>NZ_WNKF01000009.1 GCF_010119225.1 Cyclobacterium roseum | reverse complement strand
TTTTTTTTAAAGGTATGCAATTATTACGTCATATCATAGTTAACTTAACACTAGTTTCAATATTCAAATCATCTTTATTCACTTTAATCGATTCAATTCTGGAAATTTCTTCCTGTAGATTTAATTCATCTTGGGGAAACGCAAAAATGGAGATCATAAAAAGAGTGACCGTTATGCAAGACTTAAGCATTTTTGACTTGTTTATGAAGGTTAAAGAACAAAGAATAGAATTGAACAGATTTTTTTAACTCGAGAACAGCCAAGGCTAGAACCAATTGTTATCCCCGTTTTGCCGTAGGTATCCAAGTACATGCTATCCGTGATAGTGATTGGACCGTATTTTACACAATCATTTTTTTTTGCAAGGATCTTCAACTACATATCACTTTCATTACGGCGGAATAATGAAATAAATAACTATATGTCAGTTGTTTATATTGGTAATCAAGTTAGTGACATTTTTCTCATATCCAAAAAAAACTAAAAAAAAACATAGGATTTACGAAAAATTTCCTTGATCAGGGAATGTTGCTGATTTTGGAAGCGGCGGGGGGCTTAGTTTACTACTTAGTGCCCTCTTTGTTATTTCAAAGTTCCTTGGGGTAATGTCCTGCAGCAAAGGGTATCCCTCTGTGGGGCTTTTTCATAAAGCGACCGTCAGTGTTGCCCGTTTTATTATTGGTTTTCCGGTCGTTGGTTTAGTCGACGGTATTGGGCCAAAAGGTTCAAAGATATACTTAGTCCCGGCACATCAGTTTAGGCCCTCCTGGAGCGAACAGGTTCTCATGAAATGCGATGGTTTGCTTATTATTCCCAGCTCTCCCAATATACCTCCTGTAAGTACTTCCTTTAGTAGCAGATTGGAAGCAGGTTTAAGAATTACAGCTTCTGTGAAAATAGGAAATAGCTATTCTGCTGTTCCGTTTTCAGGGCAGTTCGTGAAAAAGGTTTCTTTTTGTTACCCTATTGGCTATTGATAATTAAATTGTACCTTAAGCCAAAAAATTTGAATCATATGAGACCTTTTTTCCTGATCGCATTACTACTGGCTTGTACCTTCCCGGTAATGGCCCAGCAGTCCGGGGCAAGTCCCACAAAAGACGGCCGTTTCGAAGTAGGGGATATCACGACCGATCCCGGGGTACGGGATCCATCCATGGCCAAAGAGGGCGATACCTATTACATTTATTTTACCGGTGGGGGCATTCAGGTATGGTCCTCAAAGGATATGAAAACCTGGAAAAAAGAACCCTCCGTATTCAGTGAAGCACCGGAATGGGTGGCAGAAAGGCTGCCAAGCTTTAAAGGTCTGGGTTTTTGGGCACCGGATCTGAGCTACCATGACGGACAGTGGTACCTGTATTACGCCACCTCTATCTTTGGAAAAAATACCTCCGTGATCGGTATGGCAACGAATAAAACGCTAAACCCCTTATCAGAAGATTACAAATGGGAGGACCGGGGCCTGGTGATGCAATCCGTAACGGGCCGCGACCATTGGAATGCCATCGACCCTCACCTGACCGTGGACGAACAAGGGACGCCCTGGCTGAGCTTTGGCTCCCATTGGAACGGGCTGAAAATGGTCAAGCTCAGCAATGACTTTAAAACACCCGCCGAACCACAGGAGTGGCACACCATCGCCGCCCGGCCGAGAGACTTTAAATATACGGACGAAGAGCCAGGCAATAGCGCCATTGAAGCCCCCTTTATCTTTAAAAAAGACAAGTATTATTACCTCTTCGTGTCCTGGGACAGGTGCTGCGCCGGTCCCAATAGCACCTATAATATCCGGGTGGGAAGGGCTGAAAATATCACCGGTCCCTATCTGGACAAGGACGGGGTCGACCTGGCCAAAAATGGGGGAACCTTCGTGCTGGGCGGTGATACGGGACCGGACCGCACCGTCTACGCCCGGGGACACAATGCTGCCTATACATTTGACGGAATCGATTATTTGATTTTTCATGCCTATACAGACAGCTATGAGCGCCTGGGCATTGAAAAGATAAGCTGGGTGGATGGCTGGCCAACGGTAAAGCGCTAAAATGTATCTTCCGGTTGAATTTTCTTTCTCCCATTGAACGAGTAAAACTGGAATGAACCATCCCTCTGAAAAACAATTCTTCTCCGATGGGGCTTAAGGTCATGCCAGTGAGTACCATGATGGCAAAAAGTAGGGAAAAACGGCTATCAAGATACCCGAAAACTGCTATTTCTCCAATAATGGATAATCCCTGCAATGGGGATAGATGCTTAATTTAAACCGATTTTTTTATCGAAGGGTCCATTGTCTCGATTGGTTGTACCAAAATACCAGAGACCATCCCTTCGGTCACCTGGCTTACCGGATTCGTTCGGTAGGAAAAATAGCCAAATAGGATTTTGGTTATTTTAGAAAAAAATATATATTTAGTACCAATTTATCCCTATATCCGATTCAAAAAATTACTTTCAACCGTTACCTGCGCCGAAAATGAAAAAGTCCCTTTCCTCTATTCCCTCGTTTAGTATCTTTGTGCTGTGTTGCTTAGTGCTTGGTTGTAGTTTATTTGAAGGGCCGGAAGGCCCTCCGGGCGACCAAGGACCGCAAGGGGAGCAAGGAATTCCCGGTGAAGATGGAGCAACTGGTGCTCAGGGTCCGCAAGGCGAACAGGGGCCAGAGGGAGCGCCCGGGGAGGATGGAAAAGATGGAAATGCCAATGTAATGGTCAAAACCATCACCGTCACCGATCAGAGCTATAGCGATGATTACCTGTCGGCAAAGCATTCCAACAATACCCTGTTCTTTTTTCCGGCAAAAATTGCCAAGATCAATGATCCCGATATTACGGAAGACATCGTTGCTAATGGTATGGTGCTGGCCTATATCCGGGTTCCGATAGGCCTGGCTTTCGAACCCAGCCAATGGACCAGTCTACCGTATACTTACCGACATCTGAACCAGATTTATACCGGCAATTATTCCAGTGCCTTTAGTCTGAATACCTTTAGTCTGTCCTTTTATTTTACCAGAAACACGGAAGGCTCCATGCCCAATATCCGGGACTGGACGGTACCGGACAATAGCATTCGCTATGTCATTATTAGCGGCACTGCCATGGCTCGACTGGCCAGTTCCCGGGTGGATTTCAGCAACCTGGAGGCGTTGGAAGCCTTTTTGGCCGCCGAAGGGCTTTTGGATAAATGAATATCCGTTGAACCGGTAGCCTTGTAAAAGGTATCTCTTGTCAGGTCAAAAGATGTCCATTTACAACAAAGTGGCTTCATTAGAGAAGCTGTTTCAGGTGGCTACCTTAACGTTTTTATAGGTCGATTTCTTACTCCCAATGACCTTTTCGATAATGGTGATATCACCGGTAGTCTCTAAAATGATCATATCGACTTCATCCAGGCTGGCCATGCCTTCCTGCCGGCCTTTACTATAAATCTCCTCTACCGTGATTCGCTCCTTTTTCATGGCAGGATACAGAAATTCACCTTTGTAAAACAGTAAGGAAGGGCTACTGGTAATTAATTTTTTAATGGTTTTTATCCGGACAGACAGCCAGGTTAATAAAAACTGGAAGGCGATAAACAGACCAATTGCCGTTACCCCATCGGCCAAGGAAATGTTTTTGTTTAGAGCTACACTGGCCAGGCAGGAGCCTAGGGCAATGGTAACGACAAAATCAAAGGCATTCATTTTAGAAAGGGTCCTTTTACCTGATATCCTTAATAACAACACCATGGCAATGTATCCCAGGGTGGTTAAACAAACGGTACGGAACAGGCTTTCCCAGTTATCAAACCAAATAGTTTCCATCTTTTCCTATTGATTATTTTCCAATCGCCTGATCATCGCTTTCATCTCGGCTATTTCTCTTTCCTGGGCTTTGATGATTTCATCGGCTAATTTTTTCACCTCCGGATCCTGCAAGTCTGCCTGTTTGCTGGTCAGGATGGCAATGGAATGGTGAGGGATCATCGCCCGCATCCATTTCACGTCCGTAATGGGGATCTGCTGCCTTACCAAAAAGGTGGCGCTTGCCATCAGCAAAATACTGCCCAGGATAATGGCCATATTTTTTTTCTGGTTGGCGTACATTTTCCGCATAAACAAAAACATGATGATGGCCATGCCGCCAATACCGATCAGGGTCATGTACATTCTGGTCCAGCTGAAAAAGACATGACTTAGCTCATAGGTATTGAAATACATGGTGATGTACATGGAAATGGCCGAACAGGCAAGCATCAAAATAAAGGTGGTGTACGGTGCATTTTTCATAGTGAGTTTTATTTAGTCAAGGGGTTCAGTTGTCGTCACAGGATTTTCGGGACCTGCTTTAAGGTAGAGGGAGTAGCCTTTTCATGCCCGGTTATACAGTACGGGCATTTGCCCTTTCCATTGCTCCCACAGTTCATTTTCCACCAAAAGCCGGGCCATAAAATTCCCCACATGGATGCGGCTGGTTTTCCCTGGGTTGAAAAGGGCACTTCGGGTAGGGGAGGGAAAAGCCTGGTAGGCCGTGACTTCGCTTTGGTCTATCAGCGAGTCCGGCCGTACCACCACCCATTCGATATGGGGATCTTTTGCACCGATTTCCAAACGTAAATATTCCGATGCCTGTTCGTTGTCGGCATGCGGTGGCAGCAGGTGGCGGATCAATCTCCTTGTTAAGATAAGCTAATTAATTGGGTAGAAAGGGAGAGTCTCTTATAAATTTTGGTAAAATGAGAGAAAAAAGTAAGAAGTATTTCGGTTGTTTAGGAAGTTTTTAAAAATTCATGGTTCGAAAATCCCTCCTATCGGAAAATGTGATGGCCACGAATGCGTGAATAAACGCATTATTCAGGCATTCATGGCAGGAACTCATGCCCTTACTATAAAGGGCATCAGGGATTATCAACAGCAGTTTGATCCAGGTTCGCAGCTATCTGCAGGCTGAAGGGAAGTCATTGAAACGTTAATTTTGGGTTTTTCAGACACTGGTCCGCAGCAGGCGGCTGCTTTTTCTTCCGGGCTGCTGGCTCTGTCCTTGGCTTTACAGGTGGTCTGATCGGGAACAAGCTGTACGATCAGTGCATTGCCGGTATCCTTAACCTGATGAACCGGAAGCACTGCAGTTGGGAAAACTGCATTCCCATATTCGAATTTGATCTCAGCTTGAGGGTAAGTTTCCCTTACGCTATTGACCAATTCAAAAATCTTCAGGGCTTTGGTGGTATCCACAGCATGATCTGGCTCCGGGTTTTTATTTTCCCACAATTGTATATGCACCTCCGACCATTGATTCCGCAAACCACCACAGTCTACGGTATCGAAATTGACATTCTTAATTTCGGTAATGTGGTAGTCGGTACGTACGTACTGACCGGTTTGATATTCGAAGAACAGGGCCTTAAAGGGATTTTCTTCAAGGAATTGGGTAAATTCTGCTGTTTTCATTATTTTAAAGTTTTAGTCTTAAGGTTCAAATTTAGCACTGGCAACTACCTATATTTACATATTGCAATATTACGATTAATACAAGGGAATCCCAAAAACGAGAAAGCAAAAAACTATATGGAACATGATTATTATCACCCCATCCATTTTTTAAGCAGCGTATTTTTACGATAAAAAAAAGAACGATGGATCGAACAGCAATTATCACACTTTGGAAAGAAGGCCGTACCCGATTGACAAATCAACTAAACACAATCAAAACCGAGGACCTTCCGAAAAAATTGGGAGACAGTCCCAATTCCGCAGGCTTTTTGATCCGCCACATTGCTGAGGTAGAATTGCTCTTTGCTAAGAATGTTTTTGGTAATATGGGTGTTAAAGTAGATGCTCAAACGCTCAAGGAGGGGAAAGACAATGGGGTATGGACAAATTTGGAATCGTTGTTGGCCTTTGTAGAAGAGGCTGGAAAGCAACTGGAAAAAGCCATCGGAAACCAGGAAAACTGGGAAACCGTTATTGAAACCAAGGAATTTGGGAAAAAGTCGAAAATAGAGGCCTTAGGCAGAATTAGTACACACACGGCCTACCACGCTGGGCAGTTGGGGATCGTGGTGAAGTATGGAAAATAACGTAGAGTTGCTCGACATTTGCCATGTCTAACCCAGATGCTCAGGATTTGCAATCCTGCTTTCGTGTGCGTTCCGGGGATTACAAATCCCCATTATCTGCCCCACGGAATTGCAAATTCCGCGGAGCGGTACGAGACCGTGCTGTTCGACATTTGCAATGGCGAACCCAGATAAATCAGGATTTGCAATCCTGGTTACGTGCGCGTTCGGGGATTACAAATCCCCTTTATCTGCCTCACGGAATTGTAAATTCCGCGGAGCAGTACGAGACCGTGCTGTTCGACATTTGCAATGTCGAACTTCAGATATTCAGGATTTGCAATCCTGGTTACGTGCGCGTTCGGGGATTACAAATCCCCATTATCTGCCCCACGGAATTGCAAATTCCGCGGAGCGGTACGAGGCCGAGCTGTTCGACATTTGCAATGTCGAACCCAGATAAATCAGGATTTGCAATCCTGGTTACGTGTGCGTTCCGGGGATTACAAATCCCCTTTATCTGTCCACGGAATTACAAATTCCGCGGAGCGGTACGGGGCCTTGCTGTTCGACATTTGCAATGTCGGACTACAGCTACTCAGGATTTGCAATCCTGGGTTCGTGCCCGACCGGGGGATTACAAATCCCCTTTATCTGTACCACGGAATTACAAATTCCGCGGAGCGAAATGCTTACAGACATCTTTAATCGATTTAAACCATGAAAAATTACTCCCTTCTCTTTACCCTCGCATTTTTGATACTTCCCTGGATGGGGCATGGGCATGGGCAGGGGAGGCTGGAAGATTATCAACGGGCTGCCGCTGTAAAAGAAGCCTACAAGGACAAGGTATACCATTCCCCTATGGGTATCGAATGGCAGGAGGAAAATGTGCTTACCTACTCGGTAAGAACGACCGAAGGTATCCACTACCTGAAAATTGATCCGGAAGGTAAGGAGAAAGCCCCCTTGTTTGACCGGCACCTCCTGGCAAAAGCCCTGGCCGATAGTACCGGCAGGGAATTTTCAGAAAGGGAACTGAAATTGACGGATATCAAATTGGAGAAAGGCAAAATCCAGTTCAAAAACCAGGGGGTGGTTTGGGAATGGGATGAGCAGCAAAGCCGGCTTGAAAAAATAGAGGAGCCTGAATCCCGTGATTCTCGCTATTGGGGAACCATACGTCCGGCATACGAAGGGAGGCCAGTGTCCTCTCCAGATGGTAAAAAGGAAGCGTTTATCAGGGATTATAATGTGTATGTAAAAGACCTGGCTTCGGGCAAGGAGGAAAAACTGAGCAGCGATGGGGTCATCGGTGACCATTATGCTGCCCGATTGGAATGGTCAGCCGACAGTAAAAAGATAGCTACCTTTAAATTCAGGCCCAGTGAGGTCCGGAAATTGACCTTGATCGCCTCTTCCCCCGCAGACCAGCTACAGCCCAAACTGATAGAAAGGGATTACCTGAAGCCTGGAGATGCCCTGCCCGTACGCGTGCCGGTTATTTTTAATCTGGAAAATGGCAGCAGCTGGAAAGCACCACTGAACCAAATGGATCATCAATTTGCCCTGACCCGCCTCAACTGGAAAAAAGACGGTTCAGCGGTTCGTTGGGAATACAACCAACGGGGCCACCAGCTGTATAAGGTATTCGAGATGGATGCTGAAACAGGAACCTTGCACACGCTGATCGAGGAAAAAAGTCCCACCTTTATCGATTACAGCGGTAAGTATTTCAGGAAGGACCTGGAAAAGGAAAACCAAATCCTGTGGGCATCGGAAAGGGATGGATGGCGGCATTTGTACCTGTTTGATGCCGGTACGGGTGAGCTGCTGCGGCAGGTAACCCGGGGAGAATGGGTGGTACGGGAAATCCTGCAGGTGGATGAGGAAGCCGGGGTGATTTACTTTACGGCCAGCGGAAAAAACAAAAATGAAGATCCCTACCATTTGCATTTTTATAAAATCGGCATAGACGGAAAAAACCTCGTACAGCTGACCGAAGGCAATGCCAACCACGAGATTTCGCTGTCCTCCGATCAGCAATACTTTGTGGACCACTATTCCCGGCAAGACCTTGCGCCGACCACGGTATTAAAGGACACCGAAAATGGGGAGCTAATCATGGAACTGGAGAAAGCGGATATAAGCACCTTACTGGCGGAAGGTTGGTCGGCACCGGAGATTTTTAAGGCCAGGGGAAGGGATGGCAAAACGGATATCTGGGGGCTTATCATCAAGCCTTCCAACTTTGACCCCGGAAAGACCTATCCGGTCATCGAATACATCTATGCCGGTCCGCACAGCGCTTTTGTGCCCAAATCCTTTGCGCCCAATTACAATGGGCTCAATGAATTGGCCGAACTGGGTTTTGTGGTGGTGCAGATGGATGGCATGGGCACTTCCAATCGATCGAAAGCCTTTCACGACATTGCCTGGAAAAACCTGAAAGACGCCGGATTTCCGGATCGGATCCGCTGGATGAAGGCCGCCGCAAAGGAGCGCCCCTATATGGATCTGGAGCGGGTGGGTATTTTTGGCACCTCCGCCGGCGGGCAAAGCGCTGCGGGAGCCCTGCTATTTCACCCTGAGTTTTACAAAGTGGCCGTATCTTCCTGTGGCTGCCACGACAACCGCATGGATAAAATCTGGTGGAACGAACAGTGGATGGGTTATCCGGTGGACGTACATTATGAGGAGAGCTCGAATGTGGTGCATGCAAAAAACCTGGAGGGGAAACTCTTACTGATTGTGGGAGAAGTGGACGACAATGTAGATCCTTCGTCTACGTATCAGTTTGCAGACCAACTGATCAAAAATGACAAAGAATTCGAATTCTTGATGATTCCTGGGATGGGCCACAGTTCGGGAGGAGCTTATGGTGAACGGAAGCGCAGGGATTTCTTTGTAAAACACCTACTGGGCGTAACCCCTCCGGCCTGGGGTCAAAGGGGCGAGTAAGTTGCAAACTCCGCGGAGCGGTACGGGGCCGAGCTGTTCGACATTTGCAATGTCGAACCCAGATAAACCAGGATTTGCAATCCTGGTTTCGGAGGCTTTTACGGGTCACTTCTTCAAGAGGTTTCATTTATTAGCATGCAAGGTCGAGGTAGTGCGTGTTTAGCTTCCATTGGTTTGAAAACGATGGTAGCTTTTAATTCACGGGGGCATCAATAAAAGGAAATTAAAGAAAGAATAAGTGAAACTTTCTTCATAGATGCCATAAGCTTTGGGAACATGTTTTTTGGCCAGAGACAAATATCCTGGGATGAAGATCTGGCAAATTGGAATTGAATTAGTTAATTTTTTATTTTACTTTTGAATTCGTAAGTAAAATACATTTATTCTTATTTTACTTTCAGCAATTTAGGTATGATAGATTTGAGTAAATATAAATCAGGTAATTTCGAAAATAGCCTCACAGGCTACAAATACTTTTTGCCAAGTAAAATAAATCAAGAATGGAAATGGGATAGTCCTGTAATTAATAATTTATTAGAAAAAGCAGCTTTTAAGCTGGGAGAACTCAATTCATTTTCAAAGCTAGTTCCAAATATTGATCTTTTTATACAACTTCACGTGACTAAGGAAGCAGTTGTTTCCAGTAGGATTGAGGGCACACAAACAGAATTAGATGAAGCGCTATTGGAGGAAGACGAAATTTCCCCAGAAAGAAAAAATGACTGGAGGGAGGTAAATAATTATATCAAAGCATTAAATTCCGCTGTAATAAGTCTTGAAAGTTTGCCGATTTCCTCAAGGCTATTAAAGCAAACCCATGAAATTCTATTGGATAGTGTCAGGGGGGAAAATAAGCAACCTGGAGAGTTTAGAACTAGTCAGAATTGGATTGGAGGTGCAACCTTATCAGATGCTTCATTTATTCCCCCTCACGCAAGTTACGTTAATGACCTAATGGGCGATCTGGAGAACTTCCTACATAATGAATCCAATAATGTACCGTCGCTAATAAAAATAGCCATTGCGCATTACCAATTTGAGACCGTCCATCCTTTTCTTGATGGGAATGGTAGAATTGGAAGACTCTTTATTACTTTATTTCTCGTCGATCAGAAAGTTTTAACCAAACCATTGCTGTACCTTTCAGCATTTTTTGAAAACAATAAAAGCTTGTATTATGACAATCTGACTTTTGTGAGAACTAAGTCGGACATGACACAGTGGATTAAATATTTCTTAATTGGGGTGCACGATACAGCGGAGAAGTCAGCCAACACACTTTCTAATGTTCTGGCATTAAAGGAAAAGTGCGAATTAGAAATCAATCAATCATTTGGAAGAAAAAGCCAAAGTGCGAGTATTCTACTACAAAACCTTTTGAAAAAACCAGTGATCCATGTAAACGACGTGAAAAATGCGACTGGACTATCATTTAAAGCCGCAAACGATTTGGTTGCTGACTTTATCAAAGTAGGTATACTCAAAGAAATGACGGGGCAGCAGAGAAACCGTATATTCGTGTTTGAATCATATTTAAATTTATTTTAAAATAACGGACTGCTTACCTGCCCATCCTTGCGATTACAGGTCTCTTTGAGTAGGGAATTGTGATGATCCTGGCCTACCACTACTGAAAATTACCAACCAAAGGAATAATGATCATTTGAAGGATTTATTTAAATATGCAAGCATAGCATCTGAAGCGGATTGCATTTGCTTTGAGAATGGTGTAAAGGAGACCTGTCAAAAGCATGAATTGGTTTTGGTGGCTTTTCTTACCCTTCGACCAGCAAAGATTAACTTATATCGAAAACCATAGCGGGAAACAGGGGGAGGGGATATTTTTCCATTTGACTCTTTAGGGAGTTGATTAAATTTTTTCGATCGATACTATCCTGATCACTGGTACAGCTATCAGGAAAACCGGTACATCATTTGGAGCTGGTTGAAAGATGTCTTCCTGGTTATCCAGGAGCTGAAATTTTATGTTTACAGGTATGGGTTCCTGAGATACCACCTTAAATTCCTCTGTTAGGTTTTCAGGATAATAAAGATCGTCGCCGAATTTGATGAGAAACTGATAAAATCCCCTCGAAGCTACTGAGATGACCACCTCGGCAGTACCTTCTCTAATTGGATCCACCATGTTATTTTCACAGGAAAAAATCAGGAAGAGGAAAAATAGCAAGGTTTTAACGTTATAAATCTTCATATGTTCAAGACGCAAGGGAGCGGGGAATTGCTACAGTTCCCTCAATTTATTTAATCCCCTAATAAGCATTCAGTTTTGGACAAAATGGTCCCAGGCCAAGAATGAATCCCCAATTTAAACATCCCAAACAAAAATCCCTCCCTCCCCCTGGACTCGAAGATTCCAGGCGGAGGGAGGGATTTTTAAGTGGAGCTGGCGGGAGTCGAACCCGCGTCCAGATAGGGAAACACCGTACCGTCTACATGCTTAGTCACCGATTGGATTGTCGGCCGAAAGCTGCTGGGTGACACACCTACTTCCGGCTTAGCCACTTGTCTTAGCCCTGCTTAGTAGCCTCACAGGGAGCAGCACCGTCAAGTCGACACCCCAACTCTACCCGGACAGTGCAACGGGTAGTGGGATGTGGCCGGGGAGCATCTATCGAAGCTCAACCCTTTAAGCAGTATCTATTCCCCGAAGGGTAAGATTAGGCAGCCATGGCGTAATTAGATTCGCCAAGTATGGTTCGTATGAATCTTTCAAGGCCGTACATACTCCAGCCTGCATGCGAGCCCAGTCCTTACACCTACTGTCAAAACCGGTCAGCCCCATTTGAAATGAATAGACAAAAGTAGCACAAATTTGGTTCCAAACCTTTAAATTTTTATCACCGGGGTTTTTGTTGGTTCATTTTTTTGGCTGTCGTAAAAAACTTCCGAAATCCAAAGGCAAAAAAACAGATTGAGTTCTATAATATATGGAACATATTTTTCATCTTTGCGTTGAGTACTGGCAAGATTTTGGAATTATTACGAAAACATAAGCTGATTAAGCTCAAAAACAAAAACCGTGGCAATACGCAGTTGATTAAGGCCATTGATAAATTAATTTCAGCTATTGAAAATGCCAATTGGACAAAGCAGACCGAAATTAAAGAAGCCCGACCTGATTGCGATTGTGTGCATAGTGATGGATTTTACTTTTTTGATATAAATATCCATCGTACTATGATTTTGATAGTATTTGAGGACAGCGAGGCAACCGTTATCTGGACTGCCTCCCATGAGGAATATGATAAAACTTTCAAAGGTAATAGGACGACAATTGAGAAGTGGCTACGTGGTCAAAAACTGATATAAAATGGATAAATTTTCAATACAAAACATACAAAAGATTACTTCTCTGACAAGTGAGCTGGAATATGAAAAAGCATCATCGCTGTTTTTGCAGCTTCGGGTGCTGGTTAAAAACAATAAATTATATGAACCAATAAGGAACCATTTACGTGATTTGATTAAAAATTACGAAGAGGATAATTGGTCAGATGAGGATCGTTTAAGCAAAGATCAGATTAAAGAGAGTGATTTAGCTGAAACGTTAGTTGAGGCTGAAAATATGTTTTCTCAAAGAAGAAAAGAGCTGATTAAAATGAAACTCAAGGATGCAGGATTAAATCAAAATGATTTGGCCAAAATTCTTGGGCATAGAAAGGGCTACATGTCTGAATTGATAAATGGGTTAAGGCCATTTTCCAAGGATGATTTAGTTGTAATAAATCGACTGTTTAAAATAAAATTTGAGGATTTGATACCAGCTTTTATAAACCAAGAGAGAGCGTCTTATATTAATAAGACATTAGCGTCGCTTTCAAAAAATAAAATCAGGCTCATAGAAAGGGATTTTGATTTACAAATGGATTGACAAGGAAGTGTCTACCTTGGATGCTATCAATTTGGGAGAAATCTGCCATTCGGCAGACGGACAGGAATTGCCTGGTTAAAGTACTATTTTGGTACATTTAAGGAAGTTGGTCAGGGCCTGGAGGAAAACGGCTCCGAGGGTTTTTACTATTAAATGTCAAGCCAAAGCCTGAATAAAGGCGGCTTTGGTTCCAATAACTATAATTTTTTATTCCCATACTCAATCTTCTGAAAACAGGAGTGGTTCGGGGGAGGTCAGTCCGAAAAGCAAGTCAGCTACTTGCCAGAACGAACAAAAAAAGGCCATGGAATCGCTTCCATGACCTCTTGACCAACATTTATTATTAAAAAATTATCTTGCAAAGGCACCTAGTACCAGGTAGGTGGTCAAATCTACCGTGCTGATTTCCTGCGTGGGATCATGCACCACCAGAAAGCCCTCGTAGTCTCTTGTCAATTCATTGTAAGAAATTTCCAGCTCATTCTCGGCCATCACGGTTCCTCCATTGCCCTCAATGCCACCGGCAAAGATATCCCCATTTGGTGTTTCATTGTAAGGAGTACCGTTAGGAGTGGTAGAAGGGTCGGCAGCATCATGCGCATGTACCATGTACGTCATGCCTTCCATGGTATTCATCAGGCTGATGGTGATCTTGGAGGTTCCGTCAATCATTTCTTCCACCATTATCTCTGCCATCAGGTTCCGGGCATGATCTCCTTCATAGGCCAGGTCGGTATTGTCCAGTAATTGCCCCTCATTAAAGTCGTACATAAAGGTTTCGGTACGCAAATCTGCCTCTGCATCTGCAAGGTCCTGTCCAAATACGCCCAGTACCAGGTAGGTGCCCAGGTCTGTGGTGCTTAGTTCCTGGGTGGGATCGTGTACGACCAGAAAGCCTTCGTAGGTATCTAACAGCATGTCGTAGTCCATCTCTGTTTGCATGGATTGGCTTCCCATTCCATTGCTGATGCTGATCATTCCGGCAAAAATATTTCCATTTGGCGTTTCATTATAGGGAATGCCATTGGGTGTGGTGCTGGGATCCGCGGCATCATGTACATGCACCGGGTACTGCATGCCATCCAGTCCATTTTCCAGGCGGATGGTCACTTCGGCATTGCCGTTTTCCATTTCTGTGATCTCCAATTGGGCGGATAGGTTTCTCGGGTGATCCCCTTCTCCATCTCCATTGTACGCCGTGGCGGGATTGTCCAGCAATTGCCCCTCGTTGAATCCGTACTCAAAGGTTTCCATACCGGGAGTAAAAGGCATTTCCGGTTCCGGATCATCGTTACAGGCCGTAAAGAGCCCCAGTCCGGCTACCATCATTCCCAAACTCATTGTTTTCGTTACATTCCAATACTTTTTCATGGTCAATTAAAATTTAGCAGTTTAACACTTTTTCTTAGTTGGAAGGAATTACGAACTGCCGGAGCATTTTGGATCACCGTGCTGCTGACTTTTTTAAAAAATGGTTAACTTGCCTGGGGTTTGGATAGGGGGGAATGCCTTTCTGACGGTAGGGAAAGCATTTTATTTCACTGATCTTTTTTTTACATTAATAACCAAACAGCGCATGTATTATTCCGATTCCAGAAGTGCAGCCCGGAGACTCTATCGGAAACTCAAACTGAATTGGGTGTTCAGCACCTCTTCTTTTCTAGGGAATTTTCTGATGGCCCTGTTGATATCCTATTTTTTCAGAAAAATCGGGTACGATCCCCAGGTAAATTTTGTATTCTTCATCAGTATTCTTGCGATTGGCTTGTGGATTTCGGAAGCCATGCCTCCCTTTGCCGTCGGTATTTTTATCATTGCGGCTTTGCTGACAGGGTTCAGTACCGACTGGTTTTTCGAAAAGACCATGCCTCCGGATCTATATGTGAGTACCTGGACCAGCAATGTGATTTGGCTACTACTGGGGGGCTTCTTTCTGGCCAAAGGCATGAGCCTGGTAGAGCTGGACCGGCAACTGTTCCGATTTACAGTCAAGCGATTTGGGCAAAAACCGCAAGGTCTTTTGCTGGGCTTGATGATGACCACGGCCATCGCCAGCATGATCATGTCCAATACGGCCACGACGGCGATGATGATTTCGTCGATCATTCCGCTGGTACAACTAATCGGTAAAAAATCTCCCTATGGGAAAGCATTATTGACGGCCATCCCTGCCGCCGCTTCGGTAGGGGGTATCGGTACCATTATTGGAAGCACTCCGAATGCCATCGCCGTGGGAGCACTACAGGAAAAAGGGATCAGCATTACCTTTGTGGACTGGATGGTAGTAGGGTTTCCGACCGGTTTGTTGCTGGTATGGCTGTTTTGGAAATTCCTTTGCAAGACCCATGATTTCTCGGATGTCAACCTGGATTTATCGCTTTTGCCCAAGGGGCAGGGAGAAGTGGGGCGGTTTGAAAAAAATGCGGTTATCGTTACCTTGATCATTACCGTGCTGATGTGGTTGACAGAGGCATTGCACGGCATCCCCGTTGCGGCTACCTCTGCCATTCCCATTGTCCTGCTGACCATGACCCAGGTTATTCACTCCGAACATGTTCGAAGCCTTCCCTGGGACACGCTGATGTTGGTAGCGGGAGGCCTGGCATTGGGCATCGCCCTGGTGGAGGTGGGCCTGGCAGAAATCGTCATGCAAAAAATCAACGCCCTGCCTTTGCCAAACATGCTGATAGCCATTGTCTTTTGCCTGGTAGCTGTTTTGCTTTCCAATGTCATGAGTAACACGGCGGCTGCTTCCATATTGGTTCCACTGAGTTTGGCACTACCTGGCATTTACGGCATAGCCGGACCAGTGATGGTGGCCATTAGCTGCTCCTGCTCCCTGTTGCTCCCTGTTTCTACGCCTGCCAATGCCATTGCTTACGCCACTGGCATGGTGGAACAAAAAGATTTTCGTTCCGGTGGATTATTTTTTATCTTTCTGGGACCGATAATTGCTTTTTTGGCCGTTATGGCCTGGGTCATGTTATTAATGTAAGCGACACCTTAACCACTTTAATCGATGAAAGTAATTTTGCTCTTGCCCCTATGCATTCTGCTTGCCTGCTCCGGTGCCAGGGATAAATCCGGATTGGAGGCCTTGGAAGAAGGTATTCTGTCCTTAATGCAAGCCACGGAAGGCGATTTTGGAGTGGCGTTCAGGATGCTGGATGATTCGGGAAAGGAATTACTTATCAATGAAAAGGAAGTGTTTCACGCAGCCAGTACCATGAAAACCCCGGTGATGATCGAGCTTTTTAAACAGGCCGGGGCGGGAAAGTTTGATTTGCAGGATTCCATTCTCATTGTCAACGAATTCACCAGCATTGTAGACGGAAGCCCATTTAGCATGGATTTGGGGGTGGACAGCCAGGAGGGCCTTTATGAAAGGATCGGCGAGAAAACCACGATCTATGAGTTGATGTACCAGATGATTATCAAAAGCAGCAACCTGGCCACCAATATTCTGATCGATTTGGTAGGAGCGGAAAAGGTTACCCAGTCCATGCGGGAGTTGGGAGCGGAGGACATTGAGGTGCTGCGGGGGGTGGAAGACCTCAAGGCCTTTGAGGCTGGTCTCAGCAATACCACTACCGCCCTGGACATGATGCGGATCATGGAGGCCATAGCCCTTGGGAAAGTGGAGGGTTCCGAAGAAATGATGAAGATACTCTCCGACCAGTACTTTAAGGACCTGATTCCCAAATTACTTCCTGCAGATGTTAAAATTGCGCATAAAACGGGATCCATTACAGGGGTGCAACACGATGCGGCCATATTGGAATTGCCCAATGGGAACCGCTATGTGTTGGTGATTCTGAGTAAAAACCTGGCGGATGTGGCGGCAGGGAAGGAGACCATTGCTGAAATCAGCAGGTTGATTTATGATTATGTGACCTTACGCAAGGAGTAGCTTTCAAATGGTGGGGATTTATTCAAAAATTGACAGTTGCATTTCTATAAGCGTGCATGCCTTATCATTACTCCAAGTTTCAGACCAAAGTTTTCAGGTCCGAAAAATAATTGAGTTCTCAGCCCAACAGCTCATTGGGATTAAGCCTGCTATTGTGAAATAATAAATAATCAGATTTTGGTAATATTATTAAAAAGTTCTTCCAATATGATGGCTTTATTTTTGGTCATTCTAATTTTGGTGTGATCTACCATTTCAATCATGCCTCCATCAGTTTTTATAACCTTCCTAACATGCACAGGGTTAATCAGGTGTGAATTATGAATCCTAAGGAATCCATTGGGAATGAGGGCATTTTCTAATTCTTTTAAATTTTTGGATATCAGGTAGGGCTGTTTTATTCCATTAACAAAAATGTAACTGTAATTTCTGTCAGCCTCACACCTGATAATTTGGTCAATATCTATGATTTCATAACCTTCCAATGTGGGTATGGCCAACTTATTTCTCGCATTATTGGACTTTTCCACAAACTGTTGTAGGAGCTGGATTTGCAAAGGGTTTACGAGCTGCGGTCCATCCTTGTTATTTTCAAGAATTTGCTGCAAAGTATCCAAGGTTTGAAATTCATCATCTACACTAATTCTACGAATAGGGTCTTTCATAATACATGTGTAAAATTTTATTTGGAGATTGTAAAGATAAAAAAGATTAAACTTCCGAACAATCACCTTTATGGGGTATTTTTAAGGGTTTTTGGTCATAAAACCTTATAAATGTACAAATTTATTTCTGATAATCATATTTTTGAATTCATGAATTTAATTTATTTGGAATGTTTGCGGATATTTAAACTTTCCCTTATCATATTTAGCCCATTCAGTTTTCGCTCAAGTTCTTTATTCAGTTTTGCAAATTGACCGTCCACATTTCAAATAACATTTTACCTGATAATCAGTTTAGTCCTATCTCCTTCTTATTCAATTCGAATATTAATTTTTTTACTCATTAATTTTTATCTTATATACAGAAAAAAGGGTTTGGATTTTTTTATCGGACATTGAAAGGTAGTATTGGGACACTTTTAAGGCATAGGTGTACATTCTTTATTTTTTTCCGAAGATATCAAAAGTAAATTTTCAAATGTATTAATAATTTATTTGAAATGCAGAAAAGGACATATTGCTTTAGGAACTATCGATCAATTTTCAGTTTTGAATTGAAATATTATCAAGTTGTTTGGCTAAGGGTCTGGTGCAAGCCGGTGTAATTATTTTAAACCCAATTCTATGTTAACCCCAAAATTATTTGTTTTATGAAAAACTTAAAGAAAACCAATTTAAAAACCTTTGGTACTCTGTTTATCCTTTTGGCCTTTATGGCCTGTCAGGATTTGACAGAAGTTCAGAAAGAGGCGGCAAATTTTCACCAACAAACGACAGAAGATATGTCTGCTAATCAGTTTGAAGGAGATCCACCACCTTCTTTAGTTCCTTTGAAGGATTATTCAAAGGATTTTTCGGCAAATCAAAGGGTAAGTACCTCATCTTCGGAATCAAGTTTAGAATCCCCGATTGAAGCAACGCTTATGCCGGAAGAAAGCCATGTGCAGACCTTAACCGGGAAGATTAATGGTGCCCCTTCCACGGGAGATGTGATGTTTATTTTGGATCTTACAGGGAGCATGGGAGGAGAACTCAATACTGCAAAAACCAACTCTATTAACATTATGAATGCATTAAGAGGCTTGATACCAGACACGAATTTTGGTGCCATCTCCCATATGGATTACATAGGTGTCAAAAGTGGATGTGGATATTCTGCTAACTATGGAGGTTTATCAGATTATCCCTATAAATTGGATGCGAACTTAAGTTCTGAACTTTCCAATACTGCCAATGGGATAAATTCTATGGAATTGGGTTGGGGATCCGATGGCCCTGAAAATTACACCAGACCCCTTTGGGAGTTGTACAACGATGAAACCATAAATTGGAGATCGGGTTCAAAAAAGATTGCCATTTTTTGGTTAGACAATGTACCTCACGATTGTGATGTCTATGGTCTGATTGAAAAGAATAGAAACACAGGCCCAGACCCCGGTAGAGACGAAACAGTGGGAACAGAAGATGATTTGGAGTTCGTCAAAACCATTAATGGATTAAAAGATAACGGTTATACCATAATCACTTTATTTTCAGGGTCATCCACGGGTGATGAATTTGCTCTATGGAAAGCTGCCTCCCAACTTACGGGTGGAGATGCTTTTCCCTTTAATTCCTCCAGCCCAGATGTTGCAGATTTTATAGCGGACATTATTGCTGAAAACTTGAATAAAATTGATAATTTAAGTATTGAATCCTGCGATCCAACCTATGCAACCTGGCTGACTGGTGTTTCTCCCAGTTCTCATACAGGCATTGTTTTGGATGAGCCTATTGAAAGAGACTTTGATGTCACCATAACTGTCCCAGAAGGTACGGCACCCGGGGAATACACATTTGACCTTTGCCTGGTCGGCGATGGTGCTGAATATGCGACAACCTCAGTGACCATCACTGTTCCTGATCCACTAGTTCCCGTTGCTTTTGACGTGCATCCGGGAAGTTGCCCCAATCCCATCCAGTTGAAAAGAAATGGTGTTATTCCTACCGCAATTCTGGGATCAGCAGACTTTGATGTTAGCGACATTGACCTATCGACGATTACTTTGGAAGGCGTTTCACCAGTACGTCACGACTACAGTGATGTGGCGACACCATACGAACCAATAGTAGATAAGCCACTTGAATCCGATGCATGCAATACCCTGGAAAGTGATGGATTTATGGATTTGGCCATAAAATTTGATGCTCAGGATGTCATTCAGGCACTTGGAGATGTTTCCAGAGATGATGTTATTAAGGTTAAAGTAAAAGGTCAGTTAACGGATGGAACAGATTTTGAGGGGGAAGACATTATCATCATCAAATAAATAGATTTAATCTGAACCAAATAAAGAGGTTGGGTTTTTTGCCAACCTCTTTATTTATTTTTATGATCACATAGAAGAAGGTAATGGGGCACCTATCGTTTTTGTCCTAACAAATAGAAATTTCACTATATAGTTAGGCTTTTATGCGTTGGATTACATTTTTTTGGATTGGAAGTAGGCTGCTTATATTAACCCTGAGCATTACTCCACCACCATCCTTCTCCTGTCTTCCTCTGAAGAGGAGTCAATTTTGATTGCTTTGAGTTTTTTATTGCCAAGTGGACGGGAATAGTTGATGGTAATGGTCCTCATCCGTAAAAAATAATCCACTGACATATGTAACGGGGGTTGCTGAATTTGGGCATAGGTCTGGATATTGATGGTATTGAGCAGATCATTGATGGAAAACCGAATGGTACCCCTGTCTTCTTTTAGTTTTTTTTGTAGGCGTATATTCAGGGAACAGGGGGGCTGGAACAGCCAAATTCCCAAATTACTTCCTGCAGATGTTAAAATTGCGCATAAAACGGGATCCATTACAGGGGTGCAACACGATGCGGCCATATTGGAATTGCCCAATGGGAACCGCTATGTGTTGGTGATTCTGAGTAAAAACCTGGCGGATGTGGCGGCAGGGAAGGAGACCATTGCGCAGATAAGTCGATTGGTTTTTGAATATGTTTCCGGGAAACCGGATGAAAGGTGAGATTACCATTTACTAAAAGCTTTAAGCTCTATGGCCTGGAAGCACAGCGAATGCAATGGGCACTTTCCGGCACCAATAACAATCGGTTATGATTGATGGGTTCTCCGCAGCGGATGCATTTGCCAAAAGCCGCGGTACCCAATTTCCCCAGCCAATGCTGCAATCCCTTGATCTTTTTCTGGATTTTCAGGATTTGGGCCTCGTTTATGGATTTATTATTGATGTAGTCCATGCGGCTTACCCTGCCAATGGCACTATCCAGCCCCTGGGGTTGGGTCATTTCATTTTATTTTCTTGATTTCTTTCTAAGCATCTGAATGTTAGGATAGAAATGAAAGTCAAAATTTTTTATTTTGGGGTATTAATCCTTAGTTAATTTTCGAAATATTATTTCGAAACTATTAAAAATGAATTACATTTGCATCTTAATTCTCGCCTGGAATAACCAAATTCAACACTAGAAGGCCTCATTTTTTAATCAGGTCGGTTAGCGAGACCTTTAATCAGACGAACGATGACGCAAACATTTTACCGATTATTTATGCCCAAGGAGGCAAATCTGAAGGATGAGGTGCTTTCCGGCCTGACGGTAGCCCTGGCGCTGGTGCCAGAGGCAGTAGCTTTTTCATTGATTGCCGGAGTGAGTCCTTTGGTGGGGCTGTATACTGCATTTATTATTGGCTTGATTACTTCCATTTTGGGAGGAAGGCCCGGGATGATCTCAGGAGCTACCGGAGCCATTGCAGTGGTGGTGGTAGCACTGATCGCACAACACGGGGTAGAGTATCTATTTGCAGCCGTGGTGTTGATGGGCCTTATCCAAATATTAGTGGGGGTATTAAAGCTGGGGAAATTAATCCGATTGGTACCCCATCCGGTGATGTTTGGATTTGTCAATGGTCTGGCGATCGTCATCGCCATGTCCCAGTTGGACCAGTTTAAAGAAGTAACCGCCGCTGGAACGCTGGAATGGATGAGTGGCACGCCGCTGTACCTAATGTTAGGGCTGGTGGTTTTAACCATGGTTATAATAAAGTTTTTACCCAAATTAACCAGGGCTGTTCCTTCAGCTTTAGTAGCTATATTGGTTGTAAGTCTTTTGGTTATTTTTGGAGGAATAGATACCCGAACGGTCGGTGACCTGGCATCCATTAGTGGTGGCTTGCCGGAATTTCACCTTCCCATGGTACCAATCAATTTGGAAACCCTACTGATCATTTTACCTTATTCGGCTATCATGGCAGGCGTGGGGTTGATTGAGAGCCTGCTGACCCTGACCCTGATAGACGAAATCACCGAAACCCGGGGACATGGCAACAAAGAATGCGTGGCCCAGGGAATTGCCAATGTAACCACCGGTTTTTTTGGGGGCATGGGGGGCTGTGCCATGATCGGTCAGTCGCTGATCAATGTCAATGCCGGCGGGCGAAACCGGATATCCGGCATCGTGGCCGCGGTAGGCCTGCTGGTATTTATCCTGTTTCTATCTACCTATATTGAGATGGTACCCATGGCTGCTCTGGTAGGGCTGATGTTTATGGTGGCCATTGGGACCTTTGAATGGGCATCCCTGCGGGTCTTCCGGAAAGTCCCCAAATCTGATGTGTTGGTGATGGTGTTGGTCACCCTGGTCACCGTCCTGCTGCATAATCTAGCGCTGGCCGTTTTGATCGGTGTGATTATCGCAGCCCTGGTATTTGCCTGGGAAAATTCCAAAATGATTCGGGCCAGAAAGTTTTTGGATGAAAATGGTGTTAAACATTACGAAATTTACGGTCCCTTGTTTTTTGGTTCTGCCATGACCTTTGGGCAGAAATTTGATCCTTTGGGAGATCCTGAGGAAATTGTAATCGATTTTAAGGAAAGTCGCATCGTGGATCACTCGGGTATTGATGCCATCCATAAGGTAACCGAGCGGTACGAGAAGCTGGGCAAGACCGTTTACATCCGACACTTAAATAACAGCAGTCGTGTATTGCTCTCCAAGGCAGAAAAGATCATCAATGTGAATTACACGGAAGACGATGCCAGTTTCAAAATCATCCTGGAACAGGAAAAATCAGTAAATAGTTGAGCCGTGAAGGGCGTTTTTTTTTGCCATTTTTTTGTAAGTAAAAAGGGCAGACATGCAAGCAGCTCCTGGTGCATCATCCCTGACGCTAGTCAGGCAAGGCCCGGGTCTCATGGTCAATGATAAGACAGGACTGATAACATCGGTCCTGTTTTTTTTTAAAATTTCCTTAAAAAATTTGGAGCTAATTTAATTAATTAGTTATTTAACCTATTCACTTGATGTGGACTGGGAATCAATCCATTAATTAACTCCTGCTAAAATGAAACGTTCCGCTTTTGTCATTGCATTATTTTGCCTTAATCTGGTTTTTTTTTCCTGCGGAGAGCCGGAAGAATCCAATGAGGAGATTCCCATTGAAACTTTCCGGGATGAAGTACAGGCCACCTCGGTGATGGTGAGTCAATCGGAAACCAAGTCGTTTGATTACCTGATCAATGCTACCGGCAAAATCGAAGCAGCCAATGAGGTAATGGTGATCGTAGAGCGGCCGGGCTACCTGATCGAGCTTCAGGTAGAGGAGGGGCAAAGGGTGCAGGCCGGACAAATTCTGGCTCGTCTGGACAAAACGGACAGTCAAATGGAATGGGAAAGGGCACAGGTGGATCTCCGGTCTTCTACCGCAGAGTACCAGAGCCGTCGCATTGCTGCAGATGTGGAAACGACGCTGATGGACTCCCTGGAGAGTTCGGAACGGGATGAGTTCTGGAAGGCATCCAGTGGTCTTTTGTCTGCACAGATTGCTGTGAGGGAGGCGGAACGGAATTTGGAAAAAACAGAAATCAAGGCACCCATCGCTGGAGCCATAGCCGATTTACAATTAAAAAAGGGAAGCCTGGTGAATGCCGGGGATGAAGTATGCCTGCTGCTCAGCACCGACCTGCTGGAGATGAAGGTGAAAGTGCTGGAATCCGATATTGCTTATATCCGCAAAGGGCAAAAGGCGGAGGTGTATCCGGTTTCGGGTTCCGGAGAGGGTATTTCCGGGACCGTTGGTAGCATCAATCCAAAAGTAGATGAAAACGGCCTGGTCCAGGTAACCCTGAGCCTTCAGCAGGGGGGAAGCCTGCTACCTGGAATGAATGCCCGGGCAATAATTCGTTCCCCACAAAACAATAGTTTGGTAGTTCCTAAAGAGGCAGTGGTATACCGATCCGGCAGGCCGGTAGTTTTTACCATCGAAAACAATGAAGCAATATGGAATTACGTGGAAGTAGGCAAGGATAACGGCAGGGAAATGGAAATTCTCGACGGTCTGCTGACCAGTCAGCCAGTGATTATCAGCAATAATGTTCAATTAGCGCATCAGGCACCGGTACAGGTGATAACGGAATAAGCCATGGTTAGATTTTTATTGGCACGCCCCATCGCCGTAGGCATGACCTTTCTGGCCCTGCTTATTTTCAGCCTTATCCTGTTCCGTACCTTGCCCATTTCCTTGTTGCCTCCGATGGATGTACCTCAGATAGTGATCAAGGTGGCCTACCCCAATACTTCTCCGGAGTCTATAGAACAAAATGTTTTACGTCCCATCCGGGAGGCCATGGTAACGCTGGATGGGCTCGAGGATATGGGAAGTAAAGCCGGATCGGAAGTGGGCAATGTAAGACTTACGTTTAGTTACGACACCCAGATGGAGTTGGCTTACATTGCGGTAAATGAAAAGATAGACCGGCTTACCAACAGCCTGCCGGAAGACCTGGAAAGGCCCCGGGTGGTACGCATCAATACCAATGACATCCCTATTGTTCGGCTACAGGTGGTGCCCAAAGAGGGAGTGGACTTTGCCGATGTATCGCTGCTCACTGAAAATGTAATAAAAAAGAGGGTAGAGCAGTTGGACGGAGTGGCACTGGTAGACATTAACGGGAGGCAGGAACGGGTGATTTCCGTCAGTCCTGACAAGCCTGTATTGGCGGGCCTGGGCATGCGGGAATCGGATGTGATTCGGGCCATTGAAGCCGGAAATAGCGAATTGCCGGGAATTAGCGTGGAGGATGGCCAATTCCGGTACTACCTTCGACTGGCGAGCAGACTGGAAACGCCGGAAGATATCCGTAACCTTCCGGTAAGGGGACCTGCGGGCAACACGGTAAACCTGGGCAAGGTGGCGGAAGTGCGTCATTCCCTGGCCAAACCCGACGGATTTCACCTGTTTCAGGAACGGGAAGGCCTGGTAGTGACGGTACATAAGCAGACTTCCGCCCGAATGAACGATATCATGCCCCTGCTTTACGAGGCAGTCCAGGGCTTTGAAGCGGATTATCCCCAGGTAGAATTCGCACTTACCCAGGATCAATCTACACTGCTGAACGCGGGAATTACCAACCTGCAAACAAGCTTGCTTTTTGGAGGGCTTTTTGCCTTCGGAATTCTCTTTGTTTTTATGGGTGATTTCCGCATGCCGATTATCATCGGCATTAGCCTGCCCTCATCGCTCATAATAAGTTTTGCCGTTTTTTATTTTGCCGGGATTTCCATCAATGTGATCTCTTTGAGCGGCCTGGCCCTTGGGTTGGGGATGCTGATAGACAATTCGATCATTGTCCTGGACAATATTAGCCGAAAGCGATCGGAAGGGATTCCGCTTTTTGAGGCTTGCATTTCCGGGGTAAATGAAGTGATGTCCGCGTTGATCAGTTCGGTGCTTACCACCCTGGCGGTGTTTGTTCCACTGGTGTTTTTAAGTGGCATATCCGGGGCCCTATTTTACGATCAGGCGGTCTCAGTTGCCGCCATTTTATCCGTTTCGCTGTTGGTGGCATTTATTGTTTTGCCCCTGCTTTATTACCTGTTTTTCAAAGGGAAGACCTATCAGCGTTCCGGAGAGGACAGCCGCTTGTTTTTGCTTTTATTGAAAGGGTATAAACGGATTTACCGATTGGTTTTTGCCTACCGCACAGGGTCTCTTTTGGTATTGCTGCTATTGATACCCCTGTTGTTGCTTACGGTGAGGCTGCTAAAGGTGGAGGGCTTGCCCCCCATCGAAAAGTATGATGTGATGGTCTCTTTGGATTGGAACGAGCCCATTAATGCCAGCCAAAATAAAGAACGGTTACTGGACATGATGGCCCTGGTGGAAGGGGAGTACCAATGGGCCGAAAGTGACCTGGGCTTACGGCAATTTCTTTTGTACGAGGGAGATAATGACATCCAGCAGGCAGATGTGTTTCTGATGTTTGAAAATGGCGAACAAAAGGAGATGATCAGTTCTCAACTGTTGCAATTTATTCGTCAACGGTTTCCCCTGGCCAGTGTAGAAATTCAGGATGCTCCCAATGCTTTTGACCAGTTATTTAGTTCTAATCGGCCTTTTTTTGAAGTGCGCTGGAAGGATCTCACCTCCAAGCAACCGGTGGCTGTAAACCAGATGGATCCCTGGCTGGAAGCCTTTCCGGTTTCCGGTTGGTCCAAGGGGCCGGGCCTTCAAAAAGGTGCCTCGGTAATATTCAGAACGGACATGAGAAAATTGGCCTTATATGGGTTGGAAGGTCAACAATTAGTAGAAAAAATTCAACAACTTTTCGGAAACTATCTCATTGCCGATATCAAACGTTTCGGAGAAATTACCCCGATTCTTCTGGCCGCTGAGACCTTGGATTTTCAGACATTATTAAAGACGAATTACATATATGGAGAAGAAGGAATTCCCTATGCCCTGGATGAATTTATTCATTTCTCCTATGACGAGCAATATAAATTTGTTACCGCCGATCGCGCTGGAATTTTTCAATCCCTGACCTATGATACCTCGCTTTCGCCACAGCAGGAACGGACTATTAGGGACTGGGCCTCCGGGAAAAATTTGGCGGTAGAATTTACCGGGCAGTATTTTCAGGATCGGGAAACGATCTGGCAGTTAGGGGGGATTTTATTGGTATCCGTGTTGCTATTGTACTTTATACTGGCCGCTCAGTTTGAAAATTTTGTACAGCCATTGATCGTCATTTTCACGCTTCCTTTGGGCATAGGTGGGGCATTTCTGTTGCTTTGGCTGAGCGGGACCTCCCTGAATGTGATGTCGGCCATTGGTTTGGTGGTCATGTTAGGAATAATGGTCAACGATGCCATTTTGAAAATCGACACCATAAACCGGCTTAGAAAACAGTATTGGCAAGCAGATGGAGGATCGGTAGAGGCATTGGAAAAAGCGTTATTCAGGGCGGGAGAAATCCGTCTGAAACCCATCGTGATGACATCGATTACCACCATTCTGGCGTTATTGCCGGTGGTATTTAGCGCAGGACTGGGAGCTGATCTGCAGCGACCATTAGTAGTGTCGGTGATTGGAGGGTTGACCATAGGTACCTTTACAGCCTTGTATTTTGTCCCGTTGGCGTACTGGTTTGTGGCGAGGAAGACGAAACTTTCCAGGTCGGTCGTTCAGTAGGCAATAGCCCCTTTTTTATTAAGCGTTAATTTGAAACCTGGGTAAATGTGGTGCTTGAGGGGTTGGAATCGACCTGGTTACGGATGTCACACAGGTTTACCATTAATCAAATAGTTAAAATCGAAATAGGTTTTTCAGTTGGGAGAAAGTCAGGTTTTTCATTAAAATTAGTATCTTTACTGCCGTAATTATAGTTTTTGGTTTAAGTGATGGATTCGATTGAATTTTTATCCCTAATAACTGTTATCCGCAAAAATTAACAAGCACATGAAAATTTTGATCACAGGAACTGCTGGATTTATCGGTATGCATTTGGCTGAAAAGCTCCTTGAAAGAGGGGATGAAGTGGTAGGACTGGACAGTATCAATGATTATTATGACATACAGCTAAAATACGACCGGTTAAGCAAAACCGGTATCGACCCGGCTGCCGTTCAGTATGGGAAAGTACAATCCAGTAATAAATACCCTGGGTATCAGTTTATTCAACTGCAATTGGAAGATAAGGAAGGGGTGATGAAATTATTTGCTGAACAGAAGTTTGACAAAGTGGTGAACCTTGCAGCTCAGGCTGGTGTCCGGTATTCGTTGACGAATCCAGATGCCTACATCCAGGCCAATATTGTTGGGTTTTTAAACATTCTGGAGGCGTGCAGGCATCATGATATAAAACATTTGGCTTACGCTTCTTCCAGTTCGGTTTACGGAACCAATACGCAAATGCCCTTTGCGACCAGTCAGAACGTGGATCACCCGGTGTCTTTATACGCTGCCTCTAAGAAATCAAACGAATTGATGGCTCATACCTATAGTCATCTTTTTGGCCTTCCGACTACAGGTCTACGGTTCTTTACCGTGTATGGGCCCTGGGGCAGACCAGATATGGCACTATTTCTGTTTACAAAAGCCATATTGGAAGACAAACCCATTCAGGTGTTTAATTACGGCGAAATGCAACGAGACTTTACCTATGTAGACGATATTGTACAAGGGGTGATTCGTGTGGTGGACAAAGTTCCCGTAGCAGATGAACATTGGGATCCTGATACAGGAGATGCGAGCAAATCCAAGGCTCCCTACACGGTTTACAATATTGGAAATTCCAGTCCGGTAAAGTTGATGGATTTTATACAGGCCATCGAAGAGTCTCTTGGGAAAGAGGCGAAAAAGGAAATGTTGCCCATTCAACCAGGAGACGTACCTGCTACCTTTGCGGATACCACTCCACTCGAAAAGGAATTGGGATATAAGCCTTCTACTTCGGTCCCCTTTGGTATCGAGCAATTTGTAAAATGGTACAGAAGTTACTATAAAGTGTAAATAAACTGTTTTTTGGTATAAAATTCGCAGTAAAAAACTAATATTATAAATTCATTATGTTTATTTTTGTGAAAACTTTCATATTATGAATATTTTTCTTTCCACGGCTACTTCTTTTTTCTTTGGTTTTTTGATGACGCCAGTCTTGATCATGATTCTAAAAAGGATCAATTTCATGGAGGCTCCTGGGGGAAGGAAGATTCATGCAGGGAGTATTCCCTCAATGGGAGGAATTGCCATCATCGTTGCCTCATTTCTGGGTTTATTTGCCTGGCTTAGTTTTGACCAGATCGTGGAAACAAGGTATTTTCTGGTGGCCCTGGGAATCATGTTTTCAGTAGGACTTCGAGATGATTTAATCGAATTGACGGCATTTCAGAAGCTAATCGGTCAATCTATTCCAGCCTTTTTTGTGATTGTAATGGCGGATATCCGGATTTCCGGCCTTTATGGTTTTTTGGGGATTTATGAAATCCCCTACATTGTCAGCGTAGCAATCACCTTTTTTGCCATTCTGGTTTTGACCAATTCGTTTAATTTAATAGATGGCGCAGACGGGCTTGCGGGCGCTCTTAGTCTGGTGACCTTAACCATTCTTGGCTTTTGGTTTTACACGGCCGATATGGTTTCCTATAGCCTTATTTCCTTTACCCTGGTAGGGGGGATACTTGCTTTCTTAGTATTCAACTGGCATCCGGCGAAAATATTTATGGGAGATACCGGGTCCCTGAGTTTGGGGTTTGCGCTTACGGTGCTGGTGATTTTATTTGTGGACAAAACCGGTACCATGGCCCCCTGGGAAGGGTTGAAATTGAACGCCCCATTTGCTGCCGGCATGGCCTTTTTGATTGTTCCCATTTATGATACGGTACGTATTTTTGTCAAACGCAGCCTGAAGGGAAAGTCTCCCTTAAAGCCTGATAAAAGCCATGTGCACCATTTTCTTATTCGAATGGGACTGAAGCATGATCAGGTGGCGTTAACATTGGGAACGGTCAAGTTACTTTTCATAGCACTCGTATTTTTTGGGTATTCACTTAGCGATCATTTTCTGTTTCCGACGCTAATTCTGGTGGCGGTAGGCCTGGGGATCTGGATGGATAAGCAAACCCTGAAAAACATCAAGAATAATTGTAAAAGGAGACCGAGTTTGTCAGAAAAACAAGGTGTCAGAAGAAAGAAGCTGCTGTCCCGACGCAAACCGGAGATCTCAAAAAGTGTATTTTCCGACAACGAAATCAATATGAACTGAAGGTCAAAAATGCTGAACTGACAGGCAGGAACGACTATTGAAATAGAAAAGCCGACTCATTGCGAGTCGGCTTTTGTATTTCTAAATCCTATAAGATTAAACATCACAAATTTCTACCCCTTGCTTTAGAGAAGCCAATTTATCGGGTCTCTTTGGGATAAATTCCTGGCCTACATAGCCCTGATATCCGGTTTCGAGAATGGCTTTCATTATGGCGGGATAATAGAGTTCCTGGCTTTCGTCTATTTCGTTTCTTCCCGGTACACCGCCGGTGTGATAATGGGAAATGTACGGGTGGTACTCCTTGATGGTGGCAATGACATCACCCTCCATAATCTGCATGTGGTAAATGTCATATAGGAGCTTGATGTTTTCGGAACCTACGGCCTTGCAAACCTCGACTCCCCAGGCGGTATGGTCAGCCTGGTAGTCTTTGTGATTTACTTTGCTGTTTAATAATTCCATGCACATGATGACCCCGTGCTTTTCAGCAACAGGCATGATTTTTTTCAATCCCATGGCACAATTTTCAATCCCTTTGGTATCCTCCAGTCCATTTCGGTTGCCGGAGAAACAAATGATCTGCTTGTAGCCTGCGGCAGCCACTTTAGGGATTACCTCTTCGTAACTTTTGATCAGTTCTTCATGCAGCTCCGGATTGTTCCAGCCCCTTTCGATGCCCAAACCCGCACCCCAGGGCATGGCACAGTCCAGCCCGTATTTTTTGAGAACCGGCCATTCTTCTGGTCCGGCCAACTCGATAGATTTTAAACCGATTTCTACCGCAGCCTTGCACAGGTCCTCGAATGCAATATCATTGTAACACCACCGGCATACGGAATGGTTGACGTTGCCCTTTAGGGCATCCGGAAGCTGTCTCTCAGCAGCCAGGAGCCGTTGGGATAGTCCCGGTGCCAGCATGCCAGCCAGGCCTACACCGGCCATTTTCTTCAATGTGCGTCTTCTTGGGTTATTTTCTTCCTGGTTCATATATAGTATTCTAATTTAAGATTGTTTCTTAAGGGACATCAGGTAGCTCACCAGATCTACCAGTTCCTGGGTACTCATTGTCTTTTCTAATCCGGCAGGCATCATCGAGTTTTCCATTTGTTCCATGCTTTTCATTTCGCTGGTTTTAATGGGTACTGTACTACCTCCCGGTAGTTTTAGGTCAATATCTGTTTCCGTCTGGCTGGCGATTATTCCTCCCAGACTGCTGCCATCTTTCATTTGAATTAGGTACCCTTCGTAGCCAAAGCTAATGCCTGCATCCGGGTGAAGAATGGATATGAATTGGGCCTCTTTAGAAAGCTTACTGCCTATTTCGGAAAGTTTGGGACCAAAGTCCATCCCCATATCGCCTACCTGGTGACACACCGCGCAATTGTTTTTAAATACTACCAATCCTTTTTCTATGCTTCCTTCCATAGCGAGGAGCTCTTTCATAGGCGGTAGTGGGTTTTCTTCACTGGCGGTAGCATCCAGATAGGTGGCCGCTTCAGCACGAACGCTTTTCCTCCAGGCACGACTTACCCCCGTAACCGCCGACGGAATTAGATTTTCCGGAAGCTTTTCATTTTCCAATAATGCCAAAACCCTGTCTTCACCGCCATAACTACCCCCTATTGCAGCGGTAGCTTCTTTGCGAACGGAAAGCGGAAGGGAGCTGTCAAATGCCATATTCTCTAACAGATCCAGTGATTCCGCACTACCGATCCCTCGCAATACAGCAAACATGGCGTGAATCTTGTCATCTTCTCCACTGTAAAGCACCTCTTGTACACTGTTCAGGCCCCCTTGCCGGAGCAATAGGGTCGCAGCGGATTTTCCAAGGGTATTGTCGCTTTCTTCCAATGCCATTTGTAGCAGCCGTGGATTTTCGGATTTAACTTCGAACTTCTGTACCAGCTCCAAATAAGCCTCGGTTCCAGCACTTTCATTCAGCGTAGTGGTAAGCACAGAGCGCACAGCCGGGGATCTGTCCAGGTATTCCGGGTCCAGGTGGGTTAACACCAGCCTGTTTATTTGTTGTCCCTCCTCCTGGTTTTCATGACGAAGTTGCTCCGCTTCTAACATTTTAATCAGCGCAGCAGACTTCCCTTCTTTATCCGGATTAAAATCAAAGGCCCTGAAATACCGCAGTCTGGTTTCTAGGGGTTCGGAAGCTTCAGAGGCCAGGCTTGCCAAATGGGGAATGGCTTTACCCGTTCTGGATCTCCAGACGATATCCTGATTTTTCTTGCTGCTAATATCCGCTCCGGATTTTTCCATCCAGGCCGAATAAAAACGATCCCACTGGCCAGTAGCCCCAATTCCCAATGCTTCCAAATACCAGCGGTCTTCCCCATCGTGTTGTTGGGCTAATGCTGCCCAAAGCTCCGGGGCTTTTGGTGAATTCATGCCTCTCAATGCGATGGCTACTTCTCTTCGTACCTGCGCATCTGAATCCTGCACCAGTGTTTCCAGGTAGGGTATTAGGTCCAGGTTATGCTGGCGGGCGGCTCGGATACCCGAAATCCGAAGATCGGGGTTTGGGTGACGAACAGCTTCCTGAATGTATTTTTCATCCAATCTCGCTAAAAGCCAAAATGCCCTGGCCTTGAAACGCGGGTTATCATGCTCGTAAAAGATGTTTTCCAGTGCCGGCCTGGCATCGGGTCCCATGGCCTCCAGGCTTTTCCATGCCTGAAAGCGCAGGGAGAGGTTGGGATTTAGCAATGCTTCTACGGCTCCATTTGGGGAGTTAATGTCCGCCTCGGGAACCTCATAGGGGGTACCTGGTGCGGAAACCCGGAAAATACGACCTCTATTCAGATCTCCCACCTGATGGCCTCCCACTCCGGGATCGTACCAGTCCGAAACCATCAGCGATCCATCGGGTGCTACGCATACGTCGGATGGCCGGAACCACTGGTCTTTGTCGCCTTCCATCAGGTTGATGATGGAGGCTTTGTAACCGGCCCCATCTTTTTCTACCGGATACGCCCGGACCACATTGGGTCCCGCATCCGTGTGGATCATCTGATTCTGAAATACTTCCGGTAGCGCATTGCCTTCGTATACCACCATGCCGGTAGGCGATCCCGCTCCGGTTTGTAGCAAATTGGGAACCACACCAGGGTCGTTTAAGTGCCAGTGTTGTAAGGGGACTTCTTTTTCCTTATTGGTGCGATTGGCTCTCCAGCCCGCTCCGGTCATTTCATCCTTGTAGCCAAAATTGCCGTATTCCATGACGTAATTGATGCGGACTCCTTTGTTTCCATCATCGTCGTTGTCGGACTGCCACATGGTGCCGTACGAGTCGAGTGCTACCTCGTAGTTGTTCCGGAAATTTTGTCCCAGTACTTCAATATTGGAAAAATCCGCATCGCAGCGAAAAACCAGTCCTTCTTTGTAATTCCCGGCATCAATAAGCTTCCCGTTGGTATCTTTCAGGGTTTGGCCGCTCTTATCCTGAATGGTCCCACCAGAATTACCAAAATTAAAATAAAATTTACCATCCGGGCCAAAAACAAACGCATGCATCCCATGGTCATGCTGCTCCCCGCCAACACCTTTAAAAATAACTTCCTTTTTATCCGCTTTATCGTCGCCATCCGTGTCGGTCAATAACCACACGTAGGGACTTTGAGAAACAATCGCCTGATGCCCCATGACCCATATTCCCAATGGGGCATTCAGTTCTGGGTCCTGGTAAAACACCGTACTTTTGTCCGCTTTTCCGTCGCCGTTGCTGTCTTCCAGGATTAAAATCCGATCCCCTTCTCCCTTGGTTTCGTTTCCAGTGATATCCGGACGGTAATTGTATGCTTCACAAACCCACACCCTTCCTTTGTGATCAATGTCAATATTGGTAGGGTTGGTGATCATTGGTTCGGAGGCAAAAAGGCTTGCTTCCAGGCTCTCGTTGACCTTGATTCCAAGAAGGGCATTCTCAGGATTTCGCTTCTCCTCTTCACTTAATTGATCGAAGGGATGAACAGCGGTCGTTTCGGATGCTTCCTCACAGGAAAAGCTGATAATCAAAAGCAATAAGAGTGATTTCAGCTGGTTTGATTGAATTATTTTGGGCATGATGTTGCAGGTATGGGCATTCATTGGTTAATTATTCGTTGAATAAACAGAAAATTCCGATATTATTCCAATTATTTAACTGTTTTTTTGACAGTTATCACTGGAGCAGGGTAAGCTTACAGGTGGTTTGGGGAGCCGGTTCTCCGGGACAAAGTAGTCTGTTCCTTTATCCTAAGGGTATATTTGTGTAGGGGTGTTTACAAAAAATACGGACGATGAGTATAAACAGAAGAAAATTTATCCAACAATCAGCCATGGCATCCAGCCTGTTGGCGATGGGCCCATTTACTAGCTATGGTAATGAAACCTTTTCTAAGGTTCGGGTAGGAATTGTTGGCGGCAGGTTCGGAGCCACTTTTCAGTTTCACGAACACCCGGACTGCATCGTAGAGGCAGTCAGTGATTTGCGGGAAGATCGGCGGAATCATTTGATGAAAACCTACGCATGTCAAAAAAGCTATCCTTCCCTGAAGCAACTGCTGACCGACCCCAAGGTAGATGCGGTTTTTTTGGCGACTCCGGCTCCCGACCATGCGGACCACATTATCGAAAGCCTTACGGCGGGGAAGCATGTACTGTGCGCAGTGCCGCTGGCCATGAACATTGAAGAATGTAACCGGGTAAAAGAGGCGGTGTTGTCCTCCGGAAAGGTTTTTATGATGGCGGAAACAACGACTTTTATGCAAGGCACCATTACCGCCAGGAAATTCTATCAGGAAGGAAAATTTGGCGAGATTTTCAGTGCGGCTGCCGAATACAATCATCCCGGGCTGGAAATCCTGTGGTTTGAAAACGGTGAACCTACCTGGAGACATGGACTACCTCCCATGCATTACCCTACGCATTGCACCGCATTTCTAATCAGCGTGACGGGTGAGCGGTTAAAAAAAGTAAGTTGCCTTGGCTGGGGTGAAGGGGATGGCTTACTGAAAGGTAACCCTTACCATAACCCATTTTGGAACGAAACGGCATTTTTCCATACGGACCGGGACCATCCTTTCCGGGTGGAAGTGAACTGGAAAGGTGCCTTGAGAAACGCCGAAAGAGGGGAGTGGCGAGGAGAGAAAATGAGTTTGTATCTACCCACCGGGCACGTAGAGGCCGGGACCATAATCAGGGAGGAAAATGAAGAAGGAAAGGACGATGCCGGTTTTGTCCATACTAAAAATAACGTAGAAGCATTCGAGTTCCCAAATTGGTGGAAAACCGATCTTTTGCCGGAACCGCTGCGACACAATAGCGGCCACGACGGGTCTCACACCTTTATCACCCACGAATTTATTCAGGCAATTCTGGAAAACAGGTCGCCCATGGTGGATATCTATGAGGCATTGGCCTACACCGTACCAGGGATTATTGCGCATCAATCAGCTTTGAACGGAGGGGAACAGCTTCTTATTCCGGATTATGACGATTGAGATTTTCCAGCCGATACAAGTAGGCAGGGATAAACTCTTCGAGGCTGCGGACAGGAGTTTGTATCCCTAAAAAAGAGGCGGCTTTTGTTAAAATGGCTTCTTTTTTCATTCCGGATTTGCGCATGGATCGGATGGCAAGGGCTCCCGCTGATTTGGATAATTTCCGCTTACCATCCAGGAGTAGGGGATGATGAAAAAAGGTAGTATTACTCAGGGGATCACCCGGCAGCAGGGAAGAAAGGTACGATTGGGCGCAAGATGACTCCCACAAATCCTGACCTCTGACAATAAAATCAATGCCGTAATGGTGATCATCGGCCAAGGAGGTTAACTGATAAGCCGGGTCACCGTCTTTTTTTTTAACGATAAAAAAGTCCATGGAATCGGGAATACGGTAGCCCTGCCTGGCTTCGGGATACTGCTTCATGGAAAGTGGACGGTCCCCGGTAGTTTTAAGTCTCCAGGCTACCCCCTGCGCTGACAAGGGGATATTTTTTGTCCGGCATTGCCCACCGTACCAGCCCTTTGGATGGCTTTCCCGGATATCTTTTCGGGAGCAGTTGCAAGCGAAAACGAGTTGATTGGAGGCAAGTTCATCCAGGAGTTGCCGGTAATGGGGCAATCGGTGAATTTGAGAATGGTTTTGTTGCAAATCAGAAAGGGACCTTGGTCCTTCGTCATAAGGGATTTCCAGAAAATCCAGTGTATCGAAAATATCCTGGACGTATTCTGCCCTCATTCTCTTTAGATCCAAATCGTCAATCCGGAGTAGGATTTTTGCCTGGTGTTTTTTCGCCAAACTGACGGTGATGAGGAAAGAAACCACGTTTCCCAGGTGTAGCAATCCACTTGGCGTAGGAGCAAGTCTGGTTTTCCGGAGATACATTTTGAATTAGAGGTCGTCTGGTTCAGATTCCGGAAGTGGGGCTGGGATAAAACGCGCAAAGAGTTCTTCCTTGTACCATCCTTCTTTTTTTACTTTTTGAATGATTTCCCGATGATCCGACTGGTACGCAAAGGCTTCCATTTTTTGCTGGCTTTTCCAATAGCTAAAGGTAGCCTGTTCTATAGCCGGCCATTCTCCAATGCCTTTGGTGAAAAGCAAGCCGTCGGCACCTTCCGCTGATCGACTGCTTTTGGGCACAAAGGATAGAAACCGTAGGATTTTATGGAATTTTACGCGGGCTCTGGTGATGACCATCACGGGTCCCTCGGTCTTCACTTCTCTTACGGCGAAGGGTTGCATTCCATTCCAGCTCCCATGAGCCTGTATGCAGTGCATCCAATAGGTGAAATTACTTTTGCATTGCTGGTTAAACCGCTGGTATATGTCAGACTCCGTATAGTTTTTGGCAAAGGCTGCGCTCTTCCATACCAACAACAAGGCATAGGTTTTGAAATCCGGGCGAAGGGAAAACCCAAATCCACCGCCTGTGCCCATGAGTTTATAAAATTTAAGCCCGGAGGTCTGTTTTAGTGGTGCCATTGCCAATTGCATTTGATTAAAGGCCCACCAGCGATTCCACCTGGGATATTCAAAAAAAGTCAAAGATACGATTTCTTGGTTATCACTCATTGCTACAAATATAAACATCAGGATGAATTTATCCTTTCATTGCTGGCAAAGTCAACCGAATGAACAACCCTTCCCCTTCTAAAAATCAATCGAAAACCTTTTTTATGATCACCCGGATTAATAGGATGGCCAGGGCGATGGTGGTTCCTGCAATAACGAATTCCATAAGTAATTAAATTTTAGGTGGCTAAGAAGTAATGATGGAAAACCAACAAAAAATGAAAGTGGACGGGTATTCCTTTCCAAATCAAACCTTGTTAACAAAAGAAACCGGATTGGGGGGAATAAAGTTTTATTTCCAGGCTACAAAAAGATACGGGAATGACCACAAAAACCTACCGCTTCTACCTTACCTTTGCAGGCTGTTGAGCAACTATGGTAAAATTAAAAACGAGACGACTTTCTGCCGGGGCATTCTTTTTTCTGACAGGCTTGTGTTTTTCTTCCTGGGCATCGCGTATACCGGATTTTCAGGATAAATTTCAACTAAGCGAAGGGCAGTTGGGCTCGGTTTTATTGGGCCTGCCACTTGGATCTTTATTGGCGCTACCCTTAGCTGCCTGGGCCGTGTTTCGGTTTGGGAGCAAGTGGGTGATTTTGGCAGGGATGTCCTTTTACATATTGTTTCTGGTGGGAATAGGCTTTTCTCCGGATGCGGTTATTCTCGCCCTGATGGTATTTATTTTTGGTATGATGGGGAATATGATGAATATTTCCTTAAACACCCAAGCCCTCGGAATTGAAAAGGATTATGGTAGAAATATTTTGAGTTCCTTTCACGGCTTATGGAGTCTGGCAGGCTTTATCGGGGCAGGAATAGGGGCTTTGATGGTGTATTTTGACCTTAGTCCGAGGGACCATTACCTGATTATTCTCTTGCTGGGAGCAGGTATGCTGTTTTATTTTGAAAAGGGGATCCTCCCAGATGGAGGTAAAAAAGAAACTGGCGGAGGTGGATTCGTCTGGAAGAAACCTAACAGGACGCTAGCCAACCTGGGTATGGTGGGGTTCTGTGGAATGATGTGTGAAGGCTGCATGTTTGACTGGTCGGGTGTGTACATGGCAAAGGAAGTGGGCGCTTCGGCGGCCTGGGTACCCAGCGGTTATGTGGCCTACATGGGAGCCATGGCACTGGGTCGGTTTTTGGCTGATAAATTTGCCAACCGGTTTGGTAAAACGATGGTATTGCAAGTATCAGGCCTTCTGGTTTTTTCAGGATTACTATTATCCGTACTTTTCCCCTCTATTTGGGTAGTGATACCGTCTTTTATGATGGTGGGTTTTGGAGCAGCCGCCGTGGTTCCACTTACCTATAGTCTCGCAGGGAATGCTTCTGGCTATGCTCCCGGATTGGCGATTGCCATGGTGTCCACCATCTCTTACTTCGGGTTCCTGCTGGGACCACCGCTCATCGGTTTCGTAGCGGAATTGATTGGATTGAAAGGGTCCTTTGCATTGATGGCCCTGGTAGGGCTGATGATCCCTTTTTGGGTAAGGGTGGGAAGACAAGATTTTGCCCAGGCAAAGCCCTGATGGAATATCGAAGTCGGTTTACATTCCACTTTATTGGTTTTCAAAATTTTTTCCTTATTTTTACCAAAATTTAATACCATACCAAATTGGTAGGTTTTATAGAATTAATAGAGAGGCAACATGCAGGAATCACTGGTTTCAAAAAAAGTATATTCGAAAGAAGAGATTAAGGAGTTGAACGCCCGGTACCGAAACTTAAGCGTAAATGAGCGGGTACTTCAGCTTTACGAGGATTTTGACGAAAAGGAGGTCATGCTGACCAGTTCTTTTGCCGCTACTTCCGCTTTGCTCCTGAGTGTTTTTTCCAAATGCAATCCCAAGCAAAAAATATACTTTATTGATACCGGGTATCATTTTCCAGAAACCCTGGAATACAAGAAAAAACTCACCGAGCTCTACGGGTTGAATGTTGCCTCTGTCAGTGCGGGAAGAGAAGATCACGAATATACGACCACTAACCAAACCTGGAAAACGGATCCCGAACTGTGTTGCTCCATCAACAAGGTAAAGCCGCTGGAGTTAATCAAAAGCCGGTTTTCCGTATGGGTTTCTGGATTGATGAGCTGGCAAAGTGACCACCGGGCTACGCTGGATATTTTTGAAGAGAGGGGCGGGATACTCAAATTCTATCCGCTTTTGGATGTGACGGAAGAGGAAAGGGATCAGTATATTAAGGAGCATCAATTGCCCTTTCACCCCTTAATCGCGTTTGGATACCATTCCATCGGTTGCAAGCATTGTACGGTGCCGGGAGAAGATAGGAGTGGAAGGTGGAATAATAGTCCGAAGACCGAATGCGGGTTACACCTTTAATCGGAGGAGGTTTTTAGGCTCCGTCCCTGTAAATTAAACGTTCATTTGACACAAAACCCATCCGATTGTTGGATGGGTTTTTCTTTTTCTATATTTTTCGTCCGCAAAAAACGTAAACCTAATGAAAGGAACTTCTATTTTATTCGTTGTATTGCTGATCGCATTGGCATGTAAACCCGAAAAAAAGGTCGAAATCATCGAATCGAGTACTTCTCCTTCCCTGGACTCGCTTAGCCAGGCCTTGGGCTGGCCGGATGAGTTGGCAGTGCAGGCATTTTCCGGTCCGGATTTGACCCCAAGCCCCGCTTGTCTGGCCGTTTCTCCTTATGGAGAAGTGTACGTTGGGGTAGATGCCATCGGGTCCTTGGGTAAAACGCCTGGGAAAGGAAGGATTGTCAAACTCATAGATAAGGACAACGATGGTAAGGCGGACGAACATACCGTTTTTGCCGAAGTGGACAATCCGCGTGGAATTATTCCGCTGGGTGATAAGCTTTATGTGTTGCACACGGTTTTTTCGCTGGAAGACAGCCTGGCCACGGGGATGGACCTGGTGGTTTTCGAGGATGCAAATGGAGACGGCGTTGCCGATGGTCCCTCTAAGCCGCTGATTCAGCATATCAGTTCGCCCAAGTTTCTTCAAGGAAGGGGTACGGATCATGCGACGAACGGCATTCGCCTGGGAATTGACGGCTGGATCTACATAGCGGTAGGGGATTTTGGATTTCATGGTGCAGTGGACCGGGAGGGGACGGAGATGACCATGCTTGGCGGTGGCATTTTGAGAGTCCGGCCCGATGGTACCGAAATGGAAGTGTATACCCATGGCTTGAGGAATATCTACGATGTGGCCATCGACCCCTATATGAATATGTTTACCAGGGGAAATACCAATGATGGAGGGGGCTGGAACATTCGGTTTATCCATCAGATTCAAACCGGCGAGTACGGATACCCGGTTTTATTCAAAAACTTCACCGAAGAGATTATCCCCGCCCTGGTGGATGTAGGAGGAGGATCGGGTACCGGAGCACTGTTTATCGATGACAACCGCTGGCCGGAGAAGTATAATAAGGTGCCGATGATGGCGGACTGGGGAAGAAACCAACTGTACATTCACCGGGTGACCGCCGATGGCCCTTCCTATACCCAAGAGGAAGAGGAGTTTTTTAAACTGCCTCAAATCACCGATCTGGACATAGACGGAACCGGACGAATGTTTATGGCCGCATGGGATGGCGCGGGGTATTCCGGTAATGACGAGAAGGGATTTGTGGTACGTGTAGTACCCAACGTCTGGGAATACAGCGAAATGCCCGATCTGAATGCGGCCGATATAGATGACCTGGTCGATTTATTGAAAGAAGAAAGTGCTACCATCCGACTGTATGCGCAGCAGGAGTTGGTTAGCAGGGGGAGTTCAGAGGCAGCAGATGAAGCGTTAGATTTAGCGAAAAGCTCAGGGGAACCGCTTTATGCGCGGGTAGCCGCCATGTATGCATTTTCGCAGCTAAGAGGTGCAGAAGGCGTAGCAGAGATGATGGCGTTGATGGATGATGCCGAAATGAAGGAGCATGCCATCCGGGCGATTACCGATCGGGCTGCCCATTTGGAAAACCTCTCCACCGGACCTTTTGTAGAAGCGATGAATGATCCGTCTCCCAGGGTACGGGCGGCTGCGATCATTGCCTTGGGAAGGATTGGAAATAAGGAAGCGATTCCTCATTTATTGGAAGTAGAGGTTCCCAATTCATTCCAGGCTCCCGAATTGGGAGAGGAGGGACCCCATGCCAGCCCGAATTCGGAAATTATCCTACCTCATTTGGCTGTCAGGGCATTGGTAGACCTGGAGGCTGACAAAGAAATATTGGAAGAAGTGGGATCTGGAAATTCAGACCTGGCACTTTGGACCTTGCGTTACATGCATACCCCTGCTGCCGTATCCGGATTAATTTCCAGGTATAATGGTTCAGGGACGGAAAGTGTGGAATTAATGCGGAGCATTCTCGCTACCCTTGCCCGGTTGTATACCAAGGAGGCTCCCTACGACGGCTCCTGGTGGTGGGGAACCCGTCCGGATACCCATGGACCTTACTATAAATCGGTGTTGTGGTCGGCTTCACCTGAGATCAAAGCGTTATTTCAACAGCTGTGGGATACCGGAAGTAGAAGTGACAAGGACTACATTGCCATGCTGAATCAAAAAAACCGGATGGGCATCCTTGAATTTGGAGGGGACTATTCGGTGACGGAGGTGTTGGAAGAACCGGAAGTAGATCTGGAAGAAATCAAAAACCAGCAAGGGCAGATTGGAGAATCCTCCATAGAAGATATTTTATTGGCCATGCAGGAGATAGCCGGAGAGGCCGTTAAGGGCAAAGCTATTTTCGAGCAACAGGGCTGCAAAGCTTGCCATAGCGTAGAAGCCGGGGAGCAGATGAAAGGGCCTTTTATGGGGCAGATAGGAAGCATCATGACCCGGGAACAAATAGCAGAATCCATACTCAAGCCGAACGCATCCATTTCTCAGGGATTTGCTACGGTGATGATCCAAACCAAAGATGATAAATCTTACGTGGGGTTTGTCACGGAAGAAAGTGCAGACCGGATCGTTATTCGCAACATTGCCGGACAGGCGTTTACCCTTGCTGCCGATAATGTAAAGGAGCGTACGGAAATGGAGAATTCCATGATGCCCGCCGGATTGGCCAACTCCCTTTCTTATGAGGAGTTTGCATCGCTGATTACCTACCTCTCGGAACAGAAATAACGATTTCCATCTATTACAATAATATTAACCAATAAAAGGCCTGCTTGGAAACAAGCGGGCCTTTTATTTGCCTCTAGTGGCTCAATCTTTTTTTAATTTTACTAAACCATGACGGACCGTTTTCTGACTCTTGTTTATTATTAAAATGATCGTCCCCGATCAGAAGGGCGAGCGGCTGAAGGGGGAGGTAACTTTCACAAATTACTTTTAACATTGCCGCAAAGGGAAGAAACAATACCATTCCCGCTACTCCCCATACCGAGGCACCCACGATGAGACTGAGTATGGCGGCAAAGGCATTTACGTTTACACTGTTGCCGACAATTTTGGGACTCAAAAAATTACTTTCGATCACCTGTATAAGCCAAAACATCCCTGCCACCGCCAAGGGTACCCAAAGCTCATCCGAGGATATGAAACCGTAAAGAACCGGAATACTGGCCCCAATGGTGGTCCCGATATAGGGAATAATAGAGAGGGTCGCAGCCAGAAAGCCAAATAAGATGGGATTGTCCAATCCAATGATCCATAAGCCGGTACTATTGGCCAGCCCGAGGATTAGAATCAGCGTCAGCATGCCGGAAAGGTATTTCTGTCCTACCAGTTGGATTTTTTTCAGCATTTTTAGGTACTGGTTTTCATTTTCTTCCGATGCAAATTTTTTGAAGGCACTGACCAGGCTCTTTTTGTAAATCAGAAACAGGAAGGTGTAGATAATCATGGTGAAAATACCTGTCAGAAAACTGGCGGTGTTGCTGAAGGTTTTTCCCAATAATCCGGCGGCTCCTTCTTTTATCCAGGTTTTTCCATCTTCCAGAAGCTGATCTTTATCGAAATTGCCCAGAAAGCTGAGGTTTTCATTGACGAATACCACTGAATCGGTAAATATAATCATCAGTTTGTCACCGAAATCGGTCAATTGATCTGAAAGTGAGAGGATTTCGGCGGAAAAAAATGTCAACACACCAATGATAACCAGAAAAAACCCCAGCAATACGGTAAAGGCGGCACCAATATTCCCAAATTTTACTTGTAACCTTTTGTGTAGAGGATGTAAAATAAAGGAAAGAAGCAGGGCCAAACTCAAGGGAATGAGAATGGATTTGGCGATGACCATGATGGCGATGACCAAAGCAGCGAAGGCCAGTGTGAAAAACAAATCTCGAAAGGATAATTGCATAGGGCTAAGTTGAAAATGGCAGTTTTCGAATGATTAATGGACTGCGTTAACGCTTAAGAAGAGAAACGCGTAGTCCGGTAGATCGAGTTATTTCTTAACAGAAATCAGAAGATGCGTTTTGTCGGTTGTCACTTTATTCGTTAGCAGCTGAAATTTTATCAAAAGATAAAGAAAAATTATTGGAATTTATTATCGTTACGGGCAACTGTCGGTCAAAAAACCTTTTCCATGTTGTCCTTTTTTTAGCGAGCTGTAATTTGATAAAAGGCTATTTTTTTCTGTTTGGTGCGGATTATTTTCGGTTAAGGATTAAAATAATGCAAACATGTGTATCTTTAAATTTTTAAAGCATTTTTGGCCATGCTCTTCAATTCTTTTCTATTCCTTTTCGTTTTTTTACCAATTGTTCTTTTAGGATTCTACGGATTAGGTTCAAAAACAAAGCCTTCTGCCGTCGTAGGTTGGTTGTTTCTAAGTTCGCTCGTATTTTATGGTTGGTGGAAGCCTATGTATTTGATTCTCATTGGGATCTCCATCGGTTTCAATTTTTTTATCAGCAAGCCGGTAGCGAGCGGGAAAAGGCGGTTTTTAGTGGCCGGTATAGCGGTTAATCTCCTGATCCTATTTTTTTACAAATACGCGGATTTCGTGATATTTAATGTCAATGTGATTTCCGGAGAATCCTTTTCTTACCTTGATTGGGCACTGCCATTAGGAATTTCTTTTTATACTTTTCAGCAAATAGCCTATTTGGTGGATTCTTATAAAGGGATCGCAGCCAAAACCAATTTCTTTTCCTACGGATTATTCGTTTCATTTTTCCCTCAACTTATTGCGGGTCCCATCGTGCATCACAAAGAAATGATGCCTCAGTTCAGGAATCCGTTACTAACCCAAATCAATTACCAGAATCTCTCCAGGGGTTTTTTTATTTTAATGATGGGGCTGGCCAAAAAAATCATTTTGGCAGATACCTTTGGGGTAATCGCAAATAATGGGTATGCCCATATTGAATCGCTGGGAAGCCAGGAAGCCTGGATCACTTCCCTGGCCTATTCCCTGCAATTGTATTTTGATTTTAGTGGCTATTCCTCCATGGCCATAGGACTCGGGCTGCTTTTAAATATTCAGCTGCCTCAGAACTTCAATTCCCCATACCGATCAGCTACCATTCAGGAATTCTGGAGGAATTGGCACATCACCCTCAGCCGCTTTTTGCGGGATTACATATACATCCCGTTGGGTGGAAATAAAATAAGTCCGGGAAGAACGAATGTCAATTTGATGATAACCTTTCTCCTTGGCGGGATCTGGCACGGAGCCGGATGGACCTTTATTATCTGGGGTATGCTACACGGCTCGGCCCTGGTGGTTCATCGGCAATGGAAGAAAACGGGACTGGCGATACCAAGAATCCCCGCCATTCTGGTTACCTTTTTATTTGTAAACATTACCTGGGTCTTTTTTAGGGCTGAAAATCTTCAGGATGCCAACAACCTTCTTATGGCCATGTTCCATTTTACAAAAGCCGCTCCGCCGGATTTTCACCTGGTCAGTAATCTTTATAATGCTCCCATCTGGGCCGCCGGGGTGTTGCTTCTTTTTTTGCCCAACGATATGCAACTTGGCAGCCGGATTCAACCAACCCTCAAATACGGGTTGATGACCGTCTTTTTATTCGTCCTAAACCTGATATTCCTGAATTCGATTGTTCAAAATGATTTTCTATATTTCGATTTCTAGTGATCTATGAATAGGGAATTTAATCGATATTTTAAACGTGTCCTTTCCACTTGCTTTTTAGCCGCAATTGGCTTGGTCCTATTGAATACCTGGCTGGATGTTTTTGGCGTTTTTGGGATAGCGAAAAACACCCGCGTGTACGGGGAAGAGCGGGTATCCAAATACCTGATGACGTTCCGATACCTTCCGGAAAATTTCGAAGGCATTATTCTGGGGCCCTCGCTGTCGGCAAATATCAACCCGGAGCCCATCAAAGAGATTCGCTATTTCAATGCCAGCCTGATGGGTGCCAGGATTCAAACGATGATCCCCCTACTTGAAAACGTGCTGGCATCGGAGCATCAAATGAAGCGAGCCTGGGTATGTATCCATCCCTACATGACCCAAAGCAATGAAAAAGAAGCCAGCCAGATAATGACTCCCAGCGCCTATTGGACAGCCTTTGGGTCCATTCATCTGCTCCGCGTATATGGGTTTGCCTTGATTAGGTGGATGAATTTGGCTCCCCACAAATACCCGTCGGAGCAATACCTGGAGAATGGAACCAATAAATTTGAGCCGCTATTCAGGGTGCCCGATGTAGCTGCTAAGATTGAAGAGGAGAAAGCCCTGCTTCATTCGGAAGATTTTGAGATTACGCCTATTTCGGAAGCTTCATTAAAGGAACTGTGGCGATTGTTGGAGGCTAACCAAATACAGACCACCGTTTATTTTCATCCGGTTCCCTTGCCCATCTATGAGGCTCACAAGGGATCGTTTTCGCACTATTGGGAGCAGGTAAAATCGACCTATTCCGGAAAGAGTCCCCTGATCACTTTTAAAAATTTTAACCGTAGTGATTTCTCCTTTTTTACCGGAGACCTTTCCAATTACATCGATCACGGTCACCTGAGTGAGAAAGGCCAACAATTACTATTAAAAGAATTGACAAGGGAATAAGATTTTTATAACATGGCTCAATGATTGTGTGTTTAAAATAAAAAAACGAGGCATGCTAACTGCCCATCGTAAATTTTTAAAAGAATAATGAAAATAGGCCGAATGAGTATTTTAAAGATAGTGTACGTTTTATTGGTAACCATTTTGATGGTCGGTTGTACGGCAGCCGAGGTGAACCGCTTTATCCAAGGGGCTACTGAAGCCAGCCTGACCGAGCAGGATGTGGGAAATGGCTTGAAAGAAGCCCTTGTCAAGGGCATTTCTACCGGGGCAGATCAGGCATCTCGTGAGGATGGGTTTTTCAAAAATGAACTCATACGCATCGCTTTGCCGGAGGATGTGCAGCGGGTGGAGGCCACCCTACGGAGGATTGGCCTGGGCACGGAAGTAGACCGGGTACTTTTGACCATTAACCGGGGGGCAGAAAATGCCGCCAATGAAGCAAAGCCCATCTTTATTGAGGCCATCCGGCAGCTTACCGTGCAGGATGCCTGGAATATTCTGAGGGGCGAGGACGATGCGGCCACGCAATACCTGCAAGGGCAAACCACCGAAAAACTAACCGAACTGTTTGAACCCCATATTCAAAAATCGCTGGAGCAGGTAGGTGCCACGCGGTATTACGGGGATTTGGTCAGTTCGTATAATAATTTTCCCACCACCTCCCGTAAGCTGGACCCTGACCTGAAAGCCTATGTGACCGACAGGGCCATTTCCGGATTGTTTACCTTGATAGCGCAGGAAGAGAAAGCCATTCGTGAAAACCCGGCCGAAAGGACCACGGCGTTATTACGTAGGGTTTTTGCTGCGCAGGATAATTGATTTTTCGTTTTTAGGACACTGAAACAGTTGTCAATCAATAAAAATTGTACTAAAAATTTGGAGTAAATTATTTTTTTCTTAATTTAAGCGGTGGAAGGTATTTCCTAAGCTTTTCAAAAGGAAATCCCGTTGTCAAATGCTTTTTAGGCATCCGGTATTTTCATGACCTGTGGAGGTTGAGCCCTTGTCGTGAAGGTCTTTCAATTAATTTTACGAATCATTTACATTCTTTAAAATCCGGTTTTATAAAACCAACTGAGCCGGATTTTTTGCCGATAGGTGGCGTTTTTCTTCTGCATCCTACTGTAGTGCCAGTATTGCTTATCGGTTGTCGATTTCTATAAAGCATGAGGGCAGTCCATCTGCCTTTATCACTCTGTTTTATTTATTCACAAAAATCGATTAGCTATGAATAGCAATTCATGGGCAACGGTGATTTTTTGTATCACCATCTGCTGCCAGCTTCAGGCGCAGGGACCTGCCGAAGTCGCGAATAGGTTAAGCCCTAAATCCCAACAAAAAACACCTAATGTGGCGGCTATGGAAAAATTTGGTGATTATCCGGTAAACTTATATACCGGGCTGCCCGATATTTCTGTACCTGTTTTTGAGGTGAAGAGTGGACCCTTACATTTACCCATACGGTTGAGTTACCACGCTTCTGGCATTAAATATACCGATCAGGCCAGTTGGGTAGGGCTTGGCTGGTCGCTAATGGCAGGAGGCTTTATTTCCCGCAATGTCAACAATAAGCCGGATGAAACCAGTTTTCTCCGCAATATCAACAATTACGAGGTTCCCAATACACCCGACTGTAGTTTTTACGAATACAAAAAGATGTCTGTGGATCTCATTGATCGGGAGGCGGATCTGTTTTCCTACCAGGTGCCGGGGCACAGCGGAAAGTTTTACCTGAGGCAAGGAGGGACAGACCCTTTTTTGATTCCCAACCTTCCCCTGAAAATATCCTATACGGAGAACCTTGACCAATTCGAAATGCTCGATGATAACGGTATCCGATATCGTTTTGGCAAAGGTAGCAATGAGGACCGGGCAACCGAATACATTACTTCGGGCGGATCGGAGGGATATGTTTCTACCTGGTATTTGATGGAAATATCGGCCCCTGATACGGACGATTTTATTTCTTTTTCTTACCAGAATGTAGGGAAATTCCATCAACAGGCGGTAAACAATCATGTAACCCTTTTGGATGATTGTACTTTCTTGGCCAATAACGACTTGGACTGTCCTAATCTGGATACCAACATTTCCACCCTGTATTCAAACACCTCGTCTACCCAACTGGGGATATCCGAAATCAGGTTTAAAACCGGAATGGTAAAATTTATTTTGGGCTCCAAAAGGCTGGACCAACCTGGGCTTAATCATCTGGACCGAATAGAGGTATATGAAAAGGCTGGCAACGACTATTTGTTGTTGAAGCAGGTTGAATTTGACCTGGATGAATATTTTCAGAATAGAAGCCGCAGTGAAAACTATCGATTAAAGCTGGACGGCCTGCTGATAAAAGATGGCGCAAATACGCTGATCAATCAGTATAGCTTTAGTTATTACACAGATACCTTTTCTTGGGACCAGGCCAATAACAGCTTTAGAATTGATAATTTTGGTTTTTTCAATAACAAGCCGAATGCCGACCTGATACCCCCTACCGATGTAGATTTAACAACCGGATATACGGTTTATTTTGGTTCGGCAGATAGAAATACGGATACCACTTACCTGAAAGAAGGTACCCTGAAAAGAATCACCTATCCCACCGGCGGATATTCAGAGTTTGATTTTGAACCACATCAGTACCGCATTCTGGAAAAGGTGCATTATGCGGGCGGGCTAAGGGTGAAGAATGTCAGGACGTTCACAGGTACAGACACGCTAATAAAAACCTATGCCTACGGTGGTAATGGGCCGGGAAGCGGGTATAAGAATTTCACATTGGATAAGTTTCTTTATTCAAATACAAGGTATTTTAAAACAGGAACCAGCACGTCCTCATTGCGGTATAGAAGCAGGATGTACTTTTCAAATGCGGTGACGGGAAGAGGATATGAGGAATGCCCTGTGGTGTATCCCATCGTGACTGAATACGAAACCGGAGGCCCGGAAAATGGCAAGACGGTTTACGAATTCGATAATAAGCTGCATATACCCGATAAAGTTGTTGGTTATCCCTTTGGTACGTCCACGAAGCCCTTTATTAATTCCATGGCCTGGGCAAGGGGGAAATTGACCAAAAAAACCATCTACGACGGCAAGGAAGAAATTCAGGCGGTTACGTCCATTCAATACAAGAACTACAGACCAGACGAGCAGCCTATCGGGCAGGGAGTGCATCAATACGTCCATCAGAGCGGCAACTTCAGTCATCCGTATTTCACGATGTGTAGGCAAAATATTATTTTGTACGATGCGTTCGAATACATTATTACTACTCAGAACAAAACTACGGGAGTTTATAAACAGTCGAAAGTGGAGGAAAAATTGCTTTCTCCTGGATTTAAAGACTTCACTACTGTCACCGAGTATGAATACCACCCTGATTTTCTGCAGTTGGTTAAGGAAGAAAAACGAACAGATGCAAGCCTGAGATCGACCATCAAGGTGAGCAGGTACGTTTCAGACCTTTCAGCTTTTAAATCACAACTGTCCGGACAGGCCTTTGTATATCACCAAATGTTCCTGCAAAACCGGTTGCATACCCCGATAGAGACCTATACAATTATAAAACATGGCGAGGAGGGGGAAGAACGGATTATTTCCGGACAAGTAACTACATTCAAAGAATCTTTCCGGGGGACAGGTAGGTACAAAATAGACGAAGTCTACTTTTTTGAGGCAGTTAACCCGGTGAAAAGGGCCTCTTATTCTCAGGCCAGATTCGATGATGCAGGAAATCTAAAAGCAGACGAACGCTACCAATCCGGAATTAGAATCGATCGATATGATCGATCAGGAAATGTAATCCAGATGAGCAGAGCTGGCGGGAAGCCATCTGCATTTTTATATGGATTGGATGGCTCATTTCCTGTAGCCATGGTAGAAAATGCCGAAAGAAATCAGATTGCCTTTACTTCATTTGAAAGCGAGGAGAAGGGAGGGTGGACCTATGAAGGGAAAGAAATACCCCTGCCGGAAACGTCTGCCAAAGCAGGAAAAAAGGTGTATTTACTATCAAACGGTCAGGTTTCTGGAGGTATTCCGGGTGCAAGTGAAAGCAATGCATTCAAATTAAGTTTTTGGGCAAAAGCCGTCTCAGGGACCCGCACCTGGTTCTTTATGGGGAAGTCAGAAAGCTTAACTACCGAGTGGAAGCTGATTGAGCGGTCGGTAACGAATCCTGCCATTACCATTAAAGGAGAAGGAATCTACATTGACGAGCTAAGGCTTCATCCCGAAGAGGCACAGATGACGACGTTTACTTATGCGCCTTTAAGGGGTATAACCAGTGTGTTGGACAGCCGAAATGCGGCCATGTTTTATGAATACGATGCTTTTGGAAGGCTGGCGTCTGTCCGTGATCAGGATGGATTTTTGAAAGAATACCACGAATATTCCTATCTGATACCCTAAAGAAACCATGAAACCACTACTTTATCTATTTATTTTAGTCAGCATCCCCTTTAGAGTTTTAGCTCAAGAAGTAGCTAATGAATCGTCATTGGCAGGTGCCTGGGAGCTTGACCTTGGATTGCAGATACAGGCACTTCAAAAGCAAGGGGATAATAAATTCACTGCCATGCCCCCGCCTGTTCAGGAAATGTTTTTAGCTTCCCTTGAAACGAGGAAATACATTTTTTACCCGGATGGACGCTTTGAGGCCTACTGGCTGTTGGGTGGTAAATCCCAAATGCTCAGCGGAACCTGGAAAATGAAGAATGCTGCTTTGCACCTGTCCCATGAAAACGGACCGGATAGGGTTTATAAGCTGTCAAAGACCGGGGAGGTAATAATACTGGTTTCCAAGGGAAATACTGGAAATGTGTTGCAAACGCTATACCTTAAACGAGAAGGGCTATGAAAACACTTTTTCACTTTTCCCTCGTGCTTTTTGTTTCATTTGGCCGCTTGTTTGGACAGGAAGAAATTACCTCAGTGACTATCTCCGGTCCTGCATCTATAGCGATCGGCGAGGAAGCCTTTTTTAATGTCGCTTTTTATACAAATTATCGGCGGGTAAATGCGCTGTCAAATGGCAGTTTTAACTGGATGCACTCGGGAGGACAGCGGGAGCGATCGGACGTATCAGGGCTAAGCCTGATCTTTTCCGAGCCAGGCCATTACGAGGTGTTTTATGGTTACAGCGAATTTGGGAGTTATTTATACGACAGTAAGGTCGTAGAAGTGAAAAGCCAACGCCCCTGTCCGCAAGCAACTCCATCAGCACCGGAAGTAACCCTTGTCCGCAAAGGAAGGGCAAGACTTATTGCTAACCCTGCTCCCGAAGGGTTTACTTATCGTTGGTATGATTCAGACCAGACTAGAAAAGTATCGGGGAGAAAACAGTTTCTGACTCCGATGCTTTTCGAAAACAAAACCTACTACCTGGCTTATCAGCACATAAAAACTGGCTGCCTGACAGATAAGATTCCGGTTACGGTAAAAGTACTGGCAGAAAACCGGAATCGGATCAGCAGCTACCGTGCCAGGCAACCCATACAGTCTGTCGGTGCTCTACTGGAAAGTACCCCTGAGTCAATCCATCAAACGAACACCTATTACGACGGAATTGGCAGAAAGGAGCAATTGGTAAACGTGACGGCTACGTCTATGGGTCAGGATCTTATCACTCCCTTCGCTTACGATGAAGCAGGCAGGCAAGCGTTGGAATTCCTTCCCTTTCCTGGTTCAGGGCAGCAAATAGGGCTTTACAGGGAAAATGTGCAGGCATTGCATGGGGATTATTTCCAGCAAGCCTTCAATGATTCTCGTGGCTACCAGGAAACAGCATATGAATTCTCTCCATTAAATAGAATAGCAAAAAAATCGGCTCCAGGGAATGCCTGGAAGATGGGCAGTGGAAAAGAAACTAAATTCTACAGAAGATCCAACAGCCTGGAGGATGATGTGAAACGGTTTGAAATAAACGGAAAGGGGCTTCCGGAATTCCGGGGGGAATGGCAGGAGGGCAGTCTGTGGGTGGAGATCACCGATAATGAAGACAATCTTCGTGAACTGACATTCACCGATGACCAAGGCAGGGAGGTATTAAAAAGGACACAGGTTACTGCCAGTAACGAATCGGGAGGGCACACCGGCTGGCTTAGTACGTACTACGTTTTCGATGATTTTGGCGATCTCAGAGTGGTAATGCCTCCGAAAGCCGTTGAAATTCTGCATACCAAAGGCTGGGAATTGTCCATAGACCCAAATTTGTCGGAGGCGCAATATTTTTGCTACCGGTACGACGGTAGGAGGCGCCTGGTGGCGAAAAAGCTTCCCGGAAAAGCCATTGAGTACCTGTTGTATGACCGACTGGACAGGCAGGTGGGCTTTCAGGATGGCGAACTTAGAAAAGATGGCAAATGGCAATATACTCGGCACGATGCATTTGACAGGCCTGTGAAAATCGGCCTTGTTTCAGACAGTAGAAGTGTTTCGGCGATACAGCATGAACTTGACCGGCAGCCATCTGTAGAGCCGTCAAGAAATGACTGGGACACCGGAAATTGGAAAACCGGCAAAAAGCTGGTTACATCCAACTATACCGGGCAGGAGGTCTTTCGAACTTCGGAAAGTATCGTGTTTAGGCCTGGCCTCCATTTTAAAGCCCGAAGCGGTAGTAATTTTTCAGGAATTATTGGAGCCGTAGAAAAATCGGGAAACAGTGTTTTTCCGATGGAAGAGGGGGAGATTCTTACGCTGTATTACTACGATCGTTATGAAAATACGCCCGCAAAAAAATACAGGCAAGCCCCGGAATACCCTCGGTCTCCCTCTACCCGCAGCACTGGATTGCTGACCACAATGAAAGTCAAAGACCTGGAAACCGGCAGGTATTATACCAGCTCCTATTTCTACGACGACAAAGGCCGTGAGATACAATCCCTGGAAGAGCATCCTTTGGGGGGAACCATCAGACGCTCCAGTAGGTACAATTTTGAAGACCAGGTAACGGAGACGCTTACGGAATTGATTCAGCCGGTTAATATGAAGATACGGAAGATGTATTCCTATAACCAGGCCGGTCTGCTTTCCAGTATTAGCCAGCAGATCGATAATGGAGCTACGATTACCCTCGCAAGTTATAGCTACGATGAACTAGGGAGGAAATCCGGAGTTCATTTCCCTGCCATTCCCGATGCTGGTCAGGATTACAGATACACTATCCGGGGCTGGTTAGCGGAAATAGGAAGTTCCTCTCCGGGACTTTTTTCCCAGAGCCTGCAGTACCAAGAGAGTGGAAAACGGTGGGATGGTAACATTACCGCCACCGGGTGGACGGGAATGGATGGGATGGTCCGGCAGTATACCTATACCTACGATAAACCGGGCAGACTGCTTCAGGCGGACTATATGGTTCCTGCTGCAGCCGCTGAAAAGAACCGCTATACGCTGGATCAGATCAGCTATGATGCCAATGGTAACCTCAAAAGCCTGCGAAGGAGAGGAGCCAGAACGGAAAAGGAATATGCGGTGGTGGATAACCTGAAATACGAATACGATCGCAATACAACGCTCGGCGAATATGGAAACCAACTGACCCGGGTAAAGGATAGCCAATCCGAAAAAGTATATATATCTTCCGATTTCAAGCCGAACCAAGCCAACGGTTTATACGATTATGATGCCAATGGCAACCAACGGAACAATCAGGACAAAAACCTCAGGGCTGTGTCGTACAATCACCTGAACCTACCAGAGGAGTTTGTCTTTGAGGGTGGGCAAAAGCTGAAATACGCCTACGATGCTGCAGGAACCAAGCGTCGGCAGGCTTCCTACCGAAATGGAACGCTGACAAAAGAGACCCATTATGCCGGTGATTTTGTGTTCACCGATGGCCGGCTGGACTACATGCTTCATGAAGAGGGCAGGGTGGTGTTTGAGTCGGGAAAGGCTATCTATGAATTTTTTCTTCGGGACCATCTGGGCAACGTGCGCCAGGTGATCCGGAAACCCTTAACCGAGCGGGTAGTTGCCACTATGGAAAAGGCACATGCAAAGAGGGAAGCGGAAGATTTTGGTCAAATTGCTGCCAGCAGGCAGCTAGGTCCGGAGCACAATACGACTCCCGGAGGAACACAGGTTGCCTGGCTGAATGCAGGCCGTGGAAGGCTGTTGGGGCCCTCGCGCAGACAAGCGGTGGAATCGGGCAGCCGACTCAAACTGTCTGTGCAGGCGAAATACGAAGCACCGGGCAAGACCAGTATCCGCCCGGATGATTTTATCAAAGCCGGCATCAGGGAAGGATTGATCGCTGATTTGCGGGAAATAGGCATTTCCAATTCGGCACCAACGAGTTTGGGGATTTTACACTTGGTCGATTTGGTGATCAGAGACCTGCAGCAAAAAGCCGCCCCTGAGGCCTATATGATGTATGCTTTGTACGATAAGCAGGGAAAACTTTATAAAAGCGGCAAGGAGTTGCTCAGTAAAAAAGCAGCTAACGGACATGAAAAACTGGAAAAAGAGCTGTATATTAGTAAGGAAGGTTATATGGAAGCCTTTCTGGTAAATGAAACATCAGAACACGTCTGGTTCGACGATTTCACCGTAGAGACGATCCATTCACCGGTGGTTCAGGAAACCCACTACGATCCCTGGGGTTTGGAGTTGACTGGTTTGGGCTTTCAACGCGAGGGGGTGAAGGAGAATCGGTATTTGTATAATGGGAAGGAATTACAAGATGGCCTGAATTTATACGATTACGGGGCGAGGTTTTATGATCCGGCTGTTGGGAGGTGGATGACTGTAGATCCGTTGGCGGGGCAGATGAGAAGGCATTCCCCTTATAATTATGCATTTAACAACCCGATAAGGTTTATTGATCCTGATGGGATGGCTCCTAAAAACTGCTGCCCACCGTCATCCGGTTCAGTTTTCTTTTCAGAGGTTCAGGAGCAATTTGGATTTCTGAAAACAACAGCTGATAATTTCTTTGGTTTTAAAAGCTCAAGGATTGGAACAAGTAATAGTCAGCCTTCAGGTATTGTTACGGTTTCTGAAGGATCAAGTGGCCCAATGGATGTTGGAACAATAGGAAATATAGGTGGCTTTGTTAATACAGATGGCATCGATGGGGTGGCAAAAAGCGGACCATCAGGAAATGTTATGGAAAAAATTGCAAATGCTATTGGTGCCATATTTGGATTAACATCTGAAACATCGAATTATTTGATTGAAACTACTACTGACGAAAAAATAAGCAGTGAAATTAAATCCCAAAGTGAAAATGACACTGCGTTTTTTGATGTTAAAACATATAGCAATGGAAACGGAAGAAGTGTTAGTTATAAAAGAGTTATAGGATCGGATACCATGCAAGTTACTGGTACTAGAAATGGTTTAAATGAGGGAAAAAGGGCATTAGAAAGTTTGGATGAAAATGAATAAAATATTAATTGTATTTTTGATTTTGGTAATTTCTTGTAGTCAAGAAAAGAATAAATATCATATACGAGATGATAAACCAATAATTTTGATTGGGGAATTAGGGGAAATAAGGCTTAATCTTCTAAAAAATTCAATTTTATTGGATAAAATTGAAATTTACAATAACGAGAGGGAATTGGTTTTAGAACAATCATTTGATGATCAGGGGATGTTTATTATTAAGTCGAAAGAAAGTAATATCGATTCTATTTCATATAATACCTATAAATATTTCTCAAGTGAAGTAGAAAAGCAAAAAGTAAATGATTCGTTAACCAAAGAAATATACCATAACTTAATAACTACCAGGGAATTTAAATACAACGGTGACATTTTATATTTAGATATGATAGAAAATGGAAGAAAAAGATACAATGCGTTGAATTTGAAATTGGTAGATTCAGAATGGATAAGTGATGATAAGGTAAAATTGTTACTAAAAAATTATTTCCCATTTGATGGTGAATTTAAATTCTATTATTTAAATTCAAAGGAAAAGCTAATTTCAAAAAGGATTGAAAAAAATTACTACTTGGTTGAGTTTCAAAAGGAAACTGGTCAACAAAAAAGCATTAAATTTGATATAGAAATAGTTCCATCAGAAAGTGATTCTTTAATGAATTCAATTTTCACACAAGAAATATTTTTAGAATATTAATCAATGGGTTTAATTTTGTACGACTATAGTTTTAAATATTAAATGTTTAACAAAATAAGATTATTTTTTAAAAACTACCTGTTTAAATTCGCGGAAGAGAAGTAGCAAGGAAGCTTAAATTATTTCGAGAATGTTTTGGTTTTAAACACCGAAAAGCATTTAATGCAAATTACCGGGTAGTGAAAATGAAGACTTGTTAAATTGATTTAAAACTACAAAGACATCAATTAAAGAGGTACAGGTGGATACTAATTTTTCGAAGTGGCTAAAAAGATAGATAGGCCCTTATGGAGTTGCCGTTAGGGGCTTATTTTTCTTAGGTGAAAAAACTTGGGATATGACATGGCCTATGAGAGATAAAATAAGCCAACAGTATTGGCAATTTGAAAATGCTTTAAGAAGCGGTTGGAGACCTAGATAGAATGAGCATGTTTACATATAAAATTAGTTTTGAACATCATTTTCAAAATTCTTGGCCAATTTTAATCTATTTGGTTGGTGCGTTTATTTTACCTTTTTATATTACAAAGAGATTTGGGTCAGGAGATACTTGGATATTTATCATTTTAACTGCTACATTGTTTTTAATGTTTTTTATTCCTCAATTACTCGTTCACATTAATTATTACACTAGGAACAAGGCGGATATATTTTTTTATGATCCTTCAGGTCAAAAAATTACGATAAACCACAAGGGTGAATCGGTGAGCTTTTCATTTAATGATATTCAACTGATAAAGCGGTTCAAATCCTATCCTCTAGCTGAAAACCGGATGCAGTGGTTTCCCTGGGATAGTTACAATTATTCCGTTATCCGGTTAAAAAATGGAAAGGAGTTTATTATTACCAGCCTGCTTGTTCCCAATATGGGCCTTCCCATTGCTTCCGGAAGGATAAGACTGGAGAAAAGGTTTTATCCGATTGTTCAAGACACATGAGCAAAGTACCGACATTGCCAGCCTTTTTTTATGCGCTGAACGAGTTCTCTACCTTGCGCTTGAACAGGAATGGGTTGATCAGTGCGAAGATGTGTTGCCGGTCCCAGGATTGTACTTTTTTTGACCTCCCGACGGTATCATCTGAAAAAGCCGTTGATATTCCTGCCCAGCAGACAGTACGGGGAATTACCAAAGGATTGCCTTTTTTTCAGATTAGGAAAGCACCAGGGATGTTTTCAGCAAGCGGGAAGCCAACTCTTTTAAGGCTCTTTCTATCCTCTCGGCCTCAGCCGGACTGGGTTTTTCCTTGCCGGAAGAAAAGGCCTCCAGTTGTGAGGTGCTGATCTCCGAGAGGGCGGCCAGTTGTTCTTTGTTCAGTACAGCAAATTCGCTAAAAAAAGCAGGGCATTGGTAGTAATGGTTAAATGTCACCGTCTCCGGGTCCAGGCTTTCAAATTCCCAGAGCAGTTTTTTCAATTGTGTTTCCAGCCCCGGAATGCTAGGAGCGGATTGGGTCAGGGGATTATCGTTGTAGGTAAGGCTGCCTTTATAGGTATTGTCTTCTTTGGTGATTACCAGGTCGAGTGTAAGCGTCGTCATTGCGGTCTTTTTTTGGTTGAGGGGGTAATTGTTTTCGCATTGCCCTTTTGGAGCCTTTAAGGTAGGAAAAAAGTACGACAAGATCAGTAGCTGGATACTTTATGGGTATTTTTGAAATACCATTTTGATTGTTAGGGAAATGCCTAATTCAAAATTTTACTTATATTGAACCATGCATCCCTATATCCCCCATTTGCTGGAAGACATCGCCAAGGCCCACCGAAACCGGGATTCCTTGCAAAAAAAGCCTGCTCAAAGCATTGAGGAGGAATTTGAAGAAATGGAACGCTGGCTTTCAGAGGAGCCGACCACTACTTTTGGCGAGTACTGTGGGTTGAAAACCCTCGATTTTCCTCCTGCCAAACAGCTATCGGAAGCGGATATGACATTAGTCCTGGAAGCATTCAAAAAAATGATGTTTTCCTGGAACTTGGGTATTGATTTGCCGGACACGCTTCCCCTGTCCATTGCCTATACCATGACGGTAGACACCCTTAATCAAAAAACCGCTATCGTTAGCGAGGGATTTATGTCCTTTGACTACTGCTCCGGTTCTCCGGAGGAATGCGTTTTCAAGGAATATTGCCCCTGCCTAAAATACATAGACGATTTTGAGGAGGATAATGATGAGTAGCTTCTTTTATTGAGCGTTTTGGTATAGGGAAAAGTATATATGGGTTTTACGATATTGATGAAAAAATTCACTGGCAGTACCCCGCAGCTAGCCAAAACCAAAAAGAGCGCACCGATCGGGGCCGGAACATCGTCGCCAAAGACAACCCCCCCCGAAAAGCTCCCCATCCACTGGCTGGCCCCGGAGTGTACCGACCCATCTGACAGCTTCAACTACCTGATGATGCACAAGACTTAGCACCGGTATGTTCGTCGTACGAGAAAGCCAGAAGTGGTTGATGCGAGTGTGAGGGGTTAGGGCTATTTTCTTAAAAAACGATTCTGACTTTCGTAAATGATATTAATATTCGTATCTTTGGAGCATACCATTTAAGCGGAAAAATGAAGTATTCAGAAGTAGAGCGAAAGCTGAAAAAACAAGGTTGCTACTTCGCCTTTGATGGAAAAAAGCATCCAAAATGGTTTAGCCCTATTACCGAAAAGTTTTTTGACCTGAGTCATCATAAAAGCCAGGAGGTAAAACAGGGAACATTAAAAAGTATCAGCAGGGATTCAGGAGTTAAGCTTTAACCCCTCATTTCCCAATCTATAAAATCTGTAAATCATAAAACAAATCGTAAAATGAAACTGAAAGTTTTAATCGAAAGAGGTGATGACGGCACCTACGGTGCGTACATTGATTCCGATAATCCTCCATTTGGATTGCTGGGTGATGGTGACACCGCCCAGGAGGCAATAGATGATTTCTATAATTCTTATGAAGAGATGAGAGGGCTATTTAAAGAGCGGAAAATGAAATTCACGGAGTGCGAATTTGAATTTGCGTATGATGTTGCTTCATTTCTTGATTATTATGGCAAGGTGCTTTCTCTGGCGGGATTGGAGCGGCTTACCGGAATCAATCAGGGGCAGCTGAGTCATTACGTGACCGGAAGAAGGAAACCCGGCAAAAAAACCGTTCAGAAAATAGAAAACCGTTTGAAAGCATTTGGCAAAGATCTGCAGCAGATTCAGTTCGTTTGATTGGTACTCATGCATAAGTAAGCTGCAGCCCCGGCCCCTGTTTATCAGGGCCGGATTTTTTTATGTCCTTTTACCCCTCCTAATTCCATGCGAAATTAGTAGCATGGGTCAATTAGCCGTTTTCGAAGGCATTTCTGAGATGCGGAAGCGTTCAACCGAGGGAATCGTGGAAGTGAATCGGGACAGGCTGCGTCCCAGGAGTCCGGATGCAGACTTTTCGAACGGGGAATTCCTGGAACCAACATCGATCTATTAAACCCATATACTGGTTTTAAGCATTAAATCCGTTAAAAAAACGTAAATGTTTTAAACAAATCGGTTAATTATACATTTTACTGTATATTTGAGATCCCAAACAAGAAAACCATGATCGTCCATTTTTCCGTTCAGAACTTTCGTTCCGTCAAGGAGCGAATGGAAATCAGTTTTAAAAAAACAGGGTTAAAAGGATTGCCCAACAATTATTTTGAGGGGCCTTCCAAAACCAAGCTGCTGAAAACAGCCGTCCTGTATGGGCCCAATGCTTCCGGCAAGAGCACCTTCTTAAAGGCATTTAAAGCGTTGGAATATTTGGTGTTGAGTTCTGCAGGATTCAAACCGGATCAAGCGATTCCTCCCTATGAACCTCACCTGCTGGATAGGGCGTTTAAGGAACGTCCGGTGGAATTTCGCATGGTGTTTTTCGGGAAAGATCAGGTCAAATATGAATTGGAATTGGCATTTATCGAAAAAAGTATCGTCCGGGAGGAAATGTATTTCTACCCGAATGGGGTGCAATCGCTCTTATATCAACGTATTCAGGGCAAGGAGATCAAATTTGGCGATGGCTATCGGGGAGCCAAAAAGACCATTGAACGACTGCTGTTGCCCAATCAGTTGTTTATTTCCAAGGCAGCAGAAAACAATGTCGAATCCTTACAGCCTGCTTATCGCTTTTTCGGCGAGGGGATGATGGTATTCCCCTTTCTCAGCGAAAACCAAGAATCTAATTTGACCAGATTGTATGCCAGGCGCTTGGCGGAAGAGGGAAATGCAAACTTTTCGCGAAAGTTAAATGCGTTGATTTGCGCCTTGGATACAGGGATTTTGGCTGTTTCGGCCAAAGAGGTGGATGAAAACAGTTTCAAATTTCCTGACCACATGCCAGAAGACCTTAAGAAGCAGATCAAAGATGATTTCAAATATGATATTCGCACCGAACATTCCCTATTTGAAAACAATAAAATAACGGGAAAGGAATTGTTTGATGTGGAGGAAGAATCTACCGGGACCAAAAGTTTGTTGGTCATCGGAGGCCTTATCCTTGATTCTCTGGAAGCAGGCCGGGTACTGGTAGTGGATGAATTTGAGAAAAACCTACATCCATCTATTACCAACTATCTAATCGGCCTTTTCCATAATCCGCTTACCAATCCAAAAAACGCCCAATTGATCTTTGCCACCCACGACATTACGCAACTAGCAAGTGGAGAATTCAGAAGGGATCAGCTATGGTTTACCGAAAAAGATGAATTCGGGGCGACGGAATTGTACGTATGTTCCGATATCAAGGGCCTGCGTACAGAGAATCCATTGGACAAATGGTATGCCTCTGGTAAATTGGGAGCCACCCCGATCATCAACGATGTGGATTTTTTAATCGAAATGCAGGAAGATGTCCCAGAGGAAACCGAATAAATTACCAGGATTGCGGTAGGGCATTCCAAAAAGGAGAGGAAGTGGTTCGGCATCTGAAAAAATTTTGGAAAAACTATCATAAAACCAAACTTAACCACTATGCTCTTCTCAAGGATAAGCTTGAAGATGCCATTGAAAGGGCCATCCATATAAACCTCAGGCAGCAGGACATGCCTCTTTTTGAGCGAAATCCTTATTGCAGCATTCCGGACTTGATCGTTTATTTTAGATCCTTGGAAGCTTAATTGTGTTTTTTTGCGTCTCATATTTTCGTTTTCATGAGACGCTATGGAATTTGTATCTCATCCATAAGACACAAATAAAAGCCAAAGCACCCGTTGGTCCTGTACTAAATCCCATAGTCTTATTGTTGAAGCCGTATCCAGTAACTCAAAATAGCTTGCTACCCAAAAAGTTTATGATTTATACGCCGGAGTTCCCGATTCCGCTGCGCTGCATCGGGATAAACTTCTCCTCCGGCATTTTAAATCAAAAAAGGCCCCTTCTTTCCAAGAAGGAGCCTTCAGATTGTACCTTGGGCCGGAGTCGAACCGGCACGAGTGTTACCTCATTGGTGTTTGAGACCAACGCGTCTACCAATTCCGCCACCAAGGCATTTCAAACTAATCCCGTTCCTTTCTGAACGGGATGCAAATATGGGCAAAGAAATTTTCTCAAACAATACTTTGCCGCCTTCTAATCCTTATTTTTTTATCTTCAAGCACCCGGAAAACCGCCGGCTGACCCTGAACAGCATCCCTTTAGACCTCGAAATTAATGTAAATGGCACTGTCGTATTTCAAACCCAATAAATCCGCCCCATGGCCATGATTAATGCCGATCTCCAACAAACCCAAACTGTTGAAAAAGGCCCAACAATCACCGGGCTCTACCTCGTCGTAATTCTGCTGGATCGTCTCCAGGGTTTCCCGGCCAAAGGCAATTTCAAATTTGCCGGGATTTAGCTTGTCAAAAACATCCTTGGGGATGTTGGTGATCAGGTTCCCATAATGATCTACCCGTAATACATAGCCGACGATTTGCTTTTTGCTGGCTTTAAATTGCCTGCTCATCATTTTTTTGATGTTTTGAAGCGGCCCTCCAAAATCATGAATGGCCGCCCCGCTGGCAACTTTGGCAGCAATGGGTGCCAGGATGTCTTTCGCGGGAAAGCTGCTGTTACGGATATGAATATCCGAGAACTTGACTACTATTCCCGGGTCATGATCCGCCAGCATGCTCAAGACACCATTGTTCGGGCCCACAAAAATATGTTCGTTTAGTTTGATGCCGATGTAGCCATCCGTGATGTCACTGGTGGAATTTAAGGCCACCAGGTGAACAGTACCTTTCGGAAATTCGTTATAGCTAGCACGAAGTACGAAAGCCGCATGCGCAATATCGTAAAGCGCGATATCATGACTGATGTCGACAATGGATAATTGGGGGTTTATGGATAACATTTTCGCTTTTACTACCGGAACGTAGTAGTCAGCGTTTCCAAAATCTGATATGAATGTTACCAAAGCCATAGAAGCAAGTCAATTAAAAATTCGTACTTTTGTTTTAATGATAAGATAAACAAAAATAGGGATTTTAAATTAGTTTTTTGAATAGGATAAACAGAAGACAGTATATTGGTAGAAAAAGTCATCACATTGGAAAACATTTCCCTCCTGGATTTCCTGGGATCGGAAAATGAAAATATCAGGCAGATATCGGCTGCCTTTCCCCAAAGCAAGATTGTTTCCCGGGGAAATGAAATACGGATCAAAGGGCAAGCCCCCGAAATCCTTAAAATCAATGAGATTCTAAACATGCTTTTGGAGCATTTCAGTCGTTTTGGCCAGGTGACTCCGGATAATGTCAAGGAATACATTGCCCTCGAAGGCAACCCTCCGGGACAGGCGGAAACAAAAAATGACATCATACTTTATGGAAACAAGGGCTTGGTAGTAAAGCCAAAATCCCCTAACCAGAAAAAATTAGTAGACTCTTCCTATGCGAATGACCTGGTGTTTGCGCTGGGACCGGCCGGAACCGGAAAAACCTATATTGCGGTGGCCTTGGCGGTAAGAGCGCTTAAAAACAGGGAAGTAAAGCGGATCATCATTACCCGCCCGGCGGTGGAGGCAGGTGAAAACCTCGGCTTTTTGCCAGGAGATCTCCAGGAAAAACTGGATCCCTACCTCAGACCCATTTACGATGCCCTGGGAGACATGGTCCCTTCCGAGAAATTACGGTTTTATCAGGAAAACAGGGTGATCGAAATAGCCCCGCTGGCTTACATGCGGGGAAGAACGCTTCACGATGCCTTTGTCCTACTTGACGAAGCTCAGAATACCACCAGCGAGCAAATTAAGATGTTTTTGACCCGAATGGGGCCCAACTCAAGAGTGATCATAACAGGAGATCAGTCTCAGGTAGATCTTCCGTCCAAGCAGAAATCGGGGCTTAGAGAATCGCTCCGGATTCTGAAAGACGTAAAAGGGATCGGAGTGGTGCACCTTTCCGGCAAGGATGTGGTACGGCACCGGCTGGTAAAATCCATCATCGAAGCCTATGAAAAAAATGAAGTGGAGGTAAAACAACCGCGATGAAATTTTCAGTACATAAGATCACGGATGAAATCACCCTGAAAAAGGCCTTTAGAATCAGGGAAGAGGTCTTCGTCAAGGAACAATGCGTCGATCCGGATGAGGAATACGACGGTTTTGAAAACGAATCCGCTCAGTTTTTAGCCTATCAGGGCCAGCAGGAAGTGGGTACGGCGCGATGGCGGTTTACCGAAAACGGCATCAAATTGGAACGGTTCGCCGTTTTGAAGCCATTTCGGGGAAAAGGAGTAGGACAGGCACTGGTGAAGGCGGTCCTGGCAGATATTCAATCCCATCCGGAAAGTGCTGGCAAAACCGTCTATTTGCACGGACAGCTGACCGCCATGGGGTTATACGAAAAATTTGGCTTCCAAAAAGTCGGCGATCTGTTTGTAGAATGTGGTATTGACCACTACCAAATGGAACTTTCAATTGATAGGGACGTTAGAACCACTTAGTTTACTATGTTTAATGAATTGTTTATAAAAAATGAGAAAATTACCACATTTCCTGATTTTTAGTATCTTTTTTGGGTTTTTAGGAGCTTCAGCGTATGCGCAGCGTCCCATGGATCCCATCTCCCCTGCCAATGAGGTCAAGATTAACATTGTCAATACGATAGTCATTGGCTCCCTGGAGTTGGGCTACGAGCGTTTGCTGGATCAAAATCAGGCGATAGCAGTGGAGGTGATGTTTATGGACCGGTTTTCATACGTTTCGGACAGCGGGGAAGGACAGGATTTTAAGGCGACCAGCCTGATGCTTTCCTACAATTACTATTTTGTGACGGCCACGGATCCTTCCGGATTTTATGTGCATCCCTTTATGAAATACAGAGGGGGTACGTTTTCGGAAGTTGGCGAAAACAATACGGTACAAGAGACCGATTTGAATAGTTTTATGATTGGTTTTGGTGCGGGATACAAGTGGGTTCATAATGAAAAATTCGCCCTCGGCCCCTATGTCAATATCGCCCGGGGATTTAATGAGGAGGTTAGTGATCGCTTTGACCCGGTAGAATTTAATGCCGGCTTTAGCATTGGCTTCCGGTTTTAGGGAGGAAACGTCCTTAATTAGTTGAAATTCAGACAAATTCGTTGGGCTTTTTGAAAAAATTCACTAATTTCTTTCTTCGTTTGAAATAATGGGCTTCCGTTTAAATTAATGCGGAAGAAAAAGTAAAAAACAGGAAAAGATTTTAGTCCATTTTTTCTTTTTTTATGAAGTTCAGTGAATTTCCTTTCGTCAGGTACACGATTTTTTTTGTGATCGGGGTATTGCTGTATCCCTATTCCAACCACATGCCGCCCGGTCGGCTGCTGCTCATATTGAGTATTCTTTTGGTTTTGTATATTGGCTTGGTAGGAACCTACACTCCTAAAGCCAGGAAGTCTCTTTATTTTCTTGTTCCGACCATCGCCTATTCCAATCTGGTAGTGATGGGGATGTTTGTTGCCTCTATTCGTGATGTGCACCATGATCCGGATCATTTGGTCCATTTTTCCGGTATATCGGAATACCTGGCTGAAGTAAAAGAACTGGATCAACAAAAGCCTAAAAGCATCGCGAACCTGGTGGAGGTCTATGCCGTCCGCACCCCATCAGGATGGCAAACGGCTAAAGGAAAAGTGCAGATTTACCATCGATCAGCCAGTCAACTGATGCCGGGATCCCTATTGCTGATAGCCGGAAGGCCGGAACGAATCCCCTCCTCTAAAAATCCGGAAGCCTTTGATTACGCCTCCTTTATGGCTCAGAAGCGTATTTATTTTAGTGATTTCATAGCCGCTGATTTTAAACTACTACATCTGGGGGAATTACCTCCCTGGCAATCGGGAATATTAGCATTACGGCAATATTTGGAGGGAAAGGTATTGAAGTATGTGGAAGACGATGCTTCGGCCCAGATTGCCAAAGCCTTACTGCTGGGGCAAAAAAAAGACCTGGACGAGGAAATCGGCGAGGCCTATGCCACCGCTGGGGCCATGCATATTCTGGCGGTTTCCGGATTGCATGTCGGCATTATTTACGGGTTTTTCTTTTTGTTTTTCAAACCCCAAAAGGCCAAAAAGATTCAACGGGTACTTTATCTGAGCCTGGTGGTGCTACTGATTTGGTTGTATGCGGCTATTACCGGTTTTTCTCCCTCGGTCCTCCGGGCAGCCACCATGTTTACCTTTATCTCCATCGCCCAAATGAAATCCAGAAACCCTTCGATTTTTAACCCCCTGGCGTTATCTGCCATGGTATTGTTGGTTTACGATCCTTTTTTAGTGTATGCGGTCGGGTTTCAGTTGAGTTATACGGCCCTATTGGGTATCCTGCTTTTTCAACCGCTGATTGCTTCCCTATGGAATCCCGATAGCCGCTGGCTGCGGTACCTATGGGACATAAGCAGTGTGGGATTGGCAGCGCAGTTGGCCACGTTTCCATTGGCCATCCACTATTTTCACGTTTTCCCTACCTATTTTTTCTTGTCCAATTTGCTGGCCATACCGGGTGCTTTTATCATTATGTCCCTGGGATTGCCTTTTTTATTGCTGTCTTACTGGTCGGTACCGGCTTCCTTCTTAGGAAGTTTGGTCAACAAGGCGATAGGGCTATTGAATGAAGGGATTTTTGGTTTTCAGAAATTGCCCTTCGCTAAACTTGAATTTCTCTATTTTCGCCTTCCGGAGATGATCTTAATATGGTTCCTTTTATTCTGTATCTACCAATTGCTCCTTCAAAAAAGGAAGCGGCAGGTGTTATGGGTGGTTTCGGTGCTGGTATTGCTGGGCGTTTACCGGATTTTTGAATCCTGGGAGAAAGCCAGGCAGCATTACTTGCTGGTTTACCAGGTTGAACAGGGGCTGGCCATTGACTACGTTTACGGAGCGCAGGTATTTGAAGCGATGGTGGAAGTAGATCCGCAAGACTTTCGCTATCAGGTGCTCCCTCACCGAATCAAACAAGCTGGAACAAATGTACGGAAACTGCTGATCCGTAACGAAGAGCAGTTTATCCGGTTGGATCTTCCTGGTGGCAGGGTCTTGCAATTGGAAAAAGGGACTTTCAGGCCAAGGCCGGATGAAGCCCTGACCATGCATTTCTGGTCAGCAGGGAAGTGGCGGGAGTACCGGCCTGCTGCCAATGCGCCCAGCCCTCCCAAAGCTGCGTTAAAAATAACGTTTAACAATCAGCTCACTTCCTTGTGATTGGCCGGAAGGCAGTTTACTTTGTGTAAAAATAGCCTTTCGGTAGGAAGAATATCGTAGCAGTTCGGAATGGATGAATTAAAAACAGCGGCCCTTGCCACCTTAAAACAGTACTTCGGATACCTTGATTTCCGCCCCTTGCAGGAAGAAATTGTATTGTCGGCTGCACAAGGCACCGATACCCTGGCGTTGATGCCGACTGGGGGAGGAAAGTCGATTTGTTTTCAGGTTCCGGCCTTGATGAAACCTGGCATTTGCCTGGTAGTAAGTCCTTTGATCGCTTTGATGAAAGACCAGGTGGACCAGCTGAAGAAGCGGGGGATAAAGGCCCTGGCCATTCACTCGGGCATGCAAAAGCGGGAGATAGACACCCTTTTGGACAATTGCGTCTATGGAGATTATAAATTTTTGTACGTATCTCCCGAGCGATTGAAAACCGAGCTATTTCTGGAACGGTTTAAAAAAATGAATGTGAACCTGCTGGCAGTGGACGAAGCCCATTGTATTTCTCAGTGGGGCTATGATTTCCGTCCGGCCTATCTGGAGATTGTAAAAATCCGGGAATGGGTACCGGAAGTGCCCGTGCTGGCCCTGACGGCTTCGGCGACCTTAACGGTGCGAGAGGACATTATCGAAAAACTCGAGATGAAGCCCGCGGCTGTTTTCGTACAGTCTTTTGCCCGGCCCAATTTGTCTTATGCGGTTCGTTGGGCGGAAAATAAGATCGAAAAGGCGGTGGAGATTCTTCAGAAAGTACCGGGCAGTGCCATTATCTACCTGAGAAGCCGGAAAGGTACGAAGGAGACCGCACAGCACCTGATTCAGTTGGGCATTTCGGCTACTTTCTACCACGCGGGTCTGGAGCAAAAAGACCGGAATCAGCGGCAAATGGATTGGATACAGGGCAACGTCCGGGTGATGGTGGCGACCAATGCTTTTGGCATGGGGATCGACAAACCGGACGTACGATTGGTGTTGCACCTGGACCTACCGGAAAACCTCGAAAACTATTACCAGGAGGCCGGGAGAGGCGGTAGGGATGGAATCAAGGCCTTTGCCGTGTTGATGGTTCGTGAGCAGGATTGTCTGGGGCTAATCGAAATGGCAGAGAAGGCCTATCCTCCTGAGGATCAAATCAAGCGGGTGTACCAATGCCTGGCCAATTATTACCGGCTGGCGGTGGGAAGTGCCGAGATGAGCAGTTTTGATTTCGATTTTGCCAATTTTGCCAATACCTATTCCCTGGATGTAAAGATGGCCTATAATGCCATTAAGGTACTTCAGGAAGAGTCCTTTCTATTATTCTCAGAAAGTGTTTTCGTCCCTTCGTCCCTTCATTTTCTGGTATCTCAGACCAAAATTTACGAAGCACAAATTGCCTATGCCCGAATAGACCCGTTGATTAAGCTGTTGCTTAGATTACATGGTGGGGAGCTTTTTGTCAACTACATCCGTATTCGGGAGAATAAACTCAGCCAGCTTCTAAACATTCCGGAAAAGGAGATTGTGAAAATGCTGCATTGGATGGACGAACTTGGTTTGGTAGCCTACACTCCCAAAAAAGATCAGCCCCAGGTAACCTTTATGACTCCCAGAAAAGATGCCGGTACGCTTCCACTGGACAAAAAGCGGATCAATCAAAGGAGGAACCAGGCGAAAGAAAAGGCCGCACAGATGGTGGCTTATGCGAAAAATATGAGAAATTGCAGGACATCGCTTATTTTAGATTATTTTGGGGAAAAGAATGAATATACCTGTGGTATTTGTGATACCTGTGTCCAAAATAAGAAGGAAAGTGATCGGGCGAGCTATCATAAACGAGTGGAAAGTAAAATACTCAAAACTTTAGCAGCCGGGCAAGCGTTTTCTTTAGAGGATTTAGTAGACCTTGCGGGGGAGCGTCCGGATGACGGTACGGTGGAAGTCATTCGATATATGGAAGATGAGGGGTTAATTTTCACAGGAGAAAACGGTAAAATCAGGCTTAAATGAAATTCATTGATGATTTGTTAGGCGGATTGTTTCCAAGGAAAGATAGTAAAGTATCCATCAAAGAGAATTTCAACTTTTCCGGGAAAGAAGAAGCGCAGGTGGCTTCCTGGATGGACTCCGAAGAAGGCCGGGGGCTGATGAAAACGATATACGATAATTACCACCTGAAAATTGCCGGAGTAAATAAGCAACCGGAAGTGCATGTGTTGCATTCTCCCTACGCGAATGGTTTTGCGGTAAGTTTTCAGGAGCCTTTGACCCCGTCTGACTTCGGCAACTTGTTTATTGGTTGGGGGCTGGGAATGCCGGAATTGGGGTATCGAAAAGTAAGCCTGGATAGAAAAATCGAGGAATCAAACGAACAGGTCAAGGTGACCGAAAAATATTATTTTAAGCCACCCTTATCAGCAGGGGACCTGAACAGTAAAATTGATCAGTTGTTTGGCAACGTAAGTATAGAAAAAATCTTTATCAACAACCGCCCCAGCTACCTCAAGGTGTTGGCTACGGTATATGCCGACAGCTTATACCACGAAGCGGCACCTTTTGACCGATTTATGGACCAGCTATTTAACCAGGACTAACTATGGACAACAGATTACTAAGAGAATTTATAGCCAACTACAGGACACCTTTCGAAGAGGAAAAAGCAATGATTCCCGATTTTTTGGCACTCCTGGACGACCCGATGGCTTTTAGTCGGGAACGCAAGGAGGGACATTTTACCGCATCCGCCTGGATCGTAAATCGAAGGCGAACGCATACCTTATTGACCCTGCACCGGAAATTACAGAAGTGGCTGCAACTGGGAGGCCATGCGGACGGCAACCAAAACCTGCTGGAGGTGGCTATGAATGAGGCCCGTGAAGAAAGTGGCTTGACTTCCCTGAGGCTGGTGGACCGGTTTATATTCGACCTGGACCGGCATCTGATACCGGCCAATGCTACCGATGCGCAGCACTTTCATTACGATGTCCGATTTTTGATCGAGGCTGAAATGGACGAGCCCTTGATCATAAGTCCGGAAAGTAAGGACCTTGCCTGGGTTGGCTTTGACATGACTTCCGAGTTGGTCGGAAACAATGTCTCTATCCTTCGGATGTTGGAAAAAACCAGCCGTTCTGAAATACTTTTATAAGCAGAGGTTCGGTAGTTCTGGTTTTATTGTTCAAATTTTCGGGTTGTGCCCCTGGGAATCCTTATCTTTGCCAAAAATTTTGAGATGAATAACAACCTGTTCAAATCCCTGGCATTGCTTTTTTTACTGGTTTCCTGTCAGCCTTCGGTAGAAGAGCTGTTTGAGGCTGGGGTAACGGCCCTGGAAGGGGAAAATTACGAGGAGTCAATCGGCTATTTTGACCGGCTGGTTGCCAAAGATAGTACGCACGCTGCTGCCTGGAATGCCAGAGGAGTGGCTTTTTTTGAGCTGGGGCAATGGGATGATGCCATTGACTCTTTTAGCCAATCCATAGAAACCGACTCCCTTAATTACAAACCTTTTTTTAACAGAGGCAATGCCTGGATGGAAAAAGAATCCTTTAGGGAAGCACTCCTCGACTATAACCGTGCCAATGGGCTGGACATTAATCAATCGGATGTTTATTACAACCGGGGGCTGGCATTATTGGGGCTGGAAATGTACGAGGATGCGCTGATCGATTTTGACATGGCCTTGCGGGCTAATCCAGAGCAACCCACCGTCCTTTTCAACAAGGCGAAGGCCCAATTGGGAAACAATGATCCTTTGACGGCCATTGCGACGCTCAATGAGGTGGTACGATTGGATCAGCGGAATGGTTCGGCTTACTACCTGCTGGGTGTTACCCAGATGAGTGCCCTGGGAAACAAGGAGGAAGGCTGTTCCCAATTGAAAATGGCGCTTTCCTTAGGGTATACGCAGGCAAAAGAATGGATAGACGAATTCTGTGAGGAATAATGGCGGAAATCGGAAAAAACATAGCCAAAGCAGCCAAATTTCTTACGGATGGAGAGCTTGTGGCCATACCCACAGAAACGGTGTATGGCTTGGCAGGTAATGCCCTGGATGAAAATGCCGTTCTAAAAATATTTAAGACCAAAGAAAGACCGGAATTTGATCCTCTGATAATCCATCTGGCTGAAAAAAGTCAATTAATGGACTACGTGCAGGATGTCCCGGAAGAACTGGCGGCCCTTGCCAGCCGTTTTTGGCCGGGGCCCCTTACGCTCTTGTTGCCTAAAAAAGACCTGATTCCCGATTTGGTTACCAGTGGCCTGGATACCGTTGGGGTTCGTGTTCCCAGGCATCCGCTTACCAGGAAACTATTGCAATCGCTTACCTTTCCGCTGGCGGCTCCAAGTGCCAATCCTTTTGGATACATCAGCCCTACCCGGGCGAGCCACGTTCAGGACCAGCTAGGGGATAAAATAAGGTATATTTTGGATGGAGGGGATTGTGAAGTAGGCCTGGAAAGCACCATTGTTGGCATGGAGCAAGGACAGGTAATCGTGTACAGGCTAGGCGGGATTTCCGTTGCGGATATTGAGGAAACGGTGGGGAAAGTGCTGATTCTCCCTCAGTCCAGCAGTAATCCAAAATCTCCCGGGATGCTCAAAAGCCACTATGCCCCTAAAAAACCGGTCTATTTGGGTGATTTGGATGAATTGATGGAAAACTTTGGTAGAAAGGGTACCGTTTTTGCGGTCTTATCGTTTACCAGAACCTTTGCGGAAGTACCGGATTCCTTGCAACTGGCGTTGAGCAAGGAAGGAAACTACGATGAGGCGGCGAGAAACCTGTTTTCCTCCATGAGGCTATTGGATGATAGTGAGGCAGCAGTGATATTAGCGCAGGAATTGCCGGAAATTCATCTGGGAAAGGCCATAAATGACCGCTTGAGGCGGGCAGCTGCCAAATAAAATCCTTATTTTTGATAAAATTTTAAACCTACAACGTATGAACAATAGAATCAAGACTGTCGATAATGTTGATTTTAAAGGGAAGAAAGCCCTGGTAAGAGTGGATTTTAATGTGCCCCTGGACGATCAACATAACATTACGGATAATACCCGGATTGTATACGCATTACCTACGATCAAAAAGATTTTAGAAGGGGGAGGCGCAGTGATCCTCATGTCCCATTTGGGTCGGCCTAAGTCCGGTCCGGAGGATAAATTCTCCCTGAGGCATCTGATCACCGAGTTGAATAAAGAACTGGAGGTGTCTGTCAAATTCGCAAAAGACTGTATCGGAAATGAAGCCAGCCAATTAGCGACCAGCCTAAACCCGGGCGACGTGTTGCTACTTGAAAACCTAAGGTTCCATAAAGAAGAGGAAAAGGGAGATAGGGAATTTGCTAAAAAATTGGCATCTCTGGGAGATATTTACGTAAACGACGCTTTTGGTACTGCTCACAGAGCGCACGCTTCCACCGCCATTGTGGCCGAATTTTTCAATGATAAAGTGGCAGGATACCTGATGCAGGCGGAGTTAAAAAATGCAGATAAGGTATTAGGTGCTCCGGAAAGGCCCTTTACAGCCATCATGGGAGGAGCCAAAATTTCCGATAAAATATTGCTGATCGATAAATTATTAGATAAGGTAGATAATCTGATCATTGGCGGGGGCATGTCCTATACGTTTGCCAAAGCGCAGGGAGGCTCGATTGGGGATTCCCTTTTGGAAGCGGATAAAATGGAACTAGCCCTTCAATTGGTAGAAAAGGCCAAAAAGCAAAATGTTAACCTGATTTTACCGGAAGATGCGGTCACTTCCAAGGCTTTTGCCAATGATGCCGAACAAGGCACCGCGCAAAGAGGACAAATTCCAGATGGTTGGATGGGATTGGACATTGGACCTGAAAGCCGGAAAAAATTCTCTGAAGTGATCATGGCCTCGAAAACGGTGCTATGGAACGGACCCATGGGTGTTTTTGAGATGAGCAGTTTTGAAAACGGCACCAAAGCCATTGCCGAATCCATAGTCGCCGCCACCAAAAAGGGAGCGTTTACCCTGATAGGAGGAGGCGATTCTGCCGCTGCGGTCAATAAATTTGGCTATGGGGATGACGTTTCTTTCGTTTCTACGGGTGGAGGTGCGCTGCTGGAATTGATGGAAGGAAAGACCCTTCCTGGTGTAAAAGCCCTGGAACCTTAATAATTCGCCACTAAGTAGCCTGTCATTCTACCCGGACCCAGCGCCATTCCAACTTGATTGATTTCAAATTTATGGATAACAGGGCTTTTGGGGAAGAAGGCAGGCAATTCAATGGTTTACTCCCCCTGTCCTGACACTTGGTTTGGGACGGGGGAAAATCACCTTTCAGGCACTAGATCGTATTTCTTTGTCGTTTAGGGATTGACCCCGAATTAATATAAGCTGGTTTTCATGTCCATAGAAATACATCAGTTATCCAAAACATTCGGTTCTCAGCAAGTACTCAATGGGGTTAGTTTTCAGGCTAAACCAGGTCAGGTGCTTGGTTTTTTAGGACCTAATGGTGCTGGTAAATCCACCACCATGAAGATTTTGACAGGGTACCTCCCTGCGGATGAGGGGGATGTGTTGGTGAATGGAATTTCGGTAAGCAGGCATCCCAAGGTCATCAGCAAGTTGATTGGCTATTTGCCGGAGCATAATCCGCTGTATCCGGAAATGTACATTTCAGAATTTCTGACGTTTGTCGGGGGGCTTTATCAAATGCATACTAAGGTGCTGAAAAACCGAGTGCAAATGGTTATGGACCAATGTGGCTTGATGGCTGAAAGGAAGAAGAAAATAGGCTTGTTATCCAAAGGCTATAAACAACGGGTAGGCCTGGCAAAAAGCCTGGTGCACGATCCGGAAATTATCGTTCTGGATGAACCCACCTCAGGCCTGGATCCAAATCAACTGGCAGAAATCAGGCAACTGATCCGAACCATCAGCCAAAACAAGACCCTTATTTTAAGTACCCACATCATGCAGGAGGTAGAAGCCCTCTGCGACAAAGTGGTAATTATCCACAAGGGGAATATCGTAGCCCAGGACCTGTTGCAGCACTTGAAATCCGGGCAGGGAGAGGGGGAACTGCTGTTTGAAACGGAAGCGCCATTGGTCCCGGACTGGATCAAAGGCATGGACTATTCAGCATATTCCCAGCCTAACCCTACTACCTATGTCTTTTCCAGTGGGAATCCGAAACAATTACGCTTGGAATTGATGGGCCTGGTGCAGGAAAAAGGCCTCAACCTGATCAGTATCCGGCAGCAGGAAAATAACCTGGAATCTATTTTCTACAGGCTCACACAAAATTAGCAAGATGGTTAGTTTGTTATATAAGGAAATAAACGGCTTTTTCAGCAACCTCTCTGCTTACCTGATTACCAGTATTTTTTTAATAGCGCTGGGATTGATTGTTTGGGTTTTTCCAGGCACCAGTGTGCTGGAATATGGCTATGCTGATTTGGACAGCCTGTTTACCTACACCCCTTTCGTGTTTATTTTTCTGATACCGGCCATTACCATGGGTATGGTCGCAGAAGAGAAAAAATCAGGTACCTGGGTACTCCTTAAAACCTCCCCGCTTAAAAGCCACCAAATCATTTTGGCCAAGTACCTGGCCGCTTTATTGTTGATCCTCTTTGCGCTGTTACCCACACTGATTTATTATTTTAGTATCGTTCAGCTGGGTGATCCCGTTGGAAATATCGATAGTGCCGGTTTTTTTGGTTCCTATATTGGGTTGCTTTTTGTGGGAGCCTTATTTGCGGCCATTGGGCTTTTTAGTTCCTCCCTTACTTCGAACCAAATAATGGCCTTTGTAATAGCGGTGTTTTTATGCTTCCTATTGTACGGGGGGCTGGGGGCACTGGCGGCCTTATCCTCCGGGGAATGGGGATTGTTTCTGGAAGAATTGGGCATCAGTTTTCACTTTGAACAAATGGGTAGGGGGGTGATCGTTTCAGAAAACGTCTTTTACTTTCTGGGGATGATCCTTACCTGGTTGATTTTCACCTGGATTTTGATAGAGCGAAATGGATAGAAAGCAGCGACCCATTGTACTCGGCATCCTATTCCTGATACTCCTATGGCTAGGGTTATGGGGATTGGGGTCTTGGTGGCAGTTTCGGATGGACCTGACCGAAGAAGGCCGCTATTCCCTGTCCGACGCTACCAGAGACGTTTTGGCCAATATGGACGGGCCCCTGGAAGTTGAAATTTTATTGGATGGAGATTTGCCGGCAGGAATGAAACGATTTCAGAAGGGAATTGAGGAAACGCTAACCACTTTTCAAAATTACAGTAACGAAGAAATCACCATCCGTTACCAGGATCCCTTAAAAATGGATAGTGAATCCAGGGAAGCCTTCATCCTTGATCTGGCCGCTTACGGTATCAACCCGACTAACTTATATAGTACCCAAAATGGGGCGCAAACCTCACGCATGATTTTTCCAGGGATAGTCCTTAGAAGCCAGGACTATGAATTGGGCGTTTTGCTGCTTAAAGGCGAGATGGGGATGCGGCCCGATGAAATACTGAACCTTTCCATCGAAAACCTGGAATTCGAAATCAGTCAGGCTCTTCAGCGGCTTTATACGAAAAATAAAAAGGCAGTGGGCATCATCATCGGGCAAGGTGAAATGGCAGAGGACAATGGATTCGGTATGGTAGAAGCCTTGAATGAGGATTATGAAGTTTATAAGGTTCCCTTTGATCAGGCAGAAGAGGTGGCCGATCTGCTTACTTTTGAGACATTGCTGGTGGCGGGTCCTCAGGAAGCCTACGAAGAACGGGAACAATACCTGCTGGACCAGTATCTTATGCATGGTGGAAACCTGGTATTTTTTGTGGATCAAATGGCGGTGAACCTGGAAGAGGCGGCGGGAGAGGGGACGGTAGCGATGCCCTTCGACACCGGATTGGATGGCTTGCTTTTCCGGTATGGAATCCGAATCAACCGGGATTTGATACAGGATTTGACTTTTGGATATCATCCGGTGGTTTCAGGAGATTTTGGGAATCAGTCGCAGCTGGTTCCTTTGCCCTGGCCTTTTTATGTGCAGGCAGGTAAGATGGCCAACCACCCCATTACCAAGGGTTTAGATCAAGTTCAATTCCGCTTTGTCAGTACCATGGATACGGTAAAGGCGGAAGGGGTTACCAAAACTCCCCTTATTTTTAGTAGTAATTTTAGTAAAAAATTGAGCGCTCCGGTGCGGGTTGCTTTTGAGGACATGGCGGGAGAACCGGAAGTGGAATCCTTTACTTCCGGAAACCTACCGCTGGTATACCTGTTGGAAGGCAATTTTACTTCGTATTTTAAAAACAGGTTTGTACCCGATGAGTTTGATGCCAGCAGTTTTATTCCCGAAGGGAACGCCGGGCGCGTTCTGGTGGCTGGGGATGCAGATTTGGTGAAAAGTTGGGTGGACCCCAGCGAAAAAGAACCCCTGCCGCTTGGCATGAGTCCATTTGCTGAAAACCAAACGGCAAACAGGGAGTTTTTGCAGAATGCAGTGAATTTCCTGGTGGACCCCGAGGGTATCATGGCTACCAAACGAAAGCAATTCCAAATCAGGCCGCTGAATAAAGTAAAAGTAAACCGGCAAAAAAGCGTTTGGCAGGTCATAAACATTGCCTTCCCTGTGCTGCTGGTACTGCTAATCGGCTGGGTGCAGTATTTTTTTAAGAAAAGAAAATACGAAAGGAAGCATGTTTAAAAGTAAGGTCGGCAAATTTCGGGGTATTTTTATTTCATCTAATCAAATCCCAATGAGGGCATTTGTAATTTTATTTATAACTTTACCCTGTTAAATCCATCGGATGCATCTGGGGAGTCAACCATTGCCCTTACGCAACGGTTTGGAAATCAGAAATCATCTTTTTACCGTAGCCAGACCCTCAATTTGGGCCAGGCGCATCAATTGACCGACGTAATAAAAAAAATACACCTATGAAATTTATTGTTTCTTCTTCATCCCTTTTGAAGCAGCTGTCTTCCATAAACGGGGTAGTAACCACCAACCCGGTGGTACCGATTTTGGAAAACTTTCTTTTTGAAATCAAGGACAGTAAACTGACGGTGACGGCTTCCGACCTGCAAACTTCAATGATGACAGAAATAGATGTGGAGGCCAAGGAAGATGGAAATATTGCCGTTCCTGCTAAAATTCTTATCGAAACGCTAAAAAACCTGCCTGAACAGCCGGTTACCTTTAGCATTGACAAAGAAACCTATAGTATAGAGATCAGTTCCGACAATGGCCGCTACAAGCTGGCTGGGGAAAATGCCACCGATTTCCCACGAATACCCGGAGTGACCAATGCCACTTCCGTGGAAATGTCCACCGAGGTACTGAGCAGTGCCATTGCCAATACCATTTTTGCCACCAGCAACGATGAGCTCCGACCGGCCATGACGGGCGTCTATGTCAATCTTAGCGATACCAATACCACCTTCGTGGCCACGGACGGACACCGGCTTATTCGTTACCGGAGGGTAGATATCGCCTCACCGGAGGCCGCTAATATTATCGTACCGAGAAAGGCGTTGAACCTGTTAAAATCAACACTTCCTTCGGATAACGTACCGGTGACAGTGGAATTTAATAGCAGCAATGCCTACTTCAAATTCAATAATATCAAAATGATTTGTCGGTTGATTGATGAACGTTTTCCGGATTACGAAAACGTCATCCCCACCGACAATGAAAACGACATGGTGATCAATCGGCAGGAATTTTTAGGTTCTCTGCGAAGGATTGCCATTTATGCGAATAAAACCACGCATCAGGTGCGATTGAAACTTACGGGTAGCGAACTTCAGATTTCTGCTGAAGATCTGGACTTTTCGAACGAAGCGAACGAACGCCTTTCCTGCGAACACGAAGGAGAGGACATTGAGATAGGATTCAACGCCAAATTCCTCGTGGAAATGTTAAATAACATTACCGCCAAGGAAGTAACCTTAAAATTCAGTGCCCCCAACAGGGCCGGGTTGATATTGCCCTCTGACATGAGTGAAAACGAGGATATCCTTATGCTCGTCATGCCGGTGATGTTGAGCAACTACGTATAAAAAAGCTACCTTTGACAGGTAACCCTTTCATTTCGGGTTTGCTTTTTTTATGCAGTCTTTTTGATTTTGCACTGTGAAAATGGCAAATTTTCAAACCTGGGTGTATCGCTTGCGTCAGGCTTGAAATCCATGCTTTGTTTACAAGTAGTAGTCAAATAATATTCACCCAGGCATCGCCTTATGGCGGACTTATCGGGAGGCTAGTGTTCCTTTTGAAAAGGATAGCGTTATTCTTTTGCCACTTCTACGTTTGTAAACCAAATGATCTTATCTCCGCTTTCTAACCGGTGGTCCAGGGCAATTTTTATGCCGTCGAATTCCTGTACATTCTCCCAGGTAAAAGCCCTGCCATCCGGACCATCCCCCCTGCGAAAGACCCATTCTTTGATCATGTACTCCTCGTCCACATACAGATCGTAGGCATCTCCGGGGGTGTACCCATCGGTATTATTGTAGCGGATGATCACCTTGGTAGTCGTTTCTCCATGGATGGGAGAGGATTGATTTTCGATCACTTCCGCCTCGTATCCATCATCCCAGGCCAACTGAAATGGAAAGAGCAGCCAATATTTATCATTTATGAATTTCTGGTCCACTCCTTCGACTTGAGCCGTCTTGTCTGCAATGAGATAACTAGCGGTGGTATCCGGCCCCCGGTATTGCACTTCGCCTTTTTCCATGTTCCATTTCCAGTCCCTCACCAATACATTCACACTGTCTCTGCGAACGTTCCAGGTATAGGCGATTGAACTTACGTCATCCAACTGCTCATAACCATATGCTTTGGCTATTTTCATGGTAATGGAATCGGAATCTTCCGTTTTGGGCGTGCAGGACAACGCAAACAAAATAAGGATAATCAGGAAGTAGTTGCAATTTTTCATGGGATCGTGGTTTTTGTAGTTGTTTGCTAAGGTAAACATTTTAAGGCATTTACGCGAGGGGCTTGGAATTTCTTATGGTTTATGGGTCCACTGGTATTTTTTTCCAGGGATCGCCTTTACAAATCCCAGGAATTCCAGATTTAAGAGTTTGATCGCAAGTTCGGCGATCGGAATCCCCATGTCCCGGCTCAGCCAATCGATCTCTGCCTCATTTTTTTCAAATAGCCGCTCCAGCACCTTGATCTCAATGGAATCCAAATTGGATGTATCCGGTAGCGTCGCTGTAGGACCATTCTCTCCGTACTCCTTGTCCCAGGAAAGTGCCTCTTCGATTTCCTTTACCCCCATGTAAATTCCGGCTTTCATACTGCGAATCAGATTATTGCACCCTTCACTGTATTTCGACTGTAAATTACCCGGCACGGCGAAAACCTCCCGATTATAGCTGTAGGCAATTTCGGCCGTTATGAGGGCGCCCCCTTTTTTTGCGGCTTCCACCACAATTAGCGCATCCGAAAGCCCTGCTATGATCCGGTTTCGTTGAGGGAAATTCATGGGGTTCAGTTTGGATCCGATTTTAAACTCGGATAACAAGCCACCGTTTTCCATCATTTGCGTGGCAGTGCCGGTGTGGGCAGCTGGATAGATGGTTTCCAGATCGGATCCCATGATGCCGATGGTGGGTAAATTTAGAGATAGGGCAGCCCGATGGGCCTCCACATCGATCCCGTAGGCCAGCCCGCTGATGATGGTAGGTTGGAAACGGGCCAGGTCCTCGGTGATTTTTTGGGTGATATTTTTGCCATACCTGCTTGCATTGCGGGTTCCCACGATACCTACTGTCCGGTCGGGATTAAGATTCAGGTTGCCTTTGGTAAAGAGAATGGGAGGGGCATCCGGGATACCTCGTAGCCGGTCCGGAAAGGTACTATCCGGGTAACAGTGTACCTGAATGTTCTTTTTGGCCGCCACCTCAAGTAAGGAGGCTGCTTCACTCAGATAAGTGTCTTTGGATTTTCGGTGGGCAAGTAGCTTCGGTCCAATACCCGGAATTTTGGCCACCTTCCCCTGTGGAAGCGTGAAAAAATTTTCAGCCGATCCGCAATAGCTGATGATGGTCTTGAAAATGCTGGGGCCTAGTTTGGGAACCAGACTTAGTGCCACCGTATGCAAAACCTTACTGCTCTGTCCGCTGCTCATCCAGATTTTCCCTGATTTCAATCAAAAAACTTCTGATTTCGTGTAGCCTATGGATCATCGACGCAGTGTCCTGTATCTTGTGCAGGTCTTTTTTGATGATTTCCTGAGCACCGGTTAGCGTGTAGCCCTTTTCTTTTACCAGGTGATAGATGAGCTGAAGTTTTTCAATGTCATCTTTGGTAAACCTACGGTTTCCTTTCTTATCTTTTTTGGGTTTGATGATGTCGAATTCACCTTCCCAATAGCGGATTAGGGAAGTAGCCACCTTAAATTTATCGGCCACTTCTCCTATAGAAAAGTATTTTTTCTCTATTTCTTTTTCTCTGTAAGGCAATTTGCAGGTAGTTTTTCACCAAAAATATACAATTTAATCGGCAAACAACATAGGTTTACCGGTAACTATTTTCCATGGTGGTTGGCCGGTAAAAATAAAAAACCAGAAACATATCCGGTCATATTGGAAATGTTTCTGGCCTTGATAAGCTTCTTTATTTTAGGACAGGGACTGGTTTTCTCTGGAAGCCAATTCCAGTATTTTGTCAAATTCAGAGGGTTCCAGATCTTTAAAGAAGTAATTTACCGGATTTACGTACTTGTCATCTTTGATTACTTCATAGTGAACGTGTGGTGCGGTAGAAGACCCTGTATTACCTACCGAACCAATTTTGTCACCTCTTTTAATTTTATCTCCCACCCTGACATCAAAATCGTTCATATGTGCGTATCGGGTTTTAAATCCGAAACCATGATCAATGATAATGGATTTGCCATAACCTCCAAATTCGGTACGAACCCGTTCCACGACCCCATCACCGGTGGAGTAGATAGGCGTGCCCTTGGGTGCGGAGAAATCCACGCCGGTATGCATTTTCCTAACCTTCAAAATGGGGTGCAGGCGAACACCATATCCGGGAAGCCAGCCGATTTAACTCTTCGTTATGTATGGGCTGTATGGCAGGAATAGAAGCCCAATACTCTTCCTTGTTCATCGCCGTTTCAGATAGTTCATCGTAAGATTCCCACTGGATAAAGAGCTGTCTTTTAAGTGTTTCTACCTTATTGGAAACGGAAACGATCATTTTTTCCTGGTTCAATCCCTTCTCTTTGATTTCCCGAAACCGGTCTGAACCCCCAAACCCTGCTTTCCTGACGGAAGTGGGTATCGGTTCCGATTCGAAAATAACCCGGTATAGGTTATCATCACGCTCCTGCAGGTCAGCCATCATCGTATTTAGTTGCCCGACTTCCTGTTCTAGAAGCTCGTAATAAAGTTTCAACTCCCGGTTTTCTTTTTTCAGCATTAATTCTTTGGGGCTGTCAAAATAATAATGGAAGACCAACAATATCCCGACTGCCAACATGGAAGATAGGGACAAAAAACCCAATAGGTTTAGGGTTACATCCCACTTGCTCCTGACATACCGTTCGTACTTGCAGGTTTTGGGATCGTAATAATATTTTATTCTACTCATTTAACAAATAGTACGTTAAAACTGCTAATTTTGTAATCCGAAAAAAAAATCGGTTAATTTCATTACTACCAGAAAATCACTTATTTGGGTGTTTGGGTACAAAGATAATCCAAAAACTTTATAATTTCCAAGTAATTCATTCTAAGCTAACTAAATATGAATTCAAAACAAATCAGAAGCCAATTCATTGAATTTTTTCAATCAAAAAAGCATCAATTTGTTTCTTCTGCACCAATCGTAGTGAAGAATGATCCTTCGTTAATGTTTACCAACGCAGGAATGAATCAATTTAAGGATTTTTTCCTTGGAAATGAAATTCCGACGCATTTTCGAGTAACTAACAGTCAAAAGTGCCTTAGGGTTTCTGGAAAACACAATGATTTGGAGGAAGTCGGGGTGGATACCTATCATCATACCATGTTTGAGATGATGGGAAACTGGTCTTTTGGCGATTATTTTAAGCAAGAAGCCATCGCCTGGGCCTGGGAGTTGCTCACGGAGGTGTACAAGCTGCCCGTAGACCGTATGTATGTGACTGTATTCGGCGGGGACCGGGAAGACGGGTTAGAAGAGGATAAGGAAGCCTTTGCCTACTGGGAGGAATGGATCGACCGGGATAAGATCCTGTTTGGTTCCAAAAAGGATAATTTTTGGGAAATGGGAGAAACCGGCCCCTGTGGTCCCTGCTCAGAGATACACATTGACATGCGGCCTCAGGAGGAGATCGATCGGACTCCTGGAGAAGAGCTGGTCAATGCAGATCATCCCCAGGTAATTGAAATATGGAACCTGGTTTTTATCCAATATAACCGGTTTTCGGACGGGCATCTGAAAGCACTTCCTTCGCAACATGTGGATACCGGAATGGGACTGGAACGTTTGGTACGGGTTATTCAGCAGAAGGCATCCAATTACGATACGGATCTGTTTGTACCCTTTATAGAAAAGATAGCAGCCATTTCCGGTTACCAATACGGGCAATCTGAAAAAACAGACATTGCATTCCGGGTGATTGTGGATCATATCCGGGCGATATCCTTCACCATAGCCGATGGACAACTGCCCTCCAATAATAAAGCAGGGTACGTTATCCGAAGAATACTTCGTAGGGCCGTTCGGTACGGGTACACCTTTCTGGACCTGAAAACTCCGTTTCTATACCAGCTTGTGGCTGTTTTGGCAGAGAAGTTTGGTGAATTTTATCCTGAAATCGCGGAACAGCAAGCGTTTATTGCCAAAGTGATTCAGGAAGAAGAGCTGGCCTTTCTCCGAACCCTCGATAAGGGGCTAAAAAACCTGGAAAACATACAGCAGTCCCTGGAGGTAAAAAAGGAGCAGGTGATACCGGGAGAAATTGCCTTTGAATTGTACGATACCTATGGATTTCCGCTAGACCTGACTTCCCTGATCGCCAGAGAAAATGGGCTAAGTGTCGATGAAAAGGGCTTTGAGCGGGCCATGGTCCTTCAAAAGGAACGCTCAAGATCTGCCGCTCAACTGGAAACCGGAGACTGGATGACCGTACACGAGGAGGAAAGTGAAGGGTTTGTTGGCTATGATACACTCCATGCACAGGCTCGAATCATCAAGTACCGTAAAATAAAAGACAAGAAATCAGACCGGTTTCAATTGGTTTTGAGCCAAACACCCTTCTACGCGGAGAGTGGCGGACAGGTAGGGGATACCGGTACCCTGAGTAGCGGCAACGAGGTACTTCAGGTACTGGATACAAAAAAAGAAAACGATCTGATCGTCCATTGGGTAGATAAATTACCAGAACGCATTGACAATGAATTTTTCTGCCTGGTAAACGACGAAAAAAGGGCAAGAATCAAAGCCAATCACACGGCTACCCATTTGTTGCAGGCGGCGTTGAAAACAGTGCTGGGAACCCATGTGCAGCAAAAAGGTTCCCTGGTCAACGAGCAGATACTTCGCTTTGATTTTTCGCATTTTGCGAAAATGACTCCCGAAGAAATAGCGCAGACAGAGACCATCGTAAATGCAAAAATCAGGGAAAATATTTCGCTAAGAGAGCAACGGAATGTACCCATTGAGGAAGCCAAGGCCCAGGGAGCCACGGCTCTTTTTGGGGAAAAATATGGTGATTTCGTTCGGGTGATTACTTTTGATCCGGAGTTTTCGGTAGAATTGTGCGGGGGAACGCATGTAAAAGCCACCGGAGAAATTGGGTTTTTTAAATTGATTTCTGAAAGCTCCATTTCCGCGGGTGTCCGGCGAGTGGAAGCGGTTACCGGCAGGCAGGCAGAAGCCTTTGTGAATAAGCAGTCTCAAGTGATTCAGGAAGTTCAGGAACTGTTAAAAAATCCAAAAGATCTGGTGGGGGCGATTGAGGCGTTGGCAGAAGAGCGGTCCCTTCTTCGCAAAGAGATTGAAGTTTTGCACCTGAAAGCCACCGAAGAAATAAAAGAAAGCCTGAAAAATCAGGCAAAATCCTTGAACGGTTACCAATTGGTATCAGCTTTGATTAAATTGCCTAACGGAGAAGCGTTAAAAAAGCTTTCTTTTGAGTTAAAAAATGAAATGGAAAACCTGATAGCCATCCTGGCGGCCGATATCGGCGGTAAACCCCAATTAGCCGTTGTCATAAGTGACAGCTTAGTAAAAGAAAAAGGGCTACATGCCGGGAATTTGGTTAAGGAGCTTGCTAAGGAAATCAATGGCGGCGGCGGGGGACAGCCCTTTTACGCCACAGCTGGGGGAAAAGATTCCTCAGGTTTGCCGCGAGTGCTTTCCAAAGCGGATGCCATCCTTCAGCATTCCCTGAAATAATTTTGCCTATTCCAGATTTGGTTTTGGGGGAATTCTCTGCCATTTTTGGAACAATAAATGTAATGATTAAGCGATGATTGACGAAAAATCCATTTCCTCAGCTGATGCCATTCGGGAAAAATACGAGTTGGTGATAGGGTTGGAGGTTCATGCCCAACTACTCACCAACAGTAAAATGTATACCTCGGATGCGACCACTTATGGTAACATGCCCAATACAAACGTGTCCGTCATTACCCTCGGGCACCCGGGTACCTTGCCGAAGGTAAATAAGCGGGCAGTGGAATATGCGATTAAAATGGGCTTGGCATGTCATTGCTCCATCACCAGAAGAAATGTCTTCGCCCGGAAAAATTATTTTTACCCGGATTTGCCCAAAGGCTATCAGCTTACTCAGGACAAAAATCCAATCTGTGTAGGCGGGCATGTACCGATCGTGTTGTCGAGTGGGGAAAAAAAGAACATTGCGCTTACCCGGATTCACATGGAAGAGGATGCGGGCAAGTCCATTCACCTGGCGGGAGAAGTGGATACCCTGGTTGATTTTAACCGGGCAGGCGTACCACTGATAGAAATCGTCACAGAACCCGACATGCGCTCTTCCGAAGAGGCCTACAACCTGCTGACAGAGATCAAAAAGCTGGTTAAATACCTGGAGATTTGTGATGGAAACATGGAGGAGGGTTCCTTGCGTTGCGATGCCAATGTATCGGTCAGACGCTGGGGCGACCAGGTGTTGGGAAAGAAAGTGGAAGTAAAAAATATGAACTCTTTCCGGAATGTAGCCCGAGCCATCGAGCACGAATTCGAAAGGCAGGCCCGGCTACTGGAAGAAGGAAAGGAAATTGTCTCTGAAACCAGGACCTTCGATGCGACTTCCGGGCTAACGGGCAGCATGCGTACCAAGGAAGACCTGAACGATTACCGTTATTTTCCGGAACCGGACCTGAGTCCGGTGGTCATTTCCGAAGAGTGGCTTGAGTCGGTAAAAGCAGAAATGCCCGTCTTGCCGGGAGTTCTGTTTTCTAAATTCGTTGACACCTATGGTTTGCCCGAATACGATGCAGGGGTGCTTACGGACCAAAAGGAGATTGCGCTTTGGTTTGAAGTTCTCTGCAGCCATACCCAAAACTACAAAAGTGCCTCCAATTGGTTAATGGGCCCCGTAAAATCATATTTGAACGAATTGACGCTTGGAATTGCCGATTTTCCGATAAGCCCTAAAAAACTGGCCGAACTCATCAGTCTGATTGATGAAGGGAAGGTCAGCTATACCGCAGCTTCCCAAAAGGTTTATCCTGAATTATTACAATATCCGGAGCGGTCTCCGCTCGAAATAGCGCAGGAGTTAAACCTGATTCAAGATAGTGATGAGGATACCATCAAACCGGTGATTGAAGCCATTCTTGCTGAAAATGAAGCCAAGGTTCTGGAATACCGGTCCGGAAAAAAGGGGCTGATGGGCATGTTTATGGGACAGGTAATGAAGAAATCCAAGGGAAAGGCAGACCCAAAGATTGCCAGTAAAATTTTAACTGAATTATTGGAACAGTGATGATGAAAAAATGGATTTATAATATTTTTTCCCTGGGGGTAGCGATGGGCTTCCTTTTCTCTTGTGGGGAAGAAGAAAAACAAGTGTTTGATGGTCAGGTCACCATCTCTGGTCAAATTCAAAATCGGCCGGAGGGGGAGTTGGTGTTGTCTCAGTACGATAATAACAGTATCAACGTGCTGGATACCTTGACCGTCGCAGATAATGGGGAATTTACCTATGATTTGGATCTGGAGTCGCCCAACTTTTACGAACTGGACCTTTTTGGTGCGAAAACGGTACGCCTGGCACTCTATGAAGAAGACGTGCAGGTCCGTTATGACTTCGACACCGAGGAGCTCCAATTGGCGGGCTCCTCTGATAGCCAACTGGTAGTGGCCATTGACTCGCTCACAACGGTTTATCAGGAAGCGGGAAATGAACTTAACTCCGCTTTCTATGAGGCCATGGCAGATAAAGACCAGGAAAAAATCAAACAAATCCAGGAGCAGGCCATGGATCTGGAGTTGAACCACGCGGAGAAAATCAAGGAGATTATCGCAGAAAGCGGTGGAAGTTTCGCTGCCCTGGCAGGAATGGGCATGCTAGACCCCCGAACCGATTTTAACTACCTGGATAGTCTAATAACAGACCTGGGTGAGCGGTATCCGGATATGAAGCTTATCACTTCCTGGAAGCAGGAACTGGATGAATTAAGAGCCCTGTCCATCGGGCAGCCGGCACCTGAGATATCCCTTCCGAATCCGGAGGGGGAAATAGTAAAATTGTCGGATTTACAGGGGAAATATGTATTGGTGGACTTCTGGGCAGGCTGGTGCAAGCCCTGTAGGGATGAAAACCCCAATGTGGTCAGACTTTATAACAAATACAAAGGAGATGGGTTTGAGGTATTTGGGGTGTCCCTGGACCGTACCCGGGAAATGTGGCTGAAAGCAATAGAAGAAGATGGTTTGGAGTGGACTCAGGTTTCGGATTTAAAGTATTTTAATTCGGAAGCAGCTGCCACCTATCAAATCAATGCCATCCCCGCTACTTACATGATTGACCCCGAGGGAAATATACTGGCGAAAGATCTGCGGGGAAGATCCCTGGAAAGAAAATTGGAGGAAATATTTGATTAAATGAGGATTTGACCGTTAAAATAATCTTTTCCAACAATCCAGAGTTAGTATTTCAGTAGCAATTTGGATAATTAACAATGAACTGATCATTCCATGTGTAATTGATAAAATAATTCCCTATTATTGGATAAGATTTATTACAATTCTTCTGTTCATTAAAAGGAAGTATTTAAGTATTTATACAAATAAATTTGTCACCCATGGCCAAATTTGTGTCATTGAAAAGAATAACAATAACCACATACAAAAATAAATTTCCCAATCTCCGATGTAAAGCAGAAAAGCAGGGTGGTACTAAAACCCCGGCACTTGATTTGCATTTAACTTAAAAACCATTCAATTCTTATGAAAAAAAGAAACCTAAAATTTCCCTTGACACGGTCATTTGCCGTGATGCTATTCGTTTTGCTAGCCATGGGAGCATGTAAAAGTAAAAAAAAGGTAGTTGAGGCAGAGCCTGAACCAGTACCTGTAGAAGAGCCAGCTCCTGAGCCAGAACCAGAGCCGGAACAGCCTTCCGCTGAAGAAGTTGCTGTAGGAAAATTGGAAAGTTACTTTGATGCGGTAGCCAATGCTTCCACCCTTCAAAGTGCCAATAATACGATCCGGGAAGCGATGGGAATGTTTTCCAATCAAAATACGCCCGTGCTGATTGTCATCCATGAGGAAAGTGGAGTGAAAGATTACGATGAACCGACGACCATTGAAAGGTATCTTAACTATCTGAAAGACACCAAAAAGAATCTGAATTTTATCAGTGACATCAGAATGGATGGATCCGGGAAGGTCACCGAACTAGAACTTAGAAGAAGATAATTTTAAAAAACATAAAAGAAAGTAAGTGATTATGAAAAAATATATCCCATCCCTTTTGATCTTTTTCCTGGCGACCTCTATCTCGGTATTTGCGCAGGACGAAAGCATAAGTCCTCAAAGAAAGCAAGCCATTGATTCCCTTGCATTGGAAAAAGTAAAGGACCTTAGTAAATACATCAGTATCATCGGTAGTAAAGAAACGCAATTTTCTGAAGCCACCCGCGTTATGGACCGAGCCGAAGAGTTGTTTGCTCCGGATGCAGAAATGGGAGTGTCTTCTATAAATACCAATGAGATCGCCTACTATAAAATTAGAAGGTATTTTGAGCGATTGATGGCGTTGAATTACGATCGCGTTAATATCAGTTGGTACGATATCCACTACATTAGCGATTTGGAAAGACAACCTGACGGCAGGTATGTGGGAGTCATCACCATCTACCAACGATTCGAAGGAACTTCCCAAGAAGCGGGACTTAATTACAGAGACACCACCAAAAAAGACATTACGATTTACGTAGAGAAGAAGCAAACCCAGATTTCCGGAAGAACCATTGAGTTTTGGGATGTGCTACTGGGAGACGTGAGAGTGACGGAAACATCAGCATGAGAATAGTACCCCTAATTACGCTAATTACCATAATCTTATCTATACATTCCGCTCCGGGGCAGACCTTGAACAGCTCCGGGCGGATTATAGATGATGGCAGATTCGCTGCCGCAACCAAACAAGTCAATCAATTTTTTAGAAGATTTAATGCCGAAGAAAGCAAAGACGGGACGGTCAGGTACCTACCTGACGATGAAAATTACCACAACACGGACCTAAGGAAATCCTTTATCAATATCCTTTTTGATAATGAAACATCTGATGTAAGTAATGAATTAAAAAGAGAATTCATAAATCATGTGGTTTCGGATACCTATCCGCAGTTTCTCAATTTTCACGGGGGAGATTGGTTCTCCGAAGTCAATACCGTTTTCAATTATAATGGGGAAAGGCTGGAAGTGGTATTGTTTTTGAAGCTACAGCCACAAGGACTGGGGTACGAATGGGTCATTGAGAACGTTTCCTTTGACCCCTTTACCGCTGCCTTTGACAAACCGGAAGGAGATGAAAAGAAATTTCTTCATCCCCTTAGTCACGAATTGGGATTTATGAACTTGAGGAAGGCTATCGTGGAAAATCCCAAGCCCGAATCATATACTCCGGATGACTATCAACCGGACTACCTCACGCTTTTTCTTTATGAAATAAAGAAAGACAGATTGAAATTTGTTACCGTAAAGGACACCAGATTTCATTTTTTTCAAATTGACAACTGGTACTTTGAACTTTCACAGTTCAATCGTCCGGGCTTCAACACGGGTTGGCTTATTGCCAATCTGATGAAATTAGAGGATGGAGATAAGCAAATTATACTGAATTACATCTATGACAGGAATTAGATCAATTGTTTCAATCCTGCTTTTTTTTTGTACCCAAATAGCCTTTACCCAGGATTTAGGAGGGTACAGTAAACAGGAAATCAAGGATTTTACCCAGCAGGCGGAAGATCAGGTCCGTTTTTTGCAATATTTTCTCAATACCGTCGGAAGCAATGAAACTTCCGCCAGAGATAAGGATGTAATCATCCGGGAAAGTTATAAAAAGATATTTAGAGACGAACAGGTACAGGTGGAAGATGACTTGCTGACAGATAGACAGGTAATCACCAATAAGAGCATCGTTTCTTACCTTAAAGACATAGAGTTCTTTTTTAAAGACGTAGCGTTCGAATTTAAAGTCAAGGAAATCGAACCAAAGCTAAACGATCAGGAGGAACTGTTTTTTGAAATCTCCCTCGATAGGACCCTGACCGGAGTGGGCTTGAATAACGAACCCGTCGAAAATACCAAAGGGAGGTATATTGAAATCAATCTTGATAGGGATTCCAATGAGCTTAAGATTGCCAGCATGTATACCACCAAGCTCAGCAGGGATGAAGAATTGATCGATTGGTGGAACTCCCTGTCGCTGGAGTGGGAGACGGTAATCCGGGAGAAGTTTGACCTGCAGGAAGATTCCGTGTCCCTGGACATGCTGTATAAAGTATCCAGCCTGGATTCACTCAATCTGTCCGGAAACCGATTACTTGTGGACCTTTCACCGATCCAGGTGTTTCAAAACCTGAAATACGTTGATATCAGCCATACCCGAATCGAAGAATTGGCACCAATCAGTAATGTAACGTTTCTATCGTACCTGAATATTGCACATACGCCCACCTCAGATATTCAGTTTATCAAATATTCCGATAAGCTGACCTACCTGGACATATCGGGTACGGAAGTTACGAATATAGAGGAATTGGGTAGCCTGAAAAATCTGAAAGTGTTCAGTGCTGTCCAAACCCCGCTGACTGGGTTTGGAGTCTTGGAGAACTTTACCGAACTGGTCCACCTTAATTTGAAGGAAAGTGGATTTAATAATATTGAAAATATCCAGCCTTTGACGAAGCTGAAGACACTTAATCTAAAAGGGAATTACCTGATTAATTTTGGGTTTTTATCCGAATTGAAAAATCTGGAGGAGATCAACCTGGAAGCTACCAATATACTGGATCTGTCGCCACTTGCCGAACTACCGGCACTTTGGCGTGTCAATATTAACGGCACGGAAGTGAGTCAGCTGGATCCATTGAGCGGATCAAGTTCCATCCAGCGAATATACGCTGACCGGACCAGTATTTCGGAAAATGCGGCAGAGGCTTTTGCCAGAACCAACCGGGGAATTTTGCTCATTCACAATGTAGAAAATCTCCAAACCTGGTGGGAGACCCTTCCCGAGGGTTGGAACCAGGTATTTATCCAGAAATTACCAAATTTAGGAAGAGGAAAGCCTAGTATTGAAGCCTTGTCCGAGCTTGTAAACATAGACTCGCTGATGCTTAATGACAGCCGAATTGTCAACCTGCGGCCGGCGTTGAAATTCAAAAATGCGGTATATATTTCCTTCGAAAACACCCAGGTGGAGGACCTTTCTCCCTTGGCCGAAATGAAGAGCCTGGAACACATCCAGGCAGATCTAAGCGGTGTAAGAAATCTGGGAGCTTTACAGGAATTGAATAATCTGAAAAAGATCTCCTTCGCCGGTACTAAACTGAACTCCGTGGCCCCTTTGAAAGGACTCCATACCCTGGAATTCATCAATTTGGATCAAACGGAAGTAGCCGATTGGGAAATCCAGGAGCTTGCTGGCTTTCTTCCCAAGGCCACCATCGTTTTCCGTTCGGAGGAATTAGCTCAATGGTGGGAAAGTCTTGATGGCACCTGGAAGAATTTATTCAGTACTCAATTCGATCTTACCTCCAATCCGGAGACGAGAGCATTGCACCGGATGACTGCCAGTACCTCCATTGCGATTGAAAATGAAGACATATCCAACCTGGAACCGTTGTTGCTTTTCTTTAATCTGAAAGAATTACGGATAGCCAGCGTCCCGCTACAGGATCCCTCTGCCATTTCCAGGTTAGAAGGATTGGAATTGCTGCAATTGGTGGAGACACCATTTCGTGACCTGTCCGTTCTCCAACCTCTCAGCTTTCTGGAAGAGCTCGACCTCTCCAATACCGCTGTAGAAGATTTGGAACCGCTCAGTGATCTGGGACGGCTCAGGTATTTAAACCTTTCGGGTACCAATATCCGCAATCTGAAAGGATTAGAAATGCTATATGATTTGAGGCATCTAGATATTGCCAGCACTAGTGTAAGAAATCTAAATCCCATCAGTCACATGATTAATCTGGAACGGCTGGTTTGCTATAATACCCGTATCAGTAGTCGAAACGTCGGAAAGTTTCAGGAAGAGCTTCCCGATTGTGAAGTAAGGTATTATTAAAAAAACTAAAAAAGGCTATCAGGATTACCTGATAGCCTTTTTTAGCATTTATGCTGCACGTACTTTTTTATTCTTTGATAAAAGAAGTCAGCATCCAGTGGTGCAATTCCAGGCTTTTAATAAAGGCTATTAACATGTCTTCTGTCGCCGTATCTCCCAGGTCTGCTACCTTGATGGCGCACTCGTTCATGGTATCCACCAAGACCTGAAAGTCTCGAAGTACTTCCTCCACCATTTCTTTCGAACTTAGGTCGGTACCTACCTCTTCAATGTCGGCATGTTGCAGGTATTCTTTCATAAGGCTGTAGGGCGTCATACCGAATACCCGGATTCGCTCAGCAATCAGATCAATATTGGCAAAGGACTCATCGTACAGTTCCTCAAATTTTTCATGTAAGTCGAAGAAATCGCTGCCGGTAACGTTCCAGTGAAAATTACGCAGCTTTTGGTAATGCACGTGGTAATTGGCCAAGAGCTTATTCAGGGAACTTACAATTTTTTCAGACTCGTCTTTATTATAACCTAGCTTCTTAAAAACTCTTTTTTCTGCTGTTGCGCTCATAACAATTTTTTTAATTTAATATTTCTTTTAACTGATTTCTACATGAAATAATGGATCATAAATGATGCCAATGTTTCATGTGTTTATAATATGCTTTTCATGGGTCTGATGCCCGGCTTCATGACAACTACCTACTTATAGACAGTATTAGCAGGTTTTTGTTTTGGATTCGGGCCTTTTTGTTACTAAATCAAAAGAATCACCCGAATCACTTCTAAAAAATTCAACGATGGAGAACCTGATTCAAACTTATTCTCAGGATTTCACCCATGTTATTGCAACGTAAAAATGCCGCATTTTTATAGTGCCTGCCAAGTTCCTGTTTCAGGGTATAGGTGTTTTCTTCGGTGGAAAGGAGGTCTTTCTCCATGCTATTGAGGATGTCGGTGATTTCCTTGGGGGAGCTTTTCAGCCGGGTAGCGATCAGCGCCCTTTCTTCCTTCTGATACTGCGCCATGGACTCTGGCGTAATGTGCCGGATTCCCAATTGGATCAGAGCGTTGTTTTGTTTGAAATACTGCGGTAAATAGATCGATTTCTTCCCTTCATAGGACTGTTGGTCAAAATCGATGGAGCGGATCCGGTAGTGCGTTTCTTCAAAATCCGGTGTCACATCTATTACAAAATTAGAAGAATGCATGTCTCCTAGTAAGCGTACAAAGCACCTTTCATTGAATTTAACAAACTCTTTGGATAGGCGTATGGGATTTAGCAAGGGATCGTGGATCTGTTGCTTCATAAAATGCTCTCCAGGTATCCCGGCTATGTGTTCCTCGATCAGCGAGTCGCGGTATACCAGGTATCCTATTCTGTTGGGGGATAGTAAATGCTCCAACTCCAGACCATATACCCTGGAAGCATCCGCATTTTTGATATAAAAATAATCAAAGTTATCGTTGATCCGATTGACAATCCGGACCCGGAAAGGTTGTGTATTTCCGTAGGTGCACAGGTCTATTCGGTCCACATACAAATGCTGCATGACGGACATGTCCCCATCCGCTTTTAGAAGGGCATAGATTTTTTTTACCTTGTAATGAATATCGTTTCGATCCGACTCATCATAAAATACCGTTTCCCAAAGCGTGTCATTACCTTTAAAGTCATAGAGCGCAATCGAATTGGTGTACCGTAGCAGTTCCTTGTAATGAATAGGGATATCTACCTCCCTGCCGTATTTGACCAGGTAGGCTCGCAGGTTCTCACTGATCGGGTAGATTATCTTTTTTTTACTGATGACCGCCATCGGATCCGAGTCTTACTGTTTTTGTTCTTCCAGATTTTGTTCCTGTTTGCGTAATTTTCGGTCAAACAAGAAAGGGCCAAAGGGCAAAACCGAGGCAATGAGACCGAAAAGCGCGTTTTGAAAGGACCATCGCAGTTTCCGGGAGGTCGGAAAAAGAACCAGAACGTAGATTATAAATAATATTCCGTGAATCCAACCGACATAGGTTACCATGTCAGGAAGTTCAAATATCCACTTCAGCGGCATCGCAATAAATACCAGCACCAACATGGAGGTGCCCTCGGTAAGGCTGATGATCCGGAAACGTTTTACAATAGCCAATCTTTCTTCATTTGTCATTATAGTGTTATTTTACGTTAAAAAAGACCTGGAGGGTATCCCACAGTTTTCGTTTTAATGGAACATTTTTTTCCAATTCTTCCAGTTCGTCGGCAAAGAAGTACTCCAGAGGGTCCTGCATGATGCGGTAATTTTCTTTTTTCAATTTCATCAAAGGATGGTGGATGGTTCCGAAAAGGATCAGCTTGCCGGGGCTCAATTGGGCCAAGGGGTCCTCGTTACTTTCTTTGAGGGATTTTTCAGAAACCAGAGCGATGTCTTTCAGGGATAAATTTACGGCACGGAATATTTTTAGCAAAAACTCCCGGGTACCGGAACTCAGTTCCTCTCCCTGGTAGACGACCAAAATGGATTTTTGAAACGTGCCCTCGTAGGGGAGGGGCTCCGGATCAGCGCTGCCGGATGGTTGAGGCTTTTCCATTGGCTCTTCGAGTAGCTCGGTGGCTTCTTGTTCCAGCTCCAGACGGGCTGCCAGCTGTGCGGCTGCTAATTTTTCACGTACTTCGTCTTTTATGACGAAAATATCTTCCGTTAGAAAGAGTTTTAGTTCCTGGTTGTTCATTTCAGATGCAGTACTTTTCGTCATACAATTTATTGCTTTTGGCTGACGCCTTCCAAATCGAACAGGGACTTTAATTCGGTGGCATCCTGCGGGTCCATGCGTTTAGCCAGAATAAGACGCAACTGCCTTCTTCTGAGCGCGCCGTCAAACAGTTCCTTTTCCCGTTCGGTGATGGGTTCCAGGGGTGGGACTTTTACCGGATGCCCCTTATCATCCACGGCCACAAAGGTAAAGAATGCTTTGTGCGTGGCATACCTGGATTTGGCGGGAATGTCTTCGGCAATCACTTCGATGAAGACTTCCATAGAAGTGGAAAACGCCCGGGTTACTTGCGCTTTCAAGGTTACCACATTTCCCAGGGCGATGGGGTTTTTAAAGGAAATATTGTCCACAGAAGCAGTTACTACAATCGAATTGGAATGCCGCTGTGCAGAAATGGCAGCGACCACATCCATCCAATGCATTAATTTTCCGCCCATTAGGTTGTTCAGGGTATTCGTATCATTCGGCAACACCATCTCGGTCTTGATTACTTCCGAATCCTGAACGTGTTTTTTTACTGTTTTCATAGCCATGGAGCATTATTCCCATCCTTCATCTCCCAATAAAGGGACAAAGGAAAAATTGTCAAAATTTTCCCGGAGGACCTTCTTTTCCGTCTGCCGGGTCAGCCGTAGCATCTGTTGGCTTTTTCGATCACCCACAGGAATTACCAGCGTTCCGCCTATAGCCAACTGCTCTAATAAGGCTTTCGGGACAACCGGTGCCCCTGCAGTAACGATAATTTTGTCGAAGGGAGCCTTTTCCGGTAGCCCCAAGCTCCCGTCTCCTTGGTAGTGCTGAACTTTTACGCCGATTTTAGGAAGGAACCGCCGGGTTCGCTCGTAAAGTGCCTCGTTGTATTCAATGGTATGCACCTTTGCCCCCAAACAGTACAAAATCCCTGCCTGATATCCCGATCCCGTGCCAATTTCCAAAACCTTTTCTCCGGGTTTTACCGCCAGGAGACTGGTTTGGAAGGCCACCGTGTAGGGTTGGGAGATGGTTTGTCCCTCGCCTATAGGAAAGGCCTTGTCTTCATAGGCATGACTAAGCAGTGCCGAATCAAAGAAGAAATGCCTGGGTATTTGGTTAATCGCATCCAGTACGGCTTCATCTTGAATCCCTTTTTTGCGAAGGGTACTGATCAGCCATCGCCGCTGGCCTTTGTGTAAATAGCTGTCTTCGAGTTTCAACATGGTTTTTGATCGTATCTTATCCCGATTGATATGCTAAGTTAATGCTAAAAATGGCTTACTTTGCCACCGAAACAGATTTATCTCCAACCGGGTGGTATCCCGCTGGTTAAAAATACCAATAGCATGTTTACAGGAATCATTGAAAGCCTTGGAACCGTCAGGCACATCACCCCAGAAGGGAATAATGTACATTTTGATATCGAGAGTGGGCTGGTACCCGAACTTAAAATCGACCAGTCGCTCAGTCATAACGGCGTCTGCCTTACGGTAGTAGATCTTGATAAGAATACCTATCGCGTTACGGCCATAGACGAAACGCTTCAAAAGACCAACCTTGGTGATTTGGAAGTCGGGCATCTGGTCAATCTGGAGCGCTGCATGCCGGCTAATGGCAGATTTGACGGACATATTGTACAGGGCCATGTAGATCAAACGGGAATCTTGCAGGAAATCCGCTCCGAAGAGGGGAGTTGGATTGCCAGCTTTGCATACGATAGTAGTATTGGAAACCTTACCGTGGAAAAAGGCTCAATTTGCATCAACGGAATCAGTCTCACTTGTTTTCATTCCCGGGAAGGCAGCTTTCGGGTGGCCATTATTCCCTACACCTACGAGCATACCACCTTTCACCGACTACGTCCCGGAGACCGCGTAAATCTGGAATTTGATATCATTGGAAAATACATGCAACGGATACTCAAGGGGTATTGATACCCGCCGTACCGAATCGGGCTTGCCACAATCGCTTTCCCATTCCTGTCATCCACCATACCAGCCAGGCCAGCAATATACCTAATACCGCACCGACCAGCACATCCATTGGATAATGCACCCCCAGGTAAATCCGGGTATAGGATACCAATCCAGCCCAGGCGAATAGCCAGCCCATGCTCCGGAGTCGCTTTTTTCCAACTTTCTGCATAAAAGCCGCCAGTGCAAAAGTGTTGGCCGCATGGGAGGACGCAAAGCCATACCTTCCCCCACAGCCCGCATAATTCCGGATCAGCTCATCCCAACGGGCATCGTGACAGGGCCGTAGCCTTTCAAAAAAGGGTTTCATAAAGCTTGATGTAAGTTGATCTGCCAGGATAATGGTCAAAATCAGTCCCAAGATGTACCATACTCGTTCGCTGGGATAATGCCGGATGATCAAGTACAACAGGTACAGGTATAAAGGTATCCAGATGTATCTTCCGGTAAGTGCTAGCATGACGGGGTCCAACCAGGCGGCATGCTGTTGGTTTAGAAAAAGGAATAACGCTTCGTCCCATTGTTTTATCTGCTCGATCATGAGTCGGAATTTAGCCAGTTTCGATTTTTTTTCAACCCCTCCAGGGTAAGGGCTTCGCGGGATCCCGGCGCGGGCGTATGATTGTATTCCCAATGCGCAACCGGAGGCATGCTCATCAAGATGCTTTCCGTTCGACCATTGGTATCCAGTCCGAATTTGGTGCCCGCATCCCATACCAGGTTAAACTCCACGTACCGGCCTCTTCGTAAGGCTTGCCATTGCAGTTCCGGCTCACCATAAGCTAGCTCGGCATTCTTAGCCATAAAATGGCGGTATAGCTTTGGGAAAAGGTAACCCACCTCTTCTACAAATGAAAGCAATTGAGGGAAAGAAAGCACCTCGTCAGCAACCAACCGATCAAAGAAAATGCCACCGACTCCGCGGGTCTCCTCCCGATGGGGTAGGTAAAAATAGTCATCGGCCCATTTTTTAAAGCGGGGGTAAAACTCCGGATGGTAGGAGTCACAGAGGTTTTTCAGTTCCTGATGAAAATAGCGGGCATCTGCACTATCCAGGTAATGAGGGGTCAGGTCAATTCCTCCTCCAAACCAGTAGGTGCCGTTACTCATTTCAAAGTACCGGATATTCATATGGATGATTGGAACCATGGGGCTGATCGGATGGATGACAATGGATACTCCGGTAGCAAAAAAGTCCGCCTGCTGCAGTTTTAGTTTCCGTAGGATTTTATCAGGAGTAGGTCCATGAACCGCCGAAAAAGCGACCCCTCCTTTTGCAATGACGCGGCCCTTATTCAGGACTCGGGTCGTTCCCCCACCTCCTTGCTTTCGCTCCCAATGATCACTTTCAAAGCGGCCCTTCCCATCCTCAGCTTCCAGCTCGCTGCAGATATGGGCCTGTATTACTCTGAATTTTTCCGCAATATGTTCTTTGCTCACGTTTTCCATGTTTTTTCTGCGTTTATCTCGTTAAAAAGGATAGCCAATACCGATATTAAATACCGATTGTCCACGCTCTCCCAGCGGCTGCCTGAAGGAAACTTTATCCAGAATAAACCGTTCACCTTCCGGTCTTGCCGGATCGTAAGCTTTTATTCCCATATCCAGTCGAAGTACCAGGAAATCAAAATCCATACGCAGACCCAAGCCGGTACCAACGGCCAATTCTTTATAAAAACGATTCACTTTGAAATCAGTTCCCTCACGGGAAGGATCCACCGCAAACGTCCAGGTATTGCCTGCGTCAATAAAAAAGGCACCGTCAAAATACCCAAAAAGTTTTCGCCTGAATTCAAACATCGCCTCAAACAGAATTTCTCCCGGCTGCTCAAAGCGGTAATCAAAGGTACCGTCTTCCCGGGTTTGAGGTGTAAAACTCCCCGGTCCCAGTCTTCGCGGTTGCCAGGCCCGGATGCTGGTGCTGCCACCGGCAAAAAAGTATTTTTCGTAGGGTAAAACCCCTCCGCTGATACCGTAGGGTTTGGCCAGCCCCAGATTAAGGCGGTAGGCAAAGGTGCTATTCGTGCTCATCGGTATGTACCGCCTGAAATCCGATTGGAATTTGAGGAATTGAAAGTAATTGAGGCTGCGATCAGCCAGGCTCTCGGGGTTCAGGAAATTGAACGTGGTGCCGCCGCTTTCCACAAACAAGCGCCAAAGAGATGCCTGGTTTCGTTGAAATAAGCCGTACTGGTTAAAGTTAATGATTACCTGACCCGAAATACTGCTCACATAGGAGGGCAAAAAGGAATTGATCAGGTTGTTTCCCTGTTCCTGCAGCTCTTCCAGCCTGGATTGAAACAGGGAATCCAGCGAAGAGCGGATAAGGTTGGCATCCAGCAGGTTTACTGAAAATTGGTGCCGCAGGTTTCGGGTAGCCCAGGTATAAGCCAGGATGGTATTAAGCGCATCCCTCACGTATTCCGGGCGGTTTACATAGCTGTAACCCAGCAGGGTCCGGGTACGGGGATTGTAGCGCCCAAATTTTTCCAGGGTGCCAAAATTGAAGGGTACCAGAAACTGCGGAAATATAACGGAGGCGGATGTGGACAGTTCCCGACTTCGGTACACGCCCCCTTCGGTGGTGGCTGAGGCCACTCCTTCCAACCCTGCCCGAAAATTAAACTCAAAGATCTCCAATCCCCGAAACAGGTTTCGGTTTCGCAGAGAATGGCTGAAGAAGGGACCGGGAAGTTGTTCTGTCACACTGGCACCCAATTGATTTGTTATTTGAAATTTCTGATTGGGCCGGGTAAAAATATTTGTCCTGATGCTATTTCCAAGTGTGTCAAAGGAAATGTTTACCATTCGAAATACGTCCAGATTGGCCAATTGCCGCTGGGTTTCGATGACGGCATTTTTGCTGTACACGTCACCTTTTTTTTGAAAAATCCGCGACCCGATAATTTTTTCAGCATAGCGGTCCTGGTACATGATGTACCGGATGCCGTTCCACTCCGTGGAAATGTTTTCGTCCGGAATGAGTTCGTTGGGGCTGGCAATGGTAAAAACGATGGAGTCGATGGTGTAGATGCGGTGTTTTTCGGCCTGCCCGGGTTTTCGGATTACTTCCTCAATGACTACATGTTTCTCCACACTGTCCTTATACACGTTGTATTCAATAAAGGACTTTGAAAAAGTATAATAGCCACTATCCTTTAGCAAGTCCTCAACCCGTTGCCGCTCGCTGGTCAGGTCTGATTGCCGGTAACGCTCCCCTGCTTCCAGATGGCTGTATTTTTTGTTTTTGTCTAAGATCTGGTAAATGTCCGGATCATCGGATTGGGTAAAGGCACTGTCGATCCGGTAGGGGGAATTTTCCTCGATTCGGTAGGTCAGGCTTGCTTTTTTTCCCGAGGTATCCGTTTGGGTGGTGACAGCAGCGTCAAAAAAGCCGTTATTTTGAAGGTAAAGAAGCATTTGTTGCCTGGAAATAGCCGTTTCGCTACTATCCAGGATCACTCGTGGATTTCCCGTACGCATAAACCAGTTGCCGTATTCCAGTTTTCGTTCCAGGGAATTTACCCGTGCGTTTAGTTTTCGGTAACGCTTTTCTATTTTCCGGGAAGCATTTCCACGGCTGATCGTTTCGGAAAGTTCCGTGGCTTCCTGTTTGCTTTGCCTGATATTTTCAGCGAGGCGGGCACTGTCGTAGAAGCGCTTTCCCAGGGAGTGGACCAGCACCCCGGGCGAAAGGTTGATCAGGGGAATGCGGGTATTGGGCTTTTGCCGGATCAGGCTTCTTAGCGCTTCCGCATCGCTTTCCCGGATTCCTTCCGTGTCCACCTCAAAGAGCAAAAGTTCGTTCGAAGGCAGCTCCCGGGTAAGGCTACAGCTCCAGAGCGTAAGGATCAAAAAAAGAAAGTTTATATATTTGGTATTCTTCACTACGACAGTCTCGACAAATGCTAAGCAAAAATACGGTTAAGTTTATTAAATCCTTGCACCACAAAAAATTCCGTAAACAAGAACAGGCCTTTTTTGTGGAAGGGGCCAAAAATGTAACGGAATTGTTGCGTTCGGATTATACTTGCACACACTTGTTGTATACCGAAAAATTTGTTGATGCACAGCCCGGGTTGCTTTTGGCTTTTGATGGAGAAAAAGTACCAGTGAATCCGGCAGCGCTAAAAGCGGTAGGCACCTTTTCCAGCAATGACCAGGCCTTGGTGATCGCTCAGGTGAAACCCAATCTACCCGTTCAGGTAGCTTCCGGCGAACTGATAATTGCCCTGGACGATATCCGGGATCCAGGCAACCTGGGGACCATCATTCGCATCGCAGATTGGTACGGAATTAAAAAAATGCTGTTGTCGCCGGAAACCGCCGACCTGTACAATCCCAAGGTACTGCATGCCAGCATGGGTTCCTTTACCCGGTTGGAATTTGAGTACGTAGCCTTGTTAGGAAAGCTACGGAAGGTGCAAGTGCCGGTATTCGGGGCATTCCTGAAAGGACAGTCCATTCATGCACACCGGGGGCCTGCAGAGGGCATCCTGCTGATGGGCAACGAATCCCATGGGATCAACCCGGAGTTGGAACCGCTGGTAAGCCAAAAACTCACCATACCTGCCTTTGGAGGTGCTGAATCTCTTAATGTCGCAGTGGCTACGGCGGTACTGTGCGATCATTTACGGCGGCTTAAAGGCGAGGGTAAGTAGCTTTTTGGCTGATCTGAGCCAGGTAATAACGGGTATCCAAATCAGTAACATAAAAAATCGACAGCAACCCCTCAAAAAACATATAAAAAGATTAAATTGGTATATATACTGTATATTTTTAGGAATATACGGAAGGGTAGGTTTATTCGTTAATTCTTACAGAGACCAGCTGGTTTCTAATGGTTGACCGAATTAAAGAACTAATAATCCATTGATTTAAATGTATCAAGAAACGAAGAAATCCGAAAAGATCACCGTGGTGGCAGTAATTGCCGCCGGAAGAAAAAAAGTCTGGCAATACTATACCGAGCCCCGGCACATCATTCAGTGGAATTTTGCCTCTCCTGATTGGCATTGCCCCCGAGCTCGGAATGAAGTGTGCGTTGGAGGACGGTTTTATGCCCGAATGGAGGCTAGAGACGGAAGTTTTGGCTTTGATTACGAGGCGATTTACGAGGAGGTACAGCCGGAAGAATTCCTGAGCTATGCCCTGACGGATGGTCGGCAAGTTCGGGTATCTTTTGAGGAAGCGGGTGATCAAACCAGGGTATCCATTTCCTTTGATTCCGAACCGAATAATTCTGCAGCTATGCAGCGGGATGGCTGGCAGGCGATCTTAAACAACTTTAAAAAACAAGTGGAGGCATCGTAGGCAGGGTTTGACACGCATGCTTCCAGAGCGAGGGGACGTTTGTTGTTTTCGACATTCCGGAGCAATCCTTTTTTTTTAGAAAATATATCGTAGACAAATATTCAATAATTGCTAATAAGGAGGGAAATTGCCTGTTTTTTCCTTAATTTGCCCTACTTTCTGACCAAGCGGTTCCTTATGGCATCCCTGAAAATATACCTGGCCAAGGCCGGGATCAACGGCTTTTTTTTTCTGCTTCTGCTAACCATTTTAATCGCCTATTTATTTCCAGAATGGGGACAAGGCAATGGAAGGGTAAGCCTGGATGACCTCACTTATTATGGGGTGTCTATCATCTTTTTCTTTTATGGGGTGAAGATCAGTCCGGCGACATTGAAAGTCGGGCTGTCCAATTGGCGATTGCACCTTTGGATTCAGAGCACCACTTTTCTGGTTTTTCCATCCCTCATTTTTGCATGTTATGTTTTCTTTGGAGATGCGGATAGCCTTTTTTGGCTGGGGACTTTTTACCTGGCAGTGCTCCCTTCCACGGTTTCCTCTTCGGTGGTGATGGTGTCCATTGCCGGCGGAAATTTGCCCGCCGCGATCTTCAATGCTAGTATTTCCAGCCTGCTGGGGATCTTTATTACGCCCCTTTGGATGGATCTTTTTCTCAGTGCCTCGGAGACGGATTTTGCGCTATGGGATACGGTGGGGCAGTTGGTCCTGCAAATATTCCTTCCGGTGGGAGTCGGTTTTTTACTGCATCGCTACCTGGGTGCCTGGGTGCAGCGACGTGGCCGGCAATTAAAGTATTTCGACCAGTCGGTTATTCTGTTGATCGTTTTTTCAGCATTCTCCCAATCCTTTGGACAAAACATGTTTGCCGGGCAGAATGTGCTGGGGCTTGGGTTCTGGATGTTGCTGCTGTTTTTGGTAATGCTGGGGGTAATGTACGGAGTAGGGAAGTGGCTTGGCTTCAACCGGCCGGACCGGATCACGGTGCTTTTCTGTGGGTCCAAAAAATCCCTGGTACAGGCGGCGGTCATGGGCAAGGTGTTGTTTCCCGATCCCGTGGTATTTGGCGTAGTGCTTTTGCCCACCATGCTCTACCATACCCTACAACTTATTATCGGCAGCGCGCTGGCTGAGCGGCTGGGAGCGGAAAAAGCCGCTATATAAAGGATGTGTCCCGGGAAGCTTCTGTGGCCATCTTTTCCGCTAGCGTTTTTCCGAGGTACCGGTCGATCAGGGCATGCCCCAGGTACAACAGCGGGGTGAGCAAGATGGCTACAGAGAATTTATAAATGTAATTGATGATGCCCACGGCAATGATCTGTTGCAGCGACCAGTTACCAAAAATGTAAAAGGCAATCCCCAGCACGACAAAGGAATCAATAAACTGAGAAACCAGCGTGGATCCGGTGGCCCGGAGCCAGATCATTTTGGAGCCGGTGATTTTCCTAAGTTTCTGGAAAACAAACACGTCCAGCAACTGCCCCAGCAAAAAAGCGATCAGGGATCCGATGATAATGCCCAGTCCCTGCCGGAAAATGGTATTGAAGGCATAGTCAATGTTGAAGGGAGCACCCGATGCATCGGTAGCATTTACCTCAATCCAGAAGCCAGCGGGAGGAAGTTGGGTTACCAGGCTGATGACGATAAATACGTATACAATCAGCCCGGCCGTAATAAAGCTGATTTTCCGAACGCCCTTTTTTCCAAAATACTCATTGATAATATCCGTGGTGATGAAAACTACGGGCCAGATGACGGCTCCGGCAGTGAGGTTGAAATCCAGGACATAGCTGTCAAAAAAAGTCCACCCAGCGGGGTTCAGTCCCAGGGTTTGTTCCCCTGAAAATATTTTCACGCCAATAATTTCAGCCAGGATGGCATTGGTTAGAAAGATGCCACCCAGTATGATGAATAGATTCGTCTTTTTTGACTGATTAACCTTATCCTGATGATCCATGGTTAGGGAATGGGGTAAATGCTTCCTTCTTCACTTAAAAAACTATTGGGAAATACCTCCCGGGCTTCCAGAAGAAGGGGCTGCAGGTCACTATACCTTACGGAATAGTGGCCCAGCAATAGCTTTTTGGCAGCGGATAGGTTTGCCATTTCCGCCGCTTCCCTGGTAGTGCTGTGCCGGGTTTGCTTTGCCCGATCCTTTTCTGCTTCCATGAAGGTAGCTTCGTGGTACAGTAAATCTACTCCATGAATATAGTGGGCAAGGCTGGGGTCAAATACCGTATCGGAACAAAAGGCATACTTTCGTGGTGCTTTTAGCTGGCAGAAATCCGCTGCTTTATACAGGATTTTGCCTGTCATGTCCCTAACATCCTTTGCTTTTAACAAGGTGCGGATGGCCTCCAGTCCTGGTTTTTGTTGTCGGATCGGCTCTTTCCGCAACTTTACCCGGCCGGTTTTTTCCTCAAAGCTAAATCCTGTGCATGGGATCCGGTGTTTTAATGGAAAGGCATATATTTCCAGGTCTCCCAACTCCAGCAGGCGGGTTTTTTGGTCCACTGCTACAAGGTGAAAAACCAGGGGAAACTTTAGTAGCGTACCCGAATATTTCAGTTGTACCGTAATGATCTCATCCAGGCCTTTCGGCCCGTACAAGTGCAGGGGTTCTTTTCGGTTATTCAGATGGTAAGTACCTAGCAGGCCCATCAATCCCAGGTAATGGTCTCTATGTAGGTGGGAAATGAAAATGTGATTGATTTTAAAGTATTTGACTTTAAATTTCCTGAGCTGGTGCTGGGTGGATTCGCCACAATCGAGCAAAAAGGAGTGCTTACCCCAGGTAACTACCTGGGAGGTCTGATTTCTGCCATGGGCCGGGGCAGCAGAGTTGGAACCCAGGATGGTGATTGCAAAGTCCAAATGGATACCTATCTTCTACTCTTCTTCGTCCTTTTCAGCCCCCTGCTCTATTTCATGTATAAAAACGGCCTCAGCAGCCGCCTCGTTGTCCTCAACGACTTTAAAAACTTTGTCCAGCATGGATATTTTCATCAATTTTAGCACATGCTCCTGAAGGGAAGAAAGGATAAAAACACCCCCTTCTTCTCCAAAAGCCCGGTTTCCTACTAGTAGGGCACTGAGCCCGCTGGAATCGGCGTATTTTACGCTTGCCATATCCAATATCAGGTTTTTATATCCTTCGGCATGTACCGTCAGCAATTCCGATTTCAGTTGTGGTGAAAGGGTGGAGTCTAGTTTTTCCTCCATTAAGGTGAAAAGTACAAATTGTTCTTTCTTATCTACAGCGTATTTCATTTTTGAGTGTATTTACTTCGCATTACGTAAGGTTGGAAATCTCCCTAAGGGAGACTTCCGAGTTTAAAATTAGCTTAAAATATGTTGGTGCCAAAACGATCCGGTACCTTCATTCAAATATGTTTCAGAATCGCACTTTTAATTCGCCCTTCCATATCCGAACTATCTGCTGGCACAAAAGTTTTGCCGGTGATCTGTTCAAATAACTCGATGTATCGATTCGAAATGGAATCCACGATGGAAGGACTCATTTCGGGGATGGTTTGACCGGGCTTCCCCTGAAACCCGTTTTCGATCAGCCACTGCCGGACAAATTCTTTGGAAAGCTGCTTTTGCGCTTCGCCTCGCGCCTGCCTTTCTTCATACCCCTCCCTATAAAAGTATCGGGAGGAGTCCGGTGTATGAATTTCGTCAATCAAATAGATCTGACCCTCGTAGGTTCCAAATTCATATTTAGTATCCACCAAAATCAACCCCTTTTCACGGGCCATCGCGCTTCCCAGTTGAAATAGTTTGCGGGTATAATCTTCTAATTGCAGGTAATCATTTTCGCTGACAATACCCTTTTTCAGAATATCTTCTCTCGAAATGTCTTCATCGTGGCCCTCTGATGCTTTGGTGGTAGGGGTGATGATCGGTTCGGGCAAGGGATCGTTTTCTTTCAATCCCTCCGGTAGGGCTACCCCGCATAGGGATCTTTTCCCATCCCGGTATTCTCTCCAGGCATGTCCTGCCAGGTACCCCCGGATTACCATCTCCACTTTAAAAGGAAGGCATCGCTTTCCCAACGTTACGTTTGGATCCGGTGCCACTTCCACCCAGTTGGGTACGGCGGATGCCGTAGCCGCCAGAAAGTGATAGGCAATTTGGTTTAAAACCTGCCCTTTGAAGGGGATGGGAACAGGCAAGACCACATCGAATGCAGATATCCTGTCGGTCGCCACCACAGCGATGGTTTTATCAAAAATATAAACGTCCCTTACTTTTCCACGGTAAAAATCCACCTGACCGGGAAATTGGAACCGGGTATTTTTTATGCCTTGACTCATGTAGTATCCATTTTTACTTGCAAAAATAGAAATTATTCTCAAGCTTGAGGAATTTCCTTCAAAATCAGCGAAGGGAAAACCAATCCGGACCGGGACTTTCTTCAGAGACCGGTTAAAAATTACTGAGTAACGCCTCTTTTGTAAATGACTTCCGCGACCTGTTCTCCTGTCTCGTCAAAAGTGACAAAAGTTCCGTGCCGCAGTCCCCTTCGATAGTTTCCCCGGGAGGCAACCGTTCCATTTTCGTGAAAAGTGACAAATTTTCCGTGTTTGATTCCTCTTTTGTAGGATACTTCGGATGCTTTCTGACCACCGGGATGGTAGCTGGTGTACAAACCTTCCAGTTGCCCCTCGTTGAAGTTTTTTTCGGCCAGTAATTGCCCATTTTCAGCATATTCCCGATGAATACCTTGCGGGATACCCTGATCAAAATGCTGTACTTCCATTAGTTGCCCGTCCGGATAGAAGGTCTCCTGGCTTCCGTGAGGTTTTCCATTTTGAAAAGCTACCCGGCCCTGAATCTCTCCTGATTCGTAAAATGATTCCAGTGTTCCCTGCAGGTTTCCAGCCTGGAAGGCAGCACGCTGCGCCACCTTTCCACTTGCGTAGAAGGAAGTGACTTTTCCATCTACCTGATCGTCCACATAGGGGGTGATTTTAAGTGTATCTCCCGTTTCCGGGTGTAGTTCGACAAACACGCCCGATTTTTTACCCTCGTCAAACTGTCCGGTTTGGGTTAAATTACCGAAGGGGTCGTAATACTGGTAAGCTCCGTGGGCTATTCCCCCTTTCGTTTGGTACCGTTCCTTAACACGGGAATTTTCATCATCGTAATAAGTAGTCTCTACTTGCGCAAAGGTAGGAGCTGATAAACAGAAAATCTGTATAAAGAGCAGGAAACCCATTTTTTTGAGCTTGTAAAATTTCATCGTATAGAGCAAAACCTTTACCATTATCAACGTTCAAAAGTAGATCCGTATTAGGAAAAGAACGAAATTAAAACCGGGACTTAATAGTCAGGAAGTCCCCGTTTTGGTTGCTCCGTGGGTTTTTTTCTATTTTGTTGAATGTAGCGCAGTTCATTGCTGTTCATCGCATCCAGAATTTGGGTGGCCTGCTCCGGCGTAATGTTCATTTCTTCCAGTCGTTGGCGCATTTCTTCCATGGCTTTTTCCCGATCGCTGAGGTCACTGTCTAATTCGCCCGGATCCTCCGATTCTTCATCGGTTTGTTCTCCCCGCTGTTCTTCCATCTCGTCTGATTCATCTGCCCCGTCTTCCTGTGTTTCCTCTTCACCTTCACCACTTTCCTGATCCTCACTTTGCTGATCCTGTTGCTCTTGTTCCTGAGAGTCCAGCTGGTCTTGGTCTTGCTGCTCCTGATTTTCCTGATCTTGCTTTTCCTGGTCCTGCTGATCTTTTTGAAGCTTTTCCCACAACGCATTTAGCCGGGGATCGTTTGGGTATTTGTCAAGACCTTCGGCCAATAGCTGGCTGGTTCCCTGTATGTCTTCGTTTACATACTGCCTGGCAGCCTGGTTAAAATATTCCGTTTCAGATTGTGCCAACAGGCTCAAAGGGCCCATCAAAAGCAGGACGAAAAGGAAGCAGTTATTGGTTTTCATTGATTTCATTGATCTCGTTTAAGTGATCCATAAATTTTTGGTAGTGGGCTACCGTTTCATCTATTTCCAGCGCCCGATCCATGATCTCACTTGCTTCGCCAAACTGGAACCTGTCGACCATTTCATCCGCCTGCGCTTTCATCCTTTTGGCATAATTGGAGGGTTGGATCTGGTCTTCCTCTTCTCTGTCCTCCTCATTTTCCTGGTTTTCTTCATTTCCTTCCAGCCAGCGGGCCAGAACTTCGTAATTGTACCGCGCCTGTTCATTTTCCGGATCCTTTAACAGGGCCGTTTTGAAATAGGATAGGGCTTCCTGGTATTTTTTTTCGTTGCCAAGTAAAACGCCTTGCTGATTGGCTGCGAATGAAGGAATGTTATTGGCGTCTACGGAAATCAGGGGTTCATAGGTTTTTTTAGCATCTTCTTCCTGCCCGTTGTTGTGGTAGCTCAGGGCAAGATTAAAGCGGACTTCCGGGTGGTCCAATCCATGGTCCTCCAGCAGGGAAAGGTGATTTCGCACCGAATTTTCGTAATCGGCCTCCTTGAATGACTTTTCGGCAGAGGCCAGGGCTTCGTTGGTGATGGAAATTTTTTTCCAATCACCGGGAATTATCAAAAACACCCAAAGCAACATTCTGTATACCATGGTATAGATCATTTTTTAAAGGGATAAAGTCCTGATGGGTAAGAGGGAATCCAGCACTGCCAAAACCAGACCGGCCAGCAGGAAATAGAAATATTTGTTAGAAGAGGCCTCTACGGTACGACTGGCCATTACGGTTCCTTCCAGATTGGAAATGGCATCTATTAGTTGGGGAATCTCCTGCAAGTCATCACTTAATTCAAAATAGTCCCCGTCTGTCTGATTGGCAATTTTTCGGAGATTGTCCGAACTGAGTCTGGAGATGGCCGGACGGTTGGTTTGCTGATCGATGACCACTCCGCTGCCTCTGGGGATAGTGCTCCCGGAACTGGTGCCCACGCCCATGGTGTAGACCCGGATACCTGACTCCCGAAGTTTTTCCAGTGTACCATCCAATGCCTCTCCGAAATCCTCTCCATCGCTAATCAGAATGATGGCTTTTGATTTGGGTTCCTGGCTTTCATCCGACAAAAACTTACTGTAGGCCATATTGAGCGGTGCCTCGATGTCGGTTCCTGAATTCGGAACCAGGCCTGTATTTAATCCGTCCAGGTGCAATTGGATCACATTCTGGTCAAATGTCAACGGACACTGAATAAAAGCTTCTGATGAAAAGATGATGATTCCCAGCCGGTCCGAGCTGAAATTTTTCACCAGGTTTTTCAATTCGAATTTTATTCGCTGCAGCCTGCTGGGCTGTATGTCTTCGGCGTTCATGGAGCGGGAGAGATCAATCGCCAGGAAGATGTCTTTTCCTTCCTGTTTGATTTCTTTCATAGCATTACCTATAGATGGCCCTGCCAGAGCAATCAAAAACAAACAGAAATACAGGCTGCGCAGAATCATTTTCCACACCAGGCTTCTTTTTTTTACGACTATTTTTTGATTGATCGTCCAAAAACGGTACAAATACGCTGCATAGAGTAGCACAAAGACCGTTGTAAGGGTTAATATCAAATTGGTATCAGGATAGGCCCAAATCATAGTTCGAAATTAATCATTAATACTTAAAACGTCATGGATGTGTCCGAATTATTACCCCCGTATTGAAATTGTGTTGTTTCTTTCGAAATAAAGCCGGATTTCCTTAACCATTTGAGGTGGATGTCGTTATCATTTTTGGTTTGGCATTGGGTTCTTTCTTTAGCGTCATTGATTACATTTTACATCTACCACAACGCATGTTTACATACGAACAAAAATCTTTTTGGGTATATTTATTTGTTTTTTTTACCTGCCTTTTAGTAGTTAATTCCGTTTCCGGACAACAAAATGGTACTGTAAGCGGTCAGGTAGTGGACAAGGCTTCCGGTGAACCCTTACCCGGGGCAACGGTAAATTGGGAGGGGCAGGCTGATAAAGGTACCATTACTGACGAGAATGGGAATTTCACCCTAGGTAAAGAAGCTACTTCCGGTACCTTGGTGATTCGATTCCTGGGGTACCAACCCATTGCCCGGGACCTGAAAGAGAAAAGCAAAATGGAGGGTCTGGTCTTTTATTTAAGCCCAGAGGAATGGACCCTGGAGGAAGTAGTGGTTTCGGAACGGAAACCGGACCAAAATGTGGCTAGCACGGAAATGGGGAAAAACGTGATATCAGGTCAGGAATTGAAGCGCATTCCGGCCTTGTTTGGGGAGGTGGATTTGCTTCGAGGGATCCAATTGCTTCCGGGAGTGACCACTGCGGGAGAAGGGTCAACAGGCTTGTTTGTAAGGGGAGGTTCAGCAGATCAAAACCTGATTCAGATCGATGGTGCCCCCATATATAATCCATCTCATTTTTTTGGGTTTTTCTCCGTGTTTAATCCCGATGCCCTTAGCGATGTTGCCCTTTATAAAGGTACTATTCCTGCTGAATTTGGAGGAAGGGTATCTTCGCTGGTCGATATTTCCTTGAAAGAAGGAAATACCTCCAAAATCCAGGGAGAGGGAGGGATTGGCAGTATCAGTTCCAGATTGACCGTAGACGGACCCTTGTTTTCGGATAACTCCTCCTTTATTGTCTCCGGCAGGCGAACGTATGCGGATTTGTTTCTGACGTTTTCTGGCAATGAAGACATACGAGATAACCAACTCTACTTTTACGATTTGAGCGGTAAGTTTATGTGGAGGAAGGGGCCGCAAAATAAATTTACCCTATCTTCCTATTATGGCAGTGATTTTTTGGGTTTGCGAGGTCAGTTTGGGTTGGGATGGAAAAATTGGGTCAATTCGTTTACCTGGGACCGGCAGATCAACGATCGAAATTACCTGGATGTGTCTGCCTATTACAGCCGTTACGAATACCTGATCAGCTTTTCCGATGAAGAGAATGGGTTTGATTGGTCCAATCACTTTGCGGAGTCGGGTGTCAAGGCGGCCTGGACCTATATACCGGAAGAAAATTCGGAATTAAAAGCCGGTATGCACGGGCAGCTCTACCACTTTGCTCCCGTCGACCTTCAGGGGAGTCCGGATAGTGGCATTGAGCCCCTGGACTCACACCCGAGAACAGGCCTGCAGTTCAATCTGTTTCTGGCTGGAAAAACAGAGGTTTCGGACCGCTTAAGTCTGGAGGCGGGATTACGCTGGGGAAATTACCAGCAAATAGGGAACGGAATCAATTACCTGTATGACAATGATGATCCTCAGGAAAATGAGCAGGTAATCGATACCCTGGAATACCGGCTGGGGCAACGGATGCAGGCGTATCAGGGTTGGGAGCCCCGGTTTTCAGCCCGGTACCGAATCGCATCGGGAACCTCCCTGAAAGCAGGGTTTAACCGAAATTACCAGTACATCCAGGTGGCCTCCAACAGTTCAGCGGGATTACCCATAGACTGCTGGGTACCGGCCGGCAGGTATATTTTACCCATTAGAGGAGATCAGGTTTCCGCAGGTTTATTTCAAAACCTGATGGATAATCAATGGGAAGTTTCTCTGGAGGGCTATTACCGGGATTTCAGGAATATTGTGGATCTGAAACAGGGAGCCAACGTACTTTTTACGGATAATATTGAGACCGAAATCCTAACGGGCAATGGCTGGTCTTATGGTATGGAATTTTTGCTGCGAAAAAATGTCGGCAAAACGTCCGGTTGGCTGAGTTATACCTGGTCGCGGGTGTTTCGAAAAATTGAAGGGATCAATCGGGGGCTGCCATATCCTCCCCGATTTGACAGACCGCATGATCTAAGCCTGGTGGTATCCCATCAATTAAACGATCGATTGTCATTTTCCGGTACGTTTATTTACACCACGGGAATAGCAGTGACCTTTCCGGTAGGATCTTATGAGGTGGATGATCAGCGGGTGCCATTGTATAGTGAGCAACGAAACAGGGACCGCTTCCCGGATTATCATCGATTGGACCTTTCGGTGACGCTGAAAAACAAGGATAAAGGCAAATGGTGGCAAGGAAGTTGGAACTTCAGTGTATACAATGCCTATGGTCGAAAAAATCCTTTTTCATATGAGTTTACGACCATCTACAACAATGATATCGGGTTTCAACCTGGTCTGGGTGAAGAAGCAGCTTCGGCTCGTCCAGGGGTAGTTATGACTTATTTATTTAGTGTTTTACCGTCTATCACGTATAATTTCAAATTCTAATTCCATGAGGTTAGTTGTCATTTTTGGACTCGTATTTTTTCTTTATTCCTGCCAGGAGGAGGCCGCTCTTGAATTGGGCGCTCGGGATAAAATTCCGGTGATTGAAGGCGTATGGACAGATAATCCTTCGGATAATTTTGTGTCCGTAGCCTATTCGCGTGATTATTACGATACGCTTGACAATGAGCTCATCCCGGATGCCCTCGTTCAAATTGAGGATTTGGAGAATGGAGAGATCATTGATTTTCGATATGTGGTAGAATTGGGGCAGTACCTGCCTCTAGATCAGCAAGCCGCCGAAATCGGACATGAATACCGGTTGCGGATAGCATTGGAGGGAAAGGAGTACAGCGCCACTGGCACCACCCTGGAAGCACCCGTATTGGATAGCATTACCTATGAATTCAAAGAGGAACGGTTCTTTGCAGATGAAGGATATTATTTGACCTTGTATGGAAAGATTCCGTTTACTGAAAGTAACTTTTACCGCCTGAAACTTACACGAAATGACACCTTATTAAACAGGCGATCCGATTATTTTCTTTTTGATGACACCTTTGGTAGTTCCGTATTGAATAATGGGTTTGAGCTCACGGCTTTTACTTTTGAAAAAGAGGACAAGGTCAAACTGCAAATGCTGCGACTAAATGAAAGTTCGTACGATTATCTGAACCAGTTGGTGAATTTGTTATTTAACGATGGAGGGTTATTTAGTCCGCCACCGGCCAATCCTAGAACCAACATTACCGTTAGTCAGGGAGTGGGCGAGGTAATGGGCTATTTTATGACCGCGCCGGTGGTCACCCGAACGATTCTGATCCAGGATGAAGAAGTTAATTAAACAAATTCCTTGATTTGATCCATGCTGTATTCCCAAAGTTGATCCCTCAATTTTTTAGATTTGGCCTGGGAGGATACACTTGCGGTTTTTGACTTCTTAAAGTAATCCCCGTTTTTACCGGGAACCTGCTTAGTGGTGGCCAGGAAAATCCCGGTTTTCGCACCTTTGGCGGGGCTGATCATTAAGGGCTTGAACAGGGAAAGGAGGATTTTAAAAATTCCTTTGCTTTGGTTACCAAAGCCAGTATTAACTACCCCGGGATGAAGGGCGTAGGCTTCCAGGTTTTTATCGGCGTATTTTTCGGCCAGCGATTTGGTGAAAAGGATGTTGTATAATTTGGCATTGGCGTAGGCCTTAAATGAACTGAAATTCCGGATTAACTCCAGGTCCTTTCTGTCTATGGAGGCACCTTTGTGCGCCTCAGAACTGACGCTGACTACCCTTCCTCCGTCTCCGTTAGTGAGTAGGGACATCACTTGCTGTGTCAGTAGAAAGTGCCCCAGGTGGTTGGCGGAAAAGGTAAGTTCATGACCGTCTTTGGTTAATTCCTTTTCGGGAAAAATCCCCCCTGCATTATTGATCAGGAGGTCCAGGTTATCGGTGGCCTCCCGAAGTGCTCTGGCCGCAGCAGCCACGGACTGGAGGTCTGCCAGGTCGCAATGAATAATGGTGAACTTATCGTTATTGCCGGAAGGGTCGATGGATTGTACCAGTTCTTTTGCTTTTTCCCGATTTCGAACGAGTAGGAAAATTCTACTGCATTTCGGAGCGAGGACCTTTGCTTTTTCAGCACCAATTCCTGAAGTGGCGCCTGTAATTGCCAGTTGCATCATAAGCGTTTCTGTTTAAGGGTAGTAACATGGAGGCATTGTCGAATGTTCAGCCGGTTAGCGGATCGTGACTTGTTGAAATTATTAGTTAGTGTAACCACAATGCGCCAGCATGCAATCAAGAAAGTTTGGAGCAATGCCTATACCAAATAAAGCCAATAAATTTATTTTCCCTATTTTTGTTAAAGATTAATTTACGGTAAGTTTAGTTTCCTGGCCTGGAAAGCCGAAGGAAAATAGAGGCGACTGTTTTCGATCATTCAATTAATTGTTTTTTGTGGAGAACGAGAAATTTATAGATATTAAAAAGGTAATTGCATCCAAAAACCCCGCTTTATTGAACTGGATGCCGGGATTTGTTCTGGGATACATCAAGAGAATCGTACATGAAGAGGAGGTCAATGACATCATGCTGCGCCATGCTGATTTGAAGGAATTGGAATTTGTGGATGCGCTCATTAAGGAATTTGGGGTAAACGTATCAGTAAGTGGGGAGAATAATATCCCCCGTGACCGAAGCGTGATTTTTGCATCTAATCACCCCTTGGGTGCTTTGGATGGGGTCGTTTTGATGCATGTGCTGGGAAAATACCGGGAAGATTTGCGGTTTTTGGTGAATGACCTGCTAATGAATATCCCCCATTTTGGAAAACTGTTTGTTCCGGTAAACAAACACGGCAGCAGTGGTAAGAAAGGGGCAGAGCTCATTGAAGAAACGTATGCCTCTACCAATGGGATCCTGGTCTTTCCGGCAGGCTTGGTTTCCAGAAAACAGGAGCATGGGATCAAGGATTTGGAATGGAAAAAAAGTTTTATCAATAAGGCAAGAAAATACAAAAAAGACGTGGTTCCTGTTTACATAGAGGGGAGGAACTCGTCTTTTTTTTATAATTTGGCAAGCCTTAGGAAAAAAGTAGGAGTAAAGGCCAATATTGAGATGTTTTATTTGGCTGACGAGATGTTTGGGCAAAAAAACAAAAATATCGTAGTCCATATAGGAAAACCAATTTCTTACAAGTATTTTGATGCTTCCAAAACGGACAAATACTGGGCAGAAGAGGTCAAAAAAATAGTTTACAACATTGTCCAAGACTAGTAGGATTTATGCAAGCAATTATCAACCCGATTGACCGGGAAGTTATCCAACGTGAATTATCGGCCGAGCGGTTTTTGAGATATGTAAACAACGGTGAGAATGAAATTTATCTGGTTAATCAGCACAACGCACCCAATGTACTGAAGGAAATTGGAAGGTTGCGTGAAGTGTCATTTAGAGCAGCAGGAGGAGGAACGGGTTTACCGCTGGACATCGACGAAAACGATACCTGTGAAAATTGTTACGAGCAATTGATCGCCTGGAACCCCGAAGATAAGGAGATCATCGCAGGGTACCGGCTGATTAAATGTGCAGATGCCGGATTTACTTCGGATGGGGCAGTGAATCTTTCTACCGCTCACCTCTTCAATTTTTCAGATCGGTTTGTACAGGAGTACCTTCCCTATACCATCGAATTGGGAAGGTCGTTTGTCCAGCCAAATTATCAGCCCAGCGTGGATAACCGAAAGGGGATTTTTTCCCTGGACAACCTCTGGGATGGCTTAGGTGCAGTGGTCATGATCAATCCCGATATTAGGTATTTGTTCGGAAAAGTGACCATGTATCCACATTACAATGCAAAAGCCCGGGATTTGTTGCTTTATTTTATGAATCATTACTTTCCGGACAAGGACGAACTGATCTGGCCGATCACGCCGCTGGGTTATAAGACCAATCCGGAAAATTATGAAGGCTTTTTCGACGGTTTGAGTTATAAAGAAGGATACAAGGCGCTTAATTCTCAGGTACGGCTACAGGGAGAAAATATTCCTCCGCTCATCAATACGTATATGAACCTATCCTCTACCATGAAGACTTTTGGCACGGCAATGAATTATGAATTTGGTGCGGTGGAGGAAACGGGTATTTTGATTACGATTGCGGATATCTATGATTCCAAAAAACACCGGCATCTGGAGACCTTTGACCGGGACCGGGAGTATGGCGTGAAAAAGAAATAGGCGATGCAGTATAGTGAAATACCTGGAAGATGAATGTAAGTCCCCTAGGAAATACCGGACTGCAGGTGCCTCCTATCATTTTTGGTAGCAGCTCCCTGGGGAATCTTTTTCAGGAATATCCCAAAAAGGATAAGGTAGCCATTCTGAAAGAGATTTTTCAGGCGAGCTCCCCGCACACCGTTTTTGATACGGCTGGAAAGTACGGAGCTGGGCTTGCACTGGAGGTGCTGGGGGATTTTTTACAGGAAGCAGGTATAAAGAAAGAGGAAGTAATCATTAGCAATAAGTTGGGGTGGGTGAGAGTGCCACTGGAAGCAGAGGAGCCCACCTTTGAACCGGGTATTTGGAAAGGGATTCAGCAGGATGCCGTCCAAAAGATTGGCTATGCCGGAATGATGGAATGCTTCGAAAAGGATAATGCCCTACTACAGGGCTACCAACCCCAGTTGATTTCGCTGCACGATCCGGATGAATACCTGATGGCGGCAAAAGGCAAAGAGGAGAAGGCGCGTCGTTGGGAGCATATTCTGGAGGCGTATCGCGCATTAAGTGATCTAAAACGTGCGGGGAAGGTAGCGGGAATAGGTGTAGGGGCCAAGGACTGGACCATTATTTGCCGCCTCTGCCAGGAAGTCTCGCTGGATTATGTCATGCTGGCGAATAGCCTGTCGCTTTATTCGCACCCCCCGGAACTGATGGAGTTTGTGGAATCATTGAGGGAAAAGAAGGTGGGAATCATCAATGCGGCCATTTTCCATTCCGGATTTCTGGTGGGCGAAGATTTCTTTGACTACCGTAAAATCAATCCGGATAGCAAGGAAGGAAAAGAGAAATTTTCGTGGCGGCGACGGTTTTTTGAGACCTGCACGCAGTACAAGATAGCCCCTTATCATGCGTGTATTCAATTTTCTCTTGCCATTCCCGGACTGTGTAGCATTGCGCTTAGCATCAACCATCCCGATTGGATTCGGAAAAATATACGTGCAGTAAATCATAAATTGCCAGCTTCCTTTTGGCAGGAATTAATAGATAAATCCTTAATTTCAGATTTCCCCTTTTTAACATCAGAATAGATTCACCTTCAATTCAAACCCATGAGTTCACAAATAACCTCTGAAAAAGCCGGACTGATTTCCAAAAAGAATTTTTGGCCTTTCTTATTACTCACTACTCTTTTTATGCTTTGGGGAGTGGCGCATAATATGACCGACACCTTGTTGGCTGCTTTCAAGAGGATCATGAGCATGACTGACTTTCAGACCTCCTGGATTCAGTTGGCTTTTTATGGTTCTTATTTTTGCCTGGCCTTACCAGCAGCCATATTTATCAGAAAATACACCTATAAATCCGGTATTCTATTGGGGCTGGGGCTCTTTGCCCTGGGGTCATTGCTTTTTTATCCCGCAGGCATCATGATGTCCTATGGGTTTTTTCTGGTGGCCTTATACGTGCTGGCAGGAGGCTTATCCATTTTGGAGACAGCGGCTAATCCCTATATTTTGGTGATTGGTCCGCCAGAGACGGCCACTCAACGGCTTAATCTGGCGCAGTCCTTCAATCCCATTGGGTCGGTTATCGGCGTCTATTTGAGCAAGGTTTTTATCCTCTCCCAATTGAATACGGCTGAGGCAGCAGACCGAACGACGATGGATCCGGAAACGCTGAAAGCCATGCAGGCGGAAGAACTTGCCGGGGTCGTCAGCACATATGTAGGCGTGGCTCTGTTTCTGGTGGTCGTTTGGTTTGTAATCCGGGCCGTGCGCATGCCGGTGGCCTCAGAGATTGTGGAAAAAGATGGCATTATCGCGGGCTTCAAGAGATTATCCAAAAATAAAAATTACATGCGTGGCGTGATGGCTCAGTTTTTCTATGTAGGTGCCCAGATAGGTGTCTGGTCTTTTACCATTCGGTACGTCATGGGGGAACTAGAGGTATTGGAAAGCGGAGCCTCCAATTACTATTTGGTGTCCTTGATTTTATTCGCCGGCAGCCGCTTTTTGTTCACCGCATTGATGAAATATTTTAAACCTTCGATACTGCTGGCGATCTCCTCCTTTGTAGCCATCCTGTTGAGTTTAGTAGTGATTTATGGCAGTGGCATGGTTGCGGTGATCTCATTGGTGTTGATTTCGGTTTGTATGTCTTTGATGTTTCCCACTATCTACGGACTTTCTGCAGAAGGACTTGGAAACGATACTAAGTTGGGAGGCTCGGGATTGATAATGGCCATTTTGGGTGGAGCGCTGATCACCGCTGCGCAGGGACAGGTTTCGGATATCAGTGGAAATATTCAGCTTTCCTATTACGTGCCATTGATTTGTTTCGGGGTAGTGATGTATTTTGGTTTATCCCATTACTTCCACCGGCCCGAGCCAAAGGCAGTCAAAACGGTTTGAGAATCTTATGTACTAAAAAAAAACACCCCCGGGACAGGTTACCCGGGGGTGGTTTTTTTTGGACTAACCCAGGCTAGTCCATGGCGTAAAACCCAAAGTACTCCTGGGCGTTGTTATAACAAATATTTTCCACCATCTGGCCGAGCCATTTTTCATCCGCCGGCAATTCCCCATTGACCACATCCTGGCCGATCAGGTTACAAAGAATCCTACGGAAATACTCGTGACGTGGAAAGGAAAGGAAACTTCGGCTATCGGTAAGCATGCCCACAAAGCAGCTTAAGATGCCCATATTGGATAATGTATTCATTTGTTTTTCCATTCCGTCTTTTTGATCCATGTACCACCAGCCAGAACCAAACTGAACTTTTCCTTTTATGGATCCATCGTTGAAATTACCTACCATGGTAGCCATGACTTCATTATCTGAAGGGTTAAGATTGTACAAGATGGTTTTAGCCAATTGATCGGTACTATCCAAATGGTTTAGGTAGGCCGCAAGGGCTACGCTTTGGGGGAAGTCTCCTATGGAATCGAAGCCCGTATCGGGACCCAATACCCGTGCCATGCGTTCGTTTGTATTGCGTAAGGCACCCAGGTGGTATTGCTGGGTCCAGCCCTTTGCATGGTACATTTTGCTGAGAGCGGAAAGGGTCTTGAATTTAAAAAACCGGATTTCACCCGGTTCCAGCCCTTTTCCTGATTGAATCCTTGCGAAAAGCCCGGAAATATCGTGTTCGTTTTCTTTGAAAAAGTACAATTGTTCCAGTCCGTGATCAGCCAGGCGGCCACCGTTCTCGTGAAAATAGTCCACGCGGTTTTCCAGAGCCGAAAGCAGGTCTTCATAAGAATGGATAGCTTGGCCACTAACAGCGGCAAGTTTTTCCAGGTATTGGTTGTAGGTTTTTGGGTCTTCTACGGCATACGCTTTGTCGGGACGGAAAGCAGGCAGCAATTTGATGTTGATTTTTTCTGCTTTAGCCTGTTGGTGGTATTCCAGACTATCCGTCGGATCATCGGTGGTACAGACCACTTCTACGTTCATTTTGGATAAGAGACCCCGGGTTCGGAAGGAGTCCTGCTGTAGCAGGTTGGTTGACTCCTCGTAAACCTGCTCCGCAGAAGATTCGTTGAGCAACTGATCGATGCCGAAGTACCGTAGGAGTTCCAGGTGCGTCCAATGGTAAAGGGGGTTTCTCATCGTATGGGGGACCGATTTTGCCCAGCTCATAAATTTCTCTTTGTCGGAAGTATCTCCGGTAATGAATTTTTCAGATACGCCCAACGTTCGCATGGCCCGCCACTTGTAATGGTCTCCTTCAAGCCAGATGTTCGTCATGTTGTTAAATGGACGATTGGTGGCTATATCATGAGGAGAGAGGTGACAGTGGTAGTCGATGATGGGCATCTTTTTGGCGTGATCGTGGTACAATGCCCTGGCAAAATCACTTTTCAAAAGAAAATCGTCGGTTAGAAAGGTGTTTTTGGTGGCTTTTATCGTATGCTCCATTTGCTTTGTTTTTTTTAACTGAGGTAATAATAGAAATTATTTTGTTCTTATTCCAGCATTTGCCGGTATTTAGGCAATCGATTGCACAAATTAATTTAAAATTTTATAAAAACCCATTGTTAAGACTGTTTATTACTTATATATGCCATTATACGTTGGTAATGTTTCTGTAAAATCCCATTTTAGGTTTTTTTTGCCGCTTTTAGGCTTACCTTTCTAATAGTCTTAATCTCATTCCCCTATCCATGCAAGGGATGAATTGGCAGCTAAAGGAAAATGTCAATCATTTCGGCACTCAAAAAACCGTGGACCTGAAACGGCTGATGGAAGTAATTCGCGAAAGTACCTATCAGGGATACTTATCTATTGAGGCCTTGGGGCCAGGTGATCCCTTTGAAAAAGTCAGTGGATTTCTGACCAGGGTAAAAGCCGTTTTGCAGACGGAAGGCATGGCTTGATAATTCTTTGATAGGCGAAGTTTTATTTAAAATGCCATAAAAAAAGGCCTGAAATATCTCCAGGCCTTTTTAATCAATTGTTTTCTAATTATAGTTTGGTTAATAACCGGTGTTTTGAGGAAAATTAGCTTCGTTGCCCTCTGCCCGGTCTATTTGATTTTGCGGAATAGGTCTTAAGACATGGTAATCTTCAATTCCGATGGCTTTCGAGTTATGAGCAGTCACACGTTCTACTAAAATACTCCATCTTTTTAGATCTAACCATCTTTGCTGTTCTCCCAATAGTTCTCTTGCCCGTTCTTCGATGATCATTTCCATGTCCATTTCGGCAGGGGTGATTTCCATTTGGTCTTCCCGTCCCGGGAAGGCAGCCCTTCTTCTTACCACGTTGATATTTTCCGTAGCTTCTGTGATTTTATCCTGCTTCAATTGAGCCTCTGCCAGGAGCAAATAGGTATCTGCCAGCCTGAAAGCGATGTAATCCCTTCCTCCCTGGAATTGGGTCAGGTCCACTCTTCCCGGGTCCATGTGTTTTTTCATCGTGCCAAAAAGGCGCTCGGTATAAGCACTTGGAACCAAGACTTGATAAGGCTTCTGTGCCCTTTCCTCCATAGACATTTCATATCCAGGGACATAAATAGCCGTATCGCCGGCAGCAAAAGTCACCTGATCCTTGGAATCGTCAAACGTTGTATTGAAGGTTCCCGGATTATTGGAGTAATAAACCTGCTTAAAGGAATTCTCATAACGGCTGTCATTCACCCTATCCCCAAAAATAACGTTATAGGTATAATCCGTTGGCATGTAGCGTTTAAAAGGGCGTCCGTTTTCGGTATCCCTTCTCATCCCAGGCTGCACATCATATTCCATAAGGAAAAACACATGGGAATTGTTTCCCCCTCCATTTGTCAATTGATTCCTTCCATATTGTACCGCGAAAACGACTTCATTATTGACTTCGTTTCCAAAAGCGTGTACATCTCCGAAATTATCCAATAAGCTGAATCCATAATTGTCTATTACGGATTGCAACAAAGGTTCAGCCTTGGCAAAATCATCATTTGCAGCAGCTTCTGAGGTTCCTTTGGTCAGGTAGACCCTACCCAACAAATGCTCGGCAGTTGCCCGTGTTGCCCTACCATAGTCGCTGGATTGCCCCACATTTTCCAAATCCGGAATAGCTGCCTCCAAGTCATTGATGATGGCTGCATATACATCAGCCACCGGAGCCCGGCTTACTTCATTGGAAGGGACCACGGACTCACTAAGTTGTAAATCAAGAGGTCCAAATAGCTGCACCAGGATAAAGTAGTGGTGGGCACGGATAAACTTTGCTTCCGCAATTCTCCTGGCTCTTATCTCGTCTGAAAGCCCTTCCACCTCAGGAGCCCGATCAATAACTGCATTGGCAGTATTGATACCTTGGTAAAATTGATCCCAAAGTTCACGGACATGTGCATTTTGGGAATCAAAATCGGAGGTATAGAAATTCATGAATTTAAAACCGCCATCTGCTCCATTGGTGTAGGTGTCAGTTCCAAAAACAGTGAAATTGTTTCCTCTTTCGGTACCATACCAAGATCTAAATGAACTGTAGGCAGCATGAAGGCCATCATTCAAACCTGCTGGTGTGTTCAGGTAATCATTTCCAATATTGGAAACCACCTCTTCTTCCAAAAAGCCTTCGCAGCTAACCCCGGCAAACAGAGCAGCTCCCATGATGCTGATTTTGGAATACTTTGAAAATATATTTTTGATTTTTGATTTCATTGCTTAACAAATTGAGGTTACACTTTAAAACTTAGCATTGATACCAAAGGTGATTTGGGTCACAGCCGGCGCAATATTGGAATTGATAACCCCACCTTCTACACCCTGTTCACCATCAATAAAGGTCTCAGGATCGATACCTGCATGCCGGCTCCGGTATTCTGAAAAGATAAAAGGTTGCTGCACACTGGCATAAACCCTCAGGCTTTCCATTTTAAGTCTCGAAACCAATGGAGCAGGTAGTGTATATCCCAAATTGATATTTCTCACCTTCAAGAAAGTACCATCAAAGTACTGTAAGGAGGAGGAATATTTTGGGAATTCCTGATTTGCATTAGGGCGGGGATAATCATTTGTAGGATTATCAGGTGTCCAGTAGTCTACATTCAGGTTGTTGTACCTTCCAGCCAGGGCGTTGAATCCACCGGTGTGGAATGCACTTCTGATCATGGAACCCACTCTGCCGAAAAGGAAAAAGGAAAGATCTACTCCTTTATAGGAGAATCGATTGGTAATACCCCCACTGAAGTCAGGAACGGCAGATCCTAATATTTGCCGGTCAGCAGCATTGATTTGGCCATCATCGTTGGTGTCTTCGATCTTGATCAGTCCTGGCTGGTCACTATATACAGCCGCTTCATCTGCTTCGTCCAGTTGCCAGATGCCTTCTTTGTTCCAATCAAAAAAGACCGTTAAAGGCTCACCGATAAATCTTCCGGCTCCTACGTCATCTCCGTCAGCCAATTCTAAGATTTCTTCTCTGTTTCTATTAAAGATGAAATCGGTAGACCATCTGAATCCACCCCTGTCGACGTTGATGGTATTTAAAGTCAATTCAATACCCCTGTTTTGGGTTTTACCAATATTGGTAATAAATCCTCCAAAGCCGGTGGAATTAGGTAGGGGCTGTGGTGCCAATAGGTCGGTGGTTGTGGTTACATAATATTCCACGGTACCGGCAATCCTACCTTGAGAAAATACAAAATCCAAACCGGCATTAGCGGTGGTGGAGGTTTCCCACCTTAAATCAGGGTTTCCGATGGTTCCTGGTCGGTAGCCAAATGCAGCGGTTCCGCCAAACTCGTATGCGGTACGGGCCAATAATGGCTGAGTCTGGTAAGGATCAATTCCCTGGTTTCCAATGGAACCATAACTGGTTCTTAACTTCAACTGGTCCAATACGGAGCTCCCTGCTAAGAAATCCTCATCCCCAATATTCCAACCAAAGGCCACAGAAGGGAAATAGCCAAATCGGTTGTTTTCCCCAAATCTGGAAGACCCATCCGCTCTTACGGTGGCTGTTAAAAGGTATTTACCTTTGTAGTCATAATTTAACCTGCCCATGTAGGATAGCAAGGTCCACTGAATGAGGTTGGTGTTGGCGCCGGTTATCTGGCTGGCATCTCCCAGGCGGTGAAACAATTGACTTTCAGCAGGGATACCCAAAACATTAATATTGGTAAATTCCCGGTTATCCTTTTGAAGGGACTGCAATCCAGTAAATTGGAAAGTATGATCCTCGTTAAAGGTTTTTGTATAATTGAGGATGTTTTCCAGGGTGTAATTCACCTGAAATTCCTCTGCAATACTGCCTGTAGGATCCCCACCTCTTCTATTATTGGTTTGAGCACCTATAAACCGGCCACTTCTTCTAATAGTGATGTCAGGTCCAAAATTAGTTCTGAAAGTTAATCCTGGGGAAATTTCCCATAACGCATAAATACTGTTAAAGATCCGGTATCGTTTGGTAAGGTCCTCATGAGCACCGGGTACAATCTCCGCCAAAGGATTGGTTCTTAAACCATCTTGAGTAGGTTGGAAATTAATGGAACCGTCGTCATTAAAGGTTTTGCCCAATGGATTTTCCTGCAGTGCTCCGCCTAGTGGATTGAAATTCTCCCCATTTCTTTCACTGTAGGTAAACAGGGTGGAAGTTCCAATTCGGAATTTATCATTCAATTCATGGTCGATATTTGCTCTGAAAGAATACCGGGTAAAATCCTGAAGTTTTACCACACCCACATCACGGAACATGTTTCCGGAGAGGAAGAATGTGGTTTTCTGACTACCCCCAGAAACACTAACCTGGTGACTCTGAATAGACCCTGTTCGGGTCAAGGCATCGATGTAATCATAACTTCTTCCCAATCGAATGCTTTCCAGTTCATTGGGTTCGAAGAGGCCTTCGTCTGCTTCCTGGGTGGCAGGTCCTTCAGGGTATTCCCCTACTGCCCGACGAGATTCCCTTTTGTATTCGGCAAATTCTTCGCCATTGAAATTTTCTATACGTCCCAAACTCTGATTGACACCGTAGTAAGAGTCTACAGAGACGATGGTTTTACCGGCTTGCCCTCTTTTGGTGGTAATCAAAACCACCCCATTGGCACCTCTTGAACCATAAATAGCAGTGGCCGAGGCATCTTTTAGCACTTCCATTGAAGTGATGTCCTGCGGGTTGATGTCATTAATACCGCCTGCAATAGGAATATTATCCACTACGTAAAGCGGGTCGTTGCCGGCATTAAAGGACCGTCTTCCTCGGATCCTTACCTGCGGTGCCGATCCGGGCTTACTTCCCGCCTGGGTCACATCTACTCCGGTAGCACGTCCCTGTAGGGCCTGCCGGGCATCCACTATGGGTAATTCTGCTATTTCTTTGTTGCCAACGGAGGAAATGGCTCCCGTCAATTGGCTTTTTCGGGTAGTACCATACCCGGTTACCACTACTTCATCCAGATCTGAAACATTCGGTTCCAATTGGATATTTATCTCGGATTGGTTGCCTATTTCTATTTCTTTAGGAGAGTACCCAATAAAAGAGAATACCAGGGTGGCATTGGAGGGGGCGGAAATGTTATAATTCCCATCCAGGTCAGCAGCTACACCTGTTGATGTGCCTTTAACCAATACAGAGGCTCCCGGTATGGGCATTTCGTTTTCGTCGGTTATTTGTCCCCTTACCTGCACGTTCTGTGCCTGTGCCAGGTGGGTACCTATAACCATCAGGAGCAATAAAAGCCCTGATTTCAAGTAATTTCTCGAGGTCATAATTTTAGGTTTAATTGGAATTGAAATTTGTTTTTTATGGAAATTGAAGGAACAATTTCCGGCTTTCGAGTTTGTTCTTGATTTTTACATAATTTTCATTTTTAGGAGATCGTCTAATTTATTAGTATTTGGGTAAAATTATTTATTTAATGTCACAACTACATTTTTTAGCAGAGAAATATGCAATCGGTTGCGTAGATTTATATGGTCGGAAATATAGTGATATTAACGGTAATAAAATAAAAGCAGTTACGATATTTTTTTAAAAAAGCGGCGATAGTTAACGGGGAAATTAGGAGTATCGGAGAATGCTACCTTACTTTTTCTCACTTGTAAAAATGCCTTCAACGGCATATCCAGAAGAAAACACTCCTTTTTTCGAGGGCCTCCATTTTTAAAAAAATGGGAGAGCACAGGTGTATTTCTAAGGGAAGGGTTCTATCTTTCCTAACGAGTACTTGTTTCAAAATTTCAAGCTTTTATTTCGTTTTAAGATGGTTTTGTTTTGCTCAAGTAGATCGAAGATATAAAAAAAAACAAGCCCGTCGGACTTGTTTTTTTAGCTTCTCAATTTGAAATTTTTGTTTAATTCAGCTCTCTGATTTTGATATTTTTATAATGGACTTCATCCCCATGGTCCTGAAGTAGGATATGTCCCTCTTCTGCTTCGCCGAAGTTCTCCCATTTCTGGTATTTGCTATCGGCTACCAGTTCCCGGTAGGCATCGGAACCTCGGGTGTATTCCACTACTTTCAAGCCATTGATATAATGTTCGACCGTATTATCGGGATGCACTACGACCCGGCCTTTGTTCCACTCTCCTATAGGACGGACAAATCGGGACTGCTTGTCTGCCTTAATCAGATCGTAGAGCGATGCCAGCGTACGGTTGCCGTCTTTACCCTGTTTGGCGTCCGGATGCCTTTCATCATCCAATATCTGGTATTCTAATCCAATGGCGGATCCGGTATTGTTTTCGTTTAAGGTTACAAAATATTTCACCCCACTATTCGCTCCTTCGGTCAGTTTAAAATCGAAAGACAGGTCAAAGGCACTGTACTGATCCACTGTGACGATATCTCCGGCATTCGCAGATTCCCTTCCATCAGAAGCTTCTATGGTCAGCACCCCGTCATTGATGGTCCAGCCCCCATCGGGAAAGGTTTCTGCCCGAGCACTCCGCCAGCCATCGCTGCTAGTGCCGTCAAATAACAGTTTCCAACCGATTTCCTCTTCATAGGAAGTCAGTTCGTTGTCGAGCGTGCTGACTACGAAAACATCATTTTCGAAGGGTGTGGGACTTAGGTCTTCCGTCTTGATCCGGATATTCCGGAAATATGTTTTCTTGCCGGCGTTTTCCGGATTGTCGCCGATGCCGTGGACTTGCAGGCCGATAAAACCGGACTGGTCCATATCGTCAACCAGGTAGGCTACTTCCTGCCCATTGACCCAGGTTTTAAGTGTATTATCGATAAATTCAATGCGGTAAGTATTGAACTCACCTAGTTTAAAAGCGCTTCGGGCATCTGGATTGTAAGTAAGCGGATAAAGCCAACCTCTTCTGGCCTCATCGTAGATACCGCCCGACCAGGCTCTCTCTTTTGGATCACATTCCACCTGATAGCCGAAGACCCTTCCTCTTCCGTCATTGGCATCGGGGTTGTGTTGTCCTCTGACCATCACTCCGGAATTGCTCGATTCATCATCTACCCGGATTTCCAATTCCAGGATAAAATCTTCGTATGTTTCGTCCGTCACCAGAAAGGTGTTTGGGGTGTTCGCCACGGCCGATCCTACGATCACACCGTCTTCGATGCTGAATTCAGCTTCTCCATCCAATTGATGCCAACCGTCCAGGGTTTCCCCGTCAAATAAATTGGTCCAGCCCTCCTTGGTCTCCACCGTGGGTTGCCCACAGGCTGCCAAAAGGAAAATGGCCAGGTTTAACAGGATTAGATTTTGTTTGTTCATAATTTGGGTTCGTTTACGTGTTCTTATGTTTTTTTGCCGCTAGGGACAGGTAACGGTTACGATAGATTTAAAGATAACCATTATCTTTCGAATATATAAAAAAAATACGCAATCGATTGCACAGTTACCTGTAAGAAATTCATAAAAAGGCTTTCCATCCGGGTAATTTCATTTTTCCAGGCCAACAATTGCCTCAAAATTCATTAATTTTAGCGGCGTAGGTTTACCTGTTTCTACATGCCCTATTTCTGGTCGCTGAAATTTGGCATTCGGAACCCTAGGTTCCCATCATTTGGTATGCATCTATTTTTGTTCACAGCTATGCAAGGAGTATTCGATTATTGGGCGTTTCTCGCTGGTATAGGGTTATTTCTTTGGGGTATGAGTCAGCTAGAGTTGGCCCTTAAGGAATTGGCAGGAAATTCCTTTAAGAATATGCTGCATACCTATACCGACAAAGCATGGAAAGGTATTTTGGTTGGGACGTTGATCACGGCCATTTTGCAGAGCAGTTCCCTGGTGACCCTGATGGTACTGGCTTTCCTCGGGGGCGGGATGCTCCATTTGCGCAACGCACTGGGGGTGGTATTGGGAGCCAACCTGGGAACCACTTTCACTGCCTGGATCGTTGCTACTTTTGGTTTTAAAATCAGCGTGGCCGATTTTGCCTACCCCTTCCTGGCGATTGGCGTCATGACCTATTTGCTGAATAATAGCCGGCCTTTTCTCAAAAATACAGGCATGTTTTTATTGGGGTTTGGCCTGTTGTTTCTGGGCCTGGATTACATGAAGCTAGCCATCGATGCGTATGCTTCTGCTGTAGATTTGAGTGCATTCAGGGAGTACGGACTTTGGTGGTACCTGGTATTGGGGCTAGTGGTTACTGCCATGATCCAATCCAGTTCGGCCATGATTGTCATCGTTTTGAGCGGGGTCAATGCGCAGGTGATTGGTACGGATCATGCCTTGTCTATGATCATAGGAGCCAATATCGGGACCACTTTCACACTGATCCTTGGATCCGTGGGGGGCACTGCGGATAAAAAAAGACTGGCACTGGCTAATTTTGGCTTTAACTTTCTGGCAGGAATCTTTTGTTTTTTCTGGATCGACCAGTTGATTTTTGCGAGCAGTTATGTTTTTGATCTAACGGACCCTTTGATGGAACTGGTGCTGTTGAATTCCCTGGTAAACGGACTGATGATCCTGGGGTTTTTTCCGTTTTTATCGCCCCTGGAGGGCTGGCTGAAGCGGAGATTTCGCTCGGATATTCCCAAAGGCAGGTCCCGGTTTGTCAAAAACGTCCCCCTGGACCTGCCATCGGTGGCGCTGATGGCCCTCGAGAAAGAATTGGATGGGGTGTTGAAAAATACGTTAAAGTTGGTGTGGAAAATCATACACAAGCAGAAGGGTCCCAAAAAGGATGCCTCAGTATGGCGAAAAATTACCTTTCAACCTAAGAACCTACTTCAGGATTACCAGCAACTTAAAGACCTGGAGGAGGAGCTTTTTCAGTTTGCCCTGGGCCTGCAGGAGAAAAACCTGAGTCCCGAGGAGGCCAATCACTTGTCGGAGTTGACCCATACCCTACGGCTGCTGGTGGTTGGAGCCAAGGAATTCAAAGATGTCATCCATAACCTGAAAGAAATGGAAGACGCTACCGAACCGTTTGTAGGGGAGGTGCTGGCGGAGGTGCAGGAAGAGGTGAAAGATTTCTTGACCCTTTTCGAAGAATACCATGGATTGGATAAAGCGGATGCCCACACGCTACATGCCGTGGAGGAAAAACTCAAATCCAATTATTCAGCTCGAATACATTCTCTCTACAGCCACCTCCGTAATAAAAAAACCGATGTGAGCATTTCCACCCTGGCAAATGTGATCCAGCAGGTTTTTTCTGGTCTGGGACTGATTTGGGAAGGCATCGGGTCCATGCGAAAGAAAGAGCCCGAGTCACTAGAGAAGGACTGATACGTATTTGGTGGGATGTTGATCGATTTAGCCTGGATAGGTTGAGGGCCTGGTGGGGTTGGATACCCTAATAATGCGAATGTCCTGGCTTGTTTGCAGTGGATGGATTGGGATTGCAAAGATAGCGGCGAAGATTTTCCTTCCGACATGCCCATCGTTGGAGAAAAACCAATGCCGCCGGAAACGTTATTACAGCAATTTCAAACAGGATACAAACCCAATATTCCTTTACGGTAATGAATAGCTAATCGGTCCTTTTTACCCGACTGGCTCCTTACAAAAATAAATGGGGAATAAAAAAAAAAGGCCAGGATTGTCCTAAAACCCTGGCCTCGTTCAAAAGTACTTATTCAAATTTCACGCTTAAAACAGGAATGTCTGTCTTGAACAGGACCGTGTCGGTAACGCCAATCTGATAGGAGGCGCTGGATTTCCGCACATTAGAGGCGATGGCGATGATCCCGGCATTTTCTTCCTCCGCAAATGCCACGATTCCTTTTTCTGCCTCCTCGTGATTGTAAATATGCCGGTGGATGATCAGATCTTCCTGACCGGTTGCATAATTCCGCATCAGCTTTTCCGCTCTGGCACTATCGGTAAACTTCGCAGGCGTATTGATGTATAGGAAATATACAGAGGCTCCGATGGTTTTGATCAGGGGCTTCATTCGGGTAAAAGCCGGTCTGCTTACCTCATTGAACAGAGAAGCAAAAACCATTTTTTTCATCGCCCTTCCATCCATTACTTTCTTTACGGCCAGTACAGGACAGTTTGCCTGCCGCATCACTTTTTGGGTGGTGGACCCAATAAATTTACCTTCTTCGTAGCCTCGGCCATAGGCACCGATAACGATCAGGTCGGCCTTCTGTTTTTCGGCCAAATCAACCAGCACCTGTCCGGGCACACCCACTTCTACGACGGCCTCTATGGGAGTGCTTTTTACCTTATGGTCAGCGATGAAGGATTTTAGCTTATCTTTTGCCTCTGCTTCCAGGTCAATAATTTGCTGATGTTTGGCCTTCTCGGCTTCGGATAGGTTTTTCCAGTCCAGTTCCGAGTTGATGGCGTTGATACAGGTGATGGAAGCATCTCCCTTTGCGGCAATTTTCGATGCCGTTAGAAAGGCGTTTTCACTATAGGGAGAAAAATCTACGGGAACAATAATGCGTTTCATGGTGATCGTTTTTTTTTTTGTTAAAAGCTCGTTTTATCTAGATGGACAGCTAGCACTGACTTTTTTGGCGACTACCTGTTTCATCCATCTTCTGCGTTGATACTGTATTTCAAAATAAACAAAATGTTTTTTAAAAAAACATGATCCAGGTCAGTAATAAACCTGATAGTTTCCATTGTTCTGTTCTGAATGGTATCTGAAACCTGATTTTTATAATTTACCCACCTGGATATTTTTGAAGGCGATGCTCATCTCGTTGTTGGGGTGGAGTTGTAGTCCGATAGGGCCTTTTTCAGGCATATTTTCAGAAGTATAGGTCATGACTTCCTCTCCATTTAGCCATACGGTGTAGGTTTGGTCTTCCACTTTTACCTTCATGGTGTTCCATTCGTCCGTTTTGAGAAGCGCTTTTACTCCTTCCGCTTCCACCGGATAGGATTTTCCAGGAATGTAAGGGGATCCGGTCATGTCCCGCTGAAGGGATCCGGAGATGCCAATTTGTATCTGGTCTTTATCTGAGCGCAAGAATATCCCGGAGTCTACGGTTCCTTTTCCCATTAGAAAGTCCATTTGAACAATAAAATCGCTGTATTCTTTTTTCGTCCATAGCGTGGAGCCGGTTTTGCTGGGGTCATTCTCTACGGAGATCATTCCGTTTTCCACGGTCCACCAAATATTGTCCTCTGGTTCAACGGTCCAGCCTTTCAGGCTTTTACCGTTAAAAATTGATTTCATTTTTACCTCCTGAGCATGGGTCGTGTTGATCAGGAATAAGGCGATCAGCAAGCTGGGAAGAATGGTTCTGATTTTCATTTTGATTTGGGTTTATATGCTTAAATTGATTCTATTGATTTATTTGTGTTCGAGTTAGTTAATCTATTCTTGTTAAAGAAAAGCATTTTGATTTAAAGAAACAGCATGTTTCGTACCAAAGGTTTTTCGGTAAGGAAACTATTTGCTGAGTAAGCCCCATTTTATTTAACAGGCGCGGTAATCCTGTTTTAATAGTTCAAGCAGGAAAACCCGATTTGTATCTTAGTTCTTTTAAATTCATAAGGACTCGAATTTTTGGGTAGATGGTTCAATTACCGGTATAGATTCTTTTTCGAACGGAAAAGGCATTGGCCGGATTTTTCACCAACAATTGATTTATGTCTTCTTCGGTAAATCCATTCTTCAGAAGCAAGGGAATGAATTGAGTGCTGATGGTGGAAAAGTCCCTGAAATGGCCTCCATCTTCTTCTCCTGGTCGATACCAGCCGGCATCGTGGGAAATCAACACCTGTTCCAGCCAGCCCTGTTCCCTGAGATAGCGGAGCTTTTCCAGGTATTCCTGTAGGTTGGAGGGCTGTACGCCATCCAGGCTAATCCAGGCTCCTTCCGCTGCAAGGGTGGAATAATTTTCCATATTAGATTCATTTTGGGCATGTACCCAGATAAAGGCACTCGGATGAACACCGTTTGCCTTTAATAAAGCTACTTGTTGCTTGGCAGGGAGGAATGGCCCGGTATGGGAAGCGATGGTTAGCCCCGTTTGCTTATGAGTCAGTCCGGCAGCGTGTATCAATTTTTGATGCAATTTGGAAAGGCTACCGCTGTTTACGCCGATTTTAATAAAGCCTGGTTTGATACCGGTTTGTCCAATACCGTTTTTCCATTCATCGGTCCAGATCCCGGCGAGGGTTTCGGCAGAGGAAGAAAAGGCATGCGCGGGCAGGAAGGCATTGTCCACCGCTCCGTAATACCCAGTGTTGGTAAGAATTTGAATGCCGGTTTGTTCAGAAAGCTGCCGGAGTAATTCCGGGTCTCTTCCCAAATACGCTGGGGTGCAGGAAACGAGGGTTTGGATTTTCATGGCTGGCAATGCCGCTACAAAAGGCCTTACTTTTTCCACCACCGCCGACCGATCCCAACGGGTAGCGGTGATTTTGTCGGCACCGATAAAATCCACCAGCAGATGTTCGTGGATAAGGCTTCTACCCATTTGATTGGCAGGAATGGGACCCTTCACGGTCATGATCTCCTGATTCTGACCAAATCCAGCCGGTATCCAGCCGGATATCGTAAATATGATCAGCAGAAGAACCGGATTTTTCATGAAGTCTATGGATTTAATTTTAAGTATGCTGCCATGGCGGCTCCGATAATTCCTGCTTCGTTTTTATTTTCTGCGACGATTACCGGAACATCGATGGTGATCTCGTTTTCAAATTTATCCAGCTTTTTGCTGGCCCCTCCTCCCAATATAAACAAATCTGGAGAAATAATCCGCACCGTATGTTTCAGGAATTTATTGAAGCGCTTCCCCCAGGTTTTGTAGCTAAGGTTTTCGTTCTTTCGGGCCGAGTCAGCGGCAAAATATTCGATAATCTGTCCGTTTTTATAATAGATACGGCCCAATTCGAAATTGGGAATCAATTGACCATTATAAAATACGCCGGTACCCAGTCCGGTGCCGATGGTAACGGTTACGACCAGTCCCGTTTTTCCACTGCCTGCACCAAAGGTCATTTCAGCCAGGCCGGCAGCGTCGGCATCATTGATCACAGTGACCGGAAGCCCTGTTTTTTCGGAAAACAGCCGATCCACCTGAACGCCCACCCAGCTTTTGTGGATGTTACTTTTGGTCATGCAGCGACCGTTGTTCACCACCGTAGGGAACCCACAGCCTATGGGGCCTGTCCATTCAAAATGGTTCACCAAGGTCTGCACGGCCTCTGCCACGCTTCCCGGTTTGGTAGGTATGGGTGTAGGGACCCTGAACCTCTCTGCTGTCAATTCCCCGGTTTCGATATTTACCGGGGCGGCTTTGATTCCAGACCCCCCTATATCCAATCCTAATATTTCCATTCAAAACTATTTAGTATCCAACAAAATTTTATTTTGGCGATACAAGTTAGCAAAAATTAGCCTGATTCCCCTGCTTCGAAGGTTTAAAATGCGAAAACAAAAATATTCATTCCTAAAAACATAAATTCTAGCTAGCTTTATCCTTTATTAAGGTGTGATTACCTCAACTGTAACCAAATAACCATGCAAACTACCTATCAGCGAAGATCATTTTTGAAAAAACTGGGTTTACTCAGTCTGGCTACCGCCAGTAGTACCCACTGGTTGGGGGCGGCTCCGGCCAGCAAGCAAATCGGGCTGCAATTGTATTCCTTAAGGGAGGATATTAAAGGCAATGTCCCGGGAATATTAAAGCAAGTAGCGGATATTGGCTTTAAAAAGCTGGAGGCAGCCAACTATGCTGATGGGAAGATATACGGATCTTCTCCAAAAGAGATAAAGAAAATGGTGATGGATCTGGGCATGCACATGCAAAGTGCCCACGTGGGTGGCCCCAGGGATTTTTCGGGTGCCAATCACACGGCAGCCATGGACTGGTGGAAGCAGGCCGCGGATGCGCATGCTGCCGTAGGAGCCGAATTCCTGATAAAACCATCCATGCCCAAACCGGACACCTTGAGGGAATTGGAGACCTGGTGTACCTATTACAATCAGGTAGGATACATCGCTAAGGAATACGATCTTCAGTTCGGATTTCATAATCACGCCCGGGAGTTTGAAAAAATAGAGGGAAAGGTAATGTATGATTTTATGCTTGAAAATACCGATCCCGACCTTTTTTGCATGGAACTCGACGTTTACTGGGCCACCAAAGGGGGCTACGATCCAGTAGATTATCTGAATAAATATTCGGGTAGGTTTCCATTGCTACACATCAAAGACGAAGAGGAGATCGGGCAAAGCGGTACCATGGATTTCGCGCCCATATTCAAAGCCGCTTACGCTCAGGGAATGAAGGGGTACTACGTGGAGGTGGAACGTTATAATTTTGAACCGGTAAAAAGTGTGGCCATGAGCTACGAATACCTGGCAAACTCAAATTACGTGAAATAATAAAAAAAACCGGCGAAGGAATTCGCCGGTTTTTTTGAACGATTTTTATTTTATTTCCTCTCTGCCATCGGCGTGAATGGCAAAGCGCCCTCTTTCTTTAGGATGAGTATGTTCGTGGGTTTTCCAGGGCCATCCCCCAAATTGGGTTCGTTGGAATTCGTATACGGCTTCCTGGATTTCCTGATTGCTGTTCATGACAAAGGGGCCGTGCTGCACCACTTTCTCGCCCAGGGGTTTTCCCTGCAAATAGAGAAAATACCCCGTTTCGTTTCCATTACGTACGTCCAAGGCATTCCCCCCGGCCAGATCGATGGAGTGTTCCTTTGAGATACGTTCTCCCGCCGTCTCCATCTGGTCTCCTGCATAGAAGAAGAGACTTCTATCTGTGGCCGCTCCTACTTCTGGAAGGGTGAATTGGGCTCCTGGCTCGGCCGTAATCAGCCAGATGGCTACCTCATTGGCGGGATCAGCCGCATAAGAATCCGGAGCAGGAGCCAAGGCCTTCATGTCACCAAACTGCCCTGCGATTAGCTTAAAATGACTGGCCTTTCCCTGCTCATCCCGGACAACCTTTACAGGAATATCCTCGTTCCACATCATTTTAAAATGCGCCGGCACGTTTTTATTTGCCTGAGGTAGATTGAGCCAGATCTGAAACAAGTGCAGGGGGTTTTTACGCTGCTCATTTAGCAGGGGAAACATCTCCGAATGCATCACTCCCTTCCCGGCGGTCATCCACTGGGTATCTCCATTGCCAAACCTTCCGGCAGCTCCCAGGGAGTCAGAATGGTCTACCAGCCCTTCCTCTACAATGGTAACCGTCTCAAAACCCTTATGGGGGTGGGCTGGAAAACCGGGTACCTTGCTTCCATGGTACATGCTCCAGCCATCTTGTCCTGAAAAATCCTGACCGATCTGTCTTCCATTCAGACCAGTCAATGGGGCCATGTCCGGCGTTCCTTCCGGAAACACATCCTGATGATGGGCACAGAATAAAAACGGATCTTGTGTTTGCCAGTGAAATCCCAATGGTCGGATGGCTTTAAGTATTGCTGTCATAATTGGATTATTTATGTGTATATACATGTAATAATCCCGATTTTCGTCGTTTAGTTCCCTTATGGAAAAATAATTGTTAATCGTAGCCTTTTAGCGGATTGAGGTAATGCCTGAATATAAGCTGTCCGGAAACCGGATAGTCATTGAAGCGGTTAAACCCTTCGTTACCGTCTAGTTGGTCTGAAAAAGTCATCAGCAGGTTTCCTTCGAAGGCGATATCTGTATACAGGTTTAAGCGATAACTAAGACCCCCTTTGACAGGAATGTATCCCACGATCCGGGAGTTATTGCTCCTGGCAGGCCCATTGGCTTCCAGCCGGGTTTCCTCGTTTAAATTGAGTAGTAGGCCCAATCCAGTCCCCATATATACGTTCACTCGTTTGCGCTGAGTATGGTTTTCAGAACCGAAAATATGGAGCGTAGGCATCAGGTCCAGGTAGATCATGTTGTTTTTGCTGCCAACGGCTTGACCGGTACTTCGCCAGGTATCAATGACCTGAGGGGTAAAATAGTCCTGATCCTGACTCCGCGTGTGTTGGTAGCCCAGGTTAGCATTCAGATTGATATTGGAGTGGATTTTTCGGCCGTAGGTCAAGGAAACCGCAGGACCCGTCTTGACATCCAATCCCCGAAACCGACCAGCGTTATCCGCATACATGGCTCCCAGACCCAATCCGACTTGATAGTACTGGTTTCTTGAAACCTTTTCCTTGTAAAAATTTTGACTTGAAACCGTAAATGGGAAAAACAGGGCTGCTGCAAGCAGGAAAGGGATTGTGGAAAGGATTTTTTTCATCGTCTGCTTTAATGTTGATTGGGTACAGGTAGTAACGGTTAAAATTACCATTTCTTACGGATAAATTGAATTTAAGCACAAAAAATGGATGAATTAGAGGAGAAATTTTAGTAGGAAGGAAATATTACCTATTTTAGACACGGGTAGGGTTTGGAACAGGTACATCCGGGTTGCTTGCGGAATTTCCCCTGCCCCTACTATTTTAGATTTTGAGCTGATTCAGTATAATTTTGAAATCAATTATGTTTTTATGAAAGGAATTATTTTAGCTGGGGGTTCCGGCACACGCCTTTATCCCTTAACCATTGCTGTTAGCAAACAGTTGATGCCGGTTTACGACAAGCCCATGATCTATTACCCCCTGTCCGTCCTGATGATGGCGGGCATTCGGGAAATTTTGATCATCACTACTCCGGAAGATCACGATGCGTTTCGGAAATTACTGGGGGATGGTAGTCAGGTTGGCTGCGATTTTCAGTTTGCCATTCAGCCCAAGCCCGAGGGGCTGGCCCAGGCCTTTATTATTGGGGAGAAATTTATCGGCAATGACAAGGTGGCTTTGATACTGGGAGACAATATTTTTTATGGGACCGGCTTGTACCGCACCTTAAAAGAACATACGGATCCGGAAGGGGGTGTGGTATTTGCCTATCATGTCAACGACCCCCAACGATACGGAGTAGTGGCGTTTGATGCGGATTACAAGGTGCTTAGCATCGAAGAGAAGCCGACTTCTCCAAAATCAAATTTTGCGGTGCCCGGTTTGTATTTTTACGATAATGAAGTGGTGGAAATTGCCAAAAACATCCGTCCCAGCAGCAGAGGTGAATTGGAAATTACGGACATTAATAATGTGTACCTGAAGAAAGACAAGCTTAACGTAGCCATTCTGAATCGGGGAACGGCCTGGCTGGATACCGGCACCCATCAGTCCCTGCTACAGGCAGCCCAGTTTGTGGAAGTCATAGAGGAACGGCAGGGGCTGAAAATAGGCTGCATCGAAGAGATTGCTTATCGAAATGGATTTATTAATCAGGAAAAATTACTGGAATCAGCCGAAAAACTGGGGAAAAGCGGCTACGGAGAGTACCTCAAAAAGCTTGTAAGCCAAAATTTAAATTTTTAGCATGCGATCTTTGCCGGTTTTTTGACATGTTTTTTCCGTCTACTAGACGCTTTAACTTCCAGGGTCCGGCCGGGATAGCTTGCCTCCATTGGGGTTAAATACAAAAAACAATATCTGAAACGCATAAAAAATGATAAAAAAACGCTCTGATTTTTGGAGGTGTTTGATTTTTATTTTATGTTTGTACTAATCTATTTGTTTTTTGTAGTGTAATAATTGTATTTCAATGGTAGATATTGTTTTGGTTGACGACGACAGGGTAAGCACATTTGTTACGGAAAAATTCATTCGTAAAAGTGTAAACGGCCCCTATCGGATTCACACTTTCTATTCAGCGACAGAGGCCTTGATTAAGGTAAAGGAAATCCGTCCACAGTACTTATTTCTCGATCTGATCATGCCTCAGATGAGTGGATGGGATTTTTTGGATCGGTTTAATGCAGAAATAGTAGGCTCTGAAATTTATATTTTAAGCGGCTCCCTGGATAAGACTGACCGTGAAAAAGCCAATGCAAACAATAAAGTAAAGAAATTTCTTTCCAAACTATCCGTTAAGGAAAGCATCCCGGAGATTTTCCGGAATTGAAGTCTTTTTGTAGGGTTTAAGATTAATTTTTGATCGAAAGTACATAGGTCCCGGGCACTGCCCGGGACCTATGTTTTTAACGATTTGATTCCCCAAACCATCAGAGCGATTTGGCCTAACTCAAATAGGGTCAACGGTATCAGGCCCAGGATTACAGCAAACCCGGAAAAAAGAAAAATTCCAGCAACTAATCCCAGCGCCCCGATCACTTTTGTTATGGTTCCCCAGGGCTCTCCATATCCCAAATACCCTGCGCCCAGGAAGGCATACGCGGCACCAAACCCCATGACTTTAACCAGATAGTAAGATTCCATGGATAGCTGAGGGGAGAAGATGGCAAACAGGTCAAAGCAATACCAGATCAAATTACTACCAATCATCACCCATAAGGCAATCCTCAGGATGAAATTTGGGAAGTGTTTTTCCAAAGCCAGCCAGCCCAAAAGGAATCCGGTGTAGGTTAGAAATGTAAAAACTTTAATCAGTACCAGCGGGTAAGAAACCATTTTCTCATCGGTTTCCATCCATTCGATTTCCATGGCGATATCGAAATAGGCGAGAAAGAAATAAATAATTCCAGAGGCCATTGCCAGGTAAATAAACACGGGAGATAGGATTTCAGAATTAGCCTTTATTGACTCTTCCTCCCAGGAATGACCCAGGGCTTCAAAAAGTGCTTTAATGGTATGTGATCGGGGCTGTACTTCCCCCGCTTCGATTCGCTGAAGGGTTCTGACATTTAGGTTGCAGCGTTCGACCAAATCCTCCTGAGTGATGCCCTTGGCTTTTCTTAATCCGGCAATTTTAATTCCTAATGATGGCTGTTTCATAGCGTTGTAACTTTATTTTGTCAGGGCAATTTCAGGGTAAAAAAGCAACATGTTAGCGAAATAGGCTCGGAATTCGCCCGGCATTCACCCGACATTTACCTAAAGATGCAAAAAAAGCAGCGATCCGGGAACCTTCTTATACTAAAATTGATTGAACGTTCATTCACTAGCTCAAATGGAACCAATTCAAGATAAGAAAACCCTGTTATTTGAAAGTGCGCTGGAGCTGATCCGGGTGCATGGATTTCATGGTACCCCTGTGAGCAGGGTCGCCAGGGAAGCCGGGGTGGCGGCTGGTACCGTGTATACTTATTTTAACAGTAAAGATGAAATGATCCTGGAACTATATAAATACGTAAAGCTCAAGGTACTGGCCGAGGTTTCGACTAAAGACAATCCGGAGCTCCCATTTCAGCAGCGGTTTTTCGCCTTTTGGGATCACCTTACTTCGCTATACCTTTCCAAACCTGCATTTCAAAGTTTTATGGAGCAATTCGTCAGCAGCCCCTATAATACGCCCGAACTTCAACAATCTACGGACCTTTGGGGAGCCTGGTTGGGGAAGTTTTTTGAGCAGGGGGTTGCGGTAGGGGCATTAAAACCCCTTAGCCCTCAGATTCTGGCCATAATGGTGATCGGTAGTGTTATTTCCCTAGTTCGATACCTTACCTATTTTGAATCCAAAACCCAGTCTGTGAAAGGGGAGCTGACGCAAATCCCCCAAATGGTTTGGGATGGGATTAAAAACCATTAATGCTTCTTTTTTAAACCAATCATTATCGATGAACAATTACCTCAACCTTCTCCTTCTTCTGTTTCTGGGGATTGCTCCGGAAGTGAATGCTCAGTCCGACTCCATTCAGACGAATGGATTAACGCTACCCGAGTTGGTGGATTTTGCTTTGCAAAATAGTCCCGGAGTGCAGCAGTCCGAGTTGGATCAGCAGATCGGGGAGCGCCAGATCAAATCCAGCCTGTCGGGTTGGCTCCCTCAGGTCAGTGCGAACTATCAACTCACCAACAATCTCAAACTCCAAACGCAGCCTATCGGCGATGAGTTGATTACGTTTGGTCAGCCCTTTGCCAGTAACTTTAATTTCTCCGCTACCCAGACCTTGTTTGACCGGGATCAGTTTTTTGCCTACCGGGGTGCCGGGCTGGTAAAGGAGGAATTGAGTCAGTCACTGGAAACCAACCGCATCAATACGGTGGTGATTGTTGCCAAGGCTTATTACGATATCCTGCTGACATACGAGCAAATCCGGGTTTTGGATGAAAACATGGTTCGGCAGGAAAAGCAATACCTGGACGCGAAAAGCAGGTATGAGGCCGGGTTGGTAGACAAAACCGATTTCCAGCGTGCAAGTATTAGCCTGGCCAACCTTAAAAGTGACCGCAACAGGGTGAATGCATCGCTCAGTGCCAAGTATGCTTACCTTAAAGAACTGGCGGGTTTCCCACAGGATGAGGAACTGGCATTGAATTATGCTTATGAATCCCTGGAGCAAACCGCCCATTGGGAGGAGGGCTTTGATTTTAGTTTGGAGCAACGGGTGGAATACCAATTGGCCAAGACCCAATTGGCTACAACCGAGCTGAACACCAAGTATGCGCAATGGGCCTTTATCCCGTCCCTAAATGGGTTTTATAATTATAATTTCCTGTTTTTTAACCGGGATTTTTCCGGGCTATACAGGCAGTCGTTTCCCACTTCCTCGGTAGGGCTGACCCTGGCCATACCACTATTTCAAGGAGGCAAGCGAGTGCAAGAAGTCAAGATTGCCCGGCTGCAGCAGGACCGTGCGGAACTCGGTCTTCTGGACTTTGAAAAGCAACTGTTTACCGAATACGAGCGGGCACTGGCCGACTATCAATCCAGCTATTATGAGTGGAAGACACTTCAGTCCAATAAGGAATTGGCCAGAGAAGTCTATGAAACCATCAAACTGCAATATGACGAAGGGGTGAAAGCCTACGTAGACCTTATCGTAGCGGAAACGGAGCTTCGTACGGCCCAGTTGAACCATTACCGGGCACTTTTCACGGTGCTATCCAGTAAGCTTGACCTCATGCGGGCCCTGGGTCAGATTAATCCTTCATCCATCAATACTTCACTTTGATACAAAAATGAAACATGTGATACGCAATTCTTTCGTCCTGTTAGTTGTCCTGGCAATGATCATGTCAAGCTGTGGTGGTTCTGGCGGTCAAACTGCTGTGGCACCACCGCCTGTATCGGTCAGCACCTATCAGGTAGCCTCAAGGCCGGTAACCGGTCTGGACAACTATCCGGCCACCTTGGTAGCCGTCAATGAAGTAGAAATCCGGCCTCAGGTAAGCGGCTATGTTACGCAGATTTTTGTAAAAGACGGGCAGAAAGTCAGTCGGGGACAAAAGCTGTACGAGATCGATCAGAGCAAATACCTGGCTGCCAAAAATCAGGCGGAAGCCTCCCTCGCATCGGCGCAGGCAAATCTGGCCCGCGTAGAAAAGGACGTGGAGCGGTACGAGCGGTTGGATCAAAAAGAAGCCATTGCCAGACAGGTGCTGGACAATGCCAGAGCGGAACTTTTGGCGGCGGAGGCCCAGGTTCAGGCGGCAGAAGCCCAGGTAGCCTCTGCAGGTACCGATTTGCAATACACGTTAATTACGGCCCCCTTTGCCGGACAGGTGGGCATTTCCCAGGTTCGGGTGGGAGGCCAGGTTTCTCCGGGACAGCCACTCCTGAATACCATTTCTTCTTCCGGGCCGATTCAGGTGGACTTTGTGATTAATGAAAAGGAAATTCCACGCTTTAACCGGCTGATGAATGCTGGAAGCAGTCCCGATTCGCTTTTTACGCTCCGGTTGGGTGATGAATCGGTTTATCCCTATCCGGGAAAATTGGTTACCATGGACCGGGCGGTAGGAAGGCAGTCCGGGACCTTGAACGTGCGGGTAGCGTTTCCCAATCCGGAAGGCATGCTCGTGCCTGGGATGACCGCTATGCTGCAGGTAGTAAATCAGGATTATGGAGAGCAGGTAGTGATTCCCTATAAGGCTGTCACCGAGCAAATGGGGGAATATTTTGTCTATGTGATCGCCGCCGACAGCACGGTGTCCCAGCAAACGCTTAGCCTGGGAACTGTTTTGGGACCGGAAGTAGTGGTTCGGGAAGGGCTGGACGCCGGACAGAACATCGTGGTAGAGGGCATCCAGAAGCTCCGACAGGGGGCTAAAGTGCAACTCCAATAATATACGGGCAGTTTTTTTACATAAAAGTCAGGTTCATGATCTCAGAAGTATTTATAAAACGGCCGGTTTTGGCCATGGTGATCTCCATCGTGATCGTACTGGTAGGCGCATTGGCAGCACTCACACTTCCGGTGACGCAGTACCCGGATATCACACCACCGGTGGTTTCTGTTTCGGCAAATTACGTGGGTTCGAATGCCCAGACCGTGGAACAAACGGTGGCTACTCCCATCGAAACGCAAGTCAATGGAACTCCCGGAATGGCCTATATCAGCTCCAATAATACCAGTATGGGACAGATGCAGATGAACGTTACCTTCGATGTGGGGACGGACATTGATATTGCCACACTGGATGTTCAGAACCGGGTCAGCATTGCAGAGCCCACGCTACCGGAAGCAGTGAGGAGATTGGGAGTAGTGGTGCGAAAGCGAAATCCCAGTATCATGATGGTGATCAGTATTTTCTCACCGGAAGGTACCCATGATCCCAAATTTCTCTCCAACTATACCAACATTTTTATTAAAGATGCCCTTCTACGGGTAAATGGGGTAGGAGATATCAATGCTATCGGACAGGATTTTTCCATGAGGATATGGTTGCGCCCTGATAAGATGTCTCAATATGGAGTCTCCACCGCTCAGGTGAATCAGGCCATTCAGGAACAAAACCTGCAGGTGGCTGCCGGTACCGTGGGTGGTATGCCCCAATTTTCCTCCCAGGCTTTTGAGTATCCCATTACCGTGAATGGGCGGCTGGAGGATGAGGCAGAATTTGAAGATATAATTGTGCGTAGCAATCCCGAAGATGGATCGCTGATATACCTTAAAGACATTGCCCGGGTGGAACTGGGGCAATTTGACTATAGCCGGTATTCAACCGTCAACGGCAAGGAAGCGGCCATTCTTTTGGTCTATCAGGCTCCCGGAAGCAATGCGGTGGAGACAGCCGAGGGCATATACGAAGCCCTTGGAAACCTCAAGGAAACGTTTCCGGCAGATGTAGATTATATCGTACCTTTTGAATCGGTTTCGGTTGTGGAGGTTTCGATCAACGAGGTTATTAAAACCTTTGCGGAGGCCCTGCTTCTGGTTATCGTCGTGGTGTTTTTATTTTTGCAGAGCTGGAGAGCTACCTTGGTTCCGATTTTGGCCATTCCGGTTTCGATAATCGGTACCTTTATTTTCTTTGTGCCACTTGGCTTTACCATCAATACCCTGACCATGTTTGGGTTTGTATTGGCGATAGGGATTGTGGTGGATGATGCGATCGTGGTGGTGGAAGCCGCCCAGCATTACATTGATCGTTTCAAGCTTACTGCCAGAGAGGCTACGCGGAAAGCCATGCAGGATATTACCGCACCGGTGATTGCCATTGCCTTGATTTTGGCAGCGGTTTTCATACCGGTAGGATTTATTCCGGGTATCGTGGGTAGGATGTACCAGCAGTTTGCGATCACCATTGCCATCTCGGTATTGATTTCAGCTTTTGTGGCATTGACACTTACGCCGGCACTTTGCAGCTTGCTTCTGAAGCCTTCCCCGGTGCATGAAAAGAGCAGGGGACTCAACCGCTTTTTTTATTGGTTCAATAATTGGTTTGGCCGGGTCACCGGAAAATATACCGGAGGGGTGAATAGCTGGATAAAAAAGACACCACTGGCCCTGGTGATGTTGGTGGTGATAGTCGTCGGCACCTTCGGATTATTTCAGAATAAACCAACCGGTTTTTTACCTACTGAAGATGAAGGAAGGCTATTTGTCTCTGTGGAGTTGCCCGAGGGAGCCTCCTCCAGCAGAACCCGGAAGGTGATGGAAGACATGACCGAATTGATCCAATCGACTGATGGGATTAACAACCTCACCGGAATCGGAGGTTTAAATGCCATCAATTTCTCCTTTAAACCCAATTCGGCTACCTTCTTTGTACAGATGGATCCCTGGGAGGAGCGAAAAGACCCTTCACTTCAATTATTCGGCTTGATCGCGACGCTGAACCAAAAGTTTCAGGCAATCAAAGAAGCCAATGTAGTGGTAGTCCCCCCGCCCGCTATCCCTGGTTTGGGGCAGACGGGTGGTTTTAGTTTTATGTTGGAACAACGTGCGGGTGGAGACGTGAAAGAATTGGAGCAAGTAATGGGACAATTTCTTCAGGAAGCCAATGCCCGACCGGAAATTGCGAGGGCTTTTAGCTTTTTCACGGCCAAGACCCCAGGGTACCACGTGGAAGTGGACCGGGAAAAGGTGAAAAAGCTGGGAATCTCCCTTACGGATGTATTTGGTACCATGTCCGGTCTGATGGGGTCCTCCTATGTCAACGATTTCACGAAATACGGTCGGAATTTCCGGGTGGTCACGCAGGCAGACACAGCCTATCGGGCCGGAATGGATGATTTGGAACAATATTACGTCTTGAACCGGCAGGGTGCGTCGGTACCGCTATCGGCACTTGTGAATTATGAGGTGGTGGAAAGTTCGCCCGTGATTTCTCATTACAACTTGTTCCGTTCGACGGAAATCAACGGCAATGCGGCACCGGGCTACAGTTCGGGGCAGGCCATTCAGGCCTTGGAGGAAGTAGCAGCAGAGGTACTGCCAGAAGGGTATGGGTACGACTTTTCAGGCCTGAGTCGGGAAGAGATGGCTGCAGGGAACAGTACCATTTTGATATTTTCCCTTGCCATCATTCTTGTTTCTCTGCTTTTGGCAGCCTTGTACGAGAGTTGGTCGGTTCCTTTTTCGGTATTATTTGCCTTGCCACTCGGGGCTTTTGGAGCCATTCTGGCATTGACCTTTTTACCGCACCTGGACAATAATGTGTATGCCCAGATTGGATTGATCACCCTGATAGGACTGGCTGCCAAAAATGCCATTCTTATTGTGGAATTTGCCAAGGATCGGGTGGATAGGGGCATGCCCTTGGTCCGGGCGACGCTGGAGGCGGCAAAACTTCGTCTACGTCCGATTATCATGACATCCATGGCCTTTATACTTGGCGTGGTACCCTTGGCATTGTCCAATGGAGCCGGGGCCGTAGCCCGGGAGACCATTGGCTGGACAGTGATTGGGGGCATGTTGGCGGCAACGTTTTTGGCCATTTTCTTTGTACCGGTCCTTTACGTGGCTATTACCCGTGTAGCCTACGGGAAAAAGGAGTTGAAACGCCTGGAGGATAACGCCGATACCGAATGGATTGAAAGCCATCATAGTTGATGGCAAGTAGCATCCTGTCTAATACGCTTCAGGGGATTGGGATTTCCCCTGGAGCACTTTGTCCGCGAAAAAAGAAAACCCGGCTTACCAGTCTTTTTTCCAGATAGGGCCGCCCTGGTATTTTACCCCAACGGGATATCTTGGCGAAGGAGTAACCTCCGTTTCCATGAGCCGTTCTATTTTTTCGACCAGCTCCGGATGATCTCCGGCCAGGTTATTGGTTTCAGCGATATCTTTACTTAGATCGTAGAGTTCGATCGGCTGGTTTTTTCCATTCCGAATGCCTTTCCAGTCACCCAGCCGGATGGCCTGATCGTACCGATCTCGGGTGTGGCCAAAATCCCAAAAAAGGATGCGTTCATTTGGAGGAAGCACATTCCCTTTTAACGCCTCAATGACCGAAATTCCGTCCATTTCTCCCGGCAAGGTAGTATTGGCCAGGGTAGCGAACGTGGGAAGCATGTCCTGAAAAGCGATAACCTCATCTGATACCTGGGCAGCAGGAATGACTCCTGGCCAGGAAGCGATAAAAGGAACTCGTATGCCTCCTTCATACAGGTCCCGCTTAAACCCTTTCAGCCGTCCGTTGGTTTTAAATCCTTTCCAGGTGGCACTATGGCCGCCGTTGTCCGAGGTAAAAATGACCAGTGTGTTATCCCGCATTCCCATGGCCTCGAGAAGCGCAATGATTTTCCCAACGTCTTTGTCCAGCCGGTGGATCATGGCGGCGTATTTTTTGGCTTTTTCTGGCCAATCTTTGTTCGCATAGGGGGCTGTAGTAGGTACGGTCAATCCGTGTTCGTCTTCTTCCTGCGATGAAAAATGGGGTAATGTATACGCTACATATAGAAAGAAAGGGCTGTCTTTTGGCTCTCTGATAAAGTTAAGGGCGGCATTGGTCAGGATATCATGGCTGTAGTGATTTCTCAGAATAGGGTTATCTGGCAGGTGAATTTTCCGTTCGTCATGATCCAGATAGGTAGGGTAATAATAATGGGCATGGTCCTGGTTCAGGTACCCCGTCCAGGTATCAAATCCCATATTTGTAGCCCGGCCCTCCGTCTGAGCATCACCAAGGGACCACTTGCCGACGCCCCCGGTCCGGTATCCGGCATCTTTGAGTACCTGCGCTAAAGTGATATCGTCAGCATGCAGGTATGTTGGATAATGGGGTACATTGTCTCTGGCAACCGTATGACCATTATGCAGACCAGTCATTAGCACACTCCTTGAAGAGGTGCAAACTGGCCCTCCGGCATATGCCTGTGTAAACCGAATTCCTTGTTCGGCAAGCGCGTCTATATTCGGGGTGTGCATTAGCTCTTGTCCGTACACGCCAATATCTCCATATCCCAAATCATCCGCCATGATGAAAAGGATATTGGGCATGGTTTCGGTACCGGATTGCTGAGCAAATGTTACCGTCGTCGTTAATGAAAAAAGCCAGGATGAAACCAGAAGGATTTTAGGAAGAGTAGGCATTTTAATATTGGGTTTAGATGGGTAATGGCTGCTTTACATTTTGCACCAGCGGGATACCTTTACCGGCGACCGACACAGAACGTGTCGTTTACTGCCCCAAGTGTGGGGAAAACCGATCTGCTTTTTTCTGGCCAGTCAGTTAAGCCGATGGCTGCATTAGGACGAAAAACCGTTACAGGGCGTAAAAAAAGAAATAAATTGTGATTTTACCTCAAAAGGGAATCATTTTTTTGAACCCAGGACCGACTGTGCGAACAAGGAGTTGGTAAAACCATTCGTTACGAATCCCCTCCTCGCCAATCGGGACCATTTAGCTTCGCCATAATGGAATAGTTGCCTATACAATCCCCGGAGAGAATGTCCTCGGCGCTAGGATCGTAATAGTTGCCGCTGGTGCTTAACTTATGGTACGAGCCATTTTCAAGCAAATGGGTTAATTCACAGAAATTGGCCAGAAAATCATTGTTTTGGATGACCAAAGGGTACCTGGGAGCATTTTCAGAACCGTCTCCCACACCGACGGAAACCAGATTTTCCAGGCCTGATAAGGTCTTAAGCTTGTAATTGCCTTCGATGGTAAATCTTCGCTCAACGTGCGTGAGTGCCGCTAATTCATCCAGGTTCTCCAGGTAATAATTGTCCCGAATTTGAATGTCGAATCTGATTTTCGGGGCAATTCCCAATCCCTTAAGCGTTTGAAGGGAAGTGCTTTGTAGATTCAATCGGCCATTCACTTTTCCGGAAGGTGAAAATAATCCCTCCAGAGTTTTTATTCCGCTCATCGTGGAAAGGGAGAGGGTATTTAGCGTTTCTATTCCATTTTGGAAGGCCTCAAAAGAACTGATTTTAGATTGATTACTTATTTCGAGAAGCCCTATCTCACGCAGCCCGGATAAGCCCTCAAAGGATTCCAGATTTTCGTTATCTGCCAGAATTAGTTTGTCAACCCGGGATAATTGTTCCAGACTGCGGAGGTTTTTCAACCCATTATTGGAAGTAATTTCGAGCCATTTGCCCACAACCAGATGGCCGAGGCCTTCCAAATTCATTAAGGAATGGTTTTCCTTGATAAAAATAATAGGAGGCGGGTTGGTCAAATCCGGCAAGCCACCTACTGTTTCCAGCCTGGGGTTGTTGGAAATGTCCAGTAAACTCGGGATGTTTTTAATATTTCCCAAGCCTTCCAGGGATGTTAACTTTGGATTATTCCGAATGGTCAGTGCACCGTCCAAGGATTGTAAAACATCTAAGGGGCTAAGGTCTGTTATGGCATCGTTTCCGACGGTGCTTTCGATGATTAGGTCGCCTCTGATGCCATCGTAGCAGCTTACCGGCCATTCGTTCACCTGTGTCTGGCTTTGGAGAATGACATTTCCTGAGAAGCTGCCTCCCGGACAGTCCCTGTCCTTACTTTCCATTTTGATGATTAAGGGGGTGGAACTGTATCCCCGCAATTCTGCTAAGGTAAACGTTTTCGAATAATCGTTCCAATCTGGACTACTTGCCCGGAGGGTATACGTATCCGCCAGGGGCAAGGGGATGCTTTGATTTATCCCTGGTGACAGGTTCCAGTCCAGGGTGTCGTCCAGTACGCTGACTTTCACTGTTCCGGCCAGAAAGTCCATCAGCCGTAGATCCGATACCAATGCCACATAAATAGAAAGGGGACCCACCACTTCCAATGAAAAGGACTGCAGTCCAAAATCTGCCGGACTTTTTCCCTGAGTACCGATTACTTCCAGGGAAAGCTGGGTTACCGGTTCTTCTTCGGATTCGACGGGAATGAGGTCAAATGCCAGGGGTAAGGCCAGGTCCGATTCTTTACCGAGGGGAGAAGTCTTTTGCGGAGCAGCCTCTGCTACGGAATTACCTTCGCCCATAATGTAAAAGGAAATCACCTCATAGGTCCCCTCCGGCAGAAAAATTTTCTCCGTCAGGTAATGCCCTTCTTTTTCTTCTACCTGAATCGCCGTTGATTCGTAGGCAGTTTTTGATCCGTCCGTGCCGCGAATGGTAATGGTTGCTTGTTTTACCTGCTGCTGTTCGCTGAGTCTGCCCTGCGGGGAAGCACCTGTGTTCCGATTGAGTCGTAAAACGATGGAAGGAACCTTTGATTCACTTTCCGGCACTTCCGGCCCGGGATTTTGGTCCGGTACCGGAGATGATTGGGGAACGGGATCCGGCGTTTCCAGGCCTTCACAGCCCCACCATGCCCCCGCCAGACCTATCCAAAGAAGCCATATGATTGCGTTCCGGTTTTTCATAGTTCTTCTTCGTTACAGTCCCCATTGATAAAATCCTCCAGCGATGGGTTGTACCCATTGTTTTCTATTACGGAAAAACCGGCCCCAAATTCAATAATCTTATCTGCAAAGCCGCAAAAATCCGTCAGAGAGGCATTGTCGGTGAAGGTAAATAACTTGGGATTTATGGGGTAGGGTACGGCATCGGGTTCTATAGTCGGGTAGTAAACAACCTGATCGATGTTATGCAAGCCATCCAGACTTTGAATTTTTGGATTGTTTACCAGCGTTATAGTGGAAAAAAGAACGGTGAGGGTAGAAAAAGGTAAGAGGTCCTGTAGGGATGCGTTGTTTTGAAGGATGATTTTAGAAAAGTATTCATAAAATGCCAGGTCCTGCAGCGTCTCGATTTTTGGCTGGTTACTAAATTCAAAGTGCTTCATCACCATTCCCTCGGGTGCCAGTAGTCCTTTCAGATTGTCCAGGTTTTCATTGTTTTTTAGCATCAATCGGTTAATCTCGGTAAAGCCAGTAGAAGCGGAGCCACCAAAGTCCACCAAAACCGGGATTATCGGAAATTTGGATGCTCCCGATCTTCTCCTGAAGGAAATTGAAACTCAATTGGGTCAAATTTGGATTGGCTGTAATGGTAATCTCCCCCATCTGCCGGAAACGGCCCAATTGATCCAGAGAGGTAAAGTGTTCCATCGCTTCGATATGCAGTTTTGCGATCGCAGGAGTAACCGCTTGCAGTCCCTCAAAATGGCGTAGGTTTGGATTTTGAATTAACCTTAATTCCCTTACATAATTCAATCTGAATAAATCCGCCAAGGACTCCAGTCGTTCGTTATCCTGGATGGTTAGGGTACCGGAAATTACCTGCAACCGATGCAGACCCATTACCGATTTTAAGGAAGGATTTTCTAACAGACTCAGGTTGCCCTGTATCTCCTGAAGGGTGCTCAGTCCCCTGAGATCGGTCACCGGATCCGGCTCATCTGCTGCCGATTGGCCCAGCAACAAGTCTCCCTGTATGGCCTCATAGCCCTTTAGCGAAAAGGAATCTACCGCTGCTTGTGTGGCTAAAGCGATCGATCCTGTAAATACACCGCCAATAAATTCAGCACCGCTACTTTCTTTTTTCATTTCTAAAACCAGCGGTTGCTCAGCAAATTGCCGCAGGGTGTCGTACAAGGGTTTGTTTTAGGGGTTGGTAGGTGTCACTTTCGACCAGGAATACATACGCATCCGAGCTTTTAGGAAGGACAATACGGTTCAGGTTTCTGCCAAGTGGCTGCGTTCGGGTAACATTGCCAATGCTCACGGTGAGTTTTCCAGGTAGATAGTCCAGGTAATCGTCCGTGCTTTCTCCGGTAAGCGTCAGGAAAAAGAAAAAGGTATCCATAAATCCTTTCGTGTCGGAAGGGAAGCCGAATTTTTCAGGAGAGGCATTGGCGGTGGAAATGACCTCCACGAGTATTTCTGCCGAACCCGCAGTGTTCATTTCAAATGCTAGCGGAAAGGGCTGGTTTAAGTATGCTGCGAACGGTGAACCTTCCCTGGGACTGGCATAGAGAATGGTTTCGAGGCTATCCTTAAGGTAAAAATCCGTGATTTGATAGTTTCCCGGAGGCAAACTTAAGTCCTCAATCAGTATTTCGTCCTGAAACCTTGTTAGCGGGATACTTTTAGAGGAATAGGCTGTTTCTGAACCGTTTTCACGCAGAATGGTAATGACCAACTGGCTGACCCCTTGAATGGGAACTTGTTGAAGGCGACTGCTTTCGTTGCCGGCGACGCCTTGTTTCAATTGGATGGAAAGCGTCCCCTCTTTTGCGCGGGGTTTCTCCTCTACTGTTTCACAAGCCCCAAAAATCAACCCACAAAAAAGCAGGAGATACAGGCCAAAAATCCGTACTGTCATAGCCATAAATTAAAAATGCTACGACAAAAATAATACTAATTTTAAATACATCAAAATGTAATTTGAATAAATAAATATGTTATTTGAACTTAATTAATTTTCATTGTTAGTTATTAAACCCTGGCCTAAGGGTTGCGAGTTATGATTTTAGATGATAAGCCAGGGGGATGTTTTCTGGAATTGTTTCAAATCCAACGGAGGAGTTTCTTTTTTTACTTAACAAAGCGGTTGAGGTGACTCTTAAATTAAAGGAATCATTTTAGCGGGTCATTGATTTTTTCAAAAGAGTATTGATAAAATCAATGAAAATAATTAAATGATAGATACTATATTTGTTGTCCAAGTAAGAAAAAAAACAATTCAAAGCATATGAAAAAATCAATAGTATTTAGTTGGCTTCTGATAATAGGCGCACTTTTTTCGGGATGTCAAAAAAACGAAAGCCAGGAAGCTGAGGCAGATGGGTATACTGGAGCTACCCAAAAAAGCAATTCCAATCGAATAGCCACCAGCAACAGTGATTGGTGGCCCAATCAGTTGAATTTAAGTATTCTTCGCCATAACTCTTCACTATCCAACCCCATGGGTGAGGATTTTAATTATGTAGAAGAATTTAATAATCTGGATTATGAAGCTCTGAAAAAGGATATTGAAGCGGTGATGACTGAATCACAGGATTGGTGGCCGGCAGATTACGGTCATTATGGAGGTTTATTTATTCGAATGGCCTGGCATAGTGCTGGTACTTACCGAACCGGGGATGGTCGCGGCGGCTCCCGTTCCGGGCAACAGCGTTTTGCACCACTCAATAGCTGGCCTGATAATGCCAATTTGGATAAAGCAAGACGCTTGCTATGGCCGATTAAACAGAAATATGGGGATAAAATCTCCTGGGCAGATTTAATGGTGCTTACAGGTAATGTTGCTCTGGAATCCATGGGATTCAAGACTTTTGGCTTTGCCGGTGGTAGGGAAGACGTTTACGAACCGGAACTGGATGTGTATTGGGGGGCTGAGAACAAATGGCTCGGTGACGAAAAACGTTATTCAGGAGAAAGGGAGTTGGAAAATCCACTAGCTGCTGTACAAATGGGCCTGATCTATGTCAATCCGGAAGGTCCCAATGGTAATCCGGACCCAGTACTTGCGGCTCACGACATTCGAGAAACCTTTGGAAGAATGGGAATGAATGACGAGGAAACCGTCGCCTTGATTGCCGGCGGCCACACATTGGGAAAAACTCACGGAGCAGGTGATGCCTCGAATGTAGGACCTGAGCCGGAAGCGGAGAGCATAGAAGCGCAAGGTCTGGGATGGAAAAGTTCCTATAAATCAGGTAAAGGCGCCGATGCCATTACTTCCGGATTGGAGGTAATCTGGACCTCCACTCCTGCCAAATGGAGTCATTTATTCTTTTTCAATTTGTTTGAAAACGAATGGGAACTGACCAAAAGTCCCGCAGGCGCTCATCAGTGGGTGGCGGTAGATCCAAAAATGATGGTTCCGGATGCCTTTGATCCGGAAAAAGAGCACAAACCTACCATGCTGACCACCGATTTATCCTTGCGATTTGACCCGGTGTATGAAAAGATATCCAGAGACTTTTATGAGAATCCAGAAAAATTTAACGATGCCTTTGCCAGGGCATGGTTTAAACTTACCCATAGAGATATGGGACCAAAGACCACCTATTTGGGTCCGGAAGCCCCTACAGAAGATTTGATCTGGCAGGATCCCATTCCGGCAGTAAATCATACGCTGATCAATGATCAGGATATCGACGCTTTGAAATCTAGTCTTCTGAATTCCGGTTTGTCTATCAGCGAGATGGTCGGAACAGCCTGGGCATCCGCTTCCACCTACCGGGGTTCGGACAGAAGAGGAGGGGCCAACGGGGCGCGTATCCGTTTGGCTCCGCAAAAAGATTGGGAAGTTAACAATCCGGAGCAATTGAAGAAGGTGTTGGGTGTGCTTGAAGGAATTCAGGGTGATTTCAACAAGAAATCGACAAATAAAAACGTATCCCTGGCAGATTTGATTGTCCTTGCAGGCAATGCAGCTGTGGAAAAAGCAGCGTTAAATGCAGGTTATTCGGTGAAAGTGCCTTTTATTCCTGGTCGCATGGATGCTACCCAGGAACAAACCGATGTGGAATCTTTTGCCTTGCTTGAGCCTATGGCGGATGGTTTTCGCAATTATTTAAAAACCCAATACACCATATCTACAGAAGAGTTGCTGTTAGACAAGGCACAGCTACTGACCCTTACCGCTCCTGAAATGACCGTGCTGGTGGGTGGAATGCGAGCACTCAATGCCAACTATGACGGATCCGAGCATGGTATCTTTTCAAGCGAAAAGGATGTACTTACCAATGATTTCTTTGTGAATCTGTTGGACATGAGTACCGAATGGAAAGCCAGTTCGGACACCAAAGAAACCTTTGAGGGCAGGGATAGAAAGACAGGTGAATTGAAGTGGACGGCTACCCGTGCGGATCTGATATTTGGTTCCAATTCTGAATTGAGGGCCTTGGCAGAAGTATATGCAAGCGAAACGTCCAAAGAAAAATTTGTCACTGACTTTGTTGCCGCCTGGGACAAGGTGATGAAGCTTGACCGATTTGACCTGATCTACCAATAAGCTGTGACTTTGTAAGCCTTTGCTAATTGGGTGAAAAAATTTAAAGGAAAGCCAGACCCTCGGATCTGGCTTTCTTGTTCTTACCCTGGTGGTGTTCATTATAAATTACGTGTATTTCTTACATACCCACTAGGGTGTGGCATCGGGGTTGACCGTTTTCAAGGAAAAATGAGGGTTTGAAATCAACAAATGATTTAAATTGAAACCGATGTTTATTTCTTCCCTGGTTGAATCGGTTTAAAACAGAATAAACAGATATTGTGCCCCAAATTCCCATTTGCAATACTTTTTCAATCTCCAATCTTCGCGGTTTTCCTAATAGTTATCACTACCAAAGAAATGTAAGGGGAAAAATCAGGTATTATAACTGGAGAAAACAATTCTCCACATAAAAATGAGTAGATTTATTCCTGTAAATTAAATCTAAACAAATACGCTGATAACCAAGGTTATGGGAATTTTCAATTCAATACTAGGTAATGCAGGTTCCGTCAATAAAGAAACCCTCCAAATGGATTACGGAAGAATACTGACGGCAGAAGAGCAAATAGAAACGGGATTTAAGCTTTTCAGAGATACGTTCATTTTTACCAATAAACGACTGGTCCTGGTGGACAAGCAAGGACTTACGGGAAGAAAATCCGAATACCTTTCCTTGCCTTACAAGAGCATTTCCCGCTTTAGTATAGAGACGGCCGGTACGTTTGATTTGGATGCAGAATTAAAAATTTGGATTTCCAGTGACCCGCAGCCGACGGTAAGTAAGAAGTTTAATAAATCGGTGGATGTCTATGAAGTACAGAAATTACTGGCGGGTTTTGTGCTTGGGTAATTGCATTGCCTTTTACCCCATGCCTGCTTTTACAGCTTCATGTATATCTCTTTAACCTGGCAAACCAAAATAACTAACGATGGAGTAAATTTCTTTTGTGTAACGATAATTTTCCAGAATTATATATTATTTCCCATGAAAAACCTGATAATAACCTTTCTATCCAGTTGCTTTATCTTGCTTTCCTTTACGGTTCTGTCCCAAGAGCGGCCCAATATCGTGCTGATTATGGCAGATGACCTCGGCGGCAGCGATCTGCCAGCCTATGGAAACCGATTCAACGAGACCCCCAATATTGACAAATTAGTCAGTCAGGGAATGCGCTATCACAATGCCTATGCGGCTCCGGTTTGTTCTCCAACGCGGGCCAGTATACAAGCGGGTCAATATCCCGCCAGAGTAGGCATATTCGACTTTATTCCCGGTCATTGGCGCCCTTACGAAGAGGTGACCGTTCCCCATCACCCGGTTCAGCACCTGCCAGATAAAATTGTTACTATCGGCAATGCCATGCAATCGGCAGGCTATACCACCGGATATTTTGGCAAATGGCATTTGGGAAATAACCCTGAGCATCTGCCCCACAACAGGGGATACGATAAAGCCTATATGTATGCAGGTGGAGGCTTCTACCAGCCCCGGTTTGTTCCGGAATATACGTCTGCTGAAGGGGCCCGACTGAGTGAAACCCTCACCAGCATGGGGGTTGATTTCATCGCTGAGAATAAAGAAAATCCATTTTTTCTCTTCATTTCTCATTACGATGTGCACGTTCAGTTGGACGCAGATAGGGACTTAATTGAAAAATACCTCAACAAACCGAAGGACCCGGATTATGCCAGTAATGCCGTCTATGCGGCGATGATTTCTCATATAGACGAAAGCGTGGGTGCGGTCATGGAGGCCATCGATGAAATGGGCCTGGCAGACAATACGGTATTTATTTTCTATTCCGATAACGGCGGAGTGGATAACCGATTTGACAATGTCCCACTCCTGGGAGGCGACAGCAAAGACGTTTATCCGGAAGGTCATCCCCTCCGCTACATTGCCACAAACAATGCGCCGCTGCGGGCAGGAAAAGGAACGCTGTATGAAGGAGGGATCCGGGTGCCCTTAATCGTTCGCTGGCCGGAAAAAGTAAAAGCGGCCAGTACCTCTGAGGCCATTGTCTCCAGTGTTGATTTTTACCCCACTTTTTTGGAAATTGCGAAGGGAGAAAGCCCGCAAAACCAGGTGCTTGACGGGTATTCTATGGTGCCTTCCCTGACAGAAAACAGGTATGACCCGGAGCGGGAAGTGTTCACCCATTATCCTGTATACCATCACGAACAGCCCATGTCGGCTTTGAGAAAAGGCTCCTGGAAAATCATAGAAAATCTGGTTTCCGGCGAGTTTGACCTGTATAACCTGCGGTACGATGTCAACGAAATGACCGACCTTAAATTCAGTTATCCCGAAAAGTTGGCTGAAATGAAGTCCGCATTAAAAAAATGGCAAACGGAAACCAAGGCCCAAAACCCGGTTCCAAATCCTGATTTTGACCCGGCCAAAAGGTACGAATGGGGTACCAATCCATTCAGGTAAATGAAGTAAAAACAGATCAGAAGCAAAATAAACATACTATGGGAAAGAAAGTGTGGGTATTCGTAGCCCTACCGGTACTATTGCTGGTTATGGCCAGCATGGTAAAAAGCCCTGTTTGCGAACTGTCGCTGAAAAAGAGCGACTGGCGCATGGGCGTAGCCTTGTATTCCTTCAACAGGTTCCCTTTTTCCAGCTCATTAGAAAAAGCGAAATCTGCCGGAGTAACATACGTGGAAGGCTTTGATTTTCATAATATGGGTGGAGATTTTGGAGACAAAACAATGAAAGATCTTGGATCCACAGAGGCAAAAACAGTAAAAATGCTGTTGAAGGATAAGGGACTAAAAATGAAATCCATGTATGTAGGAACAGCCCAGACTGAATCCGATTGGCGCAAAGCCTTTGAACTGGCCAAATCCTTGAAAGTCCGATACCTGGTCACCGAACCCAAAAGGGCCCACTGGGACCTGGTGGATGAGCTTGCGGGGGAGTTCAATATCAGGGTCGCGCTTCACCAGCATTCCAAAGAGGCAGGAAGTATTTACTGGCATCCGGATTCGGTATTGTCGGCGATCAAAAACCACCCCAATTTCGGTGCTTGTGGAGATGTGGGACATTGGGTAAGAAGCGGGCTTAATCCCGTGGAGAGTTTAAAAAAGCTCGAAGGTCACCTGATGAGTATTCATCTTAAGGATCTGGATGCTTATGGGCAATCTGCCAAAGACAGAATGGTGGGCGAGGGGATCATTGATTTCGAAGCGGTGGTTGCCGAACTCGGTAGGCAGGGATTTGATGGGGAGGTTTATGTGGAGTGTGAGCATAATATGGAGGATAACCTAAAGGATGTCCAGCATGCGGTAACCTATTTTGAAAGTCTAAGTCCTTGAGGCAAGATCCGTGCTTTTTATATCTAACTTATTAGATCAGAAACAACTAGCACTATGAAACAGAAGTATTTAAAAAAAACAATCCATACCAACAGGGTCATTTGCGCTTCCGGATTAGCTATTGGGTTACTTTTTCTGGCGGGGATGATTTGTTTTCCTGCTTTTTCCCAGGATGCCAACCGCTTTTTCCAGGCTGGAGCATACAAAAGTAATATTACCCCAAAATTAGGTGGTCCCATCATTGGTAATTGGGATTCGCCACCTGCAGAATACGTTCATGACGAGTTGTTTGCCCGAAGCATCGTCCTGGATGATGGGGAGACGAAACTGGTGCTGGTGACCGTGGATAATGTTGGTGTTGATCAAAAGGTGTTTGATGCCGCCAAGCAAACCATTGAGCAGGCCACGGGAATTCCGGCATCCCATGTGATGATGGCTTCCACCCATACCCATTCGGCCACCAGTGCACGGGGTGTAGGGGATAAAGGAAGGGAATGGCATGCATCCGAGCCGCTGGATGAATACCAGTCCTTTTTGGCGTCCAGAATTGCCGATGGCGTGCAGATCGCTCTTCGGAACCTCGAACCTGCCAGAATTGGTTGGGGGTCCGTTGATGTGCCCCAGCATGTGTTCAACCGTAGGTGGAAAATGAAGCCCGGCACACCCACCCCCAATCCACTTGGAGGTACCGACATCGCGGTTATGAATCCGGGGGTAGGCAATCCGAATCTGCTGGAACCAGCCGGACCTACTGATCCCGAAGTAGCTTACCTGTCGGTGCAGGCCATAGACGGCCGGCCGCTGGCCTTGCTCGCTAATTATTCCTTGCATTACGTGGGTGGCGTTCCGGTTGGCGAAATATCCGCCGATTATTTTGGCATGTTTGCCGACAAAATGCAGGAATTACTGGATGCAGACCGTCAAAACCCCGCCTTTGTGGCCATGATGTCAAACGGCACCTCAGGAGATATTAACAATATTGACTTCAGCGGCCCAAGGGTTAAACACCCACCTTATGGCAAGATGAAATTGGTAGCAGATGATGTAGCCAGGGCCGTAGTAAAAGGCTATCAGGATATTGTTTACCAGGACTGGGTACCTTTACAGGCCAAACAGGTACTACTAAACCTAAAGGTACGCAGGCCGGACCCTGAACTGGCCAAATTCGTCAGGAAAGTAGCTGCACGGCCCGATTCAGTAGAAGGAAGGCACCGGCTGGAAAAAACCTATGCCAAACGGATCAAGCAGATGGAAACTTTTCCGGATACTATTGACGTGATTATCCAGGCCTTTAAAATAGGGGATTTGGGCATAGGGGCCATTCCTTTTGAGACCTTTGTAGAGATCGGTTTGGAATTAAAAGAGCGAAGCCCAATGAAAAATACCTTTACCATTGCCCTGGCCAATGGGCTTTATGGCTACCTTCCTACCCCTGAGCAACACCAATTGGGAGGGTACGAAACCTGGCTGTCCACGAATAGGGTAGAAGAGGTCGCCTCCGAAAAGATCATTGCTCAACTATTGGAATTGTTTGGGGATTTTAAATAGACAAGTATCTGGAAGGCCATAGCTACTTGCTAATTTCCTGCTGCATATTGGTGGTTTTCATTTGAGGTTTTCGGCTCCACTGCAGAGAGGGGAGTCACGTAGTGGTGAAGTTTTTTCTTTTTAATTATCTGAGCGATTATCAGGAAGTGGATGGCATCATGATTCCTCATTTTACAGAAGTGAGAGTGAATGGTCAAGCTGTCCAACGTATCACCTTCCAAGAGGTGGGGCTGAATCCTGAAGTCGACGAACTAATTTTCTCCCGTCCGAAATAAGAGTAAATCATTCTTAAGGGTTTAAATATTATATGTTTTGAACTTACATTTACCAGGTAGTTTCAAAAACTATAAGGCTACCGCTCCCGGAATGTTTTTTTGGTTCAGAATAGTGTATATCATTTTGATTTAATTTCGGGACTTTAATGGGAAAAAAGCTTTTCGTTAGTCTGGAATGATCATGTGCGCTCCGGGCCGAAGGGAAACCAGCTAAACAGTTGATTTTTTGTTTTTAAAGGGCTTTAGCTATAACGCTTGAGATCTCTTTTTAGGGGTTAATTTCGCACATTCCTGTGGTAGACAGACCTATGGGTGAAAATCCGTACTTTCTAAAGGAAAAGAATGCCGAAAACTACCGGTAGGTGTAGCTACAGCGGAACCCTCGGCAAGGGCGAAGAAATGTGATAGCTAGTTTATCCAAAAAGATGCCAATAAAGCCAAGGTATACAGTATAAAAACCGCTATATTGCTACTACCAGATAGCGTCTAGGAGGTGGGTGATTTAAGCGTTTATATGCTAAACTAAATTACAAATGGTCAATTTTCGTATTTTTTTACTATCCATGATGGCATCGGTCTATGGGTGTACCGACCGGAAGAACCTCTCTAGCAAAAGTTCAGATTCAACCTATTGGGAACTCGTGATTCTTGACTCTATTCAGGTAGATTACCTCGGGAGTGTTGGTGGTGGAGATTTTAGAAATGGAAAAGGGGTGTTTTTTAATTTTCAGGAAAATAAATTGATTGAGTTTGACTCCACTGGAAAGATTCATTATGAAAGGTCTTACCCAACGGATGGCCCCGGAAAAGTTCAATACCCAACCCAACTACGGTACACGGATGACGGAAGGCTTTTTGCAGCGAGTTTCGTGGGTTGGTTGTACGAGCTGAATCCGGACCTAACGTTGGAGCAAGAGATAACGCTCCCGTTTCCAAGCCAGGCACACGACGGAGGGGGATTTTTTCGAAGTTTGGATTTTTGGAATGATTCCTTGGTCAGTTACTATCCCGGTAGAGATGGGGCAAACCCATACGATCCACATTTCATCCGAGACCATTATTTGCTAGAAAAAATTGATCCGAAAACTGGAGGTTCGGTGCCACTAATTAGGATCCCGAGTAATTCGAGATATGCGTCTGATAAATTCTATGAAAGGCCTTGGATTCAATTTGGCATTTCGGGTACTAGACTTCACCTGGCATTAAGCAATGAGCCGATGATTCATGTCTTCGACCTTACTGATGGAGGTTCTTACCTACACACGGTAAATTTTAAACCTTCAACGTTTTTGGATAATGGCGAACACCAAGAGAAATATCAATACATCTCTGGAAGCAGAATGCTTGATGGGGCGATAAGATAGCTTTTTGTGACAGAAAAAGGGACGGTCGTTTACTATGATGAAGGAATTGACGAAGAAATATTCGTGCAAAACGAATTGAACCTTCCAAAAAACTTCCCCAAATACAAAGATTTTCAGAAACAGGTGCTGAAAATCATTTCCCAAGATACCATTCTTTCCAATGAAATCATCGTTCCATACCGAATCGGGAGAATTATGAATATCGAAGGGCTGGACAAGTCCTTTTACGCCCTTAGAGATGATGACTTCGTAGGAGAGGAGCAAGAATACATCACCTTTTATAAACTGCTACTGGTGAAGAAATAATCATCTGCATGTTAATTGAAATTGTTTTTATCATAAACCTGCCCAATTGAATTATTAGAAGGTGGGTCATGGGGGCACTAAGCCGTGTTTTTAATTCCTGATCTGGTGTTTGCACCTTTTTAATTTACTTTTACTGACCTAACACATACAGCATGCAATGCTAACGGGCATTTGTCAACAGCGGCCTCTTGCTAACAAGCGCATTAACAAAACCTTCTTTACCCTATCATTTATTATATGGTGCGTTAGGTTGGTATTTATGGAAAAGGAGATACTAGATAAAAATTGAGTTAAAAGTCATTTTGTCACAATTATCTGGTAAATTTCTAGCTCGCACTCGTTTTTCAGCATCAAAAAATAGGTTATTTACAACGTAGCGTGTGAAGTACATGAACCCAAAAATCCGCTGGTACGTATTGGCCCTGGTATTTCTTGCCACCGGTTTGAATTTTTTGGACCGGCAGGTACTCTCCATGACCATCCTCAAGATTCAGGAGGAATTGTCCATATCGGACGTGCAGTACGGATGGGTCAATACGGGCTTTCTCGTCAGCTATGCCCTGATGTTTACCGTAGGCGGCCGCTTGATTGACAAGGTAGGAGGAAAGGTAGGTCTGGGCATCTCGGTGGGCGTCTGGTCGGTGGCCAGTGCCCTGCATGGACTTATGGGGAATTTTTACCAGTTGGTGGGATTCCGGTTTTTGCTGGGCATGGGTGAAGGAGGCTGTTTTCCCGGAGCAGCGAAGACCGTGTACGAATGGTTTGGGAAAAAGGAGCGGGCCCTGGCCAACGGCGTGGCCATTGGTGGGGCGGCCATTGGTGCCGTTGTAGCGCCTCCCCTGACCATCCTGATTTCCGGGCAGTACGGCTGGCGTTGGGCCTTTATCCTGCCGGGCCTGGTTGGCCTGGTCTGGGTCGTCGCCTGGTTTGCCCAATCCTGGAAAAAAAGCCTGCATGCGCAGAGCCGGGCGGGCAGTTCCCAAACGGAAAGGCCGATTCGGGTGCCCATGGTCGATTTATTGAAAAACAGGACCGTATGGGCATTTATTTTGATCCGCTTTTTGCTGGACCCGGTGTTTTATTTTTTGATGTTTTGGGTACCCAAATACCTCAATCAGGAGCGGGAGCTGTCCTTCGAGCGGATCGGGGAACTGTTTTGGATCCCCTTTCTGGCCCTGGGCTTGTCAAACATGCTGGGTGGCTGGTGTTCGGATAAACTTATTGCCCGAAACCTGAGCATCAACGCCGCCAGAAAATGGGTCATGGGTTTTGCAGCTGCGGTCACACTGGTGGCGCCTTTTATTTCTACCGTTTCCTCGGTGGAGGTAGCCATTTCGCTTATGTCGCTGGTAATGCTGGCCCACGGGTTTTGGATCACCAACTACATTACGGCCATTGCCGATATGTTTGGCAACCAGGCCACCTCCACGGTGGTGGGGCTGTCGGGAACGGCCGGGGCAATTTCCGGCATGCTCTTGAATCCGGTTATTGGCTGGGTGGCACAAAATTATTCCTACGGGCCCTTGTGGTTGGTTTCCGGACTGATGTATCCCCTGGCTTTTTGTATATTGCTTATCCGAATACCCTCGATTACTGCGCTGGAATTCAAGCCGCCAAAAGGCGCAGGTGCCGGGTGATTCGCCAATACTTCACCGAGCAAAAACATGGAAAAACGCACGAATGAACAAAATCCAGCCGGGGAGCAGCAGCCCTGGGAACGAAGACAGGAAACCAGGCCCCGGATCGGTGTGTTTGGGGTGGGATATTTCAAGTACTGGCCCCAATTCGAAGGCTTGTTGGAAGATCTCTTAGAAAAACAACGGGTGTTTCTCGATAAACTTGCGCCCCTGTCGGTGGAGGTCATTGATTTTGGCATGGTAGACGATGCCCAATCCGCTTATGCCCTGGTGCCCAAACTCAAGGCGGCCAATCTGGATTTGATCTTTTGCGACATGCTGACCTACGCCACCTCCAGCACCTTTGGCGTGATCATCAAGACCATCGAGACGCCCATCGTATTGGTGGCCTTACAGCCGGACAAGGCCATGGACTACAGCCGGGCTTCTACCTACATGCAGCTGTACAACGACGATGTGTGCTCCCTGCCCGAATTTGCAGGCGTAGCGCTGCGCATGGGCAAACCGGTGCCCGAGGTCATCATCGGCACGCTGCACGAGGACCCGGGAGCCGATGCGCAAATCGAGGAGTTTTGCCGCATTGCCCGGGTGCTGCATGGATTGAAAAATGCCCGAATCGGCCATATCGGGCATCCCATAGAAGCCATGCTGGACATGCATACGGATGCGACCATGCTTACTGCTCATTTTGGGGTACATGTGGTGCAGTGCGAGGCCAATCAAATTGTTCACCAGTATGTCCACCAGGTGAGCGAGGCAGAGGTAGCCCAGGAGGAAAAGCGCATCCTGTCGTTTTTTGATACACCGGACCCGGTTTCCGACCCCATTTCCGAAAAATTGCGACCGGCCGATTTACAAGTGGCCGCAAGGGCTTCCCTGGCCTTAAAAAAATTTGTGGCTAGCGAAAAACTGGACGGCCTGGCCTATTACTACAATGGTGAGCCCGAAAGCGATACCCAACAAGTAATGGCCAACCTGATCGTGGGCAACTCCCTGCTCACCAGCTCGGGTTTTCCCATGTGTGGGGAATCGGATTTAAAGACCTGTTTGGCCCTATTTATCATGGACCGTTTGGGGATCGGTGGAAGCTTTGCGGAGTTTCATCCGGTGGATTTCATCGAAAACTTTATCCTGGTCGGACACGATGGCCCGCACAATATCTCCATTGCCCAGGGGAAGCCGGTCTTGCGGAGTTTAAAGAAATACCACGGCAAGCCCGGTTTTGGAGCCGGGGTCGAATTCAAGATCAAGGAAGGCCCTATTACCATGCTGAGCATCAGTTCCACCTTCGAAGGAAAATTCAAATTTGTAATCGCCGAAGGAGAATCGGTGGAAGGGCCCATTCCTCCCACCGGAAATACCAATACACGGGGCTTTTTCAAGCCGGATGTGCGAACCTTTCTTACGAAATGGATCAAGGAAGGGCCAACCCACCACTTTGCTCTGGGTATTGGGCATCATGCCGGCAGCATCCAAAAAATCGCTCATTACCTACAAATCGAATCGGTTATCGTGTCTTGAAACTTGTATTCAACCCAATTATGCCATGAAAATTTATCATTGTCCATTTCTCATCCTTGTCGGTTTGTGTTGTTTTTCTCTCCAGTCAACATATGGGCAGGAAGAAAACGCTTACCGCCAATTTAATGAAGGGTTTCAGTCACCTCCTTCCTATGCTTACCCAAACGTTTACCACTGGTGGTTGGGTGGTCATGTGGACCGCCTTCGGTTAAAGGAAGAAATTCAGGCATTTAAGGAGGCGGGGATATCGGGGTTTACCATCTTCGAAATCGGCTCCAGGGATACCGTTCTGGTAGGAACAGGCCCGGAATTTTTGGGGGAAGAGTCCCTGAAAACCATTCAATTGGCCGTGGAGGAAGCCGGGAAACTGGGATTGGAAGTAGGATTGAATACGGCCAGTAGCTGGAATGCAGGAGGAAACTGGTTGACCCCGGAGCATGCCGCCAAATCCATCTATCAATCGAAAGTAACCCTTACCGGAGGGAAAAATCAAAAAGTCACCCTTCCCTTTCCCGAAATCCCAGAAACGGATCCAAGAGGCCGAAAGCGGATGATCGAATTCGGAGCAGATGGCCGACCGGTGTATTCCGAAGAGATCGTGGTGTTGGCCCTACCGGAACTTCCAGAGAATAGCCGGGCCGATACCAGCCAAATCCGGGACATTTCCGAATTTTTCAATCCCGAAACGGAGATCCTGGATTGGGAGGCACCCGAGGGGGAATGGAAAATTGTCCGGTACGTATGTTCCAATTCGGGCGAAAACCTGATTCTGCCTAGTAAATATTCCGCAGGCCCCATCGTGGACCATTACGATGCCGAAGCCACAGCCTTCCATTTTAATTATATCATCGACCGATTGCAATCGGTGTTGGGGGACCTGAGGCAAACTGCCCTGAAAAGCCTTTACATGGCCAGTTATGAAGCCAGAGGCTTTACCTGGACGCCTACGCTTCCGGAGAAATTCAGGACGATCAACGGATACGAGGTCAAAAAACTCCTTCCCATCTTGTTTGAGGAAGCGGAGTTTTCAGCCGAAACAACAGCCAATTTCCGGGCTGATTTTCAGCGGACCTTGTCCGAACTGATGATCCAAAATTTTTACATGAAATCCAAAGAAGTCTGCAATGCCCACGGTCTTAAAAACAACAGTGAGGCCGGAGGACCCGGTCTTCCCCTGCACAATGTTCCTGTGGAGCCCCTGAAGGCACTGGGAAAAGGGCTGGACATTCCCAGAGGTGAATTCTGGATCAATCACGGCCGGTATAATGAAGACGGAATGGATATCTTGCGGGTAGTGAAAGAAGTTTCTTCGGCTTCTCACATGTATGGTCTGGGAATTGTTGAAATGGAAGCCTTCACTTCCTTTCAGCATTGGCAAGAGGGACCTTTTGAAATGAAGCCAATCGGGGACCGGGCTTTTGCGGAAGGCATGAATAAGGTGGTCGTTCATGGCTCCACCCATAATCCCGAAGGAACCGGTTTTCCCGGCATTGTCTACCACGCCGGCACCCATTACAACGACAAACGGGTATGGTGGCCCAAGATCCGGCCTTTTAACGAATACCTGGCCCGTGTTTCCTATATCCTCCAGGAAGCGGATTTTCAGGCCGACTTTCTGTATTATTACGGAGATACCATACCCAATTATGGGGGACACAAGCGGAGCAGGTTTTCTCCGGGAGCAGGCTATGACTACGAACTGGTCAATACGGAAATTCTCCTAGGGCTGGAGGTGCAAGATGGAGAAATTATAAATCCCAAAAACGGTGCGCGATTTAGAATATTGGCATTGACGGAGGAATACGAAATCAATCCGGAAGTGTTGATCAAACTGAAAGATATGGCAGAAAAAGGCGCAGTGATCATGGGTCCGAAACCTAGCGGGATCGCCCAACGAAAAGTGAAACCCGGTATGTCGAATATGGAGGGTTGGCTGGATGATTTATGGCAACCGTTCAATGCAAAAGATTTCAAAACAGAAGAGACGGCTATATATCGTGATGCAAGCCCTGCTGAAATATTGGCGGCACTGGAACTTGCACCAGACCTTGATTATGAAGACAAGGCGTTCTATACGCTTGATTATACCCATTATCAAAAAGAGGGGATAGATTTCTATTTTGTGGTCAATACTACCGGTGACTGGCTTTCGAGAAATGTGCATTTTCGGCAGCAGGGAAAAGTACCCGAAATTTGGGATCCGGTTACGGGAAAGATAAGCATCGCATCCATTTATGAGCAAAAAGAAAAACAGCTTACCCTGCCACTTACATTGGCTCCTTACGAAAGTAAATTTGTAACGTTTAGACCAGGCAGAGAAACGGAACATTATACCCAGATCATCGGAGCTGGTTTACATCCTCCGAAAATTCATTTTCTGGAGGATGGTTTTGAAATTTGGGAAGAGGGAATCTTCGTCTTGCAGGAAGAATCCGGTGACCGGGAAATCCATGGACATATCCATGAAAAGGAAATTGCCGGTGCCTGGGAAGTTTTCTTTCCCGAAGGTTGGGGTGCTCCGGAAAAAGCGATTTTTCCGGAACTGACATCCTGGACAGCATCCGGAGTGGAAGGCATCCGGTACTTTTCCGGCACTGCTCGCTACGAAAAGCAATTCGTCCATGCCCTGCATCCTACCGACCATGCAAATGCCAAAATCTATCTTGATTTGGGTGATCTGTCGCATGTGGCGGAAGTCTGGCTGAACGATGAGTGCTTGGGCATTACCTGGGCCAAGCCTTACCGCTTTGATGTAAGCGATCTGCTTCGCCCCGGGATCAATACCCTACGCATTGAAGTAGCCAATACCTGGTCCAACCGGATTACGGGAGATGCCATAACCGGGGAAACGTACACCCAAACCCATATAGAGGAAACCAATATCAAAGGGATCAGCCATATACGGGTGCCCTGGGAGGAGGCACCCTTGATCCCCTCCGGATTGTTTGGGCCCGTGGCACTCCGTACCGTTGTGCCAGTCAAATTACCTCAGTAGCTCCAGGCAGCGAGGATTTTTTCCGATCATTTGGTACTCCAGAGGGATTAACCGGCCCCAGTCTGGGGGGAGGTACCCTGGAAGAAACAGTATCTGTTGAATTTGGAGACAAAACGGCAGCTATATTCATGGCTGCATAAAGCTGTCCATGACGCATATCATATTTTTCATTGGTATCAGTCATAGCGCATCAAAGCCTGGCTCATTAAATTTGCAATGTTATTACGTTAATAATGAGTTGTATCTGGCATTTATCCACTTTAATTTCAAGGGGATGTGGTTTTTTACCGAAAGCCCTCAGAGGATTAATTTTATTAGCTGTCCTTATGGTTTCTTCAAACAATAATTTGTTCTCCCAGGCCTGGGTTTTTAACCCGTTTAAGGTTCAGATTGATCCAATGGAAAAGCTCTTATTGGTCAATTTTGAAAAAGATCCCGATTCACTTTATATCGGCTTTGAACCACAGGTATTCGATGATGGAAAAAACGGCAGGGGGCATTTGATCATCGGTTGGCGGGTGGATGGAAAGGTCGATGTCTACCACCAAGCTTCCTTAACACTGGACCAGGCCAAATATGACATTGTGGGCAAAGGGCTGGCCAATATGGTTGAAGTGGAAATGCCCCTTGCTTCTTTTGAAGTAAATGATTTCGGGGTGCAAGCGGATTACCAATTCATTGACCTTTTGGGCAGAACCATAAAAATCCAAATCTTTGAGCAGAACCCTAAGAGCCGAAAACCTTTTGGGCTGCTGGCTCCGATGGGGGATGCTGCTGAAAACCCTTCCGCCATGCCTTTGGTGTTGCTACACGATTTTTATTTTGTCAGAAGGAAAGACACTGATTTTCATGTATCCATTGATGGGAAAGTTCATTCTCCGGATGTTCTTCCGGTACCTATGGACTGGATGAATATGTATTTTGCCAGGTACAGTCCCAAGCCTTTGATCGCAACCTTAAATCCGGCCTACGATGGTCCTCTCTCGCAGGAAGTGGTGGATGAGGGAGTAGAACAAGTTACGCAGGAAAATACAACTTTGGAATTGGAGTGGGGGGGTGGTTTTCCCAAATTAAAATCCCTTACCAGACACAACCTGGTGCATGATATCAAGTTTTCTTTTGATCCTGCCTTTCCCCATTTGGAGGCGGTGAAGGCAGGAACATCTCAGGAAGGGCATTTTTTGGTTGAAGGCCACCCCTCTACGGGTTCGATATCCGGAGATTATTTGATCTGTGCCAATAAAGAAAGTATCCTCATGGTGTTGGTCCCTTCCAAAGGATGGAAACCCAGGCCAACAAAAATATCATTAAGGTTGCTGTATGCCGTGGGTAAGGTATTCAAACAGTGGCCCGGTACTTACAGATGGGAAGCCAGGCTGGAAAAAACCAAAGAAGGGGAATGGCACATGAAATCACATTGGAAAAGGACAGGTAAGGTTTTATAAGATTGGAATGGGTTTGAGTATAAATTACGGGAAGTAAGGAAACAAGTATTTTTCACTGTCTTGTTCTAAAGAACCGGAGGGAATTCTTGTTATTAGAGGGACCAATGTGGAGGCTGAAGAATTAATGCTTTCCGATATCGCTTCTTCTATCAAAGAAATTCCTTTGGGAACAAGGTTTGAATTGAATCCCATCATCGTACGGGTTAAGCTAAAAAAATAGTCATAAAAGTGAGACTCCCCAATAGAATGGCCTATTGGCATTTAAAACCGAAATTGCCTATCTTTAAAAATAGAAAAAGAAGCATAACATGGCAACTGAAGTAGTAAAGCGGTTGATCAGTGTAGATGAATACCACCAAATGGGGGAGATAGGCATTTTAAAGCCGGACGACCGTTTGGAACTGATACACGGTGAAATATACGAGAGGAGCCCCATTGGAAGTAAACACGCAAGCATCGTCAATAAATTGGCTAGCCTGTTGAATGAGCTGTTCAAAAATAAGGCAGTCGTCGGCGTTCAAAATCCAGTTCAAATCGATGACAGGAATGAGCCCGAACCGGACATTTCCCTATTAAAATATCGGTCGGACTATTATTCATCCGCGCATCCGGCCCCTGCCGATGTGCTGGCCATCATCGAAGTGTCCGATGCTTCTATCAAGTTTGATAGGGAAATAAAGCCGCCACTCTATGCCTCCCACGGCATTCAGGAATACTGGATAATCGATTTGGGTAACAATTGGATTGAAGTCCATACGAATCCGAAAAAAGGAAGCTATTCCAGCATCCAACGATACCTGCCCGGCGAGAAAATTTCCCTGATGGAGCAAAAACTTTCTGTGAAGGAATTGCTCATTTTACCTTAGGTTGGTGTCTTTTTTTTGAAAGCCATTCCGCCATTTCCTTTTTACTCCTTTGCATTTCAATTTAACCGACCCAATCCTATGAAGCAGTTGATTGTCTTGTTACTTTTTATGCTGGCCCTAAAGCCTCTTGCCTTTGCCCAAAACCGCCTTCCTGAAATCAGGGAAAACATTCCTTTGGATTCCATCCGGCTAAGCGATCCCTGTATTTTGGCGGACTCCGAAACTTCCATGTATTACATGACCGGAACGGGAGGTTTGCTCTGGAAAAGCAGGGACCTTAAATTCTGGACCGGGCCGTTTCGGGTTGTCGAAACCGACCCGGATTCCTGGATGGGACCCCGACCAATGATCTGGGCTGCCGAACTTCATCAGTATAAAGACAAGTATTATTCCTTTGCCACCTTTACCAACCGGGAGGTAAAGATCGATACGGTAAAAGGTAATGTGATCGAACGCAGGGCCTCCCATATCCTGGTTAGCGACAAGGCGGAAGGACCTTACCGGCCCATGGAAGATCCGACCTATCTGCCGGCTGACAAGCCGACGCTGGACGGAACCTTCTGGGTGGACAAAGACGGCAAACCCTATATGGTATACTGCTACGAGTGGCTGCAAAACTGGAACGGAACCATCGAAAAAATCGAATTGAAACCGGATCTGAGTGGTGCGGTGGGAGAAAGCGAGCTCCTTTTTAAAGCCAGTGAGTCCCCCTGGAGCCGTGAGATCAATGATGCAGGAGATACCATTCCCAACAAGGTCACGGACGGACCCTGGTTGTTTAAAACCCAAACCGGAAAACTGAGCATGCTCTGGACCAGCTGGGTGTTCGGTGATTATAGCCAAGGGCTGGCCTATTCGGAAAGCGCGACCCTGGATGGTCCCTGGGTTCACGATGAAAAGCCCTTTACTCCCCCAAACTATGGGCATGGGATGTTGTTCAGGACTTTTGATGGACAACTGCTGATGGCCGTCCACAGCCACCGGGTAGGGGAGAACGGCCGGTACATACGGATCCCAAAACTTTTTGAAGTCGATGATTCTGGGGATAAACTGGTCCTGGGACAGCCATTTAGTGGCAATGAATACTAATAACCTTAACTAAGCGTTCTTTAGTTAAAAAAGGGGTTCTATGGTAAGAAATACTGCCTTTCTTGTTTTATTGATGCTTGTGTTTTCGTGTTCTGAGGATATTTCCTCACCCGGGGAGCCGGAAGAAATGGAAGGGCCTGCGGAAGTGGAGGAGACTACAGAAGACCCCGCCTATCCGGTCTGCGGATTTGATTTGGATCAGGAGGGAGACCCCATACCGCTGATAGGCAATTGGGAATTTGTCGGTTTTGAACATCTGGAAACAGGCAATTTTTACCCCTATACCTGTACGGCGAGACTGGCTCATCTTACCCATTATCAGGGAGGATACGATAATAGGCTGGATGACTATGATTTTCCACTTTACCTGAAGTTAATGGATCAGGAATGGGCTGAGGAAGATGAGGCATGTCAGGGAAGGTTTAAACTGGAAACCAGGACCCATCTGGGGGTACTTCATTCCTGTTTTTCTTACGATGAGCAGGGAGCGATTGGGTTTGAAGTTGGCTTGCCCTATTGGGATTTTCCAGAAGGCGGCACCATTATTTTTCCGGAGGAAAGCCACCATATCGACTACTCGGAGGGTCTTGAGAAGGCTGTTTCCTACGAAATTGAGGCGAACCGGCTGTATGTGTATTACGATAGCGAGGACTACCGCATGGTGTTTATCGCGTTGGTGAAAAATGAACCAAGTTAACGGATAGCTGTTTTTTTATTCCATTTTCAACGCATGGACTGCCTTTGCACTGGCTGCTCGCAGGGCCTGTAATGTCACCGTAATAAAGGCGATGGAAAAAATCACCAGTGCGGACAAAGGAACAATCCACCATTCAAAATCGATCCGGTAAGCATACCCGGACAACCATTCTTTCATTAACCAATAGGCCAGTCCCGAACCCAGCAAAATGGAAAGGGCAACGATAAATATAAACTCCCGGTTGATCACATTTAAAATTGAAATGGTAGAAGCACCCAATACCTTGCGAATGCCAATTTCTTTGGTTTTTTGTGCCGGATAAAACCCCTTATCGCAATTTTAAAATGGTTTTTGAACATAAGAAACCCTTCCTAAATGTGAAATTGTTCCCGGATGTTTTCAGTCACCACCTTGCCATCAAAAAGATTGATGATCCGGTGGGCGTAGTTGGCGTCATGAGGGGAGTGGGTGACCATGACGATGGTGGTCCCTTCATTGTTCAGCTCTTCCAAAAGGCGCATCACCTCTTCTCCATTGGCGGAGTCCAGGTTTCCCGTAGGCTCATCTGCCAGTATCACCGCCGGTTTGGCCACGATGGCCCTGGCGATGGCCACCCGCTGCTGCTGACCACCGGAAAGCTGTTGTGGAAAATGATTCTTCCGGTGCATGATGTTCATTCTGGTCAATACTTCCTCCACCTTCTTTTTCCTTTCGTCGGCCGGGATTTTAAGGTACAGGAGAGGCAATTCCACATTCTCAAAGCAGGTGAGTTCGTCGATAAGGTTAAAACTCTGAAAGACAAACCCAATGTTTCCCTTCCTAAGCTGAGACCGCTGCCTTTCCGAAAAATGAGCCACTTCTTTTTCCAGAAAGTAATATTCGCCTTCGTCAGGATTGTCCAACAGGCCAATGATATTCAGTAGGGTGGACTTGCCACATCCGGAAGGCCCCATGATGGCGACAAATTCTCCCTTTTTTATTTCGATTTGGATATCGTCCAGGGCAGTAGTCTCTACCTCTTCGGTGGTGTACCGCTTTTTTAATTGATTGGTTTTGATAATGTGTTGCATTTTTTCAGCTATTTGTTTTACCCTTTAAGTTCCATTTCAATCTTTTCCCATAGCGGGAATTGTAGCTAACTACCGTCCATTCTAGCTTCTTTAACGGCTCAGGTTCAGAACCTCATTTTTCCCGAAATTTTCATAGCCGCTGACAATCACTTTTTCCCCTTCTCCGAGTCCCTCGATCACCTCGTAGTACTCTGGGTTTTTCCGACCCAGGCGGATAGTTCTTTTTTCCGCTTTTCCTGTTTCCTCATTGACCACGAATACCCAATTGCCTCCGGTATCTTTGTAAAACCCGCCGGTGGGCAGCAATACCGCCTGTTCGCTTTCTCCCAACTCCAATCGGATCCGGACCGTTTGCCCCCTGCGGATGCCGGAAGGGGCATCATCGGTAAACACCATGTCGACCTCAAACCGGCCTCCAGTCACACTGGGATAAATCTTTGCGATCTCAAGTTCGTAGGTTTCGCCTGAAAAAGTAAAGGTTCCCTTCAGACCTGTATTGATCCTGGGCAGGTACAGTTCATCAATTTGTACCCGGGCTTTGAATTTATCGATGATATCTATTTGCCCGTAGCGTTCTCCAGCGTTTATGGATTGCCCCACTTCAATTTGCTCGGTGGTCAATTGCCCGTCGATGGGGGCTTTTACCACCAGGTTATCCAAAATGTGCCCCACACCGTTCAGCGACTGGTTCATCCTTGCTTCTGAATCCCTCAGTTGTTTTTTCTGAATGGAGCGCGCGATGGAATCATTCCTATAGGAGGCATAGGTCAGTCGTTGCCGCTTCAAATTGTACTCGTATTCCTCTTTTACCTCCTCAAGCTCCCGGTCGGAAATCAGTTTTTTTTGATGCAATTCCCGGAACCGATCATATTGGGGCCTGAGCAAATTGATTTGGTAATCGATTTCCGCCAGTTGCGCTTGTTGGCTGAGGTCGTTTTGGTCTAAAAGCAGGCGTGTCTGTCTCAAGTTATTGATTTGAAAATAGAGATCGGTCTCCCGTTGCATGACATCCAGTTGAAGGTTGGAATTGGTCAATAGTAATAAGGTGTCCCCTTTTTCCACCATGGAGCCCGACTCCCTGATAATTTCCTGGATATTCCCCCGCTCGATGGCATCCAGGTAAAAAATTTCTCCCGGTTCGACGCTCCCGCTCACGGGAATATAATCGGTAAATTCACCCCTTGTCACATTGGCAATCGTCAGTCGTTCCCGGTCCACATTCATCGAGGACCTGGCATCTGCAAAAACCAATTGGTAAATAATAAATCCCAAAAGCAAACTACCGGCGAGCACGCTTCCGATCAATTTTGGTGTCCAGGTTTTCTTTTCAATCTTTCTGTCCATTTCTTGGAGCCTGTTTTTATTCCTACTGACTTAGCCAATTAACATGCCACTGGCAAAACCCCTGAAATAATAGCCTGATGGCCAATTTCCAGAAAAGAAGAGCGCTTTTTCCGAACAAATTTGTCCGCCAGCGACCAAAATTGCATGGTATAGGTACCTTTCATTTTTGGAACCGAAGTCAAAACGTTGGGAAAAATAAGCTTATATTTCATGGAATGACCGATTTTGGGAAAAGTTTGTCCGCTTGTCTCCTTTCGGTACAGGTTTTGGGATTCTCCCAATGGGCAAAACCTATCTAATAGATAAGATATGAACGAACGAAAAAGCGGAAAGATCCTGATCGTGGATGACAATGAGGACCTGTTGAAAGCCGCAAAAATATTTTTAAAAAGACATTTCGGGCAGGTGGACACTGAAACCAACCCGGGCATGCTTCCTATCCTGATGGTAAATGAGCATTATGATGTTATTTTATTGGACATGAATTTTACCAAGGATGTCAGCAGCGGTCAGGAGGGGTTTTATTGGTTAGATAGGATCCTGGAATTGGACTCCTCTGCAGTAGTGGTGCTGATCACCGCTTATGGTGATGTGAATACCGCCGTGAAAGCGATTAAGGAGGGGGCTACGGATTTTGTGCTTAAGCCCTGGGAGAATGAAAAATTGTTGGCCACCCTAAATGCTGCCGTACAACTCCGGCAATCGAAGTTGGAACTGTCTCAGTTGAAGGACCAGCAACAACAGTTTTATAAAGACATGGACCATAAGTACAAAGACATCATTGGTCTGAGTCCCTCCATGATAAAAGTCTTCGAGACCATTGACCGGGTGGCGGCCACCGATGCCAATGTTTTGATATTGGGAGAAAACGGTACCGGAAAGGAACTGGTTGCACGGGCTATTCACAGAAACTCCAGGCGGCATCGGGAGGCTTTTGTAGGCGTGGACTTGGGCGCCATTACCGATACGTTGTTTGAAAGCGAACTTTTTGGTCATAAAAAGGGCGCTTTTACAGATGCCAGGGAAGACCGGGCGGGACGTTTTGAGCAGGCTCATAGGGGCACGCTTTTTCTCGATGAAATCGGTAACCTGCCCTTATCGCTGCAGTCCAAGTTGCTGGCCGTCCTTCAAAACCGGGAGGTTACCCGGGTGGGAACAAACAAGGCCATTCCCATCAATATCCGCCTGATTTCTGCCACCAATATGGCCATACATAACATGGTTTACGAAAACAGTTTCCGGCAAGACCTCCTTTACCGCATCAATACCATTGAAATTACCCTCCCTCCACTTCGGGAACGGCTGGAAGACATCATGCCACTGGCCAATCATTTTATCGGCATCTATTCCAAAAAATACCATAAAGATATTCGCAAAGCCGGAGAAGCGCTGATCAAAAGGATGCAAAAGTATTCCTGGCCGGGAAATATCAGGGAACTACAGCACAGTATCGAAAGGGCGGTGATCATGACCGACCGTAGTGTACTCCAGCCGGAAGACTTGTTTATCCAAAAACAAATGGAGCCGGAAAAGCTGGAGGAAACCATTAACCTGGACCACCTCAACATTGAGGATGTAGAAAAAATCCTGATCCGAAAGGCCTTGCAAAAACACAACGGGCATATCACCCGGGCTGCGGAGGAATTAGGACTTACTCGTTCTTCCCTGTATCGAAGATTGGAGCGTTATGGGCTTTAGATCATTTTCAGCCGGCATCGTGCTCCGGGTGCTTTTAATCGTTTTAACCGTCACGGTCGGTATGTTTTATTTATCCGGGGAAAATGCCCTCCTGACCGGAATCCTTTCTGCTGTCATTCTGACTATCCAGACGTTAAACCTGATTTCCTACTGTAATACTACCAATAGAAAAATCACCCGGTTTCTGGACTCTATCCGATACTCCGATTTTTCATCTTCCTTTACCAGGGACAGCAAGTTGGGCAAGTCGTTTAAGGAGATGAACCTGTCCTTTAACGAGGTGATTGCTGCATTCAAAAAAACCAGGGCCGAAAAAGAGGAGCAGGTGCTGTTCCTTCGGATCATGGTGCAGCATATTAATACCGGCATCATTTCCTTTGAAAGTCAGGGTAAAATCGGGGTGATCAATGGGGCTGCAAAGCAACTTTTACAAATTCCGCAGTTCAAAGATATCCACGACCTGGGTAAACTTTCCGAAGAATTACTAAAAAAAGTGCTGGAATTGACCCCTGGGGGTTCTTTTTCCATAAGGATCAATGGCGAACTGCACCTGAATGTACAGTCCTCTGCCTTCAAAATGGATGGGCAGAGTTGGACCCTGCTTTCATTTCAGAATATCAAAACAGAGTTACAGAAAAATGAATTGAAGGCCTGGCAAAACCTGACCAAAGTACTGCGGCATGAGATCATGAATTCCATGACCCCTATTGCCAGTCTGTCCAATTCCCTGGGGACCATTTTAAAGGAAGATGTGGTACCGGCGAAACCTGGAATGGTCATCAATAATGACAGCTACCAGGACCTGTCGGAGGGACTGGCCACCATTTCCAAAAGGAGTAATGGTTTGGTCGATTTTGTTAATGCCTACCGCGATTATACCAATATTCCCCACCCGAAACTCAAATCCTTTAAAGTGAGTGTACTCTTCGAACACGTTTGCGTACTCATGAAGGAGGAACTTTCTGCTTCGGGGATATGCTTGAAATCGCAGTGTGACCCAATTGATTTACGGGTCTATGCCGACCGGGAGATGGTGCAGATGATCTTGATCAACCTGATAAAAAATGCCAAAGAGGCCATGGAAAAGGCTACCCAATGTGCTATCGTCCTGACGGCCGGAAAAACCAGCCACGGCATTCCGATGATACAGGTTACCGACTACGGAGAAGGCATTGTTCCGGAAGCTGCTGAAAGAATCTTTGTGCCTTTTTACACGACCAAAAAGTCCGGAAGCGGTATCGGGCTGGCCATATCCCGCCAAATGATGCACCTCCACCAGGGCAGCCTGGAAGTAGCCTCCTTACCCGGGGAAATGACTACTTTTACCCTGCTTTTTGGTCCGGGAAAAGGAGGAGGTTAATGCATTGGTATTGATTCATACTCTTGGCTGAACAGAATCAAATCCATCTAGTCCAACGTTAGGGGTGCAGGTCCTCGGCCAACAAGCCTAAGGCATACTTCAGTATTATTTTCTGGAAAAACAGGGTATAGGCTGCCTGTACATGATCTGATTGGGCGGTAACTAATTGTTCGTTTGCCTGAGCAAGGTCCACAAAATTACTTACCCCGAGCCTAAATCGTTCTGATATCGCTTTCTGAGCTTCCTGAGCTGCTTTAAGCTGCATTTCGGTAGAGGCCCTGGTTTGAATGGCCGCCTTGAAGTTTTCCAGGGCTAGTTTCACTTCCTGAAAAATTTTCCTTTCCAGTGCCGTATTTTCCAATTGCTGGTTTATCCTATTCACCCGGGCACGGGTTACAGCAGTTTTATTGTCAAAATTATTAAAGACCGGGATGCTCAGTGAAAAGCCAAAGATTCGTTGCGGATAGACCATTAGTAATTGATCGCCAATGGTTCGTTCGTCCAACGAAGTGAAAAAGGTGTTGTAGTTAAAAAATGCAGAGAGCTGCGGATACATGGTGCCCTTGGCAGCGGCCAGCAGCCGCTGGTTCCCCTGTTCCAGGAGTTGCTGTTCTTTCAGGTCACTGCGGTACAGTAGGGCTTGTTCATACACTTCCTGTGGCTCCATCTCCAACCACTCACTGTGGTTTTGGTCAAGAGGTACCGGTTCAGGCAGCGGTAAACGGTTCGATTCGAATTGCAGGGTTTCGGCCAGGGCCCACAAGTCCGTTTCCCATTGGACTTTGGCATTCAGTGCCACCGTTTCCAATCTGGCGACTTCAGACTGTTGATTATACTGATCGGACAGGGTTCGCAGTCCGGCCTCAACAAAGCCTTTGATTTGCGCGAATTGACTTTTTTGATTTTTCAGGTTTTCAGTAGCAATGGCGTGTAACTGTTCATCCAATAACACCTGAAGATATTGCTGGGCAATGGTAAAGCTTAGTTCTTCTTTTGCCCGGGCCAGGGCCTTTTCACCGGCCGCTTCAAAGAAACCGGCCGCCTTGGTTTCATGTAGGCGCTGAAAACCATGGAAAACGGGAATTCTGGCACTAAGACCGGAAGATAGGATGTCATTGATCTGATTGGTGACAATTAGCTGGCCCTCCACCTGTTGAAACTGTTGCCCAACCTGTCGATTGAGATTCGTATTGATATTCACCGATGGCAGGTGGCGTAAGCGGGCATTTACCCTGGACATGGTGAGCACTTTCTGTTGGTTTTTTTGGGTTGCGTAGTCCAGGTTCTGCTCCAATCCTATGGCTATTGCTTCGTCAAAAGTAATGGGAATGGTATCCTGGGCGAGAACTGCTTTTGTCCCCGCAAGTAAAAAAAGGGTAAGGAGCGTCCAATTTTTCATATTAAAGTTTGGTATCATGAGCAATTTTCCCGTCTAACATTTCGATCAAGCGGTTTCCGTAATCCGCATTTTCCCTGGCATGGGTAGCCTGGATGATGGTGGTTCCTTCCTGGTTAAGTTCCCTGAATACTTCCATGATTTCTCTTGCCTGAGCCGAATGGAGGTTTCCGGTTGGTTCGTCTGCCAATAACACCCGGGGTTTACCGGCTATCGCCCTTGCGACACCTACCAACTGCTGCTGGCCACCGGACAATTGTTCCGGAAAGAGGTCCTTTTTTGCTACCATATTGAAACGGTCTAAAAGACCTGCCACGATTCCCTTCCTTTCCGAGGAGGAAACGTTTCGATAGAGCAATGGTGTTTCGATATTTTCATACACCGTTAGCTCATCTATCAGGTGATAGGCCTGGAAAATATATCCAAATTCGGATTTATGAAGCGCAGTCCGCTGCTTGTTTTTCATGGAAGCGATGGCCGTGCCATCAAAAAAATAGGACCCTTCGTATTCCTCGTCCAGAAGACCGATGATGTTTAGTAAGGTGGACTTCCCTACCCCTGAAGGCCCCATTAAGGTGATGAATTCCCCTTGGTCTATTTGGAGGTGAATGCCCTTCAATATGAATATTCGCTGGAACCGGGATTCTATAAATTTGTCGATTTCTTTTAACTGTATCATGAATTTGATTTGATGGCCAGGGTACGCACCCGGTGTCAGAAGTTAATTCTACTTCCATGCCATAAAAAAGATACCTGAAATGACCGAATAGGGGGATTTTAGGATGGGACAATACTACGTTACCCGAACACCTTTGTTCGCTGGCGAACAAAATGATGTGCTGATGGGTTGATTTGGTAATGTGCTGATGATCCGTGCTGTTCGGTATTTACAATTTAGACCCTCAGGTAAACAGGGTTTGCAACCCTGCTTTGGTAAATGAAATTTCTATTGGAAACCCAGCCAAGGGACCTATGCAAAATCGACTAAAATGGAAATAGTTTTTAAGCCAATTGCTGATGGCTAAATGACAAAGGCCTAAAAAATTAAACAATTAACCCCATCCGGATTTGACATCCATTCACTTGCATGAAAACAATTATGCATGTGCAAGGGGTAGGATGTCTTAAGGTCGACCTATTAGCCATTTTTCACCCAGCTTCTATTTATTCTTAGGTGGGAGCTTAGGAATCTAAGCCTTCCTCCTTATCCAATCCGTGTTTCATTTCGAATTGATTTCGTTTGATTTCAAATCGCTCCAACTCCGTATTAATTATGTCCAGCGATTCATTAAATGTGGAGAATAAATTTCCCATATTTTTTTCCATTTCCGAGAAATTGAATTCCATCGCATCCATCTGCAGTTTGGAAGATTTTTCTACCATGGCAACCTGGCTATTCTTAAGGTCTTCCAACATCCTCAAAGCCCGATCCATTTTCTCTAATTTTTCCCTGTTATCCATTTCTTTTTATTTTTTTTATTGAATTAGTGCAAAAACTGTTCCGTATAGTAATTTGCAGGCATAAAATGGCATCCTGATGGTTTAATGATAGGATGGTCTGATGATTCGATGGTTTGATTTTGCTGATCAATCGAGGTGCTGATTTGGTTAATGGTGTACTTACTTGATGGTATAATGGCTTGTTTGGATTGTGCTGGCTGGGCATCGACTCCGTTCGGCCGAAGTGGAGGTGCTGTTCGGAATTTGCAATTCCGAACCTCAGATAGTTAGGATTTGCAATCCCGATTACGTAAAATTTATTACCCACCCCTCCACTTTTAAGGTTGTTTTCCCCATTTTACCTGTCCATGGGGCTTGGTGACATGCCTATGTTGAACCCCTGCCGGGGTTCCGGGTGTATGGCGTTTTTTTGACCACGGGTTGCCACCCATGGCTAGTAATATTCAAGCCCATTCGGGCTTGTGTATTCGAGTCCCTTAATCGTTATGATAATTGGAATTCGTAATGGCAGCCCCGGTAGGGGCTGAATATCATTGCCCTCGCCTGGCAAGGCGGGGTTGAGGTTTCCCCAACTCCGGAGGAGTTGAAGATAATCCGTTATTGTGTTAGGGATGAAGACTTTGGATTCTTTTTTGATCGCATCCATTCCTTTGGGCTCGGTCCAAGTCTATAATTACGGATTTCGGTTTTTTGCGGTAATGGGTTTAAGGTGCGCTTTTATGTTGAACCCGGCCGGAGTTCCGGGTGTAGGGCGTTATTTTGTCACATGGGCTGGCACCCATGGCTAGTAATATTCAAGCCCATTCGGAATTGGGTACTCGACAAAAATGAAGCTTCATTAATTGATTTATCAAATTACGAAATCAAGCTTTTCTTGGATAATCAATTTAAAAAATAAAATGGTATAGGAAAAATCACATCAATCCAGATATTTTGGGTCGTATTCAACTCCGTTTTCTTCCAGGATACGAATGAACTCTTCAAGAAAAGAAACCTTTTCATGGTGTTCTTCCTGTTTGATGATGTATGGTACCAATCTTTCTTTTTCCTTGAAAGAATGTGTAAAGCCTCCATATCCATTCTGCCATCCCTGAAATTTTTCAAACAGTCCTTCTCTTTTGATCATTTTTCCTGAAGCTATTTTTATATCCTTTACCAAGTCGGAAAGTGCGACTGTAGGATGAATATGTGTCAATATGTGAATATGATCTTCGACACCATTAATTTGGTAAAGATGACATTTTTTTTCTTTGAGAATGCCAGTTACATACTTAAACAATTCAGGTCTTTTTTCTTTTGTAAGTATTGGTTGTCTTTTGTAAGGAGTGAATATGATATGATGAATTGATTGAATATAAGACGACATAGGTTATAGGGTTATATGGAAAATCTTTATAACAATATATAAAAAATCTCTATCAAATTAGCCAATTATTATAGCATTGTGATGCACGTCCATATTGAACCCCGCCGGGGTTCGGGGTTTATTTCGTTTTTTTGGCCACGGGTTTGCACCCATGGCTATTGATATTCAAGCCCATTCGGGCTTGTGTATTCGAACACATTAATTTTTATGATAATTGGAATTCGTAATGGCAGCCCCGGTAGGGGCTGAATATCATTGGCCCCGCCTGGCAAGGCGGGGTTGAGTTAGGGTTGAGGTTTCCCTAACTCCGGAGGAGTCGGAGGATTAGAAGATGATCCGTGATTGTGTTGAGGGTGGAGACTTTGGATTTTTGATTGCATCCTTCTTGAGGGCTTGGTCCAATTTTATAATTACAGATTTTGAGGTAATGGGTTTATGATGCACGTCCATATTGAACCCCTGCCGGGGTTCGGGGTGTATTGCGTGTTTTGTTCATGGGTTTGCACCCATGGCTATTGATATTCAAGCCCATTCGGACTTGTGTATTCGAATCCCTTAATCGTTATGATAATTGAAATTCTTAAAGGCAGCCCCGGTAGGGGCTGAATATCATTGGCCTCGCCTGGCAAGGCGGGGTGAGGGTAGGGTTGAGGTTTCCCCAACTCCGGAGGAGTTGAATATTCCAAAGGCCGAAACAATTAACCAAATTCAATCCATTAACCTGCACGCAAAAAAACAAATATCTACAGTTACGGAATCTCAACCTACCCATTCATTCGTTTCTGAGGTTAGCCACCGGATTAGTCCTTGCCGCTTGTAAGGCAAGGTAACCCGTAGTGAGAAAAGCCACGGTTGCGGCGATAAAGGCTGCCCCCAGGTAGATCCAGGGGCCTATCGGGATCCGGTAAGCGAAACCTTCCAACCAGCCTCCCATGATCCAGGCCGAAAGGGGGAACGCACAGATGGCTGCGATTCCCACCAGTTTGAGAAAATCTCCGGAGAGCATCAAGACGATCCCTGTAATTTCCGCACCCAGCACCTTTCGGATGCCAATCTCTTTGGTTCGCTGCTTGGTGGTAAATGTGGCCAGCCCAAACAAGCCCATACAGGCAATTAATATGGTTAGCCCGGAAAAAATAAGGATCACTTTCCCCATTCTCCTCTCCGGCGCATAGGTCTGGTAAAACCTGTCATCCAGAAAGCTGTACGAAAAGGGCTCGTCCACTGCCATAGACGTCCAATTATCCTTTATGGACTGCAAAAGCCCTGTTACCCGGTCGGGTTTTATTTTTGCGATAACGGCTCCCTTGCCGCTGCCCAAAGTCATCACCAAGGGAGCAATGCGCTCGTGCATGGATCTGAAATGAAAATCCTTAACCACACCAATTACCCGGTAGACCTTTCTTTCTCCATCATTATTGGCATGGGATAGCCGCTTATCAAGTGCCTCTTTTTCCCAACCCAGGGCTCTGGCCGCTGTTTCGTTGATCAGCATTGCCGCATCATCCGAACCATATTCAATAGAAAAATTCCTGCCAGCCAGCAATTCCAAGCCCAGTGTGGGAAGGTACTCTTCGTCTACCTCATATCGAAGGGTTTTGATCTGTAGGGAAGGGTCGTCTTCGGGAAAAACAAAATAGTTGTTATTATAGCTGGGGCCGGAAGGCAGGTAGCCGGAAATACTCACGTGGGTTACCCTTTCATCTCGAAGCAGTTGCTGCCGGAAGGTTTCCGCATTATTTCCCAGGTGGCCAACATCCGGAAGAATCAAGACCTGCTCTTTTTCATAGCCCAGGTCTTTGTTTTGGATAAAACTCAGTTGGCGGTAGATGACCATGGAGCCAATAATCAATATGATGGAGATACAAAACTGGAAGACCACCAGGGCACTTCTTAAACTCAGCCTTCTTTTGCCAGGGTGGGCCGCGGGTGCCCCCTTTAGTACGCTAACGGTATTAAAGGAGGCCAGAAAGAAGGCCGGATACGCTCCTGCCAATACCCCCACCCCTAATCCAATTAAAAGAAGGGCAGGTAGTAGCCAGTAGTTGTGGGTTAATGAAAAGCCAAATTGATCTGCAGAGAAGTCGTTTAAGAACGGTAAGGTCACCTGTACGAGCACAAGAGCCAGCAAAAGTGCGAAGCTGCTGAGCAGGATGGATTCTGCCAGGAACTGCCCCCTCAATTGACGTTGAGCAGCACCCAATACCTTTCGGACCCCTACCTCTCTGGCCCTTCGACTGCCACTAGCCGTAGACAGATTGATGAAGTTGATACAGGCGATGAGCAACATAAAAATGGCTATGGCACTAAAAATATACACATACCGGATCTCTCCACCGGGGCCTAATTCACCCATCAGGTCGGAGTGCAGATGGATGTCGGTTAGCGGTTGTAGGTAAAGGCCAATTTTGTTTCCTGCGGCTTGAAATGCTTCCAGGCTAATACCCATTCCGGTTTGAAGCTGAGGGCCAATGTATTTTTGGGTCACCTGGGGTAATTTAGCCTGCAGTTTTCTGTAGTCATACGCTTCGGGTAAAACCAGGTAGGTATAGAATTCAGAAACCATAAAGGAAGGGTTGCTGCCTTCCGGAAAGGTGGACATGGATACCAGCAGATCAAACCGAAAATGGGATTGCCGGGGCATGTCGGCCATCACCCCGGTAACGGTGAAGCCCTCCTTCCCATCATTCGTCCAGATGACTTTTCCCAGGGGATTTTGACTCCCAAAATACGCCTCGGCTTTGGATTGGGAGATTACCAGACTGTTGGGTTCGCTCAATACCTTTTCAGGATGACCTTTTAATAGCGGAAAGGTAAACACTTTAAAAAAATTGGCATCCACAAATGCTGCCTCGTGATTTCGAAATTCGCTTTCATCCACGGTGATTGTAGGTGAACCCATCAACCGGATTCGGGTAGCGGCCAGGACCTCCGGGTAATCCGCTTGTAATACTTCGGCCACAGGGGGCATCACATGGGCTTCTTTGAGGACTTCCCCTTGTATATTGCCCTGAAAAACAACCCTGAAAATCCGGTCTGCTTTTTTATGAAAACGGTCGTAGCCCCATTCATTTTTCACAAATAAAAGGCAAATCAAACAGGCCGCAATCCCTATGGATAGCCCTACCAGGTTGATGGCAGAAAAGGTTTTATGTCGTAACAAGGTTCGGTAAGCGATCTTAAAGTAGTTTTTCAGCATAATCGATTTCTGGTCTGCGATTTAGAGAAAATGGGAGTATTATTTCCGAGTAAAATTGAATTGGAAAAACAGCCTCATTTTTATGGGATTTAGTAGGCAATAGCCAATTACTCTTTCTTAAACGTCTCCACCGGATTGACCAAAGCCGCCCGGTAAGACTGGGAACTGACCGTGGCAGCAGCAATCAATACGGCCAGGCAACCTGAAATAGCAATGATCATCCAGGAAACGGTTATACTGTACGCGAAATTTTCCAACCACTTACTCATACCCATCCAAGCCAAAGGAACTGCGATAATAAATCCAATAATCACCAATTTCAAAAAGTCCTTTCCCAAAAGGGAAACGATATTCAAGCTGCTAGCCCCCAGCACTTTCCTTATCCCAATTTCCTTGAGTCGTTGTTCGGTAGCATATGCGGAAAGGCCAAACAGTCCCAAAACAGAAATAAGTATGGCTAAACCGGCGAAAAAACCAAAGACTGCACCCACTTTCTCTTCTGCCTCATATTGCTCGTCAAATTTATCTGCCACGAAAGAAATCTCTAAGGGATAGTCAGGGCGCGTGGACAGCCATTCATCACGTAGGTAAGCCAATGCCGCTTCCCTGTCTGTTGGACTTAACTTAATGGCCACCTGGTTGATTCGGGTATCTGGAATCATAAATACCATCGGACTAATGGGTTGGTGAAGCGATTCAAAATGAAAATCCTTCACCACTCCTACGACTTGTCCTCTTCTGTTGCCATAAATAAATGGCTTGTCGATGGCGGCTTCTGATGAAACCCAACCTATTGCCCTTACTGCCGATTCATTGAGAATGAAAGATTCACTGGAATCACTCGCAAGTAGTTTGTCAAAATCCCTGCCTTCGATGATCTCCATGCCAAATGCTTGGAAAAACGAATGGCTGATATGTACATCGGCTATTCGGGTATTGATAGCAGTCAATTTACCATCCAGTTCTGCCTGGGTTCCCTGGGAGTCCAAGAGCCGTCCTGATGGTATTCTGCTTGCAAGGGCGACATCCTCGATTCCGGGATGCTGCATCCACCTGTCTCTCAAGACGGAGATATTGTCGGAAAATTCCTCAAATGCCGGGAGGATGGCGATTTCCTCTTTTTCAAATCCCAGGTCTTTGTTTTTCATGTATTCCAACTGATTAATCACCACCAATACCGCTACGATCAATCCAATAGAAATTGCAAATTGGCCAACTACCAAAAATGACCTTAGTTTTTCATGAATGGATCCGATTTTATAGGTCCCTTTTAATACACTCGCAGGCTGAAACCCGGAAAGAAACAGTGATGGGTAGCTTCCGGCGATCAAACCAACCAAGATCACTATTCCCGCAAAACCTGCCAGGTATTCGGGATGATCGATCAGGTTTAGGCTCAAATCCTTTCCGGTAAAACTAGTGAAATAGGGCAATGCAAACCAGGCAAGCAGCAGGGCGATGAGCAGTGCCGCCACTGTCATAAAAATAGTTTCCCCCATAAACTGCTTGACCAAAAGCTGTCGGTCTGCTCCCAACACTTTCCTAAGACCTACTTCCATTGCTCTTTTGGCAGAACGGGCAGTGGCCAGGTTCATAAAATTGATACAAGCAATCATTAGAAAAAAAATGCGATGGCTCCGTATATGTATACATACTCAATGTTACTATTGGGTTCCAACTCAGAGTCGAGGTTGGAATACAGATGGATATCCGTCAAAGGCCACAAAAAGAGTTGGGTCCCTTTGGAGGCGGGTATTCCCTGGCCGCTGGCAGCAATGTGGCGATCGATAAAGTCAGGTAATTGTCCACCTATTTCATCTGGATCCACACCTTCCTCAAGTAGAAGGTAAGTTGCAAAATTATTGCTTCCAAAATTGGCCATCATAGCTTCATACCCACCATAAAAATCAACCACAGGCTCCATGGAGGCAAAAAAATCAGCCTGAAAATGGGAATTGTCGGGGATATCTTCCATGACCCCCCGGACTTGACCATTGTATATTTCGGACCCGATCCTTAATTCAAGGGCTCTACCCATAGGATCCTTGTCTCCAAAGTATTTTTTTGCCATGGACGCACTGATCACCAAACCATCTGGAAATGAAAGGGCATCAGCTGGACTGCCCTTCAGCAACTTCCAGGTAAAAATCTCAAACAGCTCAGGATCGGCAAAAAAGAAGCGCTCTTCTTTAAACACCTTGTCTTCATCACGCATGATTACCGTAGTATTCATTACCCTGACCGCTTCCTCGATCTGCTCCTCAAAATCAGATTTAAGCAGCGGAGCAAAAGGGGGAGCCGCGTGGCCCAGGTGCAGGCTGACTGCCCCGTCCTGATTATACCAGGCCCTGGATACCCGAAAGATGCGATCCGACTTTTCATGATAAGTGTCATAGCTGAATTCATGTTGTACAAACAGGAAGATCAATATACTGGAGGCCATGCCCACTGCCAAACCGAAAATATTGATAAGGGTATAGGTGGGCTTTTTCCTGAAGGTTCGGAGAAATAATTTGAAGTAATGTTTTATCATGTTCTTTGCCTTTGGTGGTTTAGTCGGATAAGAATTGCTCAACACCATTTCAGGTTGTTCTATATTAGTGCCAATTCAAAATGGGGACAATTGGCTCAAGAATAGGTTATTTCAAGGAAAAACCTACCGTTTTGCGGACAGTTTTGTTCGCTCACGGGCAAAAGCCAAGATGCCTTGGAGTGCGTTTGCTGCAAAGGTTGAAGTTCTTTTCAAGCATGACGATAGCTGTTTATTTCTTTTTTGCACTTACAAAGTTGGGATTTGTGAAATAATACATTAGTTTAATAGAAATTTATTTTAATCTCTAAATGGAGCATTTTATAACCAAAAGGCATTTCTTTCGATTTTATTTTTTACTGGTCCTAATGCTTTTACTAATGGGCGGATTTGGGATTTATGTGATCCTGGATTTCTACGGAAAATGGGGAACACCGGATTTTGAAGTGGGGGATTATCTATTGTTGTTTTTAGGTAGTTTTATGCTAATGTTTATTTTGGCTTGTCAAACGACTATTTTATCGTTCAAAACCACTTTTTTTTCTGGAAAAAGCATGTGTATAACTTTAGGGACATAAAGGAGATTATATTCGAAAGCGGTGGCAAAGGTCCCTATCGCATGAGGTTGATCACAGAGGATTATCAAACAAAAATTTACGCTGCCAGCACCCTAAAAACCAAGACCTGGTTGAACCTAAAAAAAGCATTGGAGCAAATGGAGGTTCAGGTGAGAAACGAGGCATTTCCAGAAGGTTAAATCCCCAAGGATTTTCTATTGGTCTTTCTGAAATTACAGCTTTAATCCGTCTGAGAATAAAATACCTTGAAGTTGGATTTTACTATGATTTCAAAAAACATAAGAGAACCATCCTTTTTTGTATATTTAATGAAGCAATTGCTAAATTTTGAATGACAAATATGGCGAATAGATCCAAATTACCTATTTACTACATTGATGAAGAGAAGGATATGGAAATGCTCGTTGAGCAGGCAGTCAATTCCACTCTTGATGAGAACATTACACGCTACTTCCAGGTTCTGGCATTTAATTACTCGCTGGCGGGGATTGATATTTACGATCATTCCATGGAAAAGACCATTTATTACATAGCTGATGAATCAAAATAACCGCTTCCCGGAGGGTTTTAGATCCTTCATAGAAGCCCTGAACAAACATGGGGTGGAATACCTCTTGATCGGAGGCTTTGCAATGGGAGCATATGGTTATATCAGGAGTACGGGAGATTTGGATATTTTTATTCATGCCACAGAGGAAAATGCCCAAAGGGCGTTAAAAGCCTGTATCGATTTTGGTATTGATGAAGCCGATCTCAAAGAAGAAATGTTTCTGGTGGAAAAAATGATTGGAATCGGGAAGCCTCCTTTAAGAATCGAAATCCTTAAAAAGCTTGACACAATAGATTTTAAATATGCCTATCAAAGGGCAGAGACGAAAAGCTCTGATGGATTGGAGATCAAAATTGTTGCATTGGATGATCTCATTTTGCTCAAAGAAGCTGCCGTAAAGGGAAGAAACAAGGAGCGTGATCGGGAGGACCTGGCATTTCTAAAACAATACAAAAATAAATTAAATCCTGGGAAATAAGAGAAAGTACAGCTATCCCTTTAAGGGAGATCTTCACCTATTCAAGCTACTTCTTCAAAACATCTATTAACCGCTCTACCGTCTTTTTTCCTAGACCCGGTACCTTCCGGAGTTCTGTGTCCTCTGCGGTAAACACCCTCTGGAGGTTGCCGAATTCCAACAACAAACTTTTTGCCTTATATGGCCCGATACCAGGAAGGTTTTCCAGTAGTTGGATTTTTTGCGATTGGAGCGGAGGATGCTTCTTTTTCAGCGAAGGAGGCCGGCGATAAAATTTCACGTTTTCCGGCCGGTCTTTGGTAAGTTGTTTAAAGCATTGCAACATGACCCTCACTGTTTCTCCGGGGTTTTTTGTCCTCACTATTGGGATTCTGAATCCCAGGGAAAGGGATAGCAAAAGCCCCTGAATGGCCTGTTGGGAAAAATCCGTTTCTCTAAAATGCCGGCTTTTTCCTTCCAGAATCAGGCAGGCAGGTACGGAACTGTTGCTTAGTTTTTTCGCCTGTTGAAACAATCGGCCATCCTTTATGGATTGGCAAAAGTCAGGAATCGTCTTCCGCTCTACCAGCAAGTCCCCATCCAAAAGATAGTCTCCTGCCATCAGTCGTTGGCGGTGTATGATCAGATTACCCAATTTCCGAAATTCCTCGCCCATCAGGGCTGGTTCCCGGTCATCGATGGTAACCTGCAACGGAAAGTAGAAAGAAGACTTTAGCAACCTGGACATAGAAAAAGCAGTGATTCCCTTCCTGAATGTACAAATTTTAGGGAATGACTGCAATCCTTGATTTAACTCAATGCATTAATCTCCGCATCGAATGGGAAAATTTTCGAAATCAACTAATTGGTAACCTGCTTTGGAATAGGGACTATTCGATTCGCATCACAGTGGGGAGCATTCGATTTCCAGGCAAGATAAATGAAACCTTATCTGAACACGATAAGGAATGGGAGGACTTTTGTAATGGTTTTAAAATCCTTGTTACCCATAAGTTCGATGCCCATTGCATAAATTAATTTTTTCCGACTTATGAATGGATGCAGGGAAATGGATTATTTATTAATTAAATCCGCATCTCCGATAAGTTCTTTATACAGCCTGGTTCCTTTTTCTGTCATATAAGGCATCAGCAGCTGCCAGATATGCGCAGACATGCTACTGTCCTTTTTTTTAGATTCCGCATCCGAAAGCAATTCTTCCTGCAAAAGCCAGAAGGTAATAGTGATCCGGATGGACAAAAGGAGCTGTCCGATGTTTTCTTCCGTACTTTTTATAAAAAAACCATCGGCAATGGCCTGTTTAAGCATTTCAGCCATTTGTTCTTTTCGGATCCTGAAGGTGTTTTTTAGAAGGCGGTTGATTTTTGGGTAGGAACGGGATATTTCTAAAACATCCAAATTAAAAAATCGAAACTTATATTGAAAGGATTCTAAGTGCAATAAAAGCCGGTGAATCTGCTCAAAACTGCCGGTAGTCGGGTCCGCTGAAGTGTAAGAATCGGACATCTCGTCCCTCATTTGCTTGTAAATGGCCAGCAGGAGTGCTTCTTTATTCTTATAATGATAGTCTAAGTTGCCGTAGCTTATCCCCATCTCCGTAGCAATATGCCGGCTGGTGACGCTTTGGACACCATCTTTATTGAAAAGATCAATGGCGGTTTCCATTATCCGCTGCTTGGTACTAGGTTTGCTTTTTTTCTTCATATTCACTGCTTTACAGACTTTTTGGCTAAATAACCGTTCCTCCAAACAAAAGTAAAAAAACTCAGATACGAACACTACATTTAAGATCCGTTAGTTTCCTAACCTATCGTTTATTTCCCCGTTTTTAGAACCCAAAAATACTCTGGCGCATTGGTTTTATTCAATCTCATTTTTTTCTATGATATCTACCTGTTGACAAAAAAATACCTTATTCGGCACACGTTTCCGCTACTTGGTGGTTTTTTCTCTCCTGCTATTCGAATATGCAAGACATGATCACCCTCAGGCAATCCTGCGGCCAGCGTGTAATACCAAGGTAGATGCAGGTTTGAGCTCCATCGGGTGAAAAGGTCCTGCCGTTGCCAGTCACTGTTATCGATTCTGTATTCGATCATGCCTGCATCAGGTCCGGCGGCGACAGCTATGCCAACCGCATTCCCGTTAAAAGTAAATTCCAGTGTTTCACCCGCATTTTGACCGATAAGCATGGGGACATCCACATAATTGGCCCGGGTTCCCTTTCCATCGGCAGGCTTCCAGTTTTCAACCAGCTGCCAGCCGGTAGGTATTCGGGCCTTTTTGGTTTCAACCAATACCCCCTTATCATAATTTGCGGCATCAATTGGTTCGGGTAAAATGTAACTTTCAATCTTGTCATCTTCCGCCACGGTTCCGGCCCAGGCATTCTCAAGAAATGTTTTCATGGAACGAAAATAAACCCCCTGCCCAAAGGGTGAGGGATGGAGGTTTTTAAAATCAGCCTCCCATGAAAATTCCCCCGCATCGATGCGGTCGGTCACTTCTTTTGCCAAATTAATGGTTGCGACATTGTAGTGAGCGGCCACTTTTTCATGATTTTGAATCACTTGCGGTACCTGTCCCAGGCGGTAATCCTCCATTTTTTGAGGATCCACAAAATGCATGAGGACGATATCTGTTGCGGAATTATTCCGTCGAACATGCCGAACTATTCCTTCCATTGCCCTGACCTGTTCCTGACGGCTTCTGCCGTTCGATGGATCGTTTACTGCCGCCTCCACGAACAGCAAATCTACCGAACCACCGGCAAGCACATCTCGTTCAAGCCTAAAAGCAGCCGGAGTGGATCCCATGGAAGGAATGCCTGCTTCAATAAATTCGAATTCAGTATCAGGAAAACGTTTTTGAAGGTAATTCGAGACACTGTCGCGCCAGCCACCATTATACGTAATGGATCCACCAAGGAAAGCCACCCGTCCTTTTTTCTCCTGCTGAAATTTCAAAAGACTGTTTCGGATACCCTGCCGCTGCTTGTGGTAGCTTTCAGCATTGAGCAAAGGTTTGGGTAATTCCGTGTGGTATCTAATAAAATCGGCACCTAGTCGGGGTGTTTCAATGGGGAAATGATGCCCGAATAACGCCTGCGTTCCGTCGGTACAGGGGACGACCGTTGCAGGACCCCCGAGTTTGATGTAGCGATCAACCAGGACAAAGGTGTTTTCCTCCGGCGGAACCACCTGGTCGTTTAATCCAATCATGTGTATAATGGGCACCTTTGCCGCTGCCAGTGCCTCGAGGTTATCCACCGGATGATCTGCGTATGCCAGGGCTTCTTCGTCCGAAGTAAATCCATAGGCGGCTTTTAGCCGTTCCCAATCGACCTGGCTGCCTTTGCCTCCACCAAAACCGCCCGGCCAGCTCTTAAAATCGCTTACCGGAGCTTCGGCATATAGGGAGTTCACCTTTTCCGGGTTGCGTGTTGCCCAGTTGTAAATGAATAAGCCGCCACGACTTACCCCTTCCAGCGAAACCTTTGGATGGAGCTTCCATTCGGTGGTCAGGAACTGGTAGAAACGGTCCCAAACCGCCACCGCAGTGGGACTGCCATACATGTTGTCCGTGTTAACATAGGCCAAATGAAAGCCTTCGGAAAGCAGTAAACTATCCATTTCCGTGTGCCATCCCGGAAAACGTGCCCGCCAGACCCAGGGATTACCGCGAAGGGCTTTTTCCGGCAAGGTGACATGGGCATCCCTGCCTTCGAACCGAAAGGTATGCCGCACAAATCCATTCCATTCCGTTTGTTCGCCCGGAAAGGTTGTGAGTTGTGATTTTTCGTTTTCGGGAAGGAGCGATAGATACGCGTCAAAAATTCGTTTTCCATGCGCTACCAACCCTTCCGGAGTAAGGTGAGTGGCATCGGCCTTCGAAAGGCCTTTCATACTGGTAAATGAAATAGTAGAATCTTCAGCGGCTAATTTCTTCTGAGCTTCCACTACCAGCGGACGTTCTTTCACAAAGGGATGCTGTTCATCCACTCCAAGAATGATTTTCAGATTGGGCTCATTTATTACGTTCCGGCGCAAATCATGAATCATTTCCCTAAGGTTACTTTGATATTCCTTGGCCGTATTTTCATTGCCAGCATCGGTTTCACCCTGAATCCAGATAAACCCACGCACGGTTACTGTAAAACCCTTTTTTTCCAGTTTTTTTATAGCCGACTTCAAATCTTCGGTCATACGATCATAAATACCGCCTTCTCCGGGAGACTTCCAGTCCCGCGCAAGGCCGGTCGCGCCCTTGGTGTACTTGAAAATGGCAGGGTTGTAGCCCAGTTTTTTGAGTTCACGACCAAAGCTTACCTCCGGCCCGAAATGGCCTTGGGGAAACCTTCCCTGCTGAGGTTGCATCGTAACCCAGTTACCACCGGAACTTTGGTTGTCCACAAAAGTCCAGTTTAAAAAAATCGATTCATCCAGCTTCTTCCCTTCTTCCGGGTAATTAGCAGCATCACCCATCCATCCCTGGGCATTGGATTGGCCCGCCCAGATAAAAAGATCCAGGGCCTTCTGTGCAGGTGCATCGATCGGTAGCAAAACCAGAAGATGCAGGAAAATACCGGTGATTGCGCTGAAACACTTCATGCTAATGCCTCTCTTTTTAACGGTTAAAAACTACTTTCTCTCCTTCAGCTAAAGTAAGTTTTATATTCAGACCATCCTTTATATATTCTTTATCAGATGAAAATTGATCTTTACCAAACGGATTTTCAAAAATTATTTCTCCCCCCTTTTCAGAGGAAATCTCCACTTTGTCCACTTTTCCATTCTCTCTAGTTGCAGAAACAAGGAATGCACCTTGGGTGCGCAGGGTTTTAAAAGAAACATCTTGCCAGTCTGCAGGAATGGCTGGAAACAGCTTTACCACGCCAGTGTGACTTTGTATCAGCATTTCTTGAATCCCCGCAGCAAAGGCAAAATTTCCTTCCAAGGTAAAGGGACGGTAGGTAAAATTCGACTTTCCGGTTCCCGATTGGTCTCCATTGACATGGAAACTGTTGGGCAATACAAAGGAGGAAGCAAAATCCCGTAAGGCCATGGCGGCTCCCTCTCCATCTCCCGCCCTTGCCTTAAGGTTTCCCAGCCAGGCAAAGGAATAGCCGGTCCAGTTGGATGATCCCAGCTTATCTAAATGGGCAATGGTATTTTCTATGATTTCCCGATCCTTTTCTCCATTGGAGGGATCTATCAAGCTTAGGGGATGAATGGCCATGATATGGGAAAAATGCCGGTGGGACTCTTCTAACGGATTGTCAGGTGCTACCATTAGCCCTGTTTCATCCGTGGCATAATCGGGCCATTCGGCCAGCATGGTATTCCAATCTGCTGCTTCATCAGTATAGCCCAGTTCCAGGGCCAGTTCGGCGGCAGTGGTATAGGTCCAACGCACCAGGGCCAGGTCATAATTGGTCATTTGGTCAAACCATGCCCGGGCATCGTTGTTATGGATTTCGGGGCTGGAAGACAAGGGAAGCTTCCTTTTGCCGTCATCAGCCTGTACGGAAAGCTCATTTAGAAAAACGGCGACCTCCCGGATCCAGGGATAGGCTTCGGCTTCCAGAAACTGTCTATCCATCGTATACCGCCAATGCAGGTAATAGTGGTGTCCCAGCCAGGCACTTACGGTGGGTCCGAATGCATATTGTATCCAGCCGCCCATAGGGTCTCCCTCCAGCGTGGTCACTCCGGGCACATTCAATCCATCCGTTCCAAAATATTCCCGGGTGTATTTTTCAAAGGTGGGTTGATGTTGATTGAGCCAGTCTATAAAGCCTTGCTCCAGCTCCAGGTGGTTGCCTGCATAGGTAGGCCAGTAGCTTAATTGGGTATTGAGGTCATGATGGAAATCCCCTTTCCAGGGCGGTAATTTACCATTGTCCGCCGTCCAGACGCTTTGCAGGGAAATGGGTGGTGCTCCCTGTCTGGCAGCAGCACCCAGTTTGTACATATCCATGTAATATTGCTGCTGCAAAAGGGTGTCGGGAAGGGTAATGGAGGATGCCTTCCAGTAGTCATCCCACCAGGTAAGGTGCTCCTGATGGTATTCATCCTGATTTTTGGCAAAAGCTTTTTCAGTGATCTCCGAGGCGGTATCGGCGGTTTCCTGGTCTTTCTTACTTGAACTGATGCTCCAGAATCCCTCAAGTTGATCTGCTGTTTTCTCCCATCGGGTATTCACCTGAAACCGGAATCCGTCCCATCCTTCCTGCTCATAAGTCAGGGTATTTCCTTCCTGGGAAAGTTCGCCGGCCGGATATCCCAACCTTCGCAGGTCTTGTCCACTGACCGGGTCCAGGGCTTCTGATGGTCCGGCTCCTACGTAAGGAGGGGGCACCATTTCTGGCAACAGGTCAACTTTGAGATTTTCAAAACGGTACCAACCAATAGGTTCGGTAGCATGTACAAAGGTTCGCAAGACCGTGCCGTTTTGCCAGCGGATGACGCACGTCGCTTTTTGAAGGTCTAATTTGACAGATTCCACCTCGCCTAATTCAGCAATATCAAATTCAAGGGCAGCACCGGGAATTTTGGATGGGCCCGAAAGGGTATCGTAGGGGATGTCAAATTGCCGTTGTACAGCATCGTATTCGTTAGCTTCCCATTGATTTTTCACCCAGTCGAAATCATGGTTTTCAAAGTCCAGGTTTTCCATGTTTCTCAGATCCCAAAGATCTGCCCGATCCAGGGAAAACCGCAGTTTGCCTTCCTTTTGCCAGATTAGGGCGCCCAGCATGGCATTGCCAAGGGGTATGCCTTCGTCCCAGGTCTTTGCCAGGTCCGAGAAGCTGCGTTCCATATAAAAGGGTGAGCCTTGATCGGCTTGCTTTTCATGACAGCCGTCCATCGAAAGCACACAATATAGGATACATGCTAGACCAAGTAATTTTTTGAATTCCATTAGTTTTCAGGTTGATAGGATGGGTTTGGATACGGTAATTGTACTGCCATTTCCTTCATCCAGTGTTGTAATTTTTTAGTTAATCGGTTTCTTGTTTCAGGGAACGAATTACTTAGGTCGGAGTCTTCGGCTCGATCGGTTTCCAGACCGTATAATTCCGATCGGTCGCTTTCAAAAAAGTGAATCAGTTTATACTGCCCCTCTCGGATGGCAGCCGAAGGTCGACCTCCAAGACCCCCACTATAGTGGGGATAATACCAAAATATAGGCCGCTCTTCCATACTTTTACCCCTCAGCAGGGGCTGTAGGCTTACTCCGTCCCGGTGCTGATGCGGCAATGGATTTAAACCCGCCATTTCCAGAAAGGTGGGAAAGAGATCGGTACCGGTAACGGGAAACTCATGTGTGCTTCCTTCTTTTATGGCTCCTGGCCAGCGGAAAATAAGTGGAACCCGGATGCCTCCTTCGTACAAATAACCTTTTCCGGTTCGCAGGGGGGCATTGGACGTGGGGATTTGTTCGGCCAGGTTGCTGGTAGCCATCCCGCCGTTATCCGAGGTGAAAATAACCAGGGTATTGCTGTCGAGCCCGGCTTCGGAAAGGGCTTGCAGGAGACGGCCCACGTTCTCATCCAGGCTTTCTACCATGGCCGCATAGGTAGGATGGTCCTGATGATTTTTTAGATAGGTTTGATTTTGCTGGTCAAATGCCGCTCCTTCAAATGACATTTGCTGGCGTTTATTTTGATACTTTTTTACTTTTTCTTCCTTCCCTTGCAAAGGCAGATGAACGGTATAATAGGAGAGGAGGGCAAAAAAAGGCTTTTCCCTTTTTTTGGTTATAAACCGGATGGTTTCTTCCGTAAGGCGATCCGTAAGGTACTCTCCTTCCGGCCCATCGGGCAGTTGCGGGTTTGCATAGGGTGAAAAATACCCTCCGGCAGGGTGACCCGTAGCATTGCCACCCACATTTACCTCAAAACCATGCTGTTCCGGATAGTGCATTTCCTTTTCTCCCAAATGCCATTTTCCCGCAAAAAAGGTGGCATATCCATTTGATTTAAAGGCTTCCGCTAGGGTAGTCTCTTCGGGATCAAGAAATAGTTTAAAGGGATGGGAAGCCAGTTTTTGGTCGGGATGGGGACCGTAGTGGCGGTTGCCAGGAATGTAGTCGGTCAGGTTTAACCGAGCCGGGTATTTTCCCGTCAGAATGGCTGCTCTGGAGGGGGAGCAAATGGGGCTGGCGGCATAGGCATTGGTAAAGCTCATGCCTTCTGCAGCTAGCTTATCGATATGGGGGGTTTCATAAAAGCGGCTTCCGGTATATCCCAAATCATGATATCCTAAATCATCTACCAGGATAAAAAGGATGTTTGGTGGCTCATCTCCTGCAGGTGCAGCCTGTGAGTGGCCTACAGATGGGAACAGTACCAATAGAAAGGTGAATCGGAGTAACTGTGCAATCATATTACTGTGGAGGATCAATTTTGTAGACTGCCAAGGATTTTAGCCGGGGCTCGCCTTTGGATGACCTGGCCACAAACCGAATTTTATCCGTATGTACCGGATCTATGGTTACGATGTGCTTATGGCCAATGGAAGAGCCCCTATAAACCTCAGTCCACTTCCCAATTATTTCGGCCTCCAATATAAATTCGCGTACCAGTTCCCCTTTCGATATGTCTTCCTGCAATATAATATGGTCAATCGTTTGCGCCTTTTCCAGGCTAAGGGAAATATTGTTTCCCCTTCCCGAAATCCGGGCCAGGGGAGTGGAAAATCTCCGATCGATTTCCTCTCCAAATTCTTTTAGCCGTTTTACATCAGGCTCCGGCATCAAGCCATCCGCATTGGGCGTCACGCCCAGGATCAATGTAGAATTGTGACCCACTGAATTATAATACATTTTCACCAGGTTTTCAAGCGGATAAATAATATGTTCACGATTGGGTTCCCAAAACCAATCGTGGCCGCCATGTCCTCGCAAGGGGGCATCGCTCATGGCAGGCATGTAATAGCTGCCGTTGGGATCTCCGGTCTTCAGAAGGGCAAAATTATTGGCTGCAATTTCCTTTCGGGTACTTTCACCGGCGCCAATTGCCGGATAGGGAAATGTCCCCCAACTGGGATAGGGTACCGTACCCGTTTCGCTGCCACCCCAGCGGATATCCGCCCGTTGGAGGTTATGGTAAAAAATACTGTTTGGCTGGTGTTTCTCAAAAACGGAGAGTACATCCGGCCCTCCTTGTTCAGGACCATGTGCGCCCCCGTCAAACCAAACCATTGCCCAGTCGCCATAATTGGTAAAGATTTCTTCCACGATTTTTTCGATCATTCGGTTGTAGTGCTCTTGTCGGTTGCGGGCAAATTCATTGTCTCCCTGCACCTTAAAGTCGTACACGCCATAAAAGGCATTCCAGCGTGTACCGATATAGACGGCCGGGAGTATATCGTATTTTTCACAAGCTGCTTTGAAATCCCGAAGGATGTCTCCTTGTCCATCCTGCCATTTTAAGGCCTTCATGGAGTAGGGGGTAGCGTTACTTTGGTGAAAAAAGAAGCCGGTCTCATGGCTTACGGTAAAAATGGCAATGTTGAATCCGGCATCTTTTAAGGACCGGATCCACTGATCCATATCGTACTTTAGTGGATTAAATGCGTTGTAATCTTCTACCGGGGTAATTCTTGCTTTGGGCTGCACATAAAATTCACCATCAAATACATGCATGTCCCAGCAAACCAATGCTGCCAGTTCGGCCTGCTGCCACTGTAGTTGGGCGGGTGTAGGGATGGGAACCTGCTGCTGCGCAGTTGTATTCAAATAAAGGGCAAGAAATAAGCCCAGGGAAAATAGCATCGTTTTTAACATCGGTTTTCTAAAATTAAATGGCATCATTCTATTTACTTATGGCCTGTGAGTTTCATTGCTACTAATTTTGCAATGGCCTCGTAACCCTCCTTATTCGGGTGAACGCCATCGCTTAGCGTAAACAGTTCCGGTCGATGGTCCAATGGTTCATTGAGGTCAATGAAGGATACATTCTTCTCCATTGCCACCTTTTTTGTCATACTAATAAGTTCTTGAAGTCTGGGTTTTCGGACTTTCAGCCCGGCTATCCGTTCAGCATCCAGGCCAGGGGTTTCCAACACCATGGGTGAGGGTGCGCATAGGAAGATTTGCGGATCAGATGGGAGTTGGGAAAGTTCATCGATGAGGTCCCGGTAATCCTTTTCGAATTCATCCTTGTACTCCCAGCACTTACGGTCTCCACAAGTACCATAGCCGCAGGTATCGTTGGTGCCAAGGCTGATGACGATGATATCCGGGTTTGCCGCCTTTATTTTGGGCAACTCATTCCAAACGGTGGGAATGCCTTTTCTAATTAGGGTGCAACCTCCCACACCAAAATTTTCCACGGCATAATCATCCCCAAGGAGCTTTTGCAATTGGGCGGGATAGGAATCGCTGTCGGGGTTATCCAGGCGTGCACCGTAGGTAATGCTATCCCCGATACTGGCTACTTTTATTTTTTCCTTGGTAACGTCTCTGAAAGCAAATAGTAGGAGTAAAAGGAGGGAGCAAAGAATAATGGTGGGGAAGTAGGTTTCTATCCGATTCATAGGTCTACTCTTTGATGTGAAATACGCTAAAACGGTGTATCAGTGGTTCTCCTTTTGATTCAGCGATTGTAAGCCTTACCGCATCCACCTCCATTTCGTCAAATTTATGGATAAATTTATGTCCGATAACGGAACCCTCAAAAATAGGTTGCCAGCCCTTTTTGGTTTTGACTTCTAATTTAAACTCCCTTACCCTTTCGCCCTGGGCGATCGCTTCCTGCAAAACGATGTGGTTGATGGGGGTCCATTTTTTTAATTTAAGCCTGTGCTTTTTGCCTTTTCCAGAAGCTTCTGCCAAGGGATTGCTAAACCGTCGTTTTATTTCGGCTCCCCATTCCTTCAAACGCTCCACATCGGCCTGGGGCAGCAAGCCATCTGCATTAGGCGTCAGCCCCATAATCAGGGTGGTATTGTGCCCGACACTTTTGTAGTACATGTCCATAAGGTTTTCCAGTGGATAGATATGTTGCTCATCATCCGGCTCCCAAAACCACTCGTGGCCTCCATTATACCCACGCAATGGTGCATCGCTCATTGCAGGCATGTAATGCTTCCCGTCTGGGTCCCCTTCCTTAAGTAGTTGAAAATTATTTTTAAGAACGACTTCCTGATTGGCAGCATGCGAGAAAGGAAAGGGAAATGTACCCCAACTCGGGTAGGGGACCGTTCCACTTTCACTTCCTCCCCAGCGGATATCTGCGCGTTGGGTATTGTGGTAGAAAATGCCGTTGGGTTGGTTCTTTTCAAAAATGGATAGCACGTCCGGTCCTCCTTTTTCGGGGCCATGTGCTCCTCCATCAAACCAAATGATGGCCAGTTCACCATACTGGGAAGTCAACTCTTCGACCATTCCCTCACACATGTTATTGTAATAGGCCTGTCTGTTTTTTGCAAATTCATTATCCCCATTCACTTTAAAATCATGCACGCCAAAAAAGGAATTCCAACGGATCCCAATGTAAATACCAGGAGCAATACCGTATTTGCGACATGAATTTACAAAGTCCTGGACAATATCCCCTTCTCCTTCCCGCCATTCTACCGCTTTCAATGAATAAGGATTGACCTTGCTCTGATAGAGGGCAAAACCGGTCTCATGTGTTGCCGTTAAGATGGCAATCTTAAAGCCAGCATCTTTGGCGGCTTTGACCCATTGATCCGTATCCAGTTTCGTTGGATTAAAGATGTTGTAGTCGGGGATGGGGGTAATCCTGTTTTTTGCCTGGTTATAGGCTTTTCCATCAAAAACATGCAAATCGTAATGGAAGACGGCAGCCAATTCTGCATGTTGCCATTCTAATTGGGCTTGCGTCGGAATGGGGACTTCTGTTTGTCCCCAACTTTTTAATCCATGGACTAAGAAGCACGCTACTAAGAGTATTTTCAATTGCATATGATATTGTTTTGCTTTTCAATGGTTAAACTTGTCCCTTACCCAAGGTAGGGCTGGAATCTTGAAAGGATGACACTCATCCCTACCAATGTTAAAGGATAAATTTTTCACGCGGCGAACGCTGCGGATTCGCCGCGACCGCTGCGTGAAATCGAAATGCCATTTTCTTTCTGAAAAGGCTAAATTTAAAATGCTGCGAGAGGGTTCCTTAATGCTCGATGTCACTATGTCTTATTTTTAATTTAATTCAAATCTACTATCCTGCGCAGTGGTATTTGGGGGTTTAAAGATGAATAATTAATGGGCTATTTTTCATTTGGAGACCAATTCGAAACGGACCAGGTAACATTCGTGTTTGTTGTGGATCATGGATATGCCCCATTTTAATCCTTCGCCAACCACCACAGGATTGGTAATATCCGGTCGAAACCCTCCCGGGGCAACCGCACGTTCCTTTACCTTTGCATTAAGTTTGTTTGACATAAAATCAATTCCATCAGGGGCAAATTCAAATGTTTCCGATAAGGAAGCAAAGGCACCCACTCCGGTGCCCTGGGGCCAAATGAATACTTCGTGGCTTCTTTCAAGTATTTCTTTTCCGAATTTGGTATAAGGGCCTTCCGGATACTTCGAATAGGCCACGCCCATGGCTGTGTGTGCCGGTCCGCCCTGTCCCCCTATTATGGATCGGCCTTTGTAATACAGCCAATACAATCCATTTCGGAAAAGCAAGGAAGCATCGTCCACCCGGTAACTATCAAATTTTTCAGGTTCTACACTTACTTTAAGAATGGGATCCTGGCCTATTCGCTTAAAAGGTCCGGTCGGTGAATCGGATACCGCCACACCAATCGATGTGATGTCACTGATATTATTGTTCTCAAACTCGCCATTGGCGTTTCCCGGTGTTGGCTTTACCCCGGTATAATACAGGTAGTACTTGCCGTCGGTAAAAAATATGTTTGGGGTAAAAACTGCTTGTGAATCCCATTTTCCATCTTGCCCTACGTCCAGCATTTGCCCTACTTCTGTCCATGAAAAACCCTCGTCTTCCGATTTGGCACACCAGACACTTGCTCCCCAATACCCTGCGCCCCAATATTTTGGTTGGGCATCGGGTATTTTAGTGTAATACACGTAATAGGTTTCTCCGACTTTGATGACATCGCTGGGATCCCTGCGGGTAACTCCTTTTTCATAGCCTATTCCTGACACCTCGGTGAATTTAAATTCCATACTATTGAAAAAGGTTTCAATGTCTTGGGCGTTGATTGCATTTGTTGAAATCAACAACAGGAATAGCAAACACATAAAGTTTTTCTTGCTCATTTTACCACGTTTTATTGTTATCTAGATTCGGTTCTACCTGCTTGAATCCTTTAAAAATACGTTTCCCATGAAGGACCAATCCAGCCGAAGTCAAATGGGTTACATCTGCCTTTTCAAGATCAAGCATGGAAGTGAAAACAATGTTTTTGTCTCCCCGGGCGATTGACTTTTGTGCTTCCAGAACAATTGGCCGCTCCACAACAAAATAGTGTTGCTCATCTACCCCCAAAATCACCTTTAGGGCCTCGTTTTTCACTACTTCGGACCGCAAATGGGCGATCAGTTGGCTTAAATTTTTTTCATAATTTTTGGCTGCTTCATCCTCTCCGGCATCCGTTTCGCCCTGTATCCAAATAAAGCCCCTGATGTTAACCAACTGCCCACGCTGCTCCAGGTTTTCGACGGCTTTTTTTAAATCTGCGACCATGGCATCATAGATGCCCCCATCTCCAGGTGATTTCCAATCCTTTTTCAGTCCGGTTCCACCCCGGGTATATTTGAAAATGGCAGGATGGTAACCGGCTTTTTTCAATTCCCGGGCGAAGCTCACCTCCGGGCCAAAGTGGCCAGCAGGAAACCTTCCTTTTTGGGCTTGCATGGGTATCCAATCCCCATTCGAGCTCTCTTTGGCAGACACAGTGTAGTTTAATAAAATGCCATTATCCAATGCTTCTTCATCATTTGGGTATTCCCTTGCATCACCCATATATCCCTGCGCATTGGATTGTCCGGCCCAGATAAACAGGTCAACGGTTTCCTGGGCGGCAAGCCAGCAGGGAAGCATTAAAAAAAACAGCACTAATTTAAGGGAGTTCATAGGTTATGTTTAGGGCAATTAAATGGGTGATTTTGTGAAGTTGTATACTTTTCTTTTAGGCAATTACTTGAATGGTAAGCAAAAATCAAGCAGCCAAGATACACTTGACTGCTTGAATTGCTTTTTATTTGAAAACTAATTTTAAATTTCAGTACTTATTCTTCTTCTACAATCCTGATTACCCAATCGTGTGTCGTTCCATCGGCTGAAACAAGCTTGTAAATAAATTCTCGATCGGATAAATCGGTAATAATGCCAGCAACCGGAGAAAACCCAACCGGTTCTACCCGCATGCTTTGGTGATTAATGATGATACCAGCCCTGGTAAGGTCCGCAGATGCGGGTACGGTAACCGTAGCAGTGAAATTTTCATCTTCAATCACCGCATTTCCGGTTGAAATAATGAGTCTTCTGCGCGCTGGTGTCAACTCACCATTCTCATAAAATTCCTGAAGCTCATGCTCATCTGCTTGCAAGGTAAATATATTTACATTGGTGATAAAGGCAGTGTCTCCCCATTGGCCTTCGTCAAAATCTATCCTGGGTTCGCAAGAATAGAGCATTCCGATCCCAGCTAAAATAATTAAGATTAAAATATTCCTTTTCATAATATTCATTTTTTGAAAGTCAATTATAATTTAGAACCATCCGGGATTTTGTGTCAATTCATATCCTGCATCGCTATATACTTCAATTTCATTTCTGGGTATGGGTGCGAGGTATACACGACCTGGTTCAATGAAGAAGCCCTCTCCGGAAGACCTGAAATCCGGGTTTCGGAAAAATGGGTTTATGTGCCCATCACTGAAGATGTCAAAGTCTTCACCCATCGTCAAGGCCCAAATACCCGTATTGCCAGCATTAACACCATCTGTCTCTAATTTTGACGGATCATTGTAATAATCAACAAACTCCAGGTAATGGGCACCTTTTGGTTTCCAATCATTGATCACCTGATGAAAGACGGCCCATCTTTTCAAGTCATTTTGCCGGTGTCCTTCAAAAGCAAGTTCTACCAATCGTTCTCTCCGGATCTCATTCACAATATTTGATTCGGAAGGCTCAAAGCCCTCTTCTGCCGAATACGTTATGGGCCAGGAATTTACCTCAGCCAGCGACAGGGGTACCATACCTACTCTTTCACGAAGTAGGTTCACTGTTTTGTCTAAATCGCTTTGATTGATCGTACCCAATATGGCTTTTGCTTCTGCCAGCGCCAATAATCCTTCTGCATAGCGTATCAAAACTTCATCGGTAGAGCCATTTCGCCATTCGTTATTATCTAAAATAGCTCCCTTCCACCTGCGGAGGCCCGTTGAGGTATAATTTGCGGAGAAAACATTGTTAAGCTGGGGATATCGTAATGGCAGCGGGGTGGGTGTAGTCCCGTAACCTTGTATTTGCTGGTGAGGTCCTCTGTCAGGAGTCCAGACTGACTGTCTGAAGCGCGGATCGAGGTTTTCTCCCAGATTATTCAAACTTGCATAGTCTATGGGCAAGGAAGATAGTTCTTGAGGCATCCCCTCTTTGTCCAGGTAACTGCCAACCAATTTCCAGGTTAGTGCCTGTGCATTATCTACTACCAAATCGTAGAAATTATGTCCCACAATTTCATTCACATCGTAGATGCGGTATAGAAACACGCCCGCAGATGATGAAGCATCCTGTTGGGAAAACAGTTGATTATAGGCCTCGTTAAAGGGACCTCCGTTGGTAAATAAATTGCTGCCCTGATGGTCAATCAATTGTTGTATGGTAGGTTCTACCATTTGCAGAAATTCACTACCATCCTGGCCTTCGACGGCAAAGGGAGTGTTCTTAGATCCGTGGTAACGCTCCCAGGTTCCTTCAAATAAAGCTGTCCGGGCTTTCATTACCAGGGCAGCTTCTTTCGTTACCCGTCCGGAGGTTGCGAAAGTTGAATTTTTCCAACCCAGGTTAACAATCGCAGAGTCCAGATCCTGGATGATAAATTCCGCTACCTCGTATCTGGAGTCCCTCGCTTTATATAGCCTTTCGCTATCTGTATCCAGTACTTCTGTGTAAATGGGAACATCTCCATACCGCTCCAACATGTTCAAATAGACCCAGGCCCTGAAAAAATAGGCTTCTCCTGTATATTGATTGGATTCAACACTTACATCAACGCGCCTTGCGTTATTTATCAAATAATTAATTTGTCTAATCCAGTTGAAATTACCGTTCCAGCTACCATCTGTTGCGGGGGGCTGCCCGGAGGCTCCTCTTTGGAATAAAAAGCCGGAAGGACCGGTGCCCACCTGAATGTCGGTATTGGCATCTAAGAAATTATTCATAGGGCCGTTTCCCTGGCTTTGAAAATGGTACCTCGGTAATAGCCTGTAAAAGCCATTTGCCATTACCTTTAAATCATTTGCCGACGTAAAGTAGGTCGCGTCGGTCATGGCATCTAAGGGATATCTTTCCAGAAAATCCTCTACGCAGCTATAAAATGACATTGTAAATAGGATTAACAATGTCCTTATATATTTCAGATTAAATTTCATAGTTAATTTTTTTATATTAAATACCTACGTTTACACCAAAAGAAATTTGACGCTGTGGAGGATAACCATTTCCACCGTATCTGGACATTATTTCAGGTTCATACCTGAAATTTGACTTATAATAGATCATTCCCAGGTTTTCAGCACTGGTATAGATGTACACTTTTCTCAACTTCGCCCTGTCCAACAGCGATTTAGGCAGATTGTATCCCAGACGTAAATTTTGAACCCTGAGATGGGCCAGGTTTTCTACATATTGGTCGTTTGCCCCATAGGTTTTAAAGGAATGTCTGGGGAAATAATTGTCCGGTGTTTCTGGTGTCCAGGTACCCAACTCCCTGTGGCTTGTAAACCATTTTGAGTTCCAAATATTTACTCCTGCAGGAATGACGTGGAAATTATTGGTATAGGTAATCCATTTGGGTACACCGGTAAAGGTTACTGAAAGGTCAATGCCATTCCAGTTGGCCTGCAAATTCATCCCATACCGGTACCGCCCATAGTTGTACCCGGCCATGACCTGGTCACCTCTGGCATACCAACGGCCTCCTTCTCCAGCATTGATCTGTCCATCCCCATTTAAATCTTTCATCATCAGATCTCCCGGGTAATACCAACCGCCTCCCTGAGGGACGTTTGCTTCCACATCGGCTACATTCTGTGCGACACCATTGGACTCGTACATCCAAATCTGGCCAAATACCTGCCCCGGAGTCCAGGTGCCATTTCGTTGTCCATTGACGTTTTCATCGTATTCTACCACATAACCGATGTAATCGGCAATGTTAAATCTTGCAGAATAATTAATTGGTCTGCCAGCTAACCGGCCCGTGTTTCTCCACTTCATCGAAAATTCCCAGCCTCTGGTCTCACTAACGGCGTTATTGATACTTGGCAAACCGGTTCCAATGGTTTCTGGTAAAATTTTAGCAGGGCCGGGTTGATTATAAATGGTACGCTGGTACCAATCATAGGTCAACTCGAGCCGGTTTTCGATGGCCACTACATCAAGACCAAAGCCAAGCGTTTGCGGGGAAGACCAGGTCAAATCGGAACTGACCAATGGTGGCATAAAGACCATGTTTGGTTTCACTCCGCCAAGCAATACATCCCCATTTCCTATACCGGTACCCATGGTTGGAAGGTACAGGTAATTACCAGATCCAGGGTCGCCGGAAGAAGTATAGGCGGCTCTTATTTTGAAAGCATCTACTTTATTGACCGACCAGAAATTTTCTTTTGCTATATTCCATGCTCCGGAAACGGAGGGGAAAAAGGACCACCTGATGGCTGCCGGAAATTTTGAATGCGCATCATAGCGGCCATTAAATTCGATAAAGTATTTCTCCGCATAGTTGTAGGCCATCCTGCCAAAGACACCCTGTGTCGCCCAATGGGTTAACATGTCATTCACAGTTGGGTTGGGGTTAAAGGTGGTGCTGATACTGGGTACCGAATTGGTATACAAATCTCTACCTGTCCCGGATAAACGAGAAAAATTATTATACTCTTCCTGGTAACCCACCAGGGCATTTATAGAATGCTTACCAATTTGCTTATTGTAATCAGCAACGATGTCTGCGGTGTGATAATTCGTGAAATTCATTTGCCGGATCACACTACTCTGCTGTGCAGATCTGGCGGAATTTCGGATGCTTCCATCCGCCTCTTCCACAAAAATCACAAATGTGTTGCGCTCAAGGTGGGAAGTTAGGTTTCTCCAGGTATAATTTCCCCGAATGTCAAGCCCTTTAAATGGTTTTACTGTAAACCCACCGGTAAGCGTGGTTTCGTTTCTTTCATTGGTTTGGGTTCCGCCTTCTCCGCGCAATGAGGGACCACTACTTAGAAAAGAGGGACTCCCATTCGGATTTAAATCATTCCAATTGGGAAGTGATGCGGATGCATTCTGCCAAATGTCACCGTAATTTGGTCCTCCTCCCCGATAATTGGGTGCTGTTTCATCTGTTCTTACATAGTTCATGCTCATCCTGAGGCTAAGCCAATCCGTAACATCTGAATTTACTTTTAAGAGCGCATTGTACCGGTTCAGTCTGTCATCGGAACCCTTTATGAGCCCCATGGATTCATTGTACCCAAGACCTACGTAATAACCCGTGTTGTTGCTGCCTCCAGAAACGCTGGCATTGTGTTGTTGACTTGGAACAGCACTTTTATACATGATATCAAACCAGTCACTGTTGCCATTCATATCCCAGTGTGCGCCATAGGTGCCATTTTCGGTTATTATGTTATTGGGGATTAATCCGGCACCATGATCTCTCATTCGTTGGATGGCCTCTTCTGTATAAATAGGCGCTTGTAATGAGTTTCTGTATTGCTCATTTATTTTTTCGGCATATTCCCAGGAATTGGCCCATTGGGGCATTCCTATGGGCGATCCTATACTGTAATTACCGCTGTAATTGACTTGTATTTTTTCACCTTTTGAGCCTGATTTAGTGGTAATAAGAATTACTCCGGAAGGAGCTCTTGATCCATATATGGCAGAAGCAGCAGCATCTTTCAACACCGTAACCGATTCTACATCATTTGGATTGACATCGCTCATGGTACGCTCGATTCCGTCCACTAAAACAAGAGGTCCGCCTTTCTGGCCAAATCCCGTATACCCACGAATGTTGAAATTTGACTCCTGCGCAGGTCCACCATTAACCGGGGTCACATACAAACCGGCAACAGCTCCCTGAAGTGCTTCGGATAACCTGTTAATAGGCCTGTTTTCGATCAAGTCGCTGCCTATTTGCTCCACGGCTGCAGTAAGGTGCGATTTCTTTTGGGTACCAAAACCAACCACTACCACCTCATCCATTTGTGCAATGTCTTCAACGAGCGTGATTTCAAAATCAGTCTGGTTTCCCACTTCGATTTCCTGTGTGATAAATCCCAAAAAGGAAACTACAATAACCGCATCTTCAGATACATCCAGTGAAAAGTTTCCATCGATATCGGTCGAGGTACCCGAAGTGGTGCCTTTTACAAGGATAGCTGCTCCCGGAATAGGATTCCCTTCCTCATCCACTACTTTTCCTTCTACCAAAACAGCTGCAACTAGATTACCGGTAGTTGCGGTTTGAATTGCATCGCTTTTATCTTTTTCGTTGACCCCGAATGCTACTACCTCCTGGAATAGTAGCAACTGGATTGCCAGGCCATAAATGAAATACCGGGCCAGCATTGGGCCCCTTTTTAGTAATTTTACTAGCATAATTTTGTCTGTTAGGTTTATAATAATTGAATGCAGGGTCTTGTTATTCAGGTGTTTTATCTGACTGATATCAGGAATTTTCACCCTGCAACTATCCGGGTTTCCCATCGGATTCTTAGGAGGTGTTTCGGTTTTTTACTGCCATCGCTTAAAATTTATGTTTGACTCGAATGTATTTATCGGCTATTCAACACGTTGATCCTGGATTCTCCGGATTGATTTCCCTGGAATGTTAATTTTCAATGGGGGTCCGGATACCTGAGGTTTTTCATTATTTCATTTTAAGTGGGTGGCACCTGCCCCTGGATTTAGGGGTGAATGCTCATCCAATCAATTGACAAGAGATGCCCTAAAAAACACATAAACAGGCGTTTGCAATTGGCATAACTTAGGGCATCTGCCCCAATATTAGGAATATTAGGTCAAACGACCTAATGATTAATAAAATATAATTCACGAAATTTTGCAGATCTGACTATTATTGGAAAAATCAACGGGAGAGGACCGTTTTCTCCTGTACTAAATCCTTGAAATCCGAACTTAAGCCCGGTTCTTGAGGGGTTTTGTACTTTCCTCGCTCCACTTGAGCAGGAAATTTAAAATAGTCCTTTAGATGAGGAATGTATTCCAGCAGAATGGCCGGATGGCCAAGCGAAATATGATTAAAAAGCACCAGGTGCTGGTGAATCTGTCCCATATCCCCTACATGAGGCACTACCGGAATGGAATATTTCCTTGACAGTAGGCTGATCAGGAGAAATTCAGATACGCCGCCCACTCTAACGGCATCCACCTGATTAAAAGACATGCAGCCAGATTGGATAAAATTTTTGAACATTATTTTGTTCGGTACATGTTCTCCAAGCGCAATTGGAATCGGCACCTCCTTTGAGAGGGTAATGTGGGCCTGAATGTCATCGGGATGAGTAGGCTCTTCTATCCAGTAGGGATCAATTCCCATTAGCTTTTTACAGGTAGAAATGGCTTTTGGAAGGTTCCATTGCTGATTGGCATCCAGCATAATGGTCGCTGTTGCCCCTGCCGCCTTGCGAACCAGTTCTGCCCTGCGAATATCCCTGTCCTCTTCTATGGAGCCGACTTTCAATTTTATGGCTGTAAAGCCCTGATCAATCGACTTTTTAATATTGGTAGTTAACTGTTCATCGGAATAATTAAACCAGCCGATGGAAGTGTCATACCCCGGATAGCCGGTTTTAAGGATGCCCATCCGGCTACTTTTTCCAGGCACTTGTTTTTTCATTAGCTGAATGGCTTCCTCTTTAGTTAGGATTTCTTCGTAATAGGAGAAATCCAGCGTATTGGTCAGTTCTTCGGGAGAAAGTTCTATCAGCAATTGCCAAAGGGGCTGGCACCTGGATTTAGCCCAAAGGTCAAAACAGGCATTCACCACCGAGGCCAGGGCCAGGTGAACTACTCCTTTGTGGGGCCCCAGCCACCTGAGGTTGGGGTCTTCGGCCATCTTTTTGTAGGTGGTTCCAAAATCAGCCATAAGCTCATTTATTTCCCGGCCTTCAACGTGGCGTACCAAATAATCGATGGCGCCACAGACGAGCCTGTTCCCAGCACCCAGCGTAAAGGCCAGCCCAATTCCCTCTAACTTGGTATCCGTTTGTAATTGGCAAACGGCATAGGCATAAATGGGAGTAGAATGAACCGCGTCAGAGCCGGCACCATTTTCCAAGGCAAATTGGACATCCTGAGATCTTCCGGTTTTTATAAGTATTGATTTGTTCATTTATTTTTTATGTTTAGGTTGCTGCCCGGTAGTTGATAAACGTATCTAAGGGGCTTGCAACGCGTCGTTCTTTTCAGCCCCGTTTAGTTGAAGGCCAATCCATTTTGTTCATTCGATTCATATAATTTTTCGACCAAACGCATGGTTTGGAGGGCATCTTCCACCGCAGTGGGAAGCACTGCCGAAGGGATTTTAAAGTGCTGCTGCAAGGTGGCCATGGGGCCAATAAATGCATCTGGAAACCAATCTCCGGTCAACGGAACGTCCTGCCAGCCCTTTTCTTTGGCTTTTTTGCTGTAATATTCAAATGTCGAAGGTCTTCCGTTGGGATAATCAAAGGAGACCCCGATTTGTATCTTAATAGCACCCTGAGTCCCTTCTATCTTAAGGTAAGATTCCTGGTGCTTTGATCCGTAATCGTGCCCGTGATTGGTAAGGATACGGGCTTGCCTAAACTTGCCGTAGTCCAGAACGATGGTGCTTCTGGTAGCCGCCAATGCGCTATTGTTGGGGTGTTTTATCGTATTGGCATATACCTGAGCAGGATTACCCAAAAAGTCCCTGATGGTATCTACGTAATGGATGCTATGATATAAAATCTCCAGCCTTGGTTTGTTTTTCAGGAATTCCCATAATTCCCAGGGGGTATAGACACATACTTTAAACTCCATGTCAAACACTTCCCCGATCAACCCCTGATGAATCACATCTTTAGCCGCTAACATAAATGGGGCATGTCGAAGTTGAAAATTGATAGCTGCCACGAGTGACTTTTTTCGACAGAGGTCCCGAATTTCGCTCGCTTCCGTCAGGTTCTCACCCATGGGTTTCTGTATCAACACCGCCGATCCATCGGGTAATTGCGGTAATATTTCCAGGATCTGTTCGGCGGGTACGGCCAGATCAAACACAGCTCCTACTTCCCGGGCCTTCTGGATTAGCAAATCCAGGGAATCAAAAGCCTCATCCACCATACCAACCGATTCTGCCAGGGATTTCGCTTTGCCTGGAGAGACATCATAGATACCAGCGACCGGGAATTTTGCCATGGCGTAGGCAGGGAGATGGGCATCGCGCACAATGCCGCCTGCTCCTATGATGACAATCGGCAGCGGGTTCTCAGGAATTACCGGGCGTTGGTTAAAATGCATGTCTAAGAATGAATTAATTTTTCAGGTATGCGATTTATTTTCTTATTTAATAGAAAGTCCAGTACAAAATCAGCATGGTCAGCAATAAAACCACACTCAGCCAATTGACAAGTGAGGAAGGGCTGCGTACCTTCAGGTAAAACCCGGGGAAAATGACCTGGTCTTTTTTATCAAAATAGGAAATAGCGGCGTAGAGCAAGCAAGAGAAAATGAAGAACAGATAGGTTTGTTTTAGCCAGTTAATACCCAGCCCCTCAGGACTGGATATGTAATTTGAAATTCCTCCGATGGGCAGGTACTTTTCCACAATAAAGACCGAAGCAGCGAACAAACTGCCGATCAATAGCGTGTAGAACGCCGCATTTGCCGTTCCCCTGGAAGATAGTATTCCCAACAGGAAAACGGCTACGATCGACGGAGCAAGGATGGAAAACATTTGGTTGATCAATTCAAATATAGTTCCCAAATTCCCCAGGAAAGGGGACCAAATCACAGCAGAAAGTAAGACCACCACGCCCGTCACCCTTCCGATAAAGATTTTTCTCCTATCAGGTAGGTTGGGTTTTAGTTTATTGAATACGTCATAAACAATCAGCGTGGAGCAACTATTGATAGCCGCAGCCACACTGCTCATAACTGCAGCCAGGAGGGCCGCCACCATGAGCCCTTTCAGTCCGATCGGCATTAATTGGGTTATCATTACCGGCAGGACACTTTTGGTGTCATTTCCTATTTCTTGCCGAAACAAAGCAAAGGCTAAAATACCTGGAATTACCATGATGAATACGGGAAGGATTTTTAGGAACCCTGCAAATAAGGCACCTAGCTTGGCCTGTTTTTCCGAACGGGCACCTAATACACGCTGAACAATGGTCTGATCCGTACACCAATACCAGAGGCCCAAAATCAGGTGTCCAAACAGCATGTCGGTGAAAGAAAACCCCGTTTTGGCCGTATCAAAACTTACGATTTTCAAGCGATCCGGGTCTACGGCTACTTTAAGTTCCTCATAGGAAGTAATGCCGATTTCCGGCAAGCGGTAGATGGCTAGTAGCGTAATGGTAAATGAACCGGCAATTAAAATGACTGTCTGAACCGCTTCCGTAATCACCACGGAAGTCAATCCTCCAACAATCGTATATACCCCCGTCGCCAGGGCTATGATGACAATTGAAACCGGAATACTGATTCCGGATACATTTTCAAATACGACGGCACCGGCATACAAACTTACCCCAATGTGCATAAAAAGCGCTGCCAGGATGCTGAATATGGCCAATACCACCCGGGATCGGGAATCATAGCGTTTTTCCAGAAACTGGGGCAGGGTAGTGATTTTGGTGCGCAGGTAAAAGGGAATGAATACAAAGGCAAGGATGAGGAGTTCAATTCCGGAGAACCACTCAAAATTTCCCCAAAGGATGCCATCCGTAAACCCGGATTCGGCCAGCCCTACCAGGTGTACGGTAGAAATATTGGAGGCAAAGAGCGAGGCACCTATAACGGCCCAGGACAATGACTTGCCCGCTAAAAAATAGCCCTCGCTCGTTTGTTTCTTTTTCCGAACGGAAAAAAGCCCGATACCGACGATGCCTAGCAGGTAGCCTACGATGACCAAAAGATCTACTAGTTCCATTGAATTCATAGCATACAGTTTGTTCCACAGAGCAACCTATACCTGAACAGAAAGCTGGTGGTTGAATTTATCTTCCGAGCTCCCGATCTGGTAAATAGGCCCTATCTTTCCAAAGGCCATTCGGATGCATACCTGCATTTTTTTAAAAACTAATCCGGCCAAAAATATACAATCTAGGGCAAAAGACCTAAATATATTTTTTATTCTCCTGCAGGGAGAAGCCTGAAGAAGCAGGTTTGGCGGGACAAACGAGTATGGGTAAAAGGATTTTGGGGGTAGTTTTGGCTGCGTACATGACACAATCGAACTTCCCGATAAGCAAGAAGAGATTACGGAATTAGAAAAGAACTAAAATATCGTTAAGGAAAATATCCATTGCGTTGGGTAGTTACTTTTCAACGGTAAGTGGTAGCACATCAATGCGCTAATGTAAAAAGGGGTGTTGGAGAGAGTAGGGGGAGATCGTTGTATGGAATAGTTCTGTCAAACATAATCAGCTACAAGGGTAAAATTTACCTGCGTATGCGATATAAAGGTAATTTTATTGATTTTTTACGCACATCGGGAAAAAGGAAGAAAATTTTACCCTCATTCCTACAATGAAATTTTGGCTTCCCATCCGGATGGAATGAATGAATATCATAGCCCAATCCATCACTCGCTTCTCGTGATGAATAGTTAATCTTTTTGGACTTCTGCTGTGGCAAGCTCACAAAGGCTCAGATAGTGTCAGCTATTCATAATTCTCCTTGCTGCGGATAATTGGGGTGTGCTCCTTTTTCAGCGAAATCCTTCAATATCCCAATTTTATCGAAAATTTTTTTTCAGGACTATTCATCCCAGGCAAAGGATGCGACGACCGGATAGTGATCGGACAGCCGATCCGGTGTTCCGGTGTTGATTACCCGGGCATCGGTACAGCGAAATTCGAAAAAGGGGCTTACCAGGATGTAATCGATGCGCTGCTGGTAGCCGGTCCGTTGTTCGGGAGATAGTTCTTGCGTAATCAAGGGCGTAGGAAAGGAGGATTTTCGGTTTTCTTCCGTATGGTTTTGGACCACGTCGATCAGGGGAAGGGATAAAAACCGGGACATGACGCTGTAGTCAAAGCTGCCGTTTCGAAGCGTTTGAAAGGCTTCCGCACCTTTTTCTTCGAATCGCTGTCGATCGCCTTCGCGGTTGCGGCGAAGGGTTTCCGGATGGGCAAGGTCAAATCCGGCGTCAAAGGGGGAGTGGGCGTTAAAATCCCCAATAACCATGTATTTATCCTGTCCGTTTTTGACCAGTACGTTTTCGATATAGGTCGAAACGATCTCGGCTTCGGACCGGCGGAATTGCCAATCCTGGGGGCTGAGGTGGACCACCAGAAAGTCGATGTCGCGGGTTTTGGCATGCAGCATCCCGTGCCAAAATCCGCCTAGTAGGCGGCCTTTGAGTTCCAAGGGTGTTTTTGAGGTGATGCCGATGGGGAATCCATCTTCTTTGAGCAGCAGGCTGTAGGGGTGTCCCCATTCCCGGGCGAGTCGGGCGAGCTTCTCCGGGGTAAAGGCATTGAGCTCCTGAAAGCCGATGACGTCTGCGTCCTGTTCTTTTAGCCATTGAATCATGGCCTGTTCCCGTTCCTGGTCTTTGCCCCTGTCAAATCCATTCCAGATATTGTAGCTGATGACTTTGAGGGATTGGTTTTGGGCGGAGGCGTTTCCCTGATGAAAAACAAGTATTGCCAGGATAAGAAAAAGCCGGTTCATTCGATGGAGATTTGGTTGGTTAAATATAGCAAATTTTCAGCGGAAGCTTCTACCGAAACCTGTTTCAGCCATCGTCTGCAAAAAGCTGACCCCTAATTTAGTTTTGAAGGTGATTAAAAAGACTTGTCACGTTTTTACCGAATTAAAATAGCATCCTGCATTGTTCCTTACGTTTGGCTAGCCTAAAATTGCAAAAAAATCAAAGTCTGGTGTTCACGACACTGTTATACATGGATCCAAAGCTATAGGCGACTCCAAATGTTACCGAGACTCCATAGCTGGTAGCCAGCTGACGCTGCTGCAACAAAATGTCTTCTACTGATATATCTCCTGCAGGCAGGGATAACTGGTCCCGCACGATGTCAAATTCAGACCTTAAGTTGACGGACAACCCTTTATAGATTCTCCAGGAAAGGTCACTTTCAAAAGAAAGCCGGTTTTTGCTCAAATCATGTAGGAACTGAGATCCCTCAAGCTCTACCCGTATCGAACCCCATGGTTGTCGGATTCTCACCCCAAATTCCAGTGCATGATTGGGAAGGGTTTCCGCAAGTTTTCCAAATACGGTTTCTTCCATATAATTTCGCCTGTCAAATCCTGCGCTGTAGGCGAGGGTAACTTCCTTTCGAAGCGCTTCTTTATAAGGGTAAAAACTGTATTCAATAGCGGGCCTTAGGGAGATTCCAAAGTCAATATTTCCATAAGTCGAAGAAATCATGGTGTTGAATAAACCCACCGACCAATGGGAATTGATACTTTTTACTGCGCGGCCATAAAATCCGTTCCGGTGAAGAATACTCTGGAATTCTTCCTCGTTCCTAATGAAATTTATTCGATTATAATTGAAATAGGGACGAAGGCGAATTCGCCAATTTTCGGTAATATGATCCGCAGAAAAACCGTATCTCAGGTCAAGAGCACTTTTACTTGTTTCTTTTTCAAAGTTGATGCCTCCATAAATCTCAAAAATCCAATTGTTCCAGTTATCCTTTTCAGGGGCCTGCTGAAATTCCACGTCAGAAATAGAAACGACAAGCTTTTCAGCTATGGAAGTGTGGGCCACATAAGGTACCAGGCCTAATTTTATAATGGAATTCAGTCCTTTTCTTTCTTCATCTCTGGTAGAAGTTTGGAGAGAGGTGTATGTCAATTTGTTGTTGATTCCTTCAAATTCACCTTTTCCTATAAATGAAAGAGAGAATGCACGTCCACCGCTGCCGGTACCTTGAGAATTTATAAAAAGATGCACTTGTCCTAAGGTCGGATCTCTAACGTACTTGACAAAATCTATCTGCTGTCGGATAAAGTTGTTGTCGCAGCCTCGGCAATCCAAAAACACTGAAATAAAATCCTGACTCCGTATTTCCAGTGTTTTTATACCTGATGAATCATTTTCTGAAGCATCTATAATGGTCTGGGAAGCAAGTGTGCCACTAAAAATCAAAAAAACGGTTGCGATTACTAATGTTTTATTCATATAGGAATTGGTACTTGGAAAATTAATCAAACTTCTAAGCTGGTGATAATTTGTCTAATAGAGGGGGAGAAAGGGTATTTTTAAAAAGCGGATTACTCTCTCTGGAATTTTCAGTCTATTGGGTATATAAAAGGGTTAAGTCGATTATATAGTTCAACTAAAAACTGTTTTTAAAAGGCTTTAATGAAATTAGTCCAAATTTTAAATAGAAAACCCATTCTCAAAGGCTTTTTCTTGGGAATTCATTGTGTTAAAAAAAAATCCCTGCTATTAACCTGGTAGCAGTGTGTAAATGGAAAAGCGGCCGATGTAGTCGGAAAGGACGATTTAATCAGCTATTTTTCGTTAATGGTTCCAGTTAGCCAGTGAGTCATAAACCTTACCCCTTCCTCCACTATCGCCTCATGACCTCCTTCATGTAGTATTAGTTCTATCCGTTCTGGCATTTTTAGTTTACGATAATGAACCATTGCTTTTTCATACGCTTCCACGACCTGCGGCCAATGGGCAATGTTGTCGTTTTTTCCGTGCTGTATCATCAACGGCCGGGGCACGATCAGGGAAACGAGGTCCTCATCGGAAAATTCCGTCAGCCAACCGTTGAAAAAAGCGTGTTCTTCCCGGGGTGAAAAGCTGGAATAGCGCGCATCCGGCACGGCCATCTTGTTTCGGCGTTCATTGAACCAGGCCGACACCACTCCCGCTTTGATCCGGGATTCCAGGGGCATCCAAAACATCGTAGCCATTCCTCCCAGGGAAACGCCCCACATTCCGACGCGCCCTTCGTCCAGGCGCGGGTCCGCAAGTACGCTATCCAATAAATGTTGCACCCGAACCAATTCTATTCCGGGCAAGCTGGTACCCGCCAATCGGGCGTAGCGCTCCACGTTGTTGCGTCGCTCCACCGAGCGCAGGTTCATGGGTACGAGTACGGCAAACCCCGCATCAAGCAATCCCTTCGCGTATTCGTGGTAGGCCCCAGCGGTAAAAGGCGTTTCCGGCGTACTGCCAATGCCGTGTTGCACAATGACCAGCGGTACCGGCCGCTGTTGGCTTGCGCCTTCCGGATAGGCGAGTACCGCTTCCGCTGTCAGGATACCCAGGGGAAGGGTCAGCCATTCGGCCTGCAGTTTTCCCAGGGGGTAGGGTTTGGTTTCGAGCGGGCCGGTCTTGGAGAGTACCGGCGGGCTCAACACTTCTTCCCATCGCCTGCGGTTGGGGCTGACGCTTCGTTCGAGGGCCGCAGGGCTGCTGTAATCCCGTTTCCACCGCTTGGCCGCACGGGCCTCGTACTCCTCTACCAGAAAATGGCGCAGGTAATTTTCCAGTTGCTGTTCGTAGGCATCCGTGCGGGCGGTTTCCCGTTCAGGAGAGATCAGGTATTTGTTTTGGCCCACCGCATTCAAGGCAGCTGTCAGTAAAACAAAAATTAGGATAAAATGGGGCTTGCAATAAATCTTTGACATAATAACCTATTAGTTTGACTTGTCTAATATACCAAAAAATTTAAAATAGGTTACCCCGGCGGTATTTGCCCGATAAGTCCTTCAAGTCAGGTAAAAGATCCGGAGCCAAGTCGGGTATTTATCTTCGCGGAGTGAAATTCATCCATTCTTTTCGAAGAATAATAGCTATTTGCCGAAGCAAGCCTATTGCCATCTCCATCTGCCGAATGGCATACTTAGCAATCCCTCGGCCAAAAGCAGACTTCTGGCAACGCTGTAGGAAACGCTTAAGGTTTCTATACCAATTTGATTTCAAACCCTAACCCCATCTTTGGTGTAATGGTATTTTTCCAGTATATTGAAATAGGAATTAGCGGGTAAATAAAGTCTAAAATTAATTAGTTTTAGGGAAATTTGGGAAAACAAAGAAGAGAATTTCCGAGAGGTTAACGCGTCCATAATTTTGACCCGTTGACGCTGATTTTAAAAAAATTAGTATTAATGAATAGAAATAGCCTTCAAGAATTGTCTCGATTAAGGATAAAGGAAGGAAAAATCCTGTTGGATAATCAATTCTATGATGGAGCTTATTATTTATGCGGATATAGCGTGGAATGTGCGTTAAAGGCATGTATTGCTAAAAAAACAAAACAATATGATTTCCCTGATAAAAAGGTTGTTGTTGAAAGTCATACCCATGAAATAATTAAGCTTGTAAAAATTGCGGGATTGGAAATAGATCTGAGGAATAGATTAATTGATCCCAATTTTCAATTAAATTGGACCCTCGTAAAAGATTGGTCCGAAATTAGCCGGTATAGAAGAAATTCAGAATTGGAAGCTTTGGATTTATATTCAGCTATTACAACCAAAAAACATGGAATAATGACATGGATAAAAAAACATTGGTAAATATCGATATTGAGGAGGGAAAGAAGGTACTTGAGGCCTTGGACGATTCAAATCTGAGCATATCCAGTGCTTTTTGGTTTTTTTTAGATGATATAGAAGAATGGAGATTGTTTTTTGTGGCTCCCGATTTTGATTTAGTAGGGCCGAAAAAATTATATTCCAAAGTTCAAAAAATTTTACAGGATCATAAGAATGAAATTAATATACCATTAGAGGCCATTTCGCTAATTAGTCCAAAAGACCAATTAATTGGAATTTTGAAAATGGCAATAACCACAGGTCCAGGTATTTCAGGTATAAGGTTTAGTGGAAATGTTATCAACGGAGTATTAATTAAAGATGCCTACATTTACCGGGTAAATTAAATATACAAGATTTAGCTACTGATCCCCGTAAGCTTTACGCATTTCTAATTCCATCCCATTTCTTTTTACTTTTTATTTATAACTAAATTCGTTTAGATTTACAACGCATTCTTTTCCAGCTTAGCGGTTCATATATCAAAACTCAGTTTAAAAACTTCCGGAAATTACAAGTTTGACTTGTTACTATTCCGCATTCGTTAGGCGATTAAAGGTGAATATAAATAGCCTGTAAAACTGTTTTTCGGGTCATTAAATTTGCTTATTCGGTTTATTAGTTCAAAATTCATTGTATGAAATTGAACCTTTCTGACTTCTGTCAGGCATGGAGGGGGGACAAGAGAGATCATAGCACACTTGAATGCCGACAGAAAGGCATATGGCCATTAAAAACCCAAATATAATCCTATGAAATTAATACGTTCAGAAAATTTGCTGATTATCAGCTTTTGGATAATCGGAATAGCTAGCGCAGCAGCTCAAAATCCGGAATTTCCCTGGCCGGAGGGTAAAAAAATGGCCATAAGTCTGAGTTTTGACGATGCCCGGGCCAGCAATCCCAGTCCAGGGGCCGCCTTATTGGATGAGTATGGGGTAAAGGCTACTTTTTATGTGGTTCCTGCTAGTATGGAGCGGGATATTCCGGGCTGGAAAGAGGTGGTTGCATCAGGACATGAGATTGGTAATCATTCGCTTTACCACCCTTGTAGCGGCAATTTTGTCTGGTCCAGAAACAAGGCCCTGGAAGATTATACCCTACAGCGGATGCGGAAGGAATTGATGGCAGCAAACGATGAAGTTGAGCGGCTCCTGGGGGTCACACCGGAAGTTTTTGCCTACCCCTGCGGACTTACCTATGTGGGGAAAGGGGAACGCACCCAAAGTTATGTGCCTTTGATCTCGGAACTATTTCTCTCAGGAAGGGGCTGGAAAGATGAAGCGCCGGTGGATCCCTATTATGTAGATATGGCCCAACTTACCGGTATGGAGATGGACAACAAGTCTTTTGAAGAAATGTTGCCCCTGATAGAGGCTGCTGCTGAAAACCGGCAATGGTTGGTATTGGCCGGGCATGAGACCAATACGGAGGGCAATCAAACCACGTACCTGAGCATGCTAAGGAAACTTTGTGCCTATGCCAATGATCCGGCAAACGGTATCTGGATCGCACCGGTGGGAACCGTTGCCAAATACGTTCAGGAAAAGCGGACTGCTATGAAGGGTAATTTAAATATTCCCGGAATTTCACGGCCTTCTGCAAATGGAACCGTCTACCTTACAGCGGAAAAGGGCAAAGGCATAGGCCCCGATATCCAATACATGCCTGAGTGGAATGCCTTTGGTTGGTTTACGGCAAAAGATAGAGTAGAATGGGACCTGAACCTGCCAGAGAAAGGCAGGTATGAAGTGTGGATGGAATGGTCTGTTTCAGACGAAGAGGCTGGAAAATCTTTTGTGCTGACTTCTGGCGATCAGACCATTGAAGGGATCGTAAAACCTTCCGGATCCTGGGAGACCTTTCAGAAGGCGAAGATAGGTGAACTGGTATTAGAGGAGGATTTTAACCGGATCATCGTGGCTTCCGGCGAGCAATTTGACGATGGAGCATTGATGGATTTAAAAGCCCTGACGCTGGTGCCGATTGGAAAATGATCAGAAGAATATACACTTGAAACCGATCAACAAATGTGCAGGGTGAATTTAACCCGCTGGATGATCCAGGGAAAGGTTGCTTCTGTTTTTTTCTTTATACCGGCATCTTGAATAATTTCTAAAATGGCCATTAAAAGGTTAGCTTTTTTAAGGCTCAACTGGACAATAAGCGCTTTAAGTTTACCGATCAGCATGTGAAATAATGGCTGAATACCAGACCCTTGAATCGGGTTTTTATACCATAAAATTTGTTTGTTTGATATATTAGTTCAAAATTAGGCTTATGAAAAGTCTTCTCATTCTATTTTTAATAACACTTTCATTTTATTCCTGTGATCAATCCTCATCTGGGAATGAGAATGTGAATGGATTGGAGGTTTCCATTGATACGGTCTTGATCGATACAGGAGAGGATTTTATCAACCTGCGTTCCGGGATTTATTTTTCGGGTCTCAGCAATGATGGCAAGTACCTTTTTAATTCTGGCGGGACAAGTCCCTACCTGGAGAGGATAAATCTGGAAACCTTGAAGTTTGAAGAAAAAATGGATTTTGACGAGGATGGGCCCAATGCATTTGGTGATTATGTGTATGGGGTAAGTGCTGATGTCAACAATAATTTAATCCTGACGAGTCATTTTTCCACAAGTATTTTCAACATTGAAAAGAAAAAACTGAAAGAGTATCTTTTAATAGGACGAAATTTTGAAGGGGATCAATTAGTAAAAGGCGAACAATTCACCTCGAAAATTATTCCTACCAAGGATTATAATATCATTTTTGGCTTGGTGGAGAATCATGATACCGGAGAAATATTTTTCGTTATCCTAAACGAGGAAACGGATGTTTTAAGAAAAGTAAAGCTAAATGGATTTGAGAAGGCAAAAGATTTTACGGTAAGATACCAGCAAGGAAGAGGGGCATCCGTTTCTCCCCAAAACACAGAAATTGTTCGATTAGGAAATAAACTCGTAATCACCAATCCCGTGTTTAGCAAAATCGCCGTATATGATTTAATCGAGGAAAACTTGAAATATTACCCCTGCCTACCAACCCTAACGGCACCAGAAAAAGTAGGTACCTATACCAGGGAGGTCAATTCAAGAGAAGAATTTAACATTCGAAAAATAGAGATTGGGAAAGAGGTCACCTTTTTACCCTTAATGAGCGATTCGACCAATAACCAGTATGTTAGGATTTCAATCGTAGGTCTACCAAAAATGAATGACAAAGGGCTGCCGGAAATGAATGACCACAACGTGTTTATCAGTATTCTCAATGATTCGTTTGAAGTGATCAAAGAGGCAGCGGTAGCAGATGGTATTGGTAAACTTTTTTCGACGCCCATTCCCCAAAAACCATTTTTTAAAGATGGAAAGGTGTGGCTCTATTTGAATGTCCATGACGAATTGGCATTTGTACGCTTGGACCTGGATTCCTAGCGTTTTTTACCAAAATCTTGATTATTGAGAACAAACTCCGGTTCTAAACCACGATTCATGCCAATAGGGGAGCAGCCATTTAACCGCCTTTGCTAGGCCTGTTCAAAAAATAGTTTTTCTAAAAGAAACCTTCGGTAATTTTTTTGCAAGGCCCTTGGCTTTTGCGTCCCTGCAGTTCCCGAATACGATGGAACGATAAAGTTTCAAACCTTAAATCAGTAAATGTCATCTCACATTATGAAAATGGCAAAGGAACCCAGGTAAAAGGAGCCATGCATCCTGGCATCTCCGAAGGGTTACAGCTAATGCAAACGAACCGTCCGCGGGCGCTCGGGGCATTTGTCGAGGATTGCTTCCCCATTGGCAGCGGTGCCGACCGCGATCGTTTGCAGGCTGAGGCCGTTGGGAAATAAGCGGCCAACTTCCTCCGCCGTACCACCGTTAGCCAACAGTTCCCGCGAAAGACTGATTTCGATTTCCTGAAATACGGGAACGCGTTGGCAGGCCTCCGCCGAAGAGGTGTACAGTTCGCTGGTAACAAGCGTCGTGCTCAAAAGACCCGGTGCCAGCGACTGCGGCCGAAATGCGCTTGATTCGGCAGTATACAGGGTGGTTTTGCTGCGCTCGCCGCTATCGCTCACTTCTACCTGCAGGGCCATATCCACGCCTTCCTGATCACTTCCTTCTACGATTTGACGGCCGGCCAGTCCCGTATTCTCATTGTTATCTACATCCAGCAGCAGCCAGTAGTCGTTCTTTCGTTCGGTAAACAGCCCATTCGTTCCGATAAGTACGGTCAACTCGCCCGCTTCGGACAGCCGTTTGAACACCATCGTTTTGTACAGGTCAAGGGATTTATCGGCTGCGGCAAAGCGTTCCCCCCTTTCGTCCAACAGGGACACGATGTGCCTTTGGGCATCGGCTACCGGAAAGAAAAGGTCCGCATAGCGGGTGCGCGCGATATCGCACTGCGCTACTTCCAGCGTTCTACTCGAAGCCGAACTGCCGATACCAGACATGAGGTTGCCAAAATCATTAAAATCGACAAAGCCGCTGTTGCACGCCACCCCGTCATCTCCATTTGCATGGCAGAGGCCGAGAACGTGACCCAGTTCGTGGGCCAGCACCCGCTCCGTGTTTCGGTGAACGTCTCCAAGTGCGCTGGGAAAGAATTCCAGGTCGCCGATAAAGAAAAAAGGCCGGGTTCCGGAATTGGCAAACGCGATACCGTTGATCGGACTGTCCGTGCCATCGGCATTGACAAAGGAACGAACAGCGAGACCGGTTACCCCGGTAGGCTGGGCATTCCAGTGGTTGTCGCTCAAGATGGCCAGTTCTTCGATTTCCGGGGTGAGTGCGGTATTGTTCACCACCACGTCACCGGCTACGCCAACGGAGAGATCCGGATCGTCGAACAATCCGAAAGTAGCCGTCGAACCGATGACGGGTCCCAGCAGGATCTTACACTGTGTCCAGTTGCAAAGCCCTGCCCGCAGGTGCCGGTTTAGGAGTACCTCCCCAAAGTTCTCCTCGCAAAGCAGCGAAGGATCGTCAATGGAAGGGGCTCCGTTCAGGGCATTCCACTTCACCTGTAGCATGCGGAAAGGGACTTCTTCCGGCAAGATGGACGGGAGCTGTAAATCGTCCGAACAATCCGGACAACCGGCGGGGGGGCTGCCGCAGTTGCTGCCGAGCAGCAGGGCCACCATACCCAGGCAGGAACGGAGGGGCGTAACGATTTTGTGTAGCATGATAGGGGGTTGATAAATTGCCTTGCTTCCCGCGTCCCGAAAAAAAGTAGTCCATCCATTTTTAAAAAAAACTACCTGCCGCCGGGTTCTTTCGTACCAAACCGCTAAAAGGTATAAAAAATTTGCTAAAAAACCAATACCACCACATAAAAAGTTCCTTTACGCCAGTAATAGGGTAGTTACTGCTTGTCCCGATTTATCGGGAAGACCCGTACCTGTCTCGTACGGGATCCCTTGCTCGGGTCAGACTGCGGGATCAAAATAGACGGGCCCTACGACTTTTCCACCCGTCAACCTTTCGGATTACTTGCAATTTACATGGGCACTGCGGCAAATCATTTTTCTTTAAACGCAGAAAGCCGGTAGGAAAGTAGTTCGTTTGAACGATTCTAAAGATAAACAGGGTACATAAGTAAGAAGCGACGTCTAAATACCTCCTTCCAGCCCCCTCCTGTTTTCAGGAGGGGAGAGCGAGGCTGGTAATATTACGGCATCGGTAATCCACGTCCACCCATCCGATGAAGCGGTTGATCCGGTCTTCCAGGTATATCAAGAGCCGCAACTAAAACTTAGATTCTGGTGGCCAATTGGGGTTTTCTGTTTCGTCTTCTCCGATTGCACCAGGCAAATGTGGCCACAAGACCTCCGGAGTATCTTTGGAGGGGATGCTGACCTCTACGACAAAATTCTCATCGGGGGTTTGCCTGATCTCCTCCAGAACGGTCCGTAGCTCATCGACCGTACCTGCTTTTCTGCCAATACCACCCATCGCATCGGGTATTTTGCTGTAGTTCCACCGTGGAATTTCGTTGTACGAATAGTTTGCATCCAACAAGTTATCGGAATAATCGACCGGAGGCTTTCGAAAGGGGTTGGGGTTTACCAGATATTGTTCGATCCCGTAAATCCCATTCACCAATACGAATACGACGGTGTTTTGACCATTCGCATGGTGTTCTGCAACAGCCTGGCAGGTCTCATGAAAGGCACCATCGCCCACCGCTACCATCACGCGCTTGTTGGGTACGGCAAACTTTACCCCTGTAGCCGCCGCTACGGAGTAGCCGATCGCTAACCAGGCAGCCTGGGCCACGAAGCCGTTTCTCTCGGGAATGGTTACACCTTGTGCCCCGATCAAGGGAAATCCGGCATCTACCACAAGAACGGTGTCTTTTTCCTGGTTGATGTAGGTCTCCAATTCTTTGAAAAACGGCGTGTAGCCCATGCCCTTATCACTCGTCTCAACCAGGGACAGCCGCTTTAGCGCCGGATGGATGCCCGTTAAATTCAGTGTATGCGCGGTTTTAAATGCCTCAGTAAGGGCAACGATAAAGGTTTTTAGATCCACCAAGGGGAAAAACTCCGAACCTACAAACACCCCATCGTGTGCTGCCATAATGGTTCGGTCACTTCTGATATTTTGATTTTCCGTATCCTTGCCTACTGTCCAGGCACCGATGCCGATGATCACGCCATCATCGCCGACCAGTGCATTGATTTGATCTTTTGTCAGGGTAACACAGCCGTCAAAATAGGGATGGTCTTCCGCGATACAGGACTTGCCCAGGGCTGAGGTGACAAAGTGAATCCGCTCATTAGGCTGGGCATGTTGGTCATTGGTCACCTTAAGAAGCTCCAGGAATTCTTCCTGCAAGCCCAGGCGTTGCAACTCAATTCCAGCCCAAAAGATGGATTTTGGCCTGCTCCTGATCAATTTCATGGCAGCTGCTATGGCATTGCTTGCTTCACTTACGGTCACGATTCGTCCTTTTCCAGAGCTCAATGTTCCTTCCGGTGCATTACACGGCGCACGCCATACGTCTTCCGTCACTTCCAGGTAAACGGGTCGGCCGTGCGTAAGCAATGCCGTTAGTACCGAGTCGATTTGAAAGGGTGCCTGGGCAGCATTGGTGATGCGCTCGGCAGCCACGGTAATCGGTCTAAACATGTGGATGTCAATAAATTCGTAGCCGGTAGTATGCGAATACAGAAGCCCCACATTTTTTTCATTGCTGTCTTCCTTATTCGTGGGCGCTCCGTTGATCAGCAAGATCGGTACTTTTTCTACGAAGCTTCCTGCAATCGTATTGAGCCCGGTGAAGGGGCCTACGCTATAGGTCACGTATACGGCACTGGGCTTTCCTTTGACGCGCGCGTAGCCATCGGCAGCAAAGCCTGCCGTGATCTCATTGGAGTTGTTGATTATTTTGATTGAAGAATCGCAATCGGCAAGGATGGTGTCGAGCAATGGGGCGGTATAATTTCCGGCCACGCCAAACATATACGCTATTCCAAGCTCCTCCATACGGGATTTTAGGTATCCCGCCACCGTCGTTTCGGTATTCATGTGTTTATAATTTGGTTTTTAATGGGCCACAACTTGTCTCGATTTATCGGGATAGCCTGTCCCGATACTAAATCGGGAGGATCTTTGACGATTAAAATAATCAATGCCCCGTGTGTTTAATGATGATTTTAATCGTGTCAATTTCATGTCCGTGATTTGGTTAAAAGGTGTTCAAAAAAAGATACGGTCCCAGAAGCCGGCCATTGTTCCTGGTCCGAATCCAGTCGGTTACCAGGAGCGATCCGGGAATCCGGAAATCGTCGGTTGCTGAGACCGTTTCATTGGGCTTAGGGTAAGTCGTAATGCGTCAAGGCAGTGCCATGGGAAACGCCATCTGCTTTCAGGCTTTGCCGAACATTCTCGCGCGCTTTTGACGGATCGATTTCTTTGAACTCCTGAAAATCTGGATCGATATACGTTTTAATTTGCTCAAGGCTGTTCTTTTTGTAGAAACTACTGACAGCTTCTTCGGGGGTCTTCCCGGTTTTCTCCTGGAATACGTCGCTGTACGCATTCAATCCCCATTTTTTCAGCATAAGGTTGGCCGAACGCAGCGAACCTTCTACCCAGCCCTGATAATCTGAAAAGGCTTCATTGCAGGTATATACATTCGGTAAGGGTTCCGTGAGTAGTTCCTGCGTTTTATCGTCTTCGGCATGCAAAGCCCATTGGTGTACACCGTATCCAAATCGTTCGCTGGCTTCTTTATCGATAACGGTACTTCCGGCCCAAATACGGGCACTGGTCAAGACAGGCTGAGGAATGTAGGTCACATTGAACACTTTCTTAAAGTACTCAGTCGCCTTTTCTACCACCTTCTGCGAAGCGGCAAAGACTACCTGATGCTCTTTTTTGTTTTCTTCCTCCTGCATAGCCGACGTGAAAAGCGGTCCATTCTTTTGCAAGGCCAGCCAGTAATTGATATTCATGTAATCGCAGTAGATGGTCAGCGCTGCTGGTTTCTGAGATTTACGCTGATTGATTTCATCTACCTTTTGCTGAATATCTTCCGGAATCGGTTGATTGTGCTCTTTCATGTATTGCTGATATTCCAGGGCCGCAGCCAACGCATCGTCTACCGCATAGAATGGGTAAATGGAACCGACGGGCAAATCGGCAAAATTAGGACCGAATTCGAGAGCTCCTTTTTCTACCAGCGTCTCGTTATACCACCAGGCCTTTGGGTAATACAAATTGATCTTGAGTAGGGGCTGGTTAGTGGCCGTTTGAAGGGTGTTCCACAATTCATCCGATTTGCTTTTGTCCAGTACATTGAACGTATTGGATCGGATGAACAGCGTCTCCAATGCCAGTCTGGGTAGCGCCAGAATCACCTTCGCTCCCTGAATCTGTCCCCTTTTTTCCTCCTGACTATGTTTATTGGTGATTGTGTAATCCAGCGTGTAGCCCTCCTCGTCGGATTGGTTCAGACTGGTAACGGTGGTGTTCAGGAATATGGACTTTTTGCTTAGTTGCGCTGCAAGGGCATTTGGTAAGGTGCTGAAGCCTTCACTCAAGGTGCGAAATTGTGGATCGGCTGGAAATTCTTTCAGCAATTGGTAGGCAACTCCGCCGTTCATTTGAGAAAGGAATGTGCCATTGAATCCGGAGGATTGATACACCATGGTAATGGCCTCATTGCTGTAGCCCATATCCGCAAAGAGGTTCCATAGCGACCAGTCTTTCATGGTCAGCCCCTCCCATTGGCAGCCGATGCGGAAGTCTTGCCAATAGGCCGGCCCCTTGCGGTCTTCCGCCGTTGGGTATTTGGCCGTAAAATCCGGATTGGCAGCCAATATCTGATTGTAAACGCTATTGATAATCTCCGAGGGGCTCAGTGCAATTTCCTGCTCGGTAAGATTGTACAGTTGGGGCCAGGTACTGTTTGCTTCTTTTTGTTTAAAAGGAACCCCTCTGAAATATAATCTATTGTTTCCACCACTTTGCATGGGAAAAGGAACGATCTGCCTGGCGATAAGCTCCTCTCCCGGATTGGGTTCACCGCTCTCGTTGGCGGTTGGCAGTGTCATAAACAGTGCCATCAGGTTATCCATACTGTCAAACGTAAAGCGCATGCCGCCTTCTTCCTCTTTGACCGTGGCCCCCTCAAATTGGATCAGGTCGGAGTCCAGTCTCCCTCCCGTACGATTGAGTTTTTCAAGAATTACGATTTCCTCGGGTGAATACCCTTTCTCGTTGATCAACCGCCAGGCCGTATACAGACCCGCCATACCGGCTCCTACAATCACCACGGGGGCTTTTTTTGGTACCTGGTGCCCTTCGGGGTGTTTTAGATTATTGACTTTAAAGTGTGCCATTTTTTTCTGATTTGGGTTTATAAAAATACGGTGGATTAGACGACTTTTTGTAAGGTATTGATGCTGACATGTGGCCAGTCAATGCCAAAGAAGTTGAGAATGACGGTCTGGGTATATTGGAGCCGCAAAATCGGATCACCGTTCGAATCGGTATCCGCTAATTCCTGAATCCAAAACGTAGCGGTCATCCTGCTGGCATCTGCCTGCCGTTGGATAAACGGAATATTGGAAATGCCACCGGACTCAATGGTGGAGTCAAACATCAGCTCGGTGGTTTTTACAATTGCGACTCCCTCGTTCGCTTTGGCAAGCAAGTCGTTCGGAATAGTAGGGTCGAAAACACCCTGAAAAAGGTTTTCATGAAAATGCTTATACGGAGCCAGGTAGGGGTTATCGAGCTTTTTAAAACCTATCGGTAAGCCGCTTTCCTGAGGAATTGTCGGAGCACCGTCGATTGTTCGGGCCTTTCCTAACGCCAACACCGAATTCCCATGCGGGATGGAACCAAGTCTGGCGATGTCAAAACCAGTGGTGGCCAGGTTGGTCAGGTGTAAAAATAAGCCCGGCTCGTGGTGTATGGGTAGGTCTGAAGGACCTGCTTCCCCGCTTTCAGGAAAGTCCATCGCTGCGATTTGGGTAATGGATTGATCGTAGTCCAGCGTGGCCACGAACTGATCCGTATTTTCCGGTTCATTGAGGTCCACGCCTCGATTTGGAACGCCCTTATCCACCAGTCCAAACTGGTGTTTCTCATTGTATTGATTGAGCAGCAGCCGGTAGTTTAGCGAAGATCCTTCCTTGATGAAGGGAAGCGCGATCATGTTCCAACCATGACCGGCCAGATTGGGTACGTTTGACCAAACACCGGTTAATTGTTTAAGGGGACCGAGCGCGTCTTCGTCAGCCGGAGCATGCGTTAAGGTTCTACCCTCGGCGAGCATTTCCTTGAAATTTTTTGTGGTAAGCATAAAGGTTGAGTGTTAAAGTGAATGATGAAAAATAATGATAAGCTTAGGTTTAATGGCTTCGGTTAACAGGTGTTTTTCCTGTTCTGGTATAAAATTGGCTTTTCGGATACCGCCTTTTTACAGGTGGTTTTTAGTTTCCACTTATTGAAAATGTCATTTGCCGCAATGGGTGGTCAAACCGATCGCTTTCGCAGTCTGTAGACGGATGGTATTTTCGAAACAGCCCATCGCCTTCTGGTTTGGGTGGGGCGGACGCTTGCGCAGCCTTTTTCTCCCAAGTTTTGCCCAGCATTTTTTAAATGTAATCAAATATATTTAATTTACATGCCTAAAAATGCATATAAGAATAGATTATAGGGACGGGATTCCTTTTTTCAGTTGTTTATTCGCTATTGTGAAAACCACGTTGTAGGTAAATGCGCTAGAACTGATCGGATCCCCAACCCGCCGTATGGATTGCTTATTTTTCCCTTATTTGGAACGGTTCGACTTTTCGTGTTTTTCCATCCGCGTTCGTTACGCCAAGTCGGGTTAGCTATTTTTCTGCTTAAACGCTATTTCCGTGCAACGACCGATGCGCATTCTTTCCCCCGGAATCACCGGTATGCTTTACGTTGTAATGTTGAAATACGCCAGGGTGGAATGCTCATCTTATGGACGGAATGGTGTTCGTTTAACGCCTTTAATGCCACGTAAACCTTCCGTCAAAGGCTTTATTCGGGGGGACAATTTACGCCGGTATAAATAGGTCAGAAATACGAAAGAAATAGGTTGAAGCCTAATCTTAGGATGTTTTTTGGGGCTTACCCTGCAAGTCGGGCTATCGCTTCGCTTCCATTCCAATCTTTTTCCCGGCAATCTTCTAGAACAGAAAAAGGATTTCCACTGCTATCCCTAAGCCGTTATCAGATTGAATTTATCGGTGAAAATAGATTGGCCTTTGTCTCTTGTAGCCTAACCCAAAACCCTTTTTACCATCAGACGGATACTATGAATTTCGTTTTTCCATCCAAAATCGAGCTCTAAACCTCAAACACTTTTTAGAACTTTTGAAAAGTTGAACTAAAAAAACGGAGACGAATGCAGGCAAGATTCTTATCGTTAAAAATACTACAATCCTTTCTTTTTTCCTGTAAAAATCTGAACTTGAATAAGTTAAATAGAAAATATAGTAAATATTCCATAACAAGGGAAGCGCAGGGGCTCAGAATCGGCGGATATTTGCTGCCGTAACAAGTTCTTAGTTGTGATGCTCCTATACCCTCTTTAGTGGAAAATAAAACTCATGGCCCAACCGGGAGAAGCGATATTTTAATAATTGAAAGTACTAGTCAAAGCTGTAGCCCAAAACTTTAAAATCATGCTAAGGAAATGAAACAAAAAAGATCCCAACCGACCGTTTTTTTGGCTTTGATTCTATACTTGTTTTTACCTGCTTTTCTGTCCCGCGTTCAGGGGCAAACAAATCCTGAAGATCTGGCCAGGCAGGTGACCATTTACCGCGATTCCTACGGCATTCCTCATGTACATGGTGAAACGGATGCGGCGGCCGTTTTCGGTCTGATGTATGCGCTCGCTGAAGACAATTTCTACCATATTGAGCGAAACATACTAACGGCAATAGGCCGCTTTTCGGAAGTAAACGGAGAGGAAAGTTTCGGTACTGACTTGCGGGTCCGGGCGCTTGAAACGGAGCGACATTCCCGGGAGGAGTACAAACAGGCTTCCCGGCAGTTTCGGGCAATAGCAGAGGCGTGGGCACATGCCTTCAATTACTATTTGGCACAACATCCGGAACAGCATTATGAAGTGTTGTCACACTTCGAACCCTGGCATATGTTCGCCCTTGGCAGAATTATTTCTGCATATGGAGTACCTTCTTCATCCCCCGAGGGCCCTGCTCCAGCCGATCTGGAAAAGATGGCGGTTGATGGAGCGGTGCAAAATCTTTCGAATATGTGGATGATAGGTCCCGAAAGGTCTGAAAGTGGCCATGCTATGCTCCTGATCAACCCACATGTATCTTTAGATGCTTCCCTATCGTTAAGGGAGGGACATCTCTTAAGTGAGGAAGGGATGAACATTTACGGGGCCTTTTGGCCAGGCTATCCATTCCCCATAGTTGGTCACAGCCCCCACCATGGATGGGCAATCACGGTGGATCTGCCGGACCTCCTCGACCTCTATGAGCTGTCCTTTGACCACCCAACGGACTCCCTGTCTTATCGCTATGGAGACAGCTATCGGGGGGCAGAAATATGGACGGAGAACCTGACCGTGACCACAGATTCAGGGATGGTGGACCGGGAGGTCAGCTTTCGAAAGTCACACCATGGTCCCATAGTGGCCATCAGGGATGGCAAACCCTTGGCCATGCGCATTGCCCGATATGAGGAAGGTGGCCTGTTTCAGCAGTTACACAGCATGGCACGTGCCGAATCCCTTGAAGAATTCCAGAAGGCTGTGGGCAGCCTTAGCCTTATGAGCCACAACATCGGATATGCCGACAGGGAGGGAAATATCTGGTACCTCTATAACAGCGCAGTTCCAAAACGCAATGAGAAATTCAACTATGACCTTCCTTTGGATGGAAGTGATCCGGAAACTGAATGGCAGGGTTATCACAGCATGGAAGAACTTCCGCAGGTGCTCAACCCCGAATGCGGTTGGATTGTTAATACCAACACTTCTCCATTCATAGCCACATCAGAAGGGGAAAACCCGGATCCTGCACTCTTTCCCAAGTACATGGTAGGCGAGACCCCGCAAAACCCTGTCCATAAAATATTTGCTTCCCATTCGTCTGCCCGCTGGAAGGCTTCCAAGGATATCCTAACCCGGCCAGGGATTTTCAGTTTTGAGGAGTGGATTGCGGCTGCTACCAGCCGCAAGGTCTTCCAGGCAGAGGAGGACATTCCCGCTTTGCTTGCGGAGTGGCGGGATCTAGCCGATCGAGATGAGGAGCGCGCAGAAAAGCTACGGCCCGCTATCGATTCGCTCGAAAAATGGGATCAGGTGAGCAGTATGGAATCCACCGCAATGACACTTTACACCCGATGGTCAGTAGACTACCGTACAGTGGACGGTGGTTCGCCCTCCTGGGGTTATTTTCAATTGATGCCTATCGACACCCTGCCCTGGGGACAAATCCGGGCCCTGGAGAAAACTATCGCTGCGTTGGAGCGGGATTGGAGCACTCCCTTTGTTCCCTGGGGCGAGTTCTTCCGGCTCCAACGTCCCCTCGAAGGGGAATTCAGCGACGCCCGCCCCAGTGTACCTGTCGCAGGGGGGCCTGCCCTTTTCGGAATGATTCACGATATAGAAGCTATGCCCGCTGCGGGACAGAAACGCTGGTACGGTCGGGGTGGGAACTCTTATGTAAGTGTCATAGAATTTGGGCCTAAGGTGCGGGCCCGGTCAATTATGCCTTTCGGGCAAAGCAATGATCCCCAATCGCCGCATTACGAGGACCAGTCGGAGCTTTTCGGCCGCGGTGAGTTTAAAAAAGTATGGACAAGCCTGGAGGATGTGAAAAACAATGCGGTCCAGATATACCGACCGGGACAATGAAACTGATAATTATTTAATAATGAGACAAAATAAGAATATTATGAACTGTTGCTAAAAACTGTTGCTAAAAACCCATTTTCATCGCCTAACAATAAATTCGATAAAATTTATGGACCGATCAAGGAATATTGCTCTCCAGGCCAAAAGAATTGGTATTGCAACATTTCATTGGCATGTTTTCCTGTCAACTTGTAAATACCAATACAAACCCAGGAATTATTCGACTTTAGGAGCGTAATACCGGAAGGCAATGAAAAGCAACCATTCCGAATTCACCTTCCTGAAAGAGATGTATTTTTCTTCGCCGGGTTCTGGTCGAGTTGGAAGGATCCTGAAGGGGAAATGTACAATTCCTACGCTATCATCACCACTGCACCGAATTAATTGATGGAAAAAATCCATTACAGAATGCCAGTGATTTTGACCAGGGAGGAAGAAAAATTATGGTTGGATCCCGATCAAAATCCCAAAGATCTGTTAAAATTGTTGAACGCTTATCCGGCCGATTCCATGGAGGCATACGAAATATCCAAGGAGGTCAACAAACCAGGCAATAATCACCCGGGTATTCTGGATCCGGTTTCGGAATAGATTAATTAGCCCTCTATGCGCTTTTAGACAGTTTTTCTTTATAAGCTGGATGGGGTTTTCCTTTTTCGTTTATTCATACTTCCCGTGGTAACATCAAATTTCAGAATCTTTAATAGCCGTTCGTCCATGGCCCTCGAATCCCTCTATTTTCTTTAGTTGGATAATCCCTTTCAGTGCAATGGACCATTTCTCGATTCTTTTTATTGAAGGCTTTTCCAATGCCATGGCCTATCCCGTTCCCAGTTGTGAATTATGATTCATGCAAAGATGGGGGCAGCGGTACACCCGCCAAGGATACGCGTCGCCCGATCAAAAAAATAGGGTTTTCCAAAGGAAGCCTTCCACCATTTTTTTGCCCGGCCCTTGGCTTGGGTGTCCCTGGCATCCCCCGTTCTCTTGAGCATAATCAAATTTCAAACCTTAAACAGATAACGTCATGTCACAATTTGAAAAATTCTACATCGGCAAAGGAACCCAGGTAAAGGACCTCAACATCATCCGGGTATCCATCTCCAAAGAAACATTAGAGGAAATTCTTAAGGACCATATGGTCGATTACGACGGCAAAGAATACCTGGTATTTGAAGTCGCCTCCCTAAAAGAGCCGGACCAATTTGGAAAAACCCATACGGCCTATATCAGCAAAAAGGAAGCTGCTCCGAAAGGGCGGAAGACCAGGAAATCGAAACCTTGATGAGGCTGTCCGAAAAGGGCAGCCTTTTTTATGCGGCTATTTTTCCGGAATATTC
>NZ_WNKF01000008.1 GCF_010119225.1 Cyclobacterium roseum | reverse complement strand
AAGAATAAAACTAAGACGGCTTTATCCGTCAATTTACGGTTAACATAACACTAGAAGGAATGGAAAGGTTTTGGTTATTCGTGAGAGTTCGGAAAGTCATATATTAGAAGCGTATAGCATACAGTCTAATTCAGCGTTTATAAGTATGATCCTTTCGACTCTGAAGGATATTCAAAGTATTTCTTCATCACTTAATTTATTAAGAACATATAGCGATAGCCACTTTTACAGCAGTTTTTTGAACTGTAGCTGTCAAAATGCACCGAGAAGAGTTATTGAGTCTTATAAACAAAATTGGGTGCAAGCAGAGGATAAGCTTTCTCGCCTTAGGTCATCAAATCAAAATGGAGAAATTACTCAACCTATAGAGTTAAACGAAAAAATAAAATTAGTTTTAGACAAATTAGGCGAAGTGAACACGTCGAAAATTAATGAAAAAGTAGAGAATTCTTACAGCGATATAAGGAATTTTGTTGCAATAGATAATATTCCAGCTAATGAGAAAAAAATAGAAGAATTATATCAAGCAGTTGAAGAATTGAAGTCTTCTATTATTCAGTATTTGAGTTTTGTAAACTTTTTAAATTAAATTTATAATACCTAAAACATGTAACTATGAAAGTGTTTATTTTACTAATTCTCGCAATTCTACCGTCATTCTCTTCGAAAGCACAAGTTGATGCTATAAAAATTATTGACGCCGTCGCTGGAACATTGCTTCCAACAGTCGTGGAAGGTGTAAATTCTATAAAAGAAGCTAGAAACAATAGAAAGGACGAAAAAGCTGAAGAATTGGAAAAGCAATTTATTAACGCACAGCAGCAAGCTGCTAAAGAGGCGCGTGAAACAGTAATCGAACAAATTGGAAAAGATATTGAATTACTTGGAATAATAAATCAACTACAAATAAAAGTTGAGCGTGTTAATATTGATGTTGGCGCAATGTCAATCTTTAAAGACGTTGCTTTTATAGATATTCTTATAAGTCAAGATGAAGCGGTTGTTAAAAATCAAATAGTTAGAAAATTCTTTAATTCCTTGGAAAAAATAAACTTGAATAGGAATGATCTAGGTGCTTTACGCGATCAGATTAAGACAACTGATCTTTATGCTGCAGGAATTGCCTCGGGAACAATTAACCAAATCGTTACTAAGCTTGATGGTATACAGGCTTCTGTAAATGACTGTCAAGAGCCTACTACGACAAGTATTGATTCACAGGCCTTAAATGAGTGTTTAGAAGTAATAAAGAGTGTATCTACTGAGATTGGAGCTTTAGAGACTATTGTAGGAACGTTAAACACTCAAGTGAGTACAATGCTCAATGCCTATATAAATCGATATAAGGAAATTCAATCTTCAGGATTCTGAGTTAAAAATTCAATGGATCACTAGTCTAGCTCCCTTTAAATCGGACAATTTTATTTTTGGATAGTGAGTAAAAGACATATAAGCTAAACATTTAAAGATTTAATTAAATGGATTGAATATTTCTGTTTAGGATAGAATAATGGCTATTCCTGATGTTCGCAAGTTTACCTTTTGACGATAGATCGAAAAAAGCACGTTTTTCAAAAAGCAAACTACTATAAGAATTCTTGTATAAAAAATATAATTAAGATTATTTAAAAGCACTTAGAAACTTTTATTTAAAAGTGATCAGTTTATGATTGGTTAGGAGATCGATAAATTTGTATTTTTTGTTAGAATTTTCCGTTTATCCTTTTATTATTAGATGCAGAAATTTGCATTTCACACAGCAATAATGTATTTTCATTTGCTAATTTATGTTTAACCCAAAATTTATATGCGATGAGTACAAAAAACTCAATCTCCATTCAGATCCCGGAAGCAGAGCTGCAAACTGCCAGGGATGCAGTAAACACCATCAAAACCATTCTAAGCCCCTACCTGGTGGCGCTTTCACCTTCCGAGCGGCAGACCTTACCCAAAATGGGAGACGGTACGCTGCCCTTTGTGGAAAAGGTGATGGAATATGCCCAGAATGACGGACAGTTTTTACCCCCTTTTCTGGATTTAGAGGAAATGGATAAGGACTGGAAGCGTTATACGATCGGTCGGGACTTGGGGCATGTTCAATAAATTTCGCGGGTGACTTCTTCCCGATTGTTATAGCGAAGAAATGGAGTTATGGTAATTACAATATTGAGAAGATGTAAGCAAGTTATTTTTTGAAATCATGGACGTACCGATGAGCGACGATAAAAAAAATACGGAAGGTTTTATACCTCCACACGGCGGTTATCGTAAGCTGTTTAGCTATCAGAAGGCAGAAATCATTTATGACGGGACGGTTTATTTTACCAATCGGTACTTCCATAAGTATGACCGCACAGTAGGTCAAATGGTGCAAGCGGCCCGGAGTGGTAAGCAGAACATTGCCGAAGGCAGTATGGCTTCTGCTACATCCAAAGAAATGGAAATTAAGCTTACAAATGTAGCCCGGGCGAGTTTAGAAGAGCTTCAAATTGACTATGAGGATTTTTTGAGAAGCAGATCGCTTCCGATTTGGGATAAGAATCATCGCCTTGTTTACCGCATGCGCGAATTAAATAAAAGCACTCCGACGCCAACGTATGACACATTCAAAAAAGCCATCGAGCACGAAGATCCGGAGATTTGTGCGAATGCCATGATTACGCTAATTAAAATCTGCACCTATCTCTTAAAACAACAAATTAAGCAATTGGAAATTGCTTTTGTCAACAACGGAGGGCTCAGAGAACGAATGACCCGAGCCAGGATTGAACAGCGGAAGAAAGGCAAATAGGTTTTTGGGACATATTGGGACACCTGGGACCCTGTTTCACGGGTCCCAAGTTTCCCAAAAAAATCAATTAATCAAGCAGAAACCCTGGCTGCACGGCTTTATCAAAATGCAACGTCCCCGGGTAGGCCCGGATAAATTCCGAAATCCTAAAAAGCCCAGGCTCCTCCTGTGCACGGTCGCCAACTGCAACCCAGCAAATGCGTAGCTGCCGAATACCAACGATCAACCAAGTCGACGTAGGAAAAATTGCCTCGCCAATCGGACAGATTGCATTTCAATTTCCTACCTCCCTCTTTTTCAAAAACGCGGGTATTTCCTCCCAGCCTTCGTAAGGGGCTTTTAAAGTATCCGGGACAGGATAGTCCCAGAGAATTCGGCTTTTTTTTATGTCCTTTATTGGGACTTCGATAAGGTAGGTTAATTGATCTTTGGAAATCTCATTTGTTCCAAGAAAGTTATCGGATTGGAATTTTTCACCCCAATAGTAGAAATGAAAATTAATCCTACTTCCTTGGTTAGGAAGTCTATATTTTTCCCCCAATACCCCAATGGTATAATTTTCCTCAAGGCTTGAATAGTAGTTTTCAAAAATCATATTCCCAAAATACACAGCCAATAGTACCAATATGATTTTCGAAATAGTGATCGTCAGTTTCTTGTTCATCGTTAATATTCGTTTGTTGAAACTTTTCCAGTTATAATTCTGGCTGTACTATTGATATTTGAAATGATCGAAACTACATCTCTATCTATTTCAGAACTATTTAGAAGTCTATTGTGACCAAAATTAAACCCACCCACACCTAAATCAAGTGCCGTTTCTGAAATCCGTTTTTGATTTCCAATTCCAATTGAAGAGCTAAACCCATCTTTTAAATTAATATCAACAATAGCCTGCGAAAAAAAGGCAGATTTGCCAAATAAACCAGCTAATCCGATATCTGCTATATCAACGCTTTTAAGATTTCCGCTAAACAGTAAACTCATCCCCATCTGCAACCCCGCTTCAATCCCCATCCGTTGAACGACCCGGGCACCCAATCCCTCGACCATTCCCCTAACCAAAGCCGGTGAAGCAGCTGCTGCTACCATGCTGCCGCTAATACCATAGGTAACCATTTTGCCGATTCCATCCAAATACCGGCTGTTCCTTGATGCCAGTGCTTCCGATTCGCTGAAATGTAACTTCCGCCCCCGCTGGTACAAGTCCCTGGCCGCCTGCAGCCCTTCCCGGTAGGCCGTTTGCCCCAGGTTGCGGTAAACGGGGTTTCGACTCTACAGGAGCCTCAGTTGGGATTACAGCTTTATCCGATTTATGTACGATTCAGGTACCTTCCCTCTTTTTCAAAAACGCCGGTATTTCATCCCAACCTTCGTAAGGGGCTTTTAGCGTGTCGGGAACGGGATAGTCAAGTAACATTTTAGCCTTGTTGACTTTTTTTACAGGAATCTCCACCAAATAAAACTCGCCTTTACTAACCGAATAATTTTCTTGAGAACTAGTGTTTGTTAATTTCTCTCCTTGAAATTCAAAATTAAAATTGACATAAAACCCTTGCCGTAAACCAATTTCCTTTCCTACTACCCACCCAACAGCATACTTTTTCTCCAAAGAATCGTAATTCTTCTGATAGAAAAATGCGATAATTATCCAAATGAAAATAAAAGCAACAATTTTCAGTGTGATTTTTAACATCTATTCCCTTGTTTTTATTATTTCACCAACCCCCAATGTTATTGTATTATTAAAATTGGAAATGGTATTAATGACAACCTTATCAATATCAGAATTATCTAAGGTGTTTTCCCATTTCCAATTGAAGCCGCCTACTCCGAGATCAACCAAACTTGCTGTAGTCGATTTTGGACCCCCGATTCCGATCTCATTTGCTAATCCCAAAGCATCCTGAAACCCGGCTTTTGTAGTAAAATCGCCAAAGCCTTGAAAAAGAAAGGCACTTTTTCTAAACACTCCAGCTGCTGCTATGTCAAAAAGGTCAACCTTAGATAAGTTGCCATTACCCAGGTAACTGAAAACCATTTGTTGGCTTGCTTCCATCCCCATCCGTTGAACGACCCGGGCACCCAATCCCTCGACCATTCCCCTAACCAAAGCCGGTGAAGCGGCTGCTGCTACCATGCTGCCGCTAATACCATGGGTAACCATTTTGCCGATTCCGTCCAAATACCGGCTTTTCCTTGATGCCAGTGCTTCCGATTCGCTGAAATGTAACTTCCGTCCCCGCTGGTACAAGTCCCTGGCTGCCTGCAATCCTTCACGGTAAGCCGTTTGCCCCAGGTTGCGGTAAACGGGGTTACGACTCTGACGCATAAGCTGTAGCTGGGATTCCAGCTGCATCCGGTTCGTTAGCGATTCAGTTACCTTCTTTCTTTTTCAAACTCGGGAATCTCCTCCCCCCTTCATAGGGAGCCACCGACGCTTCCGAGTCCGGGTATAAAATAAATATTTTTCCATTTTAGCACTTTCCAATCAAGGAAGCGGAGGTAAAATACGGAAACTCAAAAAAACTAGGACAATCGTTCCAGCCACAAAGGCCAGGGATAAAAACCCATATTTTCGCTTTTCCTGTTTTGATCGCTTATCAAACTTTTTGAAGTATTTAATGTATTTTTCATTTTGGAAAACAAATAAATGGCAAATAGAGTAGGCCAAAATAAGGCAGAATACAAACGGGTGCCAGGTAAATTTAAAGGGGTAACTTAGCAACCTATTCACAACTAGAAATATTACCCAAATCATAAAAAAGATTAACATAGTTAATGTCGCTCCAGATATCATTATCCCAAAACCATACCGCCTATCTGTCCAGAACTTATTTCCAAATTCCTTTAAGCTTGAACCTTGATCTTTAAAATTTTTTTCCACGGCCGGTATTTTCCCTAATAGTATAAAAGGGTTTATCTTATTGGACAGCAAGTGAAGTCTATAATCTAATTTATAGATGCAGTAATGTACAATATTTAACCAAAGTTCAATTTTTTCCATAATAAATATTATTAATGCTATGGGTTATGAAGTTGATCAATTGCAGTCTCCCCAACAAATTCACCGAAATAACTTCCTCCCAAGCCTAAACCAAAACTACCTATAACCCCTCCTAATATGGCACCTGGAATTGCTCCAATCCCTCCAAAAAAAGAACCGGCTGCTCCTCCAATCAATAATCCCGCTTTAGCTCCGGCCACTCCTCCCAAAATACTCCCTGCACTGCCCGCAGCTGCCTTTTGCGCATTATAACCAAATTTGTCGCCGTCAAGCTGGTATCCGTTTAATGTTAAATAAAAACCAATTCCTGCGGATCCAATCAATGTGGCTTTACCGGCTAATCCATAAGCCTTTGCCGCTCGAAATGCTCCAGCCCTGCTTCCTGTATATTGGTTTCCTCCCCATCGGGCCGAATAATACTTTTCGTTTTGGCCAAGCCAGAAACCTTGGCTTGTTGCAAGTCCCTCCAGTCCTCCGTATAGCCCCCCGCTGATAGTCAATGCAAGGTTTACACGACTGAGATCGGCACCATTATTTTCTAACCTTGAGGCCTCAACATTAACGCCGTCAAGCATTCCACCATCTCGTGTCCATTCCCCATTCTCAAAAGTATATTCAGCACCTCCGAGTGATTCATAAACCTGCCCATCGATCGGATTATTCACATTTTCCTCACATTCAGGACACCTCCCATCAGGATCATTGTACCTGATCGGATTGTTCCACATGGCAGCATATGGAGATTTGTCCAATTGCTTTTGGTGATCGGATAGGGGGTCTACAGTGTTCCATCGTCCAACAATTGGATCATAAAGCCTGGTACCAAAATCATACAGATCAAGCCCGGCATCGGAGATTAATTCTTTGCCATTAAATCCGTACTTACTCTCCTCCCGATCTTCCTCCCGGTATTCCAGCCCACTGAGCTCCAGCCCCCAGGGATCGTAATGGTCTTCCTGCACCACCAGGGGACTCAGGGTCGTTACCCGGAAGTCGTCAAACCAAACATCTGTCTCGGTCTCGTTTACCAAAAAGGCTTCCAAATAGCCGTCCTTCTCAATATAAAAATTTGTCTCCAAAAATTCGTGTTTTCCGGCTGCTTTTTTTGTCAAGGCCCTTTTTTCCTGGCGGTAAAGTTTTCCCTCGCTGTCGTATAGAACGTACAACAAATACGCCTCGGGCACCGGTTTGGTCTGTAGCTCTTTGATCAGCAAATCTGCCAGCGAAAGCCACAGCACCGGATTACCGGCTGCCGCCGGCGCATTTCCGAATTCGGTTAGGTTGTCCAGCAGGCGGTTTTTCGCTCCGCTGGCGATAAAGGTTTCCGGTTTTACCGACAACCCGCGGCCATCCCGGTATTTTCCCCGGACCGAGAGTCTAACCTGCTCCCCGATCGCTACCTTTTGCCTTCTGGCAGGCCCGAGCATCCTCCCCCGGACCGCGTTCAGCCAGGCGGAATGGCTGCCTCCCGGCGTGCTATTGTGTTCCACCCCGGCCTGCCGGGTTTGGTCTACTCCTTCGAAATGCTTGTTTTCTTCTTTACTATTCCCGGGTTCCATGCTGGCCAGAACGGTGGAGCTAACTGGTTTTCTGAGCACCTGCCGGACATTCCCCAGATGGTCCCTGATAAAAAACTCGGGAACCCACTTTCCTTTTTCCCAAACAGCCGTTCCCTCCGGGTGCAGCAACTGTCGGGGTTTGCCGTCGGCCAGCAGCAGTTCGCCCAGCTTATCGGTTCGCTCTATCATTTTGCTATTTTTTTCCAGCTTTCTGTATAGCAATTGCCCTTCGGCGGAATAGGCAAACAGCATTTTTTCGCCTGAGTCAAATACCATCTCTTCGGGAAGATCCAGGTGGTTGTACCGAATACTGCGGATACCCTTGTAAGGATTGGCCGTCAGGTTGCCATTGGCGTCGTATTGGTAATTTCCCCTGGCAGGAGTGGCGCTAAAATCCCTTGCTGAAAAACCTGCGTCGGGTACCGCATCGCTAATGCTTTCCAGCAGATTGCTGTAAGGTGCATAGCGATAACTCAGCCGGTCTACTTCTCCGTAGCTGTCCTTGCCCTGTCTGTTGTGCCGGGTAAAGCTAAGGAGATTCCCATTGGTGTCATAGCGCATGCCCCTAAGGCTGTATCGGTCCTTTTCGGTATTTTTTCCTGGAACGGAATAGGAAGCTGCTGTCAGCCGCCCCGCAGGATCATAGTCAAATCGATAGGTCCTGTGTTGTTGGTCCCTACCGCGCCACGCCATTTCAGAGATATTGCCGTTGAACAAGGGCTGTGAACCGGTTTCATGGGTTAGGGTCATGAAAAACAAACTGGGGTCCGCACTCTTGGGCCTGATGGCATTGGTCCAGCCCCGGATATGTCGTTCATATTGGTAAGTTGCCAGGCCACCGAGGTGCTTTTCTTCCATTTGTCCGGTCAACCCGTAGGCATAGGAGGCCAGCAGGGTTTCCGGCTCCTCCCCCATGCGCCGGTAGATGGCACTGAGGTAGCCTTCCGGACTGTACTGGTACCTATCGGTATAGCGGAGGGCCACGCTGCCCTGAATTTGGGTTTGCGTCTCCAGGGGCCTGCTCCTGAAGTCATATTGGATTGAATGCTCGATGTTCCCGCCCAGGTGGTTTTCCGATACAGTAAGTACCGCCCGGCCCATGTCATCGTAATGCACAACGCTTTCCATTAATTGGTCAGAGGCCATATTTTTCACCAATTTCCCTGTAGACAGTCCGGAAGCGGGAAGGGAGCTGATGCCGACTCCTTTTTCCTGAAAGTCCCTTTTACTGTTGCGGTAGTCGTCATAATAGGTCAGGCTAAGAATCGCTCCTTCTTCCCGGGGAAACGGTTCGGGTGCAAGGGCTTTCTCCGATGATGTACCGGTTTTTACGGGAAAATTCGGGATCCCTTTTGGCACAAACGTACCTATTGGCTCAAACTTAAAATTCAATTTCGGTGCGATGGTCCGCAAAGCCTGGTATCGGTGCTGCCAGTTAGGGGCGCCAGCGGGAAAAGTCTTTCCGTGGGTTACCAGTACTATTTCAGGCTTGGCGGGCAGGTAGCGGGGGGTTTCCGGGTCCAGGTCATTTTGCAGGATTTCCCTATTCCTATTATCACTGCTAATGCCTGTCTGCACCGGTCTGCTGTGGGCATCGTATTTCGTGTACTGCCATTGGCCAGCCAACTTCAGCTTGCCGTCTCTGCTGCCAACAAGCCGGTCCCGATCATCGTAAAGGAATTGTTCCTTTGCTTTCCCAGGGACCTTCTTTTCGATCAGCCGTTTTCTGCCATCAAAGCGGTATAGGAAATACAAACCTTCGGCCAGTTCCATATCCCGGGAACGCTGCCAGTTTTCGGACAGGATTTCCACCGCTTTGGGAGGGAGTACCACCCGCAAATCGCCCAGCTTGTCATAAATGTAGTAGGTGCAGTGCCATCCTGCATGGGCTTCTGAAGGGTTTGGCCTTGCCTGTGTCTTTTTCAGGATTTCCCTGCCCAGCTTGTCCGTGTAGATCAGGCTGCGGATTCCTTCTCCATCGGTAATCATGCTGACCCATAGTTCCCCGGCTGCATAGCTTTCTTTGGTCAGCGGCAGGCCATCGCCATTCACCGTCCAGCTACGGACCTGCTCTTGGGCTAAGTTGGGCCGTTCGTGAAATGTTGTCTCTCGGCCAGACCCCGGTCTCCAGGCTTTTCCGGGTGGGGAAATGGTCTGCGGTGATAAAAGATCCGACGATTGATATACGATTTCCTGATAGCCATAGGAATCAGCGTACTTCTGCCGGTAATAGGAGGCATGTTCCGCCTCAAAATCGGGCCGGAATGCACCGGGGACCTTGTTGGCTATCGGAACATAGGGAAGGTATTCCCGGTCAGGTCTGCCGAAGGAATCGTAATGCAGGGGCTTGACAATGTCCCCACCACCTGGAGCGGCCCCCTGGCTGACGATCTGTTGTTCTCTGCCCAGCCCGTCCAGGTATACCGTTGATATGTTAACTGAGGGAGAAGCTTGTAATGAGGATGTTGCTTTCAGCGGCACTTCCGGGCGGAACGTACGGATGCTGTTTTCCTGGGCAAGAGCCGGCCTGCCCGTCCAGGAAAACAGAATCAGAATGGCAAGGTATATCCGTTTGGTTTTCATGGCATCGCCTGGTTTTGGGTTTGGTAGGTATATGCGTAGTGTTCCAGAATATCCCTATCCATGTTTCGGATGGACTCCAGCCTGCCCATAGCATCGTATTCATAATAGTGGGTTTGGTGCCTTTGATCTGTTTTGCTGCTGATGCCGATCAGGGGTTCATGGGTATAGGTTTCCATAAAGGCATCCTTGGGGTGAAGTCGTAGTTCGTCGATCAAAACACCCTGCCCGGAAAGGGTAAGCTTGTCGCGGGTCACTTCTCTTTGAATCAATTGCCATTCATCGGTCAGCAGTACGGTTTCCCCCATAAAGCTCCAGTTCGCTGAAGTCCGGCTACTCGCTTTTTTTGCCCAAAAGGAAAGTAGAAATACATGATCTGGACTTGCCGGTATCTCCGTTTTGCTAATGGCTCCCCTTCCCAGATGGTACAGGTTTACTCCGGTTTTGGCACCTTTGCTTGTATAGGGTTCACCGGTGAAAGTCCATCCTCCTTTATCAGCCGTTTCAAATGAAGTATAGGCCATTTCCGGTGCCCCCGCATTTTGGACAGCGGCCGCCATCCACCTCCCCTCTTCAAACCAGAGAAAACTTTGCCTGGGCCCGGTCCGGGGCTTTTGCTCCAGAATATTCCCGAAGGAATCATAGGACAAAATGTGGAGGTCCTGGTATGCGGGATGGTCAGCGTGCTTTTTGAACAGTCCTGCCAGCAAAATTTTCCCATGGTACCTTTTCATTTGGACCTGTTGCTGCTCAACCTGTTGCCCGGCCATTTTTTTCACCTGGGCCAGGCTGGGAGTAATCCTATTGGCATCCATCAGGCTTGCAAGCACGGACCGGTCTCCGGAAGCATTCAAGGCCGAAGGAAGGTTGAAAGGGTAATAATAATATTCTTCCAGGCTAGTGTTTTGGGATAGGGAATGGGTCTGCTTTATCGGCAATAGGTAGTTCTCATCATAGCTTGTTGTGCTGGTTTTTTCAAAGCCCGCACCGGTCTGGATATCGAACCGAATCTCCTTTATTTCAATGCGAGGATTCCAGACCGTGGTATTGAAATATTTCAGGTACCGGATATCCTGACATCCTCCGGGCCCGTAACCCATGCAGGAAAAAACAACGTTTTCATGGGAAGCCCTTTCCGATGCTCGATAGGTATAGATCAATTCCCGGGATTTTTGGAAACCCTCTTTGGTTTGAACAAAATAAATCACTCCGGCGGGCACACCCCTTTTGGCTTCTGCGCTTCGTACGATTCCGAAAGGAGCCACATAGCGGGATTGATCCGGAAAATGCTTTGGGGATAGGTATTGATAATCTGTGCGCAGAATTTCCCCTTCCGCGTTTTCCCTGATCTCTTTGATGTTGGCATAGCCAAAGAAATCCGCACCCGAGGATAGCGGCAGCTGAGAATAAGACCGTAATTCAAATTTCAAACAATGGTCCACAGAAATATCATTTCTACCCGGAACCTTTTGGGTGACCGTATTGAAATGGATAAAGTCGTATTTTGGAAAGGTCGCCAGCGAGCCCGAGGAAATGTTTTCCTCCGCTTGCTCATAGCGATATTGGATCGTTTCGGTTTGGTGGCCAAAATCCTTGGTGATGGATTGGACCCGCAAGCCTCCCGTAGGAACTTCTATCTGACCGGTATCCTCCTGTTTTGGTGGATTTTTTCTACCTGAAACGGTAGCGGTCACTCCTGCCGTCACGCTGGCAGGACCCTCTACATGCAGTTGGTATTGGATGCCTGCTTTCAGCCAAATATCGCCGGTAATGCTCCCCTTTTTGATCGTATTGGAAAGCAAACTTACAAAGGACCTGTCTGCAGGGGAGTACAGGTATACATCCAGGGAGCCACGGCAATCTTTGCCTCGTGCATCACAATCCTTCAAATTACTCAGATGAACCGTATATTGGATCAATTTGTGTGTATCCTCCGTGGATTCCTGGGGTTCCACTTGGAAATAGGCTTTGGGGCGTTTGCTGTTTACCGACGCGGAATATAGAGGTTGATCCTTTTCCAGGACTACCGGACTAAAATAATTGTAATAATCATCTGAACGGACCACTGCGGTATTGCTTTCCATTTCATAGGTAATGGTCCCTCCGGTCGGATAGGAGATTTTTTTTAAGCAACCCATTGCGGCCTTTTCCGGAACGACCAGCCGGTTGGCGTTGGCTTGCCGGAATTTCATATACTGGGGAATAAGGCTCCGGTTGTCCTCTCCATTGTAAAAACCCCAATGGTCCTGGGCATTGGAAAACAAATGCGGTAAGGTATTGCCGTTATATTCCAGGAAATATTCCAGTTCCTGCTTTGTCGTATTTTCGGTGACTTTCGAAAGACGAAGCCGTTTCCTGGGCGTCGCCCTGGCTATGAAATCCGGAAGCTGTATGTGTCCGTTTGACAGGGTGGATTGGTAATAATCATGATCAAACGTAAACGATTTAATGAGCCGATCCCTATTATTAAACACCTTGATGCCTGATAGTCTTTTGGATGTAGCATCTTGCCGGTCATCTTTGCTTTCGATCAGTACTTTACCCAAACCAAATTGGATTGCTTGCAACTGTTTTCCCCGGATGGTCATTTCAGAAAATCCATTGGTCATTCTGTTGGTGCCGCAGACACCCCTTCCGGAACTTCCACTTAAAAAATAGGAAGCAGATTGGGTTGATCTGGAATAATAGGATTCGGTATAGTTTTCGTAAAGGAAGGTTATTTCCCTGCCACTATAAGTAATGATTTTACTCAGGTGCCAGGCCGAATGATAAATGGAACGGAAGAGTGCTGATTTGCCTTCGGAGATTGCTTCTGTGATGGTTCGTTCCGGGTCTTCAAAAATATACTGGTTGCCGCTTCCGTCCCATACCTTCCATCGGACAATGTTCCTGTTTACCTGATCAAATTGAATTTTTAAGTTGCTGGCATTCAGGAAGGCAACTTCACCATTTTTATCAAGCACAAATTTTCCGGAAAAATTGGCGAATGCAAAGTGAAAAATATCCTGCTCAAAATCGATGACTGCACTTTGTGTGCGGTTATAATAGTCCGCCAATTGACTGGTAGACAGTTTATCAGGTACCACATCATGCTGGATATAGCCACTGCTTGATTGGTTATGCTCATCCGGAAGCCCCTTCATGGTTCTGCTGATACTTCCACCTGCGATCAGGGCCCAACCCAGTCCTGCCCAGCCCGCACGCTCTTCCACGCGGATTCCACCAGCATGGTAACGTAGCAGCACCGGAATTTCCAGGTCTTGTTCTGCAATGGTATACAGGGGGATGGTGATATCCGGTAGCCCGGAATAATGGGATATGCGCGTGTCGGCAAATTTGGCCAGGGCACTCACCTCGGGAGAGGGTGGGGTGACCTGGGCTCTGAATGCCATTTCCTGCCCTAATGTGATTGCAGGCATCAGATTCATTTGCAGGTAGATGGCTACCCAAAGCCAACCGTGTGGGTTGCGTTTATAGATGGTTTTCATAGTAAAATTAATGAGGTTTTAAAAATTAAATTGGATTACTAACCGGTTACCGGACCGCTGGCATCATCGGCGATGGAGCCGTTTTTATGTTCCTTATTTTTGTCTCTAGCGAGGTGATTCTGTTCTTCGCACCGGATCAGGTAAAGGGTCAGGGCCCCTACCTTTTCCGGCTGTAGCCGGGTGGTTTCGACCAGGGGGATTCCACTTTATTGAAAAGGGGAGGCGGCTTGGATTGATTTTTTCCCGGGCATACGGTGGTTCCAGGCACAGTAATGGCAGCCCTGCTAGTAGGAATGAAAAAGGTTTCATAAGAAAAAAGGCATTCGTAGGTTAACACATAGTAATGCCGTAACCTGTTTACATGGTAAACACAAGCTCGATGAAACGAAAACCTTTAAGCATTAGGGTATTCAAAAAGTCACCAGGGACTGCGACGACACCTAAAGGTTGATAAGTAGGTAGATTTGTTTTTGAAAAAAGCTGTATACTGTCAACAGTTTTCGGCTTTGCAGTTGATTGAAAAACCTTTTTGCTCCAAAGTTCAACGGCATTGGAATCAAAAAGGACCCTTGACAAAACACTATGTCGGCAAAGAAAACGAAGTAGTTAAAATAGTGGTGTTGGTTTTTATGATAGTGAAGTTAATTAATTCGTGTAATTATCCAAATTTTTTTATGGATAAATTTTTGTTTGGGCTAAAATTTTGGGGAGTAGTAGAAAATTTCGCTGCCTTCCCCTCGATGGAATCAATGGGAATAACGATAACATAATCCAACCAATAGCTTCCTAACGGATACGAACGAAATTTTCCGATAAAGGAATGGGGGGGGGATTTTTGGTTCGATAAATCTAGTCTTAATCGTACTTTCAATCGAATCCGGTTCGTGTCTAGGGGGCAGCCAACGTTTTTCGCACCGGGGGCAGGACGCAGATGGAACTAAAACAGGCCTGTAGCTACTCCAGCAAGTACGGATACCGGCAAATTCGTCGTTCGGTACTCCTCCCATCCGATCGAAATAGAAACTATTTCGAGAACGTGTTGCATCCAAATCGGAAAATTTTGCTAGTTTTAGCAGCCTTCGGTTGGTGAGAAAGGAGGTAATGCAGGAGGTGGTTACGGGTAGGGTGCGCTCGGTACCGGCCGGTCGCCCGGAATGCCGATACAGAGGCGGGGAGCTGTGGCGTTTCCTTTGTCCTCCCTTACTTCTCCCGTTCAGAAAAGGCCTTAATTAAAAAACAGACCATTCCTATGAAAACAGTTGGATTAATCCTTGGCGTACTGGCCGCCTTGGGTATGTTGCTGGGATTTATTCCGCTTTTAGGATGGTTTAATTGGATCAATATCCCTTTCGCCATTCTCGGCTTGATCATCAGTGCTATCGGGAAATCCAATGAAGGCATGGTGCTCTGTGGCATCGCCGTGCTGGTGGGACTTATTCGATTGGTGTTGGGGGGAGGGATCCTTTAGAAAGGCGATCGCTTGGTAACATCCCTTATCCGGAAAAATCGGTAGTTTCGAAGGAAGTAGCCGAAGCAAAATTGCGCGGTTAACATCAAACTAAGAAACCGAAAGGAAAGCGCGATCAATCCCATGGTTTCCCCCTTCCTTTTGGAGTGCTTATGGGAAACCCATTTCATCAGAGGAATTACTGGACGACCTATTTGGAGAATTACCCAAGTTGTTTATCGAATTTCAGGAGCACCTGTACAATCAAAGCGTGGCCTTAGTTTCCGCTTCCATCTCTAGCCAATATACCACTCGCGATAACCAACTAAATCCCCTTTAGACGCAACGCACGGTTAAAGGGTGTAATAAACCATGCCTTTTGTTTTGATACATCGTATTATGATGTATATTTACCCTATGTATTCAAAAGAATTGTTAAAGGGCACCCTGGGGGTCATCATATTAAAGCTCCTGGAAGAAAACGGAAAAATGTACGGGTACGAAATCTGCCAGAAGGTAAAGGGCATTTCGGAAGGTAAAATCCTGATCAAAGACGGAAGCCTCTACCCGATCCTGCACAAGCTGCTAAGCGACGGGATGGTCACGACGGAAGAAGTCACCCTCGGGAAAAGGGTACGAAAATACTATACCCTGACACCCAAAGGCAAAGGCGAGCAGAAAATGGCCGTGCAGGAGTTGGCCGACTTTATGGACACGCTACACAAAATCATCTTTACCGACACGAAAACCACTCCAGCGGTATGATTTCCGAGCAACAATTTGAAATCATCAGCCGGGCCGTTCGGCACAGTGAAATTGCCGACAAAGCATTGCAGGATGACCTGATCGACCATTTTTGTTGCGTGGTTGAGGCGGAAATGCAAAGCGGGCAATCCTTTGAAAACGCCTTTCAAGCCGCCTATGCGCAAATCACGCCCAATGGATTTGGCGAAATACAGCAGGAAACCCTTTACCTACTCAACTATAAAAAGCGCCTGCGCCTAAACCAATGCACCTACCTTTCCGGCTATGTGTTTGCCCTTTCGGCTACCCTCGGCACCTTTTTTAAAATCATGTCTTTGCCGGGGGGCACTTCCTTACTGTATGCCGGAATGCTGGGCTTTGCCTTTGTTTTCCTGCCCTTGTTATTGGTAAACAAACTCAAAAACAGGCTGTTTTTACACCTTTCCGGAAAACTCCAATGGCTGTTGGGCTCCCTGAGTGGTATGGTATTGATTGCGGCATGCCTTTTCAAATTACTCCATTTACAAGGGGCCGGTGTATTGCTTGCGCTGGGCTTTTTGCTCTTTGGCCTGGGCTTTCTCCCCTTTTTCTTCTTCCGAATGTTTAAAGCAAGTCAGTCAGCAACCTAATACCTGCCTGGATTCCTCCCTTCTTAGAAAACCAGCTAAACACCTACCAAAATGAAATCCTTCTACCTCTTATTATGGATATTTACGGCTGTTCAGGTACATGCCCAGAACCCTGTGAAAAACAGCATCGATGCGCTGTTGTTGGAAGCAGTACCGGAGGAATCACATCCCGGAGTAACCGTTGGCCTGGTAAAAGACGGCCAAGTACTCTACCATGGCAGCAGGGGCAATATGAACCTGGAATACCAGCTCCCATTCAATGATTCCACGGTCTTTGGGCTGGCCTCGGTTACCAAACAATTTACTGCCGCCTGCATCCGTCTATTGGAAAAGCAGGGTAAATTATCCGTACAGGAAGATGTAAGGAAGTACATCCCGGAATTGGCGTTTTATGGGGACACGATCCGGATAAAGCATTTGCTCAACCATAGCAGTGGGATCCGAAACCACAACGTGCTACTGGATTTAAAAGGCTTTGACTACAGCCATCGGGGCTATACCAATGAAATGATTCAGGCGCTGATGTTCCGGCAAAAAGGGACCAATAACGCCCCGGGCGAAAAGATGCTTTATTCCAACACCAACTATGTTTTACTGGCCTTGATCGTGGAAAGGGTATCCGGGATGGGTCTTCATGAATTTTCAAAAAAGGAACTTTTCGACCCCCTGGATATGGAACAAACATTTTTTATCCAGGACCTGGAAACCCTTGTCCCCAACCGGGCCTATCCCTACTTTGCCACGGACAAGGGATACAAACAACCCAAATCGCTGACCCTTTGCGTCGGGGCCGGGGGCATGGAAAGTACCATTCCCGATATGCTCCGCTGGTCGGAACTATTCCTAAACCCTGCTCCTGAATATGCCTACCTGAAAGATTTCCTCACGGAACGGGATACCTTGAATAATGGCGAACGGATGAGCTATGGTAGGGGACTATTTGTTTCTCCCTATAAGACGCTCACCACCTACCATCACAGCGGACGAGATCGGGGCATGCGCAGCCAATTTATCGCCGTGCCGGCACTGAATTTGGCGGTGGTGGTATATGCAAACGACGAAAATATCAATGCGGTCAATTTCTCCTACCAGATTCTGGACCTGTTTGTACAGGAACCAACGGAAGCCGGTCAAAAGGCAACTTTTTCCCCTCATATGGCAGCGGAATTAAAGGCCTTTACCGGAACCTACCAGGAATTAAACAGCGATTTGCGCATGGCGATTTATGTGGAGAACGATACCTTGAAAGCGGTCAGCAGTAGGGGCAATACGGGGACACCCCTCCTTCCGGAAGGCCCGAATCGATTCTCCAGAATCGACAATCCGTATACTACCTACGCCTTTGGACAAGAAGATGCGGATGATGACCTACAGGTAGATTTTGGCGGTGCCATTTTCTATTTTGAGAGGATCCAGCTAGCGGATCAGCCCAATCAGCATCTGGAAGCCTATGCAGGTACCTACTATTCCAAAGAACTGGATGTAACCTATGTGCTAGAAGTAATCGATCAGCAACTGGTTTTAACGTACCCCAATAATCGCCTGGTCCTCAGCGAGGGGCAAAAGGGAGTATTTGGGGCGAATAGAAGAACGAAATACAGTTTTCATGGAAAAACGAAGGAGGACATCATGTATTTTGAGGTGGCATCGGAGGGCACGGTGAAAAATATTCTTTTTGAAAGAGCAGCGGAATAAAACTTCACCAATAAAATGGTGACGTAAGAAATGGAAAGACCAAGGTTATAAAATCCCCTCCTATTTTCCCCAGTGAATTTTCCAAGGCATCCCTCCCTAAAAGAAAAGTTTCGCCGGCTTTTTATCTAATTTTCGGAAAAATAGGGTACCTTATAACCTTAACTACTAATCCTTTTTACCCATGAAATCGAGCATGACGTAAGCAACCCACGGAGGAATGATTATAAAGCATGCGAGATTCCATATGGCCATTTAAAAGCAAATTATAATCATATGAAACCAATTGATAAAAAAGACCTGGACCAGGAAGTTTTTGACCTGTACGACGATTATGCACATAGCCGCATCGAGCGCAGGGATTTTGTACAGCGCCTTTCCAAGTTTGCCGTAGGCGGGCTGACCGTATCGGCCATTATGGGCTATCTGATGCCCAATTACGCCGCTGCCCGGCGCTATACCCAGGACGATCCCCGGCTGATCTCGGAATACGTGAGCTACTCTTCGCCCAAAGGCGCTGGTACCATGAAAGGCCTGCTCACCCGTCCCAAAGACCAAAGCGGGCCCCTTCCGGGCATATTGGTGGTGCATGAAAACCGCGGGCTGAATCCCTATATAGAAGACACCGCCCATCAGGCGGCGCTGGATGGCTTTATCGCCTTTGCCCCGGATGCATTGACCCCTTTGGGCGGTTACCCGGGATCGGATGACGAGGGCCGTACCATGCAGTCCAAACGGGATCGGGAAGACATGCTGCAGGATTTTATTGCCGGCTACGAAATGCTAAAGGGGCACGAGCACTGCACGGGCAAAGCCGGTGTGGTTGGGTTCTGCTTTGGAGGCTGGATTTCCAATATGATGGCCGTGCGCGTGCCGGACCTGGGAGCTTCGGTCCCTTTCTATGGTGGACAGCCCACCGCAGAAGAAGTGCCACAGATACAGGCACCGCTGATGCTACACTTTGCGGGGTTGGACACGCGGGTAAATGCCGGTTGGCCGGAATACGAAAAGGAGCTGAAAGCCCATGACAAGGAATACCAGGCCTTTATGTATGCAGACGTAAATCACGGGTTTCACAACCATTCCACGCCCCGCTACGACGAAGCTGCGGCCAAACTGGCCTGGGGACGGACCATTGATTTCTTTAAAGAGAAATTGGGCTAGTGCCTGAGCAGATACCTGCTGATTGTCAGTTTAAATGCCGAAATAAGGTAAGAAGGAGAAGCGAAAGCCTCTCCTTCCTGGCTTTTAGTCAGGTTTGCAAATGATCTGAATAGTAAGGTGGAGAAGCCATCAGAATTCCGTGAACAAATTCCCCCTTTTTAAGGGGGCAAGGGGGATTTTTTTGAGTATTTTAAATTTGTTATAATTTAATGATAGTTACGTGCTAAAATCCCTCCCAACTCCTGGTCGGGTCAGGATCTTACCTACTTGGTAAGAGGGATTTGAACTCGCCCAGATTAAGGATTATCGAACCCAGGAGTAAAAAATCAGCTCATAAACAGCATTTGCACCCTAAATCCCCAGCCTTATCCGGGTCAAAAAATGCAATGAATTAAACAATTCCTTGCTTCATTCATTTATTTCCATATATTGTATAGCTTATGGACCTACGAAAGAATACTTTATTTATTGTCGTGTTACTGATTTTGGCTGCCTGTTCCCAAAGCCCCGGTGAAAGTGAGCAGGTGATGGAGGCCGAGCTTGTACCTTATAACGTTTCAAAAGACCTGGAAAGCATCAAAGAAGATGGAGTGCTGCACGCCATCACCATTTACAGCTCTACGAGCTATTTTTTGTATAAAGGGATGCCCATGGGTTTTGAGTACGAGTTATTGTCTCGCCTGGCAGCGCACCTGGATCTGGAGCTGAAAATTACCGTCGCCGAGGACATCGATGATCTGTTTGATATGTTGAACAATGGGGAGGGTGACTTGATTGCCTATGGACTGACGATCACGGAGCCGAGAAAACAGTTAGTGAGTTTCACCGAAAATCATTACGTGACCCACCAGGCCCTGGTACAGCGGATGCCCGACAACTGGCGCTCCCTGCCCGGCTACAAAATCGATAAGGAAGTTATTTCAAATACGCTGGAATTGGAAGATGACACCGTTTGGGTGCGGGAAAACACCTCTTATTCGCAACGGCTTCAAAACCTGCAGGATGAGATCGGTGCTGACATTCCGATTAAACGGATCGATGGTAACGTACCTACCGACGAAATCATCCGAATGGTGGTAGATGGGGAAATCGACCGAACGGTGGCTGATTACAACATCGCAGCGATCAACAAAACCTATTATCCGATCCTCCATATAGATACCCGGATTTCCTTTTCCCAACGCATTGCCTGGGCGGTAAGGCAGAATTCTCCGGAATTGCTTCAGGCCATCAACGAATGGATAGCAGAAGAGAAAAAGAGCGATGATTATTACGTGATTTACAATAAGTATTTCAAAAATACCAAATCCTTCCGGGGCAGGATTCAAAGCGAGTTATACAGCAAAAACGGCAATAAAATCAGCCAATACGACGAGATCATAAAGGCCAATGCCCCCAAAATCGGATGGGACTGGCGTTTCCTCTGTTCCCAGGTGTATCAGGAGTCACGATTTGATCCCTGGGCCCAATCCTGGGTAGGAGCTAGCGGATTGATCCAACTCATGCCGGCCACGGCAAAAGAAGTCGGCGTTAGCAATAGCTTCAATCCGGAGCAAAATGTAAGTGGCGGGGTGAAGTATTTGGGCAAGATGCGTGATTATTTTGAAGCGGTAGAAGATTCTGTTCAGCAAGTAAAATTTACGCTGGCTGCCTTCAACTGCGGAGCAGGACATGTATTTGATGCCATGCGTTTGGCGGAAAAGCACGGCAAAGACCCGAATGTATGGGATGATAATGTAGAAGAGTATATTTTGAAGCTGGCCGATAAACAGTACTACCATGATGAGGTGGTGCGAAATGGCTTTGTGAGGGGAGCAGAACCCTACCATTACGTAAGGGATATGTTTTTACGGTACGAACATTATAAACAGTTTATAGAGCTATAAACGCCATGTACAAAAATGAGGGGCATATCGAGGAGATGAGCTTAAATCCGGTTGGTTATTTTTCCTAAAAAGAACAATACTACAAATGGAATCTTTCTCCGAAATCCTTAATTTTGCAGCGCTTAGAAAAGAGAATGAATACCTACCGCTCAAAGACTCAAATTATGTACAGAAAGCCGCTTACTTACCTATTCGTACTGACCTTAGCATTTTCCTCCTGTGCACCGGGTATTTTTTCTTCGCTCCGCAGTAATGATATGGAAGCACTGGAATTGGGGATGTCACGGGAGCATGTGACCGGGATATTGGGAAACGCTTATACCATCGCAGAGAAACGGATGGAAGACGGCATCCTTGTCGAAATCCTATCTTACCGAAACTTTCCAAATGACGACGAGTTTTACCTCTTTGTATTTAAAGATAATCGGTTGGAGGAATGGTATCGGGAATTATTGCCTCAATATGAATTCAGGGAATAAAAAAACTTCGTAAATTGGTATTGTACCTTTAATACATACTCCCATGAATGAAGAAAAAATAATGACCCTTCATCCTCAAGGGAAAAAAGGGGTAAACATCCAGCGTATTTTAATGCCCTTTTCTCGAACTCCTTACATCAACACTCCGAATCAGATTGCTTCGCTATCACTCGCAATGACGACGTTGGAGTAACCGCGACCCGTTTCCGTCACTCGCAATGACGCGGTGTGCTCACTGCAAACGCGACCCGTCACTGCGAGGGTGCTAATCTGACTCCAATCGTATTTCATCAACCGCCCTAGCACCCGCGGCAGTCTGTTGGAAGGCGTACACCTCTATCGTATCTAACTGACCTTCTCTTGAGCTCCTTACATCAACGCCCCGATTCAGATTGCTTCGCTATCGCTACCCATGACGTATTTTCACCACCCCCCGGGCCCCCTCCTGAAAACAGGAGGGGGCCCGGGGGGAGGTGATTTGATTGCCATTCTTTATTTTTTTAACATATTGATTTTTAGACTATTAAAACAAATACCGTCATCCCGATTTCTGCGTTTTTTTAAAATGTTAAGTCTCGCAATGACGACATCATCATTTCGACTTATCATCAAAAACCGCAGACCGGAGCACATCCCGACAGACTTCCACAAGGTACCGGATTGGAACCCTTTGAATTAAAGGGTAATTTTCAGTCTTCCTATTTTGGTACCTTAATTAAGGTTCCCGCACTGAGGGATTCGTTTAGGTCCATTCCGTTTAGGATGGCCAGTTCTTCCAGGCGGTCATCGGAAAAACCTTGCGCTTTCAAGGCTTGCTCCAGGCTGGTACTTCGGGAAAGGGTCACGATGCGCAGTCTTTCGGGTTGCCGGTTGAGTTTGTCCGCTTCTTTCAGTTCCCTGAAATTTTTCATGGTAGAAAGGAAGGCAGATTCATAGGTAGTATAGTTGGCTGATTGGGCCAATCCCATTAACTGGTAGCTAACATCACCTTGTTGGATAAAATAAACCAACAAGCGGATACCGGAACCGTTTTCCTGTTTTTGCTCCGCCAGCAGTTGAAGGGAAGTCAGACCGTTGACTTTTTCTTCGCTGACAGAAAGTACGTCTAGTTTGTATTGTTCCACCATCTGCTCCGCCATCTCCCGGAAATTATTGCCGGAAGCCAGCGTCATCGTGAGGACGGCTTCCCCGCTTTTGGGAGCCATCTGTACCTGCTGTGGGGAGTTTTGGAGGTTCCAGTCACCGGGTACCGGAAAACGAAATTTAAGTTCGGGATGGTAAAAGACACTGTTTTCTACAAATCCCTGGCGGGGATCTTCGCCGTACACCAAACCTTCTATCCGACGTAAATACGCTTCTCTGTTCACCTCGGTAGCTTCCAGGTTCAGCTTTTCCTTCCAGGTGGCGGCCAGTTGGGCTACGGTCTGGTTTCTCTCGGCCGGAGAGGGGTGGGTGGATAGGAATTCCGGTATTTCACTGCCACCGGCTTTTTCCTGCTTCCGTTCCAGGGTTTCAAAAAAACCGGCCATTTCGACGGCATCGTAACCGATTCTGGACGAATATTCCACACCCAATTCATCGGATTGACGCTCGGCATCCCTGCCAAAACTCAACAGTGCCAGTTGCATGCCCTGGGAAAGGGGCTCAATAAATTCCGACAACTGGGGCACGAGCACCACACCGGCGATCATTCCCAACTGCCCCAGCAGGTTGTTGCGCTGCTGTATGACCGAATGCCTGGCCGTCACATGGCCGATTTCATGGCCTAGCACGCCTGCAAATTCCGCCTCGTTGTTGAAGTGCGCCATGATACCCCGGGTAAAATACACAAATCCTCCAGGTACCGCAAAGGCGTTGATTACCGGTGAATCTACAATTTTGAATTCATAAGCCAGGTTGGGCCGGTGGGAAACGGCCGCCATTTCCTCACCCTTTTCGGTAATAAAAGCCTGCAAGTCCGGATCTTCGTACCTGCCAAAATAAGCCATAATTTCCGGGTCAGATTCCTTTCCCATTTGTATCTCCTGCTTTTCGGACATCAGGACCAGTTGCTTTTTACCCGTGACGGGGTTTCGTACACAACTTATCTGTATGAATACCAATCCAATCAGAAGAAAACGAACAAAAATCAAAAGATGCGGCATGGTAGTTTACGTTATAGGGTATAGAACTGGCTTACTTGATATCAAAACCTGTGCTAGAAAATAGGATTCCTGCTTATAGCTTGTTTCAGACAAAGAAGGTACTTCATTTGAGCTGCAAAAATAACTATCGGAATGGTAAAGAAAGCAGCCACCGGAGCTATTTTTTGAAGTAGATTTTCTAGCAATGGCTGCCAGAATCATTTTTCCATGGTTACTTTAGTAGCATGAAAAACCGAATCCACTTCTTTCCGATCATTTCTTTTGGCCTGCTATTCCAAGGCTTAGTTATGTTGTCAACCTTGCCGGGAATGGCTCAGGTTACTTCCATCCACCGGAAACCGGCACTTGAAGCAATGGTAAAAGCCGTTTCAAAAGACAGTTTGCAAAAATACCTGGAAGGCTTGGTGAGTTTTGGCACGCGTCATACGCTAAGCCAGGATCAGCAGGGACGTGGAATAGAAGCCGCCAGGCAATACGTCCTTTCCCGCTTTCGCTCGTTTGAGAGTACTTCCGGCGGCAGGCTGACAGCAGAGATCGATTATTTCCAGGTGGAAGCGGATGGCCGTCGGGTAGATCGGGATACCCGAATGGGCAATGTAATGGCTACGCTGAAAGGAGCGGATCCGGAGGATGACCGGATTTTTGTGGTGAGCGGGCACATCGACAGCCGGGTATCGGATATTATGAATGCCGAAGCCGATGCCCCGGGTGCCAATGACGACGGCTCCGGAGTAGTCGCGCTGATCGAAATGGTACGCATCATGAGCCAGCAATCCTTTCCTGCCACCATCATCTTTGTAGCTGTTTCCGGAGAAGAACAGGGCCTGATCGGGGCTGCCCACCTTGCCCGGAAAGCAAAAAACGAAAACTGGAACCTGGTGGCCATGATCAACAATGACATGATCGGAAACAGTACCTCCAGCGGCACGAATCTACGGGACAATACCAAGCTGCGCGTATTCAGTGAGGGCGTACCCCTTTTTGAAACCGAGCAGATGGCCTCTCTCCGGCGGTCTACCAATGCCGAAAATGACAGCAAATCCCGGCAACTGGCCCGTTACATTAAGGATGTGGGTGAGCGCTATGTGGATCAATTGGAAATTAAATTAATATACCGAAACGACCGCTTTTTAAGAGGCGGAGACCATACCCCCTTTTCCAGAGAAGGATTTACGGCCGTACGCTTGTGCGAAATGAATGAAAATTATTTCCATCAACACCAGGACATCCGGATGGAAGACGGGCAGCCATACGGAGATTTGATCGACTACATCGATTACGAATACCTCAGAAAAAACACCGCTGTAAATCTGGCAGTACTGACCAGCCTTGCCTCGGCCCCGGGGGTACCACAAGAGGTAGGCGTAGATATCAGCCGTTTGAGTAATGCCACCTTATTAAGGTGGAAAAGCCCTGCAAACGGCACCGCCAGCGGCTATTACGTGCTAATGCGGGAAACCAGCGATTCCATGTGGGAACGAAAGTTTTATACGGAGGAGCTGGAAATGGAGCTGCCTTACTCCAAGGATAATTACTTCTTTGCCGTACAGTCCGTGGGAGCCCATGGAGCAGAAAGCCTGCCCGTATTCCCCGGGCCGGTGCGCTAAAGGGCTAAACCGGGAGTTAAAAAACAAATCGGCAATTAAAAAAACAGTACTTCCTCGAATGGACACTGTTTTTCCGGTCATTTTTCAGTGGACGCTGCGGTGCATGAAAAAGGATCTAATAAAATAAAGGTAAAATCCTTTATTATAATAATATTTTTTATAAATTGGTTTTGTTTCAAAATAATAAAAGCGACTATGCCATGAAAACAAACATTCATTTTGTCCTTATCTTAATTCTATTTGTAAGTTTTTCCTCCTGCTCGTTAAACGATGATGACGGAGATATCAAAATAGAAATTTGTAACAATAATATCGACGACGATGGTGATGGACTGATCGATTGTGCTGACAGCGATTGCTCGGAAGATGATAATTGCATACAGGCTGGTTCAGATTACAGGCTAAAAGACAATATTTCTTTGCTTCCATATGGTCTTTCAGAAGCATTGCAATTGGATGCTAAAATCTACCACTACAAAGCTGATGCGTCATCAGAAAAACGGATGGGTTTTATGGCCCAGGATGTACAATTAATTATGCCAGAATTGGTTAGTATAGATAAATCTGACCAACATCTAAAACTGAAATACATGGATTTAATGGCCGTTCTGGTCAATGCAATTAAAGAACAACAAATGATAATTGAAGCCAACCAACAGCAAATAGAAATGCTTATTTGCGAACTTGAAAAGCAAGAGTAATCCAACCAATTAGAAAAACGTCAGCATCTTGATTTAATCAAGTGCCAACGGACCTGGTTTCAATACGCAAAATTAGCCAGGTGAGCGGCGGAAAAGGTCTGGAATACCTGATTGAAGTAGGTGCAATACTCGGCATAAATACCCGGGTTGTTGCAATCCAAGCCATACGTTAGTGCCATGGCCAACATTTCGACGGGAATCGGAATCGTAGCAATGGCCATAAAGGTTTTTTCTTCCGTCATCAGCAGGGTCATGTACACATAAAAGGCGTATTGGAGACCGTCCTGCCCCATCAGGTATTCGTTTCCCAGGGACAGAATCCAGGCTACTTTTCTTCCTCCGTCAAACTCGTCCCAAACGGAATATTCTTCGTCAACGGTAAACCCGCTCATGCCGTAGCGGTAAGCAAAATTTTGGTTGATTACCTCGCCCATTACCAGCAGCAATTCTTCAAAATCCGTTTCTGAAAAATCATTTTGCACCCCATAGAAATAAAGTTGCATGTCATTGCCATCGGTATTGACTACCTGAAAGGCTTCTTCCGCCGGATTGTATTCCAGGCTGCGTCCTTCAGGTACGGCCAGAACCACGCCGTTGTTGATATCTTCGTAGATATCATAGTACATCGCATCGTAATCGAGTTGGATGTTGAGATCCAATGCGAATTCATCCGATAACTTTTGAATGTTTTCCGGATCATCCGAAGTATTCATCATCTCACTGAGCGACCGGGTTTTGATAGGGTAAAACTCAAAACCCAACGCTTCAATCGATTCGGATTCAAAACCGTCGAAACTATTTTCCAGTAATTTTTCCATAACATACCGTTCGCTATCCCCGGCAGAAACGGATCCATTCGGAAATCCCGTCGCAGCAGCGACTACCTCCTCCGTAAATTCAATTTTGGCGGCAGCAGAAAAAAGTTGTACGAGGTTTTCGAATCCGGGAGGGAGACTGGTGGACGTAGAACGTTCCAGCTCTGAAAGGTAGTAGGCGGGTATGATCCAGCTCACGTTGCTGGCCCCCTTTTCCAATCCCCCATCCCCAATGCCAATCAGCCGGCCTTGGGGATCAAATACAGGGGCTCCCGAAAATCCCGGCAGCAGACTTCCCTCCAGATAAAGAATGTTTAAGTCCAGTGCCGGAAACCCAATTCGGGCCAGGGCATCCTTGTCTTTTTTGGGAATCAGGTTTGCCAGGGTTTCGGGGTCTACAAATCCTTTTTTCATCTGCCGGGACGAACTACCGATGGCACCTCCATTAAAACCCAACGCATACACGCTGGTGCCAAAACCCACTTTTTCAGGACTAAAGTTGCTCAAGGGTGTAATTCCTGCGGGAGGAGCGGGTTCTCCGGGTAACAATTCCAATAAAACCAGATCCGCCTTTTGCAGGACTTTCTTGATCCGGGCTTTTCTCCAGGCCTGTCCCGGATACAAGATACGTATGTCTCCCGTACGGCTCATGCCATGAAGGGAAGTAACCACCTGATTGGGGGATTTCCAGACAAAACCTGTCAACGCGTTCGAGCTGCGGTTATCGGCAGCCACCACCACCTTCACCAGGGCATTTTTCACCTTACCCGGGTCAAAGGACTGGGCTAAGGAAGGGAAAACCAAAAGAAAGGTTACCCAAAAAAGAAGTACGGGGAATTTATTCATCGTTAAATACTTGAAGTAGCGCAGCATAAGCTTTGGTCCGTATATCCGGAGTGAAGTTTTCTTCCAATGAATTGGAAATCCCCGGCCAGGGGGCTTCCAGAGAACGCAAGTGTTGTTCCAATGCGTCTAGACCTTGATCCGGGTTTTGGCTTAAGATACTTTCCGGAATGATCAGACGCTGTTCTCCTTCAGAGCTGCTGGAGCAAAACCCATCTCTCAGGGACAATAAGGCTGTTTTGGTCTGGGCTTCACTCAGGCTGTTTTGTAATGCAGGAACCAGTTTCGCCCATATTCCACCTGCTGTTTCGAAGGTATTAAACACCTCGGCCGCAGCAGTTGATTCCTCAGCATAGACAAGAAAATCACAAGCCGTAATACTCAGCTCAGTGCTGTAAAGCACATTGGCCTGACGTACGGCCAGGGAGGAATCCGCCCTGATAAAATCCGTCACCAGAAGCCTTGCCTCTTCCGGACTATAACCAATATCCAGGTATTCGTCCATTTTATCCGACAGGCTGGGTGCAAAGGGATCATTGGAGCGAATATAAAGTCCCAACAAAATCCCAACGGCAGAAAACAAGCCGAAAGAACCAATGCGCAGGCTTTTGACCGGATCCAGAAACTTTTCATTCAACCCGATCAAAACGGCGAGCAGCGAAGTAATGGTGCCAACCACGCCACTCACCACCGGCGATACCGACAAGCCCATCAGAAGCCCTAAAAACAACCCGATTCCAAGCCCGTTAAACACAGCCGTAATAGCTTGCAGCTTGTTTCCTGAATGGGCTGCATCCGGGAGCAATTCCTGAAAGGAAGGTTTTGTTTCCGGATCGGGACCTGTGGAGTCATTTTCTTCCATGGCAAATGCTGGTTTTTAGAGATAGCAGAATAGGGGGAATGCATAAATCTGCAATCAATATAGTAAAAATTCAAATTAAAAATACACTAGCAGGATATTTAAGTAAGTGAGACAAAGTATCTTATGGGGTATCTGCAAGCAGGAACAGCACTATTCTCCCTGTGAGGATTTCAAAATTTCATCCGTAATGAGTATTATTGAATAAACCATTGGTCAACATGAATCACTACCTTCTTATTTACACGGTTTCACCGGATTACCTGGAAAAAAGGGGCGCCTATCGCAAAGAACACCTGGAACTAGCCGAAAAGCTCCACGATGAAGGCCAACTATTGATGGGTGGGGCGCTGGCAGATCCTGCCGACCAGGCCATTCTCCTCTTTCGGGGAGAAAGTCCTGCCGCCGCGGAAGCGTTTGTGGCGGAGGATCCTTATGTAAAAAACGGGTTGGTTCTTTCCTGGGAAATCAGAAAATGGACAGTGGTGGTAGGCAATGTAGATGCCCCAGACAACCCATCCTGATGACAGATTGTAGCGTATCTGTCATTCTTCCCATAAAGGATTACACTCCGTGGAAAAAAGGCTGGGTCCCTTCAGGAAAAAAGGGCTGCATATTAGCGGATACCTGGCACTAAAAAAGGAGGAAAGGGAAGATAAAATTCCGGTTCGAATTCTGGAGGAAAAGGTTGAAGACCTAAAAGGAAAGGCCTTGATCCTGATATTGGTAGGAAACTTAAAAGGCAAAAAGTGGATACAGGGTTTTCTGGACAGGCATTCCTTTAAAGAAGGAAAAGATTACCTGTGGATGGTCTAAGAAGTTTTTTTAATACGAGGGATTGTAAATCTCCCAGCAATCAGTTGAGATGGTAGGGAATGCCCGTCTTCCTATTAAATACATCGGCGGAAAAAATCAAGGTCTGTACCAAGACCAGAATCAGAATTAATGCCACGATCTCCAATTGGGCAAACCGCTCTCCGGAGTGGAATATTTTTTCTGACTGAGAAAGGATCTGCTCTCCTTCTTCCAGTTGGATGCTGGATAGTTTTTGCAATTCATCCATAGCGGTAGCGAGCTGGGCTTCCATTTTAAGCTTAGAAACATCCTCCGTAAGTAAACTGCCGATCTTTTCAACGGTTCCTACCAGATGGCGGAGGTGCTGTTCCTCCGCCGTAGTCAGTTCAGTCTCCTGAAACAATCCGGTAAGCCGGTTTATCTGCTCCAGGTTCTTGGCCAGGGCAGGATGCTGTTGTTTCGGTTTCTCTTCCTGGAGTGCTGCCCTCATTTCAGACAGATTCAGGGATATATCGTAAATATAGCCTTCGACCAACAGCCGGTCTTGATAAATGGCAGCCATGGCTGTTCTCATTTTATCGGCATTGCTTCTTTCCTGAAAATGATTCAAGAGTACCACCCCTACTACTGCCAGTAACAGAAGGGAAAGCTTACGTTTATTGCGGATGCTGTATACCCATTTCATAGATCTGTGGAACGAAGTTTTGGAAAACACGTTTTAACTCACCGGCACTGCTTCGGGGTTTTTCACCTTAAGGATCTGGATAATCTTTCTCCCTACAGGCAAAGGCCATTCTATGCGATCCCCTTCCTTGTACCCGATCAGCGCAACGCCCAGAGGCGAAAACAGGGAAAGTTTAAAAGAATTCAAATCAGCATATTTTGGAAGCACCAGTGTCATTGCAATCACCTGATCTTGCTTTTCAAGTTTGACTTCAAAATAACTACCCAATTGAATGACTTTCCGGGGCATCGCGGCATCTGTCACTTTTTTTGCCTTTTGAATTTCGCTGACTAGCTGCCTAACCTCCTTTGTTTTTTCAGTAGGGCTTAAATGATTGATAAGATTAAAGATGCGGTCTGCATCACTAGTTTTAATGATTGGTAACATTATTTGAATTATTTAAATACGTATTTGAGGAATGTGTTGCCATTTTAAGGCACTTAGGTGATAAAAATGCGACCCTCCACCCTGATCTTCGGGATAGAGGGTTTAGCTGATGAAGGCTTTATTGTGGCCAATAAATAGCCTACCTGCTTTCATTGAAAAACAAAAGCAGGGAAGTAACAGGGCCCTATGATGGAAAAATACCAAAATCATGATCTTCGGTGAATGTACGAAAAAAATACTATCTTATCTGTTTTCCACGCAAGTATTTTTCAATAGCCGCAACTGAGTGGTCAACAGTCAGTAAAACAGTGCCAGGAAAAAACACGAACGGGCAATTTGGGCCGTCCGTAATTTTTCGGAGGATCGAAACCACCAGCCACAATTGTCCGACAGGAATTACCAAGGGGAGCCAGGGATTCCGCCGAAGCAGGGGCTTAGGCAAATCCAAAAAGAAACGGAAAGAGTAAGGTGACGAGAAGTGCCCAAATAAAGTAAACCGGCAAATAGGAAACCATGACTTTTTCTACTTTATACATTCCGGTTTTCTCCCTTAGAACCCCGATCAATTTCCAACTTACCAATAACAAATGAATGAGTATCCACACATTCCCTCCCAGAACTGCCATTCGGTTGGGAGTAATGCCCCATTCCGCCAATCGAAATACGATAGCCGACAGGGCCACCGCATTCACCAAAATGGTTACTCCAGCCAAAAGGGCAAGAATCCAAATTTCCAATTTCTTTTTGGATACCGACGAAAAGCCCGAGATCGAAAAGAAAATCAAGGCCAGCACACCTACCAACAAAGCATTGAACAGTATCAAAAAATCCCGATCATTGTATGGATCTTTTCCCGAATAAAGAATAGCTACCAGATAAATAACCAGCATCAGCAGTACAAGCGGGCTAAAAAGGGAAGCGATCACCTGAGATATTTTACCTACCACCTGTGGGTTGGTTTGGATCAGGTAGGTACTGATGATCGGAAGCGACGCCAGCCCGAAAATGAGAATGTACTCGGTATAAAATTTTTCGATATCCAAGCCAATCACTGAAAACAGGCCCAGTGTAATGCCGGTCAGAAGCCCTCCTGCAATGGCTATCGGAACGCCCATAACCAGTAAATCGCCATTAAATTTTAGAAAAGAAAGCCATCTTTCCCGTATCTTCTGTTCTCCACCTGCATGAGAATATCCGAAAACACCCCACAGAATGACAAGCAAATGAAGGTAAGCCAACACCAAGGTATCACTGGCCGGATTTTCGGGTAGCAAATTGATGTAGACAATACTACTTAAAGTAAGCAGGGCTATTGGAAGAACTTTTTCCTTTGGCAGCTGGTTTTTCCAGGAAAAATAGATGGTTAGCGTGGTAAACAGGGTAAATCCTACATTTCTAGGATAGAAAAAATCCTCACTTACCCCCAGAATTACCGGAAGCTTAGCGGAAATGCCGGCCAAAAGTGCCAGTAAGAACACTAACAGCCATTCCCTGCGGCCTCCCCAATGGATGCCCTCTCCTTTGTGCTGCAATCGTTCTTGCCAGAAAGTAGCCAGGGGGATATTCTGAAGCTCTGGATACAGGTCCCGGAATGCCTGGCGAAAGCCTGATTTGTCGGATCGGTACAGGGACTCCAGTTGCCCTGGTTCGTTGATGTGTCTGCGGATGGTCTCTTTCATAATGGGAGGACATGGAGATGTGGGTGATTTATTTTTGACTGACTTTTTTGATAAGTGCTTCCAGGGTATTCAGGTGTTCGGTGAATTTTTGCCTGCCCAGCTCCGTAGCCGCGTAACTGGTATTGGGCTTTTTGCCTACAAACTGCTTTTTAACCTGAATAAACCGGTGTTTTTCCAAGGCTGTTAGGTGACTGGCAAGGTTCCCATCCGTAAGGTCTAGCAATTGCTTAAACTCATTGAAATCCAGCTTTTGGTTGACCATCAGGGCGGACATAATGCCCAACCGAATCCGGCTTTCAAATACTTTATGTAGTCCGTGGATCGAAGTTTTCACTTTTCGTAGGTAACATGCATGTAAAGGCCAAACAGAATGTGAAGCAAGCCAAACCCGATGGCCCAGCACAAGAGTCCATAGGGAATAAAATGGGCGCAAAATAAGCCCAAGACGATCTGCAATAGACCAAGCGGCTTTAATTCGTCAAAGGCTGCGTGACCGGCATTGAAAATGGCCAATCCATAAAAAATCAGTGAAAGGGGCGCCAATAAACCCGTCATTCCTTTTCCAAGCACTATTAGCATCAAAACGCCTCCAGCGATCAAGGGAACAGCCATTTGGAGGACCAGCCGCCGGGCGGTAGGGCTCCAGGCGGTTTCCTTTCTCTTAGATGCTTTTTGATAGGATAGAAAAACGGTACTGCCTACTGCCAGCACTAAAACCAATACTGCGGTCATCAACGTTTTTGCCAGATTGGGGGAAATCCCTCCTGAAAGAAGAATGGGATCCATTATGCTGGTTGGATTAAAATCAAACATCCAATAAGCCAGGAAGGCACCTATCAACGCATAGCATCCAGCCAGAATGCCGGCCAGGCCGGAAAGGGAATAAAACCGGGAAGACCGCTCCATCAGGCTCCGAATTTCGGTAATATCTTTTAGGTAATCTTGTTCCTTTTTCATTTTAAAAGTACTTTGAATTGCAAAGTTAAATTTAAAATTCAATTTTGAAACAGGCAGGCTGCTAAAAATCTAGAATAGTAAGGTTTTTTTTACGTCTTAGCCGGAAAGAAAAAATGGAAACCAGGCCATTTCGGTTTGAAAATATTTAGCCTTCCTCCCAAACCATGGCCACTTTACCCCGTGTTCGCATGGCTTCTATATAGGCAATTGCCTTTGGAATGTCCCGGTAGGAATAGGTCTTTTCCAGATGGACACTGATTTTCCCCTCCTCTACCAGGGAGGCCAGCGTTTCGAGATCAGGGCTGTTGGCCGCCGCGGTGAACTGTGTCATGGGAAATTTACCAAGGGCTCCTCGCAACATCAAGACTGCCAAGTGTTTCATGTTGGTAAAGCCGATTACCACACCCCGCTTCCCCATACGGGTAAAGTCCCGGTAAAACAGGTTACCGTGGGTATCCAAAACAAGGTCGTGTTTCCCCGGATGGCCATGAATGTTTTCCTCATCGTAGGCGATGACCGCATCCGCTCCCAGAGACAGCACAAAATCCCGGTTTTTTTCTGAGCAAACTCCAGTCACTCGCGCTCCATACGCCTTTGCGATTTGTACGGCCAAATGACCTACGCCACCGGAGGCACCGTTGATAAGGACCGATTCCCCACTTTGAAGCTTGCCATGAGTAATTAGGGCTTGCAAAGCCGTAAGCCCTGCAACTGGCATGCTTGCCATGGTCGCAAAACTGCTGCCCTCCGGCATCTGGGCACAAGCAGTCGCGGGAACCACTGCATATTCGGCAAAAGTACCTCCTTTTAGATCCTCCCCAAATACCCGTTCTCCTACCTGAAACTGGCCTGCATCTTCCCCTACTTCTTCCACCGTCCCCGCAAAATCAGCTCCCAGTAGTTTGTTTTTGGGAGTTATCAATCCAAAAGCCAACCGGGCTAACACGGGTGTTCCTCGTAAAATATGCCAGTCGGCGGGATTAGCCGAATTTGCCGCTGTCTTTACCAGTAAGTGGCCTTTCTTAACGGTAGGCTTTGCCACCCTGCCCAAGTGCAGCACCTCCGGTCCCCCATAGCGTGTTCTAAGATAAGCTTTCATTTTCATGTTAAGGTTGATAAAGCGGATAAACTTACTTTAAAACAATTCCCGATTTCATTTTGAGATCAGGTCTATTGTTTCCTGGTCTATATCCCGTTCCCATATTTTGCTCCTGTCATCTGGCGAACGTAAGTCGAATCTAAAAGTAAACTGAACCAGTTTCCCCTGAAAGTCGGTAATTTCCAATTTTGGAAGGGATTCAACCACCCTTTTTCCCTCTGCCAAAAGGGTTTGGTGTCGGTAGGATTTGGTTTTTTTTAAATTTTCAGAACGCTCTCCCATATACCCAATAATGACGACTTCATCATATGCCACATATTCCTCATCAGGTTTCACGTCCAGGACCTCCTGTATAACTCCATCGGGGCTGACCCTGGCATAAAGTTTTACCGATCCTATTAACCCGGCTGACCTTGCATCATTGGGGTATTTTAAGTTTTTTGACAGGTACTTATTTATCCCTTCAATTGAATTTATGGAATCGGAAGGATTTTCCTGCACCTGCTGACTTAATTTCTCCATACCTGACCCGCTATCGCTTATCGCTACCGTTTCCTTCCCGGAAAGGGATACCAGTAGCAGGACAAATACGGGCAGAATGGCCAACCTGCTAAGGCTGACAAATCGGTTTTTATTTTTGGCGTTCATCATGATCATTCGTTTTTGAAGGTTACTTGAATTAATGGCTGTAAATAATGGGGAGTTGATGCTGTTCAGGGCCATGGCGAGCATGGTGTACTGATATTCCTGTTTATCCGAAACGCTGATCACCCTGTCATCCGCCCGGAACTCCAGGTTGTTCCGTATGGCCTGGGCATGAAACCTGGCAAAAGGATTGAACCACTGCAGGGCCAAAAGCAATTCGGCCAGGATGATGTCGTAGAAATGCCGTTCACGGGAATGTACGCCCTCATGCTGCAAAACCATTTCCAAAGCCGGATGACCGCATAAATTTCTCCCTATTATGACCTTGTCAAGAAAGGTGAACGCCAGGTCATTTTCTTCAGCTATACAGACTTTCATTCCACCTATACATGCTTCCTTACAACTTTTGCTTATCCTGGCAGCCACTATATAGCCAAAGATCAGCCTGGCCAAACAAATTACCAGTCCAATCACATAGAGGTAAATTAATATTGCTGCTACACTAGGGTAGCTTTCAGTGCCTGTGGATGGTGCCGACCATCCCGTGGTACCGACACTCTCCGAAAAATAGGTGCTTGCCTGCGAAAGCTGGACTTCAGTGGAGAAAGAAATTAGGGGAATGATAAAAGCTGCCAGAAAAGACCCGGACAAATAGAAGCGGTTAAATACAAACCCTTTGCTTTTCCGAAAGAGAAAAAAGTAGGTTGCATAGAAAACAGTTGTTCCCACGGAAACTTTTAAAAGGTAATATAGAATCGATTCCATGGCTATTTGGATTTGATAAGTTTTAGAATTTCGTCAATCTCTTTCTGATCAAGATGCTCTTCTTCTATAAAAGCGGCCACCGCTTTGGAAAAAGAATTATCAAAATAATCACTGACAAAGGCCTTCATGAATCGTTTCCGGTATGCTTCCTTAGAGAGCAAGGGGAAATACTCATAAGTATTTCCGTATTGCTTATAGTCCACAATACCTTTTTCCTGCAGGATCCTGACGATGGACGAGATGGTATTGTATGGGGGTTTGGGGTCAGGAAACTCTGCCAGGATGTCTTTAACGAAGCCTTTTTGGAGCTTCCAAAGGATCTTCATGACCTCTTCTTCTTTTTTGGTGAGTTTATCCATGAGTATTTATCTTTCAAACTTAATATTTAAATATACACCTGTTTTACCAATAATGCAATTGATTTATCAGTTATGATGCAAATTATATCTGCGTATCAGGTTTATCTGCAGGTCGGAAAAGGCTGAAATGGAACGAAATTTATTCTGAAATGGTCCAAATTATGGCCCATCAAACAGTATCAAAACCACTTCAATAGGAATGCAACTTTAGCCAAAATGGATGAAAGTTGGATGGGAAAGGTTAAGGATATAGGATTTGGCTAAAGCCAACGATACGCACAAATCCCAATTGCCTATAGCTAAAGCAGTAGGCAATTGATCCAAAGAATCCTCTCTTGAAACTCAATAGGGAGAAAAGCTATTACCCTATAAATGGCACTTTCCTGCCCAAATAGACTGTTTTATAGAAGTGGATACCTGCCTTATTTCTCTCCTGAAATAATACAGGCAGCTTTCGCAGGCATCTAGTAACTATTTTGAAACGTTTAATATTATACGTATGTTTATTGGCATTAATGAATTTATACACGTATGGAAAAATTAACTTTAAGCATAAAGGATAAAGAAAAGATTAAATGGGCAAAGTCATTCGCCAAAGAAAAAAACACGAATGTCTCGCGCTTGTTTGAAAGCTTTCTGGAATCGCTCATGTCTTTTGAACAGAAAGAAGTGATCCTAAGCAAAAACCTTCAAAATCTCAGGCAACCGGGTAGTCGACCCAATCAAAAACAGATTGAAAACCATTTGAACAAAAGAAGGAATCGTCAAACTACAAAATAACATTTGCTGTGAAGCATCTTTTTTTAGATACCAATGTTATCCTTTCTTTCCACTTCGCCGATGCGGAAAAGCACCAACAAAAGGCCATTGATTATATTTTTAATGAAATAGAGCGAAAAAGATGGACAGGCCACATTAGCCTTATCACTTTTTATCAATTGCTTTATTTCATTGACCGAAAAATCAACAATCCCAAAACAGCTGCTCAGCGTGCTTATGCCTATCTTGCTATTCTTCAGATTACTCCATTCAATCCCTCGTTTCTTTCTGCATTAAATTTTGACCTTTGGCCGGATTACGAAGATGGCCTGCAATACTGCTGTGCACAAAGCGGGGCCTGCGAAATTATTATAACCACAAATAGCCCTGATTTCTTCGCCTCAGACCTTCCTGTCATCGATCCTCTCAATTTCGTCTTGCAGCATCAATAGTCTGGGGCAAACAATACCCTTTCTACCATTTTTCACCTGTAATTTCAAAAAGAATTCACCTGCAACTCAATTTCGTTCTGTCCCGGAGATAGCCGTATGGAACCAAACTGGGTGTTGACTTTTTCTCCATTGAGCGAAACCGCATCGTTAGGGCCAAATTCCAAAAACAAATCGGCAGATACATTGGCAGGCAAATCAAACGCATAGCGCTGCAGGCGATTGTTTACCCTTTTGTAGGAAGCATTCACCTTGCCGGTAAGGAAAGGCACGGTGATAGCCGTCTCCGTCAGCCTGCTCAGCTGGGGCCGGATCTCCAGCAAACCAGCTCCCGGTGTTTTGGGCAGGATGCCCCACATTTTCCGGGCCACGATATTACCGGGCACGGCTCCCCAGGCGTGGTTCCAGTCGGCATTGGGCTTGTATTTCATGTCCCAGGCCTCCAGGGTGATGGTGGAGCCGATGGCGATCATATTCCACCAGCTGCGGTCATGGGTGGCTGTCATCAGGTCCAGCGCATAGTCTGCCTCCCCGGCATTGTAAAGGCCATCCATCAGGTATTGGGATCCATAGACGCTGCAGGCCATACCCCTGGATTTGATAAATTCCACCACAGCCGGAATGTTTTCGTCGGGCACCATATTAAAGGCCAGCGGCATCATGTTGGCATGCAGGGAGGAATGTCCGGCTCCTTCCCCATCCAGGTAAATGCCGGTTTCGGGATCCATTAATTTCTCCGTAACGGCTTTCTTCACCTTAGCAGCCATTAGTTCGTACTCCATGGCTTCCCCGGTTTTACCCATGATCCGGGCAAATTCTCCCATGATTTCCAGGTTGCGGAAATACAAAGCGTTGATGACGGTATTGATGGGAGTAAACACAAATCCGTCCCGTTCGCCTTCTTCCGTGGCCAACTCCCAACCGGTGTCTTTCTGTGCTGGTGGCCAGTCCACAATGTCTCTCATCTTCACATCGGGATCCTTAAAGCCAAGCTTTTTCATAAATTCAGGTGTAGCCCTCGACGAACTGATCAGCCCGTCTTCCCGAGCCAACTCCATCAGGGTTTTGTGCTTCAGTTCCTCGTAGTATTTTTCAATCAGCTCGGTATTGCCCGTATACAGGTAATCCTCGTAAAACATCAGCGCCACATGCAGCTGCCATTCGGTGGGCCAGGTGGGGTTTTCCATAAAGTATTCGATGCTCCTGCGCGCAATGGGGTATTCCCAATCCACCGCATAATGGCTGAGTTGGTTGATATAGGCATCCGCCTCATAGGGAATGCGCTCCCGGTCCCCATCCACATAGATACCGGCAAAGGAAGTGGCCTTCATCGAATACTTACACAGGTCCCATACCTGATTCAGTATGGTGTCTGAACTACTGAAATGGCTTTGGTCGCCCTCAAAATAGCCAAAATAGGCCTGCTGGGTAAGTGTTTCCGGCTGCTTTTGGGCTACGATTTCGGCATAGCGAAAAGGCAGCAGTACCGGAAATGAATCCGGCAGGGCCACTGCCGCCGGGCCTGTATTCCGCTCATCAGGCGGCAACTGAAGCACATACTGATCTTTTTCAGGACTGACTGCCACCTCCACTTCCTGAAAGCGGATATGGCCCTGCGGGTCCCGGTTGATCCTCCCTCCTTCCAGCTGCTCACCCAGGCGAACGGTCAGGGTTTCCGGTTTATCTGCCTGGTAGCGGAAAGCCAGGTTGGCAAAAGCGGCTTTACCAAAATCAGCCATCCAGGTATCCCCTGATACTTTTTCCAGCGTTTGAGGCAGGATATCTTCCTTTAAAAATCCATTTGCCGTGGTCAGGTATCCCCCATTTTCCGCCACCTGGAATTCCTGGCTCGCAGCATACCGGCCGGTACGGTTGTCTCCATCCCAAAGCCTTGCCTTCCAATAATAGGTTTTGTTATCCTCCAGGGCATCCCCTCCATAGGCAAGGTTAAAGGATTGATTTCCTTGTACTTTGCCACTGTCCCAGACATCTCCCATATTCTGGTTGATTTTTTCTTCTGAGCTGCTCACCAGGATCTGATAGGCGGACTGAAAAACCAGGCCTTCCGGCACCTGCCAGCCAAATTCAGGTCTGGTATCCTTCAATGTCAACCCTGAAGGATTACGGATCATTTCTACATGAAGATTTTCAGGGGCAGCGGTGCTTGCATCAGAGAGTGCTTCACCCATGCTGTCCAGCTTTTTTCGAAAAGCTGCTAGCCTGGTAGCATGCTGCGGATCTTTAGCCAGGTTATGGGTTTCTTTTGGATCGTCCTTAAGGTGGTACAATTCTTCAATGGATTTGTCATTGATATAGCGAAAATACTTCCATTCTGCCGTGCGCAGGCCTTCACTTGGCGGGATATTTTCAAAATCCCAAAGGTGCTCGATCAATACGGTATCCCTATTGAGCCGCTCTCCCTTCACCACCGGCATCAGGCTCTTGCCCTGGTAGGCTTCAGGTACCTGGACCCCAGCCAAATCCAAAATGGTGGCGGGTACATCCACATTGGCTGCCATCTCTTCTGAATCCACGTGATTGGTAAGCCTGGGATCGTAGACCATTAATGGCACCCGGATAGAATTGTCATACATCAGCCATTTGCCGGCCAATTGCCTTTCTCCGAGAAAGTACCCATTATCTCCCATCAGGATAATGACCGTATTCTGGTCCAAACCTTTGGCCTTGAGTTGTTGCCTGATTTTGGCGATTTCCAGGTCTATGCCCGACAGCATGCGGTAATAGCCTTTTACACTGTGCTGGTATTTTTCGGGGGTATCGTAGCGCCAGGTCCAGCGCAGACGGTTAAAGCCGGACTTGACGATCTCTGGCTGGGCTTCAAAGTAGCGGTCCTCGGATAGGTCAGCATCCGGAACGGTAATGCCCTGCAACAGCGGGTCCACTTCCTGCTGCCAAAAATACTGGTCTTCGGCCGGGTCGTGGGCATGAGGGGCACTGAAGGACAGGGAAAGACAAAACGGTTCATCGGGCTTCGCCTGGTCGATAAAGTCCAGGGCCTGCTGTCCGGTGTAGCGCGTCAGGTGGACGGTATCGCTTCCGATTGTTTTATAAAAATAGCCCCTTCGATCTTTAAATTGCCCGTTTCTGTCATAGGAGTCGTATACATCGAATTGCCCGGCAAGGTCCTTGTGGTTGACCCCATATTTGCCGTAGAATCCCACCCTATAACCTGCTTTCTTCAGCAGTTTGGGATAGGACGTTTCCATGTATTCGGCTTTGATGGGACCGGTCTGAAAAGTGTAGGCATGAGTTCGTTCATACAGTCCGGTGAAAATGGTGGCTCGGCTGGCCGCACAAATGGGCGTGGTGACCAGGGCATTTTTAAAGTAAGCGCCTTCTTCCGCCAGGCGGTCCATTTCCGGAGTATGAATCAGCTCGTTCCCGGCATGCCCCAGGGCATCCCAGCGCTGGTCATCGGTCAGGATAAAGATAATGTTGGGTTTTTGGTTCGGTTGGTTGGTGGATTGGGCCTGACAAATAAAGGGGGTGAAAGCCATCCATACAAGGATGGTAGAAATCGATTTAAGCATGTAACAGGTTATTTTTCTATCAATGTTAAGAAAAAGAAATACTAAAAGTACTCCTTTTTTCTAAATTTACCATTAATAAATAGGGATATTGGTGAGGGCTGGCAATTATTAGAAAATTTACTCTTCCCCATACCGCTCAATGGTGTCCAACTCCGGGCTTCCACCCCGGTTGCCACTGCCTGCAGCGATATAGATGGCATCCTGGTAAACTATGGCCTGAGAACCGTGTCGTCCCCTGACCAATGGATCAAGGCTTTTCCAGGTTTTGGTACCGGTATGGTAAGCTTCTACTTCGCTATGTGCCACTTCCTGGTTGCCACTCTCTCCTCCGATAATAATGAGCTGCTGCCCCAAAAAGGCACTTGAAGTACCTGCCCTTTCGGTAGGCAAAGGCTGTTCCTCAGGCAGGGAACTCCAGGAATTTTCGGCCATGTCATAAACATCTACCTCGGGGATGGTCAATTCAAAGGATTGATTGGTTTTGGCAGAGGAATTCCTACCGCCTGCAGCATAAATCTTCCCCTCATTTACTGTTGCATGGAAGTGGTCTCTGGGCCGGGGAGCATCTGCCAGTACGGTCCATTCGCCCGTCTTAAAGTCATACTGGTCTGTCCAGGCCACATGCCCGGCCCAATGACCATCAATGATCCCACTCAGAATGATGGCCTTGTCACCATCTACGACCACTCCTGCAGATCCCCTGCGCCTTTCTTCCGGAATAGGATCTCCCATTTCCCAGGTATCATTGGCCGGATCATAAATCAGGATATTTTCCAGGGGGTTTTCACGGGGATAAGGTCCTGTCATGGCTCCGATAATATAAATCTTACCGGCATAGGCCACTGCCTGGAAATGATGCACTTCTACTGGTGGCTCAGCCCCGGAAGTCCAGGTGCTGCTTGCCGGATCGAAGATATTTACGGGCTTGATACCCCTTCCTCCCAATAAATAAAATTTGTCGCTTACTTCCACAAAGCTGTTCTCATGTCTGGCGTTTGGGCTGCCCTCGCATTCCAGAATTTCCCAGCTTTTTTCCTTTGGATTGTCCTGATCCTGATCGCTTCCTTCAGGTTTGTTTTCCACACAAAACTGCAAAGCGAAAACCCCTGAAATCAACGCTGCCCGAATGAAATATTGCTTTATCTTCATTTGCTTTATTACTTACCTTTGCTTAGAAAATCCTTGCCCCATCGCTCTCTCAATTCCTTTGATAATTCATCCACTTTGGATTGGTATTTCTCCTTTTCGGCCAGGTTATCCAGTTCCAAGGGGTCGGTATTATGATCGAAGAGCATCCTTTCATAGGCTTTACCCTGATCATCGGTCCATTCGGTATACTGAAATGATCCCTTCACCAGGGTTACGCCATCATGGAATTTTGAAACGGCATGGTCTTTTTCCCGTGTCCCGATTTCCATCAGCGAAACAAAACTGTCTCCTTCCAGGTGATCCGGCTTTTCGATACCTGCCAGCTCACAAAGGCTGGGGTACAGGTCGATCGTCTCGGTGATAAAATGGGTGTGCTGTCCATTGGTTTTTCCCGGGACTTTGACGAGCATGGGGACCCGGAGGGAGGAGTTGAAGTTGGCGTGCTTGCACCAAAGCTTGTGGTCTCCCAGATTCCAGCCATGATCCCCCCAGAGGACCACGATGGTGTTTTCTGCCAGGCCCAGTCGCTCCAATTCGTCCAGGACCAGGCCGATCTGGGCATCGGTATAGCTGACGCAGGCATAATAGCCGTGTATCAGCTCCTTTGCCTGTTCCTCCGGCAAATGACCTTCCTCGGGTATGGTTTCGTAATTTCTGAGTTCCCCGTAATTGTGATAGGCCTTGCGGGGGGTGGTTTCCGGTTGCCGGTAATTTTCAGGAAGCTCGATTTCCTCCCGGCGATATTGGTCCCAGTATTTTTTGGGAGCGGCAAAAGGCAGGTGCGGCTTGTAAAAACCCAGTGCCAGAAAGAACGGTTGGTTTCCCTCCTTGAGTTTGTTCAGGTCAGCTATGGCTTTTAACGCCAACTTACCGTCTCTGTAAGCAGAATCGGGCACATCGGCATTTTCCATGGGCATGCCGCGAAAGGTATTTGCACGTATTTCCCTATATTCCTCGGTGGCGTAGTTATACCTTACATCCGGATGCCAAATCTCATCCCAGGCCAGGGAATCGTCCTTGGCGTGGTGATACACTTTCCCATTGGAAACGGTGGTGTACCCGTTGTTTTTAAAATGCATGGGCAGGGATTCTGCCTCCGGATAGTCTGCATCCTTTAAGGTTTTGTAGTCAATAAATCGGTTGCGTGTAGGCCTGGCTCCCGTCAGCAAGCTGGCGCGGGATGCCCCGCAAACCGGCACATTGCAAAAGGCCCGGTTGAATATGAGACTTTGGCTGGCCAGTTTATCCAGATGAGGGGACTGAATGTGATCTGCCCCATAAAAATTGAGCTCCGGCCGCAAATCGTCCACGGCGATAAAGAGGATATTGGGTTGCCTGGCTTCCCCTTCCTGTTGCTTTTCTGTGCAGGAAATCAGGAAAACGCCAAATAGTAGGAAGGCCCCAGTGATGTATTCTTTCATTTTTGCACTATATAAATGATTGTTTTCGATCTTTATTTCAAAGTGTTAGTACTATCCACTTCGTTTTTTCTTTTATGGTTCTAAGGAACATCCATTTTTGAAAGCTCATACACGTTAAAATCATCAATAAAAAGGTGATTATTCACCGTTCGAAAGGCAAAATAGCCGGAATCATACGGTGACGCATCGTATACATTAAAAATCAGTTGTTCATTTCTCCAGTATTGGATCGTAGTAGTAAACACGATAATGCGTATCCGGTTAGGGACATTCGGGACGATCAGGTATGCTTCATCTGAAAGATCGTGTGCCGGGAGTAGCGGCTTTTGCCCATCTCCCGAATACCTGCGAAACCTCGTCTTGGTGTTATTATGACCGCCGAGCCCCACGTAATAGAGCTTTAAGCTATCATACTGACTAAATTTACCCGCTCTATGTGGATGCGCATCCCCAAAAAAATTCGTGTGCCAGGGATCGGTAGCCAACCAAAAACAGTTTAAGTCTGACACCCGGTCCTGCGGCCCTCCTTCATCAATCACAGTAGCGGTAAACTCGATCATAACAGGTTGATGCAACTGCTTATCGAACCAGACGGTACAACCTGCCTTGTCTTCGATTTCCAATCTACCCCCGTTTAAAACAACCGTTCCTCCGGGTTGTTGCTCGGCTTTCCAATGGTCCAGGTCATTGAATTCTTCCCGATGAATCAATGAGTAGTTTACTTCCAACGTATCATTCAATGTCAAACGGCCCTGCTGCTCTCTGGCAACTAAAAGGTTGTGTAAACCAAAGATGAGTAAGAGCGGTAAAAATACCAATCGCTTCATAGGCTATTAAGTTAGGTATTTAATTTCTATTTTCATTAATAAAAAAGGAATAGGCAGCAGCAAATTAGAAGGTTATCCTACAGCAGGAGTTTTGGTCATCACGGGTTTTGACTTATTACGACTAAAGTACCAACTATTTTGTCATTCAGTAGCTTAAACCCTAATAATTTGTCTCTATTAAAAATCCACTGGTTACTCATAGTAAAGCGTACGTCGTCATCGCGAGCACCGCGAAGCGATCTGAATCGAAGCGGAAACGTAAGCGATTTAAACTTAAATTTTGAATGCGTAACGAAAGTATCGCAATTAGCGAGTTCAATTGTGATGCCCTTTGGACGTGCCTTTTTATCATTTACAGAGGCAAAATGGTTGGTTAAAACCAGCAATTAAGGCTATTTTTGCTTGATACAATAACCAAAAAGAACTCAAGCAAAAATACGGCATTTACGAAGAGCGTGGGGTTAACGAATACCGGATCATTTTCCCCGATGAACAGACCTCCTTGGTCTTCCGGTTAATTATTGGCGCCTATCAACCTACCCGTTTACTTACTCATGGAGGTACGATCGATTCCCAGGTAATTTCAGGTTTCAAATTAAACCTTTCTGATCTATTTGAAAACCCGGAGCACAAAAATTAGGATCATCGATTTTAACTGAAAAGGTTAACAATTATTACAGTAAAAACCGTACACATTTAAACGCATTGCAGGTCTAAATAAAACTGTAAACCTATAGCAGTATTTAAACAATATTCTGTAAACTTTTTTTAGGACGAGTCATATAATCAAACCACCAATTTGTGCAGGGTGAAATTTGCAATTTCTCCCTGATAGCTACGAAAATGCGTTTTGGAAAACCATATATTAAAAGGCCATTTGCAGTGGCCAAGCGTAAATGAAATTTGGTTATTTCTTCATAAAACCATGAAATCGTTTGAAATCACGTAAGCAGGATTACAAATCCTGTTAATCTGGGTTCGGAATTGCAAATTCCGAACAGCATGTGCCATCAGCTCATTAAACCACCGGATCATCAAATAATTATATCATCAGTGCCATTGTCCATCCCAAGAAACTGGTCGCTTGAATGGTCGTAGTCATAAAGAAACAGATTCCCCTGATAATCCACCTGAATGGAATCGGTTACCATCAATTGATAAGCAAAATCATCCTCGCTTTTTTTACCGTTATTGCTACACCCATAAAGGATCAAAGCTGAAAAGGAGAAACATAGCCATTTTTTCATGTGTCCAAGTTCCACAAAAGGAAATGGTATCCCTACCTAAAAAACGTTAAATTTTTCGGACCTGGCGCATTTTTTAAATTGATTGTAGTTTCTATTTCTCCGAATGACAATAAAGTTTGATCCATGTCGGATATTTAATCGATGTCAATAGATAAGACTTTTGATAAGCCAACCCTGATTTGTTCCCCGATGCTTTCCGAAACAAGCCCTACCTTTTTTACAAATCTCTCCTCGGAAACTGAGCGGATTTGAAAAGTATCGGCTGCAGACACTTTTGTTAATCCATTTTCGCTGTCTGGTATTAATTTTATCATCCAAGGGGCTATTTGGTACCTATCTTTCCAGTCGGTAACCGGAACAATGATTCTCAATGGTAATTTTCCCAATGTATCGTCATTCACAATTATAGCCGGCCTTGTCTTTTTTATCTCAGCCCCAATAGTTGGGTCAAGGTTTAGTAACCATATTTCACCTTGGTTCATAAAAATTCTCAAAATCAAGGTCAGTAAATGCAGTCAACTCTTCGTCTGCCACATAGTCTTCGTACAATAAATCAACGGCTTTTTTCATCTGACTTTCGTCCTGCTGTTTTCGAATCAGTTGCATGGATCGCTCTATGATATAAAACTGCTCGCTGACAGGCAATTTCTGGATTTCTTTTATTAGGTCCCTGGTCTTCATTCTGGTAACGTTTTACTTAATAAAGGTACAAATTTTGACGCAAACTAGTTACTCTTCACCAAAATCCAAGCTGTATTGATACAAGGTATGAAAATCCTCTTCCACGCCTGCCTGTTCCTGGTCTTTAAGTGCCACGATTTGCCCTTCCTTGTCCACCATGGCCTCAAAAGGAACCATGCTTTTCGGAATGGGCAGGTCCGTTTCGCGCAGACCAAACCCCGAATCAAAAACGGCAAATTCCATGGGAAAGGAGTACACCAATTCCCGCCGCTGTGCGGGATCCGACACATCGTAGGCGGCTTTCGATTCGGGAGAAACACCCTTGCTGTAAAAGGCAATAAAATGATCCTTCAGTGGTAAAAACCGGTGGATCTGGGGGATACGGTAGACAAGCCCATTTTTTTCGAAAAAAGTATCCATCTGCTCCAATGGCACGGGCTGGTCCGGGAAGGCGTTCTTCGCCGGAATTTTTACCGTCTGCTCAAAAAGCAACTGTTGTTCCTCTTCGCTATAAACATGAAACTCCAGGGCATTATTGACCGAAAGATACCATTGGGAGCCGCTATTTTGAATAAGTGGCGTCGGATACCCGTAAAAGAGCCCCGCTTCAAAGGCATCCGTTTCCGGGAAATGCATGGTAGGGTAATGATCACCGCTTAGGGTATCCAATACCTCCATCATGGGCCCTCCGTCCAGCATGCGTTGGTAGGCTGCCTGCCGGTCCTGCCCCTCTTCCGCCGATTCAGGTTTATGGTACAGCAACTTATCCCCCAGCGAAGAGGCTGCTATATGTGCGCCCCCCACGATCCAGAAATAGGGATAGGGTATCTCCGTCCGGTTCAGCAGCTTTCCCTCTCGGCTCAGGGTATAGATTTTATCACCAAAGATACAGATGTTTCCTGCCGAGAAGGTGGGGTTCAGCCCATAGCCGCTGATGGCCTCCGGGCCGTCGTCTTGCAGGATAAACGTATGTTGGATAGCTCCTGAGGCATCAAAAATCAAGACTTCCCTTTTTTGTTGGTTATAGGCCAGGTAGCGGTTGGTTTCCGGATCGTAATCCTTTAGTTCCAGGCTACCCATATAATCGATGCGAACGGAGTCCACCAATTGAAGGGAATAGCTGCCAGCACCGGAAGTTTCCTTTTGGGAGCGGGAGCAGGAAAGCAGGCAAGTTGCTAGTAGTGTTATTAGGCGAAGATTCGACATGGTTAAAAGTAAAACTATTGGTTTAAAAAAACAAAGCAAAGCTTCCTACTTGCTGCTGTTAGGGGAATTTTTTTCAGTCCGTTTAAATGGCATTTATTCAGCTTTAGTTGGTTAACTGTCCATTAGATTTACATGCACTAGTGGACCGCTAGCGCTTTCGGGTAGTGTAACTAAAATCCCTCCGCGGCGGAGGGCGCAGGGGGATTTTTTTGTACCCATCCCATCTATGCATTTTACGATTTTGATACGATTTTCGTACGTAAATCCCCCTGCCCCCTTTGAAAGGGGGATTTAACTTTTTCAAAATTTGCAAGTACGTTCCTGGATTTCGATATGCTCAACACTTTTTTATGCCCCTTAGGGATCTTTCCCGGGTGGGATCACCTGAATGCTGGGGTTGATGGTGAGCAGGTCGGCAATCAGGGCATCACTGTCTTCCGGGGCAATGTACACATCGTCGTACCGGTTGTATTTTACAATCAAGCCTCCGGTAGCCAGTGCAGGCTTCACTCCCACCCAGCGGGTTTTGCCTTTAAGAATGGTCCGGATGCTACCTATGTCAATTTCTCCCTTGATATAGCCTGACTTGTAGTTAAAGCTATGACCCCGGATCTGATACCGGGTGGCAACATAGGGCCAGATAATAAATAGGGCCGGAGCGGTCAGGGGGATGATCCTTCGCAACTTTTCCTTCCACGGTTTGGTACCCAAAAACCCGTATGCCAGTGGCAATACCAACATGGCGAGCAGAATACCCTGCATCAGGGGTCCTTTTTTGGCTTTGTATGTTTTCATTTTAAGTGGCGGCATCCCGTTATTTTTACTACTAAAAATAGCGAAGATTTAAGATTATTTAAAAATATCAAGGTAATTTTCAATGGAATCCAACACTCTCAGGGCTAAAGGGTCGGGAGGGTTTTGGATTGTTCAGACCTGATTTTTTGTCATTGGAATTGCTTTGAGTAGGAAAAGAGGTGATTAAGGTTTACTGTTTAATTTTATGTAATTTGAAAGTTTTATTTTCAAATTACATACTTTCTGGTTAATTTAAAAAAACCTACTGAATTTAAGTAATAATGATCCTTCGGAATTCAACTATGAGAAACTCTGGTTTAGAGGAGGGTTTCCAGATAGCTATCTGGCCGAAACGGATAGTGACAGTTGGGATTGGAGATACGATTTTATCACTACCTACGTAGAACGGGACATACCCTTATTTGGAGCCCAGGTTTCAGCTACCCGCATGAAACGATTTTGGTCCATGCTGGCGCATTACCATGGCCAACAAGCCGTGCTTAGCGAAATAGCTAAAAGTCTGGAAGTCAGTCACACCACCATTCGGACTTATTTGGACATTCTTCAGGATTTCTTTATGGTGAGGCAGTTGCAACCCTGGTCTGGGAATACCAGAAAAAGATTGGTCAAGTCCCCGAAGATTTATATTCGGGATACGGGTTTGTTACACAGTCTATTAACGATCCCCAGTTTCGAACAATTGATGGGATACCCCTTGGTTGGCGCTAGCTGGGAAGGGTTTGTTATAGAAAATATCAGTAAGCTCCTGACCCCCGATTGGGTCAGCAGCTATTATAAATCAAGCAATCAAAGTGAAATAGACTTGGTTTTGGAAGGACCTGCCCGGGAGGTTTGGGCGATAGAAATAAAAAAATCGGTTTCCCCAACCTTGAGTTCAGGATTTTACCATGCTTGTGAAGACATCCAAGCCACAAGAAAGCTTGTGATTTATTCCGGTTCCGACCAATTCCCTATGAAAGGCGGTATTGAAGTAATAGGATTGGTGGCATTTTTGAAAATGATTAGGGAAAAAAATTAGGACAAATCCGAAATCGAACCATTTGCACATTAGCAAATCAATTTATCAGCCAATCATTCAGCAAACCATTGTACCATCATATAATCAGATGATCAATTTGTGCTGGGTGAAATTTGCAATTTCTCCCAGATATTTACGACAATACATTTTGGAAAACCATATTCCAAAAGGCCATTTGAAATCGCCAAACGTAAATGAAATTTAGTTATTTTTTCATAAAACCATGTAATCGTTTGAAATCACGTAATCAGGATTATAAATCCTGCTAATCCGGGTTCGGAATTGCAAATTCCGAACAGCACGATTTACCAATAAAATGCAGATAATTACTAGGAACCTTTGTTTTTTTCAAATCACTCTTTGATTTTTTGACAAATTTTGTCAAATTTTAAGTATCCAAAATCCAAAAATTGTATGCGTAGTCTAGGAGAAACCATCAGGGAATTAAGGAATGAAAGGGAACTTCCACTTCGGACGGTGGCTGATCATCTCGGTATTGACCAGGCTATTTTGAGTAAGATCGAACGCGGACTCCGAAGACCAAAGCGGGAGCTGGTAGTCAGACTGGCTGCTTATTTTCAAATTTCCGAAAAAGATTTATTGCTGGCCTGGTTAGCAGACAAAATAACGTATGAGCTTGGTGATGAAGAGCTCGCTTTGGAAGCATTGCAAATGGCTGAAGAAAGGGCAGCTTATGCCGCATTTCAGAAAATTGACAGGGATCGGATCCTGAGAAAAATACAAAATGGAATCAGCAAATTCAAGCAGGTAAAAAAGGCCTGGATATATGGATCATTTGCCAGGCAAGAAGATGGGCCGAAAAGCGATGTGGACATTGCGGTTCAAGCTGATCCCACTTTCTCCTATTTTGATCTGGTGGATATCCAATATGCCTTGGAAAAAACCATCGACCGCAAGGTGGATATAGGATTTATCGATTCATTTAAACCTTATATTTTTGAGCAGGTAAAAAAGGACCTAAAATTGATATATGAAAGAGAAGCATTGGGATAGCCAGAGGAGATTAGCGCAAATCCTTAAAGCCATAATTACCATCGACCGATATGTAGAAGGGTTGGATCGGATTGCTTTCTGCAAAAACGGGCTTGTTCAGGATGCTGTATTGATGCAATTTATTATTATCGGGGAGTCAATCGACTACGTGGAAAACGAAAAATTAGTTAAATATGACTATCCATGGTATAAGGTTAAGTCCTTTAGAAATTTGATAGCCCATGAATATTTCAACATCAAAATGACAGCCGTAAGGGAAATTATCCAAAAAGACTTACCCCGTTTAAGATCAATGGTTTCCGTAATTTTACAATCGGAGTTTTGACTTTTCGTATGCCGGATTGTACTCGTTTGCGGTAGCCAAGGTGGTGGTTAGGGTTAAAGGGCCGGAAACTCTTTGGAAGCTGACAAAAATAGGGATATTCTGTGTTTCTTTTACGGCAATTTGATAGGACGGGTAGGAAAAGGGTTTTTTAGGTTTCGTCAGATGATATTGGCTTGGGCAGCAAAGTACCCTGGCAGCCTTTTGGGGTTTTGTATCGAACTCCAGGCATTCAGTCCATGTTTTCATTACCGATAGGTATTTCTCGCGGAATTGATTGGTTTTTATTATTTTTATAAATCATTCAAGTGTTTTGTAAGCCCTATGGAAACGCAACCTGAAAAAAACATAGCCAAAGAACCTGACTTTGCATACGGCTCCTATACGTATGCGGATTATCTTACCTGGGAGATAGATGAAATGGTAGAACTGATCCGTGGAAAGGTGTTTCGACAGGCAGCCGCACCACGAGTGATACACCAACGGATTTCCGGAAAAATTTTCTACTCGCTGTACGATTTTCTAAAGGGTAAGCCTTGTGAAGTATTCTCAGCAGCTTTCGATGTACGACTGCCGGTGGCTTCTAAAAAGAATGAAGATATCGATACGGTGGTCCAACCGGACTTATGTGTCGTATGTGATGCAGGGAAGATAGACGAACGTGGCTGTCTTGGTGCACCAGACTTGATCATAGAAATACTTTCTCCCGGTAACAATCGAAAAGACTTGAAGTTGAAATACGACGTTTATGAGGATTCGGGAGTGAAAGAATACTGGGTCATCCATCCGGATGAGCGAACGCTTCTTATTTATACCCTGGATAAGCGGAAATACCGCGCCTCCCGTTTATTCACCTTGGGTGACAGGGTAATTTCTGAAGCCCTGCCTGGATTTGAGCTGGAGCTGGATCATGTTTTTGGAGGATTATAGTTTGGTCTCTGGCTTGGGATTCCCAGGCACAAAAAAGAATACTAAAACAGTATCATATACGGAGCCAGTATTTCGGACTACAGTAGAATAACAACTAGCCTATTATAGGGTGAATCAAAAAGAACATTGTGTTATGTCCTGATTACAATATCCTCCAAGATCCCTCAAGCGCTTGTATTGGAACAATATGTTATTTTTTTGCCATACCTGCGTATCAAAGAAACGAAAGACAGCATTTGCTATCCAGTTATTCAAACCCAAGCACTGAAGGTGCGTAATACCCAAACACAGGGTGTAGCCCACATCAATCCATAGAAAAAAATATGCCGCCCATACAGGGCTCAGAGCAATCGGGGATTCTCATGTCGATGGGCTACACCCATCGCTGAGGTATCCCGCCCATTCAGGGCTTGGATGAATGAAAACCGAACCGAATCCCAAGCACTGAAGGTGCTTAATACCAAAGCACAGGGTGCAGCCCTGTGTCTAAAGCCGAAACCTAAACCCCAGTCCTGTAAGGGTGAAATATGTTTGGCAGACCACACATCTACACAAAAGAATATGCCGCCCGTTCACGGGAAAAACAGGCCAATTCACGGGAAATACAATTATTCACTTATATTTTTTGATTTTATCCATTAGATTGGGCAGTAATAAAACCAAAAACATATATAGATTCCTACTTTTCTGGTAATCTACATACTATTAAACTGTTTGAACCGCATGAATAATTGTTTCCACAGCTCCGATAGGCTCCTCGAATGGCTGAAAATTCGCTATACCAGCGGTATATCCAGTGCAGACCTCAAGGAAATAAATACCTACCAGTAGGTATATAAACGAATTCTTTCGCGATGAATGGGCACAAATCCCAAGCTGGTCCGGGAAAACAATACAATTCATTAATCAAAAGAAAAATGAAAAAGTTGAATTTGGAAAAATTAAAGCTGGCGGCAGCGGATGTGCTACAACGAAGTCAGATGGGGACCATTTATTGGGGATCTGGAGGTAGTACGAACTGCCAATGGGTATGCACCCGTGATGGTGGTGAACCTTTTTCCCTTTGGGATTGCTCCGGGGATCCAACCAAAATTTGTGAGGTAAATGGCCATTGTAGCGGACAAGATTAACAGTACAATTTGTGTTGCGAACTATTGACTAATGAAATGGAGGATCAGCAGATCCTCCATTATTTAAAACTTTACAACGCTATGTTAGGTAAAAATTCTATTCGTGTTTTTCTATTATTCGTTGCTTCCCCTTTTTTGATATTTGGTTGTAGTAAAACCCCAAAAACGGAACTTACATCGATACATGTCCCAAATAAAATAGATGAACCTGTTCTCCTTTCTGAACTAGCCATCACAGATAAGAAGATAAAATTAGAGACAAAAGATGGCGTTTTTCTTGGAAATATTGTTGATGTTAAATTATATAAAGACAGGTTATTTGTCTCTGATAAAAAAAGGGTTTCAATTTTTGATTTGGAAGGAAATTTTATTCAATTTTTGGGTGAGGAAGGCGAGGGTCCAGGAGAGTATAAATTGGTTACTTCTATGGATATCGATTCTGCTTCAGGTCTAATCTATATTTCATCATACAATAAGCTTTTGGTTTTTGGAGCTGACTTAGGGCTTGTCGAAGAAAGAAAATTGGGCTATCCTATAGGGTATTTGAAAGTTTTGGATGGAGACCTATGGATAGTTTCTGAGGAGATAGGGATAAAGGTTGGGAATAAAACTGCTAATCAGACCAACCTCTACAAGCTGGGTAATACTTTCGAGATTTCAGATACCATTCCCTTTAGGAGGGTGATTTTGGACAAAATACAAATAGGGGGCTATTGGTTTAGGCATTGGTTGTCAGCTACTGGAGAAGGAATATTTTTGTTCATGCCGGTTCTTACACCGGAAAATACGCTCCGGGACACTTTGTACCAGTTATCAGATGGGATGATAAAACCAGCTATTAAGTTCCATTTTGAACGAGCCCAATCCCTGAATGAGCAGGGGTACCAAACGCTTTTGTTGTATAACGTGATGAACAGTTCTTCATATTATATTTTAGAATATGCCCAAGATTGGGAACAATTCATGTTTCTGTATGACAAGAAAAACAAAATAGGATACAACCTTAGCAAGGGATTGACCGATGCTGATGGCGATCCTGTGTTTTTGAGACCGTTGGATTTGGATGCGGATCTCTTTTATTATACCAAAAAGAAAGCATTTAGCGACCCATCCACTGAGGAAGAAAATCCCGAAATTGGAATTGTTAAGTTAAGATAATCATCAAACCATCACATCATCGAATCATCACACCATTCCGGACAATCATTTCTTTAACGGCATAAAACCGCCCATTTACGGGGAAGATAATTACCCCTATTTGAATTATATCTTTAATTATTTTAATGCAAGCTGAGGTTTCTCCCCATTTCAGGGCGTGGATGACTGGAAAACGAACGGAATCCCAAGCACTGAATGTGCGCAATACCCAAACACAGGGTGCAGCCCTGTGTCTAAACCCGAAACGGGAACCCTAGCCCTGACGGGGCCAAATATGTTTGACCAACCCCGCATCCGATATAGAAAAAAATATACTGCCCGTTCACGGGAAAAACAGGCCAGTTCACGGGAAAAACAGGCCAGTTCACGGGAAATACAATTATTCACTTATGTTTTTTGATTTTATCCATTAGATTGGGAAGTAACAAGCTAAAAAGCATAGACAGATGACTTTAACCGGCTGAAACAGGCACAGCTTCCCCTGATCGCCCATTGGGATAAAAGGCACTTTGTGGTGGTGTACCGGATCAATATCTTCCTGGTAAATACATTCAATCAATGGATTAATTCCATCCAAGTGTTTTTCTCAAACCGAAATGCCATTTTTAGGTTTTCAGCGAAACTTATGACTTTCTGTTGAGTAATTTTACTCATTATATTGAGTAAATTATAAAATGACACCTTTAATGATTGATATTCTGCTATTTATAAAATAATTTTATCCCAGGTAAACCAATAAATGAAAGCCACAAGGTCTGCCATTTAAAACAAATCCAACACATTCGTTTGCAAAAATTCTTGCCAATGAATGCCAGCTTCCCCTATCAGCAGGGATTTTTCAGGTTTGAATTTTTTGTGAAAAGCCCCCAAGTCGGATAGCTTTCCTGTTTTCCCGGATTTCACTTCGAGCGCAATCACCCGATTGTTGTACACAACCACATAATCCACCTCATCATTGCCTTCCCGCCAGTAGTAGATCGTTAGCTTTTTGTTTTTGAATGCCTGATTGATCAGGTGAGCACCTACCGCAGATTCCACCCACCTTCCCCAGGCTTCATGGTTTTTTAATAAGGTGTCAAGACTTTCACTGGAAATCACGGATAGGATCGCTGTATTGTGAACCTGAAATTTGGGACTGGAAGCGCGTTTACGGATCATGTTGGGACTGTACTTTTCAATGCCCCCCAGCAGACCGGCATCATGGAGTAATTCCAGGTAATTGGCCAAGGTGGTGGTATTACCTGCCTCGGTTAGCTGTCCCATGATTTTGGTATAACTCAAAATCTGTCCGGAATAGGCCGAACCCAATTCAAACAAACGTTTCATCAGGGCAGGTTTATCCACCCGGGTTAGCATAAGGATGTCTTTGGAGATACTCGTTTCCAAAAGTGCATCCCGGACATAGCTTTTCCATCGTTCTTCATCTTCTCTTAGCGTAATGGCACCCGGATATCCTCCAAACCACACAAACTCCTCAGCTGTCAGACCAAAAGCATGCTGCTCCGAATCGGGGAACTTTGGATGCTGGAAAAACCAGACCAGGAGGTCGAGCACGATTATTTACGGTTATTTCGAGTGGTTCTAAAAATTGAAAGAGCAAAGGAATGTATAACCAAACCGCCAACGCTTTTTAGGGAACATCATAAATCCTAAATCATAAATCACCAGTTCTCCCTTTTCGTCTCTAAGTCCCTTCTTCTCCTACTCACTTTCTCTATCATCCCCTGATTCCCTTTACTTTAGGGCAAGCGATCATTCCGGTTACGGGAAAAAAGTGTCCACTCACGGGAAAAAGGTACCCGTTCACGGGAAATGCAAATTTTCCTATTTGAAATAAATTTTTAAATGGTTTAATTTATTTATCTTTTAACCATAAAACAAAAAAATCGCATGAAAAAGTAAATGACATAACAAAAAGCAACCCTGGCAGCAGGTGTGGTTGCCATGAGTGTTGGATTGTTCAATTCATTTAATGCAGAGGCCGATGGTGGATGTGAGTATGGCTACATGTGTTGCCCAGGTGATTCGTATTGCACGGATGAATCTGGAATAGTATGGACAGAGGACAAAGCAGTTGAAAGACGTTTTCCTGGTGATGTCTGTCACTAATAATCTATCGTAAATAGTAAATTAATACTGTTGTGACTTTAACTAAAAATACAAATCAGATTTTAATAAATGTAGCAATATTAATCGTTATACTATTACCCTTGACAAATTGTTCAGAAGACAAATTGAAATCCGATAATTTAAAAAGCTTTACGGAAAAAACGATACCTAGAACAATGAACCTGGTTGGCAACAAATACTTTTTCGAAAATATAAAAAACCCCCTAAAAATTTTCGTAAAAAACAATAAGTTAATCATTGGCGAAAGCAGAAGGATACCTGAAGAGTATCCTCCGATACATATCATAGATGCAAAAAACATGAAATATTTGCGGCCCTTCGGTAAAAGAGGCTTTGGACCTGGTGAAGTTTCTGACGTTTCAGGGATTGATTTGGGTGGAAAAGAAAATACTTTCTGGGTTTATAGCGCTATGTCAAAATATTTTTCAGAATTTACCCTAGATGATACCACAACTTTATCAAAAAATCAAATTAAACAAGAAGGAGACCTCTTTATGGCCATGGCCATGGCTTGGTCGTCAGATAGTACGGTAATGTGTCGTTTGGTAAATGACCCCCATCAGTTTGTAGAATTTTCGATTGATGGAAGGCGCTTAGCAAATTACGGAAAATGGCAAGATCATTTAGTCAGGGAGGATCTAACCAATTATATGATGTCTGATTTACATTTAGGTCGGTTTAAAGGAAATCAGCAAAATAATATTTACGCATCCGCTGGTTTTTACAGAGATAGGATTGAAATTTTAAACAAAGAAAGCGGGAGCATTTTCATTACAGATGGTCCCTTCAATTACATTCCCGAATTTACTATTGTTAATTCATCCGGCTCATCTGGTAAATTAATTGTAGATGCAGCTGAACCATCGGCCTATTATGATATTTCTATATCTAAAAACTATATTTTTGGGCTATATTCTGGTAAAACAGAAAAACAAAAAAGTGAAAGCAGTGAAATAGCCAATGATATTTATGTATTTGACCTGGAAGGTACTATTAAATCCAAATTTATATTGAATATTTCAATCAGAGGATTGACTGTGGACGAAGAAAACCAAAAAATATACGGTATCACAACAGATGAAAATCCTGGACTTGCTGTTTTTGATTTACCTAACCTAAAATGATAGCTCAATGGGCAAAATTACTTCGCCAACCCAATCTTTTTTAATCGTCACCAATAAAACCTCACTCCCTTTAATCCAAAAATACCAGGATCTGTTTACAGCTACTCAAGATATTGGGGATACTATCGTATTGTACCATTTATCAGAGGAAAGATCTGATCTTGAGCTAAATGGCCTGAATACTTTTACCTTTACCGATGAGGTATTAACCTCCCTGAACTATTTCCCCCTTGGCTTTTCCCTGGTTCCGGGCAGCAACCATTTCCCCTTGCTGAAATTTTACCTTTCTCATCCGCATTACGATTACTACTGGTGCATTGAGGACGATGTGGCGTTCTCGGGAGATTGGAGAGCCTTTTTTGAAGCTTTTTCCACCCTGGACACTGATTTTATCAGCAGTCATATCCGCCGCTATAAGGAGGAGCCGGAATGGCCCTGGTGGCCTATAAAGGAAAATGAAAAGTTTAACCAAATATGGTGGCATTTTATAAAATACAGTTCAAATGACGGTGAGAAATAATTGGCTTAACGGTATGTTTGTTATTACACTTTTATTTTCTTGTGAAACAGATAAGAACATAAGAGAAGGTGATCGATTAGACTTTTCCGAATTTACAAGTAGAAACTTCAATTTATTGGAACTGAGCACTGAAGTTGAAGGTCTACAACTTTCCTTGCCAGATTCGATTATTTTAGGAAAAATTGAATCAATAAGATATGTTCACCCATATTGGTTGATGCACGATCCAAATTTTTCTAAAGCCATCTATTTGTTTGATTCTGCCGGAAATTTCGTAAATAGCCTTCAAAAAGCAGGCGAGGGGCCTGAGGAATACCTTTCTTTATTTTCCTATCTGGTCTGGGACGAGGAGTTAATTGTTTATGATCGAAATTTGGGTAAAGCCAATTGGTACAGCTTTCCAGAATTTGATTATATAAAATCAAAAAATGTGGACTATTATATCATGGATTTAATTTTTTTAGAAAATCAGAAACAAGCTTTAGCTGTCTTTGATGACTGGCATACCGATGATTCGTATTTGGGTATAGTATTCCTTGATAAGGATTTGAGAATAGTTGAAAACTTCCCGAAGCCACCTGGGCTCATCGAGGCAACTCAAATTGGTAATTTATCTGATAACAATGGTTTTTGGTATTTTACAGAACCTCTTTCGGAAATGGTATACTTGTTAGGAAAATCGGAGATGCAACCTGTTTACTGGATAGACTTCGGTGAGTTTAAAATACCTGGCTTAAATTGGGGAATTGACGATGCGGATGATTTTCATGAACTATTACAAACCCGCGAATATGCCTTTGCCGTCCATAACTTCAATTTGCATGAAAACCTGATCAGTTTTAATTTTTATTTAGGTAATCCAGAAAACGTAAAACTGGGCCTTTATGATTTAAACGCAGATCAGGCAGTTGTAATTGGTGAGATAAGTACCGCAGACGATCTTTTTTTAAGACCATTGAATGTTTCAGCCGGATATAACCTCACCGTACTTTATCCTGATGAGTATAATGAAGAAATGCTGATGGAAATTGGCTTAAATTTAGAATGGATAAAGTCAATAGATATTGAAAACCCGTTGATGATAAAATACAGGTTTAATAAAATACCCAATTTATGAAATTTAAAATCTTCTTGTTCCTCCTGTCTATAAGCCCCTGTCTGTACGGACAGCAGGCGTGGCAGCTAATGTCCACCGAAGGAGATCCCGTCAGTTTTGCCAAAATTACTGTGCTAAACAGCGAGGATTGGTTTTCCTCGGATCAAAATGGAAAATTCAGTCTTAACCTGACCCAGTATGGAAAAAATGAGATTTTTAATATTTCAGCCACAGGCTATTTGGAAGGCACTTTTTCGTGGAATGACCTAAGAAAAGATACTGTCTTATACCTAAACACTCAATATTTCGATTTGGAAGAAGTTGTCGTGTTATCCAATAGCTTGAAGTCATACACTATAGGGAACAGGAGTCTCCCAATTTCAATATCTCGAAATAAGCGAGAAAAACGAAAAGCTGGCATAATGCGCTATGCCAGCTTTTTCGAAATGAAAGGTAACGAGACAAAGTTACTTTCCGGTTTAAGCCTATATTTATCCGAAAATGGTGACAAAAATATTGAATTTACCTTACGGGTAATGGTGTCTGATAAAGTACGAAATCTAAAAAAAGGAAAAATATATCAGGTAGCCGAATTTCAGGATTTATACAATAAACCCCTTTTGTGCAGACTCGAAAATTATGGCTGGACGAAAATAGATTTAGAGGACAAAGAAATTGTAATACCTGGAAGATATAAGGCCATTTTTTTGATTTTTGACCTGGTAAAGCCAAAAAATAAGAAAACGGAACTGTCCATGGTTATCCCCTTTCAAAGGGAATCGAATGAAAACCAATATCCTGGTTTTTACTTTCCTGGTGGCGCTATCGGTATTTTTGATACCAAAAAAGAGCATTTTGCTGTAGTTTTAAATTATTTAAGTGAATAATTGTTTTCCCTATTAATTGCGTTAAATATTCCAAGAAATTCATTTTCTTAACGTTTTTTTCTCTAGTGCCGTAAATTTGAAGGATTAGGTGATGGACATCAATTTTTGGTCACGCATACCACCTTTGAATTCATCAGGATTGCCATTAAATTTAACGGGCTCCTTTTATTTATCAGAAATAAAAACGTTGATCAAACTTTGCCGGATAATTTCCAATTTTTGAACAGCATGATCCAGTTCCCGAACCATCTATTCAGGAAAGTCAACACTAACTCTACTGGCGTTTAAACCAGTTAATCTGCAGTTGGCCACCCATCTTTCGGTAGATAATTATGTGCAAACCATTCATTGCCTGGATGGAAGCGGCCATTCCTGCTGCTGCCCCCTGAAAAGTATGCAAGATGAATTGACACTTGCTTTTAAAAAAATAAACAGAAGGTGTTTAGTCAGTTGTGTTTTAATCCAATCTATCCATGGAAAGAAAAGAGAAATAACGATACAAAACGATCTTCGTCAGCTGGTATCCAAATCCAAACGGACCAGCATCAAAAAGGAACTCGTTCCAACGCACCTCACAAAAAAGGCCATTCAGAACACATCCTGATCCCATTTCCGAAAATTTAGAAAAATTTTAGGATGACAGAAGGCCGGGTAAAAAGTGGAATGCTACCAGGGTAGGCTTCTTGCCACCTTTTGAGCGGTGGCCTTTGAAGGAGAGGGGAACTTTTTCCAAATTTCTAAAAACCTCTTTATCATTTCATAAAGCTGCTCTTTTTTACAACTATTTAATAGCATGGTTACTGACACTACGTAAGTAAGAGCCAATAATAAAATAAAAACCCGAATTTAAATTAAATTTTTTGATTGACTACCACTTATTTATTTGTTAATTTGAGTTAACTAAAATAAATTATACCAAATTCAATGGCTAAAATGTATATGAAGAATTTGATCTTCCTTTTTACCATACTCACATTTTTAAGTTCCTGTCAAAAAAAAGAACATACAGCATCCGAAAAAGCGGTTAATACCGTTTCACTTCAAAAGTTGGACAGCATACAGATTTACTATTTAGGTACTCCTATTGTACATGATGTTGACCCATTATCTGAAACGGTAGTCTTTATGGAACAAAAGGAGTTCTTGGCAAAAATCCTGGTAGCGGATTTTGACGGGAACATCTTACATTCCTATTTAAAATCCGGGGATGTTCCTGATAGCTACGGTGGCCTTATTTCTCCCCTCAAAATTGAAAGCGACAGCTCATTTATCGCCTATGGATACAATGGGTTTTTAAGATATGATTTTTCAGGAAAGCTTTTATCTCAGGTAGATCACCAAGATTTTCAACCTCCCATATTCAAACAACTTGCTATGCAGTTTGGGATGGAAAAAATTGGGGATCGTTATATTTTTGAGGAACAGGACTATCGCGGCGTAAACGTACGTGATAGTGATCATTATAAGGATTTATATTTGCTCTCTTGGCTTGACCCTGAAACAGGAGAGAGGGAACCGTTTCTTAAGATTCCAGAGACCAGTATCTTCCGAAACGGAAAATATTTCTTTGCTCATTCCTGGAAACCAATTTTCACAGTTTCAGAAGATCTAATATATGTAGCGTTTGGCATAGAACCCGTTATTTATGCTTTTAAAAGCGTAGCCCCCTACGCCTTGGTAAAGAAAATTCCACTTGATCTTGAGGAATATCGCTATTTTAAAGGTGGAAATGACTACTCTTCCGTTGCTAACTTCATGCATTTACGTAATAGAACCGGCAGAATAGAGGCCATTAATATTATCGATGGATATTATATTATTTCTTATTTTCCAGGATTTAATAGAGTGGATATTGAACAGGGTTTAATGAATAAATCACCAGAAGAGGCAACGTTTTTTAGAGAGCGCATGCAAGAAAAATACCCAAATAGAATTGCCATTTTTGATTCATTGGGTAATCGGTTAAACGATTTTGTTCCAAAGGGACTAGTGGCTGAGGAAATGCTACTCCGCAATGGCGAGCTATGGATGGTAGGAAAGGAAGACCCCAATACTGAAAAAGATTATTTCAAGTTATATAAACTAGTGCTTAAAAAAATGGAGTGATAAAAGATGATACTATTAAACGACTTAAGCCCCCCCAAATGAACAAAAAGCCGGGTAAACATTTTGCGAACGGTGGGAAAATCTGGATTTATGAGAATGGGAATGATGAAATGGGATTTTTCCGTTTGGAGATGAGTAAATTGTAAATGAAATTTAGAAGCCCTGAATAACAGATGTTATTTTTCTATATTATTTATATTAATTTAAAGCCAAACCCACCCCAAAAAACAATGATCTATCTTCGAGGCTTATCATTTTTACTAGCGATTCCATTTACGGTGTCTATACTAATTGTTTCTTGCACACCAGTTACAGAGCGGGCCAAAAACGAAAAAACCTTTTCCTTCGAAACGCTGCCAAAGTCGATCTCCCTTCAGGGTAAAAAAAAGTATTATCCTGAATTGAAAATGCCATATACCTTGTTCACAAACAATGATCTGTTGATTGTAGGAGAGAGCAAAAGAACCTATGACGAATTCCCTCCCATTCACCTTATTCACAGCCAAAAAATGGATTACCTGGGTGCTAAAGGAGTGATCGGATTTGGTCCTGGTGAACTTTCGGATGTTGCCGGAATGGATGCAGGTTCAAATGAAAATACATTTTGGGTGTACAGTGCCATGGAGAAGCGGTTTTCCGAATTCAGTCTGGAAGACACTACCTCCCTTTCTTCCAATCAAATCAAACAAGAGGGAGATTTTTTTATGGCAATGGCGATGAAGTTTTCTTCCGATAGCACGGTGATGTGCCGAATGGTCAACGATCCCTTTCGATTCGTAGAGTTTAGTTTGGATGGGCAGCGAATTAAAAATTATGGCAAATGGAAAGACATTTTGGTTCGAAAAGATTTTACTGATTACATGATGGCCGATCTGCACCTAGGCTATTTTCAGGGAAATCAACGTAACCAAACCTACGCATATGCCAGTGCATACCGGGACCGCCTGGAAATTTTAGATAAGAAATCGGAACAAATATATCTGGTAGATGGTCCATATAATTTTATTCCTGAGTTTACAGTAGCGACTTCCGGCGGTAAATCCAATGGTGTCATCGTAGACATCAACGAACCCATGGCTTATGCTGCCGTAGAGGTAAGCGATGATTACATTTATGGCCTCTATTGTGGCAGAACATTCAGGAAAGTACGTGAAGGCAGCGAATATGCGACTGAAATCTACGTATTTGATCTACTGGGTACTATTATATGTGAATTAAAACTGGATACGAGCATCCGGGCCCTTGCCGTAAATGAGCAGGCTGGCAAATTGTATGGTATCACCACAGATGAAGATCCTGGAATTGCTGTTTTTGATTTACCTTCGTTCGACTAACAAAAAAGGCACTATTTCACATCATTTAACGATATAGACTATATTCATAATTGGATTAGATTTTTAAACAAGCTATTTTCAACTACTGGACCCCATTCCTAGCTGAGTTTAAGGAGAAATTCTTTAGGCCTCCGATTGTAAACGTAAATCAAACGCTGTTTTGATAGCCTTTCTACAAATACTAAGTGTATTCTCATGTTTTATCCTGTCGCCTTCTGATACCAGTAGGTTTATATCCGTGCCCCTGGACCACCGGGATCCCTGCGGCAAGCAAATAACCATCAGCTATACCCTTTCCCAACCCTACGAAGAACAAAAAGAAACCATTTTGCTACTGGATGATCCCCTGGACAACTATTTTCAGCAAGGCATGGAGCTCCGGAAACTGGCGAATGAATTTAACCTGGTACAAATCAAAGGTCGCCATCAGTCCAAAGTCCTCCTGAATACCCTCCGGGCTACCGGGGAAACGGACTGGTCCAAAGCCTACCAGCTACTGAACGTGGACCAGCATGCCCGGGACCTGGAAAGGGTCCGGAAAGCCTTGCCCGGAGATCAGCCGGTGCATTTGGTGGGCTTTTCCGGTGCTGCTGCTTACCTGCACTACTACCTGAGCCTGTATCCCGAAAAAGTCAGTTCCCTGATTTCTTTTAACCCCCTACTCTTTGACCTTCAAAAAAACCTGAACTTCCGGGACCCGGCCCCCTGCCCGGAAGCGCAGGCCAACCGGTTTTGGTTCGCCTATTTATGGCAGGCACATGCCGAAAGGCTTTGTCCGGATACGGGTGATACCGATGATTTTCCTTTCTATGCCTTTTTACAGTGGGGATTTTTGGTGCCGGGCCTATGGGAAAATAGGGACGATGATGTGGCGGTAAAAGTACGGCTGTTTGAGCACAGCTATGATTTACTGGCAAACAGGCCCTACGAGCAGCCTCCTTCCAGGTTGGCAGCATGGATGAAACAGGAAAGCCAGCCCATCTGGAAAGCATTGGAAAAAGCTCCTTTTTCGGTTCATGGAGTGGATTACGACAAAGGCAGGCAGTTTGAAGGCAAGGTACTGATCGTGGGTGCTGTCCATGACAGATTGCTTTCCAGGTATTGTTACGATGTATTGGCGGAATTCTACCCCCATTCCAGCCTGATGCTGCTCCGGGATGGACACGCCCTGAGGAAGCTGAGGGCTACCGGATTGCACCGGAAGCTTATCAGCTCTTTTATTAAAGAGGATAAGCAGGAAAAAGTCGGCGTTTACCAATCGCTGCAGGAAGCCGGGCTGCTTTATGATAAAAGGGATAGGTATAACTTTTGAGGTCTTTTCGGACCTCGAAAGTTTTTTTCGTGAACGCTCCGAGTCAGACCTTCGGGGTTTTAGGAAACCCCAAAGGTCAATGTAGTCAAACCTTTGAGGTCTTTGAGACCTCGAAGGTTTTTTTCGTACTCGCTCCGCAAAGAATACGGGGTTCGGGAAACCCAAAGGTCAATGTGTCAAACCTTTGGGGTCTTTGAGACCCCGAAGGTTTTCACCGCAGATTTGTACAATCATTCCAAAGCAAACTCCTCAGAAATATAAAATTCCGTATTAGTTTGATGTGCAAGTTTAAACCCGTCCAACCCTCCAAACCACTCTAAAACCAATTCCCGATTTAGTTTGGACTTTGTTTTAGATAAATAACTTCGAAAAGAAGAATACTTCCAATCCAGAGGTTCCTTGGTCAGTTTATGTTTCATAGGATTGAGATGAATGTAAATAACAATTCTGCTTAAATAATCCTCCTTGTCAATTTTTTTGCGCTTAAATTTTCTTTGAAATAATGCACCGTTTCTTTTGAATGCTTTGTTTATACTTTTGCTGTAAGAATTCAGGAAATTAGAAAAAGCTTTGACGATTTTATCGTTGGTGACACCCCTATTTATTTTTATCAGAAAGTGAAAATGATTTGGAATAAGACAAAAAGCCAAGGTTTGCACATTTTCACCTAAAAAATGATCGTATTTTTCCAGGAAGTAGCCATAATTATCTTCTATTTGAAATAGCTTTTCATTTCCAATGGCCCTACTGTATACATGATACACACATTCAGCATCAAAAACATCCATCGTGAATATATCGTTTAGGCGAGTTAAAATAATCATTCTCTATGAAACCCGGAAAGAAATATACGGGTTTTTCCAGCCCAACGGTCAAAATCTATAACCTTTGAAGTCTTTGAGACCTCGAAGGTTTCAAACGTACACGTTCCAGGAAAGACCTTCGGGGTTGGAGAAACCCCAAAGGTCAATACGCATAACCTTTGAGGTCTTCGAGACCTCGAAGGTTTCTTTCGTACACGTTCCAGAAAAGATCTTCGGGGTTGAAGAAACCCCAAAGGTCAATGCCCGAAACCTTTGGGGTCTTTGAGACCTCGAAGGTTTCTTTCAGTACACGTTCCAGAAAAGACCTTCGGGGTTGAAGAAACCCCAAAGGTCAATGCCCGAAACCTTTGGGGTCTTCGAGACCCCGAAGGTTTTAAACGTTCACGTCCAGGAAAAGACCTTCGGGGTTATTGGAAACCCCAAAGGTCAATGCCTGTAACCGTTGAGGGTCCGTCTTCGTCCGCTGCCTTCGCTCAGGCACCGTATCATCACATCACCACATCACCAAATCATCAAATCACCTATTTTTCTTAAAAAGCGAATCCACAAATTCCCTTCGGTCAAAGACCTGCAAATCGGTCATCTTCTCTCCTACCCCAATATACTTAACCGGGATCTTGAATTGATCTGAAATGCCGATGACCACGCCTCCCTTGGCCGTGCCGTCCAGCTTGGTGATGGCCAGGGCACTGATCTCGGTGGCTTTGGTAAATTCCTTGGCCTGAATAAAGGCATTCTGACCGGTAGAGCCATCCAACACCAGCAAAATCTCGTGGGGTGCCTCGGGGATGAATTTTTGCATCACCCGCTTGATCTTGGTCAGTTCGTTCATCAGGTTGACCTTGGTATGCAGCCGGCCCGCCGTATCCACAATCACCACATCTGCCTTCATTTCCACGGCCTTTTTTACCGTGTCAAAGGCTACCGAAGCAGGGTCGGTGTTCATGCCATGGGAGATAACCGGCACGTCCACCCGTTCCCCCCAGAGGATAAGCTGGTCCACGGCAGCGGCACGGAAGGTATCCGCCGCTCCCAGCACCACTGACTTTCCGGCCTGCTTGAATTGGTGGGCCAATTTTCCGATCGTAGTCGTCTTGCCCACCCCGTTGACCCCTACTACCATGATGACGTAGGGCTTCTTGCCTTCCGGAAGGTCAAAGTCGCCCAAATCCTGGGTATTGTTCTCCTCCAACAGTCCGGACACCTCCTCCCGTAACAGCAGGTCCAGTTCGGCGGTATTCACGTATTTGTCTCGGGCCACCCGCTCTTCAATGCGCCGGATGATCTTGATGGTGGTATCCACACCTACATCGGAGGTGATCAGGATCTCTTCCAGCTCATCCAGTATGTCCTCATCCACTTTGGACTTGCCCACGATGGCTTTACCCAGCTTTGAAAAAAGGTTTTTGCTGGATTTCTCCAGCCCCTTGTCCAGACTCTCTTTTTCCTCTTTAGAAAAAAAACCAAATATTCCCATAAGTACGTTTCTATGACCCGAATATACGCAAAAATCCCTTTCGATAAGAACCGAAAGGGATGTATAAATGCGTGAATGGCGGGATAATCCTTATTTTTTAAGGGTCTCCTGAACCAAAGGACTGGGCACCATTTCCTCCTTGAAGGTATAGGCTCCGGTCTTCTCGGACCGAACCGCTTTGATCACTTTGGCATACGAGACACCACCTTCTTTTTTCAGTGTTGCTACTACTTTCTTAGCCATAATATTTCTGTTTTATCCCGAAGGAAGTGATTACTTGATTTCTTTATGAACCGTCACTTTTTTCAAAATGGGATTGAATTTTTTCAATTCCAAGCGCTCGGTAGTATTTTTTCTATTCTTGGTGGTGATGTACCGGGAAGTACCGGGCATACCACTTTGCTTGTGTTCCGTACATTCCAGGATTACCTGTACTCTGTTACCTTTCTTAGCCATTGCGTATTATGATTTAGTGTGGTTGGAAGTAGACACCTTATTTGATGACGATTTCTCCTTTTTTCTGCGCCTCTTTCAATACCGCACTGATTCCTTTTTTATTGATGGTCCTCAAAGCAGAAGAGGATACTTTCAACGTAATCCAGGCATCTTCCTCCGGGATGTAAAAGCTCTTCTTGTGCAGGTTGGGGTAAAATCTACGCTTGGTTTTGTTATTGGCGTGTGATACGTTATTTCCTACCTGAGGCCTTTTTCCAGTTATGTCACAAATTTTTGCCATGATATATATGTATCCGTGTTGTTTTTACTTTTTCAATTGGGTTTGCAAATATCGGAAGTTTTCATTAAATAACAAAAGTAGGTAACATAATTATTAAATAAATCCCTGCCTACCAACTTTTTGGTTTTGCCTCCGGTTTCCGGATCCCTTTTCTTATATTTGCCCCTTCGGAAAGAAATTGCTCCGAAACACCATTTAAAAGAATTAAACAGGAGATCCATGATGCAGGAGATCAGTTCAAGCAAGGAAGCGATACAATTAGAACATATCCACGGGGCCCACAATTACCATCCTTTGCCCGTTGTACTTACAAAAGGAGAAGGAGTATACCTTTGGGACGTGGAAGGAAAAAAATATTTTGACTTTCTTTCGGCCTATTCGGCCGTCAATCAGGGGCATTGCCATCCCCGGATAAAGGAGGCCCTTATCGCACAGGCCGGTACCCTCACCCTTACTTCCAGGGCATTTCACAATGACGTGCTGGGGCCCTATGAAAAATACATTACCGAATATTTCGGCTTCGACAAGGTGTTGCCCATGAATACCGGCGTAGAAGCAGTGGAGACCGCCATCAAAATCGCCCGGAAATGGGGCTATGAGAAAAAAGGAGTACCCGAGCAGCAGGCAAAAATCATCGTGGCCGAGGGCAACTTCCACGGCCGAACCACCACCGTCATTTCCTTTTCCAATGATGAAAATGCCCGGAAAAACTTCGGCCCCTATACCCCGGGGTTTATACGGATCCCCTATAATGATCTGACTGCTTTGAAAGCAGCCCTGACTGAAAATCCGGAGACGGTGGCCTTTCTGATCGAACCCATACAGGGCGAGGCGGGCGTCAACACTCCGGATGAAGACTACATGATGCAGGCTAAAAAACTGTGTCAGGAACATCAGACCTTATTGCTGGCGGATGAAATCCAAACCGGCATCGGAAGAACGGGATCCCTGCTGGCGGTCTGCGGTAATTGCAGCTGCGAGGGCCACTGCGAAAAACAGGAAACCTATGTGGAACCGGATATATTGATCCTGGGCAAGGCACTTTCCGGAGGATTTTTCCCGGTTTCAGCCGTTTTGGCCAATAATCCCATCATGGAGGTCATTCACCCTGGACAACACGGGTCTACCTTTGGAGGCAACCCCCTGGGTGCCAAAATAGCCATTACTGCCCTGGAAGTGGTACGGGATGAAAAACTGTCCCAAAACGCCCGGGCCCTGGGCAAGGTATTCCGGGAGCGCATGGAACTGCTTGCCAATAAATCTCCCTGGGTAAGTCTGGTTCGAGGCTGGGGCTTGCTGAATGCCATCGTAATCAATGACAGCCCGGACAGCAGCACGGCCTGGGACATTTGTGTTGCTTTAAAAGACAACGGCTTACTGGCCAAACCCACACACGGTAATATCATTCGTTTTGCTCCTCCGCTGGTTATGAGCATGGAAGAGTTGCACAGCTGCTGCGATATCATCGAAAAGACCATTCTGGCATTTGAAAAAACCGAAGTAGAATGAAGGAGCAGGCCATCATTTTCGATATGGACGGTGTGATCTGTCATACCAATCCTTTCCACTCGGAGGCGTTTCGCGTGTTTTTTGGCAAACGGGGCTTGAATCCCAGCGAGGAAGAATTTGCCCGGCACATGTACGGCAAAAGTAACAAATACATCTTTGCTCATTTTCTGGGCAGAGAGGTGGTCGGGACTGAGTTCACGGCACTGGAGCAAGAGAAAGAAGGTCTATTTCGGGAAATTTATGCCGATAAGGTAGAGACACTACCCGAATTTCTACCGTTTCTCCAGTCATTAAAAAAAGAAGGCTACCGAACCGGAGTCGCTACCTCTGCCCCCCGTGCCAACCTGGATTTAATTATGGGGCATTTGGGTTTCGGGCCCAGCATGGAGTCGGTTATGGCCAGCGAAAATGTAAAAAAACACAAACCCGACCCGGAAGTGTACCTCAGTTCTTCCAGAAACCTGAATGTAGACCCGGCCCGATGCCTGGTCTTTGAGGATTCTCATTCCGGTGTATCCGCCGCCCGAAACGCTGGCATGCGCGTGGTGGGAGTGCTTTCTTCCCATAGCAAGGAGGAATTACCCCCTTGTGATCATTACATCCGGGATTACCGGGACATAGATCTGGAGATGGTTTCCGGATTATTTTCCTGATTGAAAAACCAGCCCTATTAGCCCACCTTCAGTTTACTCCTATAGTATACATCTTTCCAGAACCCTATTCACCATGCTTAGAAGACCCCGAAGAAACCGAAAATCTGCCGCCATTCGCTCTCTGGTAGAAGAAACCAGGCTCTCCGTCAGCGATTTTATTTTTCCGTTGTTTCTGATCGATGGCATCAACCAAAAAGTAGAAGTAAAATCCATGCCGGGTATTTACCGGTATTCGCTGGACCTGATGCTGGAGGAAATTGACTCCTGCCTGAGGCTGGGGATCAATGCCTTTGATATTTTCCCAGCCTATCCGGAAGACAAAAAGGACCGCTTTGCTACGGAAAGTTACCGGGAAGATACCTTTTATTTAAAGGCCTTGCGAACCATCAAGCAGAGCTTTCCCCAGGCCTGCATCATGACCGATGTGGCCATGGACCCTTACAATTCGGACGGTCACGATGGCCTGGTAGAAAACGGTAAAATCCTGAATGATGAGACGCTGGAAATTCTGGGCAAAATGACCCTGGCTCAGGCAAAAGCCGGGGCAGACATCATCGGCCCCTCCGATATGATGGACGGCCGGGTGGGCTATCTTCGTAAATTGCTAGACGAAAACGGCTACAAGGAAGTCTCGATTATGTCCTACACGGCCAAATACGCCAGTGCCTTCTACAATCCCTTCCGGGATGCCCTGGATTCCGCCCCAAAATCCGGAGATAAAAAAACCTATCAGATGGATCCGGCCAACAGCCAGGAGGCCTTGATTGAAGGGCAATTGGATATGGAAGAGGGAGCGGATTTTCTGATGGTCAAGCCTGCCCTGGCCTATCTGGACATCATCAAACTGCTTCATGACCGTTTCCCCCTACCCATTGCCGCCTATAATGTGAGCGGTGAATATGCCATGATCAAGGCTTCGGCAGCCAATGGCTGGCTGGATGGAGAACGAGCCATGCTGGAATCCCTGCTCAGCATCAAGAGGGCCGGTGCGAAAATCATTTTGACCTATTTTGCCAAAGAAGTGGCCCTATTGGAATCCTGATAAGGATTTAATTTTTCAACCCATTCCGGACGTCTATTGGAATCATAACAAGCACCTGATATTTTCCGAAAAGAAATGTTTTTACAATTTTTTTGCTCAACTAAGCAAAAAAATAAATATTAAGAAAGTCCTTTTTATCAAAACCATTCCATCCTGTTTTAAAGCACCAAAAAAAGGTATATAAATCCGTCTTTTTGTGCATTAGTAATTTATTTCACTTATTTTTCAAAAATTTACCTTTTTAAATACGGTAATAAAACCTGTTGCAATCTATTATTTTTATTTGCAACCGGTTTATTTTCAAACCATATAATTTAACTTAATTTGAATTTTATTCAATAGTCCACAATTATTAACCTTTTGTCAGGTACTAAATACATTATTTATGTTATAAGAGGTTATTTTTTTACCCATTATTGATTAGATTTGATTCAGACGCTTAAAATAAAGTAGCATTTCTAACCATAACCCTTTAATAATAGGTTCCTATGAAAAATATTGTCTCGCCTTTAACCCAGGTAAGCACCGATGGAGTCGATCTGGCTGATGCCATTGCACAAAACCTGCTTACTACGAATAACGTTTGGATGATGCTGGCAACAGCACTGGTATTTATCATGCACCTCGGCTTTGCCGGGGTGGAAGCCGGTTTTGGTCAGGCCAAAAATACGGTTAACATCCTTTTTAAAAATACGGTCACGCCCATCTTAGGTATTGTGACTTATGGGCTGACGGGATTTTTTCTGATGTATCCCGGATTTGAGCAGCCGGGTTGGCTTGGTTTTGACGGGCCCGGTTGGAGCATGTTTTGGTTTAGCCCTGCTGATGCAGACGTTACCACAGCTTATGCCGATGGAAATTACACCTATTGGACTGACTTTCTTTTTCAGGCCATGTTTGCAGCCACTGCCGCCACCATTGTATCCGGTGCCATCGCTGAAAGGGTGAAATTATGGTCCTACCTGATGTTTACGGTTGTTTTCGTAGGAATAGTTTACCCCATTATCGGAAGCTGGAAATGGGGTGGCGGAGCACTTGACGACATGGGGTTTTATGACTTTGCCGGATCTACACTGGTGCATTCTGTCGGCGGATGGGGTGCGCTGGCCGGCGTAATTATGGTGGGCCCCAGGATCGGTAAGTATATCAATGGAAAAACGATCGAAAAACCAGGTTCCAGTGTTCCCCTGGCCGTGATAGGGGTATTCCTTCTTTGGTTGGGCTGGTTTGGCTTTAACGGCGGTTCTGTCCTATCTGCTGACCCAGGCCTGGTATCCTTTGTATTGGTTACCACATCGCTTGGAGCCTGTGCGGGAGGCTTGGGAGGATTCTTTGCCGCCTATTTCGCCTTCAAACGATTAGACCTCGGAATGGTTCTAAATGGCATTCTGGCTGGCCTGGTAAGCATTACGGCAGGAGCCGATGTAATCAATCCTATATTTGCACTCTTAGTAGGGTTCGTGGCCGGCATCCTGGTGGTATTGTCTGCCATATTCCTGGATAAATTGAAGCTAGACGATGTAGTAGGGGCCGTATCTGTCCACCTTACCTGCGGGGTCTGGGGAACCCTGGCCGTGGGCATCTTCTCTTCCAATCCGGATCATTCCTTCATTACCCAACTGCTAGGTGTACTTATTTGCGGTGCCGCTGCCTTTATTTCGGCACTGGCCATCTTTTTTGTGCTGAAGAAAACAGTGGGCATCAGGGTATCCGAAGAACACGAACGGTCCGGTTTGGACAGCCATGAACATGGTATTAGAGGATATACCATTGTTTATGACGAATAAATGCACCTGATTTGATATTCAACCAGTTTCACCACCCTTGCCCAACGAAAGGCTTCGAATTCCTTTCGGTTTGGGCAAGGGTTTTTATTAGTCGCCTAGATAATGCCCAATGCAATAGCTAATTCCTGCCCAGGTTATTAAACACACCGCTTTTAACGTCAAATCTCGTATCATTTTTAGCTGCCACTTTTCAAAAGGAAGGGTCTTTAACGCCCTACTTGTACTAAAAAATTTTCAGGCATTGATCCTGTATTCAGGTAGTCACACCCAAATTTTCAGAAAAAAAATCCAGAAGGGTTTACGCCTGAGTATCCCTATACAAGACACTGTATTACGGCGTGTTACCGAAACAAACGCCCCCTAATTCTGATCAGGGCGTTATCAACCCCTATTGGAACCGATTGGAGGAATGGTAGGCATTTGAAGGTTCCATGTTCAATTGGATTCCAGTTTGCACCGCTGACAAAAGGCGCACCATTCAGCAGGCATACACCGACTATAAGTTAGGGGGATTGACGAGCGTCAATAGCAAAAGAAAGTAAAACAGGGTCTGCTTGAAAAAAATTTCTCCCATGCTATTGCTTATACCATACGAGAATGGGAGAATTAGCCCACATGGGAATTTAGATTTACCTGCACCTTCCTGATTATTAAGCCAAATCAAAGTCAGAAATTCCCAATCAAAATCCCATAGCACCGGTCCCTTTACCATATTGGGTAATTACCTGATTGGCTTTTTCTTTACCTATTTCAGTGCGGGGACTGATGGAAAGGGAAAAAAAGCATGCTTCAGGAATCTGCAAACCGGACTCCCAAACGGTCGTTAAACCCAATCTACTACAGAGCATACCTGATGATTCAGATCACCCCGTGCTACACAAAAAAAGGAGACCGTCAAACAGTCTCCTTTTTTAATGCAAATTTAGTATACGTCTTAGAAACTAAGACCTGTAGTAACTTTGAAAAAGGAATCATTTCCCTCCACCAGATCGCCGCCGGCAGATAGTCTGGCAAACGCCTTTCCATTAGGATCGGAAAACTGAATATAGGGGCCAATCCACTGATAAACGTCTGTAGATTCAGACACATTGGAACCTCCAGAGTTAATCAAGTGCTCATAGTGCACTCCCAGGGAAAAGAAATCCGAAGCCTTCACCCCGAAATTAGCCCAGTAGTGAATATACGCCAAGGTAGTACCACCGTCAGGGGCCAGGTCTCTCAATGGGGAGTACAATCCAAAATAGATCTCACCTTCTGTTTTTGCCTTATCCAATCCAATGGTCAGGTTGGGAACCAAACCATCCCCAAAAACACCGGGACCTGCGGTACCAGAAGAAAGCAAGTTCCCGCCGGTCACACCAATCTGCGGATTGATACTCAAACCATCTGCAGCATCGAAGCTATACCCCACACCAAATTCGGTCCAGTTGCCCCAGCCTCCGCCAGAACCCTGGTTACCACCTGTACCACCAGACCATAAGATGCCATAGAATGTAAATGCTGAGGTTTCGCTAACGGCATAGGAACCGGAAAAGAATGGATAAAACCCGAAAAACTGATCAGAATTTACGGTGATGGTATAACTGAATTTCTCATCTGTTTCACTTTGTGCTGACGCAGTACTTACCGCAAAGACAAAAAACAAAGAAAGCGCAATAATGCTTTTCATTAAAGTTGGAATGTTAATTTTTCTCATGATTTTGATAATTAAGGTTAATTTTTAAACTGAAACTTATTCAAAATTTAATTTTAAAATAACTAGGGGTTATTTTCAGATTCAATATTACCCTATATTTATCAATTTTGCAATAAAAAAATTATTATTGGTTACTTTTTTTACCTCATTTAGCTTTTACTACACTAATTTTGAATATTTAAGGTCTATTATTAGATAGTATTAAATGCCATAACATTTTACTAATCCTACATTATTACCGGATTACCGGATAGTTAAAAATATAAATAAGATATTTATACATAGTTTTAGTATAAAAAATAAAATTTTATTCGTTTTAGATACTGATAGAATAAAAATCAATTTATGAGGTAAAATATTAAAACTATGCCGATATGACATTAAAAATTCACGAACCTGCCCAATGAAAAGCTGCAACAGCCATTTGTCAGGGCATATGGACAGGCATGTAGATTAGGTTCAGAGAGCCACTGGTAAGGAATTTCGGTAAATATTGAAATTAAAGAATTCGGTTCGGCACTACTTAAAAAAAAAAACCACAGCAGGAATACCCACTGTGGCTTTAGAATCGAGGATTAAAAAAACTACAAATCCTCCTCCCTCTCCAACATCAAGATGGCATTTTGAGGGACGATGTAATATTTTTCTCCTTCAAACATAACTTCGAAGGCTCCGTTCATCAGGAAAACGGCCAAATCACCTTCTTTTGCTTGCAGGGGAATGTATTTTACGTTCTCTCCGTGATCTTTCCAGGGCTCCTCCTCTTCCACCGGAAGTGGAATGGGGTATCCCGGACCTGCCTTAATTATGTACCCTTGCTGCACTTTCTCCTTTTCCTGGACACCAGGTGGCAGGTACAAACCGCTGGAGGTCTTTTGATCCGGTTTCTTCAATTTGATCAACAAGCGATCCCCCACGATAATAATTTTCCGTAACTTATTTTCAGAGGTCAATTGCATACTTATACATATTTAGGCTAACATTAACTTGTCCTACTTGGACTAAAAATAATGGCATCCCCACCTCGGTGAAGACGCCATTATATCATGTAATCGTAAACGTTGAGGAGGAATTATTTTTTATCTTCCTCATTCACTTCTTCGTAATCTACGTCAGACACCCCATCTCCGGAGGCAGCATCGGCTGACCCACTATCTTCAGGTCCTCCCTGGGCAGCACCACCCTGGGCTCCTTCGGATGCGTTATACATCTCCTGAGATGCGGCAGTCCAAGCGGTGTTTAACGCTTCCATTCCTGCGTCGATTGCCTCAAGATCCTGGCTTTGGTGTGCCGATTTCAATTTTTCCAATGCTTCATTCACTGCGGTTTTATTGCCTTCAGAAAGTTTCTCTCCGAATTCTTTAAGCTGCTTCTCGGTTTGGAAGATTAGGCTATCTGCCTGATTAATCTTATCGATTTTCTCTTTTTCAACCTTATCAGTGGCCGCATTGGCTTCTGCTTCTTTCTTCATTCGGTCAATCTCTTCCTGAGAAAGCCCGGAAGAAGCCTCAATCTTGATCTTCTGCTCTTTACCAGTTCCCTTATCCTTAGCGGACACATTCAGAATACCGTTGGCATCAATATCAAAGGTTACCTCAATTTGCGGAACTCCCCTTGGAGCCGGTGGAATGTCGGTCAACTGAAACCTACCTATGGCTCTATTATCCTTCGCCATGGATCTTTCTCCCTGAAGCACGTGGATATCCACTGCTGGCTGGTTGTCTGCCGCCGTAGAAAAAACCTCCGACTTTTTGGTAGGGATGGTCGTGTTGGATTCAATCAATTTGGTAAAGACACCGCCCATGGTTTCGATACCCAATGAAAGCGGGGTAACGTCCAGAAGCAACACATCTTTTACCTCTCCGGTCAAAACACCGCCCTGAATGGCCGCACCAATGGCAACCACCTCATCCGGGTTTACGCCTTTAGACGGCTTCTTACCGAAATATTTCTCTACTTCTTCCTGAATTTTTGGAATTCGCGTAGAACCTCCTACCAAAATCACTTCATCAATGTCAGATGGCGATAATCCTGCATCCTTGATCGCTTTTCGTACCGGATCCATGGACCTTCGAACCAGGTCATCGGAAAGCTGTTCGAATTTCGCCCTGGAAAGGTTTCTTACCAGGTGCTTGGGTCCGGACTGCGTTGCGGTGATGTACGGAAGGTTGATTTCCGTGCTGGAAGAACTGGAGAGTTCAATCTTGGCTTTTTCGGCAGCTTCTTTCAAGCGCTGAAGTGCCATGGGATCATTCCTTAGGTCTATATCCTCTTCTGCCTTAAATTCATCGGCCAACCAATTAATAATTACCTGGTCAAAATCATCTCCTCCCAGGTGCACATCTCCATTGGTCGATTTCACCTCAAACACACCGTCTCCCAATTCCAAAACCGAAATATCGAAGGTACCACCACCCAGGTCATACACGGCGATTTTCATGTCCTGGTTTTTCTTATCCAGACCGTAGGCCAGTGCGGCGGCGGTTGGTTCGTTAATGATTCTTTTCACGTCCAAGCCAGCAATCTGACCGGCTTCCTTAGTAGCCTGACGCTCTGAGTCATTGAAATAGGCCGGAACGGTGATCACCGCTTCGGTTACCTCTTGTCCCAGAAAATCTTCTGCCGTAGATTTCATTTTCTGAAGTATCATGGCAGAAAGTTCCTGTGGCGTGTAGGACCGATCACCAATTTTTATGGCCACGGTGTCGTTCGGACCCTTATCCACTTTATAAGAAGCATGCTTCCGCTCTTCCGAAATTTCGGTGAATTTTTTCCCCATAAATCGTTTTACAGAAGAAATGGTATTCGCCGGGTTTGTAATGGCCTGCCGCTTGGCAGGATCCCCCACTTTTCTTTCCCCATTTCCGTTGTCCAAAAATGCCACGATAGAAGGTGTCGTCCTTCTACCTTCACTGTTTTGAATGACCACGGGCTCACTACCTTCCATTACTGCGACGCAAGAGTTGGTCGTTCCCAAGTCTATACCAATAATTTTTCCCATAATTATATTTATTTTATCGTTTTCGTTTCGTTTTCATTTTGCTTACGGAAACAAGAACAACAACCAATGTGCCAAGTGGATGAATGCAAAAATAAATGCCACATTGTCATAATTCCTGACAGTTTTCAGATTCGATTTGTCAGCATTTATCCCTACTTTCCGATCTGGTATGCAGCCACCACCAAATTACTATCGTATGAGAATCTCAGAACTCCACATCTATCCCATCAAATCCCTTGGCGGAATCTCTTTATCAGAAAGCCAACTCGGAAAAGCCGGATTGCAATACGACCGGCAATGGATGCTAGTGGATCGCAACGGAAAGTTCCTGAGCCAGCGAAGCCTACCCCAAATGGCCCTGTTTCAGGTGGCACTCAAAGGCGATCAGTTGCAGATCACCCACAAAGGAGAACACTCGGGTAACGGGATTCAGATTCCCGTTTCCGCTGATTCCGGCGAACTAAGAAGGGTTAGCATCTGGGAAGACGAGGTAAATGCATTGGCAGTAGCCCCCCTCGCCGACGAGTGGTTTTCAGACATGCTCCGCTCCCCTTGCAGCCTGGTGAAAATGAGTCCTCAACACAAGCGGTGGTTAAAGAAAAAGTATCAAATCAACCGGGAACATGTGGGGTTTGCCGATAGCATGCCTATTTTACTTATTGGCCAATCCTCTTTGGAAGATTTAAACCAGCGGCTCCAAACACCGGTACCCATGTCTAGATTTCGTCCAAATATCGTATTTACCGGAGGGCCAGCTTATATGGAAGATACCTGGGATCGATTTACCATCGGGTCGGCCTCTTTCAAAATCACTAAACCTTGCGCCCGTTGCGTAATGATCACAGTGGATCAGGAATCAGGAGAAAAAGGCAAGGAACCGCTATTGACGTTAGCTCAATACAGAAAACAAGGAAAGAAGGTGATGTTCGGACAAAACGCCCTTGTCCTTCAGGAATGCCAGGTGAGGGTTGGCGATTCTTTACAGCCTGGATAAGGAATTTATTGTTGTGTAAACCTTATACAAATTGTGGGTTAAATTTACAGATTACCCAGTTTTTTTTCTTTAATGCTACATGGTAATGTATCTGATAAATTTTTTTTATGGATTAGATGATAGTATTTTAAATACATTTTTATTATTATTAGGTGCTGAAAAATAGGTTTGAAACAAGAATCGCTCTTTTTCAGTTATGCTAAGAACCAAGGAGGTTTGGGTTGGGTGGGTGCAATTAAAAACAATTCTTACCTTTGGCATGAATTTTAAAAGCTTGAGGCTGAAGTCTACCAACTTAATTACCCAACTGGCTACTAATGGCTAAATACTCAAGTATTAAATAATCACATTTCGCAGGGGAGATTTTTGATGAAGTTTGATGTGTTATTTCAAACCAACTAAGATAACTATGTTCGTTTCAAACGGATGAAGCATCAAATAAAAACGATATAAAAACCGAATAAATCAACCACCAACTAAATTAAGTTTAAATGAATACAGTTTTATACAAAGTAATCCTGTGTTGCACATTATTATTGGCTGGATCATCTGTTGACGCAGCCAATTATTACTTCTCCAATGAAACTGGAGATGATTCAAGAAGCTTCGCCCAAGCTCAGAATGCAGCCACTCCCTGGAAAACAATCAATAGATTAAATGCAATCATTTCCAGTTTAAAACCCGGTGATAAGGTTTTATTCCGCAGAAGCGAGTCCTTTTATGGTACGATCCGGATACACATATCCGGAACCGCTGGTGCTCCCATCACTTTTGGTGCTTACGGCTCCGGACCGGACCCGATCATTACTTCTATGGTCAGACTTTCCAATTGGCAATCGGTAGGAAATGGTGTATATGAAGCTTCAGATAGCCGTTTGCCCTATAACAGGGTAAACATGGTGGCTATTAACGATAATCCCCAGGAGATGGGAAGGTACCCCAATTCCAACACTTCCAATAAAGGATACCTAAACTATGAATCCCATTCGGGAAACCGTTCGATTACTGATTATCAACTTTCGTCCAGCCCGAACTGGTCTGGTGGGGAAGTGGTGATCCGAAAAGTCTATTGGATCACCGACCGACACCGGATCAGCTCCCATTCCGGCAACACCTTGAATTATGCCTCCAATTCGGATACCTCTTACGAACCAAAAGCTGGGTATGGATACTTTGTCCAAAATCACCCTGGTACATTGGACCGATATGGAGAATGGTTTTACAACCCATCGACGAGAAAAATGCGTGTGTATTTTGGAAGTACGCCAGGCTCAAACCGGGTGGAGGTAAGTACCCATGACTTCATTGTGCAAAAAATTGGTCCGGCCAGACACCTCACTTTCGAAAACCTGCAATTTAAAGGCGCAAATCGAAATGCGTTTCAGTTTGAAGGAGGAAACGACATTAAAATCATCAATTGTAAAGTCCATCTTTCAGGTGAAGACGGTCTTTACCTGGCTGGGATTTCGAATTTAGTGGTGGAAAATTCGGAAATAAACCACTCTAATAATGTAGGAATGAATATCAAAATTTCCGATGGAGCGCTAATTCGAGGAAATACCATACAAAACACCTACGTATTTCCAGGACATGGGAGAAGTGGTGACAATGTAGGGTTAGCGATATTTTCAGACGGAGATGATAATCTCATAGAATACAACGAGATCAAAAAGACTGGCTATATAGGAATTCGTTTTAGTGGAAATAACACCCAGGTCAGCTCCAATTATATTGACGGATTCTGCATCACAAAGAATGATGGGGGAGGAATTTACACCTATCAGGGAAAATACAGCAATTTTAAAAACAGAAAGGTCACGAACAACATCATTATCAACGGTGTGGGGGTAAAAGAAGGCACGACCATCGATAATTATACCTCCAAACCGCAGGCGGAAGGAATTTACCTGGATGACAATACGACAGATGTGGAAGTATCAGGAAATACCATCGCACATATCACCTCTAAAGGCATATACCTACACAATACTGACAATATTCGGGTCATTAATAATACGGTTTATGACGCAGATAACCTGATATTATTAAGGAATGATCTGATGGGAAACCCTCTTGCAAACACAACGATCGAGAACAATAAACTGCTGGCAAAGGATGCTTCCCAGAACTTTGTTTACATATACTCCCTGTTCGATAATGTGGCAGAAATGGCGAAGTTCAATAATAATCAATATTCAGCCCCGTTTTCAGATAATTTTAGATTCAAGGTACGATATAATGCCAACTCAAGTAATGAAGCCAATAAGTTTTTTGACTTGAAAGGTTGGCAGCGTCGATTCAATAATGACTGGAATTCCAAGACAGGACCTCAGGTCGACAACAGGTACCAGATTTCGAAAAAAGTCGGGTCCAACCGCTACTCGAACGGTTCATTTGACCAAAACGCCAATTACATTAATTGCTCAGACTGCAGCAGCTCCTGGGATAGTGGAAAACTGGACGGAGGCTCCTTAAAAATCAGCACCAAAGGCATCAGCCAGACTTCATTAAAGGTTGGGTCTCTTAAAAAAGGTAAATATTACCTCTTAAAATTCAATGCAATTGCAAACAAAACCATTCCTGTTTCATTCTACCTGCGTCAGGATGGTTCCCCCTGGCATACGCTTTCCGCAGAGCATAATGTAGGTATAGACTGGCAGAAAAGCGACAATGAGGTATTGATCCAATCATTGACAGATATGGAAAGCGCACGCCTGGTAATGAAAATTGGCACTGGAGAAAGCGGTGACCTATGGTTAGACAACCTTGAATTTCATGAAGTGGAGGCCAATGTGATTCAGCCGGAGGACAAAGTGCTTTTCGAAAAGAACCCTACCAGGCAAGAAAAAAGTTTTTCTACTTCAGGAGGCTTCGTAGGCCTGGTGAATGAATGGTTATCACCAACGTTGAAGATTGCTCCCTATTCTTCCTTGCTATTGCTTAAAAGCGGAAGTGAGGTAATAGAGCAGGAGCTACCACAGCCCTCTGTGAGCCTTACCAAACCAGAATCCAACCAGAGCAGCGAGGAAGGCCAAACGGTTGTCATTGAAGCAAGTGCCGAAGTTCAGGATGGAGAAATCGCTCAGGTTGATTTTTACAACGGTTCCGAGAAACTAGGTTCTGCAGACTCAGCCCCGTTTACCTTTGCCTGGGAGAAGGCCACTGCGGGAACGTACAACTTGTCTGCCGTTGCGATAGCCGATAATGGACAGCAAGCCAGTTCGCAGACCATTAGTCTTTCGGTCACGCCTACGACTACCTCAACCCAACCCGAAGAAACCTTCTCCACTTATTACATCAATGCGGGAGGCAAAGAGGACACGGATTGGAATTCCATGAGGTTTTCCGGAGAAAATACCACGAATAACTTTTATAATTCTTCTAAGGTATTTGAGGAGGCAACCGCAAGTTCCTACTCTTTATTTCAAACGGAACGCTATGGTGAAAACCTTTCCTATGAGATTCCGGTACCAAACGGCACGTATTACGTCTACACGCTACACAATGAACTTTGGTTTGGAAAACAAGGTCCAAGTGACCAGGAAGGACAACGGGTTTTTGACATCAGCATAGAAAACACCAAGGTAAAAGACGATTTTGATTTGTATAGGGAAAACCGAAATCAACCCATTGCGCTTTCTTTTGAAGGAGTCAAGGTAATGGATGGGATATTAAACATTGATTTCTCCTCATCTGCTGATAACGCCTCCGTTTCAGGTATCGTCATTAGTGAAAAACCAATCAGCATTCCTGATGAACTGGTAACTGACCTTACTCCTTCCGATTCTGAAAAAAGCGGATACAGCGATTACCTCATGATCAATGTCGGGAGCCGGGATGATACAACATATGATGGAAAACAATTCCTATCTGACTACAAAACCAATTATTTTAATAGCTACTCGGCCAATTCCAACTTCACGGTTTCGGGTCAATCCTTATTTCAATCAGAACGGTACGGCCGAAATATGAACATCCGAATTCCTGTAGAAAACGGCACCTATCAGGTCAAAACCTATCATAACGAACTATGGTTCGGTTCTTTTGGCCCAAGTGCAGGAGAGGGTAAACGGGTTTTTGACATCGCTATCGAAGGGATACTGAAAAAAGACAACTTTGACATCTATGCCGAAGAATTCAATTCCCCGACAATCCTAACCTTTAATAATATCGAGGTAACAGATGGTTGGTTAGAGTTGGACTTATCTGCAAGCACGGATAACGTCACCATTTCCGGCTTGTACATCGGAAAAGCTGGCGGAACTACCCCATCAGAATCAGTCAAATCCCAGCAGGAACCCATATTCCTTAATGCAGGCACCTTCGATGAAACCACCTATAATGGGCAGCTTTATGTGGGTGACCGAAATACTGACTATGCAAATAGCTCCAAAGTTAATTTAAACTTTTCGGTCAACGGTTCCGAAATGTTCCGTACCGAAAGGTACTCCAGAACCCTGGATTATAGCATCCCTGTGAAAAATGGGACCTATACCGTCATCACCTATCACAATGAACTTTGGTTTGGATCATACGGTCCTCCGGCTTCCTCTGGCAACCGGGTTTTTGATATCAACATCGAAGGAAATCGCGTTAAGTCAAACTTTGACATCTACCGGGAATCGGGTAACAAACCGACTACCTTGACCTTTAGATCGGTTAAGGTTGGGGATGGAATGCTAGATATCTCCCTGATCGCCACCACTAATAATGCCACCGTGTCAGGTATCGCAGTGATACCAGAAGGAGATTCCTTCGCATCCAACTTGAGAATGGCAACGGATGAATCCGCCCAGGCTCAGTCGGCTATGGAGACCGATACAGGGCAGGGGCCTGGCACAAGCGTCTATCCCAATCCGGCTTCCTATCAAGCTACGGTATCCATAGGTGAGGACGTAAGCGTAAGAGAAATCTACATTCAAAGTACGTCCGGAGCCCTGGTCAAAAGCATTGACCCCAAGTCGGCTTCCGATGGCTTTGGCACCTACGCACTGCCTCTGGAAGGACTTCAATCGGGAATTTACATTGTGACCGTGTCGGATGGCGGCAATTGGACCAAAAAAATGAAACTGATTGTGGAATAGCTTTCCAAATAACAAAGCCAAAAAGCCGGACTTGATCACAGTCCGGCTTTTTTTATTTAACCCGGCCAATATCAAGTCGGAGCATCACTCAAAAGGTTACTTTAGTTTTTTGTTTGCCTGATGCCTATCCTTATCACGTAAATCTTTTTTCTCAAAATTTTTCTCCAGTGCTTTTGTCAGGTCTACGCCGGTTTGATTAGCCAGGCAAATCAATACCCACAATACATCCGCCATTTCATCGGCCAAATCCTTGTCTTTTTCACTTTCCTTAAAGGACTGCTCCCCATATTTTCTTGCCATGATCCGGGCCACCTCTCCTACTTCTTCGGTCAGGATAGCCATGTTGGTAAGCTCGTCAAAATACCGGACCCCTGTGGAATTGATCCATGCATCTACCTTTTCCTGTGCTTCAGATATTGTCATCATTTCGTGGTTAATTCACTAATTTTTCCTTGATTTAAAGCCAAAACCCTATTTACCCCGGCCGGAACATCCTCTTCGTAATGGCTAACAAATAAAAGAGACATTCCCGTTTCTTCACAGAAAAATGAAATGGCTTGCCGAAAACGAATCCGTTGCTCTTCATCCATGCCCTGGGAGGCTTCATCCAGCACCAGAAGCCGGGGGCTTTTGATCATGGCCCTGGCCAGCAAGCAGAATCGCTGCTCCTCCAAACTAATTCGGTGAAAATTTAAATCCGCTACATGAGGCAACCGAAAGGCCTCCAGCCAGGCATCTGCCAGTGCCTCCTGAGATGAAGTTGGTTTTTTGAATAAGCCCATGGTGTCGAATAAACCAGATAACACTACCTTTTTGCAGGTCTGATTAGAAGGGAAATACCTTCCTAACTCCGGAGAAACGAAACCAACCGGCCTCTTGACATCCCATATACTTTCCCCGGTGCCCCTTTTCCTGTCAAATAATACGATATCATTGGCGTAAGACTGGGGATTCTCTCCCAATACCAGGCTAATTAAGGTAGACTTCCCAGCACCATTGTGCCCCCGGATAAGCCATTTTTCACCTGGCAACACCTTCCAGTTGACACCATCCAATAATACGCTGTCCTGGTACCGAATTGTAACGCCCCGCATTTCAATGACAGTAGAAATCCCAGATTCCTGAAACACCTTTTTTAGCAAGCCCCTAAATGCTTCCTGCTGCACCAGCCCTTGCATTAGCGAACGATTCTCCCATTCCATCAGGATATTGGGGTCTTCTACTGCTACCAACTTACCCTGCCCCAACCATCCATAACGGCTGATACACGAAGGTATTTCCCCGGCAGTGCAGGTCATCACCACCTGAATGCCCGATTCAATAATCGCACCTATTAGTTCGTTAAAATGGCTGCGGGTTTGCACATCCAGTCCTGTCATGGGCATGTCCATCAAAAAAAGGCGGGGGTTTTTCAATAGTGCCAGGGCCATGGCTAATCTCCTGGTTTCCCCGTTGGACAATTTAATCAGGGATTTATCTTTGAATTCATGCAGGTTAAATAAAGAAATTACTTTTTCCAGGGTCCAGGGCCCTGGAATGTTGCTCTCTGCCTGTTTTAAGTACCTTGCCACTGTTTCGGTATCTTCCGATTCCGAACTGTTGAACCGCTGTTGGTAATAAAAATTCTGTTGGCTGGATTTATTTCTAAAAGTGTATTTCTGGGAAACAAAAGCGATTAAATCCCTAAAACTGTTAACGATCCCTTTACTACTTTGCTCCTTTTGGTAATCTGCCGCAAAGGGTCTCTTAATGCTTCCCGCCACCAAAGTGGTTCTTCCCATCAGCGTTTCAAGAAATGCGGTCCGCTCCTTTCCTGAAGTACCCAAAATCACCCAGGATTCTCCATTCATTAGCGTAAAATCCAGCTGCTGGAACAGGGTCTTTCCTTGATCGAGCACGGTCGCCTGCTTGATGACTAAAAAATCATCTGCAGGCCGTTGGGTAACTTTCGGTTCTTTATCAATCAATTTTATAACGTGTCTTTTACTTTAGCAGAAACCCTATTAATGGGGGACATACAAGGATTAGACTTTATTTTTAGAATCAAGGAGAATGGTCACCGGACCATCGTTTATCAGGGAAACCTGCATGTCTGCACCGAATTCACCCGTTTCTATAGGTTTACCCAATTGTTGGCTCATTTCTTTGATACATGACTCATACAAGGGAATCGCGATATCCGGTTTGGCTGCTTTGATATAAGAAGGTCTGTTTCCCTTCTTGGTACTGGCATGAAGGGTAAATTGACTGATTAGCAATACCTCTCCATTACAGTCCAGGATACTCCTATTCATTACGCCTTCCGTATCTGCAAAAATCCGCATCTGTATCGTTTTACGGCTGATCCACTCCAGGTCTTCCGTTCCATCAGCTTCTTCGATTCCCAGCAGTACCATCAGACCAGACCCGATGGCAGCACGTTCCCTGCCTTCAATATGTACTGCTGCCTGAGAAACCCTCTGAATAACTGCTATCATACACCCATGCCATGCATTTCGGAAGACGTAATCGTCTCGTTACCTGTAATATCTGCTTCACCATCTTTGACCAGCATGGCCCGGGCTACCTGATGACCGTAAATGGGTTTGTATTTTTTCAATATCCCAAGAAAAGTAATTCCTTTCATCAGTATCTTGCCTACTTCCTCCCCAAGGCGATTTTCGTTTCGCTCTCCCAGCAAAAGGGAGGGTTGAAAAATGCCCAGGTAGGTAAAGTCCATCCGTTTCAGGTCGTTTTCTACTTCTCCCTTTACCTTACTATAGTAAATAGACGATCCTGCATCAGCGCCAAGAGCACTCACGTAGTAAAATCGTCTGGCACCGATTCGCAACACCATGCGTGCATAGCCTATTACGAAGTCATGGTCTATCTGATAAAACTTTTCTTTGGAACCGGCTGCTTTAATGGTCGTCCCCAAGGCACAAAATGCCGAAAGTTGTGCCGACTCCGTTTCCAGACTTTTGATCAAAGGCTGAAAGTCACCTCCACTGTTTTGAATGCGAATTGCTTCTATGACATTTACGCGGTCCAACTCCTTAAAATCTACCTTGATTTGAACCAGTTTTGGGTGCTTGAGAGCTAGGTCCCTTCTACCGAAAGATATGACCCAGTCGTAAGCGGCGTTTTGAAATAACTGATGCAACAATTGCATCCCTACCAATCCGGAAGAACCGGAAACCAGTGCCACCTTGCTCATAATTGCCGGTCGTTTTCCCATTCCAGAAAGCGCTCAACATCTGATTGGATGCTCTTAAAAATGGCTAATAAAACGGTAATGTCATCCACATACCCGATAAATGGAATAAAGTCCGGGACCAAATCTGTAGGAAGGGCAAAATAAAAGAGACCCAAGACCAACAAGCCCAGCGAGCGGCTGGAAAGACCGGTGTATTGTTTATTGAGATGCGCTCGTATCATCCTGATGAATACTTCTACCTGGTATTTCACCTGTGCAAAGGTGGGGTTTTGCGAAAGCTCCTGCCATTTTTGGCTGGCTTTTGCCAGCAACGCACGTAATCTTCGCTCCGTGGTAGCAATATGCATGGCCCGGTTAAGGTAGATTGCTTTTGCCCTTTCAAAGAAGCCTTGCTCTTGAGTGGATTTTTGCATAGTTATGTATACGATTTGTACGAGTATTAGTAATACACTCGGATTTCATCCTTGATTCTTTTTAGTGCCAGGGCAATAATATCCTTTTCCTGCTCTAATGCAAACTGAAATATTTTTTTTGCCAGTTCCAGGCTTTTTTCGTTCCCATCTACTTGCTGGTAAGACCGATTGATGAGGGAAAGCGTCTGCTCCACAGCCGTTCGAACGGACTCCCAGGTGTCGTCCGAAAAGTATACCTGCTGAGATAGGTTATGATTAAATTCATTCCTGACTTCTTCTACCAGTCTGCTGTGCAGCTCTCCGGCGGTGAATCCGGGTTCGTTTATCCTGCGAACCAGATTATTTGGCGAAATGCGCTCCATCAGCAGACACAACCGCTCCCCTGCCTGCAAACGCATGGGAAGCAATAATTCCGTATTTTTTGTTTTTAAATCAAGCCATTTCATTTCTTTTTCCTTCTTCAAAAATGATACCGCAATGATAAACATACCATAAATTACCAATCCGGCAGGAAGGACTATACTCGCTATCTGTATCAGGGATTCCATTCGATGCTGTTTTAAATCACAATATCCAAAATATTGTCAATTTATGCTATGTCCGTCTGCATTTCTCTGGTATTTTTGAACCATTCTCAAAAGTTTGGCATTTTCTGAACATGCGGATACCGATTCACATTACATCCCGGGCACTGAGTGAGATCAAAAACATCATCACCAACAAGAATATCCCTGAAAGTTATGCTTTACGGGTAGGGGTCAAAGGCGGGGGTTGCGGAGGTGTATCCTATGCACTGGGTTTTGACCAGAGCCGGGAAGGAGATCAGCAATTTGACGTGGAGGGGCTCTCTGTATTAATTGAAAAAAAGCACGTCATGTTTTTAATGGGCATGCAGGTAGATTTTCATGAGAGCAATGAGGCCCGGGGCTTTGTATTCACCAATCCTGAGATACCCAAAAGACACGATGCCTAATTTGAATGGCTAGAGACTTTCCGCCTTCAACCTAGTCCTTCAAAGCCATATTGTGCCTGTGACCAAAAGGCATCTAATCCAATGATACGTGGCTTCAAAAAAGAAATGATTTCAGGCCAATCGTTTTTATCCAACACATTCACACCCGGCAAGCATTTTTCCACCTTATAACCAGCATCTAACGTGTCTGCTTCCCTGGAAGGCAGCCAGGTCCAGGATTCATCCAGTTCATTTTCCAGTAATTTCCGTAAAGAAAGAAGCTGTTCAAAAAAGATTTCTCCGATGTCCGGGTCAGGATGCCGTATTTCGATGGCAACACAAGCCCCATCCCTCTCGGCAGACATGCGGAAATAAATGTGGCGTACTCCAGTTTTATAATTTTTCCAATTTACAGGTGTACCTTCAGCAGAGGGCACCGGCTTCATATATCCACCGAATGCGGTCCAGAACTCCTGCTTTAACTTGCTGACCTCGTTTTTGGTGTACATGCAATTTTATTGGTAGTCCTGTGGATAGTTAACTTCTACCACCGAGTAGTTTACCACTCCCCCAAGTGCGGGATTGTGCTTTTTTATGATCACACAGATCTTTGTGGTGTCCGGATACACTTTTAATATATCCTGAATCATCAAGTGGGCCAGGTGCTCCAGTAATTTTACAGGGACCTGCATGTGACCTTTTGCGATCTGATAAAGTTTAAAATAATCCACGGTTTTCTTCAGGTCGTCATGAAGCATTGCCTGACGAAAATCCGTTTCCACATGCACGTCTACTGTGAAACGGTTGCCCAATTTTTTTTCTTCGGAAAAAACACCGTGATAGGCATGAAACTCAATCCCTTCCAACGAAACCTTACCCATCAGTCAAACTGGTCAAAAAAAGATCCTGACTGCTTCTTTTCGGTTTTGTCTTCGGAATCGTTTCTTTCCCGAACGGGATCTTCCTGCTGACCTGGAGATTTGGGCGGTACCTCTGAGGAGTCTATTTCAGAAGGTTCTACATCTTGAGCTGCCGGGGAGGCTGGTTCTTTCTTGGAAGCATCGGCAGGAACGGGTTGCTGCCAGGAGTAAGTTGAAGAAGTTTCCTCGCTGCCTTCAGATGGACTAGCCCTTTTAGACTCCCTGCTCAGGGAGGAATAATAAGAATCTTTCCGTTGCAGATCCTTCACCATCCGCGTGTGGGCTCCGGCATCAATTTCACTAAAATCATCTTGTACCGTTTTCACATTTTCCAGGGTTTCCGCAGCCGTTTTTTTAAGGTTTTTCAATAGATAATCTCTTTGAGATTGCAATTTCTCGTAATTATCCACGAGCAATTGCACATCTTCTTTCAGATCTTCGATGATATTTTTGGCTTGGGACTCCGCCTGATCAACCACGTTTCTCGCTTTATTTTTAGACTCTGCATTGAGTGCATCTGCATTCATTTGGGCCTCTTTCAGGATAAGCTCTGCTGTTTTATTAGCTTGTTCGATGATACTGGCACCAGTATCTTCAGCAGTTTTGAGGGTTTTAAACAGGGACTGCTCCACTTCCCGTAACTTGGACGCTTCCTTTTCTGCCTGTTCGTATTTGGCTTTCAGCGCATTTTTTTCTTCTATCAGTTTTTCCCATTCCTGAGAAAGGTAATTCATAAATGCCGCTACTTCCTCTTTGTCGTATCCTCTGAAATTTTTCTCAAAGGTCTTTTGGCGGATATCCAGGGGTGTTATTTTCATCTCGTTGTTTTTAAATCCGCTGCGTTAACGGCGGAATTCATTGGCTAATGTGTATATCCCAAATCGATATGGTTTTATCATCGCTGATAGCAACCACCTGATCCTTATAGTCCGTCCAGATTACTTTATTTATCGAAGTACCATGCCCTGCATGCCTGGCCTTATCGATTACTTTTAGCAATTTATATTCGGATGCGTCCCAAAGTTTGATCGATTTATCCATGCTACAAGTTACAAAATACCTTCCGTCTTTTCGAAAAGACAGGTAATTGATGGCATACATGTGGGCCGCCACACTGGACAGCTGGCTAAAATCAGTGGTATCCCAGAATTTAAGTGAGGCATCCCTGCCCCCACTTATCAGGGTTTTGCCATTCGGGGCATAATCCAGGGCAAATACCGAATTGCTATGTCCTTCCATTTTGGCAACCGGCTTCCATTCTCTCCATTCAAACACCGTTACCTGATGATCACTGGCCCCCACACTGAACTGCCGGCGAAGCGGATCTACCGATAACACCCGTAATGATTTATCACTGATTTTCAAATGCTTAAGGGGAGAACGGGCCTCAATATCTAAAACCACCAGCACGCCATCCCCAGTGGCAACCAAAAGCATGTCATCTACCACCTTTAAATCAAATATCGCACTGGAGGTGATTTTCAGGGACCAAGCCTCTTTATTATTTGTCAGATCTATCGCATGAACTCCTTCAAAATTATGGCCAATAAAGAGTAAGTTCCGCTTTTTGTCGATGGCAAGTGCGTAAACAGAATGGGGTAGTTTTGCTAATAAAATTCCATCCTTTGGCTCTCGGAGATCCCATCCGACCACCATACCATCCCCCGAACCCGTGTAAAAAAGCTCCGGAGACACCCCCTCGCACAGGGCAAAGACAGAATGGTTATGACCTCGTAATGTGTGGAGTTTATTTACTTGAATTTTTGGCATATATTGCAATCTATCTTTATCACCCAGCTCATTTTGAGTAACCATGCAAACAAAAATAGAAAAAATTAGCCCTTTATCTGCTTTTGCTGTCAACAATATTCAGGAATCCAGTACCCATCCAATGGACTTTTTAAGCTTTCGTGAAAAACTTTCCCTGGCCAATATTAGCCACCTCCAAAAAAAAATGGAATGGAAAGGAGCGAGACTGGCCATAAAGCTTGCCCTGGAAAGCATTCAACTCCCTTATCCGGGCTTTTACAAAGACTCCCATGGAAAATCACACACCATGGACGGATATGGTTTTGTTTCCCTTACACACCATGGCGATCTGGCAGCCGCCATCTTTCACAAGGAAATGCCGGTGGGAATAGATCTCGAAAAGGTGCGGGAAAAAACCGTTCCTCTTGGAAAAAAATACCTGGACCCGAAAGAAATGGATTTTTTAGGTAAGGACCCTTACTTGTATTCGCTGGCCTGGTCGGTGAAAGAAACCATTTTTAAATGCCAGGGCAGGAAGGGCATCAGCCTACGCCAAAACATCTTGCTGCAGCCCTTTACCCGAAACGAATCCGTGATCAAAGGAAAGATATACGGGACCGATTTTGCGGACCACCACTATTCAGTCAAAGTCATCTCCGAAAATGATATCATTCTTACCTATACCATCTGGTGATTTTTTTTATCTTTGTTTAATTAAAAAACTTGTTCCATGCGACGTTTTGGATGTTTTCTGGTTTACTTTTTTTGTGTTTCCCTGGTCTGGGGACAGAGAATGGCTAGCATAGAACTGATAGATGCCTTTTCAGGACAGCCTGTGTCCATATCGGAACAAAGTTCCGCTGCGACCATGGTTTTTATCGTTAACAGCCTTAATTGTCCCTATGCGAAGCTATATGAAGAAAGAATTCTAAACCTGCATCGGCAATATTCAGGGGAAAATGTGTTTTTCGCTCTTGTTAATCCCCATTCCTGGATGGAAGAGGAAAATCAGCAACGCATGCAACAGCTAACCTGGGCCCGAGATGCAGGAATTCCATTTCTAATGGACAGCGAGCAGGAATTTACCCGGCAAACGGGTGTAAGAAAAATTCCCGAAGCCGTGGTCATCTCCTCCGGGCCGACGGGCTATTCTATCGCTTACAAAGGTGCCATTGACAACAACGCGCAGTCCCCGGCTAGCGTTTCCGTTCAATACCTGGATAATGCAATCGAAGCCGTTTTGTCGAGAAAAAGGCCCGGACCGGCCGTTACCCGGGCCGTAGGATGCAACATCCGAAGCATCCTCTAATCCCTATCGAGAATTTCAAGCAATCCCTTAATTTCCTTGCTCTTATCAACCTCGCCAATTTTATCAAAGGCAAACACCAGGTTTCTTAGCATTCTTCGGATGATATCCGTGTTTTCACAGGGCTCATAATAGGCTGGCTGAGGTTCCAGTTTAAGGTGTTCCAGGTAATTATTAATATCCTGCCGGGTAAAAATCAGCCCTTTGTTAAAGGCGTTTATATAAAATTTGAATTTACCGGATTTATACGTTAGCACGAAAAGGTTTGGAAGATTGACACCATAAATGGGTAATCCGAGTTTTCTGGCCACCAATAGATAAACGGAACAGAGACTGATGGGATTTCCCTTCTTGGTTTCCAAAACAGTTTTAATCATGCTGTTTCCAGGACTATGAAAATTCTTGGTGTTCGCTGAAAACTTCAGGTCATTGAACAATACATTGTTGATTAGCTTAATTTTATCATAAACCGAAAGCTCATTTTTGAAATTGGTCCAAACCTGAAAATAAATTTGCTGCATGATGGCATTTAACTGCTCGAACTCCAATTCGGGGTACAAATAGGTGTTGATGATCCAGAGCCCTTCAAGTAGTTCTTTTTCCTCCGAGTTTTTCCATTCTTCCAGGCGTTGCCGAAGCAGGTTTATCTGCAGTTCGTGTACCAGTTCCTCTATTTCTTTTTGCAACTCGGGGTTAAAAGAGCTTTCCCATTTGTTTTCCAAAAAGGGGATCACATCATTCCCCAGTGAAATGATCTTTCCCCTGACGTGATCCTTGATTTCCTGGTCGTTATCATCCAATAAGGAAACCAGCGCGTTTAATTCCTTGTCTGTTAGCTGACTGTCCATCAAATAAAGTACTTCTAAATTTTACTTACCCAAGGTACTATTTTTTCTTAATTTCTCCTTGGGTCTGCCCTTCTGGCCGTCCTGATAGCACTCCCATTTTACAGGGATTCGATCTCTTCTTTGTAAGCTTTGATCGCACGGAAAATGCCGGATGCAACATAGGTTTGGCCGCTTTTACTGTTTAGATAGCGCTCCTCACTATTATTGGAAAGGAAACCCGCCTCGATCAAAACACTGGGCATGCTGGTGGTCCACAACACATAAAAGGGTGCTTGCTTTACCCCCCGGGAATGTCGATTAACACGTGTGGAGAAGTCGGTTTCAATTTTCTCGGCCAGGGATAAACTGTTGGAAAAATAAGCTTTTTGCATCAGGTTAAACATCATATAGGATTCAGGAGACTGGGGGTCAAAACCCTCGTAATTCTCCTGATAATCATCCTCCAGCAAGATCACCGCATTCTCCCGTTTGACAATTTCAAAATTGGCGTTGAAATTTTTGTTTCCCATAACAAACGTTTCCGTGCCATGAACCCGGGAAGAAGAGGTGGCATTGCAATGGATGGAGATGAAAAGATCAGCCCTGTTCCGGTTGGCGATATTGGCCCGCTCCTTCAATTCGATAAACCTGTCTGTGGTACGCGTATAAATCACTTCTACCTCCGGCAATAATTCCTCCACGTAGCCCCCCACTTTAAGTGCCAGGGCCAGGACGACGTCTTTCTCCCGGGAAATAGAACCGATCGTTCCTGGGTCTTTTCCTCCATGCCCCGCATCAATAACGATTCTTCGAAGTTTAAACTCTGTTTTTTTCTCTCCTACCCTGGTAAAAGCGCAAAAAACAAAGGCCACAGAGAGCAATGAAATTAAAAGAATATTTTTCAACCTGGTTCGTTCCATAAACGTTAATAACCTTAACTTTACGCAAAATTTAGAAATTTTTAAAGCAAACAGAAATTATCGGTGCATTATCTTACCCGCGCTTTTCTTTCCATAGGTATCCTTACGCTTTTTGGGCAGGCGGTGTTTGGTCAGGAAACCGAAAAAGGCAGCTCCGGCGAATTGGAACTAGCCGCACCAGATAGCCTGGGACGACCAACAGTGGAATCCGATACCCTGCTTCCTACCCTTCCCGATAGTATCCTTCAGATATCCCCCGAAGAACTGGACGCTGCCATCCAGGAAGAAATCGGAGATATAACTACCACTATCAATTATTACGCCGAAGACAGCATTATTTCTGATTTTGCCCAAAACAAAGTGTTTTTGTATAAAGGAGCCTGGTTTGAATACGGCAATATCCGGCTGGATGCCGATTACATCATCATTGACTGGGAAAATTCAGAGTTGTTTGCCTCCGGTCTGGAAGATAGTACCGGAGTAGCTCAGGGAAACCCTGTCTTTAAAGAAGGCAACAGCACCTACGAGATCCGAAAGCAGATGCGCTATAATTTTAAAAGTCAAAAAGCCATCATATCCGATGTGGTGACCCAACAGGATGAAGGGCTGCTACGTGGAGAAACCGTAAAGAAAACCAAAGATGGATCCGTATACCTGAGCAATGGTTTTTACACAACCTGTGATCTGGTCGAACCGCATTGGCATATCTCCTCTTCCAAAATCAAGTCCGTTCGCGGCAAACACGTGGTTTCAGGACCTTTTAACCTCTATTTCAATAACATTCCGACTCCTTTGGGACTTCCTTTTGGGGTCATTCCGGATACGCCGGAAGAACAAACCTCCGGGATTATCTTCCCCTCCTACGGAGAGGAACAGCGACGTGGCTTTTTCCTTAGGGACTTTGGGTACTACTTTGCGTTCAATGATTACGTGCATACCCGGGTGACGGGAGAAGTCTTCTCTAAAGGAGGCTATGGACTGAAAACAGCCTCCGTTTATAATAAAAGGTACCGATATAGAGGCGGGCTGAACATCGACTACCAGAAATTTCAGAGCCCTGAAACAGCCGAGCAACCACTGGAATACGACGCCTTTTGGTTTCGCTGGAATCACAACCCAGAGACAAGAGGCAATTCCCGCTTCTCGGCATCCGCTAACTTTGGAACCAAATCGTATAACGATAATATTTTGAATCAAGGGAATTTTCAGCAAAACCAGCAATCTGACTTCTCTTCCAATATTTCCTATAGCAAAACCTTTACCGGCACCCCCTTTAGCATGTCTGCTAACCTCCGGCATTCTCAAAATCAGGTAACCGACGAAGTAAACCTACTGCTTCCGGATGTGGCAGTAAATATGAACCGGCAAAACCCCTTTCGAAACATTCGCTTCGAACCCCTGAAAACCTTGAATGTTGCCTGGAATTTTAATGCCCAAAATTCGATTAACAACCGGATTACACCGGAATTGGGAGTGGACCCCAACTTGCAACAACAAATTGAGGAGCTGGGACAACCTACTGCTCCGGATGTACTGCCTTTTACCTTTGCCAATCTCCCGCAATTGCTCCGTGACGCGGACAATGGCTTTCGACATACCGTCCCCATTTCTTCTAATTTCAGTCTCTTCCGCTTTTTCACAGGAACAGCTTCCATGAATTTTACTGAAATCTGGTACCTTGATCGGATAAATTACTACTATAATCCTGCCGAAGAACGGCTGGATCGCATACTCGAAAACGGCTTCAACCGGATTAATTATTACAATTCCTCCTTTAACCTGTCAACCAATGTTTATGGCTTCTACACCTTCAAGCCGGGTTCAAAAATCGAGGCCATCCGTCACCACATGCAGCCTACTTTTGGCTTTACCAGTACGCCGGATTTTTCGGATCCCAAATACGGATATTACCAGGAAGTGCAAACCAACAGCAGCGGCCGCATGCAACGACTTTCCCGCTACCAGGGCTTTATTTACGGAGGAGCCCCCATGGGTGAATCCAAGGCCTTGACTATCAGTATCCGGAATGTGGTGGAAGCCAAGGTGAGAACCGAAAGCGATACGGCAGAAGCCGAAACCAAGAAAGTACCCATCCTTCAAACCTTAAACGTGTCGACCGGGTACAACTTCGCCGTGGATTCCTTCAATCTGGCTCCGTTGAATTTCAACACCCGAACCTCGCTTTTTGACAAGAAATTATCGGTAAACCTGAATGCAAACTTTGACCCTTACGCCACCAGAACTTTCACCAATGGAGAGCAACAGGTGACGCGCCGAGTCAATGAATTTGCCTGGAAAAGAGGACAAGGTCTGGGTACCATCCGCAGTGCCTCCCTGAATATCAATGGCAGCCTCAACCCCAGTAAAACAGAACAATCCCCGGGAGAGGTTCGGGACGAACTTACCAATGAATTTTTAAATCAGGGAGGACAAATGGATGAATTTGTGGAAAACGAAATCAACCGGATCGCCAATGACCCCAGCCAGTATATTGACTGGTCTATCCCCTGGAACATGAACTTCAGTTACAATCTTAGTTACCGCAAAGCTACTACCGGGTCAACAAACATTACACAGGCAGTCAATTTATCCGGAGATCTGAGCATTTCGGAAAAATGGAAAATCAATTTCAACTCCGGCTACGATCTGGCCGCAGCCAAGATCACCCAAACCATGATCGGTATTGCCAGGGATCTGCACTGCTGGCAAATGAATGTCAATTGGGTACCTTTCGGCAGATTTACCTCCTACAATATCGACATACGCGTAAAATCCAATATATTGAGAGATCTAAAAGTATCCAGAAGACGGTCCTTTTTTGATAATTTTTGAGAAATATTCCGCTTTAGTGCCAGAATTGATCCTAAAGATCGCTCCTACCAAAAGCCAATTTTTCCTGTTAACTGAGTTCGATTTTAATATTGGACAATTTGATTCGTTTGAACGGCTTTGTACTTGATTCCGGGCTTTTAGAAAAAAATGTTCAACCCTCCAAGATGGAACTGCCATTCCGTTTTTCAATTCCAATATGGCCTGTCAACCCACAGGATTTCTGCTGATAGGCATACTCATGCACCTGGGGCCTCCCAAACCACGGGATAACTCCGAGGAAGGCATTTCCAGCACCTCCACGCCAAATTCGCGTAGGGCCCTATTCGTATGCTTGTTCCGATTATAAGAGATCACGGTTCCGGGCGCAATGGTAAAAACATTTGCGCCATCAAACCATTGCTCCCGGAGTGCATATTCCTGGTTTACCTTATCTGTTCCAATAATCTCCAGACCATGAATCTCTCTTTTTAAAATTTCCCGTAAGGGTTCTTTGACATGCTGCCGCTTGATATGCACCTTGTTTCCATCGTCTTCCTTTCGGGTATACAATAGTATCTGCTGTACGGATTGAATGGCATCGGGGTAGGTCAACACTTTGTTTTGATCCAGAATGGTAAACACCGTATCCAGATGCATAAAATTCCGTTTTTTGGGAAGGTGGACTTCATAGACGCGCTCCACACTACCGGAAGCAATGAGCTTTTTAGCGACATGGTAAATGGCCTTTTCTTCTGTCCGTTCGGAACATCCTATCGCTACGGCCTTTTCATTTAAAATGATGACATCTCCCCCCTCCAGCGATGCCGGGCTGTTGTGTGTAGTTGGTGGATAGCATTTTTTGATTTTGTCCTTGAACAGGGGGTGATTTTCAAAAATCATGCGAACCATGTTTGCCTCCCGTTGTCGTTCGGGTAGTCTCATCGAAGAAAATAGCACCCCGCCGGGTACGATGGCAGCGGTATCTCGCTGAAAGTACAAATTGGGGCAGGGAGGAATCAGGAATGCTACATCCAGTAAATCTACCAGCGAACGGGAACTCAACTTACCCCTAACTTCATGTACCTTGATACCCGAAATAAGGGCCCGGGTACAGTCGGCCACCGACAAAACGCCCAGCAAATCACTGGCGAGGTGTTCCAATCGTGAGGCGGCCAGGGCCTCCCGCATCAATGTCTGCAAAAGTTCCTTTTGACTCAGAATATCGCCCAACAAATCTTCGAAAAAATAAATCGTTGCCCCACAACTGTCTCGAATCAGTCGGGTAAACACATCGTGCTCCCGCTGCATCTCCTCCAGGTAGGGAACCTCCTCAAACAATAACAATTCTTTGTTATAAGGGGTCAGCCGGTCAATTTCCTTTCCGGGACGGTGCACCAATACCTCCCGAAGGGATTGGAATTCTGAATCAATGTTCAACTGCATATTAATAAAATTACAAAAAAAATCGAGGTAATTTTATCAATCGGAAAAAATAGCGGCTTATTAATCCTTTAAATCTAAAATATCTCTGATTTTGTTTGCTTCGTTCATTTCCGAATTCAATCCGGTTTCGTCTCCATCTGCAATGAGTTGACGAAAGTGAGAGAGGTGTTGAATGTAACTGTCCAAAGCCTCTAATACATTCTTTTTGTTTTCAAAAAAAATGGGTGCCCACATATCCGGGGAACTCTTAGCCAGGCGGACGGTGGAAGCAAAACCACTGCCAGCCATATCAAAGATGTTTTTTTCGTCTTTGGTCTTATCCAATACGGTTTTTCCTAGCACGAAGGAAGAAATATGGGAAAGATGAGAAACGAAAGCCAGGTGCAGATCATGTTCCACCGGATCCATAAACCGAAGTTTCATGTTCACTGCTTCGAAAACTTCATACGCCAGGCCCTTCAGGTGTACATCTGTCTTTTCCATTTCGCAAATGATCAACACCTTGCCATCAAACAAATTGACTTCGGCAGCCTTAGGACCGGAATTTTCAGTCCCAGCAATGGGGTGAACCGCCAGGTACTGCGCCCTTTTGGGATGGCTGCTCATCTTTTGGCAGAGTTCATCCTTGGTAGAACCGAAATCCATTACCAGGGTACCCGGTCCTACCTGAGCCAATGTTTTGTCAATCAGAGAATACAAGGCATCTACCGGAGTAGCGACGACTACCAGTGAGGTATCTGCATCAGGCGTTTCGAGCTTTTTACTGATCAACCCCATTTCGTAAGCGGTATTCAGGTGTTCCGGATTCTGGTCAAATCCTGTCAGTTCCCACCCGGGAAGGGCTTTTTTTATTGCCAGGGCAAAGGATCCTCCTAGTAATCCAAGGCCAATTAGGTGTACTTTTTTCATTTTGCTTCTAATTTGCAAGTCTATTCAATGCTTCCTTTATGTTTTCTTCTTTAACGCAGAGCGAAAATCGAACATAATCCGTTCCCCTGCTTCCAAAAATCTCTCCCGGACTGATGAAAATATCTTTTTCGTACAATAGCCGATCCACCAGCTCGAGTGCGGAAACGGATGTAGGAACTTTCGCCCAAACAAACATGCCGGCACCTCCCGGCTGCACCTCCAAGCGCAAAACGCTTGCCATTTCCAACACCAGCTTCTTTCTTGTTTCGTAAATGACGTTCATAGAAGTAATCCAGGCCTCGTCCAGATTTAAAGCGGCAATGGCCCCTTCCTGAATTCCCAGAAACATACCGGAATCCATATTACTTTTGACACGCAATACGGCCTGCAGGTAATCCCGCCTTCCCGCCAACATGCCTACACGCCAGCCCGGAATATTGAACGTTTTACTGAGAGAATTTAGCTCTATTACCTGGTCTTTAGCCCCGGGTAATTCCAGCATACTTTTCGGTTGATCATTCAGAATAAAACTATACGGATTGTCGTGAACCAGCAGTATGGAATTTCTTTTGGCAAAGTTGAGTAGTTTGCCAAAGAGCTCCCGGCTGCCACTTGCACCGGTGGGCATATGGGGATAATTGACCCACATCAGCTTTACTTTCGTTAAATCCATGTTTTCCAATGCCTCCCAGTCAGGTTCCCATTGATTGTTCTCCAGCAGGTCAAAATATACCGGCGTAGCATTTAGAAGCCTGGTTACGGAAGTATAGGTAGGATAGCCCGGGTTCGGCACCAGCACTTCATCGCCTTCATTCAAAAACGCCAGGGAAACATGCATGATCCCTTCTTTCGAACCCATTAACGGGAGAATCTCAGATTGCGGATCCAGCGAAACACCGTAGTTCCTGGAGTAAAATTCCGCCATGGCCTTTCTCAACCGGGGAATACCCTGATAGGATTGGTATCCGTGGGCTTCCGGTAGATCTGCTGTTTGTTTGAGAGCCTCAATTACCCGAGGGTCGGGCGGTAAATCAGGGCTTCCGATTCCCATATTGATTATAGGCCTGCCTGCTTCCCGAAGCTGCTGTACTTCCTTGAGCTTTTTGGAAAAGTAATATTCCTGAACTTCTCCCAGCCGGTCCGAATATCCCTTCATCATTTTCTGTTTTGGTATTCACCTAAGATTTTAACTGCTCCGTACTTTGCCTCTATCTGCTTCATGGCTTCGCCGAATTGATTTTTATCAGCAATGAGGGTATCTATAAAGAAGGTGTACTCCCAGGGCTTACTCATGACTGGAATTGACTGGATCTTGGTTAGGTCCAGATCGAATTCACTCATCACGGTGAGCAGTTTAGCCAGAACACCTTTTTTATTTCGCACGGTTATTTTCAGGCTTGCCTTGGTAGGAGGCGTTTTCAGTACCGGTTTTTCCTTTGACAAAATTATAAAACGAGTGAAATTGTTGGCAACGGTTTGGATATCCCGGGCCAATATTTCCAATCCATAAAATTCAGCCGCTTTGGTACTGGCCACCGCAGCCAAACCGTTGATTTTTTGTTCGGCGATTACCTTGGCAACATAAGCAGTATCCACATCGTCTACCGCTTTGATGTCAGGATGCAAGGCAAAAAATTGCTTACACTGCAAAAGCGCCATGGGATGTGACCGGGCTTCCCGAATAGCTCCCAATTGCTGGCCGGGAAGTGCCATCAGATTGTGCGAAATGGGCAGGTAATGTTCGTCGATTACAAATAAGGCATGCCTGTCTATAATATCGTAGTTAGGTAGAATAGCTCCTGCAATGGAATTTTCTATGGCCATTACCGCATAGTCTACCGTACCCTCTTCCACGCTGCGGGCAACTTCCTCGAACGTATGAAAACCAGCCACTTCCAATTGCTCGCCAAAATACTGTTGGGCAACCTGATGATGAAAGGAACCCAACACACCCTGAATGGCTACTTTTACTTTTTTCTCCAAAACCTGTTGTTTTTTTTTTGACTGTTTAATAAACTATAATTCCCTAATAAAGAAAGCTTCAGAAAATGCCTAACGCAAAATACTTTCGTTTGGCCCATAAATCCCATGCTACTCTCCGATAAGGGGCTGTATCCCAAGTAGTTCGCAATGTTTCCAAAAACTCGGATAGGATTTGTTAACCACTTCCGGATCTTCAATTTTCAACCGTGTTCGGGTCATCAAAGGCATAAATGCCATGGCCATCCGGTGGTCATCGTAGGTGTGTATGTTCACGGTTTCCGGTATTTCCCGAGCAGGTAGCAGCGTAAACACATCGGATTCCTTTTCTACGAGTTGGGCGCCGATTTTTGCCAGTTCCTGCTGCAAGGCATAAATTCGGTCTGTCTCCTTGATTCTCAAGCTCTCCAATCCCAAAAAATGAGAGGTTTGTCCTGTCAACGCACAGGTCACGGCCACGGTTTGGGCCAAGTCCGGGCAATGGGCAAAATCAAACGACGGTAAGCCCAACACCTCTGTTTTTTGCAGGCGAACGCCTCCATCTTCAAAGGTGCTTTTTACCCCGAGCTGCTCCATAATTTCCACAATCCGGGCATCTCCCTGCAGGCTATCCGCTTTTAATCCTTCCAGAAACAACTCCCCTGACCCGGCAACAGCTAGCAGGCTAAACCAATAGCTGGCTCCCGACCAATCACTTTCCACCGAGAAGGAAGTAGCTTGGTATGACTGAGGGTAGATCTGAATTCGATTTCCTTCAAACGAGTAAGCTACCCCAAAGGCTTTCATCAACTCCAAGGTCATGGTGATGTAGGTAACTGATCCCACTTTACCTGTCAGGTTCAGGGTCAACCCCTGGGGAAGCAAGGGAGCGTTCATGAGCAAAGCCGATATATACTGGCTGCTCACATCTCCCCGAATACTGATTTCAGTAGCTTTTTGCCCTTCAAACCCCTTGACTCGTAAAGGTGGGTATCCTTCCTTCCCAAGGTATTCGATTTCAGCGCCGATTTCCCGCAAAGCATCCACCAGAATTCCAATCGGACGCTCACACATTCTGGGGGTGCCGGTTAGGGTCTTTATTTTGCCGTTCAGCGCTGCATAGGCAGTTAAAAACCGCATGGTGGTACCTGCATCCAACACATCGTATACTTCGGGATCCATATTTAGCAGGCGAATCATGGTCTGGGTATCCCTGGCCTCTGCCAGATTGGAAAGGATATTTTTACCCTTTGTCAGGGCATCAATGATCAATACCCGGTTGCTTTCACTTTTGGATGATGGCAGGGGGATTCGGATTTTTCCGAAAGCGTTTTTTAAGGGTAGTTCTATCGTTTTCATTTATGAAATGCGGTCTGGTAGGAACAATTAAATAACCGGTTACTAAATAGTTAATTATCCAAACTATTGTAATACTCCAATGCTTCTATTACGGCTTCCTTGCCCACCACTATATTGAAGTCACAGGTACCGATTCGTTTTAATAAGGAAAAGTTTAATGATTCACCATCATTCTTCTTATCTTGAAAACAGCGCTTAATGATCGCATCAAAGTCTGCATCTGCAATCGAAATTTTCCCATAAATTGCCAACAACTTCTGCTCTATGCTCTCCAGATCTTCCTTCGGCATGCGTAAGAATTTGTGAGAAAGAAATGCTTCTGTCAGCATGCCTATGGCGATGGCTTCGCCATGCAGCAGATGATAGGGTGAATCCAGGTAATGAGATTCAACGGCATGACCGATGGTGTGCCCAAAATTGAGAATCTTTCTGAGTCCATCCTCCTTGGGATCCTTGTCCACTACCTCCCGTTTGATCCCTACGGACACGGAAATAATGTCTTTCCACTGCTGATTTTGCCAATTTTCAGTTTTCAGGCTTTGAAAGTAGTTTTCATTTCGAATCAGTCCGTGTTTGATCACTTCTGCATATCCCGAACGCAATTCCGCCTCGGGCAGGGTTTCTAAAAACTGATCACTAATCAATACTCCTTCCGGTTGATTGAAAATACCGATGTGGTTTTTAAACCCGTTGAAATCTATGCCGAGTTTTCCTCCCACACTGGCATCCACCTGCGAAAGAAGGGTGGTGGGTATATTGACAAATCGGATCCCTCTTTTATAGGTGCTGGCACAGAAGCCCCCCATGTCACCGGCCACCCCTCCGCCGATATTAACGATCAGGGATTTCCGGTCCAGATTCGTTTCCGTCATCCATTGCCAGATGCCCTGACAGCTGTCCAGATTTTTATACTTCTCTCCCGCCTCAAACGCATACATGGAATGCGTGGGGAGTTCATCAGATAGAATAGGGTAGCAGTGATTGATGGTATGGCTGTCCATAATCAAGCCCAATTTCGAATATTTTTTGGTGCTCAGATAGCGCTGTAAATCTTGCGCAATGTTGGAAGAAAATATAATTGTTTCCAAGGCTGGTTTTTTTGGTAAAGATAAAAAATTAAACCCGTTTTATTTTCCAGAAATTAATACATCAAGCTTGCGGGCTGACACGGATATTCCTATTCGCGTTGCCGAACTACTTTCAAAAGCCAAATGCACCCTTTCTCCTAAAATAAAACGGGTTTAACCGCTAAACAGACTTTCCGGAAGGTTGTTGTTCCCTGAGTTTTTTCTCTTGCCGTTTTACCGATTCTTCGTGAATGCAATAAAGTAACTCCTTCATAAACTTCTCGCTTAGATTTTTGCCCATTCCCTTCTGAGTTCTGGAATCCATCACCTGTTTCCAGCGGTCTGCCTGAAATACGGTCAGGTTATGCTCGCATTTGTGAGCTCCTATCTGGTCAATAATGGAAAAGCGTTCTGCCAACAAGTCCAAAAGCTGATCATCCAAATGGTCAACCGCATTTCTCAGGTCCTGAAGCTTTTCGGTAGGATGTTCCCTTTCAAGGGTATGCTTGAAATCAATCTGGTCAAGAATTTCCCGAAGTTGACGCGGAGTAACTTGCTGCTTGGCATCACTCCAGGCATTGTCCGGATCGTGATGCGTTTCGATCATTAGTCCATCCAGGCCAAAGTTAATCGCTCGTTGTGAGGTTTCCAGAATCCCGGTTCTGTTTCCTACAATATGACTCGGGTCGTTGATTACCTGCATCCCTTTCCATAACCTTTTTAGGTGAATGGGCATGGACCAGTTGGGCTTATTACGAAACTTTTTGTCATAAGCATCACTGAAACCCCTGTGGATCGCCGCCAGTTTGTTGACCCCCACAGCTTGTAGTCTTTCCAACGCCCCTCTCCAAAGCTCCAGATCGGGATTCATGGGGTTTTTAACCATTACCGGAATGTCCACGCCTTTCAAGGCATCGGCGATTTCCTGCACGGCAAAGGGATTAACGGTAGTTCTGGCTCCAATCCAAAGGATGTCAACGCCGTGTTTCAAGGCGGACTCTACATGAGCGGCATTTCCTACTTCTGTGGTGATGGGAATATTGAGCTGATGACGGACAATTTCCATCCATTTCAACCCGTCTTCTCCGATACCTTCAAAACTTCCCGGTCTGGTTCTGGGTTTCCAAATCCCGGCCCGGAATACATCCGGAACAGCGTTGGCTTCTTTCATGTCTACACAAACCTTTTCGATTTGTTCGGGAGTCTCTGCACTACAGGGTCCGGCAATGATCAGGTGCTCTTTGTCCAGGCCCAGGCCCCAGTCTTTCGTTTGTAAGTGATTTTCCATTTTTGATTTTTAGTTAATAAAAAAGCCCGACTCTCTCGAATCGGGCTTTAAGTTTGTTTATCTTTAGTTATATTTTTTCAAGACAATACGCAGCTCCGATTCGGCCTTGGGGTCGAAAGTAAAAGTAAAAAAAGCTAAAATAGGTAGCTGCAAATTTTTTCATGCGTCAAATGTAATCTTTCCCAATTTAAAAATCAAACAGTTATTCTTTTTTTTAACGCCAATAATTGAATTTTACGCCACTTTATTCCATGCCCAAACTTTTGCACTATTTCTATTTCCGTGAAAGCAGGTAATACAAGCTTTTGAAATGGGCCCCAGAAACCTCCACCATCCCTTTTTCGAATATCAGTTGCCTATCAGTAACCCTTCCGTCGTGATCTAAAATCCAAATATCATAATCCTGTCCTTCAGGCAAACCAAGCCTGAGATCTACCGGCTCCAGCAATAAGGGAGAAGTGCCTTTTGCCTCTAATACATCCCCCGACGCGTTGTATTCCATACCGGTATTTCTCGCCCGGGCGACCGTAGTCAGCAAAATACTATCCGCTTCCTGAAGGTCTTTATTTGCTTGCAGGCTGGTAATGAGAATCACGGCAAACTCGTTGGGGGATTCAATGGTCCAACCTCCCAGTGATACGGAGGTATCCGGCATAAATCCAACCAGTCCCTTGCTCCCCGGAGCATCTATCGTAAAATAACCCGTATCGAAATTCCATGCCAATTCCCCCGTTACTGATAACAGCATTTGTTGGAGACTATCCCTATAAAGCGATAAATCAGGAAGCTGCGTATCCTCCGGCACATCCGTAAACTCCAGAGGCACTTTTCCTATGGCAAGTGAAGCAGGTGAAAGGGATCCCGAAAAACGTTTGTCATCATAGCCCTGCGCTACTTTTTCCACAAAACCCGGCATTTCATTTTCAAGTGAACAAATATGCACTTTCCTACTGCCCAGTACCGGACTCTCCTGAAGATCCCCGCGATACACCATCCGGGACAATGCTGGATACAACCCCATGTGAAGCGGGCTGGTTGCGTTGTATACTCCGTGATTGGCTGATTCCAGAAGTAGAGAAAACCGGGGAATATCCACGGCAAAAGAAAAGGATGCATCCCAACCCTGCAACCCCATGCCATAGGCCGCCACAAGGGGTGCTGCTTCTGCTGTCCATTGATTAGGCACCAAACTCATCCATTCGGAAAAGGAAAAAGGCCGGTCGCGGACCTGCTGCATGCCAGTGGACAACAGGCCGGAACCGGGATTTTTCAGCATGGAAGTGTTTTTAACCGGACCGGTTGCTAATTGGTGCCCTCCGGCACCTCCACCAAAATAGTTGTGCCGGTCGATCATCCCAACCAAATAATCCGCATGCACATTATAGAGATGGGAGATTCCGGATCCAGCTTGCCAACAAGAGCCCACAATTACGCCCTTGTAGCCCGTGTCCCTAACCGCCTTTTCAAACTTCCGGTAATAGGCCACTTGCTGTTCATATAAAAACCGCATTTTGTCCATTACATGCACGGGCATTTGTTGTCCACTTTCTAAGGCGGTTTCATATTCCTTGCTGAAAAAACTATGGTTGGGTTGAGGATAAATGTTCTGCTGTTCCAAGGATTCACTTTCGGGAATAGTTACACTCCCCCAGGCTTTTTCCAGTTGCTCCTGAGTACCGTATTTGGCTTGTAGCCATTGGGAAAATTGCCGGCACAGCAAGGCCCTGTAAGTGGGCGCCTGCTCCAGGGATCTTTCAATGGCACTCCAAAAAATATTATCCTCATTCTGAAATTCCACAAAGGCCAAAGCGGGATCCTCCGCATACCGCAGGCCGGTGTAAGGGTTGGTGCGGTTCAGCATGTTTACGGTCAGTGCAATGTTTAACTCCTGAAGATCCGGAGCAAAATTTACCAGGCTGGAAGTGCTCCCATTTAGATGCGACCAGGGGTAGCTCAGGTTTTTTACCTCCTGGTAGGCTAGCAGGCTACTGCTATCTCCGGGCAATACCCGGTGGCCATAAATGGCTGACCATCCCGTGTAGATGCCCTTTTCCTTTAACCGCGCGTGAAAATAATCCAGACGTTCAAATTTCTCAGGCTGAGGAATTACAGAATACTCCTCGTCGGTCGCATTCCAGGTAAATTTGTGAAATCGAACCGCGTTAACACCATATTTGGCAAGGAAATTAGTGAAATCATTTGCGGCTCCCCGGTTTGGAAAAGCATTGCTACCATTAATGTTGGTCCCCCAAAATTTAATAGGCTTACCGTTTTCAAAGACCAGTTGCTCCTTCTCCATCTGAACGAACCCATGTTTTCCCGCCGGAGCATCCAACCAGCTTTCCATGCCAATAACCCCTGATGCATGGGTATTTTCGGGCACAAAAGGAAACCAATCCGTCTCATTACCCACCTGCTTGTATCCCCAGGAAAGGTGAATGAGTGCCCCGATACCCAGCAGGCCTAAAACGAAGATTACTGTTGTCCTACGATGCTTCTTCATCTGTTTATATTTATTTTTCAGATGTCACATGCCCGCCCGGATGACGCCAGTCGGACGGGGAATCTCGCATGCTATAATCATCCCTCTGTGTGTCGATCTCGTCCTGCCTGTCTGCCTCAGGCAGGCTTAATTTCATGTTTCCCTTCTAGTTATAATCAAAGCGAATCCGATCTCACTTTTGGTTTAAAGGCAATTCTAATTCAGAAAACAACCCATCACCTTACTTACCTTCGCGCTTCATTTTCAAAAAAACCGCCAGCGGACTGGCTACCGAGCTAAGGTATACGGGGTTTTGTGAATAACCCTCAGGGTTAAAACACTCGTAAGGGGCTCCAAAAGCAGCTCCTTTTCGGAAATCATTTTCCTTCAACTCGGCTATGTATTCACTCACCAGTTTCCTCGCTGCTTCAGGGTCAACCTGATGAACGGCATGGGCCACCCAACCGACAGGTGTTCCCCAGTAGGCACCGTTTTGGTACTGATTTTTGGGAGCCATCGATTTTTCCCATACCCTATCGGCATCAAAATCATGACTGGTAAGGACATGCCGAATATTCCCCCGGTAACTCAAGGTACCGTTTTCATAAGCCTCCGCCAAAACACGGCAGGCAGTATCCCTGGCTTCCCCCTGCAAGAGTCCTTCGTATACGGCAAGTGCGGTCCCCCAGACATCGGGCTGATTACTGCTCCCCGAAGAAGCTCTTAACAAGCCACTGGGATCCTGAAAAACCGCTGGAACGGCCTCTTGAATGCTTACTGCTATTTGGAAATAGTTGCCGCTCATTGCCTTATTCCCTATTCGGTCGAAAATATCCGACAGTTGCTTTGCAGCCCTGAATTTTAAAACAGAGGGATACAACAAATCTCCTGTAATTTGGATGGCATCTCTGAATCCAAAATCCACCCCTCGCAATGACTCAGTACAGAAAACCAGGTGATTTTCCTCCCGGGCAGGAGAGACATGAAAAGCCATAAGCAGGCGATCCATCAGGCTTTTGCCTTTAACTATTTCCTCAAGTATTCCTTCCTCGTTTTGGGTCCGGATCAGGTAATGAGCCATGTGAATGAAAAGGAAAGCGTCTCCTAAAGGTGGCAGGATTCCCCATTCTTTGGTACCCTGCAATTCATAGCTGTAGGTACCCGGAAAATAGATTGGTAACCCGTCATCGATTCGAATATGGTCAGGTATGGAACCTAAAGGGATCAAACTCCCCCCGCTCGTTATCCAGCTCTGATCTGCCTGCGCTGCGGCGGTAAGGAAAAGCATGTGTTTTTGTTCCTCCAGGGAAATCATTCCCGTCTCCAACGCCATGGCATAATCCCGGACCCAAAAAGAGGGATAGGCATCTCTACCTCCAGGGCGGATCAAGGTGCCTCCGGTTCCATTTGCCCCAAAATTATCTGACACTACCTGGTTGGGGTAAATTCTGGACTGTTCCAGCACATCTCTGGTCATTGCTGTTAAAAAATTCAGATCGGCTGCCGAAATAAGCGAACGATCAGGAGTGGACTGTGCCATTGTACCGACTGAAAATGAAGGATACAGCAATACTATAACAATGAAAATCGTAGCCCTGATAAAAACCGAAGCAAACCATCGTTCCGCTTTCCTCCTGCTGCGGAAAAGTGTCGTATGATTTTCCTGCAAGCCCTTGGGCATTTGTTCCAGATAGGTAGGGAGCAATCCGCAGGGTATTATTTGAAATGGATGTGTTGTCATCTTGATTCAGATCGCTTTATAAACACTTTTAGTAGTAGGATTCCTTTTCCCACAAGTACTCTCTTTCTTCGGTCCACCTCTGCCTAAATGTACGATGTCTTTGTCCGGGCTAAAGGATCGTTACAAATTAGGTCAATTATCTATGAAAATAAAGCGGAAGGCTTAAAGGATTCGATGAATTTGAAAACACAAATTCCTGTTCCTAGCTGTTTTTTTGGTATCTTTGCCGCTTATTATGGATAAAAAACCTGCCTTTTCTTTAGATAACCTGGAGACCGCCTTTGCCCACCTTTCGGACAAAGAACTGAAAAAAACGCAAAACTTGTTTCGATTGATGCATTATCCTGTATGGATAAAAACGGGTCTTTGGTTGAGCAACCTGGCCTTTACGCTGGGCTTGCCGGTGAAAGGGTTTATCAAAAAAATCGTCTTTTATCAGTTTTGCGGGGGAGAGACCATTGCTTCCTGCCGACCGGTCATGGCATCGCTGGATAAGTTTGGAGTGAAGTCCGTACTGGACTACTCGGTAGAAGGAAAAAAGGAGGAAGCAAAACTAATGGCAGCCGCTGAAGAAATCGAACGAACCATATCGGAAGCCGGAAAAAACCCCCACCTTGCCTTTGCCGTTTTCAAGGTTTCGGGAATCGCCGATACAGAACTGCTGCAAAAGGTACAGGAGCAAAAGCAACTATCGGAATCTGAGAAGCAATCCTTCCTTAGTGCCAGGGAAAGGTTCATGCGCCTATGCGATCAAGCTGCTCAACAAAAGGTAAGGCTATTGGTAGACGGAGAAGAAAGCTGGTTTCAGGAAATAATCGACCAGTGGGTACAGGAGGCCATGAGAACGCACAACAAGGAAGGGTCCATCGTATTCAATACCTTCCAGATGTACCGTAAGGACATGTTGCGCAGGCTCAAAGATGCGCGACATGACGCGGTGGCCCAGGGGTATTTCCTGGGAGCCAAACTGGTAAGGGGTGCCTATATGGAAAAAGAAAGGGCGAATGCCGAACAAAGAGGGGAAGAGGATCCCATCCACCCCACCAAAGAGGCCACGGACGACGCGTACAATGAGGCGCTTAAGTTTTGCATCGACAATAAACAACGAGTCTCATTGGTCAGCGGTTCGCATAATGAATGGAGCAATACTTTGCTGGCGGAATTGGTCGACCTACACGGGCTTTCCCGATCCGATGAACGAATCTACTTCTCACAACTGTATGGCATGAGCGATCCCATTTCCTTTAACCTGGCTAAAGCGGGCTTTAATGTGGTTAAATACCTGCCTTACGGCCCTATAAAAGAGGTACTTCCCTACCTGTCTCGAAGAGTGGATGAAAATTCAGGAATCTCCGGACAAGCCAGCAAGGAACTAGAACGAATAAATCAAGAATTGCGGAGGCGAAAAAGCCTGCCCAAACTTCCAACGATAGCATAACCATCTTTACACACATGCAATTACTGAACGAACAGGAGATAGAACGAAGAAAAGACAGAGAGGCGTTATTACAACTGGGCATCGACCCCTACCCCGCCCTTTCCTACCCCATCAATGCCAGCTCGGCTGATATTCATAAAAACTACGAAAACCGTAAAAACGACTATAAGAATATCAGCATCGCCGGAAGGCTCATGAGCAGACGCATTATGGGCTCGGCAAGTTTTGCAGAGATTCAGGATAGCTCCGGCAGGCTGCAGATTTATGTGCGAAGAGACGATATTTGTCCCGAAGAGGACAAAACCCTTTACAATACCGTTTTTAAAAAGCTGTTGGGAATCGGAGATTTTATAGGTCTCAAAGGATTTATTTTCACCACGCAAACGGGGGAAATTTCCCTCCACGTTCAGGAATTTACCTTATTGTCCAAATCCGTAAAACCCCTACCGGTGGTAAAAAGGGATGATGAAGGCAATGTGTACGATGGCTTCACCGATCCGGAACTCCGGTACCGGCAGCGCTATGTAGACCTGATCGTCAATCCGGAGGTAAAAGCTACGTTTTTCACACGGTCCAGGGTAATCTCTTCTATGCGCAGGTTTTTTGATGACCATGGCTGGCTGGAAGTAGAAACGCCTATTCTTCAGCAAGTTCATGGCGGAGCAGCCGCAAAACCCTTTGATACCCATCATAATGCATTGGATATCCCCTTGTTTTTACGAATTGCCAACGAGCTTTACCTAAAGCGTTTGATCGTTGGGGGCTTCGAAGGGGTATACGAAATAGGGAAAATGTTTCGGAACGAGGGGATGGACCGGACCCACAACCCGGAGTTTACTTCCATGGAAATCTACGTGGCCTACAAGGATTACGTATGGATGATGGAAATGGTGGAAGAACTCCTCGGGCAGATTGCTAAAAATGTATTGGGTACCACACAGGCAAAAGTCGGAGATCAGGTCATTGAATTTGCGGGTCCCTACAGACGGCTTTCCATGTTCGAAGCCATCCAGGAATACACGGGCATAGATGTCAGTAGCATGGACGAGACCGGTTTACGAAAAGTCTGCGCTGACCTGGAAATTGAAGTGGATGACAGCATGGGAAAAGGAAAACTCATCGATGAGATTTTTGGTGAAAAAGTGGAAGACCACCTGATACAGCCCACCTACATCACAGACTATCCGATAGAAATGACCCCATTGGCTAAAAAGCATCGGGATAAACCAGGGTTGGTGGAGCGTTTTGAGCTTTTTGTCAACGGAAAGGAAATCGCTAATGCCTATACCGAGCTGAATGACCCGATCGATCAGCGGGAGCGATTCGAAGAACAACTCAAACTGGCTGAAAGAGGTGATGACGAAGCCATGGCCATGGATGAAGATTTTCTCCGGTCATTGGAATACGGCATGCCTCCAACTTCGGGGCTTGGCATCGGTATTGATCGGCTTTGCATGCTCCTGACGAATAAAAGCACCATACAGGAGGTTTTGTTTTTTCCTCAAATGAAGCCTGAAAAGAAAGTGAAGGTCGCTACCGATGAGGACTTCATAAGGGTAGGAATCCCTGTGGAGCTTATTCCGGTTATACGTGAATTGAATATTCACACCATGGAACAGCTCAGGGCACAAAACCCAAACAAGTTTTTTAACGATGTTTGCGGAAAACGGAAAAAACTAAAACTAAACGCGTCAAACCCCACCAAGGAAGAGGTGGAAAACTGGATCAATGCAGAATAAGAAAAAGCCCGAAGCTTTGAAAACTTCGGGCTTTTTCTTGCCCAGGTTCACTACTGCTAAAACCGACCTGGTGATTCACTGAACCCCGGATTACCGTTCCCAAAAATTAGGAGGAACGATCCCCAGCGCACGCAGGTACACATACCCTTGGCCCCGGTGATGAATTTCATTATCGATAAAATAAAACAAGGTGCAGTAGGCTTTGTCCTCATACTGATCAAAAGCAATTACTTTTTCTTGAAATTTCTCCGGATCAATTTGGGGAAACCAACGCTCAATTTCCTCCGTAGTCTGATCCCAAACCTCCAGGAGTTTCTCTTTATCCTCTCCCATATTGAGGTTTTCATCCAGTTTGTTCCATTCTCCCGTTGCCAGGCCTTTTACTCCCGGTCCGGCGATGGCGATTAATTCCTCGACCATCGGGCCAAAGGGGCGCATTTCTCCAAGGGTGAAATGAAATAACTGCTTCTCAGGAAAAGCGTCGATTACCCTGCGGGTTAGTTTACGGTGACCTTGCCAATGCTCCTTCAATTGGACCGGATTGATAACGATGGCTTCAGTTTTGGTGTTCATGGTGCTTTTTTTTAGAGGTTATTCATGCTTGTTTGGTTCAAAGGTAAAAGCAGGCAGTGACAACCCTATGTCAGTAGCTAGTGGAGAATTTAGCCTAAATCAATAAAAAATTTTATCTTTAATTTGCCTATTTTTACTACTTCCCTAAAGCAAATGAACCGACTAGACAGACTTACGGCTATTCTCACTCAGTTGCAAAGTAAGCGGCAGGTACGGGCGCAGGAGATTGCCGATCGGTTTTGCATTAGTCTACGAACGGTATACCGAGACATCAAATCGCTGGAGGTAGCCGGAATCCCCATTTCGGGTGAGGCGGGCCGGGGTTATACGCTGGTGGAGGGATACCGGTTACCCCCCGTAAGTTTTTCCAGGGAAGAAGCGCTTTCTCTGCTGGTTGCAGAGAAAATTCTGGCCAAGCATACAGACAAAGAGAGTGGCAATCATTTCCAATCGGCGCTTGTCAAAATCAAGGCGGTCTTAAAGGAAAATGAAAAGACTTTGATGGAAAACCTCGATGAACAAATCGCCGTGTTTCGAAATAACAACTTACATGCCGACGGAAAAGAAGGGGTCATGCAGTCCATTTTAGACGGACTTTCTACGCAACAGGCCCTGCAACTTGACTACACCACTTTTATAAAGGAGGAAACCAGTTCCCGGGAAGTGGAACCTATCGGTTTGTATAACTCCTTCGAACAATGGTACCTCATTGCCTTTTGCAAATGGAGGCAGGATTACCGAACATTCAGGCTCGACCGAATCAATTCCATCCGGATAACGGATCAAACGTTTACGATGCACCACCCTTCCCTGAAGCGTTTTTTAGAAAAAATGGCGGAAAAAGAAGACCTAACTCAGGTTGTTATTCGAATCGCTTCCCGTAATTTGAAATTCCTACGAACCCAAAAATACAATTATGGATTTGTCCTACAGGAAGAAAAAGGCGACAAGGTAGAACTAACCTTTATGACGGGAAGTCTGGAAGGTTTTGCCCGCTGGATCATCTGCATGGCCGATCTGGTAGTGATTCTCAAACCGAAAACACTTCGGACCAGGGTGAGAAACCTGCTTAAGTGCATGCTGGAAAATAATACTTCTGAACCCAAACTAAATCCTACGAAATGAAAGCCACCCTTCCGACACTAGCCCTTACCTTTCTTTTGACGCATTTATCCCTCTCACAGGATTTATCGGTGCTGGTACTGACGGGTGGACATGGTTTTAATCGACCTGCCTTTTTCGAAATGATGGATGCCCTGCCAGGGATTCGCTATACCGAAATGGCTCATCCCGAAGCACGCCAATACTTTTTAGAGAAGCACCATGGGGAATTCGACGTACTGGTATTTTACGACATGATCCAGGACATTTCTCCGGAAGAAAAAGAAGGCTTTGAAAAATTGGTCCAAAAGGGTATTGGACTCGTTTTTCTTCACCATGCGATTGTATCTTACCAGAATTGGGACTTCTATCGAGACATCCTGGGCGGGCGCTATATAGAAAATGAAGGCGATCCGGCCATTCAATCCAATTATAAGCATGAAGTTGGCTTTAAAGCCCGCATTGTAAACAGAAGGAACGACATTCTAAATGGGATCAAGGATTTTGACATTTATGACGAAATCTATGGTAACGTATGGATTTCAGAAACGGTCAATCCGCTGCTTTCCACCAAGCATCCAGGTAGCATGCCCATTTTAGCCTGGACCCAACAGCCCTCCCGTCACACCCGTTCCGTCTATATTCAGCCGGGGCACGGGCCAGAGGTGTTTTCTCATCCCATGTACCGAAAACTACTGGCACAAAGCATTTACTGGGCATCCGGCAAATGAATACCGGAAATAGAATGATCGCTTATAATAAAAAAAGTGATCCAAGGGTAGGCTGCCATTATCCCTGGGCAACTTACACCAATAATTTGCGACAATGTTCCAGGCAATTTTGCACTTCTTTCACCGCATCGGAACCTTCCGGAACCTGATACTCCAATTCAATGGTTGCGGGAAAACGAAACTTCTCATCCCTGATCAGATGTAAAATTTCCTTGAGCGGCGTGTCCCCTTGGCCCCAGGGCAGGTTTCCCTTTCCATTGGCAGGGGTCTGCCGGTCTTTGGTATGCATGCTCAGGATTCGCTTGTGCTGTTTTTTGAGCAATTCCATGATATCCGTATGGCCGGCGGCAATGTAGTGGCCGGCATCAAAATTCAACCCGTTCGCCGGGCTTTGGGCGAGCGCAGTATCCCAAAAATCGAAGGTTTGCTGTTCGTGCCCATGATAGCCTACAGACATCCGATGTGTTTCTCCCATCTTTCCTAACTTCTGGGTATGCGCATCATCGGAGGGATGTTCCAGCGTCACATGCGAAGCCCCCAGGGCTTTGGCAGCTTTCATTCCATAAGCGATTTCAGCGTCGGAATTCCCTTTTCCGAAGGCAGCAGGCTTAAACGCATAAATGCTGACACCGGCATCTTTATACATTTTCCTAAATTGCTCGAAGGCCTTAAAATCAGTCTTGGACCGCCAATCGGACACCAGTTTCCCATAAGCCTCCGATTCCTTTTGCAGTTCCTCCAATTCCTTGTTTTCATCCGTGCTTAACGTTTCGCCCCTGCGTTGCTTGCCCATAAGCTGGTAAAACTTCCTTCTGTCAATCGTGGACTCCGGCATGCCCGCAAAGCTCTCGGCGGGTCCACCCATGAGCTCAATGGCGTTGATCCCACTTTCGGTAACATAATTAAGCGTAGCTTCTGCACTTTGATCAGCCATCGAACGGAACGAATAGGTAATACAGCCAACCTGTACCCCGTTAATTTTTGAATTCGGCTTATTGTAATTCCTGATGATCGCCGGCGCACCCTGAAGCCAGGCTGGTGAAACACCTACTCCTACGATTCCTAGAGCAGTTTTGATTAAAAAAGATCTTCTGTTATTCATGGGTCTTTGTTTTTGAATTGGTAAGATAGTTTGGCGTAATCAAAAAAGGAATTTTTTTTCGATTATTCTGAGCAATAGAAAACCAGGATCAAATAAAAAACACTGCTGCCTCATCAGGCCCATACTCATTTTAAGAACGGATCCATACACCCCCTGCCATTTACATTTTAGGCTGATAGGTTTTTACAAGCGCATGGGCATAGTTATCGATGGAAGCTTCTAGTGAAGATTTTCATTTTTTTTGCTTTTTACGGACCTCGTCGAAAATCCCTTGCAATGTTTCCCGGTTAGCTTCCAGATCCAGCCCAACCTGGGCGGCAAGGGCTTCCAAATCCGGTTCCTTACCCGAATTCATATCGGGCATTGCCAAAGCTAAAAATTGATTGATTTTATCCAATTCTTCCTCCGTTTGCGGATCCACCTCTTTTTCAAAGAGCAGTTCCAACGGTAGGAGTTCAATAGGCCTTTTCAGGATCTCTCTGGCTGCCGTCAGCATGGATGGACGTACGTAGATATCTGCGAAGTCGGATACCTGTATACCCTGTTTTTGAAAAGCAGCGACCAATTTGGCATATCCCTTTTGAGTCATGGCTGTTACTTGCAAAAACTGCTCCTTGCTATCATAATAAGCCACGGCAAAATGGGGCTTATTTTCCCAATTTTTCAACCGCAATTGATAAACAGACTGTACTTGGTCCATTTCAAAATCCTCATCCAGCTTATCCAAAGCCAAATCCAAGTCGTCGATCTCGGTAATTATTAATTCAAGCACTTCTTCGTCGTGTACCGTCAAGGGGTAGTTTGAACGGCAATATAACATCATGTAGGGGACCGGGTTTTTAGAAACATCGGCCATCAATTCCTCATCAGAAGTAATGCGGGGATTTAATTCCGTAGCAAAGAAAAAGATATCGTCCATGGCAAAACTCCTATAAGCGGAGATGGGACCAAAAGCCTGCCAACAGTCCCCATTATACCCGATCAGGTTAAACCAGGACACGACCTCTCCTTGTTGCAAAATGCGGGAAACTCCGGTTGAATAAAGTAAATACTGCTCTCCGGTAAAAAGATCTTCCATGGTATAAAAATCAGCATCCGGGCTTTCTACTATTCTGGAAAAACTGAATTTCCAAGGCTCGGCTGCTTGTTCTTCGAGCCACTTTCGGCCCTGCTCAGGTAGGCGGGCAAGGGCGGCATGTTTTAGATATTTATGGATCAGGCCGCCTTTTTTGAATACCCGGTGCATGATATACTGGGACTTAATCAAATTAACCCAGGCTTTGTCCATACCTTGAATGACATGACGGTAGGTTTTCAACCTTTGATCTACTTCTTTCCCCAGTTTATCTTTATCTGCTGCATAATGCAGTAAAAAATCATCCAGTATTTCGGAAGTGAAATCTGAATTTGACTGGCAGGCAGTCTTAATTTCGGCATAGTTTTTCATAGTCAGAAAGATAGTAGATTCGAAAGATTTGGCCAAGGAATTTCTGAGGGCTGGCCGTTTTCGAGTTGCTTACCCTTCCGATTACCAGAATTTAGCGGTAACCTATAAATAAATCCTTCATTGACGGGTTTTAGCCAAATAAATCTGAGCTCAGATACCGGTCTCCCCGGTCACAGGTAATGCAAACAATCACTCCTTCCTTTAGTGTTTGAGACAGCTTTATGGCAGCGTGTAGTGCTCCCCCACTGCTCATCCCGGCAAGGATGCCTTCTTCCCTGGCCATTCGCCTGGTCATCTCAGTAGCTTGATCCTGACTCACATCGATCACCTGATCTACCCGGTCCGGTTCAAAAATTTTCGGTAAAAATTCAGGTGACCATCTCCGTATTCCGGGAATACTGGACCCATCTGTGGGTTGGGTACCCACGATCTGAATTTCCGGATTTTTTTCCTTAAGATACCTCGAGACTCCCATGATGGTTCCGGTAGTACCCATTGCGGAGACAAAATGCGTGATTTTTCCATTCGTATCCTGATAGATTTCCGGACCGGTGGTTTGATAATGTGCCCGGTAATTGTCCGGGTTTGAAAATTGGTTTAACATAAAATATCCCTCCTTGGCTGCCATTTCTTCCGCTAAGGTCCGGGCATATTCAATGGTTTTCTCAGCAGGGGTAAGTATCAGTTCTGCCCCATAGGCCTTCATAGAAAGTATTCGCTCTTTTGTGGAATTATCCGGCATCACTAAGGTCATTTTGACCCCCAACAGGTTGGCTACCATGGCCAGGGCTATACCCGTATTTCCAGATGTGGCTTCGACGAGTTTGGAGCCACTGCTGATCTCTCCCCTGTCCAGGGCGGCCCGGATCATAAAATAGGCCGCACGGTCTTTAACAGAACCGCCGGGGTTTTGCCCTTCAAGTTTACAGTAAATCGTTACCCCTGGATTCACCGGGATGTTTTCTAATTTTATTAATGGTGTGTTCCCGATTAGCTCAAATAACTTCATAAATAGGATGTTCAGGCATCACTTTTCAATACATAAAAATCTGTAAGATTGGAAGACCCGTCGTATATCTTAGTTTGGTAATAAATCTTACTTTTTGGCGGAATGCTCTTGGTAAGCCACACATTGCCTCCGACCACACTTCCTTTTCCAATGACCGTATCTCCTCCCAGGATGGTGGCCCCGGCATAAATAACCACATCGTCTTCAATGGTTGGGTGGCGCTTTTTATCTGCATCTTCCTTATTGACACTTAATGCGCCCAGGGTTACTCCCTGATAGATCTTAACCCGATCTCCCACCAGGGTGGTTTCCCCGATGACAATACCCGTCGCATGGTCTATGCAGAAAAACCTGCCAATTTTGGCTCCGGGATGTATGTCGACTCCGGTTTTGCCATGCGCATATTCGGTAATCATTCTTGGAATCAAAGCGATGCCTAACCGATGTAGCAAGTGAGCAACTCGATAGGCAGCAATCGCATAAAAGCCGGGATAGCAGCGGATGATTTCTGTTTTGGACTTGGCTGCAGGGTCGCCCTCAAACATCGCATGAAGGTCTTCATGTACCCTTTCAAACACTTCTCCCTCTAATCGATCAAAAAATAAGTCGGCAAGTTTTTCACCATCTCCACCGTGAAGTTCCACATTATTTTTCAGAATTTTTCGAAGTTGTACCTTCAAATCAAGAAATTTCGATTCCAGATTTCCCCGCTCCCGATAGACTTCATGAGCATGCTCTGGAAAAAGCATTCCCAGTATTTCATCAAAGAACCGGTTGATTACTTTGGGGGAGGGGCATTCCGGACAGTGGTTATGGGCTTGGTGTAAGCGGTCTATAAATGAATCCATGCTTCAGATAGCTTTAGAATACAAAACCCACTCTTATAACATATGGTTCATTATATGGCGATCTTCTGTTGTCGTAGGTAAAATTATACAATAACATAAAGTTCATCCCGCCTCTATCTCCAAAAGGCGTGAAATAACCTACTCCTCCCATCATACCGGGCACCCAATCGCGGGTAATAAACACTTCGTTGGTGTTGGGATTTACATTTTCCACTTCCACATTGAGTGCCTCGTATTCGGCATGCAGGAAAAATTTTGGGAGTACATTAAACCTGTTGAATATCCTTCCTCCATAAATATGGGCCTGACCATTCTGATAAAACCGATTATTCAAATACTGATAGGTCGCTCCCAGGCCCACCGAATACCTTTCCGTTATCATCACACCTGCCAGGGGAGAAACTTCAACGAAAGTAACGGTACCAAACTGAAGACTTCCATTGCCCCCAAAATACATCCGTTCTTCCAGGGGTGGGTTATCTTCGGGGTAGATAACGCGTTGTGCAAGAACGGTTCCTATCGTAGATGAAGAAAAATAAGTCAGGCAAAAAATGACACCCAGTAATAACAAACGTTTACTCTTCCACAATAACATAGAGGTCTTCTGTTTTCCGTTTCATCAAATAGCGCTCCCGAGCAAACTTTTCCAGCAGTTCGAAATTGCTCAGCAACGCTTCTCTCTCTGCCTGAATTTTTTCTTTTCGCTCCTGGTAATAGGCCTTTTGATCTTTCAAATCGCTAAGCTTGGAACGTAACTTGAAATGGCTGATGATGTCGTTGCTGTCAATCAAAACCATCCAGACAATGAATAAAACGGTAAAAACGAAGTAGAAGTTTTTGGTGTACTTAAGGTATTTCGCCATTGTCTTCCTGTATGTTTCTCCAAATATAGGAAAACTAATACCAACCTTCCAAAAACGGCTAATCGGTTAACCTTTTTATTTGATAAATTCATAATCAATGGGTAATGCATCACCCATTTTCTGCCAGCTCCAATACCCTTCCAGATACAGGGAAAGTGGATTGGACTCCAAACCGGTAGGATAGATCAAAACTGGGGCTGTTTGGCTCATTATTGAAATTGGGTATGGGGACTTCGGAGCTTGTCCTGGTACAAACGAATTGATGTACTCCCGGCTTACCTTCCCTTTGGCATATGTGATTTCCAAAAAATCTTCAAACTCCAAGGTAACCTCTCCATCAACGACCTGGCTGTAATCGTTTTCCTTCAAAAGCACTGTATCTACTTTAGGGATTATTTTCGGGAGTGATTCTTTTTCTACAATCCGTGAAAGAGAGTCCCTAAAAATGCTGAATGCTAAATCTTTGGTGATTTCCAGTTGCTGTTTTGCCTCGAGTAGTACCCTTTCGGAAGGCCGATCCGGGTTGGGTACCAGCTTCATTTTTCTGACTTCAAAACCAGCCTCACTAGTAGTGCCGTCTCTGATACTTCGCTTAAAATGCAACCAGGAACCCTGGTAGACCGAAGCCCTGTTTTTTTCCCACCTTCGTTTTTTCATTCTTCCGCCTTCCATTTCCGTGTACCTGGGATAGCCAAGGTAATGGAATTTTTTCTCGTCGGTGTCCAATTCAAAGGAAGTCAACAGGTAATCGATGCGGTATCCCAGTTGGTGGTTTTCTATAGTTAAAAAATCAGTACTGTGAACTTTTAATACAGACTCGTCAAAGTCAATCACCAAAACCTCCGGATTGATAATTTTGCAGCTCAAGGCATACCTGCTATTCCCTAAAAAATGGTATTCAAAAATCCTTAAATTTTCATACCATTCGCTGCTTCTTTCGCCATCCACCTGTAACTCATTCAGGTCGATTGGACTTTGGGCCATCTGAAAAACAAACCGGGGAAGATCGCCGGAGAAATTATCCGCAAAAACCAGGTTTTCATATCCCACTAAAGAAAGAACCAGTTCATGCTGTCCGGCAGCCATGCTGAGTTCAAACTGTCCCTCTTCATTGGCCACCGTACCTTCTGCCGTATTATTAACAAATATCGTAACAAAGGGCAGGGGTACCTTTGATTCCTTATCCACCACCCTTCCTTTTACGGTAATCTCTTGGGCCATTAGAGGAAAGGCCATCGGTAATCCAGCCATAAACAGCCCTAATAAAAAGATGGCAACCCGTTTCTTTATTCCCATACTGTAATAAACCTAAGTATTTGGGAATTAAAAACCAATAACTTTTTCAAAAAACCAAGTAGAAGTAATTCCCCTGCTAAAATGCTGAAGAAAAACGAATGCGCTTTCGTTAAATAAAAAAACCCTTTTAAAGCCAGGGCCTCAAAAGGGTTTTTTTTACGAATGGTATTTTAGACATTACCAACTAAAGGTCTTGCCTTAAAATTTCAACCCTGGGTAATAGGCTGAATCACCAAGTTGTTCTTCAATTCTAAGTAATTGATTGTATTTGGCCATCCTGTCGGAACGGGAAGCCGAACCGGTTTTGATCTGTCCGGTATTCAATGCTACCGCCAGATCCGCAATGGTGGAATCTTCTGTCTCTCCGGACCGGTGAGACATGACTGACTTATACTTATTTCGGTGACATAAATCCACCGCATTGATAGTTTCGGTAAGCGACCCGATCTGGTTTACTTTTACAAGCAAGGCATTGGCAATATTCTCGTCAATTCCTTTTTGCAATCGTTCTACGTTGGTCACAAACAGATCGTCTCCTACAATCTGGATTTTATCTCCTACGGCCTCGGTCATCATTTTCCAACCCTTCCAATCGTCTTCCTGCATGCCATCTTCTATGGATTTGATCGGATATTTATTTACCCATTCGGTCCAGTAGTTGGCCATTTGTTCGGAAGTCAGTTCATCACCGGTAGATTTTTTAAATACATACAATCCCTTTTCCTCGTCATAGAATTCAGAAGAGGCTGGATCCATGGCAATGAACACATCTTCACCCGGACGGAAACCGGCTTTTTCAATGGCCTGCAAGACCACTTCAATGGCCTCTACGTTATTCTTAAGATCCGGAGCAAAACCTCCTTCATCGCCCACATTGGTAGAGAGTCCTTTGCTCTTTAGGACAGCCTTCAATTCATGAAAGATCTGTGCTCCCATCCGAAGGGACTCAGAAAACGTAGGAGCGCCAGCGGGCATTACCATAAACTCCTGAAAATCGATGCCATTATCTGCATGCGAACCACCATTCAGAATGTTCATCATCGGTACGGGCAGGGTATTGGCATTAACGCCTCCGATGTAGCGGTATAAAGGTTGTCCTGACTCCATGGCTGCCGCTTTAGCCACGGCAAGGGAAACCCCAAGAATGGCATTTGCTCCCAGTTTGGATTTATTTTTGGTACCATCCAGGCTAAGCATGATCTGGTCAATTTGGTTTTGTTCAAAGACGTCAAAACCAATTAATTCGGGAGCGATTAGGTCGTTTACATTGGCAACGGCCTTAAGCACTCCTTTGCCCATGTATACACTTTTGTCCCCATCTCTCAGCTCTACTGCTTCGTGAACACCGGTAGATGCACCGCTGGGAACAGCCGCCCTACCAAAAGCACCGTTATCAGTAAATACATCTACTTCTACCGTGGGATTGCCCCGGGAATCTAAAATTTGTCTTGCGTGAATGGATTGTATCAATGTCATAACAAAATAAGGTTAATGATTTAGTTCTGAATTAGGGAAATAAATTGTTCAAATAAATACCGGGAATCGTGCGGTCCGGGAGCACTCTCCGGATGGTACTGTACAGAAAAAGCCCTTTTATGTTTCAACTTAATGCCGGCTACCGTCCCGTCATTTAGGTGCAAGTGAGTAATTTCTAGTTGATCGTTTTTGTCGATATCTTCCCGAGTCACCACAAAACCATGATTCTGAGAGGTGATTTCACTCTTTCCAGTCAGCAGGTTTTTGATGGGATGGTTAAGCCCTCTATGCCCGTGGTGCATTTTATAGGTGGAAATATCACAGGCTCTCGCCAAAATTTGGTGTCCCAGGCAAATTCCAAATAGGGGCTTGTCCTGTTTCAAGATTTCCTTGGTGGTAGTGACGGCATACTCCATTACCGCCGGATCTCCGGGGCCATTGGAAAGAAAATAAGCATCCGGATTCCATGTTTCCATGTCGGAAAAAGTAGTCTTTGCTGGAAATACTTTGCAATAGACCCCCCGATCAGCCAGGCATCGTAGAATGTTCCTTTTGATACCATAATCCACACAGGCCACCCTGATGGAGGCGTTTTCATCTCCGTAATAATAGGGTTCGCTAGTAGAAACGGTTGAGGACAATTCCAGGCCGTTCATGTCCGGTACTTTGTCCAGCTCGGCTTTTAACTGATCCAGATCGTCAAATTCAGAACTGATAATGGCATTCATGGCTCCTTTGGAACGGATGTGCCGTACAAGTTTCCGGGTATCCACATCCGCTATCCCGGTAATGCCATGCCTTTCCAGGTACTCCTGAAGGGACTCCGAAGCATCCAACCGGCTATAAATTTCGGAAAAATCATTGACGACAATCCCGGAAATCAAGGGACGCTCGGACTGCTGATCCTCCTCCACCACTCCGTAATTTCCAATATGAGGAGTGGTGTTGACGATGATTTGTCCGGTATAGGAAGGATCCGTGTATATCTCCTGATACCCGGTCATTCCGGTATTGAAGCAGATTTCCCCGCCGTTGGTGCCATGGCTACCTACCAGGCTTCCCGTGAAGGCCGTTCCATCTGCTAAAAGAAGGGTGGCTTTTTTTCTGTTCATAGCTATTTTTGATAGGCAAATTTAAGAATTTTCTAAGTAGTAGAAAGCATTCAAAGAAAAGGATATAAAAAAAGGGATTGAACCAAACGGCCAATCCCTGATTTTATCTTTACAAAAGCGACATACCTTACTCAGACTTTTTATCGCCATCCTTTTTGTCATCCTCTTTTTCTGCTGCGTCCTCTTGCTCAGTGGAAGCCTTCGGCTCTTCTGCGGAGGTCTCAGCAGTGGCATCAGAAGAATCAGATTCTTCATCTGTTGCTGCCTTGGGGCTTTCCTTCGTTTCTGTTGCCTCGTTTTCCGCTTTATCGGATGCCTGCACATTACTGGCAGATTCTTCGGATTCACTGCTCTTTCCAGAACCCCTTCTACTTCTCCTTCTACCGGATTTTTTAGCAGGTTTATCGTCTTTCAACAGCAATTCGTTGTAGTCTACCAATTCGATGATACACATTTCCGCATTATCTCCCAGTCGATAGCCGGTTTTGATAATTCGTGTATATCCTCCCGGACGATTTCCTACTTTTTCTACCACCTCTCCAAAAAGAAGTTTAATCGCTTCTTTATTTTTCAGGTAACCAAAAGCAACCCTTCGGTTGTGAGTGGTATCCATTTTGGCTTTGGTGATCAGGGGTTCTATGTATTTCCTCAGCTCCTTGGCTTTGGCAAGTGTGGTACTGATCCGCTTGTGTTCCAAGAGAGACTGCGCCATATTCGAAAGCATGGCCTTCCTATGCGAGGCGGTTCTACCTAGATGGTTAAATTTCTTACCGTGTCTCATTATTAATTATTCTTCATCAAGTTTATACTTAGACAGGTCCATGCCAAATGTCAGACCTTTTTCCTGAATCAATTGCTCTAATTCAGCCAGGGATTTTTTACCGAAATTGCGGAACTTCATCATATCTGAAATTTCCAGCTTGGCCAGGTCACCAAGGGTTTTGACATCTGCTGCTTTCAGGCAATTAAAAGCCCGGACAGACAGGTCCAAATCACTCAGTGAAGTTTTCAGCAACTTCCGCATGTGCAGGTATTCTTCATCAATTGGCTCAATAGCACCACTTCCAGGGGCATCAATAACCATGGTTTGATCAGAAAACAACATGAAATGCTGAATCAAAATCTTAGCCGACTCCTGAAGTGCTTTTTCCGGGTGAATGGATCCATCCGTAGACACCTCCATTATGAGTTGCTCATAATCAGTCTTTTGTTCCACCCGGGTATTTTCAATCCGGTATTTTACATTTTTGATAGGCGTGAAAATCGCGTCTACTGAAATGGTACCGTAAATTTGCTCTTTGGGCTTGGACTCCTCTGCGGGCAAGTATCCCCTGCCTTTATCGACACTAAGCTCAATCTCCAGACTCTTGGAATCATCAAGGTGACAAATCACCAATTCAGGGTTCAACACCTCAAAAGAAGTGGTGAATTTAGCAATATCGCCAGCCGTAAAAACATCCTGATTTTTAACCTCTACCGTGATTTTATTATCAATGGCATCGTGGATCTTTTTAAACCTGACCTGCTTTAGATTAAGTATGATGTCAGTAACATCTTCTACCACTCCCTCTATGCTGGAAAACTCATGAACTACCCCTGGTAATTTGACAGCAGTAATGGCATACCCTTCCAGCGAAGACAAAAGAATCCTTCTTAGGGCATTGCCAATGGTTACCCCGTATCCTTTTTCAAGTGGTTTGAAGGTAAACAGACCATGAAAATCATCTGCTTTTTCCATTACCACTTTCTCTGGCATTTGAAATGCTAATATGGACATATCTTTAATTCTTTTTTTGGAATGTTAATGATTACTTAGAGTACAATTCAACGATCAGCTGCTCCTTGATGTTCTCCGGAATATCTTCCCTTAGTGGAATACTGACAAATTTCCCGCTGAGGGATCCATTATCCCATTCCAACCAGCTATACCTGGTCGTTCCTCTTCCTCTAAGGCTTTCGGTAATAGCTTCCAGGGATTTAGATTTCTCCCGAACAGACACTACGTCTCCGGGTTTCAATAAAAATGATGGAATATTTACCAGGTTACCATTGACAAGGATGTGCTTGTGGGATACCAATTGACGAGCACCTCTTCTGGTGGGAGCGATTCCCAAACGGTAAACGGTATTATCCAATCGGGCTTCCAAAAGTTGGAGGAGATTTTCACCGGTTACCCCTTTTTTTCTGGAGGCAATATTAAACATACGTGCAAATTGCCTTTCCAATACACCGTAAATGTATTTGGCTTTTTGCTTCTCCATCAACTGAATGGCAAATTCGGACTGCTTCTTTCTTCTTCCTCTTCCGTGCATTCCGGGAGGATAGTTTTTCTTCTGAAGCACTTTGCTTTGTCCTTCAATGGGCTCGCCAAATTTTCTGGCAATTTTTGCTTTTGGACCTCTATATCTAGCCATGCGTATTTTTTCTTTAAATTAAACTCTTCTGCGTTTTGGAGGGCGACAACCATTGTGTGGCAATGGAGTCACATCGGTAATGGTAGTCACATCCAACCCCACGTTTTGCAAGGTTCTAATGGCAGATTCCCTGCCCGCTCCCGGACCCTTTACAAATACCTCAATCTTTCTCAAACCGAGATCGTAGGCAACCTGTCCGCAGTTTTGAGCAGCCATTTGAGCCGCATAAGGCGTATTCTTTTTAGAACCTCTGAATCCCATTTTACCAGCAGATGCCCAGGAAATCACTTGTCCTGAATTATTGGTAATGGAAATGATAATATTATTAAACGAAGCTTTGATATGGGCCTGACCCACTGCTTCTACTTTAACAACCCGCTTTTTAGCTTTGGTCTTTTCGTTTCTTTTCTGAGCCATAATCTATGTCAGGATTTATTTAGTCGCTTTCTTCTTGTTGGCAACAGTTTTCCTCTTACCTTTTCTGGTCCTGGCGTTGTTCTTGGTTTTTTGTCCACGGACGGGTAACCCCTTCCGGTGACGCAAGCCCCTGTAACAACCAATGTCCATTAACCGCTTAATACTTAACTGCACTTCAGATTTAAGTACACCTTCTGTCTTGTACTCCTCAGCAATAATATTCCTGATGGCAGTAGATTCGTCATCATCCCACTCCCCTGCTTTCTTATCTAAAGAAATGCCAGCTTTGATAAGGATGGCCCTTGCTGTACTCCTGCCGATACCAAATATATAGGTAAGGCCTATTTCGCCACGTTTATTGTCGGGTATATCGACACCTGCAATTCTAGCCATAGTAATTAACCTTGTCTTTGTTTAAACTTTGGATTCTTCTTGTTGATCACATAGAGCTTCCCGTTTCTCCGGATTACTTTACAGTCAACGCTCCTTTTTTTAATTGATGCTTTAACTTTCATATCACTAATTATTTTCTTTAAATTCTAATCCCAATGGAAACCATACCACTATTTTACTTATAACGGTAAACAATCCTTCCTTTGGAAAGATCATAAGGCGACATTTCCAATTTCACTTTGTCCCCCGGTAAAATCTTGATATAATTCATCCTCATTTTACCGGAAATATGTGCAATTAATTGATGTCCATTTTCAAGCTCCACCTTAAACATTGCATTAGACAATGCTTCAACGATGGTGCCGTCCTGTTCTATTGATGCCTGCTTAGCCATAGTTAACTTTTAAAATTCTCTTTTATGTACCTATGTGTGGTCAATATCTCTGTTTTATCCTCAAAAATAGCGACCGTATGCTCAAAATGAGCCGAGGGCTTCCGATCCGCTGTGCGGATGGTCCAGCCATCCCTTTCTTGAACCACATTGCGCGTACCCAGATTTACCATGGGCTCAATTGCAATCACCATTCCTTCTCGCAGCTTGGCCCCGCTGCCCCTTTTTCCCCAGTTCGGTACTTCGGGAGCCTCGTGTAGTTGCCGGCCCAAACCATGACCTACCAACTCTCTTACTACAGTATACCCTTTTGCTTCGATAAACTTTTGAATGGAATTGCCTATATCACCTACACGCTTACCAAAAACAGCGTTCTCTATCCCCTGATAGAGCGATTCTTCAGTAGCTTTTAAAAGGGCTTGAATTTTTGGGGAGACTTCACCAACAGGGTAAGTATAAGCGGAATCGCTATGAAAACCTTGGTGAAAGACTCCACAATCTATCGAGATTATATCGCCATCTTTCAATTGATACTGACTGGGAAATCCATGAACAACTACTTCATTCACAGATATACACAGGGAAGAAGGAAATCCATTGTATCCTTTAAAGGAAGGAACTCCATCATGATCCCGTATAAACTCCTCAGCAATTTTATCTAAAAAAGAGGTCTTTACCCCTTCTTTCACATGTCTGGCAACTTCTCCGTGGGCTTTTCCCAGGATTTGCGCACTTTCTTTGATTATTTCAATTTCTTCTTCAGACTTGAACTGTATCATCGTTAAGCTACAGCGAAACTGGAAGGGTCATTTTTCATATTTCCACTTTTCATCATCCCCTCGTAATGCCTCATCAGCAAATAACTCTCAATCTGACGAAGTGTATCCAAAATAACTCCTACCATGATCAACAAGGAAGTTCCCCCATAAAATTGAGCAAACTCACCACTTACACCGGCAATAATGGCAAAGGCAGGCATGATCGCTACCAGTGCTAATAAAATAGATCCGGGAAGGGTGATCCTTGAAATGATATTATCAATAAACTCAGAGGTAGGCGCACCAGGTTTGATACCAGGTACAAATCCCCCGTTCCTTTTCATATCTTCAGCTATCTGTTCCGGGTTGACGGTAATGGCTGTATAGAAAAAGGTGAACAAAATGATCATAAGGGCAAACACCAGATTATACTGCCAGGAAGTAAAATCACTAAAAGTGGTTCCAATATAGGCAGCGATATCGCTGTTATCCGCCCAAATCTGAGCGATCAATGCTGGCAAAAACATTAAAGATTGTGCAAATATTATCGGCATTACTCCGGAGGCGTTAACCTTAATCGGAATATATTGCCGTTGTCCACCGTATACTTTTCCGCCTACTACCTGCTTGGCATATTGCACCGGTATTCTCCTAACAGCTTCCGTCAGGGCTACTACCCCTACTACCACAAAGAATAAGATCACGGCTTCCAGGATAAGCAATAGAATACCGCCACCACCTTTGGATAAACTTTCAGAAATAATGGCTCCTGGTAAGGCGGAAATAATTCCGATCATAATCAACATAGAAATACCATTTCCAATACCTTTTTCGGTGATTTTCTCACCGATCCACATACAAAACATGGTACCGGATGTCAACAGAATCAATCCGGAAGTCATGAAAAGGGTCTTATTGATGACAATGGCCTCATCAGGAATAGTGGCTGTGATATAGCCAATACCCTGGGCAAAGGTGATCACAATGGTCAACACCCGGGTGATTTGATTAATCCGTTTGCGACCTGATTCCCCTTCTTTTTGTAATTTCTGAAAATAAGGTACACCAACAGTCAACAATTGTAGTACAATTGAGGCAGATATATAGGGCATAATACCCAAGCCAAATATGGAAGCCCTACTGAAAGAACCACCCAAAAAGGTATCAATCAATCCGAAAATACCCGTTGCCGCTTCTCCAAGAAGACTCGGATCCACGCCAGGAAGGACTACAAAGGACCCAATCCTGAACACAATAAGCAAGCCTACGGTATTCAGGATTCTGATTCTTAAATCCTCTATCGAAAAGATGTTCTTTACTGTTGTAATAAACTTTTTCATGAATTAAATCTTATTAACAGATCCTCCGGCCTTTTCAATCGCAGCAATCGCGGAGGCAGAGAAACTGTGGGCACTTACGTTAATTTTGGAAGTAAGTTCGCCCCTTCCGAGGACTTTTACAAGATCTTTTTTAGAAACCAGCCCATTTTGGTGCAGCAAATCAAAATCAATGCTGTCCACCTTTAGATTGGTCACCAGTTCCTGCAGGGTATCCAGGTTGATCGCCTGGTATTCCACCCGGTTATGACTCGTAAAACCGAATTTAGGAACCCTTCGTTGCAAGGGCATTTGACCGCCTTCAAAACCCAATTTGGATTTGTAGCCAGACCTGGATTTGGCACCTTTATGCCCTCTTGTAGACGTTCCACCTCTGCCGGATCCCTGACCTCGGCCAATCCTTTTTCGGGACTTAATGGAACCCTCAGCTGGTTTTAATGTATGTAATTTCATTTTGAATTTATTTTCGAATGGTCTAACAAATGGAAAGCCGTAACCACCATTGATTAAACGTCCTGTACCTTTACTAAATGGCTTACTTTACTTATCATCCCCTGAAGCTGTGGGGTGTTTTCCTTTTCCACAGTCTTGTTGATTTTTCCTAATCCAAGGGCCGTAATGGTCGCCTTCTGGTTTTTAGGTCGCTTGATGATACTTCTGATCTGGGTAATTTTGATCTTAGCCATGTGATTATCCATTAAATACTTTCGATAATTTTACTCTCCTCTGCTGAGACACAGCTATGGCATCTCTCAAGTGGACCAATGCGTCAATGGTAGCTTTCACCACATTGTGCGGATTGGAAGAACCTTTGGATTTGGCAAGAATATCGGTATACCCTGCGCTTTCCAAAACGGCACGCATGGCTCCTCCCGCTAACACACCGGTACCTGGAGCTGCAGGTTTGACCAACACCAAACCGCCACCGTATTTCCCTAACTGCTCGTGAGGGATTGTCCCCTTAAGCATGGGAACCTTGATCAGGTTTTTCTTGGCATCTTCGATTCCTTTAGTAATGGCATCCGTTACTTCATTTGCCTTTCCTAAACCAAATCCAACGACACCTTTACCATCACCAACTACCACGATTGCTGAGAAAGAAAATCGACGACCTCCTTTAACTACTTTCGCGACCCGGTTAATGGCAACGACTTTTTCGCTTAGTTCTGTATCTGTAGCCCGAATGGGTTTTTTACTAATTTGGGACATAATGATTAAAATTTAAGGCCTCCTTCTCTGGCTCCTTCGGCCAAAGCTTTTACATTTCCATGGTAAAGGTATCCGCTTCTGTCGAAAACAACTTCATTATGGCCATTACCTACGGCTTTTTCAGCGAGCTTCTTTCCTACTTCTTTCGAAACAGACACGTTTACATTTTTGCTGGAACCCAGTTCTTTAGAGGAAGCAGCTGCAAGGGTTTGACCTTTTAAATCGTCAATCAATTGTGCATAAATCCCTGTATTACTTTTGAACACAGAAAGTCTGGGTCGGGCATCGGTACCGGAAATTTTCCTTCGAATACCTTTTTTTATTCTTAGTCTTCTGATTTTTTTCTTGAAAGCCATCGTTTAATTATTTTTTAGCAGCAGTTTTACCAGCTTTACGTCTAACATACTCGCCTACAAATCGTACCCCTTTGCCTTTAAATGGCTCTACTTTACGTAAAGATTTGATTTTTGCAGCAACCTGACCAATCAACTCCTTATCAATACTTTCCAGTGAGATCAAGGGGTTTTTTCCTTTGGGGGTTTCTGTTTTGATAGCTACTTCCTGTGGGACCATTAAAAAGATATTATGGGAATAGCCCAGGGAAAGTTCAAGAACCTGACCTTGGTTAGTGGCCTTATAACCCACACCTACCAGCTCTAATTCTTTCTTATATCCTTCATTTACACCAATGATCATATTGTTCACTAGCGAACGGAACAGTCCGTGCAATGATTTGTGCCGTTTCGAATCGGTAGGTCTTTCCAGAACCACCTGATTGTCGGCTACTTTTACTGAAATATCAGGATTAACTTCCTGAACCAGTGTACCTTTGGGACCTTTAACAGTTACCTGATTGTGATCAGAAACGTCTACAGTCACACCCGCGGGTATATTTATCGGTTTTTTACCTATTCTAGACATATCTATGCATTAATAAACGTAACAAAGCACTTCTCCACCCACTCCTTCGACGCGGGCTTCTTTGTCAGTCATTACTCCTCTGGAGGTGGATAAAATGGCAATTCCCAATCCATTAATTACTCTGGGAAGGGAATCTTTATTTACATACTTTCTTAAACCAGGCTTACTAATTCGAGAAAGGTTAACGATCGCATTTTCTTTGGTTTGAGGATTGTATTTCAAGGCAATCTTGATGGTTCCCTGAGGACCCTCTTCCACAAATTTATAATTCTGGATGTAACCCTTATCAAAAAGAACCTTTGTCAGTTCTTTTTTCATATTAGAAGCAGGCATTTCTACTATCCGGTGAGAGGCCTTGATGGCATTTCTCAACCTGGTGAGATAATCAGCTATTGGATCAGTCATATTTGTATTAGTCTAACTGCAAAACCCGAACGGGCCTGCAAAGTTACACAATGAAATTTAGAATAAAAACTATTATATAATTTTTACCAGCTAGACTTGGTCACTCCCGGGATTTTACCTGCTGAAGCCATTTCTCTGAAAGTCACCCGATTAATACCGAATTTTCTCATGTACCCTTTAGGGCGGCCTGTAAGCTTGCACCGGTTATGAAGTCGAACTGGAGAAGCATTCTTTGGAAGCTTATCCAATGCTTCATAATCGCCGGCAGCTTTAAGTTCAGCACGCTTTTTGGCATATTTTGCCACCAAGCGCTCTCTTTTTCGTTCGCGGGCTTTGATCGATTCTCTTGCCATGTTTATTCTTCTTTATTTTTATTAACGAAAGGCATCCCAAGGGATTTCAACAACGCATACGCTTCTTCGTCGCTGTTCGTACTGGTTACCAAGGTGATGTCCATTCCGGAAATCCGATTTACCTTTTCTATACTGATCTCAGGAAAGATAATTTGCTCGGTCACGCCCAAGGTATAATTACCACGACCGTCAAATCCCTTGTCGGAGATTCCTTTAAAATCCCGAACCCGGGGAAGCGCAATGCTTACCAGACGATCCAGAAATTCAAACATGCGGTCACCTCTCAAGGTCACTTTTGCTCCAATAGGCATCCCATCCCTTAACTTAAAGTTGGAGATTGAAACCTTTGCCTTTGTCGCCACTGCACGTTGACCGGTGATTAATGAAAGCTCTTCCACTCCCTGATCAACCAATTTCTTATCAGCCACAGCGGCACCGATTCCTTTGTTCAAAACAATTTTGACCAATTTAGGAACCTGCATCACACTTGAAAACTGAAACTTATCCTTAAGATCCGACGTGATTTCACTATCGAATTTTTCTTTTAATCTAGGTTTAGCCATTGATCACCTCCCCGGTTTTCTTAGAGTACCTTACTAATTTTCCGTCTTCATTTCTCTTTCTCCCAATTCGGGTAGCATCGCCCGTTTTGGGATCCACTAGTTGCAAATTGCTAATGTGGATAGGTGCTTCTTTCTTTTCAATACCGCCCTGAGGAGTGTTTGCGGTTGGCTTGATATGTTTGGTTACCATATTCAATCCCTCCACTATAGCTCTTCTTTTGGTCTGATCGACAGAAAGGATTTTACCTTTTTTGCCCTTTTCATCTCCGGAGAGTACCAATACGGTATCTCCTGATTTGATGTGCAATTTGGGTTGTTTATTGAATTTTCTTTCCATTTTTACAATACTTCGGGGGCCAAAGATACAATTTTCATAAACTGCTTTTCCCTGAGTTCCCGGGCTACAGGGCCGAATATACGGGTCCCCCTGGGTTCGTCATTGTTATTGAGAAGCACGGCAGCATTATCTTCAAATCGGATATAAGACCCGTCTTTTCTTCGGACTTCTTTTCGTGTCCTTACAATTACCGCTCTGGAAACGGTACCTTTTTTCATATTACTGGACGATAGGGCTGATTTTACAGTCACCACAACCTTGTCTCCAATAGAGGCGTACCTTCTTTTGGTTCCTCCCAATACGCGAATGACAAGTACTTCTTTGGCACCTGAATTATCCGCTACACTTAATCTGGATTCCTGTTGTATCATGATTTATAAAGCCCTTTCAATTATTTCGACCAATCTCCATCGTTTATTTTTACTCAGCGGACGCGTTTCGCTGATTTTAACCAGGTCTCCCGGATTGCAATCATTGTTTTCGTCATGAGCTGTGAATTTGGTGGTTTTACCAACAAATTTACCGTACATAGGATGTTTTACTCTCCTCTCCACAGCTACAGTGATGGATTTATCCATTTTGTTGCTAACCACCTTACCTATTCTTTCCTTGCGTAGGTTTCTTTCTATAGTAGCCATTTTGTTTCTTATTTAGCTAGTTGTTTGGCTCGTAAAAAAGTATTCAATCTTGCGACCAAACGCCTAGATTCTCTGATTCTATTAGGATTCTCTATCGGAGAAATGGCATGAGCAAAACGTAGTTTTGTCAAGTTCTCCTTTTCTGCGGTAATCCGCTCCGTGATTTCGCTCTCTGTCAGAGCATTGATTTCAGAATTTTTCATCATCTTATGATCCAGCGTAATCTCTTCGTACCACAAATTTCGTGCTTACCGGTAGCTTTTGTTGGGCTAATCTCAAGGCCTCCTGGGCCACTGCTATCGGAACTCCGGTTGCTTCAAAAAGGATCGTCCCGGGACGGATTACTGCCACCCAGTATTCGGGAGCTCCTTTACCTTTACCCATCCTCACCTCTGCAGGCTTCTTGGTGATGGGCTTATCTGGAAAAATTCGAATCCAAACCTGTCCTTCCCGCTTCATAGCACGTGTCATCGCTATACGGGCAGCTTCTATTTGTCTTGAAGTGATCCATCCAGGCTCAAGGGATTTGATGCCGAAATTGCCAAAAGCCAATGTATGACCTCTCTGGGCAATCCCCTTGATCCTCCCTTTATGCATTTTTCTAAATTTCGTTCTTCTTGGCTGTAACATGATTGCTCAGTTAAAGATGTTTAGTTATTTCTTTTTCTTCTCTTCGGGCCACCCTCTCTTCTTCTCCTGTTTCCTGCAGGCGCATTGCCTTTAGGATCGTTGCCCGCGCTTAGGTTAGGGGAAAGATCTCTCTTTCCATACACTTCACCTTTGAAGATCCATACTTTAATTCCGATTTTACCATATACGGTTTGTGCTTCTGAAATAGCATAATCCACATCTGCCCGAATGGTGTGAAGGGGAATTCTACCTTCTTTATACATCTCTGATCTGGCCATCTCAGCACCACCCAATCTTCCGGAAAGCTTTACTTTAATCCCTTCTGCACCTACCCTCATGGTAGCGGCTATGGATTGTTTCATTGCCCTACGGAACGAAATTCTGGCTTCCAACTGCTGGGCAATGGACTCTCCCACCAATTTAGCATCCAGTTCCGGTCGCTTGATCTCAAAAATATTGATCTGAACATCCTTGTTGGTTAGCTTCTTAAGCTCCTCTCGTAACTTGTCTACCTCAGATCCGCCTTTACCAATAACCACCCCAGGTCGGGCAGTCTGTATCGTCAGCGTAATTCTCTTCAGGGTGCGCTCGATAATTACCTTTGAAATTCCTCCTTTAGGAATTCTCGCAAAAACGTAATTCCTGATACTCTGGTCTTCGAAAAGCTTTTCGGCGAAATCACGTCCACCATACCAGTTAGAGTCCCACCCCTTAATGATACCAAGCCTTAAACCAATTGGGTTAACTTTTTGTCCCATATTTTAGTCTTCATTTTCATTTGATTCAACAATATCAGCGGTAACGTCTCCTTCGTAGGAGTCTACTATTAGCGTTACATGATTTGATCTTTTACGGATTCTATGGGCCCTACCCTGAGGAGCAGGTCGAAGCCTTTTCAGCATTCTACCGCTATCTACTGCGATGGTCTTTACATACAGCTCTGCGTCTTCCAGTTTCTCATCCGGGTTTTTTGCCTGCCAGTTTGCAATTGCTGACAATAACAGCTTTTCCAACCTTATCGCACCATGATTAGGTGTAAATTTCAGGATACTCAATGCCTGACCTACTTTCTTTCCCCGGACCAAATCCGCTACCAAACGCATTTTTCTGGGAGAGGTAGGAACATTATTTAATTTTGCTATTGCTTCCATGATTATCTCTTTCCTTTATCTTTTTTGGCAATGTGTCCACGGAAATTTCTGGTAGGTGCAAACTCCCCCAGTTTGTGCCCAACCATATTGTCAGTCACGAACACGGGGATAAACTTGTTTCCATTATGCACGGCAAAGGTATGCCCTACAAAATCCGGAGATATCATGGAACGCCTTGACCAGGTTTTGATCACAGACTTCTTCCCGGAATCGTTCATGACATCCACCTTTTTTGCCAAATGATGCTCTATATATGGGCCTTTTTTTAATGAACGTGCCATGTTTATTTAGATCTTCTGCTAATGATAAATTTATTAGAATATTTTTTGTCCGAACGGGTCTTTTTACCCTTCGCCAATAAGCCGGTTCTCGAACGAGGATGCCCTCCTGAAGATCGGCCTTCACCACCACCCATAGGGTGATCAACAGGGTTCATCGCCACGCCTCTGGTTCGGGGTCTTCTACCCAACCATCGCTTTCGACCCGCTTTTCCAAGCACCACGTTCATGTGATCTCCATTAGAAACAGTACCAATGGTAGCTTTACAGCTTGCAAGCACCATTCTCATTTCTCCAGAAGGAAGCTTTACAGTAACGTATTTCCCCTCTCTGGCCAATAACTGCGCATAACCACCCGCACTTCGGGCCATCGCACCACCTTTACCAGGCTTCAATTCAATGTTATGAATAATCGTACCCAATGGAATATCCTTCATAAACAAGGTATTACCCACTTCCGGGCTGGCTTTCTCGCCACATAAAACCGTCTGTCCTACCTCAAGGCCCTCAGGTGCCAGCATATATGCTTTGGCTCCATCAGCGTAGAATAATAAAGCAATCCTTGCGGTTCTGTTTGGGTCGTACTCAATACTCTTGACCACTGCAGGGATGCCTTCCTTTGTTCTCTTGAAGTCTACAACTCTTAGTTTTCTTTTATGTCCACCTCCCAGGTATCGGGAAGTCATTTTACCAGTATGATTTCTCCCACCGGACTTCTTTAGAGGAGCCAAAAGACTCTTTTCCGGTGTGGATTTAGTAATCTCATCAAAAGAAGGAGCTACTCTAAATCGGGTACCGGGGGTTACAGGTTTTAATTTCTTAACTGCCATTGCTTTGATTCAATTAAATTTCTCCGTAAAAATCAATGATTTCACCCTCTGCCACCTGCACGATTGCCTTCTTGAATGTATTGGTATATCCGGAAACAATCTTAGCTTTTGTGTATCGGGTCTTTTTCTTGGCAGCATAGCGCATCGTCCGCACATCCACTACCTTGACCCCGTACATTTTTTCAACAGCAGCCTTGATCTGTGGCTTTTTTGCAGTTTTTTCAACCACAAAACCATAGACACCACGCTCGTTCATGGCCGAGATCTTTTCTGTAATCAAAGGTCTTTTTAATATATCCATGATTTTACTTCGATAAAAGGGTTTCTAATTTACTCACTGCACCTTCACAAAGGACCAGACGATCAGCGTCCAGCAACTCGTACGTGTTCAATTCATTCACCATCCGAACTTTTGTTTTTTGCAAATTCCGGGCAGACAAATACAGGTTTTTGTTATTCTCCGCTACGACCAGTAGTGTTTTCTTATCCGATAAGGATAGGTTGGCCAGCAGCTTAATATATTCCTTGGTTCTCGGTGCATCAAAAACCAGGTCTTCGCAAATTACCAGTCCGTTTTCTTTCGCTTTATAGGAAAGGGCAGACTTTCTGGCTACTTGCTTCAGCTTTTTATTCAACTTAAAGGAGTAATCTCTGGGTCTCGGTCCGAATACCCTACCCCCTCCCCTGAAAATGGGAGACTTGATAGATCCGGCACGCGCACCGCCAGTACCTTTTTGTTTCTTGATTTTCTTGGTAGAACCAGTGATTTCAGCTCGTTCCTTTGATTTATGCGTTCCCTGTCTCTTGTTTGCCAAGTATTGCTTGACATCCAGGTATATGGCATGATCATTAGGCTCCAGAGCGAAAACATCCTCCGAAAGCGTTTTCCTTCCGGTGTCTTCACCGGTTTGTTTTAATATTGCTAATTCCATCTTCTTACTTCTCTAGAATCACAAAAGAATTTTTGGCTCCCGGTATGGACCCACTAACTAAAAGCAGGTTCTTTTCAGGATAAATTTTAAGTACTTTCAAATTGAGTACTTTGACCCTGTTTCCTCCGGTTCTTCCGGCCATTCGCATGCCCTTGAAAACCCTGGAGGGCCAGGAACAGGCACCTATGGAGCCGGGGTGTCTTTGCCGGTTATGCTGTCCGTGAGTCGCACCGCCCACACCGCCGAAGCCGTGTCGCTTTACCACCCCCTGAAAACCTTTTCCTTTGGAAGTTCCGATGGCATCCACAAAGTCTCCTTCTATAAAAACCTGGTCGGATATCACGGTCTTACCCATGTCCACCTGGCCTTCGAATTCCACTCTGAAATCCCTGAATTCAACAACTTTCTGCTTTGGCGTGGTGCCGGCCTTTTTAAAGTGACCGATCAATGGTTTGGGCGTGTTTTTCTCTTTACGCTCCCCATACGCCAATTGTACAGCGTTGTACCCGTCTGATTCAACATTTTTTACTTGCGTTACTACGCAAGGACCAGCTTCTATTAACGTGCATGCGACATTACGTCCATCGGCACTAAAAATACTAGTCATTCCGATTTTCTTACCTATTATTCCAGACATCTTTGGATATATAATATACGATGATACACAAGCATTTACACACCTGTGCCCTTTTAAAGGATTGCAAAGTTAGTAATTTAATTTCAGCCTGCAAATCGCAACCTGAATATTTTCAAACAATTAGCTACTACGAGCCCTGTTTACAAGAGATTATTTTCCGGCGATCAAAATCATAGCAAATCTGACGAACCGAAAAAAGCCCGTACCATTTTTGGTACGGGCTTTCAAAGGACATGCTTCGAGAAGGTCAGACCTTGATCTCTACATCCACTCCACTGGGAAGTTCAATTTTCATCAAGGCATCCACGGTTTTGGAGCTGTTGGAATAAATATCCACAAGTCTCTTATACGTACAAAGCTGAAATTGCTCTCTGGCCTTTTTATTCACGTGCGGAGATTTCAATACGGTGAATTTCTCTTTCTTGGTAGGTAGGGGAATGGGACCTACCACCACGGCACCTGTAGATTTGACAGCTTTGACGATTTTCTCCGATGACTTATCCACCAGACTGTGATCGTATGACTTTAACTTTATTCTGATTTTCTGATTCATTTTAGATAAATTTATGCCTTCTCTCCTTTTACTTTGGCAATAATGCCCTCAGCAATATTATTTGGAACGGGATCATAATGTGAAAAGGTAAGCGAAGCAGAAGCCCTTCCTGAGGAGATGGTCCTAAGATCAGTAACATATCCAAATAATTCGGATAATGGAACAGAAGCCTTGATTACCGTGGCGGCACCTTTGGTGTCCATGCCTTTCATAAGGCCTCTCCTACGGTTAAGATCACCTGTAACAGGTCCTGTGTATTCATCAGGGGAAACTACTTCCACTGCCATAATCGGCTCCAATAATTGAGGCTTACATTTTTTGGCAGCTTCCTTGAAACCTATTCTGGCCGCCATCTCAAAAGAAATCGCATCCGAATCCACATCGTGGAAAGAACCGTGGAACAAGCGTACCTTCATGGCCTCGATCGGATAGCCAGCCAACGGACCGTTTTTCATCGCATCCGCAAATCCTTTTTGAATAGCAGGAATAAATTCTTTCGGAATCACCCCGCCAACAATACCATTGACGAAATCCAAGCCCGGCTTAATCTCATTGGTTTCTGGTTCCGGCTCTCTTGGCCCCATTTCAAAGACGATATCGGCAAATTTACCTTTACCACCCGTCTGCTTTTTATAAACTTCCTTATGCTCTACGCTGGTAAACAAGGCTTCCTTATAGGCAACTTGAGGAGCACCCTGATTGATCTCCACTTTAAATTCCCGCTTCAAGCGGTCAATAATGATCTCCAGGTGAAGCTCTCCCATTCCCCGAAGAATTACCTGACCGGTTTCATGGTCAGTATTCACATGCAAGGTGGGATCTTCTTCTACCAATTTGGAAATGGCCATACCCAATTTATCCACATCAGCCTGTGTTTTGGCTTCAATGGCGTAGCCGATCACCGGCTCAGGGAATGTCATCTCCTCCAGGACCACCTTATGCTTCTCATCACAAAGGGTATCTCCGGTCTTAATGTCTTTAAAGCCCACACCGGCACAAATATCACCTGCTTCAACCCGATCGATCGGGTTTTGCTTATTGGAGTGCATTTGAAGCAGTCTGGAAATCCTTTCCTTTTTATCTGTTCTGGTGTTGAACACATAGGAACCGGCTTCCAGTTTGCCCGAATACACCCTCATAAAAGCCAACCGGCCTACGAAAGGATCTGTGGCAATTTTAAATGCCAACGCAGCAAAATGATCATCACTATCGGGATGCCTCAGTACGGCTTCTTCGGTGTCAGGATCCGTTCCCTTTACCGCTGGCAAATCCAACGGACAAGGCAAGTAAGCTATAACCGCATCCAACAAGGCCTGTACTCCTTTATTTTTAAAAGCAGAACCACAAAGTACAGGAGAGAAATCCATGTTGATCACCGCTTTCCGAATGGCAGTCATCATTTCTTCTTTGGTGATGGAGTTTTCATCCTCAAAGAATTTTTCCATCAATGCCTCATCGTAAGAAGCAACCTGCTCTACCAGACTCTGTCTGTATTCCGCAACGGTTTCTTTTAGATCTTCGGGAACATCGATCACTTTATAAGTCATGCCCTGGTCTTCCTCATTCCAAACGACAGCTTGGTTTGTAATCAGATCCACCACTCCCTTGAAAGTATCCTCCGCTCCGATCGGAATCTGAAGGGGAACGGGGTTGGCACCTAGTTTTTCTTTAATTTCAGTAACCGCATTAAAAAAATCCGCTCCTGCCCTGTCCATCTTGTTGACAAAACAGATTCTTGGAACGTGGTATTTATCAGCTTGTCTCCAAACGGTTTCAGATTGAGGTTCCACACCCGATACGGCACAGAACAAGGCCACCGCCCCATCCAATACTCTTAGCGAACGTTCTACTTCTACCGTAAAATCCACGTGACCGGGCGTGTCAATCAGGTTGATCTGATAATCTTTGGTATCATCATTGGCCAGTCCCTGGATGGTAGGATACTTCCACTTAGTGGTTGTCGCAGCAGAGGTAATGGTGATCCCCCTCTCTTGCTCTTGCTCCATCCAGTCCATGGTAGCCGCTCCATCATGTACTTCACCGATCTTATGAGATAACCCGGTGTAATACAAAATACGCTCGGAAGTGGTCGTCTTTCCGGCGTCAATGTGAGCCATGATACCAATGTTTCTTAAATATTTTAAGTCTTTTTTTGCCATTATCTATTAAAATCTAAAATGCGAGAATGCTTTATTGGCTTCTGCCATCCTGTGCGTATCGTCTTTTTTCTTGACTGCAGCTCCTTCACCTTTAGATGCTGAAATGACTTCTCCAGCCAATCGATCCATCATCGTCTTTTCTCCTCTTTTTCTTGCAAAGGTTATCATCCACTTGATTCCCAGGGATATTTTTCGCTCTGGTCTTACTTCCAAAGGTACCTGGAAAGTAGCTCCACCAACCCTACGACTCTTCACTTCTACAGCTGGAGTAATATTGTTAAGCGCCTTTTTCCAAACCTCAAGACCATTCTCACCTACTTTCTCTTCTACTTTTTCTATGGCATCGTAAAAGATCCTGTAAGCAATACTTTTCTTACCATCTACCATCAAACAATTGACAAACCTGGTGACCAAAGTGTCATTGAATTTGGGATCAGGAAGAATATACCTCTTTTTTGGTTTCGCTTTTCTCATTTTATGCTATCATTTTTTAATTACTTTTTGGCGGCCTTTGGTCGCTTCGCTCCGTATTTGGAACGCCCTTGTTTACGGTCTTTCACTCCTGCAGTATCCAGCGCACCACGGATGATGTGATACCGAACCCCTGGCAAATCTTTAACCCTTCCTCCTCTGATCAGTACAATGGAGTGTTCTTGAAGGTTATGCCCTTCTCCGGGGATGTAGGCATTGACTTCCTTACCGTTGGTCAATCTAACCCTGGCCACTTTTCTCATGGCAGAATTAGGCTTCTTTGGCGTGGTGGTGTACACCCTTGTGCACACGCCCCTCCGTTGAGGGCAGGCATCCAAAGCTCTTGACTTGGATTTGCTCTCAAGAGTGGTTCTACCTTTTCTAACTAGCTGTTGTATAGTAGGCATTAATAGATAAATTAATTATTCTGCTTTTAAACTTATAAATTTCGGATTGCAAAGGTAACCAAATCAATAAAACAAACAAAATTAAGGAGTTATATTTTAATCCACTCCGGCCAACCCTTGTTCGGACAACGGGAAGCGGATAAAATAGAACCCTCTCTTAAGCTTCTCCTGCTGTACCACCAAAATTAAGTGGGAATTTAGGAGCCTCGTTTCCCCCTTGGATTTTTCCAAAGGCTTTTTCATACTTCTCTATGTTATCCTTCAAGGCTAATAGTAAGCGTTTGGCATGATCCGGGGTCATGATGATCCTGGATTTAACCTTGGCCTTTGGTATACCCGGCATTAGCCTGATAAAATCCACTACAAACTCCGAATTAGAATGGGCAATCATCGCCAGATTGGAGTAAATCCCTTCTGCTACCTCATCACTCAACTCCACATTGATCTGCTGTTGCTCTTTATCAGGTGTCTTATCGTCTTCCATAAGTGTTTGTTACCCGGTTAGAAATAAAAAAAGGCCTGCCGTCTGGTGCAGGCCTTTTTACGCTGTACTTTTATTTTACTTGATGGTTTCCCGAACCTTCTTGCTGCTGCTCTCTTTTTCAGCCACTAGCATTTCGTATTCTTCCTTGGATCCCACGATCAAATTATTGAATTTCCGCTGTCCGGTACCTGCTGGTATCAAGTGACCAACGATCACGTTTTCTTTCAAGCCCAACAGCTCGTCTCGCTTGCCGCGAATAGCTGCTTCACTCAAAACTTTGGTAGTTTCCTGAAAGGAAGCGGCGGAAATAAAGCTTTCCGTACCCAAAGAAGATGCCGTAATACCTTGCAGGGTAGGCTGCGAAACTGCCGTTTGCGCATCCCGAACCTGAACCAGCTTCATATCCTTCCGCTTCAGACTTGAATTTTCATCCCGTAGCCTTCTGGCAGTGATGATCATTCCCGGCTTCAACGTAGCAGAATCACCTGATTCCATGACCACCTTCTTGTCAAGGATCATGTCGTTTTCCTCACGGAACGCCCATTTGTCTACAATCTGGTTTTGCAAAAACCCGGTGTCCCCCGCATCCAGAATTTCTACTTTTTGCATCATCTGGCTCACGATCACTTCAATGTGCTTATCATTGATCTTCACGCCCTGCAATCGGTATACTTCCTGGATTTCATTTACCAGATATTCCTGAACAGCCGTAGGGCCTTTGATTGAAAGGATGTCGTTTGGCGTAATGGCACCATCTGACAAGGGCTCTCCGGCACGGATAAAGTCATTTTCCTGAACCAAAATATGCTTGGAAAGCGAAACCATGTACCGCTTTTTAACGCCGTCTTTGGATTCAATGAAGATCTCCCGGTTTCCTCTCTTAATACCGCCGTAAATTACCACGCCATCTATTTCGGATACTACCGCAGGATTGGAAGGATTTCTGGCTTCAAATAACTCCGTTACCCGGGGCAGACCTCCGGTGATATCCCGGGTCTTACCTACCGATCGAGGTATTTTTACCAGAATCTGACCGGCCTTAACCTCTTCCCCTTTTTCTACCGAAAGGTGGGCTCCCACCGGGATGTTATACGATTTGGATTCCTCACCATGATCCACCACTACTGCAGGGTTCTTGGTTTTATCCTTGGTGTCGATAATTACCTTTTCCCGGTATCCGGTTTGATCATCCGCTACTTCTTTGTAAGTAACTCCTTCAATAATCGCCTCAAAATCAACTTTACCATCAAACTCGGAAAGAATTACCGCATTATAAGGATCCCAGGTACACAAAGATTCACCTTTGCCGATTTTCTGTCCATCCGTTACATTCAGGACGGCACCATAAGGAACATGGTTGGAAACCAGGGTCTTGCCTGATTTCACATCATTTACTTTTATCTCACCAGATCTTCCCATTACGATGGAAACTTCTTCTCCATCCTTGTTGGTTGTCTTGATCCATCTTAACTCTTCTTCAAACTCAATGACACCATCGAATTTAGAATTAATACTGGCTTCTACGGAAATATTCGAAGCGGTACCACCTACGTGGAAGGTTCGCAAGGTTAGCTGAGTTCCCGGTTCCCCGATCGACTGAGCGGCAATTACCCCTACGGACTCGCCCACCTGCACCTTTTTACCAGTGGCAAGGTTACGACCGTAACACTTTGAACATACTCCTCTGCGCGTTTCACAGGTAAGTACCGAACGGATTTCCACTTCCTCAACAGCGGATTCATCAATGGCTTTTGCCACCACATCCGTGATTTCCTCATCTGATTCGATGATTACCTCTTCTGTAATGGGATCGATCACATCGTGAACAGCGATCCTTCCTACTACCCGCTCAGATAGCGGCTCAACGATTTCATCGTTGTCTTTCAATGCCTGAACGACCAACCCTCTGAGGGTTCCGCAGTCTTCTTCTGAAATGATCATGTCCTGAGCCACATCCACCAATCGTCGGGTCAGGTACCCTGCATCGGCAGTTTTTAGTGCCGTATCCGCAAGACCTTTTCGGGCTCCGTGTGTAGAGATAAAGTACTCCAATACGTCCAACCCTTCTTTAAAGTTAGACAAAATGGGGTTTTCGATGATCTCTCCCACAGAACCTTGCAGGTTTTTCTGTGGCTTGGCCATCAGACCTCTCATTCCTCCCAACTGTCGAATCTGCTCTCTCGAACCTCTGGCTCCCGAGTGCATCATCATATAGATGGCATTAAAACCCTGATTATCTTCCTCCATCTGACGCATAAGTATATTCGTCAGGTTTGAATTGGTTCGGGTCCAGATATCAATTACCTGATTGTACCGCTCATTGTCTGTAATCAGACCCATGAGGTAGTTGTTCCATACCTGGTCCACCTCACTTTTGGCTTTTTCTATCAGTGGTTCCTTGTCTTCAGGGATGATCACATCGTCCAATCCCATGGACAGACCGCCCTGATAAGCCATCTGGAATCCCAAATGTTTGATATCATCCAGAAACTGAGCGGAACGGGCAATGCCGCAAATCTTTACGACCTCTGCAATGATCTGCTGCAATTTCTTTTTGGTCAGCAATTCATTCACATAACCTACCTGCTCTGGCACAAATTGATTAAAAATCAATCTGCCAGCTACGGTATCTTCAATTTTTTCAGAAAGCGTTCCATCCTCGTTCCGTACCTTCACTTTACACTTTATGTGCGCATGTTTGGATATGGCTCCCTCATTCAAGGCTATCAACACCTCTTCCTGACCGTAGAAGGTCATGCCTTCTCCTTCTACCGGAAACTGCTCGGTAGATTTCATTCCCTTGGTCACATAGTACAATCCAAGCACCATGTCCTGAGAAGGAACGGTGATAGGAGCTCCATTAGCGGGATTAAGAATATTATGGGAAGAAAGCATCAGCGTGGATGCCTCCAATATGGCTTCGTGTCCCAACGGAACGTGTACCGCCATTTGATCTCCGTCAAAGTCAGCGTTAAAGGCAGTACATACCAATGGGTGCAACTGTATGGCTTTACCCTCAATCAACTTGGGCTGGAATGCCTGTATTCCCAAACGGTGCAAGGTTGGTGCCCGGTTAAGCAAAACAGGGTGTCCCTTCAATACATTTTCCAGGATGTCCCAAACCACCGGGTCTTTCCTATCTACTATTTTCTTAGCAGACTTTACCGTTTTTACGATCCCTCTTTCAATAAGTTTTCGGATAATAAAAGGCTTGAACAATTCCGCTGCCATATTTTTGGGCAGCCCACATTCGTGCAACTTCAACTCAGGACCGACGACAATTACGGATCGGCCGGAATAATCCACCCGCTTACCCAAAAGGTTCTGACGGAACCGGCCTTGCTTTCCTTTCAACATATCAGAAAGGGATTTTAAGGCCCTGTTTCCATCGGATCTTACGGCATTTACTTTCCGGGAATTATCGAATAAAGAGTCCACCGCTTCCTGAAGCATCCTTTTTTCATTTCTAAGGATTACTTCCGGAGCTTTGATGTCTATCAGTCGCTTCAATCGGTTGTTTCGAATGATTACCCTCCGGTACAAATCATTCAAATCAGAAGTGGCAAACCTTCCTCCATCCAAGGGAACCAAAGGACGAAGTTCTGGCGGAATCACCGGAACCATTCGTACGACCATCCATTCCGGACGATTTTCGATTCTGGTCCTGGCGTCTCGAAATGCTTCTACTACCTTCAATCGCTTCAACGCCTCTGCTTTTCGCTGCTGAGAAGTATCGGTCGCTGCCTGATGTCGCAAACTGTAGGACAAATCATCCAAATCCAATCTTGCCAAAAGCATCTCCAACGCCTCAGCGCCCATCTTGGCAATAAATTTATTGGGATCATCATCGTCCATCATTTGGTTTTCCTTAGGAAGCTTATCCATGATGTCCAGGTATTCATCTTCCGTAAGGAAATCCAGGTATTGTAAGCCATCATCCGCTTTAATACCGGCCTGAATGACTACATACCGTTCGTAATATACGATCTGATCGAGCTTTTTAGTAGGCAAACCCAACAGGTAACCAATCTTATTGGGTAGGGATTTAAAATACCAGATATGCGCCACAGGAACCACCAATTCGATGTGCCCCATTCGCTCTCTTCTTACCTTCTTCTCAGTGACTTCCACACCGCAGCGGTCACAAATAATCCCTTTATATCGTATGCGCTTGTATTTTCCACAATGACACTCCCAGTCCTTAACCGGCCCAAATATCCGCTCACAGAACAATCCACCCATCTCGGGTTTGTAAGTTCTGTAATTGATCGTTTCTGGCTGTGTAACTTCCCCATGCGAACTGTCCAGGATGGACTCAGGTGAAGCCAAACTAATGGTGACTCTGGAAAAGTCGTTGTTTAGTTTCTTATTTTTTCTGAACGCCATAGTTTTTTTGTGTATTTGATGGCCCCGAAAGGCCTATTGGTTTCTAAGTTAGTCAAGCGTAATTTCCAATGCAAGTCCCCTGAGTTCATGTACCAATACATTGAAAGACTCAGGTATGTTTGCTTTTGGTAAATTTTCCCCCTTAACAATGGATTCATAGGCCTTGGCCCTGCCAATGACATCATCGGATTTTACCGTTAAGATTTCTCTCAACACGTGCGATGCACCAAAAGCCTCCAGTGCCCACACTTCCATCTCTCCGAAACGCTGACCACCAAATTGGGCTTTTCCACCCAATGGCTGCTGGGTAATCAACGAATACGGTCCGATGGACCGGGCGTGCATCTTATCGTCCACCAGGTGACCGAGTTTCAGCATGTAGGAAACGCCCACGGTGACGGGTTGATCAAATTTCTTACCGGTCAGTCCGTCGAACAGGTAGGTCCTACCAAAAGAAGGCAGCCCAGCTTTATCCAACTCGGCAGCTACCTCATCGGTAGTCGCTCCGTCAAATATTGGAGTGGCATAGGTCTTTCCTAATTCCTTGCCTGCCCAAGCCAAAACCGTTTCGAATATCTGACCAATATTCATCCGCGACGGTACACCAAGCGGGTTAAGTACAATGTCCATAGGAGAACCGTCCTCCAGGAAGGGCATGTCCTCATCCCGAACGATACGAGCCACAATCCCTTTGTTACCGTGCCTACCGGCCATCTTATCGCCAACTTTTAGCTTTCGCTTTTTAGCTACGTAAACTTTCGCCAACTGAACAATCCCCGCAGGTAATTCATCTCCTACTTCAAGGGTAAACTTATCCCGCTTGAAAATTCCTGAAATTTCATTGCGGGTATTGGTATAGTTCTTAACCAACTTCTGAACAAGTGCATTCGCATGGGCATCATCGGTCCAGTCATCCAAGATAATATCGGATATCAGGTTTACCTCCTCAGCCACGTTGTAATTACTCTCGTCCCTGTAAGGGTTTTTTGCTGGGAATAGGTTGTTTTCAATGTTCTGGTAATTGAACTTCATTCCCTTACTGATGATCTCATCTCCAAACTTATGACGAACGCCATTGGAAACTTTCCCTTCAAGAATCTGCACCAGTTTATCAATCATTCGCGCCCGAACAGCGAGTAAATCCTTACTGTAAGATTGCTTTAACCTTTCTACTTCCGCTTTCGCTTTCGCTCGAAGGTCCTTGTCCTTTTTAGGCCGTGAAAACAACTTCGTCTCAATCACCACTCCGTTTAAGGAAGGGGAGGCTTTCAAAGAGGCATCCTTTACGTCACCCGCCTTGTCACCGAATATGGCCCGTAGCAGTTTCTCTTCCGGAGTAGGATCCGTTTCACCCTTGGGAGTAATCTTTCCGATGATGATGTCTCCTTCTTTTATTTCCGATCCGACCCTGATAATACCGTTTTCGTCCAGGTTTTTAACAGCATCTTCCGATACATTTGGGATCTCTGAAGTAAGCTCTTCTTCTCCGCGTTTCGTGTCCCGGACTTCCAACTGAAATTCCTCGATATGGATGGAAGTAAAGACATCTTCTCGCACCACCCGCTCGGATATTACAATAGCATCCTCAAAGTTGTAACCCTGCCAGGGCATGTAGGCGACCAACAGGTTTTTGCCTAAAGCAAGTTCTCCTTTATTGGTAGAATACCCTTCCACGAGCACCTGTCCTTTTTTAACCTTTTGTCCTTTTAAGACAATTGGGGTAAGGTTAATCGTCGTGTCCTGATTGGTCCGTCGGAACTTAATCAGGTCATAGGTTTTATACTCATCACTGAAATTTACCAGCAATTCATCGCTGGAAAGCTCGTACTTGGTGACGATCTTTTCGGCATCCACGTAGTCTACGACTCCGTCTGCTTCTGCAAGAATCAGCGAACGTGAATCGATTGCTGCCTTTCCTTCCAGTCCGGTACCGACGATCGGTGCCTCTGCTTTTAACAAGGGAACGGCTTGCCGCTGCATGTTGGAACCCATCAGGGCCCGGTTAGCATCATCATGCTCCAGAAACGGAATCAGGGAAGCCGCCACCGAAACAATCTGGTTGGGTGCCACATCCATATAGGATATTTCTTTCGGTTCCAAGACCGGGAAATCACCTTCAAACCTGGCTTTCACCTTATCATTTACAAAGTTTCCTTTTCCATCCAGAGGCGCATTGGCCTGCGCAATATTATTGTCGTCCTCTTCTTCCGCCGTAAGGAATACGATGTCTTCAGCATTCATACTTACTTTACCCTCACTAACCTTTCGGTAGGGAGTTTCCAGAAAGCCCATGCTATTAACCTTTGCGTGTACACAAAGAGAAGAAATCAACCCAATATTGGGCCCTTCCGGGGTTTCGATGGTACACAAACGACCGTAGTGCGTGTAGTGCACGTCTCGTACCTCAAATCCAGCACGTTCCCGGGAAAGTCCACCAGGACCCAGCGCAGATAACCTTCTTTTGTGGGTTAGCTCGGCCAAGGGATTGGTCTGGTCCATAAACTGACTCAACTGGTTGGTACCAAAGAAGGAGTTAATCACAGAAGACAGCGTTCTGGCATTAATCAGATCAACCGGTTTAAAATCTTCGTTGTCCCGAACATTCATCCGCTCACGGATCGTTCGGGCCATTCGTGCCAACCCGACACCAAACTGACTGTAAAGCTGCTCACCTACGGTTCTTACCCGACGATTGCTCAAGTGGTCAATATCATCGACCACAGCTTTGGAGTTGATAAGCCCGATCAGGTATTTTACAATGGAAATAATATCCTCGGTAGTCAATACGATTTTCTCAGAATCGATATCCAGTCCGAGTTTTTTATTTATCCTGTACCTGCCTACTTCTCCCAGGTCGTAACGCTTATCAGAGAAAAACAACCCGTGGATTACCTCCCTTGCGGTCGCTTCATCCGGAGCTTCTGTATTCCGCAGTTGCCGGTAAATTACTTCTACTGCCTCTTTTTCAGAATTGGAGTTATCTTTCTGTAGCGTATTATAAATAATGGAATAATCGGCAATATTAACGTCCTCCCTGTGGAGAATAACGCTTTTGGTGCCCGATTCCAAAATCAACTCAATATCTTCATCCGTAAGGATGCTATCTCTTTCCAATAAGACTTCATTCCTATCAATAGAAACCACCTCTCCGGTATCTTCGTCCACAAAGTCTTCTACCCAGGTCCGTAAAACACGCGCCGCTAGCTTTCTGCCAATGATTTTCTTTAGGTTAGACTTATTGGATTCCACTTCTTCGGAAAGACCAAATAAGTCCAGAATCTGCTTATCAGATCCATATCCGATGGCCCGTAAAAGGGTGGTAACCGGGAATTTCTTTTTCCGGTCAATGTAGGCATACATGACATTATTGATATCAGTAGCAAATTCTATCCAGGAACCTTTAAAAGGAATGATCCGGGCAGAATAAAGCTTGGTACCATTGGTGTGTTTACTTTGGGCAAAGAAAACACCAGGTGACCGGTGGAGCTGAGATACAATAACGCGCTCTGCTCCATTGATTACAAAAGATCCCTTTTCGGTCATGTAGGGGAGGTTTCCTAGAAATACCTCCTGCTCAATCGTTTCGAAATCCTCATTGTCTTCATCAGAGCAGAGCAATCGCAATTTTGCTTTTAGGGGAACTGAATAAGTCAGACCCCGGTCGATACTTTCGGAAACATTGTATTTGGGAGGATCTACGGTATAGTCGATAAATTCAAGGGTGAAATTTTCCCGGGAATCACTGATGGGAAAATTTTCAGAGAACACCTTGAAAAGACCATCCTGCCTTCTTTTCTCTGCAGGAGTATCCAACTGGAAGAAATCTTTAAAAGATTGCAGCTGAATATCTAAGAAATCCGGATAGTCTTTGACTACCTTTATGGATGAGAAACTTTTCCTTTCGGTTTGATTCTGGATAGCCAAGGCAGTATATAATTTTAGTGAAAGTTTTTATAAATATAGGACAATTTACACTTAAAAAAGTGCAATTTATTTACTGTCCATAAACAGGAAAAGACCTGACTGATAAGTCAGGTCTAATGCTGATTAACCAAATCCAATCGGAGTTGGCTATTCAATTCTATTTAAGCTCAACTTCAGCTCCAGCTTCTTCAAGTTGCTTTTTAAGAGCTTCCGCTTCTTCTTTACTTACTCCTTCTTTAACAGCTTTAGGAGCACTGTCTACGACTTCTTTGGCTTCTTTTAGTCCCAAACCTGTCAATTCCTTAACAAGTTTAACTACCGCCAATTTTTGTCCACCTGCAGCTTTTAAGACAACATCAAAAGAAGACTTCTCTTCTTCAGCAGCACCTTCGCCAGCGGCTCCACCTCCAGCTACTACAGTAGCGGCAGCAGCGGCAGGTTCGATACCATATTCATCTTTTAAAATTGCGGCTAACTCATTTACCTCTTTTACAGTTAAATTAACTAACTGCTCAGCGAATGCTTTAAGATCTGCCATTGTATTAACTATTTAAATTGATTGTTTTTACTAATTTGAATGATTTTTTTAAGCTTCTTTTTCGGCCAGTGTTTTCACCAGACCTGCAAGCGTGTTCTTTCCGCTCTGAAGTGCTGACAGCACATTGGTAGCAGGAGATTGGAGTAAACCAATAACTTCTCCTACCAGTTCTTCTTTGGATTTCAGTTTGGAAAGCACTTCCAGGTTGTTTTCACCTAAAAATTGATCTCCATCAACGGAGGCTCCTTTGAACAAGGGACGCTTGTTTTTAGGGCCCAGTTTCTTTCTGAAATCTAGAATTACCTTCGCAGGAAGGTTACCAATCTCCTGAGAAAACAGGATACCGGAAAAGCCTTTCAGCGTTTGTTCGGCGAAGTCAGCATAATCTGCCTCCATATTTTCAAGGGCTTTCTTGATCAGGGTATTTTTATAAACCCGGTACTCAAGCCCTTTATCGAAACACATCTTCCTGAAACTGTTTACCTGAGCAACACTGAATCCCGAAGCATCGGCAATGTAAAAATGCGGAGTAGTCTTCAGTTTGTCGGTAAGTTCTTCAATTATGGTTTTTTTGTCTTCTCTCGTCATAATTATATACCTTGAATACTACTTTTATCGATCACGATACCCGGAGACATGGTGCTGGATAAATGAATGCTTCTGAAATAAGTGCCCTTTGCGGCAGATGGTTTCAACTTTGAGATGGTCAAAATCAGCTCGCGTGCATTTTCCTGAATTTTTTCAGGACTGAAAGAAACCTTTCCTACGCTTGCATGAATAATACCAAACTTATCTACTTTAAAGTCGATTTTACCAGCTTTTACTTCTTTAACCGCTTTCCCTACATCAAGGGTCACCGTACCGGATTTGGGATTTGGCATCAATCCTCTCGGACCCAAAACCCTACCCAATCTACCTACTTTAGCCATTACATTCGGAGTGGTAATGATGACATCCATGTCAGTCCATCCCCCTTCGATTTTAGCAATGTACTCGTCCAAACCAACATAATCGGCTCCAGCCTCTTTGGCTTCTTCTTCTTTGTCAGGACTGCAAAGTACCAATACTTTCAATTCCTTGCCTGTTCCATGAGGAAGGGCCACTACACCTCTGACCATCTGATCAGCTTTTCGTGGATCCACTCCCAGACGAATATCCAGGTCTATTGAGGAATCAAATTTGGTCTTTGATATTTCCTTAACAATTGAAGAAGCCTCTGCCAGGGAATAGTGTTGGCTAGGGTCGTATTTAGAAAGAGCTTCTTTTTTACTTTTTGTTAACTTAGCCATTTTTTACGTATTATTCCTCCCAAGGAGCTTTTCCTGAAACTGTGAGGCCCATACTTCTGGCAGTACCCGCGATCATTTTCATGGCGGAGTCTACCTTAAAAGCATTTAAATCAGGCATTTTCACTTCTGCAATTTCTTTTACCTGATCCCAGGACACTGAGCCAACCTTTTTCCTGTTGGGTTCCGAAGAACCACTTTTCAATTTTGCCGCTTCCAGCAACATGACAGCTGCCGGTGGTGTTTTTACAACAAAATCAAACGACTTGTCCGAATAAATCGTCACAAGTACAGGAAGAACCTGGCCCATTTTATCCTGAGTTCTGGCATTGTATTGCTTACAGAACTCCATGATGTTCAACCCTTTTGAACCAAGGGCCGGACCAACTGGAGGAGATGGGTTTGCCTGGCCACCTTTAACCTGTAGTTTTAGATAACCAGAGATTTCTTTAGCCATTTCCTAATCTTGTTTTTCTACTTGTATAAAGTTTAACTCAACGGGAGTGTTTCGACCGAAAATCTTAACCATAACATTAAGCTTTTTCTTGTCTTCAAACACTTCCTCAATCACACCCGAGAAACCACTAAAGGGACCGTCCATTACTTTCACGGTCTCTCCGACTATAAATGGTGTATCTAGTTTTTCTGCAAACTCATCAATCTCTTCAACCCGACCTAAAATCCGATTGATCTCTGACTGACGTAATGGCTCAGGGGTTTTGGAAGCCCCCCCTTGGTTTGACCCTAAAAAACCGATAACTCCCGGTATGCTCGTAATTACGTGATTGGCTTCTCCATGACTGAGATCCGCATTAACCAGAACATAGCCAGGAAAGAAATTCCTCTCCCTAACACGTTTCTTGCCGTTTCGCATCTCATATACTTTCTCAGAGGGTATCAAAACCTCGGGGATAAATTCCTCCAGCTTTTGACGGGCAATTTCATTGTCCAGATAAGTCTTCGCTTTTTTCTCCTGACCTGCCACTACCCTGAGCACGTACCATTTGTGATCTGCCATCCCGTTTTTTAAAATTCTTTAGAATAAATCATAAAACCATGTCATGATATTTTCGAATGTCAGGTCTATCAAACCGATGACTAAAGCGAAAATCAAGGAAGCCACCAGCACTAGCACCGCACTGTTTTGTAGAGACGAATACTTAGGCCAGGTGACCTTGTTTTTCATCTCATCGATGGATTCGACTACAAAATTTTTAACATTCATCCTTGTAAAATTGGTTAACAATGAACCCCTATCCGTTCCCTCAGGCCCTGAAGATGGGTTCGTACTTTTAACTTGCTTCCAAAAACATTGATCCCAACGCTTCTGACATGGTTTTACCCTTAGTTGATTGCACGGGCGGAGAGATTCGAACTCCCATCAACGGTTTTGGAGACCGCTATTCTGCCATTGAACTACGCCCGTATATTACGACCCTCAAATAAGGAACGCAAAAGTAGTGATAAAAGGCCAAAGAAACAAATGCGATCCCAATTAATATCAGGATCGCATTCGTACTATGGTCAGTAAATCAAGATTAGTCCAAGATTTCAGTTACCTGTCCGGCTCCTACCGTTCTGCCACCCTCTCGGATCGCAAATCGAAGTCCTTTTTCCAAGGCCACTGGATTGATCAGTGATACTTCAATCGTAACGTTGTCACCAGGCATCACCATCTCAACGTTTTCAGGAAGTTTTATCTCTCCTGTCACGTCAGTGGTTCTTAGATAGAACTGAGGACGGTATTTGTTGAAGAAAGGTGTATGTCTACCACCCTCTTCTTTAGAAAGTACATAAACTTCCGCTTTGAAATGAGCGTGAGGCGTAACAGATCCGGGCTTACAAATAATCATCCCTCTTTTGATCTGCGCTTTTTCAATACCTCTCAACAACAATCCTACGTTGTCACCTGCTTCACCTCGATCAAGGATCTTACGGAACATCTCTACTCCCGTAACGGTAGACTTAAGTCCTTCCGCTCCCATACCGATAATATCAACTCCTTCTCCTGAGTTAACGACTCCTCTTTCAATTCTTCCGGTAGCAACGGTACCCCTACCAGTGATAGAAAATACGTCCTCTACTGGCATCAGGAAATCTTTATCGATGGCTCGCTCAGGAAGTGGGATGTGCTCATCCACTGCTTTCATCAATTCCATTACGGCATCTTCCCATTTGGCTTCCCCGTTAAGGGCTCCCAGGGCTGATCCTGCAATTACAGGAATGTTGTCTCCATCAAACTCATAGAAAGAAAGCAATTCTCTTACTTCCATTTCCACCAATTCAAGCAGTTCGGGATCATCTACCAAATCTACTTTGTTCATGAATACCACCAAAGCGGGTACACCTACCTGACGAGCAAGCAAAATGTGTTCTCTGGTTTGTGGCATTGGACCATCCGTGGCTGCAACTACAAGAATTGCACCGTCCATCTGGGCAGCACCAGTAACCATGTTTTTTACGTAGTCAGCGTGACCGGGACAGTCAACGTGGGCATAGTGCCTTAACTCCGTTTGATACTCTACGTGTGAGGTATTGATCGTAATACCTCTTTCCTTTTCTTCCGGCGCGTTGTCGATGGAAGCAAAGTCTCTTAATTCAGAAAGACCCTTTCTGGCCAATACAGTGGTAATGGCAGCAGTCAAAGTAGTCTTGCCATGATCGACGTGACCAATCGTACCTATATTAACGTGGGGTTTGGAACGGTCAAAGGTTGCTTTTGCCATGCGTGAAAATCCTCTGTTTAGTTAAAGATTAAATTTCATTAAGTGTTTGAAATGTTCAGAGCCAACGACGGGATTTGAACCCGTGACCTCTTCCTTACCAAGGAAGCACTCTACCACTGAGCTACGTCGGCTTTTTACATCCAGTTTTATGCCCTATATAAAGCATAGAGCGGGAGACGAGGCTCGAACCCGCGACCTGCAGCTTGGAAGGCTGCCGCTCTACCAACTGAGCTACTCCCGCTTATTATAAATGCGCCAATCGAATCAGATTTCTCCTATCTTTAGCGGCATCCAAATTCCTTATTTTATTTTTAGAATCCAAAAATATCAAGCTATTATTAATAAAACAATAACTCTTCTCCTTCGTATTCCGGTCCTACCCTTTTGAAGAACCTTTGCTTTAATTCGTGGGGGAAACAGGATTCGAACCTGTGAAGACATAAGTCAACGGATTTACAGTCCGTCCCAGTTGGCCGCTTTGGTATTCCCCCAAATAACAACAATCCGTCTTAAGCAAAACTTCATAAGATTTCCGTTGTTGTCTTAACGGATGGCAAAATTATACCCTTTTACCAAACATTCAAAATATTATAAAAAAAAATCTCCTGTTTTTTACGAATTCAAAAGCATCTCATTCACCATCAGTAATTTACTCCTCATTTAGGTAGGGCGCCAGGTAATATTCCTGGTACCGTCTTACCATCTCATCTTTTTCTGAGGCAAACAGCGATTCGGCAAGTGCTGCCACTCCTTCCTGATCGATAAAGCCAAACAAAGATTGAAAAGCCGCTAGCCGCACATAATTTAGTGGATGCTCGCGGCCAAGTGTTGCGAGGCGGTGGATGGCATCCGAATCGGGGGCACCTTCCACAGACGCATAATAATCTCCGTAATACCCAATAAAATAATACAACGACTCACCCGTAAGGATATCCAGTTTTTCATCCATCCAGGAGGCCTTCTCCACCTGGCCTGTTTGCGTCAGGTAATCTGCCAAAGGTGCTATTATACGAATATTTTCCTCAGCCCTAAATTGTTCAAACAGTTCTTTTTTCTTGTCGGCTTCCCCATCCAACTCCATGACCGCTACCAATGCCGTTCCAGATACCTGATAGGAGGAGTCGTTTACCGTGCGGTAAAGCAAAGGCCGGTATTTTTCAGCATCAAATCCGGCCAGGACTTCCAGCGCTACCGATCTTACAGCATTATTTGGATCATTTTCAACGATATCCGAAATGCTGGTTTCCCACTGAGAAATAAATTTTCGCTTGTCTTCCATGCGAAGCATCCGTTGAAGTGCCAGTTCGCGCACCACCGCAAAAGAATCATTCAGTGCTTTCTGAAAAGTCTCTTCCTTTACTCCCTCTCCTTCGTAAAGAGAAGTAAGGCTGTCCAGGGCCTCTACGCGTGCCAGACCAGAACGCGAGGTAAAAAACTGCTTTTCCAAAAATTCCTTGCCCCGCTGATGCACTTTTTCAGCCAGCAAGGTGTGGTGCTCGTCGAAAACAACCCATTCCGTACCACTGCCATTCTCCAAGGCAAATTGTTGGGAGGCCCGATTCAGCGTGAATTGCTTTTCAGTTCGTTCGCCATCTTTATACACACTGACGGTGAAAGGAATCTTATAAAGCGGGTTTTCTGACAGGTCTTGCCGCTGCTCTACGGTCAATTGAATGTTGTCTTTTTGAGAAAAGTCCCAGCTTATGGCTAGCTCAGGATGTCCGGGGTTAAGAAACCATTGGTTGAAAAACCAATTCAGGTCCATGCCGGAAGCCTTTTCAAATGCCAGTCGAAGCTGGTGAATTTCTACGCTTCCGAAGGCATTTTCTTCCAGGTAATCATGTAATGCCTGAAAAAACACTTCGTCTCCCAGATACCTCCGCAGCATGTGCAACACCCGTCCCCCTTTGGCATAGGTATGACTGTCAAACAGGTCTTCGCTATCTTCATAAAAATACCGAATCAGGGGTTCTTGCTTTTCTTCGGCCTCATCCAGATATTGTTCCAGTGCATTGAAATGGTGCATGTCGGCCTGGTCTCTGCCTTCTTTGTGTTCCATCCACAGGTATTCGGAATAGTCCGCAAACCCTTCGTTTAAGGTTAAGTTTGCCCAGGACTCCGTGGTGACGAGATTCCCAAACCACTGGTGGAACAGTTCGTGCGCAATGATATAATCCCATTCGCTGTCCAGGGCTTCCCTTTCATTCAATTGCAGGCCTTCCATAAAAATCGACAGGGTCGTATTTTCCATGGCTCCGGAAACAAAATCCCTGACCACTACCTGATCGTATTTTTGCCAGGGGAAGGGGGTATCCAGGATTTCTGAAAAAAAGCGCATCATTTCAGGTGTATGGGCAAATACTTTTTTGGCTCCTGCTTCATATTTCGGCTCTACAAAATACCGAATAGGAACCCCTGCCACTGTATCTGCCTCTATGACCGCAAATTCACCAATCACCAGGGCTGATAAGTAAGGCGCGTGGGGTTGATCCATTCGCCAATGGTCCGTCCGGTACCCATCTTCGTGTTTTTCACGGCTCAGTAACTTACCGTTGCTAAGGCTGCTATACCCCTCCGGAACCCGCAGGTAAAAGTCATGCGTTTGCCGCTCATTGGGATGATCGATGGTAGGGTACCACTTAGAAGAATACTCCGTTTCTCCCTGTGTCCAGATTTGTACGGGCTTTGCTGAATCGGAACTGTCGGGGTTAATGAAATAAAGCCCCTTGGAGTCCGCTATGGCAGCGGATGTTTCGGAGGTCCCTTTTTCGGGATAGGCCGTGTACTTGATTCCAATGTGCAAGGTATCCTCTCTGGTAAATTCCCTGGGAAGCGACAGCCGGATGGTTTCCTGATCGTAAGTGAAGGGCAACGGCATGGGTTGTCCCCCTTCTTCCAGCATTGTTTCGTGTATTTCAAAATCTTTGGCATCCAAAACCAATTCACGCTGCGGATAATTATAGGGTGTCAAGGTAAGCAGGGCTTCCCCGAGAACCGCTTGCCGGGCATAATCGAAGGACAATCTGAGTTCGGTATGTAACAAGTCAAAGGCTCGGGTTGCGCTGGGATGGTATTGCTGAAGTGCTATTTCCTTCTCCCTGATCAAGTCAGCAGACAGGCTGTTTTGGGTTGGTACAACCGTATCGGTTGGGGTAAGCTCCTGGGGTGCCCTCTCAACCAGGGTCTGGGCAGCAGGTTTACAGGAAAAAAAGCAAAGAAGTACTCCCAGCAAGGTAAACAGGCGATCAGTCTTGAAATTCACAGGTACTTTATTTTATAATTTATAAAAGTGACAAACCGGAACATGTCGAAGGGAGGTTTACCCTATCTCCTACCGTCCAGCCCTATCGATGGATTAAAATTAGGGAAATGCCGGCACAAAACTAAACAAACAAATGATAATCCGTACCAAGAGCAAAGGAACCGGTACAAACAAGATTGATTTCGAAAGATGAAGCCCGGTATTTGATAGCAATTCGGATGGAGCGGGGCGATTTGCGAGCGAGTGCTGCGATTAAAGAACCTGGAAAAAAACCATTCATCCTTTCAATTTTAGGAATAAGATTTAGTATTCTAAAAACAAGGATTTATATTTGTCGGGCTATAAATTAAAAAAAAGTAATCTAAGCATGCAATTTAAGCCTTGATCGGTCATCAACTGAAAAACTATTCCAAGATGAAATACAAACGAATTCTCCTGAAATTAAGTGGAGAAGCGCTAATGGGCGATAACAGTTATGGTATAGATTCCAAACGCCTGCAAGAATACGCAACAGAAATAAAAAATGTGCATGACCTGGGTGTGGAAATAGCCATCGTCATCGGAGGGGGGAATATCTTCAGAGGCGTGCAGGCGGGCAAGGTAGGCATCGATCGTGTACAGGGAGATTACATGGGCATGTTGGCCACCTTGATAAACGCCATGGCCCTTCAAAGTTCCCTGGAGCAGAATGGCATGTACACACGCTTAATGTCGGGGATAAAGGTAGAAAGTGTCTGCGAGCCCTTTATCCGAAGAAGAGCGATCCGGCATTTGGAAAAAGGAAGAATTGTCATTTTTGGGGCAGGAATTGGCAATCCTTATTTTACGACCGATTCGACGGCCAGTCTGCGTGCGATTGAAATCGAAGCAGAGGTGGTCCTAAAAGGAACCCGCGTAGACGGAGTCTACACGGCTGATCCGGAAAAAGACAAAAATGCAACCCGGTATGCTAACATAACTTTTCAGGAGGTATACGAAAAAAACCTGAATGTCATGGACATGACGGCCTTTACGCTCTGTCAGGAAAACAACCTGCCAATTATCGTTTTTGATATGAACAAAACCGATAATCTGCTGCACCTGATACAGGGAAATGAAGTAGGAACATTGATTACATCAAACTAAAAAGTCCAATGGAAGAGATTCAGTTACAATTAGAGGAAGCGAAATCATTGATGGAAAAGGCGGTTCAGCATACCTCAGCGGAGCTGCTCAAGATCCGGGCAGGAAAAGCCATGCCTAATTTTGTGGATGGAATCATGGTGATGTATTACGGAAACCCTACCCCGATTCAGCAGGTAGCTTCCATCACCACACCGGATGCCAGAACACTTGCTATCAAACCCTGGGAAAAGAACCTGATCCAGGAAATAGAGAAAGCCATTATCAACTCCGATCTGGGGCTGAATCCGCAGAATAATGGCGAAATGGTTTTGCTAACCGTTCCACCACTTACGGAAGAACGTAGAAAGAACCTTGTCAAACAGGTTAAAAATGAGTGCGAGAATGGAAAAATCAGTATTCGAACGATTCGCAAAGACACCAACGATGAACTCAAAAAGCTGTTGAAGGATGGCGTATCCGAGGATGAGGTAAAGCGTGGAGAGGACACCGTCCAAAAATACACAGATGCCTACTCTTCTAAAATTGACGACCTTTTTGAAAAGAAGGAAGCCGAAATCATGAAAGTCTAATGCCTGGCTAACTATACCTGCGTGCAGAAAAAAATAAAGAACAGACAGCTAGAAGCTGACTATTCTTTCCTGTATTAAACCTTACCTGCCAAAGTTAAGGAATTTGAGGAATAAAAAAAATCAGATTTTTCCTGTGTTACGGGTTTAACGAAAGCCCCTTGATTTTTTTGTGTTAACCTTACACTTTCGTCTAAGACCCTGGGCAATTGGTTCTAAACCATCGATTTTTCAAACGAGCTATAAGAGAGTTATCGAAGAGCTATAGCTTATATTTTAGTAGAGAAATAGGCTAAATCTAGCTTGAATTACTGCATTTTATTGAGATTCTTAATTTTTTTTTGTGGGAAATGAAGATTTATTGACTTCAATTTCTATTAATCAACTCACTCTTTTTTTGATGAGTAGATAGCTAAAGTAGCTATTCATTGAAAAATTAATTATATTTTTCGCTTTTTTTAAAATTACCCTTTCATCCGAAATTAACGTCTTTTAACAGCCTATTGCATATACCAAAAAATACCTTCACTTTTAAAGTGTTATTTTAACAATAACTTTATCTATTATTAACCTAATTAATTAAAGAATGCAAAATTATTTACCCAAAACAAAACTGTTTTTGTTGGGTTTGGCCTTGCTTTTAGCGAGCAGCCTGACAGTACATGCGCAGTCCAGAGAGGTGACCGGAACGGTCATTTCGTCCGAGGACGACCTGTCCCTACCGGGGGTTTCGGTATTGGTGAAAGGCACCACTCGTGGTGCGGTGACCGATATTGACGGAAACTACCGGATAGCCTTACAACCCGGGGATGAAACGCTGGTTTTTTCCTTTGTGGGTTTTATTAAGCAGGAAGTTGCGATTGGAAACCAGAGTACCATTGACGTTACCCTTGCGCCGGACATGCAGTCCCTGAATGAGGTGGTGGTAGTCGGCTACGGAGAGCAAAAGAAGGAAACCATCACGGGTTCCGTGGCTACGGTAGAAGGTGCTGATTTGGTGAAATCTCCTGCGATGAACCTTACCAACTCCATTGCTGGTCGAATGGCCGGAGTAATTGCCGTAAACCGAAGCGGGGAGCCAGGCTATGATGGTGCTGGAATTCGTATTCGGGGTTCAAATACCCTTGGTAATAACGATGCCCTAATCGTAATTGACGGTATCCCTGCCCGAGCAGGTGGTATTGACAGACTTAATCCAAATGACATCGAGACCATCTCCGTATTGAAAGATGCTTCTGCCGCTATTTATGGAGCCAGAGCAGCAAACGGGGTAATTCTCGTTACTACCAAAAGAGGAAAAGAAGGCAAACCTGAATTAACCTATCAGTTCAACCAGGGCTTTGCCCAGCCTACCGTTATCCCCGAACTGGCAGATGCGGCTCAGTATGGAGAAATGTTGAATGACCTGAGTGTGTACGAACTACCTGTCAGTGAATGGCGATCAGCTACCGATGCCTTTCGTTCTACAGGTACCTACACCCGGCCAGACGGTCAAGAAAGAACAGCTCCTTTCAGTCCTGAGGCGTTAGCTTTGCACAGAGCGGGAACAGATCCCTGGAATTATCCCAACACGGACTGGTACGGAGAAACCTTGAAAACATGGTCGCCGCAGGTACGGCATAACTTACAATTGAATGGTGGATCGGAAAATCTACGATACATGGCCTCTCTGGGATATCAAAACCAGGATGCTTATTACAAAAATTCCGCCACCGGTTACAAGCAGTACGACATGCGGATCAACCTGGATGCAAAAATCAATGAATACATCGATTTGCAATTGGGGGTTTTAGCCCGTCAGGAATATCGATTCTTCCCTACCCGGGGTGCCGGAGCCATCTTTAGAATGCAGATGCGAGGAAAACCCCATGAGCCAGCTTTCTGGCCTGATGGCCGACCCGGACCGGACATTGAAAACGGAGAAAATCCGGTAGTCATCACTACCAACGCCACCGGTTACGATCGGGATACCCGAAACTATTTCCAAACCAACGGTGCCCTGAACATCAAAATTCCTGGGGTGGAAGGTTTGAAATTTCAGGGAACTGCGGCCGTGGATAACCTGAGCAGGTTTCAAAAAAGATGGGAAACTCCCTGGATTTTGTATCAGCGAGGTAATGGGTTTGAAGAGGATGGCGTTACTCCTGTCCTGGTGCCCAGCGAAAGAGGGCCTGCAGAGCCCCGGTTAAGACAAACCAATATCAACCAATTGAACATCCTCCTGGGAGGTGTGTTTAGTTACGAGAAGCAAATCGGGGACCATGTAATAAATGCCTTGGCCGGTGTAAACCAGGAAACCGTGGAGGGAGACGATTTCTTTGCCTATAGAAGGTACTTTATTTCTCCTGCCATTGATCAGATGTTTGCCGGTGGCGATGCTGAAAAAGACAATGGTGGTGGTGCCTTTGAGCGTGCTCGTCTCAATTACTTTGGTCGGGTAGCCTATAATTACCAGGAAAAATACCTGTTTGAATTCCTTTGGAGATACGATGGTTCCTATATTTTCCCGGAGCCTACCCGATTCGGTTTCTTTCCGGGTGTGATGGCAGGATGGGTGATTTCGGAAGAAAATTTCTGGAAAAACAACGTCCCTGTGATGGACTTCTTGAAGTTGAGAGGTTCCTGGGGTCAAATGGGTAACGACCAGATTTTCTTCGGTGGTTCCTTACAAGAGTATCAGTTTTTATCTACCTATGGATTCAGAAGTCAAATTCTGGAAAACACCGAGGCAAAGACCTTGTTTGAAACAAGAGTACCTAACACGGCCATTACCTGGGAAGTGGCCAACAACTCCAACATTGGATTGGAAGGGCAGCTGCTTCAGGGACAAATATTCTTCGAGTTAGATTACTTCTATAATAAACGAACCAATATCCTTTGGAGAAAAAATGCTTCTGTTCCCCAATCAAGTGGGCTTTCAGCACTACTTCCGGCAGAAAACATTGGAGAAGTTGAAAACAAAGGTTTTGATTTCAACCTCGGATACCGCGGTCAAGCTGGAGACCTGTCCTACAGCATCAGTGCTAATGGGGGTTATGCAAAAAACAAAATCCTTTTCTGGGACGAGCCTCCGGGAGCACCGGATTGGCAACGATCCACTGGCAAGCCTATGAATACTCCTGCCCCGGTTTACCTTTACGACGGTGTTTTCGCTAATGAAGATGCCATTGAAGCCGAAACACTGGATTACACGGACATTACCAACCAACTACGTCCGGGAGATATGCGGTTTAAAGATTACGATGGTGACGGTGCCATTACGCCTTTGGATCGGGTACGGTTAGACCGAAACAGTATTCCCCGTCTTCAGGGAGGTGTCAATATGAATGCCACCTTTAGGAATTGGGACATGTCTGTACTTTTCCAGGGAGCGGCTGGTGCCATTGCACTGGTTAGTCTGGGAGAATCCGGTAACATCGGTAACTACCTGTTGGAGTTTTATGAAAACAGATGGACCATTGATAACGAAAGCACGGAGTATCCAAGAATTGCTAACCGAAGCGACCAGTATTACTCCGGAGGAAACGATTTCTGGTACAGAAGTTCCGACTACATTCGTTTGAAAAACCTGGAAGTTGGGTATACCGTACCTCAGCAGGTTGGAGAAAGGTTTGGTATCAGCAACCTGAGATTTTATGCCAACGGGCTAAACCTGCTCACCTGGGATAAGTTAAAGGTATACGATCCGGAATCTGATAACGCTACCGGTCAGTACTATCCACAGGCCAGGGTAATCAATGCAGGTTTGTCTGTTACATTCTAAATCCAAAAACGTTGAATATGATGAAAAATATAAAATATTTAGGGTTGGGTCTCGCCATTTCTTTTCTCAATTTCTCTTGTGATGAGGAGTTTTTGAATACCCAGCCATTAGGAGAAGTATCTGAATCTGCCGTATGGACAGATGCAGGGCTTGCAGAAGCCTTTGTAACCGACCTCTACACCGGTTTGGGACAAGGCGGATTCAATGAACAGGCCTTGGCATCCCTGACGGATGAGGCCATCTTTACCCATCCGGGCAGAAATATCACCACCGTCACGGAAGCACGTTCCAACCCTCAAAATCCCGGTTGGATCGACGGAACCCGAAATTGGCCAAACATGTACAATAGCCTTCGGGCTACGAACATTGCGATCGAAAACCTTACCGACCCGGACTTCTCTAATGACGGAGGTATAGCCGATCGCTTATTGGGAGAGGCTACCTTTATGCGTGCTTATTTCCACCATCAGTTATTGAGGAATTTCGGAGCTGTTCCAATTGCAGATCGTACCTTTACTCTGGATGAGGAGACCTATGCGCTTCCCCGCAATACGTTTGAGGAGGTAGTAAATTTCATCGTTTCCGACCTGGACATGGCTGCGGATTTGTTGAGTGATCACAATCCCATCCGCGGAAGGGCCAATGAGATCGCAGCACTGGCCTTGAAGTCAAGGGTATTGATTTACGCCGCATCCGATTTACATGACATGCCTACCGCCTCTGCTAACTCGGATGTAATTAGCGGGTATCAATACAAGGAACTGATCGGATATACCTCTGGTAACCAAGATCAAAGATACCAAAATGCACTGGATGCAGCGAAGGAAGTGCTGGACAAGGCAAGTGGAAACATGCTTGACCTGACCGAGCCCTTATCTCCGGAGGAAGCCACCCAAACCTACATCAACAATTCCCTTTCCAGAAATGGAGGAGAACAAGAGATGATTTTTGGAAGGTACTTCCTTTCACAGAAACCAGAATGGGGTGGTCGTCACGGCTTGCACAACGGTCCTAACGGTTACAACAACTGGGCGGGAAATACCCCTGTTCAATTATTGATCGATGACTACCAAATGATGGATGGCAGCGATTTTGACTGGGATAATGAAGAACACGCCGGTGCACCCTATGAAGGTCGTGAGCCTCGGTTTTATGCTACTTTCCTTTACGAAGGAGCGCCATGGAAGCCACGTTCTTCTGCCAACCAGGCAAGAGATCCACTGGGACAAATACAGACCGGCACCTATGAGGTGGTAAATAGTCAAGGTGAAAAAGTAACGCATTTTGGATTAGATACCCGAAATAGCCCCATTGAAGATTGGAACGGTAGTTATACCGGCTATTACCTACGGAAATTCATTGAGCCGGATCCAAATTTTGTAGACCAGAATACCTGGCAGGAAATCCCATGGCCCCACATCCGATTCACAGAAGTGATCTTTAATTACGTGGAAGCCAATATTGCCCTGGGTAACGATGAAGAAGCCAGAAATTGGCTGAACAAAATCCGATTCAGAGCCGGATTGCCAGCAGTAACCGCCTCAGGTGAAGAATTGTGGAACATTTTCATCAACGAAAAACGTAAGGAAATGGTCCACGAGGAACAGCGTTATTACGATGCCAGACGTTGGATGATCGCTCCTGAAACACAGGGACGACAGCCCAATGGCATCAGTATCGTGGGTACCCTCAAGCCGGGCAGGGAGCTTTCCATTTACCGTTACGATCCTGAATTTTACGATTACTCCTATGAGGTGATCGAGATTGATCCGGGTAAGGAAAACAGGTTATGGTTGGATAAGATGTACTGGATGCCCATCAGTTTTGATGAATCCCAGCGAAACGAAAACCTTATTCAAAATCCGGGTTACGAGGATTAATACATTTCGATAGACTCATTTATTTTAAAAGGCGATCCATGGATCGCCTTTTTTTTGCGCTAATAGCTGCCATCTGCTACCCTTTCTACTATAAACCCCGGAACATGCTACATCCCAGGCACAAAACCCCAGGAAGCTCCCCAATTATTTCTATATTTGCATGATCATCTAGTCATCCCTATGTACAATAAAGTCCTTTATAAAATACAGCTTTTTGGATTCCTCATTATTTCTTTTTCCTGCCAGGAGGAAGTAGAAAAAACATCTGAAATAAAGCAATTTACGCTCTTATCGAGGGAAGCCACCGGTGTGGATTTTGAAAACACCCTTACCGAAGGATTGAACACGAACATACTGGTGTATGAATATTTTTATAATGGCGGAGGTGTGGCTATCGGCGACCTGAATGGAGATGGGTTTGATGACGTGTATTTCTCGGGAAATATGGTGGAAAACCGCCTCTACCTGAATCGGGGAAATATGAAATTCGAAGATATTACCCAGACTGCCGGCGTACAAACGCGGCAGGGACCCTGGAAAACAGGCGTGACTTTTGCCGATGTGGACGGAGACGGCCTACTGGACATTTACGTCTGCTATTCCGGAAGCTTACCTCCTGAAAAACGGAAGAACGAATTGTATATCAATCAAGGTCCAAACGAACAGGGAATCCCTGTTTTCAAAGAAATGGCAGCCCAATTTGGTGTCGATAGCGAGGCTACCAGCACCCAAGCCAGCTTTTTTGATTTTGACAATGATGGCGATCTGGATTTGTTTTTACTTAATCATAATCCAAAATCCCTGCCGGTACTAGACGAATCCAGCACGGCCGAAATCCTGAAAAACACCGATCCGGCAGGGCCGCAACTTTTCAGAAACGATGGAGGAACTTTTACGGAAATTACCCAGGAAGCGGGTATACAGCAGGTAGCCTTGTCCTACGGATTAGGCGCCGGAATCGCCGATGTTAATGGTGATGGGTGGATGGATATCTACGTCAGTAATGATTATACGGCACCGGATTACCTCTACCTGAATAATGGCGATGGTACCTTTACCGACGTGATTGGCGATGCCATGGGCCATACCTCTCATTTTTCCATGGGCAATGATATCGCCGACATCAACAATGACGGGTATCCGGATATTTTTACACTTGACATGCTGCCGGAAGGTAACAAACGGCAAAAATTATTGATGGCTCCGGACAATTATGAAAAATTTGAATATAAAGTGAATGTTGGTTTTCACCATCAGTACATGCGGAACATGCTCCATATAAACCACGGAAATGGCTTGTATAGTGAAATAGGACAGGTAGCCGGGGTTTCCAACACCGATTGGAGCTGGGCTGCCTTGCTGGCAGATTTTGACAATGACGGGCATAAAGACTTATATGTTACAAACGGATATTTCCGGGACTACACCAATCAGGATTTCTTAAAATACATGGCCGACTACCTAAAGAACAATCAAAATGGGTTGCGGAGAGAGAACATCCTGGAATTGGTGCAAAGCATGCCGTCTTCGGATTTAGCGAATTATATTTTCAAGAATAAAGACGGATTGCAATTCGAAAAAAAATCGGAAGAATGGGGGGTCGACCAAAATGCCAATAGCAATGGTGCAGCCTACGCCGACCTGGATAATGATGGTGACCTGGACCTAATCATCAATAACATCAACCAGCCCGCTTTTATCTACCAAAACAATTCGGATTCGCTGGCCAAAAATAACCGCTATTTAAAGGTTAAGTTAAATGGAACGGCAGGAAATAGTCAGGGCGTGGGCGCAAAGGTAAGGCTCTACCATGGAGATCAGCTGCAGACGCTAGAACAAATGCCAACCAGAGGATACCAGTCGAGTGTATCTCCTACGCTGCATTTTGGTCTGGGAGAAGTAGCGCAGATTGATTCACTGGTGGTTACCTGGCCTGGGGGATTGTCTGAAAAAATATTCGATATTCAAAGCAACCAGACCCTAAGCCTGATGCAGGAAAACGCCGTGGACAGGTTGCCGGTGTCTGAAGAGCCCCCTGCACTTTTTGTAGAAATCCCCTCTCCAATCGAACATCAGTCACCTGCTAACACCATCAATGATTTTAAGCGGCAGCCGCTCCTGGTCAATCCCCTTTCTTTCTCAGGTCCGGTGATGAAACGAGCCGATCTAAATGGAGACGGTCTGGACGATCTTTTTGTAGGAGGAGAAAAGGGACAGGCAGGAAAAATCTACCTTCAACAAACCGATGGAAGCTTCCGGATAAAAAGCAATCCCGACTTGGATAATGATCGGGATTTCCAGGATACAGATGCACTTTTGGTAGATTTTACCGGGGACGGCCATGCCGACCTGTACGTGGGGAGTGGTGGATACGGTTCCCTGTTACCGGAAGACCCTTTATTACAAGACAGGCTCTATGTAAATGACGGGCGGGGAAATTTCTCCCGGTCAACCGATTTGCTACCGAAAATGCTGACAAGCACCGGTGCCCTCGCTGCACATGATATCAACAATGACGGGTTTCAAGACATTTTTGTCGGCGGCAGGCTGATTCCGGGAAGGTACCCGGAAATTCCTCAAAGCTACCTGCTCCTTAACGAAGGACTTGGAAAAATGGCAGACAAAACAGCCGATTGGTGCCCGGAACTTTCCAGTCTTGGGTTAGTCACCGATGCCGCTTGGGTGGACCTCCACAACGACGGAACTACCGAGCTGGTCGTGGTGGGAGAATGGATGCCTATTTCCGTTTTTGAAAACCAAGGGGGTAGACTTCTTCGTTCTTCTGAAAAGTATATTGCGGAACCCCAGCACGGTTGGTGGAACCACCTGCATATAAGTGATGTGAATGCCGATGGGAAACCGGATTTGGTGCTGGGAAACCATGGGCTAAACAGCCAGGTAAAGGCCAGTAAAGCCGAACCAGCAGAAATGTATTATAAGGATTTTGATAATAATGGTGCAATTGATCCGATTCTGAGCTTTTACATTGAGGGGGAACCCTATCCATACCTTACCCGGGACGAACTTCTGGACCAGGTTTCCATGATGAGAACCCGGTTTACGGATTATGAAAGCTTTTCCGAGGCAAAGTTGGAAAATATTTTTTCTGAAAAAGAACTTGAAAATGCTGGATACCTTAAGGCTACGACATTAGAAACCTGTTTGTTTGTCAGCACTGGGAATCAATTGTTGGAAAAAATATCCCTGCCAGTAGAAGCCCAGTTTTCACCGGTTTTTTCGATAGAAAGCGGGGACCTGAATAAGGATGGTCATATGGATTTAATTCTGGGAGGGAACATTGATAGGGCTCGATTACGTTTTGGTAAATACGATGCCAGTTACGGCACCATTCTGATGGGAGACGGCAAGGGTAACTTTCGGTATTTACCTCAAAAAAGATCCGGTCTTACCATCAAGGGAGATGTGCGAAGTATGGAAATAATCAATGGGAATCTATTGGTCGGAATCAATCAGGGTCCCGTGGTTGCCTATCGCTTACAGAACCAGTAAATTGAACGATAAATGAACCTAATAGGCAAGTCACAGATAAAACGAAATATGGGCACCCGGCTCGTCTTGGGCATCATGTTGGTTTCGGTCTTTTTTTCTTGTCAGCCGACGGGAGAAAAAAAACCTTTGCCAGCGGAAAGCATTGGATGGGTCACCGAAAAAATGACAGATTTAATGGTGCATGACATCACCAATCCTCCACTTGCGGGGCGATTCTACGCCTATGCCTGCCTGTCAGGCTACGAGGTATTGGCCACCAATAGTGAGAGAAACCCCTCTTTTTCGGGATTTCTAAACGGGCTGGATTCCATCGCTCAACCGGATTGGGAAAGCCCTTCGCTTGCTATGAGTGCTATCTTTGCTATGACCCACACCGCAGGAGCCATGCAGCCTTCCGGTACCGAAATGGAGGCCTTTGAGCAATCCTTTGCAGACTCTTGCAGCAGTTGGGGCTATGGTGAACAGGAGATTTCACGGGCAAAAGCCTACGGGAAATTCATAAGCAGCCAAATACTGGAATATGCGAACGCCGATCGGTACCGGGAGATCAGTAACTACCCACGCTACCAGCCCTCTCCCGGAGAAGGCAAATGGTATCCCACTCCTCCTGGATATTTTGCGCCTGTCGAACCCTATTTTAATACGGTAAGGCCCTTTTTGCTTAGTAGTTCGGATCAGTTTAAGCCCAAACCGCCGGTTCCTTTTTCATCTAACTCTGATTCGGAGTTTTATAAATTAATGCAGGAAGTGTACGAATTGGAAATGAATAAGGAGCAGCGGGAAATAGCTGCATTCTGGGATTGCAATCCGTTTGCCCTGGAGGAGACTGGCCACTTGATGGTAGGAGTCAAACAAATTTCTCCAGGAGGACACTGGATGGGCATCACGGATATTGCTTGTCAAAAAGCCGGTTTGGAATTTGAAGAAGCGATGAAAGTCAATAGTATTGTTGCTTTGGGATTAATGGATGGTTTCATTAGTTGTTGGGATGAAAAATACAGGAGTGATCGCATCCGACCCGAAACGGCCATCCGTAAATACCTGGACCCGTCATATAAGCCCATGCTACAGACGCCGCCATTTCCGGAATACCTTAGCGGCCATTCCACTATTTCCACCACTTCTGCCGTCATACTTAGCCATTTCTTTGGCGAGCAATTTTCCTACACGGACACGGTGGAAGAGAAATATGGCCTGGGAACCAGAGATTACGAATCCTTTCTTCAGGCCTCTGAGGAAGCCAGTATTTCCAGGCTTTATGGAGGGATTCACTATATGGATGCCATTACCCGTGGCCAGGATCAGGGGAAAAAAGTGGGGGAATGGATCCTGGCAAAACACCAGGCGCACCTGGACAAACGAAATGCACTCGTGGTAAATGACTGATTCACTTGCTATCTTAAGGTTAATTTCAAAGAAATGACACTAGTGACAAAAAGCCTTCGAATACACCTGGTTACGGCCATTTTTAGTTGGTCAATGCTATTTTCTGCCTGTGCTCCAAACGAGGAATACAAAGCGTTACTGCAGGAGAACCAATTGCTGATTAATGCCAATGGACAACTGACTGATGTCATCGTTCACGACATTTTTTCTCCTCCGGTTGCCAGCCGGATTTACGCCTACCCGGCAATAGCCGCCTATGAAGCTGCGGTATTGGCAGCACCGGAAACCTATATTTCCTTAATGGGCCAATTGAAGGGATCCAATCCCCTTTTGGTTCAGATGGACGGCGATCCCGAAGCGATCAATTTCCACCTGGCGGCCTTGGCGGCTTATTATAAGGTCGCCTCTCAATTGGTTTTTTCTGAGGATGACATGATGGCATACAGGGATGCTGCCTTTGAGAAAATTCAGGAAGCAGGCATGCCCGATGCCGACTTTGAAGCGGCCGTTGATTTGGGTGAGTCCATCGGTGAACAGATCCTGGTTTATGCATCGCAGGATAACTACCACCAAAGCCGGTCATTTGAAAAATACACCATTCGAAATGATCCGGGAAGCTGGCGGCCCACGCCCCCGGCCTATATGGAAGGTATCGAACCCCATTGGAATAAAATTAGAACCTTCTTTTTGGATTCTGCAGACCAATTCATCCCTCCTCCTCCCCCTCCATTTGACACCGTTCCGGATAGTCGCTTTTATCAGGATGCTTTTGAGGTAATGGAAGCCGGAAATCAGATGGATGACCATCAGGAGGAAATCGCCTATTTTTGGGACTGCAATCCCTATAAAATGAATGTCAAAGGACATGTGATGTACGCGGAGAAGAAAATCACGCCGGGGGGCCATTGGATGGGCATAGCAGGAATTGCCTCGAAAGCCAAAAATCTCAATTGGAAACAAACAGCAGAGACCATGGCCGTCACTTCCATTTACCTGTTTGATGCCTTTATTTCCTGTTGGGACGAAAAATACCGAAGTGTGCTGATAAGGCCTGAAACCTACATCAATCAATACATGGATGAGAGCTGGACTCCTTTGTTGCAAACGCCCCCCTTTCCGGAGTATACCAGTGGACACAGTGTGATTTCCACGGCAGCCTCGCTGGCCCTAACAGACCTACTGGGAGAACCCTTCACTTTCCTGGATTCTACGGAGGTAAAGTATGGACTGGGTACGCGCGAATTTAACTCCTTTCGGGAAGCTGCTGAAGAAGCTGCCATCAGCCGGTTTTATGGAGGCATCCATTATTTACCGGCAATCGAGCACGGGGTAGATCAGGGAAAAGCGGTGGCATCCTGGATTGACCGGCACATTCAGACCAGAAAAATTTCTCTGGCTGAAAATGCCCCACAGGACAAGTGATCAGATAAAAAAATTCTTATCCCGAATGTAATCCAGTACGTGCGGATGAAGTAGGTACCTCACCGATCCTCCCCGCTGTAACGTTTTACGAATAAATGTGGCGGAAATATCTAACAAAGGGGCTTCGACGTAGCGAATGTTTTCGTGTTCCAGCGTCTTATTTTTTCCTGGCCTGGGGTACACATACATCCCGTACTGCTTCAGGATTTCTTCGCTGTTTTTCCACTTATGAAAGTGGGTTAGGTTATCTCCCCCTAAAATCAACGAAAACTCATGGTTGGGAAATTTTTCAGAAAGGTAGGTCAGTGTGTCGATGGTATAGCTTGGCCTGGGCATGTGAAACTCCACATCCACTACCTTGAAGCTAAAATGATCAGCGGTGGCAAGTTCTACCATTCGTAAGCGATCAAACTCATGCAGCAGGGAGCGTCTAGATTTGTGAGGGTTTTGTGGGGAAACCACAAACCAAACTTCTTCTAAATCGGTCTGGTCCTGAAGGGTATCGGCAATGATCAGATGACCGATATGGATGGGGTTGAATGAGCCGAAAAACAGTCCTACTTTCAAACCGACTGATCATCAATAAATTCCCTAACAAGCTTTTCGGCCTCCTGAAATGAAACTTGCAAATCCTCGTTGATTAAGGTAATATCAAATCGATCTTCAAACCCCATTTCAAATTTGGCTTTATAAATCCTTCTGGAGAGGCTTTCTTCCGACTCGGTGCCCCTTCCTCGCAGCCGCTCTGCCAGGTCTTCCATGGAAGGCACTTTCACGAATACCGCCAGTGCTTTACTTCCGAAGTAGTTTTTTAAATTCAGTCCACCTTTGACATCCACATCAAAAATGACGTGTTTACCTGCATCCCAAATGCGTTGGATTTCTTCTTTCAGGGTCCCGTAAAAATTGCCTTCGTACACTTCTTCCCATTCAATGAATGCATTTTGATCAATTTTGGCACGAAACGCCTCTGGTGTAAGAAAATAATAATCCTTTCCGTTCTCTTCGGCTCGCCCTCTCCTATCTCGTGTGCATGCAGAAATGGAAAAACCAAGTTGCGGTATTTGTTGAAGGAGATGTTTGACGATGGTTGTCTTCCCTGATCCGGAGGGGGCTGAAAAAATAATCGCTTTTCCCTGAGCCATAAAAGTTTACTTGATTTCCTGTATTTTTTGCCGAATGGTATCTGCTAATTCCGCAGGGACCATGTGCTTGGTACATTTGTTTTTCAACACTTCCCGAATAACTTTTTCCAGATGATAATGCTCAAAACAAGGTTGACATTTCGCTAATTTTTCATCCAAAATTTCTTTTGATGCCGTGGTCTCTTCCCCATCCAGAATGCTTTCCAATAGCTCGAAGCATTTGCTTTCATCACTACAGTTCAATTTTCTCTTGTTGGATGTGTTTAGATTTTTGTCCATTTCAACTAGTTTTTCGATTATTCTTCATCCGTATCATAGCCCATATTTTCAGCATAGGAACGGAGTTTATCCTTCAAAAGGTTCCTGGCACGGTGAAGCCTTGACCGTACCGTACCGATGGGGATATCCAGGATCTTTGCCATTTCTTCATACGTAAACCCTTCCAGATCACAAAGAATTATCACCGTCCTGAAATCCACAGCCAAGCTATTGAGTGCATTGGAAATTTCGTCTCCCAACATGTCTTTGACCGCATCGACCCTCAAATCTGAGGTCATACTATAGTCAACATTATCGGAGTTGTAATAAGTTTCAACTTCTTGATAATCTACTTTTGACGGTTGCTTGCTTTTCTTCCGGTACTCGTTGATAAAACTGTTTTTCAAAATCCTGAAAAGCCAGGCTTTGGCATTGGTACCTTGTTCAAATGAGTTGATAAACCGATACGCTTTTAGGTAAGTATCCTGAACCAGATCTTTCGCATCGTCCTCATCAAATGTCAACCTGTACGCAAAATTATACATGGAATCAATATGAGGCATGAACTCATGATCAAAGATGCTGTTTTTTTCTTTATCGGAATATTTTTTTCGCTGCACTTCGGACATAGATTATAAAATTACAAATTGACTTTATTTATAACTAATTTAAACCAAGAAAGTCGACAATTTTTCATTATTTTGAACTTCCTTAACGCCTGACCAACCCAGCATTTTATCGCATGATCATTATTCGCCTCCTTTCTAAATTGCCATTGAGGGTTTTATTTGTGCTGTCAGATTTAATTTACTTCCTGGCCTATTACCTCATAGGCTACCGAAAAAATATCGTCCGTAATAACCTGAAACAAGCCTTTCCAGAAAAACCCAGCAAAGAAAGACGGCAAATCGAAAAAAAATTCTACCGGAATTTCACCGATTCACTGGTCGAAACGATCAAACTGCTTACCATTGGCAAAAAAGAACTGAACAAACGGTTTCTGGTAAAAAACCCCGCTCTGATTTTTGATAAAGTGGACCAGGGAGAGATTATCATCGGGATGTGTGGACATCTTTTCAATTGGGAAGGCCATTTGCTTACGGTGTCTTCGGAAGTACATGAGAAATGCGAGACCATTTATACCCGCGTTAACCAGCCATTTTTCGAAGATCTCATGCACAAAATCAGGGGAAGAATGGGAGCTGACCTGACCGAGCGAAAATCATTTCAGCGAGCATTTTTAAAAAAAAGACATACGCCGAGACTGATCGTTCTGGCAGCAGACCAAAGGCCCAATAGGGTGGATATCCGCTATCGCAGGCCTTTTTTGAACCGCGAAACCACTTTTTTTGAGGGAGGAGAAAAATTATCCAAAAAATTCAACCTGACGGTAATCTATGCCTACATTACCAAACCCAGACGTGGATATTATGAATATGAATACCGTATTCTGGCCAAACCGCCGTATGATAGCGAGCAGCCTCATAGCATAACGGACACCTTCGTCAAATTATTAGAGGAGAACATCCGGGATCAACCCGCTCTTTACTTATGGTCCCATAACCGATGGAAGGAAAACTGGTCCCAACGCTGATTATTGGAGAAAAATGGTTCAATCGCTTGTTGCCTTTGGAAAAGGCTTTTCCGCTTTATATACAACGGCAGGTTTAACCGCTCAGGTAAATCCAGAGATGGCATGACATTTCAAATCTCAAAAAGGATAACCTAAAAAAGAATTGGTAACTTTGATCTGGCTAATTACCATCCTCTGAATAAAGAAAATCGAATAAGCCCTATGGATTACTTATCAAGCCTCAATCCCCCCCAACGAGAAGCAGTAGAGCGGACGGAGGGGCCGGTGATGATCATTGCCGGTGCCGGATCCGGCAAGACCAGGGTATTGACCTACCGAATTGCGCATCTGATCCATGCCCGGAAAGTAGATCCCTTTCAGATATTATCCCTGACCTTTACTAATAAAGCTGCCAGTGAAATGAAGCAGCGCATAGAAAAACTGATTGGATTGGAAGCCAGAAATACCTGGATGGGAACCTTCCACTCCGTATTTGCCAAAATCCTTCGGGTAGAAGCCCAGAAGCTTGGCTACCCCTCAAATTTCACCATTTACGATACCGATGACAGTAAATCGCTGATTCGTTCGATTGTCCGGGAGATGAAACTGGACGATAAGGTGTACAAGGCCAATACGGTTTTATCCCGCATTTCGGGTGCCAAAAACCGGCTTATTTCCTGGGAGACCTACCTGAATGACCCCTACATTACCGCTGATGATGAAGCGGCTATGAAGCCTAAAGTCGGCGAGATTTACAAAAATTATCAAAAACGGTTGTTTCGCTCCGGAGCTATGGATTTTGACGATTTACTGTTTAATACCAACGTTCTTTTCAGGGACCATCCGGATGTATTGAATAAATACCAGCAACGTTTCCGATACGTGATGGTGGACGAGTTTCAGGACACCAACCTTTCCCAATACCTGATCACCAAAAAACTGGCTGCGGTACACCAAAATATTTGCGTGGTAGGCGACGATGCGCAAAGCATTTATGCCTTCAGAGGTGCCGATATTCAGAACATCCTCAATTATGAGAAAGACTACCCGGACCTGTTTATCGTCAAACTGGAACAGAATTACCGATCTACCAAAAATATTGTAGAAACGGCTAACTCCATCATCGCCAAAAATAAATCCCAGCTTCAAAAAAACGTGTGGACGCAAAATGATCAAGGGGATTTGATTGAATTGATGAAAGCTTCCTCTGATAACGAGGAAGGGAGAATGGTGGCAACGACCATCTTTGAGGAAAAAAACAACAAAAAATTGCGAAATAGTGATTTCGCCATTCTCTACCGCACCAATTCCCAGTCCCGATCCATGGAGGAAGCGCTGCGGAAGTTGGGTATTTCATACCGAATCGTAGGGGGACTTTCCTTTTACCAGCGAAGAGAAATAAAAGACCTGATGGGTTATTTCAGGTACGTGGTCAACCAGGAAGATGAAGAAGCCTTCAAGCGGGTCATCAATTATCCCAAAAGAGGAATTGGGGCCAGTAGTGTGGAAAAAATGATGGTGGCCGCTTACGAGCATGACATTGGGCTGTGGGAAGTGATTTCCAACAGCAGCAGTTTCTTATCCGGTCGCGCGGCAAATGCCGTAGGAGATTTCTGCACCATGATCCGTAGCTTTAAAATCGAAGCTGAGCGAAAAGATGCTTTCGAAGCAGCCACGAGCATTGCGAAACAATCCGGTTTGTTGCGGGAATTGTACGAGGACAAGACCATTGAAGGGCTGAATCGCTATGAAAACGTGCAGGAATTGCTGAATGCCATGAAGGAGTACGTGGACAATCCCGAAAATGAGGACAAATCCCTGGGTGCTTTTTTACAGGAAATTGCGCTGTTGACGGATGAGGACCAAAATAAAGAAAACCAGGATACGGTCACATTGATGACCATTCATGCCTCCAAGGGGCTGGAATTCAAGTACGTATTTGTGGTAGGCATGGAGGAGGACCTCTTTCCCTCCCAAATGATGATGCAAAGCCGGGAAGACCTGGAGGAAGAGCGGCGGCTTTTTTATGTGGCCTCCACCCGGGCAATGGAAAGATTATACCTGAGCTATGCCCTGACCCGGTATCGGTACGGGAGATTGCTCAACTGTGAGCCCAGCCGGTTTTTAGAGGAAATTGACCCTACCTTTGTTAAAGTAAATAAAAAAATCAGCAGCACCCTTTCCAGCAGTTTTAGGGATTCCGAAGGCAGTCAGGGATTTGTCGGATTAAAAAAACCGGCCATGCGAAACGCCACAGCGAAGATACATACCCCCAGCCCGGATTTCAAACCTTCCAACACCCATAATTTGACAGAAGGAATGAAAGTAGAACATCCCAAGTTTGGATTTGGCCTGGTGAAAGCAATTGAAACGGAAGGTGTGAATCGAAAGGCTCATATTCACTTCGACCATTTTGGAGATAAAACTTTATTACTTAGCTTTGCAAAACTTCGCATCGTAGATTAAGACCGAAGGCGGATACCCAAAACAAAGCGTACTGACAAATGCCTATTTTTTAGTATATTGACAAAAGTTCAGGAAACTTAAATGCAGGTATCATGACCAATAATGAAAAGCCTAAAAACAAAGTTATTTTGAAAGAATACGGAAAAAACATCCAAAAATTAGTGGATTACATCAAGACGGTTCCAGAGGATGAAAAAAGGACGGAATACGCCTACGCCCTGGTGGAGTTGATGAAACAGCTTAATCCACTATTAAAAACCGAAAGCGACCAGAAGCTTTGGGACGACATGTACATCATGTCTGATTTTGAACTGGAGGTGAATGGTCCTTTTCCCATGCCTCCAAAGGAACTCCTGGGAAAAAAACCCCAGCCAATTGGCTACCCGGAAGGTGAAGTGAGGTTCAAGCATTATGGAAGAAACATCGAAAAACTTATCGAAAAAGCCATCGAGATAGAAGATGACGATGAGCAGGAAACCGCTTTGATTTATATTGGCCAATTAATGAGAAGTTTTCACTCCACCTGGAACAGGGAAAACTTTGATGATGCCATTATCATTGATGATATCAAAACACTTTCCAAGGGAAAACTACACATAGACCTGGATAAAGTGAAGGAGAACGGACTTTTTGAAACCAGTATGCGAAGGGATTTTAAAACCAACGTAGCCACTCCGCAAAACAGCTCTTCGAACAGTGGTGGACGAAGGAATTACGGCGGAGGTAAGCGACGAAACAACAGTTCCAATAGCAAAAAAAGAAGAAATTAATGGCATCATTCCGGGTAAAGGGTGGGACGCAGCTCAAAGGAGAGATCGTTCCCCAGGGTGCAAAAAACGAGGCACTGCAGATTCTTTGTGCCGTTTTGTTAACCTCCGAAGAGGTAATCGTCGAAAAAATCCCAAACATTCGCGATGTCAATAAACTAATGGACCTGCTTTCGGATATGGGGGTCCTGATTGAAAAAAAAGGCCCGGAAAGTTACTCCTTTACAGCAAAAAATATCAAACTTTCCTATTTGGACTCGGAGGAATACCTTCAAAAAGCTTCCGGACTCCGTGGGTCCGTGATGCTACTGGGCCCCTTGCTTGCCCGGTTTGGGAGAGGAAGAATTTCCAAACCCGGAGGCGATAAGATCGGCAGGAGAAGGATGGATACCCATTTCACTGGTTTTCAAAAACTCGGAGCCAAATTTCATTACGACGGAAAAAAAGGAATCTATAAAATTGATGGGAGCAAGCTCACCGGCACCTACATGCTCCTGGACGAAGCTTCCGTTACCGGCACGGCTAATATCATTATGGCCGCCTGCATGGCCAGTGGAAAAACCACCATCTACAATGCCGCCTGCGAACCTTACCTTCAGCAACTGTGCCTGATGATCAATCGCATGGGAGGTAAAATAACCGGTATCGGTTCCAACCTCCTGCACATTGAAGGCGTAGACAAGCTGAAAGGCACCAGCCATACCTTGCTACCAGACATGATTGAAATTGGTTCATTCATAGGCCTGGCCGCCATGACCCAATCCGAAATCACCATCAAAAACGCTCGGGTCGATAAACTTGGCCTGATTCCGGAAACGTTTCAGCGATTGGGAATAAAAATGGAAATCAGAGACGATGATATTTTCATCCCCTCCCAGAAGTTATACGAAATTGAAACCTTTATCGATGGTTCCATTCTTACGGTTTCCGATGCCATCTGGCCCGGTTTCACTCCCGACCTGCTAAGCATTGTGTTGGTTATCGCCACGCAAGCCAAAGGCACCGTTCTAGTCCATCAGAAAATGTTTGAAAGCCGCTTGTTTTTTGTGGATAAATTGATAGACATGGGTGCGCAAATTATTTTATGCGATCCACACCGGGCTACCGTTATCGGACTGGCGCGCAAATACCCTCTAAAAGCCATCCGTATGACTTCACCGGACATCCGGGCAGGTGTGGCTTTATTAATTGCCGCCATGTCTTCAGATGGCACTTCTGTTATCGATAATGTGGAGCAAATTGACCGGGGCTATCAATACATCGACCAACGTCTCAACGCCCTGGGAGCGGATATCGTGCGATTTGATTAAAACCGGAAGCAGGGAATGATCGTGCTCCTCTTATTACGCTCTTTCGGATCCCCGTATAAAAAAGAATACCGGATAGAAAATTCGTGAGCGCCTGCAGAACTCCCCAGGCTTAGCTTGGAAGCGGTAAAGTCAAAACTATACCCAATGTCTATCCCATTGTTCAGTACCACTCCCAGCAAGCCTACAATGGACTCGTTATTGGGCAAATCGTATTTGACGGGAAAACCTCTGTACCAGACCCCCAGGATCAACGGTTCTATAAACAACTGGGCACCCAGATCCAGTTGATTAAATGGATCCTGATGCTTATAATTAAAAGCAAAAAATGCAGAGCGTTCCTGACGCGTATTGCTATAGTAATTATTAATCATTCCCTCTCCCAGATTAAATTTGATGCCGCCATGGGCTGAAAGCCTCATGGGCAACTCACTGATATTGCCATCCACAAAAGAAGTATTGGGTTCGGAAAGGTGATGACCCGATACCCCTACCCACATCATCTGCGTATGAAACACCATACCGAAATTATAATCCACAAAGCTGTGCTTATAGTCAGCCGCCATCAGCTCACCGCTAAAATCATCAATATACCCACGTTCGATATCCAACTGAGAGCCGAATACCAAATCACCAAAATAGGCATCCCTGGTTACAAAACTGGCCTGTCCACCAAATCTGAGGTAGGAGTCCAGTCCTAAATGCACTTTATAGGAATAGACCAGACCCACCTCATTGGTGCTGAGTTGTGATTGGCTTTCCCTAGTGGAATTGATGATCAGACCTGCTCCCGAATTGATGTCAAACATGTAATGATCTATGTAAGCCGAATAGGAGACAAAAGAATGGTCCAGTCCTGGCCACTGGTTTCTGTAGTTGGCCCCGATCCGGGTCAGTTCCGTTGCCCCCGCAAATGCCGGATTCAGATACAATGGTGCTGCATAAAATTGAGAATACTGCATGTCCTGGGCCTGTACAAAATTGCAGGTCAACATAAAAATAAGTAGGGTATATATCGTTTTCATCACTCCATCCGTTTATTCATCCTATCCTTTTGTTCTCTTTGGTATGGTTCCCCTCAAAATATCAGGGTAAAAACCCCCGTTTGCGTCCCGGATTCCCCTGCTACCGAAGTATAATTGATCTTGTACACGTAATTCCCATTGGGGCTCAATTGGCCATTGAGGGTTCCATCCCAACCTGAATCCTCCTGACTAAAGGAGGAGTAAACCAATTCTCCCCACTTATTGAAAATGTGCATCTCAAAATCTTCGATACCCCGCAACTTGGGCAAAAACTTGTCGTTCAAGCCGTCTCCATTCGGGGAAAAGGCATTGGGTATTAAAATCCGGTAAGAGGAAACTACCTCCACTACCCTTTCGGTCTCAGAAACACAACCCAGAACGTCGAAAGTAGTCAGGCGAATGGAATAGGTTCCGGGTTTGTTGTAACTGTGCATGGGGTGTTGTTCATTGCTTTTGGTTCCATCTCCAAAATCCCATTCCCAGGTAAAGACATTCCCCAAGGTCTCGTCGCGAAACTGCACCGGATCGTTCACCAGAATTTCGCCTTCAACGCCGGTGGAAATGACGGTATATAAAAACGCGGCTTCTGTAAAGGCCAAAGGAAGGGTCACTACCCTTGAGACCTCTACAGCGCAACCGTTTTGATCGGTAACCCTTACTTCCACAACCCCATCTTCAAAAAACTGGGTTTCCAAGACATCTTGGTCACCCGTGTTCCAAGCTATATCGTACTCCCCTGTTCCACCCTGTATCTCGATCCAGGCTTCTCCAGTCAATAGCTGTTGTTCGCAGTCCGCATCAAAACGGGTAAACAATTCCACTTCCAAGGGTTCCGGTTGGGCAATAACCAGGGTATTTACCTGCGTGCAATTGTTGGCATCCGTTACCAGAACCGTGTAGCTACCCGCTTCCAGGCCGCTCCTGTTTTGTGTACCCAATTCGGGTGCATCCGACCAGGTAATCCGGTAGGGTTGTACCCCGCCGGTAATATCCAAATTGATAAATCCATTCGCATCTCCATAACAGGCCAGCGTATCGGTTTGATCAATCTCCACGGTCAAGAGTTCGGGCTCAGCCACAGTGTAGGAAGCTCCGGTGGAGCAGCCCATTCGGTCGGTAACGATCACCGAATAGGTACCCGGACCTAGGTTCCGAAGGTCCTTACTTTTGGCGCCGTTGGACCACTCGAAGGCATAAGGGGCCGTTCCACCCCTTACCTCAAGCAACAGGCTTCCGTTTTCGTTGCCATAGCAATCCACATCGTTTATCGTTTCATACACCGCCAATATCTCCGGCTCCCGGATCTGATAAGCCACCGTAGTGACACAGCCTGCTTCATCGGTGATTTCGGCCGTGTATATGCCAGGTCCCAGCCCTGTGATGGACAATTGATCGCTCACCCCGTTGCTCCAGAACACCTGAAAAGGACCACTGTTTTGATCTACCTGAATGGTGATTGCTCCATCATTCGCCCCAAAACAAGACACACTCTGAATGTCTTCCAGGCTCACATGTAGGTCCCGGGATCGTATTATCTCCACCTGCTCCCGGACGGAACAGCCTTTGGAATCTGTCACTTCCACCGAATACTGACCGGGGCCAAGATTGGATACAGTGGCAGTGGTTGCGCCATTGGACCACAAATAGGTGTAGGGTGCCAAGCCTCCACTCACTGACACGGAAGCCTCCCCACGCTCATCGTTGTTACAAATGCCTAAATTTCCACTGATGGATACATCCATCGGTAGGGACGGCTCAGGTACTTCAAAGGATTCGACCACCGAACATCCTTTTGCATCGCTGACGACCACTTCATACAGACCCGATTCGAGATCGTAGATATCTTTATCGGTGGACCCGTTAGACCAGGAGTAGGTATAGGGAGCCGTTCCGCCGCTAACTTCCAACTCAATGCTCATGACATCCTCCACGAAACAAAGCTCAAATGATCCCGATCCCTCCACGGCAAGGGCTGCTTCGGGCTCGGTTACCTGAAAGGTATAGCTATCAAAGCAGGATTGAGCATCCAAAATAAAGGCGGTGTAGGTCCCAGCTCTTAAGCCCGAGATCGAGGTACCTGTCATCCCGTTGCTCCATTGCACCCGGGGTTCCCCACTGCCTCCGGTAATGGTAAGGTCAATGGTGCCGTCTGTCCCCATCTTACAGGAAACGTCGGTGATGGCGGCCTCTACCTCAACCGGGTCTGGCTCTTCGATGGTAATGTCCTCCACCCACAAGCATCCATTGGCATCGGAAACCTGTACCTGATAATTTCCTGAAGGTTTATTGGAAACCACACTACTGGTTTCTCCCGAAGACCAATTAAATGAATACGGAGCAGTACCTCCGGAGACCACCAGACTGATGCTGCCGCTATCCTCTCCAAAACAGCGGATATCCGATACCAAGGGTTGCACCGACAAAGGAGAACCCGGCTCCCTTACCTCGTATTCCCTGCTAAGGGCACAGCCATTTTCATCTTGAATCAATGCCCGGTACCTGCCGGCTGCAAGTCCGGTCACTTCTGTTCCGGCCCCCACATTTGTACCGGTCACTACTTCCTCCCACTGCACGGAAAAAGGACCATTGCCGCCAGAGATATCCAGCCTGATCTCCCCGTCACTGCCTGCATGGCAACTTACAGGAATCACATCAGCCGCTACCAATATAGATTCCGGTTGCTGGATCAATACACGATCCCGGATAGAACAACCGTTGGCATCGGTGACCACGATTTCGTAATTTCCAGGAGCCATTCCGGTCCTTGCAGGAAGGGAATTACCATCCGACCAGCGGAAACTGTAAGGAGCGGTTCCTCCCTGGAGGGTTATTGAAACAGAGCCATCATTAGCTGCATAGCAACTCACATCCGAGGCATCTACCTCCATTTGCAGGGGAAGAGGTTCCTCCACGATTATCTCCTGAGGAGGCGAGGCACAGCCAAAAGCATCAACCACCATTACCTGGTAGGCATTGGCGGACAAACCCGTGGCCTGCATTCCAGGAAGGTGAATTCCGTTGACTACCAAGTGGTAATCGGGTCTTCCTCCTGAACCCTGGGCAGTGATTTGACCATTTTGGGAACCCGCACAGGTTACATTTTGCACCGAAAAAGTAAAATTCACCGCTGTGGGCTCTTCAATCTCATATTCCCGGATCAGGCTACATCCGTTTTCATCAATAACTTCAACCAGGTAAAGACCCGCTTGTAAACCGGAAATGTAGCGACCGGTACCGATATCCACGCCGTCATCGTCTTGCCAGCTATAGGTGAAGGCACCCGTTCCGCCCGAAGCCAACACCCTGATCGAACCGTCGGCTCCGCCAAAACAGCTTACGTCTGCGAGGTTCTCCAAAACCAGTTCCACCGGATCCGGCTCGGCAATTTCGATGGTATCCGTCCAGGAGCAACCTGCTGCATCTACTACCTCCAAGGTATAGGAGCCCGCAGCAATTCCGGCAAAGGAAAGTTCTCCCGGTGCCGCTGCAACCTGGGTCTCAGAATTAAAAGTTGCTGTATAAGGTGCCGTACCACCCGCCACTTCTAACCCTACGACCGCTTCATCACCAGCACAGGCCAGCAAGCCAGGGAAATCGACGGCTACCGTTACCGGAGCAGCAGGCTGTGATACCGTAATGGCCACATCCTCTGACCGGCAGGTTCCATTCATTGCAAAAGCGGTATAGGTACCGGCACTGAGTCCTTCGACGCTGGTACCGGTTATTTCCACCCCATTAAAAAACAGCCGGTAATCCGCACCTGTTCCTCCCGAAGGCATTAATTCCACCCTGCCGTCAGAACCTCCAAAGCAGGAAACAGGCGTAACCGTGTTTTGGAGTTCCACAGCAGCAGGCGCTTCGACAAGCAAGGTATCGGTGAGATCTGAGCAAGCACCGTCTGCTATGGCGTACCGATAATACCCGGGACCGATATTCACCAGCAGGCTCTCATCTTCCCAGGATGGCATGGAGGTGTATACCGTACCATCGGGAGAAAATTCCCAGGTAATGGCATAAGGCTGCCTTCCGCCAGTAATCTGAAGGTCGATGGAGGTACTTCCTCCAAAACAATTAATGGCCGGAACGGTCGCCGCTGCCTGTAGGGGCAAGGGTTGTTGAAGGGTTCTCTGAGGAAGATCAATCGTACAGCCATTGGCATCTCTCACCTGGGGCTGGTAGGATATATCGGCACTAAGTCCGTCAAATAGAAGGACTTCATTTTCTGCTGCGGTATAGGTGTTTCCGTTAAAGTCAATTGTATAAGGAGCCGTACCCCCTTCCAGGGTTAGGGAAAGACTGCCGTCCGCCGATTCGTGACAACTCAAATCCTCCCAGGAATAGTCCACCACCGATAGGGGTGCCAGGGGCTGCCCGATCGTAATAAATTGTTCTTCTGATACGCAGCCATTGATATTATCAAGCGCATAAACGGCATAGGTGCCTGCCTGCGCCATAAACGTATTGCCAAAAATCTGAGCTCCATTGACAAAAAAAGTAAAGCTGTCCTTTCCAGGCGCACTTGCGGTAAGGTCCACCGGCACAGCTTCCCCGTAACAAGCGATCGCCCCGGCAGCATAGCTAAGCGTAATCTCCGCCGCATCCGAAACGGTAACATCCTCGGTCAACTCCACGCAGGACTCCGCATCTGTAACCGTATACCGGTACTCCCCGGGAAGAATTCCCGTGATTCGGTTTTGCGTTTCGGGAAGCAGCTCCCAGGTACCTCCTCCCGGATTAAATTTTTCCCAGGAAAACGTGTAAGGTAAGGTACCTCCCGCCACGTTTACCTCCAGCCAGGTAGTCTCACCGGCGCAAAGAATGCTTCCAGCCTCTAGATCCGCCGTTAAGGGATCTGGTTCAGCTACGATATAGTCTGCCGTCAGGAAGCAGTTATCATTCTGATCCCAAACTTCAAGGGTGTAGGTTCCGGCAGCCAGGCCGGTAAATTCATAGGCCGTCTCTGCCAGTAATCCGGTCATGGGTAATGATGGACCGGCCTCGGGCACCAGCGCTACCCGGTATTCAGGAGTTCCCCCCGAAAGTTCAAATAGCAAAGAACCTGATGCTTCTCCGTAACAAATCGCAGGGGTCATTTCTGCCCGATCGATGGCCAGGGGTCGATCCGGCTCGGTCAACTCAATAACCTGTACATCGGACTGGCAACCCAGGTTATCCTGTAGCCAAACCTGATAAACACCGGGAAGTAAATTAAAAAATGAGGTTTGGTTCCCCTGATTGGCACCATTGATCCATACCGAATAAAGCCTTCCGGATTGAACGGTAGGAACTTCAATTTCCAACAGGCCATCGCCAGCACCAAAACAGGAAATGTTCTGAGAGGAAGTGGAGAAAGATGGCCGGACCACTGCATTTACGGTAAAGTTTCCTTCAATTACCGGACAGGAAGCATCTTCCAGGCGCCAGGAATAGGCGCCTGGAGAAAGATTTTCAAAGGTATACGTACCGGAAACTTCATTATCATATTGTTGCAAATACCCATCGGTCGAAGACACGGTCAGTTCTTTACCCGGATTACCTCCGGAAAAGGTAATGGAAAATATTCCCGTATCATCAGCACATTGAGGTTGATCCAGGTCTACTGAGTGTAGAAGAGGTTCGGGGCTGGTGATTTCATAATCCGGCGAGCTGATGGTGCAACCGCCCGCATAAACCAGTTCCACAAAATAGGTTCCGGCAATCAGGTTAGTCAAACTGCTTGTAGCAATGGGACTCTTTCCTCCCAAAGCAGTTTTCCGGTACCATTGCAAGGTATAGCCTCCACTACCGCCGGAAATACCGAACGAGATTTCGCCATCGTTAGCCCCAAAACAAGAAACCTGATGGGTGACTTCGGCATCAATTACAGGCGGATTCGGTTCATCAATGGTGATAACTGAAAAATCCTGGCATCCTGAAGCATCATCAACCCGCACGTCGTAGTCACCAGCTGGCAAACCGGCCAGGATAGAACTACTAGCGGCTTCCCATACGCCACTATTCCGAACGTAATAGGTATATCCAGGAACCCCTCCCGTGGCAGAGAGAAAAATAATGCCGCTTTCTCCGGGACAGGCAGCGTCCTGCGAATTAGTTACCAATTGCAAGGGGCTGGATGGCCCGGGCACAAGTACGGTTTCGGTAACGACACAACTTGCCCCGCTACTGTATTCTATCCGGTAATAGCCCGGATTCAAGCCACTCACCTGATTAACATCTTCGGCGACTAGGGTCTCGCTGGATAGTTCCACCCATCTATTACTGGCAGTGAGTGGATTACCCCCGCTGAACGCCACTTCTATTTCCCCGTCGTTCAATCCGCAAGTAGGTGGGGTTACCTGCACCAGGTCAATCTCTAGTTCATCAGGCTGTTCAATCAGCAGGTTATCCAGACGAAAACTACATCCGTTGGCATCAGTTACCGTCACTCCATAGGTCCCCTCTCCCAGATTAGTCGGGTTTTGATTGATAAAACCGTGATCCCAGTCGAAAAAATAAACTCCTGTTCCTCCGGTAACTTCAATGGTGATCCGCCCATCGTTTCTCCCGAAACACGACACATCAACTTTTTCCGTCAACTGCACCTGTAAAGGATCCGGCGCATCCAGGTTCACGTCCAAGGTGCTAATGCAGGAGTTTGCGTCCTCGACCAAGGCCCTGTAAGTTCCTGCGCCAATACCGGCAAGGGTTAATGAGGAGCCGGGAAAAGGAACAAAAACGCCGGGAGAAACTTCTTCTTCCCAGGAGATGCGGTAAGAAGGCTTTCCTCCTCCTACTTGAATTTCTATGCGCCCGTTTTCTGCATCGTGACAGGTCGGAGAAACCTTGTTTAATAAACTTACTCCCAATGCCGCCGCTGGCTGTCTGACCAAAATATCACTTAATTGCTCCCAACACCCATTCTCATCGGTCACGGTTACCTGATACAGGCCTGAAGCCAACCCGCTTGGATTCTGCTGATCTGAGGTGAACCCACCTGGCCCTGTCCAAGAAAACGTGTAAGCGCCGGTTCCACCCTGCACCGTCACCGCAATGGATCCGGTACTTTCCCCGAAACAGGAAACATCCACCGGGTCTCCATCCAAAGCAAGTTGCAATGCCGGAGTTTCCGGAATGGTAAACGTTTCCAATACTTCACAAGAGGGATTGGCAGGGTCAGTCACTTTCAGCAAGTACGCTCCTGGTCCGCGGTTGGTTAAATCTTCAGTGGTTGCGATAACGGTCGTTGGCGCGGTGGCACGGAACCATTCGAAGGCAAAACTACCCGAGCCTCCGCTGACATCTATCGAAATGGACCCATTTCCCTGGCCAAAACAGGTTTCTGGCAAAAGTTGCACGTTAGAAACCTGTATAGCAGGAGGCGATTCGATATCAAAATTTATATTAGGTACGGTACAGCCCCGGGCATCCACCAGGCTAATGAAATTATTCAATCCGGCTGGCAAACCGGAAAATTCGATCTGGGAGCCGGAAGTCGTTTGAGGCGTTCCTCCGTTCAAAGAATAGGTATAAGGGGCCGTTCCGCCGCTTACTGAAAATGAGATGCTTCCGTCACTAATCCCGAAACAAGTAACATCCTCAATAACTGGAATACCGGTCTGTAAAGGAGCCGGCTCATCCAACTCATAATCCTGGTAAACCGCACAGGAGTTCTGATCGGTAACCTGCAAGCGATACGAACCACCCGAAAGATTAATCAGGGAAAGCCCGGTTTCCCCCGGCAAGTCCTCGAAAACCCCGCTGATTTCCTTTTGCCATTGATACTGGTACGATCCGGTACCTCCCGAAACGGAAAGCCCTGAAATGGCTCCGTCCCCCGACCCCGCGCAACTTATTGGAGTTATCTCCAGATCGTTTTCATCAATAACAACCTGGTCCGGCTCATCCAGTGTAAGAAATTCAGTAATCGAACAGCTACCCGAATAAGCAATTTGTACCTGATACTGGTCCGCAGATAACCCGTCAAAGGTCAGGTCATTTCCGGTTTGGACTTCCCCATCAACTGTAACGGTGAAGGTGGTAGCAGCATCGTGAATTTGCACGCGAATACGACCATCTGAAGCACCAAAACAACTTGGCTCTGTGAGGGAATAAGTAACATCCGGTGCATCGGGAACCGGCACATCCACGTACAATACATGCTCGCAGCCTTCATCATCCCGGATAGTCACCGAATTCGTACCAGCCGGAAGCTGATTCGCTTCAGACCCGGTTTCTCCATTGCTCCACGCTAACGTATAATTACCCCAGCCCCCCTGAAGGCCTGTAACCCTTGCAGCACCATCGTTGGCACCCACACAGGTCAGGCCGGAGAGTAAATCGATCGACCCGCCTATCGCTTCGGGTGGTCCGTCCACCGTGACCGACAGATCTAAAAAACAGCCTCCCCCATCGGAAACCCGTACCGAATAATTACCCGGAGCAAGTCCTGTTGCCGTTCGGCCAGTTTGTCCATCACTCCACAAATAGGTATACCCTCCCCATCCTCCGGACCGTGCAACAGTCGCGGTACCATTTTCTTCGCCAAAACAAATTTCAGGAGTACTGCTGACCGTGGCTGTTAAGGCGGCAACCGGAGAATCGATACTTATCGTATAGGTAAGCGTACATTCCGGATAATCATCTCCCCCATGTCGCACAATGACGGTATAGTCTCCCGCAGACAATCCCGTAAAATCAGCTTCTCCTGATAACGCTCCGATCGCCACCACCTGATCGCTGAAAACCGGCGTATTGCCGGAGTCCAAAATATCCACTATAATTTCATCAGGGGGAAAGGCAAACCCCATAAACAAGCGCTCCGATTCCAAATGGATGGTACCATCCGAAGCACCAAAACAACTAATCGCAGAACTGCTCAAGTCAATATCCAAAAGCTGCTCGTCTGCAATATTAAAAACCAATTCCTCAGGACAATCCTCCAGCCGGTAATCGTCGGTTATCTCCAGCACATAATCGCCTGCTTCCAGTTGGTCATACCGAATTTCTCCGGAAGCAGCGGGCAGCCAGGAAGTGGCATAACTCCCGTTTGCCCTCCGTATTCGGAAAGCCACGTCCCCAGCATAGTCCGAAACATCAAATCGTATTCCACCATTCCCCTCACAGGTTTCTGCCAGCGTCCCGGGTCCACCATTTGGTGTCACTACCAATGGGTCCACTTCCTCAATGGTGATGCTGGTTAATTCTTTACATCCGGATGCATCAATCACTTCTACCAGGTAATCTCCGGCCGGAACCCCATTGAGATCCAGGTTTCTTCCAGCCAGGACGGTCGTCAAAACCACCGCTCCTCCTTCATCAAAAAAATTAACCGTGAAAGGGGCGATCCCATTTTCAATGGTGCCGTAAACCTGTCCGAAGGTTTCCCCCTCACATTCCTGATTCTCTTCGTAAAGAATATTTAAAATAAAATTAGTGCTACCCGAAAAATTGATGGTTTCCGAGTAGGTATTTCCATCGCTATCGGTTACCATCAGGTTATAATCCCCGCCTTGCGCCTGCTCGATGGTACTCATTTCATCTTCCCCTAAATCCACGTCCGTCTGGATTACGTTTCCTTCATAACTCCAAACGTAGGTGTAGGGAGCTACCCCATTTCGCACCCGGATGGATGCCATTTTTTCGCACTCCGAAAACTGGAAAACATCGCGGATAATAGGAGCCGCACCTGCCTCTTTTATACCCGAAAGCAAAAGCAGCCCTGTCCAAATACAAAGTACGCTATATGGGACCCGGATGATCATTGAATTTCCATTTGTTTTGTCAGGCAAATTCCAGCCGAATTACCTCAATTCTGAACCAGTAATTAGTAATTATTCGACCGCAGTCCCTGCCTTCTTTTTATTCTAGGTTTTCTGTATTTTATTTCACCTAAAAAGTATTTTGCTTTTTGATAATAAGTAATATTCATTTTACATATATTAAAATATACATGATAAAATATAATTACTTTAAGTAATTAATTGAATAATTTGATAGTAACAAAGGAGTTGCAAAAAAAATATACCGCCTGATAATCAGTCGGATTACCGTCGGAAATTGCGAAAAACAGACAGCCGCATTTATGGATATAAAAGCTGCAAAAAAATATCTGAGAAAGTGAAAAAAGTGGTTTTAGGAAAAAGGTTTCTCAATCAAAAGATTTACATTTCAGACGCTGCAATTCGGTCTAAAAGTTCTTCATACCAGGCAGCTCCGTACTTTCGGATCAGGGCCTCTTTGAGAAATTGATAAATAGGCAGGCCCAGGGATTTTCCCAATCGGCAAGCTGGATCACAAATGTGCCACCTGTCGTAGTTCAATGCTTCGTAAGCATCGTATCGGGTAATGCGTATCGGATACAGGTGGCAGCTAATGGGTTTCTTGAAACCGGTCTTACCTTCGTTATAAGCTTGTTCGATACCACATTTTAAGATTCCTTTTTCGTCCCGGATAGCATAGGCACAGGCGCCGTCTTTTTCTATGGTGGTCGTACCTTTTTCGTTCTCCTGATCGATGACCCAGGTACCGTTTCGCTCGATTGATTTTCGTCCTTCTTCTGTGAGAAAGGGAGCAATGGAAGGGTATTCCTTTTCCAGTATTTCCGTTTCTTCGTCTGATAGCGGTGCTCCGGCATCACCTTCTACGCAACAGGCACCTTTACACGCCTCTAAATCGCAAACAAAAAAGTGATCCTTTATATCATCACTGATCACCGCATTTCCAACTAAAATCATGTTGCTGTTTTTTTTACAAAGGTACCGAATTCATATAGGGAAAAAAACGAAAAATAAGTCTTGTCGTCCTATCTCCTATCTTCTCAAAGACCGATCCGCCCAGCGAAAGCCGTTTGTGTTGCTATTGCTGGAGGTAGTAGAAGAAAAATGCCGCCCCCAAAGGAGGCGGCATAACCCAGCACTATGAAGAAAAGCTCGTTAAAGCCTTACAGGTTATTAACTTAAGCAACTCGAAAATGTTTGAAGGATCGTAAATAAAATGTAAAAGAAAAACCCATTTTAAGACCTGCTGGCAAATCTACTTGTTTCTCTAAAACTCTTTTGTCGCCCATTCCCTGGTTTCGGAAGGTAAACTAGTTAATAAAAGGGTGGACAATTGGCATAAATGCCGTTATTTCATTTATTTTTGCAGGGTGCAGGCTGGTTTGTCGCTGTTCCCTGCTGGTCAGGGAAGAGAGGAAAGTCCGGGCAACGTAGAGCGCCATACTTCCTAACGGGAAGGTGCCTGGCCAGAAATGGCTGGGTAACAGACAGTGCCACAGAAAATATACCGTCTGGGTTCCGATTTTCGGTACCGGGATAAGGGTGAAATGGTGGGGTAAGAGCCCACCGGGTTCCGGGTGACCGGCACCGCATGGTAAACCTTATGGGTTGAAAGACCAAATAGGCTCCGGTCCAAGGGCTGCTCGTCCAATCCCTGTCAAAGGGAAACCGGAGTGGGTAGGTCGTTAGATCTTTTCTGCGAAGAAAAGACGAGATAAATGACAGACGCTTTGAAAAAAGAACAGAACCCGGCTTACAGGCCTGCACATTTATAAAAACAAAAAAGAAAACCTCCGAAGATGCCCAAAATATTAATTATCGACGATGAAAAAGTCATCCGGTCTACTCTAAAAGAAATCCTGGAGTACGAAAACTACGAAATCTTCGAAGCCCAGGATGGAGAAAAGGGTCTTGAAATGATACAAAACGATGAATTCGACCTGGTACTCTGCGATATTAAAATGCCAAAAATGGACGGAATTGAGGTGCTGACCAAGGTTGGCGCGTTGCAGAAACAACCCCAATTTATCATGATTTCCGCCCACGGCACCATCGAGACCGCCGTGGAAGCTACCAAAAAAGGGGCTTTTGACTTCATTCCAAAGCCCCCTGATCTAAACCGATTGTTGCTAACGGTGCGAAATGCATTGGACAAAAAAAACCTGGTACAAGAAACCAAGGTTCTAAAGAAAAAGCTCTCCAAAAAACTGGATATGGTAGGAGAGTCAGAAGCCATCAATCAGGTCAAAGAAACCATAGAAAAAGTGGCTCCGACAGATGCGCGGGTACTGATAACCGGGCCCAATGGTACCGGAAAGGAGCTTGTGGCACACTGGATTCATCAAAAGAGCAATAGGGAATCAGCACCCTTCATTGCGGTAAATTGTGCCGCCATCCCCTCCGAACTTATAGAAAGTGAATTGTTTGGGCATGAAAAAGGTGCCTTCACTTCCGCCATGAAACAAAGGCAGGGAAAATTTGAACAGGCCCATGGAGGCACGCTCTTTTTAGATGAAATTGGCGATATGAGCCTCTCTGCCCAAGCCAAAGTCCTTCGGGCCTTGCAGGAGCATAAAGTGAGCAGGGTAGGTGGTGACAAAGACATCAAAGTGGACGTACGGGTACTGGCAGCTACTAATAAAGATCTGAAAAAAGAAATCGCTGAAGGAAATTTCCGGGAAGATTTATACCATAGGGTAAGTGTCATTCTGATTCCGGTCCCCCCTTTGAAGGAAAGAGCGGAAGACATCCCCCTTTTGGTGGACAAATTTCTTGGAGAAATAGCAATAGAATATGGGACGGCTAAGAAAGAAATCGAAGCCGATGCCATAAAGAAATTACAGGAATTTCCCTGGACAGGGAATATCCGCGAACTCCGCAACGTAATAGAAAGGCTCGTAATTCTGGGTGGAAAAAACATATCCACCGAAGACATAAAAAAATATGCGAATTACTAATTAATCCGGGTACTGTGAGTTAACCTCTGGCTTCCACATCAGCCGTTCGGGCATATGCCGGACAGGGCTTACTGGAAGCACAAGAAGACATCACCAAAACCACTCCTACCATTAAAATAATCAATGCTGTTTTCATTTTCTAAGCTAGTTAATGGCCAAATATGTGTAATAAGTCCTTAAATACAAAATTAATTGATCAATAAATTACATCCCCTGACCTCGCTATTATCCATTCTCCCTAAAACAGTGAAACTACCATCCTCGTTTTTCCTTCCCAAATCCTGGGTTTCCAAAAAGGCACAGGAATGAAAATTTGCCAGGTCAATGACATTGATAGCCCCGGAACTGCCCTTCACCCAATGAAAAGGGTCGTAGGTGTCACGTATAAAAATACGCATGGAAAATGACTCCCTAAAAATTCCGTCACGAGGAGCATACGCTTGAGATAGCAATTCGGTCATTCCATATTCTGAATGAATTTGACTGAGGCCAAACGCTTTTTTAAGTTTTTCATGAACTTCCTCGCGAATCATCTCCTTTCTACGCCCCTTCATTCCTCCGGTTTCCATTACAAGTAAGTTCTCAAAACCGCTAACGGTATACCGCTCTGCCAAATCCAATAAAGCAAAGGTTACTCCCAACAAGAGTATTTTTTTGGAGCTCGTTTTAAGTTCAAGTAATTTTTCATAAAGGTCTTCCTGCTGGTATAAATAAAATCCCGAATGCCCGGAGCCGCTTTCTTGAATGAAATAAGCGGCCATATCTACCAATGAGCTCCCTTCCCGTTCCAGATAGGAAGGCAAGAGGGCCAGTACATGAAAGTCCTGAATGGAGCCATACACGGATTCAAAAATCCGGAGGCTATGTTTGAGGTAAAACTCCCTGGACCAGATAAAGTGACGACTCGTCTGCATGCCGGTGGTACCACTGCTACTATACCAGAAGTCATATTCGTTTTCCGGTTGACAAATCACTTTTTCAGTTTTAAAAAAGGAAATGGGTAAAAAAGGAATCTGCTCCAGGCTACTTACCTCAGCACTGCGAATACCCCGGGCTTGCAGGTAACGCTGGTAAATTGGATTGTTTTGCGACTGAAAATGAAACAATTCCAAAGCTAAGGCATCGAAATCATGGATTTTTCCTGAAATTATTTTTTCACTAAAACTTTTAAAATAATTCATCGTTATTTTATGGTAAAACCCAAAATTTAATCATTTTTACACCCAGCATCCGGAAATGTAAATTTAAGGATTACCCATGAAGTTAAAAAATTACACCCTTTTCGTTATTCCAATCCTCCTTACCTGGACTGCTTGCATTTCGCCACCAGAAGATTTCCCCACGGTGCCCGAAATCGAATTCAACAGCATGGAATTTGTTCAAACTACGGGTGCGGATTCGCTAATACTGACCATCACCTTTAGAGATTCAGAGGGGGATTTGGGCTTGAATGCCCGGGATATTTTCCCGCCATTCAATGAATTAAACTATCTGACGGATGATAATGGGAATTTCATCACCTACAGTGACCGGCCTGAAGACGCTCCTGATTTCAATAACCGGGATTGGGTGATTTTCCCACTTATAAACAATGTGGAAATACCCGACACGCTCTGGGTATCCCAAAACCCGGATCACTACAATATTTTCGTAGATTTCTTTATTAAAAGAGGGGGTACCTACACCGAATTTGACTGGTCGGACCCACCTTATTACACCACATTCGACGGGAGGTTTCCGCGCATGCTGGAAGAAGAAAGAGCTCGCTCTATAGAGGGGCAAATTCGCTATTCCATGCTGTCCTTGGGCTGGAACAGTATCTTTCGTACCGACACGGTCCGCCTTGAAATTCAAATACAAGACAGGGCTTTGAACAGAAGTAATGTAGTTACCAGTCCAGACTTCACCCTTTCTCAAATCGAAAGGTGAGTAAGCGAGTTTTTTTTGGTGGATTAGTAAATAGGGGGGAACCGCTTCGGCTCTGCCTCGTGCATTAGTTGGTACACTTTGTCAATCACGTCGTCAACACTGGGTTTGGAAAAATAATCCCCATCGGAAGAATACGCCGGCCGATGTTCTTTAGCGGAAAGCGTGACTGGCTTGGAATCTAGAAAATAGTAGGCATTTTGCCCTTCTACCACCTGCTGCATCATATAAGCAGACGCTCCTCCCGGCACATCCTCATCTGCAAAAATTACGCGATTGGTTTTTTGGATTGATTTGGCGATCACTTGATTCAGATCAAATGGCACCAGGGTTTGCACGTCGATAACTTCAACCGAAATCCCAATTTCTTCCAGTTGTTTTGCAGCGCTCATTACAATGCGGCACATGGCACCATAGGTTACGATGGTGACATCTTCTCCCTCCCGTAAAATATCAGGCTTGCCAAGAGCAACCTTGAATTTACCGATATTTGCCGGCATTTTCTCCTTCAACCGGTAGCCACTCAATACTTCAATCAAAAGGGCAGGTTCATCGGCTTCCAGCAATGTATTGTACATCCCTGCCGCCTGGGTCATATTCCTGGGCACACAAATCAAAATTCCACGGAGGCTACTTAAAATCATTCCAATGGGAGAACCTGAATGCCAAACTCCTTCCAGGCGATGTCCCCTGGTACGAATGATCAGCGGGGCTTTTTGCCCTCCTTTGGTCCGGTAATGCAGACAGGCCAAATCATCTGATAGGGTCATCAGCGCATAGATCAGGTAATCCAGGTATTGAATCTCGGTAATGGGCCGGAGTCCCCTCAGGGCCGAGCCGATTCCCTGACCGATTATGCTTACCTCCCGTATCCCTGTATCAGTCACCCGCAATTCGCCATGCTTTGCCTGAAGTCCAGCAAATGCCTGATTCACATCTCCTATCAAACCGACATCTTCTCCAATGGCAAAAACCCTGGGATCCCTACTTAGCATTTTATCAAAACAAGCTTTCAGGATCTCTCTTCCGTCTACCAAAGGAGCCTGCTCATCGTAAATAGCTGGTTCCGAAGCGATAGACCGGGCATTTTCTGCAGATTCACTGTATTGATGACTGGAATACCTTTCCAGATTGAGCTGTTGTTGCGCTTTGTACCAGTCCTGAAGCTCCGCTTTCAATTCCTGAGGCTCATTTCTGGCCAATAACAAGCACTTTCTAACCGTACCAATTACATCCATTCGGACCGGATTGAGCGTTTGTGTCAATTCATCGGCCAATTGAAAGAGTTCTTCTTGCTTGCTACAGTGGCTGGCGAGTGCTCTGATCAGGAGAACGGCCTCATTCAATTCTTTCTTGATGCTGCCGGTAAACGCTTTCCAGGCGCGATCCTTATTTTCTTTCACCAACTGCCTGGCTTCGGCTTCTATCTTGTCCAGCTCTTCCTCGCTGGCAATACTATTGGCCAGAATATACGCTTTGAATTTTACAACGCAATCGAATGCCGCCTCCCAGGCCAACCTTTCCTTACTTTTATAACGTTCGTGAGAACCAGATGTGGAATGTCCCTGGGGTTGTGTCATTTCTACCACATGCACCAGCACTGGAATGTGCTCCTCCCTGGCCAGCCTTGCAGCTTTGCCATAGGTTCGGACCAGCTCTTCGTAGTCCCAGCCTTTTACAACAAAAATTTCGTATCCTTTTTCCTTTTGGTTTCTCTTAAATCCGGACAATGCTTTCGAAATACTGGCCTTGGTGACCTGCAGCTCATTCGTTACCGATATTCCATAATCATCATCCCATACTGAAATCACCATCGGCACCTGCAGCACGCCTCCTGCGTTAAATGTTTCGAAAAACATGCCTTCCGCAGTAGACGCGTTCCCGATCGTCCCCCAGGCTACTTCCCGTCCCTTATTGGAAAAAGTGGTCATGGAATGGAGCTTCGGATTTTCCTTATACAATTTGGAAGCGTAGGCTAAGCCCAGCAATTTGGGCATTTGGGCTGCCGTAGGAGAAATGTCCGCCGTGGAATTTTTGGAGGCCATCAAATTTTTCCAGCTACCATCCTCATTCAGGGATCGGGTTGCAAAATGACCATTCATCAACCTGCCGCCACTAGCAGGCTCTGCCTGGACTTCTGTGTGGGCGTAAAGCTGGGCAAAATACTCTTGCAGCCCCAGTCCCTCCGTGGCAAACATGATGGTCTGATCCCGGTAATACCCCGACCTGAAATCTCCAGGCTCAAAAAACCTTGCCATGGCTACCTGAGCCAACTCTTTTCCGTCTCCGTAGATGCCAAATTTGGCTTTACCCATGAAAACCTCCTTCCTCACGGTCAAGGAGGCATGCCTGCTGATCATCACTATTTTATAATCTGCCAGAATGCGCTTCTTGTCCAAAGTTGCTGTTTTTTCCTCAGTCAATGTGGATAGGGTTTCCATATTCATCTATCAAACTGTTTTCGGTACAAGGGTATGCCATCAATTTCAAAAATACACAAATTTTAGAGTTATCCCAATCTATAAGGGGATATTAAATCAATTAAAAAAAATTAAATTTGGTTTAATCTTAATTTTATTATTTATATAAAATAATATTCTGAATGCTAATTAAAAATAGCCTGGAACTCACGTAGCCACGGGCAAATATTATTTTCAACCTCGCAGGCCTGGTATCGGGTGAAACTTCCAAGATAAACAAGCTATCCGTTCCTTTTCAAATTTTACCTGGAATTTTTTCACGTGTTGTTACACAAGGGGAAATCGGCTGGTTATATTTGTTACAGACTTTAACCTAACATCTTCGATTATGCATGTAGCCGTTCCCAAAGAAATTAAAAATAATGAAAACAGGGTAGCCCTTACACCGGCAGGAGCCAAAGAACTGGTAAAAAAGGGCCATGCTGTTTTTGTCCAGCAGGCGGCCGGTGAGGGTAGCGGATTCAGCGATGAAACGTACCAGGCCGCCGGTGCGAAAATTCTACCTACCATCGAATCCATTTACGAAATAGGAGAAATGATCCTGAAGGTCAAAGAACCGATCGAGCAGGAATACAAACTGGTCAGGGAAGACCAATTGCTGTTTACGTATTTCCACTTTGCCTCCAATGAACCGCTTACCCAGGCCATGGTCAAAAGCAAAGCTGTCTGTATGGCTTATGAAACCGTGGAAAAACCAGACAAAAGCCTTCCCCTCCTGGTTCCCATGTCCGAAGTCGCCGGTAGGATGGCGGTTCAGAAAGGGGCTAATTACCTTGAAAAACCTCTGGGAGGAAGGGGGATTCTGCTCGGAGGCGTACCGGGAACCCTGCCCGCCAAAGTCTTGATTCTTGGCGGTGGAATCGTAGGAACCCAGGCTGCCTGGATGGCGGCAGGTTTAGGTGCTGACGTGATCATCATGGATGTCTCCCTTCCCAGAATGCGCTACCTCTCGGATGTCATGCCTAAAAATGTCAAAACAATGATGTCCAATGAATACAATATCCGAAATCTGATCCCTTCAACCGATCTGATTATCGGAGCGGTACTGATCCCCGGAGCCAAAGCCCCGCACCTTATCACCCGGGACATGCTACAATACATGCTTCCCGGCACGGTATTGGTCGACGTGGCAGTAGACCAGGGAGGCTGCATCGAGACCTGCCAACCTACTACCCATGAGAAACCCACCTATACCATCGATGGGGTCCTCCATTATTGTGTGGCAAACATGCCCGGGGCGGTCCCCTATACTTCTACCCTGGCCCTGGCCAACGCCACCTTGCCTTATGTGCTCGAACTGGCCGATAACGGGTGGGAACATTCCTGCATTCGTTTCCCCGAACTAAAATCCGGCCTCAACATCATCAAAGGAGATGTGGTGTATCAGGCAGTTGCGGAAACCTTTGACCTGCCGTATGTACCCGTAAGCTACTACACCAACCACCATTAAAGTCATTCAGAAGCGATTCGTTTCATTTCCTATTCCAGCAAACCTGATTTTTATCAGGCTTGCCACTACCGATGCTCATGTTTTTTTGAAACAAGGAAGCCGTTATTTGTTTCTTGAAACAAGCTAGTAGGAATATGGACCAAAATTCCCTGATACGAAAGTACAACGTTCCAGCACCCCGGTATACTTCCTATCCGGCGGTTCCCCACTGGAACAATGCCACCGACCCCCAGCAATGGAAGCTGCAATTTCAGCGGGCATACGATGCGTTTGGCTCTCAAGACGGTATCAGTCTGTATATTCACCTTCCTTATTGCGAAAGCCTGTGTACCTATTGCGGCTGTAACAAAAGGATCACCAAAAATCATCAGGTGGAGCTGCCCTATATTTCCTCTCTGATGAAAGAATGGAACATGTACCTGGAGTTGCTGGATGAAAAGCCCAAGCTGGCCGGCATTCATCTGGGGGGAGGCACACCCACCTTTTTCTCCCCTACCTCCCTGGAAATTTTACTGAAGCATATCAGTCATAACTCCACAGGACTAAATAATGCTGCTTTCAGCTTTGAAGGCCACCCCAACAACACCACACAAGCACATTTGGAAGTAATGGCCAGGCATGGATTTAACCGGGTTAGTTTTGGCATTCAGGATTTTGACCCCAAGGTGCAGGAAAGCATCCACCGGATTCAGCCCTTTGAAAAAGTAAAGGAAGTAACGGATACCAGCCGGCAGCTTGGCTATACCTCTATTAATTTCGACTTGATTTATGGGTTGCCACATCAGAACCTGAACACCCTTAAAGCAACCTTTGACAAGGTGCGGGAGCTGATGCCAGAGCGGATAGCATTTTACAGTTACGCCCACTTACCTACGGCCTTTCCCTCCCAGAAATCCTTCGAAGCGTTCCTGCCAAATGAGGAACAGAAGCGGGCACTTTACGAGCAAGGCAAAGACTGGCTGGAAGAAATGGGCTACGAGGAAATTGGGATGGATCATTTTGCCTTGCCCGGCGATCCATTGCTACAGGCAAAATCAGATAAAACCCTTCATCGCAATTTTATGGGGTATACCACCTCCCCTTCCAAAATCCTATTGGGCCTGGGCTGTAGTGCGATCAGTGACCTCTATTATGCTTACGGGCAAAATGAAAAATCCGTGGAGCTGTATAAGAAAAACATCCTGAACGGCGACCTGCCACTGGTAAAAGGGCATGTTCAAAAGGATGAGCATCTTGTATCCAAGTCCATTATCCTCAATTTGATCTGTAACATGGAGGCCTCCTGGACAAATTTGAAAAACCTACCGGATGAGCTGTTGGAAAAGCTGTTGGCTTTTGAAAAGGATGGGTTGATTACCTTCAATCAGAAGGGAATGATCATTACGGCAACAGGGAAGCCTTTTGTCAGGAACATTTGCATGGCCTTTGACCCGTTCATGTATTCAGATAAAAAGTCAACAACCGTCTTTAGTAAAGCCATTTGATTTCCCTATCTTCGCTTCTCGAAAAAACCTTTTTTGATGAAGATAAAAGCGATTTGCACGGACATAGATGGCACGCTGCTGGATAAAAACCGGGAACTATCCCGGAGAACACGGCAGGCTTTTGCCGCCTTGCCCGCAGATTTTCCCGTCATTTTGGCTTCTTCCCGGATGCCCTCTGCCATGACCCATTTGTTAAGGGATTTAAACCGCGAGCACAATCCCCTGGTCTGTTACAACGGTGGTTATGTACTGCCAGGCACGCTGGAAAAAAATGCCCTGAGCTCGGTTTGGATAACACCGGAAATTTGTCAAAAAGTCATTGAGCAGACGGTAAATACTTCCATACATGTAAGCCTGTATTCAGAAGACGAATGGTATGCTCCGAAAATGGATCCCTGGACAGAAAAAGAGGAAAAAGCAACCAAGGTAAAGGCCCGCTTGCGTGAAAACGATCAGGTAATCGCTGCCTGGAAAAAAAATCAAAGCGGCGCGCATAAAGTCATGTGCATGGGTACTGCAAGCGAGATCCGGGAACTCTATCAACATCTGCAACGGGAATTATCTGCCGTACTTCATCTCTACCGCTCCAAGGACACTTACCTGGAAATCGCTCCAAAATCCATCTCCAAAGCCACCGGACTCCGGGAAATCATCACTGGCTTCGGGATCTCCATGGACGAGGTCATGGCATTTGGGGATAACTATAACGACATCGACTTGCTCGCTTCTGTCGGCCTGGGTATTGCGGTCGATAATGCAAGAGATGAAGTAAAAGCGGTGGCAAAGGATATTACGGCTGGAAACAAGGCAGATGGGGTGGCACGGTCCATCGAAAAATACTTGCTTTAAATAATAAACCCTTCGTCTTCAGAGCTGGCAATTGCTTTGTCCAGGAATCCCATAAACGGCCTCATCGCATCAAAAGCCTCTAAAGCCAATCCTATATGGTGGCCCCCGGCAACATCAGCATCGCTAAGTTTCTTGGACACGATAAAGCTTTTGTACCGCAGTAACTCAATATGTGGGTGCTCACTGGAGTAGTCCTTTGGGGAGGTTTTCAACTGCTCCCCTTCCATCTCCCCGAAGTAATTATGAAAAAACGGGTCTTGCAGAATTCCCGCAAGTTCACTGCCGGCATAATCGATTTCTTGTCGGATTTTTTTCAAAATATCCGAATCGGGCATCCAGATACCTCCGGCCAAAAAACTGGCTCCGGGTTCCAAATGCAGGTAATAACCCGGTCCGGTTGATTTCTTACCTCCCACGGCAAAATAGGCTGCCATATTCGTTTTGTAAGGGAGTTTGTTGGCACTAAATCGAATATCCCTGTTTTGGCGAAACAGGCAGTCCTTGGGCCTCAAGGAAGAAAAAGCCGGTTGATTTGCACTCAATCCGGACAAAATCTTCGCTGCATCTTCCAGTAGGCTTTCTTTCACCTGTAAGTACCAGCTTCGGTTGGCATCCATCCATTCTTTGGAGTTGTTAGCTGCCAATTCCTTCAGAAAATCCAATATTCCGTTCGCTTTCATAGGCATTAAACCTGGTAATCCGGAGATTGTTCTTGCTATTCGGCCTTCCCTAACCCACTTACTTTTCAAAAGTAAATATGATCGTTACCCTTTCATTGAGGGTTTGTTCTCCGGGTTGTAAGGTGGGAGGCGCTTGCTGATCGGCGGCTTTCATACTAAAACGCTCGTTTCCGTAAACCACGGGCTGAAAAGAATCGCCCCCCTGATAGTCTACTCGATGTACAAAAACCTCTTCGATATCCAGATTAGCCGCAATGACGTTGGCCTTTCTTCGGGCATCCGCTATTGCCATTTCCAGCAACTTCTCAAGGTAACTTTTTTTCGTTTCGTCCGACAGCCTGTAGGAGAGCTGAAAACCCATGTCTGTGGATCCGTGCAGGACTTGCATTACTTTCAGAAGATCCTCGCCCGTATCCCGGACCAGAATTTCCATGGTTTGACTGGCAACGTAGCCACTGTCTTTGCTGCTTCCTTTCGAATAGATCCGATTGACATTCACGTAATAGTTTTCTGCGGTCAATTCATAGTCTTCTACGCCGGATTTCTCAAGGGCAGTTTTCACTTGCTTGGCCTTCTTATTCAATTCAGCCGTTGCAGTTGCCGTTTCCATGGCTTTGGCATTCAGTGAAACCGTCAGTAGGGCCTCATCGGGCATTATCTCTAGCTGGCTTTGGCCTACCACGGAAATTTGTGGGATTTCCTGTGAAAACCCCTGTAAAAAGGGGATCCACAAAAGAACGATAAAAAAGAGTATTTTGGTTTTCATATGAGATCGCTTTCTTAAAACAATATCCCGTCTAACGACAGGGTGAATAAAAATGTTTCTTCAAATCCCGGGCCAAAAAAATCAGGAGGTTTTTTGAAAGATAAACTCATTGGCTGCGGCAATCTCCTCCTCCCGAATCGTGTGCATATCGTCCGGAAAACCAAGCGTTTTTACCGCTGCCTGCATGCCGGTCAATAGCTTAGCAGATTCCTGAATACGGGACATGGGTACGTGAAAATCGTTTTCGCTGGCACCGATAAATACCGGCGTTCCATTTAAATCCCCGGGGTATTTTTCCGCTGATACCGTTTTCCCGATCAGTCCACCTGTAAAGGCACAAACTCCTCCATACCGGGCGGGAAATCGGGCACTGTATTCTAGGGCAAGGCAAGCTCCCTGAGAAAACCCAATAAAATAAAGGTCTGATACGTTTTTCCCATCTTCCTTTAAACCCTGGACAAGGGAATGAATCCGCTCCAATGATTGACTTAGATAGGGTTCGTTTTCCAATTCTTCCACCATAAACCCAAACGGATACCAGGTATTTCCCGGGGCCTGAGGAATCAAAACTGCAAAATCCGGAACGTGCAACACCTCTATTAATCCCTTCATTCCCGAAGCACTTCCTCCTCTTCCATGTAAAATGATGGCGACTTTCTCCGCCTGATTCAAGTCTTTACCTGCTTTCACTAACTGTTCCATGGTTCCTGATAATTTACCTGTATGGGCACCAAATTCCGCTCAATCTGTTCCCTTTGAGAAGCAACCCAGTCGGGTAGCTTCAACGCATCGCCTAATGATTCCAATGATTCGTCCACCAAAAAACCGGGCGAATCCGTTGCTACTTCAAAAAGCACCCCTCCGGGTTCCCGAAAATAGATGGATTTGAAATAATTTCGGTCTTTGACTTCGGTCACTGCTACACCATACCGTTGAAGTAATCGCTGAACTTGCAGTTGTTCCGCCTCTCCTGCCGTGCGGAAAGCAATGTGATGAACGGAACCGGCACTTTGGATGGATCGCACTGAAGGGTCCATCTGGACCAAGTCTATTATTTCTCCCGGGTTACCAGCGATTTCATAGCGGTACCTCTTGCCGGGAAGTTCCTCCTTAAGCTTGTAATTCAGCACCTCTGTCATTAAAGCAGCAGTGGGTTCCAATTCCCGTAAATTCAGGGTGGCACCTGCTAGTCCCCGGATGGCGTGCTTTTGGGGTACGTTTCCACCTGCCCAGGCCTCCCGCCGATCCGCTTTAATCCCGACTAATTCTATCCCCATCCCGTCCGGATCGGTAAACCGAATCACCTCTTCACCAAATCGTTGGAGGGTATCCGAGAGCGTTATTCCCAAACCGGATAACCGGCTTTTCCAATAGTCGATTGAGCTTTCCGGAATGGAAAAAGCGGTAAAGGTCAGTTCTCCCAGTCCTCTTTTTCCTTTTACGGCGCCCTTAAAGGGGAAAAAGGTCAGAATGGAACCCGGGCTGCCGGTTTCGTCACCAAAATAAAAATGATAGACATCCGGTGCATCAAAATTGATGGTCTTTTTTACCAGCCGCAAACCCAATACCCGGGTGTAGAAATCTACATTTTGTTGGGGATCGGAGGCGATCGCCGTAATGTGATGAATGCCTGAAATTAAATCACTCATGAGATTATAAGGTTAAGGCCGGGCTCCTTCCTGCTCAGAGCCCGGCTTAAAGGTACCTGATTATTGCTTTACTAACTGGATACTGGCGAAGATTTTTACCTCATCACCAACCACAACACTACCCGTCTCCGTTACCGCAGACCAGGTTAAACCAAAGGCTTTCCTGGAGATTTTACCTTCCAGCTCAAACCCAGCTTTAGTCTGCCCATAACCATCCTGGGCAATACCACCCAATTCGGCTTTAAGAGTCACGGGTTGGGTGGTTCCCCGGATCGTCAGATCTCCTGATACCGCCAATCCATCTCCGCTAGCAACAAGTTTTCCATTGCTAAAAACCAACTGAGCGTGATTTTCTGCATCAAAAAAATCGGCTGATTTCAAGTGTGCATCGCGGTCTTTTTGGTTCGTGTCAATGCTGTCAATAGCTGCCGAAAAACGTACGGAGGCATTGGAAAAATCATCCGAAGCCGTTTCGACTTCGCCTTCAAATTCCCGGAAATAACCCGTGACGGTAGAAATTACCAGGTGTTTTACCTTAAACGATACTTCGGAATGCGTGGGGTCAATAATCCACTTTGTTGTACTCATCTTCTTAATAGTTATTAGTTATACGTGTTAAATTAAATATTAATACATTAATTGTATATACATTTAAATAGGAAAATTTTTTTATCCTCTCAGTTTATCTAACAAATCATTTAGCTGCTCCACCTCAGATTTACTTAAATTCAAAATTCTTTTATTGAATTTTTTCACTTCTTCTTCCAGTTGCTCCAGAATCTCAAGCCCCTTCCCGGTGATCGTAATGTCCACCTGACGACGATCCATTGCGCATTCTTTACGCTCTACCATTTTCTTGATTTTTAGTTTTTCAACTAGCCGGGAAGCGTTACTCATTTTATTAAGCATTCTATCTTGAATGGAAGACACCGTTATGGGTTCCGGATGCTGTCCTCTGAGTATGCGAAGTACATTGTACTGTTCGGGAGATAAATCATGAGGCTTGAAAATTTTGCTCTGTTCGGTCACCAGGTAACTGTGGGTATAAAGCAAGTTTACCACCGCCTTGCTATAGGCATCTTTAAACGGCTTTTGCCTGATCTCGTCTTCAATTTTCATTTAATTTCTATTGTATTTAATGTATATACATTTAAATCAATCAAAAGGTTTCAACATCTGAAAGATTATTAATTTTTTTTCAGGGATGCTACCTTAATTCGAGCAGTCATCTACGATCTTAGGATATCCATGGTTTTGGCTTTCAAGATACTGAGGCTGTTTATCCATCCCAAGATCACCGTAAGCAGGGTGATCAGCACAAACACGATGAGTAGTGGACCCCATTCCATCCGGAAGGATATTTCAAATACATATCGGCTGAGCAGAAAAGCCGCCAGCACGGAAAGCAGTATCCCTCCTCCTGCGGCGAGACTCCCCAAAAACAAGTATTCCAGGGCATTGATTTTTAGCAGCACCCTTCTGCCCGCCCCTATCGTGCGAAGCAAAATATTTTCCCGGATTCGTTGAAACTTACTGATCAAAAGTGAGCTTATCAACACCAAAACCCCGGTAAGAATGCTGAACAAGGCCATGAACTGAATAACGAAACTGATTTTTCCTAAAATGTCTTCCAGTGTTTCCACGATCATGCTGAGGTTAACCACCGAAACATTGGGAAACTGACGCACCATCTTATTTTGTATATCGGCAGATTCCTGGTCATTCTTTGTCCGGGTGATCAACACATGAAACTTAGGGGCATTATCCAATACCTTATCTGGAAAAACAACCAAAAAGTTGGTAGAAACCTTTCTGAAATTCACCTTTCTGAAACTTCCCACGTACGTAGTGAGTGGCCTTCCTTGTACATTAAAGACGACCTCATCCCCTAATTCCACCCGGTTTCTTTCAGCGTATCCTTCTTCCATAGAAACAAAAATACTATCCCCTTCTGCTTCGTAGGGTATTAAGGTGCCCGAGGTCAATTCTTCGGTGGAAATGAGGGTATCCCGGTAGGTCACTCTGAATTCCCGCCTATACATGGAATTTGACCGCTGTTCTTCCTCTTCGAGTTCGTCGTTATCATTTCTGGTCAAGCCATTCACTTCTGCCACCCCCATGGTAACGATGGGAACGTGCTGCAATATGGGCAATCCCTCCTCTGCCAATACGGTCTTCATGCTGTCTACCTGATCCGATTGGATATCAAAAAACAACATATTCGGCTGATCTTCTTTGTCAGCAAACCGCACCTCATCCAACAGCTGGTTTTGTATAAAAAACAAGGTGCCGATCATCGCCGTTCCCAAGCCAATGGTAGCCAACAGGGATACCGTTTGGTTATTGGGCCGGTACAAATTGGACAAGGCTTGTCTGGCAGGGTAGTTCAAGCTAATGGGAAGGAATTTTCGAATGGCTTTCATTATCCCCAGGGCCAGCAGCCACAAGGATCCAAAAGAAAATATCACAAAACCGGTAAACCAAAAGGTCTGGTCCCACTCTTCCAACAGGTAAAAGCTAAACCCAAGAATAAACAGGACAATTGCCCCCAAGACCATCCAGCGCAAGGGATCCTTTCCCAAGCCTGCAGAAGGATCGTCCGGCCTGAGGGTCATCATCGGTGATACTTTTCGAATTTTCAGTAAAGGGATCAGGGCAAATAATACGGATATCAATACCCCGGTAAAGGTTCCCATGATCACTGCCCTCCAGGAAATTTGGACAGACACTTCCACCGGAAGGAAATCACTAAATACCATCGGCAAAAGAAATTGCAGGAAAGCCCCGGCAGCCGCACCCAGCAGGGAACCAAATAGTCCCATGATGACGATCTGAACCAGATAGACAGCTACAATTTCTTTCGATCGCACCCCCAGACATCTTAACACCGCCACGGAGGGTAATTTCTCCTTCACAAAAACATTGATGGCACTTCCCACCCCCACACAACCGAGCAGCACAGCGATAAAGGCCACCAAGACCAGGAAGTTAGACAGGTTTTCAAATGACCTTCCTGTGTCTTCCTTTTGTGATTGCACGGTCTCGTGCCTGACCTTGTCTTCGTCCCACTGATCTTTCTTCTCAGCAATCAGGGCCTCCAGGTCAAACTCCTCCGGAAACTGAAAATAGTGGATGTAATTGACCCTACTGCCATACTGAACCAGGCCTGAAGCTTCCAATTGATCGTTAGGGATGTATACAGCAGGAGCTACGGTGGCGGTAATGCCATTTTGCCCGGGTACTTTTTGCAATGCCCCGACGATTTCCAAGGTCACATTTCCCACCTTGATGCTATCACCTACCACGGCCCCAAACTGAGCCATCAGGGTTTTTTCTACCAGTGCTCGTTTAGCGCCCTTTCTGAATTCCGTTTCTCCGGACACCGGTAGGGTTTCGAAGCTTCCGTAAAAGGGAAAGTCACCCTCCAGCGCCCTTACCTGCGTCAGCCTGCTTTCTCCTACTTTAGGAAAATATACCATGGAGGCAAAATTTACTTCCAGGGCACGGCGATCTGCCTGTGTCTCAATTTCAGGAAAATCGATCGGCTGATTTTTTCTCAAAGAGAGATCCGCTCCCAACAGTTCTTTTGCCTGCTCGTCAATATCATTACTCAGGTTATCTCCAAAAGAGGTGACGGCCACCAGGGCAGCAATTCCGGTAACGATGGCTGAAATAAACAAAATAAGCCTTCCACCCGTCTTTCTGAGGTCTCTTTTCGCCATTAGAAGCGACCAGTTCCAATCAACCATTGATCGCCTCCTGTAATTTTCCTCCCTTAATGTGAATGGATTGGTGTGTGCGCGCCGCTAGTTCCAAATCATGCGTCACCAGAATTAGGGTCGTTCCTTCTTCCTCGTTTAATTTAAAAATAAGATTTTCTACCATCTCCCCTGTTTCGGTATCCAGGTTACCGGTAGGTTCATCCGCAAACAAAATTTTTGGTTCGTTGGCAAAGGCACGGGCTATGGAGACCCGTTGTTGCTCACCACCTGAAAGTTGGTTGGGGTAATGTGTCAATCTATCCGCAAGGCCTACCTTTTCCAGGAGTTCCATCGCCTTGTCTTTGGCATCCTTTCTTTTTTTGAGTTCTAGTGGCACCATGACGTTTTCTAGTGCGGTAAGGGTTTGTAGCAGCTGAAAATTCTGGAATATAAAGCCCACCAGTTGATTTCTCACGGCAGCCCGCTGGTCCTCTGTCATCCTTTCCAGCGCCCTGCCATCCAACATTACGGATCCGGAACTGGCCACGTCCAATCCGGCGCAAAGCCCCAAAAGGGTGGTTTTACCGCTACCGGAGGGCCCGACGATCGACAAGGTATCTCCAATGGCTACCTCAAAATTTACCTGATCCAAAACGGTAAGTTCCCGGTTACCACTTCGGTAGGTTTTTGTAAGATTATCAACTTTTAATACATTCATAGACTTCAAATAAAAATACTTATCCTTACCTAACAAAAACAATAGTCAATTAAGTTTATTAATTTTAACGATTGACCATTAAATTTCTGCCAAATTACGCATTCATGAAACTAACCTTTAAATATATCCCCTTAGTGCTGGCGGCCCTTACGCTGCTCTATTCCTGCAATCAAAAGCCTCAGGAAGATAATCGGGAAAAGGAGGAGGAAGCTATTCCTGATAAAAAAACGGCCAAAAAAACCATTTTGTTTTTCGGTAACAGCTTGACCGCTGGATACGGAATTGAGGAAGAGGAGGCATTCCCTGCATTGATTCAGGAAAAAGTGGACAGTCTGAACCTGGACTACCAGGTGATCAATGCCGGGTTAAGCGGAGAAACGACCGCTAGCGGGCTAAGCCGTCTGGACTGGTTTCTGGAAGAAAAACCGGAAATATTCATCTTGGAACTGGGTGGGAATGATGGATTGAGGGGTATCCCACTTGAGGAAACTGAAAAAAACCTTCGAAACATCATTTTGACTGTGCAGGAAAAATTTCCGGATACTAAAATTGTATTGGCAGGAATGCAAATTCCTCCGAATATGGGTCCGGAGTATTCTGAAAATTTCCGGACCCTGTATGCTGAAATCGCTGAAAGCACTTCGGTTTCCCTGATCCCCTTTTTGTTGGAAGGGGTGGCTGGAGACCCGAACCTAAACCTGCCTGACGGCATTCATCCTACTGAAGAAGGACATCAAATCGTAGCTGAGAATGTCTGGCCCTACCTCAAACCCCTGGTACTTTAATTTTACTTAGGAATAGTCTACTACCAAATATCCTGGTATTCTTTCTATAGAAGAATTATTCGTTTTTAATTTTAAGAAATTTGTCTTACTTTTTGAAAAATTTTAATCAAAGAGAAATAGAATGAGTATTAACATACAATCTGCCGGAGAGGCGTATGATGTGGTTATTGTGGGATCCGGAGCGGGAGGAGGCATGGCTTCAAAAATCCTGGCAGAAGCGGGATTGAAAGTCGCTGTGGTGGAAGCGGGAGCTGATTTTGACCCGGCCATTGAAGAACACCGAACCCAACTTCGTCCTCCCTGGGAGTCTCCGCGAAGAGGGGCGGGAACCGTACGGCCTTTTGGAGACTTTGATGCTGCCATTGGCGGATGGGACATCGAAGGAGAGCCCTATACCCGGGGAGCAGACAGTGAATTTGACTGGTTCCGATCCAGAATGCTGGGAGGAAGAACCAATCACTGGGGACGCATATCCCTGCGATTCGGTCCCTTGGATTATAAACGAAAAGACCTGGATGGGTTGGGTGATAACTGGCCCATTGGCTACGAGGATGTGGCTCCCTATTATGATAAGGTGGATCAGCTGATCGGTGTATTTGGTTCCAAAGAGGGAATCCGAAACGAGCCGGATGGTTATTTCCTCCCCCCTCCCAAGCCCCGTTTGCATGAATTGCGCATTAAAAAAGGCGCGGATAAGATTGGGGTACCTGTCATCCCTTCCCGTCTGTCCATTTTGACGCGACCGGTCAATAACGACCGGGGCACTTGCTTTTTCTGTAACCAATGCAACCGCGCCTGTCAGATATATGCCGATTTTTCCGCAGGCACCTGCCTGGTAAAACCAGCCATGAAGAAAGGTCAGGTGGATCTTTTTACTATGGCTATGGTAAGGAAAGTAAACACTAACGAGCAGGGTAAAGCTACGGGTATCCGGTATATCAGCAAACTGGACATGAAAGAATACACCCTTAATGCCCGCGTGGTCGTATTGGGTGCCTCTGCCTGTGAATCGGCCAGAATCATGTTAAATTCCAAATCCCAAACCCATCCCAACGGACTGGGCAATAGTTCCGGACAGGTAGGTCACTACCTACACGATTCTACGGGGGCTGACCGCATGGGCATCCTTCCGGATATGATGGATCGGGAACGGTACAATGAAGACGGTGTAGGGGGCATGCACGTATATACCCCCTGGTGGCTCAACGAAAAGAATCTGGATTTTGCCAGAGGGTATCACATCGAATACTGGGGGGGAATGACCATGCCTTCCTATGGTTTTGGTGGTGGCATGGACACCATGCGCCAATATGTCAAGGATGAATTTGGCAAGCCACGACCGAACGGTGGCTATGGAGAGGGGCTAAAAAAGGATATCCGACGATTTTACGGCAGCACGGTAGGCATGTCTGGCCGGGGAGAGAGTATTCCCCAGTACAGCAACTACTGCGAAATAGACAATCAGGTAGTGGACAAGTATGGCATCCCGGTATTGAAATTTCATTACAAATGGACCGATCAGGAGCTCAAGCAGGCGCAACACATGCACGAGACCTTTGAGGAGATCCTTACCAGCATGGGGGCCATCATTTTGGGCAGCAAACCGGGGGCAGATCAACAATACGGACTACACAAACCCGGCCGGATCATTCATGAAGTGGGAACTACCCGCATGGGAGACAATCCCGAAACTTCCGTCCTCAACAAGTTTTCACAAGCCCATGACTGCGAGAACCTATTTGTAGTGGACGGCGGCCCGTTTGTGTCCCAAGCCGATAAAAATCCAACCTGGACCATATTGGCCCTGTCCTGGAGGACTTCGGAATACATCATCGATCAATTATCAAAGAAAAATATTTAAGCCATGAACAGAAGAGAAAATCTCAAGCTTTTATTTACAGGATCCCTGGCTTCGGGCTTCCTTTTTACCGGTTGTGGTCCGGAGGCTCCTGAAACGACCGAAATCCCCCACAACCCTACGATTGGGGAATTTGGGAGTTATGGCAGAACACCGGAAGAAATCATTTACAATGAAAAACTCAAGTCTTCCACTTTTTTTACCGATGAGGAACGACAAAAATTAGACATTCTGGTCGATATCATCATTCCTGCCGATGCTACCTCAGGGAGTGCCACGGATGCGGGCGTTCCCGATTTCATCGAATTCATGATGAAAGACATCCCCACGTACCAGACACCCATGCGGGGTGGGCTATTGTGGTTAGATCACAAGTCTGACGAACTATTTGCTGCCAAATTTCTGGATATCAATGAAACGCAGCGAATCCAGCTCATTGATGAGATTGCTTATCCCGACAAGGCGAAAACTGAAAACGAAGGCGGTGTCCGCTTCTTTAATATGTTGAGAAACCTAACGGCTACTGGCTTTTTCACTAGTGAAGAAGGGTTTAAAGACCTGGGATACGTAGGCAACCGGCCCAATGCCTGGGATGGAGTACCCGAAGAGGTTCTGGCCAAACATGGACTACAGAACGATCCGAAATACAAAGACGTGTACCTGGATGTTTCCACCCGGGGCACCATAGCCCAGTGGGATGATGAAGGCAACCTTATAGGATAAATGTCCTTTGAGCCCTCCATGACCCAGTCCGGAAATGGGCTATTACCTTACCTGTTTCCGGACTAATTACCTTAACCCAACATACCATGAAGTTTTTTTCCATTTGCTTACTATTCCAGACCGCACTGGTTTTTCCCTCGTTGAAAGCACAGGAGTTACCTTTATTTAATGGAAAGGACCTCACGGGCTGGCATGCAGACGTGCCTGAAAAGGACGATAATCCCGATGCCGGACCGTCCTTTATCGTCCGGGATGGAATGTTGGTAAGTTTGGGAAGGCCGCTGGGTCACCTGATTACCGATAAGGTGTACCAGAACTACCGCATCACGACCGAGTACCGGTTTCCCGGAGAGACCGGCAACTGCGGGATATTGGTTCATGCTTCTACTCCCCGCGCGTTATACGACATGTTTCCCAAGTCCATTGAAGTGCAGATGATGCATGAAAACGCAGGAGATTTTTGGTGTATCGTTGAGGATATAATGGTAGACAATATGGTAGAAAGAAGGGGGCCAAAAGAAGACTGGGGAATAACAGAGGGGGCAAACAGACGCATCCTCAACCTAACCGATGGCTCCGAGAACCCTCCCGGCGAATGGAACCAAATGATTATTGAATGCTTTGAAGATAAAATAAAAGTATGGGTAAACGGAGACCTGGTCAATGAGGGCTATCAGTCCACTGCTACCAAGGGCCAAATTGCGGTGCAGGCAGAAGGTGCGGAGGTAGAATTCAGGGAGCTGCGCCTGGAGCAAATCAGTGGCCTATCCGAAAAGCCGGAATGATTACCCGTAAAAATCGGAAAGCCGTGCGAGCCCTTTTCGGTCCAGCAAAATGATCTTTTTACCTTGGAGGTCAATCAACTTGTCTTTCTTGAATTCAGAAAGCAGCCTGATGACTGTTTCTGTTGCCGTGCCCACAATACCGGCAATTTCCTCTCGCGTAAGGGCAATATCCAGTCGCTGCTTGTCACCCCCGTCAACGCCATAGCCGTCTCCCAACTTAAGTAACGCCAGGGCAAGCCGTTCGCGAATCGATTTCTGGGTGGCATCCGTGAGCTTGTTTTCCATCACCCCCATATCCTGGCAAAGGGCCTGCGTGAGTCTGCGGTGAAAGTTGTTATCCTCGGCCAACACCTTTAAAAAAACCTCTTTGGGCACAAAGCAAATGCTGGCATCTTCTACAATCGTCGCAGAAGTGGTGTACGCTTCTTCCCCGATTAAAGAGGTATAACCTACAAAGTCCCCCTTTTTGGCCAGGCGGATGATTTGCTCCTTTCCGTTTGAAGCGGTCTTAAAAATCTTCACCACACCGCTGTTTACACAAAACACGCCCAGCGGTTTGGTGTTTTCGTAATAGAGTATTTGTCCTTTTTTGTGAGATATGAAATTTTTACTGTCAGAAATGGTACAAAGATGCTCCTCCGCCAAGTCCGAAAACATCGAAAATTTTCTACTCAAACACAATTCACAAGGAGTACTCTTTACCGGATTGCTCATAGCAGCATTTTATATTTTTGTGTAATTTACTGGCTCAATTTACTAAAATACATGACTAAAGTCACTGAACTTTTCCATTAAAGATTAAACTTCCCAAAATTAATCCATAAATTCCGGAAAAAAATTGATTTGCGCATAATTACCCGAATGGATGTCCCGCTGCATGCAGATATGGGTATTCCCATTGCTTATCCCCAGATAGGCGGCTTGTATTTTTTGATTGTAAACACTGACCTGTTCGACCGTTCGCTGGGTCAACCTCACCTCAGGAGCCTTGCATTCAATCAGGAAAAAAGGATTGCCGAGCCGGTCTCTTACCAGAATATCATACCGCTTATTCAGGGAATTGTAGGTAAGCCCTCGTTCCAGAGAAATTAAGCTCTTGGGGTATTTGAGGTAGTTTGTTAAATAATGCACAAGGTGAACGCGCACCCACTCTTCGGGAGTCAGCAAAAGGAACTTTTTTCGCAGCGGGTCAAAGATAAAGTACCTCCCATTTGCTTCCTTCCGAATCCGGAAATCAAACGAAGGAAGATTAAGTTTTTCCTTGGCTAGCTGCTGCACCTTTTCATCCATCATGCAAATTTGCGTGAAATTAACCATCTCTAAAAGCCATTAATGGAATTAAGCGTCAAAAACTAAGGTATGGAGCAATTCGGCCCACCCACTCCTCGGTAAAAATTTTGATTCCGAGCAGGTCATTGGCTACTTCATACCTTCCATGTTGGTTTCGGTAGGCAATGATCACCTTTGCCTCGCCGGCACCGATATAGGGATGACCGACCAGATCCTTAAAGGTAGCTTCGTTGATATTGATCCTGCGATTGATTTGGGCTTGAAATGGAAACAATTCATAAATTTTCGCGGCCAATTCCCCATCGATTCCATACACCTCCAGCAATTGCTCCGGAGAATGAAATCCTCCCAACTTGTCCCGGAACGATTCTATTCTGGCGGACAAAACCGGTCCAACACCCGATACCATTTGAAGTTCCACTGCCGTCGCTTCCGGAAACAGCAAGGAATTCAGTTGGGGAGCTTCGGGCCGGGTTAGGGGCTGCCCTTTTTGACGGTTATCTGTTTTTTTATTTTCTTCTTGCGGCCAATCCGCGACCGATGCCGTATCCGAGCTTTGAGTGGCCGCTTTATAAAACTCAGGGTTACTTCTTACCTTTTGGAGATAATCAATGTAATCTTGCTCATTAAAGGATCGGAAATAACCGGATACCCAATAGGGAATCGCATACAGGATGGCCAGCATGGGTATTACAAAAACAAATCCCCGGGACTCTTTTCGCGTGAAGCCAAGGTAGGTTTTCAGGAAGTAAAACCAATTATCCATCATTGTTTTAATCTATTGACTTCATAAATTAATAATATTGGAATTATATTCCAAAAATTCGCATTATTGCAGAGGGGTAGGAATTGGTAATCCTTATTTAGAAAAATTATAAATTAATTTCCGCTATCTGAATTAATTCCTTTCGTCCATTTTCTGTGATAAATTTGTAGCTGAAAGTATTGTAACATGCAGTCAAAGTTTAAAGCTTTAAGCCTCTCCTATAAAAAAGCCCCTGTTGAAATCAGGGAGTTGGTTTCGTTGGATGAGGGCGCAGTTCATTCACTTTTAGGCAAGCTAAAGGATTTTTTTAGCCTTACCGACACCCTTATTCTCTCCACCTGTAATCGTACAGAGATCTACTATAGTCATGAATTGGATCTTTCCACGGAAATCATCAAACTGGTTGGGTTGGAAAAAGGGCTGGTGGACACCATCTCTTATTTGGAATACTTCGATATGTTTCCCAACGATAAGGAAGCCATCGAACATCTTTTCCGTGTAGCCATGGGGCTGGAAGCTCAGGTTATCGGAGACATGCAGATTTCCAACCAGGTAAAAAGGGCCTACCAGGCCTCTGCCGACATGGAAATGGCAGGCCCCTTCCTGCACCGACTCATGCACACCATCTTTTTTACCAACAAAAAAGTCGTTCAGGAAACGGCTTTCAGAGACGGAGCAGCCTCCGTTTCCTATGCTGCGGTAGAATTGATAGAGGAGCTTACTTCCAACACGCATCAGCCCAGGGTATTACTGATAGGTCTGGGGGAAATTGGAGAAGATGTAGCCAAAAATCTCGCCTACCTACCGGATGCCCGGGTCAAAATTTCGAATAGGACCTACTCCAAGGCAGTAACCCTGGCCACAGAATACGGTTTTGAGGCCATCCCGTTCGAGGACTGTTTTGAGGCCATGAAGGAGGCCGACGTGATCATTTCGTCTATTATGAAGTCAGAGCCTTTTATTACGAAGGGTCTGGTAAGTAGTTTTGACATCAAAAGTTACAAGTTGTTCGTTGACCTGTCTGTTCCCCGAAGTATCGATACGGCGGTGGAAGATATAGCTGGAGTACTCCTTTACAATGTGGATAACATCCGAAGTAAAGCCAGTGAAACGTTAAGCAAAAGAACGGCCGCCATTCCTCAGGTCGAAGAAATCATACAGGAAAACATCAACGAGTTTTACGATTGGAAAAAGGAGATGATGGTATCCCCTACCATCAATAAACTAAAAAACAGTCTGGAACAGATTCGAAAGGAGGAATTGGAGCGGTACTTAAAGAATGCGGATGAAAACCAGATCGAAATCATCGAAAAGATTACCAAGAGCATGATGCAAAAAATCCTCAAAGTACCGGTGGTGCAGTTGCGGGCGGCTTGCAAGCGAGACCAGGCCGAAGAAATGATTGGCATCCTCAATGACCTGTTTGATCTGGAAAAACAGGAGGAAAAAAAGCAACATTAACCTTCCATCCATCCCCATTTTTTGGGCTTTCTTCCTTGCCAGATACCTAAAAAAATTGCTGCTTCTTTTTTTATTGCGGTTACCCGATAAATTTTTACTTTCACTTTTAAAGTAGTCATTATGCGAAAAATTTACCGTTTATCATTTTTTCTTCCTTTCTACCTGATGCTTCTTTCGGGTACCGATGGATTTTGTCAGACCTGGGAAGTCTTTGACCGGAATTTTAATTTGGAAAAGAAAATTTCCCCCGGTAACATCTACCTTTTGGGAAACTCCCTGAGGATAAATGTATGGGAAAACGACCTATCCTTTTTAGACCCGGAATACCGCCCCTTCATTACGGTGGACAGTGCCAGCCTGTACCAATACCTGGAACCCTGGATAATCATTGAAAACAATGGGCAATACGGTGCCTTCCATGAGTATGGGGAGCAGGTTCTTCCCCCGATTTATGATGAAATAAGTACCTTTTATACCCATCTTTTGGCCAGAAAAGGCCGGGAATACTTTATTTATGACAGAGGCAAGCGAACGACTAGCTCCATTGGTACGTTTGCGCATGCCCGTTTGGCAAAAAACGGGCAGGTAATCTCCCAATTGGCTGATGGCTCGTATGCGTTACCGCTTTCGCCCCATCCAGACAATCGTTTTCAATCACTGGTTGATCCGGGACCGGATGCGATCATTTCTCAGGAAGCCACTGGTTTTGGGCTGATCAACCGGGACGGCGAGTACATTCTGGATCCCATAATCGATGAAATCAACCATTTGGAGGGCAATTACTATTTTGGCAAAAACGAGAAAGAGTACCTGTTGATTGATGCCCTTTCCACTGATGCGGATATTCGCTATAACAGCTTTCACCGGATTAGCATTGAAGAAGGGGTAATGCTGGAGTACATTCATGGAAAACTCCGGCGAATCATGAAAAATGACGGCATTCTTCTGGATATTGTAGGAATGGACTCGGTTAGGAAAATCAACGACCACTACAACGTCCATTTTAGGGATGCCACTACCGGATTGCTGAGTTCACAGGGAAAATGGGAGGTTCGGCCGACGGAGGCTGCCAGCTTGCTATTACCAGGCAATGAGGGGCTTTTTGGTGCGAAGATGGGAGAACAATTTGGCTATGTGGATGCTGCAGGCAACTGGGTCATTGATTCGGAATACGACCAGATAGAACCCTTCTCGGAAGGACTCGCCGCTGTGAAATCAGGTTCAAAATGGGGATATATCAATTCCAGCAACGAATGGAGCACTCCCCTGGCTTATGAATGGGCCGGCCAATTTACCAGCCATGGGGTAGCGATCGTTAAGGAGGATTCCGGTGCCCATCTGATTGATGCCAGTGGCAATAAGCTGCTTCCCGTATCCGCCGATCGCATTAGCAGGACGCAGGATGGGTATTACTTACTGGAAAAAGAGGGCCTGCTAGGCATTGCCAAACCAGACGGGCAGCTTATCAGCCTTCCGCAGTTTGAAGAAATACGGAGGGAAGGAATGGACCGGATATTGATTCGGAAAGGCGCCAACTATGGCGTGATGCGGGAAAATGGTGATTATGTATTGCCCCTGTATTACAGCCGAATTCTCTTTGATGAGGAGAATGATACCATCCTAGCGGAAAGCATGCAGATCGAAATAGAACCTGTAGAAAAGCTGGAAGGAAGAAAAGCAAGGAAAAAGAAAACTAAAGGGGCCTGAAGCCCCTTTAGTTATTTATTTTTATCATTCCCTTTGGAGCGGTCTCCGGATTTATTTTCATCCGAATTAGCAATTGAATCCCGCATGCTGGTATCGGATTTTACGTTTTCCATTTTGTAATAATCCATTATCCCCAAATTTCCAGATCGGAAGGCTTCTGAAATGGCTTTGGGTATTTCGGCCTCGGCCTCGGTAACCTTGGCTTTCATTTCCACGTTCTTCGCTTTCATCTCTTGCTCCAGTGCTACCGCCATGGCCCTTCTTTCTTCAGCTCTGGCTTCGGCTACTTTCAGATCGGCAGTGGCCTGGTCAATTTGCAGTTTCGCTCCGATATTTGATCCCACATCGATGTCTGCAATATCGATGGACAGGATTTCAAATGCCGTACCGGCATCCAATCCCCTTTCCAACACCAGCTTGGATATTTTATCCGGATTCTCCAATACACTTTTGTGATTTTTGGCAGAACCAATAGATGTCACAATCCCTTCGCCTACCCTTGCCAGGATGGTTTCTTCGCCAGCCCCACCAACGAGTTGCGCAATATTAGCCCGGACCGTCACCCGGGCTTTAGCGATTAACTGAATCCCGTCAGCCGCCACTGCCGCCACGTTGGGCGTATTAATAACCTTGGGATTTACCGATATCTGTACGGCCTCAAATACATCTCTACCGGCCAAATCGATGGCCGTGGCCTGCTTGAACGACAGGGAAATATTGGCCTTGTCCGCAGAGATCAAGGCACGAATCACATTCGGAACGTTACCTCCCGCCAGAAAATGTGTCTCCAAATCATTGGTGGTCAAATTTAAACCTGCTTTGGTCGCCGTGATCAGGGAATTGACGATAACCCCTGGAGGCACTTTCCGGATTCGCATCCCTACTAACTCTAGAAGCCCTACCTTCACATTGGAAAAGATGGCTGTTATCCAGAGATTGACCGGGACAAAATAAAGAAAAACAAAAAGGAGGATCAGCCCGGCAAATGCTGCTACCAATATGAATGCCGAATTAGAAATTTCCATGATTTACGGTTTAATGATAATTTTATTGTCTGCTATTTTTTGTATCGTCACACTGTTTCCGGCAGGTATAAACCCTCCCTCGGACTTGGCTTCATACATTTTACTTCCTATTTCCACCTTTCCATAAGGTTTGCAATCGGAAATCGTCTTACCTGTTTGACCGACTTCAAGACCTGCCAATCGGTCATCGTAGGCTCGGTTTACCAGTGTGTCTTTCAGTGCAAACCGATTCCAGACACCGGATTTCAATCCATATACCAAAAACCCCAGATTTACCAGAATACTGAGACCAAGGACTGCATAGGCCACAGGGGCGGGAAAATGAAGAAAGGAGTAAAAGACCCCCATTCCGGTAAACACCAAGCCCAATGCCCCCACCAGGGTGGTTCCGGGTACAAACACCACCTCCATGAGCACCAGGAGGGCACCAAACAAGATCAAACTCAATACGATCAACCAATCCATGTGGTGGTATTTTTTTACCTTCCCCGCAAATTCGAGGTTTCTGTAAATTTACAAGATTTCGCAACAATTGAAAGCCTGAATCGCAATTCATCCGTGAATTCCTTAGAACAATCGTCTTCTGAAACAAAAACCCGAAAATGATGCATGGTAAACCCCTCAATAAGCACGGGCAAACAGCACCCTTCCCTTGGAGGGATTTCCGGAAAAGATGCATTTTCCCTGCTCCGGAACCTGGTCCAGTGGAATGCAGCGGATCGTCGCTTTGGTTTGCTCTTTTATCCGTTCTTCGGTTTCTGCCGTACCATCCCAGTGAGCCGATACGAACCCACCTTTGTTTTCCAGGACATCAATAAACGCCTCCCAGGTATCCGCTTTAGTAGTTTTCTCCTGCGTAAACGTATGGGCTTTGCGATAGATATTTTCTTGAATATCAGCCAGGGTTTCTTTAATTAATATAGGCAGGTTTTCCCGCTCCAGGTCTACCACGGATTTGGTCAAGGTATCGCGACGGGCCATCTCTACGGTTTGGTTTTCCAAATCCCTGGGGCCAATACCCAGTCTTAGTGGAACTCCTTTAAGCTCATATTCGGCAAATTTCCATCCCGGTTTGTGGGTATCCCGATCGTCAAACTTTACCGAAATACCCAGTCCCTCCAGGGATTCCATGATTTCCCCGGCCTTCACCCGGATGGCTTCCAGTTCCTCATCGCGTTTAAATATGGGGACGATTACGACCTGAATGGGTGCCAGCTTTGGCGGTAGCACCAGGCCCTGGTCGTCGGAATGGGCCATGATCAAGGCACCCATAAGCCGGGTGCTCACTCCCCAGGAGGTACCCCAGACATGCTCCAGCCCCCCTTCCCGGGTAGCAAATTTTACATCAAAAGCCCTGGCAAAGTTTTGCCCCAGGAAGTGCGATGTTCCTGCCTGCAAAGCTTTGCCATCTTGCATCATGCCTTCAATGCAATAAGTAGCCTCTGCTCCGGCAAACTTTTCGCTTTCGGATTTGATGCCTTTAATCACCGGAAGGGCCATAAAATTCTCAGCAAATTCGGCATATACATTCAGCATTCGCAAGGTTTCCTCCTCTGCTTCCTTTTTGGTCTCGTGGGCGGTGTGGCCTTCCTGCCATAAAAATTCAGCCGTTCGGAGGAATAAGCGGGTTCTCATTTCCCAGCGGACCACATTAGCCCATTGGTTGATTAGCAAGGGCAGGTCCCGGTAAGACTGGATCCAGTTTTTATAGGTGCTCCAGATCACGGTTTCAGAGGTGGGCCGGACGATAAGTTCTTCCTCCAAAGCTGCTTCCGGGTCCACGATTACTCCTTTGCCTGAGGGGTCTGCCTTTAGGCGGTAATGGGTTACTACGGCACATTCTTTTGCAAAGCCTTCCACATGGCTGGCTTCTTTGGATAAATAGGATTTGGGAATAAATAAAGGGAAATAGGCATTTGAATGCCCTGTCTTTTTAAACATCCGGTCCAGTTCGGCCTGCATTTTTTCCCAAATGCTAAAACCGTAGGGTTTGATCACCATGCAGCCCCGTACCGCACTGTTTTCGGCAAGATCCGCTCTTTTCACCAATTCATTGTACCAGAGGGAATAATCCTCACTTCGTTTCGGTAATCCTTTGCTCATCAGTATTTCTTTGTTGTAATAAAAAAACTCTTTATATTCGATTCTTGATTTCAGGCAAATATAATTTAAAAAATGATAACCCTCCTGCTATATTAGCGTATATAGTATATGAGAAATAAACTGAAAACCCATGATTAATTTCAATCCAATTCGGACCTTAGGTGCATTATCGATTCTTGGCCTCGCTGCCTGTAGTACCAGCTACAATGCCAGCAACGGCGGACAAGAGATGGATAATTTGTATTTTATGGCATCAGATGCCCGAATCGCTACTGAATTTGCCGTAAAAAACAACAACCCGGAAAATTTCGAGGAAATAGAGGAAATAGGGCCTTTCGACGGAGAAACGGATAATTTCTCTGCCAAAAACGTCAATCCTGAGTACATCGCCAAATACCAGCGATCTACTTCCCCTGCCGAAGAAGGCACGGTCTATTTTGACGATTCCCAGGCAGATGGTGAGCGAGCACAAGGTCAGCCAAATATAAATGCCTACGACAACTACCGGGGTTCTGGTGGAACCAACCCAGGTATAACCAATAACTACTTCATGAATCCCATGATGGGAATGGGTATGTATCCCATGATGGGAATGGGCGGCATGTTTAACCCTTACTTTGGCTCCGGCTTCGGAGGCATGGGCATGGGCATGTATGATCCCTTCTGGGGTTCCGGGTTTGGTTTCAGACCCGGGTTCAACCTGAGCATAGGCATGGGTATGGGCATGGGCATGGGCTGGGGAAGCCCGTTCATGAGACCTGGCTTTGGATTCTATGATCCTTTTTGGGGCTCAGGCTTTGGCTTTAGGCCAGGTTTTGGAGGTCTCTATGGTGGAGGCATGTGGGGTAGAAATATTTATTCGCCTGTCATCGTTCTTCCCGGAGGTAATGAAGGTAATAGAAGGCAGGTGGTTCAAGGTGCCAGACCTGGCAGGGCTTCTTCCCTGGTAAATTCTGCCAGCAGATCTACCAGAAGTGCGGCCCAACCTAGTTCATCCAGAGCTTCTGCAAGAAGAGAGGCCATGAGCAGTAGTGCGGTAAGTAGAAATCGATCTGCAGGTACTACTAACTCCTTCTCAAGATCTCAAAACGATTATTACAATTCGGTGTCTGCCGCGCCAGCGAGAAGAAATATTAATTCGCCTGCCATGAATCGGGCTGGGAATACTTCTACTCGCAGCAGCTACAATACACCTAGCAGGAGCAATACTTACAATAGAACGCAAGCGCCTTCGAATTCCAATTCAAGGAGTTACAATTCACGAAGCAATACGCGTTCAACGTACTCAGCTCCGAGGTCTAACAGTAGAAGTTCATCTCCTTCCTACAACAGGAGCAGGACTAACAGAACGACGACGCCAAGTTATCAAAGACGTTCTACCTCCCCTAGCAGAAATTCTTATTCTGCGCCATCGAGGTCGTCTTCATCCTACAGTGCTCCTAGCAGGAGTAGTTCTGGTGGTGGAGCTTCCCGAGGAGGTAGCGTAGGAGGCAGTAGAAGAGGGAATTAATTCCCTCTTTTTTTCTCCTTTTGATCTTATACTATTTTTTTACTTTATCGATATGCCTTTCGGATCCCATTTCAGTTAGAATCATTTTACCTTAACTATCAATCTTTGCGCAGTATTTTTACATTAACTTAATTTCCTGATATCCGTTTCGGATAATAAGTCTTTCTTATTTCGTTCACCCGGTAAGCTGGCAGGAAAATAATCGATCGACGTAATTTGTTAGCTTCAGTAAAACCCAATTCAGTTGATATGAAAGGATTAAAATTGATTTTAGCCTCTTTGGCCATACTTGCCTTTAACGCACCCATTTTAAAGGCGCAAAGCGGGTATGTAGAAGATGCGCTTCGATTTAGCCAATACGGTGCAACCGGCTCTGCCCGGATAAATGCCATCGGTGGAACCCAAAATTCCTTGGGAGGAGATATTAGCAATGTGCACGGAAACCCGGCAGGTTTGGGGTTTTTCCAAAATTCAGAGTTTAGCTTTACAGCAGCTTATGGAGATTGGAATTCGGAAACACTGCTGCTGAACCAATCCCGGGGACTCAATGCCACCAATTTTTCCATTCCTAACATAGGAGCCGTTATCAGCAGGGCCAAAGGTCCCCTGGAAATTGGTGACTGGAGAGGAGGCTCATTCGGTATCAGCCTCAACAGGCATGCTACCTTCAATCAAAGCTTCGGTTATTTTTCCGATCAATTGGATCAGGGATCCATTCTGGACTACTATACAAACCTGTACAACGAGCAGGGGGTTCCAAGCGGAACAGACGGGCTGTTCTTTGAGGCATTCCTGATCAACCCGGCAAATGGCGGCTATGATTTTGTCCCCAATGCTACTACTGCGCTGGCAAAATCCGAAACCGTTGAAAATGAAGGCAATCTAACGCAGGTTAGTTTCTCTTACGGTGGCAATTTTAAAAACAAACTCTTTATCGGTGGATCATTGGGAATCAATACCATTTCATTTCGCTCAACCAGAACCTACGACGAAGAGTTTTTAGACGATGCGAATCAGACCACACTGTTCAGTTCCTTACAAGAAAACCTATTCCTTGACGGGTCAGGCATTAACCTGGGACTTGGTGTCATCTACAAACCGGTAGACCGGTTAAACCTGGGGTTAAATTTTAAATCACCTACCTGGAATCGCTTGAACGAAGAATATGATGCCGATATTTTTGCGGATTTTTTCCCTCCCTATGAAGACCCTGAATTTGGTACCATCGCCGAGTCAGATGCTGAAACCGATATTTTCATCAGCAGCTATAACCTGAGAACTCCTATGACGCTAGGTGCTGGTATGACTTACTTTTTTGGAAAAAGTGGATTCATATCAGGAGATGTCAATTACCTGGACTACAGCACCGCTAACCTCCGTTCTAACGTATTCAATACCGAACAAGACAACACCGAAATCAGCCGGCTTTATGGACAAACCATTAATTACAGTGTTGGTGGAGAATATCGGATTCAAAAACTAAGAATTAGGGCTGGCTATGCCTTTTATGGGGATCCATTCGGCGAGTCAGGTGATTTGGACCGCAGCACTACCCAATTGTCCGGGGGGATAGGATTAAAATTACCCGCATTTAGCATCGATTTTGGGCTGGTTAATCGCCGGTTTAACAGCTATTATACCTCCTACCCGGGTGCAGATCTGGCCACTACTGATAATAATCGGATCAGCGGGTCGCTGACCTTAGGGTTTAATTTTTAACAATGGCATCCAGGATGAAATCAATAACTCAGGGGAAATATCTTCTCCCCTGAGTTTTATTTTTGCCTTTTCGTAAAATGAACAGCGCTCCACATACATGTTTTTCAACTTCAGGATGATTTCAGACGTATCCATTCCTGAGAACAAAGGCCTTATTTCCACCTGTGTTTGAGTAAGTCGTTCCAGGATATGATTGAGTGGGACATCCAAAAATACCGAAACTGCCTTGCCATTGATCAACTCCATATTTTCGTTGTAACAAGGTGCTCCTCCCCCGGTAGCCAGAACAAAAGCCTCTTCCTTCTGAAGGAGCCCGGACAAGACCGCTGTCTCCAGTTTCCTGAAATAACCTTCGCCCTTTTCCGGAAACAAAGAGGCAATTTTCTTTCCCTCCTTTTCCTCTATAAGATCATCTAAGTCATAAAATGGGAAATTAAGCCGCTTCGCCAGTTCTTTGCCCAAGGTGGATTTCCCACTGCCGGGCATGCCAACCAAGACTATTTTTTTGGGATCTATCATGGTGAAAACAGGTTTTTGGCCACTTCCGGAGCAGGTGTATTTCGAAAGTGGTATTTGCCCAGCACCGTTCCATCTTCCAGGAACACCAGCCCGGGATTGGAGCGGATGATGGTTTTCACCACCGTGGCATCAGCCATGTAGTACCCCAGCTTCAGGCCATTTTCCGCTAAAAAAGTTTCCATTTCCGCCTCTGATGAGGCAGCCACCAATACCATACGTACATCCGTACCCTGAAATGCATTGATCAGGGCACTGATCTGCTCCATATGGCTGATGGAAAGATCCATTTTGGATATCTGGTGAGAAAGAAGTAACACTTTTTTCCCACTGAGGATTTCCTCCGTATGGTCTCCCTGATCGTTCCAGATCGCGAAATCGGAGATCTTCGGCAGGGCCTCGGGGTTTTTTAGTTGCATTTCCACAAACTCATAGCTTTCGTCCGAGGGATACTGGTCGAAGGTCACCGTTTCACCGTCCTTTTGCATGACGTACCGGTACTCCAGGTTTGCTGAGGGCTGTATGGCACTGGAAATATTAACCCCTTCCTTAAATGCCCTGAAATCAATAAAGGGAAGGTTTCGAATGGCCACAATGGCGAGCAACAAAGAAATAATCAAGGAACCAACGGTCATCCACTTACCGGCGGTACTGCTTCCGTCCGGAAGGTGTTTTCTAAAAATGGCCATGAATAAGATCAGGCCTAAGAGAACCAGGTCTTTATAAAAAGACTCCCAGGGGGTCAATTTGATGGCATCTCCAAAACAACCGCAGTCTGTCACCTTGTCGAAATAGGCGGAATAAAACGTAAGAAATGTAAAAAATAGAATCATGGCCAATAACAGGTAGACACCCGTTTTTATCTTCCAGCCTGTCAGCACCATGATACCAAGGGCTACCTCCAGTACGACCAGGACTACGGCTACCAGCAAGGAGATGGATTTGAGTGGCTCGAAGAGGGGGGAAATATCGGAGGCAAACACATCAAAATATTCCTGCATTTTAATAGAGGTGCCCACGGGGTCATTCACCTTTATCAAGCCGGAAAATACGAACAGCCCTCCCACCAATAGGCGGGCGACATATAACAAGGTCTTAACGATCATCTTGATTTAATTTTATCATACAAAATACGGCATAATTGAGCATGTCCTGATAATTAGCGGCCACTCCTTCAGAAACCAGTGTTTTACCCTGATGATTTTCAATTTGCTTGACGCGCAACAATTTCATTAAAATGATGTCGGTGATCGAGGATACCCGCATGCCTCTCCAGGCTTCACCATAGTCATGGTTTTTGTTGGCCAGTAGCTCACGGGTAGCTTCCACCCACTTGTCATAAAGTGGTTCCAATTCCTGAAAATCAATTTCCATACGCTGATCTTCCCGCAAGTCCAGCTGCATTAAGGCAATGAGGCAATAGTTAATTATCCCCATAAATTCATCTTTGATGGTATCGGTCACTTTTTGTTTGCCTTTTTCCTGGATGGAACGAATGCGTTGCGCTTTGATGAAAAGCTGGTCTGTCAGGGATGGAAGCCTTAAGATTCTCCAGGCAGTACCATAATCCTGCGTCTTCTTCTTAAAAAGTTCTTTACAAAGGCCAATAACTTCATTATATTCGCTTGCGGTTTGCGTTTCCAAAGCAATGGTGTTTTTATGTTAGAAAATCTGCATTCGGATAGTAAGGCCGAAGATACTTTATTTCCTCCAAAAATAACACTACAGATTAAAGGAAAGCTCTTCGCTTTGGACAGCCCCTGGATTATGGGAGTCATCAATAGCACGCCAGACTCGTTCTTTCCAGGCAGCCGGACGGCGACCATTCAAAAGGAAGTATTGGACAAAGCCGAATCCATGATCAGTCATGGAGCCCGAATTCTAGACATTGGAGGGTACAGTACGCGGCCGGGAGCTGCCTTTGTGCCTGAAGAAACCGAACTAAAAAGGGTCATTTCCGTTATCACTGATATAAAGGCTAGGTTCCCGGAGATCCTCCTGTCCATAGATACGTTTCGTAGCAGAATAGCCAAAGAAGCGGTTGCAGCTGGTGCTGATTTGGTAAATGATATCTCGGGAGGTACGATGGATGCGGCCATGCACGAAACGATAGGTGGACTGGGTGTCCCTTATATATGCATGCATATGAAGGGAACACCGCAAACCATGCAGGCGCAAACCGACTACGATCATCTCGAAAAAGAAATGTTGTATTTTTTTTCCGAAAAAATAAGAAGTTGTAATGAAGCTGGCATAAAAGATGTTATTGTAGATATTGGACTGGGTTTTTCGAAAACGTTGGAGCAAAATTACCGGTTGATCCGACATCTATCCCATTTCAAAATCTTGCAATTGCCGCTGTTGGTTGGATTATCTCGTAAATCGATGATTTACAAACTATTAAACCTTAGCCCCGAAGAAGCGCTGAATGGCAGCACAGCACTTCACATGGCTGCCCTGATAAATGGGGCTAACATTCTCCGGGTACACGATGTAAAAGAAGCAAATGAAACGATAAAATTATATAAACAACTCTATACTTGAATTTACTATTTAAAATAGGCTTCCTGGATGTTTCCCTGGTCAACTTAATCGACATTACCCTGGTAAGTGTTCTCATCTATCAGGTCTACAAGTTGATGCGGGGAAGTGTAGCCATTAAGATCTTTTTAGGATTTTTATCCATCTATTTGATTTACCTGGTGGTAAGTGCGGCTCAGATGGAGCTTCTGACCATCATTTTGGGCCAGTTTATGGGTGTGGGAGTGCTGGCTGCCATTATCCTTTTCCAGCAGGAAATCCGTAAGTTCCTATTAATCGTCGGCAAGTCTTCGATTTTTTCCAATGAAAATCTTTGGCAGGAATTGCTGTTTTGGAGAAAAAGGGAAAGCCTTGCTTTTAATGTAACGCCCATTATTGAAGCCTCCAAAACGCTATCCGGCAGCAGCACGGGTGCCCTGATTGTGCTATCCAGAAATTCGGAATTAAAATTCTATGCAGAAAGTGGCGATCTGATTGATGCTGTGGTTTCCAAGCGATTGCTGGTATCCATTTTCAACAAATATTCTCCCCTGCACGACGGTGGGGTCATTATTTTTAGTGGCCGGGTCAAGGCGGCCCGTTGCATTCTTCCCGTCACAGAGCGAGAGGTTCCGGCGCAGTTTGGACTCCGTCACCGCGCTGCCATTGGCATGTCCGAAGCCACCGATGCCCTGATTCTGATTGTCTCCGAAGAAACCGGGCAGGTATCGCTGGCAAAAAATGGGAAGATATTACACAACTTGTCCTTTCAGGAAGTTCGGGAAATCATCAATAACTATCTTACCGGGGAAGAGATTGACGAAAAGTTTGAACCCATCAGCCAGACGGATAAGCCCCGAGATTTTAAAAAACCTACTGAAGTTTAAGGCTTAACTTTTCCAAAGTTTTGAACTTTGGAAAAGTTTAAAATTAAAAGCGAATTGGAAATGGGTGGCCATCTGTGGTGAACCAATATTAGGCACCACAGATTACTCAGATTCTCACAGATTAAATGGGGGCCAAGCCCCAAATACCTTTACGAATCGGTATTGATCAACTATGAATCACAAAAGGAGTAACAAAGGTTGCTGTTTCTGTAGAAACAGCGCCACAAAAAAAATCTGTGCTGATCCGTGGCCATCTGTGGTGAACTAATGATAGCATCCATTAGCCAATTACTCCCAGCTCCTTTCCTACTTCGGTAAAGGCGTCGATGGCTTTTTCCAGGTGTTCTTTTTCGTGGGCCGCCGACAATTGCACGCGGATACGCGCCTCTCCTTTGGGCACCACGGGGTAGTAAAAGCCAATGACATAAATGCCCTTTTCCAACAAGCGCTCCGCCATTTTTTGAGCCAGCGGGGCTTCCTGTAGCATGATGGGCACAATGGGGTGCGTCCCTTCCTTAACCGCAAACCCCGCCTTGCGGATGCCTTCCCGGAAAAAGCGCGTGTTGGCTTCCAGCCGGTCCCGAAGCGCTGTGGTTTCCGATAACAAGTCAAATACAGCAATGGAGGCCCCTGCAATGGCCGGTGCCAGGGTATTGGAAAAAAGGTACGGCCGGGATTTTTGGCGCAGGAGTTCGATGATTTCCTTTCTGCCGGAGGTAAACCCACCGGAGGCTCCTCCCAGGGCTTTGCCCAAGGTACCGGTAATGATATCCACCTTGCCCATCACGCCCTTCAGTTCGTGCACGCCCCTACCCGTTTTTCCCATAAAGCCGGTAGAATGGCATTCATCAGACATCACCATGGCCTGGTATTTCGCTGCCAGGGCCACGATTTTATCCAGTTGGGCAATGGTGCCGTCCATGGAGAAAACCCCATCGGTCACGATCAACTTGTGCCTGGCGCCCTTTGCTTCCGCTGCCTGGAGCTGAGCTTCCAGGTCGGCCATGTCGTTGTGGCGGTACCGAAACCGCATGGCCTTGCAAAGCCTTACCCCGTCAATGATGGAGGCGTGATTTAACGCATCCGAAAGGATGGCATCTTCGGGTCCCAGGATCGGTTCGAATACCCCACCGTTGGCATCAAAGGCCGCGGCATATAAAATGGTATCTTCCGTACCCAAAAATTCAGAAATCTTTTTTTCCAGTGTTTGGTGAATGTCCTGGGTGCCGCAGATAAATCGAACCGATGAGAGACCAAAACCGTGGCTATCAATGGCCGCTTTGGCCGCCTCGATTACCTTTGGATGGCTGGAAAGCCCCAGGTAATTGTTGGCACAAAAATTCAGAACCCGGCTACCGTCGGCAAGCGTTACTTCCGCGCCCTGAGGGGAATGGATGACCCGTTCTGATTTGTAAAGCCCTGAAGCCTTGAGATTTTCAATTTCTTCCTGCAACTGTCCTTGAATACTGCCAAACATGTTTTTTTCGTTTTGTTCCTGATATCCGGGTTCTGAGTGATGAATTTACAATTTTTAAAGAAAAATGACAGCTGATTGTATAAAAATTCTGAAATTGTAGCGTTAAATCACTCAAATCAAAATAAACCCGAATGGAGAAGGTATTGGTAACCGGGGCTGCGGGACAGCTCGGCACGGAATTGACACAGCAATTAACGGAGGTATACGGCACAGAGGGGGTCATTGCCAGCGATATCAATCCGGAAGCAAAAGCCACCTTTCCCTATTGCCGTTTTGTTGTCCTCGACGTGATGGATCGGGAGGGGCTGCGAAAATGCATCAAAGAAGAAAACGTCACGCAAGTATACCACCTGGCTGCCGTCCTTTCTGCTTCTGCTGAAAAAAAACCGCTTCTGTCCTGGCGGGTAAACATGGATAGCCTCTTACATTTGCTGGAACTTGCCCGGGAGTTTAATCTAAACAAGCTCTTCTGGCCCTCCAGCATTGCCGTGTTCGGTCCGGACAGCCCCAAAATACAGACCCCACAGCAGGCCGCCAAGGAGCCCGTCACTGCCTATGGCATTGCCAAGCTCGCAGGTGAGCGCTGGTGCGCCTATTATCACCAGCAGTATGGGGTGGATGTGCGCAGTCTGCGCTTTCCGGGTCTGATCGGCTACAAAGCCCTTCCCGGCGGGGGCACGACCGATTATGCCGTGGCCATTTTTCACCAGGCCCTGGCCGGCAAATCATTTAAGTCTTTTCTGAAAAAGGACACCCGCCTGCCCATGATGTACATGCCCGATGCCATCAAGGCTACCCTTGCGCTGATGCAGGCTCCCAAGGATCGGATTAGCATCCGCTCCAGCTACAACCTGGCGGCCATGAGCTTCAGCCCGGAGGAATTGTATCAGGGAATCCTACCCTACTTTCCGGAATTTAACATAACTTACGAACCGGATTACCGGCAAGCCATCGCAGATGGCTGGCCGCAGTCCATAGACGACCGGGAGGCAAGAAGGGATTGGGACTGGTCCCCGGATTACGAGCTGCCTGCCATGATCCGGGAAATCCTTCAGGAACTGCCGAAATGGATTCAACACAAAAAAAGCGACTTATGAAAAAGCTGGCATACATCCTACTGTTTGCGGGAGGAATTTCCTGTGACGCTCCTACCGAAGAAAGCCGATACGAGGGAGAAACTGAAGAGGAGATGGTAAACCGGGAAGAGCTGGTATTGGACAACACCTTTTCCACCTGGATGCATTACGAAGGCCTTCTCCCCTGTGCAGACTGCGAGGGGATCCGGACGGTACTCAAACTGGAAAACAGTCCCGATAAGAAGGAGCGTGCGTATGAACTGACCGAAACCTACCTGGGTACCGAAGACGGGGACCGGGAGTTTGTCAGCCAGGGGATTTACGAAGTGGTCTACGGCCTGGAAAACAACCCCGGCGCTATGGCCATCCGCCTGCTGGATGAAAACAGCGCCGCCGTAAAAAGTTTTCGGCAAGACGAGTTCGGTACCTTGCATTTACTAGACGGGGAGGAACAAGCCATTGTCTCTGATCTGAATTATTCATTGGAACTGGTGGAGCAATAGGCGTTCTTATTCACAATAGTACCTACACCGCCGGTGGGTCTTCCTACCCATTATTGCTGTTAATGGCCAATAGAGGCCGAATGCATAGGGGTGCTGTTTGCCTGTATTTCGGAGGCTTTTTATCTTTGCAGTAAAAAATTCCAACCACTTGTTCGTATATTTTTAACCGGATGAAATCGAGCCTGCTTGAGGCAGACAGGCATGTGACACGCAACGCAGGGAGTTTTAAAAATGAACATTTACCGATAGGAAATAACACTCTATTTCACGTAGCGGTCACCTCGTAAAATAATTACCTGTCAATGCTAGCGGCTCGGCCCTGATTTAATCCATCGGCTAAAACAGGCATAGTTGCTTTCCAATGTTTGGAGCAAAGAGAAGCAAAACGGGTTATGGCCCCCTTAAAATTGCGTGGAACAAGCCGTAAGCCCCCAGCTAATTACCACCCTAATAGTAGTATATTTAATTTACTACTTATTTGATTGTATATTATTTTACCACTATATTTGTTGTATGAAACATACAGAAGTCGTCCTTATTGGGGATGTGATTAAATCACGGAAGCAGTTTAAGCCTGAAGAATGGAACGATTTTCACCAGTTGATTAAAAAAATTAACGAGGAATTCCATTCGTCGATAAAAATTCCTATCACGGTATATTCTGGAGATAGTTTTGGTGGTATTTGCGATAGCGTAGAATCCGCCATTGAGATTGTATTCGCCATTCAAGAACGTCATAACTACCATCAATCGAGACTAGTCCTTATTGAAGATGAGGTTTCTTTTGGGTTGGAAACAAAAAATTTTCTAAATTTAGAAGGGCCAGCACTTTGGAAAAGTCAAGGCCTATTAGACAATTTAAAAAAAAGCACGTCTTTTTTCCTGGCCGATCTTCAAAATGATTTGAAGACGATTGCTGTTAACACGATCCTTAATCTAATACTATCCATTCGCAATGACTGGAGCGAAATAGAATGGGCCGTTTACAGGCATTTGGGCCTGGACATCAAACAAAAGGACCTTGCGGAAAAGTTGGGAGTGTCCCAGCAGTATGTTTCGAAGATCTCAAACAAGTCTAAACTCAAATTAGTCCGGGAAGCCGAAAAAAACCTAATACAACTACTTCATGGAATCGATACTACCGTTCATTAGGTTATACTGCACCTTGATCCAAGGACTGGTAATCCTTATCGGCTATTTCATTACGTTCATTACCACGGACTTGTTGATAAAAAAAATAATTCTAAACGGAAAAGAAAAAATTGATGTAGATGGGGATGGAAATGTAGACCAAAAAGACGAGAAGATCATTAGAGACGGATATATTATCGGCAAATGTGAGAATATCATTATCATTACCTTCGTCCTGGCAGGAGAGGTGACCGGGCTCGCATTGATTTTCGCCGCAAAAAATTTAGCACGACAAAAGGACATCAACGATAATGCCGGTTTTTTTCTCGCCGGAACCATGATAAATTTTACAGCTACCCTACTGCTCGCCTTTGTAATAAAGTATATTCTGGCGTTTATTCCAGCATGATTATTAAACCACACCGGTAAGTACTAATTGGTTCCGCTTATAACAGTGGAATGAACAGGCTGGAGAACGGCTCGATTTTGTAGAGGAACCGACCTGATACAGATAAGAATGACGATCGTCATCTCCGGTCGCCGCAAAATTTTTAATTTACGTCTGGTATCACCGCTACCAAAAAATGGGAGTTTATTTGAGGTAAACTCCACGCCTGTTATTTGTGGTATTAGATGTTGAATAGATCGGGTATTTGCCGGGAATTTCCCAAGTTACGTTGGTGACAAACCCCATGTCAATCGATTCTGAAAATCAACTGTTTTCTTAATCGAACCTACCTGAAAGACAGGCAAAGGACCAGGGCCCGGAGGGACACTCCAACTGGTGTCTGGGAAAAACTACGAAATTCCCTTTCCGGCCATAAAAAAATTAGAGATTTGTGTAGGAGTCAGGATGCCGGTTCATCCTTTAGATCGTTTGAGTCCATTATCCATTTTAAGCCGGAGCCGGGATCGTTTTTTTATCTTGGGTTGATGCATGGTAATACAGTGCAACCCACCACCACTGTAATTAAGTTCGGTAGCATGGATCATCACCACTCTTCTGCTTTTAAAAACTTCCTGAAAAGCTTTTCTGGCCTGATCATCTTTTTGCCGGATAAAATCAGGATCACCCGAATTGTAATAGGCGGGTATCACCACTAAATTATTGGTTAATACAAAGTTCAAATAGCTGGTAACAGGTGTATAATAAATTGGCTGGCCCTGGTATTGTCCCTGATCAAAAATGAAGGGGGCCTGCGGTACCCGGATGATTGTAAACGGATTTCCATCCTGATCCCTGGCATCCTTGAGGATTTGATAGCTTTCTTCCAATCTCTCATGCACCACCCGGTAGAATGGATCCAGGGATAGGTCTGCCGGGTCTACCTGAGCCAACAGGATAGTTTGGGCATCGGCAAATCGGCAGAATTCATCCACATGCCAATGAACACCATTGCCATAAATATTGTCGATCACGGGTCCATGGTCAAACAAATCGTCCTGCGGAATGCCCCTTTTGAGCCAGATAACGTTTTTTTGATTCAGCCGTTTTTTGTATTCGTTCTCGATCTCTTCCAGGCTAAGCTCCGGATTGATGTATTTTTCATGCCCTTCGATTAAAATAATCGTTCCCCGCCCGTTGATCTCCCGACCACCTCCGGCGCTATACAGCCTACTTCTCATGAAAGGGATCCTCATTTTTGTGGCATACTGCTCGCTGAATAGATTGTATTCCAGGTTTTCTTCGTGGGGATAATGAAACGTCACGATTTCCTGCTGCCCCTCCTCATCCTGCAGGATTATCGGTCCATAATCTCTGATCCAAATATTGTCCTTTTCCAATTCAAAAGGGGCCAGGCTGACATTCTTTACATTTATTTTCCGCCCTTCTAATAATTTTTGCAGGTCTTGGGATGGTGATTCCGTTGGTTGTAGAAAAGTGTAACGTGATCATCCCTGGCGATCTCCTGGATGAGTTTTAGGGAGATTTCCTGGAATTGGGCTGTCCAGCAGATAAAGGTGCTCACCTGCGGGTCAAATTCTGCCGCAGGACCAGCCGAGCGTGGTATTTCAGAGGGATTCTGTTTTTTTCTGATAAAAAAATTACTATCTTTTTCTCCTATTTTTTATACCGATGAAAACCATTGTGTTAAAAAACGCTGTTTTTGAGGGATTGCCGGTAATCTGTCTGGAGTTTCCCTATGATTTTGCTTTAAAGGAGCTGGTAAAAACCTACCCGGAATGTCAGTGGTCCCGAAAGCACAAGGCCTGGTGGGTACCCTATCGGGAGGATCAATTGGATGCTTTGTTGCGGTTCTTCCGGGGAAAAGTTTGGTTGGATTATTCCGGCCTTCGGAAGGTTAAGATCCCTGATACCTTTGCCGATTTGCCCGTTCTTTCGTCCACCATTCGATTGGAAGTAAACAAGTTTGGGGATTGGATGCGAAACCGCAGGTATGCCGATTCGACCGTCAAAACCTATACAGAAGCCATGACATTGTTTTTCCGGTTTATGGAAAATAAAGAACCAGCGGCAGTTACCAATGATGATCTGGAACTGTTTAACCGGGACTTTATCATCAGAAAGAAGTATTCTGTTTCCTACCAATCCCAGGTAATCAATGCGTTGAAACTTTACTTTGGCACCTTGGTGAAGAAAAAACTGGACCCGGAAATTATCAAACGGCCTAAAAAGCCCAAGCTACTTCCCAATGTTTTGAGTAAGGAGGAGGTGAAATGGATTTTGGAAGCGCACCAAAACATCAAACACAGGGCGATGCTCTCGCTGATCTATGCCTGTGGATTGCGAAGGAGCGAGCTATTGGGGTTGAAAATCCAGGATGTCGATGCCCGAAGGGGATTACTGATCATCCGCCAGTCCAAGGGAAGGAAAGACAGGGTGGTACCCCTGTCGGAGAAGGTGGTGGATTTGCTGAGGCAGTATTACCGAGCATACAAACCGGAGGTTTTTCTATTTGAAGGTCAGGAAAAAGGCGAAAAATACAGTGACAGAAGTTTGGAGAGTGTATTGAAACAAGCCTTGGGTAAGATTAAGCTCAATAAACCCGTAACGCTCCATTGGCTTCGTCATTCGTATGCGACCCATTTGTTGGAGAACGGTACTGATTTGCGTTACATTCAGGAGCTATTGGGGCACAAGAGCAGCAAGACGACGGAGAAATACACCCATGTCAGTACGCACTCCTTGCAACAAATAAAGTCGCCATTTGATGATCTTTAACGAAATAATCAGTAATATTAAACCCTGACTGAAAATTGATTTTATCAGGGTTATCCAACCTAGATTGGCTGCATAACCCTGAATCAGTCAGGTATATATACAAGTTACAGGCAAGTGTAAAACAAACCCTACTACAATGACAACTTCTAACAATTAATTAAAAATGAGAAGCAAAATTGGCAGAAACGACCCTTGTCCTTGTGGAAGTGAAAAGAAATATAAAAAGTGCTGTATTAATTCAAACAATGTTTTTGATTCCTTCCCAAAAAAAGTAGCTAAGGAAGAAAATAAGACTGTAAATTTTATAAAATCAACTAATTCGCACCAGTTGTTGAACTTTATTATTGGGCTACAAATGCAACCAAATAATCACGGTAAGAATGTGCGAATAGAAGAATTGACAACCAATATTGTTACAAATCTGAATAACAATCAAAGTGGAAATTTAAACTTGTTTAAACAACATCTTGACAAAGAATATGCTTTCAATTATATGGAAGACATTCCCGAAAATCTTTTTAGTGAAAACATTGTTTTCTATGGAGGAAATTACCCTGTTTTTTCAGGTATCTCAGGATATGCGGTTGAAATTCTTAAAAACTTAACCGAAACAATTTTTACACAAAAAAATGACTTACCAGACGGCTTTAAAAATCACGTTTATAGCGGTGTAACTCTTATTTTAGAACTAGGAAAGATTCTATCTGCGAAATTTGACATTTTAGGAAATATAGAAGGAACTCAGGACGAACGAAAATTTGATTATTCTTTCAACTCAATTGACACATCATTCAGTGAAGATGAAATAAATCAAATTTGTAAAGAGTATAAAATTGACCCAAGAATTTTAAATGAATTTATTGTTCAACCTAATGACACAGGATTTTCAAACAACGACCCTGACAAAAATCCTTTGTTGAAAAAGCCAATTGTAAATTTTGAAGACAAATATTATTTCGTTCTGATTTCAAGTCAAGTAAGCGTTCTCAATGAATTTATAATACGTTTAAGTAATAAGTATAATTGCAACCTAAGATTGACAGAATTATATCATAATAAACTATGGCACGAGCAATGGGGAGCTTGCAATAAAATGGGTTGGCAACTAACTGACATCAAATTACCAGTAAACAGTCATCCAACAATTACAAATGAACGTATTTTTCAATTTGACCAAAACAGACTTGCATATACTTGTTATATACATAATGAAAAAGACGAAGAATATTTTTCGGTAGATGATTTTGATTTAGATAAACGTATAACAGAAGTAATCAAACATTTAAAGGGGGAATTATCACTATCTGACCATAAATTTCTTTCGTTGATTACTTATGAAAATATGGGGCGTAATATGTTCATTGGATTTGGTTCGCCTCAAAAAGATGAGCTCCGTTTGGCTTTCTCAATCCACCAATTCAATTTACTTTGCTATACTGAAAAATGGGAAAATTTAAGCTTATGGAAATTTGCCAAATCTTATGAATACTTCTCTCAAACTACAGAAACAACTCTTACAGACACTTTAGATATTTATTCCATCTACAAATCAAAAAACAATAGCTTTTACTTTGGAGATGATGCTAGACCTGATTTTCTTACAGTCGTTCCAGGTGACGGTAGTCGTTTGATTAAGGATGCTAAAATTGAGAAAAATAATCACGGAATTCTAAATCAAATTGAAGGTCACAATATTTTTATTCCTTCAACTAAATACGCTGACTATGCACCGTTATACAAGCCACTAAACAGTTTAGGACATTACGCTATTTGTTTAGAAGCATTTGGCTTCCCTATTTGGTTGGTTAATTATCAAGTTAAAGACAAATCAATGACGGGGCAGGTACGAATTTTTTCAGAAGCTATTGGTTTTTGGCTTTATAAACTTAAACCAGAAATTGCTACATATTTAACTCCTGCAATTTCAAATTATTTTGAGATTAATATAGTTCTTGAAAACAAACTTTTTGATGACACACAAACTAAAGACATTGTTGAAAGCAATGATATTATTGATTATTCTTTCTCATTAAGCGGAAATATTTTATCGTTTTCAATTCCATTTTCTAAAATGAAAACTTTCACAGGTGGTAACAATTTAGGCGAACGAGAATTGATGAAAGCGATATTAAATGGTTTCAATTTGGTTGAAGGAATTAATTTTTCACTACAAAATATAGATTCTTTTATAGACAAGTGCATTCCTTTAGGTCAAGCCAAAATGATTTTGTTATCTGATAGCCAAAAAGACCCTTTAATTGACAATAGGTGGCTCGTAAAACCATTTTATGTCAGCGATACAGAAGTAGATTTACTGTTAGATGAAATTCCATTGTTGGTTGAGCAAATAACAGAAATCCCAAAAAACATTAACAACGAAGAAGACAAGAAAAAACTTTTCAATACATCAACCGAGTTGTTACTAGAAACACTGAACAAAGAAATAAAGATTTTTGAATTTGAATTTTTATTACACGTTCTTTTGGAATTACACGAAACTCTAGTTTGGAAACGAGAACAGAATAAAACATTAATTCCTGCTCAAGTTCTTTGTTTCGGCAACTTGGAAGGAGAACTAAAAGATATTCTAGAAAATGACAATAAATTAGTTAAAACTTCACTTGCACTAAGATGCTTAATAGAATATGTTGCAGCCAAGCCAACAAAAGGAAGTGTTAAAGTTAGTCTTGATGATATTGACAGGCTTTTAGTTTTGATGCACGAAATAGCAAATTATGGGTTTTTAAGTGATGCTATTCATTTTAAACTTGCAAACCCTACTGTTGGCAAATTAGACTCAGGTAGAATAGGAATTTCAAGAGAGTTCTTTGATGACAAACTCAAACTTTTTGCTGAAGCAAATACAAAGGAAGAAATTAATACCTACATCGAAAATTTTGATAACAGATTTGAAATTGCAGAGTCTTCGCAAGAAGAAAATGAACCAAAAGAAGATAGAGAAATAAAAGAAATTGATTCTGCATTTTTAGAAGATTGGGGAATTAGCTATTTAAATATTTACAAGTTCTGTTATTCTTGCTTTATTATTTGTATAGAAAAGCAAAGTTCTACTTGTTCAATGAAAGAATCTGAATTTATTCAACAAATAAAAGATAAATCTCTAATTGACGAAAAGGAAATTATTGCAGGCATTGAGCGATTTTCTATTGCTCAAAGAGAAGACTATTTAAAAGCCCCTATCGGCTTTACTGACAACGAAGTTTTTCCTTGGAAGTATAATCGTGAATTTAGTTTTGCAAGGAGATTTATCGTAAAATATAAAAACAACAAAGACGAAACAATTTTAACTTGGGGTTTTAGAAATGCCATTTCTGCACAAAAACAACTACATTATTTATTGCTTGAAGGAAAGCTAAACAATGGCGGTAAAAAAATAAATAAACTTCTTGGGACTTTCCGTGAGAAAAAAGGAAAAGACTATCGTAACAAAGTAAAAGATTGGCTTAAATCAAATCCTGACTTAACAGTAATAGATTATGAAGTTAAAATTGACACCAAAGGGCATCTCGTTGCAGATAAGAACTATGGTGACATTGATGTTTTAGTTCATAACACCAAAACAAATACTGTTTACAGTCTTGAGTGTAAGGACACGAACAAGGCGAAAAATATTCACGAAATGAAAAAGGAAATGGATAATTATCTTGGACGTGAAGGACAAAAAGGAATGATTCAAAAGCACGTTGAAAGACATAGTTGGTTAAACTCTAACAAAGACAAACTAATTGCATTTTTAAAAATTGATAATGAACCAAAAGTAATATCATTTATGCTGACTTCCGAAGTTATACCAATGACATACATAAAAGCAGAAGAACTTCTTTTGCCGATAATTTCCTTTCCTGAACTAAAAGAAAAAGGTGTAAAACTCTTTGACATAACAAGTGATAAATTTGAGAATACTAAGCAATAAAGACAATAGAACACCAGCCTGTAACAGGCGTTTGGCTCAATGGCGGGTGAAGTGGTTAATTGAACATTCTACCTCACATCAACTTTTGCGGTGTATTGACAGTTTTGTGCTCCGAAATCCGCCACTGCGCCAAGCGCCAAACCGTTAGGGCATATTTAAAAAGATACCGTGGAATTCAAATACAAGCCAAAACCAGAAGACAAACTTAAAGCTGACTTTTCAAGAAGAAAGCAAAAAGGTCTAAGCGACTTTGTTGACTTTGAAGAATTCAAAAATTGGTATTACTCGAAAGAAAAAAAGTGTCATTTCTGCGGACTTCAAGAAGAAGAGTGCCAAGAGATTGTGGTAACAGGAATTTTAAAATCAAACCGATTTCCTCAAAACGGCATACTTGGGCGTGGACAAAGTCGTGGAATGTGGTTAGAAATTGACCGACTAAAACCCAAAGACAATTATTCACTTGACAATTGTGTGTTGTGCTGCTATTTCTGCAACAATGACAAAAGTGATGTATTTCACGGGGACGACTACCGAGAATTTCAAGGTGACCGTGTTGGCTATTTGAGAAACTTATTGAACAAAAGGAAATGATTAGAGACAGCCAAACAAATTTTGTATTCATAGCGGACACTCTTTCAACCAAATATCCTGAGTTTGCAAAAGAATTTGTATCCAAACTCGAACAAGCAAAAATCCCCTTTGATGTTCTTCCAAAAACAAAGGACGTTTGGGCTGTGGATTACATGCCAATTCAAGTTTCAGAAAATAAGTTCGTAAGGTTCACCTATAAACCTGACTATTTGATTTCAACCAAAAAATGGTCAAGGACAATTTCAGACGTTGATTCAATTTGTGATTCAATTGGTATTAACACAATTAAATCGGACATAATTGTAGATGGTGGAAATATTTCAAGATGGAATGACAAAGTGCTTATGACAACCAAGGTATTTACAGAGAATAAAAAAATACCTGAACTTGAGCTCATTGAACAGCTGAAAAACTTGCTTGAAGTGAATGATATGTTTTTCGTTCCAGTCGAGAAAGGCGATTGGCTTGGACACGTTGATGGAATGGCGAGATTTATTAGTGAAGACACAGTTTTAATTAATGACTTCAGTAATGAAGAACAGAAGGATTACATCGACTTTTTAGGAGCTCTTCATAATTCAGGATTGAAATGGACAGCTTTTCCTTTCGATCCGTACGATAATGAAGATTTTGATGATGCCGCAGGACTTTATCTGAATTACCTTGAACTAGAAAATCATTTAGTACTACCAATTTTTGAAAAAGAGACAGACAATAAAGCAATTGAAAAGTCAAAGGAATTATTCCCTGACAAAGAAATAATTGCAGTTAAAAGCAACGAACCTGCAAAACACAACGGAATAATAAACTGCTTGACTTGGAACATAAAAAAATGAAGAAAAACATGCCCTAATCGAGTAGCCCGACCTGAGCCAACTGGCTCAGGTTTAGGCTCTCACACCACCGTAGTGCGACAAGAAGTCGCATAGATAACTGTTTAACGTTCGATGAACGATTGAACCT
>NZ_WNKF01000007.1 GCF_010119225.1 Cyclobacterium roseum | reverse complement strand
AAACATTACCTGCTATAATTCCTACCTAATTCTAATGGGTTCCTCGGATGGATACTTATAAAAAGTTAATAATTCAGACAGTGAAAACCGGCGAAGCAAAAAAAACAAATCAATGAAATCCTTCCTCGAACCACGTTGAGTGATAGCAGCAATTTTCATGGCGGCTATATCTTCCATAGCTGCCATCCGAAAGCCCTCGACAACTAAAGGTGGTTTTAACCAGGGGTAAGGATAATTTACTATATCAACCTTAATGCCGTTAAGAAGATATATTTGAATCGACTTGCTTCCCCCTAGTTTTTTGACTTGGTCAAACACTTTTAATTCTCCAGAAAGGGATAATTCATCCATGGCATGTTGACCAAAAAGATCAATATCTTCTGAATTGCGGTGACCAATCTGAAGTGCCAAAGATGTTCCTCCAACCAACCGAAGTGTATCAAGCTCCTTGATGGCCATTAATGACGCTAATAGTGCCAAAAGCTCCTCTGAGACTGTTTCTCTGTGTAGCATCTGAATCTTTCCTTTGGCAAATCTAAAACTAAACTCAAAAAAGCAATACTAAAATCATCTAGTACCCGAATGCCCATCACAATTTCCTTTAATTCTTCCTTTGAATATATCTGCTTAATAATTTCCCAATCTCCTATTTGCCCGTATCCCATAACTCGTTCAACGATAAATTCGCGATTTTCCCACCAGTCCAATGAATCAACTGGGGTTTCCCAAAACAAATGTTTGGATAAAGAGGATATGCTGTATTCGGGTATTGGATTAGCTCTCATTTCCTAAATATAAGCCATTTTGCACCAGTTAATCAACTTTCAAGTTTGAATAGACTACTGCGCTCCTTATAATTCGTAATTACGTAGTTGAGATATACGGGATTTGTAATCCCAAAACCCCGCTCCGGGTTAGATTGCAAGGACATCCCAGGTATCCGATGAATTACGTAAACAAGGCATTTTTAATGCTGGAAACCAAAGAACAGGCAAAAAAATAACGTTCGTTAAAACGCCAAGTTATTCGATTAAAATGGTGTTTTAGCGGGTTAATTTTGTTTATGACTCCCGGAAAATAAGGTGAAGTGGCATACTTCATCCGAGGTATTTGATTGGTTTCGTAAACGAGGCATTTGTAATGCCGAAAACCAAAAACCAACTGTAAATAAAATCATTGCATTTATAACTCTTCCGGCTTAAACCCTACAAACACCATCTGGTCTTCTGAGGGGTTGTTATCAGGGTGGTTTAGGGAGAGGTACAGCTTGCCATCATGGGTGAAGTACATGCGGGTATAGATGGTATTGACTGGGAGGTCTACCTCTCCTACTTTCTCAAAGTCGCTATTGATACATTCGAGCGGTACCCCATGGGGATTCTCAGGGTATCTGAGGGAAGCAGGGTCATGCGTGCTGTATAATCCCGGGGCAAGGGATCAAGGGATTGGTCCTTGGTGCAGGAATTTCCCAGTACCATCAGAAGTAACCCAAACATTAATAGGGTCCTATTTTTATTTTCGAAATAGCCGGAGAAGCATTCCATTGACCTGGTCGATTCTTTAACCTGTTTTACAAGGTGTTAAACCTAATTATTTTTTAGTTGAAATGAAACTAATTTGTTAGAAATTTTCTGGGGGAGATTGAAAAAATGGTAGTATTGGGGGCTAATGCGTTGCTTATCTGAATGATTACTTTGTAACGGGACAAGCTAATAATTTTTTTATAATATATTGATTTACTGATGTTTACGTAAGTAAATCCCCCTAACCCCCTTGGTAAGGGGGAGTTGGGTACGTTCGGTTTAACGGGCACGTTTTTACAAATGGGCTGACCCGATTCAACTATACCAAAATCGGTTCTTCTTTACCAATTCATTCATACAAAATCAGCTTACTGTTTTATTTCATTTCTGTATAAAACTGTAGCAGAACGAGTCATTTATGATTTATAATATATTGATTTATTGATATTTACGATATATAATCCCTCCCGACTCTGGTCGGGACAGGCTCTGCGCCCCCTTGGTAAGGGGGAATTGTGTACGTTCGGTTTAACGGGCACGTTTTAACTAATGGGATTACGGTAACTGATTAAACTATACCAAATCAGTTCTTTACCAACTCATTCATACAAAATCAGCTTACTGTATTATTTCATTTCTGTATAAAACTGTAGCAGGACGAGTCATTTATGATTTATAATATATTGATTTATTGATATTTACGATATATAATCCCCCGCGCCCCCTTATTAAGGGGGAATTGGGTGCGTTCGGTTTAACGGACACGTTTTAACTAATGGGATTACGGTTGGATACGTTTGGTTTAATGTCTTGCGTTTTTACAAATGAGATTCAAATTGTGGACTTGCTATGCATGCCGCGTCTTCCTTGTGTCCGCTGCGAGAAATTTCAGGAATGCCACCGTAACTAAATGTTGTAGCCAACCGCTGGTTTATAAATTCAGCCAGTAATTCAGCTTCATCACAAAGGCCCGTTGCTTGGAGGCGAAGGTACCGGGAAAATAATTGTCAGTATACACCATAAAAAGATCCGATACCGGGGCGTAGCGCCATTGAATTCGGGTGTTGATGTTAATATTGTCAATCTGGTTATTGTACTGAATAAAGGTAGTCCAGAATAGGCTTCGGGTAAACGTAAGGTCTATTCGGGGCCCAATCAAAAACAGGTCGGCATCCTTTTGGGGTTCGGGCAGCCGGATACGACTGTAGCTCAGGTTCATGGATATATTCGCCCGGTAGCCGATCCGCCATTGCGCAATGCCCGTAAAATTAGCCATCGTGCCACTGTAATATTGTCCTATCTGTCCGGTACCCCTAAGAGCCAGTGCTTTTCTGGGATCCGTGCGAAAATCAATTCCCAGGTAGCTGTACCGATACCCGGTTCCCTCGGCCAGCGGTTCGCCTCCGGTGCGGGTTGGGTCAAAGGGAAAAAAGAGGTAAGTGTATTGGTTATTGCCACTTAGCGTCACCTCTGCAAAGGAATGAAACTGCACCAGGTAATTCAGGGTATGCAACTCGTCCGTAACGCCCAGGGAGGGGTTCCACAGGGTTTCGGAGAGAAGACCCGGACCATGCCGGTTGATATGCTCGGAATCAGGAAAAAAGGTATAGCCTATTTCCGGAGCAATGCGTTGGTATCCCGTCCGGGGGGTATAGCCCACCAGGGGATTGTAATTTTCGCCCACGTAAGAATAGGCAAGGCCGGCGTTAAAATTTACGTCATTAAAAGCCAGTTGGGCATGTCCGGTGCCGGTATCCTCGTCCACGCCTTTTTCAAAGGTGCGATGGTAGAAAAACTTACCGCTCCAGCGGTTGTCTTTGGAAAAAAGGTTGTAATCGATGCCTGCCAGCCGGTTATGGTCACCGTTGACCAGGTTGGTTCTTTCCATGTCCAGCGTTTCCCGATTGATCAGCATAACGCCCACATTGGAGCGGTTAAACACTTTTCGCTGAAGGGCTGCTACCGAAAAGTTTTTGCCGGTAATACCTCTCAGGGGATCGCTTCCGGTCTGCATGTTCATGGCCCCTATGCGCCAGTCATCTGTTAATTTTCCACTCAGGCGTGCTCCATATAGGATTTGGTTCTGCACATTCTGCCCGGTGGATTCATCGCGGTCCACCCCTATTCGGCGGGAGAAAAAGGGCCGGATGCGGTCGGTACCAAAATCAGCAAAAAGGTCTACGTTTTCCAGGAAAAACTGCCGGCGCTCCGGAAAGAAAATCTCGAATCGATCGAGATTTGTTACTTGCTCGTCTACTTCTACCTGCGAAAAGTCAGGGTTGACCGTCAGGTCCAGGTTCATGGCCGGTCCCAGCCCGATTTTCGCATCCCCGCCGAAGGAGGGTTTTAAGGGTTCGCTGTACCCTTCCAGGGAATTGGTTGATGTCGCCATGGCCGCATAGGGAATAAGGGAATAATTTCCGCCGGATTTGGGCAAGGGCTCTGGAAAATACAGGTTCTGGGTAAACGCCATGTGGGTGACGTTGAAATTTTTAGGAATCGGTGTCCAGGTGCTTTTTTCGGAGTACTTGCTATCAATGCGGTAGAAATTCACGTTCCAGTTGTCCGTGTCGTCTTTATACCGAAGCGTAGAAAACGGAATGCCGATTTCCACGATCCAGTGGTCCTCATGAATCGCGGCTTCCGAATACCATTTATTATCCCAGGCCAGGTTGAAATCAGTAGGTTGCAAGCCTCCGTTACCCATCATCGCTTCCCGCTGAACCCCATAGGGATTTACGCCAAAAATGTACCCGTTGGTCTTATCGTTGAAGGTATCGATGACAACGCTGATCCCATCATTCTGATTTCCGCGGTAATCTCTTCTGAGAGAGGTGCTTACGTATTTTTCCCTTGGTTCGGGATTGAGCATGATCGCCGCGATATAGAGAAACTTATCGTCATAAGCAATTTTCACTTTGGACTGGGCTATGGCCAGGGAAGTATCCGAAGGAAAGGTCTGGATAAAATCAGTAATCCAGCCATCCTCTTGCCAGACGCCTTCATCCAGTCGGCCATCGACTGTAACCGGCTCCTCTAGGCGCACGGCATACATGCTTGCCGGTTCCGGGCGTTGACCGAAAGCAATAAAATTAGTAAAAAATAGAAATAAGTAAGTTAATATTAGTTTATTCATTAAATTTGACGTTTAAAGTCCAATTTAGAACCTTAAACGCCAAATATATCATTAGATTTACACAAATGGTAGGTAAACCTGCTAAGAAAGGATCAATCGGTGCTATTTACCCACACATTGATAAATCCGTTGGGCAATTCCAGAACCACTTTCAGATTATCCTGGGGAACATTAATATCAAAAGTTGCCGAACCGTCTTCCAAGTTCACTTCCCCCAACTGTCGGTAAAGGTCTGAGTTGCCGTACCGGAATTGATTCGTAGGGGTGATCCAAACCCGGGCCATTTCTTCCTTTCCATAGCTTTTCCAATTCAATTGTAATTCCGTACCGGATAGCGCGCCCGTCAAATGAGAGGCATACGCCTCCCCTAAAAGGGAAACCCCATCGACTTCCATGGCTTGATTCTTTGGAATCGTAATCCCCATATAGGTAGCCATGGTTGGGAAAATATCCACGATTCCAGGTGTCTGGGAGGCGATTTCATTGAGGGCATTATTGGTAATAATCCAGGTAGCCCTTTCTTCCTCCGACTGGCCTCCATGGTGAAATCCCCCTTCTCCCCGGCCGTGATCCGTGGTGATGACAATCAGCCATTCTTCATCAAACCGTTTTTCCCTTTCCTGGATGGCATCCCAAATCATCCCAACCTGTCGGTCTGCTTCCTGAATTCCCAGATCCATTTCTGGACTCGCTCCGAAGCGATGCCCCATATCATCGGTGTACTGTAGGTACACCCAGGTCAGGTCCGGTGCTTTTTCTCGGACATCTTCGGCCGCATACGCAGCCACTTCCTGATCAATTCTTTTGATATAATCACTCTTGTCATCATGGGGATATCCAAGGGTATCGACTTCCAGGCCGTCAAAGTGATAGTCCAACTGCAACTTTCCTGTGGCTTCCAGGTTTTCCCCTACCAGCTTGGTGCGGTTATCCAGCCAGGTGGAGTATACGGCAGTGGTCTTGTTGGGGTAATTATTCTTGAAGTGCCTGAAAATCGTCCAGTAATTATAATTAGGCCGGCGGATACTATTTCCTTTTACGTTGTGTTTGTTGACCCAAACACCGGTAAGCAGGCTATTATAACCCACAGCGGATATGGTGGGGGTTTCGGAATAGCCGCCCTTTGCTCCTCCTACGTAGGCCGGAAAATAACCTCCTTCGGAGATGATATCGTCCAGGTTGGGAGTAGGGTTTTTGAGCAGCAGTTCGCGCTGAATCCCGTCTAAGATTATAAATAAGGTTTTCTTTTCCTGAGCACTAGCCTGAAAGGCAGTCAGAAAAATGCCTAAAAAAAGGACCGTCAGGATATACATTCTATTCATCATATGTTGTTTCAGGTTACATTTTACCGGGTATAGAAAAAAAGTAAGCCACCGGAATTTCCGGCAGCTTACCATTAATAATTTTAAGAAGGTATTATTCCCATCCAAAGATCTGTTCCAGATTCGGATTTAAGCTTACTTGTTGAAAAGGAATGGGACGGTAATAATACTTGGGTTCTTCAAAGCTTCTTTCTGTGGTCTCTGTCACCAGTGTACCCCCCTGGGCGCCATTTTTCGTGTATACGGTCACGTTATCATCGACCGTACCGGTTTTGTAATAAATGAGCATATTGCCCAGGGAATTGGTTTCTTTTTCGGGATCGCCCGGAACGTCCGCATCTTTGCCTATCAATATGATGTCTTCGATACCATCTCCAGTCATATCGTATTTTCCAAGGCCAGGAAAATACATGCCTTCAGGGATGTTTTCCAGTAACTCACCTGCTGACCAGCGCATCAGGTCATCGTACCGGTAGCCCTCCAGGGCAAATTCCACCCTTCGTTCCCTGCGTACTTCCAATATTGCTCCCGTCATCGGACCGCTTACATTGGGATACTTGGCAGTAAGAAAGGCATCCGGCAGGGCATTGGCCTGCGACACCTGCAAATCCGGCATGCCGGCTCGCTGGCGCAGCAGGTTCACCGATATATCGGCATCCGCCTGTGTCAGGCTACCCAATTCGGCTAGTGCCTCGGCATAAGTAAGCAATACTTCCGCATAGCGGTATACCGGGAAATCAAGGCTACCCAGGGCAATGTTATCGATCGTATTATTGTATCCTTTTTGCTGAAAGTAGCCCGTAAAATTTCGGTTTAGGATAGGAATAAATGCATCCGGCTCCGGTGCTCTCACCCAACCCGGATAGACCAGAGTCTGTGACATGCGCGGATCCCTATTTTCGAATTCGTCCACATAAAGCAGGGTTGCGAACCCGGCCCTATCTGTAAACCGGGAACCGTCCCGCATCAGGTAGGTTTGCACCAGGTCTCTGGATGGGGACTGTTCGTAGGTGCCAAAAACCGTGTAATTGATATCACTACTTTTATCTTTATTCAGATCGTACGGATTGAAGAGTATTACTTCGCTATTGCCGGAAAGGTCCTGGCTATTAAATAAGGCCTTGTAATCACTTTCCGGATTCCCGGTTTGATGAAGGGAAAAATTTCCGGAATCCATAATTTCCTCTGACAGGTCTCTCGCCAGTGTAAGAAGATCATTGGCAGATCCCTGCAATCCCAACTCCTCGTGATACTTTCGGTAAGAGCCTTCGTATAAGGCCACGCGAGCATAGAAGGCTTTAACCGCCCAGTTGCCCGGGGTACCGCTGGGGACTTCTTCCCAGACATGCGCTGCTGCAAAGTCTAAATCTTCCATTATCCCGGAAATAACGGTCTCTCTGGAATCACGGCCTTTGTACAATAACTCCTCATCCGAGGGGTTTAAAAGCTGACCGTACCAAGGCACATCCGAGTACCGCTTTACCTTGTCAAAGTAGAATACAGCCCGGTAGTATCTGGCCAGGCCCTCGTAATGCTGTATGGCCTCCTGACTGGCATCCGCATTTGGACTGTTTTCCAGAAAATAATTGATGTTACGGAGTCGTTCCCAATCCCATCCGCTGGTGATGTTTTGCGAATTAGGAGTACCCGTCATGATACTTTTTATCTCTACGGCCCCCGTTGTGGCCATATTATCACTGCTTTGATCCGCCTGATATTCAAACATGTCCGGAAGGGTAAGCAGGCCATCCACGTACAACCTCAGGTCTTCCTCGGTTTTAAAAAATTCTTCGGGTGATATGGATGTCTGGGGATACCTGTCCATAAAGTCTTCGTCGCAAGAGGAAAAACAGAATAGACTTAGTATCAGGGTATATATGCTATATCTTTTCATTTTTTTCTAGAATTAAAGGTCAATGTTTACACCAAATGAATACCTTCTCTGGAAAGGGTAAGACCAGCCGTAGCCATTATTAACCGATTCGGGATCCACAAAGGATTTGATGGCCGAAAACTCGAACAGGTTTTCACCCGTCACAAAAAACCGTATTCGGCTGGCATTGATTTTGGCAGCGATTTCCTGCGGAACCGAGTAACCAACGGTCAGGTTTTTCACCCTTACATAAGCGGCATTTAGTAAATAGCCGGTTTGCGGGATATCCAGCCCGGTTCCATAATTGTTGTCCGCCAACCAGGACTGGAGTACCGGATACCTGGAGTCCAGGTTCTGATCCGCTAGACCAGCATCCAGATAGGACTGGCTGTGCTGTGCCCGCAGTGCCTCTCCATCTGCTTGTCCCCGGTAGAAATCCAGGTTCCAGGGATAAATATTGGCATAAGGCTGCTGATAAGGACCCCAGAAGAGGTAGTGTTGGGGATAATAATCCTGACGACCTACTCCTTGCAAGAACATGGACATGTCAAAGCCATTCCAGGATACATTCAGGTTGGCTCCCAATTGGTACCGGGCTCGGTTGTTACCGATGATGGTAAGGTCCTTGGAATCCGTTTCCGTAAGGCCCTGCTCAATTTTACCATCGTTATTTAAATCCTGGTATCGGGGCCATCCTGGTACGATATCCAGTGCGCCCCAGGGAACAATTGCCGATTGGTCCAACTGACTGATCTCATCCTCCGTGCTGAACATCCCGTCATTTACCAAGCCCCAGATCTCTCCTACTTCCTGACCTACTCTGTAGTTAGATAGCAAACCCTGCTCGTTTTCGAAGCGGGTGATAAAGGACCTGGAATCGGAGACAAAGAATTTAGACGAGAACTGAACCGGTTTTTCGTAACTACCAAATTGATTTCGGTAATTTAAAGAAAGCTCCCAGCCTTTGGTTTGCAGGTCGGCTGCATTTTGCTGAGGTGGAGAGGTGCCCAGTACACCCGGTAGTTCCACCGGGTTGGTAAGCATGTCTTTGGTATCCCGGATAAAATAATCGAAGGTGGCAAAGAACTTATCTTCCCATAATCCCAGATCCAGGCCAAAATTGGTCGTAATAACCCGCTCCCAGGTATAGAAATTGGGATCCACGGCTAGTTCCGGGGCATTTTCAACAATTACCTGTCGGTCTCCACCGATCAGGTAATCGGATAGTCCGGTGGGCAATGCCTGCAGGTAACCAAAGTTGGAAACATTCTGATTTCCCAGACTTCCGTAAGAGCCCCTAACTTTAAGTGTGGGAGCGGCTCCCATGGCCATGTCCTGAAAAAATCCTTCATCACTGATAATCCATGCTCCTGAAATGGAAGGGAAGAAGCCCCATCGGTTGGAGGAAGGGAATCGGGACGAACCGTCATAACGGCCGTTAAATTCCAAAATGTATTTGTTGTCATAGGTATAATTAGCCCTGCCAAACACACTTTGGGTCGCATAGGAACTATATCCCGGGCGAATAAACGAATCCCCGGTAGTGAGGCCCAGGTAGGGCAAAGAGGAGGATATCAAGACCCTTCTTTCCGATTCGACAGAGGAGTAGGAATAACTCTCCTGGTTGTATCCTGCCAGAATGTTGATGGAGTGATCCCCAAAGGATTTGGTATAGTTTCCATAAAGATCAAAGATGGTATTTTGCAGGTTGCCATTTCTTTCGGCTACCAGGCCATCTCCCCCTTCGGTTCGCACATCATCCGGACCAAAACCGATCTCAAATTTTCTTCGGTCCCATCCATAAATCCACTGTTCCCGCTTAAAGCTCCCATTTCCCGTCACGGTCAGGTCGCCGTTAAGGAACGTACCGGTGGCACGGAGTATATTATGAAACCCAAACATGTCTTCCCGGTTCCTGCCTCCATCTACCAGACGGGCAGCCAGTCTACCGGCATCGGTATTGGCCCAGGTTCCGTCAGGGTTTTCGGCCACTTCAATAGGAGTCAAATAATAAATATCGGTGATGTCATTGGTAGACTCTGCCCGTTTGGTTTGGTAAATATTCAGGTTATTATCCAGTTTCAACCATTTCTTTGGGGTCGCCGTTACCCGCGCTCGAAGGGAATAGCGGTCCCAATTATCGGGCTGAAGCTTATTCATACCGTTTTCACGGGTATAGTCCCCGGACACATAATAGGTCATGGGCAGGTTCTCGTTATTGGAACTCCCGCTGATGGACATACTTTGATTGGTAGAGAAACTGGCATCGTTAAAATAATACCCGTACCAGTCGTTATTTCCCATATAAGCCCATTGATTGGGGTTATTGGGATCTACACGCACGTCTTCCACGCTGGGATCCGCGGAACGCTCTCTGGCCCACTGATAATGAAAGTCATTGAAATTAATGTAATTCCAGGGCGTATTGCTGGTAGCCTGGTCCATGACTCGGGAATAGATGTAAGGATCTGTCACCGGCCCGGGGAGCACGGTAGGCTTTCCCCAGGAGAAATTGCTGTTGTAAGATATTTTCTGTTTACTTCCCCCTTGCTTGGTAGTGATGAGCACCACTCCGAATGCTGCCCTTGCGCCATAGATCGCTGCAGAAGCCGCATCTCTCAATACGGAAAACGATTCAATATCTGCCGGATTTAGTCGAAGCAAATCTTCGTCAGCTACGGCGATGCCGTCGATCACGATCAGCGGGCCTCCCCCATTGATGGAGGTAAAACCCCGAATATTGATATCCGGAACGGTACCGGGACGGCCTCCGGAATAGGTGATGTTCAAACCGGGGCTGGCTCCCTGTAAGCCTTGCATGACATTGGCAACGGGCCGGTTGATAATGTCCTCTCCGGATACCTGATCGACTGCACCGGTCAGGTTGATTTTCTTTTGAGTGCCATACCCGACGACCACCACCTGTTCCAACAGCGTTTCTTCTGCCGAAAGGGTGACATCAATGGTCGTACGGTCACCTACGATGATATTTTGTGTCTCAAAACCGATAAAGGAAAAAACGAGTTCTGACTGAGGGGATGCCACCTCAATCCTGTACTCACCATCGATATCCGTGATGCTCACATTATTTCCTCCTTTTTGGTAAACGGAGACACCGGGTAGGGGCAGGTCTTCCACCCCATCTTTAACCATTCCTGTTACCACTATCTGAGCCTGTGCGGCCCCCAGTAGCATCAAACTGAGCAGCAAGGTTAAAAAACCTGCTTTCCTTTTGATTTCTTTAAATTGTTGTAACATTTTTTGCATATTATTTAGGTATTGGTGATAAATACTGATTTGCGATTTCCGGCAAGTTACTTCGTCTGTGTTACCTTGCTGTTACCTTAGAATTACTAATTATTTATTGAATATTCATTCAATATTAAATAATTCAAAACTAATAAAAAATCCGCATAAAGAATATTTTTATCGCTAAATTGCGATTTTTATTCTTAAACAATATGAAAAATACGATCCGAAAGGAAAGAAAGAAGGAGATAATTTCCGGTATGTATGAGTTGTCCCGCCGGGAAGGGTTGGAAAATGTGTCCATTGCCAAAATTGGCAAACACCTGGGCATGCCTCCTAGTTTGGTCATGCATTACTTCCCGAACAAACGCCTTCTGATTCTTGGATTAATTGATCATATTCTCCATCAATACCAGCTTATCTACAAACCCATTATCAGTAAGCTTGAAAAAAATCCCCGGGTAGACCCTGAGTTATTGGTCGAACGCCTTTTTTCCAGAGAATGGAACCTGCTTTTTGATGATGGCGTGTTTTTCAGTTGTTATGCCTTCATCTTCCGGGATCAATCCATTAAAAAGGAGTACAAAAACCTACATGTGAAACTGCGGGTAACCCTCAAAAACCTTTTGGATAAAGACGAAGTACTCGTAAGCGGAGATACGGGGCTGTTGGCTGAAAAAATATTTGTCGTGATTGAGGGAGCCTACTATTATTTGTCCATGATGGATGAGGCCAGGGAATACGATCAAAAACTGGAACTATTCAAAAACCAGGTATATGATCTCATTTACGCAGAAATCAACCGCATACAATCAGGCAAAGGCATGTATTCTAGCGGGGGATAGTCTTTTTATTTTTGCCGGGATGGATTGGAAAAAGTGGCAAATTCCAACCTCTCGTAAAAAAAACATGGAACAGTCCATTTGTATTCCCCTAATTTGTGGTTCATAAAATCACCTGCCTTATCAAACAGTCTATACTAATCATAGGATGCTTACTTTCTGTTTTGTTCCCGGGGATGGCCCGGCAATCGGACGATTTAGCGGCCTATCCGCTCCCTGCCGAGGTACAATTGGAACTGGATGGCCGCCTGGAAGAGGATTTTTGGCAGCAAGCGGAAGTGGCCACGGCGTTCCGGCAGCAGGAACCTATGGAGGGACAATTGGCTTCTGAGCAAACGGAAGTGAAGGTGGTATTTGATGAGAAAAACCTGTATATAGGGGTCAGGCTATACGATAGCCAGCCTGATCAAATCAAAGCGTTTCAACGAAGAAGGGATGCCGACCTATCCACAGATGACGTGTTTGCTTTTATCCTGGACACCTATAATGATCAACGCTCCGGTTTCTATTTCGAGATCAATCCGGTAGGCCTTATGGGGGACGGGATCTTGCGTACGGGACAGGGAAGCACTTTAAACAGAGATTGGAACGGGATCTGGAGAGCCTGGGTGAGTATAGACGATCAGGGTTGGTCGGCTGAGATTCGGATTCCATTTATGACCCTAAATTTTGACCCTTCCGATGAGGTTTGGGGAATTAATTTCCTACGCACCGTCCGGCGGAAGAATGAAACCAGCTTATGGGTAGGGCATCAGCGAAACCAAGGCATAGAACGTCCGCAAAATGCCGGTAAGCTAACCGGGTTACGTGGAATCAATCAGGGGCTGGGGCTGGAAGCCATTCCGTATGCGATCGTTTCCCAATCCAGCGCAAAAGACGTTCCGGAAACGGCTACCAGGCAGACCTTTACCTACAACGCAGGAGGAGAACTAAACTACAACATTACCCCAAACCTAAAAGCAGGGATCACTGTCAATACCGATTTTGCTGAAACGGAGGTAGACAATCGCCAGGTAAATCTCACTCGCTTTCCCCTGGTTTTTCCGGAAAGAAGGGATTTTTTCTTGCAGGGTTCCAATGTCTTTCAGTTTGCCCCTTCGAGCAATCCCAACCCCTACTTTAGCCGACGAATCGGTTTGGAAGGGGGCAATCCCATCCCCATAAAACACGGTGCCCGGCTAATTGGCAGAATCAAAGAAACAGATGTGGGTTTCTTACAAGTCAGAACCGGATCGGAGGGCAGTATACCGGGAGAGCATTTCACCGTGGGCCGGGTTTTACAAAATTTTGCTTCGGAAAGTACTATTGGAGTCATTTACACCCGCCGGGATACCGATGGAGACAGCCTGCCGGTAAGGGAAACATTTGGTGCCGATTTAAGTCTAAGCACCTCCCGCTTTCTGGACGACAACAACTTACAGTTCCAGGCCTTTTTTGTAGGCCATACCCCGACCTTTTATGAAGAGTCCAGCAATTTGATGGACCGGTCGGTCCGGGGATTCAGAGTAAATTTCCCCAACCAACCCTGGGATGCCCATGTTTCCTACCGGGAGTTTGGGGAGCAATACGCGCCGGCGGTGGGTTTTGTGCCCAGAAATGGCTTTCGTCGCCTGCAACCTACCTTTACTTTTAACCCCTTGATCGATAAGAGTAAAGCCATCCGGGAACTCAGTTGGCAATACTATTTTGAATACCTGATGTTTATGGATTGGAGGCCGGCCACCATCAATCATAATTTACGCTTTTTGGGGATCCGGTTGGAGACCGGGGATATCCTATACTTAAATGTTCATCATAATTACGAGAACCTTAATTTTATTTTTGATGTGCTTCGGGATGGTCGGTACCTCATTCAGGAAGGAATATACCAGAACAACGGGTATTCCCTGGAGATTCAAACGGCTCCTTTCCGAAAAATCGGGGGGAACCTTACGTTCGAAAACATGGGATTCTGGACGGGTAGGCAAGTCAATCTGGAAATGGATTTGTTCGTTCGTCCGTTTGCAGGCCTAAATCTTACGGGCAGCTACCTTTTCAGTCAGGTAAGGTTGCAGGAAGGAGCTTTTGACACCCATCTGTTTCGGCTCATCAGCAGCTATGATTTCTCTCCATGGGTATCGGTAAACTTCAACATTCAATACGATAATGTAACCAACATGCTGGGAACCAACAGCCGGTTTATTTGGGTGATCGACCCCGGCAACACACTTTTCATAGTACATAATCATAATTGGCAGAAATTTGAAGATCGTTTTGACGTTTTAGAGACCCAATCCACCGTGAAATTGGCGTATACTTTTAGGTTCTGAAAATTAGGCTTTTTGGAGAATTTTAGATTATTTTGGCAGCCTATGCAAAAAAAGAAAGGGTATTATTTTAGGAAAGGGTTTCCGGGTTTTATTTTTTGCCTCTGTGCCTGCTGTTTTTTAGCTTGTCAGGAGCCGGATGAAGCGTACCAGCCCCTTTCCAAAACTACTTCCGATATTCTGGACCGGTCGAGCAACCTGCTCAATAGCGGGCAATATCGAAAATCCCTTCAATTTCTGGATAGTGCTTATCAGCAGATGGAGCAAAAAACGCCGCTTGATTTATGGGAAAGGTATAATTTTTTGAGTAGAATTTACCTGAATTACGACATCGATCTGGAGCATTCGAAAACCTATCTGGATAGTATGTTTTGGGTATTGGAAAATAGGAGACAACTATATAAAAAAGAATATGCGCAAACCAAATTTCTGGAAGGCGACTGGTATAAAGCCAAAAAACAGTTTGGTGACGCTTTTGCGAGCTATTTTGAAGGCCGGGAATTTGGTCTTCAAAACTTAAGTAATTGCCTGATTAGTAACCTTACCTATCAGTTGGGAATGTTCCGTTACGGACAGATGCAGTATTCCGAAAGCATTCCGTACTTTAAGCAGGCCATACAGGAAAACCAGGATTGCTGGGATGGGGATAAGGTGGTTCAAAAACTATATTTTCCACAAATGTATCGAAATACGCTGGCCCTGGCGTACGAAAAAACCGGTAAACTGGACAGTGCTGCTTTCCATTACCGGGACGGGTTGCAGTTTTTAACAGATGCTGAAAGAGATTATCCTGAAGAGCAAAACTTTATTCTCCTGGCCAAAGGGGTTTTTATGGGCAACCTGGGTGGTGTTCTGGCCAAGCTGGAACAATACGACGAAGCAGAAAGCTTGCTGCTTAAAAGCATTGCTATTAACAGCCGACCCAATTTCGACACACAAGATGCCCTTACCGCAAAGACCAAGCTGGCAGACCTCTACATTGCTCGAAACCAGCTGGATGAAGCACAGCAACTGATGGATGACCTGGAGCTGGCAATTTCGAATTCGGAGTTAAAAAACCGGTCGTATATCCAAACGCTGATTCATTGGAACAAGGTGAAAAGCAGCTATTTTGAGCAGGCAGGTGCCCCGGAGCGGGCGTATCCCTTTTTAAAGGCCTATTATCGTTTAAAAGATTCCATTGATCAGGTCGATGATGACCTACGTGCTGTAGACATGGAAGCCTCTTATGAAAATGCAGCCCAACAATACCAACTATCCATTATCAACCGGGATAATCACATAAAGAATATTTACCTGGGTGCCACGCTAGGTTTTACGATACTGTTAGTGATTTTTCTGGGACTGGCTGCCAAGGGGCTCAAACGATCCAAAAAAATCAATAAGGTAATCAGTGAGCAAAACATAGAATTACAGGAAACCCTGGGTGCCCTGGAACAGAGCCAGGCAGAAAACACCAAAATCATGTACATGGTCGCTCATGATCTGAGAAACCCTATCAGCAGCATGGTCATGATGGCGGACATTCTGTTGGAAGATGAGCAAATCACCGGGGAAAACAGGGTGTTATTGGAGCATATAAAGACCTCCTGCAACCATTCGATCAACCTGGTCTCCGAAATGATGCAGTCCAATAAAAACACCGAAACACTTACCAAAGAGCCGGTGGATCTGGAGCGCCTGCTGCGTTATTGCGTCGATTTGCTCCAACATAAAGCAAACGAAAAACATCAAAAACTAGTCCTGGACACCATTCCGGTTACTGCTTTCGTCAGCCGGGAAAAATTATGGCGGGTCATCAGCAACTTAATTGCCAATGCGATCAAATTCAGCCCCAAAGGAAAATCCATTCAAATCAACCTGCTTAAAAAATCAGAAAAGGCCGTTTTTTCCATAAAAGATGAAGGAATCGGCATTCCAGACTCGATTAAGAACAAGGTTTTTGAATGGTATACCGATAGTAAAAGAAGCGGTACCGATGGGGAGAAACCCTTTGGGATGGGTTTGGCCATTTCCAAACAGATAGTCAGTGCCCATGGAGGTAGTATTTGGTTTGAAACGGAGGAGGGTAACGGTACCACCTTTTTTGTCGAAATTCCAATCGATCCCAAAACACCAAAAAGCTGATTTTCCTTTTGGATTGAAATTTGAAGTAATCGTACAAATTTTGTATCCTTTAAAACTGTGATAAACGTAAGGCATGAATAACTACATAGATCTCATTAAGCAAACCTTTGACTTCCCAACCAAAGAATTCTCCGTAGCAGACAACCAACTAAAATTCAATGGGGTAAACTTGATGGAAATCATCCAGGAATACGGAACACCCTTGAAGTTAACGTATCTCCCAAAAATTTCTGAAAATATCCAGAACGCCAAAACCTACTTCGGCAATGCCATGCAGCGGCATGACTACAAAGGATCTTATACCTATTGCTATTGCACCAAATCCTCTCATTTTAGCTTTGTTATGGACGAGGCATTAAAGAATGAGGTGCATATCGAAACCAGTTCTACCTTTGATATTCCGCTGGTGAAAAGCCTCTACAATCAAGGTAAAATTGACAAAGATACTTACATCGTATGCAATGGTTTTAAACGTGAACTTTATAAGCAATATGTGTCGGAACTTCTCAACGAGGGATTTACCAATTGCATCCCCGTGTTGGACAACCTGACGGAAATTGATTACTACCTGGAACATGTAAAGGTCCCCTTTCAGGTGGGGATCCGGATTGCTGCGGATGAGGAACCCAAATTTGGCTTTTATACTTCCCGGTTGGGCATCAGGTACCATGATATCATCAAACTCTATGAGGAGAAAATAAAGGACAATCCGAATGTAAGCCTTAAGATGCTTCATTTTTTTATCAACTCCGGCATTCGAGATACGGCCTATTACTGGTCCGAACTCACGCGATTTATTCAAAAATATGTAGAGTTAAAAAAGCTGGCTCCCGACTTGGATACCATGGATGTGGGAGGAGGTTGGCCGATCAAAACCAACGTGTTTTTTGATTACGATTACCAGTACATGGCCGACCAGATCATCAAGAATATCAAATGGATGTGTGCCAAAAACAACACCATAGAGCCGCATATCTTTACCGAATTCGGAAGTTACACCGTGGGTGAAAGTGGTGCCGTGTTGTATTCCATTTTGGACGAAAAATTACAAAACGATAAGGAATTGTGGTACATGATAGACGGCTCCTTTATCACCCAACTACCGGACAGCTGGGGGCTTAATCAGAAATACATCATGCTGGCCATCAACAACTGGAACAAGGAATACCATAACATTTCTCTGGGAGGGCTTACCTGCGATAGCATGGACTACTATAATTCCGAAGCGCATCAGTTTAACATTTACCTTCCAAAATTAGAAAAAAACAATCAGCAATACATTGGCTTTTTCCATACAGGAGCCTATCAGGAATCACTGGGAGGCTATGGAGGAATTCAGCACTGCCTGATCCCTGCTCCAAAACACGTGATCATCGATCGGAATAGCGACGGAAGCATCCATCACTGGTTATTTAGCCCGGAACAGGAAAGTAAGGACATGATGAAAATATTAGGATACAAATAATCAAAGAGGGTTTTGGCCCTCTTTTTTTTGGCAGGCTATTTGCAAATCTTTTTTCAATAATTTTTCTCCTTCATGCAAACTTAGCATCGAAATTGATTAGGAATACCCATGATTCATAAAGGCTTTCTTTTTTTACTATTCTTATTCCATGTGGGCATTGGTTTTGCCCAGGTAAAAAGCGTTTACGAAGGGACGTATACCTTTCATGGAAAAGAAGGTACGGCTACCTTTGAATTCCTTGAAGAGGAAGAGGAGATGGTTATGGACGGTTTTTTTCGTTTTGACTACCTGGAAAAAGACAGTGCCGACCAAACCATCCTGCATAAATTTCAAGTCACTGGAGAACACGTCCGGAATGAGCGAAATGGCACCTGGATTTTTGATCGGGAAATCCATCGCATAAGTCTGGAAGATGTGGTGAATTTTGAGATTGTCAGCCGGCTGAAAAGCGAAAACATCCACGTAGAAGCCATGTATTCTGAGGGGGTAAAGACGGGTACCTGGACATTTAAGCAAAATGACTATGTAGACGGCGAGCTAAATCCGAAAGCAGAGGCAACGGGAATCGTTTTTTCCGAGGGTAAAATTGTAGAAGATTTTGACTACCGGAACTTCGAGGGAGATTTTACCCAATTGATTCGGGGAGAAATAAATTCCAATGGCTATATGGATGGTGAGTGGTCTCTGGTGTATCTTAAAGACAGCGTGTTGGTATCCGAAGTTCGTAATTATGAAAACGGGTTTTTATTGGGTGTCAAACAACGAAACCTGCAAACGGGTGCGGCTATCCAGGAAGTGATCTTTTATGAAACCATCGAGAAGTTGCAAAACCTGGAATCAGAAAGCCAAAAACGATACAAAATATCATCCGCAGATTTTGGTTTGACTTACAACGATGGTTTCCAATCCGAAAGTCCCCAACTTCAAATTCAAAAACCCGGCAATCGCTTTGTCAATGACTTCCTATCCAAACTACTTCAATATGATGAGAGTAGTCCTGACGCAGGAAATGTTGGCCATTACCCCCTATTGACAAAAAGATTTGAGTACACGCTTTACGATGACCTGGAGGAACTATTAGGCTCTCTGGAAGATAAATACGCCTTATTTAGGGACACGGTCGAGAATTACTCGGAAATGAATGCGCTGGCACTGAATAAGGATAAAAGCGATTCCCTGGCATTCACGCATGCCTATTTTAGAAGCCGTACCAAAAAACTGGACCAAATGAAGGAATTAATGGAACTGATACGCACAGGGGACATCCGCTACGTTGATTTGAATAATTATACCCAAGCCGGAGTTCCGTTTTTATCACCATTGGATCTGATTAAATATGCTTACAGGGATGAGGAAAAAAGTAAGTTTCTAACCCGCGAAGTGGGCTACGGTGGTGCTCGTTCCTTTTTAGAGCGGGTAGAAACGAATCTACAGGAAGAAATAAGTCTTTCTGCTGCGTTAGCCAGCTATGCCAACCGTGAATTACAATCCATCGAAGTCAGTACACGCCTGGTGGATCTTGAAGAAGAAATCACCGAAAAGCGGTCACTGGTAGAAACATTATATGAAAACCATGATGCTAGTGAAGCGGAAGAACAGTTTTTCGAAGCATTCAGATGGGGCATCTTAGAACGTTTATTTGAAGAAAAGCTAGCCAGGTATGCCGAAACCGATGAAGCCAGCATCAAAATAGAGAAAGGCCGGGAATTGCTGGATTTCCTAAACGAACTGGAGACCCTTTACCCGGAACTTGCAGCCATTTATCCTCGAAACAGAGAGATCGACGAGGTTTATAAGGAAGAAACCTTCGATCCCTTTACCTACACCCGCTATAAAGCCCGGGCCAAACAACGTTTGTTTGAGGCTGGAATGGAGGTTTTATACCCTTATTACCTGTCCGAAATGATTCGTGAGGAAGATTATACCAAGATCAAGGAACATTTGGATAAAATAGCACTTTTGCAGCAAAAACTAATTGATTTGCGGGATGCGTCTACCAAAAGCCTGGAGCGCAGGCTAGGAAGAACCAAAAATCCTGAAAAAATAGCTTCCCTGCTAGATCTTCCCTGAGACAGAAACTATTCTGCTTTTAACGCCTTACAACGCCAAAATGCCTACTCGTAATCCAATCTTGGCCTTATTTTGAATGATCAAGGAAATAAAAATGACAGCAACCGGTAAAAAACATATCCTGCGCAGCCTATTTACGGTCGCCTTTTGTATATGGACAAGTGTTAGCCTTGCGCAATACATGGAAAACCAAGCCGGAGATAGTGCTTTGCCAGAAAAAAAATACACCCGGCAATCTGGTTTGTGGCTAGGAATGTATACCAAATACAGGATAGGAGAGAAATTATTCTACTATGGGGAATATCATATGAGAAGAAGGGACCACCTGATAGAAAACATGGCACAGATCTACCTGCGTTTTGGTCTGTCCTATTTGGTAAATGAAAAATTTGAAGTAACCGGAGGCATTGTCACTCCCTTTTATTGGGCACCGAAAGACCAGTATTCCGATGAGGAGCAAATTGACAACGTGGTCAATCAATTTCGATTCTGGCAACAGTTCTTATTTATCCAAAGCATGGGAAGGGTTAAAATATACCACCAAATACGTACCGAGCAAAGGTGGAAGCGGGATTACCTCGTCAACTCCCCTTTTGAATTAACCCATCGAATGCGCTACAAAATATCCACGTATATCCCCCTAAACAAGCCCAAGCTGCAGGATAAAACGGTGTTCTTTTCCGGTTACAATGAAATATTCATTCAGGCCGGCAAACCCGTACTGTACAATTATTTTGAAGATAACCGGCTCTTTTTGGGACTGGGGTATGTGATTAATGAAAATTTTCAACTTCAGGCAGGGTACATGAAAAGTATTCAACAGAAAGAGCGGGGATTTGATTTAAACAACCGTGACATCATTCGTTTCAGTGTGTACCACAACCTTGATTTTACGAAACGAAAAAAGGAATCTAGAAACCAGGAAGTAGATCCCTTGCTCTAATCCAATCGTATTTTTTATTGAAATAAAATGGCATTTATATTTTTTTGATTTTATTTGCTTAATTGTTTGTGTTTAAGCTTGGGGAAGATGCGAAGTAGAAAAAGAATCGTGGTCGCAGCACTCTTTTTTGTGCCGCTTTTTTTAGTGCTTGTCGGAGTGGTTGGCCTTTATAAAAATCAGGAACTCCTAACAAGAAAGGCACTATCTTCGATTAACGAAGGGCTTTTGGGAGAATTGGTGATTGAGAAATCCCGAATTTCCCCATTTGTTAATTTTCCATATATCTCGGTGGATTTAAAAAACGTTACCTTTTTTGAAACAAAATCAAAAGACACAGCGCCTATTTACGAGGCTAAAGACATCTATATTGGCTTCAGCCTAATAGATGTTTTGCTGGGCAACTACAGGGTAAAAAGTATACAGATCAGTGATGGGCAATTACGACTGGTAAAGACAGAAACCGGAGAAATTAACCTGCTCAATGCAAAAAATATAACGGATGCTTCCAGCGAAGAGAAAGAAAACGATTCCTTTTCGTTTGATTTGAAACAACTGACGGTCCGTGATTTTACCATTTCCTATACCAGTCAGACAAGCTCCCAGGATATACGGGCTACCATCAGCCAGCTGCAATCCAGCCTTAAAATGGACCGTGAAACCCTTTTTCTGGACCTACAGGGGGATCTTATCCTGAACGTATTGGAGGGTCAAAAACCTACGTTTTTTTCAGACAAGCAGGTAAACCTTGATTGGCAATTAAACTACCATCTTTCGGAAAATCGCTTGTCGGTGATGCCTTCCCAATTAACATTGGAGGAGGCGCATTTCACCCTGGAAGGCACCGTGGATATTGAAGATGACCTGAATACCGATTTGAAACTCTACGGGGAAAAGCCAGACTTCTCCCTATTTGCAGCTTTTGCCCCTGAAGAGGTGGCTGAGGCCTTGAAAAATTATCAAAACGAAGGAAATATCTTTTTCCTTGGAACCATTAACGGGAAAGCGATCGGTGGCCATTCTCCCGCAATCGCTGTCGAATTTGGCTGTGAAAACGCCTATTTTGTAAACACCCGGTACGATAAGCGCGTGGATAAACTGAATTTCTCTGGTTTTTATACCAATGGAAAGGAAAAGAGCCTGAAAACATCCGAAATCCGCCTACAAAACGTTTATGCCAAACCCGAGGAAGGGGCGTTTCAGGGGAAATTGGTGATTAGAGATTTTGAAGATCCTTATGTAAATGTGGAACTCCATGCCGACCTGGACCTGGAATTCCTGGGCCAATTTTTCGAGGTGGAGGGACTCAAAAAGCTGAAAGGACAGGTGATCCTGGACATGGATCTGGATGAAATCGTGGAAATGGACATCCCAAAAATGGGTCTGGCCAAGCTAAAAGAAGGCATTGACAGCGAGCTTACCATCCGAAATCTATCCTTTCTCATTCCAGGTTTTTCGCAGCCTGTCACGAATGCCAACGGCCTGGCGAAGATGAAGGACGGGGAAATACTCCTCGACTACCTGAATTTTAAATTGGGAGATTCCGATTTTAATTTCAAAGGTGCTATCAGTGATTTTCCGGCCATTTTTCACGGATTGGACGAGGAAATAAAAATTTCGCTGAATTTGGGGTCGAATCACATCTACCCCGCCCAACTACTTTCCACTGATTCTGCATTGACGAATAAAGCCCATGAGGAAATCTCCGACCTCCGGCTAAAACTAGAGATGGAAAGCAATGCGAAAGAATTGGTCGGTTTCCAACACCTGCCAAAAGGCGTTTTAAAAGTGGAAGACTTTTATGCGAAACTCAAAAATTACCCCCATGCCTTTCATGATTTTGATGCTGCTTTTACCATCGGAGACACAAGCCTGGAGGTTAACCATTTTACAGGGGAAATTGACGGCAGTGATTTTCAAATTTCCGGACTTTGGTCCAACTATCCCAAGTGGTTTCAACCCGTAAAATCCGGGAAAAGCAGCTTTGACTTTATAATTGATTCCAGGCAGCTAAACCTGAAAGACCTTTTGACCTATAATGGGGAAAATTATTTGCCCGAATCCTACAAGAAAGAGGAGATTTCCGGTTTACACCTGACGGCAAATCTGGACCTTCACTATGACACCGTTTTTCAGGCAGCAGACCTTACCGTTCAGCAACTGGAAGGCAAATTGAGCCTCCACCCATTGGCATTGCAAAGCGTAAAGGGACGGATTCACTATGAAAACGGCAACACCCTGGTAGAGAATTTTGGGGGGCATTTGGGTAAAAGTGATGTTGTAATCGACATGGCTTACTTTTCCGGAAAGGATAGCAGCTTGCAGATCCGCCCCAATTCCTTTCATCTAAGCGCGAACACCCTGGACCTGGATGCCCTGATGAATTTCAATACGGTAGCTACCCGGCAGGTGGCCCATGATAGTGCCTTTAATATTTTCGACCTACCTTTTTCAAATATGGAATTTACGGCTAATATTGGTAAGCTGAACTACCATACGTATTGGTTGGAAGAGGTGGAGGCCGCTTTTCACACCACCAAAGCGCATTTTTTGCACGTGGACAGCCTATCGTTACGAACGGCCAGGGGAAAACTAGGAATGAAGGGATATTTCAATGGTTCAGATCCCAGCAATATCTATTTTTACAGTACCATGAAGGCCGAATTATTAGACCTGGATCAGTTGATGATCAAGTTTGAGAATTTCGGTCAGGATTTCCTGATCAACGAGAATCTTCACGGAAAAGTAAGTGGCACCATCACCAGCAAATTCCTGGTGCATCCGGACCTCACGCCAATTATTGAAAAAAGTGAAGCCCAAATGGACCTGACCGTATATCAGGGCAGTTTGGTAAATTTCACTCCGTTTCAGGCGATGTCCTCGTATTTCAAAAATAAAAACCTAAACCTGGTGCGTTTTGACACTCTTCAGAATACATTTGACCTGAAAAATGGGATTTTACACATACCTAAAATGACCGTAAATTCCAGTTTGGGATTTATAGAACTCTCCGGTATGCAGGGACTGGACTTGAACATGGATTACTTTATTCGTATTCCGCTCGGATTGGTGACACAAGCTGGAGTCAGGTCTCTTTTTGGAGGAAAAAGTAGCGAGCAGATCGATTCGGATAAAGAGGATGCCATTGTCTACCGGGATCAGGATAGGCGGATTCGGTTTGTAAACATCAATGTAAAGGGGACACCGGATGATTACGAATTCAGCCTGGGCAAAGGTAAAAACCGTTAAAGGGAGCCAGGAAGCTACGTTAAGAAATTATTATTAAGGGAGCTTTCTTGTTTAATTTATTTATTAAACCCTGCTTTTTATGAGTTGATTTTTGTACCAAACACCTACCCTTTGTAATTTTAAAAATTAACCCATATTAAACGATACGACATCCAATGAAATCTACGATTTATTTAACTGCATTCATTTCAAATACAGGTTGATTTCCAGGTCGATGGATTCTTCCACGGTAACCAGCCCCCCCAGGCGGCTACTGGCATCCAGCCCTAGTTGTTCGGTAGACAGGTGAAGGGTGCCCTGTAACTTGCCTTCCAACAACTGAAAAACAACCTTTTCGAGTAGCATTTCGGTACCTGCCATTTGTAAATAGATATCCCCGAAAATCTGCTGCGAGTCCCTGGTTAATTGATGGACCGAAACCAGGCAAAGTGGGTAATCATCTGCTTTCAGCGTTTTTCTGAAATCATTGTTTAATAAAAAATTACCGCATCCAAAATCATCCACCGGTATCTCAAAATCCAATGAATGCGTTTTCGGGTATGGGTAGTCAAAAATAAGCGTATCGCTCTTAACCTGGCTATCGTAACTGCATTCAAAACTTCCTACAGAGGTTTTGCCTTTTACGATGATTTCTTTATGATGGATGACCAGTGCATTTTTTTCAATGGCGCCCATCAGGAAATAACAACAGCCGAGTAATAGAGCGATACGCATGGTATTCTTATTCTTTATTTGTTAAAAACCAATCACGCCTTCAATCATGAGTCCGTTAAATGAACCACCATTACGGATATCGGTAGCTGCAAAATCACTGTATTGCTGGTTTACGTACTCAAGCTTGGCCAGGATGTTTTTGGTGATAAACCAACCCCCTCCGACTTGTACACGGGAGATAGAAGGCTCCAGGCCATTGGGCATTTCCCCTCCCACCTGATTGTACCTGCCTGCCAGGTAAAAGTTTTCCATGGCCCCAAAGCGGTAAACCGCATCCAGCCCCACCTGATTCCAGGTTCGGTCTTCGGTTTCGTTGGCAGCCTTTCCTTTGGATTGCTCCAGGGTACCAAAAAGCTCCAATCCCTGGAAGGAAACGAATGGATTCAATACCATGGCGGTAACATTATCCCGCATACCTGGGTTAAAACGTCCGGAAGTAAAATTACCTGCAGTAGATGCCAGGGTATTTTCCATCACCAGGTAATACCTGGACCCGGTTCGGTCCCCGGACCAAAGGGTATTATTGACGGAGCCTGCGGTGGTGTACACCGAGCCGGTTAATCGGAGTCGTACCTCACTATCAAGGGTTTTGTCATAACCCAATTTTCCAATAAATGCTGGTTTCCTGCGTGTTGGGTTGGTCACTCCACCCTGGATCTCACCGCCGGTCATGGACCCTACCGCAAGAAATCCATTGTTTTGATAAATGACCTCTGCACCTATCTCCGTTGCAAATGCATCCATGATATAGTTTCCTACAAAGGGATTATAGAATGCATTGCCATTATCAGACCGTCGGAAATGGGAGTCCCCATAGTTAATTTCCATGTGTCCCACCTTGATCGTTACCTTTTCCATGATCTGATCAAACGTCGGACTATTGAGGAAGGGAAGCTTGTCAAACTGCAAATACCCCCCCTTTACCCAGGTTTCAGGGTGGTGCCGGGAAGAAAGGTAAGTGATCAAATTCAGTCTGATCCCATCGCCCAGCGCCACATCAATGTTAAGGTTGGCAGTAGCCAGGTTAAATCCCGAACCAATATCCATCAATTGATTGGTATTGACCCCATTATCATTCATGACGGGGGAGGCGGAATTTTCGTGACTCAATGATTGAAATTGCTGGGCAAAAGCCCCCCCTATTCGTACCCGAACCCCATCATAGGCGACCGTATCGGCCTTTCCCGTCTCGAATACATTGATGCCTCGTTGGTCATAGGCCCTCCAGAATTGCATGTCTCGTTGTTGCGCCTGACCACTGAAGGACCATAAAATAGCGCATACCAGGAATAAAATATTCTTGTTCATGATAGTAAAAGTTAAATTGTTATTTAATTGGAATGAGTTTCATTTCTATGGCAATGGTCATTTCATTGCCTGTTTTGATCGTACCAAAAACCGCTGTGGGAGGATCCACATCAAAATCGGTTAATTTAATAGCTGCTGATCCGCTCAGCATCAGGTTGGTACCCGAGGAAGCGATTTCAAGTAAGAAGGGAACGGTTTCCGCCTTCCCAGCTATTTCCAGTCGCCCGGTGGCTTTCCAATCGTTTCCCCCATCTTGGTGGGCTTCTAACAGGGTAAAGGTGATTTCGGGATGGTCATCGGCGTTCAATGCTTTATACGCATTGTTATCCATCTGTCCTTTCCCACTTTTTAGTGTCTTTACTGGCAGGGTCATTTCTGCTGACTGAATGGTCGTAACCCTTCCTGCTGAAAGTCTGAGTGTGGCCGTTCCACTGGCTTCGTTGGAAACCATGTCCCAATCGTGCAAGGTGGAAGTACCCGATACCTTCATTATTGGATCGGATCCAAGCTCATATGTCTGCTGAGAAAAAACCGGGAGAGCACAACTACTAAAAATCAGGATAAATGCCAGTACGGTCCATTTTGATTGCTGGTACATAATAATTTGGTTTAGGTCAATTCAATGGGGTTTTCCCCCTTAAAATGGTGCTGTCTTATTTCTTTGACACTTCAAAGGTAGCTGAGACTATCTTAGAAAAACATGACGAAAATCACCCAATACCATGATCTAATACGCACAATGGGACGCAACCTTTTTGAGGGAATCAAACGATCAAAAAATAGGTCCCCGAAGAAACAAAAACTCCGTTCGATTTGCTTTGAAGACAAAAAAATAAGCTATGAAATAAAATTTCATAGCTTAAGTCAATTAACAATAAACCCAAAATAACCAAGTAGTAAGGGAAGGATTTGAACCTCCGATGCTTGTTACCATCTCCTGCTCCCCTTTCGAGGCAATACCTGTTCTTATGTTCGAACATTACAAAGGTAAACAAAAAAATTATTTTAGAAAAGAAATCGATGTTTTTAAGAAAAATTTACTTTATTTTAAATTTTTAGACCAAAATTTATAAATATCAAAAATACACACCCGAAACAAAAGTAATTTTTAACCATATTATATTTTGATTTAAAAAATTTAATGCCAAATAACCATATACTATTTCATTATTTGATTAGTCATCTTTTAATTATCAGATTTTCTTCACAATACCCGTTTCCGTCCTTTTTTTCCAGCTTTTGGTGTTTGCTACCGGGTTAGGCTGTTCGTGGAATGGCTTTCATGATCATCTAATTCCTAGTTTCCATCTGCATATCGAATGTTCCGCCACCGCACCGACCGCACACTGTGCTTTCCAGGGTTATGGGTAGTTATGGCCGGGCGGCCGGGGGGTATCGGGATTTTTAATCTGGGGAAGTAGCGAAAGACCTTCCAGGCCTGCTTTTGCTGGCAGTCCTGCCAAATCTACCAGAGCCGGTTTTCCTTTAGCCAGGAATGGCGATAATAATCACTCCTAACCACACCAAACCAAACACCCGGAACATAGCTGGTTTATTTAAAGGTAACTTTCCAAATATTACCTCCCTTCTCCCTGCCACCGTATTCAATGACAAACAATGACTCGCCCACCAAAACGGCATCTACGGGTTGGGAAAAACCAGCAGCCACCCGGTAGGTATGTAGTTTAAAGTTATTTTCAGCAGCATCCAACCGGAGGTCAAGCAGCAACAAGTCCTCTCCATTCCGGGTGAATGGCTGCATGAGTACCGAGCGCTGCCCGTTGGTGTACCTCAGGGCTAATGCTTTGCCTTTGAACCGTCCGGGTAGCTGATCCTTTTGATCAAACACCAAACCCAATGGGGAAGAATGAGGCGTGAAGGTGCTCGTCCCCACTCCAAGCTCCGATGCATCCCGGATCAATCCGGTATCCGGATCCCGAAATTTATCTGCATCCGGGCCATAATTAATAATTCCAGGACTAAACCTGACTCCCTCCGGTGCTTTCGGAAATTCCGGATCGTTGTAAAAATCATCGGGCCATGCGGCAGCTCCGGGATTTAGAAAAGGGTCTGTCGTCGGGTCCGGATTCCAGTCTTCAAACTGCTGCGGGGTAAGCATGCCGCCCATCACCCATGGATACCCGTAGTGCGCCCCTTTTTGAACCCAAAACAGGTCCTCATTTTGGTCATAATCTCCGGAATTGACGACCGCAAATAACCGCCCCTGCTTATCCAGCCCCAAGTCATAGGCATTGCGAATGCCTTCGGCAAAAATAACCCCTATTTCCGCCAGTTTTTCCCTATCGTTTGGCAGAAAAAGTCCGGTGGTACCGATCGGTATCTCAAATATTTTCGCCGTGAGGGCTTCGTCCCGCGAATGAGGATAGGCCCCCAGATTATCCTGAACCTCTCCATGGTCGGTGCGGCTTCCGCTGACTACGTAAATGGACTGACCGTCCTGGCTGACCTGCAAGGCGGACCATCCGTGATCAAAGGGCGTATTGGTCGTCCCATAGGATTCCGTCGTAAAAACAACCTCCACAGTCTTTTCTCCTTCTCCATCCCAAAAAACTCGCACCATCCGACCTGCCGTTCCTTTCCCATCGTTTAAAGGTGTATTCCCGCTTAAATAAAGCTGGCCTTCCCACATGGTGGCTCCCTGCAATCGGGGAATTCCGTGGTCCTTCTCATCCAACATTTTTTCGAATACCTGGGGAAACTCCCTGGATAATCGATAAACTTCCCCTCTCAAAGTGGCATACCAGAGGTACTTGCCATTCTCACTCTCCCAGATACGGACCGCCCGGGGTGCTACTTTTGCCCATCGGGCGATGGAAAGTTCTGGAACCAGTGGTTGGGGAATCCGGGTGGAATCCTCTAGGGTTAAGGAAGTCTTTAAATTTCGCAAATAACGAACCAATTGCCAGCGTTGCTGTTCGGTCAATACCGATCTAAAGGAAGGCATTACCGCCTTCCCCTCCGTAATCTTATAAAACAAAACCCCATCTGATTGCGATTGTATTCTTTCGGAATGCAAGTCTGCCGGCTGCGCTCCCATGGCCTGACCGGCGGCTCCGTCTCCCCTGCCGTATTCACCATGACAAGCGGCACAATACATGTTAAAAAGCTCCTGACCTGCTTTTACATGGGTTTCCGCTGCTGGAAGCGGGCTGGAAAGCCTCGACACACTGTCAGGGAGATCCCAATGCGAGTCGATATTTTTTTGCCCTTGGGTACAGGAAAAAATCAAGCCTACAAAACCAATGAGCACTATAAGGGTATTTCGGGTTCGATACATGGATATCCGGTAAGAAACCCTTTAATTTAAACACTTTTTCCAAAATACCAGCATTTCAGGAAAGCGAGTAATGGATGGATTTAACCGATGCCTGCATTCAATACCTTTTGGGGTAGAACGTCTAATTTCCTTTTATTTCTTATCTTCGAATTTGACTTACTTAATTTTCTACTAATACTAAGGACATGTATAAACCCACTTTCATCGGACTGTTTTTAATTTTCCTTTCCTGGCAAAGCCTTGCCCAGCAAGGAGATGTCCAGGTTAACCTCGGATTCGATGCGGGGATCACCCTGAACGACTACTATCAGAATCAATTTCCAGCGGGTTTTGGAGGCTCTATAAAAGGCCTTGTGGGAACCAGTACTTCGGGCCAGCTTTCCCTGACTGGGAACTACCTCTATTTCCCCATTGATGCCCCACTACCTACCGGAGAAAATCTCAGTTTACACTTGATCCCGGTACTGGCCGGGTATCGCTTGAATTTTCAGCCTTTTTTTCTGGAACCCCAACTGGGAGGAGCGCTATTTATCAATAGATTTAAAAACGCTCCAAATACCTATTCTGAAAGCCAGTTGGAATTTGCTTTTGCCGCGGAACTGGGATATGCCATGGAAAGTTTGGAACTCAGTCTACGTTACCAACATGCCGGTCCTTCTCCCTTTCATTTAGGAATACTGGGGATTCGGGCCGCTTACATTCTGACGGGTAGGTAGGTCCACCTCGGTCACAAAAAAAGGCCGGGGGAGTTGGAAATAGTTGTTTCCTTTCTCCCCCGGCCTTTTTCGAAAAAAAATGATATCAGGTCGTGTATACCGAATTAAACATCACATAATCGGTCGTGAGATCAGAGCCCCAGCCGGTTGCCTCTTGTTTTCCAGTATTGAGTTCCACATTAATTTTAATATGTGATTCACGAAGTAGCTTTTTCATGTAGTTCTTGTCGAATTCCGTGGGCGTACCTCGTTGCAACACCAACACTTGATTATTCGCATCTCCCAGGTATAAATTAGCTTTCTTATAATTAAAGTTAATGCCCGCATTTCCGCAGGCGGCGATGATTCTTCCCCAATTGGGATCGCGACCAAACATGGCTGTTTTTACAAGCGTTGAATCAGAAATGGCCCGCACCAATTTCATGGCTACGTTTTCTGAAATTGCTTTGGATACTTTGTATTCTACAAATTTGGAAGCTCCTTCTCCATCCGAGACGATCAATTTCGCCAGGTGAATTAATAGCTCCTGAAGTTTGTCTTTGAATTTTAGAAAAAGCGGATCATCTTCGCTTGTAACCTTTTTATTACCTGCCATCCCGTTGGCCAGGATAGCGACCATATCGTTGGTAGAGGTATCCCCATCCACGGTAATCATATTAAACGAGCGATCCACGCAGTATTTAAGGGTCTTTTGCAGCAGTTTTTCCTCAATGTCAATATCCGAAGCCAGAAAACAAAGCATGGTCGCCATATTTGGGTGGATCATCCCCGATCCCTTGGCTACACCGCCGATGGCAATGGTTTTACCTTCCCATTCAAAATCCACAAATCCTTCTTTGGCAAAGGTATCCGTGGTCAAAATGGCATTGGCTAAAAAGGAGCCTGCTTTGCCATCATCGGATAATTTGGGAACAGTGGTTTTAATTCCCTCGATTACATCTTCTGTCGGAAAAGGCTCGCCAATTAGCCCCGTAGATGCCACAATCACATCATCTGGGGAAATGGATAGGGCCTCAGCAATGGTGGATGCCATGGCTTCTGCCCCTCGTCTTCCTTGTTCTCCGGTGCAGGCATTGGCATTTCCGGCATTGCAGACGATTACCTGAGCCCTGTTATTTTTAAGATTTCTTTTTGTAACCTTAATCGGCTCTGCCTGAACCTTATTTTGAGTAAGGGTAGCAGCGGCCGCAGCGGGTACCTCCGAATAGATAATGGCGAGATCCCTACGCATGGATTTAATGCCGGAATGTGCCCCCCAGCATTTAATTCCTTTTACACTGGTAATATTTTTGATCATATCAACTTTTCGTTTATGGTTGCATGGGTACCTGGTGCAAGCCCATGGATTCTTCCAATCCCAACATCAGGTTCATGTTGTGAACCGCTTGTCCGGCAGCACCCTTTACCAGGTTATCAATGGCGGAAATAATGATGGCCCGGTTTGTTCTGGCATCCCAAAATGGAAATATATCCGCATAATTACTACCCCGTACATCTTTAATGGAAGGAGCCTCCTTTCTGATTCGGACGAAAGGCTTGTCCCGGTAAAAGTCCAGATACATCGCATCCAGTTTCTTCTGAGTCATTCCCGCATCCAATGCCAGGTAAGAGGTTGCTAATATCCCCCTGTCCACGGGTAATAAATGGGGGGTAAATTGTAAATTAACCGATTTTTTCACTAAAAACGAAAGCTGTTCCTGAATTTCAACGGTGTGTCGGTGACTCCCAATACCATAGGCCTTGAAATTATCATTCACATTCGAAAAATGAGTGGTATTACTGGCTTTAACTCCCGCACCTGTGATACCAGATTTTGCATCGATAATGGCTCCATTGGGATCGATCCCTAACCCGGAGTGAAATAGTGGCGCCAGACTTAGTATGGAAGCGGTGGGGTAGCATCCGGGATTGGCTACCAATCGGGCCTTTTTAATGGTCGCTGCATGTAGCTCAGGCATTCCATAAACCGCCGCATCAAAGCCTTCCGGAAAGGTATGGTCCTTTTTATACCACTCTTCGTATGTTTCCGGACTGGAAAGCCTGAAGTCTCCGGACAAATCGATGATCTTGATCCCGGAATCCTTCCACCGTTTAACAAATTCCATGGAAACCCCGTGGGGAAGTGCTAAAAACAATACATCCAACCCTTTTACGTCCAACTCCTCTGCACTTACGAGCTCCTGATCCACGATGCCTGAAAATTGCCCGTGTAAGTCTGAAAATTGCTTTCCTTTGTGAGATTCGGAGGTAATCGAAGCAATATTCGTTTGAGGGTGGTTAATTAGAATCCGGGCAAGCTCGGATCCGGTATAACCCGAAGCACCGACAATGCCTATTTGATAGTTTTTATTGTTCATTTTTTTCGATCGAACTGATGATGGCTTTTAATTTATCCAGGACCTTTACCAAGTCTTCCTCGGGAATATTTAAAGGAGGGACCAAACGCAATACCGATTCGGCAGTGGCATTTGCAATGACTCCTTCGTCCATAAGGGCTTTTACCAGGGGTGCCGCCGGGCGATCCAATTGAACCCCGATCATTAATCCCAGCCCGCGAACTTCCCGGATCATGGGGTGCTCTTTTGCCCAGGATCGGATGATTCCCATTAGCCAATTGCCTTTTTCACGAGCTGCCTGGATCAGGTTTTCCTCCATGATGGCTTTGATCGTTGCCAGGGCCGCAGCAGAAGTCAGGGGGTTTCCACCGAAGGTTGTTCCATGGTCCCCAAAATCGATGGCATCGCCCACTTTTTTATTGCATAGAAAAGCACCTATGGGGGTTCCTCCACCTAACCCTTTTGCAAGGGTCATTATATCCGGCTGCACCCCGTAATGGTCTTTTGCAAAAAAGTGTCCGGTCCTGCCGATTCCACATTGAATCTCATCGAAAATCAGCAACACGTCATTTTCATCGCAAAGTTTTCTGACCGCCTGCAAGTATTCTTTTTGAGCGGGGACGATACCACCTTCTCCCTGTACGGGTTCGAGGATAACGGCTGCGGTGTCCGTTGTAATGGCGGCCTGAAGTGCCTGAATATCATTGAAGTCGACCTGGACAAACCCGGTCGGTATAGGAGCGAATCCTTTTTGGTACTTTTTCTGCCCCGTAGCAATGGTTGCCAGCGTTCTGCCATGGAAGGAATTTTTCATGGAGATGATAGCTCCTCCCCGTCCCTGTTTGGATGCGTATTTTCGCGCTACTTTTATAGCACCCTCTACCGATTCAGCACCACTATTACTCAAAAAGACGTGCTCCAGACGGCTAAGATCCACTAGAAGCTTACTTAATGCCACCTGTGGCGGGCTAACAAAAAAATTGGATATGTGAATTAATTCAGCTGCCTGATCCTGAATGGCTTTCACGACTTTTGGATGGCAGTGACCGACATTATTTACAGCTATTCCAGCCAACATGTCTATGTATTCTTTTCCATCTGCATCCCATACCCTACTTCCTTTACCTTTAATCAGGGCAAGAGGAAAGCGCTTGAAGGTGGGTAAATAATATTTTTTGTCCTCCTCATATAAATATTCGTTTGAAATTTGCATGTTTATTGAGTTATAGTTGTTCCTATCGATTGATGATTGATGATGTAATCTGAAATCTGATCTGGACGGGTGCCGTTTAGAATCACAGCTTTCCTAACTCCCGCGTCTACGGCGGCCAGGCAGGATTCGATTTTGGGAATCATCCCCCCTTTAATGACAGTACCAAAATAACTACCCATCTCCTTTACCTTCACTTCTTTTAAAATGGAAGCTGGATCTGGAAAATCCAAATACAGCCCATCCACATCCGTAAGCACAATATAAGCATCTACTTTCAGAGCGGCAGCAATTTTACCTGCAAATACGTCCCCATTAATATTGAAGTCATTGCCATTCTCATCCGATGCGATGCACGTGACAACGGGTGTAAAACCATTTTCAAGAAGTAATTCGGGCAATTTTGAGTTGACTACTTTTACATCGCCTACCTGCCCCAGGTCCAGTCGGGTTGCTTCGCCCTTCTCATTTTTGCCCTGATGCCACCTTTTTTGAGCGATGGCTAATTGACCGTCCTTTCCGGACAGTCCCACGGCTTTTAGCCCCTGTTTGTTAAGCAGGTTAACGAGGGAACTGTTTACTTCTCCTTTCAGGGTTTTTTCGATACAGCGAAGTGCCTCCTGGCTGGTATGCCTGTGACCGTCAAAAAATTGAGTTTTTATGCCTGCCTCTTCAAGGGATTTGTTAATAAATGGGCCACCGCCATGGACCAGAATCACCTGGCTACCATGATCTTGCAGGGATTTAATTTTTTGGGCGATTGCAAGTTTCAACTCCTCATTTATCATTGCATTCCCACCATATTTGATGAGAACCTTCCGGTATTCCATGCTTTATATATTTTGTTTCTCGTTGATTTAAAAAACGTTGCAAAATAAAAAAGCAATAATTATACCAGCGAAAAAAAATTCTATGGAAAAACCAGGAAATTAAGATTTAATTGAAATATTCCCATCCAATATTTAAATAGTCAAAACGAAAGTCTTCATACTGACATCCTGTCATTAAATCCCTATTCCTTTTCGAAATTTCCCGAAAGCACCACCTTACCTTCTTTCCATTCGCTATAAAATCGGCCTCCCCTGGGACTTAGCTGATAGGATTCCATCCGGCTTTTTGCCAGTTTGGCGGCCCAGTAAGGAACCAGGATTGCGTGGGAAGATCCGGTGGCATGATCCTCTAATTGCTGCACATGAGGCACCAGGGTGCGACTTACAAAATCAACCCGATCTCCCGGCCCTGTCACCGCGTAACCAAAAATAGAAGACTGGCGCAATCGGGCAAAATCTGGCTTCATTTGAGCCACTGAGGCTTCGGAATCGGTTACGATCAGGTGTTTGTTTTCTGTTTCGTACATTTCCAAAATGGGTATACTCAATCCATCTTTTATTGGCTGTGGCACTTCCATTCTTTTTTTCAAAGGAATCCCCTCCAAGGTCATAAAAAAAGTATTTCCCTTTAATTCCACGCCTATGTTACCGCCATCATACTGCAAGTTTACTTTTTCTTGACCCGTTTCGTTCGCCAAGAAAATACCCGCAGCGGCAGCTCCATGGCCACAAAGTCCGATTTCCTCGTCGGGGGCAAACCAGCGAACCCGGAAATTCCCCTCTTTATCTTTAACTATAAAGGAGGTAGCGGGCATCCCAATTTTTCGGGCTTGACCCTGCATTTCTTCATCGGAAAGCCAGCTTTTGGAAAGCAGTACAGCTGCTGGATTCCCCTTAAAGCCCCATTCCCGGGCAGTAAAAACAGCGATGACAATAGGCTTCATAGGTAGAATATAAATTTAGTTGGCACGCCAGAAATAAGGCGAAAATAAGACCAATATGGTAAATAATTCCAGTCTCCCCAATAACATTAAAAAGCTGAGAAATAATTTCGCAAATGGGGAGAGAAAGGCAAAATTATCTACGGGGCCCACCCTGCCTATTCCCGGCCCGACATTGCCCAGGGAAGTCGCTACAGCGCCAAAGGAAGTAATCATATCGTATCCGGCAATGGACATTACGATTGATCCCAACACAAAAATCATCAGGTACAGGAGCAGAAAATTCATAATGTGGGTAATGATTTTACCGGTAACGCGCTCGCCGTTAATCTTCAGGGGAACCACGGCACGGGGGTGGACAATCCGTTTGAACTCAAGGGTAGAATTTTTTACAAATGTCAGGTGGCGAATAAATTTAATGCTTCCGCTGGTGGATCCGGCACAGGCTCCCATAAACAGCATCATAAAGAAGATAATCGTCAGGCCATCACTGTAGGAGGTATAATCTGCTGTCACATAACCTGTTGTGGTTATTAAGGAAACCACCTGAAACATGGCATCCCGAAATATTTTCTCTATATTTCCCGGCACCAGGTAATAAATGGCAGCGGCGATGCCAACAACCAATAGGCTCAACGAGATCAAGTAGGCTCTGAATTCATCACTTGCCCAAATCCTGCTAAACCTGCCTTTGAAGGCGAAATAAAGCAGGGTGAAATTGGTCCCTGCCAGAAACATAAATAGAATAGCTGTGTACTGTATAAGTGGACTTTCAAAATAGGCCATGCTGGCGTTTTTGGTCGAAAATCCACCCGTAGACATGGTGGTTAGGGAATGATTCATGGCATCGAAAAAGCTCATGCCTTCCAGGTAATACAGGGCTACTAACACAATGGTCAATCCTACATAAATGAACCAAAGGCGTTTGGCGGTTTCCCGAATTCGAGGATGCACCTTATCTGAGGTCGGTCCCGGAGATTCTGCTACAAATAGCTCAATCCCCCCGATACCCAAGAGTGGAAAGATGGCAACCGTCAATACAATAATCCCTAAGCCTCCTATCCATTGGGTCATGCTTCTCCAAAGCAATATTCCTGCGGGGAGACGCTCTATATCGGTAAGGATGGAGGCACCGGTGGTGGTAAAACCGGACACGGTTTCAAAAATGGCATCGGTAACCACCGGAATACTTCCGCTAAAAATATAGGGCATCATCCCAAAAACCGACATGATTATCCAGCTCATCGCTACGATCATGTACCCTTCCCGTTTGCGGATGTTTTGGTCCTGATTGGCAAAAGAGTAAAAAAAAGTACCGCCTACTGCCAGACATATCAAAGCCGAACCAATCAAGGTAATCTCATCACCACTTTGGTAATAATATGAAAAGGCAATGCTGGGAAACATCAGGACACCCAGAAGCATCATCAGCCCTCCCATTACTTTCAAAATGGCCTTGTAGTGAATCATGATTAGTTAAATAGTTTTTCCAGGACGGGTTTGGCCTCCGGTAGCGCCAAAACGATGGCTTTGTCGTTTAACTTTAGCTGGAATTCTCCATCAGGTATATACACATCCTCACCCCGGATAACTCCGGCAACTATGGCCGAATTTGGAAAATGCAGGGCTTTTAGATTTTTCTTAGTCAGCCGGTTATTTTTGGTTACCAGGTATTGTACAAATTCCGCTTCTACTCCATGGATACCTGAGACGGCTTCCACCTTTCCTTTGGTCAGGTATCGACTCACGTGATTGGCAGCTACCAGCTTTTTATTTATCAGGGAATCCACGCCAATACTGTGGGAAATGTGAATGTACTCCCTGGTATCCACATGGGCGATGGTTTTATAGACACCATGGTTTTTTGCACTGAGACTGGTGATGATATTGGTCTCCGAACTACTTGTTAGCGCCAAAAAACTATCCGTCGTTTCCAGTCCTTCCTCTATGAGCAGGTTGATATTCTTATAATCTCCATGGATGACCAAGGTGGAATCCAGCCGCTCCGCCAGCCATTTACAACGCTCTTTTTCATTGTGCACGAGGGTGACGCCGTATTCGTTTTCCAACTCTTTCGCAGTAGAGTAGGCCAAATCATCTCCACCGATTAACATGACACTATGGATTTCCTTCTCTTTGTGCCGTACCAGATTTTTGACGGTATCTACGGACTTGTTATTGGAGATAAAAAAAACATGGTCGTTATTTCGGATATAGGTATCTCCTCTTGGAATGATGGTCCGGTGATCCCGGACGATAGCGATGATCCGAATATCTTCAAAAATAGGATCGGTGGTGGCATCCGAAAGCCTTTTGTTTACCAGGGGAGAATCGTATTCCAGGGTTATTCCCACCACACTTAATTTCCCGCCTTCAAATTCGATCACATCCGAAAAGGTAGATCGTTTCATGAGGCGTGAAATCTCCTTACTACAAAGCATGGAGGGTGAAATAATGGAATCAATTCCCAGATTCTCAAAGTAAACTTTGTTTTCCGGGTAGAGGTAATCGTGATTCCGAACCCTGGCGATCACTTTTTTGGCTCCTAGTTGTTTGGCCAGCACGGCTGCACATATATTCGTTTTCTCGGAGGTAGTAACTGCCAGCATGAGCTCCGCATTGTGAATATTGGCTTTCTTCAATATTTCAATAGAGGCGGAATCTCCCTCTACCGTCATTACATCCAGTCGGGAGCCTATATTGTCTAAAACATCTTTGTCAAGATCTATCAGAATAATATTCTTATTTTCATAGCTAAGCTGTTCGGCTAAGTGATATCCCATATCTCCTGCACCTGCAATCACGACGTTCATGGCCATTGGCTAATATTCAACGATTTAACCGTAATATTAAGCAAATAAGAAGAAACACCAATGCTTATTTCTTAATTTCCGGTTTTTATGGATTTCATCCAAATAATAATTGGATGTTTTCAATCAACTCGTTTAAAGACCAGAGCCGTTCGGTTGGTCATATAGATGCTCAATTGCTGGTTTTGATTGGTGAAATAGGCCTTGGAAGAATCAATCCTACCAAACCCACCAAATTCCTGGTCGTCGGAATTGAGCATCAATTGATACTGTCCCATCGCCGGAGCCCGGAATTGATAATCCGGAATGGATGCTTCCGGATGAAACGAAAAAGCAAAAACCAATTCCCCCCGCTGGAAAATCAACACCTTATTTTTAGGATCTGCATGCAATTGTTCTGCAAACGGTGCCAACAAAACCTTGTTTGCTTTGATTAGCTGAATCATGGCTTTGTCCCATTGAAGCAAAAACGAATACCTGAGTTTGGGGTCTTCCGCCAGGCTCCATTGCCTACGGGCATACTGGTAACTCCAGTTATTTCCTTCCCTGGGGAAATCGATCCATTCAGGATGGCCAAATTCATTGCCCATAAAATTAAGGTAACCTTCTCCTCCCAGGCTGCTGGTGAATAAGCGAAAAAGCTTGTGCAAGGCCATCCCCCGGTCAATAACGATATTTTTATCATCGACCTGCATGTGAAAATACATTTCCTTGTCCATGAGCCAAAAGGCGATCGATTTATCACCTACCAGTGCCTGATCATGTGATTCGGCATAGGCGATCGTTTTTTCCCGATACCTGCGATCACTGAGCTCCTTCCAGAATTCCAGAATATCCCAGTCTTCGTCTCTTTTTTCCTTAAGCATTCGGATGTAAAAATCAGGAATGCCCATGGCCATCCGATAATCAAAACCAATGCCTCCCTCTTCCGGCTGACGGCATACACCGGGCATTCCGCTCACCTCTTCAGCAATGGAAATGGCACTGCCTTTGACTTCCTTTATTAAGGCGTTGGCCAGCTGCAGGTAAATAATGGCATCCCAATCTACATCCTTGTGAAAGTATTTTTCGAAATGATCGAAGGTAATCAGTCCGTGATGAAAGTAGAGCATGGAGGTAACCCCGTCAAATCGAAACCCGTCAAAATGAAATTCCTGCAGCCAATATTTTAAACTAGACAACAAAAATCGTTTCACTTCCCACTTACCATAGTCAAATAATTTCGAGTCCCAAACGTCATGGTATCCCCTTGGACCTGCATGGAAATACTGATGATCCGAACCGTCAAATTCGTTTAAACCTTCTGATACATTTTGGACTGCATGGGAGTGAACCACATCCATGATTACCGCAATACCCAGCTTGTGGGCGGTATTGACCAGGTATTTTAAATCTTCAGGGGTTCCGAACCGGCTGGAAGGGCAGAAAAAATTGGAAACATGGTACCCGAAAGATCCGTAATAAGGATGCTCCATGATTGCCATCAGCTGAATGGCATTGTATCCCAGCTTTTTTACTTTTGGTAATATGGCATCGGCAAACTCTCGATAGGTACCCACGCCTTCCTTCTCTTGCCCCATCCCTACGTGACATTCGTAAATAAGCGGCCCCTCTTGATTGTATGCCGGGGAAAATTCACCGTCCGTCCATACAAAAGGAGAATCCGGAAACCAAAGTTGTCCGGAAAAATCTTTGGTCTGTTCATCCTGAACTACCCTTCGGATATAGGCTGGAATCCGGTCTCTGGACTTGCCTCCTCCTTTCACATGAACCTTTACCAGGCTTTTATGAACAAGCTTCTCTTTGTAGGATTCAAAAGGTAAAAATAACTCCCATACGCCCCATTGATTTCTTTCCAGAGGATGTGCATTCCGATCCCAGCCATTAAAGTCCCCCGTTAGGAAAAGTGCGTCAGCCTCCGGTGCCCATTCCCGGTACACCCAACCATGTCGTCGCGTATCAAAGTTGATTCCAAAATACAGGTGGCCGCTGGCAAATTCAGAAAGACTTCCCTCCACATTTACCAATTCCTCTTTGGCCAACTGAAACCGGATCCATCGCTGATAAATCTCCTCCTTGTAATCTTCTAACCAGGGATCCTCTTTAACTATGTTTAGTTTCATACCGATTTTTCAAAATTAACTATTGATTTTATCCAATACCAGGTTAATGGGATACCGGGAGGCCCAAAGATTTCCAGTCATCAAGTCCGCCATCTAGATGATATACCTTTTCAAACCCCATTTCCCTCATCTGTGCGGCCGCCTTGGCACTTCTACCTCCAACCTTGCAATAGACAAAAACGGGCTGCCCTTTTTCCAGTTTTTCTATCCTCTGGGAAAAGTCGGCCTGCATAAAATCGATGTGCTTAGCCCCCGCAATCATACCTTCATCCACTTCTGCCTGCGTACGCACATCCAACAACAGCGGCTTTTCACGCTGGGAGGCATACTGAAAGGTCTGCGGACTCAGTGCTATGACCCGGTCAATAGGTTCCTCCAATACCTCTGCCGGCATTTCATCCATGGAGAAAAATGGGTTTATCCGTTGGTACGAGTTATCGGGAAATACTACCTGGTAGCTTCCCTCAAAACGGGGATCTGGCCGATAGTAATCCGTGCTGATTAGCTGAGCCCCACTCCCAAAAGCGGCTTCCATCCGATTCCTATCATTGGCCCTGGCCTCCCGGGTCTCAGCATCTGCCCTGGTTCTAACCAAATATCCTTTTTCAACCAACGCTTTTATTGCATCTTGCTGTCCGATGGGATCATTGAGAATATGAATTCCAGACATGGGATGTGTTTCAGGAACGTTAACGAAAAAAAGCGGCTCCCTGCTTCCTTCTTTCCGGGACAAATAAGCATCTAACTTCTCTCTCTTTTCATCCAAAATCCAAATGAATTTACCCCTCAAGTCCTGAATATCGGGCCAGCCTGATTCTGAAATGGCTGTTTTCAGATCGACATGGGGACCGATAATTTCCTTTGGGCTGATCAACTTCTCCTCCCCCAATACCTGCAGAATCAATTCGTCCAGTTCAAGAAACGCATTATTTCCAAAGGGCAGCGCCGCTGTCATTCGCCGTTCTGGATAATTGGCATCTTTGGCATTGACCGTTATAAAAACCGGTAAATGATCGGGGTACAAGGAGGACCAGGTTTTCAATTCCGTCAGATAATCCTCCAATAGGGGATAATGGCTTCTAAAATCAATGTCTTGAACATGAAATACTTTAAAACCCGGTTGCTCAAAAGCAGCTTTCCTGGCTGAATCCAATACCTCCTCCTCCATGTATGCCTGACCTAATGGCTCACTAAACCGACCGCCCTCCGGATCCCGGTAAACATCCAGTTCCAGTAATCGTAATCCCATGGACAATTGCTCCCAAACCGATGGATGACTGTAGTCCAGGCTGGCGGCCAGATCCGGGTCGTTCGATTCAATCGCCTCCATAATTTTGGGCGGTATCGGTAGTTTATAGCTGTTATGACTTCCAATTAATTGAAGGTGGTTTATTTTAAGCGAAACCGGCTCCTTCGGAGGCCTCTGTCCACATGCCATGCACAGGAATACAATACCTAAAATGAAATACCTAAAATACATAAATTAAAAATGTTAGTTCTATGTAAAGATATCGAAACTTATCAAAAATTCAGCTTTTGGTCGAAAACTCCGCCCAAAGTGGCAAATGATCTGAAATTCTCCAGGACATCTGGAAAGGAGATAAATTCCTGCCTTTTAACAAATGAGGTCCAAAATCAAATACCCCTCCGTTCAGGTATTTAATGGAAAGTTGCGGAATCCGAAGGTGATTTTCAAACCAGGCAATTTGGGTGTAAAATTTAGTCGAATTGTCTATCAATGTTCGGCGAATATGCCACAAGTCCTCCGGGACCGTAAGCCCGGTAGAAACAAAGGCTTCATATCGCGGGTCTCCTTTTCGATCAATATTGAAATCACCTAATAGTACCAGGCTTTGGTCAAATGACCGCATATCACTTGCCCAATCTTTCAACCACGCTGCTATTGCCTTCAATTCACCCTCCCGGTCGGTCGGCGATTTTCCATACAATACGTGCATGCTCACTAGTACAAAGGTTTTATCTTCCACTCTGAACCCCACGGCATAGGGTGTTCGGGCAAATTGCCGGGAAAAAGCACCTGGTTTGATTGCCTCAATTTTTTCATTGGGAACCACCAATTCACATGCCAACCCCGAAAGTTTCACTTTGCGGGTATCAAATAAAAAAGCGAGCCTTTCATCGTTACCGAGGTCGCCTCCGGAAACATCTGTAAGGATAAAACTCCAGTTATTTCCCAATAGCTTCAACATGTGACGGAAGGCCTTAAGATTTCCTTTGAGTTCTTGCACCGCAATAATATCAAATCTGGAAATAATTTGAGCGATGGCCAAAAGGGAATGAAGGTCCCGTTTGGGAGAATCACTATCTCCGGCTTCCCATTTTTCCGTTAACCCGCCAAAAGTCCGGATATTCCAGGTAGCTATCAATATATTGTGATCTAGTTTTTTGAAGGGAAGCTCATGATCCAGCATCTCGTTTAACTCACGAATTTCCTCTCGAACGACCGGCGGGGGCACTTCCAAAATTTTTGCAATGATCTGACTCATAATCCGGATATTGTAGGGGTATAAAAATCACCCCATGAAGCTAATAAAAATAGGGCTTTTTGGCAAGCATTAAAATACCTGCCCTGAAATCCCCTTCAGACAAGTCAGGGGGCTACTCAATCGCTGCATCTTGCTTGATCCATTCCATAATAATTTATAGTAGAAACCAACGAATCAGGGCTATGGCTATGCCAACCAAGCCTCCCACAACTGCCCCATTTAACCGAATGTATTGCAAGTCATTTCCGACCTTATGCTTAATCTGAAGCATGATGCCTTTGTCATCCAATTTACCCAGGCTGCTACGAACCATATTTCCCAGTTCATGATGGTACCGGTTGACCAGTTGCGTCACCGTGGCCCTGATCCACTCATCCAATTGAGCCCTTCCCTCCTGGTCCTGGCGCAGGTCATCTAGTAAGCGAGTCAATTGTCGATGAATAAGCCGCATTAAGATGGTATCGGTGTGCTGCAGTTGGGCCTGCATCCCGTCTTTCAACCGGTCCAGCACTTGCTGGATCATGGCTTTGGTTTGTTCATTCAGTACCCAGCTTTGTTTCAACCTTTCCAAATAAGCAAGGGTTTTTTCTTCCCCATTCTCCAGATTGTCGGCAAATTCCAACAGGTACTGGTCCAGTTTTTCCCGTAGCGGATGGGAGGGGTCGTTTTTTACTTCTTCCAGCAGGAGCAGTGCCAAATCTAGAATCCGATCGGTAAGCACTTCGGGATCTATTCCGCCGGTTTTTTGTCCCAGCCAAACGGCCGATTTTTTCACCCAATCCTTTTCTGCGTATTGCTTGAGGGCAGCGTGTAATTTTTGAAGCACCAATTGCCGGGTGTCCGGCTCCTGAATGGATAGGGAAAATTGATCCAGTCCCATTTGGACCAGGTCGTGATGCTTTTTTTCTCTGATCGTCGCCTGTAGCCAACGTCCCAAAGGCCCGGCAATATCCACTTGCTGCACCCGGTCTTTAAGCACTTTTTGCAAAAAAACCGGAAGCTTCGGGTGGTTTAACTCCCCTGATAATCGAACTAGCACCAACCGTATAAAATTCAACCACTTTTCTACCTGCGCTTTTTCCTCCATAGATCGAAGCAGGGAGTCGGCTATGGATAGGCCTGCCAGTTTTTCACGAAGAACGTCAGGTGATAGCCATTTGGTCGTGACCAATTCCACGATTCCTTCGGTCAACTTTTCTCTGTTTTTGACGATGATGTTGGTATGTTTACGAACAAATGGGATGGGGATCTCGTAGAAAAGTGCGCTAACAGCAAACCAGTCAGCCAACCCTCCGATGGTTCCTGCTTCAAACCCCGTAGCTAAAATACGCCAGTAAGCTCCCTCCAGCCAACCGCTATGAATGCCTACCTCCAGGGCGATAAACCCGGCGATCGCCAGCAGAAGAGAGGTATTTCCAATGTTACTTTTCAAAACCTTGTTTTTATTGAAAGGTACAAAAATGATGCATCTTTTGAATGACTCCAGCTACTTCACCAACCAACACACCGGAAATAATAGCGGTTACCGATTAAAAACCCTTCTTTTACCTATAATTAAAAGAAGTAAGACTTGTAAAAAATATTGGTTAATTTTGAAAACTACCTAAAAGTCATTTTTAGTTATTTTTGTTTTGTTACACAGCTGTATTATCAATGAAAAAGGAGCATTCCGTCGATGAAAGTTTAGTTGAAAGGGCATGGAAAAAATACCGGTATCATGTTTTCAGCACCTGTCTGGAAACCGGCAAAATCAAAGACCCCCTCAACTACTGGAGAGATTACTTGTTTGTCACCACACTTCTCTTCATCATTCCCCTGTGCCTGATCACGTTGATACCCGGAATATACCTTTCCTACATTACTTCACTTAACGGTTTAATTGTAGCCGACGGAATTGCCATTGCTGGGCTACTGCTTATAACCCACCTTCCGGGTATTCGGCTTATCATCCGAAAATGGCTTTTTATAGGCATCACCTACGGTATCGGGATTGTATTGATCTACTATTTAGGGAATTTCGGACCGGGCCTGCTGTACCTACTTGCCATTTCGGTTTTCATGATCCTGGTTTTACCTGGAAAAAGCCGCTGGATAAGTTTGTATTTAAATTTAGCCAGTTGCCTGATTTTTGGATGGCTAATACAGGAGGGTAACCCCTTTCAATCACAGTACGCTGCTTCGGTAGATATAAAAACCTGGGTCGCTATATCCGCCAACCTGATTTTCTTGAACGTCGTTTTTATCGTACTGATTCCCATCCTTTTCAAGGGGCTTCAGACAAGTTTGGAAGAGCAGTATTCCCTCCAGAAAGCGCTAGAGCGGCAAAAAGATGCCTTAAAGCGATCCCTTGCGGAAGTAGAATCGAAAAACGAAGAACTGGAACACTTCACTTACGTGGCTTCCCACGACCTGCAAGAGCCTTTACGCATGGTGACCGGGTTTTTGCAGTTAATAGAAAAGCGCTACGCAAACCTGATCGACGAAAAGGGGAAATCGTATATCATGCACGCAGTGGATGGTGCCAATCGCATGAGGCAATTGATTCTGGACCTCCTGAAATACTCCCGTATCCAGACCATTCAGGACCCCGCTCATGAAGTGGATATGAGCGTTTTGTGGGAGGAGGCCAAAATCACCCTGGCGGAGGAAATTGAGACCCTAAACGCGGAAGTTACTCATGGGCCGCTACCCAAAATAACCAGCCACTCCAGCTTTCTTTCGCTTGTGATTCAAAACCTCCTGGGCAACGCACTCAAATACTCCAAAAAGGATGTCCCTCCCAAAATTCACCTAAGCAGCCAAGATCAAGGGAGCAAATGGCTTTTCCAGGTGACTGACAACGGCATCGGTATTCACCCGGACTATTTTCAGAAAATATTCGTCTTATTCCAGCGGCTTCATCAAAAAGACAAGTATCAGGGAACCGGTATGGGATTGGCCATTGTCAAAAAAATCATCGAAAATCTGGGGGGAGAAGTCTGGCTGGAATCGCGCGAAGGCCTGGGTACCTCTTTTTACTTCACCATCCCCAAAATATACCCAAACAATTAACCTAAACCTTATTTCTTACATATATTAGTTTGTACTTACCTTTTTGGTTTTCCCGCTGCTCGACTTCAAATTTGTTTATGGACCCAATCAGGGGTGTTAACTTCTGGAAACCATAATTTCTGGAATCAAAATTGGGTTGTTTTTTCTGCAGCAGATTGCCCACGTCTCCCATAAATGCCCACCCATCATCATCGGCCAAATCTGAAATGGTAGAGGAAATTAGTCGGATAAGCTTTGGATTGATTTTGTCGACCTGGGGCCTGGTTTTGGTTCTTTCCTTATTGTCTTCCGGACCGTCCCCATCTTTTTGTAATATTTCCAGGTAAATGAATTTATCGCAGGCGACAATAAACGGATCGGGCGTTTTCTTCTCCCCCATCCCGATCACCATTAACCCTGCCTCTCTGAGTCTGGTGGCCAACTTGGTAAAATCACTGTCACTAGAAACCAAACAAAACCCATCCACTCTTGAGGTGTAGAGGATATCCATGGCATCTATGATCATGGCCGAATCGGTGGCGTTTTTGCCGGAGGTATAGCCATATTGCTGGATGGGATTGATGGCGTTTTCAAGCAATACATTCTTCCACTTCCCCAACTGAGGCTTGGTCCAGTCCCCATAGATTCGTTTGATGGTGGGATTACCATACTTGGCGACTTCTTCCATCATCTCTTTTACCTGATTGGAAGGAACATTGTCTGCATCTATCAGCACAGCTATTTTTATATCGGCTTGCATAAGTCCATTTGAAAGTGAAAATTCAATTGCGATACAAAATTATAAAACTATTCTGCAAACCGTACTTTTATTTAACAATCAAAATCGGCAAATGCTTATCCGAGGCAATTAAACGTTCGGCCACAGATCCAATCAACAGGGTATCGTCATCTGTTTTTCCTTTATTTCCCAAAACGATCAGGTCAGCCCCTTTCCGTATGGCATAGTCATAAATACTCCTGCTCACCGGCACGTCCTGGCCTTTGATTATTTCCAAATCTTCGGCTAACCCGGTTTTCTTCTTAAGTTTCGCGTAATTTGAAATGGCCTTCTTTTCGAGGGCCTCCTGAAATTCAGAAGGTTTACGAATATAAGGAAAATACTGCATGCCCACTTTTAAAACATGCATTGGCAATACGACTGCTCCCGTATGCTGAGACAAGGATTTTACCATTTCAGCCAAGCTTTCAGAATAATCTGAGAAATCAAGAGGCAACACAATTTTTTGAATGGAAGCCTTGGAAGTTTCCGGAATAAAAAGCGTATTGGAGGAAGTTAGCCGAACCACCTTACTGCTAAATATACCTGTTCCGCCATGTACCGATTTTTTTCCCAATAACACCAGGTCGTATTTCTGGGCATCTACCCATTCCACCAGCTGATCCAGTTGTCCCCCGGAATATACTTTGACGTTGATGCTGCTTTTCCTTTCGTTGAATACGGCCTCTACTTTTTCCAGGGCCTCCTCTTCCAGGATTTCATCCAGTGATTTATCCAAATAAGGCAGCATATCCCCTATTTCCTTGGAGATTTCCTCCAGAGCGACAAAATGAATCAGGGTCAGCTGCTCAAAATCAAATTTTTCATCCAGTTGCTGGATGTATCGCAAAAGCAGTTCATCCAGATCCGACAGGTCAATAAACAACCCTATTTTTTTTAATTTTTTCATGATTTCTTTTCTTTTTCCAGTTTCTTCATAATCACATCCGATAACCTTTTTTCGTAAGACTTACGATCCAAATCCTTATCATATTGGCTGAGACGGGCATATTCCTGACTCAATCCCTTCTGTAACGAATAACACATGATCACCAATATCACCAGAAACGGTAAACCCGTAGTGATCGCGGCAGTTTGAAGGGCCGTCAGCCCGCCTCCAATAAGCAATACCGCAGCCACCGTTCCCTCAGTCGTAGCCCAGAAAATTCGCTGTCCGACCGGAGCATCCAGTTTACCTCCCGCAGTAATGCTGTCTATCACCAAGGATCCAGAATCAGAAGAGGTAACGAAAAAACTGGTCACCAGCAAAATACCAATTACAGAACCGATCCCGCTAAACGGGAAATTTTCAAGAAAAACGAACATGGCGATCGAAACATCACCCGTAATGGTTTCCGCTAAGATATGACTCCCCGAAAGCACTTGTTCCTGCATGTCCAGAAAAATCGCCGTGCCCCCCATAGCTGTAAGCCATAGGAAGGTCAATATGGAAGGAACCAGCAATACCCCAAAAATAAATTCCCGAATCGTCCGACCACGGGAAACCCGGGCGATAAACATGCCAACAAAAGGAGACCAGGAAATCCACCAGGCCCAGTAAAACACGGTCCAATCCCCTTGCCAGCCATTATCCCTGTAGGCTTCCGTCCAGGTAGATACTTCCAAAATACTTCCCAAATAATTTCCCATATTCTGGACAAAAGAACGAAAAACAAACAGCGTAGGGCCCACAATCAAAACGAAAATCAATAAAATCGCTGCTATACGGACGTTCCACTGACTAAGAAATTTTACTCCTTTGTCGATACCCGAAACCACCGAAATGGTAGCAACCAGGGTAATTCCTGCGATCAGCAACACCTGGGTAGTAATGGTATTGGGAATATCGAAAAGGTAAAATAAGCCACCGCTAATCTGTTGCACGCCCAGTCCCAGCGAAGTAGCCAGACCAAAAAGCGTGGCCAGTACGGCCAAAACATCAATAACATTGCCCATCCATCCGTTCATCCTTTCTCCCAACAAGGGGTAAAATACGGAGCGAATGGTAAGAGGTAACTTTCGATTATAAGCAAAGAAGGCAAGCGATAGGCCCACCACGGCATAAATGGCCCATGCATGGAAACCCCAATGTAAGAAAGAGAGATTCATTGCCCTTTTGGCGGCTTCCAGTGAATAAGCTTCCCCATAGGGCGGAATGGCGTAATGGTAAACCGGCTCAGCTACCCCCCAAAATAAAAGCCCAATACCCATCCCGGCACTGAAAAGCATGGCAAACCAGGCTCCTGTAGAAAATTCCGGTTGGGCTTCCTTGCCTCCCAGACGAATGGATCCAAACTTGCTAAATCCGAGGTAAAAACAGAATACTATAAAGGCATTTACTGCGATAATAAAAATCCAGCCTGTCTTATCTGTAATAAAGGTCTTACTGGAGGCAAAGACCAATTCCATGGGTTCTCCCACCCAAAGCGTGACCGTTATAAACAAGATGATCAAAGCTACCGAAGGCCAAAATACCGGCGCATGAATGTCGAAGTATTTATTTTTCATAAAATCTTTTATTTAGAAATAATAACCAATATTTATGTTCAAACGTGTGTTCCAACCTGGATCAGAAGCGGTGGGATTTAGATCCGAAATGGGCTGCCTGTAATCGACACCTCTTCCGGTACCCAGGGCATTTCCACCAAATGTGTTGGTCAACCAGGGATGATTATAGCCCATGGCCACATCAAAATAAGCGTATACCTGACCGGCGGTCACCAATGCCCCGAAAACATTTTGCTGGGATTTTCGGTAGGCAAAGGCTGGCCCTCTCTGTTCCGAAGTAAATTTTTCCATCAATGTGTAATCATTATACAACTGGACGTTACTAACCGGCCCCCAATCCAGCGGAATGTCATAGGCCAATCCAATCACATAAAGTGCCGCGCTATTGGCCACATCGTACGTTCCAAAGCCATAAGCACCCATTTGGACCACATCCAGTACCTCCCCATCATCGTTTCTTACATCGTCATAGGTATAATAAATCGCCTCTGCTTTCAAATTCCAATTACCCCAATTCGCCTCATGGTGTAGCGATGCTGCCAAATTCGATCCCTTATGACCGGTTTGCAGATTGTACAATTCATGGCGCTGCAGGGAAATCCCTAGTTCATGCCCCGACCAGTTTTTTACTGCCCGGAGATTGACCTGGTGTCGCTCGATGTTGGAATTGCCCGGAATGGGTACCACATCATAAGAGTACCTGGCGGTAGAAAAGGCTCCAAAAGTCGCTTCATTGGTACCTCTGGGCTCTGCCAATAAAAAATAGGCTCCATCCAAACGCCAGCCCTCTGTCTGGTGGGAAAGATGAAATCCCATCTGATAATCATCTTCCAAGCCCAGGTAATAGGGGAGCTGAAACCACCAACTATGGGAAGCATAGGTTAACAGACCAAATGGAACTTGGGTCACCCCCATTTTCAGATTGGTTTTTTCATTGAACCGGTACCCTAGCCATCCGTATTTTAAAAAATGAGTATTAAAGGTTGGGTAAAATCGGTATTCAAAGGAAAGTTGAATGCCTTCACTATAGGCATCCACATTGAGTCTCCAGGTGTCCCAGGTCCATTCATTTCTTAAAAACGTTCCTAAGGGAAAGGTTTCTCCCTCGTAGTGAGTGTAAATATTGTTCAGGCGAAAAGCCCCGCCTACTTTTAACCAGGTGGTGTCCCGGTTCAAGTACTCCGTACGACTGCTCGCCGGCAATTCCAGGCTACTCTTGTCTGTACCATAGTCCTGGCCAATATTCAGTACCCGATTGTATGCTCTTTTTTTTAAACTATCCTTTTTTGCTTCTGCTTTTAGGGAAATTCCAAAAAGTAAGACCAAAAATAGCAAATAGTGCATTCGTTCTTCGTTTGTTACAAGAAAGACAAAGCTATCAAAATTTGCTTAAGAATGAAATAGCTTAAAAATTATTGTTTATATGCTATTTTATTTATCAATTTAAAACTAATATACTATTTCGTCGGGGATTAAATCTTTTTCCAGAATTTGAAAATAGGACTCTCCGATCCCGGAAAAATTCAAAAATAAACCGTCTGAATTCTTTCAGCCCCTTAAAAATTACTATCCCTGAACCAAATCAAACGCCCTATTTTAAGGTATATTTGGGAGCTTTTTGTCTATAAATGCTTTCAGCTTAATCATACTATTCAGCAAATTCAATCCCAGCCAGCCATGGCCTTCATTGGGATAAAAATGAAATTCGTGTGCTACTTCAAGCTCCGACAACCTGTCCCTAAGGCGCATTCCTTGCGAACTGGGAACCAACGGATCATTCCCCCCATAAAAAAGTAGGGTAGCAGGCGAGTCGGCTTGCAACTGATAGATCGGGCTCGCTGCTGTCAGCAGCTCCTCATTTCCCCCAAATAAGTCTAACATTTCCCGCAAATATTCATTTGTGGCGGTTCGGTAGGACTCATCCAGTAAATCAGTCGGACCTACCACACTACAAACCATCTCTACCCTACTTTCCGTATCATGGGCATAACTCCACAGCAGCGACAAATGTCCCCCAGCACTAACTCCAAGAAAGCCCAGGCGACTACCAAGCTGGTATTCCTCCCGGTGCTCCTCCAAATAAGCCACCAAGGAACTGATATCCTCGATTTGCATGGGATAGGGCTTGTTCGAAGCATCAGCCAGCCTGTAATTAAGGTTAGCTACCGCCAGGTAGGGAAGCTGCTCACGTAAAAAATCCCGGAATGGATTCATGTCCGATTTATTTCCTTCTTTCCAGCCTCCCCCATGAACCAGAATCAGGGTGGGGGTATTTTCATGCCGGTTGGGCGGAAGGTAGATATCAAAAATTTGGCGCGGATGAGTTCCGTAAGCCTGATTTGTAAGTGTTTTCGCAGGTAAATTAGCCTCTGGATTCGAATCCCCCTCCTCCGGCAAACAAGCCAGCAACCATCCGGCAGCAAACAGACTTAAAAAAAGTGAATAAAAACGCATCATTTTTCTCTAGAATTTAATTATTAAAAATCTATATTCAGGTTAAATATAAAATTTTATAATGAATTTAGCATACAAATAAATACTACTATTTACGAATACATTATTTATCCATTTATAGTATTGTTTTTGTTACTCAACTACCTATTAACATTGCCCTGTTTTTTCGAACCAAGGAACCGATCGATTGCAGCAGGAAAAAATAGAATTGGTAGGGTATCCAACCGGAATATTCAACGGAAAAAATGGAGAATTAATGGCTACCACCACCTTTTCGAACTAGTTTGTGAACCAATGCCATTTTATTAGCGATTACGGGTGAAATGACAAAAGGATAACTGTCAGGAAGTCCCATACTTCTATTCAGACTATTTAATGCCAGAGACAGGGGTATCCACTGATGGAGCAACTTTGAAAAATCAGCGCAAAGATAAGGATCCTCCGAAATCAGTGTGGAAGTACCGGCGGGATGATTTTCCAGCTTTGGATTGATGGTCAATCCAAAGGAAAAGGCGGTTTCCAGGGTACCAACCAGGTGCAGGTAATGCGCCCATGTTTCCGCCCAATCTTCCCAGGGGTGGGAACTGGCATAAGAAGAAATGTAGTTTTGTTGCCAATTTGAGGGAGCTCCATTTTGATAATGTATTTTCAGGGCATTGGCGTAGGAAACACGCTCGTCTCCAAAAAGAGACCTGAATTCTTCGAGGCTTTCCGATCCAGCGACCAGGACGTCCCAATAATAATGTCCTATTTCATGCCTGAAATGGCCCAAAACAGTACGGTATACCTCATCCATTTCCTTTTTAGCCATGGCCCGTTCCACATCGTCTGCTTCAGCGATATTCATCGTGATAATACCGGAGGCATGCCCGGTCAGAACGTTTTCTTGGTTTTGACTTGCTTTGAAATCAAAGCCCAATCCGCTTCCGGTCGTTTCATTCCACGGAAAAAACGGCAAGTCCAGGCGTAATAAGGCATAGATCAACCTGTGCTTGGCCGTTTCAATGGTTTGCCACCTTTTTTTGTAGGCTGGGTTAGCCAAATTCGGGATGACCCGATTTAGGGCGCAAGCCCTGCAAAAACGATTGGAAGCTGACAATGGAATAAGCCAATTGCAACCGTCCATTTTTTTATTTTCACAATATCGAAAGGCCGACTGGCCCTTATTTTTTGTAAGCAAATGGTCCTCTTGAACTTCCAGGGCAAGCAAATCCAGACTCTGAGGATCAAAACCCAGTTGAGTTTGGCAATGGCTACAATGCGTGTTCTCAAAATAAGCCGGGCGCCCGCAATGGCGACATTGGAAAAGTTTCATGGTTCATGTTTGAAGGATCATAAGCAATTATTGAACCACAAATATTTTATTTTTAAAGGGTTGTTCTGAAAACAAATCGAAATCCTATGGTCATAAAGACATGGACATGGCGGTCCATTCAAATAAAAATCTTTCAACCCAGGAATTGCCTAAAATACTTCCAGAAAGGAAAAAGTCCCACATTTGATTGTCTCAAGTTATTACACATGCTTTTTTAGTCCAAAATAAGCAACTCTTTAACAGAGAATTTTTTACCCATTAGCCCTACCTCATCACCAGGCCCAAAAACCCGGGTTTTGGTGTAGGCATCCCCTTGAGGTTTGGAAAGGAATTCGATTTGATTGTTGTCCAGATCAATTATCCAACATTCCCGAATACCATGTGCAGCATACAGTGGGGCTTTCACTTCTTTGTCAAAACGAATGGAAGAGCCGGACACTTCAATAAGGGCAAGCACATCAGCAGATCCTGGATGTGCCGTAGAATAATAATCCGACCTATATTTTAATAGGGAGATATCTGGCTCTGGCTCATTATTATTATCAAATCTAATTGGATTTTGAACTCTGACAATAGCTTTTCCATCAAAAAGTTGATTCATTACCTTGGCAAGGTAATCAACTATCGCTGCCTGTCTGCTTCCTATCGGACTCATCTGAAAAATTTCTCCGTGAATAAGTTCTACCGGATCTTCTGCCTTTAGGATTCCAACTTCGGCCATTTTATAATATTCATCCACATTGATCAAGCGTTTCACTACTTCAGTTGCCATGGTATTCAATAATTTACCTTTTTAAAGTTAGCAATTAAACCGCTAAAATCAAGCATCCAAATGTTGAGTCCGGATATCCTGCTAATCAACACGATGAAAACCTACTCCATCACGAAACCAGATTGGGTGTTATGGTCCCGTTTGCGGGATTGACACAAGGCCATACGGATTTTCCATTCTAGAAGGCTTCTTGACGGTAATTTGGTAAGGTCAATACCTCAAACCCTGTAAAAATGCTATGGATTTGGGTACCTGCTGGTAGTACACCGGGCTTTCATCTTCTATGTAGAAATGCTCAATGCCCGCTTCCTTCGCAGCTTTAAGGATGGCAGGAAGATCCAGTTGGCCCGTACCCAGCACCACGTCGTTTTCTTTCGGAGTGCCTCCGGACATGTTACCTTCTACCCCTTTTTTCAGATCTTTCAGATGCATCAATTTAAAGCGGTCGGGGTATTTATGGATCAGGGCCGCAGGGTCTACACCGGGAAAAAAAGTCCACAGGATATCAATTTCGTAGCTTACATATTCCGGGTCGGTCTGCGCCATCATGTAGTCAAAGAGGGTCCCGTTGTCATGGGGATAAAATTCATACCCATGGTTATGGTAACAAAAAGTGAGTCCGTGCGCCTCCTTTAAAATTTTTCCTGCTTTGTTAAAATCAGCAATGGCCTTTTCGGCATCGGATAGTCCAAAAGGTGCCTCGTGGGGTATCCAGGCCACACGGACAAATTTTGCCCCCAGGGTTTTGGCATTCTCCGCCACTTCCTGCGTTTTATTGACCAGGTCTGAATAACCGACCCCAAAAGAAGAGCAAAACATGTCCCGCTCGTCGAGCAGTTGCCGCAATTCGGCGGCAGTTTTACCAAAGAGGTTGGAGAATTCCATGTCTTTGATGCCCATGGCCTGCAAAGTGTCCAGGGTGGCAGCCACATCCTTGGAGAAGCTATCCCGGTAAGTATAGGAAACCATGCCTGGCATTTCTTCGAAAATGGCTCGGTTGCCCTGGGCCAGGAGCGTATCCAAGCTTACGATCAGGAGGATTACAAGGGGGATTAATCTTTTCATTTTTTGGGTCAGTTTGGTTTTATATTCATTGAGGTTCAAGTTAGGGTAATTATCATAATATTGCCAAACAAAACTTCAGGTATCGGATTGAATGATTACCTAAAGGTCCATAGCCTTTTTTTCGAAATGGTGGTGAGTTTTCACCACATTTTACTTAACCCTTCCCACTTGACCTCCCAGGTACCGTCATCGGGAAAACCAGGTAAGGGATCGACCGAATCTCCATATCCTGCACACATCATGGCCACAGCGGTGAGCAGGGCACCATTACCCGGCAAATACAGACGCAAGCGCTCATCCTGATAGTTGTGTCCGTTGGCCAGAAAAATATTGGTACCTACTTCCATAAATAAGGCATCTATGGCTTTTTAGTTATTGCTTGAAATTAATAAAAAAAACCCCGGAACTGGGAAAGGTATCCTTTCTTCATTGCCGGGGTCCATGCCCATTTCTACAATTCAATAGGTTCGATAGGTAAGCCTTTTAATACCCGGTATTCTGGTTCAAGTTCTCATTTTCTATTACTTCGATTTCAGGTAGGGGGAAATTCACATGGTAATCTTCAAATTCAAGGTCAATTCTTTTGCTGTCAAAATCCCATGATTTCAGATCAATTTCACCTGCCAGATGTCTCCTTCGTAAATCATACCAACGGTGACCTTCCTCGCAAGCCAACTCCATCCTTCTTTCCTTAAAAATCCACTCAAGAACTGTGTTCTCTCCATTTCCAGCTAGCATGTAATCCGCCGGAACCGGAGAGGTTTCCCCGTTCTCTACGGACATTCGTGCCCTTTCCCGGATTTGGTTCAAAATGGCAACGGCTTCTGGCAGGTTTCCTCCCGAACGGACGATGGCTTCTGCCTTCAAAAGCAATACATCTGCGTACCTGAGAATTCTTGGGTTATTCCTGCTAGAGCCATTAGGCCCTCCCGGAGGATTGGTCCAATTTCCATCCCGAATATATTTTACAACATTGGTGACCTGATCAGGTTCTGGGTCTAGCACATAGTTGATTCTGGGATCTCCTGCCTCAAATTCATTGATCAGCGAGGAGGTAGCAGAATAAACCGTATTTCCTACCCAAGAGGGTCGCCTGACAAAATGCCCATAATAAGCACCAATATCGCCGACTACGGCAAAACTATCGTTGTCCAGAAACACATTATTTAATGCCGTCTGATTGTTGGCTTGAAACTCGAAAAGGGATTCGTCATTATTTTCTATCGCAGCATTAAAATTATCGCCATAATTGGGCGCCAACGAAATCCCTGAAATGGCATCAAAATCCTGAATAGCTGCGGTAAAGTCTGAATTATTTGCGGTAACGGTTCCTCTAAACACCAAAGCTTTTCCTCTTAATCCCAAGGCAGAATTGCGCGTCACTCTACCCTTATTGGCATCATCCCAGGATTCAGGTAAAATCTGTGCTGCTTCTTCCAGATCAAGAATAGCCTGATCCAGAAGTTCGGTACCTTCCGAATTCGGAGGAAAGGCATTTTCCAAAGCAATAATTCTATCCGTGACCAAGGGTGCCGTACCGTAGGTGTTCCAAAGCCTGAAATACATCCATGCCCTTAAAAACAAAGCCTCTCCTCGATGGTAATCCATCAATTCAGGTTGGTTTTCATACGCAAAGGATCCATTTTCTTCTATTTTTTCCAGAAGGGTATTGGCACGTGCAATCAATTGGTAGGAAAATCTATAAAAGGCATTCAACTGTCCATTATTCCCATTCAAACCAACAAAAAACTCATGGGGGTGGTTGGCTTCTGTGGTCAGGTCATCACTTGGCAACTGCCAGATCGCCTGTAGGAAATTGTTTGGACCACCCCTAAAGGTATAAAAAAAGGTGACTTTTTGATAAATGCCCAATGCGGCCTGATTCATCTGCTCTTCTGTTTGAAAAAAACCAGCCTCGGTATCTCCGATGGGATCTAATTCGATGGTGGAATCATCGCAGGAAATGAAAACCAAACCAGCGAATGCCATCACACTGATAATATGATATATATTTTTCATCTTAATTTCGGTTTTGTTAAAATCCAAGGTTTACACCCAAAATAAAGGTGGTGGGAGTAGTATCATTTTCAGGGTCCAGGCCGGGATACGGACTGAAAACCAACAGGTTTTGCCCCATCAGATAGGCCCTTAAATTACTTACCCCCAATTTGGAAAGCAGGTTTCCGGTGACATTATAACCTAACTGGAAATTTTGAAACCTGAAAAAACCTGCGTTGGTCACATGCCGGTCTGCGATTCTATTGTTTCCGGATGGGTCATCTGTGATGGCTCTTGGTATGGTATTCGATGGATTGTCCGGTGTCCATCGGTCCAGGTAGTCCACCAGGTAATTTCCCCCTCCGGAACCGACACTTTGCAAGCCATTGGTGAAAATCCGTTGAACATCACCCATGCCCCGGAAGTCTATGGTAAAATCAAAATTATTATAGTTTAACCCTAAATTAATACCGTAATAATATCCCGGTATGGATTTACCGATATAGGTTTGGTCAAAGGCATCAATCCTTCCATCCGGGCTGGGACTGAAAAATGCATTTTCTCCGTCAGATTCTTGCGGTGGCCCCTGAATATCCACAAATCGAATGTCCCCGGGAGATTTTTGGGCCTGAAATCCGGGATCCTCCTGTGCTGCCAGCCAGTCCGCAACTTGCTCTTCCGTTTGGAATATCCCATCGGTAACATATCCCCATAAAAAATTTATTGGTCTGCCTTCTTCGATTCTATTTGAATTTCCTCCAGATGGCCTTCCCTGGTATAGATTGGAAACCCTGTTTCTTACAGTAGTCAAATTGGCTCCTATAGAGTAACTGAAAGGACCCACCTGATCTTGAAAACTTCCCTGCAGCTCAAATCCTCGGTTGTCTACATTGGCGAGATTAACCACCGGTTGAGAGAGAGCCCCTATTACCTGAGGGATATTGATTGCTTGCAGGATACCATCCGTGTACCTCTGATAGTATTCCACCGTTAATGAAAGACGGTTGCTAAACAATAAGGCATCTATACCGATATTAGTAGTGGTGACGGTTTCCCAACTCATATCCACTATGGGAAAATCTCCCAAAGCAGCTGCCGATTGTATGTTGCCATCCCCTATGGCTGCGCCACCGGATCCCAAGGAATATACCGGATTAAAATTGACAAGGGATAAAAATGCAAAATCACGTGTCTCCTGATTTCCTGTTTGTCCCCATCCTATTCTTAATTTGAGATCATCAATAAAACTTTGATTGGCAAAATTCTCAGCAGAAATCCTCCAAGCTGCGCCAAAGCTGGGGAAGGTTCCCCATTTGTAGCCAGGCCCAAACTTTGAAGTCCCATCTCTTCTGACGGTAGCATCCAAATAATATTTACTATCAAAATTATAACTTAATCTACCCATATATCCCTGGAGCCCTGAGGGATTCCTTTCATAAAGTAACCCTTTGTCCTCTCGGGGCCAGCCTTCGTCAATCCTTCTTTGATCCCATCCAGGTAAAGGCGAATTCTGATCAATTGCCAATTGCGTATTGTTCCATTGGACTTCCTGATCCATGGCATTGAGGATCAGATCTATACTATGACTGCCAAAATTCTTATTATACCCTATTAAGAATTCCTTAACGATGTTAATATTTTCATTTATCCTTCTCCTATAGGTATTTCCCTCACCCGAATAGGGTACTCCCTGGTTGGCTTCGAAAATTCCACGTCTTTGATCAAAAAACCTTTGCTGGGTATTCGAAAATTGATCAAAACTAAATGTACCTCTCAAGCGCAACCCTTCTAACGGGCTTGCTTCGGCATAAAAAGAGCCTATGTTCCGAATCATATCCCTTTGCACCGTATTCAATTCCGAAATGCCCAGAAAATTATTTCTGGTAGCCCCACCATAACCGTTGCTTAAAAAAGTATCCCCAACGGTCCTGCCGGGTGCCGCATAACCTCTTAAACCGGAAGGATCGTACAAGGGTTGCCAGGGAGCCGAAAAAGCGGTATTCAAGCCTGCTCCCCCGTCCTCGGCCGTTTGGGAATACACGAACCGAAAGGATTCGCCAACCTTCAACCAGCTGGCTACCTGATGATCCGAATTGACATAGGCCGAGTACCTGTTGAAGGAACTGGAAAACATGGCATTCTCCTGACCAGAAAAACCAGCTCCCACTGCATAATTCGACATTTCATTGCCTCCAGTAATGGATACGTTGTGGTCCTGGATTACCGCATTCTTTACCTTGGTAGCCTCTAACCACGCATCTGTATAATAAGGACTATTTCCTAAATACGCTGGGGAACCGCTATCGTAGAATTGGAAAAAATTAGGGTCAGGAGATGCAGCGGGATTATTATTCAAGGCCTCTAAATAGGTGTCTACATAATCCTGGGTATTCATTACCTCCCAGTCATTTCTAATGTTTTGAACGCCATATCGTGACGAAATGCTTACTTTGGGTTTTCCCTTTGCCCCCCTTTTGGTAGTGATCAGGATTACTCCATTCGAAGCGCGGACTCCGTAAATAGCAGTGGCAGATGCGTCTTTTAACACCGAAATGGATTCGATGTCATTTGGGTTTATCAGGTTAAAAACATTGACATTTCCCCTTTGATCCTGACTACGGGCATCTCCTGAAGCGGCTCCACCTTCCACCAAGGGAACTCCATCGATCACATATAAAGGATCATTATACCCAAGGGTACTAACACCCCGTATCCGAATGGAAGGTCTGGCGTTAGGGTCTGATCCCGGATTGGAAACAAAAACACCTGCCATCCTGCCCTGCATTGCCAGTTCAGGAGTCATACTTGCGGTCTTAGTAATCTCATCTGAACTAATTTGAGAAATGGCTCCCGTAAGATCCTTTTTTTCACGGGTTCCATAGCCAATGACCACTACTTCGCCCAAAGAAGTATCGTCCAATTCCATTGAAACGGATACCTGCGTTTGATTTTCTATGGTTATTTTTTTGGTTTGATAACCGATATAGGAAATTACCAACACTTCTCCCTCGTCCAGACTTATAGAGAAATTGCCATTCATATCTGTGACTGTTCCTGTACTCGTGCCCTCTATGGTAACGGTAGCACCCGGAAGAGGCTCCCCGTTTTCGTCCATGACCTTACCCGTAATTTCAACATTGGTATCCACTACCTTAATCCCTTCCTCGAGATAGTTGACTGGTTTACTTACCGTTATGTTGTGATTGATCTGTTTAAATTTGAGCTTCTTTTCCCTGGCAATGGCTACCAGGATATCCTCTATGGATAAGGTTTGCTTTTCAATGTTGAACTTTTGGTTCAAAAAAGCATCCTTTTTGTCATAGACAAACTTGAAGGGGGATTTCCGTTCCAGTATCCCAAAAGTCTCCATTAAGGTCTTGTCCTGGATTTCTACACGGACCATCACGTCTTTGATATGCTTTACACGCTGCGCATTCGATTCTGTAGCCCACAACATGTTGATGAAAAGTAATTGGAATACCAGGCCAATAAAGGTATAGGTTACCCCCATAAGTAGTAGTTTTAGTACTCTTTTTTTCATAATTTTACAAGGTTTATTGTTTTAACACGCAATACAACTGATTACTACCGTATTGATTGGCACATCAATACGGTATTTTTTTTCTATAGGCAGTTTGTTTTTAGTGAAACATAATGATCAATTCTTTTCCTTTTATTTCGTACCGAAATGCCTTGTTGTAGGAAACAGCATCCATTACATTAGTCAATAGCTCGTTTTGGAAACTGGCCCTTATGTTCCAATCCTCCGGAGGGTTACCCACCACTTGTACCTTGACCCCATACCAGCGTTTGATTTCCTTGACAAAATCCTCAAAATTGCACCCATCAAAAATGAGTTTTCCATGCCTCCACTCAGTAGTTCTGTGAAAAAGTTCCGGGTTGCTGGTTTCGGAAAATTCATGAAAATGATTTTTTACTTTGGAATAGACAAGACCCGTCCCTGGCTTCAAGATTAAATCGTTTTCCTGTTGGGTATTGGATACCTGGACCGATCCGTCCACCAGTGTCACCTTCAAATCCTTATCGGCCTCAAAAGCGCTGATATTGAATTCCGTGCCCAACACCATTACCGATAAGGATTCAACATCGACAACAAAAGGTCTGAGGCTATCCCTCACCACATCAAAATAAGCCTCCCCCTCCAATTTAATGGCCCTCAGTGAGTCGGAAAACCCCTCATAGAAGCTGATTTGGCTATCCGCATTCAACCATACTTTGGATCCATCGGGCAGTTGTATCAGGGACTTTTGGCCAGTAGGATTGGACTTGCTGATCATTTTCATTTCAGGCCCTTTTTCCTCAATGCCCCGCTCCTGGCCAAAATAAAATACATACAACGGAAAAAGAATGATGGCAAGAACAGCAGCTGCCCTCACCCATCCCCTTCGGTAAAAAGGGGTTTCGGGCACACATTTTGATGATTGACTTTCAGAAGCATAGGCCCTCCAGATTTTCTGCTTCTGCTCTTCATGTCCGATTAATTTGGAATCCTCTATAGGTAGTTTCCAAATGGCCTTCAGTTTTTCGAATTCGTAAGCATTGCTTCTGGAAAGCCCAGCCCAATGATTGACTGTTGCTTTTTCTTGTTTTGAAGCATTGCCATTTAAAACCTTTACTATTAAATTGTCTATGTGCTGATGTTCATCCATTCAATTCGACTACTTTCCACTAAAGACATGGATTTAGAAAATATCCCGTAATGGAAAACGGAATTTTTTTGAAAAGAAAATTCGACCATCCAAATCGGTGAAAAAAATCTTTCCGACTTTAGTCCCTTTAGGGGTTAGGATATGGCTCAATAATCTTGGTTTAAGGTAACCTACACCCAGTTTTAAAACGGCCTGACTATAGAAAAATGGTTAAAAAGTGCTTTTTTGAAATGGGAATGATTTCATCGTTTTCATGGTAATAACTACTTAATACTTTCCTAAGATCCTGAATGGCCAGTTTTAAATGGACTTCCACCGTGCGTTCGGAAATCTCCAGGACTTTCCCCACTTCCCTATAGGACATGTTATCATCTTTGACCATTTTGAAAACCAACCTTCTTTTTGGCGGCAAACGGTCTATAACCTGATGCAGCAACCTGCCCAAATCATTGTTGATCATCGTTTTTTCGGGATCACTTTTGTCGGAGCAATGGTAATCCTGAATATCATCCACCAACACATTACCAGAATCCTGCTTTTTTCTTTTTTTCAAATAATTAAGGCATTCGTGCTTCACCATTTTAAACAGATACCCTTCAAATTTTTCAATACCCAATAACGTGGCCTTTTTTTGCAATATCTTTAGGAAAACATCTGCTACCACTTCTTCTGCCTGATCATAACGGGGTACAAAAAGCATGGCCAGCTCGATCAACCGGGTATGGTAATGATCAAAAAACACCGAGAAAGCACGTTCATCATTACTTTCTCCTATTTTTTTTAGAAGAAACCGAAGTTTTAATGGGTCCATTGTATTTTCAAGTTACCAAAAGTATTTGAATTTGATAGCAATGAAATAAAATTAATTACATCATTCAAATTGTTTGATTTCTTCGAGAAATTTCTGAAAAGCAGAATCCAGGTTTTTACTTTAAAAATGGCAGCATTACCAGATGGAACGGCCAAAACAAATGAGGCAAAATTGAAAAGCCCCAAAATCGTGTATGTACATAATACACACCGAAAATCAGTAAATCTGTCAGGTTTTTATCGATATTCAGCCAAAACCAAACATTGAGTAGGTGAAACCTGACAGGTTTTACCCTTTGTTAATCAATTGAATATAGAATGGTGTTACGGATTTACAGCATATCTTTAAACTGATAAATAAAAGCTAATTAGGAATGGAATAAGGCTCCCGGTATACCCTGGATAGCAAGGTGTCCGCCTCTGAATCGTTGGCGAATTTTTCATAATCGCCCATAAATTTCAGTTCGCGCTTCACCCGGTAGGAAATATTGGCCAGTAAGGGCAAGGCGCTGGAATAAAAACCTTCCCGCATATCACACTGTAGCAGCTTATGGTTCCCGGAACGGATTGATTCAATGAAATTAGAGAACAGCGTGGCCTCCTGCGCAGAACTGCTGTCTTTTGAGCTGGCAAATGGTTGGGATTCCCCCTGATGGAACGCTCTCCAGCTATTACCGGCGATTTCCAGCCAACCCTCCGATCCGTAAAAGAGGTTACCCACTTCCTTGCCGTCGCTCCCTTCCTGGTTGGTATACCTGCCCCGGGCCTCATATTCAAGAAGGGTCCCATCTGTATATTTAAACAAGGCAGTCTGAATATTGGGGGTTTCCTGCATGGATTTGTCATGCCCATAGGTTTCCACATCTCCATAAACCATGGTGCCGGGGGTGCAGTTGTCGGGCTGGCATTCATCCTGATTGAACCCGTATAATCCTCCCATGGAATAAATGGTTTCGGGATGTTCATGCTTCTGTAGTCCCCAACGCGCAATGTCCAGCTGGTGGGTACCTGTGTTTCCCGAATCACCGTTTCCCGTATCCCAGAACCAATGCCAGTTGTAGTGACTGCGCTTCTCATTGTAGGGACGGTAGGATGCCGGGCCCAACCAAAGGTCGTAATGGAAATTGGCCGGGGGCCTGGAGTCTTTTGCGGTGCCGTAGGAATTGCGTAATTTGTACGTAAGCGCACGGGCCATATATAGCTTTCCGATACCTCCTTCATGAAGGAACTGCATGGCTTCCCTTACATTATTATAGGCCCTGTTGGTTAATCCTACCTGCACCGTCAACCCAGTCTTTTGGGCAGCTTCCACCATCTTCCTACCTTCCCATAGGTTATGGGATGCAGGCTTTTCCACATAGACATGCTTTCCTGCCTGACAGGCCCAAACAGTCCCCAAGGCATGCCAGTGATTGGGTGTAGCCATAGATACCGCATCGATTTCTTTGTTTTCCAGCACCTTCCTTATATCCCATTCCAGTGCCGGCCTGGTGCCGGTCTTATCGGCAACTATCTTGGATTTGGAATCAAAGAGTGCTTCATCAGTATCGCAAAGCACCTTTAAAACCACATTGTGACTGTCCTTCAGGCTGCAATAATTATTAATGTGTACGGTTCCCTGGTTTCGTATTCCAATTTGAGCAAGGTTAATGCGCTCATTGGAACCTATGATGGAAGCATAACTTTTTGCACTGAATCCCAACCCCCCAATGGAAATTCCTGCGGAACTTATGGCGGATTTCTTTAAAAATTCTCTGCGTTTTGTCATGAGATTAGGTAATTAGCTTGGTATAATCAGGATATTAATCGTTTATTTTAACTAATTAAAATGAAAACAACAATTTTTAGTTTCATGAATTTCGCCATTTAGCATGTTCCAGCCCACTTTAATAGGAAAATTTATCTACTTGTATCACTATCCAAGCCATTTAATACTCCGATCAAAAATCTTTTTATCCCTCAGGCAACCCCTCCATTCCTTTTTAACGTGATGTAGTTACATATGAACCTGCACGATTCCCCTAAACTAAAAAAAATCATCGACCAATGCTGCCAGGGCCAATCCAAAGCACAATATGAGCTATTCAAACATACCTATCCCTACGCCATGGGTATTTGCGCTCGCTTTTCATCCGGTCCTGAAGAAGCCAAAGAAATTCTGAACGACGGGTTCCTGAAAGTTTTTACGCAGATCAAGCGGTATTCACCTGACCTATCCTTTGCCGGCTGGTTAAGAAAAATCTTAATTAATACGGCTATTGATCATTATCGGAAAAATAAAAAATACAATGACCAACATGTGGAAATCGTGCAGGATGTAGACCGGCCTGATGCTGAAAAGACCTTGTCCCAATTGCATGCTGAAGATATCCTTAAATTGGTGCAATGCCTCCCTCCGGCCTATCGGATGGTCTTTACCCTATATGTGGTAGAAGCTTTCAGCCACAAGGAAATTGCTGAAAAACTTGGTATTTCCATCGGTATCACCTGATGGGCATCTCTTTCGGGCTCAATTACCATTTGTTTCCAAAAGAATAAAAATCGTGACGATCTGAAAAAACAATACTTTCCTTTGATTTCATTTTTTGTTACTTTTAAAGCTAATTGTAAACTAATCATGGTATAAACGCCCTCAATTGGCCAATTAAATTTCACCCAACATGCCTAATAATTTGCTTACTTCAAGCCCATCAATCTTTCAAAAAGTCTTATATGGAATGACCCTTCTGGTCACTTCCTTGTTCGCTTTCAGCTGTAAAAAAGAGGAACCGAAAACTCCTTTTTCCCTGAGTGAAAAATATTATTCAGACAGTACCCAATTGTATTTACCGGAAGATTTGGAAGCCACCCTATGGGCAGAATCGCCCCAGTTTTTTAATCCTACCAATATGGATGTGGATGCTCGGGGCCGAATTTGGGTGACCGAAGCGTTAAATTACCGCTTGTTCCGAAATGATCCGGAAAAATTCAAAAACCATGAAGCAGGGGATCGGGTGATGATTCTGGAAGATAAAGACGGAGATGGAAAAGCGGAAACTTCCAAAGTATTCGTGCAGGACAGGGACCTGACCGCCCCATTGGGCATCTCGGTTATTGGCAACAAAGTCATCGTTTCCAGTGGTCCCTCCATTATCATTTATACCGACGAAAACGGGAATGATAAACCGGATAAAAAAGAAGTGTTTTTAACAGGCTTTGGGGGATTGGACCATGACCACGGCCTGCATGCAGTGGTGGCCGGACCCGACGGTAACTATTACTTCAATGCCGGCAATGCAGGGCCACATATTGTGACGGATAAAAGCGGCTGGACACTCCGCTCCGGAAGCTTGTACAATGGGGGTTCTCCGCATATGAAGGATAACAAACCGGGCATGGTCAGCGACGATGGAAAAATGTGGGTAGGCGGCATTGCCTTGCGGGTCAATCCCGACGGCACCGGCATGAAAGTACTGGGCCATAATTTTCGAAACTCCTATGAGTTAGCCCTGGATTCTTACGGGAATATGTGGCAAAATGACAACGACGACGACGGTAATAAAGGCGTACGTGTTTCCTGGCTGATGGAAGGAGGCAATATGGGCTATTTCAATGCGGATGGATCACGAAGGTGGCAGGCAGACCGTCGTCCGGGTCAGTCTACCGTAGCCGCTCACTGGCACCAGGATGATCCGGGAGTCATCCCAATGGGAGACAGTACGGGTGCCGGATCGCCCACCGGTGTTACCTTTTACGAAAGTGATTTATTGGGAGAAAAATATCGCGGAACCTTACTAGCGGGTGAGGCAGGCCGTAATGTAATTCTTGCCTACAAACCCGAACCAATGGGGGCCGGATTTAAACTAAAACGTCACAACCTGATCACCTCCCTCAGGGAAGAAGAAGTGGAAGATGCTGAAAGCCGAACCACTGGCGAAGATAAAACCAAATGGTTTCGCCCAAGTGATGTAGTGGTGGGAACTGATGGTGCCCTATACGTCGCCGACTGGTACGATGGAATGGTGGGAGGCCATCGCATGATCGACAGCACCGGATATGGGCGCATTTACCGGATTACCCCTAAAGGTAAAAATTTACCCAAGCCTGAAATTGACCTAAGCAGCACCGAAGGGCAAATAGCAGCACTATTGAATCCAGCCGTTAATGTGCGAAATGCGGGTTTTGCGCTGTTGGCTGAAAAAGGAGACGCAGCTGTGGAAGCGGTAAAGGAAATTTTGAACGAAGAAAACCCATACCATCAGGCCCGCGCTATTTGGTTGCTGGCAACGATGGGTGAGGCAGGAATAGCGGCCGTTGAAAGTCAGTTGGATGCTGACAATCCGGACCTAAGGCTAACCGCTTTCCGTGCCTTACGTCAGGCGAAGGAAGATTTTTTACCCCATGCCCGTCAATTGAGCAGCGATCCCTCTCCGGCAGTTCGCCGTGAAGTGGCGGTGGCCCTTCGGGATCTACCCCAGGATCAAGTAGAAGAAATTTTAATTGCCCTTGCCTCTCAGCACGAAGGCGGTGACCGGTACTACGTAGAAGCGTTGGGATTGGCCATCGAGGGAAAAGAAGAAGCAATTTTCCCGGTATTGCAGCAAGAATTGGGAGGCGATGCCCTTACCTGGAAACCCGGATATGCCGACCTGATTTGGCGCCTGCACCCAAATCAGGCGATCGAAAGCCTAAAGGAAAGGGCCCTTTCCCCAGAACTTTCCGCTGCCGAGCGGCAGCAGTCGGTCGCTGCGCTGGGTTTTATTTCGGACCAAAAAGCCGTCAACGCCATGCAGGAAATAGCCGCCTCGGAAATGTTGGGAGTAAACGAACGGGCACTTTGGTGGCTGCGGTACCGCAGAAACAACGAATGGAATGCCTTTGCCATGGAAATACCGGAGATGGAAGCCAATCTCAGCCCTGAAATCCAGCAGGAAATGTTGGAATTAAAATCCATCCTGGAAAGTACTACTGCTTCCAAAGGCGAAAAAATCAAGGCGGGAAAAGCCATGGCGGGGGACCGTATCGGGGGCATGATGCTGCTAGCCCTGGCAGAGAAAAAGGCCCTTCCGGAAGACCTGATGGCGGAAATCAGCCCGGATATCTTCCAAAATCCGGAGCAAGCCACACGGGTACTGGCGGGAGATTATTTCACCCATGACTCCAAACCTGATGCGCTATCCGTATCGGAAATTACCGCGCTGGAAGGCGACCCTGCCAAAGGAAAGCTGGTTTATCAGGGCAAGTGTGCCACTTGTCACCGCATTGGTGAGGAAGGCCGGAACATTGGTCCTGACCTGAGCATGATCGGAGCCAAACTGGATCAGGAGGGCTTATTGGATGCCATCATCCATCCCAGTGCAGGGGTAGCTTTTGGCTATGAAATGTGGCTGATTACCTTAAAAGATGGAACGGTAGCTGCCGGTTTCCTCCAGGCAGATGGGTCCATTGTGGTACTGGAAGGCATGCAAAATGAAGCCTACAATATACCTTCCGAAGATATTGCTTCCAGGAAGCGGTTTGCCCGCAGCATCATGCCGGAACCTGGTGAATTGGACATGAATGAAAGCGATGTGGCACATCTTACGGCTTATTTGGAGGGGTTGAATTCGGAGGGGGATTGATCGGAGGAGATTGAAAAAGATTGAAAGAGATTGAAAGAGATTGATGGGAGGAGATTGGATTTCGACGGGCTCTGGTATGAGATTGAAGAAGATTGAGGGGAGATGGGGGGGGAGATTGAACAAGATTGAGAGAGATTGAAGGGAGGTGGGCTTTCGGTAGGCTCAGGCACCAGGTTAAATAAGATTGAGGGGAGATTGAATGAAATTGAAAAAGATTGATGGGCTGGGGAAAGAAAATAGTTCCTTTGGTAATCAGACTTTAAATAACCGGAAAATTTCTGTTTAAAAGATATATCCCTTGCCTTTTCCGAATTGAAAAATCCATTTAGATGGCTTTTTTTCTTGTCTTTTATCCCTGACCATGCTAACTTTTCCCTTTTCTTATCCTAAATCCATATAAAATTGAGAATCGTACAATTTAAAAATAAATACAACACCACCCAGGTAGGCCTGGTCGATGGCGATCATCTCCGTATTGTAAAGGATATCCAAAGCAGCTATGCATTGACTCAAAAGGCCTTTGATACCGGCAAATCCCTCGTTGAACTGGTTGAGGAATTGGTGGGCAGGGAAAAGGTACCCTATGAGCCCCTGGTCTCCAACAACCAAATCCTGCTGCCCCTGGCGCATCCGGACCCTTATCGATCGTGGATTACAGGAACAGGGCTAACCCACCTGGGATCCGCTGCCTCCCGGGACAAGATGCACCAGAAACTGGAAAGTGCAGCACCCGATGAACTGACCGATTCCATGAAAATGTTTCAGATGGGCCTGGACGGTGGCAAAATGGTGGATGGCGAACCCGGCGTGCAACCCGAGTGGTTTTACAAGGGCAACGGCTTATGTGTGGTGCCCTCCGGTCATCCATTGATCTCCCCTTCCTTTGCCCTGGATGGCGGAGAAGAACCCGAACTGGCAGGACTCTACGTTATTGACCCTGATGGCAATCCTTTTCGGGTGGGCTTCGCCCTGGGCAATGAGTTTTCAGACCACAAAATGGAGAAAATCAATTACCTCTACCTGGCTCATTCCAAACTCCGGGCCAGTGCATACGGTCCTGAGGTGCTGATTAGCGAACTGCCGGATCACCTGGAGGGAGTAAGTGCGATAAAAAGGGGAAGTAAAGTGGTCTGGCAAAAGAATTTTCTGACAGGAAATGCCAACATGAGTCACAATATGGCCAACCTGGAACACCACCATTTCAAATACGAGCTATTCCGGCAGCCAGGCGATGTACATGTCCATTACTTTGGTACCGCAGTAGCGAGCTTTGCCGATGGCATTGAAGTACAGGACGGGGATCGGTTTGAAATATCCATTCCGGAATTGGGGAAGCCCTTGGTGAATCCGCTGAGGCAGTTGTAGGGTTTGAATTAGATTGAGGGAGACTGAATTAGATTGAAGGGAGATTGAATTAGATTGAATTAGATTGAGGGAGATTGAAAGAGATTGGCCTTCGATATGCTCAGGCACCGCAGGAGATAGGTTGAAAGGAAATTTGAAAGAGTTTAATTGTTAGGATACCTTCCTTAATTAAAACTAAATCAGTTTGAAGCCTCATAATTTCCGAAAACCGATGGGTCCACCGGTTTAAAGAGCAATTGGGAAAACAGGAAGAGCCCGCTTTTCCATACTTTAAAATCATGTCCACCCGGTTCGATGTAGTAAATATGGGGAACCCCATGCTGTTCTAGGTATTCATGGGTACGTTCACTGAAGCGGAGCAGCCGGTCTTCATCTCCGCAGGAAAGCCACAACACTTTTAATTGGTCCTTTGCTGCCTCCGGGTCGGGAATCAACGCTTCAGGCACTTTGGTATTGGGAGCAGAGGAAAAACCACCCACCCAGGCAAACGTATCCAGGTTACCTAGGCCAAAATTAAGGGATTGCCCTCCCCCCATGGACAAACCGGCAATGGCCCTACTCTCCCGGTCTTTCATGACCTGGTAATTTTCTTCCATAAAAGGGATGAGATCATTCAACAGGTCTTTCTCAAAAGTCGCAAAGGCTTCTACTTTATCAGGAGCCATCACATTACCCGCAGCACGATCATCCTTCATTGCCCGGCCGTTGGGCAATACTACAATCATAGGTTCTATTTTTCCATCGGCATAGAGGTTATCCAAAATAACATGTGGCCTCCCTCCTCTTAGCCACTCTTCTTCATCTCCTCCAATGCCGTGCAATAAATATAAAACAGGATATTTCCTTGTTTCGGAATAACCTGGGGGCAAGTATACGAAAGCCCTGCGGACGGTATCCACCGTTTTCGAGGCATAATGGATGGTATCTATTTTTCCCGTGGGAATTCCAATTCTTTCCTGATCAAAGTTGGCTGTAGGCTGTATTTCAAAATCCTGGGCATATAGGCCGTTACACAACAACAAACTGAATAAGGAAAATATAAAGTGCTTCATTTTTAGCGGGTTGATCTAAGATTGCTATGGCGTTTCTATTTTTCTTTGATGGAAGGCTTCCTGGGGCCTTAGGCTAGGTGAATCAGCCGTAGGGAAATCAGGGGGGATCGGGAAGTCCACCTTGCCTGTTGCCAGCCATTCAGTGACCCGAACCAGGGTAGTTTGATAACCTGCGCAGCGGTAAGCCGGGGGGTAAGTTTCGCCTTCCCAAAGATGACCCAAACTGGAATTGTACACTTTGCCCTTTCCATAATCCACCACCCATTCTACGGGCCAGTTTTGGTGGGTACTGCTGCTATCATAAGCATAAGACAGTACCTCAATATTTTTAGCATCCCCTCGGGGAAAGTAATAAACTTCCGTATTTACCGTCTGCCAGGCATCCGGATACCCCTGATTGATTGGGTGTTTGTTTAAAATTTGGATAAGGGCATTAAATCGGTCACCATGCCCGGTGCCTCTTCCCTCACCAGGGAGGTATCGTTTTAAATCTCCCTTAGCATCAATTTCCAATGCCATGCCCACCGACTGGGACCTCCAACCCAGCCCTATCATTTCGTTGTAAGTTTCCCAATGGGCAAATGCATTGTTGGCCGAATGAAGGATATATAATCCACCTCCCCGGGCCACATATTTTTCCAACGCCTTTTCGGCTTCTAAGGACCACCTTAAATCTGAATTATGGATATTATTGGTGTTTTGAATGACCACGGCATATTGGTCAAATGTTGGAAGCCAGGACTGCCTTGCCAGGCTGTCTTCAGGAACGGTGCTGATGTCAACGTTAAACAAACCGCTTTCTTCCAAAATCCACCGGGTAACGGCCGAAGTTTGTTGCCAATCGTGGTTGCTGAATCCATCCACAATTAAAATGGGGATCTTTTCGTCTTGCTGTGCCTGGATTTCGGGTTTAATTACTAAAAATAAATTGATTAAAAACACTAACCGAATCCAATACACCAAAATAGATCGTTCACCAAAATTACTGAAAAAGGAAAAGACTAGGTCCATGGGTTTTTTGGATAATTGGATAAGGATTTAAGACCCAAGTTAATCTAAAAAATAAAGTTTAGGCCAATTTTTGGAAAATAAAAACTGGTTTTGGTAGCCTTTATAGCAAAAGTTGGATTGATTTTTTCAGATTGTAAGTATTGACTTTGGACAAGCTGCCTTTTTAGGCTGCTATTTTTCAGACCTGCTTCCAAAGCTATAATTACTGAATCCCTATTCACTTTGCTCCGCTTTTTGTTTTCGAAAATAGTCATTGTTGTCATAGCGGGATGCCTTAGCCCATTTTACATTTATTCGGGGGAGATACTGCGCCAACTCCGATTTGATGGATGAGTATTTTCCTTCTCCAGCCACATTGTACCATTCGTTTGGATCCTCTTTCAAGTCATACAATTCTTCGGAACCATCCTCATAGCGGATGTAGCGATACTCCTGGCTAACAACCGCATGGTTGTTTCGGGCCCATGTGGTGATGCCAGGTGTTTCCCATTTACAATTGGGGTCTTTTAATAGGGGATAGATACTCTTGGCTTCCATATTTTGGGGTTTGGGGAGTTTGACCAGGTCTGTAAGCGTGGGATAAATGGAAAACAACTCCACTGGCGCATCCACACGCTGGGATTCCGGGATTCCGGGACCGGCAAAGATCAGGGGGGAGATGGTGGCCCGGTTCCAAAGTGCCACTTTGGCAAAGGTATCGTTTCCTTGATTTGGTTGTCCCCGATAAACCCGTAAATACCGGTGGTGGAAGGCCTTAAACCGGTCATAATGGCCGTTCTGGACGGACTGCACATGGGAGCCTGGCATTGGGCGTTTGCAAATAACAGTCCGTTAGCAATCAACCGGTCCAGGTTGGGGGTAATGGCATCCGGATGGCCCATTCCGCCGATAAAATCGTTCAGATCGTCCACGGAGATCATCAGGATGTTGGGTGGCTGGGATTCCTGGGCTTGTACCCAACCTATGTATAATACAAGTAGAAAAATAAAACAGGACAAAACATGGTAGAAATTTTTCATCAGAGACAACGATCAGATTAATTCAATATGGTAAAGCACCAAAAACAAGAGCACCAGGTTTATAACTGTCCTTAAAATTGCAAATAACCAATTTCTGCGCCTAATTCTTTCTTCTTCATCGTTTAAGATCTGGTAAAAAAGTATGCCAATCAGGATCATATTCACGGTCAAAATAAGAAATGACAAGTACCCCACCCAATGGGGCCAGTTCAAATATACCATCAAACCATTGAGCACATAGGCAGCCATGGTCAGGACACTCGTATTGTTATGCAGTTCCCTGGGATGAAAAAAGGATATTGGATTGGCTTCCATGATTTTAAATTGAATGAAAAATTCGAAAAAATCAAGTAAGGAGTTTTATATTATGACTTAAGCATTTTCCTTTGAGGCCAAATGACCAGTTAGCCAACGGGTATAATTCGTACAGCTTCATTAGAGATTGAAGGAAAAAGATTGAGGGAGATTGAAGGAAGGAGATTGATTGAGGTTGGTTTTAAGTATAAAACAACAAATCATACCCCACAATTTGCTTCAGTTTTTTATCCAAGGTCCAGAGTTGGAGTTCGTTTTTCTGTACTGCATTAAAAATTACCGCATCGATTATTCCTACTCCATGATGAACCAAGCCAGAATGATAAGAAAGAAAACCAGATTCCATCACCAAAAAAGGTTCATCCAAAGTGGGAACCAAAGATGCATACTCCAGAATAACATTTACCTCTCTATTGCTTTTTGCACCTTGCAACAGTTCTGCAAAAATAAGCTCAAGGCCAAACACCCTGCCATTCACAAGAAGTTCCTGGCAAACAGTAAAGTATTTGGGATTTCCCTTCAGGTATTCCATCCAGATGGAGGTATCGAACACAACACCTCTCATTCGCGATTCAAGTCCCGTATTTCCTTCGCAGCGTACCTAAACGCCAATGGTTCATTCAAAACCGTGGCTCCCAATTGCTTGATTTTTTGGGTTCTGATGTAAGCAATTAAAGCGATTTTTACCGTTTCTGTGATTGTATCTGCCTTGGATAATTCCATGGCTTCCGCTATCAACTCGTCAGGAATAATGGCTGTAACTTTCATACTATTAACTTTTTACGAATATACGATATAGCATCGTATTTTTACCAGTTAATAAAAGCAAAATTCTAAAAAATCTGGACCAACAGGATTTTACTTAAATTGGTGGAGCTGTAAGCGATTTAACTCCCACAATGGAAAAAGCCAACTGTCTCCCCTATACAACAAGGATCCCTTTAATGATCAGGACTCCAGCCATGCTTCTCCAGAAACTGCAGTACCTGACGCTCCACAAAACTGTTTTCATGGGGTATCATTTCGCCTAGTGCTTCATTCAATTTAGCTGAATTAATCCCATGAACCGTATATAACTTCAGTAACTTTACCAGCTGTAGACCATTCACCTGGCTAAGATTTTCTATTGAATGATCCACCACGGCCGGATTTAAATGGGCTGCTTCTGCCAATTGATCAAAAATCAGGTTTTCTATGCCATGGTCCACCCTTCCGATAAGCTTGAAAAGTTGAAGCTGCAAATCCTCCGATTCCAGCTGTTCAGTAGTAAGTGATTTCAATACCAGGTAGGACTGAAAATATTCTTCTTCAAGGAGTATACCCATTAAAGCATCAATCACCGAATCATCCAGTTTGGTAAGTAACCCAAGCCGTTCCAATGCCCAGGTCCGGTCACTTTGATCCGGACTTTGCAGGATTTCGGTAAACAAATACGGATCAAGTTGTTTTTCCGTCAGTTCCATGACATGCTGTTGGACCGGACCATGAACCACATGGTATAGTTTATGGGTAGTATAGGCAGCACCGGGTACGACATGCTCCAGCACATCCTTTGCTGTAGCGCCCGAAACACCATCTACTGAATTGTCGGTCCCAGCTGTATTGCTCACCAAATCTTCAAAGGAATACTTACCCAAGGGCAGGAAGGGATCAGCCAGCAGCCGGTGTAATTGTTCGTATTCCGCCGGAAGGAAGGGTTCATGGTCATGCTTGCTCAGGTACTCCCCATCCAGCAGTTCAAAACCCAGGTACCTGCCGGTAATGTTCCAGTAAACCCGTATTTTCAAGGGACGGCACTTGTTATCATAGCATACCCCCGTATGAAGGTCCATAAAATAATTCAGGGGAATACCGGCCGCACCCTCGTACTGAGGCATTTCCTGCCGGTACAAGGAATCATTGAGGGATACGGTGATCAACCGGGAGGAATCCGCAATGGATATGGTTGCAGGTTGAAAATACCGGAAATGCTCCTCCTTTTCATAAAAAAACAGGATCAACGAAAGTCCGATCAAAAATCCCTTTATCCAATGGATCATTTATCTTTGATTTGTAGGTAATGCTCAGGCCTCCGGCACAATCCCCCCATGTTCTCTCAGTAAATTTTTTAAATCATCCAGAGGAACATCAGCCGGTGTCACCTGGTGTTTAATGGCCAAAACAGCCGCCACTGCCGCTGCCTGCCCCATACCCATGCAGGATGCCTGAACCCTTAGGGCAGAATTGGCCAGGCGATCACTACTCAAACAGCGTCCCGCCACCAAAAAATTCCGACTGCCTTTTGGTATCAGCGCCCTCAGCGGTATGGTAGCCACAATGTCCTCTTTGAGAAATTCCTGATAAATGGATTCCCCATCTCTATGCAAATCAATGGGATAAAAGGAATAAGACAAGGAATCGGGAAACACTTTTCCAGAAACATAGTCTTCATGGCTGATTTTGTAAAGTCCGTCGATCCGGTAGGTTTCCCGAACAGCTGTTTCAGTCTGCGCATCCATTAATTTTAATTTTTCACATCCCGGAAATGTTCGCAATTTCCTGATCAGGTTCAATAGGGAAGCCCTACCCTCCATGTTTGCTTTGGTATGCAGTGCCGCCGTAGAAGAATCGGCACCGTGTACATAAACATAATTGTAGGGAACGGTAGGAGGGAAATTGTTTACCGAAGATTCCACCTTCACCTCATCGTTGATGAGCATATTCTGCCTTAGCCTGCTGTGGTATTCCTGTGGAATTTTAGAAAGGTCCAGGGACTCAAAATCATAGCCCCCAATCCGAAAGATAAAGGATCCCGGTTGGGTATCAGCCTCTCTCAAAAGTGGGAATCCGGCTATGGAAGCGGCAGCGGCATTTCCGGAACAATCAATGAGCTGATCGCAAATAATTTCATGGGAAATTCCTTTACCAACCGTTTTTACGGTCCATTTTCCGCCATTAAAGGTGATTTCGGTAGGCGTTTCATAAAAGTGAATATCCACCCCAGCTTCCGTGCACTTTTCCTCTGCCAGCAGGGCATAAAGGGCTTTATTGACGGTTACCTGGTGCCTCCAATGGCGAATGGTATCATTGTTGGGTATGATGGAAAAATTGGGCAAAATATCATCATTGAGTTTCACAGCCTCCATCACCAGTTCCCATCCAATTCCGCCAATGACCTGCTTTCCCCAGGCATGGAAAATCCCGGGGAAGGATACCCCTCCGGTAGTAGTGGTCCCTCCTAGTTGGCTGCCACTTTCAATCAGGGTGGTTGTGGCTCCTGCTCTACCCGCCTGAATAGCTGCAATTACGCCGGCTGTACCTCCTCCGACGATCAAAATATCGGTTTCAATTTTCTGCTGGTTGATTTTATAAGGTGCTGCCAGAACATCCCCTTTGGAAAGTTGGGGGGCGGTCAGACCTACGGATATCGCACCCATCCTGGCGATCATTTCTCTTCTTTTCATTTTCTATCAAATTTGAGCCCTTCCAGGTTTTTGAAAACCTGGAAGGGCTTATTTAACTAATACCCTGGGTTTTGGTCTGTTGCCGGATCAATGGCACCATTGAAATTGGTTTCCTGTAAAGGAATGGGCCAAAGGTAGTGTGCCTCTGCAATTTCCAATCCCTTGTTTTTCATAATCATTTCCTGGGCTCTACCGGTTCTCTTCAAATCCAACCACCTTTTCCCCTCAAATTGGAATTCATAAGCCCTTTCCTGCAAAACAGCATCCAGGAAAGAATCAACTTCATTTTGGTCAAATTGGTAATCTACCGGAGAAGGGGTTTGTGAGGCAAACCCATAGGCTCTCCTTTTGACTTGATTCAAAGCGTCAATAGCCCCCTGTCCTATATTCCCTGCTGACCTTACTTCTGCTTCGGCAAAAATCAGCAAAACCTCGGCATACCTGTAAATCGGCAAGTCATTACCGGCACCTAACCTGTCTACAGCATTGGGATCCACGTACTTACCACTGACTAATGTAGTTGGCCCTAATCCAAAGTCAATCTGATCCCAAAGTTCCTTTCTGATATCACCGTCTTCCCATTCTGCATAAAATGGGTTCGTGGCATCACTGTAATGGGCATATGCTCCCCCGAAATTAAAATAACCCGTACTGGGATGGTTAAGCACAAAGAGCATCCAATTCCCTTGCCCCAGCTCCCTGGCATATTTTAAGTAAAATATTTCTTCCGGACTTGTCATTAGTTCCGGACCAAAAATATTCCACTGTATGTCTTCCTTGCTTGAAATGGGAACCAGGGAAAATCTGTTAGACTGGATAACTTCCAATGCTTTATTACGTGCATCCCCATACTTTTCCAGGAAAAGGTACACATCTGCCAAAAGTGTTTTTGCGGCATAAAGAGTTGGTCTTCCCAGGTCTTTGGGATTTTGAGGGAGATGAGTTTCTGCATCCAGTAAATCTGACAAAATCAGCTCATACACTTCCTGAACAGTGCTTCTCGGCAGATCTATATCCAGCATCGTATTTTCGGTTCGAAGAGGAACTCCTCCCCAATTGCGCACAAGGTCAAAATAACTCAGCGCTCTCAGAAATTTTGCTTCAGCAACATACAGATCAATATTTTCCTGACTAATATTGTCTCCCTCTGGAGCATTGGCAATTACTAAATTTGCATTTCTGATGGCCTGATAAAATGAATCCCACCTTGATCCTGCTGTATTGATATTTGTAGGGTTGAGACCTGCAAAATCATTGTACTGAGCCCTACTTCCTCTTCCATACCCCCAATCTGTATGGGCGTCCAAAATGGCAATTTGCTCCGCCCTGGTACTCCTTAAGGGAGAGTAAATGGCATTTACAGCGGTTTCAACCTCCTCAGCAGTGTTGTAAAACACCTCAACAGCCACAGTCTTAGGCTCTTCAATTAACAATTCTTCACAGGCCAGCAGCCCCCCAAAGGAAAAGATCAAGCCAAATTTCACTAAATATGTATGGTAATATGTCATGATTTCAAATATTTTTTTTCAAAATAAGGACTACTTTTTATCAAAACCCAAGTCTAACTCCAGTAGTAAATGATTTTGGAATTGGATAACTGTAATGATCTATTCCTTGCTGGGTACCTGCTCCCCTGGAATTCACTTCGGGGTCCCACCAGGAATAATTGGTCAGGGTAATGTAGTTTTGGGCGCTTACATAAATCTGTGCGCGCTTGAAGGTATTGCTTCCAAACTCTCTCAATGGCAGACTATACGCTAACTCAATATTTCTAAACCTTAGAAAAGAACCATCTTCAACAAACCTGTCAGATACCCTGGCAGCAGTATTTCTACTAATCCTTGGGTACCTGGCATCTGGGTTTTCGGGAGTCCAGTGGTCATAATAAACTTCTCTTGGCATGTTCAATCCCTGGCCAAAATCCAACGTGCTTGGAATGGAGCTAACATTGAATATGTCATTTCCATGGGTTCCCTGGATAAAAAAACGAAATTCAAAGTTATTATAACTCATGCTTGAATTCAAGCCATATATAAATTGGGGGTTGGGATCACCAATATAGGTTTTATCACTATCGTTAATGGTACCATCATCATTTAAATCCACGAATTGGATTTGACCATTTTCATTGTAACCATCTTCTACGTATCCATAAAATTGACCAATTGGTCTGCCTTCCCTTAAAATGGTCAAGTTATCGCCCACCACCAGGACATTCACAAATGCCCCTAAAATATCTTCACCATTGTGTAAATTGATGACCCTATTCCTGTTGAAGGCTATATTTCCAAAAAGGTCCCATTTAAATTGACCTGTAAAGACTTTGGCATCTACACCAAACTCCACACCTTTATTTTGCACCTGTCCAACATTCTGCACAGTGGTTGTAAAACCCATAGAGCTCGGTAATCGAACTGTATTCAACAAATCTCTTGTGTTTTTGACATAATAATCCGCATTGAAAATGATTCTATCGTCCAACAAACCCACATCCAAACCGATATCCAATTGCTCTGTAGTTTCCCATTTCAAGTCTCCGGGAAGTACCGTACTCGGGGCAAAGGTATTGTAAAGCTGGTTTCCAAATATGGTTCGACCAGGACTCAACTGATTGAGCGTTGCATAGGGGCTGATTGCCTGGCTACCTGTCATTCCCCAGCTAGCCCTAAGCTTCAGGTCAGATATGACGGAGGAGTTGGAGATAAAATCTTCTTCCGAAATTCTCCATGCCACAGCTCCTGAAGGAAAATAACCCCATTTATTCCCTGGACTATACCTGGAAGAACCATCCGATCTGAAGCTTACAGTGAAAAGGTATTTGTTATCATAGGTGTAATTAACTCTCCCCAAATAGGAAAGCAATACCGAATAGGAGTACCCACTACCTGGAATTCCAGGTGTTTCTGCAGATCCAAGACTATACGTTTCAAATGCATCACTTAAAAAACCAACACCACTTGCACCCAAAGATGTATTTAAAAAGTCTTGGAAGGTAAATCCAATGACTGAATTGATCTGGTGCCTATCAGCTATTGTCTTGTTGTAACTTAGGGTGTTTTCACTCAATAAGCTTCTAAACTGCCCCGTATTTACACTCGCCCTTCCTGGAGAATTGAAAAAATTTCTTGTAGTGTAGTTATCTCCTCTATCATCCCTGTTCTCTATGCCCCCTGATATCCTTAAAGTCAGTTCCTTCGTAGGCTGGTAGACAAAGGCCAGATTGGATAACACTACATTGGCCTTGATTTCATTGAACTGTTCATTAATGAAATTTAAAGGGTTAATGATATCAGGAGCAACGAAAGGGAACTCATTTGCCAATACATTATAAGAACCATCCTCGTTATAGGGTTGGGATATTGGTGCAGCCATAATTGAAGAACCGATCATAGAAGTACCTCGATGACCTCCACCACTATCTCTTCTTTCAGTTTTTAAGTGGGTTAGGGTATTGTTAAAATCGATTTTGATCTTTTCACTAATTTTATGTGTTATGTTGGTTCGAATGGAGTATCGATTATAATCGCTTCCCTTTATTATCCCTTCCTGTCCAAAATAGCTCCCTGAAATAGCATATTGCGTTTTACTATTCCCTCCACTTATATTCAAGGATGTATTTAGGATAGGGGCGTTTTGAAACACCAAATCCTGCCAATCATACCCTTCTCCGAAACCAGCCAGCTCCTCCTGTGTGAAATAGGGTGGGATATTATCATTGGATGCTTGCATATTTTGTAGCTCCGCATATTCACGCCCATTCATGAGATCCAGCCTTTTTCGCAATGATTGAATGCTGTAGCTTGATTCAAAATCTACCTTGGTTGTACCTTCTTTACCTCCTTTTGTTGTAATTAAAACAACTCCGTTGGCACCTCTGGAACCATAAATGGCAGTAGCAGAAGCATCCTTAAGCACCTCAATACTTTCAATATCAAAATTATTCAAATTGGTAGGGTTTCCTGAAAATGGAAAGCCATCAATGACATATAAAGGCTCATTTCCGCCCTGAATTGAATTGGTACCTCTTATACGAACACTTATTCCTGCTCCCGGTGCTCCCGTATTCTGGATCACCTGAACCCCTGCAGCCCTTCCGGAAAGGGCTTGCATCACATTGGAAGTTGGAAATGCATTGATTTCTTCTGATTTCACCTGGGAAACGGCTCCGGTCAAATCACTCTTTTTCACCGTACCATACCCCACTACGACTACCTCTTCCAAAGCGGATTCATCCAGTTCCATCTGAATGTCAATGCGGGATTGGTTGGTCACTGTTATCCTTCTGGTCTGGTATCCAATAAAGGAAACTAGCAAAACGGACCCTTCATCTACATCAATGGAAAAATTACCATCAATATCTGATACGGTCCCTGCTGTGGTGCCTTCTACTGTAATCGTCGCACCCGGCAGAGGGTCCCCATTTTCATCGTTAATCGTTCCGGTTACCGTAACCCGCAATAAAGCGCCCAGATCAGATACCTGATCCTGTTGGGCCTGCGGCGGCACCTTCCTGACATGGATATTCTGATTGACCTGTTTGAAATACAATCCGGTTTGTCTGCCGATTACCGACAATAAATTATAAACACTTTGGGTTTCTCCATTGGTAGAGACCCTTGGAGTACCTTTCAATTCCTTATCCGTGTACACAAAACTGAAACCCGTCATTTTCTCAATACTTGAAAATGCCTTTTCAATTCTTGCCTGCTCTAAGGAAAGCGATACCATTACTTCTTCAATATCTTTAACCTGAGCATTTCCATTTGAGGCAAACAAAAAGCTCATAGATAAGAACTGTATCAGAAATGCATAGGTAAATAGTTTGGTCATGCGTATAACATGTAATAGTATAAGATTTTTCATACCTTTACTTTGTTTGTTTTAAAACTATAGTGAATGGTTTTTGATAAACATGCCCCGGAATGTTACTTTATAGGTATTCCGGAGATTAATTTGGCTGGGGATGTTGGCGCATTCCCAGCTTCATTTTAGGTGGGTTTATATCATAGGCAGTTTTTTCTAAATCCTTAAAATATAATTTTTACATTTTCCTTATCGATCGTAAAATCAAACCTTGCCGAAAACTTCAATCCTTCCAGTACGTTTTTCAAAGTCTCATCCTGGAATTTTCCTGAAAGTAAAACCTGCTCTTCAGGTTGTCTTATTAACTGAATTTCAACACCATACCAATTTTCCAATACCCTGATCGCTTCCATTAATGGGGTTTCCTGAAAAATAATCCGCTTTTTTGTCCAGCCGATGACCTGGTCCTGGTCAAAGCGAACCTTTTCCAACTGCTCTTTTTCCGTATCGATTTTCAAAGCTTCCCCAGGAACTAACCTAACTTCCTCCGCCTCACCGTCCCTTTTGATTGCCACCATTCCGGTCAGCAGCGAAACATCCAAGGTTTCCCCTTCGTAAGCCTTGATATTAAAACTGGTACCCAATGCGGTGGTCGTCGTTTCCCGGGAAGTGACCCTAAATGGTCTTAAGGAATCCTTTGCTACACTGAAAAATGCCTCCCCTTTTAAGAAGACTTCCCTTCTACCCTTTTCGAAATTTTTAAGGTACCTTAATTCACTCCCTGAATTAAGAATGACCAGAGATCCATCAGCTAAAGTAAGGTGAGATTTAACACCGGGAATGGTCTTGTGTTGCACATATTCCGGCACAGGTGAATGTAACTCGGGATTAACGGGAACGGACACCAGCCAACCCAAAAGGTAGCCCAGGCCAACAGCTATGGCCAGGATACAAGCCACCCTTAAACGGAAATCCGCAAAGAAACTTGAGCGAGGCGGGGTGTTGGGAACTGCCCTCTCCAAGGTACTCAAGGAATGCAAGGGAATCACCTTTTCCACTCTTGACGTCAATCCCTCCTGGGGTTCTTCAGACATCCTGGTGTCAATATCCTTCCACAAGCCAGAAATCTCCGCATCTGAAAGCTTTGGCTGATTTTTGGCATTCAGCTTGAGAATGATCCTTCGTGCTTCTTTGGCGGCTTTGTATTTGGAGGGGTTTTTGGCCAATAAATCCTCCCAGAAAAGATTGGATACGGCATTGGGCTGCATCACCCATTTTCTGAAAGAAGGGTCTAAAACAAAATCCTCTGTGGTATAGTTGGATATCTCCATATTAAAATAAATTCGTGCACATAAGTCCCGAATTTTAAAAATCTATCCATCATCGGTAAAAAAAAGTTTAAAAATTACATAAAATTTAAAATTACCTGTATTAAGATGGAAATATGGAAAATAAAATAGGATAAATTTAATATTTTGACAAAATATCAGGCTAAAAAAGTCATAAGAAATAAGCCTATTAGTACAAACCGCTTTTTCAAATTGGCTAGGGCCTTCCAGGCAAGGGTATAAACCGACTGCACATTGATCCCCATAATGACAGAGATATCTTCATAGGAATGGTTTTCATAATACAACAGGTGGATCACCTCGTGTTGCCGTGCAGACAGGGAGTCCATGGCTTCCATCAGGCTTTTCCTTCTTTCAAGTGAGTTTCCTACCTCTGTCTCCTGTTCATAATGTAAATCATCTCCCAGTTCCGCATTCAGGTGACCATACCGCTTTTTGTCCTTTCCTACTTCTTTATGGATTTTATTGCTAAGGCATTTAAAAAGATAAAGTTTGATATTATCGGTAGCTTTAATGGTATGTCGGTATTGCCAAATTTTCAAAAAAACCTCTTGTATGCAATCCTTAACCAAACTGCGGTCCCCTTTGATGGACATACCCAACCTAAAAAGTTCCTGGGTATATTTTACATATAAGCCTTCCATACCGGCCCTATCGCTATTCTGAATTTGCCTCCAATAGGTCGCATCATCGGTATTTTGGTCTGGGCCAGCACATGGCTTTCCTTTGTACATATAGGGGAATCTGGGTTTATAGCTACTAAAAATAAGGAATAATCCGTGAAAATAAAAAGAAATAGCTGCTTTTTGGACAAAAGCTTTTACCTACCAGAAGGTTTCCCTCCTTCTTAAAAATATACCCTGTTTTGTCCACCTCCCTAATGATCCTATCCAATACCCACCCAAATGAAACGACTCCCTAGTGAATGGCAAAGAAAATTGGCTGGCATTTGAGTGGATTAGGGTTGCCCTTCAACCAAAAATCAAGTAATTTTAAGCTAATAATTACGATAGGACGTATGCGGATTTCCATAAAGAACTGGAAAACATAAATCCAATCTGCCGGTTTTGGGTTCAAATAGGATCCACTGATCCAAAATTCCAGCGGATTGCCTAACTTTATACCATACCTTATGAACAGCAGAAGAAATTTTATCCATAAATCCCTGCAATTGGGAGCATTCTCCGGTATGGCTTCCATACTGCCTGGATTTAATATTAACACGACAGCAGCTATGAATTCGAAAGCAAAATTTGACAAGGTCCCTCTTCCGGCCAACTTTGGCCTGGGCGGTGTGGCCATAGGCAATGGTTTCAGACCTACCACGGATGAACAGGCCCAATTGGCGCTGGAAGGTGCCTGGGAGGCCGGAGTGCGGTTTTTTGATACTTCCCCCTGGTACGGACTGGGACTTAGCGAAAGGCGGTTTGGACGTTTTCTTCACAATCAAAAGCGGGAAGATTATATATTGGCCACTAAAGTAGGCAGACTATTAAAAGCCGCAAGGCAGGCACCCGGAAACAATTCCTGGAAAGATGCCTCGCCCTTTGACTACGAATACGACTACAGTGCTTCCGGTGTGCGCAGATCCGTAGAAGACAGCCTGCAGCGGCTGGGCATTAACAGCATTGACATCGTCTTTATCCATGACCTCTCCCCTGATAATGGAGACATGAAGGACAATTGGATGGATTACTTTAAGGTGGCGGCCAAAGGTGCCATGCCCGAACTGACAAAAATGCGGGAAGAAGGCCTGATCAAAGGCTGGGGCCTGGGAGTCAATCGCATCGAACCCATACTGGAAACCCTCAAAGTGGCCGATCCGGATGTCTGCCTCTCTGCGACCCAATATTCGCTCATGTACCATGAAGATGCCCTGGAGCGTTTGTTTCCGGCATGTGCCGAAAAAGGAGTGGACATTGTGGTGGGTGCTCCCTTGAACGCCGGATTCCTGGCTGGCATAGACCGGTACAATTACTGGGGGGAGATGCCGGAAGGGTTTAAGGAGAAAAGGCGTCAAATGACCGAAATTGCCAAACGGCATGGGATAGACCTGATCTCCGCTGCCTTGCAATTTTCTGCCGCGCCTTCTGTGGTCTCTGCAGTCATTCCCGGGACCCGCTACCCGGATCAGGCAAAAGCCAATGTAGCAGCTATGCAGGTAAAAATACCACGGGCATTTTGGGAGGAGCTGGTGGAGAAGAATTTGATTTCGGAAAAAGCGCCCTGGCCGGCATAAATGTGCTGCTGCGGTGTTAACAGAAAGATTGAAGGAGAGTGGCCTTCGACAAGCTCAGGCATCAGATTGAGAGAGATTGTACTGTTGGTATAGATGCAAAAGGGCATATATAAAATCTGGCCCTCCTGTGATGGCTTCATAATGATCGTGTTGATTGGTAGCCATTGGCAGTGGATTTCTATCTGCAAGAAATAAATCGAAGCCAATAAAACAGAATGTAATCTCCAATAAGGAGAATACAGCTTGCATGCTTTACCTGCTTTCCCTCATTAGAACAGATTTCATACAATTCCTGGACGGATGATCGTCCATCCGATTGGGAAAACTAAAAATACATATAATAATTTAAAACAATAAGACCTGCAACTGTAAGCGGGATTTTTTTGATCCATGGAAAAAATTGCTTCCAATTTGTTATATTCAGGTATGGAAAAAGAAAAGGCCAAACCTTATGTAAAAGAACCCGACTTAAGCTATGGGGGGTATACCTATGCGGATTACCTGTCCTGGGACCTAGAGGAGATGGTCGAACTGATCAAAGGCAAAGTATTCAAAAAGGCTGCTGCAGCTCCAAACAGGATTCATCAACGACTAACGGGAGACCTTCATACAGAACTCAACATGTTCCTGAAAGGCAAAACCTGCCAGGCTTATATCGCCCCTTTTGATGTCCGTCTTCCAGTCAAATCCAAAAAAGACGATAAAATATTTACTGTCGTACAACCGGATATCTGCGTGGTCTGTGACCTAAACAAATTGGACGACAGAGGCTGCATCGGTGCACCTGACCTGGTGGTGGAGGTACTCTCCCCGGGAAACAAGCAACTTGAACTCCAACATAAATACGAGGTTTACGAAGAATCGGGGGTAAAGGAATATTGGCTGATGGATGCAGCCGGACAGACACTATTGATTTACACCCTGATTCAAGGCAAATACCACAGTTCCCGCATGATGACTTGCGGGGATAGGGCAAGGTCTTCTGCCGTAACGGGATTTGAACTGGACCTTGAAGCATTTTTTGCTGAGATCAAATAAGATGTGGAGACCTTATTCAGTTGCTTGAAGACCAATTTGAAAATTAGTCGGACGACAGAAATTGCAAATTCTTAAACAGATTAGCATTATTGCAATTTTCTGTTGTCCTATTGAGTTGATAGGCTTTTTTGAAGTTAGATCTGCCAGGTTTGGGAAAAAACCTGGCAGGTCATGAAGTACCAACATTGAAACTATTTTGAAATTCAATTCTAAATTGGCCTACTCAATTGGTAGTAAGTCTGGAATCGGTACTTTTTTCAAAATCCAACTTGCCAGCACCTTTAAATAAGGTCAGACGGGAACCTTGTTGGATTTTACCCGATATGCTTTCAAGGTAATTATACACCAGTATTTCACTAGCAACAGCATCCAATTGAAGCGTAGTAATACCTCCTTGAAGCAAGGCATTAGCTCCTCCGGAGGCAGTTAAATCCAACTGGTCTACCTTGAACATTTTATTACTTGTCTCCATTTTGCCACCGTGAAGAGAAACCGCCAAGCTGTCTTGTTTAAATTCATCCAGGTGAAGGCTAGTGTTGTTTTCCACAATCACCGATTCGATGGTTGCAACCTTCAAATTGGCATAACTCATACCCTTTCTTTCCCATTGAGTTACAAAACAGGTGTCATTTCTGATTGCATAGTCTATACTTACTTGTAAAGTATCCTTGGGATAGGTGGTTCTGATGATTTCGAAAGCATCCCCTCTGATGAGATGTAAAGAAGTGTTGCCACTCATGTGCAATACGCTGAATTCATCTATTACCTCACTGTCTATTTCAGCTGTTTCCGAAATTCTGCTTTCAGGTAGATTGTCTATATGGGTAAATCCAAAAACAAGTGTGCCACCTACTAGGAGAAAGAGACCTACCGCATAGCCAAGAAGTAATTTGTTGCTAGTTTTGAGTTTCATGATCGTTGTTTTTAATGAGGGTTACCAATTCAATGAGGTCTTTGGAAGTCAGTCGTAAGAGTTTGATGCGCTCCAATAATCGGGGTAATTCCTTTTCAAAAAACTCCGTTTTCTGCATGTTTTTGATGATTTCAGGTGCCTCAAGTGCCACAAAAAACCCTATACCTCTTTGGTTTTCGAGTATGCCTTTATTTTCCATCGTACTGTAAGTTCTCATGACCGTGTTTCGATTAACCTCCATCTCCTCCGCCAATTCCCGAACCGAAGGAATGCGGTCCCCAGGATGGATTTTATCTTCCAAGATGCGGTTATTCAGCCACTCCTCTATTTGAAGAAAGATATTTTTTGATTCGTTAAAGTCCATCTTATACCTCCTTTTCTTTAAGTTTCAAAAAAGTGGCTGTCCAGCATACCATTAAGGTAATGACCATAAGCAGCATAAGGCCTATTTCAAGTAAGGTGATATGTTCAGGAAACCCGTCGAGGTAAAAATTTGGCCTTATAACCTCAAACCCTCCTTTGAAAGCAGCAATTAGTTTGAGATATAAATAAAATAAGGCCAGAACACCAATTAAAACCCCACTGGTTTTTACCAGATTCCACCTCCCAAAGGCAATACTCCCTAACTGTACCAGCGTCAAAGCGAAAATGAGCCCAAAATAAATTACAAAGGGTATAAAAATAAATCTTCCATATTGGGAATTCACCAAAGTGAATTCAAATGGTGCGATTTCAGGAAAAATAGCTGGTGCCCCTTGATAGCTGAGATACAATTTCACCCCAAATTTGAAAATGGGTATAAAGGAATTTACTCCTATATAAAACACGACAGGGTACAGGATAGTGAACAACCCAATACGCATAAACCAATGAAGAAAAAACTTCTCAAAGGTCGATGCGGGCAGAGTTAGGTATGAGGTGGCACTGAGTCTGTTTTTTAACGAACCAAAGCTTTTGGAGTTGAGAAAAATTCCCATAATCAAATATCCTATGAAATAAATTGGGAGATAGTTGACTGCCTCGAAGTTACTTGCATTTACGTTTCCATAAGACATAAACATAACAAACCAAAGCGCCAAGATTGAGACAGGTACCAGTAGTATATATTCCCACCTATTCACGCTAAGGTCATAGCGCAGCAATTTACCAAATCGATTAATGTCAAATACTTCTTTCATAATACGGTCTCATTTTGGGTGGATTCAACTAAAACGATCCCCTGAGAAACGGCATTGAAAAACAATTCCAAATTCACTTGGGTGGGGTTTTCTCCGGGGGTTAGTCTTTTGAAAAAATGGTAGCCTCCCTGGGCCTTTTCCGAATAGATCCATTCTTTGCTAAGCTGGGCACTAAAACCAAAGGAATAGTAGTCGCTAATGGCCAGCATGTCCTGATCAAGGACGATTCGTCCTTGATCCACCAAGATGACCCGGTCAATCAGGTTTTCCACATCTTTTACTTGGTGGGTACTGATTATCACCGTTTGATCTGTACGTAGGTTGGCGGCTACCATTTTGCGGAAAATGCTTTTAGATGGAATGTCCAGCCCATTGGTAGGTTCATCCAGGAGCAACAGCTTGCATCCCGTGGAAAGCGCAAAGGCAATTAAGAACTTCTTACGCTGTCCATAAGAACATTTCCCAAACTTCTTGGAAGGATCCAGATCAAAACTCTGAAGGAGGGAATGAAATTTTTCCTTTTCGAAGTTGGGGTAAAACACAGCGAGAGAACTGGCAAATTTTCCCATAACGGTTTTGTCCGGTAGGTTATACTCTTCCGGTATCATAATGACCTTCTGGAGAAAATAGGGAGAACGTTTAAAAGGATCGTGTCCGAGAACGGATATATCACCCTGCTGCACTTTAAGCAGTCCGTTGGTCAAACGCAATAGTGATGATTTCCCGGCTCCATTTTTACCCAATAGACCCACAATATTTCCCTCTCTAACTTCCAAATTCATATGTTGGAAAAGCTTTTCCAATTTTCGATAGCCGTAACTGACATTCCTAAGTTAAATCATTGGCATAGTGTTTTAGTGTCATAGTGTATTATGACACAATAATGGTTAAATTTTTTTATACCTGCAAGTTTTTTTATCTTTTTTCAAACGTTCAAAAGGTAGGAAAAGCTAGCCCCCGATTGGCTTATGCATTACACCTGCATGGATTTTTCGACTACCTTGCAGGATGGATAATGATACTGGGGGCCTAACTTTCTGAAACTAATGTCAATCGAACATAAACATTCAGAAACAGGAAAGAGAAATCATCAAAATCAGAAGATGTGTTGCAGTGAAGGTACCACGGATAAGCAGGAAGGAAACACCATCGCACACAGGTGGGATACGTGGAAGCTCTATTTGCCGGGTGATTTACCAGTTTTTTCATCCAGGTGAGACTATGTAACAACTTCCACGGGACCCACTCGTTGGTTTGTTGCCCTAGAACGAATAGCCTTGATTTTGAACGCTATTCAATATCCCCAAAAAACTCCTCCAAATCCAGTGCAAACCCTTTGATCAATTCCACCACTTCCTCCCTCTGCCAAGATAGGTAATCGGCATAAGAATAGTTGCCATATTCCAAATTCGGTTCATTGAGCGGACTCCGGTTTTTGGCAATTATGGAATGAATATTGGGAAAATAGTAGAAAATATTTAAAAAATACTTGGAATCCAAGCTCCCAATTTAACCCAACTGTTCATGACAGATACCATGAAAGGAAAAAACGCCTCAACCTATTTCATCTACCTATGTTATTGTTTTGGTAAAATTAAAAAACCCTATAAATCAGTCAGGGCCGCTTGGTTTTTAACCCATAGTTGGATACCATTTGCGGCAGTCACCAGCTCAAATTGCCCGAAGCTACCCAACACTTCTGCCTTTCCTGAAAATGAGGGGTGTTGAAATTCTGAGGACCACCAATCTACTTTTAACCAATCCGAATCTTGAAGTGTCCGCTCCTCCAGGGGGCTTTCTATTTCCTCTGCCAGATTTTCTGCCAGGAAGCCCTGCTGCTGATCTGGCAGCCTGATTCTTAACCAGCCTGCGGTTTTTCCCTCTATTCTAAATACCTACTGCTTCCCAATCCCTGACCATCGAATTGCCTTTCAGACTCGAAGCTTTAAGATCCTTTAGGTATTTGTCATAGGAGCTACCGGATCGCAGGAGTTGTTCTATTTTTGTTCCCTGGCAGGACAGGCACAAAAATACCAGCAGATATAGAAATAAATTTTTCATGTTTCATTCAAAATGCAAAACGCCTGCCGTTTTAACAGGGCAGGCGCGCTTGCCATTAATATCCAACTGGTGATTACAAGGTTTTCTGCTCTTCATGAACTCCCTCACGAATCTCTTCTATGAGTTTCTTATTGAAAGCAGGCAGGTCGTCCGGTTTACGGGCAGTCACCAAGGCCGAATCGCAGACACATTCGCTGTCCGTCCAGGATACTCCGGCATTGATTAGGTCGGTTTTGATGGAGGGCCAGGAAGTCATTTCCCTTCCTTCCAATGCACCCGTCTCGATCAATACCTGAGGGCCATGACAAATCGCCGCCACCGGTTTCCCTTTAGCAAAAAAAGCTTTGATAAATTCTATTGCCTCTTTGTTGGTTCTCAATTTATCGGGGTTAATTACGCCACCAGGAATTACCAAAGCATTGTAATCTGCTGGGTTGGCATCACTCAGTGGTTTATCTATTTTGACTTCCCCGGACCAGTTGCCATCTTTCCAGCCCTTAATAGACTTTGCTGGCGAAATCACATGAACGGTAGCTCCGGCTTCCTCCAGGGCTTGCTTAGGGCTTTTTAATTCACTTTCTTCAAATCCCGTTTCGGTTAAAATAGCTACGGTTTTGTTGTTTAATGTTGGCATGTTACAAAATAGTTTGGTTTAACAAATAATTCCTTCTCCCACCCGATGGATCATCCCAATCCGGCAGGACTTAAAAGAGTTCAACTACCATGCCATTGAGCAGCTTTTCAAAAAAAATATGATAAAACAAATTTTTAAAATAATAATAAGGCTTCAATGATACACCAATTTCCTTTTTATTGGATTTATTTACATTTAGGTGATTCGCATTGACAAATTAGCCGGCACTTATTTGAAATCCCGGGAGGGAAACAATTCCCCCTGTTGCCCCTTTTCTCCGGAGTAGGTCTGGGGAATTTTTTTCCCCTTGCCTCTTTTCTTGTCTGAGAGGCGTTCTTTTTCTGAAGGACTGGATTGTAACAGCTTGTTAAGGTTATGGCAGGAGCGCACCACCACGTGGATGACCTCCCCTTCTACCTGCAGTTTCCCGGAAACCATCAACAGTTTGGATTGAAGGATGACCGATCGGTATTTCTCAAAGGTTTTGGCCCATACCACCAGGTTGGCAAAACCGGTCTCGTCTTCAACGGTAATGAAAAGCACCCCCTTGGCCGTACCTGGTCGCTGCCTTACGGTAATCAGGCCGCAAACCTTTACAAAAGCCCCGTCCTTCATTTTCCCCAAAAGGGCCGTGGGACTCACCCTTAACTGATCCAGTTGGTCCCGCAAATGGCTTAGGGGATGGGATTTTAGGGAAAGGGTGGTGGCGGCATAATCCCGGAGTACCTGCTCCATGGGAGGAATGGCAGGCAGGGATACCTCCTTCTCCCGGGGCGTCTCCTGCACCTGCCCCGTAAAAACCCCAATGGGCCTGCCCTGGAGGGCTAGCACTTCCCAGAGAGCTTGCCTGCGGTCCAGGCCCAGGGATCGAAAGGCATCCGCATCGGCCAGGCGCTCCAAGGCAGACTTGGGTACCCCGGCATTGATCAGGTCGGTGATATGGACATAGGGTTTTTTCCGCTGATCCACCAGCAGCTGCATGTCCGATTGATTCAATCCCTTCACCTGCCGGAATCCCAGCCGAATGGACAGGTACTGACCGGATTTTTCCTCAAATACATGGTCCCAGAAGGAGTGGTTTACATCCACCGGCCTTACCTCCACTCCGTGCTTGCGGGCATCGCTGACGATCTGTGCCGGTCGGTAAAAACCCATGGGTTGGCTATTGAGCAAGGCCGTAGCGAAAACATCCGGATAGTGGTACTTCAGCCAACAGGAAACGTACACCAGCAGAGCAAAACTGGCCGCATGGCTCTCGGGAAAACCGTAGCTGCCAAATCCTTCCAGCTGCCGAAACACCCGCCTGGAAAAGTCCTCCTTGTAGCCCCGATCCACCATGCCCCCCACCAGTTTTTTCTCGTACTGACTCACCAGCCCATGCGCCTTGAAGGTCGCCATGCTTCGCCGCAATCCGTCTGCTTCCGCCGGGGTAAAGCCTGCCGCCACGATGGCAATCTCCATGGCCTGCTCCTGAAACAGGGGCACCCCAAGCGTCCGGCCAAGGATCTCTTCCAATTCCCGGGAGGGATAGTCCACCGGCTCTTCTCCCCTACGCCGTTTGAGGTAGGGATGTACCATGTCCCCCTGTATCGGTCCGGGTCGGACAATCGCCACCTCGATCACCAGGTCGTAAAAGGTCCTGGGCTTCAGACGTGGCAACATGGACATTTGGGCGCGGCTTTCTATCTGAAACACTCCCAACGTATCGGCATGGCTGATCATCTCGTAGACCCGGGGGTCGTCCTGTGGAATATTGGCCAGGGTAAGCTGCGGGCCGTAATGGGACCGGACCAGGTCAAACGCCTTGCGTATGCAGGTCAACATGCCCAATGCCAGCACGTCCACTTTCAGAAAACCCAGGGCATCGATGTCGTCTTTGTCCCATTCGATGCAGGTCCGGTTTTCCATCCGCGCATGCAGTACCGGACAGAGGTTGGAGAGCTGATCCCGGGTGATCACAAAACCTCCGGTATGCTGGCCCAACTGCCGGGGAAACCCCATGTACTGCCAGGTGAGGAGCAGCGTTTTTCGCAAATGGGAATCCCGGGGATCAAATCCCTGAGAAGACACTTTCTCGCCTTGCAGCCATTCTTTGGTCAGTTCGTGTCCTGACTTGGCTAGCCGATCCACCGCATCCAGCGACAAGCCCATGGCTTTGCCCAGGTCCCGTACCGCTCCCTTCCAATGCAACCGGGTGACGGTGGCCACAATGCCCGCCCGGTCCCGTCCGTACTTTTCGTAAATGTACTGCATCACTTCCTCCCGGCGCTCGTGCTCAAAATCCACATCGATATCCGGGGGCTCGTTCCGGGCATCGGACATAAAGCGGGCAAACAGCAACTTGAACTTGGAGGGGTCCACGGAGGTAATGCCCAGGCAATAGCAAACCACCGAATTAGCTGCAGAGCCCCGCCCCTGACAGAGGATGCCCCGCTTCCGGGCAAAGCGCACTAGATCATATACGGTCAGAAAATAAGAGGCGTAGTCTTTCCGGGCAATGAATTCCAGCTCCTGCCGGATGGTATTCCGAAGGGCTTCGGAGATTTGCTCCCCAAAACTGGCCCGGGCTCCCTCCCAGGTCCGCAATTCCAACTCCTCCTGTGGACTGCGCCCTTCACTTCTGATTTCCTCGGGGTATTGGTAGGTCAACTGATCCAGGGAAAACTCACAAGAGGCGGCAATTTCCACCGCCCGGCGAAGGGCCGCCGGGTACTCCCGAAACAGGCGGTACATTTCTTCCCGGGATTTCAGGTACCGCTCGGCATTGGGATGCAGGCGAAACCCGGCATTTTGAATGGTACACTTTTCCCGGATGCAGGTCAATACGTCTTGCAGGGCTCTTCTTCCGGGGGCATGGTAGTGCACATCGTTGACCGCCACCAGGGGAATTCCCAGGCTTTGCTCCAGCTGCGCCATCCGAAACAGCCGCTTCTGATCGCTGCCATTGTAGGCAAAAGCGGCGGCCAGGTAAAGGCTGTCGCCCAGTGCCTCCCGGTATTCCTCCAGGGCGGAATAAAAGGACGGCTCAAAATCCAGGTTGGCATTCAGGCTAGTTGGAGGGACTGCGATAAATACGCTATCCCGGGCATGGGCGTATACATCCGCCTTGTACAGGTGACAGACCCCCTTCTCCGCCCGAAGATTGCCCAGGGTGAGCAGGGAAGATAGCCGCCCGTACGCATCCCGGTTTTTGGGATAGGTCAACAGGCTGGGACCATCCAGCAAATCCAGGCGGCAGGCCGGAATGAAGCGAAGGCCGGATTCCCTTGCTGCCGTGTGTGCCCGGACAATTCCCGCCAGGGTGTTTCGGTCGGTCAGGGCCAGGGCTTCGTACCCCAGCTGAATGGCCCGCTGCACCAATTCTTCCGGATGCGAACCTCCCCGCAGAAAGGAGAAGTTGGAGGTCACTTGCAATTCGCTATAGGCGGTTGCTTGCATGATTTGTCTGTATCAATGGATTCGATAAATTGTCCCGGGTCAGGAAAAATAGCCGTGCAAAAACCATTGGGGTTCCCCTTTTCCGTAAAGTCCCAGCCGGAAAAGCCAGTACCTGCCCCCTTCCGTATCTTCCACACAGTAATAATCTCTGGGGGGACCGGTTTGCAGCCACCATTCCTGCTCAATGCGCTCCGGTCCATCGGCACGAACCACGCGAACCAGCCTGCCCTTATGCTTAAAATGCACCGGAGGGTAATCGGGCAGGGGGACCATGACCGTTATGGGCTCGGGTACAGGCAGCAGGTGCAGGGGGCGCACCGAATCGGGCCAGCTCGTATCGGGTTTTTCGTCAAAGGAAAGCGCAGCCCGAACCGAATGCTCCGGCCAATGCCGCTCCTGAGGCAGGAAACGGTGCATGCGGCCCGAACCCAGTTTGGCCCCTATACGGTCCAGCAGTTCGGCCACTGCAGCCGGATCCCCGGATCGGTGCCAGAGTTGTTCCTGTGGCAGTTGTACCTTTTCCACCAGCAATCCTTCCAGGCTAAATAACTCTATTCCCAAAGCCGGCTCCAGCAAGGGAATTTTCAGGGCAAAGAGCCGGAAAAGGTGCAACGGATTATGGGAAGCCCGGCCGGTGCCAATGGTGATTTCCACGGTTTTTCCGTCTACCCGCAGACCTTTGAATACCGCCTTGCGCAGCCCCTTCCCTTCCCTGCTCAGGCGCTGACAAAGGGTATCCAGCAACTTTTGGAGAGCGATTTCGATGCCTTTGGCCGTGCGAATGGGCTCCAGACAGGGCAGCTGCTCTTCGTAAGGAACCCGGGGCTGTACCGGTTGAAAGGCTTCCTCTTCCCTGCCCAGGGCCTGCCCCAACCGAAACAGGAGCCCCTCCCCAAATCGCCTGCGCAAGGTAGCCGCCGGCAGGTTGATAAACTGCCGGATTTGCCGGAAACCCAGTTTTTCCAGCCCCTCCAGCGTCCGCGATTCCAGGCGAAGAGCAGATGGAGGCAAGGGCAACAAGGCTTCCCGCTGCCCTCCTACTTCGGCTATGCCGCCCTGTTCCCCGTACCGGGCCAGTGCCCAGGCTGCCCCAATGGTATCGGCGATGGCCGCCCGTACCCGGTAGCCTTTGCCTTCCAGGGCAGATACCAGGTCCCTCAGGTAGGCCGATTCACCTCCCCAAAGATGTGGACAACCCGAAATATCCAGCATCAGTCCGGAAGGAGGATCGGCAGCGGAGACTGGGGTGTACCGCAGGCACCACTCGGCCAGCCGGTAGAGGAGCCGCTTTCCCCAACCGGGCCTGTCGGGAAAGACCCGTATATCCGGAAAAATGGCCCGGGCATCTGCCACGGCCCTTCCCGGACGGATGCCCCGGGCAAAGGCTTCCCGACTGCTAGCCTGCACGATGGCCCGACCCCGTTCGTTGCCGGCCAATACGAAGGGCTTTCCCCGGAGTTCCGGATGTCGAATGGCCAGCCGGTCCGTGGTCAGGTGACAAAACCAGAGGGATAGAAAACGCTTAGGCATAATTTCTTCTGTTTTGGGTAATTGCTTGCCTCTTCTCCTCCCGGAAAACTTCCTGAAAACCCTGCCCGTCCCATTGCAGCTGCCAGTCGCCCGGTCTTCCGTTTCGGACCTTAATCAAGCCTACCTTCCAGACAGGAAAGCCCAGTCCCGGCATGCCCGTCGGCATGAGTGTCGGAACTGGGGCCACCTTCCAGCGGGTAGCACAGGCCACGGCATGCAGGCTACGGGGCTGATGGCGGTGCACAAAGCCGGTGACACGGCTCCGCTCTACTGCCAATTGCAGGCGCTGGGATTCGGAGAAACCCAGCTCCCTGATTTCCCCAACCACCGCTACCAGGGCTTCGCAACGGAGGGCCTGCTCCAGCGTCCACAGCAGGTCTTTTTCCCTGGGTACGTTCACAAACACCACCCGTTCGGGGGCTACCCCAAAACGCTTCAAGGCAGGAGGAAAGACCTGCGGCCGGGTCCCCAGCCAAAGGCAAAATCCGCCTTTTTGCAGGAGCATGCCCAGAAGCACGGCCAAAAAACCCTGGGTGGCAGCCGCCTCGGATGGGGTATGGCTGATAAATTCGTGGTTGGCGGCTAGGGGAAATGCCCCGCCCGGGAAGGCCGCATGCAAGGGCCCCAGCTGCAGCCTGGAATCCGGTTGCTGCCCTTTTGGGGGAAGGTATCCTTCCAGGGCCATGATTTCCTGCTTTAACTGCCGCAGCCGATCTATTTTATCACTATTTCCTTTCATCGTTTTCGCAGAACGCCTATATTTGACACGATTCGTATCAAATTATTGACTCTAATACTAGCAAACTTCGATGAAAAAGTCAAAAAACTTTTTTCCAGGTAACCTGAAATTTCTCCGGGAGCGGAAGGGCTTGACCCAGCAAGGACTGGCAGCCGAACTGGAACTAACCCGATCCAAACTCAATGCCCTGGAATCCGGGCAGACCAAGGCACCCTCTCCGGAGGATTTTCTGGGCATTTCCAGTTATTTCGGTATCAGCATCGACAGCCTGATACGGGTAGACCTGCGTACGCTGGGAGAGCTGAAATTGCGGGATCTGGAAGCGGGGAACGACGTGTACATGCGTGGCGGCAACCTGCGAGTTTTGGCCATCAGCGTGGACAAAGGCAACCAGGAAAACGTGGAATACGTGCCCATCAAAGCCAAAGCGGGCTACCTTTCCGGGTACAACGATCCCGAGTTTATTGCCTCCCTGCCCCGCTTTTCCCTACCCAACCTTCCCCGGCAGGGTACCTACCGGATATTCCCCACCGTGGGGGATTCCATGTTGCCCATTCCGGGGGGAAGCGATATCATCACCCGGTACCAGGACGACTGGACGGCCCTGAAGCCGGATAGCCCCTGCGTGGTGATCCTGAGTGGGCAGCAGGATTTTGTATTTAAGCTGGTGACGGTACAGGCCGCAGGGCAGCTGCTGCTTCGCTCGCTGAATCCGATCTTTGAGCCCTACACCGTGCCTGTGGGCGAGGTAGCGGAGATCTGGAAATTCCATGCCTACACCAGCAAAGAAATCCCCGAACCCGAAACGGACCTTCAGCAACTGGTCCGGGCGGTTCGGGAAATGCAGCTGGAAATGAAGGGAAGGAAGGGGTAAGGATTCAGGGAAAACGAAATTTGTTTGGTGAAATAAACGAATGAATTAAGATATAAACAAGTAGATACATCGAATAATGAACACCTTTCGGAGTGAGTATGGATTGCAATTTTACAAATGAATATCCACATATGATGCCTACAGCTGAAGCAGTAGGCAATTGACTATAAGGAGCCTGGTTCCAAATGAATATTTCCTCAATAGGAATGTGGCTTTAGCCCATTCTTAAAAGGAAATAGAATAAAAACCTGGCTTTAGCCAAAATGAATACCTCAAGCAGTAGGCAATTTGTCAAAATCCGGTTGCAAATAAATACCCTATAATAGAAATGTGCGGTTAATCCATTCCTAAAAGTGGAGTCCCAAACCTTCACTAAAAAGGATACTACCAGATCGGTTCGCCTCCTGAAGGCTACTTCCCACAGCAAATCCAGCACGATAGGGCTTGAAATCCAACTGAAATAATACAAATGGTTGCACGCTTCTGGAATGATAATTCGGTTCAACTTAGAACCAACATTCAGTATAGCGGGCCCATTTGTATACAGAATTGGGGGTTGATTTTTTAGTGATTGCTTATTAGATTTACTATGTAATTGGACAGGATGTAGCAACCAACCGATCAAAAGAATAAAAGTTTCCTTCCAAATAATTCACACTTGGAAGGAAGCCCCATGCAGCGTTTAGCTAGCCCACTCAAATCATGAACATTTCCTTCAAAAACGAAAGACTAAGAAATCGATTTATAATCGGAAGTATTGGCATGGCCCTTTTATTTATGGCATTTGGATCGTACGGATCGTTTAACCCCTTTGAAATCGGTTTTTATACCTCCATAGGCGCTGGAATCGGATGGTTTTATATATGCTATTATGGCTTTAAATGGTTGCTGGGCAGGAATAAAACCTGAATAATTGGTTTATTCACATCCCATCTAAAAAATTTTCATTAATAACAGGTCCAATTTTTTGGACCTGTTATTTTTTTGGCTCTAAATCTACCAACCTAATGGCGTTTAACCAAAAATTTAGTATTTGGTATTACCAAGTTAGGGCACAACCTTGAATTAACTTTGCTGCTTTTTCCTGTTTACCAAAATAAACCAATAAATCAATGTACCTATAAAAACAAAGGCACTAAATAAAATTCCCCAGCCGTACAAATAGTGTTCAGAAAGGACTTTTAAAGAAGCAAAAACAATGACTCCTAGCGCAGATAATCCCAAAGTAACTAATAACCTTTTCATCATCTATTTGCTTATTTCTTTAATGGCACATCCTAATGCAGCTCCAACTACACAAAAGGGACTTAATACCCAACACCCAAACGTTCCAACCGGGTCATTATCCCAATCATCAAAAAGCTTATCTATAGCACTATCCATGCAATTTCCACATCCTTTCAAACTATTCCTCTTCAAAAAATTCCTTCCAGACTTCCGCCTTTAGGGCCTTGTCCTCGGCACCGGTATACATCAGCAGGCGGTACCGGATGGTTTCCGACTCTCCGGCAGCCAGGCCCCAGTCACCCAGTATTTGCCGGGAAGGACCCAGGCCCATTTGGCTGTCTACCCGCCAGGGTGTGGGGAAGGCGGCATTGTCCGGATGATCCAAAATCGCCATCCGGGCAAAATCTTCCCGCCCGTCGAGCTTGATCCCAATATCGCTCCAAATGGCCCGCTGACCTTCCAGTTCCATGCCCTCCTGTCCGGAAGCACTCAGGATCTCACCAATGGTCTCGGGCACCCAGGGCATGCGAACAAAAAGACCGCCCACATAGAATTTGCCCATTACCACATCCATTTTGGCCTCTCCCTGCCATTCCAGGTCCAGGACATAACGGTCAGCAAACGCCTGCAGCGACCAGGATTGGGTTTCTACCATCAGTACGTTTCCTTCCTCGTCCAGCATCTCGTACACGGTCTGCCAACGAACCCTTTCCCCATCGTCCTTAAGAACGTCTGCCGATACCCTTCGCCAATAATCCCGGTTCCAGTTCATAAAATAATCGCGCTCATTTACCCGCTTTAAGCCCCAGTAAATGCCCGTTTGGTGGGGATGGTGGGCCGGACGGTATTCGGTCAACTCCCCCTTTCCATCTGGCGCAAGTATGGGATGTAGGTAAGGCCGTTCGTCCGGTTTTGCACCTTGGATCAGGATGGGTGCTGTTTTGTCTTCCGCGTGGACGGCTATCCGACCTGTTTGCCGATCCTGTTCAATACGAAGGGAAAGGAGGGTCTCGGCCCGGGTAGCCCCGGAGGAAGGTAGCAAACTGACCACCGGCACCCGGTCTTCCATTGAGGTAAGCTCCAGGCTTCCCTGCTGTATGCGGATGTTGCGAAACCGGATGGAAAAACTTCCTTGCGGATCGTTTTCGTTGTTGGCATGCAACTGCAGACCGATAAAGCCCCGGAGGTAGCGGTCGTCCTCCAGATGGGCTACGGGAACGCCATTTACCCAGGTTCGAAGTATCGGGCCGACCGCTTCTATGCGGTAATGGTTCCATTGGTACCCGGATTTATCGTCCCGTTTGAAAGCTGCTTTTGCTTCCGGGCCCATTTTTTCCGGCGGGTAAATCCAGCCCCGATCGGCTCCCTCTTCGTAGATGGCCCCGCTCCACTGCTGGGGCTTGGGATCCACTTCCATCTGATAGCCGTGCACCCGGCCGTTTTTGTATTCGGGATAACTCTGAGATCGAAATTGAATGCCCGAATTGTTCATCAGCGTATCCACCGATACCTCCAGCTCGAGCACAAAATCACCAAATTCCTGCTTGGTGCACAAAAATCCATTGGGCTGTCCGGGAACGGTGCTCCCAACGATCATCCCCTCTTTTACTTCCCAGGTATGGGCTCCGTTTAATTCGGTCCAACCGCTAAGGTCCTTGCCGTTGAAAAGGGATTGCCAGACCGGTTCCTGAGCCAACAAGGCAAATGGAGCCAGGCTTGTTGCGAACAGAAGCAGCAAAAAGAAAGTATTACGTTGTGTCATGATCAGTATTTTGGGTTCGTTATCGTTTTAAAAGCATAAGGCCATCAATCGGGCAGGGCAAAGGCAATGACCGAATCTCCGTGAGGGGTGCCGTTTTTCCCTCCCCCGCCGGCAGTAATGACCAGGTACTGTTTTCCCTCTACCTGGTACACGCTGGGGGTGGCGTAACCTCCTGCCGGGAGTTGGTATTCCCACAGTACCTGCCCGGAAAAGGTATCAAAGGCCCGGATCTTTTCATCGGGCGTTCCGGCGATGAATATCAGGTTTCCGGCCGTCGCCACCGGACCGCCGAAACTTTTGGCCCCGGTGTTTCGAATGCCTTTGGCCACCAATTCGGGGTATTCCCCCAGCGGGACCTTCCACAGGATTTCCCCTTTATCCAGGTCCACGGCGTTGAGGGTTCCCCAGGGTGGAGCGATGGCGGGATAGCCATTCTGGTCCACAAAGAAGGGGGCTACATTGGCGTAGCGAGGTGCTTTAGTCGGGTTGGAACCGGAGTCTGCGGTCTGGTCTTCCTCCGGCTGCCCGGGACTGCTTTCCAGGTAAACCAGCAAATCATCCAGCTGCCTATCTGTAAACTGGGCAAAAGCTGGCATCATGCCCCGGCCATAGCTCAGTACGGATTTGATAGAATCTCCGCTGATCTGCAGGTTTTGAAGGGGCGGGTACAAGGGAGGATTGCCGACTTTGTCGATCCCATGACAGGCAGTACAGGAAATATTGTACAGGGCTTTTCCCCGTTGAAGCGGGGAGGCCGAAGCGGTATCCAGATCTGCACCCACCGGCACCAAGCTATGGATAGTGGGCGCCTCGTTAATATTCACGTAAAGGACATTGGTGGCCGGATCAAAAGCCGCTCCACCCCATTCGGCACCGCCCTGATGACCGGGCATGGTGATTACCCCTGCCCGGGAGGCCGGGGTATACAACGGGCCGGTTTCGTGCTGCCGAAAGATGTTGAGTACGAAATCCCGGGTTTCAGGAGTAATGTTACTCAGGTCCGCTTCCCGCAGGCTGGTCCGGTTGAGTGGGGGTGGTTTTAGCGGAAAGGGTTGGGTGGGCCAGGCTTCTTCTCCCGGCACTTTCGAGGGAGGAACGGGCAGATCAACTACCGGAAATACCGGTTCGCCCGTATCCCGGTCCAGAACAAAGGTAAATCCCTGTTTGGTCAGTTGCACCACGATGTCCCGGGCCGTACCATTTGCAGTGACGCTGGCCAAGATGGGGGCCGGAGGCAAGTCGTAATCCCAGATGTCGTGACGCAGGGTTTGGTAATGCCAGATACGCTTTCCCGTGTTGGCATCCAGGGCGATCACGCAATTGGCAAAAAGGTTTTCTCCCTTGCGCATGCCCCCGTAGATAAAATCCGGTGCGGGGGAACCGGTGGCCAGGAAAACCCAGCCCCTTTCCTCATCCACGGTCAATCCACCCCAGGGATTGGTACCCCCGTAGCTCACTCCGTCTTCAAATTCCCAGGTATCGTAGCCAAGCTCTCCCGGTTGGGGAATGGTATGAAAGATCCATTTGAATTCCCCGGTAAGTGCATCGTAGCCCCTCACGTCTCCGGGGGTGGAAGGTGAGCCTTCAGGAGTCCTTCCCCCGATAATGAGGATATCCTTATAGACCATTCCTTGAGTAGTCGCTTCAAAATCAACCTGCTCCGGGTCCTGGGGAAGGTTTTGGCGCAAATCGATCCAGCCATTTTCGCCAAAGGAAGTGATCAGGGTACCGGTACGGGCATCAATGGCATAGACCCGGTCTTTTACGAAGTTCAGGATGCGTTTATTTTCTCCCTTTTCGTCTTCCCAGTAGGTAAGACCTCTATTTCTACCTCGAAAGGGGCGTTCGTCGTTTCGGTAGGTATCCGGGCGAAACACCCACACTTCCTCCCCGGTGGTGGCATCCAATGCGACGGCATTTACTTCCGGCGTGGTGAAATAAAGCAGACCGTCTATAATGATGGGATTGGCATACATGCCCGGTCCCACGGGATTGCCGTGCTGGTATTCCCAGGCTTTTTCCAGTTGCTGCACATTTCCGGCATGCACTTGGTCCAGTTCGGAATATTGGATCCCCGAGGAATGGCCCCTGTAAATGCCCCAATCCTGGTGGTTGTTGAGGCGGTTGGCCTGTTGGGTATGCGTTGATTTTTCTGATTCCTTTGGGGAACAGGCGAGTAAAAACAGGTAGCAAAGAAGAAAAGGTAAGGTCAGGCTTTTTGGGTGGAGTTTTCTCATTCAGGTTTTTTTAACAAACAGTAGGTACGTATCTTTTTTCTCCAGATAGTAAGACAATAGCCAAATACCCTTCCCATAAAAAAGCACTCGGGCTCTTCCAGGATATTCTTCGGACTTGCTATTGGCAAATTATCGCATTAATTGCACTAGTGAAAGTTACAAATTACGTAGAAAAAAGTCGCCATTAACGAGATTAATTTTGTGTTCCAGCAATTCCAGGAAAGATCGCCCAACGGGTTAACAACCAAATACCCCAAATTTTTTATAAACAGGCTCAAATGCATTTTCACTGGCATTGAATTTGTAAAAAAGTACCTAAAGCCCTAAATTATACTTTCCTTCATTAAAACAATTAAGCTTTGTTTCCGCCAAAAAAACTATATTTCCAAGACGACGGTGTTATCCCCAACAGCGTGCTCCCCCTTTTACTCTATCAGAATATGTTAGAAGAAAAGGGAGAACAAGCGGCAAGGTGGCTGGAAGAAACATTTGCTTCCAACAATTGGACCAACAGCTGGCGATGGGGCGTATATGATTTTCACCACTACCACAGCAATACACACGAAGTATTGGGAGTCTATAGTGGACAGGCTCTCATTCTGCTGGGCGGAGAAAAAGGTGAAAAGGTGAAGGTGAAACCGGGAGATGTCATCATCATTCCTGCGGGTGTGGGCCATAAGTGCCTAAGTCACGACAATCAATTTACGGTAGTGGGTGCCTATCCCAATGGCAGGAGTCCGGACCTGCTAAAAGGAGAAAAGGGAGAACGGCCAAAAGCGGATCAAAACATTGCGCAAGTCCCTTTACCAGAAGCCGATCCCCTGCTGGGAAAAGACAAGGGATTGATAAAGATTTGGGGTTAGTGAGGCTGTTTTTTTTGCAAAACCACTTCCATCTTATATTTGCTTCTTTTTGGTAAACCTATAGCACCACTATCTTGATCAATCTTCTTCCAGCCCCTCCCGTCTATCCGTACTTTTTTTATATCGTAATTGAGATCCTCCAATAACAAGGGGAACAGCTTTTCAGTAGTCACTGAATTGATGTGATAAAACAGGGTAACAGGCTGCTCATTTACCCAATAATCCAGGTAGAGCATGTTCAAGAATCCGTTTTCTACAGCATGATAGGAAGTTTTTGTCACCACCCCTTTACTGCTGTTGATAAAATTACCTTGTTTATCCACACTCAAATAGGTCCCACCTTTTTGTTTATCAATAAAGTTATTGTTCCAGAAAGTAGCTCCCCTTTTAAAATTACTCAAAGATTCTTCCTCGCCAGAAAGGGCGTAAAGGTAAAGCTGAAACATATTGCCATAGGCTTGCACCCACCAGGGGCTATCCTCACTATGCTGTTCCGGATGGTCAACCCGGAGTTTATGGAACCAAATCCCGGTTTCTTTGTCAAAAGCGTATCTTATAAGTTGCTCATTCAATCTTAAGGCCTCCTCCTTATAGTTTTCTTTACCGGTAATCGCATAAAGCCGCATAAGCATCCAGGCCACTTCCACATTATGGCCTGTATTCATCATTTCGTTCATTTGTTCCAGGGAATTCCAGTTCCGGTCGAAGCCCTCCATAATCCAACCGCTTTTCCTGTCTTTCATGCGGGCCAGGGTTATCTCCAGTAGTTGTTCACTTTTCTGTAGGTATTTTCCCTCCCGTGTAGCGGCATATAAATAGAGCAAATAACCCGAAACAGGTGCCAATTGGGGAGAAAAAACCTTATCCGGGTTTTGGATGCGGAAGTCTCGATCTAATCGACGGAAATACCCACCGCCATTTTCAGGATCCCAGGCTTGATTTTCCATAATGTCGATGCTTTTGTCCAGGTAGTTTTTCACCTCCTCATTCCGGGTTACGATATAATACATGGCCAGTCCAGTAATAGCATAGGCGTGCATAAACATATCCTTGTCCATAGAAACGGGATTCCCTGAGCGATCCAATTCATGGAACCAGCCGCCGTATTGATGATCCCAGCCGTTTTTGATTAAATAATCAAAGGTTTCCTGAGCCAGCTCGAGGTAATTATCATCTCCTGTCAAATGGTAGCCCACTGCGTAAGAAAAAAGATGCCGGGCAATCATTCCCGGATATTTCTCCTGCTTTACCCCTACTTTCCAATCTTTATCGAGAAGGGTATGGAACGATCCAAATTCCTTATCCCTGGCAAATTTAGTCCAGGGTTCTAGTACATCGTCTATTACCTGTTGTTTCCAATAATCGCCACGAATTAGGTCCTGTGCATAAAGCGAATGGCTGATAACTAAAAATATTGGGGTGAAAATAAATATCAAATAGGATTTCAAAATCGATTTCTTCATTTTCTTAAAATTATTCATAATTAAAATCGCATTATCTTGGTGGCTGAAATTCAATACTAAATGTTTATGGTGCAAGAATCAATAGAGGATTCATTTATCTATTGGATTACGCTCCATAAGTACCCAAAACCAGTTGGATTTCTGGTTGGGTGTCAGCTTATCCCTGGTCATATGCCCGTATGTTTATCATTGGTAAATTGGTCAATAACTTCCGCCAGATCCACAAGTTTGGCTTAAGCCAATTAGGCATTGGTTTTAAAAACTATTCGATATCTCCAAAAAACGCTTCCAAATCCAGTTTAAATCCCTTGATCACCTTGGATTCCACCACATGGCCTGAAGTAAACAAAATTGACGGAACATATTTTCCATCGATAAGGCTGTAGATAAGCAAATCCTGGGTTTCGGAATGGATGATCCAGTATTCCCGAACCCCGTTGGACTCATAAAGCTCGAACTTATGCTTCAACTCGGTTTTGCTATTGCTGGGGGAAAGAATCTCTACAATCAGGTCCGGGGCTCCGATGCAGCCCCGCTCATCCAGTTTTTCGGTATCGCAAATCACACAGATGTCCGGTTGTACCACATCGTGAATTTTTTCATCCTCTTTTGAGAACTTTGGAAAACGTACATCAAAGGGGGCATCGTAAACTTGACAGGACTTGTCCTCTAAAAAAACATATAGCCTCGCCAAAAGTTTAGCCGAAATACGCTGATGGATACGTCTCGGCGCAACCGCTGCTCTTTTAAAAATTTTTCCCTTGATCAGTTCCACCACTTCCTCCATCTGCCAGGTCAGGTAGTCGGCATAGGAATAATTGGTGTATTCCAAATCCGGTTCATCGACTGCATCAGGTTTTTTGTTATCCATGGTTTAAATATACTGTGGCCTATTCTACCAAAGGTCTTCTCCGTAAGACCATCCTTCACGAACAGGTTCCTTAATGTATGCGTCTAACTCTGGACGACCAACGGCCTTCATGTTTTTTTCGTCGTAGTTAATAGTTCCCCCAAAACGTTGAGCGAGTACACCAACAAGTCCCATTTCTGTTAAGTCTGCACCATAATCGAAGTTTGAGCCCGGCAAGGTGTCGTTTTTAATGGCAGCCACCCATTCTTGTACTGGTTTTTCTTCTTCCACTCTCGGAATGGTTTCTGCTGGTTTATTCTTTTGGAAATCGATCCATTCTTCTTCAGGGACAAGTAACCTGGGATTGTTTGGACGACCACCATGATAAAGTGTCTTCTTCGAACCAATCATAATCATCCCATTATCCGGCATTTCTTCGAGCCCATACTCCTCCTTTAATTCGGGTTTGCCCATGCCTTCAATCCATTTCATAGTAACAGGTGGTTTATTACCACGAGCTCCAAATTGCCATGTTATCGTTGATTCCTTTGCAATCATACTATGATCAGGAACTTCAGGATTTGGTACCACGGCGTCTACGGTATGTGGCATTCCAAGATCCAATGCCCAAAAAGGAGCGTCTAAGGTATGACAACACCAGTCGGCCATTGCTCCGCTACCGAAATCGTAGAAGGTTCTCCATGATTTGGGTGCATATTCATTATTAAAAGGACGATCAGCTGCGGGACCTTTCCATAAATCCCAATCTAAACCCTTAGGTACTTCATGTACAGGAAATGGAAAATCTTCAGGCTTCGAGAAATATCCATCCGGGCTAAATGTTGCCGGGCCTCCCCATCTAATTACTTCTTTTACATCCCCAAGAACACCTGCATCATACCATTCTTTTACCAATCTAATTCCATGGGTTGTATGTCCCTGATTTGCCATTTGCGATACGATACCATAATGCTTCGCTGCTTTTTTCATGGTGCGGCATTGCCAAATATTATGCACTAGCGGTTTTTCAACCAATACATGTTTCCCAAGTTGCATGGCAGCCATTGCCGCTGGGAAATGGGTGTGGTCAGGCGTAGCAATCATAACGGCATCAATTTCGTTGGCCATTTCGTCGAACATCAGCCTGAAATCTTTGTACTTTTTAGCATTAGGTACCGTTTTGTATGCATTTTCGGTCATTCTGTCGTCAACATCGCACATGGCCACAATATCCTCTACGGCAACCTGGCTCCAACTGGCACGACCTCTGGCTCCTACACCAATCATTGCAAAACGCAATTTCATACTTGGTGGACGTTCAATAAAATTAGGAATAAAAAATGCTCCTAAACCAGCTGTTGAAGCTGATTTTAGAAATGTTCTTCTTGTTGTATTCATTATATTATATTGATTTAGGTATTACTTCAATAGCTAATTTAAAATCCAATTTAGTATTTTTTGAGCCGATTTTTGTACTGACATCAAGACAAAAGCTATTTATTCGTAACGAATCTGATTAACTTCAGTCAAAATACTTTATTTTATTGTCCGGAAATCATACTCTTTGGTTCTTTAGAGAAGGTTTCATTCCCTTTCAAATCAAAAAATAGTCCGCCCAAACCTTACCAACAGACCAGTAAATGAAAAAAAGCACCCGGAAGTATCCGGATGCTTTTTTTACTCAACCGATAATAGGGTATAAGAACTTTAAAGACCTGTTAAAAATAATTAGGATTCTGAGTGAGTTCAACTTCCGTATTCGCATCGATTTCTGATTGAGGGATGGGTAGTAATTCATCACGGCCAACAGTAAATGTAGGTCCTGAGACAGGGTTATACATTTGGATTCATTCCCTTTTTTTGATAACCCGCAGACGAATACATTTCTACCGGGAGGTTAAAACACTACTCAATATCCCCAAAAAACTCCTCCAAATCCAGTTCAAACCCTTTGATCACCTTGGATTCCACCACATGCCCTGAAGTAAACAAAATTGAAGGGACATATTTTCCATCGATAAGGCTGTAGATAAGCAAATCCTGCGTTTCGGAATGGATGATCCAGTATTCCCGAACCCCGTTGGACTCATAAAGCTCGAACTTATGCTTCAACTCGGTTTTGCTATTGCTGGGGGAAAGAATCTCTACAATCAGGTCGGGGGCCCCGATACAGCCCCGCTCATCCAGTTTTTCCGGATCGCAAATCACACAGATGTCCGGTTGTACCACATCATGAATTTTTTCATCCTCTTTTGAGGCCTTAGGAAAACGCACATCAAATGGGGCATCGTAAACTTGACAGGGTTTGCCTTCGAGGAAGTTATAGAGCTTAGTAGCTAACTTAATTGAAATATGCTGATGGTTACGTTTTGGGGCAGCGGCCGCCTTTTTAAAGATTTTGCCCCTAATCAGTTCGACCACTTCCTCCATCTGCCAGTTCAGGTAGTCGGCATAGGAATAATTGGTGTATTCCAAATCCGGTTCTTTGACGGTATCGTCCTTTTTGGCATTCATGGAATAAATATAATAAATTCAGCCATTGTTTGTATTCACCATTACGTCGAACTGATAGGATCTTTTGGCATAATATGGACTCCAGTCTACCCCCAAAACCCAATATTCCTGAATTTTCCATGTATTTTTGCAAAGAAGTTTTGTCCAAACAGATAATCGTTAAATAGCTGGATTATGTTATGACTCAGCCAATAAAACTATAACCGAATTGTCACTATCAAAAAAATGTATTCTCTTCGCTTTAATGGGCTTTTTGATGATTGCCCAGAATAAGTTGAGTGCTCAATCTGAGCCGGAGACCGAGGCCGATATTTTCACGGCGAAAAACTCCGTACATGCCGAATTACTTGGGAACTCTGGTGGCTATGCTCTTAATTATGGACGTATCCTTCACCAAAAAAACAGGATGAAACTTTGGGGAAGTGCAGGATTTTCTTTGCGTCGTCGTGGAAGTAGTGAACCCATATTTTCAGCCCATTGGATCCCATACTTTCCGGCAGAGATTACAGTTTTTTTGGGAAAGTCCAAGCATAATTTGGAATTAGGAGCCGGGTTCTATACCCTACGTAACAGATCCTATACCGTTGACGAAAGTTTGCCGAAATTTATTAGAGAAGAAATACATTGGGACCAGTTTATTCTGGCCAGGATAGGTTACCGGTATCAAAAACCTGAAGGAGGCTTCTTTTTCAGGGCTGCCTACACTCCCGGGATTCAATTTTTCAATTCCGAAACTAGTGGGAAGGAAGTGTTCTATAGTCCATTCCTGATTGGAATCAGTTTAGGGTATAGTTTTTAAAAGATGTCACTAGCCAAAAAAATATATTCTGCGCTCTCTTTTCTATCCTGAAAAGGTCTTGGCGGACAAACTATATGCCACCCGGCAAAATAGGAAATGGCTATATGAAAGGGGGATCAAAATATCGGCCAAGCCCTTGGGCAGGCCTTCGGCAAAGGCGGTGGAAAACCACGTAAGCCCGGGGGAGCGTAATCCGATAGAGGGGCTGTTCGGCAGGACAAAAACTGCTTACGGCATGGACCGCATCAGGGCCATGTTGGCCGAAACAAGCAAAGAATTCAACCCTAAAGAAAAGCCACCCCTGATTCTGGTCAATCAAACGCTATCAAGGACATGCTTGCTGCGCATAAAGGCCTGCCAGGGATAGGTCACGTTGTTGGCCACCCCTACTGCATCAATTTCGGCTGTCGTCAGGGCAGCTACCTGACCGGAGTTGGAGTGCCGCCAATTTTTGTGGGCAATATCCGTTTCTATGCTGTCCATAGTGCCCCCAGCAAAAGCCCCTTCCAGGTTCAAAAACCGGAAGGTGGCATTTTGCAGGGTTGGCAATAGGTATTGAAAAGCGTCTGTTGGATTTTCTCTCAACTGAAAATTGTTGTCACCCAGAAGAAGGATCGTTTGTGATTCAGGACCGTGGTCCATAAATGGCCAACCTTTTTCCTGGGCTTCAACAAAGTTACCCAACAGGAATAAACGCGAAAGACCGAATGGTTAGTTTTTGCAAAATTTTCAGGGATTTTAGCAGGGGATATAAAAACCTTTCTGTCCCCGACCTATAAAAGCATCTGTCAGGTATTACCCGACCGTTTTTGAACCCTTCAAAGGGCTGACAAGTAGCAGCCACCCTTGGCCCAGGTGGCTTGTCAAAAACAGGTTAACCTGACGGGACCCAATTTTCACAGGCCAAACCAGGTACTCTCTGAAATTCCCTACTATTGTTTGTAACAAGGGTCATCTTTCTGGATATTGCCTGTGCGGCAATCTGAAGATCATAGGGTCCGATGACTTGCCCTTTTCTTTCCAGTTTCGCACGAATTTCTCCATATGCGATGGCATCAGCATCCGTAAATGAAACAAATTCAAATGGAGCAAGAAATTGAATCAACGCATCCGCATTCGTTTTCTTCCGTTCACTTTTTGACACCCCGTAGTACAGTTCAGCAATGGTGACCGCAGAAACCCTAAACATTGAAATGGGGTAGGACCTGAACTTTTTAAGAAGGATTTCAGGACGCTTCTTGATAAGGTATATACAAATATTCGTGTCCAATAAATACATCAAAGCGTTTCTCTTTGCTGGAGGGGAGGCTGATTTCGTCCTTCCTCCAAATAATCATCCGAAAATGCTGTGAGACTCTGCGCTACCATGTCCCATGAGCTGGCCTTAGGGCTGAGAAGTAGCGAAGAACCTATCCTGCGGATAAAGAATTGCTTTTCATCCGTATTGAATTCCTTTGGCAATCTGAGCGCCTGACTATTTCCACTTTTAAATACTTTGGCTGTCTTCTCCATAATCGATTTTGAGGATTTTGTATATACGTTTTAATATATACAATTATACGGAACAAAACCAAACAGGTTGTCTGTATATTAAGTAACGGTCAGCAAACGAATACATTCTCTAGTAGGATAAAGCAATGTTTACATCACTACTCCATATCCCCAAAAAACTCCTCCAAATCCAGTGTAAAGCCCTTGAGGACGGTTGACTCCACCACATCTCCTGAAGTAAAAAGCCGTGAGGGAACGTATTTTCCGTCGACGAGGCTGTAGATAAGCAAATCCTGCGTTTCGGGATGAATGATCCAATATTCATGGACACCGTTGGACTCATAAAGATTAAATTTAAATTTCAATTCGACTTTACTATTACCGGGAGATAGGATTTCCACGATCAGGTCAGGGGCCCCGATACAGCCCCGCTCATCCAGTTTTTCGGTATCGCAAATGACGCAGATGTCCGGTTGTACTACATTGTGAATGCGCGTATCAGCTTTGGATTTTTCAGGAAACCGGACATCAAAGGGTGCGGAATAAATCTGACATTTTTCACCTCTCAGAAAATTACCCAACCTAAGAAAAAGCGCTCCCGAAATTTTTTGGTGAATCCTTCCCGGAGCAGCTGCCGCTTTTTTAAAGATCTTCCCCCTAATCAGTTCCACCACTTCCCTCATCTGCCAAGTCAGGTAGTCGGCATAGGAATGGTTGGTGTATTCCAGATCCGGTTCTTTGACGGTATCGTCCTTTTTGGAATTCATATAATAAATATAGTGAATTCAGTCATTATTTGCCACCATCAATCCACCTTTCGCCGCTCAGGAAATAGGGCAATGGCATCATCGATGATGCGCTGGGGATAGCCCAATCCAGCTCCGGGATCATTGGCTACAAATTCCTTTTCCTTAAAGGTTTGCCAATCTTCCAGGCTTAGTCTGTCGTCCGTATGGCTGTATTGAAAGGCATTGAGGGCTTGCAGCAATACATAGCCATGAGGGGTTGCGATTGCTTCCTTCATGATGGCATCAAAGGCGGTATCCGCATCTCCGCACAGGGCAAGCGCCTGGGCAGCCATGATTCTATTGGCTGCGGATTTATCCTCCCGGATCATAGCTTTCAAACTACTTTGAACCCTATCACTTTGATCCGGATGAAGAAAAATCCCATAGGCTCCCCAATACCGAATGATGGGGTCATTCACTTTCAAATACTTCAGTAAATTTCCAGCTTTATCAGCCGTAGCCGCCTTCGCTGCTTTCAGTATTTTCTGTATCTGATACTCCTTACTTTGGGCATATTCATAAAGAGTGGCATGTTTTTTACCTGTTCCTACCAGTTCATGAAACATGGGCTCCGGAATCAATCCCACATCCCTGGTCTCCACCATCCAGCGATCCAGTTCTTTAGACATGCTTTTCACCCTGGCTTTGGAGGCCTCCTGTTCGATAAGGTTATCTACCTGCCAGGGGTCTGCTTCTGTATCAAAGAATTGTTCCAGGGGTTTGGGTTCGTAAAATTGGGATTGAATTTCATCGGTATTCCCTGCCTCGTAAGCCGTTTCATAGGCCCGCCAATTGGCTTGCACCTGGTATCCGTACCGGGAATCCCGACCCCTCGGTCTGTGGGGCATAAAATTTCGGATATAATAGTACTTTCCGTCGGTCACTGCCCTGGAGAAATCATAGCGTTCGGCCATTCTATCCCTGAAAAAATGGACAAAATCAGGGGACTCCCTGGATTCCTTTCCCAAAAAGGACCTTCCCTGCATGATGGCAGGAATGTCACAACCAGTAATGGAAAGCAAGGTTGGTGCCAAATCCACAAAACTTACCAGGGATTCATCCACACTTCCAGAAGGCAGCGGCGACAAGTGTTCCCATTTTTCAGGAAGGTGTACCATCATGGGCACCTGGGTGCCTACATTGTAAATGTACCGCTTGGAGCGGGACAATTGCCCGCCATGATCCGAATAGAAAAAAACAACCGTATTTTCTGCAAGGCCTGCCGCTTCCAGTTCCTCCAACAATTCCCCTACCTGAGCATCCATCAAAGTGATCAGGTCGTGAAACCTCGCCCAATCTTCCCTGATTTCGGGTAGATCGGGGTGGTAAGGGGGCAATTCGATATCCGCCGGATCAATCCGGGGCTTTTCCGGGATCATTCCATTTTCTACATAGGATTGGATCCTTTCCTCGCTAAGCTGACTTTCGTGGGTAACGGTTAGATTGAAAATAGCAAAAAAGGGCTGAGTGGCATCCCTGTTTTTATAATGTGCCTTTTTGCTGGATTCGTCCCACAGATCGGGGTCAAGTATGAAATTGGAATTGTAATCTTTCTTACTGTTGTTGGTACAATAATAGCCTGCTTCCCTTAGTATTTTAGGGTAAGCGGGAATCTGTTCCGGCAACTGCACCCGGGTGCGCATTTGGTGGGTACCGGTGGTGGAGGCAAACATTCCCGACAGGATGGTGGCCCGGGCTACCGCACAGACAGGAGCATCGGCATAGGCCTGGCTATATTGGATTGATTTTTTGGCCAGCTTGTCCAGATTGGGAGTATGCGCCTGAGCAAAACCATAGCTCCCCAGATAGGGACTTATATCCTCACAGGTGATCCAAAGTACGTTGGGTCGGTCAGGGGGCATTTCCCGGGCCAGGCCCCCCTTGCTAAGCAAAAGAAAAACCAAGACAAGCAATCCCCCTCCAAAACGATCTAAACCAATCATTTTAATGTACTTCCTTCGATGGGTTTTGGAAATTCCCGCATGGGACTGTAGCGCAGGTAAGAATCAAACACTTCGGGATCCGGACCCACTACCCGGGGATCTTCTGTTTCCCGCAGCTCGGTCAGCAGGGCCTGCCGCAATTCCTCTTTGATTTCGGCATAATCAGGATCATCTGCCAGGTTATTCATGCAATCGGGATCCGATTGGATATTATAAAGTTGCACTTCCGGATTTTTTTCGAATGCTGCTTCAAAAAATGGCCGCACGTCCTCCTCATCCCGGTTTTCTACCAGAAAAGATTTGGTAGGTGCCGCATCCACATCGGTAAAAGCCCAATCGGAATGGTGCTCGCCTTCTTCGTCCATCCCATAAAGGGGCAGCAACTCGTTTTCGTTTTCCGGATCGATACGCTGGGGAGCTCCTGCCGGCCAGCGATCGGGCTTGATATTCCAAATCAATAAATGTTCCTGGTTCCTGATCATCCGCTGCGGATATCCCCAATTTTGATAACGAGAGGCAGAGTGTCGCTCGCGACCAGAAAATACAAACTTCTTTGAGGGGTCCACCGTACCTTCTCTGGGAGATTCCAAAATATTCCGGATGCTTTCTCCTGTAATTGGCAACATTCCTTCCGCACTGGTATGGGTCAGGTCAAGAATGGTGGGTGCCAGGTCGATGAAATTAATGGGATCGTCCACGGTTCGGCCCGGAGGAAAGGCACTGGGATAGCGAATGGCCAGGGGAACATGGATACCATAATCGTACCCATTGGCCTTCGCTCTTGGGAAAGCCATGCCGTTATCTGACGTGACGATGATGATGGTATTATCCAGTTCGCCTGTTTCTTCCAGGTATTCCAGCATGTATTGCAGGTGTTGGTCAAACCATTCAATTTCTACGGCATAGTCCAGTAGATCTCCCCTTACAATGGGATGATCGGGTAGAAAGCCGGGAACTTCCGCATCGGAAAGTTTTTTATCAGTGCGTTTCCAGGAATCCTGCTCAAAGGCACGGTGGGGTTCCGTGGCACCGTACCAAAAGAAAAAAGGATCGTCAGCTTCCCTTACATTTTCCATGAAATATTTAAAGTTTTCAAAATAATTCAGGGTATTTATCTGATTGGCAGGTCGGGCATCTCCCTCGGTTCCTGGTTCATAGCGGATATTGCTATGGGCGATCCCGGCAGCATCGGTCTCCCTCCAAAGGGAATCATTTTCATCTCGGGCATAGCGGAAAGGGGATACTCCCTTTCCGGTTCGGCCCGTGATATAGCCATTTTTATCCAGCAAATCCACAAAAGGCACATGCTTCTTTAGCCAGGGGGCTGCATGTTGTCCGGATTGTTCATTTTGCCAATGGTGGCGGCCGGTAATGATGCTGCTCCTTGAAGGGGCACATCCGGGTGAACCGGCGATACAATTGGTAAAATAAACCCCTTCTCTTGCTACCCGATCAAATGCAGGAGTCTGGACAAATTTACTTCCTGCAAAGCTGGTATGGGCAAAGGACTGGTCATCGCTGATCACGAAGAGGATATTGGGGGAGCGTTTCTCCGTTTCTTCCTCAGTGGATGAACAGCCAAAAATCAAAGGAGCCGCAAATAGGGCAATTATTTTGAGCACATTTTTCATAAAATAAATGCTTGGTTTCGGGTGTAAAATTTGTTAATCGGGCATAATATAATCAAAGATCGTGTTATTTCCCGAATTTATAGAACAAAGAAACCCCGACCTATTCGGCCGCATAGCCGGGATTTTGTGCCAGTTGGGCACCGGTATTTCGTTCAATTTCAGAAAATGGAATGGGCCACAGGTTATGATAAGGCTGTACATCCACACCGAAATTGGTTACATCGGGCCGGCCTTCACAGTACCGGTTTGTTCGTTCGTAGAGTAGGCCCAGGCGATTTAGGGTAAGGCGCCTTTTTTCTTCTACCCCTAACTCCCGCATCCTCTCATCCAGGATAAAATCGATGTCCACCTCTCCCGGACTCACCGGCATGGCATTGGCCCTATCCCTGACCACATTGATGTCGTTGGCGGCTTCTGCGGGTTGACTGTTACCCAAATAGGCTTCAGCGCGCAACAGATAGGTTTCGGCCAGGCGAAAATGGTATTGATCACTGTAAGTAGTGCCAGCGGTGGCCGCATTAAGTGTCATAAGGTTTGGGTCCACGAAGAGTTCTGGTGGATGTTGACCAGGAGTAGTAACCTTGGACTGATATGGATAAAAAAACCTGATGGTATCATTCAGAGATTGCCTGAACAAGGGCATGTGATCGGATATGTTTTGACCGTACCATTCGGATTCCGGGTTGTTAAAGGCCACATCCCGGATAAAATTATGTTCCGAATTCCGCATGTCGTCCCAGTCGTAATGCCAGATCCCATAATTGAAATGGTTGGTGCCTCTAAAGCGGCCAATGCCCCTCCCCCCGGTATTATCTGATACACCAAGAGGTAGAAAGGGAGCGACTCCTGAGGGATCCCGAACAATAAAACTCCAGGGTCTGGGGGCATGGTCTCTTTCCAATTGGGGTCCTTGCCTACTTGAGGATGAAATAGCACCGCCAGGAACATCCACTTCGTATTGCCATACCCAAATTCCTTCGGTATTGCCCACTCCTCTGTTTTGGTTGTATCTCCGGAACAAGTCCCAGTACACATCTCCGGGTTCACCTGCCAGGGAGCCAAAACGTTCAGTCATCAATGCCGTATTAGGATCATCGATAACCATGCTGGCTGCTGTAATCGCATCGGTCCACCTCTCCAAAGACACATAAACCTCGGCCAAAATATGGTAAGCTGCCAGGTTATTGACCTCTCCATCCCGTACTTCGGTGATGCCCCGCAGGTTAGCGGCTGCAAATTCCAAATCTTCGGCGGCCTGAAGGTAAACTTCCTCCCGGCTTGCCCTTACATAATCGGTTTTCGGAGAACTTACTTCTTCCAGCTCCAATGGCACTCCACCGAAAAGATGGGCCAGGTTCCGGTAGGCAAAGCCCCTGAACAATTTCGCCTGTGCCTCAATCAGTGTTTTCTCCTGATCTGTCATGGCCGAATTTCCCATTCGGTTTAAGATGATGTTGGCACCTGATATCACCCGGTAATATTGTCGCCAATGGAATTCCACCATGCCGCTAGTGGGCAATAACGTGGCTAAATAAGAACCGAATCGCACATTGAGTTGGTTGGCTGCATTATACCCCAGGTCTGTTCCATAGATATAATCCAAAGGTCGGTGTTCCCCATCGGATAAAATTACCCTGGATTGGTCATAAAGCGCATTTACGGCAGCACTGAAATCCGAGAAGGTAATGTAAGAATTTTCCGGGCTGGCGAAATCCAACGGGACTTCTTCCAGAATGGCGGATTCATCACAACCCGAAATTCCAATGGCCAAAATTCCTGCACAAAGTATGATATAATTGAATATTTTCATGATTCCTTATTTTAATGATTAAAAACTGACATCCAAACCTGCTGAAAAGCCTTTCATCACCGGCAAACCAGAGGGATCCAGGCCACTTCCTGTTTCAGGATCCCAGCCTACCCAATTGGTCCAGGTAGCCAGGTTTTTTCCACTTACAAATAATTTCAGCCCCTGGATTCCAAACTGCTGAATGAGGTTTTGATTAAACCTGTACGCCAAGGTAACATCCTGAAGCCTTACGAAACTACGATCGCTATAATAGTGATAATTAATACCAGCCTCTTGCTCCTGATCTCTGAAAAGTGCATCGGGATTGGATGGGGTCCAATAATCATAATCCACGAATATATTATTTCTTCGGGCATTGTCCGATTGCCCAAAATTGGTTGCGTTAAGCCCAATATATCCATTCCCACCCCCTTGGATAGAATTGATAAAGAACCTGAAGGTGAAATTTTCGTAGCTGAATTCATTCATCAATCCGAATCTAAAGGCCGGTTCATTTCTACCAATGATCACCCGGTCATTGGCATCCACTACTCCATCATTATTTTGATCTACTATCTGATGGGTTCCTACAAAAAAACCAGGAGTACCTTCCTCACCCAATTGAATGATCCCGGCTGATTCATATTCATAAATGGAATTGATAGATTCTCCAATAAACAAACCACTGCCGATCAGATCGTCTTCTACCCCATCTCCGTCATTATCCAAGCCTAATAAAGACACGATTCGGTTTCGATTGGAGGAAATATTAAAATTGGCATTCCAGTTAAACACACCTGAATTCATTACATCACCTTTCAAAACGAATTCCACACCTCGATTGGCGATCTCACCAACGTTCGTAGAGATATTGTTAAAGCCTGTTATTTCCGGGATATTGATGCTGTAGAGCAAATCATTGGTGGTATTTTGATAATAATCCAAGGTACCGGTTAAGCGGCTATCGAATAAAGAAAAGTCAAATCCAAAATTATATCCTGTCGTGGTCTCCCAGGACAAATCTGCATTGGAAAGGGTGGTAACCCGCTGGCCAAAAATGGTGGATCCCCCTTCACCAAAAACATATGCCGGATACAAGGAGACCCTTGCCAGGGAAGAGTACCTACTGGTGAGGTTGCCATTGGTTCCGTAGGAGCCTCTGAACTTCAGGTAACTGAATATGGATTGGTCCATAAAACCTTCTTCACTAAGCACCCAACCTATACCAACAGAAGGAAAAATACCAAATTTATTGTTTTCCGAAAATCCGGAAAAACCATCCCTACGCACCGTGGCGGTAATCAGGTACTTTTCACTGAAATCATAATTGATGCGAGCGGTTTGATACAGATAGCTTTCATCCCAGGCACTGGACTGGATCAACTGCAACTGTCCCAGGCTGAGGTCATTGTATCCCAGGCCTAAATTAGTGTAATTGGTGCCATTTGCCTGTGTACTTTCATTTTTCAGCTCCCTACGACCCGCCACCATGGTCAGGTTAATGGTATGGTCGTTGTTAAATGTACGTCGGTAAGTTAAGATATTGTCCAATGTCCAGTCATAGGCATGGTAATTACGCTTAAAGGCCAAACCGGCTGCTCCGGCACCAAATTCATTGCTTCTGTAGTGCCTCCTCCAGGTATAATTATTTCCAAAGTTTATTCGGAAATTCAATCCTTCGATATACGGAACTTCAAGATCCATATATACATTGGCAAATAGATTATTTCTTTTATCAAAATCATTGGACAAAGAACTCAGGAAAGGATTGGATCTTAAAGATCCGTCAGGATTCAAGATCACATTGCCCTCTTCATCTCTTGGACGAACCAAGGGAGACATTTGAGTAATACTTCCCAATGAGGGAATTTCGCCGGAATTGTCTGCAAAGGACCCAAAGGTCTGTACCCCAAAACGAAAGCCATCTAAAATTTGGTGATCCAGGTTTATCCTTGCCGTAATCCGCTCAAACTGATCGTTCATGATAAAACCTTCCTGTTTGGTATAGCCCCCAGACAGAAAATAAGAAGTAGATTCGCTAGCTCCACGAACACTCAAATTATGATTATTTATAAAACCCGTCTGTGTGGCAGCATCCCACCAATCAAAATCCGTCCCATTTTCAAATCCTTCATATAAAGCTGGCTCTAATAAGGCTCCTACATTATAGTCGGGGTTAGGTTGGGTATAATCTGGGGGAAGAAAAGATTCTCGCCAATCCTGATCCCTTATTTTATTAAGGAATCCCTCCCTGTCCAATAACTTGAGCCTATTAGTGGGGGTTTGGGTGGTATAGGTTCCGGTATAATTAAAGATAGGTTTTTGTTCTACCTTACCACTTTTGGTTGTAATCATGATCACCCCGTTGGCAGCTTGCGCTCCAAATATGGCCATGCTGCTGGCATCTTTCAGCACATCGATCGACTCAATGTCATTGGGATTCAGGTCACTTAGGCTTCCGGTAAAAATAATGCCATCCACTACTATCAACACACTCTGGTTTCCGCTAAGGGTTGTTCTTCCTCTGACTGAAATAGACGGGTTCTGGCCTGCCCGGTTAACCTGCCCTACATTTAGTCCGGGCACTGAACCCTGGAGCGATTGGGCAATATTGACATTGGGAGATTCCCGGAAGGCTTCAATATCTGCTCTTACTACAGAACCGGTAACATCTCTCTTCTTTTGAGTACCATATCCGATCACCACCACTTCCTCAAGGGATGACGCATCTTGTAACAAGGTAATGTTAATGGTGGTTTGTGCGCCTACTTCTACCGTTTTTGATTCATAGCCAATGTAAGAAAATACCAGAGTCGCTTCATCCGGGACGGTTATGGAATAGTTACCATCAATATCTGTGACGGTACCCGTGGTAGTGCCAAGGACTGTAATGGTAGCACCCGGTAAAGGCGCTCCGTTTTCATCGGTTACGGTTCCGGAAATATCAACTGCAAGATCCCCATCAATGGTAACGGAAGTATTTCCTTTCTCAAGTATTCCGACATGAATATTTTCATTTACCTGGGTGAAACTCAGCGAAGCCTGCCCTCCAATGGTACTGAGAAGCTTATACAGGGAGATCCTTCGTTCATCAATATTGATACGCTTTTTTAAATCCAGCATATCATGGTTGTAGGTAAATTTAAAATCCGTTTTGGATTCAACAGCAGCAAAGAAGCTGGTTAAAGGAGCATCTTCCAGATGAATGGATACCTTTACCTGCTCAATATTTTTTCGTTGCGCATTTCCTGTATTGGCCAGCAGCACCGTACAAAAAAGCAACTGAATCAAGAAACCATGAATCATTCGCCTGGACAGCATAATAAGTTGTCTCCGTATATTTTTTTTCATAATATTGAATAGTTTAAGTGATTGATAGCTTGAACGCTTGCCTTTATCTCCTGAAAACTTGTGAAGGCAAGTTCAGGCAGGACACCTATCTCCCCAGAATGGGTCCTGCCCTTGTTTTATCCTGTATCCAATTTTTTCATGTTTTGTTATTTTGGGGTGAATAAAGTTACTTTTTTGTTCTCGATATTGAATTGCATTCCTGAAGTGATAAAGATCCCCCTCAATACGTTTTCCAGGGTCTCCTCTTTATAAATTCCAGAATACTTCCAAGTCTCGGCAACTTTCCCAGCTAAGTTCACTTCTACGCCGTACCAATTTTCGATTTTCCGCTTCACCTCCCCAAAAGTAGCCGAACGGAATACCAATATCCTATCCTTCCACCCGGTCACTTCCAGAGAATCAAAGCCTGTTTTGGAAAATTTCCCATCTTCTTTGATGGCCAGCATTTCCGAAGGGTTTAACCGAACCTGATTGCCCTTCTGGTCATTTACCTGCACTTTGCCGCTTACCAATGCTATGGAAAGGTCTTTGTTTTCCTCTTTTACATTGAATGAGGTGCCTAGTACTTTGATCTCGGTGTTTTTGGCAAAAACGCTAAACGAAGATCCGTTCCTCCTGACTTCAAAAAAAGCTTCTCCTTTCAATCGAACCCATCGGTCTCCCTGACTAAAGGCTTTGGGATACTCCATTTCACTGCCGGAATTGAGGAATACCCTGCTGCTATCTGCCAAAGTAATGACAGACCTTTTGCCAAGGGGGACACTTCTAAAAACAGTATTTTCCTCCAAAATCACGGGGATTTCAGGTTCTATTCCCACAATCATATGGAAATGGACTATCCAGCCACAAAAACCGAAAAGGAAAATAGCGGCAATATTTTTAAGGGGATAGAAGGTAAACCAAGATTTTGATTCTTTCCTACAACTTTGATTTCCTGCCTTGACAATGGTTTCAAAAACATCCACATACATTTCGTCCGAAAATTCAGGAGAATTGGCATATTTTACAGATCTTATGATGGATGCTGCTTCTAAAACCATATCTCTCTTTTCAGGATGTTGCTGTACCCACTTTTCCCAAAAATGCCGGGTGTTTTTATCCGGATTTTTCACCCATTGGATAAAAAATTCATCCGAAAGAAAATCTATCGTATCGTATTCGGTGTATTTCATTTTACTTCTAAAACCTTAAAAATAGATTTGATGAATTATTTTTTTAAGATGCATTTTAATGCAGCCAGGGCACGGTAAATGATTTTTCTTGCTGATTTTACCTCACTGAACTCCATGGTCTCAGCAATTTCCTTATAACTCATTCCCTCTTCATAAAGCAATAAAATGGCCTGCCTTTGCCTGGCTGTCAGCTCATTTAATGCGGTCTTTACTTTTTGTCTGAATTCTTCATCTTTTTCCTGATGTATCAAAACGGTCTCATGGGATAAGGTAACCGGAAAGTAGGTTTCGTTTTGATCCAAGCCATCCTTACCTAATTTCGAATCCTTTTTGAGTTTTCGGATAATTTCCCGCTGCAGGCATTTGAATAAATACCCCTTTATATTATGGACGGTGCTCAGGCTGCCCCTTTTGTCTCGCAATTGGATAAAAATATTTTGTACACAATCCTGAATCAAACCGGTATCACAGGTGATCTGGGAGCCGTATCGGAACATGCTTTTCACATGAATTCTGTAGATATAGTTAAAAGCCAATTCATTTCCCCTGTCAAAGGCAGTCCATACCTCTTCATCTGTTTTGTTCTCAAATTTGAGTATGGATTCTTTTTGGTTTTGGGTCAAAACCAAATTGGTAGGGGATAGATTTTCCTTCTTTTCGGGTTTCATTGGGTTTAATCAGTAATTGACTCGCTATTGTAAAGAGTAACATTCGACATAAAATGACCCCATAATATTGTAAAAATTTAAATATTATTAGAGAATTATAAGAGTTGTTTTAACAATTAATAGAATTTCCTACCGAATGCTATCGCAGTTGGACGCATAGATTTTGATACGGGGGATATTAAATGAATGTGTATTTGCTTTTTATGACCTCCCTGCTATTACTGTGCTCAAAAAAGTAAAAGCCCGGATAGCAGGATATTCGGGAAATTTTATCCTTTCCCTTGCAGCCTATATAAATCCTTTACCGAATTTTAGTCTTTTCCATTCGAATGTTTTTGATTCATTATCCCCTCGCTCCCATATATCAGGTTGAAAAAACCTTATGGGCTTGTCGTTTTTTCCTTTTAGCAAAAAAGCCAGGTTGGTTCCTTCATTTCTGTTTTAGAGTTCAAGGCCACATAATCTCCCACCAATTCATCAAAACGCCATCAGGGGCATTTTCATGAAAAATTTTACCAATTCCCATCGTTTGATAGCCATTTTGTCTAAAATATTCCAGAAATGGAAGGCCATAAACCGGTCATTATGGATACCCGGGAAGGCCCACAATTTGTTGCCTGGCAATGGACATTGGTGAACAGGACACCTTTTGCTGACAGACGGTTGATATTTGGGGTCTTTGCATTAGAGTGGCCATCTAAACATCCCAACCAATCATTCAGGTCGTCAATACTAATCATCAAAACATTTGGAAGAGGTCCTGGTCGTTTTTTGTTCCGATTAAATGATGATAGGAGTACCAAACCTGACAAAAGAAATAAAACTTGCAAAAGAATTTTTCATTACTAACCTTTTAATACCATTGGAAATAACCGTCAGCATCATTTTAAGCAGCAGTCTTTTCATCTGGAATAACATTCACAAATAAGACGAATAGTGATCTCTGAATTATTAACAACCAAGTACAAATAGAAATTTATTCACTTACATGAAAAAATTGCATCCGGGTAATTCCGAATGCAATTTTATGAAATCAAACTAAATTATATTTTTATGTTATCCTACTAATTATACTCTGGGTTCTGTATTAGTTCTGCTTCTGTGTTTGCATCGATTTCTGCTTGTGGGATAGGAAGTAATTCATCGCGGCCAAAAGTAAATGTAGGCCCTGATACGGGGTTATACATTTGTATTCTTTCACCCAATAGGCCGACCCTCCTAAGCGTCAGTTGGCGGGGTTCTTCAACTATCAGCTCGCGAACTCGCTCATCCAGAACATAGTGTATATCCACGTCTCCGGGATCAACTGGAGTGGCATTTGCCCGGCTCCTGACCGTATTAATATCATTCGCAGCACGGGTATTATCTCCATTTCTTAAATGTGCCTCCGCCCGTAACAGATACGTTTCTGCAAGTCTGAATATGTAAATATCGGTATAAATCCTTCCACCTGGATCATATCCCTGCGGACGACCATTAGGCATGGAAGCCTTTTTAATATAAACAAAGACATTCCTGACTTTTTGGGCTTCCGTAGGTACTATCACTTCACCAAAATGTGCAGATGCCGGATTATTGATAATAAACTCCCGTTGCATATTATGGGAAGAATTACGCATGTCATTGTTGAAATCTGATTCCCAGACAGTAGAATCCAGGAAAACTGAAGGTCTTATAAAACCAACCGGACGTCCCCAAAATTCATCCTTAAGTATTGCATCAAGACCGTCCGGCGTTCTTACCGGATCCATGAATGGTCCCCAGGCTCGTTCAGTTCGGTTGAAGCTTCCTGCTCCGCCCGGCACGTTAAATTCTACTTGAGCAGTCCAAATAACCTCCGTATTTGCAGGATTGTTTTGATTTTCGTATCTAAAAAGGTCCCAAAAAACATCACCTGGTTGATCTGAGAAGGTTCCGAATCTATCTCTCATCAGTGCATACTGACCATCATCGATTACTGCGGTAGCTGCCTGGATGGCCAAATCATAATCTCCGGTTGAGATATAGGTTTCCGACAATAAGTGATCGGCCGCTGCTTTTACAACATGTCCGTCATTTGGATTTTCAACCGGTAAATTCTGAGAAGCAAATTGTAAATCTGCAACCATGAAATCCAGGACCTGCTCCTTGGTAGCTCTTACAAAATCAAGCTTCGCCCCAGTAATTTCACCTTCAATAATCGGGACTCCTCCAAAATGATAAACCAAATACCGGTAGGCAAAAGCCCTGTAAAACCTTGCTTCGGCGATTACTTCCTCTTTATCTGTGGCTGCGCTCCAGTCGACATCTTCATTCTCAGCACGGGTAATAATAACATTTGCATCCTTAATGATTATATAAAGTAGATTCCACAAACGCGAGGGATAATTTGTCGAGGGATTGATAATCGAATAGTCGCCGAAAAAGTTCTTTTTGTCCCAATACCATCCAATATCTGTCCCATAGTTAAGACTCATTAGATCGTCCCTATCAGACCAAGCTGTGCCTGGGGCATCAGGCAGGAACAATGCCCTTGTTAAACTATAGACACCTGTTAATCCAGCCTTAAAACCTTCCGTATTTGTGAAAGTTATTTCCGGACTTAAAAAACTTCTTGGAATTTCTTCTAAGAAATCATCATCACATGATAAAGCCATTAATATAGCTGAAATGCTGAACGTTATTATCAGCCTGTCGTATATATATTTTAATATTTTCATTTCTATTAATTTTTTATATTAAAAAGAAGCATCAATACCGAAAGTAATTGTCCTCATAAGTGGAAAACCATTAATAGATGATCCATTTTCCGGATCATATCCGGTCCACTTAGTAAAGGTATAGAGGTTTTTAATGCTCGTATATAACCTGAGGTTGGAGAAACCTATTTTACTTAATAATTCATTTCCAAAGGAATAACCCAGGTTAATATCCTGTATTCTCACAAAACTTCTATCCTCCAGATAGGGATGACTTCGTACAGGAATATAATTTATTCTTGCCACTGAATTAGATGGATTATTTGGTGTCCAATAATCAATATCTACGATATTAAATCTCTCTGTCCAGGAAGAAAACTGTGCATTTGGATTATGCATGAATAGGTTATTTCCAACATAAAAATTTCTATTACCTCCACCCTGAATGGCATTGATCATCACGTAAAGGGAAAACTTTTTATATCTAACCGTATTTGATAAACTGAATGAATAATTGGGCCTGGATGTCCCTAAAATATGGCGGTCATCAGCAGTCAGTTCACCATCACCGTCATAATCTATTATTCTAAAATCACCCGGTTCATATCCGGGAGGGAGATCCCCTTCGCCTGCCTGATGGACCCCATCAATGCCGAATCCAAATATGGTCCCTAAAGGTTCTCCGATAAACCATCTATTGGCTATATCATCATCTTCAACCCCGTCACCATCTTCATCTTTTCCATATAATTTTTGAATTTCATTCCGCTGTCGATCAAAGATCAATCCCGTTTCCCAGGAAAAATTGAGTGTTTTTACGTTGACCGAATTCAAGGCAATTTCAATTCCTTTATTGCCAACCTGGCCAATATTACTCAATATCGACCCCTGACCCGATGTTCTAGGAATTGCTCTGTTAAGCAATAGATCACTTGTGGTAGATGTGTAATAGTCAATGGTTCCAGACAACCTGCCGCCTAGAACACCAAATTCTAGCCCGAAATTATATACTTCAGTAGTTTCCCAACCTAATTCATTGTTAGCTAAGGAGTTTACAAAAACACCGTTGGCTATTCCGCTTCCATCACCATATACGGCATTCCGACTTGCCAGCCTGGCCAGGGTTTGATACCTTGAAATAGCCTGGTTACCATTTTCACCATAAGAAGCTCTCAATTTCAAACGATCAAATAGGGAAACACTGTTCATAAACGATTCGTTAGAAATAACCCATCCCAAACCAAGTGCTTTGAAAGTTGCGTATTTGTTTCCTTCTGCAAATACAGAGGAGCCGTCTCTTCTTAATGTGGCAGTCACGGAATATTTTTCATCAAATGAGTAATTCAGGCGACCCATTATACCAACGTTATTTTGGTCACTAAAACCACTTGAATTTGACTGAACAGCTCCTAATCCCAAATTGTAATAGCCAAGATTTTGGTTGAAAAAATCTCTGGATTCAGCCCTGAAATTAGATGTTTTCCGATACTCCCGGCTATATAGAAAAGTGGCATCAATCCCATGTCGATTTTTAATCACCTTCCTGTAGTTGAGTATATTATCATATATACTGTAGAAGTTATTGAAAGACTGTTGAAATGCAACTCCATTAGCTTGTTGTGCAATCCTATTATCCGAAAAACGATTAAGCTGTCTGTCCCCTTTGTTTAAAGAATAATTAGACGTCCAAACAAGACCGGGAATAAATGGAACCTCCAGTTCGCTGGAAATCATTCCCCATAGATCATTTCTCCTGTCTGAATGATCAATCAATGTGCTGTAATAGGGATTGGCAAAAAAGGGATCATCCATTGGAAATTGACGGTAGCTACCGTCATCATTTCTCAAACTACTATAGGGGCTAAGTCCATAATATAAGTCCACCGGAACTCCTGAATAATCCAGATTAGAAAACGACGATTGTAAACTCACCTTAAACCAATCAGTAATTTTATTGGATAAATTTACACGAACAGTTTTCCTTTCAAAATTGTCATTTTCGACAATACCACTTTCATCGAATATTGTTCCCGAAATAAAATATTTCGTAACGTCATTTCCTCCAGAAATACTCAGGTTGTAGTTTTGAGTAGTAGATGGATTTACCAATTGTTCGTACCAGTCTATGGTTCTTCCAGCCTGGTAATTTTCCGCTTCGATTGGGTTTAAATAATCGGTCACATTATCAGGAATAGCTTCCTGTCCAATTGCCTCCCTGAAGTCAAGAACCTTTTGAATGTAACCCGGTCCGTCGAGTACATCTATCAATTTTACGGGGTTGGAGATACCATAATTCGCCCTAAAATTGAAGGTCGGTTTGCCCGTTTTTCCTTTTTTAGTGGTAAGGATAATCACTCCGTTTGCGGACCTGGAACCATAGACGGCCGCGGCACTTGCATCTTTCAGTATATCAACCGTTTCAATGTCATTGGGGTTAATGTTATTCATAGATCCATTATAAATTACACCATCCAGCACGATCAATGGCTGATTACCTGCAGTAATCGAGTTTGTACCACGAACCCTAAAGGAGGGTTCTTCTCCGGGTCGATCTGGTGTGGCTATGGTCATTCCCGCTACACTACCTTTTAAAGACTGGAGAATATTGGTATTCAATAAATCTTGGGTCTTCTCAGTGTTCATCCTGGCAACTGAACCTGTCACATCTGACCTTTTTTGCGTACCATATCCTACCACGACCATTTCCTCAAGCGAAGTGACATCAGGTACAAGGCTTACTTCGAGTTCGCTTTCATTAGTGACCTCCACTTCATAGGAAACAAATCCAACAAATGAAATAATGAGAGACGCATTGTCCTGAACAGTCAACGAAAAATTTCCATCAACGTCCGTTACTGTAACATTTGTTGTCCCTTTTTCCTGCACCGTTGCCCCGGGCAAGGGGTCCCCATTTTCATCTGTAACGGTTCCGGAAATTTGAATGGCAACACTTAAAGTATTCAGGTTCTCTCCAGAATCTTCATTCCTCAAATCCAGGTTGGTAGTATTGGAGGCGACATTGCTTTCTGAAATAGGGTGAATTTCTTGACCTGATGATCCTGCAGTAGCAATTTGAATGGTAAGAAGGAGAAATATACCAAGCCCATAAATAACTTTGCTAAATGGAATGCCTATTTGCCGAATTTTTCTTCGGTAGAAATAGTATTCAGGTTTTTTGGGATAAAATTTTTTCATCTGAGAAGGTTTAAATGTTAAAAAATAAATTTAGCCGCATATTTCAGGCTAAGTATCCAAAATCTTACCCATCCTGTGTAATATGTTAACCCAAACATGACAAAAAGTTTAAATTTTCACCCAAAAAAGCAGTAGTTAAAGCAATTAAAAGGGTTGAATAAGGAATTTTATACCTACTTAAAATATGGCTGCATTGCCTCAAAACCTAGAGTGTATGAATAAAAAACAAAAGAGTCTCTCCATATTTGAATGTCATCGTATGTTGCCTTCCAAAAGGTCATGCTTCAAATAGTTGGGGGGAACTGAGGTATAAGAGAATGGATGCTCATTTCCCCAAAATGATATGTGAAAAATCAGGAAAAAGAATGATAAATTTAAGCAGATGCATCAGGTGATTATGATGGTTAAAGCCTGATGGAGAAACACCCTTCATTCGGTTAAGAACCTTCAACCCTACATCTACGAGTATACCTACAGGTACAATCCTCATAAATTGAAGCAAAGGATTTTTGAAAATCTAAAGTGGCAAAGCAATCTTATCCGTACAAAGCGCTAATTTGATAACCGCATAGGAATACATTTCTACCTGGCGGTTAAGGAAAGGTCAAAACCCTACTCAATATCCCCAAAGAACTCCTCCCATCGATCTGGTTATTTTCCACCCATGTTAAGCTTGCCAAATCAATTAAGGTAGGGCAAACGCTGCAATCCCCTTATAAATGAGTGATAGTCCTTTTTTTTAACCCATAAATTCTCTAAAATTATACCAAACCAGGGGTAAACCTCCCCGTCCAATCCTACAGGTAACGGATAAGAATCGGAAAATTTCTTAACACACTCCTTCGAAAACCATGAATAAAAAGACCAGAATATCCAATTTGTTTGTATTTTCCCTATGCCTTGTCTCGCTTTTTACCTTCGGTCAAACGACCCCTACACCGAAAAAAAACAACTCATCGGCCGAAGACATTTACTATACGCTCGCAGATTTTGGTCGCGTAGAAAAAATCGATGCCCATGTACATCTAAGAACGGATTTCGATACCGTTTTCATACGTCAGGCAGCCCGGGATAAGTTTAGATTGCTGAACGTAAGTGTGTATACTTCTCCAAACCTGACACCGGAAGCGCAAGAAAATTTTTCGTTGAAACTCATCGGCGAATTTCCGAATATCGTTACCTATGGCACCACCTTTTCCCTGGAAGGATTTAACAACAGCAATTGGGAAAGTAAAACCCTGGACTATTTGGAAAAATCCATTGCCAGGGGGGCTATAGCGGTAAAAGTTTGGAAAAATATTGGCATGGAGTTGAAAAATGAAAGGGACGAGTTGGCAATGATTACCGATCCTGCCTTCGATTCCATCCTGCAGTTGTTGGTGGAAAAAGACATTACCTTGCTAGGTCATCTTGGGGAACCGAAAAACACCTGGCTGCCGCTGGAGGAAATGACGGTACAGGGGGACAGGGATTATTTTCGGGAAAACCCCCGATACCACATGCATCAATTCCCGGATTTACCCTCGTATGAGGAGCAGGTTGCTGCCCGGGATCAACTGCTAGCCAATAATCCTGACTTGCGATTTGTTGGGGCTCATTTGGGAAGCCTGGAATACGATGTCAATGAACTGGCAAAAAGACTGGATTCCTTTCCCAACATGGCAGTGGATATGGCAGAAAGGATCTCCCACCTGCAACACCAGGCCGTCACCAATTGGGAAGGGGTGCGCGACTTCATCATTACCTACCAGGACCGACTCCTCTATGGAACGGATTTGCGCGCCGGAGCATCGGACATACAGGCAAAGGGATTGACGGAACCGGAAGAAATTTCGGAACATGCCCATCAGGTTTGGTTAAGGCATTGGCAATTTTTTACCGGGGACCAAGAAATGCAGGTACCAAAAGTCACCGGTACCTTCAACGGATTGAAATTGCCCAAGACGGTGGTGGATAAGATCTACCGGACCAATGCTGAAAAATGGTATCCGGGGCTCCGCCGCTAGTTCCGAAAAATTTCGATCAAATCCATAGAAAACGGCTTGATCCGGGTAATCTACGGATAAAAATAGCAACAAATGCACCTATCGCTTTAAATGGCCTCATCAGAACGATCAAAAGCCCAGGTTTTTTGGATCAATCAATTCTACCCTTCTTTTCATTTTTTTCTGAATGACCTTGAAATGATGTTTATCCTCTTCCGAAATCAAGGAAATGGCCTCTCCTTCCGACCCGGCCCTGCCCGTCCGACCGATGCGATGAATGTAATCCTTTGGGGAGCGCGGCAATTCGTAATTGACCACATGGGGTAAAAACTGGATATCGATGCCCCGGGAGGCGAGATCGGTGGCCACCAAAACCCGTAAGTTTCCCTGTTTAAAATTCCGAAGCGATTCTGTCCGGGCAGCCTGACTTTTATCCCCATGAAAGGACTGGGCTTGTATTCCGTGTTTTTTTAATTTGGCGGCGAGGTTATCTGCCGCCCGTTTGGAACTGGCAAAAACCAACACCTGAGTCCAGTTTCCCTCGCTGATCAGAAACCTCAATAAAGGCCCCTTGTTTTCGGGAGTTACCAAATAGGCCGATTGCTTTATTTGGGAAGGGGTGACTATATCCTGCGCTATTTCTATTCTTACCGGTTGGTGAAGCAATTTGGCCGATAAGCCTGCCACTGGCTCGTCCATAGTAGCAGAAAAAAGGATATTCTGACGTTTTTTAGGCAATCGGGATAGGATTTCATCCACTTCTTCCTTGAATCCAAGGTTGAGCATTTTATCGGCCTCGTCAAGGATCAGCGTTACCAAGGCGGAAAACTCCACTGCATTTTTTGAAATTAAATCCAGTAATCGGCCAGGGGTTGCTATCAGGATTTCGGTACCATACAGGTTTACCATTTGGGGATTGATGGAAACCCCTCCATAAACCGCCATGGATTTCACTTTTCTGGGCAAAAATTCACTAAAAATACTTACCGTTTCTTCTACCTGAGTGGCAAGTTCCCGAGTAGGAACAAGCACCAGCACCGGCATGGATCTGCTTTTTACAGAGGGTTTACCCTGAAACATTTCCAAAACAGGCAACACATAAGCTGCTGTTTTTCCAGATCCCGTTGGAGCCAAACCCCAAATATCTTTCTTTTTTAAAATAGCCGGTATCGCTTTGATCTGAATGGGGGAGGGATTTTCGTATTTTGCTTTGCTTATTGCTTCCAGCAGCGGAGCCGAAAGGCCGAGATTAGAAAAACTCATTCGTACATTTTTGGCCAAAGATAGGTTTTTTTCATCATTAACCAGTGGGTTGCTGGATCTGAGGAATGGTATCCAGTTCCTTATTGAGAAAAACAAAAACCGAAAATCAAACGAATGCTTTTAAGATAACAGAAGTCCATCCCTAAACTCAATTGCATTGGTAAATTGCGCCCCCTCATTGGCAATGGGGTCAATGTTCAGGGTATGGATCAATTGGGTCACGAATAGCAGGGTACTCAAATCTTTTAACTAAATTCTGATGGTTTGTTCAAGAGAATTAGCCCAACCCACCATCTCCGATCATTTATCAGTTGTTTTTGATCGTTGTGTATATTCTTCAATCAAGGAATTGCCGATACCTTCCTTTTCGTCCATCAGATTGGTTGTTTCTGTCATATCATCGGCCATATTATAGAGTTCCCACGACTCACCATTTTTCCTGACAATTTTCCAATCCCCCTTTCTGAACATTCGGAATTTTTCACCGAATCCAGAGATAAAAAATTCTGGTTCCTTTCGTTCTTTTCCTTCAAACAATGGCAAAAGTGAGGTACCATCCAACGGGGGGACCTTGGTTTCCTCTTCCCATTCCGGATATTCTCCCCCGGTTACTTCCAATAGGGTTGGAAATATATCCACCAGATGGCCAGGCTGGCTGATAAAGCTCCCTGCATTTTTGATCACATTTGGCCATCGGGCGATAAAATGGGTATGTGTGCCACCTTCATGACCAAATTGCTTGAAATACCTAAAAGGTGTATTGCTTAGATTAGACCAGGCAGCAGTTTGTGTCCGGTAGGAATCAGCCCCTCCAGGAGGACTATCGAAGTCCCGATTGCTGTCATAGGGACAGGCTCCATTATCAGAAAGGTAGAGGACCAATGTATTTTCGGTCAGGTTTTCTTCATCCAAGGTATCCAATAGTCTTCCTATGTTGAGGTCCAAGCGGTGGATCATCGCTGCATAAACGGACATTTCCAAATCTAGTGCGTCCTTTTCTTCTTCAGTAAGGTCGGACCAGGGCCTGTATTTTGGGATCAAAGCCCTGATTTCCTCGTCTCCTTTTGGGTGTCCGCGAAATTGATTGATGTTGGAGGTGGGTTTGCTTAGTTCATGATTTTTGTCCAGTACGCCCATCTCCATCATCCTTTCATACCTTTGCTGCCGAAGTACGTCCCATCCGACTTTATATTTCCCTCTAAAGCGGGCTATGTCCTCCGGTCTTGCCTGAAGCGGGTAATGTGGGGCATGGTAGGGCATAAATAAAAAAAAGGGTTCTTTGTCCTTATTGGCTTTCTTGATGTATTTCACGGCATAATCTGTGAATACATCCGTTTTATAAAATGGCTTCTGTTCAAATTCCAAATCTTTAACTTCTACCCTTTCACCATTTAAATAAAATGGTCGTGAAAACTTACCATCCGGTGGAACAAAGTATTCCGTGGTGGCCCAAAAGGTTAAGGATTGGTCCATGTTATTTTTGGCATAACACCTTTCAGGCACCCATTCCTGGAAGTGTTCCTTACCAAACTGGTAGGTTTGGTACCCTTCATTGCGGATCAGCCCCACCATGCTTTGAGCAGCAGTGCTTTCATTATACAGGCCCGTAAGCATGACGGACCTGGATACCTCACATTTTGCCATATTGTAAAACTGCCTAAAACGTAGCCCTTCCGCTGCCAGCCGATCGATGTTAGGGGTGGGAATCTCTCCCCCATAACTTGAAATGTCCGAAAACCCAATATCATCCGCCATGATAAGAACGATGTTTGGTGGAGGTTGGACAGGGCCGGACTCCGCTTTTGGTACTAATGGCAAATTGAAAAGCAGGGAAATATATGGGATCAAATAAAATAAATGCATCAGCTTATTTTGTTTAGGAGAACCAATTGAAGTTAATCTTGTAGAAACCTAAAGACTTTTTCTTTTTTCCAGAAATTATTCCACCGCAATATAAACCAGCCAATCTTCCTCGGGATCTTGGGGTGGCATACCCAATTCGGTTATATCCCCACCTTCAATCTTCGTGATAGAGCCATCCATTAATTCTCCTCCTTCCCGTGGGTTAAACCATTTTACAAAAAATGAACCCTCAATATCTCTAAGGTCCAATTTTGAAGTTTGGACATCTGAGAGATAAACCAGGTATTGCTTCCCATCAAGGGCAAGACAATATTTGTCATTTCCATCGTCCTCGTTAAAAATCAGGGCATTTCGGTTGGTCATGTTCCAAAATGGGATTTCATGGTCCATAAAAAACGCATGGGCAATCCTACAATATTCCCAGGATTGATCCCGGCTGCGATAATTTTCGCTTTGCATATCGCTATCCGGATGGCGGTTGCCAAAATAATATTCCACGCCAGCTCCACCAGCCATGATATTTCCCCACAAGGTCCTTTTTCTTATATCGTGGATGTCATAATCCAGGGGCTCATAATTGCCAAAATCCGGATCAGGAGGTACGCCTGTTCCGGCAGGATTTTGCTCATCATTGGCCACTACCCAGGGCTTGCCGGCTGTATTTGATGCCCTTACCCATTGGAGGGTCCTGTGGTGGACGGCATCCCATGAATTTTGCAAAGATACCCCGGATAAATGGGAATTATCTCCTAATAAGGGCATATACACATCATCCTGCTGTTGCGGATAGGTATGCACCACCACATTGTGCCTATAAGGATCGTTTTCATAAAAGAATTTTGTTATTTCCTTTAGCTGCTCCGTAGTCTGCGAATTTTCCTCTCCCAGGTTCCAGTTCAAAGCCAGGCTGTATCCATACCGGGCGATCAATTCCCTATAATACAACCGCCTTTGCGGCCCCAGATCCCCTCCGTCAAGGGACTCAATGATCACCGAAGATCCCCTGGCTTCATTGGTGGCCGGATAGTTGTTGTCATCATTTTCAGTTTCTTGTGTTTTAAAGTGCAAGTGTAACCCCTGGGTCTGGGCGTGGTCAAAAACCATTTGCCACTGGTCCAATTTTGAGCAATCATATTTGTACTTTTCATTTCTTTCAATAAATGGCCAAACGTTTTCTCCATCCCCACCTGCATTGTAAGTCAGGAAGGAAAAGGTATTCATATCTTTTGATGCCAAATAATTGATGGCCCCTATCAACCCTTTGCCCTTATCTTCCTGCCAGGTGGGATCACCTTCCTGCCAGTCCCCTAAATGATCCCTGAAATGTTTGATCGGTACCGTCGTTTTCCATATTTGGGTGTGTACATTATAGGTGCCGTCAAAATCTGCATAGGCAAGTAAGGTTTCCGGAGCATCCGGGCCCACTTTTAAAAAATATTCATTGTTGCCTTTAAATTTAAGGAAATGTTCTCCCACATATTCCAGCCTTCCCTTGGCCCTAAAATCCTTGCCTTCCTTATCTGTCGGACTGATGGTGAAATCGCCTTCTGCCCCATCATATGGTGCCAGGGGTTTGGACCAGGGTTGATCCGATACGGCTGCCAACTCCCCTTTCAAAAACGAAACTTCATAATGCCATTCACCTGATTTATCGGGAGACAGGTGCGCCCGCCACTTGATACCGTTATCGGCACCTGTTTCTGCCGCATTACCATCAGCCGCAAAATACCCGGGCACGACATATTCCGGCTCCCCGGATTCATGGACAAACCGCACCGACATGCGGTAATCCGTAAAAGGATTGGGTTCCTTGTCCAATTCATGTGCAAAGGGGCCATCCATGGTCAGGGTAACCTTATGCCATTCCTTCAGTTCCCCTGAGACATCCACTTTCCCATTCCCATCGGCTTTCCGTTGGTTGGGATCCGTGAAGGAAAGTAAAGGGAATGCATAAGGGGTAACAGATTGATAATTCTTTTCCGGCTCCTGGGATTGTTCTTGGGCATTAAGGGTGGTATGGTTTACAAAAAGAAAAAGTAATAGGGTGGTTATCTGGCTGGGTTTGATTTTCATAGGAGTATTTTTAATCCTTTATTTTTGATACGTTCTCATTTAAATAGATGGGAAACGTCAATATGAAATTAAAATAAAAACTAATCGTTACAATATCAAAGATTTAATTAAAAACCGTATAAATAAAACCAAAACCGGGTCCGGTTTACTTCCATGTAACCCCTGTGAAAGCCAACTGGTTTGGGCAAGAAGCTTGCTGGAATCTATACCAATACCATTCATTTCATTTCAAATCCTAGTCATTGATTTTTTCAATATAGACATAATAGGAAGGATACATGCGCCCTTCGTCATCCCGTAAAATGGCGGTCATGTCATATTTCCCTGCAGCAATAAATTCCTCAAAATCTACCTCCGCTTCATTATTCATCACCGGCTTGGTTGCACTGATATCTGCTAAATAAAGCGTAGCTTCTTTTATATTTATCTGATTATTGCTGTTGGGCATGGGTGCGCTAATTTCAATGCTGCCTTCTTTTGCCGGGACCTTTTGGTTGAAGGAAAGCCCACTTTCCCGGGGATATCGCCGAAGGCTAATCCTATACCTACCTTCATGGGCTATTTCCACTTTTAGGATACCTTTACCTCCTACCGCCTCTAACGCTCCGTGCTGATGCCAGGCATTTTTGTAAGGATATATATGCATGTCATGAGCACTAATACGAACAGGATTTTCATAGGGGGTACCTGCCTTGATATACGCATAACGTTCATTGACTTTTTGCTCCATCAATAAGGCCCACCATTTGTTATAACTTTCCTTTAGCCGGGCCACTACTTCCGGATGCCGGGCTGCCACATCCTTTGTCTGACCGGGATCCTCATGGATGTTGTAAAGCTCCTGACCATTTATTAATCTCCAAGTATCATCCATGACCGCCGACTTCCGCCATTTGACAAGATTCAGCGTTCGCTGCGAATCTACAATCAATGTTCGGGCCTCCCATACGTCGGTTTCCTCACGTAACAGCGGCGCAAAACTTCTCCCATCGATCTGGTTATTTTCCACCCATGTTAAGCCTGCCAAATCAACTAAGGTAGGGAGAAGGTCGATATGAGCGAGTAGCTGATTAATCTCTTTATTTCCATCTATACGACCTCCAGGCCAGCGAATGGCAAACGGAACACGATGCCCACCCTCATATTCACTACCCTTGGTACCTTTAAGCCCTGCATTATATCCATATATTTGCCCATCTCTTTCAGTATAGCCCGCTGCTGTACCATTGTCGGTCATAAATACAACGATCGTATTATCTGCCAGTCCGAGTTTTTGTAACCGGTCTTTCAGGCGCTTCAGGTTTCGGTCAATATTAGTAATCATTCCATAAAACCGTTTCTGTCGCTCCAGCAAACCCTCTTCATCTTTGTAACGATTGTAGTCTTCCTCAGGTACATGAAAGGGGCCATGAGGTGCATTGGTGGAGATGTAGGCAAAAAACGGTTTCTCCTGATTCGCCTCTATAAACTTCATGCCTTCCGTAAAAAATACATCTGTGCAGTATCCTTCATATTCCTGCGGTTCTCCATTGTGCCAATAGGTGTCATTAAAGTAATCATTACCCCAAAAGTCAGGACCTTGAGTGATGCCCCCTCCACCATGCCTGACCACTTCCTGAAACCCCCGGTCTTCTGGCCGAAAAGGATAATTATCCCCCAGGTGCCATTTACCGAACATGCCCGTGGCGTAGCCGTTTTCTGCAAAAATTTGGGGAAGTATCTTTTCATCCTCAAAAAGTAAGCTGCGTCCTGCAATGGTATGCCAGGTCCCTACCCGGTTTGTATATCGCCCTGTCATTAAGGCCCCCCTTGATGGAGAACAGGTAGGTGATACATGAAAATTTGTTGCCCGAACCGACTCACGGAAAAATTGATCCATCGCAGGTGTTTTAATGATTTCGTTACCATGGTATCCCAAGTCACCATATCCCTGATCATCCGTAATAATCACGATGACATTGAGTTTTTGAGCTGCTTGGGAGAGATGACTGTTTCCGCTTAAAACTACCGTAGCGCTAAGCAACAGGATTAGGGGTATAGCGGGTATGGAAAGTCTTAATTTCATTTGTTAGCTTTTCTTGTTAGTTACTTTTTATATGGATCTCCTGTTGGTTAGATGATCTTAGCAAGGTTGTTTTTCCTGCACATAAAAAACCTCCAATTAAAATGTGCTCAACCTTCTTTCCCATATTATTACGATTTGCTTTGTAAACAAAAGTTGGTAAATAAAAACCCCACCCACCTGATTTAAAGATAATCAGTTTTCTTTATTGATTTAAATTTACCAAACAAAACATTTCCCGGAATGAATTTTCCCCTGGTAAGAATATAGATCAGCAAATCCTGGGTTTCTGCATGGATGATCCAATATTCCCAGACCCCATTTGATTCATAAAGTTCAAACTTATGCTTCAATTCGGTTTTACTATTACCAGGAGATAGGATCTCCACGATCAGGCCAGACGCTCCGATGCAGCCCCGATCGTCCAGTTTATCCGGATCGCAAATCACGCAACTATCCGGCTGTACCTCATCCTGAATTTCATCATCTTCGTTGGAATTTTTAGGAAACCGTAGGTCAAAGGGTGCGGAATAAATCTGACATGTTTCACCTCTCAAAAAATTGCCCAACCGGAGAAAAAGTGCTCCCGAAATTTTCTGGTGAATCCTTCCCGGAGCAGCGGCCGCTTTTTAAAAAATTTTCCCACTGATCAGCTCCACTACTTCCTCCACCTGCCAGGTCAGGTAGTCGGCATAGGAATGCTGGGTGCATTCCAAATCCGGTTCGTTGACGGTGTCGGTTTTTTTTGGACTTCATGATTGAATATATTGAAAATAACTAAACACTGACACGTTTATTAACTATCCCTTTGATAGTTGGGGAACACTATGTTTCCGCCCATATTTCAAAGCCTTTATTCGCCATTCCCCTTCAAAATTTCTCAAATAATCCAGGCTTTTTTGTATCTTTAAGAAGTTGTATTTGATTTGTAACTGACTTAATTATAACTTTTTGTGCTAGAGCATCCACCACTTTTCTGTTTTATACACAGTTAGTTACCAACACTTAAACGACAGAAATTATGATGGATAACTTCAATATCAATCGTAGAAAATTTATTTCAGTAGGTACCGCCTTAAGTTTGGGTATTCCTTTTCTTGGTAAGACCAAAGCAAGTAACACAGGGGCTCTAAAGATAAAAACGGATATCCAACCTGAATGGCGCAACAAACAAGCAGGCATGGCCTATCGCCGGTTGGGGAATACCGGTTTGATGATATCAGAAGTGGTCAATGGTGGCGACCCTGTCCGGCTAGGTAACCTGCGGATGACCGAAATTGCCATGGAACGTGGATTGAATTACCTGGATATGGCACCTTCTTACGGTAATGGCGAATGTGAACAAAGTTATGGTAAGATCATCGACAACAGTGCCAAACGCGAAAAGGTATTTATGACCACCAAAGTAAGCGGATATACCAATGTAAGGAATAACCTGTACCGGGGAATTTATGACAGCCTGCCCGGCAATAAACAGGAACATTATCAAAAGAAAGCCCGGGAAATGCGGGCGGCCAGAAATGTGGATAAGCCCGGCTATTTTATTACTTATTGGCCCGGACAGCCAAACTCCTTTAAAGGTACCTACCTGAGCAATGCCATGGCCGCTGATTATGCCCATAAAGTGGAAGGAAGTCCAAAGTTCAGGGAATACATCATTCAATCGGTTGAAAACAGCCTGAAGCGGGTTGGCACCGACTACTTTGATATTTTGATGTGTCCTCATGGGGCCGGATCTCCCGAAGAAGTGCAAATAGAGGAGACTTTTACCACTTTTGAACAACTAAAAAAGGACGGAAAAGTCCGTTTCCTGGGCGTGTCTTCCCACAATGACCCGGCCGGTGTCTTAAGGGCTGCCCGGGAAACCGGCCATTATGAAGTAGCCATGGTAGCATATAACGTGATCAATGGCGGATACATGGAAAGAGAGATTGAACTGGCCAATGAAAGCGGCATGGGCATCATCGCCATGAAAGCAGCTATGGCTGTAGCCACCCATCACACCGCGCTGCAACCCATACCCGAGTGGCGCATTCAAAAAGTACAAAGGATTGTGCCCGGGGAGATGAAAGCCCCGGTAAAGGCCTATATGTGGGTCTTACAGAACCAAAACATATCCGCAGTAATTTCCAATCTTTGGGATGAACAACATGTGAACGACAACCTATCGGTAGCCGGTAAAAAGGTAGAATTGCAACCGGGTTGATCGCTTACAGGGTTCCGGAAGGATGAATCCCGGTAAATATTCAAGCTTGAATAGTGCCTGATTTGAAAGTGTTTTTTTATTGTTATCATGCCTTTAATTCCTGGAAAAGCTAAATCCTGAAATCACTAAAAAAAAATACCACTTCGTGCTTTTTCCTTAATCACTTCAAATTGGATCCTTATCTCCTCCAATGCGCTCTTTTTTGAGGGGTCTCCCAACAGATTGACATGTTCCTCCGGATCATTATAGTGATCATAAAGCTCTTCATTATTTCCTGTTGCATCATCTCCCCATCGGGTGTACCGCCATTGATTGGTCCTGATGGTAGCTGCGGCCCCACCGTTGGTGATGGTATAGGCATACTCCTTGTTTTTCGCATATTCACCTGTCTTTAAAAACCCGGCCAAACTCTCTCCCTGAAGGATGGATGGCTTTTCATTGGCAAACCCGGCCAAATCTGCCAAGGTTGGATAAAGGTCTATTAGTTCGGTAATGGAAGGGTTGGTGGTTCCGTATTTTCCTTCATAGGCCGTTCCCGGTACCGAAATGATCAACGGTGCCGCCACACTTCCCTCCCAAAGGCTGGATTTTGACCAACAATCATGCTCTCCCAAATTATACCCATGGTCCGACATGAAAATGACAATGGTTTCCTTTCTCAGGTCCATCCGGTCAAGGGCATCCAGTAACCTGCCCACCTGTTGGTCCATGAAACGGACACTGGCCATATAAGCCCTTATGGTTTTTCTTTGCTGTAGCGCACCCATTCCCCAGACTTTCTCATTTTGTCTTCTCAACGCCGGCTCAGGAACATTTTCACCAATAGTAAATGAGGGCAATTCCATTTCATTCACCTGATAAGGGGAGAAACTGCTTTCAGGGGCAATCAGGGGCACATGAGGCCTGACAAATCCAACCGCCAAAAAAAACGGGGCCTCATTTTTCACTTTGACTTTGTTGGTCGCATGGGGTGCTACTTTTCCAACCCGGTTTTCCAAAATGGCAATGGCTTGGCTCGCTGCCAGGTAATCCGTCTGCGTACCCTCCAGACTATCGGCAATGACCATTTGGGCAAAATTTGATCCATAATGAAGGTTCTTAGGTGAAAGCAGCTCCAAATGGCCCTGGCTTAGGGTTTCCGGACCAAGCACATTGTACGCATAATCCCAGGAGTCAGGCTCATCCCCTCCCGGGTCCCCCCTTTCTATACCACCTGGAACACCCATGTGGAAAATCTTGGAAACCCTGGCCGTATAATAACCCCGCTCCCTAAAAAAACCTGCCATAGACGGATGATTGGCCAAGGCAGGAGTTTCCTTTTTATAACTTCCCGGTTGATCATTGTTGCCCAAAACCCCATTGGTCTGGGGATACAAACCGCTCATAAAGGAGGCCCTGGAAGGGCCACACAGTGGAAATTGGCTATAAGCCCGGGAAAACCTTACCCCTTCTCCAGCAAGCCTATCAAGGTGCGGGGTATGGTTATCAATATCCATATAGGGCCCGATTTTGGTATTCAGGTCATCGGCAATGATTACCAGTATATTAGGTCTTTGTGCCTGCAGGTTTAAGCCCATCAAGCACATACATGCCGTAAAAAATAAGGTATGATACTTTCTATTAAAATATTTTCTCTCCAAACAGCTATATCCTAAAACCTGAATTTTCATTTTCCTTTAATTAACCTATTGCCTGTTGTTTCTATATTCCAAATAAGCATCCAGGTATTTTTGATTCATTTCATCAGAGTCCCCATACTCCTTCCGAAGATCCTCCAATTTTTGGTGCAGTTCTTCCCTCATTTCTGCATAAGCAGGATCATCATAGACATTGTTCATTTCTTGGGGATCCTTTTCCAGGTCATACATTTCCCATTCATCGATGTCATAATAAAAATGCATCAGTTTATACCTTTCCGTGGCCACGCCATAGTGCCGCTTAACCATGTGGACGGAGGGGTATTCGTAATAGGTATAATATACCGCATCCCGCCATTCATCGGATTGGCCGCTTACCAAGCCTCTGAAGGAATCCCCCTGCATTTCCGGGGCAGCCTCCACCCCGGCATAATCTAGCAGGGTAGGCGCAAAATCCAGGTTTTGGACCAGTTTATCGATCTCAGTCCCCGGCTTAATTTCTTTAGGGTATCGGATCAATAAGGGGGTACGGAAAGATTGCTCGTACATAAACCTTTTGTCAAACCAGCCATGCTCTCCCAGGTAAAATCCCTGGTCGGAGGTGTAAATCACGATGGTGTTCTCTGCCAGCCCATTTTCTTCCAGGTAGTCCAATACCTCTCCCACCCCATCGTCCACGGATTTGATGGTTCTCAGGTAATCCTTGATGTACCTGTTGAATTTCCAAACTCCGATTTCTCTTTCCTTTTCCTTATCCTGAAAGGCAACACCTTCGGCCTGAGGATAAGCATCTATAAAGGCCTGGTTCTTTGGGTTGTAAGCCTCCCTCCATTGGGACAGTTGTTCCTCATTAAATCGCTCCAGTTCTTTGGAAAAACCCGTTTCATTTCCTTCCGGGTCCACCTCAAATTTAAAGTCATGGCCCCACCTGGCATGACCGTCAATTTCCATTTCCTGGGTCTTGGCAGCCGTCCACCTACCTTCGTAGTTGGTTTCGTCGTCAAAATAAGTAGCCGGTGGTGTGAAGGTTTTATCGTCGTACAGGGTCAGGTATTTTGGTGCCGGTTTCCAATTTCGGTGGGGGGCCTTTTGGTTATAAATCATCAGAAAGGGCTTGTCCTTATCCCTCCCCTCTTTTAGCCAATCCAAGGCAAATTGGGTGGTGAGTTCGGTAACATACCCTTCAAAACGCTTCCTTTCTCCATTCACCAGAAAATCAGGGTTATAATAATGTCCCTGCCCGGGCAATACCATGGAATGGTCAAACCCCTGTGGCAGGCCATCCAGGTGGATTTTGCCTATCATGGCGGTATGGTACCCCGCTTTTTGAAGCATCTTGGCAAAGTTATTCTGGTCCCAGTCAAAGGGTTGGACATTGTCCACCTTTCCATTGAGAAAGCTGTGTTTTCCCGTCAAAACTACCGCGCGGCTGGGGGCACAAATGGAATTGGTAACCGTGGCCCGGGTAAAAATCGCCCCTTCCTTAGCCAACCGGTCAATTTGGGGCGTTTCATTTAATCCATGACCGTAGGCACTGATGGCCTGATAGGCGTGGTCATCGCTCATGATAAAAACGATATTGGGCAGGGAGGTTTTATCCTTCTCTTCCGTATTGCAAGACGTCGCCAGTAGGCTGCCTAAAAGAACACCAACGATTATACTATTCCTCTTCATTCACTTTAAATTAGGTTTATTATCGATTCCAACTAGATGCAAAGGCTATTAAACGTTCAAATGGGCCCTTTTACCGTTTAAATTTCCAAAAAACAAAAAGGAAAAGGGTCAGGTAATTTAAAACAAGTTGATCTAATATCCTTCATTTTGAGTTAAATTTGGATTTCGTTCAATTTCAGTTTGTGGAATAGGATACCTTACCTGATGGTCCATAGCGGTTTTACCACGTTCATTTGCCATTTCGATAAATTTACCGTGGCGTATCAGATCTTGCCTTCGTAATGCCTCTGTATGGAATTCCCTGCCTCTTTCGTCTAATATAAAACTCCTAAAATCTTCCTTGCCTGGAAAATCGTTTACGGATAAAGTGGAAACGCCTGCAGCCTCCCTTATACTATTCAACAAATCTACCGATTCTTGATTTGGGCCATTGATTTCGTTCAAAGCCTCCGATCTGGAAAGCAGGATATCTGCATACCTGATAAAAGGAAAATCATCAGACGAACGGCTTATCCCCTGACTCGGATATTCAGGGAATTTCATACTTCGTGCATTATCCTTACCTAAAACAATTGTCTCACCTTGGGCGTTGACAAACTCAAATAAAAATGCGTTTAACCTTTCATCTTCAGGCTCAAAAAGTTCTAGAAAAGCAGACCAAATCTTATACTCGGCAGCAAATATGGCACGAGGAGGATATTGCCATTGATAGCCTCTGGGAACGACATGGCTTAGCCAGCCATCACCGGTATTATCATCCGGATTATCTGACATAACGGCCACAAAGATGAATTCGTTGTCTCTTTGGTTTTCGGGGCTGAACAACTCCGTTCTATCCCCTTGGGTAAACAAATCATATTCCCCAAGGTCCATCACCTCTTTAGCAGCAGATGCCGCCTCAGGCCAATTTTTGGTCATCATATAAAACTTGGTCAAGGCTCCAAGCGCAGCCCCCTTGGTGGCACGCCCGTATTCAGCATTCCTTGGTTCCAAAGGCAATGCATCCGCCGCAGCTATGAATTCATCTGCAATGAATGACGTTATTTCTTCTTCAGAAGCCCTTGCCGGACGATCCGTTACCGTTGTTTGGCTATCGGTAATTAGGGGAACAGGTCCAAATAGATCATACAAAAGATAATAGTTGAATGCCCTCAAAAACCTGGCCTCCGCAATGGTTTCCCTTTTTCTATCTTCATTCATTTCAATAGCTTCCGCATTATCCAGGACAACGTTTGTCCTGAAGATCGTACGGTAACGGCGTTCCCACATATTTCTGATCCATTGGTGCGAGCTTGTCCAGGTGAACTCTTCAATGGGTTCGTTGAAGGTAAATATCCCACCGCCACGTTCCAAGGCAATATCCGTATTTACTTCCTGCAGCGTTACCCCGTCTCGCTTTATATCGCTATACCTTATTTCACCATACACCGAATTAAGAACGACATCAAGATCATCTCCTGTGTTGAAAAAATCATTGGGACTTAATACGGTAAAGGTTTCTTCTTCCAATAGGTCTTCGCATGAAATGATCACTGAACAAATCATTGCCAACCAAATAAGTGATTTTATCTTTTTCATATTTTCAAAAATTTACATTAATTCCGATTGCATATGTTCTGGCAAGTGGGTAGGCACTATAATCAATCCTTAAATTCGAAGTTCCCAAAGAGTTGATATCTGGGTTGTAACCACTATAATTGGTCCAAGTGACCAAGTTTTGCCCTGAGGCAAACAAAAGCAATGATGAAATACCCTTAATAGTTAAATTTGGAAAGGCGTAGGCTATCCTGGCGCTTCTTAACCTTACAAAAGAAGCTTCTTCTACTACCCTGCTATTGAAATCATAGGTCCGGGAAGGGTTAACAAAAGAGGGTTGTTCATTCGTTGGGTTATCAGGGGTCCACCTATCCAACACATAGGTTTGCCTGTTCCTTAAATCGTCAATTGGGTTTTCTGAATCGATTTTAGTGAAGTTTGCCAATTGAAAACCAAATTTACCTTCTAAAAACACCTCCAGTGAGAAACCTTTATAGGATAAGGTGTTATTTAGTCCCAGGGTAAAATCAGGAAAAGGGTCCCCCAATATGGTTCTATCCTGATCGTTAATCACATCATCGCCATTTAAATCCCTGAATTTTCTACTGCCCACAGCACCATTTGTCTGAGAAGGTGAATTGGCCAACTCCTCTGCAGACTGGATAACCCCATCGAACACGTGACCATAATATGCATTGACAGGCTGGCCCACTTCCAAAATCGTATAGTCTTGCATGAACCGGGTACCGCCCTGAAGAATCCTGGGCAGCTGACCAAGATTAGTAACCTCATTCTTCACGGTGGCCATATTTAAATCCGTAATCCACGAAAAATTACCGACGAAGTTCCTTGACGATAGTGAAAGTTCAAAACCACTATTTCTGGTATCCCCTACATTTTGCAAAGAATTACCAAAACCGGTAGTGGTAGGAATGGGTAAGAGCAATAACAGGTCCCTGGTATTGTTCTGAAAGTATTCCACTGAACCGGATATTCTTCCGGAAAGCATCGCCAAATCGATTCCCAGGTTAAAGGATTCCGTTGTTTCCCATTTTAGATCGGGATTTGCCAATTGGGTAGGCGCAATAGATTGAAATTCATCCCCATTAAAAACGGAGATTGGTCCGGACCCCAAAAGAACAAGCGATCTTCCATTATCAATTTCCTGGTTTCCGCTCACCCCAAAACTAGTCCTTAATTTAAAATCGGAAACAAAACCATCCTCTGGGAAGAAAGCCTCATTGGATAGGTTCCACGCAAGGGCTCCTGATGGGAAGTAGGCAAACTTGTTGTTCGCACCAAATCTGGAAGACCCATCCGCTCTAAATGATGCCGTCATCAAAAAACGTTCATCATAGGAATAGTTTACCCTGCCAAAACCTGAAACAATATTGTTTTTCCCTTTAAATGACCCTACTTCATACAGTAATGGATCTCCGGACCCTAAATTATTGGGCCCAAAGGAGGTGGTTGGAAAATCCATGGCACTTGCATTAAACCCTAAATTCATGAATTCCTGATAGGAATAACCACCAAGCAAATTTAATTTGTGCTGACCACTAAATATCTTATTGTAATCCAATGTGAATTCATAAACATAACTATTGTTTTCTCTCAAGTTTTGCGTAGCCTGACCTTGTCTCAAAAGTCCAATTTGAGTCACGACATCATCGAAACTATCACTTCTCGCAATGCCCTGATCCAAACCAAAGTTTAGTTTTGCCTTCAGGTCAGGGATGACCTCATATTCCAAAAATCCATTCCCAAACAGTCGGGTTCTTCTCTCAAATCGATCCATCGTTCGTGCCTGGGCCACCGGATTGCTCAAATCCTGCAGGCTGGTTGAATAGGTTCCATCGCTATTGAATATCGGTTCTGTTGGTGGTAATTGCAATGCCGCCGCAATCACCCCGGCGGTTGCGTTTACGCCAAGACCAAGTGGCACTTGATCCTCTTTGACATAGCTATTATTGAAATTGATCCCTACCTTTAACTTATCACCCACAGAATGAGTTAAATTTATGCGGCCGGAAAATCGTTTAAAACCTGAACTTATTACGATGCCGTCTTGGTCAAATGCATTTAAGGACAAGTAATACTGGGTATCTTCAGAGCCTCCCGAAAAAGAAAGACGGTGTTCCTGAATGGGTGCGGAACGGAAAATCTCACCTTGCCAATTGGTACCTGCCCCTATGGAAGTGAAGTCATTTTGACTAAAAATCGGTTCCAGGCCCCTATCACTGTACACGTCATTGTAAAATGACATGTATTGTTGGGCATTCATCATATCTAATGTTTTCGTAGCAGATTGAATGCTGGTCGTGGCATTATAACTTATCGTTAAAGGACTATTTTGCTTTCCATTTTTGGTGGTTATCAATACCACTCCGTTTGACCCTCTTGCTCCATAAATGGAGGTAGCAGAGGCATCCTTTAACACTTCTATGGATTTTATATCAGATGGATTTAAGGAATTTTCCGGATTGGCCCCGGGAAGTCCATCAATTACATATAGCGGTTCATTTCCTGCGGTTATGGAATTAGACCCTCTTATTCTAATGGAAAAATTTCCACCTGGTCGGGCACTTGCCTGAGTGACCTGAACACCTGGAAGCCTTCCCTGAATGATCTGCTCTACCGATGACTGGGAATCCGTATTCAATTTATCCGCCTGAATGGAACTGACAGACCCCGTAAGGTCACTTTTTTTGACCGTTCCATACCCTACAACCACCACTTCCTCCAAAGAGGAGGCGTCCTGTAACAGGGTAATATTAAGGGTGGTTTGGGTGCCTACTGCTACGGTTTTTGATTCATAGCCAATGTAAGAGAACACCAGGCTTGCTTCGTCCGGGACGGTAATGGAATAGTTACCATCTATATCCGTGACAGTACCCGAGCTGGTGCCAAGCACGGTAATCGAGGCTCCGGGTAAAGGCGCTCCGCTTTCATCGGTTACGGTTCCGGAGATTTCAATGTCTACATTTAAGGCCGTCGGGGCCTCCCCAGAACCGGATGAGTTTATGAAATGTGGACTGATGTTGTTGGAAGGATCATTCGTTCCTCCATTGTTAATAGATAAGCCAGAAGCGGAAAGTTGACCAATAAAGAGCAGGGACAAACAATATCCGTAAATCACCTTTCTAGCAGGTATCCTTTTTTGACTTATCTTTTTCAGATAGAAACAAAAATCAATTTTCTTCCTGCTGAAATAAGTATTTATTTTCATTACAGTGGGGTTTTGTGTCAATAAATAAAATTACCAGGATATTTTAGTTTTAGTATCCAATATTTTACCCATCCTGTGTTATATGTTAGCCCAGGCATGACAAAAAGTTTAAATTTTCTACCCATTAAATCAGTACTTAAAACAATTAAAGGAGTTAAATTGGGCGATTTGTACGTTCAATTACTTTTAATGTGTTTCCACTATTTCTGTGCTCAAAAAAGTAAATGAACGGATGGTAGAATATTCGGGGGATTTTTAGGAGCTGGAATGGCATAAAACCTGAATTTTTTCAGGAGAATTGAATTCAATCCTTTCACCCATATATTTTCAATAAAATCCTGTCCATTCTACCAAAGGTCTTCTCCGTAAGACCATCCTTCGCGAACAGGCTCTTTAATGTATGCATCTAGCTCAGGACGACCAATGGCCTTCATGTTTTTTTCGTCGTATTTAATGGTTCCGCCAAAACGTTGAGCGAGTACACCTACAAGTCCCATTTCGGTTAAGTCTGCACCATAATCGAAGTTTGAGCCGGGTAAGGTGTCGTTTTTAATGGCAGCCACCCATTCTTGTACTGGTTTTTCTTCTTCCACTCTCGGAATGGTTTCTGCTGGTTTATTCTTTTGGAAATCGATCCATTCTTCTTCAGGGACAAGTAACCTGGGATTGTTTGGACGACCACCATGATAAAGTGTCTTCTTCGAACCAATCATAATCATCCCATTATCCGGCATTTCTTCGAGCCCATACTCCTCCTTTAATTCCGGTTTGCCCATGCCTTCAATCCATTTCATAGTAACAGGTGGTTTATTACCGCGAGCTCCAAATTGCCAGGTTATCGTTGATTCCTGTGCAATCATACTATGATCAGGAACTTCAGGGTTTGGTACCACCGCATCTACGGTATGTGGCATTCCAAGATCCAGTGACCAGAAAGGAGCATCTAAGGTATGGCAACACCAGTCGGCCATTGCTCCGCTACCAAAATCGTAAAAAGTTCTCCATGACTTAGGTGCATATTCATTATTAAAAGGACGATCAGCTGCGGGACCTTTCCATAAATCCCAATCTAAGCCTTTAGGTACTTCATGTGCTGGAAAAGGAAAGGCTTCAGGCTTCGAAAAATATCCATCCGGACTAAAAGTTGTTGGGCCTCCCCATCTAATTACTTCTTTAACCTCTCCAAGAACACCCGCATCATACCATTCTTTTACCAATCTGATTCCATGGGTTGTATGCCCTTGATTTGCCATTTGCGAAACAATGCCATAATGTTTTGCTGCTTTTTTCATGGTACGGCATTGCCAAATATTATGCACCAGTGGTTTTTCGACCAATACATGTTTCCCAAGTTGCATGGCAGCCATTGCCGCAGCGAAATGGGTGTGGTCAGGCGTAGCAATCATAACCGCATCAATTTCGTTGGCCATTTCGTCGAACATCCGCCTGAAATCTTTGTACTTTTTAGCTTTAGGCACTGTTTTGTAGGCATTTTCAGTCATTCTGTCGTCAACATCGCACATGGCCACAATATCCTCTACGGCAACCTGGCTCCAACTCGCACGACCCCTGGCTCCAACGCCAATCATTGCAAAACGCAATTTTGTACTTGGCGGACGTTCGATAAAATTAGGAATAAATAATGCTCCTAAACTGGCTGTTGAAGCTGATTTTAGAAACGTTCTTCTATTTGTATTCATCATAATTTAATTAAATGAGCTGATGCTTAATCGATTATCCTTTTATTTTTTAAGCCAAATATTATTTCCTGGATTTAAAAACCTGGTAAATAAGGTTTCCACTTACAGGATCATAAATATTAAGGTAAAATCAAAGTAAATAGGTTAGAATTTGCCAGATTAAACCTTAAAATTTTGAAAATTCAAGTTTCTGAACTCACCTCTTCGTTATGCGCTGTCAAGTGATGATGCCTTCCTTGCCCTTATTTACCTTGGAAATTGATTTAAGAAATGAGAAACCAAAAAATGGCATCAGTTAAAACACAACGGCATCAAAAGCTGCTAGAGTGAAATCGTAAGAAATTGGAAACACACAAAAAGTAATCACCAGATTGGGTACAAACACCGACGACAAAACAGCCACTACCCGAAAGTGTACCGTGCCCAACGGCAACCTGAAGCGAATTTACGATATCCGCCAAACCAAACAGGATGCTTCTTCGGGTGGGAGAGCAAATAGCAGCAGGCGCATAGGCATTGGTAAAGCGTATCCCTTCCCTTGACAGGCGGTCGATGGACGGCGTTTCAAAAAAATCGCTTTTGGATTCGGCAAACCGGTCGTCCATGCCGATGGAGGTGCTTCTCCAACCCTGGTCATCGGTGAGGATAAAGATAAAATTGGGAGGAGCTGCTTTATTTGTGGTAGACGAGACACCGCTAGTTGCCGCACATAGCACCAATAAAAGGGCGAACACGGCATTAGACCTTTTCATGATTAGACGTATTAAACTAAAGGGGAAATTTTACCTCCCTTAATTTACGATATCAAGCGATTTATTTTAAATTATTCAAATTTGATTCATGATTTATAAGGTTTATATCTGGAATAGCTCTGAATTATCGGATTTCATAGAATTTATTAATCGAGCTTAGGCTAACAAAATTTTTATCACCTAACCCGCACATATTTTTGTAATTTACGTGGTCCGGGCTCCCCCCCGTATATATTACCATATTTATCAACTGCTACAAATTCAGCACCGTTTGTTCTGGTATTGTTAGGATCTCCTGTCTGCAATTTTATGAAATAGTTCACCCATCCCAAATACGCATCACCTATACGAATTCCCATTTCCCATCCAGGATTTTGAACGTTATCTGATTCTGAATCAGATACATAAATATTGTCGTTTTCATCAAAGCATAATCCACTCGGCATGCCAAACTGTGTCCATTGGGCCATAAAGTTTCCCTCCTGGTCGAAAATCTGCAACCGCCTATTCCCTCTGTCGGCTACAAATAATCTACCTCTTTTATCAATATCCAGTGCATGCAAAGACCTGAACTCGCCTGGCCCATAACCTGTTTTTCCCCAGGATTTTAAGAATTTTCCATCCTTCGAGTATTTCATCACCCTATTGTTTGTGTTGTGGCTATGACCATCGGCAATAAAAATATCTCCGTTGTCAGCAATTGCTACATCCGATGGAGCATTAAATTCGTAATCACCTATTCCTGCCACACCGGGTTTTCCAAGTACCATCATTACTTCACCTTCCGGACTGAATTTAAAAACCTGATGACCGCGAATGTCACCTTCTGGGATGCGATTATCAGACACAGATTCTGTCACCCAAACATTCCCATCCTTATCCACATCAAGTCCATGTGGCCATATGAACATACCCCCTCCAAAACTTTGTACAACGTTACCTTCCTGATCAAACTTAAAAATGGGATCCAGATCTGAATCAAGACACTCATTGCCAAATCTTTCAGAATCAGTAGCATCACACCTTATAACTGCCCAAATATGTTCCCCATCAGGATCTACGGTTACTTTTCCAACCGCTCCCATTATCCGTCCATCAGGTAATTTGGCCCAATTTTCGACTAATTGATACGGATTAGGATAAGGCTGACTATAAGTTTGAATTGCGGAAAATAATAAAATGAATATTACCACTCCTTGAATTAAATATTTAATTGATTTTTTCATAATTTTTTTTTGATTAATTGACTCTACAAATACATAAAAATTAGAATTGATGATCACTGCCACTCCTAACAAATTATTTTGAATCATTATTAGGCTGCACATTTGAAATAAAATCGTCATATCCTATGTCATCTAAAAGAATAAATACAATCCTATTACATCAAAGATATAGGTGAAAGTGCTTTCAAAAACAACCGAAGAAAACATTATTGTAACGTCTACTCACCTCCTCTACTCCATACATGACTCCCCTTTAATAGATCGTTATACTCCATTTTCAAAAGGTTTTTCATTTCCTCAAATTCCTCCGGATATAATTTAGCAACATTTTCTGCTTCCTTAATACCTTCGTTCATATTGTAGAATTCAAAATCAACCAAATGGGTCTGCTTAATCAATGCTTCATTTCCTTCATATAAGTTATGTATCAATGGCAGGTAGGTAGAATCGGTTTTCAGTCGGGCGAGAATTTTCCAATCATCTGTGCGCATGGAAACCCTGTGTTGATTTATCGCATCATAAAAAGCCCATAAGAGGGGTTTGTGCCGCTCCATCTTTCCGGTTTCAACTACTGGAATCATAGACTGCCCGTCCAGTGCTCTTTCTGGCAGTTTTGCTCCGGAAATCTCTGCAAAAGTGGGCATCAAGTCCAACAACGAGACAACGGCATCTGAAGTACCGTTAAAGGTCTCTTTTCCTAACCAGGATAAAATTCCCGGGACCCGGATTCCTCCCTCCGTTGTCCACAATTTCATTCCTTTTAACGGCCCCGGCGAACCATAGGCCCTTATTGCACCTTTAAAGCGGTGTAAAGTTTCTGGTCCGTTATCTGAACTAAATATAACAAGTGTGTTTTCACCATAATTCTCTTTCAGGTATTCCACCAAACGCCCAACAGCATCATCTATATTCGCCACATTTGCAAAATATTGTGCCTGATCTTCATTTGTCGATTTTGGTAAATAATTATCAACCAAGAATTTCGGCGATTCTATCGGCCCATGGGGTTCGTGAATACAAACCTGCAGATAAAATGGATTTTCGGATTCTCTGTTTCGTAACCAATTCAAGGCTTCGTCAACAACAATCTGGCAACTAAAACCTTTCAATTCCCCTACCTCTTCGCCATTGCGCACAAAATTAGTTGGGTTTTCATGACTTGGCCTTGCTACGTTCTGCGTAGCAAACCAATGGTCGAAACCAAAATCTCCAGGTGTTGGCTGTTCATCGCTGTTAAACTTTGAATTAAGATGCCATTTTCCCGATAAAAAGGTCGAATACCCCACCTCCTTTAGCATGGCGGGAATTGTTTGTTCATCAGCTTGTAAATGAACCATATCGAGACAGTCTTCTACTTCTCCGTTCGCTGGCCGTATATAATCATAGATTCCTGCTCGATTAGGGCTTCTACCTGTGAGCATACCTGCACGCGCCGGAGAACAAACCGGTGCTGCAGAATAGAAACTGGTAAATTTAATACCATCCTCAGCCAATTCATCTAAATTCGGCGTTTCAATGATCGGATGCCCAAAAGCGGATAAATCACCATACCCTAAATCATCACATAGGATTACCACAATATTGGGTTGGGTTTCTTTAACTTCTGATTTACAAGAGAAAAATAAACTTGTTAACAGAAAAAGAAAAATTATCCTTTTAAATTGTTGCATTTTATTAGTTTTTTTAGTGTTCAATATTTAGGCAACTATTTTTTATTGGTACCCAACGCATCACCAATCTTTCCCAACTGTTTCATAAAATCGTCGGAAATGGTTCCATTACGCAATGGAGGAACATCCCAGGTTACCGCACCGCCTTTTTCATTAACATCCAGGCTGTGCTTAATAACCTGTTCAGCGGTAAACCTGGGGTCGCCTTTTCCCCAGGTTTTGCCTAAATAACTTAAAATTTGGATTTGATTTCCATCAATCATTCCATCTTCATTGAACTTCCAACGAATGCTACTTGGGTCATTAATTTCGCCTGCTGTATAGTCCTCATAAGGTGTCAAAGACATGACTCTGGGAAAAACACCCGGGTTAAAAGCTACAATACCGTTTGGATTACCGGCACGGGCTGCGGCGGCCATGGAAGCAAAATTTGGAATATCCGGGTGTCTAAAATGGGTATTGGGTGTATAACAACCATCTATCCACCATCCTGAGACCTTATCTCCCCAGCGCATGGAAAATTCCCTGATAACTTCCTGCCAACGCAGATACATTTCTGCCTTTCTTGGATCATCCCTATCCCATGCAAATGCTTTTACTTCTTCCGGATTAAAACGAAATTTGGAAGATACGTAGGTAATTAGTTTAATTCCGTATTGATCCAGGGCATGATGTAAATCAACTATTAGATCGCGGTTGCTGCTAATACTGGGCGCTTGCCCCATGTAATGCTCATACATTGAATTGGGTGCCATAAAAAATCCCCCTACATGTCGAATTGTAATTACCAGATATCCGGCACCTACATCCGACAATTGCTTTGCAAGTCCCTCACAATCAAAATTATCTACAAGATAATTCCATTTATCAAAGTTGATTGAGTCCTTATCCAGTTTATTTTCCGATGCTAAGATTGCGGCACTGTAATGTAACATTACTCCCCATTTTGCATCTTTCATCCATGATGCCCTGTTTTGAGCATTAACTGATAAAACTAGAATACTCAACAAAAATATTGTGCTATAAATTTTTTTTATCATTTTAAATAACTTTAAAAGGTAACCACCCGATAAAACAGATGGTTAACCTAATTTGGTAGTCTTTCTTTGTTGCAAGATAACATCTTGATTGAAAACTTGGGATTTAGGATAATTTGGATTTTCAGGTCTGTTATGCTAGATTTTTTGAACACTCCCGTTCATTTATTCTACCATATAAGTTCCCAACAACAAGTGAGTTTTCTTGCAAGTTAGTTTCAAAGTCTATTATTTATTTGTTCCCAACGCTTCTCCAATCTTAGTAAGCTGTTTCATAAAATCGCTTGGTATTGTTCCATCAACAGAAGGGGGGACATCCCAAGTAACTGCTCCTCCTACTTCCTTGATATCCGTGCTATACTTAACAACTTCATCAACAGCAAATCTCGGGGCACCTTGTCCCCAGAATTTACCCAAGTAGCTTAATATTTGTATTTGCTTGCCATCAATCATACCCTCATAATTATACCTCCATTGGATACTTCCTGGGTCATTGGTCTCTCCCGCAGTATAATCTTCGTATGGTGTCAACGACATTATCCTGGGAAATACTCCTGGATTAAAAGCTACGATCCTGTTTGGATTACCGGATCGTGCAGCAGCAGCTAAGGATGCAAAATTAGGAATATCGGGTTGTCTGAGATTTATATTGGGTCGATAGCATCCATCAAGCCACCAGCCGGCAACTTTATCACCCCAGCGTATTGAATATTCTCTGATGATTTCCTGCCAACGCAGAAGTGCTTCTGAGTTCCTTTCAAAAGCCCCAAACTTATAGTGATCCCCCCTGGTGAGTGCAAAACCCTCCATTTCAGCCTTATTTCTATAGGGAGCGTGAGCGGGAAGATAAGCGATAAGCTTGATTCCATACTCATCTAACGCATCAGAAAGATCTGAGATCAGATCGCGATTACTGCATCTGCTGGGAACCTGCCCGGTATAATGATCATACATGGAATTAGGAGAGGCAAAAAATGCGGGACCATGCCGAACAGTGAAGATAAGATATCCGGCACCTACTTCTGACAACTGCTTAGCCAATCCATCACAATCATAATTGTCAATTAACTCATTCCAATTATCTAATGTTATAGAATCAAGTTGGTTTTCAGATGCCAACCACTCGGGTTGATAATGAATCATCACTCCCCACTGTGCATCTTTCATCCAGGATGCCCTGTTTTGAGCAATTGCAGAAAGAGTAAAAATACTTAACAATAGTATGGTACTAATCATTTTTTTTCCCATCTCAATTATATTTTATAAATAATAATTTGTTATTAACAGACGATTTACCTTAATAAATCAATAACCTTGATTTTGGGGATATCCTGGGGAAGCATCTATAACATGCTGAGGTATAGGTAAATATCTATACTGTTCCGCCACATATGGAGCAGCCCTATAATTATGTGCCTTCACACGTTCAACATATTTATTGAGGCGTACCAATACATACCGGCGGTGTTCCTCAAATAAAAGTTCCCGGGCACGTTCATCCAGTAGAAAGTCTACCGTAACATCTCCCGATGATATTTCCGGGGCGTTGGCCCTTCTGCGAAGCGCATTGAATGTTTCAGCTGCCTCAGCTGTTTTACTCTGCATAATCTGCGCTTCGGCCAGCAGTAAATAGGTTTCTGCCAAACGAAGGTATGGTGCATCTTTATAACTCGCTCCTGATCTTACATCCTGTGGAATTGCAAAATCGAACTTGGTGACAGAAGGCCAACCGCGATTTCGCAGAACCATATTGTCCAGGCTCCAATCCATCCATAAGGTATCTCCAACAGCATAACCTGCCCCTTCATCTATTCTATCTCCTGCCTGGATTATATAATATTTTCGAAGAGCATGTGGTCCTCCCCGGTCATCATTATCTCCAAAATTTTCAATGGCCCAATTTGTAGCAGCTACACAAGCAAGTCCTCTACCTCCCCGGTCAACAGTAATATCTAAAGATACTCCTTTGTATTTTTGCCAGTACCAAGGGACATACAATCGTCGCATATTTGATTTAATTTCCCCTCCAATCACCTGAAATTCCCTCTGGAAAGACCAGAGCACTTCTGTATTCCCCTGGAATCTGCTCACATTTCCATCAATAAATATATCAGTAAATGGGGTGCCTGGTTGATTTTGTTCAATACCGTACCGCTCAGTAACCAACGAAAAGTTGCCGTTATTTATCAAATTCTTAGCCATAGTCTCAGCCTGGCTATAATTTTCCCAGATAAGATATAATTCTGTCAAATAGTGCATTGGCACGGCCTTTGACAACCTGCCCGGTATTTCCTGTGCTTCAGGAAGATGTTCCATGGCAAAAAGCCAATCTGCTTCCATTTGCTCCTCTACCTCGATTCTCGGGGTAGGTCTCCATTCTATATCAAGGTCGGATCCCGTTGACTCTCTTGTTGTTAGCGGTACGTCACTCCAGAGGTTGGTCAAATGCCGGTATGCCCATGCCCTTATGGTTCTTGCTTCAGCGAGAATATGGTTTTTTCTTTCTGCCGCATTTGTTCCCCAGTCAACGTTTTCATTCTCTGCCCTTTCGATAATTGTATTGGCTGCATTAATAACCTGGTAAAGCCAATCCCATAGATCTCCCAAATAATTTGCTTCCGAGGTCAATGTATTCAATTCATCATACGAAAGATTCCCAGTATGAAGCCATAGGGGGGCCCAGGCGATATCTGTTCCCTGCATCATGGGAATATTAAAAACATAATTACCCGTATTACCTGGTCCTTGTCTTTCTTTTAAAACGTAAGAATAAAGGCCATTGATCCCAGCTTGAAATCCATCATAATTTTCGTACAGATTTTCTGCTGCAATTATATCTTTTGGTTTCTCTACCAAGAAGTCCTCTAGTGAACAAGATCCAAATAGTATGAAATTGATTATATAGAGAATTTTTAAATATTTTTTCATTTTTTCATTTTTTAAAATCCAACATTTAAACCCATTACATATGTTCTTTGAAACGGAATGGATTCCTGATTTGAAAGTTCCGGATCAATTCCCGACCAATTGGTTATGGTAAATACATTGTTAACATTAAAATAGATTTTAAGGCTTTTCAAGATTATCAGATCTTTCCCAACCTGGCTTAAATCGTAAGCTAATCTTACATCTTTTAGCCGAACAAAACTGGCATCCGCAAAGCGCGGCACTCTACTAGGGAGTAGATTAGCACCCGCCTTATTAGCAGGATATTTCGTGGAAGGAATATCTGGTCTCCAATGATCCCAAAGATCCCAATTATTTGCTCTATATTGATTGGCTCCCATTTCTGGATCACCCAGGTTATTGGGTTTTTCGATACCCACAACCCCTGAAAAAAACAAATTGAGAGAAAGATTTTTATATCTGAAATTAGAGTTTAACCCTGCTACAAAATCAGGAAATGTTTGTCCCAGAATCATGCGATCTCTCTCTGTTATTTCTCCATCCTCATTTTTATCAATGATTTTCACCCATCCCGGTTGTGCATTGGGCTGTGCACTTCCTTCAATATTATCATCCAGTTGAAAGACCCCTCCCCAACCATAATCAAAATAAACATTAATTGGCTCTCCGATAAACCATCTGTTCAACAAATCATCTTCCCCGTCTCCATATAATTCAACAATTTTGTTTCTGGAAGCAGAGTAATTGAGCGCCAGATTCCATGCAAAATCTGAAGTTTGAACGGGTGTCCCCTTTAACCCAATTTCCAGGCCTTTATTTTCGGTTTTCCCAATATTTTCAGTTATCTCCGAACCTGGTATGCCAAAATTTGCTGAAATTCTTCTATCTAAAAGCAAATCTTTTACATTTGATTTAAATACATCTATATTTCCACTAATTCTTCCATTTAAAATAATAAAATCAAGACCCAAATTCCAGTTTTGTGTCGTCTCCCATCCCAAATCTGGATTTGACAAACGGCGGGGAACATATCCTGGTGCAGTGGTGGTTCCGTTGCTTCCTGTTAAATAGTTTCTGTTGGCTAACCTGGAAAGTGTACTGTATGCACCAATAGCCTGGTTACCAGATTTACCCCAGGATGCCCTTAACTTTAGTTGTTCAATCCAATCAAAGTTTTCAGCTATAAAATTTTCTTCTGACATGTTCCAGCTCAGGGCAACAGATGGGAAAACTCCGTATTTTGTATTTTCTCCAAAACCTGAATATCCATCTCGTCTTACGGTAGATGTCAATAAATATTTGCCTTTATAAGCATAGTTCAATCTTGCCATTTGAGAAACCAATCCCGATTGATTTAAATTTGATCTAGGATTTATCAACGCTCCCGAACTTGCCTGGTAGGTGGTTAAAACATGGTTGGGAAATCCTTCCGATTGTATTGCCCTTATTTTATATTCATCCCACTGGAAACTATATAAACCTGTAAATCTAATAGAGTGATCTCCAATTAGTTTCTGATAATTGATGATGTTTTCAACCAACGAACTAATATTAACTCTGTTTGATACATCGGAATACCCCCCACTTGTGAAACCATTAACTGTTTGATTGTTATAATAAGTTTCCTGATTTATATACTGAAAAGTCAATCCTGTGTTTATCCTATAATTCAATCCCTTAATAAAAGGAATATCTATATCAAAATAATTATTGGTAAACAACTTATGGTCTCGATTTAAATCTTGTGCATTTAAAGGACTAAGCGGATTATAATAAAAGGGATCCTCTGGCCATGGGTATAAATTTATTGTACCATCTTCATTATATGGTGTAATTAATGGATTCATTCGGACAGCCCTACCAAAGTTAGCTGGTATACCATCACGATCAAGATATGTCATTGATGTATTGGTTGCGAAGCGCAGCCATTCTGATAAATCCTTTTGAAAGTTTAACCGTAAAGAATACCTGGAAAACTCGTCGTTTTTTGCGATACCTTCAGTATTTAAAAAATTACCTGAAATAAAAAACAAATGGTTCTCTCCACCCCCGGATAAGGTTAATGTATGTTGTTGTTGCTGCCCTAATCTGGTGGCATGGTCAATCCAATCAGTTGATATACCAGCATTATAATTCTCTATTTCTGTACTCGTCAGGGCCATATCAGGTTCCGCATCAAGATACTCCAATTTATAATCATAAAATTTTTCGCCATTTAACATGTTTGGTTTTTTGGCCAACTGGTTATAGCCAAAAGACGATCGGATAGAAACTCTTGTTTCGCCTACCCTACCTTTATTTGTAGTAATTAGAATTACTCCGTTAGCTCCCCTTGAACCATAAATTGCAGTTGCTGATGCGTCTTTCAGCACATCGATTGATTTGACATCAGCAGAGGGAATCTCTGATAAATTACCTCCCCAGGGAATTCCATCCAAAACAATTAAAGGGTTGTTACTTGCGGTTATGGATTGTTCACCCCTTATTCTAATACTTGCATTTTGTTCGGCACTTGATGAATTAATTGAAACTGATAAACCAGGCATAACACCCTGTAAAGCCTGAACAATATTTGGTGAAGCTGCATTTTCCAATGTTTCTGACCCAACTGATGCCACCGAACCGGTAACATCTGCTTTCCTTTGGGTACCATAGCCCACTACTACTACCTCTTCCAAAGAGGATTCATCCAATTCTAACTGAACATCAATTTGGGATTGATTGGAAACCGTTATTCTCCTGGACTGGTATCCGATAAAGGATACCACCAAAACAGCACCTTCATCCACATCAATGGAAAAATCACCATCAATATCCGATACAGTTCCTGTTGAGGTTCCCTCTACTGTAATCGTAGCCCCTGGCATAGGTTCCCCATTTTCATCCGATACTGTTCCCGAAATTGTAATCTCTTCATATTCCACCAAAGTGATCAATTCCTCTCTCTCAGATTCCTTGACATGTATGGTCTCATTGACCTGTTTAAAACGGAGGTTGGTTTGAGTCGCTATGGATACCAACAGGTCATAAAGACTTCCTCCATTGCTTTCCAAAGTTATCAATGGACTGTCTCGAATTTCCCTATTAGCAAAAACAAAATTAAACTCAGTGATTCTTTCCAGCTCCTTAAAGGCTTTTTCCACCTTTACTTCATTTAAAGAAAGGTGTACCGATACTTCTTCTATGCTTTTCACCTGGGCATTGCCATTCCAGGCAAGAAGAAGACTCATGCTGAGGCATTGGAGGGTGAAAGCGAGGGTAAATAATTTGCTCATGTAGATCACATGCTTTAGTAGGCATTTTTTCATATCTTTACATTGTTTGTTTGTTAAATGAACATTTATCGGAATAGGGATGGCCGTCCCGTTTTCCGGTTACTCTTTGGGGCAGGGGTGTTGACGCACGCTTGCCCCTTTTTCTGTTTCACTTATCCGTTTTTATCCATAGGCAGTTTTATTGAAATTCTAAGGTTACCTGGTCTTTTTCTATTCTAAAATCAAAGCGGGCGGAATAACTCAATCCTTCCAGCACATTCTTCAGGGTTTGGTCATGGAACCTCCCGGACAACTCCAAGTCGCTTTTGGGCTGATTGGAAAACCTTATCTTTACCCCGTACCAGTTTTCCAATACCCGCTTGATCTCCGGCATGGGGGTATGATCAAATACAATGGTTTTTTGGGTCCAGGCCAATACCCGGTCCCCGTTAAACGCGACTTCTTTTACCTGATCCCGGTCCAGATCTACCTGTAGCCCTTCTCCCGGTTCCAATTCCCTCTTCCAGGAAGCTTCCAAGTCCAAATCCACTTCCACCAATCCGGTCAGCAGGGAAATTTCCAATGGCTCATTTTCAAAGGCTTTTATATTAAAGGAGGTACCCAAAGCGGTGGTGGTGACCGGACCGGTTTTCACCCTAAACGGCCGGCTTTCGTCTTTGGCCACCTCAAAAAAAGCTTCTCCCTGCAGCTCCAATACCCGCTGATGGGATTCGAAATTTTTGATATAGCGGAGAGAACTTCCCGAGTTAAGGATCACTTTGGAACCGTCTTGTAGGGTCAGGTTGGATTTTACACCTGGAGGGGCTATATGCTCCTCGTAAACCACAGGAATTTCTACGATCCTCGGTACAGGTTGGGGGAAAAATACATTGACCAGGAAAGACAAGGAAAAAGCAACAAGCAATATGCCCGCCAGCCGGTAAAATTGCATGGACCTGTTATATCCGGTTGACTTTCTACTTTCAAAATGTCTTAGGGTACTTGAGGAATCGAGTGGAATGACTTTTTTGTCCTGAATTTCCAACTGCAGTTTATCCACGGCTTGGTCAATGTGATTCCAAGTATCCTCTATGCGCCCTTCTTCTGCATCCCTAGCCCTTCTGGACATGTTCACTACCAGTTTTCTAGCCAGCAACATGTCCTTTTGCTTACCGGGATTTTCATTGATGTACCCTTCCCAATACGTTTTGGTCGCCTTGTCAGGGGACAAGACCCATTTTTGAAATTCAGGGTCCAATACAAAATCTTCTGTCGTATAATCTCGCTTGCACATAAAATTGGTATTCATACAAAGGAGACAAGGGAATGAAAAAGTTATCCTTCAAAAAGAAAAATATTTTAATTTTTTTTTAAAAAATGACTACAAGATGTGGTTTAAAGAATGGGGGATTAGTTCACGTTCGGGCTTACGGAATTTAAAAACCTTGGCGTTTATTAACCCAATTACATTACCCAATTTCAGCAAAAAATCTCCTTTTCAGCAAATCCCCCTTTTCCAAAGGAGGCTGGGGGATTTTTCAGGACGAGTCATTTCAAATTAAAAAGAATAACCCTAACAGCATTGAAACCACATACTTTTTCAGACTACCGATGGCTTTCCAAGCAAGTGTATATACCGACCGCAGGTTGATGCCCATCATTTTTGAAACTTCCTCGTAGGAAAACTGCTCAAAATACAGCAACTGGATTGCCTGCTTTTGCCGGAGGGGCAATTTCTCTAGCCCAGCCGCCAATTTGATTTGAAGGCTTTTTTCCTGCTGCACCCCAATAAGTTCACCTTCTTTGGATTCCAAGGATAGCTGCCGGGTCCCCTCATCTCCCAGTTCTTCCCATTTCCATTTGGATCGCTTTTTGCTCTCCCGGTATATTTTATGTGAGAGCGACCTGAAAAGGTAAACTTTTACATTATCCGCCTTCTGCAGGTTCTGGTGATACTTCCACAGGTCAATAAAGACTTCCTGTATACAGTCTTGCACAAAATCGGCATCATTCACCAAGGCCAAGCCATACTTAAAAAGTTCATGGGCAAATAACCGGTACAAGCCTTCCAAACCCTCTCGTTCTCCATTTCGTAACAATAGCCAAAGCTCATTGCGGTCATTAAAGGAAATAGGGTTTTCCTGGTATTTCACGATGGTTATTTTGGGTAAATGTTTAATTGAATTCCTAATGATCGGTATTAATTTAAAAATTAGCAAATCTTGTTAAGAAAAACCCGTCTATTTGGTAACCGACGTACAATCAAACGAAGGAATGGTCCTGTTGCCATCAAAAAAATCCGTTCACTACCGTTTTTTTGTAGCCTAGTATTTTTAGACAAACCGATCCAGTTTCCTCATTTTTCGACGCAAGCAGCATACCTTGCGGCAGGGCGAACGCTGCAATCCCTTCATAAATAAGTGCCAGTCCTTTCTTTTAACCCATAAATTCTCTAAAATTATACCCAACCAAGGGTAATCCTCCTCGTCCAATCCTACAGTAAATGGGCTAGAACAGAAAAAAACCGTTACCACATTCCTTCGAAAACCATGAAAATAATGACCAAAATAGGCAAAACAGTTGTTTTTTCTTTCTGTCTTTTCACCCTCGCCTTTTGCTGTCAATCACCGAAAAGCAATAATGAAACGCCTGAAATCATGGAAGAAAGCTACTATTCACTGGAGGATTTTGACCAAATAGAAAAAATCGATGCCCATGTACACCTGAGAACGGATTTCGATACCGTCTTTATACGTCAGGCAGCTCGAGATAAGTTTAGACTGCTGAACGTAAGTGTGTATACCTCCCCAAACCTGACACCGGAAGCGCAAGAAAATTTTTCATTGAAACTCATCGGCGAATATCCGGATATTGTTTCCTATGGCACGACCTTTTCCCTGGAAGGATTTACCAACAACGATTGGGAAAGTAAAACCCTGGACTATTTGGAAAAATCCATTGCCAAGGGGGCCATAGCGGTAAAGGTTTGGAAAAATATTGGCATGGAGTTGAAAAATGAACGGGATGAGTTGGTAATGATTACCGATCCTGCCTTTGATTCCATCCTGCAGCTGTTGGTGGAAAAAGACATTACCCTGTTGGGCCATCTTGGGGAGCCCAAAAATACCTGGTTGCCGCTGGAGGAAATGACGGTGCAGGGGGATCGGGATTATTTTCGGGAAAACCCCCGATACCACATGTATCAATTCCCGGATTTACCCTCGTATGAGGAGCAGATTTCCGCCCGGGATCAACTGCTGGCCAATAATCCCGATCTGCGATTTGTCGGGGCGCATTTGGGAAGCCTGGAATACGACGTGAATGAACTGGCAAAAAGACTGGATTCCTTTCCCAACATGGCCGTGGATATGGCCGAACGCATCTCCCATTTGCAACACCAGGCCGTCACCAATTGGGAAGGGGTGCGCGACTTTATCGTGAAGTACCAGGGTAGACTCCTCTATGGAACGGATTTGCGCGCCGGAGCATCGGACATACAGGCGAAGGGATTGACGGAACCGGAAGAGATTTCGGAACATGCCCATCAGGTTTGGTTACGACATTGGCAATTTTTTACCGGGGACCTAGAAATGCAGGTACCAAAAGTCACCGGTACCTTCAATGGATTGAAATTGCCCAAGACGGTGGTAGATAAAATTTACCGGACCAATGCCGAAAAATGGTATCCGGGGATCCTCCAGTAGACTTCACTACGTGTTACATTTCAAATAAAAATTACGATGAATAATCTTGACCGCAGAAATTTCCTAAAGCTTTCAACGCTAGCACTGGGAGGTATTACAACAGGCTTACTATCCAATCAATCGATGGCTTTGGGCCTCAAACGGAATCTGAGACTGGGTTTTGTGGGTATTGGGGGTAGAGGCTCTTACCACCTGGACACTGCACTTGGAATTACAGGGGTAGAAATCCCTGCCATTTGTGACATCGATCCCAAAAACCTTTACCAGGCCAAAAGGTGGATTGAGGAATCCGGTCAACCGAGCCCCAGGCTTTACGATAAGGGGCCAACAGATTTTATTAGGTTATGCGAGGAGGAAGAGCTGGATGCCGTGATATGCGCCACCCCCTGGGACACCCATGCTCCGGTATGTCTGGCGGCCATGAGAAATGGAAAACATGCGGCTTGCGAAGTGCCCATTGCCCAGACTCTTGAAGAAGCATGGGAATTGGTAGAAACCTTTGAAAGTACCGGAAAGTGGGCCAGCATCGTATTGGGAGGTTTTGGAGACCTGACCATGTTGAATATGGTGCGAAAAGGATTATTAGGGGATATCCTCCATGTAGAAAGTGGCTATATACATGATTTGAGAATGGTGAAGTTTAATCCGGAAGAAGAACCCTGGAGATTACAACCTGCCATCGATAAAAACGGGAACCTCTACCCCGACCATCCCATGAGAAACATGATGCCGGTGCTGGACATCAACCATGGGGACCGGTTTGACTACCTGGTCTCCATGAGTACGAAATCGGGCATGCTCAATGAATATGCCAAAGCCCAGTACGGAGAAAAACATCCGTATGCGACGAAAGAGATGGCGCTAGGGGATTACAATGCGTCACTTATCCGAACCGTAAAAGGAAAAATGGTCACCCTTAACCACGACACGCATACCCCCCACCCCAGGGAAAGTTTCCGACTTCAGGGTACAAAAGGAATTTATTTAAAGGAAAGGGATGCCCAGCGAATTTATATTGAAGGTAGAAGTCCCAGGGAACATCAATGGGAACCGGCAGCGCCGTATCTGGAAGAATATGCGCATGAAATTACGAAAAATTACGCCCCACCCGAACGCAAAGGAGGAGCGATCCGCGGACATGGCAGTGGAGGCATGACCCAAACGCCAATCAACTGGCACCGACTGGTACTTGCCTTGCAGGAAAATAAACAGCCGGACTGGGATGTGTACGATTCGGTAACCAGTGCTGCCATTATCCCGCTTACCGGAACCTCCGTAGCTGACAAAAGCAGACCGGTGGATTTTCCCGATTTTACCAGAGGAAAGTGGGAAACAAGAACCCCACTTTATTCCTGAAAAAGATTCCCTAAAATAATTAATCGATTATTGAAAAACTAAGTCTGCAGGGCTGTAACAACACCAACCAAGGGGGACAACCCGTGGACAAAATCAACCATCTCGTTTTCCAACCCCTTAGTGGATTGAATCGGTACTTTGATGGAAAACATTCGTACTTCTACTATAGCCACGTTTTGACATATCAAAAACCCAGGTTTTTTGAATCAATCAGTTCGACCATTCGTTTCATTTTTTTCTGAATGACCTTAAAATGATGCGTGTCTTCCTCCGATATCAGGGAAATGGCCTCTCCCTCTGATCCGGCCCTGCCTGTCCGACCGATGCGGTGAATGTAATCCTTTGGGGAACGGGGCAGTTCGTAGTTGACCACATGGGGTAAAAACTGGATATCGATGCCCCGGGAGGCGAGATCGGTGGCCACCAAAACCCGTAAGTTTCCCTGTTTAAAATTCCGAAGCGATTCTGTCCGGGCAGCCTGACTTTTATCCCCATGAAAGGACTGGGCTTGTATTCCGTGTTTTTTTAATTTGGCGGCGAGGTTATCTGCCGCCCGTTTGGAACTGGCAAAAACCAACACCTGGGTCCAGTTTCCCTCGCTGATTAGAAATCTCAATAAAGGCCCCTTGTTTTCGGGTGTTACCAAATAGGCCGATTGCTTGATTTGGGCGGGGGACACGGTATCCTGCGCAATTTCGATCCGTACCGGTTGGTAAAGCAGGTTGGTCGATAAGCTGGCTACCGACTCCTCCGTCGTCGCAGAAAAAAGGATGTTCTGCCGTTTTTTGGGCAATCCGGACAAGATTTCATCCACTTCTTCCTTAAAGCCCAGGTTCAGCATTTTGTCGGCCTCGTCCAAAACCAGTATTTCCAATGCGGACAAGTCCACAGCCTTTTTTGAAAGCAAATCCAGCAAGCGGCCGGGGGTCCCGATCAGGATGTCGGTTCCGTACAGGTGTATCATTTGGGGATTGATGGACGCCCCACCATACACCGCCATGGATTTTACGTTCCTTGGCAAGCCGTTCGTAAAGGTTTTTACCGTTTGATCGACCTGAATGGCCAGTTCCCGGGTAGGCACCAGCACCAGCACAGCGACTGCCCTACTCTTTACTGCGGTTTTCCCCTGAAACATTTCCAAAATCGGCAATACATAAGCGGCTGTTTTACCAGATCCCGTCGGAGCCAGGCCCCAAACGTCTTTCTTTCTTAGAATGGCAGGTATTGCCTCGATCTGAACAGGAAAAGGATTTTCGTATTTTGCCTTGCTTATTGCTTCCTGTAGTGGTGTTGAAAGACCGAGATCGGTAAAGCCCATGGATACATTTTTGGCCAAAGGTAGGTATTATTCTTTAGTATCGGTGTATTACCGAATACATCGAAAGGCAACAGGTTCCGAATGTATGATAAGCCAAACGGCAATCGGCACGCTGATTCCTTTAAAGCAAAGAACATGAAAACCTCAGGCTTCCATTTGATTTTATTGATCATCAAATTTCAACTCAAATTTCCTGCTGGTGGAATTTTCTGCCGTAGGAAAATCATCTGGTATGGGTAGGGTAACGTTCCCTGTTGCCGCCCATTCCGTTCCTCTTAAAAAGGAGGTGATAAAACCAACACTTTCAATTGAAAAATCATCGTGCCCCAGCGTGGTATGAAATACCCGCCCTTTGCCGTAGTCCAACACCATCAGCATGGGTTCGTGCCGGTCAGTAGGCGCTTTGCCTGAAACATCCTTACCGGTAGCCAGTACGGTCAGGTTCTCGGCCGGTCCACGCAATTGAGAATAGCATTCATCCTTGGTGGTTAGCCATACTTTCGGCATTCCCCTGGTGATGGGATGATCTTTCTCACGAATGGTGATGGGAAAAATATGGCTAGGTCCATGGGCACCGCCTTTCCCCGGTGAAGGATCTCGTACCAGCTCGCCTTCATTAGTATAATACACATAAGGTCCATCTTTTTCAGTACGGTCACCCCAGCCTCCCAGGCCAATCATTTTATTGTATTCCAGCCAGTCTGGAAAAGAATTGTTTGCAGCGTGAAAGGAGACAAAGCCTCCGCCGGAGGACATGTAGTCTTCGAAAGCTTTTTGGGTTTCCTCCGGCCAATCCGCGGCCTTCCAGCCAAAGTTGGAAATCACTACGTCATAATTTTTGAATACGGGGGCGAAATCCGGATCATGCTGCGGGGTTTCCAACTCTGTGGTTGCGCTCAGTCCCGCCAATGGCAAGTACTTCCTTTCCCTTTCAGCTCTCCAGGTAAACCTGGTTCTGTAAATAGCTACCCGAAAAAGCCCCGTTTCTTCCAGGTACTGCTTCATCATTAGCGTAGCTTTTGGCCATACCTCATGGTTATTCTGACCGTCAACGATCAACACTTTTAAAGGGGCTTCTCTTTTCGGTTCATGATGACGCTTGCTCGTGTCCATCCTATCAAGCCAGGCGGCTGTAGTGCCGGAATAGGCACTTAAATCTAATGAAAGCAAGTATAGTACCAGATACGGAAGGAATTTCATACGATAAATTTTGAATTTTTGGAATAATGAAATCTTGATTATAGCGTTTACACTTTGGTGTTTATCGGGTCAATGTTATCTATTTAAAACACTGGGCACAGGAGCATTTACGGCTGCTACCCAATTTTTAAGTTTTTCCAACAGTTTTATTGCTATTCCGGTTTCGCTGCCAGAAAGGTCGTCTTGCTCTGAAATATCGGTTCTCAAATTAAACAGTTCATAACGATCGTATTCATAATAATAAATCAATTTCCAATCCCCGGCCATGATTACCGAAGAGGGTACCGCACGCCAGTAATTTTCCGTTCCATCGAATGATGGCAATACCTCCACGCTACCCCCCAGGTAAAGCGGGAAATGGAAAAAAAGCGAACGATCCCGGTCGAATGGCTTTCCTTTAAGAATTGGTACAAAGGAATCACCGTCCACCGGCTGGTTTTGCGGCAACTCCGCCGAGGCGATTTCTGCAAAGGTGGGCATAAAATCAACACCGGTTACGGGAATGTCGGATTTCGAACCGGCTTGAGTTACACCCGGCCATTTAATACAAAACGGTACCCGGAGACCCCCTTCGTAAAAAGTGCCTTTACCAGCCCTCAACGGAGCATTATCGGTAACGGACGAAAGCCCCCCGTTATCCGAGGTAACAATCACAACCGTGTTATCTTCCAGACCCAGTTCTTTTAATTTGGCCAGAACCCTGCCTACACTACTATCAACCTGTTCCACTTCAGCTGCATACACCGGATCGTAATTTTTCCCGGGCCGGTTTTTAAGCTTGCTTTTGTAATACTCGATCCTTTTGTCCCTTGCCGCCAGGGGAGTGTGTACCTCCCAATGACTGAGATAAAGAAAAAACGGGTGCTCTTTATTGGCCTCAATAAAATGGATCGCTGCATCAGTCAGCCTTTCCGCCACATGATCATCGTTATAGTATCGCTTTTCCTCTCCGTAATAATTGGTGATTTTTCCAATCTCACCGGCTGCGGATAACACATCGAAACCCTGATTATCGTCGCCTATATGCCATTTCCCAAGCCTGGCAGATACATAGCCCGACTTTTTCAGCATTTCGGCAAGTGATTCAAATTCCGGTGAAACCCTATTGATGCTTACCGGTATCGTATTGAAAGTGGAATTTTGACCCTGGGTGGGCACTTTGAACCGCATTTTGGAAACATCGCCCCCCCTAGACAAACCTTGCGGAACATACACCTGATGTCGTGGCGAGTACATTCCGGTTAACAAACTCGCCCGCGTGGGGGAACAGTTGGCAGCCGAGGGGTAAAATCGACTGAAGACCATTCCCTCGGACGCGAGTTGGTCGATATTGGGCGTTTCGTAAAACTCAGCCCCATTGTACCCCACATCCATCCAGCCAAGGTCGTCTGCAAGGATGAGTACGATGTTTGGCGGTGTACTTTTTCCTCCAACAAATTGACCCGTTGCCTCCCCTGGAGACAACAAAATCAAGAATAGCGCTACTACTGCTACAATGCCGGTAATTTGGGCTTTCATTTCTTACTAGTCAAATGAATGCAAAAAATAGAAAAAAATTTCATCCAAAAAGTTATAAAACAAAGAAAAATTCCCTTTTACGAAGAAATTAAATTTCATTTTACTTAAAAAAACCAGAATTACAGGAGAATTACAGGATGGGAAAGATTAGTTTCTACGCTAGACTACCTGGAATAAAGCGATTATGAATCGTTTCCGCTTATTTCATTGAATACCATATCTATCTTAATGGTATCCCTTGGATATTCTAAAACCTTTGCCCCATTAGCTGAAATCAAAAGAGGCGTTTTCAAAGCAGATTTCTCCTTAATCAATAAGGTCAAGAGATCGGTTTCGTCGATCTCTTTTCCTTGAATGTTTGCTTTGAAATAATCAGATTTCTCGTCGAAGAGATCGATTACACTTTTGTTTAGTTTTTTTGCCAACTCTAAAACCTGGGTTGGGGTCATTTCATTTTTCGATACATCCAACTCATTGATTACATGCTTATGTAGCGTCAAAACATAGGCATAGGCTTCCCTGTCTTCCAACTTTTTACCGTTATAAAGAAATTTGATTTCGTTTTTCTCCAATTCAAACATGATTTTAATATTTTTAGAAATCTAAAAAATGGAATCAATTACACCAAATTCTACCATAAATGATGCCAGTATTTACGGTCATCTTTTAGGTAGTTGTCAAATCATTTATCCCCATATCGCTCACATATATTTTTTTATAAAAGAATGGGAAAGATCTCCGTCCCCTAAAAAATCATACCACCCTACCGTCCGTTTGCCATAGGTCTGCGTTGGGGCCCAAGGCCTCTTTGAGCGGACGGGTAATTTCATTAAGGCTGGATACCAGGGAGGGGGTCAGTGTCACCTGAGCGCTCGCTGCATTTTTTCTAACCTGCGCCGCATTTCTTCCACCGACGATGGCAGCCGCCACCCCCTTTTGGTAGAGCAACCATGCCAAACTTAAATTTCCCATGGGAATATTCGCTTCTTTGGAAAGTTCCCGGATCTGACTAATGGTTTGAAAAGTCAGTTCTTCACAGCCCTCCTCCTGATGCCGGGATTGAGACCGTTCCTTTGTGAAATGCCGGGTTCTCGCCCGGTCATCGGGTACCTCCGCTTCCGAGGAAAACTTCCCTGTCAGCAAGCCCTGCATAATGGGAGAATAGCAAAGTACCGGAACATCATCTTCGATGCATTGTGGAAGAATGGAATACTCAATGGCCCGAAAAAGTAAATTATAGGCCATTTGATTGCTACTGATCTTGAATCCGGAGTTTTTGCAGGTATCCAGGCTTTCGTTCCCGAAATTGGACACGCCGAAGGCCCGGATTTTACCCTCCTCGCGAAGTTCCTGAAGCGCACCCAAGGTTTCCTCCAACGGAATTTCCGGATTGGGCCAGTGCAACTGGTATAGGTCGATGTAATCGGTTTTCAAATTCTTCAGCCCTCTTTCGCACGCATTTTTAATATCCTCCGATGCAAAATCGGCCGGACCCGCTTTGGAAGCGATAATGATGTCTTTGCGTTTTTCTCCCAGGGCTTTGGCTAACAAATTCTCCGAAGCACCCCCGCCATAGGCTTCTGCGGTATCAAAAGTGGTAATTCCCTGATCGTAGGCCATTTTGATTGCCGCCAGGGAATCCCTTTCGTCCTGTGGCCCCCAGTTAAAGCCACCTACAATGGCCCAGCAACCAAAAATTAATCTTGAAATCTCTAAATCCGAATTGGGAAGTGCGTATTTTTCCATGGTAAACAAATAAAGGTTTACCAAAAAAAACGATTTCGGACTCCAATTCAAACCAAAACAGGCAGAAAATTAAACCGGGAGCGCTACTTCAAACAGGGAATAGGCACTTGGCCGGGAATCAATTTTTAGGGTACCGCCCATACCATCGATCAGATGCTTTACCAGGGGAAGACCAAAACCATATCCTTTTTCCCCGGAGGTGCCTTTTGTCGTATTTCCTTCGCCTTTCAGAATAGCTTCGATTTGTTCCTCCGTCATTCCAGCCCCAGTGTCTTTCACTTCTGCCAATAATTCCTTTTTACCAGCTTTTTCAAGAAGCGTTAAGTTTACGGTTACCTGACCTCCTTCAGGTGTAAATTTGATGGCGTTGGAGATAAGGTTTCCCAATATTTGAACTAATTTTGCTCTCGGAAAAGCAGTTTCTTTATTTTCACCTTCCAGCGTTATATGTAGATCTACCTTCTTTTGTTCCCCCTGGACTTCATATAAATTTTTTAGGTTTTCCTTTAGCCTCAGTAAATTGTATTCATCATCCGCCAGCACAGCTTCCTTTTTAGCCCCTTCTTTATTGGATAAAATTTCATCTGCTAACTCCAATAATGATTTCCCGCTATTTTGAACGACTTCGGCGAATTCCAGCACATCCTCCAACTGGTTTTTATCTCCTTTTTCTTTGATGATTTGCGCCAGGCCAATGATTCCTCCAATGGGTCCTCTGATATCATGGGCTACCTGTTCTTGTTTTTCTCTGGCATTTTGGACTTCAGATTGTAAAAATGAGACTGTTTTTATTAGTTTCAGGCGATTGACAATCTCATCGGCAATGATCTTCAATAAGGCCACTTTCTCGGGGCTAATGAACTTGGACTCCGTGTCCACCACACACAAAGCTCCCAGATTTATACCGGACTCACTTTTCAAAGGAACCCCCCAATAATATTTCAGGTTGGGATCATCTGTTACATAGAATTTTTCCTTAAAACGCTCGTCCTTTGTAAGATCCTTGATCTCAAAAGGTTTATCACCCATGATAGTATACTGACAGACCGAATCCTCTCTGGGCATCTGCATCACCGGAATCCCTTCACTCGCCACACTCCACTGGGTATAAGCATCAATCAAATTGACCAGGGAAATATTGGTTCCGGCCACTTTTGCTGCCAGTTTGGCAAGGTCTTTAACGTGATCTTCCAGTTCAACGTGGTCCAGGTCATAATCAGACAACTGCAAAAGCCTGTCAAATTCGTTCTCGGGTAGGGGCCTGTCCATAAAATTAAGATATAGTGTTTCAGTAAAGGTAATCTGTAATAAAGCCCATTCCAATAATTGATGAATACAAAACTCAGATTGAACATCAAACAATAAAATTCTCAAAATCGCAATCCGTATGTAAAATTCCTGGAAGGCTTTCCCCAGGGTCAGAACTTACTGAAAATAGTGATCCAAAAACCCGGCAATATAAGCGGCTTGCCTGGCGCGCGTTTCCTCGCCAAAATGAACGTGGTCGATAAACAAATCGGCACCCAAATTCGCTGTAAAACCATGGAGGTCAATCACAGAAACGCCTCTGGACTCGAAAACCACATCCGCCACCGCATTGTAAATTTCCAGATCGGCCGCATAGCGGTGGAAGGATTGCTGCTTGGAATTGTGGGTTTCATCGTCTACCGGGGTAGTTCGGATCCAGACCATTTGGATTCCTTTTTCCTGCAAAAGGGTATACATTTGTTCCAGATGGGAGCGATAGTCGTCCAGGGAAACCTGCTTCTCTCCTGTTTTTACATCGGTTTTGATATCGTGCAGGCCGCAATTGATCAGCATCAAGTCCGGACGGAAGGATGGGTCTTGTACTTTTTGCTGAAGGTAGGCCAACACCATGCCCGAGTCGCCTCCATTGGCCCCGGCAGGATGATCCAGATTGGCTGAACTCGATCCTTCGTCCCTCTTGCGGTCATAGATCCACTTCCCCTGTACGTATTGTTCAAGGAACGGGCCGTACTGCATGGAAATGCTATCGCCAATGACAAATAACCCTGGCAAGGGCTGCTTGTCCATTGCCGTTAGCAACAGTATTGAAAGCAAAGCAGCCGGAAGATAAATGAATTTTTTCCAAGAATGTGGCATATGATTTATTTGTCAACTCCTATTTCGATACATTTACAAACCGGATTTTGCTCCTTCGCAAATCGCTTTCCCTGCCGCCACCATTTTTTCATTTGGTAAGGGTCAAAAATAAGTGAATTTTCCGTTAATACTGCCGGTGGGTAATAAAAGTTGAGGTTCACCCTGCGCCTTTTTCCAAGCAATTCGCCGATCTTAATGTCATCGCTGGAAATCTGGTCCAACATAAAATCAAAGGCTCTTGTCGTTAATTCCAAGGCATTACGCACCGGTCGTTTCATCTCCCTCCCTGCCCTTGCTTTCAACACGATCACATCAATTTCGGTTGCCCCCTTGTAAATGGCCTCGGAAATCGGAACCAAATCTGCAAACCCGCCATCTGCGTACTCGTAGCCGTCCTTCTCCACCAAACTCATAAAGGGGATCAGATTGGAAGAAGCCCAAATCCATTCACAAAAATCGTGGTACTCGTAATCCTTCAGCCGTTTGTATTCTACATTATTCGTACTCAAATTGGAAACGGTGATGTAAATTTCTGCGGTATTGGCTTTCATCCGATCAAAATCTGCAGGCGTGATGATTTCCTTGATGAGTTTAAACAGGTTTTTGCTTTCACCAAAAGTCTTCTTGCCCTTCAAAAACATTTTGATCGTACTAAAATGATTGATGCGGGTTTTATACACACCGTTAATTTTGGAAATAATAAATGGATTGGTGCTAAAAATACAATCCTGGGTAACCGATGTATAGATTGCCTTGATTTTTTCGATTTCGTTTATGGATAGGAGTGGCACCAACAGGCTTCCCGTAGAAGTCCCCACAAATATTTCGTAATTGAAACCGCAATCGCGGATCAAGTATTCGGCTATTCCACCTCCAAATGCTCCTTTACTTCCCCCTCCGGAAATGACCAGTCCTCTTTTCTCCTGCATGGTAGCTGCCTTTTTCTATTGAATCAATTCCACTTGAATATTTTCTAAAAGTATTTCCGACAGCAGTTCCAGATTTCCTTCCTCGTACAACGCTTGCATTTCCTCCACGGCTACTGTTTCATCCTCGGGCTTATAATTATCATAGTCCTGAAAAAGAATTCCGGAGACCTCTCGTTGATTTTTAGCCTTCCGAAACCGGACCCCTCCTCCATCGGTGTGGTAGGTATAGGCCATAAAATCCATCCGGAAATTTTCCTTATTGATCCAATACAGGAATTCGTCATCGTAATCTTCCCCTCCACCTTCTTTTTCAAAAGTTACTTTAATAAGGTCGTACGTTTTTCCTTCTAGCCGAGTTTCCCCCAGATGGGTTTTGATCACCGCCGGATCATTCAGACCGTAGGGTAAAAAAGCAAAATAAGCCACCGAATTTACGGAATTAGCATAAGCATCTTTGTCTTTATCGGACAAAGCTACCTCCTCCCCTTCAATTTTCCGGGTAAATCCTTCGTTGTCAAGCACATCTACTATCCGACCAGCCTCGCCGGAAAAAGCCCTTACATATCGAAACCGTTCCGGAGATTTGAATATTTCGTACTGCCTTTCCCGAAAATCAAAGCTTATTTTGGCCGACTGAAAGCGTTTGCCTCCATGGGTTGCGATGGATTGATCAATGATTTTATCCGCTTCACTCTTTGGCGAACAGGCAACGTACGCGCTCAGAAAAATTAAGGCGAAACCTACATTTTTTAATAAAACTACCGAAAACTTTCTCATATAGACCTACACTTAAATTTTGAATCCATGTTTAATGGGGTATCTTTTCTGTTTTCAACCGGCATGTCCGTTCTAAAAAACCAAGGGCATACTGTCCCTAACCAATCCTCCCTCCCCAACGAAGACAACAAATCTACCCCATACTTGCCGTTTTAAGCCAACAGCACTCATTTTTGGAAAGATAAGAAAATCCATCCAAAATAGGAGGCGATTTTATGCACACTGGATTATTTTCAAAACCGGGAAGCCAACAAAAAGCCTCTTCTTCCTTAATCACTACGTAAATTTCAAATTTTACGTAATTTTTTTACGTATTTTTACTTATTTAATAAAACATCCCTTATATTAGCATTCAGATAAAACAAAGCTTACTGATAGGAGATAACGAACGCAATTCGTGGTTTTATAGTGGTTTATGAGCAATAAAACAGGAACCCGAAATAAACCTTCAAGATTTCGCTTTATCAGGAGAGTTAGATAGTCACCCGTATATATACGTAATAATAACCCTCAAAAAGCCTGAGCTATACCGAACCTATTTTCGCATATTAATCGAGATAATCAATGAAATTTTCAGCCAAAAAAGCCACCGCCATTAACCTTTTAGATTTCAAATCCCCGCAGATGCGTGCATTTCACCTTTCCTGGTTTGCCTTCTTTCTTTGTTTTTTCGGGTGGTTTGGAATAGCCCCCTTGATGGCCATCGTACGGGAGGAATTAGATTTAACCAAGTCACAAATTGGCAATATTATTATTGCCTCGGTATCGGTAACGGTGCTGGCAAGGTTATTTATAGGCTGGTTGGTAGATCGTATTGGTCCGCGAATTACCTATACCTACCTGCTTGCCCTGGGTGCTGTGCCCGTCATCCTCATAGGCCTTAGCAATAGTTACGAAAGTTTTCTTTTATTCAGGCTGGCTATCGGAGTGATCGGCGCATCCTTCGTGATCACCCAGTATCACACCTCGGTGATGTTTGCTCCCAATGTGGTGGGCACCGCCAATGCTACTTCGGCCGGTTGGGGCAATATGGGTGGCGGTGTCACGCAAATGGTCATGCCGGCCGTCTTTGCGCTGTTTGTTTCTCTTGGGTTTCTAGATTCCGATGCCTGGCGATACGCCATGATGGTACCTGGGTTTGCCATGCTGCTCACTGCCATTGCCTACTACAAATGGACCACGGATTTTCCGGAAGGAAATATCAAAGACCTTAACAAAAAAGATTTGGAGTATAAACGAAAGAAAAAAGCCGATGGTAAAGGGGCACTGAAAGCCGCCCTGTCCGACCGTCGGGTATGGGCCTTGTTTCTGATTTACGCTGCCTGTTTCGGTATAGAACTTACCATTAATAATATTGCTGCGATCTACTACCATGATAATTTCCAGTTGGACCTAAAGACAGCCGGATTAATAGCAGGTCTGTTCGGACTGATGAACTTGTTTGCCCGGTCTCTTGGAGGCTTTTTCGGAGACAAAGCAGGACTCAAATGGGGGCTAAAAGGAAGGGTGAGCTTTTTAGGAGCGTTGGTACTCATCGAAGGGGTTGCCCTGATGCTGTTCTCTCAAATGACCCAATTGCCATTAGCCATCGGTACCATGATTCTTTTTAGTCTCTTTGTGCAAATGGCTGAAGGAGCTACTTTCTCTGTGGTTCCCTTTGTAAATAAAAAAGCCATCGGTATGATTTCAGGTATCGTGGGAGCGGGCGGAAACGTGGGAGCCGTTTTGGCTGGATTCCTTTTGAAAGTAGAAGGCCTTAGCTATGGGGATGCCTTGTTCTTTCTGGGAATCACCGTCTCTGTTATCAGCCTGTCCTCTTTGTTAATCCGCTTTTCCAGGTATGATGAAAAAGTGGCCCAAGAGGAACTGGAAGAGTCATTGACCCAAGAGGCTATCCTTCAGCCTGAAATGGTCAATGGTTAAATTTCTCATTTGAATTCAAAAAGGATATGGTAAAGGCAGAACGTTACAAGAGCACTTGTTCTTACTGTGGGGTAGGATGTGGCATCCTTGCTGAAAAAGATACGAAAGGAAAAATCACCCTACAAGGAGATCCTGATCATCCGGTAAATAAGGGGATGCTGTGCTCCAAAGGGATGAACCTACATTACGTGGTGGAAGACCAATCGGACCGGCTACTTCATCCTCAAATGCGCTGGGGAAAATCCCACCCCCTGGAAAAGGTGGATTGGGATACGGCCCTGGAAAGAGCTGCAGCGGTATTTTCCTCCATTATTGAAAAAAACGGACCGGATTCGGTAGCCTTCTATGTTTCCGGCCAATGCCTGACAGAGGAATATTACCTGGTCAATAAGCTGACCAAGGGCTACCTGAAGACCAACAATGTAGATACCAACTCCCGACTGTGTATGAGTTCGGCCGTGATGGGCTACATCAAAACGCTGGGTGAAGACAGTGTACCCATAGCCTACGAGGACATCGAACTCGCAGACTGCTTTTTAGTGGCAGGGGCCAACCCGGCCTGGTGCCATCCCATTCTTTGGAGAAGGATCGAAAAACATAAGGAAGAAAATCCCCATGTAAAGATTATTGTAGTCGATCCCCGGGTTACCCAAAGTTGTGCCATTGCCGACGTGCACCTGCAACTAAACCCCGGGACCGATGAGGTGCTTTTTCATGCCCTGGGTAGGTGTCTGATTGAGCAGGGCGACGTGGATTTGGAATTCATTTCCAATCATACGGACGGGTTTGAAGCCTACAAAGCAATGGTGATGAAAATCTCCCTTAGAGAAGCGGCCAGCATTTGCGGGATCACTGAAGCGGAAATCAAAACCACTGCTTTCCACATTGGTAATGCCAGGGGCTTTCTTTCCCTCTGGACCATGGGCCTCAATCAAAGTGCCGACGGGGTGAATAAAAACCTGGCCCTCATTGACCTGAACCTAATCACCGGGCATATCGGCAAACCTGGTTCCGGTCCATTTAGCCTGACCGGACAACCCAATGCCATGGGAGGTCGGGAAGTCGGAGGCATGGCTACCTTACTTGCCTGCCACCGCAATCTCAGCGTACCCGAACACCGGGAGGAGGTGGCTCATTTCTGGGGAGTGGACGAGATTTCAGCCAAACCTGGAAAGACGGCCACCCAGGTATTTGAAGGGATTGAAGATGGCTCCATAAAAGCCCTATGGATCATCTGCACCAATCCCATGGTGAGCATGCCGGATGCCCGCAAGGTAGAGGCAGCAATGAAAAAAGCCAGGTTTGTGGTGGTACAGGACATTTCCAACAAATCCGAAGCCATCCCGTACGCCGATCTGGTTTTGCCGGCAGCGGGCTGGGGGGAAAAAGAAGGGATAATGACCAATTCGGAACGGCGCATCAGTCACCTTAGCAAATTCACGGATGCACCCGGAGAGGCCCTTCCGGATGCTGAAATACTCATTCGCTTTGCCCGAAAAATGGGTTTCTCGGGATTCGAATTCTCCAATATGGAAGAAGTGTATTCCGAATATTGCCGAATGACCAAAGGCTCAAACATCGATATTTCCGGTTTGGATTATGATTATTTAAAAAACCACGGTTCGGTACAGTGGCCGTTTCGGAGCAAGACTCAGGGTGGAACCAAACGTCTTTTTACGGACAAGAAATTTCCTACCCCAAACGGTCGCGCACAAATTCAACTTTCCGGCCCAAAAAATGATTATGAAAAACCCTCTGCGGAATTTCCGCTTATTCTGACTACCGGAAGGATACGGGATCAATGGCATACCATGACCCGCACCGGAAAAGTGAACAAGCTCAAGAAACACCTTCCCAGCCCCTTTTTGGAAATTAATCCGGAAGATGCCATGGAACGGGGAATAACAGAGGGGAGCACCGTACAGGTTATGGGAGTCAGGGGAGAAGTTCGGGTACATGCCAGGATCACTGATACCATTAAAAGGGGCGTGGTTTTCCTACCCATGCATTGGGGCAAAATCCTACAGAATGACTTTGCCCGTGCCAATAACCTGACAGGAAATGCCCTTGACCCGGTTTCCAAACAACCAGATTTCAAATATTCGGTCGTACAGGTGAGCCTTTATCATAAACCGAAGCAAAAAATAGTGATTGTGGGCGCGGGTGCTGCTGCCTACCGATTTATTAATTCTTACCGGGAATGTAACCAGGAGGATGAAATACATGTCTTCTCCAAAGAAAAACACCCCTTTTATAACCGGGTCTTGCTTCCGGATTATGTAAACCGGCATAAGGCCTGGGAGGACTTGTTAAAGTTCAAGTCGGATTCCGATTTGGACAATTTGAACGTCAATCTTCATGTAGAAAACGGCATCGAATCGATAGACCGCTCCAACAAAACCGTAACCGATGAAAAGGGTCGGGTTCACTATTATAACACCCTCATACTTGCCACGGGAAGCAGAGCCTTTGTTCCCGGAGATGCGCCTATGCATTTGCCTGGCGTATTTACGATGAGAAACCGGGAAAATGCAGATGATTTGAAGCAATATCTCGAAAAGAAGGGACATGTGCTGATCGTAGGGGGCGGATTGCTGGGGCTGGAGCTGGCCGCCGCGCTGCGGGAAATCGACCTGAAGGTCACCATTGTACAGCTAGGCTCCCGTTTGATGGAAAGGCAACTGGACCCGATGGCCAGCTCCCTGCTGCGCGACCGGCTGGAAGACATGGGGGTTCAATTATTTATGAATAATCAATTGGCCCATCTGCAATCCTTCGGAGAGGAAAAACACATTATTGCCAGTTTAAAAAGTGGTCAAACCATCCCTTGCAATGCGGTCGTTTACGCTATCGGCACCCGTCCCAACATTGAATTGGGTAAATCTGCCGGTTTGACCTGTGGCCTGGGAATCAAGGTCAACAATTACCTTCAGACGAGTGACCCGGACATTTTTGCAATGGGTGAAATCGCCGAATTCCAGGGAAAACTCAATGGCATCACGGCTGCAGCCGAAAATCAGGCCGATTGTGCCGCTCGTTTTATTTCCGGCGATTTGCTCAGCCTTTACCAGGGAAATGTCCCGATGAATATATTGAAATTTGCGGACCTGGACCTCTGCTCGATAGGCCTTCCGGAAGTGCCTGCGAATGCAGAGGGATACGAGGAGATTTTACTGATCGACACCGCCCAGACCTACTATAAAAAATGCATCGTTTACCAGGACCGATTGGTGGGAGCCATTCTAATGGGAGACAAGTCAGAGTTTGCCGAATTTAAAACCCTCATTGAGGAACGGACCGAACTCTCCAGCAAGCGACAGGAATTACTTAGAGGCAAAGCTTCCGCAGAAGAATTGATCGGAGAACTGGTTTGTACCTGCGGAAACGTCGGTAAAGGGAATCTTACCAAAGCTATCCGATCAGGATGCAGTGAATTCCGCCAACTCTGTCAACAAACCGGTGCGGGCCTGGGCTGTGGGAGCTGCAAACCGGAAGTGAAGGGGATACTGGAGGAGAAACTTTTGTCCAAGGTGTCGGCTGAGGTGTGATTACCGGATCCGGAAGCCTATCATCCCTTTCAGCTGCTAAAACCCTGAAAACTTTAATATCACCAAAAAACCAAATACATTTACACATTCAGAGCCGATATCGCAACGGGTCATTTATCCAAGGCTATTTTCTCAAAACTATCGCTCTAACTCAAAAAGATCATGCAGAAAGCCGATTTAGTCAGGGTATTCGTTAAAGGAGGAATCATTTCACCCGGTGATTTTCTGAAAATGATCCAAACGGCCAACGAATTGGGTGCCAGTTACATTCACCTGGGCTCCCGGCAGGATGTATTATTCCCCCTAAAAGACAAAAACCTGGATACCTTGACCAACACCTTTCAGGCCATCGACACGGAATACGATACGGATGGAGAGGAGTTTCAAAACATTGTCTCCTCCTACCCTGCCCTGGATGTCATGCCCACCACCCATTGGTTGGCCTCTCATACCTATCATTACATCCTGGACACCTTTGACTACCGCCCAAAACTTAAAATCAACATCACCGATCCGGTTCAAAACCTCGTACCGCTATTTACGGGCAATATCAATTTTGTAGCCTCTTCTACTGACAACTACTGGTACCTGTATTTACGGTTTTCAGAAATTGATCCCAAACCCTGGTGTGCTCCTGACCTTATTTATGGCTTTGACCTTGCCAAAATCGCCAAGGCCATAGAAGACATCCATCCCGTTAAAAACAATCGGAAATACGAAGAACTCTACCAGGAAGTGAAGGAAGCGCTTTCACCAAATCATCAGAAAGTAATCCAGGAACTGGACTACCCGGAAGCGACCACTCCCTATTATGAAGGCATGAACCGCATTGTTGGCGGAAAATATTGGCTGGGTCTCTATTGGCGCAACAATAAATTTACCATCAGCTTTTTAAAAGCACTTTGCCAGCTATGCCTGGACACCTCCATCGGAAAAATATGTCTCAGTCCCTGGAAATCCATTATTGTAAAAGGGATTGCGGAAAAGGACCGGCTTAGCTGGGAAAAATTACTTGGGAAATTTGGCATCAATATCCGGCACAGTTCACTTGAACTGAACTGGCACCTGCCGGTGCTGGATGAGGAAGCCCTTGAAATAAAGAACTACCTCGTCCGGGCACTTGACAAGCAGGACATCAGTACCTATGGGCTGAGTTTTTCCGTAAAAACAAAACACATGGCCTTGTTTACTTCAGTGGCCATAGAAAAGGCCAAGAAAAGCAAAGAAAACGACCCGGATACCTTTAACATACTTTTCTCCAAAAATTTTAATCCCAATTTATCAGAGTACTTTTACTTTGTAAAAAATGTGCCCATCGAGACGCTTCCGCCATTGCTAATCGAACTGAGTTATAAATATTACGACCAGCTTGAGGTTCGAAAACCTCCCGGATCCACAGAGGGAAGTGGGGAAACGGCCCGAAAACCACCCAGAAAGTACCAATGTGCCAGTTGCCAGACCGTTTATGATGAAAAATACGGCGATCCTGCGTCCGAAGTACCTCCCGGAACTTCCTTCATGAGATTACCAGATAGTTATCAGTGTCCGGTGTGTGAGAGTCCAAAGTCAGCCTTTAAATTAATAATCTTACATGAAACTTAGAATCCATAATAATTCCATTCGCCTTCGGCTCAGCCAGACTGAGGTAGCGCAACTTGCACTGGGTCGGCCTATCCATCAGGAACTAAACCTGGGCGAGAAGCAGGTATTACAGTATGCCTTAGTACCAGACCAAACGGAAAAAACAATACAGGCGCGATTTGCCGGTCAAAAACTTGTAATCTCCGCACCACTCTCCTTATTAACAACCTGGGCAAAAACGGAGGAAATCTCTCTAAAACAATTGCAGGAAGAAGGCAGCATGCAAGAAACGCTGATCCTCATTGAGAAGGATTTTCAATGCCTTCACCAGCGACCTAATGAAGACGAAAGTGATAATTTCCCAAATCCAAAAACCCCGGAGGATTATGCAAAAGGGTCGGAATGAAATCCACGGCCGTTTATGCTGTTCATCCTATTTGAACAGGACCGTTTCCTGCCCCAGCATTTCAGAAACAGCATGAACCTTTTCCCGGACCACCTCACCAATCACAATGATGGCGGGTGAAGCAAGGCCCGCTTCATTCTTTACCGAAACGATGCTGTCCAAATCTCCGGATATAAAACGCTCATCCGGTTTACTTCCATTTTGAATCATACAAACCGGCTCGCTGGCCTCCCGGTATTTTTTAAACAGTTCCACAATATCCGGTAACTTGCTAAGCCCCATCAGGATAACCACTGTGGCAGAGGATTGGGCGGCATGTGTCAGGTCCCTTGCCGTTCGCTGATCACTCAGCGTTCCGGTCACTACCCAGAAACTTTCATTGACACCTCTTTTAGTCAAGGGTATCCCCATCAATCCGGGAACGGCAATGGCACTACTAATACCTGGAATGTAGCTAGTAGGGATCCCGTGCCTTTGTGCGTATTCCAACTCCTCGTGGCCGCGGCCAAATACATAGGGGTCACCGCCTTTAGTCGGACCACATGGCCACAGGTGTTGGCATAATTAACGATCATTCGGTTGATTTCCCGCTGTTGCCGGTGATGCATTCCCGCTCTTTTCCCTACAAAAATTTTGATGGAAGTAGGCGGGGCATAATCCAGCAATGCTTCATTTGCCAGGGCATCATACAACACCACGTCGGCACTTTGAAGTGCTTTTATTGCCTTTAGGGTGATCAAATCGGGATCTCCAGGGCCTGCTCCGACGATTGATAATTTTGAATCTATGTTTTTCATACACACTTACTACTTAAACACAAAAACAAATTTAAGTATTTTTTTACGTATTTATACGTATTTTATGAAATAATTTATACCTTAGCGAAAGATTAAAACGGGAGTAATCAGATAAATTACTTAGAAAAAGCAGTTGAGTATTTAAATAAAAATATATATGACACGTATCGTTGTAATCGGAAATGGAATGGTAGGCTACAAGTTTTGCGAAAAACTGAGAGCATCCGCGCCTGCCAGCGACTTTAAGGTCACCGTATTTGGGGAAGAGCCCTGGCCTGCCTACGACCGGGTTCATTTAAGTGCCTATTTTTCAGGGGCTACCGCAGATGATTTGCTTTTGGCCCCCAGATCCTGGTATGAAGAAAAGGATATTGATCTACGCACCAATGAGCTTATTGTCGCTATCGACCGGGATCAGAAAACAGTAAGGAGTCATACGGGAGTAGAGACATCCTATGATAAATTGGTACTGGCTACCGGTTCCGGGGCATTTGTTCCTCCTGTCAACGGCGTAGAAAAAAAGGGAGTCTTTGTTTACCGCAGCCTGGAGGACCTGGATGCCATCATCGATTTTGGTAAAAAGAATGCGAAATCCGCAGCGGTGATGGGGGGAGGTTTGCTAGGGCTGGAGGCAGCCAAAGCGGTCATGGACATGGGATTGGATACACATGTCATTGAATTTGCACCCCGGTTGATGCCCCGGCAATTGGATGAGGCAGGTGCCGCCATTCTAAAAGCCAAGCTGGAAGCATTGGGCATCGGCATTCACCTCAGTAAAAATACAAAGCAAATAACAGGAAATGGAAAATTAACCGGACTTGACTTTGCGGATGGATCCAGATTAGCCGTGGACATGCTAGTGATATCAGCAGGAATCAGACCCCGGGATGAGCTGGCCAAAGGCTGCGGACTAGCTACTGCTCCCCGGGGAGGATTGGTCGTAAATGAATTTCTGCAATCCAGAGAGGACAAGGATATCTTTGCCATTGGAGAAGTAGCGTCATATCAGGAAATGGTATACGGCTTAGTGGCTCCGGGATACGAAATGGCCTCCCAGGTCGCCAACCAATTGTGTGGAAAAGAAGTCCGGCCCTTCCTCGGTTTTGACATGTCCACCAAGCTAAAACTAATTGGGGTGGACGTGGCTAGTTTTGGTGACCCTTTTGGTGAAGCAGAGCCTTCCACATCCATCGTCTACGAAAACAAAACCCGGGGTATTTACAAACGAATAAATGTCTCCAAGGATGGTAAGCGGCTGTTGGGTGGCGTTTTGGTAGGAGATGCCGCTGCCTACGGCATACTGCTGCAGATGACTCAAAATAAAATGCCCTTACCGCCGGATCCGGAAGATTTGATTCTGGGAGCCCGTGGAGGCAAAGAACCCGCAGGAGCAGGTGTAGAAAGCCTCCCCGATGAAGCGCAGATATGTTCCTGTGAGAATGTTTCCAAAGGGGCCATCAGCAACCTGATCAAAATAGACGGCATCAGCAAGGTGGATGAGATCAAATCCTGCACCGGAGCGGGCACAGGTTGTGGCGGCTGCATGCCCATGGTCAACGACCTGCTGAAACAGCAGCTCAAAGCAATGGGAAAGCAGGTGAAAAATGTACTCTGCGAGCATTTTGAATATTCCCGGCAAGAGCTTTTAGATCTGGTAAAGGTGAAAAAAATCAAAACTTATGATGAACTTTTGAACCGGGTCGGAAAAGGAGATGGATGTGAGGTATGTAAGCCGGCTGTAGCCTCCATTCTTGCCAGCACCTGGAATGAACTGATAGTCAAACAAGACAGCATTCAGGATACGAACGACCGGTATTTAGCCAACATCCAAAAAGGCGGGACTTACTCGGTCGTTCCGCGGATTCCGGGAGGAGAAATTACCCCGGAAAAGCTGATCGTTATCGGAGAGGTAGCCAAAAAATACAAGTTGTACACCAAGGTTACCGGAGGGCAGCGCATCGACTTATTTGGAGCAAGGGTGGATCAACTTCCTGATATTTGGGAAGAATTAATCCATGCCGGATTTGAAAGTGGCCATGCCTATGGCAAATCCCTGCGAACGGTAAAAAGCTGTGTGGGCTCCACCTGGTGTCGCTATGGCGTTCAGGATGCGGTTTCTTTTGCCATTCAGGTAGAGGAAAGGTACCGGGGACTACGCTCTCCACATAAATTAAAGGGAGCAGTATCCGGATGCATCCGGGAATGCGCCGAAGCGCAAAGCAAAGATTTTGGCATCATTGCTACCGAAAAAGGCTGGAACCTGTATGTCTGCGGTAACGGTGGATCGAAGCCACAACACGCAAAGCTGTTGGTCACCGATGTGGATAGCGCCACCTGCCTGAAGTACATCGATCGGTTTTTGATGTTCTATATCCGGACGGCAGAACCCCTTACCCGAACGGCAACCTGGCTCAATAAACTGGAAGGCGGCCTGGAGTACCTGCGGGATGTCGTCGTAAACGATTCCCTTGGAATTGGAGAAGAACTGGAAAGGGAAATGGCCTTTATGATTCAAACCTATGCCTGCGAATGGAAAGAGGTTGTCAATAATCCCGAACTTCGGGCAAAATTCAGGCATTTTGTCAATGATACAAGTGGCGACCCAACCGTCTCCTTTCAAGAAATGCGAGGCCAAAAGATCCCCGCTTCCTGAAGCTAAATGCAATCCATTTCTTTAACAAATCGAATATTACCAAACGCAACTAAGATGACAACCAAACTGGAAATGTATAAAACAGCCGACAATTCCAAAATCACCACCTGGTTTAAGGCCGCACCCGTCAGTGCCCTTCCCGAAAACGGAGGTGCCTGCATCAAGTATAAAGACCTGCAAATTGCCATTTATAAATTCTCCAGAAGAAACGAATGGTATGCTTGTCAGAACCTGTGTCCGCACAAAATGCAAATGGCTTTGTCGCGGGGCATGATCGGTTCGGAAGGAGACGAACCCAAAGTTGCCTGTCCATTCCATAAAAAAACGTTTTCGCTCAAGTCCGGCCAAAACCTTAACGGAGATTGTGCTGCGATTGCTACCTATCCCGTGAAAGTAGAAGAAGGGTATGTGTATGTAGGCTTTGAAGATTAAGCCGGCGCATTCGTTTCTTATTGGATGGCATTTAACGGAAAGCAAGGTCTGCATGTAGGCCTTGCTTTTTTGCTTTGCGTTTACCTAATGGGAATATTAAGTGTTTTTACGTATTTTTAGGCTAAGAAATCGCAAATGGATAATCAGACATTAACCGAAAAACCCACTTTTGAAAAACTCGGCAGGTATTACCTGATCGCACTGTGTGCCATTGCGGCAAGCATCATTATCAGTCAAGTCCTGATTCAAAAATTTATCAGGGAGCAGGAAAACGATTCGCTGGTGGTTAACCTATCTGGAAGGCAGCGGATGCTTAGTCAGAAGATAAGTAAAAGTGCCCTGTTGCTGGGAGAAACATCGGTCCCAACCGATAAAACAGCAGTGCTGGAGGAATTGGAATTGGCCTTAAAGGAATGGCAGGAGGCACACCGGGCCTTGCAAACCGGGGATGATTCCCTGGGAATTACTGGAAAAAACAGTGAAAAAATAGCCAGCCTCTTTACTCAAATTGAGCCCAATTACCGAGTCATGGCAAGTGCTGCTTCCCGCATCGTTGGCGCGCTGAACCAGGATTTCCAAACGCCAACCGAAGACATCCAAAAGGATATCGAATCCATAATCCGGCAGGAGCCCGTCTTTCTGGAGGGCATGGACCGCATCGTTTTTCAATACGACCGGGAGGCTAAAACGAAGGTGACGAATCTGGGGAATATCTCCTTGTTTTTGATGGTGATTTCCTTGGGGGTTATCTTATTCGAACTGCTTTTCGTTTTTATCCCTTCTGCCAAAACCATCCGGCAGACATTTGTCAAGCTGGTGCAATCCCAGAAGAAATCCAACAAAATGACCCTGGAGCTTAGCGCCTTATACAGTTCCCTGGAACAGGCCTATCAAGACCTGCTGGAGGTGGATGTTACGCTGGATGACTTCACCCTTTATGCCAAATGCAGCGCAGATGGGAGTTTTGAGCAATTTTCAGATCAGTTCGTCTCGCTGATGGAATTTGAGGAAGAGCGGCCTGAAAACCTTTTTCAATGGCTGCAGGAGCAGGGATACGATCGGAATCACTTGCAAAACATCCGGGAAATGATTCGCAATGGCCATCCCTGGAATGGAGAAATCAAAGTGGTAAACCTGGCAGGGGATTTTGTCTGGCTAAAGGTAAACCTGATTCCTACGCAAAATGAGCTGGAACGTATTGATAGCATGCTTTTGATCTGTACGGACGAAACAGAAAAAAAAGAGGCGGAGGCCATTTCTCAGGAAATCAACCGGGAAAGAATCGAGAAAAAAGTAAAGGAACAGCAATATCGCTCCGCCTTGATTATGGAAGGGCAGGAAGAGGAACGAAAGCGAATTTCCCGGGACATGCACGATGGCATTGGCCAATTGCTTTCTGCTATGAAGTTTAACCTGGAAGGCATTCATTCGGTCGACACTGCTTTCGAAAAGGAAAAACTAAAAACCTCCAAAGAATTACTCAAAGATGTAATCCGGGAGGTCCGGCGGATTTCCTTTAACCTTACCCCGAGTGCCCTTTCGGATTATGGTATCGTTCCGGTCTTGAACAAATTTGCCCGGGAAATATCAAAAATCTCCGATTTGGAGGTGACATTTGAAAACAAAACGGGATTTCTAAGCAGATTGGAAGGAAAAGTAGAAAATAACCTCTACCGCATCTCCCAGGAAGCCGTAAACAATGCCATCAAATATGCAAAGGCAACGAAAGTGACCATCACGATTTCGCACAATTCACAATTTCTAAATCTTGAAATCAGCGACAACGGCCAGGGCTTTGACCTCCAAAAATTGGAAGCGCAGGGACATTTCGGAACCTCCGGTCATGGCCTTTTCAATATTCGTGAACGGGCTAATTTCATCAACGGGCAATGTGAAATTGAAACGGAAAAGGGACAAGGGACTACCATTAGCATTAATGTACCTTTGGATTAAATGAGAAAAAGACAGCATCATGGAAAAAATAAAAGTAGTATTGGCAGACGATCACCTGGTCGTACGCAGCGGCATCAAAAACCTGCTGGAAAATGAAGGGGATATTGCGGTCATTGGTGAAGCGTCCAACGGAGAAGAAGCCCTGCAAGCGGTGGAAAAGTTGCATCCGGACTTACTCATTATTGATATCCGAATGCCGGTAATGAATGGCTTGGAGGCTACCCATAAACTAACCGAAAACTCCCCAAACAGCAAGGTACTGATCTTATCCATGCACGACGATGAAGACTACATCCTCCAGTCCGTCGAAAGCGGCGCATCAGGATACCTGCTTAAAGACACCAGCAAGGAGGAGTTTTTGAAGGCCATCAAAACCATTCACCAGGGAGGGAAATATTTCAGCGGTGATATTAGCCAGGTGTTGGTTAATAATTATCTGACGCGCAAAGACCGGAAAATCACCCATAAAACGACCGGAGTCAATCAGTACGAGATCACCAAAAGAGAACGGCAGATCCTGAAAATGATTGCAGCAGGCATTGCAAATAAAGAAATAGCGGAACAACTGGGAAAAAGCATCCGAACGATCGAAACCCACCGGTTTAACATCATGAAAAAGCTAAAAGTAAACAATGTGGTAGAACTCCTAAAAAAAATCGAGGAAGAGCCAGACCTGAAAGAACATATCAGGAGCAACTGATTCCTTTTTTTAGGGCATCATAAGTCTCCGGAGGAGGAAGCCGAAGAGGACAAGGTACGTTCTCTTGTAAAATCCCGGTATAAGATCAACAATCCCGCGATCCCCAGAAGTACGTATTCAGTGGCGACGATCCATAAAATTTCGTTCATGCCAGGCTGTGCATACGCATGATAGGAAACGAAAACCAATCCAGTCCAGACCACGAAGACACGGTTGGCACTTAGCACACTGATACCTAGCGCGGGAATCAGGTACCAGGGATGTACGGTGGTTTGTAGCAACAGAAAAACGAGGTACATCCATACCATTTTTGACACCAGGGCTTCCTGGGTAAACGTCCGCTGATACAAACCCATGCCCAAGAGGCAAATGACGGCAATCACTTGAAGAGTAGGTCCTACGTAGACGATGGGATTATAATCGATAAAAAATCCAGCTACTTCCCGAATCAGGTAATACAGCGAAGCATTGAACTCAAATTTGGTCTGGTACAGGCGGAAGCTTTGGTAATAGTTTTCTCCTCCCTCCAGCAATAAAATGGGACTCAAAAAGAGAAGTACAAAAAAAATGGCCGTTAATGAAAAGATCAAAAACCTTCTTTTGTCCCAAAACCGGATCCAAACAGGAGCCAGTAAAATGGGCGTTAATTTTAAGCCTATAGCAGCAGCCCAACTCAATCCAGTCCCTAGAGCTTTTTGCCTGGAATAAAAATAAAGTGCCGCCAGCAAGCCCGTGAGGATTAACCCTTCAAAATGCAGGTTACCGGTCAGTTCCAAAATAACCAAGGGATTAAACGCATACCAGGAAAGGAGATAAGCGGGCTTGCGCCAAAGGAAGAGGATCTTTTGAATCAGCCATAAATTGACCCCTTCTACAAGCAAAATAACTATTCTCAACACCAGTACGTTGAGAAATAGATTTTCCCCTGCCAGGGCCGCCATCCAGAAAAAAAGCTGATGCAAGGGAGGATAAAGTGAATAATACTCCGAAGAATTCATCTTCTCCTGCAAGGTCTGCCAGTAGGCGTTTTCCGGTAAACTACCTGAATCATACCATTCCACAGGCAGCTGCAGGTAAGGGTTAATTCCTTTTACCAATAGCTGCCCGTCAAATAGGTACCGGTAAAAATCGTCAGACAGTTCCGGCCAGGCTCCCAACAAAAGCAGGCGCAACACCATGGCCAGGATTATCACGACCAGGGTAGAAAATGCTTTATTCTTATGAATGGAAACCAGTATGAGGTAGCTAACGAATGCCATTCCATACAGGACCATCAGCTCCGGAAAGGCCGTTCTGGGAAACCAGTACCCTATTCCCAACAACCCGATTGCTACTCCCGCATAACTCAAAAATGCTTTCAAAAGGAGTCAGGATTAGGGGTTAAGATTCAATTCATCGCGCAGGTATTCATCTTCCAGCGAATTCCGGGTCCAGTAATCAACGACCTTCATCCCTTTTCGGGTGGCCTTGGTAATTTCCGTTTCGCCATTTTCTTTGGTATGCAATTCTTCCCAGCCCAGAATGGTATGCGGAAATTCTTTTTCAAAATCTATCCTCAATTCCCGCTGGCCGGTGCTGTAGGTCACCTCCAGCTGTCTGCGTGAATCGCTGATATCCTTTATCCGGATAAACGCTTCCTCGGCTGCAAAATCCCGGTGCGTTAGTCTTTGATAGATCAGGGAAGGCCACATTTGTACGCTGCCTGTAGGGATCTGATTGGGGTGTATGCGGATCAGGTTCCACAAATCATCCTCTGCCATTCCCGTAATGGAAAAGCTCTTATCCCCTTCTTCTTCAAAATAGGAATACAGTTCTCCGGAATAAGATTCTCCGCTATTTAAATTTACCTGGGCAAAGGCCTGTCCACACCATTCCTGAGAAGATACGGTAAACTTCACTCCCCGGGAGTCCTCTTTGGTGGGGGTAAAAGCAGAAAGCATCATGTGATAGGGGTAGATTCCCGTGATGAAGTCCCTGGTTTGATTCATTTTGATCACTGAAATCTTGTCCCTACCGGCAGCGGCCGGATCATCCAGTTTGACTTGTTTGCTCCGGGAAAAATCTTCCGTCACGAAAATCAATACGGCCTCCCCCTCCCGGGGTTCCCCGTAACGGTACTGAATCAGGTCAAAACTACTGATTTCGGCTGTTCCCTGAAACCAATAGTCTCCCCAGGCTTCAAAATCCACTGACTCCCTTTCGGGTCGTGAACAGGATAAACTCAGCAAGATTCCTGCACATAAGAGTAATTGATTCTTCATGATTGGTTTTATTTAGTGGTAATTTAATGAAAAATACGTACTTCTAAAGCGATGCGCCCGAAAGGTATGGGCAAAAGTTACCGGTATTTCCAAAGCGTCCAAAGGATTTTATATCCGGCACCGATGACTCCCTTCAGGGTTCCACTGACTTTGGACTTGCCTATCCGCTGCCGGTAATTTACCGGCACTTCGGTATAGGTCAATCCGGCTTTGACTGCCTTTACCTGCATTTCTATGGTCCAGCCGTAGTTTTCATCGACCATTTGCAATGCCTGCAACTTTTCCCAACGAATGGCCCGGAAAGGCCCCAGGTCGGAAAAATGAGCTGAAAACATCTGCCGCATCAAGCGCGTAGCCAACCAATTACCAAAGACTTGTGGTAGCGTCATGGATCCTTTCTCCCGATTGCCCAGCGCCCGGGAGCCAATTACTAAATCAAACCCATCCTCGATAATTGGCGCAATGAGCCGTTCCATTTCTGCTGGATAGTCACTGTAATCTGCATCCAAAAAAACCACCACATCAGGAGCTACTTTCTCCCGGGAAAGAAATGCCATCCCCTTCAAACAGGCCTTTCCATAGCCCCTTATCGGCTCATCCAATACCACTGCACCGGCCTTGGCCGCTACTTTCCGGGTATTGTCATTGGAATTGTTATTGACTACCACTACATGCCTGACAAGGGCCGGAATTTCCTGAATCACCTTTCCAACAGCATTCTCTTCGTTAAAGGCAGGTATGATAACATCAATAAGGATAGGTACTCGGTTTTTAGGGTTCATTCTTTAATAGTTAGTGATCAGCCTTGCGCTTGGTAAAAACCCGCCAATGCAAAGAAAACAGGCCTTTTTCAGTGTCAAACGCTGCTGGATATGCTGGTACTGGGTCTACCTGGAACGCTGAAAGAGGCCAGGCTGACGGTTCCAAATCCCATGGCCAGCATGGCATGGAAAAGGATCATTTCGTAAGTAGCCGTATACACCGACAAAACGACGACCAGCAGAAAGATCAAGGCCAACCCTGCCTCTACGTAAACCGTGGCAGGGACATTTTTGAGATGGTAAACATTACCGGACCAGCCTTCTTTTTTACCTTTCAGGTTGTATTTGGGTGTTCGGATAAAAGGAGATTTAATCCCCGTAAGCCCCTCCCAAACTGCCTGTCCATTATGAACCGAAAGTCCCATGGATACCGAAAGGAAGACGGGCAATTCCCATAAATAACGCCAAAGTCCTTTCCGGGAATAACCAGCCAAACTCAAATTGGCAACAAAATAGACGGCCGCTATCAGGACAAAACCTACCAAAAAAACAGTCGCCGCCTTGAAAATATCCGGCGGAATCAATCCCTGGTAAAACCCCCACCAAATCGGTAGGCTGCTAATGCTGACAATCAATATGGCGATAAATAGCAAGGAATTTAGCAAATGAGCGGCTGCATGGATTTTGACACTAAAGGGAAAGGGCCCTCGCAGCACCTCTTTTAAATGCTTGACGGCACATTCTGCCCCACCCTTTGTCCAGCGGAATTGCTGGGATTTGATAGCCGACATGACAGGTGGAAGTTCAGCAGGAGATACCACATCCGGCCGGTATAGAAATTTCCATCCTTTTTGCTGGGCACGGTAACTCAGGTCCAGGTCTTCTGTCAGCGTATCGTCTGCCCAGTTTCCCGCATCCAGGATACAGGTTTTTCTCCAAATCCCTCCGGTACCATTAAAATTAATAAAAGCCTGTTGGGCATTTCTTCCCATTTGCTCCACCATAAAATGCGCATCCAGGGCAAAGGCCTGAAGCCGGGTAAACAGGGAATAATCTTCGTTCAGATGTCCCCACCTGGATTGAACCATGCCGATTTCTTCGTTCTTAAAATGGGGGACCGTTTTTAGCAAAAATTGGGTGTCCGGTACAAAATCAGCATCAAATATGGCTACCAGCTCTCCCGAAGCCTCGGCTAATCCCTCCTTCAGGGCACCTGCCTTAAAGCCAGTTCGGACTTTTCGATGAACGTGTTTGATATCCGTTTCCGGGTATTTTTTGATCGATTCCCGGATCAGCGACACCGTTTCATCCGTGCTATCGTCGAGAATCTGGATTTCAAGCTTATCCGATGGGTACTCCAGCTTGCAGACCGCATCCATCAACCTCTGTACCACGTATTTTTCGTTAAAAACAGGTAGTTGAACGGTCACCTGAGGTAAACCAGGGTCGTCCAAAGAAGCCATCGGTTCGCTATTGCTTTTGAACCGGAAAAAATGCCATAACAAATTTGCCTGTGCAAAACTGTACAGCAAAATAAATGTCATGGCCAAACCATACATTCCTAAAAACAAATAGATCCACATGTTTACGATTTCAATTTGACCGAATTATTACCGATAATAACCGGCATGTCGTTAATCCTTCCGGATTCTTCCCCATTTTCTAGTTTCAATACTCCCCGGGGACAGACGGCGGAACATACGCCACAGCCCACACAGGAGGATCGGACGATATTTTGCCCGCGCTGGGCATACCAGCGCACATCGATGCCCATTTCACAATAGGTGGAACAATTACCACAGGAGATGCATTGCCCTCCGTTGGTTGTGATCCGAAACCGGGATTTGAAACGCTGTACGATGCCCAGATAGGCTGCCAAAGGACAACCAAAGCGGCACCACACCCGGTTCCCCATAAAGGGATAAAATCCAGTCCCGATAACTCCCGCAAAAGCCGAACCAATTGCAAAACCATAAATGGAGTGGAGCTGATCCGTTGCCTGACCCAAGAGGCCAAACTCCATAAAATAATTGGTTAGGGTAACGACCGTCATCAGGACGGCAAACACCAACACCCCATGCACCAGATAACGTTCAATTTGCCACGATTTTAAGGACTTATCCGAAAGTTGCCGGTAGGGATCTCCCAGGGTTTCGGCCAGTCCCCCGCAACCACACACCCAGCTACAATACCAGCGCTTTCCATAAAAATAGGTGAAAATGGGCACTCCGATTATAATTAACAATATGCCCCAAACAAGCATAAACATGCCCAATGCACCCGAACTGATCATTCCTTCCAGGCGATATTCATAGAAAAATGAATAGTCCAGGGGCCAAATATTCTTAAAGTCATGCCAGGGCATGTTGAATAAAACCAAAATTTCCGGGATCAGAAAGGCAAAAGATAACTGGAAAAACATGACCGAAACGGTTCGAATGGTTTGGTAATTGTTCCCCCGATATTTTCGAAACATTCGAATGCCCATTACCAGAATGGCCAGGGTGTATACCAATCCATATAAAAACCACTGACTTGCCGGACCACCGGATAGGACCTCGCTTAGGGGATCTACCATGATCACCAAATTTGCCATGTATTCGGGGTACCAGTACAGAATGATGTAAAAAACAATCAGGTAGGTTCCGGTGACGATCCCCAGCCAGCCTCGTGCTTTCATGGAAGAGAAATAAATTCCATCATTCTTTATACCTGCGGTTTCGTTTCGATGCAACGGCAGGATGTAAAGTAATCCGCCAAAAACCGCCAATCCTATGGAAAGGAACAAGAATAGCAAAGGGGATGCGGATACCGGGCCTTCGGAGGCATTTTTTGTCAAGGGAAAGGCATAATCATCCCAAATCACCTGATCCCATTTTTCTTCCGCTTTCAAAGATTCATTATACGCTCCGAAATGGCGGCTATATTCGTCTATAAAGGCAAATTGAGAGGAGTAGGTTTTGTCATACATGGGAGTTAGTATATCTACCATCACCTCCCGGTGCATCTCCTTTGTCGTTTCTTTTACCATGGAGGCATCTAGTTCCCATGTTCCCAAAAAAGGGATTGCGGTGAAAATGGCTAAGCCTAACACAAAAAGTGTCAGCCCTGTATTTTGAAGAAATTTCATGCCCTTGAACCAATTAGTTTTTGAATAAATGACCTTTTAGGAATCGTCAGGGATTTGCCCTTTTCCTTGTTATAAGCCGCTATAAGAAGCCGGTGCAGCTTTTTGTGAAATTCCGGGTTGAAGTCGGCTTTATGTAGTTGGCTGAGCAGCCTGTCTGCCTCCCATCCTTCTGTGATAGCCCGGTCGAAAAAGGCATGCCGGATTCTCCAACCAAAGGCGTTGACACCTAACACCTCGTCTTTTTCGTTAAAAAGCAATCGCAGCGCCATCTTACCGGAAGCATCCTCCCAGTAGAAGGCCCATTCTCCCTCCCTTGGTTGGGCTGGAACGTGCCCATAGGTCTGGTACTCGATATCAAAAAACTTCGCCGAATTAAACCAAATACCAGGCTGATAGCTAACTTGATTTTTGCTCGTCAGGTTGTGCGCCAGTGTTTCTCCATGCATTCTGCCCGTGTACCAGACTTGTTCGATTTTTTTTCGATCCGGTCCCGGGGCGATTTTAAATTCTGCGCAATCACCGATGGCATACACATCCGGAAGGTTGGTCTGAAATTTTTCGTCCACCAGAATGCCCCGATTGGTTTCCAGTTCGGTTCCTTTGAATATCTCAATATACGGACTCACCCCGGCCGTTAACCCCACAAATCCACAATCGATGGTCTCGCCGTTACCAGTCCGGACTCCTTTTACCCTTCCCTTTCCATCGTCCAGAATAGCGGCCAGTTCTGTTTCTAGTCGGAGGTCAACTCCATGTTCCCGAATATGCCTGCTGACCAGGTCTGCTTCTTCCTGCGGAAGCACGTTGTCCCAAAAACCCTTTTCCCTAACCAGAAATGTTACCGGGATATTTCTGGAGCCTAGCATTTCCGCCATTTCGATTCCAATTAATCCACCGCCCACTATTACAGCCCGGTTAATCGATTGGGTGTGTTTCTCCATGTCCAGCAGGTCGGGATAACTGTAAAGCCCCTGTACCCCTTCCAGGTTTTCTCCGGGCCATCCAAATTTATTTGGTTTGGAACCGGTGGCCAAAATCAATGTTCCATAAGACAATTCATCACCGTTCTGAAAAACCAACTTTTTATGGGTATAATCCACAGAACTTACCCATCCCTGGCGCAGTTGGATGTCATTTTTTTCCCAAAAATCATCCGCATACGGCTTGGTATCTTCGTATTTCATGTGGCCCATGTAAATATACATCAGGGCGGTACGGGAAAAGAAATGGGTCGTTTCTCCGGAAATGAGGGTGATGGGCACCCGCGGATCCTGCTTTCGGATAGTTCGCGCACAGGTTACCCCTGAAATGCCATTGCCAATAATAACGATGCTTTTGTTTTTTTCACTCATTGGGAAAAATCCTGCCTAATACCATTTTTCAACAAATTTACGTACTGGAGCAGACGAATAACTGTCCAATTCCTGACAAGTTGATGAAAAAAATTAGCATTTAAAAAAGAATCAAACGGATCGTAAAAAATCAAATTCACTAATCCAGATCCGGAAAAGAAATGATAAATTCCGTTCCCTGCCCGGGTTTGCTTTTCACGTCAATCTTTCCACCCAATGCGGTAACATGGGAATGTACCAGGTATAACCCAACGCCCTGGCTTTCCTTATGGCTGTGAAACGTTTGATCAAAGCCAAATAATTTCATTTTCACCTGTTCCATATCAAAGCCCAGCCCATTGTCCATAAAGGAAATTTTTACCGTGCCATTTTTCACAAAAGTTTTAATCTCTATAAGGGGTTTTACATTCGGTTTGCTGTATTTAATGGAGTTGGTAATCAAATTCAGGAAGATACTTTCCAGATACATTCGGTTGAAATTAACTTCCGGGACCTGGCTGAAATCAGCCAAAATCAAAGCCCCTGAATTTTCAATAAGGGATTGAATGGCAATCGTGGTTTGATTGTAAATATCTCTAAGCGAAAGTTTCTCGACTTTTACCTGCTCAGTACTCTCTTGCTTTAGGATGGTTAAAAAATGATCTAACTTCTGTTTTAAACCCTCTGTGGACTGATGCAGCAACTCCACCAGTTCCAATGTCTCCTGATCTTCGATCTTATGCGGATCCATTAGCTGAAAAACCGCTAAAAGGTTGTTAACTGGTGCTCTTAGGTCATGCGAAGTGGTAATGGTAAGTTGCTTTAATTTTTCATTCCTCTGGGTCAAATACCGAATCCATTCGTTTTTCTTGATCTCAATCTCTTTTTTGGGGGTAATGTTTCTGGCGACCCCATAGATTAACTTTTCCTCCGGTATTGGAAAAGATGTCCAGGAAAGCCAAATCACTTCGCCTGTTTTTGTCCGGTACCGGTTCTCAAAATTTTTTAAAGCCGTGCCACCAATTATATTTTTTCGAATGTCCGCCGTGATAGCCGCATCTTCTCCATACAAAAAAGTAGTAGTAGGGTTGCCATACAATTCATCAAAAGAATAACCTAATAGTTTCTGAAAAGAGGGACTAACTTTTTTAAAATACCCATCGTAGCTTGCGATGCAAAACAAATCCGGAGAAAATTTAAAAAACAAACCCAAATCATAATCGGTATTGCTCAACAAACTTTCTGTGTCTTCCATAATATAAATTCCTATCAAATTGAGATCATCCGCATGTGCCTGATTTTTTAAGCGGAATTCTCAATTTCAGATCTTGTGATACCTTTTCAATGTTTCCTTTAATTTTTTCCCTATATTTTGTGCAATTTTCAAGCCAAAAAAATCACTTTTGCCGATGACTCATTTTGGAATTTTTTTTACACCCTGAAAAAATAATTTTACGATACGTAATACGTTTTTCATAATTCTTAGAATCCGCAAACCTGTCAAATTGTTGTTGCTTTTCAGTGAAGGTAATTTACTGATAACCAAAGCTATTTGCGCTTCTTCTAAATCACTCATCGATATGATCTCATATTCTTTTTTCGGAATGTACACAAAAAAAACCGTCCTCGAAGACCTCAACGGTTTCTGCCTTCAGTAACGCCATGCCTGGCAGCTGCAAATAGCCCCTGTACACTGATTTGATTGAGAGGGATTCAAATAAAGAAGCATTTCCTGATCGCTCAGAAAATGCCTTTCTCATTACAGTAGTCGAAATTTGTTTTTAGCCTTCTTGCAATTCCTCTTTCAATTTCTCCAAACTTGTTTCCACTTCTACTACCAGTTTATCAAATTCGGTTTTAATCTGTTCCTTTCTTTTTTGAGCCGCATTTTCAAATTCTCTTGACTTTAGCTCTAAATTCTGGATGCCTTCATCCAGCCGAGAAATATGCTCGCTAATGGCTGAATCGGCCGGTTCCAGTTGCTTTTCTTTCAATTCATTTTTCAATTTGTTGGCCTCCTCTTTGAGTTCAGCCGTTTCCTTGGAAATAACCGCTCTTGTTTCTGACAGGACTTCGTTTACCTCCTCCTTGGTATCAGAGGTTAATGCTTCCATTTCATTTTCCGCCTCACCCAGATTTTCATTTCCAGATTGGCTGCTGTCACAGGCGATAAATAACAGGGTGCAGGCGATTGCTGCGCTCAAGTTTACTACATTAAAATTCATGGTGTTGAGTTGGTTTGGTTATACATTCAATTAAATTAAAGAAAGCCATCGCTTTCGATCACTTACTCTTATTCATTCGGTTCAAAAAAAATGCCAGGATTGATATCCAACACAACTGATCAATCTAGCGGTTCTTTCCAGGGGATGTGGCGTTGGTACTCCTTTTTTGAAATTGGCCTTCAAATTGCTTAATTTACATGGCTTAGGGTGGTTTGACTACCTTAAGCTGGCAAAACAGTTTTTTTTAACGCTAACTATTACGATTCCATGACTAAAAAATTTCACCGATCCACTCAGAATAAACTAATTGCGGGCGTATGCGCTGGGCTTGCCAACTATCTGGGCTGGGAAGCAGACAAGCTTCGAATTGCTTACGTGTTGATTTCATTACTGAGTGCCGCTTTTCCCGGCATACTGGTCTACTTGATTCTGTGGTTTGTCATTCCGGAGGATAATTCCCCTACCGGATAATCTTATAACAGGCTCTTAAAATTTTTGAACATAAACCCCTATTTTGCCGTTTCCTAAAGAAAATAAATACACTATTTTACATGAGCTATTCAAGGAAAACCCTATTTGGGCTAGTTGCCCTTTTTTCCATTACCCTTTCAGCCTGCAACGCATCGAATGAGTCGGGAGGTGACAATGGAGAGCAGGAATTGGTCAGTTACCAAGGTAAAACCGAAAAAGCCACCTTTGCCGGAGGTTGTTTTTGGTGCATAGAAGCTCCATTTGAAGGGATTGACGGGGTTATTTCGGTCGTTTCAGGTTATGCAGGTGGTAAAGAAAAAAACCCAACCTATGCGCAGGTTTCCTCAGGCCAAACCAGTCATAAAGAGGCGGTTCAGGTAACCTTTGATCCAGATGTGATCAGTTTCAGCGAGATCATTGATATTTATTGGAAATTGTTTGACCCCACCGATGCAGGGGGGAGTTTTTATGATCGGGGAAGCCAATACGAGTCGATTTTATTCTATCACGATCAAAGTCAGAAAAAAGTGGCTGAATCCAGCAAAGAAATGCTCGACAAATCGAATATTTTTGAGAAACCGATCGTCACTCCTATTGTTAAATTCACCAATTTTTATCCTGCTGAGGAATACCATCAGGACTATTATAAAAAGAAACCCAAGGAGTATAAAGCCTATCGAACGGGTTCGGGAAGAGACCGGTTTATCCAGCAACATTGGGAGGTGCCCTCGTCTGAAAACTACGATAAGCCTTCCGATAGTGAATTGAAGGCCAGTTTAACGACTTTACAATATCAGGTCACGATGGAAGAAGCTACTGAGCGGGCTTTTGACAATCCCCTCAATGACAACAAGGAAAAAGGCTTGTATGTCTGTATTGTTTCCGGGGCTCCTTTGTTCAGTTCCCGTGACAAGTACGAATCGGGATCAGGCTGGCCCAGTTTTACCAAACCGTTGGATGCCCGGTTTCTGGAAAAGCCGATTGACAGAAGTATGGGTATGGTACGCGTAGAAGTTCGCAGTAAGTATGGAGATTCGCACGTGGGCCATGTTTTTAATGACGGTCCGGAACCTACAGGGCTGAGGTATTGCATGAATTCCGCTGCGATGAAGTTCATTCCCCTTTCAGATCTGGAGGAAGAAGGTTATGGCAATTTCGTGTACGCCGTAGAATAGCTTACAAGGTAGTTGGAATCTTCTGATTTTATTGGATCCATTTATTGATAAATTGCAGAAAATTTTCCTTGTATCCTTCACCGACGGTGATGGTGATAATGCCCATATTTACCGTGCTTTTACTGATGGATTGGATATGATCCAATGATATGATATACGATCGATGTACGCGCATAAATTGTTTATCAGGAAGCATTTCTTCCATACTTTTAAGTGTGGTGAGCGAGAGCAAGGGAGCACTTTTTCCTTCCAGATGCACTTTTACGTAATCTTTGTACCCTTCTACCAGGATAATTTCTTTGAGCTTAACCTTAACCAATTGGTATTCGACCTTTAAAAAAATATAGTCCTGAACCGGTTCTTTTTCCATCGCCTGTGAATTCTCGAACTGACGTAAGGCCTTTTGGCTAGCCGTCAGAAACTCTTCGTAACTAAAGGGCTTTAGCAGGTAATCCAGTGCATCTACTTTGTATCCTTCGATCGCGAATTGGTTGTAGGCCGTGGTGAAGATGATTTTAGGAGAAGCGGTACCTTTCCTTCCTTCAAGCACGCGGGCCAGCTCCATGCCGGTCAAATCAGGCATCTGAATGTCCAAAAACAGGAGATCTACCGGTTGGGAATTGATATAGGCCAGTGCTTCCAGGGCACTTTCAAATTTTGCGTCCAATTGTAGAAAGGCTGTTTTCTCCACAAACTTACAGACCATCTCCAGGGCCAGAGGCTCATCATCTACTACGATACACCTTATTTTCATGACAAATCCAAGGTTAAATCTACTTGATATTTTTCATTCTTTTGGTCAATATTGAGCTGGTGTTTTGTTCCGTAAATCAGGGCCAATCTCCTTTTGGTATTGGTCAGCCCAATGCCGCTTCCTTCGGTTTCCTTACTATTGGGATTTGCCGGAAAGATGGTATTCAGCGTCTGAAGTCGCACAATTTTGCCTTTTTGAGAAATGGAAATATCAATTTTACTTTCATTGGTGGAACTGATACCGTGCTTAAAGCAATTTTCAAGAAAAGGAAGTAATAACATGGGGGCGATGGGCAAATCTTCTACTTTCTCCTGTATGTCAATGTTTAGAATTACCTTATCGGAGAGTCTCAGTCGCATCAGTTCGATGTAGTCAATAATAAAATCCAGCTCCTTGCTAAATCGCGTCAGGTCCTTATCTGTTTCGTAAAGGACATAACGCATCATTCGGGACAGCTTCAGCAGGGCTTGCTGGGCTCTTTCCACGTCAATGTTGGTCAGTGCATAGATATTATTCAGTGTATTAAAGAAAAAATGCGGATTGATCTGTGCTTTAAGGTAGGACAATTCAGAGGACACCTTTTCCTGCTCCATTTCTTTTCTTAAAGCCAAATCGGCCTGCCACTTTTGTACCGCCACGACGCTGGTGCTGATTCCAAAACCAAAAAGTAACAACAATACGGTAAACAGGTCATAACTGAAATTTCTGGGCCGTGGTTCGTAGGGTACATTGGGCCGGAAGGAATAGTGCATCAACTCGGGCAGGTTGACAATGTTTTCATATTGAATAATCAAAAACAAACTAACTAAAGTAGCGCCTATGGCTATCAGCAGAAAAGTCCAGTTCTTTCCCCTAAATAGAAATTTAGGGACGAGCACCTTCATATTGAGGTAAAATAGCAAAATAAGAAAAACTAAAACGAAGCCCTGTTTGAACCAGTATTCAACCGGTAACTCTACTTTCCATGAAAGGGGACTGACTACGAAAATCACCGTGGCGATGAATATCCACACCAGTATGTGAATAAGCAGGGTGATCCGCTGGGATTGATTGGAATACGACATAAGCTTAGATTGGGAGGCAGGAATTCCGCAGAAATACCTTTTCTCAGCATAAACATAAAATAAAGAAAATGAAAGAACCAAAAGAATCTACCAAAATACCTTAATAGCCGTCTAATCAGCCAATCTGATCCACCAATACGAAAATTGCGAAATGCAGAATCATTGGTCTGGTATTTTCCTGCTTTTGTCGATAATTCACGGCTACCTATCTATTGTGTTTTTTTATCCCTACAGAATAGATTTCTTTTGTTGCAGGTATTGAAACAACTATTATTTAAAACATTCCACTCCAATGAAAAGATTATTCAGTTTATTAGTAGTAACCACCCTCTTCCTGTTTGCAGGAACCCTACATACCCATGCGCAGGGAAATGCAGACAAGAAAGAATTTAAAATTTCGGGCAAGGTGGTAGATAAAGAGACCGGTGAACCGGTTCCTTATGCAACAGCCATGTTGAAAGAGGCGGGTACCGATGCTGGAGTTGCCGGTGGGGTTGCGGATGACAGCGGAGAATTCTTTTTTAATGTAAAAAACGCCGGCCGATATAAGGTTGAATTAAGTTATGTGGGCTATGACCCTCTCGTTCGGGAGGATATCGAAGTGGGACCTAACACCCCGGATGTATTTTTGGGAAACCTTACCCTGGCTGAATCTGCTGTGGCCCTGGAAGAGGTAACCGTACAGGGGCAACGAAGTCTGATCACAGAAAAAGTAGACCGTACGATATACAATGCCGAAAATGATAAAACCACCATCGGAGGCGATGCTTCCGATGTCTTGCGTAGGGTTCCGATGCTTACCGTAGATTTGGATGGAAACGTGTCCATGCGCGGAAGCAGTAATATCCTGGTGTTGATCGATAACAAACAATCCGCCATTGTGGCCAACAATATTGCCGATGCATTGAAGCAAATTCCTGCGGAAGAAATAAAGTCGGTAGAGGTAATCACCTCCCCGTCTGCCAAATACGATGCAGAAGGCACCGGAGGGGTAATCAATATCGTGACCAAGAAAAATAAATTACAAGGTGCTTCCCTAAACATCAATACCAGTGCCGGGATAAGAGGATCTAATGTGGGATTGAATGCTGCCCTTAAGAAGGGAAAAATGGGCTTTAGTCTGGGCGGATTTGGTCGTGCCGGATATAATATACTGGGAGGGTTTGAAAATGAGCAAACGCTGCTGTCCGCCGATGGACCTGACAGACGGATACTTCAAGCTGCCGATACTCGTAACAACATGATGTTCGGAAGGTATAATTTTGGATGGGATTACGAAATCAACCCACTTAATTTCATGACCACTTCCGTCAGTTTTGGTCTGAGAAACATGAAAATGAACCAGGATGACCTGACTACCGAAACCTATGTGGAAGATGTATTGGTAAGTGAGCTGCTGCGAGATGTACGTACAGATAATCTCTCCAACAGTGTGGATGTAAGCTATAATTACACCAAAAGTTTTGAGAAAAAAGGGAAAGAATTTAGTGTGTCTGGCTTGTATAGCCGAAGCAATCGAACCAATGATTTTATCAACAGTTTGTATAACGAGTCGTTTGACCAGGTAGTAAGCCGGTTAAAAAATGACAACGATAACCTTAACGAAGAATTTACGGTTCAATTGGACTATGTCAGCCCCATGGGCTCGGGTGATAACCAGATTTTGGAATACGGTGCGAAAAACATTCTTCGGAAAGCCGTCAGTGACTTTGCGTATTTCCGGGCAGAAGGAGCCGATGGGGAATTTGAAGAAGTGGACGATATTAGCCTTTCCAATAAGTTTAATTACGACCAGAATGTAACCGCAGGATACTTATCCTACACACTGGGCTTCCTGGAACACTACACCATCAAAGCAGGAATGCGCTACGAATACACCAATATAGAGGCTGATTTTCTTGATTCTGATTTGCCTGCCGATATACCTTCTTACGGAACCTTCGTTCCAAACATGAACTTCGGTAGAAAATTGGAAAATGGAAACATGTTAAAAGCGGCGTATAACCGAAGAATACAGAGGCCTTCACTGAATTTTCTGAACCCAAACATTGAAGCGGCCAACCCCCAACAAATCACGCAGGGAAACCCGTTATTGGATCCGGAACTTACAGATAATTACGAACTATCCTACAGCACGTTTATTAAAGGAACATCGCTTAATTTCACTACCTACCTGAGAAATACCACCGGATCCATCCAACCGGTAAGAACCATTCAGGATGACGATGTGATCTTCACCACCTACGAGAACATAGGAAATGAAAGAGCATATGGCCTGAGCGTGTTCTCCAACATCAACATTTCAGGTAAGTTTTCGCTAAATGGATCCATAGACAGCTATTTTGCCCAATTGGATAATGGCTTGGATGACCCTGCTTTCGCTGCACAAAACGAAGGTTTGGTGTTGAGCGGAAGGCTGTTCGGAAATTACAGCCTACCAAATGACTGGCAAATCCAGGCATTCAGCTTCTATCGGGGCCGAAGGGTTCAATTACAAGGTTCATCCGGGGGTTTTGGTATCTACAGCTTAAGCATAAACAAGCAATTTGCTGAAAAAAGAGGAAGTATCGGATTCGGTGCAGAAAACTTCTTTACCAGCGAATTTAAAATCCGAAATGAGTTGGTGACTCCTACCATTATGCAAGAAAGTGTCACCAGTATGCGAAACATGAATTTTAAAATAAACTTCTCTTACCGAATCGGAAAACTAAGTGTGGATGGCGGCAGAAGGAAGAAACGAGGCGTGACCAATGAAGATTTAAAAGAGGGCGATGGTGGTGCCGGTGGTGCCGTCATGGGAGGCGGTGGACCAAACTAATCCGGCCCTCTTAAAGACTGTTAATTCTCTCAATTAACAGAACCCCGGTACATACCTGAAAAGGTTACGCCGGGGTTCCTTTTTTTAGCCCCATTAGCGCATGCCTATTTCCTCATAAACGGCCGCAGCGATCTTAGAATCGGCAGTCCCGTAATATAAAAACCAGCTACCATTATAGGGCACCATTCCTTCAATGAAACAAACCAGATTTACTTGTCCTTCAATTTCATAAGGTTCTTCCGGAGTCATGAAATAAGTTTCGGAACGATCGATCAGTTTGGAAGGATCCGCGCCATCAAACAGGGCCTGACCGGCAGAATAGGCCCCTGGCGGCAGGGAAGGATCCAGCTCTTGCCCCTCTTCCAGGTTCATCCCATTATAAAGGAGCACTATCCCTTCGTTTCGAAGCAAGGCATACGGCCCTGATTCTACCAGGCGACTGTCAAAATAACCGGGCCGGGGCTTCATTACCGGTTTCAACGCCCCATTGGTTTCCAAAGGGTCCCAATGAAGCAAGTCCTCCGAATGGGCCAAAAAAAGATCGGTATCCCCAAAGTACATCCAATAGCGCCCATTGATTTTTTTAGCAATAATTCGCTCCCCTTCACGTGCCGCCACGATCGCCCCTGCTTTGCTCCAGGTGTCTTTAAAATCACCCTTCAGTACCCTTCCGTATTTGGTCCAGTCCTTAAGATTGGGTGAGGTGGCCAGCATCAATCGGGCTACCTCTCCGTCATAACTGGTGTAGGTCATGATATACTGTCCGTCTTCACTTTCCACGATGCGGGGATCCTCTACTCCCCCATCCCATTCCAAGTGCTTCAGGCTGTCGTTTTCCGGATAAAAAACGGGTTCGGAAAGCTTTTCAAAATTCAAACCGTCTTCACTTAAGGCCAGGCCAATACGGGAGGTGCCGTTATTGCTGCCCAGAAAATCTTCGGCCCGGTAAAGCAAGTTGATCTGACCGTCTTTAACCACTGCCGCGGGATTAAATACGTCTTTTTCCTCCCATTTCACGGATTCTTCTAGAATCGGGCAAACAAATTCCAGTACTCCCGGCAAAAGCACCGGATTTGCGGCATTCTGTTTGACAAATGGCCCCATTTCCCAGGATTTATGACCAGGCCAGGCCGCAGTTTCCTCCTGGTTTCCTGCTTCTTTCTGCCCGCAGGAAGCTGTCAGCGCAAAAACAAATAAAACGATTGACCAAATGTAATGCGAGCCTGTTTTTAAGGTTTCCATAAGTTGATTAGGGTTAATTCAAAAGAATAATTTCCACGCGTCTGTTTTTTCGCCTTCCCTCGGCCGTATCATTGGAAGCGATGGGCTTTTTCCCTCCCCAGCCATTTACCCTGACTTGCTCGAAGGCAACTCCTTTTTCAAGCAGCATGTCTCTTACCTTCCGGGCTCGGTTTAGGGACAGCCTTTCCTTCAAGCGGGTACTCCCATAGCTATCCGTATGACCTTCCACCGAAATGACATATTCCGGGTGTTCCTTCAAATAGGCCGCCAACTTGGTCAACTCCTGCGCTGCGTCCTCGCCTGCAAGCACTACCGAGCTTCTTTGAAAGAGCAGGTTTTCCAAGACCAGTGATTCCCCCGGCTGTAGCTTTTCCAATTGTCGGGAAAGATCCCATTCAGGTGCTGGCGGAGGCGCAATGCCATCCGCTGATGGTGCGGAAGGGGCCAGGGTATCCTGCGTTTCAATGGCCAATTCAGGAACTGACCTTTCTTTTTGAGCGGCCAGGTTGGATGCCTCAACCGAGGATTCACCTACCCAAAGAATATTTCCATACCCATCACTGGTCCGGGTATTGGTGAAAAAATACCGGTCACGGTAGGGATCCTGGTAAAAATAAAGATCCCAACCCTCCATTTCCGGTAGATTCAATGGGCGAGGTTCAGACCACTCCGTCCATGCCTCTCCGATGCGTTTGCTGGTATAAACTCCCAGGGATTTATTTCCCTCGAAGGCATTGGTCGAAAAATAAAGGGTTTGCCGATCGGCACTAAGGTAAGGGCTTAATTCCTGCCGGTACGTATTTACCGTACCTCCGAGATTTTGAGGCCGGGACCAGGTCCTGGCACCCTGGCGAAAAGACAGGTAAAGGTCTTCGTTACCATACGAACCAAAGGAGTCCATAGATAGGATCATAAGGCTGCCTTCGGCATCGAGTCTGGCACTGAAGTGACTTCCCGTAGACCTAAATCCGGGAATCAGGTGCTCAGCTCCTCGTTCCCAACCTTCTCCGGATCGATAATACTCTTGCATTACCTGCCGGCTATTCAGATTCTGATGATACACCAGCACGGTATCCGGGTGAAGAAAACCGATCAGCAAATCAAAATAAGGCGTATTTAAGGAAGCCATGGGGCTCGATTTACCAAACCCGTCTGCTTCCTCCCGGGCAAACCAGATGTCTCCCCGATCCTGGTTTCCTCCATTATTTTGGGGGTGAAAAGCCAGCGAGAAATACAAATTCCCATCCGTTCCGATCAGGGGTAACTGTTCATCATAAGCCATGGAGACCGCATACCGGACCGAATCCTCCTGGGCCTTAACGGGCAAGGTGATCCAAATAGCAAGCACCGATAGGGCAATGGTCCTTGAAATTATGATGATTATTCCATACACGGGTTATTGGATTAATAGCCTAAAACGATGGCAAATACCAGGGGAGCGACAATGGTAGCGTCCGACTCAATGATAAACTTCGGAGTGTCCAATCCCAATTTTCCCCAGGTTATCTTTTCGTTGGGTACCGCACCGGAATAAGAGCCAAAGGAGGTGGTGCTGTCGGAAATCTGACAAAAATACCCCCACAAAGGAACTCCGTCTCGTTGCAGGTCTTGATGCAACATGGGGACCACACAAATGGGGAAATCACCCGCTATGCCTCCACCAATCTGGAAAAAACCTACTTTACTTTCTTCTTTCGCGTTTTCGGTGTACCAATCTGCCAAATACATCATGTACTGTATGCCTCCTTTGACAGTGTGAACGTCCTGGATATCCCCAGAAATGCAATGCCCTGCATACATATTCCCCAACGTAGAATCTTCCCATCCCGGTACGATGATGGGGAGATTTTTCTTGGCTGCTTCCAATAGCCAACTGTTTTTCGGATCAATCTGATACTCTTTTTCCAACTTCCCGGAAAGCAATACTTTGTAAAAAAATTCATGGGGAAAAAGCTGTTCTCCGGCTTGGTCTGCCTCTTGCCACTCCTGCAATATCACCTTTTCGATCCTCCTCATGGCTTCCATTTCCGGGATGCAGGTGTCCGTCACCCGGTTTAGGTGCCGGTCCAACAGTTCCTGTTCCTGTTGGGGAGAGAGATCCCGATAATGGGGAATTCGTTCGTAGTAATCATGTGCCACCAGGTTAAAGATGTCTTCTTCCAGGTTGGCTCCGGTACAGGTAATGATCTGAACCTTGTCCTGTCGAATCATTTCCGCCAGCGAAATACCCAATTCCGCCGTGGACATGGCTCCGGCAAGGGTGATCATCATCTTGCCGTTTTCATCCAAATGGGTTTTATACGCGTCTGCAGCATCAATCAAGGCAGCAGCATTAAAATGTCGGTAATGGTGTTTCAGAAAATTGGTAATTTCCATGATCCAAATGTTAAATTTAATCGTTGTTTAGAAACTAATAATAAAAAGCTTAGGGAAGATAGTAAACCAGGCATTGATTAGCAACTGGAATGAATAGAAACAAAAAAGCCCGGAAAACCCGGGCTCCTGATGCCTAATTAATTGGCCATTATTCTTCCTCTGATTCAGTCGATTCGGAGGCCGCTGGTTCGGTCGCTTCCGTTTCCTCACCGTTTTGGTAATCTTCGTTAATTCCCTTGACGACCGAATCGGTGATGTCCAGGGTTTTATTGGCATACCAAACGCCCCCACCACGGGTGTAGGAAAGGATCATTTCCAGATCGTTTTCTACTGCATAAGTATCCAGGTATTCCTGAATCATGTCGTAAACGTCATTGTACAGTTTGGTCTCATCGGCAGACAACTCCTGCATGATATTTTCACGGAAGGCCACCAAATTCCGCTCCTTAGTAACCAACTCTTCTTCTTTTGCCCTGGCCTGATTGATGGTCATCGAAGAGGCCGAGCTCTGAAAGTTCTGCACTTCCTGCTCAAATCCCCTGGCACGGTTGGTCAATTCACCTTCGTATTTTTTGCCTTTTTCAGCGATTTCAGCGGATTTTTCTTTAAAATAGGTAAAGTTGTTGATAACGCTGTCCGTGACAATATAAGCCACTTTTAAATCAGCAATGTTTACTTCGTCTGCAATATTACTTATTTCTTCCCCTGGGGTAGTGGAATTACAGGATACTGCAAGCATGCCCGCCATTACTATTGCACTAATGATCGTTGTTATTTTTCTCACTTCTTACGGATTTTTATAGTATTCGGGGCAAATATAAGGATTCTAAACCTTTTACAAATTCTGCCCGCTTAATTAATGTTAAATATCCGCGATAGATAATTAGTTGCGATCCGCAAGGTTATCCATTTTCACCCGGTATATCACCGCCTGTCCCACCAGCGAAATGCCCGCATTGAACACCAGCAGGGCCAACGTACCCCATATTACCCAGTCCCAAAAAGCTGCGTTCTCCCATTTCCTGATCAGTGCTTCTCCAAACAGGCTAAGCCCCAATCCGGTCAACAACAAGCCGCCCACGGCATGCATCAACCAGTATTTTCTTACTTTTTCTCTGCGCATCACTCTTATTTTTATATTTAGAAAAACAGTTCCTGTGCCAATCGATAGGTATTGGCATGCGCCTCTATGATGTCATTGATTTTTTTGGAATAGCCCCCTCCCATGCAACACATCACTGGCACGCAGTTCTTTTTGGCCGATTCCAGGACCATCCTGTCCCGCTCCTTGCATCCGCCGAGAGACAAACCCAACCTGCCCAACTTATCCGAGGCCAGGACATCCACCCCGGACTGATAAATCAGAAATTCGGGAGCAACCCGGTCCATTAACTCCGGCAAATTCTTTCCCAATATTTCCAGGTAAGTCTTGTCATCCGTATGGTCTTTTAGGGGAATGTCCAGATCTGATTTTTCCTTGTGCATGGGGTAATTATGCTCCCCATGCATACTGAACGTAAATACCTTGGAGTTATTGGCAAACAAAGCAGCGGTACCGTTTCCCTGGTGTACGTCTAAATCGACCACCAGCACGCTTTTTAATCCCCTGCCCTCCACCAGGTATTGGGCGGTAATAGCGATATCGTTTAGCAAACAGAACCCTTCCCCTCTATCTGCAAAGGCATGATGGGTACCTCCGGCGGTGTTCATGGCAATGCCATATTGAAGCGCAAAATCAGCTGCCATCACCGATCCCTGCATGATATGCAGTTCGCGTTCCACCAGGGCCTCGCTAAGCGGAAATCCCGTGCGCCGGATTTCTGAACGACTCAATTGCTGCCTTTTTAATTTTTGCAGGTACTGTTCGTCATGCACTGCCCTCACCCAGTACTCATCCGCTTTTTGAGGTTTAAAGAAATTAGCTTCCGAAAGGGTGCCCTCGTAAAGCAACTGCTCGGGAAGTAACTCGTATTTTTCCATGGGAAATCGGTGCCCTTCGGGTAATGGATGGGCATAAAGCGAGGACCAGGCTACTTTTAACATACCTCCAAAACTTATCGCAACTAAAATTGTTGGCAATTATCAGAAAAAAGGGCCGAACTTAGCCATCCTCTTCTTCGGATTCGAATGCGTAAAAGGTTTCGTCCAAAACCAGGGAATCATTATTAAAGTCGGAAACAAACTTCCGGATCACCTGTTCGTCTATGGTTTCTATGTTTAAAGCAGCATCCAGGCCAATACCATAGTCGTGATGCGTATCAATATCTACAAACTCCTGCACTTTCACCCTTCCTTCCTCTTCCATGTCCATGATAAGTTCCGTGATAAACCAACCCACCTCTTCCTCTTCTGCCTTCAGTGGTTTGAGGTTTCCGTTTTCGTCTTCTTCGTAACTGATGCCGTGGTAGTCAGGGAATTTTTTAGCTGCCTCGTGCTCTGCCAATTCGTAGATCTCACTCTGGTAATGTAGTCGAAGCGTATACAAGACGGCATCATAGATGACGTCTTTACCTTCAAATTTTCCGACAAAATAAAAATTCACATATTCATCGGAATTATCCTCCCCTGCCACGATTTTATAATTCTTCCCGGCAGCTTCAAGTTCTTTGCGTAGTTTTGCAATGGTTTCAGGCAAAAAGCCTTCATTTGGATAGTTCATTGGATTATAAGCTGGATTTGTGAAATGATTATTGCTGGTTTTGATTACAATTAAATAAAAAATTAATATTGCTCATATTAACTCTTCAATAATTTACCATCTTTTACCTTTTAAAAAAATGTTTTCTCCCAAAAAGAATAGTGAATGGATCAAAAACTTACTCACTACACCGGAGGGTTTGCACCTGGATTATAAGCAAAGCCTGAGCAGCCAGCGAAAAATTGCTAAAACACTTTTGTCTTTTGCCAACACGGAAGGAGGAACGGTAGTGGTAGGCGTTTCAGACCGAAAACAGGTATTGGGCATAGACCCGGAAGAGGAAATGTTTATGGCTACTGAGGCCGTGGAAAAGTATTGTCAGCCCTCCTTTCCGATCACATTCGAGGTATACGAAGTGCCGTTAGCTTCTGATTCTGAAACTATAGAGGAGAAATACCTGCTTCTTATCCATGTGCCAAAAAGTGACCGTGCTCCCCATGCCCTGACCGAAGAAAACCAGGAACCGGTCTATTACCGCCGAAAAGAGGACCGATCCGTGCCCTTCCGGCTGCCGGAGCAACCTTAATCCAATCGGTTAATAAGCAATTGATCAGCCGCTACTTTCTGAGTCCATTTCCGAGCGAAATGCCCAAAATGGAATTGACCAGAGACAATACCAAACTAAAAAGAAGAGCCCACCAAAAATTATCCACTGTAAATCCCTGAATCAACGCAGCGGCGAGCATTACTAAAAGCGCATTGATCACCAACAAAAACAAACCTAATGTCAGGATGGTAATGGGAATCGTCAGAAAGATCAGAATAGGCTTGATGGTAAGGTTTAACAATGCCAACAATGCGGCAATAATGACTCCGGTGATCCAATCAGTGACCACTATTCCCGGTAACAGGTACCCAGTAAAAATGATGACCAATCCCGCAACTGCCAGTTGAAGAAGGATGGAAAAGATGTCTTTAGATTTGCTCATGGTAATTTAAAGGGGTTGAACGAAGTTAAAATATTCGGGTAATAAGTAAAAGAAACCCCCGGATAAATTTCCAGGGGTTTCTTGAGAACTCAACTCCAGGTTCGGTCCCAGGATCGAATTTCGTTCCAGTCATCGGTAGGGGCAAAAAACTGCTCTCCTTCCCGAAGTCGTTTCTTCACCTCGTCTTCATTCAGTTCCAGCCCTATTCCGGGCGATTCCGGAACTTCCACATACCCATCTTTTACAAAGGGTTTATCAATTCCGGTTACCAGATCTTCCCACCAGGGATTATCCACCGAATGGTGCTCCAGGCCTATGAAATTATAGGTAGCGGCGGCCGCATGGATGGTACCCATAAAAGTAATGGGAGAGGCAGCATGATGCAGGGCCATGCCGATTCCATATTCCTCCGCATAATCTCCAATTTTTTTGGTTTGCAGGTAGCCTCCTGCGCTGCCAGGATCGGGGTGAACCAGGTCCACGGCCCGGGTTTCAATCAGGTCCTTGAAATTCTTTTTGTGATAGGTATCTTCTCCGGTCAGGGTAGGCGTGGTGATCGCTTCGGTGATCCTTTTCCATTGTTCGGTATTTTGCCAGGGAATAAGGTCTTCCAGCCAGGCGATGTTATAGGGCTCAAAAGCCTCTGCCAGTTTGATCATCTCATTGTACCCCATATGCCCAAAATGGTCAATGGCCAGCGGGATTTCATAGCCTACCTTTTCCCTTGCCTTTGCGGCATATTCTACCATCCTTTCCAGTCCTTTCTGGGTAATCTGCACATGGGTAAACTGATGGGGGGTTTGGGTATAACTCATCACATCCTGATCCGACCAGCCCCGCAACTGTCCCCAGGGGGATTTATTGGTCAGGGTATCCTTTTCATCCTTGATCAAGCCAATGCCGATATCCATTTTCAGCATGGTAAAGCCCATGTCCACCCGTTCCTGCATTTTATTGGCAAATTCATCCGGATCGCTTACGGTGGGGGTATCCACATAGATCCGGACTTTATCCCGGAATTTTCCTCCCATCAACTGATACAGCGGTACGCCATAGGCCTTACCTGCCAGGTCCCAAAGGGCCATTTCCACCCCGGATACACCACCGCCTTGCCGGCCATGCCATCCAAATTGTTCAATCCGCTTAAAAATCCGTTCCACATTACAGGGATTCTCACCCAGAATTCTGCTTTTCAGCATCAGGGCATAGCGCTTGTCTGCCCCATCCCGGACATCTCCCAGCCCATGAATTCCTTGATTGGTGTAAATCTTCAATATCGGAACATTACCATATTGAGCAATGCGCATATCGGTAATTTTCAAATCGGAGGGATTGGAAAGGCGATTGACCTTAGAAGTGGTATGGGCTATGGTGTCCTCCGTAGGAAGCATCATCATGCCCCCCAGGCTCAATCCTCCCAATGCTGCTTTTTTAAAAAAGGACCTTCGCCCGTTTTCGGAATCCTGCGCCAAAGAGGCCGGAGCTTTGGCATGGGTGACCTTTTCCCGCGCTTGGTCCAGGTAGTTTTGTTGAAGGCGTTCAATGTTTTTCTTCATGTTATTAAATAGGTTTGTTTTAGGTATTGGAAAAAAGATAATTGACAATCAAACTACAATATGTCCAAAAATAGTAGTAAATGGAAATTTTTTATAGGCAAAAGACAATGAAAATACCCCCTATTTGAATATACGCAAAATATTAATGAGAAATTAACGAGAATCCCCCCTAAAAAAATCCAAAACCAAGTTGACCGGGAAGGAAGAGATCCGACCCGGGGTTTTGGGGCTTGCTAACTTATCAAAATGGCAATTACTATCCGATCAAGTAGATAGGATCCCGGCAATCCGCAAATCCTCCTCGTCTACTTTTTTATCATCGACGATGGCCCGTTTGATGGGCGTAAACACGATTTTGTTATTGATGATTCCTACCATCACATCGTACTTACCATGGAGCAGGCCTTCCACTGCCGATACTCCCAATTTACTGGCCAGGATGCGATCAAAGGAAGAGGGGGCTCCTCCCCGCTGCAAATGGCCCAATATGGTCACCTTGATATCGTAACTGGGAAGGATTTTTTTTACTTTCAGCGATATTTCCTGGGCCCCGCCACTTTTACCACCTTCGGCAACGATCACCACATTACTTTCTTTTTTAGCTTTTTCCCTGAATTTGAGGCGGTCGATCAATTTTTCAACCGGAAATTTTTTCTCCGGGATCAGAATGGCAGCGGCAGCACTTCCGATACCCGCATTAATCGCAATAAAGCCTGCATCCCGACCCATTACTTCCACAAAAAACAGTCGATCATGGGAAGTGGCCGTATCACGGATTTTATCGATGGCTTCAATGGCCGTATTGCAGGCCGTGTCGAACCCAATGGTAAGGTCCGTACCAAAGAGGTCGTTATCAATGGTTCCCGGCAAACCTACCGCCGGTATGCCAAATTCTTTGTAAAACAGGTGTGCACCGGTCAGCGAACCGTCTCCCCCGATCACCACCAGGGCATCGATTCCATGACTTTTTAGATTTTCATAGGCCTTTTTCCTACCTTCGGCAGTTTTAAACTCCTCACTTCTGGCAGATTTCAGGAAGGTTCCGCCCCTTTCCAGTACATGGGCGATCGAATGGCTGTCGAGCTTTCGGATATCGTTATGGATCATTCCTTCGTATCCCCGGTATATTCCGAAAACCTCCAGCTTATAATAAAAACCGGCACGGACCACGGCACGAATGGCCGCATTCATTCCCGGCGCATCACCGCCAGAAGTAAGTACGCCAATTTTCTTAATGGATATAGGTTGGTCTAGCATGTAGTTGTTTGAGTCGTTTTTCTTATTTCAAATGTTGGAACATCAATTCGGCTGCTGCCAAATTGGTGGCAAGAGGCACATTATGCACATCACAGATCCGCATCAGCATTTGCACATCCGGTTCATGGGGATGTTTGCCCAGCGGGTCTCTGAAAAAGATCACCATGTCCAGTTCCTTCTGCGCCACCATGGCCCCAATTTGAGCATCCCCGCCCAATGGCCCGGATAACAATTTCTCCACCTCAAACCCCGCTTTTTCGATATGAGTTCCGGTGGTACCCGTAGCCACCAGAATAACACCTTCTAGTTCTTTTCGGGACCCGCTAAGGAAATGAACCATATCTGCTTTTTTCCCATCATGGGCTATCAATGCTACCTTCATGTCTCTTTTATGTTGAAACGAATAATGTATCTAGTTAATCAAAAACGCCCGGGAATTGGACCCCTTGCGGGAACCAAAAATTTCAGTTCGAAAGGTAAAATAGGTTACCTTTATTATTGGGTTAAAAAATAACGGGCCAATTGCTCCCATTCTTCCTCCAGGCTGTTGGAAGCAGGATTTTTCCCCGCCCGACGGTACCAATAACCGGCATTGGAAAGGTCTCCTTCCTTGCGATGCAAATAGGCATGTAGTGAGGCGGCATCTTCGCCCCCCAGGGAATCAATCAATCCGTGGGCACGGTCCCAATCTCCCTTCTTATCCAACCACAGCGATTGCAAATATACAGATAAACCCGATGGAGGGGTATCCATTTGGATGCTATTTTTAAAATCTGACAGGTTCATTGGTGAAGTTAATTTAAGCAAAGGCAAAATAAACACATAAACACCAAGCCGACAACTATTCAGGTTTTTTTATGCAGCTAAAGTTAGGTAGCCTGCGGTAGATTGGCCGCTGCCTGGCAAAGGAGTGCCTTTCAACCCCGTGCCTGCATGCGTAAACGGGAATGGAAAATAGCGTTTCGCCCGCTATTGGAAATTACGGTACGTTTTTGGGGAAGGTATTTCCCGGGAAGGATTCGGGGAAAGGTAGGAATCTAAGGGACAGAAGGAAGGGGCCGGGATCAATCCCGTCCAGGAGGAAGCTGATCTTCGGCATAACCGCTAATGGAATAGCTCTGCATGCCATACAACTCCCGACATCTTAAAAAATGATCCAGAATGATTTTTACTTCCTGAAGGCTTTGCTCGGGATATTGGCCGTGGTTGTGTGGGTGCCACCATAGATGGTACACTTCTCCCTTCTGGGCAGCCGTTTCCATTTCTGCTTTTACCCGGTTGATTTTCAGTCGGTTTAGCCAGGAGAGCCGCTGCTGATAGGGCCTGAAAAAGCGAGATGCCGGAACCAAACTGGGAAATCCGGGACTCGGATTAGCTGGCTGAAAGGAGGTCCGACTGCCAAGAGGCCAAAGGGAATCTGCGGCCCGGATTCCATTTTTAAACCAACCTTCCTTTTCCGGATCTTGCCAAAACCAATCGCCGGGATTGGTTCGTACCGCACAAAAGTCAAGTGCTCCGGCAATCTGCAAGGCTTCCGTATGGTACTGGTTGCGGGGAAAGACCAGGGAACGAAGTGCAGTACCGAATTTTTCTTCTGCAATGTGTCGGGCGGCAAGCAAATCAGCCCGAAACTCCCCCGCCAGTTGACCGGGTACCCGGGTATAGTAATGGGCAAAGGTATGACTTCCCAGCTCTTGGCCGGGTGTCCGGATAATTTCCCGGACCAGATCCGGAGCAAACAGACAGTGGTGGTCTGCCCGGGTATTCTTAAGCCAGTCATAGGCCGAATACTCCGGACTGCTGAACCCTGGCTTGAGCGCCGGACTAAACCATTCCCATTCCTCCAAGTTCTCGGCCATCAACATGCCCACCGTCGCCCAGGTAACTTCCAGCTTGTAGTCCGCAAACAACGCCAGCAATTTTGGAACAACCTCCCTCGCCTTGTGGTAATAAGCCTCGTTACCCTTCAAAGGCGTTTTATCAAACCGGCCCCAATGGAGTTCGAAATCCAGGGATATGATAAAGCCGCCTTTATTCATCGGAGCCTGGATTTACCTTGGGTCATGCACTCGTAAAAAAAACAACTCATAAAAACCGTGTAGATACTTTTCATTCGCATGATTACCCCCAGGTTATTAAGAGCCAGGGCAAATAATATTGAAAGTAAAATTCCATAGGAAAAGACTATGCGATAGGAATACGGAATGCTGCGCTTCATTCCTCTTTTAAGTAGTGCCAGGCTTCCGGCTACTAACAGGAGGAAAAAAAGGCTGTTTTCCAGGGAAGCTGCCAAGGGCCAAAAACCCTCCGCTTCCCAGGGATAGGGTCTGAAAAAAACGGCGGCTAATTTTTCAGGAAATGAATAATCGGCCATGGGCAGGCGGCTATTCCCGCCAAAGGAATCGAGGTAGCGGTGTTGCCAATCCAGCAGCTCCCCTATCCATCCGAAGTGAAAGCCATATTCCAGCGAACCCAAGATCCACCGGTAGCCCAATATCCCAACGATCAAGGCTGCCCCCAGGGGAATGACCCACCTTCGGTAATTTCGAAGGCTCGGTAGAAAGGGAAGTATACCTGCCACCGACAGGGTCAATATAAGCCCTTGAATCGGTCGGACCATTAATGAAAGTAACAATCCCAAAAGCAAATAGCCCCATCCTGCGGGGAAATTTTGCGTTCCCACCATGACTAGTACCAGGCCTAGCCATAGAAACGCCTCCTTGCCAACACCAGCCGTCCAGAAATGAACATTGGGCAAAAACACCAACAGGAAGCCTCCGATGATAACCGGGGAAGCATCCAAAGGCTGCAGCCGCTTTCCCATCCACTCCAACAGGGGCACAAACCCGAAAAAGGAGAGCGTCGCATAGCCCACCGTTCCCGTCAGAAAATGCAGCCCCAGCCAATGGGAAAAGGGGAAATTAACCCATTGAATAAATGCCGTGCCAACCCCCCAGTGGGCCATCCAGCTATCTGCTTCTCCAACCGGGATGCTTTGCAGGTTCCAGTACCGCAGGCTGTCCCCCCCGTGGTGGAGTAGGTAGCGGTAAAACAGGTACCCCATTCCCAGGTGATACACCCACAGGGCATAGAGAAAAGCCCTTTGCCGCCGTGTATAATGCTTGTTCTTTGATCGAATGCCAATCCAACGGTAAACCAGGCCTATGAGTAGAAATATAAAGAAAAAATCCTTTGGGCTCATTAACTCTACACCTTTTCCAGTGCCCGGATATAGCCCGCTACGCTTTGCTCCAGACCAAAATACCGTTCTCCTAATTTTCGAATATCTGCTTTTGCCAGTTTTCTAGTGCTTTCCAGCCAATCGGTGAATTCCCCGGGATTTGCCCGGTAAACAAAACAGGCCGGCTCTGTTGCCAACTGATCGGAAAGATCGCCTATCCCAGGCGAAAGCAATACCGGCAAACCAGCGAGTAAGTATTCGCCGATTTTGATAGGTGCCAGGCCTGACAGGCTGGGAGCTGCTTTTCGCAGGCTGATGCCCAAATCTGCTGCCGCATAATAGTCCGGAATGCATTCGAAGGGAACCGTTTTTACCATAACCCGTTTCTTAAGGGGTTCCGGAATCTTGTCCTTCAGGAAATCCTTGTTGCGTACCAAAAATAAAAACCGGCTATCGGGATTTTTTTGATAAGCGAGCCAAAAGAGCTGAAGCATTTCGGGGACCAGGTATTGTGGCCCCAAACTGCCCGAGTACAACCATAGGCAGGTGCTTTCCGAAATTCCCAATTCATTACGAATGGCGGTTCGCCCTGCAGCATCCGGCTTAAAGATTTCCGGATCCCGACCGTTGATCACCGGATAAAATTTTTCCACCTGCCGAATACCCGTACGCTCCTGGTGGACAACGATTGCTTTTTCAGAGCGGGTCAGGACGCGCTGGGCGTTCTGAACCATCCGCCGCTCCACCTGCCGGAGCCAGCGATGGTAAAAACCGTTGGGGTTTAGTCCTGCAAAATCTACCCGCTCCTGAATCGGAAAACCATCCGCGTCAAATACGACGGAAATGGAACGCTTTTTTAGCCAGGCTCCCAGTCTCAACACCATCCAGGCAGGCAGCGTGGACCGGGGCATCAGGCAGGCTATTTCGTTTTTTTCAAGGTGTTTTTTGATTTCCCTACTGCCACGCATCAGCGTCCAAAGGGAGCCCAGGGCGGCATTGGGCCGGTGTGAGACCGAAAAATGAAAATAGCCAATGCCTGCTTTTTCAGCCAGCAGGCGGAGGCGTTCCACCTCTTGTGGTGCCGCCCAGGAAAACTGCATGATTTGAAAACGGTAGCTTGTTTTTTTCTGTATTCCATCGAAAATGGGGATAAACAGGTTTTCCAGGTAGTTGGTCTGATCGGAATCCCAGGAGATAAAAAGGATATTCATAGAAAAGAGCGGCCTGACTCCGACTGGTTTTCTAAGCTATAGCCAGGCAATGTTTCAAGCATTTTCAGGCCTTTCACTTTCAAGGGTTTTCAGCAGATGCTGCATTTTTTCAAAATTCTGTTGCAGGGTATACTTTTCCATGACCAGTTGGTGCCCCATTTCCCCAAAGGCCTTTCTAAGTGTCCAGTCCTGAATCAATTGGCTAAGCGCAGCGACCCATTCGGCATCGGTTTGGGCCAGGAAGCCATTCACGCCATGCCTCACCACCTCTTTATTCATTCCCACCGGAGAGGCCACCACGGGCAGTCCGCAGGCCATGTATTGGATAAGCTTGTAGGAACATTTGCCCCTTTCCCAGGGATTGTCCGGCAAGGGCATGATGCCGATATCCATTTGCAGCAAGGCCTGGGCTTCTCCTTCCTCGGTCCAGGGGATGGTTTGTAGTTTTCCGCTATAGGCAGGTCGTTTTCTCCCATTAATAAGGAGCAAGGTTATATCCAATTCCTGGCTCAGACTTTCCAATACCGGGAGCAGGGCATCCAGGTATTTAAGCGTGCTGGGAGAACCAATCCAGCCGATGGTGACGGCAGCGGTTTCCCGATGTTCTTTCGTTTGATAACGTCTCGGATCAATCACGGTAGGAATCCGGATTACCTTTTTCGCACCGGCAAACCGGGCCCGCTGCATCAGGTAGTCATTGCCTGCAGTGACGACAGCAGCCCATTTCATTACCCGGTCAATTTTTTTTGGTATCAGGCGAGAGGCTAGCCCGTATTTCCCCAAGTCGTAATTGTGAAATACCGCATCATCATAATCCACCCAATACCCTTTAAGCCTGGAAAGCAGCCATTCGGGAAAGGCCGGAAGGTAGGGAAACAATTCCTTTTCGATACAAACCAGGTCGTAGCTTCCGGCTGTCATCAAGACTTTAAACCTGCGCCAGTAGCAAGCTAGGACATGCAGGTATGGCGGTCTTTTATTGGAATAGATAGCATCGAGATAAGCAGAAGTAAAAAATGGGGAGACCGTAACCTTTACTCCGGCGGCGTCCCATAGGGGCAAAAATTGATAGGTTCTTAAGCGGCTGCTGGCCCCTTTCCTGGGATATTTGGGAAGGAAAAGGATTTTTTTCATAGAGACACCTCAATCATTTTGGGACAGTGCCTTTTTCTGCTCAATAATTGCCTGCCTGCGCTCGAAAAACCGCTTTCTGTCCATGGCCCGCAGATAGCGTTGCTTTTTGTTGTATACAATCAGGTAAAAGCAAAATAACATAAAGTAGATCATGGTCATGTTTTTCATGCGCATCACGACCCCCAGGTTACTTAAGGCATTCATAAAGGCGAGGGTTACCGGAATAAACGTAATAATTCCTGCCTTCAAAAACAGCGGCATGTCTCGGATGGCCTCAGGTTTCCAATTTTGGTAGATAAATAGGCTTAACCAGAGGTAAAGGGCATTTTCAACAGAACTGAATAAGGCCACAAAGTTGTGTGCATCCAAAAATAAAGGCCTAAACAAATAGGTAAACGCCTTCATTGGTAAGGAATAGGAGGATATATCCACTGCTGATCCCACATTACCCCTGCTTAGATTCCGGGCCGTTGTCACACTCATTTCAGTCAGACTTTCCAGACTCAACTTTTCTACTTTCAAAAATTCAGCTGTACTTCCTAATAGATAAAATGTCCCTGCTGCAGCAATCAACCCTAACACCACCTTATATTGAATTCTCATGTGACTACCAAGCAAAATGGCTATTGCGGCACCGCCAATCAAGGCCTGCCCCATATGAGGTCTTGCCATATATACAAAAAACAAGGCGATTAATGCTTCCCACCAACGAGACTGGTATTTTTGCAAGGCAAAGAGAAACCAGGCAATACCCCAAAAACAGATCGCATCCTTTCCTACCCCTGCGGTCCAGAAATGGAGGTTCAAAAAATAAAAAACATATGGAAACAAAGGGATATTGAGCACTTTGTGGTTGGTTGGAAAGTATTCCGCTACCATCACAAAAATATACCTGATACCTATAAAGCCTAAAAACCCGAATAATATATTTCCAGTAATGTAATTAAGCCCAATCACTTTGGCTGGGACATAACATAACCACAAAATAAAAGTAGTACTTGTACCAAAATATTTCATCCAGTTGGGGTCTCTAACCAAGACCTGCTGCATTCCCAATCGCCAATACCCTTGGGAATCCCCCCCAAAATTCAAAATATACCAGGTAAAAAAAACACTGAAGAAAAGATGGTAAAACAACAAATAATGGAGGTGGACTTCATACTTATAGGGCAATCGAAACTTTCTCGCCATCGTGGAATTTGAATTCACCAAGGCAATCAATCCAGCTACTATTAAAATGATGTCTAACAAAATACCTTAAAATAAATCAAAATCCCGGAAGGGATTTTCAATAATATGATCCTAATGCAGAAAGCCTTTCTTTTTTAAAAGGGTGATATACAGATTTTCAACTTCCAGGCAATAGCGATCTGCTGTGAATTTTTCTTTTGCCCTGACATAACCAGCTTCTCCAAAGGTTACCCTGAGATGTGAATCTTGGACTAACTCATCAATCTTATCTGCGAGATCCTTATGTGATTTGGGTTTCACCAAATAACCGGTTTTACCATCAATCACAATATCTTTTAACCCCCCTACTGCCGTGGCAATTACGGGTAATTTATGTAACATCGCCTCTACTGCTACCAATCCAAAGCCTTCTCGACTCGAAGGAATACAAAAAATATCCATTAATTGATAAAATAAATCGGGTTTAGAATGGTAGCCTAAAAAAACCACCGTTTTTTCAAGATTTAAATTTTCGACTTGTTTTTCCAATACTTCCCTGTCTTTTCCTTCTCCTACAATTAGCAATTTTACATTTGGTATATTGAGAAGATAGATGGCATCTATTAAATCCGATACTCGTTTGTGATCATCATATAGCCTTCCAACAAAACCAATGATTACATCGTCTGGCGCAAGGGAAAGCGAAAACCTGGTCTTTCGGAGCACTTCTTCACTAACGAATGAAGGCATGGGTAATCCATTGGGAATCACATAAACTAAATTGAGATCTATTTTTGTGACGTTCTTTAGGTATTCTCCCACATCATGGGAAATCGCTTGAAATGCATCTGCAAATTTGGCGTATTGCCGCAAGAGCCAATTTGCCTTTCCTGACCGGTTTTGTGGATCAGATGTCTCTTCTAAAATAATCACCGGATCCTTCCCGAAAAAACCACCTACGGTAGCCATGGTCATTCCCTCAAATACGGCTCCGTGAATAATATCTGGTTTGTATTTTTTAACTATCTGGACGACTTTACGTAGTTTTCTGAACTCGAATGGAGACTTAAATGAGCCTATAGCGATCACTTCTACCTCTTCACTATTTAAAGCTTCTGCAACTGGTCCTCCTTGCCATGTACAAATAATTTTATGGTCAAACCTATTTTTATCTAAGCCTTTTATTAAGGTAAGCAAGGTCTGTTCAACCCCTCCGGACGCAATGGTTTCCAGGCAATGTAGTACCCGAATCTTTCTCAACCCGGAAACTGGTAAATTTGAAGAAGGTGATTGAGGTAGCTTTGTACTGAAAATCTTTGGGCCTCGATTTTTGCCCGTTGCCCCAGCTCAATCTTTTCCGATTCAGAAAAATTCAGAAAATAGTTCATGGCATCTAAAATAGAACTGGATTTGCGTGGATTAATCAAAACACCGGATTGACTGCTACCCAGAATTTCAGGGGCACCACCGACTTCTGTGACAATGGAAGGTAAACCGGAAACCATCGCCTCCACCAAGGATACCGAAGACCCCTCGCTAAACGAGGGTAACACAAAATAATCTGCCTGCTTCAGAACGCTATATACATCCTCCTGGAAGCCAAAAAATTTAACCTTGTCGTTTATTTCCAAATCAAATGCCAATTGTTCTAAATGCTGCCTCTCAGGACCATCTCCAACAATCCATAGTTCAACCAATTTTTGAGGATTATCATTAACCAATTTAGAGAATACCTTTAATAGGGTATCCAGATTCTTTATTTTAACAAGCCTTCCCGTCGTTACATATACTGTCGGATGCATTGCATTTTCATTCTTTGGAGCTTCCAAACGGTCTCTTTTTACCTCGCTCACTGGATTATAAACGACCTGCACCTTTTCTTCGTGAACTTCTCCCATTCCAACCATCGCAGATTTTACAGCCTCCGAAATGCCAATTATGACATGGGCTTTTGAATACACCCATTTAAAAATATATTTCCAATAAGAATGGTGGTTAGGAATGCCTATCTCCTCACCTACAATTCGTTTAGTTCCTGCCCAGCTAGCCGCCAGAATTCCGTGAAAATTTGCTTCAGCCCCCTGACTATGTACCACCTCAGGATTGGACTCAAGGAAAATCTGCTTAAGCTTCAAAATTAAACCCATATTGGGAATACGTGGGTTTTGATTCAAAACGTTGACTTTTATCCCCTGCTGAATTAATTCCTGCGCTACCTTCCCTCCTTTGCCCAACACGATAATGGAAATATCCATCTCTTTGTTCCCTGCGATTTCGGGAACAGAATTGGCAAGCACTTGTTCCACTCCGCCAAAATCCAGTTCAGATACTACCCTGATAACCTTCATATCAGGAATAGACGTACCGAAAACAAAACTTCATGTAGATTCTAAATAAGGTAGATAAGCGATTGCTGGAAAAAACAGCCTTTAAAACCCTAACAGGCATAGAATAAATTAAATGAATTAAAAAATACCTCCTTGGAATTCGGGAAAGAACTTCCTCAATTCGAGTATCATTGCTGAGATAATGCTGATACAAATTCAAATAGACCCATTTGCTCTGAAACTTAATAAATGTCTTTGGTGAACAAGTGGAATCAGCTATTGAATTCATATAATAATTTTTGTTCAACACTTTTGGAATCAGCGTCTGATCTAAAGGATAGAATTTACCAGTTGCACGCAATGAATCCTCCTGGCTATAATACACCAGGGTATTTTCGATATAAATCCCATCTCCAAAAAATAAAGATGCCCTCAACCAAACATCTATATCTTCGCCCAGTTTTAAATTTGAATCAAAACCAGGTTGATTTTCGAAAAATTCTTTTTTGACACAGGTTGCTGAAGTGAAGAACCTTGTGTTGTGAACGGCCTCTTTAAAATAATTTTCCAGCCTGAAATAGGTAAGCCTGGGCTTCTTTTCCAATTGAAAAGAATCATAATGACAACCAATAATCCCAACATTAGGATTTTCTTCAATCACCATTGCGACAAATCCCAAATAATCAGGGTGCCAGTAGTCGTCTGCATCCAAAAAAGCGATATAGGCAAATTTTGCCACTTGGATTCCCTTATTTCTTGCCAGGGAAACCCCTTGATTATCCTGCCGAATCAACTTTACCCTTTCCTTATACTGCTCCTCTACCAAATCTCCTCCTCCATCTGTGGATCCATCATCCACCACAATCACTTCAAATTCTTTGAAACGCTGTTCAAAAACAGAATCCAGCGCCCTGCAAAAAAATTTCTTTTTATTAAAGAGTGGAATGACAATGGAAAACAAACAGAGATTGATTTAAAATTAATTGATCAAGCGCTTAAGTTTTAATGCTATTTCAAATCCCAGATACTTGGACATAAACTGGAATTTTGGGCCACCAATGAGTACTCGTTGCTTTACTCCAAGTAGCTGTATCCTGTTTTTTGCTTCTGACAATAAGAGTGGGTATTCAGGGAAAGTGTCATACAAGAATTTCAGATAAACCTTTTTTAGTGCCATTCGCACCCGGTGCGAGTCTTCAACGGCCAAAACAATCTTCTCATAACTAATATATGAGTCCAGCAAAGAGCGAGCAGCTTTGGCTGACCTTTGCTGACTGACATTTTCCTGACCGGGTTGTCTGTAAAATACTTTTCCTACTGGTTCATACACCACTTCACCTGCATGAGCCAAAACCCTGCAAAAAAACTCTCCGTCCTGATTGATAACCAAAGACTCATCCCAAGGACCAGCTTTTTCTATAAGATGCCTGTGCGTTAACCAAGATGAGATAGCCATCATTTCCTGATGATTCCAAAAACGTAATAGAGCGGCTAACCCAGAATCAAAATCCCTAAAAATATTGTATGGGACCAAACTAGTTTCTTCGATCGATTTTTTAAAGTTTTTCCACTCACAGGAGGCCATCACTTCATAACCATAGCCTTGAAGCAAATTAAGCTGCCGCTCAATTTTATCGCGGGAAAGAATATCATCTGCATCCAGAAATTGGATGTACTCCCCTTTGGCCGCTTTAATTCCCAAATTGGTAGCTGCAGATACACCTCGGTTTTCCGAGCCAATCAGTTTGATCCGATCAGGAAATCGTACGGCATATTCCTTCAAAATTCTCAAAGAATCATCAGTGCTTCCGTCATTTACAGTAATTATTTCAATGTGAGGATAAGTCTGTTTCAACGCCGAATCTAACGATTCCCGTACGAATGAGGCTTTATTATATACTGGGATAATAATGGAAACCAGCGGTTTCACACTCATGAAATTTGTCTAATGGCAAAACTAGGAGAAATGCTCCTTTCCATAGTTAGGTAAAGTATTTCCCAATCATGCTCTACACAAAATTCATACACTGCTTCTATCACTCCATACTTCCAAGGTACTTCGATTTCCCCCACAATAAAATCGTGCCCGGCAATGATTCCTCCCTCTTTTATTTTATTTTTATACTGCTCAAGTTCTAGCTTGGTTGTCTTGTAGGTATGGACCGTATCAATATAAATCCAATCGAAATACCGATCTGGAAATTGATCCACTACATCAGTGGATAAACCCTTATTGATCACTACTTTTCCTTTTTTAATTTCTGTTTGGAATTTCTGGCTTACTTCATAAAAAAGCTTTTTGGGATATCGCTCGCTTTGCCAAACATCTACAAGATGTAATGTATCAGGAAGATTGACATCTAAAATCATCCTACTGAAATCCCCTTGATTAACTCCCAATTCAGCTACTACTCCGTTTTGAGGAAGAAGTGCTAATAGCTGTTCTCTAGAGGATAGCAATTTCCCGTTTTCCAAGTATTTGTATCCTATTTCGGGAACAGGCATCTCTTCAAATTTGGGTTTAGGGATCAGGCTGTGTTTCCGCGTATAATAATTATAAAAATTTGTTTTTAGGGCTTGTAGCAATCTCATATTTTACCTTTTCGTCTCTCCTCCGTTGACCAAATTAAAATATTCTTGGACAGCTCCTTTGTTTACGGAATGACATACCCTTAGGATGGCCATTGATTCTTTCGGTGAGATAGTAAATAATTTTTTTATGGCAAATCGGTAACGCCTCACAACGAAATCTAGAAAGAACCTACGGAATGCTGCTTTCTTTCCTTTAAACCTTCTGGTATAGGCACCTCCTAAGAGTCTTTGATATTTATTGACCAATTCCTCAGTGTAGTACCTTGCAGGATGCCAGACCAGGATGTTTTCGCGGTAAACGATTTCATATTTTTGACTAATTTTACCGGACAGTTCGGAATCCCCGTTAGATTTCAGTTTTTCATTAAAACATCCAAATTCCTCCAAAACCGATTTATAAGAAAACCAATTGGCTGTGATGGCATTTCCTTCTTTGGCATAGGCTTCCGTTGTGAATCCCGTATATTTTTCATAAACCTCAGCATCAGTCAAACACTTTGGGTCTTTAAAAAACAAAGGAATTGGCCCAGTCAAAATACCCATTTCTTTTTTTAAATCTTGGGCGAATATTTCCCAGGCATTTTTTAACCAGTCCTTGTCGGGTAGGCAATCAGAATCTGTAAATGCAATAATTTTTCCTCTGGCTTCAGCAATACCCTTATTCCTTGCCGCATAGGAACCAGGTCTTTTCTCTTCATGTAATTGCAGCGGGTAGCCTAGCGAAAAATCATTTGGCAAAACCAATGGTATTTCAGGGTCATTGTTAACCACAACTGCTTCCCAATTTTTCTTGTCTAATAATTGGTCCTCCAAAGACTCTAATAAACGGATTAATCTCTCAAAATCGTTGTAATATGGAATTACAATTGAAATAGTCACTCTATTTGTTATTTGAAAAGGAGTGATTTATGAAATTCAAGAAAGACCTTTATCCCTGAAGGATAGGTAACCAAACCCATTAAATTAGAAAAGTAATAGCCTAATGATTTGCCCCATTTTTTTCCCTTTAGGGCATAATAGAAAAGATGAAAGCGGATTTGAAAAAGCTGTAGTTTGACACTTTTTCTATTCGGAAAAGCTGAATCCAACAATAGATAGGTGCTATAGGATAATTCTGATTTCTTAAAGCTACTTTGTGTTGACCATAGACCGCGCGCGTGAATCCTATAAACTGAAGGACCTATCCTCGCATCATAATAAAAATTCCCAAATTGTAAAACATAGACCCATAGAAAGGTATCCCCGTTGATAACCACTTTCTTAAATTCCTTTGGTAAGGCAAAGTTTGAAGGCTTCCGAAATACCACGGAAGCTGAAGGAATTTCGGGCATAATCGAAACTAATCCATCAAAATCCCAATTTCTTTTTTCCTTTTCCTGAATTGATGTAGAAAGACTATTTCCTTTTTCATCACATTTATGCCGGTTATGAAATGAGCCAATAAATTCCTTGGTGTTTTCCAAAAAATTGATCTGCTTTTGAAGTTTAAGTGAATCAGTCCAATAATCATCTCCATCACAGATTGCAATATAATCTCCCTGACAATGTTCCAACACCCAAAGGTAGTTCAGTGTAGAGCCTAAATTCTTTTCCTGTCTCTTATATCTTATCCAATGACCATTCACATGTTCCTGGATACATTTTTCTACAACTTTCTCTGTTTTGTCTTGGGAGTTATCATTGGAAATCACCAATTCAATTTCAAAATCAGCCGTTTGATTCAACACCCCCTCAATCGCCTCACCAATGTATTTTTCAACATTATAGGCAATCATACAGACACTTAACTTAGGCTTTTCTTTCACCTTGCTAATTTTCGAATTGGTAGAATTCCAACATAGATTTTAAAAAAGCCTTTTTACCACATTGACTGATGGCCAATTCCCTAATCAGTTCTGGGTGATAATTTGAATAATTCTTTTTCACATTGATAATGGCAGCAGCCATTTCTTTAGGTCGTTTTACAGGAACCACCAATCCTGTTTCGGAATTAACACTGTCTTCTACTCCCCCATTGGCGGAACTGACTATTGGCAAACCACACATCATTGCTTCCCTTACAGCAATTCCATGAGGTTCTTGAATACTAGGTGAAACAAACAAATGGGCTTGGTTAAAGACATCAGAAATTTGATCTCTCGGTACAAAAGGAATAAATTCCCCATTTTCAAAAATTTTCAGTTCTTTGCTTTTTCTAACAAACAGATTTTCCTGAGGGTTAGGTGATTTTCTATTCGCGCCTTTTCCAATCATGATAAAGCGGATCTCCGGATCAGATTGAAGCACAATTGCCATGGCCTTCATAAAATCTTCTGAACCTTTGGTCGGAAGTGAATTAAGAAGTGTAATGACCGTGAATTCCTTGCTTCTTTTAGTTAAATCAATCACATATTGATCTTCATCGACCAAATTCCAGATCACCTTAGGGTTGCATTGAGGCTGATGCATCATCACTTGCCGGCGCTCATCCCAACTCACCGCGGCAGTTTTTTGAGCCGATTGAAATGCATCCATAATCAAGGTAGAACGCATTTTAGAATAGTAGTGAAAAACAAAAACCTGATGCTCCAATATCACAAACGGAACTTTCGCCTTTTGACTAATATGGTGGGCGTAAATGCCTGCATCCATACCACTTTGCGCATGAATCAAGTCCGGTTCCCAACCTGAGCCAATTAGACTACGGTAGGCTTTTTTAAAAAGCCGCTGTTCCAATTTGATCTGCAGTTTATCTGGAATTCTTCTGTTTGCGGGAAAATCAAACCCATAAGCTGTTGGACCTTGTTGGACTTTGTCTGTAGAAATCGGCCAAGCGGGTTTCAACCAAGATTGAATAAAAACCCAAATCCAACGGAGCAAAGGATACGATTTCTTTTCCCCAAAAAGTACTTGCAAATTAAGCCCTTCTTTACCCTGAAGAAATTGTGCTTGTTCCTGAAAAAATGATCCTTTCAAAGGTTGATTAGGAGTCGGGTACCAGGAAGGGATAATAAGGATCTTTAAATCCGACATTTAATTTTTAAATTCTTACTTAAACATACCAAATCCAAATCATCTCTGAATAAAAAATAATCATCCTTGAAAATAGAAATTGCGCCATTCTGTTGATCTGTGGATAGATTTTTAAATTCAAATTTTATCATTTTCGCACTGAATTTTTGAAAATCTATGGTTTTGAGAATCTGGTAATCATAACCTTCCGTACCTAATTGCAAATAATCTACACTCAAAAATTCCGGATGGGATGCTAACAAATCATCGAATCTTATTCCTTCAACCTCAACCCTATCAATCTCATCTAATTTTACATTTAAATTGGTCAGATGGTTGATATCCACTGACCCAATGCCCGCCGCCCATGCTGGATGGTTCTTCAACCCGATATCATTTAATTCAAATAGCTCCAAAGTTCCGGCTTTCTCGAAGACGGCGTAGGGAAGCAATTGAATTGGTTTGAAGTGCTTATAGTTTGACTTTAGTTTCTCAAAGTATCTCGGTGACGGCTCCAAAATCAATCCGGTTGAATTCCTTGTTGTTACTTTAGAATAAAGGGTATCAAAACTTACTCCGTCATTCCCGCCTATTTGAATAAATTTAAACTCCTTGTTTTTAGGGAAATTCGAATCGAAGGTTCTGTCAAAATCGAAAACAATGTCTCTCCGGATAAATTTATTTCCTATTATAACTTTTGCAACAGACGAATTAAAATTCAATGCATCCAATATTCGATTGTATAAAAAAATATTTATTTTATGTTTCAATTTCATTTAAAATAAAATAATTGGGAATTTATACTTCGTGACATATTTAATTAAAATACATTAAAAATTTATTTCCTACTTTTTTTAATGTTCTTGAATAAGACCTAATTGTAAATTTTAAAACCTCTACAAAAGATGGAAATTTTTGATATCGAAAGCCAAAATTCCGCTTAAAATCAGGCTTATTAAACTTAATCACCCTTCCATAAAAACCTGTGCTGTCATTCATTCCATGAATAGATACACACCACATGGATTGTTTAATTTTTATATCGACCTTGTAGGAGTCAGTTCTATATTCAGTATGTTGTTTGTAAAATACAGTTTTAAAACCATCCCCAGTTCTTTTTTCAATAAGAGATAAAAAAGCGTTATATCGATGCACCATTATTGAAGAAACACCTGTAGGAATATGGTAGACCAATCCTTTATTAAAATTAATGGCTTCATATTTCTGATCATTAAATCGTATTTGAACATTCTTTATAAAGTGCTTATGAAGCATATCATCTGTATCTACCCTACTGGATATCAGGTATTTAAAGTCTGATCCCAAATATTGTTGAATATCACATTGAAGGTATTTGGTAATATTAAAACTCTCGTAGTGATGGGATATCAACTTAATAAAAGGATATGGTTCAAAAGTTTTTTCCAAATCATTTCTGACTTTTAAAGGAGTTTCAGAATCGATATAAAAAAACCAAGAGAAATCTTTATTAGATTGGTTGAGGATTGACGGAAAACAGAACTTTTTAAAAATCCCCACTCTTTCCAATAACCATGTATCAGGGTCAAATCCTCTACCTGCCATTTTCGTTTTGTAGAAGACATTGAGTCGTGAAATTAATAGATGTTTATATTCCATGCTCAGCCTTTTGAAAAAATGAGGTTTGTGTGAATCGTTTGGAATTCACTGATGGACCAAAACTTCTGAAAAGTTGCCAGTTACTAATCGATGATATGGTATAAGAATAGGATTTTCTATGAGAATTGTCAACTACTAAATAACCTCCATTCTTTAATTTTGGGATTGAATTTTTTATGCAAGCATTCCTTGCCTTCCCATCTATCAGGATTAAATCAAAATATTGATCTTCAAAATCAGAAATGGAGTTAGAATATTTCCAGTAATCTAATAAATCATTGTCTTCATCTGAGATAATACCTGCTGTGGTGATTGGTTTATCTTCTCCTTTTATCAAGCTCAAATTGAGATTTTGAAAACCTCCTATTTCTTTTTCAACAAGGTTATACCAAAGTTCATCATGTTCAACGCTGTGAATTTCTTTTACCCTAGTTACAAAAAATTTTGTAGAGCCACCACTTCCAAATTCAAAGACTTTCATTTCGGGCTTGATTAATTCCTTTAGGTAATCAATTGCCTCAAAGGTTATCCAAGGTATTCCCAAAATCAAGGGAGATTTAGAATAATCCATGTTAGTTTTCATGTAAGGCAGATAGTATTTCAGCGTCCTTCTTAGAGATTCTTTCCGGTTGATTACCCTTACACATTCCTTAAAAAACCAATATTGAATATGGAGAAGGCTATCTTTCAAATAATTTCTAATCATTCATTCAACTTAAATAGATTATAAATATTCTTCTTTATTGAGATTTCAATTTTGTACATTTTGTACATCACTTTATTTACAGTAATTGGGAAATCCATTTGATTTTGATCGCAAAAAATCCCAACTGCTCCAGACCAATAACATTTATTGTATAGATGGAATTGGCCATTTTCAATTAAGTGTCTTCTTATTCTATTCCTCAAATCAAGCCAATTACTAATCCTTTGCATTTTTTTATTTGGATCTGTGCTGATGGAATTTTCAGTTTTATGGATTAAAGTAAGATATCGCCTATCATAAACTATATTAGGTTGCCTAGTTACTAACCTGAACATCAATTCATACTCTTGGCTGCTGCTTAGATTTTCATTCCAACCACCAACCATCAAAAGGTATTTCTTATTCCAAAGATTGGAACAAGTGTCCCCCAATTTACTTCGAATTAATCCTTTCCAAATATATTTATCAGATGTCCTGTTATGTCCTCTCCCGTCGGGGAAGACATGAACACTGTTACCGACTACAAATGCTATCTCAGAAGACACCAAGTTGATCTGTCCTTCAAGCTTTCCATTAATCAGCTCATCGTCAGCATCCAAAAATTGAATCCAGTTAGATTTAGCTTTTGTCAAGGCTAGATTACGTGATGCTGCCGCTCCCTTGTTTTCTCGGTTTCGATGTGCGAGTAAACACACTGCTGGAAATTTTTCAGCAAGTTCTTGAGATAAGGTATAAGATCCATCTGTTGAACCGTCATCAACTATTATAACCTCTGATACCAATGGGTCATTAAGCACCGAAAATATAGCTCTTTCAAGGGTTTTTTGGTTGTTAAATACAGGAATAATTACTGAAACTTGTTTCATTCAAAAATTGTGGTGAAAGATTGGCATTTCAGTTTTTGATTATTATTTTATTTATCAATTTATTCCAAGTTTCCTTGTAAAGTACCTGAGAATGGTATTTGAAAATAAATTTCTTGTTTTCTTCACCCATTCTCTTTGCTAGGTCCCTATCATCATATAATTTGATTATGGCTTTTGCCATTCCTTCAATATCTCCTTCTTTAACTAAATAACCATTGATTCCATTTTGAATTATATCTGGAATACCTGCATGGAATGTACTTACAATAGGGATACCTGAAGCCATCGCTTCTAGAATAGCAACTGGAGTTCCTTCTCTATTTCCATTTGATGCTGTTTTACTATGCTGGATAAAGCAAAAGGATATTCCCATTTCAAAAGCAATTTCATTAGGGCTTAAAACACCCGCAAAATCAACACATTTTAGATTCAAGCCTTCAGCAATATCTTTACAAATATTCAATAAGGGCCCGTCACCAATAAATTTAATTTTAATATCCGGTCTTATCTTTTCTACTTCCTTCATAGCGAGTAAGGAAAGGTATGGAGCTTTTTTTTCCACAAATCGTCCTATTGCCAGGACTTGATTTGAATTATAGTCAGGTGAAATTTCAAAAAATCTTTCCACAGGTGAATATCTGATCAAGTGAATTTTATCAGGAATGCACCCCAATCCAATAATATTAATTTTCATTTCTTCAGAAACAACTATGATGGCACTTGCATATTCAAACATGGAAACATATTTGACCTTGTATTTTTGAATAACTTCGTTGACACTGGCATCATAACCATGAAAATGTACTATCATTGGTATTCCTAATTCTTTTGCCACTTTAGTCATTTCCGCTCCCGACTGACCATAATTAGCAAGAATTAAATCAATATTTTTCCTCTTTAAGTATTTTATAAGATTTCTTTCGGCCAAGGACCACTTTAAATAGCCTAATTTTTCTAACCCTTTAAATATCAAGGGGGCATTGTAATGGTTTTGCAATTCCGAGTCTTCAGAATGAAATGGTATAAATCCCCCATAACAAAAATGAATATTCCCATCAATACTATTCCGCAGATTTCGCACGAATGTTTCTGAATATGCCTCCTTAGAAGGTGAAGAAAAGCAAATATTTAATTTTTTCAAAAAATTATGAAAATTTATAAATTAACTTCGATTTTGAGAGAATTTTCCAACAAGCCTACCTATCTTAAATTTCGTGAAATTCAAAATCAACAAAAATCTATTTTTATAAATGTTTAAGTTGAATAATTCATTTTTAGAAAATATATCTAAAAAACTAAATAAAGAAAACCACTTCTTTTGCAATGATAAAAATGTTGAATTATTTAATTGAAAATTACTTTTAATAAATATTAAAATTAAATATTCTTCATAAATTCTCTTTCTTTTTTTTGATAAATCATTATGATTTCTTGAAACTGATGAATGATTTCTAAAGTAATTATTGCTTAAGCTTAAAAAGCCAATATTCACATCCTTAAGAATAAGAATCCACAAATACCAATCACCGCAAAAAGAGAAATTTAATATGACGTCCCAAAATTGCTTTTTTACTAAAGATTTTCTAAAAAGACAAGCACTTGCATTAGGTATGACATTTTTGTAACATAAATATTTTTCAATGAAATACTTACCAGGAATTACCCAATTATCAGTCCAAATATTTGGTTTAAAATCATCAGTCCAATGAATTCTATTTTCGATTATTCTCCCATTAAAATCAACATCATTTGACTGACAATAAAGAAAACCCACATCCTTATCTTTTATAAATTTTAGGATATTTTTTAAAAAATTTAAGTCGGAGAAATCATCACTCTCCGCTATCCAAATCCATTCATTTTGAGCTAAATCAATTCCTTTTTTCCATTGCCTAAAGGGACTTCCAGAATTGGATTTATTCCGAATACAATGACTTACTTTAGGGTGATATTCAAATTCCTTTAAAATTTCCCAGCTTCCATCAGTAGAAAAATCATCCAACAAGATTATTTCAAAATTATTAAAAGTTTGGTTCAGAATTGAATCCATTCTCTGCCGGAGGAACAGTGCATGATTGTAACATGGAACTATTATGGAGATACGGAACACTACTGATCTGAATATTGTAATTGGGATTGGAACCTGATTACCTACTGATTTTCAGTAGAATGTCTGGAATATAATACATCAGCCGAAATATTTGTTTTGAATTTCGATTTTTCAAATGTTTTATTAACTCTAATTTTATCAGATAAAGTTTCTTGCGGAGGACTAACGTGTTTTTAGAATAGCGAAGGTAATTCAACATTTTATCTTTCTCAAAAGGCACATCTGTGGATATGGAACTGAAGCCTCCGTCTGCATAGTTTGCAATTACTTCGTTAATAAAAAGATAATGAATGCCAGGTGAAAGAAACCAACGCATATTATGGTCCCAGTCGGCTTTTGACTTGTAGTGAATATTAAAATTACCAATCCGGTTAAACAGCGACCTCTTAATAAATATAGCCTGGTGACAGATATTTCGCTTTAAAATTTTATTCACATCAAACAAGCCGTCATACAAGCCATTGAACCGGGTACTGTATACATTTCCATATACAACCTCCAGTTCAGAGCGACATGCTGATACCACCTTTCCGAGAACATCATTCGAATAGAGCTGGTCGTCACTACCTAAAAAATATAACCACTCTCCTTTCGCCAGAGCCACACCCTTATTCATGGCATCGTAAATACCGTCGTCGCATTCGCTTATAATTTTGATACGAGGATCCTTGTAATCATTTGCAATCTGAACGGTATTATCTTCCGAATTACCATCCATAACCAGTACTTCGTAATTTTGATAGTCCTGATCAAGTATGCTTTCTAACGCAAGGGAAAGTGTGCTTGCAGAGTTGTAGGTTGGAAGTACAATTGAAAACAAAAGCGAATCCATTTAGATAAACCAAAAATCCTTCTTGACCATAATGGCATTCAAGTTGGTATTTGCATATTCATAGTAGCCTTTATCACCTAAAAATTTAATCAACTCTTTTCTTCTCGCTCCTGACCCCTCTGGAGAATACTCCGATGCTTCAACACAAATAACTTTGGGTGAAGACTTTTCAAAGTCAATTGATTTTAATATTTTAAAATCCAATCCCTCTACATCGATACTCAAAAAGTCAGGAAAAATACCATTACAATAATGATTTAAAATACTGGTTATGGTCGTCAATTTAATTTTATAAACTCTATCAAGCCTTTTCCCATTTGCGATTAGCTGATGGTATTCTTCTTTTGAAAAGGTACTTAGAGTATTATCTAACATAATATAGAAATCCAACTCCTCTTCTATATCACTTATTCCAATATTCAGGTTAATATCTTTTGGCCGATAAATCTCAAAAGCATTATGCAAGAGTGGGTTTGCCTCAATATTAATACCCTTACAACCCTTCTGATAAAACAATTCCGTATTGTTTAAAAATTTAGGATGATGAGCTCCGATATCTAAATATTGAGGAAAATATATACCACGTAATTTAAATACATATTCTATTATTAAATCTTCCCCACATTGGGAATATGATTTTTTAAAATATGGATCTAAACCCATTCTACTTTTAATTATATTCTTAATACTTGTAATCATTTATTCAAGAATAAATAAAGCATCTGCCCAACCCATTCTACCATTATTAATTTTATTTACATTAGAAATGTCATAAAGATGAAATCCATAGCTACGCAAAAATATTTCAACTTCAGAAAATAAGTTTTGTCCTTGATAAATAGGCAAAAATTCCACTTCGGCAAAAATTACTTTTATTTTATTATTTTTTAATAATTCTTTAGCTCCTTGGAGTACCTGATAAGTATTTCCTTGAACATCAATTTTAAGAAAATCAATTTTATCTAAATGATGAGTTTTACAAAACTTATCAATAGTTAGAGTCTCCACTTTTACTATTCCTTTAGTCATTGTGAGTTTTGAAATATCATCAGCCAAAATTTTAGAGGGTAAAAGTGAATTTGTTTCGGCAAAATTATTTGAATAAAAATCTAATTGTCCTTCCTTATCTGAAAGAGCTATTTGAAAACATTTAAACCTACTATTTTCTTCAAGCCTATTTTTCAATATTTCAAATGATGGTGGAAAGGGCTCAAACGCAAAAACTCTAGCATTACTTGAATAATTTAATAATTTATTTGCTATTCCACCTTGATAGGCACCAACATCAAAAATTATATCTAAGTCAAGTCCCTTTACAAATTCAAGAGGATCAGGATTCACATATTTCTTATTTTTTTTGAAAATTTTAAACATTTGAAGTTATTTCAATCACATATGCCCCATAATTCCATGATAGTAATAAATCCTTTTGTTTGGAAGTAGGTTTTAAAATTTCAAACGATATGCAATCTTCACACCTATCATAAAACTTAACAAAAGGTTTTGTAATATCTATACTTAATAAATACTCACCAACAGCAATTGTTTTTGTATTTATATTAAATTCAAAATTATTTTTACCTTTATTTAATTTAAGTTGATCAAAATGATCGAATGTTCCCATAGAACCAAATCCAACAGGTATTTGCAAATCAGAGGTTTTCACCCTAATATCAAGTGCTACCGATGTTTCTAAATTGCTTAGTAATTGGATAAATAAAGTTACATAACCGTCCAAATCTTCTTTAGAATTTTCAATATATGCCATATTAACAATTACTTCATAATTTTGATTATCTATAATTCTATTGAATTTTTTTTCACTCGTTTTACCTAAATAAAGATGCAAGACTTCAGAGGTTTTTCCAATTTTTTGAAAATTCCCGTTTTTAAGAACTAAAGAATTTGAACAAAGTTCTTTGACTGCACTCATATTATGACTTACAAATAAAACAGTTCTTCCCTCATATTTACTGACCTCCCCCATCTTACCTAGACATTTTTGCTGAAATTCGAAATCTCCAACAGATAATACCTCATCAATAATCAATATCTCAGGTTCCAAATGAGCCGCTACTGAGAAACCCAACCGTACGCGCATGCCGGAGGAATAAAACTTAACCGGAGTATCTATATATTTCCCTACGCCAGAGAAATCAATGATTTCATCAAGCTTGCGGTCGATTTCCCTTTTGGTCATCCCGAGAATGGTCCCATTCATATAGATGTTTTCCCTCCCTGTCAGTTCGGGATGAAATCCTGTACCTACTTCCAGCAAGGCTGCTACCCTTCCGTACATTTCAATCCGGCCTGAAGTGGGCTCTGTGATTTTGGATAGAATCTTTAGCAAAGTAGATTTACCAGCTCCGTTTTTTCCGATAATTCCCAAAACTTCCCCCTGCTTTACTTCAAAACTCACATCTTTCAGAGCCCAATGTACCCCTTCCTCCTCTTCTCCCTGAAACTTACCTAGGTTCTTGATCTTTCTAAAGTTGTCAATAGGGTATTTTAGTACATTTACCATCTGCTGGGCAAAAGTATCCGCCTTTTTTTCCTGCAGGCCAATACGGTAGCGCTTGGAGATGTTTTCTACTTTGATTATGGTATCTGACACTTTATCAATAATTTAAAATGTAATCTTCATCGGTCGAGTTAAGCCACATCCGCAAAAACCTTCTCCATTCGGCGGAAATAAAACAAGCCAAAAACAAAAACTGCCATAGCCACAATTGCCCCTGGCCAAATCCATTCCCAAGGCATGGGCCTGGAAAGAAACATAGCCCGGATGCCTTCAACCACCCCCACCATGGGATTGAGGGAATAAACAAACTGCCACTGATCAGGTACCGCAGTGGTACTGTACACCACAGGAGCCAGATAAAGTAACAACTGCACCACAAATGTCAGGGCATATTTCACATCCCTGTATTGTACCGCCATAGCCGAAAGTATCATTCCAATCCCCAAAGAAGCCATCAATAGCTGCACCAAGAGCAAGGGTAAAAATACCAGGTTCCATCCCGGCATGACTTGAAAATAGATCAATAATCCCAGAAGCACTATAAAGGATATGATGAAATCCAGGAGTTTGGAAAAGATGGCAGCCAAAGGTAGAATTAACCGGGGAAAATAGACTTTGGTAATCATCCCCGCATTGGCGACAAGGCTATTAGCGGATTCGGAAAGGGTTCCTGAGAAATAATTCCATGGCCACAAAGCCAAATAGGAAAATAGAATATAGGGCATGCCATCAGAATCCACTTTGGCCAAGCCCCCAAATACCACTGTAAATACCAAGGTGGTAAACAAAGGTTGAATAATGGCCCAACCAACTCCCAATACAGATTGGGCATAGCGGGCTTTGATACCCCTGACCGTCAAAAAATACAACAGGTCCTTGTATCTCCATAACTCTCCTACATCTACTACCTTCCAGCCTTTGGAAGGTTCTATTACACTGACTTTGGACATTGGAATTCAGACTAAATTTTGATATCAGACAATTTCCACAAAGCCATACATTTGTCGAAATACATACCGTGGTAATCTAAATTATTTTCATGGATTAATTTGAGTGGCTTAGGAAGGTTAAAGGGTTCCTTTTCGAGATTGATTGGCCTCCAGCCACCTGTTTGAATAGCACGGTTAACCCCTCTGTCTGTATAGGAAGTGGTCAGTAAATACTTTGAACCTGATTTCTTAAAGTTTGACAGGGACTGATGGATATCTTCAAATGAAAAATGAACCAAACAATCACGACAAAATATCAAATCTACCTGAGGCAATCCACCGGCCATGATATCCCCGATTTGAAAAGGCAATTTGGAATTATGGGCATACTTAGCATTCAAAGAATCAATTATGTCTTCCACTATATCCATTCCAATATAAGAAATCCTGGTTTTATCCAGGTGTTTCATCCAATTAAAATCGCCGCAAGGCGCATCCAACATACTTTTAATTTCAAACTCTTTGGTCAAGCGGTCAAGCTTTTTCAATAAGGTTTTGGTATGCTGTATTTCCGAACCCCTGCCCGATGAGCTCTCTGTTGACCCCCAGGTATTTTTGAAATATATCTTATTAAAAACATCATTGGTATTCTCGGCATCCGATAAAAAATTCTTCGGGTAGTAAATGTATTCATTGGCATGGATATCGCCCTTGAACTTTCTAAAATAATACCTTAGTATTTTTAACATAGTATAGAATTGCTGTTATGCCTTCAGCTAGAAATTTTAGTTCATTTTCCTAATGCACAGGTGAACATATGGTTAAGATTGGTTTCCCTGCCCCGGAGGTATTGGATATAAACTTAGAATTATTTATCTGATTCAGGAATTGGGCCAAAAAAGTCAATTCATCCCTTCAATGAAGGGTCACTAAACGCATTCTTAAGTTTTTGGCCCTTCTTTTTTGGTTTTTACCAATTTTTAAAAAAATGCAGAAAGAGCCTTAGCCTAATGGACTGGTTCAGATTTTTTAAATAATTACAACTTTATCGGTTAAGAATCTATATATTAGAATGGTAATGCTTTTTATTATCATATCAATTTTAATAAATTAATATAAAAGTAAAAATCATCTATTAAGTAATTCTAATGAATATTCATATATTAAATAATCAAGATGATTTGAACTCTTGAATTCTTGCTTTATTTCTTCTGATAGCATCCCATAAAACTTTTCAGAATTTGATCTATTAATATTTGGAATTGATCTATTTACTTTCATTCGCAATTTTTCAGACAATAATTCAATTGACCTATTAAATTCTTCCATTATTCCGATAAAAAAATAATTGTCCAATCTCTCTTTGTAATTATTGATATCACACTCTAATATTTTTGAATAATAGTTATTGCCATGTAAAATGTAATCCTCCAATTCTATTCCTTTAACATAAGAATGCCCCTTTTTTATTCCGAAGGAATACAAAGAAACGCGATGAGTTAATGGATCCCTCAAAAATGAAATCAATTTAACTCTGGGACAATCGTATATCCCTTTGAACCTACTGCTTAGAAAAATTTCATTATAAAAATAATGACCTGACATTGCTTGAAAAGGTTTTAACGCTAGATAATTGGGTACTTCTTTCTCATGCACCTTAAGGCTTTCTAAAAAATCGAAATGGCACTCAAACTCTAACTCATGAGGAGGGTAATCATAAATTACAGAAAAAAAATCACTAAGTATGACATTAAAACTTGTCCCGCCACACTTAGGAATATGATTATAAATAAAAACAGGCTTTTCTCCCAAAATATTGTCTCTCTTTGATTTATTGAAAAAATACCTTAAAAATGGCTTTCTACTCAAATAAAAATATTTCAATCTTTGATATAGCTTACTTCTCCTTATTTTAAAAATAGTATTAGTAATGCCTTGTTTCATTCTTGATTTTAAGTCGGAAATTCATTTTAACTGAAAGAAGGGTAAAATCAATTTTAATCACGGCCTTTACCTATAACCATTGGACATACGACTTGTAGAATAAATAATAATTCACTTTTAGCAAATTGAAAATAAATACCTAGTCGGCGACCAATTTTGAAATGGGATTTGCAATAAGACAGCAGGATTAAACTTTAATTTCCTTGAATATGCTACAAATTAGATATTCAGATTCTTTAATTCCCACGCTAGAAGCATCTTATCCCTATGCTTTCCTCCTCCTTCCATACACTTTTCATTAATTATTTTGATGGGTGGGGGGAAATTAAAGGGTGGTTTTTGCAAGTTTAGAGGCCTCCAATATCCAGTTGGAATGTCTGTGTTGCTATTCCGATCAAAAAAACTGGTGGCCAAAAGGTATTTTGATCCTGATTTTTTAAAATTAACCAAGGTTTTTTTGATATCTGCAAAGGAAAAATGAACCAGGCAGTCTCTACACAGTATCAAATCAACCCTTGGTAAATCACCTGTAATAATATCTCCTGTTTTGAATTTAACACCTCGTTTATTCCAATATTTTGACCTATTGAAGCGTATCAGATCTTCCACAATATCAATTCCCAAATAGTTTATCCCATCCAGATTCACCTGGTTCATCCAGTTGAAATCTCCACAGGGAGCATCTAAAATCGATGTCACTTCCAACTCATGAAATAACCTTTCCAGTTCAGGAATAATGACATTGGTCTGATTTACGTCTGAACCTGTTCCTGAGACACTTTCCCCATACACCCAATACTTCTCTTTATAAATCTTTGAAAATACTTCCTCAGTACTAAGGCCATCTATATCCAGCTTCTTTTTCTTCCGGAATGATCGGTAAAGATCCATTAAAAAAATCGGCGATGCGTTTTTTAGAAAGGTCTTAATTTTTTGGATCACTTTTTACTTGGCGGATATTGGTAATTGAACATAAAGGACTCAAACCTCAGCTAACAGGTAGCTTCCGTAAAGCCCCGTAAATTGCGGTGGTTTTTTCGGAAACTTTCATTACTCCTTATCTCCTAACAGCAGTGCTTAATCTACCAATAATTAAATGCTTCCCTTTCAACCCCTATGGCTTTTTGCTTCTTCTGAACTTCCATACAATCCGCTCCATAAACCCGTCCAAACCCCTTCACCATACTCAGCACATGGTGCGCAACCAACCTCGGAGAAGAAAACTCATCCACAAACCTACCCAGAAAAGGGCCCAGACGCCCTCCATGCTGCTGGCCAATGTCCTCCGTCAGATGAGGCACCTTGTGCCGGGGCAGGATCTCTACAAAACCGGCTGCCAAGGCGGTGGGTATTAACATATGGGATCCATGCACTCCGATCACCACCTGACTTGTTCGGAAAATCTCATTCCACCTTCGCTCTACAGACTCCACGATATGCGGTACCCGCTCATCCTCCCAACCTTTTGGAAAACGAGCACTTGTATTCAGCCCTGTCACCAAAAAACGAGCCTCCGGTAGGGCATTTTGAATCCGCTTGCGAAGCCTTCCCAACAAATGCACCTGCCGGAAGCATATCATGTCCCTAACCAGGAACTGGAAGCCAAACTTGATGGAAGCCTTGTACAACAAATCCAGTAGTCTGCTATTCAGCCAAAACCTGTCGCTGCGCCAGATAAAGGTGAGCTGCAAGGGTAACTTTTCAAAATCCTCCAGGTCAAATGGCCGGGCCTGCAGTATTTCGTCAACATCCAATCCCTCCAGCGGGGGATGTACCGGTACTTCACTCAATGCCACGGAAGCAAACCGTTTAAATTGTTCCTTTACCCAGGCATCCAGCCCCTGAACCCCTTTTCCCAACTCCTCCAGCGGCAGGTCCACCGACCAGATCTCTACTTCCGAATCGGTAATCAACCAACAGCAGCGAGCTGGCAGCAATACCGCCAGGGTTTTGAAGGGATATTGTTTTTTAAGCAAATACACGTTCCAGAGCTTGGTAAAAACATGTCCGAAACAACTGTCCAGGCAATTAACTAGCAACAGCTCTCCTCCGGGATTTGGCTGCAATAGTGCTATTTCCACCTCTGCGCCAGCGTCTTTTTGAAAGGAGCGGATCAGGGGCAAGGCCATCCAGGACCCTTCCTGCCGGTTGTACCGGGCATACCTTCCGTCCCGGGCACAAACCACGGGATAAAGGGCAGCATGTCCGATCGGCAACGTCACGTAAAAGTCAAGCCCGCAATCACTGCAGTTCTGTTCAGCTAACACATGCGTTCCCTGGAAAAACAGTTCGCCGGCATCCTTACTTTCCGCTCCACATCGGGGGCAGTTGGCAGGAGTGGATGCGTTATAGGGGTAGATATCAATCATGGATTACCACTTTCGGATTCCCCATTGGTTTAACCGATAGGCCAGCAAGGTTTTTCGTCGGGACCAGGCCGCAGCACCGCTTTCGGCCAGGGTGTAAGGAGTTTCCGGTTGAAACACCAGCGCCGCATAGGATAAGTTGGATGGCGAAAGAATCAGCTCCTGGCAAAAGGATAGGGAAAGACAATCCAAAAGGGCTTGTTCTCCCAAAAGAATTCCATTTGTGCTACCGCCATGATCGTGTATAGCCTTTTGGTTAGCCGAGCGAATAAAATCATGGGCCAGGACTTTTTGCGGAAATTTGGTTTTCAGCATTTCTAAAAAAGCTGCATCATCCGTTGCTACAAATAAGCGGTCAAAGGCTGGTATTCTTTTTTCAATTGTATTTATCAGTACCCGCTCACTAACAGGGGGCACTTCCGTAGGATGATCGGTACGCCTCGCATGCAAACCTAGTATTTTAAATCCCTTGAACCTTTGCTTTATGGCATCTACTTTTTCGAGTAACTTATCCTGAAGCCGGATTTCCGATTGAAGCGTTTGATGAAGCGAGCGTATAAAATGGCGATTCCATATTCTCAAGGGATGCGTTTCATACCGAAGATTAATAATGGGATTAAATCCCGGAGACGGACTTCCCTGTACCATCAATGCTTCCCAAAAATTGATCGGATCGCTGTTCTCATTCCCACTGTAGGCATACTGCACATTAGAAAAATCTACTCTGTAAGGCAAGTCATATTTTTTTGCAAAAGCCATTCCATACAATACTTGCAAAAAAAGGGAGAAAAAACCCCGATCACATCGACCATTTGGATGGTCCTTGCATAGAAATTCGTCTTTATAGCACGTAATGACATAGCAGGCATTTTTAATCTGCAATTCCCGCCTTCTCTCCGGGCTAATGGCTGACCTTTTAGGCATCTGTTAGCCCACTTTTCCAGTCATACACTTGATCCAGCCGTCGCCAGGCTGCAGGGGCCAGGCTGTAGTGGGCATGTACAAAGGTTTGGGCACCAAAACTTTCCTTCCAGCGAAAAAGTTGCCGGTTGATTTTTTTTCCTCCACACTCATTGGAATGACCAAAATCCAGGTACTTCCTTCCATTCGCCTGTGTAGTGCACAGGTAATGGATCAGCCAATCCAGGGCATGTGCCTTCCTGCCTTCCTCATTAGTGGCCAGGTATTGGGTATGCAAACAATTGGGTGTCAGGTAAACCGTGGCACCGGCCAGAGGAGTTCCCTCCCTGTACACCGTAAATTGCCGGATAGTTTCGGGGTGCCGGGCCTTTAAATAACGCATCTGATCCTTGCTGTGGGTGGGCGCTTTTTGATAACGGTTTTGCAAATTAGGTACCAGCAATTTATCCCAAAACAAGCCCACATCAGCCTCCTCCCGAATTTCCAATCCAGATTTTGATGCCTGGCGAATCGTTGCCTTCCGACCTTTGTGTCTGACCTTAAGGGGTAATGGTATGGCTAGAGACAATTCCATTTGGCTGGTTTCGGCATTTGCCAACTGCATGATATAGGACAGGGATTCCTGAAACCCGACTCCATAAAAAGAAGGCGTTGCCTTGATGCGGAGCTGGCTAATTCCCTGCTCCTCATAGTATCGCAGTAGTTGAAGATACCATTGCAATTCCTGATCAAATGAACAGGGCTTATGGATCAGCCCTGCATAACTGAGCCCTTGATGGGAATACACTTCCTTTTCTTCCCTATGCGCGGCAAAGACTGCTACCGGGCAGTTTTTGGAATAAATAAGCACCGAAGCATCCTGAAATCGGTTCCCATGGTAGGCCAGAAAAGACCGTTGGTGCATAAGCGTGGCATTGGGTGCCCCTTGCAGCACTTCCTCCCAGTCTCCGGCAAGTTCCGGGGTATAGGCTTTTACTTGAATCCTGGTGTTTGGTTGAGCGATCAACTATTATTCGGTGTCATTTAGGATTTCCCGGCCGCCAGTGGGCAATCAGCGTTTCCTTCATGGGCTGAAAGCCTGCGCGCCCGTAAAAGTCCATGGCCCGTTCATTGGCCTTTTGGGTAGAAAGCCCCACTTGCACCAGGCCTCTGGCGTACACCTCCTGAAAAACCCGGTTCATCAAATTCCTTCCAATTCCTTTTCCCTGAGATTTCCCCTCCACGGCGAAAAGGTCTACGTAAGCCCTTCCCCTGAGCATGCGGAAGGTAATAAATCCCAATAGTCGTTTGCCTTTTCTGGCCACCATGACCCGGTGATTTTGCCTGGTGATGGTTTCCCACCAGGTGCTGTAAAGTTTCTCGTATTCCTGATTGGCCAAAAGGGGATCCTGCCGGAATCGGGACCATTGTCCACTGCTCAGTACCAGTTTACGTAATTGGCGCTGATCGGTAGCAGAGAGGGAGACGGACAGGTCTTGTTCACTAATGCAGACCTTATCCAATTCATCGGATTCCAACTCCAGATCAGCCTTTCGGATGCCTTTTACCAGGTCTACCCGGGTGCTGATGGGCGGCCAACCTCCCATTTTGACCAGGCCGGGTTTGCCCATCACGTATACCAATTCGTAATCGTTTGCCTGGGATTGCACACGGGCCAAATCGGGCAGCGACTTTTCCAGGGAAAGTTTGCCTACGCGGTAGCCAAAAAGCGAGGAGTCAAAGGGTAAAAATTGTATCATATCAGGTTCGTTGATCTACGACATATAAAGGCCGGTTTTTGACACCTTCAAAGATCCTTCCCACATACAACCCGACCAGGCCCATGGTCATCAGGATAAGGCCTGCCAATACCCAAATGGATACGATCAGGCTGGCATATCCTGGCACGACAATACTTCCGGAGAAATACCGTATCAAGGTGACCATTGCAAATATAAACCCAATAGAGGCAATTAAAAAACCTAATTTCACGGTAAGACGAAGGGGCTTATCCGAAAATGCCAATAAGGCATTCAATCCCAGGTGAAATTTAGTCCGGAAGACGTAATTGGAATCTCCGCTGACTGAATTCCCATGAGCCACGTCAAAGGTACCCTGGCGGAAACCCAGCCAATGTACCATGGCAGGAAAATACCGGAAAGATTCCCTCATCTGAACCAGTTCATTGATCACCCGCTTATGGTATATCCCGAAGTTTCCTACGGCCGGATCGTGTGACAAGCCACTCATATAGGAGAATACCTTGTAAAATAGTTTCGACCCCCATTTCTTTCCCCAGGAATCCTTCCTTCGGACCCTTCTGGCCAAAACCACATCGTAACCGTGCTGGGCCTTACTCAGCAGGTGGGGAATTTCCTCCGGCAAATCCTGCAGGTCGGCATCCATGACCACTGTCCATTCGCCGACTGCGGCATCCAAACCGGCCGCAATGGCCTGGTGTTGTCCGAAATTCCGGCTTAGCCGAATGCCTTTGATAAAACCTTCCCTGGCAGCAGCTTCCCGGATGATCTCCCAACTGCTGTCCAGGCTGCGATCATCCACCAGGATCAATTCTACCTGAGAACTGATCCCAACCATTACCTCCCGAAGCCTCCGGATCAACTCTCTCAGACTGGAGGCTGATTGAAACACCGGCACGATCACCGAAAGGAAAATTCCCGGTTCTGCTTTCACTGACCTTCTTTTTCGAAAACCACCAAACCGGACAATGCTTCCACGGGCATTGTTTCTCTTATTTCTATTTGCAATTTTCGCTGGATCTTTTCCTCTGTTTTTTGAATTAAAAACGCCAGGTATTCCGCATTGATCGCTTCGCCCACAAGCAGTAGCTCAATCGTTCCACTGTCCTTCCCTTCGGCATAGTCGCCCAGAATGATGGCTTTCTTTACGTTGCCCAAATTATTTACCACCTGCTCAATCAGGTCATCGAAGCCCAGATACTTGCTCACAATGCTGCGAATCTCCTGATACAAGGGGTGGGCTTCATTGGCCTGGTAGCTTTTGGTCTTCCCGTTGTTTTGCCAGTGCAAAAGGCCCGCTTCGGAAAGCCGGTTTAACTCCACCCGTACCGAATTGGTAGATTCTTTAAATTCTTCGGCCAGACCTCTGAGATAACCCCGGTTGCCGGTATTTGAGAAAAATTTAACCAGTAATTTAATCCTGGTCTTGGAGGTAATTAGTGAATCCAGCAAAGGAAGTAGCCGTAAATGGAACGATAATAAAGGAGTGAAAAACAAATAACCGGACACAAAATCCAATAAAGTAGCGACGGATTGAAACCGGCCCCAGGTGCTTTTACAGCTTCGCCAGGTAAGCCACAGGGATAGAGTAACAAATTTACTCGTTCATAATAAAATAACAACTTTTCTCCTTTTTTTATTTAAAAAGTGAGATCAGACCTTCCGCCTTTTACGTGTTCAAGGCCCAGGCATCCCCCCGATTTAATCCATCCGGGATAGTGTATTATTTCCTAAAATCCGCAAACCTGTCCCATTTTGGTGGCTATTCAATCAACCACAAACGTTGAGCAGATGACACCTGACCGGCTGTATCCATTCCTCATCAGTTGGAAATGAAGGTTAGGTTTCGGATCGATCTCCGGAAGAAACTTCCGATCGCTAATCTTTGGAAACCTTGCCTTATAATGCCTTGATTTACCAGAAATGTGTATTTTTGAACATTGCTGAACAAACCAATTTCCCCTTAAAAACATGAACCCATACCTACGCCTATTGACATTTCTTATCCCACTGCTCCTACAGGGTATAAGCCCACTATTTTCCAAGGATGGTTATAAGCTATGGCTGCAATACCATCCCCTGGAATCCCCACAAAAAGTCCAACGCCTGATGGGGGCCATTCGTGTGGAAGGGGATTCGCCCACCCTTGCTATCCTCAAAAAAGAATTGCAGCTGGCCGCCAATGGTTTTTTTGACGAAAACCATCCGCTAGCATTTGATTATCAAGAAGAAAGCGCCCGCTTGATCATCAGCAAGCGCAGTCCACAGAGATGGGATCCGGCCGACAAGGGAAGCCTGGGTAGGGAGGGATTTCGCCTGCTTCAAAATGATGCAGGAGCCATCTGGATAGCTGCAGATACCGATATCGGTTTGCTGTACGGCACTTTTAAATGGCTGCAGTTAATGCAGGCTGGACAATCCATTCCTGCAGCAGGTTTCCACAGTGAGCCCAAAATCCAACGCCGGATCCTGAACCATTGGGACAACCTGAACCGCACCGTGGAGAGGGGTTATGCCGGAGCATCTATTTGGAACTGGCACCGCCTGCCGGACCATATTGACCAGCAATACCACGATTATGCCCGAGCCAATGCCTCCATTGGCATCAATGGAACCGTGGTGACCAATGTCAATGCCAATGCACTGGTATTGACCCCGGAATACCTTGAAAAAGCGGCAGCTTTGGCCGATGTTTTCCGGCCCTATGGCATTACCCTGTACCTCACGGCCAGGTTTTCGGCCCCTATGGAACTGGGCCGCCTGCCCACCGCAGATCCCCTGGACCCAGAAGTGCAGGAATGGTGGAAAAAGAAAGCGGAGGAGATCTACCAGTATATCCCGGATTTTGGTGGATTCCTGGTAAAAGCCGATTCAGAAGGGCAACCCGGCCCACACAATTACCAGCGGAGCCAGGCCGATGGGGCCAACCTGCTGGCGGATGCCCTCAAACCGCATGGAGGCATTGTCATGTGGCGGGCATTTGTTTACAGCGAAGACACTCCGGATGACCGGGCCAAACAGGCGTATCAGGAATTTCAGCCTTACGATGGGTCCTTCAGAGACAATGTGATCGTACAGGTCAAAAACGGAGCCATTGATTTTCAGCCCAGGGAGCCTTTTCATCCCCTTTTCGGTGCCATGCCCCAGACACCGCTTATGATGGAATTTCAGATCACCCAGGAGTATCTGGGCCAGGCCACCCACCATGTTTTTTTGCCTTCCCTTTACACGGAGGTATTGCAGAGCGACACGTATGTCAATGGTCCGGGATCCACCGTAAGCAAGGTGATCGACGGCAGTTTACACGGGTATTCCCTTACCGCCATGGCAGGGGTGGCCAATATCGGAACGGACCGAAATTGGACCGGCCATCACTTCCACCAGGCCAACTGGTTTGGCTATGGCAGATTGGCCTGGGACCCGCAAACATCACCGGAAACCATTGCCGATGAATGGCTGCGGCTCACCTTTACCAATGCCCCCGAATTTATTAAGCCGGTCAAAAAAATGATGCTCCAATCGCATGAAATGGCCGTCAATTACATGACACCCCTGGGTTTGCACCACATCATGGCCTGGAGTCACCATTATGGACCCGGCCCCTGGGTAACGGACCGGCACAGAGATGACTGGACGGCCACCTATTACCACAAGGCCAGTGAAAACGGCGTAGGCTTTGACCGTACCGCATCCGGCAGCAATGCCCTCGAACAATATGCTCCCGAACTTCAAGAAAAATGGGGCAATCTGCAGCAGATTCCGGAAAAATACCTGCTCTGGTTTCACCATGTTCGCTGGGACCATCCACTCAAAAGCGGACGAACCCTTTGGGATGAAATGGCCCTGCGGTATCAAAAAGGCGTGGACGAGGCCCGGGAAAATGTAGCCACCTGGCAAAACCTGCAGTCCCATGTGGACGAGGAAAGACATGCCCATGTACTGTCTTTTTTGAAAATACAGGCCAAAGAGGCTGTCTGGTGGAAAGATGCCTGCCTGCTTTACTTCCAGCAGTTTGCCCAATCACCGCTTCCTGATGGAGTGGAGCCACCGGAAAAAAACCTGGAATATTTTATGGGCATCCGCCACAGGTATGTTCCCGGTAATTAAGTACAAATGTGACCGTTATGATCGTCATTGCGAGCCCAGCGAACCAATCTGATTCGGCGCGTGCGCGTAAGGATCACGAAAAAGGGCATTTAAATACGCCGGACGTTTACGTCTTCCGACAGACTGCCGCGGGTGCTGGGGCGGTTGATGAAATACGGTTGGAGTCAGGTCAGCACCCTACCGATGACATATTTTTACCACCCCCTGTCTCCCCCTCCTGAAAACAGGAGGGGGCTGGGGGGAGGTTATTTGATATCGCTCTTTATTTTTTTTAACACTTTGATTTTTAAACAGTTAAAAACAAATACCGTCATCCCGATTTCTGCGTTTAAAAAAAGCTAATTCTCGCAGTGCCGGGAGGCGTTTCCAGTGCGCACACCGCGTCATTGCGAGCGCCAGCGAAGCAATCTGAACGGGAGCGTGCGCGTAAGGATCACGAAAAAAGGTATTTAAATACGCCGGATGTTTACGTACTCCGACAGACTGCCACGGGTGCTAGCGCGGGAATCGAAATCCGAATGGGGTTAGGTCAGCACCCTACCGATGACGTATTTGATAAGTATTTGATATTCAATATTATATAATTACTACGAAAATACATCGTCATCCCGATTTCTGCGTTTTTTAAAATGTTAATTCTCGCAGTGACGGGAGGCGTTTCCAGTGCGCACACCGCGTCATTGCGAGCGCCAGCGAAGCAATCTGATTCGGAGCGTGCGCCTAAGGATCACGAAAAAGGGCATTTAAATACGCCGGATGTTTACGTCTTCCGACAGACTGCCGCGGGTGCTGGGGCGGTTGATGAAATACGGTTGGAGTCAGGTCAGCACCCTACCGATGACGTATTTTTACCACCCCCTGTCTGAGGCTGTCCGAAAAGGGCAGCCTTTTTTATGCGGCTATTTTTCCGGAATATTCG
>NZ_WNKF01000006.1 GCF_010119225.1 Cyclobacterium roseum | reverse complement strand
GCTCAGTAAAACTTATATGTTCTTATATATCTTATATGGTTCTCTTTTTTTTAACCATATAAGGGATATAAGGGCATTGAAGGGGGCAGGGAAAATCTTATATGCTCTTAAATGCCTTATATGGTTCCTTATTTATTGCTGAAAAAAGTGTTCACCACAGATTACACAGATTCGCACAGATAATTTAAGGATCAAAAAAAACTTATATGTTCTTATATATCTTATATGGTCCTCTTTTTTTTAACCATATAAGGGATATAAGGCCATTGAAGGGGGTAGGAAAATCTTATATGCTCTTAAATGCCTTATATGGTTTTTTATTTATTTCGGAAAAAATCGGGCGCCACAGATAACACAGATCCACATAGATAGTTTGAGGATCAAAAAAAACTTATATGTTCTTATATAACCTATATGGTTCTCTTTTTTTACCATTTAAGGGATATAAGGCCATTGAAGGGGCCAGAAAAAAACTTATATGCTCTTAAATGCCTTATATGGTTCCTTATTTATTGCTAAAGAAAGTGTGAACCACAGATTACTTAATTGGATCTTTGGCGTTGATTAAATAACTAATATCCGTTTAGTCATGCCGTTCCAGTACTATTGCTATTTTTTTTGTGTCAGGACTGATCGAAAGCCTGCTGATATCGCCGTAACCAGGGATCGTAAAGGTCCCTACTTTCTCCCATTCGATTCCTTTATTTACCTTTCGAAGGAATAATTCCTTTCCCCTGGCCATCAGTATATTGTTCTTATCTACCCAACAAAAATCTTCTGATCCCCCCAGTGCCAGACCCAAACTTGTAATTTCCCTTGTTTCAGTGTGAAAGGCCTTCAACTCGAAGGTGGTTTTTCCATCTACTACGATGTTATTGTTTTTGTCCAGGAAGATAATTTCATCAGTTCCCGGCCGTTTTTGAATGCTTCTTCCGGTGTTTTGCGCAATGGTATGAATGTCTTCCCGTCCGTAAGGAAAAACCAGACGGTTAGGCTCCCCTATAACAAACAATGCAGCCGTTTCTTCATGCCATCCGTAATAGCCTACCGGCTGGATGTCATCATACAAGAGTTCAGGCTCTCCAAAATTGATGGGATAGAGCCAGACTCGTTGGCTACTGTCCTCCTCTACCGTTACGGTTGAAATGTACTGCCCGCAACTGGTTAGATCAGGCGAAAACTCGCTCTTATCAGGAGTTCTGGTCATGTTGGTAAACTGCTTTTTTTCCCAGCTATATAAGATGGCTTCTACATTACCTGTATCGTCCTCGGATGAAAAAACCAATTGCGAATCATTAATGAATTTTGGTTGATTGTCGTAGCGCTTACTATCGGTTACCTGTTCTATGGAAGCGGAAAAGACCTTAAATCCCAGAATATTTTTTTTAGCATCCACCAAAAATACATCGCTGGCCTCCTGACCAAAGGCAGCAGGCCCGAAAATGAGCAACAGGGATAGCAGAGAAAGACTAAAACTTGTTTTATATTCTGAACGGTTTGAATGGTACCACATACTAAAAAGCGGGTTAATATTTTATTTTAAACCAATTTACGAAATACATGTTAGATTTTTGTGAATAAAGTGGATTTGTATACCAGTGGAAATCTGGATCAATTAAGAAAAAGGCAGGATGCACCTGCGGATGCCGCTGCAGCGGACCTTATCCAAGACCCGCAGCTTGTATCGGTCATCAATTCCTGGGATTTCATTCCTGAGAACCTCCCACCTGCTTTTCCGGATTCGTTGAAGTACTTTTTCAACGTTTTCGTGTTGCCTCCTCCATTGATTGATCCACAACAAATTCGGCGAACCCAGTACTTCTTTGAAAAAAACGCATCTTTAATATTGTCCTTGCTCGGATTTTATTCATTACCCTATACCTATGCGTTTGCAGATGGCGCAGAGGTATTGGTTAGATCCAAAAAGATCCTTGACAACCCCGGGAAGCGACTGTCTGAAACCGCCTTGTTTGTACTGGAGTGTTACCGCCCTCAGGCTTTTTTGGGCGAAAAAAAGGTATTATTGGTGTTGGCTAAGGTACGTTTGATTCATGCCCTTTCACGGTTATTTATTGAGAAATACGCTCGGGATTGGAATCCTGAATGGGGGATGCCGATCAATCAGGAAGACCTGCTGGCCACAAACCTCACCTTCAGTTTGCTGGTTTCCCGGGGGATGGAACGCAGTGGGGTGCGTGTGAGCAAGGAACATCGCGAGGGTCTGCTCCAATACTGGGGGCTGATAGGGTATTACCTGGGTATAGACCCTGCCTTTTTGCCTCATACTAGTAAAGAAGCATTCGAGCTGGAAAAGCTCATCCGAAAGCGGCATTTGAAATCCTCTCATGCTGGAAAAAGCCTGGTACAGTCACTTCTTCATTTTTATCAGCAGGAATTGATCCGGCCTGAATTAGCGCCATTTATGGAGGCAATCGTAGCCTTTTATCTGGGTGAGGAAATAAGTCAGGTGCTGGGACTTCGAAAAACCTCCCTGATTCCCGATTGGGTATTTCGGAATTTATCCACTAGTGGATTATTCAGTATGGGATCGTCTCCTTCCCAGTATTCGCTTTTATACCGACAATTTATCGTCCAGTCCGAAAAATCGATGGGTGCTCCCGTGTCCATAGCACTTCCACCATTACGGTAGTCCCTTTTACATTGTCTGCATTCGTTTCCAAGAATGTCCGAAATCGGCCGTAAAATGCTACGAAAACGGACGCTCCATTTTCTTCAACGGCCTCTGGCTGGCCTATTCCGGCTTTTCAATCCTGGCATTCTATTCGTATATTTCCGCATATGCAACGCATACCAACCGGAATTTTAGAATTTCTCATTTGGACCATCGCGCTAGTTGGCTTGTACTTCTACGGGATGGGCGACGGACAGCACCACGGTCTATGTCCACTGGCAAACCTGGGGCTGAGCTGGTGTCCGGGCTGTGGATTGGGGCGCTCCCTACATTATTTCATGCATGGAGCGATTCACACGTCCTGGAGCTGGCATCCATTGGGAGGTTTTGCCTTACTGGTGATTTTGTGGCGTCAGTTTCAATTATTTCTACTAATAAAAAAACAAATAAAATTATGGCAAACGTATTAAAGCATCTTCCGGAATTGGAAGGCATGGAATTGGGGTACATTCAAGGACTTTTAAAAGATATGAATGACGAACAAGCAAGTCTTTTTTCGCAGGTATACCGGGCCCGGAGAAAAGATAGCCAGATGGTTTTGATTTTGACCCTGATCGGTTTTTTTGGATTTGCGGGTCTACATCGCTTTATCCTTGGACAAATTGGATTGGGGATTTTATACCTATTGACGGTAGGCTTATGCTTTATTGGGACAATAGTTGATTTGGTAAACTACAAGAGTCTTGCATACGAATATAACCTAAAGGTAGCCCACGAAACGCTATCATTAATGTCTATGAGTACGGATCTGAAAAAAGGGGATTCCAATGAGTCGAATTAAGATACAGTTTACTGTCGCTGTCATGCTAATCCTTTCTTTTGGCTGCAATCCCTTGCCCAAAGAAACGATAACTGACATAGACACGTCTTTTGAAGGAATCCGCAAAGTGCGTGTACAGGGGGGAGCCTTGGAAATCAGCTATACCGGAGGCGACGATACCGATAAGGTGTATTTAACAGCCTTCCTGGAATCAACGGACGCGGGTATAGAGGGCATCCACTACGAGCAGTCAGGAGATGAACTCATTGTCAGTTTTGATTCCGAAATGGATTTTTCATTTTTGTTTGGCAGTCAGGTTGATGGGTTTATTAGTTTGAAGGGACCAAGGGAAATGGAGCTGGACATGTACAATTCTTCCGGAAAACTGGAGGTATACCATGTTCAGAACGAAAACATTAAACTCAGGGGCAGCTCCGGTAGTATTGATGCAAAGGATTTGGATTCACCCAACCTTCAGGTGAAAATTTCTTCCGGAAAGGTTCAACTGGAAGATATCCGGGGAAATCTGGATCTGGAATTATCTTCCGGAATGGGGTCATTGGAAGGCATGAAGGGTTCGGTTAGGTTTAAAGGTTCCAGTGGCCTGGTACAAATCGCTGATGTAGATGGCCTGGTCACCGGGGAGATGAGTTCCGGTAAGGCAGATTTGAACAGGGTGGCTACCTTGGGTGAGATTTCTCTTTCTTCTGGAATGTTGGTAGCAGAGGATTGTGGACTAGGGGCAGAGAGCTATTTTTCGGCATCCTCAGGCTACATGAAAGTTACCACCAACACGGACCTAAGCCGGTTTAATTTTGATTTTAGTGTGGGGAGCGGCAGGTTAAGTATCGGGGATCGATCCAGTAGTGAGGATTTAGTTATTGACCATGGCGCAGATCAAACCATACGGGGAAAACTTCGATCCGGACGGATGGTATTGGAAGGAACATAAAAAGAAAACAACTGCAAATTGCTCTAAAACCAAAAAAGCAACCCGTTCGGGTTGCTTTCTACTACTGATGTCAATGTTATGTTATGCGTTAACTACCTTCACATTCACTGCATTCAGACCTTTTCTTCCTTCTTTAAGATCGAAGGATACATCATCGTCTTCTCTGATTTCGTCGATTAGTCCAGAGACATGCACAAAATACTCTTTAGATGATTCGTCATCAATGATAAAACCGAATCCTTTGGATTCATTAAAAAATTTTACTTTTCCTGTGTTCATAATTGTAATTAATTGATTGTATTAATGGCAGTAAAGGTAGTGATTCTTTTCGCAAAAAAAACAGTTGGGTAAAATTATTTTCTGAAAATAAAAGATTTCTTAAAATGGTATTTTATACAAATTCGATACAAAATGTAATATACATCCTTATTTAAAGGACTTATTTCATTAATTCAATGCCTTGCTCTTTGCAGTTTTCCACCTCTTTTGCGGGCCAAATGCCTGACTGGACCTCTCCAATATGCTTTTTTCGTAAAAGAAACATACATGTCCGGGATTGACCGATTCCCCCACCGATGCTTTGTGGTAATTCCCCATTCAGAAGCTTTTTATGGAAAAACAGTTGCTTCCTTTCTTGCTGACCTGAAATTTCCAACTGTCTTTCCAGGGTCTCGGCATCTACCCGGATTCCCATGGAAGAAAGTTCAAAACTATTTTCCAGCATTGGATTCCATACCAGGATGTCTCCGTTCAATCCTTTATGGCCCTCAGAATTATAACTACTCCAATCATCGTAGTCAGGTGCCCTTCCATCATGTTTTTCCCCATTGCTAAGTACATCGCCAATGCCTATTAAAAAAACAGCTTTGTGCTCCTTGCAAGCCTGGTATTCCCGTTCTTTGGGGGATAAATCCGGGTACTTTTGCAGGAGTTCTTCGGCTTGTATAAAAGTGACTTTTTCAGGCAAAATGGGTTGAATAACAGGGAACGATTCCGCTATTGACTTCTCCAGCTCTTGGAATATACTGTAGATGGATTCCACAACCGCTTTGAGGTATTCCAGATTGCGATCCTTATCAGTGATCTTTTGTTCCCAATCCCACTGATCTACATAAAGGGAATGCAAAGCCGAATAGTCTTCATCCGGTCTCAGGGCGCGCATATCTGTCAGGATACCTTCCCCATTTTCCGCCTCTAGTTCAGCCAACTGCCACCGTTTCCATTTCGCCAGTGATTGGACCACCACAGCGGTGGCATCCGCCTGGTTTCGGATAGGGAATTTTACCGGTCGTTCGATACCATTCAGGTCATCGTTGATACCCGTGCCATCCATTATGGCCAATGGACAGGATATTTTGAATAGGTTTAACCGTTCGGACATCATGACGGGAAACATGGTTTTGATCAGGTCAATGGCCTTTTCTGTTTCCCTCCTGTTAAGTAAACAGTGGTATTTTTGCTCCGTTGTGGCAGTCATTTTCTTGCTTTTACTTTTGGAAAAAACGTATCGGCGATGCCGAAATGGCCACAATATTAAGTAAAAGAATTGATACCCGAAAATATACCGACCGAATCACGGATCTACGGCAGGAAGTTTATGTAGACGGGTTTATGAATATCAAGTTGATGGTCGGTAATGGATAATAAGCCGCTTTTTGCATCCCGTTTAAAAGCAAGAAGGGTATTGGAGTTTTGGTTGCCTACCAGGACATAAGCTCCATCTGGAGTAATATTAAAGTTACGTGGCGCTTTACCTTCTGATGAAAGCGTTTGAATACGGTGCAAACCACCATCCTTACCTATTTCAAATCCAATAATTTCGTTGGCATCTCCCCGGTTGGAGACATACAAGTGGTTTCCGTCGGGGCTTAGCCGAACCTCAGCCGCCCCCACGGTTCCCTCAAATCCTTCCTGCAATAGAGAATGAGTTTCCAGGTGTTTTATAGAGCCCTCTTCATAATGGTACACCCCAATTTCGGCCGTTATTTCATGCACCAGATACAAGCGGTCTCCGCTTTCGTTAAAGACCATGTGCCGGGGCCCGGCTCCGGGAGCGACCTTCAATCTGAAATTAGGAGTTTCTTCCAGAGGTTTTTCCTTTTGGGAATCAAAGTTATATACCACCACTTCATCGGTACCCAGGTCGGCCACCAACAGTTTGCCGTCCTTCGGATGAAAGACGGTCGAATGGACGTGCGGCTGCCGTTGTCGGCCAGGATTAACGCTACTTCCTTCATGCTGCACTACCTGAACGGCCGGGTTAAGGTTTCCATTACTTTCTACGGGGATTACCGAAAAGTTTCCCTGCGAGTAGTTACCTACAAGCAGAAATTTTTCTGAAGGATCCAGGCTTAGGTAGCAGGGGCTGTTTCCGGCTGCGGATACGGTATTGATTATTGAAATATCATTAGCGGATAACTGAAAGCTAGATACGTTTCCTCCCTCGGCACCGCTGGTTTCTTCTACCGAAAAGATTAGATTTTGGTCCTTGTTAGCGATGACAAACGATGGGTTTTCGGGTTCGGAAGCGGTAGCCAAGACGTCGAAACCATTTTCAGGACTGAAGTTAGCCAGGTGGATGCCTTGTTCGGGTAGGTCTGTATAGGTTCCCAGAAGAAATACATAAGTAGCAGACATATCTTGAGATTTATTTCCTTCTTCCTTTGTTTCGCTGGGACTGCATGCCAGGGAAAGGAACAGGAGTGTGGCAACGGATAAGTTACTTCGATTCATTTTCCTTTTCGGTTTTCATGTCACTGGCCAATTCGTGACTTTTGGGATGGTATTTTCCTTTGAGATCATCTACTTTGGAATGTTTCCATAATTTCACACCGGTAAAATAGGAGGCTCTTCCAATCATGTGCGCACCCACAGGAGCTGTCAGCAGCATAAAAAGGATGATCGCGGCAACGCGTGAAGAAATCCCAAACTCATTGAAATAGGTGGCTGCTGCGATGAGCAGCAAACCAATACCCAGCGTGGCAGCCTTGGTAGTAACCGAAATTCTGAGGTAAAGATCGGGCATTCTTATCACGCCAATCGCCGCCAAAAGGATGAACAAGGCACCCAGGGAACTCAAACCTATGATCCAATAATCACTCATTTTTTTCTCGTTTTTCTAAATAATAGGAAAAGGCTACGGTACCTAAAAAGGCAATCAGCGCCATGATCATCGCAATATCCAAAAATGCGGGCTGATTGGTATGAATACTGTAAATGGTAATGATCCCGATTCCGGTAGTCAGTAGCAAGTCAAGGGAAACCACCCGGTCAGAAAGGGTAGGGCCTATGATAAATCTGATAAATATCAACATGGTGGATGCAGCGAGAATGGGCAGTATCACCAGGTATAAATAGTCGTTTACACTCATCTCAATATCTCTAATAACTTCCGTTCAAATCCATTTTTAATGCCGGCGACAAATTCTTCCTTGTCGTTTACGTACATCGCATGCACGTATAATACTTTGCGGTCATCTGACACGTCCAGGCTGAGGGTTCCGGGAGTCAGGGTAATCAAATTGGCCAATAGGGTAATTTCTAAATCCGACTTAGCCGAAAGGGGAATTTTGATAATCCCCGGTTTCATATAATAGCTGGGTGTCACCACGTCATAGGCTACCTGAAGGTTGGCCTTTATCAACTCGTAAAGGAAAAAGAAAATAAAAGCAATCAATTTGGGTCCCCGGTGAAAATACTTGTTTTCCCCACTGTTTCTGGATATCAGCCACAGCAGGAAAAAACTCAATAAAAACCCAAATACAAAATTCACGAATGAAAAAGTACCCGTGACCGCCAGCCAGATAAAGGAAAGAAGAAGATTGCTGAGAAATCTGGTTTTTATCATTTTTAGTGCGATTTAAGTTCCTAAAACGGCTTGTATATAGGCAGACGGATCCATTAGATTCCCGGCGACGGTCATTGCTATCCGCATGACCCACTCCGCCCCGAAACCTATTCCCAAAGAAAGGATGGATAGAAAAACCACCGAAGCCAGCATCGCTCGCTTTTTTAGGGGTTTTAACTCATCAAAATATTTGATGTGCTCTTTCTTGGGTAATACCTGTGGATCTTTCCAAAACACCTCCGACCATAGTTTGGCAATGATGAATAAGGTAAGGAAACTTCCCAATAGTATGAAGCCAATCAATAAAATATTGGACGAGTTCATGGCACCCTGGATGAGCAAGAGCTTCCCCCAGAAACCCGATAGGGGAGGAATACCAACCAACGAAAACAACGGAATAGCCATCAGGAGACTCATCAGTGGCTGTTCTTTGTAAAAGCCACCCAGTAGCCGCATGGAATAGGTGCCCTTGATTTTGAAAACCAAACCGCTAACCATGAATAAATTGGTTTTAACCACAATGTCATGAACCAGATAAAATACGGCTCCTGCAAGGGCAAGGGTACTGTATATACCAAGACCGGCCAACATAAATCCGATATGGCAGATGATCAGGTAGCTGAATACTTTTCGGATATTATTTTGCATCAAGGCACCGACTCCTCCCGAGAAAATAGTCAACATGGCCATAACGGTAATGACCGTGGTAAGAAATGTGTCTGGGACAAATATCAGTGTAAACACCCGTAGCATGGCATACACTCCTACTTTTGTAAGCAACCCACCGAATATAGCCGATATAGCCGGTGGTGGCGTGTGATAGGATGCCGGTAGCCAAAAATAGAGGGGGAAAACGGCCGATTTGATTCCAAAACCCACCAGAAATAAGATAGCGGTTACGTTAACCAAGCCCCGGTTTTCCACCTTTGCCACTTGTAGGGAAAGATCGGCCATGTTGAGACTTCCGGTCAGCCCATAGAGGATGGCAATTGCCGTGAGAAAAACTACCGATGCCAACAGATTCATGGCTACGTATTTGATCGCCCCTTCTAACTGAGCCTTCTCCCCACCAATGGTGATCAGTACAAAGGATGAAATGATGATGATTTCAAACCATACATATAGATTAAAAATATCTCCTGTCAGGAAAGCACCACTAAGTCCCATGATCAATAAATGGAGTATGGGGAAATAACCGAATCTGACCCGCGCATTGCGGATGCTGCCGACGGAAAACACACTTACGGCAAGGCCGGAAATAGCGGTGAGTAAAACCAACAAGGCACTAAAGGTATCGGCTACAAAGGTGATCCCAAAAGGAGCGATCCAACCGCCCGCCTGCATGGTTTGGATCCCCTCCTGATTGACTTTTATCAAAAGCAAAATACTGATCAGTAGGGCAATAAGAGACCCAACAACAGAAATCAGCTTTTGCAGGTTTTTGTTGGTCCAGGAAAACATCAATGTTACGGCAACAAAAAGCTGGAAAATGACCGGTAAAACAATATAGGGGTTGCTCATAAATCTTCGTCGGTTGCGTACATTTCGTCCAGATCGTCTGTTTTTACTACTTTATAGGCCCTTTTTATCAATATAATGGCAAAAGCCTGCAGGCCAAAACTGATAACAATAGCCGTTAGAATGAGTGCCTGAGGTACCGGGTCTGCATAGATTTCACCCAACATCTTCTCGTTTGGGCCTATGATAGGGGGCTTTCCCTTCACGATCTTTCCCAGTAAAAAGATGAGTAAGTTGGCACCGTTACCAAGCAAAATCAACCCAATAATTAATTTAACCAGGCTGCGCCTCAGCATCATGTAGATACCTGCGGCATATAATAAACCTATGATAATTACCAATAATAGTTCCATACTTAAAGCCCTTCAGATATGGTGAAAATAATGGTGAGGGTGACCCCGATCACTACCAGATACACGCCTGTGTCAAAAAACAAGGCAGTACCGACCGTACCGATAACCGGAACGGGCTGATCCATCCACAGTCCGGTCATAAAGGTTTCGCCTGTAAATAAAGGCAGACTGCCTGCCAGCAGGGCCAGTGCCAAACCAACCGGCATCAAAAATCCGGGATGGAATTTTACGATATTTTTCGTGTTTTCGACTCCGTTGGCAAAGGAATGGATCACAAAAGCAATGGAAGCCATCAACCCGCCAACAAATCCACCCCCTGGAAGATAATGGCCCCTAAGCAGAATAAATACTGAAAAGAGTAATAACAGCGGAAGCAGGTAGACGGAAGCAGATTTGAATATGATTGTCTTCATAGGTTATTCTTTTTCGGTACTTCTAAGGTGTAATTTCAACAGGCCAAAAACGCCGATTGCGGCAATGGCCAAAACGGTGATTTCCACCATGGTATCAAATCCCCTGAAATCGACCAGTATGACGTTTACTACATTTTTACCCTTGCCCAGAATGTAGGCGTTTTCTGCGTAATATTCACTCGTTTCCTTACTTAGGGATTCACTCATCACTTCCAAAGCCAATATACTAATCAGGGCACCAAAGATGAGTGACAATAATCCATCCCGAATCCGTACCCGGGTATCGGATAGCTTTAGGTATTTGGGCAGGTTATAAAGGACCAACACAAATAAAATGACCGTCAGGGTATCGATGGAAAATTGAGTCATGGCCAAATCCGGTGCTGAATAGAACAGGAAAATCAGGCAAAAAGAATACCCTACCACTCCCAGCGAAGCGACGGCTGCCAGCCTGGATTTGGAGAAAACCGTAAATAGTATGGCGACGGCCATGACCAGTAAAACCACCGCCTCGTAGAAGGTGACTTCGGTCATTACGTCCGTATTGATCAGCAAGTCTACTCCTATAAACAAGCGGTAGGCCAGCAAAAGTGAAAGAAAACCAAGAATGGTGATCAGGTAATAGCGCAAATACCCGTTTTGGAAAAAACCCGTCCATCCTTTTCCCGCGAGCGCAAATCCCCGGGATATGCCCATGATGAGCGATTGCGGAGAAAGCCGGTCGAAAGTACTTACTTTTTTCAGCAGGCTTTCGGAAGGTTTTAGAAAGAAATACAGCAGCGTTCCCGATCCGATGGTGATCAGACTCAGAAGAAAGATCAAATTGAAACCATGCCATAACTGCAAATGGAAATCGGGAGTAGTACCCGTGAGGCTGCTCACCGCCGGCTTGATCAACCCTCCTTCCAATACCCCGGGAAACAATCCAAAAAGGATACCCAAGCTGGCAAGGATTAAGGGCGGAACATACATGGAAGGGGCTGGCAGATGAACATTTTTAAATTTTTCAGGCAGTTTGCCTAAAAATGGTTTGATGCCCGCTACGAAACCAGCCACCAACAAGGCCACATTGGTAAGGATGGCCAGGCAGGTTAAGAGCCAGGCCAAATTTCCCATTCCCAGTGTCGCTTCGTAAATCAGGTCCTTTCCTACAAATCCAAAGGAGGGGGGAATCCCCGCATTGGATAGAGCTGCCAGCATGGCTGCGATTCCTACCGGCAGCATGACCTTATTCAAGCCCCCTAGCTGCGTCACATCCCGCGTGCCGGTTTCGTGATCAATAATGCCCGTAACGAGGAACAGGGTGGCTTTGTAAAGCGCATGAACCAAGATGAAAATCGAGGCAGCCAGTAAGGCATCGGGGGAACCCAGGCCGATGAGAAAAACCAGGATTCCCAGCGCAGAAATGGTCGAGTAAGCCAGAATTCCTTTTAAATCAATACGGAAAAGGGCATGGATGGCGGCGTATACCATGGTAAGCGCTCCAACGATGATCAACGTTCCGTTCCACCATTCGTGACTCCCTAAAACGGGGGTAAATCGCGCCAAAAGGTAGACTCCGGCTTTTACCATGGTGGCAGAGTGCAGGTATGTCGAAACGGGAGTAGGTGCCTTCATGGCCCCCGGTAACCAAAAATGAAAGGGAAATTGGGCGGATTTGGTAAAGGCCGCTATAAATAAAAAGAATAAGACCCAGCCGTACAGCGAATGGTCTTTGATGGCATCAGCCATTGGAGCCATAGCCGAAATCTGGTAGGCATCGGTTATCTGTCCCAGTCCGACCATGGCGGCCAATAGAAACAAGCCTCCGAAACCGGTAATAGCCAACGCAGTCAGGGCCGATTTTCGGGAATCCTTCTTATCGTTATTAAATCCGATCAGAAAGAAGGAACTGATACTGGTTAGCTCCCAAAATAAGAAAAGGGTGTAGATATTGTCAGAAAGGACCAGCCCCAGCATGGAAGCCATGAATAAAGACAAGTAAGCATAAAACCGATCCAGGTAGTGGTGGCCCTTCAGGTAGGCAGAAGTATAGACAAAAACCAAGGTGCCTACCCCACTGATCAATAAAACAAACAACAGGGACAAACCGTCCAGGTAGAAATCCAGATTGATTCCCAGGGAAGGGACCCATTGGTAACTGGGTTTTATGGGATTGCCAGCTAGTAGTTCTGGAATCTTGGAAAGGAAGTATATAAATAGGGTTAAGGGCAACAATGCCACCCATAGCGTTGAAATGGATTTTAGCCGACCGAGGATAATAGGTATGAGTAATGCAAAAATAAATCCCGAGATTACTGCGGTTAACATCAGCGCTGGTTTATGGAGGTTGATTTTCGAAAGCCTAAAATACAAAAAAACTTGGATAGGACAGCCTACTGGCATGTGAATCTAAGTTCGACCCTAGAGAAGGTGGAGTAATATCCTGATTGTAAGTAAAATAAATAAAAAACCCTTTGGTCTGCGTAAAATTTAAGATGATATAGGTGTATAGAAAGAAAAAAATGTGCATTTTTGAGTAATTCGAAAGATTAAAATTAATCCCATTTATCATGGCAAACATTTACGAGACTGAAGTTGCGAAGCGCTTTACGATCTATAACAGTCTGTTTTTAGACCTTCCCTTTGACCAAATATACAGAACGGGCACCCTGTTACCCATTTTATCTGAAGCTTGCCAAAATGGCTTTCAGAAAAACAAATCCCCAAAGGAAATTATTCAACAGTTTTTTGAGGAGCTGATGGCGGACAAACCTGAAGCCGACCGGCACGATCTTCTCTTTAAAATGGTACAATACATTGAGCGGCAGGTGGTGTTGTTTGATTCCATAGAGGATGCTGCTTACGAAAAATTTAATGATATCAGGGGAAAAGGCACCATGACGGCGCTTATTTCCAGAGCCGAAAACGATCACAAGCGGGAGGAGTTGATCGAAAAGCTGAAGAACTTCTCCGTTCGGCTGACCCTTACCGCTCACCCTACCCAGTTTTACCCGGGAAATGTGTTGGCGATCATTACCGATTTGGAACAGGCCATCCGTAAAAACGACCTGGGCGACATTGACCTGCTGTTAAGGCAATTGGGAAAAACGGCCTTTATTAACAAAGAGAAACCCTCTCCCTACGAAGAGGCTGTAAGTTTGACCTGGTTTTTGGAATACGTATTTTATCCGAGCATTTCGGATATCATGATTCGGATCCTTAACCAATTGAATATTCCACTGCACGATTGGGAAAACCCCAACCTGCTGAAGGTGGGATTCTGGCCGGGAGGAGACCGGGACGGAAACCCCTATGTGACCCATGACATTACCAAAAAAGTAGCCGACAAGCTTCAAAACAGCATTTTGAAGTGTTTCTATAGAGATATTCGAAAAGTAAGGAGAAGGCTTACCTTTCACAACGTGGAAAGTCACCTGATCAAGGCGGAAAGGGGGATTTACAACACCCTGTTTAGCGGAGGCGGGGAAATGTTCCACTCCAAAGACGACCTGCTGGAGGTGCTTTATCAGGCGAGAAAGGGAATCATCGAAGACCATGGAGGACTTTCTCTGGAATTGCTGGATGAGTTTATCCTGAAAGTGCGGGTTTTTGGCTTCCATTTCGCCAGCATGGATGTGCGGCAGGACAGCAGAAAGCACGACAGCTTATGGGATGCCATCATTGGTGAAAAAGAAGGGGAATCAGGCTTGAAATCCTACCACGAAGGAGATGAGGAAAGCAAGATCCAAAAAGTGCTCGGCACTTCCAAGTTACCTGCGATAGATACATTGGAAGACCCTTTTCACAGGGAAATGCTGCAGAGCATCGAATCCATCGCCTACATACAAAAAAGCAACGGCCCGATGGGTTGTCACCGGTATATCATCTCCAATAACCAATCGGTGCTTCATATCATGGAGGTTTTCCAGCTTAATAAACTGCTCCTTGCCAGAGGAGGTGATTTGTTTTTGGATATTGTTCCCTTATTCGAGACCATCGATGATTTGGCCGCAGCACCGGGGGTGATGAGATCCTTATACCACAATAAAATATACAGGGATCATTTAAAGCACCGTGGAGACAAGCAAACGATCATGCTTGGCTTTTCCGATGGTACCAAAGACGGCGGATACATCCGGGCCAACTGGTCCATTTTACGAGCCAAGGAAGAATTGACCCTTGTGGCCAGAGAGGAAGGAATTGATGTGGTCTTCTTTGACGGCAGGGGAGGGCCACCCGCACGAGGTGGTGGAAACACCCATAATTTCTATGCCTCGCTGGGACCAAACGTGGAAAACCGGGAAATCCAGATTACCATACAGGGACAAACCATCAGTGCCAATTATGGCAAACCGGTAAGCTGCTCCTATAACCTGGAGCAACTCCTAAGTGCAGGAATGGAAAGTCACCTGTATCCTTCCAGCGAAAATAGTCTGACGGAAACGCAGAAGGAGCTGATCGAAGAAATGGCAGATATCAGTTACAATGCTTATAAGGAACTAAAGAATCATGCCCAATTCGTCCCTTACCTGGAAAAAGTCACTCCGCTGAAGTTTTTCGGTATGACCAATATCGGCTCCCGGCCTGTGAAAAGGAGCAAAGGTGGCAGCATGAAATTTGAAGACCTGCGGGCCATCCCATTTGTAGGTGCCTGGGCGCAGATGAAGCAGAATATTCCCGGATTCTTCGGTGTAGGAAAGGCCATCGAGGAAATGGAGAAAAGAGGAAAATTGAAAGAGGTGCAGCAACTGTACAAGGATTCCTTGTTTTTCCGGTCCTTGCTGGGGAATTCCATGCAATCGCTGGCCAAGGCCTTTTACCCTGCCACGGCTTACCTGAAGGAAGACGAGCAATTTGGAGGTTTTTGGGATCTAATGTACGGGGAGTATCAACTTTCCTACGAAAAGATCTTGAAAGTAGCCGGTATGAACAGCCTGCTGGAGGATAGTCCTCTAAGTAAGGAATCAATCGGTATTCGTGAAAAAATCGTATTGCCGCTGATTACCATTCAGCAATATGCGATACAAACCATCCTGGAGAAAGGCAAAGAAGATACGGCTTTACAGAAGCTGATTTTACGAACCATGTTTGGTATCATCAATGCGGCAAGAAACGCTGCCTGATTCACCCATTCAGCATACGTTAACAGCCTATGGAAGCAATTCCGTAGGTTGTTTTTTTTTACCATATAAGGCATATAAGTGCATATAAGTATGTCTGGATTCCCTTCTATGTTCTTATATCTCTTATATGGTTCCTTTTTAAGCCATATAAGGTATTTAAGTGCATACAAGTATATTCGCACTCCCTTCTATGTTCTTATATCTCTTATATGGTTGAATTTTTTAAATCCTATAAGGCATATAAGTGCCTGTAAGTATGTATGCGCTCCCTTTTATGTCCTTAAATCCCTTATATGGTTCCACTTTTTAAACCTTTTAAGTGCGTGTAAGCTGTTTATGCCCTACCTTCACCTCCATGCTATTGGTTACCTGTGCGGTCATACGCAATTCACAAAACCAGATTCTGGCGGTGCAACGGTCCGAAAAGATGCGCATGCCCCTCAAATGGGAATTTCCCGGTGGAAAAGTGGAAGCGGGAGAAACCGAGGAAGAAGCCCTGATCCGGGAAATTCAGGAGGAACTGGGGCTGAACATCCAACTGGAAAAAAGAATGCAGCCCGTGCGCCACGATTACGGGGACCTTGCCATTTGCCTCGTGCCCTTTTGGGCCAGGATCGCTGCTGAAGCGCCACGGCTGACGGAGCATACGGCTTATCGCTGGATGCTGCCAGAGCAGCTGCTGGACCTGGACTGGGCAGCAGCAGATATACCAATAGTAAGACAGATTCAGGAAGCAAAGGCTTGGTTTTTTTAAGGAAAAATAGGTAACTTTTACATCGGTACCAACAAACCTCAACCAAACCCCCGTCCCATGGATCCCTACACTTCTTTCCAAATTCCTTCCGGAGATCGTCCCAAGTACACGGGCAAAAAACTGGTCATGCTTTCCCCTGACGCCAGTATGAAAAAGATCGATGAAGAAGCCTCAGGAGCGGCCCTTCGGCTGGCCCCCTCCAGTGCCTATCGTAGCCACGAGGAAGATTACCAGAAAGCCTTTACAGAAGGAGACGGAATCGTATTCGAGAAATTCAGGGTAGCCGTAATCAACGCCAACCACGACGAGCAGATCAAATCCCTGCTCTACTCTCAAAGAAGTTTTCAATACGAGGAACCCGAACGCTATTTGTATGCCCTGGAAGAAACTCGTAGGACTAACTTCCTGTGGCAATTGATTTGCCGCATCTTTGGAATAAAAAAAGATCCTCCCGGTGCTAATCCGGGACCGGCACCCAAAGACCCGCCTCCTGTAGCCCCTCCCGTTTTTGAAAATACCGCAGAAGCTTACTGGGGTTTAAATGCCCTCGGGGCCTTGCCGGGTTCCTTTACCGGCAAAGGGGTAAAGGTAGCGGTGCTGGATACCGGCATGTACCTGGACCACCCGGATTTTGCGGGAAGAGAGGTCGTGGCGAAATCCTTTATACAGGGAGAAACGGTGGATGATGCGCATGGCCACGGTACCCACTGCGCCGGTATCGCCGTCGGAGGAGTTCGGGGTAGCAGCGGCATCCGCTACGGGACCGCCTCGGATGCTGGCTTGTACATAGGGAAGGTGCTTTCCAATGAGGGGGTAGGCAGTGATAGTGGTATCCTGGCAGGAATGGAATGGGCTGTGTCAGAGGGCTGCAGCCTGATCTCCATGTCCCTGGGTGCTTCGGTAGAGGAAGACAGCCGCTATTCCAATATCTACAACGAACTTGCCGGCACGGCTATGGATATGGGTACCCTGATTATCGCCGCAGCAGGAAACGACAGCCGGCGCAGTCAGGGACTGATCCGGGCGGTCAATCATCCGGGCAACTGTCCCAATATCATGGCCGTAGGGGCCTTGGACCGCCGTTCGAATGTGGCCGATTTTTCCTGTGGGGGGTTGAACCCCGATGGAGGGCTGGTAGACATTGCCGGGCCCGGAGTAGAAATATTCAGTTCCTGGAAACTTCCCCAGGAATATGCCATCATCAGCGGTACCAGCATGGCGACCCCCTTTGTGGCGGGTGTGGCGGCGCAGTTGCGGGAAGCCTTTCCCGAAGCTACTGCCCGCGAAATCTGGGACAAGCTGGTAGCCCGGGCCAGGCCCTTGCCCCTTCCCGGACGCGATGTAGGGGCCGGTCTGGTACAATCTCCTCAGCAAAACGAGTAACAGCCATGAAGCGAAACTTTATCGCATCTATCGAGCGCGGATCGGAGCCCCAAATAGAGCAGATCGCAAAAGGCCTGCAGGACAGGGGTTGCACCATCCATCGCGTTTTAAAGCTTGCTGGCATTATCAGCGGTTGCAGTTCCGGAAAGGAAAAGGACCTACAGGAACTCAAAATCAAGGGCATCCGGCATATCGAAGAAGACCGGCAGGTCCGGGCTTTGGGAGGGGAGGAGTAATCCCGGCGATGGGTTTATTTGGCTGTTTCGTGTCGAAACGGGTACCCCGGGCCATAGACCCCTTCCGCAGGCAGGTTCATTGTTAGTTTTCGACGACACAAAAAAAGATCACGAACCTAAATTTGAATATTTTTCGTTAATTTGATGGACTTAAATTGGATTTAATATGGAAAGTAATAAGCTAGATAAAGCGGAAAATATATTTCGGATGGTTAAGAATTTGAGTGCAGATGTAAAGCTCGAAATAATAAGCAAGATCACTAATTCTCTAAAAGGGGCAAAAAAAGAGGTGAAGGATGATTCCTGGAAGAAGTTATTTGGTGCATGGGAATCTGAAGAAAGTGCTGAAGAAATCATAGAAGAGATTAGAGCAAGTAGGCATACTAACAGGCAGGTCGAGGATTTGTAATGGATTATTTGCTAGACACCAATATCTGTATCTATTTTCTTAAAGGTAGATATGGCCTCGTTGATAAAATAGAAAGATTGGGATTCGAAAATTTTTTTATTTCCGAAATTACTGTTGCAGAATTAAAATACGGGGTTGAAAAAAGTACCAATCCAGACAAGAATAGACCAGTAATTAACGAATTGATTGACAGCTTTAAACAGCTGCCAATTTATGGAGCGCTTGATATTTACGCCAAGGAAAAAGCAAGACTCAAAAAAAAGGGAAATATCGTAGATGACCTGGACCTATTTATTGGTGCAACAGCGATTGAAAATAATATGGTATTAGTGACTAATAATGAAAAGCATTTTGATCGTCTCCAAAATATAAAAATTGAAAACTGGACGAAATAGTAAATTACCGCCGAGATCAATGCAAACAGGTTATTAGGCATCTACTTGTTGTTCAATCACGGCAGCCATACGGAACTAAACGGTAGACGGATAGGTTGCCACCATCAAAGGCCAAACCCCAACATTAGATTGGAGCCAGCAGGTGGACTCCGGTAAAAAAAATAGAATATAGATTGGCCAGTAAAGAAAGCAGCTCTGGAATTGCCCACCGGATCCATGCCCTGACCTTTATACTGTCTTCCCTTGTGGCATTGATTTTTATTCAATTAAAATTTAGTTATGAGACCATTTTTTGTGGATCGGACCTACTTCTTCCAGACAGATAACATTCATAAAGTATTGATTGGATGGTACAAGGGGCCAAATGGTAGGAGGAGGCGCCTTTCTGGGACAAGCGCTGCAGGCTAGTAACCACTCGGGTTTTTGGCGAGACTGCTTCTTACCCTCCCTGAAGCCTGTTAAATTGATGCAGGTTTTATTGATAAGGTTTGCTTTCTCGCCTGCCGGATTTCACGGTCGTGCTGCTTGCCATATGCCGTATGCGAAAAAAAGAGCACCTCCCTATACCGAAAGGGCATGGTAAATGAAAACAGAAGTTGGCCTCAATGGGATTTTATCTATATTTAGGGAGTTTTCGCATAGGTCCATAAAAGGTAACTAACTGCAATGGCTGCGGTTAGCCACTAGTGATGTTGCATTTAAAACCAATAAAATTGACCAGACTATCAAAAACATTTTTCATTTTCATTTTAGTGAGCCTAGCGACTGCTTGCGGAAATTCAGAAACTGAATCAAATGAACCACAGAATTCAGAAACCACAAACATAGAGATTCCGGATCGTCTGGGTTTCACCTTTTCTCCAGACAGGTCACCAATTTGGATTTACGATCATAACAAAAGTCTTCTACAACAAAACAGAAAAGTTGACTCCGATACGCTTCAACCACAGGTACTGGTCGACCTAATCAATTCAACAAAAGGAGGTGATACAGTCCGACTTGAACTTAAAGGAATTTCGAACGATACGGTGTTTCTAAAAATCCATAATAGCGAAATACTGACTCAACAAATGGGATCAGCAGGGGCAGACGATTATCTTTCTACGGCCACATTCACCTTGACCGAATTAGAAAAGGTGAAATATGTGAACTTCGACTTTGAGGTTGGTGATCATGCTTCACCAGGAACCTACAGTAGAGAATACTATATTGATCGACATGAAAGAAATGAAAAATTAAAAACGCCACAACAAATAAACGCAAGTCGGCACTAACCCTGCTCTGATAGACGGAGAAGCTTTTCGTTTCTTTGCAACACCAAGGACGAAGCCGCTCTGAGTCTTATTCAAACTGTTGACAACAAGCAAAAAAAGAATAAATAGGTATAATTTTAAAAGGAACGATGAAAATCAACGTAAGATACACCATTTTGGTACTATTCTCAGCAGTACTTTTTAGTTGTGAAAATGAAGAAATTCCTTCAAATACACTTTTTGTGAAGGAGATAAGTGATCCTACATTTTATAAAGATTTGTTCGAATATGAAAATGGCTACCTGGTAAAATTCAACAGACTTTTTGGTGAACGGATTGAAACCACTACTCAGTTTCAATATTCAGGCCACCAATTATCGAGAGTTGAAATAAAAAGAGATCAAGGCTTGGAACAGATTATTGAGTTATCTTATGGAGAGAATGGTTTAAGAAAAGAAGAAAAGGCGACGACGAAGCAAAATGGTGATATCACAGAAATCAGAGTTGGGTTATTTAGCTATGAAGATGGAATGATTAAGTCTATCAAGTATTCTTATGAGGGTGTCGATCATAAAGCAACAGAAACCGTATTCGAGTGGATCAATGGCAATATTACTCAGATGGATTTTTATTTAATTGATGGTGAATACACTTATCTGACGAGCAGTAGAACGATGACTTATGATGATAAAAGGAATTTTTCTAACCAAGATATAGGCTTTATTTACAGGGTAATGAGCGGGGAGGAAACCATTGTTTCAAAAAATAATGTAATAGAGGAATTTGAAGATGTCGGGGATTTAATTATTAACAGAGGAAGATACAACTTCACGTATAACAATGAAGGATATCCGATTGGATATATCCAGACAGTTGGTTCGCAAGAATATAACCCTGTTCAAATAAACTATAAATGATTAAGCCTGATAGTGGTGAATGGCAATTGTTTGGGCAAGACTCCAAAACAAGCTTCATGGAATGATGTTGGATATTTATTCGAGACTACTAATGCCTATACCATACTGATCCGCAACACTCACGGTTGCCTAACCAAACTTTTTTCTCCTTACGCGCCCTTTCCTGATGACATTTTACGCGCTTTTCGATGACTAAGTAAAGTTGTTCTAATTCGCTGAAATGATGATAAAAATGGCTACAAAATTACAATGGAAATGGAAAGGCCTGGTGCTTGCCAGCCTGATTAGTGTTAGCTGTGATACCGAAGACATAGACCCTAAACCTCAGGGCGAGGTGACGCTCTCTTCTCCTACAGTCGAACCGGACGGAAGCCTGTCTCTCAATGCCACCGCAGGGTTTGAAGTCGAAATTACCGGTCTGGACGGCAACCCCTCTCTTCTTTACGAATGGTCCCTGGCAGCCGGCAGGGGCACATTGATCGTGGAAAATCAAGAAACGGGCCACCAAACCCAGACTTCCGCACCCTCGGTGACGGTGCGGGGCGATGACCTGGGAAATGAGTCCCTACGGGTAAAGGTCTTGAATGAAGCCACCGGACGTTTGCTGGGAGAAGATCTGTTATCCTTCCAAATTACCGAAGCAGTGGGCTGCTACAGTGAATTAACCATTTTTTATCGAAACAATGACTGGGGTAATCCGGCCATGGCAGGCATCGGCATGGAATCCGGTAACGTAAAAACACTACAGCTTTCTCCGGAGAATTGGCTTATGGACATCTCACCGAACGGGCAGTGGTTTCTCCGACAAGATTTTTCAGACCTGCGAAATTACACGATATGGCTGGAAGCCTGCGATGGATCCGGAAGTACGCTTCTGGCAGAAGGACCTCAACTCGAGCGCCCCACTTTCGGCCCAACTGGCCAATACGTGTATTTTTCCGAACGGATCAGTTACCCCGAGCAAACGCAGGATCCGCGCGCAAGGGAATTGGTCCGGGTGGATATCGAAACCGGGGAGAAGGCGTTTATTTCTGAATTCAGGGTCTTTTCCAGTGAACCCAGGGTCTCACCAGATGGAAATTGGATCGCATTTGAACATTCCGAATCCACATTTAATCCCAACGGAACCTATGCAGGTAGCATCACCCATCTAGCTGTCATGCCCGTTGAGGGGGGAGCCCCCCGGTTTCTTGTCCCTATTGAATCAAACGACCTGGCTGGATATGACTGGTCTCCGGATTCCGAACACTTGATTTTCAATTGGCACAAACAAAGTGGCAGTTCCGATACGCATACTAATGGAATTTACAGGATCAGTCGTGACGGGGGCGCTGCGCCTTCCCTGATTTTTGCAGAACCGGAGGGGAGTGGCAGACCCATTTACTATGCCGATGGAACCCGAATCGCTTTTCATGGCCATCCTGCCGGAGAAAGTACCCAGTTTGGTATTTGGAGCATCGATGCCAGTGGAGGCGACTTGCAGCGGCTGAGCACGAATAGGTATAACGGATTTTTGCAGTTTATCTGGGAACCTTAAGACCGGCAAGCAGACAACGATAGCCGTACATAATCCCTCCGCTATCAGTAGGATGGAATGATTGGATGAATGGCCTTTCAACGCCGTTCATCCAATTTTCACATAGCAGGTGATATCAATGGTTCCCCCACATCCCCTGCCTGGAAAAAATGGGTGTGGGATAGGCGATATATTTTATTCCTACTTATCCCATTGCATTAATCCCCATTCGATGCTTAGTCGCCAATGAAATTTACCGGCCACCGGATGACCGTTTTGAAAAGTGAAAATAAGGCGGCATATTCAGGATCAAAACGCCTGCAATATGAACCCAATACCTATCTTCCTCTTTCTTATCCTGATTTCACTGCCTTGTTTTGGCCAAAGTTCCCTTGTTATCGACGATACCCACAAGACCGAAGCGATCGTCGAGACCATTCCCATCGATTCCGTTTGGGCAGGGCATCCGGTAGGCTTTTCCCTGCTTACCCATAAGGACAGACAGTATATCGCCTATTACAATGCCAACCGCAACATGGTCGTGGGCCAGCGAAACCTTAGCGATCCGGAATTTGACCTGCACGTAATGCCAGCCACTTCCCGGGAAACGCATGGGGGTACCAGTACCGTACTGGGCTGGGATAGTCATAATTCGGTGACCCTCGGCATCGACAAGGAAGGATTCATCCACCTGTCGGGAAACATGCACGTCCATCCCATCACCTATTTCCGCAGCACTAAGCCAAACGATATTTCCACCCTGAAGCAGCACATGGAAATGGTGGGCGAAAATGAAAAAAGGGCCACCTACCCGCATTTTATGAACACCAAAGAGGGCGAGCTGCTTTTTCATTACCGGGATGGAGGCAGTGGAAATGGTAACGAGATCTACAACATTTACAACTGCGCCGCTAAAGAATGGACCCGCCTGCTGGACACCCCGCTGACGGACGGGCAGGGCGATATGAACGCCTACCAGAGCCAGCCCACCCTGCTGAAGGACGGCTGGTACCATGTCTACTGGGTTTGGCGCGACACCCCCGATTGCTCCACCAATCATGACCTTTCCTATATGAAAAGTCCGGACTTGAAAAATTGGTACAATGCTTTCGGAGAACAGATCGCCATGCCTGCCACCCTTGACAACAAGTCCCTGATTGTGGATCCCATTCCAGTGAAAGGAGGGATCATAAACCTGGCCGCCCGGATGCTGCTGGATGAAAACAATCTGCCCGTTTTCGCCTATCACAAGTACGGCTCCGAAGGCAACCTGCAGTTTTACACGGCTCAATTGAAAGCCAATGGCTGGAATTACCGGCAGATTACTGACTGGGATTACCGCTGGGAATTTTCCGGGAACGGCAGCATTAACAGTGAAGTACGCATCAAGGACTTTAAGAAGCGGGCTGATGGGTATTATGAATTGGGATACTGGCATATCAAGCACGGTCATGGTACGATCCTGTTGAACGATAATTTTGAAAATGTAGGGAAGGTATTGAAACCCACACCCTTTGACGAGCAACTGGAGGTAGCAGGCACTTTCCCCGGGCTGGAAGTGCGAACCGGTGGGGATATCGGGCAGGCTCCGGAAAAGGGTGTTCGGTATGTATTGAAATGGGAAACGCTGAACCGGAACCGCGACCGCCCCCGGGAAAAACCCTGGCCAGCACCCAGTCAGCTGTATCTATACAAACTAAAGCAAAGCGAGTAAAGCCGGAGGGGTACTTGCCAGGTACCCCGGAGGACTTCTGAACCCAAGCATCCGGCCTCGGAACCCCGGCACTTCGATCCGAAAATGCAACGATACGCCTCCGACATGCACGCGTGAATAAAATGGATTCACGCCCGCACCATTTAGATAAAACGTTCGACCTAAAAGGTGCAACAGGCTGCCAAAGACTGTCAATGATTAGCCTCCGAATCGAAGCGTTGCAGATAAAAAACTGACAGGCCGAGTTCTGAACTCCATGAGTGGACCTCAGAAGTACCCTTTTTTTTGAAAAATGAAAAAAATCCGGTAAAAATGGCAGTCCGGAATTTTGTTGTAACGAAAAGCAGTCCGTTTTTGGTGAAAAAGGGCACTTTTTAGGATCAAAATCCGAGTTCCGAATCGGAACGTTGAATTAATTATATTCAAGCCTGTCAGTTTTTGGTCGACGCGTGTCAGTTTCTGGTTAGACCTTGCAGGTAAGAAGTGAAAGCGAGCAGGTCAGAAGTCCACAACTGGGGTTCGGAGGTCCCTGTCAGGGCTTAGGGAGTACCCCGGCCGTAGAAAAATCAGTGCCATCAGCTGTTAACCAATGGGTTGCACGATATTTTTACACCAGTTTTAGACTTACTTGTCACCATAGATTAGGAGGTTTGAAAGTTATTGCGAACGTTCCAGTATCATTTAATAGATACAATTTTAGTTCGTTGCATTTGAGGAGGAAGTTGATTAGTGCGAAAGCAATGAAGGAAAAATAATTTCGTGAAAGGTCCTTCCTCCTACCTCTATTCATTTATTGATTTTGGTCCAGCTCGATCTTTTTTATTTCCAACCGAAAATCCTCTGCCTTTTTATTTCCTATCAAAAATCGTATTTCCTGGATGGTATCGGCAGAAAAGTTGGGCAAATCCAGTTTTTCCCCACGAAATACCGGTTCCATTTCATTCAAGGTAATCTCCACCGTTTCCCAGTCCCCGGTGGTTTGGAAAGTGTATATATACGAAGCTTTGTCTTTTAAACTGGATTTCATCCTAAATTGATAGGCCTTTCCATCCCCCTTCAATAAAATAAGCGCTTTTTTATAGCCTTTAATGGTTTTTGTGGAAAAATGATATTGCAGGGAGGCAAAGCCACCGTTGTTTTCCAGAGAGACCGTTCCTTTAAAAATAGCATTACCCTCAGGGCTTCTTTCAAGCTTACTACTGGAATTACCCCCCATCACCCCATCGTTCTCTATTTCCCAAGCCGACCAGTCATCGGAAGCACTGAAATCAAATAAAAGTAATTTGCTCACCATCATTGCCATTAATACAAGTTGCCACATTTTTTCTTTCAAAGTTAAGGTATATTCCAGTAAATCAAGATCATTAGGCAGGAATCCATGCAAATCCGGCAACAGCGGGGCATAAAACTCGGAGAGAAAATTTCAAAAAAAATGAAGGAAAAGGGAATTCTGTTATGACCGGTATCAATTACCTTTGAATTTATGGCCTTTTTTCTTATATTAATTTTAATCGTTTTAATAAAAAATCATAACTAATAAAGAATCATAGCTAAATCTTGCTTTTACGAATGCTTTAAAATCATTTCTTACCCACCCGCCAGGATATGGATCTCTATGAATTACAATTATCGAATCCGAAACTTTTTCCGCAGTTTTCTGTAAAAGACACGCTGGTTTTATATTACACATGCCCCCAGCGAGATGAGATAATTCAGCTCTACTCCAAGCATATCCAGATCCTTTTTACATTAAGCGGGAAACGGATTCAAAAACATGGTGATCAAATATGGGAACACAGCACTGGAAAAGGTGAATTGGTAAAAAGATGTGCTTTTTTACAGGAACTACCTGCCGATTATAGTGGATGGGATACATTGGTATTCTATGTAAAAGATAAATACCTCCGGTTTATATTTGAGGAGTTCAGATCCTATTTATCCCTGACTGATTTACCTGAACCAGGTAAGGAAATAATCGAAACATTTGAGATAGACGATCAGATCAGGAGTTGTTATGCCAGCTTCCTCCCCTACTTTGGGAATAATAAACCCATACCGGAGAGTGTTCTTGAAAATAAGTTCAAAGAATTACTTTTTAATATTTTCTCCAACCCAAAGAACAAACATATCCTCGCCTATATCCTGAAAATTGTAGATCGCTATCAAACTCCAATTTGGGAAGTGATGGAAGGGAACTATTGGTACGATTTAAAAATGCAGGATTTTGCCAACCTTTCCAACAGAAGTTTGTCCACATTTAAGCGAGACTTTAAAAAGCACTACCAAACCACCCCTGGAAAATGGCTTACAAATCGTCGCCTTCAAAGAGCAAAAGCTTTTTTGGAGACCACCGATAAAACAATTGGCCAGGTAGTCTATGAATGCGGATTTGAAAATATATCCCATTTCAGCAGGGTTTTCAAGAAAAAATTCAATATCTCTCCTTCAGCGTTTCAGAAGCAAGGGCCCAATAAGTAAAGATTCTGAACTTTTCGGAAAAGCCTCGAAATCGGAGAGCGTGGACGGCTAAGCAAAGATTTTGATCTTCTGAGAAAAGCCTGTATATCATTGATTTATTAAATTACAGATTGAAAAGGTAACCAATCATTGGGAGTTCCTGCCCAAGATCAACGTGGATAATATCAACTAGTGATTGCTATTATATAGAGTGGTAGGTGATAGATACATTCCTACTATTCAGAATGGTTGATCCATAATCCAGGGAGTTTCATTCCAAATGAAAGTTTCGAAGAACAGGCTTTCCTTGATCATTCAAAGGTAGACTTGTCAGCGTCCAATAAATAATTTACAAACAATATCAAACCAGTATAACTATGAAATCTACAATATCCATCAACCGGTTGGAAGAAAAACTAAACGGAGAGATCATCCTTCCAACGGATGACAATTACGACGAGGTACGTGCCATTTACAATGGCATGATCGACAAATATCCTTTAATCATGGTGAAATGCAAAAACAAGGATGATGTAATTACATCGGTAAATTATGCCCGGGAAGAAGGTATAGAAGTATCCATTCGCGGTGGGGGACACAGCGGCCCGGGCCTTGCACTGGTAGATGAGGGATTGGTGATCGATCTTTCCCCTATGAAAAGCATCCGGGTAAATGCCGAAAATAAAACAGTCCGAGTGGAGCCCGGCTGTACCTGGGGAGAAGTGGATGCCGCCACGCATGAGTTCGGTCTGGCAACGGTGAGCGGGGTCAATTCTACGACCGGTGTGGCAGGACTGACACTTGGCGGCGGCCACGGATACCTCACCCGTAAATATGGCCTCACCATTGACAATCTCATCAGCGCTGAGGTAGTGCTTGCCAATGGAAAAATTGTACACGCAAATGAAAAGGAAAACGCAGATCTATTTTGGGCATTGCGCGGTGGGGGCGGCAATTTTGGAGTCGTAACTTCATTTGAATACCGGCTTCATCCCGTGAAAAATGTAATTGCAGGACCCATGTTTTGGCCCATTGATCAGCTTGAAACCACCATGAAGTGGTACCGCGACTGGCTGCCTGAAATGCCGGATGATCTGTATGCTTTTTATCTTATAGCCGAAGTGGCTGCAGCTGACCCTTTTCCGGAAGAGATTCACGGTGAAAAAGTGTGCGGCCTGTTGTGGAGCTTTACCGGCCCGAAGGACCAGTTTGAAGGATATGTGCAGCAGGCCCGTGATGTAGCTGAGCCGCTGTTTGAATTTACCGGAGAAATGCCTTATCCCGCCCTTCAATCCATGTTCGATAGCTTCTATCCCACCGGTCACCAGTGGTATTGGAAAGGTGATTTTGTCAAAGAACTAACTGATGAAGCCATTCAAGAACACCTGAAATTTGCCGAAGTCCCTACTCCTCTATCTACCATGCACCTATACCCGGTAGACGGTGCCGTGCACAAGGTTGGAAAGGATGAAGCGGCCTGGAATAAACGGGATGCACAATGGTCGATGGTGATCGTGGGTGTAGATCCCGATCCAGAAAATGCTGAAAAAATCAAAAAATGGGCCCGGAATTACTGGGAAGCCGTGCACCCTCATACGCTTGGCGGATCCTATGTCAATTTTATGATGGAAGAAGGGCAGGATCGTGTTGAGGCATCATATGGAGATAATTACGAACGCCTTCAGAAAGTTAAAGTCAAATATGATCCGGATAACTTTTTTCACATCAACCAGAACATCAATCCGGGGTGACCCATAATAAGGATATGGATATGATCATAAAAACAGGAATTGCAAAGTCACTTCTCACTGTACTAATAATCATTACAGTCAATTTGGGGCAAGGTGCAGCTCAGTCAGCAGATTGCATTTCTGATATTTACACTGCAGAAATCAACGATACGTCGCTTCACTACATAGAATGCGGTGAAGGAGAACCGATGGTATTGGTGCACGGGACCCTGGGAGATTACAGATCATGGATTGGTCAAATGCAAGCTTTATCGCAGAATTACAAAGTGATTTCCTATAGCCGGCGTTACCACTATCCAAATCCCTGGCCCGAAGATGCTTCAGATTTTTCGGTAAACATTCATGCAGAAGACCTTGCCGCTTTCATACAGTCATTAGATCTGGGTAAAGTCCATCTGGTTGGTCATTCGTATGGAGCGTTTACTTCGCTGATGGTAGCCCGGGATTATCCGGAACTTGTTCGTAGTTTGACACTGGGTGAACCGCCTGTAACGCCTTTACTAAACTCGACATCTCATGGTGAATCTGTTCTTCAGAACTTTTTGAAAAATGCAATAACACCCTCTCACAATGCCTTTCAGAATGGCGAAATAGAAGAGGGAGTTCGGCTCTTTATCAACGGTGTTCTGGGAGAAGGCGCATACGGAAATCTTCCGACTGACACTCATATTTCTATGCTGGAAAACGCACGGGAATTGATGGGGGAAATGAATGGTATTAATACTAAAGATGAAGATTCTTCCCCGTTTTTTACGTGCAATGAAGCGGGACAAATGATAATGCCGGTCCTGTTAGTGGAGGGAGAAAGCAGTCCCGAAATGTTTGGTTTAATTCATGATCACCTGGAGCGGTGCTTCCAGGACGTTGATCGAGCTTTCATTCCAGACGCTTCACACGATTTAAAAATTCAGGAACCTGTGTTTGGCGACATTGTTGTAGCACATTTACAAAATCTTAAAATGCAGTCTAAATGAAAAGGATTACCCCACTTATATAACACAGAGATGAGTTATTAGAAAATTGGCAAAAAGCCAGAAGTCGTGAGCCGCTAAATAAAATTGAACCGTTAGATCAAAATTTAATAGTTATGATAAGTATAACAAAATTTAAAATACTGGATGGTAAAAAAATTCATTTTAATTTCAGTGATCAATCGGAAAAACCATCGATTTCGCGCCGTTTATCGGAGAAGATAAGTTGAGTTAACCCCTGTCAGGTCCAGATTATTTCCGAACGGTTGCGCTTTATGACCATGGAGCGGATTGAATCCGGGGATATCCAAAATTGTAAATACTTAGACTAGTAATCAGGCCATCAGCCCTAAAGCATAGGAATTGATTCACAAACCTGTATTCCTTAAAACCAACTAACCTTAACGCTTCTTCCCATTTAAATCGTATTTGAAATTTATTTTTTTATGCTTCATTTTCTTTTTATTATTAAATTTTATCCTTAAAATTACCATCTCGTCAAGCAGCAATTATACCTAAAACCGGCTATTTCTCAGAATTAGTAGATTAATTCATCATTTTAGTATTCTGGCATTCATATTCCAGCAATAGGAGGAAATCTATGTCTTGTCCTATAAATATTTTAATCTTTACATTTAAAAAATCATTTAATTGAAAAAGAATGTAAAATATATTAATAAGATAAAAAATATTCTTTTAAGCAGGTATGATTTAGTTTAAACATCGTTAAAGATTATTTTTTATGCTATTTGAAGGAACTCAGTTCAAATATAATTAATCAAATAGTTTAAATTGCAGGCCTCTGTAAAAAAGTCTCATCTGTAAAAAAGGCGTCGTAAAATAGATGGCCTTTTCCACAAGGCAGGCCAACCATGCCCGAAAATCTATTTGCCTTTTAAGTATTCACTTTAAACAAACTTAAATTCTACCACATCATGAAAAAACCACTACTCAGGGAGTATGTTTCAAGCCTTGTATTGCTGATGGCTTTACAGCTGTTCTACCCCTTTTTACCTAAAAGTCATGCCCATACCGTTTTTGAGGGACTAAACGGCACGCTTGTTTCTCCCGAACGAAGCGGTCTGGAAGGGCAGCAAATGGCCGATGTTACGATCACCGGTACCGTGTCGGATCCTAACGGAGAGCCCATTCCCGGGGCAACGGTTTCTTTGCCCGGAACGACCATCGGTACCGCCACCGATTTGGATGGAAACTATTCATTGACCGTACCTGAGGGTTCTGAAATTGTATTTTCCTTTATTGGTTTTGAGAGCCAGCGGGTCGCCATCGGTGATCGTTCTATCATCAATGTAACCTTGGTGGAGTCCACTTCTTCGCTGGAAGAGGTAGTGGTAGTCGGGTTTGGTACCCAAAAGAGAGCCAATGTCACGGGTGCCGTGAGTACCGTCGCAGGCGAGGATTTAGCCAGGCGTCCGGTGTTAAATACCGCAGCGGCCCTGCAGGGCACTACGCCCGGATTGAGCATTCAGAATAATGGCGGAGCGCCGGGAGATGAAAGCACCAGCATTCGGATCAGGGGTGTGGGTACGCTAAACAACTCCAACCCACTGGTTTTGGTAGACGGGGTGGAGCAATCGCTCAGCACGGTGGAACCCACCAATATTGAAACCATTACGGTTCTAAAAGATGCCGCCTCCTCTGCCATATATGGATCCAGAGCAGCCAACGGCGTGATTCTGGTGACTACCAAAAGAGGGGCCGAGAGTGGGGTCTCCATTAACTACAACAATTTTGTAGGCTGGCAAAATCCGAATTTCTTTCCCGAGCCAACAGATCCCGTGACCTGGATGAGGTTAGAAAACGAGGCACAGGCCAATGTAGGAGCGAACCCCACCTACAGCGAAGAGTATATTGAAAATGTAGCTGCCGGTACCAATCCGCTGGAATTCCCATTTGCAGACTATGAGGGAGGTATTTTTAATCCAAATGCCTTCCAGCAAAGACACTCCCTTTCGCTTTCCAGCGGTGGTGAGACGGGTAGGGTATTTGCTTCCATCAATTATGCCGATACAGATGGTATCCTCCAAAATTTTAATAATAAGCAGGTCACCATGCGTATCAATTCCGACTTGTATGCTACGGACAAGCTGACAATAAAGACCAATCTGATGTATCGGAATCGTGGCTTCAGCGGCCCGGGTTTTACAGGGCAGCGAATCACGCAGGCACTACTCCACATTAACAGAAACATTGTCATGGAATACCCGGATGGGACGTATGATCTGGTATCCGGTCAGTGGAATGCCCGTGCCATGGCAAAAGAGGGAGAAACCAGCCGGATCAGTGATGATGTTTTTGGTCAGTTGGGATTTGCCTATACAATCAATGATGCCCTTTCGCTGGAAGGAAACGTAACGCTCAATACCACGGCTACCGATGGGTTTGTGTTTCAGAATAGCCTTGCCGGTATGCGAAATTACGTGACCGGCGAATTGGTAAATGTGGGGGGCTGGTTTGCCACTTCAGTGCTCACCGAAAGTCAGGAAAACCGCAGAGAGCTTAGTCAACGATTGTACCTGAATTATGACCAGTCATTTGATAAGCATAGCATTCAGGGCACGGCAGGGTATGAGGAAATTTACAACCGGTATAAAGAAATTTCCGCCTCCCGGGATAATTTTTTCAGCAATGACCTCCGGGATATCAATGCCGGAGACATCCAAAACCAACGAACGGGAGGCTATTCCGAAGAGTGGAGGCTACGGTCTTTCTTCGGTAGGGCTAACTACACCTATGACGACCGATACATGTTCCAGGCGAATGTAAGGTATGATGGATCTTCCCGGTTTGGAGAAGGTAATCGATGGGGGATTTTCCCTTCGTTCTCTGTGGGATGGCGGATTTCTGAAGAAAATTTCATGAGAGATCAGGGTTTATTCAGCGATTTGAGGTTACGAGGATCCTGGGGACAGCTAGGTAATCAGCGGATTGGCCTCTACAGGTACCTCAACACCTACAATCTGAATAATGGTTACCAGTTTAATAATAACCTGGTACCAGGCACCGCTATCACCCGGGCCGGTAACCCCGATATTACCTGGGAAACAACCACCATGAGCAATGTAGGCTTGGATATGGGTTTTATGGATGACCGGATCGAGGTCATCGCAGAGTATTTTTACAAATACACCGACGATATTCTGATCGAATTGCCCATACCCAGGACCATTGGATACAGTCCGCCGGTACAAAATGCGGCAGCCGTTTCCAATAAGGGCTGGGAACTGGCTATTAACTACAATAGCATCCCTACCATGGACAATGGGTTTCAATATTCGATTGGGTTAAACTTTTCGGACGTAGTTAATAAGATTGAAGACCTGAAAGGAACGGGCCCCTTTTTCCCTGACAAATTCACCGTTTGGACAGAGGGTGAATCCATCAATTCCCTGAGGGGCCTGAAATCTCCGGGCATTTATCGTACCCAGGAGGATTTGGATAATTATCCCGCCACGATTTTCCCAACGGTAACGATCGGAGATATTATTTACGAAGACTTGAATGGAGATGGGGTGATCTCCCAATCCCTCTATCCTGCAGGTGACCAGTATATTATGGGGAATGAAGATCCCCGATACGAGTTTGGGGTTCGGTTTAGTGCCTCTTACAAGGGCTTTGATTTCTCCATGTTTTGGCAGGGAGTACTACGCCAGCAGCATTCGCTGGACGGGGCATTGATGGAAGGACCAAATTATACGAATTTCATTCCGGTGACCATGGCCAGAGAGGCCTTTCACCCGGAAAGAAATCCCAACGGTACCTGGCCCATGGTGAGATCGGGTAATTCTGCCAATTTGATGGAGTCCGATTTCTGGTTGCAAAACACCAGTTACCTTCGACTGAAAAATTTTCAGCTTGGATATACCATTCCTCAAAATCTCGTCGCCAATCTTCGGGTGTACATTTCGGGTGAAAACATGTTGACCTTTACGGAAACAGAGTTGTTTGATCCGGAAACCCCCAGGGGCAGGAGTCAATTTTTCCCGCATAGCAGACTTTTCAGTGGTGGCGTAACCGTCGGATTTTAATCTAAAAAGCGAAAAGAAATGAACTTACTAAAAAATTCAATAAAATATATAGGGCTGGGTTATTTGGCCTTCGGTATGTTTGGCTGTGACCAGGGGCTGGATTTGCTTCCTCCCGGGGAGGTCTCCGAACTTATTTACTGGCAGCAGGAAAAGGATGCCAGACTGGCCGTTAACGGAATCTACGTGGAGCTGGATGGGCAATTGATGGTCAAGGAGCTGGATGGTGTTACCGACATTGGGTTTCGTGCTCCTTCTGGACCAGGTTCCCTTCACGATGTGTCCATGGGATCCTTTGATCCGGTCAATGCAGCCATTGGGTCTACCTGGGACAGGTATTTCCGGGGCGTGCAGCGTGCCAATAATGTCCTGGCAAATATTGATCGCATTGAGCAGGGAAATGCGGAATTACTGGCCAGGTATGAAGCGGAGGCTCGATTTCTGCGCGCCTACTTCTACACGCAATTAAGTAGCCTTTGGGGGGATGTGCCTTTGATACTGGAACCGCTGGAAGTGACCACACAAGTCGGTAGAACGGCAAAGTCAGAAGTGGTCGATTTTGTAATTGCTGAACTGGATCAAATCATTCAGGGTGAGCAATTGCCTCTGAGCTATGATCAGGATATCGGGAGAGCTACCCTGGGAGCTGCCATGGCACTTAAAGCCAGGGTAGCTTACCGAAACGAAAGGTATGCAATCGCGCGGGATGCTTCTAAAGCGGTGATGGACTTAGGGATTTACGAGTTGTACCCGAATTATGAAGAATTGTTTCAGTACGCAGGACAGAATTCTTCGGAAGTGATTTTTGACAGGCAGTACACTGTGGGTGGAGATACCTACAATGCCTTTTCATTTTCGGCAGCTTCTATTGGGGGGGGATCTGTAGTGGAACCGATTCATAATTTGTTTTTAAAGTATGGGTACAAAGGACCCCAAAACCCCAATGACCCTTTTGAAAACCTGGATCCCCGCTGGTCTTATACTACCTACTATACCGGACAACCTATCGGGACGAGTACATTTAATTCCCTGCCAGATAGCCCAACGGCTGACCGGGTAAGGTCTACTGAGTTTTCCACTGTTCATGGGTATAACCTCAAGAAGTGGGTGGATTATGAGGCCGATGAAAGCAACCCGAATACCGGTTCCATCAATATGATTCTAATCCGGTACGCGGACGTACTCTTGATGTATGCGGAATCAAAAATCGAATTAAATGAAATCGATGATTCTGTTTACGATGCGATTAACAGCGTTAGGCAACGGCCAACCGTTGAAATGCCTCCCATTACCCAGGGCAAATCCCAAGAGGAGTTGAGAGCCATCATCAGGGATGAAAGGGCAGCAGAGCTGGCTTTTGAAGGCTTAAGGCTGTTTGACATGAACCGATGGGAAATCGGAGAAGACAAAATTGGTTCTGTTGAAGGCCTTTATTACTTCAATGAAGATAGCGGTGAGTGGGATACCATTAACAGCGGTCTCAACCGAACGTTTAGACCTGAAAGGGATTATTTATGGCCAATTCCTCAGGCCGAAATAGATATTAACGATGCGATCACACAAAACCCGAATTATTAAGGGCATTCAAAAACATTGCATTAGGCGTTAAAATCATAGTAAAAAGCCACAAATGGATCGTTTGTGGCTTTTTTGATTTTACACCGAGAGTTTTCATTTCAGGCTGTGCCGGACGCATGTGGCGGTGCAATTTTACCGATTCGAATTAAACTCACCATAGGCGTTAGCCCATGCCCTTTGTAATTCTAATGTCTGGCAGGAGGGTAATTAGTTGATAGTAGGTTTTTCGTCTCAAAAATCAGCTATCGTTTTTCATGTTTATTTTGGTATTCTATGGCATTACGAAGGGCAATGATTTCGGCTCTTAATTCTTCAATATCCCTCGAACCGGCAACCGGAGCATCTTTTTCCTCGGCATCACGACCGATGAAATAGGAGGCAATAGTCGCAGTAAAATAGCCAAAAATGCTAAAACCGAAAACGGAAATCAAAAAACCCAAGCCGCGGCCTTCGGTAGTCATCGGACTGAATTCGTTACCTGCTGTGATCACCTGCGTCGCGGTCCACCAGAGCGCAAGCCAATAACTGGAGAAGCCCGGGTTCGGATTTTCCAGCGCATACATGCCGGCCGCTCCTGCAAAGGTTACAAAAAGGGTAGTAATCATCACATAACCAAAGGCCCGGCGTTGCATGGTTTTGCCTAAGCTGCGCAAGCTTCTGTTGAGCGACGATACAATTCGCACAATCCGTATCCCCCGTAGACCACGTAACAGTCGCACAAAGCGAAATATCCGAAATACACGTAATGCGGGTATAAACAAGGAGATCGTAGTAAGCCAATTTTTTTTTAGAAAGGAGCGTTTTTCCGGGGCTAGTGAAATCTTTACCAGGAAATCAATAATAAATATTCCCCAAATGCTAAAACTTACATACTCAAGAAACGTGTTTCTTCCCCAGACCAGCTCAACGACAAGTAGGACAAGCCAAACGAATCCTAGAAAAATCATTGGTCCATCAAGAAATCGTTCTACCGATTTGAGTAACCTATTCCGTTCATTTTTAATTTCGGCTTTCATACTATTGGGTTGTCTGATAAATGGAAGAGCTAACTATGGAAATTTTTAAACAGCTAAGCTCATGCCATTACGGGATTCTTTATGGTTGAATTTTAACAATCTCCAGCAGATCTTCCGATAGCGTTTTTAGTTACCCCTTACCGAGTGACTACCAATCATTGGTAAATTTCCATTTTTTAACTAATTTAAATACATAATCCGGATAGAAGAATTGTTGGGGGAGTAGTGGTAAATAAGTGAAAAAACACTGACGACCCGGTATCGATAGTCGCAAAAAGAGCTATATCCGGGAACCTTCAGACGCTAAGGACAGATAAAATTCAATTAAAATGGCTGAATTAAAGACAAAACAAAATGAGGATGATGTTCATGAATTTATTCATGCTTTTGCAGCTACCGAACAAAAGAAAAAGGACAGTTTTGAACTTCTAAGACTAATGCAAGATGTTACAGGCTTTGAACCCAAAATGTGGGGAAGTTCAATCATTGGATTTGGGCAATACCATTATAAGTCCGAAAGAAGCCGGCAGGAAGGTGATTGGATGCTGGTAGGGTTCTCACCACGAAAAGCTGCCATCTCCCTATATGTTTATTCCGGTTGCCAGGGTCAGGAGGAATTGCTAAAAGAATTGGGGAAATTCAAAATGGGCAAGGCTTGCATTTATGTCAAGAAGCTCTCGGACATCAATCAGGAAATTCTAAAAAAGTTGATCAAATCCACCATAGAATTCCTTCAATCTAAGCACGGGACAATGCAATGAAAAACGGTATTGTCCGCCCCGTTCATCAAAAGTGATGAAACCCGAACACTAAGAAGAACAAGACGCTCAAAGCGGAATGTTATAACAAATAATATTAAATTTGAAGTCTAATAAAATATCCAGGAATGTCAATAACCAAAGAATTTGAATGGATAGGGATGCAAAAAGCCAGCGAGGCTGTTGCTTACACATTAAAGGAAATGACGAAGTTTGCCCAACCAGGTATTTCCACGAAGGAATTGGATGCGTTTGGAGCAAAAATATTGTCAGACTTTGGAGCCAGCTCAGCACCATTACTTACGTATGGTTTTCCGGGTTGTACCTGTATCAGTGTTAATAATGAATTCTGCCACGGAATCCCTTCGGCGAAGCAGATTTTAGCTCCGGGGGATTTGGTAAATATTGATGTATCCGCAGAACTTAATGGTTTTTGGGCTGATAATGGGGGTTCATTTGTTCTTGGTGAGGATGTCCATCAACATCAGGCTTTGGTGAATGCTTCTAAAATTATATTAAAGAAAGCCATTGCCGCGATCAAAGGTGGCGTTCCTATCGCGAATATTGGAGACCTAATGGAAAAAGAAGCCAAGAAGAGGGGGTTCAGGGTAATTAAGAACCTTGGAGGACACGGGATTGGAAGAAGTCTTCATGAAGAGCCAGTGGAGTTGCTTAATTACAAAAATAAATTTGACCGGAGAAGGTTCAAAAAAAACGAAGTGGTTGCTATTGAAACTTTTATTGCTACCTCATCCAACAATGCAAATGTACATCGTGACGGATGGACGTTGGTAGGCAATAAAGGGGGATATATGGCACAACACGAGCATACCATCATGGTTACCGATCAACAGCCAATTATTTTGACAGAAATGAACGGTATATGGAATTAGAAACGGTTGACAAAAGCAAAATGATTTTACGATTTCTTACCTACCTACCCCTACTTTTCTTGCTTGTGGGGAGCTTTTCCTGCGCCGAAAAGCAGCAGGAACCTTTCTCTTTTGTTCAACTATGCGATACGCAGCTTGGAATGGGAGGGTATGAACACGATATCCAAACGTTCAAACAGGCTGTCAGGCAGATAAATGAATTGGAGACAGACTTTGTAGTAATTTGCGGTGACCTGGTGCACAATGCCAGCGATAGTTCCTATACCGATTTTAAAACCATTCTGAAAGGCCTAAACATCCCCAGTCATCTGGTTTCAGGGAATCATGACGTAGGTAATATCCCAACGGATACTACCCTTCAGTATTACCGGGAAACGATTGGCGCTGATTACTACCAATTCGACCATAAAGATCATTCATTTATGGTGACAAATACACAACTTTGGAAAGTCGAGGTGGAAAAGGAGTCGGAAATACACCATGCCTGGTTTGAAGAAACTCTTAATAATCTAGGCGAAAAGGAGAACCCCGTGTTTGTTTTAGGACATTACCCCTTGTACACGGAACGTCCGGATGAGGAGGATCACTATTATAACCTGCCAATGCCGACCCGAAAGAGAATATTGGAATTGTTTATGGAAAACAATGTGGTGGCTTATCTATCCGGGCATACGCATAAGTTGACGAAGAATACCTATGAACACATCCAACTGGTAAGTGGGGAGACCACCAGTAAGAATTTTGACGACAGACCATTTGGCTTTCGGATTTGGCAGGTTTCATCGGATAGCCTATCCAATCACTTTGTCACCTTGAAATCGGTAGATGGCGATTCGATACGGGTATCCCCGTCTAAATAGATGGGCCTTATTCCAATAGGTTTAGGATGATGAAATTTAAGGTCCTGCGCCTCGGTAAAAAATGGCTTACCTTTGCTGAATCCAAAATCCATTATCTTGAAAACTAGCTGGTTAGAAATGAAAATCATTCTACAATCAATTGTCACTTGCCCGAATTGCGGACATCAGAAAGAAGAAACCATGCCCACAGCTGCCTGTGACTTTTTTTATGAATGCGAAAACTGTAGGGAATTAGTAAAGCCAAAACCAGGCGACTGTTGTGTCTACTGTAGTTATGGGACAATAAAGTGTCCTCCCATACAGGCGGGTGCAAATTGCTGTTAATGACGATGAATACCTTTCATTTTAAACGGCGAAATCTGATTTCTGGCCGCCATCTGTTGGGCTCACTGCTAATAATGGCGGGTTTGGTAGTCCTGATTAGTTCTGTCTTTTTCAGCATAGAAAATCCTTTGGAAAGGGTTTTCGCAGTAGGAGGTGGGGCAATACTTCTTGGACTCGTAATCGTTTCCTCATACGGAGGAACGCTTATTGATTTTTCAGGAAAGCGGACCAAAGACTATTATTCCATTTGCGGTTTCAAATTTGGTGATTGGACAGCGCTCCCGGCTATTTTGACAGTAGAAGTTATTTCAGCCCACAAAAGGATTTCGAATACACCAAATGGAATAAGCCCAACGCTATCAGGGAATGTAATCGAATTCGAAACGTTGCTCTATTCAACAGCATCTCTTGCCTTATTTTCCTTTGTTTATTTAGATCGGGATAAAACCATTGATCAGGCACAGAAATTGGCTGCTGGTCTGAATGCCGATTTGGTGCTTCGCATTCCCTAACGGGTCGAATGCTTTTTTGCGATTATAAAAATAGTTGGTAACCGCGAGGCACGCTAAGAATCCGCTATATCCGCTAATATAAAGATAAAAAAAGCGCCCATTTGGGCGCTTGGATTTGTATCAATTATCTTCTTCCGGTTGATAATCGATATTCATATCAATATCTTCCGGATCAATTTCCAAAATTTCAGGCACATCTATTTCTAAAACTACCTCCCGACGGACCAATTCGGCCACAATATCCATCTCCTGCTCAAAATTAGCATCCTCTTCGTGCAAGGTATTAAATCGTTCCATCAGTTCGTCGTCACTGTACTCGGCATACCTTTCTTCCCGCTGCTGACGAATCCGTTCATTTTCCTGCTCCAGCAGGGAATCTTTCCGTTTTTGCAGGGTTTCCATGTACCGGTCCATCATTTTTTCCAGTTCTTCGCTTCCGGCAAAAGGGGTACTGCTAACCGTTACAGGTTCGGACACACCGTCTATATGCACGACGGTCATGGTGTCCGGGCTTTTCAAGTAGTATTCGTCTCCCGTTTCGGTATCCACCACCCGTTCCGCTTCAAAGATATAGCGGTCTTCTTTATCCGAGGAGCAAGCTACCGCGATTACGATCAATGCAAGAATTCCTATTTTATTTATTGTACGCATCATTTGTTGGTTTTATGGTAATTTGTTGATTTATAGTTATTGGGGGTTTCGTTAAATCCCCGGTACAACAGCACAAAAACCATGACAAAGCGTGCCGAAACGGCTTCTGGGTACCGGAATATTCTAAAAAACCTAAAAAAACAATATAGAAATCCACTATAATACAAAAAAAGCAGCCGGAAGGGCTGCTTTTGCTGGTTCAGAAAAGAACGGTGAATTATTTTTGGTAAGTAACCGATTTGACGGCTTCTATAGTACGCTTTACATTGGGCAAGGTAGCTTCAATATAGGTAGGAGAGTAACTCAGTGGGATATCCATGGAGTTGACTCGCAGTACCGGGGCATCCAGGTAGTCAAAGGCATGCCGCTGAATGGTAAAGGCCAGATCGGTAGAAATGGAGGCTACCGGATTGGCTTCCTCGACGATCACGCAGCGGTTCGTCTTTTTGACAGACTCAAGTACCGTTTTGTAGTCAATAGGCTTTACGGTACGCAGGTCAATAACCTCTGCCATGATTCCGTCTTTGGCTAGCTGGTCCGCAGCTTCAAAAGCGATTTTCATCATTTTCCCGAAGGACACCAGGGTTACGTCATCTCCTTTTCGTTTGATTTCTGCGATTCCAAGTGGAAGCAGATACTCACCTTCGGGAACTTCTCCCTTATCGCCATACATCACTTCGGATTCCATAAAGATAACTGGATTGTCATCTCTAATCGAAGCTTTCAGTAAGCCTTTGGCATCGTGGGGATTGGAAGGGACCACTACTTTTAGGCCGGGTGTGTTGGCAAACCAGTTTTCAAAGTTGGAAGAGTGGGTGGCTCCCAACTGTCCTGCATTTCCGGTAGGACCCCTAAAAACGATTGGGACCGTATATTGACCTCCGGACATGGCTCTCATCTTTGCCGAGGAGTTGACCAATTGATCCATTGCCACGAGGGAAAAGTTAAACGTCATGAATTCTATAATGGGTCTCAGCCCGTTCATGGCCGCGCCCACACCTAATCCTGAAAAACCAAGCTCCGAAATGGGCGTATCGATGACGCGTTTCGGGCCAAATTCATCCAGCATTCCCTGGCTGGCTTTGTAAGCACCATTATATTCTGCTACTTCTTCGCCCATAAGAAACACGGTTTCGTCGCGTCTCATTTCTTCGGACATGGCTTCCTTTATTGCGTCTCTGAATTGTATTTCTTTCATTTATTCACAAAATTATCTATCGTCGTAAAAATAGAAAGGAATCTTACAATTACCAAGCATGGGTTATGTTTAAGGATGTTTAATTCCTGGAATCTGCCTTTACAGGCATTGCGGCCCATGTGTCTTTCCGTAGGTTATTTTTAAGTATCCCCGGGCAAGAAGGGTTTGGAGGCTTTCTCGTTAAGTTTCTACCTTTGTAGCATGATTAAAGTAGCACTAATTAGTGACACCCACGGCGATTTGCCGGACAATGCGCTGGAGATACTCCGGCAAGCGGATGAAATCTGGCATGCAGGTGATGTGGGCCATACCGAAGTACTGACCAAACTTCCTCCCGGGCCCATTCAGCGGATTGTCTATGGAAATATTGACGATTACGAGCTGAGTAGGCAGCTTGAAGAAGAGCTGTTTTTCGAAACTGGCGGGGTAAAGGTACTGATGCTCCATATCGGAGGGAAACCTCCTGCCTATGCAAAAGGGGTCAAAGCTAAAATAAAAAGGTTACAGCCTGACCTGTTTGTTTGTGGACACTCTCACATTTGTAAGGTGGTATTTGATAAGGCTCTGGGTTGTTTGTATATGAATCCCGGTGCGCTGGGCAATCAGGGGTTTCATCAGGTAAAAACCCTATTGACTTTCGAATTGGATGGGAAGATAAAAAATCTCAATGTGGTAGAACTGGGAAAAAGGGGGAAATTGTAAAAAAAAACCCAACATTCGTCGGGTTAATCTCAGGTTTTTATTTTTTAGAGAATTCTTTTTTGATCTCCTCCACGTCCACGTTTTTGATGACGGGCTTAGCATTCAATTGTTTGATTTTCAAAGTTCTGGCATTTTGCGCCTGTCTTTTTCTCCTTAACTTTCTTTTTAAAGTAGTAACAGCCATGATATCTTATAATTTATGTTGTTTTCTAAAATCGAAGGGCAAAGGTAAAAAAAATATCCTGAAAAACACCCCATTCTCCTCAAAGAAGTTTGTTGATATCCTTAAATATAAGGAGATTCAAGGCTTTCAATCCTGTATTATTTATAACTTTGCGGAAAATTCCAGCCCATGAGCAAACAAAAACCAAGCATACCAAAGGGAATGAGGGACTTTGGCCCAACTGAAATGGCCCGGAGGAATTATATTTTGGATACCATTAAAGATACTTTCCGTCTGTTTGGATTCGACCAGGTAGAGACCCCGGCCATGGAAAATCTAAGCACCCTTACCGGCAAATACGGGGATGAGGGGGATCAGCTTTTGTTTAAGGTGTTGAATAGTGGGGAGTTTTTGAAAAAGGTCTCGGAAACAGAATTTAATAAAGGAGAAGGCGTAGTGCTTCCGCTAGTAGCGGAAAAGGGTTTGCGATACGACCTGACGGTACCCTTTGCCCGGTACGTGGTCATGCACCAGAATGAGATCAGTTTCCCTTTCAAGCGTTTTCAAATGCAGCCGGTATGGCGGGCAGACAGGCCTCAAAGGGGCCGTTACAGGGAGTTTTACCAATGCGATGCCGATGTGGTAGGAACGGACAGCTTGATTTGCGAAGCGGAAATTATCAGCATGATCAAACGGGTATTTGCCGCTTTTGGCTTGAGCGATTACACCATACATATAAATAACCGCAAGGTGCTAAGTGGCATCGCACAAGTGGCAGGAGAAGCCGGTAAGGAAAGTGAATTATGCGTTGCCATCGATAAGTTGGATAAAATTGGCAGGGAAAAAGTGGAGGAAGAGCTTTCACAAAAAGGCTTTCCAGCAAGGGCTTTGACCGCTTTGGCCCCCATTCTGGATCTGCCAGCACGTAGCAACAGCGAGTGGCTGGTCTTTTTGAGGGAGTATCTGGCACCGAGTGCCGTGGGAACAGAGGGATTGGATGAACTGGAAGAGGTACTTTCGTATCTTTCCCTGTTGGGTGAGGACGAAAACTATCTGAAGATGGATCCGGTATTGGCAAGGGGCCTTTCTTACTATACCGGGGCGATTTTTGAAGTAAAAGTGGGGGGGGTAGGAATCGGTTCTGTAAGTGGAGGTGGCCGTTATGATAATCTTACGGGCGTATTCGGATTGCCGGATATTTCCGGTGTAGGGTTTTCCTTTGGAGTGGACCGGCTGTATGACGTGCTGGATGCGTTAGACCTTTTTCCGCAACAGCAACCGGATAGTACACAACTCCTCCTGACTCATTTTGGGGAGGACGAAAGAAAACAGGGCGTGAAGTTCCTGGCTGCCTTTAGAAAGGCAGGTATCGCTTCTGAAATCTATCCTGACCTGGCCAAAATTAAGAAGCAATTCAACCACGCCGACAAAAAAAACATTCCTTTTGTGGGTGTTTTGGGATCGGAAGAACTGGCCACAGGAACGCTCAGCTTAAAGGACATGAAAACCGGCAAGCAAGAGACCCTCAGCCTGGAAGAGGCGATCTCCAGAATAAAAGGAGAAAGGTAGGACCCAGCTTAATCAATTTTGAAAATGGACGAAATGGGGATGGTGATACCCCCTTTCAGCGAGATGAACTTTTCTCCTACTGCCCATATGGTAGTATTTATCCGATAGGTCTGCCCCTCGGCCGTTTCGAAATAAATCCAGACTTTCGCATGGGAAATATTGCCTAGAATTTGTGACTTTTGCAATTCAAGTAACCGTAATTTCTTGGCTTCGGGATCGGTCACCACCTCTCTTTGAGAAAAAAGCAGGGTGGGAACCTTTTCTTTTTGGATGGTTACCATTTCTTTTTCGAGTGTTGTCATGTTGGTATGTAATTAGCTCAAACAATGGGAGTTAGTTGTTTTAAAAACGGAAACGATTCGCATGAGGTTTTATTTTTGGAAAACTTTTTTCGAATTTGCTTCAGGGTTTAGCCCCGGACAACTGACCCATTTTTGAGAGAAGTATCAACTTAGGAAAGGGAGCTTCGTTAGATTATCCATTATATTTGTAAAATTATTAAAAGAAGAACGTATGATGGATTTCATGAACATGATGAATAAAGTAAAAGAGGCCCAGGCGAAAATAAAGGAAACCCAGGCAGAACTCGTTCATCTAAAAGCAGAAGGAGAAGCTGGAGCGGGCATGGTAAAAGTGGTGGTCAACGGGCATCGAAAAGTGCTGGATATGGAGATAGACAAATCCCTGGTAAATGAGAAGGATCATGATATGATGAAAGACCTGATCGTGGCGGCCACCAATAAAGCATTGGAAAACATTGATCAGAAAATAAAGGAGAAAATGAGCTCGGCTACCGCTGGAATGATGCCCAACATTCCAGGAATGGATTTTGGTAACATGGTTTGATGAAAACAGCCGCAATTGTCATTTTGAATTTTAATGGGAAAGGCATGTTCAAAAAGTACCTTTCCCAGGTAGTTCATCACTCTTCCTATGAAATAATAGTAGTAGATAATGGCAGTACCGATGGATCCATTGATTACCTGTCCGCCCATTTTCCGGATATAAAACTGGTGCTACTGGGTAATAATCACGGGTACAGCAAAGGCTACAACCTGGGATTGGCATCCATTTGTGGTCAATACGAATATTACTTGTTGCTAAATTCGGATGTGGAGGTCCAACAAGACTGGGACCTGGCACTAGTGCGTTACATGGAGGGTAAGCCCGGAGTTGCGGCCTGCCAGCCCAAGGTTCTTTCGCTTAGGCAGAAAGGTTACTTTGACTATGCGGGCGGAGCGGGAGGCTACCTGGACTCCCTGGGCTATCCCTATTGCCGGGGAAGGATTTTGCATAGTCTGGAAAAGGATAGCGGGCAATACGACCAATCCCTGCAAATAGATTGGGCCTCCGGGGCCTGTTTTTGCGTTCGGGCAGCATTGTTTCACGATTTCGGAGGCTTCAATCCGGCCTATTTTTCGCACATGGAAGAAATTGAACTTTGCTGGCGATGGCGGAATTCCGGATTTAAAATTCACCATTGCAGGGAAGCCACCGTTTACCACCTGGGAGGAGGGACATTGGCGCAAACTAATCCATTTAAAACGTACCTGAATTTCCGGAATAGCCTTTTCATGCTGTATGCAAACCTGACCGTCCTCGGTTTTTGGCGCGTTTTCCTTTTACGGGTTTTTTTAGATGCGGCTGCGGCGATACATCTTTGGTTTGGTAGTGGCCCTGCACATGGCAAGGCAGTAGTGAGGGCCTATCGTGACTTTTGGTATCAAAAAAAGAAAAAAGCACCCGGAAGTCTGATCCGGGCAGAGAACGTGCGTTCAGAAAAAACGCCGCCCGTTTTCTCCATTATTTTTCACTATTACTTATTAGGGAAACGAAAATTCACAGCCCTTGATTAATCAAAAAGGATGGGATTGTTCATCCTTCTGAAATAAGTTCTTAGTTTCATTAACATGGCCAGGCTCACGTATACGATGATTGGAGAGCCCAGCGTGATAAAGGAGCTGTAAATAAAAAACAACCGGATGCTGTCAATTGGGAAATGAAGTTTTTCTCCTAATTTTGAACAAACGCCGAAGGCGCTTTCCTGGAAGAATAATTTAACCTTTTCCATCCTATTAGCCTGTTTAAATTTGCGGGAAACCTTTGAAAGAACAACTTACTGATATTAACCGGATTACCCTATGATTATTGAAAAAAAAATATATGCTGTTATCGGTGTATTAGCTGCTATGTTTTTTAATTCCTGTAACAGCGGGCAAGTTATAAAAAAAGCCGAAAACCAAAAAGTTTTTATGGAGCCCCAGGTTTTGACCCGATTGGGTGATTCGGTTCGTTTTTCGATTAACGTCCTACTTCCAAATGCCATAATCTCCCGGAACGAGACCTATTCCCTGCGTCCTAAATTCGTATATGGCAATGAAATCCTTCGCTTCGAAAAGAAGTTAGAGGTACGTGGCGATACCCTGGATCCCTATGAGCCGGTGGAGTTGCAGGGTTCCTTTAGCATGCGTTTTAAAGAGGGGATGGAAAAAGGCGCCTTGTATGTTGTGGCGGAATTTGGCCAAGGCAGGAAAAACCTTCCGGTGGGAAGTTCCGAGGAATTGTTGTCCAGAGGGATAATTACTACGGCTTCCCTGGCCCAGATTGGTCAATACAGGGGGCAGGATGATATTCCGGTTTTAGGGATTTGGCTTTCCCCCGACTCTCTGGAAATGACCGGAATGGGAAGCAACGGCTGGCAGGAGCTGGAAGACAGGCTTTCCGGATACAGCAACCTGCCGTTTTCAAGCAAATCACCGTTTCTGGACGTGCTAAAAGGCCCGGGGGATTGGAGTTATAAAAAATGGAAAATGACCGGGATACCCCACTATTCGGAAATTAATCGTGCTGTTTTTACCCGATTTGAACGAGATGTCCGGCGACAAGCCGCAAAAGAACCCGACATTTCGGGGATGCAACTTTCCATTTTGGCGAGAAATATCCGGCAAGGCACGGTACCCGCCGATACCCTGAGTGAAAGGGAATTGGCGGAAGCGGTCGCCCGGGAGCCGGGATGGAAAGAGCAGGAACAACTGTTGCTAGCCATGGAGGAGGTATATCCCAGTGCCTGGGTTTATAGTAATTTGGGAATGGTTTTTCTCAATCAGGCACACCGAACCCTGGCGGTTCGGAAAAAAAACCAATTGCTGGAAAATGCGCTTTTTGCCCTTAACCGATCCAATGCCGTTTACGAAAACCCCGTCGCCGTTTATAACCTTGGCCTGGTATTCTGGCTTTGGGGGGATAAATTCAGTGCCTATAATAATTTTTACAGAGCACTTGCCCTTACCCGCTCCGATGAACTGAGGGAGGTCTATGAAGCGGCCCTGGGCGCAGTATCCATTTTTAATGGGGATTACCGGCTGGCAGCCATACACCTAAATAATGCGGATGCCGACCCGATCAATCTTTTCAATCAGGGGCTCGCCAATGTCCTGGCCAAAGATTATTACAATGCTACCCTAAAGTTTGAGGAAAGTGCCATCCAGAATATGTCAAACGGGTATCCTTTTTATGGACTGGCACTGGTGGCGGCCAGAAATGGCGAGGAAACGAAACTATACGAAAACCTAAAAAAGGCCGTATCCAGAAATGATTTTCTGAAAAGCCGTGCGGCTACCGACCGGGAATTTTTTATGTATCACGACAGAGAAGGGTTTAAGGAAATCCTTCGTACAGCTAAATCGGAGTAAGTATGGGTTATTTGATTGGAGTAGATATTGGGGGCTCGCATATTTCCGCAGGAATTATTACGGCAGATGGAAAAGACATTGCTCCGGGTAGCGAAGTCCGGATGCCGGTAAATTCGTTGGGAAGCAAGGAAGAAATTTTGGACCTTTGGGCCGATTGCATAAAAGCTCTTGGGCTGTCCTCGGATAGCCGTTTGGGCATCGCCATGCCGGCTCCATTTGATTACGAAAACGGTATTTCGCTCATGGTAGAACAGGGAAAATACCTGGCGCTTTACCAGGTGAATGTAAAATCGGAACTTTCAGACAGGCTGGGGATTCCTGATAAGAATATATTTTTTTTAAACGATGCAGCGGCCTTTCTTCAAGGAGAGGCCGTAGCAGGAGGATGGGATAAACAGCAGCACTTGATGGGGCTGACCTTTGGGACCGGCCTTGGTGGGGCTTTCAAATCCGGGGCGCTGGCCGAAGACGGAGCGGTATGGTCGATTCCTTTCAAAGAGGGCATTGCCGAAGACTACCTGAGCACTGCCTTTTTTAAAAACTGGGCAAAAGAAAGGTTCGGCAAAACTGAAACCGGTTTGAAGCCTTTGTTGGATTCCTCGGAAACCCGGGAGGCCACGCTTGAAATGCTTGCCGTATTTGGCCGAAATCTGGCCGAATTGATCCACATGCAGACGAAAATTCGGAAAATTGAGGGGATAGTATTAGGCGGCAATATTATGAAAGCGGCGGATCATTTTCTTCCCCTGGTAAATAAGCTTCTGGAAGAAAGAAATATCCAGGTGGAAATTCGAATCAGCAGGTTGGGAGAAAAGGCTGCGATGATAGGTGCTGCCAGTATTCATCACGAACAGGGTAAAAAAAAGTAGTATGTTGTGTGTAATTAATACATAATCGATATATTTTGTTTTTTATTTAACCATAATTTAAAATGATCGTAGAAAAAGAGTTAACTAAAACTGCCATTTTTAAGAAGGTGAGTGAATGGCTGGATAGTTCCGGCTATCAAATTGTAAGCAAGGACGAAAACCGCCCCTGGGGAGGTTTTTTTGTGATTGATGAGCGCCAGATAAAACAATTCAGGGAGCAATTTTTTTCCGAAATTGAGCTTACGGATGCCCAAATGAAACATAAATTGAGTCCGAAAATTTTATTGGCTGGTCCGGAAAAGCGTCTTTCCTGGCAATACCATCATCGGCGGGCTGAAATCTGGAAATTAATCGCTGGCGAGGGAGGTGTTATCACCAGCGATACCGATCAGGAAGGCGCTCTGAAAACGCTGGCAATTGGCGAGGTGGTTCGTCTGCGGCAAGGAGAAAGACACCGGCTGTTGGGTTTGGGGAATTGGGCCGTGGTGGCGGAAATATGGATGCATACCGATCCGGAAAACCCCTCGGATGAAAGCGATATCGTGCGGGTTCAGGATGATTTCGCGAGAAAATAGTCCCCTTTGATGAAACTGCAATCTGGCCAAACCCGAAATCATGCCATCGATGTTTTTCGGGCACTCACGATGATGTTGATGATTTTTGTCAATGACTTATGGACCCTGGAGGGAGTGCCCGAATGGCTGAAACACGCCCCGGCTAAGGTGGATGGAATGGGCTTGTCGGATGTGGTATTTCCTGCTTTTCTATTTATTGTAGGCTTATCCATTCCTTTGGCCATCGGCAATCGCTGGAAAAGGGGTGAAAAAAATACCCGGATCCTGATGCATGTCCTCAGCCGTTCACTGGCACTTCTAATCATGGGGGTATTTCATGTGAATCTGGAGACCTACCAGCCCGAAGCGGCCCTTTTGCCAAAGGCGGTATGGCAAATACTGTTAACCCTTTCATTTTTTCTAATTTGGCTGGACTATCCAAAAGATCCGGAAAAGAAGCAAATAAAATGGATCGGAAAAATACTGGGATGGGGACTGCTAGTTTTTTTGGCGGCGGTATACCAGGGTGGAGACCTGGCTGCTCCGGTTTGGATGGGTTTTTATTGGTGGGGAATACTGGGATTAATCGGATGGGCTTATCTGATCGCGTCTCTTGTGTTTATAGCGGTAAACGGAAAACAGCTTTGGGTAGGGCTGGTTTTTTTGGCCTTCATGGCCTTCAGTGCCTTGTCTAAACTGGGGATGTTGGCGTTCTTACAGGAGATAAAGCCCTATTTTTGGCTTATTGATGACGGGGCAACCCCCTCTTTTGCCTTGGCTGGTATTTTAGTCACTGGCTTTTACCGATCCTGGTTCCAAAAAGGACTTACTTTACACTTTTGGCGGATTCTAATAGGCATGGCGGTGGCTTTCCTGGCCATCGGTTTTGTTAGCCGGCCTTTGTGGGGCATTCATAAGATAGGGTCATCTCCTTCCTGGGTGTTTATCTGTATCGGCATCAGCATCCTTACATTTGGCTTGCTGATTATTCTGGTAGAGGTAAATAACAAGAAGCATTGGTTTGATGGGATTCGGCCGGCGGGTACCAGTACCCTGACATGCTACTTGTTGCCTTATATTCATTACGGGCTGCTTTCAATCACGGGGATCGTATTACCGCTGGCACTCAGAACAGGTTTGCCGGGTATTCTCAAGTCACTGCTATATGCCTGGATCATCATTCAAATCACGGGATTGCTAGAAAAAAGAAAGTTGCGTTTAAAAATTTAGTTTAGGTCAAAATTCAAAAATATGGGCCATTCGATTGGTAAATTTGGTGTCGCTGCTTACGTGATGTGGCTGCAGGTCTTTCTTTCCGGCCCGATTATTTCCCAACAGGAAAATACGGGTGTCTTGCCGGTAAAAGGTTTGGCTATTGCTGCTCCTCAAAAAGGAAAGGTGGACAGCTTTGTGGATTTTATGGATCAGCAACAGCACTGGGTAACCTTTGATCGGATGTTTGAAAAAATAAATAACCTATCCGGCTCTTAAATTTACGAATGGTGGTAAGTACAAATACACTCTTAACTAGTGGATCCAGGTATCAATCGCTGGATGTGTTGCGCGGACTAACCGTGGCGCTGATGATCATTGTGAATACTCCGGGTAGCTGGAGTACTAATTTTTCCCCTTTTTTACATGCCCCCTGGCACGGGATTACCATCACCGATTTAGTTTTTCCCTCCTTTCTATTTGTAGTGGGGAATGCCATGGCCTTCAGCCTGATAAAGTTAAAAGAAAGGGGTGCCCAGGTTTATTTTCAGAAAGTCATCAAAAGAACCTTGATCATTTTTTTGATTGGCCTGTTGCTAACCGCTTTTCCATTTTTCCGGATAGCCGACTCGGGGCTGGTTCCCTTCGATTTCAGTAAGATCCGGATCATGGGTGTATTGCAGCGGATTGCGCTTTGTTACGGATTAGCGGCCACCTTGGTCTATTTTTTCAAACTCAGGGTTTGTATGGGAATTGGAGCTTCACTGTTACTGATATATTGGGGAATCATGTACTTTTTTGGCGATCAGGGTCCGGATCCCTACTCCCTCGAGGGCAATGCTGCCAGAAGGCTGGACCTTTGGTTGATAGGTGCCGGTAACCTCTACAGAGGCGAGGGGATTCCTTTTGATCCGGAGGGTTTGTTAAGTACCTTACCTGCCATGGTAAATGTCCTGGCTGGATACGGAGTGGGTAGCTATATTCGGAAAAATGCTGGAAATAGTAAAACCGTACGTAGTTTATTTATTATTGCCCTGGCCTTCTTGGTGTTAGGGTATGTTTGGGATATTTTTTTTCCAATCAATAAAAAAATATGGAGCAGTTCTTTTGTTTTGGTTTCGGTGGGTTATGTTACCGCCCTGTTGGGGGTGCTTGTTTTTGTACTTGAACTTAAAAAGCTGAAGGGCTGGGCCTATTTCTTCGAGGTTTTTGGCAAAAACCCGCTGATCCTTTACGTCCTGTCCGGGGTACTGGTCCGGCTCATGTTGATGGTTCCCGTGGGACACCTTTCCCTTAAAACCTGGATCTACGAGCAGTTTTATTCTTCTTTTTTGCCTCCCAAAATGGCAAGTTTAACATTTGCGATCTCCTTTATGCTCCTTATTTGGCTGGTGGGCTGGGTGATGGATAAGCGGAAATGGTACATTAAGGTATAGCCTTCCTACGTTAATTATCATCGTTATCTTTCATCAACTGATTTGTAACAAAAAAACAGTTTCATCCATTTTCCACCAGTTATGTGAGATAGTTACCTGGGTGTGAGATAAAGTGGCATGATTTTTACTCTGAATATCAGGTAAGTTGATACCCATTTTAGACATGAAAAAGAAAGATAAATCCTTAATCCAATCCATTGCCATATCCGGGTTGACCATAGCCGGCGGTTTTCTTACCCGAAAGTTATTGGAAAAATCCTGGGAAAAATCCACCGGGAAGACGCCACCTACCAGTCCTTACAGTGAGGAAAACTCCATGAAGGAGGTTTTGGTCTGGACGGTTGCCACGGGAATTCTGGTAAGCGTATCGAAAGTACTCCTGGACTGGACCTTCTCAGCAGGAGCCGACCAGCTTTCAGAAAGCTAATCTCTCATAAAAAAGGAGTGGAAGAACTGGGGATAATCAAAAAAAAGTTGTATTATTAACTGTAATTCAGGTAATTACTTCTTTTCGGATGGGTATTCATAAGGTGAGCAAGAGGGAATTGCTGAATTAGAATCAGTCTTGATTTGAATGCATCCTCTTTTAACTCTGATATGCCTTATGAAAACGCTGTTGGCTATTCTTCTCCTATCGGGTAGTATCTTCCCGTTGTTAGCCCGTCAGATTCAGGTCTACGAGCCCGAATTTTCCGGTATTGTGCTTCTGATAAGAAATGACCAACTGGCAGAACCGCTGGAAAAGCAAAAAGCTTCTTCCGGATCCAAAGCCAGCCTCGGAGCCGCTCTGTTTGGAGTGGCAAAAGCCCGGGGGATGAATCTGGTGGATGGGGCCAACAGTCCGGTCAGGATTAGTGAAGTTGACAAAGTCAGGTTACTGGTCAAGGCCGATGGAAATAGCCGGGATCCGGTCGAAATTATCAATGTTTTTTTGCTAGAGGCCGATCCGGATAAAAACCGCCGGATGATCACCACCGGGACTGTTAATTTTAATAAAACCACCGCTGCGGATATCGATTTTATTCCTTTTACCGGATCAAAATACCGGGAATCATCCTATTTATTGGAATTAGATCCATTGCCACCCGGAGAGTATGCGGTTACCCTGGAAGGCTCCCGTGATGTTTTCAATCTTTTTGGAGTGGATCCGAAGTAAAGCTAACTTCGAACGCTTGGTCGCTGCAAATTCAGTCATTTCGTTTGGTTACTGCTATAAATGTTTCCGCATAAATACCGCAGAAATAGAATGCGACAGGCGGGTATATTTTTTACCTTTGCATAAACCAACATTTAGTATGAGATACCAACCGGCACCCGCCACCTTATATAAAAAGAACCGAAAAAAAATTGTCCATAAGCTTCCCTCCAGGTCGATTGCAGTGTTTCATTCCAATGACATCCTGCCTACGAATGCGGATGGAACGATGAAATTCAGGCAAAACAATGACCTGCTGTACCTTTGTGGGATCGATCAGGAAGAGACCATTTTGGTCATTTGTCCGGATTTCCCAGATCCTTCCCTGCGGGAAATCCTCTTTATTAAACCAACCAGTGAGCATATTGCTATTTGGGAAGGCAATAAGTTTACGAAATCGGTGGCATCCTCCCTTTCGGGTATTGGTACCGTAAAATGGACAACCGAATTTGAGGCTGTTTTCCATAAGCTGATGGCTTTGACCAAGCATGTTTTTTTGAATACAAACGACCATTTGCGGGCAGATGTCACCGTAGAGACGCGGGATGCCCGGTTTATTAAGGAATGCAAATTAAGGCATCCCCTGCACGAATACCACCGGATTTCTCCCATCATGCATGCTTTTCGGGGATTAAAGGAAGCCGAAGAAATTGCTCAGATTCAAAAAGCCTGTACCATTACTGAGAAGGCATTCAGAAGGGTATTGGAGTTCGTCAAGCCCGGTGTCAAAGAGTATGAAATTGAGGCGGAATTTGTTCACGAATTCCTTAGATCAGGAAGCAGGGGTTTTGCTTACGAACCGATCATTGCCTCCGGCAGAAATGCCTGTGTGCTACATTATATAGAAAACAACGCTATTTGCCAGGATGGGGAAGTAATCCTGTTTGACGTAGGGGCCGAATACGGAAATTACAATGCCGATATGAGCCGTGCCTTACCGGTAAACGGTCGCTTTACAAAACGGCAGCGGCAGGTGTATGATGCCGTACTTCGGGTACAGCAGGAGGCAACGAATTTGCTGAGGCCAGGGGTAACCATTCAGGCCTACCACAAGGAAGTAGGGTTGATCATGCAATCCGAATTAGTGAACTTGGGCCTGATCGACCAAACCGATATAAAAAATCAGGATCCGGAAAATCCGGCTTACAAGAAATACTTTATGCACGGCACCTCTCACCACCTGGGGCTTGATGTACATGATGTAGGTACCATGTATGAGCCCATTCAGGCTGGAATGGTTTTTACAGTGGAGCCGGGCATTTATATCCTGGAGGAGCATCTTGGCATTCGTCTGGAAAATAATATCGTCATCGGAGATCGAGGCAATACCGATTTAATGGAAACCATACCCATAGATCCGGAAGAAATCGAAACCCTTATGAATACATAAACTGAAGAAGGTTTCGATATGCCATTTTTTAAGGAAAATTCACCTACCGCGATTCGCGATTTCAAGGCTCATCTGAAAGAGGAAGCCCTTCGTAGCGTCCGCGAAAACCTCAGCGACCTGAATTCCCAGTTTTTAGCGTTACAGGAGGCCTCTACAGGGGAAACCAAAAGCAGTGCAGGTGATAAATACGAAACCGGTAGAGAAACTATCCGGCAAAGTCGGGCTTTGCTGGAAAAGCAACTGCAAACGATCCGTCAATGGGAATCAAAAATCCAGCAAATACCCTTAGAACCGGTGTCGGATATCAGAGAAGGAGCCGTGGTTTTACTGGATTTGGGCTGGATATGGGTAGCTGTTTCCTTTGGGAAATTAGTTATTCAAACCAACGAAATTCAAGGTGTTTCTGTGGCATCTCCCTTAGTGCTGGCCCTAAAAGGAAGGAAAAAGGGAGATGTAGTCACTTTTAAAGGTAGAAAAATTGAAATCCTGGATATTTTATAGAATTCGAATAAAAAATTGAGTCTTATAAATAAATTTATTTTTTTTTTAAGTCAATCCCTGTAATGGAACAGTTCTTGGACTTTTTTATACAGAATTAAATGACAGCAGTTTAATTGGCTAAGAAACCGTTGAAACGTTCAATGATAGATAATATCAACTTGGTTTCGCAACCTTTAATCAGAACTGCATTGCCAGACTACGTATCTGTGATCTGGTTTCTTTGAATCGATTTTCAAACAAAAAAAGTGATTTGTTATGAAACCTTTAATTAACCCAGTAAAACTAGTATCCATATCGTTTATATTTTCTATTCTTTTGACACAAATTCCGGCCCTACACGCCCAGGATGATGGGTTATCCGGAAGTGAATTGGAAAAGTTGCAAGATAGAAATATGGACTATATGGTTCAAATTAACGAAATCGTCAAAAATTATCCTGCTTTTTCCTATTCCTACAAGATGGACGATGGAAAAATACACGATGTACAGGTAACTGGAGTAGATAATGAGATAGACCGGAAAAAACTCGAGGTCGTTCTTTTCGACCTTAAAAGCAACCGAAACAAAATGAAAAGTACGGCCAACCGTGTAGGTGTCTTTTACTCTGTAGACGAAGAGGCAGCGTTTGAAGGTGGTGAAGAAGCACTGAGAACGCAAATTGTAAGTAACCTGAAATATCCCGAAACTGCCAAAAACTGGGGAATGGAGGGGACCATATTTGTGAAATTTGTAGTAGATGAAAACGGTGAAATTCCATTTGCTACGACTTCCAGCAATATTGAAACTTCTGTTGAGCGTTATCTTAAAGATCTGGAGGAGCAGGCCATTAAGGCTATTAAAGCGACCTCCGGAGAATGGGAACCGGCAGAGGTAGAGAATGTGGAAGTAGCTTCCCTATCGGTACTTCCGATTACATTTGATTTTGAAAAAAATCCCACCCTACCGGCTTTGATAAGGTAATTTAAATTTGAATAGATAGTACAACTGACCGGAAGGTCAGTCAATGGAGGGCGATTCTTGAATTGCCCTCCCTTTTTTTATAGAAAAATTTTTAGGAGAACCTGCCTGAAATCCGTATTTTTAAAAGAATGAAACCAGACAAAAACCAATTGGCATCGCAACCCTCCAATCCCCTTCATGGCGTACGCCTGGTAGACATCTTAGAATATTTGCAGGAAAAGTACGGTTGGGAGGAATTGGGCAACCGGATTAGTATTCGCTGCTTCACTCACAATCCGTCTGTAAAGTCCAGTTTAACATTTTTGAGAAAAACACCCTGGGCCAGAACAAAAGTGGAGGAACTTTATCTTCGTTCAGTAAAGTCAGATACAGAAAATACGGGAGAGCAGTGGTAGCATTTCATCCCGACATGGTACCATCTATGGAATTTCATTCATCATGAATTGCCGGAAACCGTTAAAAAAAGTATACTCAGGAGACAAAGCGTATAAAACAGTCTCAATTTTAGATACATTACCTAATTGTCCAATTAACAATTTAAAAAAACCATGAATTCACCAAAAAAAGAAATGTCGGATCCCGGCAGGCGTTCGTTTATTAAAAACGCAGCCATAGCCTCTTCCATTATTTTTGTTCCCAGGCATGTGTTGGGAGGAGTAGGGTACACCGCTCCCAGTGATCAGCTGAATTTGGCAGCCATCGGGGCCGGAGGCAAAGGTGCCAGCGATATCAAGAATGCCTCAGTTAATGGCAGAGAAAGGGTCGTTGCCCTTTGTGATGTAGATTTTTCGGGATCTGCTTCCCGGTCTGTCGAAAATTTCCCTAATGCCAAGCGGTACAGTGATTACCGGGAAATGCTGGATAAGGAAAAAGACATCGATGCCGTTACCATTTCCACACCGGATCATGTTCATGGACCGGCGGCAGCCTATGCCATGGAGCGGGGCAAACACGTGTATGTGCAAAAGCCCATGACCCATAATATCCGTGAGGCCAGGATGCTAACCCAAATGGCAAGAGATAAAAAAATTGTAAGCCAAATGGGAAACCAGGGAGGATCCAATCCCTTGCTCGATATGGTTCAAAATTGGATTGACGAGGACAAAATTGGAAAAGTATCAAAAGTGCAGGTTTGGACCAATCGTCCCGTTTGGCCTCAGGGAATTCCTTTTCCGGAGCCTGCTCCATCCAAAAAACCGGACGATCTTCACTGGGACCTTTGGTTAGGTCCTTCGGAATACATTCCATTCACTCCCAACCTGCACCCCTTTAATTGGAGAGGCTGGTGGGATTATGGAACGGGTGCTTTGGGGGATGTAGGGTGTCATCTCATTGATATTCCCTTTCGTACCCTTGGACTGAAATACCCCACCGATGCAGAATGCAGTGTTGCTTCCATCTATACCGATATGTGGACTGCCGATTACTATCCCAAAGGTTGCCCGCCTGCTTCCTTTATCACCCTTCATTTTAACGAGACGGTTAAAAGCAAATCGCCTATTGAGATGACCTGGAGCGATGGTGGTATTCGTCCTTCCCACCCGGACATCATTCCGGCAGATGACGATATCGGAGGAAACAACAGTGCGAACGGAGTATTAATTATTGGAGAAAAAGGGATCATTTCCACCAATATAAACGATAGTTCCCCACTTATGCCCAAGCTATACCTGAATGACGGTACCACTGAATTTGGGCCGGAAGTTGAGAAAAACGAGGAGCCTGAATACGGGCACCAAAGAAGGTGGGTAGATGCCTGCAAAGCGGGATTCAACAGCACGGAACACAAAGGCCTTACTTCCTCCTTCGATTACGCAGGTCCCATGACCGAGACAGTATTAATGGGTAACCTGGCTATCAGAAGCTATATGTTGCGCCGGGAAAACAGCCGCGGACAGGCAGAATTTTTCGGTCGCAAGAAGCTGTTATGGGATGGTGAAAACATGCGCATCACCAATTTGGAAGAAGCCAATCAATTTGTAGGTAGAAACTACCGAGAAGGATTCAAAGTGTAAGAAACCTACTTGAAAAACACCCAAAAACCACCAGCCATTTTGCTGGTGGTTTTTTTAATACCCGGTAATTTCACGCAGGAGGTTAAAAAATGCTTTTTTTCGTTCTGACCGGATGCCCCAGTCCACAGGAACACTTTGGTAGCCTTGTTCGAAGCCCTCGTCTTCCATTCGAAAATCAAAGAAGCCCCAGGAGGCAAAGGAAGACACCGCAGCAATGCAGTTGTTCCAGTCTTTGTCAAAGTCAAAATGATCGTCTTCATTGAATAGGATGGGCATGTCCCGATATCCTTCGATTGATTTGGTCTCATTGACCATTTCCACAATACGGTCTGGATCTGACACGCCATTCCCGTGGAGGAGAATAAAATCTGCCGCTTTTACCACGTTTGGAAGTGGAATGAAACCTCCGCCATAGCTGGTACTTACCAAGTACCTGAACCCGTTTTTTTCATTGGCTTTAACTCTTAGTATGAGTTCGTGAACCCGTTCCGGTTGAAGGATTTCGTGGGTATATCGCACATTACACTCGTTATTTACTTCTATGACAACGTGCTTGTAGGAGCGGGCATGCAACCAGTTGAGTACGTTGTCCACGGCCTGGATCACCGCCTCTTCATCTTGAAGCCGCTGATCCTGTCCAAAATAGAAAAGACCTAAGATGGGCACCATTTCCAGGCGATCGGCTTCATCCAGGATTTTTTTTAACCGACTCATGTAGGCAGGTCTCAGGTCACCTGATGCTGTGAAAGCAGAATTATGCCAGGGTTGGTTTCGACTATAGCCCTCCGGGCTGCCACCTTGTAGATTTATGGTGAAGGAGAGCATGCCATGCGCTTTCCAATCGGACATGTTTTCCACAAATTCACGAGTATTCCGATCGGGATCCCATTTCCCTGTATCTGGATATTTCCAAAGGTCCACGGTTTCCGGGTTGAGATCGTCAAAAACCCCCTGCACCAGTCGGGCATTCATTAGCAAACCCTCAATGGAATTCCCCTTCCAGGTTCTGTCGGGGTAGGTGGGCTTACCGTTGATATAGAATTTTTTCCCCTTTATCTCAACCTTAGTTTGCGCGAGGGAAGGGGAAATAAATCCTGATAGCAAACAACAGATGGCTAGACAAACCGCGGAAGTAAATGTGGGGAAGGCAGTACGAAGTATCATGGGTTTTTGATTGAGGTGGAAAAGAAAGGCCCGTCCACAGGGAACAGGCCGATTCTTTTTAAACAAAATTGGGGTCCGGATGCTGAAAAGGAGCCCGGTAGGGTCTTCTCAGTAGTCGGGTAGCTTCTTCATCATTGACAACAATCCTTTTTTCGGGATCGTAGACCAAAGGCCTGCCCAAGGCCATGGACATGTTGGCCATGATACAACTGGCGGTAGAAATATGCCCTTCTTCTATGTCAGCCACAGGCCTGCCACCTTGTTCAATGGCCCGCAGAAAATCCCGCATATGATCTCTGGTGGCCGGGGCTGCATGAAGTTCTATGTCTTTTTCGTTCAGGTCTTCGGGGTATTCCTCCCTTTCGTACACGACATCACCTTTGATGACTTCTCCTCCTCCGTGGGGAACGAATTCGTATTTGGTAACGGATGCTTTGAGCGTACCCTTATCGCCATAAATCTTGTAAGCCCAGGGATATTCGGGATCCTGAGGCGTTCCCCAGGACCGGTGAGTCCAAACGCAATCCAGTTCATCGTAATGGAATGTGGCTGTCTGGGTATCTGCTATGGTGGATTTTCCGCCTTTTTGCACGTAAATACCCCCGGTAGCAAACACGCTTTTGGGCCATCCCAAACCCAGGGTCCACCGCACCGCATCAAACATGTGCACACACATATCACCAGTGATGCCATTGCTGTATTCCATCATGGTTCGCCACCAGCGACGATGAGGAAGACCGTCAAAAGGACGCATCGGTCCCGGACCTACCCATAGGTCATAATCAAAAAAATCCGGAACAGCTTGTACCTCCGGATCACCATTGGCCCGCATGTGGTAATAGCAGCACATTTCAGCATGAGAAACCTTTCCTAACAAACCTTTGTCTACAATATTTTTTTTAGCCTCCACCAGGTGAGGGGTGCTTCTTCGCTGGGTACCAATCTGAACTACTTTATTGTGTTTACGGGCAGCAGCAAGGATTGCTTCGCCTTCAATAACATCCACGCTGATGGGTTTTTGCAGGTACACATGTGCTCCAGCCTGTATGGAATCGATGGCCTGCAACGCATGCCAGTGGTCAGGGCTTCCTACCAATACAATGTCCAGCTCGTTTTCCTCCAGCATCTGCCGGTAATGGGTGTATTTTTTAGGGGTATTGCCTGACTTTTGTCGCTGGCTGACCAGTTTTCCCGCTTCATCCAATAAGTTTTGGTCAGGATCGGCGAGAGCGATTACTTCCACTTCTGCCACTTGAATCAGCCGGAATAAATCACTTTTACCATACCAGCCGGTACCGATCAGGCCAACGTTGTACGGGACTTTTCGATCCGACCAGGGCATGGCCTGCACCCCAACGCTGCTTAGTGCCATCAGTGCGGTACCTCCTTTGATAAATTTTCTTCTGTTAAGTTTTAAAGGCTTCATTGAAATTTTAGGTTTATCCACATTAAGCCTTCAATATATAAAAATAATCCCTCAGAGAAATGGTTTTTGCTTGGATTGGGTACATTTAAGTAGATTTTCTTTTAAAGCGTAAAATCTTAATGTATTTTACGCCAAACCACCGAATAAACCCACAATGAAACCAGTTGTTGCCCTTTTAAATGCGATATTATTAGGAACTTTTTTGATCAACCCATTAACGGCGCAGGAGGACCGTTCTTTTTTAAATCCTCCCGAAGTGCTTATGAAAAAGCAATATGCACCCGGGCATCAGCTTCAAAACCGAAAATTTACGGGCATTCCCAGCCTCGCAGTAAGTAAGGACGGGCAACGAATGTGGTCGGTTTGGTATGCCGGAACAAGCCCGGGAGAAGATGAGAATAATTATGTCGTCCTGGCCCAAAGCCTAGATGCAGGAGAAACCTGGGAAGAGGTATTGGTAGTAGATCCGGATGGGGCGGGTCCGGTTCGGGCCTTTGATCCGGAAGTTTGGATGGATCCTACCGGTAAATTATGGGTGTTTTGGGCCCAAACCATCGGCATGAATGGAACCGAGGCAGGTGTGTGGGCTATGACTTCTGATGGGGGTTCCGAACCGGGAGCTAATTGGTCCGATCCAAAGAGGCTGACAGATGGCATCATGATGTGTAAGCCGACGGTTCTGAGTAACGGGGAATGGGCTCTGCCTGCCTCGACCTGGAGGCTAACGGATCACAGTGCCCGGATGGTGGTTTCCAGGGATCAGGGAAAAACCTGGAAGGTAAAAGGATCCATTCAGGTGCCTCGTGAAAACAGGGTGTATGATGAGCATATGTTTGTGGAAAAAGAGGATGGAACAATTTGGGCATTGATCCGAACCAATTATGGGATCGGTGAAAGTTTTTCATCCGACCAAGGGGAAACCTGGTCTCCATTACAACCTTCCTTGTTTGCGCATCCCAGTGCCCGGTTTTTTATACGGCGACTTCATTCAGGTAATTTGCTACTCGTAAAACACGGACCGCTCAGAGTGCGCACCGGGCGGTCTCATCTGATGGCTTTTGTTTCGAGCGACGATGGGTTTACCTGGTCCAGAGGACTATTACTTGATCAGAGGGCAGGTGTTTCCTATCCGGATGGGCAAGAGACGGAGGATGGCACCCTGCACATAGTGTATGATCGGGACCGGACCGGAGACAGGGAGATTTTACTTGCCACATTTACTGAAGAAGCCATTTGGCACAGTGCTTACGATGAGAAAATGGTTGAAATCGCCAGGGATAGAAAAACCATCAGTAGTAAACCTAAAGGTGAGTGAAGTTTAATCCGATTGTTTTTTTTTGAAATAAAAATTGGAAATTGAAAGACAATTATGAAAATGAATCTTTTTATCGGCTTTCTTTTCGTGCAAGTCCTTGTTTTTTACCCATCCATTGCCCGGCAGGATGCTACTTTCCTGAACAAAGAACCTTGGAAACGGCATGCCATTGATGACAGTTCTCTGGGTGCAGATGGCACCAAAATCGCTGATGTAAACGGTGATGGAAAAATGGATTTAGTAGTGGGCTGGGAAGAAGGAGGCGTATCCAGATTGTATATCCAGCCGGATGATCCCAGGAAACCCTGGCCCTTCCTGGAAGTGCCCTCTCCGGATGTGGAGGATGCTTTTGCCGTTGACCTGGATGGTGACAAGCAAATGGACTTGGTAACGTTTTCGGAAGGAGCTCACCAGCGGATCACCATCCATTGGGCACCCGGTAATCCTGCTGACTACCTCCATCCCAAGGCCTGGAAATCGGAGGATATTCCGGTGACCATTGGAAAAACCCGGTGGATGTTTGGAAGAGCGGTGGATATGGATGGGAAATACGGTCCGGACCTGGTAGTAGGATCCAAAGATCCTAATGGCACCATTGGCTGGCTGCAGGCACCGGAGGATCCGCGAAAGGTTTCGGAATGGGTCTACCACGAAATTTCGACCGCCGGCTGGATTATGTCCATCGAACTTCTGGATATGAACGATGATGGTAGAAAAGACCTTTTGATCACCGATCGAAAGGGAGAACTTCGCGGATTGCGCTGGTTGGAAAATCCGGGTAAACAAGGGCTTGAAGAGCAATGGGAATCCCATTTATTGGGCCTGGAGGAGGGAGAACCCATGTTTTTAGGAATAATTGGAAATGGTGCCGGGGAGCAGCCTGACCTGATCGTACCAGATTTACTCAGGGGTTGGGTTTTGTTTCAGCGGCAGGGAGATCGCTGGGATCAAAAGTTGATTCCTTACCCGGAGGGATCGGGGACGCGAGGTAAATCAGCACTTGTTGCAGATTTGGACCAGGACGGGAATATGGATTTGGTAGCGTCTTTTGAGGGAGCATTGGGAAAATCCGGAATCGTCGCATTGATGGATTATCAGGGTTCTTTTCCAGGAGTATTGGATATCAGTGGACCGGAAGGAGTCAAATACGATTTTGTCTCCCTGATCGACCTGGACGGAGACGGAGATTTGGATATAGTGACCTCGGAAGAAACAGCCGAGGATGGATCTAAAAGGGGACTGGGTGTAATCTGGTATGAAAACCCATTTAAATAAAGGAATGCCCGGCTGCATTTTTTTTGATCATGAATGGGCCTGATTGAAAGAAACCTAAGTAATACTCTACAGGCGAAGCCTACAAATGCCGCTTTGCCAGCCAAAAAATAGTAACCAGCAAAACCTAAAATACCAGGGGATAATGATACAAGAAGTTTACCTGATTGCAAGTGGAGATTTGAGATTATCTGCTAACCAAACCTGTTGGCAGGCGCAGGAAGCCATGGAATCCCGTCTAAATAGGGTTTTCAGCGACCTGGGGGTTACGGTAATCCGTGCCCACCCATACGATGAAAACAAAAAGCATGGTTTCATAGATTCCCAGAAAATGGGCATGCAGGTCTTTCGGGAACTGGATCCCGGAAAGCCACTGGTCGTGGCGGAAAGCGTCTGGCAATACTCACATCACGTATTAGCCGGACTCACCACGCATAAGGGGCCGATCTTGACAGTGGCCAACTGGGAAGGGCAATGGCCTGGCCTGGTGGGTATGCTGAATCTAAACGGTTCGCTAACGAAAGCAGGGGTTTCGTATTCCACGCTATGGAGTAGGGACTTCACGGATAATTTTTTTCTTAAAGGGCTGAAGGAATGGATTCATTCCGGAAACGTGGTGCACGATATTCGTCATGTAAGAGATTTTGACCCCTCAGTTACAGCTCTGGCACAAGCCCTGGAAACAGGTCGTCTTTTTGCCCGGGAGTTTAAACAAAGAAAAGCCATTATGGGTGTGTTTGATGAGGGCTGTATGGGCATGTTCAATGCCATCATACCGGATCATTTGTTACATGCTACGGGGATTTTTAAGGAGCGATTGAGCCAATCCACCTTATATGCAGCGATGAAAACCGTGACGGAAGTGGAGGCAAACGCAGTACTGGATTGGCTTTTAGACCGGGGAATGACTTTTTCCTGGGGAACCGATCCGAAATCAGAATTAACCCGGGAGCAGACGCTGGAACAGTGTAAAATGTATATTGCTGCCCTGCGGCTGGCTGATGAATTTGGTTGCGATACAATTGGCATTCAATACCAGCAAGGGCTAAAGGATCTAGCTCCTGCCAGTGATCTGGCAGAGGGACTTCTAAATACGACCGAAAGGCCCCCCGTATTCACTAAGGACGGCCGGGAAATCATACCCGGAAAGGCCCTGCCCCATTTTAATGAGGTAGACGAATGTGCCGGATTAGATAGCCTGCTTACTTACCGACTATGGGAAAAATTGGGATTGGAAGGCGATAATACCTTGCATGACTTGAGATACGGCGAGGAATACAGCATCGAAGGCAAAGATGAATTTGTTTGGGTGTTTTTGATCTCGGGTGCTGCTCCGGCCTCCCATTTTATTGATGGGTACCGGGGAGCGAGTAGCGAACGCCAACCTCCCATGTACTTTCACCTGGGCGGTGGGAGTCTCAAGGGGATCAGCAAGCCGGGCCACATCGTGTGGAGCAGGGTGTATATCATGAATGACCGGCTGCACTGCGATTTGGGAACCGGAAAAGTAGTGGAATTGCCCGCAGATGAAACCCAAAGAAGGTGGGAAATGACCACGCCCCAATGGCCCATCATGCATGGAGTATTGGATGGAGTTAGCCGGGATCAAATGATGGGCAGACACAAAGCTAATCATATACAGGTGGTGTATGCCCCCACTAAAGAAGAAGCAAAAGCGGCCTGTATGGCAAAAGCTGCCGCAATGGACGAACTTGGAATAAAAACAGCATTATGTGGAATAGAACAAAATTGAACTACGCACCGGTTGCAGGCCTTTTTTTTACAGCCCTGACAATCGCTGGCTGTGGAGGAGAAAAGAGTAGCTCCCAATCCGATAATCAGGATGCCAAAAAACCAAATGACATCACCGGTAACTATTATTTGCCAGAGAAAGCAACGGTAGGAGAAGGAGCACTGCTACATTCGGAGTTGATCTATCCGCTGGATGACAGACCTACTCCACAGGTGCACGCCTCCACATTGGTGGAAACGGAGGAGGGTATCGTGGCTGCTTTTTTTTCCGGGACCCATGAGCGAAATCCCGATGTGGGTATTCGGGTAAGTCACCTGGAAAATGGGGAGTGGACCTGGCCGGAAGAGGTGGTCAATGGGGTTCAGAATGATACCCTACGGTATCCATGCTGGAATCCGGTCCTTTTCCAGCCACAGGAAGGGCCTTTGATGTTATTTTACAAGGTAGGTCCCACCCCCAGAGAATGGTGGGGCATGCTGATTACGTCGGAGGATAATGGAAAGACCTGGTCCGATCCGGTTAAATTGGGTGAGGATCCTGCTATAGGGCCCCTGTTGGGTCCGGTAAAAAACAAACCGGTACAATTACCTGACGGCACCATTATCAACCCCTCCAGTATTGAGAGAGAGCGGGATGGGGATGTTTTCTGGCAGGTACATTTTGAAATCAGCAAAGATCAGGGGGAGACCTGGCAGGTAGTGGGGCCGATTAATGACGGGGAGACCTTTGACGCCATACAACCAAGCGTATTGATTCACGAAGATGGCAGGCTGCAGGTGCTGTGCAGGACCCGGCAGGATGTAATTGCCGAAAGCTGGTCGGATGATCAGGGGCAAAGCTGGTCGGAAATGGCAGCCACTTCCCTGCCTAACCCTAACTCCGGAACCGATGCGGTGACCCTGGCTGATGGTCGACACCTTTTGGTGTACAATCACAGTACGAAGGAAGGTGAGGAGCCTAAAGGCAGAAACATCCTAAACCTGGCCATTTCCGACGATGGAAAAACCTGGAATCCGTTCATGACGCTGGAAAATGAACCCAATAATGCTGGTTACAGCTACCCGGCGATAATCCAAAGTACCGATGGGAAGGTGCACATTACCTATACTTATGACCGGATATCCGTAAAATATGTGGTCATTGATCCTGCTAAAATTTAATTTTAATTTCCGGATCGTTCGTCCTTTACTTTTAATCGGAAAAATTCAGTAGTAAACGCAAAAAATGCAAAGAGATTTAAAAAAACAGCCGCTCAGGGGTATTGTTCCCCCGATGGCGACCTTGCTATTAGATGATACCCAGCTGGATCTGGGGGGTACTTCCAAACTGATCAACCACCTGCTGGAAGGAGGGGTGCATGGAATATTTATTCTGGGCACCACGGGGGAATGCACCAATATATCCTATGAGTTGAGAAGGGAATTGATTTCATTCACCTGTAAGGAAGTAAATGAAAAAGTTCCTGTGCTGGTGGGAGTGACGGATACCTCTTTTCATGAAAGCCTGCGGCTGGCTGGTGTCGCCCGGGATGCCGGTGCGGATGCCGTGGTGGCCGCACCCCCATATTACTACGGGCTGGGAGAAAAAGAAATTGTAGCTTATTTCCAAAAGCTGGCCGATGAGCTGCCGCTTCCACTGTACCTATACAACATGCCCTCTCATACTAAAACCATGCTCCAACAGGACACGGTTCAGACACTTTCCAGGCATCCAAATATTTTGGGATTAAAGGATAGCTCAGGCCAGGCGGTTTATTTCAATGCCATGGTTTATGCTTTCCGGGACAAACCTGAATTTACTTTGTTGGTAGGACCGGAAGAGATGTTGGCCTCCTCGGTTTTAATGGGGGGACATGGTGGCGTTAGTGGAGGAGCGAATATGTTTCCAAAATTATATGTGGATCTATTTCAAGCGGCAGAAAAGGGTGATTTACCCGAAGTCGCCCGCCTGCAAGCGATGGTTATGGAAATTTCAGCGGAAATATACAGTTTGGGTAGCTACGGGTCGAGTTTTCTAAAAGGCCTGAAAGCAGGTATGAACGTGTTGGGGTATGGCAATGGTCACCTCGCATTTCCCCTGACACCTTTTGAGGCAGAGCAGTTCCAGGAAATTAAAGAAAAACTCCCCCGATTGGGTGCTTTTAGCTATGGTCAAACGAAATAAGGAATATAAAAGATAGGTAAAGGATGAATCTCCCCATTATTGATTTAATTGTTTTTTTAGTGTACATGCTGGCCATTGTACTGTTTGGGGCCTCTTTTTATTTCAAAAAGCGGACCTCAAATGATTTTATTACCGGAGGAGGGAAGCTTCCTTCCTGGGCGATTGGCATGTCCATCTTCGCTACTTTTGTCAGCAGTATCAGTTTCCTGGCTTTGCCGGGAAATGCTTACCTTTCCAACTGGAATGGGTTTGTTTTTAGTCTTTCCATTCCCATCGCGGCTATTCTTGCCGTTAAATTTTTTGTACCGCTTTACCGGGGTATAAAAAGCCCCTCTGCCTATTACTACCTGGAAACCAAGTTTGGTAGTTGGGCCAGAACTTATGCTTCCATCTGTTATTTGTTAACCCAATTGGCCAGAATGGGCGCGATTATGTATTTGCTGGCATTGCCCATGAATGTGCTTTTTGGTTGGAGTATTCCGGTCATCATTGTGATAACCGGTATCAGCGTATTGATTTATGCGATAATGGGTGGTTTTGAAGCCGTTATCTGGACAGATGCCATACAGGGAATCATTTTGATTTCCGGTGCTCTTGCCTGTTTGGGGATCATCTTTTTCTCCATGCCGGAAGGTCCCGGGCAGGTTTTTACCATCGCTTCGGAAAATAATAAGTTTAGTTTAGGGAGTTTTGGATTTAGCCTTTCTGAAGCTACTTTTTGGGTCATTCTAATCTACGGCCTGTTTATCAACTTACAGAATTTCGGGGTGGACCAAAACTATGTACAGCGTTACCTCAGTGCCAAAACTGACAAGGAAGCGGTGAAATCCACCTTGTTGGGCAGTTTGCTTTATGTGCCGGTTTCCCTGTTGTTTTTCTTTATTGGTACGGCTTTGTTTGCCTATTACCAAGCCATGCCGGGATTGCTACCAGAAGATTTTAGCGGGAGTGAGCACGCTGACAAGGTATTTCCTTATTTTATTGTCAATGGCTTACCCATTGGCATGACCGGCTTGCTGATTGCCTCCATTTTTGCGGCTGGTATGAGTACCATTTCAACCAGTATTAACAGCTCGGCAACCATTATTTTGACGGATCATATTAAAAAATACCTTTTACCGGATCTTCCTGAAAAGTCCGAAATGAAGGTGTTGGTTATCGCATCTTTGGTAATGGGTAGTCTGAGCATTCTGATTGCCATCGCCTTTAACGGGGTAGAAAGTGCCTTGGATGCCTGGTGGGCACTATCGGCGATATTTAGCGGAGGTATTTTAGGATTGTTTTTGTTGGGCTATATTGGTAGAAACATTCGAAGAAAATATGCCGCTATCGGAGTGGTTTTAGGAGTGTTGCTTATCGGCTGGATGAGCTTGTCGCCGGTTATCTTTGAAAAAGGCATGGCTTTCAGGAGCCCTTTTCATGCAAACCTCACCATTGTTTTTGGTACCTTGGTTATTTTCTTCGTTGGATTTCTGCTTTCCGCCTGGGCGAATAAAAGGTAGGGTTTCAAGTTATTTTGAATAGCTCCCTTTTTTCTCGATGCCCCTGGAGGAATAAATCAACATGCTAATGATGATCAAAAGTACAAATAGCACCGCATATTCAAATTGAAGCCAAATATCAGATCGGGCTTTAATCCGGTAACTGAGATTCGTGAGTTTTTCGCCCTCTCTCAGCTGAATTTTTGATAGCTCTCGAAGGTCATAAAACACCCGCTCAAAATCGGTATTGAATTTACCAACGCTTGTTTGGTAATTCTGTTCGGACTTTTCCAAATCGGTAAAGTAGCTTTCAATCTCCAGCTTGTCGGCGACCAGGCGCTTAAATTCCTGTAAGTACTCGGCCTCTTTCGGGGTGAGGTGGGTTTTTTCAAAATCCGCTATAATATTCAGGATCTGTTCATGATAGTCCATTACCTGGTTTTTGACAGAAAGGTACTGATCCAGCGATTCCGTATTGGCAACCAGCAGGCGCATTCTGAAAAGTAACTCAGTGATATTAAAAATATAATCCTGAACCACCAATCTGTCTTCATAAACCGTCACAAAGGAAGCCTCCAACTCATCCACGTTACTTTTATCGACCAGACTTTTTGCAAAAATTAAAAATAAAACCAAGGATAAAGCGATGGCTATCTTGATTTTAAAGGCTTTGAAGGAACTGTCGCTCATGTCATTCGGGTTTAGATTATTTATTTGGATTTGCGGTGTTAATGAATGCCCGCGGCACGAAATTAACTGAGAAAACCGCGTTTTTCAATTAGTTTGAAAATAACAGGGTGGTTTTTGGTCTAACATAACTCTTTAAATAAATAAAGGAAAAATAATTCAAATTAGCAATTTACCCTGGAAGAATTAATACCTGCAGGTTAAGCGATTGGCAGGGTGAAGGTAAAGGTACTCCCTTTACCCAACTCACTTTCTACCTGAATATCTCCGCCATTGATTTTGACAAAGTCCTTGGTTAGCTGAAGTCCCAGTCCGGTACCTTTTTCTCCCGCGGTGCCATACCGGTTTTTTTCCTTTAAGCCCGGAGTAAATATTTTGGCCAGCGTCTGACTATCTATGCCTATCCCATCGTCTTGAATGGAGATTTCCCAATAGGAATCATCCACTTTTTTACTACTGATAGAAATGTTACCTCCTCGATTGGTGAATTTCAGCGCATTATTGATCAGGTTTCTCAAAATCAGGTTGCATTGCTCACGATCTACCAGACAGTCCGTGTGGGCTTCGAGATTATCGGTGATGCTGATGTCTTTCGCCTCCGATACCGGTTTGTAAAGACTCATTATTTCCTTTAGAATTTTATTGATGGATACTTTTTCCGTTTCGGTAACGATGCCCTTCATTTGTCCTTTAGCCCAGTGGAGCAGATTAATTAGGGTGAAATGAACCTGTTCTACTTCATTTCTCAATTGCGCGGACACTAAAAGGAACTCTTCCTGGGTCAGTTTTTCGTCCACTACGTATTGCATGAGCCCTTTCAAGCTGTTGATGGGGCTTTTTAAATCATGACCAACGATGCTAAATAATTTATCCTTCGTCTGGTTAACCTCGAACATTTGGTTAGCTACTTTCTCGATCTCATTTTTTTGCAGTAAGATCTTTTTATTCAGCTTTTCCAATTCATTTTTTTGCTTTGTGACGATCTCCCTGGCTTTCACCTGGGATTTGATCGATCGCAGTGCTATAAAAAAGGCAATTAACAGAATTATTAGAATGATCGTCACACCGGTACGCAGTCGCTGTTCCATTCTGGTTTCATTTTGAAGCTCCGTTTCCCGCTGCGCCTGAAGGAATTCGGCTTCCCTTTTTGCCAGCGCGTATTCGGTTGTTAGCTTTTGTATTTCTACTTTAGTGCCTTCATTCAAGATACTATCCTGATACGTTTTGTGTAATTTAAAATGATACAAGGCCTCTGAGGGATTGTTTTCTCTTTCATACAGTTCACTTAGCAACAAATGAGCCTTCTGTACTTCATCTTTCAAATGGCTTTCCAATGCCACTTCGAGACCTTCCTCAATGGTTTTTTTGGCTGTGGTTAAGTTTCCCAGCTTCATTTGGGTTTCGCCGATTCCTAATAGATCGTATGAAATACCTACTTTGTCATTTCTTTCTGTATCCAGCTCCAGGGCGGTTTCTAAATGAAAAAGCGCCTGCTCAAATTTCTCCTGCTTCAGGTAGATATCCCCGATGTTAAAGTGACAAACGGAAACCAATTGCCTGTTGTCAATATCCTCCCCAATTTGCAGGGAAGCCTGGTAGTTTTGAAGCGATTTTTCCAGCGCTCCATTTTCTTTGTACACGTCCCCAATATTGGCCATTGAATAGGCTATTCCGGGTACATTCTGGATTTGTTTGCGAATTTCCAACGCCCTATTGTGGTAGCTCAAGGCCTTCTCAAAGTCTCCTAAATCCAAAAAAACCAACCCAAGGTTACTGAGCGTCTTGCTTTGTTCGTTTTCTGACAAATGTTGCTCTTTTATTTCCAGCGCCCGGAGATAGGCCGTCACTGACTCCTCCAAAAGCCCCCGTTCGTAATAGTTTAGTCCAATACTATTGTATATATTGGCCATGCCTCGCCAATATTGGGTTTTTTCGGATAATTGCAGGCCTTCCTCAAAGAACCCCATAGCCTGATCGTACTCACCAAGAAGATTATGGTAAGCACCGATGTTACGATAAGCATCTATGATACCCTCGGTGTATTCCGCCTTTTCGCTGGCTTCCAGGCTTTTCATTCCCAACAGGAAAGTGCTGTCAGGATTTAAATTATAGTATAATTCTCCCAAATGATTGATGAAATCAATATAAGGTTTGTCTGGAGTAAAATTTTCCTTGTTTTCTATCGAATCGATTTTGGCTTTGATGGCATCAATCGCTTCTCTTTGACCGAAAGAAAAATGGGACCACAAAACAGCTAAAGTGGTTGCGGTCAGAAAAAATAGTTTAAAATTTAAAATCACTTTCAAGATTTATGGTATTTGACTTTTCAGATCAATGTTTCAATAGGTCGCAAAAATGATGCAAACATGGGAACTTGATTTCATAAAGAACACCATTCCCATATCTGTTAATTTCCTCTTATTTAATAGTTAATAATATACTAAATTTAACGATGGTTAGAAATGTTCTGATATTTTTAATTCAAATAATCCATCCGATATTCTGTCTTCCGGGTCTTGAATAGGGCTCAATTTATTCATTTTGATTTAATTATTATTCGATTTGAAATATTTGACAAAAGAAATATATGATTGGTAACCAACCTGTATAATGGCATAGAGGAATCAGGATTTAGCCCCCTGGTAATTGGCAAAAAATGACGGGTGGAAATTTCAAAATTTTGATTCCTGTTTTTTTCGGGTCAGGCATTCAAAATGCAGTTATTAGGATGATCAGGGTCAATACTCGAATTGCGCTGTTCCTTTTTCCGGCTGGCATTTTTAGAATCTTATTTTTCTTGCGGACATTTATTTTTAGTTTTACTCCTTTAACGATGAACATACCATTCCTATGAAAAATATAAATCCAAGTAGTACCCAGGCATGGAAAGCGCTTAAAGAGGCTTCGCTAACAAATATTGAAATAAAAAAATTATTTCAGGATGATGCAAAGCGGTTTGAGAAGTACCAGGTAAGGTTTAAAGATATCCTGTTGGATTATTCCAAAAACCGCATAGATGATTCCATCAGGCAATCTTTGCTGGACCTGGCCGGTCAGACCGACCTGAAAACCGCTATTGAGTCCATGTTTGCCGGGAAATTGATCAATGGCACGGAAAACAGAGCCGTACTCCATACGGCACTCCGAAATCGGTCTGACGCTCCGGTTTACGTGGATGGGAAAAATGTCATGCCGGAAATCAACCGGGTATTGGAAAAGATGAGGGTGTTTTCTGAAAAAGTTTCCAAAGGAGTATGGAAAGGCTACACCGGAAAACCCATCGATTCCCTGGTAAATATCGGCATCGGAGGTAGTGACCTGGGACCGGTGATGGTTACGGAAGCACTGAAGCCATATCAGCACCCTCATATCAACACCTATTTTGTATCCAACGTGGATGGGTCCCATATTACCGAAGTGCTGAAGCAGGTTAACCCCGAAACGACCTTATTTTTTATAGCATCGAAAACATTCACAACGCAAGAGACGATGACCAATGCCCATACAGCCCGGGATTGGTTTTTGGAAAACGCCCACCATAAAGATGAAGTAGCCAAACATTTTGTTGCCCTTTCCACGAATGGAAATGCGGTTCGGGAGTTTGGAATTGATTTGAACAATATGTTCGAGTTTTGGGATTGGGTAGGAGGGAGGTATTCCCTCTGGTCGGCGATTGGACTTACTATTTCCTGTTCGGTAGGGTTTGATAATTTTAGAAAACTGCTGGAAGGTGCACATGCCATGGATAACCATTTTCGGCAGGAACCCTTCGAGCAGAACATTCCCGTGCTTTTGGCCCTGATTGGAATCTGGAACACCAATTTTTTGGGGGCAGCTTCGGAAGCCATCCTGCCTTATGATCAGTACATGCACCGGTTTCCGGCCTATTTTCAGCAGGGAAATATGGAAAGTAACGGTAAATGCATCGATAGGGACGGAAATCAAGTCAACTATTCCACCGGACCAGTCATATGGGGAGAACCGGGCACTAATGGGCAGCATGCCTTTTACCAGTTGATCCATCAGGGCACGCAGTTGGTTCCCTGCGACTTTATCGCTCCTGCACATACTCATAACCCCTTGGGAGATCATCACCTGAAATTGATGTCAAACTTTTTTGCCCAAACGGAGGCACTCATGAATGGGAAAAGCCTGGAAGAGGTGCAGCAAGAAATGGAGAAAGAGGGGAAAGCACCTGAAATAGTCGATAAAATTGCCCCTCACCGTGTGTTTGAAGGGAATCGCCCTACCAATTCGATCCTTGTTAAAAAGATAAATCCGGCTACTCTTGGCGCATTGATCGCCATGTATGAGCACAAAATTTTTGTGCAGGGGGCAATCTGGAATATCTATAGCTTTGACCAATGGGGAGTAGAATTGGGAAAGGTTTTGGCCAAATCCATTCTTCCCGAATTGGCCTCCCCGGAAAAGGTCAGCGGACACGATGCGTCTACCAACGGACTGATCAATGCGTTCAAAAATTTCAGAAAAGAATGAGGTGGAGCCGTCCAATCAGGACCATCGGAGCTTAGGTGATCTGGTTATTGCTAATGCTTTTTTGGCGGGTTGACTTAAATCGGGTGCTTCCGGTTGCTCCAATAAGCTTTTGGTGCTTGGTAGCTCTGTTTTGTACCCTTTTTCTCCACATTCGGAAGGAGCTTTCTTTTAATTCCCGGCGCATAAGCTTGATTACGTCTTTCTCCGGGAGGTTAAATTGCCGGTAGATGGCATCGAAAGGGGTCCGGTCTTCCCAGGCCATTTCGATGACCCGGTCTGTCTCTTCTGCGGAAAGGTTAAGGCGATGGCTCATGATAAATAAACATTTTTTTCCGTGTATGGTTTTCGGGATATGGAAAAAATCAATGTGGTTTGGTTTAAAAGAGACCTTAGGCTTAATGACCATGCCCCATTGAAGCATGCCCTTGACGAGGGACTTCCCATTTTGCTGGTCTATTTTGTAGAACCCTCTTTAGTACAGGCATCTCAAAGCAATAGCCGCCATTGGAAATTTATCTATGAAAGTTTGACCGACCTGAATCAATCGCTTGCGGTAGTAGGGAGCAAAGTCTACCTATTCCATGAGGAAGTCATTCCTGCCTTTGAGCATATACAACAGCACTACCAATTGAATAAATTGTTTTCGCACCAGGAGACGGGGGTAGCGATCACCTATCAGCGGGATAAGGAAGTGAAACGTTTCTGTCTGGAGAATAAGGTCATCTGGCAGGAATGGCGACAAAATGGCGTTCAGCGTGGTAGAAAAAACCGGAAAGGCTGGTCCACTCAGTGGGAAACGTTTATGAATCAACCTCTTGAAGATCCATCCTGGCAAAAGGGAAATTTCTTGAATCCCGGTTTTCCTGAGTTTTCAGGGAGGCAGAAATCCGTAGACTGTACGAAGCATTTACCTGTTAACATGCAAGAAGGAGGGGAGAGCCGAGCGCATCAATACCTAAAAAGTTTCCTGGAAGGCAGAGTAAAAAACTATAGCCGTTTTATCAGCAAACCGGAAGCGAGCCGGAGGAGTTGTTCCCGGTTATCCCCTTACCTGGCCTGGGGAAACCTTTCGATAAGGCAGGTCTTTCAGGCAGCAGAATCCTTGCGAAAGGCTGGCAAATATACCGGACCGATCCGGAATTTCCAATCCAGGCTGAAATGGCACTGCCATTTCATTCAGAAATTTGAAATGGAAGAAAGAATGGAATTTGAACCGATCAACCGGGGATTTCTGGACTATGGGTATGAAAAAAATCCCGGGCGGCTGGAGGCCTGGAAAATGGGAAAAACAGGTATACCGCTGGTGGATGCCTGCATGCGTTGCCTTATTCAGACAGGCTATGTGAATTTTAGAATGAGGGCCATGTTGGTGTCTTTCCTTACGCATCATTTGAATCTGGACTGGAGAGCGGGAGCGGATCATTTGGCGCAGTTATTTTTGGATTTTGAACCGGGGATCCACTATCCACAATTACAGATGCAGGCTGGCGTGACGGGAATCAACCAGGTGCGGGTTTACAATCCGATAAAACAGTCCGGAGAGCATGACCCTGAGGGTGTTTTTATTAAGAAATGGGTACCGGAATTGGCCTCGCTGCCCTTTCCCAATTTCCATGAACCATGGAAAACGCCCCCGATTGAGGGGCAAATGGCGGGGTTTACCCTGGGAGAGACCTATCCTTTTCCAATCGTGGATCCGGAAAAGGCAGCAAGGGTGGCCAGAGAAAAAATCTGGAAGGCGCAATCCCTGCCGGAGGTAAAAAAAGAGGCCAAACGAATCTTAGCCAGACATACGCTGCCCTTGCGTTGGAGGTGAAATTACCAGTTATTGATACTCGTTATTACATGCTGGATATTCTCATCTGAGAGTGTTGGATAGAGCGGCAAACTCAGGGTTTCCCGGTGGATTTTTTCCGTTACAGGTAAGGATCCAGGGCTCATGCCCTTTCTGAGCGCAAGCTGACGGTGAGGAGGGGTGGCATAATGAACGGCCGTCTCGATGCCCTGTTGGTCCAGGTAAGAAACCAAGAGCTGTCTTTCTTTGGTCAATACCGTAAAAAGATGCCAGGTATGATGAAAATCCTGGATTTCGGGCTTTGGAAGAAGTACGTCGGGATGGCTAATTTTACTCAAATAATTATTTGCCAAAGCCATCCTTCGGATATTGTCCTGATCCAGGTGGGGTAATTTCACCCGTAGTGCAGCCGCCTGGATTTCAGCCATTCGGTAATTGGTACCGGCATAGGTATAGCAATGTTTTCCCGTCCTTCCATAATGCCTCAGTGCTCGGATGATGGAAGCTAATTCCGGATCATCGGTGGTAACGGCTCCCGCATCTCCCAGGGCCCCTAGATTTTTGGTTGGGAAAAAACTGTGAGCAGCCGCCTGGCCTAAATTACCCGTTTTCCTACCCTCGAACCGGCTTCCTACTGCCTGGGCATTGTCCTCAATCAATAGCATGCCCCGAGAATCTAAAAGGGAGGCAATCTCTTTGGAATAGGCAGTTCTTCCATAGAGGTGAACCATCACCATCGCTTTGGTTCTCGAGGTGATTTTTTTTTCCAGAGCATCTGCTGTCGGCAGGAAGGAAGGGATTTCCGGATCTACCGGCACAGGCACCAAGCCTTGATTGACAATAGCCAGGAAGGTAGCAATAAAGGTATTGGCTGGAACCAGTATTTCATCGTTTTTTTGAATGCGTCCCATCTCCAGGTATGCTCTGAGAATCAGTTCCAGGGCATTGGTTCCATTGCTCAGGCCGATGGTATGGCTGGTTCCAATAAAAACACTAAATTCATTTTCAAATTGCCGGATCTGTTCCCCCACCACATACTGTCCGCTACGGACCACTTCCAGGATGCGTTGGCTTAATTGAGGTTCAAAACGACCATTAACTGCCTGCAGGTCCTGAAATTTAATACGGTTTATGGGTGTCATTCGTAAGGTTTTGCAATTGTTCTGTTACATTTGATCGGTTATTCATGGACAGGAAAAGGATCAGGGTATGCGCCTCTATTTCGCTTAAAAATAAAAATCACCCCATAACCTGTCAGGAAGTGGCCCGACTATTTTTGTTAAAGTTAACTAATAAACAGAAATCATGTTAAAGTATCTTTCGGTAATGCTGCTCTTTCTGGCGGCTTCCTGTTCCTTCAAAGGGATCACCGTTTCTGAAAACATAACCTACATGGAGGAGGGATTTTTGGGAGCATTGCCCGAAAAGCAACTCAACATCTTTGCCCCCAAAAAAACCAGGCAGTCCCTACCGGTTCTGGTGTTTATCCATGGCGGTAGCTGGCGTTCGGGGAGCAAGGAGCGGTACGGGTTTTTCGGCAGACGCATGGCCCGGCGGGATATTGTAACGGTCATTATAGATTATCCATTAAGTCCTGATTACCAGGTCCAGGCCATGGCACTGGCGACCGCAAAGTCCCTGGATTGGGTGGCCGGCAATATCGCAGACTATGGCGGGGATCCGGAAAGGATTGTGGTATCGGGGCATTCGGCAGGAGGTCATCTGGCGGCACTTGTAGCGGTTAGGGACATTTATTTTGACAGCTTAGCCGTAGAAAGTCCCGTGGCAGGGGCTGCCCTGATCGATGCGGCGGGATTGGATATGTACCATTACCTGGTAAATCAAAATTATGAGCCAGGGACCTCTCATTTGAAAACCTTTACAAATGACCCCGAGGTATGGAAAGAAACCTCGCCCATTTATCACCTACATGGAGACATGCCGCCCATGCTGATAATGATGGGGGGAAAGACCTATTCCAGTATTTTGGAGGGTACCGATCGGTTTATGGAGGCCTACAGGGAGCATGTACCGAACCCAAATTATAACCTTCAAAAGAACAAACGGCATATCCCCATGATGGTGCAGTTTTTTTATACTCCCGGAAGGGCATTCCGCTGGGTAAGGGATTTTGTGAAAGAAATCGACTAAGCGTTATCCGGTCGGAAATGCGGCTTTGTCCTTCACATCGTTGGTTTGCCAACGGATTTTTAGACGGGAAATACCCTATTAGTGCTTTCCTGGAGGGTGTTATTACCGCTAGCGAATCAGTTTGCAGGCCGTTGAGAGTGAGAAAACACTTCAATTCTGGTTTCACCCTCCAACTGGTAAGGAGCCGCCAGTAGTTCCAGATAGCCATCGGCCGTCACCACCAAACCTGCGGCCGCCTTAAAATCAACCGTTTTTCCAGGGTAAAAAAACTTGCTGGACAATTTGCGAATTCGGGCAGGTGAATTTCCTAATATCAATTGATACAGGTCAGCGACGTGTTTTTCATCGTCAATTTTGGTCGTTCCTATCAGGTATAGCTGGTCTTTCTGGTCGGTAAACAAATTGATGTTTTGATAGGAATGCCATTCCGGATCCGACCAGGAGCTGCGGGGTTCCGAATCCGTGTTGATACTTATTTCCAGTGTAAACTCAGCGGTTCCCCGGTAAAATTCAGCTTCCGGACAGGTGTAGATATCCAGGTTCTTACTGTCCCAGTTGGCCACCAGCAGCCAGATTTTTTGCCGGTAGGCGGTCAGCCCAACGGCCCCAGCAGTTACCCGTTGGTATTCACCGGTTCGTTTCACGCTATACACAGGGTTAGACCAGGGATTGCTGGCATTTAGGTCATAAATGTGGACAACTGAAACGGTTCGTTTTTGATTGTCCTCAATTCCTACCGCCAGGTAATGGTCGTATATCTGAAAGCCCCCCGCGTGGCGAAAAGGAGCAGGCATCAGACTGTCTACCGACACGATACGCTTGCTTTTTGCGTCTGCCAGGGCCATGTAGCTGTGGGTTTCGGTGCTTCCACTTAGGTACAGCCCCGATTCCCCAAAACGCTGAATTCCCTGCAAGTGTCCGCCACTTGGATCAAAGGAACGCTGGTAATCGAGAAAATAGGTTCGGGTCGGTCGGGTGTCCAGATTCAGGAAGAGCTGCGCAAAATCCGGTACCAGCTGATGGTCTGTGGATTGAGCCTCCAGGGAGACTGGAAATGCAAGGAATAGCGGAACAAAAACAGCACAAACAAATTTCATTTCCTCTGGTTTATTGGAAGCTGTAAAGGTAGCGCATGGCGGGAAATAGACAAGGAAATGCTTTGTTTTTGACCGGGTTTATGACAGCCTATTCGCTGCTTCCCGGTCTCGATCGAGAAGCTCAAAGGGTGGAATAATTCGACAATGGATGCCCTCTGTAGATCCAAAGCGGGCACTTCCTACGTAGCTTATAAAACAACAGAAATTCATGGGGCGCATGTACCCGAAAACAAACATCAACTCGTATGAAAAAGACAGTAGAATTTAAACATGGGAAACTGGCAATTGACCGGAGACAGTTTCTGGAGAAGTCGGGAATGGCCTCCTGCATGGCCCTTTTTGGGGTGGGTTTTTTTACCGGATGTACGGAAGAGGAAGACCCGATGCCCGACCCCGATGGTGACGGCGATGATAGTGGTAGCAACGGTATACAAGTGACGCAGCAATCCGTGCAAATCGATTTGGAACGGAATGAAGCCCTGGCCAGTTCCGGAGGTTGGCTGCTGATTACTCAGGCTCGGGTCCTGGTCGTCAACGTAAACGGGCAGTTCAATGCACTTACATCGGTTTGTACCCACTCCCAATGCGATCGAAATTGGTCCTATGGCAACGAGGTGTTTACCTGCTCCTGCCACGGTTCCCGCTTCGATACAAGCGGACAGGTAGTCAATGGGCCAGCTTCCAGTCCGCTGAGGTCGTATTCGGTCAGCAAAGATGGGGAAAACCTGACCATTAGCCTGTCATGAGCGGGAAGCTGACATCCGTTCTTTTCCTGGTTTGCCTGCAGCTTACGAACGGGGCCAATGCGCAGCGGTACCAGACTGAAGACGGAGAGGTGGTTTTTTTGTCGACTGCCGCACTCAATGAGTTTACCGGTGAGTCCAGCCAGCTAAACGGACTGCTGGATATGGATAGCGGGTTGATTGATTTTTACATTGACCTGAATACGTTGGACACGGGCATCGGTCTTCGGGATCGACACATGCGTGACAATTACCTGGAAACAAAACGGTTTCCCTTTGCGGAATTTTCCGGAAGCCTGGAAAAACCCGGCCCGCTGGAATTTAACCAGCCAATAGAAGTGGAGGCCCGGGGTACCTTCACAATCCACGGAAAGGAGAAAGCAATGGAAATCACGGGGACCCTAACCCGGCTTTCCCCCTCGGAGATCCAGTTGGAAACCGGGTTTCAAGTAAAACTGGGGGATTTTGATATCGAAATCCCGAAACTGATGTTTTACGAATTATCGGAAAACCAAGCGGTAACCATCAACGCAATTTTAATAAAAGCTGATTTATGAATCGATCGCTCACTTACCTAAACCTAACCCTGTTGCTGCTGTTTGTACAGGGAGTTTCCGTGGCTCAACTTGAACGAAAACTGGCCAATGCCGATCGTCCCACGGAGTTGACCTTCCATGCGCCCCGGCACATCAACTTGCTAACGGTGGAGCCGCTGGATAAGAAAGTCCTGCATTTTGCCATCATGCATACCTTTGGGCCGCTATCGGGAGGACTTCGAAACCTTTACGGGCTGGATTATGGAGCCAATATCCAATTTAGCTTTGAATACGCGTTTGACGAGCGTTTTTCGTTGGGAGCCTCCCGATCGGGAAGAGATAAATTCTACAACCTCTATGGCCGGTATCATCTGGTGAAGCAAACTGATAGCGGCAGTGTTCCGTTTTCCATTTCATTAATGGGAGCCGCAGGAGTCAATACAGCTGACTACGATTTTCTACAGGAAGCTGAGCCGAATGTTAGCGAACGCAGTAGTTTTGCCGGTCAATTGATGCTGGCGAGGAAGTTTTCGGAAAAACTCAGTTTTCAACTCAGCCCCATGATGGTCTATTTTACTGACCCCTTGCCAGTCTTTCTGATCGAGGGTGAGCAACAGCTGTACCTGGCCCTGGGGTTTTCCGGAAAATACAAGGTGACCTCCATGTCCTCCCTGACCTTGCAGTGGATACCCAATTTAAATAATGGATTGCGAAACAATGTAGGGGTTGGCATCGATGTGGAAGCGGGAGGACATGTCTTTCAAATGTATTTTGTCACCTCCCCGGCACTGAACGAACAATACCTGTTGGCAGGAGGAAACGGTGTCCCTGGAGAAGAATTTCGTCTGGGGTTCAATGTAAACCGCATCTTTGCTACCGGAGGAAACTAGTACAGCATTTTGCTTTTTTGTTAAAGGCTAATAGGTGGTTATTGGATAATCATAAAATAGATGGGAAAGCCAATGGTGATATTTATCGGGAAGGTTACTGCCAGGGCCATGGGCAGAAAGATGCCAGGGTTTGCTTTGGGAACGGCCATTTTCATTGCGGCAGGCACGGCTATATAGGAGGCCGAGGCAGCTAGAATCGCCAGCATAAACCGATCCCCGGGTTCGGGACTGACCCATTCGCTGAGAAACGCTACCAGCGAACCATTCAGGATTGGGATTATCACGGCAAAAGTGCTCGTAAACCATCCCGATTGAAGAAAATCCTTCAGTTTTTTGCCACTGGTGATTCCCATGTCGAGCAAAAAGATCGCCAAAAAACCTTTGAAAATATCGGTGGTAAAGGGTTTGATCCCTTCGGCTTCCTGTTCGTTGGCAAGAAACCCAATGACCAGGCTTCCTAAAATCAAAAAGACGCTGCCATTGGTGATGGAGTGTTTTAGCAAATTCCCAAGACTGGCTTGTTTTCCATGTCCATTTCCAAACCACCGGATCAGCAGTACCCCCAAAATAATAGCAGGTGCTTCCATCAGTGCCATGATGGCCACCATGTGCCCGCTGAAATCAAGGGTTTGCATTTCCAGAAAACTAGCGGCAGTTACAAAGGTGACAGCACTAACCGAGCCGTAGGCGGCTGCGATGGCTCCGGCATTTTCCACCCCCATGCGTTTTTTCAGTATAAAAAACGTGTACAGCGGTATGATACAGGCCGTAGCCATTCCAAAAAGGATGGCCCATACGATTCCCATTTGAAATTGGCTATGCGCCAGCTCTTGGCCTCCCTTAAAACCTATGGCGAATAAGAGGTAAAGGGATATAAATTTCGAAGAGTTTTCGGGTATTTTCAAATCACTTTTGAGCCTGACAGCAAGAATTCCAAGGAAAAAAAACAACAAGGCAGGGTTGGTCAGGCTTTGCAGAAGCAATTGCACGTTCATAGTTTCGAAGTAGGATGGTGGTGGAAATAAATTTTAGACAGCGGAGTAGACGGTATTACTCCTTGCCGGTACAGCCGGGTTGATACATTCTGTGTGTTGTGTTGAGGGGTCGACCAGGAGTCCCTTGATATGTATGCCCTCTTCCTGTATTACTCCTTGTAATAGGGGATGGTGGGCTATTTGACGGCTGAGATCCTCGATATGGATTAAGGCCAGCTGCCTCACTTTTTCTTTTTCTGATTCAAAGCGATTGATCTGGTAGTAGTGGTCAATATAGAGGTCAAACAACTGTTTTTCTGAAAAAGTGGTCAGGGTTTTCGAATGGTTGATTACCTTACTTTTTAGGGGGCAGTTTAGGTCGTGAACGATGGTAATCTGGTCTACTGCCTCACAATTCAAGAAATCCACCAATTTTTCAATAAACGGCAATTCATCAAACCGGAATACAGCTCCCAGTGCGGTAAGGAAAAAATGATGGATTCCGTATTTTCTTTGGATATAGTGTTCTGATAAACCGATCGGACAAACTAAGTAAAGGTTGTTTTGCATGAGACAGCTATTTTTGTTCCCTGCAAACCTATAAATGAATTATTATTAATGAAAATTTATATTTATTATAAAAAACATAAAAATAATTTATATTAATCCTAATGTTTTGGCTTAAAGTAACTTATGGGATTGTGATTGCCTCAATACTTCAGGTACCAATCAAAATTCTTTTGGATCAAGGTACTGGCTTCGTGTTTAATGTGGGAAATGAATGCCTGAGCGACGGGGCTGTGTTTTTTTCCTTTTACCCATACCAATTGCCACATGGTAGCCATGGGTAACCCTGTTACAGGGAATATTTTGATGTCCCCGTTATTGAGCTCGTTTTTTAGTCCGATGAGTGGCATAATGGAAAAACCCAGCCCTGCGATGACGGCCTGTTTTACGGCTTCGTTGGATGTTAGTTCCAGTTTTTTGGCGATCGCCCAATGATTTTGTTCCACAAAGGACTCCATCATCTGCCGGGTTCCGGAGCCTTTTTCCCGGTAGATCCAGTTCAATTCGTCAAATTGTGCTTCCAGGGAGCGGCTTTCATCAAACGAGGACCGGGAATTACCTACCATGTACAGCTTATTTGGGAGCAGGTCTATGTGTTCCAGGTTCAGCTTTTTAGGAAGTATTGATACCATGGAAAAATCAACCTCGTTGTCCTCCAGACTTTCGACCACGCGTTGTTTGTTCGTTACGTCCATAAGTAATTCCACCCCCGGATTTCTTCTCAAAAATTCAGAGAGGAAGTAAGGCATCACGTATTTGGCGGTGGAGACAATGGTGATTTTCAGTCTCCCTGCCAGTTGTCCTTTGTACTGCAAGGATTTCTGATTGATGCCATTGACCTGATTGATGATCTCGGCAGCCGCTTCTGCGATTTCTTTTCCAAATTCAGTAATGTATATTTTTCTTCCTACTACTTCGGTCAGGGGAATATCGAACTGCGCCTGAAAGTTTTTTAATTGAATGGAGACGGCCGGTTGCGTGAGGTGCAATTGCTCCGACGCTTTTGTTACGCTTTGGGTTTGCGCAACTTTTAAGAATACCTGAAGTTGATTTAATGTATAATGCATTGCTTATAAATTCCTCTTCAAATATAGGAATCTATTTATTTTTTCGGAGCCCCGATGAAAAAAAATGCCCTCTCACTAAGGCCATCAAACGAAAACCTGGAAAGGTATAAGAAGTTTTAAAAATGCCCTTCTAAGTGTAAATCCTGATCTAATCGATGATTGGGCTACACTGAAATTAGCTTAAAATGACATTGGCTGTTTTGATTTTGCTGGTGCGCTATTTTCATTTTCAGGTGATAAAAGGCCTCCAGCAGCTGGGCACTATCGTAGGCTCCCGCGTCAATGGCTTTAAAACCGGCTAATTCGATCCATTTTTTCACCTTGGCTTTGTTTTCATTGTTTTCCCCGCAATAGTAGGTTTCCTGTATTACTCCCAGTGGATCTGAATTTGGATAGTCCATGCCCAGGTTATTAAAGGCTTTATATAGGTTTTTATCTCCCAACTGCTCCTGAATGAGGGAGGCATTTCCAGCGTTACCTTCGGTATACGAACTGTTGGTGCAATCGATGATGATGGTATCGGGATTGTTTTCCTGAAGCAGCGAGTCACAAACCGACGGCAGGCATTCGTTTTCGCAACATATAAAAACAATTTCCGCTTTTGCGATAGCCTCTGAATAGGATAGTACTTTATCCAGTAATTTATTGTAAATTTTCCATTCGATGTCCTTGATTTCAAAATTTGTTTTCACCCCAAAAATTACTTCAATCCCCCTGTTCATATACCGGTTTCCCAGGCTTCTTGCCAGCTTACTTTCTCCTAAAATTGCGATATTCATCATGTCAAAATCGATTTATTTTCTTACCCACGTTCACTTCTGTCAATAGATTTATAGAAGAAATATAGTGAATTAATCGGTAGGTATAAAATAATATAATGAATAAATTGTATTTATAAAATAAATTACAATAATCAAGGGTTGTAAATCAGTTTAGGCTACATAAAATTTTAGATGGATTTAAAGCCTTCCTAACGATTCAGGGAAAATTAGGGATTTCAATCTTGCGCTTCCGCTAGCTGGCTTCCCAAAAGGGCGGCCATAAGCAGTAGGGCCGAAAAAATCCAAAGCATGGGCTGAATACCGAAAATACCTGCCAAGCTTCCGAGACCTGCTCCAATTAATGTGAACATGCCAATAGCGGTATTGGAAAGGGATACATAGGAGGGCCTGTCCTTTTCGGGGGCAAAATCTACCAGGTACGTTTTTCTGCTTAACCGGGCGCCGCCATGAGCCATGACCTGTATTAGAAATAGAACCGCAAACGTGTAGCTATTCTGAAGGAAGGCGGGCCAAAGTGGAAACAAGGCCATCAGCGCAATGTTAACCATTCCCAATAGCGCAATGACAATCATGAGTTTTTTGCTGGACCGATCGGCAAATCTCCCCCAGAAGGGGCTGCTGATGACACTGCCAATTCCCGCAGCCAGCACCATTATCCCCAGATTACTTACTTCTTCCCCGATTTCGGCTCTCCCCAGCAGCACGAAAAACGGTTGGGCCAGGGGAATGGCCATCAACAAGCCCCGGGTAAAAATGAACATCCGCAAGTTTCGGTCTTCTTGCCAAAAGGTCCAGGCCTTTTTAATTTCCTGAATGGGTGTCCTGCCTCCGGAGGTAGCCCCTTTTTCCTCCGTTATAAGGCTGAATAGAAATCCGGACAATACCCAAAGGACTGCTCCGGAGAGAACCAGCATAAACAGGAATTCCCGATCGCTGTTTTGGAAAAAATCGGCAAGAATTAAGCCACCTACCAAGAGTGTCAGAATGCCGCCGGAGGTTGCCCGCATGGCGAGCAGTTGCCCCCTTTTTCCTTTTGGAGTGGTCTTGGCCGTCACGTCTTTAAAACTGATGCTGGCTACCCCACTGCTAATGCTAAACAGGGCCAGGCAGGCCAGCAACAGCCAGCCACCCAAAACGCCATCCAGATTCCAGACCACAAAGGCCATGGCCAATAATGCCAGTGCCTGAATCCAGGCAGGGATGACCCAAAACCATTTTCTAATGGGATAGGACCGGATTTTTGCGGATACTATTAATTGCGGTAATAGGGATCCGGCATCCTTGATGGGGACCAGGGCTCCCGAAAAGGCTGCCGGGACTCCCATAGCCGCCAACACCCAGGGGAGGGTAGTACCGGGACTAACCAATTGTCCTGCCAATTTGGACAAGGCACCGCTGCATACATTTTTAAAAAAATTAGAAGGTGTTTCCCGGCAGGCTTCCTCGGAAATATTGGCACAAGCCCGTACTTCACCCTCATCTGTGATCCATTCGTATACGCGTTCGCTTATTTTCATTTTTGATTTGGTAATACGCCGGTCACGAAAGTAAAAATTCCCTGGAATATTTCCATTCTTGGATTAATGTTTGCTTCATAATTGTTAGGTTTTTAACAGAAATAAACGCTATTATGGAAAATTTTAAAGTAAAAATTTTAGATAAAAAACAAGTTACGCACGATACCTTCGCTTTTCAGACGGAGAAACCCAAGGGATATACCTTTGAACCGGGACAGGCTACCGAAGTGAGCCTGCTTAAAGAAGGTTGGGAGGAAGAAAAGCGACCTTTTACGTTTACTAGCCTCCCATCAGACCCAAATCTGGAATTCACCATCAAGACCTACACGGATCACGAGGGAGTGACCAAGCGCCTGCGAGAGGCTGTTCCGGGTGACAGCCTGGAGATTGGGGATGCCTGGGGTGCGATCTCCTATAAGGGAGAAGGGGTGTTCATTGCCGGAGGAGCTGGAGTCACTCCGTTTATCTCTATTTTCCGAGACTTGCGTCAAAAAAATCAAATCGGTAATAACGAACTAGTATTTGCCAACAAGACCAATGATGACATCATTCTTTTTGAGGAATTAAAATCCATTTTGGGTCATAAATTTCATAATATCATCGAAAAACAAGCAGATACGGCCTATGACCAGGGAAGGATAGACAAGGCGTATTTAGAGAAGAAAATCACGCATTTTGAAAATCGTCATTTTTACTTATGTGGGCCGGAAGGGTTTATGAAAGCAGTTGAAAAAGCACTGGGAGAGCTGGGTGTGAAAACCGACTCTCTTGTGTTTGAGCAATAGGGAGAAGTTGAATTTAGATAAAGCCTGGCATATCATATCCATTCGCTCCGGGGCGTACGTATGAACGCCAGCGAATCGACTGGTTGATAAACCGATTTCGGTTAGTGGATTTTATCTCGCTGCGCCTCCGCTGCGGCGGATGCGTGAACCCCTTTTCTTGCGGCCTCCGCTAAGGGTTTGCAAGGGGGGCAGCGGGTGGTTTCAGTTGAACCTCTTTCGGGTCGGGTAGATGAATTCCCCGGAATTTGACCAACAGGGTCTGTCCCTATATTTTTAGCTCTTTTTTTCCAACCTTACCGGGCTGCTCCCCACTGGCAGGTCAAAGCTGAAAACCGAGCCCTTACCGACGATGGAACTTACGGAAATGGTGCTTTTGTGGCCTTCCAGAATGTGCTTGACGATGGCCAGGCCCAGCCCCGTTCCTCCCTTCTCCCGGGAGCGGCTCTTTTCTACCCGGTAAAAACGTTCGAAAATACGCTTCAGGTCCTCGGGATGAATGCCCATGCCCTGGTCTTTTATTTTGACCGTCAGGTGGTTTTTATGGTTTTTTACTTGAATCGTAACTTCCCCTCCGTCTTTGTTATATTTGATGGCATTGGAGACCAGGTTTTGGAGCACCCGGAATATTTTCTCCCGGTCGGCATGCGTGAAATATCGTTCCTCAGGGGAATGCTGAAAATGAATTCGTATATCCCGTTTGTGGGCCTTGCCCTCCAGTTGTTCGATTACTTCCAATATGGTCTCCCGCAGGTCAAATTGAACCGGATGAAAGCGGATAAAGCCACTTTCAATCTGGTTGATGGTGATCAGGTCCTGCACCAGGTTGTCCAGGTTGTTCAGGCTTTTGGCGGCACGTTTCAGAAATTTATCCCTGACGGTATGGTCTTCCACCGCCCCGTCCAGCAAGGTATGGATATAGCCTTGCGCAGCAAAAATTGGCGTTTTTAGTTCATGGGAAATATCGGCAATAAATTCCTTCCGGAAGGTTTCGTTTTTTTGCAGGGTTTCGATTTCCCGGTTTTTAGCCGCGGCATATTCGTTGATGTTGGTTTGGATGCTTTTTAAGGGGGGCAGGGAGGCTTTGATTTTTTTTACGCCCTTGAAGGATACGTCCTTGCGCTGGATTTTTTCCAGTACGTTGTAAATATTGCTGATTTCCTTAAACACCAGAAATTCCAGGCTTAGGTGGATGAGCAGGTAAGAAATGGAGAAGGAAAGCGCTCCGGAGGCCAGCAAGACCATGGCCCCCACTTCATCAATCAGGGACAAAAAGGCCACCAAAAGCAAGGCGATGGATACGGCCAGTACAAACGCAATTCCCCTGGAAGTACTGAACATGCCGGCCTTAGATTAAATTAAACTTATAGCCGACTCCTTTTACGGTGAAAATATAGTCATCGCCAATTTTTTCCCGAACCTTTCGGATGTGCACGTCTACCGTCCGTGCCAGCACAAACACGTCGGCTCCCCAGATGTTTTTGAGCAACTCATCCCGGCTGAATACCATGTTGGGGTTCTTTGCTAGAAAGTAGAGCAGTTCAAACTCCTTTTTAGGAAGGATGATGGTCTTTCCCGATTGAGAAATGGTATAACTGCTTCGGTCAATGACCAGATCCCTGATTTCAATTTTAGTACTGTCCGGTTCTTTTTTATTTTCCCGGCGAAACAAGGCACCAATGCGACTAACGAGCGCCCTCGGTTTGATCGGTTTGTGGATGTAATCGTCCGCCCCTACATCGAAGGCGGCTACCTCTGAATATTCCTCGGAGCGTGCCGTTAAAAAGATAATGAAGGTGTTTTTTAGCTCGGGAATATCCCTGATTTGCCGACAGGTTTCCACTCCGTCCTGATTGGGCATCATGATGTCCAGCAGGATGACATCGGGTTGGAAGGTACGGGCTTTTTTGACGGCCTGTATTCCGTCCTGAGCGGCACTTACTTCATACCCTTCTTTTTCCAAATTGTAGGTGACGATTTCGATGATATCTTCTTCGTCGTCCACTACCAGGACTTTTAACTTTTGTTTGTCACTCATGGATTGATAACAACAGTACATTAAAATTGATATGCAAAGGTAGGTAAAATATAAAAAATAGCTTTATATCCCGATCGGATTGACCAGAAGAATCGTAAATTTTTGAGGTGAATTTAAAATGTGTCAGGCTACTATTAACCAGGTGTTAATCAATTGTTACGTAATCCTTCGGCGGATACAATGTCCATATTGATGGAACCTACCACCATGCTGGCTTTAATCTTTACCGGTATCCGGTTTTCATCAGCTGTAATCCACATTTTGATAGGCTTTTTGCCCCGAAATAATTTATTACTGGGCATCACAGGGCTGAATACATGGGTGTCAAAATCACCCAGGGAAGTGGATACATCATCTTTACCCTCGTATATTAACTTTAGGTTATAATTTTTTTCATCGAAAAATCCCTTAATGCTAATTTCATCCCCCTTTCTCAATCCCTGAAAATCCATGGTCCGCAGCAAGTAATACCCGCTCACTATATCCTGAACCTGATTAGGGACGTCAAATTTCTCCGTTTTAACCAGTTTTTCATTTTCCCGGTCGTACAGTTTCACTTCGGCTTTCCCATCCTCCTGGTCAAAATCAATGACTTCGTGCTTGCGATAATTGCCTTCTTCAATGTGACGGTAAGAGCGGTAAGGGACGATTCGGGCCGTGTCAATGTAGGTACCCCAATTATCTTTCACATAAAAAAGTTTGAAAATATTAAGCGTTTTGCCATACACATCAATTTTGTAGGCTGGCTTGCCATTCACCCGGTGGATATCATCCGAAATGACCATTTTTGCTTCGGCGGCATTGATAAAAAAGTAGCTGACATTAAAGGTCAGTGTTTCTCCTTTGCCAAACGCCTGGTTTTTTCTTGCCGGTACCGGATCAGGAGCCTGGAAATGTACCAGTAAAAGGAGCGTTAGTAAGATGGTTTGCAGCTGTAAGACCATGCGTTTTTAAAAGCGTTTACTTCAAAGTCCGTACCATTTTGACTATCAATGCCAGGGACCGGTTTCTTCAAAGCTATACTAACGAAATCGGAAAACAATGGTTATCCGGAGTTGTGAATGATCCCTCGAATGTTTACTTTCACATTATCAATTGAACGATTTTAACTTCTGAAGATACATAGTATGAGTGCGAACACTGAGAAATTAAAAGCCCTGCAGCTAACCCTGGATAAGCTGGAGAAAACCTATGGCAAAGGTACGGTAATGAAACTGAGCGACAACGTGGTGCTGGACGTGCCGGCCATTTCTACCGGTTCCCTGGGCTTGGACATGGCATTGGGAATTGGCGGCGTACCCAGAGGGCGGGTGATCGAAATATACGGACCGGAATCTTCTGGTAAAACCACCCTTTCCATGCACTGTATCGCCGAGGCCCAAAAAGCAGGTGGCCTGGCCGCTTTCATCGATGCGGAGCATGCCTTCGATAAGTCCTATGCGGAAAAGCTCGGAATCGACATCGAAAATTTGCTGATTTCCCAGCCGGACAGTGGGGAGCAGGCTCTGGAGATAACCGAACACCTGATCCGGTCTGGAGCCATAGACATCATCGTGATTGACTCGGTGGCAGCACTGGTTCCCAAAGGAGAATTAGAAGGCGAGATGGGTGATTCTAAAATGGGTCTTCAGGCCCGATTGATGTCACAAGCCCTGCGTAAACTGACCGGTGCTATCAATAAAACAGGCTGTGCCTGCATTTTTATTAACCAGCTTCGGGAAAAAATAGGAGTGATGTTTGGTAATCCTGAAACCACCACCGGTGGTAATGCGCTGAAGTTTTATGCTTCGGTACGGCTGGACATACGAAGGATAGGCCAAATCAAGGAAGGTCCGGATAATATTCTGGGCAACCGAACCAAAGTGAAAGTAGTGAAAAACAAGGTTTCTCCGCCTTTTAAGGTCGTGGAATTTGATATCATGTACGGTGAGGGCATTTCCAAAGTAGGCGAAATCATCGATTTGGGTGTGGAATTCGAAATTGTAAAGAAGGCAGGCTCCTGGTTCTCTTATGAGGGAAACAAATTGGGGCAAGGAAGGGATGCTGTCAAAACCCTGCTGCTGGACAATCCGGAATTAATGGAAGAGCTGGAGCTTAAAATCAAAGAAAAAGCAGGCATACTGAAGGATAGCAAGGAAAAAGCCAAATCCAACGGAAAAAGTAAAAAAGAAGAATAGTCAACAGCGGATATCTTCGGATTCCGGTAGTCGTTAGGCCGTACGGATAGCTTCTACCGGATCCATTTTGGCCGCCATGGAGGCGGGAATGATACCCGAAGCAATCCCAATGGCCGAAGATAATCCGATTCCCAACAGTATATTTTTAAAGCTAAGGATAATTTCAAGATTGCCCAGGGAAATAAACGTGGTCCCAAATACGATTAACAACCCTGCCAATCCACCTATAAGGCTCAAGAAGGTGGCCTCAAACAGAAACTGCAGGAGAATAAAATAATTCTTTGCACCCAGGGATTTTTGAATGCCTATAATGCCGGTCCGTTCTTTCACGGATACAAACATGATATTCGCGATTCCAAAACCACCGATCAATATCGAAAACCCACCGATCACCCAGCCGGCGATGGAAATAACGGCAAAAATGGAACCCACGGCGTCCTGGATAAACTCCGATTTGTTCAATGCAAAATTATTCTCTTCAGTAGGCTTTAACCCTCTTTTTGCCCGGAGCAATCCGGCCATTTCGTTTTCCAAGTAAATCAAACCCGGGTCATCTTCCTTGCCTTTGGCAGCAATGGTGGGTTCGATTCCGTTTTTGCCAACATAAAACAATTTACTAAAGGCACCATAAGGCACCAGCAAGGCTTCGTCTTTGGAAGGCGTATCAAAGAGACCTTCCCCTTCTTCTTCCAGAATTCCCACTACGATAAACGTTAATCCTTTGATTTTAAACTCTTTTCCCAGGGGATTTTGGTTGGGAAACAGGGCATCGGCGATTTTGACACCTATAATCGAAACATTTCTGGAGGAATTGATTTCCATTTGGGTAAAAAAGCGTCCTTCCTGTAGGGGAATATCGTATACTTCTTTATGATTGTAAACCACCCCGTCCAGATTGGCCATTTCGTATGCGTTGCTTCCTGCCTTTACCGTGGTTCGGGTGTTGGCGAAGATGGTTACCGAAGCAGCACTTTTGAGTCGCTCATCCAAAAAAGCATATTCGGAATAGTTACCAGGCGGTCTCCTGAAGTACCGCCACCAGGGGTATTCCTGGGGGCCGGAAGAAAAGGGAAACCGGTCTACCCGGATGACGTTACTGCCCAGAAAGGTAAGGCTGTCCTTGATGTTCCGTTCCAGAGAATCTACCAGGGTAAAAACAGCAATGATGGCAAAAATCCCCACCGTTACACCTAGCAATGAGAGGATGGTCCGTGTGAGGTTGGACTTTAATGCTTGCATTGCAAAGCGAAAACTTTCCCAAATAAGACGAAATACCATCAATGTTAAGATAATTTAAAACAATTCCACAAGATAAGTAGAATAAAGGTAAATTCTTACTATCTTTGCATTTTTTACGATAATTACGTTCACTCGTTATTTCCAAAATTAATACACATGAAGTTATCTGATTTCAAATTTGAAATTCCTAAAAAACTTATATCCTTACATCCTCCGGCAAACCGGGATGAGTCCAGATTGATGGTGATTCATCGCGATACCGGAAAAATAGAGCATAAGGTTTTTAAGGATATCATTGAGTATTTTGGGGAGGGCGATGTATTCGTCACCAATAATACCAAAGTATTTCCGGCCAGGCTGTATGGAAATAAGGAAAAAACGGGAGCGAAAATAGAAGTTTTCCTGCTTAGGGAATTGAATCAGGATCTCAGGCTTTGGGACGTGCTGGTGGATCCTGCGCGAAAAATACGTGTTGGAAACAAGTTGTATTTTGGAGACAGTGATCTGGTAGCAGAGGTGATAGACAACACCACCTCCAGGGGTAGAACCATTCGGTTCCTGTTTGATGGCACGGATGAAGAATTTTACAAAACCATTGACACGCTCGGAGAGACACCGATACTGAAAGAATTTATCGAACGGGATGTGGTCGATTCGGACAGAGAGCGCTATCAGACCATTTTCGCCAAACATGTGGGGGCTGTAGCGGCACCTACTGCGGGCCTGCATTTTACTCCCCATCTGTTAAAAAGGTTGGAAATCAAAGGAGTGGAAGTCAGTCCGATCACCTTGCACATTGGTCTGGGTACTTTCCGTCAGGTAGACGTTGAGGACCTTACCAAGCATAAAATGGATTCGGAGAATTATGATATTCCCCAGGAAACCGTAGACTTGGTTAACAAGTCGCTGGATACCAAAAAAAGAGTGGTAGCTGTGGGGACCACCTCGCTGAAAACCATAGAATCTTCTGTGACCGCAAATGGCCGTCTGAAGTCAAGTAGTGGCTGGACAGATAAATTCATTATCCCTCCTTATGAATTTAAAATTGCCAATGCGCTGATCACTAATTTTCATTTGCCAGAGTCCACCTTACTCATGACGGCATCTGCCTTCGGAGGATATGATTTGATAATGAAAGCATACAAGGAAGCCATCAAAGAGAATTATAAGTTCTTCAGTTATGGTGATGCCATGCTGATCTTATAAGCCTTTTCAGGCTGTTAATAAAAAATCCTGTCGGAAAAAGCGACAGGATTTTTTATTTGCTCCTAATTTTACTGCGGCGGTTAGGAAATGCTAACGTCTTCTTCAAACTTCTCCAGGGCCTCCTGTCGGGCCACCACGTAGACGATATCCCCTAACTTGATTTTGGTATCTCCATCAATATCCGTGTTTGTCATTCCATCCCTTTTAATAGCCACCAGGTTGATCCCCACTTTTTCCCGCAAATTAATCTCCTTAATGGCTTTTCCGATAAAAGCGCCGTGATCCTTTTCAATTTTAATTCCTGCGAAATTGATTTCGGGAATATCCAGGGCGATGGTTGAACCGCTGTCTCCTTGCAGGGAGCGAAATACCTCGTAGTTGTGGTAGCGTACATCGTGGGTGAAATCATCGATTTCTCCTTTGGGTACCAGGTACTTGTTCAGCACCCGGGTAAATATCTCAATGGATGTCTCAAATTCTTCGGGAATCACCTCGTCGGCACCTAGTCGTAGCATGGCCTCTATTTCGTTTACATATCGTGTCCTAACGATGATAAAGGCATTTTGGGTGATCGCGCGGATATTGGTAATGATGCCTCGTGTTGCTTCATGGTTGGAGATAGCAATCACAGCCACCCTTGCTTTGTGGATTTTCACGTGCTCTAAGACCACCGGATTGGCGGCATCTCCATACATGATGGGTTCTCCTTTGGCAGACTCTACCCGTACGGTTTCGGGGTTCATTTCTATGATCGCATAGGCAATGTTGGCTCTCTTTGCTGCGCGCGCCAAATTCCGGCCATTCAGCCCGAAACCGATAATGACAAGATGATCGCCAAGTTCATCGGTTTCAATCTTAGCGATATGAGCCACTGGTTTTTCTCCAAACCGGGACTTTATTTTCTCTGGTAAAGGGATATTCAGCACCCTGCAGGCAAGATTTTCTCTTTTCTTTAAGATAAAGGGTGTCATTACCATGGTCAAAATAGAAATCGCCAGGAAGTATTGATAGGTAATGGGATCTAAAAGCTCGTATTCAAGTCCTTCTTTTGCCAGCAATAAGGAAAATTCACCGACCTGAAAGATAGAAAACCCTACGATAAAAGAACCCTTAAGATCACTACCAATGGATTTTACGGCCAGGGTAGTAATCAGAAATTTGACAACAAAGGTCAGCAGGACAAGCGCCAGGATAATCAGAATGTTATCCAACAAAAAACCCAGATCGAATAGCATGCCCACGGATACAAAAAAGAAACTGAGGAATATTTCCCGAAAGGGTAGGATTTTCCCGGTAGCGTGGTGGCTGTATTCAGATTCGCTTATGATCAGTCCTGCAAGAAAAGCTCCTAAACCCAGCGATAACCCCAATAATGAGGTGACATAAGCTACGGCGAAACAGGTAACGATAATGCTCAAGAGAAACAGTTCTTCGTTTTTTGACTTGGCGACTCGGTACAGCAACTGCGGGATGAGGTACTTAGCGCTAAGGATGGTTAATACGATCACCAGGCCGCCTTTAAGCACCATATAGGTTAGTGAAAGCAGGACATTGTCCGATTCTCCGGCAAGCATGGGCGTTAATAGCACCAATGGAACAATGATGATATCCTGAAAAATCAATATGGCAAGGGTGGTTCTTCCGGAAATGCTATTTACCTGCCCTGTCTCCTGCAGTAGTTTAAGAACGATGGCCGTACTGCTCAGGGCAAACAGAAACCCAAAAAACACGGCCTTATTCCAGTCATACCCGAAAGAATACGTTATCAGGGTAGTGGCTCCGATGGTGAGGAGCACCTGCAAGCTGCCACCGATAAATACCGCCTTCTTGATAGCCATCAGGCTTTTCAGCGAAAATTCCATCCCAATTACAAAAAGCAGAAGGATTACCCCAATCTCTGATAAGACTTCCACCGCCGTGGAGGCATCTACCAGGGAAAGCCCATAAGGTCCAGCAATCGCTCCCGTCAGCAGGTACCCAATAATGGTAGGTAACTTTAGCCGCATGAAAAGCAATATCACCAACGTAGACAGTCCGAATATGACTACAATGTCAGACAAAAGGGGTATTTCAGCCGCTGCGAGTATAAAAGGATTCATTTATTGTTTCGGGTTAAAAATACGTTCGGATCAAATTTCCCTGAATATAATAAAAATAAAGCAAGCATTTAAATGGTAGGGTGACGGGAAATACAGCATGATTTTCCTGAAAGTATTATTGGAAAACTCAATAGGCAAGTCCTAAACGCTTGTATATGAAATGCATCAGCCATGCAGGCCCAATCAAAAGGAATTGCAAATCTTTTAGAAAAGAGGGTTTTTTTCCTTCCATTTTATGCCCGTAAAATTGAAAAATCCAGGCAAGTACAAAAAGCCCCAAACAAAAGCCCCAAAGTGGAAAGGGCAATATTAAAGTGAATACGCTTGCCACCGCCAGGCAGAGGGCCGTAAAAAGCATCATCCCCAATGCCAAAGGTGGCGAAAGTGCCAGGTAATAGATCCATACCAGCAACAATGCCGGAGTGGCCCAATTGGCAAAATGGCTTAGCAGAAACTCCATCTCTCTCAGAGGACCGGGAGGGATACTGTAAAGCAATCCCACTAAGCTGAAGTAAATAGCCGGAACACAAAGCCAATGGATGGATTTGTTGGTGGGATTTTGGTGGCTGAGGTCATATTCCTGTAGCAGGCTGTCAATTTTTCTCATGAACCTGTATCGTTAAGCCAAATTATTTGGTATTAAGTTAAATAAAATAATTGAAAAACAAATACCTTTCCATACATTCAGAATAAAATTTGGAAAGCATGCGTTAGTCTTTAAGTAACAAAGAGTATCAGCGGTTTGGGCGGTAAATACATATTTTTTTTTAACTTTAGGTTTATCTTTTCTTAGACCAGTCATAATGGGTACAACTTCTAAAAGGCCGTCCATCTGGGAGGCATTATTTCCAATCATCTTCCTGATTGTCCTTTTGGTGATCAATATCAATGTTTTTGGCACAGACGGACTCTTTGGATCCAATCAGTTGGTCTTGGTCATTTCTTCTGGGGTAGCCGGCTTGTTGGCTGTTTTTAGATTGGGTGTAAAATGGGATGTCATTCAGGATGGTATGATCAAAAGCATTTCCTCCGCCATGTCCTCTATTTTGATTTTGCTTTTAATAGGCTCCCTAGCGGGAACCTGGATGTTGAGTGGAATTGTCCCTGCGATGATTTATTACGGTCTTCAGGTGTTGAATCCTACTATATTTTTATTAGCCGGCTGTGTGGTTTGTGGAGTAGTATCCATTGCCACTGGAAGTAGCTGGACGACGGTAGCTACCGTAGGGGTCGCCCTTTTGGGGATCGGAAAAGCCCTGGGGTTTGGAGAGGGCATCATTGGCGGAGCGATTATTTCAGGGGCTTACTTCGGGGATAAAATGTCACCGCTTTCGGACACCACCAACCTGGCTCCGGCCATGGCCGGGACAGATTTGTTCACGCATATCCGGCACATGGTAAGAACCACAGTGCCTTCTATCTCCATTACCCTTCTGATCTTTGGGGTCATCGGCGTGATGGGGCAGCCCGAAGGTACAGTCGGCCAGGTGCAAGCCATTTCCGACGTGATTTCTGAAACCTTCGTGGTCAATGGTTGGCTATTCATTGTTCCCGCACTCGTTTTGTTTCTTATTATAAAAAAGGTCCCGGCCATTCCGACCTTGCTCGCCGGAGCACTCTTGGGAGGGGTTTTCGCAGTCATTTTTCAGGGGGAGATTATCCGGGAATTATCCCGTGGCATGGACGGAGGAGCATTGCTTCGTACCTTTAGCATTGTGATGCAAGCGTTGTTTGGGGACACGGCTATTGTTACCTCCAACGAAATTGTTAACGAGTTACTGGTTACCGGGGGGATGGCAGGGATGCTGTTTACCGTTTGGTTGATCTTGTGTGCCATGGTTTTTGGAGGAATAATGGAGGTAAGCGGCATGCTTAAGGTCATCGCCGAGGCGGTGATTAGCAAAGTAAACTCCGTCGGGTCCCTGATCGCCGCTACCGCTGGTACTGGTGTCTTTTTCAACCTTACCACCTCGGATCAATACCTGGCTATTTTGGTTCCCGGCAGAATGTATGCCGATATTTACAAGAAGAAAGGCCTGAAGGGGGAAAACCTCAGCAGGACACTGGAGGATAGTGCTACCGTTACTTCGGTTTTGATCCCCTGGAATACCTGTGGCGCGACCCAAGCCTCTGTTTTAGGAGTAGCCACCCTTACCTATGCCCCGTATTGTTTTTTTAATATTATTAGCCCGTTCATGACGATTTTGTTTGGGTATATGAATTGGGGGATTAATTATTACTCAAAAGAAGAAATGGAACAGATTAAAGAAGAAGAGATTTTGGCATGATACCACTTAAAATATCCAAAGAAGAAGTAAATGAACTGGAAATAGAAGCATTTCCCGGCGAAATCATCTTGGTTCAGGACCAAAAGGACTTGCGACGGATGGAATCAGATTTGGCTTCTCAAAAATTTATTGGCTTCGACACCGAAACCAGGCCGGCATTTAGAAGAGGCGTTTCCTACGACGTTGCCTTACTTCAATTGTCTACCCGGGAAACGGCTTACCTTATCCGTCTCAACGAACTGGGTTTTCCCATTCAGGCAAAAGCACTGCTGGAAAATGCCAATATTGTAAAAGTTGGGGCTGCCGTCAGAGACGATATCAAAGCCTTGAAAAAACTGGACCCTAACTTTACCCCCGATTCTTTTTTCGACCTAAATGAAGAATTGCGAAAAGTAGGTTTCCTGAATGTGGGGGTGAGAAATCTTAGTGCCATGGTCCTGGGGATCCGGATTTCCAAATCCGAGCAGGTGTCCAACTGGGAAGCTCCCGCCCTGACAGAAAAGCAGATGCTCTACGCTGCTACGGATGCCTGGGCTTGTTTGGAGATATTTTTGAAATTGTATCGACAGGGGTACCTGGATGAAATCTTCTCTATGTAAGAAATTCCAAAGAAGGAACGGTCGAAAGGATTTTTCTAACTTCATCCTCCTGTATTTGGCGGCATTCCACTCTTATTTGACAACGCAAGTCAAATTTCTGATCTGAAATCTTCAGGTCATGGCGTTGGATGAGGTGCATGACTTCATCCAGCGATAGGTAATCAAAGCGCATGCTAATGCTGGCGAACAGTGTTTTTTGGATCACTTCACCGGCATCAATGGCTTCTGCAGCAGCCGTTTTGTAGGCTCGCACCAATCCACCCACACCAAGCTTGACCCCTCCAAAGTACCTCACGACCACGACCAGGGATTGCGTTAGCTCCCGGGAGCGAAGTTGCCCCAATATGGGGTCCCCGGCGCTATGATGGGGTTCACCATCGTCATTGGCTCGATATACCTCCTGATTTTTACCCAGGATATAGGCATAGCAATGATGCCGGGCATCGTGGTAGGATTTTTTGAGCTCGTCCAGGATCTGCTGGATTTCTCCCTCATCTTCCACCGGGTAGGCAAACGATAAAAATTTACTCCCTTTCTCTTTGTAGAGCCCTTTGGCAGTTGTTTTTAAGGTCAGGTAGGTGTCTTCCATGAATTTGAGTGCTTCTCAGGTAGCTGCCGGCTGGATTAGAATTGCTAATTTAGCCAAATAGAATGTATCTGCCAGCCAGTATACAGGTATATGGTAGAAATTAATGTTATTACCCGTTTTTAGGCCATTGCTTCGGGCTGGCTGGGAGGGATTTATTGTCAACGCCCGGATGTTGTTATTCGAGGTATTGTTTCCTGCACGTGGTAGGGATAATCGAAAGTTTAAACGCTCAAATGAATCTGAAGGAAGACGAACCGCTGGTTTCGGTGATTTGCACCTGTCATAATCAGGCAGCTTACGTAGTAGCGGCTATGGAAAGTGTGCTGCAACAGGAGTACCCGCACGTAGCACTGTTTATAATAGATAATGGAAGTAGTGATTCTTCACAGGAGGTAATTCGTGGCTGGGTGGAGAAAAACGAAGAAAAATTGAATGTTAGGTACCTGTTTCACGATACTCCCATCAATTACTGCCGGGCATTCAATAGGGCTTTGACCCAGGTCAGCGGCACTTATGTGGTAGATTTGGCAGCCGATGATTTCCTGGCCCCCCTTCACCTAAGCAGAGCAGTTCACCGCCTCCAGGAAACAGGAGCGAAAATTTACTTCAGCAATGTGCTTCACCTTTTTCCCGACGGGAGTACCCGTCCTTTTTATCCGGTGGATGCTTCGGGAAAATCGAACGTACCCGTGACGGCAGGCAATGTCTTCCCCGTGGTGGTGAGGAGGTACGCCATCAGTTCGGCGGCTCTGGTGTTGGATGCGGCAGTCTTGAAAGCAGCAGGTGGCTATGACGAAAACCTTGCCTATGAGGATTTTGACCTGCTTGTGAGAATGGCACGAGATCATGCCTTTGTCTACGGGGATTATTTAGGAGTAACTAAGCGCATCCTGGCAGGATCGCTTTCGACCCGTCAATACCAGGCCCGTCATTCAGTCTTGCTTCCTTCTACACTCCGGGTTTGCGAGAAAATAGCTGCTATGGTACGAACATCGGAAGAAAGGCATGCCTTGAAATTTCGAATTTTGCACGAAACCAAACATTCCCTGGCTTCCGCGAATTTCAAAGTGGCTGGGCAATTTCTAGAATTGTACGCCCACCATTTTCCCCGGAACTGGAAATTTTTTCTTTATAAAACCTGGTTCCTCACCAAATGGGATGTTTCGGGTGCTTACCAGTGGTGGATAAAAAAGCAGGGACTATAACTGACCAACAATGACTTCCTGCATCGATTCGGGAGAAAAATAATTCTCACCCATTTCCTGTAATTGGGTGCCATCAAAATCTTTAATAAAGGCCAATTTTCGAGCGTAAAAGGAGAAATCTAACCCTTCAAAATAAACGTGTTGAAAGTGACTCATCAAGTCAAAAGGGCTACTGAATTTAGCCAGCAGGTTTCCGGCAAGGTAATTTTTTATTTTTTCTAATTCCTCCCCTGGGATCGGATCGGTTATCAGACGCTGAATTTCCTTATAAACTTCCCGGATCACTTCCTCTCCATACCCTCCTTTCACATCCGCAGCCACCATCCAGTAGGAATCACCGTTCAGATTGCCTAAAAAACTATTGATCCCATAGGTATACCCTTTTTCCTCCCGGATATTACGAATCAGGCGGCTTCCGAAATATCCTCCCAGCACGGTATTGAACAAGGAAAGCGGCAGGTAATCCGGGTGGGTAAGTGGGACCATCCATTTACCGATTCGGATACTGGATTGCAGGGCATTGGCTTTCGCTTCGGCCTGCCTTCCCGTGGTAGGACTAGCGAGTGGTGGGCTGGTGTTTTTTCCTGAAATCAGTGGTAAATCTTCAAAATAGTTTTCCAGTAAGCTGAGTTCTGCTTCCGAAAGGTGCCCGGTTACGAATAAATGAGATTGGGTAAGAAATTCAGTTTGGTAGTAGGAAACAAGCTGCTCCCTGGAAATAGCATCTACATCCGATTCGGTAGCCTGGAAACCAAAGGGGTGCTGCTCCCCAAAAAGGCCGGATCGGATTAGCTGATTGGCCCGGGAGGAAGTTTGTTCATTCTGAATGCTGATGCTCAGCTTTTTCTGGGATTTCCGTTTTTTCAGGTTCTTTTCGGGAAATACAGCTTCTGTGAACAAGGAACGAAATACCGGCAAAACCTTCGCAAGGTGTTTTTTGGTGGTCAATAAGCTGAGGCCCTGCCGCTCATAGCCTGAAATGACTTCTACTTCCGAGCCGTGAAAGTCAAAAAAATCATCTAATGCCTCTGATGGCAAGTCTTTTGTTCCCTCAGATAGCATGTGCAGCATAAAAAAAGGAACCAGCGGATTGAAGGCTTTCTTTTCCTGAAAATGCACTGGAAAGATCACTTCGAGCTTTACCGCAGCGATGGTCGGGGACGGAATATAGTACAACCGGGTGCCGCCTTTAAGGTGCCGGCATTCGGGAGGTGTTAGGTTGATTTGATCGGGTATCTGGAATGGGGGAGCCTGACTGCGGTCTATGCTCATCTTGGAACGTTATATAGTAGTGTGAACCTCAGTGTTTCTGCCAATGGATGGTTTTGTACCTGTGGGACAAGGTATGAAAAGTCAAATCCCAGACGGTTGAATTTAAAACCCACGCCCATGGTAAAATACCTGCGGCCTCCTTTTTTTGGATTTTCATAGAAATAGCCAGCGCGCAAAGCAAATTTATCGTCGTAGGAATATTCGGTACCGAAAGAAATCATTATTTCCTGGATTTCTTCCCGAAACCCATCTGGCGCATCAAAGGGTGACCCGAACATTCCGCTGATCAGTGGACGGGTTGGGTCCTTACCAGCCGCGATCACCGGCTCATTGGTATTAGGGTCCAGCACCAATTGTCCGTTTTCATCCACCTCGTACAAAGGTGGGGTAGGAACCAGCATCTTATTAAAATCCAGTGCGAGGGTAATGGTATTTAATTCGTCCATAGGAAGCTGCAAAGCGGATCCGAATTTCAGATTGGTCGGCAGGTAATCGAGGTCCTCGGCACTGTTATAGGTAATTTTAGGACCTATATTGGAGAGGTTAACTCCCCAGGAGAAATTGGCTTCTTTATCCGATAGTATGATTTCTGAAGTGTGGTAGATCCCCACATCCGTTCCGATGCTTACTCCGGGTCTGCTTTCGTTGCCACCGGCAGAGCTTAAATTACCCGAAAGGTTGGAGTGGATGAATCGTGCGCTGATACCCAGGGAAAGGTTATCCGATAATTTTCGGGAGTAAGTACCACCAATCGCAATGTCCCGCGGGCTGAAATCCCCCAATGGATTACCTCTTGTGTCTGTTAATTGGATATCGCCCATATTAAAATACCTTAGATCCAGGCCAAACGCAGAAACATTATCGATCCGCTTGTAGCCGGTCAGGTAGTTTAGCGACATGTCCGGTACTAGTCGCCCCAGCCAGGGAGAATAAGATAAGGAAAACCCCATGTCATCTTCGATGAATGCCAGTTTGCCCGCATTCCAGTGGGCTGAATTGGCATCGGGAGAGGTGGCCACCCCTACGTCTCCCATACCAGAATGCCTGCTGTCCGGGGCAAAATTGAGAAAAGGTACTGCGGTAATGATTACCCGCCTATCAACATCCTGCCCGGATAGCTGTGGTATGGAAAGTTGTGCGTGGCTATCTACCTGAAAAGCGAGGAATGCCACTAAAAAAAGTGAGAGCTGAAGAATGTTTTTGGTCAATTTCATTGAATAATAATTTTGCCTCCTATATTTCCCGAAGTGCCGTCTCCTTCAGAAAAGAGTTCTATTTGGTAAAGATAAGTTCCTTTTGCCGGATATTTGGTTTTGCTTTGTAAAAATATCCATTGAATGTCTGTTAAAAACCGTTCGGCTTTTGGAAAACGCCGCTCCAATGAAAATATTTCACGTCCTGACAAAGAAAATATGCGTAAGTGTAAAAGCAAATTTTCTCCCGGGCGGTTATGGGAAATAAGAAAATGAACGACATCCGAAGCCGGGTTGGGGAAGGAGTGGACGCTGTCTACCTTCAGCCTGATACTGCCTTCTACCCTCACTTGAAGGGTTCTAGTGGAGGTGTTTCCCAGGGGATCAATGGCATTAATCTCCAACGTATTCATACCTTCCATCAAATCGTCAATGAGGAACTTAAGGTATCCTTGCCGATAATTTCCGGAACGGGCTTGATAATAATCCCTAAGGGAAACGGGGTCATTTTCATTGATTTTTAAGGTGATGCCTTCGGGATTACCCAAATCCACACCCGTGTCATCGGACAGATAAATCCAGATTGGACTCTGTGTGGTAGGTATCAATTGCCTCGTTTCCAAACTGTCAAATAAAAACACTTCTATTTCCGGACCGCTGCGATCCTGGGGCAAGTCACTGTTTCCGGATTGTAAGGGAATCTCGGACCCGCCAAAGGCCTCCCGTGACCGCTCATCATCCCTTGCGAAAAGCTTGATTTTTCCACTAATCCCCTCTTCATGCAATCCCCCGTTTCCCAAAAAAAGTTCTCCTTCAAATCGTCCCTCAGCGACCCTTCCGGTGCCGCTGAACAAAGGCTGGTGGTAGTCCAGGAAGGTGGTAGCCGGGCTTTCATTCCCTAGCGTTTCTATGGTTTTCGGTTCATTTTCGATGCGGATTTCAAAGGTTCCATCAAAGCCGGGAATCAGGGCTCCGGTCAGCGGGTCCTGGATTTCTCCCTGGTATTGGATCCGCTGCAATCCGGAAAGGGTGTCGGTTTCGAATCCCGTTTGGAGATTTTTCAGGGAAGTGGTCATCGCTTTCAATTGCGGAATGGCCAATCGTAAGGATGGGTCACCCAAAAGGGAAAAATTCCGGTTTAAAGCCCCGGAAAGGCTTTCGTTCTTGGTTTTTTTGAAAACATCTCCCAAGGATAGGGTTCCTCCTTCATCGAAAATCGCTTCAATAAAGGCTTTGTTCAAGGCATAGTTGATGCTGCTGAATACGGGTCTCCCTGTGGATAATACTGCAATGGCCCCTTTGTTTTTGGCAAACAGCAGTTCTTCAGCCCCTGACCGTAAGAAGGGGCTGTCGTGCCTTCCAAACTCACAGGTGGCCGTGATAAAAACCGGATAGCGCCTGTTTTCGGGCCAGTCACCAATGTCGGGCACCGTAAAAATCTCCTCGGCCGCCCAGGTCAGTTCATTGCCATGACCTACGTAATTAACTAGTAATAGTCCGGCGTTTATATGGTCTTCCAACTCACTTTTGGCCTCAGGAAGGGTGGTTTCGGATGGGTTCTTTTCAAACGTATCCAGGTATAATTTTCTGAGCTCAAACTCGGGATGGGTTTTATGCAAATAGGTTGCGTGCCTTTCGGCATCTCGTAAGTGAATATTTTGGTCCCCGTCGTCTGCGACAAACAGTAGTTTTCTTTTCCAGGCACCAGCGGGAGCCTCGCTATACTGAATGATTTTGTCCACGGCTATTGCCGCTTCTGCAGGGCTGATGGCCGGTATTCTGCCGACACCTATGTCCAGTTCGTGGTCGCCCGCATTGGACTCCTCCCATTGACCTTTACCCATTGCCAGAAATCCAAAATAGTCGTCTGACCCAAAGGTGGTCAGGGGATCCAGGCTGCTTCTTGAACTGTAGGTGGGGACCAGGTTGGGTCTTCCTCCTAATCTATGTTTGTAATCAAAACTTCCTTTCCCAAAGAAGAGGACGTGTTTGAGGTTTCCCCCTACCTGCCACTGAAACGCCAGGAAATTGCGGATACTGGTAATGTCGGGATTACCATAGCCAAAGCTATCGTAAAGGGTCTGGGATAAGACTACTTCAGTAGTAGTCCCATGCGCATTTTTAAACCGGGCTAATCTTTCTGCCTGGGAAAGAAGTGAGGGGGCGCTTATGATGATTAACTCGGGAAAACCGGATGGCAGTCCGGATTGCGAGTTGATGGCTATGGGTTTGGGAATTTCGGGAACCTGCTCAGGGTCAAAAACGGCTAATTTTTTGGCGGTGGTGATGATGGACTGATCCGATCCGAGTGCTGTTACATGATGAAAGTCACTGACATCCCAAACGGTATGCAGATTTTCGGAAATCAAGGTGGCATTTTCAGATAAGTTGTAGAAAATACCTGCCGGTAGGGCCGCGGGCGCATAGGGATAGCCAACCAGCAGGTCTTTTAGATAGCCTGCTCCGTTTGGATTTGTGGTCGTATAGGTAAAGCGGAGTGAGAAGTTTTCGTTCGTTTCTGTAAGGGGCACAGCTGATTCAAATATGGCCTCTTTGCCTTTGACGGCATAGCGACTGTCGGGGATAGAGGGGATCAAAAGCTCCCCTAAGGCTTCCCCACGGGATCTGAACTGAATCCGGCTTTCGCCAAAGGATTGCGCCATCATCCTGGCACGAATAGCTACCTGCCCATCCGGTAGGGTTTCCGGTAGCGGAAAGGTGATGGTCTGGGTCCCATTGTTAAAAGTACGCAAGCCATACCAGGACCTTCCGGAAGTCAGCAGGTTGTATTCTTCCGATTTATAAACCTGGTATTGAATCAGGGATTCATTCCAGATCTGCTGTACCGGAGTTACCGCTTCTTCAGGAATACTCCGCACCGGATTTTCCGGAGGCTTTCCCGTCCGGATTAGGTAGTGTAAAGTATCGGTATAGGGATTGGTTTCCAATTGGGCTTTACCATTTTCCAAACGAATCCAATCGGCCTGTCCCAGAAAGAAATAAAGGTGATTACCTATCTTTTTTTGAGGCACTTCCTTCGAATGAAACAGACTGCTATCTAGTTTTTGAGGCAGGGATCCGGCTTCCCCATAAAGTGAAATTTCGTTCAGGTTACCCAGGCCCCAGGCACTGGCCTGATCCTGCGAAAGCCGGTAAATGCCTTCCGAAACGATGGGGATTTTAAACTCTTGCTGAGAAATGAGAGGACCGGCAAGGAATAGGAGGAATAAGCCCATTAAAAATTCCCTACACCTGCGCACGGAAAAGTTACGTTTCCCCCTCATTTTTTTCCAGTCGATTACTAATTAGGGACAGGAATATATAGGAAACCACCGCTATGGGAATGCCTGCCCATCCCCAAATAATGATTCCCGCCAGTGAAATTAGCAGCATTAGGTAGCGGGATTCGTTTTGGTTCCAACCAAAATGCTTGAATTTCAATGCCAGCAGGGGTAGCTCCGCAGTCAATAGGTACGAAAAAATAAGTGTTAAGGCTGAAAGTACCCACGGATTGTTCCAGATTCCTGCTAAAATTCCCATTTCCTGGCCCATCAACGGGAGAGTGGAAAAAAACAGCGCATTAGCCGGTGTGGGCAAGCCAATGAACCGATCGGTTTGCCGCTCATCAATATTGAATTTGGCAAGCCGTAAGGCAGACTGGATCCCGATCAAAAATCCAATGTATGGTAAATATGCCGGTCCTTCCGAGGATTGGATCAGCATAAAGACAATAAAAGAAGGCAGTACCCCAAAGGTAACCAAGTCAGCAAGGGAATCCAGTTGTTTGCCAATCTCACTATGTACGCCAAGCATTCGCGCCGCAAATCCATCGAAAAAATCGAAAATGGCTGCTGCCAAAATAAAGTAAAAACCATAAACGGCACCGTTCACCATGACGTAGTGAATCCCCACCATTCCGGCTAAAAGATTCAAACATGTGATCAGGTTCGGGATGTGTTTGGTTAGGTTCAAGAGGATGCTGTTTTGCCTACGAATGGATTGGTTTCCTTTTCTTCACCAATGGTTGTTTGGGGACCGTGCCCGGGGTGGACCACTACCTCATCCGGCAATGCGAAGAGTTTTTGCCGGATCGCTTGAATCAGGGTTTCGTGATGACCTCCCGGGAGATCGGTACGACCAATGCTTCCTTTAAAAAGCGCATCTCCTCCGATACAGGTTGCCGATTCCTGGTGATAGAATACCAAGTGCCCCGGAGAGTGACCGGGCACCCATAAGGAAAGTAACTGGGAATTTCCAAACTTGATATACTCACCTTCCCGAATGTAATGGTCTGCTTTACTTTCCTGGTATTGGGCAAATCCATAGTTCGGAGCATAACTACTTACCGCTTTAAGGATCGCCTCTTCCTCCTGATGATACCACAATGGAATGTCATAGGTGCTTTTAACGAAGGCATTGCCCAGTACATGGTCAATGTGGCAATGGGTATTCAGCAATTTGACCGGTGTCAAGCCATTTTTGGAAATAAAGTCAAACAATTCGCCTTTTTCTTGTTTCTCATAACATCCCGGATCTATGATCAATGCTTCCTTACTGTCATCATAAACCAGGTAGGTATTTTCGGCAAATGGATTGAATGTGAATGACTTAATCTGTAACATGGTAAAATCGTTTGAAATTCAAGTTCAAAATAACAAAGAATGCGTTAATTTAGACTATGGAAGTTGATTTTTTACTAATTGGTCAGGGATTGGCGGGTAGTATTTTGTCTTACCGCCTGATAAAGGCAGGGTTTAAGGTCTGCCTGGTAGACGATGGTAGCCCCGCTAGTAGCAGTAAGGTGGCTGCCGGACTCTATAATCCCATAACGGGTAGAAAAATGGTAAAAACCTGGCAGGCGGATATATTGTTTGACGAGATAGAAACGTTTTACAGGGAATTGGAAACCGTCTTAAACCAAAACTTTCTGCATCCCACCGGCATCTACCGGCCGTTTATATCCTACGAGGAGCAAAACGAGTGGCTGTCCAAAAGTGCAGATTCTCAGTATGACCGGTATATCGGAAAAATAGTACGGGAGCCGGGTTTTCCAGGGGTGAGTGACCCTTTTGGGGGATTGTTGCTCAAATCGTCCGGTTACCTGGATATTAAAAAGATGTTGGAAAGCTACCGATCCTGGCTGTTGAAAAGGGGAAGTCTGATCCAGGGCCGCTTTTCGGAAGCGCAATTGACAGCAGATGCTTCCGGCAATTGGCAGTTTCAGGAAATCCGTGCCCCAAAACTGGTTTTCTGCAATGGGATCGGCGTGAAAGACAACTCCTTTTACAACTGGGTACCTTTTACCCCGGTGAAGGGAGAAATATTGACGGTAAGGCAGGCATTTAAATCGCATGAAATAATCAACAGAGGGGTTTTCAGAATAGATTTGGGAAATGGGATCGGAAAGGTGGGGTCTACTTACAATAACCGGGAGATAGACCTGGAACCAACCGCCGCGGGTAAGCGTGAGATTCTGGATAAATTACGACAACTGGTCCCAATAGAGGTCTCCGCGATTATTGATCATCAGGTAGGTATCCGGCCGGCAATGAGGGACCGGCGACCGGTGATGGGAAGACATCCCAAAAAAGAGAACGTTTTCCTGTTTGGAGGGCTTGGGGCAAAGGGAGTTTCCCTGGCTCCCTATTTTAGTAAAGAAATGACCGAATATTTAATTTCAGGAAAGGAACCTCAAAAAGAAGTGAACATAAATCGTTTTTTTAAGTATATTTAAGATATTGGCAAATAATTGGAAGGCAAGTAAATGAGACTTAAAAATCTAGCACTTATTTGGGTACTGGTTTTTTGTGGCTGTGGCGGTTCGCTAATGGCCCAATTTGATCAGGAACGATTTGGAAAAAACAGGGTTCAGCATAAAGAAAAAGATTGGTACTTTTTCGCATCGAATAATTTTGAGGTTTATTATTACGACGGCGGGCAAACCAATGCCCGAATGGCCATCGATTTTTTGGAAGAAGAGTTTGATGAACTAACTCAGTCAATCGGCTACGTGGCCTATACCAAGCCAAAAATATTTATTTACAATTCGAATCAGGAATTACTGGAAAGTAACTTAAATTTGAACAACAATAACTACACCGTAGATGGTCAAACTTTCTTCAGTAAGCTGCTTGCCGAAGTGGCCTATTCCGGCTCCTGGGAGTCTTTTAAAAGTGAGTTACTTTACAAAACATCAAAAATAATAATCGAAGAAATGCTGTACGGTTCCAGTATTTCTGATGCTTTTCAGGCTAATCTTATTAATAATTTTCCGGATTGGTTTATTGATGGGGCCGCCCGCTACCTGGCCTATGGATGGAGCCGTGAAATGGATGATTTTGTCAGGCATTACCTTCGGGACAACGAAAATCCCAAGCTCTTTAAATTACGTGATAAGGAAGCCGGGCTGGTAGGGCAGTCGATCTGGAATTACATTGTAGAAAAGTATGGGAGAAGGTATATTTCCAGTATCTTAAATCTAAGTAGGATCAATCGAAACGAAGAAAACAGCATCTCCAATACCCTGGGAAGAAGGTTCCGTGATTTCACAAACGAGTGGAGGGATTTTTACTCCGGAATTAACAAGGAAGTTTTTCAAAACTTTAAAGACATTAACGAAAGTAATGTCATGGTTTCCACTCCTAATAATAAATACGGGGCCCTTTCCAGCTTGAGTTTTAGCCCGGATGGTAAACACCTGGCCTACGTTCAAAATGTAGAAGGAAAATTCAAAGTGAAGGTCAGGAACCTTTCTAGCAACAGGGAAAGGGTAATTCTTAGAGGAGGTTACGCCTCCTACGAGCAGCAAGCAGATTACACGACCCCTGCATTGGCCTGGAGAGATACGCTGAACCTGGTAATCGCAACCTTCAAAAGAGGAGTCACCACCTTGCGCATGCGTGCCATTGATGGGAGTAGTCAGGATAAAATATTTTTGCGGAACATCACCCAGATACTTGACCTGGATTTTGCTCCCGATTCCCGCACCATGGTACTTTCCGCTATCAATAATGGAAAAACCGATATTTACACCCTAAATATGCGCGGCCAGGGCAGAAGGATCACAAACGATATCTTTGATAACCGAACGCCCATTTTCCTGAACGATTCCACGATCATATACTCCTCCAACAAAACGGATTTGCCGGATAGTCTGATGACAGGGGTGATGGATGTCCATCATTTACCGGACTACTACAACCTATTCCAACTGAACCTTGGAGACAGTACCTATGAAAATCGGTTGACAAACCTGAACCACATCAACCTGCAGCCTAAAAAGCTTAACAATACGATGATTCTTCATCTCAGCGAGCAAAGTGGTATCACCAACATCATGCGGCTTGGTTTAGGCAATTCGATTTCGAGTCAGGTTTCTGCCTTCAATAAAAGCCTGGAATCTTTTGATTATGATCTGCAAACGAATAAATGGGCTTATGCGGTAAGAGACGGGAGTCAGAGTAAATTGATTGTGGAGAGCTTTCCAAACCTGGACCAGTTTACACCCAGTACACCCCGAATCCAGTTGGAGCAAGCCAAAATGCTAAACGAACGGATCTCCAACCGGAGAATTCAACGGGAAGATGAAAGCGGTGATGAATCAGATCTTGAGGCGGAAGAATCCGTCGGTACTAACGATAATGAGGCAGTAGAATTAGAAAACGCGAGCCCAGAAATGACGGAAGCTGACTCAAGTGCTGCAGTAGATAATCTGGAAGATTTATTGATCGGAGGAGCCGCTGAGGAAGGCAATCTACCAGATGCCAGCGAACCGATCCCCCAGGACAGCCTGCCGGAAGCTACCGAAGCGCAAACTACCGCCATCAATGTTGACCGGCTACGGTTTGAAAGGGAAGATGGATTGGATACGGATAATTACACCTTTGACACGATTCCAAATCTTTATGGGCAAGAGTCGGCCCGCGCCGAGGAAGAACAAACCTCTCCGGAGGAACGAAGAAGTAACATATTAGATGCCTTCCGGCAGCAGAACATGGTGAAGCGGGTTCAGGGTCCTAGGAACTATATTCCTCAGTTCATCACTACCAGCCTGAATACCTCTTTTGTGGTGGATCCATTGAGAGGTTTCGGCATCAACCTGAATGGCCGAATGACCGATCTTCTTGATAATCATTCGATAAAAGGAGGAGTCATGACGGCACTGGATTTTCAGTCCGGCAGCGATTTGTACTTTGAATACGAATACCTTAAATACCGTTTAGATATCAGGGGGAGATTTGACCGAAGGTCCATTTTAAGAGAAGAAGGCGACCTCACTTCCCAAAAATACGTTCTTTCTAAATCAGAGATTGGCGTTTCTTATCCCTTGTCGGTTAGTACCCGCGTGAGTCTGGCCCCTTTTATAGCAACAAGTCAATATTTCAACCTAAACCCGGATTCCATTCTCAGGGGAAGTGACGGCCCTCAAAACCGGCTGGATATCAATTATGCTGGGGGGAGAGCTGAAATAGTGGTGGATAAGACCAGGCAGCTGGGACTTTACATGGAACAGGGGTTGAAAGGAAAAATAGGAATGGTCCATTATCAGGGGCTCAATATGGTTGAACGCTCCTTTACAAATGCCTACCTGGATCTTCGTAATTATCAGAAAATACATAAAAACATTACCCTGGCCACAAGACTGTACGTAGGTAGTTTCTTCGGTAATAACCCTCAAAAATACCTGGTAGGAGGGATGGATAACTGGCTATTTAATCAGTTTCATCAGCCGCCAACCAACCGACCGGAAGTTTCGCCAATCCGAAATGAGTCGGGCGTGGAAAATTCCGATCTTTTGTTTGCTGAATTTGTAGACTTACGAGGGTTTGATTACGATGAAATCAGGGGGAATAATGTGATTACCTTTAGTTCCGAATTGCGGATTCCCTTATTTTCTTACCTCTCCAGAGGAAATATTACCTCAAATTTTATCAGAAACTTTCAGTTAGTAGGGTTTTATGATGCCGGATCCGCCTGGACCAATGCCGCACCTTGGGAAAGGGTAAACGATCAAAATACCGAAATAATCAATACTGAAGGTTCGCCATTTGTCATTACCCTAAATAATTTCAATAATCCATGGTTGCAAAGCTATGGGGCGGGCATACGAACCGTTCTGTTAAATTACTATGTGAAGCTTGACGCGGCACGACCTGTTCGAAATTACTCCATAGAAAAGACAAGATTCTATGTAACTTTGGGGTATAATTTTTAAAGACTAATCTTTTGTGATGATAAAATCCATGACAGGTTTTGGCCTGGCTGCCTTTGAAGACCAGAATTATTCGATTCAGATTGAAATAAAGACACTGAACTCCAAGTTTCTTGATCTTAGTTTCAGGTCTCCCAAACAGTTTTCGGATAAAGAAACGGAGGTAAAAACCCTGGTATCCGCTGCCCTGGAGAGAGGAAAGGTGATGATCTCCATTGAATTTGTGTCAAAATTGGAAGACGAACTTCCCATCGTGATACAGGAAGAGCTTTTTCAACGCTATTTTCAGAAATACGCTGAAATGGCCGCATCGGTGGAGACCAATACACCGGAACTATTCAAACTGGCACTGCAATCTCCGAACGTGGTGCTTTCAAATTCGGACAAAACAGGCAGTACAGAAGCATGGGAAAAAGTAAAGGAAGTGCTGGTACAAGCCCTGGAAGAATGTGACCTTTCCAGACTCAGGGAGGGGGCTGTATTGATGGAAAAATTTTCTGAAAGCCTGGACCTGATTCAGAGTAGTCTGGATTCCATTAAGGAATTGGTACCGATTCGTAAAGAACGGCTAAAAAATAAAATAAAGAATAATTTTTCAGACTGGGTCAAAGAGCAGGATTTTGATGCCAATCGCTTTGAACAGGAATTGATTTACTATTTCGAAAAGCTGGATATTTCGGAGGAAATAGTGCGACTCGAAGCACATTTAAAGTTGTTTTCGCAGGTACTGAATTCGAATCGATCCGAGGGTAAGAAGATGGGCTTTGTGAGCCAGGAATTGGGTAGGGAGATCAATACCATTGGCTCCAAAGCCAATGATGCCACGATACAGCATCAGGTGATCAACATGAAAGATGAATTGGAGAAGATAAAGGAACAGGCGTTAAATATTTTGTAGTCCCACCTTATTTGGCGGCGAATTTTACCAATTCGTCCAGTCCTATCAGGTCCAGTGTTTTTTCGTGAGTGGCCTCTAATAAAACCTTGGGAGCAACATTGTCATGGTAGGCCTGGATCCATCGTGTCAGACACAGGCACCACTTGTCACCGGGGTGTAAGCCCGGAAAATCGTATGCTGGCCTGGGAGTCGTCAAATCGTTGCCTACTGAGCGGCTATATTCCAAAAATTCTTTGGTCATGATCGCACAGACGGTATGGGTACCTGTGTCATCTGGACCGGTGAGACAATATCCATCTCGGTAGAACCCTGTTTTGGGTGAGAAACAGCAAGGTTTAAGGGCTAGTCCAAATACGTTCTTTACCATAGTGGAGGCAGTTAAATAAAAAAAAACCATAGATGGTAACACCTATGGTTTTGTATTCAATGTAACATTTACTGTTAGAAATTAGCTTAGCTTAAATCGGATCGGAAGTCTCATTTTTACTCTAACGGGACGTCCACGCTGTCTTCCTGGTTCCCAGGCTGGCGCATTTCGAACCACTCTCATGGCCTCTTCATCGCAGCCTCCGCCGATTCCCCTCAGGATGCCAACATCCTGGATGGAACCATCCGTATTCACTACGAAAACAACATACACGGTACCTTCGATTCCCATCCTTCTGGCTTGAGTTGGGTATTTCAGGTTATTAGAAAGGTATTTATTCCATCCTTCCATTCCTCCCGGAGGAGTAGGCATGTTTTCCACTACATCGAAGATTTCCTCCGCTTTTTCCTCAACGGGTGCTTCTGAGATCTCAACCTCTTTAATAACGGTTTCTTCCTGAACATCCACATCGAAGTTTACTTCGATTTTTTCTTCAATCTCCACCTCATCGGGGATTTCCTTAATCTCAGGCTGCTCTACTGGTGGCGGTGGTGGTGGTGGTTGCTCCGTGATCGGAATATCTAATAATTCTTCAAAGTCGTCATCGATCGATCCTAAATCCTTGAGCAGGCCATCATTATAAGACTTGTACTCAAAAGCGAATAGAACCAGACCAACACTGACCATCAACCCAAGGTTCAGGAACATTCCTGTTTTCTTGGTTAGATCAGCTTTTGGTGTTTTTTTGGCTTCCATGGTATAATTCCTTTTTTAATTTTATTGATTCTGTTTGTTCATTCCAAGTAACAATCATAACAAATTATTTTTATTTATACAAGAGTGCTACCCTTCTTATTCATATAAACAAAAATAACTGTACCAATAGTTCCTCCCAATATATTGGTGGTAATATCCAGGTAGTCAAAAGATCTGCCCGGAACCAGTACTTGCAAGTACTCTGTGAAGATAGCAAGAAAAATCCATAAAACTAAGTAATTAGTAAAATTTTTTGATTTTTCCCGCTCTTCGGGTTTGAGACGTTGGCGAATAACCCTACTCCAGAGAAATGCCATTCCGAAGAACATTCCAAAATGGATTAATTTATCCGAACCATAAAAGCGGGGAAGCTCCGGAACGTTGCTGCCGGGACTAAACAGGGCATAAGCCATGCCTATTGACCATCCGAATGCGAGCAATTTTCTAAGATTCAAGGTTTCGCCTTTATTGCCCGATCAGCGATTCGTACTCCTCTGGTGAAAGTAAGGCCAGGTCCGCATCATCGTCTAATTCGATTTTGATCATCCAGCCTTTGTCATAGGGATCATCATTGACTAATTCCGGAGAATCTTCTAATTCCTCATTTAATTCCAGGATTTTGCCACTAACGGGCATAAATAAGTCGGAAACCGTTTTTACGGCCTCTACAGAGCCAAAAATCGCTCCTGCATCCAGGCTTTCCCCTACGGTGTCCACCTCTACAAAGACGATGTCTCCTAATTCCTTTTGAGCAAAATCGGTGATGCCTATTATGGCTGTCTTACCTTCTATTCGGACCCATTCGTGGTCTTTGGTATACTGTAAATTTTTTGGAAAATTCATTGGCTAGTTGTTAACGGTTCAAAAATACAATGTTTCTTATCAGGACAAAATTATTGGCTTAAATTAAATGTCAATTGTCCTCCAAATGAGGTAGAGCTTCTCCTGAAAGCGGTAGATACTTTCGGATCATTGATGGTTCGGTCAAAATAAAACTGAATATTCAGTTTTTGATTGACGACATAGCCCACACTGGGCCGCATCTGAACGTTCAGGTTTCCGTTCGTTAGCGTGTTTTCTCCTTCGATTTTCCGCTGTACGGTATTCGTATCCACGATTCGGGTAGAAATACGTATGGTCAGGTCATTATTAAGCACCTCTTGTCTCCCTTGAATCTTGAAGGGTACTTTTACTCCGGCTTTGGTGTACCCCAGGTCAAATCGAAAGTCCTGGCTGTTTTGTTCCGTTACCTGGGCATTGGAAAAATTTAATCCAATGTTTCTTTGGGTATTGTATTCAAAGCTAATATTCATCCGGTCTTTGGTCAGTAAGTCTACGCCGATCAGGGGACCAAATTCCTCGGAAATGGAAACATCGTTCAAAATCATAATGGGAATATACGATCCAAATTCATCCGTCATGCTAGGCATGGGCAGTTGTTGCAGGGTGTTGTACAATTCCAATCCTTCCTGGTAAATCAGGGCATTGGAAAAATTACTAACGTTATAGGTAGAGGTATAATTATGCGTTAGATTAATGGAGGAAAAGTATTCGCTTAAGGCGGGTAAGCGGGCCAGTCCCCGGTATTCTAACCGCCAATTTGGCAGGGGGAATTTGGGGAATGGATTCAGTGAAATAGAAGAGGCTTCTTGACCCGAATAAGCAGCTAAGAAGGCGGGGATTAATACATTTTGCCCGTTGATGTTATAGGCACCACCCGGATTTTCTGTTTCCAGTCTGGACTGGATAATGGTACGGCTATTTTCAAAGTTCGTGAAAAGGGGCGAAACATTTTGCGTGTCCTGGCCATTGAATACTGTTTTCAGGATATTGTAACTGATGCTGTAGGAGCCTATTCTGTTGGGATTGATGGAAGTAAAATCTTCCGCTCCCGGTCCGGATCTGCGAAATATTTCGCTATAATCCCCATTTTCCCGTTTTCGGAAGTCTACGGTGATCCGAAAGTCCGTTAAGGGCTCTATCAGTGAGCTGACCTGTAAGTTTATAGATTGGTTTTGACGAAACGCTTGGGTAAGCGAGCTGCTGGCAGCCAAAACGCCCCGATTGGCCAGTTCGTAGCGAATGTCACTGTTTTGGCTGCCCATTAAAAAGCCCAGACCCGGATTTAGAAAACTACGGTCCATGCCAAGTAAGCCGGTGTTTGGAAGGTAGCCGGGTAGGAAGGTACCTTCGGTGATCTGGTACCTGAAATTCACCTCTTTTATCATCATCAGAAATTTCAGGGCATCAGCCACAATACCTTCGGTAGAGGGTTCCTCGTCCTCTTCCTCGTCATCGGCGGCGGCAGGTACAGGAGTGCTGCTGGGTATGCTGGGCCGTTTTGGCGCATTCAGGGCATTGAGTCGCTTGTTTTTATTATAGAGTTGTACCAGATCCAACTTGCCCGAAATCGAACGGTCCCGGGAATTTTGAATGACATTACCCAGGGTGTCTTTTTGCCCAATGGCTCCGGTAAGCCAGCTATAGGTAGCTTCGTACCTCAAGTCGGCACTGATCCAGTCTGTCAGCGGCGATTTTTCCAGCGGGACGCTGTAGTTTACTACGGCTTGCTGGTTGTAGTTAGTGGTCCTGCCCAGTCTTCTGATATTGTTTCTCAGTGAATCCAGTTTTCCCTCCGTATCCAGGTCTCCTTCAGGTTCGTCTACTACGGCACTCACGCTGGAACTCACATCTACCGAGAGGCTTTCTGTGAGGTCCCAATTCACGCTATAAAAGCGGTTAATGTAAAAACTTTTCTGAAATAAAGGATCGACTCCGGCCGTACTGAGTTGGTCGTTCCGGTTTTGCGTGCGCATAAACCTTCTGTCCACGTCGATTCTTGCCGAAACCTGGCTGGGGGAAAAATTGATATTGAAATCGCGGATCAACTGCAAGTGGTCGTTTCGCAAAAAGCCCATTTTTTGAAAGGGAGTGACCACCAGCGGATCCGGCTGGTAATTATAGGCAATACTTCCCCGGTAGGTTTCGAAATTATAACTTTCCAATTGGGTATTGCTCTGCCTTACAGAGCCGTAAGCATAGGAGAAGGAGAAGTTTTCCAGGTCATAGAGCCGGTTGGTTTCTTTTTCAGGGTCCCTGATTTTGCGCACATTATTCAGACTAAAATTATTTCGTTTGGACTGGTCCAAAACCAGGTTTCGGTAGGCCTCCCGCTCTGAATCCGATCGGAATTTCTGCAAGGCTATTTCGAAAGGAACGTCTGGATTTAAGGGGTCAAACTCCGGTTTCGTGGTGGAGTTTTCGAGACTTACATATAGCGGGATGCTGAATCCCAGTCCTTCCGGTAAAATTTTATCCACACTTACATTGGCCGAAATGTCGTATTGGGTGGTGGATTCACGCGCTCTTTCTGATAGTCTGGTTTCCAATCCCCCAAAGCCGAAGGTATTGTGCCTTATGGAGGAAGAAATCGTAGCCACATCCGCAATTTGAGCATTTAATCGGGCATTGGCGGCCCAGCCGGAGGATTTATTGAAATCAGTGGCCCGCAATTCATTCGCCCAGACACATACGGATTTGCTGGCTCCTCCGGTATTCCCGGGGTTGCGGATACCAATCATCATTCCCTGTATGAAATTCAATTCCGGCCGGCCCACAACGGTGATCCGGTATTGCCTCACCTGAACGGAATAGGGGAGGTTCTGAGGCCGTTGGTTGTTGTCTCTTTCCGCTTTCACCCCTACAATTTCATCGATCGCTACATCAATTTCATTTTCCAATGGCCAGATTTGCCGGGGATCTCGTGTGCCGGGAGGTGTGATGTTCAGGGGCACCTCGATTTCGTAATAATTGTCGGTGTAGTCCGTACCGATACGCAAGAAGGCTGTCAACTCGCCATCGTTGGCATCCTGACTATCGGCATGCAAGAACATTTTAAGCCTGCCGTATTGGACCAGGTCCTGGCTGGCATTCTTAAATACGGCCCTTGAGTCTCTGCTTTGAAGGTTTTCCACACAAAGCCGCAGCGATTGCTCGTTCAGCTGCCGCTCGATGGTGGAGGTATTGTCGCGATCTCTGAATATGCCGGGAGGCAATACATAAGGACTTTGGTTTTCGCCTCCTTGCCCGTTTTCTTCAATATTTACGACGCCGACGGTTAAGTTGGAATTGTCTGGCTCAGGTATTTCGGAAAATCCTTTTTCAAAAAGGGATTCCTGAAAAATCCGCCACTGACTACCCACCAGCCGGAAATGCCCCATTCTCAAAACGACGGGCTGTCGGAAGTCAGTAAGGTACGTTCTTATAAACCGGATCGACTTAAATCCGGATATATTTCCCACCGATGCGTCCGGCTGCCGGATCGGTATCCTGAACAAATACCAGTCGACCTCTTCTCCGTTTTCTACGTGTGTTACCCGGTCAACGATATTGTTCTCGCCTACCTCAAGTTCCCCGGGTCTAAGATCTACTTCGTATTCGTAATAGCTCTCTACCTCATTTAAAGTATTATCGTTATTCAGATCTTCATTGTCCGGCACGTTCGAACCGGAAGGCGTATAGGGCAGGTTGGTATTGGAAGTGATGGGGGTATTCCCTTCCAAGCCGTTAAACCGCTTGTATCGTTCCAGGATTTTAACATCGTTTTGGTCAAATTCACTGTCCAGGTAATACTGAAAATCATCAGCAGCAGGATCTTCCCTGATCCGCTCCAGGGATTGGGGCGTCACGTTTAGCCGGTTTAAAAACCTATCCTGATAAAATTCGACCTCCTCTTCGCTGCTCAATCCATTTAAGCCTACGTCCTGATTCTCCCGGGCCTCCGGGGAATTGTCAAACGCCGGGGTGAGAAACTGCTGGTTGGTTACCCGCCCCCATTCATTGGTAGCGGTCCCTCCTGCTTCTCCATCAGCCGGAAGGCCGTTTTCGAATGCATGGCGGCCATCTAAGATTACGTCTTCGGATAATTCTCCCAGGTTAAAGACTAGTTTACCTCCAGTGGTGTTATTTTCATTGAAAATACCATCCAACACCCGTCCATTAGGTCCTGGAAGGAAGGGGTCCATTAGCCAGAATTCAATGTATTCGATATTGGTTCGGTCAAAGTCTACCTCTGAGGTAATGGCTCGTGTAACGCCCCCGTAATTTTCCCTCGGATTGGGAAGCAACCCGGAGGCATCCAGCGAGGGATTGAAATTATACATGCCTCGTTCGTGTGGAAAATAAGCCATTTCAAACAAGGGCTCCGGGGTGATCAGCACATCCCGGTTACGTCCCTTGAAAATTTCCTGGGGCAGTACCCTGCGTACATAATGGTTTCGCCGGTCATCATTGGTAATGTTTGGTGGGACTCCTCTTCCGGAGGGTCTGTAAAACACATTATCGATGGAATACCAGGCCAGCCGGGCCCGCTTGTACGCATTGCCCAGCCGATCCTCTGTCATGGGACTTTCATCGAATTGGTTGTCTTCGGTGACAGGGGTGGCGGCTAGTCTCCAGTTTTGCGGTGAAGACCCCAAATTGAACGGGATAATGGCGGTCTCAAAATCATCAATATAGGAGGCTCCTTCTCCATCCACCTGATTGGAAGTGCCCGGGATCAGGTGGGCAAATTCACCGCTAAACTGAATCAGGGAAGGTTCTTTGGTCTCGGTAAAGGGCAGGGCATCCGCCAGCTTGGTGAGGAATAAAGATTCTTCATTGTAGTTCACGTCCAATCCCCAGAGAGAGTTCCGAAGGGTTTCATTACCAGTAGCGATCCTTGAAATATTAGGTCGTTCGTTGAGGTAGAGGAAGGTACCACCGATGTTGAAATTTTCGTTGACCATGTAATCCAGGCGAGTACCCAGCAAACTCCGCGTCTGAAAGGAGACCAAATCAGCCTTTTCAAAACTGACGCTGATTCGTTTGCCCGATTGTAAAATGCCCTCGTTGATAATGACCACCCGGCCGATATTGTAATCAACCGTGTAGTCCACGCCTTCCGTAAGGGGTATGTTGCCGGCAGTTACCAGAACAGACCCCTCACTGATATTGAGGCCGGGTAGCATGATTTCGGACGCTGATCCAGAGGTAAAGCTTCCTTTCAGGAAATATTTATTCAGACGGGTCACCAGCTCGGCATCCGCCTGGGTAGTTTGATATAAGGTGTCGTAGACAAATTTATCTATCAAATTAACCTCTGAGGGCAAAAAGTAGTCCTCAAGGGTCTCCCCGAAGGGTTCCAACACTGGAAAGATTACCAGCCCCTGTTCGGGTCGTATGGTCAGGCCTTGTACAAAGTCAAAATTGCCGTCCGGCTGCGGGTCATTTTGCGGATTGAGGTTATCCAGTTTCAGAAGGCGAATGAGCGGGATGTCTTTGACATTTTCCCCTTCAAGCAGACTGGGGTTGTCCAGGCCTGTACGGTCATCCCGGTAAATAACCTGAAGCTGAAAGCCGTCTTTCTGAATTTGATTGGCATTCAGATTGTAAATGTTTTTCATCATCAGATCCCAGGTAGGGATCCGGGTATTGATCCGCGCCGGGCGGAGCATTTTCAGGAAGATGACATCGTCTTCCGATCTGTTTTGATAATCTTCTGATAGTTCTCCTACCTTATAGCTTTGACCGTTATAGGTGTATTCGTAAGATACGGCAATGACTTCATCATTCTGGAGTTTTCGGGACAAACTGAAATAGCCTAACTGCCGGTGAAAAGTATATTCGTTTTCGGCCAATTTACGAGCACCATTGATTTGCTCAAATTCCACGCCTCTTTCCAGTCCCAAATCAGAACTGATGGCCGTGGCAGCGGTCTCGAAATCCCGGTAAGCGGTATTGTTTCTTAGGGTATTGTACAGTTCGTTGGCGTTGTTGGCGGCGGGAGATTGGGGGTTTCCCTGACCGATACCGGGGTTTTCCGGGTTATAAATTCGCTGTCCTTCTCCCAGGTCCATAAAGGCGGCGAAGTTTCGCAGGGTTTGGGTGTTATTGGCCCGGTTCATAATATAGACCTCTACCCGGGTGATCTGTACTCCTGACAACACCTGAGGGAGCCCTCTTAACCAGTTTTCATAGTTGTTTCTAAAAAAATGGCCCAGAAAAAAGTGGCGGTTTTCATCGTATGCAGAGGCGCGGACTTCAAAGGGCCTGCCTTGATTTCCTCCTTCGATAACAATTTCATCCCTTCGTCCCCGCTGTGTGGAGGCGACGGTTGTCATAAAAAGTTTACCAAACTGCATCTGGGTTTTTACACCAAAGAGGTTTTGGGCACCCTGAATGAGGCTGTTTTGGATCGGCATGCTGACGTTTCCAATTTCTATGGTTTTCAGAATGTCCTCGTCGAAGCCGGCATATTCCACCTTTAGCTGGTTTTCGAAATCAAAGGAATTATTGCTGTCAAAATTGGCTCCAATCCGTACTTTTTCCCCCAACATGCCGTTGACGCTCATTTGTATTTGTTGATTGAAGTTGAATCCACCATTGCGCTGTTGCCTGATCGGAATGGATGGGTTATCAATTCTTCGGAAGATGCCACCAAAATCCAGGTTTACATTTCCTGTAGGCACAATGGTAATTTCACTTCCACCAAAAATCCGGTCAAAAGTAGGACTCATGGTAATGGGCGGAATGAGGCCCCGTCCCCCAACTGCACTCTCGCCGTCAAGCCCTCTGGAGCGGTTTCGCCAATATTCCTGGCGGATGCGCAATTCCTGCATCCGCGAATAATCCTCAAAGTCCAATGAATAGCCCGGATCCAGAGAACCGGAATCCAGATCCTGATAGATCCTGTAATTTACCGCCGTATCTACTTCCACCTCAATCCGTTGGTTTTGATTAGGCGATAGTATAAAAGGAGATTTATTTCGTAAAAATGGATTCTGATAGGGGTAAAGCGGCTGGGTATCGAGATCGTCCCAAAGCAGGTAAGAAGGTAATTCTTTTCGCTTGTTTAAGGTGTCCATCTTGGTAGGAATGGTATCGGAAGCCGGTTCCTGATAGGCATTTGCTACGGAATACGACATACTCAACACCAGACTAAACACTCCCGGAAGTAGAATGCTGTACCGATGAAATGACTTTATTCTCCAAAAAATATTTGAGAAACTAAAGGCCAATGTTGCTTGGTTATGATGACGACTTTAAAGATGCTTTAATTAATGCTTCCAACGAAACATCTGGGCCACTTTTTTTCAAAACAGTCTGGATATTTTTCTCCGCCTGCGCCTTGGTAAAACCAAGAGTAATCAAGGCTTGTAACGCTTCCTGTTTTAATTTATTGCTGCTTTGAATAAAGCCAGGGATTGTACCATCGCCAGTCGAAATTCCTTCTTTCTTAATTTTATCCTTTAGTTCCAAAACGATACGCTGGGCAGTTTTTGCACCGATCCCTTTTACCCGCTGAATGGTGGCGTGATCGTTCTGTAAAATGGCCTGCTCCAGCTCTTCCACGCTCAGTGAGGAAAGGATCATCAAACCGGTATTCGGGCCTACGCCGTTAATGGAGATCAGTTCTAAAAACGCCTTTTTTTCCGAAGGCTCTTTGAACCCATACAAGGTATGACCGTCTTCTTTGATATGTTGATAGGTATGCAGGTAGGTTTGTTCTTCTTCCTTTACCTTTCCGTAAGTAGTAAGTGAAATTTTAACCTCGTACCCTATCCCTTGTATATCAATGATCACATAGGTCGGATCCTTGTAGGTAAGCTTTCCTTTTAAATAAGCGATCATGGTGACTCGATACTTTGGGCATCCACTACAGCAATGGCTACCATGTTGACAATTTCCCGAACCGAACTACCAAGTTGGAGTACATGCACGGATTTATTCATTCCTAACAGAATAGGTCCTATGGCTTCGGCATTTCCTATTTCTGACACCAGTTTGTAGGCAATATTCCCGGAAGCAAGGTCGGGGAAGATCAGCGTGTTCGCTTTATTGTTGATCAATGCACTGAAAGGGTAATTTTCTTTTTGGATATTTTCATCCAGGGCCACGTTGGCTTGCATTTCGCCTTCAATAATGAGTTCCGGAAAGCGGTCTTTAGCTTTTTGGGTGGCCAGAGCGGTTTTCGTAGGTACGGTTCCTTTTGCAGATCCGAAATTGGAAAACGAAAGGATGGCCACTTTGGGATCAATATCAAAAAACCGCACGCCGTTGGCCGTGAGTCCGATGATCTCCACCAGTTCATCAGCCGTAGGATTTTCATTGACCGTGGTGTCGGCAAAGAAAAAGGGCCCTTTGTCCGAGTTAATGATGTACATACCGGCTACGCGGTCCACTCCTTTTTTTACCCCAATAATTTGTAGTGAGGGCAATACGGTTCGTGGATAATCTTTGGTAAGTCCTGAAATTAGTGCATCTCCCTCGCCCACTTCTACCATCATGGCCCCGAAGTAATTCCGGTCTTTCATGAGTTTTCGTGCCTCATAGGGAGTCAGCCCTTTACGTTTTCGCTTGTCGTAAAGAATTTCACCAAAACGCCTGATCGTTGCTTTTTCTTCGTTGGGATCAATAACTTTTACCGATTCCAGATCCAGTGAGTTGATCCTGATCAGTTTTTTTATTTTTTGGCGGTTACCCAGCAGAATGGGCTCTCCGATACCTTCATCCCGGATTAACTGGGCAGCTTTCAGGATTTTGGGATTGTCTGCCTCGGCAAAAACGACACGTTTGGGCTCTTTCTTTGCCCGGGCAATGACACGGGACATCAACCGCTGGTCTATTCCTATTCGCTCCTGCAGGTCCAATTCATAGGCTTCCCAATCCTGAATATGGGTTTTAGCCACTCCGGAAGCCATGGCAGCCTTGGCTACTGCCGGGGCTATAGTGGTAATCAGCCGGGGATCCAACGGTTTGGGGATCAGATAGGTTTTTCCAAAGGCCAATTTGGTTTCACCGTAAGCTTTGTTGACAATATCGGGTACCGGTTCCTTTGCCAGATTGGCAATCGCGTAAGCTGCCGCCAACTTCATTTCTTCGTTGATACCCGTGGCACGCACGTCCAGTGCTCCTCTGAAAATATAGGGAAACCCGATGACATTATTGACCTGGTTGGGATAGTCCGATCGGCCGGTTGCCATGATGATGTCTTTTCGAGCCGCCATGGCTTCTTCATAGCTGATTTCGGGGGTGGGATTGGCCAGCGCAAATACAATTGGATTGGCAGCCATGGACTGAACTTGTTCCTGGCTGATAATATTACCCGCAGAGAGGCCCAAAAATACATCAGCCCCTTTCATGGCATCGGTGATGTGGTGAATATCTTTGTCAGTGGCAAACATTTGATGAATCTCATTCAGCCCGGGTCTGTCCCGCCGGATGACCCCTTCGATGTCACACATGATGAGGTTTTCCAGCTTTACCCCAAGTCCCACGTAGAACCGGGCACAGGATACCGCTGCTGCTCCTGCACCGCTGACGACAAGTTTAATGTCTTCTATGCGTTTGCCGATCATTCCCAGGGCATTTAGGAGAGCGGCTCCGGATATAATGGCCGTTCCATGCTGGTCATCGTGCATGACCGGGATTTTCATCAATTCTTTCAGTCTCTTTTCGATGATAAAACACTCCGGAGCCTTGATGTCTTCCAGGTTAATTCCACCAAAAGTCGGCTCAAGCGAGCGAATAATCTGAATCAAACTGTCCGGATCGTTTTCATCAATTTCCAGATCAAAAACGTCTATTCCAGCGAATTTTTTAAACAATACCCCTTTTCCTTCCATGACGGGTTTGGAAGCTTCCGGACCGATATTTCCCAGTCCCAATACGGCAGTACCGTTTGAAATAACGGCCACAAGGTTGCCTTTGGCGGTGTACTTGTAGATGGAATCCGGGTCCTCCTGTATGGCTTTGCAGGGCTCGGCTACGCCCGGAGAGTAAGCGAGGGCCAGATCAAGCTGACTGGAAAGTGGCTTAGAAGGTATGACTTCTATTTTTCCAGGTTTTTTGAATTGATGGTAATTTAATGCATCCTCTTTTCTGATCTTCATTGATAGGCTGGGGAAAAATGGTACAAATTAGGACTTAGTTTTCTTCTTCCTCATTTTCAAATGAAGTGGCTTGTAAAATGGTTTCAATTTCCCGAAGAGAGGCTCTATGGGCTTCATTGGGGTAATAGACAAATCCTTCCATGTAGAATAGTTTGCCATTTTTGTCATCTACCACCGTGTACGACAAAAAGGACCCCCCCATGGATAAGTTGTTGGTCTTCCAGGAACCCCGCATCTCAATACTGAATTTACCATCAATCTGCGTGTTTTTGAAGACCGGAGGTACCTGCTTTTCGGTCACCAGATACGATTCTTTAATATCCGGGTCGCCAAATATACGTGTTTTGGTAATCTCATCGCGGAAGGAAATGATGTTTTCCGGAAAAACCTGCGACTCGTCGGTATAATCCGTTTCGTAGAAAAACAGGCTAATGTCCGGTTTATCCGGTCCGGGAGTAGGTTGTCGAAACCATAAAAACTTTTCTTCCTCCAGTACGAATTGGTAAGAAACGGGCAAATTCAGGGTTAAGTCAAATTTTTCCTGGGATTTGGTGCTTGCTGTCCCATTTTTTCGATTAAACAGCGCCCTGGCCAGTCCTTCTTTTTCCCTGTTGATGAAAAAATTCTGAAGTTGGGTTTTGTTAGCGCGTAAGTTTTGGACCAGTTCTTCTTCATTTTCTCCAAAGAGGTACATCACCTCCTGGCCTCTGGCAAATTCATCCTTATTTCGCAGCATGAATAGCGATGAATCTCCTCTGCTCATCTCCACGGATTCAGGCGTAAATTGATTATTGATAACCCTGCTCGCAGGACTGGAGTCATCGAAAGTGGTGACATATACCATGTTATTGGCCATCTTCAAGATCCGGGTTAGTGCTCGCGGATCCACTTTTCGTATGTAAAACATGGATTCAGAACGAATAATACCTGGAATATCAGCTTGAAAGATATCCTTTAATGCATCTCCCACTGGCCCCGCATATTTGGCAGAATCAATCACCAACAGGATTTCTCCAAGCGACCCCCGAGCTCTGGGTTTGTTGCTGGAGGAATCATTCTCACTACTTCCCTCACAAGAAGCGAGGGCAAAAGCTGCAAATAAGACGAAAATGTATAATCTGATATTTTTTTCCATAGGGTAGTTTTTTACCTAAGCCTAAATTAGGAATAATTGCCTATTGAAAAAAATAAAATTAAAAAATTAGTTTTAAAATTATCCAATAATCAATTTTTGACCCGGCTTGATTTGGTTTGTATTGAGGTTATTCAGCTTTTTAAGCTGCTCTATGGTTACTCCTTCCAGTCTCCTGGAGATTAACCATAAGGAATCACCGGGCTGAACGGTATACATTTTCCCGGCACGGGTTTCAGAAACCGCAGGTTGTTGGGAGGAAGCAATGCTTTTTTCAAAGGTGGGGTTATCCTGGTAGATGTGAATTACCTGGCCAATACGAATGGTATTGGAATACAGGTTATTCCATGACTTTAACTGGCTGACAGAAACACCATATTGTTGTGCAATTTTCCCTAAAACATCCCCCCTCTGCACCCGATAGGTAAGGTTATGGATTGGTTTTTCCGGTTCATCGGGTAGAGATGCCAGATACCGTTCCTTTTCTACCATCAGGGAATCGACCAGCCTGGGCTGGTTTTCGGTGATGTAGGCATGCATGTACTTGGGAACATTGATCGTCATGTTTTTCTTAAAATCAGGTACTTCTCCTCTGAGAAGGGAGGGATTTAAGTACTCCAGATCTTCCAGACATAGTTCGGTATGTTTGGCCAAATCCTTCAATGTAAATTCGGCACCCATACTTACTTTATCAAAGTCCATGGCATAAGCTGGCTCTTCTAAAATCAGGTTATGTTCTTCGGCGTGACGAAGTACGTACATGATGGCCTGAAATTGGGGGATATAGCTTCTTGTTTCGCGGGGTAAATAGCGATAAATACCCCAAAATGTCCTTTTTCCTCCGGATCTTCGGATGGCTTTGTTGACATTTCCCGGGCCACAGTTATAGGCTGCCAATGCCAGTTCCCAGTTGTTGAACCTTCGGTTCAGGGCTTTCAGATAACGCAGTGCGGCATCCGTGGATTTTTCCGGATCAAGGCGATCATCAACGTGGCTGTTGATGTATAATTGGAATTCTTTTCCTGTTGCAGGCATGAATTGCCACAATCCGCTGGCACCCATTCTCGATCGGGCACTGGGATTCAGCCCAGATTCGATGATCGCCAGGTATTTAATGTCTTCCGGCATCTGGTGCTTATCCAATGCCTCGTCAAACATCGGAAAATACATGTCCTGACGGGCTAAAACCATTCGGGTATAATCCCTGTTTCGAACGGTAAAGTAGTTTATAAAAGCAAAAATGGTCTCGTTAAGCTCAAATGGCATATCTGTTTCCATTTCCGAGACTCGCTTTTCCACTTCCTCATAGGTGAAGTCCGGAATGTATTCATAGTCATAATAAGGAGCTACCGTGGCCGTACTTGCTCCTTCTTCCGATAGACTTGCTACCTGATCCTGGGCAATTGCTGCGGGTAAAAACAAAATCCCGGCAAGCACGCCCCTCAACACGTTTTTTAAAAATCCTTCCCTCATATCCGTAATCATTTATTTACTAATTAGTAGTTGCCTGCTCACTTAAGTAGTTAGCAAAGGCATATAATTCCGCTTCTTTAAACGAATTGGTCATAATTTGCAGACCAATGGGCAAGCCATTTTCATCCTTTCCATTTGGAATGGATATGGATGGCACTCCGGAAACGGAGGCCTGTACAGTAAAAAGATCTTCCAGGTACATGGCCACCGGGTCATTGGAATGCTCCCCAAATTTGAAAGCCGTACTCGGCGTGGTTGGCAAAACGATATAGTCGAACTTGGTCAATAAGTTTTCGGTGAATTCCTTGATCAACCGCCGTACTTTTTGGGCTTTTGTGAAATAGGCATCGTAGTAACTGGCACTCAACACAAAAGTTCCCAACATGATTCTTCTTTTCACCTCCTCACCGAATCCCTCGGACCGGGTTAGCTTGTACATGCTTTCCAGGTTGTGGGCATTTGATGACCTATACCCGTATTTAACACCGTCAAATCTGGAAAGGTTCGAGCTGGCCTCGGCAGTGGTCAATATATAGTAAGTTGGTAAGACATAATCCAATAAAGGGAAATTCACCTCCTCCACCTGATGGCCTTCACTTTTTAGGTTGTCAAGCACCTGCAATGTGTGGGCTTTAATTTCCGGCTGCAAGGCATCCGAATGCACCGTTTCTTTAAGATAGGCGATTTTGGCCGGTTTGTCGAAATGAAGCAGGTTGCTGTACGCAGGAACGGGTTTGCGTGAGGAAGTGCTATCGTATTCATCCGGGCCAGCCATGGTTTCCAATACCAAGGCATTATCTTTGACATTTCTTGAAAAGACACCGATGGTGTCAAATGAAGAGGCATAGGCAATCAACCCAAAACGGGAAACCCTGGAATAGGTAGGTTTGATCCCAATAACGCCGGTGAAAGCTGCTGGCTGACGAACGGAACCGCCCGTATCTGTTCCGAGCGAAACCGTACAAAGATTAGCTTGGACGGCGACAGCGGATCCTCCCGACGACCCTCCGGGCACACGACTTTCATCCAGGGCATTTAACACGGGGCCATGTACTGTATTCTCGTTGGAAGAACCCATACCAAACTCATCGCAATTGAGTCTGCCAATAATGATGGCATCCTGGTCGATTAGCCGTTGGATGGCGGTAGCGGTAAACTGAGATTCGAATCCTTCCAGAATTTTGCTGGACGCATTGGCCACATGACCCTGGTAGCATAGGACATCTTTGATGCCCACTACCATGCCTGCTAGTTTGCCTGCTTTGCCAGCAGTGATCTTTTCGTCTATGACAGCCGCCTGCTCCAAAGCAGATGGGCCGTAAACTTCAACGAAGGCGTTTAATTGCGCCTTCGTCTTAATGTTGTTTAGGTAATAAGTAACAATCGCTTTACAATTCGTTTCCTTTTTTTCCAGCGATTTTTTTATCTCATCGAATGAAAGAAATTTTTCCAACCTGTTATTTTTTTGCTTTTTTGTTGTCATCCTTCAGTCCTTCCTCCAAATCATCCTGTATCTCTTTGGTGGCATCTTTGAATTCACGGATACCCCTACCCAGGCCTCTGGCCAGTTCAGGAATCCTTTTAGCGCCAAAAAGAAGGATGACTACCAGAACGATGATCACAAGTGATCCTCCTCCGATATTTTGTATAAAACCCAATGTACTCATGTTTTGCTTATTTTGATTATGAAATTATTACAAATATAGAACTGTGCTTTTCTAACGCAAAGGAAATAAAGCATGTTGTAATTTTTTTTTCTAAATATAGTAAAATTTAAGCATTATTTGCTAGAAAGCCAAATACTTGGGTCCATTACTTCCAAACCTTTCCAGGTTTGAAAATGAAGTTCGGATATGCCGTCTGAATCTGTATATACCGTGCCAATCACGGTGGATGTATTGACATCCTGACCGGATTTCACCGAAATGGTTTTTAACCGGCTGTACATCGTGTAAAAATCACCGTGCTTAATAATAATGGTACCCCCCATGCCCGGTACGGTGGTTATTTTGGTAACCTTCCCGGCAAATACCGCTTTAACTGGAGCGTTATTGTTGGTTTGAATGTCGACACCGTCATTGGTTTCGGTGATTCCTCTGAGAGTAGGGTGCGGATAGGTGCCGTATTTTCTGGAAATAAAACCGGATTCTACCGGCCAGGGTATTTTACCCCGGTTACTCGCAAATGACGTGGAAAGTGCGGTAGCTTTAGGTGCAGCAGGAAGGCTCTTTTCCTCAGGCTGCTCGGCAGCCGCCTCGTTTTCCCTTTCTTCCCGCGCTCTGGCCAGCCGCATTTCTTCCTCGATCACTCGTTTTATCAATTGATTCAACTCTTCCTGTTGCTTTCGGGTGGCAGCAATCTCTTTTTTCAATGCCTCTTCTTTTTGACTCAACGAACTTACTAATTGCTGCTGTTCCGTTTTTAGCGCATTCAGTTCCTTCCGTTGTTCTTCTTCCTGTTCCAATACCGCAAGTTGATTGGAGCGTTGTGCTTCCAGTTCCTGTTGCTTTTGTGTCAGGTCCTGACTTACTTTTTCCATCTGCTCCACCTGCTTTTTACGCGCATCGCTGTATTGCTTGAGGTATTTTAGCCTCATGTAAAACTGTTTGAAGGTGGCAGAAGTGAAAATAAACGCCACGAGGTTTACGCCCTGATTCAATTTATACGAAGTATAAATCATTTTTGCATACTCTTCCTTCAGATTTTTCAGTTCCTCTTCCAGCTGATCGATACGGGAAGAGGTCTGCTGTATTTCCTGTTTTACCAGCCTCAATTCCCTGTTTAAGGTGGCGATATAGCTTTCTCTGGCTTCTAGTTTCTGATTGACGGCACGCAATTCTCCCAATGAAGTCCGTTTTTCATTCGTCGTCCTTTTTAATACCGTATCAAATTCCCGCAGCCTCTTTTGAATCCTGGCTTTTTCTTGCTCCAGCTCGGCTCTGTTGGCCGTTACCTGTGCTGCTGATGGACCCGCCATCAGGAAGAGAGCAATAACCAGTAGGAAAACTGAGCGATAAAAAGAAAAGTTAAAAATTATATGGAAAGCTGATGGGATCATCCGTTAGTTCTACTTTTACCATTTCTGCATTGAGAAAGAAATTGGATTTAGGTTTCTGTGGCAGGCTGAGCACCATTTTAATGATGGCCTGATAAGGAAAGGGCTGGCCTTGCAGGTCTCTGAAATCCATGTAGGAGGCGGACACACTTCCAGATCTGGTTTTTGATGCCTCACTTTCCAATTGCGTCACTTTTCCATGGCCTGCGTCTATCAGCGTTTTGTACTGTATATTTTCTCTTTCTTGTCTTAGTTCAAAGGTTTTTCCAATTCGGATCAATCGATCCCGATAACTGAATTCGTGGGGAATATTGGCAAACAACAGGTTTTGGAACAGTGAGAAGGATAGTGGAACGCCGAATTTTTCCTGAAACTCCGCATACCCCATGTCAATTTTTTGTCCGTTTATCCGGTCCCGAATTTTGATTTGATCCGTACTGATATAGCCTCTCACCGCTTCAATGCCCAGGCCGGGAGACATGTTAAACCAGATGATGCTGTCTTTCTTGGCTCGGATGTTTAACGTTCCTTTGGTGATTTTCCCATCCTGTTCTTCCAGGGTCACACGGCCTTTTGCTGTAAGGTAGTTATAATCCAGGTAAAAAGGCTCGAATTCTTCCATTACACTGTCTGCGCTGTAGGAAAGTGGCTTTCGCACACAGGAGCTTACGATGAATACCCCTAAAATGAAGGCGATTAACTTGGCCTTACTCATAATATTTTTTGTTTTGGATTTTTAATGTTAAAAATTCCGAAGTATCCTCCAGCTCCTTAGCCTTGTTCCAGTAATCCAGTGCCCGTTCCTTTTCTCCCAGTTTGAATAAAATATCACCGTAATGTTCCAGCATCTCTCCACTAGGTTCTTCCAGGTGGTCCAACGCTTTTTCCATATAGGTTCTGGCCTCCTCGTACCTGTTCAACTGAAACAATACCCATGCATGGGTATCCAAATAGGTCGGGTTTTCAGGAAACCGGGACACGAGTTTGTGAGACATGGTATAGGCCTTATCCAACTCCTTTTTTTCCAGAGATAGAAAGTAGGCATAATTATTTAAAATATGCTCATTATTTTTATTTTCCGATAAAACTTTTTCGTAGGCAGTAAAAGCTGCCTCTGTTTCACCCAACGCATGCAGGGCATCACCCAGTTGCGCATTGGCCATGAGGGAAAGTTGTGGATTGCTACCCGCATTCAGGTCAATAGCCTTGGTAAGTGCCATTTTGGCGGCTTCATGGTCTTTCATTCCCAGCTGAGCAGCACCCAAAAAAAACCAGAATTCGGCCTTGTCGGGATGAACGGATGTAGCAGTCGAGCCCATCGTTACTATTTCTTCAAAGGGCTGTTGGTTTTCAAACATTAACGGCAAAAGCCGTTGAAACAATTCCTCCCTTTCCGGATCGGCAAGCAGGGATTTTTGGAGGTAAGAAATGGCCTCTAGCGGATGGTCTTCCTGTAGTTTCCATTTTCCCAAAGCAGCCGTTACTTCCGGGTCATTTGGGTACTGTGACTCCATTGTCTGGGCGAGTTTGGTCAACAATTGGTCCCGTGCGGTATTCTTTACCTGAGATAGAATCCCCTCAAAAGCCCTGGCTTTCGTTGCCGGATCCAAATCCGGATGCTTAAATCCATTTAGTAAATACTGTCGCGCTTTTTCCAGTTCTCCCTTCTCCTTGTAAAGCGTATGAGCAGCCATCTTTAATTCCGGTTGGTTAGGGTAGGAAGTCATGGAAGTCAATACCATTTCTAGAGCCTCGTCGGTTTGGTTATTGTTATACAGTATTTCTACCAACGCCAACACGTAATTGGGATTTCCCGGATGGGCTTCTATAAGCTTTCGCCCCTCAGCTACTGCCATTTCCAGATTATTTTTTCGCAGGTAAATGCGTTGCTTTTGAGCCGTAAGCTGCTCTACCACACCGTAGTATTCTTCCGCCTTGTTTAAAGCTACGAGTGCTTTGTCAAAATCCTTTAAATTAAGGTAAATAGAAGCCAACTCCAGAATGTATTGCTGGTAGTTGCCCTCTTTCTCCATTAATGTTTCTAATATTTTTGCGGCCTCTCTGCCTTTATTCTGTTTATTGTAAATTTCTGCAATTTGTAAATGATAATATTTGTTTTCCGGTGCAAGCGCAAGTGCTTTTTGCCCGAATTCCAATGCTTTATCGGGTTGGTTGGCCCGAATCATCATTTCAGAAAGCTTGAAATAGATGGCCGGTTCTTCGGTATCAAACTCCAATGCCTTGTTAAAATAAAAATAGGCTTTCTTGAAGTCTTCTAAAATAAGGTGTTTCTGCCCTTCGATGAAAAGCCTGTCCGCCATCATTTCTTTTTCCTGGGCTTTTCGTTCCTTACGGCTGAGTTTCTTTTGAGCAAACACAGACTCCGGTAGGGTACTGGCAAATAATGCCAGCGCAAAAGTCCAGATCAAAGGTCTTAAATACCACTTATTCATTTATTTTCTTTCTTATCGTTAGCGTAAAATATCCTTTGAAATGGTTCCCTGTAGGTAATGGCCACAACCTTCTCAAGGTTTCTGAGAAGGTGCTTGAAGGGGTATTTTACGTATTTAATTTAATTTTCATACAATATAAGTGGGCGTTTGGTTCCCCAGGCAGGAGCGTAAGCCATGGGTGGTCTTTCCAATCAACTAACTTCCAGTACTTCCATAACCTCCCACTCCTCTCTTGGTTTCTGAAAGGTTTTCTGTCAGCTTCCATTCGATTTGTTCGTGTTTGGCCACTACCATTTGTGCAATCCGCTCCCCATCCTGAACGGTAAAATCCTCCCTGGAATTATTGACGAGTAAGATTTTAATTTCTCCCCGGTAGTCCGCATCGATGGTGCCAGGGCTGTTCAGCACGGTGATTCCAGACTTGTATGCCAATCCGCTTCGGGGTCGAATCTGTGCTTCAAACCCTGCGGGTAATTCAATGTATAATCCCGTTCCTATTAGTTTTCGTTCCAGTGATTTTAAAACGACCGGAGCTTCGAGCTCCGCCCGCAAATCCAAACCGGCAGCTAGTTGGGTTTGGTATTCGGGAAGAGGATGCTTCGATTTGTTAATGACGTTAATTTGCATGCTTTGGTTTAATGATGGATTTTAACAACGAATATAATTCCTTTTTTTCCATGTAGAAAATGAAGGCCACAAAGACCAAAAAGACAACATTGTGCAGGAGGAAGTCGCGTACCGTGTCTCCGGTATCCAGCCAAAAACCACCATAGCTGAACAAGAAAGCCAGGCAAAGATAAGTCACATCTTTTTTGGTTTGGTAGGGGATGGGGTAGTGCTTTTGGCCGGTAACGTAACAGAATACGACCATGGTCAGATAGCAGCCAAGGGTGCTCAGGGCACCCCCAATAAACCCTAAAACAGGTACCAGCGTAAGAATGACCAGCACCGTGACCACTGCTCCGGTAAAGGTAATGTAAAAGCTGTATTGCGTCTGATCGGTTATTTTAAACCAAATGCTGAGGTTGTAATACACTCCCAGGAGCAGGTAGCCCATCAATAGAATCGGGACCATGGGAAGTGCAATGGCGTATCCCGGTGCTTGAAAAAACAGCGATCCGATGATATCCAGGTTTACCGCAACTCCGACCATGAGCACGGTACAGAAAATAATGAACCAATGCATCACCCGGGCAAATAGCTGCGGGTTGTTTTTATTTTCGGCTTGTTGAAAGAAAAAGGGTTCTCCAGCATACTTGAATGCCTGAATGATGAGGCTCATGATGATGGCCAGTTTAAAATTAGCTCCGAATACTCCTCCAGCTTCCCGGGAAGTCAACTCCGGGTAAAAATTTTCCGGCAGGGCGTATTCAAAAAGCCCTCGTGAAAAAACCTCATTGGTCACGCCCGCAAGCCCCATAAAAAGCAAGGGGAGAGCATAGTGCCACATGGGTTTTAGGAGCGAAGCCTTCAGCTCAAATTTCCATTTACCCACCAATTTCCAGACCAGGGGTAAAATCAGGAAATTGGCCAGCACGTTGGAAAGCAAGATATAATCCACCCCCCAATTTGGCTGGTACCACTGGGATACCCAGGGTTGTAAAGACGGAAGTATATCACCGCTTACGATATGAAAGGCCACCACGATAAAGAGAACATTGAACCCTACGTTCAGGAAAATATTGACTAATTTGACCGAGGCAAAGGTTACTGATCGGCCTTCCAATCGTAATTTAGCGAAAGGGATGGCCATCAATGCATCAATGGTGAGGATCATGGCTGCCCATTGAAACAAATGCGCTTTTCCCGGAAAGTCAAATAAAAGCGAAAGAGGCTCAGCCGAGATATACAGGGTGGCTCCCAACAGGATCGCCACCAGGGTTACCAAGGACTGGGTATTCTGATACACTTTTTCCGGAGACAGGCCTTTTCCCGTGGCGAATCGAAAAAACGTGGTCTCCATACCAAAGGTAAACACCACGTTCAGGAAAGCGATCAGGGCATAAAGGATGGTAAAAGAACCCAGATCTTCTTTTGGAAGGTATCCTGTATAAAGCGGAACCAATAAAAAATTAATGGATTTTCCGAGGATACTGCTGACACCGTAAATGGCGGATTGCCCGGCTAATTTTTTTAACAGGCCCATAAAAAATAAAAAAGGGGATTATTCCCCTTTGAAGTTAGGTTTTCTCTTTTCCAGAAACGCATTGGTGCCTTCCCGGTAGTCTTCTGATTTGACACAGCGCGCAAAACTGTTTGCCTCAATCTGATAGCCATTTTCGTCACTGGCGTATACGGCATTCACACAATCCACTATCATTCCGATAGATAGAGGAGCTTTACTCATGATTTTCTTAAGTATTTCCTCTGCTTTGGCGATTGCTTCCTCCTTGGTAGCCTCTACGTGATTCAGAAGACCCAGCGATTTGGCTTCATTCACGTCCAACATGTCTCCGGTCATCAGGATTTCGGTCGCTTTGGTCCTCCCTATCAGATGGGTAAGTCGCTGCGTGCCACCATACCCTGGAATGATCCCCAAATTAACTTCCGGCTGACCGAATTTGGCGTTGGTGGTAGCAATCCGCATGTGGCAGGCTATCGCCAATTCACAACCACCCCCCAGAGCGTAGCCATTGACTACTGCAATGACCGGTTTATGGCAGGATTCTATGATTTCAAATACCTCCTGGCCAAACTCTGCGAATTTCCTGGCATTGAGTTCGTTTAGCTCGGCAATTTCAGTAATATCGGCACCTGCCACAAAGGCCTTTTCTCCCGCGCCGGTGATAATGACCCCACGAATGGATTTATTATCATTCACCTCGTTGAAAATATTTTTCAACTCCTCCAAGGTGTTGAAGTTTAGGGCGTTGAGCTTAGCCTCTCTGCTGATGGTCAGGTAAAGTATTCCGTCTTTAGTTTCGGAAAGAATAATTTTTTGTTCTGCCATTCCAATTATTCAATGGTAAGCTTCAAATATACGAGGAGCGTAATCAATCACAAAAGATTCAGATAAAAATCATCCATGATAAAAAATAGGAAATAAATAAAATAGCCAATAAAATGTATTTTGAATCCATTAAAGAGAGCTTTATAATCAGGAGTGGATTGGTTTCACTTTTGAATACTTCGGATAAGCGAGGCACCAAATCTCTGAGCCTGATAATTTTGGGTTTCCATTTTAATATTTAGCCCGTAGAAAGGGTACTGTACCAATTTTTCCTATTTTTGTACCATCTTTCGAAAAATAAACGCAAACTACATGTCCGAAAAAAGAAAAATTACAGTTGCCTATGGAGATGGTATCGGTCCGGAAATAATGAAGGCCACCCTGTCCATTTTGGAAGCAGCCGGTGCTGCCATCGAAACTGAAGTCATCGAAATCGGAGAACAGGTATACTTAAAAGGAATTAGTTCCGGGATTGAACCCAATGCATGGGATTCGCTTCGGGAAACGAAGGTGTTTTTAAAATCCCCCATTACCACTCCCCAGGGCGGAGGTTTTAAAAGCCTGAACGTGACCACCCGAAAAACCCTGGGATTGTATGCCAACGTAAGGCCTTGTAAGGCTTATTCACCCTACATCCGGACCCATTTTCCGGAGACGGATATGGTCATCATCCGGGAAAATGAAGAGGATTTGTATGCAGGTATTGAGCATCGCCAAACGGACGAGGTATTTCAGTGCCTCAAATTGATATCCAGGCCCGGTAGTGAGAAAATTGTCCGCTATGCCTTCGAATATGCCCGAATGAACAATCGGAAAAAAGTCACTTGCATGACCAAGGACAATATCATGAAAATGGCCGACGGTGTTTTTCATCAGGTGTTCAATGAAGTGGCAAAAGAATACCCCGAAATAGAAACGGATCACAAGATTATTGATATTGGCACCGCCCTAATTGCCGACCGCCCCGAAATGTTCGATGTGATCGTGACATTAAACCTCTATGGAGATATTATTTCAGATGTGGCGGCTCAAATTACCGGTTCGGTAGGACTGGGCGGATCTGCCAACATAGGGGAGGAGGTAGCCATGTTTGAAGCCATTCACGGTTCTGCCCCCGATATCACGGGCATGGGCATCGCAAATCCATCCGGCCTCTTAAATGGAGCCATCATGATGTTGGTTCATATCGGACAGCCGGAAGTAGCCGAGAAAATCAGCAATGCCTGGATGCGAACTCTGGAAGAGGGAATCCACACCGGGGATATCTTTCAGGAAGGAATTAGTAAAAGGAAGGTAGGTACCCAGGAATTTGCCGAAGCCGTTATCGAGAGGTTGGGAAAAAGCCCGGAGAAAATGAAAAAGGCTTCTTTTGCCAAGTCAGAGCGAAGTGAGAAAGACATCAAAGAGGCACTGGCCATCCGACCAAGAAAAGCGGCAGAAAAGGTATTGATCGGTTTGGATGTCTTTATTGACTGGAAGGAAGGTACTCGTGATCCCAATGTCATCGGGGATGCCTTACGTCAAGTCGATTCCTCCGGATTGAAGATGCAATTGATAACCAACAGAGGGGTACGGGTATACCCTGGAGGCATGAAAGAGACGTTTTGTTCCGATCATTGGCGGGTGCGGTTCTTTAATGCCGACGAAAGTATCATTACGCACGAGCAGCTTATTGACGTGCTGCAGCAGGTAAAAGCGCTTGGTTTTGACTTTATCAAAACGGAAAACCTTTACACATTTGACGGGGCCAGGGGGTTTTCGCTGGCACAGGGCGAGTAATTCTTTCCAATCATTTACGCATGCTGGCCATTTTTGGCAGGTATGCGTTGATTTTTAGCAGTATGAAACGGGTTTTGATCATCACTTATTACTGGCCGCCAAGTGCCGGATCAGGAGTGCAACGTTGGCTTAAGTTTTCCAAATTCTTGCCCGAATTCGGTTGGCAGCCGGTAATTTTTACACCGGAAAACCCGGATTTTGCACTGACAGATCCTTCGCTGTCGAAGGAAGTAACCACGGCAACCGAGGTGTTGAAATTCCCGATTTGGGAGCCCTATCAACTTCTAAGGAGTATAAAACGGGACAGGTTGGCCGACCCTGCGCGGATCCTGGAGCAAAAGGAACCTTCCCTTCTGGATCGGTTGGCGGTGTGGATCAGGGGAAACGCCCTGATACCGGACCCCAGGATATTCTGGGTAAAACCCTCGGTTTCATTTCTGGAAAGTATTTGGCAACAAAATCATTTTGAAGCCATTATCACCACCGGTCCCCCGCACAGCATGCACCTGATCGGAAGGAATCTAAAGCGGAAAACCGGTACCCCCTGGTTGGCAGATTTTCGAGATCCCTGGTCGGCCTGGGAGTTTTTGGACACCTTGAAGCTTACTGCTCTGGCCAGAAACAAGCACCGAAAACTGGAAGCTTCTGTTTTCAGGGAGGCAGATGCGGTGATGACCATTTCCCCGACTTTTGCATCCGAAATGAAAGAACTGGCCAACCGGAAAATTCACGTAATTACCAATGGGTTTGATTCGGATGACATGCCGCCCCATTTTAGCAAGAGTCAGTCAGGTAGCGGTCCGATTCAAATTGTCTATTCGGGGGTAATTGATGGTATCCGAAATCCGGCTCCTTTTTTACAAGCCCTTAAAAAAGTATTCGGTAATGAGCAGGGTAAGGTAAGGCTTTTTTTTGTCGGAAGGGTAAGCCAACAAGTAGAAGCGTTGATCCAAGGTGACGATTGGCTGGATAAGCATGTGGAGTTGACCGGTTACCTGAGCCATTCGGAGGTATTTACCTATTATGAGAAAGCGCAGGCTTTATTGCTTATCCTCACCAATACAAAGAACGCCCGGGGAAATATACCGGGTAAACTTTTTGAGTACATGGCCACCGGCAGGCAAATAATTGGTCTGGGTGACCCGGACGGAGACGCTGCTCAAATCATTCAGAAGGCAGGTGCAGGCAGGGTTTTTGCCCATAAGGATATTAACGGCCTATCTCAACAGCTATCGGAATTGAGCACCGCTTCGAATTCAAATAAACCCGGGCAGCAACTACAGTCATTTCACCGGAGACATTTGACCGGGCAGTTGGCAAGGTTGCTTCAGGAGATGGGGGAGCATTCCTGACAGGTTATTGGGCGGGTCGATCGACCCATTTTTTGATGGTTAATCGAAGCCAGTCTTCCGCTTCCGGAGCGGCTTTCAGGTAATAAACCAATGGCAAGTATACCAAAAGGACGAGCCCGGATCGTAGTACTAAATCAACAAGCACCGAGTCCAGGCTGGGCAGTAGGAAGTAGGAAGCCGCCCAACTGGCCCCTCCGGCAAATGCTATTTTGAACACGCCCAAGGTGAAAGGGTTAAAGCCTAGCTTGACTTTTATATAGACAAATTTAATAAAGTTGTAGAAGAACATGGCAAGCAGGGAGGCAAGCGCGGCCCCTTCGATTCCGTAAAGGGGTATAAAAAGCAGGTTAAGCAAAATGACCGCAAAAGCCATGAGCAGGGTAGCCGTAATGTTAAATACATAGAATCGTGAGAAAACGATAATTTCCCCATTGACTGAAAACAATACGTCGCTGAGTTTACCCAACCCAATAAGCAACACCACCCATTTTCCGGCTTCGTATACGTCCCGGTTAGGTACGAAATGGTAAAGCGTGTCGATATTCACCCAGATCAGCAAAAACACCAGGCCACAGACCAGCAATTGATGGATGGCTATTTTTTTGTAAAGGGTATCTATTTCGGGTAATTGGTTGGCAGCGAATTTCTCCGAAATGATGGGCATGGCCACCTGTGAGATCGCTCTTCGGGGCATTTCGATGACCACGGCTATGGAAAATCCAATGGTGTAGACGGCATTGGCATCCAGCCCGATCATGGAACTCACCATCAGGCTGTCAATCTTCATGATCAGCAATGCGCCGGCCGTACCCAGCATGGTAATTATATTGTATTGAAAAAAAGCCTTCTTCAAAGTGCCCGGAATTCCGCTCCAATTGAACCGAAGCTGAAAAATGCCTATTTTCCGCATGTAAAAGGCCATGCTCATCAGGGTAAGCAGGTAGACCAGTACCATTCCCCATATCATGAGGGAAAAGGAATAGCCATCTAAAAAGTACCCGATGACCAGCAAGCCCATTAGCAAACGCAGCAACACATCCCGGATCAGGGAAGGGATGGCGATTTTTAAAAAGGAACGGCTAAAAGCTTCCAATAGGGTGTTGAGCACGGATAGGAAAGTGATGAGCAGTGCTACCTGAATGTATTCGTTTACTTCCGGAGATTTTTCAACAAATGCCGCACTGATCGGAGCTTGGAACAGCAAGAAGATCAGCAATAGACCGGTATAGCCAATAAATCCCAAAAACAAGCTAAAGGTAAAAAAGGAAAACTTTTCTGCTTTTACCTGTGGGAAAAATCGGGTAATCCCGTTACCGATGCCCATTTGGGCAAAGGGAGTCATCAGCAAGGCCATGTCCTGTATGGTTTTAAACAAGCCGATTTGTTCCGGTTCCAAGACATAGGGCAGTAGCCAGAGTAGGTTAAAATACCCAATCACCACGCCCATATAGGCCGAAAGGGTGGTGAGGATGCTTTGTTTGGCTAACTTACTCAAAGAAGTGCTGAAGATTGATGGTCAGGCAAAGGTACCTGTATCTGGTAAATTTGGTTCAAAATTATGGTTCATTTTCGAAATCATTAAAACCAGGGAGAAGCCTAGCATTCGAATAAATCTGTATTGGCACCGAAATAGATAGTTTTACCGAAGTAACTTCAAAAGCTTTTTTTTCCTTTTTTGATAGCTGAATCTACTTCTAATTCGATTGGATGCCGCTGATCGGAGTTTCGTCAAATCGGTCGTGGGAAGCCTATGGAATATCTCTTGTAGCTCGGTTATCTCTTTTTTTGCTAAAACAAAACCGGAATCCCCGATTATTTCCGGTATTTCTCCCACAGCTGACCCAATGGGTATGCACCCACACAACATCCCCTCCGCCAATGCATTTGGAAAGCCCTCAGAAGAAGAAAGCTGCAAATAGAATTGGCTTTCCTGAAATAGCGACCTAATCTTTTCCTGAGGTAGAGATCCGATGGTAGTAATATTTGGTAGCTCGGATTGGAATTTCTCGTCTCCAACAATCGTAAACGTGTATTTCGGAAACGATTTTGCCAGCTTCAATAATAAATCTATCCCTTTTACCAATGCTCTGTTTTGTTTGGAAATGCCCGTGGCCACCGTTATAAAGGAAAAGGGCCGTTTTTCGTTTCCCTTATCAAACCAAAAGGTGGGATCAAAACCATTGTGAATAACGATGATTGGGGTCTTAAGGCCCGGCACCAAATTTAAAAGGCCTTGCCTGCTCGTTAGTGATTGGTCATAGGTGTAATTGGATTTGACTAACGATTTGGCGACGGGTACAATCAGTGAGCAATGTTTGAAACTGAATATGGTAGCCATTTTCAGCCATTTTTTGCGGTAGTTTCCGTAATTTATTTCGGGTAAATTTACGGCATCTGTACCACCACATTGAATGATCACTTCCTTACCGAATAGTTTGCCAAACACCACGGGTAGAACCGTATGATAACCAGAGAAGAAACAAAGGTATTTTTTCGTCGCAGGTAGCCAAAATAATAGCTGAATGGTTTGTATAATTAAGGCCAGGGGTAAAAAATAGGGGTTGTCAGTCAAGGTCAGGTGTTTGACTTGAAAATTTGACCTTAGCATCTTCAAATCCCTTTGAATAAATGCGGTGTTTATTGGAGAAATATAGACGATCATTCGATGAATTCTTAAACCAATTTAAAGCATTAGTTTAATACGGATCCATATTCTTGACATCAAAATGCTCCATTTAGTTAGATGGGAGATGTTGGAGATGGGTCTGGATTTTCGGAAAATGAAGTATTGGTAGTCCTTTTCTTTGTAGTAAACGCTGTAGGTTTCCATTTTTTCAAGATAGAAGCCATTAGTGGTAACATCCTTAACCAGATTACTTGTGTCTAACGGTTGGTCGATCACCTGAAGTTTTTTGGGTTCATGTTCGATCATCCACTCAAGGAATCGGGGTGCTGGGATATGGATAAAAATAACGGTGTTTTGATGGGCGTGGCGGCTTATGGTTTCAAAAAGCGAAAAATGATCTGATACCGGAATGTGTTCCAAAACATCCGGAAGAACAACAAAATCAAAGACTTTTCCTTCTTTGCTAAATCCTTTCATATCGGATACCTCAAAAGTAAGGTTGGTGAGATTTGACCAGGCTTTTTGCGCTTGAGCGATGCTTTTTGGACTAATATCTACCCCTAATACACTTCCCTTTGGTGTTTTTTTCGCAATAAGATGGCTGACCGTGCCAATACCACAACCAATTTCTAACACCTGATGCTCGGGTTTTAATCCCGCTTGGATAAGCTTATCAATGATGCTTAGGTGGCGTGAATTGACACCAATTCTCATTTGATTATTAGCAAATTCATCGTAGAATTGAGCTACTTGTTCTTTCATTAATTTATCCTTTTTGCGCTGCTTTTTTCGAGTTAATTACCAACCCAATGATTAAAAATAATAGGATGGCGTACTGGGTAATGTTCGTAATCCACACCTTTGACTGGTAATGATCAGGCTTAAATTGCATCTCCACCTTAACCTCCCCCGCCGGAAGGACCAGCCCACGTAGTAAATAATTTACCCGGTGGATTTCGGCTTCTTCGCCATTCACAAGGGCTTTCCAGCCCTCAGGATAGTAGATTTCCGAAAATACGGCCAAGCCCTCTTTCGATACACGGGCGGAATAGACCAACTGATCTGCTGCCCTGCTTTCCAGGGAGATGCTGCCGCTTCCTGCCGGTAACGATTGGCCGCCAGCTTTCTGACTGGAATGATACGTGGCTTCTGTTTTCGTTTGCAGCCCTGCCAGGGTTTTGATCTCTTCCTCGTTACTTTCCACCGTAATGATTTTTTCCGGAAACCAGGCGGCTCCGTTGGCCTCCGGATTGGCGAATACCGCATTTTCGGACTTTCCTGCCAAAATGTATTTGGTATTGAGCATGTTCAACACCTGTATGGAACCATAGTCAAAATTTCCTTCCTGGGCTTTTTGAATAAAATTGTTCATTTCCGGGGTCAATACCCGCTCAATAAGGTCCTGATAACGACTCATCTTCGCCCCATGGTAGCCGCCAATGCTATTAAAATAGTAGCTGGTTCGGGCCTCGTTAAATGGGTTCTGGATGTTTAATACCCGGAAATACCCCTCGTCCCGCATGATTTTCTGGTCTGCCGGAGTAGCTGCAAAATGCTGCTCGCTGGGGTTTTGGGTGAAGCTTTCCTGATCCAAATACCTTCTGTTTACCCCGTAAAGATCCACCAGCAGCAACAGGCCTATTGCCAGTATGGCCCATTCGGTTTTTAATTTTTTGTACAGCACCAGGCCAATCAGCAGCCCCGTAGCACCAATAAAAAACAGCGAGCGAAAGGTGTCGGAGAGCAATATGCTTCGACGATCCTCCTTTAGTGCCGAAAGCAGCCATTCAGGATAACCGGTCGCATTTCCCTGGAAATTCAAGCCAAAAGCCACCAATACCGCCAGGACAATCAAACCGAGGGTGATGGCAATCCCCTTAAAGAAGGTTTTTTTGGTGGTTGCTGCCTGGCTATTTCGGAGCATGTTTTCCAACCCCAGTGTACCCAACACCGGAATAAGAAATAAGGTAATTCCCAGGGCCATGGATACGGCCCTGAACTTATTGTATCCTGGCAGGTAATCAAACAGCGTAAAATTAAACCAGGCCAGGTTTTTACCCCAGGAGAGCATCAGGCTCAGCAGGGTAAGGGCCAAAAAGACATTTCGATAGAGGGGAGGGGCAAATAAGATTCCAAGGACAAACAAAAATACCATAATGACCCCGCCATAGATGGGGCCGCCGGTAAAAGGCTGGTTGCCCCAATACGTGGGGGCATTTCGAATAAACTGGTTGGTTTGGGCAGGATCCGCTCCCTGGGATCGCAGGGCTTGCTCTGAGGCGGAATCTTCGGGCAATGCCTGCTGACTGGCACCCCCATAATAATTCGGGATGATCAGGGTAAAGGTCTCCACGATTCCATTGGACCAGCTGAACGCATAGTCCTTGTCCAGGCCGGTATCGTTCTCTCCGGTTTTGGGTAAGTTGCTTTCTCCCCGGATGGAATAAGGGCTGTATTCCAATACCGAAGTAAGTCTCGCCAGATTGCCCAGCCCTCCGAGCAGGGCTCCTGCCAGTAGGAAGGCTGTGATTTTGAAAAAATTCAGGAGGCGGTTTTCTTTATAATAAACGATCAGTTGCCCAATACCATAGCCAACTACCATGATCAGCGTGTAATAGGTGATTTGCAGGTGGTTAAACTTTAGCTGCAGTAATACGGCCAGGGCGGTGACCGCGACACCCAGGAGCTTTTTATTGTTAAAAGCCAAATGAACGCCGGTGAAGATAAGGGGAATAAGGCACACCGACCATATTTTGGCATTGTGCCCGGCTTCCAGACTTAGAAAGTTGAAGGTATTAAACGCAAAAGCCCAAGCACCCAGGACAGCGACGATGGGCCGGACCCGAAACCCCAGCAAAAGCAGGTACATGGCCGTCATTCCAAAGAATAATGCGCTGATAGGATGGGGTAGCCCCAGGGTTAGGACTTTAATGAGGGTATTGGTGATGTCCCCTTTTGGGTCCAGGTGGATGAGGTAAGCCGGCATGCCTCCAAACATGCGGTTGGTCCATAGGGCTTCCTCTCCGGTATTTTCGCGGTGGTCCAGAAGCTCTTTTGCCGAGCCCTCCCATTGCAGAATATCGGTTTGAAACATCATTTTCCCTTCAAACACAATGGGAGAAAAGTAAATGACGACGATCAGGTAAAAGGAAAGGACGGCCAAAAAATGTGGTAGAATGACTTCTTTAAATTTAAAATCCATGATCCAAAAGGTTGGTCTACGTTTTTCGATAGGAATGCCCTGCAAATTAGTAAATTTCACCGGAATATTGGTACAGGAATTGGGATTGGACCCCTTCACCACTGGTTAAAAATACCGTTGCTGGGGTGCTTTCAGCCATTTGTTTTGGATATAATACCCAATGGAAAATTCATGACTGTTATTTCGGTAGTTATTTTTACTATTTAAATTAAAATCATAGGCATAACCAAACCGGATGTCTTCGGTAATAAAGATATCCATTAGCAGCGCGAGGGCAGTTCGGGTAGAAAAAGGAGAAGCCTCCGGGACCTCGGCTTTTCCAAATCCGGATCGAAAGGAAGTGCCCAGCCAAAACTGTTCGTTAAATAAAAACATGGCGTTGAGATCATAGCTTCCGGGGCCATTCAAGTCCTCCCGGACTAGCAGCGAGGGTTTAAACGTGACCTCGCTCGAAAGGGGAAGCAAGCCCCCCGCCTGAAAATAAAAATGGTAATTGTGGGTAGCCAGTGCCAGGTCTTTGTTTTGCAATATTTTCTGACCGATCAGGTTAAAGGCACTGATTCCGGAAAAAAACCGGGGAGAATGATACAGTAGCCCGGCATTCAGGTTTGGGGTGAAGGCGTTGATCCGGCCTTGGGGGATTCCAGGGTCGGAGGGGTCGTCGGGAAGCAGCTTTCCGGCATCCAGCAGGTGTTCGGATATACCGGAACTCACACCCAATCCCAGAAAACGTTCCTGGGTTAATTGCACCTTGTAGGTGTAGGTCAAAAGAAAAGATTGGATCTTATTGGGACCCAATTGATCCGAAATGAGGGACAGGCCATAGCCCATGGTTTCCTCCAGATTCCCCATATCTGCTGAGATGGAAAAGGTTTGGGGAGCGCCTGGGAAATTTATAAACTGTGACCGGTAGCTGGCTTGAACGAAGGGGTCTACCTTGTAGCCGGCATAGGCCGGATTGATATGCAAGGCATTAAAGACATATTGGCTGTATTGCGGCATCTGTTGCCCGTTTCCACTGCTCGGGAAAAGAATCGCCCCCAGTAGGAGCCAGATCAAATATATATAAGCGCTTCCCTTCATGTCAATCTTTGATTACCTGTATCCAGCCCCGGTATTCCTTTTCATTGCCCCGGGTATCCACTCCTCTCACCTGATAATAGTAGGTGCCCGAAAGAAGCCCTTCCGCCGCCCAGTCATTTTGATAGTTCTCTGCACCAAAGACCAGGTCTCCCCAGCGATTAAAAATCAATACTTCTACCCGGTCAAACTTGTGACCTGCCCGGATGACAAAGGTATCATTCTTCCCGTCAAAATCTGGTTTGATTACGTTTGGAATGAACAAGGGAAGGATGTTTTTTTGCTCCAGAGCCGTATTGTTTTCCGGTGCGGTATCTACCCCTTCACTACTCACTTCTGCCCGGTTGCTTATTCTCCCATCTTCCATGGCCGAGACAGTCAGTCGAATCTCCAATTCCGCACCCACCGGAAATCGCTCCAGTTCCCAGATCAATTGTATCCCCTCCTGCCGGAAGGAGGGTGGTGCCGGCAATCCGGAGTTTTGAACGCTGGCTTCCACATATTGGAGGTTGGGAGGTAGAAAATCGACTATACGCACATTTGCCGCTTCATCCATTCCATCATTGGTAATGGTAAGCAGGTACTCGAAATCATCCCCGTCACGAACCGGCTCGGTACCGGAAGCTTTTTGGATGGAAAGATCCACCATTACCGGGCGCACCTGCAGTTCTTCACTGGCAACGGTTTCGTTAAAATTTTCCACTTCTACCCGCGCCTCATTGATAAAGCTCCCTTCCGAGGCAGCCAGAACGGTTAATTCCAGCAACACCGTTTCATCGGGCTGGATTTCCGGAACGAACCATATCCCCTCCTCCGAAGCCTGGGGACTGGTCGAAACTAGGATAAGCCCTTCGGGTAACAATTCCGTTACCTGGACTTCTTCCAGGGGGAAACTACTGGTATTGGTCAGGGACAGCGTAAAGTCGACCATTTCACCCCTGACGGCCTGGTTTCGGTCAATGGATTTCTCCAGGTCCATGCTGATTCCAATCACCGTCATGCGGATCTGCGCTTCGGAACAATTGGTCGGCACATCGGACTGGCAAATGCGGTATTGCAACAAATACGTATTGGGAGGGGTGTCTTCCGGTAGAAAAAACGAACCGTTTTCATCCAGGGAGTAGACCAGATTTTGTTCCTCTCCGGCTTCATCGGTGATGGATAGGATAGATAGGGAAACATCTTCCCCGCTTACCGGCTCCAATTTCAGGCTGTCATTGGCATAAATGGAGGGGAGCCGATGTTCTTCGAAATTCCTGAACGGACCAAATTGATCGCCGTTGGCCACTATGGGAGCCACTTCCACGGTAATGATCACTTCATTACTCGTAAAACTGCCGCATACCGGATCCTCCGTAATCCTTCGAAATCGGGTCGTTTCCATGAGAGGGGGGGCAGAAAAATTTTTATTTGCAGCCCCTGTGATGGGTACCCATTCAGCGTCTCCGGACAGTATTTCCCACTGGTAACTGAAATTCCCTGACCCTCCGGCGGCTGTTTCCCCGATCAGCATTTCAGCGACTTCCATTTGGTATAACGTTTGGCTCTCTTGTATTTCATGTCCGGTTACTTCCGGGTAAAGGACCACTTCTACAGGAAATCGCTGATCAGATGGGCAACCATCTGCTTGCTGCTCTGCATAGTACGTCCTGCCCGATACCAGACTGGTTTCATTGGAAATCCGATCGCTGCCCTCTGGACTGAGGTACCATTGAATGTTTTCTCCTATAGCAATTAAATCCGCTACGGTATAGTCTCCTGGAGCGCAGAATTCCTGCAAGCTTTCTCCCTGAGGGGCCGGTGGTACCTCACTCAAATCAATGCTGACTTGTGTGGATTTTTCGCCTGAACAAATCCCCGTGATGGTGTATTCAAAAGTATAGGTACCTGTATTCAGGTTGGCGGATGACCAGACATTTCCCACCAGGGCACCGCTATTACTTAGCTCTTCCCAGGTACCGTAGTCATTATAAGGGCCTTCCAGGAAATCAAACAAATCCACGATTTCCCCTTTGCAGACAATTACTTCCTGTCCTGTTCCTGATTCTGGGTTGAGACTGGCTTCATCAATGGTAAATTCCAGCGTCTCGTTCAGGCAGGATCCGGGCGTGTCATTACTCAGCCGCACCCCGTACACGCCCTCGTGGGTGGCCAGGTTAAACGGTGTAAACTCCAGACTGGAACTGGTGCTGAGGACCTCATCGGGATTGGCTTTATTGAACCATTCGAAGGATAGAAAATCTAGGTTTTTTATGGACAACGATCCGTTATCCCCTTCACAAAGGTTTTCGGGGATAATTCTGGGAAGGTTTTCTCCGCTGATCTGAACCGTAGTGTTGGTCAGATTGCCGCAGTCATCTTCCAATTGTACCCGGTACCTTCCTGCTTCCAGGTTTTGAAAAAGCGGGTCTGATCCATTGTCAATCTCAAAAGGCAATCCATCCTTCTCCACTATTTTGTAAGTGATAGGCGGGTATCCGCTCGCATCCACGGATAATTCATAATTGCCTTCCACACATTGGAAGGTATTGACACTCGTGAAGCTGCTCCGTTCGCTGACTTCAAACGTTTCCAGGGTCTCCAGACAGAAGTTGTAGGAGGGTTCGTTGGGGACAATGTCCTGCCCGTTTTTCCAGACCCGGATGGATTTCACCAGTCGCAGGTTGCCATAATAACTCAGATTGATTGTCGTGGCACCGTTCACAATAAGAATGGAATTTTCGTCATTCAGTTCCTCACCTTCTTCATAGACGAGTCCGGTTTCCGGATGTCCCCATTCCCCGGTATCTTCATTTCGTTTTTGGATGCCAAAACGAGTGGTTTGGTTTTCGTCCAGATTGTCCTGATGATTTAGCGATAGATTGAACGAACCGCAGTTTTCTTCAATGTTCAAATCATTTGTCAGAATTTCGGCACCTTCTATGGTAACCTCGGTCACATGCTCGGTATCGCAGGTGGTGTAGGAAGTAAATTCGTAATCACCCGCCGGGAGGTTACTCATAAAAAATCTTCTGGGATCGCTTTGACTAATGTTTTCCGAAAGGTCCAGCGGGAACTGTCCGTCGTAACTAGCCGGACCTGCGGTCATTTCAATGCGTGTAAACTCGTAATCAAAGCTGTTTAATTGCAGGGAGCCGGTGGAGGGGCCACAGCCCTTGTAAACGGTAGCGACCGGCCCGCTGAGCAGGTCCCTGAATTCCCTGGTAAGACTGGCGGTGCTGCCACAGGCATCCGTGATGCTCAACGAATAGGTTCCAAAAGGGATGGGCATTTCCTCAGAGCCAAAAAAGAGGTTTTCTTCCGTAAATGGCCCGGGGTATCCCTCGTTGAACAGTTCAGGGTCAAAATCTCCGGGATATTCGGTAAAACTGACGGTGTAAGGAGGAACAAAATTGGTTGGTTTGATGGATAGCCGTCGTTTGCCGCAGAGGCCGGCACCCCAGAAAAGATCTCCGGAAATGGAGAGTTTACGGTCGATCAGGTTGTTTTCCAGTACCGCTGTCTGTCCGCAATTATCTGTTACCTCCAGGTCGTATGAATAAGCCTCTCCCGTGTAAAAGGGAAGGTTTCCAAAGATAACGCTTTCCGTAGTCCCGCCCTCGCTTAGTTCCGTAGTAATTTCCTGGCTGGATCCATCCGGGGCGGAGACAATAAAGCGGGCTTGCAAGGGGTAGGCGATTTCAGCTCCCACGGCACGCACCAGGTGCCCCACGGTTATTTCTCCGCAACTGCTTAATGCTGCCTGAAATTCCTGAAAATCCTCCTCCAGAATGAATTCGGCTTTTTGTACTTCAAACGACTGGGAAAGCCGGTCCCCGCATTCGTCCGTGACAATGACCGTATACTTGCCTGCAGGAATGGCCTCAAAAATGGGGCTTGCCTGTGGGGGGCGCTCGGCATCTCCCCGTAACTCAAAGGTTTCCGGACTGCCCTGATTGACGATTACCTCAATGGTGCCAAGGTCATTTTCACAGAGATTTTGGGAGCTTACCGTATACGACAATGGTTCAAAAAGGGAAACGAGTTCTGCTTCAGCCGAAATTTCCAGTGGACTTTCGCCCAGGTTAAAAGCGGCGGTGACTTGATAGGTGCCTACCGGTAAATCAGAAAAGATACCCGATTCATTTTCAGACAGGGGGCTGACCTCTCCCGATCGGAAGAGCCGGAAAACCAGGTCTGTGGGATTGCCATCCGCATTTAAGTTCGCCGTAATCGTACCATTTCCGCTACAGGTGACCGAGTTGGTTTCCAATACCAGGCTTGGTTGGTCCTGGGCCAATAGTTTCAGTGGTGCCAGGATAACGGAAACCATTAATAAAAGCATTCCGAAAAAATGTATAAAGTAATTTCCTTTCAATTCTACCCTCATTAAAACTTTATTTACTACATCGCTGGAAAAGTATCCTGATTATACGAATTCCTTATTGTGAAATAACGTACAAAATAATGGAATCGGTTGTAGGTGTTCCGTTATTTTTCCCGAATGATGTTAATTTTTCAGGTTTTCGGCTAGCGTTTTATTTTTGCTGACAATAAATAAGCCAGAAATCCGGTTTTTGTATTAAAAAAAGTAAAATGGGTGATTAAGCTTAAAAAGCGGTTAGGGGAGTACTTGTTTGTAGGGATAGCGTTGCGAATATTAATCCAGGTTTCCGGACAAATTCACCAAAGAATTACCATCCAGCGAATGGATAATGGCTTTAAGAAGGTTCAAAACAAACCTATCCTTGATTTTCGATTCCAGGAAGGTCGGACCGTAGATGGTTTGTGACCGTAGCAGTACGGTCATGATTTTGCCTAGGGTGACTGCGTCCAGGCTATACAACTGGGCTTGATCCTGATAATACCGTTCTGCTTCGCTTTTCCAGGACATCCAATCGAAAAGGGGAACCAGCCGAAGTTTTAAAACAGCATCCAGCAGCCTGACGTGGATACCGGTCAGTGCCAGGGTATTCAACGAAACGTTACTGAAATCCTGAATGCCCAGAATTTTTTCCGTCTTATAAAATTTTAGTTCCATTTCATGAACTAAATCAATAAGCGGAATCAGTTTTTTCCGGTCAATGCTGTTACAATGGTCCGAAAAATTCCCCAGGGGAATAAACAGCGGGATTTGGTCTTTGATCATTATTGCTTGGTTTTTGGTTAACTAAATAATAACTCATTGATAATTAATTGGTAGCGGTGTAATTCGAAGTGTAAGTAACGACTTTTTTTTCATCAAAAAAATACCCCGATCGGGGTATTTTTGTATATTAAATACACCTTTTTGCCTTTTTTTATAACAAAAATTAATAGAAATTAACTCAAATACAAGAAAAAGGCCTTTTATCTTTCAACGAATACTTTCCCATCTTCCCTGACAAGCTTAAAAAAAAACGCTATTTTTGTTGCTTCAAAAGAATAAAGACATGTTTGATAATCTGAGTTATAAATTAGACAGGGCCTTTAAGACCTTAAAGGGTACGGGTAAGATTACCGAAATTAATGTTGCCACCACCGTCAAGGAAATCCGAAGAGCCCTGATCGATGCCGACGTTAATTACAAAGTAGCCAAAGAGGTAACCGATAAAATCAAGGAAGAAGCCCTGGGCAGGGACGTGCTGATATCGGTGTCTCCGGGGCAGCTACTCGTTAAAATCACCCAAGAAGAACTCACCCAGCTGATGGGGGGCAGCAAGGAGGAGATCAATATTAAAGGAGATCCGGCCGTCATTCTGATATCGGGTCTTCAAGGTTCGGGTAAAACCACTTTTTCCGGTAAACTGGGCACCTATCTGAAAAAACAAGGGCGGCAGGTACTCTTGGTCGCCTGTGACGTATACCGTCCCGCAGCGGTGGAGCAGCTAAAGACCCTGGGAACGCAGATAGGTATCGAAGTCTATGCCGAACCCGGCAATCAAAACGCGCTACAAATTGCCGAGAATGGCATTGAATACGCCAAAAAATCCGGCAAAAAAACGGTGATCATCGATACCGCCGGTCGCCTGGCGGTGGATGAAGCCATGATGGACGAGATTTCTTCCCTAAAGGAAAACCTCAAGCCTTCGGAAACCCTATTTGTCGTCGACTCCATGACGGGCCAGGATGCGGTCAATACGGCCAGGACCTTTGACGAGCGCCTGAATTTTGACGGAGTGGTGCTTACCAAACTGGATGGCGACAGCCGGGGTGGTGCGGCCATTTCCATTCGGCACGTAGTGAATAAGCCCATCAAGTTTATTTCCACGGGGGAGAAAATGGAAAACCTGGACCTCTTTTATCCCGACCGGATGGCCCAGCGGATTCTGGGCATGGGAGATGTCGTTTCCTTGGTAGAAAAAGCACAACAATCCTTCGATGAAGACGAAGCTAAGCGGCTGAATGCCAAAATTCGGAAAAACCAGTTTGACTTTGACGATTTTCTTTCCCAACTGGAGCAGATCAAAAAGATGGGCAACATCAAGGACCTGCTGGGAATGATCCCGGGCATGGGGAAAGCCATTAAGGGACTGGATATAGACGACGAATCCTTTATCCCCATTGAAGCGATCATCCGAAGCATGACCCCGCAGGAACGCGGCAATCCCGCCCTGATCGACGGCAGCCGTAGAAAACGCCTTGCGCAGGGCAGTGGACGCAGCATTCAGGAGGTCAATAACCTGATGAAGCAATTTGCCGACATGCGAAAAATGATGAAACAGATGAACAAAATGGGCGGTGCCCAAAAAGCCTTGGGCGCCATGAGCGGAAATATGAAGCGGCGTTAAGGTGCCCGAATTCCGAAAAATAGTATCTACCGGCAGGGTTTTCTTGCCGGTATTTTTTTTGGCAAACGGTTGGCATTCACGTTTCCACGATCATTTTGTCCGTAACCGGAAGGGATACAAACGCATTTCGACCGATATTAGAAATAACCCGAGGCATCGGCTCGCTTTTTTATTGGTTTTTCACTTTAGATAAGAAGGACTTTCCGGAAGCTGGGCGTTTACTGGCATTGGTGGTTAGGGTAAACATGCTCTCAGTAGTCGTGCATGGCTTATTGGCCAAATTTGCCATGGCCTGGTCATAAGGGCATTCTAAAAGTATGGCCGGGAATTACCATACACCAATTAATTTTCCCTCATGCTTTCCGGACAAAATGTTACGGTAATATCGTATCGCTATTCAAAAAAAAAGTAGAAGAGTAGAAATGTATCTGATAATATCTTTGGTAGGTAAATGTTAATGTGTCATTTTAATTATTATCCCATGAAGATATTCATACTACTACTGCGGCAATTTGGCTGTTTGGTCACCATTTTGGCCGTAATGCTGACCACTGCTCCGCAGGTTTTTTCCCAAACCAGCAGACAAGTGAGGGGAAACGTTTCCGATGATTCCGGAGAAACCATCCCTGGAGTAAATGTTTTGGTTAAAGGTACATCCGTTGGTACCATCACTGATATCGACGGAAGTTATGCCATCAATATTCCCGAAGGAAGTAATACACTTGTGTTTTCCTTTATTGGTTACGCGACCAAGGAAGTAGAAGTAGGAAATAGCAATACCCTTGACCTGGTTTTATTTCCTTCCCTGGCCGATATGGAGGAAGTGGTGGTGATAGGGTATGGGGAACAATCCAGGGAAACCCTCACCACCTCCATCACTAAGGTAGACGAAAAGGTTCTGGAAAGTGTTCCTTTTCCCAATGCCGCATCGGCCCTTCAAGGATCAGTTTCCGGAGTGAGGGTACAAAGTACTTCTGGACAACCCGGAGCTGCGCCCAGAATCATAGTCAGAGGAGGCACATCCATCAATAATCCCAATGGAGCTGCTCCATTGTTTATTGTTGACGGCGTAATCAGACCTGACATGAATGACATTTCAGCAGATGATATTGCTTCGATGCAGGTATTAAAAGATGCCGCAGCCACTTCCATTTATGGGGCCCGGGGATCCAATGGGGTTGTAATCATCACCACAAAAACCGGGAGATCAGGCGAATCTAAGATCACCTACCGATATGACCTCACCTTATCAGAACCTGGTAAACTTTACGAAATGGCCAATGCCAGAGATTACCTTACCATGTTCAGGTTGGGCCATATCAGACCTGATAAATTTCCGGATGAAACCGTTAGGTTAGGCCTGCCAAATGGATTTGGAACAGGGAATGACTTGAGTAATAACACTGCATTTACTACCCAATACCTTACACCGCAAAATGAGTACAAGCTAAACGAGGGATGGGAAAGCATGCCGGACCCGGTAGACCCATCCAGAACCCTCCTATTTCAGGACAATGACATTCAATCCCTGATCTACCAAACGGGTGTTTCCCATAACCACCATGTGGGGATTCAGGGAGGTACCGAAAAAGCTACTTTTAATGCTGGTCTGGGTTACCTGTCCAATGAGGGAACAGTAGTCACTACCGCTTACGACCGGCTGACTTTCAATTTAAATGGGGAATTAAAAGTAAAGGATAATTTAAGTGTATTTGGCAGGGTCCTCTATACCTATAATACTACCAATACCACCGGTCAATCCACAGCTGTTACTTTCTACCGCTCAGCGGGTCTGGCTCCTACAGCCAAGATTTACTTTGAGGACGGCACCCTGGCACCGGGTACAGCAGCCAATATTGGAAATCCCCTGTATTTTCTCAACAACCGCGTAGCTGAGAGTACGGCGGAAAAATCAACTTTTACGGTTGGAGCGCATTGGGACATCTTGCCAGGCCTGTCTTTCGACCCGCAATTGTTCATGTACAATGTCAACAATGACAGCTACAATTTTCAGCCAGGATTTTTAAACGGGCCTTTGAACTTTGTGGACACCCGAAATGCCAGTGCCTCCAATTATCAATGGAGGCAAAACCAGGCCGACTTCGTGTTTTCCTACGGGAAGACTTTTGGTGAAAATCATAACCTGGATGCTAAACTGGGCTTTGCCTATTATGACCGTAATATAGCCACCTTAAGTGCTTCCGGAAGAGGGGCTTCTACGGATTTGATCCCCACCCTCAATGCGGCCACCGAACCCACAGGAGTAAACAGCAGCATTACGGATCAGGTGATCCTAGGGTATTTTGCACGGGTAAATTATGACCTGGGCCAGAAATACTTACTGTCTCTTAATATGCGGTACGACGGTGCTTCCAACCTGGGAGCAGATAACAAATGGGGTTTTTTCCCTGGTATTTCTGCGGGTTGGAACCTTCATCGGGAGGACTTCTGGCAAAATGCCTTACCTGAAAATCTTTTAAGGATGAAGCTAAGGGCAAGTTATGGTGAAAATGGTAATATCGGTGGATTGGGTGATTTCTCCGCTCAGGGAGCTTATGGTGTTGGAACCAGATATGCAGGGATCTCTGCTATTCAAAACACAGTTATACCCAATCCCAACCTGCAGTGGGAACAATCACGAACGATAGATATTGGTGCGGATTTCAGTTTGTTTAATCAAAGGTTGAACTTTATCGTCGATGTGTACAAAAGGGTGACAGACAATTTGATCACCAGTCTGCCCCTCCCTCAATCCACAGGGTTTTCCAGTGTATTGACCAATTTAGGCAGCCTGGAAAACAGGGGGTTTGAGCTGGAAATGGGAGCCAGTCTCTTGCCGGAGGGCAGTCCGGTTACCTGGGATTTATCGCTAAATGCATCCAAAGTAAGAAACAAGATCCTCAGGCTTCCGCCCAATGGGGTGGAGAATAACCGGGTTGGAGGGGTTTTGGTATGGGATCCCTCTCAGGAAGATTATGTATGGAAAGGAGGGCTTCAGGAAGGCGGAAGGCTTGGAGAAATGTATAGTAGAAACCAGTTGAGCATCTACGCCACCGACGAGGAAGCAAGTAATGCGCCAACAGATAATTACATCGTATCCGCTGATAAAACCAAATACGGAGGGGATTCCAACTGGCAGGACCTGGATGGCAATGGAATCATTGATAGCCGGGACCAGGTTTACATGGGGCAGGAGTTTCCGGTCTGGACAGGAGGAATTACCAATTCCATCAGCTATGGCAACCTGAACCTTTATCTCCGGTTGGATTATACCACCGGGCATACCATTTTCAATTGGGCCAAAATGTTTATTGACACCAATTTATTTGCTGACAACAATATGACCCAGGACAAGGTGGATAATTCCTGGAAAGAACAGGGAGACATTGCCGAATATTCCCGGTTTTACTGGGGAGGTGAACGGATACAGCGAAACAACTTTAATGGAACGGCGACCTCTGGCAACTCAGTATTTTTTGAGTCTGGGGACTTTCTGGCTGTCAGAGAATTAACGATTAGTTATACCGTCCCTCGTGCCTTGCTTGACCGGATAAAAATCAATGGTCTTAGATTTAATGTCACCGGCAATAATTTGCATTACTTCACTCGCTACAAGGGTCTGAACCCGGAAGAAGGTGGTAGGGATGATGGTCGCTATGCCATACCTAAAAACTTTATTTTCGGAGCCAATATTACGTTTTAATCAAATCATTGAGAGCCATGAAAGGAATAAAAAAATACTTTGCCATTACCCTTTCCCTGATGATGGGGTGGGCATGTACAGAAACACTTGAAGTAAATCCTACCAGTGTCATTACCACCAATTCATTCTGGCAGAGTGAAAATGACGCGGAAGGAGCATTGATGGGCATGTATGTGGAATTAAGAAGCCTTGCTCAGGGCCTGCACCAATTGGGAGAACACCGCAGTGAGGTATTGTCTCCGGGACTTTTCGGAGAAGGGGTCTTTATCCTGCACCGAAATCAAATGAATGCGGATACTCCTGGTCATCCTGACTGGAGCGGGTTTTACCGCGTCATCAATACGGCAAATCTTATCTTGAAATACGTTCCTGATATTACTTTTTCCAACGAATCCAGAAAAAACCTGATGCTTGCCCAGGCGCATGCCATGCGGGCCTATGTCTATTTTGTAATGACCCGTACCTGGGGAGACCTGATTATCAGAGAAGAACCTACCGAGGGATTTGGAGCGGATGTTACCCAAAGGGAAAGATCTCCACAGTCACAGGTGTTTCAATTGATCAAACAGGATATAGAAGAGGCCCTTCAATTATTCCCTGACAATGGATTTACCATTGGAAGGTCTGTATGGTCCAGGCCGGCAACAAATGCATTGAAAGGAGAAGTTTACCTTTGGACCGCCAGGCAATTGGAGGGAGGAACGGAGGACTTCCAGACTGCATTAGCTGCTTTGGAGGAAGTAGATCAGGCAGATGTGGGACTATTGGATGATTTTCAGGATGTTTTTGACTTCGAAAACAAAGGAAACAGGGAAATTCTCCTAAGCATCCGACACCAGGATTTGGAACCGGGAAATTATTTGTGGTTCATGTGGATCATTGGAGCAGCCGCACCCAGCAATATAGATCAGGAAACCCGGGACAAAATTTTCCCTATAGGGGGAGGGCAGGGACTGATGGTTACTTCCGACCTGGTACGAAATCAATTTGAAGCAGAGGATGCCCGAAGAGATGCCTCCTTTTTTGAAATTTACACCATCAACGAAAACGGGGGCAGGGAATACCTGACCAATATACAGCAGAAATTCCAGGGAACCATCATTGGTGGGAATCGGGTATTCCTGAGCGATCCGATTTTGTACCGTTATGCCGACGTTCTGTTGATGAAAGCTGAAGCCAAGAATGCGTTGGGGATGGATCCTGCTGCAGAGATCAACCAAATCAGGCAAAGGGCTTATGGGGATCAGTTCCCAGGTAGGGAATTTGTGGATCAGGGGAATGAGGCCAACGATGAGGCCATTCTTAAAGAACGCCTGCTGGAATTGTTGCATGAAGGTAAAAGATGGTGGGATCTGGTTCGGTTCGGGAAAGCATTCGAATTGGTACCCGCCCTTCAGGATAGGGAAGGCGAAGACCATTTATTGCTATTTCCCATTTCCAATACCGTGTTGAGTCAGGAACCGCTGGTGGAGCAAAACCCTGGTTTTTAAAAATAAAAATAAATAACAGAAGATGTATAGTTGGTTAATTACTGCCTCTATGGCCATCGGTTACCTGCTGATGCAGCCGACCGTAGAAAAAAAGAAGGCGACCCTGCCAAAAGATAAGAAAACCGTGGAAGTTCTTCAACGATTGGTGTCCATTGACAACGTTTGCGCCTGGCCCAATTTGACAAAACTGGATGATGGTAGCATCCATGCCAGTATATTCAACCAGCCCAGCCATGCCCGGAGGGAGGGAAGTGTAGAAGTTTGGTCTACCAAAGATGGTGGATTGTTTTGGGAAAAAACAGGGGTTCCTGCGGCTCACGACAAAGGTACCAACCGAATGAATGTAGCGGCTGGTTCCAATCAGAATGATGAATTGGTGGTAGTGGCCTCAGGCTGGGAATTGAAACCCGGAGAAACCCTTGATGCCCCCATGGATTTAGTAGGGGTGCTGAGGGCCTGGGTATCCATCTCGGGAGATGGGGGAAAGAAATGGAAAACCTATAAAAGTGGCTTTCCTGAAGCAGAGGCTGGCATGACGGAATTCATTCCCTTTGGGGATATATTACCTGCGCAGGATGGCAGCCTCAGGGTGCTGGCCTACGCCCAATCCCTGGATAAGGAAATCAATAAGGTATCCCTATTTAGAAGTGATGACCAGGGTAAATCCTGGAACTGGATATCCCATCTTAGCGATGCCAGCGGTCCCACAGCCTTTGCAGGCGGGCATAATGAAACGGCATTTTACCAAACAGGCCCTAAAACCTGGATAGCCGCTGCCAGAAGGTGGAAGGCAGGAGCAGCCATGGATTTATTTATCAGTGACGATGATGGGGAGAGTTGGAAATATCTTCAACAATTGACAGAGGAAAGGCAGCACCCGGGGCATATCACTACCATGGACAATGGAGACCTGCTTTTGACTTACGGAAACAGAATCCCGGGAGAGTTTGGAGTAGCGGTTAAATTCAGCTCGGATCAGGGTAGAACCTGGTCAGAAGAGTTCCTGGTAGTGGACGACCTGAAAAGCAGCGATTGTGGGTATCCGTCCAGTGTTCAACTTCCGGATGGTAGCATCATGACGGCTTATTACTCCAATGGGAATGCCGTGCATGACCGTTACCACATGGGGACTGTTATTTGGAAAAGGCCTTAACTCAAAAATATGGATCCACTGAAGTCAAATGAAATATTCGGGACATGGGCCACTTTATTGTTGCCTATTTTACCTGATCAAAGCATTGATTATAACCTGTTGGAGGAAGAAATAGACCATTTGATACAATCAGGAGTAAATGGTATTTATACCAATGGCACAGCAGGGGAATTTTATAGCCAGACAGCAACAGAGTTTAACGCGATCAGTACGTTATTGGCGGAGAAATGTGAACAGGCAAAGCTTCCATTTCAGATTGGCTGCAGCCATATGGACGCTTTGATTTGCCTTGATCGGATTAGGATGGCAAAAGGTCATGATCCTTCTGCTATTCAGATCATTCTTCCAGACTGGTTTCCACCCTCCCAAAAGGAACTCTTGCTGTTTTTGGAAAGGATGGCTCTGGCAGCTTCCCCCATTGGCCTTGTGTTGTATAATCCGCCACATGCTAAAAAACAATTGGTTCCCGAGGATTATAGGGTTCTTTTATCAGAAGGTTTGCCTGTGGTGGGTTGTAAGGTCTTGGGAGGGGAGGAGGAATGGTATACTGAGATGGCTGATTTAATGTTAAAGATTTCCATATTCGTACCGGGCCATAGGCTGGCCTCTGGACTGTCCATGGGAGCGCATGGTTCTTATTCCAATATGGCTTGTTTGAATCCAGATATGGCCCAGAAGTGGTATCATATGATGGTGAACGATATGGAAAAGGCTTTGGACCTTGAAATTAGGATCAATGAATTTTTGGGAAAATATATACTTCCCTATTCCACCGAAAAAGGGTATTCCAGTGCTGCATTGGACAAATTTCTAGCGGCCATTGGGGGATGGCTGGATATAGGTACAGCGCTTAAGTGGCCTTATTTAGGAATTCCCTTTTCAGAAGTAAAGAAAGTAAGGGAACGAGGAAAAAGAGACCTTCCCGAATTTATCCTATAAAAATAATAATCAATGAAAAACGTAATTCAATTATGTCTTCTGCTCCTATGCATTTTTACCTTTTGCCCGGTTTTAGTAAAAGGACAACAAATAACCGAACCTGTAAAAGCAGAAAGAGTTTGGGACAAGGCACCTCACAATGCTTTTCCAGACCTAATTCGCTTTAAAAATTATTTTTATGCATCAGTCAGAGAAGGAAACAACCATATGCCGGATAATAGTGGGCAGGTGAGGATCATACGTTCAAAAGACGGTGAGACATGGGAGCCTGTCGGGTTGCTTGAAAGGGATGATATGGACGTGAGAGAAGCCAGGTTATCTGTAACTCCGGAAGGTAAAATCATGGTTTTGACCGCAGTGGGGATTTATGAAAATGGATACCAGGAGCTTTATCCGATGGTCTCATTTTCTGATAAAAAAGGAATAAATTTCTCTTCTTTGGAAAAAACCACCATGGATATCACCCCCACTCTGGACTGGATATGGAGCCTGACCTGGCATGAAGGTACTGGATACGGTGTCATTTATCAGATTAAAGGAGAAGAATGGGAAACCCATTTGTTAAAAACTCAGGATGGTAAACACTATTCCCTGGTTGCTCCCCTTGAAATAACAGACCGGCCGAATGAAGCCACCACACGGTTTGATAAGGATGGAAAAATGCATGTTTTGGTAAGAAGAGAGGCTGGGGATACCATGGGGATGTTGGCTAGCAGCAAATTTCCATATAAAGAGTGGGAATACCACAAATTACCCATCAGATTGGGCGGACCCAATTTTTTGTTTCTGGACGATGAAAACATCGTCATTGGCTCGCGGGATTACCGGGATAATTCCGCCAGGAAAACCGGATTGTTTCTTGCCAACACCAAAGGAGCAGTAAAACGGTCTATTTATCTCCCTAGCGGAGGCGATACCAGTTACCCAGGAATGGTATTTCATAAAAATGAGCTTTGGGTATTGTACTATTCATCACATGAAGAAAAAACAAATATTTATTTGGCAAAAATTCCTGTCAATCACCTTAAATAAACTTTCCAAATGAACCGAATTCCAACATTGATTTGCTTAATCGTCTTTATATTAACCGTTTCTGCTTCTGCTCGCACCCTGACATTTCCTCCAGACAGTAGTAAGCACACATTCGCAAAAGTTAAGGACATCATCTTTTATAAAGATGTTAACTATTATTCTTCATTTCCATCCATTGTAAAAAAACCAGACGGAGAATTTCTCCTTTCCTTTCGCCGGGCACCGGATAGGCGAGTCGTCTTCGGAGAAAAGGGCAACAGCCATGTGGATCCCAACAGTTATTTGGTAAGCATGACTTCCAAAGACGGTATTACCTGGGAAGGGGAGCCGGATCTGCTTTATGCCCATGATTTTGGAGGCTCACAGGACCCCTGCTTGCTTCAGCTTCGTGATGGGACGCTACTTTGCGCCAGTTATGGGTGGGCATTTTTGAATGAGGATGGCCTGGAGAACATTCCCGAACCCCACTTTCAAAATCGCAACGGGTCTGTGTTTTTGGGCGGTTACCTGCTACGTTCCATAGATGGCGGAAACAAATGGGCCGGACCCATTTATCCACCACACATCGAGCCGGAAGTCCATGTTAATCCCATGGGAAATCCCATTCCCGCTTACAACAGGGGAGCCATGTACGAAGGGAAAAATGGACGAATCTATTGGGTGGTTGCCGCCAATGACCGGTTAAGTCCCCGGCGAACATCCAATTACCTGCTGGTTTCTGATGATAAGGGAAAAAACTGGGAACATTTGTCCACTGTTGCCAAAGACGAAGAAGTGATTTTCAATGAAACTTCCATCTATGAAACCCCCAAAGGGGATTTGGTGGCCTTTATCCGTACCGCCAACTACGAAGACCAGGCCGTTATCGCAAGGTCTACCGACGGTGGGAAAAGCTTTGGACAATGGCAGTCTATGGGATTTCAGGGCCATCCCCTCCAGGCAACCAGGTTGCCGGATGACCGGGTGCTTCTGGTCTATGGATACCGCCACCAACCTTATGGGATCAGGGCCAGAATTTTAAATGCAGAATGTACGGATTTCGCCACTGCCGAGGAAATTGTCCTGAGAGAAGATGGTGGCAACGGGGACATCGGTTATCCCTGGGCAGTGGTGTTGGACGATCACCATGCCTTGATAACCTATTATTTTAATATTGACAACGGCACCCGGCATATTGCTGGTACCGTCATAGAATTTTAGGTGTATTTATTAGTTTAAAACGATTATGCCAATAGGTACGAGGGTATTTGGGCCAGAGATAAAAGTGGGTCTATCGTAGATTGCCTGAAAAAAAATACTCTTGACTTGCTTAATTTTTAATTCATTAGTCGAAACAATAACAAAAAAGGTGGGACAGCTCCAATAAGCTTCTCACCTTTTTTTGTCCTATCTTATTGAATTGTTTAATCGGTTTTTGTTCTCGGAGGACAGCAGGTTTTTATTTTAAGTCTTTTAAATATCTTACCCTTTCCAGTACCAATCTCGTTCCCTCAGTACCGTCACCCTTCAATCTCCTTCAATCTCTTTCAATCTTTTCCCCCTTAATCTCTTCCCCCAATCCCCAGTCAAAACCATCACGCCACCTCTTGAATATTCACCATCTTTCTGAAATGCGTGGGGGTCATTTTCTTGTATTTTTTGAATTGCCGGTTGAAATTGGCCAGGTTGTTAAAACCACACTCGAAGGCTACTTCTACGATATTCATGTCGGTTTCGGAAAGCATCTTGCAGGCATGGCCAAGCCTCACCGTATGCAGGTATTCCACAAAAGTAATCCGGTATTGCTCCTTGAAAAAATTGCAAAAGGTGGTTACCGCCATATTGGCCATGGAAGCCACTTCTGGTAAGGAAATGTCCCTATCGAAATTTTTGTGTATATACGCTTTTATCTTGTCCAGGCGGTCGGAGCCTTGTATCTCTACCTGATCCAGGAAGCCGGGACTGGCCAGTAGCTCATATTCTTTGGTTTGCGAGAGGATATCAAAGATGGAAAACAGACTCGAAAGTCGCTGAATGCCATTCATGTGTATCATGCCTTCCATCAGTGCATTGATTTGTTCCCTTGTTTTTCCTTTAAGGGCCATGCCCCTTTTGGACAGTTTAAGGAAATTTTTGAGGGTTTCCATTTCCGGTATTTTCAGAAAATCTTCTCCAAGGAAATCCTCCTGGAAATGGATCACAATGGCTTCGGCATCATAGTCGGATTTTCCTTTTACAAACTCGGATTCATTTACCCAAACATGGGGGAGATAGGGGCCCATGCAAACCAGGTCTCCTTCCTGGAAATAACCAATATGATCCCCTACCATCCTTCTTCCCCGGCTCTTGAGTACCAAAACCAACTCATATTCGGGATGATAATGCCAGGGGCAAGGAAAATACTGGCCTTTTTCTTTAAATACGATGAAGGATTTATCAAAATCCTGTGGTAGCCTTACTTCTATCGATTTCATAGGGTCCTCCTTTTTCCTATTAATATAATTTAAAGTACGAAAACATAAAAGTGATTGGCAGGTCAAATGAAAAATAGTATCATAAATATAAATAATAGTAACAGTTGTCCTGAGATTTTTACCCTACTTTCTTTTACAAGCATAAGATTAATCTAGCTTGATAATTTAAGGCGTTAAGTCCTATTTTGGATTGATTATGAGTTGATTACATTATAAATCAGGTGCAAGCAGGATCGGCTATGCCAAAGGAGCAATCGGCACTGATTTCCAAAATGAGTGTTGGAAACCCGGCAGGGCGTTGAAAAATAGTACCATAATTCTACATAATATGAATAGTAATTTTTACCTGATCCTGATAATTTTGATTGTGAGGGAAGCGCACTTATGTTTTATTTTAATGGAATAAATATTTTTAAATCAATGAACTGTAATTGATGATAAATGCAATAGATTTGCCCGAAATTGATACTGGCGTAGTAGGGTTGGGATTGATGGGAAGCAGTATAGCCGTCGCCTTATGTATTGCCGGCCATCCTGTAAAGGCAGTGGCACCCATAAAAGACGAACTGGAAGGAGCAAAGAGAACCACCTTTCATCTTTTGAAGCATGCAGAAGAAAGCGGTTTACTGAATACCCCTATTTCGGAATATTATCGGCACATTCATTTTTCTGAAGATTATAGCATTCTCGAAAATTGCCAATTGGTACAGGAATGTGTGGTAGAAAATCAAACTATCAAAGCAAAAATATACCGGAAAATCATTGAACATACCAGTGAAAACACGGTGATATCGAGCAATACATCGGCCATTCCTGTGAGCCTTCTTCAGGAATTGGTCCCTAATCCCAGACGTTTTCTGGGGATTCATTGGGCTGAACCCGCCTACCTTACCCGTTTTATGGAAATCACCAAAGGGGTGAAAACGGATGACGGCCTGGCAAACTGGGTGTATGAGCTGGCTCATTTATGGGGCAAGGAGCCCACATTTCTTCAAAAGGACATCAGGGGATTTGTAACCAACCGCTTGATGTATGCCGTGTACCGGGAAATTTTTCACCTCCTGTCATCGGGAGAGGCCAGCATTGAGGATGCCGATAAGGCATTCCGCTATGATGCAGGTTCCTGGATGACTTTTATGGGTATATTTGAACGGATGGAACAACTTGGCCTGGCTGACTACAGAGAAACATTTAAAAGAATTTTTCCCCAGCTTGGAAACTCACCTGAGGTGCCTGAACGCATGCAGGAGATGGTAAGAATACAAGCCAGGGGAGTACATAATGGTAAAGGGCTATACCAATATAAACAAGGTGAGGGGAAGGCTTGGGAGAAATCCTTTGCAGCATTCAACCGGGAAATATTCCGGATGGCCGCAGCCTGTCAAAAACAAAAAGAATCATAGGACCTATGGAAGAATACAACTATCAACAATCTGCAGCATGGCTGGAAAGGGCAAAAAAAGTATTGGCTTCGGGAGTATCTTCTGAATTCAGAAAGTACAACCATCCTCATGCCCTTTTTTATACCCATGGCAAGGGTAGTAAGGTTTATGACGTGGACGGCAATGAATACCTGGACTTTACCCTGAGCCAGGGGCCATTGATTTTGGGGCACTCCCATCCGGAAGTTTTGGATGCAGTCCATCAGGAATCCCTTCAGGGTCAACTTTTTGCCGGGCAGCATGCCAGGGAAATTGAATTGGCAGAAAAGCTGCAGAAAGTCATTCCCGCTGCCGAAATGATGCGTTTTTGCCTGGATGGGTCGGAAGCAGTACAGACTGCACTGCGGGTGGCCAGGTCCAAGACAGGAAAAAGTAAGTTCCTGAGGTTTGAAGGCCATTACCATGGTTGGTTGGACAACGTTTGCTTCGGGATCTCTACCCCATCACCGGAGGCCATGGGTTCCAGGGAAAGCCCTGTAATGCACCCCTGGAGTCAGGGCTTACCCCCGGGATCAAAAGAGGAAAGTTTCCTCCTGCCCTGGAACGATTTAGATTTGGTTGAGCGACACGTGGCTAAGCACCACCAGGAGTTGGCTGCTATCATTACGGAACCTGTGATGTGTAATAATGGCTGTATTACCCCTGAAGAAGGGTTTCTTCAAGGACTGAGAGACCTGTGTACCCGATATGGCATAGCCCTTATTTTTGATGAAGTGATTACCGGGTTCAGGTTGGGACTGGGTGGGGCACAGTCATTTTATGGAGTTACCCCGGATATGGCTGTCTTTGCCAAAGCCATCGCAAGCGGTTACCCCATTAGCGCCATCGTGGGCAAAAAGGAATGGATGGAAGAAATCGCCACCGCCAGGGTGATCCATGCAGGTACCATGAATACCGGAAACCCTACCGTGGCAGCGGCTCTGGCCACGGTTAGCATCCTGGAAAGGGAGGATCCTTATCCCAGGATGTTTGCCCTGGGAGAGAGGCTGAGGCAGGGCCTCCGGGAGATTTCCAAAACTACCGGACATCAAATGTTGGTATCGGGCATTGGTCCGGTGGTGCATACCGGATTTACAGATATGGAAAGGGCGGTAGATTTCCGGGATGTGGTCCGCTTTGATAAAGGGAAATTGAAATCCTTTATTGCTGCCTTGCATGACAAGGGCTTAAGGGTGATAGGAAGAGGGCTTTGGTACATCAGCGCAGTACATACGGAAGCGGAAATAGACCAGGCTCTCGGGCTGGCCAAAGAAGTATTAACCCGTCAGGAAAAATGAAATACCTCAATTGTAAGGTAGCAGTGGTGGGTGAGGGTAAAATGTTACCTTCCGTGGTTTGCTGTCTCCTCCAGGCAGGGCATCAGGTCAAATGCTTTTCTCCCAGGAATCCTACCGAAGAGGTAAATAGGCTGTCGGAGATTTCCGGCCTTTCTCTATCGGGGACCTTTGATTGGGAAGAAAATTTTGCCAAACCTACCAGCCTGAAGGGATTTCAGATCGTGGTGGCCGGTACATCCGAAAAGGCAGGAGAAAAAGAAAATTACCTGAAGAAAATTGATCATGCGGCGGACCAGGATGCCCTGATCGCCATTAATTCAGAAAGCATCCCTTTGGAGCACCTGCAAAACCAGGTACGGGCACCCTCCAGGCTGCTGGGCGTAAACTGGACCTATCCGGCACACGAAACCTTATTTTTGGAAGTAATCGCTAATCAGCAAACGGATAGTGAGATGCTAGCCGCTTTGATGACCCTTGCCCGTAAAAAATGGGGCAAAGATCCCTACTTGTTGATGGGGGGTAAGGGAATCCGGAGCCGGTTGATCGCTGCCATGGCCAGGGAAGCCTTTTACCTGGTAGAAAATGGGTACGTGGAAGTGACAGACATTGATCGGGCCTGCAGAAATGATCCGGGTTATTACCTTCCTTTTGCCGGAAATTGCCGGTACATGGATCTAATGGGTACGTTCATATATGGGGTCGTCATGAAAGACCTCAATCCCGAACTGTCCAATGCCAGGGAAGTGCCCGGTTTTTTTGATAAAATGATCAAGGGAGAAAGGGGACCTGACAAGGGATACCATTCCCATTCTCCCTCCGGGAAGGAGAAACTGGAACATTCTTTTTTGGAATTCAGCAAGGAAATGAGAGCCCTGATGGAAAGGTACCCTTTTCCAAAGGAAGGGGATGAAGAATAGGGATAAATGGCCTCCGGGGAAAAAATATGTCGGTAGTGATAATAAAAGCAACAAACAATGACCGTAAAAATGGATGCTTCGAAAGTTAAAAAATCATTTGTTGAAAACGGGTATGTTCATTTACCCGGGTTTCTAAAGCAGGACCAGGTGGCGGAGATCAACGCCAGGCTAAAGGACCTGGTGAATACCAAAGTTGCCAAAATGCCCTCCGAGCATGTCAAATATGAGGTGAAGGGAGATACCACTACCCTGAAGATGCTGCAGGACCTTCAGCTATACGATCCCTTCTTTGCAGAGGTCCTCTTTGACAGCACCTTTACAAAGCTGGCTGAACATTTACTGGAAGAAAAAGTCATTGGTAAAACCCTGGAGTACTTTAACAAACCTCCCAAAATAGGCAAAGCCACTCCTCCCCATCAGGACGGGTTTTATTTTATGCTGGAGCCCATGAGTGCGGTTACCATGTGGCTGGCACTGGAGGAAGTGGACCAGGAAAACGGCTGGGTAAGTTATGTCCGGGGCTCCCATAAAAAGGGAATGAGGGACCATTCGCCCACCCAAACACTGGGGTTTTCACAGGGGATTGCAGATTTTGGCACTCCGGATGACCTGGAAAACGAGGTGTTTTTTCCCGCCAGGCCCGGGGATTTGCTGGTACACCATGCGTTGACCATCCACCGGGCCAGCCCAAACACCAGCAGCCAAAGAAGCCGAAAAGCCATGGGATTGATTTATTTCGGCACATCGGCCAAAGAAGATGTGGTCGCCAAAGCAGCCTATGTTAAATCATTGAACCAAAGCACCTGATGAAATACAAAAAACCATTCCTTTCCTGCCTGCTTTGCTTATTTACTTTATTGTTTTTTGGCTGTGACAAAAAAGACAACACCGTCAGTGATGAGTTGAGGGAAAAAGCGGTGAAGGAATTGGACCAGGTGATGCAAAGCCAGGAATCTTGGGTGAAGGTACATGCAGCGGAATATAAAATTTGGTCCGGGTACCGGGAATCTGTCCGGGAGACTTTTCTGGAAGAAAAAAGCAAATGGGAATCCCAGTCCCCTTACCGGATAGGTATTTGGCGGGTTTTGGCCCAATCCGATCCGGCTTCAGAAAAGGAGTATATTGATAAAATTGTAAAGGCTTTTCAGGACAGACAGGGAGCGGACCGGATTCATGCTGCCGAAACCATGGCCAAACTGGGCCATAACCTGAACGAATGGGCACCCGGGGCAACCAAAGAGGTTTTGGAAGGTCCCGTCAATTCGCTTTATGTGTACACCCTATGGAGCACCCTTCAGGGAGAAGATGATATTTCGGCACTAATGGACCTGGCATTGGACAGGCAACTGGATGACCTGCTCCGCATGCAGGCGGCCTATTCCATCAGAAATGAAGAAAAGGTGATACCCTGGAACGAACTGGCCCGGGAAGCATTGGCAGTGTCCGATAATTCCATGGCAAGGGTGTACCTGTTGACTGCAGCCTTTGTCCACGCCCTTGAAAATGAAAGAAATTCCAGTACCTTCCATTCCATCAGGGAGGAATTGCTGGCTTACAAAACCGCTCCGAATAAAGGGGAGCGCATGGAGATGGCCATCGCCTTGGGAAAGGCCGGACAAGCAGGGGATTTACCTGTACTTAAGGACCTGTTGGAAAACAAAAATCCCCTGGAAGAGCCTGTAGCACCTGAAAATGCAGGCCCTTTAGGTCAAGCGAATGCCGACATCAGAGCTACAGCGGCATACAGTATATTGACCCTGGACAGGCGGCAGGAGCATACCCTGGCTTTGGCCGACTGGCTGATGGTGATTTTTTACCTGGCAGGAATGGTAGGCATTGGCTATTATTTTTCCAAAAAGAACAAAAATGAAAAGGACTACTATTTGGGTGGGGGCAAAATGAACCCCATAGCCGTCGGGCTGTCGCTGTTTGCGACGCTGTTAAGTTCCTTGAGTTACCTTTCCTATCCCGGAGAAATGGTGAAATATGGCCCGGTAATCTTTTCTGGGATTCTGGTCTTTCCATTGATCTATTATGTGGTGGGATGGTTTTTGATTCCCAAATTTATGAAGCTGAGGGTGACCAGTGCCTATGAAATACTGGAAATCAATTTAGGGGTTAGCATCCGGCTGCTGGCCACTTTCTTTTTCCTGTCCCTGAGGTTCCTCTGGATGGGTACCATTATTTTTATCACCGTACATACCGCTATCCTAGCCATATTTGGTTTTGACCCCAAATATACACTGATTATCAGTGTCTTGCTGATGGGGATTACCATATTTTATACCACCCTGGGAGGATTAAAAGCGGTGGTTTTTACCGATCTGATCCAATCCGGGGTGTTGATGGGGGGAGCCATCCTTACCCTTCTGGTGGTGAGTTATACCTTTGGTTCCTTTACCTCCTGGATTCCGGATGAGTGGCTGGGACATTGGGGGGAGTTGAAATTTGGGCTGGACGCCATGGAGCGCCTCACCATTGGCAATGCCCTGTTGACTACCTTTGTCTGGTACGTGGCCTCTTCCGGATCGGACCAGATGTCCATTCAGCGCTTTCTGGCGACGGAAAATGTAAAGACGGCCAGAAAAACATTTGGAGTTTCCCTGATCACCACCTTTGTAGTGCAAACCCTGCTGGGCCTGGTGGGTCTGGCGGTACTGGCCTATTTTATTGCCTTTCCCCAATATATGGGACCGGGGGAATCGGTGGCTACCCATGCAGACCAGCTGTTTCCCAAATTTATCCTGGTGGGTTTGCCGGTGGGCATTTCCGGATTGGTGGCGGCCGGTATTCTGGCAGCGGCCATGTCCAGTCTTTCCTCCGGCCTTAACAGTACCTCTTCCGTGATCTCAGAGGACCTGATCAAAAGGTTTACCAAGAATTACAAAGCCCCAAAAAACCAAATGTCCAGCGTGCGCAATCTTTCCTTCTTTGTCGGGGTCTTTGCCCTGGTGCTTAGCGTTCTGATCAGCAGGGTGGAGGGCAATTTGTACGATGTGATTGTCAAGGTGGTGAATTTATTTGTTTCGCCCCTGTTTGTGCTGTTTTTTATGGCCCTTTTTGTTCCTTTTGCCACCGCACGGGGTACCTTTTGGGGTGGAGTAGGAAGTGTGGGCATGGCCGTAGCCATTGCCTTCTTTAAGTTTATGGGGATTGAAGTGCTGTTCATCATGCCGGTATCCCTTTTGGTGGGAATGGTTTTGGGAAGCTTTTTTAGTTTTCTGGATGTAAAAGTGCTGGGAAACCCGGAGACCATGGCCAAGCGCAGCCGGGAAGCAGCGATATTCAAGGCTTCTTCAGAAAAGAAATAATAGACCTTCACTATGCGAATTCTGGAAAAAGGACATGTGCGTGGATTGCCGGAAGCCTCAGGCCTCAAAAGCCTTACCTTTCCCGCCATGGAAGTGTTGTCCTCCAGCCGCTGGCTGGCAGGATTCAGGGCAGCCGATAGGAAAAAAGATGGTAAGCAGATGCAGGCCATGATGACCTGGTCAGATGATGGGGGCAGGTCCTGGGTGCCGCCATTTGAACCGGTGGCATTACCGCCCATCGGAGGACACCCTGGCAATTCCCATAGCCTGTATTTCCTCGCACTGGGTGGTAGCCGGGTGTTGATGGTCGTTAATTGGGTCGATGCTTCCGAGCCCGATGCACCCTTTTTTGATCCCCAAAATGAAAGCCTGAAAGATACGCGGATTTTTTACAGTTTCAGTGAGAATGAGGGCAGGGACTGGTCCGCTCCCCGCCTGATGGATACCGAAAGTGCCGGAGGCCCGGTGCCCTTGACCGGTCCCCCAATGTCCCTGGTCGATGGGACCTTGATTTGCCAGTTTGAAATCAATAAATTCCGCCATGATCCCAAACCCTGGCTGCACCGATCGGCTTGCCTGTTTTCCAGGGACAACGGAAATTCCTGGGGCGGCCTGAGTCTGGTTACAAGCGAACCAGGCATGTATTATTGGGACCAGCGGCCGGCAGTACTTCCGGATGGGCAGTCACTGGTCAACTTCTTTTGGACCTTTGATGGGAGGCAGAATCAATACCAAAATATTCACCGGGCGGAAAGCAGGGATGGAGGCAAAAGTTGGAGCCAACCCAAAGATACCGGCATCTACGGACAGCCAGGGAGGCCGGTGGCCTTAAAGGAAGGCCGGTTGGCCCTGGTGGCCATCGACCGAAGGGAAATGCCGGTAATTCACGCCTACATCAGCCGGGATGAAGGGAAGACCTTTGATGAGGCCATGCGGCTGGAAACATTGCTCTCGGAAATGCAGGACAGCAGGTACATGAAAATGCAGGAAGCCTGGGCAGAAATGTCCCGCTTTTCCATGGGACATCCCCAACTGATGGATTTGGGAAACGGGCAACTGCTGGCCTATTATTACCAGGGCACCCATCCGGATAAAACAAGTATCCGGTTCATTAGGGTGGAATTAGGTAAATAATGGATGATTTTAAACTGCGAAACGATGGGCAAATGAGCGATGACAAATACAGGAATCAGGGGGGGTACTCCTGGAGCTTTTCCACCAAGGACAGGGAAATGGTGGAAAACCTTGCGGATTTTCTACCGGACAGGGTATGGGACAGTCATGCCCATATTTACCAGACCGGAGACCTGAACCTGAAGGAACCAGGCCTGTGGACGGGTGGTCCGGCCTCGGTAGGCATTCCGGAATGGGCATCAGGGGTGAAACCCTTTTTTCCCGGAGCCAGGCTGCTGGGGGGCTTGTTTTTCCCGGCACCGCTTCCTTTGGCAGATATATACGCATCGAACGCTTTTCTCCGGGAGCAGTTGGACCAGGATCCCCGGAGCAGGGGGCTGGCATTGGTGCGGCCCGAAATGCGGGTGGAAGACCTGGCAGAGACCCTGGCGCATCCACAGGTGGTAGGGCTAAAACCTTACCATGTGTACAGCAGAGAAAAGCCTACTCCCCAAAGCTCCATCAGTGGATTTTTTCCGGAATACTGGTGGCAATGGGCGCATGAGCGGAAGGCGGTGGTCATGTTGCACATCATGAAAGACCGGGCCATTACGGATCCTTCCAATCGGGAAACCATCCGCCGCATGTGCTTGCAATATCCCGGTATCCGACTGGTCCTTGCCCATGTGGCCCGTTCTTTCCATGGACCCCATGCTGCCGGGATCTCGGCATTAAAGGACCTGCCCAATGTTTGGTTTGACATGTCAGGAATCTGTGAACCCCAGGCCATGATGTCGATTTTGCACCATTTTGGCCCAGGCCGGTTGTTGTGGGGAAGTGATTTTCCGGTTTCCTCCCTTCGGGGAAAAGCCGTAACGGTGGGTGATGGGTTTATCTGGCTGGACCAGCAGTCCTGTGACTGGAAGCAGGCATGGGCGGAGCCCAGCCTGGTAGGTATCGAATCCCTCAGGGCATTGAAACAGGCCTGTGAATGGATGGGGCTGAACAAAAACGACCGGGAACAAATTTTCTGTAATAATGGCATGCGCCTGCTCGGATGCGCAGAAGAAAAGCAGGCGGAGAACCAGGAACTTTACCGTCGGGCCAAAAGCCGGATTCCCGGAGGGGTTCACCTGCTCAGCAAGCGGCCGGAAAACCTGGCGCCCGGGCATTGGCCCCCTTATTTCCGTGAAGCCCGGGGTTGTGAGGTCTGGGACCTGGACGGCAACCATTATTATGACTTTTCCACCCATGCGGTGGGTTCCTGCCTGCTGGGCTATGCCCATCCGGCGGTGAATGAGGCGGTCATGCGGTGCATCAGGATGGGCAATATGAGTTCCCTGAATCCACCCGAGGAGCTGGCATTGGCGGATGAACTTTGTGTGCTACATCCCTGGGCCGATCAGGTCAGGATGGCCCGTGGCGGAGGGGAAGCCTGTGCTGTGGCGGTACGCATTGCCCGGGCGACTACGGGCAGGTCTATTGTGGGGATTTGTGGCTACCATGGCTGGCAGGATTGGTACCTGGCGGCCAACCTGGGGACCTCAGATGCCTTGAAAGGCCACTTACTACCGGGCCTGGAACCGGCTGGTGTACCGGAAGAATTACGAGGCACCGCCTTCACATTTCGCTACAATGATGTGGATGGGTTTAGGCAATTGATCAAAACCCATGGGCAGCAACTGGCGGCAGTGGTGATGGAGCCGGCAAGGAATCAGGATCCCCTTCCCGGATTTTTGGAGCTGATCCGGGAGGAGACGCAGCGGTTGGGGATTGTCTTGATCTTTGATGAAATCACCGCCGGATGGAGGATGCACCTGGGCGGACTTCACCTGCGGTACAGGGTGGATCCCGACATGGCGATTTTTGCCAAAGCTCTGGGCAATGGCTTTCCCATTGGAGCCGTGATCGGAGGGAAATGGGCCATGGAGGGCGCACATCGATCCTTTATCAGCAGTACCTACTGGAGTGAAAGCATTGGTCCCGTGGCGGCTGTGGCCACGCTGGGAGAAATGAAAAAACACGATCTTCCCGGCCGCCTGGCCGAAACAGGTGGCAAGGTTCAGCAGCTGTGGAGGGAGCTGGGCCAAAAATGGGGATTGCCCATCGAAGTCACCGGCTTTCCTTGCCTGGCTGGCTTTCGATTTGTTCATCCGGATGGAGAGCGCCTGCGTACCTTGTTTACCCGAATGATGTTGGCCCAGGGCTTTTTGGCGGGCACGGCCTTTTACCCCAGCCTTGCCCATGGGGAAGTGGAGGTAGAAAAATATGGGCTCGCTTTGGACAAGGTGTTTTCTGCACTTTCAGAAAGCCTGTCCACAGGCAGTTACCGCAATTTACGGGACGAGGAGGTAGCGAAAAGCGGCTTTTCCAGGTTGGTTTAAGACCAATAGGATTAACGGTTTATTTGACGCTATCCTTTTGATAGCCAATCAAAAAAACATTAATGTTTTAGCTTTGGGCTGCGGAACCGGGACTCTTGCGAGAATTGTTTCAGAACAGAAAATAGAAAATCATTGGATTCGAAATCAGGAATCAGGAGTCTAGCCTATGGATTAATTTGATTAGCTTAGGTGGCTCTGGGAAATAGGGTTTAACTGCATCCGCATGAATTAGAAATAATTCAATTTCAGTGTTTACGAAGGTATAAAGTAAAAACAATGGCATTTGAATTAAAAAATACAGTTCCCTGGGGGCGATCATTAGCGGAGTATAAAAGCATGTTTAACTTAACAGGCCCTGACCTTGATAAAAAGATAATAAGTTTTGGGGACGGTCCAGCGAGTTTTAATTACGAAATGACACAACAAAACAAGACGGTTACTTCGCTTGACCCAATTTATCAATTCTCGAAAGATGAATTGAATAGGCAGATTGTATTAGCAAAGGATAACGTCATGAAGCAAATGAGAGAAAATCAAAATAATTTTGTTTGGACTTCGATAAAAGATTTGGAGGAACTGGAATACATTAGGATGCGTGCCATGTCAGATTTTATTGCTGATTTTGAATTGGGAAAAAATCAACATCGGTATGTACCTCATGAGCTGCCTGAAACGACAGGTTTTAAAGCGCATACCTTTGACCTGGGGTTGAGTTCTCATTTTTTAATCCTGTACTCAAAACTTGGGATTGAATTTCATATAAAATCTATGGCAGAAATGTTGAGAATCTGTAAAGAAATAAGGGTTTTTCCCTTGTTAAATCTGAATGCAAAAAAATCCGAAGTTTTAGATGGCATCCTGGAGGAATTTGGAACTGGCTATAGCTGCAGCATTGAATCTGTTAGCTATGAATTTCAAAAAGGAGGAAATAAGATGTTAAGAATACAAAGTAAATAGGATAGCCAGTAGGTTTACTTACCAAATAGCCATAGGTGCAGACCCGGTATCAAAAAAATACCCGGTCGCTCTTGATTTTTTATACGAAATCCTTAATTTGACCAATGATAATAGGGGGGATGGTGGACCTAGTACCTATACACGCAAGTCCCCATTCAAGATATAGCTTCCTACAGATGTTGTGCCGCATGCTGAAAAAATCAAATCGCTAAACTTGATACAATTTATTATCTTTGATTTATGATGTCAAAAGGTGAAATATTATTAAAGTTACGGGATCTTAAGCCTACCCTTCAAAGAGATTTTGCCGTGAAAGAGATAGGTCTTTTTGGATCATTTGCGGATGATTCCTTTGATGAAGATAGTGATATTGACTTAATTGTAGAATTGGAGAGGCCAATTGGATGGAAATTTTTCACATTGGAAATATACCTGGAGAAAATTTTTAAACGGAAAATAGATTTGGTTACAAAGAATGCGATTAAAGATCAAATTAGAGATAGCATCTATAAAAAGATTAACTATGTCTAAATGAAAAAAAGGAATCGCAATTACCAAATGTATCTTGAGGATATAATTACCTCGATGGATCGTATTGCTGAATATATAGATGGACTTTCCTTCAATGAATTCAAAAAAGACTATAAAACGGTAGATGCGGTAATCCGAACTTTCGAAGTTATGGGAGAAGCTGCGAAAAATTTACCCATAGAGATCAGGTCCAAATACGAAGATGTTCCCTGGGACGAAATGTACTTGCTCAGGAATAAAGTATCACATGAATATTTTGGGATTGATTATGAGATAATATGGGATGTAGCCACAAATTACCTACCTGAAAATAAATCTCAAATTGAAAGAATAATACAAAGGGGAAAATAAAGCACGAAGGCACAACAAAATTAGATAGAAAATAGGCTAGAAATCAGCAAAATCAAAGGTTTCTGCCCGTATAAGTTTCATCGAAAGCCGAACGAGAATCTCTCCAACCTGCGTACTTTGCATATACTGAACCGCTAGAGGACATATATTCGGGCATTGCATTCTTCTGCGTTCGCCGCGCCTTCGTTGCGGTCTCGGCGTGAAACCCCTTCCGACAACACTTTTCCTTAAAAAACCAGAGGTCGGGAATCGACTTTCACTACCAGGGTTGCTAATCGGTGTCGTTACCAAATTGCAATAAAGGTGGATAAGGATAAAAAAGTAATCGTTCGGGCTTGATTCTTTGTCCGAAACACTTAATTTGACCAATAAAAACAGGGGGAGGGATGCGGACATATACACGCAAACCCATCCCCAGGCATAGTTTTGTACCAATCCATTCAAACCTGAAAGTGATGTTGATCTGAAGGTGGATATTGAGGACAATGCCCCTTTATCCTATCCCGACAACTATTTCAATCTAAAATTTCAACGGGAGCAACTGATACAAAGAGAAGTTGATCTACTGAAACAAAAGGCCATAAATAGCTCCTTTTTACAGCAACAAATTGAGAAAAATAAAGTACTGGTGTATGGAAGATTTAAATTTGACCACAATTTTTGATGATAAGGTACGGGAAGGTCTGGTGTTAAGAATCAGGGCCTTAAGCAAAGGCCATAAAGCCCAATGGGGCAAAATGAATGTTTTTCAGATGGTGAAACACAATACCTATTGGAACGGTTGGATTTTGGGCGAAGACAAACATGTCTATAAGCAGGCATGGATGGGCAGACTGTTTGGTAAAATGGCTTTGCGGAGCATGATAAAGGATGAAAAGCCCTTGGATAAAAATATCCCTACCTCCTCTCAATTCAAGGTAAATGAAGGGACCGGGGATCTGGAAGCAGAAAAAACAAAATGGATAGCCTTAATCCGGGCTTATGATCAATTTCACAATCCAGCCTTTATCCACGATTTTTTTGGTAAAATGACCAGAGAACAAATTGGTATTCTGGCCTACAAACATACCGACCACCATTTGAGGCAATTTGGTGTTTAGCCACCGTTGAAAAATCCACAATATGAGCAATATCAAATTTGAAGGTATCTTGTCCAAACTGCTGACCTAAAGCTGGGGACTACTTTAAAGGCTACCAAATAGCCCCTTACAAAAACAGGCTTTCAGGTAACGGATAAATAATGTATTTTAACGTTTTCACCAAAATAACTGAGCTTATGGATCCCAATGAATCCGATAGCAGACGGGCCTTTCTAAAGGATGGCCTGATCGCAGGAGTAACCCTCTCAGGCTTCGCTCCCCTTGCCCTTTTTGGAGGTCCAGGCAAGTCATCTCCGGGCCAGGACACCTTGAAATACCGGCTTGACCTGAAGGCGCCTACCCGCTTGTTTGATGGGGAAAAGTGCTGGGTGCATCCAAGAGCGGGAATTGTCCCCGGAGCTGGAAAAGCAGGGATGCCCAGAATCGTGATGACCCTCAATACGCTGGAATTATCGGGAAGCGATGTGTTTAAGGGGATGTTCGGCATGCATTCGGAGGATGGGGGTGCAAGTTGGACCGATCCACAAGCCCTTCCTCCGTTGGCCCCACGGACCGAGCAGCTGGAAGGGGAGGAGCGCCCCGTAGCGGCCAGTGATTTCTGGCCCTCCTGGCATAAAAAAAGCAACACTTTATTGGGCACCGGGCATACCATTGTCTATACCAGGGACTGGAAAGTGGCCCACCCAAGACCCCGGCATACCGCATTTTCTACCTATGATCCCCAGGGAAACCAATGGTCCGACTGGGAAAAATTGGATATGGGAGACGATGAAAAATTTCAAAATGCAGGGGCCGGCTGTGTGCAGCGCTGGGACGAAGTGGATGGAAATATTCTTTTGCCCGTTTATTTTATGCCTCCGGGAAGCAATTCCCAGGTTACGGTAACGCGCTGTGCTTTTGATGGGAAAAAGCTTCGCTTTCTGGAGCAGGGCAATGATTTGTCCATCGCCGATGATAGCAGGGGACTACATGAACCCTCACTGACCCGTTTTCAGGGCAAATACTATCTCACCATTCGGAATGACAAACAGGGATTTGTCACTCAAAGTGATGACGGCCTGCATTATGCGCCCATAAAGTCCTGGAAGTTTGATGACGGAACAGATCTGGGGAATTACAATACCCAGCAGCATTGGGTGACGCATAGCGAAGGCATTTACCTTGTTTATACCCGGCGGGGAGCAGGGAATGACCATGTGTTCCGGCACAGGGCACCGCTTTTTATGGCTAGGGTGGATCCCGAAAAGCTGGTGGTGATCCGCAATACCGAACGGATACTGGTTCCGGAAAGAGGAGCCCGCCTGGGCAATTTCGGCGTTACAGCGGTCAGTCCGGATGAAACCTGGGTGACCGTGTCTGAATGGATGCAGCCTGAGGGCGTAGAAAAACACGGCAGCGATGGCAGTGTCTATGTGGCGAAAATCCGCTGGAACCAGCCCAATGCTTTATTTGGTAATTAAACTCTTTATGTGGCAAGTACTATTGCTATTTATTTTTGGCAAAATTCATTTAACAAACCACAATGAAATTAGGAGAAAAAATGAAAATTCCCGGATTTAAGCTTCTTGGCCTCCAACTTCCTGAAAAGACGACCAACAAAAATGGAAAGTCAATGGTGGATGGCGGCAATTTGTGGCAGAAGTTCGAAGAAGGCCAATATGTTCGTCAAATTCCTAACAAAATGGAGGATAAAATCTATGCCGTTTATTTTGATTATGAAGGGGATCATTCCCAACCTTTTTCTTACTTTATAGGCTGTAAAGTTCTTTCGCAAACAGTTACGCCGCAGGAGCTACAAAGTCTTGAAGTACCAGAACAGCATTACCTTAAAATAGTTGCCAAAGGGAAAATGCCCGATTGTATGGTCGGTTCATGGGAGCACATCTGGCGTTCTGAAATCAAGAGAGCTTATGGTTTTGACTTTGAAGTGTATGACGAAAGAAGCAAGAACTGGAATGATGCTGAGGTGGATATATTTGTATCTACCGGATAATCGGAAAGACACGTTGGAAGGCTGCTCACCCACCCTCATTCTTTTTATATTTAATTTGGTGTTCAGGCGGTTCACTTGTCCGTACAGACCATGAAAAATAGTACCATCTTTCCAAATAAAAGTAATAGTTACTGCCTGGCTACTACCTTACATTTGATCAAGTAAAAACCGATATGACTGTTCCCATGAAATCCAGCCTGGTGCTGCAAAAATTACGCTCCGGCGAAAATGTGTCCTGTTTTAAAGTAAACCTGGCAGATGCCCGGGTGGTGGAAATGGCCGCCCTTGCCGGATTCGATTGCATTTGGCTGGACCAGGAGCACATCGGCCATGACTGGTCCATCCTTACGGCACAGGTTTGGGCAGCCAAATCCCAGAACAAAGACACCCTGGTAAGGGTGCCCAGGGGCAGTTACAGTGATTATGTCAAACCACTGGAGTTGGATGCCAGCGGGATCATGGTGCCCCATGTGATGAATGTAGCAGATGCCGAAAAGGTAGTGGCGATGACCCGGTTCCATCCACAGGGGATGCGGGCCATTGATGGAGGCAATGCCGACGGGGCCTACACGGCAGCAGATTTCAAGCAATACCTCAAAGATGCCAATCGGCAACGCTTCATTATCCTTCAAATCGAAGACCCTGAAGCGTTGGAAGAAGTGGAAGGCATCGCCCAGGTGGGTGGCTTCGACATGCTTTTTTTCGGACCTGGCGATTTCAGTCAGGCCATAGGAGCACCCGGTGACATGGACCACCCAAAAATTCAGGAGGCCAGGAAAAGGGTGGCCGCCGCAGCCGCCAAACACGGGAAATTTGCAGGAACCACCGGAGGGACGAAGCAGCTAGGCATGTTACATGAGATGGGCTACCAATTTGTAAGTGTGGGAGCGGATGTAATAGGGCTTACCCAATATTGTAAACAGTTGTTGGCCGAGGTGAAGGATGCAAAGGAAGCTCAAAACAGGCCTGATTATTATAACCCCTCCCAAAAACAATGAACAAAAGGCCTTTGGGAAATACCGGCATAGAAGTATCCGAAATTGCATTTGGGGCGGTGGAAATCGGGATGCCTTATGGCTTGGGGGTTAATTCTGCCAAAGACATGCTGAATGAGCGGGAGGCCATCAAATTGTTAAATGATGCCTTGGACCGGGGGATAAATTTTTTTGACACTGCCCGTATGTACGGCAATAGTGAAACCCTCATCGGAAAAGCCTTTGTATCCAAAAGAGACCAGGTAGTACTTGCTTCCAAATGCAGGCACCTCAGGGATGAACAAGGCAATCTACCGGAACCAAAGCAAATTAAAGACAAAATACTGGCTTCATTGGAAGAAAGCCTGGCCTGTCTGCGTACCGATTACCTGGATATTTATATGCTTCACCAGGCAGATATAGAGATCCTGAGACATGAAGAAATCGGCCAAACCTTTCTAGAGCTTAAAGCAAAGGGTATGGTAAAGGCCATAGGTGTCTCTACCTATTCCGTAGAAGAAACGGCCACTGCTATTGACAGCGGGGTTTGGGACCTTATCCAATTGCCCTTTAACCTGATGGACCAACGCCAGGCTGATTTGTTTGTGCAAGCCAAAGAAAATGGGGTGGGCATCATCATCAGATCGGTATTGCTTAAGGGCTTGTTGAGCGACAGGGGAAGGGACCTGCCTGCACCACTTGCTGCAGTGGAGGCACACATCAAAAAATACGGCTTGTTGACAAATGCCGGTGAATTTGACCTGCCTGCCCTGGCCATCAAATTCGCTTTGTCATTTCCGGAAGTTTCGGCTGTTTTGGTGGGCATAGATAAGGGGGCTTACCTGGATCATGCTGTAAAGGCAGCAAATGGTCACTATTTGAACAAGGACGAACGCCAGTTGGCCCGCAGACTGGCCTATCCTCAACCTGAATTCATCAACCTGCCCCATTGGGATAAAATGGGCTGGTTAACCTGATATAGAAATGATCAAAATCGGAATAATCGGTATGAGTCCGGGCAATGCCCATCCCTATTCCTGGTCTGCCATTATCAATGGGACCTTTGATGGAGAGGAGATTTCGTCGCTGGGTTATCCTGCAGTGAGCGATTACCTGACGGCCAACCGGGATACCTTGGGCTTGCCAAATGCGAGGGTAACCCATGTGTGGTGCCAGGAAAAAGCAATCAGCGACAGCATCGCCAAATCTTCCCAAATACACCATGTAGTAGAGCGGCTGGAAGACATGATCGGGCAAGTGGATGCCGTGATTTTGGCTAGAGATGATCCGGAAAACCATGTGGCCATGGCCAAAGCCTTTTTGGAGGCCGGCATCCCGATATTCATAGACAAGCCCCTGGCCTTCAGTAAGGCTGACTTACAGTATTTCAGCAATCAGTACCGCTCGGGGAAATTCCTGATGTCCTGTTCTTCGATGCGGTATGCCCACGAATGCCGGATCGTCAAGACAGAAATCAAATCCCTGGGCCTACTGCACCTGGTCACAGCTGTAGGTAAAAAGGATTGGAAAAAATATGGGGTGCACCTGCTGGAAGCCCTGTTCGCCACCCTGGATGACCCCACGCCATTATGGGTACAACATGTGGGTGAAAAGGATATGGATATTGTGGTGATTGGTTTTGAGCAGGGCCTCAAGGCCACGGTTCACTCGTTCCGGGACATCAGTGGCACTTTTCAGCTTTCCTTTTTTGGATCTGAAGGATGGCGGATAGCAGAAATAAAAAACTCCTACGCCATGTTCCGGGACAACCTAATCGAATTTATCCGGTCGGTGGAGGAGGGGGCTTCCCGATTGGAATTTGAAAAGACCGAGGCGATCATCCGGACAGTAATAGGGGCTTGGGAAAGTTATGAAAATGACGGAAGGGTAATTTCACTGAAATGATATGCATATAAAGGATTTGTTTAGTTTAGAAGGAAAGGTCATTGTGGTGACCGGGGGATCAGGTCAATATGGCCAATGCCTGGTAGAAGGGCTGGCAGAGGCCGGAGGTACGGTCATTACCACATCGAGGAACCTGGAATCGGCCGAGAAAACAGCCGGTATTTTTCGGCAACGGGGGCTGGAAGTACATCCCATGGAACTGGACCAGGGAGATACTGCTTCCGTACAGGGGTTAAAAGAAGCCCTTTCAAAGGAATTTGGTGGGTTACATGTCCTGGTAAACAATGCGGTTTCCCGGCCCATGAAAGGATACGGTGCACCCATTTCCCAATTTGCTGCGTCCATGCACATCAATGCCACGGGCATGATGGACCTGGTGCGGGAAATGAGCGATTTGATCATCCGCAGCGGCGGTGGATCTGTCATCAGCATCAGTTCCATGATGGGCATGAAGGGACCCGATCTTTCCAATTACGAAGGCACGGACATGGGCGATTTGCCACCGGATTATTTCTTCCACAATGCCGGACTGATCAATCTCAGCCGTTACCTGGCCAAAATGCATGCCGGTAAAAACATTCGCTTTAACTGTATTTCCCCCGGAGGCCTGTTTAACCACCAGCCCAGGCCTTTCCTGGACAATTACTGCAAAAAAGTACCCCTGGGAAGGATGGCCAATAAAGATGACATCAAAGGGCTGGCGGTTTTATTGGCCTCCGAGGCCGGGGCCTACATCAATGGAGAAAACATCCTGATGGATGGGGGCCTCAATGCTTAGACAATATTTCGACAGTTGCAATGAAAGATCAATTCGGATTAAAGGACAAATGGATTTGGCTGATTGGTGGAGCCGGTTACCTGGGAGCTGCCGTAACGAAACGCCTGACCGAATTGGGTGCAAAGGTGATTTGCGCTGACCTGGATAATAAGGCTTTCGAGCTGGCCGAAGCACATGATTTTGCAGGTCAAATGGTTCCCGCAACCCTGGATATAGACAATGAAAAAGTCCTGATGGAGTTTATTACCAGAAATAGGGAAAAATACGGCCCTCCGGATGGGCTGGTAAACCTGTCGTATGCGGCTACCACCAAGAAGTTGGAGGACATATCCGGAGAAGAATTTGACACCGTAAACCATACAGGGCTTACGGCCAATTTCATTTTGGGAAGAGCAGTGGGCAAGGCGATGGCCGCCCATGAAGGAGGAAGCCTGGTGTTTTTTGCCAGTATGTATGGCATGGTGGTGCCTGATCCCGGGATGTATGAACCACCCATGAATCCCAACCCCATAGAATATGGAGTGGGCAAGGCAGGCATCATACAGATGACCAGGTACCTGGCCATGCACTTTGGACCTCAAAAGGTGCGCTTCAACTGTATTTCCCCGGGGCCTTTCCCCAATTTGGAGGTAGAGAAGAAAAATCCGGAATTCACGGCAAAGCTTGAAAAGAAAACCTTTTTACAAAGAACAGGCCATGCCGATGAAATAGCCAGCCCTGTGGCTTTTCTGCTATCCGATGCTTCTACATACATTACCGGACATAACCTGGTGGTGGATGGAGGCTGGACGGGTTGGTAAAATTTTAGTTTAACAAAAAATCAAATGACCATGAAAAAAATTGCACATCCCAAACGCGCTCAGGGGTTTGATACCGGAGCTTATTCTGATGCCATCCTGGTAGATGGATTCCTGTTTGTCAGTGGCCAGGCATCGGTGGATTTTGAAACCTCTCAATTCAAGTTAGGTACCATTGAGGAGGAAACCAGCCAGACGTTGAATAACATTAAGGCCATTGTAGAAGCTGCCGGAGGCAGCATGGAAGACATCGTCAAGTGTACCGTACACCTGGCCGATATCAGTGAATTTGACCGGTACAACAAGGTGTATGCAGCTTATTTTCAAGAAACCAAACCAGCCAGAATTACGGTTCAATCAGTATTGGCAGAGGGGCTTAAGGTAGAAATTGATTGTATTGCCAGGATCCCTGAAGACAGATGAAAAATAGACTGATCATTGATGCCCACCTGGACCTGGCCATGAATGCCATCGAATGGAATCGGGACCTGCGCCTTCCACTGGCTGAAATCCGGAAATCGGAAATGCACATGCCCGACAAACCGGACCGGGGCAAGGGGACGGTTTGCCTGCCAGAATTGAGGAAAGGTAAAATTGGCATTGTAGTAGCCACCCAACTGGCCCGTTATTCACCGCCCGATTCAGCCCTGGCAGGGTGGAATTCACCACAGCAGGCCTGGGCCATGACGCAGGCACAATTGGCCTGGTACCGGGAAATGGAAGCCCTTGGAGAAATGAAACAAATCACCAACCGGACAGAACTCGACCAAATGGTGGACCTGTGGAATGACGATACCCAACCAGATGCCGGCAAACCTATTGGTTACCTGCTAAATCTCGAAGGAGCAGATTCTTTAGTGGATGTTTCTTACCTGGAAAAAGCGCATGCCTATGGCCTGAGGGCCCTGGGCCTTTCTCATTTCGGGCCTGGCAGGTATGCTCCCGGAACCAAAACCGAAGGCCCCATCAGCCCCTTGGGAATGGACCTACTGAAGGTCATGGAACAATACCAAATGATTCTCGACCTGACCCACCTGACCGACCAGGGGTTTGAGCAAGCCCTGGAAAGCTATGGTGGTCCGGTTTGGGCAAGTCACCATAATGTGCGGAAAATTGTCCCCAATCAACGGCAACTGACCGATGACCAGATTAAGCGCTTGGTGGAAAGGGGGGCCGTCATCGGAGGCATGCTGGATTGCTGGGCCATGGACATCCGCTTTATTGATACCATTTCCGATCCCTGGCAACTCGACATCCGGCTGGAACAGCTGGTCGACCATTGGGATCATATATGCCAACTGGCAGGGGATTGCCGGCATGTAGCCATAGGCAGTGATTTGGACGGAATATTTGGTACCGAACAGTCTCCCTGGGACATGAACTCCATAGCAGACCTTCAGAAATACGAGGAAATTCTGGATAGGAGGGGCTATACCAGTCAGGATATTGACAATATATTTCATGGCAACTGGCTGCGGTTTTTGCGCAATGCCTTGCCCGTATGAATTCTAAACCAGACAAATTTTAGAACAAACAACTGGTAAATTATGAAAGCAGACTTAACACTGATGGCCGGAGCAGCAAAGGTGGATACCACGCCCCCTCTGGGCACCATCATCAATGGAGATTTTGTCACCCATTATGCCCAAACCATTCATGACCCCCTATTTGCCAAAGCGCTATGGTTGGAGAATGGGAGTGGGACCTTGGTTTTTGTAGTGGTAGATATCTGCGTCATGGGCCTGGAACTGATTGATGAAGCCAAAACGCTGATCCGTGAGCAGCAGGGCCTGGAGCCTGGCTGCATCCTGGTCAGCAGCACGCACACCCATGCTGCAGGAGCTGTGGAAGAAGTACATTTGGTGCCGGCAGACCTTGCCTACCGGAAGCGCCTACCAGAACGGATCGCCCGGGCGGTGTCCCTGGCCAGAGAAAGAAAAAGGCCGGCCCGGCTGGCTTTTGGTTCCGCCCAGGCTCCAGAACATGCCGTTTGCAGGAGGTTTTGGATGCGGGAAGACTATACCCCCGTCAATCCGGTGAGTGGAAAGCAGGATGCCATTAAAACCAACCCGTTTGGGGTGGAGAAGCAGATCATCAGCCCTGTATCCAGTCCGGATCCGGAATTGAGTTTTCTGGCCGTTCAGGACTTAAAGGGAGAGTGGATCAGTATCCTTGCCAATTATTCCATGCACTATGTGGGCGATTGGGTAAATGGTACCATCACGGCCGATTATTTTGGTACTTTCAGTAAGGCCCTGAAACAACAACTGGGGGCAAAGGAGGATTTTATAGGGATCCTTTGCAACGGTACCAGTGGAGATATCAATATCTGGGATTTTCTGAAGGAGAAAAATTATCCGGAAGCCCATTTTGCTAAAAGTCAGCTTATCGGGGAGGACCTTGCGGCAAAATTAATTGAGCAAATCACTGAGCTGAAGTGGAAAACCCAGCCAAAATTAGCATTTCGCTATGAAGTAGTGGAGGTAAAGCGTAGGCTTCCCAATGAAAAAGAACTGGCCGAAGCCAAAGAAAAGGTAGGTAGGGGAGATTATGAAAATTTGCAGCCCAATCAGGAGGGTTGGGCGTACCTTTATGCCCGGGAACAGGTATTATTGGCCGAATTTCCAGCTATCGCCCAATGTCCGGTACAGGTTTTTCATATCGGAGCGGGCAGTATCGGGGCCTTGCCCGGAGAAATATTCGCTGAAACAGGCCTGAAAATTAAAGCGGAAATGAAGGGAAAACCCTATTTCACCGTCTGCCTGGCCAATGGAAACCTGGGGTATGTGCCTCCTTTGCATGAGCTGGAAAGGGGAGGTTATGAGACCTGGCGGTGTAGGATCAGTAACCTGGACGGGCAGGCGGAAAAGGTCATGCGCGAAAAAGTACTGGAATTGACTCAGCTAAGTAACCCCTAGCAAGCCTTCCTGGAAAAAAGGCATCCTGTCGGGAATGAGTTTAAAGCTGATCCAGAGACAGGATATAATAGACCATGGTTTGGGCATCTTCCATTTTTAGCTTTGGGTGAGGGCTCATAACCGGATTCCCCCAGGATCCGAAGCCTCCGGAAATGATTTTTCTAGCGAGCAGGTCCACATAGGCAGGTTGGACAGGATACCTCTGAGCGATATCCTTAAAAGCAGGTCCCTTGGCTTTGGTATCGATCCGGTGGCAGTCTGCGCATCCTGAATAAGCGATCAATACTTCTCCTTTTGCTACCAGCTCATCCGGTATGGGTTCACTTTTTCCTTCAATTTTTCGGATATAGTCTTTTTTTGGGGAGTCGGTTTCTTTTTCGGCAGGAAGATCCTTCTGACAGCCTGCCAATAGGACCAAACCCAACAACATGATTTGATAAGTACCTATACATATTCTGGTGACCATACACAAATGTATTAAAAAAGATAAAATAGTCTTAATTTAATTTCCCAAAATTTGAACTAACCGTTATTTTTTTTAGTAAAGTATTGGCTGGAATACTGGAATAAATCAATAGATATTGAACATGGAATGGTGAAACTTATTAAATTTGGTTCTACCGAAAACCAATACCCATGGAAAAAGCAATAATAACCCTTTCACTCCTTTTTATGATCACCTTTGCCCAGGGGCAATCCAGGATGCAAGATCAGATCAACCAAGCGGCACTTGCCCTGGAACAACAAGTGATAGAATGGAGACGGGATTTTCATGAGCACCCGGAGTTGGGCAATGAAGAAACCCGGACGGCAGGTATTGTTGCCGCACACCTCCGTGATTTGGGCATGGACGTTACCGAAGGAGTGGCGGAAACGGGCGTTATTGGGGTGTTAAAAGGTGGAAAGACTGGCCCTACGGTAGCCATCAGGGCGGATATGGATGCCTTGCCAGTGACGGAAAGAAACGACCTTCCCTTTAAATCCATGGTGCGGACCACTTACAATGGCCAGGAAACAGGGGTGATGCATGCCTGCGGGCATGATTCCCATGTAGCCATACTTATGGGAGTGGCCGAAGTGTTGGCAGGAATGCAAGAGGAATTGAAGGGAAGTATCAAATTTATATTTCAGCCGGCAGAGGAAGGATTGGAAGACAAATCGGTGGACAGCTGGGGAGCCAAGCAGATGGTAGAAGAAGGAGTAATGGAAGATGTGGATGCCGTTTTTGGATTACATATCAATTCTCAAACCCCGGCAGGGGTCATCAAATACAAACCCGGCCCTGCCATGGCTGCTGTGGATAACCTGGAAATTCTGGTTAAGGGAAGACAAGCGCACGGAGCCTATCCCTGGTCCTCTGTTGACCCGATAGTCACGGCTTCCCAAATTGTGATGGGATTGCAGACCATTGTAAGCCGAAATGTAAAAATCATCGAAATTCCTGCGATCGTCACCATAGGAGCGATTCACGGTGGGGTCCGGCATAATATAATTCCGGAGGAAGTAGAAATGATTGGGACGATCCGGACCTACAGCGAACCCCAGCAAACGCTTATCCATAGACGGATTCGGGAGATCGGGACCAATATTGCAGCCAGTGCAGGCGCGGAAGCTGAAATCAGTATTAAAAAAATGTATCCGGTGACACACAATGATCCGGGGCTTACCGAACAAATGAAACCTACCTTGGAAAAGGTTGCCGGTAGTGAAAATGTATGGGTTCATGACCCGGTCACGGGTGCCGAGGATTTTAGTTTTTTCCAGAAGGAAAAGCCTGGGCTGTTTATTTTTCTGGGCGGCATGCCCCCAGAGGAAGATCCGGAAACGGCTCCTTCCCACCATACGCCTGATTTTTACCTGGATGAAAGTGGCTTTGTCTTGGGAGTCAAAGTGTTAACCCAATTGGCGGTGGATTACATGGAAATGAACTAATTTCTAATTTCCAAAGGTACTAGCGGTTTTATTCGAGCCAGTAATTCCCATCCGCAGCCTGGTTTGTATTTATCCAATTAGAAATGGAGGAGTCTCGGGTTCCCAAAAAAGGAGCATCTGACGGAACCTCCAACCATGTTTTTTTACTAGGGAATTCCGCTGTGGTAGTATTTTTTTCGTCTTCCGCAGGCATTTATATTCATTTTTCCTCGAACGAGGGCGGGTTGGCTTTCACCCTAACAATTCCTGATGGTGTCAAAAAATTTCCAATGGGCGAACAGACCTTCATTTACCCTGATGGGGTTACACGTTCTATAGAGGTATAGGTCAGCAGATTAAGGATCGCGAGGGATAAGAGTAGTTACTATTTACTTACGGTTCATTGCGATGTTTCCCGGGCTAAGTCTCCTTTGGGTTCCGATTATAGCCCATTATTCCCTAAGCAGCTAAAATTTTGCCATGAAGCCTTCCTTGAAACTTACTATTGCGATTTTTCGCCAAATAATAGATGTAAAACATTTTGATCTTTTTTAATAAAATTTTATTTTTAAGGTAACGTACACGTAACGAATAGCCTTAAACCTAATTTAACTTTTTGTTCATCCTTTAACACGCTACATTATGAAACAACATTACGCATTGCTGAGCAATCGGGCGAAACGGTTGCCAGACTCCTGTAAATGGAGGGAGCCCTCCATACCGCTAAACATCCTGGTGTTTTCCCTTATTACAACGATTTTTTGTTGGTTTCCGGGCAATTTTGCCAGTGCCCAACAGGGGACGCAGATCACCGGGCAGGTTTTTGATAATTCTTCCAAAGAAAGCTTGCCGGGGGTCAACATTTTGATCAAAGGGACTTCTACGGGGACAGTCACCGATATCGATGGTTCCTACTCCATCCGGGTTCCAAACGAAGATGTCGAATTGGTCTATTCCTTTGTGGGATATTTAACCCAGGAAATAAGGGTTGGCAACCGAACGACCATTAATGTGGACCTGGTTGCGGACCAGGCGCAGTTGGAGGAAGTGGTGGTCGTCGGATATGGAACGGTCAAGAAAAGCGACCTTACCGGATCAGTGGTCCGGGTAGATCCTGAGAGCTTTAAAAATCAAAGTAACGTTCAGCTTACGGACATGCTGGCAGGAACCGTTGCTGGTTTTAATGCCAACCAGGGGACATCCGCCGCAGGTGGTAGTTCGCTGGAAGTAAGGGGGCCCACTTCGCTCAGTGCGGGCACCGAACCGCTGGTCGTCCTGGATGGGGTGATTTTCAATGGAAGCCTTCGGGACATCAATCCAAATGACATTGAATCGGTGGATATCCTTAAAGATGCCAGTTCGGCAGCGGTTTTTGGTGCAAGGGCCGCTTCTGGGGTCATCCTGGTGACCACCACCAGAGGAAAAACCGGGGCACCAACCATTAATTTCACCACCAAGTTGGGGGTGGCCGGACCGACCAATGATGATTTTGCAGTGCGCGGTCCGCAGGGCTACCTTGATTTCCGAAGAGATTATTTCCGGACCCTGGGGCAGGCGCAGCCGGATTACCATTGGTTTAATCCCGAAGAATTGCCCGAGGGAGTTACCCTGGAGCAGTGGAGAGCCTCTAATAACAATCCCAATCCGGATAATACACGAGAATGGCTGTCCCGGTTGAATTTTTTTCCGGATGAAGTGGAGGCCTATCTGGCTGGAGAAACCATCGACTGGAGAGATAAAGTAATGAAGCCCGGCATGCGGCAGGAATATGACCTAAGCGTAGGTGGCGGAACGGAAAAAATCAAGTACTATTGGTCGCTGGGATACCTGGACAATGAAGGGATTATTGTGGGAGATAAATTTTCCACGATCCGTTCCAGAATCAACTTTGATTTCGAGGTAACCGATTGGATGAAGGTGGGATTGAATTCCCAGTTTTCTTCCCGGGATGAAAGCGTGGTACAGGCCAATCTGACAGGGATGTACCAAACCGGCCCTTATGCCCAAATGTATGAGGAAGATGGCTCTATAAAATGGTTTCCCCATGGATATATCGGAGGGCAAAACCCCTTGATCAATTACCTGGGACAGGACCGGTTTCACAAACGCAATAATTTTTTCAACACCTTGTTTACCGAGTTCAAACTTCCATTTGGGATTACCTTCAGATCCTCCTACCAGCCCAGGATTGAAAGCGTTAGGGATTATAATTATTGGTCGCCGGAGACCATTACCGGTGGACAGACGTATTCCGGGGGCAGGGCAACCCGGTTTGAATCCAATACCTATGAGTGGATGGTGGACAACCTGTTGAAATGGAATAGAGAATTCGGAATCCACAATTTTGATGTCACTATTTTGTACAACCTGGAAAAAAACAGGATATACAGTTCCAGCATGGCCAATCAGACCTTTCTTCCAAGTGCGATTTTGGGTTATCACGGGATGCAGTTTGGTGGGGATCCGACGATCGAAACGGATGACATTACCTATACGGGGGAAGGTTTAATGGGAAGAGTAAATTACACCTTGATGGAAAAATATTTGTTTACAGGTTCCATTCGCAGGGATGGTTTTAGTGCTTTTGGCCGGGAAAATCCCCGCGCCATATTTCCGGCATTGGCGTTTGCATGGCAGATTTCAGATGAAACGTTTTACAACTCAAGTCTGATCGATCAACTTAAAATGAGGTTGTCATGGGGAGTAAATGGAAACAGGGATATAGGTCCCTATTCTTCATTTGCCCAAATGGGAAGCAATCAATACTACAATGGATCTCAGGTACAGATGGGGATTTTCACCTCCACACTCTCTAATCCAGGCCTTTCATGGGAAGAAACAGAATCCTATAACTTGGGCTTTGACATCGGCATCTTGGCGAACCGTATTAATCTGACGTTGGATTACTACGACATGAGTACGGTAAACCTATTGGTGGACCGCTCGCTACCCCGGGTTACCGGTTTTGAAAACGTGACTACCAATATCGGCGAGTTGGCCAATAGAGGATTTGAAGCCACAGTGGGAGCGGTAGCCGTCAACCGGCCCAACTTTAACTGGAGGACCAATATCAATTATTCCATGAACCGGAATGAAATCATTTCCCTGTTTGGGGATACCGGGGAATATACGCTACAGGGGCAAACCATCACCGGGGAAATACCCGATTTCGAAAATGAATGGTTTATAGGTCAACCCATCGATGTGGTTTGGGATTATAATATCTTGGGTACCTGGCAGGTAGAAGAAGCCCAGCAGGCTGCCGAGTTTAACCTTAGTCCCGGAGATATCAAAGCAGAGGATGTGGATGAAAATGGGGTGTACGAGGCTTTACAGGATAAAAAATTCATTGGATTCAGCCAGCCAAGGCACCGGATTGGTTTCAGGAACGATATTACCTTTCTCAGGAATTTCACTGCTTCGGTGTTTATCCGGGCAGATCTGGGGCATTTAAGGGCTTTTTCTCCCTCTGTAGCCGGGTGGTCAACCTTTGACCGGAGAAGTACCGCCAATTACCCCTACTGGACACCGGACAACCGCACCAACGATTATCCACGGTTAAGTGTGAACGATTCTCCATTTGGTGGCGGGGTGATGCCTTATAAATCTTCCTCTTTTGTAAGAATTCAGGACCTTTCACTTTCTTATAATTTGCCCACTGCCATGTCCCAAAGGTACAAAATGCAGAATTTAAGGGTCTTTGGGTCCGTCAGAAACCTATACACTTTTTCCAGTTGGCCCGGTTGGGACCCCGAATCAGGGCTCACGCCAATGCCTAGAATTGTTACTGTTGGTTTCAATTTAACACTTTAAAATTGCCAAAAAGATGAAACGATATATAAATGGATTGCTTTTGTTTGCGCTGCTGTTTTTTGTAACTGCAGCCTGTAATGAAGATTTTCTTGAGCCGCAACCCTTGTCGTTCTTTACCACGGAGAACGTATTCGTAGACCGCGCGGGTTTTGAAGCGCTTTTGGTGACCATGCGAAAGGACCTTACGCGGGAACAAACGGCGCAAAAAAACTTCATGGCCCACCAATGGGCAGCCTCTGAAGCAGGAGTGCCCTGGCTTCAAATGGATTATACTGCCCTGACCCCGAATTCGGACAGGTACCAACAATTTGTCACTCAGATCAATGATATTTTTGAAATGGTAAAGAATGCCAATGTGGCCATTACGAGAATTGACGACCTGGAATGGACAGACCAGGAGGATCGAAACGAAGTGTTGGCGGAAGCCTTTTGGCACCGGTCTTATTGGTATTACAGGCTAATTGGCAATTATGGCGATTTGCCCTTTTTAAAGGAAGAAGTAAGGGGAGTGCGATTGGATTTTCAGAGCCACAGCAGATGGGCCATCCTGGATCAGATCCAATCGGATATGGAATTTGCGGTACAGCACCTGCCTGTTTCCGCTGCACCAGGTATTCCGACAAAAGGTGCCGGGGACCACTTACTGTCTAAGATCTACCTGGCCAATATGGAATTTGATCAGGCCATTGCCGCAGCCAGCAGAGTGATCGACGGACCCTATGCCCTGATGACCGAACGTTTCGGGGTGGAAGCGGATGATCCTGCCAAAAACGTGATATGGGACCTTCATCGGCATGCCAACAAAAATAGTGGACAGAACACGGAAACCATATTGGCTTTTGTGGATAGATGGGAAGCACCTCCGACCGCCAGAACGCCTGGCTTGTTTACCATGCGGGTGTATAATTGTTCCTGGTGGCACTCCTCTATCGGTAAGGACAAGGACGGCAACCGGGGAACCATCGACAGGGGGCCTCTCTACGATTCGCTGGGAAGGGGCAACCCGGATGTGGCCTTAAGCGATTGGCACAGTTACGAGATTTGGGAAGAGGCCGGTTTCGACTATACCACTACCCCCGATTTGCGAAGGGCCGATATCAATTGGTTTGACCGAGAGGAACTGTATTACAACAATCCCGCTTCCTCCCAATACATGGAACCTTTCGACCCTGAAAATATGGATATTCCCTCCGAATATTGGGCCAGGGTGTATCCGTCTCCTTTTTACAAAACCTATTCGCCAAATGCGCCGGATCAAACCAGTGTTCCAATGGGAAGTAATGGAGATTGGTACATCTATCGGTTGGCAGAAACCTACCTTATTAGAGCCGAAGCCTATTATTGGAAGGGAGATCCTGCAAGTGCTGCAGCAGACCTCAATACCGTCCGGCAGCGGGCCAATGCTCCCGCAATCGGCGCCAGCGACGTGACCATCGATTTCATTTTTGACGAAAGGGCAAGGGAGTTGTTTGCCGAAGAACCCCGGCAAAATGAATTGAACCGGGTGTCTTACATTATGGCTGCAAGGAACGAAGGGGGGTACAGCCTGGAAACCCTTCATGAGAACAACTGGTATTACGATCGCGTGAGGAATCTGAATAACTTCTACGACCGGGCAGATGAAATCATCCTTTTGGGTCAGCGGCCCAGAATCATGCCGTATCATTTTCAGTGGCCCATAGATGATGACATGGTCAATTCCAACACCTTGGGAAGGATCAATCAGAACCTGGGGTATACCGGGTCTGCCAACAATGTCCCTCCGCTGGAAGTGATCGAATAAAAAAACAAGGCATCCCAAAGAATAGCTCCCACTGTACCCGGCCCGTTTGATAGGGAAGGCAGTGGGGGATTTATTGGGTCTTGACTCGCTGAATTCCTTAGCCCGGCTACTTGCGGGTGCCATCCAGGACCATCTCAGCGATTGGAAAGTAAAAATGGCTGGCCTATGAAAAGAGCCCCGACCGCTGAGTGAAGGCAATCGCCCATTGCAGCCACGGTGGGCTATACGTATGGTTTAAATAAACGAATCGGGGAGCCATTTTCCAAACGGTATCAGTCTCGGATTCCAGCCTGGTAGAAAGGAAACAAGCTGCTATCCATCAGAACAGGAGAAGAGGCGGAGGGCAGATCATTCCATCCGGTTTTAGCGGCAATTTGTCAGGCAGACAAACGATACCAGAAACCATTGAGCCTTTTTGGTCAATAAACCCAAGGACAAACGAATACTACGACATGATGAAAACAATTACTCAACTATTATCCCACCTTATCTGGACACTCCCTTTTTTGGGAATCAACCAGGCTGCCTTTTCTCAACAGCCTTCTTCTGGCTGGAAAGCGGCCGTGTCGACTGTAGCCATTACTCCGCAGGAATCTATGTGGATGGCGGGTTATGCTGCGCGGGACCACCCCTCGGAAGGAGTACGGCATGCGATTTGGGCCAAGGCCCTGGTATTGGAAGATCGCTCCGGAAATCTGGCCGTACTGGTCACCACCGATCTGGTGGGTATTCGACAGGAACTGTCCCAACGGATACGCGATCGGCTGATGGATCAATATGGGTTGTCCAGGGAACAGGTGATTTTGAATAGCTCCCATACCCATACCGGACCTGAAACCGATTACGCAAGGTATCAATTCCAACTCGACGGGGTACAATTGGATAAAATCAAAAGGTATGCGAAAGGCCTGGAGGATAAAATTGTCGATTTGGTCGGCAGTACGATGAAATCCCTGAAACCGGTTCAGCTGTACGCTGAAAACGGCGTGACGCGTTTTCAGGTAAATCGGAGAAATAATAAAGAAGCCAGTTTGGTGAATCAGGAGACGTTGAATGGTCCAAATGATTATGCCGTACCGGTACTGAAAATAACAGCGGAGCAGGGGGACATGATTGCCCTGGTTTTTGGCTATGCCTGCCACCCGACGGTGCTTTCCGACTATTTCATTTCCGGCGATTACGCAGGATTTGCTCAGTTGGAACTGGAAAAGCGCTATCCCGGAACCACCGCGCTGTTCTTCCAGGGGGCAGGTGCGGACCAGAATCCCTTGCCACGACGCACGGTTCCCCTGGCCCGGCAATACGGAAAGGAATTGGCCGCTGCGGTGGAACGGGTACTTCACGAAGAAATGAGGCCATTAGACAGTGAATTGGCCACTGCCTATGCCGAAATTGACCTGACCTTTGCCAAGCCTTCGCCGAGCCGGGAGGAGTTAGTGGAAATTACGGGAGAGGACTCCGGATATCCCGATTACCTGAAGCAAAACGCCAGGGTGTTAATCGCCAAACTAGACAAAGGAGAGTCGCTGATCACTTCCTATCCGTATCCCGTTCAGGTTTGGAGATTGGGGGACCAGGCCATTTTCTCCTTTGGGGGGGAATTATTGATCGGCTATGCGATCGAATTGAAACACCTATTCGGCCCGGATATCTTTGTGATGGGGTATTCCAACGATGTCATGGCCTACATTCCTACCAGGACCGTGTTGCAGGAAGGAGGTTACGAAGGGAGCCGTTCGCCCATTTTTACGAGTCCCTGGGCGTTTGATATCGAAGAACGCATATTGGCCGAGGCATTGAAATTGGCAGAAGGGGCCGGAATACAGACTCGGTAATACATCCTCATCGAACCCTAACCCCATGGAGGACGATCCCCATCCGGCTTATTTTAAACCGTGAAAAGTGGGTTTTAGGGCAAAAGGACTTTAGCGGTCTGTTTTCCTACAAAATGCGCCATTTGCCCTGTTGGAGACGATTGGCTGACGTTGCCGGGTAAGCAAAAAGAAAGGGAAGGCGATTCGAACCGGTTTCGACACCGATCGAAGGAAAAAATAAACAGTTAAAAAAAGAGACCATGAAACTATCCATTCTTCGTGTATTCACAATTATCATCGCGCTACTACTACGTTTTACTACCGGGTACGCCGGGGTAGCCCTGCAGCAGGATTCCATGCAATGGAAAGCAGGAGTAGCCAAGATAGATATCACACCCGAAAACCCAATATGGCTGGCCGGGTACGGCGGAAGGGACCATCCATCCGAACGCGTGCGACACCCCATTTGGATCAAAGCCCTCGCCCTGGAAGATCTTTCCGGAGAGCAAGTCGTTCTGATTACGGCGGACCTTCTGGCCATGCCTAAAGGCCTGTCCGACCAAATCCGATCCGGATTGAAAGAAAGGCATGGACTTGAAAAATCCCAGATCATTATCAATAGCTCCCATACCCACTCCGGTCCGGTACTCGAAAATTCCCTCTCCGATATCTATCCCATGGACCCGGAACAGAAGCAGCGGGTGAGCCGCTACTCAAAGGACCTGGTCGCTAACATGTTCCAATTGGTGGCAGCAGCCTTGGCTTCGCTTCAACCGGCCCATTTGTTCGTGGAAAACGGTGTCACCCGCTTTCAGGTAAATCGCAGAAATAATGCAGAGAACAGCCTGCTGCGGCAAACCGAATTGCGGGGGCCAAACGATTACGCCGTACCGGTAATCAAGGTAGCCAACGCAGCGGGTGAGATTTTGGCCATTGCGTTTGGCTATGCCTGTCATCCAACGGTGTTGGGGGACTATGCTATTTCAGGGGATTATCCGGGTTTTGCTCAGCTTGAACTGGAGAAAAATTATCCAGGAGCAGTGGCCCTCTTTTTTCAAGGCGCAGGGGCGGACCAAAATCCCCTCCCGCGAAGAACGGTTTTTCTTGCGCAACAATACGGGAAAAGTTTGGCTGCCGCCGTAGAGCGGGTGTTGAGTGAGACCATGAGAGCCTTAGCGCCACGAATCCAAACGGCGTATTCCGAAATTGATTTGGCGTTAACAGCCCCCCCTGGCATGGAGACGCTTACTACCTTTATTTCCACCGCTTCAGGTTATCAGAAACGATGGGCGAGCCGAATGAAGGAAGAGAGAAGCAAAGGTTTGGAAACGATAAAAACATATCCTTTCCCTATTCAGGTATGGAAGTTGGGAGACCAGTCCATAATCACTTTGGGAGGTGAAACCGTCGTAGGATATGCTGTTGAGCTGAAAAAGATTTTTGGGCAACAACTATTTGTAATGGGGTATTCCAATGATGTGATGGCTTATATCCCCACTGCAACCATTCTTAGAGAAGGAGGCTATGAGGGTGCTTCTTCCCAAATGGTATATGGCTTACCCAGTACCTGGGCCTCAAACATCGAAATTGATATCCTGCACGAGTGTATTCGACTTGCCGGTCAGGTGGGAGTTCCGCGTTTAGAAGCTAGTTTGATACCTGATTAATTCAGCGATAAAAATCCTGGTTTTCCTTGGTGACGATATCGATAGGCATGAAATACATTTCGTCCACCGGTAAATTAAGGGCGAGGTGATGATAAAGACTCATGAGTCCCTTGTATCCTTGTTCTTCTGGCTTGTGGCATATTAGAAAATCTATCAAACCATTTTTTAGGTAATATTGGTTTTCTTTCGAAAAATCGTAGCCAACGAGATGAATCTGCGTGTATTTTTTTGATTCCAGAAACTGCGCTACCGAAAAAACCCTGGAATTGGTCACAAAAATGACTTCTATATCCGGATGTTGGACAAAAGCCTTTTCGAGGTTTCGAAACACCGATTCTTTTTCCGTATCTGTGATCGTCAGTTTGATAAGCTGGTGGTCTACATCATTTTCAAAAAAATAGTTTTTAAACCCTTCCTCTATCTTAGAATAGTTATACCTGTTTTTCTCCTTGGAGATGGTGATAAATAGGATCTTTTTAGTGGTTTTCATGCCGAAGGTGCATAGACGGGCACCGAGAAATCCACTTTCGAAGAGGGGAGGACCGATGTAGGAAAGGCTCCCATTTACCTCAATATTGCTATCGATAAAGACAAACGGGATCGATTGTTCCTGGCAATACCGAATGAATTTGATGGATTCTTTTACAAATGATGGTGCCATCAGGACTCCATCAAAGCGATTTTGTTGTTTTATTCTTTCAGTGGACGCAATAAAGGTGCTTTTGTCGTTCAGGTCAAATAAAAAAGTGGCTACAGAAATTCCGTATTGCCTGATTTCTTCTTCCGCCCGTTTGATTCCATTGAGGGGGGCATCCCAGAAATCGGTCCTTTTTGATCCTCTGGGGATCAATACAGCTAGCCGATACACTTTACCCGAAGCCAGCCTGCTGGCTAAAATATTCGGTTGGTAATTTAGTTGCTTGATGATCGACTCTATTTTGGATCTGGTTTTGGCCGACACACCCGCTCGGTTGTGGATGACACGGTCAACGGTACCTATGGAAACATCAGCCAACCTGGCAATCTCTTTTACCCCAGATAACTTTCTATATTTCTTCATTCCAGATATAACCCAATAAAATAATTTTCTGTTACAGCCCTTAATTCGTTCGATTTGACCAAGCTGGATCAAGTTAGGAAAATTATTTCAAAGTCGTAAGATTGAAAATTTGATCAATTCTTTTTTCTTTGTATCCACTAATAACGCTTGATTTAAATAGGCAAAGATCGAAAGATTAAAGGTTTCCGTTTCTTCACCCTACCTGAAACCGGCTACAACCCATTTTTTTTCTCAAATCTGGTTACATTGGTTACCTTTGGTTCTACTAACAAATGGTCATGTATGGGAAAAAGTACGGTTTGGACTGACAAGGAAATCCTGGAAGCAATTTCCGGCTCCAATCAGATTAACGAAGCCATACGCCAACTTTACGAAGGATATTATGGTGTATTGGAAAATTACATTCTACAAAACAGTGGTAATGAAGCGGATGCTGCAGATACCATACAGGAAACCATGCTGGTGTTTTTGAACTTAGTAGAAACCAATCGGTTTCGTGGAGATTCAAGTATCAATTCGGTGTTATATGGTATTAATCGTAATATTTGGTTGACGACGCTCAGAAAGCGAAAAAGCACCCTGAATCGGGATCAGCTCTATTCCAAACAGCAGGAACGGGAAGAACCGGACATTAGTAAAACCCTGGAAGAAGTGGAAGGTTACCAATTGATAATGAGTCTATTTGAGAAGTTAGGAAAGAAATGCAGGCAGTTATTACACTTGTTTTATTATGAGAACCTGTCGATGAAAGAAATTGCAGCACAGGAAGGATATACCAACGATCAAATTGCCCGAAATACCAAATTAAAATGCATGAAGGAACTGATGAACCAGATTGAAGGGAATAAACATTTGAACGACTTGGTAAAAAACGCATTGGGATATGGAAAATAAATACGATGATCGCTTCCTGCTAAATTACCTGGATGGGACGTTAGATTCCAGTGAAAAGCAGTTGTTGGAGCAAGAGTTGGAGAAAAGTCAGGCGATAAGGGAAAGGTTGGAACTGATGCGTTTTACGATCAGAGCTATCAAATTTAAGGGGTACAAGTCATCTGTAAACGAGATTCAGCACGACTTTTTGCAGCATCGAATTGAGAACAAATCGTTCACTTCTGTTTCTACACCGAAACTGGAAGGCAAGGTGCGTCCCATGCAGTTCTGGATTAAAATTGCGGCCTCGTTGTTATTTCTGTGTTCGCTGGGCTATGTACTGTGGCTATTCCAGGCAGATGGAGAGCAATTATATAAAAACAACTTTATTTCCTACGAGATTGCGCTGGAAAGAGGGGCAGGCAGTCAGGAAAGTCAATTGGAGTCCCTGTATATCAATGGGGAATTTAAGCAGATGTTTCAGGTAAGTGCGGAAAAGACGCTGGAGGAGTTTGATGCTTTTGAACTTTTGCTTCTGGCTACGGCTGCGCTGGAATTAAACGACCCGGAGGAAGCGATGCGGTATTTGCAGAAAATTGACTCGGATAATACTGATAATCAGACCGATGATTACCAGGACGAGGCTGATTTTTTTATGGCCATGGCATATTTAAAGCAAGGAGCATACGAACAAGCCCTCCGTCTCGTTCAAAAGATGAGGTCCGAGGAGCAACATAAGTACCATTCAAATTTTTCCTGGACGGAGGAGTGGTCTATTCGACTACAACATATGCTTTAAGACAGAAAAAAATCAATACCGCACTGGAAATAGTTTTTAATTTTCTTTCGCTAATTGGTTACAAATCCTGTCCGGACTTCGACAAAAGAGAAACTAAATAACAATTATTTATGATGCTTAGACAAAAATTAACTGCCACAGCAACCCTACTTATGTTGGGTGTTGGCTTTACAAGTTGTACTACCGATGAGGACATGGTACCGGGAACCGGAGACGGTACTATCGGAATGTTGTTCAAACTTCAAAACGATGCCGGGTCTTCCGCCAGTTCCCGAACTTCTGCTCATGGGTTGAACTTTGTGGATGGGTTTATTCAGATTCAGGAATTAGAAATGGAACTGGAAGGTGATTTTAACCGGGAAGGTTTGAATCCTGCCGGTAGCTTCGACGATGACGACGATGATGGCGATGAAGAAGGAAGCGAGTGGGAATATGAGGTTGAATTTGATGAAGTAAAAAAAGTTACTTTTGACCAGTTCGATACGGACACCGATTTCTTTATTCAGATCCCAGAAGGATCCTATGAGGAAATTGAGATGGAAATCGACTTGATTGACTTCGGAAACGAACCCTCCATACAGTTGAATGGTACCTACTCCAACGATAGTGGAGAGGAAGTTCCATTTCGCTACGAATATTATGGAGATGAGATTGATTTTGAAGTAGAAATTGAGGCAGATGATGCCCGAATTGTGGTAGACAGGGTAAATAATCCCTTGATCCTATTTGAGTTGGTCCCTTCGCGTTGGTTTTCTGGAATCAGTGATATCGAACTGGAAAATGCGGATCTGGATGATGACGGGTTGATGTTAATTAATCAGGATAACAATCAATCGCTTTACCAAAAGATAACGAATAGGATCGAGGTGGATGCTGAAATTGAGATAGACATTGATTGAGCGGGTTACTTAATTTTAAAAAGGGAAGGCTCAGGCTTTCCCTTTTTTTGTCCAAAGGTGCCAAGTGGCCAAGCCTGTCAAAAAAGCAAATAGAGCCCAAAGTAAGGGAAACCCGAAAAAGGGAGTTGACTTTTTTGTTGGGTTACCTATAAAAACCAAATTAGCCCAAAAATAGGGATGGCGGTATTGCGCCATTTCGGGATCGTTCATAAGGCTAAATTTTGCTCGATGCAAGGCCTCGGCGTAGTCATATCCATTAGCGATCCAGTGGTAGAAATCACGACTGAGATAGGCAGTGGCCTTATCATTTGCTTTCCAGATGCTACTGACCACATTAGCGCATCCTGCATAGGAAAAGCCTCGGGAAAGACTTATTAGTCCCTCACTTCTCATCACGTTTCCGGTGTGCGTGTCACAAGCACTTAAAAAAACCAATGAAGTATTGGATAATGATAATTGGTACAACTCCTCATCATGCAGCAAATGATCCGTCTCGGAGGGGGAAAACACAATATAGGCATTGGTAGTACTGTCCTGGCCCGTTACGGCATGCGTAGCCAGGTGAATGAGAGATGCGTCTTCAGAGTGATCCAAAAAAGCCGTTTTGGTAGCGGATTTTCCAGTAAAGACCCTTCCCTCCAGCACTTGTATTTCTGATTCTGAATAAGGAAGCTGGTTAAAGGTAGTGGTGTCTTCAGAAAACGGGGCCACGGTAAATGGAGCGAATCCCAGCGCCTGACGAGTACTCCTCACGGGATTCGGATCCAATTGCAGCAATTTTCCGGAATACTGATAGGTAATCGCATGGTTTTCTACTAAATAATTTCCTTTTGTATCTATCAACATTTCAAAGGGCAAATGTACCAAAAACTGATCCGGTAAAATGACCCAGTTTGAATACGGTTTCAAATGCAGATAGGCATCGGCTATTAGTAGGTCATAGGCTGCTGAGGACTGTTCTTCTAGTGCTTTCCGGGTTTTTCCTCCGGATTCAAGTAAGTTTGCTTGTGTTGCCCTAATGGCCTCCCGGACAACATTTTTATTTGCTGTGGCAGCGAATTTCAGGCCATCCGGGCTAAACGTGAAGCAAATAACATTCTCATCAGCAACAAAATAACTGACGATGGCCAGGTTACCGGAATCTACCAGAGCCTGAAGGCTGGAAAATGCGATTCTTTCTGCCGCCAATTTCTTGTTAAAATAAGTATCAAATCCATTATAAGAAGCATACAGCCTGCTAAGGGCCAATTTCTTATCTCGGACGGCTGTTTCCAGTGCTTCCGTTTTTTCAGGAGCAACGTTATCCACCAGCCTGCGGTTAGCCCGGGTCAGTTGAAACGTAAGGGCCTTTTCTTCCTGTAAAAGTTCTTTTGGAATTCCGGCCTTGTCTTTTATCCTGGTCTCATTTTTTGCAAGTTCCAGTGCGCTGGCTTTGCTCTCTTCTGCCCAGATAAAACCCTGTATCAAGTGGGCCTGTTGGTTGGTCTGCTCGTATCGGTCGATGGCAGCCAATACGGCCGATTCATACCCACTACGAATGGCCTCGCCCAGAAAGAGTCGCGCTTCCTGATTATCGTACAAATTATTCATGTAAAAAACCAGGTCAAAAGCTACCTGAAAGGTCTCGAAAGTCAAATCGTAAAGGCGAACATCGTTTGTTTCACCCGCCAGTAACCGGGCACTTTTTGCTTTGAGCAACAGGGTTTCAAATAGATCGGTCATCCCCCAATTTACACTTCCCGGCGTTGGATTTTGAAAGATATCCGGATGGGTAAAACCTTCATCAAAATACAAAATACTCTTGTGAAAAGCATCCAGAGCCTTTTGGTACTCGCCTTTTTCGAGCCAGGCTTTGCCCAGTAATTGGTAGGATTTCCCTCCTCTGTAATGATAGGAGGTAGGTTCCGCTTCCTTTGGAGCAGCCCCTTGGTTGTTTTGCAAGGAGTCCAAAAGTCGCGTCACGTGCGTTGGCTTCCCTTTAAGTAAATAGATTTCGGCCAGGACGTTTTGATATAATAGATTATCAGTTTCAGAATCATTCCAGGCCCTTTGAAGGTAAAAAAGTGCCGTATCGGGTTCTTCCTTTTTTACGTAGAGCGAGGCCAGTTTTTTTTCTATTTCACGGGTTTCCACATTTAGATCACGCGCCTCGGCATATAAGGTAGCGGCTTTATCAAAATTTTTCATATTGGTCCATGCTGCGGCTTCGTTGCTGAGTAAGCTCATTAGGGCATATTGGTTTTCCGGAACCGATGCTGAGGCGGAGTTGGTTAGCAGCGTTGACCTTGCCCTGGAAAAATAATTAACCGCCTGGGAAAAATTCCCTGATTCGTAATAAATGACTCCCAACGAATTATATAACCTACCCGTATCGGCTTTGTCCTTTTTATCCAACAGGGATTTCTCTGCCTGATTCAGAAAATGAAGGCTACTGTCAATCTGATTTTGTAAAAAAAAACTTTCTCCCAGGTACAGGTAAGAGGCAAATAAAAGGGTATCTGACAAGGCCCTTTCTTGTGTAAAACGAACCCCGCGTTGGAGTAGTTGGATGCTTTGTTCCGGTTGATTTTGTATCAGGTGTAAAACCCCCAATTTTTCATATGCGTCCAAGAGAAGGGTGTCAGGGATAAGATCATTGGGTTGGCTTTCGATGATTTCCGTAAGTAATGCTGTCGCACTACTATCAGTGCGAGAGGTCGGATTTTCCGCATTAAAGTAATTCAGGGCTGTTTCGTACTTCTTTATCCAAGATTCGTCCTGTCCCATAGCCAAATCCGACATGATAAATAGCAAAAAGAACACATTTAATCCAAGATGATGAACGCTATTCCTGATGATATAAGCTACACCGCTCATCTTGAAAACCGGGAAACCACCACGAGATAGGGAGGACGGGGCCTTCTGGTACTCGGCCGATCAAAATTCAGCCTTAAATTGTCATTGGCAGATTTGGTAGATAAAATTTGGTCCTGCTTTGCCTGAATTTCATCAATCAGGGTCTGGGGAACGTCTTCCATGGTCTCATAGTAAAAGAATTTCAATCCGATCGAATTTAGGGCGCGCATGCTCCCATCGTTAAGCCGGTAATATAGCGTTACATCTTTTTGCACTCCATTTTCTGGCTGGGGACCAAAAAAATCGTTTTGCAATGTCTGCTGCAGGTCGATTGTTCCGGTTGCATCCTCTACAATCAAACCCTGATCAGCAAGCCGTTCTCCGCCCGGGCCTTCCTCATCAAATTCACATTCCTCATCATCCTCATCGTCCTCATCCTCATCGTCGTCATCGTCTTCATCCTCATCTTCATCGCAAGGAGGTAAAGCCGATTGGTCTCCATTATAAACAGGCTGAATAAAGGCCTCTCCCTGGTCGACTACAAAAATTCCATCCAGGTAATTGATACCGGCGATGGTCAGTCGAAATTGACATTGGTTTTCTCCCCGGGTAAAGCTGACTTCGTACTTTAAGCCGGTTTCACTTGCGTTTACATCTATAACACCGGTTTCAGGATCGATCGCCAATCCCTCCGGTTGGGCTGAAAAACTACCCGAACCCGAAATGCCAATAGGCTCAATCAGATTAGCAGTGGTATCGCTAATAAAAAACAAGGTGTCCGTGTAGGAAAATTCACTGCAATCTTGGTTTAGGGTAATGTCAGGACCATTATTTCCATTTTCTTCAACATTGCATGAAAATACAATTAGAGAAAACAGTAAAATACCAAAATGTGGTTTTTTAAGATATGCCATCAGATATGCCATTAATCGTTTCTTTTTAAGTTGCATCAATAATAGAATATGTAACACATTTTCCCCAAAAATGGTCCTTATGATGCAATAATTGTAACGGTGATTTTTTATTCCTAAGGTGAAAAGGCCAATTTACTGAAATTTACGCTTTTTTTGTACCTTTCGTTCTAAACGACAATTAATAGCGTAAACCAGCTAACTCGATGGATACATCCAAAATTCTACAAACACTTCTGGAAAAATTAGAACAATGGTCAATGGCCTTGGTAGGCTATTTGCCCAATCTTATTCTGGCTTTAATCGTTTTTATTCTTTTTTTGTTTCTTTCCCGGTTTGCGGAAGGCTTTTCCAAAAAACAACTGGTGAAGGTGCATTTAGATGAGACCATCAGCGGGTTTTTGAGCCGGCTCATATTTCTGGGCATTTTCTTGGCCGGATTGATGCTGACATTGGCTATATTAAACCTGACGGGCACCGTGACATCGATCCTGGCAGGACTGGGAATCATTGGGCTGGCCTTGGGATTTGCATTTCAGGATACGGCTGCCAATTTTATGTCGGGTATTTACATTACGTTTCAGCAACCGTATGCCATAGGAGACGTGATTGAAACACATGATGGAATCATGGGAAATGTAGTGGACATAAACTTGCGGGTAACGAAGGTAAAAACCTTTGACGGACCTATGGTCTATGTCCCCAACCGCTTTCTTTTTCAGGAAAATTTCACCAATTACACAGAGGAAGGAAGGAGAAGAATACGAATTGATTGTGGTGTCAGCTATGGGGAAGATTTAGAACTGGTGGAAAAAGTAGCCTTGGAGGCGGTAAAAGACGTGCCTGGAAAAATTGAAGGAGAAGATGTATCCCTCTTTTGGAAAGGGTTTGGAGACAGTTCCATCGATTTTTCCGTCAACATATGGTTGGAATACAGCCGGGAAAACAGAGCCTACATCGTTGCCAAAAATCAGGCAGTCAAAAATATTAAGAAAGCATTTGATGAAAATGGGATTACCATTCCTTTCCCCATACGTACGTTGGATTTTGGGATTAAGGGTGGAGAGACCTTTCAGGAGCAAATGGCTAGAACCGAACTGTTGGTGCGAAAAACCCCGGAGCAGTAAATTTTTCTTCACCGGATTTGAGATTGGATCCTATTTCGGAAAAAAATAGCGGCTAAAAAAAAGGTTGCCCATTTTCTGGGGCAACCCTTTATTCAATTCATAGAGAATGCCTTACTTGGCTTTTTCTTCCGTGAAGAGCATTTCTTTGAGTTCCTCTTTGGCAACTCCTGTTTTTTGCTGGAGTTTTCCAACTAGTTGATCCTCCTGTCCTTCTGCATAAGCCAGGTCGTCATCGGTTAGTTCTCCGTATTTGGCCTTCAATTTGCCTTTCAATTCGTTCCAGTTGCCCTTCAGCTTAAGATTAGTTGACATAATATCATTGGTTTAAGTGAAAAATTATATACTAATTTGTATTTTATTTATTACAATAACTGTTCCAAAACGGGAAATTCATGACAACGATTAAACTTCCGGGTCATTTAAAGGCCCTGACTATCTTGCTACTGCTAATTGTCATTGTTTTTATATTAATCATGGGAAGAAGTTTACTGATTCCCATTATGCTGGGTGGATACATTGCGATGCTATTGATACCGGCATGCAATTGGATGGAATCCAAGCGGGTGCCCCGCCCCGTGGCTGCATTGATATCGCTTTTAACCTCCCTCGCGGTCATTCTTGGACTGATTGCATTGGTCATTCTGCAAGTCAGGAGTTTTTCCAGGGACTTTGAAGATGTTACCGGAAGGCTGAATAGCTATTTGGCCGACCTGGATCAAATGGCAACCAAATTGTTCGGCGCAAACCTAGGGATAGAAAATGGCTTGGATAAGACCCAATTATTTGATCTGCTGGAATCCAATAGTGAAACCGTTTCTAATTTCTTATTATCTACGATTGGCTCTCTTTCTGGTGTGGTTTTGCTCCCGGTTTTTATATTTTTTATGTTGCTTTATCGGGACCATTTAGCAAATTTTATCACCAAATTTTTTAATCCGGAAGAGGAAGAAAACGTAAAATCAAAAATTAGAGGCCTGCGAAAGGTAGTACAGTATTACATCATTGGAATGGTTAAGGTCATGGGGATTCTCGCAGTACTTAACACGGCAGCATTGTATGGAATTGGTGTAAAACATGCCTTGTTTTTTGGGTTATTTGCAGCACTGCTGAACATCATCCCGTATTTGGGGCCCTTTTTGGGTGCTATTCTTCCTTTTATATTCGCGTTTTTGACCATGGATGGCTTGATTTATCCCCTAATGGTCGTCATTACATTCACGGTTATCCAGTTAATAGAAAGCAATTTTCTAACGCCGAAAATTGTTGGGGGAAATGTAAATCTGAATGCTTTGATGACCTTTTTAGGTTTGTTAATTGGAGGTGCTATCTGGGGAGTGATCGGTATGATTTTGATTATTCCGACCCTGGCCATATTAAAACGGATTTTTGAACTGAAAGATAGCACCAAACCTTACGCATATTTGTTTGGAGAAGAAGAGATTAAACCGCTATTAAGAAGAAAGAAATGAGTGGAAAATGGACTTATTTCCTGCTTTTGGTGACCTGTACCCTCGTTGCATGTGATTCTACCGAGAGTAAGAAGGGGAGATTTTTATTGAAAGGGAATAATGAATTGGCAGAAGGAAATGCCAAAGGAGCGATTTCCTATTATTCTGAGGCCATCGATATTGATCCCGAATTTAAAGAAGGCTATTTCAATCGCGGAATGGCCTACTATCGGCAGTCCCGCTATGAGGAGGCCATTGCAGACTACTCTAAAGCCCTTTCGCTGGAGGATGGTTACCGGGAAGCCCGGTTACAACGAGCAATGGCTCACCTGGACTTTGGCGAAAATTACAAAGCACTGGAAGACACCAAAATTTTGATCGGCAAAGATGATCAGGATAGTCAGGCGCATTTTGTTCAAGGCCTTATCCTATCGGCTTTAAAAAACTATACCGCCGCCCGGGAAGCCTTTGAAAGATCCCTGACACTGGACCCTGAAAATGTAGAGCTTTATATCAACCTGGCTACCGTTAACTACCAAATGGGAGCTTTGGAAGCGGCTAGACGGGATTTGTCCCAGGCCCAGCAACTTGACCCGGAGCACAGTATGGTTTACAACCTCCAGTCCTTACTTCATTTCGAAAATAGTGAGTACGAGAAAGCATTGGCCGCTGTGGAGGCAGCCATCAAAATTGAAAAGGACCAATCTTTTTATTACAACAACAGGGGATTGTATCACCTGTACCTGGGGAACCTGGAAGAAGGCCTAAAGGATATAAATTTTAGTTTGAAACAAAATAGCCAAAACCTGCATGCGCTTCGGAACAAGGGGATTTATTATTACAAAAAAGGGGATCAGGAGTTGGGAGAACGTTTTCTTAAAGAAGTCTACGAAAAGGACCCCACGATCGATTTGGTTGAAGAATACCTGAATGGAAACTAAAAAAAGCCACGAAAATGGGTTCGTGGCTTTTTTAGTGATTACTTTTTAGATTTATTTACTAGATGGCATTTTCCTTTACCAGGTTTAGTGCCGATCCTGCCTGAAACCACTTTATCTGGCCCTCATTATAGGTATGATTTACCTTGATTTCATCCTTGCTGCCGTCGCTGTGGTTCAGAATTACCTTCAGAGATTGACCGGGTGAAAATTGATCCAGTCCAACAATATCGATCGAATCGTCTTCTTGTACTAGCTCATAATCAGCAGGATTATCGAACGTCAACGCGAGCATTCCTTGTTTTTTCAGGTTGGTTTCGTGGATTCGCGCAAAGGATTTTACCAGGATGGCCCGTACTCCTAAGAATCGCGGTTCCATGGCCGCATGTTCACGTGAGGATCCTTCACCATAGTTTTCGTCCCCTACTACCACCGAACCGATGTTGTGAAGTTTGTATTGGCGTTGTACGGCAGGAACTTCTCCATAGCTACCATCCAGCTGGTTTTTTACTTTATTGGTTTCTTCGGTGTAAAAGTTGACTGCGCCGATCAGCAGGTTATTGGAAATGTTGTCCAGATGTCCTCTGTATCGTAGCCATGGACCCGCCATGGAGATATGGTCGGTAGTACATTTCCCTTTCGCCTTAATGAGTAATTTCAGCCCTTTCAGGTCAGTACCTTCCCAGGGCAAAAAGGGTTCGAGGAGTTGCAGGCGCTCAGAGTCCGGTGCCACTTTTACCTCTACGGAAGAGCCATCTGCCGCTGGAGCCTGGTAGCCGGCATCTTCCACCGCAAAGCCTTTTGTGGGCAATTCCAGACCTGCCGGCTCTTCTAATTTCACCTGAGACCCGTCTTCGTTAGTGAGGGTATCGGTCATGGGGTTAAAGGTCAGATCACCAGCGATGGCCATGGCTGTCACAATCTCAGGGGAGGCCACAAATGAGTGGGTATTGGGGTTGCCATCGGCTCTTTTCGCAAAATTCCGGTTAAAAGAGGTGATAATGGAATTTTTTTCCTGTTTTTCGGCACCATGTCGGGCCCACTGTCCGATGCAGGGGCCGCAAGCATTGGCCAGCACCACACCGCCCATGTTTTCGAAAATGCCCAAAAAGCCATCACGTTCCACGGTAAACCGCACTTGTTCCGATCCCGGAGTAATCGTGAATTCGGACTTGGCATTTAATTTCTTATCCACTGCCTGAGCGGCCAGGGAAGCTGCGCGGGATATATCTTCGTAGGAAGAGTTGGTGCAGGAGCCGATCAATCCAACTTCCAGTTTCTGAGGCCAGTTATTTTCTTTAACGGCCGCCGCAAACTTGGAAAGGGGCCAGGCTAAATCAGGGGTAAACGGTCCGTTGATATGGGGTTCGAGTTCGGACAGGTTGATTTCGATGATCTCGTCGAAATAATCTCCCGGGGAAGCATATACTTCGTCATCACCGGTCAGGTGTTCTTTAATTCCATTGGCCAGGTCGGCTATTTCCGAGCGGTCGGTTCCTCGCAGGTAGGCTTCGGATTTTTCGTCATAGCCAAATATGGAGGTGGTCGCACCGATTTCAGCACCCATGTTGCAAATAGTGCCTTTTCCGGTTGCCGATAAAGAACGGGCTCCTTCTCCGAAATATTCCACAATGCATCCGGTTCCACCTTTAACAGTCAGGATACCAGCCACTTTTAGAATGACATCTTTTGCGGCGGTCCATCCGGAAAGCTTCCCGGTAAGTTTTACGCCAATAAGTTTGGGAAATTTCAATTCCCAGGGAAGTCCTGCCATCACGTCACAGGCATCCGCTCCGCCTACGCCGATGGCAACCATTCCCAAACCACCTGCATTGGGGGTATGCGAGTCGGTACCAATCATCATTCCGCCAGGAAAAGCATAGTTTTCCAACACTACCTGGTGAATGATACCTGCACCAGGTTTCCAAAATCCCAATCCGTATTTATTAGACACCGAAGATAAAAAATCGTACACTTCCCTGTTTTTGTCTTTGGCCCTTGCCAGGTCTTTATTGGCACCTATTTCGGCCTGTATCAGGTGATCACAGTGCACCGTAGAAGGAACCGCCACCTGAGACCTGCCAGCCTGCATGAATTGCAGTAATGCCATTTGAGCAGTGGCATCCTGCATGGCCACCCGGTCAGGTTTGAAATCAACGTAGGAGCCTCCCCGATCATACGCCTTAGCAGCTTCCCCTTCAGAAAGGTGGGCATAAAGGATTTTTTCGGTAAGGGTGAGCGGTTTGCCCACTGCTTTTCGGGCTGCGGCGATACGTTTTGGGTATGCGGCGTAGACCGACTTGATCATGTCTATATCAAAAACCATGGATGATAAAGTTATACTTAAGTTTATAAATTGAAAGTTAAATTAAAGGGCAAAGATACGAAAATCACCTGTTAATCGGCCAAAATGCCCCTTCAATCTGCTTATTTATAAAGGATTTAAAAACACAAAGGTGTTCCTAGTTTCTTTAATAGAAAGGCTTACTTTAAGTCCAGCAGAAATTGTAGGGTATCCACTTTATCGGCATAGTCGTCCAGTTGGGGTGATTGGGCGGTCCCCAGGGGGATGCTGCCCTTCCACCAGCCATCTCTGGAAACGATACATTGAATCTTGTCGTCCTGAGCCCCCAGGGTTGCTTGCAATTGTGATCTATCGGTATACAATTCGTAATAGATTACCGAGATAGGGGATACCAACTCCTCGCTTTCCACCAGAAGCAGGTGGCCATTGTCCAGGTGAGGACTTCGATTCACCAGGTACTTGGACTTATTGTATTCGTAATTATTTAGGTATTTATGGTGGTTGATGACCTGGCTGGCCGGGTCCATGCCCTTCATAAACGACTGAATCTGTTCTTTATCTGTAAAAAACACCTTGGAAACATTCCTACAGCCTAGTCCATAATAGCGAAAAATATCTTCCGAAAGCAGGTTCCATTCCTGCTGGTCCTCCCGCCCGTCCAGGATGGCCACCGAGGTCCTGTTTTTTCGAATGATATGCGGGTATTTGCCAAAATAATAGTCAAAATAACGGGCCGAGTTATCACTACCTGTAGCAATGTAGGCATCCATACCTACCAGCCGTTCTTCAAACGAAACGGCTTTTGCCAGGGTAGGGTCTATTTCGCTGAGCTGATCGCCCAGCCAGGGGATGATTACCCGGTCGGAAGTGCTCAGTTTCACGCAGGCGCGGTGACCTGCCACCAAAACGCATAAAAGATCATGGAAACCTACCCCGGGAATGTTGCCAGCCATGATAAGGCCGATATTTTTAGACAGAAAGGATTCGTTTTCTTCAAATGTATACCGGCTTGCCCACCACTGGAGGTGATCAGGTCTGAGGTAAGCGATGATCCCCTTCAAGGCATGGCGGGACTGTTCGGGAGTAAACCAGCTGTTTTGGTTCTGCATCTGATCAAATAAGGCTGCCAACTCCATTTCTGGCAGCTTATCGAGGTACTCATGAAGAGCGGAAAGGGCGGACAGTCTTTGATTAATATCCATAGGTATTCTGATCGGAATCGGATTGCGAGTAGGATTAATTTTTGAAATCAGGCAAAGATAAAGAAAGCGAAACAAAGGGAAAAGGAAGTAGTTAGTATAACAATTAATGTAGGCGAATTAAAATTAGCCAAAGGGGAATCTTTTTGCTTGTGAGATTGTATTTTGGTTAGTAGTTTTGCGAACAAACAAAAATGGAATAACAATGGCAATAATGATAACGGACGAATGCATCAATTGTGGTGCCTGTGAACCTGAATGCCCGAATACTGCGATTTATGAAGGAGGTATTGAATGGACCTGGGGTGGCGGCACCGAGTTGAAGGAAGTGACGTTGGAAGACGGAACAGTGGTCAGTGGGGAAGAAAAGCAAGAGCCTGTATCCGACGAGTTTTATTACATCGTGACACAAAAATGCACGGAGTGTACGGGGTTCCATGAAGAACCGCAGTGCGCTGCAGTTTGTCCGGTGGATTGCTGTGTGGATGATCCCGACCACCGGGAGTCTGAAGAAGAGTTGCTGGCGAAAAAGCAATATCTCCACGGAGAATAGGGAGATTGCAAGAAAAAACAGTCTTTTGTAGTCATAAAATTGTCTTTTCCAATAGGTAATTTGAAGATTATCACAGTTTTTGGAAAAAAAAACGGACAATAACTTGAATTTAATAGTTGAATTGATTTAACTTGGCACTAAATCGATTTTTACAAAAAATTAAAATGTTTGGATAGTGGAAAATAACAAGGATTACGAAAGAGATGAAATTTTCACCAAAAGGGTAAAGGCCGGAAAGAGAACCTATTTTTTTGATGTGAAATCTACCCGCTCCAATGACTATTACCTGACCATCACGGAGAGTAAGCGGAAAATCAAGGACGATAATTTTTTCTACGAAAAGCATAAAATTTTCTTATACAAAGAAGATTTTGCGAAGTTCGTTGAAGCCCTTCAGGATGCTGTGGATCATGTGAAAAATGACTTGATGGCTGACTTTGATTTTTCCCAGTTTGATGTGGAGCCGGAGGCCTCTGAAAGCAATAACGATAACAATAAATTTGGGGAAGACCTGAAGTGGGAATAGTTTAATTGTCGCCCCGGTTTCAGCCAGATTTAAAGCTTTTATAAGCGAATTTTGGGACAATTTGTTGGAATACAACAAATACCATCCCGTGATTCGTTTTTTTTGTTATTTTTGATCCATGCTCAAAGTAATCCTTACGGCAACCGTTTTCACGCTGCTTGTCTTTTTATTGGGTTGGTATTTTTCTGACATCAGCTTGTATTTCATGTTTTCATTGGTTTTGGCTGCTGCGCTGCGCCCTTTGACCAATAAGATCAATAATCTGTATGTCATGGGGCGGCACATACCCCGAGTCGTTGCCATCATTCTGTCTTTTCTGGCAGTGATTTTGGTAGCCTTCTTTCTGGTCTTGCTTTTTTTACCGCTTCTTCGGACGCAGATAGAATTACTTACCGATCTGGACATCACCTACCTTTACGACCAGATTCAAAGGCCTATCGATAATCTGGAGGCGATATTGATTCAACTTAACCTGATCAATAACGAACCGGGCTATTTGATAGGACTGGTTAAAGAAAACCTGATCAGTAGTCTAAACGAGGTGAACATTCAGGGCTTTATAAACCGGGTAATATCCACCACCAGTACCTTTTTTATAAGTATTTTGGCCGTGGGGTTCATTACTTTTTTTCTATTGCTGGAAAATGGCTTACTTCGCAGAAATTTATTGAATTTTATTCCTAATAAGTATTTTGAACTTTCGGTAGCTACTTTTCATAAAGTGGAACACCTGCTTTCCAATTACCTGTTGGGATTGCTCATTCAGATTTCAGTGATATTTTCGATTGCTTCAATCGGGCTGACCATCGCTGGTGTGGAATATGCCATGACCATAGCGGTGTTTGCCGCGGTGGCGAATTTAATTCCCTACGCAGGGCCCTTGTTAGGGGCTATATTTGGGGTATTGGTGGGGTTTTCCACGGGAGAATTTGGTGCTGCCAGTGAAGTGTATTTTTTCTTATTTAAGATATTAGCCGTGTTTTCCGTGGTACAATTAAGCGACAACGTCGTGTTACAGCCATTTATTTTTTCTAAATCCGTAAAAGCCCATCCCCTTGAGATATTTGTTATTATCTTTGTGGGTGCAAAAATTGCGGGAGTGTTGGGGATGATTTTTGCGATACCCGTGTATACCATTTTCAGGGTTTCTATCCAGGAGTTTTACAAGGGATACAGGGAGTATAGAATATTTAAAATTGATAAGATATAACGTTCATGGGATTAAAATGTGGGATTGTTGGCCTGCCCAACGTGGGGAAATCAACTTTATTCAATGCCTTATCCAGCGCAAAAGCGGAAGCTGCAAATTTCCCTTTTTGCACCATTGAGCCCAATGTGGGTGTCGTAACCGTTCCGGATAAGCGATTACAAATTTTGGAAGGTCTGGTCCATCCACAGAAAGTGATACCGACCGTGATTGAATTTGTAGATATTGCCGGTTTGGTGAAGGGAGCCAGTAAAGGAGAAGGACTTGGAAACAAATTTTTGGCGAATATCCGCGAAGTAGATGCCATCATTCACGTGATCCGGTGCTTTGAAGATCCCAATGTAGTTCATGTAGCCGGTTCAGTAGACCCTGTATTTGACAAGGAGGTCATCGATACCGAACTGCAGCTCAAAGATCTGGAATCCGTTGAGAAGAAAATCATCCGGATAGAAAAAGTAGCAAAGAGTGGCGATGCCAAGGCCAAAAAAGCCATGGAAAGCCTGCTTAAATTCAAGGAAGCACTAAAGGCTGGGAAAAACGCCCGGGCAGTGGAGGCCGATTCGGATGACCTGGAAGCCCTGCAAGATATTCACCTACTGACGATCAAGCCGGTACTGTACGTGGCCAATGTGGATGAGAATAGTATTCAGGAGGGGAATGATCACGTCACTAAGCTGAAAGAAGAGGTAGGCAAAGAGAATGCGGAAGTCATCGTACTATGTGCCGCATTGGAGGCCCAGATAGCTGAGTTTGAGGAAGTGGAAGAAAAGAACCTGTTTTTGGCCGAGTACGGGCTGGAGGAAAGTGGGCTAAACCGATTGATAGCTGCTGCGTATAAACTATTAAACTTGATAACCTATTTTACCGCTGGTGTTCAGGAAGTACGGGCCTGGACCATCAAAAATGGATGGAAGGCACCTGCTGCTGCCGGTGTGATTCATACCGATTTTGAAAAAGGGTTTATCAAAGCCGAAGTGATCAAATTGGGGGATTATAAGCAGTACAAAACCGAGGCAGTTTGCCGTGAAAACGGGAAAATTGCAGTTGAAGGTAAAGAATATGTAGTTTGTGACGGGGATATCATGCATTTTAGGTTCAATGTGTAAATAAATTGAAATTTTATTATTATGTTTGTTGCAACTTATTTACCCATAAATTAGTTATTTCTGTTGTAATGATGTAATAAATTATTGTTTAACTTTTCATTTTTAATGTCGTGAGAATAAGATTAATATTTTCTTTAAAGAACAAAGGTGCTTACTTACCCTTTCACCACCAGTACATTTTGGCTCAATTTCTCAAAGGTCTGATCGTTAAGGGAGGACAAGAAGCGTTTTTTAACTACAATTACTTCAACTTTTCTGGCCTGAAAGGTCAGACAAAAGTAAGTAGAAGTGGGCTGCACTATTACTCCAGCTTAGTCACTCTGGTCGTATCCGCTCCTGATGAATCGTTTATCGATTACTTATTGGAGCAGGTGTTTAAAACCCCTAAAATTGAGTTGGGAAACCTGATTTTGTCTCCTGAATACACGGAAAAAGAGATTGAACCGCCCCTGGAAACGTCCAACAAATTTGTCTGTATCTCTCCTTTGGTGTTGTTGATGCCTACCTTCGATGATGAATCCGGGAAAAGGTTTATTAATCCGGACACAGATGAATTTTCAGACCTGCTTTACGAATCCACCCTCACCCGAATGGAGAAATCGGGGTGGTTTAACCAGGAGCAGATGGAATCCTTCTACAAATTTCAAGTGGTACCGGACATGAATTACGTAAATAAACTGCGGGAACAGCAGAAAAAATTTGCGAGAATTTATTCGGTGTATGACATGGACGTAAAATACGAAGTGAGGGGATATACCCTTCCCTTTACCTTGTACGCGGCGGAAGAAGTGCAGGATTTTGTGTTTAAATGTGGTTTGGGTGCTTTTACCCACAAAGGTTTTGGTATGTTGGATCTGGCCAATAATATGCCCAGTCAACGAACCGAGCCGTACAAGTTTAAGCGGGAGGGATTTATACCCTATCGTTCGCAATCCCAATCACACGAGCCCAGAAGAAATGACGAAAGAGCCGAAGGTGATAAAGACAGTTCCGATTCTTCAGAATTAGAGGATTAAAAAATAGAAAAACCCGGAAAATGATCTGGGTTTTTTTATGTCTTTTTCAAAACCTTCTTTTATTGGGGTTTACGACCCCATAGCCAATCAGTTCATCGTAGCGGGATCCCATATCCCGGTAATAAAAAAAGAGCTCGTATTCGTTTTCGGTTTGAAAATGATTCCCTTCAAAAGACTCGGTATCCCAACCTTCTTTATCCGCGATGCCATAGAGGTAGTCATACCAACCCTGCTTTAGAAATAAAGAAGCCTGGTACCTTTCTTCTTCGGCATCGTAAACCATTTTGGACTCGGGTTTATTTCCCCATTGACTTAATGCCCCCAGCACGTATGGGGGAGCAGGAAGTTCTTTCGATTCCAGATTAAAGGTGAGTAATACGTATTCGCTTTCCAGATCGTGGTTTTGGCGTTCAACATTAAAAATTCCCAATTGCCCGTTGATGTCCAGGTATTCCAAATAACCCTGCCCTTTTCTACTTTGATCCATACCTGCTTCCGCAAATACGGCATCTTCTTTCATGGTAATGCCGGCGATGTTTCTGCCTCTGGTCCGTACGTAACGCAGGTCTACAAATCGAAACTCATTCCCTGCCGAAAACGTATTGGAGCCGTCAAAATGATTGTACTGCAACTGTTTCAGATCTTCCCGAATTTGGGTGAATTTCAATCCATAAATTGCATTGTCCCAACGTTGGTTTTGCCGAATGACCAGGACCGTTTGGTTCCTGGGGTCTACCAATTCCCGATTACCATAATTGACCGTTACATCCAACTGTTGGCGGGTCCTTCGGTTTTCATTCCGACTGGCAGGCACGACCTCGGCACCGATACTTACCTGATTTTGGTAGACCATAAAGCGTTTGGTGAAAATCGTTTTGGATTCATCCCTGCCGCGATATACTTTTATAATGTAATTCCCGCTACGGTTTACTCTTGGGATCTGAAAGGTGTAATGAATATACGGAATACGGGTATTAATACTGTATTCATAAGAATTGACATTGTACTCGTTGTACTGCTCGAGAAAATCGGCATCTCTCAAGCCTGATTGGGTCCAGTCGGCATTGCAATGGATAAGCTTGGCAGAATACCGGTCTGCTTCGTAAGCAATGTCATCAAACTGAAGTACCAAAGGCGTTGGGCTGCTCAGGGAAATCACCGGAGCGGTCATCTGGGCTTGAAAATCTGCGGAAGCTGGAAATAGTTGAACGGTATGAATATTAGTATCAAATACACGGTCTTCGTATACCTCCTGTGCTACCAGTCTCGGACCGGCGACCAGTAGGCCGAGCCAAAGGAGCAGCTGTAGAAAAAAATGTTTCATCGCTTGGAATTGGAGATAAACCATCAATCCGTTGGGTTTTCGATTTGTTCTGCCAAAGCTTCCCATTTTTTATTCAGGCTGGCTTCCTGTTTCAGAAGCACTGCGTATTCTGTCTGTAGTTCCTGCATCCGTTCTTCATTTTCATAAACGGCTGGAGCTGCCATTTCATTTTCCAGGGCTGATTTTTTATTTTCCAAGACCGTAATATCTTCTTCCAGTTTTTCCAGCGCGATGGCTTTTTCCCGGATTTGCTTTTTCTCCCCGGCTTCTTGCCGGTCGGTGTTGGATTTACCATTGGTCGGCCGACTTTCTTTTTTCGAAACGGGGGCAGCAGTAGGCTTTTCTTCTTTAGGAGCCTGTTGGGAACGCCAGTACACGTACTCATCATAGGTACCCGGGTACTCCTTGATTTTATGATCTTCTATATACCAGATCTTATTAGCTACCTCTTTAATAAAAAGCCGGTCGTGGGATACGGTGACAAAAGTCCCTTCGTATTGCTGCAGGGCCTGGGTCAGAATGTTGACCGATTGGATGTCCAGGTGATTGGTAGGCTCATCCAGAAGTAAAAAATTAGCTTCAGAGATCAAGGTCTTGGCCAGGGCCACCCGGGATTTTTCCCCTCCTGAAAGCACCTTGATTTTTTTGAAAACATCGTCATTGGTAAACAAAAAGCAACCCAATACATTTCGGAGTTCCGTTTCTGTTTTTTTACTACCTGCCTGAGCCAACTCCTGTAGAATTTCATTATTGATTCCAAGGGCTTCCAACTGGTGCTGGGCAAAAAAGGACTTGATCACATTGTACCCTTCCTCTCTGCGCCCCGCTATGGGTTCGGAACCGTCAATGATCCGTAATACAGTGGATTTACCCTTTCCGTTCGCACCGATCAGGGCAATTTTATCTCCCCGCTCAATGCGTGCATGGGCATTGTCCAGGATTTGCAGCGCTCCGAAAGACTTGGAAACCCCATCCAACACGACCACATCCCTGCCTGATTTTTGGGAGAACTTGAATTTAAAATTGACCGACACCTCATCCCGGACCACCTCCGAAACCCGGTCCAGCCGGTCCAGGGCCTTGACCCGAGACTGCACCTGGTTGGACTTGGTAGCCTTGGCACGGAATCGCTCAATAAAGCGTTCCGTTTGTTTGATCATCTGCTGTTGGTTCTCGTAGGCGTTTTGCTGGATTTCCTCCCGTGCCACCTTTTCCTTTTTGTAAAAAGCGTAATTACCGGCATAGCTGGTCAGGTTTCCCTGGGATACCTCCACCGTAGTTTCGGTACAATTGTTTAGAAAGGTCTGATCGTGGGACACCACCATTACGGCTCCCTCATAGGCCTTTAGGTAATTTTCAACCCATTGAATGGAAGGCAAATCCAGGTGATTGGTAGGCTCATCCAACATTAGCAGCGCTGGCTTTTCCAACAGAAGCTTGGACAACATGACCCGCATTCGCCATCCTCCGGAAAAGGTTTTGAGCGGCCGACTCAGATCTGCCGTCTGAAAACCAATACCTTCCAGTACTTCTTCTGCCTTGGCTTTGATGGTATAGCCTTCGTTGGCCTCGAACCGTTCTTGCAAATGCGCCAGCTTTTGTAGGATCTGATCCGAATAATCCGTTTCCATCTGTTTTAATACCCGGTCGATTTCCTCTTGCAGGGAAAGGGTTTCCTTAAAAGCTTCCAGGGCCACATCCAGGATGCTGTCATCCGACTGGAATGAAAGCAAGTCCTGGTTCAAAAAACCAACACTGCAATCTTTGGCCTTTTGTATTTCACCACTGCTTGGCTGCAAATCCCCATCGATGATTTTGAGCAGGGTGGATTTACCGGTTCCGTTTAAGCCTACCAGTCCAATTTTGTCTTTGGGCTTGATGTGTAAGGAAGCATTTTCATACAGGGGACGACCCCCGATGTAATAGGATAGATTATTGATGGATAACATGCTGCAAAATTAAGAAATCTATGTGGTAAATGGCAGCAATGCAAAAAAGGATTTTATCCCGCCGTGTTTTTAATGGAATAAGGTCAACTCAAAGCCCACTTTATGCACGCCTTCAGGAGGGAGGGATTGAATGCCCACTTTTTCCTGGAAATTACCATTGTGCGTGAGGCTATCTGCAATTCCGTTCCAGGGTTCTATGCAGACAAACCCCGCATCCTGCTGTTTGGTCCAAAGACCGAGCCAGCGAAACTCCTCAAAATCCATGGCGTAGCCTTTTCCCGTTTTACGACTGCGTATCGAAACGGAAGTGACCGGACCCACGTCTGCAATTAAGGCATCGTTTTGAAAACATTCCCAATCCAGATTCAGTTTTCCGTTCTCGAGGGGCAGGGATTTTCTCTCGGAACCGATCAGTCCCTTCTCGAGGACATACAGGGAAAGGGAAGAGAGGTCTTGTCGCCCAAAATCCAGTTGGTAATCTTCCAGAGATTCTTTTTGCGGTTCTAGTGGACAAGCAAATCCTGGGTGAGCCCCAATGCTGTACCACAGCTTCTCATCAGCGCAGGGGTTAATGACCCGGTAATCTACCCGCATGCCGGAATCGCTGAGCGTGTACCTGATTTGTAGTTCAAACGCAAAGGGATAGACCTGCAGGCTTTTTTCATCCGATTTCAGGGAGAATAGCAGGCTATCCTGAGATTGGTCCAGCAGCGAAAACTCCCGGTCTCTGGCAAAACCATGCTGCGTTAGCGAATAGGATTTGCCACGATAGGTATACCGATCGTCCTGAAGTCGGCCCACGATGGGGAAAAGTACCGGGGAATGCCTGCCCCAAATGGAGGGATTGGCTTGCCAAAGGTATTCGAGCCCGTGAAAACAAAGAGAGGTACACTCTGCACCTAAGCTGGAAAATCGGGCTTCTACCGGCCCTTTTTTTAGGTAAAACGATTTAGAGGAAGTCATTAGCTGGTCAAAATCGTAAATTTTCTGTTCAAAAAAAAACCTTTCCCGAAAAAGGAAAGGTAGGGTGCGCACGAGAAGATTCGAACTTCCACACCCGAAGGCACCACCCCCTCAAGATGGCGTGTCTACCAGTTTCACCACGTGCGCAAATTGGAGATGCAAAACTAGTAAGATATCGCTATCGGTGCAAACAAATGGGAAGACAAATTTAAGGAGTCAGTAAGATGACTTTTGGGTCGTCGGCGCAATACCTGCACCTTCAACCCGGTTCCAAATGGCAATTGGAAAAAACGGTATCGAAATGGGAAACCATTTAAGGGATAAAACGGAATTAAAGGGTAGGGGCCATCCAATTATTGGATATTGAAAACGTGTGGAAGAAATTACTTTTTATTCTGATCGTTATCTTCAGATCTCTTTTTTGACTTTCGCTCTTTCCGGGGCTTTTTTTTCCTTTCATCGAAATGTACCCCATCCGTTTCCATATCCGAGATGCTGCGCTTGATGGGCCCCTTTCGCTTTTTATTTTTTTTTGTAGGGTAGTCTGCTTCTTCAAGTAATGAACTGAGCGCATTGAACAAGGCCGCTCGGGTAGGACCAGAGGCCGGTTCATATTCATAAGGTTCTTCCTCCATGCGACTGAATTCCCGAACAGAGGTGACGATAAAAACCACAAAGGAGATCACCACTACGATTGTCAATATGATTACGTCTGTGTTTTCCATTTTATCTTTTCATATTAAATAGTATCAAAAAACCCAATATGGTCGGGCACCACAACCCTATGAAAATGGCTTTGAGGGGTTCTCCGACAATGAGGAAGTAGTATTCTGATACTCCGATCAAAATAACCACCAAGACCATTAGTACTATTTCAGATTTTTTAAATTTTTTCATGAATTTTATTATTGCTTAACAGAGTTGCCGAATACTGAAAAAATGGCCTGCGGTGCTACGATGCGTTCAGACCATTAAATGATAAATTGATACGAATCAATGCCATCCAGTTGATTATCCATGTGACGTTAACACGTTAAACAGCAGAAAGTTTATAGGAGACTATTTTTGTGCGTTTCGCAATAACCGTTTTTCGGGTAGCTGATCCGAATCGGGTGGCTACTGTTGGTCCGGTTAAACCTACTTAAAAATTGAAATCTGGCTGGCATTCGTAAGTTAAAACAAGTACTCCATTTTTACATCGCAGCGCTGATAGGTACCCGATTCCATGGGTATGTACCTGAAACCTAACTTTCGGTACAGGGCAATGGCCGGTACAAGGATGGAATTGCTGTAAAGCAGTACTTTTTGGGCTCCTTTTTCTTTTGCCCAGTCAAGGGCAGCTTGTCCCAGCAGCAGTCCGACTTTTTGCCCGCGGGCTTTGGGAAGTACCCCCATTTTGATCAGTTCGTACTGCCGGTCACCGGTTTTTTTAAGTCCAACCGTGCCCACGATTTCGCCCTTCCACTGAGCAAATAACACTGCCCCGCCCTGCTCGATCAGGGTTTCACGAGGAGATTGCAACTGCGCCACATCAAATGGCTCCATACAAAAATAGTGTTCGATCCACTCCCGGTTGATGGATAGAAAATAGGGTGCTAAAGCATCGCTAAAAGGGAGAATTTTGACCGTTTCCATGATCAAAAATAAGGAAGTTGGATAGCAAAATAAAGTAACTGCCCGGCAGAAATCTAAAAACCCAGATCAAATTGATTGCCGGGCTTGTCTTTGGACTCCAGTTGCAGCAATTTCAATTTTCGCCACAAGCCTCCGGCATAGCCGGTAAGCTCCCCGGTGCTGGCAATGATCCGATGACAGGGAATAATTACCAGTAGCGGGTTGACACCGATGGCAGCTCCTACCGCACGAACAGCAGTGGGCTTAGCCAGTGATTTGGCAATGTCATGGTAAGAAACGGTGTGTCCAAAGGGTACTTTGTTAACTTCCATCCAGACTAATTTTTGAAATGTAGTTCCACCGATTCCCACGGGGATATCAAAAACGGTAAGTTTCCCTTTGAAATAAGCTTCCAGTTGGGCCATGATGTCCAGAAAAAAGGGGGAATCGGCTTTTTCAGACACCTCGTCTTCCGTAAAATGAGAGGACAAGAGAAAGCCCTCCTCGGCGATGAGACGGATATTACCTAAGGGAGACGCCATTACCACTGTTTCTTTCATATCCTCTACAACTTTAAAACCAAAAACAAGGTTTAACCCTAACTGAGGCAGCGACTTGCTGCTGTACTTTCCAATGAGATAATCGTTGCCTGGCCCTTTTTAGACTAAAAATACATGCGTCTATCGATGCATATACGATATGACACCGGAATTAGGGATAAGCATTTTTAACAGGTTTCGGCAGAAAATGTTGCCGGAAATTAATTATCGATGGGTGTTCGATGGCGTAAAGGTAGGTTTAATTTCAGTTTATACCAACTAATCGGACATCATACCATCATCATGCGGTACTTCCATACTTCCCGAACGGCATCGGCGGCTACCTCGAAAGGTTTATACAAGGGGTTACTCGAACAGAGCAGGAGTTGCCTTTTTTCTTTTAATAGGTTATAGGCCAGCTTGAAGGTAACGCCGTCCTGGGCCGTGACCACCACGTATTTTGCTCCATCCCGGATCTCGGTCCAGTCATCCATGTACTCACAAACAATCCAGGATCCGTCCGGAATGGGCTCCATGGAGTCTCCATCTACCTGAAATACCCGGTATTTTTTATCCTGGGGCAGGAATGGGAGTTGAAACCGGGGCAGCTCTCCTATAAAATCCGGATCCGAAAAACCGGCCAGATAGCTGGCTTTCGCTTTCTGGGAAACCACCTCTATCAGTTCCCGACCGCTGGCATCCACCGTGGTCGCCAGGATGCGCAACTCCCGGCCTTTTAGGTAACGGCTGGTTTCCAACACTTCCATCAGGCGATGGGCGGTGTATTTTTCGAGGTTTTCTTTCAGCATCAGATCTACGGATACCTCCAGGTATTCACAGATGCGAACCAGCGTATCCAGCGGCGGGCTCACATTCAGCTCATACCCGGCCAGCTTCGAACGGCTAATACCCAAGCCTTCGGCCATGATGGATTGGGTCAGCCCTTTTCTTTTGCGTAGGAATTTGATATTAGCATGCAGGTACATGGATAAATTATTTAAGCCAGAGATGAACAAATTTAAAACATTATGTTTAAATTATAAACATAAAAATGTCAATAATATTAACATTGTAATGCTTGTAAAGAAAGGGGAGGAGGATGCGGAAAATAAGCGGAATATTGTGCACCTGGACCTGGACAGTTTTTTTGTATCAGTGGAGCGGTTGTATGACAATCGCCTAGAGGGAAAACCCATTTTGATCGGTGGTACGGGAGACCGGGGCGTGGTGGCTTCCTGCAGCTACGAAGCCAGGAAGTTTGGGGTCCACTCGGCCATGCCCATACGTACCGCCCGGCAACTTTGTCCGGAGGCATTGCTGATTCGGGGGGATTTTGCCAGGTACAGTCAAAAGTCACATGAAATCACTGACATCATACGTGAAAGCGTGCCGCTTTTTGAAAAAGCATCTATCGACGAGTTTTATGTGGACTACACCGGCATGGACCGGTTTTTTGGTTGCTTTAAAATGGCCAGCGAATTGCGGCAAAGGATCATACAGGAAAGTGGTCTGCCCATTTCGCTCGGACTTTCAGCCAATAAAACCGTCTCCAAGGTGGCTACGGGAGAGGCCAAGCCCAACAACGAAAAACAAGTACTCCACGGCGAGGAAAAGCCCTTTCTGGCTCCCCTTTCGGTGCGTAAGATTCCGATGATCGGGCGGCAGACTTCACACAGTCTGTACAATATGGGCGTAAAAAAAATCCATACGCTGCAGGCCATGCCAGCAGAACTGCTGGAATCAGCGTTTGGAAAAAATGGGCGGCTCATCTGGGAAAAGGCAAACGGCATCGACCGCTCCACCATCCGGCCCTATTCGGAGGCTAAATCCATTTCGTCTGAAAATACCTTCGAAACCGATACCATCGATTTACGTTTGCTGGAAGCCACACTTACGGCCATGACCGAACAGCTTACCGGTAAATTGCGCTGGCAGCAAAAACTCGCGTCTACCGTGGCTGTCAAGATCCGCTACTCGGACTTTGACACGCATACGGTGCAGCGTCAGGTGCCCTATACCGCCGCAGACCACAGCCTGCTTCCGGTGGTCAAAGCCCTTTTTTACCAATTGTATCAGCGGCGTTTGTTGATCCGCCTGATAGGACTTCGCTTCAGCGGCCTCGTTCACGGAAACTACCAGATAAATCTGTTTGAGGACAGCCAAGAGCGCATATCCCTTTATCAGGCACTTGATCGAATCAATGGAAAATACGGGGACAAAACCGTTTGCCGGGCCGTAGGCATGCAGGTGGGACGCAGACGGTTTAATCCGTTTAACGGAAAGGAAATTTGAATGATTGGGATTTTTGTTTTATAAATTCCCGGCTTCATCCTGGTTCCAATCACTCGATAAAGGCATTCTTGCCGAAAAAATAGTCTCCGAATCGCAACCGGTTGTCCCGCCGATGGTTTTGGAAAAACGCTAAACCAATAGCCTCCATTTAGCGAGGCTGAAATAAAAACCGCCGTCACCGGGTGGGTGACGGCGTGAAAAATGCTACTGGCCTTGTCCCAGGGAATAGGCCTTTTGCCCGTCGAAGGCATAGAGGTTTTCGGTTTTGATTACTTCTATGTCTTTTTGGATGGCATGGATTAACAGTTCGGCTATTCCGATCGCGGATTTGGCATTTTCGGCTATCAGTTCAAAACGGCATCTCCAATGATCTGTGCAAAAGGTTTCTTCAAAACCCTCAGGCCATACCTTTACACCCCGGTTGGTGATCATCGTGAGTCGGTAGGCGGGATGCAGCTCCTGTATTTTTGCCGCCAGTTCCTCGGGATCGCTACCCTTCCAATCGATAAAGAGGTCTACCCCCTGTAGTGTTTTTTTACCGGGCGCCATCCGTTGGTAGGGAGGAAGTTGGATTCGTACCTCTTTGGCATAGGAAACCGGCTTGAGTTGTTTGGGCAATTTCCCCAGTCTTTCGATCACCGCCCTGCCAAAGTCGCGCGTGCCGACTTTTTGTTTGCTTAGCCCGGGACGGAAGATTTCCTCGGTGTGTATGCCTTCTTCCAGGGTACAGGACCAGGCATTTTTGATGGTTTCGGCTACTTCCGGCTGTCCGATGTGATTGAGCATGAGAATGGCTCCACGCAGTAATCCGGAGGGATTTGCCAGATCCTTGCCCGCCAGCGGAGGAGCCGAACCGTGTATGGCCTCAAACAGGGCGCATTTTTCTCCGATATTAGCCGATCCTGCCAGACCGACGGAACCCGATAATTGAGCGGTGATGTCGGATACCACATCGCCATACAGGTTGGGCATGACCAGTACGTCAAACATTTCCGGTGTATCGGCGAGCCGGGCAGCTCCGATATCAATGATCCAATTGTCGGATTCGATGTCTGGATATTCCAGGGCGATTTCTTTGAATACACGGTGAAACAACCCGTCGGTCAGTTTCATAATGTTGTCCTTGGTGAAGCAACTTACTTTTTTGCGTTGGTAGTGCCGGGCGTATTCGAAGGCATACCGGATGATTCGTTCGCATCCGGGGCGGGTGATGAGTTTGAGGCATTGTACCACCTCGTCTGTCTGCTGATGCTCAATGCCAGCGTAGAGATCCTCTTCGTTTTCACGAATTACCACCAGGTCCAGCTCCGGGTGTTTGGTAGGAACAAAGGGATGAAAACTTTTACAGGGCCTGACGTTGGCAAAAAGTCCCAGGCTTTTGCGAAGGGTGACATTCAGGCTTTTGTACCCGCCTCCCTGTGGAGTAGTCATCGGAGCTTTAAGAAGCACCTTGTTTTTGCGGATACTTTCCCAGGCTGCCTTGCCAATACCGCTGCTATTTCCAGCCAGGTATTCCTTTTCGCCCATTTCTACCGATTCCCACTTTACTTTTGCTCCTGCCGCCTGCAAAACCTGCAGGGTGGCCTCCATGATTTCGGGTCCAATACCGTCTCCATGGGCTACACTAATTGATTGCATGTGCGTTTATTTTTGGTCCGGCACAAAAGTAAAGCGGAATATTTATTAATTTTTATTTATGTTTATTATAAAAAGCATTATTTAAATTTATAAATAAATCATCGTTCCCCGCATATGACTGCGAAATTTTGGCATTTATTTCAGAAAGAAATTACCGGTTAGCGTAGGCCTGCGTTGATGGTATCCAGTGTTTTTTGACCCGGGCAAAGGCTTTTTTCGTCCAGGCTGTTCAATGCCGTATCCGAAGTGTTCAGGATTTGGTGTAAATCCCCATATCCAGTATGAATGTACAACAAGCCGGTGAGGATTTCGTTTTTTGCGCGGGCCTGCTGCATGGCATTGACGGTGGAAAGCCGGTCTTCGGGGTCCCAATCCGGAGCCAGCTTGTGGAGGCTCATGACCGACCCATCGTGAAGCGTCACTGCTGTGTCTGTTCCCTCGGCATAGCTTGCTTGAATGGATTTTTCCTGGGGTACAAAGTCCGTCTTTCCCGTGGCATGCATGTGCTCTCTCACGTAATCGTAGGATTTGGTGGATCCGGGATTATTGTTGAAGGTGACACAGGGCGACATCACGTTGATAAAGGCGAGTCCCTGGTGTTGGATGGCGGCTTTGAGGAGAGGAACCAGTTGCTGTTTGTCTCCGCTGAAACTTTGGGCAACGAAGGTGGCACCTAAATCCACCGCCAGGCTGGCGAGATCTACCGGCTGAAAGGGGTTGATGTGGCCTGATTTACTAGCCGATCCCACGTCTGCCGTGGCCGAATCTTGTCCTTTTGTCAGGCCGTAGCAGCCGTTATTCATCACGATATATACCATGTTCAGATTTCGACGGATGGCGTGAACAAACTGTCCCATCCCGATCGAAGCCGTGTCTCCATCACCGGATACGCCGAAGTACACCATGTTCTTATTGGCCATATTGGCTCCGGTGGCTACGGATGGCATTCTTCCATGCACGGAATTAAACCCGTGGGAATTTCCCAGAAAATAAGCCGGGGTTTTGGAAGAGCACCCGATTCCGGAGATTTTTGCTACCAGGTGGGGTTCAATGGCCAATTCGAAACAGGCCTGCACGATGGTGGCGCTGATGCTATCATGTCCGCATCCGGCACAAAGGGTGGAAATGCCGCCCTCGTATTCTTTGAGTGTGTACCCTAGTTTGTTTTTAGGTAAACGGGGGTGTCTAAATAAGGGTTTCAGATAGGTCATGGGGCACAGCGTTGTTTTGTTTTAAATAATCGGCGATTTTAAGGGCAATCTGATCGGCAGTAATGGGCATGCCATCGTAATTCAGAATCGATACCAGCCGATGGGGATCGTGTTGCATTTCCTGAATGAGCAGACTGCGCATTTGCCCGTCCCGGTTTTGTTCGATGACAAATACCAGTTGGTGGGAGCGGACAAAGGCCTCCGTTTCTTGTCCGAAGGGGAATGCCTTGATGCGCAGGGCATCCAATGGGATTTCCCTGGCGGCCAGCAGATCCCGGGCCTCTTCTGAAGAGAAGGCAGACGTTCCGAAAAACAACATGCCCCAATCGCTTTGATTTGTTTCCTGATACAGTTGAGGTTTCGGTACGAGTGATTTGGCGGTTTCCCATTTTACCAGCAAACGGTCCATGTTTCTTTTGTAGGCCGCACTGTCCTCGGTATAGACGGCATATTCGTCCCGGGAGGTTCCCCGTGTGGTAAAAGCACCCTTGGTTGGGTGGGTGCCCGGATAAGTGCGGTAGGGAATCCCGTCTCCTTCCTGGTCCAGATATCGGCCATAACGGCCCATGGCATCCAGCTCTTCTTTATTCAGCACCTTTCCCCGGTCGTATTTCCGGTCCTTTTCCCATTGAAAGGGTTCACTCATATGGTCGTTCATACCCAGGTCCAGGTCCGTCATCAGGATGATCGGGGTTTGAAGGCGATCTGCCAGGTCAAAGCATTCAGCTGTCATCTCGAAACATTCCTTGGGGGTGGTGGGGAAGAGCAGGGGATGTTTGCTGTCCCCGTGCGAAGCATTGGCAGCAAGGGTGATATCCGATTGTTGGGTCCGCGTGGGCATGCCCGTGCTGGGACCTGCTCGTTGCACGTCAATAAGTACGGCAGGCACCTCGGCAAAATACGCAAGACCGATAAATTCATTCATCAGGGAAACCCCTGGTCCGCTGGTAGCGGTAAGTGCCCTCGCTCCATTCCAGTTAGCCCCGATTACCATCCCCATGGCGGCCAGTTCATCTTCCGCCTGTACTACAGCGTATTGGTTTTTGCCTGTTATCGGATCGACCCGGTACTTGGAAGCATATTTTTCGAAGGCTTCTGCAACCGAAGTGGAAGGTGTAATGGGATACCAGGCCATCACCGTGGCACCGCCATAAACGGCACCCAGACCGCAGGCGGTATTTCCGTCCACCATGATTTTATCTCCGATCAAATCCCGTCTCTCCAGATAGAAATCCAGGGGGTAATCAAAGTGTTCCCGGGCATAGTCCATGCCCAGCTTCAGTGCCTTTAGGTTGGGCGCAATTAATTTTTCTTTGCCGGCAAACTGTTCTTTCAGTAGGGTTTCCAATACCGAAAATTCGATTTGCAGTAAAACTGCCAATGCGCCTACGTAAATAATATTTTTAAATAATTGTCGCTGCCTCGGATTGCTAAAGTTTTCATTGGCCAGTTCCATCATGGGAACACCCAGGTAATGAATGCCGTCTCGGATCAGTTCCGGGGCCAGTTTTTTGGTGCTGTCGTACATCAGGTAGCCCCCTTCGCGCACACTGGCAATGTCCTGCTTCATGCTTTGGGCATTTACGGCCACCAGCAGGTCAATTCCTTCCCTTCGTCCCAGGTATCCTTTTTCACTTACCCGTACTTCATACCAGGTTGGTAATCCCTGAATGTTGGAAGGGAAGATGTTTTTGGGAGTGACGGGGATGCCCATTCGAAAGATGGCTTTTGCAAATAGAAAATTGGCACTGGCCGATCCCGTTCCGTTGACATTGGCAAATCGGGCAACAAAATCATTAACCCGCGCTTCCGGTCGGGGGAGAGAACTGGAAATAGTCATACGTTTTCTGCTTTGGTAACACTATAGAAAAATTGCTGCATGTCCCAGGCAGAGGTGGGACACCTTTCGGCGCAAAGACCGCAATGCAGACAGACATCCTCATCCTTTACCATCACCCTTCCTGTTTTTAAGGTTTCGGAGACCAGAATGTCCTGGGACTTGTTCTCGGCGGGGACAAGGAGCTTTTCCCGGAGTCGGTCTTCATCCGCTTCATTTCCGGTAAAGGTAATGCAGGAAGTAGGACAGATATCCATACAGGCATCGCACTCAATGCAACGGTCGGCGGTGAAATCGGTTTGCACATCGCAGTTCAGACAGCGTTGGGCTTCTTTGTAGCCGGTAGGAGGATCAAAGCCCAATTCCACCTCTTTTCTCCTATCTACCAACGTGATGGATTTTTGAGCCTGGGGCACCAGGTAGCGCTGATCTATGGTAACCGGGCTGTCGTAGCTCCATTCGTGAATGCCCATCTTGGTGCTGAATAGGTTGGTGTAGGGCGCAGGCCGCTGGTGAAGGTCTTTTTCCTGGCAAAACTGGTGCATGGATACTGCTGCCTGATGGCCATGAGCCACGGCTGTGATTACATTTTCCGGCCCAAAAGCTGCGTCTCCTCCAAAAAATACCTTGGGATGAGTTGACTGAAAGGTGACCTTATCTACGACGGGCATTTCCCATTCGTCAAATTCCAATCCTATGTCCCGTTCGATCCAGGGAAAGCTGTTTTCCTGGCCGATGGCGATTAACACCTCATCCGCTTCGATAAATACATCCGGTTCTCCGGTAGGTATGAGTTTTCGTTTACCCTTATCATCATAATGGGCCTTTACTCGTTGGAATTTCATTCCGGTTAGTTTTCCGTTTTCCACTTCAAAACTCAGCGGTACGTGGTTGTCCAGAATGGCTACGTCCTCGTGTTGGGCATCTTCTTTTTCCCAGGGAGAAGCTTTCATGTCTTTAAACGGGCTTCTTACGACCACTTTCACGTGTTCGCCCCCCAGCCTTCTGGAAGTACGACAGCAATCCATGGCTGTATTGCCGCCTCCCAATACGATTACTTTTTTGCCTATTTTGTCAACATGCTCAAAAGCCACGCTGGCAAGCCATTCGATGCCGATGTGAATGAATGCATCCCCTTCTTTTCTGCCGGGTAATTTCGGTAGATCCCTTCCTCTGGGAGCACCGGTACCCACAAAAACGGCATCATAATCTTGATCCAATACGGCTTTCAGGCTTTCTACATAGGTCATAAACTGGGTGTGAATCCCCAAATTTAGAATATACCCCACCTCCTCGTTTAATACTTCTTCCGGTAAGCGGAATGCAGGGATCTGACTGCGCATCATGCCTCCACCGGCAATCTGTTCGTCAAATAGATGGATTTCATAGCCCAACGGAGCCAGGTCCCGGGCAACGGTCAGGGAAGCAGGCCCTCCTCCGATCAGGGCAATTTTTTTTCCATTGGCCGGAAAAGGTGCATGCGGCATGAGGGATTGCACATCTCCTTTCTGGTCGGCAGCTACTCGTTTCAGGCGGCAGATGGCTACGGGTTCTTCTTCCACCCGGCCCCGTCTACAGGCTGGCTCGCAGGGGCGATCACAGGTTCGGCCCAGTATTCCTGGGAATACATTGGATTCCCAATTGATCATATAGGCTTCGGTGTACTTTTCTGCGGCAATTTTACGAATGTACTCCGGCACCGGGGTGTGCGCCGGACAAGCGTACTGGCAGTCCACCACTTTGTGGTAATACTCCGGATCGCGGGTATCGGTAGGTTTCATGGCATTCTGGGTTTATTCTTCTTTCTACTTATCGCAGAATAATTTTGTAAAATAAAGTCATCAAAACAAATGAATGACCAAATAATTTGTTCAGATGCCTAATTGAAAGGTGTGAGGGGTAATTTATTAATTTTATAACTTCCTTAAAAAGGACTAATTTTGACCAGCAGAAAATAGGGATATGACGCTGGATAATTGGAATCAAAAACTGGGCAATAAATTGCCCGCAGGATCGGTAGCTTATTGCTTTTCGTTGTGGAAGGAAGATCCATTTGAACTGGTAATTAGCCGGTCCAGGTCTTCCAAATTGGGAGATTTCCGGTATAGAAAGGACCAAAAGATTCAAAAGATCACGATCAATCACGATCTGAATCCCTATCAATTTTTGATTACCCTGATTCATGAGATTGCCCATCATCGTGTATTTCGAGACTTCGAGCGTCGGGGAATCAAGCCTCATGGCCCGGAGTGGAAGCGGACTTTTCGGCTTTTGATGGAACCCATGCTTGAAATTACCGTTTTTCCCAGAGATGTTTTAATACCCCTTCGATTACATCTGAAAAATCCTAAAGCCAGTACCGGGGCCGATTACTTTTTGATGAAAGAATTAAAAAAGTATGATACCCTTCCCGGTAAGGTTCCGGGGCTACTCCTGGGGGACCTGAAGCCGGGAACTACTTTTGGGTTAAAACACAGGGTTTTTGAAAAGTTGGAAACCAAGAGAAGCAGGGTGCTGTGCCTGGAGCGGTCCACAGGGAGAAAATACCTGATCTCCCTTCATGCCGAAGTGACTCTGGTGGAGGAAGATCCGGAGGGACCCTTTTAGTCCTGCCGGCTGCCGGGCAGTTGGTTTCGGGCGTTGATGCCCAGGGTTTTTAATTTTTCAGCCTGAGAAACCAGGTTTCCTTTGCCGGTTTTTAGTTGCTTCAGGGCGGTATGGTAACTTTCCTGCGAGCGGTCCAGGTGCCTTCCGATATCTTCCAGGCTTTTTAGAAAGGAGGCAAATTTATCGAACATTCGACCTCCTCTTTCAGCGATTTCCAGGGCATTTTTAGTTTGGTCATCCCGGATCCAAAGGTCTTTTATGAGCTTCAGTGCTGCGATCAGGTTACTGCTACTGATAAGCAAAACCCGCTTTTTGTAGGCATATTCCCAAAGGCGCTCATCGGCCTGTATGGCAACCATATAGGCCGCTTCCAGTGGTACAAACATGATTACGAAATCCAGCGCTTGCGCATAGGCTTCGTATTGTTTGGCTGCCAGTTGATCAATATGCGTTTTAACGGCTTTCACATGTTGGTTCAGCAGGCTTTGTTGATCTGCTTCCATGTCTTCGCTGCAGTACTGCTCGTAGGCTAGCAGGGAAACCTTGCTATCGATGATGACCTTTTTGTCGTCCGGATAATGGATGATCACATCGGGCTGCATTTTTTTGCCGTCCATGCCCAGGAGGGGATTGCCCGCCTCATCCCTGAGAAATTCCTGTATGCTGTAGTGCCGGTTTTTTTCTAATCCCGAGTTTTGCAGAATGGTTTCGAGAATGGCCTCGCCCCAATTTCCCCTGAGTTTGGAATTTCCTTTCAGGGCATTGGTCAGGTTTTGGGCTTCCTGGCTGATTTTTTGGTTCAGTTGGGCTAACTCCCGAACCCGGTTTTCGAGTGAAAAACGCTCTTTTGCCTCTTGGGTGTAGGTGTCCTGCACCTGTTTGCGAAAGGCTTCCAGGTCTTTGCTTAGGGGTTGTAGGATACGGGTAATGTTTTCCTGGTTTTGAAAGGTGAACTTCTTTGATTTTTCTTCCAGAATCCTGTTGGACAGCAATTCAAATTCCTGCTGGAATCGCTTTCCCATCTTTTCCATTTCGGTTTCCTGAAACTGAAGTTTTTCCTGAAGTAGCTTGGCCTGATTGTCCTGGTGTTTTTTCTCTAATTCCTGTTCCAGCTGTTGCCGCTCCACCAGCTTCAGGCTTTCTTCCAGCGCTTTGTTTTTGGCGGCAGCTTTAAATAGCAGCCAGGAAAGAACCCCTATTCCGGCCAGTGAAAGGAACAACAGGTATGAAGTTTCCATTATCAGGCTGATTTTAGACCTGCGGATCGGGCAAGCTGCGTTGCCGAATGGCCTCGTAAATGGCCACCCCCGCCGCAACGGACACGTTAAGGCTGGCCACCTCACCCAACACAGGGATTTTCACAAATTCATCGCAAAGACCCAGCAGCTCATCGGATATCCCGTCTTCTTCAGAGCCCATAACCAGTGCGGTTGGTGCCGAAAAATCGGCTTGATAGATCGTTCGGTGGGTTTTTTCAGTGACTCCGACCACGTTTAAACCTAATTTTTTCAGGTCTTTGAGGGTATAGTACAGGTTTCTGACCCGACTCACCGGGAGAAAATTCAGCGCGCCGGCAGAGGTTTTCACGGCATCCGAACTTATCTGAGCACTGCTTTTTTCGGGGATGATGATACCATGCACCCCGGCAACTTCTGCCGTACGGGCGATGGCACCAAAATTTCGGACATCTGTGATGCGATCCAACAGGAGGATCAGGGGTGCCTGACCTTTATTGTAACAGGCATCTACTACATTCTCCCAGGAAGCATAGGAAATGGCTCCCATGTAGGCGATTACGCCCTGGTGATTTTTTCGGGTAATCCGGTTGAGTTTGGTTTCCGGCACCTTTGTGATGGGCACGTTTTTCTCCCTGGCCAGCGTCACTACTTCCTTTAAAAGGTCACCTTTCAGTTCCTTGTTTACCAGTAGTTTATCAATTTCCTGACCGGCGTGAAAGGCTTCCAGTATCGGTCTGATTCCAAAAATGTAATCTTTAGGGTTTTCATCTCGGTTGATCAGAAAACCATCCTTCCGTTTCTCCATGCTGTAATGGTTTTGAACCAGATTGGCTGATAGGCCCTTGACCGGTTCAATGTATAATAATTGGGGGTTAACATATTTTTTACTCGCGCAAAGGTAAAGGTTATTTTTGAATTTGAATCCTGTGCCTGATAAACCCAGCTTTCTTTATCCACATCAAAGTACACCTCCTGCGGCGGCCCCATGACGATGTATACCATGCCCCTGTCGGTGGCCCAGCCTTCCTTAAAATCGGTAAATAAGATATTGGCAAACTCCACCTGCCTAAAGTATTCTTTAATCAAGGTTTTGGCAGTTTCCTCATCCCGGGTCATCCGGATCCAGTATTCGTCCAGTGCTGTTTTTTTGTTTTCGGCTTCCAGCAAGGTCTCGTGCTCCTTTCGGGTGGATATGTAGGTGACCATTTCGATCATTTCTTCCCAGGTAGCTACCCGGGGAAAGGTCTTGTTAACCGTCTTTATTAGCAGGCCTGTCGGCGAACTGGTATCTCCCTGAATGAAGTAATATCCGGACTTATCGAAAGGAACGGGCACATTCACCAAAAAACTACCTTCGTCCATTACTTCTGTTTCTCTGGGCACTTCGGGAGCTTTGGTTTCCATGGGAGGCAAGGGAAGTGGGAATTCTTGAGGATAGTAATACCGATGTAAGTTGACACCCTGTTCTTTCCTGAATAACAAGGACTCGTCTACATTTAGAAAATTCTGATCAAATGGGATGTCATTCCCAAAATAAGCACCAAAATCAGGTTGCTCGGGTACAAAAGGGCTTATAAGGTCGGCGTGATAGACGTATTGATCCTCTTGCCGGGTATCCTGTGCCTGGAATACCACGTAGGCCGCTTCCTGAGAAGCAGGTATTTCCACGGTTTCTTCAAAGTAGAAATGCCGGTCCGTATCGGCTTTTAGCAGGTCCCTGTCCAGGGCGATGATCTGTTCATCTGAAATCTCCTGTTCGAATCCCCCGACGATAACATACGAAAACAGGTAGTCCTCAAAATTGGGGTCTTCCTCAATTTTTTCAACTACCATTTGTAGGGTATAGGTTCTTTCTGCCGTTTTTATGGGGATTACTTTTAATGAAATCCGTGAATACCTGGAATACCGAAGGCTTTGGTTTATACTTTGAAGGTTGTTTTGTGCATGTGCGGAGAGGGTGAAGAAGCAACATACGGCCAAACATGCAATAATAGTTCTCATGAGCAATGACTTTGTTATTTCCATAGTTGGTTTAAAAATTAACCTTAATTTTGTTCAAAATAAAGAAATTTTAAATGGCTACCTATACAACGGAAATTACTTCCGATAAGTTGATAAGTGATAATCCCATACATCAACGCCTATTCAAAGCCTACATTGTGGCCAAATCCTACGTTTCCGGCCATTTGCTGGAAATCGGATGTGGCGAAGGCAGGGGAGTGGCGGCCCTGGGACCCTTGGTTGATACGTATCATGGGATTGACAAGATAGGAGAAATTTTAGACAGGTTAAAAAAGAAATATCCCGATTATACCTTTGAGCAGGCACATTTGCCTCCTCTTGCCAGTTTGCAGGATGCTTCCTTTGATTCGGTAGTCAGCTTTCAGGTCATTGAACACATTGAGAATGACCGCTGGTACCTGGAAGAAATATACCGGGTGTTGAAGCCAGGGGGTAGGGCTTTGATTTCAACTCCCAATATTCGATTTTCCCTTTCCAGAAATCCCTGGCATATCCGCGAATACACGCCGGACCAATTAAAGGAATGCTGTGCCGGTATTTTCGATAAGGTGGAGACCAAAGGCATTGGAGGAAATGATAAGGTTTGGCAGTATTACGAGGCCAATAAAAACTCCGTAGAAAAGATCACCCGTTGGGACTTCCTTAACCTTCAATACCGTTTGCCAGCCAGCCTTTTGAAAATTCCATACGAACTGGCTAATCGGTTTAACCGAAACAAATTGCACCAAAGTCAAGGAAAAGCGGTGGAAGAGATTAGCCATGAAGATTACCTATTGGTAGACGATCCGGAAAAGGCGTTGGATCTCTTTTATGTCCTATATAAAAAGCCGGAAAAGAAAAGCTAAGCGATGCCTAGTTTACTAAACAACGTGAACCTGTATTATCACTTTCGGCAGGTAATCCGCTGAGTTGATTCCATACTACAGAGGGAAGGGCTATCTGTCCTTCCCTCTATGCTTATTATCAAATAGAGCACTTTATTGCCCCCCGCACCTCATTGTCATCCGCAGCAGTCGAAGAAAGCCTGGCATTACCTTCGTTGCATGCGGTTGCCGGCATTTCCAAAGAGCCGTTCGAATTCCACCTGAAGTTGGTCGGCTTTTTCATCATATCCTTGTTCCCGGAGAAGCGGTATAAAATACCGGAGCATTTCCATGGAAATGGAGGCTTCCCGGTCCATGGATCTTTCAGTTTCCTGATAAAAATCAAGCATTTCTACTGAGCGTTCAGCCATTTCATCTACAATGTGAAGGGCCTCTTCTTCCATGCCTAGTTCGAAAAGAAGCGGTACGGACTGTCCGCTGGCCAGATCATAAGGAATGGCCTCGTGCGGAAATTTCGCCAGGCTCAATCGCAAAATGTCCTCTGCTCTTTGCAAGTCCTTTTCATCCATTAAGGCAATGGCGATGCTGTTTAACACACTGCGGTGATTGGAGGTAAACCGTCGGAACTCATCATCGAAATAGTTATCGGGATTATTCATGCCCCGGAAGGCAAAATTCTCCATGACATTTTCATAGGCCAGTTCCGTATTTACCAGTTCTTCCTGATTATCTGGTTTTTGGATGGGTAGAAGCCGATAGGTAAGTCCTTCCATGACCACATGCTGGCTCATGTCAAAGCCGATCGTGGCCAAGGAGGTGTTGTTAAAGTAAATTGGTCGTTCCCAGTTATTCGTGGCAATCAGATCCAGCAACATGAGTGTGCCTTTGGTGACGTAATTGCCGCGAAGACGAATATTTAACTGGGGGATCCTCAGGTTTCTAAATTGTTCCGGAACGATATCCAGTGAATCTACCCGATTCTGGTTAATGGGTAGGGTCAGATTTCGGGAAGGCACGGTATTGATGTTGCTTGCTCGACTATTTGAAAGTTTGAGCAATTCGCTGTTATTTTTCAGCAATTTCAGGTAGTCCACCAATGGCAAACTTTCCAGGCGATCGGTAATGTAGAGCACGTCATTCGTACCTTTTTTGTAATTGTCAAATTGCAGGGTAAAGTCCAGTGCTGCAGATTCATTAACTGGCCGGGCCATCTGCTTCACGTACCAATCGGTGTCGAAATAACTTAGTACAATGACCCGCACATCTGTTCTGAATCCTTCCACCTCCTGCACGTACCACAGCGGAAAGGTGTCATTATCACCGCCGGTAAATAAAATGGCATTCGGTTCACAAGAAGCCAGGAAATTTCTGGCCGAATCCACGGAGAAATACCTGTTGGAGCGGTCATGATCGTTCCAATTTTCTCCGGCCATTAAAATGGGTACGGGCAAGGCGATCAGCGCCGCGTACATGCCGGCCATTGCCAGGCCTTTTTTCAGTTTCAGTAACTGTTGCCGGATGGCAAGTACCCCAAAACCCATCCAAATGGCAAATGCATAGAACGAGCCCACGTAAATATAATCCCTTTCCCGCGGTTCTACCGGAGGGGAATTAAGGTAAAGGACCAGTACCGCCCCCATCATCAGAAAGAGCATTAGGGTAAGGTAAAAGGATTTGGGATCCATTCTGGCCTGAAAAAACATGCCGATCAGCCCTAATAATAAGGGAAGCATGTAATAGTTGTTATGCGCCTTGTTGTTTTGTATGTATTCGGGAAAATCCGTCTGAAAACTGGAAAAGATACTCAAATAGGGAGCATCACTGAAGTCACTCTCCCGGCCACTGAAATTCCACATAAAATACCGCCAGTACATATGGCCCAACTGGTGGTCTATCATAAAATAGATATTGTCAAAAAAGGTAGGGTCCTCGCCTTCTCTCAAACCAAGCTTTGAGCGATAGAGCTGTTTGTGCCTTTCCTGCGTAGAATAAATTCGGGGAAGGATGGTTTTTTTCTCCGGTTCGTAGATATTTTCCAATTGATAATCGACTACCTCGTATTTTTCATCTCCTTTCGCATAGACGGGTTCTCCCTCGACCTGATCGATTACTTCTGCGGTGAAATATTGCCCGTGAAGTAGTGGCCTGTAACCGTATTGTTCCCTTTTGAGGTAGCTGACAAAACTGATGATGTCCCGGGGGTCATTTTCGTTGATGACGGTATCCGCATTGGCCCTGATAACGATCAGGGCATAGGAGCCGTATCCGATAAGAATAAAAGTCAGGGAAATCAAAATAGTATTTAAAATTACCTTTTCTCGCTTATAGGAATATACAATCGCGTAAGTCAATCCCCCCAGAAACAATATCGTAAAGAAAATAATCCCGGATCCGAATGGCAGGCCAAGACTGTTTACAAAAAATATTTCGATGGACCCCGCAATGCTGGGTAGTCCGGGAATAATAATATTATTAATGATCACCAGGGCCACTCCTCCCAGGAGAAAGGCGATAATACCTCCCTTTAAGGTGTGCTTCTTGTATTTTTTGAAATAGACTACCAGTGCCAGGGCAGGTAAGGTGACCAGGTTTAGTAGGTGGACACCAATGGATAAACCCACCAGATAGGCAATGAAGATCATATACTGGTTTTCTGCCCTTGGATCTCTGATTACGTCCCATTTTAGAAAAGCCCAGATGACAATTGCGGTAAAAAAGGAAGACATCGCATATACCTCTGCTTCTACCGCGGAAAACCAAAAGCTATCTGAAAAGGTATAAGCAAGGGCACCGATCAATCCAGCACCCATTAAAGCAATTGTTTGTTCTTTAGCTGGTTCGGTTTCTGCAGAAATCCCGTACAGCTTTCGTCCCAGAAGGGTAATCGTCCAAAAAAGAAATAAAATGGTAAATGCAGAAAATAGCGCACTTCCCACATTCATCCAATAGGCCACATCCAAACCCTCTCCAAAAGCCAGAAAACCAAACATGCGGTAAATTAGCAGAAAGAAGGGAGCACCCGGGGGGTGCGGAACCTGTAGCTTATACGCCACAGCAATAAATTCACCCGGATCCCAAAAACTTGCCGTTTCCTCTATGGTTAACAAGTAGGTGATAAATGCAATCAGGAAGGCGGTCCAGCCCGTTAGGTTATTTACCTTAGAATATGTAGGCATGTGAATGGTTTGTATTTGAAAAGCGAAAATAAAAAATTTATCAGTAATAAAGGATGATTTAACTTAATTTAAAGATTTGGTAGGTACGCAGCCCTCTCGATTGATGGCGATTCCGGTTAAAAAATAAAATATTTAATTTTATTTCGTTCGTTTCCATTCCAAATAAAATTTTATTAAGTAGTCGTTTTTCAAGTTTTTAGTACTTAAAAGATTGGAAATTCCGGACGAATAGTTAGTAGAAATGTAAGGGTCTGCTGATTACTCAATTTTAAAAACGCCTATTTTTAAAATATTTTTTATGTATTTTAAATACAATAAAATGATTTTTAAATTTTTTTATTTACCTTTACATCATCATAAAAAAAACAGCAGAAAATTTTTGTTTTATGAAAAAAAAGAACAGCAAAAAATTAAAAATAGGAATTGTCGGTACGGGAGGTATCGGCAGAGGGCTGGCGAAACTGATTGCCCGCAGGGAGGACATGGTGCTTTCCGGAGTTTTAACAAGGAGAAGCGGGGCGATCGATGACCTTGGGGTCAGTCAGGATTATTTGACCTTGGTTCCTGAAAAGCTCCTGGAATCTTCCGATCTAATTGTCGTTAGCACGGGAGATCCCGTTTATTCTACGGAGGTTATTGACAAAGCGTTTCAATTTGGCTTACCCGTGGTAACCATGGATGCAGACACGCAGGTAGTGACCGGATCCTGGCTTTCCAAAAGAGGTGTCATTACGGAGGCAAATGGCGACCAGCCGGGTTGTTTGGCAGCTCTGAACAAAGAAGTGGTGCAAATGGGTTTTGCGCCGTTGGTCTACGGAAATATAAAAGGGTTTTTAAACCAGAATCCTTCTCTGGAAGACATGTTGTTTTGGGGTCAGAAGCAGGGGTACAGTCTTAGTTCGGTTACTTCCTTTACCGATGGAACGAAATTGCAGATTGAGCAGGCCTTGATTGCCAATGGTTTAGGACTGGATATTGTCCAGCAGGGATTGGTAGGGTACGAAACCTCCGATTTTGAGAAAGGTGCTTTCGCATTGGGAGAAATCGCCCAAAAGGAAAATAAAATTATTAGCGACTATATTATTTCCAGGGAATCTCCTCCGGGCGTATTCATTACTGCCACCCATCAGGAGGACCTGGCCGCTGAATTGAAGACCTACAAGATGGGTGAGGGGCCTTTCTACTTGTTGTACAAACCCATGCACCTTTGTTTTTTTGAAATACCAAATAGCATCCTTAATTTGGTCAATCACGATGAAATCTTGCTGGACAATGGGGTGGCACCTACTATTAGCGTGGGAGCAATCGCTAAAAAAGACTTAACCTCAGGTTCGGTAATAGACAAGGGTATTGGTAGCATGGAAGTACGGGGAGAAGCCTTAAAAATCAAAGACTGCCCGGAGCATGTGCCTATCGGCTTACTCAGCAAAGTTCAACTGAAAAGGAATGTTGAACGAGGAGAATTAATCACTTTTGACGATATCAATATACCGGATTCCCTGGCATTGACTGCCTGGAAAAGTACCCTGGCAGAGCAGGGTGCCCACAAGGAGCCGGTTAGAAGGTAAGCTGTTAATTTTTTTATCTTATTGCTGTTTACAGATCCATTGGCCAGGATCGCATTTCATGTGGTTTTGGTCTAATGGGTCTGTTTTTTCAGCAATTGTTTTGACCCCGACCTTTTGGTATTATAACAAATAGGTATTTTTTTACACGTTTTTGAAAAGAGCGGATAGTCTTTATAAATGGGCTCCTTTTTCCCGGACTCAGGGGCATTGTGTTTGCACGCATAAAAAAATTTCAACCGATTCGAAATTAATTGAAGTGGGCTTTTGTTTATCCTCTTGTGTATATATTTGTGCGCATACGTTAAAATTATCCTGAAATTGAAAGCTTACTCTTCTATCTACCTTTCCATAGCCTTGTTTTCAACTGCTTTGTTGTTTGGCACTCCGGTGCGCGCGCAGATGGAAGCAATGACTCAAATCGGAGAGCCAAAAAGTTCTTACTTGTTGCTGGATAGGGGCCTGCAATTCCGGATTACAGATGCCGTCAACAGCATGTATAATTTTGACTTTGAGCGTGCTGAACGTGGTTTTCAGGTGATGCGGTATACCTACCCCGAACATCCGCTGCCCTATTTCCTTATGGGGCTTAGTCAGTGGTGGAAGATTGCGGTGGCCACTGAAAACAAAAGCCACGATGCACTTTTTCTGGAATACATGGACCGGACTATTGAAAAGGCCGAAGCATTATTGGATGAGGAGCCGGATAACAAGGAGGCAGCCTTTTTCCTGGCAGCGGCTTACGGTTTTCAGGGAAGGTTATACAGCGAAAGACGGAATTGGACGAGTGCTGCTTTTGCCGGGAAAAACGCCCTTAATTACCTTGAGATGAGCAGAGGGGAAGAGGAGTTGAATCCTGAATTGCTCTTGGGAGATGCCTTGTTTAATTATTTTTCTGTTTGGATACCCGAAAATTATCCCTTGCTAAGACCGGTCATGCTATTGTTTCCGAAGGGAGATCAGGACTTGGGGCTGCAACAACTGGAGGAAGTGGCTGAGAATTCGTTTTATGCCCGGGTAGAAGCGCAATATTTCCTTTTCCGCCTGTATGCTTCTGAGGAGAAGGAGCCTTTCAAAGCACTGGAAATTACTTCCTATTTGCACGAAAAATATCCCAACAACCCCTATTTCCATCGTTTTTTTGCCCGACAGCTCTATGCCGTAGGAAGAGCAAAAGAGGCGATGGAAGTATCCCTGGAAATCCTGGAACGCATAGAAGCAGGCTGGACCGGTTACGAGGCCAACAGTGGCCGGTATGCTTCTTTTTTTGCGGCACAATATTTGGATAGGATGGGACAGTACGCTACCGCTAAAAAATATTACCTGCAAACTGTGGCCTATGGAGAAGAACTCGATTTTCAGGAAAGTGGATATTATTTGTTTGCCTTGTTGCAATTGGGTAAGATCTCCCTAGAGCAGGGCAATAACTCGGACGCAAAGGGGTTTTTACAATCCGTCAAGCAGCATGCCAAACGGAAGCATCCTGCGCATAAGGAAGCAAGGGCCTTGTTAAAAAAGAATAAACTTTGACGGTGACTAAACCGTTCTTAACATGACTATTCGAGAGGAACGTTATCTTTTTTTAGAAATTGCAAAACACTGAGAGCAATAATTTTAATTAGATCGATAATTTACTAACAATATTTCGTCCGTACTTACGTTTTTTTCGTAAATGTCTTTAAAATAAATATAAATTAGATTACCTTTGTACCACATATAATTCGGTAAATTCTTTACAATATGGATAATAGCATTAAAGTTAAATTTGACAAAATCGACCGTAAGATTTTAGAGATCCTTCAAGCGAATGCAAAAATCACGAATGCACAGCTTTCAAAAGATATAGGTTTATCCCCGGCACCTACCTTGGAGCGGGTAAAAAAGTTGGAGCAATCCGGGATAATTAAAAGCTATCACGCGAAATTGGATCCTGAAAAGATCGGATTGGGAGTAAGTACATTCGTCCTGGTGGGGCTGATAGGTCACAATAAAGGCAATATTGATGCCTTTATGAAGGAAATCGATCAAATCCCGGAGGTGATTGAATGTCACCACATTACGGGTACAGGAGATTTTATTTTAAAAATCATTTCCAAAGACATCAATTCCTATCAGAAGCTGATGCTAGAGCAGGTGAGTGAAATCAAAGAAGTAGATTCCATGCAGTCCATGGTAATTCTTTCTACATTCAAGGATAGCAAAGTACTGCCAATTCCTGCATAAGTTTTTATTTTCACACAAAAATAAACGAAGGGTGGCTAAAGGTCACCCTTTTTTTCATTATGAAAAATCCCTGGACTAAAATTTCGGCGGTAGAAGTATATGATAATCCCTGGATGCAGGTAGAGGAGCATCAGGTACTGGCACCGACGGGTGCCGAAGGCATTTACGGACGGGTGCATTTTAAAAACAGGGCTATTGGGATTCTGCCCCTCGATCAGGATAATCATACCTGGCTGGTAGGGCAATTTCGTTACACACTGGACGAATATTCCTGGGAAATCCCCATGGGAGGAGGACCACTGGAAGAAGATATCCTGGAGAGTGCCAGGCGTGAATTAAAAGAGGAAACCGGCCTTACTGCAGGTAAATGGACCGAACTGATGAAAATCCATACGTCTAATTCCATTACCGATGAGGTAGGGTTTGTATTTATCGCCGAGCATTTAACCGTAGGGGAAACGGAGTTTGATGCCACTGAGGACCTACAGGTTCGCCGGTTACCCTTTAAGGAGGCACTCCAACTGGTAATGCAGGGTGATATCACCGATGCTATCAGTGTTTCCGCCATATTAAAGACGGCAATTCGGTTAAAAATGATTTAGACTTACCAGATGCGTTTGCAGGAATTTAAAGCGGATTTTAGTACGACCTTTTCCCTGGCCTATCCCGTGATGCTAAGTCAATTGGGACAAGTTATGGTCGGTGTAGCAGATAACATCATGGTAGGAAGGCTGGGTGCTATTCCCCTGGCAGCTGCCTCACTTGCCAATAGTATCTTTTTCCTGATGCTGATGTTTGGGATAGGGATTTCCATGGCCGTCACGCCCATGGTGGCAGCTGCGGATGGAGAAGGAAAAATAGGAAAAATCGGACGGTTTCTCAGCCATGGGTTTGTTATCAATGGCTTTTCTTCTCTGGTACTGTTTTTGGTCATTTTAGGGCTCTCTCCAGGATTGAGGTGGTTGGGCCAGCCAGAGGAGGTGGTTACTTTGGCCATTCCGTACCTGTTGATCATAACTTTTTCACTGGTTCCGTTTATGTTTTTTCAGACCTACAAGCAATTTATAGAAGGCCTCTCTCAGACCAAACAGGCCATGTACATTACGGTCTTTTTCAATTTATTCAATGTAGGCCTTAACTGGTTGTTAATCTACGGGTACTGGGGCTTTCCTGCCTTAGGATTGAATGGTGCCGGTTGGGCCACGTTGATTTCCCGCATCCTGATGGCAGTGGCCATTTACCTATATGTGACCCGGTCTGAAAGGTATGCCCGTTTTCTGATGGGTTTTAGTCTGAAAAACCTGCGTTTTTCTATTTTAAAAAGAATGCTGCGCATTGGCATCCCAACTGGTTTGCAATTCGTATTTGAGGTAGGTGCTTTTAGCACGGCGGCCATCATGATGGGATGGATTGGTGTTAATGCCCTGGCTGCCCATCAAATTGCCATTAATCTGGCATCCATTAGTTACATGATGGCTTCGGGCTTGTCCGCAGCCGCCATGGTTCGCGTGGGCAATCAGCTGGGCAGACGGGATATCGGAAAATTGCGACAAGTCGGCTTTTCCATTTTCGGAATGGTTGCGGTTTTTATGCTTCTGTTTGGATTGACCTTTCTGCTATTCAGAAATTACCTGCCTCTTTTGTATATTGAGGAGCAGGGAGTGGTGGAAATGGCCGCTAGCCTTTTGGTAGTGGCTGCCTTCTTTCAAATTTCAGATGGCCTGCAGGTAGTAGGGTTGGGCGCGTTGAGAGGGCTTTCCGATGTGAAAGTCCCCACGCTGGTCACCCTGGTAGCCTATTGGGTAATTGGATTGCCGCTGGGATATTACCTGTCCTTTCATCTGGGATGGAGTGAACTGGGTATCTGGACGGGGCTTTTGACAGGCCTCACCTTGACAGCGGCCATGCTGATTTACCGGTTTCATTCCCTAAGTTTACGATTGTACCGTCAATCGCAAAGCAAACTTTCCGAATTGGTATAATTCAGAAACCTATAACATCTCATTGTTTATGCAAGCTACTCATTGTTACATCATTACCGGGACGAGTAAAGGCCTCGGCAAAGCATTGGCTGAACGGTTGGCCCGGGATAAGAAAAATTTGGTCATAGGCGTTGCCAGAACTCCTGTGAGCTCAGCAGGAAATTTTCATAGTTTGACCCTGGATCTTTCAGACGCAGAAGCCATCTTGGAAAAGGAAGCGGCTTTATTTCCGGAGGGTTCCTTTGAAAAGATTTGCCTAATCAACAATGCTGGCTGGATTGGGGATATTGCGCATACCGGATACATTGATCCGGAGGCTATCAGCCAAATACATAAGGTAAACGTGATCGCACCTGCGCTGTTGATGAATGCGTTTATGAATAAGTACGACCGATATCCGGGAGATAAATTGATTGTCAATATAAGTTCGGGAGCGGCTGGAAAGGTAATGGACGGCTGGTCAGGTTACAGCGCTTCCAAAGCGGCCTTGAACCAAATGACGCTAATCGCTCAGGAAGAGTCTGATTTAAAGAAAAGGGGCTTTACCCTTTATGCCTTGTCTCCCGGAATCATTGACACACCCATGCAGGAAACCATTCGCTCGGCCGGAAAGGAGAATTTCAGTAACCTGGATAAATTTCAATCCTTCAAGTCTGAGGGGAGCCTCAGTTCACCCGAAGATATTGCCAAAAAAGTAATCTATTTGATGGACCACTTTCGGGAATTTCCAGCGGTACTGCAAGATGTCAGGGAATTTTAGGATCCTTATTTTTCGGGAAATCGTATAGCCAGAAGGAAGCATTTCCGGATTGAATTTTCATCCAGTGGTCAGTTTTGAAATAAAACCCAAAAACGGCTGCGGTAGGTAGGTTTTCTAAATCCTCCCCCAGGTGGTTTATCAAATCGGTAAATCCAGGGTTATGACCAAATACAAAGAGGGTTTTTATCCGGTCGGGAGTTTGCCAGATGTTTTCCAGGATTGCCCTGGCAGAGGCATGATAAAGATCGGGCGTTTTTTCAAATTCTGGTCCCTCCTTAACGAAAACATCCAGGTACCTTTCGGCAGTTTGAACGGCTCGAACAGCGGTCGAGGTAAGGATCTTTTCCGGGATTACCCGGTTTGCATGCATCCTTTTAGCCATGCGGGGAGCATCTCTTTCTCCTCTTTTTGCCAGTGGGCGTAGGTGATCCGCCAGTAAGGGGTGGTCCCAGGAGGATTTGGCATGGCGGCATAAAAGTAGTTTTTTCATCTGTTGTATCGTTCTTTTTTATCAGAAAACTTTTACAAGGTACCTTTGGCCAAAATTGATATATTTGTCAGGAACCAGTAATCTAATTTAAATGAATATTTTGATTTTACGAAAGCCAGCCTTATGGGTAATGGGTTGGTTTCTGATAAGTTCCTGTCAATCCATTTCTGACGATAAAGAGGCAGCCGGTGCCGATTGGCCCGTCTATTTGGGGAATAAGGGAAGTGCCCAATACTCGTCTCTGGACCAGATTAACAAAGAAAACATAGGTAGTTTAAAACTTGCCTGGGAATTTCGTACAGGAGACCTGTCGGGCAGGGGGAACACTCAAATTCAGTGCAACCCCCTGGTAATTGATGGGGTTCTTTTCGGCACCAGCCCCAGTTTGAAAGCGTTTGCGGTTAATGCTGCTACCGGTGAGCCCGTTTGGGAATTTGATCCCCACAACGATTTTGAAATTGGAGGGAGTGTAAACAGGGGCTTAATGTATTGGAATTCGGAGCAGCAATCCCGGCTTTTTTATTCGGCGGGACCGTATCTATTTGCCCTTGACCCGAAAACGGGGCAACTGATAGCTGAATTTGGTGATGGGGGAAAAGTAGCGCTGACCAAAGGGCTGGGAGATTGGGCACAGGACCGCTATGTGATTTCATCAACCCCTGGGGTTATTTATAAAAACAAATTGATTCTGGGAACGCGGGTATCCGAAAATTCCGATGCGGCCCCAGGCTACATACGCGCATTTGACGTGATTAGCGGAGAGATTGAATGGGTATTTCATACCATTCCCAAACCGGGGGAGTTTGGGTACGACACCTGGCCCGAAGATGCTTATTTGTCGGCCGGAGGAGCTAATAGCTGGGCAGGGATGAGCCTGGACGAAGCCACAGGTATTGTCTACATTCCCACCGGATCTGCGGCATTTGATTTCTGGGGAGGTAATCGCAAGGGAGAAAACCTTTTTGCCAATTCCCTGCTGGCATTAAATGCTGAAAACGGAGCGCGTATCTGGCATTACCAAACGGTGAGACACGATGTATGGGATCGGGATTTACCCGCTCCCCCCAACCTGGTAACGATAGAAAGGGAAGGTAAAACCACACAGGCAGTCGCTCAAATTACCAAAACGGGAAGGGTCTTTATTTTCGACCGGGAGACCGGGGAGCCGGTTTATCCCATTGAGGAAGTCGAAATACCGCCTTCCAGTCTTGAAGGAGAGGAAGTATGGCCCAGGCAGCCTTTGCCTCAGGTTCCACCCCCATTTTCCAGGCAGGTTTTTACCGAGGCCGAGGTCACTGATATCTCTCCGGAATCAGAAGCTTATGTTCGAGAGAAGATCCAGGGCCTGAAATTTGGCCATACCTTTATGCCTCCCAGCAGTGAGGGAACCGTTATTTTCCCCGGTTTTGATGGAGGAGGGGAATGGGGAGGTGCCGCATATGATGAGGAGACAGGTTTGCTATACGTGAATGCCAACGAAATGCCCTGGATATTGACCATGGTTCCCACGAGTGGTGGTAAGGTTTCACCAGGGAAATCCGCCTATTTTACGCATTGTGGCATGTGTCATGGTTTGGATAAAAAGGGCGACCCATCCGGTACGTTTCCTTCGCTCATGGAAGTCGGCCAGCGCTTAAATGAAAATGAAATACTCGGTATTATTGCTAAGGGAAAGGGTAGGATGCCCGCTTTTCAGCACCTCAAGCCGGAAACCAGGGAAGCCTTGGTCAATTACCTATTGCAACCAGAAGGGGATCAGGATGCGCATACGATCGGCGAAGATTCCAACCTTTCGGCTGTTCCCTATACCACCACCGGATATAACCGATTTTTCGATCAGGAGGGATATCCTGCGGTCAAACCTCCCTGGGGAACCTTAAACGCCATTGACCTCAATAAGGGGCAAATTGCCTGGTCAGTCCCTTTGGGAGAATATCCAGAGTTGACTGCCAGGGGAATTCCTCAAACTGGAACAGAGAATTACGGAGGACCTGTGGTGACTGCGGGAGGGCTGGTTTTCATCGGTGCCTCAAAAGACGAATACATTCGGGCCTTCGATAAAGATACGGGTGAGGAGCTTTGGAAATACAAGCTCCCCGCAGGTGGATATGCCACACCAGCAGTCTATGGGGTTGATGGCAAACAATACGTGGTAATTGCTGCAGGAGGGGGTAAAATGGGTACCTCCTCCGGAGATTACTACCTGGCGTTCAGTCTGGAAAATTAAGGTTCGTTTGCTACCGGCGTACCTTTGGGTGTTTTGGGCGTAAAGGCCTCATGAGCGTAGGTTTCCGGAAGGATTTTTACGCCGGTAGTAAATTTTAACGGGGCGTTTCCTGCGTATATTATTTCCGCAAAATGGCCGGTCCATCCCTTTTCCGGCGTTTCCAGGGGTATCCGATAGGTGCCGTCTTCTTCCTGTGGAATGGTGATTGCCGTCCATTCAGGTCCCAGTTCATCGATTCTGAAATCTCTTTTGGAGGGATTATTGGCCGTCCATAATTTGATGGATACCGGCGGATTTTCCGGGTCTGTCCGGATCTCTATGGCCTCGTTAGTCACCTCCCAATCGTAGGCAGGGCGTTTTTGATCGGCTAAAATGTGGGAATAAAAACCGAGCATTACCTGAACGGCATCAGAACCATCGAGAGAGTGCCCGGCATTGGGAATGTAAGCCAAATGCTTTTCCCCGGGAAGCGCATCCCAGTAAAATTTCCAGCTATCCGGCAGGAAAAACTGATCGCCAGTGGCGTTAATCAACAATTTAGGTATTTCCTCGTATTCTCCCAGGAATTGATACGGTTCTACAATTTCCATCAAACGATCAAATTCCCGGCTATCCATCCAATTGAAAATACCTTCACGGGTATAATCCTTCACCGCAGGTGCCCAGAAGCCATACGTTTGCCAGTGATGTTTAAAGGAAGGTTTCAGATTCAGCATGTCAATCACAATGGGTATCATACCCACTACCCGGTCATCCACCGCTGCGGTGGTCCAGGTAGTCCATCCTCGTTTGGATGCTCCCGCCACCACGTAATCATTCAATTCCATGCCCAGTTCTTCACCGGCAAAGGCCACTACTGCATCCATGGCGGAAACCACCGCCTCGGTCATCGGAAACCGGGCTAACCAGATGGCATCCTCGTCATTGGCCCCACGTTCCATAAATTCCCGCCACCCGTAGGCTATCAACCCATCTTCTGTTCTTTTCTCCAGACTGTCTCCTTTGTATTGCACTGGCTGAAAAGGAACGTTGTGTACTTTAATTACCGGAGAACCCGTAGCCAAAGCTCCTTCCAAAATCAGTTTGTCAGGAGATTCGGGTAATTCGCTACCAGTGCTGCCTCCACTGATGATCATTAATGCGGTTTCGTATTTCAGATCGTCCGGAATGACAAAGGAGACCCAGTGCCACCAGGTACCTGGTTCTACCGCTTCCTTACCTAACCAGTTCTGAGAGGTCATCTTCAGTACATAGTAGGTGTACGCTTCCCCTCGGCTTTCATGAACCAATTCGTAGTCAAATTCCTTCTGGTTTTTGGCAACATAGGCTTTCAACAAATCAATACCTTTGGTCGAAGAAACAGTAATATCCGTATCCGTTTTGGACTGGCACTGAATCATGAAAAAGGCAGCTAACAGATACGCCAGGGATATGAAAGGTCTGGCAAGAAAGAAGTGAAATACGCGCATAATGTCTGAATTTATCAGTTATAATACCCAAAAAACGAAAAAAAGACCATCAGTAAAAAGGACCTTCTTCCAAAATTAGCTCCAGGTCCGGACGGTGTTTCTGTACCGCTTCGATAACCTCATCGTTCAGGGAGGTGCCAAAGAGGTAAACCTTTTTAAGGCTTTGGAAAGAAAGTAAGTGTAAAAGACTGCCATCATCCAGCAATGTAAAGGAAAGGTTGAGCTCTTCCAGTAAGGGCAAATCCTTCAAATAAGGCAAACCATCTCCATTGATGGCTGTTTTCTGCAACACCAGCCGCCGGAGTTTCGTCATTTTACCCAAGTAATAAAGGTCGTCATCCGTTATATTGCTGGAAGCTAACGAAACCCTGGAGAAATAGGGGAAGTAGGCAGCAAATTCCTGAAGTTCCCTGCTGCCTATGGGGGCAGGAGGAAATTTCATCTTCAGCCCAAAATACTTCCCGTTGGCTCGCTCATCGGGAAGGATTTCGACTTGCATTTCCGAAGCCATACCCTGTAATGCTTTTAGTGCTTCTTCGAAGGCCTCCTTTTCTTCCAGAATTTTATATTGTGCCTGCTGAATTTCGGGCATCATCTGCTCGAGTTCTGCCAATACGGATTTCTCCTGAATTTCTCCTTTGGTTATTCCTTCGGAGGCACCTGTTTCGATCCAAAATCGCAAAACGTTTATTTCGCTGTCAGTCAACCCGGGTTTTCCTTCCGGAGGCATCCGATCGTCGTGTCCCTCCGGCAGCAGTACTCTTACCATCAATTCACTGGCATTGGCATCCCCTGGTATTACCGCCGGGTTTTCACTTTTTCCTGCTTTAAGCATAGCGGAGTGGCTGGTCAGCAATAAATCTCCCTTGGACTTGTTTTCATTATGACAATTGGCACACCGGGTTTCCAGGATGGTAGCTACGATATCTGAATAGAGAAGCATGTCTTCCGGTGCTTTGTTGGATTTTTTGGCAGGCAATATTGCCGCAATGGGTTCTGATAAATAGCTTTCCCCATGGGTCAAAGATCCTCCCAGGTGGCTCGTATACGCCAGCGATGCATTGGTCAGGAAGAGAAAACCAAAAAAGAACGCGCGAACAAATTTGTCGGAAATAGGACGCAACTCGTAGCATATAGCACTGATGGAGAGGCAGGATCCGGTAATCAAGGCCCCGTAAAAATGATTGCTCACCAAGGCTCCGGAATAGGCTTCAGAAAGGTATAAAACGTACCCGGCACCTATAGCTAACATAGCGGCTATCACTGACACAACCAGCAAGGCTCGAATAAGGGAGGAATGAATAATCCCAGGTTTTAGCTGTGCAAGCAAAATCCCGGCGGTCACCAACAAAATCAGTACGATCGGAAAGTGAAGGACCAACGGGTGAAACCTACCCAGCAGTACCCAAAAGGGATTTCCTTCATCCAACGAAATGGGAACCAGAAGAAGCATCAGATAAAGGATCAAGGTTAGAAAGGAGATCCCTACCAGCACCCATGAGGAAAGTGGGGTTTCCTGGATTAATTTAAACCGGGTCGTTTTATTCATAAATAGTCCTGCAAACAAGGGCTTGTTTTCCTGCTGATGGTGCGGAAATGATCATAAGAAGCAATGAATTATCAGGCCATGATATTGGAAAGTGGCCCGGTGCTGTCGGCAAACGTTTCCTGCTCCAGGCCCACGGTTTGCATCCAACTGGTGTACAAATTGGCCAGCGGGGTGTTTTCTTCATAAATTAAGTTTTGGCCAGTTTTGATTTTATTTCCCCCGTGGCCACCAAGAACGATGGGCAAATCCCGGGGAGAATGCCGATTTCCATCCCGTAGTCCAGAAGCAAACATTACCAGGGAGTTATCCAGCAGGGTTCCGTCCCCTTCTTTTATTCCCTTTAAATTGTCTAAAAAGTAGGCGTATTGTTCCACATGCCAGCGCGTGATCCGGTCATATTGTTCCATTTTTTCCGGGTGATTCATATGATGCGAGATGGAATGATGCGCACCACTCACCCCCTCAAGAAAGGAAAAATTTCGATTGCTAACCGAATTTCCAAACATAAAAGTGGCTACCCGGCTGGCATCACTCCAAAAGGCAAGCGCCATGATATCAAACATGAGTCGGGTTTTTTCGGTAATATTTACGCCTCCATATACCTCTACATACTCGTCAATATCCTGGTTGACACGTACAAGTTCTTTCTTAATGTCCGGAGTGATGTTACCGGCAAAATCCTTCAGGTTAATGGGGTTATTGACTCTTTTTTCGATGGAGCGGATGGATTCCAGGTACTCTTCCAGTTTATCCTGATCAGAACGGCCTAAATTATTCTTTAATGATTTGGCGTCCTGTAAAACAGCATCCAGAATGCTACTTTTGTGCGGGTTTTCCAGGGAGGAATTACCCGGGACAAAGGACTTAAATAACCTGTCAAAGGCCAGGCGAGGATCAATTTCCTTGGAAAGGGGAGTGGTGGCATTTTTCCAGGAGATGCTACTGGCATATAACCGGGTAAACCCTACATTGATATCCACTCCAGTCTGGATCCGGTCGAGTCCGTATTCTAATGACGGGAAAAGGGTTTCGTTTTTAAAATGGTTGGCAAGAATCTGATCCACCGATATTCCTCCACTATTGATGTTGTCTCCGGCCGTTTTTTGTATGGGCAAACAAGTTAAGAGGTTGGCTGTTTTGGCGTAATGACCATCGGCTCCCTGAAAAATAGAATGTTTATTCATAAGTTGCCCCAGAACCAATATATCGTCCTTTAAATGGGTTAGGGGCGAGAGCGTAGGAGAAAGCATGAAATCCCTTCCAATGGTCTCCGGTGTCCACCTGTCAGGATGCACCCCATTGGGCATAAACATGAATGCGGAACGAATAGGGAATCCATCCTTGCTGAAGTTGCCTCCCATGCTTAATGGTGAAGCCATGGCCTCTAAAAAAGGTAGAGCGATGGCGGCACCCACTCCTTTGAGCATTTTTCTTCTGGAAATTTGCCACTTTTTATTCATAACCAGTAATTTATGGATATTCTTCGCTTAAAGTCAATTATTTTCAAACATTTCATTCTATTTCATTTACCCTTTTTTGAAAATCTTTAATTTTCATCCGAAAAGGATAGCTGTAAACCAATTCGGCGATGAATTGATCCGGATTAAACTGATGCTCCATTAGTGTGGTAGTCAATTCCCGGATGGCCATTTCATCCGTAAAAGTCATCCCCCGGCCTATGGCAAAGGATAGTGCTTTTTTGGACAAATTACGCGCAAACTTTTCTTTTTCCTGGAGCAGCAGTTTTTTTAATGCTGCCGGACCTTCAAAGGCTTCACCAGTAGCTAAAACCCCCGAAGGATCGATAGGGGTATTGCCATAGCTTTCTCGCCATTTTCCATCTGCGTCAAAATTTTCCAGGCCCAACCCCAATGGATCCATCTTTTCGTGGCAGGATTGGCAGGCAGGATCTGAGCGGTGTTTTTCGAGCAGGGCTTTTAACCCAAGATCTTCATGCAGGCTTTCGTCTTCCGGAAGTTCGGCCACATCGGGTGGAGGGGGAGGAGGAGAGGTTCCCAATATCTCTTCCAGGACCCATTTTCCCCTCAGAACCGGACTGGTGCGTGTCGGTAGGGAAGTGACTGCTTGTACACTTCCCATACCCAAAAATCCACCCCGGTTGGTATTGGTCAGCATCACTTTTTGGAATTCATTTCCCTTCACCCCTTCAATGCCATAGTAATCGGCCAGCGGCTCGTTCAGAAAGGAATAGTCGCTGTTAATAAGGTCTAGAAAATTCTTGCTTTCGGTGAGTACATGGTGAAAAAAAGCCGTCGTTTCCCGAAACATGGCGTCTCGTATGGAAGGTGTAAAGCCCGGAAACTTTGCCTGATCTGCCAGTGGGGCGTTCGGATCTTTTAATTTGGTGATCCCCAGCCATTGGCTGACGAAAGATTCCGAAAATCGAACGGCCTTGGGATCATCCAACAACCGCTTTACCTGCCCTTCCAACACCTTTTGATCCTGAAGTTTGCCAGCTACAGCAAGCTGAAACAGGCTGTCGTCCGGCATGCTAGACCACAAAAAATAGGAAAGGCGGCTGGCCAGTTCGAAATCTCCTAACGCAACCGGTTCATTCCCATTCGGCTCTTCTTCCATTTTATACAAAAAAGAGGGGGAAATCAAAATGGCCTTGACTACTTCCGCCACCGATTGATTGAAGCGTATCGGGTTAGGTTTTTCGGGCATGGATTCGTATATTCTGGAAAAAAGGTCCAGAAATTTTTCCTTTTCCTCCACCTTTATCAGCCGGCGGAAAGCCTTGCTGGCAAAAGGAAAAATAACCCGTTCGGCCGCTTTTTCAGGCGGATTCAGGGGTGTGAAATCGGAGGAAATTTTGGGCATCAACCAATTAATAAATCGTTGCCAGATAGTTTGCCGATAATCTTCCGGAACCAGCTTAGCCCATTTTACCGGATCTTCTAATGTCCTGGATACAATCTCTTCTGCCGCATCGTAGTATCGCTCCATTTTTAGTGGGGTGAAAAATAAGGAGCCGCCCTGATTGTCAAAACCGCCTCCACCGGAGCCATCTGCGGGAAAACGTCCGGCAGCATCGTACGAAACCCCCATTAAGTCCAATATGGTGTAATGGTATTCGGTATGGCTGAGTCTTCGGATGACCACCTTGCCTGGGGTTTTCTTTTCCAATGACTTGAGGAGTATGCCGTTGATCCCTTCTACTAAAATGTGATACTCATTTTCATTAAGGGCGGGTTTATTGGAAGGAGGCATTTCTTTGGTTTTCACCTGATCCACCACTTTGAGCCAAAGTTGACCATCTTTGACAATTCTTCCTTCCTCTTCGTACTTTTCCAGATTTACCCCACCTTTTGGGTTGCCCACATTATGGCAGGTATAGCAATTATCCCGGAGAACAGGAATGATTTCCGTAGGGTAATCCAGGGTTTCCTGGGCGCGGCTTACTGAGGCCAACAGACAAAACAAAAAAAGCCAGGTAATAGCTTTCATCGGGGGCGTTGTTATTTTTTGGGCATATTGATTAAAAATCAATTAAAAGTAAATGAATATTATCAATAATCCCAATTGCATTTTGATAGGTGGTCACTCAAGCATATTTCTGCCCTTGAAAATGAGAAACTTTTTTGACTAACTGAGCGAAAGAGTATCGAACTGAAAAAAAAAGGGGGGAATTGCGTTTGCAATTAAAGAAATCCTGTCTGGTAGCTAGGATGGCGTTTGTGACCTATTTGTATTGATGTAAAATGGACCAAAAAAAGGAAACTCAATTCGAGTTTCCTTTTAATATGTTTTATCAGTAACTAACGGTTCGAACCAGGAATTCAGGCATCAACGCCCAATGCTTTGGCCATGACTTCACCAATTTCAGCGGGAGATTCAGCTACATAAATGCCGTTGTCTTTCATGATGCGCATTTTGGCAATGGCCGTATCATCTTTTCCACCGATGATCGCTCCTGCATGACCCATTCTTCGGCCGGGAGGGGCTGTTTGACCGGCAATAAAGCCCACAACTGGTTTTTTATTTCCGTTTTCCTTGATCCATTTGGCCGCTTCTGCTTCGTAATTTCCACCAATTTCACCAATCATAACGATGGCATCTGTTTCGGGATCTTCCATCAGCATCTGAACGGCTTCTTTGGTGGAGGTACCAATAATCGGGTCTCCCCCAATGCCTATGGCGGTAGAAACACCAAGTCCTGCTTTGGTGATCTGATCGGCAGCTTCGTAAGTCAGGGTTCCGGATTTAGATACCACCCCTACTCTTCCGGGTTTAAAAACAAACCCCGGCATGATGCCAACTTTTGCTTCTCCCGGAGTTATGACTCCTGGACAGTTAGGTCCTACCAAAATGGCCCCTTTCTTCTTGACATAGGGTTTGGCTTTCATCATATCCTTGACAGGAATCCCTTCTGTAATCGTAATGATTACCTTAATCCCCGCATCCGCTGCTTCCATGATGGCATCCGCTGCAAATGCCGGCGGAACAAAAATGATCGTCGTATCCGCTCCTTTGGATTTGACGGCATCCTCTACGGTATTGAACACGGGCTTGCCCAAATGGGTACTTCCCCCTTTGCCGGGCGTTACACCCCCTACAACGTTCGTTCCGTATTCAATCATTTGCTGGGCATGAAAGGAACCCTCCGTGCCAGTGAACCCCTGTACGATGACTTTAGAATTTTTATTTACCAATACACTCATATGTCTGCTTTAATTATTTCGCTACAAAAATAGAAGATAAAGGGCGATCACAAAAAGAATTGGCAAACAATATCATTTTAATTTAGACTATAAATAACTTTTTATATTTTTAGCAACAGTTTGACAAACTATGAACAAATTCTTTACCTTGGTTTTCTTGCTGCTATCCCATCATTGGGTCTTGGGTCAAACATTCAAGTTTAATAAGCAGATAAGAGGTTTCGGGGAAATCCCTCATCAAATATATTCCATAGCCCAGGATCAAAAAGGATTTATATGGGTAGCCACTAATCAGGGGGTGAAATTTTCTGACGGAATCGTGTCAGAATTCCTGCCGGATAGTATCCAACATTCCTTTGATTCCGAGCAGAAGTTATGGGTAGACCAGGATGGGCAGGTGTGGGTGTACCAGCAGAGCGGAAGCCCAACGGTGTACCAATACACCACGAAATCGTGGAAAAAACCTGAAAAATTGCTGGATCCGGTAGATACGACGGCATTTTTTGGTTCCATAAACCTGTTTACGCTTGGGAGGAAAGAAGACAGGCAGGTTTTTATGGTTATGGATGCTCAAATCGTTCATCAGAAAAAACCAGGAGAAGATCCCAGGGTGCTGAAAACCGAAGGTTTGGGTGATTTTTATTCCCATTTCGTGTCTGAAACCGACACGTTATTTCTTTTTAAAAAAGGCGTATACCGTTTTGAAAAGAACCGTCTCCGACCGGAGACACGGATGGCATTTGGTTCCGAAGCGGATCCTGTTGTGAAAATGGCTTACCTGCCGCGGGATCAATCCTATTATTTCTTAACCCGGAATAATCTCTATAACGGAAACACTCCCTATACTGTATCAGATACGGTATACCGAATTTCCCCTGGCGTACCGATAGGGCCAAAGGATAGGTTTGATCTTTTCGTTAGAAACGAAAAGGTTTACTTTTTTTATAATTCCCAACTTATCCAGCTGAACGTGGAAACGCGCCGGAGGTTTGTGCTTTCGGCATACGATGACCTCCGCATCAAAATAATAAATACAGCCATGGTGGATCGGGAAGGCATCATATGGATTGGTACTTTTCGTGGAATGGCCAATCTGGCGAGCACCCGGTTTCAGAATTTTGATGGCCGTACCGGCGTTCCCAGTCCGGATATATCTGCAGCCATTAAGTACGATCGGCAAAAGTACCTGGTGGGGTTTGAAAACGGTATTCAGGCGTGGAGAGGGGCAGAGCCGGTTAAAACACACCTGATTTCCAAGGATAGTAACGCGTATCGGCGAGACCGGATTCTGAATTTTAGCAAAGATACCAGCGGAAATGTGTGGTTCTCAGCCTATGAAAACGGATTAGGCTTTTTTAATTCCCAGACCATGGAAATGGAGCTTTTTTCGTTGCCGGATGATCAGTTGGTTTCTTATGTTTGGGCGGATGGTTACGACCTATGGGTGGCCGGTCAGGGGCGTATTTACCATGCAAAATTACCCGTCCCTGGCGCAGGCCCCTCCCTACAGGAGACGGATATTGGAATTCCTTCCGGGGAAAGTATTGGCTTTATCAGAAAGCTGGGCCGCTTGAAGAATGGTAAATGGATCGTTTTGGTGTCAGGCGGAGCGGCACCAAAGGATGAAGTAACGATTTTTCCCAATCTGATAAAACTCCAGGGGTATGATTTTCTGGAGACAAAAGACACCTTGTTTGTTGGGACAGAAAATGGCTATTTTTCTTTTCAGAATGACTCACTAAGACCTGCGCCGATATTAGGTCAGGGCATTGAGCATCCTGTTTATAGTATTTTGAAAGATGAGAACGGAAAAATCTGGCTCGGAACAGATTCAGGACTGATCGTGCAGGAAGCGGATAAAGTCCGCGTTTTTACCGAAAACACCGGGCTGATCGGCAATGATGTGGCAAGGGGAGCACTGGTTCAGGCGGACAAGGGAAGAATCCTGATAGGGACCCAAAACGGCGTATCGGTTTATTATCCGGAGGAAGATCAGGAAACTCCTGCAGGTCCCTTGGTTTTTCTGGAAAATGTTTCCGTATTGGACCCGGACCCGGTGGAGACGGAATTTCCCAACATCCCCTATCGGCTCAACAACATTGCCTGTACTTTTGGTGCGGTTAGTTTTAGTAATTCACCGGATCTGATCGTAAGTTACCTGCTGGAGGGATTTCATTCGGAATGGCAAAAATTGGAAAATCCCCGGACGAATCAATTATATTTCAATAATCTTCCTCCCGGAAATTACAGATTGGCACTTAAGGCATACCTGGCCGGATATCCTGAATCTGAAACCATTTATTCTAAGGAGTTTCAAATAGACTATCCGGTTTACCTTCAGTTTTGGTTTATATTATTGCTTATAGCCTTTTTGATTGCGCTGGGCTACGGAATTAGCACCATATACCGGCAGGCCAAAAATCAAGGAATGTTGCGCCATTCCCTCAACGAAAAGACGTTGGAAATTGCCAACCGGGAAGATCGGTTTCGCAATGTTTGGAACAACTCTCAGGACGGACTGATGCTGTCCGTTCAGGGAGGGAATGTCATAGCAACCAACCCTACCCTGTGCGAAATGGCTTCGGTTTCGGAAAAGGAGCTGCAGATCCACGGAGTCACTTATCTGTTTTCTGATGCCGCATTCTACCCCAACGTCCGGGAGAAGATAGGGGAGGATTTGCAAAAAATAGACAGTAAGGGCTTAACCCTGGAACTTGAAATGCCCTTTCGGAGCGGTAGGAAAGAGATCGAGCTTTTAATTTCCCGAATGAAGGAAGATTTTGAGGGCAAACCCCTTTATCTCAACGTATTCCGGGATATTTCCAGGAAAAAGGCCTTTGAGCAGGGCTTAAAGATCGCAAAAGATAAGGCCGAAGAGGTCAGTCAACTAAAAAGTAATATTATTTCCAACATGAGTCATGAAATAAGGACTCCTCTAAATGGTATTTTGGGTAGTGCAGAGCATCTCATACAATGCAGGTCAGAAGACGAAGAATTGCTTGGGCATCTGGAGATTATCAAAGAAAGTGGCGAACGCCTGCTTCAAACGATGACCAATATCCTGGACCTGTCTGAAATTGAATCAGACCGGGTGAATGTTACCTTGGAAAATACTAATATTAACGATTTTATTTCAAAAATTTTGGTAAAACATAAATCTACAGGGATAAAAAAAGGTATCTTAGTCACTTCAAAGTTTCCAACCAAGCCATTTTATGGAAATGTGGAAAAGAAATACCTGGAAATTATTGTCAATAACATCGTTGGTAATTCGGTTAAATATTCAGAGAAAGGCGCGATTCAGGTTTGGGTGGAGAAGATTGATCAGCAGCTCGCCATTCAAGTACAGGATCAAGGCGTAGGAATGAGTAAAGACTATCTATCCAAATTGTTTTATCCCTTTGAACAGGAAAGTAAAGGTTTTAACCGTAAATTTGAGGGATCGGGGATTGGGTTGGCCATTTCCAAGCATTTGGTCGAACGCCTGGATGGAACCATTCACATAGAAAGTGAAAAGGGCAAAGGTACCCTGGTTAAAATTTTCTTACCTCTCGACAGCTAAACCTATCTTATGGAAATGAGTGATTTTACTAATTCCGAACGGATGTTTTCCTTAAAAATATTAATTACGGAAGACGATACTGTTTCTGCACTTTTACTTAAAAAAGCCCTTGAAAAGAACCACCATCAGATCATCGGGATGGCTGATTCCGGGGAAATGGCACTGGAGATCCTGAAAGATAACCGGGCGGATATTGTCATGATGGATATCAACCTTTCCGGTAAACTGGACGGGATAAAAACCACCGAAATCATCAATGAAAAATACAACATTCCGGTCGTCTACCTGACAGCAAGCTCGGATTCCGAAACCTTGCAAAAGGTGGCGGTAACCAATCCCAGTGCCTATGTAATCAAACCTTTTAATATCCGGGAGTTAAACATGGTGATCGAATTGGCCATATTTAAGGATAAGAAAGAAAAGGAACTCCAGAACCTAAACAACGAACTGGAGGAAAAAGTAAAAAAACGGACCGCTGATCTCAACGAAGCCAATAAAGAACTGCAAAAGGCACTGGAAAAAGAAAGGGAATTGAGCGAATTGAAATCCCGGATCGTTCAGAACGTGTCCCATGGTTTTAAAACGCCGCTCACCTCCATTCTTAGTTCGGCACAATTATTAAAACTTTATGCTGAAAAAGATCACCCCTTCAAGGTGAAAATTGTAAAACATGCCTCCAAAATCGAAAATTCGGTTCGGAATCTCAATAGTTTATTGACCAGCGTACTCTTCTTCGGGAAGGCAGATGCGGATAAAATGAATTACAAACCAGTCCGGATTTATACCTCCGCTTTCTTAAATGAAGTCGTAGACATGGTTAAGGCAGGTGTCGAAAACGATGTGAAGATCATCACTAATTTTGAGAAACTGCCAAAAATGATCACTTCGGACATGGATCTGCTCTACCAAATACTTGAAAACTTGCTGTCGAATGCGGTAAAGTATTCAAAAGACGGTGGAACGGTTACCTTTAGGGTAAACCATGAGGATGATTTGTTGAAATTGTACATCAAGGATGAGGGAATAGGAATTTCCGATGCCGAACAGTCTCAGTTGTATGACCGGTTTTTCAGAGCAAAAAACGTGGGCCTCCGGGAAGGATCCGGGCTGGGGCTCTCTATCGTAAAAAAATGCATCGAAGTAATCGGAGGTAAAATCAGCTTTACTAGCAAAATCAATAAAGGAACGGAGTTTAAAATCGAAATTCCGGCAAAAAAATAAGCAGAAATGATATCGGTTGATTCCATTCAATTTGCCTACCATAAAGACCAGACATTCTTAATTCCGGATTTTACCATTAAAGGCGGTGAAGCCTTATTGGTGCTTGGAAAATCCGGCAGTGGAAAAACTACCCTGCTAAACATCATGGGCGGCTTGCTGGCTCCACAACAGGGGCAGGTCTTTATTGACGGGGTGTCGCTTTATTCGCTGAAGGGAAATGAACGGGATACGTTTCGAGGCAAACATATTGGCATTATTTTCCAAAAACCCCATATTCTAGCTCCCCTTACCGTAGAAGAAAACATTTCCCTGCCCCGGTTTTTTGTGAACAAGTCCTCCCCCTCGCGGGTAGATCATTTTCTGGAGGAGCTGGATATTTTGGATAAGAAACGCGCTACTGTTGACACGCTAAGTGAAGGAGAGGCCCAGCGGGTCTCCATCGCCAGGGCCCTGGTAAATGAACCGAAAATTATTCTTGCAGACGAGCCCACGGCTAGTCTGGACGATGAGAATGCCAACATAGTAGTCAATCTTCTGAAAGAACAGGCTGCTAAACTCAATGCCGCCCTGCTTATCGTCACCCACGACCAGCGGATTAAAGATCAAATAGAACAACGCATAACCATTACGCGGAAGGACTTATGAACATGTTTAAGCTTGGCTGGAAATATCTGATGGTAAAGCCCTGGAATACGGGATTGAACATCCTTCTACTGGCCCTGGGACTTTCTATCATTACGGTCCTGATCCTGATTCAGGATCAGTTTGAAAATAAAATGAACCGGGATGCTGCCGGTATTGACCTGGTGGTTGGAGCCAAAGGCAGTCCCCTGCAATTAGTACTTTCATCGGTATATCACATCGATTTTCCCACCGGAAATATTCCCCTTGATGAAGCCGACCAGCTTTCTGCAAACCGGTTAATTAAAAACACCATTCCGATGGGATTGGGAGACAACTACCAGGGATACCGGATTGTGGGAACCAACCACGATTACTTGAAATTGTACGAAACCGAATTTGCCAGTGGCGATGCCTGGCTGCGGCCTTTTGACGTGGTGTTGGGCAGTGTGGTAGCGGAAAAATTGGAATTGGAGGTTGGAGACACCTTTGTGGGATCTCATGGGATAGCCGCAGCCAGCCACGAACACGACGAACATCCCTATAAAGTGGTGGGAGTCTTGGCATCCGGGGGTAACGTGGTGGATCAGTTGATTCTGACCAGCATTGAATCAGTATGGTATTCCCACGATGAAGAACACGATCATGATAAAATGGAGCAGGAGGTGGCTACAACCGGCCTTCCTGAAACCTCTGAGGAGGAAACCCGCGAAATCACCACTCTATTGGTGCAATATAGAAACCCTATCGCTGCCGTTCAGTTACCCAGGATGGTCAACAGCCGAACGTCTTTGCAGGCGGCATCTCCCTCATTTGAAATTTCCCGGCTATTTGAACTGCTGGGAGTGGGCATTTCCCTGATCAGAGGATTGGCTTTGGTCATCGTCTCCATAGCCGCGCTGGGAATATTTATCGCCTTGTACAATTCCTTGAAAGAAAGGAAATATGACCTGGCCGTTATGCGGGCCATTGGGGCATCTAAAGGGCAACTGTTTTTCCTGATAATTCTGGAGGGTTTGATGCTTACTTTTTTGGGGGCCTTATTTGGCATACTGATCGGACACTTTTTTCTGTTCGTTTTGGTTATGCTTAATGAACAAGGGGTAATGTCCGGACTTACCGCTTCCGTGTTTCTTAGCAGGGAATGGTGGATACTCCTGTACGCCTTAGTGGTAGGAGTGATGGCCTCCTTGATACCAGCATGGAATGCCTATCGAACCGATATTGCCACGCAGTTAACCAAGTAAACATTGAACTACCTATGAAATACCTTATTCTTTTATTGACGTTTTTTTCTTTTTCCGCGCTGGCACAACAAAACAGCGTATGGAAAGACCTGTCCAAGGTTACTTATGAAATTGGAGAGGATGAATTTGGCGAACTTTACCTGCCCGTTTTCGATGAAAAAGTCAGGGGACTGGAAGGAAAAGAAGTCACTGCAGATGGATACATCATTCCTTTTGAAGGGATGTTCAAACCGGAGCACATCATTCTTTCCTCTCTTCCGTTGGCAGAGTGCTTTTTTTGTGGCTCGGGAGGGCCAGAAACGGTGATGGAAGTAATGCTCGAAGACCCTATTAAGTATACTTCCAAAAAGGTTCAAGTGAAGGGAACCCTGGTTCTAAACGCCAAGGATCCGGAAAAATTAATGTACATTCTGACCGATGCTCAGTTAATTTCTCCCTGATAAGGTGTTATTATCCTGAAGCTGCCGATGTTGCAGTTTCGGTTTCCAGGGCTAAAAACGATTGCATCAGATTTCTAGTGAGTGGTCCGGGCATGCCGTCACCTATTCGCACCTGATCGATTTGAGTTACCGGTAAAATTCTTTTGGTAGTAGAACTGATAAAAACCTCATCTGCCGCCATGAGATCCTCCAAACTGAAATCGGTAAAGCTGACATCTTTTGCCAATCGAACCACCTTATCCCGTGTGATTCCCCATAGTATATCGCGTTGGGGAGTGTAAAGGAGTCCATGTTTGACCATGAAAATATTACTGCGGGAGCTTTCCGAAACCCTTCCTTCGTAATGATAAACCACATCCTCCGCTCCTTGTGCTTTCCAGTCCAGGCTAAGGTAGCAAGGGAGGGTGTAATTAGTTGTTTTGATAGCAGGCAGCGGGCGCACATAACTAGTGCTAAGCAGTTTAACCCCTTTTTGGTATTTTTCTTCGCCGGGCAATTGCAGTGCTTCACAAAAAATAAATACCTGACCCCGCGCCGGCAAAAAGTGATTATCCGAGAGGCCTCCGGTAAGAATCATACGGACTCCTCCGTCCTCATGCTCGTTTTTCGCTATCAGTGCATAAATGATTTCCTTTAATTCCTGCATGTTGTAATCCAGGGGAAGCCCTGCCTTAGCGGCCGAATCGGTGAAACGTTTGAGGTATTCCTCCAGAAAAAGGGGATGCCTGCCCACTGTACGGAAGAAATCAAATATGGCATAACCCCGAATCAATCCTATATCCAGCGGATGCAGGCTGGCCTGATTACTTTCGATGATTTTATCCCTGGCAAAACAAAATGGCTTCATATTCATTTTTATTATCTTTTTGGAATAGAATTTTTTATTACTAGTAAAAAATGGGTAATTTTCATTTCTTTATAAAGGTTTTTTATAAAGTTTACCTGAAAGATAATAAACTCCCTAAAATTCCAGAAACAATAGGACATGAAATTAAAACCTTTTTTTTTAATGGCGGTGTTTTTTATACTACTATTTTCTTGTAGTGGCGGAAAAAATGAAAATCAGGCGTTAAAAGACCGCGTGATTTCAGTTCATGACGAGGTAATGCCTGAAATAGGTAGGCTAAAAAGTCTTCAAAACAAACTCAGGGAACAAGGTGATTCCCTGGAGCAGGTGTCTGCTGCTGCTGAAAGCCATGTGCAATCCCTGGAGGCTGCCGCCCAATCCTGCGAGACAGCATATGACGGCATGTTCGTCTGGATGCGTCAGTTTGAGAGTGACTACGAGGAGATGACGGAAGAAGAGACGAAGTCCTATCTGGAAGAGCAATTAAAAAAGGTAGAAAAGGTAAGAGACGATATCAAATCGGCACTTTCGGTTTCCGATTCTTTATTGAACGTCCAAATCTGATTCGGCCGATAATGCCTCTTTCACCTGATTGGAAGAAATGATTCCTTTCTGATGGCCCCAGACATTATAAATATAAGTGCTGATTTGAGCGATTTCCAAGGGGGTCAATTGGGGATTTCCGGGCATGGGCTGGTTGTACACCAGTCCGTTTACCGTCATTTCACCTTGCGCCCCATGATGGATAATACGAATGGTGCGGGCTACATCGGCCAGCATATAATCGGATTCGCGGAGGGGAGGAATGAGGCGTTTCAGTCCGCTTCCATCTTCCTGGTGGCAATTACTGCAATAAGTTAAGTAAAGTTGCTGCCCCTGAATGGCATATTGTTTGGTTTTCAGATCCTGAATTTCCTGGATTCCAGGAACTTTTTCCTCCGTAGAAGCACTACAAGCCAGGAAAGCCAGGAGGATAGGCATGGTTAATAGCTCAACTGCTTTCATCCGGTAGGGCAAGAAGCTTGGGGATGTCTTTTATCAGACGATCTACTTGTGTGGCTTTGGTGCCATCATACACCCCGCGGATCCTTCCCTGCTGATCAATGAGGACGAAGGCACCGCTGTGCAGATAGCCACCAGGTTCGTTTTTGTCGGACATGGCCGTGGTTAAATAGGAAGTTTGACCTATTTCAAAAATCTTTTCCTGATCTCCGGTGAGAAAATTCCAGGTATCGGCATTTTCTACTCCCAGTCTGGCGGCATAATCTTTAAGTAAGGCCACCGTATCGTACTCCGGATCTATGGTATGACTGAGGATTTTGAAGTCAGAATCCGCTTTAAATGCCTCGTAAACCCGAAGCATTTCTTTTTTCATAATGGGGCAAATCGTAGGGCAACTCGTAAAAAAGAAATCGGCCACGTATACTTTTCCTGCCACATCGGCATTTGAAACCGTATCCCCTTCCTGATTCAGAAAAGCAAAATCAGCAATGGTATGGTAAACGGTATCTGTCTGGGTTCGGCCGTTTACCGTTAGCTCCTCCGCATGGCGGTTTCCAAGGATTGGGAGTCTCTCCGAGCCGGAAGGGCTCTGGCAGGCGGCCAGGAAGGCCAATAGTACAACTTGATGGATTTTAGAAAAAAGAATGGTTTTCATATTTTCTATAAGACAGCGGGAAAGTGGAATTAGTTCCGTTCCCGGACTTTTTTGTACCATTTGGTCGCCAGCATCAGTAAGACTCCGAGCACAATTAAGCCGACCATACCCCAAACCATGTTGATCAGGTTTTTGAGGACGATCAGGAATACAATCGCAAAAAGCAGGAGGGTAGCGAGTTCGTTCCATAAGCGGAGCCGGGTACTGCTCCAAACCACCCGGTCTTTTTGAAGGGACAGGTAAATACGGTGGCAGCCCAGGTGGTAAGCATAAAGCAAAACAACAAATCCCAGTTTGGCATGCATAAAGGGCTGTTGAAGGTAGCCAGGACGGTAAAGCAAAACGGCAACTCCCAGCATCAGTGTCAGTACAGCTGACGGCCAGGCGATGATGGTCCAAAGCCTCCGGGTCATCAGGTCCAATTGAGGCTTAAGGACACTGCGTTCTGCCTGCGGCCGTTGCAGCGCTTCTGTTTGGTAAATAAAAAGCCGGACCACATAAAACAATCCGGCAAACCAGGTAACTACGAAAATGATATGAAGGGCTTTTAGGTATTCGAATGCCATTGTTATTAATTTGTGCTAAATTAAGGGTTTCCTATTGGTTATTTATAAAATGAAAACAAATTATTGGTATTACCTGATTGCAGGCTTTGTAGGGATTTTGGTGCTGCTGATGCTGGTCGACAGTTTCACTCAGCCTGGTGTACAGGATTTGAAGGGTAACTATCAGGAATTGGCCCGGTATCGAAACGAAAATAATACCGGTCCGGTGATCCGGGTTTTTGCGGTGTATTCGGATGAGCAGCATTGGGATGACATGCAATCCTATGGAGACTACATGCCGCATACCAAATACGGAAACACCCGTGTATTCTTTTTTGACCGGCCGCTGGAAAAGCTGCGTTTATCTCCGGAATCACCTTATTTTGACCAAAAATGGCAACCCTACTGTGTGGCTTCCTACGAAAAAACGGCTATGGGGCAGGTCAAATGGCAGCGGTATCCATTCCAAACAAATGAAGGTTCACTGGAGTAAGAAAAACGCTAAAAAACCGCCTTTGCGTCCCTATTTCTCTACCTTTTTGAAACCTGCTAATATTGATAAAGTGGAATGTACCAGGAGATATATTGATCTTCGAACTTGGGCAGGCAGCTTTCATTCTCCACAATTCTAATTTTTCTGCGAATCGCTTTTTCCAATTGACTAAAATCCACCCCGTGCTTTTCAGGATCACTTTCACAGATGAAATACAAATCTTTCACTTGTCCTTGAATATCTACGTATATTCGTGCCTGCGCTTTGATATTCCTGAAAATGGTTCTTGAATCTTCATCAAAATAAGAGGAAATCTTTTCAAAATTCAATTCCTGACTTAGTAGGGCAGAAGAACAGTCAAGGCTTAACACCTCTGTATTGATTCGGGTGTAGTCTTTTGCCTCGGTTTTGACGACATAAGCGTTATTGGTTTTTAATACCTTATAATCGCTTCTGGATTGGCTCTTTACGGTTTCAGGTAAGCAAGATAAGGCCAAAATAATAAATGTAAGCAATAAGGAATGCATAAACTGGATTTAATTGCTGCTTCAATCTTGTGAATAATTTTAGAAAAACACAAAGACCAATCCACAATTGGCGATAAGCATTTATCAATGGTAATTGTCACGATAATTGTACCATCGCTTTGATGACCTGATTGGAGGGCATCATCAATTCATTGAATTTATTGGGGATTTCTTCAAAATTTAGTGTGTGGGTATGGTATGCTTCGGTTGGGAATTGTTTATTCTCCAGGGTTTGGATAACCCTGAGAAAGTCCTCTTTGGTAGCGTTTCGACTACATAGGAGACTCAGTTCTTTGGCATGAATGGACGGATGGTGAAAGCACAAATTATCTTTGTAGAGTCCTACCAATACGTATTTGCCTCCATGGCAGGTATAAAAAGGTCCTGATTCCATGGCTTGTTTGTTTCCGGTGGCATCAAATACCACCTGGTACTTGCTTTTATGGACAGGATTTTGGGACCGGGTGTCCCCTTCCTGGACGGGAGATAAGATATGGTCGGCTGAAAAGCTAGAGTTGGCAACATTCAACCGCTCTAAGTTCAGGTCCATAGCCGTTACGGTAGCGCCGGCAATTTTTGAAAAAACCATCGTAGCCAATCCAATGGGGCCGCAGCCCATTACCAACACCTGATCTCCTTGTTTGACATCAGCCCTTTTGACGGCATGGGCGGCAACGGACAGCGGTTCCACCATGGCCATTTCGGTCCAGGTCAATTGCGGGGTGGGAATAAGAAGCCCTTCCGGCACGGCCAGGAATTCCTGCATGGCCCCGTCCGTATGTACTCCCAATACCTGAAGGGTTTCACAACAATTGGTTTTGCCCGATTGGCAGGCGATGCAGGTGCCACAATGGATGTACGGAATGACGACCACTTTTTCTCCCTCTGAAATGGCACTTCCATTTGCCTGGCTGACAGCGGCAGCGATTTCGTGACCCAGAATTCGGGGATAAGAGAAAAAAGCTTGATTACCAGCATAAGCGTGTAAATCTGTACCGCAAATTCCAATCTGTTTGATTTTTAGTTGTACTTCACCCGTTCTTAAAGGAGGCACGTTGATGATTCGATTTACGAATGAGCCAGGTTGCTCACAACTGATGGCCTTCATTTGTTTTGGTTGTCTTAGTTCCATGGTACCCGTAAAAATAGAAAAAGCATACCTAATAGCCATGTAACTTCTAAATTAAACCAATCAGGGAGTTACGGTGCACTAGAAGTATCGGGCATATTTGGAGAAAAATTTTCGTTTTTTTGAATGATTATCGGGGAAGTTAATTTACTGGATATGATTTCAATGAGGTATTTTAGAGCCGCATAATCACTTGCAGCAATGACATGATTTTTGACAGATAAAACGGCGTTTACAGCTACTATATTCTCAATCAAAGAAACCATATAAGAAAAGGTTATTGACCCATCAGGAAGGGAAACCGATATTTCTTCTGGAAAATCGTCTAGAATATACCCTTGAGGCATTTCTATTTTAGCTGATAATCTGTCTGTGAAGCTGTAATTAAAGTCTACTGGAAAAGTCCTAGCGGTAGCCGTAAAGGGATTGGATTTCCATCTGTTGAGCAAAAACGGGATAATATATACATCTCCGCCATTCTTAATCTCTTTGATGGTATGAAGGGTAATCGTCACTTTGTCAATACTATTCTGATCTAAAGAATGATTGATGAATAGTATTTTTTCCTGATCATCTAATAGAAAATCCGGTTGTTTTTTTTCTAAATCTGAGGGTTCAATCCTGCTGATAGGAGGTTTTACAAAGTAATCGTAGTTGATTAGTTTTAGGGATGTTTTGCGAAGCAAATTTTTATTGTCCTTAAAACTGATGTTTGTAAATTGATGCATTCCTGATTTATGGGGAAGGTGAACATCCATTAAACCGCTGTCTTCTTTCATTAGAATAAATCCCTGGCCAACATGAAAATCCAATGGTAAATATCCCATCGGAATGTCTGGATTGGTAGCATCCATAAAGATAAATTCCTCGCCAATTTCAGCCACAGCAATCAGTTGGTTAAATTGGTCCGCAAACGGAAAAGCAACCAGCCTGGACCTGCCATTTCCCTTACTACTGATCATTAACGGATGTGCTTTGATACCGTTTGCTTTTAAATGCCTGATGAGGGCGAGGTTTATTTCAGCTCTATTTCCCTTCTTTTGAAAGGCTGTTTCTGAAAAAGGTTGCGTCGGAAGAATTCCAGATTTTCCATTAAAACTAAAATTTTTACAAATAAAGTCATAAATAGCCCTGGCTTTCAGTACGGGATCATTGTTTTCAGGATCTAAGTGTATCGCGAGTACATCCTCATAATTTTCATCAAAAAAGGTGTCGGTTGGTTTATGATCAATAAAAAAATCGGCCAGATCCTGCCAGGTTTCAAACATTTTCTTGTAGTCACTGAAACTCTCCCCAAATACAGGGTTATTTCTGTACGAGTACCCATCTAGTTGAAAAGCTACTTTTTCCAGATAATCAGCAACGTAATTCATATTGGGTTCTTCTTTTATAGATCTGAGTTCGTTTATTTCCCACCTGTAAACCCCTTTTCTATTGGTTTTGAAATCATAAGAGACGGTATTTACTCCCTGGCTCAATAATTTGTAGTCCAGGTATTCGGGAATATCAATTGAATAAATTGATTTCATGGTAGGGATTTGATTTTGAAAGACCCAACCTTCCAAAAAAAGGATTCCTTTGTCGATCAATTGATACTCATATTCTATGATGGACCCAATTTTAATATTCGAAAAAGTGAAACGCACCTCCATCCATCCGTTTCCCTCATCCACCTCAAAAAAATCATTTTTTGATAGTTTTGAAATGCTTTCTTTTCCATTTCCAAAATTTACAGTTTGTGCTTTCAGTTTACTGATTTTTTGAATTTCATCCTCACCCTTAAAATACCGGATGGTTATGTCTCCGTTTTTCTTTCCACTTTCTTTTAAAATTTTTATCCTTCGATGGACAGTACTGTGTAATGCCGCTCCAAAAAAAAGGTTTACACACTTTTCCTGTATAACCACAGCTTCAGCTTCAGGTTCAAACGAAACGGTACTCAAACTGACTTCAAATGGTTCGTACTTCCCATAATTAAGATCCTGTGAAAAATTCTCAAATCCCTGCAGAAAGAATGTTATTAAGCTAAGAAGAATGAAAATTGGTCTCATTTTAAACTCATTTTGTTTAAGTCTTTGTTATTAAATTTCTTGAAAATGACCCGCTGTCGCCGGTAATTATTCGAAACTGGAAATCATCAATGGAGGTAAACGTATCCATCGTGTAATAAAAACCGCTATGATTTATTCCTTTCGGGTCATGAATTACCGTTTTTTGATTAATTTGAGTTTCATAAAAAATATTATACAGAATGGTGGCTCTAGGATGCCTTTCTGGAGGGAAGAGCAAATTCATTTCGAAAAGACAGTATGTAAACAGACCTGACATAGGAAAAATCGAAAACAATTTAAGATACTGTTTTTTGGAATAAAATGAAATAACGATTGGCTTATTTAGCATAAAAATTTATTCGAATCCGTTTTATCAGAATAACTAAATAAATGAATAACAATATTCGCATACCTTATAAACAATTGGAATCTACCCTGGAGGGAATTCTCATAAAATCAGGATTTGATGCTGAAAAAGCCGCTGTCTGTGCCTCACTTTTTGCCAGGGCAAGTTTGGATGGGGTAGCTTCTCATGGCTTAAACCGATTTCCTTCCTTTTTGGAGCAGGTCAGCAACGGGCAGGTGCAGGCGGGTGCCATGCCGGAAAAAGAGTATTCCTTGCCGGTGATGGAGCGCTGGAATGGAAACCTCGGCCCTGGGATGTACAATGCCCATTTTGCCATGAATAGAGCTATTGACATGGCTTCCGAAAATGGAATAGGCTGTGTGGCCATGAACCGTACCAACCATTGGATGAGGGCTGGAAATTATGGCTGGCAAGCGGCAGCGGCCGGTTGTATTGGTATTTGTTTTACCAATACCATACCGAATATGCCTGCCTGGGGAGGCAGTGAACCCAAGTTGGGCAATAATCCGTTGGTAATTTCCATACCCTTTGGAAAGGAAGCAGTGGTGCTGGACATGGCCATGACACAATATTCTTATGGCAAAATGAGTATTTTCGAGAAAGAAAATAGGACCATGCCCCATCATGCGGGGTTTGATCAACAGGGGGACTTGACCAAAGATCCGGTACATGTGTTGGCGGAGCAATTGGCCTTACCGATAGGCCTATGGAAAGGAGCAGGACTCTCGATGATGTTGGATTTAATGGCTGCCGGACTTTCCAAAGGTAAATCCACCTGGGAAATAGGCCTGCAAGGGGAGGAATACGGTATCTCTCAACTCTTTTTCTGTTTTCATCTGGAAAAGTTGGGAATAGATCCTTTGGAGATGGAGCGCAAAGTAGCTGGAGTGCTGGAGGATTTAAAGGCTTCGGCCGTTTTTAAAGGAATGGAGGTAAGCTATCCGGGGGAAAAATCCTATGAACGGAGGAAGGAAAACCTTGCCTCAGGGATTCCTGTAGATGCTGAAATCTGGAATACCGTGCTACAGATGCGGGAATAAGGCTCAGGAAAGGCTGATGATGGTTCTTGTTGAAGCAACTTTAATTGAATTTAAAACATGTTGGTATTGGTAATGGGATTGCCGGGATCTGGGAAAAGTTTTTTTGCCAAACGACTGGCTGAAATGTCGGAAATGGTCTATCTTAATAGCGATCAGGTACGGATTGAATTGGGGTTGAGAGGACGGTACAGCAGTGATGATCGGCAAAAGGTATATGCAGCCCTGGTAGGCCAAACAAAAGGGTTGTTAAATGATAAAAAATCGGTTTTAGTGGATGCTACCTTTCAACGTAAAAAGAACCGAAGGGAATTTCAGGGGCTTGCTAAAAAACTGAATTGTCCGATAGCCTTCATTCGGGTTTGGGCCGAAGAAGGCCTGGTAGAAAAACGGCTGGCGATTGAGCGGGAGGAAAGCGATGCGGATTTTTCGGTTTACCAAAAACTAAAGTTGGACTTTGACCCACTGGAAGGCGAATACCTGGATATCCGGTCTGAGGATGGGAAGATTGACCGAATGATACAGCAAGCATTAGATTACCTGAAACTGGCATATGAAAACTGAAGAGGTTCACAAATTAGCCAATGAAGGGCTTTATTTGGGTCACCGAATGGACGGTACCGTGCTGGAAACCCATATTTCCTGGATCATTTTAACCGATAAATGGGCCTTCAAAATCAAGAAACCCGTCACGCTTTCTTTTCTGGACTATTCTGCCCTTGCATCAAGAGGCCATTTTTGCAAAGAAGAAATTTTGTTAAATAGCCGTTTTTCATCCATCTATGTCCGGTGTTGTCCGATTACCTGGGTCGAAGGAAACTGGGTTATGGATGGTAAAAGAGGCACAGTTCATGACTATGCGGTACTCATGAGACGAGTACCGGAAGCCTACCGGATGGATAAAATGTTGCAGGACGGAGAAGGATCGGAGGTGCTTATTGAAAAGCTGGCAAAGAAGGTAGCCGTTTTTCACCGGAAGCAGCCAGCAGAGGAGAGCCCATTTGATCTAAATCAAGCCAAAGAGCTTTTTAGCGATATTTTGGATCCTTCGATTAGGTATACAATCAGCCAACGGAAATTCCTTGAGAAGGCCGTTCGGTGGAGCAATGCGTTTCTGGAAGCGAACAGCGAGCGGTTTTCGGAAAGAGCTCGCCTGGGTTGGGTGCGGGACCTGCATGGAGACTTGCACTCCGGTAATATTTTTCTGACGGATCCTCCGGTAATTTTTGATTGTATCGAATTCAGTAAATCGATTCGTACCATTGACTTGTTATACGAAGTGGCTTTTCTTTGCATGGATTTGGAGCGGTACGGCAAATCCGATTGGTCCGCCTTGTTTTTAAAAACGTACCTTCATCGGATTCCCGTACTGGATTACGAGCGGGATGGTCCCATTTTTAACTATTTTAAGTGTTTGAGGGCAAATGTGCGGGCGAAGGTATTGGGCTTGGACCCATCCGACAGCGTAGAGAAACAGGAACAGCAGCAAGCCTACTTTCGGCTGATGGAAAGGTACATGCAGCAGTAAGCAGGCCTGTTCCAGCCCTAAGGTCAATAATTGGAGGCAGTCGGTGATATCGGCTTCCTTTTAACCTGATTCGATAAAATTCTTTGCAATAGACAAATGTCCCAGCGTAAACCTTTTTTTATGCCTACGGACACTGGTTCGCTGAATGATTTCCTTCAGGGTTTTCATGACGGATAGGGTGTGCTTTCCCTTATTGATCATGATACATTCTGCCAGTGAAGCCTGACCTGCATCGGTTATTTCGGATCGGGTGGGCATTCCCAGCTTGTGGAGGTTTTCGAGTACCTGGGTAGCCCATACCACGGGCACTTGAGCAGATTCGCAAATCCAGAGTATTTCTTCCTGTATTTCCCCCATGCGTTCGAAGCCAATTTCAACGGCCAAATCACCCCTGGCGATCATGACCCCAAACGGCGGGGACTTCATGCCTTCCAGAATCAATGCGGGCAAATTTGCTACCGAATCAGGTGTTTCGATCTTGTAAACAATGTCCGGCATTGGGCCTTTGATTTGCTGTAATTCGTTGCGCAAATTCTGAATATCCTGAGGTGTTTTTACGAAGGAATATCCCAGAATATCGGCGTGGCGACAAATAAAGGGAAGACAGCGTTTGTCAAAATCCGTTAGTGAGGGAATGCTGAGGTGGGTGTCCGGAAAATTTATTCCTTTGCCCGATTTGATGCGCCCCTTTTTGGAAGAAACCCTATCCAGGGTAACTGCTGCCATTCCTTTTCCGGTCTGGGTGACCCTGCCGCTGATTTCCCCATCGTCAATGAAAACCCGATGTCCTGGTGCCAGCGAGGCAATAATTCCTTTTTCATTGGGATCCAACACTACGAATTCTTCCTTTAAATTGTCCATGGATTCGGAAAGCCAGATCGTTTCCCCAACAGCTACCTTTACCTTCCCTTTCTTTTTTCCTTTACCGAGTAGTACGGTTCGGATTTTCGGCCCCGCCAGGTCCAGGTGGATTTTGCAGCTTTTTCCCGTCTTTTTTTCGGCTTCCCTGATTTGATCCACCATGGATTTCCAAACGGACTCATCATCGTGGGCACAATTTATCCGCGCTACGTTCATGCCCTGAAGCAAAAGGTCTTCTATCATACCCCTGTCCTCGGCAAAAGCACTGTCAAAAGTGACCATCACCGAAGGCATTCCCGGGATTTCAGTCGGGCCGAACAGTTCCTGACTGTTGGTAGTCAATTGGTTTTGACTATCCGTGAAAGTGCAGGAGTTGAGTTCTTCTGCCAAATAGTGATGCCCCAGGCGTTGCCGGATGGTCTGTATTTGCCGGTGGATATGGTTTTCGGAATTGGACAGGGCGGAAAGTCCGTATAAATGCAACTTTTCTTGCAGCGATTTCCTGTCCTCACTTCGAAAGTACAGGTATTGGACAAGGTTCCGCGCAGCGGGCAAGTACCTTTCCGGTAGTTGTTCCAGTTGGTGCTGGTGATCCTGGTTGGCTTCCAACAGCCCCTGCTCCAGCGCACCCAGTTCCTGATTTAGTTGATCCAATTCGTCTTCCATCAGGAGTAAATATAAGAGATATTTTGGGGATTCTATTTGGTAAAAGCTGGCAGTTAGATCGGAGATACTGTTTTTATCGCAGCGAGTGGCTGTAGGCATATAAAGAAGCAATGGGTCTAAGGGATTTCGCAGTGCTTGATAAGTGGATGATCGTGTTTTCCGGCTAAATTTGCCTAAACCTGCCTGCAGTTTTGGCATAGCTGCTATTCATACTGGGGCCAGGCCCGGTAGGCCAGGATGCCGCCTGATACCAGCAACAGTACCTGTAAAAACAAACTGGGGGCTGTTTCCAGATTTCTTCCAATGACAAAGAGCAGAAAAACCATGGAAAAAAAAGCAAGCAAACCGGTCACTTCCTTTTCTTGCTCGCCGACTTTTCGGTTGTAAAAAATCTTTGCTACTAGTCCGCCATAGAGGAAGGTAAACCAAATCAACCGGTGCCTGAGATTTTTGACCACGTAGCTGAAGGTGGGAAAATCCTTTCCTTCCAGGGTAACGAGCACAAGGTCAATAAGCACCATCAATCCCAGCATTGCTGCCACAACGATTTTGACCGTTCGGATTTCCGACAAATGCCTTTTTAGAAAACGGTTTAGTTTTTTCATGGTGTCTCCAAATAATTCATAGACCAAAAAAAGTGACCATACAATACACCTGCTAGTAAAAGCCCCAGCAGGAAGGTTCTGGACTTCTCAAATGAGACCTTGAAACCAATCAGTGCCATGACTATCGCGAGGCCAAATAGAATTAAAACCGGAAACATCCCATTTGACATTTTAAAGGCCTCATTGGTGGTGCCCAGAAACAAGTGGCCGGCAATTGCGCCCAGTGCAAAGGGAATAAAGAAGGCACGGCCCTGTGACCATTCGAGTAATAGTATATTGGAGGTGTCATTGTCAATGTCGTTGAGATTCAAGAAAATTTCAACGATAAGGTAGGCAACGACCAAACCAATCATTACATAGATTACCAATAAATACTGCGCTCCTTCCATATTCAAATTAGAAAATTCAACTTAATTTAATGGTTTTTTTGGCAAATTGAAATGGATGAGCCCACTAATTTTAATTACCTATGGGTCGTAAGACTACTGTCTATAAGGGAGATACGATCATCAGGTGTTGGTATCGGCAGTCGTCACCTTTATTCTTAGCCGACGGATTCCCAAGCGAATAGTCTGTTAGATGGGAATTAAATTAGACATGCGATTTCCTTTTTACCAGGTAATATTGTTATGATTTTTTGGGTTTTACTTGGTGGATGTTGTATAACTTTTTCATGTGCCAAAGACTGCAGGAGTATATACTTAATACGTTTATTTAATAAAATAAGCAGTACATACCTTTTTTAGTGATTTTTGAACCCAAATATAGATGGAGCTAAGACATGTTTGGAGTTGGGTAGCCAATTCCAGTAAAATGATGCTAAATTTAACTATTTAAAAAGCGATATATTCACCCTATGGAACAAAATCAATATAGCGACCTTTTACTTGACCAAACCAAAGATCTTATTTGGGCCGTAAATAAAGATTTTTACCTGGTCTACGCCAATAGCGCTTATCAAAAGCTGATGAAGGAAGTGACAGGGGTGGAGAAAGCATTAAACACGCCCATTTGGGTGGAAGGTTTTGGGGAGGGCTATATTGAAAAATGGAAGGCCTATTACCAGCGTGCACTTTCAGGAACCTACTTTGAAATCGAAGAGCACTTTTATAACCCGGAAACCAAAGAGATCCAATACGGCCAAATTTCTTTCTCCCCGATTCGTGATGAAGAAGGTGAAATTTTGACGGTGGCCTGTCGTAATACCGATATCACCTCGGTCATTAGGCAAAAAGATCACGCAAGCCGGTTGATGGACGCTTCACTGGACGTTTTCTGTACCATAGATGAGGCGGGAAATTTTGTATTTGTAAGTGCTGCTTCCGCTAAGCATTGGGGCTATCCTCCTGAAGAGCTGATAGGTAAGCCCTACAGAGAGCTGATTTTAGAGGAAGATCTGGAAAAAACAGATCTGGTGGCCGCTGAAATCATGGCAGGGAGGGAATTCAGAACTTTCTCCAATCGATTTCGGATGAAACATGGGGGAATCGCTTATAATTTATGGTCAGCTCGCTGGGATCATGAATCCAAACGGATGTATTGTGTAGCCAGAGATGCGAAGGAAAAAATTGAAGAAGAAGCAGAAAAGGAGTTGCACAGTCAGATTAGCCTTAGCTTCAATACGGAGGAAGAACTGATTCCGGCCGCCAACCGTCTTTGCGAGAATCTATACGTCTTCGGTAAGTTTGATTTGATAGAACTCTGGTGCCCAAATATGGAGCGAACCCAATTAAAACGATTGGGACACAGCACTCACAAGCGGGAATTTTATGAGTTGGAGCCATCCGAAGCTTCATTTCAGAAGAATGAGGGATTGCCGGGAAAAGTTTGGGAGACTGGTAAACAGCTCTTTTGGGATGAAAAACAGATCCAGATAGATTTCATCAGGAAAAAAGGAGCTTCCCACCTGGGCTTGCAAGCCATACTTGGGATACCCTTAACCTTTAATGATGAATTGGTAGGTGTACTGCTTATTGGAACCCGGCGGGAGCCAGATTATTTGCAGCAGTACCGCCCGGTTTTAGGCCGACTGGAAAAATTTATTGGTTCAGAAATCAACCGGAAGCGAATGGAGGATGACCTCAAACACCTGTATCAAGCCATTCCGGACATTCTCTGTATGGCAGATTTTAATGGTCGATTCTTGAAAATGAATCCTGCCGGTTGTGATTTGCTGGGTTATAACGAGGACGAGATTCTATTTCATTCCTTTGATGAATTTGTCCATCCTGAAGATAAGGATATTTCTACCAATGAAGTGAAGCAGCTTGAAGAAGGGGCAACCACATTTAAATTCGAAAACAGATACCTTACCAAAGCGGGCCAAATTATTTGGCTAAGCTGGAGTTGTAATTCTGCCGTTCATGAAGGGGTGATTTTCGCTTCAGCAAAAAATATTACTGAGGAAGTTCGGTTAAGGGAACTCAATAAACAGGCATCCTCACTTGCAAAGATCGGTAGTTGGGAGATTGATGTAGTTAATAATAAGCTTTTTTGGACAGATATGGTGCATGTTTTGCATGAGACTGATCCCCTTAGCTTCATTCCTGACCTGAAGACAGGCATTACGTTTTACCGGGAAGATTTTCGGGACATGGTTAAACAGCGGACCGCAAATTGTATGGCTCACGGAACGCCCTTCAATTTTGAAGCTGTATTGGTCACAGCAAAAAACAATGAACGATGGGTGCGGTGTTTAGGAAACCCCGAATTTTTAAATGGAAAATGTATTCGGGTTTATGGAAGTTTTCAGGATATCCATGATCGAAAGACATTTGAAGAGGTTCTTCGTGAGAGTGAAACCAAATTCAGGACGATATTTGAAATTGCATCTCTGGGGATTGCCCAAGTATCGCCTGCAGACGGCCAAATTCTATTCATCAATTCTTATTATGAGGAAATTACAGGGTATAGCTATGAGGAATTGCTGCAAATGAAATTTCCAGAGCTCACCCACCCTGGTGATCGGAAACGAGACTGGGATTTGTTTAGCAAGGCAGCTCGGGGAGAAATTGATTACCGAAATGAAAAACGCTATATCAGAAAGGACGGCTCCATTGTATGGGTTCGTATTCATCTGGCATTTATCAGAGATGAGGGCGGAAACCCCGTGAAAACAGTTGCAATCTGTGAAAATATCACAGAGCGAAAGGAAATAGAATACCGACTAAAAAACCTCTCTGACAATGTGCCTGGCGTTGTTTTTCAATACGTGATTTATCCCGATGAAGGGGATGCTCTCAATTACGTCAGCAAGGGGTCAAAATCGATCTGGGGATTTGAGCCAGAAGAGGCAATGGCGAATAATCGGATAATTTGGGACCGTATTGAGGCAGGCGGGGATTTGGATTTGGTCAAAGGAAGTATCGCTGATTCGATTCGGGATAAAAGTCGATGGAATGCCACATGGAAATATCCTTTGCCAACAGGAGAAATCAGAACGCATATAGGACATGGATCTCCAGAATTTCTGGCTGATGGAACAGTTGTTTTCAACTCAATGATTTTGGACATCACGGAAGAAAAGAGAACGGAGGACTTGCTCAATCAAGCCAGTTCCATGGCAAAAATCGGCAGTTGGGAATTGAACCTGGTTGATCAGGATGATGACAGTATGTATTGGTCCCCCATGACTCGGGAGGTTTTGGAAGTGGATGACAGCTACAATCCATCCCTTACGGGTGGTTTTGAATTTTACGCTGGGGAGGATAAAGAGAGCATTCAACGGGCCATGTATTTATTGATAGAAGCGGGGCAGGAGTTTGACCTTGAATTGCTTATAACCACACAATCAGGCAAAGAAAAATGGATAAGGGCTATTGGCAAAAGTGAACGAATAAATGGTAAATGCACAAAAATATACGGCAGTTTTCAGGACATCCATGCAGCCAAATCCAATGAACTACGGGTAAAGGAAATACTCGATAGTATTTCAGATGCCTTTTATGCCGTGGATGCTCATTGGAATTTTACCTATTTTAATAAGGAAGCCGAAAATCTATTAAAGAAAAGTGCAGATGAGGTGTTGGGCAGAAACTTGTGGGAAATTTTCTATCCAGCCAATGGCACTTTTCTGGAAGAGGTGTACAGGCATGTAGCTTCAACCGGCCAATCTGAAAACTTTGAGTACCAATATCCTGGAAATGGGGCATGGTATGAAATCACGACCTATCCCTCAAGTGGAGGCATCTCCTCCTATTTTAAAAACATTGATGAACGCAAGAAGGCCGCCCAAGAGCTTGAAAAAGCCTATAGGGAGAGAAATGAAATCCTGGAAAGTATTAGTGATGCGTTTTTTGCCGTAGATGAGTCCTGGACCGTAACCTACTGGAACAAGCAGGCGGAATCGATTTTAGGAAGGGTGAAAAAAGACATGGTAGGCAAAAACTTATGGGAAGAATATCCGGATGCCATTGACAGCGATTTTTATAGGCAATACCACCAGGCGATGGATAGCGGCGAAACCGTCAGGTTTGAGGAATATTATCCGACACTTGACATTTGGATAGAAGTGACGGTATATCCTTCCGAAAACGGCTTGTCCATATACTTCAAAGACATCACCCTGAGGAAAGCAGCGGATATCCGATTAGTAAATGCCAATCAGCGGTTTGAATTGGCGACACAAGCCACCAACGATGCTATTTGGGATTGGGATATAGACAATGATACGTTTGTCAGGTCAACGAATATCTCTAAATTTTTTGGAAATAGGACGGCTACGGAAATGAACAGTAGCCAGTTCTGGCAGGACCATTTTCATCAAGATGACCTGCCCGAGTTGAAGGCTAGTATTCAGCGTTCGCTTGATAGCCCGGATGTGGTACGTTGGGAGATGGAGTACCGAATCCTAAATGAGCAACAAGATATTATCTATGTAAAAGATAGAGGAGTGATCCTTCGGGATGAGAATGGAAAGCCGAGACGAATGGTGGGGGCAATGACGGATCTGACCCGACAAAAAAAGCTGCAAACGGAGCTCAACCAGATCAATGAATCTTTAAAAAATTATGCGAAAGAACTGGAGCGTTCCAATGAGGAGTTGGAGCAATTCGCCTTTATCACCTCTCACGATCTGCAAGAACCTTTGCGGATGATTTCCAGTTTTATGGACCAGTTGAGACGAAAATATGCCGATCAATTGGATGATAAGGCACTTCAATATATTCATTATGCAACGGATGGTGCCAAACGGATGAAGCAGATTATTCTCGATTTATTGCTTTATTCCAGAGCGAATAAGCTTATTGACGAGATGGAAGAAGTAAATCTGAATAGAGTACTTTCGGATTACAGGCATTTGAGAAGGAAACTTATTGCCGAGAAAAGCGCATCGTTCAAATCCTATGATTTGCCCAGCGTTAGAACATACAAGGCTCCACTGGCCCAAATTTTTCACTCGTTGCTCGATAATGCCCTGAAATATTCAAAAGACAATGTGCCTCCTCAAATAGAAATACAGGTCTCCGAAAACGAAAAGGAATGGGAGTTTGCCATAAAAGACAATGGAATAGGAATTGAGGAAAAATTCTTCGAGAAGATTTTTGTCATTTTCCAAAGGCTGCATAATAGAGAACAATACGAGGGAACGGGTATTGGGTTATCGATAGTAAAGAAGACGGTGACCTTTCTGGGAGGAAAGGTTTGGCTGAAATCTACCGTCAGAGAAGGCACAACCTTCTATTTTACCATTGCAAAAAATAAAAAGGAATATGAATATTAACTTTCCGGTTATTGCCCTTGGAGCATCTGCCGGGGGACTTGAACCACTAGAGCTTTTCTTTGAAAACGCGAATAACAAATCGAAATATGCTTATGTGATTATTCAACACCTTGCACCCAACCATAAAAGTTTGATGGATGAGTTGCTCTCCCGCCATACCAAGCTTCCGATAAAAAAAATCCAACACGGAATGCCGATAGAAAGAGGGAACATCTACCTCAACCCTCCCAAAAAATTTGTTGAGATAAAGGCCGGGAAGTTTTTTCTGAGCGAGAAGGAGGATCGGACGTTAAGCTTTCCCATAAGCGATTTCTTTAGTTCCCAGGCAGAAAACATGCAGGAAAAAGCCTGCGCCATTGTTCTATCGGGTACGGGAAGTGATGGTTCCAAAGGAATTAAGTTTGTCAAAGAAAAAGGAGGGTTGGTATTGGTACAAGATCCAGACCAGGCTAAATTTAACGGAATGCCCAATAATGCCATTTACACCGGAGTGGTGGATAAGGTCTGCCGGGTAGAGATGATGCATGAGGAGATTGATCGGTTTTTTGAAAATCGGGATACTATTTCTCAAAATCATGGCAATTCGTCCAAAGCAAACTCCGTCATTACTGATATATTAAAAAGCATCGAAGAACAGATTAACGTTGATTTTACAGGGTATAAGTACACCACCGTATCCCGAAGAATCAGCAGGAGAATGAGTATTCTGGATTGCACCGAAATGGATGCGTATTTCAACTACTTGCAAGATAATCAGAATGAGGCGCAACTCTTGGCCAAAGAACTGCTAATTGGTGTCACGCGCTTTTTTAGAGACGAGGATGCTTTCAACGCACTTAAAACCCAGGTGATTCCCAAATTGATTGAAGAAAATGGCGATTCGAAATCCATACGGGTATGGGTTCCGGGTTGTTCATCCGGGGAAGAAGCGTACTCCATTGCCCTATTGATCAAAGACCATCTGCGGATAAATAAGTTACAGTATGAGGTCAATATTTTTGCGACCGATTTAGATAAAGAAGCTATTAAGATGGCTGCAAATCGGGTTTTTTCTAAAAATATCAGTGCTGAAATCCCTGCAGAGTACCTAAACACCTATTTTGTAACTCAAAAAAACGGGTATGCCATCGCCAAGGAGATTCGTGAAATGATCGTGTTTTCAGTACATAATGTGATTCAGGATCCTCCGTTCAATAAAATAGACTTGGTTAGTTGCAGAAATCTTTTGATCTATCTTACCGATTCGGTTCAACAGCAGCTTTTTACCATATTCCAGTACTCGCTTAAATCAAATGGCGTGTTATTCTTAGGTTCAAGTGAGACCTTGGGAACTGCCCGTGATGAATTTTCCGAGTTGAATAAACAGTCCAATATTTTCCTTAATAAGGAAAACAAGAAGTTTGTCCAACGACTGCATTCAATAAAAAAAAGGTATCCTGCCAGCAGCGCCCACTTACCAGCTAACGACGCTGACAGCAAACCACCTATTTTACAGGCAAATAAAAAAGGTCTTTTGAACGAAATACAGCATTCGCTTATTCAGGAGTATGTTCCGGATTCCCTGGTCATAGACGGGCATTTTAACTTGCTTCACAGCTCCGGCAATGCCCACAGGCTTTTGAACCTTCCTTCGGGTGAGATAAGTTCCAATATCTTCCGGATGCTACCCGAGTCCCTTTCCGTTCCGTTGGAGGTGGTTGCCAATAAAGTGTTGCAAACCGGTAAATTGGTAACCTTGGCGGATATTAAAATACCCGAAGAATTGAAAGCTATCTTTGGTTCCAATCTTTTTTTGAACATCAAGGTTCGAAAAAAAGAACTGTTTGATGGTATGGATTACCTGTTTATCACCTTTGAGTCTTCCGCAAAAAGACTTACAGAACAATCCGATTCAGAGAATGTAACGATCAATACGGTCTCCCAGGAAAAAATTCACATTCTTGAAAGGGAGCTTAGAATCAATCGGGAGACACTGCAAACTACCATTGAAGAACTGGAATCAAGCAATGAGGAACTGCAAGCCACCAATGAAGAACTGCAAAGCTCTAATGAAGAGCTGGAATCGGTCAATGAAGAGCTATATACCGTAAATGCGGAATACGAACAAAAAAACCAGGAACTTTCTCAGTCCAATGATGATTTAAACAACTTAATTCGCAGTACCGAATTAGCCATTTTATTTTTAGATGCTAATCTGAACATCCGCAAATTCACCCCGGCGATTAAAAAGATTTTGGACTTGGTACCCCATGATATCGGTAGAAATATCAGTCAGTTCAGGGCAAAAATACAATTAGATAACTTCCTGGAACACGTCGAATCGGTGGTGGCAGAATCGGTTTCTTATGAATTTACCATAGAGGACATCAAGGGTAAAGAATACCTACTAAAAATTGCACCTTTCAAGTCCCATAATAAGGAAGTGAGGGGAATTACATTGGTATTTGTAGACCTGACCCAAGCCAATATTCTTAAGAAGGCCATTGATGTATCGGAAAAAGCCTTGTCAGACTTGGAACTTAAACATGAAAACCAAGACGAAATTTTCAAGTTGATTTCCAACAATCTACGTGACATGGTGTGTATCGTTTCTCCGGAAGGAACCATTCAATACTGCAGCCCATCAGGAGTAAAAATCACCGGATATTCGCTTGAAAAGCTCTACCACATTAATTTATTGGATCAAATAGTTGATGAAAACCATAGGAACATCTTTCAGAAGGCGTTTTCAAGTGCAAGCAAGAATCAAGATCCCGGATTGATAGAATTTGAGTTTAAAAGACCTGAAAACAACAGCCGGTGGTTGGAGGCCAGTATCAAACCCATTTTGCAAAAGAAATCAGAGGAACAAAAATTCTTGTTGATCATCAGGGATATTCATCAAAGAAAATTAAATGAGTTTGAATTCACGAAAAACGCATTGATTGCTGAACAAACCAGTAGTGCAGTGCTTATTACGGATATTTCCGGAGCGATAAGTTTTGCCAATGAAGCTTTTGAAAAAATGAGCGGATATCATGAAGATGAAATTTTAGGTAAGAAGCCAGGAAGCTTTTTGCAGGGCTCCGAATCTGACCCTGAGTTGATTCAATTGATGTCTAAATCTATTAAAGAAAGAAAACCCTTTACTGTAGACATTACCAATTATGGCAAGTCAGGATATAAATACATCGTCAATATAAAAGCAGAACCGCTCAAAGACAAAGAAGGAGATTTAATTGGCTTTTTCTCCATACAGAATGATATTACCGACCAACAAGACCAAATCAATCAGATACATAAATTGAATGCCATCGTTAAAGAACAGTTTCGCAAGTTAAAGGAGGTAAACAAATCCTTGGAAGATTTTGCCTACATTGCCTCACATGATTTGAAGGCACCCATACGGAATATCAAAGGGCTTTTGGGCATCATCAGAAAAAAGGGGGATGCATTAGGAGAGGAGAAAAGGAAGAAATATTTTGACGTGATCGTTTCTTCATCAAATGAAATGGATCAGATGATCAATAATTTACTTGAGTATTCACGGACTGGTGTATCCAATGAGAAATGGCAGGTCGTACATGTACCAGCGATATTTCAAGAAGTGGTTCAGCTTTTTCAATCCGATTTGGATAAAATAAATGGAAAAGTCATATACGATTTTTCTGTAGCTGATGTGCGGGTTTACCCCATACTCTTTAAACGGTTAATCAGTAATTTGATCAGCAATGCCATTAAATACAGAGGGGATCAAGATCTGATAATTCATCTCAAAAACAAAAGCGATGCAAAAGGGATCTTATTCGAAATTTCGGATAATGGAGTAGGGATCCCCCCTGCAGAATTCGAAACTATTTTTAAGATGTTTAAATCCTTGAATCCGGATAAAGAAAGTAACGGTATTGGATTGTCTGTCTGTAAAAAAATTGTCGAATTACATGAGGGGACGATTTGGGTTGAATCGGAAGAAGCCAACGGTTCTACTTTTTACTTTACAATTGCGGAAAATTTATAAGCATGATATGAACAATAATAAATTGAAGTTAGCACATATTTTACTCATAGAAGACAACGAAGGTGATATTCTCCTTACACTTGATGCCTTTGAGGAATGCAAATTAGGTACTCAGGTTAGTGTAGCGAGAAATGGTCGGGAAGCACTGGATTTTTTGAATAGAAAAGGAGCGTTTACAGATGCGCAAAGGCCCGATTTAATTTTATTGGACATCAATATTCCGATTTATAATGGGCATGAGGTGTTGGAAGAGATTAAACAGGATAGGGGACTCAGAAAAATTCCTGTCATCATGCTTACGACCTCTTCAAACGAGAATGACATCGAAAGAGCATACAAAAACCACTGTAATAGTTATATTCAAAAGCCTTTGGATATGGATGATTTCATGGAAGTTATTCTCAAAGTGGAAGAGTTTTGGTTGCAGCTCTCTGTTTTGCCAAAGTAATTGATGGCTGAATTAGTACTTCGCGCTCCGGGAAGACACTGAAAGATCAAATGCTGCTACCATTATCGACCTTTGTTTAGGCACAATAATAAAAAAACGAGACAGTCTCAGGCTGTCCCGTTTTTATTGGCATGCTTTCGTTATTTTTTGCTCCAATCTTCCCAGCCACCGGCATAGTTAGATACGTTTTCGAAGCCATTGGCCCTCAGCAGGGAGTAGGCAATGGCCGCCCTGCCGCCACTCTGGCAATGGACGATCACCGGCTTGTCTTTGGAGACCTTATCCAGGTTTTTATCCAGTTTTCCCACAAAGAGGTTGTCTGCCCCTTCAATATGACCTTTTTTGTATTCAGATGCTCCCCGCACATCAATTACCTGTGCGGTTCCTTTGTCCAATTGTTCTTTGACCTCTTTTTTATCGATGGCCCGGTACCTTTCAAGTGCCTTGCCCTCAAAATCGGACAGTTGACCGGGGGTAATGTATCCCAGGATATTATCCAAACCGATGCGCATCAGTTTTCGTGTCAGGTCTTCCACTTCGTTTTCGCTGGCGATCAGAACAAAGGATTCCTCGTAGTCCATGTACCAGCCCATCCAGGTGGAGAAGGTGTTGGTATTTGGGATATTCAGTGCTCCTTTTAGAAAGCCTTTGGAAAATGCCTCCGGCGTTCGGGTATCGATGATCTTCAGTTCCTCTTTTTTAGCCTGTTCGAAGGCTTTTTGGGAAAGATTTTTTACCTCTGGCACCTCGGTCAGCAGTTTCCGGTCTACCTTGTTGAGCTTTTTCATCATGGCAAAATACCGCGGTGGTTCGGGCTGGTCCGCCAGCAGTTCCTTGCCAAAGGCCGCCTTGTCATCCAACATCTGCAATGCCCAGTTGCGAATTTTTTCGTAGCCGATGGTGGATAAGGGCACTGCACCCAGGGATTTACCGCAAGCCGAACCGGCGCCGTGCCCCGGCCATACCTGAATGAAATCCTGAAGTTTATTGAATTCCTGCAGGGAGTCAAACATCTGTGCCGCTCCGATTTCCTGGGTTCCTTTCAGTCCAGCCGCTTGTTCCAATAAATCAGGCCTGCCGACATCCCCGACAAAAACGAAATCACCGGTAAACAGCATCACGGGTTCCTGGGTAGCAGGTTTATCTGTGAGGAGGAAACTGATACTTTCAGGGGTATGACCCGGGGTATGCAGCACTTCAAAATTCAGGTTGCCCAATTTGACATGGTCTCCGTGTTTTAGCTTGTTGTGGGGGAATTCGTATTTCCAATCTTTATCACCCATATCGGAGAGGTACATTTCGGCACCTGTCAATTCGGCAAGCTCCCTGGAACCACACAGAAAGTCTGCGTGAATGTGCGTTTCCAAAATATGCGTGATTTTCAAATTATTGGCTTTGGCAATTTCCAGGTAGGTGTCTACATCTCTTTTCGGATCAATAACCGCCGCCACTCCGGCTGCCTGACATCCTACTACATAACTGGCCTGAGCCAGACTCTTATCATATACGAGTTCGAAAAACATGTTTTTTTATTTTTATTTTTACGTTGTTTCACAATTTGGATAAAACATTTTGTATCACCCAATTCTACCACAATGTTACGGATACTTTATGTCTTGGCATGTGATAATTATTACCTAAGCTTAAAATGGTTTATTTTCCGGTAATTGGTCCAGGAACGCGGAAAGGACGGTAATTTTATTTATTCAATCTAAATAAAGGCTTAATTCTTTACTATTTTGGGAAAAATGTAGTAAAATTGCGCTTGTAAATCCTATGGAAGGATTGGGAAATTAGACATGTCCTCATGACTGCAGCCAAACTAAAACCCAGACAAACGTACGAAATTGTCAGCCTTTCTGTCACGCCCCTGTTGGTTAGAATGATGGAAATGGGCATTCTACCCGGGAAAAAAATCAGCTTATTCAAAAAAGCACCATTTAACGGTCCCATGGCTTTTTTGATAGATGGCAACATCATTGCGCTGAGGATAGAAGAAGCAGACCTGATACAAATAAAAGAAGCCTAACGCATGGAAGTCGCCGAAAAGAAGGCCCTGAAAAGCATCGCCATCATCGGAAATCCCAATGTCGGAAAATCCAGTATTTTTAATCAATTAACCGGGTTAAACCAGAAAATCGGTAATTACCCGGGCATGACGGTGGATAAAATGGTGGGGCAGGTTCATGTGGGCGAAAAGCATTTTGAGCTGATCGATTTGCCGGGCACCTACAGTTTGTATCCCAAGTCTGAGGACGAGATCATTGCACACAAAGTGTTGAATGGGCTGGGAGTAGAAAAGCCGGATGCGGCACTGGTGGTATTGGATGCCTGTAATCTGGAAAGAAGCTTACTTCTGGGTACGCAGGTAATTGATTTGGGTATTCCCCTGGCTTTTGTAATCAATATGAAAGACCTGGCTGAAAAGCGAGGGGTAAACATACACACTTTTGCCTTGTATCAGCAGCTCGGCGTGCCGCTGGTAATGACAGATGCCAGAAACAATCAGGGCATGGAAGCGGTACGGGATCTCTTTCAAAAGGAGAATTTTGAAGTGGGTAAACCTTTTCATAAGATGGGATTCCCCGACTTACTGGATGAAGTAAAAAGGGAATTCAAATTAGAAACCGACTATCAGGCCTTCCAACAATTGATTTTTGCTGATTTTGATCCCTTGCTGCCATCAGATCAGCAAAAATGGTTAAAAGACAAGGCCAAAACCCATGGTTTTGATGGGATGGAACAACAAGCCCGGGAGACCGAACAGCGATTGAGCCAGATTAAAGCATTGCTTTCCAGTACAGAGTCTTCGGGAAAGGGAACTCCTAAAAAATTTCACGCTGCCCTGGATGTGGTTTTTATGCATCCCCTTTGGGGCTACCTTACGTTTTTGGCCATCATGTTGGTTATATTTCAGGCTATTTTTGCCTGGGCAGAAACGCCCATGGACCTGATAGATGGAGCCTTTGCCGCAGCAAGTGGATGGGTTTCGGAGGTATTCCCTCCGGGGGTGCTGACAGACCTGCTTTCCGAAGGCATTATTACGGGTATTGGTGGCGTGGTCATATTCATTCCTCAAATAGCCTTGCTTTTTGGTTTTTTAGCTTTTTTAGAGGACACGGGTTATTTTTCCCGTGTGGTGTATTTGATGGACCGCATGATGCGGCCATTTGGCTTGCATGGAAAGAGTGTGGTTCCCCTGATCTCGGGCATGGCCTGTGCCATTCCGGGAATTATGGCTACCCGAAACATCAGCAACACGAAAGAACGGTTGATTACCATTTTGGTGACCCCCTGGATGAGTTGTTCGGCCCGACTTCCGGTATATATTATCTTGATTGGGTTGACCGTTCCGGACCAATCATGGGCGGGGATCAACCTGCAGGCATTGGCCTTGCTTTTTATGTACTTACTAGGTACGGTATTTACGCTATTGGGTGCCCTGGCATTGAAATACGTTTTGCGGACAAAGGAGAAGAGTTTTCTCATGACGGATCTGCCCATCTACCGCCTGCCACGTTGGCAGACCGTGTTGCTTACCATGTATAACAAATCCAAAATTTTCGTTCTGGAGGCAGGAAAGGTAATTCTGGCCATCTCGATCGTTTTATGGGTACTGGCTAGTTATGGTCCCTCAGGCCAGATGGAAGCATTGGAAGTGGAAAAGGAACGCGCAGTTGCAGCAGCCACCGAGGATCAGAAACACGAACTGGCTTCTGAATTTGCGTCCAAACAGTTGGAAGCTTCTTATATTGGAATCCTGGGAAAGGCGATCGAACCGGCCATTCGGCCCTTAGGCTATGATTGGAAAATAGGGATCGCTTTATTGACCTCTTTCGCAGCAAGGGAGGTCTTCGTGGCCACCGTGGCCACCATTTATAGTGTAGGGGAGGATGTGGAAGACGAACTTACGATAAGGGAGAAACTGGATAAACAGGTGCATGCGGATACGGGAGAGAAGGTTTTTAACCGGGCTACCGGATTTTCGTTGATGGTTTTTTATGCCTTGGCCATGCAGTGCATGAGCACGGTAGCGGTGGTTTACCGGGAAACCAAAAGCTGGAAATGGCCCCTGATTCAAACGATTGGAATGACCATTGTGGCCTATTTGGGGGCATTGGTTACCTATCAAATATTTATTTAATCATGTTACAGGAAGTCATTGTTGCAATTTTATTTGCAGGGGTTTTGGTTTATTGGGGGATTCGCATTTGGAGTAAAAAATCCACTAAAAACCGAAACGGCTGTGGTTGTGAAAAATGCGGTTAACTTTTTGTTATTTTTCTATCATTTTTATCGTTTTCCCATTAGCTTTGACGCTAAAATTTTGTCAACTACCGTAGTTGGTATCCGGAAAAGGTAACGATGCAATGAAATGGACTTACAGTGTTAAACATAAAATTACAGCCGCTTCGCTGCTATTAGGGGTAATTGTTCTGGTAATGATTACCAACATCAATCACCGTCATCAGATTGATGAATTGGAATCGGCATTTGAAGCGATTTATAAAGATCGGTTGGTAGCGGAGAGCTACATTCTGGATTTTTCGGAGAAACTCCATAACCTGCAAGTAGCGATCAACGACCCGGTTAGTTCCTTATCCCAAAAGCAACGGATTGCCACGCAGCTTTTGGCAGAAATAGATACGCTGAATCAGCTTTATCAGGCAACCCGCCTGACGGAAGAGGAGGCCAGGTATTTTTTGCATTTTACCGGACTGACCGAGGAGATTGATCTAAAGCTCAAACAGGGTGATCTGGAAAGCGAGGAAGTGATGATTAAATCTGCGTTGATGGACTTGCATTCCCTTTCCCAAATCCAGTTAATAGAAGCGGATAAATTAAAATCAAAAACAGATCGAATTTTTCACCTGGGCAGCATTATTTCCCAATTTGAACTTGTAATCCTGATTGTCATTGGCCTGATAATACAAGTACTTTTATTTGCTTCCCGAACGACCATGCCGGCAAAGTGGTCAAAGAATGAAGGGTTGAATTGATTTTTTGAGAATAATCTCAGCCGACAGGTTTTTTTAGAGAAATGGATCGAATGGCCTTTGCGGTGAGCTCAAAAGAGGCCAGCCTTTTTTCATGATCGTAAATATTGGTGGTGACCATCAGTTCGTCCAGCTTATTTTGGTCCAGGAAATTTTCTAATCCCTGCCGTACGGATTCATAACTCCCCACGAAGGTATAGGCCATCATGTTTTGAAGGGCAGCAGCCTCATGCGGTGCCCAGATGGCATTCATATCCGAAACAGGAGCTGGTAAGGGGTAGGAGCGGCCTCGAATTATCCCCAGAGCCATCTGGTAGAAAGAAGTGGCAAGGAACTGCGCTTCTTCATCAGTTTCGGACACCACCACATTGATGCAGGCAATCAGGTAGGGTTTTCGGGAAGTTGCTGACGCTTGAAAATGGTTTTGATAGTACCTGCTGGCTTGTTGAAAATAAGTGGGAGCAAAATGACTGGCAAATACGTATGGCAAGCCCCGAGCTGCTGCCAGGTAGGCACTGTCCATACTGGATCCCAGCAAATAAAAGGGAACGTTTAGGCCTTCCGCCGGAAAAGCTCGGACAGGAGCATCCAGGTTATCCTCCGAAAAATAGGCCTGCAATTCTTCCAGGTCCTGTGGAAATTCCTGCACAGATTCCATCCTTCCCCGGCGTAAAACAGAGGCGGTGCGTTGGTCGGTTCCCGGTGCCCTGCCCAATCCCAGGTCAATTCTACCGGGATAGAGGGTTTCCAGGGTGCCAATTTGCTCGGCAACGATCAGCGGGCTGTGGTTGGGTAGCATGATCCCTCCCGAGCCCACACGGATACGCTGGGTTCCTTGGGCAATGTATCCCATCAGCACCGTAGGAGCAGCACTTCCTACATGGGGCATGTTATGGTGTTCTGCCAGCCAAAACCGGGTATACCCCCAATTTTCAGCATGCTGGGCAAGGTCCAGGCTTCTGCGGTAGGCATCGGATGCGTCATGGTCTTTTTTGATAATGGCTAAATCAAGTATGGAGAATGGTGTGTTTGTCGGCATAGGTGTTAAAAACTACAGGTTCCTTTTTTTGGTTCCTCGAGCAGAATTAGATTTTTAAAATGCTAAAGCCTTGCTCTATACCATTTCTTTTTCAGAAAGGCTGTTTCCGCTGACTGGTTTTCTCGGACTTTTTTTCAGGATGAATGACAAGCGGTGCATTGGGAAGTTTTAGATACAATAAAATGGGATTGAAAATAAATTTGTTGAAAGGCAAATCCTGAAAGCTATTTCCAGAATAAAGAAAGTGTTTATATAAAAAAAACTGTATTTTTATTTTTAATAGATTATGGTATGGTAAATGGATAGTTTAAAATTTTTTTCGTTTGTAAGTGGTTTATTTTTCATAATATCGTATGTTTGGTATATAGAAACCATCCTTAATTCCCTTAGATTACCCAATAACCTGATGTTCTATGGAATTTCACACACTTAAAGAAGCCGAACTATGGCAATTGGTAGCAAATGGTGACCAAAAAGCCTTTGATTACGTGTACCTCTCCACTGCCAAAGACCTTTACAAATACGGGTTTCGGTTTACCTTGGATAAAGAAATGATCAAGGACGTGTTACAGGATGTATATATCCACATATGGGAGTCAAGGAAGATTCTTTCTATTCATAAATCTATAAAATTTTATTTGTTTTCAGCTTTTCGAAGGGAGCTAATCAAGCGGGTAAATTCCGCCTGTAAATTTGAGACGATTGACGACTACCACTCAAAGATTAGCTGGGAGCAGTCATTTCAGGAAATACTGGAGGAAAACCAAATCAGCCTGGATTCGGGCCATAAATTAAGTCGAGCGATAGATGCCCTGCCGCTAAGGCAAAAGGAGGCAATTTACCTGCGCTACCTTCAGGAACTAACATACGATGAAATCTCGGAATTAATGGGGGTGCAGATCCCTTCTATTTACAATTTGATATTCAAAGGGATTAAATCTTTGAAGGCGGTTCTGTCTCCCAGCGATTTTTCGACCAAAGGTTTGGTTTTATTTTTTATTTTAGCGGTATTTTAATCTGATGGATTACTACGGAATTTTTTGATTGCTAAAAACATGTAAAATTTTATGCGATTTGGTGATGAGATTTCAATAATTATTTCCTCTTATTAACATAACAAACCCAATTCATGAAGACCTACACCACCATAAAAGATTTTTTGGAAGACAAGTCTTTCGTAGATTGGGTGTTGGGTCAGGGTTCGTTCAAAGATGGTGCTTTCTGGACCGAGATGGCAACTGATAAAGTCAAGGGGCAGCTTATAAATCAGGCCAGATTGATTTTAGAGGAGTTGAATGAGATAGGAGAAGAATGGGAAAAGGAGGACGAATTACTGGTACTCTCGAAGATTCACCAACACATTGAACAAAGCAAGCAGCTTGTATCCAGGCCTACCGATAAGCGGGTAACTCTTGACCATTGGAAGGTGGTACAGAAGGTTTTCTTTATGCTTTTTGTTCTGGGGCTTACCTTCCTCGCAGTAGATGTAGTGCAGAAAAATCGGCTGGCAGACCCGGAAATTATTGAAAACCCTATTTATTGGATTAGCAAGTCGAATCCTAAAGGACAAAAATCAAAGATTCATTTGCCGGACGGCAGTTCGGTAATTATCAATGCAGAAAGTGAAATAAAATACAGAAGTGACTTTGGAGACACGAACCGCGAAATTCGTTTGGTTGGGGAGTCATTTTTTGAGGTAGCACCGGATAGTTTGTTGCCTTTTAAGGTGTTTTCAGGAAACATAACTACTACTGCTCTTGGTACATCATTCAATATCAATTCGTACAATCCCAATCAAATCAGGGTGCAGCTGGCCACCGGGAAAGTGGAGGTTGTAAACGAATCCCAAGAAAATCAGCCCATTTATTTGCAGCCCGGGCAGGAAGTAACTTCCCTGGGAGCAGAAAAAATTACCAAAGGCCGGTTTGACCCGGAAAAGGCTTTTTCATGGAAATCGGGGATCCTGCTTTTTGACAATCTTTCGGTTGAGGAGTTTGTTCGTACCCTAGAACGCTGGTATGGAGTAGAGATAGCTCTGGAAAACAGCCCCCAATATGGGTTGGAAATTTCAGGAAAATTTAAAGACACCTATTTGAGTGATGTACTGGAATCTATCGGATATGCCTATGGATTCGATTATAAAATTGACCAGAAAAAAGTTAAGCTAGTTTTTACACCCTAAATAAACTGGATGAGGAAAACCAATCAATTAAAATAAGCAAAGCCAATGAAGAATCATTGACCTTGCCCGGCGATAAGGAAGGTTTATCAGGCGCTTCCTATCAGCCTCTTGCTTTACTGCGGATTAGTCACAATAAAACATGCAAATTTATGAAAAAAATATTACATGCCCTATGTATGATAGGAAAATACTACCTCTATGGATTCCTATTCCAGATGCTTTTCTTACCATTAATTTATGCGGCACCTTCAAATGCTCAGGGGTCACTGGATATTAAGAAAGTAGTCTTGAGTTTAGATTTAGAAAATGCACCTCTATCAGAGACATTTTCGGAAATAAATAAGTTAACGGAGTTTTCATTTATCTACGACAAACACCTGCTCGAAGATGCGGAGTTGGTGAACATTCATGTTAAGGAGCAAACCCTGGAGACTGTTTTATTAGCAATTTCGTCTTCCCACCGGCTGTCTTTCAAGCAGGTAGACGACAAAATCAGCGTCAGACTTTCCAAAAATAGAAATACGGTAAATACGGTGCTTGTGGAGGTGACGGTCTCCGGTACGGTGGTAGATGCAAATGGGGATCCCATACCAGGCGTCACTGTCCTTGTGCCCGGTTCCAATTCAGGGACAGCCACGGATATGGATGGAAAGTATTCCATTGTGGTTCCTGAGGGCTCGTCGTTGGTTTTTTCCTTTATCGGTTTTGAATCAAAAACCGTAGAGGTGGGAAATCAAACTACAATTGACATTACCCTTGAGCAAAGTGCCCAGGCATTAGATGAGGTTATCGTTATGGGTTATGGCACACAAAAGAAATCGGAGCTTACCAATGCGGTGGTTCAAACTTCCGGTGAGGAAGTGAAGAAATCATCAGCTGTTTCCTTATCCAATGCGCTATCCGGGAGGCTTGCAGGACTTTATGTTAACCAGCGAAGTGCGGTTCCCGGTTTTGACGATGCACAGATTCTTGTTAGAGGATTCAATACTACTAGAAACAATTCGGCACTAATTGTCATAGATGGAGTGGCCAATGCAGACCCCGATGGTTTGAATCGACTGGATCCCAACGACATCGAATCCATTTCTGTCTTAAAGGATGCCTCTGCGGCGATTTATGGTGCACAGTCTGCAGGAGGAGTCATTTTGGTTACTACCAAAAGGGGACAAACAGGAAAACCTTCGTTCAACTTTTCCAGTTCGCAGTTATTCCAATCTCCTACCATGAAGGTTAAGTCTGCCAATGTATTTGATTACATGGATGTTCTCAATCGTAACCGGGTGCTTGAAGGAGCGGGACCTGAATTTCCAGATGATTTGGTAGAATCTTTCCGAAATGGCAACAGACGGGCAGAAGATTGGTGGGATGCTCTGGTGGATCCCCCAGCTACGATTTCCAGGCAATCGCTGACCATGCGGGGAGGGTCGGAACGTGTCCGGTATTTTACATCAGTGGGTATGGTAAATCAAGGAGGTATTTTGAGGGCGGATGATGTCACAAAGCTCAAACAATACAACGTTCGTGCAAATCTGGATGTAACGGTGACGGATGATTTGGAAGTGGGCATCGATTTATCGATTCGTCAAAAATTCACCCAATCTCCTCAGGGCGGGTCTGGTGCTATCGGGGCATTTGCTTCTACCAGCCCCTTACAGGAGGCCTACATTGGAGGGGATTACAGGTATCCGGGTGAAGGTTGGTCGCATTTAAATCCCGCCGCTCGTCTATTGAGCCCTGGTTACAGAAGGAATACCATGGATGTGGCGAACGGCACTTTCAGGTATAATTATAAAATCCCCTTTGTAGAGGGACTGTCTGTGGATGGTTTCGCATCGATCGTGAAGACCTTCAATTACAACAAATCCTTTGACTACGTTTGGGATTATTATGAGCGAAATGCTTCGGGAGACATCGTAAAAAGGACATCCAGAACAGTGGAGGATATCGGATTACGGGAAGATTTTTCCCAAAGCACGATGATTACCCTTAATTCAAAGATTGCCTACGATAGGGTCATCAACACAGACCACCGCATAAGTGGATTTGTGGCCTACGAGCAAATGACCTATGACGATAACTTTTTCTGGGCCCAACGCCTGGGTTTTGATTCCCCACAAATTGACCAGCTTTTTGCGGGAAGTGAAAACAGAAGCCAATGGAACAATAGCGGCGGTGCCAGCGAAAATGCCCGGCAAAATTATTTTGGCAGATTAAATTACGAATTTAGTAATAAATACCTTTTTGGATTTAATTTTCGATACGATGGCTCTCCAATTTTCCCGAAAGAAACCCGCTGGGGATTTTTCCCTGGACTATCCGCAGGATGGGTCGTGAGCGAAGAGGCATTTATGTCGGATAATGTATTCAGCAACTTTAAAATCCGGGCGTCCTGGGGTAAATTGGGAAATGACCGGGTGGACCCTTTTCAGTATATTGGTCGTTTTGGATATGGAGCCGGTTGGGTAGTAAATGGAAACGATGTCCGGGGTATAGCGGCATTGACAACGCCAAATCCAAACATTACCTGGGAAGTTTCGGAATCAACGGATATAGGATTGGAACTTGGATTTTTGCAGGACAGGTTGACCTTAGAGACGGACATCTACCGGACCTATACCACCAATATTTTGGGGAGAAGGCAGGCATCAATCCCTGGATATACAGGACTTATCTTACCGGATGAGAATATCGGGGAGATGAAAAGTCACGGAATCGAGTTTCAGCTGGGATTCAGGGAGCATATCGGGCTGCTTAATTACAGAGTAAGTGCCAATTACTCCTTTAACGACAATGAGATTATATTTTTTGATGAGGTACCTCAGGCCGAGCCCTATCAAAACCTGGAAGGAATGCCAATAGGTTCTGAATTAGTGTATAATGCCATTGGCATTTATCGTACGCAGGATGATTTGGATTCTCATGTTAGTTACCCTAATGCCACATTAGGTAGCCTTATTTTTAATGATTTAAACGGTGACGGGGTCATAGACGGAAATGACCGGTACCGTTACAATGTCAACGCGTTTCCCAGGTCGCAATTTGGGATGACCATAGGTCTTGACTACAAAAACTTCGACTTGACCATGCTACTCCAGGGACAGGATGGAGGCAAATTCAGGCTGGACAACGGGTTTAATACGGGAGCCAACGGGAATGGGCTTGCCTATGTGGCCAACAATACCTATGATTTGGAAAATACCGATGCGGTCTTACCTCGAATCCGCCCGGTAGGTTTTGCTGCTGAAAACAGTGATTTTTGGTACCACAATGCCAGATGGGTTCGTTTTAAATCGGCTGAGTTAGGATATAATTTACCCAGTGAACTGATGGAACGGATTGGAATATCTGGGCTTAGGGTGTATTTATCAGGAGAGAATCTATTTATGATTTATAATAATCTGGCAGAGTTTGGGGCAGGTGACCCTGAGTTTCTTAGTGGAAAAGGGGGCACCTATCCAAATATGAGAACCTTGGGTTTTGGTCTTAATCTTTCTTTTTAAAAAAAAAGTCATGGAAAATAGAACTAAAAAATATAACCGGATGAAAAACCTGATCGCACTACTGCTATTTGGTGTTGTTTTTTCCTCCTGCAACGACGACCTACTTGAGGTTACGCCACTGGATGCCATATCTGAAGAAAATGTATTTACAGACCCCACCTTTCTTCAGAATTATGTGTACAACATGTATAACGGTATTAAACCACATTGGAGCCCCGGAACCGGTGCCTACATCGGCATGACTGATATTGCTGTTTCGGCTCCGGATACCCACAACCGCGCTGCGGGAATACGTCAGTATCTGGAAGGAAACATTACCCCGGATAATATCACACAACTGACCAATATCTGGGCGGAGGAATATGATTTCATCCGGAGGGCTAACATTTTCTTTGAAAAAATTGAAGGATCGACAATTGATGCAGAAGTATTGGATGGCATGAAGGGTGAGGTTCACTTCCTTCGGGCCTGGATGTATTTTGAATTGATCCGAACCTTCGGTGGAGTCCCGCTAATTACTGAAAGTTTCAGCCTCAGTGATGAGTCGTTTGACGTTTCGCGAAACAGTTACGAAGAATGCGCACAATTTGTCCTCAATGAGGCGGAATTGGCAATCAATTTATTGGATGGAACAACCCCCGCTGCCGGAAAAGTAAGTAAAGAAGCCGCAATGGGCTTAAAAGCCCGTATGTTGCTTTACATGGCCAGTCCACTTAATAACCCAACCAATGACATGGGCAGATGGCAGGCGGCTGAAGTGGCCACAAAAGCGGTGATAGATGCTGGTTTTACCTTGCATTCCAACCACGAGGAATTATTTCTCCAACCGCTGGAAACGAATGAAATCGTTTTCGGCAGAACCTATACCGCCGGATCAAGGATTCCAGATTGGGGCTACAATTATGATTATTGGCCAAGTGGATTTGATGCCCGTCAGCGCCTCATGCCCACCCAGCATTTTATTAATATGTTTCAAATGGAAAATGGAGAATATCCTTATTTGCCCGACGGAATGACTGTCAACCCTTCTTCCGGTTACGATGAGCAAAATCCGAATGTAAACAGGGATCCAAGGTATTACAGCTATATTTTATACCCTGGGGCGGGTCCGGTAAACATCATCGATGGGTCCAAAAGCACCCAACGGTTGTATGAATACTGGGAGGATGCCAATCCAAATCCCGATAACCAGCCCCCCTACGAGAATCCCAATAAAGTAGATCCCATGAATAATCAGACCCTTTTTGATTTTGGCAGGGACTCCAAAACCTATTGGGTGAAAGGACTGACTCCCTTTCATTGGAGGGTTCAGACCGGGTATACGTTTAGAAAACTGTTGGACTTTCAAGGGCCCAGAGCAAGCTTCGATTTTGATTATAGCCAAACGACAGTATTCATGCGGTTGGCGGAATTTTACCTGAACTACGCAGAGATTCAAATTGCGCTGGGCAATGAGGAACTGGCAAGGGAATACATCAATATGGTTCGGAAAAGACCTTCTGTCGACATGCCGGACATTACCAGTTCGGGCGAAGCATTACTACGCGACTACAGAAACGAACGTGCCATCGAGTTACATTTAGAGGACATGCGTTTTTGGGATCTGTTGCGCTGGAAAGCAGCTCCTGGCAATATCGATATGGATCCAATCCGAGGCTTAAGCAGTGTTACAATGGATTGGTCCACAGCTGAGGAAGGTGATTTAATGGGGACCTTGCACTACACCTACGGAGAAGTAGAGGAGACAGACCCACGATTCCCCTGGCCGGGCGACTACTACTATAGATTTCCTATTCCAAGGGAAGAAATTCAACGTAGCAACAATAATATTCAACAAAACCCAGGATATGAAGATTGACAGTCGGGTTTAGTTGAAAGCTAATTTAATCCACAGGGGTAAAGAAACTGGAAAGATTCGGTACCGCTGTGGATATTTCTTCTTATTCAGGTAGGTAAGGATTGACACAAAAAATACCTTCTAACATGAAAACAGGCGTAAATACCCGTTGCATCAAGGATAAATTTGCGAATTACATTCTTTTCGTTGGCCTGATCTTTTTTTTGGCAGCATGCCAGGATAAAACAGATCAGTCCTCATTATTTTCCGAGCTCAGTCTTGAATCCACTGGAATCGATTTTTCCAATGACCTCACTGAAAATGATTCGATCAACTATTTTAACTACATGTATATCTACATGGGCGGGGGAGTGGCTGTGGGCGATTTCAATAATGATGGCTTGCAGGATCTTTATTTTACCGGCAACATGGTTCCCAATAAGCTTTATATCAATAAAGGAAACCTACAATTTGAAGATGTATCCGTGTCCGCAGGGGTGGCAGGAGACGAGCGCTGGATGACGGGAGTTACCGTAGGCGATGCCAATCAGGATGGCTGGCTGGATATATACATCAGTGTGTCCGGCAAATGGGGAACCACAAAAAATCTACTTTATATCAACGATGCGAGAGAAGGTGAAATCCCCACATTCACGGAGATGGGAGAAGCTTACGGCCTTGCAGATGAAGGGAATAGTACACAAGCAGTTTTTTTTGATTATGACGGGGATGGCCTGCAGGATTTGTACCTGATCAATTATCCCATCGTACCCTCACGTACCAGCATGGTAGAGTACCTGACGTACAGGTATGCGGCACCCTATCATCGAAGTGACCGGCTATACAAAAATGAAGGAAATGGAAAGTTTACCGATATGACCCAAGAGGCTGGTTTGAATAAATACGGATTGTCATTGGGAGTTTCAGTAGGGGATTTCAACCAGGATGGCTGGCCCGACTTGTATGTTTCCAATGATTTTAGTACACCTGATTTTTTCTATATCAATAATCAGGATGGTACATTCACGGATTTTAATCTGGACCTAACCAATCATACCTCCTATTTTGGAATGGGAACGGATGCAGCGGATTTCAATAATGACGGTTACCTGGATATCTATCAAGTGGATATGATGCCAAAAAGCTACCGCAGGGCAAAGGAAAATATGGATAGCATGGACCCGGAGCGGTTTTATTCCATGGTCAAAAACGACATGCATCATCAATATTCCATCAACACCCTTCAACTTCATATGGGAATGGATACCCTTGGTTTGCCGCATTATGGAGACATTGGAAAAATGGCCGGCGTATCTTCCACTGATTGGAGTTGGGCGGCCTTGTTTGCCGATTTTGATAACGACGGACTTAAGGATATTTATGTAACCAATGGAGTTAGAAGGGATATCAACAACAGCGATTATTTCAGGAGCGACGAGGTACAAGATTTCGAGGATGGCAATTCCCTTGATTTGACCAAGAAGATTCCTTCCGAAAAAATCAAAAACTTTGCTTTTCAAAACAAGGGAGATTTAACCTTCACAGATGTATCGGAAAGTTGGGGAATCAATTTTAACGGTTTTTCGAATGGAGTAGCTTATGCAGACCTGGACAACGACGGAGATTTGGATTTAGTAATCAATAACCTGGATGATCGGGCTACTATCTACGAAAACAACGCCAACAAGATGGCGGACGCTAATTTTTTGCAAATAGAGTTAAAAGGCAATGCATCAAATCCATTAGGACTAGGCGTAAAGGTTTGGTTGGAGACGGATTCGGTTACTCAGTTTCAGGAGCTCACCCTGACCAGGGGTTTCCAATCCTCCGTGGATCCTACCATCCATTTTGGGCTGGGAAAAGGATCGGTCATACACCAGATAAGGGTGCTTTGGCCAGGCGGTCAGCAAAACCTGTTGGACAACGTAGCCGTAAACCAGCGAATCACGGTTAAAGAAGCCGATGCAGTGGAGGTTGGGACCCCGGAGCCAGCGGTGTCCCCTGGTTATTTTACAGACATTACTTCCACCGTATCGCTGAATCACCGTCATACCGAAAACACCTTCGATGATTTTCAATACCAGGTTTTACTTCCGCATAAAATTTCAGAATACGGACCGGCAATTGCTGTCGGTGACATCAATAACGATGGATTGGATGACTTTTATCTGGGAGGTTCCAGTGGGTACGCCGGTAAAATGTTCCTGCAAAACAGCGATGGGACTTTTACCGAAATGCAGCAAGATTTGTGGGAAAAAGACAGGTTTCAGGAAGATGTAAGTGCCCTGTTTTTTGATGCAAATGGTGACGGGTTGGCAGATCTATACGTGGTATGTGGTGGGAATGAACTTCGTAAGGGCGACGTGTACTATCAGGATAAATTTTATATCAATAGAGGGAACGGGCTGTTTGAAAAATCGGATACGGCACTGCCGTTAATGAGGGAGAGCGGCTCGATAGTGGTCGCCTCGGATATAGATAAGGATGGGGATTTGGATTTATTTGTGGGAGGCAGGGTAACCCCCAGAAATTACCCGCATGCGCCCAAAAGCTATATTTTGAGAAATAACAGTTCCCGGGATGAAGTGAAATTTGAGGATGTCACCGAGGAAGTCGCACCGGACTTGCTGGATTTGGGCATGGTGACGCAAGCCAGTTGGGTAGACGTAGACGGGGATACCATGGAAGATCTGATCCTTGTTGGGGAATGGATGGGAATTACCTACCTGAAGAATGAAAATGGAACCTTCGTCAACAAGTCAGTAGCTGCAGGTTTGGGGGATACCAACGGCTGGTGGTTTGGACTGCATGGAGAGGATTTTGATTCGGATGGGGATATCGATTTTATTGTTGGTAACCTGGGGGAAAATTACAAATACCAGGCTAGCCAATCCTCTCCGTTCAGCTTGTATGTGTACGATTATGACAACGATAGCAAGGACGATCTGGTGTTGAGTTATCTGGATAAAGGAGTAAGGGTGCCGGTTCGTGGAAGAGAATGCTCTTCCCAGCAGATACCTGCCATCAAAGCAAAATTCAAAGATTACAAATCCTATGCTTCGGCCAGTTTAGAGGAAATCTATACCACAGAAGATTTGGAGAAATCAACCCATTTTGAAGTAAAGAGCTTTGCTCATCTTTACTTGGAAAACCAGGGAGACGGAACATTTACGATCAAGCCACTGGATACTTTTTCTCAAATATCCTCCATCAACGCCTTGGTGTCGATGGATATAAATCAGGACGGAAACCTGGACATGCTTTATGCCGGAAATCTATACGGGTCTGAAGTGGAAACGCCGAGAAATGATGCCAGTTATGGCGGTATTCTTCTTGGAGATGGTGAAGGTGGATTTGAAAGTCAAATGCCCTATGAAAGTGGGCTGATGATTCGCGGGGAGGTTAAATCAGCCAAAAAGTTGAAATTGGCAGGTGGACAGGCAGGGGTTTTGTTTGCAAAAAACAATGATTTTCTCCAGTTGCTTCGTATCGAAAGCCAGGAAAATTTTGGTTTATCGACTATTTTTCCCGCTAATCCCTAGCCTCCGGATGAAAATTCATGTATGTTTTGACTGTAATTAAATTCCAGTTTATGAAGGTATCCCTCGTGAAGTGTTCCCTGTTTTTTGTAACAGTAGTTGGCCTGGCGAGCTGTGGCAATGTAAAACAATCGAATGTATCTGCCGGAAGAACCAATGCCTTGATGCAGGAGACAAGCCCCTATTTGCTGCAGCATGCCAATAATCCGGTCAATTGGCAACCCTGGAGTAATAAGATCCTGGAAGAAGCGAGATCAGAGGGTAAGCTGCTGTTGGTCAGTATCGGGTACTCGTCCTGTCATTGGTGTCACGTAATGGAAGCAGAAACCTTTGAAGATCAGGAAGTAGCTGATTTTATGAATGAGCATTTTATCTCCATTAAAGTGGATAGGGAGGAGCGTCCCGATATTGACAAAGTTTACATGACAGCTCTTCAATTGATCAAGGGAAGTGGAGGCTGGCCGCTTAATGTGATTACGTTGCCAAACGGAAATCCGTTATATGGAGGCACCTATCATACCAGGGAGCAGTGGATGCAGGTTTTACAGGATGTGAATTCGTTTTATACCGAGGATCCCGAAAAGGCCAGGAATTATGGAGAAATGTTGGCAATGGGAATTCAAGAGACCAATATTATCGTTCCGCCAACCGATGAGGATCCCATCAATGCGGGCAGTTTGGAAGAAAGTGTCAGCAAATGGAAATCCTCCTGGGATCTTGACTGGGGAGGAGACAAGGGGGACGAGAAATTCATGATGCCTACCAATCTAAACTTTTTATTGAACTATTCTGTTTTGGCAAACAATCGGGATCTCGAGGTTCACGTTAAAAACAGCCTTCAAAAAATATTGCAAGGGGGCATTCATGACCAAATAGGGGGAGGTTTTTACCGGTACAGTACCGACACCTATTGGAAGGTGCCCCATTTCGAAAAAATGCTTTACGACAATGCCCTGATGTTGAGTGTCTATTCCACTGCATTTAAGGCTTTTAAAGAAAACCAATACCGGGAAGTGGTCCTGGGGATCACCGATTTTTTAGAACGTGAAATGAAGCATCCGGGAGGTGGTTACTATGCGGCATTGGATGCAGATTCGGAGGGAATAGAGGGGAAATATTATCTATGGGAAGAGGGTGATTTGAGAGCCATCCTTGCCGAAGAATACGAGCTTTTTTCCCTGTATTACTCCCTACCCGCTCAGGAATTGACGGGAGCGCGTGCTTTCATTCTTTTTAGGGATAAACCGGATAGGTTGTTTGCAGCAGACCGGGGGATTTCAATGGCTGATTTCCAGTCACTCAAGGCTAAATGGCATTCCACGCTGCTAAAGGCCCGGGAAAAACGAATCCCGCCCGGGAAGGACGATAAGATTATTACTTCCTGGAATGCCCTACTCATGTTGGGTTTTCTGGATGCCTATGCAGCCCTGGGGAATGAAGAATACCTGGATAAATCCCTTGAAATTCTTGATTTCCTTCAAAATAACAGCCTCCGGGACGGCAAACTCATTCACTCCTTTAAGGAAGGCGGAAACCATGTTCCGGGATTTCTGGAAGATTACGCATTTCTCCTGGAAGCTGTTTTAAAGTTATACGGTTTTACCATGAATCCGGAACATTTGGATCTGGCCATTTTCCTCAATTCCTTTATTTTGGAGGAATTTTCGGATGAAGAGACCGGAATGTTCCGATTTAACCAGACCGAAGAGTTGATTTCCAAACTTATCCTTACCCATGATGGCGTTATACCATCTCCAAACGCTTCCATGGCCTTGAGTTTGTTTCAGTTAGGCCATTTGACGGGAAACAAGGATTTTTTGGAAAGGTCAAAAAAGATGCTTGCTTCGATGATTCCCAATATACGTTCAGACGGGCGGGCCTATGCCAAGTGGAACGAACTTTTGATGCACCTGACTCATCCATACATGGAGGTGGCAGTAGTTGGTTCGAATTCAAAAAACCTAATTAAACGACTGAATCAGACCCACCTGCCTAACACGCTGATCGTGGGCACCGCACAGGAAAGCGAACTTCCGTTATTTAACAATAGACTCGTGTCAGGAAAGACCTTGGTCTATGTTTGTAAAAACAATACTTGTAAACTTCCGGTAGCATTACCGGAGCAAGCCATTGACATCATTTACACTTCCTATGAAGAAAAATAAGTTACTATCCTTTATCCTGGTTTTTTCGGTGGGCTTACTTTACAGCTGCGGGGAAAAGCCAGCTGCAAAAGCAGAATATGAGCATCTGGGAAAAGATAACCTGGCATACAAATGGGGTCATCTTGCGCTGGAAGCTACTGCGAATGATACAGAGCGATTTTCGCCGCGGCCTACCATAACCTCCCGGTATCTAGCCCTGGTTTTTGTTTCCATTTTTGATGCCTGGTCGGTTTACGATGGTAAAGCAGAGCCGGTTTATATGAAGGGAGTTAGCAGGCGTCCTGAAAAGGAAAGGACTTTGGAAAATAAGGAAATTGCCATCAGCTATGCTGCCTACCGTTCACTTTTGGAATATTTCCCCGCAGACAGCCTGCTGTTTACCGGGTTCATGTTGGATTTGAGCCTGGACCCGATGAATGTGTCTATGGATCCCCAATCCCCGGAGGGTATCGGCAATCTGGCCGCTCAGGATGTGATCAGATCCAGAACAGGGGACGGATCGAACCAATATGGGGAAGAGCCTGGTTCTGATCAATCACCTTATTTTAATTACACAGGCTACAAACCAGCCAACTCGGCAGATGAAAACCTGGATCCGGGCAGATGGCAACCAAAATATTTCTCGGATGGAAAAGGAGGGCGGTTTGCCCCCGAATGTCTGACGCCCTTCTGGGATAGGGTTCACCCCATTGGCTTAAAAGCTGCCGACCAGTTTCGTCCGGGCCCACCTCCAGGATTAGGGACCAAGGAATTGGAAAAACAAATTCAGGAGGTGGTAGATGTTCAAGCAAATCTGACGGATTACCAGAAAGCATTGGTGGAATATATGCGGGATGGTCCCCAATCTGTACAGCAGGCAGGGCATTGGTTTCGATTTGCCCAGGATGTTTCCAGGCGGGACAACCATACGTTGGACCAGGACGTGAAAATGTATTTTTACAACCAGGTAGTTGCCATGGATGCCTTTATTGCTGCCTGGGATTCTAAAATGCACTACGATTACGCCAGACCATTTGCATTGGTTCATGATCTTTTTGACGGTCGGATGATTGATGGCTGGGGTGGCGAAAAAGTAGGAATGACTCGTCTACCCGGCGACCAATGGCGTCCCTATTCCCCGGAGGTTTTTTTATGTCCCCCATTTCCGAGTTATGTTTCAGGCCACAGCGCAGTGAGTGGTGCCTGCGCAGAGGCACTCCGATTGTGGACAGGCAGCGATACATTTGGTCAAAAAGTAACCCTGGTGGCAGGGGCCATGACCGAACCGGATTTCTTGGGTGATACCGTAGTTCTAGAGTTCCCAACTTTTACTGAAACTGCAGAAATGGCAGGTTTTTCCAGAGTTTTAGGAGGGTACCATATCCAGGCCGATAATCTGGAAGGACTTGAACTTGGACGCAATGTGGCCAGGGAAGTATGGGATTTCTACAAGGATCACACAGGCGATTAGTCGATTTGTACAGCTATGGAATCCGATTCGTTTTGATTTTCCCCAAGATTTTCCCTTTGCAAGATGAGATTTAGGCATTTTCACTCTCTTACTACATACAAGTACTATATTAGCAATCAATGAGAATAATCAACGGTTTTATTTTACTACTTTGTATTTCCGGCTGTCAAAAACCTACCGGTGGAGAAAACATGGCTCCCGGAGACCAGATCAGCTATAATTTCCATGTACGTCCGCTTCTTTCGGACAATTGTTAT
>NZ_WNKF01000060.1 GCF_010119225.1 Cyclobacterium roseum | reverse complement strand
TCTAATCGGATGGTCGTAGTCGCTCGGGCACCCGCGGCAGTCTGTCGGAATACGTGCACGTCCATCGTTTTTAACTGCCCTATTCGTGAGCTCCTTGCATCAACGCTCCGGTTCAGATTGCTTCGCGGCGCTCGCAATGACGCGGTGGGCTCACTGGAAACGCAACCCGTCAATGGTAGAATTAACTTTTTTTAAACGCAGAAATCGGGATGACGGTATTTGTTTTTAACTATCTAAAAATCAACATATTAAAAAAAATAAAGAATGGCATCAAATCACCTCCCCCCGGGCCCCCTCCTGTTTTCAGGAGGGGGAGACAGGGGGTGGTAAAAATACGTCATCGATAGGTGCAGATGGTGTCTAATCGGATGGTCGTAGTCGCTCGGGCACCCGCGGCAGTCTGTCGGAATACGTGCACGTCCATCGTTTTTAACTGCCCTATTCGTGAGCTCCTTGCATCAACGCTCCGGTTCAGATTGCTTCGCGGCGCTCGCAATGACG
>NZ_WNKF01000005.1 GCF_010119225.1 Cyclobacterium roseum | reverse complement strand
GTGTAATTTCAATTCCTGTATGGTGCGATTAAGGGAGTTTTGCTTTAGCATTGCTTTAGCATTGCTAGACTATTTCAATTCCTGTATGGTGCGATTAAGGGTTAGGTCAAAATTAGCTGTTATTAAACGAGTAATATTTCAATTCCTGTATGGTGCGATTAAGGGGACCATATTACCCAGGACGTAAAAGACTGCTTGATTTATTTCAATTCCTGTATGGTGCGATTAAGGGTAAGGTCGGCCCCGTAAAGGTCGGCCCCTCTAAGGTATTTCAATTCCTGTATGGTGCGATTAAGGGAATCACAAACGATGTAACGCAAAAAGCTAAAAGGCTTATTTCAATTCCTGTATGGTGCGATTAAGGGTAAATCCCATGCTGATAATTCGGTGATTGATTTGTTATTTCAATTCCTGTATGGTGCGATTAAGGGTCCTTTCCGATCTAAGGGAATCTGGATCTATTGAACATTTCAATTCCTGTATGGTGCGATTAAGGGGACAAAACCGCAGCATTAGGCACGGCTCCAAGAACAATTTCAATTCCTGTATGGTGCGATTAAGGGTTCTGTGTCAAGATAAACTCCTGTAGTTTCGTTTTTATTTCAATTCCTGTATGGTGCGATTAAGGGAAGGAGGTTTGATTAATAACAAACCCATTTTAGTAGTATTTCAATTCCTGTATGGTGCGATTAAGGGTATTGGGGGCGGCATGGACAAGCCAGGAGACCCTGCATTTCAATTCCTGTATGGTGCGATTAAGGGTCCATTTTGCCATTCCTGAACTGTAAATCTAAAATAATTTCAATTCCTGTATGGTGCGATTAAGGGGTTTGAAAAATGGGCGGCGATAGTTGGCCCGAAAATTTCAATTCCTGTATGGTGCGATTAAGGGTACGATCAACTAAAGCAGGCTCCTAACTATCCCGGTATTTCAATTCCTGTATGGTGCGATTAAGGGATAAACAGAAGTCAGTCAACTGCAATAGATAGCGGATTTCAATTCCTGTATGGTGCGATTAAGGGCAGGTGCCGGGCGTTCAATCCAGAACTTACCATTTCCATTTCAATTCCTGTATGGTGCGATTAAGGGAATGTTGTTGAAAACGTGGTAATCGCTTCTATCAAGAATTTCAATTCCTGTATGGTGCGATTAAGGGCATCACAATATCTGCTAAATACTGCCAATCCGAAAATTTCAATTCCTGTATGGTGCGATTAAGGGATCTTTCCGCAGAAATGCAAAAGAAAGCGGAAGAGAATTTCAATTCCTGTATGGTGCGATTAAGGGACCTGGTTAATTGCCGTTGTTATCTGGAATATAGATATTTCAATTCCTGTATGGTGCGATTAAGGGACCGATTCTTTTCCGCTTACAGCTATTTACGAAGATATTTCAATTCCTGTATGGTGCGATTAAGGGCATGTAGATATTTCCCTTAAATACCGCTGCTTCTCATTTCAATTCCTGTATGGTGCGATTAAGGGAAAGACCATTCACCATTTTCAGTACATGCGTTTTTAATTTCAATTCCTGTATGGTGCGATTAAGGGCAGGTAAAAATGTCCCTCTATTATATCCCCTCGTCTATTTCAATTCCTGTATGGTGCGATTAAGGGTGTAATATTTTACCATGTCATTTAAGCGCATAACGTATTTCAATTCCTGTATGGTGCGATTAAGGGCCCGGTAATCAGCTACATTTTTATTATCCCCTTCCAATTTCAATTCCTGTATGGTGCGATTAAGGGCCGTCGGCCTGAAAACAAAAATAGGCCAAATTCCTGTAAAATAAAGGCTTTTGTCTTTGGTTTTTTGCACGGAGATTGTCGGTATCCAATAACCGGATTTCTCCCTGCCTTCGACAACCCGCCTCAAAGCTTGCATCCCGGATTTTGATGGCCCTGGTAGCGGGGTATGCCGTAAAAAATTCACGTTGATCCATCGATCGACAACCAAAACCCTAAATAAACGTGTCCAGGTCGTTTTTGTCCTGGCCGATGATTTCCTTTTCCAACCACTTCTGCTCCCGGCTCTTAAAGATAATTAAACTGTCGTCTTCTTCCTTCATAAACAACCTGGCCCGACTGATAAGTTCTTTCAACTTTACCTCTGTGATTTCGCCTTCAAACACGGAGTTCTGGATCCAATTCAAGTATTGCCGGCAGAGCTTAAGCATCTTTCCAACACGCTTTTCGCCGATGTCGTAAACCAAAATGATGTACATGCTAATTAGTTAATGTGTGATTCGTTCATCCAAGATGGAATGCAATCCCATCCCCCTATTTGGCTACTTCTCAACAAGATTGCTCACCACCAAACTTTAAATGGCTGATACGTTTCCATTCCCAGCAAATGCTTGCTCAGTTTGTAGCACTCCAGCTTCACCAAATGTTTGTAACTAACTTGTTTTTTCAAGGTTCTGTGTTTGATGGTTTCGTTCAGCCGTTCTTCAAACGCCCGGATAAAGGCTTTTTTGCCGCTTTCCTTCAAAATGACCTTATTGACATGAAAATCAAAGTCCTTGGACTTGACTTCCCTTTTGTTTAATACCCTGAAAATGGTGCGATCCACCAATATGGGCTTGAATATCTCTGCCAGGTCCAGGGCCAGCGAGTACCTTCTGTACCCGGGTTCGTGTAGAAAACTGATCGTGGGATTCAACTGGGTATGGTAAATTTGATCCAGGCAAAGCGTATAACACATCATATTACCAAAGGAAATCAGAGCGTTTACCTCATTCATGGGCGGCTGCTTGCTTCGGCCTTCCATGGCATGGTCTTTCAGGATCAGGTCAAAGGCCCGGTAATATTCCTGCCGGATATTGCCCTCTACCCCCATCAAAGCTGGAATATCCCCGGAGGCATCTATAAGCATACCGAACTGGGAAATTTTGTTCAGGGAGTCTTCCAGGTCTTTGCCCCGGTTTAGGTAGTACTTCAGGTTTTTGCTTATGTTAAAGGCGGCTCCCTCCACAAATTTTTTGGCGATTTTCAATCTACTCTCCAATTGGGAATAGTGCATGGTTTGTTGGATCTGCATTTTTCCGGCCAGCAGGTATTCTTTTGGCTGAAAACTGCCCGTGTAATGCTCGTAATAATCAAAAAAATGCACGCTGATGCCCGCTTTTCCCAGAAAATTATACAAGGCCGAATTGGCATCCAGGCTGCCAAAGCAATACAGGTCCGAGACACCCTCCACAGGGATGTACTTGGGTGTGCCTTCTTTTCCCGACTCATCTATCGGAGTGAATTTCAATGTAAAGTCCTTTCGACTGAGCCGCCCTGGGTTGAAGAGGTAGTAGGTTTTTTTCAATTTATCGGATTGCTAAAAATCAGATTTTCGATCCATTCAAAATCTTTGGTGTTTACGGTGAGGAGCTTAGCCTGATGGATCAGGGCAGTTGCTGCTATAATGGAATCACCTAGGCTCATTTTTTTTGTTTGCCTTAATATAATCGCAGTGTCCCCAATTTCAGAAGTTAATGGCAATACCTGGATGTTGGCAAATAATTTTATAAGTGCTGCTTTTTCCCCATCGGTTAATTTATGATAGCCCAAGACTTCAATTTTACTCACAATAGAACAAACAGGTTGCTTTTGCCTCAGAAAATTCCGTAGTTTTTGTTGTTCTGGAAGCAGGGAATAGATCAATATGTTACTATCCAATAAGTACATCAATCCCTGCCCAATAGATTTTTATCTTTTCGTACTTCTTTTTGCCACGAGCGTGGATCTGTGATGCTTGTAATCGGGGAGTTTGCTGCTATTTGATCCATGACATCAACCAATTTTTCATTGCTTTTTTGTTCAGTCGTTTCCAATTGATAGGTCGCCTGTTCACCTTTGATCAAATCCAATATTTGGTGTACGAGGTTTTGATCTGTCGTGCTGATAGTGATCTTCGTTTCCATTCTTTTTTTGTCTCAATATACTAAATTAAATCATTATCGGTACTTTCGGTTGCATAACAGAAGTCAAAATAGCTGCAGGAGCGGCAGATGCTTTTTTTCTCCAAAGAGGGACAGTTTTCTTGGGAAATAAGCTCTTTCACTTCCTGTACCCAACCTTGCACCAGCGATTGATCTCCTTCTTCCCATTCCACAATTTGAGTCTGCCGCATTTTGGGGTATTCGAGTAGTGCGCTGGCCCCTTCGATTCCATTTTTTGACAGCATATACAGGTAATACTTTACCTGGGCGATATGCGCCTGTTCTTCTTTATCGGTTTTCTTGACCTCGTGAATGACTTTGTTTTTAGCATCGTAAAAGTCGATTTTGATGTCCTCCAGTTCCAATTCGGTGTATTTCTTGGACCGGTCGGGATAGCTGGTCTCTCCAATAAGGCTACCCTCGGCCACGATATCCAAGGTATGCGCCATCCGTATGCCATGGGCAAAGAGCCAAAGTTTGCGGTAGCAAGGTGTGGAGGTAGGCGATATGAGTGCCGGTGGTATTCAATTATTGCGCTGAATCAGGCATATTAAAGTTGCTGTAGCCACCTCATTAATAAGGTGTCGTGAAGGCGGTAATGATCGTTTTGATAAACAACAAACTCTTTTTTTACCAGTAACTGAAGGGCTGTACTTACTGAACTGGCAGCACCAAGGTTATTTTTGGCAATGAATTCCTGAGCCGTGGGGGAAGGTACGATTTCTTGTAAGGCGATGGCTTTCAGGGTCCTCCACTGTAAATCAGTTAACAATTGCTGGTAGGTGCCAAAAAGCGGTGCTTCCTGTTGTATAATTTCCTGCTTCACCTCCGAAAGTAGTTTCTCGCCAATGACCTGCTTTCTGCCATAGAGTTTGTTGCAGATAAGCTGTACATAATAGGTTTGCATGCGACACCAGGCAAAGATGTCATCCAGCAGCGGTTTACTGATTTCGAGGTTTACTTTTTTGAAAAATGCCCGGATAAATACAGCATAGTCCGTCTTGTCTATGGACTCCAAGGACCAGACCTGCGCACTATTATAAAAAGGGCGTCCATGGTCGGTAAACATGGTTTGCATCATATGCCGATGACTGCCACTGAAAATAAAACGTATCATGGGAAATTCTTGCGTCCAGGACCGGAAAATCGCTTCGGCATTTTGCCTGGTATAAGAAGTGATTTGTTGAAATTCGTCAATAGCGACAACCACGGGCTGTTTTAGCTCTTTAAGAAAGATGCCAATGGCTTCCATGGAGCGTTCTGCCTCGGAGGCCTGAACCAATCCAAGGGAAATCTGAGGTGCACCACTAATGGGATCCATACTAATGGTTGCGCCCAATGAACTGAGCATGGCCAGCATTTTTTTGCCTAGTCCGGTATGTAGGTTTTCAAACTGCTGAAGAATGGCATTTGCCAGTTTTTTGTTGGCTTCTTGCATGCTGCTCGTGCCCAGTAAGTCCACAAACACCGTTTTGGCCCTTTTTTCTTTTTCCAGGTAATAGAAAAACTGCTTTATAAGGGCAGTTTTGCCCATCCTGCGGTAGGCATAAATCACTGCGTTACGTTCGTTGCTAAATTGTTCCTCCAACCAGGCCAACTCCCTTTTCCGGTTGCAGAAATAGGCGGGACTGTGGTAACCGCTAAGGACAAATGGATTGGCAGGCTTTCTCATATTTCGTAATGTACGTTACGTAATATACGTTACGCAAGTTATGAAAAAATCAATAGCGAAATAGTGAATTTTTCGGATTTTTTCATTTCTTCCTCTTCTCATTCCTTGTCCGCAACACTGATTTGGGGTTTGGAATGGGTGAAAATTGGTATAAACGATAATCCTCCCATCCAAATGCAGCTGGGATTACTACATGAAAGCGACTGAATGTATAATGATTTGGAAAAAAGAGTCTGCGCCATACAAGAGGTTTGGAAATTCCTTTGACATGTTTTTTTAGTTTAAACAACAATAGGTTTTTTGATGATTTTTTTTATTGGTTTTTTATTTCTTCTTCCCTATTGTTCTTAATTGAAAATTGGTTGTTGGCAAACATCCCGTTACTAGCAGTTTATCCCATTTGTGATCACCCCGTTAACAACCATCACTCCTCTCCCGAATAGCAAAAATCATAGTAGCTACATTTTTCGCAAATGGGGAGTCTAACCAACGCGGGACAGTGGGGCTGATTGATAATGGCGGTAGCCTTTTGAATATAGGTACTTACCAAAGCTTCATCTCCTTCTTCCCATTCCACGATTTGAGTTTGCCGCATTTTGGGGTATTCAAGTAAGGCACTGGCCCCTTCGATTCCATTTTTTGACAGCATATACAGGTAATACTTTACCTGGGCGATATGCGCCCGTTCTACTTTATCGGTTTTCTTGACTTCGTGAATGACTTTGTTTTTTGCATCGTAAAAGTCGATTTTGATGCCATCGAGTTCCAATTCGGTGTATTTTTTGGACCGGTCGGGATAGCTGGTCTCACCAATGAGTTTACCCTCGGCTACGATATCCGAAGTATGCTCCATCCGTATGCCATGGGCAAAGAGCCAAAGTTTGCGGTGGCAGGTGTGAAGGTAGGCGATATGGGTACCGGTGATCATCAAGGGGAGTCTTTCTAATCAAACCTATGAGCGGCATCCAGGATACTCAGTACCTTCTTGTCCAAGGTCCACAACTGATAACCGTTATTAATTACTGGTTGCATGATTGAAGCGTCCATCAGGCCCATCCCTAGATTGTGAAAATTATTGTCGTTGGCAAAATGAGAAGCCCGTAACATGGAACCACGCTCAAAATCCAGTTTTGGCAAAATCTGCCAATAGGAAAGTACCAGTTCTTTGTCTTTTGGTTTTTTGACCCCGTAGAGGAGCTCTGCAAAGATGGGTTCAATAACGGCTATCTTCCCGGCTTTCAGTAACGTCAAAAAACGGGCAGTCACCGGATCATTTTGCTTCAGGAATTCTATCCAGATACTGGTATCAGGAACGATCATGTCTGTTGCTACGATTTCTCACCTTCTCTGCAGAGTAGCCCTCCTGAAAAGTGACCGGGCTTTTGGACAAGGTAGCATTTAATTTTTCGATCCTTTTCAAGTACAGCCAGTCATTCAGTGCTTTTATCAGGCTGTCGGTGATGTTTTTACCTCCGGTAAATGCTTTCACATCCGCTATCATATCATCAGGTAATATTGCAGTCACTTTCATAGTAATCAATTCGTTGGAATTTTAATTATTTATCCGTCATCAATATAGTATTGAAAAATACGAAAATACTATACGATAGGTTATTCTATTTTCAAGTCGCTGTCAAATTAATCGGTTACGACTTTTTTACCTTAAATCAGGTTTCTGCCCTATTACAAAGGTAATGGAGCGTTGTGCGGGCCGAAGATTTCCTACATGTTGATCAAACCCGCAGACCTCAGTTCAGCCCTAAGCGCGGTTAATCTGGAGTAAATGGAATAAATCTTTGTTGCCAGGTCCGCGGCCTCCTGCTGAATACCGGGGGTACTCGCAGCTATTTTCAGTAATTGGGCAATCCTTTCATAAAAATTCCTCCCGCGTTCATCGATGAGTAGTTCCTGTATTTTCTGATCCAACAGGCTCAAAGCAGCCTTTGGGTCGCTTTGAATGCAAGGAGTCATTATTGCCACAATATTCCACCGGTCGGCATGCTGCCGGGCATAATTTATTGCCTGGGTGTATTTCCCGTCCATACAAAGTGCCAGAACATAGGCCGGCCGATCCCAATGGAATTTTTCAATATACCGCATCCGTTCTTCCATTCCCATCAGTTCCTGAAGTACCCGGTAGTAATTTTCCGAAAATTTTCTTTCGTTCAAGCGTATCGTCACCTGCTTGTACAAGTTGGGATCGTCAGAAGGCTCTAATACGTCGAAATACCGGCTGGCAAATTCTTCCTGAAAAAGCCCTTCCGACCAGAGCGTTTTTGCTATGCGTACAAACTCCTGTTTGTTAGCCGTTTTGTAATGGTCCAAGAGTGCGCTTGCTACCTGTCTGTTTTTTTTAAAGAAAATCAGGGCGGTTTTTTCCCAGGCTTTCAGGCCACCAGCTTTTCGGTGCAATTCAGAAACCAGCCAGGGGAGGGCATCGATAGCCTCTTTTTGCTCTAGCACGTCAAGTAGGATGTTGGCCTCTGCCCCTGAGTGAATGAGGAAATAAAGATACGATTCGAAAAAGGGCAGTAGTTCATGATCATCCGAAGGGGATTTCTGATGCTGATCAATTAGCACGGAAGCAATGGTGAACAGTTGATCGTCGGCAGCATGTAGGACACTGAACAGGGGGACACAATCCTGCAGGTGCTGATCGAGTTGATTGAGCATGGAGCTCACCGGATCGGGCAAAGTTTCGTATTCATCGTCGAGCTCGGCTTTTGTGCAGGCCTGGTGGAGGCTGAACATGTATAAGAAGGCCAGATCGACCTGTTTTTCGGTACAGTACCTTTCTACCTCCGCTACATGAATGCCAATGATCCTGCTGATCTCGCCTTCGGCCATGTGTTCCATGGCCTCATACTCTGGGATATACCCGTTATGAGGGGGGGTATACTCCTGCCAATCAGGCTCATTGATATTCATAGATTCAAGGTCCGCCCTGATGAGATCAGCACTGGCCATAATAAAATCATCCGGGTCGCGGACGGTCATTTTCAAGGTTTTACCCGAGGGTTTCAAGTAAAAACCCAGGAATTCCTCTTTGAGCTCCGGGTATTTTCGGAACACTTCCTCAAGGAAAGCCAGCTTTAGCTGCTCACTGGATTGTTGGTAGAATTGGTCGAACATGGGAATTTACCCTATTTATGTTACTTGCATAAGCTTCCACTAGCCGCTTTTGAGCTTGGGAAGGAATTAATTTAAATCCCCAGGACTATTGGTTTTCGTAATCAAAGGCCATCATTTTCTCGATTAAAGCTTTCTCTGCGCGTTCGAGGGCATCTGCTGTTTCCCCTTTGGTATGAATAAAGCCCCCTGCTTGAAGCGAAATAAACGTGTCTACTCCCGTCAATCCTTCGTCTATAATGGGATCTGCCTTTTTGGAATCTTCCTCGGATAGTTTGGCTCTGATGCTACCAGCAATCAGGTTGGCATTATCACTGATGGAAACAGCCAAGGTATCCATCAAACTGAATGTTCGTGATTGGTTTGAAGTGATGCGCCAGTTGAGGATGGCTTTGGCAAGGCCGGGAATCCATTTCGCCCGCAATGCCATTGGTGCTACCAGGCAGGGACCGAATACATTTTTCGACTCAATCCAACCCTCTTCCTTCAGTTTTCCGATCGTAGAATCAGCCATTTCCGGCTCAAGCTGATTGGTACTGACAGAAAAGAGCCTCCGTAAATCTATGGCAATGTCAAAGACAAACAGTCCTGTTGCCCGCTCTGCAGGATTCAACCATTTCCTTCCCAAACTTCTATCAGTATTACCCTCAGTTTTCAATACAACATCGATTTCTTCTTCAGTAAGTATATTTCCTTTTTCGTCGCGAATAATTACGGCATTGTTGGGCCGCTCACTTCTGTCGAAGGATCCTGCTTCTCCACCACTTGAATCCATACCGGCCAATAATGGATGTAATGCACGCATGGCAGAAATGGATAGCGGGCTTCTTCTTTTAAGGGTTCTTTCTCCCCCACCTTTTGAGGCTTTCATCCAACCGCCAAATAACTGGTCAGCGTAGGTTGGATCACAAGTTCCATAAACCTCACCTTCTTTGAGCTTTTTTTGCTTATCCACTTCAAACAAAAAAGTAGTGGGGGATGGGGTTTGGTCAATTGCTTCGCAAAGCGCGTCAATCAAGGACCGCTTTACCTGCTGCCCGCTAGAAAAAGGGATTCTTTTGTTGAACTGAACGTCATAATAATACTTTTGGCCACTGGCTACATTGAAAACAGTGTGTTCGGCTCTCTTTAAAGTTCTTATGTAAATGGTATTCATGTTTTAACTATTTTTGGATTATGATTTCTTTTGTTGATATGCGTAATCGAACTTAAGAAGCGTTAGGAAGTAGCCAAACTCTTCGTTCGTCATCAGGTGTATTTCATCCTTTAGTGTTTTGAGGGACTCCAAATCTTCCCCATCCAAATCCGGAATCATTAGGGTCAAAGACTCGATAAATCCCCGTTTGGATTTGGATGTGAACAGCTCCTTTTCTACCAGTGTGACCCTTGACATTCCTTTTCCGGTATTTCTATACCGCAATATGACCTCAGCCATTTTAGGGGTATAGTCTGTAATTTCTTCTTTGTTTCGTGTTAACATAGCGACTAACCAGGTTTTGTATGCTTGATAATTAATTGTGTCTTCTTCTTTTTTGAAGGATAGATTTTTGCCATCTGTCATGTATTTTTTCATGCTTTCAGGGCGAAGTGCTTGTAATCCTATACTTCCCAATTCACAGGCCCGTTTGATATGCATCCCGAACAGGCTTTCAAACTCTTTTTTGTTAGTTTTAAAGTTTCCAAAGAGTTTTTGATAAACCTCTTTGATATTTTCTCCAGACTTTAGTTGAAAAGGAATAAAGCCAATGGTTTTATTTGTCTGGCCAAAACCATAAACATATCCCATCATCTCAGCTTTGGGAAATTGTGTTGAAAGACTAAAAAACAACTGGCTCCAGCTTACTGTGGATACTTCTGCCATGGTTGTATCCACTTTGAATATTTTCTGGTTGGTCAGTTCTGAAAAATCAAAATCTTCCCGGTATTCCTCAGGATTTAGCGAATAGGTCAACCACCGCCCGTTCCACGTGTTGATTTGATTTCCCCGAAGTTTTTCCAAAGTAGGATCGTTCAAATACTTTCGATAAATTTTCCAACCCTTGAAGGTTTGAAGAGTAATACTGGGGTTATCAAAAAGAATGGAAAAGCCACCAGCAACGGTAATCCCCAAGCCGCTTCCAATCCAGGATAGGTAAACTTCATCTTCATTCGCCGGTATAACCACATTACTGACTAATCCGGAAGTGCTCGCATACTCCTTAGACTCGGAAGCCGGATACCCCAAAGCAAAACTCGCATCAGGGATTTCATTTTTGGCTTTTTCGAAAAGGTTTTCGAGCTTTTCTATTCGTTGGTCGATTGAAAGTAAATGAGGCTTTTGTCCGCTTTTCATTTGTACAAAAGGCGAATTGGTTACCCATTGCATGTATTTTGGATGGTTGTAAAACAATTCCCAATACTCCTTTTCAAAAAATGCTCTAGGGGACAGCTCTTGGCCATTTTTTTCATTATATGCATTGAGAAAAGTCCTACCTATTACTGCTGTGATCATAATATTTGGTTATTTACGTCAAAGTTGCTTTCCCTTATTTGCTTTACATCCAAGCCAATTTCAAAATCATACGCTTTATCTGGGATGATAAAGGGCTTGTTGCCATTTTGTGCTTGGTTCATTCCCTTCACTGCAAAATACCTTACCGGTATTTCCATTTCCAACCTTCTTTCGAAACTCGCATTTTCATATGCTTCCAAATCTGCTTCACAAATACAGGATACTCCGTCAATATCTAGCAATTCAAACAAAATCGATTTGCTCCGATGTGTAAGCTTGTCAATGGAAATTTTACCATCTGATTTAAATACAGCATGTTCTTCTATATTCATAAAATCAATTGCGGGAAACACATAGTCAATTTTCCCCTGCAAATCCCGCTCTTTTAAAACTTGGTTGTCCTCCAAAACATCATAGGACCTTTGGAGTACTTCCACATCATAGGGCAGGGAGTCGTTTTTATTTTCCCAAGGAGCAATTACAAAGACTGGCTTGGTTTTCCCTATGGTGTCCTCGGTTCTTCTTCGATTAATCCGCCCAAAACGCTGAATCAATGCATCTATTGGGGCAGTCTCTGTCACCATTAGGTCAAAACTGATATCCAGGCTTACTTCTACGATCTGCGTGGATACCACTATGCAAGCTTCGGAAGAGGTGTTAAATTCTCCGTTCTGATTTCCTTCCTCATCCAAGCCAAGTAATTGTTTTTCTTTAAAATTTCTATCAGCTCTTTTAAAGCGGCTATGGAGCAAAAGAATCGGAGTATCCGGATACAATTCTTTTAAATAGAGATAGGCTTTTTGCGCTCTGGCAACCCGATTATAGACTACCAATACTTTCTTTTCCTCTTCAATCGCCTGATGGATAAAGGGCAAACTTTCTTCAAACGAATTGATTTTGTATAGAGTGTGCCGGTCAAATTTATCCAGCTCCTCAGGAGTTAGTTTTTCCTCTAAGATATCATCGCCCAATTCTTCGACTATTTTCTGATATAGCTTTGTTGGCATAGTAGCCGTTCCTATGTGAATGGAACAGCCCAATTGCCTGAGAATCTGAACTAGTTTTAGTACTATTGCCTGAGAAACGCCTGTATAGGTATGGATTTCGTCCAAGATGATATCACACCCTTTTAAGTCAAGCAACATGGCTTCGTAACCTTTCATTCCGAAAGCAATTGCAGCCAATTGATGCGGTGTCATTATTTTAATCGCCGAACCGAACAGTGGCTGCAAAACGCTCTCCTCTTCCCTGCGATTCTGCCGGACCACCATGGAGGCGGCATGCAAAACCCTTATGTCAAGATCCGGGTTGTCCGCTTGCAAATCCTTGGACACCCGCTTAAACATGGCATTGATAGACGCTTGAAACGGGAGCGTATAAAACACACGGCCTTTTGTCCTCTTGAAAAGATAGTCCGTTTTCCCCGCACCCGTACTGGCCACAACAAGGGTATGTTTCTTTGGAGAATCGGTTTCTTTCTGTGAAAGAGGGTAAAGGGGATGTGTACGGTTAAAAAAAGTAAGATTGGGTACACGAAAAGCTTTTTTAAGGTTTTCCTCGGTCCTATTGATTAGAGCTGATGCAAAGTGATCCGCCCCCATGAGCAACCCTCTCCACTCCGCATATCCCCTAATTTTCGTTTGTTTCTTACAATAGGATATTGCGTAGGAAAGATTTTGTCTCGCTACTTCTTCACCAAACGGGCTACAGGGAATTTCGAGATCAGTTAGTAGTTTAAAGGCATTTGGTGACCATTGATCCCAATTGCCCAGATGGTAGTCGATATAGTCATATCCGTTTTCCAAATCCAACAACCCCTTGTCGCCAGAATCATTTTTGGCTGATTTGTGGTGAGCAATGACCATATCCAATAAAGCTGGGTATTCTTCTTTAGGGAATATAGATAGGAAGAATAATGAACATATTTCATGCCTAAAAACTTTGGTGTACCTCCCTTTGTCTTTTACCCTTTTTTGAAATTCAGGATGTGCTTTCCCTATATCGTGAAGAATTGCACCATTGAATGCCACGGATTCTTCCATTCGCAAATAGTTGGCAAAGGACTGTGCCGCAAAGGAGACATGCAAAAGATGGTCTCTTAGCGGAGTGAATTCAGGAGCGGACTTTGCGAGTAGTTTTTCCATTAGAAGGATGAAACCGGTTTGCCAACGACTTTTATCCATCCATACATAGGCTCATTTGTTATTCGGTGATAGCCTACCAGAAATGATTTTTCAGTTTTTTCGAAGACTAATTCGAAGCCTGGGAACCTCTCTTCATCCTGTTGAAATGACTTTTTACTGGCCTCAATTAAATTATCGGGATACAACATATCTTCATTCCTGCAAAGACATACATGTTGTTTTTTTGCGTTTGCCGCATCGCCTTTGGATGTAAAAGCCAAATGGAGGATCGGATTTTGCAAAATGCCCCGTATCAATATCGCCTTGGGTCGTTCGAAGAGGAACTCTTTGCCTTTTCTGGTTGCATTCCATCCTCTGGTTTGAATCACCTCCTGTTGCCCTGACACTTGATCGTATGACAGTCTGTGACCTGCTATTTTCTGTATGCCTGAAATGGATAAAAGCTCAGGGAATAGCTTTTTTTCAATGCCCTCTATTATGGAAGGGGTCAAAAACTGCTGGCTAAACGTCTCACTGTCTCTAACAGCCGTCCAGGGCTTAATAAAACCAAATGGGCCGGAATATTTTACAACATAGTATGTCATTTTCTCATTATTTTAATGCGCCAAATCCAATACCGGTGGAGTTACCTATTCCCACGTTCCATGCGAAAGCAACCTGCTCCGGAGTTCCTTCGACAATGACTGGGCACATACTGGCTTTACAGCCAATGCCATTGTAATCAATTATTTTTGTTTTGGGATTGTGATAATTGTGGTCAAAAGATACCCTTACTCCTTCGGAGCTCAATCCGGCTTTTTCCAGCTTTGTTTGGAGGGTTTGGGTCAATAGCCCCGAACTTTCTGGATCCTTGAACAGGTAATAGTGAACCCTGTGTCCTTGATTCCGCTTTATGAACACGGGGCTGTTCAGAAAAAATTTCTGCCTGGTATCAAACGGAGGTTCCTTCACAATAACCAGGTCCGTTACATGCATCCCAAAGTTGATTTCCGGATCCTCCTGGATATTGCTGACTAAGGTTTTGAGCAGCGATGCGTCAAAAGCACTGATGCTCCATTCGGCTCCGAGGGAAAACTTCAGCCCTTCTTTTACCATCTCGCCACCCTGTAGCCAGGATAAGGAATAAAGGGATAGTTCATCATGCTCTTTATTATTTCCCAGCCACTTGTGAAACCTGCCCACCAAAAATTTTTGGTAGTTGAAAGGGACCAGGGTCTTGGCGGGTGATGTCTTTAAGATTAATCTCATTTTACTGAATTTTATAATGACAGCCGAAACCTGCTTTTTTGGTGAGAAAGTAAATATAGCTAAAAATTCCTATAACTCTTTAATCTTTAAATAATTTTTTACTACCTTTGAGTGAAATCCATTCAAGGTATTGAAAAATAACGCTTTACTCTTTAGAAAGAGCTTAATCGCACCATCTTGGATTTCCCGGAGGAAAAACAATTCCTCCGGTCCTTTATTTATGTAAAAGCCAGGCAAATATGGATATAGATTTTTCAGGGTTAAGTGAAAGGAATGGTGACTATCCGGACAGGATAACTCAATCTGAAATACTTTCTGTATTGGACAATCCCAGGCACAGGCTTTCCACGCTGGAAGACTATCCTCTGAAAGATTTTTATACCATTGCTTGCGGATATAGTTCCAAAAAAAGGATCTTACTGATTGCTTCAAATATTGAAAATCTAAAACGCAAAATTCTTCAGGTGAAAGTCGCTGATGAAGAGGAAATAGAACATTTCTATTGTGCCGGGTAATAGAATTACAGTATATTTGAGGTATGGACAAAAAAGCAAAAAACCTTAACCCCTTTGCACAGGCTAGTACCAATGAAGAAAGGGAGCAGGTGTGGAAATCACTAAAAGCCGTGGCGAGACCTGTTTCAAAGAAAGAAGGTGAGCGGTTAATGAAGGAAGCCATTCGACTACAGTTGGAAAACAACAAATAACTTTTCATTTTTCCTTCTTTTATTTTCTATCTTTCTCTTACCCCCACACAACCAAATCCCTGACTCCCCAAATGCCCGAATCCGGCATTTGTCCATGGTGATTCATCCTACCCGAATCCATGACCACATGGTAGCCTTCAAATGAAATTCTGGAAAAAGTAAATAGGCGGAAGGAACGGCCAAATGGCAGGTAGCCTTGCTGGTGTAAAAAGTCACCTAAGCAGCTGTCTGCCCGGTCTATGGTTTTGTAGATCAGGGAGGAAAGTTCGTATTGGTAATTGATTGGGAGAAGCGATCCCGCCTCTTTTTGAAGTGTAATTAATAACCGCATGTCTCGTTTATAGGAATGCCCGTTGCTACCGGAAGGCCCACACCTTCGGCCCGTGATTCACAGCAGTGAAACCATTAAAAGAACGAAATAAGAAATAGGTAGTTGGGGAAAATGGTCGTCCTCGATCGAAATCAATATCGGGAAAATGGAAAAGAAATAAAATACCGGGATCGGGGTATTTTTTCCGAATTTTTGTTGTAATGTTTTCTTGAGGCATGGGTGATCATGGAGACGATGCATTGTGTTCTGGAAATGAACCAACTGCGCCGGAAGAAATCAACTTATTCTCTGTTCTCGAAGAATTCTACCCAGCCTTCCTGAAAGGACTGCTGGGTGTCCCGGCTCCACTCCCTCGAATGAAAATAGGCCCTTAGCGTTTCGTTTATTGGAGTGATGGACACCTTTTCCAGTTCATAGGGCGTTTTCATATCCAGTCCCAGCCACTCTCGATAGGAGCGGTATTCCGGATGTTTTTTGTTATCGATTGCATCACAAAAATCCTGGTACCCCCAGGCACCGCCTACATCTTCTGGAGGACACTTTCCATAGGCGTCCATGCAAATGGGAATCCCCTTGAATTCAATTAGATCCTGCTTTGTCGGCTTTAAGAAGCTGATCTTATGCCACAAGTCGTCCCCGAAATCGTACCAGTACCACAGGTTTTTCCTGCCAATCCGTTCCATGTAGTCTCGTTTCAGTAGAAGCCTGTGAGCTTCGTATTCATAGGGTAGTGGTTCCTCGTACGATTCAAATGCGCCAAAGCTGGCAATCAGTTTCGGTCGCTGCCGGGTATCCATAAATTGGAACAAGTGACTGAACGTCCAGCCCATTGCAATTTGGAGAACAGCGTGCAGTTGCATCATATTGATATAGTCGGGGACCAATAGTTTTCTGTACACCCCATGAGGCATGTTTTCAAGCTGAACACCCAGTTTGACGGGGTTTAATTGAATGTTTGAGGAAGACATAGATTTATACCGTTACTGAACCGAAGCCCTCCGCAAGTGAGCCGGCAATTCGAAATGTCGAAAAAAAATTGAAAAGGTGTGTCATATGGGTGGGTTGTTTTTGGAAATTTTTCGGACAAGGCCAATACCTCAAGTGCAAATCGCTTAAGCCGCTCCCTGATATCGATTTTGTAGTTGACCCAATTGCTGTTTTCCATCCTAGTCGGATTTAAGATTGAAGAAAAGAGGTTGATGAAGATTGGAGAAAAGAGATTGAAAAAGATTGGAGAAAATAGATTGAACAAGATTGAAAAATAGGCCAATCTCCCTTTCAATCTCTCTCAATCTCCCATCAATCTGACACCTGAGCCTGTCGAAGGAAATCCCCTCAACCCGGCACCGAACAAGGCCCAATCTCCCTTTCAATCTCCTTCAATCTCCCCTCAATCTGACGCCCGAGCCTGTCGAAGGCCAATCTCCCCTCAATCTAAGGCCGTATAATCGTTCCGTCAAACTTCCTTACCGTCCAGTTGGAGCGGGTATGCATGGGGTATTTTTTGGCCAGGTCCTCGTTGATGTCCACACCCAGGCCCGGAGCTTCGTTGACCCACATGTAGCCGTCTTTCATGGTCGGTGAACCAGGAAAAATTTCCCGGGACAGGTCGGAAATGCGTGCGGCTTCCTGAATGCCAAAATTCCATACCGCCAGATCAATATGCGCATTGGCAGCATGCCCTACCGGTGACACATCCCCAGGGCCATGCCAGGCAGTTTTGATCCCGTAAAATTCCCCCAGCCGCGCTACTTTCATGGCCGGACTGATGCCTCCGATTTGGGAGATGTGGATGCGGATATAATCAAACATCCGATTGGTGATCGGTTCCTTAAATTCATTGATGTTGTTAAAGAGCTCGCCCATGGCCAGCGGTACGGTGGTGGCTTCCCGCAGGGCCTGAAACCACTCCATCTGCTCCGGAGAAAAGGGGTCCTCTATAAAAAAGGGATGGTAAGGTTCCGTGCTTTTAACCACCCGAATGGCATCCATGGGTTCCAGTCGCTCGTGGATATCGTGCAGCAATTCCACTTCTTCACCACATTGCCGGCGAACAGTCTCAAAAAGCCTCGGTACATCCCGAATGTATTTGCCCTGATCCATGTATTGATCGCTTTCCCGGCCATAATTTTGTTTTTTGAAATCCGGCTCTCCGGTAAGGCCGGTTCCACCATAGCCTCCTTGCTGAATGCGTACATAGCGGTATCCCTCCTCCATGTAACCGGACACCTGGTCGGCAGCAGCTTCCGGGGTGTTGCCGCTGGCATGGGTATAGCAAGGAACAGCGAAACGAGATTTCCCACCTAATAGTTGGTAAACAGGCATATTGGCCCGCTTGCCTTTGATGTCCCAGAGTGCCTGATCCAGCCCGCTGATGGCGTTGTTCAGGACGGGGCCGTTGCGCCAATAGGAACTGACAAAGGCGGATTGCCACATGTCTTCAATATTGTCTACATCCTTGCCCACGCAGAAATCCTGCAAGTATTTTTCAATAGCTGTAATAACAGCAAAGGCCCGCTGCGTAAAGGTGGCACAGCCCAGTCCGTATAGCCCGGGTTCGGAGGTTTCTACCTTTACCACAATGAGATTGGAGCCACTGGGGGCAGTGCCTATGGCGCGTACATTGGTGATTTTTAAGGGCGGAAGACCATTTAGAGAAGCTGGCTTTTCGCTGTCTGTCCGGGCATTAGCTTTCGGAGCCATACCTAGTAATCCAGCGGCGGCACCCAGGCCCAGTCCTTTGAGTAGTTTTCTTCGGGTAGTGTTTGTCTGAAACATGTTGTTGATGGGTTTATTCCAATAAAATAATATGCTATGGTTGCAGCGATTAATTTCACCAGTCCACTACGGATCCGTCTCTCGGATCGTAGGTTTCGGGATTGGTCCAGTGGTGTCCGATTTTATCCGCCAGTGCATCTTCGTCCAACGCTATGCCCAGTCCCGGTCCCTGGGGAAGCAATACCGTGCCGTCAGATTCAAGTTGAAACGGTTCTTTCAGATATCCTTCGCCCAGGGAAACCTGCTCCTGAACCAGAAAGTTGGGTATGCTGGCTGCCAGGTGCAGGCCGCAGGCCAGGGAAATGGGGCCCATGGGATTGTGCGGGGCGATAGCTGCATAATAGGCTTCTGCCATTCCCGCAATTAACCTGCCTTCCGTAAGCCCCCCTGCATGACAAAGATCTGGCTGTAAGATGCTGGCAGCCCCTTTTTCCAACAATTCCCGAAAGCCCCATTTGGTAAAGATTCGTTCGCCGGTGGCGATGGGCAGGTGTGTGCTTCGGGCAATGTCTACCAAAACGTCCACATTTTGGGCCTGGCAGGGCTCTTCGATAAACATGGGCTGGTACGGTTCCAGTGCTTTGATCAGCACCTTTGAGGTCTGCGGAGAAATGGCCCCGTGAAAATCAATGCCAATGTCCATTTCCGGGCCGCCGGCTTCCCTCAGCGCGGCAAAGTTCTCCACCGCATGGTCGATAAACGCTGGGTTTTCCACCATCCGGGCGGGCTGTTTTTTGGCTACCCCGGTTTTGATGACCGTGAAGCCTTCGGCCTTGCGTTTCTTCATGTCTTCGGCATTGCTAGCCCTACCGTAAATCCGCACCCGGTCACGGGTAGGACCACCGAATAGTTCGTAGACAGGAATTCCCAGCAGTTTGCCCTTAATATCCCAAAGGGCCTGATCGATGCCGCTCAAAGCAGAGGTCAGGATCGGACCACCTCTGTAAAAAGCGTGGCGGTAGATGGCCTGCCAATGATGTACCACCCGGCGGGGGTCTTTCCCGATCAGATAGGGTTCAATTTCCTGGATGGCCGTCTGAATGGTCAGCGCCCGCCCTTCCAGTAAGGGCTCTCCCAGGCCGACAACTCCAGCATCGGTATGGATTTTTAGAAATATCCACCGGGGTTTGACCAGAAAGGTTTCCAGTTTGGTGATCCTTACCTCATTTTTTCGCAGGCTCTGTGGATCGGGCTGCCGCGCATAGGAGGATAGGGGTAGCATCAGGCCGGCACCTGCCATCCCCAGCACCGATTGTATGGCTGTCCGGCGGGACACGGAATTGGAATTTTTGCTACTGGTTTTCTTTAGTGGGGGTTTCATAGGGTTGGGAGATTTTGGGTTAAGTGTATGCTATTTTTACCAGTTGTGAATGGCTCCGTCCGGACTCTTTAAATAGGGATGTGTAAATTCCGTATTTTTGATTACCTCAAATAGGAAGTCTGCCTTGTCGGGATCAAAAGTGACCCCTAATCCGGGCCGGTCATTGAGGTGCACTTTTCCTTCTCTAAAATCAATGAAATCTTCATTAAAATAAGCGGGTTTTTCCGGTTCTCCGCCAGCCAGCTCAATCATGCAGCGCGTTGGGCTGGAGGAGCCCAGCACATGCACCAGCGCCGCCGTGGAAAGGGGGCCGGTAAAGTGGGGAATGATGCCCACGTAATGCGTTTCGGCTATGGCAATGATTTTTTTCAGCTCCGAAATGCCCCCGGTATTGGGTAGGGTCACACGGCTATAATCGATCAGGTGGTTTTCCATCAGTACATTGGTATCCCAGCGGTCACCAAATTGTTCGCCTACTGCAATGGGCACCTTGGTCATGTTACGGATGGTCCGGTACACTTCCGGGTTCTCCGATCGGATGATGTCTTCTACGAAATAGGGTTCCAATTCTTCCAGGGCATCGCAAATTTTGATGGCTTCCGGGGTATCAAAACGGGTATGCAAGTCCACCGCCCAATTGCCGTTGCCTCCCACTGCCTTGTCCAGTTGCTCACAGAGCGCGATGGTTTTTTTGCTGTGTTCGTAAAAATCAAAGGGCAGCTCTCCATTGCCTCCGGTAGGCCCGATGCGGTAGCACCTCAAGCCAGCCTCCAGGCAGTCCTGCGCTCTTCCTTCCATGGTAGGGGCATTGGATCTTTGAAAACCGGTAGCGTAGCATTCTACGTAGTTTCGGGTTTTTCCGCCCAGTAGTTCGTAGACGGGAACATCCAGGGCCTTACCTTTCAAATCCCAAAGGGCCATTTCAATGGCTCCAAGCCCATGAAGTTTTTCTTTTCCGGGCGGATAAAACATGCCCCGGTACAGGTATTGCCAAAGGTGTTCGATGCGGAAGGGATCTTCGCCGATCAGCATTTCTGCACATTGCCTTACCATATCCGGAGTACCACCTTCCCCTATACCGATCAAGCCCGAGTCAGTTTCTACTTCTACGATGCCTCTAGCCTGATTAAATAATGGTTTGTTGTAGCCGGGAGCGGCGTGGTAGCGGATTTTTTTGATTTTAAAATCAGAGCGGGCATGGGATATTATGGGAAATCCTGAAAAAGCCGCCATGGAACCTAATGCTCCCAATTTTATAAATTGTCTTCGTTGCATGGGTTATATTGGTAATCAGAGGTAAAATTTTTTATAATCTTCTAATAAATACTGAAAAATGCAAATTCAATATTGCAAATGGGGCTGTTCGTTTGCGCAAGGAAGATTTATTCTGCTGGCACATGGCACTACTAAATTCCCAAAACCCATGATAGCAATTCAATTCGGGTTCTAAAGGGATATAATTCATAGCCCTTCCCGTCGGGAAGAGTGGGTAATACTGTTAAATTTATAATTATTTCAAAATAATACATAATTATTTTGGTTATAAAATTCCTAATTTTGCACTGTATAAATTTCATAATTCCATGAGGATAAAATCATGAAAGATAAACCTAAAAAAGGACAAGAGCATTTGAAAGGTAAGTTGTCACAGTTAAATAACAATCCCGACGAAAACGAAAAAGGAGCTACATCCAAAAAGAAAAAGGGAATCCTTTCTAAGATGAATGGTAATCCTGATAAAAAGAAGTGATAACCCTTTCTTCTCTAACTTTCATTACGAATGTTTCCAATGCTGACTATCTAGGCGAAATAGTAGAAACAACTAGGCTCCTGAATTCCTAAAAATTGTCAGTTCAATCATTATAACCAATCCTAAACGATATGTTCCACCACGTAAAAGAATTACAATTTAATGCAAGGGTTTCCAAGCCGGATGTACGGTTCGCGAAGCTATTGCTAGAGTAATTTGGCGGGCCAAACGGAGAACTAAAACTGCTGGGACCGACCGAACGGAGAAATCAGTTCAAGCTGCCAATAAGAAATTGAGCACCAGCAAGAAAGAAAAGGTGGACAAAGCAACTGCTCCTAAGAATGGCGTCATGAGTTGGTCGGTTTATCAGGACAAAAAATAGTCTTATTCCCGGGAAATACTTCTAACAGGTCAACTAGAGAATCGAAAAACTTATAACGTTTCCAACCGATGAAAATCCCTTTTAGTTGGCTACTATCCACATAGAAGCTGTTGAAGAATCAAATTAAATCAATATAAGATGAACAATATTTTTAAAGGGCTTCTAGCAGGCTACGGTGCAGCAAAATTAGGAGGTGGCTGTTTTGGGACAATCGTTGTCTTTTTACTCATCTACTTTCTTTTAGGCCAATGTAGCTAATAAGCAATACAATAATTACAATCAACTAATCCTAACCAATTAATACCATAATTTACAATGAAAAATCTCATAAATTTTAAATCAATCCTTGTCCATTCCTTTTGGATGGCGGGGTTAATAGTCGTAGTATCTGCTTGTTCGGATAATAAAACCGTAGATTCAAACGAAGTGACAAACCAGGAAAAAGTCAATACAATGGCTGCAAGTGATCATACCATCGTGGTAATCGAAAATGATAATGACACGACATTTTTAAGGAAAGCAGCAGAAATGCAAATGGAAATGATCAACTTCGGAAAATTGGCTCAGGAAAAAGGCAATTCAGCTGAGGTAAAAGAATTTGGTAGGGTAATGGAAGCGGAAAACACCAAATCCCAGACTGAAATCAATGCGCTGGCCCAGTCAAAATCGATGTCCTTGCCAGGATCAGCGACAGACGATTCCATGGAGGCCTACAATGACCTTAATGAAGAAACAGGAAATGATTTTGGCAGGAGCTATAGCGATAGAATGGTTGATCAGCATGAAGATGCGATCGATTTATTTGAAAACGCAGCGAATGATTCTGAAGATCCTGAAATCAAAGCCTGGGCATCCGAACAACTCCCAACACTTAGGAATCACCTAAAACTAGCCGAAGACAGTAAGGAGAAAAGCGATAATCAGAACTCTTAATTGGATCGAAAAAAGGCTAGAATGATATCCATTTATGTGCAACAGACCCGGTTTGTTGCACATTTTTTATACCCTTACGACTCAAAGTGCGGGTTGCAAATTTGGATGTACCGGCGATGGGTTTTCTTAATTCAGGATATTGAAATACCATTAGTAACGGCCTCACTATTCCTTCTTGTTGCTTATTAGTTAAAAGTATATTTCAATGCAAACGAAGGTTGTATCATGTTAAACGCTGACCTTATTGGTGTCAATATCAAATCTCCCTGCTCACTATAGGTAGCACTGTCCCTGCTCAGGAAATCCATTTGGCTGGTATTAACATAGTTGACCTTCACCTCCAGAAAAGTATCCTTACTTTTATTCAATGCTACCATGATCCCTGCCCCTGCCTGAACCATCAAGCCCCAATCATGGTATTCGGTGCCCGAGGCAATGGGGTCGGCCAACCTGTTTTCCCGGATGCGTGAGCGGGTAAACGTATGGATCCCGCCCATTTGCCCTTCCAGAAAGGGCTTGAAACGGGGATTCAAATCAGGCATCAACCGGACTACTCCCATAAGGTTAACATAATTGTTGTTTCTTCGGATGCGGAACCGTTGGTTTACGCCAGGGAAAATATCCCTTCTCTTGATCACCGACGTTCCATAGCGTCCATACCCTAGTTCCGCTCCAATGACAAGGGGGCTGCTTTTTATGCGATGCAAGCCGCTGGCACTCCATTCCGGGACGACATTTATCCCTGACTCCCTGTCGAATGTTCCGGTGGGAATACCTGATTTAAGATGAATGCCACCCAATAATTGCTGCGCATTCCCTTTCTGAATGGTAAAGGAGATGGAGAGGAGGACGAATAAGAATAGCCGAGGTTTCATGGTTTCCAATGGTTTAGGGGAGCGGTTTTATTTCATAAACTATACGAATAGATTAGACGCTTGGTTTTTTTTAAAAAAATAATAGCGGATCAAATTCTTGATTGATCGGTAAAACCCGATTGGCCTCATTGCTGTAATTAAATCGTAAAAAATAGGGTTGGACTTGTCGCATTTTCCTGCTTTTCTACGTATGGTCAGTGAAACCAAATCTGGCTGATGATGAACAGACAACTCCATCTGACTTGTGTCCTTTGTTTTCTTAATCCAGGATAAGCACAGCGGCGCCATTCTTTTTATGGGAAAACTGGGCGATCCTTCTCTGCTGAATTAAATCAGGGATTAACTTAAATGCTGAGATCATAGAGTTGGCCTGATATTATTTTTAAAGCTGGGCCAAATCATTCAGGGTTGGTGGTAAAGGGTTATCTACCAAACTTAACATAGGTCAATGCAGGTATCAATGGGCATGCTTTATTTTGTATCGAACTAAGTGGATGACAAAATGATGCATTTTAAATTTAATACCGGAAAATTACCTTATTGGCCAGCTATCAGTACTATCCTTTGGGTTTTGGTCCTCTTTTCTTTGGGTACGGGAATTTACGATTGGTTCTTCCACCAACGGCACCTGGATTGGCATGAGCAGCTTGACTTTATCATGCTCAACGGGTTTGCTGATGCAGTAGGATTTTTCTTGGTCTGGTTATTTTTAAGGTGGATGGCTGAAAAACTGATGAATAAATCCATCGAATTAACCGTTAAGCCTTCGGAGTCTGAGGAGCATTAGGCCTTTCAAATAAATTATGTCTTCGTGATACCTGCAGCCCATTTATACCTTCCAGGGAAAAAATTACCATGAACGTTACTTTTTCCGGTAAGCATTGTAGCACATGGGGTTCGTTTTGCGTCTGGGGAATAACCGAAACCCGATATTACCATGAAAAATTACTGCTTTCTTTTCGCTTCGCTTTGCGGGTTGTTTTGGTCCTGTAATGGGATAACTGGGGAAGATGAACCACTGAAACCCAGGATTCGGACCCTTCAACTGGCAGAGAATTCTCTGGTTAACAGTAGTTCTGCTTTTGCAATGGACCTCTTTCAGCAGCTACAAAGCAGGGAGGGGCCCAACCAATTTTTCAGTCCGTACAGCATTCACCTGGCACTTGCCATGGCCATGAACGGAAATGAGGGGGAGACCTTGGAACAATTCAGGCAAGTACTCCATTTTGAAGGTTTAGACATGGAGGAGGCAAACGAGGCGGCCGGTACCCTTACCCGGTTTTTGATGGAATTGGACCCAAAGGTCCGTTTAGCTATCGCCAATGCCATTTGGTACAAGCAAGGGTATGCCCTTGATGAAGGCTTTGCCGGTAGGCTACGAGAAGCCTATGAGGCCGAATTGGCTTCCCTGGACATGTCCAATTCTCAGGCAGCCGACATCATCAATCAGTGGATTGAAACGAATACGGAAGGACTGATCAAGGATATGTTGGATCAGGTTCCGGCCAGTGCGGTCATGTACCTGGTCAATGCCATCTACTTTAAGGCAGACTGGAAGTACCGATTCGATGAGAAGCAAACGAAAAAAGCTCCTTTCACCACCTCCGATGGGTCCGAGGTGCAGGTCGATATGATGCAGTTAGCGGAGGCCACTGCCCTGAAATTTCGGAGGGGAAATGGAATGGATTACCTGGAAATTCCCTACAGTACCGGGCAGTATAGCCTGGGGATTTTGACATCGGATGAAGGATTGCAAGAAAAGCTGGAAGGGCTGGACCTGGAAATGTTGGCGCGGTTCAGGGAAGAGGCCAGGGAAATGAATTTTCTGCTGCACATGCCGAAATTCAAAATGCGCTACAAAGTGGATAATCTGAAAGAAGACCTGATAAGCATGGGGCTTACACTTCCTTTTCAAAGCCATCCAGGTAATTTTACTCGTTTGTTTGCCAACCCTACCGGTCCGTTGAAAATCAGTCGGGTGATCCACGAGGCCCTGATTGAAGTGGACGAAAAAGGAAGCGAAGCGGCAGCCGCTACCATTGTGGAAATCATAGAAACAAGTGCCGGAGGAGGACCCTCTTTTTCAGAGTATAAGCTGGACAAACCGTTCGTATTTTTTATTCAGGAAAACCATAGTGGTGCCATCCTTTTTATGGGAAAATTGGGTGACCCTTCCCTATTGGATTGAATCCCGACCCGTTTAAAGCCCGGAGAATAAGTCCGTTTTTTCCTGGTCGATGGTCGTTAGTTTTTTTTCCAGGTCGCGGACAATTTGAGGGTGGCTTTCCCGGATATTTTGATGGGGTATCGGTTTCTCCTGATTGTCAAACAGATTGATTTCCAGGGTGTCTCCGCTCGCTTTGTCGATCCATACCATCAATCGGTGATCCCGGGTGCGCACCGTTTTTCCTAGTACTCCCCAGGCATCTCGCTCTCCAACCACGTACTCCTTGAGCGGGGCTTCCGGGTTATCCAAAGCCGAGGTGAAACTTGTCCCCTCCAGGTGGCCGGGGGAAGTAATCCCGCACAAATCGGCAAGTGTAGGGAATATGTCCACGGTCTCCACCAGCCCATGAGCTGCTACACCGGGTTGTGTCATGCCGGGCTGCCTGACAATGAGTGGGCTGTTAAGGGCGATATCAAAATTGGTATGCTTGCCCCAGATGCCGTAATCGCCCAGATGCCAGCCATGGTCTCCCCACAAAACCACAAGGGTGTTTTCATCGAGCCCCAGTCGGGTCAATTCATCGAGGACTTTTCCTATCTGTGCATCAACGTAGCTAACCGCTGCCAGGTAGCCGTGTTTGAGGATTTTTTCCCGTTCTGGTGTGATCTTCCAGCCCAGGGTATCGCCTGGCCAGGTGTAGGTTCCCCGTGGTTCGTAGCTGTCGCGGCCGTAGTGAAGGCTTAGGTCGGAGGTAACATTTTCCGGCATTTCCTGGTAGTCGGAAGCGGGGATGTTTTCGGGATCGTACAAGTCCCAATAGTGTTTGGGTGCATTAAAGGGTAGGTGGGGTTTGTAGAATCCCACAGCCAGAAAAAACGTGGAGTCTTTGAGATTCCGCAATTGCCGGATGGCTGCTGCAGCATTGTGCCCATCCGCATAGCCCTCGTCGTCGACCTCCGCAGCCTCGAAGGGGGGCAGGCTGCGGTTGGTTGGCCGGCCGTAATAGCTTGTCCGGGCCTTTCCTCCGGCATAGGAGAAAAAGGCACTCCAGGGTTCTCTCCATTCTCCAACGGGAGCATAGGATTCATCCCAGCTGTAGGGCACCTCGTGTATGGTTTGCAGTGAATCCATCACGCCACCGGGCTGGTGGGAAATCTTACCGATACCAACGGTTTGGTACCCGTTTTCTTTAAAGAGCTGGGGCAGGGAAAAAATGTTGGCCGGTTTCGATCCGGATTCCCGGATGGTTTTGAAAATGTCCCAATTGGTGGTCCGTGTTCCGGAAAGCAAGGTGGAACGGGATGGCCCGCATGCCGCCGCATGGACAAAGTGGTTGGCAAACATTCGTCCTTCCGATGCCAGCTTGTCTATATCTGGGGTGTGCACGTAGTCAACGCCATAGCAACCCAATTCCGGACGTAAATCGTCTACGGCAATAAACAGCACATTGAGTTTTTCCTTTTTTGCCTCCCGATTTTCACAGGCGAAAAAAACAAGGGTGCCTAAGGTCAGGCTGGTTAGGAGTAATCGGGTGTTCATAACTTCCTCTCAGTCGGTTTTCGTGCTAAAGTAACGCAATTTGGTTACAATATAATAGGAAGCAAAGCACCTGGATATTACTGGCCGCTTACTGGGTTCGAAATCCCGGATCGCAAAAAAATAGCTTGAGCCGGGGTATCCTTTTTGTAAAAGGATAAAAAAAACCTACCAGGCGCAACGGTGCCCGGTAGGCGATTTGATCAATTTGGGATCAGCCCATGGGGATCGATCACAAATTTTTTGGCCGCACCTCCGTCAAAATCCTTATATCCCTGGACAGATTCCTTCAGCGATATAATTTGTACATTCACTGCTTTGGCAATTTGCACCTTGTCGTACAAAATGGCCTGCATCAGTTGCCGGTGGTATTTCATCACGGGGCACTGTCCGGTATGAAAGCTATGGGACTTTGCCCAGCCCAATCCCAAGCGGATGCTCAGGCTTCCTTTTTTGGCCGCCTCATCGACCGCTCCGGGATCCCCTGTAACATATAAGCCTGGAATACCAATACCACCTCCCGCCCGGGTCACATCCATCACCGAATTGAGGACCGTAGCAGGTGCTTCCTTATCTGCATCGGCTCCATGGCCTTTTGCTTCAAACCCCACGCAATCCACGGCACAGTCCACTTCGGGCACGCCCACGATATCAGCAATGGCATCGGCCAGCGGGGTTTTGTTCCTCAGGTCGATGGTTTCGCAGCCAAAGCTTTTGGCCTGAGCCAGGCGTTCGGGAATCATGTCGCCCACAATTACCACAGCAGCTCCAAGCAAATGGCAGGAAGCCGCACAGGCCAGTCCTACCGGGCCTGCACCTGCTACGTAGACAATGGATCCGGGGCCAACGCCCGCGGTCACTGCCCCGTGATAGCCCGTCGGGAAAATATCGGAGAGCAGGGTGAGATCGCGTATCTTTTCCATAGCCTGGTCCTTGTCAGGAAACTTCAACAGGTTAAAATCAGCGTAAGGCACCATGACATACTCCGATTGGCCGCCTACCCAGCCTCCCATATCCACATAGCCATAAGCGGCACCCGGTCGGGCGGGATTAACGTTCAGGCAGATACCCGTTTTTCCTTCTTTGCAATTGCGGCAACGGCCGCAGGCAATGTTGAAGGGCACCGATACCAGGTCACCTTCTTTGATGAATTCCACATCTCTACCTGCTTCGATGACGAGTCCGGTGATTTCATGGCCGAGAATCAGTCCTTCTGGTGCGGTGGTCCTTCCCCGGACCATGTGCTGGTCACTGCCGCAAATATTGGTGGAAACAATTTTGAGGATGACCCCATGGTGACATTTGCGGTCGCCAAGGGCCAGTTTTGGATAGTCGATTTCCCGGACCTCTACTTCTCCGGGTTTTACATAAGCTACTCCGTGATTTTTACACATGTCAATTTGGGTTTATGTGGACGATTTGTTTTTCTCTCCATCTACACTCCATATTCCGGATCCCACAGCGGCGATGTAAAGGAAAATGAAGCAATACAATACCGCTTTTTCGCCTCCGTTAAGTAAAGGATTCCATCCCTGGGGGGCATGCGCCATAAAAAAGGCGACTGCCATCTGTCCACTGGAGATAAACGCGGCAATACTACCAATCAGCCCAATCATGATGAGAATTCCCCCCACCAATTCCACCACACCGGCAAATCCCATCATGGAGAATAATTCTTTGGGTTCATCCCCTCCCGGCCAACCGATTAGTTTTTGGGATCCATGCATGGCAAAACTAAATCCTGCCACGATTCTTAAAATAGCATACAGTTGGGGAGCAAATTTTCCAAGATACTTTTCCATAGGTTATATTGTTTATTTTGTTGATGAATGAAACAATTTAATAAATAACCTGCAAAAACCAATTTTAAAATAGGTATTTCCTGGCAATAAAGAAAAGTCATGTTTATTATAATCAAATCTGGTTCCGATAATCGTTCATCCGCCACATTTTTGTGTTTTTTTCCTCCAAATGACTAACTTTAGGTCAAAACCAAGCCCATAATGAGAAAGCTATTTTTTTTATTTGCCTTAAGTACCCTGGTATCACCTGGATATGCTCAGAAAGCTACTATCGAGGGGGACCAAGTAGCCTACCAGAAACTGACTTTGTCCTGGGAAGGTCCCCAAGGAAACGAAGCAGCCCAAACGTTCTTAAACTTTCGCATGGAGGTGGAATTTACCGATCCTACAGGAAAATCCACTGTAGTACCTGGGTATTTTGCCGGTGACGGCATGGCAGGGGAAAGCAGTGCTACGGAGGGAAATATCTGGAGAGCACATTTATTACCCCTTATTCCCGGAGATTGGCAGTACCAGGCTCGATTTTATCAGGCCGATCGCGCAGCCATTGCTTCCACTATTCACGAAGAATGGGAGACTTCCTTTCACGGCGATGCCGGGGAATTTCAGGTAGCTCCTCCAGATGGTAAGGCACCCGGATTTTTATCCAAAGGGAAACTTGCGTATACCGGAGGCCATTTTTTACAGTTTACTAATGGCGATTATTTTTTGAAAATGGGAGCCAATTCGCCGGAGGTATTTTTGGAATATTCCGGATTTGATGGTACCGATTCAGATAGAGACTATCCCGCACACCTGAAGGACTGGGAAGAAACCGATCCGGTCTGGCAGGGAGGAAAGGGGAAAGGTATTCTGGGTGTCGTAAATTACCTTCAAGATCAAGGGATTAACGCCCATTATTTCCTTTTAATGAATGCCTATGGGGATGGGAAAAAGGCCTATCCCTGGAAAGGGCCGGATGCGTATTACGAATATGACCTTTCCAAACTGGATCAATGGCAACAGGTCTTCGATCACATGATGGCATCAGGGCTAATGCCTCAATTCGTCCTCTCCGAACAGGAAAACCAATCTTATTTTGAGGCCAAGGAAGGGGGCGTTTTTGCTGACAGCCGGAAAGTATATTACCGGGAGATGGCAGCCAGGTTTGGTTACCTTAATGCTGTTACCTGGAATATAGGAGAGGAAAGTGGCTGGGGCAAAGAGTCCACCGAAGAGGGGAAGGCGAATAGTACGGAGCAACGAAAGGACTTTGCTGCCTATTTAGAGGATCTTTTACCTGCTAATGAATTAATTGTCGTTCATAATGGGCCTTCCAATACCGACGCTATTTTTGATGGGTTGTTGGGAGATTCTCCCTATACCGGCATTAGCTACCAGGGTAATTTTGAAGATTCCTTTTATGGCTACGAGCGAATCCGGCACTGGCGGGAGCAATCTGCTCTCCATGGACAACCTTGGGTAGTCACCTACGACGAGCCTTATACGAATCCCGAGTTTCCGGATCTGGATACCTGGAGAAAAAATGCGCTTTGGGCCGCCCTGATTGCTGGAGGTGCGGGGGTTGAAATCTATTTTGGCAGCGGAAAAGACCTCACGATTCAAGATTACCGGCTATATGAAAAGTACTGGAAGACCATGGATCGGGCCAAATCCTTTTTCCTCAATAACAACCTTCCCTTTGAGAAACTGAAACCAATGAATCCGTCCGAAACGACCGGCTGGGGCCTGGCACTGGATTCAGAGGAGTTGGTTATTTATTTGCCGGAGGGCGGGAAAGGACAGGTGATTTTGCCTTCGGGAACCTATCGTATTCATTGGTATGATCCGAGGATGGGAGAGATGTATACTACCGGAGAGCCAATAGAAGTGGCAGAAAAAGAAAAGGTAAGTCTTGGGCAGGCTCCCCATGATGCAGAAAACGACTGGGTTGTTTGGATAAGCAGAGACTAATGGCGGGAAAGGGAACGAAGAAGAATAAATATTCGAAATTAGGTACTTTTGGAGGGGTTTTTACCCCTTCTTTGCTTACTATATTAGGGGTCATCATGTACCTCCGGTTTGGATGGGTGGTGGGAAATGTGGGGCTAATCGGCACCCTGCTGATTGTAACACTATCTACCTCCATTACCTTTCTTACCTCGCTGTCCATAGCCGCGGTGGCCACCAATGCTCCTGTAAAAGGCGGAGGGGCTTATTTTCTGATCAGCAGATCCTTGGGAGCAGAAATTGGTGGGGCCGTGGGAATCCCCCTATATTTGGCACAAGCCTTTTCGGTTTCTCTTTACATCATTGGATTTTCGGAAAGTTTGACGGCGGTATTTCCAGTGCTGGAACCCCGATGGATCAGCCTGGTGACCACGCTTCTTTTAGGGTTCCTGGCGTTGTTTTCCACTAAAGCTACGATCAAAGTTCAATACATCATTTTAGCGCTGATAGCGCTTTCATTGCTTTCTCTTGCCTTAGGCAGGCCGTTGGAAGATTCCCATATCGAATTATGGGGTGTGCCCGCTTCCCAGTCGGTGAGTTTCTGGCAGGTTTTTGCCATATTTTTCCCGGCGGTTACCGGGATAATGACGGGAGTAAACATGTCCGGAGACCTAAAAGATCCGGCTAAATCCATCCCTAAAGGCACTTTCCTGGCAGTGGGTGTTGGCTTTGTGATTTACATGATCCTGCCAATTATCCTGGCTTCCAGAGTTGATGCCGCTACCCTGGTAGCTGAGCCCCTGATCATGCAGCAGATCGCTGTTTGGGGCGGGGCCATTCTTCTGGGGGTGTGGGGAGCTACCTTGTCCAGCGCTACCGGAAGCCTACTGGGTGCTCCCCGGGTATTGCAGGCACTGGCAAATGACAAGATTCTACCCTCTTGGGCAGGTTTCTTTACTAAGGTTGTAGGAAAAGAGAAAATACCACAGGCAGCTACCCTCTTTACGATAGGCATAACCTTGGTGACCGTGTATTTTGGCAATCTGAATCTGATCGCTCCGATTTTGACCATGTTTTTCCTGACTACCTATGCGGTATTGAATGTAACTGCCGGGGTAGAAACCTTTTTGAAAAGCCCTTCCTTTCGACCCAAGTTCAAGGTGCACTGGATTTTTTCTTTATTGGGAGCCCTGGGTTGTGCAGCCGTGATGTTTCTAATCAATTCTCTAGCTACCATCGCGGCATTTCTGGTGATCGGCATTATTTTTATATGGCTGAAACGAAGGAAAATAAGAAGAACCTGGGGAGGTCTGGGTAGCGGCATTCTGTCTTCCATCATCCGCTATGCTTTGCTCAGGTTAGAAAAGGAGGTAGATGCCAAGAGTTGGCGGCCCAATATTCTGGTTTTGTCCGGATCACCCACCAAACGTTGGCGACTAATCGAATTGACCAATGATATTACCAACGGTAACTCCCTGTTTACGGTCAGTACCATTCTTTCGGAATCGAATGTGCCTCAGGAAAAGGTCAAAGACTACGAAAGCCAGATCATGGACTTTCTGGCCAATAAAAATGTACATGCTTTAGTTCGCGTGCTGCGAGCCCCGGATCCCTTCACAGGCGCCACCCAATTGGTAAATGCGTATGGCTTGGGGCAACTGGTTCCCAATACGGTTCTATTGGGCGATACAAAGGAAAATGCACATTTAAAGCCTTATTCCGAAATGATTAGGCATTTTTATAAATCCCGGAAAAACGTCATTATCGTCCAGGATGAGAATAATAAAGGGTTCAGGGAAAAGCAGGTAATCGATATCTGGTGGGGAGGGCTGAAAAAAAACGGAAGCCTGATGATCATTTTGGCCTACTTGTTAAAAAACAGCAGGGAATGGCAACAGGCCCAGGTGAATGTAAAGATGGTGGTCCCCAACTCCGAAGCCTCAGCAGGTGCCCGAAAAAATTTAGATGCCATTTTTTCAGGCATGCGTACCGGTTTTGGGTACCAGATTTTAGAGTCGCAGGGAAGGGATTTCTGGGACATCTTGAGTGAAGAATCTGCCAAAAGTGATTTGGTGCTGATAGGTCTGGCTGTCCCTGAGCTGGAAGGTGAATTTGAGGTATATTACACCGCATTAAAGGAAAAAACCCAGGCCTTACCTACCAAGGTTTTTGTTTTGGCAGCTCAGGAAGTGGAATTTGATAAGGTGTTGCACTAGCCGGTATACCGATTCCTAAAGACTATTCAAAAAAAAAGGGTCTTGTTGGAACCGGTAGAATCTTTCGGCAATGCGTGCTGGCGAGTAGGGATTGGATGGCGAATAAAGGTCACCTTTCAGGGTTTGGTTTTACGTTTTTGTTGCTGTCTGTGGTCACTTGACCCTGTGCTTTGGTGTTTCGCCACTTCGTGGCTGGGTTTGCAACGGTTTGTCCTAAATAAAAGATAACGATTTAAGCAATAGTAATTGCTAGTTTTTCCACCTATTTACATTCAATCAAGCCCTGTGTGTTTGGGATTAGTGGTAATTATTTCTGGGGAGGCGTGATATCTTCCGGTCCTTTTGCCTGATTTTTCGAATAATTTTTCATTTTTGACCCGAAAAGGCTTACTTTCATTGATTTTGGTATAATAAATGTGCGTTAACTAGAACGAAATCAGGTTACTAATTTGATCTGTCAGTAATCTTCTCCCATTTTACAACGATACCCATAAAAAAATGAACACTGGATTTGAACGGATAAAAGAATTGCTAGGTAAGGATGAGGAATATTATTTAGGTCACCAGAGTAAGACCTTTGATAAAAAATTGTTGCACCTTCCTTCGACTGATTTTGTAGATGAAATTTTTGTAAACAGTAACCGGAGCCCACAGGTGCTGCGCAATTTGGCTGGCCTGTTTAACCATGGAAGATTGGCAGGAAGTGGTTACCTTTCCATTCTTCCCGTCGACCAGGGCATCGAACATTCCGCAGGCAGTGCGTTCGCTCCAAACCCGGTGTATTTTGATCCCGAAAACATCATCCGGCTTTCCATGGAGGCCGGTTGCAATGGCGTAGCCACGACCATGGGCACACTAGGGGTGATCGCAAGAAAATACGCCCATAAAATTCCTTTTGTTGCTAAAATAAACCATAATGAACTGCTGACATACCCTAATAAACACGAGCAAATCATGTTTGGCTCGGTTGAGGATGCCTGGAATCTGGGGGCAGCAGCCGTCGGAGCAACCATTTATTTCGGATCTGAGGGCTCTAACCGGCAAATCATTGAAGTATCGGAGGCCTTTGAAAGAGCCCATGAACTCGGTATGGCTACCATATTGTGGTGCTATACCCGGAACAGTGGTTTTGAAAAGGACGGTAAAAATTACGAAACCGCAGCAGACCTGACCGGACAGGCCAACCACTTGGGGGTCACCTTGCAGGCAGATATCATCAAGCAAAAACTCCCTACCCACAACGGGGGATTTACCAGTATTAATTTTGGAAAATCTCACCCCGATATGTATGATAAGCTGAGCAGTAGCCATCCCATTGATTTGTGCCGCTATCAGGTAGCCAATTGTTACATGGGTAGAATTGGTCTTATTAATTCTGGCGGCGCTTCATCTGGGGAAGATGACCTGCAGGAGGCTGTTAAAACAGCAGTCGTTAACAAGCGTGCCGGCGGCATGGGCCTGATTATGGGTAGAAAGGCTTTCCAGCGCCCCATGGATAAAGGTGTGGAATTGCTTAACACCATTCAGGATGTGTATTTAAGCAAAGAAATAGACGTTGCCTGATTTTATTCCAACAATTTTTGATGTGGTGTGAAGAATATCTTCATAAAGATTGTCCTTACTGGTATTTTAAAATAATTTTATTTTGCCCGAAACCTTACCTTATACCTAATCCGAAAAAATGATGTCAAAAAAGGTACCACCCACTATACAGGCGATCATATTGGATATGGACGGTGTGATCACAGACAGTGCCAGACTACATGCCAACGCCTGGAAGCAGATGTTTGACGAATACTTGGAAAAGGTGCAGGGTAAGAATTTTGATCCTTTGGATATTGGGAAGGATTATAAACGCTTTATTGACGGGGTCTCCAGGCATGACGGGGTCCGCGCCTTTCTTGAATCCCGCCAATTAGCCCTGACCGAAGGCAACCCCGAAGACGACCCGGAGGTGGATTCAATAGTTGGTCTGGGTAAGAGGAAAAATAATATTTTTTTAGATTTGATGGAGAAGGAGGGAGTGGACGTTTTTCCGGATACATTGGAAATGGTAAAGAAGTGGAAAAAGGAAGGGATAAAATTGGCGGTCATTTCGGCGAGTCGAAATTGTCGGCGGATTTTGGAAGCTGCTGATATGCTGTACTGGTTTGATGTTAGGATAGATGGTGAAATAGCCAGGGAGCAGGAGATTCCAGGCAAACCGGCACCTGATGTGTTTATTAAGGCCATGGAGAATCTAAATGCTGATTTGGATCGTACCCTAATTATAGAAGATGCCATTGCTGGGATCAAAGCAGGTAAAAAAGGTGGTTTTTCGGCGGTAGTTGGGGTAGCTAGAAATGGAGAGGATGAAGCGCTTCGTAATGCGGGGGCTGACATTGTGGTACATGAACTTACCGAATTGGAAAATATTATGGAAACACTAAAGAAACCCTGGGAAACGGCGACACTTCCCCATGCGCTGGAAAGCTTCCAGGATATTATTACTGACATCGAGGGGAAGCGACCGGTGTTATTTTTTGATTACGACGGCACACTGACTCCCATCGTGGAAGACCCCAATGCGGCTGAATTAGCCCCTGACAGTAAGAAAATTATTCAGCGATTGTCAGATCAATTTACCATTGCGATCATCAGTGGGCGGGGCTTGGCCGATTTAAAATCAAAAGTCAAGCTTCAGGGATTGATTTATGCAGGTAGCCACGGTTTTGAGATTTCTGGTCCTAATGGGCTGGAGATGCAATACGAGCCAGGTAAAGAGATCCTTCCCATTTTGGACAAGGTTGAAAAGAAGTTGAAAAAGCGGATTGAAGCGATCGATGGCTGCGAGGTGGAAAGGAAGAAATATGCCATCGCGGTCCATTACCGGCGGGTAGAAGCAGGAAAGGTAGCGGAGGTTGAAAATGCAGTGGAAGAAGTTCTGGATGGGCAGCCGCGACTTAAAATCGGGAAGGGTAAAAAGATTCTGGAGCTCAAGCCGGACCTGGATTGGCATAAAGGACACGCATTAAATTGGCTGCTTGATGAATTGGATTTAGCAGGAGCCCAATACCATCCTATTTTCATTGGTGACGATATTACGGACGAAGATGCGCTAAAAGCCTTAAACGGTACCGGCATTTTGGTGGGCTCCCACGGGCAAAAAACCTATGCCGATTACCGGTTAAAGGATACCGGGGAGGTATATGGGTTTTTAGAGGAGTTGGGAAAATGGGATAAAGGTAACTCCTAATTGGAAAGTAAAAATGCCGGTAGAGCCAGAAATGTAAAATCAAATCAAAAACCAGCTTAAAAGCGCATATGAAGGATAATTTTAGCATCGTTTACGAGGGATGGAAGCCCGAAAAGCAAAAACTAAGAGAAGCTTTATGTACCTTAGGCAATGGGTACATTGCTACCCGGGGGGCGGCTGAGGAAAGCCGCAGCGATGATTTTAATTACCCGGGCACCTATCTTGCGGGAGGTTTCAACAGGGCCAGGACCGAGGTATCTGGGAAAATGATTGTAAACGAAGATTTTGTCAACTTCTCTAACTGGCTATGCCTCAATTTCAGAGCGGAAGGAGGCGCATGGCTCAACCTTCACAGCCAAAAGATACTGGACTATCGGCAGACGCTCGATATGAAATGCGGGGTTTTGATGCGTGAATTTCGCATAGAGGATGAAGATGGAAGAATAACAGCCATTACCTGCAAGCGGATTGTGAGCATGCGGGACAAACATATAGCAGGCATTCATTGGTCATTAACCCCAGAAAACTGGAGCGGCAAAATAGAGTTCCGTTCCGGGTTGGATGGAAATGTGAGCAATGACAATGTAGCTCGGTATCGCGAATTGGAGAACAGGCATTTAAAGCCTCAGGAGACAGAAAAAATTGATGATAATGCCATTTTTCTATTAGTGAGCACCCGGCAATCCAGAATATTCATGGCCCAGGCAGCCAGAACCTCCCTTTATCAGGACGAAAGGGAAATGAGCCCTGTGATTACCACCAACCAGCGGGAAGGATATATTGAACAAGTATTGCGGGTAGAGTTGGAAGAGGGAAAAACCTATACCTTGGAAAAGGTGGTGGGTATTTATACCAGCAGGGATAGGGCAATCAGTGAACCCGGGGTAGAGGCAAAAAAGGCCATAAAGCGAGCTGGGCGTTTTGAAGAAATTAGTTTTCGTCATGAGGAGGCGCTAAAGACCCTATGGAATAGAGCAGATATAGGAATCATCAATGGAGATAGAAACCAACAGCTGCTCCGTCTGCATATTTTCCATTTGCTCCAGACGGTATCCACCAATATCATCGGAATGGATGTGGGCGTGCCATCCAGAGGACTTCACGGAGAGGGGTACCGGGGACATATCTTTTGGGATGAGCTGTATATCTTCCCCTTTTTAAATCTGCGGTTTCCGGACCTAACCAGGAGTTTGCTCATGTACCGGTATTACCGCATTGAGGAAGCCAGGTTTGCCGCTAAGGAAGATGGAAAAAAAGGAACCATGTATCCCTGGCAAAGTGGTAGCAACGGCAGGGAGGAAACACAGGTGGTACATTTGAACCCCCAGTCAGGAAACTGGATACCTGATAATACCCACCTGCAGCGACATATCAATTCGGCCATTGCATACAATATTTGGAACTATTACCTAACGACGGAAGATCAACAATTTCTCTCCTATTTCGGAGCGGAAATGTTTTTAAGCATCGCCCAGTTTTGGGAAAGTATGACCAGCTACAACAAGGAAGAAGACCGGTATGAAATTCACGGGGTCGTGGGCCCGGACGAATACCACACTTCCTATCCAGACTCCGATCAGGTTGGGCTAAATAACAATGCCTATACCAATGTAATGGCGGCATGGGTCATGCAAAAGGCACTTCATATCGTAGAAATTATTGAGAAAAGCAGGCGTAGAGAGCTGATGAAGGAGCTCCACATCAAGGAGACAGACCTGGAATTGTGGAAGGATATCAGCACAAAAATGTACGTTCCCTTCATCGAAGAGGGTATCATTGCCCAGTTCGAGGGGTACGAAAAGCTGGACGAATTTCCCTGGGAAGAATATCGAAACAAATACGAAGATATTCACCGGTTGGATCGAGTGTTAGAAAATGAAGGAGATAGCCCGAATCGGTATAAGGCCAGCAAGCAGGCCGATGTGTTGATGCTTTTTTACTTGTTTACGAAAACAGAAATTCAGCGTATTTTTAACCAGCTTGGAATCGAATACTCGGAAGAGATGGTTTCGAAAAACATCGCTTATTACAGAGAGCGGACCTCCCATGGGTCCACTTTGAGTCGGGTGGTGTTTTCCTGGATTTTATTAAAATACGATCAGCAACAGTCCTGGGATAATTTTGAGACGGTGCTAATCAGTGATTTTGAGGATATCCAAGGCGGTACTACTCCGGAGGGCATTCATCTGGGAGCCATGGCGGGATCCCTGGACCTGGTCCAAAGGGCTTTTCTTGGGCTGGAAGTAGGAGAAGAAGCTTTGTGGATTGACCCTCCGATGTTGGATCATCTTAAGAAGATTTCTTTGCGGGTTCAATACAGGCGTCATTGGATTGCGTTTTCACTGGACGATAAAAAATTAACCATAACCTTCGAAACCGGATGGAAAAACGAAGTAAAAATAGGTGTTCAAGGCAAAAGCTATACGTTTAAACTTGGCGAAGTAAGGGAGTTTTACCTTGATGAATAATTTCAATCTACCGATTACCAACAAATAACAAGAGTTACAGGATATGGCAAAGTCTACAGCATCTGACAGTAAAGAAAAGGATTTCTATCTTCAAACGGTCGAGGAAGTACTGGATGCGTTTGAGGTAGACCCTGAAAACGGGCTTTCGGATACAGAAGTAGAAGCAAGAAGGAAAAAGTTTGGGCCAAACATCTTGGAAGAACAGGAAAAAGAAAGCATTTGGCAAATTTTCATTTCTCAAATTAATAATCCTGTCATTTACCTACTCTCAGCCGCGGCATTACTTGCCTTTATTTTTGGTGATTTGGCAGAGGGAATTGCTATTCTGGTAGTGCTGCTAGTCAATACATTCATTGGTTTTTGGATGGAGTTTAAGGCGCAAAAGTCCATGGAAGCCTTGAAGGATATGGACAAGACCACCGCCCAGGTACTGAGAAACGGACGAAAAACATCGATCAATGCAGAAAGTATTGTCCCCGGAGATATCGTTTTGGTGGAATCAGGAGATCTTGTACCAGCCGATGGGAGGCTAGTTTCGGCCAATGAACTGGGGCTGGATGAATCACCTCTTACGGGTGAGTCCGTACCTGTAAGCAAGACCCCGGAAAAGGCTAAAGAAGAGAAACCGGTAGCAGACCGAAGTAATATTTTGTATAAAGGAACCGCCGTCACCACCGGAACCGGTAAAGTCGTTATTTATGGTACCGGAATGCATACCGAATTGGGAAATATCTCCGCTCTTGTCGGGGAGCAAGAAAAGGACAGCACCCCGCTTAACCAAAAATTGAACCGGTTGACGAAAAATCTGATCTACGTAACCATTGGCCTGGCAGTGGCTTTTCTGATTGTCGGCTGGTTAACTGGAAAGGAAATTTACGAGCTGGTTCAGACCTCCATTGCCTGGACCATTGCCGCCATTCCGGAGGGGCTTCCCATCGTGGCAAGTATAGCCCTGGCTCGGGGAATGCTGAAATTGGCAAAAAAGAACGTGATCGTAAAAAAACTGGAGGCAGTAGAAACGTTGGGTGAAACGACGCTTATTTTTACAGACAAAACCGGCACGCTTACAAAAAACCAACTTACTGTCAACACCTTTGTTTTTCCACAAGAGAAGCGATTGGATTTTGACTGGTCAGAAGGTGGTCAAGTTAACCTAAGTGGTTCGGAGGAATCCGACGAAGATGAGAATTTTCAACAGGCATTTAAAGTGGCCGTATTGGCCAACGATGCCAATTTATTGGCGGAGAATACTGAATCCAGTGATGATTCGAACGAATCCTCCCAAGGTAGTGGGGACGGCACCATTACTGACAACGGGCATGGGGAAGCGTCAGATAAGATGGATAGCGGAGCCGGTGAGGGTGATCCTCTGGAAATAGCGCTACTCCATTTTTCCAAAAAATTTGATTCAACTCGGTTTGAAGAACTGCGGAAGTTGGAAAGGGAATTACACGATCCGTTTGATTCCGAATCCATGGTGATGGGAGCGGTTTACAAAGAGGACGATTCGCACTATGTGGCCGGGAAAGGGGCTGCACAAGCCCTTATAGAACGATCCCAAAAGATTTTAATGGGGGGAGAAGTGAAATCCTTGTCCGAGGAAGATAAAGATTTTTGGTATCAAAAAAACGATGAGCTTGCCGATGAGGGATTGAGGGTGTTGGCCTTTGGCTACAAGAAGTTAGACCAGTTACCTGAAGGAAAAGCTGCAGAAGATTTTTTACAGGAAATGATTTTTATTGGCTTGGTCGGATTTATCGATCCGCCCCGAATTGAGGTAGCAAAGGCCATGGACACCTGTAAAGAAGCAGGTATCCGGGTGGTAATGGTAACGGGCGACCATCCCGGAACGGCCCGGAACGTGGGGGAGCAGGTGCATCTAATTGATGATAAAGACAAGAAGGAATCGGTGACCATGTCCGGGAAAGATCTTAATATGAAATTGGAAGAAGCTGAACGTAATGAGCTTGCAGCGATCCGTATTTTTTCGCGAGTGGATCCTTCTCAAAAACTACATTTAATAAAATACTTTCAGAATCAGGGGGAGATAGTAGGCATGACCGGGGACGGAATCAATGACGCTCCTGCATTGAAAAAGGCTAATATTGGCATCGCCATGGGCAAAAGAGGCACCCAGGTGGCCCAGGAGGTTTCGGATATGGTGCTAAAAGACGATGCTTTCGGATCCATCGTAAAGGCGATAGAGCAGGGGCGCGTTATTTTTGGCAATATCCGGAAATTTATCATGTACCAATTGTCTTATCACCTTAGTGAAATTCTGATCATCGCCCTGGTCAGTTTCAGCCTTTTTACCTTACCGCTCTTGCCCTTGCAGTTGCTTTTTCTCAATCTGTTGTCGGATGTATTTCCGGCTTTGGCATTAGGCGTGGGTGAAGGTAATGCGGGAGTGATGAAACTTCCCCCAAAAGATCCTCAGGAACCGCTATTGACCCGTGCAAACTGGTTGCAAATTGCCTTGTACGGCTTGATACTGACGCTTTGCATCTCGGGAGCTTATTTCTTTGCCCATTTTGTATGGGAGCAGCCCGAAGAAATCACGAATAACGTGGCCTTTTTCAGCCTTGCTTTCGCTCAATTATTACACGTTTTTAATATGAGAGAAGGAGATGAAAGTGTCTTTAACAATCAAGTTACTCGGAATAAGTACATCTGGATGGCACTTGGATTGTGCGTAAGTTTATTGGCATTGGCCTTTTTCATTCCTCAGGTTAGCGAAATTCTTTCCTTTCAGGAAATGGAAGGGAGGCTATGGGGACTTATTGCCCTGACCAGCATTATGCCGTTGATTATCATACAGGTAATCAAACAATTCAAAAAGTAAGCCTTATTAACCACTACGCATCAATAATCAAATCCTTTATCAAAAAATTCGGGTAGAGTCCAGGATTTGATTATCGAAAAATGCGCAACGATTCAATTTCTTATAGGTTATTTATTTTTGGCATTCATCCAAAAGGCAAGTCCGGAGATCGTGATGATTCCAAATAAAACGAGCGCAACATTAACATCTCGCTGCGTTTTCTGTGCTTTTTTAAGGTAAGTAGAGCCAATGCCTTTTGTAGCAATAAAATCTTCAATTTTTTTAAGACGATCTTCTATTTCTCCTGTTGCCTTCTTCGTAATATCCATAATTATTTCGTTTTTTATTTTGGTTAATCAATAAGTATAACTGAGTTAGGAAAAAAATAGTTCTGATTTCAACAGGCTGATCTGGCTTTTAGACTCAAAACCCAACAGGTTCGTTTCCGAATCATCTAAATTACAAGTTGACGACTTTGATAACCCAATAGGCTGGATTGGCATGGGGATTGTTTTATTTATACCATATATTGAATAAATTTAAACAGTAAATTAAGTTAGTAGTATGTTCTTTAAGGAAGTAAAAAAAGTGATAAAGCTGAAAAAAATCAGATTGATACCGATTGCTTTTCTAGGACTATTCGTTGGTTTGATTTCCGGTTGTGAGGTGGACGATGACGATGTGGTACCGCTTCCGGAGATTTCCTACGTGGGATTGTACCACGCTTCTCCAGATGCGCCCTCACTTGATATACTAATGGAAAACGGGCGTATCAATTATTATCCTTTGAGATATGCAGATTATACGAATTATCTCAATTTCTACGCTGGAGAACGAACCATGCGTGTAAGTCCGGTAAATGCATCCAATGTGGTGGTGGATACCACGTTTACATTTGAAACGGGAGCGGCTTATTCGTTATTTTATGTGAATGAGTACGATGACATGCAGGCAATGTTGGTAGAAGATGAAGAAGTGTCCATTTCTTCGGGCGAGGCTTCGGTGCGTTTTGTTCATCTTTCTCCTGATTCTCCTGAAGTAAATGTGACCAGGAATATGGAAGATGAAATGACTACACTGGTCGAAGGAAATGCGTACCTGGAGGCGACCGAATTCGTTACGGTTGATAGCGGCGTACAGTCCTTTCAGGTTAATTTAACGGATGGTGGCGCCGAAGTCCTATCCATTCCAGATCTAAATTTACGATCTGGTGGGGTATATACCATCGTAGCCAGAGGTTATAACACGCCGCCGGCGGGGAATAATAATAACCTCAGTGCGGATGTGTTGATAAATAATTAAAGTTTAAAGAATGATTAGTTATAAGGCAAAGACCCGATGCAGGTATTTAGCCTGCATCGGGTCTTTTCTATTTATGATAAAATGTATGATGGCATCTTAAAGGTAGGACGATGAATGATAAGGGAAACTACACTCGATTTTTTAAAGATTTGACGAACAGGGATACGGCAGAAGTGGGGGGTAAAAATGCATCACTCGGCGAGATGATCAGTCAATTGGGTCCGAAAGGCATCCGCATTCCATCAGGTTTTGCAACTACCTCCGATGCCTATTGGCATTTTATGGACCATAATGGGCTCAGGGAAAAGGTAGCTGGCACATTAGAAAAATTGGATAAAAAAGATTTTAAAAACCTTAAATCAATAGGAGAAAAACTTAGGGGTTTCATTTTAGCTGCCAAGTTTCCAGAAGATTTGAAAAATAGCATCAAGGAAGCATATCATCAACTCGAAGAACAGGAAGAAAGCCTGACCAGTGTTGCGGTGAGAAGTAGTGCCACTGCGGAAGATCTTCCGGATGCATCCTTTGCCGGACAGCATGATTCATTTCTGAATATTCAGGGAGCGGAAAATACCCTTGATGCCTGCAAGAAATGTTATGCTTCTTTATTCACAGAAAGGGCCATTCGTTACCGGGAACATAATGGTTTTGACCATCTTAGTGTCGCTTTATCTGCAGGAGTTCAAAAGATGGTTCGTGCAGATAAGGCTGCTGCCGGTGTTGGTTTCACCATTTTGCCCGACACAGGGTATGAAAAAGTGATCTTTCTTACGGGTAGTTGGGGCCTGGGTGACAATGTGGTGCAGGGAGCGGTTAACGCGGATGAATTCCTGGTGTTTAAACCGGCATTGAAAAAAGGAATGCGCGCTATCATTTCCAAGAAATTAGGTAGCAAAGAACAAACCATGGTTTACGCCAAAGATGGCAAAAAGGGTACGACGGTTAACCGTAAAACTCCATTAAAAGACCGGAATAAATTTGTCCTTACGGATGAAGAAGTTACAAAATTGGCTGTCTGGTCACTTGAGATCGAAAATCACTACGGAAGAGCCATGGACATTGAATGGGCGAAAGATGGCGAAAGTGGGGAGTTGTTTATCGTTCAGGCCAGACCCGAAACCGTCCATTCCGGGAAGGAAAAGGCAAAAATCAAAGAATACAGGCTAAAAGGTGAGGGTAAGGTACTTAGCACCGGAACCGCTATAGGAGAAAAAGTCACCAAAGGGGTGAGCCGGATCCTCGATTCCCCCGATGAATCGAATAAACTTCAGAAAGGAGATGTGTTGGTAACCAACATCACCAATCCGGATTGGGACAATGTGATGAAAAAAGCTTCTGCCATCGTTACCAACAGTGGGGGCCGTACCAGCCATGCCGCCATTGTGGCCAGAGAACTGGGTGCCGTGGCAGTGGTGGGAACTGAAAATGCCACGGATACTATTCAAGACGGCCAGGAAATAACGGTCTCAAGTGCAGAAGGGAATACCGGTAAAGTCTATGATGGGTTTATTGAATGGGAGGAGGAGGAGATTGATTTTCAAGAATATGCGGAACCAAGTACGGAGGTGATGTTGATTCTTGCAGACCCGGGGCTTGCTTTCAGTTATAGTAATTACCCGGTAAAGGGGGTAGGACTGATGCGATTGGAATTTGTAATAAATAATAGCATACAAATCCATCCCCTGGCACTTTTACATTTTAGCGAACTCAAAAACAAGCAAGCAAAAAAGAAAATTGAAGCGTTGACGAGCACCTATTCCGAAAAACGCTTATTTTTTGTGGATAAACTGGCGGAAGGAGTGGCTACCATAGCCGCGGCATTTTATCCCAGGGAGGTAATTGTTAGAATGAGTGATTTTAAATCCAATGAATATGCCAACCTGATCGGCGGGGAAGAATTCGAGCCGGATGAAGAAAATCCAATGCTGGGGTTTAGGGGTGCCTCCAGGTACTACAGTGATGCGTACAGAGAGGCATTCGGTATGGAGTGCGAAGCCATGAAAGTGGTTAGGGATGATATGGGCTTGACGAATGTGAAGTTAATGGTCCCCTTTTGCAGAACCTTGGAAGAAGGAGAGAAAGTCATCAATCTTATGGGGGATTTTGGTTTAAAGCAAGGATGGAATGGTCTGGAAATCTATGTGATGTGTGAAATACCCGCAAATGTATTGCAGGCCGAAGAATATGCAGCCATTTTTGACGGCTTTTCAATCGGTTCAAATGATCTTACTCAGCTTACCCTGGGACTTGACAGGGATTCTTCCCTTGTGAGCCATTTGTTTGATGAACAAAACGATGCCTCAAAACAAATGATCAGTATGGCGATTGACAAGGCCAAAAAGAAAGGAAAGAAAATTGGACTTTGTGGTCAGGCTCCCAGTGATTTTCCCGAATTCGCTCAATTTCTGGTCGAAAAAGGAATTGATAGTATTTCCTTCAATCCGGATGCGGTGGCCAAAGGAATAAAAAATATTTTAGATGCTGAGAATAAGTGATTTGCAAAGAGAGATAAATTTATAGATCAGACTAATGGATATTGACCAACATTATCCTTACCACAGCTTAGAAAAAGAAGAAGTTATCAAAAAGTTGAAGTCGGAGGAGAAGGGACTTTCTTCCGAAGAAGCAAGGCAGCGCCTGGACCAATTCGGTGAAAATAAATTACCGGACAAAGGGGGCATAAATCCGTTTCTCTTATTTATCAAACAATTCAAGGATTTCCTTATCCTCATACTTTTTATAGCAGCGGGGATTGCATTTTGGGCCGATCAAATGGCTGATGTGTATATTATTTTAGCAGTCATCCTGTTTAATGCCATCATGGGTTTTACCCAGGAATATAAAGCGGAGAAGGCCGTCCAGGCCATAAAAAGCCTCGAACAAAAATCCGCCTTTGTCATCCGGGATGGACAGGAAGAAAAAATTCCCGCCGAAAAAGTGGTGCCTGGAGACCTGATGGTTTTAAAGGAGGGGAATACCGTTGCTGCCGATGGCCGGTTGCTGGAAGTGAAAGAGCTGAGGACAGCGGAAGCTTCACTGACTGGAGAATCCATGCCGATAGATAAAGAAACAGTGCCTGCGGAAGAGGGCGCACCTATAGGCGATAGGGTCAATATGGTGTGGAAAAGCACCAACGTAGTGAAGGGAAGAGGAAAGGCTGTGGTCACCGCCACCGGAACCCATACCGAAATCGGTAAAATTGCTCAATCCATGGATCAAATGGAAATGCAGGATTCCAACTTTCGGAAGAAAACGAGTTTATTGGGCAAACAAATGGCAGGTATTGCCATTATTACGTCCGCTGTTGTCTTCTCCCTGGGATATTGGTTTAGGGACTATGAATTTCAGGAAACCTTACTGGTAACCATAGCGGTTCTGGTGTCCATAATTCCAGAAGGATTGCCAGCCGTAATTTCCATTGTCCTGGCCATTGGGGCAAACCGGATGGCCAAACAAAATGTCATCATCCGTGAATTTACAGCTACAGAAATGATGGGATCCGTATCCACCATCCTTACCGACAAGACCGGAACCTTGACCCAAAGTATCCTAGTCGTCAAGCAATTATTTTCCGGTAGTGGCAAAGAAGTAGGTGTTTCCGGTACGGGTTATGAATCAAAGGGAGATTTTAAGGTCAATGACGAAGATTTGGATCTCGAAAACAGCCCGATTGAAAAAAAACTCTTTGCCATAGCAGCATATTGTAATGATGCCAGACTAAAAGAGGAGGATAGGCAGCGACAGGATGGTCAAGGTGAAAAAGAAAGTGAGGAGGGATCGGAATGTAATGAAGCTGAGCAGGCAGAAGGAGATCCCAATGAAGTGGCCATGTTGGTAGTAGGTGCCAAAGCAAAAATCAAATCCATGTCCCCTTTTGATCAATACAAAAAACGGGATGACCTGGCATTTAATTCAGAAAAGAAATTCAGGGCATCCCTGGTGGATACGGAGGATGGCCCGGAAATATTTGTAATAGGTGCTCCCGAACGGTTATTGGAATTGAGCGCGGAGTACCTTACTTCAGATGGCAGCAAACAACTGGATGATGAAAAGAGAAAGGAAATCCAGGATAAAATGGATGAATACGCCAAGGATGCCATGCGGGTACTTGCCTTGGGATATAAAAAAGCCAAAGGTAAAAACGAAATAGTGGCAGACGATGTGGAAAATTTGACCTGGGTAGGGATAACAGGCATCATTGATCCTCCCAGAGACGGCGTTCGGGAGTCTATTCAAGAATGCAGGACAGCAGGGATACGGGTAATTATGGTAACCGGAGACCATAAAATAACAGCTGCTGCCATCGCCAGGGAGGTGGGGATTTTAGATGAAGAAACCGAGGATACTGCTTTGAAGACCCAGGAATTGGATGTGGAGGATGATCAATTTGATGAATACCTGCAAAACGTAAATGTCTTTGCCAGGATGAATCCCGATACCAAACTCAGGATTGCGGAAAGACTTCAGGCAAAGGATACGCTGATCGCCATGACCGGGGACGGCGTCAATGATGCTCCAGCACTTAAGCGTGCAGATGTGGGAATCTCCATGGGAATCAGGGGTACCGATGTGGCCAGAGATGCTTCGGAGATTGTTTTGCAGGATGACAATTTTAAAAGCATTGTCAGCGCCATCCGGGAAGGGAGGATTGTCTTTAACAATGTTCGGATCACAAGTTATTTTCTTTTGACCACCAACTTTGCTTTTGGTTTGGCTTTTATCATCAGCATGGCCTTGGGTTTTCCTTTGTTGTTAACGGCTGTTCAGGTGCTGTACGTTAATCTGGTCACAGCAGGGATTGTAGATGTGGCCTTGGCCACTGAACCCGGGCATGGGGATATCATGAAACAAGCCCCGGTGAAGAAGAGCGAAAAAATTCTAAAAGGGGATATTGTTCCTTTCCTCTTTTTGGTTTCGGCGGTAATTGTGGCGCTGACCCTCCTCTCTTTTCAATTTTACCTTTCTGAGGGAGAGCAAATGGCCAGAACGGCTGCTTTTGTAGCCGTTTCAATGACACAGATTTTCAATGTATTCAACTTGCGGTCTCTCCGGTTATCCGTTTTTGAAATAGGGTTATTTACCAATCGATGGGTGAATTTTGCATTCTTGGGAGCGGTATTGCTCCAGTTGTTGGTGATAAAAGTTCCCTTCTTAAGGGAGCTGATGGGATTTGAAAATTTACCTTGGGCAGACCTATTGTTGATTACCATTGCTTCCGCTGCCATCGTTGTGGCCGGGGAATTGTATAAATATATAAGATTCAGGAAAAATTAGAATAACATGAAAGCTACCGTATACAGCATATCTCCTTATGAAAAACCCTACTTTGACACCAAAGGAGAAAAGGGAGGTATTTCATTTTTTCTCCATAAGGAACCACTCACGGAAGGGTCCGTCTCCCTGGCCGAAGGCAGTGATGCCATTGTTGTTTTTGCCAATGACCAGGTCACAGCCGGGGTTTTGGATAAACTACATGAGTCAGGCGTCAAATTTATAGCTACCCGGTCCATGGGTATGGACCATATTGATTTGGAAAAAGCCAAAGCACTGGGTATTAAGGTTGCCAATGTGCCACATTATTCTCCACATAGTGTGGCCGAACATAGCGTTGCACTGATGCTGGCACTCAATCGCAGGCTGAACCAGGCCAACCAAAAAGTCAGGAATCATGATTTTGAACTGGATGGCCTCGTAGGCTTTGACATGCATGGCAAAACGGTCGGCTTGCTGGGGGCAGGTGAAATCGGAGAAGTAAGCGTTAAAATTTTATCTGGATTTGGCTGCAAAATTCTGATTTATGACCTGGAAGAGAATAAGGAATTGATAGATAAATACCAGGTAAAATATGAAAGTATTGAAGAGGTTTGTAAAAGATCGGACATCATTTCCATCCATGCACCGCTCACCAAGGAAACGAAACACCTTATCGATAAGGAAAAAATTAACTGGATGAAGAAAGGAGTGATGCTGATCAATACGGCGAGGGGAGCCATTTGTGAAACAGAAGCCTTGATAGATGGGCTCAAGGAAGGGAAGATCGGGTATTTGGGAATGGATGTCTATGAACATGAAAAAGGCCTGTTTTTTGAGGACCATAGTAATGATGTCGTTCAGGATGATTTGTTTATACGCCTTTTGGGATTCAAAAATGTATTGATTACCGCTCATCAGGCATTTCTTACCCATGAGGCAATAAAAGAAAACATGGAGACGACCATTCAAAATCTTAACGATTGGGCGAAAGGAAAGAAAGCCATGCATGAGCAATAAGAGCCCTTTTTCCTACTTAAATCGGAGGTAACCGTAAAATAGATAGGTATGAATACTACATGGAGGCAAATGGTAGATGACCAACTGAAGAAAAGAGGTATCAATGATCCGCTGGTAATCAAAGCCATGTCGGAGGTGGATCGGAAAGATTTTGTTCCTATAAAATACCAACGTATGGCCTATGAAGACCGGCCGTTACCGATTGGCAATAACCAAACCATCAGCCAACCCTACATGGTAGCCTATATGGCCCAGGCCCTGGGTCTTCAGGAAGATGATGTCCTATTGGAAATTGGTACGGGATGTGGGTACAATGCAGCCATTTTATCTCAACTAGTCACTCATGTTTATAGCCTGGAAATCATTGAGGGGCTGGTCCCCTTTGCCGAGAAAAATTTAAGCCGGGCGGGAATCAATAATGTTTCCATCCGTTGCGGGGATGGCAAGGAAGGTTGGGCTGATAAAGGACCGTTTGATGCGGTCATGCTGACAGCAGCAGCGGATGAAATTCCAAAAACACTAAAAGCGCAATTAAAACCTGGCGGCAGGTTGATTGCACCGGTGGGAAAAATCTCCCAGCGACTTATCCTACTGGAAAAAACCGGTCAGGACCAGTTTCGGGAAGAAGAGCGTATCCCTGTACAGTTTGTGCCCATGACGGGAGGATCAAATTGAAGCGGCAATTGAAGTAAATTAAATCTATAAAATCTGTAAAGTCGGAAACCATCATGGAGGCGGCAGCGCTTTTTATGGGCAGCACAACTCACTTAGCCAAACCGTAGCTTGAAAATGGTATTTGTCGCTCATTAGTAAATGTGGAGAGGATCTGCCAGCACTGAGGATAACCAGGATAAATTTACGGTACCCAATTTAGCCCATGCCTTAGAAGAACAAAAAATAAAACCCCATCCCCAATGAAAACAAGGTAAGGAAGCCAATGCCGACGACAGCTAAAACCTGCATGGCCCGGCCTGGCCGTTGACTTGCTAACAGTTGCTCACTGAAAACCAGCCGGTAATTAAGAAAGGCAATGAGGGGTGCTATCAAAAAGGAGATGGTGGTGGCCAGGTTAATCAGCTCGGTAAAGGAGGTCATAAAAAAGCGGATGGTGCCAAATCCACCCAAGCCGATCAGACTGATCCAAAAAAGGTATTGTTGCCTGTTTTCGGGTTTGTTTCGCAATACCGCTACCGCTCTTACCGTGGACCGGGCGTAGCCGTCCATCACGCCGATACAGGTTCCAAGCATGATGGTAAATCCGGCTGCTGCGATGATAGGAAAAGTCCAGTCCCCTAAATTGCTGGCGTACAGACGTACCACTCCCGATGCAAAGCCAACGTTATTGTTGGGCAATGTTTGATCGGTTCCGTAGAGTAGGAAAGCTCCCAAAACAACGAAGCACAGGGAGAGCCCAGCAGAGATCCAGTAGCCCAGGTTAAATTCAAAAACCGTTTCGTTTACGCTTGGCTGGTAGCCACTTTGCTTTATTCTTTCGGTGGTCCACAGGCTGTTCCAGGTGGAGGAGTCGATGGCAGAAGGCATCCAACCCATCAGACCGATTATAAATGGGAGGGTTGCCGGACGGACCAGTGTTTGCAACGGCTGCCAAACCAAGGGCGCTTCCGGCCCCCTGAACAGGGCTATAAAAAATGCCAGCAGGGTGCTGAGCAACATAAAGGTCCCGATGACTTTGATCCCTGCATCCAACACGGCATATCTACCCAGCGCCAGAAAGGAAAAGGTAAACGCAAATAAAGCCAGGGACGGGAGGTAATAGTAAGCGGCGGGCAATTCAATCCCAAAGAGAAATTGTAAAAAGCCTGCGGCCACAAAAGTGACGGCAGCGTTTACAAAGAACATGGAAAGCAAATTAATGCCCAAATACAACTTAAGGTACGCTGAATGGAGCAACTGATACCCATCGATCAACGAACGGCCGGTAGCGGAGGCGTAGCGGGAGCCAAATTCAAAAAAAGGCCATTTAAATAGGTTAGCGGCAAGTATGAACACCAGCAGTCCAAAACCATATTCGGCCCCGGCCCGGGTACTCTGCACCAAATGCGATACCCCAATAGCGGTGCTCGCAAATAGAATCCCCGGTCCCAGGGTTTTGAAAAAGGCGCCTCTTTTCAAATGCCTAGTCGTTTGGTTTCCAGGATACCCCTAGTTTGTCACCCAGGGCTTTGAGATCTTCAATGACAGGATCTAGTAGTGGAATTCCATGTTGCCTGCGTTCTGCCTCTAACTCCCTCTCCGGATCTCCGGGAATCAATACCCTTTGCTGTCCTTTCACCGGTTCCGCTTCCCTAAAGCGTCCGATCCATTGATCCATGTGTTTTTTAAATTCATCTGCAGGTCGGAATGCATCGACGCACATGGCACCGAAGAAATGCCCCAATCCTTCTCCTACGGGATTGGGATGTGGTTCCAGAAAAGCGACAAAGGGAGGAACCCAGGGGCCATAATTGGCCCCGGAGAGCACAGCGGAGAAAATATCTACCACCGATCCCAGCCCATATCCCTTATGGGAGCCATGTTCCCGATCGCCACCCAATGGCAATAAAGCACCCCCATCTTTGACCCCAAGTGGGCTTGTGGTAGGATTCCCATCCCGATCCTGAATCCAGCCCAGCGGAGCATCCTGTTTTTTGCGCTGCAAAATTTCAAGTTTCCCGTTGGCAGCGGTGGTCGTGGCCATATCCAAAACGAAAGGAGGTTGATCATTTGCCGGGATAGCCACTGATATGGGGTTGGTACCAAGCATCCGTTCCCTGGAAAAAGTAGGGCTCACCAGTGGGCTGGCGTTGGTAAGGGAAATACCAATCATATCGTGCTTTAAAGCTTCCATGGCATGAATACCAGCGATGCCATAATGGTTGGAATTCTTGACGGAGACCCAGCCGGTTCCGGCTGTTTTAGCCTTATCAATAGCTACCTGCATCGCAAAGGGGGCGACTACCAATCCCAGTCCGCCATCCCCATCTACTACCGCCGTGCTGGGGGTTTCGTGGACGATGCGTATCTCAGGAACGGCATTGATCCGGTTGGCTTCCCATAGTCGCACGTATCCCGACAGTCGGGCTACCCCGTGAGAATCCACGCCTCTTAGGTCTGCGGCCAAAAGCACGCGGGCAGCTGTAGCCGCATCTTTTTCTGGGCAGCCGATTTTTCGTAGGATTCTTTGGGTGAAATTTTCTAAATGATCAAAACTAAAATTCATACCTGCTAGGAATAGGGGTTACTTTTCGGGTGCAAAAATGCAAAAAGTAATAGGATCTGAGAAATATTGATTCGTTTTATTCCAGGCTGTTTACCGTTACTCCCAGGTTGCGATCAACTCGTTCCATTATTTCAGCCAGGGCACCTTCTTTTAAGGAGTAGGTGGAGCAAAGCAAGTCACCACTATCGAGTTGACGAATAATATAGCGAATCAGGCAGGAGGCTACTACGATCATGTCCACTCGCATGGGAATCATTCCGGGAATCTGTAAGCGTTCTTCTTTGTTGAGATGGACCAGTCGGTCTGAGATCTCATAAAAAGCTTCCAAGGGCAGCAGGTGCTTATGGGTGGCCCTGTCTTTAGCGACCTCTTTGGAGGCAAGAAATATATCGGTAAGGGTATCAAAGGTACCAGAGGCACCCACCAATTGCTTTGGCTGAAATTGCCTAAGGGCGGCAATGAGTGGCTTCAGGTGTTCTGAAAGGTATTCGACCAGGTGGGTTCGATCCTCCTGAGACATGGGGTCCTGGTGGTGAAAGCGGTCCAGCATGCGCTGCCCACCAATCTCAAAACTCCCTTTCCAGTGGATTTTATGCCTGTTTCCAATGATAAATTCTACCGATCCGCCTCCAATGTCCATCATCAGGGCATTGGCATCGTCCAGGCATCCGCTCATTCTTATCCCTTTGTAAATCAATTCGGCTTCCCTGGCACCGTCAATTACCTGAATGTGGAAACCGGTTTGCTGTTGGATTTGCTGTACAAAGTCTTCGCCATTTTCTGCATTCCGAACGGCGCTGGTAGCAAAGGCAAATACATGGTCAATATGCTCCCCATGGATCAAATGCTTAAAATGATCCAGGGTATGAAGTGCTCGCTTTTGGGCATCGGGAAGAATGAGGTTTTGATTGATTCCTCCCTGTCCTATTTTTACAGGAACCTTTTCCTTGTAAAGGGTTTCAAATCCCTTTTCATCCAACGCCACCATTAGCAAATGGAAGGTATTGGTACCCATGTCAATGACGGCGGCCTTCTTTTTCATGAACCTGATTTTCAAAAGTTTCTGCGAATATATAAAGTTTATCTAAAAACCTTCCCTCCCAGTGTTTTATATTCAAAAAAATGGTAAAGAAAGCCTGTTTTTTGTTTTAGAGCCTAACCCCTGTAATAGATAAGCAACGGACAAGGCAGCCTTTCCCCACGGATAAGGGATAATGATACCACTTGTAAATGACGATCCTTCCTGCCAACCGATCAAGAAAACAAATGCAAAAATACCGGAGGAGGAATGGATCGATGAATGCCGGGCAGGTGACGACAAAACCCCTGAGTCCCCGATTTGATTGCCCGTTCTGAATAATATTTCATTCCTAAAACCAGATTATTCAGGTACTGGTTTTTTTCAACCCCATCTTATACGTAATTTTATCCCTTTGCTATCCGGAACTCCGGATCTTGCAAGTGCAATCATTCAATTGCTGTTGAAAAAATATACTATGAAGACAAACGAAAAATTTCTTTATGAATACCTCAATAATGCATCTCCAACTGGTTTTGAGGCACCTGGCCAACAAATTTGGTTGGATTATATCCGGCCTTTTGTAGACGATTATTTCACAGATGCCTACGGCACTGTTGTGGGGGTGATCAATCCAAAGGCTGAATTTAAAGTGGTCATTGAAGCACATGCAGATGAAATTAGTTGGTTTGTGAATTACATTACGCCCGAAGGGTACATTTACGTCATCCGAAACGGAGGGTCCGACCACATGATCGCTCCCTCCATGCGGGTAAATATTCACACGGACGATAAGGTGGTGCCAGGGGTTTTTGGTTGGCCAGCCATCCATGTAAGGGACAAGGCCAAGGAAGAAACGCCTAAAATGGATAATATATTTATAGACGTGGGAGCTCGTACGAAAGAAGAGGTTCTGGAAATGGGAATCCATGTAGGATGTGTGGTAACCTTCAAAGATGAATTGACGGACTTGAATAATAAATTTTATTCGGGAAGGGCACTGGATAACCGGATCGGAGGCTACATGATTGCTGAAGTAGCACGGGTGCTTCGTGAGGAAAAGGTGACATTACCGTTCGGACTTTATGTGGTCAATGCGGTGCAGGAAGAAATCGGATTGCGAGGGGCTGAGATGATTGCTGATCGCATCCAACCCAACGTGGCCATCATTACCGATGTTTGCCACGATACCACGGCCCCGATGTATAATAAAATTACCAGTGGGGATTATACCGCTGGCAATGGACCGGTACTGACTTGCGGGGCTGCCGTCCATAAAAAACTCCTGGATCTGATTATTGAAAGCGCAAGACGAAGGGAGATTCCCTTTCAACGTTCTGCCTCCTCCCGGAGTACCGGTACCGACACGGATGCCTTTGCCTATTCCAATGGAGGGGTTCCATCTGCATTGATTTCTCTTCCGTTGAAATACATGCATACTACTGTGGAGACAGCAAGTAAAAAGGATATCGAGCATGTCATTTCCCTGATGATGGGCTTTCTACAGGATTTTGACCAGAAATTTGATTTTCGGTACGTAAAATAAGTAGTCAACCGACACCCGTAGCGAAAGGCTCTGGCGATTTGATTCCAACGGGTAGGGCTTCGGGTGTCGTATTCTTTATTATATGAAAGTATTTATCAATAAAATTATTCCATCCGTCGGATTCCAAATGTTGGAAGCCGCTGGGGTGGAGTACACCGTGTGGAAGGAAAGGCCCATTTTAGACCGAGCACAGGCCATCCAGTTTTGCAAAGGTCACGATGCTTTTATCAGTGCCGGACAGGCAGGCCTGGATGCTGATTTTTTTCATCAGTGTCGCCACCTGAAAGTGGTCGCGCTGCATTCGGTAGGGTTTGATGGCGTAGACATCGCAGCGGCCACCAGGCAGGGGATACCTATAGGGAACACCCCAAACGTATTAAACAAAGCCACAGCAGAAACGGCCCTTTTGCTCATGCTTACGGTGGCACGCAGGGCGCTCTATCATCATAAAAAAATTAAAAAGGGCCAATGGGGTATATCACAGCCTACAGAGGGGCTGGGGATGGATCTGGCCGGCAAAACACTCGGAATAGTCGGGCTGGGAAGGATCGGAGCCGAGCTGGCAGCGATGTGTACCCAATCCTGGAATATGAAAATCCTGTATCACAACCGGAGCACCAATCCGGAAGCCGAGCAGGCATTTGGTGCCCGAAAGGTAAGCCTGGACGAGTTGCTAGCCCAGAGCGATGTCGTCTCCGTGCATACGGCACTTACCGACGAGACCAGAGGGATGTTTGGAATGGAGCAGTTTAAGAAAATGAAACCCAACGCCCTCTTTGTCAATACCTCCCGGGGAGCGGTACACAATGAAGAGGAATTGACTGCCGCTCTTCAAAAGGGAATTTTGTGGGGAGCAGGATTGGATGTCACCAATCCCGAACCCATGGATCCGGACAATCCACTGCTGGATATGGACAATGCGGTTGTGTTTCCTCACATAGGTTCAGCGACACAGGAAACCCGGGAAGCAATGACACGCTGTGCAGTGGAAAATACCCTGGCAGGATTGAAAGGAAAAAAATTGCCCTATCCGGTAAATCCGGAAGTCTATCAAAAGAAGTGATTTTCCGTTGGCTTATTATCCCAATGCAACATCCAGTATCATCATAATCGTAAAGCCTCCAATAAATCCAAGGGTGGCCAAATCGGTGTTTCCATCTTGCTGGGTTTCAGGGATCACTTCTTCAATGACCACGAATATCATGGCTCCGGCGGCAAAAGCGAGCGCATAGGGAAGTATCGGAGTGAACGTGGATATTGCCGCCGCTCCCAGTACACCGGCAATGGGTTCTACCAACGCGGAAGACTGGCCGTAGAAAAAGCTTTTTCGGCGGCTCATGCCCATACGTCTTAGTGGTACGGCCACTGCAATGCCTTCCGGTAGGTTTTGAATACCAATTCCCAGCGCCAATACCACGGCGCCTGCGATGGTAGCTTCAGGCACGGCTAATGCAGCTCCGCCAAACAACACCCCTACCGCCAGGCCCTCAGGTATATTGTGTAAGGTGATGGCCAATACCAGTAGGGTGGTTTTCTGCCAGGGAGTTTTGATGCCTTCCGCTTTCTTAAAATTAACATGGAGGTGAGGTAAAATCTTGTCCAGAAAAAAGATAAAAAGAGAGCCACCTACAAATCCCAGCGCAGCGGGCATGACCCTGGCGAAACCTTCTCCTTCGCTCATACTAATAGCTGGAGCCAGTAAACTCCAAAAACTGGCAGCCACCATGACACCGCCTGTGAAGCCAAGCATGGCATCCAGTAGCGGACGGTTCATCTGTTTGAAAAAAAAGACGAACCCGGCACCTACGGCTGTCAAAAACCAGGTGAATAGCGTCGCCAGCAAGGCGGCCTGTACCGCTGAAATACTTTCTAAATAACTAATGATTGTATCAAACATACAGCGTTGTGATTGGGTAAGACCGGCAAGGAGTTCCTGCTTTGCCAAATCAGGTAGTTAGTATGCTCCAATACCAGGTCCGGGACGGATCCAGTAAATGGTATTCGATGTTTATTGGTAATTAGTTAAGGCAAATTTAAATAGTTAGAATAGACTAACAAATATATTTCAATTATTTTTTATCTTTGTTCGTAAAGTTTAGCGAATGAATAGCCAATCCATCGAAAACTACCTCAAAGTAATTTTCAATCAGGCCATCAGCACCGATGAAGTAAACACCACGGGCATTGCGCAGGCATTGGAAGTAAGCCTTCCTTCTGTCAATAGCATGGTGAAAAAATTGGCTGGTATGGGCTTTTTGGAATATGAAAAGTACCGACCACTGAAGATCACAGAAAAAGGCCGGCAGATGGCTGCCATGATTATTCGAAAACACCGGCTTACGGAAATGTACCTGGTAGAAAAAATGGGTTTTGGCTGGGAGGAAGTTCACGACATTGCAGAGCAACTGGAACACGTGCAATCGCCCCTGTTTTTTGACCGGATGGATGAATTGTTGGGATATCCGAAGCGGGATCCTCATGGTTCTCCCATACCCAATAAAAAGGGGCATATAGCTACGCTGGAATACCGCATGCTGGCCGATTGTCAGCCGGGTGAAAAAGTAGTGCTGAAGGCGTTGGGCCATACCTCAGATGCCTTTTTAAAATACCTGAACAGCAAAAATCTGGCATTGGGAGTGGAAGTAGAAGTAATCGCTCTAGAAATGTATGACAGGAATATGACGGTCGTTTATGACGGGCACCGGGAAGTATTATCTTCCTTGGTTTGTTCCAAATTATTGGTAAGTTAGACCTATTTATGGAAAGTGTTACAACCAGGTATGCCATCATTGTAGCCGGAGGATCCGGCACCCGAATGGGAACTGAAATTGCCAAACAGTACCTGGTAATTGGCGGTAAGCCCGTATTGATGCATACCTTGAATCAATTTTTTGGATATGATCCGGCTATTCGGCTTTTATTGGTTTTGCCAGAAGCAGATTTTCCCTACTGGAAGAACCTGTGCCGGGAGCATGGCTTTGCCATTCCTCATCAATTAGTGAAAGGGGGCAAGAGTAGGTTCGGCAGTGTTCGAAACGGGTTGGATTGTATTCCCGGCGATTCCGGCTTGGTAGCCATACACGATGGGGTAAGGCCGTTTGTAAATGGGCGGGTGATCCGGGAAAGTTTTGTAACTGCGGCGACTAGTGGAAGTGCAATAGCTGTGGTTCCGCTAAAGGATTCGATTCGGGAAGTAAAGGGCCCTGATCAATCCGTATTTCGGGATCGGAGACAATTTCGATTGGTTCAAACCCCTCAGACGTTTCAGCTGGCCAAAATAAAAGAGGCATTTGCAGGAGGAGAGAAGGAAATTTTTACCGATGACGCAACGGTTTATGAGCACATGGGCTGGGAGGTTTGCCTGATACCGGGAAATCCGGAAAACATCAAACTAACCAGTCCTGAGGATCTTGATTTTGCGAATTACCTGCTAAGCAAAGGGGAAGGGAGTATTTAACCCAAAATTCAGGTCGTTTATCGATTTTCAGGCAGCGCTGACAGAAAAGGTATGTTAGTATCTAGATCTGTCCGTTAAATTGCTTTCAAAATTAAACGAGTCAAACCATGAAAAACATACGAAATGGAAATCATGCACTGGGAGTGCTGATTTTAGTCATAGGCGCATTACTCCTTTTAAAGCAGGTTGGCGTGTTTATTCCCGGTTGGGTATTTTCCTGGCCGATGATCCTCATTGCGATAGGATTGTATTCCGGATATAAAAATGGTTTTCAAAATACCGGATCGGTGGTGCTATTGATCATTGGAGGGTTTTTCCTACTAAGAGATAAACTTTACTTGCCTTACGAACTGGGTCCTTACTTGTTTCCGCTGGCACTAATCTTTCTGGGGCTTTTTATTATTTTCAAAAAGAACAAAAACCCGGCAATCAATTGGAAAGACTGGGAGGGAAATTACGATAAGTGGGAGAAAAAGCTCCGGACAGGAAATGATCCGGATGGGCTTAATAAGGAAAGCTCGGATTACCTCAATGTGGAGGCCTTATTTTGCGGCCTAAAGCGCAAAGTTATGTCCAAAGATTTTAAAGGGGGGGAGATCACGACGGTTTTTGGGGGCTCTGACATTGATTTGATGCATGCAGATATTCAGAATCAGGCCGTCTTAAAGGTTTCTGTTGTATTTGGGGGAGTTAAGCTCATTGTACCGCCGCATTGGGACGTACAACTGGGCGTAAGTAACCTGGCCGCGGGTGTCGAAGACAAGCGCCACTTTCACCAGGCCAGCCCAGATCCTCAAAAGAAGTTGGTGATTACAGGGTCGGTCATTTTCGGAGGGATTGAGATTTCTTCCTACTGATCGGCTGACAGGCAATGGAAAACCAACTAAAAATCCGTAAACTGACAGGTGAGCCGCTGGATCATATCGCTTTCCTCTTGATGGTTTTTGCCAGCATACTCGCTTGTTCCTTTTTCTGGCATCAGCAGTGGGAATGGGCGATCCAGGATGCTATTATGAGCACGCTGGCTTTTGGATTGGGAGTTTTTATCTTGAATATGATCCTCTATTACTACCCCATCGGTAAATTCAGAACCTGGCCGGCATTGATGTTTTCTTTGGTAATCACCATAGCACTTGTGTTCGCCTGTCGCTTACTTTGGAAAGGGGAGTTTTTGGGAGATCCGGAATTTTTACGGCTATTTGAAGAATCGCTTCCTTTTAGGGTCATCGTCGGGTTATTGTTGTTTCATCTGGCGGGATTGATCATCTTATCCGGCAAAACCTCCCTCAAAGAGTTTCAAATGATGCAGCAGGGAGAGTTGCGCCAGAAACTTTCAACGGATGCAGAGTTGCACTACCTTCGGCAACAAATGCAACCTCACTTTTTATTTAACAGCCTGAATTCGATCAATGCGCTGCTGGCCAGGCAGCCCGAAAAAGCCAGGGAAATGGTACAGGGACTTGCTGATTTTTACCGGGAAAATCTGAATAAGGACCCAAAGAAATGGGAAACCTTAACCAGGGAAATGAAAGTGATCGGCCAATACCTGGAGCTTGAGAAGATCAGGTTTGGCCATCGGCTAACCTACGAATTGGTAGTTCCAGCCGAAGCAGACGAATTGAAACTACCTTCACTTCTGATCCAGACCTTGGTAGAAAATGCAGTGAAGCATGGATTGTATGGTGTGACGGGTGATATCCTGATTCGTATTGAGGCAAGGAAAGAACAGCAATACCTGGAAGTAACGGTGCAGAACCCAACTGATAATCAGTCAGGTAAGGCTTCCGGAACCGGGTTCGGTTTAGATAGTTTGGAAAGAAGGTTATTTCTTATTTTTGGAAGGAAGGATTTGCTGACGCTTCGGAATTCAGCTGGGATTTTCAGTGCGATCATTAAAATTCCTCAGACTAACTGATATGATACGATGTGTGATTATTGATGACGAACCACTGGCCCGGGAGCTTTTAGCGGATTACCTGGCTTCATTTTCGGATTTTGAAGTAGTGGGTGCTTTTCAGGATGGCTTTGAAGGGTTTAAGGGGATCGCAGAACTAAAACCGGACCTATTGTTTCTGGACATAGAAATGCCGAAAATCAATGGGTTTGAGTTGCTCGAACTACTGGAGGAGCCGCCGAAGGTGATTTTCACTACCGCATACGATACTTACGCCATTCAGGCATTTGACCAGCAGGCGATTGATTATTTATTAAAGCCGTTTTCAAAAGAACGATTGAGGCAGGCTCTGGAAAAAGTCACCAGAGAAGTTCAGGACCCGACCGAGTTTCCGTCCAAAGTCCGAGCTGCCAGCGAGGGCCTTCCTGTTCGGGATTATTTGAGGAGGGTTGTAGTTAAAACGGGAAATCGAATACATATTTTACCGGTGGATACGATCCATTTTTTTTCAGCGGAGGGTGATTATGTGAAAGTTGTTTCCGAAGGAAAAGGATATCTTAAACTGGGGACAATGGGCTATTTTGAAAAAGTACTTCATCCAAATGAATTTACGCGCATTCACCGATCTCATATAGTAAATGTTTCCATGATCAGTAAAATCGAACCTTTTCAGAAAGAAAATTTCCTGGTCTTCCTAAAAGACGGCACCCAACTGCCGGTTAGCAAAACGGGTATGGGCAGGTTGAGAAAAACGTTACGGATTTAAGGGCAGAAAAAGGCGCAGGGAAGTAGAAATAGAATCAAAAAAAGTGAAAAAGCCTTCCCGAGGAAGGCTTTTAGGTTAGTATTCGTCTTCGTTAAAGAAGAAATCATCTTTGGTCGGATAGTCCGGCCAGATTTCTTCTATGTTTTCATAAGGTTCGCCATCGTCTTCCAGCTCCTGAAGGTTTTCTACCACCTCTAAGGGGGCTCCTGACCGGATAGCAAAGTCAATTAACTCATCTTTAGTGGCAGGCCACGGAGCGTCTTCCAAATAGGAGGCAAGTTCTAAAGTCCAATACATAGTCTACACAAATTTAAACGTCCCCTTGAACGGGGTGCAAAAATAGAAATTCTTTTTAAAACACAAACAATTACGATTCAATTGTTTGTAAGTTCTTTTAATATGTGGTTTTTAACGTCCACTTTTCGTTTATGAGCAGCGATTTTCCGGCGCATCATTTGGTCAAAATCGCTCTCTTGGGTCCTGAAATTTTCCGTATTTTCTTTGACGGTGTTCAATTCCCGCTGGTCCCTTGCAATTAGATCTTTTAGTAACCCGGATTTTATGGTGACTTGTTCGTCTGGGTCTTTCGAATCAAAATCCGGGTACTTGGAATGACACAATTTATCCAGAAAAGACTTCTCGAATACGATTTCTGAAAAGAATACGAAGGAGCCAATACTTTGTTGTGCGTTTCTTGGTTTTTTTGGTGGGAGTTTCTTCCACTCCGCCTGTAGCCGTTTTGCTTGTGCCAGCTTCGTGTCATCAATCTTTCCTTTGGAAAGTCCTTTCATTTCTGTGGCCAACTTCTCAATTTTCTTTATCACCAACCCCGGACTGAGGCTGGGAGTATTCTGACTCACACGCTTAAAGCGGCTAAAGATGCGGTTATTTAACTTGGAAAATTCATCCCAAATGGGCTGTCTCTTAGCCGCCGGAACTCTTCCGGAGGCCTTCCATTGTTTCTGAATTTTCTTGCTGATTTCAAAGGCCGTTTTCGCGTCAGGTAGATCATGGGCCTCTCTCGCTTGTTCAAGCAAGCTTTCGTAAACCTTAATGTTCTGCTCTGCCTGTAACGCGAGTCCATCAAAATAGTTCTTACGGTTGCCGTAAAAAATGTCTAGTATATCCTGAAATTTTTTCTCTATTTCATCCTGTACTTCTTTCTCTACCGGACCGGTTTTGAGCCATTTTAATTTTAACTCTTTAAAAGCTTCGGAAGCTTCTTTCCAATCCGTGCTATTTTTAATGGCGTCGGCTTCTTCGATCAGTGCTTTTTTTATTTCCAGATTTTTTTGCCGGTTGGATTGAATAATCTCTTCCAAGTAAGCTTCTTGTTCCTCAAGTTCCCGGATTAGGGCTGGAAAATCTCCCAAACCATCGTAGCTCATAAGAGCGTTTTTGAGGTGGATCAGTTTCATTAGGAACGACCCTTTATTTTGGTTTTCCTCAATGTCCTTTTTTAGGTTTTCTACCTTTTGCTTGATGGTTTCGTACCGGTCTTCGAAATAGCGAATGGTGGAAGCCTCATCCTCCTTCACCTCTCCGATGACACGGTCTTCTTGTCCCAAAAATCCTTTCAAGTAAATTTTGTCCTCTTTTATATATCCATAGGGATGCTCCGTCATGATCAGCAAGGTTGGTTGTAATTCTGAAGTGGTTTTTCCAATTTCTGCAAATTAATTAATAATGCTTCATTTATCCTAAGAAAGCGGATTTTTTACCATCTTTGTTGATTGAATTAAACGCAAAAGAACCATGAGTAACGAAAAAATAATTTTTTCTATGGCAGGGGTGTCTAAAATATATCCTCCACAGAAGAAAGTACTGAAAGAGATCTACCTCTCGTTTTTTTATGGGGCCAAAATTGGCGTACTTGGCCTAAACGGCTCCGGAAAAAGCTCCCTGCTTCGGATTATTGCCGGGGAGGATACAGAGTTTCAGGGGGAAGTCGTCTGGTCACCCGGCTATTCGGTGGGCATGCTGGAGCAGGAGCCTGAACTGGATCCTACCAAAACAGTAAAAGAAATTGTAGAAGAAGCCGTTGCCGATACGATTCAGCTGCTCAAGGATTTTGAAACGATAAACGAAAAATTCATGGACCCGGCCGTCATGGACGACCCCGATGCCATGGATAAATTAATCCAACAGCAAGGCGAAGTACAGGAAAAGATCGATGCAGCCAACGCATGGGAACTGGAGACCATGTTGGATAAAGCCATGGATGCCTTAAGGCTTCCTCCCGCAGATGCAAAAGTTGAAAACCTTTCCGGAGGGGAAAAACGAAGGGTTGCCTTGTGTCGCTTGTTGCTTCAAGAGCCGGATGTACTGTTACTGGACGAGCCCACAAACCACCTGGATGCGGAATCGGTGCTATGGCTGGAGCAGCATCTCAAGCTGTACAAAGGTACCGTCATTGCCGTAACCCACGACCGGTATTTCCTGGACAATGTGGCCGGATGGATACTGGAACTGGACAGGGGAGAAGGGATCCCCTGGAAAGGAAACTATTCCAGTTGGCTGGAACAAAAGCAGGATAGACTGAAAAAAGAAGAAAAAACAGAATCCAAAAGACAAAAAACGCTGGAGCGGGAACTGGAATGGATCCGCATGTCACCCAAGGCCAAACAGTCCAAGGGGAAAGCCAGGCTAAATGCCTACGATAAACTGGTAGGTGAAGATGCCAAGGAGAAAGAATCCAAACTGGAACTCTACATTCCCCCAGGTCCGCGGCTAGGCAGCAAGGTCATAGAGGTAAAAGGGGTGTCCAAAGCATTTGGCGAGAAACTCCTGTTTGATGACCTGACCTTTTCCCTCCCTCAGGGGGGCATCGTGGGCGTAATTGGCCCCAATGGAGCCGGAAAGTCCACCTTATTCAATATGATTACCGGTAAAGAAAAACCCGATGCCGGTCATTTTGAAATAGGAGAAACCGTAGAGATCGCCTATGTGGATCAAGAACACGATGATCTGGATCCGAAGAAGTCCGTTTATGAGACCATCACGGATGGTAATGAATTTATCCCCCTGGGTAATAAGGAAATCAATGGACGGGCATACGTCAGTCGGTTTAATTTTGGCGGGGCCGATCAGGAAAAGAAAGTAGGGGTACTATCCGGAGGCGAAAGAAACCGGGTGCACCTCGCCATGACGCTAAAAAAAGGAGGCAACCTCCTGCTTTTGGATGAGCCTACCAATGACCTGGACGTGAATACCCTGCGATCCCTGGAAGAAGCCCTGGAAAATTTTGGAGGCTGTGCCGTCATCATTTCCCACGACCGTTGGTTTTTGGACAGAATTTGTACCCATATTCTGTCATTTGAGGGAGATAGTTCCGTGTATTGGTTTGAAGGGAACTTCTCTGAATATGAAGAAAATAAAAAGAAGCGATTGGGCGATGTGATGCCGAAGCGGATCAAATACAAAAAACTGAAGTAAATTCCCCGTTGCCCGGGGAACGGGAGGTCAAGCTTTGAAAGCCTATCAGGTTTGCAAAATTTCGATTCTGATACGAAACTTCGAGAAAAGATTCTCAGGAAGGTAAATAGGGGGAGAAACCATTCGGTTTCCCCTCTTTTTTTTATTTTCCCGTACAGGTTGTTTTGCTTTTTTGTTTCTTTGTGTCTGTTTAGCACCATTGCGGGAAATTATGATGAGACAATTGCTATTGCGTCCGGGCGCTGGAGAACTGAATTACGAGATCAGGGGCATCGTTAAAAAAGCACGGATGATCGAAGATCTGGGGTATTCCATCACTTGGGAGAATATTGGGGACCCCATTCAGAAACACAATACCATTCCGGAATGGATGAAAGAAATTGTCGCGGATTTGGTTCAGGACGATCATTCGTACGGCTACGCAGATAGCAAAGGAATGATGGCCACGCGAACATTTTTGGCGGGTCTGAACAATCAAAAAGGAGGCGTTAAGATTGGCCCTGAAGACATCTTGTTTTTTAATGGCCTCGGAGATGGGATCGCAAAGCTCTATCAATTTCTGATTCCAACGGCCCGAATTATTGGTCCATCCCCTGCCTATTCTACACACAGCTCCGCAGAGGCAGCGCATGCCAATACCCGTCCACTCACCTATAACCTGGACCCGGATAATAATTGGTACCCAGATATGGAGGATTTGTATAATAAGGTAAAGTACAACTCTTCGATAGTAGGTATTCTGATCATAAACCCCGACAATCCAACCGGGATGGTCTATCCAAGAGAAGTGTTGGATCGGTTTGTGGAATTAGCACGGGAATTCAATTTGTTGCTGATCGCAGATGAAATTTACCAAAACATCACCTATAACGGATATAAAGCCATCAGCCTGGCCGAGATTCTGGGCGATGACCTTCCCGGGATTTCCCTGAAAGGTATTTCCAAGGAGTTTCCCTGGCCCGGGTCCCGCTGTGGGTGGATGGAGTTTTATAATCAGCATACTTCAGAAGAATTTTCCAAGCTTTGTACTACTTTGGAGAATGCAAAAATGATCGAGGTTTGTTCTACTACCCTTCCTCAGCTTGCCATTCCCAAAATCATGAGCCATCCGGCCTATCAGGAGTACCGGAAAACGGCCAACGCCGCCATCGGTACCCGAAGCCGTATTTTGGAGGAAGTATTGGGAGCAGTCAGCGGGATTAAGTTTAATAAAACCAAAGGGGCTTTTTACAATACGGTCATCTTTGAGGAAGGCGTATTGGATCACCAACAGTATTTACCCATTCAGGATGAGCGCGTTAAAAAGTACCTGGACCTGTGGCTTCAGGAAAAGGAGATGCCTCATGACAAACGATTTGTGTACAATTTGCTGGCGGCGGAAAGAATTTGCGTGGTTCCGGTCAGTTCCTTTTGTTCGGACTTGAGGGGATTCAGAGTCACGCTGCTGGAAGAAAACGAGGACGTCTTTCGAAATACTTTCGAAAGGCTGGCCCGCAGTATACATACCTACCTGAATTCTTCCAAAAACGTTTTGGTGGACTCGTAAGGCTGGTTTCATGTTGCCAGACTTTTAGAGATGGTCCCTTCGGAATAAAGATGCTATCGCTTTCCTCAGGGTCCTGCTCTATAAAAGGAGCATCCTTTCCGAAGTCAGGCTGGCCGGCTAGAATCCAGGCGGAATACCAAAAATCAGCAATGAGTTTGATGGTTTGCCGCATTTGCCTCTCCACCTGACCAGCCAGCATCCGATGATAGGCCTCGCTGAAAGCCCGGGAATATACTCGGGTATTGATGCCGCCTCGTTCTTCGAAGCTGTATTTTTTATCGGCTGGAAATCGATCGTTTAGCATCGCCTCAAAACCCAGTACAGAGTCCAGGGCGGCATGCGATTGGGCAATCGTGCGCCAGATCACTTGCTGAGGGTCGGAGATATATTCGGCTTTTCCTACAAAGAAATTGTAGCTTTCGGCATAGAGTTCCGGTAGCCTTGACTCCCAAAATCCATGAATTCCATATTGGCCCGTGAATTGTCCGTTGTAATTTTTGGTGGTATGCAGCGGAACGTGAATATCGCCCAGGTAATGCCCTAAATCCGCTGCCAGGCGAAGAATGACTTCCGTATCTTTTTGCTCAAAAGCCCGGACCAATTGTAAGAATGTCAGGTAAGTACTCCAGGGAGCGATGCCGGATTGGCGAAGGCTGTCTTCCCCTATAAGGGCTACCGCCTCCGGCCAGTACTGGGGTAAGATCTGAAGGGCGCTGTCGCCGTACACATCCAGGTCTATGAAATGTTTTTCAGCTTCCCCCTTGACGGCATACCGTCTGCGGTCCGGGTTTACCGCCTTTTCCCGTAAGTATCCCTGGTGCGGTTTGAAAAACACCATCAGTTCAGGTGGTAGCGAAAAAATGGCTTGACTGTTGATCAGTTTGTGGGCATAAAACCCCCATGCCTGAAGCGGTGTGGAGGAAAATAGCAAAACCATGAGTAGAAACACGATTCTCATCATCAGATTAATTATTGCTGAATGAATTTACAAAAAATCGCCTAAAATAGACAACCATTTCAGGTCCATATTTAGATAAAAGTTTTGCAATTAAAAATTAAACGCTTAAATTTGCGATCCATAAAGAACTAGGACTAAAAGTTAATCATATAGCATATGGCAAATCACAAATCGGCTTTAAAGAGAATTCGTGCAAATGAAGCCAAAAGATTGAGGAATAGGTATCAGGCCAAAACCACCCGGACGTTTATCAAAAAATTGAGAAACACCGAAGACAAATCAGAGGCGCAGGAATTGTTGAAGCAGGTTACTTCCATGCTCGATAAGCTGGCGAAGAAAAATGTCATCCATAAAAACAATGCGGCCAACAAAAAGTCGAAGTTAACAAAGCTTGTAAACGCTATTTAAAAAGCGCGTTTTTTGAAGAAAGTAATGCCCTCCTGAGAATTCGGGAGGGTTTTTTTGTGCTATTTTGTTAATTTTTTTAAAAGTATTCCTTAGATTGAAATGGCGATGAATTTAGGAGGCAGACAGGGCAACCCTTATCCACTTATTTTTTACCATGGAAGAGTACCAGTCGATACGTATTTCCGCCCTTGCGGAAGAAGATCGTCCTCGTGAGAAGTTACTTCTACGGGGAAAGGCACAGCTATCGGATGCGGAATTGATTGCCATTTTGATTGGTTCGGGTACCCAGCACCTTAGTGCGGTAGACCTTTCCAGGCATATTCTCAAAAGTGTCGACCATGATCTTGCCCAATTGGCAAAACTATCCGTCAATGACCTGAAGAAGTTTAAGGGAATCGGGGAAGCTAAGGCTATCAGTATCGTCAGTGCACTGGAATTGGGGAGACGCCGAAAAGATGCTGAACCCCAGAAAAAAGCAAAGATTACCTCATCCGCAGATGTCTACCGGCTGATGCGCCAGGAGATGCAGGATGAATCGGTAGAATATTTTTATGTTCTTTTTCTAAATCGTAGCAACTTTGTCATTAAAAAACAGCTAATTAGCCAGGGAGGGACTTCAGCAACCATTGCCGATCCAAAATTGATTTTTAAATTTGGAATTGAGCAGTTGGCGAATGCCTTGATTTTGGTTCATAATCATCCCTCAGGCAATCTTAAGCCCTCTGCGGCAGATATTGGCCTTACTAAAAAGCTTTGCCTGGTCGGTAAAAACCTGGAGCTTCCTGTTCTGGATCATATTATTTTCACAGATGTTGGCTATTTTAGCTTTGCAGATGAAGGCATGATTTAATTCCCTATGAATAAGAAAAACCTATTTTGGGCCATCGTAGCCCTGGTGATTACCGCGTCCCTGGTGTATACCTTTACCGGCACGGAGGATCCGGAACTTTACCGAAATACCATTGAGGCAGAAAGAGAACGCCAATTTAAATATCTCAAGTATAATTTGGAGTCTCCCCTAACGGATGAACAAAAAGACGAATTGGATTCACTGGATTTTTATCCCATTGATCCGGACTATAAGGTGCGGGCAAGGATGGAGCCTGTTGCCAATAGAAACATAATGGAGGTTCCCATGACGGACGGAAGCGTGGAACGGTACATTCGGCATTCCTTTGCCGTTTTCGACCTGAAGGGAGAGCCGCTCAGGTTACTATTGCTGCAGGCAGAAGATGAAATGGATCGAAGGAATTTTTTTCTGGCCTTTGCGGACGAAACTTCCGCCGATGAGACCTATGGGGGCGGACGCTATCTGAACCTACGGCAGGATGGGCAATCCTCTATTACAATAGACTTTAATCTGGCTTATAACCCCTATTGCGCCTATAATCCTGATTTTGCCTGTCCCATTCCTCCCCGGGAAAATATTCTCGAAATACCGATCCGGGCCGGGGAGAAAAATTACGATAAATAACCTTTCAGTAGAGGCCAATTATCGTAAATTTGTCATTTAGTCAAAACTACAAAAATGAAAATTTCGATCAATAGACTCAAAGATTACATACCTTTTGACCAATCTCCGGAAGAAATTGCTGATCTACTGACAGCCTCTGGCCTGGAGGTGGAGGGCATCGCAAGCTATGAATCCGTTAAGGGAAGCTTGAAAGGAATTGTGGTCGGGGAAGTAATCAGTTGTGAACCACACCCGAATGCCGACAAACTTAGCCTTACCCTGGTGGATGTAGGAGATCGAATGCTGCCCATTGTATGTGGTGCACCGAATGTAGCCAAAGGGCAAAAAGTTCCTGTCGCTACCGTTGGGACCACGCTTTATCCCAAAGAGGGTGGATCCTTTGAAATTAAGAAAGCTAAAATCCGTGGGGAAGTTTCCGAAGGGATGATTTGTGCAGAGGATGAGTTGGGATTAGGGGCCAGTCACGAGGGGATTCTGGTGTTGGACACGGATTTTCCTAACGGGAGTCCGGTAGCTCCTCTTTTCGAAATTAGCGAATCGAAAGTACTGGAAATCGGACTTACGCCCAACCGGGCAGATGCAGCCTCTCATTTGGGAGTAGCCAGGGACTTGAAAGCATTGTTGCGCAAGGAGCTCACTATGCCGGACCTGTCCGGATTTTCCGTAGCTCGTGAAGACCGCGCTTTTAAGGTGACTGTTGAAGACCAAAAGGATTGTCCCCGGTATGCAGGACTTACGATCAGCGGGGTGAAGGCAACTCCTTCTCCGAAGTGGTTGCAAGACTACTTGAAAGCCCTCGATTTGGAACCTATAAATGTAATCGTAGACATTACCAACTTCATCTTGCACGATCTGGGGCAACCGCTTCATGGCTTTGATGCTGATAAAATAAATGGAAGCGAAATACAGGTCAGGAAATTGCCAAAAGGGACGACTTTCACCACCCTGGACGGTAAGGAAAGAATGCTGACAGGAGAAGAGCTTATGATTTGCGACAGCGAGGGGGGGCTTTGCATGGCGGGAATTCTCGGAGGGCAGCATTCCGGCGTTTCAGATAGCACCACCACTTTGTTTTTGGAAAGTGCCTGCTTTGGAGCAGATGTGATCCGAAAAGGTGCGCAGCATCATGGAATAAAGACAGACGCTTCCTTTCGATTCGAGCGAGGAACCGACCCGAACATGCCGGTTTTTGCATTACAAAGAGCGGCCATGCTGATATGCGAGTTGACAGGAGGAGAAGTCAGTTCCGGCATAGTGGACTACTATCCTGAGCCGGTAGCAGATGTCCGGATTCCGGTAAAATACCGCCATGTAGACCGGCTAATCGGAGCAGTGATCGACCGGAGCGAAATCAAAACCATCCTTGAATCACTGGATATCCGAGTGGAGCAGGAGACAGCGGAGGGGTTTCAGGCATTGGTGCCCCCTTATCGGGTGGATGTTACCCGGGAGGCGGATGTCATTGAGGAAATCTTAAGAATCTACGGGTTTGACTCCATTCCTTTGGAAGAAAATTACCAGTCGGAATACCTGGCGGAGCATCCGGAAAAAGACCGGAACAAGCTGCAGTACCGGGTTTCGGAAGCCCTTGCGGGCATGGGATACAACGAAATCATTACCAATTCTCTGACTAGCGCTGCTTATTCAATGGCAAGCGGCTTCCTAAACGCTGAAGAAGATGTGGTGATTCTGAACAAACTAAGTGAAGATCTGGATGTGCTACGGCAAACACTCCTGTACACAGGATTGGAAGTATTGGCACACAATATCAACCGGCGTCAAAAGGATTTAAAATTATTTGAGTTTGGGACCGTTTATTTCAAAAAGGCAAACGGATATACGGAAGGGAAGCGACTTTCCCTTTTTCTAACCGGAAATTCCAACAAGGAAAACTGGATCCATCCGGTAAACGAGGTGGGCTTTCCGGAACTGTATGCGGTGGTAGAAGCACTATTGACCAAGCTAAACATATCGCTTCCGGAGGTGGAAATGGTTGAAGAAGAACCCTTTACCTATGGGCTGGTATTGAAGAACAAGCAGCAGGAGATTGGGAAAATCGGACTTTTGAGCCCAGCAGTAGCAAGACAGGCATCTGTAAAACAAGGCGTGTTTTATGCCGAGCTGGATTGGGACAGCTTGGTTCGAGTGGCTAAGGCGCAGGAAAAATTCAAGGAGATATCGAGGTATCCCGAAGTAAGAAGGGATCTTTCATTGGTGATTGATCAGCAGGTTAGTTTTGAGGAACTTCGGCAGATAGCGAATAAGGTGGGAGGAAAGCTGCTGAAGCGAATCGACGTTTTTGATGTGTACAAAGGAGATAAAGTGGAATCCAATCAAAAGGCCTATGCGTTGAGTTTTTACCTTCAGGACGATCAACAGACCCTGACGGATAAAATGATTGATAAGACCATGAATAAATTAATGGCTGCCTTTGAAAAAAATGCAGGGGCATTGATCAGAAAATAAAATGAAGGATTTTGAGGAGCTTCAGAAGCTGGAAAGGCTGACAGAACAGGTCGAACAGAAGGTCAGGCTGCTCGAACAGGAAAATTCTGCCCTCAAAAATCAACTTTTGTCCTATCAAAAGAAACTGTCGGATCAGGAAGAAGCACTCGAAGATTTTAAAAATCAAATTAAAATTAGTAAAATTGTAAGAAACATACCGGTAGAAAATAAAGCGTCTGCTGAATTGAAGGGGAGAATTGATAGCTATATAAAAGAAATCGATAAGATTATCACTTACCTGTCTGAATAATATGGATACACTTTCAATTAGAATAAAAATTGGAGATAGAGAATATCCAATGAAGGTGAAGGCTGATGAAGAAGCCCGAATCAGGCGGGTGGGGAAGTTGATTAACGATAAAATTAAAAAGTACAGGGAAGAGTTTGGCCTGGAGGACCGACAGGACCTGCTTGCGATGGTGTCGTTTGATTGCATGGTGGAATCCATGGAGCTAAACGAAACTCAAAGTAATGAAAGCGAGCAGGTCAAAAACGTGGTATCACAGGTCAATCAACGTCTGGATGCTTTACTCTAACCTATAGTCCGTCAAGTCCCAATACAGCAGCAGTGTATTTTTTTTCGGTAGATAAACTCAACTATATCTATGGGATTTTCGTTATACATCATTTTATCAGGAGCCGTCGGCATTTTGCTGGGAGCCTTTCTTGCTGGATTTTTTATAAAAAATAATAGCAAGAAGATAGAGGCAGAAGCAAAAGAAAAAGCGAAAAGCGTTTTAAGAGAGGCAGAAATTACGGCAGAGGGGCTGAAGAAAGATAAGATTCTGGAGGCGAAAGAAAAATACCTTCGGCTCAAGTCTGAATTTGAAGAAGAAGTAGGGAAAAAGAAAAACATCCTTATTACCAATGAAAACAAGCTGAAGCAGCGGGAACAGATTCTTTCCAAAGAAATGGAGCAGCTTAAGCGCAAGGAAGCCGAACTGGATAGCAAAAAAGAAAACCTAAGTGCGCAATTACATGCGGTGCAGATTAGAAAAGATGAATTAGACAAGGTGACCCAGCAGCGGATTACTGACCTGGAGAAAGTGGCACTCCTGACGCGCGAAGAGGCCCGGGAACAATTGATAGAGATGCTGAAGGATGAAGCCGCCACGAAAGCGTCTTCTCATATTAAGGACATATTGGATCAGGCCAAACTCAGCGCCACCAAACAGGCCAAGAAGATCGTTCTCGATACCATTCAGCGAACGGCTACCGAACACGCCATCGAAAATTGCGTGTCGGTATTCAATATTGAGAGCGACGACGTAAAAGGGAAAATTATTGGTAGGGAAGGCAGAAATATCCGGGCCCTGGAAGCAGCTACCGGAGTAGAGATCGTCGTAGACGACACCCCCGAGGCCATTATCATTTCCGGCTTTGATCCGGTAAGAAGGGAAGTGGCACGATTGTCCCTGCACCGACTGGTACAGGATGGAAGGATTCACCCAGCCCGGATAGAAGAGGTAGTCGCTAAGACGGAGAAAAATATCGATGAAGAAATTATCGAGATCGGCGAGCGCACCTGTATTGATCTGGGGATCCATGGGTTGCATCCCGAATTGATCAAAATGGTCGGAAGAATGCGTTTCAGATCCTCTTACGGGCAGAACCTGCTGCAGCATTCGAGGGAAGTGGCCAAACTCTGCGCCACCATGGCAGCAGAAATGGGAATCAACGCCAAGCTCGCAAAGAGAGCCGGTTTGCTTCACGATATCGGAAAGGTATACCCGGAGGAAGCGGAGCTTCCCCATGCCATTTTGGGCATGGAGTTGGCAAAAAAACACAAAGAGCATCCTGAAGTGATCAATGCGATCGGTGCGCATCATGACGAGATCGAAATGACCTCCATGCTTTCACCCATCGTACAAGCCTGCGATGCGATCTCCGGTTCCAGACCAGGGGCACGAAGGGAAATCATGGACAGCTACATCAAACGACTCAAAGACCTGGAGGACCTGGCCCTGAGCTTTGAAGGGGTTAATAAATGTTTTGCCATGCAGGCAGGCAGGGAATTGCGGGTGCTCGTGGATGCAGACAATGTAGACGATACCACGGCAGGCCGCTTGTCCTTCGAAATTTCTCAAAAAATCGAAAAAGAGATGCAGTACCCGGGACAGATTAAGATTACCGTTATCCGGGAAATGCGATCGGTAAATTATGCGAAATAATTCTAAGTAGATTAAACGATATCGTAGTAGAAGGCAACTATTCGTCAAAAGATAGTTGCCTTTTTTTAAATTTCGGTCCCAGTTAGTTCGCTTTAATAGTGCCTTATGAAAAAAGATCTGCTGAACTACATAAAAAACGGATCATTTTTGTTTTTCTATATTATTTATTTAGTTTTATAGGTGTTGATTGGTTTTGTTTATTAACCATTAGAACCCTAGATGTCTATTTCGCTTTCAAATCGACTGTGTTTGCGTTCCCCGGCTAAAGGGTTGGTTTTTTCCTGTTTGGAAAGTGCCAGTCAAATCCCGATACTAAGAACCCCAAACCAATGACACCTTTCCGCTTAGTAATTGTTTTTTTCGTGATGGCAATCATTGGATTTGCACTGGTTCCCCGGTTGTCGGTGGATCTTAATCCCCGGGAAAAGGAAACCGTGTTGAATATTGGGTTTTCAGTGCGCAGTGCCGCTCCGGAATTGGTGGAAAAGCTGGCTACGTCTCCATTGGAAGGGGTGCTTTCTCAGTTGTCAGAATTAAAGAAAACAACTTCCGTATCCAATTACAATCAAGGCTCCATACAGTTGCGTTTTGACAAGCGCACGGATATGGAATACAAGAAATTTGAAGTGTCGGCATTGATACGACAGGTATATCCCTCACTGGATAGTAAGGTCAGCTATCCGACTATTACGCAGTCTGCCCAAAGAGACATACAGGAAAAGCGGCCGATCTTGACGTATAGTATCAATGGCCCCTTTGCATCCTTCGAAATAAGAAAGATTACGGAGGATATCCTGGTCTCGGCATTAAATAAAATTGAGGAAGTGGAGGAAATGGAAGTAAGGGGGGCGAATGACCTGTACCTATACGTAATCTATGACATCCAAAAACTTCAGAGCCTGAAACTTTCAAGGTCAACCCTGGAAAACAAGTTACGCAGTTCCTTCGGCAGAAACTTCCCCGGACTGGCGATGAATGTTTCCGGTGAATCCTTGTTTTTGGAAATTGACCGGTCCCTGGTATCCCTGGCAAACTTGGAGAATTTACTTATAGGTAGACTGGGCGGGAAGGAATTGTACTTAAAGGACGTTGCCATCCTGACATTGGAAGAGGCCGCTCCTCAGCGCTATTATCGAATCAATGGTAACAATTCGGTGAGTTTGACCATCAATAGCAGGGATGGGGTAAACAAAGTATTGGTGGCGGATAAGATTCGGGAAACCATCGCTACCACAAAAAGTCAATTGCCGGAAGGGTTTGATGTGCGGCTGGAGTTTGATGACACCTCGTTTTTAGAAAAAGAACTTCAGAAAATTTACAAGCGTTCCGGACTGTCCATCCTGATCCTGATCTTATTCATATTTTTGATCAACCGAAACCTGCGGTATTTAATCACCCTGTTTTTGGGTATTATTGTAAATGTCAGCCTGACCGCCATCATTCTCTATGCCCTGGGAACGGACATACACCTGTATTCCCTGGCAGGACTGACCATTTCTTTTGGGTTGATTGTGGACAATGCCATTATTATGATCGACCATCTGCACAAACACAAAAACAGGAGGGTGTTTTTGGCTTTGCTGGCCGCGTCACTTACCACCATTGCTGCTTTGCTAATGGTATTTCTGCTACCGGAAGACGATCGAAAAAACCTGGGTGACTTCTCCATTGTGGTCGCCGTCATGCTGGGCGTTTCATTGCTTATCGCACTGCTATTTACACCGGCAGTGTACAGCCTTCTTTTTAAAGGAAGTTCGGGGAAGGGTCGGAAACTGACCCTATATCAACTGAGAAGAAGGAGTAGGGGAATGCTGGTATATGCCCGAACTGTCACTTTTTTGGCAAGGCACCGAAAAGCCTTTGTAGTCGGACTCGTCCTTCTATTTGGGCTACCTGTTTTTTACATGCCGGCAAAATGGGAAGGTCAGGAATGGTATAATAGCAGCATTGGGAGCACGTACTATCAAGAGACGATGCGGCCCTATGTAGACAAGGCACTGGGTGGATCCATGAGGATGTTCGTTCGCGGGGTTTTTGAGAAGTCATCTTACCGGGAGGCGGAGCGTACCAGACTTTATGTAAATGCCCATTTGGCCTTTGGAAATACCCTGGAACAAATGGATTTTATCATCCGGGAATTTGAAGCCTACCTGAAAGGCGTGGAGGGGATTGATAAATTTGTGACCACCGTCAATTCCGGACAAAATGCCCGCATAGAAATCACCTTTAAGGAAGCGTATGAAACGTCAGCCCTTCCCTACAGGCTGAAAGGAAAACTGGCCATGAAATCCACCGACTGGAGTGGGGTACGATGGAATATTTATGGGGTGGGACAAGGGTTTTACACTGGACCGGGTGGAGAGGGCATCCCCTCTTTCCGGGCGGAATTGAGGGGCTATAATTACACTGAACTGGAAAAGCAGGCAGAAGTTTTGGCTTCAAAGCTTCTTTCTCACCGCCGGATCCAGGAAGTGAATACGAATGAACGGCTTAGCTGGGGTGAGCAGAAAACCGAAGAGTACGTGCTGGAATTTGATCAGCAGCAACTGGCACTATCCGGTTCCAACCAATACGAGATTGTCAATGCGCTTCAGGACATGTCGCTTCACGAGCAACCATCCCTGTTCCTGGAAGTTGACGATGACCGATACGGTATGGTGGTAAGGGAAAAGCAATCTTCCCGGTTTTCCCGTTTTGATCTGGAGAACAGCAGCCTTATTACCGGCGAAGACCGAATCGTCAAAGTATCTGGCGTGGGTTCCTTAGAAAAAGAATTTACTACCAATGCCCTTCATAAAGAAGACCGCCAATACATTCGGCTGGTTTCCTTTGAGTATATGGGATCGGCGAAGTTTGGGGGAGAATACCTGGATGAAGTACTTGATGAAATGAAAGCCGGTATGCCTATTGGGTATTCGGCAAGCAGACAGACTTATAGCTGGAATTACGATCAGGCCAAAAGGCAGTATGGGTTGCTGTTGGTTTTGATCGCTGGCATCTTTGTCATCTGTTCGATCCTCTTCGAAAACTTCAAACAGCCGCTGTATATTATCTTTATTATTCCGGTCTCCTTTATTGGGTTATTTCTGATTTTTTCGCTATTTGATTTTTATTTTGACCAAGGCGGATATGCGGCATTTGTGATGCTGGGTGGTCTGGCGGTCAATGCGGCCATTTTTATCGTCAATGACCTGAATAACCGGGAGGGGAATCACTATAATCGTAATGTATTGAAAGCCGTGGCAGGGAAGGCTACCCCTATATTGCTGACGATTTTATCCACTTGTTTCGGGCTGATTCCCTTTGTGATGGAAGGGCAGAATGAGATATTTTGGTTTTCCCTGGCCATCGGTACCATTGGCGGCCTGGTTTTTAGCATGGTTGGGGTTTTTCTTGCCCTGCCGGTTTTCTTGTGGAAAACAAAATAATTATCCTAAACTTGATGGTGCATTTCTTAACCTGCTGCCAAATGAAATACCTTAGCATTCTTTTATTGTTCATACCGGGCCTTTTTTCCTGCAATGATAACACGTCTTCAGAAACTGGTGGTCCCCAGCAAAAGCTATTTCTTGAAGTGGTGGATAGCATTATCGTAGATGAGCTGGAACCTCTGGTAATTGATGATTACCTGGAAGAGGGTGACAAATTTCTCATGCGAGGGAATAAAAGTAGAAAACCGTATTTGGTAGCTGGGGACGGGGAAATTTTGAAGACGTTTGAGATATTGAATGAAGGGCCGGATGGTCTGGGTGCAAATGGTGCCTTCGGCTATGGCTTTTTGAATGAAGCGGAATGGGTCGCACAAGGCCTCTTTAATGGGTACCATGTATACGATATGAGCGGAAACAAATTAAAAATACTGGACCCTATTCACATAGCTATCTATGCCATGTCCATGTACAGTTACCGTACCTTATTTACAGGTTTCACCAAAGATGGAGCCAGGATGCTTATTGGGCAGGAGCAGAATTTGTTTAATCCTGATTCTATTGGCGAAGAAGCGAGACAAACCGCCGAGTACTATGATCGCGTAAAAACAGTTTTTGCTTATGGAGTGGATAATGGGGTGTTGGAGTTGCTGGAAACCTATCCTGATGAATGGGAACCCAAAAAATCACACAAAATGGTGGGACAAAGCCAGCCGATCGTTGCCTTTCATCGCGGTAAGCAGGAATTGGCCTTGCTTCCCGTCTTCGGAAACCAATTGTTTGTGTACGATTATTCCGGGGAGGTACCTGAACTGAGGCATGTAACCCAGCTCAGGCATCGCTACCGGCCCGAAAAAATACCCGAGCAGCTATCCGGGGTGAATGGGTATAGTAGTTACCCTGGCTTTACCGATTTGCGGTATGTGGGGGAAAACCTATTGGTTGAATTCAAAACAAGAATTCCCGAAGATATTGTAAACGAGCTCCGTGCTTCCTCGGAGCAATATTATAACAGCCCGGCCTACAGGGAGGCCATGGAAACGTTTAGTAAACCCTATTATCTATGGGTTGTGGAAGGGAATCAGGCAGGGGTGCTGGATGGTCTACCCGTGCATGGAGCCTTGGATTTAGCGGATGAAAATGGGTTGGTTTATGTCAATGATAATTTAGCGCCAGCTATAGAAAGGGATTACAATATTTTTTACCGATTGAAATTCAAGTAATTAATTTGAAATCGTTGCAATTTCCAGACATTACCTATTTTTTATTCTAAAATTCGTTTGTTAACAAATCTAAAAAAAATTTTATTTTGTTTTTTAATCAGTTGTACCTTTAAATTTTAAGGTAAAACGAATTTGGAAACGATACCGATTCCTGTTTCTGATTTTTGATTACATAATATTTAACAGATAATATTATGTAATAGTTAATTATTTAATATTATCATTGAATTATTTGCAACGTAACATCCCCTTGTTTACATTTGTGTCATACTTACGTAAGTAAATCAATTGCCTACCCAAAATAATTAGCCTCAAACAAAAATTTTTCGGGAGGATCCCGGGAAGAGGTTTTAAAAGTTTCTAAACCTTTAAAAATTTAACACCATGAGATTAATTATTGCAACATTACTCGCTTTCACATTTAGTACCGCTGTATTTGCTACAGCACCGGTTGAGAATCCAATTGTAACCCTTGAGAAAATCGGGGAAAAAAGATTTCAATTAAAATACAATGGTATACCGGAAGGGAAGGTAACAGTAGCCATCAAAGACGAAACCAGCAGAATTATCTACCGGGATGTCATTGAGTCTGAAAATGTTTTCTTTAAAAATTACGACTTAAATAAATTGGATTTAGGTAACTACCAAATCGAGGTTTTCAATGCCTCATCAGGAAAACTATCTGATTTTGAAGTTAACCTGGGACCAAAAAGCCTGGAGAAAACCTATTTCGCAAAGGTAACCGAATTGGATAGCAAGACGCTGGCCTTGGTTTTGAAAAATTTGAACGGAGTTGAAAAAACGCTGGAGATATTTGATAAGGGAAGATTGGTTTTCGAAGCACCTATAACCGGAGAGACTTTTGGAAAGAAGTTTAAATTTGAAAACGTCACTTCATTAGAGGATATTTCTATCAAGATTTCAGACAACAGCGGATTTGGAAATTTTCTTTCAGTCCGATAGGCGCATTGAATTACCCACTAACAGAAAAAGAGGCTGTCCCAAGACAGCCTTTTTTGTTGTGTCCCGGTATTTGGAAAGGGCCTTTTTGAAATTTATTTTTAGCAGTGCTTGTTAATCAGGCATGCAAGAGATACGAATTAAAAACATGGTCTGTCCCCGTTGCATCATGGCCGTGGAAGAAATCCTCCGGGATATGGGCCTTGTTTTTGAAAAGGTGGAATTAGGCTTGGTACTTTTAAAAGCGCCCCTGGGAAACCCACTGGCTGAAGCCTTTGAGAAACGGCTGAACTCCTTGGGTTTTGCTTTGGCAAAGTCAAGGGAAACCGTCTGGGTAGAAACCGTCAAATTAACTTTACTGCGCTTATTGGAAAAGGGAAATGAAGGATTGGATACCCCACTTTCCCAAATTCTTTCTCAGGAAACGGGCCTGGGTTATTCCCGGTTAAGCCAGCTTTTCAGTAGCCTGCAAGGAATTACCATCGAACACTATTTCATTGAATTGAAAATAGAAAAGGCCAGGGAGTTACTCAGTTATGAGGCCCATAATATTTCAGAGGTGGCTTGGAAGCTGGGCTATAGCAGTATGCAACATTTTTCTGCGCAGTTTAAAAAACACACAGGGATGACACCGAGCCAATTTCGAAATTTGAACCAGAAGCCTCGTAATTTTCTGGATCAGGTGGGGCAAAACTAGCTTTCCCTGAGCCGACTTAAAATAAGCGGATGCCCAGGGATAGGATTAGTTGGTTTTGCCTTTGGTCGGTATTAAGCCCGGCGATCGCATCCACATGGTTGGCCAGGGCTCCCTCGTATTTAAAATCAAGGATCATGTTGGCGATATCCAGGCCGATTCCTGCCTGGTATCCTAAGGTTGCCGTGTTTGGGTCCGAATCAATCGGCACCGAAGGATTTCCACTAGTCAATTCGCTATCAAGGATAAATGTGACCACGGGGCCAGCCTGCACGCGAAAGAATCGGGCGATCTTAAACCCGCCCATTAATGGCACGTCTATTCGGTCAAAACTAGCAGAGTATGTTACGGTATTTCCCGTTTGGATGTCTTCAAATTCACCTCCTGTATTGCTGTAGAGAACTTCGGGTTGGATAAAAATCCGGTTTCCTCCGAGTCTGGCAAAGAGACCGAGGTGGTAACCTAATTTTTCATTGCCCTTTGAGAAGTTATTGTCACTAACGGAAATGTTTCCCTGGGAAATTCCCAATTTGGGTCCGATGGAAAATTCCTGTGCCTGCGCGTTGACCAAAACAAGGGATAATAAGAAGCATGTAAGACAAGTTTGCATGAAGTGTCTCATGAATAAGGGTGTATTAGTCTGACTACAAAACTACACAAATTCAAAAGGATACGGTTAATTTCTGCCAAATACCTTTGGGTAAAAGGAGCAGAAATCAAAAAAGGATGCCATTTTCTACCAAATGCAAAATAATGGGCATAAACTTTTACAAGTAGCTTGTTATTTCCACAAGGTTCCTTTAATTTGTCTTTAAACAAAAGGTTAGTCCCTGGCTTTCTTTAAATATTGATAAAAATAAGTAAGTTTGTGAGGCATCCTGTTTCCGATTGGATTGTGCGAATGAGTCAGGAACTATAATTCCTGTTAGGCACTAGTTTTTAATATTTTACGATAACAAATACGGAATACTGTTTTATAAAGGATAAAAGAATAAAAATAATTTCCATGATAGAAGTACTAAAGTACCCCAGTGTATTAGAAAGTAGCAACCTTGAGCTAAGAAATGTGGCCAGGGACTTGGTGTCCGGACTAAAAATTTATCACGATAACATTGGATACCTGGTAGGAGACCTGGCGCTTTCCGAGGGGACTTCGCCACACCGAAATATCAATAGTTCTCCGGATGAAATAGACTACCGGATCTTTTTAAAAGCAGGTCTTTTGCTGGCCTCTCAAAAACTTGGAAGTCCCATTACGGTTACTACTGGATTTCCATTCTCGACTTTTCAGGTCTTTAAGGAAAACGCCTATCGATTGTTGGAAAATGAACACATTATAGAATACGATACGCAGACTTTTGGAGGGGGAGGTAGAAAGAAAATGGCCGTAGAAGTAGACCGGGTAGCGGTGATCCCCGAGGTCGTAGGTTGTAGCATGGCCGTAAGGCAACAGTTCCAGGATGCCCCGAAAAACTTCTTTATGATCAGTCTTGGTTACGGGACCATGGAGGCCATACTCAGCACCGAAGGGGGGCTGGTGCAGCGATCCAGTGTATCTACCTTTGGTCTTCGCTACGCTATCAATCTCATCACCCGGGAGCTGCAGAAAGATAATTACCTGGATCTGAAAACGGAACACCAAATTGACCAATATTTTAGTGAAGGAACAATTATCCTGAACAGGAAGCGTTTGGACTTAAGAGAGCTCCGCAAGCAGGTAATTACGCAATATTACAATGACGTGATTTCCCCCTCATTAAGAAAGGCTTTTTCGGATAGCGATTTCTCAAAATCGGCCGATCTTTACCTGGCAGGAGGCGGAGCCAATTACGCTGAGTTGGTGAATTTATTCCGAGATGAATTTGATGGCTTGTTAAATGTACACGTACCGGAGGCACCTGAACAAATGGCTTCCATAGGCTATTGTTATAATAGCCTCGCTATCGGTGGAGGTGCTAAAGACAAAGCGGTCGGACTAGATCTGGGGAATAGTTCAACGATACTCACGACATTTAAACAAGAAAAAGAAGATTATTGAGCCTATGAAATTCGGATCCAATAAGCAACAAAATGAAGAACCTCATGCAGGAAAAGTGACGGTATTGTCACTTGGGTTTGAGCTTACAGGGGACATCATTTCCAAAAGTGACATCAGAGCAGATGGCATATTGGTAGGAAGTATCCGCACGGATAAAAAAGTAGTGATCGGAGAAAAGGCTTCCATCACCGGGGATATCATAGCGGAAGAGATCAGCATCAGTGGAGAAGTGATGGGGGACCTTTACATCAAAGGAGAAACGACCATCTATTCCGATGCCAAGGTTTCTGGAAACATTACGACCAGTTCCATTTTTATCCACAAAGGAGCTCAGATCAATAGCGGTATTCAGGTAGTAGATGCCAAGTCCGTTGAAGAATCCTCAAAATCGAGTAAAATTAACTCGGTAAGCCGGGAAGAATTATATTCCATGCTGGATGATAGAACGGCCAGAAAAAAAGATGTACCAGTTAAGCCAATAGCCAAACCAGAGCGAGAATCTTTTAAGGAAAGCTCCTCTACCGAATCTTCGGATGATTCTTCGAACATCGATTATCCCAGAACCTGGTAAGGTTTCTGACGCGTATATACCTTTTATAATCTATGGAATAAAAAATGGTAGCCATGTTTGTGGCTACCATTTTTTATATCGATCGTTCCGATTTATCCCCCTTCGCCAGGTGCTCCAAAGATCCCAATCATGTTCAAAAGGACCAGAAGGATCACAATGGGACATATCCATCTGATAAAGAAAATCCAGGCTTTTCTGGGAAAGCCAACAAAGAAGGTAGATCCCTGTGCGATTTCGGAGGCGTATTCTTTTACATTCTTGATCCATCCGGTATACAGGCTGAGCATCAGACAAATCACTACAATAGCCAACGTCCCAAAAAAGAAGTCCATCAGATCAAAGAAACCGGCTATTTGTCTCCCGAAAAAATTAAAGCCTAGTTTGTTGAAAAAATTTCCTTTTACAGCCGCCAGAGAGGACGGAATGCTTAATACCATTGCGGCGATCCCAATGGTCCAGGTGGCTTTTTTCCGTGACCAGTTCCTTTCATCAATAAAGTAGGCCACCGGCACTTCCAGCATGGAAATGCTGGAGGTCAAGGCTGCTACGAGTAATAAGAGGAAAAACATGCCTCCGATGATATTGCCAAACGGCTCAATCTGGTCAAATACCCGTGGGAGTACATTGAAAACCAATGCCGGTCCTTCATCGGGGCTTACCCCAGGTAAAAGGGCAAATAGGGCCGGAAATATCATTAACCCTCCCATGAGTGCGACCATGCTGTCCATTCCGGCGATCCATCCGGAGGATTGAATGACATTGCTGTCTCTAGGCAAATAAGATCCGAAGGTGATCATCAATCCCCAGCCTACCGATAAGCTGAAAAATGCCTGGCCCAGGGCGGAAAGGATTACTTTCCCGTTGATTTTGGTAAAGTCTGGTGAAAGGTAGTATTCGATCCCGGCCCCTGCTCCCGGAAGGGTGACGGCGCGAGCTGCTATCAATACGATGATTAGAAACAAAACGGGCATTAAAAATTTAGCCGCTTTTTCGATACCGCCTGAAATACCTCCCAAAACCACAGAAATGGTCAGCAAAATAAAAACCATGCATAAGGGAATGACGTACAGCGGGGTTTGGACAAAATCCTCAAAATCCACTGGAACATTAATGAGCTCCGTAAAAATATAGCCGATGGTCCAGCCAGCGATCACGGAATAATAACTTAGTACAGCAAAACAGACCAATACGCAGAGCACACCAGCTGATTGCCAAAAACGGTTTCCTCCCGTTCCCTTGATAGCACCCACCGGATTTTTTCCTGACTTACGGCCCAGTGCTATTTCATTTAACAAGAGCGGAAGTCCGATCAATAAAACACAAAGTACGTAGACAAAGACAAATGCCCCTCCTCCGTTTTGCCCGGTAATATAGGGGAATCGCCAAATGTTTCCTAGTCCCACGGCCGAACCTCCCGCAGCCATTATAAAACCAAATGTAGATCCCCATTGTCCTCTGGAGGAGCTATTGCCAGAATTTTGCATAATATTGGAAGTGTGTTAGGTGTTCAAAGAAAAAGAATATCAGGTTTTGTAATCGGCTAATTTAATTTGTTTTGCCAGAATACCAATTCCATCTTCAAAACTTTTGGGCTGAAATCCCAGAATATCTTTTGCTTTGGTAATGATCAGGCCGGTACGAAGTGGTCTGGCTGCCACCTGGCCGAAATGGGAGGAGTCTGTTTTTTGTATGCCCTCCAGATCCAAACCAAAAAACATCGCCGTCATCAGCGCCATGTCGTAAGGGGTGAGCAATTCTTCTCCGGATATGTTAAAAATACCTGTGGCACCTTTATCAGCCATTAGTAGGCATCCTTCGGCGAGATCTTCCGCCAGCGTAGGCGTTCTGAATTGATCGTCCACTAATTCTAATACTTTATGTTGTTCAAGTCCTTTCTTTACCCATAAAATAATATTGGACCGGCTCATGTCGTGCGCCGTACCATACACCAGATTGGTCCGGACTATGGACCATTTGTAAGGATAGTTTTGGACCAGTTTTTCGGTTTCCAGCTTGGTCTTTCCGTAGTAATTTAGAGGGTTCGGTTGGTCTTCCTCGTCATAAGGCCCGTTTTTACCATCAAAAATGAAGTCCGTAGAAAGGAATATTAAATGGGATTTACAGGCCTTACTTCCTTCAATAATATGTTGGGTACCTGTCACGTTTTGTTCAAAACAACTGTGGCGATTAACCTCACAGCGATCTACGTCCGTCATGGAAGCGGCATGAATGACATACTGAGGAGCATAAATCTTAAAAACCTCCATTACCTCTTTTTTATTGGTAATGTCCATCTGTTCAAAATCGTAACCTTCCCATTCACTCGGTAGTCGGCAGGGACCCCTACCTGTGGCGATAGCATCGTATTTCCCGTCAATCAGGATTTTTTTGACAATTTTCTGCCCTAACAATCCGTTTGCTCCGGTAATTAATACCTTTGGTTTTTCACTCTTCAGGATATTTATATCCATATTCTCTGGTAATTTTTTTCTTCGAAACCATTTCAACGTTTACATCCATATATACAGGAGTAATCGGTTTGTCATTAGGGGCTGTTTCTAGCCCGGAAATTTTTTCCATTATTTCCAGCCCTTTGATTACTTTCCCAAAGACCGTGTAGCCGTCATCCAGATGAGGAGTGCCACCAACGGTAGTGTAAGCTTCTACCTGATTTTTTCGTTTGTCTAACTCCAAATTTACATTAAAAAATTGTTCCAGCACTACTTTTTTTGAAAGCATTAGGGCATTTAAACTGTCAATTTCCTGATTTTGGTATAATCGACGGTAGTTCTCACGCAACTCCACGTTACTATCTAGCTGCAAATACTGAGTAAAGGCCTTTTGAAGTTTGGGAATGTCAGTGGTCAGTTCCTCTTCGCTGTAAACCTTTCCGTCCACCAGGTAAAACTGACAACCACTGGACCTTTTTTCCGGATTCATGCGGTCTCCCTGCCGGGCAGCTGCAATACTCCCTTTTTCATGGATGAGTGAAGGGTTGAGTTCCGCTGGTAAGGTATACCAATCATCCGGAGGCAATCCCTCCTGAGTGAATACGTCTCCGCCCTGAATCATAAAATCATTGATTACCCGATGAAATTGAGTGGAATCGTACCTTCCCGAACGAGCTAGATCAAGAAAATTTTCCTTATGTGCAGGAGTCTCATCGTAGAGGATCGCATACATGGTTCCGTATTCGGTGGATATGGTCACCAGGTAATCCTTTTCACTCGCACAGGAACTAGCCAGAAGCAAGCTAAAAGCCAAAATGAGTAGGGATTTATTCATGGAGTTGCTGTTTGATTTCTTTTAGCAATTTATCGCCACCTTTTGCCAAAATGCTTTCGGCCAATTGAATCCCCATCGAAACGGCATCCTTTTCGCTGCCTTGAAACGAATCGTACAGCCTTTCTTTTCCTTCAAGCTGTAATAGTCCCCCTTTTATATGCAGGGTGGAACCTTCCCAGACCGCCAGGGCAAAGGCAGGGATACTGCAGCCTCCTTCCAATACCCGTAAAAAGCTCCTTTCGGCCTGTAGGCAAAAGGCGGTAGCAGTATGATTCACCGCTTCATAAATGGCCGTTTTTATTTTAGGAGTCAGGCTTTGGTGTGCCTCCACTCCTATACATCCTTGTCCTACTGCGGGAATAAATTGATCCAATGACAGGTCAGACCGGATGAGGGCATCGTACCCCATGCGGTGCACACCGGCGTAGGCCAATAACAGACCGTCACAGACACCATTTTCCATTTTAGCTATACGGGTTTGTAAATTTCCCCGTATATCGGTAGTGCGTACATGAGGGTAGTAGTACCGGAGCGTGGCGATTCTTCGCGTAGAGGAGGTGCCTAACAGCAACGGTTCTTTGCTGTCCAGATCGGGCAATTCTTTATGGCTGAGAATCACGTCGTTTGCCTTTTCCCTTTCTGTAAAAGCGATGACGTCAAACCCTTCCGGTAGGCGGGAGGGCAGGTCTTTGGCACTATGGACTGCAATGTCAATCTTGTTTTCCGCCAGCTGATTTTCCAGTTCTTCGGTGAAGACGCCTTTGCTGCCTATTTTGGAAATGGCCACGTCCAGGACCTGATCTCCTTTGGTTTCAATGATAACAATTTCCGTTGCAAGGCCCTTTTGACGGAGTAAATCAGCCACATGGTGCGCTTGAAAAAGGGCCAGCTTGCTACCCCTCGTTCCTATTCGAATGGGTTTCATTATTGATCGGTTTTTCGTTTACTGGAATTTTTCTCCACGGAGGTTTCGATGAAGGAAATAATTTTCCCTGCGATATCGATACCGGTTGCTTTTTCAATACCTTCCAGACCCGGCGAGCTATTGACTTCCAATATTAGCGGGCCTCTGTCTGATTGAAGCATGTCCACACCGGCCACGGATAGCCCCAGGGCTTTGGCGGCGTTCAATGCGGCGGTTCTTTCTGCTTTGCTGAGGCGAATTACTTCTGCTTTTCCTCCCCGGTGCAGATTGGATCGGAATTCCCCCTCCGCTCCCTGACGCTTCATGGCACCTACGACCCGGTTATTCACTATAAATGCACGTATATCCGCTCCTTTGGCTTCTTTGATGAATTCCTGCACAATAATCCGGGCCTTGAGTCCATGAAAAGCTTCAATGACAGATTGTCCCGCCTTTTTGGTCTCGGCCAGAACGACTCCCAATCCCTGGGTTCCTTCCAGTAGCTTGATGATAAGGGGTGCACCGCCCACCATTTCCACCAGTTGTTTTTCGCCCCCTTTGGAAAAATTGGTGAAGGCCGTTTTGGGCATTCCCAAACCTTCACGGGAAAGTATCTGCAGGGATCTTAACTTATCCCTGCTCCGTACAATGGCCTGGGATTCTACGGCTGAGAAAACGCCCATTAATTCAAATTGCCGGACCACCGCTGTTCCGTAGAAAGTGACGGATGCTCCTATTCGGGGGATGATGGCATCGATCCCGGTAAGCTTTTCACCTTTGTACAGAATGTATGGGCCGTTTTGCTCAATGATCAGGTCACAGGCGGAGTGATCGATTACCGCGGCTTCATGCCCCGCTTCCCGAATGGCCTGGACCAGCCGTTTGGTGGAGTACAACTGGGTGTTTCGGGATAGTACTGCTATTTTCATGTTTGTTTTTCTTTAATAATGGGTGCTCCGGCCAAAAATGTTTTTTCCACATCGACCAAAAACCTGCCCTTCAGTATTTTTCTACCGAGTAATACCGCATGTTTCATTTTAGAGCGGTCCGATAGGGTAAAAGCAGCAGAAAAAGTTCGGGCTCCCAAGGAAAGGGTGGTCAGGACCAGATAGCGCTTTTCCATTTGACCGAAGGAGTTTTTTACTTTCTTGACTTTGTATTTGGAGGCATGAATCGTTTTTCCTGTGTAGCCTGGGGCAGCGGGGGCTAGTAATATAAACTCAAGTAGGTTTTGCCCCTGCTCCTGAATTTCCTTTACTGCCGAGGCATGAATCGTGCAATTGTATGCTCCCGTGTCTACCTTGGCAGTGATTTTATCGATTTCCCAATCTGGTAACCGGACCGTTTCTTTTCTCCCAATTATTGATTTTTCCATTGCTTCAAAGATAACCCTTTCCACAGGTAATCCAGACTTTTCCCGGTGGATTCTACCTTAAGCAGACTTGATTATTTTGGCGAGGGAAAATGCCAGGTCTAAAAACAGGATTTTTGAATTGGCATTTCTTTCCAAATGGTAATGGGCCTCATTCAATAGGGTGTAGATTTTAGTTAATTTTTCATCATTGAGAACCGTACTGCTGAATTTCACAATAAACTCCCGGTCCGTATCATTGGTTCGCATCAGGTCCGGTAACTGGGCGCGGTTTAGGAGTGATTCTCTGATTACATTTACTCCCGTCAAAATAAGCGATTTTTGGGCTTCTTTTCCGGACGCACTGACTTGCTCTGAAAACCGCAGTAACGAAGAAATATCCACCGAATAGCAATCCCGTAACCAATCTCTGAATAGGAGGGTGTTCTTGTCTTCCACATTTTGGGAGAGCAAGAGCGCCTCGCGCATGTTGCCATCTGCCAGCGGGGCAATTTGTTGAGCAGCTACGGTGTTTGACAAGCCTGATTCTACCAGGAAATGCTGTATTTCCTCGTCCGAGAAATTTCTTACATGAATTTTCTGGGTCCGGGAAAGGATGGTTGTCAGCAGGTTTTCATGTTGCTGACTGATCATCAAAAACAGGGTTTTGGCTGGGGGTTCCTCTAGAATTTTCAGCAAAGCATTTGCCGAAGATAAATTCATGGTTTCCGGAGCCCAAATGAGCATCATTTTATACCCCCCTTCGAATGATTTTAAAGAGAGGGTTTTTACAATTTCCTTAGCAGTGCTCTTAGAAATACTCAGTGGCTTGTTTATTCCCAAATGGGCATTCCAATCCTGGAAATTTCCATAGGTTTTTTCACGAACAAAGGATCGCCAGGAAGCCAGATAGTCGACTTTCTTGTCTTCGCTTTCTTCCTTTTCCTTGCCCTTTTTTTGGGGAGGAGCGGGAAGGGGGATCGCAAAATTGACATCTGGATGAATCAATTTCTCCATTTTCAGGCAAGAGGGGCACTTCCCGCAGGCATCGGATTCCCCCGGATCTTGGCAGTTGATATAGGTAGCAAGAGCCAATGCAAGGGAGAGATTGGCACTGCCCTCTTTTCCGTGAAATAATAAGGCATGGGCCAGGTGATCATTTCTGATAGCATTGATGAGTTTTTCCTTGGTGTCTCCAAGTCCCGGAATCGAAGAAAAAAGCATGGTTTTTTGAGTTAAAATTCTTTGTCCCAGATGCGGTAAGGCCGGGTAAGTTCAAATACCCGCTGTAGGATGGATCGCTCGCTTTCATCAAACTCCATTCCTTTAAATGCCATGGCTTTTTGCGCGGTCTCCTCAAACCGCATCAGTTTGAATGTGCTGAAGCCCGCGGACCCTCCCCAGGCAAAGGAGGAAACAAACTTTCTGGGAAATCCCTCCCCAAATAAATTGGCTCCGACCCCGATGATTGTTCCGGTGTTCAGCGTAGTGCCAATACCCAATTTAACATGGTCCGCTATCATGGACCCACAAAACTGGAGTCCTGTGTCGGCGAATCCACCTTTGGTATAATCCCATACTTTGACAGGCATGTGATTGTTTTTAAGGTTTGAAACGACGGTATTGGCACCGAAATTACACCATTCTCCCACCACACTATTGCCCATATAACCATCGTGGGCCTTGTTGCTATGCCCCATGAAGACTACATTGGATACCTCTCCACCCACTTTACATTTAGGGCCTACCGTCGTATTTTCCCGAATCTTGGCTCCCATGCTTAACGTAGCACCCTCTCCTAGGGCGAAAGGTCCCCGGATCAGACAACCTTCCATTATTTGAGCATTTTTTCCAATGTAGATGGGGCCATTGCTGGCATTGAGAACGGATGCCCTGACCTTTGCTCCTTTTTCAATGAAGATATTGGGCTCGTTATAGAGGTGCGTATGGGGGTCGTCTGTTCCCCAGGAAACCCGCCTTTTAGTCAGTAAGTCAAAATCCTTCTGAATTTCACTGCCATTGAATTGAAAAATATGCCAGTTCCGGGTGATCACCCGAACGTCCTTCTCAAAAAGCACTTTTTTCTTATTCGGCAGGTGATCCGGCTGAAATTGCTCGGGTTTTTCCAGATAGGTCGCCAATAGGGTGTCCTGTTGCCAGAGGGATTCGTTGTTTTTAAGCTCAACCACGGCGGCCAACAAATCCTCATCGGGACATACGGCTCCGTTTAGGTAAAGGGAGGGAACCGTCAAGGCAGGAAATTTAGTTTGCAAATAATCCTGTGTGAAGTGTCCTACCTGTTTTGCCTGCAAATGGTGTTGCCACTTTTCGCTGATTTTTAAAATCCCAATCCGAAGGTCCGCTACCGGTCGGGTAAAAGTAAAAGGCAAAAGATTGCCCCTGCTTCTGGGGTCATCAAACAACATGATATGATCCATACCACAAAAATAAAAAAGTCTACCGGAATAAAGCTTCCGATAGACTTATTCTCAGGCGATATCCTGAAATAATTATTTTTTCTTGTACCTTCTGTTGAATTTCTCCACCCGTCCGGCAGTATCCAGCAACATTTTCTTACCAGTGTAAAAAGGATGCGAAGCAGAACTTACCTCTACTTTTACCAGAGGATAATCGTTGCCATCTTCCCAGGTGATGGTTTCACCGGTCTCGATGGTGGATTTGGTCATGAATTTATAATCGCTGGAAGTATCAAGAAATACTACTTCTCTGTAATTGGGATGAATTTCTTTTTTCATTGTATAGCCTGTTATTTTCTTCTTCTTCAAATTGAGGCACAAATTTACCCCTTTTTATAATTTTCTCCAAAACATTCTCTTTCAAATATAAAATACTTCCTTAATTTTAAGCCAAAACCGAACCATTCAGCTAATCAGTTGCTTGTGAGGGAGCTCGATTTGAAGGATTTTGTCCGTCGAAACCAGGTAGTAAACCAAACGATTACTTTTATGAGAGTGCTTTTTTTTAGTTTTTTCCTCGCATTTTTCCAATTGCCAGCAATTCAGGCCCAAAGTCCCTTGCTGCCTTATGATCGGGATTATTATCAACTTATCGAACGCCTGGAAATCAAACAGGGGTTTTTTGCTAAAGAATTCCATACCGGAGTAAAGCCCTTCCACAGAAAGGAGGTAGTGGACTTTTTGCAAAAATACCAGGATTCAGCCGGATCCCTAAGCTCAGTTGATGCCTTTACCATTTCTTACCTGCTACAGGATAGCTGGGAGTATACCTCAGATACCCTTACTTACGCTCCACAAAATGAAAGGCGTAAAATTTACCAGCGACCTGCAGATTTTTACTCCTACAAAGATGATGCATGGGATGTTCATATCAATCCGGTGATTTATTTTCAGGGGGGAATAGAGCAAGGGGAGGATGATCTGCGATTCCGCAATACCCGAGGGGTCACCGTCAGAGGAAGCATTGACAAAAAAATTGGATTTCAGACCCTGCTTACGACCACTGATTTGGTTTTTCCTTCCTGGATCAAGCGATACGTTCAGCAACACGGGGCGATACCCGAACAGGGATTTTGGAAACGGTACGGGGATAATGGCTATAGCTTTTTTTCGGCGCGGGGCCAGGTTAATTTCAATGCCACCCGGCATATTCAGGTTCATTTTGGGCATGATAGCCATTTTATAGGACAGGGGTTCCGCTCTTTTGTGCTTTCAGATTTTTCAAATCCCTTTGTTTTTTTAAAACTGAATACCCAAATAGGCCCTGTGAATTTCACTAATCTCTGGGGGCAGCTTACCGCAGATATCCTCACCGCCGGTGGTTTCCCGACAGATGGCCGGTACCCCCAAAAATGGTTTTCCTTTCACCGGTTGGGAGTTAATCTGAGCCAGAAATTTAACCTGGGTATATTCGAGTCGGTAATGGCCAACCAGATGGATTGGAATTACCTCAATCCCTTGATTTTTTACCGCTGGGTGGAGCATCAGTTAGGCACCCCGGATAAGGTCATGGTCGGTACGGATTTCAAATGGCATCCGGCTAACGGATGGCAGCTCTATGGACAATTTGTTTTGGACGAGTTTGTTTTTAATGAGTTTTTCGGTATTTCAGGTAAGGGGTCCAGCCGGAACAAGCATGGATTCCAACTTGGGTTAAACTACGTATCGGTAGCGGGCATTGATAATCTGGATGTGCAGCTGGAGTACAATCAGGCCCGACCGTATACGTTTCAGGAAAAGTTTGATTACCAGTCATATACCAACTACCGGATTCCCCTTACTCATCCACAGGGAGCCAATTTCCGGGAGTTGATCCTACTGGGCCGGTACCGGCCCTTGCCCAGACTCAGTGTGAACGGAACTTTTCTCTTCCAGATGCAAGGAAAGGATCCGGCACCTGCGGATAATTACGGAGGAGATATTTTAAAAAGCAGACTTGACAATAGTACCTCCCTGTTTGGAAATGTCATTGGACAAGGAGAGAAAACGCATACTCGCATGTATACCCTTAGGGCTTCCTACATGCTTCGCCACAATCTGTTTCTGGATTTGTCTCAAACGTTGCGTCAGGATTCAGGGGGGGTGTTTCCTGCTTCAGATGCGGTATTTTCCCAGTTGGCTCTGCGATGGAATAGGAGCCGGTTTGATCCACATTTTTAGGAAGCGTAGAAGATACCCTAGGTCCTATACCCGGTAAAAAATTGTAAATTGCGCCCTTTATTGAAATAAGCTTTTATGGAAACTTATCTGCGTATACTTGCCTATGCCCGACCTTACAGGCGGTATTTCCCTCAATATGTGGCATATGCGTTTCTGGCGATTGTATTTGGGCTGCTGAATTTCACCCTGCTAAAGCCTCTTTTTGATGTCATTTTTGAGCAAGTGGGGCCGGAAGAGTTGCAGGCCTACAGTGAAAAGCCGGAATTTTCCTTTTCCATTCATTATTTTATGCACCTGTTTAACCATTTTTTCCTGGAGATAGCCAACGCTTATGGCAAATTCGGCACCCTGGTATACGTATGTGTAATAATCGTCGTATCCGTATTTCTGAGCAACCTTTTTGCTTACCTGTCGGGCGTGGTTTTAGCCAAAGTAAGAGCCGATATCATCCAGGGAATGCGCGTTCGGATATTCACTGCAGTTAGCCGAATGCACCTGGGGTATTTTTCTACGGAAAGGAAAGGAGACCTCATTTCTAAGATGACCAATGATATTCAGGAAGTAGAAAACAGCATTGTGCAGTCGCTGAGAGTGGTATTCAAGGAACCCGTAACGGTCATTCTCTATTTTGCCGTATTATTTTTCATGTCCGTGCAACTGACCTTGTTTACCATCCTGCTGATTCCTGTTTCCGGAGCAATCATTGGTTATGTAACCAAACGATTGAAAAAATCGGCCGTGCAGAGTCAGGAATCCCTGGGAAGAATCGTCAATATTCTGGACGAAACCATTGGAGGTATGCGGGTGGTAAAGGCCTTTGGTGCCCGGAAATTTGTTCACCAGAAGTTTGAGGCAGAGACGGATTATTATGCCAGGGTAAACGTATCCATGGCTCGAAAGTACGAACTGGCCTCTCCGATCAGCCAATTTTTGGGCGTAACGGTCGTGGCGGGGATTCTCTTATACGGAGGTAATTTGGTTTTAACCAACACGTCCAGCCTGAGCGCGAGTGAGTTCATTGCCTACATCATTTTATTTACGCAGGTGCTGAATCCGGCGAAGGAAATATCGAGGGCACTCAGCAGTATTCAGCGGGGCTTAGCCTCGGCAAGACGGATATTTGATGTGGTCGATGCAAAACCAGAAATCCAGGAAGCTCCGGATGCCATATCCCTGTCGCAGTTTAGAGAGGGCGTGGTGTTTCAAAATGTGGGTTTTGCCTATCAGGAAACACCAGTATTGAAAGGAATAGATTTTGAACTTAAAAAGGGAAAGACCATCGCGCTGGTCGGTCCTTCAGGAGGTGGAAAATCAACGCTTGCGGATTTGCTGCCCCGGTTTTATGATCCTACAGAGGGATTGATAAAAATTGACGGGCAAGACATCAAATATCTGAAAATTTCAGACCTGCGGCATCACATGGGGATTGTTACCCAGGAATCCATTCTTTTTAATGATTCGGTGTACCAAAACATCGCTTTTGGGATGGAGGGGGTTTCTATGGAGAAGGTAGAAAAGGCCGCTACCATTGCCAATGCACATGATTTTATCATGAAGTTGGAGGAGGGCTATCAAACGAATATCGGGGAAAGGGGAGCTAAATTATCCGGTGGACAGCGACAGCGCCTGAGCATTGCCAGAGCTGTTTTAAAGAACCCGGCTATTTTAATCCTGGATGAGGCCACTTCAGCACTGGATTCCGAATCGGAACGATTGGTCCAGGAAGCGCTGGCAAAACTAATGGCCAATCGGACTTCACTTGTCATTGCCCATCGGTTGAGCACCATCCAGCATGCAGATGAAATTTTGGTGATAGATGGAGGGCAGATCGTGGAGCGTGGCAGCCACGAGGAATTAATGGAAATGAATGGATTATACAAGAAACTTTCCCAAATGCAGTCAGTTTAGTATATTGTGTTAACAAACCCTATAAGAACTCCTATGAAAAAAGTAAATAATATCTTTCAGCTTTTAACCGCCTTGTTTTTCGGGCTTGGACTGGTTTATTTTCTGACCTATGACAAGATGTGGGGAGGAAGTCCTGAGGCAGGAGAAGTGGTTTCCTGGTTTCTTGCCGGTTTGGTTCTTTATTTGATTACCTGGGGCGCAGGTTGGGCACTTTCAAGTAGCCTGGAAAGCAAGATTAAAAAAACGGATCAGGAGAAAAAAGAGTTGAAAGCCATGGTTTTTGACCTGGAAAGAGGCGTGAAAATGGGGCAAATGGATAAGAAAATTGAGGAACAGCCTGAGGATAAGGATTCTTCTTCTATAAAGCCCAGGGAAAATTTTAAATAGTGGGGCCTATTTTACCATGAGGCAGTTTGTGTTTTTTCATTTCACATAGGAAATATGGTAGCTAAAACTTTTGGAAGTGCAGTATCGGGAGTAGATGCAAAATTAATCACCATAGAGGTAAACGTAGGCCAGGGCACCAGTTTTTATATGGTAGGGCTTCCTGATAGTGCCGTCAAAGAGAGCCAGCAGCGAGTGGAATCCTCCCTGAAGTATTTTGGGTATCGCATGCCGCGACAAAAAGTGGTCATCAACCTGGCCCCTGCTGATATCCGGAAGGAAGGTTCTTCTTACGACCTTCCCATTGCCATGGGGATCGTGCAAGGCTCCGAACAGGCAGTGTTTCCGGCATTGGAGGACTATGTGATCATGGGAGAGCTTTCGTTGGATGGGAGATTGCGAACGATAAAAGGGGTGTTGCCCATTGCCATTGAAGCAAGAAAACGAGGCTTCAAGGGATTTATATTGCCGAAGGAGAATGCCAAAGAAGCGGCTATTGTAAATAAGCTGGATATCATTGGGGTGGAAACCCTGCAGGAGGCGATTCATTTTTTGGAAGGCAAGCAGGAGATCCCACCGCTGGTAACCGATACCCGAAATATATTTTTTAACTCCCTGGAGGAGTATGCCTTTGACTTTGCGGACGTTCAGGGTCAGGAAAATATCAAGCGAGCCATGGAAATAGCCGCTGCGGGCGGGCACAATGTCATTATGATCGGACCGCCTGGTGCTGGTAAAACCATGTTAGCGAAACGATTGCCATCCATTTTGCCTCCCTTAAGTTTACAAGAGGCGCTGGAGACAACCAAAATCCATTCCGTCGCAGGGAGGTTGGGAGCGGAAGCTTCCCTGGTGGCACAGCGGCCTTTTCGCTCCCCTCACCATACGATAAGCGATGTAGCCCTGGTGGGAGGAGGGGGAAACCCCCAACCGGGAGAAATATCCCTTTCCCATAACGGCGTTTTGTTTTTGGATGAATTGCCGGAATTTAAACGTACGGTACTGGAAGTAATGCGGCAGCCATTGGAGGAACGAAGGGTGACCATTTCACGGGCTAAAATTTCGGTGGATTTCCCTGCTAATTTTATGTTGGTAGCCAGTATGAATCCCTGCCCCTGTGGGTATTATAACCATCCAGACAAAGAGTGTGTGTGTGGACCAGGGGTGGTACAGAAATACCTCAACCGGGTGAGTGGCCCGTTGCTGGACCGCATAGACCTTCACGTGGAAGTGACGCCGGTAAATTTTGAGGAAATGACTTCTGACGGGAAGTCAGAGGCGAGTAAGTCGATCCGGCAGCGGGTTTCGCTGGCCAGGGAACGGCAACTTAATCGATTTACCGACAGTCCGGAGGTTTTCTGCAATGCCATGATGCCTTCCCATACGGTAAAGGAGGTTTGTAAAATAAATCAAGCCGGAAAGACCTTATTGAAGACTGCTATGGAGCGGCTGGGCTTATCCGCAAGGGCGTATGATCGTATTCTGAAAGTTTCGAGAACCATAGCCGACCTGGCGGGTACCGATGACATCAAGGTTGAGCACCTGGCCGAAGCAATCCAGTACCGAAGTCTGGACCGGGATGGGTGGGCTGGATAAGCTACCTGTCGTTTGATTTCGACCTGGCCGTTAGGAATTTCGCAGGTCATTTCCGTATATTTGTTTGGTAATCTGAACCTTTGCATCTTAACGATCTCCTCCTTAAAAATAGATTATAGCGGAAATAATAGTTGTTGATTTTATGTGGACCAAGGAACGAAAAATTCAGGAAGAAATGGAAATGGCTAGCTCAACATCAGTATTTGCCCCTGGTTTGAATATAAAGGGGAATATTGAGGCAACCAGTGATATCCGGATTGAAGGGGATATTACCGGAAATGTAATTACCAAAAAGAAAGTGATCGTAGGTGTTTCAGGAAGAGTGCTGGGAGATATCCATGGTTCGGAGATATGTGTCATGGGAGAGGTTTTTGGAGATCTCCATATACAGGGGCTGGCCCGGTTCTCGGCAGAGGCAAAAATGAAAGGGGTGGTATACTCCGAAAAAATAGAAATCGAGGCTGGTGCGGATATGGAAGTAACGCTTTCAAAATTCAAAAAAAGCACGTCCCAAAAAGAGAATGGAACGGCAAAAAAGGACCGGGATGAGGCAAAATCAACCCAGGAATTGATAAAAATGAATCAATAGTCGCTATTGTAAAATTTGCAGTCCTTTTTCCAGGTCTTCCAATAAATCATTCACATTTTCCAACCCTACCGACATCCGGATGAGTTGCTCGGGAATTCCCTTGCTAACTCCTTGAATCCTGGATCGCCTTTCGATAAGGCTTTCCACGCCGCCAAGACTAGTAGCATTGGTAAAATAGCGTAGCTCTTCAATAAATCGATCTGCAGCCCTGGCATTGCCTTTGATTACAAACGATAACATCCCCCCAAACCCCTTCATCTGAGACCGCGCTACTGCATGTCCGCTGTGTGTTTCCAACCCGGGGTAATAAACCGTTTCGACAGATGGATGTTGGACTAGAAACCGGGCAATTGTTCCGGCATTTGCCGCATGGGCCTGCATGCGATAGGCTAAGGTTTTGATACTACGCGTGAGAAAGTAGGTGTCAAACGGAGAAGGTACTGCTCCGGCAAGTTTTTGAACGGTTTTGATCCCTTTCCAGAAGTCATTTATTTCTCCCGTAATTAAGATCCCTCCTATAATATCGCTATGGCCACCGATGTATTTCGTGTTGCTATGCATGACCATATCGGCTCCTTCCAGCAAGGGTTGTTGGAAAATCGGGCTGGCAAAGGTGTTGTCTACTAGCACAGTAAGCCCCCTGGCATGAGCAATACCGGAAAGGCGATTGATGTCTGAAATTTTCAGCAAAGGATTTGAAGGGCTTTCGATCCATAGAAGGCGGGTGTCGGCAGTAATGGCTTTTTCTACCAGTGCCGGATCGGTAAGGTTTATAAAGTCAATTTTAAGTTTGCCCTTATAAACGGTCTCTAGCAGGGATTTTAAACCATGATACATATCATCGGGGGCGATGATGTGAAATCCGGCAGGTAAGGCTTGAAAAACAGCGTTGGCAGCAGCATTACCGGAAGCAAAAGCAGCGGCGTCCAGGCCTTTTTCGAGTGCCGCCATAACCCGTTCCAGAGATTTTCGGTTGGGATTTTCCAGCCTTCCATAAAGCATGGATTCCTCTTGATGTTCGAAAGTGGAGGAAAGTGTGATGGGCTGGATGACCGGCTTCAGGGAATCCGTGACTGCGTTTCCACCGTGGATGGCAATGGTTTCTGTTTTCATTCGTAGTTACGGTTTGGTTTTAGTGAGGCCGAAGGCAGGCGTTGCCGAGGAATCCCTTAGCGAATCCTGTCCACGGATCTGATCAGCATTTCGTCTTTTCGGATAAAGCGATTGGCAATCAGATTCATAATTAAAGCGAAAATGATGCAGTAAAATCCCAAGACAAAGGCGCCGCTAACAGTGGGGTTAAAGGTTTCATTGGCTTTATAGCTGGTGAAGACGGTCAGGCCCAGTGTTAGTCCCATCAGCAACGCATTGATCATGTTCAGCATCAGTTGTTTTTTCCGATTCTTATACTGGAGCAAGCTGTAGATCGCCAATGCGGCCGCTAAAAGGCATAAAATACCGATATAAATGTTGCTTTCCTGTGAACTGATGTTTTCCTGGGGCAATTCCAGAATGGAGGTTTGCCAGGCGGTCATTTCCATGGTTTGGTTTTGCATGGGACTCACTTGTAGCCAAATGGGAGTAAGGGTTGCGCCGATCATGGCAATGGCTACCAGCAGAAGGAAAAGGGTTTGGATTCGTTGGATCATTTTTTAATGTTTTGACAAAGAAAATGGGTTATTTGATTTTTCGCAAGGAATACCCCAATTCCGCTTTGAAATAGGGGTATATTTTTATCTTTGCATTTGAAATGAGCAACAGGTATCGGTATTTTATTGAAATTGCCTACGATGGTTCTGCCTATCACGGATGGCAAATGCAAAAAAATGCCCCATCTGTCCAGGAATGCATTCAGCAGGCTTTAGCTACTTTGTTTCAAATCCCCGTACCAATCATGGGTAGCGGTAGAACCGATACAGGAGTACATGCTTACCAGCAATTTGCCCATTTTGATTTGGACATTGAACTATCGAAAATGGATTTTATGAAAAGAATAAACGGAGTGTTGCCCCGGGACATTGCCATTTTTGACTTGCTGCCTGTGCAGGAAAAGGCCCATGCCCGGTTTGATGCCCAATGGAGAAGCTATGCCTACCATATTGCCTTCCGGAAAGATCCATTCCTATTGGGCAGGGCCTGGCATTGTTATTATGATTTGGAGCTGAATTCTATGCAGGAGGCCACAAAGGTATTGCTGGAATATAAAGATTTTCAGTGTTTTAGTAGGATAAAGACCAATGTGAAAAATTTTAACTGTGAAATAATTAATGCCAGTTGGGAACAAACCGGGCATGGATTGGTATTTCATATACAGGCGAACCGGTTTTTGAGGGGGATGGTAAGGGCCATAGTAGGAACCTTGGTAAAGATAGGAAGAAACCAGCTGGCTGTTTCAGATCTTTCGGGAATAATTGAAAGCAAGGACAGGCATCAAGCTGGTGTTGCGGCACCCGCCTGCGGCCTGTATTTAAATGAAGTCAGGTATCCGGAAAAAATTTTTAAGTAAATCGTTGACCAATTGGGACTGGAAAAAGAAAATGTAAAAAGTGGGGACATTATCGACACCAAGGTGTTGAAAAAGCTCTATCAATTTGTCACCCCTTACAAGCAACGGTTTTATTTTTTGGTCTTCTTGACGCTCTTATTGGCAGTGTTGGCTCCTTCCCGGCCCTTGCTTATTCAGATAGCGGTGGATGATTACGTGGCATTGGGGGATGCGGAAGGGCTGTTGACCATGATGTATTATTTGGTAGGCCTGCTGGTGTTACATGCGTTGGTTCAGTTTGGACACACCTATTTGTCGGGCTGGCTGGGACAAGTAATTATCCGTGATATCCGCACCAAGCTTTACCGGCATTTACTGAAAATGCGGTTGAAATATTTTGACCAGACCCCAATCGGTCGCCTGGTAACACGGAATATTTCCGACGTGGAGTCCCTTTCTGATGTCTTTAGCCAGGGGTTGGCAGAGATCATCGGTGATTTGCTACAGCTGGTATCCATTCTGGCGGTGATGTTCTATGTGGATTGGAAGTTGACATTAGTCAGTCTATGCACCCTGCCCCTTTTAACGATCTCTACCTACGTTTTTAAGGAAAAAGTGAAAGTTTCCTTTAATGATGTTCGAAACGCAGTATCAAACTTGAATTCCTTCCTGCAGGAGCATATTACGGGCATGAATATTATTCAGGTCTTTAACAGGGAGGAAAGGGAATATGAGAAATTTAAAACCATCAACAAAGAACACCGCCGGGCACACCTCAAGTCCGTTTTGTACTATTCCGTATATTACCCGGTTGCAGAAATCATCCAGGCCATTGGTATTGGGCTGGTAGTATGGTACGGTGCTACGGGTGTTTTCGATATGCAGATTCAGGTTGGCGTATTGATTTCCTTCATCATGTACCTGCAACTGTTTTTTCGCCCGATTAGAATGATTGCCGATCGGTTTAATACCCTTCAAATGGGAGTAGTCAGTTCTTCCCGTATTTTTTCCATTCTTGAAAACGACCAACAAATCCCGAACGAAGGCGGGTATGCTCCGGAGAAGATCAACGGAAAAATAGCGTTTGAAAAAGTCTGGTTTGCCTATGATGGTGAGGATTGGGTTTTGAAAGACATTAGTTTTGACGTGAAGCATGGCGAAACCGTGGCACTGGTGGGCGCTACTGGTGCTGGAAAATCGTCTATTATCAATCTGATTAGTCGATTTTATGATATTAACAGGGGGCAGATTAAAATTGACGGGAAGCCGGTATCATCTTATGAGCTTTCTACCTTGAGGAGACACGTGGGGGTGGTTTTGCAGGATGTGTTTCTTTTTTCGGATACCATTTTGCAAAACATTACCCTTGGTAATCCCGATATTTCACGGGAACAGGTGATGCATGCCGCTGAATTGGTAGGAGCCCGAAAATTTATTGAGCGGCTCCCTGGTGGGCTTGATTACGACGTAAAAGAGAGAGGTGGCACCTTATCGGTGGGGCAAAGGCAGTTAATATCCTTTGTCCGGGCCATGGTATACGACCCGGAGATCATCATTTTGGACGAGGCAACTTCGTCCGTTGACACCGAGACAGAAGAACTTATACAACAGGCTATCGAGAAAATGATGAAGGGGAGGACTTCCATCATTATCGCTCACCGACTTTCCACCATTCAGAAAGCAAATAAAATCATTGTCTTGCATAAGGGGGAAATTAAGGAAGAAGGCAGCCACGAAGCCCTTTTGAAGTTGGACGGGTATTATTCACAACTTCACCAGATGCAGCTTAAGTCCATGGTGATTACCTGATTGATTCCAGGCATCGAAAATCCGAAATAATAGTTTGCTACTTAGGTATACCTTTTGGGAAAGTTGGATCGTTGGAACGGCAGATGGAGTGTAATAACAATTAGCTATTAAATTATGAAATACTTGTTTGTTGTTTTGTTGATGCTTTTCGGTTTCGGAGTATTTGCTCAGGAATATGAAGTAGGATTAAGGTTGGGTGAGCCTTATGGGATTACTTTTAAAACGCCAATCCGGCAAAACTATTCGGCGGAAGTGATTATCGGAAGGGGAAGTTCAAATACGATGCAGTATTACCGAAGGTCCTTTGAAAACAACCGGCCGGTTAGTTCGGCGCTGTATGATGGTCAACAAGTTTCGGGAGCGTTTTCAGCCCAGGTGAGGATGTCCCAAGAGAAATCGTTAAATGCTGAGTTTGATATTGCAGAAGGAAACCTGATAGGGTACTTTGGGGCCGGTGTACAGCTTAGGCGCGTTTCGGTTACCTATTTTTATCACACTCCGAATGCGGGAGACGGGGCGGCGGATTTCAGGGAAACCAGGTCCAACGTGGATTTTGGTCCGGAAGGATTTATTGGATCTTCCTATTATTTTGAAACCCTTCCCCTGGGGGTTTTTGCTGAACTGGGTTTATTTATGGAACTGCTGGATCGATTTGGTCACCTTAAAGTCCAGGGAGCCATTGGTGTCCGCTATGTATTCGGGATATGAGTAAGGGAGGCAAACTACTTATCTTAATGCTGGTTTTTTTGCTCCTGGCAGGGGGTGGTTACCTTTATTTGGGCGGAGGGAATACGACAAAATTAGCATTCGTTTCTTGTGAACCCATCCTTCTTACAGGTCTGGAATTCCGGGGTGTTCCCGGGGATGAGCAACTGGGGCGGGTATTTCAGGAAGTGGAGCAGTTTAGGGAAGAGTCCCCCCTTCATACCATCTATTTTGTAGAGCCAGCTGGCAAGCGGGATACCTTGCATGTTTTCGTGGGAATTGAAGCAAGGCAAGAAATGCCGGATGAATGGATTCAAAAAAGAGTGGAATGCAAAGAAGCCGTAAAGGCGAGCCTGGATATGCATCAATGGGTAATGCCATCTCCAGAGAAAACCAAGCGACGAATAATCGATTTTGCCAGTGCCAACGGACATCACCTTGAGGGGGTTTTTATCGATATCATTATTGACAGGGATCGGGTAGAAGTCTGGGCACCTCTCCGTAACTAAAATTTATATGAAGTGTCTATTGATTACTATTCAGCCGTATAAATAGTTGAAAATTAAAGCCTGTTGTTTTTAAAATTGCCAGGATGCTGCAAAATGGGTATTGTGGTACGATTTTAGAGATAGGTATTTTTGTTTTAATCATTTACCAGGAGAAACTATGGAAAAAAGCAATCATTCAACAATCACCCGAAAATTACTTTTGATAACAACGGCCGTCCTACTTTGGAGCTGCGAAGGACCAATCGGCCCGGAGGGACCTCCTGGCCAGGACGGATTGGATGGAGTTACTATCGTCGGGGAAGTATTCGAAATCGCCGGTAGTTTCACGCAGGATGGAAATTTTGGATTGAGAGGAGAATACGGATTTGATATTTTAGAATCTGACAAGGTCTTGATTTATCGGCTGGCGGATTTGGATCAGGACGGAAACGACATATGGAAGCTCATTCCTCAGGTGGTGTTTCATGAAAATGGCATCTTTACGTATGATTATGATTTCACCTTTTATGATTACTCTATATATATGTCAGGTGATTTTGATTTAAATTCATTGGAAGCCGCTTTTACTGACGATCAGGTATTCAGGGTGTTGATCGTTCCGGCAGACAGGATTGGTCTGAGGCTGGATTTTTCGGACCATTATGGCGTTCTTGAGATGCTGAAAGTGGATGAAGAAGCTATTCCAAGAATCGATTTGAATTAAACTTTCTGCCTTTAAACAAGTTAAATAGAAGGTAGTCTGCCGGATATGTAGGCTGCCTTTTTTTTAGCTGGTATTGGATATACAAAAATTACCCTTTATCTTTCATTTAAAGCAATATAAACGTATCTGGTAAATCAAGTTTTATGAAAAAGATTTTATACTTAGTAGTAATGATGGTGGCGATTGTTTCATTGCCCGCATGTGAGGGGCCCGAAGGACCCCAGGGCCCTCCGGGTCTTGACGGTGTGGACGGGGAAGATGGAGAAGATGGGATTGAAGTGTTAAACCTGGTATTCGAGGGAACAGTCAATTTTCTAGAGGAAAATGACTTTGCCATCGTTTCCCAATTGGAAATATCTCCCGGTGACAACCTGTTGGTTTACCTGGAATGGAATCAGGTAGAGGAAAACTCCTTGTGGCGATTGTTGCCGCAAACGATTTTCTTTGGTGAAGGGGCTATATTGACATATAACTATCAATATACCAATACCATTTTCAACGTATTCATGCAAGCCAACTTTGATTTAACCGAAATAGCGGAGGAATATACCAATAACCAACGGATTAGGGTAGTACTGCTCCCCGGGTTTTTTGTGGAAGAAAATGCCCGGGTGGATTTTAATGATTTTGATGCAGTCATGGAGTTGATAGGAAAAGACGAAAATGATATCCTACCATTGGATCTCAAGTAGGTGTGCCGCATGCCAGTGATCCAGTGAAAAAGCTTCCCGATATATCCGGGAAGCTTTTTCATTTTTAGGTGGTTTTCTTTTTTGGTTTAACTTGGGTTATATTTGCTGCATGCAAATTAAGAATGACCTACTTTTACGTGTTATAAAAGGAGAAGCAGTAGAACGAACTCCGGTGTGGTTGATGAGGCAAGCGGGCAGGATCCTGCCAGAATACAGGGCCGTAAGAGCCAGTGTGAGTGGATTCGTGGAGCTCGCACAGACTCCGGAACTGGCTGCGGAAGTTACTATTCAACCCGTGGACCTACTTGGAGTAGATGCGGCCATTATATTTTCAGATATCCTGGTGGTGCCGGAGGCGATGGGGCTTCCTTATGAAATGGTAGAAAAAAGGGGTCCCTGGTTTCCACAAACCATCGGCAGTGCAGCTGATTTAAAAAAGCTCAGGGTGGCCGACCCGAAGACGCATCTCCATTATGTACTGGAAGCCATAAAGATTAGCAAGAAGGGCCTTAATGGCAGGGTTCCTTTAATTGGTTTTGCGGGAGCCCCCTGGACCCTATTCGCTTATATGGTGGAGGGATCCGGGTCTAAAACCTTTTCCAGGGCCAGGGCCATGTTGTACCAAAATCCAGGCCTTGCTCATCAGCTATTGGATTTGATTACCAAAACCACCATTAAATACTTAAAAGCTCAGGTGGAAGCCGGGGTAAACCTGGTTCAGGTTTTTGATAGTTGGGCCGGTATTTTGCCTCCCGACCAATACAGGGAATTTTCATTACCCTACATTGATAAAATTTGTGAAGCAGTCACTGAGGTGCCTGTTACGGTTTTTGCTAAAGGGGCGTACTTTTCCTTAAAAGACTTTTTGCATACCCGATGCGAGACGGTGGGACTGGATTGGAACATGGAAATAGGGGAGGTAAGGGATATTTTTAAGAAAGAAAAAACGCTGCAAGGCAACCTGGACCCAGCCGCCCTGTATGCTCCGGACGAAGTGTTGGTAGCCAAAACACAGGACATGTTGACCCAATTTAAAGGAAGCAGGCACATTGCTAACCTGGGGCATGGTGTCTATCCGGATACCTCACCGGACAAGGTTCGGTTGTTTATTCAAACCGTTAAAGAATTCAGCTCGGAAGAATAAATTGGAGTAAGTCTCTCTCATTTCGTTTATTTTGTTAAACGAGGTCGTTTTTTAGCGACAAACCACATTTTTAAGTGCATATCTCATTTTTTCACAGAATTTTTTCTACCATCATTCCGGCCGGCCCGTGCTAACAATATCCTTTCGATTATTTGTTTATATGGGCGTGTCTAAATATATTTGTTAAAATGTATTTCAAATACATTAAAATGGGTATGGTTTTTAGCAAGGTAGACTGATTTCAAAAATGGAAAAGTTTTTACGTAAGGAGAAAGAACCGGAATTTTTCTCGAGAAGGCTTTCAGGTTATATCAGTCCAGACGGTACCGTACACCTCACTGATCCGAAAAAGCTTTTGGTTAAAAGATTTTTGGATGTCGTTTTTGCTTCATTATCCCTCCTTTTCGTCTTATCCTGGTTGTTTCCATTGATTGCACTTTTAATTAGAATGGATTCTAGAGGGCCTGTTTTATTCAAACAATTAAGACATGGGAAAGGCAACCAGCCGTTTTGGTGTTATAAGTTTCGGACCATGGTCCGAAGCCAGGATGCTGATACCCGGCAGGCGACCAGAAATGATCAAAGGGTAACCAGACTGGGAAAGTTTTTGAGAAAAACCAGTTTAGATGAGACACCCCAGTTTATCAATGTGTTAATTGGAAACATGTCCGTAGTTGGCCCCAGGCCCCATGCGGTGCCGATGAATCATTTTTTCTCGAATGAAATTAGTAATTACATGTTTCGCCATTCCGTAAAACCGGGTATATCTGGATTGGCACAGGTAAGGGGGTATCGGGGTGAAGTGTTGACTTTCTTTGATATTTACGGCAGGGTCAAGTTGGATCATTTTTACATTAGAAACTGGTGCTTGTTTTTGGATTTGAAAATTGTTTTTTGGACAATATCAGCCGTCGTTTTTAATAATAGGAAGGCCTATTAACGCTTCTTTTTATTCTGGGATTTGTTCTATTTACTGGCTTTAGGACCAGTGCTGCCTATTTCAGCGGGTTTGTATCCTTCTGATTCTGCCCAGCCTCTAATCAAATATCATTCGATATACCAGGAATACCCTTCTTTTGGTCATTTTTAAAACTACAAAAACGAATTTGAAATACAGAAAAACGAATTTTAATTCTAAATTTCTTCTCAAAAGCTTGCACGGTTGAGAAAGGAAGTATATATTTGTAAAAATGTATTTCAGATATACAAAAATGTTTTTTAAACAAAAGGTAAGGTTTAGCGTTGAAAGTAAATATTGTTAGAGATGGAAAATGTTTTAGTAGAGCGAAAATTTCGCCAATCCCTGAGAAAGGGAAATTTTGTAAAACAGCAACAGCAAGCTAAAATCAGGGTACTTTATGGGCAAAACGACAGCTTCCATAAACGACTTATGAAGAGAAGCTTTGATTTATTGCTGGCATTGTTCACCACTGTTTTTGTGCTTTCCTGGTTATTTCCCATTATTGGTGTTTTGATCAAATTGGATTCCAAAGGTCCTGTTTTCTTCAAACAGCTCCGCCATGGAAGGGGAAATAAGGTTTTTAATTGTTATAAGTTCAGAACAATGGTTAAAAACAAGGAGGCCGATACCCGACAGGCAACGCAGAATGATTCGAGAATTACCCGGGTGGGTAAGTTTTTGCGTAAATCAAGTTTGGATGAATTGCCTCAAATCATCAATGTACTTCTAGGAGACATGTCCATTGTAGGGCCCAGGCCTCATGCTGTTCCCATGAATTTGGAATTCGCGAAAGAGATCGGAGGATTCATGCAGCGGCACCGGGTAAAGCCGGGTATTACAGGCCTGGCTCAGTGCAAAGGCTTTCGGGGAGAAATTTTAAATTTCCAGGAGTTGTATTCCCGCTATCGATTAGATAGTTTTTATGTCAAAAAATGGTGTTTATTATTTGATATAAGAATCGTGATCCATACGGCTTTTTCACTTATGTCAAAAAATGAAAAGGCATATTAGTTGGGAACACAAGTCATTGAGTTTAAAAAAAAACAGCAAAAATAAATAACAGTGTCTTTCAAATATACTTACTGGTCGAAGACTTATTACTTGCCCTAGGCGATTCCCTGGCAGATAGACCGCTCTTGGTTTGGTCTGTGTCATTTTTGATTTGGCGATTCCTCGAGAGGTATTGAATCAGGCGTTCGTCGCATTCGATAGCGCTCGCAGTGCTGATTCTAAGGAAACGGAATAAGAAATAGTACAATCCGCAAAGGTTTTGAATTAAATTTAGCCGGTAGATTAGAAAAAATTCCTGCACAGTTCTTATTCTTCTGATAATTAAGTAATTTGCGAGGTCTTTATTAGTAGTATATTTTAGAAGATTATTGTTTCACTTTTTCACCGAAAACAACTAATTCGGTGAGTAAAAAAACGGCGTAACAGTCTTTAGATTTTATGAAAAACAATACATTAGTTAACAGCCTGATTTTTGTTATATTTCTTTCAGCCCTGTCTGGTTGTGCGAAGAGGAATCTTGTTTATTTCAGTGACATCGAGTCGGAGTCAGATTTTTCGACTGAAATTATTGACTTTCCTGAACCAAAAATTCAGAAGGGAGATTTACTAAAAATTACGGTAAGCAGTTTAAATGCCGAGTCTAACTTGTTGTTTAATGCTGGAGTGATGTCATCTTCTGAAAATGGCAGGATTATGAATGCTGCCGTTCCCATCAACGAAGGGTATCTGGTGGATAAAAACGGACAAGTGAATTTTCCGGTTTTGGGGATGGTCGTGTTAGAGGGCTTGACCAAAGAGGAGGCGATTGAAAAAATGGCACAACGTTTGGAAGAGTACGTAAAAGACCCCATCGTAAACGTTCAATATCTTAATTTTAAGATTACGGTTATCGGAGAAGTGGCCAACCCAAATACCTTTACACTCGAGACAGACCGAATTACCATATTGGAAGCATTGGGATTGGCCGGGGATATGACTGAATATGGTAAAAGAGAGAATGTACTGGTTATCAGAGATGAAGGCGGAGTGAGAAAGGCCGTAAGACTCAATCTAAATAATCGGGAAATCTTAAATTCGCCCTATTTCATGTTGCATCAAAATGATGTGGTTTACGTTGAACCAGATAGTATCAAGGCAGTTCAGGCCAGCACTAACCAGCGATCTTTGGCTGTTCTTGGTTTGTTGGTATCTGTGGGAGTTTCGTTACTGTTTAACTTACGCTTCTACTTGGAATAAGACTTTATAATGATGAAAATGTCGGATATGTTAATGGATGATTTCCAGCCTCAAGAGGTGGAAAAAACGGATTACAAATACCTGATCATGAAATACCTTAGATTTTGGTATCTCTATTTGATTGGTATGATTTGTTGTATTGGTTTGGCTTACACTTACCTTCAATATGCGACTCCGGAATATCCAATCGGGGCGTCCATTTTGATCAATAGTAACAAAGGCACGGATTTTTCTCAAAACGCGATTTATTCTGAGTTGGAGACTTACCAATCCGTAAAGACCGTTGAGAATGAGGCGGAAGTACTCAGTTCAGTCAGTTTGATGCATGAGGCGATACGTAATCTGGATCTCAACGTTTCGTATTTTGTTAAGGACAATTTTTTCAGGGACAAGGAAATATTTGGAGCCCAGGTGCCGATAAAAGTTGAACTGGATAGGTATGACTCAACCGCGTTCTTTGATAAGGACCTGCTCACGAGATTTAAGGTTCATGTGTTAGATTCGATTAATTTTCGACTGGAAGACGAGGAAGAAAGAACTTCCAGTCACCAGTTTGGTGAAGAATTAGCTTTTCCTTTTGGGGAATTGAGTATCGAGCGAGTTCAGGAGGTGGAATATCCCAGTACCATTATCATTAACTTTAACAACCCGTATGCATTACCAGGAAGGTATAGTAGCAAGTTGGACGTGATGATCGTGAATAAACTTGCTAGTGTGCTGCGCTTAAGCTTCACGGATCCGGTTCCACAAAAGGGGATGCTGGTCATGAACAAGCTGATTGAAGCCTACAATAAAGAAGCCATGCTGAATAAAAATCAAACGGCCAAAAACACCATTGATTTTATAAATAAGCAATTGGACTCGGTCACCACTGAACTTAGAGAAATTGAATCTCTGGTTGAAAACTATAAAAAGGAGAATAAGATCACTGAACTGAGTTCAGACGCATTGCAATATGCAGAGACCTTTAATCAGGGAAAAGAGCAACTTGCAGATTATTCCATTCAGCTGGACGTATTAACTTCTATTGAAAACTACTTAACGAGCCAAGATGAGGGCTATCAGGCAGTTCCTAGTTCCCTCAATATTATGGATCAGACATTGATGTCTAATATTAGCCAGTTTAATGAGTTGCAGCGAGAAAGAGAGCGAATGCTTCGGACCACTCAGCCTGGTAATCCTTTGGTTTTAGAGAAGGATCAGCAACTTAGTTCAATGAGAAGAAATATACTGGAAAACATCAAAAACATTAAGTCTAGCGTAGAAATCGCCAGGGATAACTTATTGGCCAGAACTACTGACGTAGAGATTCAAAGTGGAAAAGTTCCGGAAATTGAAAGGGAATTGCTTGAAATCAATCGGCAACAGGCGATCAAGCAGGATCATTACCAATATTTGGTCAAAAAACGAGAGGAGGCTTCCATGTCTCTGGCAGCAACTACCGTAAGTAACTCAAGAGTTATCGACCCGGCCATGGCGGGTAGTCAGCCCTCCAAACCAAATAAAATGCTAGTCCTGGGGTTTGCTTTATTTTTTGGATTCGGTGGGCCCTTGGGCCTGGTTTTCATTTATTACCAATTAAACACCCAAATCAAGATCAAAAAGGATGTTACTTCCAAAACGAATATTTCGATTTTGGGGGAAATATCCCATCACGATGAAAAGGTGCCGATTGCCATTTCAAAGGGTGTTAGGACTCCGGTAGCGGAGCAGTTTCGTCTCATTCGTACGAACCTTCAATTTGCATTGCCAAATAAGGACAAAAAAGTCATACTGGTAACTTCAAGCTCCAGCGGGGAAGGTAAAACTTTCTTTTCGTTAAATTTGGGTGTTAGCATGAGTTTGACGGACAAGAAGGTGGTTGTCCTTGAATTTGATTTACGAAAGCCCTTACTTTTAGAATACCTGGGGATGACAAGTGACAATGGAATTACTGACTATTTGCAGAATGAGTCACTAACGATTTCCGACCTGATTGTAAAGAACGACAAATTGCCCGCAAATCTTGATCTCATTGGTTGCGGTACGCTTCCAGATGATCCGTCAGAATTGATGCTATTGCCAAAGGTAGGTTATTTCATCGATAAGCTTCAGGAAATTTATGATGTGATTATTATCGACTCTGCTCCTGTAGGTCAGGTGGCAGATGCCTTTTCGTTATCTAAGTTTTCGGATATTACGACGTATATCATGCGGTATAATTACACGAAATCGGATACCATATCTTTTATCAATGAAAATAAGAGAGAGAAAAAACTAAAAAACCCTGTTATTGTCCTGAACGATGCGAATACCAAGTTAAGCTATGGCTACGACTATTATCAGAAAGGGGATATAAAGAAGAAGAAGCGTGCGGTATATAAGAAAATGGCTAAAAAAGTTTAATAAAATTTTTAGTTTTAATGGTATTGAAAGTTTTTTTGTATGAGAAATCAGATTTCATCGCTTTATGTATCCATCAATAAAGCGATTAATAAGGGGCATAAAAGAAGTGTAAAAGCCAAAAAAAATATACTGGCTTCTTTTGTAATAAAAGGAGGGAGTATTGCCATAAGCTTATTATTGGTACCCTTGACCATAAATTATGTCAACCCGACGAGTTATGGTATTTGGCTTACCCTTAGTTCGATGGTAGCCTGGTTTGGTTTCTTTGATATCGGTTTTGGTCATGGCTTGCGAAATAAATTTGCCGAGAGTATTGCTCAGGGAGAGTACCAATTGGCAAAAAAATACGTCAGCACTACCTACGCCATTTTAAGTATAATTATAGGAATCGTTCTTTTGGTGTTTGTGGGTATCAACCCCTTATTGAATTGGGCCTCCATTTTGAACACTTCTTCTGAACTGGGAGATGAACTTAGGACGGTAGCGCTGATTGTATTTACGTTTTTTTGCCTGCAGTTTGTACTGAAATTAATTACTACTGTGCTTACAGCCAATCAGGAGCCTGCCAAAGCCTCATTGTTTAATTTTCTGGGAAGTTTATTCTCGCTGATAGTGATATTTATACTTACCAAGACTACCGAAGGGAATCTGGTTTATTTGGGAGCGGCATTAAGCTTTACCCCGGTTTTGGTTTTGATCAGTTCAAGTATTTGGTTTTATACGCACGAATACAAAAAGTATGCGCCATCAGTTAGCATGGTGGATTTTAGTCTGGCAAAGGATTTAATGTCCCTGGGAGCGAAATTTTTTGTCATTCAAATTGGAGCACTGGTGTTGTTCAGTACCAATAACGTGATCATTACGCAGCTTTTCGGACCGGAAGAAGTGACTCCATTCAATATTGCATTTAAATTATTTTCCATCGTAACAATGGGATTTGGCATCGTAGTGACACCCATGTGGAGTGCCTTTACGGATGCCTATGTGAGAGAAGAATACGATTGGATTAAAAATACCCTTGCCAAAATGAGGAAAATCTGGTTTCTGGCAATTTTGGCATCTATAGGCATTTTATTTGCTTCTCCATTTTTGTATGATATATGGGTGGGAGATTCGGTAGAGGTACCCTTTGTATTATCTGCGGCCATGTGCCTCTACGTAATCGTAGCGATTTGGCAAACCATGCATGTGTTTTTCCTTAATGGAATTGGCAAAATTAAATTGCAATTGTATCTGGTTAGTACCACTGCCCTATTAAATATCCCCCTGGCCATTCTCTTGGGTAGGTGGTTTGGTCTGGCAGGTATTACGATGACAAGCACGCTAATCTTCGGGGTTATGGGAATCGTATTTTCCATACAAACACACAAACTACTAAATAAGACAGCAAAAAATATTTGGAACGAATGAGAGTTTTAAAACCCATAGTAAATTTTTTTTCAAACCTCTTTTCTTTGGTGAGGACAGCGGCAAGAAACGAAAAAGTTTATTGGGAGATTTTGGGAAGCAATCTTATCAATTGTAAAATAGATCCGGAAGCCAGGGTGTACAAGTACCACATGCTTAATAATACGGTGGTTGGAAAAGGTTCCTATATATCTCTGAATGCTAGGATTTACAATACAACAATAGGCAAATTCTGTTCTATTGGTCCTAATCTGGTGTGTGGATGGGGGCTTCATCCCATTCATGGCATCTCCACCTCACCTGCTTTTTATTCCGTGAACGGGCAGGCCGGATTTACCTATGCGAAAGAAACCAAAGTTCAAGAATTGATTCCAGTGACCATCGGAAATGATGTGTTTATAGGTGCAAACGTTGTCATTCTGGATGGTGTTACCATTGGGGACGGTGCAGTAATAGGGGCGGGAGCTGTTGTTAGTAAAGATATACCTCCTTACGCTGTGGCAGTAGGATGCCCCATAAAGGTAATAAAATACCGGTTCGATGAAAAAACCATTGATGCCCTACTTAAGTCAAAATGGTGGGATGGAGATGCTGAATCCTTAAAAAAAGTAGAGGAAATGTTTTTTGATGTAGAAGGATATGTGAAAAAAATTCAATAATCATGAATACCATTGACTACTCAGTAAACTACCAGAAATATGTTAATGAGCTTAATTTTAATTATAAGCTGTTTTGGATGTGCGTGCTAGTATATAGCATTAGTGGGGGTCTTGGCAGTACGTTTATTGATAGTTTATATAAATTAGTTCATTTCTTCCAAACTATTTCACTCCTCGGAATATTCTATGCGACCTGGAATATTGTCCAGTTTAAGGTTAACAATAAGTTACTTGGAATCGTCTTGGTGATTTATTTTTTATGGATCATATTCATCACTCTCTATGGCTTTGAATTTACGTATAAAGATACTAAGTCGGTTATTTTTGGAGGTGTTTTCAAATATTTTTTCCCGCTTTTTCTTTTCTTTCCAAGAAATCTTTTCTTTTACAAGAAGCTATTTACAGTTATTTTTATATTATCCATTGCTTATATCATTTATAATCTAATCTTTTTCGAAGAAGTTACGGCACACTATGATTCTGACGTTAATCAAAAGTTTATATTTGAAGGTTTTACAAGACAATTTGGTATACCTTTAGGGTTCTTTCTATTTACGTACATTTATCACAGTAAGACCAGAAATGTCATCGTACTTCTTGCTGTTATTTTGATGCTTGGTATATCTGTATTTAGAGCCAGAAGAGCCATAATGGTATTTTCAGTGGCCTATTTGCTGATATTTATGGTGATTTACTATATTTACGCTAACCGAAAGGTTTTAATGGCTGTAGCGATTTCATTGGTTTTGTTTGTTGCTTCTTTTTTCGCTGGACAGATTTATGATGAGCTCAGATTTAGTTTTTTTGAAAGAATTGAGGAGCGCAGTACCAAAAATACCCGGGAAATTGTAGAAGCAGCATTTTATAGAGATTTCGAACTACAAGACTGGATAATCGGCAGGGGTATAAATGGACGGTATTGGTGTCCAAATGCTGACGTAAATGATACTACTGGTTACAGAACGATGATAGAAACGGACTACTTAAACATGATTCTGAATGGGGGGAGTATCCTTCTTGTATTAATTCTTTTGATATCTATTCCAGCTGCTTATAAAGCATTTTTCTATTCGAAAAATCTATTATCAAAAGTTGCAGGAATATGGATCGTTTTATGGATCCTAAGTTTATATCCCATGAATGTTTTCCTCTTTTCAGTGAATTATATGATATTTTGGATATGTGTAGGGATTGGATATTCGAATGATGTTCGAAAATTGTCCGATGAAACCATAAAAGAAGCTTTTAAACTTTAGATTAGTCTCAATTATTTAAAATGAATTTCCCCAAAATTCTTATATTGATCCAACCTTTTAATAACAACACCGGTGGTGGAATAACCCTCAGGAATTTATTTTATGGTTGGCCTAAAGATAAACTTGCAGTGGCGACTCTTCCAGGATTGGTCAATACTAATACAGATACAAATATTTGTAACAAGTACTATCAATTGGGCGAAAAGGAAATGATTTGGCGGTTTCCTTTTAACAAGGTTAAAAGACGGTATCCTTCTGGTTTACTGGACTTCAAGAAATATTCTGTTAAAGAGATTGTCCCCAAAAAGTCTAGGATGAGGTCAGTTTTTTTAATGAATTATATTGAGCCGGTTCTCAAGTGGTTAGGTTTGATGGAAACCATTTATAAGTTTGAACTTTCCCAGGAAATTAAAGATTGGCTGGATGAGTACCAACCTGACATTATCTATGCCCAGGCTCATGGTAGAAATAGAGTTAGGTTTTGTTCGGAGGTTAAGAAGTACTTAAACAAACCAATGGTTTTTCATATGATGGATGATTGGCCTGAGTTTGTTAAAGATGAAAGTATTTTAGGCGGGTTTTGGAAGGGTGTTGTCGACAGGGAATTTAGAGAGTTATTGCGGATTTCAGATCTCCATCTGGGAATCAGCGAGCTTATGCAAGTGGAATACCAGCGGAGGTATAATATTGATTTTAAGGCCTTCCATAACCCAATAGATTTTGATTTTTGGAAGAAAGGGCAAAAGGTTAGTTGGCAGGTAGATGGTGACAGCCCCTCCATTCTCTATGCGGGGAGAATGGGATTAGGTATTGAAAAATCCTTAAAACTTCTTGCTGATGCTGTCACGATTATTAACAGGAAGTCGGGACGTTCTGTTCAATTTATCATGCAAGTGGCACAAAAAAGGAGTTGGATGGATAGTTATACATGTGTCAAATACAGACCTCCTGTTCCATATGAGCATCTTCCTCAAAAATTTGGTGAAGCCGACATTCTATATTTGCCTTATGATTTTTCCGAAAAGGCAATTAAGTTTATCAAATATTCGATGCCTACCAAGGCTTCCGAATACATGGTGAGCGGAACGCCCATTTTAATTTTTGCCCCGGAAGGAACGGCGCTTGTGACCTATGCCGAGAAATACCATTGGGCCAAAGTGGTTAAAGAGGAAGATATTGAAAAATTAGTAAATGCGGTTGAAGAGCTTTTGGTCAATCTCAACGAAAGACAACAATATGGTAAGTCCGCAATTCTTTTAGCAAAGGAAAAGCATGAATCATCAAAAGTTAGAGATGATTTTAGGAAATCCTTGATTTCGGTTTTAGAATAGGAAGTTGTGAAGAAAAATATTTTTTTATACCCAAAGCATAATAAGTTCTATGGATCACCAAACCCGTATATTTTTGATTTTCATCAAGAACTTTCTAAAGTGCACCATATAGTTAATGAAAGGGCATCGGGGTTAGGCATCCTTAATTTATTTATCTACTTTTTCCAAACGGAAATATTTATATTTAATTGGATAGAAACCTTACCTTTAAAGAGGTATGGTCGGTTTCAATTTGTTGGGTTTGGTTTATTTTTATGGCTTGCCCGGATTTTTAAGAAGAAGATTGTTTGGGTGTTACATAATAAAGGCTCCCATCATCAAAATGACAACAAATTGGTAAAAAAGCTTTTTGTTTTGATGATAAAAAGTTCAGATAAGATAATAACTCACTCTGAGTCGGGGAAGTCTTTTGTAGCTGAAACCTTTCCGGAATATGTAGACAAGGTCCAGGTTATTATGCATCCTATAAGGGAGTTATTTCCTATTCATCATCGGGAAAAAACCACTGATTTTTTAATTTGGGGTAGTGTGTATAGATATAAGGGGATAGTAAAGTTTTTAAAATATATTTCTTCTGATTCAGTGGAAAGACCATTTAAAGTAAAGATTGTAGGGAAATGTGTTGATAAAGAATATCAGGAAGAAATAGAGGGTTTTTTAGACGAAAATATTGAATTTTGCAATGAAGTGCTTGATTTAGAGGAAATAAATACCTTGGCCCAAGAGTCGAAATTCATTCTTTTCACTTACAATTCAGATACGGTGATAAGTTCCGGTTCTTTGATTGATTCGATACGAATGGGTAGTCAAATTATGGGACCAAATCATGGCGCATTTAAAGATCTTAGTTACCTGAGTTTTGTACACAGGTATGAAGACTTTAGTAGGATTCCCGATCTTTTTGCTGCTTATGAAATGGATGATAAAAAAACAAAAATAGAACGAGAAGCGTTTTATAATGGTAATAATTGGGGTAAATTTATAGAAAGATTAGATTTTGTTATTTCAAATAACTGAAGAGATATTTTGTTCTGTTTAATTGTTAATACATGTTATATAGTTTAAACCAAATTTTATAATGATTAGAATTGGTATTATTGGCCTTGGAAAAATGGGCTTATCGCATTGTGCGATATTAGGAGGACACCCAGAAGTAGAGGTAGCAGGAGTCTGTGACACTTCTAGCTTGGTGATTGATGGATTTAAAAAGTATTCATCTTTTCCCTGTTATTCGGATTATAAGAAAATGATAAAACTTGCGAACCTTGATGGGGTGGTCATAGCGTCTCCGACTAAGTTTCATTCCGATATGGTAGATTTCGCCTTGGAAAACAATATTCATGTTTTTTGTGAAAAGCCCTTTGTGCTTAACGCCAAAGATGGCGTTCGGTTAACAGAATTGGCGGTATCCAAGGGGTTGGTCAACCAGGTAGGTTACCATAATCGGTATTTAGGGACGTTTGAGGAGGTTAAGAGATTGCTTGAAAATGGAATTCTTGGTGAAGTTTATCATTTTATGGGTGAGTCCTATGGCCCTGTTGTGTTGAGGAAGAAGGGGGGAACCTGGAGGTCAGAAAAGAACCAGGGAGGTGGTTGCCTTTATGATTATGCGTCTCATACGATAGACTTGGTACATTTTCTTTTAGGGAAACCCGTATCCGCATCCGGTACTTTGCTTAAAAATATTTTTTCCGAGGGGGTTGAGGATGCTGTTTTTTCCAGTATTAAACTGGAAAATGGATTGAGTGGACAGTTGGCTGTAAACTGGAGTGACGAGACGCATAGAAAAATGACAACTCAAATTACTGTCTTGGGAACCGAGGGAAAAATAATAGCGGATGCTACAGAGTTAAAAATTTATCTAAAGGAGGCAATTAGCAAAGAGGGTCTCAATAAAGGCTGGAATATCAAGTACTTGACGGACCTCACTGAAAACGTTGATTTTTACCTTAGGGGGGAAGAATACAGTTCTCAATTGGATCATTTTATAGCTTGTATCAAAGATGCTGGTACTGAAAACAAAAGTAGCTTCAAAAATGCTACGGTAACGGATGAAATGATTACGAAATTACTTGAAAACGCAAAACTGTAAGAAAATGGATAGAATACTATTTGGAGATAATCAATTTTTTGGGGTCAACCATAGCTCTGATGAAAAATCTAGAGCCCAGACCATCAAGTTTCAAAAAGATGAGGCAATCGTAAAGGTGTTGGATATTGCAATTGATGAAGGCATCAATACCTTTATGTGCACCACTCATGATCGGATGGCCAATATCTGTGATGTTTTCAGGCAAAATGAAAAATACCGTGATTTTCAGGTTTTTCCCTGCATGCCTTATGCACATAAGTACGCCAATTCAGTAACAGAAGTAGGTTACATGGGAACCATCAAGCAATTTGTACCGGGCAATATTTTTAGCACTTTTGCAAAAGGAGGATTGGCATATATGAAAAAAGATTTTTCTTCTTTGGCTGAACTGATGATAGATGCTGAATTGAAAATGTTCCACGGTATTAAGACGCCTGTAATTTGGATGCAGAACGTCATTACTGATTTGTTATTAGGCTTGGGGATGACCGAATTTCTGCTCACTTTTTACCGGCATGTAAAAGAAAAACATAATGCCGAACCCGGCTTTATTACGATGAATCTTCCTTTATTGTTGAATACATTGGAGAAAGCAGGAATTGAGAACCCGACAATTTGTTCTTCTATAAATAAAATTGGATTCAGAATGTCTGGAGGAAAGCGAGTGTATGAGGAGGTGATTGCTCAAAAGAGGTGCAGGTTGGTAGCCATGCAGGTGCTGGCAGCTGGAGCTTTACCACCAGCAGAAGCACTGGAGTATGTCTGCTCATTAGATGGGGTTGAATCCATTTTATTTGGTGCATCTTCAAGAGCGAATATTCATCAGACAAAAACCCTGATCGATAATTTTGGAATGGTTAAATAGGTGTTTTAATGCCGTGAAAAAGTGATTAAGGTTTTTAGCCTGTTTTTAAAATCCGGATATAATATCTTATTTAATTATCAAATTGTAAAATTGAGAACTTAATTTTATTAGGGCGGTTTTATATTTTGAATGGATTGTTTTCTAACCGATAGTAAAAGGGCTGAATTGGCAGTAAGCTTTTAATTATAGAAAAATACTTTATGAGGAGGTGAGTGTTTGGTATACTAGGCTCGTTCCCCAACAATAGTATATGTAGTAACTACTGGAATACATGAAGTGGAAAGATGAAAATGCTTTGATTAATTGAAATTGGGCAAAGGTATGGTCTAATTTGAAGGACAATTCACGAAATGTATTGGTTTTGGGTTACCATCGGCTGAAATCTTTCTTTAAAATATAAAACGCCTTCTTTTAAGGTAATTTATATTATTTATTCAGGTTCTATTGACAAAGACAATTGCATGAATAACCAGAGGAATTGGTGTGTGGAAATCGGTGGAAATCTTTATGGCATTCTTGTTTGAAAGTAATGAAGGGGAAAGGATACATCCTTAAAAACTGATTTTTTGCAGAAGATATAGTGGGATGGAGGCTGAATTTCTGAAATGGGACCAAGTATCATCTGAAAGAGGTGTCGGGACCTTCAAATAGAAGCATTGGAGCAATAGGATATTAAATTTAGCATAGAATAGGCAGCCATTTTGTTTGCCATCTTCAGTGCTTCATCAACGAATAGACCAAGAAGTATAACCGATAGCGAAATAAAAATGAAATTTCAGATAATTTAGTTTAAGTGTGGTGGTAAATCCAGCTTATAGTTTGAAATGTTTTATTTGATAAGTGCTTAATTTAATCTATTTTTAGATGATTTATCGATGGATTTACGACCTGATGCTTTGTTTAATGGTCCAATTCCGAGGGTTGATAATAATTAATACAATCTAAATGAGAATTTTATTGATTAATAATTATTCCATGGAAAATGCCTACCAACTTTGGAAGGAGGGAAAGAGTGGGAGTCACCATGTTTGGGGTAAGATTGAACTGGAAAAGATTAGTGAATTTAGCGTTATTGTGTTTCTTCATGAAAAATACAAATGGCTCAATAAGTTAGGTAGGCTGATTGGTATTACCCATTTAGATCAGCAAATTAGGATTTTGTTTGCGTCTAACAGCTATGATATATTGTATGCTCCCTATAGCACCCAAAACACCAAATTTCTGTTATTTTTGAAACTATTGAAGCTTTATCGAAAGCCTATAGTTGTGACTATTCACTCGCCATTTTTGGGGACAAACTCCAGTTCAAAATGGATTAGATGGCTTACTAAAAAACTATTATTGACTTACGATGCCAGCATTTACTTGAGTGAAAGTTTAATGAATCAGGGAATCGAAAAGTTAGGGATTAAAAAGGAGGTTGCGGCGAACCAAATTTATACCGCTCAGTGGGGGCCAGATTTGACTTTTTATAATAAATCCCAGTTTAAAGCTGGCAAGGAGGAAATGTACCTTATTAGTGCTGGTCATACTTCCCGGGACTATGTTACCTTGATTAATGCATTTAGGCAACTGGATTACCAGCTTAAAATTTTTTGTACGCCAAAATCGATGCCCAATATTGAAAATTTACCGAAAAATGTCACGATTTATTCGGAGTTTATTCCCTATTTTGAATTGATGAAGTTTTACCTAAATTCTAAAATAATACTTATTCCCTTGAAGTATGAAACCAGGAATGAGGGATGCCAGGGAATGACAAGTATTCAGGATGTTGTAGCTTTGGGAAAGCCGACTGTAATTACCAAAAATAAAACGCTGAATCTTGATGTGGAAAAAGAGGGGTTTGGTATCTTTGTGGACATGGGAGATGTATCTGGTTGGGTAAAAGCCATCAATATGTTAATGAATGATGAGGTACGAATGGAAAAGATGAAACAAAATGCCTTATCAGTTTATCAGAATAAATTTAATGCTGAAATATTCGCCAAACAACTAAAAAAGGTGTTTTTAGACGTAAAAGCCAAGGCAATTGATTAATTTATTTGATAAGGTTTTGTTATAATTATAGATATTAATAATGAAGAAAAAGAAGATAATATTAATCTGTTCAGATGGTGGGCATTTAGCACAAATTATGGAACTGAAAGAATGGTTTGTTAAATATGATTACCTTTTAGTTACTGAAAAAGCTACCTCCACATTATTTTACCAAAATGATTTTAATATTAAGTATTTAAGGGGAAGGACCAAGGGTAAAAATAGAAGTATTGGTTTTTTTGTTAATATTATTATTAATTTTTTCCTTACGTTAAAAATATTACTAACTCATTTTCCAAAAGCTATCATTACAACAGGAAGCCATACAGCCGTTCCGATGTGTATTTTGGGAAAAGTATTGGGTAGTAAAATTATATGGATACTATCCTTCGCTAGAATTAGTTCGAGGGCATTTTCTGCAGACCTCATCTATCCAATAGCCGATAAGTTTATCATTCAGTGGCCAGGGCCAAAAAAGTTTTATAAGAAAGCAATTTATTTGGGCGGCATATATTGACAATATATTGATTATAAAGTAAATAGATATGATATTGGTGTTATTAGGTACGTTTCCTACTCAGTTTCAGCGTCCACTAGTCGAACTAGACAAACTCTGTGAAAAAGGATTGATTAAGGAGGAGGTTATTGTTCAATCAGGACATACTGAATTTGATTCTAACTATTTGACGTTAAGACCATTTATGTCTACTAGTGACTTGTTGGAATTATATGAAAAGGCACGTATTGTTATTTCCCACGCCGGCTCGGGATCTATTTTGAAAGGAGTAAAGCTTGGTAAGAAGGTTATCGCTATTCCAAGGTTAGCAAAATTTGGGGAGGTAGTGGACGATCACCAGTTAGAAATATTGAAAGAATTTGAAGAATTAGGCTATTTGATTCCTTGGTACGATACGGATGAATTGATTGATTTATTGGCTAAAGCTGAAAAATTTGTTCCTAATCCTTATGTTTCAAAAAAGCAGCAAATTATTGACTATTTGGATGACTATATTAGTGGGATTTAATGTAAGGGCTTAGGTCTATTATAAATGTTTAAAGGATTTATACATTAGATTTTTAAAACCGTAGTAAGAAGGTGGTTAATTGTTGTTAATTAGATCAGTTGGAATACTAACTACGGTATTATTTTAGAAAGCAAATATATAAGCGGGGGAAACAAAAAAGAAATCTTTAAGCATGGAATTATTTAAACTTTCAAATGTTCATTATGAATCTAATTCTGATTATCAATTTGATGAATTAAATGAGGAATTATTTATTTCTCGAATTTTTGAAGAACTTCAGATGATAATGAAAGACGATTTTTTTAATTATGTGTTTTTCATTTTTTCAAATCACAAACTGAATTCGATTCCAGATAGCGTAAATGTTAAAAGTGACAAGAAAAAAATATTATTTTATTTTTCTGATGAATATGGCAAAGACCCTTCCCCCTATTCGAATCATTATTTTGCTATTTTTAAGGCTTATATTGGTGATAGGTTTAAGGGTGGGAATATTTTCCCAATCCAAATTGGGTATGTCAAGGATGTCCCTCATTTTTCTCCGGTAAAACCGGTTTTGAAACGGAAATATAATGTATTTTTTAGGGGAAATCTGAATAAGAATAGAATTGATCTTTACCGTAACCTTTCCTCGTATAAATACCTTATACCCTCCGAGCGCATTCTAAATTCTGAGGTATACCGAAAAATTTTGTTGAAACTCAAGAATGATTTCAGTAATTACTTTTCAAATTCCATCATTATTTTTAACAACTCTTTTAAATCGGGTTTCACAACAGCGGAATACGGTGAGATACTAGCTGAAAGTAGAATAGTACTATGTCCTAAAGGATATGATATGACGGAATGTTTTAGGCATTTTGAATCTATGAGGGCAGGCTGTGTTATAATTTCTGAAAAATTACCAAAAACCGATTTTTATTCCGGGTCTCCGATTATTGAGGTTGATAATTGGAAAGAAGGTCTTATCATAGCCAAGCAGTTGTTGAATGATCCTGGCCGATTGGTTGAAATCCAAGGTAAGGTTATGGAATGGTGGGAAAAAAAGTGTTCAGAACGGGCTACTGCAAATTACGTGAACGAGAAAATTAAATCCCTTTTAGCGTTAAAATGAAAAGGAATCGCAAAATAAAAGTTCTACTGGTTAATTCTTATTCATTAGAGCAAGTTTTTACTAATTGGGAAAATGGCGAAAATCCCAGCCATTTTTTAATGGGAAAGGTGGAGTTGGAAGAATCTGGTGATTTCCAGGTGGATATATTAGAGAATCAAAGATTTGAATGGTTAAATAAGCTGGGTGATTTTCTGCGGATTCCTTATTTTGACCAGCAAGTACGGACCCTAGGCAGCATAAAAAACTATGATTTGCTTTATTTACCCTATCCCCTGGCAAATAGCCGTTTAATCTCCTTTTTTAAATGGATTGGGTTAATTCGTATTCCTATTGTTGTTCTGGGTCATCAAGGATTTTTATTTTATGAAGACAAAAATTCCCTATTTAATAGGATTTTGAAGAAAAGCTTTCAACAATTTGATCATTATGCTTTTTTTAGCAAAAGGCTTTTAGAAAAAACCAGAATTGATTTAGATCTTTCCAAAGATTTTGCTGACAAACATTTTAACCTGGTTCACTGGGGACCGGACCGGAATTTTTATCGCAACCTGGATCCTGTTCACCCAAATAGTTCCCTTCCGTTTGCTGTATGTGCCGGCACGGTTGACAGAGATTACGATATGCTGATCGATGCATTTTCTCAATTGGAACATTCACTCAAGATTTTTTGCACCAAAAAGGGGGTTCCTGATAATAAAGTAGTACCAGCGAATGTGTCCGTTGATAATTCCTGGGTACCGTACCCCCAATTGTTAAAGGAGTACATGGCATCCAGTTTTATTATTATTCCTATTCGGGATGATATTAAGAATAGGGGAAATACGTTTGGTCTCACGGTTCTAAATGATTGCATAGCTGTTGGTAAACCGGTATTGATGACCTATCATCCATATATTGATGTAGATATTGAAAAGGAAAACATAGGGCTTTGGGTAAGAGACAATACCGTAGAGGGATGGACGGTGGCATTAAATAGAATGTTTGACCTGTCTGATAATTTTGAGAGTATGGGGGAAAATGCAAAAAAAATGTATCATAGAAGGTACAATTCTGGAATATTTGGCCGGGAATTGGCTAGTATTTTTAGAAGAGCATTATGAATCCATAAAGTAAATTATCTATTATAAAAAATGCATCAAAGGCATGGCAATACTTCACCTTTCATTTGATTACCCAGACGATTTTGATAGATCAAAGACCAAAGCGGTTAGTAATTTAGTAAATTCCCAGAATAAATATGAAAACCTGGTTATTTCTTTAAATCGTACTGCAAACCCGTTTTCAGGATTGAATGCTATTGAAACCGATTTTGGTTATGCCATGAAGATTTTTGGGCTGCCATTTGGTATTGGACTTTCCATTTCCATGTACTTAGCCAGTAAGAGGGTCTTAGGTCTTTTAGATTCCAAATCGCATGAAATAACGTTAATCCACGCTCATAAACTCACTTTTGAGGGAGTTATGGCATATTGGTTGTCGAAATGGTTGTCCGTTCCATACATCATTACCGTCAGAGGAGATTCTGATCTTAAGGTAATCAGACACAAGCCGCTTTTTAAACCTTTTTTAAAAAAGGTTCTTAAAAAATCGTCCAAGATTATTTATTTGGCTCCCTGGACAATGAAACAATTAGAGAACCATTTTAATGGAATACATCTAGTTAAAAAGAGTGTTTTACTCCCTAATATAATTGATCCAAAACAACAAATTACACCTGGAGGTGAAAAACGATACAGTCGGTTTATTACCGTCTTTAAATTGGATAGTCATAAGAGGAAGAATATTAAGAGAGTTATTAAGGCTTTTGATAGGTTACATCGAACCATTCCGGATGTTGGTTTGGATATTGTAGGATCAGGAACGGAAAAGTCAAAAATAATCATACAAAAGTATATAAATTCGTGTCAATATCCCTTTAAATTTAAGCTCCTAGGACAAATGAGTCACGATGAACTGATACCTCACTATCAACGTTATTTAGGGTTTATTTTGCCTAGCAATCCGGAAACGTTTGGCTTGGTTTTTGTTGAGGCTCTTTACGCAGGATTACCGATTATTTACGCAAAGAACGCCGGGGTGGATGGCCTTTTTGATAGTGGGAAGTTGGGAATAAAAGTTGAGAGTAGCTCAGTAAACGAAATAGGCGATGCAATCGAGGAACTGTATCGTAATAATGAGGATTTTAATCATGCAGTAGAAGACTTTAAAGTAAACGATGGGCTAAAGAAATTTTCAGAGAAGTACATTGGCGGCTTATATATGAAGGTGGTGACGGAGGAGTGTCTAAACTGATGGCGTTAACGTAATACTAATAGTTTAGAAAAAGAAGTTTTAGGCATGTTTTCCTGGATTTCGAAAGGTAGGTTAATTGAAAGTAGTATTGGAGTATATTACCCTTCATCATTTAATTGCTAGCAGCCCTGTTCTCCAAAGCGTGTTGAAAGAATATAGTAGCGATAATTGGTCTCAATTTAGAGAAAATTAAATCCTCGCATCTTTTTCGGTTAATTTAACCCGCAAAGGTTCTCACATCCCTTGTCAAAGGGGCTTCCTTTTCGAAGTCCGGTTTCGATATGAAATGATACCAGCTCAGCGCAAAAGGCCCGGCGGGGCCAATTCTTCGCAGAGAAATACCACTACCTTTCTACGGGGAATTGCTAAATAAACTATTTATTTGTTCAAATACATATTCATGGATTATCAGGGTCGGTTGGCTTGAAAAGAACCCAACGGTAGTTTGGGAAAATGCTCCCGGAGAGGATGAGTGGGGAATCTTGGTGACAGCTTTTGTGTCTTATTTAAGACACGAGAAGACCAGATTATTTATCGATAGCAAAAAAAGTAGTAATTTAACAGGTTTTAGATCAGTCACTGAAAAAGCACATGTTTTACAATCAATTTATTTTGACGAAGTCAGCTTTATTTAGCCCGGAAAGGGGGAATGAAAGTTGGAAAAAAGAAAGCGTTAACGATTTTTTTCTTTTCTGTCATCCGGAATTAACGTTGACAAAGAAAGTAACTACGAATGCAGGATTTTATTTATTAGGTTATCTTCATGATTGGGAGTACCCCGACCTATCTACTAAGGAAATAGTGAATTCCTTGAATACGGATCTGCCCTTGATCGATTTAATTCCGAAGCTATCAAGGTATTCTGGAGATTTTGTTTGTATTCTTCAGTCGAAGGATAGTATCTACATTTTTAATGATGCATGTAGTCAGAGAGAGGTTTACTATGATGTAACATACCAGAATTTTGCTTCTCAACCGAAATTGCTGGCTGAGGTAATGGAGTTGCTTCCCTATGAAGATAAAAGTGCCGTGGAGTTTTTTAAGTCCTCTGAATTTTTGAAAAAGAAGCATTTCGTATACGATGCAACGCATGTCAGAAATGTAAAGCATTTGCTTCCCAATCATTATCTTGACGTAATTGAGAGTAAGAATGTTCGGTTTTTCCCTTCAATTGCCAGGGAGGAAAAGCCACTGGAAGAGGTAGCGCAAAAGGCTGCCGTCATGATCAAGGGCTACCTAAAATCCATGGCGAACCGTGATGACCTGGCTTTTGCGGTTACCGGCGGATACGATAGCCGGACCCTGTTTTTGGCAAGCTTGGAAGTGAAAGAAAAATGCAAGTACTATGTATTTAAGCATAGAAACATGGATCATAGTCATCATGATATTCAATTGCCAAAAAGGTTAACTTCAATTTTCCAGCAGAAGCTTCATGTTATTGAAGAAGAAAATTTATTGACGGTAGAGGACACTACTCGTTTTGGAGAAAGTGTAGACTTTCCCTCAACCGATACCATTAGCTCAGATGAGTTTATAGGCCGTACCTATATCAATGGTAATATTTATGAAATAGCCAGGAATTCATTTGGTTACCAAAGAAATGCTACAGCTGGTGATTTGGCTTTCAAAATTGGGTTTGGTAAATCCGATTTTGCAAAAAAGTGTTATGAACACTGGTTGCAAGACAAACCGATATTTGAAAAATTTGGATATCATTATCTTGATATGTTTTATTGGGAAGAGCGAATGGGGATTTGGTTAAGTAAGGCGAGAACCGAAATGAATGCAATGGGAAAGACAGTAAAATCCCCTTTCAATTCGAGAGCACTAATCGAGTTACTCTTGACGGTTAAAAGAAAGGATAGGGATGTTCATTTTAATAAATTGCAAAATGAGATTATTCGCATTCTTTCAGACGATAATCCGGAAGTGATGAACATGCCTGTAAATCCAACAAGAAAAAGGAAGGTTTTTAGGCTATTAAAAAAGGTGCATCTATACAATTTAGTACGGTACATAGCGATTAAAGCCAGGCTATTTTAGAGGTGGGGGATTTCATATGAAGCGGCTAAGATATTCCGCTACCACGGCTGTTTTCTAAGGCCTCCAAATGTCAACCTATTTAACCGTGATAGGTTGTTAAAAAATAAAGGCAAAAAAAAACCCTGGAAATCAATTCCAGGGTTTTTTTGTGCATTAAGGTTGGACAATCAGTCGCTGTTTATCAACTATGGTCTGGTCATTGCTGACGCTAACCAGGTACATACCCTGAGACAAGTTGTCCAAAGGAATGATAAACTGATTGCCTGATGTTCTGATCCAATCCAGTTCAAACTGACCGACTAACTGACCGCTCATGTTGTGGATAAGAACCCTTCCCTGGCCAATTTCCTGATCCAATACCAAATAAGCTTTGTCTTTAGCAGGGTTAGGGAAAATGGTCATTTCATTTTGTTCTGCATTTTCCACAAAAAGGTCCATTTCTTTATATCCTCTTCCGAACATTTCCTTATACCCTCTGCCAAACATTTCACGATAACCCCTGAGGTTGCTTCCATCAACGCTGTTCTTGGCTCCATTTCCGATGATGGCAATGCCGGATATACTGGCTCTGTTCACTTTTCCAGTTAATTCCAGGTTAAGGATGCCATCTGTAACGGTAATATTTTCAAAGGCTAGTAACGTAGGAGCATTGTTATTTTCTACATAGATGTCAAAACCTTCTTTTACTACTTTACCTTCCAAAGCCAGATCGAATACCCTTCTTCCAGCCCTGGCGTACGGTCCGGCATGTCCAAACCAAAGTTCATTGTGCATGGTAAGGACCGTGTATGTTCCGTTAGGTACGGGAATGGTATAGGCCAATTGATTCGCATTTCGTTCTGTTTGGAAGAGCTTTTCATTGGATGCGCTGCTATTTTCATATCGATAGGAAGCTTGATTGTAATATATCGCTTGGTTTTCCTCAGCAATAAAGAGATTATCATTTATCTGTTCATCCGTTTTGCCACCAGTATTCAAAAAGAATACGTGGTCTGTCCCAGTGTTATCCACCGATGTGGTGTTTTCTTTAAAAATGGCGATGGCAGAGATGGTCGATCTGTTGGAACTAGCCACCATGTTTATGTTTAGTACACCATCTTCTACCCTAATGTTTGCAAAGGTTAGCGTGGTAGCCTCATTATTACTCTCTACATACAGATCAAAATCATCTTTAACTAGATTGTCCTCCAGGAAAATATCAAAGACTCTGTTACCCGCTTTAGCAATAGGCCCTCCTTTGCCGAAATACAACTCATTGTGGTATGTTTTAATGGTGTAGTTTCCATTCGGTACAGGAATGCTGTAATTCAATACTTTGGCATTTCTCTCTTTTTGAAACAATTGTTCAGAGCTTGCTTTGGTATTGGTATAGGTATAGGAAGGGCTAAAGTACCCCAGATTATAGTCTGGGAGGAAGTCTTCCCCTTCAAACTGTACCGTGCTGTTGTGTCCGGTTTTCAATCGCATAAAGGGCTCAAGTGCTATCGATCCGACCGGATATTCTCCGGATGAATTACTATTGGAAAGGATCGCTAAGCCACTGATGGTGGCCCGGTTGGAAGAAGCACTCATTCCAATTTTCAGGTTTCCATCGGTTACTTCAATGTCTTCAAAAGTTAAGACAAGAGGTTGGTTGTTATTTTCAACGAAGAAATCCAGGTTTTCTTTGACCATTTTATCCTCAAGAAGTATATCAAAAACTCTCCTTCCTTTTGCAGCGGATGGGCCTGCCTGTCCGAAATACAATTCATTGTGAAATGTTTGGACCGTATACGTTCCATTTGGGACCGGTATTTCAAGAGCGAACTCCTCTCCATTTCTTTCTGTTTGGAACAATTGCTCCTGGAATTTAGTGTTAGAATAGGTGTATGTTTTTCCGGAGATGTGGCTGGTTACTGCCTGCTCACCTGCAAAATCAGTTCCACCATATACTATTTCCTTTTGAGTACCTATATTCACGAATAGACTAAATGCCGACTCCAGGTCACCGGGTGTGTTCTCAGTAGTTTCTTTTTCCTCAGGAGCGGGTTCAACTACTTCTTCTTTCGCCGAAACCGTTACCACCACTTCATCAGATAATCCCTCACCATTTTCATTATCCACTGCCTGTAAGGCCAGGGTGAAGGCCCCTTCCTGAGCAGCAGTCCAGGTAAACTCGAAAGGAGAAGAAGTGGAAGAAGCGATGGAATTTCCGTTTACTAAAAGGTTGACCCGAGCAACCTCTCCGTCCAGGTCTATCGCAGAACCTGAAACCACCATGCTTTCACCCGTTTTGATTTCAGTATTTTCGAGAGGTTGGGTCAGGGTGATGATGGGCATGACGTTTTCCTTCTTGACCTCAATAGCGACACTATCTGAAAAAACCGTTCTTCCGTATACATCTAAGGCTTCCGCGTAAATGTAGTGCGAACCAAAAGGAATATTTTCCCAGGTACAGGCCAATGGGCTCTCGGTTTCTTCTGAAATCAACGTTTCACAAAAGTAGTAGTTAACTTTTTCTACTTCCAACTCCCGGCCTTGGTCTACCGTTAAGGTAATGGGAAGATCATCGCCCTCGATCATACCGGAACCGTATTCTGGAATGATTACCCGGGCTTCTTGTATGGGCTCTGGCTGAGCGGTTTTTTCCTCCGAAGTCTTGATTAATAATACAGAGCGAAACGGCTCTAGCTCGATGCTTCCGGAATAGCTTTTGTTGTGCATGTCTACATATTCCCCAGGCAGCCCTACTGATTTTTTAGTATATCCCTCGTTGTAAGCAAAAAATATTTTATCATCAGGATTTGTCAATTTCAAATCAGCCTCATAGACGCTTAGGTTGTCAATCTGAAAATCCGCATAACCGACGTTTTCGAATTTAAACATTAATACCGCTTCATTCGCACTTTCTACAGGGGTCAATAAAATTTCATATCCGTTTCTTTCGTTTGAGAATTCCACGGTATTTACAGCGCTAACAACTCTCCAGGGAGAAAACTTTTGTCTGAAATATGCTTTACCTGCAAAATCCTTGTTCCCAATTCCATCAAATCGAATCAAATAATTGGTTCCTTTTACCACTTTGCCAATGTTCACGTTTATTTCAAAGGTGCTGGATCCAGTTACCCGTAGGGCTCCACCATCTAATTTGGAATATCTTGCCCAATAGGTTTTTCCATTTTTGACCGTCACGTAGTTAGCATCTTTGTCAAACCCCTCGTTATCGTATTTATTTTCTCCAAGAACGCCGTTAACTTCATAAGAAGGAATGGAAACCGGGTGAACTTTGGAACCGGCATCGACTCCGTACAAGTTTTTCCATCCGTCCAGATCCAATGCTTTGGTGACCTCATAGCTAGTACCCATATTGTATCTGTTTATGATACGGTAATTATCTGTCAATGGGCTGGCGTATACGTTATTATTAAATGCGGCCATTTGCCCCAGATCATTCTTTATGGAGCTCAGGTTTAGGTTATTCTGTTCTCCATCTCGTGAGAAAAACAGGTTGTTTTCAACTTTATTATTCCGGATGTCAGCCCCCATGTTGTCATTTCTGAAAAATAGTTGGTAGGTGCTGTTGTAAACGGTATTGTGGTGAATGTGATTTTCCCGGGCATTGTGCAGGTAAATTCCTTTGCTGGAAATATTGGCAATGGTATTGTAAGCTACTTCCACACCTGTCGTATTGTCATCCAGGTAGATGCCCTCCGATTGGGGTTTGGCTAGAGCGGAACGGATATTGGTCCCTTCTACTACTCCCTGCCCATTCAAAATGATGTTTCCGATTACCTTTCTGTTATAGTATGTTGTGTTGCTGCTTCCAGTATAAACGTAGATGCCCCCTCCATCATTTTTGGTCTTATTAAAATGGTTGATGAAATTGTTTTTTACCACACTGTTGTTTCCGCCAAATCTGATTCCGATATAGCCGGAGTTAATGATTTGGTTACCCTCAATCAGGCTATTGTCATTGGGGGAGAAAATACCAAATCCATTTCCATCTCCTGATTTTCCCATTCCGGGAAAAAGCTGAATATTGCGGATTTGGTTCTTTCGGACAATGGCGTTGTCACAGGTTTTTAGTTCAATACCTGAGTTATGGGCGTCCATTAATTCATTTCCTTCCAAGCGCAAGTGGTGGCTTCCCTCAGCGGAGATTAAGTTTTCGCCTACCATTTCAATTTTTGAATTTCTTATAACCACATTATTTCCGCTCGCTAATTGGATGGCATTAGTATTGGCTCCTTTGAAGTGAAGGTTTTCGATAATTACGTGGTCTACCCGTCTTACCTGCATGAGTAACCTATCCAGGGCAGCTATTTTTACCGAATGTCTGGATGGCGATTCACTTCCAAAAAACACCTTTAGTTTTTTGCTCCCGGTATCGTAATACCACTCTCCAAGCTGATCCAAGGTTCTGACGTGGTTTTGGATGAAGTATCCAAATTCAGCCTTTGGCTTGTAGCTGGTTTCACTATTGGTGGCGTATTTTATAGTATTGCCGGAGTGGGAAGTGATTTTGTGACGGTCCAGGATCCAATAGATTTTTCGGATCACCACTTCAGCTCCAGTCCAGTTGGGCCAGGAACCTAGCTCATTGTCGGTTATGGAATTCCATGAGGTAGACTCATAGGTGAGGTACCCTTTGTTGTCACTATCCGAATTAGGATACCGGCCCATTTCTCTGATTTTTTCATTAAAAGTCACCAATGATGTCGGGCTTGACTTTAATTGAGAATGACCAGCCTCATAAATCCCATTACCAATGGACTTCCAATTGCTCAGGTCTACCAGGCCAGTAATGATAGGATCTTCTCCACTACCGTATGCACCTATTTTGATCGGGTTGCTTGCTGTACCAGAGTTATTCATAATGATGGTACCGAAATAAGATTCTCCTCTTCTGAATAGTACTTTGTCCCCAGGTTGAAGGGAGGAAAATATGGCATTCAGTTTTTCAATTGATTTCCAGGGAGTCTCAGGATTTTGAGCTTGAGAAAAACTTCTGGAATCGTTTCCCTTTTCATTCGAAATGTGGTAATCGGTAGCAAAAGATGCTGAGACCACCAGAAAAGTGAAGATGGCGATTAAAAAGACACGTGTTTTCATGAGTTCAGAAATTATGTTTTTGACACTTGTTCGGTTTTTTTTCTTCTTGATATTTTTTGAGGGAATATTCATTTTGTTCTATCTTTTCTGAAGTATAAATTCCTAAAACAGTATTTTGACTATTGGAATTTAATTTTTTGAATTTTATATATACCAAAATGATATTCTAAATATTCCTCTGTATTTGTTAATTACAGATATAAAATACTTAAAACCAAATGTTTTAACTGAGGGAATATTTCGCGTAAAGGGAGGGGAATAGGATAATTTCTGTATGTGATTTCAATATTGTTTTTGGAATTATTTTTATTGCCGATAGTCCTTAAAAAGTCCGAGAGAAAATATTTTAAAAAAAAGCGATTTTTTTTCGGCAGTTTTCAGAAGTGCCGGAATGGCGACTTTTTCACGCCCAAGTGGACGGAAACATGGAATGAAAATCGTTCTGTAAAAATTGTTTATGCGAATGATAATACTGAACGCTCCTTGGAATTGCAGGAATATAAGGACACCTGAAGCCCTTTGAGGTTTTTAAAGCTTAGCGAAGTCGATTGGCTATGGGCCAGGGATAGGTATAATGACGAAGAAAGGCAAAACCAACTAATGTTTGGCCCCAATTCATAGGAAAGAAGTTTTAACCTTTCCAAAAAAATATGGGAACTATCAGATAGGCACCTCTGGAAAGGGGTTAGTAGGGGCTTGTTCTATTTTCTTATTAAAAAAAGGCTCTGAAAGGGGGCGAGTGTCAGGCTCGTTGAATATGAAGTTCCCAAGAGGTCCTGCCATTCAGCTTCCAAATCAATTATTTCCGAATGGCCAGTAGGGTTGGTAAGAAGTTTGAAATTTTTCAGTCTTGAGGGCTCATGGGCTTGTTTTATGGATGAAATTAAAAACTCGGTAATCCGGGTAGTGTTATTTCCTTGAAAAAGCGTAAGCAATAATGCAGGAGTTGATCGCTCATCCGGACGATCAAAAAGTAACTGAAATGCCTGATTCTCTGTGCTTGGAATGAGTATCTTACTAGCACTTAATTTTCGATACGTGGGGCCATTTTGCCTCAGAAAAATCGCCATCACCGCATTTTTTGAACTGCTTAGGGATAAGGACAAGGCATAACCCACTTCATTTTCCAACCCGGAAAGATTTACCTTCACTTCCGACTTCTCCGAATTCCCGGTTATAGAGAAACCTCCCTCGGTTTCCCAACTAATGTTACATCCTTTTGTACAGACAATTCGCTCCCTGATTGCTCCTCCGGAAAGGGTTTTCTCTGCGTGATACTTTTCACTGGTGGCACTCCTTTCCAAATGGGCTTTCAAATCCCTGCTAGTAGAGGATTGCTCCCAACCAGAGGTTGTTTCCCAATTTTCCGAATCAAAATACATTTCCTCTTTGGTGTCAAGGTTTTGCAGGTGAAACGAAATACCCGCTCCACTGAGGTCTACAAAGTGATTTTGATCAGAAAGTCCGATGCTTGCGTATTTTGGAGTTCCGGATCGAATCCCCATGCCAATTTGATGTGGCTCTTTTTTAATTAGCGTATTGCTGGCTATAGAAATATTTCTCAGTGACCGTCCCAGGTCATCGTCAGCAAGATGAATCAAATAGCCGGCATCAAATACCAGATTGTTGCTAATCTCTATGTTTTGGGCATTGTGTAGGTAAATGCCTTTATTTGAAATCCCATACACCGTATTGTCGGTTACACGAACGTTATTGGTATTATCGTCGATGTAGATTCCCTCGGCGGGAGCAGGCAAATCCGTCCCTTGAAGTGGCGTGCCTTCCCTGGCACCGTATCCATTCCGTACAATATTTCCACTTACAATTTTATCCTTATAGGAGGTATTTGAGTTTCCCGAATAGGAATAGATCCCTCCCCCGTCTCCTTTGGTGAGGCAAAATCCTTCCACCAGGTTATTTTTAATCAAGGTGTGGCTGCCTCTAAAGCCAATTCCAACATATCCAGTATTCCTAATGGTATTGCGCACGATGGTGTCTGCATCTGAAATGCTGAAGAAGGCAAAACCGTTATTATCTCCATTTTGCCCCATTCCGGGCATCATGTAAGTGTTTTCGATGAGGTTACCCGCAATGGTGGCCTGATAATTCCCGGATCGTAAATAGATTCCGTTATTAAACGAATTGCGGATCTCTGATTGTCGGATGGTTAAGTGATCCATATTATAGGCCAGAACGCCATTTTCTCCTGAGTTCTCTATGATGCCGTTAGAAAAATGGAGAGCGTTACCTCCCCGAATGAAAAGCCCTGTTTTATTTGCCCCATTCAAATGCAGCCCATCAATGACTACGTGCCGGGTATTGGGAAGGGTGGTAAGAAGCTGATCTAATTCACCGATCTGAATGGCTACCTCTTCCGGACTTTTTTCTTCCAGGCAAACGTATAGCCGGTCATTATCGAGATCCTGGTACCATTCTCCGAATTGATCCAGGGTATTCAGGTGATTTTGAATAAAAAAACCAAACCCTTCCTTTGGATCGTAACTCGATGTCGAGGAAAAAGTGATGGTATTTCCGTCCTGGGCTGTTATTTTATGCCGGTCGATGATCCAATGGGTTTTTCTCAGGGCTAGTTCTGCTCCTTTCCAGCCGCCATTATCCAGAAATATCTCGTGACTCAATTGATTTTTCCCAACGACCTTTTCCGGTACCAGGTACCCTTTATTTTTCTCATCCGAATTTGGAAACCGCCCCATAGCCTGAGGCTTTCCATTAATGGTGAGCATATTAATTCGATTGCTTAGAGGAGACAATTCCACAAAATAAATGCCGGGTGAATGGCGTTTCCATCCCTTTAATTCGGTTAAGCCCGTAATCATTGGAAGCGGACCATTTCCATAATGACTATAAACGATGGGTTTTTCTTTTGTTCCGGATTTTTTTAAGTGAAGCGTTCCGAAAAATAGGTCTCCTTTTTTAAACAAAACAGAATCTCCCGGTGATAATTGTGGAATAAACTGATTTAATCTTTCCAGGCTTTGCCAGGGAGTTGCCGGATGTTGAGCATCCTCTGGTGTATGGGTATCCTTACCTGTAGAGGATGATAGATAATAGCTGGCTGCCGGCGTTTTAAAAAAAGTGCCTAACCAAAGCAGGAGTAATAAAAAACGGGTTCGGGTCATGGCTTATTCAATTGTTCCTTCTAGTTTTAAGGTAAATTTATTTATGGGAATGAATGGTTCGACCAGCATCCGGCCAGGAAATTTGATTCGTTACAATTTCGGTACCAGGCGGCATCATTGCTAAGGTTTTGGTATTAAATCGTTTTTTTACTGAAAAGATTAATCCAAAGAAAATGACATACTCCAATAAAGCATTCATTTTTCTATTTTCAAAGAAGCTTTTTCTTGCTTGCGGGTGGTTCATGGGGTTTCAACTAGCAATGGCACAGGAAACCACCTTCACCAATCCCATTCGCGATGGGGCAGATCCCTGGGTATACCAGAAGGGTAAGCGCTACTATTATTCAATGAGCACGGGCGACGGAATTGCGGTGTCAGTATCAGAAAGGCTTACCGACCAGGGGACCCCGGTGAAGGTATGGAACGCTCCGGAAACGGGCTGGAACAAGGTAACCGTCTGGGCCCCGGAAATCCATTATTTCAACGGTCATTGGTATATTTACTACGCTGCGGGAATGGAACCGGGCAGCCCATTTATACATCAACGCTCAGGCGTTTTGAAATCAGCCAGTGAGGATCCTTTTGGCCCCTATGAAGACATGGGCATGCTCTATACAGGAGATGACCTGTCGGATCCGAGATCTGCTATCTGGGCCATAGACCTGAGCCCGGTAGTGATTCAGGGCCAACTGTATGCAATCTGGTCTGGCTGGAAAGAAAACAGGGATACCGATAAAACAAAGCAACACCTATACATAGCTATTATGTGTGACCCAGCTACGATCTGCGGCAATCGGGTAAAGCTTTCTTCTCCTGAGGAACCTTGGGAAAGGGGAGGGCCACTTGATTTGAACGAGGGCCCTCAGGCCTTGCAACACCAGGGAAAAACGTTCATCATCTATTCGACCAGAGAGTCCTGGCTCAAGGAATATCGACTGGGGCAGTTGCAGCTGAAGGAAGCTACCTCAGATCCACTAAACCCGGATAATTGGGAAAAATCGGGTCCTGTTTTCATGGGAACTAACGAGGTGTTGGGAGTGGGGCACTGCAGTTTTGCCAAATCGCCCGATGGAAGGGAGGACTGGATCCTGTATCATTCTAAAAAATCAGCCACTCCCGGATGGGATAGAGATATTCGGCTACAACCATTTACATGGAAGGTCGATGGGAGTCCGGATTTCGGACAAGCAGTGCCTGCGGGAGTCCCCATACCGCTTCCTTCGGGAGAGCAATAATATACCTTGAAAATAATCAATTATGAGAACAGTTCTTAACGCTATTGTTGTTGGCGTCCTCCTTTTTTCCTGCGGGCGGAGTACTTCAGACCAAGAGGTTCTGGAAGTGAAACCAGTCCCTGCTATTGTCAATCCGGTTTTAGCCGGGGATCGACCGGATCCTACGGTTATTCGGGTAGGGGACTATTATTACGCCTCCGCTACCTCAAATGAATGGGCACCCCTGTTTCCTATTTTCCGGTCTTCTGACCTGGTAGAATGGGAACTGGTTAATTATGTTTTCCCGAACGGAGCTCCGGGCTGGGCAAGAAATAACTTTTGGGCACCAGAGCTGGCATATGATAGGGAGCAGGGAAGAGTGTATGCGTATTACACGGCTAGAGATAAAATGACCAACCGCCTAAGCGTGGCCGTTGCCAGTTCGGAATCGCCAACAGGGGATTTTACCGATCACGGTCCGTTGGTGGCACAGGAGTTCGGCTCCATCGATGCCTTTGAAGTGAGGGATGAACGGGGTACGCTATACCTTCTCTGGAAAGAAGACGGTAACAGCCAGGGAATGCCGACACCGATGTGGGCACAGGAAATCAATGAAGAGCGGACGCGTTTATTGGGATGTCCTACTGAGCTATTTCGGAACGATGCTCCCTGGGAAAAAAACCTGGTGGAGGGTATTTGTGTGTTTAAAAAGGGAGACTATTTTTTTGCCACGTATTCTGCCGGGGCTTGTTGTGACAAGCAGTGCAACTATCAAACAGGGGTGGCAAGGGCAAAAAATTTATTGGGCCCCTGGGAGAAATACAGTGGCAACCCTATTCTCACTGATAATGAGGACTGGAAATGTGCAGGCCATGGCACGGTGGTAGAAAAAGACGGAGCGCATTTTATGCTGTACCATGCCTATAATACTCAGGGATCGGTGTATGTGGGTAGGGAAGGGGTGTTGGAGAAAATTAACTGGACGGAGGATCAGTGGCCTGTGCTGGATAATACAGCGGATTATAGCCGGGAGGTGGCTTCTCTGGATTTTGAGGATGAATTTAAAGAAAAGTTAGATCCGCTTTGGCAATGGCGGGTGACTCAGGATATTCGTTTTTCAGCCGGTGAAAACGGATTATTCCTAAACGCTTCCGAAGAGAACGAGGGCATGGGAAGCCTTCTGGTACAAGGAACCAAAGCGACTGATTACAGGATGACAACTACTATAGATCTGGAGGAATCGAATGCCGTAGGGGGGATATTACTGGTTGGCGCAGAAAATAATGGTTTCGGTGCACCGATTGCAGGTATGGGCATTGGAGCGGGTGAAGTAGGTGTACAGGTTTTCGAGATGAGGGATGGAGAAAAGCGGATTTTGGCAGAAGTTAAAAAGGGCCTCTCCGGAGAGATTAACCTAAAAATGGAGGTAAAGGAGGGGTACCTGATTGCGTTTTCGTATCAGTCAGGCGTGGATGACCGGCAGCCATTGGGCGAAACGGTTGATGCATCCCACCTCGTTCCCTGGGGAATGGGTTTTCGCCTGGGAATGTTTGCGTTGGGTACGGAGACACAGCGCGCAAACTTTTTGGAGACGAAGATCCAGTACACGGGAAACTAGTTTTTCTGAACCGATCTAATTTTACTGTTTTCGAATCACCTTTGATCGCTTAGATGGTTCCTATTACCCGCGAATTAGATGGCTCCCGGATACCGGCTCCAATTGGCTAGCCGGATAGATTGCGCTGATAACTTTATTGGGACTAGCTGACTCAGCCGGACATCAATGTGGCCGTTAGGGGGATGGGTTATTCCCCCTTTTTTAGGCAGAAATGAGTCGGAGGATAGCTGGCCGGTAGGTTTACTCGGCCACTTCGCCGGTTTCGGTCCCGTTATCATTTGGTACGAAGTTCTTAATCTTAAATTGATGGTCGGGTTCGTTTCGGACATAAAGTGTACGGGTAGGAAAGGCGATATCAATGCCCATCGCATCAAACTGCTCCACTATTGCAAAATTGATTTGTTGTTGGATGTCCATGTACTTGTTGTAATCGGCGACTTCGATGTAATAGACTACTTCAAAATCCAGACTGGAGCCTCCGAATGCCTTGAAATGAGCCCTGTCAAACGTTACGGGAGATTGATTTTCCACAATTTCTTTCAGCAATTCGGGTATTTTTTTTAGGGCTTTCAAAGGCGTCTCGTAAGTTACCCCCACGCCAAATAAAATCCGTCTCCGCTGCATTTTCTTATAATTGTGGATCCGTGAGCTGGTAAGATCACTGTTTGCCACCACCAATTCTTCGCCCGAAAGGGTTTTGATTCGAGTCGTTTTAATACCGATTTTATCTACGATTCCATTTTTATCGTCTACGACCACAAAATCTCCGATTTCAATGGGCCTGTCAAAAAAGATCACAAAATAATTAAAAAGGTCTCCGAGGATATTTTGGGCGGCCAGAGCCACTGCAATACCACCAATACCCAAACCGGTGATAATGGTGGTAACATCCCATCCAATATTATCAAAGAAAAACAAGATACCCACGGCCCAAATCAATACGTTGACGAGTAGGATAATGCCGCCAATTTGCTTTACTTTTTCCTCACCACCTTCCTGCCTTTTAACGTAAGACCGAATGAGCATGATGATTAGATTGGCGATTATTTTGACCCCGTAGTAGGTAAGAATGATGCTATGAGCTATTGAGAGGCTATTTTCCAGAAATAGGGAAAGGGACAAGGTCCTTATCCCCCAAAATACGATGGAAATGTAGATGGCAGAAAGTACATAGCGCTCAATAATGTCGAAAAGAAAATCATCCAGGCTGTTATCGGTCCTTTCAGTCAACTTTTTGAGTCGCTGAAGCATGGACTTTTTGAAGATTTTGATAATGCCCACTCCCAACAGAATAAATCCCAATGCAAGGAGGTAATCCTGTATCGTATTGTTCCAAAATTCCTGAATTAAGTATTCCTGTATCATTTTTACTTACTATTTGGTTGGTAACTGATGGTTAAAAAAACAAAACCGGATTTGGAGTTAAAAAGGTTCATCTTACCCCTGCAATCAGGTAAGTGGCTTTAATCAACGGCCATCAGGGTTCTTTCAGGACCAGAATGTGCTCTCTGTAGGCAGCGGGTAGAAAACTCATATCGGTTTTACCAGGAATGCCCTTTATTTTCCCAGCGTCAGTAAATTGCCACATGGTAATTTCAGGAAGTGAAACGCTGTCTGGCTCCATCTTAAATTCAGTTGGAGGCTTGGAGGAAAAACGGGCCAGCCAATAGGGGTAGTTGTCAAAATGCCCCTTTAAATGCGTTTGATAAAATGCCTCATAGGTATAAATGATAGGTTTTACTTTATAATGGCTTTCGATCGCTTGCAGGTAGGTTTTTAGATTTTGAATGAGAAGGTTATCCGAAATTTCCGGCCGACTGCAAGCTGTGCAGTCCAGTTCTACGTCTACAATGGGCAAAATGTCTTCCGGAGATAAATTGGCCTGGCTGATGTAATGCGCTGCCTGCTCCAGTGGAGGATCCTTGTATTGGTAGAAATGATAGGCTCCTTTCAGAATCCCTTGTTTTTCGGCGGAAGACCAGTTCGAATTAAAAAAAGGGTCAATTTCCCGGGCCCCTTGTGTAGCCTTTATTAAAACAAAAGAGATCGGATGTGGGAGGGAGTCGTTTTTTACCATTTCCCAATTGATCACATTTTGCCAATGGGAGACGTCAATTCCATAATACCCGTGTGTTTGATGTCCCGGGATCCAGTCCTCTTGGTACAGGTCAAAAATCCGGAGCATGCTATCATAATGGTGGGCCCGATGGTGTATTTCCCCCGATTCCTTGGGAGCCGAATGACCGGCATAGTACAGTGGGCCGGTCGGTAGCCTATTATCAATTTGCTCGAAAGGGGTTTTTCCTGCGTTTGGATCCGCCTCGGAAAGATATATATGATGCTCATGGATGGTTTTACCGAAATCCAATAGGCCTGTCAGGTTCAAGATCACCACCAGCAACATGCTAAACATCAGAAAAAAACCAATGAGCAAAACGAATAGTATCCTTCTGTACATGTCACTTTATTTTAGGAATCCTTCCGCTAACCGAATTCGGCGGGAATCAACGGTCAAATAATGGATTTGATCAGGTGATCATTGATTCGGAGGAAGGATTCGGACGGTTCGCCTGCTTCAAATTCAATTTTTATTTTTGCCAGCGGTGTTTTATTTCCAAAAAACCCGCCTCCGGACACACCACCCAAATCAATTCCCAGGCTAGGGTTTTCCTCTCCGGGTTGGTTTTTCTTGAAAAAACTTCGGCTTCTTTTCTTTTCCTCTACCAATTGGCCCAGTGCCACCTTAAATTCCACCACCATGTTTTTTATTTTAATGGCTGTAGGTGGAATGAGACTCATTAGCGGAACCTGAATGGTCGTTGTGCTCCCTTTTTCTGCCTCCGGATGGAGGTTGGGGACTTCTACTGCCCAGGTTTTGGCAATTCCTCCATTTCGGTGAATATGGGAAGCCATATCTTCATTTTTGCGGTCTTCATCCTCCGGCCATTCAAAGTATCGATCCAACTGCTCCAAATGCTGTTGCTCGGTGAGCATTTGGGCTTCCAGCACCGCCTGGTGGATCGCTTGAAGTAGGTTGTCCAGTTTGATTGTTTTTGCCATGGGTTATGAATTGTTTTCCAGCCAAACAGGTTTTCTCAAAAATCCTACATGGTAGGTGGTACGCTGAAGGGTGATTTGATGATCGCCAACCTGAAAAACACCCACTGAAATGTCTTTGCCTATAATCTTTCCTTTCGGGTATTCATTCAGGCATTTATTCAGTAAGGCCATCTGCCGCTCTTGTTGCTCTTCGTTTAGTGGATTATTGGGGTTGATGTTACCTATGCTCACCCGTTTGACATAGGTAACATCTGCTAACTCCAAGGTTTTGGTGCTGCTATTGATCATTTTGTTTGGGTAGCTTGCCTATCAGGTCAGGCTATCATGAGAGCCATCCGGGTTCACTTGTTTTTTACTGGCATCCTTTATTTTACCTGTTTTTGGATCCCGGTCCTTGCCAGCTGCAAGTGGTGCGACATTCACATCATGGGGCGTAGCAGCCGTGGCCATGATATCCAGCACTCTGGCAAGTCCCTCCGGTGTGCCGTGATTGGACGCGGTTACTTCCACATGGTATTTGGCAGAATTGTCAGAAGTTCGGGTGTTTTCTTTATGGGTGGCCACCGAACCATGAATTTTCACGGTTGCACTTACCGGCCCCCAACCGATTTTTGCGGAAACATCCGCCGAGGCATTCATATCGGTCGAACTGGTTTCAGAAGTGGAACTTTTAACCTCCATATCGAAGGTAATGTCTACGGTATCTACCTGTAAGTTCGGAATAGGAACCACTGCCAGCATGGGGACCCGGATTTTTACCTCTTCAATGGTCCGTTGAGGAACCGGAGTGGGATTTTTATCGGTGACTTCCGGAACAAAAATTCCGGGACGTTCAAATTCAAAATCCAGCATTCTCGCTGCTCCCGTGGTGAACTCTCCCGGTTTTTTATCCACCGGAACCTGGGTAAAACCAACGGTATTGATGAAATCTGCCGTCGCCTGGGCTAATTTCACATTGGCCGACACAGCGGCATTTAACGGGCCTCCGATCAAGTCCTGCATCGGCAGGCCTTTAAATTGATCCGACATGTTTACTAATCCTTCCGCCATTTTGAATTCTGTTTAATTGGTTAAAAATTAATGAATGGATAATCAGGGTGAAATATGCCAATCATTCTTTATTTTTAACCTATAAATAGGTGGACAAAAAGGGGACAATTTGTGGGAAATACTTTTTGACCTCTTGATAAATGAGTTTTTTATATTTATTTCTAGGTATCAGCAATGGGATCCGTTTTTGGAACTCCCCATTTAGCAAGGACCTTTTTTTTCAATCGGTAACGAGCCTTTTTCATGCCGTCATAGGAAATTCCCATTACTGTTGCCATTTCCCGGGTAGAGTAGCCCAACTTAAATAAGGAGGCAATCATTTGCTCGTTTTCGGTCAGATCTGGTAGTTCTTCCTTGAGCCGCTCCCAATAACCGGGAAAAACCGTTTCGATCAACATGCGAAAGGTCCGTAAGTCTTCCTTTTTGGAAATCCGAAATCGGGAAAGGGATTCCAGGGCTTCCTGCCTCGCCTGGGCCAAAGAAGACCGTTCCAATTGTGCCATCAGCTCCTTGTTTTTATGATCGGAATTGGCCAGGTTTTCCGCATAGACGAGCAGTTTTTTCTTCAGTTTTTCGTGTTTTTTACGGCTTTCGGTTAGTTGATTGTCAAATGCGCTAAGTAATTTTTCTTTGATACTTAGCCGATGGTAAAAATAGACTAGTAAAATCATGCTCCCAAGTGCCAGGCCGGTCAGCCACCAATGAATGGCGGGATAAGGGTGGACATCCCAAAGCGTGGAATAGGGATTTGCCTGAAGGACCGAATCTTGTTCGAAAAGGAATTCAGAACGTGCAATACGTTTTATTTTCTCAATGTTAATCAGACTATCCGATAATTTTTCCTTCTGTAGCAGGCAATGACGGTAAGAAGAAAGGTCGTTGAGCCGGAAGTATTCTTCCGCCAGGTCATTCATTAGGTCTCTTTGAAGGGGAAGGTCTTTGCCTTTTTGCGCATAGGATAGGGCGAATCGGTAGGTACTCAACGCTTCCTTAGACTGGTTTTCTGCCGATAAGATTTTTCCCTTTAGCCAATAAGCGTATCCAAGACTTCTAAGGTTACCTATTTTTTCTTTAATTGAAATGGATTTTGCCAGTAAAGAGTCCGCCCGTCCCAAATCCGGGAGTTCAAAGGCTAAAAAGGCCATGTTATTTAAAATGATGGCCCTCTCCGGTTCACGGTGTTGCGCACTTGCCTGAGCCAATGCCTTGTCATTGTGATAGGAGGCTCGTTTATATAAGCTATCTCCCTCGGCCCCTTCCTGGTCTGCCAGTTTTTTAAAGACCAATCCCAAATTTAAATGAGCATAGAGGGTCTGCACGGGTAAGGCATGTTTTTCCGATAGTATAAGCGCTTCATGTAGGTGTTCCAGCGCGCTTTTATAATCTTCCAGATCTTTATAGACCAGGGCCAGACTCGTTTCACAATCAATGTAAAGGGTGAAATCTAAGGAACCGTCGGACCCTTTCAGGACGTTCAAGGCCTGGTGAAGGGCGTTGATTCCTTTATCGGCAAGACCGATTTCTCTGTAAAGCTGTCCCAGCCCCTTTAGGTTTGTCGCGAGGCGATGAGGATTTTCCATTAATTCCGCATATTTCAACGCCTGATCAATATGGAAGCGAGCCTTCTCAAAGTCTTCCATTCTGCGGTAGAGTTGGTAGAGGGCATGGTGGTTTTTTTCATTCAACGCCTGCAGGTTGGCTGCTTTGCTACGCTTTAAAGCTTCCAGAAAATAGGTTTCAGCAAGGTTCAATTTTCGCTGGTCGTAGTAACTATATCCCAATACCTGCGCTGCTTCGGATTGTAATGCCGGGTTATTTGCCGCTTTTTCGTAGGCCTCTTTTGCATACTGGAAGGAACGTTCCGGTTGGCTATAAGCCAATTCATTGGACCGGTCCAGTAGGGTACGCAAACTATCCGGATTTACTTTCTGATCGGAAAGGGAGTACCCTAAAAGGCAGCCTGAAGCAAGAAAAAACACCAATAAAAAATAGATTGTTTTATCCACCGTTGTTCGCATTGAATTATCCAAAATGGTTGTTTACCAGCCGATTAATCGGTTATTAAATTTAACTGAAAAATCTTATTGATGCCATCATACGGATTTAAAATTCAAGCTGGACGGTAAAGAGCATATTTTGGTATTTGAAACACAAAAAAAACTGGAGTTCGGTTACACTGGTATCCCTCAAATAAAAAAAGAGCCAGCATCCGAAGATGCTCGCTCTTTTTTAACCAAATCGCTAACCCAGTCTTACACAGGGCTAACCATTTCTGTCTTTTTGATATTCCTTTGCCAGAAGAAGAAAATGGTAAATAAGACAATTAAAATGACGGGAAAAAGCGCCATGTTTTGAAGGGTAGCTTGCCCTGCCATCAGTTCCAGTTCGTCACCAGAAAATCCTTCGGCTCGCATTTCTTCCCTGGAGCTATCGATCCATCCTCCGATAATTGGTTGCCATATGGCTGTGGAAAACATGCCAATTCCTCCAATAATGGACATCCCTAAAGCACCACTTAAAGGTACCCTTTGAGCTACTGCGCCTACCATTACTGGCCAGAAATAAGCGACCCCTAACGCAAATATGATGGCAACAAAGTAAGCGATTCCACCGGTAACCATACTGAAAAGGTAGATGCCTATCGCTGCAAGGATAGAACCTGCCAATAATACACCGGTTTGACCTAGTTTTTCAACTACCGGACCAGCAAAGAACCGGGCGACCGCCATTACTCCGGTGGTCAGTGCCAGAATAATCATGGCATTTGCGCCGCTGTTAGCCAATACAATATTTACCCACTGCTGCGGACCAAATTCGGAAATGGCAGTGAGGGACATGCAAACAAAAAGGAAAAGAAAAACCGGACTGAATAAGGCTTTGAAGTTATTACCAAGAGAGGTGGCACCTTCCACTTTTGCCTTTGGAAATGTTTTTCCATAAAATAAGACGGCGTAGATCACGGTTGGAACCATCGTAATCCACATTTGTGCTTCCCATCCCAGATTCATGGTGGTCATCACATTTGAGATGATGGCACCCAGCATGATGCCTCCGGGAAACCACATGTGGAACCGGTTGAGCATCTTGTTCATTTTTACCCCGGAATACATGTCTGCAATCATGGGGTTACAGGCCGCTTCCGTACAACCGTTACCAAAACCGATAAAGAGTGTGGAGATCAGCAGGGTGGTGTAGCCCCCGGCATAAATGGTAAGCAAGATACCCAGTGTGTGGGCTACAAAAGCTACCCGCATAATGTTTTTTGCACCAAAAGAATGGTAGACAATGCCTCCAATGATCATGGAAATGGGGAATCCCAAAAACCACATGGAGTTGATAAACCCAAGTTGGGCGGCACTCAGGCCGAATTCGTCTCCAAGCTGCGGTAAGATCCCAGCCCGGATGCTAAAGGTAAAGGCGGTGGTGATCAGCGCAAAACAGCTCCCGTTAAAGAGTGCGCTTTTGTTAATGTTTTCGTTCATTGAGTTTGGGTTTAGAAGTTTTTAAATGTTGTTTTCGGATGATTGTTCAAAATATTCGGACAATATAAAAAAAATTGATTTTACCTTTTGCCTTTTTTTTAGAATTATCGCCAATTTTTTGATAAGGGCAGGTATTATTATTTGGGGAATGAAGTCCGTGAGTTCTTCGGTATCATTCTCGTGCCCAGGCTCCTTTACGGTATTTCATGGATCATATAGGTGTACCCTGCCATTTTTATTAGCACCTGTAGGAACCAATCAGTATGGATCTTGGCAATGTAGGATATACATCAAGACCTGAAAGATGGCAATTTATCCTTGCTTTTTTGTACCCATTGCCCTGCCTGGCAAAAGAACGCATCCGTGAAGCAGTGCGATTCTTTTTGCCGTCTGCTGCTATTTTTGGAAAAAAATAAGTCTGATTAAACAAAGTATTAAAACAATACGTATATTGAAATGATATCAATTTAATACTATACTAATATGGAAAAAACAATCAAACCCCTCTCTGGCTACCTCATGCTTTTGGTGGCCCTTGGTATTTTAGTACTGGCCATTTTCGGCTTTGCTGCGAAGGCTTTTCTTTTGGCCCTACCGGCCGCTTTGGCCTTCTTTCTGGTCCTTCCCGGATTTTTCATCGTTGAACCCAACAAAGCGATGGTATTATTGCTTTTCGGATCCTATAAGGGCACGGTGAAGGCAGATGGTTTTTTTTGGGTGAATCCGTTCATGACCAAAAAGAAAATTTCCTTGCGAGTCAGGAATTTTGAGAACAAGCCCCTGAAAGTAAATGACAAGATTGGTAACCCGGTAATGGTTGGCACCATCGTGGTTTGGCAAGTGGAAGATACCTTTAAGGCTTCTTTTGACGTGGATGATTATGAAAATTTCGTACACTTGCAGGCCGATGCGGCTGTTCGTAAGATGGCCGGTACGTATCCCTATGACAATTTTGAGGACGAGCATGCGGAGGTGACCCTGCGCTCCGGGGTGGAAGATGTAAATAAATCCCTGGAAGACGAGATCAGTGACCGCCTGCAACATGCGGGGATAAAAGTCATTGAGGCCCGGATTTCCCATTTGGCCTATTCTTCGGAAATTGCCTCCGCCATGCTTCAGCGGCAGCAGGCCACGGCCATTGTCGCTGCCAGAAGGATGATTGTCGATGGAGCCGTGGGAATGGTGGAAATGGCCCTGGAAGACCTAAAAATCAAAGGTATCATTGATTTCGAAGATGAGAAAAAAGCAGCCATGGTAAGTAATCTGATGGTGGTGCTTTGTTCGGACAAGAACGCCAGCCCGGTCGTAAATGTGGGTACATTAAACCCCTAAGGATGGTGTACAAGGAAAGTCAGCCCTTAAAAAAAACATGGCTGGTACCATTTGTTTTGGTGGTGCAGCTGCTTGTGGGTATGTTGGCATTGGCAGGAGGTTATTCCACGGAGCAGCCCATGCAAGGCTGGATAAGTTTTGGAATCGTGCTCTTGGTGAGTGGGAGTTTGTTAGTATTGTTTTTAAGCATGCGGCTGGAGATACGAATGGATGCCACTGGATTCCGTTTTAGGAGTCCTCCATTTGTAAATACTTGGAAAAAGTATCCCTGGGAGGAGGTGAAAGACATCCAATTGCTTACTACCCGATCATTCGGGTCCTTTGGGGGCTTCGGGTTATTGGGATGGAGCATCGGAATACGCAGAGGTTGGAATGGCGAATGGCGCTATGTATTTAGCTCTGGGAATGCGGTGCGGATTTTCCTGAAGGACAGCCGGTTTGTACTAAGCACACGCAGGCCAAAAGAATTGATGGCTGCATGGGAAGAATGGAAAGTAGGAACGTAAGATTATGGCGCAGAAGAAACCCTTTGCCCTAAGGATAGATGAAAGGCTGATGAAAGCCGTTGAAAAGTGGGCATCCGATGAATTCAGAAGTACCAATGGCCAATTGGAATGGTTAATCCACGATGCCTTGAAAAAGGCGGGCAGGCTCCCCGGAAAAAAATCAACGGAGGATCGTAATGGTAGCGATTGATTTCAGCTACCTGTAGGAGTTCTCATTTTCCAACAGTTGCTTGCTACAATTATTTTTAAGTACATTTGAAAGGAACCATTTCCGGGCTGGGACCGGAAGGCAGACGAAAAAGATGATGAATACAACGGAAGAAGAAAAAATAAACGCCTTGATGGCTAAACTTTTGGATGAGACGGAAGAAGAACCCCTTCGCTATGCGGAACATTTGGCTCGCATGGGCGGCCCCGAAGTGCATCGTCAATTGGTCGGTGTATTGAACAAGGGAAACATGGAGGAGGCGTTTTTAGCTGCCAAAACGCTGGGCATGATGGAGGAGGATAAAGATAAGTCGTTGGATGCCCTCCTGGATGTGATCCATAAACCTTCGAATTCCAGCCAAAATGGCGCACTCGTGTCGCTGCTGGAGCAATTTGATTTGACTGAGAAGTTTGTTGATTTATTTCGAATATTTCTTTTCGGCAACTTTAAAGCATCTGCATTGGCAAAAGTCCACCTGGACTACGAGGAATTTGCGATCAGTCCCCGCACCTTGAAGAAAGCAGAAAAGCACTGGCAGCATTTCCTGAACAACCCCCGAAAAGAGGATGATGCGTACGAATTGAAGAAAGAAGAAGCCCAAACCATTTTGAAGGAATTGCATGAATTGTTTGAAGGGGAATAGAGTACCTTTCAGGTAAATAAATAGTCCTAATTTAAAAAGTAACCCAATATAACTAAATAACTATCCTTTATCATGAGCCGCTATGTGTTAAGAATTTGTTTGAGTCTGATTGTTTTTGTTTTTCAAGTGGGCATTAGTACTGCCCAGAAAGACTGGAAAGACCTGGTTACAGTCGAAGATCTCTATCAAGCCCATCCCGAGACGGTAGAAGGGCTTTTTGCACACCTGGACCTGGAGCTCCCTAATCTTGCTAACGTAAAACAAGCTCGAGAAAGGGGAAATTGGGTAGCGGCGGGTGAGGAGCTGCTTGAATATTATCAATCCACCGACCAGGCTGAATCTTTCCGCAAGCCGGTGCCTATGGTCACCGAGAAAACCATTGCTGAAGCGGACACCATTTTGAAAAATATTTTTACCATTCAAAATGTCAAAGGTGAGGTGCCTATTCTTCCGGATGGCCATCGGGACTGGTATTACAAAGGCCCCAACAACGATCGGGAGTGGGCCTGGCTATCCAACAGGCATAGCCAGTTGATGGTAGTCATGAATGCTTATTTTGAAACCGGTAACCCAAAATATGCGGAATACCTGGACTTATTTTTACGTGATTTTATTTTGAAAAGCATGCCTTACCCGGCAGAGAAAGGTTCGGAGTCCATTTGGCGCGGGCTGGAAGTGGCCGCCAGGGCCAAAGTCTGGACCAGGGTTTTTTATGGCATGTTGCAGAACGAATATCTCTCTCCGGCCACCCGTTTGTTGATGCTTAGTAGTTTGCCGGATCATGCACATTACAGTCGAAATTTTCATGGTGGAAATAACTGGTTGACCATGGAAATATCCGCATTGGCCACTATTGCTGCTTACTTCCCTGAATTCCGGGAATCAGATGCCTGGTTGGATTATGCGATAGCAGCCATGACCGAAAGTATGCGGGATCAGGTTTATCCCGACGGGGTACAGACAGAGCTTGCTTCTCACTATCACAATGTGTCCTTACATAATTTTGAACTGTTCCAAACCATTTGTGAGGAAGCAGATAGAACCCTCCCCTCCTTTTATACCCAGACGATTGAAAGCATGTACGGGTACATTGCCCGGGCGGTAAGACCGGATGGACACCGGATCTTAAATAATGATGGAGATCGGGGCAGTGACCGGAGCCTGATTCTGGAAGGGGCAGAAAAATTCAACAAGCCCGAATGGGCATTTATCGCCAGTAATGGACGGGAAGGAAGTAGGCCGACGGATGGCCCCTCGTATTTTTTCCCCTGGGCAGGACAGCTGATCAGCCGAAGCGGATTTGATTCGCTGGCCCATTGGTCATTCTTTGATATGGGTCCTTGGGGTAGTGGACACCAGCACAACGATAAATTGCATCTTTCGGTAGCTGCTTTCGGAAAGGATTTTCTGGTCGATGCGGGCCGGTTTGCCTACACGGGAGCCGTAGCGGAAAAATTCCGACCTTATGCCCGCAGTAGCCGGGGACATAACGTCCTCTTGATCGATGGAAACGGCCAGGCAGCAGGCCCTACCCATGCTACCGAAGCCTTAGGTGAAAAATTTGTACAGGTTACCGAAGCGTATGATTTTGCCTCCCAGTCTTTTGATCGTTTTGAAGATTTGGATGGAGCAGCCAGTCATATTCGTAGTTTGTTGTATGTTCGAGGTCGTTTTTGGATCGTGGCAGATAGGGTTCTCACAGACCAACCCAGAGAAATACAGGCCTTATGGCATTGGCACCCCGATGTGGAGGCAGCGGTAAATGAACAGCAAGTAACCGGAATGCTGCCGGAGGGAGTGTTATCCCTTTCCTTGGTTAGCCCCGCGGTTTTTGACGTATCCGTTATCCAGGGCCAGGAGGCTCCGGAAATACAAGGATGGTACAGCCCCGAGTACAACTTGTACGAACCCAATGCAGCGACCTTATTTGAAGGCAGGCTAGAGCAGGATCAGACGCTGGTTTGGCTATTGGCTCCAGGAGAAAGCGATTTAGTGGGGGAGCATCAGGTTAAAATTTTATCCGAAAACGACCAGCATATTGAACTGGAAGTTCAGTTTGCAGAGGAAATTTGGCACCTGGTTATTCCCTTTCTGGATAGTAGCCATGTAAAGCTTACCAAAATCAAATAAAAAAAGCCTCTTCTTAAACATGTAAGAAGAGGCTTTCTAATTTTTTTTTTAATGTTAACCCAGTTAGTTGGCAACTGGCATGTTTTCCTTATCAATGTTAATGATTTCCACGGTAATGTTTCTTTCTTTGGCATTGATTTGGAAATCCCTGATGACTTCGATCACATCGTAATCGATGATTTTTGAATTGGTCCCATCAATGATTACCCTTTTATTGTCTCCTACATGCTTGAGTGTCTTGATAAGGGAACCCTTATTCAGAAAACTCACCTCTTCCGCAAGAATGATGTGAACAATGTCCTCGTCGTCTTGTCGGGAATCTTTGAAGAAGTGAGAGTTTTTGTAATTTCTCATCAGGATATAGACAATACCGACGATCATTCCCATTCCGATTCCTTTGAGAAGATCAAAGAAAATGATACCTAAAATAGTGATCAAAAAAGGTAAAAATTGATCCCAACCCAACTTGTACATGGACTTGAAAAGGGAAACTTTGGCTAGTTTGTATCCAATTACCAATAGGATAGCTGCTAAACTGGCAAGCGGGATCAAATTCAATAGGTTAGGAATCAAGAACACACTTAGAAGGAGTAATAGGCCATGAAATACGGCTGACATTTTTGATTTTGCTCCTGAGTTGATATTAGCCGAACTCCTGACAATTACGGCAGTGATTGGCATTCCCCCCACCAGGCCGTTGACCATGTTTCCAGCTCCCTGGGCGAGTAGTTCCCGGTTTGGAGGCGATACTCGTTTCTGAGGATCAATTTTATCGGCCGCTTCCAGACTCAATAGTGTTTCCAAACTGGCAATAATGGCAATGGTTATGGCCACAACCCAAACCTCCGGGTTAAATACTCCCGAAAAATCGGGGAAGAATAAATGATCACCCAGACTGGAAAAACCGGTTATTTCAGGTAATGTCACCTTGTTTTCAGTACCAATATACAAGTTCGGAATAACAAATTTAAAAAATTTATTGATTCCGATACTTAATAATACAGCAAGCAGAGGACCAGGAATAAATTTTAAAAATGAATGATTTTTGACAAATGGCTTTTCCCAAAGGATCAAGATAGCTAACGAAAAAAGGGCGATAATAATCGCTCCCATTTCCAGGGTATTCATTAAGGACTGTAGGGCAAGAACGGCTTGGAAATCATTTACCAGCGGAATGAAGTCTTCAACCAATTCGCTAGAATTAGTACCGAAAACAAAAGGTAATTGTTTTATAATCAATATGATACCTATGCCGGCAAGCATTCCTTTGATCACCGAAGTGGGGAAATAATAGCCAATCACTCCTGCTTTGATAAATCCGAGAACCAACTGGATGATCCCAGCAATTACCAGTGCTGTAAGAAAAAGTTCGTATGCCTGCAAATCCTCAATGGCATTCAAGACAATAACGGTCAATCCAGCAGCAGGTCCGGAAACGGCCGTATGCGAACCCGAAAGCGCACCTACCACGATTCCGCCAACGATTCCGGCAATTACTCCGGAAAACAAAGGAGCTCCGGAAGAAAGGGCAATCCCTAAGCACAGTGGCAAGGCCACCAAAAAAACGACGAGACCTGCAGGTAAATCCGAACTTAGATTTGAAAAAATTCCGTTTTTATTCGACATGATGGTTGGTTTTTTTAGTTTTAATGGGTTAGTTTTAATCCGGTTCTTTTTAAAGTAAACAGTCCGGTTCCGACCGGAGAACTAAATTTAATCGATATAAAGAAAATTTTTATTATGATTTACATAAGCAAATTTAATACAAAAGGGTTCAATTAGCATTGTAATTATAAAAGAAACCTCCGGTATTCGCTGAAAAGAGTAAAGGATTTCAACTTAACATCCTTATTAAACTGCGGCACTTATAGCCTTTTCCTTGCCATGTAAATAAAATTCCATGTTTAAAAAGTAAAAGTCAAGTTTTCGAGGATGAAATCCCTCATTTTTAGGATGAATCATATTCCGGTATAGGTAAACGGACTGATCTTTTTCAATTCATTCTTAATTTCAGGGGATACCTCCAGGGTATTGATAAATTCACTAATGGCCTCTTTCGTAATGGCCTGGTTGGTGCGGGTTAACGATTTGAGTGCTTCGTAAGGTTTCGGGTACCCTTCTCTTCTTAAAATCGTCTGGATGGCTTCGGCGACCACTGCCCAGTTATCTTCCAGGTCTTTATTAATGGCGGACTGATTCAATTCCAGCTTATCTATTCCTTTTTCCAGGGAAACATAGGAGATCAGCATGTGCGCCAGGGGGACACCAAGCACCCGGAGCACGGTACTATCGGTAAGGTCACGTTGCAAGCGGCTGACAGGTAATTTAGCTGACAGGTGTTCCAGGAGGGCATTGGCAATTCCCAGATTTCCTTCCGCATTTTCAAAATCGATGGGGTTTACCTTATGAGGCATGGCCGAAGAGCCCACTTCACCTGCTTTAATTTTTTGCTTGAAATAATTCATCGCTACGTACTGCCAGATATCCCGGCTAAAATCAAGCAAAATAGTATTCATTCGTTTCAACCCATCCATATGAGCTGCCAGATGGTCGTAGTGCTCGATTTGAGTCGTGGGGAAGCTTCTTTTCAATCCTAATTTTTCGGTGACAAAAGCATCGGCAAATTCTTTCCAGTCAATTTGCGGGTAGGCAACGAAATGCGCGTTCATGTTTCCGGTGGCTCCACCAAACTTTCCAGCAAAAGGGACTTTCTGAAGTAGTCCAAGCTGCTCATTCAGACGACTGACAAAAACCTGCATTTCTTTACCAAGCCGGGTAGGCGAAGCTGGTTGCCCGTGGGTTTTCGCCAGCATGGGAACGGCTTCCCACTCCTCTGATCGGCTGATCAACCGTTTAATGACCTGATCCAGTGCGGGAAGCAGTACCTCTTGGATGCCATCCCTGTACATCATGGGTATGGCGGTGTTATTAATGTCCTGCGAGGTAAGACCAAAATGAATAAATTCCGAAACACGCTCAAGTCCCAGGGACTGAAACCGATCTTTCAAAAAATACTCGACTGCCTTGACATCATGATTGGTCACTTTTTCGATGTCTTTGATTACTTGAGCATCTTTCTCATCAAAATCCCTTTCGATTTCACGGATATCACTGAATTTATTTTTATCTACACTTTCCAGTTGAGCTAAAGGCAATTCGCACAGGGCGATAAAGTATTCGATTTCCACTTTTACCCGGTACCGAATCAGGGCAAATTCGGAAAAATAGTCGCTTAAAGGGCTGGTTTTGGAGGCATACCGCCCATCAATCGAAGATATTGCAGTAAGTGGGGAAAGTTTCATGGGTATCCTTTTCGGTCTATTAAGGTGCAAAATTAATTCCTTTTATTGAAAAGGAGCGCTTCTGCCTCAAATTATTGGCATAAAAAAAGCCCCCTGTATCAGGGAGCTTGTTCGAATTCATTTGAAACGGGTAGTTAATAATTGGGATAATTCCGGATAAGTTGTAGCCGTAGGGCGTCTTCAGAGTTGCTTTCAGCTTGGTTTTTTCCTCTGATTACAAGGGTATAAACCCTTCCTTCTCTCAGGTAGACATCGTTCAGCCGGGCCCACTCTTCGTTTCCATCCGCTGACATAATAATAAGGTCTGTTTCGCCTTGCGTTACATTAATAAAGTCTGTAATCTCCATGAATTCATTTCCCTGAAATAGTGGATCGGAAGCATCTCTTTGGAAAATGCGCACTTCCGGACTATCCGGGGAAAGGTGAACAAGGCGGACCAGGGCATTACCGGTTGCAGGAATGCCCAGGCTGTCCTCTATAAATAGCGTCTGTAAATCGCCTTCCTCCTCTGCCATAAAGAAAGAGTAGGCTTTCTCCACTTCCAGCGTCACTGCCGTATCCAGGAGAGATTGATCCGAAGCAGGGTCTTTGAAAGAAAAATTTCTTTCACCGGTGAAAAAATACCAGTATTCAATGAACTGCCCGTAGTCAAAATGCTTCCGATCATAGACGCGCTCATCTACTTCAATCTTTATTTCATGACCGGCAGTGGTTCCGTTATAGAAGGATACATAGGCCCTTGGCGTATTTCCTATGGACTCACTATCCAAATCCATACAGGAAAAGGTAAGCGGTAGGACGAAAAGCAGTGCGAATACTTGCCATTTAAATTTTATTTTTCTCATGTAGTGCATTAATTGGGTGGTCATACTATAGTTTGGTTTAGTCATTTAATGTCAATACGAAAAATGCATGCAAAGTGCGACTATGCATGGCAAAAATTTTTCCCGTTAGATGAGAACCATATGCTTAAAGCCCGGGTTAGAATAGTGAAAATACCCGCTGGTTTTAGGTAAATAAAGGCGGGTACGTTAATTTTAGGTGCGAAAGCCATTCAAATTTATATCCCACATACATATGCGGTTTAATTTATTTAAAAAGAATAAAACGGAATCTGAAAAGAAGGAAGATAATTATTTGACATTAAGGATACGGGAAACCGTCCGGGAAACCCCAGATACTGTGACGGTATATTTCGAGCAGCCGGAGCCTTTTCTAGACTACAAACCGGGGCAGTTCCTGACACTCCTTTTAGAAATTGATGGAAAGCAGGAGAGGCGTTCGTATAGCCTGTGTACCTCGCCATTCGTAGATCCTTTTCCCGGTATTACCGTCAAACGCTTGAAAGGTGGACTGGTATCTAACTACATCAACGAGCATTTTCATCCGGGAAAGCGGGTAACGGTCATGAAACCCTTAGGTAATTTTGTTTCGGATTACCATTCCCAAAATAAGCGGCGGTATGGAATGGTAGCCGGGGGTAGTGGTATTACGCCCATCATGGGTATCCTAAAATCCATATTGGTGAACGAGCCCCACTCAGAAACGCATCTGTTGTATTGTAGTCGTTCTGAGGAAATGATCATTTTTAAAGAGGCGATCGAAACGTTACACGAAGCCTACCCGGGCAGGCTTCGTGTATGGCATCAATTGTCCCAGCCCGGCCCTGCCTGGGCAGGGGCATGCGGTAGGATGGATAAAGAAACGATAAAATCATTCTTTTCAAACCTTATCGAGTCCAGGGAGCTGGAAACCCGATTTTTCGTTTGCGGACCGGAAGGGATGATGGCCACGGCCAAAACGACTTTACGAGAGCTGGGGGCATCAGAGGAAAGCATTTTATCAGAGAGTTTTTACTTGGAAAAGGAAGTAAACGAACCCAATGAAGCGTTGACGGAGCTAGTGAGCCGGCCGGTAACAATCGTGCTGGAAGGGGAAGAACATGCTTTCGACGTGGAGCCTGGCAAAACCATCCTGGAAGCAGGTTTGGAAGAGGGGCTGGACATGCCTTATTCCTGCCAAAGTGGACTTTGCACGGCCTGCCGGGGTAAATTGCTTTCAGGAGAGGTGTCCATGATGGAAGATGCCGGCTTAAGTGAAAAAGAGATTGCAGAGGGGTTCATTCTTTGTTGTTCTTCTAAGCCATCAAATTCTGAAGTGAAAGTGAACATCGAATGATAGAGAATACCGAACGACTAAAAAGCCTGAAAAAAGATTTTAGGTTATTGGAACGAAACGTACTGCTATTAATCGCTGTTCCTTTGCCTTTCTTTTCCTTTGCCTACCTGTATGCTACCAGTAGTACCCTTTCGCTGGATCTTCCTGAGCTTCCCGAATTCCTTAATTATGTTACGTTGAGTCTGGTAATCGTCTTGCTGGTGATGCAACAGGTGGCTTTCCAAAAACGCATTCGCAAAGTCAAAAAAAGCGAGGCCGACCTGGAAAGCCGCATAAAAAGTTACGCAACGGCCACCTTTTTAAGGTATTGGCAGTTATTTTGGGTCGGTATCCTGACGGCCTTCGGGTTGTTTTTTTATGATAATCAAGGGTTTACGATTATGTATGGGGTGAATTTAATGTTTATTTCCCTGGGAAAGCCGACACCCCACCGAATCGTAACCTCCTTACGTTTAAAAAAAGAAGAAAAGGACCTGGTGTATGAAATCAACAAAAGAGACGATTAATTACACCAGGCTCAAGGGATAAGCTTTGACTTCAGAGGGGAAGAATGGCAATGTTCCCGGAACTGATCTTACCTTTTATAGTGGGAAAATTCCCATTATGGATGGAAAGCGACCTGGATTGCGAATGATTTGCTACCCGGATGTTCCCACTTCCTGCCTGAAGTTCGTAGTTATATGACTGGAGATTGCTAGACGTGTGAATCTGTATGTTGCCCGATGATCCGTGAAAGTAGGAGTAGCTTCCCAAACCGGCCCGATCGGCTTTGATGTTTCCGGAGGTGATTTCCAGTTTCCCTAATTCTCCGATTTGGTCCAGGCGCATGTTACCTGAGGTGAGTTGGGCATTTAGAATACCATTCACGGAAAAGGCTTTAAATTGGCCGCTGGTCGCTTTGAAATCCACATTACCATTGATTTGTTCTAAGAAGGCATTTCCTGAAGTTATCTGGCAATCCACATGGCCATCGATGTTTTCCAAACGAATGTTTCCCGAGCTTCCCTTGACCAAAACTGCTCCGCTGATTTCCTTTCCATGGATCTGCCCGGACCCCACTTGTAGCCGGGTATCCGAGGCGCGAACGCCAGATACGGCCAATGAGCCGGAACCATTATTGACATCCAATTGGATTGCCGAAGGCCCTTTTATCCGGATGTATTTTTTATTACTCCAGCTTCCCCTGGGCGGATTGTAGGCAATTTTCAAGGTATTGCCGACGGTTACCATTACCAGGGTTTTGTCTGTATTTTCATTGGAGCCCAGAAGTGCTTCCAGAAGGATCTGGTTCCTTCCTTCTTCGCCTTCGTATGCGATAGCGATGGCCCCGGAGCTGATTTCTAATTTTTGTATTCCGGCAAAGGATTTTTGAATCAATTCCTGAGATTGAGCAAAGTGGCTTCCAAAGGCAACAAAAAGGAAGGATAATAACCAAATTTTCGATAAGAATTTCATAGTTGAGTGGGGTTAAATTAAAATACTAGGCCGAAACTAATGGGATTCAGATCAGGGCTAAGGGATTGGTGAAACACAGGATTGAGATCATAGGTGGTGAAAAAGGTGACGCTTTTAAACCCTACCTCAGCCCGAATACCGTAGCGAAAATTATTCAGGTAGCTTCCTGCCGGTTCTTTTTCCTTTTTCCTTCCGGATCCATTGAGTTCGCGGTAGACAAATTTGCTGCGACCACCTAAACGATAGCCGGCATAGGGGCCAATCCCGATACGTAGGCCATCCCTTCCTGAGTCGTTGTATTTCCCAAAATCAAATTTGAAAAGGGTCAATGCATTGAGATATGAGGCCGAAATCTTACTTTTAAAACCATTCACATCGGTTCGATTGATAAAAGATACCCCATCTTCTGATCCAACGGCCTGGTAGCGGGGATTGTCCAGTTTAAAATTGTACCAACTTACCCCCAACCCGAAATCCCAGAAGGCTCCTTTACTTAGTTTTTGGCTGGCCATCCAGTGAAACCCGACGTTCCAGCTGCCCCAGCCTTTGGGACTGTAGGCTGCCCCGGCACCGGGTATCGTTCCGGATTCCATGTAACTGTTGATGCCAATATCGGTATTAAAGTAAGTACGAAAGGGAGGGTCCTTTTTTTCTTTTGGAATGGTTTCCACTTTGACTTTCGTACGGTTGCCCGTTTCATCGACGATCAATTTGTACCGGCCTACGGTTACTTCCGTTTCTCCCACATCCTCATAAATGCTTACGATCTCTTTTTGTCCGCCTTTTTGCCTGATTTCTACGACGGTCAACTCACCCTCATTTTTGGTTTCAGGTAAATTCAGCTCCCTAATGATCTGATTGATATCCATTTTTTTCAAACGCTCGAAATCATCCGGATTATCGATCACAAAGACCACCTTGCCGGAGTTACCGAACTCCACAATAATGCTGTCATTTACCGGTTTTTCTTCCGTATGGATTGGCTTTCCGAAAGCCATCTGAACCAAAGCCATGAAAACCATGGCAATCACGTACTTTTTCATATTTCCCATTTTTATTTGGTGTTTTTTCGATCTTTTCTAGTAGTCAGGGAGGCAAATATGGTATTCTTTGCATCCTGTAATTCACCAAAGCCCTCATCCACTCTGGTGAAAAACACGCCGATTTTAGTTTCCAATTCCTCTACTAGCTTATCTTTCTCCGGCTGAAGGGCGTAGCCTCTTGAGACTACCCTAACGGTATAATCTTCTCCAGGCTGTTCCGTCTGCGTATCCGACAGAAAGTTCTGTTCTTCCCTGTTCAGGTCCATCTGTGGTGGTTCGATGATTTCCGGCTTCCCGGTAGCGGCCACGGCCACCGGCTCGGAAATTTCTCTCGGCGCGTTTCCTGCCGGAGATGAAACGACCGGGTCTTGCTGAGGTACCTGGCGATTGGGGATTATTTCCTTTTTCTTATTGGTTTCTTTTTTGGGGAGGACCTCTGTTTGACTGTTTGGTTTTTCTTCGGGTTTTTCGGGTTGCTCGGCTGTTTGACCGGAGGGCGAAGCGGACTTTTCCGGTAACGATTCCTGAATGGCGGCCGTTTGACGCTCAGTTTCCTTGAAAGTGTCTACGACATAGAATACCCCTGCCACGCCTACGAGTAAGAGGATCGCGGCAGCCCATCTACTCCAAAGAAGGAAGATTGGTTTTTTCCTTTTATCCAACCTGTCAGAGATGCGCTCCCATACCTGCTCATCGGGAATCGTTTGATGTCCGGACAGGGCCTTTCGGAATACGGTATCCATATTTTTTTTCTTATCTTCCATTTCGTTTTACCGTTTTGTTCTGATTCGTTGTAATTTTTTGTTGAAGAATGGCCCGTGCCCTACTCAATTGGGACTTGGAGGTGTTTTCCGAGATGTCCAGCATTTCGCAGATTTCCCTATGGGTATATCCTTCTATCGCATACAGGTTAAAAACCGTTCGGTATCCCACAGGCAGGGCTGCTACCAGCTGTAATAAATCTTCCACCTCCAATGTGTTCAGGTCCGGGGCAATGCTGAAACCCTGCTCTGGTTCATCCAGGTTTACCTCCATGGCTAGTTTTTTATTTTTTCTAAGTGTAAGCAAGGCCTGGGTGACGATCACCCGCTTCATCCACCCTTCAAAGCTTCCTTCACCTTTAAACTGAGAAAGGCTTTCAAATATTTTCATAAATCCTTCCACCAATACATCCTGCGCCAATTCCCGATTTTTCACATACCGCATGCAGATCGAAAGAAAATTTCCAGAATAGTATTCGTACAATTGCCGTTGGGATTTTCTGTTTCCCTTAAGGCAACCGTCGATCAATTCTTCCTCCCTACGTAAATTATTGGCTGACATGGTTGATGGCTTACAATTAGGTAGATGCATCCTGCTAAAAAAAGGTTGCACGGCCAGTTAAAAATAGTTTAAAAAAAAGGAATTACAGGTAAGGTTGTGGGCTAAAAAAAACTGAATGTCAGTGGTTTGGTTTTAATAGCTTGCCTGGTAATCGATCGTAATTTCCGTTTTTTCCCATTGGTTTTTTTCTACGGTCACCGGATGGATGAAACTATCTAAATCGAATACGTTGGCGAAATAACCTTTTTCCTCAATGGTAAACAACGAGTATCTCCCAGGTGGAAGTTTCACCTGGAAACGGCCGGATTCATCCGTTTCTACCTCTGTAATGAGCGGAGTTTCGATGTCACCAAAAAGGTAATCCCCAAGGCTGGCCTCATTGATATGGGTCAGCTCGTGAATCCGAATCGTCCGTTTGACAGGTTGTTTTTTTGATCCTGACGGGGAGGCATCTCCGGATTGGGAGGCTTGGGGCATTTGGTTTCCATCTATCCAATAAACGTGTCCCTGTATTCCCTCGCCGGGAAGAGTGGATGTGGTTTTGGGAGTTTCTTTTTCTGAGGGTTGTGCTTCCGTCTGTTTGGAAGTCTGAGGTGCTTTCCGGGAAGATTTACAGGAGGAGACCAGAAAGGAAACTAATAAAATCAGCAGGAAAATGTGGAGGAGTGATTTCATGAATGCCTGGTATTATTTATTGTTAAAAATGAGGTAAGGTATTACTGAAATTTCAGCTAAATCCCCGTAAATAGTTCGAAGGATTCCAAATAATGTGGACAAATGGTGTTCCATTGAAACTTGTCTTTCAAAATTCTGGCCAGTTTTTCGCTTGCTTCCTTTTCCCCATGCACCAGGAAAGTGAATTTAGGTTTGGAGATAAAATTCTCGCACCAATTGACCAGCTCTTCCTGATCGGCATGAGCCGAAAGGCCGTCAATAAAATGAATGGCAGCCTTTACCGGCACATCGATGCCATATATCCGGCAGGTATCTTCTCCATCCAGTAACTTCCGTCCGCGGGTGCCTTCGGGCTGAAAGCCTACAAAAATAACACTGTCGTTTTCATTGGGTAGCCGGTGATACAGGTGATGTAGGATTCTGCCGCCGGTGGCCATGCCACTGGCGGAAATAATGATTGCATCTCCCCGGAGTTGATTCAGGCTCATGGAGGCCTCCTGTTCCCGGTAATAGTGGAGATTTTTATGCAAGAAAGGATTGGCACCTTTTTCCTCCAGGGAGGGGCCCAGGTGATGGTAATGGCTGAATTTTTTATACAATTCAGTGACATTAATAGCCATCGGGCTATCCACATAAATGGGAATTTCTGGAATCAATCCTTTTTCCTGTAGGCGATGCAAATAAAACAGAAGCATCTGTGTCCGTCCCACAGCAAAGGAAGGGATGAGCGAAATGCCTCCTTTTTGGTACGTTTCCCGGATGATTTTGCCCAGACGCTTGTCCACATCGGAAGCGTTATTTAACCGGTCACCGTAAGTGGATTCCAAAAACAGCACATCTCCAAATGGAATTTCGTCCGGTGGATTGAGGATGGGATCGCGGTACCTGCCCAGATCACCGGAGAAAATAAGTCTTTTCTCCTGATTGTCTCCCTTAATTAATACCTTCAGGATGGCTGCTCCCAAAATATGCCCTGCATTGTAGGCAGTCAGGGTAATTCGCTCGTTGATTTTTACTTCCTGTTCGAAATCAATGGGCTGAAGCAGTGGAAACACTTTTTCAGCATCTTCCTGTGTGAAGAGTGGAAGCGGTTTTTGATGTTTCGAATAGCCTTTTTTAGCTGCAAATTTGGCCTCTTCTTCCTGTAATTTTCCGGCATCTACTAATAGAATTTTTACCAGTTCCAAGGATGCTTCTGTCAGGTAAACGGGTCCCTGAAATCCTTCCTTAATAAATTTGGGGAGGTAACCGGAATGGTCAATGTGGGCATGGGTCAACAGCACGGCATCTACCTTGGATGGGTCCACAGGAAATGGCTCCCAGTTTCGCAACCTTAATTCTTTCAGCCCCTGAAAGAGACCACAATCAATCAAAAGGTTAAAGCCATCTATTTCCAATAAAAAGCGAGAGCCGGTGACAGTACCGGCTCCTCCCATAAATTTTACTTTAATATCCATATCAGGAACTTGTTTTTGCCAACCTGAATGTAAGCAAAACCATGGATATACTAAATTTATTTCATAAAATAGCGATCCTGAAATTGGCTCCTGGAAACGCTGTCTGCCGGAGACTGCTTGTGGTCGTTGATGCAATTCAGGCATAGCAACCCGTCCTCGTTAAACACCCAGAAATGGGTATCTGAAATATCCCGTGTTTTATACCCGTCCCTGGTTAACGTATTCTTTAGCATGGGAAGCAGGCTCCGGTCTATCATAAAGGGCTTGTTATAAGGTAAATACAATGTTTGTTCCAACTGCTGCATCCGAAATTTAGCCGTATCGGGGAAGGTGAGCATTTTTCCAAATACAAACAGTGAATCGGTTTGTCGCACCGTATAATTTACCGAAGTAGCATTTTCTAAGGCATCCTCATAGCTGGATCCTTTGGAGAAAAACCGTTGGTCCAGAATTATTTCATTCCTTTCATGGCCTCTCAGTTGAAGGCGGACCTGGCCCCAGTCTTTCGTGTCCAGAATCGATTCTTCTCCTTTGAAGACCATGCTGCCTTCCGGGATCTCCAACCTCTTATCCAGGGTATGCACGGCATCTGAATTGAATTGACCAACGATTTTAGGTGCCTGAAAGGCGCAGACCAGGATACTGAGTACCCAAATTCCAAATATCACCAAACCAAAACGACCATCTATAAGGTTTCTTTTGATCAATACACTGATGCCAAGCAGTACCAGTACAATACTGGGTATCAGCACGATTATGGAGGCGGCGATGGCAAGCCAGAGGGGAAGCAATTCAGCCAGGGAATCTACCGGAAACCCGTCTAGTGCATAACCCCAGCCTTCATTGGTGAGAATTTCGGTATAAATGCCCAGAAAAACCAGGGGGGTGATCAGGACCAGCATTCCGATAAAGAAAATAATAAGTCCAAAAATTACCCGTACTACTTCCAACATAAATCTGCCAAAGGGGCCCAAGGCTTTGCCTATCCCATTGATAATCATTCCGAGGAATCGAAATGGTGCCAGGACCAGCTTCCGGCTAGCGGATTCTTCCTTTCTGTTTTCAGCAGATAAGTTTTCCTGGATGGTGGTTTCAATATTACTTAGCGTGATGGCTCCTCCTTTCATTTCGATCCTTTCCGTAATGGACTTGGCCATGGGGGTGATGATCCATAGGATGAGATATAAAACAAACCCCGATCCTCCGGCAAAAATCAATCCTACAAAAGCCAGACGCATCCAAATGACATCCAAATTAAAATAAGCTGCCAAACCGCTACCAACACCACCCAAAACCCGATCGTCGGGATTACGATACAGTTTTTTGATGTTTTTGTCTTCCGGTTTCTCGTAGGATACGGGCAGGATTACCCATAAAAGAATATAGGCAATCAGCGTCCACCAGCCCAGCGCCATATGGAGACCAAATCCATCTGAGAAGAAAGGAAAGGGAAAGGAATGGAAACTTAAGCCTCCACTGAAAAGTAGTAAAATGGTAATCAACCGTGTCCATAATGGATCAATGGAGAGGTAGTTTGCAAAACCTGCACAGACCCCGCCCAGTATTTTGGAATTGGCCAGGCGGGTTAATTTTTTATAGCCTTTACCGGATTTTTGGTCCGGAGGGGTAATGTATTTATAAAAATCGTTTTCCTCATCCACCGGTTTCTCTTCCTCCAAATCCAGAGAGCTGGCTTTAAAATCAGCGATCGTCCCCATTTTCTCAATCAAATTGCTAACATTCTCAGCTGTGATGACCTGTTTGTTATTTTTTAGATTACTGAGAAAAATTTCTGCGATGCGGTTCTCTATGTCCGTAATGATTTCCTGATTGTCCTCGTAAAGAGAAAAATGCTGATTGATTGCATCCAGGTAGCTTTTCAAGGAGGTATAGCCATCCTCTTCTATGTGGAAAAGAATGCCGCTAATATTTATGCTTATCGTTTTTTTCATGATTTCTACTTCTAAGGTTAAGAAATATTAGGTAATAACCCGAATGCTACAATTGATTTTTTGGTGTTGAAATGATTTGATTGACCGAAGTGTCAAGGTTTTCCCAGGTTTTTTGAAGCTCCGTCAAAAAGGCACTGCCCTCTGGAGTCAGGGAATAATATTTTCTTGGGGGGCCTGCATCGGACTCTACCCATTTATAGGTAGCCAATCCGGAATTTTTTATTCGGTTTAGGAGCGGATACAAAGTGCCCTCCACAATGATCAGTTGAGAATTTTTCAATTCTTGGATCAAATCAGTGGCATAGACTTCCCCCCTGGCAATGATGTGTAGGACACAAAACTCCAGAATTCCTTTCCGCATTTGTGTTTGGGTGTTTGAAGCTTTCATAATTAATCAATTAGTAGAAATATTTTTTGGAAATCCCCTCTGCTAGTGGCTTCCTGCAGAGGTGTACCAAGAAAAATAGTACCAATTTTTTATCAGGTACCATGTATTACCTGATTCTGCCTGTTATCTTGTGGCCGCCCTGGCGGTGATTTGTTGTAAGAGGCTTAAAATCAGGGTTGAAATGCGAAATTGACCCGGCGAAAAACAGAGTACACTATTCGATAAATAATTGCTCGCATACGTATAATAGCCTTACCCCTAACCAAAGCGTCCCTCCATCGAACAATTTACTGTTCACTTTTGAACATGGGCGGCTAATTCCGGTAGAATTTTTCGAATTCAGCATATTTCGAATCGGTTTTTCTTTTTACTTTGCAGGATAATTATTATTTAAACTCATGGTTTTCAGGGCATATTTTTATGTGATGGTCGGTTTAGTGCTGGGGGGATCTGTTAGTGCGCAGGGGATAGCACCCAAGTATTCCAATGAATTTTTGAATATTGGCATTGGAGCCCGGGCACTGGGTATGGCAGGAGCTCAGGTGGCGGCGGTAAATGATGTTACTGCGGCATACTGGAATCCGGCAGGGCTGATAGGAGTGGCCCATGAACACGAATTTTCACTAATGCATGCCGAATATTTCGCCGGAATAGCCTCCTACGACTACGCCGCATACACCACCAATATTCAGGAAGACAATCAGATCGCAGTGTCCCTGATCCGGTTCGGTGTGGATGACATTCCGGATACCCGATTCCTGTACGATGCAAATGGGGCATTGAACTACAACAATATCCAGTACTTCAATGCAGCAGACTATGCCCTGATCCTAAGTTATGCGCGAGACATGAGCGATCGGTTTAAAATGGGGTTCAATACTAAAATTATTCACCGTAATGTCGGAAAATTTGCCAAGGCTTGGGGATTTGGACTGGATTTCGGCGCGATGTATCTCGCTAATGGCTGGAGACTTGGATTGATGGGAAGGGACATTACCACCACCTTTAACGCCTGGTCCCATAATGCAGCGATGGTACGCGAAATTTATGCACAAACACAGAATCAAGTGCCCGTAAATAGCATTGAACTTACCCTGCCCAGGGCTATTTTTAGTGTGGCAAAGAATTTTAGCCTGAATACCGACATGCAGTTGCTTACCGTCCTGGATTTGAATTTTTCATTTGATGGAAAACGCCATGCGCTCTATGGAAGTGATGTTTTTAGTCTGGATCCGAAAATCGGAGCCGAGCTGGCCTACAAGGAAACAGCCTATTTTCGGATAGGGATGGGTAATTTCCAACGGTTGGAAAATTTCGATGGCACGCGATATACCTCCCTTCAGCCTGGTTTTGGATTGGGATTTCGGGTAAGTGAGAAGGTATTGATCGATTATGCGCTCACCGATATTGGAAGTGTTTCAGAAACGCCCTTCTCTCATGTTTTTAGTGTAAAGGTTTCGTTGAACCCGTTAAAAGAGGATTTTAGGATTTATGGAGGTTGGGAAAGCAATTAAGCTGGTGATTAGAAAATGCTATTTGATTATAGGTTTGATTTCCATACCCTTTCTGGTACAGGGGCAGGTCAACCAATGGATTGATTATGACCGGGACTATTATAAAATACCTACGGCTACCGACGGGGTGTACCGATTGAGTTATACCACGCTTTCTGCTTCGGGTATTCCGGTAGCGTCAATTGACCCAAGAGAAATCCGGGTGTTTCATAGAGGTAGAGAGGTGGCAGTAACTATTCAGGGAGAATCCGACGGAAGCTTTGACCAGGTTGATTACCTGGAATTTATCGGCAGGCGAAATGATGCCAGTCTGGATGAGGGGTTGTACGAAAACCCGGACTGGATTCCAAATCCATATTACAACACTTATAGCGATACCACTGCCTACTTTTTAACCATTTCTCCCGGAGAAATGGGTAGCCGGATGGGCGAGATTTCAATGGAAGGCGGTAGGGAGGAAGCGGCTTCGTACCAAAAATCCGAATTGATCCAGTTTTCCGAGCAATATGCGATGGGGAGGATCTATTTTCCCGGGGTAAGGTTGTCTGTATATGATCAGGGACAGGGATGGACATCTGCTATCTTATCAAGGGGCTCGAGTAGGTCCATTGCGTTTACTGACCTGGGAAGGGTAGTGGATCAGGGGACTCCCAAGGTGGAACTAAGCTTACTGGGTAGATCCGAAACCCCGCATTTATCGTCGGTACAAGTAGGCCCTTCAGTCAACGAATTGAGGGAATTGGGTCAATATAGCTTCGCGGATTTTCAAAGTAGGATTGTTGAGGAGGATTTACGGGTTTCTGATTTTTCCCCGGACGGAAACTTATTTATCCGTATTACTTCTTTGGGAGAAAACAATGCCGTGGATAACATTTCCATCAATTATGCAAGGGTGAATTATCAGGCGGCGATAAACCCGGGTGATTTCGATAGGGAATTCTTTGGCTTTGAGGATGGTGGAAAAAAGGTAAGTGTATCCGGTGTAAATGATAATTACGTTGCTTATGAAATAGAGGATATTTACAACCCGGTTAAACTGGAACTGTCCCAATCGGGGAGTACGTTGGAATTTCCGGCGGGTGTCAGCGGAAGGCCGGGCAAAGTCTTGGTTCAACGGATGGAGCAGGTCATAGAGCCTAATGTTTTACAACGGGTGCGGTTCCGGAATTTTTTGGATCAAAATGCCAACTACCTGATCATCTCCCACGAGCTTCTCAAGAGGCCTGCCGCCAATTATGGGGACCCTGTAACGGCTTACGCTTCCTACCGGGCAACTCCGGCCGGAGGTGGTTTTGATACCTTGACGGTCACCGTCCAGGAGTTATACGATCAGTTTTCTTACGGAGAAAAAACGCCCTTAGGTATTCGCAATTTTTTGAAAGTTTACCAAGGCCGCTTTCATCCGGAATACTTGCTATTAATAGGAAGAGCCTATGGAATGATCAATACCCGGAGGCAAGGAGGAGAGACGTATTTTTACCGTAATAATCCTTCTCTTTTTGCATTTCAGGAATTGATACCTGCTTTTGGCCTGCCCTATTCTGACAATCGGTACGCGGTAGGGCTGGACCCTGAAGCCCCACTGGAACAACAAATCGGTATTGGCCGTATTCCAGCAAAAACTCCGGATGACGTGGCCGCCTATTTGGATAAGGTCAAGGAAAAAGATGCCCTCGGTGTCAGCGAACCCTGGCAAAAAAACCTCATTCATCTCAGTGGAGGACGGTCCGCCTTTGAACTGGAACGGTTTTTTAATTTTCTAAACGGGTTTAAAGCAGTAGCGGAAGATATTTACCTGGGAGGAAAAGTGGAAACGGTCCGAAAACGGTCCAATTCAACCACAGAGCTTATTAATATTTCGGATGAGATCAACCAGGGGGTTGGGCTGGTAACATTTTTTGGTCACGCAGCACCTTCCACGACGGATATTGACATTGGATTTGTAAGCGTCAATGAAATGGGTTATCGAAACCAGGGGAAATACCCCGTTTTATTATTGAATGGCTGTGATGCAGGGAATGCCTATGGCGATGCTTACACCTTTGGGGAAGACTGGATCGTAACACCTGAAAGAGGGGCTTCTAATTTTCTTGCCCATGCCGATATTGGGATTGATGTGTATTTGAGAAGGTATAGCGAGTCCTTTTATGCCAAAGCCTTCGCTGACTCTTCACTGATCCACCAAAGCTTGGGAAAGGTAAAAATAGAAGCGGAAAAATTGCTTTATTCCCGATACGGTGATTCGGAGGTAAACCAGTCACATGCTAACCAGATAATCATGCTGGGCGATCCTGCGGTTCGAATGTTTCCTGCAAAGAAAGCGGATTATGCCCTTTATCGGGAAGAAGTTCAGCTTCAGGGTGTAGGAGGGGACCCGTTGAATTCCCTTTCCGATTCCCTGGAATTATCCCTGCTGGTACGAAATCTGGGGCGGGCATCCCTGGATTCGGTGACCCTGGATATCGAAAGGAGGTTGCCGGACGGTTCGGTGGTGGCTCTGGAAACCGAAAATTTAAAGCCTGTTTTCAGACAGGATAGTTTATTTCTAACCATTCCCAACCGGGGGATCAATTCATTCGGGGATAATGTATTTACCCTGTCTGTGAATAAGGATCGCCAATTGGAGGAATTGACCTATGCCAACAATTCGGTTTCGGTATCCTTTTTTGTTCCTTTGAGTGGGACGCTTAATTTATTTCCCCTGGAATATGGGATCGTTAGCGAACGCTCTCTGGAGTTAATTGCCCAGATGCCGGGTCTGGCCAGGGAAGAGCGGAACATGGTCATCCAATTGGATACAGCTGCCAACTTTAGCAGCCCTAAAAGAAGGGAGGTGAGGATTACTACCGATAATCTCGCCAGCTGGGAAATAGACCTATTTTCTGATCTGCCCCTTCAGGACTCGCTTACCTTTTATTGGCGAACACGATTTTTAAACCCAAGAGAGGGTGAAAATGATGCCTGGAATGAAAGTAGTTTTTCCTATATAGATAAGGGACCGGAGGGCTGGACCCAGCGAAAACTTCCTCAATTTGCTCAAAATCAGCTGGACCGTATTCGCCTCAATTTGTCGGAGAAGGAATGGCAGTTTCAGGAGACGGCATTGAATATCGATGTGTTTACGTTTGGAAGAGAAACAGAGGGGTATAGCGTGGAAAATACGCAAATCATGCTCAACGGAGTTTCCTATATTTTGGATACCTTCAATCGCTTTTGTCCGAATGGGTCGCTGGGGTTGATGGCTTTTGACCACCAAACGCTTGAACCCTACTTGCCTGTACCGTTGGTTACCATAGATGTGCTGGATCCAAGGTCCTGCGGTCGTGTTCCTCAGGTAATCCAAAGTATTCGAAATGCGAATATCGTCAGGGAGGGACAGACCATGCTGCTGGATTTTGTGGATGGCATGAAGGCCGATGATTATGTGATTATTTTTTCAGTTGGGAACGTTACTTTTTCAGACTGGCCAGATGAGGCTTATCTTAAATTAAAAGAATTAGGGGCCAATGAAGCTACCTTGCGTAATTTACAGTCCGGTGATCCATACATTTTATTTGGCCGGAAAGGCATGGACCCGGGGGAGGCCATTGAAGTGGTACCTGATCCCGAAGCCACTTCTCCCCGGGAGTCTCAGGTGATTACCTTCGAGACTGACATTACCGGTTATTTTCCTTCCGGAAGAATTCTTTCACCACGGATTGGGCCGGCTTCGGATTGGGTCAGTTTTTTCAATGAAATCAACGAAAACGGCCTCCTAGCTAATGAATTTAGTAGTTTGGACGTAGTGGGAGTTACTCCGGATGGCGGGGAAGTGTCCCTACGTTCAAATATTCAGCAAAAGGAGGTGGATTTATCTGTTTTTGATGCTGAAAATTACCCCTTCCTCCGATTGAGGTATGCGCTCGAAGAGCTGGAGGAGAATGAATTGCCGCAACTGTCCAAATGGCAGGTGAATTATACCGGAGTTCCGGAGGGGGTGTTGGTCTTGAAAGACCGACGAACGGAATCGCTGCTTCGGGAGGGAGAAGAAGACGAATTGGAATTCGATTTTGTCAATATTTCGAAGCACGATTTTCCGGATTCCATTACCGTTGCCTATACCTATCAAAACCAGGATCAACGTACCATTGTTACGGGCAGCAAAAAAATTCCTGCTGTAAAGGCTGATTCCGCGGCGACCTTTACCATACCCTTTGATTCCAAAGGCAGAGCGGGCAAAAATTCCCTGAATGTATTTGCCAACCCGAGGATTTTTTCCGAGCAGTTTTACCGAAACAATGTGCTGGATTTGCCTGGTTTTTTCACGGTTCAGGGGGACGATTTAAACCCTGTTCTTGACGTTAGCTTTGATGGCAGGTATATCATGAACGGGGACATTGTTTCCCCCACGGTGATTATCTCCGCATTGGTCAAGGACGAAAATAAGATTTCATTGAAGCAGGACACGGTTGGTATGGAATTGTGGCTACGCAAACCCTGTGAAACCTGTGATTTTGAAAGAATCCCCTTCAGCAATCCGAAGGTAAAGTGGTTTGAAGCCACCGAGAATTCGGATTTTAAAATTGAATATCAACCCGGCCCGCTGGAGGATGGGAGGTATACCCTTCGCATTAATGCGACGGATGCATCGGGTAATGAAGCCGGGTCCGAGCCTTATGAGGTAAACTTTGAGGTTATTAATGAAAGCCGGATTACCCATTTTTATCCGTACCCCAACCCCTTTAGCAGCAGTGTGCGATTTGTATTTACCCTCACCGGATCTGAAATTCCGGACGAGATAAAAATTCAGATCATGACGATTAGTGGAAAGGTGGTTAAGGAAATCTTTCAGGATGAGCTGGGACCCGTGACCATTGGCAATAATATTTCCTCCTATGCCTGGGATGGAAAAGATGCGTTTGGAGATCAGTTAGCTAACGGGGTATACATTTACCGGGTGTTGGTCAGGAAAAACGGCCAATTTATGGAGCTACGGGAAAGTGCCGGAGATAGAGCCTTTAAAAAGGGATATGGGAAAATGTATTTACTGCGGTAACTTACTCCCGACCAAAAGGAGTACGTCCTTTTCAATTAGGGCATATACCGAGTCGTTTTCAGCAACGTTTTTCCAGTAAGAATCTGGTTTGAATATCACCAACATTTCTTTCCCTTCCATAAGAGAGGCCAAGGCCATTTCTTTTTCCTTTTTTCTTTCGGCAGCACTTAGCGGCTCATTTTTTCCATCCACGAACCGGAAAGCAGGATCCAGACGAATTACCTCCCGATCCATAAATGAGAGCATGAGTTTTTCAGGATAATCCGTCCGAATGACCGCCTGCTCCTGAGGAAGCAGTGAGGCAATTTTGTCTTTGAGGCTGCTGTGATGAAAGGATCTTGCTTCGGTCAGGGAGGCGACGCTGTCTCTTTTCCAAAGTAGCAGGTGTCCGGTAAAGGTATGGCCAGCGATGAGTAGGGCCATTACGAGCAATAGTTGCGTTTTTTCGGCCCGGATGAGAACAATCCATAAGGCCCAGGAAATTACTAACAAATAGGGAAACAAAGTCCGGGAATTGACCTCCCTATATCCGGTCCATTGCTGGAAGGCAATAAAAAACAGGGAATATATACCTCCAAAAAGCAGCAGGGGGTAAAGTTTGTTTTCCATTTTTCGTCGGTGAAATACCAGGAATAACCCTAAAAATACTGCCCAACAGACCCCCAGGGCAAAGGCCAGTGCTCTGGGGATGTATTGACTCAGGGTGTCTGAAATAAACAATCCCAGGGTAACCTGCATCCAGGTGGCGAGGTTTTCATAAAAGAGATACAATGATGGCCCGATCCCCTTGGCCTCTGGCTGAGTTACATGAAAATGTAGAATATTTTCCGGCATGGCCCACTGGTAACCCGCCCAGGATATCAGACAGGAGAGTGCTACCAGGAGCCATCCTTTTTTTCCGGAAATAAGTGTCCAGATGATCAAAAGAGGAATGAGAAACAAGGCGTTTAGTTTCACCCAGATCAATAGTGCTGATAGGATAGCCATCGCTGGAAAAAAGTATTTTTCGTCCTGGTCCCCCCAAATGAACCAGTAAAGCCAAATCAACAACAACGCATAAAACAGGCTATCTGCATGCGCACTGCCTAACACCCGGAAGGACCACCAGGACAACAGGCTCAATCCGAAGCTCAAAAGTACCCAGGGAAATTTATTTCCGGCATGCAGGGCGATCTTATAAATCATCCAAAAGGATAAACCGATCGCGATCAAATTTAGGATCAGTAGTTTTTCAAATAGCGGCAAAAACGATAAGGGGGGCTGATCCAGCAGGAAAGGATAAAAAGGAGATAAAGAGGTTAGCAGGTTCGGGAAGCCATGGATAATTCGCAAATAACTTAGTGTGTCAGGGCTGAGGTAGGATCCGAATTTCCAAAAACTAACCATGGATGCTCCCATCAACAAACTAACCAGTACGGCAAGTCCTGTCAAAGGGTATTTATTTTCTTTTTTGGGAGCCGTTTGCTTTCCTGTATCTCGTTCTTCCATTAGGAGTTTTCTGGTTGCATTCATTTACGCTCGAAAAGAAACCTTCTTTTATCAGATTGTAATTTATGTAATTTATTTATGAATATTGCCTGTTTTTTACGTAAATTTATATCCTAATTCAAATAAGTATTGTACTATAAAGGTATTATCAGCAATTTCTTTTATAAGAAATTCACTTCTTTGTATGCATTGGTTGGAAGGGAAGATAAAAAAAGGTACCGATGGTCTTTGTGATCAAGTTAATAAATTTATTTATTCAACGAAATCTTTCAGTAATCAGGGGTTTTGGGTATCTCCTAGTGTTCATTTTTGTAAGTCCACCGGATAATTTCGGCCAAACTTACGGGGGAGCGACGCGTATTTATACTGATTTTGATGGGTATTGGACCTCGGCAGTAGGAGCTAATAATCCGGTGCAGCCGGATGATTCACATCATTTGCTGGGATTTACCTGGCAAGGAACGGTCTATTCGACCGGTGTGGATGATGGACGATTGGTGTCTGAAGGTGTTCCCCATTCCGAACAGATTTATCAGGCCTTTCCAGTCAGAAATATTCAGCCAAAAAGTTCAGGGACTTATATTGGGTTGGCGCAGCTTTACGATGGGGTAGATGGCGGCATTTCAGATCCACCGCCATTTGCCGTACCGCCCAATCTTTCTACCTTTCTTACCGATGGGATTCAGGGGCTGGACTACGGCACAGGAGTCGCAAATATAGCGGCTGGCAATGTGATTTTTGATTTTTCCGGGATCATTGATCCCGACCAAATAAGCGATGGTATTCCAGATATTCTAGTGACCCAGTTTGCTGATCCTAGTGCTACTTTGGATGAAATTTTTCTTACCGATGAAAATGGCATTCAAATAGGGAATTCGTTAAGTATCAACCATACTACCATTGATATTTTGGGGCAATGGTCAGCTGATTTTTATGTATTGAATGGCAATTCTGCTGCCTTTACCAAAAGTTCCCGGGATCTCCGACTTTGGGTAGCGGAATTGGAATCCTTTGGTATTAATATGGGAAACTACCAGGATGTTAGAAGTTTGCGCTATCGCTTAAATGGCAGCAGTGACCTCGCATTTGCCGCATACAAAGTGGGTGTTTTTGATATTGTGGCAGCAAATAATGACGAAGGATTTACCAATCAGGAAGAACCGGTGGTATTAACTGTTTTGGATAATGATTTGCCTGGTGAAATCCTTGATCCCGCCTATCTAAGTATATTGGCAGGCCCCCAAAACGGGACGCTATCCATCAATTCAGATACCGGAGCGATCGAATACACTCCCGACCCGGAATTTTTCGGAACCGATCAGTTTACCTACGAGATTTGCGGAGAGGGTGGCTTGCAATGTGATGAAGCGATTGTAACGATAGAAGTGAATCAGGTAACCCTACCGGTGAAATGGGTTCGTTTTTATGGTCATGTAATAGAAAATAAGGGGGTAGCATTAAAATGGGCAACAGCAAATGAAATAAACGCTTCTTATTACGACATCCAATCATCTTTTGACGGGAAAAAGTGGCAGGTACTCGACCGGGTGGATGGAAAGGGAGATGCGACCACACAGGTACACTACAGCCACTTTCTTCCGGTTGAAGGGGTTGGCAGGATGTATTTCAGGCTACATCAGGTAGATCGGGATGGGCAATCAAGCTATTCTGAAATTTGGGCGGCCGAGCTTTTTAATCCTATGGAAAGGAGGCCACTGCTCTACCCCAATCCGGCTACCACTGAGATCAGGATAGACGGATTGCAATTCTGTGAAAGTGAAATTCGAATTGTAGACCTTTCTGGCAATGACCGCACAGGGCTGCTGTCCATTGACAAACCGGTTCCCTGTTAGGTTCGGATTGAAATAGCCTCATTGCCGGAGGGTATTTACCTTGTAAAGGTCGGGGGACAAATGTTCAAATTCAAAAAGTTTTGAGTTTAGACGAACCACCCAGGCTGAATTAGTGGAAATATTTTGTAGTTTTAAAGGCCTGAAAGGCAGCTTTCCAATCCATTCAACACCAATTGCCAATCGAGTACATATGAAAACCAGTAGAAGAAATTTGTTAAAAGGGTTGGGGCTTGGCGCTGTAGCGGCGTTAGCCCCATCCACTTCATTCTCCCAATCAGCTGAAATAGCTAAATTTAGTTATTGTCTGAATACCAGTACGATCCGGGGACAGAAGCCAGGACTTCGTAAATACATAGAATTAGCAGGAGAAGCCGGTTACGATGGTATAGAAGTTTGGGTAGAAGATGTAAAGCAATATCTCGCTGAGGGGCATTCTCCGCCGGAACTTCGGCGTTTAATTCAGGATAATGGGCTTCGGGTAGAAAATGCGATTGGGTTTGCTCCGTGGATGGCAACAGACGAAGCTAAAAGTCAGCAGGGCTTTAAGCAAATGGAAGCGGAAATGAATATGCTGGCTGAAATTGGTTGTAAGCGAGTAGCTGCGCCGGGTATCGGCGCAGAAGCGCCTGTTGATTTAATGTTGGCTGGAAAAAAATACAAGGCCTTGCTGAACCTGGGAAGAAAGACAGGAGTGATGCCTCAATTGGAATTTTGGGGAGCATTTGCTCCTTTTCACCACTTGGGCCAGGTGCTAATGGTGGCGGCGGTGGCCAATGACCCGGATACCCGATTGCTTCCTGATGTCTACCATTTATTTCGTGGAGGTTCGGGATTTGAAGGTTTGAAATTGATTCATGGCAATGCCATAGAGCTTTTTCACATGAATGACTACCCGGCTAATATCCCCAGAGAGCAACAACAAGACAAGGATAGGATTTATCCCGGTGACGGAGTAGCTCCCCTACCGGGGATTATTGCTGATTTGAAACGGATGGGGGGAGATAAAGTCCTTTCTCTTGAGCTGTTTAATCCGGTTTATTGGAAAAACGATCCGCTGGAGGTAGCGAAAACGGGACTAATGAAGATGAAGGGTGCTGTCGACCAAGTATCTATTTAGTAGGGAATAATATGAAACAGAAAAGGCGGTTAACAGCCGCCTTTTCTTCTTTGAAAAAGATATTATCGATTACCTCTCCGGGAACGTTGATTCCTGGTTGATGGCGCACTTCTTTGGGTTCTTTGCGTCTGGGGTGCTACCCTTGAGGGTGATTCACTCCTTCTATTATTTTGATAACTTCTGGTAGGGCTCGGTGCCGTGCTGCGCCTGACATTCCTACTTTCCGGGGCCGGAGCCGATCTCCTTACGGAGGTATTGGTCCGGGGAGTGGATTTAGTTACCCTTCCCTGGGAGGGGCTGCCCGACTGCATCCGTTGCGGGGATGTTCTTGCCTGTCGCTGCACTGTGGAGGAGGAAGGTCTGCTCGTCACCCGTGGCGAAGAGGGGGTAGGCCGCACCGCTTGGGATGCCGGTGAGTTATTCCGGCGATTGATGGTCGCATTGCGGTTTCCCGGAGATGTTTGCACCCTCCTGTTTGCCTCACTGGCACCCGATACCCGATTATTTGGGTCCATTGACCGGTTTGGAGCAACGGTTCTCCTACTTTGATCCAATGCCGCACTCGATCTTGCAGACGGACTTACGGAACGATTGGCAGAGCGGCTATCCGGAATAGGATTATTCTGAAGCACTTCTGACCGTACTCTATTTCCAGTAGTACTGCTGGGTTGCGTAATTCGTCTTTCCGACCTGACTTGCTGACTGCTGCGGGCAGTATACTCTCTGGAGGGTATATAATTCTTTGGTCTTGAAGATACCTGACTTCTATTGCTTGCCTGTGTCCTTTGAACTTCAGGCCTGTAAAGGCGTACGCTGTTATTCCTGATAGCGGATCTTCCGGGTCTTCGCTCTTCTCGTACTTCAAATACAGGTACATTTCTACGCGTCACCTGCTGCAATTCCCTTCTACTAGGTCCGGCGACATAGCGTTGGTTATTATAGACATAGGTATTGTTGATGACCGTCGTTTGATTGTAAATGAGATTTATATTTCTTCCGGGCAGGTAATACCGATAAATATTCCTGCTAAGTAACCTTCTTCTGGGCACGAATACCCAGTGAGAATAAACCGGATAATGGACGGATGCATAAAATTGCGTTCTGGGACCCAATGGAAACCATCCATAATAACCTCTACCGGATCTCCAATTGACCCAGGCAGGACCCCATTCGTAGCCCGGAATCCAGGCCCAGCCATAAAAATCGCTGAAAAACCACCTACCGTAGTGAAAAGGTGCCCATCCCCAATCATAGTTGGAGACCCAGGTGTTGCCATAAGTGGACATCACCCAATGGCCATTGGTACGGTAGGGCTGGAAATTCCTTTCTGCGTAAGGTATCCATATAAATCCGTAATGTGGATCTTCCACCCAATCTCCATAGGGACTGAGTTCGTCATAAAATACCTGAAAAGAAACGGCTACGGGAGCCGCCTGGCTTACATTAGTAACCCCAAGTATAAATACCAACAGGGGCAGAAAGGCGTACCAGGAGATTTTCTCTAGCCGGGATGAATTCAATTTGTATGTTTTCATGGCACCTAACAATTGGTTGTATATCTAAATACGACAATAAGTGTACCATGTTTCAAAATCGATAAAAAACAAAAATACAATTCGATTTTTGAATATTAAATACAAATAAAGTGGTAAAACGAATAAATAAAGAATGTTATACTGTAATTTAAAACAGCTATTTTTTCAATAAATCAATTTTCTTTGCTACTTCCTCTGCTTCGGCCATTAATTTATCGGATAGGGTGCGATCTTGATGAGACGCCTTGTGCGCTTTTTCTAACAGGCTTTTGTAGCTGTCCTGTAATTTTTCCAGTTCTGTTTTCTTTTTGAATAATCCAAACATATCTTTTTTTTGACTATACAACAGGATTGGTAGCTGGTTGTTTGGATTTAATTAAAATCCTGGAACAAATCACTTTCTTCCGGCATGTTTTCGGGGACTACCTCATCTTCCTTAAAGTTTAGAATATCCTCCAGGTTACCTGACCGGGTATAGTATTTCCAGGCTCCTTCCTTCTGCCCCTCTACCATTTGCCCTTCGGATGCCAACCTGCCATTGTCATGATAATATTTCCAGGTTCCGTCTGGTTTCCCAGACTGGTAGTTCCCCTCAGACTCTTTCTGTCCATTGATATAATAGGTTATCCGGGTGCCATTTCCATCTTTAAGTGTGCCTGCGTCCAGCGTTTGAGAGCCGTCATAAGAATTGTACTCCGTGACATTCATTAGCCTGCCAAACTCCCAGGACTCTTCCTGTGTGAGCTGCTTGTTGTCATAGAAAAGTCCCCACACCCCGTCTTCCTTGCCTAGTAAATAGCTCCCTACCGATTTCAGCTGACCGCCATCATAGTAATAAAACCACTGCCCGGCTTCATTTCCCAGCTGATAGTTACCTTCCGCAATTAAAATCCCAATTTTATTGAAGTACTTCCATAACCCTGACTTAACGTCATTTTTATACGCGCCTATGGAATACAATTTGCCTTCGGGGTAGTAACTTTTCCAAATACCGGTGCGAAACCCATTTTCATACTGCCCTCTTACCGATGGCCTTCCATTATTATGGTTTTCAATATAGTCGCCGACCGGTACTCCCAGGTCATAATTCACCTTTTTGGAAACTGATTTATCCGGAAAATACTCTTCCCAAAGTCCCACCGGAATGTCGTTTTCATACCTTTCGATCCGGGCGGTCCTTCTGTTTTCATAATAATAGGTCCAGGTTCCGGTTTTATTTCCGGATCTGTCATAGTTTTTTTCAGATTCTAGGATTCTGGTATCTGGAAAGTACTGGATCCATTCCCCTATTTTCTTTCCATCCTGGTATTTTCCTTCCTCCTGAATCCTTCCAGACGGGGAGTACCTTTTAAAATCACCCTGAGGTTGATCGTTTTCGTAGTTTGCCTCGACAATTAACTCACCATAAGGGGAATATTCCTTATAACTCCCGTCTTTGATCCCCTTGCTGTAAGCTATTTCTACCGCTTTTTCACCATTTTCATAATAGAAAACCCAATTTCCGGATCTTTTCCCATCTACGTAGTTTCCTTCGGTTTTTACCTGTTTCGGGTTGGCATATCCTGATCGGGATTGATTGCCGTAATACTCCTTGTAGGGGCCGATTAGCACACTGTCCTGATACACGGCTTCTTTTACCAGAGCTCCTCCAAGATCAAATTCCTGAAAAGCACCATTTAGTCGGTTGTCCTTATACTCGGCGATAATGCGCTTTTGTTGATTGGAATAATAGCTTATCCATTGGCCATCTTTTACACCATTATCGAAGGTTCCCTGTTGAATAAGTGTATTTGTTTTTGGATTGATAAACTTCCAAAGTCCATCCATCTTGTTGTTTGCCATTACTCCGTTTCCCATGAGGGTGGAGTCCTTGTTGTACAGGTTTACAACCTGGCCTTGTCCAAAAGCAAAATCCAAAAAAAAGAAAGTCAGGAGACCGGCAATTACGTATTTCATTTGTCTATAATTTGCTTCTTAGCGGTCAAATGGAATCTCGCATGTTTGATAATCATCCCTCTGCGGGTCGCTTGTGTCATGCTTGATTTCATGGGTTTGTTTACTAATTTAATATGGTCTTACGGATTGCGCCTAATATTGGTTCCAATTTACATTATATAGTTAAAAAACTTTATTTAGCTTGGCAAAAGTTTGGTTTATTTTATTTTTTTTCTTTCAATAAATTTCCTGGGGAGGTTGGATTTACTTTTCTTGTGCGCTTCCAATTAGAGAAAGTAAGGTGATGATCTCTGCCAGAATTGTATCGGTTAGCGCTTCGGTTTCCCCCACGGAAATGGGTTTTACCAATTGCAGGTGGGCAAAAAATTGTAGGTGATTATCAAGGTTTAGCGAATTGACATTTCTATTTTTTCGATGATCGATGATTTCGCTGTAATCCCATCGGTCCGTCAGGCAAACCGAAAATTCATCCAAGTTTCTTTTTTTGGCAAAGAGGTTTTTTAAGGCCGGATGGTTTTTACCAAAAAACAGGAACAGAAACATCCCTCGACCCCACCAATGCAAAATTCGAATATTGAGACCTTTATCCATGTCAAAATCTCTGACAATATCTAAAACCTGATAGGGACACTGTCGCAATTCGTTGCCCTTACTAATTTTGATGCCTTTTTCCCTGGCATGCACTTCTCTGAGGTCGACGCTTGCGAGTTGATTGCCCACGTCAGAAAAAATACTGACGATGAGCCTTTTTGCAGCACTTATTTTTTCGAAAAGTTGTCGGTCCCGGGTGATGGAAAGTAATTCGGAATGGGTAGGGTTCATAAGCTATTTTTTACCACCTGATCAATGCGGAAGCCCAGGAAAAGCCACTGCCGAAAGCGGCGAGACAGACCAGATCGTTAGGGCTAATCCTTTGTTGTTCTAATGCTTCCGAAATTGCCACTGGAATGGTGGCTGCGGTCGTATTTCCGTAATGCATGATGTTATTAAATACCTGCTCGTCTTCCAAGCCGAGCTTGGCCTGAACAAACTGGCTGATCCGCAAGTTGGCCTGGTGAGGAATGAGTAGATCCAGATTTTCCGGACCCAATTGATGAGCTGCGAGTGCTTCCCGGATCACCTCATCAAAGCGGACAACAGCATGTTTGAAAACGGCATTGCCATTCATTTTTAAGTTGAACGAACCGGAATGGATTAAGTCCTCTGAAATCCGGACTTCTCTACTGCTGCCGGGATCCTTTACATAGAGTTCTTCAGCATAATCACCATCGGCATGGAGGTGGGTTGAAAGAATCCCCCGGTTGGGCTCATCCGTTGCCTGGAGTACCACGGCACCGGCACCATCGGCAAATATGACGGCGCTGGACCTGCCTTCGTCGCTTTTGTCCAGGGCTGAGGACTGTATTTCTGCTCCCACCACCAGGATGTTTTGATACATACCGGTTTTGATGTATTGGTCGGCGATGGAGAGGGCGTAAACGAATCCAGAGCAGGCGTTACGGACATCGAGTGCTCCGATCCCTTGTAGTCCCAACTCCCGTTGAAGCAAGACGCCATTGCCGGGAATAAAGTAGTCGGGGGTGATGGTAGCAAAAATGATAAAATCAATTTCGGAGGTTTTTACTCCGGCATTTTTGATGGCCATTTCGGATGCCTGTTTGGCCATGCTGGTAACGGTATCTTTACCAGGGGTAAACCACCTTCTTTCCTTGATTCCGGTACGCTCCACGATCCAGGCATCATTGGTATTCATAAGGGTGGAAAGTTCATCGTTCGTGACGATTCGTTCCGGCAGGTAGTGTCCGGCCCCGGCTATTAGGGAGTTTTTCATGTGTTTATAATTGATTTTTAATGGCCACCCCGACTAGTCGGGAGAATGTTGCATGGCTTACAATCATCCCTCTGGGTGTCGATTGCGTCATGCCTGTCTGCCAGGCATGCTCGATTTCATGGTGTTATTGGGGTATTTTTTTTGGCAAGTAGGGTAAATTATTATTAAAAATCAATTTTGGCATCGATTATGGATTTCAATTTTTGCCAATGCAGCTTAAATCACCCTTGGGGCTTTTTGGTTTCAATTGATATCATTCGAAGACGTAAATAATTTTAATTGTGTTTTTGAGATTCATTTAGTGAAAATTGAATTTTATAATTTTTCATAAAAGCGAAAGAAAAAGCCTTAGGTTTAAAATAATTAATTATCGGGGTTTTATTGGAATTAGAAATAATATATTGTTTATTTAACTCATGGTAGTTTAAAAGTTTGTATTTGATATTAATGTGTATGAAATACAAAATATAATATTTATTTATACAAAGTACACAAAGCAATAGAGCAACACCTTTTTTGTAAAAAGAATAGAAACCAACCAAAAGATAAAATAAAATGAATGAAACAGCAAAAGGGTCAAAAAGCCCCGAAAAAGGGTCGATTAAAAAGGTAGTAGGATTCGCTTTTTTAATGTTTTTAGTTACAGCAGTATATGGAACTAGTACTGTTAGAATAAATAGTTATGTAAATATAAATAAACTTAGTTTTAATTTACTTCACCAGGATTCTGTACCGAATATCAACCTGGGAGAGCAACTTTGGAGTGCTGGCCATGAAGATGGTACCCAGTCGGAGTGGTTTTTAAATGGTGGCGGCGGAGAATTTAACAGCAATAAAGGAGATAGTTATGTTAGTTCGGAGGTCGCAAGATCTGGAAAACATTCATTGAAGATGTCCATAAATACCACAAATGGGGGAGGGCATGCTACAAGAAATTATCGTTGGAGTGAGATTGCGGATCATAAAGATTTAATTTTCACCCAATACGTTTACTTTTCGAATCGGATTGACTTTGACCGGAATAATAATTGGTTTAATTTGATTCAAACGAAAGGAGTAAAATTTGCTCCCGGAGGTGCGGGTACCGGTCCGGACCAGATCAATCTCCCCCATTTTGTTCTCGGGCTTGAGGTCCGTGGGGGTGCCGGTAGTGGAGGAGCCAATTATTTGAGCCTTGCTGACCTTCAGAAATTTTGGGGAAGCGATCCGGATGTTATTTGGAGAGCACCGGAGGGAATGGATCTTCCTGTAGGGAAATGGGTAAAGATACAGATGCGAATCATTCAGGACAGGGGGGATAAAGGACGCATATTGGTTTGGCAGGACGACCTATTAATTATCGATACGAAGTTTCGCAATACGCTGCGGCCGGAGGTTGACATCAATATGTACAGTATTAATGCTTATGCCGATAAGACCTTTCCTGCCGTTACCGACATTTATTTAGACGACTTGTCCATACACCTTCCAGGTGAACCCAAAGAGTCAAATGAACCCGCTCCACTGGAAGAACCTCATGTGTCAATCTTGGCACCGGAAAATGATTTTACCTTAACGGAAGGCGAAAGTGTAAAGATTGAAACAATAGTGGCGACAGACGCTAGCCTTGAAGTTGAGCAGGTAGAATTTTTTACCAACGGAAGCTGGGCGGGAGTCTCCAAAACCGCCCCTTTTGACCACACCTTTTCTAATCTCTCAGAGGGAACCTATCAAGTAAAAGCAAAAATTTGGGATTCGAATGGAACGGCTACTCAATCCGAAGAGGTAAGTCTTATTGTTCTACCAAAGGAAGAGAAAGTGGCGGAACAGCCGGAAGTTATTCCTGATGAAGTATTGAGTCCTCCTTTAGCTTCAGGGGTCAACTATAGTTTCGGGAGTAGAGAGCCTGTAATTTTTGAAGGAATGGTTTTTTCATCTGAAACAGATTCAAAGTTGAGTTCCGGAACATCTTATACATATAGTAATCCTGAGGCGAGCGAAACAAAACTTTACCAACAGGAAAGAAATTCAGCGGACCTCAGACTAAAGGTTCCCGTAGCAAACGGAACATATACAGTAGTCACCTATCATAATGAACTCTGGTTTGGAAAAAAAGGACCTACTGCAAGTGATGGGCGGCGGGTATTTACCATTCAACTGGAGGGAAAGACTGTTAAAGAGAATTTGGATCTTTATACGGAAAGTAATAACAAACCTATGAAACAAGTTTTCAAGGACATAGAGGTCGTAGATGGGTTCTTGGATATCCGAATGCTTGCTTCGAAAAACAGAGCTACCCTTTCAGGCCTGTCAGTCATCCCTCAGGAGGATTTGCAAGATAAACCGGGGCCCGTTGAGAACAGGTTTCAAATGGCATTAAATACCGGATCTACTGAATCCGTGGTTTTTGGAACTACTGAATTTGCAGGAGAAATTGGCTCTTTTGACAATTTTAATTCTCAAACTACCTATGAATACAAATCAGCTGGTAAGGATGCTTTGTTTCAAACGGAGCGACATGGACTTAATCTTACCTATAAAATCCCCATTCCGAACGGGAGGTATGTAGTCAAAACCTATCACAACGAACTTTGGTACGGAAAAAGAGGTCCTGAAGCAAGTGCTGGTAAAAGAGTGTTTAGTATATCTATCGAGGGAAAAGTAGTTAAGGATGGATTGGACCTTTTTCTAGAAAATAATAACAAGCCTTTGGAATTGGTTTTTGAGGAAGTGGAGGTAAAAGATGGGGTATTGGAGCTTGAATTGAAAGCATCTGCCAACAGAGCAACGCTTTCGGGTCTATCGATAGCCAGTGTTGCTTACGCTTCCGGTTCAAGTCTCCGAATGAAGCCTGGTGAAATCAACGTCTTGGACTTAAATGAAGGGAATATAGATGGCAATTCGGAAGTGCTGGTGTCTCTTTATCCTAATCCGGCAGTGGACCGGATCTACCTGGAAGGGAATTCCGGAAATTTTAAGCAATTTCTGATTCACGATAGTTTGGGGAATTTGTTGTCCCAAATTAATCCGGTAAATCTTCAAAAAGAAAACGATCGTTATTGTTTACCCTTGGCAGGGTTTCAAGAAGGGATTTACCTAATAAGTATTGTAAAATGGGATAATTCAGTGGAGCGTTTGCGATTTATGATAATATCATAACTTAAATCAAAGAAATGGAGCCAATCAAACCTGGTTATTGGCTCCATTTTTCCCACGTTGGGTAGGCCAGACTTCCTGCTCTATGCGGTCCAAAAGATCGGGGTAAGGCTCGGAATCAAATTTCCTTGCAAATAGAAAATCAGGGGAGAGACCTTTTAGTCGGGGAATATCATCGGGGGTAAAGGTATGTGGAGAATTTTCGTCCTTTCCGGACCAATTTGCATAGGTTAATGAGTGGTGTATCTTATCTAAATTTCCTTTATTGATCTCCAAAACCATGCTTTGAAACATCATTTCATCAGGCAGATTCGAATGGGCCATGTACGTGAGCAAGTCCCTATGATTTCGGATATACGCTAGGATTTTGGAAGTGGTTTCAGTTGTCAGTGCCCACCAGGTATCGCCACCGTAGGGTGTTAGATAGGAAGGAAAGTGTTTTTTGTAAAATAGAACCGGGAGCTCTCTGACTTTCATTCGGCTGATTAGCTTCACCAGCTTTTTCAGGCATTCAAATTTGTAAAATTCCCTTGAATGAATCGAAGGGAGTTGTACGAAATCTCCTTTTTTATGAGACAGATTTATTTTGTAACGGTTGAGCCGATCCATACCACCCCTGGTCCACTGAGTCGCAGGCAGGGGAAACCAGGAAATAAAATCTTTTCCGACATTTTTTCGAAAATAGGCTGTAATGTAGTCTTTTGATTTAACCGGGTAATCCTGTCCACTTAAAAGGACAACGTAGCCTTTATCTCCTTTTTCTTCTATTAATTTGAGCATGGTTAAGGTCGCTTTTACGATTCCAATCCCTCCCCAAACGCAGGTTTCACGTTGGTTTTCAGGGAGTAGATAGAGGTTCGGGAACTCGCTTAATGCACATTGAAAAGGGAAAATGCTTGTTTTTAGGTCTACGTGGATATAAAACCGAGTGTTTTTCTGATTTAATGCAGCCACCAATTTTTTTGCCTGAGGTGGGTTGGTATGAGCAAGTATTAAATAATTGATAGTCATTGGTTTGTATTAAGGAGCTAAAAAAAAGAAAAAATAGATTGAATTCCTGAAGATTTCACAATGAGTTCATTGATGTTACTCGTATCATTGGGATCCAGTCGTTTAAGTTCAAAGGGGTCGGTTCGGATGGAATTGAATCCTGGTTTCACCGTTAATCCGCACTGGTACCCCGCCTCTCTGGCGAAGTTAACTTCTCTTTTTGTAAAACTACCATTTGGATAGGCAATGGCTTTGATAGGCTTTTTCAGTTTTTTTTCCAGTGCTGATTTGGATTCGGCAATTTCCCATTTTGATTCTGCGTCTACACAATTGCTAAGAATAGGGTGAGAAACTGTATGGGACTGCATGGAAACCCAGGCTGCCATTTCGTCTATCTGATCAGCAGATAATGCCTGCCTATCAGAGTGCTCTTCTTCCGCATCGAATCCTCTCGCCTTTAGAAAGGAGATTCGCTCTTCATTGGGGATACTCTTCAAGTGACGGAGGGTATTTTTATCCAGGTCCTCCAAAAACCAATAGTGTTTAAAGGTGTCGATTATTCCCGAACAAAGGAAAATGGTTACAGGTACCTTGTATTTTTTGAATAGTGGTAGCAATTCGTAGTTTCGGATATGGCCATCATCGAAAGTGATGACCATGGCCTTTTTTGGGAGATTGCTTCCATCAGTATTTTGGATAGCAGCAATCAATTCCTCCAAAGAGATGAAATTATAATGTTTGGAGAGGTATGCAAAGGACATCTCAGCGGTTTTGAAGTCCATATCATGAAACATCAATACCGAAACGCTATTTCTCTGGAAAACCTCCCTAAAAAAGGCAGGTAGGCCTGAATACCGTAATAAAGCGAAAATAATTTTTTTCATAATAACATAAAAATGGTCTATTCTAAAGGTCTATCCGTGAACCAAAACCGAATAGCTTTCAATGACTGATTTTGACTGATAGATAGAGGCTCTTGTAGAGGTTCCAAATAGAATGGAATCGATTCCGTCAATGAAACGAACATATTGGAAGACTTCTCTCGGAAAGGCTTCCGGGGCTATTTCTTGTATGACTTTAAACTTACATCTTTTTTAGCAATAATATTCTCTTAGTTTCAGCACCTCCGGATATTTTGACACCAATTTTATTGGCGGAAGCGCAAACGGTCAGAATTTCTATCCCAGCTTTTTCCGAGTTGCCTGGCAACAGGGGTAGATTCGTTGTGATAAAGCCGGTTTCGGCCAGGTATTTTTCATTAAAATGGTGTTAGAATGTGACGCGTATGTCGGTCATACCAAACCCAACAAGCAAATTGGTAATGACATTTTGTACCCGTATGACCGGTGAACTTTTTTCCTAAATGTTTTCATTTCCGTATCAATCATCAATTTTACCAATTCGTTGAAGCTTTTTGTTATAGATAGTTGCTTAGTAAAAGCAGATCTAATTCATTTCTCAATTCTTGTTGATTTCAGGATATTGTTTCTGTAACTCCTATGGGATTGGTTGCTGCGAGGGGTTCGTCCAAGGCCTGCAGGTAATAGTTGGCAATGGTGTCTGCAATATCTCCGTGCTGGTATTTTCCTTTTTGAAGAAAGGCATTCCGGATATCCCCCCTTTCCTCTTGAAGCATTTTGATTAGCAGATATGCCAACTCGTCCACATCATGAGAAGTGGCCACAAGGCAGTTGGGAACTCCTTCTACAATTTCCTTCACATCGCCTACTGTTACAGATATCACAGGCAGGTTACAGCACAGGGCCTCTTTTACTACCTGAGGAGACCCTTCTGTTTTTGACGTGAGAAGTAGGCAATCTGCCTTGCTCAAAAGGGTCTTTACTCCGGATCGACTTAATTGGTCAATACAAGCGGTATTGACCGGATAGGGAACCAGGCTTCTTACTCGATCTATTACGCGGGTAAAGAGCGGGTAGTCCTTCACTTCTCTTTTTGGACTGCTTGGAAATAATACCAATTTGGAATTCCCCGGGGACTTGGGATGCGTTTCAGGTTTGAAAAAATCCGCATCCACCCCACAAGTAACGATTTGTACCTTTTGATTAAAGGGAAGTACAAGGTTTTTCATGGCTTCATTCTGGACAAAAATCAGGTCTGCTTTTGGAAGAATTTTTTTTGTTAACCAAACCTGCCAACTATTTTTCTTTCGTTTTTGAATATCGCTTCCGTGTAAGGTGATGAATACTTTTTGTTGGGGTTTGAAAAACAAAAGAAATAATCCGGACAATCCGTAATGTATATGTATAATATCAAAAGCCCTGGACCGGATGGTTCTTGGGATGGAAAAGATGGATTTCAGGTATTCTTTTTTACCCTTATATATCGAATCTATCAATGCAATTTCTGCCCGAAGAGAGAATTTCGTAGACAGGTCCTGAATTTGTTCCTTGATGAAGATTCCGTCCACTGGATGGTCTTCAGTAGGATACATATTGGTAACGTAGAGGGAGTTTATCGTCTTTCTTTTCATGATGGGTGCCTTTATCTGAGCTGAATTGAGTTTCTATTTGTAACCTTTAGCGACTCCAGATAGGGTCCCAGATTATTTTGGGCAATGTTTTGCCAGGAGTTTTCACTGCACACCAGGCGAATTTTTTCTGAGTCGAAATACTTTAATTGTTGCATCAATTTCCCGAGTCCCCTTGCTACGGACTCCTCCGTGTCCTGAACAAGGATACCGCAATCATCGCTTATGATCTTGGCATTCTCTTCGGTAGCTGTCGCCAGCACTGGTAAGCCGGAAAGTAAATATTCGTAGGTCTTAGTAGGAGGTTGATGCGTATAATAGGGGGTAATAGGCACGAAGGATATCCCTACGTTAGAATTTTCAAAAAACTCGTTTAGTAGGTCGTTATGCACATACCCGGTAGTTTTTATTATCCCTTGCAATCCATTTGCGCGAATGTAATCATCAATTTCAGCACGCTCATTTCCAGGACCGTCTCCGATGATGGTTAAGGAAACAGGAAATTGAGAGTCATCCGTAGATGTTAAAAACAAATGAAATCCGCGAATAAAGGCCATGAGGTTCCTGTTTTCCAGCGTTCCTACATATAGTAAATTTGCCTTATCAAAGGACTTATCCCTGGTACAGAATCGTTCCCCTCCGAGAGGAAGGAAATGGTATTTTTTAAAACCTAATTTTCTAGCGAGTCCATGGCTCAGGATAGAAAGGTGTGGAAACTTGGAGCTTTCCCATTTTAGCAGCCGATCTTTAATAGAGTTGACCAATGAATTGTCAGTATCCGTTGCTGTGCGGATATCCAGATTGAAAGTGTGTTGTGGGTTTTGCCAGCGCAAAAACGAACAACCCGGGAAATACACCAAAAATATGAGGTCATAGTGTCCGGTTTTGATTTCCTCCTGTATGCGCTTCAAAAACCGGAAAAACCGCATCAACTTGGTTCCTTCTCGGCTAAGGTACTTTGTTTTTACGCCCGTCACAGTGATTTTCGGGAGACCAAAATCCCAGGACAAGTGGGTAATCCGAAAGTCATTTTTCAGATAATAGCCAAACTTGTATGGATCGATGTGGTATCCGTATTGAGACTTGGTGACTATTAGTAAATTTTTCATTTAAGTTTGATTTAAAAAATGTTCGTTTAAAAACGGTTGTATCTAATCAGGCACCTTACCAGTAATTTTATGGTTTGATACAGGTCTGCCGGATAGTTTTTTCTGATTTCTTTCAGGTAGTGGAAAAACACAGGTAAGCCTACTTGAGAAGATTTTTTACTGAGAAAGAAAAAAATGTCTCCGAGTATTTCAGAGAAAGCGTCTGGGTGGTATATTTTTTTAGATTCGTTTTTTTCCTTCAGATATAGTAGCCAGTTAAATGCCTCTTTGTAGGATGCGTACGATTCAAACAGATGAGTGGAGCCGATGCTACGGTGAATGCGTAGTTGATCTTCAGTAGGAACAATGCCCAGCTCCCGAAGTGATTTCTCATAAATAATCCTGTGAATGGCAAAACTTCGTTCCTCTGCTCCATCAAAGCTTTTCATAATGCTTGAATCGGAATCTCGGTAATAGTATAGGGATTCCGGCAGGTTGGCCACCGGGAATTTCCGACAGGCTTCCCAGTAGAAGTCAAAGTCCTCGGCCACAGCCAGTCTTGGGTCAAAAGCCAGTTTAGCTTCTCTTATCCAATTTAATCGGTACATGGCGGTAGCATTCCAAATAGCAGGTTTAAACAAAAGCATTGCTTTGATTACCTCATGGTCAGTAGGGGATTTGGATACATCGGATTTTTTTTTGCCGAATCGGGTCAGCCAGGTACCACAAATACCTACCTGGGGATGGGTGTTGAAGAAAGCCAATTGTTTTTCAAACCTATCCGGGGCAATGAGGTCATCGCAGTCCATCCAGGCTAAAAACTCCCCGTTTGCCATTTGCAGGCCCTTGTTTCGGGTAAATGAAATACCCTTATTGGTCCCGTTGCTGAGAACCTGTATCCTCGGATCGGATTGGCTATTAAGGATTTTTTTTGAGCCATCACTAGATCCATCGTCTATCGCGATCAATTCAAAATCCGTAAAGCTTTGGCTCAAAACGCTATTTATGGCTTCCTGTAAGTACTTTTCGCCATTATATACCGGCATGATTACGGATAAGATGGGGTTCTTCATTGGTTGATGAGCTTTTCGTCCATCACAGGAGCTGACCGCTGCTTGCTCCCTTTCCTATCGGACGGGTTTTTTAAAAACTGCTTGACGATGTCCCATTTTTTTTGTTCCATGCTGGATCGGTGATAAATATAAAGGGCAAAAATGGTCGCAATGATATAATGATAATGGTATACCGAATACCAGGTAAAACTGGTAATCAATAGGTACCATAAATAGTATTTCACATAGACGTATTGCTTTGGGACCGTTAATAGAAAACTTTTGTACCACATCAGCCCAAAACCCGCTATGGCGAACACCCCGAACATGGCATAGACAGCAATTATCCCCACATCGGAGAGGAAATACTCATGTGTATTACTGAGTCTTTCTACGAATTTTCCGTAGGTAGAAATACCCCAGTTTGGTGCCCCGTTACCAAATATTTGACTTAGGGTATTAGGAGAAAATTCGGTAAGAAAATATTTCCCAGCTTCTACCCTTATGTAATTTTTGCCCAATTTCGCATCCCGTTGCTGCACCTCAATGACCCCGTTGATCATGGGTATATCCGAATTTAGCAGGATGAGTGATCCGCCGGCGAAAGCTCCCAGGATCAGGAATTTTTTTAGCAAAGACTGGCTTTTAAAAAAATGATAAAAATAAATCAGAAATACACCGGCTATAAATTGTCTGGTGACCTGCATGATCGGAACGACGAGCCCCAGCACTGCTAATCCGCCATAAAGCCATTTATAACGGTCATTTTGCGTGATTTTTGTAATGGCAATGAAGATGGATAGGATAAAGATGCCCGCTCCAGGAAAAATGATGCGTATGGCACCTCGCTGCTCGGAAAATTCTTCTCCTGAAATAGGTTTGCCGAAAAACACGGTGTGCGCATTGGCATACTGAAAAAAATACAGCAGAACATACAGAATACCATACGCAAGAATTATTTTTTCAAGAGTACGAATGGGGATCTTCAGGTAAAGTAATAAAAAAAACAGGGGCCAAAGCATGTATTGCGACGTCTCAAACAAGCTGTCTTTAAATCCTTGCCCCCAGGAAAAGAGTGCCATCACCATAGAGAAGGCGATTGACAGTGATATCATCTGCACCGGAAGGACAAAGCCACCTTTCCGGTCAAACATGAATAAAGCAGACACCATAACAGTTCCAACAACGGTCAAAAAAACCAGATAATTGACCATTTTTGGGTTGATGAACTTGGCATCAAAAAAATTCAAACTGATGATTACCAGTAAGGAGAGATAGACAATGGTTAGTTTTTCTTTCATGCCGATTTTGCGAGTGTATAATTCCGGAAAAAATAAATGCCGGTGAGAGCCAATACCAGCACACCGACCAAAAATTTATAAATAAAGCCGATTTCGTTTGCAATGAAATAGGAGAACCCGAATAGCACTGCTGCTGAGATCCACATCAAACCTCTGTCCTCGATTTTGAACTGGAGGGTTTTACCGAAAACATGCCAGAGGTAAAACTGGAATACAGCAAATGAAAAAATCATTCCCGATGCCAGTCCCAACGCTCCATATTGGCTGCTGAAGAATAGTATCGGAGTGGAGAAAAGGGAATTGACTATTCCCAATCGAAGGATTTTTTTCTCGTTATTGGTAGCACCGAAAACGGTTCCAATCAAGCTGTCCACAGAAGTAAGGAATAAATACCAAACCTGAAGCTGGCAGACCAAAACGGCTGGAAGGTAGCTTGCTGGAAAGATAAGCCCAAACAATTCCTCTGCGAAAAGAGTGAAAAGAAAGCATAATAGCATTCCAAAAAGCATGTAATACTTGAACCCGACGCTTATATAGTTTTTGAATTTACTTTTGTTGGAAATCCAAAGGGCTGATAAGTTTGGAAAAATGGCAACCAAGCCGAAATCAAGCACAAATGAAATGGGTCCGGTTAGCCTTTCGGAAAGGTTAAAATAGCCAATTTCTTCTCGCGTCGAATTAATGTCCAGGAAGTTATTGGTAAACTTGGTATAAGGAAGCATCACCAGGACCAGAGCTAAATAGGGCCAGCTTTCTCTCAGTAAGGAATACGAAGAAGCTAAAAAACCATCCATTTTCCCCAGAATGAGCCCCTGCTTGCTTAATATGATGTGGAATACCAGGTTTTTTATGATATTTAGGAACAAGAAGGAATAAAAGAGAAAGGGGACATCCACGATGGCAGCAGGAATAATAAAAATCCATAAAAACCAAAGAACACTGAAGCTTAGATTGATAACGGACGGGGGAAGCATTTTTTGGTGCCCCAGAAATGCCGTTTCAAACAGTTTTCCAAAACAGGAAATTAGTGCAAATAAAAGGACAAATAGCAGTTCTTCTGCCTGCAGATTTCCGAGGAAATGATTGTATATTAAGTATACAGCTCCCAACACCAATAAGGCAAGGGTTCTTAAAATGGCGCCGTTGTAAATAAGGTCTTTAGACCGGTTTGGATCCCTTGCGATGGTCCGGATGACGATATTGCGAATACCCAAATCACCCACTGTAAGTAGTAAAGTTCCCTGAGCAATCATAAAGGTGTACAGCCCGTAATCATCCGGATGAAGGATTTTGGTAATTTTCAAAACTGTAAGCAAACTGATCAATTGTGACAGTATACTCCCTATTGTTAGGTATGAAAAGTTCTTAAAGACTTTGTTATGAAAAATTTTTTTTATCACGGTAAAAAAGTTATCAAAGAATCGGACTGCTTGTGCACTTCTTTTTTTATTAGTTTTACGAGCTCTTTCGAGACAGGGTACTCAAACCTCCTGGCAAATAATTTATTTGAATTCAATACTTTTGATAAGTCCGATCGATCCAGGGTGGCCGGGCTGTTTCCATTTCTACATTCCCAAAGCACCAGTGTCATGGTGTTTCCGTGGACGGAGGATTGAAAGGGTGAATTTAAAAGGACTGTCTGAAATAGAATTTCTTCGGGACAATGGGTATGTTTCATTCGCACCATTATCTGGGGGTCTTGATCTAATTGGTCAATAACGTAGCTGACACAAGACCGGCTAAGCGACCACCACGCTGATCCGCCGTAAAGTTTTGGAAAAAAAGCAAAAGGCTTTCGTCTGAATCCGAGAAATTTCTGAATCTTCAATAGGATGCTGATTAGTTTTGATCCCGATTTGGTTTTTTTATTAAAAACATCGTAAAAACTATAGTAATCCAGGCGGTTTATTCCCCCTCCTACCCATCGGGAAGAGGGAAGGGGAAAGTATTCTATGAATTGTTTTCCATTATGTCTTTCAAAAAAAAGTTTTATTTGCTGGCTACTCTTTATTGGAAAGTCCTGACCACTCATGCTGTGGAGGTATCCGACTTCTTTATTTTTCAGCGCTTCTTTGGCCAGCAATAGTAAGGCCTTAAGTAAATTCAAACCTCCCCAGTTTACAGAATACTTGCGGCTCACGAACACCACATTTTTCTGACTGGTAAGCCTTTCGATTGAAGCATTACTAAATTTGCTTTTTTTGTCCAGGTGTATAAAAAACAGGAAGTCATCATCCATAAAATCAATGTATTCCATCAAATGGTCGATGTTTTTGTAGGCCAAAAACAGAATGGCATGTTTCATAATCTGTCAAAAAGTTAAAGTTTGTAATAGGAGTTAAATTTTTGCTGTTTTTTTATCATAGTAGTACCCGTACCCATAACTATGTTCGGATTTGGCATCATTTAAAACCAAAACGGGATTCGAAAATTTACCCTTATCTGCGATCTCATTGATTAATTTGATGTGATTGGGTTTGGTATAGTAATACCTGACTACATAGGCAAGCATATCGACATGAGGTGAAAGGGCAAATGCGTCGGCAACCAATCCAATAGGCGCGCTATCAATGATGATATGGTCAAATTTCTTCCGCAATTCGTCAAAAAGCTCCCCTAACCGGGGACTATTCATGATTTGAATTGGATTTTCCGGTAGTTTACCAGCACCAATGACGAATATGTTTGGGTTATCTTCTGAAAGTGTTAGTATATCACGAGTTAGATAGTTTTCATCCGAAAGATACTCGCTGATTCCAGGTTTTTCTGAATTGATACCAAGTTGCTTTAGGATAGAAGGTTTTCTGAGATCAAACTCCAAGATCACCGTTTTTTTACCGGACAATCCGATAGCAGCTGCTAAGTTTATGCTGAAAAAGGTTTTGCCTTCTCCTCCTATGCTGGAAGTGGTTAGAATCACCTGATTGGCTTTTCGCATGGAGGCGAATTTCATGTTCGTCCAAATCAAATTCACCTGTTCTCTGATCAGAGACTTGCGCCGCGTAGTTCCGAGGTACAGGTCTTTTCTCTTTTCATGAGATATTTCTCCCATCACCGGTACCTGACTCATTGCCTCCACTTCATCTTTTTGTCCGATTTTACCGAAAAAGTAATCGTTAAAGAAAATCAGCCCAAATGGAAAGCCTATTCCTAAAAAAAAGGCAAGTATCATAACAAGCTTTTTTAACGGTTTGGCTGGGTAAAGACCAGCCATCGGAGGATCAATAACCCGTGCGTTGGATACGGATGTGGCGGCGAGAGAAAGTACAGACTCTTCTCTTTTTCTCATTAGATACTGATAGTTTTCTTGTTTCGTCGCCTGTTGTCTGGTGATGGTTAACAATTCCCGTTCAATTTGAGGAACCCGGTTAGCCCTTTCTTCGATTCTTAAAGCATTTTCCTCCAGGCTTTTTATAGCAATTTGGATACTTCTTTTACTACTTTGAATGTTTTCCAAAAGGTCGGATCTAAGGCTGTAGAGCTGTTCGTCCAGGTTTTTTACCAGGGGATTATCAGAAGTTGTCCCGTTTAAGAGCTGCTGACGTTCCCGTTGCAATTCATTATATTTCTTAACCAGATCTGATAAGGTAGCGTCCTCTATCAAGAGGGAACCCTGAACCATTTTGGATGAACTGACACTGCTGGTTAAATTTTCCTCCAGGTTATTTAATACTTCAATGCTGATTTCGTATTCCGATAGTTTCTGCTTGGTAGTACTGGAATTTTCAAGGTAGAGCTGGGACTCAGAACTGAGGTCAGAAATAGCGTTTTCGTTTTTGTAGGTTTCTACCGCCTGTTCTATTTCTGCAAGTTCGGTAGTGAGTTTTTCCATTTGCTCATCAATAAAGGCAAGTGTATTGGCTGCTGTGGAATTGATGTTTTTTAATGCCTCACTATTGTAAACCTCTGCCAGGGTTTCTAAAAAATGCTCCCCCTTTTCAGGAATAGTGGCCAAAAGGCTAAGTGAAATTACAGTAGAGAGCTTGTTCGTAGGTTCAGCGTTGAGGCTTTCGCTGTACTCAACGGCCATTTCCCGAAGATCATTAAACGTAAAAAAAATGATTTTAGGATGAGAAACCTGCTGATCCTCGTGTAAATTTACGGTGAACTCTCCAAAAAGAGTGCTCAACTTTTCCCCAAAGGAATGGCGGCTTTTAATCCCCTCTTCGATTTCCAATACAAAAGTTTGGTTATCCACTATTTCTAATCGAACCATTCCGGTGAGCTTTTTAGGCCGTTCGTTAAGTTTGCTATAGTTTATCCTTACTGGTACCGCATCCCCGTATAGTTCCTTATATCGTCTAAAGCCATCCTCTACATAGAAAGTATTGTAAAGGTTCATTTTTTCCAAAGTCTTTTTGATTAGGGATACTGACGTTAATACTTCCACTTCATTTTCAACAATATTAGTGGTCTGATAGCCGTCTAAATCATCCAAAACAGTATTGTTTGAAAACCCTTTTTTCGTTTCCTCACTATTGTTTATCATCAACGTGGAGCTAATTTCATACTGATTGGGCGTATAATAAATGTACGCCAGGGCCGCTCCGCAAAAGACAAGTATACCTGCTAAAAATAGATACCAATGCCTCAGGTATTTCTTTAAATAAAATTCGAAGGGAACGGAACTTGATTTCCTTAAATCAATATCCTGGGTTAAGAATTCCTTAATGTCCATTTTCTAAAATAAAAGCCTGTGTAATAAAAAACGATTTAACTATTTGCTGTTTGTACACAACTTCGTCTGGTCAATCCCATTTAGGGGAATTGCGGACTTTATCCCATTTTAATCCCAAGCTGCTGCGGTAATGGGAATGTTGCGGTTGTTCAAAAAAAATATTTAAATAGTAAAGTGGTGACTTAAAATATTTAAATATTACCTGCCATCTCTGAAACTCAGAGTATATGCTGCGATTCTATTTTAAAACCTTTTTATGTATTTGAAATACATTTTTACAAATGTAAAATTAAAAAATAGAATTCCAATACATTTCTACTCAAAAAAATAATGATTTTGATCATGAACCCCATCTTAAAATAGTGCAGGAGAAGTGGTAAGAATACGTAAAAGGAATTTCGATGAGATGCATCCCATAAGCAGCTATATGGCAATCAAATAAAGTATGAAATTTTGCAATAGACAATAATATAAAATTATTATTTTGCTAATAAATAAAAAATAAAAACATATTTAAATATAAAAAATTAAATAAAATTTATAAAAAAACCAAAATCAGTTGATTAAAACGTGCCTAAAAAAATAAGTGTATTAATAAATAGTTTGTATATCAATAAATAATAAATAAAAAAAGAAAAAATATAACTAATCAAATCCTGCCTGCTTCTTTTAGCTTCCAGTATCGAAGCAGCCCGCTGACCGACATCCAACTCGGATTGGCTAACTCGTACAGGCGCTGCACCGCTGGGCTTGTCCCAGCAGTAGTCATTTGATTTTCTGTATGGTTCAGAAACCCTTTTTCAATTAACTCTTTCGCAGTCCCAGCCTGAAAATGGATTTTAATCCATTCGGCCCAGTCGTCTAGTACCTCTTTCAGTTGGTCAAAATGCTGACTGGGATTTGTTACCGCCCCATAATGGGTCAGGTATAATTTATCCGGTTTTTGTGCCAGGATTTTTTCCATAGATTCCTTCCAGTCCTCCAGATGAATGTCCGGCGGTGGGCAGGGAGGGACGATCGGTCCTTCGTTAATTTTTACCCCTGCCACATCTCCTGTAAAAATGCATTGATCTAGTTTCCAGGCTACATGGTGGATGGCATGACCCGGCGTGTGAAGCGGCGTGAAGGCCATCTTTCCAATGCCTATTGTCTCAAAGTCTGCTGTTGGGATCAATTTTTCCTTTTCAATGGGTTCCATGCTGCCCCAGAGTTTTTCCATATTGGCTTCCCCATAAATTTGCGCGGCGGATTGCCAGAGTTTTTCGGGGCTTGCCAAATGGGGAAGACCTATGGGATGCACGTAAATTTTTGCCCCTGCCGCAGCCAGTTTCCAGGCAGCTCCTGCATGGTCAAAATGGATGTGCGTGAGCAAAACGGCATCGATATCGTTTGGGGTGAGCTGGTGTTTTCGAAGCTCAGATACGAGTTGGAGCCAGGTGCTTTCGGGCCCTGTTTCCACCAAGACATGGTGATTCTGGTCTGAAATCAAAAAACTGGCAATGGTATGACCTTCTTTCTGAAAGTGAAGGTCCAAAGTTTTTATCGTGTACATTATCCGAATAAAGTATAATTACCAAATTGATCCATTGGGAGGGTTTTTCGGATCACATAGGGAGTGTCGTTGGCCACCTGATTGACCATAGGCGAAACCGTGTATTTCATCATTTCCGAGTCGGGGTAAGGTTGAAGCATCTCCAGCAAGGTTTCTTCCGGGGTCTCAAGATCCAACCATTTAGATTCTTGTTCCTTTTTGAGAATCACCGGCATCCGGTCATGAATTTCTGAGGTGAGTTGATTGGGAGCAGTTGTCAGAATTAAAAACGTGTGCGCAATATCCCCTTTTTCTGTTTCGTATTCTTCCCAAATACCCGCGAAAGCAAAAAGCTCCTCTCCATGCCGGACAAACCGGTAAGGTACTTTGGTTTTTTTTCCGATTTTTTTCCATTCATAAAACCCATCGGCAGGCACCAGGCAACGGTTTTTTTTAAATGCCGATTTGAACGTTACTTTTTCTGTAATGGTCTCTGCCCTTGCGTTGATGAGTTTGGTGGCCACTGGTTTGTTTTTGGCAAAGGCGGGTGTCAATCCCCAATAGAAATGGGAAAATCCCTTGGGGCTATCGCTGGTGATGACGGGCACTAATTGCGAAGGAGCAATATTGTATCTGGGTTCAAAAGGTTCCAGCATTTCGGCGGCGAACCTGTTTTCCAGATCTATTTTGGTTTTGGCTAAAGAATATCTACCACACATAAGGATTGATTAAAAGCTGAGGGATTTTGTCTTGCTTAAAGATAGTTTTCACGCTGAATAAATTCAAGTGCCCGGACTTCGGACCAATAACGCTCATTTTTTGCTCGCGGACTGAAGCCTACATGTCCTCCCTGTCGGGGGTAATGCAGGCAGATATAAGCCGGATTTGCCTCCCGTTCTTCTGGATAACAAGAAGCACTCAAAAAAGGATCATTCCGGGCATTCAATACCAACGTCCGCTTGCGTATGGCGGGTAGGAATTGAAGCGCAGAACATTGCCTGTAGTAATCCGCTGCATCCTTAAAACCGTGCAATGGGGCGGTGAAAGCATCGTCAAAGTTTCGTAGGGTGCGTATTCGATGCAGGGATTTTCCCATAACGATTTCTGGGAATTGCACTGCTTTTTGCCGTATTTTTCGCTTTAACGAATAAAGAAAATGATAGGCATATAATTTATTATTGATTTTGTCAATCTGCTGGCTAGAGCCATCCAGGTCCAGGGGAACGGAGATGGCCACTGCTTTTTTTATTTTTTGATGGCCCGGCCACTCCTTTTCTCCCAGGTACTTTAACGTCAGGTTTGCTCCCAAACTAAAGCCGATTAAATAGATGGATCGGTAGTTTTTTTCGGCATGAAGCACCACTTGTTCCAGGTCAGGGCTGGCCCCAGAGTGATAAAACACCAGCTTTCGATTGACCGAACCACTACAGCCTCTAAAATTCCAGTTTAGCACATCATACCCTTTGTTGAAAAAGTTTTCGGCCATGCCGCTCATGTAGGGCCGCTGGCTATTTCCTTCCAGGCCATGGCTGATGATGACCACCTCTGAACTTCCCTGTTTGAGCCAATCCAGGTCCAGGAAATCACCGTCTTCGGTACTAATCCGTTCTCTCTCAAATGGTAAAGGTATTTTTTTTCTGAAAAGGGCGGGAATTAGGGTTTGCAGGTGACCATTGATTAAAAATTGGTGGGGATTGTATTTAGACTCTTTCTGGGCAAGCATTCGGTAGCTGGGGGCGTTCCATTAACATTTCTTACGTGAAAATACTATTATTAAATTTGATAAACCTATTTTAAGAACTATTTTTGGATTGCTGAAAACATGAATTCGAATAATTTAACTTATGGCCGAAATAATACGAATGCCCAAAATGAGTGACACCATGGAAGAAGGGGTGATCGCACAATGGTTAAAAAAAGTGGGGGATGAGATAAAACCAGGTGATATTCTGGCAGAGGTGGAGACAGATAAGGCAACCATGGAACTGGAATCTTACGATGAGGGAATTTTACTTCACATAGGCGTGGAGGAGAAGGATTCCGTTCCTGTAAATGGGGTCATCGCCATACTGGGTGAAAAAGGCGAAGATATAGACGAACTCCTCAAAGAGATTAAATCCGGAGGAGATGGAGAGGCTTCCAAAGAGTCAAAAGAAGAGCCGGAAGAAGAGCAGGAGACGACTCAAAGTGAAAGCGATTCCAAAAAAGGAGCTGAAAAGATCGATACATCCGAAATCAATGCTACGGTAATCACCATGCCAAAAATGAGTGATACCATGCAGGAGGGAACCATCGCCAGTTGGTTAAAGAAAGTTGGAGATGAGGTGAAATCCGGCGATGTACTCGCCGAAGTGGAGACGGATAAAGCCACCATGGAGCTGGAATCCTATGATGACGGTACCTTGCTCCACATTGGTGTCGAGGAAGGGGATTCCGTGGAGGTGAATGGTGTAATTGCCATCATTGGCGAGAAGGACGCTGATTACGAAACCTTATTAAAAGCGCACAAACAAGAAAAGGAAAAACCTGCAGGAGAAGACAAAGCGGCTCCGAAAGCAGAAAAGGAGGAAGAAAAATCCTCACCGAAAAGTGAATCCCAACCGGAAAAGACGGCGGACACGGGGAGTTCCAGCTCCAATGGAAGAATAAAGGCCTCTCCGCTTGCCAAAAAGATGGCGAAAGAAAAAGGCATCGATATCTCTCTGGTAAAAGGTTCCGGAGACGGCGGACGGATTATTAAAAAAGATATTGAAAACTTCGATCCGGCCAAAGCTCCTGCAGCAGCCGCTGCCAGTACTTCTGCGGGTGTAGGTCAGGAATCCTTCCGTGAGGAGAAGGTATCTCAAATGCGAAAAGTGATTGCCAAGCGGCTTGCCGAGAGCAAGTTTACGGCACCTCACTTTTACCTGACCATGGAAATCAACATGGATAAAGCCATTGAGGCCAGGAAAAGTATGAATGAGGTGGCACCGGTAAAAATTTCTTTTAACGATATGGTCATCAAAGCGGTGGCCGCATCCTTGAAGCAGCATCCGAATGTCAACTCAGCATGGATGGGAGATAAGATCAGGTATAATGATCATGTCCATATTGGAATGGCGGTAGCGGTAGAAGAGGGCTTGTTGGTGCCGGTTATTCGATTTGCAGATAGCAAGTCTCTTTCACAAATTTCTAAAGAATCCAAAACACTCGCCGGGAAGGCAAAGAACAAAGAGCTGCAACCGAAGGATTGGGAAGGAAATACCTTCACGGTATCCAACCTCGGAATGTTTGGAATCGACGAGTTTACCGCCATTATCAACCCACCGGATGCCTGTATTCTTGCTATCGGAGGGATCCGGCAGACACCCATCGTGAAGGATGGTGAAATCGTACCGGGCAACCTGATGAAGGTGACCCTGTCCTGTGATCATCGGGTGGTGGACGGCGCCATTGGTTCCGCCTTTTTGCAAACAATAAAGAACCTTCTGGAAGATCCCGTCCGCTTGCTTATCTGATGACAGGCCGGAAAAGATTGTAAGTTCAAAAAGTCCTAGGAATAGGGCTTTTTGTTTTTAAAACGAAATGCATACACGTTAGATTATCTAAAAATGGAACGACTAAAATCCACTACCGTAGTAGCCATCCGGCACGAAGGTCAGGTAGCCATCGGAGCCGACGGACAAGCTACTTTAGGGAATACCATTGCCAAAAGCAGTGTTAATAAAATTCGGAAATTACAAGGAGGGAAAATAGTTACCGGATTTGCGGGTTCTACGGCAGATGCCTTCACCTTGCTGGAAAAATTCGAAGAAAAGCTGGGAGCTTATAGCAATAATATGAAGCGGGCAGCTGTGGAGCTGGCGAAAGACTGGCGAACCGACCGGATGTTAAGTAAACTGGAGGCCATGATGATTGTAGCGGACGCTACGGATATTCTTATCCTATCAGGAACCGGAGATGTGATCGAACCCGACCTGGGCATCGCCACCATTGGATCGGGAAGCATGTACGCACAGGCGGCAGCCAGAGCGATGAAGAAATACGCCCCCCAATTAACCGCAGAAGAAATCGTCAGGGAAAGCTTGAATATTGCGGCCGATATATGCATTTATACCAACCATAATCTGATTATAGAAAAGGTAGAAAATTAAAAAGGGCCGCTCTCAGGTACCAATACCTGAAAGCAGAAACCGATTAGACCTCAAAATCATAGACTTTCACCTGCGACCATTTGTCTTTGTGATCATCGACAAAGGCCAGGTGAACAGGATCCGTCTGGTATAGGTCATGTGCCTCCACACTTTCGAAATAGACGGTTAGTGAAATGTGAAAACTGTGATCTACCACCTCTCGGCGGGCGGTACCTGCAGGTTTTCCGAGTTTGTAATCTTTCACACTTTTGGTGCTGGCAATTTTCTTGCAGCCTTCCCAAACGGCTTGCATGTCTTTCTCGGGATGGTGCAACCAGAAAAATACTTGATGTACGATCATAGTGGATTGGGGGTTTGATTTGGATTGAAACGGAATTCCTGCTCCCAGACCGATCGCTGAAAGCGCTGCCATAAATTTTCTTCTCGTGAGCATTCTTTTCGTTTGGATTAATAATGATTCAGAAATATAAGGATTAATTGATAGAGTTTTAACGTTACCGGCAAATTATGAAATACAGAAAATTAGGGAAAACCAATTTAATGATCTCAGAAGTCTCTTTAGGAACCTGGCAGGTTGGAGGCGGCTGGGGAGGCACCTTCGATTCCAAAGCAGCAAACCGGATCATCCATGAGGCCATTGATCAAGGGGTTAACTTTATCGATACGGCCGATGTATACGATGCAGGGGCAAGTGAAGCTGCCGTCGGAAAAGTGCTTAGGGAGCGAAGCGAGGAAGTGTATGTGGCCACCAAATGCGGTCGGCAGATACAGCCTCACGTCAGTGAGGGCTATACCCCGGAAAGCCTAAGAGGCTATGTAGAAGCAAGTTTGAAGAATTTGGGATTGGAAACCATCGATCTGATTCAACTCCATTGTCCCCCGGGACCTGTGTATCAGAGAGATGAAATTTTTGGCCTTTTTGAAGACCTTAGAAAAGAGGGTAAAATAAGAAATATGGGGGTAAGTGTAGAAAAGGTGGACGAGGCCCTGCAAGCGATGCGCTATTCCAATGTAACTACGGTCCAGATTATTTTTAATATGTTCCGGCAAAAGCCTTCGGATCACTTTTTCGAGCAAGCCAAAATTAATGAGTGCGGGGTCATCGTGAGGGTTCCCCTTGCCAGCGGTTTGTTATCGGGGAAAATCACCGAGGAAACTTCCTTTCATCCGGAGGACCACCGGCATTTCAATCGAAATGGAGAGGCTTTCGATAAGGGGGAGACCTTTTCAGGAATTCCCCTGGAAAAAGGGATTCAGGCGGTGAAAGAGTTGAAGGCAATGTTTGGAGAAAAAGCACCACTGGCTTCCATGGCCATCCGCTGGGTATTGATGTTTGATGCGGTGTCCACGGTGATTCCTGGTGCCTCCAAATTGGAGCAGGTTCGATCAAACGTGGCAGCAGCCGGATTGCCCGGATTTGAAAAAGAAGAAATGGAGGCCATAAAAGCCCTTTACGATAGGTATTTCAGGGCGGAAATTCACCCTCAATGGTAAGGTTCTTTTTCGGGGCTAACTTGTAAAAAAAAAAATGGCACCGCGCTGATTTTATTAGAATCATTTTTTAAGTTGATCGAGTCTTAATGGCAAGAATCAAGACGATGTAAAAGGTATGAAACCGGTGGAGCCGCCCAGACTCCACCGGGTTCCATAAAAAATGGAATACCAAAAAGTAAGTTGAAAAAGCTACTGGTTTTAGGCTTTTACTTTTTCGCCCATCAGCAAGACATCATTGACTTGCACTTCCGTAATGTATTTTTTGTTTCCGTCTTTGTCTTCGTAAGACCTGCTGACCAGTTTTCCCTGTATGCAAATCTCAGATCCTTTATCGGTATACTTGTGGATGATATCTGCGGTTTTTCCAAAAGCGACCAGACTGTGCCAATAGGTTTCTTCAATTTTTTCCCCTTTGTTGTTTTTGTAGGATTCGTTGGTAGCCAGATTTAGCCGGACCATGGGGGTGTTGCCGTTTACGGTTTTAAAATCTGCTTTTGCGCCCAGTCTTCCGATCAGTTGTACTTTGTTTTTAATAGCGTTCATGACATGTAAAGTTTTAGTGAGAATTAATACAATTTTCCGATTTGGAACAGGACAAAGTTGCAGACAGGCCCCAAATTTATTCGGGTGTTTTTCGTTTAAAACCGTTTGTAAGCGTTTGTAAACGTTTAAAAACGACTACTAATATTTGTTAAATCACTTTTTATACATATATTATGCATAATTCTATCTTTAAAAAGCTTTTTTATGCCAATACATCCAAAAAAATGTCTAAGTTGCGAAAAGCCATTGGCTGGGCGGGTCGATAAGAAGTTTTGTGATGATTATTGTAGAAACCATTACAATAATCAAATCAAGTCAGGAAGTAATAACTTGATCCGTAATATTAATAATGCGTTAAAAAAGAACCGGAATATCTTGGCTGGTATCCTACCAGATACGGAGGACACGGCCAAGATATCCCGGGAAAAATTATTGGAAAAGGGCTTTCTTTTCAAATACCGCACCCATACCTATACCAATAAAAAAGGGAATGTTTACGGATATTGTTACGATTACGGGTACTTAAAACTGGAACAGGATTGGATCCTGGTGGTCCGAAACAAAGAGATTAGTACACGGAATCCGGCCCTTGATAAGCAAGCCGTCAAACAATGAAATTTGGTTTGTCAAGTTTTTTATCGATCCGGTAAGCCGCATTCAGCATGCCCACGTGACTGTAGGTCTGCGGAAAATTTCCCCATTGACTACCGGTGTGTTGGTCCACGTCTTCGGAAAACAATTTCAGGTGGTTGCAATATTTACTCAACGTTTCAAATCCTTCCATGGCTTCATCCAGTCGGTTTACACAAGCCAGCGCCTCGATGTACCAAAAGGCACAAATTAAAAATGTGGTCTCTGGCTCCCCAAAATCATCCTGATGCTTGTACCGGTAAAACAGGTAATCCTTTGCCAATAGATCTTCTTCCAAAGCTTTCAGGTGATTATTGGCACTTTCGATATCCTGTCCGAAATACCCCATGGTGATTAGCTGCAAGGTGCTGGCATCCATGTTTTTGGTACCGATAGCCTGTGCATAGGCTTTCCGCTCCGGGATGTAACAGGCTTCAATTTTTCTAATCGCCTTGTTTTTCAGTTCGATCGCCTTCGCCCGCATATCGTCGTCTGAAAGCCGGTCGGCGATTTTGATGGCTGCACTGGCCCCTGCCCAATGAAACAGGAAGGTGTAACAATGCTCCTGTTTTAAGTTTCTGAATTCCCATAGTCCGGCATCTTTCTCGTCCATGGTTTCTTCAATTTTTTGCAACAGGTTATTGATAAAAGGCTTGGAATGGCTTTTCTCAGATTCTATAAAGCGCTTGTCAGCATAGAGGGGAAGAAGGCTAACCAGCACCTGCCCGTAAAGGTCATTTTGGATGTGCGTGTAGGCCTGGTTTCCGAAACGAACCGGTTTGTTTCCCATATACCCTTCCAGGTCTGCCACAATTTCCGGTAACCTGGACGATCCGGAGATGGAATAAAGGGGCTGGTACCTGCCTTTATCATCGGTCGGCAAGTTTTGAATGTATTCAAAATAGCGTTCTAATTCCTCAAAATGGCCTAAATGATTGAATACATTAAGCGTATAATAGGCGTCCCGCATCCAGCAGTATCGGTAATCCCAATTTCGGGTAGACCCGGGTGATTCGGGCAAGCTGGAAGTAGACGAGGCAATGATCCCTCCGGTATCCTCATATTGGTGGATTTTTAGCACCAAAGCAGACCGGACGACCAGCCGCTGATAAAAGTTAGGGATACTGGTGGATTTCACCCAATTTCTCCAATACTGGCAAGTGGCATTCAGGAACTTTTCGATGGTGCTTTCAATGGGAGCCTCCAGCGGGGAACCATAGGTGAGAACCAGATATACCGTTCGTTGAAGTCTGAATTCTTGTTCTTCCGTGATATAGGTAATGGAACAATTGGTGGTCAGCCTCACGGGTTGGTCCCTGCCACTAAATTGAATGTGGTTACTGCCAGGGGTGGCGGTCAGTTTTTGTCGCCCGTAGTTTCCTACCGGCTGGCAATTGATTTTTATTTTGGGTTCTCCGTGCAGGGGCTCAATTTTTCTAACCAGCATTAGAGGTTTGAAATACCGGTCAAAATTAAAAAATCGCGGCGCAAAATCGGTGATTTTGTAGGCCTCTCCGGAAGAAGTTTCTACATAAGTCTCCAGAATGTTGGTGTTTTCCAGGTATTCCTGGCGAGAGGTAAAGCCACCATTTTGTGGCAATACGGTAAATTCTCCCCCTTTTTCTTTATCCAACATACTACCAAAAAGAAAATCGCTATCAAACCGGGGTAAACATAGCCAACTTATGTTGGTGTTTTTTTCAATGTGGGCGATATAGCTGCAATTACCTATCAGGCCAGTGCCATACGTATGTTTTTCCATCAGAAAGCAGGTTAAGTGTCTATAAGATGCCCATTGCACTTTATTTAATATAATAAAAAGAAACAGGCCTATAATTTGGCGAAGTTATTAAAAAACAAGGGTGATTGTTAAGGATTTGGTATTATTATTCGCGGATCACCTCCAAAAATTTGCGAGGCACCTTCACGAGCATGCTTTGGTTGATACTTGGAATGCGAATGATGAAATAATCCTGGTTGGATTTTTGGATACATTCGCCCTTTAATCCCTGCAGGGGACCTCCCAGGATATGGACCATTTCTCCCTGTTCGATGTTTCCGGTGTCCACTTCCACGGCCACACCGGTTTCTATTACGCGTTGGATGGCATCAATTTCATGTTGCTGAACCACCGCATGTTCCCCGGAAAAATTAATGAATTTTACCGCACCACTCACCTGTAAGGATTCCCAAAGCCTTTCTTTGCTGGTATGTACAAAGAGGTACCCGTTAAATAGTGGCTTTTGCACCTTTTTTTTTCGATCGCTCCATTGCCGGACCTCATCAATGATAGGCAAGTAAACTTCAATTTCCTTTTCTTTTAATCGCTGTGCTACCTTTTTCTCCGCTCTGGGAGCCGTGTACATGACGTACCAGTGCAACTTTTCAGTCATATATTCGAGGGTTAAAAGTCGAAATTACCGAATTTTTTGGGTATCATTTAATTATTGGCTTACTAATTTTTCATTGTTTCGTCCCTTTTTTCTTTTGACAGGAATTTTAAATCAAATGAAATGATTTTTAAAATTATTAAAGTGTATTTTAGATAATTTTTTAACGTTTTATTTTTTTTTATTTACTTTTGGCTTGTAAATCGGATAGTAAAAGCTGCATCTTTACAACAAACTTAACAGCAATTATTTAAGTTTTATTTTTATGACCGCAATAAAAGTCTGTCCAGTCAATGTCTTTGTGTTTATTAATTGAATTATATTTTGTAAATTCTAACCTGAGCGTTGGACTTGGGTTTGTGGAGCTAAAGCAAAAACTTAACGCATGAAAATCGTCAATGTGGTATTATCTGGAGGAGTAGGTAGCCGGCTTTGGCCTCTTTCCAGAAAAAGCAAACCAAAACAATATTTGCCCATTTTTGAGGAGCAGTCTCTTTTTGAAAAAACGGTGCTACGGAACGCAACCATCTGTGACCAGGTCATGGTAGTGGGAGGGGTGGATAATTACCACCTGTCCCGGCAAATTTTAAATGAGAAAAACATCCCTTTCCAGGAATTGGTAGAAGCAAGCCCCCGAAATACAGCTGCGGCCATTGCATTTGCTGCATTTTCCTTACCTGCGGACTCCGTGATGCTGGTTACCCCCTCGGACCATTTGATAGGGGATCAAAAAAGATACGAAGCCGCACTGACCCAGGCGGTGAATTTGGCTCAAAAAGGGTTTCTGGTGACTTTTGGTTTGGTGCCAAGCCGTCCGGAAACGGGTTTCGGGTACATCGAACACCAGGAAAATGAGGTGTTAAGTTTTAGAGAAAAACCCGATTTAGCCACTGCCAGGGAGTTTTTGGAAAAAGGTAATTTTTTGTGGAACAGTGGAATGTTTTGTTTCACGGCGGAAACCTATCTCAAGCAGCTCCAAATGCATGAACCCGAGGTTTATGAAAAATCCAAGCAAGCACTGGGTCAGGCAAAGGAGGGTTTTCTACCTAAAGAACAAAGCATGGAAATTCCTTCTATTAGTGTGGATTATGCGGTCATGGAAAGGTCTGATAAAATCAGGGTGGTTCCCTCCACTTTTACCTGGTCTGATATGGGATCATTTGAGGCATTGTTTGATTATTTTCCGGAAGATAGTAAGGAAAGAAAGGGGAAGAACCTGGTTTTGGGAACGGGAGAGAAACACGTGGAATTCGTAGGGGTACAGGATCTGGTATTGGTGGAAACAGCAGATGCCATTTTGGTATTGAACCGGGCCAATGCGCAGGACGTTAAAAAGGTGTACGAGAAATTGGAAAAAGAAAATCCCGGACTATTAAACTAAGTACCCAATGCATAAACAAGCCAAAATATACATCGCAGGACATAAAGGCATGGTAGGCTCAGCCATCTGGAGAGCCCTGGAGAAGAAGGGCTACCAACAATTAGTAGGCCTTAGTAGCAAGGAACTTGACTTAAAAAATCAGTTGGAGGTCCAGCGATTTTTCAAGCATGAACGTCCGGCCATTGTCATTGATGCCGCAGCCAGGGTAGGGGGCATCATGGCAAATAACAATTATCCCTATCCATTCTTAATGGACAATCTCATTATTCAAAATAACCTGATTGATTCTTCCCTACAAAATGGCGTAGAAAAGTTTATTTTTCTGGGTAGTTCTTGCATTTATCCCAAACTAGCCCCCCAACCGCTTCGGGAGGATGTCTTACTAAGCGGCTCGCTGGAGCCTACCAATCAATGGTATGCCCTGGCAAAAATTGCAGGAGTCAAAGCTTGCGAGGCTATTAGGAAGCAGTATGGAAAAGATTTCGTAAGCCTGATGCCTACCAACTTGTACGGACCTTACGATAATTTTGATCTGGAAACCTCTCATGTCCTGCCGGCAATGATTCGAAAGTTCCACGAGGCTAAGATCAATGGAAATATTCCGGTGACGTTATGGGGAACCGGTGCTCCGCTTCGCGAGTTTTTACATGTAAATGACATGGCAGATGCGGTGTGTTTTGCATTGGAAAATACCTTTACGGATAATCTGTACAATGTGGGTACCGGAAAAGACCTGACGATCAAATCGCTAGCCGAATTGATTCAGAAAATCACCGGTCATCAGGGCGAAATCATCTGGGATAGTAGTAAGCCGGACGGAACGCCCAGGAAGTTAATGGATGTCAGTAAAATGAAAGAAGCCGGCTGGCAGGCTACCATTGGCCTGGAGCAGGGGATTCAGGAAACGTATACCTGGTTTCTTGAAAATGTCGACCGCATTAAACAGGTCAAATTAAACTAGTCAATTATTTTTAATAGCAATTATAATATACACTCTATGAAAACGGCGTTAATTACAGGAATTACCGGCCAGGACGGCGCTTATCTCGCCGAGCTTTTATTGTCCAAGGGGTACATTGTACACGGCATCAAACGAAGGGCCTCACTTTTCAACACGGATAGGATTGACCATTTGTATCAGGATCCGCATGACGACAATAAGCGATTGTTTTTACACTATGGGGATCTCACCGACTCCATGAATCTGACCCGTATCATTCAGGAAACCAAACCGGATGAAATTTACAATCTGGCCGCTATGAGTCATGTAAAGGTAAGTTTTGATACTCCGGAATATACGGCCAATGCGGATGGCGTAGGAACCTTACGAATATTGGAGGCCGTGCGCTTGTTGGGGATGGAGAAATCAACCAAGATTTATCAGGCTTCCACCTCTGAGCTCTACGGATTGGTTCAGGCAGTACCCCAATCGGAGACCACGCCTTTCTATCCGCGATCTCCCTATGCCGTAGCCAAGTTGTACGGCTACTGGATCACGGTTAACTACCGGGAAGCTTACGGCATGTATGCCTGTAATGGAATCTTATTCAATCACGAATCACCGCTGAGAGGGGAGACCTTCGTAACCCGAAAAATTACGCGGGCGGTAGCAAAGATTGCCTTGGGCTTGCAGCATGATCTGTACATGGGGAACCTGGATGCCAAAAGGGATTGGGGGCATGCCAAAGATTATGTAGATGCCATGTGGCGTATTTTGCAGCAGGATGAGGCAGAAGATTACGTCATCGCTACGGGTGTGACCACCAAAGTGAGGGATTTTATTAAAATGGCTTTTGATGAAGTAGGTTTTAAGCTGGCCTTTGAAGGAGAAGGAATAAATGAGAAGGGGATTTTGGTAGAAATCGATAAGGAAAAAGCCTTTGATATACTTGGTACCTCCCATTTCAAAGTAAAAAAAGGCGACGTGCTGGTTAAAATTGATCCGGCTTATTTCAGGCCCACCGAAGTGGATTTGTTAATTGGGGATCCGACGAAAGCGATGACCAAACTAGACTGGAAGCCAAAGTATGACCTAAAGATGCTTGTAGAGGATATGGTCTTGTCAGATGTGAACTTATTCAAGCGGGATATCCATTTAATGAAGGGTGGCCATAAGGTACTGAATCAGGCGGAGTAACGGCTAAAAAGGATTAAATGAAAGTGAAAAAAAGGAGGAATTTTAATTCCGCCTTTTTTTATGTTCAAAATAATGGGACCAAGCCACCGTTTACTAGGTGTTCATATTTAAAGGTCAGTTTGCGTTATTCCAAATGGAATCACTACCTTTGTGCGAATATTTATCAAAGAATAAATTAGGAATTTTGCGGTTCACTCTGTCGCAATTATGTGACTGAGGAAGCGAAGCTTTGTCTTTAATTATTGTCCTGTGTACCAAAGAAAAAAGTCAAGGATGCAAATCAATCGTTTTTGCCTCATAAAACTTCTATTCGTTTTATTTTTCGTCTCCATCCATGGGTTTTTGATGGCTCAATCCCTTCAGGATATTCAAAATGTGCGGGCCGATGACCTTTCAGATGCACAAATAGAGCAGTTGATCAAAAGAGCTGAGGCCTCGGGAATGAATGAACAACAGCTCATTGCGGTGGCCCGGGAACGAGGCTTGCCGATGAGCGAAATTTCAAAATTGCAACAGCGTATTGCCACCTTAAGAAGCGGAGGAATATCCTCTGGCGACAGCTCTTCGGAGGGCGCCAACCGAGGCAGACAAGTGCAGGGAATCGTAAGTGACAGCCTCTTCAACGATTTCAGAGAAAAGGATCCTTTCTATAAATTAACGCCCAAACAAAAAAAGATATTCGGGTATACCCTGTTTTACAACAAAGAACTCAATTTTAATCCTAGCCTCAATATCCCCACCCCTCCCAGTTATACCGTCGGTGGAGGAGACCAATTGTTGATCGATGTGTATGGAGCCTCGCAACAGTCGTATGATCTAAGCGTGAATCCGGAAGGGTATATTTTGATTCCTAACATCGGACCTATACAGGTAGGCGGGTCGACGATTGCCGCCGCCACCGCGAGAATAAAATCAGCGTTGACTCAAATTTACTCCGGCTTGGCAGGGGCGGATCCCAACACCTTTATGGAGTTGCGATTAGGTAATATAAGAACCGTGTCGGTGGCGCTCGTTGGAGAACTTAATCAGCCGGGCAATTACCAGTTGCCCTCGTTTGCTTCCCCTTTCAATGCCCTTTTTGTAGCAGGCGGGCCCAATGAGGACGGTTCATTTAGACATATTCAGGTATATAGAGACAACAAGCTTTTGACAGAAATTGATGTGTACGATTTTTTGGTCAGTGGAAAAAACACCAGTAGCATAACGCTCAAGGACAGCGATGTCGTAATTGTACCCCCGGTCCGAAACAGAGTAGAAATAATGGGTCCGGTTCGGAGAGAAGGGCTTTTTGAAATGGAGCCTGGTGAAAATTTGGCCGATCTGATCGCATTTGCAGGAGGATTCAGAGGGGATGCCTATAAAGAGCGGATTACGATTACCCGCAACACCGCTACGGAACGGAAGATAGAAGATGTGGATGCGGCTAATTTTGAAGTCTTTGTACCTCAGGACGGAGATGTTTACAGAGTGGGTGAAATCCTTGACCGATTTACAAACAGGGTACAGATTTCCGGTGCCCTGATGCGACCGGGTACCTTTTCATTGGAGCCTGGCATGACGGTGACCCAACTTATTGAAAAGGCGGATGGCCTTAGGGGAGATGCGTTTCTAAATCGGGCAACCTTGTATCGAAACCAACGGGATTTTTCCCTTGAAATTCTGCCATTGGATATTGAAGCCATCGTGAATGGGGAAGCCGAAGATGTGGCATTGCAAAGTGAAGATGTACTCAATATAGCCAGTATTTACGATATCAGAGAGGAGTATTTTGTAAAGATATCCGGTGAAGTAAATAGGCCGGGGGCCTTTACATTTGGCGAGAATATGACCGTTGAAGATCTGGTGCTTCGGTCAGGTGGTTTTAAGGAATCGGCAACCTCCTCCCAGATAGAAATTGCAAGAAGGGTGAAAGATGACGCTTCTGGAAAGCTGGCAGAGATCATTCGCATTGACATTGATAAAAATCTAAAAATCAATGGTGAAAATTCGGATCTGGAGTTGCAGCCTTTTGATCATGTAATTGTTCGGCGAAGCCCCGGTTTTCAGAGAGAAGAACTGGTGAGGGTAGAAGGGGAAGTTACCTATCCCGGAGAATACGCCATCGCCAATGCCAATGAGAGAATTTCCGATCTGCTGGCAAGAGCTGGAGGTCTTAACCAGTTTGCCTATATCAAAGGTGCCACGTTAATCAGAAGGAATGAGTTTTTTGAGGTCCCAAGTGAAAAAGAAATCGAAACTAGAAACCTGGTTTCAGTAAAAAATAATATTCTAAGAGATAGTTTGGATCACACGGAATTTGATAGGATATTCTTAGAAAGAATTGAACGGGAAATCAGTGAAAAAGGGGATGATCAAGCCGAAAATGACGGTAACTTGATTTCTGATGATTTCAGGAAACAGACGATCGAATCGATTGTTGAACGAGATTCGGTGGAAATTGAAATCAAGACCTTGGAAATGGTAGGAATCGATCTGATGGCTATACTTCAAAATCCAGGTGGCTCGAATGACCTCATTCTTCAGGAGGGGGATGTCCTTTCGATACCCAAAGAACTTCAGACGGTTCGGATGCGGGGCGAACTACTCTATCCGACTACTACCAGGTACCGGGCAAGTGCTGGATTCAAAAACTACATTTCAAATGCCGGTGGTTTTACTGAAAAATCCAGGAAAGCCGGATCCTACGTGGTTTATGCGAATGGGGATGTGGAAAGAACGAAGAAATTTCTCTTCTTCAATGTGTATCCTAAGATCGAGCCGGGGGCTGAAATCATTGTTCCAAGAAAGCCGGATCAGCAGCCAATGTCCGTGCAGAGTTGGATTGGCCTGGCCTCCAGTCTGGCTACCCTGGCTATCTTGGTGGATAGGGTTTCCAGGTGAAAAAGTAACGTTTATCGACGTTTCATTTTGGTTTGTTTCCTTTAAATAGTCAAGAGCAATAATAAACCGGATAGACAAAAAGTTAACTACTAAGGTCAATAGATGTCAAAACTTGATAAAAAGTATAAAGAGAAAGAGGATTATGAAATTGACCTCATTGGTCTGGTTAAAGCCGTTTGGATAAGCCGTAGACTGATTATTTCTATTACACTTATTTTTATGGTGATCGGGTTGTTAGTTGCATTACTTTCGCAAAAGGAATATACAGCTTCTTCAACTTTTGTTCCTCAGACAGCCGAATCAGGAAAAAATGGGAGCAGTCTTAGCGGGTTGGCCTCCCTTGCAGGGATCAACCTAGGTGGGGTGTCCGGCGGATCTGAAATACCTCCCATTTTGTACCCTAAATTAGTTTCTTCTGTTCCATTTCGAAAGATGTTATTGGATGCAGAAATTTCACTGCCCGGGTCCAATGAAAAAGTTACCTATAAGAAATATTATACACAAATATATTCTCCTGGCATCTTGGGCATAGTAAAGGAATATACCTTAGGTTTACCGGGAAAACTTATCAAAGTTTTTCGAAATGATTCACCCATCACAGATTCCTCTGCTTCGGACCAGAATCTAATGATCGTGAGTAAAGAGGATTATGACTTATTTAAACGATTGGAAGGTCAATTGGAAGTTAAATCAAACGATAAAGAGGGATTTACCTCTATATCTTTTATAATGCCTGATCCGAAAATGGCGGCCCAGATGGCGAAATTTACAGAGAGTCTCCTGCAAAAAGAAGTCATTGCTTATAAAATTCAGAATGCAAGGGAACAATTGAAATTTACTGAATCCCAGTTTGAAGAAAAAAAGGAAGAATTTCAAAAAATTCAAGCCGAACTTTCTAATTTTAGAGACAGGAATCAAAATATAGTTTCTGCATCTGTGAATAACGAATTACAACGACTTGAGGCCGAATACAATTTTGCATTTAATATCTACACAGAACTAGCCAAACAACTTGAACAAGCAAAACTCCAAGTATCTAAAGATACCCCTGTTTTTTCTATAATCGAACCAGTGACAGTTCCCGCTGAAAAATCAGCACCTAAAAGGCCTTTGATTTTAATCGTTTTTACCTTTGTAGGTTTAGTTGTCGCCTTAGGCGTAGTCTTCGGTACCTCAACCCTGCGTGGCTTGAAAGAAGAATGGGAAAAGGTATAGCCTTCAAAGTGATTTTCGGTGGTTTTGACGATTCATCTCATGGTTTTTTAGCTGATCTATTTTTTTATAATTCAGTTAGTTTAACATTTGATAAACACACCTTTTTGCCTTCCATATTTCGAAAAGCCCTTTGAACTAGCTTAAAGAGTATTTTTAGGACATCAATGTTAAATTTTTGAATTCTTTAGTAAGAAAAATCATCTCAGGCTCGTTTTGGACTGCGTTAGGCCAATTGATTACGCTGGTAATTGTACTGCTTACAAACATTTGGCTTGCGCGACTGTTGTCTCCGGAGGATTTTGGAAAGGTAGCCATCATTATGTTTTTCATAACGGTATCCAATGTATTGACCGAAGGTGGGTTTTCCGGGGCATTGATACGGAAGGAAGACACCAGGCAGATTGACTATTCCACTGTTTTTATTTTTAACTTAGTAGTAAGTTTAGTTTTATTCTTTTTAATCTTTCTATTTTCCGGATCTATTGCCTCGTTTTACCAAGATCCAACTTTGGAATATTTATTAATTGGGGCATCCTTTATTTTAATTATCAATTCATTTCAGATAATCCAAAATGCGAGGTTACTTAAAAGTTTACGATTCCGCCAGAAAGCTATTTATAGATTTTTTGCGGTATTATTTGGATCATCGATAGGAATCGTTAGTGCTTATTTTGGAGCAGAGGTGTGGTCTTTAATTTTTGTACAGGTTTTCACCTCATTATTTATGACCTTAATTCTATGGGGCTTCGAAGGCGCTATGTTGTCGTTTAGATTTAATATTAAATCCTTTAGAGAACTATTTGGCTTTGGGGTAAATACGACCATTGCTTCTGTACTTAATTCTGCATTTGATAACATTTACCAACTGATCATTGGTACTTATTTTTCCGTCTCCCAGGTGGGTTTTTTCTATCAGGCTAAGAAAATTCAGGATGTTCCCAATAATTTAATTAATATGGTAATCCAAAGTGTATTTTTTCCATCTTTTTCCAAGATACAGAATGATAAAAACCAGTTTTACAAGGTTTATTTTGGGTTTGTGAGTATCCTTACGCTGATTATGGGAACCATTTTCTCATTGATCTTCATTTTTTCGGATAAAATAATTGCTATACTATTTGAAGCCAAATGGATAGATTCCTCCTTTTACTTGAAATTTTTAACCGTTAGTTCCTTCTTTTACATACAGGATATGTATAGTAGAACCATATTTAAGGTGTTTAACCAAACAAGAAAAATACTTTATCTTGAAATATTTAAAAAGATTTTTCACAGTCTGACAATAGTGATTGGGATTGTCTACGAAGACTTGGTTATACTGCTTTTGGGTTTGATACTGACCAATCTTCTAAGTTATTGTGTAAACTTCTATTTTTCCAGGAAGATTGTTAATAGTGAGTCTAATAAGGAAATAGTGTTTATGCTTAAATCATTATTTATTTTCACCACATTGGTTTATATGTTTTTGATACTGCAAGAGTTTTTTGCTCAATCCTTTTATTCTTTTCTGTGGATGGTTCCTTTATTTCTCGGTTTTATCGTGCTGGCAACCGTTGTTTTCCAAATGATTAACTACAAAGAGGTTATTAAATATTTTAATAAATTATGATACACCGATTTATCGATTTCTATAGAAGAAAGTTTTGGACAAAAGAAAGGTATGCCCGGTATATAGGTGTATCCTTTGGGAGGGATTGCCGGTTTGTAGGCGACGTTAAATTTGGCACCGAGCCTTATCTCATCAAAATGGGTAATCACGTAAGTATTACTAATTCCACGTTTATTACCCATGATGGAGGTATTTGGGTGTTTCGAAATGAATATCCTGATTCTGATATAATAAAACCCATTGTTATTGGAAACAATGTTTTTATTGGATCTAATTGTATAATTTTGCCTGGTGTTGTAATCGGTGATGATGTTGTAATTGGAGCCAATTCCATCGTAACCAAAGATCTTGATTCTAATTATGTTTATGGAGGATCACCGGCAAAGAAAATTAAACCTATTTCGGATTATAAGAAAAAGATAATTGAGGAGGCACTTCCCATTAAGAAGTATTCGTTTAACGATAAAAAAGTTTATCTAATGAATTTATATAACAACGTTAATAAATGTAATTAATCTTTTGATTTATATTTACATGGATTCACAAGTACTTTATAAATGTTTTGGATTTTACTAAATTGGTTTTTGTTTTAATGATTGAAGTTTGTTTTTTGTAATGAAAATCAAGTTTTTTTACATTTTATATAGTTTAATAATTGTATTAGAATTTTATTTTTTGTTTAGTTATTCGTCTGAACTCAATTATTATCATATATACCGGGTATTGATTTTTCTTATTGGATTTTCAGTTATTTTTCTGATTAAAGTTAAGCAAATTAATTCACGGATTGTTTGGATATCTCCTTCAATTTTACTCTTGTTTGGATATGCTGTTGTTCACTTTCAAATGTTTTTTTATTTGACATTTGGAATTGATTTGAAAAATCACCTTTTCGATTTCGTTTGGGCTTCATCTTCAGTTATTAATAAATCAGCATCCATTTCCTTAATAGGGTTTTTAGCATTTCAATTTGGATATTTTTCTTCTTCCAATAATTTTGTAGGACATTCAAAAAACAAGAGTTTTTTAGTAAAATTTTATGAAAAAAGGGGTAGTGATATAATTCTAATTTGTACTACCTATGCTTTGTATTTTCTTTTTCTATTTATTGATGATTCATACAGAGGTGGTAGTTATCAATTAGAGGAAGGGATTGGAGGGTATTTCTTTTTGATATTCAATATTATGCTAACTGCAATTATTTGTATTAAACTTTTGAGAATTCATAATACGTTTGATTCAATAGATTTAATATCTTATATTAACGAAATAGGGTTACCCGTAGTTATCATTTCGTTCTGGCACATCTTATTTTCATTGTATATAGGTGATAGAGGTCCGGTAATTTCATATAGTTTGTTGCTATTTGGTTTATTTTTCTTTAAGTATTTTAATCTCAGATTTATTTTTTTAATCTTGATTGTTATTTTTGGAGCAACCTTTTTAACGATTGTAGGTAAAGCAAGAAGAGTTCAGAGCAATGGAGGTATTATTGCAAAGTATAATGAGGTTACATCCCAAGAGTCTTTAAGTAATCGGTTTGAGACATCTGTACCTCTCGAACAAACTGTTGAATTGGCGCTTTCCATCAGATGTCTTAATCATGCAATATTGAACGTTCCATCCGATTTTAGTTTTAAATATGGGTTCTTTCAGATTAAACAACTATTTTCTATAATTCCCGGCGGGAGCAGCTTTTTCCTTAAACTTACAGACAAAGGTTATATATATGATGGGTCTGCTAATTATATTACCTATTTAATCCAAGGTGAGAATCCTTTATACGGTGATGGGACTACTGTAGCTGCGGATTTGTATCTTGATTTTGGAGCAGTTGGTGTTTTTGCGGGAATGTTTGTTTTTGGATTTCTTATTTATCGAGGAGAGTTTATTCTTTTTAATAATTCTAAGTCCTTGTTTTATTGGTTATTTATTTTAATTTACTTTTCTTTTTCTTTATATATTGCTAGGTCATCCTTATTATTTAATTTCAAAATAGTTATAATAGGTTATTTAATTTTGTATGTTAATTATATAGTTATTTTATTTAATGAAAAAAAAGGTAGTATTTTTAGTAAGTAATCTAAATGTTGGGGGTTTGGAGACCTATCTTTTAAGGTTTTTGCAGTGTTCCCATTTTAAATTTGATGAAATTGCTGTTGTTTGTAAGCAAGGTTTAGGTGGAGAGCTGGAGAATGAATATTCATCCTATTTTAATGTTTCGATTAAATTTCTAAGATTATCCTATTTTAATGTTTTTGGGTATTTCAAATTTTTTTTCTTTCTAAAATCTTTTAATCCGATCTCGGTTTGCGATTTTACGGGAGATTTTGCAGGACTTACTTTATATGCTTCCAAAAAGGCTAACGTACCAAACAGATTGGTTTTTTATAGAGACTCAAAATACCAATTTAGAATCACTAGATTTAAACGATTGTATATTTTCTTTCTAAAAAAGCTTTTGGGATTATCTGCTACCCGGTACCTTTCAAATTCTGTCGAGGCGTTTAATTACTTTCACCCCCAATGGGCTGAGGCAGAGCGTTCCAGATATAGAGTTATTTATAACGGTGTGCCTGCATTTCCCCCTGGTTTTCGGCGATCTGCTTTTAGGTCCAAATTGGGTTTTAAGAAATCTGATTTTATAATTGGACATGTTGGTAGCTATAGGTCTGCTAAAAATCATTCCGTAATTGTGGATGTAGCCGCATTTCTTGTTAAAAAAATTCCAGAGGTTAAATTTCTATTGGTTGGAAAGGATGTAGAAAGCGGTCTTTCTGAACGGTTAACTAAGGAAGGTTTAACCAATCATTTTTTCTTGCCCGGTAACCAAAAGGATGTTGTCAATTATTTATCGGTGATGGACGTATTTCTATTCCCCTCTCTTAATGAAGGACAACCAAACGCTCTGATTGAGGCTCAGTTAGCTGGAATTCCTATTGTTGCGAGTGATATACCCACCATCAAGGAGAGTACACCGTCGGTGGTTTCTCCCTACCTTCATCCTCCTCTAGATGCTGATTTATTTAGTCAATCCATTTTGAGTATTTATGCAGATGGATGCATTTATGATGTAGAGGATGTCAGCTCCTGGGCTAAAACCGAATTTGATCCCTCATCCCGATTTTCCGAGTTTTTACAAGAATTAGTATGAAGTTATTGTTTGTTCATGATCACTATTTTTACCAGGATACAAAAGGTGATTTCTATTCTGCGGGTGGTTTTCCTTATTATCTTTGGGAAAAGTACCTGAAGCATTTCGATGAGATACTGGTTATTGGAAGAGATGGCGGACCAGTAATAGATGGAGATAATCTGGTACTAAGTTCCCATTCAAAAGTTTCGTTTCACTTGGTGGATAAAATTTCTACTCCGAGTGCCATTAAAAACGTGTTTAAAGTAAAAGACAAAATATGGAAATTGATTTCTAACGTTGACGCAGTGGTCGTTCGTTTTCCCAGCGAAAATGGTTTGATTGCCTTTAATTATGCCAAAAAGGAAAATGTTCCTTGTGCCGTCGAAGTCGTTGGCTGTGCTTTTGATGCTTTGTGGTATCATGGTGGGATAATTAGTAAAATTTACGCACCAATTTTATTTTTACGCATGAAAGCGGCTGTCAAAAAGTCATGCTTTGTCCTTTATGTCTCTAAACGTTTTTTGCAAAAAAGATATCCGGCAAATTCTTTAGCATTTACGACAAATGCATCAGATGTTGATCTCCCAAATCTTAATTCCGCCGTGTTGAAGGAAAGGGCTGTTCGGTATGCTACTCCATTTCATCAAAAAGATAAGCTCGTATTTGGGATTATAGGAAATTTTAAAACCAAATATAAAGGACTACATGTTTTAATCAATTCTCTAGGTAAACTTAAACGCAGAAGTTCATTGCCTGCTTTTGAGCTTAGGATTTTGGGTAAAGGAAACCCTGAAGACTATATGTCCCTGATTGAGGAACTAGATTTGTATTCTAATGTTATTTTTGATGGCACCCTTCCAAATGGCGAACCTGTCTTACAATGGATCGATAAGATTGATGTTTATGCTCAGCCCAGTCTCACGGAAGGGTTGCCTAGATCATTAGTTGAAGCAATGAGCCGAGGGGCCATTTGTATTGGTTCTGATGTGGGCGGTATCCCTGAGCTCTTGTCTCCGGAATTTTTATTCAAAGCTGGTAACGTTGATTCGCTTTCTGAAACGCTGCGGCATTTAATTTATTTGTCAGGCGAGAGGTTGCATAATATAGCCGATCAAAATTTTAAAATAGCCAGTCAATTCTCCTCAGATAAATTATCAACAAGAAGGTATTCCTTTTATCAAAATCTTCGTGAATCCATCCAATGAATCAGATAAAATACCAATTTAGATACTATTTGCCGGTTTGGTTTTTGTTGCTTATAACAGGTTGGCTGCCTGATAATAAATTTTCAATAAGAATTAGAGGGTATTTAGTAGCGCTATTTTTGCCAGGTCATCCAAAGAGACTTGAGCTTGGGAGAGATGTCACCTTGCTCGGTATCAACAATCTTTTTATTGGTGATAATGTGTATTTGGCCAAAGGAACCTGGATAAACGGAAAAGGTAAGGTGGTAATTGAAGATGAGGTGATTATCGCTCCCTATGTAATAGTGGTGTCTACTTCTCATGGATTTAAAGATGGGTCTGTTAGGTACGGAGGTACTCATTTTTCACCCGTCTTGATTTCTAAAGGAACATGGGTAGCTGCGCACTGTACTATTTCTTCTGGTACAATCATTGGTCCTGGTTGTATGATTGGGGCAAATAGTTTTGTTTCCGGTAAATTTGGATCTAATTTATTTATTGGTGGTGTTCCTGCCAGGGTAATTAAAGAGAGGGCTGATAATCCAGGTATTTAATAAATGAGAAAAATTAAAATTTGTGTTGTGATAGGCACGGCGATGAATTTGAATAGTCTGTATAAGGACCAATTCAAATTCCTTATGAGAAATGGTTTTGAAATCACTGGTATTGCTCCTCCTGGAATCGAACATGATTGGCTGAACGATGATGGCATTAAAACCAAAGTAATAAAAATAAGACGTACTCCATCGCTTTTTTACGATTTGTATAGTTTGGGTAACTTAATTTTCTTCTTTGTTTTTAATCGGTTCGATATCATTAGTGTCTCCACTCCTAAAGCATCTTTACTTGGAACCTTAGCAGCTTGTCTATCTTTTCATAGAAACATTAATTATACCCTAAGAGGCCGCGCTTATGAGAACACAACCGGAATTAGAAGATTTGTATTTGAAAAAATAGAACAATTCATCTGTTTTTCATCCAAAAACGTGTTTTGTATTTCACATGAACTCAGAGCTGACTTTATCCGAAAGGGGCTTTGTGACCCCAAAAAGATATTCGTAATCGGCAAGGGCTCCAGTAATGGTGTCGATTTGAAACTGTTTTCCAAAAATCCAATCAATACAGAAGCAGGAGAAAGGATAAGGGCAGCGCTTTCGTTAAAACCCACCGATGTACTATTGCTTAATTCGGGCAGATTAAGAAAGGACAAGGGAATTAACGAGTTGGTTTTGGCTTTTAGAGAACTTCTGAAATCCCATGATAATTTGTACTTGTTATTGCAGGGTACATTTGAAGAATTTGACCCGTTGGATGTAGAAGTAATGGATGAAATTCGAAAAAACCCCAAAATATTCGTTCATGAATGGTCTAAAACCATTGATTCGTATTTGGTTGCTTGTGACATTTTCGTTTTCCCTACTCATAGGGAAGGTTTTGGAAATGTAGCAATCGAGGCTTCTGCGATGGAAGTGCCTGTGGTCGCTTTTGATGTTATTGGTTGCAGGGAGAGTGTTAAAGATGGAGTCTCTGGGATTCTCTGTGGCGATATTTCTGTAGATAACCTGGTTCAAGGTTTAGAACCATTAGTCGCTGATACAGATTATAGACTTAAATTAGGTAAAACGGGTAGGGAATGGGTAATTGAAAATTTTCAATCGGAATTTATTTGGAAGGAGTTATTGAAAGTTTATAGAAGAATGGTTTCCCAATGATCTATAGGTCCTTATTGATATTACTGTTTTTTTTAATTAACGGTGCTAAAAATTATGGGCAAGAGCTAAATTCCAATAACTCGATTTTTAATGAGTTGGCTCGTAGGGATGCACTGCTTTCTGACGAAGTAGACCAAATTAATTCTTTTTCGTTGCGCCCTTTTCCATTTAATGTTGATTCCGTTGTCAATAATTCAGAACCGGTCCGACTGGATCCAATTCCTGTTTTCTCTGTCAACAAATTTAATTCTAATAGACCGTATGGCTGGGGAGACTTTGGATTGACTTCTAGTGTAGGTATACAAAATTATATATCATCTGGACTGACTGCAAAGTTATATTTATTCAATATCGATTTTCAACCAGAGTTTATTTATGTACAAAACAAGTCTTATTTTGGCTTCCCTGATGACTTTCCTGAAATTGTAAACCAGGATCGGTTTTTATTTTATAATCATGGTGACTATCCGGAGCTTTTTGGGGAAGGTCCTTTCTATCGATTTTGGTGGGGACAATCTAAAATCACCTTTTCCCTTGGTCCGATTGAGACCGGGTTAAGTACCAAGAGTATCTGGTGGGGCCCTGGTCAATGGAATTCATTAACCTTTTCCAATAACTCCCAATCCTTCCCCCACCTGACGATGAAGACAGCTACACCAATTAACACGTTTGTGGGAGAATTTCAATCTCAACTATTGCTTGGTCGCCTAAATGATTCCGGTTTTGCTCCCACTCAGCACGACGAATTAAATAATAAGTACTTCCGAAATTTTTCAGGTGATTGGCGTTATTTGAACGCATTGCTTATATCATACTCTCCAAAATGGATTCCTGGCTTATCCGTTGGGTTTACCAGGACCTTCCAGCAATACAATGAAAACAGAGATAATAGTTTTCGATCTATTTTTCCAATTTTTGAAGCATTTCAAAAGAAGAAATTTTTTGAAAATGGAAATTCTGTCGCCTATGATAATTTGGCCATGGATCAGCAAGCTACTGTTTTTGGACGATTCATGTCCCAAAAAGCCAAAGGAGAAATTTATTTTGAATATGGTAGAAGGGACCATGCCTATAACTTCAAGGAAGCAATTTTAAATCCTGAGCATGCCCGCGCTTTCATATTTGGGTTTAAAAAATTGTTTACAGTTCCGGGCATAGAGGATTATTTTCTTCAGTTCCGTGGTGAAATCACCCAGCAGCAGCAGTCAATTAACCGCATTATGAGATATTTTGGTGCTGGTGGTGGATCAACCTGGCATACTCACTATCAGGTACGAGGATTTGCTAATTATGGTCAAGCGTTAGGGGTTGGCATTGGTACCGGATCAAATATTCAATCGTTTGAGGTGGGGTTAGTTGATAAATTTGATAAAATTGGGTTATTGTTTGAAAGACTAGAAAATCACCAGGACTTTTTTTACAGAAGTCTATATTCCTCAGAGGAAAATAAACCCTGGGTAGACCTTAGCATTGGTTTCCTGTTCGACAAGCGATGGGATCAGTTCCTGCTGAGCTCTAAAGTTCAATTGATCAATGGCCGCAATTACCAGTGGCAGCTTGACCCCAATAGCACCCCGGAATTCCCCAAAGGCAAACACCTTTTTTCCGTCCATTCGCAGGTCAGTCTTATCTACCTTTTTCAGAAAAATCAGCAACTCAACCCTTGAGTTTCTAGGCCAATTAGCTTCTGATTTCACCCTCTCCGTAATTCAATCACCGTAATTTCCGGCCAGATGCCTACCCGGCCCGAAAAGGCATGAAATCCAAATCCCCTGTTGACATACAAGTAATTTCCAGCATATTCAGCCAGACCCGCCCAGTTGGGGTACCGGTACTGTGCCGGACTCCATCGAAACAGCGGTGTCTCTATCCCAAATTGCATGCCATGGGTATGACCACTTAAGGTAAGGTGTATTTTTTTAGGATGCTTTTTAACTTGTTCGTCCCAGTGAGACGGGTCGTGTGAAAGTAAAATTTTGAATTCCTCATCCCCCACACCCAGCAGGGATTTTTCCAGATCTCCTTTGGATTGAAAGCCCACGCCCCAGTTTTCCACGCCCATCAGCCGGATTTTCTCGCCATCTTTCTCAATCACCCGATTTTCATCCAGCAACAGATCGTAGCCCAACTTTTGGTGCTGCTGTTTCAGGTGCTCGAAATTCGCTTTTTTGGCCTCGGGACTTGGCCAGGATGAATAATCCCCATAGTCATGATTGCCTAAAATAGAATACTGTCCATAGGGAGCTTTGATTCGTGAAAAAGCTTCCAGCATGGGCTCGATTTCATCTGCCTTGTGATTGACAAGGTCTCCTGTAAATACAAATAGATCGGAATTTTGAGAGGTGGCAAGTTCAGCACCTCTTTTTACTGCCTCCATATCCGTAAAGCTCCCCGCATGGATATCGGATAGCTGGGTGATGGTAAACCCATCAAAGGCTTCCGGCAGGTCTTTGAAATAAATGGTCTTCCGGAGGGTTCGGAAATCGTATTTTCCTTTTACAATCCCGTACACGAAAGCCGTGAAAGGAATGGCAGCCACCGCAAAGGCGATTTGGCTGACGAACTTGCGCCGGTCCGGGTAAACGGCCTGGCTTTCGGCCTGGCCCGAAGAAAATCCGGATGAAAAATAGGAGATGGCTGCACTCACCGTCCGGTAGATATCTTCTCCAAATAAAAATACAATGATCGAAAGCTGGGTCACAGCTATCGTCAGGAACAAGTTTAACGATTTCTGAGAAGTAGTGGATATTTTGCCCTCCTGCATGATGATAAAAAAGGTCAGCCCTATCCACAGGCTGATCCCGCCAGCCACTACCCAATAGGCTATTTTTCCTTTTGCAAAGAACGTTTCAGGCAGCAGGGTTTTAACTCCCTGATACACGTACCAATTCAAAAAAAATAGAACAACTAATAAAATTAAAATAAAGACGATACCTCCCACTTTTGTCATGGTTTTTTATGCTATCCTAATTAATCGCAAACCGGGTGAAAAGGTTTGTTTATTTGCAGAAAAAGCGGCAATTACTGAATCGCTTGTGGACTATAAGGGCTGAATGTGAACAGAAGCCGTCAAGCTGGCTTCTTGCAACTGATCGCCTCCAAAGGTTCCGTGAACCGGCAGGGTGTTTTTAGGGAGAAAACTACAGGCCAATGGAATGTAATGTTCATCGGTCATCAGGCCCAGGCTGGGGTCCAGGCCCACCCATCCGGCTCCCGGCAAAAAAGTTTCGACCCAGGCGTGGAGCTCATGCCCTTCGTCCAGTTCAGGATTAAAGGCATAGCCACTGACAAACCGGGATGCCAGCCCCAAATGGCGCAGTATTTCGATCAACATCCAGGAAAGGTCCCGGCAGGAACCCCTTCCGGCAGCAAAGGTTTGGGTGGCAGGCCAGAGGTTTTCTTCCTCTCTGATGATGTGCTTCCAATCGGCATGAATGGAGGCATTCAGCTCGGTTAAAAACTGAATGGGATCTTTGCTGGTAAGTTTGGCCAGACCATACTGTTTCAGTAGGGAGTTATTACTATGCCCAAGATAAGCCTGGAGCAAAGGCATATCGTCCTCCGGATACTGGAACGGAATCGCTGCATTTCGATCCAGCTTATTAATAAAACCCTGATCCACCAAAAACAGAAATGGATTGAACGGACTGTGTGTGGATTCAAAAGAGGTGCTGATGCTAAGCTTACTTGATTTTTTTGAAAACCAAACCTGGAAATAGGGATTGCCCTCTATACTGTATCGCTCATTCATTCCATCCGGTTCGGGCTGTATTTGAAGTGAAAATCTGCTAACCTCAAAATAGTTTCTCGGAAGCGGCTTCAAAAAAAGACTATGGGGGTTAAGCCCAACCGGCTGGTGGTAGTCGTAAGTGGTGTGGTGTTCAATCTTTAGACGCATGGTTTTTCATTTTAAGGGAGAGGAAACCCGGCATCTGTGGGCATCAAATGGAGGGAAATCTATTCGCTTTCTTCTATTTCTTCGTGAAAGAAAGCTTTTTTTAAGATATCTGCTGGCAATTTATGAATGGCTTCTTTCAACGAGTTATTCCAAAATTCAGATAAATGATGCAATTCGTGCTGTTCAAACCGGTTTTCAATAATTTGGTAACTATTGTTTTCAAGTATGACGGTGTCTATCGGATAGTCTACGTCATTTGCGCTGATTCGAGTGGCATCGAAAGCTAGGAAGGCACTTTTTAAGGCAAAATAAAGCGGCTCTTCATACTTTAACGACCTTCGCAGCACGGGGTTGCCGAAACCCGTATTACCAATGATGACAAACGGGGTTCCCTGCCGGATTTCGATCCAGTTACCCTGCGGATACAATAAGAAAAGCCGGGGCTCTTTGTCTTCTTCCAACTGTCCCCCGATGATGGAAAAAAGATTGAAAGTGAATCCCGATTTTTCCAATGAATCCATGTCTTCTTCCGCCACTCTTTTTACTTGGTCGGCAAATCCGTTGACCGCTTTGTACAACCGGTCAAAGGAGGCATCTTCTCTTTCGATTAGCTCTCCAAAATAGGTGATGGCCTTGTCCCGCACTGAGCGCAGGCCCGATGTCATAATAAAGAACGAGTGCTTTTTTCTATTGACAGTGTATAATTTTTTTGATGTCGTGGTTTCGTTGCCTGAGGTAATTCTGGTATCCGCTAGCCCTACAATCCCGTGTTTTGTCTTAATTCCAATACAAAATGTCATCCTTGCTCCATAGTTTGGCTTACAAAGTTATCTTTTATTTGGAAATAATTATCGTTTATCTGATTGGATATAAAATTGATTTTTACCTGAAGGTGTTCGAGGTATTCGTGAAGTCCTGTAGCGATGATATCGCTGACATCATCAAACTCAAGTTTAGACCGCAGTTCTCCCATGGATTTTTCGGCCGAATTCGAGAATCCGGAACCATTGGTGCCTGAAATTTTAAATAAGCTTTGCTCGGCTTCCTTTAGGCAGAAAAATACGGACCGGGGAAAGTATTTGTTCAAGACCAAAAATTCGACCACGCAAGAGGGATCTATGGTCCCGTAAAGCCGCCGGTAGGTATTAAAGGCCGTCACCGATTTTAGCAAGGCCATCCAATGAAGAAAGTCAAGTGGGGAGCCTACCTCTTTCGGAGAGGGGAGTAGAATATGGTATTTCACATCCAGAATACGGGAAGTCTTATCAGCCCGTTCCAGGTATTGCCCCAATTGGCGAAAATACCAGCCCTCCGTACGGGCAACGGTACTGTCTGCGATACCGTAAAGCAGTAGGATCTGAGATTTGACGGATTCAAAGAAATGCCGGGGGTCCTCGTTTTTCCAAACCTTACTTTCCGAAGCTTTTTTGACAAAATGATAGGTTTCATTGAGCTTTTCCCAGGTTTCTTTGGTTAGGTTTTCCCGCACGATTCGGGCATTTTCCCTGGCTTTGGATACGGATGAAATGAGCGAATTGGAATTGCTGGTGTCAAAGGCCAGGAAATAAATAACCTCCTGCATGTTGTATCCCTGATTTTTTGCCTGGTAGAGGTCTTTGTCTCCCGTAGCCAGTACCAGGGGCTCCCATTGCTCCTTCAGGTCTCCCGGGAGGTCCAACATCAGGTTGAAATTAACATCTATAAAACGGGCGTAATTTTCCGCTCTCTCAAGGTATCTGCCCAGCCAGTAAATGGAATTTGCTACTCTACTTAACATATTGGTTTTTCTTGGTTAGTACAATACCCAGGTATCTTTACTGCCCCCTCCCTGGGAGCTGTTTACGACAAGTGACCCTTTCTTCAAGGCTACGCGGGTAAGGGCTCCCGGGATTACCTCAATTTCTTTACCGTATAATACATACGGTCTCAGGTCCACATGCCGGCCTTCGATAGACTTATTGTCTATGATGGAGGGAACGGTTGAAAGGGAAAGCGTTGGTTGTGCAATGTAGTTTTTCGGGTTATTTTGAATTAGTTTTCGGAATTTTTCGTGTTCTTCCGCATCTGCCTTCGGACCGATTAACATGCCATACCCTCCTGCCGCGTTCGTTTCTTTGACGACCAGGTTGGCGATATTTTTCAATACATACTCCCGGTCTTCCGCTTCGCGGCAAAGGTAGGTAGGGACATTTTTTAAAATGGGCTCCTGATCGAGGTAATACCGGATGATTTTAGGTACGTAGGCATAAACGGCTTTGTCATCCGCAACTCCGGTTCCCGGAGCGTTGGCCAGGGCAATGTTACCGGCCTTATAGGCATCGAAAAGACCGGGGATTCCCAGCATCGAATCCGGGTTAAAAGCAAGCGGGTCCAAGAAGGTATCGTCAATCCTTCGGTACAGCACATCTATCTGTTGCAGTCCTTTGGTGGTTTGCATGTATACCTTTTTATTTTCTACCAAAAGGTCCATTCCTGATACCAATTCTACCCCCATTTGCTGGGCCAGGTAGGAATGCTCAAAATAGGCAGAATTGTATACCCCGGGTGTCAAGACCCCAATCACTGGTTTCGGTTTATCGGAGAGAAACTGCAGCATTTCCAGCAGTTTGGTACTGTAGTCAGATACCGGACGAACGCCAAGTGTATTGAAAAGTTCCGGAAAGGCCCTTTTGATGATTTCCCGGCTTTCCAGCATGTAGGATACTCCGGAGGGGCATCTTAAGTTGTCTTCGAGAACATAGAAAGCACCATCCTTATCTCTGACCAGATCGGTACCGGTAATGTGACACCAGATGCCTTTCGGCGGCGTTAGGCCGATGCAAGGCTTGAGAAAGTCTTTGCTCCCGACAATCAGCTCCTTTGGAATGATCTCATCTTTAAATATTTTTTGCTCATTGTAAATGTCCTGAAGGAAGAGATTCAGTGCATCAATTCGCTGCTTGAGTCCATCTTCCAATACCTTCCACTCATGTCCCGGGATGATCCGGGGAATGATGTCCAGGTGAAGAATCTTTTCCATGCCTTCTTTGTCATGGTAGACGTTGAACGTCATACCCATGGCCATTTGCGCTTTGTCAGCCGAATATTGAAGGTGACTGAGTTTTTTGGCCGAAGTGCTTTGAATAAATTTACCGAAACGGTCGTAATGTCCCCTCAGTTCCTGATTCTCTTCGAACATTTCATCGTAAAAACCTTGTTGGTTGTTGTGGATTACCTTCATGGTGGGTAGTTAAAATCCGTTGATTTGGTCGTTCTATTAAATTATTGTCAATAAATTAAGTAAATATTGTTGAAATTACAATGAATTTCAGGGAAAGACCCTGATTTTTTACTTTAAAAGGACGATTTTTAGACAAAATTGGAACAAGCAGTAAGAATTAACCTATGTGTTTATTTCTGCCAGCCGAAGCAGAAATGCATATTCCATCGCCAATTCTTTTAATGCCCTGAACCTCCCGCTGGCTCCCCCATGGCCCGCTTCCATATTGGTGTGTAAGAGAAGCAAGTTGTCATTGGTTCGCATGGCCCGCAATTTAGCCACCCATTTTGTCGGCTCCCAGTATTGTACCTGGCTATCGTGCAGCCCTGAGGTGACCAATAGGTGCGGGTAATCTTGCGCTTTTACGTTGTCATAGGGAGAGTAAGATAGGATGTACTCATAGTATTCCTTATCCTTGGGATTTCCCCACTCGTCAAACTCTCCGGTTGTTAAGGGGATACTTTCGTCCAGCATGGTGGTCAGTACATCCACGAAGGGAACCGCCGCGATGACGCCAAAGAAGAGCTCCGGACGTTCGTTCATAACCGCTCCCATGGTCAAGCCGCCCGCACTTCCGCCCATGGCAAAGAGCTTATTTTTGTGCACATATTTTTCACGAATCAGATGTTCTGCGCAGGCAATGAAATCGGAAAAGGTATGTTTCTTTTTTAGCATTTTGCCCGCTTCATACCAATGCCGCCCCATTTCCTGCCCGCCCCGCACATGCGCCATGGCGAATACAAACCCCCTGTCTAAAAGGCTCAGTCTGCTCGAACTAAAATAGGGATCTGTACTTAACCCGTAGGCACCATAAGCATACAGAAGCAAGGGGTTTTTTCCCGTTTTGGCAAATAAATCTTTTTTGTATACCAAGGAAATAGGGATTTCCTGTCCGTCCGGTGCAGTTGCCCAAACTCTTTCCGACTGGTAGTCTTCCGGCTCGTGGCCACCCACCACTTCTTGCTGCTTCATTAGGGTCTTTTCCCGGCTGTCCATGTGATAGTCAAATATGGAGGCGGGGGTGGTTAGGGAATTATAACCGTAGCGTAGCACCTCGGTATAAAATTCAGGGTTGTTTCCCAACCACACCGTGTAGGCAGGATCCTGCATGCGGATGGTGTGCTTTTGGCTCCCATCCCAGCGGTGGATCTCCAGACGGCTTAAGCCATTGAAGCGATTGGAAACTACCAGGTGATGCTTAAATACTTCGAATTCTTCCAACAATACATTTTCCCGCACAGGAATTACTTCTTCCCAATGGGGTTTATCCGGTTGGTTGATGGGAGCCTTTACCAATTTGAAGTTTGTTGCCCCGTCTGCATTGGTCAGAATTACAAAATGTTCCTCGTAGTGCTCAACCTCGTATTCCAGGTCCTTCTCTCTTTTCTGAATGAGCTTCCATTTTTCATTGGGCTTATCGGCAGCCAAAAACCGGTACTCGGAAGAGATGGTGCTTTGGCTGGCCATGAAAAGGTATTTTCTGGATTTGGATTTTTGTACCTGAAGGGTGAATTTTTCGTCCTTTTCCTCAAAAACCAGTTTATCATCCGATTGCTTTTGCCCCAATGTGTGCTTGTAAACCCTGTTTGACCGAAGGGTATTTGGATCCTGCTGGGTGTAAAAAAGGGTTTTATTATCGTTTGCCCAGGCCATGTTACCGGTGATGGCAGCTATCGATTCCCCGATTATTTCCCCGGTGAGCAGGTCTTTAAAGTGAATGGAATAGATCCTGCGCCCCACCTCATCGGAGGCAAAAGCCAGCAAATTCCCGTTTTCAGAAATAGCCAGGGCATTGACATGGAAGTATTCCTTTCCTTCAGCCAATTCGTTCACATTTAGAATAACCTGTTCCTCATGGGTCAATTGTTCCTTTTTCCGGCAATAGATCGGGTACTCCTTCCCCTTTTCGTACCTTTGGTAATAGTAATAACCATTTTTAAAATACGGCACGCTGGAATCGTCTTCCTTTATCCGCCTTTTCATTTCCTCGAATAAGGTCTCCTGCAGCGCTTTATCGGAAGCAAGGCATTGTTCTTTATAGTCATTTTCCTGTTCAAGGTAGGCGATGACCTCCGGGTTTTCCCGGTCGTTCATCCAATAATAATCGTCTATCCTGGAATGGGTATGAAAATCGAGTGTTTTTGGCGATAATTTTGCTTTTGGAGCTTTTATTTGAAATTGATTTGCCATATTTTTAATCTAAAATTTTTTATTTTTCCGCTGCTAATTTCAAAAACGATTCAATTAACGATCTATATTGAAAAGAGCTACGATTTATTTCAAGGTACTAATTACTACTTCTAACTAACAAAAGCATGGGATTGATTAAAGAATTTAAGGATTTTGCTGTAAGGGGCAATGTGGTAGATCTTGCCGTGGCAGTAATCATGGGCGGTGCATTCGGGAAAATAGTGTCTTCACTGGTGAATGACATCATTATGCCCCCCATCGGCTTATTGCTAGGTGGAGTAAATTTCAAAGATCTAATGATTGTACTAAAAGAGGCTTACGTGGATCCGACTGGGGTGGAAGTGGCTGCAGTGAGCATTCGGTATGGTAATTTCATTCAGTTTGTAGTGGATTTTACGCTGGTAGCCCTTGCTGTTTTTATGATGGTGAAGTTGATCAATACCCTAAAGAGAAAGGAAGAAGCCGCACCCACTCCTCCGCCACCTACTGTAAACAAAACAGAGGTTTTGTTAGAGGAAATCAGAGATCTTTTAAAGAACCAAAACGGATGAATTTAACCGGTAAAGGAAGGTTGCTCATTCTTTACCGGTTAAACTGGTACCTCAGCTGAAAAGTGGTTTCCGTTACCTCGTTTCCAGGGATTTCCTGCAAGCCTGAACCGATTCCTTCCCTATTGGTGTAGGTCGTTTTTGCCCATCTGGCCCAACAGGTCAATTGATTGTTGATTTTGTATTGTGCCAGCAAATAGCCCCTCATCCCTTGTCCATAAAAATTGGGGACCGAAAAGGCCCAAAGCACATTCTTTTCAAACAGGTATTGGCGGTTTTCAAAATCATCGGTATCAAATAACGAAACCCTTCCACTGAATTTCCAATTGCCCACACTGCCCGTTAAATCCTGAAAAATAGCAAAGCCTCTGGTCTTGGTTCCATTTATTTGATAGGAGCTGTGTTGGATTCTGGTCTTTGCCTGCCACCATTGATTAGGTTGGTAGCTCATGTTCCAGACGAAGTTTTTTCGCTTGCCTTCGGCCAGTAAATATTGGTTATCCGACTGCTCATCCGATAATAGGTTTCTGCTTTTTCTTTCTTCTCGCCATTGGAAGAAAAACACCAATTGCTTATTCGGGGTGTAGGTAAACCGGCTAAGCCACTCGCTGCCCGAAGAGGGAGCATACATGCGGAACCGCATCCAGGGAAAGGAAAAATGATCGTAATAGGCAGACCAGCTGATTTTTCGGGTGGGTTTATAGCTCAGCCCCAGGTAGAAGCCCTCTTCGTTTATGGGCCGGGAGCCTTCGGAAAATGCATTGCCATAGAACGAATGAAAATTTCGGTCAAATTTTCGCCATACCAGGGAAAAATCTATCTGCCGGCTCAAGCTGCTCATGATGCCCACTACCTGTCCCATTCCCATGCTTTGGGAAAGGGCCGACTCGGCAAAAAAGTAATGATTGGCAACATTATAGGAAAGGTAAAGGCTGCCGATGGAATTGGACCTTCCTCGAAATTCGAACTGATTGTATATCCTTGCCCTGGGCAACAGAGGGCGGCTGTATCGGGTGAGAAGAAAATTGGCACCCGCCTGCAGGTTATTTGTTGGATGCTGGTAATGGATGTTTGTCCCTATATTTTGTTCCCTGGCCCGGGCTTTTTTTTGGATTTCACTTGCTGTTCGGTGGTATCCTGAAAGGACAAGCGAAGATAAATGGCCATCGGAGGATTCCAGGCTGTCTTGTAGCACTTGGATACTTGCGTTTCTGGGAGCGAGGGAATACATACCCGTCCATTGAACGTTTCCTGTTTGGTAGGTAACCGCTCCTCCCCGAAAAAAACCGGTTTCTAAAACCGAGGTATAGGGTCGGAGACCCAGAGAACTTCTTCGAACGGTAGACACCGTTTCCGATCCTTTTCCGACTGAAAATCCTGCCCCAAATACCAGTCCCTGCCCGAATTGAAGCTGATAATCGCCCAAGGTGAGCATCTTCATAGCTCCTTTATTGTAGAGGGAATAATGAAAAGACAAAAAATCCATTCCATACCTTCGGGTTTTTCCATCCCAAACGAATGGTTCACCGGCATCTTTATCAGCGGTCAGGCCCAGGCTGAAATCACCCGGTTGTTGTAATCGCAGCCTGGCGTACACGTCATTGGGATCCCCGAGATAGCGGCTACTCAGCGCGCCACCAGGCAGGGTATCCGGCGGGCTAAATCCCTTTCTGGTTTGCCAGACCCTTCGTTGCCTAAGAATAAAATAGGCATTTTCCGCTGTTCGGATCCGTTTGAAACCAGGAACGCCCGGAAGCGTTTGACTGGAATTCAATTGTACAAAGGGCAGGATACTTTCGATCGTTTTCAAATCCCACTCAGGAATGGCTTGCAATTCGTATGTGGAAAGCAAAGGGCCAAATTCAGTTCGATAGCTCAAAAACGTTTCTACCTGCAAGGGGGAAAGGATATGCAGCGACCTCAGCTCTTCGGCGGAGACTATTTGTAGGTCCAGGGGGTTTAGGTGAACCTGCAGGAGACTTTCATAGAGGTCTTCATAAGGAATGTCCTCGTCCTGAAAGGCAAAGCGCTCTTCAATGAACCGTTCGATGTCCAGATCGTTCGTAGGTAAGGATTGGGCAGAAAGAATTTGAAAACAGCCCGGCAGCAAAAATATAAGAAGGAATCGAGCTATCAAGGGTCGGAAAGGTTGTAATTGAGGGAAAAATGGTGGGTATAGCCCAAAAGAAAATGCCGGCTCATGGCATAATCTACCTGAAACCTTCTGGGCATGAAACCAATACCGAAAAACAGGTGATTGGGATTGGTATTGATACCTGCTCTGGCCCATAGTTTTTGCTCAAAACCATAGGCCAATCCCGCTTTGAACCTGGCAGGAGTAAGCAATTCTTTTTCAGACTCGAAATTCAATAGGAGATTTTCCGAGGGGCGGTAGGAAATCCCTGCTTTTACAGTGGTGGGCAGGTAGTCCTTACTGGATTTGCTAATAGCCGCCCGGGTGATATTGTAAGCATGGGCGCCAAAAAAAAAGCCCGGAAGCAGTTCAGCCAGACCTCCAAATTCAATGACCGGCTGGGCACTGCGCCCAAATCCTTCAATATTGGTTTGAAAATAGCTGATTTTGACTCCGAGGCTTGCCAGACCGAGCTGCCTGGCGATGCCAACACCGACTTGCTGTTGGTTAAATAGCTTTCCGCCATAGCTGGAAATGCCGATACCCAGATTCCCCAGGTTACTGGTGGGAATGAGGAGGCCGGTGGAGAGGGTGGTGAGTTCTGATAAGCCCAGCCGGTGGTCATAGCCAGCTATGGCTCGCAGCTCCTGCTTGGCCTTTCCCAGTGCGCCGATGTTGTTAAAGACGGCCCAGGGATCATTGAGGGTGACGCTGGCGTTACCCATGCCCATGCTAAGGGCACCTTTCGGGAAATGATCCATGCTGTTTTGCGAATGCCCGGTAAGGACACTCAAAAAGGAAAAAAACAGAAGGGCCGGAATCCATTTCTCCATGATTCGAAAAGTTGGGAAAACACCTAGCGACAAATGAATTTAATACAAAAAAATGTATTTTAAAAACAAAAAAGTAATTTATAAAGGAGCCTTCACGTTGATGAAAAAATTACCGGTTCCGGTATTATTTACGGAATATTCGAAACGGAAAACAGCATCATAGATACCAATAAGATCTAAGCCCAGGCCATATCCCGCCAGGTATTGGTTTGTCAACCGTGCATTTTCAGGAATGCGGTTGGCATCTCTGACGTACCCCTGGTCAAAATTGGCACTTAGGTATAATTTGAACGGAATGACGGAAAACTCGTCAATGGGCATGAAATCTGAAATGTCGAAGGCAATATTTAATAATTCATAGCGAAGGCTGTTTTTATGCACAATGGTCTGCTGCCCTTCGATCACATTGATTTCATAGCCGCGAATAAAATCGGGTTTGTATCCGATCCCTCTTACCAGCGTATAGGGTTGCCTTGGACTAAAAAAAGCAGATCCGGAAATACCGGTTGCGAAGTGAAATTTATCACCCAGGCGCGTATACTTGCTGGCTACAATTGAAAATTCTGTTTCACTAATATCATCTCCTGAAAAAAGCCCATATTGGCTCAAACTCAAGTCCAGTAAGGTGCCCTGAGTGGCATAAGCCACATTGTCTCGATTGTCGTGTCGGTATCGGTAAGTCGCTTGAAAATATTTCAGTCGCTGGCCGTCATGGGTAAAGTAGTTTGGGTTTTCGGCCAATACATCCTCATGGATCCGGGTATTGTGGATGCCCAGGGTGAGGTAATGGAAATTGTAAAAGCTGCCCCGGAAGCTATACGTTAGAAAAGCATTGAACGTCTTTCGTAGCACCTCTTCTGCCTGGTTTCGGTAAAAAAACTGTTTGTTTTCCACCGATTTGATGGGGATGTTTTTATTGGTATAATAGTTAAATTTTGCGGCCAGCCCATGTAGCTGATTTTTGTCCAGGTAAGGAATGCTGTAATTGAGGTCGACAGCCTGGGTAAAACCCAGTTGTCCGATTACACGGAGTTTTTCATTCCTGCCTCCGACATTATTATGATCAAGCTTGATACCGTAATTGACCCGGGAAAAATCCCTGCCCTGGTTGATCCACCATTCTGAAAAGTTTCTATCAGCCAGGTTAAAGATGAGGCTGGGTAGTATGTACCAGCGTTCTTTGAGGGACACCAGTAGCTCTACCTGCTCGTCGCCGACAAATAAGGGGGTGAGTGTGACTGTCGTAAACAGTTGCAGGTTGTATATTTTTTTCTGGTCAGCCAGCAGCAGCTCGACAAATTCCTCCCAGTCGTAGGTGATTTCTGTTCTGATATCCATTTCCCTCAGAATGATATTCCTCCGGGTTTTTTCATTACCTACCACAAAGATATTATTGACCGTTACCTGATCCGGGGGATTGGACGGGTCCCGGGCACTCCCTGCGGATTCTTCCTGCGCCCATAGTGACTGGCTACTCATGCTAAAGCAGTAGCAAAGCAGGATTTGAAAGAAAAACGTGGGAATATATTTCAAAATTGCCGGTTTTTTTGTCGAGGGTCACAGAACTTAAATGACGATATTTACCTTACTAGAAGTAAATACGATATAAGTGAAGCAAATAGTTAAAAATATTGCCATTTTTCCCATTTTGATCTATCAATATTTACTATCCCCCTTATTCCCAAGGTCTTGCCGGTATTATCCCACTTGTAGCCAGTATATGAAAGAGGCGATTCAGAAACATGGCGTCTTGAAAGGGGGCTGGTTGGGATTGAAAAGGATCGGTAGGTGCCATCCATGGGGGGGGCAAGGGCACGATCCCGTTCCCTAATTCCTCCTTTTTCACCGATTTATTTTCTTGGTTTTAAGGGCATAAATAACCAGTCCAATACCCGCCAACACCAGTGGAATGCTCAATGCCTGTCCCATATTGTAGGTCAGGTTGTCTTCAAAATCTACCTGGTTTTCTTTGAAAAATTCCCACACGAAGCGCATTCCAAACACAGAAATCAGGAATAAACCCAGGTATAAGCCTTCCGGGATGGCGGACTTGTATCGTTTCCAGCCCAGGAAAAGGAAGATAAAGATCAGGAAATAGGTGACTGCTTCGTAAATCTGAGTGGGGTGCTTGGCGATGCCAAAGGTTTTGACCACAGCGAGGTAATGATCCCCTCCATCCGTGATGTCCATATTTAGGGGTGTTTCAGGGTTTTCAGCCATGTATTTTTTGGAGCTGCTGAACCTTGTCAGGGCGTATTTGACATCCCTTTCCAAAACCGAGGCTAAGTTACTTTCGTCAAACCCTCCCTTACTGATGCGTATATCAAAATTTACGGGAACCCTGCCGGTTCCCTGCAATTCATTCTCCCGGTCCTCCGGTTTGTAGGCTTCTATGGATTCTATCGGAAGGTTCATGGTGCCTAATATGTCCTCGGTATCGCGTGCAAATACAATACCCTGGTCGGTTCCAGTGGCTTTTCCGCCGATTTCTGAGTTCATCAGGTTACCCACCCGGATGAGTGCCCCGGTGAGTGCTACGACGATCACAATCCGGTCAACTACCCATAGGTAAGACTGTCCGGGTGTTTTTTTGGCATAAAGCCACAGTGCAAATAGAATACCGATAGCTGCTCCATGGCTCGCAAGTCCCCCTTCCCAAACTTTGAGAATGTCGATGGGATTGCTGAGGTAGCGTGCCGGTTCGTAGAACAACACATGCCCAAGGCGCGCTCCTAAAATGGTGGCCAATACCATGTAGATGGTGAGCCGGTCTACCAGTTGCTCATCATGACCTTCATTTTTAAAAAAATGAATCATGATTTGTTGAGAAACGATAAAGCCAAGGGCAAAAAGCAGGCTGTACCAACGCAACCTGTCGAATCCTGAAAAAACCGCCGGGTTTGGACTCCAAACCACGTAATACAACACATTATTGATCATTTTCTTATTTTTTTACGCTGTTGCCTCACTTTATTCTTCTAAACTATCCATTTCATCTAATTCCTTCCGATACCCTCCGGATAAAATGGGAAAGCGGTACCAGGTTTTCGGGTCGACATTGAATTCATCCAGGTGAAAAGAGGGCGCCAGCCGCTCTCTTTTCCATTGGTTTCTGGACCACAGTCCAAAGAACTTTCTAATGTAAGTTTTTAATAGGGCCGATTCAAGAGAAAGTTCTTCTTTCAAAATCAGGTAGATGTCTGCGGGTGATCGTTTATCACGAATGGCCAGTTTTTCTATGGCTGTGATGACGGGATAGGGCATCAGGTCTTCTTCATCCGTCTGCCTGGATTCCAAGGGACGGAGTTCTGCAGTTGGTTGAAGTGCATTCACATCTTTTAGCCCCTCGTATCCCAGTTCTTTTTCAGCCCAGCGTAGCCATTGCAGAATAAAATCTTTCGATACTGCCGCGATAGGAGAAAGCCCTCCGCTCGTGTCTCCGTCCATGGTGGCATAGCCTACATCTCCTTCACTTCTGTTGGAAGTACTGAGCAGTAGTGCCTGGTGAATGTTTGCCAGCATCCAGATAATGGGAGATCTTGCCCGTGCCTGTATGTTTTGCAAGGCAATATCATCGCCAGACCAGTCCAGGTTTCTGCCCAGCGCGGTTTCGATTTTCCGGGTATAGCCAGCTACCTCCTCATCGATAGACCAGTGGTGAAAAGTGGCACCGAGACTTCCAGCCAGCGTCTTCGCACTTTGCAAGGTGTCCGTGGACGAGTTGCGGGTACTTTGGTAAGCTGTATGGAAAATCTTCCCGATTATATCTTTGGTACTACTCTTGGGATCGATGTCATCGCTACGGTGAATTTTTTCCAGAAATAGGGGAATCCCCAGGTCCCTGATTCCCCTTTTTACCATTTCCGCTACCAGCACGGCAATGGTGGAGGAATCTGCTCCGCCGCTCAGGGAAAGCACAAATCCTTTGCTTCGGCTTTTTCGCAGGTAATCAAATAACGCCAGAGTGGCCGCTGCTGTGAATTCTTCGTTTTTGTCGTGCTCAATGGGCTTGCTTACCGGGGGCAAGGGTTTTTCAAGAGGGAAATCGAAATGTACCAATTGGTAGTTTTGGAAAGACAAGAGCGGATTTTTGACGAGGATTTCCCCACGGTTCGCGAAGAGGATTTCCCCATCGAAAATCATTCTCCCACTTTCATTGCCAAGCAAATTGATGTAAAAATAGGCTGCTTCCAGCACTTCGGAACTTTCCCTTACCAGTATTTCCCGTTGCTCACTTTTGCCCATCGCAAAGTGGCTGGCACTGGGATTAAAAATCAAAGCTGTATTTCGGTCTTTCAGCCTGAATCCGGGACGTAAGTCACCTCTCCAGGCATCTTCACATATTTCAAACCCGTACCTGATCCCCTTTTTTTCAAAGGTCATATCGCCAAAAGGAACCGCTGAATCGTAGAAATCGAAGCTGATCACCTCGCCCGCTTTCCAGGGTGTAAACCACCGGCACTCGTAATGCACCCCATCAATAGCCAAAAATTGTTTGGGTACCATCCCCAGGACTTTCTGGTCTTCTACCACGGCCATACAATTGTATAATTTTCCCTTTACCCGGCAGGGTAACCCCAGACAAACCGTAATGTCTTTGGTGAAGGGAAGTATCTTTTGTAGGTAGTGGAGGGCTTTTTTGGGGTACCAGTAGCTTAAAAAAAGGTCTTCGCTTCCATATCCGGTGATGCTGAGTTCCGGAAGGCATAACAGGGCTACCTGTTGTTCTTTTGCCTTTTGGACGGCCTGCAGAATAGTATCAAAATTCCCTTCCCAGTCCAATGGCGTCTGATTCAGGGTGGCACCGGCTATATGTAGTTGAGACATAGGGTTGGTTTTTCTCCCCTTATTAGAGGGGTTGCATGATTAAAGGATGATCTGAAGTTTTTCGCAGGCAATTTTTGCGGCTTCCTGCTCGGCTTTTTTCTTGGTAGCTCCTTTGCCCTCCGAAAAAGAAGATCCGTCAATATTAAGTGCTACGGTAAACTCCTTGAACCGCTGGCTGCCTTCTACTGATTTTAACTCAAAATCGATCTCCTTGTTATCTTTCTGAGACCATTCGATAATTTTACTTTTGAAATTGATGGTGGTGGTGATGATGTTATCCAAATCGAAGAAGGTAGCTATCAATCGTTTGTAGATAAATTTTCTACAGAAATAGTATCCCCTGTCCAGGTAGATCGCCCCAATTAAGGCTTCCAGGGTATCCCCATAGAGGGATTTGAAAGAATAGGGTACTTTTCCGTCCATTTCCGTCTCTACGATCTTGGGCAGGCCTATTTTTTGGCCAACCTGGTTTAAGGATTCGCGGTTAACGATTCGAGATCTGGTTTCAGTAAGAAATCCTTCGTCTCTATAGGGGAATTTTTGAAAAAGATACTCGGCAACTATGGTACCCAAAACGGCATCTCCCAGGTATTCCAGGCGTTCATTACTTATTTTTACTCCTGACTTGATTTCCTTAGAGGCTGAAACATGCCGGAAGGCCAACCTGTATAGCGATAAATTTAAAGGCTTGCTACCCACTATATTTTTGATAGCGGAAGCAAGCCTTTTTTCTTTCTTATCGTAAGTTAGCTCTTGTACTCTGAGCAACCGAAGTAATTTCAAATTTATTCCTTAATTTTTTTGAATATGATCGAACAGTTATGCCCGCCAAATCCAAAAGTGTTGCTCAGGGCGATGGTCACTTCTTTCTCCTGAGCTTGATTGAAAGTGAGGTTCAATTTTCCATCTACCTCTTCATCATCGGTAAAATGATTGATGGTGGGGGGTATCAGGTTATCTCTCATGGCCAAAATAGAGGCGATGGCTTCTACCGCACCGGCTGCTCCCAGCAAATGACCTGTCATGGACTTGGTACTGCTGATGTTCAGTTTGTAGGCATGGTCGCCAAAAACCTTTTGAATGGCTTTGACTTCGCTTAAGTCTCCGAGAGGAGTAGAAGTACCGTGAACATTGATATAATCTACTGCATCTACATTAATCCCTGCATCCTCAAGGGCAAATTTCATCACATTGGCTGCTCCACGTCCTTCGGGATGGGGGGCTGTAATGTGATAGGCATCACCGGTCATACCACCACCGATGAGTTCTGCGTATATTTTTGCCCCACGGGCTTTTGCATGTTCGTATTCTTCCAATATAAGTGCCCCGGCACCTTCTCCCAGCACAAACCCATCCCTGTCCTTGTCAAAGGGTCGGGAGGCTGTGGCCGGATCGTCATTGCGTTGGGATAATGCCTTTAGGGCATTGAATCCACCGACACCAGCTTCTGTAACCGCTGATTCGGAGCCACCAGAAATAAAAACATCCGCCTTGCCCAGTCGAATATAATTAAAAGCATCAATTAACGCATTGGTAGCAGAAGCGCAAGCCGAAACCGTGGCAAAATTGGGGCCCTGAAATCCATATTTTATGGATATAAATCCTGCCGCAATATCGGCAATCATTTTGGGTATGAAGAAAGGATTGAACCGGGGAGTTCCATCTCCATTCACAAAGTCCGTGACTTCATCCTGAAACGTCTTCAGGCCGCCGATACCGGACCCCCATATCACGCCTGATCGGGTGAGGTCGATACTATCCAGGTCTATTCCCGAATCGTTCATGGCCTCTTCCACAGCTATCATGGCGTATTGCGTGTAAGGATCTATTTTTCTGGCTTCTTTTCTGTCTATAAATTGCGCGATGTCAAGATTTTTTATTTCGCAGGCAAATTGGGTTTTGAATTTGGAGGCATCAAAACGGGTAATAGGTGCAGCACCACTTACACCAGTTGTCAATCCGTTCCAGAAATCGTCGACGGTATTGCCAATGGGTGTAAGGGCACCTAAACCTGTTACTACAACTCTTCTTAAATTCATAAATGATTTTAAGTATGGGTTATTTTACGTTAGCTTCCAAGTAGCTAACCGCCTGGCCAACCGTACCGATCTGCTCAGCCTGGTCATCCGGAATGGAAATGTTGAATTCTTTTTCGAATTCCATGATAAGCTCTACAGTATCTAACGAATCGGCTCCAAGGTCATTGGTAAAGCTCGCTTCAGGAGTAACTTCAGATTCTTCGACGCCTAACTTATCAACGATAATAGCTTTTACTTTTTGTGCAATTTCAGACATTTTGTGATCAGTTTAGTTTAAACACTCCGCAAAGAAAATTATTTAATACCTTAATGTCAAAAAAAAAGACAAACTAAATTAAGAACTTTCTTTCAAGGATAGAAGTTGGAATAAAATTTTTAACTTTGTTTTTTTAAATTCTTCCTGAATGAAGAAAAGCAAACTTCATGTTGAAACCACGTTTGATTTTGAGCTTTTAGGCCTTGTAGCCCCTTTAAAGGACTATAAAATGGCTTGGTTGATCAATCGTTCATTGGGGTTAAATTTAAAAAAAACCGGTGATTACCAGATGGAATTTCTTCGCCAGCCGGATTTAATTATTTCTCAATTTATATTGGAAAAAGAACATGGCTACATTCAATTGCTAAGAAATAAGTCGTATCCCGTCGGCGGTCACTCCAGATACCTGGTGCCCGAACTCCGGAGTATGGATTACTTTTTAGTCTGCCAGGACTTTACCTATGAAGTGGATTTAAATACGTATATTGACGGCCTTTCCGGGGTCAGCGGTATACAGAGTATCGTCAAAATTGATATCAACAAGTTAAAATCAAAGGAAAACCTGTTAACATATTAAATACATATAGAAATGAGAGTACCTATTTTTAATAAAACCAAAATATTAGCTACCATCGGACCTGCCAGCAATACCAAGGAAACCGTTACCGAGTTGGTCATGGCAGGCGCTGATATCTTTCGGTTAAACTTCTCCCATGGGGATCACAGCATCCATGCGGATGTGGTCAAAACCATCCGTGAGGTAAATGCAGAAATGAGTTTCAATATTGGGATATTGCAGGATCTTCAGGGCCCCAAAATTCGCGTAGGAGAAGTGGAAAATAACGGGGTACTCATCAAACAAGGTGATCAGTTGACCATTACCAGTGAACCGGTAGTCGGTAATGCCTCCCTGGTTAGCACTGTCTATCAGAACCTCCCTAACGATGTGGTTCAAGGTGACCGCATTCTGATTGACGACGGTAACCTGGAGCTGGTGGTTTTGAAAACCGATGGTAAAAATGTGGATTGTACCGTAGTACATGGCGGAATTTTAAAATCCAGAAAGGGAATTAATCTCCCCAGCACTAAAATCAGTGCCCCCTCATTGACGGAAAAAGACCTGGAAGACCTGGAGTTCGGTCTGGAAAATGAAGTGGACTGGATCGCGCTTTCTTTTGTACGTACCGCGGATGATATTATCGATCTGCGCGAGCGGATCACCAAAGCTGGCAAAAGCTGCAAGATCGTTGCAAAAATTGAAAAGCCGGAAGCATTGGAAAATATAGATGCCATTATCCAGGCTACCGATGCCATCATGGTGGCACGAGGAGACCTGGGAGTGGAGGTGCCTATGGAAATAGTGCCCCTCTGGCAGAAAAGAATGGTTGAAAAATGCAAGATCGCCTGCAAACCAGTGATCATTGCCACGCAGATGATGGAAAGCATGATCGTCAATCCCAGACCGACCCGTGCCGAGACCAATGATGTCGCCACAGCCGTACTGGATGGTGCGGATGCCGTGATGCTATCAGCCGAGACAGCCTCCGGCAAATTCCCCGTCGCAGCAGTCAAAGCGATGAGTAGCATTATCGATCATATCGAAGTAAACGCCGATATTTACCACAACCTCTATAAAATCCCCGAGGATACCGAGAGCTTTTTGAGTAACAACCTGCTCCTAATGGCCAGCCGTTTATCCAGGAATGTAAAAGCCAAAGCGATTGTGGGCATTACCACTTCTGGATTTACAGCCTTTCGAATTTCATCTCACCGCCCCTCCGCAGACATATTCGTTTTTACCCGTAATAAGAATCTCTTAACACAACTGAGCCTGGTGTGGGGAGTCAGGGCATTTTATTACGATAATCGCGTTTCTACCGATGCGACCTTCCAAGATATCGAAGATAAATTGAAAGAGGAAAATCATGTCAGCGAAGGAGACATTATCATCAATACGGCCAGTATGCCTCTGAAAGCCAAAGGAAGAACCAACATGCTAAAAATTCATGTAGTGGATTAATTTGTTGGCTGGCTTGTCAGTCAAAATTACCTTGTATAAAGTTAAGAGAACTGTTTGTGCCTGCGCAAACAGTTCTTTTTTTTGCAGGAGTTACAAGTCCCCGGGTCCTTCAGGACGAACCATCAGGACCTTTTCCCGATCGACCGCTACTGCACCCGGAGGAGAGCCCTTGACTTTCCGAACATACTTGCAGGGTGTGTACATGACCGCTGCAAGACTGGAAGTTTTGCTTTTGGAATAATAGGCGGCCAGAGAAGCCGCCTTTTCCAATACCGGACCCGGCAGTGTTTTGCCAGACTGATTCTTGATGATAACATGGGATCCTGACACGTCCTTAGCGTGGAGCCAGAGGTCTTCTTTCCAGACATACCTGCGTAGCAATTCATCGTTAGAGCGCGCAGACTTGCCTACCCAAACCTCATACCCCAATAGTTCAAACTTTTTGAAGGGCAAGGATTCTGGTTTGGTAGTCTCGGAAGTCCGGTTTCCGGTCTTCATAAACTTTTTTAAGCTGCGAAAGTCCTGAACGGATTCTAATTCCGCTTTTTCTGATTCCAGTACTTTTAGTAAACGTTCTTTTCCGAGAAGGTTTTGGCGTACCTGCTCAAATTCTATTTTCTTATTTTTATTTTTTCGGTACAGATTCTCGGCCTGTTTTTGGGGGCTTTGACCTCGTTTTAAATTTATTTCAATCGTTTTATCCGTATAGAAATCATACAAATTTACGTTTTCAGCACCAGAAGGTATTTGATGCAGGTTGGCCATGATAATATCGGCGATTTGACTGGGAGCGGGATCAGCTTCCATGGCGGCCAATTTTTCCCGCGTCTTTTGCAGGTAGTTTTCGGTTTTTCGTTGCTGGTCTGTCAGGGAACGCAAGAGCCTGTTTTTTTGCAGCTCAAATGCCTGCCGGACGACTGCTTTCTGGTAATACAGGTTGGCAGCGATTATCGGGTCTGCTGAGGTTTCCAGTGCCTGTTCGCAGGGGAGTAAGGTCAACCGGTACTGGTCCTGCTCTTGGAAAATGGAAAAAAGGGGACTATCCAACAGGTCCAGTACCTGAAGCATCAACTGGTACCGCCCTTCCAGATCGGCATCCAGGTAACCATGCGCTTTTAGCCAGGCTCTTGGGAGTTTTCCAAGGGTAGGAAGGAACTGGGAAGCGTTTCCTTCCACTGCCACAAATCGTTCCCAATTGAGTAAAAGGGGTTTTTCCAGCTCTGCAATAGCTATATTCTGGTCCTCTCGGAGGTCTTTCCGGAATAATTTTTCGGGATTTCCTTCTTTGGATGGAAAAAGGAGGATATTTGAACGGCTGCCATGCATCTTGAAAAGCAGCAGGACGCCAGATTCGAATTCCAGGTAAAACGCCCGTTCATAAGCCAACAAACAAACCCGACGTACCTTTTGATGAACAAGGTCGGAAAACAGGTCCACATTGTTTTTTTTACTTCTTCTGAAATCTTCGGGAAAACTCAAGCAGGTAGCCGAGGGCAGGAGTAAGGCCCGGATAAAAAAGGGTGTCTTGTCAGGGGGATAGAATTCCATTATCAATTCCTCCTTATTTTGCGAAAAGCAAGCGGCAAGGGTGGCCCCCTTGATTTTTGATTCCAAAGCCGGGCATAAAAAACGGAAAAAATGGTAGTTCAGGTGCATGTCAGAGTTCGATTTTCAACCCGTCAAATGCCAATTCTACATTCTCCGGTAAGTGCTCCTGAACCCGCTGATGCATACCCATCCGATGGCTGGTATGTGTCAGGTAGGCCATTCCAGGTCCGATTTCATCGATGAACGCCAGGGCTTCATCCAGGGTGAAATGAGAGATGTGTGGTTTGATTTGAAGCGCATTCACCACAAGGATTCGCGTTCCTTTTATTTTTTCGATTTCCTCCGGAGCAATATAGTTGGCATCGGTAATGTAGGTAAAGTCCTTTATTCTAAAACCCAAAACGGGTAATTTGTGATGCATCACCTGAATGGGACTAAAGGGCATCCCTAACACATCAAAGGGCTGATTACCGATTTCATTGATCAGTACCCGGGGGATGCCCGGGTATTTGTTGGCCGAGAAAATGTACGAAAATTCCGTTTTGATTTGGTCGAGTACCTGGGGCGTTCCAAAGAGAGGAATGTCCGTTTGCTGCATGAAATTAAAAGGCCGGATATCATCCAGGCCTGCGGTATGGTCTTTATGTTCGTGGGTATATACCACCGCATCCAGCCGATTGATGGATTCCCGGAGCATCTGCATTCGGAAATCCGGCCCCGTATCGATGACGATACTCTTTCCCTCATGCTCCAGGTGAAGGGATGTTCTGGTACGTTTGTCACGAAAATCCAGGGACTGGCAGACTTCACAATTGCAACCGATGACGGGTACGCCCTGAGATGTTCCGGTTCCTAAAAAGGTGATTTTCAAAGTTTCAGCTCGGTTTGTTTAAGTTCGGTAAGAAAATCCTGCTGTTTTTGATTGGGAAAGCTACTGGGATTGAAATCAAGCGTCTTCAGGATATCTAGCAATGCATTGATTTTGCCTTCCATCGTGAAATACTTGTTGATAATCACGATTTTAGTATCCTTCAAAATGCAGTAACCGGATTTGAAATTACCTTTCTCATACCGCAGGTGGTAATCCGAGGCAGCAAAAATATCTTCCAGTTTGTCCAGATAGCCTTTGGTATACTTAATGTACATGTTACTTGTAAATATGCTTCTTTACCGTAGCCAGTAACAGGTCATAATCCAGGGGCTTTTGAACATAATCGTTCAGCCCTGCCTTCTTGAAGTCGTCCAAGGTGAAATTCTTGTAATTCCCGGTAATGGCAATGATGGGAATTTCGGATTTGGCGGGATCAGAAAGCTGGCGGATCGCTTTGGTACAGGCAATTCCATCCATCACTGGCATGTTGATATCCATCAGAATCAGATCAAAATCTTCTTTGCCCAACTTGTCTAAAACCTGTTGCCCATTCTTCACAGCCGTGATATGAAAGTTTTCAAATAACAGCACATTCTTCGTTAAGTTAATAATCACTGAGCTGTCTTCCGCCACTAATACTTTTTTGGGTTCACTCATATTTCGCAAAAATTTTATCGTTCTCAATTATTTTTTGGTAGGTTTTTAGCCCCGATTCCAAATTTTCCAGGTCTTCTTCCAGGTCTTTTAGGTTGGACTGTTTGATTTTTTTCTCAAACCCTGCCGAAGCATTGTAAATCACCAAAACCCCTAAAGTACCGGAATTTCCCTTTAAAATATGAAGTTTCTCCCCAATTTCATCAAATTTTCCCAAATCTACCAATATTCGAATCTCTTGGGTGAGGTTTTCCGCCTCGTCCAGAAAATCATGGTACACCGCTTTGATGTTATCTATGGTGTGGTATTTAAGTAATTGCACAATTACCCCTTCGTTAAAGTCCGAGCCTTCATCAGCTTCCACGCCAGTAATTCCGGCTCTTCTAACTCCCGGCTGCAAGTGAAAATGGATCGTTTCCAGTAGATCTTTGGGCTTGACGGGTTTAGCGATGAAATCATCAAACCCGGTAGATAAAAAATAATCCCGGTCGCCCTGGTTGGAGTAAGCGGAAATGGCGATCACCGGAATATCGGTAATTTCCTCTTCCCTGATAATTTTCAGGCAGGAAATACCGTCCAGCTTGGGCATTTGAATGTCCATCAGGACAATGTCGTACCTATTATTTTTTAGCATCTCGATGGCTTCTATGCCATCAGAAGCCGAATCAAAAAAATAGTTATGTCCGATTACGTTTTCAAAAACCCTGCGGTTCAGTGCATTGTCGTCTACGATCAGGACTTTTTTGTTTTTCATGGTTGAAATTCCTTAACTTCGGGATTCTCGTTTAGGTCTGACAAATAGTGACTTCCTTGAATAAAATACTTTTGGTCATCGCAGGTCCAACTGCAGTAGGCAAAACTGATTTGTGCATAAATTTAGCCAAAAAATTTAATACTGCTATCATTTCCTCGGATAGTAGACAATTTTTTCGGGAAATGAATGCAGGTACAGCCAAGCCAGACCGCGATTCCCTGGAAAAAGCACCACATTATTTCATTGGAAATAAATCCATCCATGAGCCCTATGATGTGCGCGCATTTGAGGAGGAAGCACTTTGCCTACTGACCAAACTGTTTGCTGAAAAAGAGCTGTTGATCCTTACCGGTGGCTCCGGATTATACATTGATGCAGTAGTGGAGGGGCTTGATGAGATGCCTGAAATACCCTCCGATATTCGGGAGCAATTAAACCGAGACTTTCAATCCCAGGGGCTTTCGATGCTACAGCAACGATTGGAAAAGCTGGACCCGGCATACTATCAGACCGTAGATCGAAACAATCCCCATCGCTTAATCCGTGCACTGGAGGTCTGTCTGGGCACCGGCAGGACCTTTAGTAGTTTTAGACAGAAGCGAAAGAAAACCAGGCCGTTTCGGACGATAAAAGTAGCCTTAAACCGGGAGCGGGAGGAGCTTTACCATCGAATTGACAGCCGGATGGAGGATATGATTCGCAATGGTCTTTTTGAAGAGGCAACCCGTCTCTTCCCGTTCCGGCAGCTTAATGCCCTGCAAACGGTAGGATATAAAGAAATTTTTGGTTACCTGGAGGGATCCTACGATAAACAGGAAGCCATCCGATTATTAAAAAGAAACTCGAGGAGGTATGCCAAGAGGCAATTGACTTGGTTTAGGAGAGATTTGGATTATGCCTGGTTTCATCCAGAGGATTGGAACCAAATCTTAGAATGGATTTCGAATCAGAGAGGGCGGTGACCAAAAAGCTTGGCTACGAACGAATAAGGTTTCATGCGAACCAGATTATTGTATTCATACCGGGCTCTTTTCGAGCGTATAAGCAATTTATTGATCTTTTTAGCATCCGCTGTTCGTTCGGCATCTGAAGGAATAGATTTCTGAAGGGAGCGGTAGGCCTTTTCCGCCGCTTCCAGGTCGCCCGTATCCAATTTACCAGCGGCTGTGTCCGGATGTTGTTGGATTTGAACTTCCAGGTCCTGCCAGGCTGACAAAAAGGTGCTTTTTTTTTGCCGCATGTTTTGGTGAACGAGCAACACAAATAAAAAGATGAACCCTCCCAGCGTAATGAAAATCGGAACAAATCCCATATTAAATGCTTAATAGCTCCTGAAGTCTCAGGTACTCTTCTTTTAGCGGTTTGCTTTTTGTAATACACTCTTCAAAGGGTGTGTAGACTACCTGATCGTTAATGATTCCGGCCATACAGTTAGATTTTCCATTGATGAGTCCTTCCACGGCAGCCATTCCGCTTCGACTTCCCAGGATCCGGTCTTTGGCCGTCGGACTACCGCCCCGCTGTATATGCCCTAAAGTGGTTACTTTAAATTCTTTGTCCTCTCCTTTGAATTCGGATTTTACTTTTTCCATGATATCCGCAGCTCCCCCTTCTTCGTCTCCTTCGGCTACTACAACGATACTGGATGTTTTGGATTTCCGGAGCCCTTTCAGGGATTTCACCACATCATGGATGGTAGTGGTGGTTTCAGGTACCATGACCAATTCCGCCCCTCCGCCAATACCACATTCGATAGCGATATACCCGCTGTCTCTCCCCATTACTTCTATAAAGAAAATCCGATCGTGAGCAGCAGCGGTATCCCTGATTTTGTCGATGGCTTCCAAGGCAGTATTTACCGCGGTATCAAAGCCAATCGTATAATCCGTACCGAAAATGTCATTATCAATGGTTCCCGGACAACCAACCGTGGGAATACCGAATTCTTCAAAGAAAATTTTGGCTCCGGTAAATGTACCATCCCCACCGACAGCTACCAGGCCATCAATTCCGTGTTTTTTAAGCTCTTCGAATGCTTTTTGCCTTCCTTCTTTTGATCTGAACTCAGTACTTCGGGCTGATTTCAGGATGGTACCTCCTCTTTGGAGAATATTGCTGACTGAATGAGATTGCATCTTTTTGATATTCCCCTTGATCATCCCATCATAACCATACATGATGCTATATACATCCAGGTGGTGGTAAATGCCTGTTCTGACCACTGCCCGAACGCAGGCATTCATTCCGGGAGAATCTCCTCCTGAGGTAAAAACTGCAATTTTTTTCATAGGTATGTTCTCATTTTAATTCAGTGAATCAATTAAAAGACAGCCGAAAGCTGTGCTACCTGAACCGACTTGGATTGGGATATAAAAATAAAGAAATAAGCGCAATCTAATACCATCACATAAAAAAAAGGATGGAAAATATCCATCCTTTCATTACTTGCTTATGCATTTTGCATTTTAGAAGCTTTACTCCGTTCGTTTTCATCCAAGTGGATTTTTCGCATCCGGATACTTTTAGGTGTAATTTCCAGGTACTCGTCCTTCTGAATGTATTCCATGGATTCCTCCAACGAAAATTTCCTTGCAGGAGCAATTTTCGTATTGGTATCCGAACCGGAAGCCCTCATGTTGGTCAACTGTTTTCCTTTTTGAACATTCACGACAATGTCGTTGTCTCTGGAGTGCTCACCAATTACCTGACCGGTGTACAGTTCTTCGCCGGGGTCCACAAAAAACGTGCCCCTGTCCTGAAGTTTATCAATGGCATAAGCCGTACATTGTCCGGCATCCATAGAGATAAGCGAGCCGTTTATCCGTCCGGGAATAGTTCCTTTAAAAGGCTCATAGGCAGAAAAACGGTGATTCATAATGGCCTCGCCCTGCGTAGCAGTGAGGACATTATTCCTGAGGCCGATCAATCCCCTGGAAGGAATTTTAAATTCCAGATGCTGCAAATCCCCTTTCGGCTCCATGACCAGCAATTCGCCTTTCCGTTGGGTAGCCAGTTCGATCACCTTACCGGCACTGACATCGGGAACGTCTACATACAGGGTTTCAATCGGTTCGTGTTTGACCCCATCTATCGTTTTAATAATAACCTGAGGCTGCCCTACCTGAAGTTCATAGCCTTCCCGCCTCATCGTCTCTATCAATACCGACAAGTGGAGAATACCTCTTCCATATACCAGGAATTTATCCTCACTGTCGGTAGATTCTACTTTAAGGGCAAGGTTTTTTTCCGTTTCCTTCATCAACCTTTCCCGGAGATGGCGAGAGGTGACAAATTTACCCTCTTTACCAAAAAACGGGGAGTTATTGATGGTAAAAAGCATGTTCATGGTCGGCTCATCTATGGAAATCCGCGGCAAGGGCTCTGGATTTTCAAGATTGGCAATGGTGTCACCAATGTCAAAACCTTCCACACCGGTTATCGCACAGATATCCCCGGCCTGAACCTCCTGGGTTTTCACTTTTCCCAGCCCTTCAAATACCTCCAGCTCTTTAACTTTTACGCGTTTGGTGCTCCCATCAGCCTTGCAAAGGGCATATTGGGCACCTTCTTTAATCGTGCCTCTTTTTACCCTGCCAATGGCAATCCTGCCGACAAAATTAGAATAGTCCAATGAGGTGATCTGCATCTGAGTAGTGCCCTCATCGATTTTTGGTTCCGGGATGTGCTCTACGATGGCATCCAACAGGGGGATAATGCTGTCCGTTGGATTTTTCCAATCCGGGCCCATCCAGTTATTTTTAGCGGATCCATATAAGGTTTGGAACTCAAGCTGTTCTTCTGTGGCATCCAAATTGAACATCAGTTCGAACACAGCCTCCTGAACCTCATCAGGTCTGCAATTTTCTTTATCGACTTTGTTAACTACCACAATGGGGGTTAACCCCAGTTCAAGCGCTTTGCCAAGAACAAACCGGGTCTGGGGCATGGGCCCTTCAAAGGCATCCACCAACAGGATAACCCCGTCGGCCATTTTCAACACCCTTTCCACTTCCCCACCAAAGTCGGCGTGGCCAGGAGTGTCAATGATATTTATCTTAGTGTCTTTGTACCTTACCGAAACATTCTTAGAAAGAATGGTAATGCCTCTCTCACGCTCCAAATCGTTGCTATCAAGGATCAAGTCTTCAAACTGTTGGTTTTCCCGGAAGATTTTAGAGATGTGGATGATTTTGTCTACCAGGGTCGTTTTTCCATGGTCAACGTGTGCGATGATCGCAATATTACGGATACTCTGCATGTGAATTTAATTAAGGTGCAAAAGTACGAATAATATTTCGAAAAAATATCGAATGTTCGGATTGATAATTATTTCTTAAACTCCGCAATCCTGTCAGGTTTTTGTTGATATTCAGCCAACAATAAACGTTGGGTAGATGAAACCTGACAGGTTTAACCTTTAATTTATCAGTTGAATATAGGATTAGGGAGCGGATTTGAGGTATTTCTTAAACTCCTTACATCCATAAGGAAGCATTTTTGATCCACCTTTATTTCACCTCAAAAGGCCTGCTTTTTAATACTACATGAGATCCGGGATATGCAACTTCCAAGCTATTTTCGGCAGTGACCAGGATCATATTGGGCCGATAAAGGGTGCTGGCTTCGAAGGAAGCTTTTCCCCGGTTTCTGAAAATCCCACTGTTATTGGCAATTTCGCCCAGCTTCTTTATACCCTGATCTGGTGTATCGATCCAAACCATATAAAACTTTTTAGGAGGACTCAACCTTTCGGGAAGGGCCAGATTGGAGACGTTCAAGGATAGTTCGTAGGTACCCTCCTTCGTTTTACTTATTTTGGCCTCAGGCTCTGCTGCCGGAACGACCCGCGAAACCGGAAAGGTGATTTTCGTAGAGCAAGCGGCAAAACTGAGAAAGACCAAAACTAGAATAAAGCTTATCGACGAAAATGAAGTGCTATTGGGAAAGGTTTTCATAAAAGATAGAAGATTAGTAAATAAGCGAAGATTCAAATCCAATATAGGTACCTAACAAAGGTACGTGCATTTTAGTTGTTTAACGTCACAATTTTGTAGGATTCATGCTTCTAACAACGGTGCAGACATGATGATTACTCTTCGGATGTCATGAATTTCCAGCGGACTGCTCCGATCGTAGTTGGCGTGCCTTCGGCTGCGGGTGTTAGTAAACCTTTCCATTGCCCCTGAGCGTCTTTTTCTACTTTGAACTCCCGCCAGGTGTAGGCGCCCTTTTCAAAATCGAAGGAGTACCCATCGTCATCGTAGTACCGATAGGTAGCCGGTTCCCTACCATAATGTCTGATTTCCAGGTCTACGACCTCCCCTTTTGCCGGAGCGTGGAGTCGTGGCTCCATCAAGGGGATGATGCTGCCCTCTTTCACGAAAACAGGAATACGGTCCAGCCGGGCTTGCACGTCGATGATTTCTCCATTTCCAGCAAAACTTCCATCATAGAAATCATACCAATTGCCTCTAGGTAGGATAACTTTTCTGGATGTCTCTCCGGAAAATAGAGGAGCGACCAACAGGGAAGGCCCCGCCATGTATTGGTCCTTCATTTCTTTTCTCACTGCTTCTGCATAGGGATTGGATTCGAGGTCGGTAGGCCCTTCCAAAGAACCGGAAGATCCATCCACCTCGTTAAACCCGGGTTCCAGATTCATCCCTCGAAAGGGCGGAATCCCCTCGAAATGATACCGTGCAAAACTGGAATACCAATAAGGGATCATCTGCATGCGTAAAAGTGCCATGGCTTTTACTTCCGCTTCCACCTCGGGATAGGTCCAGGGTTTGGTGCCGCTGGCCCAGGCATTGATCATGGCCATGGGCGAAAATACCACCGTTTGAAACCTTCGGAGCCACTCTTCCGCCGTATCCGATGCCCTCGCCTCGGGAGTCCATAAAATGCCGGAATAGCCGCTGTTAATTAAAGCGGTGATAAAGTCCCGGTGATTGTAATAATCGTTGTAAAGCACGTAGGGAAAGGAAACCCCACCGCCATTGGAGGCCCTTACCAGGCCCCAGGTCCTGCGATTTTGTTGCCTGAAAAGCTCCGTACTCTGTTTTTGTACGAGAAGCCCATACGTCTGTCGCATTTGTTCGGCCGCCAGGCCGGAAGGAAAGGTCGCCACATCGGGCCACAGCCAGCGGTCGTACCCGTCTACTTCGTCTATTTTATAACCGCCCACTCCGATTTCTACATGGTCGCGTTTAAAATTTGCCCAATAAATCTCCTGCGCCCTCTCCATGCTTAGATCAGGAACCGCTCCTGCCCATACCGTATGGCTTCCATAAAAAGGTTTGAGCCTATCATAAAATGTGGCCTCCGGAGAAACATAAGGGTTCATCCAGAGATTTAGATTCACTCCTTTTTCATTAAGGGTTTCGGTAAGCAGTTCAGGGTCAGGAAATCGTACAGGGTCCCAGGCAAAGGTATTCGGGTAGGATTTGCTTTGCCAGCCCGGCTCCAGGCCTACAAAATCCAGTGGAAAGCCTTTCTGTTCAAATTCATCCACCTCCCGGATTACTTCCTCCTGATTGTATAAGCGGTGTACCCGTTGCGTAAATCCCAAACCCCAACGCGGAGGCATGGGGCCGCCGCCATTTAATAAATTAAATCGCTGAATCGCTTCCAAGGGGGAGGGACCGGCAAAAATATAAAAGGTGACACCCTCAGCCGGGACCAGTACTTCTACCCCGTCCGAATAAGGACTAGCGGTCCAATTTGGGTCGGTATTCCGGTCCCTGGCCTCCGCCGGGTCTTTGCTGTCCAGCCGGGAAGCGGAGCCGGCATAAACGTCCAGGTATCTGGCTGAGTTGATAAATATGCCATAACCCTGATCCGAAACATAAAACGGAACAGGAGCATGGGTGCGGCCATTGTCCTCACCACCATAATGGTCCACATGAAGCCTTAAAATCCGCCCTCGCTGATGGATTGTTTTAAAATTCAAACCAAAACCAAACAATTGTTCCTCTCTTTGCAGCGGGAATTTCAAGTAGGTGTTGCCGTCCTGTTGCCTGCCGATGATTTCTCCTTTGCTTAAGGGAAATTCCGCTTCTCCCAATTTTTCCAGGGACGCCATGTTGGGACTGGGTTCTGCCGCAGACCACAAATCATAGGCTTCTGGGGTGCCGGTGGTACCTTTCCACACTCCCGGGGCAACGGCTTCCCAACGGATATCCTGAGAGAAGGAAGGTAATACGAGTAAAAAAAGCGGGAGCAAACAGCAAATGGATTGTTTCATCGGTTTTGGGTTGGTTAATGAAAAGTAAAATGGGAAAAAAATCCGAATATTGAAACTTTTTATTTTGGGAGGGTAGTTCTCAGCGGTGGTACAAATCGTAAATGGAATCGTATTCTAAGTAATAAATCAGTTCTTCCTCTCGCAATGCAAATAAAATCCCGCCACTTACTCTTTGGTCTTCTACCAATCCTGTCGCTCCTTTCCTTCATAAGCTGTCCTGCCCAAGAATTATGGAAAATAAGGCAACTGACAGCAGCTGAGAAAAACCATGAATTGGATCATAACCAGAATTTCTCTCTGGATGATCAATGGATTGTGTACGACACCCGCCCGGATCCTTCCGGAATAGCCCGGAATCAGCATATCGAAAAGGTAAATGTTGAAAATGGACGCACGAAAATCGTGTATCAGGTGGAGGGAGCCAATGCTTTCGGGCCGGGAGTGGGAGCGGTGAGTTACCATCCTTTAAAAAATCAGGTTGTCTTCATTCACGGTCTGCCGGGTTCCGACTCCCTGAAGCCCTATGCGGGACACCGGCGATTGGGGAAGATAGTTGATGAATCGAGGGGGGATCACGCCTACTGGATGGATAGCAGGGATGTGATACAGCCTTTTACTCCCGGGGCCTTACGTGGGGGAACACACCGGCACCAATGGAGTGCGGACGGAAATTGGATAGGATTTACCTACAACGATGCCTTGATGGTCGCCCTGGAGGAAAAAACAGGAGCAGTTCACGATTTGCGGACCCTGGGGGTGTCCAAGCGATTAAGTTCGGCTGTAAAGGTGGATACTGCCCATTCCGATGAAAACATCCAGGGGAGCTGGTTTTCAGTATTGTTGGTAAAGGTAGTTTCCGACCCGCAACCGGGAACTGGGGAAATCAGCCGTGCTTATAGTGACTGGTGGGTTGGTAAACAGGGGTACCCCAGCCAAGACGGGACCTTTCAGCGAGCGAGGGCTTTTTTAGGAGATTTGATAAGCGAGAAAGGAGCGAAAGTCACCGAAGTATTTTTGGTAGATGTGCCGGAAAATATCCATATACCCGGCAAAAACGGACCCCTTGAAGGAACGGATAAAACCATGCCCATGCCTCCAAAAGGAGCGAAGGTTAGGCGGCTTACTTTTACTGAACACAAGAAATTTCCCGGAGTGGCGTCTGAACCCCGGCATTGGGTTAGTTCTTCGATGGATGGATCCCATATTAGTTTTCTTGCTAAAGATGATGCCGGTATCGTGCAGGTGTTTTTAGTACCTACCACAGGGGGAGAACCCTTTCAGGTAAGTTACCACGATACCTCCGTACAAAGCATGGTGCGCTGGCACCCGGAACAAAGGGAGTTTGTTTATGTATGCAACCAAGCCCTGTATCTGTGTCAGCTAGACGGTACGGGTAAACCGGAGGTTCCGAAAAAAATCAGTCCTTCCTTTGACACCAAACCCTTTTCACCGGTTTATTCCCGGGATGGTGATCGATTGGCTTTTAATCGTTATGTGGACGGGTATGTCCAGATTTTCCTGGCAGATAGGCCTTGACTTATTCCTTTAACTCGTACCAGTCAATATTGGTAAGCGGCGGGCGCCGGCCGGTTTGTACCGGAGCGTAATTTTCAGAGAGGTAGTCTAAAATGGCGGCTTCCTGCTCACCCAAATCCCAGAGGTTTTGTGTCTGTTGCATCCATCGGATCATTTTTTCCCAACCTTCCCTGTCCGCCCGGTTCTGGGTGACAAGTTTTGCCGAATGGCAGGCTGTACAATGAGCGATAACCAGACTCAGCCCCTCACCAGCAATAAAACCTGTAGGTTCATGGATGCCATTTTCGACCTGCGTTTCAATCCCATCCACTTGAAGGGGGGCTTCAGCATTTCGGATTTCCCCGTCTTTGGGAATGGTGTCGGATTCTGATGGTTCTGTTTGAAAATAAACGCCAATTCCGATCGATACTAAAATCAAAAGGCCGGCACCCATCAAAAGCCGCAGATTGGTAGGAAAGTGTTGCATGGATTAGGAAATTTTAATGGCTATTCGGTGGCAGGCATTGTTTAGGTAGCCTTTCGGATTCCAGCCGGGTGTCAACATGGGTTGACTGATCCCGTCGCTATCCGTGGCTTTGGCCCAGACTTCATAGTAGCCCTTTTCGGGAAAAGAAATTGTTGCTTCAAAACGTTGCCAGGCAAAAGGGTTAACTGGTTCTTGTAGGCTGCATGACTTCCAGGTAGCACCAAAATCAATGGAATAATCCACGGTTTGAACCTTTTTGGCTCCCGCCCAGGCATGGCCTCTAATGGACAGGGGTTGCCCTGCTCCGATCAATGCTCCTGACTTGGGATAAGTGATCAGCGATTTTACCGGCATGTTTTCGATGATACACATGGCTTCATTGGGTACTTCCGTCCCGGGTTCAACCGGTTCGCAGGGAACGGAATAGGAGGGAGGTGCCATTTTTTCTCCGTCATGGACTTTGTTTCGAATGGAAAGGGTATGGATCCATTTGCCCGATGCCGAAGCGGGAAAACCGGAGGCGATCAGACGGAGGGGGTGGCCGTGCGCCACTGGGATATCCTCTCCGTTCATGGCAAAAGCCAGGAGGGTTTGATCTTCCATGGCCTTATTCATGGGAATCCCTCTTGAGATCGGGTTTTTGTCAGGATCCCTACTCAGATGGGTGTCTGCTCCGTAATATCCGATGTAAACCGCATCCTCATTGACTCCTACATCCCGCAAGATATCCCGTAACCTGATTCCGGTCCAGCTGGCACAGGAAACGGCACCAATGGTCCACTGATTGCCTTTTGCGGGAGGATAGTATTCGCTTCGGCCGTTTCCGCCACATTCCAGTACAAGCTGGTACGTATGGGTAGGAAATTGGGATTTAAGGGTTTCGAGGCTGTAAGTCTTTTCCTGAGTGACCGACTCTCCCTTAATGGTCAGCGTCCAGGTTTCAGGATTTATTTCTTCAGGGATTAAACCATTATTCCGAATAAACATGTTAGCTGCCGGGGTGACCGCATCGTCCAGCAAATGGGCTTGTGCTTCTATATTCCAGGGCAGATCATTTAGCACCCGCATCTCTTTGTGTTTTCCGAAAAGTTTTCCGGGGTCCTGATTTTGCTGCAGGGCAAGCGGAGTGTACCCCTCGGGAAGCGCATAAACAATTTCTGCTCCCAGCAAGGCGGCCATGGAACCCAGACTTGCATTTTTTATAAACTTTCTTCTGTTGAAAGACTTCTTCATGAATTCCCCTTTTATTTTTTGCAGCAAAATAGGCTTTTTTTCAGGTTTTTTCAACCCCGAAATCTGGTAATCTTAGGTTACGTTGAAATACGAGTTGAGTTCCTCTTGCATGAGGTCCCTGTCCTGTAGGTCCTTGATTACCCGCCCTTTTTCCAAAAGCACGATCCGTTCGCAAATTTCTGTCACATGGCTGAGATCGTGGCTTGATAGTAAAAAAGTGACCAGGTGGTCTTTATTTTCTTTTTGGATCAACTTTTTTAGCCGGATCTGAGAGCTGGGGTCCAGGTTTTCAAACGGTTCATCCAGCAGCACCGCTTCCGGATTGCCCAGCAAGGCGGCGGCGATGCCCACCTTTTTGATGTTGCCTTTGGAGAGGTCCCGGATGTATTTTTTATTGCCGACGATTTCCCCGTTAAAAAAGTCCGAAAATTTGCTCAGGTGGAGTTGCAAATCCTCCTCTGACAGGTGGTAGATTTTTCGAAGTGTCTGGAAATATTCATCAGGGCTGAGGTAGGAGAGCAGCATGTTTTCATCCAGGTAGGCACCCATTTTTATTTTCCATTGCTCATCTTTGCTGACATCCTCGTCGTCTATGGTCACGGTACCTTCAGTGGTGCGGACCAGATCCAGAATAGTGCGGAACAGGGTGGTTTTACCCGCCCCGTTATTTCCAACCAAGCCAAAACACTGGCCTTTAGGAATGCTGAGGCTAGGAATATCCAAAACGGTAGTGTCACCGTAGATTTTTTTTAAATTGGTTATTTGTATCATAATTCCTGACGAAAAGCGGATGCTATTTCATATTTCATTTCGATCACCTTTTCAGCCATCAGGGAGGAAATTCGCGGAAAAATAATTAATCCAAACGCACCGGTCGCCCCCAGCGCAATCAAGCCTACATAATCATTAAACCAATAGGCGAATGGAAGAAAAACGGCATAGGGAGCAGCCAGCAGTGGAATGATGATCAAAAACTGGGAGAGCCCCATGCCTTCATAATTAAAGACAGAGCTTTTATTCAGATCCATGGGTTTGGGTTTCCATAAGGCCAGAAAAATGACCAGATGCATGGTGATGCCCATGTTAAATAGAAAGGTCGCGGTATGGATAAGCAAAATATGCCACCCAAAATATACATAGGGAAGTGAAAGGACGAAGCACATTAAGGATATCCCTATAAACAACAGGTATTTTCCATGCACCAGTGCCCTTAAACCGTTTCGCTGGTGCACATAAAAGTCGAATGCCGGCGAATTCCAGCTTAGAAAAAGCTGTCCGTATTGCGTCATGAAAATACCCGTGATAAAAGTGCCCACAAAAATGAAGGCACTACTAAAACCAGTCTCTGTCTGGTAGGCCGGATTGTTATAAAAAATCAAGCCATACAATAGAAATACCAGACATAAGGTGAGGTAGGTACGGCTTTTCTTGTGCCGGAGAATAAGTTTCCATTCCAAATTAGCTACCTCTCCCGCCAGGCCAAATTTCGATAAAAACCCCAGGTCCCTGTTGGCAAACTGCAGGTGCTCTCCTTCGCTCAACTCTTCTAAATAAGCATTTTGGCGATAGTAGGCAAAACATAAGAAGTAACTCAAAATCAGAACGGTAAGCAGCAAAATAACCGGCACCGGACTTTCGAGGGCAAAGGTAAAGACCGGCTCAAAAAAAGCACCCAGATCAAAAAAGCCAAAATAGCTAAGCCCTATTCCCAGTAGCAGTGCGGAAAATACGGAAAGCGTTCCGGTCAGGCTATCTTCAAACCGTTGTTTAAACCATAAAATAAACCAATGAATGGACCAACTGGTAAGCACCACAGCCACCAGCCAGGTAGTGGCAGCAAATAGCCCGTAAGCCTGCTGTATTTCCACCACCGCAAATGGTCCGAATATCAATAGGGAAATAGAATTTAGGGGGGAAATAAAACTGCTTCCTAATAGGAAGTGTATGATTCTGGATTTGGAAAGCGGCAGGTGTAGGAAATTTTCCAGGCTGAACACAGGCAACTGTTGAATAAAATACCGGTAGATAAGTTCCAGCATAAAAAAATAGAGTAAACAGCTATTTATAAAATGTACCGCATCAGGGATTCCCAAAATTTCCGTTACCAATCGGTTTAATACCAGGCCGAATAGAAATAAATAGGCTAGCAAAAAAAAGCCGATAATGAAAACCACTACTCCGATAGCCAGACTTTTGGCAAAGGAACTGCTCCGCATTCTTTTTAATAGTTCCAATTTTAAAAGGGTTATCAGCATTTGGAAATTCGGGTTTATTAGAAGTGCTGCCAGTTCTGGCAGCGGATATTTTTTCTAAAATAGAAAAAAAATGGCAACAGCCCTTAAAAATTTCCCCTTTACTCTTAAATAGTAGATCTTTGAGAATCGATAAAAGCTTATGGATGCTGAAATTTACATTCGACAAATGATGCCTGAGGACCTCGACCGGGCCTTGGCGTTGAAAAACACCGAGGGCTGGAACCAAACCAGGGAGGATTGGCAGTTTTTTTTAAGACAACAGCCCAGCCTCTGTCTGGTGGCAGTGGCCGAAGACAAACCGGTGGGTACGGTTACTGCAGTTACTTATCAGAGCAGGCTGGCATGGATCGGAATGATGTTAGTAGATCGGAAATACCGTAGAAAAGGTATTAGCAAGATGTTGATGCGGGAGATCCTCCATCGGTTAGAAGGGTTTTCCACTATCAAACTGGATGCAACGCCAGAGGGTCGGTTTGTTTACCAGCAGCTGGGTTTTAAAAAGGAATATTCCCTGTGGAGATTTGTCAGAAAGGCGAACCCTTCGCGACAGGAACCTGACCGGGATGAGGGAATCAGCCCGGTTTCCATGGAAAATCTTCCGGGTCTGGAAAAATTGGATACAATGGTGTTCGGAGCCGGCAGGGATAATGTCCTCCGTTATTTATTGGCAGCCTTCCCGGCGGGAGCATTTATGCTGGAAGAAAGGGGTGAAATAAAAGGTTTTTTGTTCAGTAGAAAAGGGAGCAATTTCACACAGTTAGGTCCTTTGGTGGCAAAGGATGAATCGGTAGCCTGTAGATTGATCAACCAGGCACTTGCGCATTTAAATGAACCTTCGCTGGTGCTGGATATAGCCGCAAGCAGGCAAGAATTGATGTCTTGGTTGGTAAACCGGGGCTTCGAACAGCGGAGGGAGCTGATTCGAATGTATTTACAAGACAACCGCTATTCAGGGATACCGGAAAAATACTACCTGATAGCCGGTCCGGAGTTTGGATAGGGGAAGCGATTTTGGTAAGTATAATGGGGAAAGAATGAGCGTATTTTAAGTAGCGAATTCTCAGTAAGTTACCGCTGGTAAATAGCTAAAATCCCGGAGGGAGGGGATTTAAGTTCGATTAATTTTATAACTTGCAGCGATGGAAAATTTTGTTGTTTCTGCCCGAAAGTACAGACCCTCGGACTTCAAAAGTGTGGTGGGGCAAAGCCACATAACCACCACCCTGAAAAATGCGATTAAAAACGAACACCTGGCCCAGGCTTTTCTATTTTGTGGCCCCAGAGGGGTAGGGAAAACCACCTGTGCGCGAATTCTTGCCAAAACGATAAACTGTGAATCACGGCTCGAAAACGGAGAAGCCTGCAATACCTGCAGTTCCTGCGAAGCATTTAATTCCAATAGTTCCTTTAATGTGCACGAACTGGATGCTGCTTCCAATAATTCCGTGGATGATATGCGAAACCTGGTTGATCAGGTGCGGTACGTGCCGCAAAAGGGGGAATACAAAATCTACATCATAGATGAGGTGCACATGTTATCCACCCAGGCCTTCAATGCGTTTTTGAAAACGCTGGAAGAACCGCCCAAGCATGCCCTTTTTATCCTGGCTACTACCGAAAAGCATAAAATCATCCCAACGATATTATCCAGGTGTCAGATTTTTGATTTTAACCGGATTCAGATCCAGGATATCAGTCAACACCTGGAATACATTTCAAAGGAGGAGGGGATAGATTATGAGGAAGAAGCCTTGAGGCTAATCGCTACCAAAGCAGATGGGGCACTTCGGGATGCCCTTTCCATTTTTGATTTGATTGTTACTTTTTCTGCCGGAAAGAAAGTAACCTATCAGGAAACCATTAACAACCTCCATGTACTCGATTATGACTATTATTTTAAAGTAACAGAAGCCTTATTGGAGGAAAGTATATCCAGGTCCTTGTTAATATTTGATGAAATTCTAAAAAAGGGTTTTGACGGACATAACTTTCTGGTTGGCCTCAGCGAGCATTTCCGGGAGTTAATGGTTTGCAAGGATCCAGACACGGCCCAGTTGCTACAAGTTTCTGAATCGGCAAAAAACCGGTATGTAGAGCAATCCGCACAAACCTCTCTTTCGTTTTTGCTTTCATCCCTTTCCATTTGCAATCAGGCAGACATGGCGTACAAGAGCAGTAAAAACCAACGCCTGCATGTGGAACTGGTTTTGATGAAATTGGCAAAACTTCCCCATGCGATCAACCTGGCTGCCCTTGCCGAAGATCCCTCAAAAAAAAAAGCGTAGCATCTGAACCCTCCGGGCCCGAGACAGCGGTCTCCAATGCCCCTGTACCTCCTTTAGAACAGCAGCCTTCCTCGCTGAAAAAATCCCAGCCCATTCCCTCCAATTTGGGAGATGTGAAACGGCAAATGAAGGATCGACCGGCACAACAGGTCAAGCAGGAAGCACCAAAGGAGGCCATTGCAAGCCGTCCTAATGAAAGTCCCCAACGAATACTCCGCGAAGAGGAGGTGAAAAATGCGCTGGAGGAGGTGAAAGATGACTTTAAAGTCGGCCATAAAAACATGGAAATGGCACTGCTGCAACAGCCCTTTGAGGTGAAAAATCACCAGGTTGTTTTTTTTCTGCAGGGAGGATTGCAAGAAGACCTTTTTCCCAAGCTCAAACCTGAATTGACCGGAATTCTGCGGAGAAAATTGCATCAACCAGACCTGGAGGTGATTTTTGAGGTCAAAGCAGAGGCAGTGGATCCGGCAAAATCGTTGTATACCTCCAGTGAGAAGCTGAGCTACCTGTTGAAAAAATCTCCCGCATTGAAAGAGTTAAAAAACCGGTTTGGTCTGGAAACGGATTTTTAAAAATCAATGCCTATACCAAAATTGATTAGATTTTGAAACTGCACGGCCCTGGCAGAAGAGCCATCTTCCTGCTCTATAAACACGTTTTCGTCATAGATAAGGATAGATTCTATTCGGGTAGTGATGTATTTGTTTACTTTCAGGCTTATAACAGAATTAAAGTTTACTACCGTATTGCCTAACTTTTCATAATTGGAAAAGAGGTTTAAGTCGGTTTTCCAGCGGACATTTTCCATTAGTTGTATGTCGGCTGATGTGCCCAATGATACCCCTGCTTCCGGACGTACCTTCTCCCCGGGGACTACTCCGAATGCACCCGTTCTGCTAAGGGAGTCATCCAGAACGATGGTAAACCTTCCGGTAAAGGGAGAAAGTATTGCCGAGAATTTCCCGTTGTTTTCTAAGGTAGTCTGGTAATTTAATCCCGTTGAAGATTGCACGTAACCCGGGCTCAATAAGTCAGAAATGCGATTTCTACTGTCTCTTTCTGCTCCGGAAGGCCGAAAATACCGGTACCCTTCCAGTAATTGCGTTCTGGCATCTATTTGGGTGGACAGGTAAATCTTTTCACTTAGCTGCCGCCCATATTTACTGGAGAAATTGAAGTTATCGTTCGATTTACGGGTAGGAAAAGCCCGGCCTGATTGCCGGTTGATACCGTAGTTGATGGCCAATTGGGTGTCCCAGATAATATTGTCCTTTTTGTAATTCGCCGAAAGCTGTAATCCGGTATTTAACGCAAAAGAACTGGCTCCCCCCGCAGCCCAATTACTTAAACTTACCTGCTGCAGACTGAGATTGAAATTCCCTCCGGTTTTCCAATAAATGGGAGGGGCTTCCGTGGTAAATATGAGGGAATCTCCCAACATGACCAGGGTGTCGCCACCAATGATGACAGTGTCCGCTTTGGACAAATCCTGTCCGTATCCAAAGCGGAAAACCAACAACAAAAGTATCGTAAAACAAATCCGGTAAGACATGGTTTTTTTCAGGTGAATGGCAAATATACGGTCATTTCCGTTGATTTATTTTCTAATTTCCAGTTTTTGTCCCACAGAGAGGATATTGTCCGACTCAATTTGATTCCAGCCTTTCAACTCTTCCACGGTGACACCATATTTTCTGGATATAGCGTAAAGGGTGTCTCCGGGCTGAACCAAATATTCCAATACCTGTTCAGACGGTTCCTTGGTCCGCTCCGGGATGGCCGCTTTCGAAGGCGGGTTGGGTGCGGGTGTGGTATTGATTTCTTTTCTATCTGGCGGCGGCGGGGTCGTTGCCTGTCGTTTAGGGGGAGTTAATTTTACCCTGGCAATCGATTCATTTCTTTTGTAATACTTCCGCAGGCGCAGCACCATTCCGGGCAAAAGTTGCTCATCCCGGTAGACCCGGTTCTTTGCCATAAGGGAGTGAAGTCGGATTCCATAAAGCTGAGATATCCCCCAAAGCGTTTCGCCTACCTGCACAATATGTTTGTCCGGTTCTCCTTTGCTCTTTTTCCTTCGGGTATAGTAGTACCTGCCTTCCGTTACCGGATCCGATGGTTTTAAATCATTGGAACGTCTCAGTTTTCTTTCGCTTATTCCAGCCTGGGAGGCCAGCTGGCTTTGGCTGTTACTATTTGCTAAAATTCCCCTGATGCCATTTATTTTAATTTCTTTGGGCTGCCTGGCATTTGCTGTATTGCCAGTTACCCTGGGGAATCCCTGAGCATTTTTTCGCAACGGCATCAATCCATCAGTGGCAGCTACCGGTGGGTTGCTGGCCAGCACTGGTCTTTCCGGAACAATTCCATTCAGAATGTACGTAACCACATAGGTACGATCTCCGGGAATTTTTCCTCGAATGGCCCATTTGTTGTAATTCCTGAGATGATTTTCACTCAGCCCGAGACTTCTTGCGACCGCCTTTAAATCGGTAGGTCCTTTGACGGGGTATTCGTGCAGATAATCACCGTTGCTTACGGTCTTACCCAGCTGCCCTTCATAGGCTATTTTATGGGCCAGGAATTTTTTCAGGTACCAGTAGGTTTTTCGGTCCAGGTCCATTTCGCGCTGCCCTTTATAGCGCCCCTTGTAGTAATTATTGGCACCGCCCAGACCCATTTGGTAGGATACGAGTGTGATGGCCCAGTTGTCCAGGTATTTCTGGTGCTTTTTTAGATAAGTGGCAGCCCCTCTGGTGGAGGAAACAATGTTTTTTCGTTCGTCTATTTCCCGGTCTACACGAAGCGATACTTCTTCAGCCGTTCCTTGTTTGAATTGCCAGAAGCCAACTGCGTTGGAAGTAGAGACCGCATCGGAAATCAGGCTACTTTCCTGGATGACCAGGTATTTGAAGTCGGTAGGCACCCCTTCTTCGTGCAAAACCCGCTCGACTATGGGCAGGTAGAGATTAACCCGGTCCAGCTTCGTTTGAAAATGAGAAGGGCTTCGGTATTGTGCATTTACTTCTGCCTGAATCTCGTTCTGAACGGCACTATTTAGGCGTAACGTCATTCCTGCAAAGTAGATGGTTTTAGGTACCTGCGGCACCTGTCCCACTGCCATCGAGAGGCTTAAAACGGTAAAGAGGAAACCAAAGAAAAAGGTTATTTTCATGGTGTTACGGATGCTTTCTTGCCAGCATGATGCCATCCCGAATGGGTAGTACGACATTTTCTACACGCGAATCTTCCAGTACTTTTTGATTGAAAGCCATGATGGCAGCCGTGTCTTTATCAAGCTTTTTCCGGTTCCTGGCAAGGACTTTTCCCGACCAAAGAATATTGTCAGCTGCAATCAAGCCTCCAGGTTCCAGTCTGTCAACGACCAGATCGTAGTAATTGGTATAGTTTTGTTTGTCGGCATCGATAAATACGAAATCGAAAGTCTCTTCGGTTTTGGCTAGCAGTTCCAGGGCATTTCCCAATCGATAGTCAATTTTGTTTTCCAACCCCGACTTCGAGAAAAACTCACGTACCATGGGTTCGAGTTCCCGATTGATATCCAAGGTGATAATCGTCCCTTTTTCGGAGAGCCCACGGGCCATGCAGATGGTGGCATAGCCGGTGAATGTCCCGATTTCCAGAACCTTACTGGCCCCACTCATTTTGACGAGCATTTCCAGAAATTTGCCCTGCAGTGGCCCGGATAGCATGCGCGGTTTCAGTACCTTCAGGTGGGTCTGACGGGCAATATGAGCAAGTAATTCATCTTCCGGGCTGCTGTAAGCTTCGCAATATTCCCATAAATCGTCGCTTATCATATCGGTTTTGGTAAATAGGTTAGAAAACTGAATTGGTCCACATCATACACTTCGTTGGCCAAATCCTGCAATTCCTCCGCGGTACAGGATCTGATTTTCTTAAAAATTTCTTCCAGGGATTCAATTTTCCCCTTGTCTAGCAGGCTCTTGCCGTATACCAGCATCAGGCCGGAGTAATTCTCCTCGGCCATGGCCATTTGTCCAATAGTCTGTTCTTTTCCCATATGCAATTGCATGGTCCCAAGTTTTTTCTCCCGAATTTTTTGAATCTCCCGTAAGACAATCTTTCTGGCTTTTGCGGCTGCTTTTTCTTCGGTTCCATAGTAGATTCCTATAAACCCGGTATCGGTAAAAGCCTGGTAAACGGACTCAATGCTGTAGGCCAGGCCATGTTTTTCCCGCAGTGCCATGTTAAGCCGGGAATTCATACTGGGACCTCCCAAAATGTTGTTGAGCAAATACAGTTTAAACCGTCGTTCATCAAAAATAGACAAAGCAGGTTTCCCCAAAGCACAATGTGTCTGGGAAATCTCCTTGTATTGAATGCCTGTTGATGGTTCGTATCCGTTGACAGGCTGCCTTTTTGCAAAACTTTTCGTAGGCGGTATGCTGCTTAGCAGCGGTTCCAGCGTACGAATGGCTTTTTGGAAGCTAATGTTCCCCACTACAGAGCAGACGATCCGGGAACTGTCCAGGTGTTGGCCAACAAAATTAAGGAAGTCTTTCTGGCTGAATTGACCGACGGTGTTTTCGGTTCCCAGAATATTGTATCCCAGTGAGTGGTTCGGGAAAAGTAACTTATCAAATTCATCCTGTATGGCATCATCCGGAGCGTCCCTGTACATGGCCATTTCCTCCAAGATTACTTGCCTTTCTTTATCGATTTGTCTTGCTGGGAAGGTGCTGTTAAAAGTGATGTCACAAAGTAGTTCTGCCGCCTTTGTCCAGTGCTGCCGCAATACCGTTGCGTAAAAACAGATTTTTTCTTTAGTGGTATAGGCATTCAACTCGCCTCCTACCGAATCCAGCCGATTGATGATATGAAAAGCTTTCCTTTTTTTCGTGCCTTTGAAAGCCATGTGCTCCCAAAAATGGGCCAAGCCTTCCTGTTCTTTATTTTCATCCCTGCTGCCGATATCCAGAATAAACCCGCAATGCACCAATCGGGTGCTGTTTACTTCCTGGTGTACTATTCTGATTCCGTTTGCTAGTTCCTTAATCTGATATACCATGCTTCGCTTTCCAAGACACAAAAATAACAGCAAATATGGGGAAAGAAACCGGGAAAATAAAAAATTGAACCGAAGCGCAGCTGTTGCGATAGCATTTATTCACGGATCAATTTTAGCCGTTGGATGTTACCAGCATACTGGATCTCTACTATTAGCAAGCCTCTTGGGAAACGCTGTACCCATTGATCCAATATTAATGGAGCCCTGATCCATTCTGTTTCCACGACAAGAGAAGTGGCGGGCCCGATGATTTCTATCCGGATAGGAGTTTTGAGAGGCAAGTCCGTTCCCAAGTAATTCAGATACAGGGGCTTTCCACGAGTAGGGTTTGGGTATACGGCCCAGTCCGTTTTTCCTTTTGGTGCTTGAGGTAAAAATGCCGCTACCGTCTGGCTATATTCAAAGGATCCATCCATATTGTACTGGCAAATCCGGTAATAAGCCCGCTGAGAAGCATGGTCGGCTTTTAGCGGGTCTTCAAATTGGTAAGAAGTTAGTTTGCTGCTGTTCCCTTTACTGGTAACTTTTCCCAAGGTTTCGAAATTAGCTACATCCCCAATGGATCGCTGGATCTCGAAATGGCTGGATTCCCTTTCCATTAACGTCGACCATTGTAGGCTGACGGTGGAGGCATCGGGCAGGACCTGTGCTTCCACCTTTCCCCAGGTAATGGGCAAGGCTCCAAAATACAGTACCTCGAAATCCCAGGTGCTGGTACAACCGAATTCATCGGTTACGAGCAGGGAGTAATCACCTGCGATCAGGTTACTGATGTTTTGCTGGCTGCTGTTAAATCCATCCGGTCCGGTCCAGGCAAAGGTATAGGTTCCACTGCTTTGCATGGTCAGGTCTATGGCTCCATTTGGGTTTTCATCATCGGTGTGGTCGGTGATGGTGGCCGTTAGATCGGTAGTTACCGGAACGTCCACTGCCGAGCTATAGGTGTTTTGAGTCCCATTGGCATCGGTAACAGTCAGTTCGGCAGTGCCCGGGGAAGTGAACTGAACGACAGGATTGGCAGCGGTGGAAGTACTGCTGCTGGCATTGGTAAAGGTCCAGCTATATTGGTAGGCTTCTCGACCTCCATTAGTGGTACTGGTAAAGGTAACCTCAGAGCTGCCACTTACCGGACAGGCGGCACTGTATTCAAATTGCACCGCTAAAGGAGCATCCACCACGATATCCACGGTATTCTGGCACTGGGCAGTAGGATAATCGTTGCAGATGTAGGATTCGGAAAGGTCAGCGGAGGCACTGGTGGTCCATGCCAAAAGTGGGTTTCGAAGGGTAACTACTTCCCCACATGTCCAGGTCAGGGGGAATGCAGCAAGGGTTAGGGTGTCGGCAGTGGTTTTAGCGGAAGGGATCGTTCCAAAATAATAATTTAAAAAGAGGGTGGAATCCCCCACCAGCAGGTCGGCAAACAAGCGCCCATTATGTGCATCACTAGTAGAACTGGTGGTGTAGGTGAAGGATATGTAAGTAGTTTGTTCCGTTCCGGGAGTACAGGTGAGCAGGGAATTGGTGATCGGAGTTCCACTGGAATCACTCAGGTACACGGATTCGACAGTGTAATTGCTGGAGCTGCAACTTTTCTCGCAATCTCTCAGGTCCAGAAGCTCGCTTTGGTTTTGGGAGAATCCAAGGATGGAAAACCCCAAAATCATAACTACCAAAAGCATTATTTTCCTGACCAAAACCATTTTTAACGGTACAAAATTCTATATAATTTTAAAAATTACATATTGAATTCACTAATTAGTAAATATGCGGAATATAATTTCAATTTCCAAAATATTTTAGGATTTGACACCGTTTCGGCTGGAAGCTTTTCTTGGTAGATGTCAGTGGCTTTTTTGGAGAAATTTTCGCTTTTAATCGTAAGCAGAAATAAAAAAATGATTTTTTTTATTTTATTTTTCCGAAGTGAAATGCAGTTTACCTAAATCGATTTACATTATTTATTTTTTGTAATGAAAAAGAGGCTAAAGACTTGATTTTCATTGTTTTTATGGGTTTGGTAATTATGTTTTTATAAGCGACCTTAGCATTGAAATAGGCTTTTAGCAGTGAGAATAGCCTGTATTTAAGGTTTAATTTTTAATTCTTTTACTATGAAAAATCAAACAAAATTAATGTTGGCCAATCTGTTTGCGCTGGTTTCGGTTTCCCTAATCTTAGCGGTTGCCAGTATGTTCAACCTGGATTTATCTTGGGGTTCGGGAGCCTTGCTTCCGCAGCTTATGTTGGTGTTGGTTCCCCAGGCGGGGTTTGTTTACTTGCTTTGGAAAGCTTCCAAAGCTTCAGGTCAGGAAGCCCTGGCTTGACTTTTTGAACGGTTTTATATTTCGGTTGTTGCCGCTCACTTGCCCGCTAAGAAGGGGGACAGGTGGGCGGTATTTTTTTACAGAATGCCAGGAAAGTTGGTAAAAATCGGAGTGCTCCGAATTAATTTTTCTCAATTATTTCTTTTCTCCCTGGCCAGCTATCGGGGCAAACTTTCAGTTAATCGGTGTGAATTACCCCGTCTTTGTGAAAGGGTATTCACTAAGAAGATTCGTTAGAGGAGCGCAGCATTTAGCTGGTGTGGCAGGCAGGGCAACAGTAGAAGCAGCCATTGGAACGTTGGTACGTTTCTTTTGCCGTTTTCACTGCATCCTGGCACCTGGTGTATCTACCCAATTCTTTTCTGTTTTGCGATTCCGGAAGGTGATCACAGCTTTCCACATGTACCTCATGGTCCCCATTGGGTTGGGCGTTTGTATTTACATAATAGGTTTCAAACATGATGGGTTTATTTTGGTGAAATTTTATTCGTTGAATTCGGTTAGTATTGCTCAAAAATGATGCCTAATTAGGACTTTTGCATGATAAAAATACAATAAATAATAAATTTCCGTTACTAAATAATTTTTTACCAAAGTAATTTTCACTTTGTTTTTAGAACATTCCTGCTACCCTTTTCGGTGTAGTTGCGGCCGTTCTCCCTGGTTTTTTGGCTGGGGAAGTTATTCAAAGGGGACGCGTAACAGGACTCCAAATTCATTCGGGAAATGGATGCTTACCCGGGCATGGATCGCCCCCTGTTCGTCATAGAATACAGCTTTCTTTTCCAGGGGCACAATGGCTTCGTGCCATACATTTGGGTGAATATACAGGCCCTTTCCTCCAGTCACCTTAAAGGCTACAAAATCCTCCGGTCTGGCCTCGTCGCCCGGTAGTGCCAGGGCGGTTATAAACGGTTTACCATCAAGCGGGAAAAATAACTGCCCGCCGTCAGGGTGGTAGTTGGCATGCCACAGCAATACCTCTTTTGGCTTTTCGGTGGAGGTTGCATCCGCCATTTCCGGTAACTTACTCCAACCAAATAGGTACTCCGAACCTACGGCCTGGTTTTTCCCTCTGAAAAAATCGCCCTCCCAGTAAAATTCAAAGTCACCGGAGACGGTTCCGGCCTCGTCTCCGGTACCCTCGTCTATTTTCCTCCGGCCAGAAGCAGGCCAGCGGACAATTTCTATAGGGAAGTGCTGGTATTCTTCTTTGCTTACCAGCTGGCCAAAGCCTTCCAAGGAGGCTTCGGTAGCCTGAACCAAGGGTACCTTTATGGTTTTGATTCCGGCTGGGATCTGTGGATTTTTATAGTCAATTTTCATCATTTGAGGGGAATGGAGCGGTTGTAACTTGATTTGTCAGGACCTAAAAATAAAGAAATTGCATTCAATTACGGAAGGATGTTAAAGAAATAAACCCTATCTATTTCCGGTCAATCGAAGGATGATTTGATCTGATTTGCAGGCCTATTTTTTTCTTAGAAATACAAAAAACGCTTATTATTTTATCTTTAAAATGCCATCGCTCTGGCACTAGAAACACGAGTCAATTTTAACGATTTGATTATTTTGCCCTAACCCACCCGGATAAATAATTGCCTAATTTTCAGCGATTTAAATATTGTAATTTATTCTTAAAATCATGAAAATTGGATTTTCGAAGAGAAGCGGTCTTTCGTCTTCTTCTGTCTGTTTGATTTGCTATCTGTTATTACTTCTTATTTTACCTTTTTTTTTGGCAGCACATGAAAAGGGATATTGGGAATTATGGATCAATGGCCAGCGAACCCCTTTTTTGGATCAGTTTTTTAAAATCCTGACGAATTTGGGAGATGGTTTGGTAGCCTTGTTTCTTGTGATGGTGTTGCTTTTATCCCGGCTGTGAGTACCAACGCTACCGGTCCTTTGCTCAAGACGGCCAGACCCAGAGAAGCATAAGCCATTAGAATGAGGTGGATCGGCTTCTTTTCCCTGGCCAAATAGGTGTAAAAACTAAGTAAAGAGCAGGTTAAAAAAAATATCAAGAAAGCGTCTGGCACGGCCATGTGGAATTGAATTACCCAATGAGGGGTGCAACATAGAACAAATGCAGCCCAAAATGCTGAATTTTTGTTCAACGCAATGTTGGTAAAACCATAAACCAGCCAAATGCAGCAAAAACCAAGTAAAGCGGGAAAAAATCTGGAGGCGAAAGGACTGATGCCAAACCAATAGTAGGCCAGGGAAAAGGCATAATAATGTAATGGAGGTTTATCATACCTGGGTTCCGAATTGAAGGTGGGCAAAATCCATTCGTTAGATTGCCACATTTCAATGGCTGCCGTGGCATTTTTTGCCTCATCTAGTGCGTATATACTATATCCTCCGATATTGCTAAAGTGAATAACAAAAGAAGCGAGTATTAGCCAGTATACCCTTTTTTTCATAAGCAACAATAAATTGATTCTGAAGGTAGAGAATAAAAAAATCAACGTATTCGAAGGTATATTAAAAAATCATTAAGTATGAATGCGTGATTTTTCGTTTATCAGGTTGAATGCCATGTAGTGAACTACTTCAATTTGGCTATTGATTCCTTTTATCTGAGCCGGGCATTGAAAATTTCAAGCCGCCACCCCAATCAATTTTAAGTAAATTTGGTTATAGTAACAATTGGCACATTTTTTTCTGTATTTAACCTTGTCCATTAATTAATCAAAATAAAAGGATCATGATGAAAAGCGTAAATTATTTATTCGTTATAGGAATTGCCAGTTTTGCCTTTGCCTGTGGCTCAGGGAACAATAATTCCGGAGAAGAAACAACTATGGAAGACGAAATGGGTAGGGGGGATATGATGGCTACTGAGATGGAGACCAAATCCGCCGTCGCCATCCTGTCCGGGGCCAGTGGTAGCAATGTCACCGGTACCGCCACCTTTACGAGTCTGGAAAATGGCAAGGTTCGTCTCGTAATGGATGTGGAAAACCTGAGTCCAGGAGAACATGCCCTGCACCTTCATGAGAATGGCGATTGCAGTGCAGCGGATGCTACTTCTGCCGGAGGGCACTGGAATCCTACGGGAGATCCTCATGGCAAAAGAGGTGAAGAGGGATACCACAGTGGAGATATTGACAATATGGTAGTCGGAGACGATGGTGTCGGTACGCTTGAAATGGAAGTGGAAGGATGGACCATCGGTGATGGTTCCGGTTCGGACATCGTTAATAAGGCGGTTATTATCCATGCCGATGCCGATGACTTTACATCTCAACCTTCCGGAGCCGCAGGGGCCAGAGTTGCTTGTGGTGTGATTCAGGCTGGGAGTTAATCCCAAATGATATAAAAATCCTACTAAAAAAGAAGAGCGTTTGGTTTAACGATAAGGACCGTTATTTTAGAGCGTGTCTATCACCTCATAAATTGTCTTCGTCAAACCAAAAAAATAAATCCCGGTGGAACGTCCATCGGGATTTATTTTTTTTTAACTCAAACCGTTACCACCAACTACTTTTAACCGCACCTCATTTCTTTTCGATATTACTTTGCAAGGCATAGGGGGCCAGGTGTTCTCTGTTTTTGCTGTCCAGCGTTTTTTCAAAATAGGCCGTAGCCGAATGGTCGTCTATAAACATATGGTCTGCGCCAACGCATTCAATGAGGTTCCATTTGTTCAGCACGTCCCGAATGGGGCCTTTTGTTCCGGTGATGCACACATCTATTTTTTCGGCCCGCCAATCTTGGATCCATTCGTAAAGCGCATGTGCTCCGGTACTGTCCATGCTGGTGACACTTTCCATGTTGAATATGATCATTTTGGTTTGTTGATTTCTTTCGATTAGCCATTGGCCCATTTTGTCTCGAATGTATTCAACGTTAGCAAAATAAATGGGGCCATCGATTCGGACAATCAACAGGTTCTGGTTAATCTCCAGATCAGAAAACCTCCTGATATTCCGATAGATCTTGGTGCCGGGCACGCGGCCTAGTTGGGCCATATGAGGCCGGGAGGCTCGGTAAATGACTACCAAAAGGGAAAGCACCATGCCCGCAATAATGCCCGTCTCAATACCCATGGTGAGGGTAATCAGAAAGGTAGCGATTAGCATGGCAAAATCCGTTTTATCTTTTTTCCAGAGGTTGACAGGTTCTTTGAGGTCGATTAGACCTGCTACAGCTACCAGCACCACTGCCGCTAAAATGGCACTGGGTAGGTAATAAAATAAACCGGTAAAAAACAACAGCGTCAAGAGGATCAGCAAGGCACTGATCACGGAAGCCATGGTCGTTTTTGCGCCCGCCTGGTTGTTAACGGCCGTTCTGGAAAAACCACCGGTAACGGGGTATCCCTGGAAGAAGGAAGCACCAAAATTGGCCACTCCCAAGGCCATTAGCTCCTGATTGGCATCCAGCCGGTAATTTTTGTGTTTTGCTTGAATGGTTTTTGCCACGGCAAAACTTTCCGCAAAACCAACCAGGGAGATGGTGAGTGCTATGGGGAGCAGGGTAGACCAGCCATTGATATCAAAAGAGGGCATGGAAAAGCCAGGTAAACCACTGGGAACATCTCCCACGATTCTGATACCGCTTTGCGTTAATCCAAATCCCCAAACCAGCAAAATTCCTACTACCACTGCGATTAATGGAGCAGGAAGGGACGGATGAATTTTTTTACCAAACTTGATAATCACAATTCCCAGCATTCCAATACCAAAGGTAAGCCAATGGATGTCTCCTATATTTTGGTAAATGGCCAGTAGCATCTCCTGAATGTGTTCACTGTTGGGAAGGTTAATTTTAAAGAGGTGCTTTATTTGACTCAGTCCAATGATAATCGCTGCTGCTGAGGTAAAGCCGTTGATAACGGGGTGGGAAAGAAAATTGACAACAAACCCCAACCTAAGGGCTCCCATGGAAAACTGAATCAATCCCACCAAAAAAGCCAGGGTCAGCGCATACAATAAATATTCGGCGGGAGATGCAGGGCCCAGGCTGCTGATGCCCGCGGCAGTCAACAGGGAGACCATGGCTACAGGTCCTACTGCCAGTTGGCGGGAACTACCAAAAATTGCGTATAATAGCAGCGGAATGGTGACCGCATACAAACCGTGAATAGGTTCCAGCCCCGCCAACATGGCGTAAGCCATTCCCTGTGGGATTAGCATAATTCCAACTGTGATGCCGGCAGATAAATCCCCCTTAAAATACGTTTTATCGTAATGAGGAAGCCATTGCAAAAAGGGTAGATATTTTTTTATTTCCATTGGAGTCTTCTTTTGTATACTTCTATTACTGGAATTGCATTTTTTGTGCAATAGAATCTAAGAGCCACAAATTTGACTCAAATCCTTTTTAAAATAAGTGATCTTTATCACAAGCAGCAATGCCGTCAGCCAGGTACCAATATAATGTCCTTTTTCAGATAGCTGCTCAGGGTATCCGAAAACCGCTGGGCCTCCCATAGTTCGAGGGCAATATTTTCTTCTGCAAAAACCTGTATCTGGATTTTGGAGGCCTCCGGAAGGCAATAGACGGTTTGCACCCATTGGTTTTTGGTCTTATCCAGTCCTATCGCAATCCTTAATATTCCAGCCAGCAGCTTGACTTGTCTACGGTGTGAAGAGGTTAGTTTTTTAAACTTTTTGTGTTTCTTTTTAGGGCCTTTTTTTCGATGGTATCTTGCCAGGTGGCCCAAAAGCAACACTTCTTCGTTGGTAAACCCCCGGAGCTGGCTGTTGTTGATAAGGTATCGGGAATGTTTGTGGTAATCCTGGAATTTTACGTAAAGTCCCACATCAAAAATAAGAGAGGCATGGTAAAGAAGACTCCGTTCCATATCCCCAGCCTGATGCAGGTGCTTGAGCTGGTCAAAGAGCTGCAGGGCCAAACCTGAAATGTGTTTTTTGGCATCCAGCTCCGTTTCATAGCGGTTGGCTAGCCAGAAGCAGCTTTTTTCTTTCAGGTTTTTCCCCTGGTTTTCTTCGCCAATTTGCAGCTTGTGTTTTTCGATGTATTGCAGGATCATGCCTTCCCGAAGGGAGGCATCTGAAATGGTGATTTTATCGGTTTTTGCCAGTTCGAGCAATGCTACCAGCAAAATCGCTCCCAGGTGAATCGCATCTGACCGATTGGAACTGATGCCGGGAATGGCGGCACGGGCTTCTGGACTGGCGGTCGATAATTTGTCCCGGAGTTTGATCAGGTCATTTAGGTGGATTTCTTCTGCGTTGACACTTTCCGGCGAAGGGTTCTGGCTTTTTTCCAGGCAGGCTTCTGCCAGCGATCGGATGGTACCGGAGGTGCCCACGACTTTATCAAAACCGGTTTCCAATGCCTTTCCCATTATTTTTGAAGCTGCCTGTCGTATGTGGAGGTTTAATGCCTCTTGCTCTTTTTTAGACAAGGGATCCTGATGTCCCACCCTGTCTAGCAAACGGAGCACCCCTAGTTTCATGGAGTTTCCAAAATACACCTGATTTTCATCGCCCACGACAGCCTCCGTACTCCCTCCCCCGATATCCAGTACCAGTACTTTTTCTTTTTTGATGGAGATCGCTTTTTTTACGGCCTTAAAGATCAGGCGTGACTCCTCCTTTCCCGAAATCAATCTGGGAGAAATACCGGCCTCATGGATTAGTCTGTCTAGAAATTCCCTGCCGTTTTTGGCCTCACGGCTGGCACTGGTTGCGTTTACAATGATATCATCCACGCCGTATTGATCAGCCAGTTGCACGTACCTTTTGATGGTTTCCACGCCGGTATCCAGGGCTTCAGGGCTGAGTTCGTTATTTGCAAAAACGCCTGCTCCCAATTTGACCATGCTTTTTTCCTGCATTAAAATATCAAAACGACTTTCGGGTTGCAGCTTCACGATGATCATGTGAATGCTGTTGGTGCCAATATCTATTGCTGCCAGATTCATTTGTTCCTGGTTATTTCCAATATTCCTTGTTCATCAGGGCTATGTGGCGAATAGAGATTCCTTGCGGGCACTCCACCTCACAGGCACCGGTATTGCTACAGGCGCCAAAGCCGAGCTGGTCCATGGCTTTTACCATGTTTTGCGTTCGTTTTTTGTGCTCGATTTTCCCCTGAGGCAATTGAAACAAGTGGCTGATTTTTGCAGCGGTGAACAGGGCGGCACTTCCGTTTTTGCAGGAGGCGACACAAGCACCACATCCAATGCAGGAAGCCGCATCAAAGGCACTTTCCACCTCGTCACTGCTGATGCGGGTTTGATTGGCTTCCGGAGCTTGGCCGGTTGATACCGAAATGTATCCGCCGGAGGCAATGATTTTGTCCAGTGCCTGCCGGTCGATACGAAGGTCTTTTTTAATAGGGAAAGCGGATGCGCGGAAAGGTTCTATATAGATCGTCTGCCCGTCTTTGAAGGAACGCATGTGCAATTGGCAGGTGCTGGTTTGGTCCAGGGGTCCGTGCGCTCTTCCGTTAATAAATAGGCTGCATTGCCCACAGATTCCTTCCCGGCAATCATAGTCAAAAGAAACCGGATTTTCTCCTCTGAGAATTAACGTTTCGTTTAATTGATCCAACATTTCCAGAAAGGATGTGTCTGCCGAGATGTCTTTTACCTCATAATCAACCAATTTCCCCTCGGCGGATGGGCTTTCCTGTCTCCAGATTTTTAATTTAAACTTCATTATTTGTAGCTTCTTTCAGTGGGTTCTGTAAACTCAAAATGTAGCGGTTCTTTGATAAGGACCGGATTTGGATTCCCAGGTTTCCAGCAGGATATAAAGGCATATTCCCGATCATTTCGCTTTGCTTCCCCATCCGGGGTCTGGAACTCTTCCCTGAAATGGGCCCCACAGGATTCTTGCCTGCTCAATGCATCAATACACATTAGTTCGCCAATTTCCAGGTAATCAGCCACCCGGCCCGCTTTTTCCAGTTCTTCGTTGATACCGTTTTGGTTAGGAGGAATTTTTAAATTCTGGTAAAATTCCTGCCTAAGGCTGCGGATGGCTTCGATTGCGGCCGTAAGGCCCTTTTCGGTCCGGGAAAGCCCGCATTTGTCGTAGAGAATTTTCCCCAGTTCCCGGTGAAAGTGATCCACTGTTTTGCTGCCGTTTATTTGGCATAGTTCACTGAGTTGCTTTCTCACCTTGTTTTCACTTTCTTCGAAGGCAGGGGTATTCGTTTCCGGTTTTTCACTTTTTACTAGCTGTGCCAGGTAATGGGGCAGGGTTTGCGGTAAAATGTAGTAACCATCCACACAAGCCTGAAGCAGGGAATTGGCGCCAAGACGATTGGCTCCGTGGTCTGAAAAATTAGCTTCTCCGATAACATACAAACCGGAAATGCTGGAACTGAGCTCATAGTCTACCCAAAGACCCCCCATGGAAAAATGGGCCGCAGGCGAAATCATCATGGGCTGCTCGTAGGCATTAATACCGGTTATTTTTTCGTACATGCTGAAAAGGTTGCCGTATTTTTTTACTATGGTCTCTTTTCCCTGATTGGCAATGGCATCCTTGAAATCCAGGAAAACGGCATTTTTTAACGGGCCCACCCCATGGCCAGCATCAATGCGCTCCTTGGCAGCCCTGGATGCAATATCTCGTGGAGCCAGGTTTCCGAAAGAAGGATATCTTCGCTCCAGGTAATAATCCCGGTCTTCTTCGGGAATATCCACGGGTTTTCGATCTTCATTTTTAACCCGCGGGGTCCAAATCCTCCCATCGTTTCGGAGGGATTCGGACATGAGCGTGAGTTTGGACTGATGATTTCCGGATTGAGGCAGGCAGGTTGGATGGATCTGCGTCCAACTGGGGCAGGAAGCCCAGGCTCCTTTTTTATGGGCACGCCAAATAGCCGATCCATTACAACCCATGGCCAGGGTAGACAAATAATAAATTTTCCCAAAACCGCCGGTGGCCAACACCACTGCATGAGCCGCATGCCGGCTGATCTCTCCCGTATCCAGATTTCTTACCAAAATTCCTTTGGCGGTACCATTTTCCGTCACCAAATCCAACATCTCGTGCCGGCTGTAACAAGTAACCTTGCCCAAGTGAACCTGACGCATCATGGCCTGATAGGCTCCCAGGAGTAATTGCTGTCCGGTCTGTCCTCTGGCGTAGAACGTCCGGCTAACCTGCACTCCCCCAAAGGATCGGTTGCTGAGATACCCACTGTATTCCCTGGCAAAAGGCACTCCCTGTGCTACTGCCTGGTCAATGAGCGAGGCAGAGCATTCGGCCAGGCGATAGACATTTGCTTCCCGGGCTCGAAAATCCCCACCTTTCAAGGTATCGTAAAACATCCTGAAAACACTGTCACCGTCGTTTTTGTAATTTTTCATGGCATTTACACCACCCTGGGCCGCTACCGAATGGGCCCTTCTGGGGGAATCCTGAAAACAAAAAGTAGTTACCTGGTAACCAAGTTCCGCCAGCGAAGCGGCTGCCGAAGCTCCGGAAAGTCCGGTGCCTACCACCAAAATCCGGTAGTTTTTCCGGTTATTGGGGCTTACCAAACGTGCCTGGGTTTTGAAATTACTCCATTTATCCTTTAAGTCTCCTTCCGGAATTTTAGGTAATGGGGTCGTTGCGGTGTCTGTGCTGAAATACATGAAAATTTATTTACGGCTGTAATAGGTTAATAATACTAAATTATATCCATTGTTCCCAATGTAAGTGCCAGGCGAATGCATTTAGTGACGCTCCGGCTACTGTAACTCCTGTCACAGATTAAACGAATTTTCCTTACTAATTTTACCTTGTATAATTAAATCCAAGTTTTCTAAAAAATAAACTCCTCTTGGTATGTTTGAGTTTATGTATGCGAAGCTTGGATTCCCTTGCGGTTTACTGTTTTGTGAAGCGAGTTTTTTCTGCTGCTGAAGGAAAGGTTTCAAACTTGACAAAACAAAACGTTGTTATGATAAGCAGTAAAAATGGAAAAATACATTAAAATAATAGCCGATGCTTACTATGGATATTTCACCTACTTATTGGATGAAATCATGTATCCTTCCTGGAATAATTATTTCTGGTGGTTGGTAGGTCTTTCCCTGGCAGTGTGGCTGCTGGAGCTGGTTTTTCCCTGGAGAAAAAGTCAACCGGCACTGCGGAAAGATTTCTGGCTGGATGGCTTTTACATGTTTTTCAACTTTTTCCTTTTTTCGTTGATTGCCTACAATGCCATTTCCAATGTGGCCGTGGAGGCTTTCAACGATTTTCTTGGCTTATTTGGGATTACCAACCTGGTAGCTATTGAGGTCAGCTCCTGGCCGAGGTGGGCACAATTTGGCTTGTTATTCATCGTGGCTGATTTCATTCAATGGAACGTTCACCGCATGTTGCATCGGGTTCCAGCACTTTGGGAATTTCACAAAGTACACCATTCCGTAGAGCAAATGGGATTTGCAGCCCACCTGAGGTTTCACTGGATGGAAACCATTCTCTATAAAAGTGTCCAGTACATTCCCCTGGCCATGATTGGGTTTGGCTTGACAGAGTTCTTTCTGGTGCATATTTTCACCACGGCCATTGGCCATCTAAATCATGCCAACCTCCGAGTAACCTATGGACCTTTGAAATACTTGCTAAATAACCCCATTATGCACATCTGGCATCATGCCAAAACCCTTCCAAAAGGATCTTATGGGGTTAATTACGGACTGACCTTAAGTATTTGGGATTATTTATTTGGCACCGCATACATACCTCACGAGGGAAGGGATATCCCCTTAGGCTTTGATGGTATGGAAAAATTCCCAAAAACATTTTGGGAACAAATTACCTATCCCTACAAGAAAAAAAGGTGATTTTTTTGGCTATCTTTCAGCCTGTCTAACCTTATGTTCGGATGAAATACCTATTGATTAGTAGCACAGCACTTTTTCTTATCCTAGGCGACCTAAAAGCTCAGATTGGGGCAGAAGCTCCGGAAAAGCCGGGATATCGACTCGTTTGGGCAGATGATTTTACAGGAGAAAGCGTACCGGATCACCGCTTTTGGTCGTTTGAACATGGTTTTGAACGGAATGAGGAGCTACAGTGGTACCAGCCTGATAATGCCCGTTTGGAAAAGGGTTTGTTACTTATCGAGGGAAGACGGGAGCGGGTAAGAAACCCGGGTTTTGAAGAAGGAAGTCGGGACTGGAAAAAGAACCGGCCTTATGCGCAATACACCTCTTCCAGTATTCATACCCGGGGAAAGTTTTCCTTTCAGTACGGACTTATGGAAGTAAGGGCAAAAATAGATACAGCCTCCGGACTTTGGCCAGCTATCTGGACCCTGGGCGTGGAAGGACCCTGGCCGGCAAACGGAGAAATCGACGTGATGGAATATTACCTGGCAGATGGAGAACCCACTATCCTGGCCAATGCAGCCTGGGCCCATCCGGAAAAGCGGGCTGCTTGGGATGAAGCCAAAATTCCACTATCTGACCTTTTAAAACAAGATCCGGAATGGCCTGATAAATTTCATATCTGGAGGTTGGACTGGACGGCCGAATACCTGAAAATTTACCTGGATGACGCGTTGATCAATGAGGTCGATCTTACGACCGCGGTAAATCCGGATGGAACGAACCCTTTTCACCAGCCACATTATTTATTGCTAAATCTAGCTATTGGTAGTAATGGGGGGAATCCGGAGTCCACGGCCTTTCCAGTTACCTATCAGGTGGATTATGTAAGGGTATATCAGAAAGAATAAATCGTATTTCAGGTTACATAAGTGTTCACCAAAATGAACCTGGAAGGTATTTTCCGGTAGCTATAATTTTGCGTGTTTGGCCTTTTATTGACTGAGGTGATTTTTTTGGTAGTGGCTTAATAACAAATCGCCCCCAAAGTCATTTTGAAGGTCCCGGACGACGGTATGTACGTGATTGGCATCATTCTGAATGTTATCGTATTCGATCAGCAAATCTGCGCCTTGTATTCGGTAGTAATGAGGCTCTCCTACCGCATTGATTTCACTTCCTGCCCAGGCAAATGCGAAATCCGCCCAACCTTGCTCTTGGATCCGATCCTGTAACAGTCCCTGGTAAGCGGGTGTAAATCTGGAAAGGTAAAGCGTCACCAGTTCCTGAAATAGTTGCTGCTGGTCTGGGTTTAGTGCGGAATAGGGGATGCCCAAAGGCTGCAAAAGGGAGGCCCGGCGATCATTGGATGTGAGGATATCATAAGGGACTTTTTCCGAAAAAACAGCAGTGCTTTTTTGCGTTTCATCCAGGGAATGTACCATGGCAAATCCCATGTTGGTTTCGTTTGCCAATACCTGTCGATTCTTTTCCGGGCCAGAGAGCACCAACGCCGGATTGGAGCCCATAAAGGAAGGTGTGGACGAGACAAGCGTTTGCCTGTCAGAGGAAAAATTAAGCGACAGATGATGGCCTTCCAGGCGCCAGCCCCATTCCTTTGCCCCTCCGGGATCTCCAAAAACGCTGAAATGGTAATTTAACGGATCCCGGTAGGCGTCATCGGGAGGCCGGTTTTCTACCTCCCGAAGTATATTTTCAAGCGCAAAAATGGCCTCTGTTCTTTCTATTCCCGGTTCACCCAGGGATGCCCGCATCAGCGTCAGTGCTGCTGCTTTCTGTTGCTCATTAAAATCGTGAAAAGTAGGCCCTTTTCGTTCTCTGGGGACAAAATGCCAATTGAATCGTTCGGTATGGTCAAAGGGAAAACAGGCTTGCTTTTTAAGATCGGCATCCAGGCTTTCGATAAATTGCTTGGCTAGCGGGGCCAGATTCTGGGCAGTACTTTGCAAGGCAGACCCCAAGAGGGCAAACAGAAAAAGGGAGATTTTTAGTAGGTTATTCATCAGGGTTGGGTTAACTAATGGTAAGAGTAGAGGATTATTTCCAATCAGTCGCTGGTATTCCAGTAAATTTTAAGGTTACGGGTAGCTCTCCCGGAGGCAATGATGTCCGGTTTTCCATCCCCATTGAGGTCGGCTACTTTCAGATCTTCACAAGCCATCCCGTTTTTATCCACCCAGTGTTCTCGCCAGGAATTATCAGCTAAAGTGTAAAATAGCTTTATACCCATTTCTCCTGAATCGTTGGGTTCCCTCCATCCGATGACAATCTGGTCTTTTCCCTGCTCCAATAAATCGCCAGTAGCCAGGCCGTGCCCTTGATTCATATCAGCGGTCAGCACCTGCCGATTCAGGTTTTCTCGGGAGAAGGTATTTCCCTTCGGAAGGTAGGCAGTGAGCGTTGGCCCGTGAAAGGGTTCAACCCCTGTCAGGAACCGGTCTCCCGAAGCCGTTTTTCCCACACGGATTTCTCCGAAACCATGATCATTGACCAACCAGGCACCGTTGGGATGAATTTCCCATTGATCGTTCGAAAAACGAAATGCTTTCACTCCTTCTTTACCTCCGATGTATAAGGATTCTCCCTGATTTTCATGGGGTACAATCTCCAGGTTGTGGGTGATGTGCATGGATTGGTCGATTACCCAATGGCTCCAGTCCCTTCCTTTCGTATCTTGCATTTCGTAGCCGATTACCTTTACTCCTGCGCCTTCACCACCGGAGTTTCCACGACCATGAAGGGGTAGCATAATCAAGTGGAACAGGCCGTCTTTGGCCTTTATCCAGCGCATGCGGTGTACCGTCGGTTCATGGGGAAGTTTCACTGGTTCCCACTTTTGAGTGGGATCTTCAGGGCGGATCAGGTAATGTACCGATCCGGATTGGCTTTCATCGCTGGTTTCGCCGGGGTTCCATTGGGCACCCACAGCCACCTCCACCTGCCCGTCTCCATTGATGTCTCTGGCTGCAATGCATACATTATCCCGTTGGGTAAGGTTCTCCACCATGACAAACCGCTTCCAGTCTCCGTTTCTATACCAGACGAATTGCTTTTTATCCGCCAATAAAATATCCGGTTTGCCATCTCCGTCTACATCCCCGATGGCCAGGCCATAGCCTATTTCGACTTGTTCGTCCAGTACCTGGGTTTCAAAGGAGGGATTTGGATCGTTATTGAAGGCACTTATTACTGCCAGGGTGAAGAGCCAATGTATCATGCTGTTTGGTTTGGGTTTATGTTTGAATAAATTTAACCAAAAAATTGATAAATGGCTACCTGTTTGATGGTAAGAAGATTAAATTACTGGCTGACCGGATTTCTGATACAATTTTATTGCTTCGGGAATATCCACTTTCCCTCCAAGAATTTCAAAGATTTGTCGGCCGTCGATGGCAGGGTCCAGCATGTGTACCAAAACCGCAGCCACATCCTCTCTGGAAATCTCTCCTTTTTCATTAAACACTGACGAAACCTTTATTTTTCCGGTGTAGGGGCCGTTCGTTAGTTTTCCCGGGCGAACGATGGCAAAGGGCAGGGAAGAAGATTTCAAATATTCGTCCGCTTCTTTTTTTGCCAGTAAGTAGTGCTGCATGGACTCATCAGCTTTTTCGGCATTTTCAGCCCCTCTGGAGCTTAACATTACGAATTTTTTTACTTGCTGCTGAATCGCCAGGTCTACGCTTTTGATCGCACCGATTTTGTCCACCAACTGGGTTTTATCTTTCCCGGTTTTCGATCCGGAACCGGCAGCAAAAATAACCCTGTCAATACCTTTAAACGCTTCACTAAAATCCTTTTCCAAATCTCCCAAAACGGTTTTTACACCTATATTTTCAAAATAGTCTTTTTGGGAGCTATCCCGTATCATCGCGACCGGAGAATAGCTGGGGTGAGAGACCAACCTTTTTGCTATCAAGCGTCCAGTCGAGCCATTGGCTCCAATAATCAATACTTTTTCCATATCTTCAGTAGTTATTTGTTTTCCAAATTTTGACCAAAAATTGTTCCAAGTATGGCAGGGCTTCAAATCTCCTGGTGATTTTCCTGTCCCATCCTTCAGAAATCAGGATGGGTAAAGTTTATTCAAAATCTCCTGTATGATTTCGCGCATGGCCGGTTCTGCTTTGGCTGCAGCGCGTAACACATCCTCTAACTTAATTTTTTTAATATTTCCAGGGGTTCCCAGGTCGGTTATTGCCGACAGGGCAAAAACCCTCATACCGGAATGAACGGCTACCTGCACTTCCGGAACAGTACTCATCCCCACCGCATCAGCCCCAATGATCCGAAGGTAGCGGTATTCTGCAGGGGTTTCCAGATTGGGTCCCTGTACACCGACATACACTCCTTGGTGAATGGGAATGGCTTTTTCCCGGGCAATTTCTAACGCCCATTCGATAAACGTTGGAAAGTAGGCCTGACTCATATCCGGAAACCTGTCACCGAATTGCCCCAGGTTGGGTCCACGAAGGGGGTTTTCCGGGAATAAATCAATATGATCTTGAATAAGCAGGATATCTCCTCTTGCTTGGAATTTTACACGACAGCCATTTTCTACGATGAAAAAGCCCGAGCCATACAGAGCCTTTCGCAGCATCAGCTTGGCGGAACGGTACGGAATTCCACTGACAATGCTAACAGATTAACGACTGCCAACTATACAGCCTCCGGGGAAACCAATTGGTTTACTGTAAATGGGATGCTGATCGATGGAAACGGAAACCTCACCAAATTGGTAAGGCGCAACCAGATGACCGCATCCACCTATGGTGGGGTGGATAACCTTACCTACACCTATCAGACCAACAGCAACCGACTATCCCAAGTGCTTAATTCACATTTATCTGCAACATTCACTTCCAAGGACTTTAAAGAACGGAGTGGCACTGCCTATACCTATGATGCTAACGGTAGCCTATCCGGTAACCTCGACAAACAAATCAATACCATAAGCTACAACCACCTTAACCTACCCGATACGGTTACCTTTGCAGGGACCACAGGTAAGATTGTATTCGGCTATGATGCAGCGGGTAATAAACTGACACAAAAATTATATACCAATACGACCTTGACCAAAACCCATGCCTATATCGGTGAAACAGTTTATGTGGATGGGTCACTGGATTACCTTATGCATGAAGAGGGTAGGGTGGCTTATGAACTGTGTACTTACCAATACGAATACCATGTAAAAGACCACCTGGGCAATGTCCGTCAGGTACCCACCTAGGTGTAGTTTGAAACTACACCTTTTTATCCTTGGAATTTGTAATTCCAGTTTACAACAATTATTTTCAATTATGGGCGAAGCTTACCGGATAAGAGATCAGGAAATGCCCTATTTCTTCACCTTCCAAGTGGTTGGATGGGCAGATGTGTTTTCAAGAAAAATGTATAGGGATTTTATCTTGGAAAATCTGACTTATTGTAGAAATGAGAAGGGGCTTTTTTTGTTTGGTTATGTCATCATGACCAATCACCTTCACTTGATTGCTCAACAAAAAGATGGAAAATTATCAGACTGGGTACGGGATTTCAAAAAGTTTACAAGCAAGAAATTGCTCAAAATGATACTGGAAAATCCACAGGAAAGCAGAAAGGAATGGTTGAAGATGATTTTTGCTTATCATGCTAAGTATAATAACAGATCTGGAGAAATGCAATTTTGGACACATGAAAACCATGCCATTGAACTTTATCGAACTGAGATGATCGAAAGTAGAATGAATTATATTCATGCGAATCCGGTAAGGGCGGGAATCGTGGAAAAACCTGAAGACTACATGTGTTCAAGCGCTAGAAATTATGCGGGACTAGATGGTTTGATTGAGGTGGATTATTGGTAATCACGTCCATTTCCAATTGCAAATTGAAAAGGATAGAAGGGTGTAGTTGCAAACTACACCCAGATGGGGATGTATACGTTCCTAAGCGATCTGCGATATCTATTGCCTAACCTCGAAAATGAACTATGGTTAAGCGATGGAGTAAGTGGGAACCGAATCCGTAAGGTTACTAAGGTGCGCCTTGGAATACTATGGACCGGGTCCATACCAATAATTGTTGCTGACTTATTACTTCCGCCATCAAATTTGTGGAAAAGATCGATTCACTGGACCAAACCAATGACGCACCGAAGTTATGGGCTATTTTTTCACATGCATCCGAATTGACAGTCTGAGATTTACCAAGGAACTACGGCATAATAGGAGGTCACTGACTGTGATGATTTATTCCGTTCCTCCTTGTGCTTAGTGAAAAACTCCCCCGCGCATCATTCATTTAGCCCTCCAGTGCCATAGTCGGTAAGTACATTATGAAAATATCAGAACCCACCGAGATGCTTTACAACCAAGGGAAATCCGCAATGACGGACTACCATCTTATTGCCGCCATCGCCAACATTCCGGTAGACAAAGCCATGTTCTGGCTGATAAAAGACTGGTAGAATTGGCCAGGTTGGAATTGGAAACAATGCCGAAGTCCAAACACAACAGTACGTAGCAAGACCAGTAGGGGAGGTCTCGGAGCCTTTGAGTGAGACGGTGAGGTTTTAGAATAAATTTAAATTTTTAATTTCATTTTTGGAGATTTGAAGGAAATGGTTTTGATGGAAATATTCTAAATTACCAGTCCAGCAAGCAGTTTAATTTCTAGTCAAAGGTTTCCTAAACCTCATCCTAAACGGTAAACACAATGTATTCCAATGTCACTACTAAAAGTTTTTAATAGAAATTGATATGGCTTTACCGATTAATGTATTGGATCTTATCAATGGACGGGCGGTAGAATCTGAACGCATCGAATACAAGAAAGGCTGGAACCCCGGACCCATTTACCGCTCCATCTGTGCTTTTGCCAATGACTTCGATGATATTGGTGGAGGCTACATTATTGTGGGTATTGCCGAAGAAAACGGTAGGCCCGTTCTTCCCCCACAAGGGTTGAGTGAAGAAGATTTTGATGGCATTCAAAAAGAAATGATTCAGTTGAATAATCTGATCAACCCTGCCTATCACCCCAAAATCAGTATTGAAGAAATTCAGGGAAAGAAAATTTTGGTCATTTGGGCCTTTGGGGGAGATAACAGACCTTATGAAGTGCCGGATGAAATAAAGGCCAAAGACAAAAAGTACCATTATTACGTACGTTATGGATCCAGCTCTATCAAAGTATCTAAAAACCAAAAAGAAGAGTTAATTTCTTTGAGTGGAAAAACGCCCTTTGATGACCGGGCCAATTCCCAGGTGAGTCTCGATGAAATCTCGTTGACCTTGGTTCGGGATTACCTGAGAAAGGTAAGTAGTAAGCTACTGGAAAACATGGATGCTTTAACCAAAGAGCAGCTGCTTTCCCAGATGCAATTGCTATACGGGCCACCGGAAAGAAGGCATCCCCGAAATGTGGCCTTGATGATGTTTACGGAAAATCCGGAAAAATACTTTCCCTACAGCCGGGTTGAAATCGTTCATTTCCCAAATGGAGAAGCTGCCGATGAATTTATGGAGGCACCCCATATATCCGGGCCAGTGGATCATATGATCAATAGGACACTTGAATACTTGAAAATTAATGTGCTCCAACAAAAAACCGTCAAGGTAAAAGGTCAGGCGGAATCCATCAGGGTTTGGAATTACCCCTACCAGGCCCTGGAAGAAATCATTGCCAATGCACTATATCACCGGGACTATCAAACAAGGGAACCGGTTGAAATACGGATTTATCAGGAAAAGATCAGAGTCATCAATTACGGAGGGCCTGACAGAAGCATCAAGTTGACGGAATTTAAAAAAGGCAAGGTAATCCCAAGGCGTTACAGAAACCGAAGACTGGGTGATTTTCTAAAAGAGCTCGATCTCACCGAAGGAAAAGCTACGGGGATACCCACCATTATCAAAGCATTGGAGGAGAATGGCTCCCCAAAGGCAGTGTTTGAAACAGATGACGATCGATCATTTTTTCATGTCGCTATTCCTATTCATTCCAAATTTTTGACTTCAACTAAAGTTCGGATATCGAAAACCAAAGTTCGGAAGAAAATCATGCTGAGTTCGGAAGAAATTAAACGTGAACTTGGGGAATCAGCCTTTAAAATCCTGCTTTCCATGAGAGCTAATCCAAAAGTTACAGCTGCTGAGATAGCACTGGAAATTGGAATATCAAGTCGGGCGGTAGAGAAGAACATTGCTAAAATGCGTGAAAAAGGCTATTTGGAGCGTGAAGGAGCCACAAAAAAAGGTACTTGGATAGTATTCTTAACCTGGGACGAATGAATATATTTAGGATGGTTCCGTCAAAATAAGGAAGAAACTTTGGTTCGGAAGAAACGAACGGCAAAGTACGAAGGGATTAGTGAAAAAGTTCGGAGAGAGGTTCGGAGAAAAGTTCGGAGAGCTAGGTGAAAGATCTCTAATCCCGAAGTTCTGGAATGGACCAAAGTTGTAGAAAATAATCTATCCACGCCCAATTAACTTTACCGAAGTTTTTTTGAATGTGGAAAAATCCGTTCATAATTTCAACTTCATCTTCACGAGTTCAACACCGTGGAGGTCTCGGGGATTTTTGGAAGATAAATTATTTTTGATAGGGATAATTTTTTGGATTATTTATGAAATTGATAGTGACAAAAAATGGTCAATCAATACCGGTTCTGGATCATTTGATCTTTACAGATGCTTCCTACCTCAGTTTTGCAGATGAAGGCCTAATATAGGTCTTCATTTTAATTGGTGAATGGGAATTTAATTCGAAAGAATTCCTATTCACTTTATTCTAAATTTCACCCTGCTCGGTTAAGGACTTAAATTTACCTTCAATTCCTTATTCCTTAAATATTTTCCCTTTTTAACAAATTATAAATTAAATAAGTATTCATTTGTTATTTAACGCCAGTTCCCCTATTTAACTTCCGCATTACAGGTTTTGGCGTTAAGAATTCCGGACAGTGCGTTGGGAAGAACAGAGGCATGTTTGACGAGGGGTTTGGATGAAATTTAAATCTTTTACGTCGTCATTTAAAAACCCCGAGGAGTTTGCCTCTGTGTGGGTGGTGTCCGGAATTTAGCCAAAAAATGCACAGCGGCGGGGTTTTTTGGTTACTTTTTTGATCCCGATTCGCTTCGCTGCTCGCGACAGGCTCTGCAGCAAAAAAGTGACAGGGGAATTATATGGTGGAAGCCAAATGAGATAGAACCAGGGATATTATCTCTACGCTATTGACCGTAACGTTGGTGGTGATCAAAAAAAATGGACAAGGAAGGTTGTATTTCGTATATTGTGATTGAAACAGATTAGGACTCATGAAGAAGACGCAATTATTAGAAACTATTCAAGGTATGCCTGAGGAGTTTTCTGTAGATGAATTAATGGAAAGATTAATGATTTTGCAGAAAATTGAAGAAGGCCAACACCAAATACAGGCAGGACAATTCTATACGGAGGAAGAAGCTAAAAAGAAATTGGAAAAATGGTTAAAATAATATGGGCGGAACGGGCCATAGATGATTTAACCAGTATTGCAGAATATAGCAACAAATTTTCTGAAAAATATGCATCTTTTATTGTCTCAAAACTCTTCGATAAAGTGGAAATCTTGAAGAAGATGCCGAAGATCGGAAGGAAAGTGCCTGAAAAGAATGAACAAATATTCGGGAATTGATTGAAGGCAATTACAGAATCATCTATGAACTTCGAGGTGAAGACAGAATAGAAATACTAATGTCCGCCATTTTGAACTCGGCCTGGCTTCGTATTGAAAAGGCATGCTAACCAAACATACCTTGACAAATAAACTGCCCAGTATTCATTCGTGATTTCTAGGCGGAAAACCCATTTTTAGCTATGGGAGCGGCTTACCAAATAAGTGCTCAGGAAAAGCGCTGCTTTTTTAACGTTGCAAGGGCGGGGGCGACGGTCGGGAATGCAGGAAAGACGATCAGGAAGGGTACAGGCGATTCAGTAGACCGGATAGGATTTTCCGCATACCTGGCTCTGCTTTGGCTGCAGCACCTAAGACATCCTCTATGTTAATTTTTTTAATATTCCCTGGCGTTCCCAAGTCGGTTATTGCCGACAGCGCAAAAACCTTCATTCCGCAATGAACCGCTACCAGTACCTCTGGAACGGTGCTCATCCCCACCGCATCAGCCCCGATGGTCCGGAGGTAGCGGTACTCGGCCGGTGTTTCCAGATTGGGCCCCTGCACGCCTGCATAGGTGCCCCGATGCAGCCGGATTCCATTCGCTTGCGCGATCTCCAGGGCCCATTCAATCAATCGGGGACAGTAGGGCGCGCTCATGTCCGGAAACCGGTCCCCAAATTCGTCCAGATTTGGTCCACGAAGGGGGTTTTCCGGAAACAGGTCAATATGGTCGTCAATAAGGAGCAGGTCGCCCACTTTTTGGGCCGGATTCAATCCGCCGGAAGCATTGGAAATAAGAAGATTGAGAATGCCCAGTTGTCGTAAGATGCGAATGGGAAATGTAACCTCTTTCATGGAATACCCTTCGTAATAATGGAACCTGCCTTTCATCACAAGGATGGTTTTGGTGCCCCATTTCCCGACTATTAATTTCCCATGGTGAGAGGTGACGGTAGAAACCGGAAAATAGGGGATATCCTCGTAAGGAATTTCGGTTATTATTTCGATATCATTGGCCAGGCTTCCCAGACCGGTCCCAATGATGATTGCGGTTTCAGGTTTGTCGTTTAGAAAAGGGGAAAGGAAATTCACCGCATGGGTGATTTTTTCGGTGTAAGTGATTTCTGGTTCTTTACGCATGATGGATGGAACAAGCAATTAATGACTGAAGGAAACCCAAACCGGTTACCAACCAAATATAATAATTCGGAAACTTTATGGGGTCCTTGTTTGTATTTATGTAACTTAAATCAATACTATATGATCAAAATTATAGTAAGCACCAACAGGAAGAACGCTGTTTCGGCGAAAATGGCCGAGTTATACCAGGACATACTGAATCAGAATGGTGCGGAGAGCGAAATTATTAACCTAACCGAATTACCAGACGATTTTGTGTTTACCGCGCTTTATGAGAACAATGGCAAAAACAAAGCGTACAACAACATTCATAACCGAGTTAAAAGCGGGCAGAAATACGTTTTCATTGTCCCGGAATACAACGGCTCCTTTCCGGGGATTTTGAAGTCTTTTATAGACGGGATGACCTATCCAAATAGCTTCAGATCTAAGAAATGCGCCCTGGTAGGAATTTCCTCAGGTATCGGAGGTGGCAGCATTGGGCTAAGCCACCTGACCGATATTTTCAATTACCTGGGAATGCATGTGCTGGCTAATAAAATCAAATTGGCCAAAATTGAAGAAAACATGACCGAAGGCCAGCTCTCAAATAAATTATACATCAGCCTGCTACAAGAGCAGGCCCGATTGCTGATTGATTTTTAACCTTAATCAACGTTGTCGTGTAAGAAACGATTATTGCTAATGATCTCGTTGTCGTCATTGAGGTTAAACTTGGAAAGGCTTCTTTCGGAGCTATGTTGTACCTCGTGAAGTTTGATGTTTTTCCTTTGGTAGGCCGGTACCTCCAGTTTTTCCTTAAACTCTTCCGGAGTCTGGTTGATTGAACGCATTTGACGTAACTTTTCAAACCGGTCATGGGCTCGTTTCAGAGCCTTTTCCTTGATTTGCTCAAAATAGTCGTTTTGATAAATATTGGTTTCCTCTTTTTCGTTCGCTCTTTCATTGGTTCCCGCTTTTTCGGGAGTATCAAATAAGGTCAATACCTTTTTTTGTTGCGGAGCCGGTTCCCGGGAAACATATTCAAATTCTTCAGCCTCATCTTCCCGTTCTTTCTTTGCGGGCTTTGATTGGGCTGCGTTCTGGGAATTGGATTCATTGGTTGGGTTTCGCTCCTCGTTGGTTTCTTCCTCCGGCGAGGGTTGAGGGGGTTGTTTGACAGTGAAATTCACATTTTGCCCTGCACTTGCCTCCTCGTCTACTTTCGACGTTTTGCCAGACTCTAAATGGATCACTTTTTTGGACAGGTCCTCTTCCTTTTTCTTTTGCTGCATGAAATTTTTATCAGCTAAAGAATCGGTTTCAAATCCAGTGGCAATGACCGTCACCCGAATGGCTTTTTTCAGATCCGGATCGATACCCTGGCCGAAAATAACATCCGCCATGTCTCCGGCCCGGTCCTGAATGTATTCGGTGATTTCCACCAATTCATCCATGGAAAGCTCTTCGTCTTCCCCGGACATAATGGAAAGGAGGATTTTTTCGGCTCCTTTGATATCCACATTGTTAAGCAAAGGAGAAGATATGGCTTTCTCTGCGGCTTTGATGGCACGGTCTTCCCCTTCCTCCATGGCAGAACCCATTACGGCTGCACCGGCATCTTTCATGACGGTTTTGACATCTTCAAAATCGACGTTTACGTCCTGGGTTTCGGTGATGATTTCTGCGATAGACTTGGCAGCCGTACTCAGGATATTATCGGCTTTGCCAAAAGCCTGACGGATGGGTAGGTTGCCGTAAATCTCCCGGAGCTTATCGTTGAGAATGACCAGTACGGTGTCGCAATTTTCCCGAAGGGATTCGATGCCCGCTTGGGCTGAAAAGGTTTTTTTCCTTCCCTCAAATACAAAAGGAGCGGTGACGATGCCCACCGTAAGGATATCCATGTCCTTAGCGATTTTTGCAATTACAGGAGCCGCACCCGTCCCGGTACCCCCGCCCATCCCGGCGGTGATGAAGACCATTTTGGTGTTGTCTTCCAGTAATTTACGAATCTCTTCTTTGCTTTCCAGAGCCGCATTCTTCCCTTTCTCGGGGTTGGCACCGGCTCCCAGTCCCTCGGTGAGATGAGCACCGATTTGTAACTTTAGCGGCACGGGACTGCTTTTGAGGGCCTGGGAATCCGTATTGACGACAACGAATTCCACATCTTTTATGCCTTGGTTGAACATGTGGTTTACGGCATTGGAACCACCTCCTCCTACACCAATGACCTTGATGATCGATCGGTGATTTTTTTGAATATCAAATGAATAGTCTTTCATGATGTATGCTTTTTCCGCCTTGGGCGAGTGTTTGCGCTATGGTTAATTAATAATGTTCGTTTTCATCGCTGATATCATCGGTGATGAAGTTTTTTAATTTTTTGGTAATGGAACCAAAGATATCCCTTCCCATTTGGTCCGATCGGTAGCCTTTTCTGGCTGGCATGTTGCCGCTGGTTTCCTTCAGTCGGTAAGTATCCTCCCGGTCATCCAGGGCTTTGAAGCCCGCCAATACCAAGCCTACGGTAGTGGCATACATGGGGCTTTTTACGTCCTCTATTTTGGATTTGCCCAAATGTTCATTGGGATAGCCTATCCGTGTATCCAGCCCGGTCAAGTATTCAAATAAAGGACCAACGCCGTGCAGCAGCGATCCGCCGCCGGTCAGGACGATTCCCCCGGCCAGTTTTTTGTAAACCCCGCTGGTGGCAATCTCAGATTGTACCATTTCAACGATCTCTTCCATACGGGCTTGAATAATGGAAGCCAGGTTTTTAACGGAGATCTCTTTAGGAGGCCGATTTCGCAAGCCAGGAATGGATACGATTTCATTGGGATTGGCTTCTTCAGCGATCGCTTTTCCGAATTTGGTTTTCAACAGTTCTGCCTGATGTTGCATGACCATGCAGCCCTCCTTGATATCAGCCGTGATGATGTTGCCACCAAAGGGAATGACTGCCGTATGCCGGATGATATTTTCGTAAAAGATGGCCACATCGGTGGTACCGCCTCCGATATCTACCAGGCATACGCCAGCCTCTTTGTCTAAATCACTGAGCACGGAAAGGGAGCTGGCCAAAGGCTCCAGGATCAGGGCTTTGGATAGAAGGCTGGCCCGTTTGACACAGCGATCGATGTTGTTTATCGCTGCTGATTGGGCCGTGATGATGTGGAAATCGGCTTCCAGCCTGGCCCCGGACATGCCTACTGGATCGCGAATACCTTCTTCATAGTCTACGGTATAGTCCTGAGGCATTACGTGAATGATGCTGTTTCCGGGAGGAACGACGATGTTTTCCATATCGTTGGCCAGTCGACGGACATCTTCTACGGTGATTTCATCATCTTTGGGATTTCGGATGATGACACCATGGTGAATTGCGCTTCTGATATGTTGTCCCGCGATGCCCACAATCACCTCTCCAATGTCAACATTCGACATTTCGGAGGCTTCATTGACCGCTTTGGTGATGGCATTGACGGTTTTGTCGATATTCGTGACGATGCCTCGGATCACGCCATCGGATACCGCCTTTCCCATACCTAAAACCTCCAGTTTCCCATATTCGTTTTTGCGTCCGATAATCGCGCAGATTTTCGTCGTACCTATATCCAGTCCTACAATGAGTTTTTCGTTTTCCATAGCGCTAACAGTTATTCACAAATGATTTGATCCTTATATTTTACATTTACCCGATCATAGGTATTCCATCCTTTCTCGGGAAGAATTCTCTTATAATAGGTTTTTATTTTTCTAAATTTCAGCTCAATATCCTCTGGTTTCCCAAATTCAATGACCTGCTTTCCTACCTGCTGGTGCAGGTTGATGTCCCCATTCCCCAGTAATTCCAGGGAGCTGATCTGAGCGGCCCAAAAAGGATCCTGACTGATAAACTGAATGAGTGCCAGTAAGCTGGATTCTTGCTCCGACAAATCATCCAGCTTCAATAAACGCTCAGCCCTTGGCCCGGTAAGGATGAGCACCCTGCTGGTATAGTTGGCAGAGGTGGGCAATATTTTTCCTTTGGTGCTGATATAGCCATCGGCAGCCTTGGGCCTCACAATTCTTGCCATCGGAACGTGCTGACTCACTTTTACCATAATTTTCCCTTTCAAATCCCTGAACACCTCGGCTTCTCTGACAAAGGGATGGGCTTCTACTTTTTTCTCCATTTCATTAATGGAAACCTCACTTAAAGCGGCCTTCTTTTCCAGGCCGGGAAAGGCATTGGTTAACAAGCTGGCGACCTCTTTTTCGTCCACAAAATAAACATCACTCACCCCTTCCACGTAAACTTCCAATCCCGCGATCGTATGTGACCCGGCTTTGTGCTCTATAAAGGCAATAAACCCAGAGAGTACCAGTCCCACCAAAATCAGGAGGATGGGTTTTTTTATTTTTCTATCTCTAAGCTTTGTCATCTGCTATCCATTTTGCTATAGGTTCTACCAAACGATCTATATCACCCGCCCCAATGGTTACCAATACTTCGGGAGGCTGCTGCTTTAGGTAGGGCAGAAGGGCTTCTTTCGACAGTACCTGCTTTTTCGAACTGGTTATTTCAGGCAGCAACATGGCTGCCGTCACGCCTTCAATAGGCAATTCCCTGGCTGGATAAATGTCCAGCAGGATGACCTCATCGGCCAGCGAAAGGCTTTCGGAAAACCCGGCTGCAAAATCCCTGGTTCGGGTAAATAAATGTGGCTGAAATACTGCGGTCAGCTTTTTTGAAGGATACATCGCCTTGACAGAAGTTAAAAAGGACCTGATTTCCTCCGGATGGTGGGCATAATCATCGATGTAGGTGATGGTATCACTTGAATGAATGCATTCAAACCTTCTTTTTACGCCTTTGTAGGTGGCAATTCCTTCTTTAATGGCTTCTTTTGACAAGCCAAAATACCGGGCAACGGCTATGGCAGCGACCGCATTTTCAATGTTATGAAAACCCGGTACCCGTAATTTCAGGCCTTCAATCCGGTCATCCCCGGAAACGTAATCAAATGAAAAAGCCACGGTGCCGGCCTGGATATTTTCCGCTCGGACCGTTCCGGCATCCAGGCCGTAGGTGCTGACAGCGACGTTTCCAAAATCTTTTCCCTTAATTTTTTCATAGGCTCCATGATGGATAAACAGGTGTCCATCCGGGCTTGTCAGGCCTATAAAGGCTAAGAATCCGTCCAGAAATTGATCCGGATCTCCATAAATGTCCAAATGATCGGGATCGATACTCGTCACAATGCTCACATTTGGGTGAAGTTGCAGAAAGGAGCGGTCGAATTCGTCGGCTTCCACCACTACCAGAGGCGCTTCCTTGCTCCCTTCGTCGTGGAGGATCAGGTTGCTCTGGTAGTTTTGGGTGAGTCCTCCCAGGAAAGCAGCGGTATTTCTACCGGCATTCTTGAGTAGGTGCGCAATCATGGAAGAGGTGGTGGTTTTACCATGGGTGCCTGCTACAGCCACCGTTTCCATGGATTTTGTAATCAGACCCAGTGCGGCCGATCGTTTCATCAAGGGATAGGCTTGCCCTTCGAAATACCGAAAAAGTTGGCTACTCTGCGGAACGGCAGGGGTCCAGATTACCAGTTTGTTTTCGGTAGAGGAGCTAAATTCGTTGGGGATCTGACTGCTGTCATCGGCATAGCTGATTTGCATGCCTTCCCCTTCCAGGGACTCTGTGAGGGGAGAAGGGGTCTTGTCATATCCATAGACAGGTACCCCGATGTGATTAAACCAGCGGGCGATCGCACTCATTCCGATCCCTCCGATGCCAAGAAAATAGACGCTATGTAGGTTATTTAAGTTCATTGTACCAGGGTTTCCATTACGTGAACGATTTCCGTTGCTGCATTTGGCTTCGAAAGCTTTTTTATGCCCTGCGACAGGGCCTGCTGTTTTTCCGGGTTTTGTAGCAAGGAATGTACCATCGGTTCCAGGTTTTGAATGGCTTCGCTATCTTTGAGTAATAGGGCAGCATCCTGGGAAACAAAGGCCATGGCGTTTTTGGTTTGATGGTCCTCGGCCACATTGGGTGAAGGAATAAAGATGACGGGTTTGCCCACAAGGCTCAACTCGGAGACGGAAAGCGCCCCGGATCGGGATATAACCATGTCTGCTGCGGCATAGGCAAAATCCATTTCTTTGATAAATTCCTTGGGGAGAATAGCGCTCAAACCGGAGTCCGTTACTTTTTTGACCACATTATCGTAATAATAGGTGCCCGTTTGCCAGAGCACCTGGTATCCGTTGGCTTCAAAACCGGCCATACTCGCCAGCAGCGCCTCATTAATGGTACGTGCCCCTAGACTTCCTCCAATAGAGAGAATCACCGGTTTTGCAGGATCCAGGCCAAAATGCTGCCAACTTTTTTCTTTCTTGCCCTCCAGGCTCAAAATATCCTTTCTTACTGGATTTCCCGTATAGTGGATCTTTCCTGCGGGGAAATAGCGATCCATTTCAGGATAGGCCACGCAAATGGCAGCTGCTTTCCTGGCCAGCAACTTATTGGTCAGTCCTGCATAGCTATTTTGCTCCTGGATCAGGGTGGGTATTCCTTTTGACTGAGCGGCGAAAAGCACCGGGCCACTGGCATATCCGCCAACACCCACCACCAAATGGGGTTTGAAGTTTTTGATGAGTTTTCGGGCTTTTTGCAGGCTGTCCAAGACCTTAAAGGGAAAGCTCAGGTTTTCAAGGGTGAACCTTCGCTGTAATCCAGCAATAGGTAAGCCTTCTATGGGATACCCTGCTTCCGGGACTTTTTGCATTTCCATTTTGTTTTCGGCACCCACGAATAATACCTCGCTCTCCGGATAGCTTTCATTCCAGGCTTTAGCAATGGCTATAGCGGGGTATATATGGCCTCCTGTGCCTCCCCCGCTTATGATGATTCGATATGTCTCGGTGCTGTTTTTCAAAATTTCATGCTGCGTTTACTCGGTTTCTTATCGTTTTTTCTTCTCCCAGAAAGGCATCTTCGTGATCTCCCCTGCTAACGCTCAGGATAATACCCAAGGATATGCCCGTGAATATCAGGGAAGTTCCCCCCATGCTTACCATGGGGAGGGGCAGTCCGGTGATGGGAATTAGTCCCACTGCTACCCCCATATTAATCATTGCCTGAATGACCAGTGAAAAGCTTAACCCTGCGGACAGCAGGCCTCCAAAAGGCCGGGTGGAAATGGCTACCACTCGCATGCCGCGGTAGAGCAAAGCCAGGTACATAAAGAGCACAAAGCCTCCCCCGACCATCCCGTACTCTTCAATGATAATAGCATAGATGAAGTCCGAATAGGGGTGCGGGAGTATGTTTCGTTGTTCACTTTTACCGGGGCCTTTGCCAGTGATGCCTCCAGTTGCGATTGCTATATAAGAGTGCTTGGCCTGAAATGGAATCTCCCCGGGCTCATCATTCATGAATTTTTCTATTCGGGAAAAGAATACCCCTCCTCGCTGGCCCATCAGGATCGCGGTGGATAATACCAGCGTGCCCACCATGCCAACAACCAGAAGGTATTTTAAGGGGACCCTTCCTATAAACATCAGCAGAAGACAGGTAGCCAGCAGCATGACAGCAGTGGACATGTTAGCAATGGCAATAAGCAGGCAAATGATACCGATCCAAACGATAATCGGAATAAAGGTGCCTTTGATGTCCGTTATTTTCCGCTGCCGTTTTGCCAACATGCCTGCCACAGCGGCTATAAGGGCCAGTTTGGCCAGATCCGAGGGCTGAAATGCCTGATCAATGATAGGAATGGTGAGCCACCTGCTGGCCTGGTTGATGGTAGACCCAAAAAGGTACGTGATTAACAACAAGGGGACGCTTACCCATAGAGCGAATAAACTCAATTTGGAGAAATATTTATAGGGAATGGTGTGCACCGCCCACATGACTACCAGACTGGTCAAAATCAACGCACTGTGTTTAAATAAATAGATCTCCGTATTTCCTCCCATTTTGCGGTAGGCAAGAGATCCCGTAGCGGAATACACCGCCAGGATGCTGATCATGGACAACAGGATCACGATACCCCAGATAATAGGGTCTCCCTTTAGGTTTTCTTCCAGCCAGATTTTAACTTTTGCCATCTTCAAATGCTTTTTTCAAGTTCAAAACTGCCTCTTTAAATTGATTGCCGCGATCTTCGTAATTTTTAAAAAGATCAAAACTGGCGCAGGCGGGAGATAGCAAAACCAGGTCTCCCGCAGCACCTTTTTCCATGGCCCAGCTGATGGCCTGTTTCAAGTCTTGCGTTTCCAGAATAGTGGGTATTTTTCCAGAAAAGGCTTTTTTTAGTTTTTCGTTATCTTTCCCCAGGCAAATCAGCACTTTTACGTGCCCTTCTATTTTTTTATCCAGCAGGCTGTAGTCGTTTCCCTTATCCACGCCTCCGGCTATCCAGATGAGATCGTTTTGGTAGGCCTCTAATGCAAATGCCGTAGCATCCACATTCGTACCTTTGCTATCATTTATAAACTGGATACCGTCGACCTCAGCCACCCATTCCATTCGATGTGCTGCGTTTACAAAGGTTTTCAGTCCAGGTCCGAGTTTTTCGGAGGGTACTCCCGCCGTTTTAGCCGCCAATACGGCTGCCAGGGAATTGCAGCGGTTATGCTTTCCTTGCAAGGCCATTTCCTCTATGGGCCAGGTCCAGATTTCTTCCTCGGTTTTTACAGTCAGCTTCTTTTCCCCCACGTATGCCTTTCGCTGTGGACTGATGGTTAACCCATAGGGGAGATCTACTGGCTGGCTCTTCCGGCTATTCAGCGTAGATTTAATGATTGGATCTTCATCGAAATAAATAAAATGGTCCGCTATTCCCATCTTATCTGTCAATTTCAATTTGGTTGCCGCATAAAGCGACAGGTCATTATCATACCGGTCCAGATGGTCAGGTGTAATGTTTAGCAGCATGGCGATAGCGGGGCGAAATTTCACGAACCCCTCTATTTGAAAGCTGCTAACTTCCAGAACCCACCAATCGTGGTCGTTTTCACACAATTGCAGTGCCCAGCTTTTTCCTACATTGCCAGCCAGGCCCACGTTCAATCCTCCAGATTTTAGAAGGTGATAGGTCAGCAGGGTGGTGGTCGTTTTGCCATTGGTACCGGTAATGGCGATCACCTTTCCCCGGCTAAAGCCAAAGGCAAATTCCAGTTCATCCACTACGGGGACACCAGAGGAGATTAGCTGCGCCACCAAGGGATTGGAAAAGGGGATTCCCGGGCTTTTGACCACCGTATCAGCAGTCAAAAGGGAGCCCACCGTATGTTGTCCCTCCTCAAAGTCAATTCCCTTTTCCCGGAAAACGGTTTTCTTTTCTTCAGCTATTTTGCCAGCATCGGACACAAATACGCCGTGACCCTGTTGCCTGGCAAGCAGGGCTGCTCCAAAACCGCTTTCTCCGGATCCTATGATCGCCGTTTTTTGCATTTACCTTAATTTAAGTGTAGCCAATGCCATGATGGCAAACAAGATTCCCAGTATCCAAAATCTTACCGTTATCTTCGCCTCCGGAACATTTCTTTTCTGATAATGGTGGTGTAGCGGAGACATCAGGAACACCCTTCGTCCCTCCCCATATTTCTTTTTCGTATATTTAAAGTAGCTTACCTGAATGATGACTGAAAGCAGTTCGATCAGGAAAATACCGCATAGAACCGGTAATAAGAGTTCCTTTCTAAGCGTAAGTGAAAGCACGGCAATGACACCACCAATCATCAGACTTCCGGTGTCTCCCATAAATACCTGGGCAGGGTAAGAGTTGTACCAAAGAAACCCCACACAGGCTCCCACAAATGCCGCACAGAAAATCACCAGTTCCCCGGAGTTGGGGATAAACATGACATTCAGGTATTGGGAGAAGATGGCGTTGCCACTGATGTAGGCATAAATGGCAATGGTAAGGCCAATGATGGCAGAAGTTCCGGCAGCCAGTCCATCTATTCCATCGGTGATATTCGCCCCATTGGAAACCGCTGTGACGACAAAAATCACCAGGATAACGTAAAGTATCGGAGTGAAGTTTTCACCTAAAAAACCAAATACCAGGTCGTAGTTGAGTTCGTTGTTTTTGAGGAACGGGATGGTGGTCTTCATCGACTTTACGTCCTGAAATGCGGGCGTGTCTACGATCCCTTCTGCGATGGATACCGTATCCTGAAATTCCCGGATCACCACGTCTTCATGGAAGTAAAGGGTGACACCCACAATGATCCCGATGGATACCTGCCCGATAATTTTAAACCAGCCGGCCAGGCCTTCTTTGTTTTTCCGGAATACCTTAATGTAATCATCCAGAAAGCCGATTCCCCCCAGCCAAAGGGTGGTCACCAAAAGGAGGATGATGTAGATGTTGTAAATATTGGCAAACAAAAGGGTTGGAATGACTATGGCCGCCATAATCATCAATCCGCCCATGGTGGGAGTGCCTTTTTTCTCCAGCTGGCCTTGCAATCCCAACTCCCTCACCGTTTCACCGATTGATTTTTTTCGGATCCAGTCAATGATCCCTTTTCCCAGCGTAATGGTGATCAAGAGCGAAAACAGTGCGGCCATACCGGCTCGAAAGGAGATATACCGGAACACACCCGCACCGGGAAAATCATACGTTTGGTCTATATAGTCAAAAAGATGGTAGAGCATATCATTCCTTATGTATTAGTTCTAAAAATTCTTTCACTATTTTTTTATCGTCAAAGGGGTGTTTGACTCCCTTGATTTCCTGATAGGTTTCGTGGCCCTTTCCGGCAATCAAAATGATATCTCCCTTTTTGGCCAGGCTGCAGGCAGCTTTGATGGCGGCTTTTCTATCGGCAAGGGTAAGCGTTTTCTTATGGTCAATGGGGTTAATACCTGCTTCCATTTCCTGAATGATGGTCATGGGATCCTCATCCCGCGGATTGTCGGAGGTAAATATTACCCGATCGCTTAACGAGCAGGCAATTTTGGCCATTACCGGTCTTTTACTACGATCCCTGTTTCCGCCGCAGCCTACCAGTGAGATCAGCGTCTCACCGCCAGTCCGGAGTTTTTGAATGGTTTTCAGTACATTTTCCAGCGCATCAGGAGTGTGGGCATAATCCACTATTGCCGTGATGCCTGCATGAACGACCTGATCAAATCTACCCACTGCGCCAGTTAATTTGGATAATTGTCGCAATATTTCTTCTTCCTCCTCCCCCAGGAGCAAGGCAATTCCCATGACCCCAAGCAGGTTATAGGCATTAAATTCACCGATAAGCCTGAACCAAACCTGCTTGCCTTCCAGATCAAGTTCCAGCCCGTGAAGCGAGTTTGCCAGTATTTTTGCTTTAAAATCAGCGGGATACTTTAAACCAAAGGTAAATTGCCTGGCTTTGCAGTTTTGAAGCATTACCCGGCCCCTTTTATCATCTGCATTGATCAGGGCAAAGGCATCCTTTGGGAGTTCGTTAAATAATTTTTTCTTGGCTTTGATATAGCTATCAAAATCTCCGTGATAATCCAGGTGGTCGTGCGAAATATTCGTAAATAGAGCCCCTGCAAATTTCAACCCTGCCGTCCTTTCCTGTACAATGGCATGAGAGCTCGCTTCCATAAAACAGTGGGTACAGCCTTCTTCCTGCATTTTCAGCAGCAACTCGTTGATGGCCAACACGTCCGGGGTGGTATGGCTGGCAGAAAGCACCTGATCCATAATCCGGTTTTCGACCGTGGATATCAACCCGCAAGAGTAGCCCATTTCCGAATACAACTGGTGGAGCAGGGTGACGGTGGTCGTTTTGCCGTTGGTACCGGTGACCGCTATCAGAGTCAGTTTTTCAGAGGGGTTTCCATAAAAATTGGCCGCCATCAAGCCCAGGGATTGGGCTGCATTCACCACCTGCACGTACGTAATTCCCTCTTGTAGCTCCTTTGGTAACGATTCACAAACGATGGCAACGGCTCCTTTTTCCTCCGCATTTTTAATAAAGGCATGCCCGTCCACCTGGGTGCCAGGAATAGCCACAAATACGGACCCCGCAACGACTTTCCGGCTGTCAAAAGCCAGTTGGTTGACGGAAACCTCCATGTTGCCTTTGGTAGAAACCAAAGAAACTTTGTACAATATGTCCTTTAGCTGTATGTTCAACGTAACGTTAGTTTAATCACCTGGTCACTTTCAAACTGGCTTCCGGAAGCCAAAGATTGGGAACGAACCCTCCCTTTTCCGGAATGTTGCACGCGTAACCCTTTGTTTTCCAATATGTATAGCGCATCCCGGAGGGTCATTCCCGAAACGTCCGGAACAACTGGTTTTTCTACCGCATTACTCACCCATTGTATGGAGCGGTTGGCAACCTTTGTTTTTACCCAGGTCTCGGAACCGCTGTAATGATTTGAAATGCCCATGCGGTTACAGATCATTTGTAATTCTTCTACATTGCCCGCCTGAATGAAAGGAAACTCTTCCCTGTCGATTGGCGGAATTTCCTTCCTCCTTGTCGATTCTTCCTGAATGTGCAAGTCCTGCGCAAAGATCTTATCGGCAATTTCGCGGAAAACCGGCGCGGAAATATCCCCTCCATAGGCATTGAATCCTTTTGGGCTATCAATGACCACGATGGCACTGTATTTAGGTTGGTCTGCCGGAAAATAGCCGACAAAAGAGGTATAGTATTTCTGCGTATACCTGCCGTTCTCCAATTTCTGGGCCGTTCCGGTCTTCCCGGCTATGGAATAGGATTCATTATGAATATTTTTTGCGGTACCATTCGCTACCACGCCCTCCAATAGACTTCGAAGTTGGGTTAAGGTCTTTTTGGAGGCAATGTTTTTTCGTATGGTTTCGGTACGGTAGCTTTTTTCCACCGTATTGCCTTTGGACACCTGTTTGACGATCATGGGTTTCACCAGCGTTCCTCCGTTGGCTACCGCGTTGTATAAGGAGAGCGTCTGCAAGGGAGTTATTTTGAGTTCGTATCCAATCGACATCCAGGGGAGGGTGGTTCCATACCAGTTTTTATCGTCGGGATTTTTAAAATAAGGGATGCCTTCACCAATGATCTGAAACCCGAGCGGCCCATCCAGTTTTACCTGGGAAATGTATTCTATAAAGCGGTGGGGCTGGTGGCCAAAATGGTCATGGACCATTTTTGAAATGCCGACATTCGAAGATTTTTCGAATGCCTCCCGAACCGTAATTTTTCCGTAGCCCCCGTGTTTGGCATCTCGCATGTAACGGTCGTAAAACTTATAGCTGCCGTTGCCGGTATCAATGCTGTCTTCCAGATTGATTTTTCCCTCTTCCAGCAAGGCCAGCATGGAAAGCAATTTAAAGGTGGATCCGGGCTCGGTGAGGCCTTGCTCTCCTACGGCATAATTATAATATTCTCCATAGCCATAGCCGTTTTTGTTCCGTTGGAGATTCGTGATTGCTTTAACATGTCCGGTAGCTACCTCCATGACGATCACAGAACCATAGGCGGCATCCTTATTCATCAACTGCCTTAATAATGCAGACTCCGCCAGGTCCTGAATATTCACATCCAGGGTGGTGTGTATATCAAATCCATCGGTGGGTTTGATATCCTCCGCATCGTGCAGCGGCTTCCAGCTGCCACCTGCTATTTTTTGAAAAAGGGCTTCCCCATTTCTTCCTTCCAGGTACTCGTTAAAACTGTATTCCAGGCCCACTCCGTATTGGTCCTCGTTTAAAAAGCCTACCGTTCTCCCAGCCAGGTTTTTGAAAGGGCGGTACCTTTTGTCAATTTTTTCAAAAATGATTCCACCACCCATTCTACCTTCCCTGAATAGGGGCCAATTCATCATCTTAAGCTTTTCCTGGTAGCCGATTTGTTTCCTGTTCAGCGTCAGGTATTTTTTGCCTTCATTTCGGGCGTCCAGGATCATTCGCTTATAAGAGGCGGCGGAACGGTCCTTGTAAAAACCGGAAAGCAGGGTGGCTAAGGAATCGATTCCGTCTTTAAGTTGAGCACCGGAAGCAATGGAAGGGTCCATGGCTACGCGGTAAAAAGGCAAACTGGTAGCAAGCAGACTGCCATCTGTGCTATAGATATTACCTCGGGTGGCCTTTACCGGTCGGTATTGCAGGTGGATGTCCTCTGATAATTGCCGCCATTTATCCCCTTCGGCAAACTGAATGGTGCCTATCCTATAAAAAATAGCACCGGCTATCATGGTTACCACCAAAAAGGAAAGCCTGACCCGGAGCAATATGGATTTTTTTATATTCACTTTTCTAAAACAATTCGTTGAGGTGGTTCTTCAATTTCAACTATTCCCAATACCTGTATTTTTTTAGCCACTTCGGATTGCTTGCTCGAATACATGTATTCTGCTTCCAAAGTGGTGACATCCGCACGGATATCTTCTACTTCCTGTTGGAGCCGGTCAATTTTTCGTATGGTGTTTTCCGCCTGATGGTTGCTCCAGATGTATATCATGGCTAGAAATGCAGCGTATAGAAAAGGAAGTACCAGCTTGACCGGAACGTTATCCCCTACCAATCCACTGATATCCAGCTTTTGCTCTATAAGCGCAAAGGGGTTGAACCAGGATTTTTTTTGTTTCCCGGTGGGTTTGATGGGTTTTCTAAAACTATTTCTACTCATGTTCGTCCTTTCCTTGCTATTCGTAACCGGGCACTTCTTGCGCGTTTATTGCGCTCCACTTCTTCCGGATCGGCAACAATGGCTTTTCTGCTGACCGGTTCCAGAGGTCTTAACGGGTTTCCATAGAAATCCTTCTCCAGTTCGCCATGCAATTTACCTTTGGTCATAATGTTTTTTACCAATCGATCTTCCAACGAATGGTAGCTCATCACTACCAAACGCCCTCCTGGTTTTAGCAGGTCAATGCTTTGGACCAGCATTTCCTCCAGAGCCGCCAGTTCCTGATTTACTTCTATCCGAAGGGCCTGATATACCTGAGCGGAGTATTTCGCATATTTTCCTTTGGGGGCATACTTATCCAGTAGTTTCTTGAATTCCGTGCTGCTCTCGAAACGAGTGTTTGCCCGAAAAGCTACGATCGCTTTGGCCAGTGTTTTGGCATTTTTCACTTCTCCATAGAGGCCAAGCATTTTTTGAAGTGCTGCTTCGGAATAGGTGTTTAAAACCTCCGCCGCTGTCAGCTCTCCGGACTGGCTCATTCGCATGTCCAACTTCCCTTCAAAGCGGGTTGAAAAGCCTCTTGACGGTTCGTCTATCTGATGAGAGGAAATCCCCAAATCGGCCAGAATTCCATCTACTTTCGCTACCCCGTAAAGTTTTAAATAGCGTTTTATATCCCGAAAATTCGCCTGGATAAAGGTGAACCGATCATCTTCAGGAATATTTGCTTCCGCATCCGGATCCTGATCAAAGGCATATAGATGTCCTTTTTCCAGCCGCTTCAGGATTTCCATAGCATGGCCGCCTCCACCGAAGGTAAGGTCCAGGTAAATACCATCAGGATCTATCGCCAGTCCGGAAAGACAGGCTTCAAGCATCACGGGGATATGGTAGGCCGGGTTATCCACTTTTTCCTAAAAACTTTTTGTTCAAATCCTTGTATACCTGCTCCTCTTTAGCAGAATAGGCATCGTGAAGATCCGGGTTCCAGATTTCTATTTTGGTACCCATTCCGATGAGTACAGCGTCTTTCTCTAATTGCCCATGCCGAAGCATGTTTTTTGGTATCAGAAATCTCCCCGCAGTATCCAGCTCTACAGGCGATTCCCTTCTGAAAAAGGCTCGCTTAAAGCGCCTGACATCCTCATCCGTATCGTCCAGACTGGCCAGTTTGTTGTGGTCCTTCCGTACTTCTATCATCGGGATCAGCTCAAGACAAGGTTCCAGACCTTTGCGCAGCATCATTTCCTGACCCAAGGATTCAGGTAGCGATGCCTTCATTTTAGAAGGTAATACCAACCTGCCCTTGGCATCCAGTTTACATTCAAATTCACCGGTGAAAGATGCCATTCCTCTGCTTCCTGATTATAGAATACAAAAGTAGTAAATAGCCAAACACTTTATACCACTTTGCCCCACTTTTTACCACATTGGTATAAAAGTATCCAAAACAAACTACAAACACAATTTTTTACCAAAAAATAATGGGAACAATCGAAGGTGGCAACGGACTATGAATCAGCACCTAATTCTCACTAAAACCCCATTATCTAGGGTTTAAATAGGGGTTTTTAAGGAATACATTCCAGGAATAGTAGCAAGGCAATCCGGCTGCCGAAAAATAAGTGGGGGGAATTCCCATGAAAAAATAAAAAAAAGCGGAAAATTTATTTTTCCCGTTCGATGGTGTAGGTTACTAATGCGGACAGAGAGGTTTTATAGTCGGACTCCGGGAATTCGGCCAAAATGGATAGCGCTTCCTGGTAGAAATCGTTCATGACCTTTTGGGCATATTCCAGCCCTCCGGAGGCTTTGACAAAATTAATTATCTCGTTAACGGTACTTTTGTTTTCGCTCCCGTTTCGTATTTTGTAGATGATTTTCTTCTTATCTACCCAAGAGGCATGATTAAGGGCATAAATTAAGGGAAGCGTCATTTTCTTTTCTTTGATATCGATCCCAACAGGCTTACCTACCACGTCCTCTCCATAGTCAAATAGGTCATCTTTAATTTGGAAAGCCATGCCTACTTTTTCACCGAAAAGACGCATTTTTTCAGTACTTTCGCCACTTGCACCTGCGGTAGCAGCCCCTACTGCACAGCAGGAGGAAATCAGGCTAGCTGTTTTTTGCCGGATAATGGTGTAATACACCTCTTCGGTAATATCCAATTTACGCGCTTTTGAAATTTGTAGAAGTTCTCCTTCACTCATTTCCCTTACGGCATTGGAGACGATTTTCAATAAATCGAAATCGCCATTTTCAACACTTAACAACAAGCCTCTGGAAAGCAGGTAGTCACCAACCAAAACAGCGATCTTATTTTTCCAAAGGGCATTGATCGAAAAAAAACCCCGGCGGTAGTTGGCGTCATCGACCACATCATCGTGTACGAGTGTGGCCGTGTGCAGAAGTTCAATTAGAGCCGCCCCCCGATAGGAGGCCTCGCTGATACTTCCGCTGACACCCGAGCTAAGAAAAACAAACATGGGGCGCATCTGTTTGCCTTTTCTTCGAACAATATATTGGGTGATATGGTCGAGCAATTTGACCTTGCTCTGCATGAAGGAACGGAACTTTTTTTCAAAATCAGCCATCTCAGTGGCTATCGGGGCTTGTATCTGCTGTAAATCCTGCTTCATGGGTGTTTGGAATGGTGCAATATTACAATCTATTCCACCATTGACAAAACTGCCCTATTGATAATTCTGTTTAATGAATTTTATTTTTGGTTATCTTTGACCAACCAAAAGACAAACCATTGACCGACGACTATATCAAGCACCAATACGAACCCATATTGCCAAAAAAGGACGAATGGCCAGTGGTAAGGCTGAGTAAAGGCAGGAAAGAATTTATCCAACAAGTAGTAGCGTCCAGCAGTGAAAAAATAAAAAGCCTAACCGGAAATCAGGTTCAAGCATTAAAAGAGGAACTGGAGGTCACCCTGTACCGGGAAAGAATGCGCCTCAAGCAAAACCCCTGGCTGGTAGATCCGGACGATGAAGCGTCATTCTGGTCAGGGGTGAAGTCTTCCCTTTTGGCTATCGGGGTGGATCAAAAACTCCAAGAGTCGGATAAGAAAGCGAAGTACCTGGAAATATTAACGGCCATCACCCAGCGCTATGCAGAGGAAATTGCCAGTAATTTTAAGCACAGTCATTATAAAATGACCCGGAGGATCGTTACCTTCGGATTTTCCCGGCTGCTGAATACTTCCCGGGTAAAGGGATTCAAATCTATATTTAGCAACCAATACAGCCTGCAAGATAAAATCCAGATTATTGGAGAAACGGATCAATTACGGGAGCTTGCTTCGAAAGGTACCATTGTCATGGTGCCTACTCATTTTAGTAATTTGGACAGCATCCTGATTGGATGGACGATCAGCACCCTCGGCCTGCCGCCTTTCATTTATGGAGCAGGGCTAAACTTGTTCAACATCCAGATTTTCGCCTATTTTATGAATGCCCTGGGGGCCTATAAGGTAGACCGCAGAAAGAAAAATCAAATTTACCTGGAAACCCTGAAAACCTATTCCCGGGAAGCGATTCAGTTCGGGTGCCATAGTTTGTTTTTTCCAGGCGGTACGCGTTCCAGAAGTGGGACGATCGAATCGAAATTAAAGCTTGGTTTGCTCAGCACGGCGATTGAAGCCCAACGAGCCAATTATCAGGCGGAGCCTGAAGACCCTGGAAAGGTTTTTATAGTGCCCGTTACGATCAATTATCATTTTGTTTTGGAAGCCCCCAGTCTGATAAAAGAACACCTGAACTATACCGGCCAGGAGCGATATTACAGCGAGTCAGATGAATTTTCTACCTCGTATAAAATTTCAAAATTCCTGGTAAAGTTTTTCACAAAAGGATCCGACATATCCGTTTCAATTGGGAAAGCGATGGATATTCTGGGTAATTACGTGGATGAAAAGGGAAATAGCAGGGATAGGCATGGCCGGCCGATAGACTGCAAGGATTATTTTATTGCCAATGATCAGGTGACGGTTGACCTGCAGAGGGAAGAGGAGTATACCAAAAAACTTGGAAAACGCATTGCGGAAGAATTCCATAAAATAAACCGGGTTTTTAGTAGTCATTTGGTTGCCTTTACCGCATTTCAACTCATACAACGTAGCAATGAAAAGTTGGATTTGTTTAGCCTGTTACAGCTTCCGGAGGAGGATATTCAACTTCCCTTCGATGACTTTATGACTGCCTGCGGAAAGGTATTAGATGAAATAAAGCGGCTGAAGGAAGGAGGTAAATTGGGCATTGCCCCCCATTTGGAAAAGCCGCTCGAGGAAATCATACGTCACGGTTTGGAAAATGTGGGTATGTATCATGCCAAAAGGCCTCTGATCCGTACGGAAGACGGGCATGTGATAACAGAAGATATTAGTTTACTATATTATTACCATAACCGACTGGATGGATATGAATTGGAAAAAATCATTTAATGCCCGACCCATAGGTGTAATTGGTATTGGAAGTTTTGGTGCTGCGATCGCGAATTTGCTGGCAGAAAAAAATGAGGTGCTGGTCTATGCACGCGATGAAGCCGTCGTAAAAGCCATTAATGAAACGCATACGGTCAAGAATAGAAAGCTGGCCGAGAAAATTAAAGCCACCAATGACCCTGAGATGCTTTGTGAAGCCTGCGAAGTAATGTTTCCCATGATACCTTCGTCGGGTTTCAGGGAGGTGATGGTTCAATTTGCGCCCTATCTTCACCCCTATCATTTTTTAATTCACGGGACCAAGGGGCTTTCCCTGAATTTGCCTGAAGGCAAGACCTTGGAAAACATCACCCGCATCAATCGGGAGCATATTTGTACGATGAGTGAGGTGATTTTAAAGGAAACAGTAGTAGAGCGAATTGGCTGTCTGGCCGGTCCGAACCTGGCCAAGGAATTACTGGAGCATCAGCCGGGAGCCACCGTGGTGGCGAGTCGATACAATGAAGTAATTGGCGAAGGGCAGCGCCTACTGAGATCGGATAATTTTCAGGTATATGGCAATTCCGATATTATCGGAGTGGAACTTGCCGGTGTTTTGAAAAACATCATCGCCATCGCTGCAGGTGCCCTATCTGGCTTGGGGTTGGGAGACAATGCCAAGGGATTGTTGGTTTCCCGAGGCATGGTGGAATTAATTCACCTGGGGAATGCCATGGGTGGTGGTACGAAGTCTTTTCTGGGACTTGCCGGGATAGGGGATTTGGTAACGACCTGCAATTCTACCCTCTCCCGGAATTATACCCTGGGATTTCGATTGGCTCAAGGGGAGAAACTCGTCGACATTACTTCCGATATGGAGGAAGTAGCCGAGGGTATCAATACGGTCAAGCTTATCAAGCGTTACCTGGAATCCACGAATCGCAGAGCTCCCATCACAGAAAATTTACACCGGGTACTTTTTGAAGATTATAAGGTAGAAACCGCCCTGCAATCCCTGATGAAATATCCCATCTATACGGATATTGATTTCCTGTAAATCAGTCGTTTAGTCCCAATAGGTAAGCTGCCTCCTGGCTGATTCTGTCCAAGGTAGCAGGTCGTATATACTGCCTTTGGTTGGTTTGCTGAGTTTGGTCTCTTTGGCAAAAATAGCTGTGGATAGCCCTTCTGGGTGCGGAAGTCCGGTTGGTGGTTCCTCCATGCCAGGTGTGGGAATTAAACACAACCACGGATCCCGCCGGGGCTTCGATGACAATTTCATCCGGATGAGAATCCATTGGATTATCCATTTCTTCCTGTGGTAAGGTATTTTTCAGGTGCGTTCCAGGAACAACCCGGGTAGCTCCATTTTCTTGATGGAAGTCATCCAGCAGCCAAATCGAGTTGCACACCTGAAAGTCCCTGTTTTGAACCGCTTCCGGCCAATCGACATGAAGTTTTTGAAGGCCTGCACCGGGTAGCGCTGAGCGGAAATTTAGCGAGGATAATTTGAAGGAAGTTCCCAATACCCAGGAAATGGCAGCCAATACTTTAGGATGAGTGTAGAAAAGATCGAATTCCGCTCCCTTGTTGACAAGATCTCCTAATCGTTCGGATCCCGGTTCTTTTGGGTGTCGGATGTTGGGAGACTGCATCAATTCGATCCCTGCCTGATCTCCTTCCTCTTCGAGCAATTCCTGAATTTTGGCGCGTAAAACAGCCACTGTTTCATCGGAAAGTAATTTTCCCAAATTAAGGTACCCTTCCCGTTGGAGAAACGCTTTTTCAGCTTTGGAAAGCAGGTTTTCGTGAACGCCCAGTTGTTGAAGTGTTTGTTGTTGCATGTTTTACATCATTTTGCCAGCCAAATCATTTTTTTTTTAAAGGCTGCTTAAGAACCGGGATAACGCCTTCTTTCTTTACAGCTAGAAGGACGTGAATAGGGGGTTGGTAAGTAGTTTAATCCTGCTTTTTCCGGCCCATCCCAACGGTCCTCTTTGAGATAACGAATAAAGATAGCTTACTCAGCAAAGAAAAGCAATGCCTTTATTCCAGTCTTTTTAACCGGCTAAGAAGTGGGGGGTGAGAGTAGTTGACAAAAACGTACAGGGGATGGGGATTGATATCCGAAAGGTTTTTGGCCGAAAGGGTTTTGAGTGCTTCAGCCAATGGTTTTCCGGCATAGGTGCGTTTGGCGAAAGTATCGGCTTCATATTCGTGCTTCCTGCTGATCGCATTCATGCCCACGCCCAGGATCATGGACAGGGGAGATACCAGCATGGTAAAACCCACGATATTCAAATGAATGGAGGACACGGTACCTCCCAGGGCAAAACTGATTTGTTCATTAAAAATGACCAATGATAACAAATAAAGGATAATGCCGGTTTGCAGGATTCCCGTTACCAATCCGGTTTTTATATGACCTTTTTTGTAATGGCCAATTTCATGTGCCAGCACTGCCACAAGTTCATCCGGTGTATGTTGATCGATCAGGGTATCGTATAGCACCACTTTTTTTCGTTTTCCAATTCCTGAAAAAAAGGCATTGGCCTTTGAGGATCGTTTGCTACCGTCTATGATGAAAACATTTTCCAGAGAAAACCCCACGCCTTGGGCATAATTGAGGATGGTGTCTTTAAGTTCTCCCTCCTTAAGGGGAGTCAATTTATTAAAAAGAGGTAAAATGAGGGCGGAATAAAACTGGTTAACCAATACAATAAATAAAGCCGAAATAAGCCAGAAAATCCACCAGAAGTCATTACCAATTGCTAACACCAACCAAAGCAAAACGAAAAGCAGGGTTCCGCCAATGGCTACAGACAGCAGGTACCCTTTAATTTTGTCCGCAAAGAAGGTGCTGACGGTAGTCTTGTTAAATCCATATTCCGCTTCGATCCTAAACGTATGGTAGTAGTCAAAGGGGATGGAAAGGATATCCGAGCCGATAAACAATACACCAAAGTAAGCGATGGACAGAACCAGGTCTGACAAACCAAATTGCCGCAGCCACTCATCCAGCCATCCAAAAAAACCGAATTGTATAAAAACAAGGGTTAATAACAAGGTAAAGAGACCTGAAACCATCCCGAAATAGTAATTTGTTCGTTGGTATTCCTTGCTTCGGGTAAGGGTTTTCTCATCCAGGTATTCTTCCAATGTTTTGGGGACCGGACCTGTTTTTCGGCTGACATTCAGAAAACTGATTGTTTTTTCGAACAAAAAAGAAAGGCTGATAATCCCCATTAAGAGGTATTTAATTGTATCCTGGTCCATGCTGCAAAAGTATTAAAATTTAGGACAAGGGAGAATGGTATCTCGTTTTCTGGGAGCCCCGGGATTACTGGGCGGAAATATATAGGAAATACTGATTTCATGCGCTCCTCCGGATTGAATGCCCAATTGAGACACGGTATAATCAAAACTGTACCCTATATTCAAGCCGGTAGGTAAATTAAAACCGGCCATGAGGACCAGCGCATCCCGGTTGCTTTGGTTTTCTACGGGTTTATAGGGAAGTCCCCGGTACCAAAGGCCAAAGACCACTGGCTCCAGGTAAAAGTAAGCCCCTACATCCAACTGTTCAAAAGGTCCCTGCCGCTTGTAATTGATCGTAGGAGTAAAATACCGTTGCCGGTAGGTGTGCGTAAAATCCCTACGGGCCGATCCCCTGCCCAGGGAAATCCGGTAACCTGTATGGATAGAATATTTAATGGGTAAGCGACTTATTCCTTCTTCAATAAAACTTTGATTGGGTTGGTTTACGTGGTGTGTGGAAAGCCCGAACCAGAAATTATCGGTAAAAACCAAGCCTCCGAAGGATAGGGAAAGGAGGTTTACCGGTTCACCGAATCCCTGCAGGTCATTGCCAGGGAGGATGGGACCAAAGGGATCGGTTGGATTTATTTGATTGGCAAAAACCAAATTTTCATAAAAACCAATATCTCTTCGTAGATAGCTTGCTTGAAATCCCGGTCTCAGGTACAGGTTGTCCCCTAGTTTTAATTCATAAGAAAGCATTCCGGATACATGGGTGGATCGCAGTCCCGCAGCCCCCTCCGTGTCGTTGGTTACCAAAAAACCTACACCGGTGTTGTATTCGTCCAAAAAAGTATCCGCATAGGCAGAAAACGTGGAGAAACTTGCCTCCAATCCAGGCCACTGGCTTCGATAATTTACCCCCACCCGGGTAGCCAATTCGGAGCCGGCAAAGGCGGGATTCAAATAGAGTGGTGCCGCATAATACTGGCTGTATTGCGGATCTTGGGCAAAACTGGTCCCAGCGATACACCCAGCAGCGAGGACTAAAAAAACTATACGTATTTGTGACTGAAACAAAGATTTATTCGTTTATTGGATACCAGACAGTTTATAAACGTTTTACTGCTTTCCAGTGTATGCAAAGCAGCATGTAAATTATGAAATCTAACTATTTTAACACCATAATTGATTTTATTTTTAGAGCAATATTTTTACTTATTGGACTTTGTGCTCCTTTTTTGGGTTATTCCCAAGGTTTTAACGAAAATGAATGGATATTTGGTTACTGTGAAGGAGGAGAAAATAGTTACCTCACCTTTGGCAAGGACCAGGAAGCCCGGGTCGCCACGCTTCCCGGAAACATTACCCTGGGTAAGGCCAATTCGGCCATGGCCATAGATCCCATTACGGGAGAAATTTTATTTTACACGGACGGTGCGCTGGTGTATAATTACCTCAATGAAGCCATGCAGGGAGTGGTTGGTGAATTGGGGGGAGTGGAAACAGCCCGGCAATCCGTGGCGATAGCGTCCCTGGATTTCGATCCGGAACCGGGAGGGGCAAAGGAATTTTATATTTTTTACATCAGTCCCGCCGGAGAGTTGGAATACAGTTTGGTAGATATGAATGATCAGGGCGGTGCTCCTGCCAATCAGCCACCAGCCGGCTCTGTTTCCCCGGGCGGAGTTATTAGCGACGCTCAGGGCCCTATTATGGTTGTGAAATCCGGAAGTTCTCCGAATTACTTGTTGAGTGTTGAAAACGGTGAATTGGTAGCCAGACGTGTGGAGGACATGCAGGGTCAGTTTACCGAAACTGCGCAAATACCGCTGGATGTAGCCGCTGCCGCCATCGACTACGACGAAGATTCCGGAACCGTGTACCTGCTTCCCGAAGCGGCCGGAGAGGATCTTGTCTCCCTCTCTTTTGATACCGCCTCAGGAGTTTTTGGCTCGCCGGAAACGTTGGCAGATACAGGAGGCGAAGAACCAATTGGCGGGCTGACGGTATCCCCGGATGGTGATTTTCTGTATTACTCCCAGGGAGACGAGCTGATTCGGTATTTTATTGGGGATCCTTCGAGCCTGGATCCGGAGCCAGACCCAGCTGAAATTCCCGATTCCGGGGCGGTCAGTCTCCCCCTGACCAATGAAATCCACGCCATTTACGATGTTAAAAATGGACCCGATGGACAGCTTTATTACATATACGAGGAAGTAGAAGGTGGCCCTCAGTACATAGGTAGGGTAACCAATCCGGACGAATGGCTATTGGCTGGCCTGGATATTGAGGAATTACCCTTTAACGGAACGGATTTTTGCGGCACCGTTTTCCCTCAGTTTGCTCCCACGATCGATGTAGATCCCATGGCCGATTTTACCTGGCAACCCGAAATGCCCTGTATGAATAATCCGCTTCAGCTGACGAGTTTGATAAGCCCCATGAACTACCAGCCGGTAAGTTTTGAATGGGAAATTTTGCCGCCACTTACCGATGAGGAAGGGGAAGAAATAGAAATGGACCTGAATGCAGAGCACCTGCTTCTTCCCAGGGATGCTACCTCTGAGCAACAAGTGACGGTAAACCTCACGGTCACCTATCCCAATGGAGAGACCAGCAACGTTACGAAGAATATTGCTTTTACCGAGAATAATTTAACGGTGCAGTTTAATCCTGCAGATACGACACTATGTGACCCGTCCTGCCTGGACCTGATGCCTTTGGTAGAAGCCCAAAGCGGGGAAGAAGGAGGACAAGGGGGAGGCCAGCCGGGCGGACAACCTGGAGGCGGTGGTATCGGAGGGATTCCCGGGGTGGGACAGCAACCTGGCGGTGGGCAAGGGCAAGAACAGCAAAACTACGAGTATTTCTGGTCTAATAAACGTGAAGAAGGCTGGGGGCCGGAAGCACCAAACGAAATATGCCGACCTGGATTTTACTGGGTGTTGGTCAGGGAACAGGGTTCCACCTGCTATGCCTATGCGAGCATACGTGTGAAAATGTGGGATGTGCAGGATCAAACCAATAATATCTGGTATTTTGGTGATGGAGCAGGCCTTGATTTCAACCCGGATCCCGATGATCCGGATGCTCCCACCCCTCGCCCAATAGCCTCCCCTCATCCGCAAAACATACCGGCCGGTGTGACGACGGTTTCCGATCAGGCAGGTCAGGTATTGTTCTACACCGATGGAGAAACGGTCTGGGATCTAAATGGAAACGCCATGCAGAATGGCGAAAACATCGGAGGAGACAACCTGTCTACCGGAAGTGTACTGGCGATTCCAGTGGCCTCAGATGAAACATTGTATTACCTATTCACCACCCAGCAGGGTGCTGGCGGCGAAAATGAAGTAAACTATTCCCTGGTGGACATTAAGGGAGATAATCCTCAGGGAATCGGGAATGTGGTTACCAAGGACAATTTCCTGTTTAGTCCGGCAACCGAACATTCCGCAGCGTTCAACTCTGGGGACACCACCTGGGTTGCTTTTCACGAAAAGGGCACCGATGCCTTCCGAATGTACCCCGTTTCCTCCGAGGGAATTGGGCAACCGGTATTTAATTCAATAGGGGGTGACCATGATTATGGGGACGGTATCGGCACCCTTAAATTTTCATCAGATGGCAGTAAAGTAGCGGTAAGTTATACCGAAGGAGGCACCAATTGGGTGGAAATATTTGATTTTGACCAGAGTACCGGAGAGATGACTCCTTATGCCTCATTGGATTTGGGAGCAGATGGCGACGTGTATGGATTGGAATTTTCTTCAGATGCTACCCGTTTGTTTGTGTCCTACCGAAACGGTGGGCCGGGAGTGGAGGAGTTTTTTGTACAAAGTTCCGAAGAAACCGATGAGACCGACCCAGATAATCCGGTGACCAGTACCTGCCCCGAGTGCTTTGAAACGGCCAACGATCAGGCGGCCATAGAAAGCTGTATTCTGGATAGCCGGGCGACTGTTTCGGGAACCGGGGGGCTGGATTTGGGGGCCCTTCAGATCGGTCCGGACGGCCAGGTTTATGCAGCCGTAGTTGGTTCCAATCTTATTGGCCAGATTCAGATCGGATCAGGATGTACCCCTTCCACTTTCAATCAAAATGCAGTAGATGCCATGCCTGGACCGGCTAATTTAGGGCTTCCGGCATACGTGCAAAATTCTGGTAGCAATATTCCCGACCCGAGTCTGAACGGCCCGGACCGCCTCTGTCTTTCCGATGAGGAAGGAGCCGTGGGTTTGTTTGAAGGAGGGGGTGAACCAGATATAGATATTTACAATTGGACCATTTTTAACGAGGAGGGCGAAATGGTAGATGAATTTCTTAATGGGGGAGAAGATTTCCAGGATTTGGAATATGCGTTCGATACTGTCGGTGTATTCACCGTCCAACTGGAAGTAGATCGATGCGGTACTCCCTGGGAGGAAGTTTTTTCCATGGAGGTGGAAGTAGTGGCCTCGCCGGAAATAATTCTTCCTGATGAGGTATCGCTATGTGGTGATGTAAAAAATTTGGTAGCTGTTGACCCGGAAGATCCACGGCTGGGGGAGTATGAATTTATATGGGAGAATGCTGCCGGGGAAATCATCGCTACTACCAATGAAGTGGAAGTGACTGAAGAAAGTATTTATACCGTCACCGTGTCGTATGCCTTGCCGGATGGAGAAGATGCCGAGCTTTTTGAAAGCTGTCCGGTGTCCCAATCTGTTTTTGTGGGACCTCCTTTCGAATTTGAACTGGAGCAGTCCGCCGAGGAAGTTTGCTATGGGGAAGAGGTTACCTTTAATCCGGATACACCTGTTTCCGGCTTATGGTCTATAAGACCGGCAGGTGAAGGCGATTATGAACTTTTGGGTGAGACACAGGTGCTGGAATTCAATACGGCAGACCTGGAGGGGCCGGGTTCCTTTGACCTCCTCTTTCAGGCGCAAGACCCACAGGACAGTACCTGTACGGTGGAGAGAACAGCAAGTCTGCTGGTGAATCCCATTCCGGAATTTACGCTTTCAGCCATCAGCCCGGCACAAAGTTGTGAGATTGGAGACGGAAGTGTCCTTTTGGAAGCAGGTACTCCGCTGGATAGTTTGCTTTCAGAGGATACCGATGAAATTTTTCTGGCCCTGGAAGCCGGTGCAGAGATTGAATTCACAGGTTTGGCCCCCGGTACCTATGCTTTCACGGCGTATTCCGGCGGCTGTCCCACTTCACAGGTTGCGGTCATCGAAAATGCCAATCCACCTGCGGATACGGTTTTCGATGTCGTGGTTGCTCCTGAATCCTGTACCGCAGATGGGGTGCAGGATGGCGCTGTGTTCATTTCCTTTAATAGTGGGTCCGCTTCGGGCAATTACCGCATTCAGAATATGGAAACAGGAGAAGAGGTTACTGCCACCTTTACGGGAGAGGATAGCATTCGCGTGGACTTACCAGCGGGCGAATACCTGGTAGAGGTTACCGACCTGGGCGGCTGTGCGATCCCTGATCCGGAAGTATATGAGATTGGATCAGGAAATGAAGCAGAGGTGTCTTTGAGTAGTCCGGGCTTATGCGGGGGAGTTTTGAGCACCGAAATTGTTGCCGAGGCGGATTTTTCTCTGGTGGAACAGATTGAGTGGTACTATCTGGTAGGAACGGGCAGCAACTTAATGGAAGGGGAGACGGATTCTGTGTTGGTGGTAGATAATCCGGGCACTTATGAAATTCGTCTGCTAAGCCCCTCGGGCTGCCTTCTCGGATCGGAATCCATCGAAATTATTTTTTCAGATGCGATGCCTCCTATATTGATGGATAATTATGAAATTTGTACTTCCACAGGAGACCTGATGACCCTGGACGTGGGCGAATGGGCATCTTATGAGTGGTTTAGGGATGAGGAGCTTATCAGTGAGGAACCCCTGTTTATTCCCGAATTGCCGGGATTATACGAGCTTAGGGTGGTGGATGAGGCTGGCTGCGAGTTTGTTTTGGATTTTACGGTGGAAGAAATTTGTGAAATTGATGTCAGGTTTCCCAATGCCATCCGACCGGATGATCCCAACAGGAATTTCGTACTATATACACAAGGCCAGGTAGATACATTGGTGGTTTACATTTACAATAGATGGGGAGAATTAGTTTATTTCTGTGAGGAGGAAGACGTAACCGAAAATGTGTCCGTTTGCAGCTGGGATGGAATAGTAAATGGAAGTAAAGTCCCTATTGGAACATATCCGGTAGTTGTGAAGTTTACCAATCAAGAACAAATGATTCAAAAAACAATAAGAGACGCCATTGTAGTCATCGAATAATTTATGATAGTATTGATTTCACCCGCGAAGACATTGGATTATAGCAGTAGCGAAGTATCCTTTAGCACCCAGCCTCAATTCCAGAAAGAGGCCAAAGAACTGGCTGGTATTATGAAGAAAAAATCCGCTAAATCCATTCAGCAGCTTATGGGAGTTAGTGAGAACCTGGCTGCCCTTAATGAAGAACGGTACAAACATTTTGTGGATGAATATACCCAGGAAAATGCCAAACAAGCTTTATTGGCATTCAAGGGAGATGTATATACCCATATCGACGTGGAATCATTCACTGAAGAAGATTTTGATTTTGCACAGAAACACCTGCGAATTTTGTCGGGCTTGTACGGTTTGCTTCGACCCATGGATCTGATCCAGCCGTACCGGTTAGAGATGGGAACCCGTCTAAAGACCAAAAGGGGGAGCAACCTGTATGATTATTGGGGAAAAAAGATCGCCGATTCCATTAATACCATTTCTGATGGACAGCCCGTTATAAACCTGGCATCAAAAGAGTATTTTAAAGCCGTGAATAAAAAAGCGTTAGCATCACGCGTTATCCATCCGGTGTTTAAGGAGTACAAAAACGGCACGTATAAAAATATCGGGATATTCTCAAAACAAGCCAGGGGAATGATGACGGACTTTATCATCAAAAATAAGTTGACCGACCCTGAAAATTTAAAAACCTTCCAAAGGGACGGTTACGAATACGCTGAAAATAAAAGCGGCCCGGATGAATGGGTCTTTATTCGTTGATTTTTTCCTGTTTCAGGAAAAAGACAAATCAACTATTTTCAGCCTTTCGGGCGTTTTGGTACTGTATCTGCTTACAGGTTATGGCTAAGTTTATCACACAAGTAATTTGTTACTAAAACGATCAGGTGTCAGTTCGATTTCTATTGTTGTTCTTTTCCTTGCCGGTAATGTTATTTGCCGCCTTTGAGGTTAATGAGGGGTTCTCCAAAGCGGATTTTATCGAACCGCTTTTGGAAGGCCCGGAGGGGGTCTGTCTGAACGGCGGTTTTGCCTATGCTGATTTTTCGGCCGGTGGTGATCCGGTTTCAGACCGATACATTTGGAGCATTACCGACGCCAACGGTTTTGAGGTTTTTTACGAGTCGGGCGGTGAGGCATCCAGTGAGATTTCGTTTCCATTCACTTCTACGGGTCTGTTTACAGTCAGTTTGCGGGTAATTCGGGGCGGTAATCAGAACTACTACCAAGCATCGCAAACCGTTATCGTGGAACAGGGGCCTTCCTTTGTTTTACCTCCGGACGTGGTTTATTGTGGCAGCGAACTGGTGACGCTGCAAGCCTTGGATCCGGCGGATGCAAGTAGTGGCAGCTATACCATTGAGTGGCTCAATCCATCCAATACGGTGATTGGAACAGGAAATACATACCTGGCAACAGAACCCGGGCGGTACTATGCAAAGGTGAGTTCAGTGGCCTGCGAAGCCGTAGCCACCACTTTTGTAGGCCCCTCCATTTCCGTGAATGTGGTACCTTCCGCTTCTGAAGCTTGTTTAGGTAGTACGGTTAATTATCGTCCGGATGCTCCCTACCTTGCTTCCTGGTTTTACCAAAAAAACGGCTCACCGGAGAAAACATTTATCGAAGATGCCTACGAACTTGCTCTCGACACCGATGAGCTGGACGGGGTCGGGGCATATACCGTTTTTTTTAGCATAGAGGATCCCGATAGGCCCGGTTGCGACGTGGAGTATTCATTTGATCTGGAGGTAAAAAACGCTCCGGATTTTACAGTCACAAAGGTTAGTGACGCTGAAAGTTGTCAATCACCTACCGGGATTTTTGAGATTCAGGCCAATACACCCCTCAATTCGGTTCGAATTGGCGGAGGAGAGGAAGTCATTATCAACCAGATTGCGGCAGGAGAAAAGCGAACCATTACCGGTCTTGAACCGAAAATCTATACGGTCACGGCGAGTGCAGGTACCTGTGAGGTGACGCGGTCGATCAGTATTGAAAATGAAAACCCGGCAGAGGGGATTGAGTTTGAAGTCACCTCTGTTCCTTCTACTTGTTCGGATTCGGGATTGGAAAGGGGCTTTCTATTTCTGGATTTTATGGGGTTTTCGGTTTCCGGTACCTACCGGATAGCAGGCGAAAATGGCCGTATCTTTCAGGGAGATTTCCAAAATGAAACCCGGGTGGAAATAGAGGTGCCAAACGGAACGTACACCGTAAGTGTGAGTGATGAAAGTGCCTGTAGCAGCACCAAATCGCAAACCTATACCCTGACAGGAGCAGGACAGGTCAGTTTTTCGGTTCCTGCTACATTAAACGTTTGTCAGCGCTATTCGCTTGTTCCAGATACCCCTCAAGCACTTTCCTTCCGAATGCTCGCTCCTGATGGCAGTGAGGTAGCTGTGGAGGACGGAGGGTTTCCTATTGACCAGACAGGGACCTACCGACTGACTGGCCGACCAGAAGATGCTGCCTCCGCCCTTTGTCCCAGGACCAGGTTAATTGAAGTGACTGTCAATGAACCCTTAGAATACGATGTGAATCAACGAATCATCAACTGCTTTGGAAATCAACTATTCGGCGTGGAGCTTTTTGGAAGAAATCCGAATGAGGTTATTATTCGTTGGATGACAGAGGATAGAACCATTCTGGCAAGGGAATTGGAGTTTTTCCCTCCTTCCACGGGAAATTTTTTATTGGAAGTCCAGCCCCGTGGGAGTAGTGCCTGCCCCGTTTCTCCGATAACTTTCGAAGTAACCATACCTGAGAATAATGCCGCTGCGAATATAGACGGCACTCCCATTTGTGGGGAAGGGGGATTATCTGTGTTAAAAGCCCAGGTGACAGGAGAAACCGTAGACAAGGTGGAGTGGTATAAAGTAGATGAAAATGGGGATAATACCTGGCTCTTTGAATATGATGACCAGTTGGAAATTGAGGTGGATGAGCCCGGTGTTTATGAACTGGTTTTGAGAAATGAGATAAATTGCAGGCTTTATGGAGTTGTATACGAGGTTGAAGAAATAGCCCCTGCTCCTATCGATTTGGCAGCTACCTACACCTTATGCAGTGCCGAAAACCGAAGGCCCACGCTCGACCCGGGTGATTTTGACACCTATGCCTGGTATCTGGAAGATAGTTTGCTGAGTGAATCTGCCAGCTTCATGCCCGGCTCATCTGGAAATTACCGCCTGGAAGTGGTGGATGCTTTTGGCTGCCCTCAGGAACAAGCTTTTTCTGTCGAAGAGAATTGCGTCATCTTGGTCCGGTACCCGAATGCCCTCGTGCCCGGCGACCCGCAAAGGGAGTTTACCGTTTATGCTGCGCCAGAAATCGATTGGTTGGAGGTTTTTATTTACAACCGAAACGGAGCGTTGATTTATTATTGTGAGGAATTAAGGGGTGGTCAGGCAAGCCCGGCTTGTTCCTGGGATGGCTTTCTTAATGGCAAAGAGGCGATGGATGGAACGTATTCAGTAATCGTAAAGTACCGGAGTGAAGATCTTGGCGTAGAAAAATCCGAGAAAAGATCCCTTACCGTTATTGGAAATGGATATAATTAGGAGGTTCGATTTGCTGCAGCCGTAGCAGGACGATCATTTGCGCCCGATGATGGCTGACATGATCCGCCAATAGCAGCAGGAATTGCCTTTTGGTACGGGTAAAATCAGCGTAGGAAGCAGTTTCGTCTAATTTTTCGGGGTTAACATCACGAATCAAATCCGCCGCACGTTCGAATTCAAAATTGACTAGAAGGATCAATTGTTCCTTACTTTTCCCTTCCGCATTGAAATCATCCCATCGAATTTCGGTATTCCGACCACCAAATTTACTAAAAGCATGCCAGTCTATGATTACCCCCACATGCATCATCTGTTCGGCAAAGGTCATCCCTTCCGGATAAGGGGTGTGGAAATAGTTTTCTTCAGGCATTGCATTGGCAACTTCAATAAAATATTTCCTGGATTGTTCCCATCGGATCAAAAAATCTCTTAGAAAAGGGTCTTCCTGGCTCATGGAGGGTGAGATCCCCAGAAACAGGAGGAAAATGAGATAAATCACCGAATTTTTCATTTTTATTGGTAAATTTTGCTTTTCTAACTGACTAATTACCGTAAGGATAGTTTCCGTAGCAGAAAACTACGAACTTGCTGCCATCATAAAAACAAAAAAGATGAAAACATTTTGGGATGAAAGGTATCGATCCGAAGCGTTCATATATGGAGAAGCACCAAATGCTTTTTTTGCTTCAAAAATAAAGCTACTGGCCCCCGGAAAACTACTGCTACCCGCTGAAGGAGAGGGGAGGAATGCGGTATTTGCTGCCAAATTGGGATGGGATGTTTCGGCCTTTGACTGGAGTGAAGAAGGTCGAAAAAAAGCCGAAAGGCTGGCAGAAAAGGAAAAAGTGACGATTGAATACCTTGTCAGTGACCTTGAGCAAGTTGTATATAAGAAAGAATCATTTGATCTTTTAGGTTTATTTTTCGCTCATTTCCCTGAAAAGGTAAGGCATGGCTACCATCAGAAACTTTCCGCTTTTGTCAAGCCCGGGGGAAAATTGATAGTAGAAGGATTCGCCAAAGCTCATATTGAGTTGAGCCGGGCCAATCCAAAAGCAGGCGGTCCCAAGGATGAAGGAATGCTATTCTCCCTGGATATTATTCGTGAGGATTTCCCCGAATTTCAATGGGAATTGTTAGAAGAAGTGACCGATTTTCTCAATGAAGGTACTTTTCATGTAGGAGAATCGGCATTAATACGTGCCGTGGGCACAAAAGTGGATAGGGATAATTGAATGATATTTACGCATGGCTAAAAGTTCTAGAATTAAAATACTTTTCCATTGGCTGATTCCGATGGTTGCTTTCGCCTGCCAGGGTTCAGATGAAAAAGGAAGTACCGCTGAGAAATTTGCGTATAAGGAATGGCAAATTGAAGATTTTCAGGAGGCATATGCCAATGGTACACTGACCGTGAGAGAAGTCGTAGCCGCTTACCTGGAAAGAATTGAGTCAATTGATCAATCCGGCCCTGAATTAAAGGCTGTCTTACAAATCAATCCGGATGCCATGAAAATTGCCGATTCTCTGGATCGGCTTCAAGCCTCGGGGGAAGCCACTGGTGCCTTATTCGGAATTCCGGTATTATTAAAGGATAATCTGGATACCCGGGATGCGATGGCTACCACGGCCGGATCCCGGGCACTAGCCGGTTCACATCCGCTGGAAGATAGTTTTGTCGCAAAAAAGCTAAGGCAATCAGGTGCCGTTATTCTGGGGAAGGCCAATTTGAGTGAGTGGGCCAATTTTCGGGGGGAATTGTCCAGCAGCGGATGGAGTGGTTTGGGAGGTCAAACCAAGAACCCTTATTTTCTGGATAGAAACCCTTGCGGCTCCAGCTCGGGTTCTGCCGTAGCGGTATCCGCTAATTTGACTGTTTTGGCCATCGGAACGGAGACCAATGGATCGATCGTTTGCCCCTCGCATGCAAATGGGATTGTGGGCATCAAGCCTACGGTTGGATTGATAAGTCGGTCAGGGGTTATTCCTATTTCGGATACCCAGGATACTCCCGGGCCCATGGCAAGAACCGTTAAAGATGCCGCGATAGCACTTGGCAGCTTGGTGGGGGTGGATCCTACAGATGAAAAAACGCTGGCAAGTGCTGGCAATTATTCGCTGGATTACCTGCAGTTCTTAAATAAGGATGGGTTAAAAGGAAAGCGAATTGGCTGGTTTAAGGGCCCTTCAGGGAGGCATTTTAAGGTAGACAAACTAATGGAAGAAGCCGTTGCCCACATGAAAAGGGAAGGGGCGGAAATTATTCCCGTTGAGCGCATTGAGCCTCCGGGCACCGGTACTCATTCCCTGCAGGTGATGCTCTATGAATACAAAGAGGGATTGAACCGGTATTTTGCCGCGTTGGGACCAGATGCCCCCATAAAAAACCTGGAAGAATTGATCGCCTTCAATAATAATGACAGCGTTGAATTGCGGCATTACAATCAACTGTACTTGGAACAGGCGCAGGAGAAAGGGAGCCTGGAGGAGGATGCCTACCAGGAGGCGCTGGCTTCTTTGCTGCGGATGAGCCGGGAAGAGGGAATGGATAAGGTGCTGAAAGAGCATGATTTGGATGCGATCATAGCACCCACGGGAGGCCCGGCCTGGAAAACAGACCGGATTAATGGAGATGCTTTTCATCTAGGAAGTTCCTCGCTGGCAGCCCATGCAGGATATCCAAATGTAACCCTCCCCATGGGCTTTATTGATGGACTGCCAGTAGGGATTTCCATTTTTGGTACGGCCTGGTCCGAACCGGTATTACTCGAAATAGCTTACGGGTATGAGCAGGGGACCCAAATCCGAAAGCCGCCGGCATTTAGGGAATAGGTGCCATTATCCTTGAATTTCCCGAAATAATCCGCGTGTTTTTTCACTTTTTTTTTAATAAAGTTGGTAAGCTTGAAAAATAAAACATTAATTCATGATACAGATAGACTTAATTGCAGGGGCTCGGCCCAATTTTATGAAGATTTCTCCCATCATCGATGCGATCAAAACAGCCTTAGCAGAGGGGAAGGACATTACTTTTCGGTTGATTCATACCGGTCAGCATTACGATAAAAACATGTCAGGTAGTTTTTTTGAGCAACTGGGGATACCTGAACCGGATGTAAATCTGGGTGCCGGTGGCGGCAGCCAGGCCGAACAAACGGCAGCGATTATGGTCGGCTACGAAAAATTGTTGCTTGACACCAGCAAGCCGGATCTTTGTTTAGTGGTGGGCGACGTGACATCAACCATGGCCTGTGCGATCACGGCGCAGAAGCTCCTGGTAAAAGTGGCCCATGTGGAAGCCGGCATTCGCTCTGGTGACTGGTCGATGCCCGAAGAGATCAACCGTATGGTTACGGATAGCATTACCAATTATTTTTTCACTACTTCTGAGATAGCCAATAAGAACCTGAAAAATGCCGGAGTGGGTGAAGACCGCATCTTTTTTGTGGGAAACACCATGATAGATACCCTGCTAAAACACCGGTCACGATTTCAGAAACCCGAGGTATGGGACAGGCTCAACCTGGAAAAAGGCAAATTTCTGGTGATGACCCTGCACCGGCCGGCGAACGTAGATCAGGAAGAAAAGTTAAAAGAACTGATTCAAAAAATTGTAGACCATACCCTGGATCTACCCTTGGTATTTCCCGTCCATCCCAGGACGAAGAAAATGCTTCAAAATATAGGGATAAGTCATGACCGGCTGCACATGATTGACCCATTGGGATACCTGGAATTCAATTATTTGGTAGAAAAAGCCAAAGCAGTGGTAACCGATTCCGGAGGGATCACTGAGGAAACTACCGTCATGGGCATACCCTGTATGACCCTGAGGGACAATACCGAAAGACCCGAGACCATCACCCAGGGAACAAACGAATTGTTGGGTACGGACCCAAAAGCCATCCCGCCCGCCATGGAGAAACTATTTTCCGGAAGCTGGAAAACCGGACAGGTTCCCCATTTGTGGGATGGTAAAACGGCCGGAAGAATTGTGAAGGTACTGTTGGAAAAACTGGGATAAGGCAAGCATCTTAGGGTCAGGAAAAGAGGAAGCCGGAAACTTAGGCTTTGCTACAGAAATAAATCAATTCCTTTTCGGGAAGGGCGTGTTCATGGATCAAATGGGGATCTATTTCCCTAACGAATGGGATTTCTGTCACGTTTAATCCCGATTTGCTGAGTCTTTCGGCATAATCTCTTCCGTATTTCCGAACATGGTCGCGTTGGCCAAAAACCCGCTCCCTTTCGACAGCATCTGTGATGCTGGGGTCTTCCAGGGTTTTATCCAGGTCGTATACGGGGGATTGCAAAATACCCCAGCCGCCAGGTTTAAGTACCCGATTGATTTCTTTACAGGCATCCACGTCGCTTTTCACGTGTTCGAGTACATGGTTGCAAAAAACCACGTCAAAGGTATCCTCCGGAAAGGGGATTTGGTGAATGTCCATTTTAATTTTAGCAAGCGGAGATTCTAAATCCCCGGTAATGTAGTCCAGGTTTTCCAGGGCTTCAAACCGCCTCAGAAAGCAAAGTTCAGGTGCCACGTGGAGGACTTTCAGCTGGTTGGTGAAAAAACCTGTTTTCTGCTGGAGGAATAGCCACATAAGCCGGTGCCTTTCCAGACCCAGGCATTTTGGGCAAAGTGCATTCTCTCTAGCCACTCTACCATAAGGTAAAAACTTACGGAAACTACTGCTGCATATAGGACATCGAACCCTATTTCCTGTATAAAAGACAGCAGCTATTCGCAAAAAAACATGGCTGAATAGCTGCAGATATTTTCGCGGAATGTACCGGATCGTCCAACTTATCAATGATTTCATCGAGCAAAGATAGAAATTGGGAACAAAAAAGAGCTCTGCCGGTGAATTAAACTTATTGGAATTTGGAAAGCGCAGGGAGCTGATTTTTTATAAACGAAACAAACAGGAATGTACTTACATTTTATGTCAATGGCCAAATAATAGGCTCATTGGGAAGGACTTGGAAGGTGAAATAGTTACCTTTGGTGTGTAAATAGAGAAAAAATGAAAAAGAATTTAATTTACGTAGCTATCGGAAGTATCATCGTCATCGGCGGTTTGTACTTCTTTTTTGCCTCAAGTAGTGCGGGGGTGGAGAACGATATTCTGGCTACTGTTAATAAAGGGGAGTTTAGAGTTGAAATCACTACTTCCGGAGAACTGGAAGCACTCCGGTCCGTACAAGTGTTCGGACCTGCGGAGGCACGTCGATTCAGGATTGGAAATTTCACCATCGATAAGATGGTAGATGAGGGTACGGTGGTTGAGAAGGGAGATTTTATTTGTTCCATTGATAAAACAGAGCTGTTTGGCCGCTTGGAGGACAGGCGTCTGGACCTGGAGCAAACCCGGGCTCAGTACGAACAAATTCAACTGGATACCTCATTGAATTTACGAGTCGAGCGGGACAATATTCTAAATCAGGAATACATTGTACAAGAGCAGGAATTGGTATTGGAGCAATCGCAGTTTGAGCCACCGGCTATCATTAAGCAAAACGAATACAATGTAGAAAAAGCCAAGAGGGAATTGGATCAGGCAAGGGAGCGGTACCGAATCAAGACCTTGCAGGAAAAGGCCAGAATGATGGAAATCGCTGCCAAACTTCGCGAAGATGAGTTGGAGGTCAACCAAATGGTAGAAGTGTTGGATAAATTTGTGGTTACAGCTCCTCAGGACGGCATGGTAATTTATGTAGACTACAGAGGAAGCAAAGTGAAAGAGGGCTCTCAGATAAGCACCTGGAATCCTGTCGTGGCAACCTTGCCCGATTTGACTACCATGCAAAGTATAACCTACGTAAATGAAGTGGATATCCGAAGGGTAAAGGTAGGGCAAAAAGTAGAAATGGGAATGGACGCTTTCCCGGATAAAAGATACACGGGAGAAGTGACGAAAGTTGCAAACGTTGGGCAACAAAGACCCAATTCGGATGCCAAAGTCTTCGAAGTGATTATAGAAGTGAATGAAAGTGACCCTGTGCTGAGACCGTCCATGACATCCAGCAATTCCATCATTGCGGATCAGTTGAATGACGTGATGTATGTTCCTTTGGAGGCGGTAAATGTTGAGAATGACAGTATAAATTACGTGTACCTTCGCAATGGGGTCAAGCAGGAAGTGTTGCTGGGAATGACGAATGCCAATGATGTGGTCATCGAAAAGGGACTGAACCAAGGAGACTATGTTTATTTAAATACGCCTAACTGGGGTGAAAATCTGGCTGTCAATTTATTGGAGGAATTGAATGGTAAAAGGAACCTGGACGATCAGGACGAGGAACCGGTTGCCGAAGTTTCTTCCCTTAGCCAAAGTATGAATAATACCTCCCCTTAAGACGTTTTTGAAAATAGATACCTTTTCCCTATTACAAGTTAATTTATGTTCAACGAAAGGCTTTTAGCCAATTTTTATATCGCTTTCGAGGCGGTATTAGCCAATAAGGTACGCTCCTTACTCACTGCCTTGGGGATCATCTTTGGCGTAGCAGCGGTCATTGCCATGTTGGCAATAGGAACCGGCGCCCAGCAAGAAATCATGGAGCAAATTAAACTGGTTGGGGTGAATAACATCGTAGTGGAACCTGTAGTGCAGCAGAGTGAGGAACAATTGGATGAGAATAGTAGCCTGGAGAAAGAACGAAATCAATTTTCTCCCGGATTGAAACTGGATGATGCGGAGGCGATACGGAAAATTATTCCTGGCATTAACAAAATCAGTCCGGAAATTGTCATGGATACCTACATCGTGAAAAGTGGAATCAGGAGGTCTGCCAAACTGGTGGGCGTGAAGCCCGCCTATTTTGAAGTGCTGGATTTTCAACTGAGGGAGGGGAGGATGTTTAGCGAAAAAAACCTGATCAATGGTGATCCGGTATGTATTATCGGAAGAAATGTAGCGGCCCGGTTTTTCCCCAATCAAAGCCCTATTGGGAATAAAATCAAAAGCGGTAATCAGTGGCTGGAAGTAATCGGTATTTTAGAGGAAAGGCTCGTTTCAGAATCCAGTATTTCCAAGCTGGGCATTAGGGATTTTAATATGGATGTCTACATTCCCATCCAAACCATGCTCATTCGGTATAAAAACAGGGATTTGGTTACAGAGTCACAGTTGAATGATGATGACGGAGGTGGCTCAAGTAATTACCATCAGATAGATAAAATGGTCATTCAGGTATCTGAAAGCGAGCGACTCAACCCGACAGCTGAAGTGTTGGCCAAAATGCTGGAACGGAGGCATTTCAATGTAGTGGATTTCGAAATCACGATTCCCGAGCTACTTCTTAAACAACAACAACGCACTCAAAATATATTTAACATCGTATTAGGGGCGATTGCAGGCATTTCGCTGCTGGTGGGAGGAATCGGAATCATGAACATCATGTTGGCATCTGTGATGGAAAGAATAAAAGAAATTGGCCTAAGGCTTTCGTTGGGAGCAAAAAAGAACGATATTGTGAATCAGTTTCTATTTGAATCTATTATGATAAGTGTTTCTGGTGGGCTGATTGGTGTTATTTTGGGAATCGTTTTGGCGCATTTGGTGTCTACCTTCGCCGAATTTCCCACCGTCATTACCTTGAGTTCCATTTTGCTTTCTTTTGGAGTAGCTGCCACGGTGGGCCTGGTATTTGGAATTACTCCGGCCAAACGGGCAGCCAGTCAGGATCCGATAACCTCATTACGCTATGAATAAAACGTCTACTCTATTTCTGGTCATGATATTTTTTATGGCCATTTTTTCTGTGCAAGGTCAGGAGACCGTAAGCTATACGTTGGAAGATATTATTGCCCGCGCCAAGGCCCAATCCCCGGCTGCCTTGAGGGCAGATACCCGAAGGGAGAACCGGTATTGGTATTATCGGCTTTATCAGGCCAATTTTAATCCACAGCTCCGATTGGGGGGTACCCTTCCTCAGTATTCGCAGGCATTCAATAATGTCACCCAACCTGATGGCACGATTGAGTTCCGGGAGGTAAGGCAAAACCTGGTGGATCTGGAGTTGGGCCTAAGGCAGGTAATAAGCCCCACTGGTGGGACCATTTCTGTGAATAGTTCTACCAATAGGTTTGATAATTTCCTGTCTGCAGATGGTGCCAACCAAACCCGGTGGAGCGGAGTACCTGTAAACGTGCAATTGAACCAACCCATATTCGCCTATAATCCCTACAAATGGGACCGGAAGATAGAACCGATCCGGTTTGAAGAAAGCAAAAGGGAGTTTGTGGAGGAAATGGAGGACATCAGCCAGTTCGTGGCTGAAATGTTTTTTGACTTTTTGGTGGCTCAGGTCAACCTGGATATTGCCACCAAAAATTTAGAAAACTCTGAGGCCATTCTTCAAATTGAAAGAGGCAGGTACAATATTGGGACAACCTATGAGGACAAACTTTTGCAAGTGGAATTACAGGTATTAAAAGCCAAACAAGGCGTGGCACAGGCCAGACTGGATATGGAAGCCCGTTCATTGAGACTAAAATCCTATATAGGTTTGAATGAGGCAGTCGACCTGAATCTGGCGCTACCGGATGATATTCCCGAATTTGAGGTGAACGTAGAAGAGGCCATTGAGTATGCTTTCCAAAACCGTTCCGATGCCATCAGTTATGAGAGGCAGCGGATGGAAGCCCAGGCTGAGGTAGCGCAGGCCCGCGGCGACCGCTTCCAAATGAACCTGAATGCCAGTTATGGCTACAACAAGGCCGCTTTGATGTGGGGAGATATTTATTCCAATCCCAATACCCAGGCACTGGTCAACCTAAGCATTCAGGTTCCCATTTTGGATTGGGGCAGAAACAAGGCCAGAATGAGTATCGCCAAGTCCCTACAGAAATTGACCGAATATGAAATCGATCAGGAAATCATCAATTTTGAACAGGAAATATTTACACGCGTTCGGAATTTTATCATGCTAAAAGACCGGCTGGAAATTACCAAAACCTCCGATGAAGTAGCGGATAAGCGGTATGAGATTTCTTTCCGCAGGTATCAGAGTGGAAATGTATCCATTACGGACCTGGGCATTGCCCAGGAGGACAAGGATATTAACAGACGGCAGTATATAGAATCTTTGAGGGATTACTGGACCGCTTATTATGAGCTAAGAAAACTTACATTGTATGATTTTGAGAACAACCAATTGCTCTACAGTCCTGAAATGAGTTTTCAGGAAGAGTAAATCGAATTAATGGGGCCAAGGGCGGGTTATTCGCTCCTGAATATATGCCTTGTAGGAATTCCCAAGGCAGTAAATGGCAGCACCAAAGAGAAGCGCTATGTGAAAAAGGCCATTGTTATAAATTCCAAAGATGGAATTAAGGGCGGTTAGAAACGAATCGGTCTGTAGCAAATGATCCCTGACCCAGCCAATGGAAAATACGACTCTGATAAAAATGGAAAGAATTGCCAGGATCCCTCCGATTAACCCAATCAAGGGCTTTTTATAATGAATGAGCAGCCCAAAAGCGGCAAAGGTTTCAATACCGGCTAATAATATGGCCCAAAAGAGGCTGTACTCCAAGGCTCCTATCAGTTTTAGTTTGGTAAATCCACCAAACAATAACAAACAGGCCAGAGAAATGCGGATGACATGGCCACCTATTCCCTCAATTTTCAAGTATTTTAAAAACGTTTCCACTTTCTAATATAAGAAATAAACCACAAGAATTAAACCCCACGATCACATAAAGAGCGTTTATTAATTCGAATGGGTTTAAAGAAGAGCTATTTGGGCTGGGTATGAATCCTAAATCCCAATCATTAAATGATTCCTTTATTCTACCAAAGGACTAATCTCTATATCCACCGGAGCAGATTGGTACAAGCGGTGTCCTTCTTCATCATATACCAGCATCCTTAAATAATAGGGACCTGCTGCCTCCGGTTCCCACACCACCTTTTTTTGGTTATTATCTACCGGTATTTTGTTATCGTTGAACCTAAGCACCAGTCTGGAAGCAACAGAAGTATCCTGAAATAAGTGGGGAAATGGTGCCGTCACGGAATTTCCTTCCATCAACTCCACCTGTCCCGCCTCGCTTACCAACCAATCGCTGTCCGGCCATCCCCTGTAACCGCCATGAGGGTATTCGTTGGCAATTTCCAAAACCACATTGGTAAATTTATCCCTTGAATATAAGATTATGTAGCGGATTGAAGGTTATTAGTCCCAATCAATCCGGAGGGTTGCTCGTGTTATTTGTGCAGGCGATCGGCCCGGCATGGACATTTCCATCAAAATTCAGCATTGCCCGGCGTTCTGGGGAAGGGGATTACATCCCGTATATTGCCCATCCCGGTAACAAACTGAACCAACCGTTCAAATCCCAACCCAAAGCCGGAATGCGGAGTGGTGCCAAACCTTCTGGTGTCCAGGTACCACCACAGTTCCTCCTGGCTGATATCCAGCTCCTGCATTCGCTCGGTCAGCTTATCCAATCTTTCTTCCCGTTGAGAACCGCCGATGATTTCCCCAATACCCGGAAACAGAATATCCATGGCCGCCACCGTTTTACCATCCTCATTTTGCTTCATGTAAAACGATTTAATAGATTTCGGGTAATCGGTAATGATCACTGGTTTTTTAAAGTGTTTTTCTACCAGGTACCTTTCGTGTTCGGATTGCAAATCGGTTCCCCAATCTTCGATGGGGTAGGTAAATTTTTTCTTTTTATTCGGTTTGGAGTTTTTGAGAATTTCCAATGCATCCGAATAGGTAATGCGTTCGAAGGTATTATTGGTAACCAATTGGAGCCGTTCCAAAAGGCCCAATTCACTGCGTTGTTCGGCTTTTTTATTCTTCTCTTCCTCCGCAGCTCTATTGTCAAGGAAAGCCAGATCTTCCCGGCAGCTTTGAAGGGCAAAACCGATGATATACTGCAGAAAATCTTCCGCCAGGTTTTGATTGTCTTCGGCATCATAAAAGGCCATTTCGGGTTCGATCATCCAAAACTCTGCCAGGTGACGGGTGGTGTTGGAATTTTCGGCCCGGAAAGTGGGGCCAAAGGTATATATTTCTGAAAGCGCCAGGGCGGCAAGCTCTCCTTCCAGTTGCCCGGACACCGTAAGGTTTGTTGCCCGTTCAAAGAAGTCCTGGCGGAAATCAATGTTATTGTTTTCATCTTTTGGCGGATTTTTTAAATCCAGGGCGGTAACCTGAAAGGTTTCCCCTGCTCCTTCGGCATCCGAGGCCGTGATGATGGGTGAATGGAGGTAAAAAAAACCTTTTTCATGAAAATACTGGTGTACCGCAAAGGCCAGGTGGTGTCTAATTCGAAAAATGGCACCGAAGGTATTGGTCCGAATTCTCAAGTGGGCATTTTCCCTCAAAAACTCGAGCGAGTGCTTTTTGGGCTGAATGGGGAATTTTTCCGGGTCTGCTTCTCCGAGTATTTCAACTTTTTCCGCCTGTATTTCATTGGATTGACCGGCTCCCTGAGAGGCCACGACCTCACCGGTGACTTTTACGCAAGCGCCGGTATTTGCCTTTTTTAGGGTGTCCTCATCGATTTTTGCAGGATCCGCCACAATTTGGTAGTTTTGAATGCAGGAGCCATCGTTTAATGCGATAAAAGTAACGTGCTTATTGCTGCGCCGGGTTCTAACCCATCCCATTACCGTTACGCGCTCACCTACTGAATCCTTATCCAGTAAATGCTTGATTTTGATCCTGTTGTTAAATGCCATGATTTTATTTTCTGTTGAGGTGTATGCCTGCCTTTTGTCAAAAACTTTTAATTGAATGCAAAAAACGATATAATACGCTTTTTATCAAAATTTTGATCTTATTTCCTAAATTTGAAAAATGAAAGGATGCTTTGGTAAGTATTCATTGATTTTCAAGTGCCTAACCATTATCCGGTAGAAGAATTTATGCAAAAACTGAATTTAAATCAGATATTATCTCAGAAGTTATCGCCTCAGCAGATACAGTTTATCAAGCTCCTCCAAGTGCCTACGGCCGAACTGGAAGCCAGAATCGAAGAGGAACTGGAGGTCAACCCTGCTCTGGAAGAGGGTAAGGAGGAGGATGCGGACCTCCAGGCAGAGGATTTTGCCGAAGGAACTGATAATACGGAAGTGAAGGAAGATAAGGATGTGAATATTGAAGAATATTTGAATGAGGAGTATGGCGGGTATAAAATGCAGGGCGATGGCAACTATTCAGGGGATGAGGAAGAACGTGAAATGCCTTTGTCCAGCTATTCGACCCTCCATGAGCAACTACTATCACAGCTAAATTTTCTAAAGCTGGATGAAACGCAACGTATTATCGGGAAACAGCTCATTGGTAGTATTGAGAACGATGGCTATATTCGAAGAAGTCTGGATGCCATTATTAACGACCTGGCATTTAGCCAAAATGTGGAAACCGATTTAGATGAAGTGGAAGAAATTCTGATTAAGATCCAGGGGTTTGATCCTCCGGGAATCGCAGCCAGAAACCTACAGGAATGCCTTATCATCCAATTGGAACGAAGAGAGGACCCAAATGAGCCCTTGGTTCAGAAGGCCATCTTCGTGGTTCAGAATTGCTTTGAGGAATTCACCAAAAAGCACTATGATAAGATATTGAAGAAGGCAGGGATCGAAGAGGATGAACTGAAAGAGGTGATCCATTTGATCACCCGGCTTAATCCCAAACCGGGAGGGGTGTCGGATGGGATGGTTCGAAACCATTATGTGATCCCCGATTTTATTTTAAATAATAGTAACGGGAAATTTGAAATCGTTTTGAACTCCAAAAATGCGCCGGAACTCAAAGTGAGCAGGTCCTATTCGGAAATGTTCAGTGCTTACGATAAGAGTGATAAGAAAGATAAAAAGCTCAAGGAGACGGTAACCTTTGTCAAGCAAAAACTGGATTCAGCTAAGTGGTTTATTGATGCGATCAAGCAGCGGCAGCATACCTTAATGAAAACCATGCAGGCGATTATGGATTACCAGAAAGAGTTTTTTGTGGATGGAGATGAGACAAAACTACGGCCGATGATCCTAAAAGATATCGCTGAGAAAATTGACATGGATATATCCACTGTTTCCAGAGTAGCCAATAGTAAGTCCATACAGACCGAGTTTGGTGTTTTTCCCCTGAAATATTTCTTCTCAGAGGGGATCGCTACCACAGACGGGGGAGAGGATGTCAGCAATCGCGAAGTGAAGAGCGTTCTCAACAAACTGGTAGAAGGGGAAGATAAGAAACGCCCCCTATCAGACGATAAGCTGGTTAAATTGTTGAATCAGAAAGGATATAATATTGCCCGACGGACTGTAGCCAAATATAGGGAGCAATTGCAGATACCCGTGGCAAGGTTAAGAAAGGAGTTATAACGTGTGTAGAAAACTGGCAATGGGGATTTCAGTGGTTTTCCAACCGCTGGTGATTCCCTCATTAATGGTACTTACTTTATTTTACATTGTCCCGGAAGCGACGATGGTCCCTGGAGAAGCCAAATGGTCCATCTCCTTGCTGATTGGATTCACGACTTTTCTCATCCCCGTCCTGGGATTGGCGGGCATGCGAATATCCACCTTAATCCATAGCTATCATCTACCGGACAGAAAGGACAGGCTGCTACCTTTTACACTGGTTACGGTATTCTATGCCATGACCTCCGGTTTCTTTTACTGGAAACTCAATGTAGACCAACTGTTGATTACCACACTTGCTATGGTCAGCATTAGCCTGCTGGTATTGACGATTGTTACTTATTTTTGGAAGATAAGTGCCCATCAGACGGCACTGGGAGGTTGGGTAGCACTGGTGGCAGTGCTTTCCGTTAGGTTTTATTCTACGCCTATGTTCTATTACCTGCTGTTGATTATTTCTATTAGCGGGCTGGTAGGGACGGCGAGATTATACCTCAATGCTCATAAGCCAAATGAAGTGTATGCCGGTTTTGCCTTGGGTTTTGGGATTAATTTTTTTGTTTTCTATTCTTTATTAATGGCATAAAAAAAGCAGGTTTAGTAGCTAAACCTGCTTTAATTCTTTTTTTGAAGATACCTTTATTTAGAATAAAGCCACTGATACTCCGAAATTAAATTGGGTGGTCTCGGTACCAAAGGGTCCTTGTTCCTCTTCGAACAGACCATTTAGTCCATAGTAGCCCCATAGATTGAATCCTGGAAATCCTAATCGCGTGTATACACCATAACGGATCGGACTCAGGCCATATTCCTGACTGTTTTTGACTTTTTGTTCCAGACCATCACTATTGGTTACGCCTATTTTTGAGTGGGCATTGTAAAGCAGGCCAAATTTCCCTCCGATGGCTGCGCGGAAGCCGTTGTTGTAATCTTCTTTGTTGGCATGATACCGGATTTCAATGGGTATATCAAAATAGTTGATTGCCATGGTATTGGTGGATACCCGTATGTTTTCTCCATAAATTTCTGAGATCGACACCAGTTGACTGGAATTGGGTCCCTTGGCTGGGTCGGGTATCAGGGTTTGGTTATCCTGAAACGCCAGCTTTTCCAATCCAAATCCCAACCCGGGATTGAACGTAAATCCGGAATTAGCGCCTAAAGGAATCTGGGTTTGGTAATAGATATTGACGACACGTGATGCTATAAATCGGGTATTCAGATCCTCTGGCCGATTGTTAAGTAAATTAAATCCAAAATCCAAAAACAAGTCTCCTTTAATGTTCGGCCTGCCACCTATAGGGGTTCGCTCTCCTTGTTGGGCCTGAAGTTGAAAAGTGAATAGGAATACGATGGAAATTAGGGTAAGTCTTTTCATGAAAACAATGATTATTTTTTCAATTGATCGGCTAAATTAGGAAATCTTGCTTGATTTGGAATGTTATTCATCTTAATAATTCTTAAATTAATAATTGGGTGGTATTGATTCTTTCCTGCTAATGTCGCTTTGTAATATTATTGATATTGTTTACCTTTGCCTTCCGTTAAAAGGAAATGGCCTCGTAGCTCAATTGAATAGAGCACTTGATTACGGCTCAAGAGGTTCCAGGTTTGAATCCTGGCGAGGTCACAGTCTTCTCTAATAAGTATGGGAAGTAGTTTGAAAATTTATCTAAAAAATTTCACCAAATCCATTGCCAGCTCAAAAAAACGGGTCATCTTTGTGATCCCAAACGGGGGGAGCGACGAAAGGAAGGGATGAGAAGTTGAAAGTTGCTAAAAAAAAGATAAAAAACATTTTGCCAGGGTCGAATTTTCTACTACCTTTGCAAACCCAAACGAAAAGCGGACTTCTAAAAAGGGTCTGAATTTGGATGGACAAGCCGGAAAAGATTGCTTCGAAAGGGGGCGATTAATTTCGGAATAAGTTCTTTGAAGTATTGTCAGACGAGATATTAAAAACAGAAATAATTTCTTCGAGCCACGGAAACAACAAGGTGTAGATTCGGGTAGGATGATAAGTTCTATCAGGAGAAACGCCACACAAACTTTACAATGGAGAGTTTGATCCTGGCTCAGGATGAACGCTAGCGG
>NZ_WNKF01000059.1 GCF_010119225.1 Cyclobacterium roseum | reverse complement strand
CCGCCAATGCCCGGGCACGTTTGTGACCTCCCCCCGGGCCCCCTCCTAAAACAGGAGGGGGAGGCATGCCAGGAACAAGCATTACTACCGCACCTAAATCCCAAAAACAGCCCCAAACGCAAAAAGGCCAGACCCTAAAGCCCAGCCGATAACGAGCCAGTTAACCGTAAACCACCGGATTAAGACTTAGAGAGGGGGAGACTGAGGGACTAAGGAATGGTGTGATGATGGGATGATACAATTGCTTAACCCTTAACCACCACGGTTGAGCCCGAAACCAGCCATACTGCCTAAATGGCCGTTTCAATTATTCAGCCGAATTCCAGCCTGTTAACCCTTAACCACCACCGTTGAATCCACCGCCAGCACCAAATGCACAAAGGCCAGACCCTAAAGCCTTGCACGTATCGAACATAACCACCACGATTGGACCTAAATTGTATGGTAGCTGGTCTAACTACTTCTATAACATAGGTATCCGGAACCAAGCCCCGACGGGGCGAAATATCACTAGCCCC
>NZ_WNKF01000058.1 GCF_010119225.1 Cyclobacterium roseum | reverse complement strand
GGCTACCATACAATTTAGGTCCAATCGTGTTGGTTATGTTCGAATCCGGCTGAGGTATTCATCGTGGCTACCTGGCAGTCAGCCGTTACTTTGGATTCAAGCCTGGTTGTTAAGGGTTAAGGAGCTGGTTGTCCGCTGATGTATGAGTCCGTACTTTTTGCCAGGAACCGATTTTCGAAGCATCGGCTAATTTTGATCGAACGTCTACGATTGAAAGAAGCGGGCAGGCCGGCACAAAACCGGGCCGCGTGGGAGGATTGCGGGGGGAAGGATTTTTTTGTCTTGATCTCCTGCCTGCCGGTAGGCAGGTTTGGTACTTTTGGATCAAGCCAAAAGTACGGAAGGAATTGGCGTTTACTACCCCCATCAGCCTTTGTCCTGCCATCTGCGTCAACCTGAAACAGAACCATCCCGGGCATTGGCGGCAAGCTGCCTTCACTATTGAGCGGCTGAATAGCCAATGCAGGGAGCGCAAGACCGCGACTACCCCGGGCTGCGCCTCCCTTGTCGGCTTACCCGGGGCT
>NZ_WNKF01000057.1 GCF_010119225.1 Cyclobacterium roseum | reverse complement strand
TACCATCTGCCAGGGTTCCGTCGGTGGATTTGTTGGCACTGTTTTCCTTCAATGCAATGTTGGTGGCATTGGCAGAAATATCAGTTGTGTTTTGGGACACTTCCGTATTTAGGGTGCTGATGTCCCCTGCATTGGTGGAAATATCAGTAGCATTGGTCTTTACCTGGGCATCCAATTTATCATCTGAATCTTTCAGTGAGGTGGCGGTGGTGAGGAAATTCGATGTGGTATTGGCCGTAAAACTTCCGTCTGTTCCCAGTCCGGCTCCGCTCTGGGTAGCATCCAGTTCGGTTTGGATGGCTCCTGCCGCCGTATTGATTGTGGCTACTTCCCCGTCCACATAGGTCTTCACTGCTTTCTCGGTAGGGAACTTCGTGTCCGTACCGTCTGCCAGGGTTCCGTCGGTGGATTTGTTGGCGCTGTTTTCCTTCAATGCAATGTTGGTAGCATTGACTAAGATATCAGTTGTATTTTGGGACACTTCCGTATTTAGGGTGCTGATATCCCCTGCATTGGTGGAAATATCTGTGG
>NZ_WNKF01000056.1 GCF_010119225.1 Cyclobacterium roseum | reverse complement strand
GTCACCGTCAAGGTCACTTCGTAATCCCCTGCTTCTGTGAAGGTATATGCCGGATTCGCTTCCGTGGAAGTAGCTCCCGTACCGAATTCCCAGAAGTAGCTCACCGCACCTTCCGCATCGCTGCTGTTCTCTCCAGTGAAGTTAACCGTCAGCGGAGCAGTTCCCGAAGTTTTATCCGCAGATGCTTCGGCTACAGGCGGCTCATTGGTTCCGAGAATCTCAAAGGCAGATAGCTTCGGCTGATTTACTCCGCCTAACGAAGTAAAGTTCATATTCAACTCCCCATCGGTCACCGTCAATTCAAAGGATTGGGTCAACACCGTCTGCGCTCCCACTTCCGCATTGATATCCAAGCCATCCAGTACTTGCTCGCCCTCAAGGCTTACATCAAATACCCGCTTGCCTGTGCCACCGGCACCGCCAGCGTTTGCCCCCCAGTAGATCTCCGCAAAGTGGAGAATCACCTGGTAGGTTCCGTTCGCAACAGGTACTGCATAATCAAACACTTGCGCTGGTGAACTTCGCTCCGTCTGATAAAGAGCCGGTACCGTCGCACTGCTATTGGTGTAGCTTTGTCC
>NZ_WNKF01000055.1 GCF_010119225.1 Cyclobacterium roseum | reverse complement strand
AAATCCCCCTTACCCCCTTGGCAAGGGGGATTTGGATACGGATGGATTAACGGTCACGGTATTACCGGAGAGCTATCTCAGTCCGTTGAAATGGCTCCAATTCAACTTTAAACAGACATTTTAGCAATTCCCCCTTTTTAAGGGGGCAAGGGGGATTTTTTCGAGTCATTTAGATGCTTAAAAATCCGTTCTGGAACCACCATTTTTTACTTCCCAATCATCCATAAATGCTCCAATTTCCTGAAGAACAAAAGGCATGGATTTCTTAACTTCGCTATCCAAAAATCTTAGAAAACATAAACCCATTTTTTCTAATATTAATTGCCTTCTTTGATCTTCAACAACAGATTCAGCATAAAAGTGGCTATCCCCATCAATCTCGATTACCAATTTAAGTTTCCTGCAATAGAAGTCCACAATAAAATCTCCCAATGGTTTTTGCCGGTTGAAAGCATACCCTCGAAATTGACTTGCTCTTAGCTTTTGCCAAAGTAAAACTTCGGAAAGAGTAGAATGAGACCTCAATTCTCTTGAGAATTCTTTCAAATTCTTGTTGTAAGGGACATATCGCATGAAAAAATTTAATCATAATAGATTAAAAGTCCAGGATTTCTTCTTTAAAAATTGGTTTTAAGAGTCTAAATTATATTTATCGATCGATTTTCCACTCCCTAAAAATCCCCCTTACCCCCTTGGCAAGGGGGATTTGGATACGGATGGATTAACGGTCACGGTATTACCGGAGA
>NZ_WNKF01000054.1 GCF_010119225.1 Cyclobacterium roseum | reverse complement strand
ATGGGTACCTGAGCTTATCGGACTGAAAATCAGCCTAAAAAGGCATGCTGTGATGGGTTAAGGAGCGGAATTTAGGTTTTTATTGCAGTAACAAGACTTTGTTCCGCTGGGTGATTGTTGGCCTTGATTAGGAATTTGTTAAGGGTTAAGAGACTTATTTTTGGTTGTTACTTTGGTGATTGAGCTTTTATTGGGCTTATTCTTGGATTTGTTAAGGGTTAATTTATTTTAATTTCAAAAATATGAATCAACTTTTTATGCAACACCTTAATTTCTTTAAGATTAAGGTTTCCCAATTTCCCTATTACCAAGGATTTATCGATTGTGGCCATCTTTCCTATTCTTACGAGTGAAGGTTTCTTAAGTCCATTTATTGAATTTGGGTATAGTAGTATATCGGCCGGTTCCTGCCAGTGTAGCTTCGTAGAGATAAAGCTTACAGTGATGTCTAAAATTCCAACAATCAGTATCAACGCAGGGCGCTTTTTACTGCCTGTCAGATCGGTGAATGGAAAAGGGATCAAAATGATATCTCCCTGCTGCATCAGTATTTTTCTTTTAAATCATCCTCATTATATAAATCTTCCTCATCCTGCAGAAAAGCAAAACTATCGGATTCGCTGACCATTGTTTCTATTCCTTTTTGAAGGATTTGTTCTTCATTTTTTTTCAACATAAACTCCGCAAAGTCAGCAATTTCTTGAATACTGTCTTCTGGCAGTTTTTCCAATGTTTCAATTGTTTTATGAATCAAACCTTTTTTTGACATAAGTTCGTCTTTTTCTGCAATATACGGTTTTTTTAGATTTAGTTGGTTCCATCCAAGTCTGGAGTTAATGGCAGGACAAAGGCTGATGGGGGTAGTA
>NZ_WNKF01000053.1 GCF_010119225.1 Cyclobacterium roseum | reverse complement strand
GTCGTAACAAGGTAGCCGTACCGGAAGGTGCGGCTGGAACACCTCCTTTCTGGAATCAGGATTATTTTTCTGTCTTACCTGCTACTTCATTGATTTATGTATTAGGGGCCTGTAGCTCAGGTGGTTAGAGCGCTACACTGATAATGTAGAGGTCCGTGGTTCGAGTCCACGCAGGCCCACTTTATTTAGCAACCCAGTTTTGGATTAGCTCAGCTGTCTATAGCATCCCGATTTATGTCGGGAGGGTCAACTGGTCGAAACCGAGGAGATAAAAAATCAGGGGGATTAGCTCAGCTGTCAATAGCATCCCGACTTATGTCGGGAGGGTCAGCGGCTCGAAACCGGGAGATAGAAAATCAGGGGGATTAGCTCAGCTGTCTATAGCATCCCGACTTATGTCGGGAGGGTCAGCTGTTCGAAACCGGGAAATAGAAAATCAGGGGGATTAGCTCAGCTGGCTAGAGCACCTGCCTTGCACGCAGGGGGTCAACGGTTCGAATCCGTTATCCTCCACAAAGATAGAACTCACAAGGAGTTTTGTAAAAACAAGGAATGCTGTCTAGAGCATCCCGACACAGTCGGGAGGGTCAACGGTTCGAATCCCTGCCTGACGGCAGGCAGGCGTTATCCTCCACAAAGATAGAACTCACAAGGAGTTTTGTAAAAACAAAGAATGCTGTCTAGAGCATCCCGACACAGTCGGGAGGGTCAACGGTTCGAATCCCTGTCTGATGGCAGGCAATCGTTATCCTCTACTTAAGTAGAAAATTTAATGAGCAAAAGGTTCATTACTTTATTATTCAAAATGGAATAACCATTGATCACATTAGGAGATCAGAAAGTTCATTGACATGTTGAGCGGAGAATGCAA
>NZ_WNKF01000052.1 GCF_010119225.1 Cyclobacterium roseum | reverse complement strand
GGATATTGGGGGAAGGAATATGCCCTTACCTGGGGAGATCTTGGAATAGATTCGGTTTCTATGGGCCAAGAAGTCAGCCGAGGTCATAATAGTTACCGGGAACGAGCTGTAAGAGCTACAGAGGTCTCACTGGGTAGCGAAGGACTGAACGCTGGATTACGTCCAAACCTGCCTGCCGGTAGGCAGGTTCGATGGGGAGCACCGTATTGGGGCAGCCTCATCTTAAGCGGACAGGGTTAACAGATTTATTATGATAGAAAAAGTACTCAACCGTAAGAACCTCTACAAAGCCTACCGACAGGTAGTGCGGAACAAAGGTTCGGCAGGGGTGGACGGCATGAAGGTCACCGAATTGTTTTCCTATCTGGAAAACAACAGGGACAGGATTGCCACATCCATCCTGAACCATACGTATGTACCGAAACCTATCAAGGGGGTTGAAATCCCCAAGAGCAACGGAAAGACCAGATTGCTGGGGGGTCCCACCACAGTGGAAAGGTGGCTGCAACAAGCTGTCAGCCAGGTGCTGATGATCAAGTACGAACTCACGTTCGAGGATCACAGCTATGGCTTCCGCCCCGAGAAGAACATCCATAAGGCGGTAACACAAGCCCTGAAAAACATCAACGATGGCTATCAGGATATAGTGGACATCGACCTGAAGGGATTTTTCGACGAGGTAGACCACACGATCCTGCTACAGTTCATCTACCAACGGGTAAAATGTCCGACAACCTTAAGGCTTATCCCTGCCTGCGGCAGGCAGGCGGAAATGGCTGCGTGCACCCATCCAGATCAACGGAAAACTGCACAGGCGTAGAAAAGGCGTTCCTCAGGGCTCCCCGCTCAGCCCCCTTTTGAGCAATATCCTTTTGGATGTGCTGGATAAGGAACTGGACAGGCGAAACCTGAATTACGTACGGTATGCCGATGATTTCAGCATCTACACCAAGTCAAAGAAGGAGGCCAGAAAGGTGGGTAACGAGATTTACCTCTTTTTGAGGGACAAACTCAGGTTGCCCATCAACAGGGAGAAAAGTGGCATCCGAAGACCTTCTAACTTCGAACTGCTGGGACATTCATTTGTCCCGACATACCAGAAGGGGGTCAAAGGAAAGTACCAGTTGGTGGTGAAGAAAAGCAGTTGGGAATCACTTAAGCGA
>NZ_WNKF01000051.1 GCF_010119225.1 Cyclobacterium roseum | reverse complement strand
ACTAGTGTTAAGTTAACTATGATATGACGTAATAATTGCATACCTTTAAAAAAAACTATGAAAAGGTATGTTATTAAATTATTGAAAGATGAAGTGGAAGAACTTATGGCTATTATAAATAAAGGTTCACATAGCTCCCACACCTTTCGCACTGCTTATGTATTATTAAATTGTGATGAAGGCGAGTATGCCGAAAAGATCACCAATGAGCAGATTAGTAAGGTTCTGAAAATAGGAATGCGAACAATAGACAGGATAAAAAAGCGGTTTGTGGAAGAAGGTTTAGAAGGAGCTTTGGAGCGTAAGCCAAGTGCTCGAGTTTATGAGAAAAAAATAGATGGAGAAGTAGAAGCCAAGCTTGTACAGCTTTGTTGTAGTGAACCACCTACAGGATATGCCAAATGGTCTTTGAGGCTTTTGGCCGACAAAATGGTTGAACTTAATTACGTGGATAGTATTTCGTATGTGGCCGTAGGTAACACTTTAAAAAAAATGAACTTAAGCCTTGGAAAGTAAAAGGATGGGTGATACCACCGGATAAGAACAGTGCCTTTGTAGCCAGTATGGAAGAAGTCCTGGACGTTTATAAGAGGCCTTACGATGAAAGCAGACCCGTGGTTTGCATGGATGAATCCCCGAAGCAACTCATTTCAGATGCCCGAAAATCCGTTCCCATGGCATCAGGTAGGGAAACAAGAGTAGATTATGAATACATCAGGCATGGGATGGTTAATATATTCATGGTCAATGAGCCACTTAAAGGGAAAAGGATGGTTGAGGTTACTCATTTTAAAAAGAAACAAGACTGGGCAAAATTGATCAAGAGAATTGCAGACCAACTCTACCCAAATGCAGAGAAAATCACGTTAGTGATGGATAATTTTAAAACACATGCGGCATCGTCACTATATGAAACCTTTGAACCTCAGGAAGCCAAACGGATCTGGGATCGATTTGAATTTGTGTTCACACCCAAACATGGTAGCTGGCTCAATATGGCGGAAATAGAACTTCATGTTTTAAATGGACAATGTCTCAGTAGACATATGTCCTCTATGGACGAAATAACCCGTGAGATTGCAGCTTGGCAAAATGACCGTAATAATAAAAACAGTAAGATAAATTGGCAGTTTACCACAAAAGAATCAAGAATAAAACTAAGACGGCTTTATCCGTCAATTTACGGTTAACATAACACTAGA
>NZ_WNKF01000004.1 GCF_010119225.1 Cyclobacterium roseum | reverse complement strand
ATAAGGTATTTAAGTAAATATAAGGGCGATCGTTATCCCTCACATGCCCTTATATTTCTTATATGGTTCCCCCTATTTTAACGTAAAACTACAGTCAGACCGCTCCTGCCACTTCTACCTTTTGAAGGATGTCTTCATAATCCAGCCGGTCCCAGTTTTGGGTGATTAGAGGATCACTCATGACCTGATCCATTACCTTTTCCTGGATTTTGCCGATGGCATAGGCTTCGGAATACTTCATGTCAGAGAAGGTAACCATGCTGTACAATGGCACCCACTCCTTCGGGTATAGTTCGTAAAGCCGGGCTTCAATTTTCTTGCGGATAAGAAATTTTGGATCGGCTACATTATCACTCATTTCGACAAAATTATCCATCGCCAACTGGCAAATGGCATCCGTGTCGGGCTTACGTCCTTTCTGAAACTTTTCAAACACCAAATCCCAGGAGAAGGTCCCGTACTTTTCCAACAACCCATCCAGAATAAAGCAATCTTCAAACCCACAGTTCATCCCCTGTCCGTAAAAAGGCACCATGGCGTGGGCCGCATCGCCGATTAGCAAGGTGTTGTTTTCCGTCCAGGGATAACATTCCGTGTTAATCAATGCGGAAGTAGGATTGCTATTAAAATCCCGTACCAGGTTGGGCATCAACGCCTGGGCATCATTAAAATGCGTTTTAAAAACCTGAAGGATATCCTGATCATCGTGAATGTTTTCGAAGCTGACTTTATAGCCTTCGAAGGGCAAAAACAAGGTGCAGGTAAACGATTTATCCTGATTGGGCAGCGCGATCAGCATGAATTTGCCTCTCGGCCAGATATGCAGGGCGTTGGGATCCATGGCAAATTCCCCTTCCGGTGTAGGCGGGATGCTTAGCTCTTTGTACCCGTGGGAAATGTATTGTTGGCTGAAGTTGAATCGAAGTTGACTTTGAAAGGCATTTCTGAGCGATGAATAGGCACCGTCGGAGCCGATCAGTACTTCCGTCTGTATGCTTTTGGGAGCTCCATCCGCCAAACTAAAGGTCACTTCCCTGGTGCCTACATTTACCCGCTCTACTTTGTGTTCAAAATGGAGCTTGGCACCAAGGGCCTCCGCTTCATCCAGCAAAATTTTGTTAAACGAATTTCTGCTGATCGAATAGATGGCTTGGTTTTCTTTGCCATAGGGCTGGAAGAACGTATTGCCGTGCTCGTCATGAATTCTTCTCCCATGCATGGGCTGTATGTGGGGAAGTACTTTCTCTTTTATGCCGGCTTTTTCCAGGGCTTTCCACCCCCGGTAACTTAGAGCCATATTAATGGAACGTCCCTCTCCGGAAGCATTAACCTGCCGCCAGTCTTTTCTTTTCTCATATATGGACACATCTAACCCTCGTTTTTTAAGGTAGATTGCCAAGAGGGAACCAATTAATCCCGCCCCCAATAGGTCTATTTTTTCATTCATATTTTTAATAGGTTTTGGACTTGTTCTTCATTCAGGTCAACGATGCTTTCAAAATGTTACTGAAGGCAAACACTTCCTGAAAGGTATTATAAAGAGGTGCCGGAGCCAGGCGAACTACATTTGGATTTCTCCAATCCGCCACTACGCCATTCTCCGTCCATTTTTCAACCATTTCTTTACCTCCTTTGGGAATTAGAACTGACAATTGGCAACCCCTATCCACTGGTTTTGAAGGAGTTATTATATGTAACTCCTCCCGGCTACCTATTGTTTCACGGATTACAAACTCCATATAGCCTGTCAATAGTTCGGACTTGGCCCATATATTTTCCAAACCGGCTGCAGAAAAGATATCCAGTGAAGCCTGTAGTGCCCCAAGGCCTAAAATCGGATCATTGCTCAAAAGCCAGCCGTCCGCCCCTTGCATGGGCAGAAATCCCTTTTTCATCTCAAAGCGCCTCTCTTCCAGATAACCCCACCATCCTGCAAACCGGGGAATTTCAGGGTCGTCACCATGCTTCTGATGAACAAAAATTCCAGACACATTGCCAGGGCCGGCATTCAGGTATTTGTAGCTACACCAGGTGGCAAAATCCACCCCCCAGTCGTGCAGGGATAAGGGCACGTTTCCAATGGCATGCGCCAGATCCAGCCCTACCGTTATGCCATATCGTCCCGCTTCCCGGCTTATGGCCTCCATGTCAAAACACTGACCGGTATAATACTGCACCCCAGACATCATGAGCAGTGCCAATTCATCTTTATGCTGCCGTATCTTCTGAAGAATATCCTCCGTTCTTAGCAAATATTCGCCGGGCCGGGCGGAAATTTCCAATAGCGCTTCCTCCGGATCATAGCCATGATACTTTAACTGAGACTCCAAAACATACTGATCGGAAGGAAAGGCACCGGATTCCGTAAGGATTTTATACTTCTTTCCCTCGGGTCTATAGAAGGAAACAAGCAATAAATGCAGGTTAACCGTCAAACTATTCATGGCTACCACTTCCTCCCTGGTAGCTCCCAATAAGGCGGCAAGTTGGCCTTTGGAAGGCTTGCGAGCATCCACCCAGGGCACTTCTCCTTCAAAATGCCCTTCCACTCCTTTGGCTGCCCATTTTTCCAGATCTTTTGCAATATACGCGGAAACCGCCCGGGGTTGCAGACCCAGGGAATTGCCACAAAAATACAAAGCCGTTTTGCCCTTTTTCTTTGGTAGAAAAAACTGCTTTCGGAAGCCTTTCAATGGATCCTTTTCGTCCATTTCTTTGGCAAAATCCAAGGTCAATTCATAGGTTGGTGGTCCCATTGGTTCGGCGATAGGAATTCCTGTGGAAGGGTGAAGAAAAGAAATTTACCAGGTTACTTCTGCATGACGGTACCACATTCATCACAGGTAGTATGGGCCGGATTGGCCCAAAACCGCTCCATGATTGGGGGTAATTGATTGACGATATCGGTAATGGGTTCAAATTCCTCGTAAAGTTTGTGTCCGCAGTTTTCACAAAACCAAAGGAATCCGTCCTTCTCCCCCGGCTTTCGGTACCTCTCGATCACCAGGCCCACCGTATTGGCTGGCCGGCGAGGGCTGTGTGGGGTCCGTGGTGGTAACAAAAAAACCTCTCCTTCCCGGATGGAAATGTCCTTCATTTGGCCATCATCCACTATTTTTAGGGTGATATCCCCTTCCACCTGGTAAAAAAACTCTTCCCCTTCATTGTAATGGTAGTCTTTTCGGGCATTGGGTCCGCCGACGACCATGACAATAAAATCATCGTTATCCAGATATAGCTGCTGATTGCCCACGGGTGGCTTTAGCAGGTGACGGTTTTCTTCTATCCACTTGGCAAAGTTAATCGGTTGGGAAATGGGCATGGTTTTATACGTTTAGTTGAATAAAACAGTAGGTTATCACGAACCAAAACTAAGTACAAATATGACAAAATATACCAAGTCTTGCCAAAAAACAAAAAAAGCCCAGCCCAAAAGAAATTTTTGAGCTGGGCAAATATTACTCATTTCCTGTTCAAATTACTCCTCCTCTACAGTCAATTCAACCGGGTCTAGCTGGGTAATCTCTCCCAATGAAGTCGGTACACTGAACAACGTATCTCCCAAATAGGGAACCACAGGATGAATTTCCACCCTGTATTCACCCTGATCCAGGCCCTTAAGGATAAAGTCTCCTTTATCATCGGTAAAAGTAGCTAAGGTGTCCCCCTCTTTGATACCATAGACGGCTGCTGATGCCTCCAATGGCATTACATTTCCTTTAATACTTGCCTTACCTTCTGCCACAACTCTAAGCACTGGTTTAAGGATATACTGGCCCGAATTTCCTGCCTTTACAATTGATTGAGCGGCATCAAAATCCAATATAAGATCGTACTGAATTCCAGCCAACAGCTCCTGGTTAAGCTGAAGTTTTAAACCGGTTTGCTGAGCACTTGGTGTAGTCAGGTCTATTTTAGTGCCATCTTGAATGAGATAATTATCATCTCCCAAAATTAATCGGATCTGAGAAATATATCCCGCGGGAATTTCTTCGGTGCCTAATTGTAGGGCATTGCCTCCTGTCAGCGTCAAAAGGTCAATCTTCTTTTCCTCCGATTCATTCTCAATGCTGATCCAACCTGATTCATCTGTCTCATCGATACCGTTGGGCTGGACTTCTAAAGCTAAAACCTCTACCCAGACCTCATCATAATCTGCCGGGGCATCAATAAGAGAAACACTCAACCTGGCGTTTCCGTCCATAACGTCATCCTGATCATTACAGCTAACCAACACACTCAATAAAAGGAAAGCTGCCATCCCTGATTTAAAATTAAATTTTTTCATCGTTATAAAAGTTTAAGTTTTTACATTACAAGTATATGGGCTTAAAATGAAGTTAACGTGAAGCCTTGTCTAATTTCTGGAAAAAACCAGGTGTCGTTTATCTGTTACGTTACCGGAAAACAAAAAATAAATTTGGTGCCAGAGGAATTAGACTCCACCCGAACGCCTACTCCTAAAAAAGAAGCAATCCTATAAATTATCTGCAAACCATATCCCGAACTTTCTTTTTTAGCGTCTTTTAAAAACACCAATCCAGAGGCTACCTGATCCATCAGTTCATCTGAAATCGCAGGCCCTTCGTTTAGGACCGATAGCTGGTATTCGTCCGGACCTAATATGCCAACCAACTTTATGGTCGACCCCTTATAAGAATATTTCATTGCGTTTGACAAGGCATTCTGGATCATAATGTGACAAAGGGAACCATTGGAAGACTTAGCGTCGAATTCATCTCGAATTTCCAGGTTTAATTCAAGATTTCTGTCTTCTGCTAAAGGTTCCCATTCTTCGAAGAGTTCTTGTACTAATTCATGAAGGGGGACCGTTTCTGTTTTTAAATATTGCGCATTATTTACTTTGGATAGAAGCAGCAGGGAATTGATTATCTTTTTTAACTTTTGAATGGTCTGTTGCATATCCATCAACCGTTCCATTTCACGTTCGTTTAGCGTCTCATCCCCAAAAAAAGCCTCTATTTTGGTTTGTAAAATCGATACGGGTGTTTTAAGCTCGTGAGAAGCATGAGAAATAAAAACCCGCTCCTGATTGAAGGCCTTTTGTATCCTCCACATCATATGGCTAATTGAATCGTCCAATAGCCTAAAATCCTTGGTAGAGGTTTTAACGGGTTCATGCTTAAACTGCTGAGGTTCATTTATATGAGCAATCTTATCTCTAATTATTTTCCTAAAGGGCTGTATGAGCCATTTACTAAAAATCGTATCTAGAAAAAAAGATAGCACCAGAAAAGCCAACAATAAGAAAATAATAATCCTGAATAGTAAATCAAAAATCCGGTTTATGGTTTCGAGACTCTTCCCTATTTCCATCAGGTACGTTTCATCTTCAAAAGAAAAAACGTAGGCACAAACCCGGTAGGATACCGTAACCTTGTCCAAAATTCGTTCTTCATTGAAAATACTATCCAAGAGAAAGGGATCTTCCAATCTCTCCAATAGGACATATTCTTCTTTCAGAATATTGTAGCTTCCAAAACCACCGGGAGAATCGTTACCTACAAAAAACTCCTCCATTCCATCCTCCCTAATAATGGCAAGAATCTGATCTCTCTTATCCTTTAATTCTGCATCAATATCCATTAGAGCAAAATATTTTAACAAGAAAGGCCCTGTCATTAAAAAGAAAAGTAAAATGATCCCCTTCGCCAGGAGATTGTATAACAACATTTTGGTGGACAGGTACATATCAGATCAGGTTTTGATCTTGTAACCGACCCCTCGAACCGTTTCGAGCCAATCCACCGAAGCAAAATTCCCCAACTTTTTCCGGATGTTTTTGATATGTACATCAATATAATTGGACTGGTAATCATCTTCCAGATGGTCTCCCCAAATATGTTCTGCCAGCTGGAAACGATTAATCACTCTGTTTGAATGCAAGAGCAAAAAATGCAAAAGACTAAATTCCTTTTTGGTCAAAACTATTTTTTCCGCCTGATACCTCACCGTCCAACTATCCAGGTCAAGTATAAAGCCGCCAATATTGATTTCCTCTTTATTCCAGCCGCTTTTTCTCCTGAGTATCGCCTGCATTCTGGCTTTTAATTCCAGAAAGGAAAAAGGTTTCGAGAGGTAATCATCTGCTCCCATTTCCAAACCCTTCACCCGGTCTTTGATGTCCGACCTTGCAGTCAATATGATGATAAGTGCATGCTTTTGATGTTTTTTGCTTTCTGACAATAGGTCCAGGCCATCTCCATCTGGCAACCCCAAATCCAAAAAAACAAAGTCATACTCATTAACCGCAAGCGCTTCTGAAGCGTTTGCATAATCGGAAGCCCAATCACATATGACTTGATCCTTTTCCAGATAAAACAAAAATTCATCGGCCAACAACTTCTCGTCTTCAACTAACAGCACCCTCATATTATTTTGCTTTTTTTATCGGTATGGTATAAATTAAATGACTACCAAAAACGAATCCGGATACAGATTCGTCAAAATCTGGAAGATTTTGCGGGATAATATACCTTGTCTGGAATTCGATCATCCAATTATTCCATTCAACATTTAACGGGAATTCGATTTCCCAGCTTAACAAATTGAAATTCTCAATCGCTTCGTTTTTTTCAGTATCACTTACTTCATATCCTCCTAAATAATAAAACCTGCTGGTTCCAAAGGTGAAGGAAAATGAGGGTTCGAATGAAACTGTAAAAACCTTAAGCAATTTTTGGTCAAACTCGAAATACCTGGAATGCCTTGAAGTGAGAAACAAATCTGGGGTTTCATTAAAAAGCCCCTGTACTCCAATAGTAGAATACAGGTAATTCCAGTCAAGCCCAAACCTGCCCTGTAGAACTCCCATGTTTTGAATCCCGGCGACCTTACTCTCTCCCGGAACTAAAAATTGAGAATAACTTATGTCCAGGTCAGTGATCGGTGACAAATCAGTTTGATAGCCCGAAGTAAGGGCATATTGGATGGGAATGTCCGATTCCAAAAACGTAAAAACGGAAGCATTTACGTACCAACCATTGTTAAAAAAATACATCAGCCCCAAATTTGCCGAAGGAATTTTTCTACCAAAATCCCTACCCATAAATGCAAATCGGTTATTTACCTTACCATTCAGAATGATAAAATCATATACCGTTGGCTGCGTAGATTGAATGGAATCCTTCTCTTGAGCAAACCCCTGGGTCAGGATCAAAAAAAACACTAAGATCAAAACAAAAAATCGATAGAAACTTCCTTCTCTCATCACGCCCTTTTTCCTAATACATAGCTATAAAAAATACCAGTTTTTTACATCCCTCCAGGCTTACCGGGCACTGAAGGAATGGTGGGTTTCCCCTTTGGAGCTGGTGAATTGGGTCTCGGAGTAGTAGGCCTAACCACCGGTGGTGTGGGCCTGGCGGCAGGAACTCTGATGGATGGCCTTCCCATACCGGATGGTCTACCAATTTCAGAAGGCGTTTGGCTCCTTGCTTTACCTGAAATTTCCGACCCCTTGTTCGCCTTTGAATTGTCAGAAGAAGTTTCACCCCTACTACCCACATTTTTATTCACCAAACTTCGCCTCCTTGCAGCACTACTGATACTTATGCCTTTTTGTGATCCGCTTGATTTTGCTTTCTCCACAACAGGGATTTCCTTTGCTTTATTTTCACCTGATTGCCCAAAAGCAGCACTTAGCGAGAATAAAAGTATAAATAAAAATAGTAAGTTTTTCATGTAAATAGAATTAAAATATTTGATTTTTTAAATTTATCAAAAAAAACACCTGAAAACTCACTATTCAGGTACAACTTGTTCTAAATTAAAAGTGAAGTAAATACATTAAAATGAAGTTTAAATGAAGAACCGGTTCATCTTGATTTTTTTTTTAAAAAGTTTGACTATTTTGAAAAATATAAAACTGTTGTCCAATCCAGTTGCTTAACCAACGAGAAATCCGATCCCGATCATGTCCTCCCATCACTTTGTTAAAGAAAAACAGGAACCCGCCCTTTTAATAGTAAGCCAAACAGGTTGGGATTTTCAGCACCTTCAGCCCCTTCTGGAGTGGGTCCCGACCATTTTGGTAACCGAGGAAAGTGCGCTAAAGGTGCTTTCATTGGGCATCAAAGTAGATGTTATTGTGGCTTCTCAGAAATTTCAGCGGGATAATCCACAGCTAGGCGAGGAACAGTTCCCTGTGGATTTCATAACGGTCCCTGCCGACCAATTTCTCTCCGCATCCCTTGAGTACCTGACCCAATCCGGACATAGCGCTGTCAATATCCTCCCTCACGATCCCCAGGATCATTCCCAGCTCGAACCCTATTTGAAAGACCTGGACATTGTCTTTTTCCATAATGGCTTTCGATATTTCCCCGCAAAGCAAGGAAGTATTAAAAAATGGCTGCCCGCCTGCTCCCTTCAGGTTCTGGGAGAGGAGGGGCAATTTGTGGAACATCAATCTTCCGTAACCACCCATCTATTTCCTATCAACTACCTAACGAGTCTGGAGGTAACCGAAGGATTGCAAGAGTTCTCCAGCAACCGCATTTTCTGGTTGGGAACGGACATTCAAACCTCATAAGGCTTTGCCCCAAACGATCCGATCTTTGCCTTGAAGGTCCCGGTATACCTGTACCTCCGCCAGGCCATTAACTTCCATGAGATGGGCGACCTCCGTACCGAATTTTTCATTGATCTCCACATATAGGTATCCCCCCTTCACCAAATGGTTGCCGGCATGACGGATTAGTGCTTTGTAATACTTCAACGGATCCGTGTCGGGTACAAACAGTGCTAAATGAGGTTCGTGCTCCAGCACATTTGGCTTCATGTAAACTTTTTCCTGCTCCATCACATAGGGAGGGTTGCTGACCAGAATATCGACCTTGCCCAGGGGCAAGGAATAGGAAAGCATGTCTGCTTTTACAAAATCAACGGTTGCGGAAAGATCCGAAGCGTTCTTTTGGGCGATTGCCAGTGCTCCGTTACTGATATCCAATGCGGTTACCGAAGCTTCGCTCCAGTCCAATGCCAGGGAAATGGCAATGCATCCGGACCCGGTACCCAAATCCAAAAGTTGCTTTTTGCCGGAATGATTTTTCAGGATCAGGTGAACCAATTCTTCTGTTTCCGGCCGTGGAATTAAAACTTCCGGACTAACCAGAAATTCCCTGCCATAAAAAGGGGCTTTTCCCAGGATGTATTGAATGGGTAACCCGGACTTAAGCTTTTCCAGGGCCTGTTCCATGGAGGAGGGAACACGTTCTACCACCTTTTGAGAACGCAAGTCCCATTTTTTTACGCCCAGATAGGCTTCCATCAGCCAATAAACCAGGTTCTCAGCCTCCTCAGCAGGGTAGCTGTCGCCTAACGCTTCCTTATACTGAATGTAAAGTGCATTGAATGTGCTGGCCATGAGTACGATTAGATTCTATTTCGATTGATCAAAAAGTAAAAGTACACCGATCCGAGTAAATAACAGCAAACATCCCAGAGATCAGCGGTGTACCGGTCTGACCAGCGGGGCAGCAAGTATTCAAAGATCAGGCTTACATACAGCCAGCCCGCCAACACCTGCACCGGCGAGAAAACCAATTGCGCTTTAAGGGGGTGAATCCATCGGTAAAACTGTAGCGTTATACCCAGAATGACGGGCATGGCCAGCAGGTCATCCCAATAACTATGAATAAAAGGCAAGTAAACCTCCTCGATCCGTTCCAGGTACTGGTTAACCCAAAACAACAAGACGGGCAGCAGAAAGTAGGGGTTTTTGTAAACAGGCATTATCCGGGCAAAGCGGCAATTAACCAGGCAAGAAACGTGATGATGGCAATGTAGATGGTATAAAAGAAATTGCCCACCTTTTTCATGTTTTTCACGAACGTGCTATCGGTCTCCTTAATATAGAAAACCCATTGTTCTTCATTGGCTTTTTTTTGCGCCGCTCTTTTTTCCTGGTACTCCAGGTCGGTGCCTCCCAATGGTTTTCCGCAATGGGTACAGCGATCCGATAAATTCTGGTTCCAATCAGACCATTTCCCGCAATGAGGGCATTTTTTCTCTCCCATAGCTCCAAAAATACCAAATTTCGAGCAAAAACAAACTATGAGATCCAGCCCTCCATCCCGTCAAATACCATTTTCCCCGGTATTAATTGCCTATATTTGCATAAAAGTAGCTAAAAACTTATGAAGCTTTTTCCAAATACGGTAAATGGTGTAGTCAGGGCACTGGAAGAAATTTTTGACCAGCATCACTTTGCCGACAAAGTGATTGAGCGCGTATTAAAATCAAATCCCAAATGGGGAGCCCGGGATCGGGCCTTTATTGCGGAAAGCGTCTACGAGATCGTCCGCTGGAAACGACTGGTGGAATACCTGAGTCCGGGAGCTGATTACTACCAGCGGTTCGGAACCTATTGGGTAATGCAGGGCAACGTTTTGCCGGATTGGCGGGAGTTCAAGGGAATCAACCCACAAGCGATCCATCGCAAAAGGGATAAAATAACCCAACGAACTTTGCTTCAGTCCATACCGGACTGGATGGACCAGATGGGACAGGAGCAACTTGGAGAAAAGTGGGAACAGGAAATCACCAGTCTGAACCAGGTCGCTGAAGTTGTGCTACGGGCAAACACCTTGAAAACTAGTCGATCCAGGCTGAGGGAACAGTTGGAGGAGCTGGGAATCAGCAGCTACCCGGCAAATGGCTACCCGGATGCATTGATCCTGAAAGAAAGGAAAAATGTTTTCCGCACGCCTTTGTTTAAGGAAGGGCACTTTGAAGTTCAGGATGCCTCTTCCCAGCTGGTCGCCATGGCCCTGGAAGCCCAGCCCGGTATGCGGGTCGTCGATGCCTGCGCCGGAGCCGGGGGAAAATCCCTGCACCTGGCTGCCCTTATGGAAAACAAGGGAAGGATCGTATCCATGGACCTGGAGGCCTGGAAACTCAAAAACACCAAGCTCAGGGCTAGGCGAGCCGGTGTATCCATCATCGAAACCAAACCCATTGAAGGTAGCAAAACGATAAAAAGGTTACGTGAGAGTGCCGATCGCCTGCTTTTGGATGTGCCTTGTTCGGGACTAGGAGTCTTGAAGCGGAATCCGGATACCAAATGGAAATTAAGTCCCGAATCCATTGCTGCCGTACAGGCCATCCAAAAAGACATTCTATCCCAATACCCTTCCATGTTAAAGCCGGGGGGAATCCTGGTCTACGCCACCTGCAGCATTTTGCCCTCGGAAAACAATCTTCAGGTGCAGGCCTTTTTACAAAGTCCGGAAGGAAAATCATTTGAATTGCTGGAAGAAACGCAAGTGCTCTCGCAGGAGTCCGGATTTGATGGATTCTATATTGCCAAAATGAAAAAGAAGGCATGATTCGATTCGCATTGATAGGGGGACTTCTACTGGTTGGGGTAATCAGCTGCCAACCCGATGAAGCAAGACCCATTGACTTGCGGCGGGTGCTAGTCATCGGGAACAGCATTACCTATCACCCTCGCGACCCGGCTATAGGTTGGAACGCTGATTGGGGAATGGCGGCTAATGCCCCTGACAAAGACTATTTCTCCAGGCTTGAGGACAGTCTTAAAAACCACTTTCCAGGACTTCAGATGATTCGTAAAAATGTATTCCCTTTTGAGCGGCAGTTTGCCAGCTTGGATTTTTCTCAGTATAGCCATCTCCGGGAGTTTAATGCTGATCTGTTAATAATAAGGCTTGGAGAAAACATCCCGCTCGAGGATTTAAGGGACAGAAACCTTTCAGAGGGATTGCAAAAATTCACCACATACCTGACTTCCGGTAACGCCCGGGTCATCATCACCAGCACCTTTTGGCCCAATCCCCTGGTCAATGCGCAGCTATCTCATTCGGCCGAAAATCAGGGTTGGGAATTTGTGGAGCTATCGGATTTGGGGCAGCATACAGAATATATGGCACTAGATGAATTTGAGAATGAGAGCGTCGCTCGTCATCCCAATAACCTGGGTATGGATGCCATCGCCACAAGAATTATCCGGCAGATCCTTAAAAATAGCGTAAGCACCATCCCCAAACAAAATTCCATGAAATAGTAAGATCTGAGAGAAAAATAACATTTTTTTCCCTTATCTATTGATCTGCATGTCAAAAACATTGTATCTTTGACGGGCAAATAGGGTTACTAACCATTTGCCATGAATCCGAACACAAATAAATTCCTCTTCGAAGCACTCACCTATGATGACGTGCTTCTGGTACCTGGATATTCCGAGGTGCTCCCACGAAACACCAATACTTCCACACAACTTACACGGAATATTCGACTGCAAATTCCGCTGACATCGTCCGCAATGGATACGGTCACCGAGGCAGAGATGGCCATTGCCATCGCATTAGAAGGTGGACTGGGCTTTGTTCACAAAAACATGTCCATCGAAAAGCAAGCTGCTCAGGTACGGAAAGTAAAACGGTCCCAAAGCGGTATGATCCTGGATCCCATCACCCTGAACATTGATGCGCTTGTCAGGGATGCCGAGGCGATCATGAGTGAATACAATATTGGGGGCATACCAGTCGTCGACGAAAACCGATACCTTAAGGGAATCATTACCAACCGGGACCTGCGCTTTATCAAAGACATGAATCGTCCCGTTCGGGAAATCATGACCAAGGGCAATCTTTTTACCGCTAAAGCAGGGATTACACTGGAACAGGCGGAAGAAATACTTCAGGAATATAAGATTGAAAAACTGCCCATTGTAGATGAGGAGTACAAATTGACCGGGCTGATAACCTACAAAGATATTCTCAAAAGGAAAGACAAACCCAATGCCTGTAAGGACGAATTTGGCAGGTTGCGCGTAGGAGCGGCAGTGGGCGTGACCTCGGATATCGTCGAACGAGTCGAGGCACTGAAAATTGCCGGTGTCGACGTGATTTCCATCGATACGGCTCACGGACATTCCAAGGGAGTGATGGATTCCTGCAAAAAAATCAAAGCGGCCTTTCCTGATTTAGAGGTAATCGTAGGAAACATTGCGACCGCGGAAGCGGCCACTGCACTGGCGGATGCGGGCGCAGATGCGGTAAAAGTCGGGGTAGGCCCAGGCAGTATCTGCACCACACGCGTGATTGCGGGCGTAGGCATGCCGCAGTTGTCTGCGGTTATGGAATGCGCAGGGGTTTTGAAAGACCGGGGAATCCCGGTAATTGCGGACGGAGGCATCCGGTACTCGGGAGACGTGGTAAAAGCCCTGGCTGCCGGAGCAAGTTCGGTAATGATCGGGTCGATCCTAGCAGGCACGGAAGAAGCTCCTGGCGAGATCATCATCTTTGAAGGCAGAAAATTCAAGTCTTACCGGGGTATGGGCTCACTGGAAGCCATGGAATCCGGATCCAAAGACCGGTATTTCCAGGATGCAGAAGACAATATCAAAAAGCTGGTACCGGAGGGAATCATCGGACGGGTTGCTTTCAAAGGCCTGGTTTCTGAAGTCCTTTACCAGCTCGTTGGCGGTTTGCAGGCGGGCATGGGCTATTGCGGAACAGCCACCATTCAAGATCTGAAAGAAAAGGCCAAATTTGTGAAGATTACTGCTGCCGGTGCCAGGGAGTCACATCCTCATGATGTCAGCATCACCCGGGAAGCACCAAACTACAGTGCTAAAATGTAGGTTTAAAGCAAATTCATCAGCTATATAACATAAAAAAACCCGGATAAACCGGGTTTTTTTATGTTACTGCTATTGCCTTTCAACGGGCTATTAGTCCAATCCCAGAAATTCTACATCAAAAACCAACACAGAATTAGCCGGCACCCGGAGCACGTTTTCATTATCCTGGTATCCGTAAGGGGACGGAATGATGATGGTACCCTTGGCTCCACTCCTCAGACGTTTGAATCCCAGGCTAAAACCCTGAATAGCCCCCCCCTGATTTGCTGGCACGTCCACGAAAAACGAGAAGATGTCGTAATTCCGCTCCTCCTCATAGATATCATTTTCAATGGCCACATCTTCGAGGTTGGAATCAAATACAGAACCGTCCAGTAAGTACCCGGTATAATTGGCGTACACCACATTCCCTGCAGTGGGGCGGGAACCCTCTCCTTCTTCCGTTACGATCACCACCACTCCCGAGGGATCATGGATTCGGTACAGACTATCGTAGGGGGCTGTTTCCAGGTACTCCGCGATAATTTCCCGGTCAATCGCCAGGTTTGCCTCCCGATCGTACACCGGACCGCCAAACTGACCTAATTGATCGTCACAAGAAATGCCAAACAGAACAATAAAAAATAGGCAAGTTAACTTCGAAACGTTTATCATTGATTGTATATCTGAAATTATGGTTGATAGGGTCGTACTTCAACCAGATCAAGTTCAAAAACCAATACCGAATTGGCAGGAATAGGCCCACTAGACTGATTTCCATAAGCATAGGAGGAAGGGATCAGGGCAATGGCTTTTTCTCCTTCTTTCATCTGAGAAAGAGACCAATGCCATCCATTAATAACGTTGGACATTCCCAACACTACTTCATACGGTTCGTACGTCCGGTTCGGGTTGAAAACATCGTTCTCCTGTGCTACTTGTTCAAGGGAGGTATCGAAGACCGTACCGTCCAGCAACATGCCGGTATAATTGACGGCCAGAGTATCCCTAACCTCAGGCAATTCCTCTGATTCAACCTGCTCAGTAAGGAATAAAAGCTCAATGCCGGTTTGTCCGATGGTTTCCCGTCGGGTATACTCTGTCTCTACCGTTTGAATGTATTGTTCAATTTTCTGAAGGTCCTGCTCAAAAACGGCATCCAGGTTTTCCTCATCGGAAATACAAGATGAAATCGTACCCAAGACTGGTATCAATGCCAAAATAAAGGTGCTTTTTCTCATATTCGTACTACTATGGTTTAGTCTGTGTATTCCCTGGTTCCGGCCATTATCGGACTATTACTTTTCTACGTCTGTCACTTCTACATCAAATACCAAAATGGAATTGGGTACGATGACGGCACCACGCTGACTGGGGCCATAGGCTAGTGGAGAGGGAATCAGAAATTTGGCCTTTGCGCCTTCTTTCAAAAGCTGCAATCCTTCATCCCAACCTGGAATAACCATTCCTTCTCCTACATTGAAGCTAAATGGCTCGTAGGGCCTGTTTTCATCATAGGTATTGGCCTCTCTGGCTTTGCTTTCCACGCTGGTATCAAAAACGGTCCCGTCCAGCACATAGCCTGTATAGTCCACAGAAATCTTATCTCCTTGTTCCACCTGAGGTCCGGTACCCTCTTCCTCTATGACGTAAAAAAGACCTGATTCTGTCCTGTTGGCATCCAAATTATTTTCTTCAATATAGGCTTCCAGTGCAGATACATCTTCTTCTAACTGAACTCCAGCCTGTTCGGCTTGCTTCTTTTGCTGTTCGGCTACCAGATCGTTGAAATAATCTTCAAAAACCTCCTCTTCCAGCACGTTGATAACCCCAATATTAATAGTGACCATCTCCTCATTATCCAAAAAGGGGGGAACGCCTCCACCGGCAGCAAATATTTGTTCTGCAGTAGCCGTAATGATAATACTATCTCCATTATTCAGGTTGAGGAATATTTCATCGATTCCTGATTTGGCTTCCGCGGAGTCCAAATGTTGCAAATAGGGAGGAACCGGCTGGTCATAACTGGAGATAAACAGAGAGTCGCTTCCTGTTTTTGCAGTAAAGTGATAAACCACAAATTCGCCGTCCTGAGTCTTATCGTCACCTTGTTCTACGTAGGTATATTCGATTCCATCCGAGGTGGTTTCTGTCGTCTCACAAGAATACAACAGGGTGCTGCCCGCAAGCACCATGGCACCTAAAACTAAATTATTGATTTTTTTCATCGACTAATGCTAATTGATTAAATAAGATTTGTTTATTTTCTTTCACTAATTTTTCGAATCGCTTCTGGGTATCTTCCAGCGACAGGCTGGAAATTCCCCCCGAGGCATTCTTATGCCCTCCTCCATCAAAATAGGTGGCTGCAAACTTATTGATGGCCACTTCTTCCGTAGAACGAAAGGAGATTTTGACGCCGTCTTTCCTTTCGGTAAACAAAGCTGCAATTTTAATTCCATCCAGGGAGAGTGCGTAATTAACCAAGCCCTCCGTATCCCCGGTCTGCGATTGGTATTTTCGCAAGTCTTTTTTACTGATCCCAAAGTAGGCTGTGTTTAGCTCCGGCAAAATGGTCAACCGCCTGGTCAATGCAAAACCCAGAAATTTAAGCCGGTTGACGGAATAGGTGTCGTAAATCAGCCGGGAAATTTTGGAATTATCGGCCCCCAAACCAATAAGTTCTGCCGTAACCAAGTGAACATTCTTGGTGGTATTGGGGTGCCGGAATCCACCGGTGTCGGTCATGATTCCCGAGTACAGGCATTCTGCCATATCCTGATCGATCAACTCCTTGTCGCCTACTTTGACGATTAAATCGTACAACAACTCGCAGGTGGCAGCGGCTTTGGTGCTGGAAAAGCTAAAGTCAGCAAAATCCTCCGGGTCCTGGTGATGATCAATATTGACCTTATAGGCATCGGAAGCCTTTACTGCCTCTTCCATTCCCTGCAAACGACCGAGATTGGAAAAATCCAGACAAAAAAGGATATCCGCTTTCCCGATCAGATTCCTGGCTTCATCCACCTGTTGCTTGTCCTCAAAATTAATGACCTCGTCGTTTCCTTTCATCCAATGAAGGAAAGAAGGATAATCGGAGGGGGAGACCACAGTGACCTGATGCTTTTTCTTTTTCAGGTACAAGGCCAGGGCCAATGAAGAGCCAAGGGCATCTGCGTCAGGTTTATGATGGGTGGTGATAATGATTCTTTTGGACGAAGCGGATGAAATCTGTTCTTTAAATAGATCTAATTTCTGCATGTGTAATTTTTAACTACCGTATTTTTAAAAACACGGACGACAAAGTTCTGTATAATTTTCTGAAATTCCCAATGGGAATTCCACGGGCTCAGGTAGTTTATCGGGAAATGGATCCTTTCCTTCGGTCTTTCAGAGAAAAGACGTAATTTCGCCAGCGAATCAAATAATTTTACTCGTTTATGGCTACCAACAGAACCTTTACCATGATCAAACCGGATGCTTTTGGCGCAGGAAATTCCGGTGCAATTTTAGAGATGATTGAAGCCGCCGGTTTTCAAATTATCGCGCTAAAAGCCACCCGACTCACCGAAGCACTTGCCGCTGAATTCTACCTGGTACACAAGGAGCGCCCCTTTTATGCGGATTTATGCCGGTACATGTCCTCAGGCCCCATCATTGCGGCCATTTTGGAAAAAAACAATGCGGTGGCAGATTTCAGATCCCTTATCGGTGCCACCAACCCCGAAAACGCTGCTGAGGGAACCATCCGGAAACGCTTTGCTACCTCCATAGAAGCGAATGCCATTCACGGCTCTGATTCGGATGAAAATGCCCTTATTGAAGGCAATTTCTTTTTTAATGCCTTCGAACATCAGGCCTAAATCTTTCTCCCTTCCTACTGGAAACCCCAGCTAAGGAAGGGAGAAATTTTATGATTTTTTAACATTATTCCCAAATGGGGTGCTTTATTGTTCAGATTCGCCTGGATCTTTTTATCTTGCCTGGTATCTATTTCCTCCCCGCAATGACTTCAAAACCCATCCTGGTATTCCTGCTTGCTTTTTTTTCGATGTATGCCACCTACGGACAGGCTTCTTTGCCCCGATTGAAGGTAGCAGAAAATAAACGGTTTCTGGTCACCGAGAATGGTGATCCCTTTTTCTGGATGGCGGATACGGCCTGGGAACTCTTCCACCGCTGTGATCGGGAAGAGGCCGCCCATTACTTGAAAAAGCGGGCTGAACAGGGATTCAACGTGTTACAGGCTGTAGCCCTTGCGGAAATTGACGGCCTCAATAGTCCCAACCCGTATGGGGAAACTCCCTTGATCGATAACGATCCCTCCCAGCCCAATCCGGCTTATTTTTCACATGTGGATGCCATCGTACAAATGGCTGCGGAGCAGGGCATCTATGTCGCTCTGTTGCCTACCTGGGGGGATAAGGTATTTACTAATTCCTGGGGAAAAGGGCCGGAAGTCTTTACCGAGGAAAATGCCAAGGCTTTTGGTTATTGGATCGGCAACCGGTACAAAGATCAATCCCACATCATCTGGGTCATAGGAGGCGACCGTAATCCACGAGCCAAAAGCGCTGATGTGGCCATCTGGCGAGCGCTTGCCGCTGGAATTAGTGAAGGAATAGGAGGCCTGGACAAGGCCTTGATGACCTTTCACCCCCAACCCACAGGACCAGGAGGCTCCAGTAACTGGTTTCATAATGACGAATGGCTGGATTTCAACATGCACCAAACGGGCCATTGTGCCAACCAAGCTACCTACAAGAAAATCGCTCACGATTATGCATTGCTGCCGGTAAAACCTACCCTGGATGGCGAACCCCTTTATGAAGACCATCCCAATTGCTTCAACGCCAAAGAACTCGGTTACAGTGTTGCAGAGGATATCCGCCGGATCATGTACTGGAATGTATTTGCAGGTGCCTTCGGGCAATCCTACGGCTGTCACGATGTCTGGCAGATGTATACCACCGGAAGAGAGGGAATAAATGGCCCATTGAGACCCTGGAAAGAAGCCTTGGACCTGCCCATGGCCAATCAGGTAAAACACTTGAAAAACCTGATGCTCAGCAGGCCGTTCCTGACCCGCATCCCGGCACAGGAGATGATTACCAGTACTCAGGAAGACAACGAACATTTTGTCATCGCTACCCGTGACAATGAGGGAAGCTATGCCATGATTTATTTTCCAACTGGAAAAACAGTTACCTTGAATTCAGGAAAGTTATCCGGAAACCTCTTGCAAATCACTTGGTATGACCCAAGAACAGGTAATTCCTATTTGGGTGCAGCGATAGAGAAGTCAGGTAAAATGGAGATTTCACCTCCTACCTCTGGAGGAAAAGGACACGATTGGGTACTTATTTTGGATGCCGAATAGGTTTCTGAATACACCAATCAGTCAGTGAAAAATTCACCAACAAACGAAATTTCTGTTTAGTCACAATTACCCTTTGACCAGCTTTTCAGCCCTGCCTGCCCTGCAGAGCAGGCATTCCCATAGGTCTTTCCATCACAACCACATACAGGGTTGTACTCCATGGTGCAAATTCCTTCAGGATTGATTTTATCAGGATCGATGCAGCTTGTTTCCACAACTCCGCTAGGTTGTACTTCCTCACATTGAAACCCCATTGCTAAAATCAATCCAAGTGCGAAGACCGCCTTTTTCATCATTTATTTTTTTTATACGCCACTAACTTAATGCTGAGACGGAATAAATCATCAAAACGCCACAAAGAGAAGCCATTTTATTCATTGGTCTTCTTTTTGAAAAACACCTGCCGGATCCAGCGGGGCAAAAATATTGCCCCTAAAAGCAGGTAGGGATAATACGAAAACACCCGCCAGAGAATGCTGGTAACAAAGGTGTAGCCGGTCAGAAATTCATTGAAGAACTGGGCAAAGAAAAATTCTGCCGTGCCACTGCTCCCGGGGGTCGGACTGATCATCATCACGATCCACATAATAATTTGCCGGGCGAAAATGACCACATGCTCAAACATGCTGAGACTTTCGTAGGCCGATATTAATGCATTGAGCATAAAATAACGCGAGGACCAGATGAAAATCGTGGTTACGATGATGAGCAGCCAATACTTCAGGTTTTTCCCTCTAAATTCTTTGCTGGCTTCAATGATTTGGTCTCCGTAATTGTTCGCTTCGTATTTCCACTTTTTCAACCAGCGAATGGAGAATAATTTCAATAATATCCATTTAAACACCCGTGGCCGGTAAAACAATGCCAGTGCCATCAACAGGGAATACAGGGTATAAAGCGAATAACTCACCCAGAAAAGGTACTCCAGACTATTTCCCAGGCGCATTTCAAGCACCCTGCTATCTGGAAAGATATACCCCTGCGCCAGAAAAAGGATTATCGGCGCGCCCAGCACAAAGAACAGGTTGTCCATAATGGCGGTCAGCATGGTAAAGGCCAGGGCCTTGCCCAGCGGAATGCCTTCTTTGTGAAGAATAAATACCGCCACTGCAGTACCGCCTACGATCGAAGGAGTTACGGCCGAGGCAAATTCCCAAAGGATGATCACATAAATGGCCCGACTCCAGCTAAGGTGCTTATTGGTAATTTCGCGTATCCGGAATACGTAGCCCGCATCTCGAAGAAAAATAAACACCAGTGCCAGCATTATTGACCAAAAGGAAGCGTCAAATACACCCCTCAGGGTTTGGGCATTGACAGTCGGATCCATGTAAAACATAAGAAACACAATCCCTATCCCAATCAATACAGGAACCCAAACCTTATTTGGATTTAAGGTTTTAAAAATTTCCCTATTGTCTAATTTCATAAGTCTTCTACAGGTATGGCTTCCAGTTTTTCAACCCAAAAATTATTAAATCCCTCGCCGATTTTTATCGTCACCAAGGCAAGCTGAAGCAATTCAAGAATGGCTAAAAAGGTGTAAATCACAAAAATCTTATCCGGCTTGTAATTAATAAAGTCAGAAAATGGAATTCGCGGCTTTTCATTTAGTTTATCCAGCACCAGGGTTTTCTGTTGCTCAATGGTATAGGGATATTGGATCACGGTATGCTTGGTTTCATCGCTTCTGTGCGCATATTTTGTGAGCACTTTTTGATATACCTTTAATAGTCGGTACAGGTCAAGGTCCTGTAATTCGGCATCTACCTGGTCTGTTTTTGTTAGCTGCTTCAATTCGGAAACGACATTGCCTCTGTCAAAACGGCTCATGCGTTGTTCTTCCATCGTCGCCAGTTCGCCGATCACGGATTTGTACTTTTTGTACTCCAATAAATGCCTGATTAGCTCCTCCCGAGGATCGATTTCCTCCCCGTCTTCATTGAACTCCGGCCTGGGCAGCAGCATTTTGGATTTTATTTTCATCAATGTGGCTGCGAAAAGGATGAATTCGCTGGCGACTTCGATCTCCATTTTCTCCAGTTGGTGGATGTAATCCAAAAAATCACGGGTGATTTTGGAAATGGGAATATCGTAAACGTCCAGCTCATCCCTTTCGATAAAAAAGAGCATCAGGTCAAACGGTCCCTCAAATAAAGGTAATTTGATTTCAAAACTCACTGGATACGATTATTTTTTGTTATTTTTGCACTTCTTATTGAGTTCAAAGGTATCATATATCTTTCTAATTCAATAGGCATCTGAATAATTTCCCTCATGGCATGGTGGCCTGAATAATTATTGGTAATATTAAACAATCTACTGCCACCGGGGTTATAAATTTTTATAAAGAAAAGCGGCATATGCAAATAGAACCTGGAAAATTACTCAGGGAAATCCATAATCCGGAAGACCTAAAAAACCTCAGTAAAGACCAATTGGTTCAAATCTGTGATGAGTTGAGGCAATTTATCATCGATCATGTTTCCGTGTATGGAGGACATTTCGGTGCAGGTTTGGGGGTAGTGGAAATGACCGTCGCCTTGCATTACGTATTAAATACTCCCGATGATCAGCTGGTATGGGATGTAGGACATCAGGCCTACGGCCACAAAATTCTTACCGGCAGAAGGGATGAATTTCATACCAACAGGCTTTATAAAGGCCTTTCCGGTTTTCCAAAACGTAAAGAAAGTCCCTATGATGCGTTTGGCGTAGGTCACTCCAGCACCTCCATCTCGGCAGCCTTGGGAATGGCCATGGCCTCCAAATACAAAGGGGAGGACAAAAGACAACATGTTGCCGTTATTGGTGACGGTGCCATGACCGGAGGAATGGCCTTCGAAGCCATGAATCATGCCGGTGTATCGGATACCAACCTGCTCATCATTCTGAATGACAATTGCATGTCCATAGACCCCAACGTCGGGGCATTAAAAGATTACCTGACCGATATTACTACCTCCCATACCTATAATAAGGTCCGGGATGAAGTGTGGAGTCTGCTGGGTAAAATCAGCAAATTCGGTTTCAGTGCACAGGACGTGGTCTCCAAAGTGGAAGGAGCCATTAAATCCACACTGCTCCAACAAAGCAATTTATTTGAGTCCCTGAACCTTCGGTATTTCGGACCGGTAGACGGTCATGATGTTAATCATCTGGTAGAAATTCTGAATGATCTGAAAGACATACCCGGACCAAAAATTCTGCATTGCATTACCGTGAAAGGGAAGGGTTTTGCTCCGGCAGAAAAAGACCAAACCAAGTGGCATGCACCCGGAAAATTTGATAAAATCACCGGGGAAATTTCCAAAAAAATCCCCACCAGTCCGCAAGCGCCCAAGTACCAGGATGTTTTTGGGCATACCCTGGTAGAACTAGCCGGACAAAATGAAAAAATTGTAGGCGTAACCCCAGCCATGCCTTCCGGATCGTCCATGAACATTATGATGAAGGCCTTTCCGGAACGATCTTTTGACGTAGGCATCGCCGAACAACACGCCGTTACCTTTTCAGCCGGCTTGGCAACCCAGGGGCTTACGCCTTTTTGCAATATTTACAGCACGTTTATGCAACGGGCCTATGATCAGGTCATCCATGACGTATGCCTTCAGAATTTGCCGGTAGTCTTTTGCCTGGACCGGGCCGGTTTTGCCGGAGCCGATGGCCCTACGCACCATGGTGCCTATGATTTGGCTTTTTTCAGGTGTTTGCCCAATCTGGTAGTCAGTGCGCCCATGAACGAAGAGGAGCTCCGAAACCTCATGTTTTCAGCCACCGAGCACAACGGCCCCTATTCCATCCGGTATCCAAGGGGCCAGGGCGTGATGCCCGACTGGAAACAGCCGCTTCAAAAAATACCTACCGGGCAAGGAAGAATTGTAAAGGAAGGAAAAGACCTGGCCTTATTGAGCATTGGCCACGTAGGCAATTACGCCGTTGAGGCGGCAGCAAAACTTCAAACCAAAGGCATCGACATGGCGCATTACGATATGCGATTTGTAAAGCCTTTGGACGAGGCCCTGCTTCATGAGGTTTTCAGTAAATTCGACAAGGTGATTACCATCGAAGACGGCTGTTTGATGGGGGGATTTGGCAGCGCCGTCCTGGAATGGATGGTGGACCACGGCTACCAGGCCAGCGTAAAAAGACTGGGAATACCTGATGATGTCATTGAGCACGGAGAGCAAATTGAATTGCATCGCGAATGTGGGTTTGACCCCGATGGCATTATTGCCGCCGCAAAAGAAATGCTCGGAACGACCGTTTCGGAAAATTTGAAGTACTAAAGGCTGGATGATGATGTGATTTTTGCAACTCATTGGACGACGGAATGAGATCGGGACGAAGAGAACGTGAACGAACAAAAATGGGGAGTCACAAAGCGCACAAAGGCTGCACTAAGAACACGAAGTAGTATTAAAAAATCCTCTGTACCTTTGTGGTTCTTTGAGTCCTCTGTGACAAAAAATCATAGGTTCTAAGAACATTGAAATTGCATGCCTGCCTAACGCTAATGCCATCCTATCACAAACCTTCACATGATCAAAGTAGCAATGCTGAAGACCTGCGCCTACACCTCCCCAAACACCTCCTCCAAATCCAATTCAAAACCAGGAATAGCCTGCGACCTCACCCGATCTCCGAAAGTGAATAGTCTGGACGGCCGGTATTTTCCTCCTTCCAAGGTATAAATCAGCAAGGTACGCTCGTCGGGATGCACCACCCAATATTCCTTTACACCCGAGGCTTCGTACACCTCATATTTCAATTGCAGCTCTTTCTTATTATTTCCCGGCGACAGGATTTCCACGATCAGGTCCGGAGCACCTACGCAGCCCAGCTCATCCAGCTTCTCCGGATCGCATACCACACAGAGGTCCGGTTGCACCACAGTATCGATGTCGGTATGCTTTCTGGAAGAAACCGGAAGGCGCACATCAAAGGGGGCGGTATACACTTTACAGCTTCCTCCTTTTAAAAATCCGTGAATTCTCGTAACCAAGGCTACCGTAAGCTCCTCGTGGATTCTACGAGGAGCAGCTACCTGCCGGAATACTTTTCCCCTGATCAGCTCCACCATCTCCTCCAGTTGCCAGGAAAGGTAATCCGCATAGGAATAGCGTCCATAGGCGGAAAACGGTTCTTTGACTTTATCTTGTGGCTTTTCCATATATTTTGCAAACCAAAAATGATTACTAAAGGTAATAAGATTTGGGCAAATCCACCAAAATTGTAAACTCTTGATTACCACCTATTCGAACGTACACAATTCCCCCTTTCCAAAGGGGGACAAAGGGGGATTTTCCGATCATTTAAATTTATTGAACCAGGCTGTCAGCTAATAAATCAATACTAAAACATCTTCAATAGGAAATAGCCAGTACTGGGTGAAGTATGCTACTTCACCCAACTATTTTCGGAATCATAAACAGAAAATACCCGCCAACAAGCCATTTGTAATGGCTAATCGGGTGCATTTTAAGAAACGGACTTTTTAGGGTTTGTCTTTGGTTTCCGGCATTACCAATGGATCATTTCCGTAACCAATCAGACACCTGGGATGTAGTTGCCAACTCACCCTGAGAGGGTGCTGGAAATTCAGGAAGATTGGACATCCCTTCGATGAATCTTCAGTATTTATTTAACCACATAGTTGCATCGTTCACATAGAGTGCTTCCCTTAGAATTAGCAAATGCTGCTTTGGCCGCAATAAACTATGTGCGCTATGTGGGCTATGTGGTTTATTTATCTTCGTACTGAACACGCCATTGCCATTAATGAACAACAGCTTTGGTCCCAGGCCATCTCATTCCTGTAGCGTTTTGCAGTCCTTTTTCGTCTTAAAAGAAAAAGGCCAACGGATTAGGAAATAAAAAAAAACCTGTATTTTTAGTAGTTTTTTAATCCTTTCTTTTTACCTGGGTGGGGTTATCAATCAAAATTCGATTAAGATGAAGAAAGTAGTAAGTTTTAAAAATAGATGGATGGTTTTGGTAGGCATGGTTTTTCTTTTACCGGTTCTCGGCGGATGCCGGGAAGAGGAATTACCGGAGGGCGAGATCCGCTTAAGCCAAATTCCTGACAACCCTGACTATACGTCTCTTCCCTTGATAGGCACCACATGGAAACTTATCGGGTTTGTGGATGAAGGGCGGAATAGGGTGAAACTACCAGAACCTGATGGGGAAAGCACCTATTTGCTAAAATTTAATGGCAATGGTGAAATAAGTGGACGGACATCTACTAACTCGGCCTATGGTCGGTATCTTCTGGGCAGTGATGGCCTCTTGGAAATTCTAACATTTACCAATACTACCGAGCTTAATGAGCTATTTGACGGTGGCTATTATATAGCTTCCTTGAACGATGTTTTTTCGTTCGCTCTATCACCAAAAGGGTTGACACTCTACTTTGATTCCGAAAAATCCATGCTTTTCCAACCACAATAAGTGGTAGTTTTAATTGTCTAACCAATCGTTTTAACCCCAATAATCATGAAAAAATATTTAGTTTGTTGCTCTTAGGTCTTTCTTTGGAAAAAAATTCAACTGATCACAAGTGAACCCGTCGTTCGCAAGGCTCCCCCACTTGGAGTAGAAGCCAAAACATATTTCTATCTACAACCCGGTTTAACAGGAAGGTTTTAGCTATCATTGGTTTTATTTGGTTCTTGGCTAGTGTGGATCACATTTAAAATTGCTATATAATCCTCTTGAACTTGAAAAATGATCCGATAACTCCATCTGAAAAACCTCCGGATGTTGCCTGGATTGTTTGGGTAAAATTCATCTAGCTGATGTTTTTCTGGGTTCAGGACCAGCTCTTTGGTAGATCGTATGATTTCTCGTCTTACGATATCGGCAGCACTTTTGGAGTCTAATTTTATCCAATCATAATGATCTTTTAGAGCCATCTTGGCTTTATCAGACCATACAACAGGTTTATGTTGCGGAATTTTTACCAACGCTCGGATTCTTTCTCCAAGTCATCTACTGTTGAGAACTTTCCTGCCTTCACTTGAAGGATGGCTTCGTCAATGGAATTGACATACTCCTTTAAATCCATCGGGGAATACCTAGACTTAGTGTCCTTTAATAATGCATACAGGACCTCAAGTTTAGCTCGGTCATTGATGGAATCAATGGTCTGATGTAGCCTTAATTTTAATTCCGCTATGCTCATACCTTTTTTTAGTAAATATAATGATATTTCTCTCAAAATCAATCTGATCAAAGCAACCGAACCACTGAATCGAGGAATGCCTTTTGGGCTGAGCTTGCCGAAGCCCGACGCTGCTCACGCCATAAGGCGAAGTTGAAACATATGATTGCTCAGTACCGGGTGATGTATGCCAATCAACCTGCTATTTTCGATTTGTTAACAGATTGGACGCGTCAAAAATTCATTGGTATTGGTTAATCGGGTGTATTTTAAAAAAACGATCTATTTTAGGGTTTGCCTTTGGTTTCCGGTATTACAAATGCCTCGTTTCCGTAACCAATCAGACACCTGGGATGTAGTTGCCAACTCACCCAGTTCGGGTGCTCGAAATTTATGAATAATGGATATGCCTTCGAGGTATCTCCATGGTATTTTTTTTAACCACATAGTTGCATAGTCCACATAGAGGGCTTCCTTCAGAATTAGGACTAGAGGGCTTCCCTTAGAATTAGAACCCCTCAGCAAATTCTGCTTTGGCCGCAATAAACTATGTGCGCTATGTGGTCTATGTGGTTTATTTATCTTCGTACTGAAAACGCCACTGCAGTAAACGAATAACAAGCTTTGGTCCCAGGCCATCTCATTCCTGTAGCGTTTTGCAGTTCTTTTTCGTCTTAAAAGAAAAAGGCGAAAGGATTAGGAAATTAAAAATAAAAACCTGTATTTTTAGTAGTGTTTTTAATCCTTTCTTTTTGCCTGAATGGGGATATCAATTAAAATTCGATTAAGATGAAAAAAATAGTGGTTTTTAAAAGAAAGTGGATAGCTTTTTTAATTATGATTCATTCTATTCTAATTGTGACAGGTTGCGTTGAAAATATGTCTTTACCTCCTCTTAACGCGCAATTCCAACTTCTTGATGTATCAGGTAATCCTACTAATTCATTTAGAGAAGGAGAAGATATAATATTTGATTACCAAATAGTAAATTCTGGAAACAAGGTTGTTTCATGGGAAGGCACCAATGGTGGATCTATCCCCCTATATCCTGTATTTCAGATTTTTAATAAAACTGATAATTCCTTAGTAGGTTCAGTATATGATCCAAAATTAATCGGTTTTGATTTAAACCTGGGCCGAATCCTTATGCCTGGTGAGAGGGTTGTCATTAAGGTTACATGGTTAGGAGATTTGGAAAAAACCGAAGTTTCCTGGGGAGGGCTAAGCTATCCAAAGAATTTGCCATTGCCTAAAGGAGAGTATATTGTGGAATTTGAGCATATGCTTGAAACTCCAAAATTTGAGAATTTCAAGGTGCAGGTTCTTTTAGATTTTGAAGTTAATTGAATATTGTTTGTTGAATAACCCTAAAATCGTCATGAGGAAATTTTATCTATTAATTCCGTTTCTAATAATTACAGCGTTTACCCAAGCTCAGGTTGTCGTAAAAAGTATAGATGAATTAGCGAAGTGGGAAAAACAAAAGTTGACCTTATCAATTGAAGCTCCGGAAATGCGCTTACCATCATACGATTATACTTCGTTGCAGGAGGAAAATAACGGGGAAATATTTAGGGGCCCATTTAAATTTGGAAAGGGGCATGAAATGGGGATTGGCTTAAAAGATGGTGTTTGATCTGACGGGGGCGGAAAGGATCTGTGTGGAAGACCCTCCTGCGGACAACAGCTATGAGCTGGACATCAGCCACCTCCAGCCCGGTGTCTATGTCGTCCACCTGGACCACCGCAATGGCACCGTCACCCGACAGCTTAGGATTGACTAAACTCAGGATATAGAAATTCTCCCCAGCCGATAGTTGGGGAGTCATCGGGACAAACTTACCCTACCTGATTTCCATAACGCACCAAAATAACTATGCAAACCCACTTTAAAGCCTGCAAAAAGTCGTTCTTTTAAGCAGAAAATACCATATTTGATATAAATTGCAATAAGAAACATGTTTAGGATCTTCCACTGCCCTATTATATGACGATGATTTTAAGCAGCTGATTATGGTAAATTTAAAGAATCAAATTGATTATTGGATTAAGGGGGCAGAGGATGATTTATTGACTGCTGAATTGCTAATTCGAGAAAGGCGGATTTTGCATGGCCTTTTTTTCTGTCATTTAGTAGTTGAGAAGGCCATAAAAGCACACGTAGTTAGTACAACAAAGGATTTTGCCCCAAGGACACATAACTTAAATTTATCTATCAGAAAAAATAGAATTAAAATTTGATGAGGAGACGGAAATATTCTTGGGGATTCTGATGAAATATCAGCTTCAGGGTCGCTATCCGGATTACAACCCCGTGGTGCCTGATATTTTGAATGTAAACGAATACTTGGTAAAAACTAAAGGGTTATTAAGGTGGCTAAAAGAGAAATTGTAGAACTTCTAAAGAAATACGTCTTCCTACTACGCTCGGAGGGCATAGCCGTTGATAGAGCTTATTTGTTTGGTAGTTATTTATCTAATACAGCCAATGAAGATAGCGATATTGACATAATGATCGTAACAGAAACCGAAGATGATTACCTTAGTGGCAAAATTTGGAATCTGACAAAAAAAGTAAATTCAAAAATTGAACCTTATCATATAGCAAAGGCAAGATTTTATGATAAGGTGGATTCTCCTTTGATCGAATTAATTAAACGTACAGGATTACAAATAGCCTAAAGAACCTCCTCAAGGCCTAGTTTGCAATTAAGACCTACTATCATCTCAAATTTTCACCTCCCTTCCAAAGGCATTATCTCGGAAATCCATTTTGGGCTGATCCTGTCGAAGCCCGACGCTGCTCACGCCATAAGGCGAAGTTGAAACATATGATCGCTCAGTACAGGGTGATGTATGCCAATCATCCTGCTATTTTCGATTTGTTAACAGATTGGACGCGTCTAAAAGTCATTTGTAATGGCTAATCCTGTGCATTTTAAAAACCGATTTTTTTAGGCTTGTTCTTTGTTTTCCGGCATTACAAATGCCTCGATAGTGTAACTCATCGGATACCTGGGATGTAGTTGCAAACTCCCAGAGACAGTTTTGGGGATTGCAAATCCCCTTTATCTGAACCACGGAATTGCAAATTCCGCGGAGCGGATAATTTCAAAACCAGGAACGTACCTGTTGTTTCTACAAAAAACAAAATCCCAGCGCCGGGGCGGTGGGATTTTGTGCAGTCTTGGTTTTTTTCTTTCTTTCTTGGTTTACATTTCTATAAACCCTATCTAGAATTGAACTCAGGTTACTAAAACGGATAACTGGATATTTGGCATTTATTTTTTTACTTTGGCCCCTGGTAATTCAATGCCTAATTTAAACCAAATAACCTGTTAAACCCATGTCATTCCCATCCAATTCAAGAAGAGATTTTCTCAAAAAGTCCACGCTACTCACCGCTGGGATAGGACTCTCCCTTCAGCAAAGCAGCTTCGCAGCAGCCAAAAATCAATTGCCACGCTGGCGGGGGTTTAATTTGCTGGATTTTTTTAATCCGGACCCGGATAAGGGACGCAAAAGCAAAGACGACTATTTCAAATGGATGGCCGACTGGGGTTTTGATTTTGTCCGCATTCCCATATCCTATCCCAGTTACCTGGAATTTGACCGTAGCAAGCCCATTACCCCGGAAGAGGTGATGCAATTTGACGAACGACGCCTTGAGGAAATTGACTCCTTGATCGATAAGTGCCATGCGCAAGATTTGCACGTCAGCCTGAACCTACACCGTGCACCGGGCTTCTGCATCAATGCCGGCTTTCAGGAACCTTACAATCTATGGGAGGACCAAGAGGCTTTGGATGCCTTCTGCGCCCATTGGGAAATGTGGTCCAGGCGTTATAAAAATATCTCCTCCAAAAAATTGAGTTTTGACCTGGTCAATGAGCCCTTTAAACGGGAAAATCCAAACGATCAGCACTCTCCCGGAGGGCCGGTACCGGTAGCAGAATACCGGAAGGTGGCTCAAGCAGCCCTGGATACCATCAAGTCCGTCAAAAAAACCCGACTCGTCATTGCCGATGGAAATGGCGGCGGTGGCATGGCCGTACCCGAACTGGCAGACCTGGACCTGCACCAGAGTTGCCGCGGCTATTTCCCCATGCACATTTCCCATCACAAGGCCTCCTGGGTATTCAAGGATCCGGATAGCCTGAAAGATCCGGTTTGGCCCGGCATGCATAACGAAAAATATTACAGCCGGGAGGATTTGGAAAAACACTATGCACCCTGGATTTCCTTGCTCAAGCAGGGTGTCGGCGTACACTGCGGCGAGTTGGGTTGCTATAATAAAACGCCCCACCATGTGTTTCTTTCCTGGTTTGAGGATATACTGGATATTCAGTATGCCCATGGGATAGGTTTTGGTCTTTGGGAGTTTTCGGGTACTTTTGGGGTGTTAAACTCCGGCAGAGAAGACGTGGACTACGAAGATTGGTACGGGGAAAAACTGGACCGTAAACTGCTAAACTTATTGATGAAATCGAGCATGACGTAGCCGTCACACACTGGGATGACTATCAACCATGCGAGATTCCATGTGGCAACTGAAAAACAATTATAAACACATGAAATATGCCTGATATCGCCTATTTGAAATACGGAAAAGGACTACCGCTGGTATTGCTCCCAGGATTTGGCGAAACCAAAGAAATGTGGGCCGATTTTGCCAGGCCGCTGACGGACCGCTATGAAGTCTGGTGTCCGGACCTACCCGGCTTTGGAGAAAGTATGGCAGCGGAAGCCGGTTTTTCCCTCCATTCCGTAGCACAAATCCTGAGGCAATGGCTGCTGAAGCAGGGCATCCCAAACGCTTGCCTGCTAGGCCATTCGCTGGGAGGCTACCTGGTATTGGAAATGGCTGCTTTGCCGGACCTTTCGCTATCGGCCATTGGCTTGTTTCATTCCACAGCCTTTGCCGACACGCCCACGAAAAAAGAAAGTCGAGACCAGACGGTTGCCTTTCTGGAAAAGCACGGGGTAGCCCCTTTTATTCGTTCCTTTGTGCCTCCCCTGTTTGCGGCAGAAAACCGAGAAGCCTGTGGGCTAGCCATCGAAAACCTGGTTGCCAGGGGGCTGCTCCATCCGAAAGAAAGCCTGATCGGATATACCCGGGCCATGCGAGACCGAAACGAACACCTGGACACCTTAAAGAAATTTTCCCGTCCGAGATTAATGATATGCGGGGACAAAGACCCGGCGGTTCCACTAGATGCCAGCCTGAAACACCAGCAGGCGGTGACGGATTTCAATATCCTGGAAAATTGCGGTCACATGGGCATGTTTGAAAAACAAAACGAATCCCAAACCATCCTAAAAAATTTTCTGCAACCCCTTTCTGTCAATAAGTAGCCCTGCCTCCGGATAAATCATAGATAAACCCAGTGGTAAAGCTGGCTTCGTCCGAACAGATCCAACAAGCCATGGCGGTAACTTCTTCCACGGTACCCAGCCGTTGCATGGGAATTTTAGAGGCCATGTATTCCAATTGCTCCGGTGCCGTATCGGCATTCATCGGCGTACGAATAACGGCCGGTGCCAGGCCATTGACGGTAATACCTGTAGCGGCATATTCCTTACCTAGCGCCTTGACCAAACCAATGACCCCGGCTTTGGTAGCCGAATACCCGACCATATTGGGGTTCCCTTCTTTTCCGGCAATGGAAGCGATCAGCAGAATCCGGCCTTTTCCGCCCTTTTCCATCCAGGTTAATGCGTATTTACTGGTTAGAAAGGAACCTCGTAAGTTTACCTGATAAATTTCATCAAAGGCTGCGGTGGGGTAATCGGTGATTTTTGTTTGCGTAGGACCCACGATACCGGCAGAATTGACCAAAATATCCAATCGGCCGAAGGCTTCAATTGTTTCCCGAAAGGCCCTTTCCACAGCCCTTTCGTCAGAAACATCCACAACCCTGGCCTCTACCGGGATTCCTTTTGCCTGCCATTCGCTTTCCAGGGCTTTTAATTTCTCCTCCTTGATATCCCACAGTGCAATGCTGGCTCCTTCAGCGGCCATGCGTTGGGCGATTGCCTTGCCAATGCCATCGGCAGCGCCGGTAATAACTGCTACCTGGTCGGCGTATCGTTTTTTACTGTCCATCCACTTTATTTTTCGGTTATCGATTGTCTAAAATTAAGAAAGTACTGCCAAATGTCCGGAACCTACTCATTTTTTTTCTCAATTTTTCATATATCCTGTTTATTGAGCTATAGATCTGATTTTTACCGCATTTCCTACACGTTTTTGTTTAGGTAGACTCCTGTTTATTCGGCAAAAATGACGAATTAAAAGGTGAAAAAAATTGATAAGTGGAAATTTTTATTTTTCTTTAAGAACTTATCAATCAATCAATTCACCCCAGGTGTGTCCATGAAAAACCAATCCAAACAGGCGTCCAGACAGGCCACCGTCAGTGAGTGGGTTAAAGACCACGGAGACTATCTATTCAGTTGGGCCTATCATAAAACCGGTAACCGGGAAGTTGCTGAAGACCTGGTGCAAGAGGTCTTTCTAGCCGCTGTAAAGAACTTTGAGGGATTTCAGGAAAAAAGCAGTCCCAAAACCTGGCTTCTCAAAATCCTAAATCATAAAATAATCGACCACTACCGGAAGGCCGCCAAAAAAACCCTTCATTTGGACGATCAGGCGTTTCAGTTTACGGAAACACTTTTTAATGCCAATGGCAACTGGAAAGCCAATGGTTTGGAAGAGGCCTGGTCTAACGATACGCACTTATTGGATGACCCTGCCTTTAACGATGTAATGAACGTTTGCATGGAAGATCTCCCTCCACGCTGGCGGCTGGCCGTGATCTCCAAATATATTTTTGATAAAGAAACCCTGGAAATCTGTCAGGAACTGGAAATCAGTAAGACTAATTATTGGCAGGTATTACACCGGGCCAAACTGCTGCTGAAAAAATGCCTGGAAGTAAATTGGTTTGGCGCTAACTGATCCAACTATTATGAATTTAGAAAAAATCATGAACATTATGCTTCTTTCCTGTAAGGAAGCTACTTGTCTTATTGAAAAAAAATCCGTCTTCCCCCTTACTTTTAAAGAAAAGTGCCGGCTGTATATTCATGTAAAGATGTGTGTGGTTTGCAACCTTTACCGGCACCAAAGTAAAACGATTGAGCGAGCCCTTTCCAAATGGATCAACACGGAAGGAGCTACCGGAGACCTACTGCCTCCTAAAACGAAAGAACGGATTATTGAAAAAATAAAAGAAGATTAAATTTTTTGTCAGGAAACACCTGGCCTTCCGACTACTCTATCAGCAATTAAGATAACGAACAATTATCCTGGCTGATGGAAATTTAGTGAACAGACCGTTGCCTTTTTGACAGTCCCCCTTTTAAAATTTTCCTCTCAGTTTCAGGATGATGACTTGAATCAATCAATCATGAAACTGAATACCTTTCAACAAAAACTAAATCAGGAAAATCCCTATGATTTTTCGGGGTTAAGTGCCATTTTTCTCAACTGCACCTTAAAAAAATCTCCGGAGCAATCCCATACCGAAGGGTTGATTCGAATGAGTCAGGCCATCATGGAAGCCAATGGGATTCGGACAGAAATAATCCGGCCGGTGGATCACCGGATTGCTTTTGGTGTCTATCCCGACATGACCACCAAAGGTTGGGATGCAGATGATTGGCCACCCATTCAGAAAAAGATCATGAACGCCGATATATTGGTATTGGGAACGCCCATTTGGCTGGGAGAAAAATCCTCCATCGCCTCTTTAGCTGTAGAACGCCTCTATGGGTTTTCCGGGGAATTGAACCAAGAGGGCCAATATGCCTATTACGGGAAAGTTGGGGGCTGCCTGGTGACCGGCAACGAGGACGGCGTAAAGCATTGCGCCATGAGTGTCTTATATGCCCTGCAACATCTGGGTTATTCCATTCCGCCACAAGCAGATGCCGGATGGATCGGAGAGGCAGGGCCCGGGCCTTCGTACCTGGATAAGGGATCCGGCGGACCTGAAAACGAGTTTACCAACCGCAATACCACCTTTATGACCTGGAACCTCATGCACCAGGCACGGCTACTCAAAACCACCGGCATCCCTGCATACGGAAATCAACGAACCGCCTGGGACGATCGAAAAAGTAAAGACCACCCCAACCCTGAATATAGATAAATTAAAAACCATTAAAACCATGAAAAAACGAGTCGCCATTGTCTTAACCCTTCTTGCTATCGCATTAATTGTGATGGGCATCGGGAATTTTATGATTCCACCCGCATTGACAGGAATAGGCTTTCTGGCCATTGCATTTATCTTTTTTAAAGAAGATCAAAACAAAAACTTTGATAAATAAGCTATGAAAAATTTAATGAAATTCTATCTGTTCCTAACTGCGTTTTTTCTAGCAGTCAACTGTGCGCAGGCCCAAGATACGGCCCTGCCAAAAAAGGAATCCAACATTGACCTGGCCTTGGGCATGGGCGAAAACAGCAGCTTCTCCTACGCACTGTCCTGGAACACCAGCTACGGGATGTTTTCCACCAATAAATTTCGGCTAGGATACGGCCTGCGGTTTTCGGGATTTACGGGAAGTGACCTGAACTACATCACGGCCCCTGCGGACCTTACCGGAGACGATGCCACCATCGATACCCTGCTGGTGAACAGTCCCCACACCATGGGCTTGAGTGCCCTGATAAATTTGCAGTACCAGTTCAGTTCCAAATTCAAACTTGGTTTTAACATTGATGTGATTGGGGTAGGATTTGGAAGCACCGATGACTCCAGGTTTATCTCTTCCGAAAACACCGGACAGTATCCCCAAACGCTCGAATCCAGGCCATCTTCCTTTAACTTGCTGCTAGGCGGAGACAACGATCTGGGTCAGCTCAAATCGGAATTTTACATCGCCTATGCCCTGTCTGAAAAAACCTGGCTAAGAGGGGGGGTGGACATGACCTTTACCGAATACACCACCAGCCAGGAACTTACCAACGCCAACGATCGCTTCAGGTACAAGCCTGTACTCGTTTTTCTGGCAGTCTCTTACAATCCCTTTCACTAACACCTTTCAAACCTACTTAACATGAAATCGAGCATGACCAGAACGTCATATAGAGAGATGACTATCAATCATGCGAGATTCCATATGGCCCTTAAAAAGCAAATTATAATCATATGAAACTATCGTTCTTAGTAGTACTTTGGTTCTGGATTATCAATCCTCAACACGGAGATACCCATGCCAAATGGGAAGGAACTCAGGAAGAATCGTCTATCAAATTTAACATTCGGAACCTGGGAATAAACGTAGAAGGGGTGTTCGATTCCTTTACGACCGAAGTCGATTATAATAAAAATCAGCCTTCAAGCAGTCGTTTTTCAGCAAAAATACTAGTAAACTCCATCAATACCGGCATCAACAAACGAGACAATCACCTGAAGCAGGAAGAGTTTTTTCATGTAGAAAAATATCCGACCATCACCTTTCAGTCTACAGAGGTAAGCAGTCCGGGCTCCAATCAACTAAAGGTAAAGGGGGATTTAACCATCAAAGGAAAAACACTACCTATTGAATTGGACGTAACCATTTCTGAATCCGGAGGCAAGACTGCTTTTACCATCTCAGGTGAATTGGATCGCCGGGATTTTGGGGTTGGCGGTAGCAGTTGGGTCATGTCTGATGATGTGTATTTAGATCTCTATGTCGAAAACTAACCTCAATATGGGAATATGTCTTCGGTCACCATACTAATTGTATGGGATCGGATTCTAAAAGATCCAGGCATTATAAATGGGAGCACGAAAATGATTTATGCCGCTGCCTTCGGACCGGGCGTATCTCTGGAAAGCGCACTGATCAGGTATAACTAAAAGAAAATTTGACCAACGACTTGCACCCAGCAGTAAACATACCGAAACCTCTTTCCTTTACCATCACGGTTTTACTGTTGATGCTGAGCACTCAGTGGGCCCTGGCCCAGGAAGACGAAAACGACAGCACCATTTTCAAGGCCCTGCCCCTGGCCTACTACACCCCGGAAACACGTATTGCATTTGAAGCTTTTGCCTTTTACAGCTACTATTCGGAAGGCAGCCGGAGGAAATCCAATATCCGCCTTTTTGCCACCTACACCCAAAACCGGCAGTATCTATTGACCATTCCCTGGCAAATCTACACGGCTGATGACCGGTATTTTCTAAACGGTAGCCTGGACTATCGAAAATTTCCGGAATACTATTATGGAATAGGGAATGACACCCAGGAAGCCAATCGGGCACTTTATGAGTTTTCTGCGTTTACATTAAGCAGCAAAAGTTATAGTAAACTGGAAAATGATACCTACATGGGGGTCTCCCTGCAGGGACAGTGGCTTACGCCGGAATTTCCTGAAAACGAAGTTATTTTTAATGACATTGCTGCCGAAATTGGGGAAAAGGGCTATTCCTACCTGAGCCTGGGCCCCTCCTTTATGTGGGACAAAAGAGATCACATCCTGTCACCTTCCGATGGCAGTTTCTTAGAATTTACCCCGGTGTTTGGGATGGGGCAAGCCGATGAAAATCCGATCTACTTTGGGTTGGCTACCCTGGATATTCGGGACTATTGGAAATTGGGAGAAAAGGCTACCTGGGCGAATCAGTTTGTCGCCCAGTTTTCGATGGGAACGGTTCCTTACCGGACATTGCCTACCCTTGGTGGGCCCTTTTTGCATAGGGGTTACTACCAGGGTCGGTTTCGGGACAAGCACCTGATGATATTGCAGTCGGAATTTCGCCAGCATGTCAAAGGTAGGTTTGGATTGGTAGTCTTCGGATCGATGGGAAGGGTCTATCCGGATATACGAACCGAATTGGTCCAACATATCCACCTGGCTACAGGGGCTGGAATCCGCGTACGCGTCAGCAAAAAGGACCGCACCAATGTTCGCTTTGATTACAGTATTACGCCGGACTCAACCGGGTTTTATATTTATTTTGCCGAGTCCTTTTAATGTCAGTCATGCGCAGAAGAAATCGCTCTACCTTCTACACCAAGCTATTCCACTGGGAATACTGGCCGACATGGATCATTTATTATCCGGTCTTTCTTTACTACCTGCTCCTTTCGCTAAAAGCCAGGAACTTCTTTTTCTTTTCCATGGCCAATCCCGAAATGGAAATGGGAGGTTTGTATAATTGCAGCAAAAACAAACAACTCAAAAAAATCCGTTCGGCTTTTAAGCCACGAACGCTGTACGTTAAACCAAATACGCAGATTCAAGAAGTTCTTATCCGTCTTTCAAGTTTGAACCTAAATTTCCCGCTGATTGCCAAACCGGACCGGGGAGAGCGCGGCGTAGGTGTATCGTTGCTGCATAGCTATAAACAACTCAAAAAATACCTGCGCCAAACCCGGGTTGACTTTTTGATACAGGAGTATATAGACAGCCCCTTTGAGGCCGGCGTTTTTTATTATCGGATACCGGGCCAAAGCACTGGCACGATTCCCTCCCTGGTTGTAAAATCATTTCTGACTATTAGAGGTGATGGCTATTCTACCGTTAAGGAACTCATACTACAAAAGCCAAGAGCCCGACTAATCGCTACTAAATTGCTGGCCCAAGAAGGGATAAACCCGGACGAAATTTTACCTGGCGGAATCGAAAAACTGTTAGAGCCCATTGGCAACCACAACCGTGGAACAAAATTCATGGATGGTAATCACCTCTGCAATGAGGATCTGATCTATTTTTTTGATGCCTTAAGTTACCAAATCCCAAACTTCTACTATGGTAGGTTTGACCTCAAGGCAGCCTCCGAAGAAGATTTTAAGAAGGGTTGGGGCATCAAAATACTGGAAGTAAACGGTGTCAATGCCGAGCCCGCCCATATTTATGATCCAAATGCGAAATTTTGGAAGGGAGTCCGAACCCTATTACATCACTGGAAAGTCATTTATACGATCAGTATGGAAAATAAAAAAAGGGGATTCAAACCCGCTTCTTTTGATGCCGCCTGGAGGCATTTTAAAGAATGGAAAAACCAGAAATAATTAATTTATTTTTTTGTCAGGTTTCCATACGCTTTACGTCTATTAGCACGAATCAGAAAAATATTATCATCATGAGTCGTTTTGGCGGCCTTTTAATCCTAATTGGAGTGCTGTTTCTAACACAGGTTTCGGCGCAAGATCAGCAAGTTTTGTTTACGATAGAACGCAGTCTGAATGAAGATCAGATTGTTTATTTTCTGCATTTGGATAAAAATGGCAAGCCTGAAAAAGAAGCTCCAATAAGCCTGAAATGGCTGGACAATGAAAAAACGGGCGAATTGATCCCAGTAAACTGGATCAAAAAGAAATTTGGTTACGGAATTGATATCCTTTCCCATAAGGGCGATCAGGTAACCTTTCAATTTGTTTCTTACGACAAAAAAATATTCACCTTAAAAAAAGACCTTTTCGGCAACTATGGTGTATTCGCCAAAATTAATAATCACATGATGAAAATCAGACATATTTACCTGGAAATAGATGGGGGTTCGTTTTGGAAACCCAATATCACAGAAGTAGCTGTCATGGGATTTCATGAATTGGCCAATACCCGTGTGAAAGAAACCTTTAACCCCTAAATCCATGCAAGCTGAATGTCAGGAAAATCTTAAAAGCATCGCTTCGCTACTAGATAAGTTGAATGCAGAACAATACCAATTTCCCTCCTCTTACCTGTCCGGTTCCTCCATAGGTCAACACATTCGGCACATCCTTGAATTCTACACCTGCTTGTCGCAGGCCTACGGAGAAGGAGGAGCCGTAAATTACGACAACCGAAAGCGGGCCATGCTACTGGAAAAAGAACCTTCAGAAGCGGCAAAGATGATTCGTCAAATGATCCATTGGCTGGATTCAGAGAAAATGGTAGGACCGGTTTACCTGGTTGCTTCCTATGCGGTGTCCACAGAACAAACCTGTACCATCCCCTCCTCCTTTCAGCGGGAGTTGGCTTACTGCCTGGAGCATAGTATCCACCATCAGGCCTTAATAAAAATAGGGCTTTTTGAACAGGGATTGTCCGGTCTCATCGATGCCCATTTTGGGGTAGCCCCCTCTACCATTAAATTCCGAATGCAAAGCAGTCCGGAGTCATCCTAAACCATCTCTTTCTAATGAAACGTAACGCTACTCTTCTATTTTTATCCCTGGTTCTGGTTTATCTTAACGGGTTTTCTTCTTTTGCTCAAGAGGCTCCATCCTATAAAAACAGGGTCGGAATCAATGCGCTGGGACTGCCGGCCGAAAACCTGGTACTGAGCTATGAACACAGTTTTAGGAAAAATGGGCTTTGGATGGGATTGGAGCACCGCCTCAATCAACTATCGGACGATAAAGACCAACAAGTCAATTCCCTGGCTTTGGAATACCGGTATTATTTTTTTGCTGAAGATAAACGGGCCGAAGGTCTTTTTGCCGGTGTCTATTCCAAGTACCGCTGGGGCGAGGAAAATACAGTAAGTGGCAGCAGCATACAACATGAATACCAGGCCGTATTTTCAGGATTGAACGCCGGATATCGATACAATTACAAGAGATTGGCACTATCCGCATTTTTAGGTTATGGACTTCCTCTTTGGTCAACTGAGTCTACCCGTCCCCCCGGTGCCACTCATGAACTCAATGAGAATTATGAAAATGATCTGAGAATTGGACTAACCGTAGGATTCGGTTTTTAAGGAGGAGCCATGCACAAAACCTTTGAAATAGCAACCGTTGACGGTAGTTTCCATTTGGCCGATGGAAATGATTTCGAGCAGACACTTACGAAAACAGCAAACCACCTCAAGTTTTTTTGGAATTACGGTGGAGTACCTCTAAAGCTACGGGTAGATCAACAAGAGGTAACGTTAGAATCCAACCATTTGCTAAGTTGTACCTACCTTCAAAAAATAGACGTACTCCATGAGCATCCCCATCCTGAGGTGCTATTATTGGCCTTTAACCGGGGGTTTTACTGCATTCACACCCATGATTCCGAAGTTTCCTGCAATGGATTCCTCTTTTTTGGTTCCAACTACACCCCCGTGGTCAAATTGGATGATGCAGAAAACGGAAGGCTACGCACCCTGATAAGTGTCCTTCAGGAAGAATTCGATACACGGGACCAAAATCAGGAGGAAATGCTTCGCTTACTTTTAAAAAGGTTCATCATCCGCGTATCACGCCTGGCACGCAAGCAACTCCTCAACCGGAAATTACCGGAAAAAGAACTGGAATTGATACGGCAGTTTAATGTCTTGGTAGAAGAACATTTCAAAAAGTACCGGCAAGTAGCGGACTATGCCGACCTAATGCACCGATCACCCAAAACCATCGCCAATATCTTTGCCTTGCAGGGAGAGAAAAGTCCGCTGGAAATAATCCACGATCGAATAGCATTGGAAGCCAAACGGCTGCTGCTCTATACCGATAAACCCTCTAAAGAAATTGGCTGGGACTTGGGTTTTGAGGACCCTTCTCAGTTCAATCGCTTCTTTAAAAGGCAAACCGATCTTCCTCCCAGGGAGTTTCGGGAGCGGTTTTCCACCCATGTTTTCAAATAAGGAGATGCTATCTTACTAACTCCTAACCAACGGTAGCATTCGGATGGTATCCGAATAAACGATCGCTTGAAGCAGTATATTACTATTAAGCCTCCACCAGGGTTTTGCTTGGCTTCCTGTTAAGTGCCTTTGTTTCTTTTCCAGCCTTGACGGGTTTTTTCCTTCTCCCCCACCAAATCATAAATCCGGTAATTGGCAACGATGCAATGAGGGCACTCAGGCAAAATGCCAGGAATTTACCCGGCAAACCCGCAATGGCTCCTACATGAATATCGTAGTTCATCCGGTTTAGTTTTTCCCCAAAGCCAGCCTCCAGAAATCGGCCCCAAACATGGTCTACCGGAATTTCTTCCAGGCTGTATTGATCGAAATAACGGTAATCCATTTTCCAATAGGTGTCCGCATCCGGATTGGCATTGGCCGCGATGGCTCCGTGTTCGCTTTCGGCAGGATGGACCTCAATCCAGTCAGCATCGGGGTAAAGACGGTTCATTTTGGCCCAAACCCGGTCTATGGCTGGAGTGTTAGCTTCCGATACCTGGGTGGAATCAGAAAGCGGGGTGTAGTACTCGATAAAGGATTTTCCTCCGGTAGTCGTGTAAAAAACGGCATCCCGAAACCAGGAAAAACCCCATACTAATCCCGTCAGCGCAAATATCAAGGCGAATACCATCACATAAAACCCAAGAACCCGGTGCAGATCGAAGTTTCTTCGTCTCCATCGCGCATTCCAGCGGATTTTAAGGGCTTGCTTCAGATTAACCTTCTTTTTGGGCCACCAAAGTACCAGGCCGGATACTACCATCACCAAAAAAATAAGGGTAAAGCTAGCTACTACCGGCTGCCCGATTTCCGGAGGAAGCCAAAGGTAAAAATGACCATCCAGAATAATCCTGAAAAAATCAGCGTATTCATCCTTTACCTTTTGCACCATGCCCGTGTAGGGATTGACATAGACGAAATAATAATAATGTTCTTCAAAGCTGTAATAGATCGCCATGGCTGCCCGCTCCGCTTTAGGGTAGAGCACCGCATGCAGGTGTTTGTCGGGCAGTGCTTCGTCTGCCGCTTCCCAAATTTTACTCGGCGGGAGGACTGCCGTTTCCTGAGGAGTCACGAAGCGATAAGGCTGGAGCAGGTCCTGTATTTCAGACTGAAAGGCATACAAACAGCCTGTAACAGCGACGATAAATACCACCAGCCCGGAAGATAATCCGAGCCAGAGGTGCATTTTTCTGATGTAATTCTTCAATCGCATTAGAATCGGTAATTTAATGCCAGACTAATGTTTCGCGTATTCTGCGGAGTGACGGTAGACCATCCGGAGTAGTACAACTCATCTGTCAGGTTATTGATCTTAAGCGCCAACAGGTATTGCGGTCCTGAGTAGGAAAGCGAAGCATTAAACACCTCATACGCTGGCAAGGCAAACGTGCCCGTGGTACTTCTGTTTAAGGTAAGGTGCTCGCTGGCTGCGTTTCCTCCAAATCCCAGTCCAACCCCTTTAAGGGGTCCCTGAGGAGCCGTGTAACTTGCCCAGAAATTGATCAGGCGATCCGGTCCGGCTTCTTCCGGACGCATGCCCAGGTAACCGTTTTCCGGATTATCCCCGGTCACCTCCGAGGTGTTTTTGGAGTAACCGGCAACGATATTCAGGCCATTGATGGGATTGGCTACCAGGCTAAATTCCAACCCTTTGCTTTCCACGCTTCCGCCCTGGATGAAGTTGTTAATGTTAGCCGGATCTGCCATGATACGGTTATCGATGCCGATGGAATAGTAACTTAGGGTAGCTGCCAATTTATCCTTGTACAGGCTTGTCTTTACTCCGAGCTCCCATTGGTTGGCTTGCTCGGGAGAAAAGGATTCGACCCGTGGATTGGAGCCGTCGGCGTTGCTTACCTGCCGTGGTGCCACGTTTACGAACCCATTCATATAATTTCCAAATAGAGAGACTTTGCCTTTTATCGGCTGGTAGACCAGGCCGAATTTTGGCGACAAGGCTACTTGTTCATTCCGCTCTTCCTCTGAAAGGTTTTCTGACTGATCACTGAACCGGTCCACCCGCAAACTAGCCATGGCAGATAATTTTGGTGTAAAGGCAATGACATCGGATACGTAAGCACTTACCACCTGGGATTTGGCCATGGAATTTCCGACAAAGGTCCCTTTTAGAATATCATCCACACCCGCACGTGTCAGGTCTCCGGTATCGGTACCTTCCTGTAGCGATACCGTACCGTTGGCGAGCCATCCGGAACTTCCATCAGATAAACCCGATTCGTAAAAGTCCAGTCCGACGACCATTTTGTTTTCGAATTCGCCGAGAGAAAACTCACCAATAAAATTTTGTTGGATGTCCGTGGTGAGGGTTTGTCCGTTACGATTGGAAATAAACCGAACAAATTCATCGCCGTTGGACTGATCCCAGAGGTAATGATAGTACCCGGCGGACTTGGTAGCACTTCTGGAAAGAGCGGTTTGGGAGGTCCAGGAGTCCGAAATTTCGTACAATGCCTGTGCCTGTATGGCGAAGGTACTGTTTCGCATGGTCAATTCATTACTGGTGAACGAACGGAAATAGTTATCTTCAAACAGATCGATATTGTTAAAACTCAAGGGCGCATTTCGATTAAGAAAGATCATGGGCGCATTGGCTGCCTCTGAATCCAAAAATTCGGTATTGATCAGAAAGGTTAACCGATCGCTGGCCTTCAACTTAAAAGAAGGCGCAATGTAAAACGATTTTCGATTGCCGGCATCCTGAAACGTGTTTTGCGATTGGTAGGCGGTGTTGACTCTCATAAACGCCTGATCCGAAAGCGGCAGGTTAATGTCCCCGGTGACCCGGTTCAGACCAAAACTTCCTGTAATGAATCCAAGTTCCCCTTTCAAAATATTCATAGGTCTTTTCGTGGAGACGTTAATCAAACCTCCATACGAAATCAGCGGGCTACCGAACAATGTTCCCGAAGGGCCTTTGATAACGTCAATGCTTTCGATATTTGCCGGGTCCAGCGCGCCGTTATTGACACTGGGTAACCCATTTACCATGGTGGGTTGGACGGAAAAACCTCTCATGGAATAATATTCGGCACCATCGCCTCCCCGGCCGGTTGATTCCCAAAGTCTGGTGACTCCGGTTGCATTTTTCATGGCATCGTTCATATTGGTCACCACTTGCTCCTTTAGCAGTTTGGAACTGATGGATTGATACACCTGAGGATTTTCCAGGTCTTTGAGTGGCAACTTGGCAACGGTAAACGTACTGTCCTCATAAAAGCGGTTTGAAAATTGATCCGAAACCACCACTTCCGCTAGTTGCGTGGAAGATTCCTGGAGGCGAAAAGGTACCTCCACTATTTGTCCGGGCTGCAATTGGATGGTTTTTGTTTGCCTTTCTGCTCCCACCAGCGAGGCAAAGATTTCATAGGTGCCCGGAGGTATGTTTTTGATTTCATAGGTTCCAAAACGATCCGTAGTGGCCCCTTTGGATAAGCCTTGAATGCCCACATTGACAAACTCCAGCGGTAACTCATCGGCGGAGGTGACGGTGCCTTTAATACGGGCATTTTGTGCCCAGGCGGCAAATCCGAACCCCAGGATAAAAAGAATCAGACAAATGGATTTAAGCTTCATATTGGTTACTAATTGAATGATTTGACAAAGCTATTAATTAGACTAAATCTAAACAACGCTATTTGGAATTAATTTTAATAAAAATTGTAAATTGCTTAAATGGAGACCATTCAGTGATGGAGGATAAAGGAATGCCGTTGTTAAAAAATACCGTTATTGGCAAGCCGGGATCGGTAGAAAAATCACCAAAAGTCACTCGATTAACTCCAGAAGGCCATCCTTGGCAGGACAAAACGGGCTCGCATGTTCCTTTTATTCGTTCAAACTCCAATCGTAATCCAAGTAACTGATTTTGCTGCCAGGCTTAAGCGGAGTTTCAGCGTACTGATTTAAGAAATCAATCAGACTGCCATTTTTTGTAAAATCCGCTTCAAACCAGGAGAAGATACTGGAAATTTCGGCCCTATCAGTACCCAGTTCATTCCGGCTGGGATCGTTGATAAATTCCCTGCTAACCTTTTCCAACTGGGCTTCCATCTTTTCTGCCATAAAAGCACGATTCAATAGCTTGGGGCAAGAAACCGAAGCGCAGTTAATGGCAAAATGAATGCGGGGCTCGTCGAACTCTTTTCGGAGAATCTTGTGCTCTATTTCATCGAGGCTGGCCGGTTGCCCACCGATTTCAAAAAACTCCAGGTGCCAGACCGTATTTACCAAGGGGATATCCAATAATGGCCCGATATCCCGGATACTTTCTACCGGATAGTGATCGATGATCAACTTGATGGTAAAGGCATTGTAGGCATTGATCCAATAGGCCAGTTGCTGCTCCCTGGACCAGGTATTTCTATCGGGTGGATTTTGACTTAGCAATTGCAGGTAATCATCGAGCTCCTCTTTGTCAGCGATAAAACCCTTGTAATCCACAAACCCCTCCTTGTCTACATGTCGCGATAGCAAGGAATCAAAAATGTCATGAGACGGCGGCTCGGTATCTTCCCCTCCCAATGACGAATCCCCACAAGATACGTTAAACAGAAAAAGAACAAAAAGTGTAAGGATTTTCATGGATGTTTTTACGTTTTGTTGTGAATCTTTAGCTCGTTATAGCCTTTCAATATTTTTTTCCATAATTCTGTTCCTACTATAGTTGATGATACCAAATGAAAGGTGTACTTCTATTAAGTAAATGGAGGCTCAATTGATTCCAACCGTCAAACTATTAGTTCATTTGTACAACAATTTCCATTAAAGAATTCCCGGTGTATTCCGGAGGAGCTGCTTCTGGATAAAACACCTTACCAGGGCGGGAGACAAATGCCGTTTGCATTCCCACTCGCTGGGCTCCGAGAATATCCCAGGCATGGGCCGCAAGGAGCATTCCTTTGTTGGCTTGGATCTGCATTTGATCCAATACATGCGTATAAGTAGCCGGGTCGGGTTTAAATTTTCCGGTGACATCAACACTGAAAATCCGTTCAAAAAATGGGGAAAGTCCTGCATGATCCAGTTGCTTTTGAACCATATCCAGGCTGCCATTGCTCAGTGCCACCAGCGTATACCCCGCGTGGCGTAACATTTCCAAGGCTTCGGGAACCTCCTTGTGGGCAGGAAGTGTACCCATCAAACCTAACACCTCCTCTATCTCCTTTTCCTGAATGTCTTTCTGGTATTCCTGAAAAACCATTTTCAGTGTTGCCTTGCCTATGGAGCTGAATTCAAGGTAATTTCCGCTTAGTGATTCCACACAGGAGTAATGCAACAGCAGGGAAAACCATTCCTTAAAGGCATGCGCATCACCCCTTAGATCATTCACCCTTTTTTTTACCGGACTCAAATCCAATAAGGTTTCATTCACATCAAAGATCAGTAACTGAGGTTTTTCGAGAAGTGCGGCTTTTGATTTCATTAATTAAAAATAGTGAAAAGAACTGGTTTATAGAGGATAAGGGATCACATTTAGATAATATTTGGGTATCTGTCGGATAGCCGACAAAAAATCCGGAAGGCGATGGCGGCACATGGTGGCTTGCAAGGGTGGAATGCAAATGGACCGCTCCAATTTCACTTTAATTACCAGCCCCTTGACGGGAATACGATTCAAATCAGTGATAATTGGTCCGCCAAGGCGCGTCATAAAATGGCCATTGATACAAGTCGGCAGTTTGGAGGGGATGGCTCGGTGCCTTGGGCATTACCGGACACTGTATGCTACAATCATTTTCAGAAAAACAGCGGTTAGGTTTCCAACTGTCTCAGAATTGGTGCCTTCCCGGCTGGAAAGCTTAGTATCGGAATGAATCGTTAACCGAAGGAATAATTAGTACACCTTTTCTCCTTTATTCAGCCACACGCCCCACATTTTATTGTAGGCATGCACCCGATCCGTCTGAATGGAATCGGCTGTAAAGACGGGGTTGTCCTCGTTCACCCAATGAAAAATGCCTCCATACAGGTTGTATACATTCTGGAAACCGGCAGCTTTCAATTGTTTGCCAATTTCCTGACTTCGGGCCCCAATGGAGCAATAAACCACAATGGTCTCTTCCTTTGAAATTTCGGACACCGACTCCATGGAAAAGGTTTCGTACCCTACCCATTGGGCTGACTCAAGATGGCTAACCGAAAATTCCTCCCGTTCACGGGTATCCAATATCACGGCCTCCTCCAGCAAGTCCTTCTGCACGGGATAGACCAGTGGAAAGTCCTTGTCATAGGTAGTTTTTAACAAGGTTTTAAACGGCAGGCTTTGCGAAAACGCCGGTACTGCAAAAAAGGTCCAGGCAATGAAACAAATTAATCGTGGAAAGAATGCGCTCATTTCTGGATAACACGCCTTTCCAGGCAATAATTTCCGAAAAGCAATGAAATATTACCAAAGGAGCATTTTTTAGCGGGTTTTCTACCAGCCGACGTAGCCGGGAGCCGATACCCCCTTCATTCGAAGGTATACCAGGCATTGGGCTCGGTGATGGGCCTGATGATCACGCAGCAGGTAAAAAATATTTTCCTTGGTCATGGAAACGCCCCCAAATTCAATCTCCTCATTTAGCTGAGATCCGGAGGCATTTTGGATCAAATCCAGCACATAGGCATTGGCCCGATCCAGAATGGCCATTACATCTGCTTTTTTGAAGCCGGTCGCATCTTCCTTGCGGTAAAAATTTTTCCGATCACCGGTAATGCGAGAGGTCAGCATGCTGATATTATCCGCCACGTGAAGCCATTGCTCCTGAAAAGACATGGCTTCATCCGTAGGTCTAAAATCATAGCCAGCCTCCGGCATGGCTTCCGCCACGGCTTTCGAATAGTTTAGGTTTCGTTGCCAGACTCCAGCATACTGTTTTTCAAAATATTCCTGCGCATGTAGATTCGTTCCGGCCATAATCATTAGGAGTGCAATCCATCGAACCACCATATATCTTCCTTTTCGTAACCATGCAATAAACTGAACTTTCGGTAAAAAAGCAATTTGGCCTGTCAGGAAATTCAGAATCCCGATTGGTTGAAGGGAACCATTATGATTGCTCCGGCCATTGATCCGGAGCAGGAAAAGTACTTATGGTTTGGCAAGTTGACCCTTTACAAAAGTACCCGATGGCTGGCCCCCCGGTCCCTGCGGGTGGCTGCGGATGAAAAGTACAGCCATGAAGATGAACTCAAAACGTTTATCGCGGACTGGGACCAAATTCGTAAACCGGTACTCCATTTACACGGAGATGACGATAGACTAGTTCCCTATGGGAATGTAGCCTTCTCCAAAAACAACATCCCCGAAAATTGGCTTGAAATAAAAACCTTCGAAAATAAAGGACACCTGATCCCTTTTACAGAACGCGAAACCATGGTAAAGGAAATCATCCGTTTCGTTTCCAGCCTGGAAACACCTGCTAGCCAATGACTTTTTCATATCTTAATTCACCAAAAGCCTTCTTCTTTCTCATAATTCCATCATTCGGGAATAATTGACAAGGAATAGGGTTGTATTGCCATTTTCTATGACTGTCCTGCATGGCAACTTTGTAACATCATTAAAACAAAAACAAAAAAGCTATGCGTAACATTAAAATTGACGTACCAACTAAATCATCGGTAAGCGAAGAAAATAAGGCTATCTTAGAAAAGATCGAAGGCGGCGTAGGGTTTATCCCTAACATTTATGCCACCTATGCCCTTTCGAAGAATGCACTGGCCAGATATACCGCCTTTGCCAATGGCAAAACCAGCCTGAACAACAAGGAAAAAGAAGTGGTCAATCTGGTAGTCAGCCAAATCAATGGGTGCACCTATTGCCTCGCCGCTCACACCGCCATTGGTAAAATGAACGGTTTCTCCGAGGAGGAAATCCTGGAAATACGAAAAGGCGCGGCCACATTTCATCCGAAATTCGATGCCTTGGCAAAACTCGCCAAATCGGTCATGGAAAATGCCGGAAAAATAGATGACGCTGTTCTGGAAAATTTCTTTGAAGCCGGTTATGGTAAAGAAAATCTGGTAGATACCATCGTGGCCATTGGCGAAAAGACGATTACCAATATGCTTCATAACGTGACCAAAGTTCCGGTAGATTTCCCGGAAGTAGCTCCGTTAAATTAAGTCCAATACCAATATCACTGAAATTTTATTAATTATGCAATCAATTAATTGGAAAATCGCAATCGTCGCGGGGATCATCGGTACGGTATTGTTTGATGTATTTGGTCTGGTAATGTCCGGCGAGTGGTGGGATCTACCCGCCCTGTTGGGCGAAAAGACCGGTCTTGGCCTGGTATATGGGGTGTTTGGCCATTACAGTAATGGCATCTTATTAGCCATACTCTATGCGGCCATCGCTCCCTCCCTTTGGGGTCCCCATTGGGTAAGGCCTTTTATTTTCATCACCGCCCAGACTATCGCTCTGGTTTGGTTCTTTATGTTCCCCTTAATGGGTGCCGGAGTAGCAGGAAGCAATGCCGGACCCATGATGGCCATTGGATCTCTATTGCGGCACTGGGTATTTGTCATTCCGTTCATTTTCATTATAAACAAGAAACTGTTTTACGATCAAGAGGACAACCTCAGCCTTACCTGAAAATAAACGGGACTCACTGGAAATTCCGGACAGAAACAGGGTTTTTGTCCGAAATTTCGTTTTTTATTGTATTTTAAAAATATCTCAAATCCGCTGCCTAATCCTATATTCAACTGATAAATAAAGGGGTAAACCTGTCAGGTTTACGGATTTTAGGAAATAACTAAATCGCTGAAAGCATGAAAAAGGAAACCGTTCGTTTTAAAAACCGCCAGGGAATCGATCTCTCTGCCAACATCTATCATCCGCTTGACCAGCATCCCCGGTTTTTCGCCCTGTTTGCCCATTGTTTCACCTGCAGCAAGAACCTGAAGGCCATTCAAAACATTTGCAATACCCTTTCTCAAATGGGAGTTGCGGTTATGAGCCTTGATTTTACGGGTCTGGGAAATAGTAAAGGGGAGTTTGAAAACACCAACTTTTCTTCCAATATCAGTGATCTGATAGACGCATCGGAATTTTTGACCAAACATTACCAGGCCCCTTCCCTGCTGATCGGACATTCTTTTGGTGGTGCTGCTGCCATTTTTGCCTCCCAAACCCTGCCGCATATTGAAGCACTGGTCACCATTGGAAGCCCTTCGGATCCCCAACACATCTCCCATTTGTTTGAGGATCACCTGGAATCTATTGAATCAAAGGGATCTTCCACGGTTCATATCGGTGGTAGGGGCTTTGAAATCAACCAAGCCTTTATTCAGGATCTTCGCCAAAAAGACCTGGGTTTCTGCCTGTCTAAACTCAGGAAACCCATCCTGATTTTACACTCCCCACAGGATCTCGTCGTGGATATTCGGCATGCAGCCGAGTTGTATGAAAAAGCCTACCATCCCAAGAGTTTTGTTTCCCTGGATGGTGCGGACCACCTGTTATCCAACCCGGCTGACAGCCAATACGTGGGAGAAATGATCAGTTCCTGGTCCAGAAAATACATACCCGCTCCTACCGTGCCTAACGATACCAAAGGACACGCAGTAAAGATTCGGCTGGCCGGGAACGGCTACACCTCCGAAGTGAAGACGCCCTTCCATCACCTGCTGGCAGATGAACCGGAAGAGGTGGGAGGCGATAATCTGGGCCCCACACCTTATGACCTACTCATGGCAGCACTGGGCACCTGTACTGCCATGACCCTGCAAATGTATGCTCAGCGTAAAAAATGGAAACTGGAGGAAATCAATGTCTACCTGGACCATGATAAAGTTCACCAAAAGGACGGCGACAATGTGGACGATAAGAATGCCAAGGTTAGTCGTTTTACCCGAAGCCTGGAAATAACCGGAGATCTCGACGAAACCCAACGGAAAGGACTATTGGAAATCGCCAATAAATGTCCGGTCCACCGTACCCTGCAAGAGCAAATCAGTATCGAAACAAGGTTTAAAAGCGAATAGAATTTCCCGATACATAGCGAAAGTCTAATGATAAAAGGGGAGTCGGTGACAGAAATCACATGTTGTTTTCTCCACAGTGACTACCTTTAGATCGTACCGTTCTGAGGGTCAATTTATTTGATCCTGACGCTCACATATAAAAACCAAAACACAACTTATCATGAAAAAAAATATGGGTACTATTGATCGCGTGGTGCGGACTATTATCGCTATGGTCGCCCTTTATCTTTACTTTACAGGAGCCGTATCGGCAACCCTAGGCTTGGTATTTATCGCAGTGGCAGCTATTTTTCTGCTGACAAGCCTGGTGAGTTTCTGTCCCCTTTATACGTTGGTTGGAATAAAGACTTGCCGGTCTAAAGAAAATTAACGTAGACACCGTATTAAGAAATTAAAGGCTGACTCCTCACGGAAATCAGCCTTTAAACTTTTACCTGGAAACCGGTCGTTAGGCAGGATCCAGAATCTCTTTGATACGTTCCAGACAATCCTCTAGATGGATTTTACTCATCCGGTCCCCGGTTCTGGGGATGGCCCTTTGAATTTGCCCTTGAAGGGTTTTAAGACCTGCCCGGGCGGCTGGCCGGATGTCCGACTGGGAAGCATCTAAGGAGGAAGCCGACCTACCGCTTTCATCTTCGCTAAGCAGGAGTTCCAGCCGCTCTATATGCGCACGTTGCAGGCTTCTGCGGTTGACATCGATGGTTTTTCCCTGAGGAAGCTCGGACCATATCCCCTCGCTGAGGTCATCCATCATCTCCAGCAAACCATAAGCAGATGCCCCGTTCAGGGCCTGGTTTTCAATGACCCTTCCCAATCTACCCCATTCCAATATGGCATTCAGCGTGGTTACCTGAAGCTTTCGCACCCGGTCAAGCATTCCAAAATCTTCGATTCGCCGGGTAATGGCCTCATTGGTCAGCCAGTCCTGGGTAGCAAATAACTCATTGACCAAAAATGCCATGGCTTCTTTTTGGGTGGCTTTGGCTACGTGGGTGTAGACGGCTTCCTCTTCCTGACCTGTGGCTTTATAAATTTCGTAGACCCCGCCTATATTGGTTCGTACATGTCCCATGTATCGGTTATACTGGGCCAAAACCTGTCCGTACAATTCCTCCAGGTCACTGTAATCCTTATAGGGTTTGTCTTCCTCTGCCGTCCATTCGATCAGGTTTGGTACGATCCGTCGCAGGTTTTGGATGCCATAGTCTGAAGCCTTCATCGCATCATTACCCAGGTCTTCGCTTTGGGTACTGGGATCGTAGGGGTTTCCCTGTCGCCCGTACCGGTAAACCGGATCTCCCTGTTTTTCCAATATCCATTGGTCCAGGATGGCCTGCTCTTCTTCCGGAGTACTGGCTTCCGGAATGGGCCGATACCCCCATCCAACAGCAAATTTGTCATAAGGCCCCACCTCTGGATACAGGTGTACTCCTTCATCCTCAGGTTGTGCAATGTAATTGAACCGGGCATAATCCATAATAGAGGGAGCCGTACCGAATTCACGGGTGAAAGTAGCTGAACGCAGGGAATCCACCGGATAGGCAAAAGAGGAGGCAAAATTGTGCGGCAAGCCCAGGGTATGGCCAACTTCGTGCGCAGAGACGAACCGAATTAACCTGCCCATCACTTCATCCTGAAATTCAATCCCCCGGGATTCCGGATTGATAGCCGCCGTTTGGACAAAAAACCAATTGCGCAGCAGGTTCATGACATTATGGTACCAACCAATATCGGACTCTATGATTTCACCAGATCGGGGATCGGAAACATGTGGGCCATAGGCATTTTGTATGTCGGAAGCAAAATATCGAATCACCGAATAGCGCGCGTCCTCGGGATGCCAATTCGGGTCTTCCTCGGGCGTAGGGGCATCTTTTGCGACAATGGCGTTTTTAAATCCCGCTTCCTCAAAGGCCACATTCCAATCTTCAACACCCGCTTTCAGATAGGGCACCCATTTCTTCGGTGTAGCGGGGTCAATATAGTATACGATTTGTTTTTTTGGCTCTACCAATTCTCCTGCCTTGAATTTTTCCAGGTCTTCTTCCTTCACTTCCAATCGCCAGCGATCCAGGTAAGTCCGCTTGCTGGCCTTTTGCGCATCCAGACCGTAATCGGTCACCCGGGTGCTAAACCAGCCCACCCTGCGGTCCGCCAGGCGCTGCATCATGGGTTCTTCTGGAAGCAAAACCATGCTACTGTTCATTTCTACCGTGATCAAGCCCGTACTGGAATTGGATGGTGGCTCGGCAGCAGCATAGGTAAGCACGTATCGGGCTTCAATATTGGTGGGGTAGGTGCGAATGCTATCTACATAGGATCGATCCGTATCCAATCGGGAAACCTTGTATTGGGTGCGGCGGTTTTTCTGCAAGCCCAGGGCCTGTATGTCCTTTGAAAATAGGTCCGTCACGTCTATCACCCAGCCTGTTTCGTCCTTACCTTTAGACTTGATGTCGAAACGATAAAGAATGGGTTCCAGATTGGAATTTCTTACGGCTTGGTAAATAGGCAGCGAATCGGAGGCCGTATTGGAATAAGAAACGACCCGAAGCAGCAGGTTTTTATCCTTTTTATCCCAGCGTAGCATCTGTGTATTGGTCCGCTCGCCTCCGTAGCCTATTCCAGAAGCCGTTTTGGCGATGGTGGTGACCATTAACATTTCCCTACCCAGCATTTCCTCCGGTATCTCATAAAAATAAGACCCATCCACCAGGTGAACGTCAAAAAGCCCTTCCCGGCTTTGTGCCTCCTCTGTAATGACCTTTTTGTAGGGCTTTAAGCCCCCTTTGGATTCTTCCTTTTCATCCGAGGCCTTTTCTTCTTGTTTTTCGTCCTCCTTTTTGTTTTTCTTGTTTTTACGCTGGGCGTCGGCTTCTTCGGTAAAAACCAGGATAAAGCAAAAACTTACCAAAAGCGTAAGGAGTATGCCTGACTTCGACCGATGCTTGTATTTTTTCATTTTCAATGATTTAGTGGAAAGACGAAATTAAAGGATTATTTTTAAATCTGTTTGTTATCCGGAATGGAAATCACCTGTTGAAATATCTTTCTCGTTTTCCAAACCATCCCGGATAGGAATAGTTAAAAAACCACGCATGTTTGAAAATGAAATTATTATTATTGGAGGTGGCTTATCCGGACTAACAGCTGCCTATCTATTAGCCCGGCAAGGTAGAAAAGTGCTGGTTATCGAAAAGAAAACCTATCCCTTTCATCGGGTCTGTGGAGAATACGTGTCCAATGAGGTAAAAGATTTTTTGATTCGGGAAGGTTTGTTTCCCTTTGAACACAATCCTCCTTCCATCAATCAATTTAGGTTAAGTGCCGTCAATGGAAATCACGCAGATTTTCCGTTGGATTTAGGCGGTTTTGGGATAAGCCGCTACGTACTGGACCACCATATTTATCAAAAATGCATGGAGCAAGGGGTGCAGTTTTTGCAAAAAACCCAGGTTACCAATGTCCACTACGAATCCGAAAAGCATGGCTTTTTAGTTGAAACCAATGACGGTACCGTCCTGCCCGCGGAATTTGTCTTGGGTGCTTATGGCAAGAGATCCAAAATTGATAAAAAATTAGCGCGGTCCTTTATACAAAAAAGAAGTCCCTATGTCGGCATAAAATACCACATACAGATGGATGGGTTGGAGGACCAGATGGTGGCTTTACATAACTACAATGGTGGCTACCTGGGCATCAATAAGGTAGAAAACGGACATTTTAATTTGTGCTACCTCGGAAGCAGGGAACAGCTCAAAACTTCCGGAAGTATTGCTGCCATGGAAGAAACCTACCTGTACAAAAATCCTCATATTCATCATATTTTTGAAAATGCCCTGTTTTTATGGGACAGACCGGAAGTGATCAACGAGATCAGCTTTGCCACAAAACAGCCTGTGGAGAATCAGATCCTGATGTTAGGCGATGCGGCTGGCATGATCACCCCTCTCTGCGGAAACGGGATGGCCATTGCAATCCATACGGCAATCCTGGCCGCCGAAGCCTTTAAGGAAAAACAAGGCCTGGCTGAAATTCAGGAGGCCTATCAAAAAGATTGGAATCGATTTTTTCGGAAACGGCTCATGCTGGGAAGGAAAATACAACAGCTATTTGGCGCCCCACTGGTATCTTCCCTGGCGGTAAAATTGCTACAAAGCTCTTCCTTTCTTTCCCGACAACTTATTCGACAGACCCACGGCACTCCTATCCAATAAAACCACCCCAAATAGCATTCGAAAACGCCATGGGGTGGCTTGACAGCTTTTTCTTAAAAGCGAATGGACAGGCCCGCCAGGTAGTTGGTCCCGGCCATGGGATAATAATAATTTTCAGTCACCAATTCCCGACCGCTGTTCCCTTCAGAGGGCACGAAATAGCTAAAGGTATAGCCATTGGGTTCGTACATTTCGTTGAAAAGGTTATTTACTTTTACAGAAAACGCCATTTCCTCTACGAATCCCGGATTCCAGCTGTAAGAGAACCGTAGATCGGTCGTCCAGAAGGGATCCAGGCTACGGTTTTCCTGCTGGGTATTGTCCAGGTACTGTCTCCCAACATACTTATTGAGCAGGCTAAGCTCCAGGTTTTTTACCGGACGGAAATCGATGAGGGCACTGCCTACCAGATTGGGGGAAAAGGCAATATCCGTATCCTGATAGGTGGTGCTTTCCTGGCCGGCAAATCCCCAATTTTCGTCATACACATCATTATATTCCGTAAACGTGTCAATCTTATTTCTACTAAATGCAATGTTTCCTCCAACCGTCCATTGAGAGTTAAGCTGCACGGCCCCATCCAGTTCTATGCCTGCCCGGTAGCTACTGGCAACATTTTCACGGATATAGGCCCCTACATCGTTGAGCTGACCGGTGAGCACTAATTGATCCTGATACCCCATGTAATACAAGTTCGCACTGTATTGATAGCGATTGCGACTGACGCGAACGCCCGCTTCCACATTATTCAAGGTCTCCGGCCTGGGGGTTTCTGCGAGCGGAGAATCCGTGAAATCGGCCCGTACCGGCTCCCGGTTGGCCACGGCGTAGGAGGCATACCAGGTCTTTCCATTGGTCGTTTCATAAGACAAGCCGACTTTAGGGTTAAAGAAGTCATAATTCTGGCTACCGGTAATCGTCCTTAGGTCGCTGTTGATTCCCTCAAAGCGATAGTATATATTTCTCCACTGAAAATCACCAAACAAATACAGCCTTTCCCGTACTTCGTAGGTTGATTTGAGGTAAATATTTCGGTCATCCTTCACCGCCACATTGTCATAGTAGCGGTCTCGAATATCGGTGTCACCGCTCACACCCATCCAGATGATTTCCCCAAAGTGGTCCCCATCATAGCGATTGGCACCTCCTCCTAAAATGGCATCCACTTTACCATTTTTAGACACGTATTTCAGAGAATAAACCGCCCCATAAAAATCATTGTCCAGCCACCTTCTACGAATAATATCGGTTTCGGCAATTTCCTCATCTCCGATCAGGATGGGGTCAATCCCATAATTATCCGGCAGGTTGTCATCCGGTCTGAATTGCTCGTAATATCCCTGCCCCTGCGTATAATGTAATGCAAAATTGGCTTTCAGATAATTGCCCCAGGTACCGGCATAAATAAACTGGTAATGATCCTGCTGGTAGTTATCGGTTTCGTTTTCATACGTATAGCCGTTATAGGTACGATCGGTTTCCAGTAGGTTTTCAGGTACGCCGTTCCAAGCCTGATACGTCTGTTCAGATCCCGAAAAGATATTGACCTTTACCACATGGTCATCGCCAAAATAGCCTCCGGAAACGAAATAGGATTTCAGGTCTGAAAAAGCCCGATCGATGTAGCCATCGGAAGAAATCCTGGAAAGTCGGGCATCTACTGCCCAGCGGTCGTCAATCAGACCTGTACCTGCCTTTATGGTGTGCTTCCGGGTAGCAAAAGAGCCCACCGAGTGATCGGTTTCCGCATACGCTTCTTCCTTTTTGGTATCCGTTTGGATATTCAGGCTGGCACCAAAGGTGGCCGCTCCATTGGTCGAAGTGCCTACGCCTCTCTGGATTTGGATATTTTCTACCGAAGAAGCAAAATCCGGCATGTTTACCCAAAAAACGCCGTGTGATTCGGCGTCGTTCAGCGGAATCCCATTCACCGTCACGTTAATCCGGGTCTGGTCGGTTCCCCTGATTCTCAAACCTGTATAGCCTACACCTGCTCCGGCATCGGAGTGGGTGACCATGGACGGGGTATAGTTAAGCAACAAGGGCAGGTCCTGTCCCAGGTTATTCTTGGAAAGGTCCGATTTGTCTATCACCTGAAAGGTGGTGGGGGTGGTGGCCGAAGCCCTGGTTCCGGAGACGATAAACTCCTCTGTAGAGATGGTGATCGGATTCAGCTCAATCAGAAGCGGTGAATCCTGCGGAACCCGGACGGTAACCCAGTTGGTTTCATATCCCACAAAGGATATGCGTAATTCCCATTCTCCCTGCACCATTCCACTCAGCTCAAAGCTTCCGTTTCTGTTCGAGACGGTACCTTGGTCCGAATCTTCAAGGACAATGGTAGCCCCCGGAAGGGCAACATCGTTTTCGGCATCCCTGATTTCTCCCTGAATGCGATTTTGGGCCATTGCCCATTGGGTAAACAGCATTGCTGCTGCTACCAGATACATGCGAATCATAATTATTAACGAATTCGGTTAAACATAAAAGGAATAAAGGGGTATTCCTTTTTTCGTAGTTTACCCAATAGCAGTACGTACGATTAGCTATTTCTCATTTCCCTTCGCCGGCACTACCCGGATCAGGTAATATGGGTATGATCTCAGCCCGGTATATTGGGGCACCCCTAATGATCTTGATGCAAATGTAAGTGGTAGAAATGGGAATGCCAAATACTACCCCATGGCTTAAGCGGTTCCCAACACTCTTAAATGTCGGAAATGAGAAAGGAAAGCACGACGCAATTTCTGATGCTCCAGATACGTGATGTTATACTCCTGACATGCTTGCTTGATTATCTTGCTGATAGCAGGATAGTGAATGTGCGAAATTTTTGGAAACAAATGATGCTCCACCTGGAAGTTCAAGCCACCCAAAAACCAGGTCAGCAGTTTGTTGCTGGTCGCAAAGTTGGCAGTGGTCCGGATTTGGTGAATCATCCATTCGTCCTCCAGGCTGTTGGTGACCGGGGAAGGTATCGGGAAAGCTGTTTCCTCCAGGCTATGTGCCAATTGAAATACCAGGGTCAGTAATAGTCCTGCAAACAAACTGAAAACAGCAAAACCCAGCAGCCATTGACTAAAGCCTACCATATAAATGGGTATGGCCAGGAATAAGACCAGATGAATGGCCTTAAAAGACCAGAAACTGATATGATCTGATAACTTCATCTTCGTTATGGGAACCTGGCCGACTTTTTTGGTCACGTATTTTTTATAATCCGTGAAAAATACCCAATAAAGGTATAGCAGGGAATAGGTAAAAATAAAGTAGTAATGTTGAAACTGATGAAATTTAAACTTTTTCTGGGTTGGGGAAAGCCTCAAAAAATGGCCAGCGTTCAAGTCGTCGTCTACTCCCTCTACATTGGTAAAGGAATGATGGACCACGTTGTGTTTGGTTTTCCACATAAAGACATTGGCTCCCAGAAAATTGATCGAAAGGCCAGCCAACTTATTGACCCAAGGTCGGTCACTGAAACTACCATGTGCCCCATCATGCATGACATTAAAGCCAATAAAAGCCGTCATGGCACCAAGAAGCAGGCATTCCAACAAGGCAACGGCCCAGTGAGGGGTAAAGAAAACAAGGTGAACGTATAGGAAAATAAAAGACAAGACAATAATACCTGCTTTCAAATAAAGTGGGCGGTTTCCGGACCGGGTTAGGTTTTTTTCCCGGAAATAGTCAGCCACCCTTTTTTTGATATCCTGATGAAAATTTAGGGTAGGTTTAGAAAATTTTGGCGTAGCCATACTGATTTTTTAATAGGTGAATAGCAAAAGGTAATTGTAGATCGAAGGTGGCTTCGTATTTCTGAAATCAGCCGGGTGAGGGATGGCATCTAAAATACCAGTAAGCAAGGTACGACATATAATCACATCAATCAATTAAATTCCACTGTATTAATTAAATGCATCATATCTGCCTTAACATATTCAATGATCGGGGCCAGTGAATCGTTCTTAACTGCGGTATTGAAATAAAGCGCCCCTCTCAGAAAATGAGCGGTGGAATCGGTCACAAAGAATTGGAACTGCGTCGGTACTTCTCCGCTTAACTCGGCTACCAATCCGGTATAGCCCTTAGGCGTTCGGACGACATTCTCGTCAATGCCATAAGCCTTGATTTGATGTTTAAAAGTCAGATTGAGTGCGTCATCCAGGTAGGTTCTCAGGTTTTCTTTACTCCCTTCAATAGGCTTATAGGTAAGGTGCACCCTTGCTCCCAGTGCCGTATAGTGTAGATTGATCCAGGTTTTTTCAGCCATGTTAAAGGAATCCGGCTCGACCTGCAGGTGCCTGGAATGCTGAAAGGAATAGGGAAGGTCCATTGATAGGGACTCAAACCCCCTTTCCGGCAGGTCAATGCGATTATATCCCATCGGCTTGGGCAAGTAATCTTCTCCGCAGGAACTGATAAACAGCAACAGCAGCAGGCTCCATCCTATACATCCCGATGAACAATCCATGCCTTGCTTTTTACTATTCCTCATTCTCTTACCCAGGTCACTTTATCTGAAATTGGCTTCCTTCTTCCCTCCGGCCAGCGATCGGTAGCCGGTTTGGCCACATAAAAAAAGCCCATCAGCATGTCTTCTTCTTCCAGCCCAAAAAAGGATTTGGCTTCCGGCCAAAATGTAGGTCCGCCGGTCCCCCAATAGGCCGCCAAACCGTGGGCACTGGCCGTCAGGTACATGTTCTGTACCGCCATGGAAACCGCCGCTATTTCCTCCATCTCCGGAAGGTTGGCCCGAAGATCTCGCTTCATCCCGATCGCAATGATATGAGAAGCTTTGAGTGGGTTCTCCTTGAATTTAGTATAGGTGGCTTCTATAAATTTCCCGGCCTTTTCACTTCGTTCCTTGTATAATCCGGATTGAAATTCAGCCAGCCGCTGAAGTCCCTCTCCCGAAAACACTACAAAACGCCAGGGCTCCGTCAGCTTGTGTGTTGGGGCCCAATTGGCATTTTCAAGCATCTCCATAATGATCCGATCATCCACCGGATCGTCCTCCTTAAACTGAGCTACAAATTGAGACCTTCGGTTTCGGATGATTTTATTGACTTCTTCTATATTAAATACGGGTCGGTTATTCATAAGTGTGCTATTGTTACTAGTATTTCAATCTAACCTTTATCCCACCATAAAAGTTTCTTGGAGCGGCGGGTTGGAAGTACCTGCCTCCGAATGGGTTCAAGTCATTACCCAGGCTATAGTTGGAATCGGACAGGTTTTCCACTCCCGCAAAAACTTCCAGATCCAAGGTGGTACCGATACTTCCCCTCCAGCCTGCGCGGGCATTTAGCAGGTGATAGGCATCCTGGTAAACCGTATTGGCATCGTTCAGGGGAATATCATCTACAAATTGGTGAGTAAAATTAAGGTAAAAACCAGGTTTGGTACGGATATCCAATTGATTAACCAGGGTATGAGGTGCCACTCCGGTGAGGTCATTTCCGGAATAATCATTTTCACCCTTTACAAAATCGGCAAAGGTAAAATAATGACCGGTAAAGGTATGGGTCAGTTTAAGCTCTTGAATAAAAGTCAGTTGATTGCGGATCAAGGCATAATCCACCAGGGCTTCCACTCCTTTTTGGTCCGTTGCCCCGGCATTGCGAAACAGCACCACTCCCTGCTCATTGGTAAAGGTGGTGATGGTCTCGTCTAGTTTAAAATAGAAAGCGGAAACATCCACATTCACCCTTCCCTGATTAAAACTGGACCGGTACCCCAGCTCGTAGTTGATTCCCTTCTCTGCCTCCAAATTCAAATTAATCGTGCCTTCATTGGTCCGTACTTCGTCAATAGTGGGAGGTGAAAAACCGGAACTTATGCTCCCGTGAATCGCCGCGGTGGGGTTCAATTTGGCAACCAATGCGACTCTGGGAACAATCACCGGATCAAATGTGCGACGGGCCTGCGAGGGCATTCCCCGGATGGCATCAATGTTTCTGGCTATATCCAAATTGGAAAAATTCTCACTCAAACCCAGCGTAAGTAAAAATCGCTCTGATAATTCCGCCTCCACTTGCTGGAAGAGAAAGGCAGTAGTAGATTGCAATTCATCACTAAACCGGATGGTATCTGCCTGACCGGCCCGGTTGCCAAAGTTTTGGGCCGCCGTCTTTGAAAACTGGTATTCCCCCCCGCCGATTAAACGTATCGGCACGGAACCCCAAATCGCATCATAGGTAAAACTGGTTCTTCCCCCGTAACTAAACTGTGTCTCCTTCTTATAGTCTAGGTTGAAGGGGTTTTCGAAATCCACGGTATTAATATAAATCGAGGTCTTGTTACTTAAATTGGGATGGAACTGGTAATCGTGAGAAACAACTCCATACATCGACTGCTGGTCAATGGATGCGTTTTGGGCCGCAGATCCCGGCCGGGCCTGACGGGGATTTTCCTCCACCTGGCTGGCAGTCAGTGCCCCGGGCAATTCGTAAAAAAGATCGGAATACAACAGTTGCGTGGTCAGCCGTTGCTTTTCAGAGGGCCGGAAATGTCCGCTAAGTTGGATTACTTCCCGATCCATGGCGGTATGGTCCCGGTAGCCGTCGGCTTTCTGTTTCACGTAGGAGACCTTAATGCCTCCTTCTTCCATTTCTTGAGACAAGCCAAAGCGGTACCGGGTCATCCCAAAGTCGCCAAAGATAAGATCCGAGCTAATCCTGTTTTCATTGATGTCCGTACTACTGCTAAAATTAATCACGCCTCCGTTTCCGGCACCATAGATGCTTCCCGCCGGTCCCTTGATAATCTCGGTGTTCTCCAGATTAGAAAGATCCAGCATGTTGAGCGGAGTGGTGCCGTCTGCAGCCGTAAAAGGGATTCCATTCCAGTAGACTTTTACATTTCTTACTCCAAAAGGTGCACGCAAGGAGCTACCCCGAATCGAAATACGGTAGCTGGCGGGCGCTCTCTGCTCCACCCGTATGCCCGGTTTGGTATTAAAGGCATGGACCACCGAGGTTTCATTGAACCGAAACAAATCCGCTTCAGAAACCCTGGAAATGCCCGCTGCCTGCTCCAAAAGGGGCCTTTCCGTATCAAAAGAACTGACCACCACTTCCGAAAGGGCGTTTTCAGCCCGCTGCAGGGAAACCGTCAAGGTGCCTGAGACGGGTACCGTTTGGGTCTTGCTCTCATAGGCTACGTGCGAAAATCGCATCTCGGTGGCTTCTTCCAATGAAAAGCTTACTTGTCCCTCTTCATCGACTACGTAAGCAGGCAGATTATTTGCTTTCAGGGAAACATAAGGTATGGGATCGCCAGACTGTGCATCCAGCACCAAGATTCTGGTTTGCGCCAAGAGCGTCAAGGGCAATAAGGTAAGTATTAATAATAGTAAACTTTTGAACATGGATTGGAGGAATACGATGAGAATGTAGTTACGCTTACAAAATTAAATCATTTCGCTCGTAATATACCACCAATAAAAAAAACCTGTGGCAGGTAATCAAAAAATCAATACCTTGTTTGACAATTATCATTAAATATACCTACGATTATGGATAGAAGATCTGCCATGAAGCAATTGGCACTGCTTACCGGAGGGGTGGTTTTGATTCCGGCCTGCGACTTCAGCGAGGAATCCATCTTGGAAGCCTATGAAAACCTAAAGATCACCGCTTCTGAAAAAGAATTACTGACCCGTATCATCCATACCATATTTCCAGGAAACGTGCTCAAATCCGGGGAAGCGCTGCAGCTTCCCGATTTTGTGCTGGTGATGTGCAACGATTGTCTGAATGATACCCAGCAGGAAACCTTTCTAACCGGCCTCCGGCAATGGGAACTGTTTTCCAAAACCCATTTTGGAACGGAATTTTCCCAAATGGATGCCACACAGGCAGAAAACAGCCTTCGAAAAACCCTGGTTATGGATGGAGAGAAGGAAGCAGATACGGCAAGGGCTTTTATAAGCACGACTAAACGGTTTGCCTTGCAGGGCTACCTGAATTCCGAATACTTCATGACGGAAATCAAACCCTATGAATTGGTTCCCGCACGCTTTTACGGAAGCAAAAAGATTGAAAACGCATAAAAGAAACGTACGCCATGGCGAATTTGAATATTAATAGTAAAAAAGAAAACAGCTACGATGCCATCGTCATCGGCTCAGGCATGAGCGGCGGTTGGGCAGCCAAAGAGCTTTGCGAAAAAGGCCTCAAAACCCTGGTACTTGAACGAGGAAGGGAAGTGAAGCACGTTCAGGATTACCCTACCACCAACAAGATGCCCTGGGAATTTGAACACCGGGGGGCCATTCCCGAAGAAATCAAAAAGGAAAACCCCGTAGTGAGTCGTTGTTACGCCTTTCGGGAGGATGCCCAGCATTTTTTTGTAAAAGACCAGGAGCATCCTTATGTACAAGAAAAACCTTTTGACTGGATCAGAGGCTACCAAACGGGTGGCAAATCGCTGCTTTGGGCCCGACAGGTGCAGCGCTGGAGTGATTTCGACTTTGAAGGGCCTGCCCGGGATGGATTTGCGGTGGATTGGCCCATTCGGTATCAGGACATCGCTCCCTGGTACAGCCATGTGGAGAAATTTATTGGCGTTTCTGGCAATAAGGATGGCAGGGACAACCTTCCCGATGGGGAGTTTTTACCCCCTTTCGAACTGACAGCCGGTGAGTTGTACTTCAAGGACTTCCTACGTAAAAACTACCCCGAAAGGGAAATAGTCGTGGCGCGCTGTGCCCACATTACCGGCAACAAGGAATTTTATGCCAAACAGGGCCGGGCCCTTTGTCAAAACCGGACGCTTTGCCAGCGTGGCTGCCCTTTCGGGGGCTATTTCAGTAGCAACTCCTCCACCTTGCCCTGGGCTGCCAACACCGGCAACCTCAGCATGCAACACCATGCCGTGGTTCATTCCATCATCTACGACGAGGCCAAAGGCAAAGCCACGGGCGTTCGGGTGATTGATGCCAATACCGGGGAAACCACAGAATATTATGCCAAGGTAATCTTTTTGAATGCCAGTGCCCTCAACAGCAATCTGATTTTGCTGAATTCCACCTCCAACCGTTTCCCCAATGGTTTGGGCAATGACAGCGGCGTTCTGGGGAAATACGTGGCCTTCCATAACTACCGGGCAGGTATTTCCGGAGAATACGATGGCTTAAAGGAATATACCACTGAGGGAAGACGGCCCACTTCCGGGTACTTCCCGCGCTTCCGGAATGTTTACAAACAGGAAACCGATTTTCTGAGGGGATATGCGGCCGGATTCAGTGCTAGTCGAAGCATGATTACGGACTATTCCGGCATTGGAGAAGAACTGGAACAGGCGCTGACCCGGGAGGAATACGGACCCTGGCGGGTGGGTTCGCACATGATGGGCGAAACCATCCCGAAAGAAGAAAGCCAGGTAAGCCTGGACCCGGTTAAAAAAGATGCCTGGGGCATTCCGCAGTTACAGATTGCCATGGACTACGATGCCAATGACGAAGCCATGATCAAGGATTACCTGGAGCAGATGACCGAGATGTTTGAAGCGGCAGGATTCACCAATATCCGTACCCGGGATGACAAACGTGCCCCCGGCCTGGATATCCATGAAATGGGAGGAGCCCGAATGGGGAAAGATCCGGAAACCTCGGTACTCAACAAATGGAACCAGATTCACAGTTGCCCCAATGTATACGTGACCGACGGGGCCTGCATGACCTCCACCAGCACGCAAAACCCGTCCCTGACCTACATGGCCTTTGCCGCCAGAGCGGTAGACCATGCCGTGAAAAATATGGGCTGACAATTACATTTAATCGAAACCAAAAACTGGCTGATCAATAGGGATTGGCCGGTTTTTTAGGTTTAAACCGAACGCGGATCGTCCCATCCATCGATTCTAGGAATACTGGTTTTCATTCCGCTAAGGAAATTTTATCTTCTTCGAACCCAGCATCACGGTATGGGTTCAGGGCCAACAAATGGCCGCTTCGAATCCTCCGATAAGGGTTTAAAATGGGACAGGTACCGAGACAGCTATTTTAAATCCCGGCCCTTTTAATTACCTTCGTTTTTTCAACAATCAACCGACAACCCATGGAACTAACTGGAAAAATCATTCAGGCACTGGAAGAACAATCAGGTAACGGTAGAAACGGTACCTGGCGAAAAAGGGACTATATTATGGAAACCCCCGGGCAGTATCCCAAAAAAGTTTGCCTCACCGTATGGGGAGATAAAATCGACCAATTCAACATTCAGGAAGGTGCTGATCTTACTGCCAGTATAGAAGTAGAAAGCAGGGAATACAATGGACGCTGGTATACCGATGTGAAAGTCTGGCGGGTAAACAGCCAGGATACCGGTAACGGAGGTGGCGGAGCGGCTTCCGGAAACCAAAAGCAGGACCAGCCTGATGTCAGTACCTTCAGCGATGACAGCGAAGGAGATATCTTGCCTTTTTAATCCGCAATATTTGCGTAAACTGCAGGGCAGCTTTGGATTTAAAAACGTCAATTTCCGAAATCATGTCATCCATGGTAATTGAAGCGAATCGTTAAAAAACTATAATCGTTCCTTTTTTAGGTTGGCAAAGGGATAATTTGCTGGTATCATTTCTCCCAACCGAATGCTGGATCTTTATCCCCTGTATTTTTTACCTGGTATTTCCGAATAGAGATAATTTCTATAGACCTATCACTGTAATTGATTATTGGGTATATTGCTTTCCCATGGACGAAGTGGAAATGTGGCAAGGAATTATTATTGGTGCTGTTGGCGGTGCCATCGCAGGATTGGTCATTTGGCTGGCTGAACTGTCACGTCAGCATTACTTGAAAAAAAGCCATACCAAGCGGGTGTTGAAATGGCTGAAAGAAAATACAAAACCTAAGCATTCGGAGGTATGGCGTTCTACCAGAGCCATAGCAAGTCATAACAATTTATCGGAAGATAGGATCCGTTTTATTTGCAGTCATTCGGATAAAATTCGATTGAACACAAAAGATGGAAATGAATCAAAAGAACTTTGGAAATTAAAGCAAGTATGAAAAACCTATTCCGACTGTCCATGTTGTTTTTGTGCATTCAGGGCCATGCACAAGGTACTTATACCCACCAACCGGCGATTGAATCCCGGGCTGTTGACCTTCTGCATGAAGGGCAATTGACCTTCAAAGACCTCAACAAAAACAATCGTTTGGATGCCTATGAGGATTGGCGGCTGCCGGTGGAGCAGCGGATAGGAAACCTGCTCGGTCAGATGACTTTAGAGGAAAAGGTGGGTATGCTACTGATTAATACGCTTAATGCCGGGGAGTATGGCCATATGACAGACCGTGCGGTCCAATTCATTGAGGATGAAAAGATGACCCGGTTTGTATTTAGAAATGTGCTTAAAAATAACCCTGAGCGGTCTGAATCGACCAATTCTTTTGGCGGGGCACAGATCAGCCCCTTTGAAGCGGCCCAGTTTACCAATTCCATCCAGGAATTGGCTGAAACTACCCGACTTGGCATACCCGTGGTATTTAAGTCCAATGCCCGAAACCATGTAGACTTTGATGCCAGAGCAGGCATTAATGTTTCCTCAGGTTCATTCTCGGCCTGGCCCAAGGAAAGCGGTCTGGCCGCAACCCGTGACATGGCGTTGATTGCAGATTTTGCCAAAATAATGGCCAAAGAGTGGACATCGGTTGGCATCCGTGGAATGTATGGGTACATGGCCGATCTTTCTACCGAACCCCGCTGGTACAGGGTGCATGAAACCTTTACCGAAGACAGCGAACTGGCCTCCGATATCATTTCCACCCTTGTCAAAAATCTTCAAGGTGAATCCCTGAATGCCAAAAGTGTCGCCCTGACCATCAAACATTTTCCTGGTGGTGGGCCGCAGGAAGGTGGCGGAGACCCCCATTACGATTATGGTAAAAATCAGGTGTATCCTTCCAATAATTTTGATTACCACCTGGCGCCATTTCAGGCGGCCATTGATGCAGGAGCCTCTTCCATCATGGCCTACTATGGCATTCCGGTGGGGCAAGCATACATGCCCAACAATGTAGGAATGGCTTTTTCAAAGGGAATTCTCACCGATTTATTACGGAATAAGCTGGGATTTAAGGGGTATATCAATTCGGATACCGGCATTATCGGAGACCGGGCATGGGGCTTGGAAGATAAAAGCACAGAGGAACAAATTCTCATCGCCATCGAGGCGGGGACTGATGTATTGTCCGGTTTTAATGACAATAAGCAGCTACTTTCCTTGGTTCAATCGGGGAAACTTTCAGAAAGCCGGGTGGACCTTTCCGTGGAAAGGCTATTAAGGGAACAATTCGAACTGGGCTTGTTTGAAAACCCCTATGTGGATCCCAACCGGGCAGCTTACCTGCTGGGTAATCCGGCCCACCAACGAAAAGCGGATATCGCCCAGCGAAAATCCATCGTATTGCTTCAAAATAAAATGAACCTTCCCATTGCCCTTCCGGAAGAAGGTGACTCCCTGATGGTCTATACCATGGGCGTAAACCCGAAAGTATTTGAGGACCGGTCCTGGGCTGGCATCAAGGCAGTGGCAGGAGATCAACATTCCGGCGAGGAAGAAACCCTTGCCCCCATCAGTGAGGGTACTGAACTGGCGATCATCCGTGTAAATGTATCCAATAGTGGCGGAAGAGAAAGCGGACGGATGTTTGGTGCGGCGGACCCCAAAGAACTGGATTTACTCGCCTTTTCAGTAATGGAGGGCTCAACATCCTGGGAAATTACCCCCTCTTTAAAAGACATAAAAACCATCATGGAAAAGGTAGGACCTGAAAATACGGTGTTGGCCATCGATTTCAGGCAACCTTATGTTTTGGATAAAAATTCGGGAATTCTGAATGCCGGAGCCATTTTGGCTACATTTGGCGTTACGGATGGGGCCCTTTTGGACATCCTCACTGGAAAATTCAAGCCTACCGGAAAACTTCCTTTTACCCTGGCCAACAAACCGGAGGCGATCGTGGACCAGGCCCCTGATGCACCGGGATATCCCGAAGAAGATACACTGTTTCCCTTTGGTTTTGGATTGACCTACTGAGATTGATACTTCGGGAAACTAAATTTACCGCAGGCCACGTTCGGACTGACCAGAAGGGGGTGAGATCAGCGGAAGGTGCTATTTTTCACCCTGACTTTGATCCAGTCAGGTATTATTTTGCGACCCAGGTATTGAAAAATCCGCATCAAAGCAGGTCACCGTAGAAAGCTACCGGTTTGTTATAACTTTTATCGGGGATGCAGCCTGCCGAGGAAACGGGGTTGCAGGGTAGGTGCATGTTCGGAACGGATCCGTTTTCCCTTATCGACAGCTCTGCCCAAACGTCCGGGTTGGGGTTGATAGGACTCAGTTGATCCCGTTCTCCGTAAATGGTACCGCCCAGATGTATCAGGCGATTGCTTTCCTGAAACAGCACACGGTTTCCTTCCAACGTGTAGGTTCCCTCAGCAAAGGACCGGTAGCCCAAAAACGCTCCCGATCCAGCCTCCCGATACCCGATCAATTGCGCATAAGTACCATTTTCATAATAAGTAAACCATTCCACCCGGTCCATATCCTGGTTTTCCTCGTATTCAACCATCTTCCAGGTACCCACAAGCTCCACAGGGAATATCGGGGTTTCCGTATCGGTACATGAAAAAAGGAAGACAACAGCTAAGGAATACACCTTTTTAAATTTCATAGAAAAAACATTGTATTCTTATATTTTAAAGAACATTATTAGCTGTTTATAGTTGATTTAAATATCTTGCGTAACGTGGTTTTATAGACTTTAAAAGGAAAACCTGCTAAGAAACATTAATTCATACCCCTATTTATTCTTATCATTTTCAAAGGATTCATCGCTCCAATAGAAGAAAAGCCAGGCAACAATTTCATGTGGCATGCCCTTTTTGTTAGAAATATCAACCTTAAATTAAATCATCCATGAATCAATCCATGCCTGTATTATTTGCATTATTATTTTTTAGTTCTGTTTTTTTGGCCAATGGCCAATCACCAACACCGACACCGACAAGTAGAACGCTTATTACCGATGTTTATATCTTTAATGGAAAGGAAGCTACCCTTTTAAAGGGTAACCTATTAATTGAAGGTAATCTAATCAAACAAATTTCTTCGAACCCCATTCCTGTAGACAGAAGCGCAACCACCCAAATCGTTAATGGAGAAGGGAAATATGTGATTCCAGGTTTAATCGATGCCCATTCCCATATGATGTTTGAAAGTATTCCCAAGGTAAAGGCCATGACATCATCCTACGCTTATATTGCTTTATTTGCTGCGCAAGCGGCGGAAAAGCAGCTATTAAGGGGTTTTACCACGGTCCGGGATTTGGGTGGGGGTGCCATTGTTTTGCAAAAAGCAATTGATGAAGGTTTGGCAGTGGGACCCAGGATTTTTCCTTCCGGAGCTTTTATTTCGCAAACGGGTGGGCATGGAGATTTTGGCCTTCCTACTGATGTTCCGAGGGATATCGGGGAAATGTCTTACGCTGAGCAGAATGGTATGGCGGCCCTGGCAGATGGGGTGGATCAGGTTTTATTGCGCTCCCGTGAACAATTAAGGCAAGGTGCCACACAACTAAAATTGATGGCCGGTGGTGGGGTATCCTCCAACTATGACCCGATTGATGTGATGCAATACAGCGAGGCCGAATTTGAGGCTGCCGTATCAGCTGCAGAAAACTGGGGAACCTACGTCACGGTGCATGCGTACACGCCTGCAGCCATTCAGGCAGCCATCAATGCGGGCGTAAAGTGCATTGATCACGGACAATTGGCCGATGAAGCAACCGCAAAACTTATGGCAGAAAAGGACATATGGTGGAGTTTACAACCTTTTTTGGATGATGAAAATGCCAATCCCCATCCGGAAGGTTCTGAAAACAGGCGAAAACAATTGATGGTCACCAATGGAACAGACAACGCCTATAGACTTGCAAAAAAATATGGTATTAAAACGGCTTGGGGAACAGACTGTTTGTTTGATGCTTCCCTTGCTTCAAGGCAGGGAAGACAATTATCAAAACTAACACGCTGGTTTACCTCTTTTGAAATCCTTAAAATGGCCACTTCCACCAATGCGGAATTATTGCGAATGAGTGGAAATAGAAGTCCCTATCGGGAAGGTAGGTTAGGCGAAATAGCTGAAGGGGCATATGCGGATTTGATTGTTGTGGATGGAAACCCGATCGAAAACATAAAATTGATAGAAGACCCGGATGCCAACTTTCTGTTGATTATGAAAGACGGGGTGATCTATAAAAACCTGCTGGGGGAATAAAAGCCCCTTTTTGATTTCCAATTGTTAAGGACTCTGATTTAGGCAATATTTTAGGGGTCTTATTACCTAAAATAATGTGGTACATGGTACCCTTCTCATTGACATTTCTAAGAATCAAATTTCAATAGGATGAGAATTCCAGCTGCGCTTTTCTTGACCATCATCATGACATTCTGTATTACCAAAGGTCTGGCGCAAAGCGATTCAGTGGTTGTAAAAAGCGATCACTTCCTGCTTGGAGAGATTAAATCGATGGAAAGAGGGGTTTTGGTAATCAAAACCCCTTATAGCAAATCTGATTTTAGGGTAAAATGGGGTGAAATAAAGGCCATCTATTCCGAATCCCTGTTTATCACTTCCACCAAGTCCACAAGCAGAATGTATGGAAAAATCAGTAGCCCCGAGGTAGGTTTATTAAAAATCACTTCTCTTCAAGGAGATGAAATTACCTTTCCCGTGGAAGATATTTTATATATCAAATCCGTAGACAAGGGGTTTCTTGATCGGATAAGTGCCAGTATCGATTTGGGATTTACCCTGACCAGGGCAAGGAATCAACGACAATTTTCTACCCGAAGTCATATTGGCTACATCACAGAAAGGTGGTCTTTTGATGCTGCTTTTAATAAACTGGTTACTGCCCAGAATGAGGCCGAAAAAATTAGCAGGGGAGATGGAAACCTGCAGGGTATTCATTTTTTACGACAAGGTTGGTTTACACTGGCCAGGATGGAATACCTATACAATACTGAGCAATCCTTAAACTTGCGAGTGAATACCCTGCTGGGCGGTGGAAGAGATGTAATTAAATCAAATGCGATGTATTGGAGGATTTTTGGAGGAGCGGCCTATAACAATGAGGATTTCGTTGGGGAAACAATGGACCGGGCAAGTGCAGAAGCCTGGATTGCCTCCGAAATAAATCTTTTTGACATGGGTGATTTGAGCCTGCTTTCCAATATCTTCGTTTACCCCAGTTTGACTGAAAAGGACCGGGTAAGGGTGGATTACAGATTGGACCTTACTTATGACCTGCCCCTGGATTTTTACATCAAGACGGGTGTGACTGTAAACTATGACAACCAGCCTTTTCAATCTAACCGTTCCCTGGATTACATCCTGCAAACCACATTTGGATGGAGTTGGTAGCAGGCAAAACGGATACTAAGAATTGAAACCAAACCTTCAATTGAAATTTGGGATAAACCGATAGTTTGATTAGGATTATAAAAAAATTGACGATGTAAGTGCTATCAGCCAAGGGTTGTAAACGTTTTTAAATGAAACTATAATTCGGAGAAAGGAAAATGGTCATAAACAAATTCCTCTAGATGATAAAAATAACTTTTCTATTTTCTTAACTCTTGGGCGGCATTACCAGTCTTTGGGTTCAAAAGCTGGATACAGTGCCGGGTGAAATCGTATTCGAGGAAAAATTCAACTATCCGGATGGAGCGCTGCCTGCAGATTGGCGGAGCGAAGGAGTCCCCGCATCCATTCAAAATAGACGGCTTTTTGTTGGTGAAGATACCCTGAAACCAAGGGTAGCCACGGCATGCTTAGACTGGGAGTTTTCTGACAACCTTCAGGTGGAGTTTGATGTTCATGTGGTCTCCTCCCAGGAGTTAGCCAATAACCTTAATTTTTTCTTTATGTATGCTGATCCGGAAGGCAGGAACTTTCGGGAAACAAAAAAGGAGCGAAAGGATGGTAACTATGCAAGGTACCATAAACTGAACGGCTATATTTTCACCCACCTGGCCAATGGCAGGGAGTCCCTAGCACGGTTTCGGTTCAGGTACAATCCCGGATTTACGCTGTTGGAGGAGTGGAATGGAGACGAGTGTAGAATAGGCACCACCTATCGGATCAAGTTGGTGAAAAAGGATCAAAAAATTCAATACTGGACCGATGGTAAATTGATCATTGACCAGGAACTGGAGGCATCGCGGCAACATAAAAAGGTAATAATAGGATTTCGAACCTACAGAACCTCCCTATGGTGGGACAATTTGGTGGTTAGGCAACTGGACTGAAGGGAATCAGGCAATAAATGAAAATTTTGTTTATATTTATTATACATCCCTGAACACTTGCTCCTTATGAGATTCCTCACCATCTTTTTTTTGGTCGTTTTGTCATCCTATTCAGGGTCAGCGCAACAATATGATTCCCTGTCCCCGATTGTATTTATTTACGATGCCAGCGGCTCCATGTGGGGACAAATAGACGGGAGAACCAAAATGGAAATTGCGGCTGAGGTGTTGACCAACTCGATCAACGGCCTTCCGGATAATCAACAAATCGGATTGGTCGCTTATGGACACCGGAATAAAGGTGATTGCAGAGATGTTGAATTTTTGGTGGATGTCAGCGAGGGAACGAAACCGGAGTTCATTTCCGAATTGCACGCAATCAAACCCCTAGGCATGACCCCGCTTGCCTATGCCGCCGCGCTAGTGATAGATCGTTTAAGCAAATCAGAAGCCAAGGCAACCATCATTTTGGTAACCGATGGGATTGAGTCCTGCGACGGAAACATATGTGAGGTAGTGAGGAAAGCCAAAAAAGAAGGAATTGATTTTCGCTTGCACATCATCGGTTTTGGCTTAGTCGATGAAGATACCGAGCCATTAAAATGCGCTGCGATGGCCGGTGAGGGTCGGTACTTCCCCGCAAAAGATGCCCTGGACCTGGGAGCGGTCCTGAATGAAGTTACTACGGCTACCATAGACAAACCCAAAAGCAACGCTTCGGTATATGCCGTAAAGAACGGGAAGCCCATTGATGCCATGGTTAAGGCTTATGATGTCGTTGGAAAAAGAGAGCCAATAAGTGTACGCACTTACCGGGACACGGCCTTTTTTTATTTGCCACCTAGCACATACAATTTTGAAGCAAGCCCGCTCGAAGGCAGTGATGTGAAAATGGTCACTGTTACCGACATAGAAAGTAGGGAAGACAGCCTGGTGCATCAGGAGATTAGTTTTGACGGCGGGAAATTCGGGATTTCGATCTTAAATAATGGGGACTTTTGGGATGCGATGGTAAAAGTGATTGACCAAAATGAAAATGTGGTTGCTTCTCTTCGATCCTATAATGCACCCAAAGAAGTAGAGGTTAACCCAGGTACGTATAAAATCACCATTCAGGCACTCGCCATGAACGGTATGGACACCTATGCGGAAATTGAAAATATTACCATTAAGGCAGGCGGAACTACTCCTGTTATGTTTGATTTCCAAACAGGGACTGTACATATTGACGCACGGGTAGCGGACAGATCCATTGACAGTATGGTTACCTTAACAGAAGAGTCCTCTGGCAAAAACGTAGCCGGAGGCCGTACCTATGATCGAGGAAAGGAATTTCTATTAAACCCTGGCATGTATAAGGTAAAAGTTACTCCACTAGGTGACTATAAGGACAGGAATGCACAGACTTTTACCTTGGAGGTAAAAAAAGCAGAGAAAATAATGAAAACCATTCATTTCTAACCCTTAAAGAATGGTGATGGGAAATTGGGCCCTGTTGGCCTGTATGCTCCAGGGTTATGGTATTACTCCCCACCAGTTTTGTGCAGCGGGACAAGGTCAAGGGGGAAAAAAGTAAGACCTATAGGCAAAACCGATAGCCCCAGCTAATTCCACTGATCCTATTGAGAAGCTTATATCTTCAAAATCACCTAACGAAAACCCGCGCGCAAACCACACCGCCGAAAATGAAATCACCGGAATGGGCTTTTTTGTGTCCAATTTTGAAAAACCCTTTCATGAGGACGTCGCCTATGCCAGCCTTACCTTCCACGGCAATCAATAAGATATATGCACGGGCCGAAAAGTAATTTTTTGGTCATTCCTTTAAACCGTTTTTCTACGACATGGCCGATCGTTTCCGGCGCATTTTCCGTTTTTTTAGGCAAGGTCCTACGAATGGTCCCCGCCCAGACGGCCTCATTGGACTGATTTTCGATCAGGTGCAACCTAAGGCTGCCTTCCTTGTAGGTGACCATGGGAACTTCCTTTAGTTTCCAGATATAAGTACCCTGACCAATATTCATAAAGATCTCTGTTGCCCGGTTGGTGTCCCGGGTTTGAACTTTATCCTATATGACTGTACCAAAGTTTAGCTGGAGAACCGGACTGGTGGAAGACTGGCGCAGTCCATTCTCCTCGATTTTTTTAGGCGATGGCTTGTGGCAGGTACCGGATGTTTTGTTCAAACGCTGGGGATCCGGTTTTATCGGCATCAATTTGGACAAAATCAAAGGATTGGTACTTACTTAAGTCAACGGTTCCATACCTATCCGAATCTACCAAAACCGGACTCCTGGCACATTGTAAACATGCCAGGAGTAGGCAAAATGACAGTACTCGGATGATTTTACTCATGATTCATTGGATTGTCACTTATATTTCATCAATAAAGGGGAGTTCCTGTAGCGTCAAATTTCGGATAGTACTGTGGATATAGGTGTCAAGCTGGAAAAATTTTGCTGCGTACCTTGGGGTGGTGGCCTTTTTGAATCTTTTATAATACTTCTGGTGTAATTTGGCCCGGGAAGTGGAATTTTTTAACAGGCTTTTGGAAAGATGATCTGCCGTTTCATTGTCGATTTCATCGTATTTGTTGAGGTATTCATTGATCAATAAAATACGTTCCCTTGAAAGCAATCGCCTTTCTCCTTCGTACTGTTGGTAAACCATCCAAAATCCTGAAGTCAACGATTCAGGGAGGTCCATAATCGCCTCTACCACTTGTTTTTTACCCATTCCAAATTCAGCCTGGATAAGGGTGATTTCATCATTGATGTCTTGGGCAAAGCACAGTTGGCCACATGAAATGGTGATTAGAAAGAACAGGATGAATTTTTTCATGATGTTGAGGTTTTATTTAAATCAGTAGGTTAATGTAAATTATTTTAACTTTTTAAGACTTTAATTTTGAGGTATTCGGAATACCAAACCACCATCGAATCCAAATTGGTACATGCTGGAATAAGTACTCAATCCGGCACTTGAGCCACCCGTCCCGAAAAAAAAGCCTCCTCCGATGGATTGCACGGCGGACATTAGGGACGCTTGGGCCCGAAAAGCCAGGTTATCCACCAGCCATAAATTGATTCCTCCCCTTACACTCAAGGCCAGTTTGGTAGTAGATCGTTGGTTATTCGTATCCGGATTGGTCAAAGAGAAAATCCCCATTCCTACTCCAAGTCCGGCGAAAGGTTCAATAAGTTGGTTTACCGGGAAATAACGGGTACCATCTACCATCAACCAATTCAGCCTCAAATCAAAATCAGTTTGCTGAACCTGTCCCCCTGAATTGGTGCCATCCTGGTATACCGTTGGTGCATTGGTGTTTTGCCGGAGGTACTTTATTTCCAATCCGCTCCGATCAGGGATAAGGTATTCTATGCCTCCTCCCCATCGGCCCCCATCCTGTATCTGACCTTCAAAATAAGAAGTACGAGAATAATAGGAGTCTACCCGGTCTTTGAATACATACCCTCCATAGGTATTCAACCGTATTTCCTGGCTGAACCCGATCTGGCTAAGCCCTATCAAAAAAGAAATTAGTAAGATTTTTTTCATAGTAGATCTGCCGTTTCTGATTTCCATAAAATCGGTAAATACCGTTTTGTGCCCCTCTACCTCCAACAACTTTTTAAATTAGAAAATAAAGTGTGTTCCATTTCGAATTCAACCTTTCATGGATAAAAAGATAATATATTTTAAAGATCAACTATTAAACATATATAATGTTTATTATTGGTTTAATTTTAATATTTAACCAACACCGATCAGGTTGACGCTGCCTGAAAATTTCTGTATCGTTGGAATCAGTCGAATAATGAAAAGAATAGGTAATGGATTGAATTATTTCCCCGACAAATTTTTTAGCTGGCTGTAATTTAATTAGTTACATTAATGCTGGTTTCGCATCCAAAAGCTTAACTAGAAATTCCAACCATAATAAGGGCATGGTTAATGCTGTACGGATTGATTATCTGATGGCCGGATAAAAGTTAATTTTTATTGAAATGATACGAAAGAAAAGTGTGTCCGTGAGGAGGAAGGGGAAATTTAGAATCGCGCATTTACCCGGGCTTTTTTGGAAAGCGGCGAAGATCTGGAATGACAACAATCCCTGGCGACTAGGCGCAGTAGTCGCCTACTATGCAGTATTATCACTTCCCGGCTTGCTGATTATTATTATCAACACGGTGGGAGCCATTTGGGGCACGGAAATCGTACAGGGGCAGATCACGGGTGAAATTTCGGAAGCCATAGGGCCAGATGCCGCCCAGGCAGTGATTGCCATTATAGAAAACACCCAAAAAGACGGCAGGACCATTTTTGCAACCATTCTTGGCATCGCCATCTTAATTTTTGGAGCGACAGGTGTTTTTTACCAACTCCAGATTTCCATGAATGAAATTTGGGGTGTAAAAATTGATCCCAAAGCCGGATACTGGAAAATCATCAAGGACAGGGCCTTGAGCCTGGCATTTGTCATGGCCATTGCGTTTTTATTGATTATTAGTTTTGTAGTTTCCACTGCCCTGACCCTGGTCAGTACTTACCTGGCGCGCTTGTGGGAACCTGGCTATGTGGAAATTGCCCAGGTACTGGAGTTTCTATTTTCCACAGCTGTGTTAGGATGTTTGTTTGTTTTGATATTTAAATTTATGCCTGACATGAAGGTTCATTGGCGTTCTGTTTGGCTCGGTGGATTTATTACCGCTTTTTTATTTAATCTGGGCAAAATTTTATTGAGCCTTTATTTTGGTATCGCCGAACCTGGCTCTACTTATGGTGCGGCGGGATCTGTGGTCCTGGTCTTATTATGGGTGTCCTACTCCTGTTTGATCTTGTTTTTTGGAGCCGCCTTTACCCGGGTATATGCCGAACGGTACGGACCAAGGCTTCACCCTGAGGATTTCGCCATTAGGGTGGAAAACAAAGAAGTTATCATTGAAAAGGGGAGTAAAAAATTAGGAAACTAACGTTTAACCGGATAAGAAAGGTATCATTAATCACCCTTTTTTTCCAAGTACCGTTTTCCAGCCCTTACTTTCTATCTCTTCAGCGGTATTTTCTACTTTTTCTTTGAGTGATTTTTTGAATATTGCCATTTTGGCCCCAGTCTCTTCCTCAAAGGCACCTACAATAGAAGCGGCCAGGATCCCGGCATTCTTTGCCCCATTCAATGCCACCGTGGCGACGGGGATACCGGAAGGCATTTGCAAAATAGAAAGGATGCTGTCCCAGCCATCAATGGAATTGGAGGATTTGACCGGGACACCAATGACCGGCAAAGTGGTCAGGGAGGCCACCATTCCCGGCAAGTGGGCAGCGCCCCCTGCCCCGGCGATGATCACCTTTATGCCCCTTGCCTTGGCATTTTCTGCGTAATCAATCATTCGAAGGGGCGTTCGATGCGCCGAAACGATCGTGAGCTCGTAACCGACTTCCATTTCTTCTAAAAATTGGGCCGCCTCTGCCATGACTGGCAAATCAGACTGACTGCCCATTATGATACCTACCTGAACCTTGCTCATGCTTTTATTTTGATTAATTCTTTGATTCGCTGTGCTTTTTCTTTGAGCCGATCCACATCCGCTTCCAATACCGTCACGTGCCCCATTTTTCGAAAAGGCTTGGTCAATTTTTTCCCGTAAAGATGCAAGTACACGCCCTTCATGTTTATCGCTTCATCCAGTCCTTCTACCAGTGCCTCTCCCGTATATCCGGCTTCCCCCAGCAAATTAACCATTGCCGCGGCACTACGAATACCCGTATCTCCCAGCGGCATGCCCATTACGGCCCGGAGATGCTGTTCAAACTGAGAGGTAAAATTAGCTTCTATGGTATGGTGACCGCTGTTATGGGGCCTGGGGGCAATCTCATTCACCAGGATTTCCCCGGTCCTGGTGACAAATAACTCCACTGCCAGCAAGCCCACCATATCCAACTTTTCGATCACCTCCACCGCCAGCGCTTGTGCCAGCTGATCTGTTTCCAAAGAAATGGCCGCCGGGGAAAACAAAAACTCCACTAGATTGTGTTCCGGATGAAAAGCGCATTCCACCGATGGAAAGGTCTTAACCTCCCCTTGTTCATTTCTGGCGACAATGACGGCAAGTTCCTTATCGAAATCAACAAATCTCTCAAGCAACCCTGGCGCGTCAAATGCTTTGTCAATATCCTGCGCCTCCCGAATGAGTTGCACCCCGCGTCCATCGTAACCTTCTTTTCCCAATTTATGCACGGCAGGCAGAAAATCCAGGTGTTGCTTGACATCTGCTTTGGTTTCCGTCAGCACAAAAGGGGAGGTAGGGATGCCCTTATCCAGGTAAAATTGTTTTTGCTTGCGCTTGTCCTGGATCAATTCAATAATATGCGGTTGGGGAAATATTTTCCTACCCTCCTTTTCAAGTTGGTAAAGAGCCTGGGTATTCACGTGCTCAATCTCTATGGAAATCACATCGCATGCTTTCCCAAATTCATACACCGTGTTAAAATCCGTAAGATTGCCCTGAACGAAGCGGCTGCAAAGGTCTTTACAAGGGGCCTCCGCATCCGGATCCAGAATATGGATGTCCAGGTTATAATTGATGGCAGATTGAATGAGCATGCGGCCCAGTTGTCCACCTCCTAAGATGCCTAAAGTCTGTTGCTGGTAATTTTTCTGCACAATCTGGCTGTTTTACATGGTTTGCAAACCCAAAAATAGGCATAAATACCGAATGGAAACAAAAAAACCGCCATTCCGGGCGGTTTTCATTTATTTAATTTACAGTAATAATTAGCTGGCTATACCGTCCTGCCGCCTATAACGCGGAATAGTATGGCGATTATAGCTAAGACCAATAAAATATGAATCAGTCCACCTACGCTATAAACAAATGCTCCTACAATCCATCCGATGACCAGGATGATCGCTATCAAATACAATAAAGAACTCATAGTGGTGTTGGTTAATGATGATTATAAATTTTATTTGAATAGTACCAATATTTATGCCAAACAAAATTTAATCATTATCAGTACCTGTTTTAGAGAGGTTTATCCCCATCAGTTCCATCAGGATTTTCGCATTAAAATTAGGGCAGGGGCCGGGCTTTATCTTGTAGTCAAACACGATTTCGTCCTTCTGTATATCATGATGAAAACTGTAGTTGGACATTGAAGGAAGACTACTTTCCAACTCACTCAATTCGATATCATGGGTGGAAATAATGCCTTTGGACGAGCTTCCAGCCAGTTGTCGGATCAGGGCCTCACTACCCATTATCCGGTCCGCCGTATTGGTCCCTTTCAGTATTTCATCCAAGAGGTAAAAAATCGGCCTACCTTCCTTCGCCAGATCCAGCAATCCTTTGATCCGGGCCAGCTCAGCATAAAATGAACTGATACTTTCTCCCAGGCTATCGGTATTTCTCATGCTAGTGTATAATTGAAAATGACCACAGCTAAGGGCTGCGGCAAAAGGAGGAACTCCCATACCCGCCAAAACCAGGTTGATGCCTACTGTCCGCATAAAAGTCGTTTTCCCAGACATATTGGAACCGGTAAGGAGAATGACCTGATCCTCCGCACCCATTTTAAAATCATTCGCCACGCAGTCCTCCGGTTTTATCAAGGGATGTTTGACCGCCGTCATTTTCAGGTCATCTGCTGCGGACCAACGAACGGGAGCCGATAGATTTTCCTCCCTAATAAAAGCGGCCAACGAAACCAACGCCTCCCAATTTTCGAACGTTTCTTCCCATTGCCGGATATAGCTTCCCACCCTTCTGTGCCAGCGCACCAATCGGTAAAGCACATAAAAATCTGTCCAGAAAAAGACGTTAAAAATCAGGTACATGAGATTCGTCCTGTTCTGGAGCAAAAAGGTCAGCCTTTCCAATTGATCCAAGGCCTTGGATGCCAGAAAACCATGGTTTTTTACGGGTTGCTGGAATCCTTTTAATAAGGGATGCTCAAACTCCTGCCTTTCGAGCAAATTTGCCCAGGCTTGCAGGGTTTTTAGGTCGCTGTCGTTTGGCAGGGCCTTCATCGCCTCCAGGAGGGGCTTAAAGACAAATCCAAGCAAAAGCAGGCCAAGTCCTATAAAAACACTTAGGTACACCGTCGGAAACCAGCCCAATAACACCCCCAGCAATACCAGCAGGCCCAGAGAAGGACCGATAATCATGGGGAATAGGAATAGCGGACTCCAATATAAGGTCTTTTCCAACCAGCGGTAGAAAGCGACCTTTGACTTTTCTTGTTTTAAAAAAGCCCTACCGAGTGATTCAAATATGAATAAAAAATCTTTTTTTCTGCTCAGTTCCAGTAATGCCTCTCGCTTTTCTTCGGCGGCCTTCGGCTGAAGCGGATTTCGGATCCATCCAGCTAACTTCTCTCGTCCCCCTTTGCTGACCGTATGGTTAAGTAATTGGAAAAGCGAATGTTTTCCAAACAAATCCAGGTCACTTGAAAAGGGATGGGTAGGATCGATAAAATCGGTTCCCGGATCGAAACCGGCCAATTTCCTTTCCTGCCGCTGATCCCCCATCCGATGGATGTCCAGAAGCGATTCGTAAAAACGTTCCCGGTCCTTTTGGGTGTTAAACTTTAATATCAAAACCACAAATACCCCACTTAAGGGAAAAAACAGCAATGCGGACCAGTGCGACTCGGAAATCCCCACGATTAAAACAATCCCCAGCAAAAAAAACAAGACTAACCGAGCCACTGACAGCATCAAAGCCTTTTTCCTGGCATCTTCCACTGATTTTTTCGGGTCGGCAAGGTCAAAATTGGTATTCATATGGATTGGAATTGGCGAATAAAGGGACAAAGATAAAAAGAATTTTGCTGGGTACCCCTCTTACCTAAAGCCGGACAAGGAAAGACAGGATACCCGGCCCGAACATGCGGAATTTCTGAGAAAAAACGGGGAGGTCTTTGACAGGTAACATTCAGAAGATCAGCCGTCCAAATAATTACATCTTGGCTGTTCAATGAATAAATATTATTTATTTTATTTTTAATTTCATTATACTGTTTGAAATCAAGCCTAAAAACCAAAACGGGAGGCCTGGACCACTATCAACTACATTTTTTTGAAAAAAAAAGGCAGTTTTAAAGCTATATCGGCAGGCGCATGTTGATTTTTGCTTTTCAAAATCAATTATATGTTTTGTTCATTTTTGAAGTAAAATAGTTGGTTTATTATTAGTAAAACAACGTATTCTATTCTACATTTCGTATACAAACAACAAGGTCATTGACTTTAGCATACGATGGGAACTTCGAATTTACGTTTGGTTAACTGGTTTGTAGTAGCCTTCCCACTGATGGTCTTTTCCTGCATGGAGCCTGATTTGGAAGATCCGGCTCCCAAAATGGAAATGATTTCTTCCGAAGAAGTGGCTCATACAATGGGGCTTATGGAAGAGGTAGATCTGTTGGCTTTATCGGCCTTGCAACAAGACTTAACCCAACAAAAAATCAGTCCCTTAGTGGAAGTTTCCAGTTGCCCAGGCTCGATTTTCCGACGTGACGAGAAAAACAAAAGAATACGGATAGATTTTGGGGATGGTTGCGTTTCTAGCCGTGGAATTGAAAAAAAAGGAATTGTAATCATCGATTATACCGATGAATTTCTGATAAAAGGAAGTAAAGTAACCATTGCGTTCGAAGATTTTTACTTAAACGGGCATCAATTGAAAGGCAGCCGATCGCTGGAAAATCTAGGGTTTGAGGTAAACAGCCGAAGTCTTCGGATTTCATCAGTGACGAGTGATTTTCAAATGACATCCCGTACAGGGAAGACCTTCAATTTAAATTTGGATTACATTAGAAATTTACATTTATCAACGGATAAGAAAGGGTTTCGGATTTACCTGGAGGGGTATGGCAACTTATCCTCATCGGACGATCAGAAGACATCATTCGAGATCATCCATCCGGTAGTCTATTTGCAGGAATGTATGAACTCAGGCCTGTCCATTCCTTCGAAAGGAAGTGTGCAGCTTAAAGGTGAAAAAGATTTACAGGTGTTAATCACATTTGATTCGGAGGGTTGTACCCCCAACCCTTGAAAGAAAGAGTTTATTTTTTTGAAGATTAATTACGAGTGAAGTAGGAAGTGAAGTTGGTTGAATTTTGGTAGTTGGTTATTTTTTAATGTAGGGTTTGCCCGGAGCCTCTTAACTTGGTAGTAACAGAGGCTCCGGCTTTTTTTACCCTTTGATTTCAGGTTTTCCCTCGGGAAAAAAGTGATGCAAATCACGCTGAGGAAAGGGAACTTCAATATCATTTGCCTCCAGCGATTCTTTAATGGTTTCCATATTGTCCCAAAACACGGGCCATAAGTCGTCTGCATTCGCCCAGCATCGTACCGATAAATCCAGAGAATTATCTCCAAAATTGGTAAAATAAACGGCGGGTGCCGGCTCCGTAAGTATTCGATCGTCCTTTTTCAGGGTGTCCAGAATGACCTGACGGGTTTTTTTCAGATCAGTGCCATAGGCTACTCCCACCGCCATCTCAACCCGGCGCGTGGGTTTAATAGATAAATTAACAATGCTATTATTTGCAAGGGCACCGTTAGGTATGGTGACGACTCGATTATCAAAATTTCTGACGGTGGTATATAGAATGGCGATGTTTTCGACCGAGCCCAAGGTTCCCTGCGCCTCAATGGTCTCGCCTACCTTAAAAGGCTTGAAAACCAAAATAAGAATTCCTCCGGCAAAATTTGCCAGGGAGCCTTGCAGTGCCAAACCCACGGCCAAACCAGCAGCACCTAGTACGGCAATAAATGCAGTAACCTCTACGCCCACCGTGGACAGGATGATTAAAATCAATACCACATACAAAAACCCTTTCAGAAAGCTATTCAAAAAAGAAGTTAAGGATGGATCAATATCGTATTTAGCGAAGATCTTATTGAGTGCCTTCAAGGTAAAATTGATTACCCATTTACCGACAAAATAGACAATTACAGCAATGAGAATGCTTGTTATAGCATCTAAAATAAACGGGAGGGCACTCGCGAACACTCCTTCGTAATCTATAGTATCCATATCCATAGGTTAATTATGATTTTAGGTTAAAATTTAAATTACAAAATAATATTCACACCCAGCAAATAACTTGCCACCTAAATGCCCAATGCCAGGAAATTTTATATTTTTCAATGCCAGCAGCGTTCAATAATCGCTCCCAATCCCCTCTTGAAAATGCCCTCAAAACCGAAAGTGGAGCATCATTTTTTACCATTTGAGAATGAGAAAAGGCTGCTGTCAGCCATTTAATGCTATGATAAGCTAAAAAATGACGGTGGAGATCATTAATCACCAATCCGATCCTGGTACGCTTCCTGAGGTTGATTAGCATCCGAACCAATTCCTCATCTGTAAAATGATGCATAAATAAGGTGCAGGTCTGAATGTCCACGTCTTCCGTCAAATAATCCGCATCAAACACGTTTCCTTGCCTGAATTCAATATCAGGATAGTTGAGCAGAACGTTTTCTTTTGCCAGGGAAATAATATTCGGATTGGCATCTATGCCGATGATTCGCAGCACGTATCCATTTCGAATACTCCAGTCTTTCATTACCAGGGTCATGTCGCCTCCTCCACATCCCAGATCAGCTACGCTGTAGGGGCGGGCGGCATTTTTTCCAACCAATGTCCGAATCCCGGAAGTGGTCACTTCATTTCCCCCCAGCAGGCGATTGATGGTCTTAAGCTCTCGCAGGGTTTGTTCCAGCTCCCTGCCGCTGCAATGCAGGTCGTCCATCAATTCCTTCGTGTAGGATCTTTTGGAAAACCTGCTCATGACTTATGAAGTAGTAAGGTTTCCAGGGTAAGGCCAGGACCAAAACCCATGGCCAAAACATTTCCTTCCATGGTGGCATCTTTCATAATCGCAGATAGGACATATAAAATGGTTACCGAAGACATGTTTCCAAACCTTTCCAGGATTTGATGCGCATGCAGGTTCTGCTCTTCTCCGATGCCAAAAGCCGCTTCTATTTTTTTTAAAATCTGTTTTCCTCCCGGATGGATGGCAAAATGATTGATCTGTGCAATGTCGAACTTCTTCTCTAGGTTTTTCCTTAGTTCATGAATACCACGATTCAGTAGGTCCGGAATGTATTTACTGAGCCTCATTTCAAAACCAAAATCACCGATGGTCCATGCCATATCGGTTTCACCTTCTATAAGGATATTACTCTGGTATTTTCGTATAGAAAGGCCCTGTTCGGCATTTTTCACCAATACCGCAGCGGCCCCATCTCCGAAAAGCGCATTGGCGATCACATTGTCCTCATTGTATTCTTTTTGAAAATGAATGGTACACAACTCCACGCCTACGATAATCACCTGGGCATCGGGCTCACTGCTGCAAATCCTGTCGGCCAGTTTGATGGCGTTAAACGCTGCATAACAACCCATAAAGTGAATCGCATAGCGCTCAATGGTATTTTGAAAACCCATTTGCTGAATAATGTCCAATTCGACCCCAGGGGCGTACATTCCGGTGCAGCTTACTAAGATCAGGTGGCTTATCTTTTCAGGACCCGTGTCAGCGTCTTGCAGGCAATGCCGAATGGCTGTGGTTGCCAGCACAGGAGCTACCTTACGAAACACCTGCATCCTACTAGCCGTCCCGGGAAAGGGCTCCAGACTATTGTTTTTCGGAAAAAAATCAAATCGTAAGGGATCCTCGTGATGAAAATCGTTCAGCGCACTGTAGCGCTCCCTAATTCCAGACTTCCGATAAATAAAGCCCAATTTCCTACACTCCTGCGCGTCCAACCCATGAGCCATTTGCATGAATCGACTGATCTTGTCCTGCGGTATTGGTATTCCCGGATTGGCCAGTCCTATGCTGACTATTTGGCTATTCATGGATTTTATTTTAGATTTTATTTATTGTACTTTTCAAGATAAGTAAAAAACAGTTGCCGCAACGAAAAGTTATCAAGGTTTATAGATATGTTCAAAAAATCAAACTGGGAACACCTAAGAATTCCCTTTTCTTATTACTTGATGCCGGTATATTGGTTTGCCCTGGCAAGCGTTCCGGAGCTGAATGCCCTTCGCGCTTTGGCGGTATGGTTGGTATTACACTTGTTATTATATCCTTCCAGCAATGGGTACAATAGCTATTTTGACAAAGATGAAAAAAGTATTGGAGGATTGAAGAACCCAAAGAAGGTGACCAAAGGTCTTTATTACCTATCCCTGACGTTCTTTTTGATCGCATTGGTAATTTCCCTAACCGTAGATGCTCTCTTTTTTTGGATGGTACTGGTATACGGTCTGGTGTCCATGGCATACAGTCACCCCTCCGTGCGGCTTAAAAAATACCCCTATCTCAGTTGGCTCACGGCCGGGTTTTTCCAGGGTGCCTTCACCTTCTGGATGTGTATTGCAGGAATAAGCGATTCCGGATTGGTTTGGCCCCTGTCCTGGGAGCATTGGATGCCGGCCCTGTTAACCAGCTTGCTATTACTTGGCTCCTATCCACTCACGCAAATTTATCAGCATGAGGAAGACCTCAAACGAGGAGATCTAACCCTGAGCATAAAGCTGGGTATTTTTGGTACCTTTGGCTTTTCCGCCATCTGGTTGCTTTTGGGCGGCCTGGCGTTTGCGGGATACTTTGTCAGTATTGATAAGCCCTGGGCGGTTTGGCTTTTTTTGCTAGCCATGTTTCCGGTAGTAATTTATTTTTCCCTATGGTTTATTTTGGCCCGAAAGGATCCGGAAAGCTATGTATCTCACCGGATGAGCATGTGGATGAACAAGATTTCTGCCACCGCCCTGAATGCTTTTTTCATTTATCTGGTCTGGCAGGCACAGACTTCGGTGGCCTAGCTCTGAATAGGTGCCGCTAATTAGGCTACGCTTCCATACTTAATATTTTCCTCAAGGCATACGATTCACGGAACAATGAAGCCTTTTCCTGCAGTCCCTGGCCTGAAGGTACCATTCAACTACAATTTTGATGAAGGTGGCTGCCAAAAAAAAGATATTCTTTATATTGCCGCAAAATTAGAATTTAGGTATGTATATTAACAGGATCACAAAGGGCTTTATCGCTCTTTTGTTTGCAGGCATTCTTCTGGGAGCTTGTTCCACCCGTTCGGGTGACCCCAAAGTCTTGGTTTTCTCCAAAACCTCGGGCTATTATCATGAGTCTATTCCAGACGGAGTAAAGGCGCTTATCAAAATGGGCCAGGAAAACGGCTTTTTGGTAGACACCACCACCAATGCGGAGCTTTTTACAGAGAGTATTTTAGAACAATACAGCGCGGTGATTTTTCTAAGCACAACGGGTGATGTGCTGGATCATTACCAGCAGGCAGATTTTGAGCGGTACATCCAGGCTGGAGGAGGATTTGTAGGAATACACGCGGCGGCGGATACGGAATACGATTGGTCCTGGTACGGCAAAATGACCGGCGGGTATTTTTCAGACCACCCGGGAATCAATGATCCCCATCCAAACGTGCAGGAAGGAGTAATCGATGTGGTAGACCCATCCCACAGCAGCACTTCTTTTTTACCGGAAAAATGGACCCGCACCGATGAATGGTATAGCTACAAAGACTTTAACGAAAACGTAAACGTCTTGATGACTCTGGATGAAAACAGTTACCAGGGCGGAGAAGATATGGGCGAACACCCCATTGCCTGGTACCATGATTATGATGGCGGAAGGGCATTTTATACGGGTGGGGGACATACCACCGCTTCCTTCGAGGAAGAATTGTTTTTACGGCACCTCCTTGAAGGGATACGCTATGCCATCGGTGAAAACAGAAAACTGGACTATTCCAAAGCCAGTAGCAAAAGGGTGCCGGAAGCCGATCGGTTTGAAAAAGTGAGCATGGTAACCGGTGAATTTACCGAACCCACTGAAATGACCATTTTACCCAACCTGGATATACTTGTTTCTCAACGTAGAGGCGAAATTCTGTTGTATAAAGAGGGGGGTTCCACCACCCGTCAGGTGGCGCAGCTGGATGTGTACTGGAAGACGGATACCCCTGGAGTCAATGCCGAAGAAGGACTTATGGGAATAAAAGCGGATCCCGATTTTGAAAACAATCATTGGATCTATGTTTTCTACAGCCCCACAGGTGAATCGGTAAACAGGCTTTCCAGATTTAAATTTGAGTCAGATGAATGGAAAATGGATACCGAGCAGGTCATCCTCGAATTTTATTCCCAGCGAGATATTTGCTGCCATACGGGCGGCTCCATCGCTTTTGATAGCGAGGGATTGCTTTACGTATCTGCCGGAGATAACTCCACGCCGTTTAATCAACCAAACCAACCCTATACCCTGAAAGGGTATGCACCTTTGGACGACAGACCCGGATTTGAGCAATATGATGCTGGCCGGTCATCCGGCAACACCAATGACCTTCGCGGAAAAATCATCCGGATAAAAGTGAATGAAGACGGATCCTACAGCATTCCCGAAGGTAACCTGTATCCGGAGGGAATGGAAGGCACCAAACCCGAAATCTACGTGCAGGGCAACCGAAACCCTTATCGAATCAGCGTGGATCAAAAAACCGGTTATTTGTACTGGGGTGAAGTCGGCCCTGATGCCAGAGCAGACAGCCTGGGAGTACGAGGGCCCAGAGGGTATGACGAGGTCAATCAAGCCAAGGAAGCCGGTTTTTTTGGCTGGCCTTTCTTTGTGGGTGACAACTACCCCTACAATGCCTATAATTTTAATACGGGTGAACCGGGAATCCAATTTGACCCACTATCTCCCGTAAATATTTCCCGGAATAATACCGGATTAACAGAATTGCCCCCAGCCCAACCAGCGTTTATCTATTACCCCTATGACCAGTCAGCCGAATTTCCTCAAGTCGGGACCGGCGGAAGAAATGCCATGGCAGGGCCTGTCTACTATTCAGACCTGTACCCTAATGGCGGCGGGCTTCCGGACTATTATGACGGCAAACTATTTATTTACGAATGGATCCGGGGATGGATTAAAGTAGTCACCATGGATGAAAATGGAGACTACCTGAAAATGGAGCCATTTATGGAAGGGATCCGCCACAATGCCCTCATCGATTTGGAAATGGGACCTGATGGCAAACTCTATCTATTGGAATACGGAAACGGTTGGTTTAGTGCCAATGACGACGCAGCGCTCTCGGTAATCAACTACAACCCGGGCAACAGGGCACCGGTAATCGCAGGAATAGCTTCTGATAAAACATCCGGCTCCTTGCCCTTGGAGGTACACCTGAAAGTTGATGCCAGTGACCCTGAACAGGATGCGCTGACCTATACCTGGGACCTTGGAAATGGGGAATCAATCGAGACTACCGAGCCTGAGTTGACCTATACCTACGAAGCCATCGGTGACTATGACATTTCAGTCACTGTAAAGGACACTGGAAATGAAGCGGTAAAAAGCAATACCGTGAACGTCTACGCGGGAAATGTGGCACCGGAAATCTCCATTGAATTTGTAGGAAATTCCAGCTTTTATTTTCCTGGAAAACCCATTGAATATCAGGTAAACGTGACCGACCCGGACGACCCGGAAGCAGCGGAGGATTTATCTAGCTTGTATGTTTCAGCGGATTACATTGAGGGCTTTGACAGAGCGGAGGCAGCCATGGGGCATCAGGTGATGTCAGAAGCCATGGCCGGAAAAAGTATCATGGAATCACTAACCTGTAAAACCTGTCACCAGGTAGACGAGCTTTCCGTAGGACCTGCCTACACCGAGGTGTCTAAGAAATACGCCGATGACCCAGAGGCGACGGATCACCTTATCAACAAAATCATCAATGGCGGTTCGGGTGTCTGGGGAGAGACCATGATGCCGGCGAATCCGGATCTAAAAGTAGCAGATGCCCGAAAAATTGTGGCATGGATTCTCTCTCTAGGAGAATTGGAAAACCTGCAAGAGAGCTTGCCACTTTCCGGCGAAATCGATCCGCTTCAAGGGAAAACAATTTCGGATGATGGCGTGATGATACTTAATGCCAGCTTTACCGACCGCGGCGGTGTTAATATCAAACCACTCAGTTCATCCACCACTGCCTACCTGCGAAATAGTAAAATTAACTTTGCAGAAGTAAGCGAAACTTCGGGCTATAACTCCTTTGAAATGAATGGGCAGAACATGCTGCTAGCCCCTACCGGGCCGGGATATTTTGCCCTCAAGGACATCGACCTTACCGACCTGGCAGGCATTGACTTCACAGCCGGATCCCAAAATCCCCTTGAATATGGCTACCAGGTAGAAGCCCGTATCGGAGCACCGGATGGACCGGTCATTGGACAGTCGGTTCTCCGTAAAAAACCAGGCGAAGGAAGATCGCAATATACTTTTCAGCTAACGTTTAATGAAGTTGCGGAACAGGGACTCCAGGACCTGTACATCGTCACAGAAGCCCTTAGTGAAGATGAAAGTGTAAATCTGGCTTTCCTTTCCATGGAAATGAAAAGCGAATAGGCCTACCGGAATTAACAGGACCAGAAAAGGGTTGTTTCAGTAGATGGAACAACCCTTTTTCCATTCTAAACATGCAGATAGATCGATTTACAAGCCAGAACCCCGATTATTCCAGCATGGAAATTCGGTGGTTTTTCCCGGAAAACATTCCGGAGCTGAAACATTTTGTACAGCGAAATTTCAATGTAAAGCCCGAACCTGAGATACGAACGGATACCTATTATCCCATTATCGACCGGAAGGACCTGGGATTTAAAATTCGCGAGGGTAGCCAGGAGATCAAAAAAAGGAGGAAACCGGGTGTTCCCTTTTCTTTCCAAAGGCACCTGGCCGGCTATTTAGAGTATTGGGACAAATGGATTCTCAATAGTCCTTTACCTGATTTACACGGCACAGTCCCTTGTCCTATCCGAAAAAAAAGGTGGGTATTGAAATTCAACAGCCAATCAGAAGAAGATTACACCGCCTTTCCATACGAAGAAAAACTTGCACAGGGCATACAGGTCGAATATGCCGAACTGAAAAAGGGAAGGGATACCTCTTATACTTTTTGCCTGGAGGTATTCGGAGATACCACTCCTTCACACTTGGAAAAAATAACGGATATTTTACCAGTTAAGGGCTACCTGCATTTGGAAAATTCTTATGCCTATCCGGCCTGGATACTAAGGCAATACCGGATATGACTCCGGAAGAAACATACTAATTCCAGCCAACCAAATAAAGAAGCTGAAATTTACCGATCAGGGCGGGTGTTTTCCCGGGCTTCCTTTTCTTCCCGGATCTTCTCCATGGCTTTCTCCCTTTCGCGCATTTTTTCTTCCATTGCTTTGAGTTTGGCCTCATGCTTTCTACCCCATTCCTCCATCTTTGCTTCAAACTCCTTGATTTTCGGCTCGTTTTGCTTGCTCCAGGCTTCCATTTTGGCCTCAAACTCCTTCATCTTTGGCTTAAAATCTGCTTCCCATTCCTGCATTTTTTCCTGAAAAACCTTTTGGGAAGCGGTCATTTTTTGCTGGAATTCCTGCATTTTTTGCTCAAACTTTTCCTTTTGGGCTAATCCATCAGGAGTGGAATCCATGTGAAATTGAATGATTTTCGAAGTATACATCCGAATGCTATCGCCAAAATCATCCATAAAACCATTGGGGACAAAAAGAGTAGCGTCCGGAAATGGCGGAACCCCGGTAAGGACTGGCGGCGAAGGGATGTTCCATTCCAGCATCTCCGGCAGACTATCGAGTTCAACAACGGTATTCAAATTCCACGCAGTGTCCATTTCCATTTCCATATCCACTTGTTGAGACCAGGAAGAAGATGCCGGTAGGCTGTCCGGGTTCATGTCTGTCATTGAGGGAGATGTTGGCAACGGAAGGGGCAGCGGATTCATTGCATCGATAAGATTAGTCTCCAGCCATCGCTCTTGACGAGGATCTTCCTGCTGCGCTATTCCAAGCAGCAGGATAAAACTAAGCATACTGGTAATCATCATGGTTTTACTGATTAATGGTGAGTGAGTAATTTTTGAAGGTTGTTTTCCCATCATCCGCTGGATTCGCAAAAGGGTGGGAAAAGTCGATTTTTGAGCAGCCATGGCCAGTTCCGGGGAATTCCCGGAAGCTTGATTTACAATGTAAGCAAGGGCATGCGCCAATTCCCAAGAATTTGCCCCGGTTTTAATTGCCAGGTCGTCTGTAGCTTGTTCCCGTGCTTCCCTTACGGATTCATTTATCCACCAGAAGGCGGGATGGTAGAAAAAAATCATCTCCAAAAAGGACTGACATAGATTAAGGGTAAAGTCCTGTCGTTTAATATGGGCCAGTTCATGGGCCAGGATAGCCTCCAACTGTGCAGGAGGCATACCGCACACCAGGCTTGTTGGTATCAATACAATCGGCTTCACTATTCCAAAAACCATGGGCACCTCAATTTCCTGACTTACCCGTATTAAAACGGGAACTTTGATTTGCATTTTGTGCCGGAATACATGGGCTTTTTCTTGGATCCAATTCGGTAAATCCAAATAAGATCGCCGCTTTATCTGTTGCAAAGCAGCAAAATTGCCAACCAGGCGCATCATGTAGAATGCCACTCCAATCAACCAAACATTTACCAGATAAGGCAACACTTTTTCAAAATGGCTAAACGCCATTTCCCAAAGCCCCCGTTCCGATCGGGCTTGATCTTCCAAAACCGGTAACAAGGTCGGCTCTATGGCAACCGAAGCTGCACCGGTAGCCTTTCCCCAGATACCGTATTCATACCATAAGGTGGCCGAAAAAGACAGCGCCATGAGAAACAAGATCAGTAACCCTGCTTGATACCGATAGCTAGGCATCCGAAAAGCCTGCATATGAAGCAATAACCAATAAATGCCTGCCAGAATTAGAAATTGCCATAGGGAGTGTAACAGCGACCAGCCCAAAATTTAGGGAATTGCCAGGAGAAACCAATCGATATTCATGACTACTTATTTTCCATTTTATCTAGAAACGCACGTATTTCTTCAATTTCCTCTTTCGAGGGCTCGCTTTGACCTAAAGCTTGCATAACGAGTTTATTGGTAGAACCTCCGAATGCCTTCCGAATGAAAGTTTTTACCAGAGATTCCTGGGTGTCCTGTTGGGAAACTGCCGCAGCGTATACATGACTTCTCTTCTTTTCGTCGCGGCTAACCAATCCTTTTCCGTGCATATTCTGCATGATTTTCAGGGTAGTGGTATAACCTGTTTCTTTGTCCTGAGCCAACTTTTCGTGCACTTGCCGAACACTGGCCGCTTTCAGTTCCCATAGGATGGCCAAAATTTCCAGTTCTGCTGCCGTAGGTTTCTCTTGCATGACATTATACGATTTATTTCGTAGGCAATTTATACGACAAATATCGTAATTACAAATATATACGATTCTAATCGTATTAAATTTTGTTAAAATAATTCTCCATTTGATTTTACCTTAAAGGAGGGCTTCCTTATTTTGCACCATGTGTTTGATAACTTTTAGCTGGAACCAGCATCCCAAGTACAAGCTGATCCTGGTGGCCAACCGGGACGAATATTTCAAGAGGCCCAGTCAATCTCTGCATCAATGGGAGAGCGGGATTTATGCCGGAAAGGATCTAAAAGCAGGTGGCACCTGGCTGGGTTTTCATCCCAGCGGCCGCTTTGCAGCCCTGACCAACTTCCGTGATATGAGCAGGGAAGCTCCGCGTGAACGTTCCCGTGGGGAGCTGGTTTCCGGTTTTCTGGAGAGCAAGGTGGATCCCCTGAGCTACTTGCAGGGTGTGGAACCCTATAAAAACGAATACAATGGGTTCAATCTTCTGGTCGCGGATAAGAACAAGCTTTATATATTATCCAATTTCGGACAGGGGATTCAGGAGGTAGGCTCCGGAGTTCATGCCATCTCAAATGCATTTTTAAATAGCCCCTGGCCCAAAGTGAACCTAGCCCGGCAGCAGTTTGGTGATCTATTAAGACACAAGGCACCCGAAATGGAAGATTTACACCAACTGCTACAGTCTACGGACCGGGCCCCCGACGATCAATTGCCGGCCACCGGGCTAAGCAAGGAATTGGAGAGGGAGGTCTCCGCCCAGTTTATCCGGGTGGATGATTATTATGGCACGGTCAATACCACGGCCTTGCTTTGGGACAAAGATGGCGAGGTACACCTTCGGGAGGTCCGGACCATTCCCGAACGACAGGTCAGCGATTGTGCTTTTCGGGTAAATTAGCCGTAAACAGGAACTATGCCGAAAATTTCATGTTAATAAACATATGAAAAAGCTGGAGTTATTGATTATTGGTGCCGGACCTATTGGATTGGCTTGTGGCATTGAAGCCCAGAAGAAAAACCTTAATTACCTGATCGTAGAAAAGGGAGTATTGACCAATTCCATTTTTAATTATCCGGTTAACATGACCTTTTTCTCTACATCCGAAAAACTGGAGATGGGCGATATTCCGTTCATGTCCATTGCCAACAAACCCACCCGGCCGGAGGCGTTGGAGTATTATAGAAGAATCGTCCGGCATTACCAACTTCGCATCAGTTTGTACGAAGAAGTCCAGACATTGGAAAAAGAAGGGGGCGGTTTTTTGGTTCATACTTCCAAGGGCGTTTACCTGGCGGAAAAACTAGTGATGGCCACTGGTTTTTATGATTTGCCAAACACAATGAATGTACCCGGAGAGGACCTTCCAAAAGTAACTCACTATTATAAAGAACCCTGGCCGTACATTGGACAGAAGATAATCGTAGTCGGCGGCGGTAACTCGGCAGTGGATGTGGCCCTTGAAACCTGGCGTAAAGGGGCAGAGGTAACCATGGTGGTTATGAAACCTGAAATCGATCAAACGGTAAAATACTGGGTCTTGCCCGATATCGAAAATCGCATCAAAGAGGGCTCTATCAAGGGCTATTTCAATACGACCATCAAAGAAATCAGGGATAAAGAAGTTCTCTTACAGACACCGGAGGGAGTGGTGTCGCTGGAAAATGATTTTGTGCTGGCCATGACCGGATACAAACCCAACTTTGCCCTTTTGGACCAATTGGGAGTAGAACTTAGCCTGGATGAGAAACGGCAGCCCTGCTACGATGATCAAAGCCAGGAATCCAACATACCCGGCTTGTATCTGGCCGGCGTGGTTTGCGGGGGATTAAATACCCGTGAGTTTTTTATTGAAAACACCATCGTCCATGCCCGTTCCATTATCGAAGATATTGTAAAAAAGAAAACGGTTCCCTCCGGTTTGGAGAAATAATCCGCTCACCCTTTTCTTTTCGAATCCGGATGGGTGTCGGGATGTACTTTGTCCTGATGAAGTAAAACGGTAGAAGTAGGGTAGGCGATCCGGATGTTGTCCTCGGGCCCCAGTTTTTCGAGGATACTTTCAGTAATCGCATGTTCGAACATTCTTCGTTTCTTGGGGTCGCAGAGGTACCGCATGGATAGTTGAATTCCCCTTTCGGTGATTTTGGTAAAAATCATAGGGGTAAATTGCTTGTAAACGATAAGGTGTTCCTGTTTGGCTTTCTTAAATACTTTTTCAGCCAATCGAAGATCATCCTTCAGATGTGTATTCAGTATTTCCAATAAAATGGCCTTGGCTCTTTTGAAGTCGCTTCGTAGCGTGATGTATATTTTTTGCTCGTTCCAGATGTAGTTAAAGCCGATGGAGTAATTGGCCTGAGCATCCATAAAAATCTTTCCGTTGGGCACGTGAACCACCCTGCCGGTACTTTGGTCTGCTTCCACCCAATTTCCGATTTCCAGCAGGGAGAACTGAAAAAGGCGCAAATCGATTACATCTCCCTGAACTTCGCCGATCTGAATCCGGTCTCCCACATCAAAAGGCTTACGTAAATAAATAAACGCCCATCCGGCAATATTGACAAAAATATCTTTCAACGCGATGGCAATACCTGCGGATAACAAGCCTAAAAAAGTGGTAACGGATTGGAAATTGTTAATCCAAAGATTACCGATGATCAGAATACCCACAATAAAGGATGTGTATTCAATCACCTTTCTCCAGTGATACTGCTTCCTGAGTTCCGCGGCCTCTCCCCTGTAAATGAGTCTTACAGATATTTTATTGATCAGCCACATGATAAAGATAATCAGGAGGGTCTGTAGGATCCTGTTTCTTAATGCGATGTCAAGGTCAAAGTTCAGGAAATTATCAAACATGGTTTTTCACTAAGGAAATTTAAACTAGGCAAATATATTTTAATAATTCAATGCTGTGGAAGGAATTATTTTGGAAGTTTGGTTTTTCGGTTTCCCAGCCATACCCCCAGGATCACTGCAAAAATTCCCAAATAATGGAAAAAAAACAACGACTCTCCATCCAAAACTCCCCAAAACAGGGCAACCATCGGCACCAGGTAAGTAACCGAACTGGCAAACACAGGTGTCACTAACTTTACCATCGCATTAAAGAGTATCAAGGCAGCGGCCGTACCTACCACACCCAATGCAGTGATGTATCCGGCCGCTCTCCAGGCACCGTCCATATGAAGGAGTTTGAACGAAAAATCGGTAAATCCCCAAAGGTAAACGGCTGCCAATGGCAGCACCATCATCAGGGAAACCGAGGTGATGACTTTCGCTTCAATCTCCTGCACCCGAAATTTGATGATATTTACATTTAGTCCGTAACAAATGGTGGCCCCCACTACCAGTAGTCCATAGAGGTTAATACTTGAAAAAACGGCCCAACCCTTACCCTCTGAGCCGGCCATTACCAAAATCCCCACGCCCACAAATGCGATGAGCAATCCCAGGGCATTTCGGCTGGTAATCCGCGATCCAAAAAAGAAGGCCCCCACCGTCACTACCATGAGTGGGGTAAGGGCATTGATCACTCCTGCCAGGGAACTGGAAAGATTAGTCTGCGCAGTGGCAAAAAGAAAGGCTGGAATAAAACTACCTACAAAGCCAATCGTCAACAGGTATCCTAGCTGTTTATTTTGCAGCCGTTTTAATTGGGGCATGGCGAGGGGAAGCAAAACCATGCCTGCTGTTACAATCCGAAAGGCCCCCACTTCTCCGGCTGAGAAAATCAGCAGGGCTTTTTTGATCAAAATGAAAGAACTCCCCCAAATCAACGCCAACAAAACCAACATGCCCCAGTGTTTTGGAAATGTATCCGGATGTGATTCAGGCATTTGAGATCGAAATAGGGTTCATAATTGGGTAAAGATTTCGGAAAGGATACGATTCTAAAATTCGGCACCGGCAAAGACCCTGGAAACTTCGTCCAGAATCTCACAAACAGATTGGTAATCATCTGTGGTAACCAGGGCGGTTCGGTACGGCTTAAAATGAGGAAGCCCCCTGAAATAATTGGTATAGTGCCTTCTCATTTCCAGAAGCCCCAATTTTTCCCCTTTCCATTCTACTGAAAAGTCCAAATGCCTTTTGGCTACTTTTACCCGTTCTTCCAGATCCGGTCCCTCCAGCAACTCCCCCGTCTTCAGAAAATGGTTGATCTCGTTAAAAATCCAGGGATAGCCAATGGCCGCTCTTCCGATCATAATTCCATCCACTCCATATTTTTCTTTGTAAAGTTTAGCTTTTTGAGGGCTATCCACATCTCCATTGCCAAAAACCGGAATGGTAATCCGGGGATTTCTCTTGACGGCTGCCAGGTAGTCCCAGTTAGCCTCTCCCTTGTACATTTGCTTACGGGTACGGGCGTGAATGCTGATGGCCTGAATCCCCACATCCTGTAGTCGCTCCGTAACTTCTTCTATGCGGATCGTATGCTCATCCCAGCCGAGCCTGGTTTTGACGGTAACGGGAATGGAAACGGCCTTTACGATTTCTGCCGTCATGGAAACCATTTTATCAATATCTAACAATATGCCCGCCCCTGCACCCTTACAGGCCACTTTATTTACCGGACACCCGTAATTGATATCCAGGATGTCGGGACCAGCTGCTTCGGCTATGGCTGCGGCTTCCCTCATGGAAGCAATTTCATTCCCGAAAATCTGAATGCCAACCGGCCTTTCGTATTCGTATATGTCTAGCTTCTGAACGGATTTGGCAGCATCCCTGATCAATCCTTCAGAGCTTATAAACTCCGTGTACATCAAATCAGCCCCATTAGCCTTGCATACGGCTCGAAAGGGTGGATCGCTCACATCCTCCATTGGGGCTAGCAACAAGGGGAATTCCCCCAAACTCAAATCTCCGATTTTAATCACTGTTTAAAATTTTTAGCAAAAATGAAGGTTTTTCCTTGAATATCAATGCCATTGCTGGTAATCTGGAAATTTTCTTTCCCGGATATTTAAATCCTATTCAATAAACTGGCTTGTGGTACAGGCTAATTCATGTAAATTTAGGTCGTATATGGAAATTTATGAACATCGGCCCGGACATCAGGTAAACCAACATTGGTTACTTTCCTTAACGGTATTGGTCTTAATCGTGTTTGGCACCTTAGCCATTCTTCAAACCATCGCCGTAGGCCTGATCCCCATTTTATTTGGAATTAGTTTTGAGCAGCTTCCCTCCCTGTTAACAGCAAGCCTGGATCATCCCAACGGGAGATTGGCATTTCTGTTCATTCAGGGGCTGGGAGGAGGATCGGCATTTTGGCTGGGTGGCTGGATGTTTCTCCGGTTGGTTGACAAAAAGTCCCTGCAACTTTCCCGTCAATTCAGCCCCGAAAAGCTAGATGGGGTCTGGCTGGTGCTCCCCATTCTAATTGGGTTCGTACTTTTCAACTCTTTGTGGGTCTACCTGAACATGAACCTGGAGTTTCCCGAATCCATGAGCGGATTGGAAACCCTCCTCCGGGAAAAAGAAGATCAGTTGATGGAATTGACCTTATACCTGACGGATTTTTCCGGTACGGGAGAGTTGCTGATGGGGATTCTTGTCATTGGCGTTCTGGCTGGCATAGGAGAAGAGTATCTTTTCAGAGGAATCTTGCAGCCAAAATTGCATCATTACACCCAAAATGCCCATGCCGGGGTGTGGATCACTGCATTTATTTTTTCCGCCATCCACTTTCAATTTTATGGATTTTTACCAAGGCTGATGCTGGGAGCTTTATTTGGTTACCTTTACCTCTATTCCGGCACTTTGATATTTCCCATTCTGGCCCATATACTGAACAATACCTTTACGTTGTTTTTGGTCTATTTCAACAAATTGGAATTGATCGAATATGACATGGAAAATGCCACCGATCTTCACTGGGAATACGTCCTGATGGGACTGGTTGTTTTTCTGATCTCCTGGAAATGGTTTCTAATGCGACATAACCCCCTATCGAATGAGTAAGTGGCAGAAAGTATTCGAATCCGATTCACCCATTCGGGCGGAAATAGTCAAGGGTGTCCTGGAAGAAAAAGGGATTACCGCGGTTATTTTGAATAAAAAAGATCCGGTATACCGGATTCATGGAAACATCGAAGTGATGGTTTCCAGGGAAGAGGCCATCGGGGCTATTAATATAATAGAAAATGAAATCTCGTTTTAGTATAAGTAATTACAGTAATCTTGCGCAGCGGGTAATAACGGCACTCATTGGAGCCCTGGTCATTATCGGGGGCGCGCTTTACAGCGAGTGGGCTTACTTTGTTATTTTCGTGATCATCCTCGGATTCACCCAAATGGAATTTTACAAGCTTTCAGGATTGGATGGTATGTTGCCCTTAAAGAGCTTTGGAACATTTGTAGGCTTGCTGATCTTTAGTTTTACTTTTTTGGAAGAAATGAAAATCATGCCCATCGCCTATTATTTTCTGGTGTTCCCACTCGTCTCTATGATTTTCTTTATCAAGCTTTATCGAAAATCAGATAAGAAGCCCTTTACCGGGATCGCTTATACCATATTGGGCATATTTTATGTGGCCATTCCCTTTTCCCTTTTGACGGTAGCAGCTTTTTCGGTGGACAATACCTTTCATTATGAAATCGTCATCGGGTCCTTGTTTATTTTGTGGGCAAGCGATTCTGGTGCCTTTTTCGCAGGAACCAAGTTTGGTAAAACCAAACTTTTTGAACGCGTATCGCCTAAGAAATCCTGGGAAGGTAGCCTGGGAGGAGCGTTTACCGCCATTGTTGTCACCTATTTCATATCCAAAAATTTCACGGTATTGCCGGAATGGCAGTGGTTTTGTATCATGACCATTATAATTATCGCCGGAACCTATGGGGACTTAATCGAATCGCTCTTCAAAAGAAGCATTGCCATCAAAGACTCCGGTAAGGGCCTTCCGGGACATGGAGGTTTTATGGATCGGTTTGATGGTCTACTTTTATCGACACCCTTTATCGTCGCATTTTTAAAAATATTTTAACTTATACCTTAAAAAATACTAATTTTGTCATCCAGAACCAATCGTTTCACTCCCGGTCAGGTAGAGGGAATAAATCCCTCACCGAAAGCGTGAAACCTGAATTAAAGCTGTAACCTTATGACCATTCATAAAGAAGGAAAGTCGTTGTTATTTTGGATGCTTTTTATCCTAGCTGGCATTAACATAGTCCTGCACCAGGTAAGCCCGGAAAAAGAACTGCTCCTAAACCTGTTACTTATTGGAAGCATTATTGCCTACCTGGCCGTATTGCAGTTTTTTAGAAATCCATCCATTCCTATTCCCGATGATCCGGAAATAATTTATGCTCCTGCAGATGGAAAAGTAGTCGTCATTGAAAAAACCCTGGAAGATGAATACCTCCAGGAAGAGCGCATCCAGGTTTCGGTCTTTATGTCCCCGATCAATGTACATGTAAACCGCTCCCCTATGACTGGTGTATTGAAATTTTTCAAATACCATCCCGGGAAATACCTGGTGGCCTGGCATCCAAAGTCCAGCACGGAAAATGAACGCACCTCCCTGGTGCTGGAACATCCCAGCGGATTATTACTAATGGTCCGCCAGATAGCAGGAGCCATGGCCAGGAGAATCAAATGCTATGTAAAGGAGGGAGACCCCCTGGTCCAGGGACACGAATTTGGATTCATTAAATTTGGTTCCCGGGTGGACGTATTTATCCCCCTTGATGCTGAAATATTGGTGGAAATGAATCAAACCACAAAAGCCGGTATCACCCCGCTTGCCCGGTTGAAGTCTTAATGGTACTCATCCCAGCCCCATGTCCAGCGCTTTTTTTACCAGCTCCGCCATAGAAGAAACTTCCAGTTTGCGATGCAGGTGCTTTCGGTGGGTTTCTACGGTAAAGACACTTAGGTGAAGCCCATCGGCGATCTCTTTATTGCTCTTGCCCTGCGCGATCCACTTAAGGATTTCCAGTTCTCTCTTGGATAATTTCAAGGCCGCTTTGAAGTGGTCGTATTGGTCAAATTCATCCTCTTCGGCCTGTTTCAACACCTGTTCAAAATTAGCAATGTATCGGTCCTCCATCACTTCCCGGATGGTAAAAATCAATTCATCCGGATCTGCGTTCTTCAGAATGTAAGCATCCACACCCTGCCGAATGCATTTATGAAAAATAGCCTCTTCATCATACATGGAAAGTACGATGGTCTTTATCTTCCATCGGCGCTTTTTGATGTGTTGCAGAATATCCAATCCGTTTATGCCAGGCATGTTCATATCTGTAATAATCAGATCCGCTTTTTCGTTTTCCAGGGCCTCTAAGGCTTCCTTGCCGTTATGATAGACTCCACCTACTTCAAAGTCCGCTTCTCTTGACAGCAGGTTTTCGATGCCTGCAGCAAAAAGCTTGTGGTCGTCTGCTAAGATAATCCGGGTCTTCGCTGCCATTTTAACTCCCAGCTGGGTTTTCAAATTGAATTTTTATTTCCGTTCCTTCATCAATACCCGAAACTACCTCGACCCGGCCATTGATGGCTTTGATTCTTGACTTTAGATTTTTAATCCCTAACCCGGAAGACGCGGATTCAGGATCAAATCCCACCCCATCATCCCGGATCAGCAAGGTGGGAATCCCCGCTTCTTGATACATATTTATTGAAATCAACGTGGGAGAGGCATGCTTGATGGCATTGTTGAGGCATTCCTGAACCATCCGGATCAAAACCAATTTCTTGTCCCCTTCCAAGTCCTCAAAGGGGTTCCCGGATTTTTCAAAAGTCGTGGCACAAAAACCACTTTTTTCAATCTTTTCCAATTCCCCGGCCAGGAAATCTTCGAATGCCAGGGAATTGAGGTAATCTTTGTTGATAGACCTGGACAAACTTCTCACTTCCCTAATAATCTGATTAATCAGTTTTTTTCCTTCGTACACGCCGGAGCCATCCGGATTATTCAGAACCAATTTGGTCAAGGAAAGCAATTGGCCGATATTGTCGTGCAATTCCTGACTTACAAAAAGAAGCGTTTGCTCGCGAATTTCCTTTTCCGCATTCAAAATCGTATTTTCATAGTCGGCTTTAAGAAGTTGAATTCGATGCCGGTTTTTTATTTGTCGCTGTTTGTGGATGATCACAATGGCAATTATAAACACGGCCATGATCACCATTAACACCACCCCCGTGAGGATGGCGAGAAACGTAGGTAATGAATTACCTTCCATACCTGTCCGTAGAAAAAATGTAGGAAGAATAAAAAGAAAGCCCAAAAATAAGGTACAAAAGCGCTGCGAAAACCCTGTTCATAGAAGCCAATATCGTCAGGTACCATTTGTCTATATCCCAAAGAATATTTAATGCGCCAAAATAAATAAAATTAGGGCAGTAAAACAGCAAGATAGCCGCAACATTCCAAAAGTGGGGCACTCTGAGTAAAGGCTGATCCCAGAACCCTTCTTCCAGAAAAACCCGATATAGGAGGTAGCAGCTTACAACCACAATCCCAAAACTACCCAACAGATGGGTGTATTGCTGGAATAGATCGGTTGGCTTCTGAAAAAAGATGCTGTTTACGATAGCCCATACAGTGAAAAACAGCATGAATTGGTCTATTCGCTTTTTCACCGTTTCCAAGTCAACCAATGATTTCAAATAAATTAAAATCAGCAGTGTTTCTCCGCAGACAAAGAAGATATTATAGACCAGTACATTTTTTTGGCCGTTCTGCACGAGATAAAAGGCATACAGCTCAAAGGCCAACACATAGAAAATGAGAAAAAAAATGTACTCATGCGCTCGTTTCTCTTCTCTTTGTGGCTTCCTTAGATAAAAATAAACAAGGGAACACAGCAACCCAAGCCCAATACAGGAAAGGTAAACAGGAGGAGTCATGATTCAGGTGGTTTTATGTCTGCGGGGCAGATCAGCAATCCGGAGGGCAAACCTTGCCTCCATTTACAATCATCTTTTCCTGATCCGGATCCTGATTATCATTAGAGGCAGAAAGAATAACCGTCAACTTTCCGATGTATTCTTTCGCTCTTTCGGGATCTTCTCTTTCAGACAAGGTGTCTTCATCGTACATGCCCAAATAAATTTTAATGCCCCCAGTCTTAGCATCTGTCTGATCCAAAAGCTTTTCAATTGTCTGCCGGTCAAACCAAACCGAGCGGGTTTGCTCCTTGGCCGATTTTTGATTGATGGCCGCTTCCGCTTCCTTAATAAACGTATCGTAATTACGCTTCAGGGTATTAAATTTCTTTAAATCCATTGATGGTTCATTTTAGGTGATTTGAATCTGATCAAAATTAACAAATCTTCCGGTTAATCAATCGCCGTCGAAAAAAAAATCCCCTTATTTAATTTCTGTCTCTTTCCGAAAACTGGTCCCTCTATTCTGTTTTTCAGTACTATTTACACTGAAATGAACTGTTTTCAATAGAAAATAATGTCCTGTGTTAGAGGCCTATCTAACGAAAATAAAGTATCTATCAGGAAGCCCTCCGCTACCATTTGTTAGGGTTTCACATTTGTTACCAATTTTACCTCTTTTACTTTTTTGCATTATGAAAAGACATTTAATAAATTGCTGATATGATTATTACCTTAGTGGTCCTTGGTCTCCTTGTTTTAACGACCATACAGATTTACAACAAACTCATTCGATTGAGAAACAACGCCCGGGAAGGCTGGAGTGGCATCGATGTACAGTTAAAAAGGAGAGCCGATCTGGTTCCCAATCTAGTGACAACGGTAAAGGGTTATGCCAACCACGAAAAACAATTGCTGGAAGATATTACCAAGCTTCGCAGCGAAAGCATTGCCGGTCAGTCCATTCCTGATCAAGCCAAAACTGCCGATGAATTGGGGCGGTCTTTGAAACGATTGATGGTGGTAGCAGAAGCTTACCCGGATTTAAAAGCGGATAAAAATTTCCTGAAGTTGCAAGAACAGCTTTCAGAAATTGAAAACACGCTACAAAAATCAAGAAGGTACTACAACGGCACCGTGAGGGAACTCAATATTAAAATAGAATCGTTTCCCTCGAATCTAATCGCTGGCATTTTTAGCTTTGAAAAATTTGAATTCTTTGCGCTGACTGACGACTCCGATCGGATGGTCCCCGAAATTAACCTAAGTTGATATGCTAAAACGAATACGATGGCTCATTTACCTGATTGTTTTCTTTTCAGGTAATTGTTCCTTACAGGCCCAGGAACGAGAAGAAATCCTTTCCTACCACAGTGAAATTACGATCCAACTGGATGGATCCCTGGATGTCACCGAAGAAATACAAGTAAGAAGTACCGGAGATGTAATTAAAAGAGGTATTTTCCGAAGCTTCCCTGTCCGCTACCGGGATCGCTATAATAATCAGGTAAAGGTCGGCTTTGATGTCCTAGAGGTAACAAAAGATGGTGAGGAGGAGCCCTATCAGGTAATCCGACAGGGAGACTATGAGGTGATTCGGATCGGAGATGAAAAAACCTTTCTAGACCCCGGAGTTTACACCTATTCCATTCGATATACCACTAACCGGCAAATTGGCTTTTTTGAAACCTACGACGAGCTTTATTGGAATGCCATTGGAGATCAGTGGGATTTCAGAATCCTACAGGCTTCTGCCCGGATTACCTTACCGGAAGGGGGAGAAATAGGCCAGTATGCGGCCTATGCAGGACCGGTTGGCAGCGAAAGCTGTCCCTGTGATATCCGGAAAGAATCCGATAGAAAATTATATGTAGCCGTTACAGAACCTCTCAACCAGCGGGAGCCGTTGACTGTTGCCGTTTCCTGGCAAAAGGGTCTGATAGAACCTCCGGGCGCGGCAGAAAAGGCCCAAAGTTTTCTAAGCGATAATGCTGGTATGCTATCCCTGTTACTGGGAATCCTTCTCTGCTTCGGATATTATTACTATGCCTGGACTAAAGTTGGCAAGGATCCCCATAAGGGGGGGATTTATCCCATTTTCGATATTCCCGAAGGATTGGATGCCGCAGCGGTCAGGTATCTTTATAAAATGGGATTCGACACCAAAGCTTACGTAGCGGCCATTGTAGAACTGGCAACCGGAGGGTATTTAAAAATAATTGAAGAAAAAAGGAAGAAATACGTTCTGGAAAAGTTAGATTTTCCAGAAAACACCAACAGCGGTTATCAGAAGATCATGTCCAGTTTGTTTACCGGTGGAAATCAAATGATCTCGTTGAATCAGAAAGAGCACAAAAAAATCGGTGGAGCGTTAAAAGGGCTACAAAAAGACTTGTACGGCCGATTCCATAGTTCTCACTTTAAAAATAACTACCAATGGTTGATTCCGGGAATACTCATTTCTATAATTAGTTTAATTGCGGGGGTAAAATACACCATTGACCAGTCTCTGGAAGAAGAAAACATCTTTTTGATCATGGGCCTTATTTTTTCCATTTTCCTGCTAACATTTCTCAGAAAGGTTTTTTTGACGGTGATGCAGTACCTGGATTACGGCTATGTAAAGATCAGTACAATTGTAGGAGAACTGTTTAGTCTTGTTTTTCTTATTGGGTTTCCTTTTTTATTGGTATACTACTTTGGTGCCAATTTACCGTACGGTTTTCTGCTAATGGCCTTGCTATTGGGGCTTATAAATGTTGCTTTTGTTTTCCTAATCAAGGCTCCTACCGAAAAGGGCAGGGCGTTAATGGATGAAATCGAAGGCTTTCGCATGTACCTGAATGCCGCAGAAAAGCCCTTGTTGGAAACCTATAATCCTCCGGGCGTTACCCCTGAAATCTTCGAGAAATTCCTACCCTATGCCATTGCGCTGGACGTGGGAGAGGCCTGGGGAAAAGCCATGGAAAAGAAATTGGAATCCCTGTCTGCGGAGCAAAGTAGTTCCACCCGATACCATCCGGCCTGGTATGCAGGCACCGGTTTTGCGGCTGGTTCGCTGGCAGGATTCTCTTCCGGTCTGGGTAATTCTTTTGGTTCTGCTTTAAGCAATTCTGCCAGCCCTCCAGGCTCTAAATCCGGAAGCGGTGGCGGCGGCAGCTCCGGAGGCGGAGGTGGCGGCGGCGGCGGAGGCGGCTGGTAATGCCCCACAAAAAAAGCCCCGGGGAACCAACCCTGGGGCTTTTACTTATTACCTGAAATCCGTAAACCTGTCAGGTTTAATCCTTTATTTATCAGTTGAATATAGGATAAGGTAGTGGATTTGAGATATTACCTTTAATGGTATTTATGGCTGCTGCAAAATCACTTTCATGGCATCAATATAAGAAGGTTCGGGTACTTCCTGTTCCTGTACCAGCATCACAAAATGCTCCGCAAGAATTTCCTCGGGATGAAGAGTGTATTCGGTGTTGGTCCCAATTTTTTGCTTCAGGTCCGTAGCCGCACCAAAGTTTCTCAACACCGGCATATCGTCTACCAAGGTAGCTTGCTTGGCATCTGCTGCTCCGTCCACAAACATCAGGCGTTGCTTCAGATAAGTGAAAAACGATCCTCCATCCCATTCTTCCTCTGAGATAAGGATGAATACCACTTCTTCTGATTCTCCATCAATTTCCACGGTAATGGTATGCTCTAAGAAAGGGGCATCCGGATTCGTAATCACAAAATCACGGATACCTTCAGGGTAGGCAATTCGGTTACTTTCGGTAAAATGGATGGTTTCGAAAAGCTCCGTTCTAATTTCCGGCTTGAACCGGGTCAGGATATGAAATAACTCATGGATCAGAAAACTTTCATTTACCTGGCCCCGCACCACAATGTAATTTTCACGCGTATAGCTCGTTGCGCCGCCCTCTTCGTTCATGGTTGATTTTATCAACAGAATTTCTTCCGGGAACTCAAGTTGTAGTCCAAGTGCATCTATCTTGTCTTTTATACCAAGGATACGTTCTTCCAAAACGGTCTTTTCCTCATCTGTCCAAGCCTGTGCTTGTTGCGAAGCAAAGGTTAGATAGTCCTGTTCTTCCGTGCTTTCCTTGTTTTGTGTTCTAGAAGTCAGGTCAAACTTACTAAGAGCCTGGGTGTAGGTATCAGAGGTACCCAACCTTTCGGCCGCTTCATCCTGTGGAGTAAAGACAATGGTGGTGTTCTCGTCAATGGGCACCACAATATCCGGATCCCTGGGATTCTCAGGTTCCGGATCCGGATCTGGGTCATCAACGGTACAGGCGATGGAGAATGCCATCAACAAGAATGGGTAAAGAAGTAACTTTTTCATTTGATTTAAATTAATAGGTAGTATTATTTTTTATTTTCCTGATCTAATATATGTTGTAACAATTTCGCAAACGAGGCGTCATTTGGAGGAGAAAGCAGGGTAATATGCTCGCCTTCGGCTTCCCAGACCCGTAACTCCCGGGTATGGGGTTTCCATCCAAAACCTTCCTTGTCCGGTAGGTACCCCGATGCTATTTTGGCCTTTATCAGGTCCACTGTTCCATCGTAGTACTTGATTTCGTAATCCCGGCATGCTTCTTTATAAACGAATTCTACTCGCTTATAGGTTTTAAGCAAGGAGGATTCTGCATTTTCCGGTTCCGGTCGAAACCATTTCCGCATTTTTTTCATTTTCCTTTCAAACGAGGCTTTTTTGATGCGTTTAAAAATCTCCGGATGCCGGATCATTAATTCCACATCAAATTTTCGCTTTCCTATAAAATGCCGGATTATGTTCCAACAGCGGGTCTGAAAACGTTCATGATGATCGCTTTGAATGGCATAGGTGTCAAAAAACACCAGCTTTTCCACACTTTTCCCCATTTTCTTCAACTGCGTAGCCATTTCAAAAGCTATTATTCCTCCTAACGAATATCCTGCCAAAAAGTACGGTCCGTCCGGATTTTGCTGCAAAATTTCTGTAAGGTATTGGGAGGCAATCTCTTCCACTGTATGTAAGGGTTGCTCAATGCCGTCCAGTCCTTTGGCTTGAATGCCAAATACCGGTTGCTCCCGGTCCATTTCTCTGGCCACGGCATAAAAAGGCAAAATATTCAATCCGCCCCCATGTACAATGTACAAAGACGGCTTTGATCCGGTCTTTTTGATGGCCACCAGACTTTTCCATTCACTATCCCCAAGAATACCCCTTTTGATGGCCTGGGATAATTTCTGGATGGTAGGATACTTAAATAGTACCGACAAGGGCAATCGGATACCATAGACTTTCTCCAACTGAACCATCACCTTTACAGCTGTCAGGGAGTGGCCTCCAATTTCGAAAAAATTATCCGTTTTGTGAATGGATGACAGCCCTAGAGCGGTTTTCCAAATATCCGCCACCAATTTTTCTTCTGGTTCCAGTCCTGCCTCACTCCTTTTGGAAGGGATTACGATCCGTCTGTCTGGGTCGGGTAGCGCATTCCGGTTTACCTTGCCATTTTCCAGCAGCGGAAAGGCCCTCATCCAAATGAAGTCTGTCGGAATCATGTAATCGGAAAGTGTTTGCGCCAGTTGGTCTTTCCAGCTACGTACCCACCCGGTGTCGGGATATTGCCATTCCTGATTTTGAAAGGGCACTTTCTGGTCCAGGGTAAGGTAGGCGGTCAAAAACGCTTGTCCCTGACCGTCTTTTCTAACTTTAACGATGGCCTCTGTGACCCCCGCCAGCTGTCTGATTCCGCTTTCCACTTCAGCCAATTCAATTCGGTATCCCCTGATTTTGACCTGATGATCCAAACGGCCACTGACAACCAATTCGTCGAATGCATTGATCCAACCCAAATCTCCGGATTTATAGACCCGAACGGGCATTGCGTCTCCGATCGGCATTTCTGCAAACTTTTCTTTGGTAAGTTCCGGCTGATTCAGGTAACCTTTCCCTACACCATGCCCCGCAATGTATATTTCCCCTTTTCTTCCCTTTTGAACCGGATTTCCATGCGTATCCATTATCAAGATCTGGGTATTAAGTACCGGCTTTCCAACGGTGACCTCCTCCTCTGACCTATGAATGCGCTTAATGGTAGCATATACCGTGGTTTCAGTAGGACCGTATACATTCCACAGCTCGGCACAAAGTGGTAACAAGCGATCCGCCAGTTTTCTTTCAAGGGGCTCTCCCCCGCTGATGATCCGTAGGTTTTCGAAACTCCGGATCCAGCCCCCCTCCAGCAATATTTTCCAGTGTGATGGGGTAGCAAATAGGACAGTGATTTCCCTTTTCTCCAACTCATTGATGATGAAACGGGGATCCTTTCGCTGATGGTTATCTACCAGCACTACCTGTGCACCAAATGCCAGTGAAACCAGACTTTCCAGCAGTGCAATATCAAAGGAAACCGAGCTAACGGAAAGCATTTTATCCTTGGGAGAAATGCCTGGATGCGATGCTACAACAGAAACAAAATTGAAAAGGTTAAGGTGATCCAATACCACTCCCTTCGGTCTGCCGGTAGTGCCGGAGGTATAAATTATATAGGCAGCATCTTCAGGCAAAGAAACGAACTCCGGATTCTCGCTTGAGTATTCCCCGCACCGATCCATAAAATCCTCCCAAATAATCCTTTGAACCTTCGTTTTAGCCTTTCGAACTACGTTCGTTCCGGTAATATAATACGTGCAGGAATCGTCCAGCATGTAATCTATTCGGTGGTCCGGATACCCGGTATCTACGGGCAAATACGCCGCTCCTGCCTTGAGAATACCTAAAATACTTACCAGAAATTCCGGGGATCTTTCCAACACTATTCCTACGATTTGCCCTTTTTGAAGCCCTTTTTCCAGTAAATATCCCGCCAATTGATTCGCACGGGTATTAAGTTCATCAAAAGACATTTCCTGTTCCCCAAAAAACACAGCTGTCCTATCGCCCTGCTGCCTTACCATCGCCTCCATAAGGTGCTGTATGGGAGTATACCGCCCACGTATTTCGGAAAGGGGTTCTATTTTGCCCAGGCCCTGAAATTTCTGGCCGGGCAGTAGCTGGGATAATTTTTGATCCGGATTAGCCAATCCTGCTCCCAGAATCTGCTTGTATTGAGCGGCTAGGGTTTTAACCGTTTCGGCATCAAATAGGTCTTTGGAATATTCGATACGGACTCGAATGCCATCGGATTCTTCCTTGACCAGAAACGTAAGGTCAAATTTAGAGGTGTTTTGAGCGTAGGGAATCACTTCCATGGAAAACCCTTCTACCCTGTTCAGGTCCTCGTTGCCATATTCCATGACAAACATAACTTGAAAAAGTGGGTTGACACCAAATTGCCTGCGCTGGGCTGTGGCAGCTACGATCTTCTCAAAAGGAACCTCCTGGTGATCGAAGGCTTCCAGCGCGTTTTGTTTTACTTCCAAAAGAATCTGTCTAAACGATTCCTCGGGATGGATATGACTTCGAATGGGTAAGGGATTGACAAAATACCCTATAAGGGGCTCGGCTTCCACCTGTTTCCTTCCTCCCATTGCCGTACCGACACATAGGTCTTGCTGCCCACTGCTCCGTTCCAAAAGCGATTTAAAAACAGTCAGCAAAATCATAAATGGCGAAACGCCAAGCGTCTGGCCCAATCGCAACATGTCTTTTCTCTGGTTTTCAGCAATGAAAAAATCCAGTATATCTCCCTGGTGGGTTCGTTGATGAACCTGCTTAGCTCCACCGAGCAGGTTAAGGGCTTGCACGCCTTTCAACTTTTCTTTCCAGTAGCGCAATTTCTGCTCAAACCCTGGCCCACTAAGTCGGTTCCGCTGCCACAAGGCATAATCTGCATATTGAATTTTCAAATGGGGCAAAAACAAACTTTCGCCCGTTTTTTCTGCGTTGACCAGCGCAAAAAGCTCTTTGATAAACACGGGTATGGACCAGCCGTCAAAGGCAATATGGTGTACAACCACAAACAATAAACATTCATCCGGGCTCAGGGAATACATTTTGGCACGAATCATAAAATCCTTCCCAAGATCAAAGGGCCTTTCCAAAAATTCAGCCATATCCTCGTTTGGAATTTGGAAAGCATTCTCAGGCGGATTTTGCCCAGACGCAAGCAGCTCCCATCCCAAGACGGGTAACACCTGCTGCCAGGTATGCTCGCCTTGTTCCTTAATAACCGTTCGCAAGACTTCATGGCGCTCCAGAATGCTTTTGATCGCTTCCTGAAGCACCTCCCTTCGGGTTTCCCCGGTTAGTTTTAAAAGGACAGGAATATGGTACTGGTTGGAGCCTTCCAGCTTATCCGTCAACCAGAGACTTTCCTGTCCAAAGGAGAGGGGAACGATATCCGGACGGGGCCTGAATGGCGTTATCCGGGTGTTCTCTACTTCCTGGTGTTCCTTTTCTTTTATAAACTTCGCCAGTTTGGATACCGTAGGATGGGCAAATAACGCACTGATACTCAATTCAAATTCCAGGGATTCCTTAATCCTCCCGATCAGCCGAATGGCTAACAAGGAATTTCCTCCGGACATGAAAAAGTCATCTTTGATGCCCGGAGTATCTGATTGAAGTACTTTTCGCCACAGCTCCAGCAAGTCGCTTTCCAGCAAGGTAGCCGGTGCTTCAAAATCATCTTCCTTGATTTGGCGCACAGGGGTGCTTTCAAGTTGCTTCCGGTCCACCTTTCCATTCGGGCTAAGCGGAAAATTCTCCAAAAACTGCATCCGGGATGGAACCATGTAGGAAGGCAATACTTTTTTCAGCTTTTCTATCAGCTCTTTTGTGTCGAGTTGCTTATCGCCTGTAAAAAACCCGGTTAAAACCTTCTCCCCCGAAGAGCTGCTCTGAAGGACAACTGATGCATTTTTTACTCCTTCAATGGATTGCAAGGCGGAAGCTACTTCATCCAATTCGATCCGGTAGCCATTGAATTTTACCTGATTATCCAACCTGCCCAGGAATTGAATTTTACCATCCTGCTGCCACACGCCCCTATCACCTGTTTTGTAAACCAGGGCTCCGCTCACCGTATCCATGGGATCAGGAATGAATTTTTCAGCCGTTAATTTAGGCCGGTTTAGGTAGCCTTGTGCCAATCCGCTACCGCCAAGGTAAATTTCCCCGGGAACCCCTACGGGGCAAGGCTGAAGATCCTGATTCAAAATATAGGCATAACTGCCTGCGATCGGCCTTCCGATAGAAAGCGCCCCGCCAACCTGAATTTTTTCACAGGTGGAGTAAGTGGTGTCTTCCGTGGGACCGTAAAGGTTTCGTACTGAAATTCTTTCCAGATCCAACCGATCGATAAGCCCTTGTGGAATCGGCTCGCCCGCCATATTTAAGAGTTTGACCGCCGACAGGTCCACCCTTTCTTCCACCAACTTCTGAACCAGGCTTGGGACGGTGTTGATCAACACATTTTGGTCTTGGGCTAGGAATTCGGGAATCTGAAGTCCATTTTGGAGGATCCGGATGGGCTTTCCGTAAGCCAGGGGAAAAAACAATTCGAAAATCGAAAGGTCAAAACACATGGAGGTAGCCGCGTACATTAATCCGAAACTTTCGGGCTTGAATTCGCTTCCACACCAGTCGAGAAATGCAGCCAGGTTGCCATGCGTAAGCGCGACTCCTTTGGGTTTTCCCGTGCTGCCGGAAGTGTAGATTACGTAGGCCCTTTGTTCAGGAAATAACGGTATCCGCTCCAAATCCCTTTCCGGATTTCCAAGATTTGCGTGCTCTAGTAGTAGTAATTTCCCATTATTTTCCGCCAGGCCGGCTACTCCAACGGATTTCTCGTCCGCCAGCAGGAATTTGGCCTCACAATCCGCCAATATAAAGTTTATCCTTTCTTTCGGGTAAGCCGGATCCACTGGTACATATACAGCTCCTACTTTCCAAATGGCCAGCATGGCCGCTACCATTTCTTTTCCTCTTTGCACCAAGAGCACCACGTGATCTCCTTTGCAGACTCCTTCTCCAATTAACCAGGTCGCCATTTGATTTGCTTGCTGGTCCAAGTCCCGGAAAGGAAGCCGATCCTTTCCCAACATGAGGGCGGTGGCATTTCCTGACTCCCGAACCTGCTCCTCAAACCGGTCGAAAAAGCTCCTGTATATTCGCTTCGGATCAACTTTATGGGTGCCTGAAAGCTCTTCCATCTCCTTTCCGGATAGCAACCGCTGCCGGTTGATTGATAGCTGGGGCTGTTCGGGGATAACTTTTACCAACCGTCTGAAATGAGCAAGCATTCGGCGCATACTCTCCGGGGCAAATAACCCCTTATCGTATTCCAAGATTCCGCTAAGCCGGTTGGTGTCTCCGGAAAGGGTTAAGGTTAGGTCGTATTTGGCGGCAAGCGGATCCGTTTCCAGATTCCTGGCTTCGACACCGGGAACCTGAAGGTTTCCGGCATCCGCAGTGCCTTGATGCATGACAAAAAGGGTGTTAAAAAAAGGCTTCCTTTCCCGATCGCCCCCAGCAAATGCTTCCACCAGTTTGATCAATGGAACCTGACTGAATTTCAGTGCCATCAACACCTCTTTCCTGACCTGCTGCAAAAAGGTACTAAAAGCATCTTCAGGGTCTATCCGCGATCTTAGAGGCAGTGTATTGATAAAATAACCAATCATCTCTTCGGAGCCAGGCAAATCGCGGTTTAGTATGGGGCTGCCCACAGATATATCTCGCTGGTTACTATACCTGTAAAGCAACACTTTAAATACGGCCAAAAAGGTCATGAAAAGGGTCGCCTGATTTCTTTCACCCAGTTTGGCAAGGGGGCCGAATTCATCGTTTTCCATTTCAAAGCGAATGATCCCCGCTTCCCGAAAATCTGAGCTTGCTTGTTGGTTTTGTGTAGGCAATTTCAGCGTATCACTTCCCGCCAGTGCTGCTTTCCAGTAAGCCATGCCAATTTTAAATTCGGGCTGCTTTATCAAATCCTCCTGTTGCCGAATTAGGCTCGAATAGTCCGTAACAGCAACCTGCCTATCCATTTTCTTTCCGCTGAGTAGATGGCGATAATGATCAAATACCTCACGAAGAAATACCTTCATGGAATAATCATCAAAAGCAATGTGATGAAAAACCAGCCCAAGGGCATGGGTATTTTTCCCATCTGTAACCAACATGCCACGGATCATAAAGTCACTTTTGAGATCAAATGGGCGTTGAAAAAAAGGAGCGAATTTTTCCTGGTAATGAGCGGTGGAAAATTGTTTTCCTGGTTCCTCAATGATGAGCAAGTGCCAGTCCTTTTCAGATTTACGTGTTACCTGATCGATTCCTGTTATACAGGTTCGGAGGGCTTCGTGCTTTTTCAGCACCGCCCGAATGGATTCTTCCAGCACCATTGGATCCAGTTTCCCGTTTAAAAGGTAGGCGACTGGAAGGTGATAGGCAAGCGATCCTTCCATCTGATCCACCAGCCAAAGGGATTTTTGGGCTGAAGAAACGGGGGAAACCGGTTCTTTAACGGAAGTACCAGGAGCATCCAATGCTTCCGGTGCTTCAACCTCGCGTTTCTGGAGTAATCCGTGTAGTTCAGAGATCGTGGGGGATTCAAAAATAGCCGCAACACTAATTTTATAGCCATGTTCCTTTTTCAAATGGGCGGCTAGCCGCATGGCTGCCAGGGAATTTCCTCCCAGCTCCAAAAAATTGCGCGAGGGATCTATACGGTCCACCCCTAGAACATGTTCAAAAGCCTCTTTCAGATACTGTAGTTCCGGTGCGAATACGCCACCCTCAGTGCTATTCCTATCGGCTGGTATCCCAGCCAGCAGTGCAGCCTGGTCTACCTTCCCATTTTCTGTGAGTGGAAAGTGATCCCTGATTTGAATTTCACCCGGGAGCATGTAAGCGGGAAGGTGCTGAGCTAACCGTTGTTTGCAGGTTTCCGGATCCAATTTTCCTTTGGGTACCACAAAAAGGACCATCTGCTCCGGGCCCGCCATTGATTTGGATAGCAGGGCAAGGGCTTCTTTTACCTCCCCGGTGTCATAAAGTACTTTTTCAATTTCTGAAAGATCTATTCGGTTGCCCTGCAACTTAATCTGCCTGTCCTTCCTTCCCTCAAACACGAAGGAGCCCCCCGGAAGCATGCGAACCTGGTCCCCCGTTGCAAACATCTTTGCTCCTCTTTCCTCACTGAATGGATCCGGAAGAAATCGGGCTGCTGTCAAGCCCGGGTCTTTCCAATATCCCAGAGACACCTGCCCTCCTCCAATAAACAGCTCTCCTGTCGCTCCCTCGGGAAGCCTGTTGCCGTCTTGGTCCAAAACATAGCACCGGACACCCAAAACCGGACTACCGATGGCAATCGGACCCCGATCCGGCTTGAGTTCTTCTACCGTTGACCATATGGTCGCCTCTGTCGGACCGTATTCATTGTACAGCCGTACCCGCTTCATGCTGCCAAAATGGTTGGCTGCCAGGTCTTCCGGCAAATTTTCCCCACCCAGAATTACCCGTTCCAATTGCTGGTTTTGTAATAGGTCCTGATCCAGGAGAAAGCGATAATAGGCCGGAACACAAAGTAAGGTGTCGGTTCCTTGCAGCAAGCCAGGAAGGACATCGACATCCTGAATGGAACGGATAGAGCTGATGACAAGACTTCCTCCCGTGCACAATGGCCAAAAAATGGCTGCCAGCGAAGCATCAAAAGTTAGCGGCGGAATCAGCAATAAATGGGGAACGCAGTCGTAATAATCGATTCTGCTTCGGGTAGCCTCGAACAGCTGTCGGTGGCGCACCATGACTCCCTTTGGCTCTCCGGTACTTCCGGAAGTATAGAGAATGTAGGCCAGGCTTTCGGGATTGACCTTCAATGTTGGAAATATTTCCTCCTTTTCAACCTCCAGAATATGTTCGTAGGTATAGACGGTAATGGGTTCAGCTCCTGACCTGAAGTGAATTTCTTTCTCATCGGTAAGCAGTACCTCCGAACCCAGCTGCTCCAGGATCGTTCGTTTTCTTTTTTCCGGCCAATCAGGGTTTAAGGGGACGAAGGCCTTACCGGATTTTAGGATTCCCAGAATGGTAGCAATGTAGCGGAAGGAGCGACCCATACTCACCGGAATCAGGGTCAGGTGGGCAAATTCAGGATCTTGTAAAAAGCAAGCGATTTTTTGGGAAAAAGTGTCCAGTTGGGCGTACGTATACCCCCCTCTTTCATCTGTCAACACCTGATTTTGAGGCGAAGTCTTGACTTGCGCTCGCAATAAATCAAGGACTGTCTGGGATCCTACCTCCGTGTCACTGTTGGTTTCGCTCAAAAATTTCCTTGTTTTCATTTACTCCTTCTCCAATCTTGTGCACCATTTCTTGCAGGCAGGTCACTTATTATAAATTTCGTTTGAATCCTTTTTGCTAGTGCCTCAGCAGGATTTCTAAAAGAAACCACTGAAACAATACCTATCGACACCTCCTTACCGGCCTGATAATGAGTTAAAAGGTGCTTTCGTAAAATAGAAAAAAAATTACCTTTTCCCAAAAACCCGTTTTCAATTCTTTCCAGTGGATCGGAAGATTTGCGTTTCTATTCCAGATGAGTGTGTTTGCCATTGCGTTCGGAGAGAGTGACAGGTAGCCAAAGCCAACTTCTCGTAATTTGAGAGTGGCATTCTGAAGAATGGATTCAAGAAATGATGAACTAATCATATGAAAGGAAAGTATCCAGCAATTAGGTTAATAGGTAAGTTTTTTATCTATAATTCATTTTTATAGATATGAAATGCAAATATATGCAATTTATTCCGCTCTTTCCTAGCTTCTAGGGAAATTAAGCTTTTCGTATCCGAACCCTCATGCGAAATCCTGAATATTAGAATGTTTTTTGAAACAAAAAGTGTGCTTAAATTTAAAATAATGTTCTCTTTGTGTAATCTCAGCTACAACCAGAAGTTATGAATCCATTCCCTTCCAAAAAAAGACTGGCGCATATTGTTTACGAATCCGATGACCGGGCTTCTAAAAACTTTGATTTGGTGTTGCTCATCCTTATCTTGATGAGTGTCACAGTGGTAATTTTAGACTCTGTGGAAGAAATTCATAGGGACTATGGGCGATTTTTATATGGGCTCGAATGGACTTTCACCCTGGTGTTTACCGTGGAATATTTTATCAGGATCTGGCTTAGCAATGATAAACCCGGATACCTTTTTGGATTTTATGGCTTGGTGGATTTTTTGGCCATTTTGCCTTCTTACCTCAGTCTGTTTTTGTTTCAAACCCAGTACCTGACGGTCATCAGGGCCTTACGGTTTTTGCGAATTCTCCGGATCTTAAAACTTCCTCATTATATCAGTGAAGCCTCGGCATTAAAAAATGCTTTAAAACACAGCCAACCAAAAATTCAGGTTTTTGTGGGATCCGTGCTTACCATTGTGTTGGTGATGGGCTCGGTTATGTACATCATCGAGGGGCCTGAAAGCGGTTTCACCTCGATTCCACGTTCCATGTATTGGGCCATTGTCACCTTAACGACGGTGGGATACGGAGACATTGCTCCCACCAGCGACTTTGGTCAATTTGTGGCAGCACTTATCATGCTTCTGGGCTATGCCATCATTGCCATTCCTACCGGAATCGTTAGTTCTGAAATGACGGCTGCCAGGTTTGATCAAATAAAAACCCAGCAAAAGGAATTATTCTTCTGTCCCAATTGCGGTCTTCATGTTCAGAATGCCGATGCGGAATACTGCAGGAAATGCGGAACAAAATTAGCACCCCTGAATCCCTAAGGCCCCAGGGGTACTTTTAATTATACGGTAAATCCGCCATCGATTACATAAGTAGCACCGGTGATGAACTTGCTTTTGTCTGAGGCTAAAAACAACGCCAGGTCGGCAATATCTTCGTTAGCTGCATACCTGCCCAGTGGAATCATTTTGGTGAAATTTTCTTTTACCGTATCCCCCATACCCGGAGCAAACCCGTCCTCCAGAGAACGCATCATTCGGTTATCCACAGGCGAGGGATGGATGGAATTTACCCGAACCTTGTCCGGAGCACCTTCCAAAGCCCCTACGCGCATCAAACCGATGGTGGCATGCTTGCTGGCCACGTAGGCACTTACCTGGGCCGTACCTCTCAATCCGGCAACGGAAGAAGTTATGATAACCGAACCCCCACCGTCCGATTTCATGATGGGGAAGGCATATTTCATGCCCAGCCAAACCCCTTTCACATTTACGCCCATCACCTGATCAAACGTCTCCTCGGGATAATGCTCCATCGGCTTCACCACACCTTCCATACCTGCATTCAGAAATAACACGTCTATCCCACCCAACTCGGCCTTTACCTTATTGGTATAGTTTTTAACCTCTTCTCCCTTGCTCACGTCGGCCTGTATGTACAGCACCTTTTCTGATCCCAGGGTTTCTTCTGCCATTTTCAGGTTTTCTTCACTAAAATCAACAATGGCTACGCCTTTCGCTCCTTCCTCCAAGAAGAGCTTCGCTGTGGCCAGGCCAATTCCGCCTGCTCCACCGGTGATCAATGCAACTTTATTTTTTAACATCATGATACAGAAAATTTAAGGTCTACGTTGATTTTATTTACTATCTTAAATTTAAGGTAATTACAGGACATAATGCCTTTGGAATCTCATCTAAAAACATGAGAAAGATCAGGGTATTTCCCTAAGTAGTTCCAGAAGGCTATCCCATGTATATCCCCATTCCTTTACCTGGAAAAGGAGTGCCGGTAGGTGAACGTATAATTTATCCCTGTCCTCCCTGCTCCTGCAACTTTTGGGCACCGGCTTCCCAGCCTTTAAAGCAAAAACAGTAAAAATCAACCATCCAGATTAAGTAGCCCGTTCTGGATTATATTACTACTGCATCCAAACTTTTCTAGATAATAACCAAGCATTTCGATCACCCGCTAATATTATAAGATTTTAGTAACTTGTGTCCTGAGTCTTAACCTTAAACCCATCAAAAGCATGCAACCAAAATGCCTATTTGTAAAAACCCTTTTCCTTCTCAGCCTATTTCTTCATGGGCCCGCTAATAAAGGCCTGTCGCAGGTTGGCATTTCCTGGAACGAAATTTTGGATCAGCAGGCTTCCTGGTATGGGACAGACCAGGCAAGTCAAATTGCCGAAAACATTCTCCTTTACCAGAAAGAAAACGGTGGCTGGTATAAGAATATAGACATGTCAGAGGCATTGACGGATACCGAAAAAGAAAGCCTGATGGCAGAAAAATCGAATAGCATGGGTACCACCCTGGACAACGATGCAGGATTTATTCAAATGGAATACCTGGCCAAGGTGTACCGTGAGACCGGCAAACCCCGATATAAAAATGCCGCCCTTGCCGGCTTGGATTACCTGCTGGAAGCCCAATATGAAAATGGGGGCTGGCCGCAATACTATCCGCTGCGGGAAGGATATTATTCTCATATTACCTTTAACGATGGGGCCATGATTCAGGCCATGAACCTGCTCCGGGAGGTGGCCAATGAAGCCCCTCTTTATGCTTTTGCCGGTAAATCAAGGAGGAAAAAAGCCCAGGAAGCCATTGATAAGGGCCTGGAAATAGTTCTGGCCTCACAGATTCGGGTAAACGGGCGACTCACCGCCTGGTGTGCCCAGGTAGATGCACAAGATTTGAGTCCGGTACAGGCCAGGGCCTACGAGCTGCCCTCCATTAGTGGGTCCGAAAGTGTGGGAATCATCCAATACCTGATGCAGCTGGAGCAGCCGGATGCAGCTGTAATCGAGGCGATTGAAGGCGCTGTAAGTTGGTTTCAGGAAGTAAAATTGGAAAACATCCGACTAGACCGGGTGGAAAAGCCCGACTTGCCCAAAGGCTACGATCTCGTTGTGGTTCCGGATTCGGATGCCGATCCCCTTTGGGCCCGGTTTTACGAAATCGGAACCAACCGCCCTATGTTTGTGGGCAGGGACAGTGTGGTACGGTATGCCTTACACGAGATCGAACACGAAAGGCGGGTGGGTTATAGCTATCTGGGACCCTATGCAAAAAAGCTGCTGGAAAGCGACTATCCCGAGTGGAAGAGGAGGATGGGGAACTGAGAGACGTAGGGAGAGGGTGATTTGAGGACGATTGTCTTACGTGGGGAGGTAGGGGTTATTGGTCGCAAAGGACACACGAAGGGATGATATGGTGATGTGATGATGGGATGATGTGATGATGGGATGATGTGATGATTTGATGATATGGTGATTTGATGATGTGGTGAACTAACCCTGAAAGGGTGAAAAGATACTAACCCCGGGTAAGCCGACAAGGGAGGCGCAGCCCGGGGATAGGGGAACTGACCCTTCCTGCATTGGCTATCCAGCTGCTCAACAAAGAAGCCGGCTTTCCGCCAATGCCCGGGCACTTTAGGACCACCCCCCGGGCCCCCTTGATTTACCCACTAGATTTAGAGACTGAGAGACTTGCAGACGAAGGGATGATATGGTGATTTGATGATAATTTGACCAAAATTTTAGTTTTTCAATGCAAGAAAAAAGCCATGAAACACTGTTCCATAGCTTTAGTCAATTAACAATAAACCCAAAATAACCTGCTGTAGGAGAAGGATTCGAACCTCCACGGGGCAGTTAGGCAAAACACGAGCTCGATATTTGCTTTATACTGTACTCCCCACCCCCGAGACAGGGGGGCATGTCTGCCAGTTTCATCACCCTACATTGTGTGATCTTAATTTGTATAGAGATGAAAATTAAAAAGCAATATCACTTTTTACTTGCCTGCCGTAGGCAGGTTTCATCACCCTACAATATTTCAAACTTTTTTAAGACCTTTTGTCTTTGTTTGATATGTCAAAGGTAATAAAAGCAACATTAAATTAAAAACCCAGCAATGAAAATGGCAAATTTTTACATTATATTTAATATTTAACCTTTTTTAGGCATTTATTCGCAAACGAGTCGCTCGTTATTAGCTGAAAATTAATGAATTCTCAACAGATTTCGTCGACCAGGCTTTCAGGATCAAATGCACCAGCAACAATCCGTTTTAAAAAAAGATAGAAGTGGTTATTAAAACCGGGAAATCATGGTTTTTTCGTTTTTCATTTTAATACTATTTATCCATTTTAATTACATTATTCTTACTTATTAATAATTAAATTTAGTTTATTATCATTTTTATTTAGTATTTATTAAATAACCCGTATTTTTGTATCAGACAAGTAAACGGAATACACTATGAAAAAGGACCTAGGATTTTTGATCGATATGGATGGGGTGATTTATCGTGGAGGTGAATTGATCCCCGGTGCGAAGGAATTCATTCAAAAACTACTAAGGGAAGACTATCCTTTTCTGTTTTTAACGAATAATAGTCAGCGAAACTGCCGGGACGTGGTAGCCAAGCTAAGCCGAATGGGCATTAAGGTAGCGGAAAAACACATCTTCACCTGTGCCATTGCCACGGCAAGGTACCTGGCCTCCCAAAAACCTGGCGGAACGGCCTACGTGATCGGCGAGGGAGGGTTGCTCACCGCTCTGCACCAAAACGGCTATTCCATCGTGGATGATGAACCCGATTACGTGGTGATCGGTGAAGGACGGACCATCATGCTTGAATCAGTGGACAAAGCCATCAACATGGTCATGAACGGTTCCAAATTGATCGCTACCAACCTTGACGCCTACTGCCCAAGCTCCAATAACTCCATTCGCTCGGGCTGTGGCGCCTTTGTATCAATGATCGAAATGGCCACTGGAAAAAAGGCTTTCAGTGCCGGAAAACCCAGCCCCGTCATGATGCGGATTGCAAAATCAGAACTGGGAACCCGGTCGGCACAGACCATTATGATTGGCGATACCATGGAAACCGATATCCTGGGAGGCGTACAAATGGGCTTTAAAACCGTCCTTACCCTTACGGGCTCTACTCGCAGGGAAGAAATAGAAAATTTTGCCTATTCTCCTGACCATGTCATTAACAGCATTCAGGACCTGTTGGACACAGACAGGTTTGAACAGATAATGGATCAGGAATTAGTGCCGGTAAGTTAATCCACCCGATGATTCATCAGAATGGGACTTGGTGACAAAGAGACGAAGGGACTGGGAGACTAAGAGACCTGGAGACTTAGGGATGGTGAGGCGGAGGGATCGGGAGACTTAGAGACTGGGAGACGAAGGGACTGAGGGAATTGGAGACGATTGTCTTACGTGGGGAGGTAGGGGTTTTGGTCACAAAGGACACGGAGGAGGCACGAAGGGATCGAAGGGATGATTTGATGATGTGGTGATAATTTGATGGTACAATTGATTAACCCTTAACCAACCCGACTGAATTCAAAACCGCCTACCCTGCCTATTTACCCATGACTACAACTTAATCCGAACCGAGCCAATTAACCCTTAACCATTAGATTAAGACTGAGAGACTTGGAGACGAAGGGACCGTGAGACGTAGGGAGAGGGAGATTTGAGGACGATTGTCGGGTGTGCGGAGGTAGGGTTTTTTTTGTCACAGAGGACACGGAGAGATGATTTGATGATGTGGTGATTTGATGATAATTTGACCAAAATTTTAGTTTTTCAATGCAAGAAAAAAGCCATGAAACACTGTTCCATAGCTTTAGTCAATTAACAATAAACCCAAAATAACCTGCTGTAGGAGAAGGATTCGAACCTCCACGGGGCAGTTAGGCAAAACACGAGCTCGATATTTGCTTTATACTGTACTCCCCACCCCCGAGACAGGGGGGCATGTCTGCCAGTTTCATCACCCTACATTGTGTGATCTTAATTTGTATAGAGATGAAAATTAAAAAGCAATATCACTTTTTACTTGCCTGCCGAAGGCAGGTTTCATCATCCTACAGTATTGTGTCAAAACTTCTGGCTCTTTGCGGTATGCTTTTTTTAACCAGATCAAGACCGTTTGTCTTTGTTTGATATTTTAAAGGTAATAGATCGAATCATAAAATAAAACTATTGCAACAAATTAAGCTAAATTTTACAGTATTTTTATTTTAACACCATTTTTATTAGTGTTTTTATAAATGAGGCTTGAAAATCGAACAGGGAATTGACTATCTTTCAAAGAAAGTCGTAAAAAATGGCTATACGGGCTTTAAATCGCCTTTTCAGGGCTGCGTTTTGGAAGAATGGGCCACTAGCTGCTGGATTTCTTGTAATTCTGATTGGGTTAGGTCCCGCCATTTACCCGTGGGCAAATCCAGATGGATATTCATGATGCGGATGCGCTTTAGGGAAACCACCTGATAGCCCAGGTATTCGCACATGCGCCGGATTTGCCGGTTGAGTCCCTGGGTTAAGATGATTTTAAAGGTATTTTTTCCCAACTGCCTTACCTGACACTTTCGGGTCATCACCCCCAATATGGGTACCCCACTGCTCATCTTCTCTATAAAATCCGGCTCAATGCGCTTGTTGACACGAACCAGGTATTCCTTTTCGTGCTGATTGCCAGCCCTCAGGATTTTATTGACAATATCCCCGTCGCTGGTAAGCAGGATCAGGCCCTCACTGGGTTTATCCAGTCGCCCAATGTGAAAAATCCTTTTCGGATGATTGATATAATCAATGATATTGTCCTTTTCTCCTTCCGTATCTGTGGTGCACACGATGCCCACCGGTTTGTTAAAAGCAATGTACACATGCGCTTCTTTTGGTGCTGCTATCAACGCACCATCCACCCTAACCTCATCCCCGGAACTGATTTTGGTTCCCATCTCCGGAACCTTCCCATTGATGGTGACCCGACCGGCATCGATGAGTTTATCCGCCGCCCGCCGGGAGCAGTAGCCCACCTCGCTCAAATACTTGTTGATCCGTACCCGATTTTTATCCTCCATTTAGGCCCACATTTCCTCTATCAACTCGGTATAAAATTCCTTCAGTGTTTTTCCCGTTGCCCTTACCTGCTGGGAAATCAGGCTGGTTTCCGTCTGTCCGGGTACGGTATTGATCTCAATAAAGTAAAAGTTGCCGGTCTCCATTTCCAGGAAATAATCCATACGCACCGATCCCTTGCAATTGAGTTTGAGGTATACCGTTTCGGCTATTTGTTTTACCCTTTCCACTTCCCGTTCCTCCATCCGGCCCGGGGTGATTTCCTCCGATACACCCGGTATGTATTTGGCTTCAAAGTCGAAAAACTCTTTGGAGCTGATAATCTCTGTAGAAGGAAGTACGGTAACTTTCCCATCGGTCTTATATATTCCTATGGAAAACTCCCTGCCCGTCACAAATTCCTCTACCAGGACTTGTTTGTCCTCCTGAAAGGCTTTGTTCAAGGCTTCTTCCAGCTCCTCCGCCGTCTTCACCTTGCTCATCCCGATGCTACTGCCCCCATTATTGGGTTTTACAAAATAAGGCAGTTTCAACTGTGCCAGCACTTTCGAGGCGGCTTCCGGCCCATTGGCAAAAAGCTGCAGGGAGCGGGCCATGTACAGATCGGGTATCCCCTCCAGGATGGCTTTGGTATAGCCCTTGTTCATGGTAATGGAAGAAGTCAGCGCATCGCAAGTGGTATAGGGGATGCCTAGCATGTCAAAATATCCGGCCAGTTTCCCATCCTCCCCCGGTGAGCCGTGAATGATATTAAAAATGCCATCAAAGGCAACTTTCGCTCCTTTAATTTCTACGGTAAACGCATTTTTGTCCACCGGCCATTGGGTTCCATCTTCGTCTTCCAGGTACCAATTTCCCGGATAGATGTGCAGGGGATACACTTCATAGCGGTCCCGATCCAGGTGTTGGGCCACCACGGCAGCACTTTTTTCGGAGACCACGGCCTCCCCCGTATAGCCGCCCATGATCAGGGCGATTTTTTTCTTAGTCATGGATAAAGCTTATACATGCGAATTACCGGATTTTTAAGTTAAAATCGAAAAAATTATTAAATTGTAAGAAAATTATTTATGCCTAATGGCAAGTTATTCATGAAGATATCCCGTTTTTTATCTCTATTTGCCCTCTCCCTATTTTCGATGGCTTGCGAAGAATTAAGGGAAGAACCAGCTGCCCAACCTTTGCTGAAAGGCTACCACATTACGGCCATGGCCTTTGACGGATTGGGTAATGCCTGGTTGGGCACCCTAAACCAGGGCTTAATCAAATTCGACGGCCAAAACGAAACCATATATCCCGAAGTCACCGGTATGATAAGGAACATAAAAGTGGACAGCAAAAACCAGGTTTTTCTGGCTGCTGATGGCCTGGTAAAATTTGACGGGCAGGATTTTACCCGCTATGACGATATGGAAGGCCATGTTACAGCCCTGGACATCGATTCACAAGACCGGGTGTGGTTTGCGGTGGGAGGATTTAACCATGGAGGGCTGGGCATGCTGGATGGAGAAGACCTGTCATTTTACACTCCGGACAATTCACCCTTACCGGCCCACTGGGTAAGTGGGGTGAAGGTAGGAAGCAACGACGAAGTATGGATCGCGGCCCAAAGCAGCGTCGGCAACCTGCACCTGGCAAAAATCCTGGAAGAGGACTGGACCCTTTTCGATTCCGAAAACCTGGGTTTCAGTCCTTATTCCATCTCCAACCTTGAGGCAAATAGCCGCGGGGAGTTAATTGGCGGCATTGACTATTCCCTATCCAGCACCTATGATCCCGGAAGCCCCCCCTTATTTAACTTCAATGAAAGCGAAGGCCGGCAGATCCAATCCGACCGACCCTTGTCCGTCAATCAAATTTTCGTAGACCGTTCCGACCGGGTATGGTGTGCGGGATCGGGAGGATATGCCCTGTACCAAAACCAAAACTGGACCTACGACGAAGAAACCTTTAAAGAGATCAGCGTATTTGCCATAGCCCAAGCCCCGGATGGCGCCATTTGGATTGGGACGGGGGATGGGGTTTACCTATTGATGATGTGATGATTTGATGGTTTGATGGTAAGATGACATTTCTCGTTCTTGATGCCTGGCCTTTGCAAGTAAGCCGATGCCAAATGGTCTCCCGATTTATATTTTTGAAGGAATCCGGGGATTACAAATCCCCTTTTATCTGTCCACGGAATTGCAAATTCCGAGGAGCGGGTGTTTTCGTAGATACCCTTTGCCTACTCGAATGTGGTTACGTGGCGTATAATGAATCTATTTTTCCATTATATAAATCCCATCTCGGAAAAATTAGGTAGTAATCATTCCAATGGAGATTTCCGTCTACTATTCAGAATTCCCAAGTATTCAAAATTTCTCTGAATCCATCAAAATATTTTTTCCGTTAGCACCATGACGACATGAGCAAAAATATGTGCGAGGAAGGCACTTTCCAATCCTTTTTTCCAATAGAGCCATCCGAAAACAAGCCCTCCAATAGTGTTGCCCAAAAGCACGTAGGTTATCATAATGATACTGGGATTTCCTACAGTTTGAAAGACAACGGGGAAATGGCCTATAGCAAAAATAAGGGAGGAAATGATAATACCCATCCAATATATTTGGGACTTGATTCCCTTTGAAAGTTTGGCTCCCAACCAAACCAACAGCGTCATCAAACCAAAACGCATGAAGATTTCTTCCGTTATGCCACCATATAAAAACCTTGCCGGAAGTGTAAGTTGCAGTTGACCGCTGAGGAGGTCAAACTCCGAAGGGGAGATTAACCTGAAAAGTCCGAGTAGGCTCAATATAATTCCTGTGAGAATTCCCCCTGAGATCCCAAATAAAAGTATTTCCCTAAGTTGGATGGAATCTTGTTTGATGTCCAAAAACTTCTCAATTATGGGAACGCTGAGGTTTACTTTTTGGTAAAGTAAAGTTCCCACAAGTACGGCCACTATCAAAATAATGGTTGGGTTAATCAATATCAACAGCTTAATCTGGGTTGGCGTAAACTGATCCTCCAATACAGATAATACCTCCTCCGGCAATGGGATATCCATGGTCAAAATGGATAGCATGCCCAACATGCCAAGGACAAATAGGATAAGGGCGAGGTAAAACTTCTTTTTTTTCATTGCTATCCATTTTTGTTACTCAATATATCATTTCCGAAAATGGTAAAACTCCTGCTGTCCCTGTCATCCAGGCACCTTTTCTGGGCTATATATTCTGCTTTACCGCAAAAAGCTGCTTTCAATGTAGTGGAAAAAGAGGGTTTCACCAACGATTGGTTTAGGAAGTGTCTGATCATGTGATGGTTTGATGGTACGATTAAGTTAAAACTGAATCTCATTTTCGGATGGCCATTGCAAATGGCCTGGTGGAAATTGTTTTTTCAAATGACATTTCCGAAAAAACCAGGGAGAAATTGCAAATTTCACCCAGCAGGGCATCCGGGGATTACAAATCCCCTTTTATCTGTCCACGGAATTACAAATTCCGAGGAGCGGGTATCAGGGATGAACTTGCAAATTTCACCCAGCCCGATTGACATTTCTGGTTCCTAATGCCTGGCCATTGCAAATAACCCGATCCCAATTGGTCTCCCGATTTATTTTTTTGACGGAATCCGGGGATTACAAATCCCCTTTTATCTGTCCACGGAATTGCAAATTCCGAGGAGCGGGTTTGAGGATAGGATGGTTTGGTGATTTGATTACCTGCTGAATAGCTAACCAATTAATTTTTTTTTGATGACATTTTACTTCGTTCCCGATGTTCTAATAAATAAAAAACCATGAAAAATCTTTTCTTTGCCTATTGCCTCGTTATCGTATTTGTATCTTGTTCAGCAGATAATAACCCGGATGATCCATTACAAGAGGCTCATTTTCATTTAACCTTAGATGGTGCGGAATTTGAAAATATGCGCATTGCAGTTGATCGAAAGGCCCTAAATATTCTCAATAGCAACCGGATTGCGATAAGTGCGGGTGATGAAGGGTTGGTGAATTTCTTTGGATTTTATTTGCCATTTCCTGTGGAATCCACCACCTACACCATGGTTGAGGGTAGTAGCCCTAGCCAAAACACAGCCTTTTATTCCAGAAATCAGACAGATACATATTACACAGAAAGCGGCACCATTTCCATCAATGATATTTTTGAGAATGATGCTTGCCAGATTCTTTCCGGCAGCCTAAACATTAATTTGTCACATTCGAATGACCCTAGCCAGGTTTTAAATGTGAGCGGCACCTTTGAAATTCCAACCGAAGAATGCCAATCAGGAATTCATTTTTAAAAAGCCGCTTTCTTTTTGCCATTGTCTATGGTAGGGTAGCAAGGCGTTTTCAAATGGAAAGCTTTGGGAATATCCGGGGATTGCAAATCCCCTTTCTGTACCAGGGAATGGCAAATTCCGGAGAGCGGGTGAAATTTACCATTGTTCTTCTGCTGGTAATACCAAACCAGCGCTGAAAACTACCGGTCTGCTGAATTATAAAATACCATTCCTTAAAAAGTGGCCGCCAAGCGAATAAAGCCCAATTCATCGGCTATATTGGCAATAATCCAGATATCGCCCTCCCGGACAAAGTACCGCACCGGATTAGTTACCAGTTGGGGTACAGGGGCTTCTGCCACTAACGCAAAGTTTTTGTCGTAAACCGAAAGATGTATATTCCTATCGATAGCTTCAGGAAACAGTTCACCGGCTTCTTTTTCTTCCGCAAACTCAATCCTATAGGAAAATCGGTAATACCGCTCATTTTCATCATCCCAAACCGATGGTGAAAAACTAACTTGTTCCAATACTTTTTGATAATCCACCATCAGTTCATCCATCGAGGCATATTCTCCCCGGTAATTCCCCGTCTTTTCATTGGCCGTCAATTGGAGTTGGTTCTTTTTGGAAATCAGCGAATCCCCAATGGGGTCGTAAAGATGGATTTCATTGGTGATATTAGTGGAAATAATCAGCTTGCCGTTTTCCGAAGATAAAAAAACATACGGTCTAAAAATAGGGTCTTTGGAAAGGCCGGGCACCTTAAATGAGAACGTTGGAAGTTTACCCTCCGCATCAATTTCATATTGACTAATCCGGTTTTGACTGAAATCCATTTTTCTTAAATTATAGGTCTTGTCTTTCCAGTTGGAAACCAGGACAAACACGGTTTCAGGTTGCCCGGGAATAATGATATTGCTGTGCAAACGCTCGAATTCGGTAAGTACCTCCCCTTCCAGGCCATTGTTTAGCAAGTCATAGGTAGCTGTTCTGGTCCCATTTAAATTAAATTTTCCCAGGTTCCATTTATCCGACAGGTAGACATGGTCTTTGTCCAGCATATTCAAATGATAAATAGGACTTACGGTTCCGTTTAGGCCCTCCTTTTCAAAGGGCAGCTTTTCCAGTAGCCGAAGTTCCTCCAGGTCTATTTTTTCCAGCGTATGGTCATACTTATTGAAGTTATACAGGTATTTCCTGTCTGGGGCAAGGGCAAAATCGCCTCCTTCCAGATACAGTATTTCCTCTCCTGCATCCACCATCAGGGTATCCATTTTAATTTTCAAACTATCGGTAGTGCTGGTTTCCGGCTTGTTTCCACAGGAAAAGCCGATCATTGTCAAAAAGAGCAGTGGTATTTGTTTCATAATCTAAAACTTAGGACGGTGTAAATTAAAAATACTTTATGGGAAAGCGAGGTTAAAAAAAGTTAAGGTCAAGAGAATAACTGGAACCCAAATCCCTGGCGGAACGGGTAAAACAAACGCATCAGGAGGCCATTGACCAGCAATAGTGTTGATGGTTTGATGATAGGATGTGCTGATTGTGGTGGTTTGATTGTAAGATGAAATTTCTCGTTCTTAATTCCTGGCGATTTCAAATGGACTGTTGGCATAGGGTTTTCCTAGGAGGATCTTCATGTCTATCCGGGGATTACAAATCCCCTTTTATCTGTCCACGGAATTGCAAATTCCGAGGAGCGGGTATCAGGGATGAAATGGCAAATTTCACCCAGCACATAATTTTCACTCAACTACTAATTCCCTTCTTAAAATTTGATCGGCATGGACTGCCTGATATCCGGTGGTATCTTGCCTAACGGCCGGTCCAATCCTTCGGATATGCACGTAATTGGCCCTGTAGTTTTTGTCTCCGGAAAACCATGCCTTTAAGGCCGTTTGGCCTGGCTTTAAATACACGAGGAAGCTGGCAGCTCTCATATCAGGATTCACTTCCGCCTGCCGCTCCTGATTGCCAATTATCAAATGGGCAGTACGGATCTCTGCTGAAATGGGATTGGCTTTGGTTTCAATACGAAAGCGGTCGTCCTCCAAAGTGGATGTAGGGGAAAGGTTGTGCCGAAAAGTGGCTCCTTCATTTTCTACGATTCTCCTGCCGGATTCGATGGGCCAGCGATAGAGATGGAATTCATACAGCCCTTCCTGATCCACATCAAGCGCCCAGACCAATCCTTCCTCAGACCTGAGGGCATCATGGGCATAGATGGTGGACGAGTTTTCATGCTCATTACCGATTATTATATGATTGTACCGGTCAAAATCAGTGGATATGTGCTGCCACCAGGCTTCGTATTTTTTGGTCAGCGAATCCACCAACTCTTTGTTTGGAGCTGCAATATCCTGTCTTTGTCCCGGATCTGATTGGATGTCATACAGTTCCTTTTTATCGCGTCCTTCCAACCTCCATTTCTCGGTCAACACCTGGAAATCCTTGTATTTTTCCGGGTATTGCAACCGTTGATTGTGAACAAAGAGCGTGCGATCCTTCCATTCTTTCTGCGAATCAGTCAACAAGGGTCGCAGGCTCCGCCCATCAAAATCCAATTCTTCAGGCGCATCCAGGCCGGCCAGGTCAATGAGGGTTGGCAGTATATCAATATGTGCGGTAAGTTGATCCACATCCCTGCCTCCCCCAATACCTCCCGAAGGCCAGCGAATAAAGAATGGCACCCGGTGCGCCCCTTCGTATCCCCTTATTTTACCTCCGCGCATGCCCGCATTAAAGCCCTCCTTTACAAATAGGTCCTCATCGAGGATAATTCCTCCAAACCAGGGGCCGGGGCCATTGTCCGTCATGAATATCACAATGGTATTTTCCCGCAACTTCATCTGATCTATCTCTCCTAGAAACCTACCCAGATCCTCATCGAATTTTGCGAGCATGCCGTAATAATTGGCAATCCGGTCTGACAAGTCCGATTTATAAGGGGCAGAGTATGTTTCATCTACCAGTAAAGGGGCATGGGGAATATTGGAAGAAATGTAGGTAAAAAAGGGCTCGTCCTGGTTTTTTTCAATAAATGTCAGGGCTTCCTCAAACCATACGGTATTTGCATAGCCTTCATATTGTTTGAATATGCCGTTATGCCGGTACACATCATCAAAATAATCATTTCCCCAATAATCGGGATGGATGGCAGATGCCCCACCCCCGTGAACCAGCGTTTCCTGGAAGCCCCTGTCCATCGGGCGATAGGGATAATTTTCACCCAAATGCCATTTGCCAAAATACCCGGTTTGATAGCCGGCGTTTCGGAATAGGTCAGCGATCGTCACTTTATCCTGCTGCAACAATGACCTGCCACCAATGGTATGCCATACGCCTGACCGGGATGAATATTGCCCCGTCATGATGGCCGCCCGGGTAGGCGAACAACTTGGGTCCACATGAAAATCAGTAAGGCGTACACTTTCCTGATAAAGCTGATCCAGATGGGGGGTTTTCAGGTAAGGGTTGCCATGCGCTCCGATATCTCCATAACCCTGATCATCATTCATGATCAGGATCACGTTCGGTGGCTCCTCCGCCTGGGTATTATCCGCATTATTATCCGTGCATCCGTATAAAAGCACAGATAGCAGTCCAACATGCATAAGAAAATACAGTTTATTTACGCCAGGTTTTGTAGGCCGCATAAAATTTCTGGTTATTTAGATTGGAAAGATAATTCAACCATCAAGATCCCGATCAATCGTGGAAGAAGCAGTTTAAAGGTAAAGCTATGCCTTTCCAACTGCCAACCAATTTGTTAACCAAATCATGTACTATGTTAGCTCCATTACAAGGCGTTTAATGATGGTATTATATCCCGTGATGGCTTTGTGATGAGATCATGTGAAGATATAAGGAAAAAGAAGTTTTTCGTCTTCTCTTTTCGATCTGTAAACCCCTGATTTTAAAATTTTTATGGTTTATTGCCCTCACACCAACATTGAAATCGGAAGTTTCGTGTATTCACTCACTAATCATTTCCAGGAATGGAATTCGGCCAGGTCTTACGGTACTTGTCCACAGTAGCTTCATAACCTTTTGCCAAACTATCGGCCTCTTCCTCGCTATAGACACTTTTTGCCTTTTTAAAAAAATCCTCTTCTTCATCCTTCAAATGATGTTTTACTTTAGCAACCAGTTTCTGGAGGGTGGCCAACCAATGGGGAGAACTCATTTCGGTATCATTCAATTCCTTTATCAGTTCGTCCATCTCATGATGTTCTGCCATGCCATGTCTGGCATCTTCCTGCATTTTATCGGTATCAATTAGCGGAGAATAGAAATAGCGCTCTTCCGCCACCTCATGCACTTCCAGTTCTTTTTGTAATTCTTCCCAAAGCTTTTTACGCTCAGTTGAGGCTCCGGAGGTATTGACGATTTTGTCACAAAGGTTTCTTTGGATATCGTGATCATTTTTTATGGCTTCGTAAATTTTCATGCTTAACTATTTTTGCCTGTTTTAAAATAAAAACCCATTATTAACTAATAGTTGTTTGAAACAAGTGCGTTTAGGAAACTACAAGATACCATTTTTCGGTGGTAAGTTCGCAGTTCAACGGTAAATGATACCCTCGCATGTACACGCTCCGGTTCAGATTGCTCCCTTTTCAGACTGAGCCTGCCGAAGCCCAACTCAGCTCAAGGACCCGGATGGGACCAAAGGCGGTTAATGATCATTTGATTATGCGATGGTTTGATGTGAGGATTAAGTGATAACCGAATTCCATTCAGGGATGGCCATTGCAAACGGCCAGTGGGATTACAAGCAATAAGAATTCAGCCAATTAGTAAGCCTTTCTCATGAATTTTTATACCTTTATCTGATAGAAGTATACATATAATGCAATTTTTAGACAGGCTATTTGTTCTATTACGAATTATAACTATAAATTAAAATATTTTCCAATATTTCATATTATAAAAATAAACAACATGAAAATATTTATAAAACATGTAGGATTACTCTTTCTATTTGCCATAATACTCTCTTGTTCTAGTGATGATGATAATGGAAGAAACCCGCAAGATCCCACAGATGAATATTTTATAAAAGCCAATATTGATGGTGAGGAAAGGGTTTTAAATTTCGAAAATTTTATGACAGCTGAATTGGGAACGGTACCAATAAATGATCTGTATAAATTGGTTTTGAGTGCTTCAAGACCAGGTGGTTCCGGGGAGGGAATTCAGGAAAGTATAAGTATCGATTTTAGTTTGGATAATCCTATAACAGTCGGTGTTTATAATCAACCAGAAGATTTACCGGTAGGTTTTTTACACGCACTTATTAGTTATCAAAATGTTAATTTAAGTGATGAGATTGGGGAAACCATTTTTGTAACCGATATCAATAATCCCGTTTCCTCTCTTGAAATCACAGAGCTTACCGAAAATACTGTTAAAGGCACATTTTCCGGCATCGTACAAAACCCTTTAGTGGAAGGTAACATCAATATAACTAATGGTGAGTTTTTTCTAAACCTTGTCGTAATTAATGAGTAAAAACATTAATCCCCAACAACTTCGATTTGAAGTGATTACCGGGGCTAGATTTTATTTTACACGGTAAATTGTTCTGGTATGCGGAATCTCATTGATTTTTTCGATACCATTTACAAAGTCTCTGCCGATGCAAAACAGGCATTGCAGGAAATAATCAGGGAAAAGACCTATTCCAAAAAAGAAATCATTCAGGAAATTGGAAGCCGCTGCCGGACAGTATATATAGTAAAAACAGGAGGTGCTCGTATTTTCTACTACAAAGACGGCACCGACATTACCGAACACTTTGCCTTTGAAAATGACCTCATTGTGAGGGCTGAGAGCCTTTTTACCGGAAATCCTACCTCAAAAGGCATCCAGGCCATTGATGAAACCAGGATGGTGGCCATTGATTCGGAAAAGCTCTTTCACCTTTACGACCAACACCACGATCTGGAAAGGCTCTTTCGCCTCATTTTCGAGCGGGAATACGTGAATACCGTCAAGCGGCTGGAAAGCTTGCAATTTAAATCCGCAAAGGAACGGTACCTGGAACTGCTGGAAACCACCGATTTTGTTCAAAAAATTCCCCTGAAGTACATCGCCTCTTACCTGGGAATCACCCAGGTGTCCCTCAGCCGCATCCGCTCCGGTCTGGGTTGATCTGCCGACCAAACCAATCGTTTGGGATGGGGCTATGCCTGCCAGGCGACAGCAAAGCTGTCTGCCACCGGTAAGACTGAAAAAAATCAAACCAATGATTCGGATTTATGAAAAACGTTTGTATCTTTGTTAGTGATTATTCACTTACATATGGAATTATCTGACAGACAACTGGAAATCATCGAAACGGCGGGTAAAATACTGGCTAGTTCCGGATTGAGTGGGTTAACGACCAAAAATCTGGCCAGGGAAATCGGTTTCTCGGAAGCCGCATTGTACCGGCACTTCGCCAGTAAGGAAGAGATCATTCTGGCCCTGCTCCGTTTCTTACATGCCGATATGGATCAGCGCCTGAGAAACGTCTACCGAGCCGATCAAGACCCTGTGGCCAACTTCAGGGCGCTCTTTGAAAGCCAATTCCGTTTCTTTTCCCGAAACCCCCATTTTGTGGTGGCCGTTTTTTCGGATGGCCTATTGGAAGAAAGCGAAAGCATCAATCAGGCCATTCTGAAGCTCATGCAGGTTAAAATGAACTACCTCATGCCTATCATAACCCAGGGCCAACAACAGGGGATATTTACGCAAGCACTCGGCAGCGAGGAACTCATCCATATCATCATGGGCTCCTTTCGCTTGCAAATGTACAAGTGGCGAATCGCCAACTTTAAATTTGATATACTCCGGCAGGGAAAATACATGCTCGAAGCATTGCTAACCCTATTGAAACCATAAAAAAATTTATCCTATTATGTTAGTAAACATTCACCCACATTATCTGCCTTGGATTCTTTTCTTCCTGCTTAGCATTCAGGTCCAGGCACAGGCTCCTGTCTGGTCACTGGAAGACTGTATCGACACGGCTTTGTCGCACAACAAAACCATACAGATCGCTCAAAACCAGGGGAAAATTGCCCGGCTTAAAAACCAGGAAGCCAACGCACAACTCCTCCCCAAGCTTTTCTTTCAGGGGGACTACCGGTATTTTACCGAATTGCCTTACCAACTGATGCCCCAATCGGCATTCGGGGGTCCGGAGGGGGTCTTTCGGGAGGTGCAGTTTGGGGTACCGCATAACATCAGTGCCAACCTAAGCCTTAAAATGCCTCTATACGACCCTCAGGTCATGGGCAGCATCAAGGCTTCCCAAACCTTCCAGGAGCTCAGCCTGCTTCAGGAAGCCAAAACCAAGGAACAGGTGTACCTGGAAGTAGCCACCTTGTATTACAATGCCCAGATTTTGAAAAACCAGTTGGCCTTTATCCGTGAAAACCTTGTCAACAGCCGCAAGCTCGAAAAAAATACCCGCCTCCTTTACGAACAAACCCTGGCGCAGCGTACAGATTGGGACAAGGTGCTGCTGCAAAACCAACAACTGGAAAGCAGCGTGACCCAGGTCGAAAGTCGGTATGAAACAGTCCTGAATGCCTTGAAGTTTGTGATGGGGCTACCCCTGCATTCCCCACTAGACGTTGCACTTGATATTAGCCAGACCGAGAAGGAAGTGGGTTCCACACGTAGCACCCTGGATGAACGGATGCAGGAGAAAAAGCAACAACTAGCCCTGCAGGAACTTTCCACCCTTAGACACAGCAAGATTCCGTCCCTGTCCCTTATTGGAAATTACGGCCGCACGGGATTTGGCTACACCGGAAATCCGGAATCCTTCCTGAATTTCTATCCGGTAAGTTTTGTAGGAGTCCAATTGAGTGTCCCGCTCTTCAACGGGACTGTAACCAATAAAAAGGTCCATCAAAAGAAAATTGAAGTGCAAAATAGCCAGTTGCAACAGGAGCTAATCACGGAACAAGCGCACATGGCATACCAAAATGCATCGCTGCAAAGCCAGGTAGCTGAAAACCTGCTACACACCAGTCAACAACAAATCGACCTGGCCGTTTCCGTATACCAAAAAACCCTAATCCAACAACAGGAAGGTATGGTAAGTCTGACCGAGGTACTGCTGGCAGACAATGCCTTGCGGGACGCCCAGCAACAGTACCTGAATGTTTTGGTAGACTACCTCAAAGCAAATCTCGAACGCAAAAAAACCAGTGGAAACCTCTTGAATTGATACCCCATGAAAAAAATCCTATATATCCTGATTCCATTAGTCCTGCTGGGCCTGGTAGTGGCCAAACTACTTTCCAACAAGCAAATTGCTGAAGCGCGGGTTTACCAGTATGACCGGGAGCAACCCATACCCGTCAATATCCTGCAGGTTGAAATGGCAAAGATCCAACCTGAATACGCTTTTACGGGCACCTTTGCCCCGGATAAAGAAAGCCGACTCAGTGCCGAACTGCAGGGCAAAGTCAACCGCATACTGGTAGACGCAGGGGCAACGGTCAAAAAAGGACAGGTGTTGATTATGCTGGATGATGCCTTATTGCAATGGCAGCTTAAAGCTGCAGAGGTACAGGTAAAAGGCCTGGAAGCAGACCTCAACCGGTACCGCATTTTGGTGGAAAACGAAGCCATACAGGGTATACAGCTCGAAAAAACGGAATTGTCTTTGGAAACGGCCCGGGTACAGGCAGGTACCCTCCGGGAACAAATCAACAAGACCCAGATCCGGGCTCCCTTCGATGGCATCGTCACAGCCCAACTTACTGAGGAAGGGGATTTTGCGGCACCAGGAAAGCCCCTGTTGCAGCTTACAGACATTGGCCGCATCAAATTGGAGATACAGGTGCCGGAACAGGACCTGAAACTTTTCGAAGTGGGCAAAAAATACCTCGTCAGTATTCCTTCTCTTCCAGCTGAACTTACCGGTACAGTCCACATGATCGGTAGTCGGGGCAATGCTGCCAATAGCTTTCCGGTGGAAATCGTGGTTGCGAATATGCTAGAAAAGGAAATTAAAGCAGGCATGTTTGGTCAACTGAACCTCCACAGGAATACCGAAATAGAAGGAATCATGATTCCTTCCTCAGCCATACTTGGCTCTGACCTGGCACCACAGGTCTATGTGATCAAAGCCGGAAAAGCAATCATCCGGGACATTCACATCGAAAAAAGAATGCAGGACAAAGTGCTTGTCCGATCCGGCCTCGGGGAAAAAGATACCCTCATCGTAGGAGGCCTGATCAATGTCTTTGACGGTGCCTCTGTAATTGCCAACCACTAAACCAAAAGTCATGAACATTACCTCCATATCCATCAACAGGCCTTCGCTGATCATTGTCCTTTTCAGCCTGTTCATCCTTCTGGGCTACATTGGCTTCACCAATTTATCCTATGAATTGATGCCTGATTTCAACCAACCGGTGGTGGTAATCAAAACGGTTTACCCCGGGGCCGAACCGGAAGAAGTGGAAAGTTCTGTTTCCCAAAAGATTGAAGATGCACTTTCCAATCTGGAAGGCGTGGATTACCTGGTTACCAAGTCCCTTCCCAATGCTTCAGTAGTGATTGCCAACATGAAATACGGTGTGGATTTGGATCAGACCATGCTGGATGCCCAGCGATACATCGACAATATCCGAAAAGATTTACCCGAGCAGGTGTTGTCGCCCGAAATGAGCAAGGTTTCTCCAAACGACCTGCCTATCCTGTCCATCACAGCGACCAGTAGCCTGAGCAGTGCGGCCTTTTACCAAAACCTTACCGATGACTACCTTCCCCAGATCCAACAGCTCAAAGGAGTCGCTGAAATCTCCGTACTGGGCGGTGAGCAACGGGAGATCCAGGTAAAGGTGGATCAGGAAAAACTGCGGCACTACCAGCTATCCCTACAGCAGGTGGTAGAAGCCATCAACCGCTCCGGTCTGGACATTCCCGCCGGTTTGGTTCAGACGGAAAAGAATCAACAAGCAGTACGGCTGACTGGAAAATTCACCAACCTGGAAGATATTCAACAGGTTCAGGTGGCCATGCCGGTACCGGGAAGTCCGGTCTATGTGCGGGACCTGGCCATCGTAAAAGACGGTATCCGGGAAATCACTTCAGTAAGCCGCTATAATGGGCAGGAAGGAATTGGCCTGATGCTTAAAAAACAAGGCGATGCCAACGCAGTGGATGTTTCCCGGGCCGTTCGGGAAAAATTAGCGCAAATCGAAGAACTGCATGCTGCCGATGGGATTCGATTTATCATTGCCGATGACAGTACAGACAACACGATTGCTGCCGTTAACTCGGTGGTGTTTGACTTGATTCTTGCGGTAGTATTGGTTTCACTGGTGATGTTGTTGTTTTTGCGAAGTTTCAGGAATTCCCTGATCGTTCTGGTCGCCATTCCTACCTCTCTGGTAACAGCATTTGCCGTGATGTGGATTTTGGGTTATACGTTAAACCTGATGACCTTGCTGGCCATGTCGCTGATCATCGGCATCCTGGTGGACGATGCCACCGTGGTATTGGAAAACATCCAGCGACACCTGGACATGGGCAAAGAAAAACGCAAAGCCGCCATGGACGGCAGGATGGAAATCGGATTTTCCGCCCTTTCCATCACCCTGGTCGACGTGGTAGTATTCCTGCCCATACTCTTCCTGCAGGTATTTGTGGCAGACATGCTCAAGCAATTTTCCGTGGTGGTCATCACCTCCACCCTGACCAGTTTGTTGGTTGGTTTTACCCTGACCCCCTGGATGGCTTCACGGATAGGTAAATCCGAAGACCTGCAACCCAGTACCGCATTCAACCGTTTTTTGATCTGGTTTGAACAGCAATTGGATCGCTTTATCGCCTGGTACGGCAGGCAACTGGCATGGGTGTTGGATCACAAACTGGCCTTTGCCGGCATCATTCTTGGGCTTTTTGCCCTTACAGGCGTCATTATGCGACAAGGAATCATCGGAAAGGAACTGATTGCCACGGGTGATCAGGGAAAGTTCCGGATGTACCTGGAATACGACAAGTCCACCAGTATCAAAGAAAACAACATCCGTACCCTGGAAGTAGAAAATTTCCTACTTCAGCAGCCAGAAGTAGCTACCGTTTTCAGCAATGTGGGCGGACCATCCACGGGTATAGGAAGCTTGGGGGTCGGTTCAGCCTATAAGTCAGAATTGACAATTCAGCTAAAAGCTTCCAATGAACGAAATACGGTACCGATTGAAACGTACATGAAAAATGTACGGGAAGCACTTAAAAAAGAGTTTCCCGGGGCCAGTTACTCCATGGCGGCTTTGGGTCTTGTTCCCCGGTCTGCACCTATAGAACTAACCCTCAGCGGTCCGGACCAGGACAGGGTACTGACTGAAGCAAAAAGTTTAAAAACAACCATTGAAAACATTCCGGGGGCAGACCATGTCAAATTATCTGTAGAAGAAGGAAGCCCTGAATTTCAGATCATTCCTGATCAGGATAAATTACAACGTCTGGGATTGACCAATGCCTACCTGGGACTAAACGTCCGCAATGCCCTGACCGGAAACGACGATGCTACCCTCACCCAGGCCGGGACGGAATACCCGATACGCATTCAATTGGATAATTTTAACCGGCAAAATTACGATGATGTCAATCGATTGCTTCTGGTAAATCCCATGGGCATGCCCATCACGCTGTCCCAGGTGGCAAAGGTCGTGCAGGACAAATCCCCCTCCTTGCTAGAGCGAAAGGACAGGCAGCCTGCAGTCACGATCACGGCCGATGCGCTGGGACGACCTTCCGGAACCGTAGCCGATGATGTGCTGGCCTATTTCAAGGAAAATCCCCTTCCCGAAGATATCAGCTATGTTTGGGGCTCGGATATCAAAAGGCAAAACGACAGTTTTGGCGCACTCGGTTCCGTTTTATTGATTTCCTTCCTTTTGATCTACCTGATCATGGTGGCCTTGTATGACAGTTTCATCTATCCTTTTGTGGTTTTATTTTCCATTCCAGTGGCCGTTATTGGCTCCTTTCTCGCACTGAATCTATCCATGAACCACCTCAGTTTATTTGCACTATTAGGGCTGATTATGCTAATGGGACTGGTAACTAAAAACGCCATTCTGATAGTGGATTTCACCAATCAGCTGAAAGAAAAAGGTCTTCCGGTAAGAGAGGCCCTTATGGAAGCAGGAAAAGGCAGGATGCGGCCTATTCTGATGACTACTTTATCCATGGTATTTGGCATGCTTCCCATAGCCCTGGCCGCTGGAACGGCTTCGGAATGGAAAAACGGACTGGCATGGGTAATTATCGGAGGGCTACTTTCTTCCCTGATATTGACGGTTTATTTGGTGCCGGTAGTATATGAAGCAATGGAACAACTCAAACAGTGGATCCAGGGAAAACCGAAACCAGCTATCACGGCAAAACTTCCATTAACAGATTCCTAAAGTTTCTCTAGGCAACTAATATTCACTTTCTGAGCCCCTGTGATTGGATTAATTCTGCGCCTGAACCTGTGGAGATCTAACCCTACCTTTACCAGCTACGGACTTAACTTTAGCGGTATTCGATTTTTTAACATTTGTAAAAGGTATTGTCTCCCAGTCGCCTGACCTTTGTCAGACTAATTATGCGCGAGATGAATACAGATAGCATACAACTTGGATTAAAAGAAAACTGGAAACAGTTTACCATTCTGGTCATTGTAAACGCCTTTGTGGGTGGGATGATCGGCATGGAAAGAACCATCATTCCCCAATTTGCGGAGATGGAATTTGGCATTGCTTCAAAAACAGCCATTCTTTCCTTTATCACGGCGTTTGGTATCACCAAAGCTATTGCCAATTATTATACAGGACGACTTGCCAACCGCTTTGGGAGAAAAAATCTGCTCTTGTTTGGTTGGCTGCTGGCCATGCCCATACCATTTATTTTGATTTATGCCGGTAGTTGGAACTGGGTGATTTTCGCCAATGTACTGTTGGGGGTAAGTCAGGGACTCACCTGGAGCAGCACGGTGGTCATGAAAATTGACCTGGTGGGTGAAAAGGACCGGGGCCTGGCCATGGGCTTAAACGAATTTGCCGGCTACTTTGCCGTAGGCGTAGTGGCCTTTCTGACAGGCTATGTGGCCAATAAATACGGCATTACGCCCTATCCCTTTTACATTGGAATCTTTATTTCCGTGATTGGGTTTGTGTTGACGGCCCTCTGGGTGAAGGACACCCGGGCATTTGTGCACAAAGAGAGTGCTACCGATACTACCGAACAGCTGAAAAATGTATTTTTAGAAACCACCTTCAAAAACAAAACCTTAAGTTCCGTGACCCAGGCGGGGCTGATCAACAACCTGAACGATGGCATGATCTGGGGTTTGCTGCCGATCATTCTTGTCTCACTGAATTACAACAATGAAAGCATAGGCATCATTACGGCCATTTACCCTACCGTTTGGGGAATCGGGCAACTTTTTACCGGTAAGATGTCCGACCACTATTCCAAAAAGGCCATGCTCTTTTGGGGCATGCTGGCGCAGGGCCTGGCCATCTTACTGATTCCGTATAGCAGTGATTTTTACGTGTTGGCTTCCCTTTCTGCCATTTTAGGATTGGGAACGGCACTGGTATATCCCACCTTCCTCTCCACCATTGCCCAGGCGAGCAGTCCCAAACAGCGGGCTGAAAGCATAGGAACGTTCCGGCTATGGCGGGACCTGGGTTATGCCTTCGGGGCGGTAATTTCAGGAATCACAGCCGACCTATTTGGCATTGACTACGCCATATTACTTATTGGGGTACTGACCATCGGTTCTTCCCTTGTTATTAAATTCCGTATGCCGGAGAAGATTTCAAACAACTAAGGACCTTAACGGGTGCCTTAGCAGAGCCGAAGGCATGGTTTAATGGAAGGATGTGCTACTATTTTGAAGTGTTGATGTGACTTTTTTTTATTGCACGGAGAACGACGCAGGCTTTGATAAACTTTCAAATGGCATATGATTGATAAAATCATTATATTTAGAGGCAATGATTAACTCCTTTACCATTGAAAATTTTAAAAGCTACAAAAAAGCAGCGTTAAAGTTAGCTCCGCTGACCGTAATGGTTGGTGCCAACGCTTCTGGAAAAAGCAATGCCTTAGAAGCCATCCGATTTTTAACTTGGATGGCTCAGGGACAGAAACTATCGTCATTACAGTTTGAAGTGAATCAAAACAATGCTGCCATCCGTGGGCAAATCAAAGATATTTTTTTTAAGGGGAATAGCGAGCTCAAATTAGGTTGTCTCATGCAGGATTCAGGTTTAGGTCATTCCTGGGAACTCCAGATTACACTAGACCATAGGCTGGGAAAGGAAATTCACATATCTAAGGAGTCGATGATAAAAACCAATTCCGAAGAGATCCTTTACGAAACCACAAAACCTTCATCTGGCCTGGCCACGGATATTTCTGTTGCTTTTAACAATTTTGCCAGGGGAGGGAAAAAACCACAGGTCACCTGTTCAGACCAACTGGGTATTTTTACCCAAATGAGCGCCCCGGGAAAAATTAACCCCAACTACAAAAAATCAATCCAACATGTTGGAGAGCTATCGCGTTATACAGAATCCCTTCTTTCCAGAATATTATTCCTGGATCCCTCACCACAATCCATGAGGAACTATAGCTTTATCTCAGAGTCAGCACTTCTAGGAAATGGATCTAATATTTCAGCCGTCCTATATAACTTAGTGAACGTCGATGACAATCCATTCGATGATGAGCCTGGAAGGCTAAAGAAAGAAATCCTACAATTTATTGAAAGCCTGCCTGAACAAGACATTACAGATATCGACTTTTTGGAAGGTCCAAGAGGAGAAGTGATGGTCGTTTTGACCGAGACCTTTGGAAATGAAAACCGAAAGATGGATGCGGGAGTCCTCTCAGATGGAACACTCAGGGTATTGGCAATTGCCGCAGCATTACTTTCCGCTCCGGAGGAAAGTATCGTCATTATTGAAGAGATTGATAATGGTGTTCATCCAAGCCGAGCAAAACAATTGCTTAACCAAATTAACAAAATCGCTGTGAAAAGGAGGCTACAGATCGTATTAAGTACACACAACCCGGCATTAATGGACGCGCTTCCTGATGAAGTTATTCCAGATGTAGTATTCTGCTACCGGGATAAAAAAGATGGTAGTTCTAAATTGATATCACTAAAAGATGTTCCTGATTACCCCGAATTGATTTCCCAAGGAAGTTTGGGTGACTTAGTCACAGAGGGGGCACTTTCCAATTTTGTGAAAAATTACGAAGGTCCGGATGCAAAAAAAGAAAAAGCTTTGCAATGGCTGGAATCAATAAAGTAGTTTTTAGGCGATGGCTAAACACACTATTTGGATCATTGACACTTCTGTATTTTTAAATATTCTTGATATTCCTGGTTACAATCAAAAACGAAAATCCATTATTTCAGATTTTAAAATATATATAAAAATGGGGATACCTTCTTTCTTCCTTATTCGGCTCTTTTAGAAACAGGCAATCACATCGCCCAGTTAAATGGGAATATTAAATTTGTAAAAGCGAAGGAATACGTAAAGCAAGTTAAATTAGCTTTGGAGGACAAAGCCCCCTTTAAGCCACTTAAATTTCCTGAAAAGGAGGATCTTTTCAAGTGGATTGATGGTTTCCCAGAGAAAGCAGGCAAGGGCATAGGCTTTGGCGATTTTTCAATAATAAAAGACTGGGAAGAGCAGGTGAAAAAGTATCAGGGTTGGTCAGTTAAAATTTGGTCTTTGGACCGCCACCTACAAGGATATCACAAGTAGCATTTGCTTTATTTACGGTAGGGAAATGTTCCACTAAAGACATTTCATTACCCTGCTATTCGACATTTGTAATGTCTAACGAAAGATAAACAGTATTTGCAATCCTATTGTCGTTCACTCCCGGTGATTATAAATCCCCTATATCTGGGCCACGAAATTGCAAATTTCGCGGAGCTGTGCTGTTCGACATTTGTAATGTCGAATCACAGATAAGCTGGATTTGCAATCCCGATTTCGAGAACTTCCGGACAATGAACCTCCCTCCTTATTCTTTGCGTACCTCCACGTTGCGGAACGGATAGGGATTGTCGCTGAGACGTAATTCCTCGCCACTTTCCGTGGTCACATTCTTCAGGATCACTTCTTTGGGCCGCACATGGGGGTACTTTTCCACATACGTATCGTCTGTCATTTCGGGATTGAAATTGCCAAAAATGGCTGGCCCCTGGTAATCTTCCGGATGGTTGGAATCTTTTATGTGCAGGTTTTCGATGACAATCCTCTCCGGCATATAGGTGGTGTAGCCAAAATCATGCTGCCCCGAATTGGAGCCGCCGATAAGACTGGCACTGGTGGTCCTGCCTCCTGCAGGAATGAACACGCAATCCCGGATAATGAATTCGCCCTCCCAGGTACTGCCGTAATCAGAACGTAAATTGATTAGCGTCCTGCCGTTCAGGGTGGAGTTTTCCACCAGAAAGGTGCCTGTACCGATGGCATTGATGCCCATGTGACCCAAGGTAGAATGGCGCACCGTGGCATTGGCCACGCCCATGTGGGCGTCGAAACGGGAAAAGGTGCAATGATCCAGAATCAGATTTTTGCAAAAATTGGAGCCCATAATGCCCCAATAGGTGCGGTCGTTGATGTCATTGGTCTGGCTGCAGTGCTCAAAGGAAACATTCAGCGAACGGCTCAAGGAGATGTCGTAGCTGCCCATAGAAACTGGTACACCAGCCGAACCGATGGTCCGGTAGGTTTTGTGTCCTGTCAATACCGTATTGCGAACCGTTACATACGCACAGTCCCGGAAATTAAGAAAGCCGCCATAGGGAGCTCCCTGTTCTCCTTCACCTGTAACCCGGTGCTCCAGGCCATCCAGCAGCACATTTGATCGCCGGATAGCAATGCCACGGCTATAATAGGTGTATTTCGATTCGTCCTGGTTGGCAATGGTCATAAACCGCCCTCCCGTAACGCTGAGCTGTTTTTCGTCCATCGGAAGGGCTGTAATTTCAGTTATCTGATCAAAATCCCAGATGATGGGGGCATCCGCATCCACCTTTCCATCCTTGTCCACAATAAAAATATCCGTCTGTGGAGATCCGTCGTTTTGATTGGGTCCATACCGGATATACCGTCGCACATTGGCATCGGTAACGGTTACCAGGCAGGAGCCAGGCAAATCGGCCTCAATTTTGTCCTGGTTCCTCTTGAGGGAAGTTACTCCTTGCAAGTCAAATGAACGCAGGGTGGAACTGACCAAAAACACATGTTTGGTTCGGTCTTCCACATTGGTATCGTCTATGATAAATTCAGCTTTTCCAAAATCGGTGTCGGTCTGGATTACTGCGGTACGCAGTTTCCCGCTAATGTAGTAAGTGTATCCATCATCTGCCTTTACTGGCAGGCCTTCCTGATTGGCCAGCGCATGGGTGGCGGCGATGGCATCCATATCGTCCGATTTGCCATCTCCTTTGGCACCCAAATCACTGTAGCGAACATGTCCCTGATTTTTTATGGCACGCAAATCTTCAGGAGAAACGTTGACCACTAATTCACCCTTTTCATTGGCATTTACCTGGGTTTGACCGGTGTTATTGGTAATCAAAACACTTTCGTGGGGGCTTGTTTCCTGGGCTTTGGCGGGCAGCAAGCCTTGAAGGGTGCATAAGAAGAGGATGATCAACAGGTTTTTCATGACAATTGGGTTTAATGAAAATAGCAAAACAGTACTCCTTTCACTTTTGGTGTTAAGCAGATCAAAATCTAGAAATTTTCGGCCGTAAACCCAAAGAAATTTCGATCAGCGGAACAAAATCCAATAAATAGGCCTATTCCTATGGTGAAATAGGCCTTTACCTAAATTACTACATTTACCGAAAGTCACCGGTTTCTCTTTTTTTATGACAACAGCTAATTTTCAAAGGGCTTCAATACGATCTATTTTTATTCCCCTAAAACAATCATCGACACAATTATTTTCCACATAGCCGCAAGTGGAGATCATCCCGTTGTTCTCTCTCTCAAAATAGGTTTCGGCGTTTTCTCTTGCCACCAACCATTCTTGTTGAGCTTTTGTATATACTTCGTCCAAGGTCATCGGTTCGGCTCCTTTTTGGTGGCTGCCCAGTTCGCTTTCGTTTTCCGTCCATTCCAATTCCTCCTCCGGAATCTCCTCTGACAGGTCTTCTGGTAACGTTGTATATTTAAAATGCCTTTTAGTAATGGACCCATCGATTACAGTTAGCGTGGTTTCCCAAGAAAAACCCACCCAACTTCCAAAAACGACGGTGTAGGTATAGGAATTGCCCGACGATTCCTTAAAATCCAACCAGGCCGATTGACTTGCTTCGAATTCGTTTTGGTGTTCCAGATCATCCGAAACACATGACGAAATCAAGATTCCAATCAGCAGTAGGGCAGTAGTGAAAACGGTGCTTTTCATTTTTTAACCTGTTTCTAAAAATGATTGATAATTCAACATTGAGTGCGGTACCTATTCATCCGGGCTTAAGTGGTTACCCTCGAATAAACCGGATCGGGTGCACACATAGCTGACATTACATCATTGCATTCCGTAATAATGGTCAATTTTGATCCATTTTCCCTGTATTCAAGGCTGGAGCTTACAGGCTGGCCCCCGGAATTGATTTCCATTTCAATAAGGTCATCCATGTTGCCCCATTCCGCCTCATTGCCGATATATAGGTCCTTTTCAGCTTCAAAAGCGATCATTTCTCCCTCAAGTGCGAAGCTTCCCACCTGAAAATGGGAATAGCCAACCAGGTCCCCGGATTCGGGATCACGATAGGTAATGGATCTTTGATAACTCCCATCCTGGTTTAGCACCAGGGAATGGACCAGGTCCAATTCGTGATCCTCATGGAAATGAATCATTTCCCAGGATCCGTAAAGACCTGCATGATTGAAGTCATCCCCTGAGTCGGTACAGGCCAGAGAAAGCACCGAAACAAGCAGCGTAAAAAGGATAGCAATTGGTTTTTGTTTTGCCATTGAATTGAAGTTTGGTTTTTTAACCATACGTGATCAACGGTCCTTTTGTCCTGATCTGGAACTAAAAAATTGATTATTTGTAACCATTGGGGAAATATCCCTGATTCCTTCCCATAAAGGTTAGCGAAAACCCAACCAATAGATACCGGCCCTTGGAATATCCGGTAGCTGGTTTCCTATAGATACCAAGAAAAAGGGTCAGACGGTTCTAAACCGTCAGACCCTTCTTCCATTACCAGACCCTTCTTACAAGTTTTTACACTCGCTCCAACTTCACCGGATAGGTTTTTTGGGAAGCCCACTGGGGAACATAGATGTTTTCGTCCCTGTCCACACAAACATCATGTGGATGCATAAACCCCTGGAAACTCATGTCTTTTCGTTGTTCCTGAAGGTTACCGTTTACGTATTCGGGGGCTGTACCTCCCGGAGTGGAAACCACCCGGTCCTGATTATCCAAAACGGTAATGTAACCCGAATTGGGATAAGCCTGTGTGGTACTACGGTATACAGCTGCATAAATGTTATCGCCTCGCAACACCGGTCGGCACACAAATGATCCCGGAGTAGGAATGGTTTTGATGTACTGGCCATCCAGGGTAAATCGCTTGTACTGCATGTTGCCCCGGTCGGTAATGAGTAAGGTTGGATTGTTTTTGTCTCTGGTGTCTACCAGTATGCCATGGCAGCAGTTGAAGGTTTCATCGCTTGCTCCGGAACCGCCAAATTGCCGGATCAGTTTCCCTTTGGCATCGTACTGGGTGACGTAATTTTTGCCATACCCGTCTACGACGTAAATGTCGCCATTTGCCGGATTGATGGCCGTTTCGGTCGGTACAAACTGACGGGGATAATCGTAGTTACCAGTTTCCCTGGGATAGTCAAGGACCATAATTTCCTTTCCTTTCAGGTCCGTTTTGATGACCTGACTACGGGTATTATCGCAAATGTACAAGAATTCTTCCCCGCCCTCATCGCTAATGGTAAGGCCATGTGCTCCGGGATAGGTTGTACCCCAGGTTTCCAATAATTTGCCCGATTTATCATAAATGATGACATTGTTTTTGGTTTCATTGGTCAACAGGATCAGCCGTCCCTTTGCATCCTCCACCATCTCGTGGCAGTCATTCACAGGATTTTTGGAAGGGTCCAGTTTTCCCCATCCTTCTATGACCCGGTAGCGGTGGCTACCATGTCCTAAAATGGTCTCTTTTTTCATGGCATGGGTTTGATGAGAAATGATGTTGGGAATCAGGGCACCCCCGGCAACGGCCAAGCCTGTTTTTCGGATAAATTCCCTTCTTGGGTTTACATTTTGTTTCATGATTGATAATTAAGCCAATAAGTCCAGTTCCGCTTCTCCTTCTCCATCCGGAGTGGTATAAAACGGACGTTTTTCAATTTCATAATTCGTTTCGGGATGGATTCCTAGTGCGTGATAGATGGTTTGATGAAGGGCCGCAATCTTGATGGGCTTTTCGATGCTCTTGCATGGACGCTCATCAGCGGTTTTGCCATATACATGGCCTCTTTTGGTCCCTCCCCCAAACATCAATATGGAACATCCATCCGTAAAATGCCGGTGCATGCCGTAATTCTTCATGTCATCTATAATATCGGGTACTTCCACCTGATCTTTCACCTTTGCTCCGGGCCTTCCTTCGGTAAGCATGTCCCGGCTAAATTCGCTGGCGACGATAATCATGGTCCGGTCCAGTCTGCCACTTTCATCCAGGTCTTTTATGAGCTGGGCTATCGGCGCATCGATCAGCTTTTTCATATCCACCAATCGGGTATGTCCGTTTTCGTGGGTATCCCAACCGACAAAGGGTTCGTATTCGGAGGTCACGCTGATAAAGCGGGCTCCTTGTTCGGTCAGCCTTTTGGCCATCAGGCATCCCAATCCAAATTTCCCTGTATTGTAAACATCGTATTTCTCTTTGGGTTCCTGGCTTAGGTCAAAGGCCTTGGCTTCCGGAGAATTCAGCAAGCGGTAAGCCTGTTCCATGGACCGCTTGAGTGACTCTTTCTGGTAATCGCTGCCAAACTCCCCCATGGCACTTTCTTGTACCAGTCGTTCATACAATTGGTTTCTTGCTTCAAACCGCTTGGTAGACATGCCCACAGGGGGTCTCACACTGTCCAATCCGGAAGTTGGGTCGGGAATCAGGAAAGGTCCGTATTCACTGCCCAGAAATCCGGCACTGTGAAATGCCTTTAACTCTTCCCCTTCTCCAACGGTAAATCGCTGCCCAATATTAATAAAGGGGGGAATCACCGGGTTGACTGGCCCTAGTTCTTTGGCCATCCAGGATCCCATATGCGGCACCGCCACCGATTGGGGAGGTTCGTAACAGGTATGCCAATGGTATTGATGGCGGGTATGCAGGATGTGACCCAAGTCTGCGGCCACATAGGAGCGAATCAGTGTACCCCGATCCATTACCTGTCCGATGTTTTCAAGCCCTTCTGAAAATTGAATCCCATCCAGGGCCGTCGGAACGGATGGGAAGGTGCTTAATACCTCTTTGGATTCCATTCCCTTGCGGAAAGGGGTGTATTTCTTTGGATCAAACGTTTCTGTATGCGCCATTCCGCCGGCCATGTACAAAAGAATCACCGTATCCGCACTACTTTTGATCTTGTCCTTTGACGTACAGGATCCCAGAAATCCGGACATAGGCGCTCCCGCAGCCATGGCTGCCAGGGTAGCGGCACTGGTTTTTTTCAGAAAATCCCTTCTTCTCCAATTATAATTCATTGCAAATGCTTTTAATCAGTAAATTAATTGAAATTCAGGAAGTAACAAAACGGCCCAAAACAAATCTTGGATGGCTTCGGGCGACGGGTCTTCACCCAATACCTCCATCGCTACGTTGAATTCGCTTTGATGGGGATCTCGTCCCAAAAGTTTCCGATACGTTTCATGGATGATGATATCACCATCTTCATATTTTTCCTTCCACTTCTGCGCTCCGTCTTGCAGTGCTTCGTTCAGGGTCTCGCCATTTGTCAATTCCAGGGCCTGCAATAGGCTGGCCTGACTATCTCTATTCGTGGAGACCACTTCCCGGTTAGGTCTTCCCAATGCTTTTAAGAAATCATTATTGGCTACCAGGGACGCCCTGGCAAAAGGCATGGAAGATGCTTCGGAAACAGCCAGCTCATTGGGATCGTATTTTAACACCTCTTTTTCAAAGATCGGATGGATATACTTACTGACCCCGTCCGAAAACTGCTCGGCGGTAAGCCTCCTTCGAACCACCCCTTCAAACACAAAACCATCATCTGTCAAAAGCAATGGATCGTCGATACCCACTGAAGGTTGTTGGTACGCTTTGGAAGTGGCGATTTTATAGATTAGTTGCTTCAAATCATAACCCGAGTCTTCAAAATCCGTCGCCAACCAATCCAATAAATCCTGACTCCAGGGAATGTTGTCCATTTCATCTGCCGGTTCTACCAGCCCCCTACCCATCAATTGTTTCCAAATACGGTTAACAATGGTTCGGTACATCCTTCCATTTGCCGGCTGGACCAGATTGTCGGCGAGTTGTTTCAGCTTTTCCTTGCGGTTGGCGGTACTATCGATTTCTCCCAACTCTTCCCACAGTATTTTGGTACTTGCCTTTTTCCCAATGGGCTTTTCACACCGGCTGACTTCCAGCGTGGTATCAGCGAAAATATTGGCAAAAGCATAGGCCTCTTCCAGCTTCCAATCGCTGACAAAGCTGTCGTGGCAGGAGGCACATTTCAGATTCAAACCCAAAATGACCTGCCCCACGTTTTGTGCGGCCTGCATTTCGGTAACCTGACTGGCATTCACATCCCCTCTCCAACTTATGCCTTCTATGAAGCCTTTTGATTCTTCGGTAGGGTTCAGTAATTGCTTAACAAATTGATCGTAGGGCTTATTATCCCGGATAGAAGTGTATAACCAGTCCGTGATGGCAAACCTACCCTTGGTGATATAGCCGGTACCGGTATAATCGTTCCTCAAGGCATCATTCCAAAACGTCATCCAGTGAGTGGCGTAATCATCATTTCGGTTGAGTAATGTTTCCACCCAGGCAGCCCGCTTGTCGGGACGGGTGTCTTTTTGAAAGGCAGCATACTCTTCCGGACTGGGTAGCAAGCCAATGATGTCCAGGTATATTCTGCGCAAATACGTCTTATCGTCTACGGGCTCCTTCCAGGAAATGGCATTTTCCTGGAAATATTCATCCACCCAAATGTCAATGGGCTGCACCAGCCCTTCCCGGGGTGCCGGCACATTTGGACGTCGTGGAGCTAGTTCGGCAACCCGGTATTCACTGACTTCACTAGCCGCATCCGGCCAGGGTGCTCCTCTATCTACCCATAAGGAAATCAAGGCAATCTCGTCCGAGGAAAGCACCTTTCCTTTGGACGGCATGGCCTCCTTGTGATCCTTGGGTAATTTTATTCTTCTTACCAACTCGCTTCTATCAGACTCCCCGGGCACAATCACCGGACCGGACTCTCCTCCAGTAAAAACATAATCCTTTTCATCCAGTCGCAGTTCACCCTTAATTTTAGCATCGCTATGGCACTTGTAGCAATTATGCGCAAAAACAGCTCTAACTTTGCCAACCAATTCGATTTGCTTTTGTTCGCTGAGATCTCCTTCGCCTTCAAAAGCCACCAAATCCACCTTTAGGTCTTCCGGTGCGTATTCTTCTTCAGTCCAGGGAAAGGTACTGGTTAGGTAATCTTCCCCATGAGTAAGCGAGGCTCCAAAATGACCAGCCACCGATACCCCAATGGCGGAAACAAATAGTACCGATCGAAAAGCCTTTACTGCCTTTAGGTTACGACCTTCATCTGTCTTCCTTAGAAAATAAATCAGCAGCAGGCCAATGATAGCGGTAGCGATACCTGTCCATTGGTGTACATCCAGGGTGTTGCCTCCATAATCTTCCACAGTAGCCAATATATAACCGAGACCTGCAGCCAGAACCGCCCCGGCCACACCAGCCCAAACCAGCAGGTCAATGCCCGGCCGAAGCTTATGGTTAAAATTCCTCAGGGTAAATAATTCCAACAGGGCCGCAAATAGCAACAAACTCACTGGAAAGTGAACGGCCAGGGGATGCAATCGCCCCATAAACTTCCAAAGCCAAAAGGGTTCTGTACCCTCCGCCGCCTCCTGAAGTCCTGCAGCCAGCAATCCATCTCCCAAACCGACACAAAGCAATAAAACCGCTGTCAGCCAAAAGATGGTCGTTTTTCTAAATTTCATTTTATTCATATCTTTATACCTATACCGAGTATTTTTAATCCGCCCGCAGGCAGCATCCCGAATCAAGGGGAACGGAAAAGCCCCTTCACCACTTCCGGAATCGGGATCCATGCATCACAATAATAATTAAATTCATTATAATTACTAGCCTGTACTATCCTGCCTTTAACTCAAAATATAAATAAAGCAACATAGAATAGCAAACGGTTTTACACCTGTGCTACAGTACAGTACAGGATTGGGTTTTGACAATGATGGTATAAATTGCTACTTTTAAAATCAATGCAGACGCAAATTAGATGAAAAGCCGTAATCGCTTACTTGTATTGCCCTTTCTGGCACTTGCTATTTATTGGGCATGGCCCAAGGAGGACCCGATCAGTTACAATCGTGACATACGGCCTATCATCAACCAGAAATGCATTTCCTGTCATGGAGGGGTAAAGCAATCCGGTGGATTTTCCCTGCTATTTGAATCGGATGCCAAAATGCCCACCGAATCCGGAAAACCGGCCATCATTCCCGGCGATGCCGATGCCTCCGAAATGCTCACGCGCCTTCAGCACCCGGACCCGGAAATGCGCATGCCCCTGGGCAAAAATCCCCTTTCGGAGACAGAGATTGAACTGATAAAAAAATGGATCGATCAGGGTGCTAACTGGGAAAAACACTGGGCCTATATTACTCCGGAAACGGACATTCCCCTGCCTTCAGTTCCCGGGGAACTAGAGGCAAAAAACGAAATAGACCACTTCGTATTCAGCAAGCTTTCAGAAATGGACTTGATTCCCAATCCACCTGCACCCAAAGAAATACTTCTCCGCAGGCTGGCATTGGACATTACCGGCATTCCTCCTACATTAAAAGAATACGAGGCCTTTCTGAAGGACACTTCTCCGGAAGCCTATGAAAAGACCGTCGACCGCTTGCTGGACTCTCCACATTTTGGGGAAAAGTGGGCATCCTTTTGGCTGGACCTGGCACGATATGCCGATTCGAAAGGATACGAAAAGGATTTGCACCGTGAAATCTGGAAATATCGGGACTGGTTGATAGAAGCCTTCAATCAGGACATGCCCTTCGACGAATTTACCGTCAAGCAGCTGGCGGGCGATTTACTTCCAGCCCCCACAGAAAACGACTTGCTGGCCACGGCCTTTCACCGAAACACCATGGCCAATGACGAGGGAGGTACCAATGACGAAGAGTTTCGGGTCGCCGCAGTCATGGAGCGGGTAGGCACCACCTTTGAAGTTTGGCAAGGCACGACCATGGCCTGCGTACAGTGTCACAGCCACCCTTACGACCCCATCCGACACGAGGATTTTTATAAGTCCATGGCTTTTTTCAACAATACCCGCGACAAGGATCTGTACAACGAGCAACCAAAAGTCTATACATACGAACCCACCGAAAAAGCAAAGGTCCGGCAACTGCTGACCTGGATAAATGAACAACTAGACCCTGAAGACCAATTGCCCGAAGTATCGGAAGCATTTTTGCACCGGCAGAAAGAAAATCTCTTTTACCACCTCGGTCATCGGAGAGTGGAAGCGGAAGAGTTTCAGGATAAAAGCCGCTTTATAGAACTGGTAGGGCATGACCAGGCTTCCATATGGCAAGTCCAGGACAGTTCCTGGGTCATGTATGAGCAGGTAGACCTGACAGAAGTAGAAGCGATTTCCCTGGGCTATGCTTCGCTCACCGGGGCGAAGGTGGAAATCCGGCTAGACTCCATGCTGGGCACCAAAATCGGTGAAGGAACGTTCGGTGTCACGGCGAACGGTTTTCCCGGAAACCGACCACAGCAATGGCAAACCCTAACCATTCCCATCCAGCCAACGGAGGGAAAGCGGGATGTATATTACTATTTTAAAAAGGACCGGATTTTTGCGCAGGACCTGGTGCGGGTAGACTGGCTCCATTATCATGAAAAGTCACCAGAGATAGCCAGCTACACGGCAGAAATCCGGACAAAAATAGACTCCCTCCAAAAAATAAAGCCCGTGCAAACGCCCATATTAGGCGAATTGCCGGAAGGCCAGAAAAGAACAACAAGGGTATTCGAGCGGGGAGATTGGCGAAGCAGGGGTAAAGAAGTGCAGGCTGGAATTCCGGAAATCATGGGCACCATCGGCGAGACAAACCCCAACCGGTTGGATTTTGCACAATGGCTGGTCAGCGAAGAAAACCCGCTGACGGCGCGAGTAATGGTGAACCGCATTTGGGAACAGCTATTTGGATTTGGCCTGGTGGAAAGCATGGAGGACTTTGGAAGTCAGGGCATCCCTCCCACACATCCCGAATTACTGGACTGGATGGCCGTAACCTTTCGAGAGGACCTGAATTGGTCGGTCAAATCCCTGATCAAAAAAATCGTTCTGTCCTCCACCTACCGTCAACACTCCTCGGTAAGCGAAGAAAAGCAACATAAAGACCCCTACAACAAGTACTTGTCCCGGGGATCCCGAACCCGGCTTCCGGCAGAAACCATCCGGGACCAGGCACTGGCGATCAGTGGCTTATTAAATCCCGAAACCCATGGACCCAGCGTCATGCCTTACCAGCCGGAACACATTATCAGTTTTGGTGGGAAATTCTGGAATGAAAGCGAAGGAAAAGATGCCTACCGACGAGCTGTCTATACCTATTGGAAACGGACACATCCCTATCCTTCCATGGTCACCTTTGATAATCCCAGCCGGGAAGTATGTACTTCCCGAAGAATCCGCACCAATACCCCTTTGCAATCCCTAGTGCTGCTCAATGATCCGGTATATCTGGAAGCGGCTACCGCCTGGGCAAAAAAAATATTGGATGAGCACAAAAGGGATATTAAAACCGGCATTGAAAAAAACCTGCAGCTTATTACCGCTAAAGCCCCTGAAGAAGAAAAGGTTATGGTATTGCACCAATTATACCAGGAGTCGCTTGCCTACTATCAGCAAGAGGGAGCTGATTTGGATGAAGATCCGGAACTTGCAGCCATGCGCCTGGTAAGCAATGCCATGCTGAATTTAGACGAATTTGTAACCAGAAGATAAGATGAGTATTTGGGAAGAAGCATACCTCCGGAAAGCACAGTACAACAGCCGCAGGCATTTTTTAAAAAAATGTACCTCCGGCCTTGGAGCCCTGGCATTGGGCTCATTGATGGGCTGCGGGCGAGAAACCAAGATGGCTGGGGAAAGTGCTTTCATGGCTGGTCAGGGACCCCATTTTGCGCCAAAAGCCAAAAGTGTCATTTTCCTGCACATGGCAGGAGGTCCCTCGCACCTGGAGCTCTTTGATTACAAGCCCACCCTTCAGGAGCTCAACGGACAGGACACCCCAGAATCCCTGATGGAGGGAAAGGAATTTGCCTTTCTTAAAGGAACACCCAAACTACTGGGACCACAGGCCAAATTTGCGCAGCATGGCGAATCCAGAGCTTTTGTCTCCGATTACCTCCCCGAATTCGCCAAAATGGTGGATGAGGTCAGCTTTTTGAAAGCCATGCATACCAACGAATTCAATCATGCACCGGCCCAATTATTCATGCATACCGGAAGTCCAAGACTGGGAAAACCCAGCATGGGTGCCTGGTCCATGTACGGATTGGGATCGGAAAACGAAGACCTACCGGGCTACGTGGTACTAACGTCCGGAGGGGGAGCCATTAGTGCGGGAAAAAGTGCCTGGGGCAGCGGCTTCCTACCCACCGTCTACCAGGGAGTACAGTGCCGTTCCCAGGGAGATCCCGTATTGTTTCTATCCAACCCCAGCACCATAGATGAGCATCTCCGGAAAAAATCCATCGACGCCATCAACCAAATCAATCAGATGGAATACGAACAGGCAGGTGATCCGGAAATTCTAACCCGGATAGCCCAATACGAACTGGCCTTTCGCATGCAAAGCTCTGTGCCAGAAACCATGAATATCAATGATGAACCGGCGCACATTCATCAAATGTATGGTACAGAACCCGGCAAAGCGAGCTTCGCTAATAATTGCCTGCTGGCCCGAAGGCTGGTGGAAAAAGGAGTTCGTTTTGTCCAGCTCTTTGACAATCGCTGGGATACCCACGGTGTCGGGGCTGGAAACGGAGTGGGAGCTGGAATGCGCCGCTCCTGCAAGGCCATTGACCAACCGATCGCAGCCTTACTGAAAGACCTGAAACAACGCGGCTTATTGGAACAAACCCTGGTGGTATGGGGAGGAGAATTTGGCAGGACTCCTATGATGGAATCACGTACGGGAGAAGGATTTGACGGTAGGGACCATCACCTGGCGGCCTTTACCATGTGGATGGCCGGTGCCGGTGTCAAAAAAGGAAAAGTTCACGGTGTCACCGACGAAATCGGCTACTATGGCATCGAAGGGCAGACCCATGTCCATGACTTGCAGGCCACGATTCTTGAAAGACTAGGCTTTGACCATGAAAAATTAACCTATGAATTTCAGGGAAGAAACTTCCGGTTAACCGACGTGCATGGAAAGGTTATCAATGAAATCCTAACCTGATTTACCACAGGAGTATTCGAAAAACCCTTCGCTGAGATCTATTCTATCTAGAAAGCCAAAACGGGTTTGATGGCCACTTCGGGAGCTGACCGTTGCGGTCGTTTTAAAAAATCCCTCGGCAGCTACCTCAGCGGATGGACGGAAGGGGATAACTTGAGTTAGTTCGGAACCCTGTCCGGTTAGCATCATCCCATTTTTCCCCATGGCCATCAACTCCCCTTTCTGATCCAGGACAAACTGAAAATCATTTCCGCCAACACGGATGCTATACTTAACTTCCCTGGAATCGGCAAGCAATTCGAGGGCGGAGCGCTTGTGTACGGGTGGGTACCTTCGGTGAAAATCGCTTTCCGTAAGAACGCTTCCGTCAGCCACATGTGCGGTTTCCCAAAGCTGTTGCCCGGTTGCGTCAAATTTGCTGACATAAAAGCCATTGTATTTTTGCGCTTTAAAACGGAAAGGGTTCTTCCCAAAGGACTTTTCTCCCGACAAACCGCTGATATAAAACGCCCCAGTGCGCTCATCCAGGCTAAAGCCAAAAAAGGCTCCAATCCGATAGGCCATTCGGGACGGACCGGGTCCAAAAGAGGAATAGTTAAAATAATTATAGTCCTTTGCCAGTACATACCGGCGATCATTTTCATCCAGATGGAAGGACGGGCGGATCGCCTTACCTTCGGGACTGTAATTCAGGGCAATATTTTTGATCAATTGTCCATTGGAATCAAAACTCACCACCTGACAATGGAGGGTATTGGACTCCATGTCTGCATCCTTTAGCACCATGTATTTTTCATTCCCTACCTGACCAGCAAAGGTCCACTGTGGATTCCATTCGCTTTCAGGGGTTTCGGGCAGGCTAACCGCCACTTGGTCAAAGCGAAAATCGGAAGTCCGGAAGCGATTGAGTAAGAAGTTCAGGTCAGGGGCTTTGCCCAACCTGAATGTATCCGGATTCTGATCTGCAGTCAGAAAATACAGATAAGTCTCGTCCGCAAATACAGCATGCAGGGATTCCCCCATTAGCTTTTGCTGGTCTTCAAAAGAAATGCTGCGAAGCAACTTTCCTTCTTGAATATGATGAATTAAGGCTGTACCTGGCCCTTTGAGGGAAGGTGTTATCTCCACCACAAAAACCTGCCCTCCCCTTGCAGAGGCCAGCAATTCTGTTTGCGCATTTGCGGATGTCAATGGGAGAAAAACCTCCCAACCTTTCTGTCCGGAAGTATCGAAATGTAGAATGGAAAATTGCCTTTTTTGGGTTTTAAATCCTTCTAGCCTACCGCCTTCTGCGAGGTCCAAAACCTGCCGTTCCGGTGTTGCTTCATTTACCAGGCAGGCATTCTGCCGCGCAAGCAGGCTGATGCTGCTAATCAAAAGAAAAATCAACGTAAAAATCACCACTCCCCTCATAATACACTAGTTTAAAAGTTGCTGTTTGCTGTTTATAACACAAATTACATAATTATTAATTTGAATTACAAATTTTTGGGTTTAAAAAATCTGTCGCTCCTCGAAAAAAACCATTTCGAAGGGTTTGCCGGTTACCTTTATAAGGATTGAAAATGAAAACATTTCCGGTCCATTCTAAGTTTTTTACCAGAAATGGAATTCCTATATTACTTTTTTTAGTTATTTTTATCCAAAACCCTTATTTCATTAGTAATTAAATAGTCAACTGCCTAAAGCGTGAAAGCATAAAATGTCCGGAAAACGACTAAAAAAAACGTTACGTCTGTTCGATGTATATGCCATCAGTACAGGAGCCATGTTCAGCTCGGGTTTCTTTTTACTTCCCGGGCTTGCTGCCGCGATGACAGGACCATCGGTGGTGTTGGCCTATTTGGTAGCCGGTGCCATGATGTATCCGACCATGCTTAGCGTGGCCGAATTAGCCACTGCCATGCCCCGTGCTGGCGGTGCTTATTATTTCATTGACCGGAGTTTGGGCCCTTTGTTCGGAACCATTGGCGGAATCGGTTCCTGGTTTGCCCTGATATTTAAAAGTGCTTTCGCACTAATAGGAATGGGAGCGTATGTGTCCATTTTCATTGATGTGCCCATCACGCCGGTGGCCATAGGGTTGACCCTTACCTTCGGGTTTACCAATATTATTGGTTCAAAAGAGGCAGGTTGGTTACAAAAAGTACTGGTCGCTACGCTGGTGGTGATCCTGACCTTTTACACGGTTCAAGGCTTGGCAAAGGTCTTTCAATTTGATTTTTTCAACCACCTCAGGAATGAATACGATGTCTTTTTTCTTGATGGAACCCGGGGATTCTTTGGTTCCATTGGGCTGGTTTTTGTCTCCTATGCAGGCCTTACCAAAGTGGCCAGCGTGGCAGAGGAAGTTCACAATCCTGACAAGAACATTCCCTTGGCCATGTTTTTGTCCCTGGCTACAGCAACAACCATCTACGTGGTGGGTGTATTTATTATGGTTTCCCTACTGGACAAGGAGGTGCTTTTTGCAGATTTGACCCCGGTCGCTACCGCCGGAGAAGTTTTCATGACCTGGCTCCCGGGAAAAACCGGATTGATTTTGGTAGTAATTGCAGCCATTGCGGCGTTTGCTTCTACCGCCAATGCAGGTATTATGTCAGCAGCCCGGTATCCACTGGGCATGGCCCGAGACCAACTTATTCCTGCCTATTTTGGGAAATTAGGAAAATTTCAAACCCCGCTTTATGCCACCCTGGCCACAACGGGATTAATGGTCTTTCTCTTATTGATCTTTAATGTAGAAACCGTCGCCAAAATTGCAAGTACCTTCCAGCTCATGCTATTTGGCTTGCTGAATATCTGTGTCATCGTCATGCGTGAAAGCGAACTAAAAGGTTATGACCCCGGTTTCAGGTCGCCCTATTATCCCTGGATGCAACTTACCGGCTTACTTTTTTCGGTGTTTCTGATCATTGAAATGGGCTTTCTATCGCTGATTTTTACGTTTTTGATTATCGGGGCCAGCATTTTCTGGTATTTCAGCTATGCGAAGGATAAGGTCAAACGAGAGGGAGCCATGTTTCATGTGTACAGTAAACTAGGTCAACGGCGCTATGATGGACTGGAAATGGAGCTTTGGTCCATGATGAAAGAAAAAGGATTGCGAGCGGAAGACCCATATGAAAAAGTGATCAGCCGGGCCTTGATTTTGGATACCAAGGCGGCGGAGTTCAACTACGAGCAATTGTTGGAAGAAGTATCGGTTCATTTTGCCAAAAAGACTGGTTTACGAAAGCGGCAATTGCTAAAAGCCTTTAGAGATGAAAATGAGGAGGGATTAATTGCCATCGGTAAAACCACTGCCTTGAAACACATCCGCTTTGAGGAAGAACTGGAATCGGAGGTTGCCATCGCCCGCTTTAAGGAGGGCTTACCCGTAAAGTTTGAATTTTTTGAATTGTTTAAAGGGAAGAAACGCAACTGGAGCAAAAAATTACATGCCGTGCTGTTTCTTGTCAGCTCTAAAAAACATTCCGGCCAACACCTTCGGATGCTGGCACATCTCGCAGAAATCCTGGACAATGAAAATTTCCCCAGCCGTTGGTTGCAAGCTGCCGATGAAAGCGAGTTGCGCCAGATCCTGCTAAGAGACGAACGGTTTATCAACCTACTTCTGGAAACCGGAAAACCGTCCGGGGTACTAATCGGAAAAATGATCCAGGAGTTAAAACTTCCGGAAAAATCGCTGATCACGGTGATCAAAAGGGAGGGAAAGGTCATTTTCCCCCATGGAAATTCCCTACTGAAAGAAAGAGATGAACTGTCAATTATAGGAGAAAAGCAGGAAATTGATGAAATTCGCAGCTTGTACGAGACCGCTAACCGGACAACCAACGAAAAGTGGGCCGATTAGCGGATCGTTCTATCTAACTGCAAGTAACTTTTATGAATCTATTGAAGGACAAATCCAGTGATGGCTGGCTTATTTTGGGCATTTTGCTGGTTTCTTTTAACCTTCGCCCCTCGATTACAGCAGTGGGTCCCCTCATTCCCTTCATTCGGGAGGACATGAACTTATCCAATGGCCTGGCGGGTTTTCTGACCACATTGCCCCTGCTGACTTTTGCTACTTTTTCCTTGTTCTCGGCGGGCATCGGGAACCGCCTTGGTAAAGCAAAGGCGATCTTTATGGGATTGCTAATCCTGGGCACGGGCTCGGTGCTTCGGGTATCGGCGGGACCTTTTGCCCTGTATCTTGGCACGGCGCTGACCGGGATTGGCATTGTCATTTGCAATGTCTTGCTGATTCCACTGGTAAAATCCCGCATGCCGTCCAAAACCGGAAAGGTAATGGCCCTATTCAGCACGGGCATGTCCTTATTGGCTGCGATTGCCACCGCAGTAAGTGTTCCCCTGGCCCAGGGTTTGGGTTGGGGCTGGAGAGGATCCTTATTATTCTGGACATCCTTTCTCTTTTTAGCTTTGCTGGTTTGGTGGCCGCAATTGGCCTTTTCCCCGAAACCTCAAAAGCAAATCGAAAAAATGGGTATATCCGTATGGCGCTCCCGGCTGGCCTGGCAGGTCACCTTGTTTATGGGGGTGCAATCCCTGTTGTTTTTTACCCTGATTACCTGGTTGCCGGACATGATGATTGACAAGGGGCTAAGTGCCACCCATGCCGGTTTGATGGCTTCGATGATGCAAGTGGTGGGGTTGCTGGGGACGTTATTTGCCCCGGTAGTTGCTAGCCGTTTCCGGCAGCAATCCGGCATTGCCGTTTCCATTGGGGCGATTTACCTGCTGGGGTTCAGCACCTTGTTTTCACCAACCATCTGGCTAAACGTACTGGGCATCGCTGTGGTAGGACTGGGCATGGGAGCGAGCATCAGCCTGGCCTACCTCCTGATCGCCCTGCGGACAAAAAATGACCGCTACACGGCAGGACTATCCGGTATGGCACAATCCGCTGGCTACTTTCTGGCAGCTTTTGGGCCGATGCTGTTCGGCATGGCATTTGATCAATGGCAGGATTGGGACATGCTGGTTTACCTGATGCTGGTTTCATCCCTCTTTTTTACCGGCTTCGGGTATTTAGCAGGAAGAAACCGAACGGTATAGCACGAAAACACCCCGGCAGAAAGCTTACCAATTATCCCCAAATTTTCCGTACGTTTGTAATCTCGAACCTTACCTTTATTTCATGCAGGAATTACTGGAAACCCTGGGCATTTCCCAATCGCTTTTTGATTACCTCGTGATGCCCTTGTTTATCTTTTTAGCCCGGGTAGTAGATGTTTCGATCAATACCCTACGGATCATGTTTGTCTTGAACGGAAAAAAAACCGTGGCTCCGGTTCTGGGTTTCTTTGAAGCACTCATATGGCTTATTGCAATTGGACAAATTTTTCAAAACATCAACAATCCGCTTTCTTACATTGCTTATGCGGGCGGCTATGCCATGGGAACGTATATAGGCATGGTCATCGAAGAACGTCTTGCCCTGGGCAGGGTATTGGTACGAATCATTACTCCCGAAGCCCTTCCCGAACTTGTGGAGTTCATGAAAGAAAAAGAATACCGCTTTACCTCTGTGGGAGCAGAAGGACGATTTGGTAAAGTCATCCTCATGTTTACTGTCATTAAAAGGGAACGGCTGAAGGAATTTATCGGCAAACTCAGAGAGAGTAATGAGAAAGCTTTTTACACCATCGAGAGCGTTAAAAGGGTTTCAGAAGATGACCTTAACGTCATGGAAGACCGGCCCCGATTCACTACCCGTCTCCGAAATCTTATCCGAAAATAAGCTTTCCCTTTTTTTCCCGTTTTGTTCCCGACAGAAAAGCGTCCAACTACAATCCAAAAACATTCGAATAAAAGGGTTAGATTCTATCCACTCATTCCAGCGGAAGCTCCCCTAAATTCCGCATGTTTCGTAGAATCCAAGCTTGTCGTTGCCGGAGGTAGGGAGTAGGCTGATCGGGCCTCCAGCGCAAGGGATTAGGCAACACGGCCGCTATTAGTGCTGCTTCCTGCCTGATAAGATCTGCTGCCGCTTTACCAAAATAAAACTGAGAGGCTGCTTCCGCTCCATAGATTCCGTCTCCCATTTCAATGACATTCAGGTACACTTCCATGATCCTTTCCTTAGACCAAAAAAACTCCATCAGAAACGTAAAATAGGCCTCCATTCCTTTTCGAAGCAGGTTTCTTCCGGGCCATAAAAAGACGTTTTTTGCAGTTTGATTACTAATGGTGCTTCCGCCCCTAATCCTTTTTCCTTCCTTGTTCTCCTCCAGAGCGCGTTCAATTGCATCCCAATCAAAACCACCATGATCCAGAAATTTCTGGTCTTCGGCAGCGATAACCGCACGGTACAAATGAGGAGAAATGGCTTCTATGCGCACCCAATCCTTTTGGAAGCGGAAGTCCCTATCTTCATCCAGAACCTGCTCCATAGCCCGAATCCCCATCAAGGGAGTAAAAAGGACCGGCAATCTGCCCAGCACTACTACAGCCAGGATGGACAACAAAAACAACCCAAGGAAAATCCTGGCCGCCCAAACAAAGGTTTTTCTCACAAATGAATCATTTCGATAAATAAACCCACCACCCTATCCGCTCTGGATAGGAGGTGGGCGTTGGTTAACTACAGGGGTTTGAGTATCATTTTACTAAAGATGCTGGAAAAATAATCAAATAGCCATTGTCTGAAAGAATAGCGATTACGAATGAACTCATCATTCTTCCACACCGTATTGAGACAGGTCCAACACTTCGTCCTCCAGGTAATGAGGGTAAATCTTTTGATGTATTTTCTTTACTTCCGCCGTCACCACTTTTCGAAAACCTTCTATGTTGGTGCCATTCCCAGCTGCCATAAAGACGGGTCTGATCGAGGATTTCTTTGCATAGCTCTCCTCTAGCTTCTCGAAATCGATGAAATTAGCTTCTTCTACTTCGTGTGCGGACATCAGCATCAGCTCTTCCTCGGAAGGCATTTTGGGAGCCACATCGATTTTATTAAAGACCATGATTACGGGCTTGTCACCCGCACCCATTTCGTTTAAGGTCTGATTGACCACCGTGATCTGATCCTCAAAATTAGGATGTGAGAGATCCACCACGTGTATAAGTAAATCGGCCTCTTCAATCTCCGCCAGGGTGGATTTAAAGGACTCAATCAGGTGGGTTGGCAGCTTACGGATAAATCCCACCGTGTCGGAGATCAGAAAAGGGATGTTTTCAAGCACCACCTTCCGCACAGTAGAGTCCACTGTGGCGAAAAGCTTGTTCTCGGCCAGGATATTTGCTTTGGTGAGCAGGTTCATTAGCGTACTTTTTCCCACATTGGTATACCCAACCAAAGCTACCCGTACAATGCCCTTTCGGCCTTTGCGCTGGGTATGCCCTTGTTTCTCAATTTTCTTTAGCTTTTCTTTCAGCAAATCGATTTTTTGCCGGATGTCTCGCTTATCCGTTTCGATTTCCTTTTCTCCGGCACCACCCCGGGTGGCCGTTCCTCCACGCTGTCTTTCCAGGTGCGTCCACATTCGGGTCAACCTAGGCAATAGGTACTGGTAACGTGCCAGTTCCACCTGCGTTTTTGCCTGCGCTGTCTGCGCCCTGCTTAGAAAAATATCAAGAATCAACATGGAACGATCATATACCTTAATTTTGAGTTCGTTCTCCAATATTTTTACTTGCGAAGGACTGAGGTCCTCATCAAAAATGGCCATATCGACGGAAAAGTACTCAATGTAGGTTTTGATTTCCTCCAATTTACCGGAGCCCACAAAGGTTCTGGCATCCGGTTTATCCATTCGCTGGGTAAACCGATGCACGGATTTTGCTCCCAGCGTCTCTGTCAGGAAGGCCAACTCATCCAGGTGCTCCTGCACCACTTGCTCTGTTTCCTGCTGGTGGATTAGCGCAATCAAAACTGCCGTTTCCTCTTTTGGGGCAGTATCTACCAATTTGGCAATTTTTCTGCTGTATTTACTCATGCAAAGGTTTGTTCAAACTTCCATTCGACGATTCGAATATGGTATAACGTAGTTTCGCAGCAATAGATTCATGATCGGGTGTATTTGTGCACGGCGGGCCGCTCTTATTATGCATTTTCGGTCCTTATCCGGAAACCGCGGCAAAATTCATCCACAAGTACTGCATTTTCAATACATATTTACCAAATTGCACCGTTTTAGTCAATAACAAATAATAGAGGCATGGAAATCAAAAAGACAGCAATCCAGGATGTTTTTGAAATTTACCCAAAAATTTTCGAAGATGCAAGAGGCTATTTTTTAGAAAGTTACCGGGAAGACTTATTTAAAAAGCACGGAATGAACACCCATTGGGTGCAAGACAATCAGTCCTACTCCCAAGCTGGAATCGTGCGGGGCCTGCACTTTCAGACGGGAATGCATGCTCAGGCCAAGCTAGTCCGGGTCATCAGCGGAAAGGTCCTGGATGTCTGCGTAGATCTTCGCAAAGGATCAGCCACTTTTGGTGAATACCATTCGGTGATTCTGGACGAAGCGCTTCAGAACATGCTCTATGTCCCTACCGGATTTGCTCATGGTTTTGCCGTGATAGAAGATGCGGTTTTTACCTATAAATGCTCCAGCGTTTATCACAAAGAAAGTGAGGGGGGAATTATTTGGAATGATAAGCAGTTAAGCATTGATTGGGGAGTGGATAATCCGCTCCTATCCGAAAAGGACCAATCCTGGCCTGATCTGAAAAAATTCGAAGAATTAAGCAGAGGAGGACTTTAATGTCTATATTCGATTTATTCACCAAACAAAGAACATCATCCGAAAATCAGGCACTGGATCTTAGTTGGCTCCAGGCCGATATGCACAGCCACTTGATTCCAGGAATTGACGATGGTTCCCAATCGATGGAGGAATCTGTCATACTGGTAGAGCGGCTGGCTTCCTATGGATTAAAAAAACTCATCATTACCCCGCATATCATGAGTGAGTTTTTTAGAAACACGCCGGAAACCATTGATAGTGGACTAAGGAAATTGAAGAGAGCTGTCAGCGAAGCCGGTATTTCTGTAGAGCTGGAAACGGCGGCAGAATATTACCTGGACGAGATTTTTTTTGAAAAAGTAGAAAAAAATGAACCGCTGCTTAGCTTTGGCGAAAACAAGATGGTACTCGTAGAGACTGGGTTTATGAGTAAGCCCCACATTCTCCTCGAAACCTTTTTTCAGATGGAGCTGTCTGGTTACCAACCGGTATTTGCACATCCTGAGCGGTACATTTACCTGCACCAGGAAAGCAGTACGCTGGAAGGTCTGGCAGACCGAAACATCCCTTTCCAGTTAAACCTGCTGTCACTTACCGGGTATTATTCCAAGGCCGTTAAAAAATTTGCCGAGAAGTTAATAGATCGGGACCTGGTAAAGCTTGCCGGAACAGATTGCCACAACGAAAAATACCTGGATGCGTTGGAAAGGTTGCCACAGGAAAAGTATTTTAACAAATTGAAAGATTTGGACCTTTGGAATAAGAATTTGTAAGCTCCGCCCATAATGCTAACCTTGTGAAAAAGATACTCATCACCGGCATTACCGGATTATTGGGAAGCTACCTCGCTAAAAGTCTTTCCGGCAAAGCACTGATTTCCGGGACTAAAAGAGCCGGAAGCAATACAGGTCTGCTGGGCAGTATGGCAGACAGTATTCAGTGGTATGAGGGAGAAATCACCGACGTGGAAATGCTTACCGAAGCTTGTCGGGATCAGGATCTGGTCATCCATTCCGCAGGACTGGTCTCATTCGATGATTCTAAAAAAGAAGTATTACTGAAAACCAATGCCCAGGGAACGGCTTGTCTGGTGAATGCCATGCTTTCCCTAAACACCGGCAAATTGGTTTTTATCAGTTCGGTGGCGGCATTGGGCAGACAGGAGAATCAGCTATCCATTACCGAAGAGCAAAAATGGATAAATTCCGAATTAAATACCCCCTATGGCATCTCCAAGCACCTGGCAGAACTGGAGGTCTGGCGGGGGGCTCAAGAAGGTTTGCAGGTGATGGTTTTCAATCCCTCCGTCTTGCTGGCAAAAATAACGGACGAACGCAGCAGCAGCCAAATCTACCGGTATGTGTTGGATGGCAACCGCTATTTCCCGCAGGGTAATATCAACTATATCGATATACGGGATGCGGTCGCGATCATGCTTCAATTGATCGACAAGGGAGAATGGAACCAACGGTATATCATTAGCAAAGAAAGCCTCCCTTACAAGGATTTTTTCAATGAAATGGCCTTGGTCTTCGGGATAAAGCCCCCAAGCATTCCCCTTAGCAATTGGATCGCGGGCTGGGTGATCCGCTGGTCCCGGTTACACAACTGGTTCTCGAAAAACAAGCTACCCATCAGCCGACAAACCGTTCGGGCTGCCCAGACCAAAGTAGGATATGACAGCAGCAAAGTAAAAGAAGCAACCGGAACCTCCTTTACTCCATTGAAAGACACCTTTGAGTGGGCGATGGCAAATGAAAAGTAAAAAGGCTTCGGTAAAAGAACCTAAAATGAAAATATTTGGTATCTTAAACGTAAAATTCATATCAAACCTATGACAGGAGATTTTGACAATCACTCGGATCAGGAGAAGGAATTGGTACAGCGATTTGAAAATTCTCTCAAATCCAATAGAGGCCTATTTTTTGGGGAAGAAGAATTGGAAGATATCATCAGGTATTACCATGATCATTTCAAATACAAAAAGGCCTATAAAACCAGTGAATGGGCCTTGCAAAAATTCCCGTTTTCGGTGGAAATAAAACTTTTGATGGCGCAATCCCTGCTTTTCATGGATGAGCTGGAAGAAAGCCTGGAACTGCTGGAAAACCTGAACAACCTCTCTCCAAACAATGAGGAAATCATATTGACCATGGCCAATGCCTTGTCCTTATTGGATCAATACGAGGACGCTATCCAGCTGCTAAAAGGATTTTTGCCTTTAGCCGAAGACAAGGCTGAGGTATATTACCTGCTCGGAAATTTCTACCGTAGCGACAAAAAAATGGAGGAGGCCATCAACTGTTTTAAAGAGGTGGTGAAATTAAAGATCAATCATGAAGATGCGCTCTTTCAACTAGCCATGATGACCGAAGAAGAGGGCTCCTTCGATGAAATCCTCAACTTCTACCAGGAATTTATCGATCAAGATCCCTACAATGCCAACGCCTGGTACAATCTGGGGGTGGTCTACAATCGCCTGGGCAAATTCACAGAAGCCATCGATGCCTATGATTACGCCTTGCTCATTGACGATTCCTTTGCTTCGGCTTATTTTAACCTGGGAAATGCGCTGATGAACACCCTTCAGTACGAGAAAGCCCTGGAAGCCTATCAAAACACCATCAACTGCGAAGGCAGCAATGCCGAAAACTGTTGTTACTTGGCCGCTTCCTATGAAAAGCTGGACCAGATCGATATGGCCTTCAAGTATTTCAAAAAATCTGCCAAATTGGATCCGGAATACGACGATGCCTGGTTTGGTCTCGGGATGTGCATGATGAAAAAGAAGAAATTCTTTGAAGCGATTCATTATTTTAAAAAAGCGTTGAATTTAACGTCAGAAAATGCCAATTACTGGGTCGGCCTTGCCGGTGCTGAATACGAATTGGGCAACCTTCAGGCCAGTTCAGAGGCCTACGAAGAAGCCATTAACCTGGAACCCGGTATTATTGAGACTTATATAAACCTTTCTCTCATCTATTTCGACCAAAACCGCTTTGAGGAAGCAGAGGACGTCATCAAAGAAGGAATGGAGGAGTTACCGGAGGAAGCCGAACTCTATTACAGACTGGTGGTCTACCTTATTAAAACAGGTAAATACAAAGAAGCCTTTTCAATTTTGGAAAATGCATTAACTTTGGACTTCGAAAAACACGAATTGCTTTACGAACTGATGCCCGAGTTGGAAAAACAGAAAGCAATATTTAAAATTATCAACCAGTACAGAGAGGATTTTAAAAGATAACGTTTCTTTTGTCTCAATTTTGTCAAAATTTTATTGAATGAATTACGATCTTAAGAGCATTCCGTCCCGGACTGACAAACCTAGAAATTCAGGATTTACCATGGCCATGGATAAGGGGCTTAGCCTTCGGGAAGTGGAAGATTTTATTGAAGTCAGTGGAGATTACGTAGATATTGTCAAACTAGGATGGGCGACTTCTTTTGTTACTAAAAATTTACGGGAAAAAATAGACATTTATCGGGCGGCAGGTATTCCGGTTTATTTCGGAGGAACGCTTTTTGAAGCATTTGTCATCCGCGATCAATTTGACGATTATGTCCGACTTTTAGAGGAATACCAACTTGAGTTCGCAGAGGTGTCTGACGGATCCATCACCCTGGACCATAACAAAAAATGCAGGTACATCGAAACGATGGCTAAAAAGGTGACCGTTTTGTCCGAGGTAGGTTCAAAAGATGCTGCCAAAATCATCCCTCCCTACAAATGGATCGACCAAATGCAGAAAGAACTGAATGCTGGTGCCTGGAAGGTAATCGGAGAATCCAGGGAAGGGGGAACGGTCGGCCTTTTCAGGGATTCCGGAGAAGTACGGCAGGGGCTGGTAGAAGAAATCCTCACCCAGATACCCGAAGAAAAAATCATCTGGGAAGCACCTCAAAAAGAACAACAGGTATGGTTCATTAAGCTTCTGGGATCAAATGTAAATCTCGGAAACATCGCTCCCAACGAAATCATTCCCTTGGAAACATTAAGGCTGGGTTTGAGAGGAGACACTTTTGATTTCTTTTTGGACCTCTGATTTTTATTGGTTCTACTACTAAACAGGCCACACAATGAAGCGGATCAGTGACTGGGTAATTTTGTTCCTTAAGGGAATGGGTATGGGAAGTGCGGATATAGTACCCGGTGTGTCGGGAGGATCCATCGCTTTGGTTACCAAGATTTATGAGGAATTATTGGAAAGCATTAATTCCTTTGATCTGCAGGCCCTACATCTGGTAACCCGTTTAAAAATAGCTGAATTTTGGAAACACGTTAACGGAGGATTTCTATTGGTGCTTTTTCTGGGCATTATGACCAGTATTTTTGCCTTCTCCAAGATCATTACCTTTTTTATTGATCATTTTCCCATTCCACTTTGGTCCTTTTTCTGCGGATTGATCCTGATCAGTGCCATCGTAATCCTGAGGGAAATCAAACGGTGGAACCTCATAGCTATTCTGATGTTTCCGCTGGGAGCAGTCCTGGCCTATTTTATCACCGAATTGCCCTTAATCACCTCACCGAACACGCTTTGGTTTACATTTATTTCGGGAGCCATCGCCATTTGTGCCATGATTTTACCGGGAATTTCCGGCAGCTTCCTGCTACTCATCTTGGGCAAATATGAGTACATCCTCACGGCAGTCAATGACAAAAACCTGCTGGTCCTGGGGGTATTTGCACTGGGCTGTGTCAGTGGATTACTCCTCTTTAGCAGGGTTATTTCCTGGTTTCTGAAAAATTTCCATGCGCTTACCTTATCCCTGCTTTCAGGATTTATGGTTGGCTCCATCAATAAAATTTGGCCCTGGAAAAAAGTGTTAAGCTACCGCATTTCCAGTTCTGGCATGCAAAAACCGCTACTAACGGAAAATATCCTTCCCCACGTCTATCTGGTAGAAACAGGGGAAGACCCCGGTTTTCTCCTTGCTATTTTTGCATTTCTATTTGGGGTACTGCTCGTGGTAGGACTTGAACGATTAGCACATAATTTTAGCAGAGAATGAAAAAATACGGACTCATCGGATTTCCACTGACGCATTCCTTCTCCAAAAAATATTTCTCCGAAAAATTTCAAAAAGAAGGCTTAAAGGGATGTCAATACGAGCTGTATGAGCTACCGACTATTCAGGCCTTTCCTGCTTTGCTGGCTAAGGTACCAGATCTCATTGGCCTGAATGTAACCATTCCCTATAAGCAACAAGTCATCGCTTTCCTGGACCGGCTGGAGCCAGCCTGCCGGGCAATCGGAGCCGTTAATTGTATCAAAGTTAGCCCCGACGAATTGGTAGGATTCAATACCGATTACATCGGTTTCCGAACCTCTCTGGAAAACTGGCTGGGGAAAGAACGGCCTGCTGCCCTGGTCCTTGGCACCGGTGGTGCGTCCAACGCCGTAGCACAAGCCCTTAATGACCTTAATATTGCTTTTCTAAAAGTTTCCAGGGCTTCGCATCCGGATTCCAAATCCATCTTATCTTACAAGGAATTAGCGGCAGGCATCCTGGCGGATCATCCCCTGATCATCAATACCACTCCACTGGGCACCTACCCCAATACCAGCGAAAGGCCCCCTATTCCCCTTAAACAGCTCGGTAAAAACCATTGGGTTTATGACCTGGTCTATAACCCAGCGGAAACCAGTCTGATGAAGGAAGCCGCTGGCAGGGGGGCAAAAACCAAAAACGGCATGGAAATGCTCCACCTACAGGCAGAAGCCGCCTGGGAAATCTGGAATGCGAAAGAATGAAACAGGTGCAAGCCAATCACTCATTCGCTGGGACTGGATTCACGGTTATTCGTAAATGCCAGTCGCTTAGTGGGTTAATCCTTGTTGGCAAAAATACATTCCATGATTAACCGTTTTTTTAAGTGATTTCATTGACGTTTGTCGTTTAAAATAAGTATTATTAATCGTCATTCCACTCCAATTTTGTTTTTATGGTGAAGAAAGCAACGACACAGGACAGAAAGATTTTTGTTTTAGACACTTCTGTCATTTTGTATGATCATTACTCCATTATGAATTTTGCCGAGCATGATGTCGTGATTCCGATCACGGTATTGGAAGAACTCGATCAATTCAAAAAGGGCAACGATACCAAAAATTTTGAAGCAAGGGAATTCATTCGCCTCTTGGACCGGCTGGCAAAGGATCAGATGATCCAGCACTGGACTCCGCTAAACGGAAAAAGCAAGGGTGCTTTTAAAGTGATGATGAATCCGGAAAACGCTCTGAATGCCAATGAGATTTTCGGCGAAGAAAAAAACGATCATAAGATTCTGAATGCGGCCTTAAGTCTGAGGCAAACGGAAAAAAAACGCAAGGTCATATTGGTCAGTAAGGACATCAACCTCCGTCTCAAAGCCAAATCCCTGGATATTCCGGCAGAGGATTACGAAACCGGAAAAATCAAAAACATCACTGAAATTGAAAACACGGGCAAGGAGATAATTGAAAATGTGAGCCAGGAAATCATCAATACGCTTTACGAAAAAAGCAACCTGGATGCGGAGCAGGTTTTCGGAAAAAGACAAAAATCGCTACCTGCCAATAATACCTATTATATATTGAAAGGGGCCACACCCAACGCTTCTATACTGGCTTTTTATCATGCTTCAGAAAAATCCTTCGAAAAAATATCCAAATCCAAGGCCTACAATATCAGTCCCAAAAATGCAGAACAGGCGTTTGCACTACACGCCATCATGGACCCGAAAATCAAATTGGTTAGCATTCAGGGAGTGGCCGGAACGGGAAAAACCTTATTAGCCCTGGCAGGGGCATTGGAGCAACGCAGTAATTTTAAGCAGATTTTTCTTGCCCGCCCCATCGTCCCTTTAAGTAATAAAGACATCGGTTATTTGCCCGGAGACATTAAATCCAAATTGAATCCTTACATGGAACCACTTTGGGACAATTTGAAATTTATCCAAAACCAATACAAGGAACATGACAAGGAGTATCAGCGAATTTCGGACATGGTAAACCAGGAAAAACTGGTAATCCAGCCGCTTGCTTACATCCGGGGCCGCTCCCTTTCGAACATCTTTTTTATAGTGGACGAGGCACAGAATCTCACCCCACACGAAGTAAAAACCATTATAAGCAGGGCAGGAGAGAACACAAAAATCATCTTTACAGGGGATGTTTTCCAGATTGACACTCCTTATCTAGACAGTCAGAGCAACGGTCTTTCCTATCTAATCGACCGGGTAAGGACGCACCCCCTTTATGCCCATGTCAAATTGGAAAAGGGGGAACGTTCCGAACTCGCCAATTTAGCTAACGAGTTGCTATAACATTAACTTTCTGTGATGGTATTCAACTTGGCCAGGAAGCTATTGTAATATTGCCTGCCCACCTGTACCACATCGCCTGTCTTTAGGTTGATCTCTTTGGTATTAAAGCTTTCAATTTGGCCCAATTGGACGATATAGGACTTCTGTACCCGAAGAAACAGGTTGGAAGGCAGCTTCTCTTCCATGTCCTTCATTGACTTACGGATGGTGAAATTACGGTTCTTTGTGAAAATCGTCACCATGTTTCCGTTAGCTTCCACGTAATAAATATCCGAGTAATCCACGCGTTCAAAACTGTTGTCGGCCTTTATATAAACGGCATCTACTACCAGGTAAGGGCTCTCGACGATCTTAGTGCTAACACCCTCGGAAAGTGCCGGCCTGGTTCGCTGGTTGTATAGGACGATTTCCACCATGGCATGGATATCGTTGCTGTTGAAAGGCTTTACGATGAAACCAGCCGGATGGGTTCTTTTCGCCCGTTCGATGATAGCTGGATCGCTGTAAGAGGTGACGTAGACAATGGGAGCATCCACCATTTGCTGAATAATCTCCCCCAGTTCGATCCCGTCCTTATCACCCTTAAGTTTGATATCCATGAAGACCATGTCCGGGCGGTATTTCTTAACCACTTTAATCGCCTGGTTGGCTGAATTCGCAATGTCAATATTACCATAACCCAAAAGCTGCAAAATTTCTTCGATGTTTTCAGAAATATTTACATCGTCTTCAACAATCAGTATCCTTTCTTCTTTCATGATCTTAAATTTAAGGGAAAAATTAAAATAAAAGCTGTTTTGACCAATTTACAAATTAAAATACAAATTAATGCACAGATCCCCCTATTAAATGCCAATCCACCTGAAGAACCCATGCCATTATTACTAAAGGCTCATCAAATCTTTGAAACGGGCAGCCTGTCGCCGACTCACTTCAATTCGCTCTCCCCCCTTTAAGGTTACCACCAACCCTCCATTAAACCAGGGTTCAATGGATTCTACCCAACTCAAATTAATGATGTGTTTTCGGCTGGCCCGAAAAAAGGACTTTTCATCCAGGCGCTCGTCCAATGCATTGAGCGATTTATGAATCATGGGCTTGTTATTCTCGAAATACACCTTAATGTAGTTCCCGTCCGATTCAAATAGGCGTACATTGGCAAGCTTCACAAACCAACACTTGTCACCATCCTTCACAAAGACCTGATCCGTAAGGGAAAGTTGGCTTTTGGGACTTTTGGAAGCAGCATCATCTTCTTCCTTCTTCATCTCCTCCAATTTTTTCTCCAGCTTTTTAAGGGTATCGGTAAGGCGTTCCGGCTCGATGGGTTTCAATAAATAATCCAGCGCATTTACCTGAAAAGCCTGCAAGGCAAACTCATCATAGGCGGTAATGAATACCACAAGCGGTACATGATCCAATTCCTCCAGCAAATCAAAACCGGTTTTTTCCGGCATCTGTATATCCAAAAAGAGGACCTCTGGATTCAATTCCTCTATTTTTTCCCGGGCGTCGTCTACATTGTTGGCCTCACCCAAGACTTCCACATTGTCATTTTGATTCAATAGGTTGATGAGCTCCTTCCTTGCCAATCTTTCATCATCTACTACTAATACACGCATATCTTTTTTAATTTTATCCTAAATTAAGGTTTTGTTTTGGTATTTTTATTTCTGTAACCACGAATTCATTTCCATAATTGAAAATTTTAAAAGAAGCACGGTTCCCGTATATTAGTTTTAGCCGTTGTACCGTGTTAGCGATGCCATGTCCTTCCCCTTTTTTCCGGGGAGATTTATCCGCCTTGAGGTGACCGCTGTTTCTAACCCAAATATACAAATCATCTAACAGTCCAATGGTGCATTTGATTTCTATTATTCCGCCTTTCATCAAATTAGATACCCCATGTTTGATGCCGTTTTCAACGATCGTTTGTAACATCATCGGCGGGATTTTGTATTCATAGGCCTTGGGTTCTACATCATACAGGACTTTTAGGCGCTCTTCAAATCGAATGGACTCCAGATTCAAATAGTCTTTTACCGTATTCATCTCTTCCGAAAGCGGAATGGTTTTATGTTTGTCCATCACCAGGGAATACCGCAAAATGTTGGAAAGCTGCGTAATGGCCGTTTTGGCGTTGGTGGGGTTTTCGTCTACCAGCGCCCGCACACTATTCAGGGCATTGAAAATGAAATGCGGATTTAGCTGGTTTCGTAAATGAATCAGTTTAATTTCATTAATTCTTGCCTGGTATTTCAGGCTGGAATTATAATTATCCAAAAAATAAAAGAGAAAATAAAGCAAAGACCAAAGCGAATAAAACAGAAAACTGGTAAAAAGATTGGCCAAAAGTACCAGTGGACGGAAATCCTCCCGGAGATGCAGCGTCCCAAAAACCCAATTGATGATAATTTGAGCAAAGGTGTTCAAGAAACTGAGAATCAATACCGCAATCAATACATGGCTGATCAATTTGGTCAGCTCAAATTCCAGCCAGCTCTTATTCTTAATCAGAAACCTGAAAAAATGTGTTGAAAGAAAGTAAAAAATAGCCAGGGAAAAGTAAGCCCCTATCTGAATCGGTGTGATCCCTCTGACCATCGAAACAAAAAATAAATTGACAAGGGCAAAACAGAGCCAACCAAATAATTGTAATAGCCAATATAATTTGTATTTATCCATTCATTGCCCTTCTCTGCACAGCGAACCGCTACTTAACGGACACCGGCTACTTTGTTCAGGGGGATTTTATCGAGGATTTTATGAATCAAATCCCGGGTACTCACGTTATCGGCTTCGGCTTCATAATTTAAAATGATCCGGTGGTTCAAAACATCCTCGGCAATCGCTTTGATATCCTCTGGCAATACGTAGTCCCGCCCCTCCATAAAGGCGGTCGCTTTTGCCGCTAAGTTCAAATTAATGGATGCACGGGGAGAAGCGCCAAACTGAATGTATTTAGCTTCCTCCTGCATGCCGTATTTTTCAGGAAAACGAGTGGAAAACACCAATTCGATAATGTAATTTTCCAAGGCCTCGGCTATTTGTACCTCATTGATGGCATTCCGAATGGCAAAGATATTCTCCTTATCCAAAATGGGGTTTACCTCCGAGGAAAAATGGGCGTTCGTCATCCGGCGCATTACCTCTAACTCATCCGACTTGGAAGGGTAATCAATATTGACCTTCATCATAAACCGGTCTACCTGCGCTTCCGGTAGCGGATAGGTTCCCTCCTGATCCACGGGGTTTTGCGTCGCCAAAACCAGAAATGGCCTGTCCAGGGTAAACGTCGTTTCCCCAATGGTCACTTGCTTTTCCTGCATGGCCTCCAACAAGGCCGATTGGACTTTGGCTGGAGAGCGGTTGACCTCATCTGCCAGAATGATATTGGAAAAAATAGGTCCTTTCTTAACCTCAAAACTCGCGTTCAATTGGTTGTAGATCATGGTCCCCACCAAATCCGACGGCAAAAGATCGGGTGTAAATTGAATCCGTTTGAAATCCAGATGAAGCACCTGGGACAAAGTGTTTACCGTCAGGGTCTTCGCCAATCCGGGAACCCCTTCCAAAAGAATATGACCGTTGGTGAATAGGCCGATCAAAAGCCGGTTTACCATTTTATCCTGGCCGACTACGATCTTTTTTACTTCCTGGATGACTTCTTGTATCTTCTCCTGATGCATGTTGTTTGATTCAGATTTCAATAAAATAACTAAGGCATCGCCTCAAAATAGAAGCCTAAATTAGAATATTTCATGGTTTATCCCAATTCAGAATCTTCTCTTATTTCTTTCCGGGTGAAATTTGGGCTTTTTTCCCTGAGAAGCACCATTAATCAATAACGGAATCTTCAAAAATTCGTATATTTCTTCTTGCTCCAGAGACCGCACTTCCCCAGGCTGGAAGCCCTGTATCGTTAATGATTCGATGGCCCACCTTACCAGGCGCAAGGTAGGAAAACCAACCGCCGCAGTCATCCTACGAACCTGTCGGTTTTTGCCCTCTTTTAACGATAGCGCTATCCAGGAATCGGGTACATTCTTTCGGTACCGAATGGGAGGAACACGTGCCGGTAACTCGGATTCCGCATCGGGATGGGAATTGACACTGGCCCTTGATGTTTGGTGGGGCTTTCCTTTAATGGTGATGCTTATCCCCTGCCGCAATTGCCGCAGTGCTTCCTCTGAAATGTCCCCCTCTACCTGCACCCAGTACGTCCGCTCATGTCCATGAAGTGGGTCCAGCAGCAAGTGATTTAGCTTATTGTCATTTGTCAGTAGAAGCAGCCCCTCACTGTCCTTATCCAACCTGCCTACGGGATAAACATCGGAAGGGAAATCACCCAGTGCTGCCAGGGTATCTTCTTCTCCGCTAAATTGGCTTAACATGCCGTAGGGTTTGTATACAACGAAATACCTGTAATCCATAAAACCGGTTCTTTACCTCAACAACTGGAACAATTCATTCAACTGAGGCGTGAGGATGATTTCGGTCCTTCTGTTTTTGGCCCTTCCTTCCGGCGAATCATTGGGAGCTTTCGGTTCGTAAAAACTCCGACCCGCTGCAATAACCCTTTCCGGTGCCACGTCGTAGGTTTCCGTCAATATCCGAACGATTGCCGTGGCCCTACCCGTACTCAACTCCCAGTTGTCTTCAAAACTACCCCGGATAGGAACATCATCCGTGTGGCCTTCGACCATGATTTGTATTTCCGGACTATTGTTCAGAACCACTGCCAGTTTTCCCAACGCTTCTCTGCCTTCCCGGTTCACCGTAGCGCTCCCCGAAGAAAACAAAAGTTTATCTTGCAAAGATACGTACAACTTACCATCCTGCTCGTTTACCTGGAGTTCATCGGAACGGTATTGCACCAGAGCTTTATCAATGGTTGTTTTCAAACGCTCCATAACTGCCCGCTGTTCGTCCAGCAGGTTTTGAAGCAAATCCAGCCGTTGTTGCTGCTCCGAGAGCCGTTGTTCCTTTTCGTTAAGTTCCTGGCGAACGGAAGAGGATGTGGACATGGCCCTATCCAGCCTGTCTGCCAACTCGGACTTTTCCTGCTCCAGGGCATCCAATCGCTCCTGAAGGTCTTCGTTCATTTCTTGAAGACTGACGAGTTCCTGACGCGTACTGTCTAAAACATCCTCTGTATTTCTTAAAGAACGCATCATCTCTGCATTCCTTATATTCACTTCACGGTATTTCTTCTGGGGTACACAGGACTCCAACAAGACTATCCCTATTAAAAAACTCCCGAATAGTAAGGCTCTCCTCATAGTTTATCTGACTTTTTTACGATCGTCACCAAAAACATACCAATTTACAGGGAATCTAATAAAATTCTGCCCTGTAGGATGAAAAGATCAGGAAATTCTACTCCAATTCAACTCATTTTTTCTAATTCGTGCCACCTGATCGGCTATGGGCTTGTTTTCAGGAAAACGCAGATGCGGATCCCGTTCCAAAGTTTTCCGGGCCACCTCTCTTGCCTGCACCAATATTTCACCATCCTTGCTTAAATCAGCCATCTTCAGGTCCGTAATGCCGGATTGCTGGGTGCCGGAAAGGTCGCCCGGACCCCTTAGACGCAAATCCACATCTGCAATTTCAAACCCATTGGTCGTCCTCACCATGGTTTCCAATCGCACCCGACTATCCTTCCCCAACTCATATTTGCTCATCAGGATACAATAGGACTGCTCCGCCCCCCGGCCTACCCTGCCTCGCAATTGATGGAGTTGGGATAAACCAAAGCGCTCCGCATTTTCAATGACCATCACGCTGGCATTGGGAACATTTACGCCCACTTCTATTACGGTGGTAGCCACCATGATCTTCGTCTCTCCTTTCGAAAAGCGGTTCATTTCAAAATCCTTATCCCCTGGCTTCATATTGCCATGTAATATGCCAATAGGATAGCCCGGAAAAGCCCTGCAAATACTTTCATAACCATCCATCAGGCTCTTTAAATCACTCTTTTCAGATTCTTCGATCAGCGGATATACGATGTACACCTGCCTTCCCTGTTCGATTTGCTTTTTTAAAAATCCAAATACCTTTAGCCGGTCTTTATCGTACCGATGAACGGTCTGAATGGCTTTCCGGCCTACCGGCAATTCATCAATGACGGAAATATCCAAATCTCCATACAAGGTCATGGCAAGGGTTCTGGGTATGGGGGTAGCCGTCATTACCAGCACATGAGGGTAGAAATCATCGTTTTTTGCCCATAATTTAGCCCGCTGGGCCACCCCAAAGCGGTGCTGTTCGTCAATGATGGCCAAGCCAAGCCGGTGAAAACGCACCACATCCTCTAATAACGCATGGGTACCCACCAATAAATGAAGCTCTCCTGAAGCTAAATCCCGGTGAATTGCTTCCCGCTTTTTTTTACTGCTGGAACCTGTCAGAAGGGCGATCTTCAAGCCCATTTGTTCCGAATAGTCCTTCAAGCCCTCGTAATGTTGATTGGCCAGAATCTCGGTGGGTGCCATCAAACAGGTTTGGTAACCCGAATCCACCGCCACCAATAGGCAAATAAATGCCACAATGGTTTTGCCCGAGCCCACATCCCCTTGCACCAGCCGATTCATCTGCAGCCCTGATTTGAGGTCTGCGTAGATTTCCTTGATAACCCGCTTCTGCGCACCGGTCAACTGAAAAGGAAGCATCTCCTTGTAAAAACGAGTTAGCAATTGGGTTTGATCCAGTACTTTACCCCTGAATTTTTCGGTTCTGGCGAGCTTTAACTTTAACAGCCGAAGCTGTAAAAAGAAAAATTCTTCAAATTTTAGCCGGTACATCGCCTTTCGTAAGGCTTCCGTTCCCGATGGAAAGTGAATCTCTTTGATCGCCTCCTTTTTGGATACCAGTTTCAGCGCATTAAGAATGGGTACCGGTAAGGTTTCGGGAATCTTTGGTAAAGCCAGGGGCAACAGCGCTTTTTGTATTTTCGAAATGCCCTTGCTATCCAAATACCGCTGCCTGAGCTTCTCGGTGGTGGGATAGACCGGCTGGAAAAATGGTTCTTCTTCCTGCCTTCCACTGAGGGGCTCAAGATCCGGATGCACCATACTGTACCGACCTCCAAACCGCTGCGGTTTGCCGAAGGCCACCATGGGAACCCCCGCTACCAGTTTTTTACCAACCCAATTTAGCCCCTTAAACCAGGTCAGTTCCATAATGCCCGTTTCGTCGGCAAACTGCGCCACCAGTCTTCTTTTCCTTCCCTCTCCTATAGACTGGACGGATGCAATCTTTCCGATCACTTGTACCTGTTGCAGATCGGATTGGATTTCCCGTATTTTATAAAAACGGGTTCTGTCTTCATACCTGAATGGATAATGCTGCAGCAGTTCCCCAAAAGTAAACACTTCCAGTTCCTTGTTCAGCAGCTGTGCTCTCTGGGGGCCAACCCCTTTCAGGTATTCGATTTTGGTGTCAAAAAAACCGGTCAATGGTTGCAATTTTAGCCTAATTTCACTATGTCAGGGCTTTCCTGAGCTTTCCTTCCAATTCGTTTATGGCCTGCCTTTTTGCGATTAGCGCAGTCAGAAGGGCCGCCTGATTTTTTGCCCGGTGCAGGTTTTGCTCCGGGTAGTCTACCTGATAGTAAATGTTTCCATTCAGGTGATCGGTCAAAAAGCGTAGTCCCATAATTAAGGTCATCATTTCTCCCCCAAAAGGCAAAGACTCCAGCTCTTCCCCCTGAATATCCCGACCTAGTATGGAGTAAAAACCTTCCAACAAACCCTCGTATTTTTCCATGTCGACCTGGATTTGATCCCATTCGATGGAGGATTCGTCTCGGGTACAGGCTACCGTTCGGACCAAATCACCGAAATCATAAAAAACGAAACCAGCCATTATGGTGTCCAAATCTATAAGCGCATTTACCTGGTCCAGGTTCTCACCAAAAATAAGGTTATTTATTTTTGTATCATTGTGGGTTACCCGAAGCGGAAGTTGTTTTCGGAAATGCCCATAGGTTTCGAGTAGGTCCTTCCTCCCCAGGTAATAACCAATCATTTTGTCGGTGTCGGAATCCTTTTGGACTCGGGGGTTTTTGAGTGCTGCATCAAATTGCTGATACCGAATCTCCAAATCGTGAAAATGAGCAATGGTATCCTCCATCTTTTCCGCATCCGCATGCAAAAATACCTGAATAAACCGGGCAAATGCTTCGGCAGCAATTTTCGCCTGCTCCTTTTGGCTGACGGCATCTTGGGTGACACCACCCACAAAGGGGAATAAGCGGTACAGCCCTTCGTCAAGGCGCGTAAAAAAGGCCCCCTCCGTGTTCGTAATCGGCAAAGGGAGGGCGAAAGGTAAATCACCCGGGTCAAACTGCCCCGTCAGGTATTCCAAATTTCCGGAAATACGTTCCGGATGCGTAAAAACGGCATCGTTAAATTCTTGTAAAATATAGGCGTTAGCTGCTACATCTACCCGATACGTTTTGTGGATATGTCCGGATCCAAACCTGTTTACCCTAATTTCACTGGTTTCCAATCCATAGGCTTTTGCCAATGCATCCAATACTGACTCCTTCATACGTGCTATTTTCTGACTAGTTTCCGATTTGATTGAAGAAAATACTTTGATTTGAAGGGGTAAAATTACGATACTTTTGACTATATATCCCGAAAGGGGCTATATTTACCTGAGCGGGCTTTGATTTCAACGGAACCTGGCTAATTTCACGTCCGTGAAAATATTCCTGCATTAATTAAAATAATTGAAAAAGATTTATTTAATTAGCAAAATTTTACCATAACCTGTTAAGGTTAACATGAACCACGTATCCTGGACCGAAAACCATCTTAATCCAAGTTTACCATGAATATTTCAATCATCGATTGGGCAATAATCATTTCATTTTTTGTGATATCCATGTTAATAGGCGTGATCGCCTCCAAAACAGCGGGTAAAAATGCCAAAGAATTTTTCCTATCCGGAAGAAACATGCCTTGGTGGCTTCTGGGGGTAAGTATGGTGGCAACCACCTTTTCCGCGGATACCCCCAACCTGGTAACCGACATTGTCCGTAAAAATGGTGTTTCCGGTAACTGGGTTTGGTGGGCATTTCTACTAACGGGAATGTTGACCGTGTTTGTTTACGCCAAATTATGGAGACGCTCCGAAGTCACAACAGACCTGGAATTTTACGAGTTGAGGTATGGAGGAAAAGGAGCTGCCTTTTTACGGGCCTTTCGGGCGTTGTACCTGGGGGTGTTTTTCAATGTGGTGATCATGGCGACCGTTTCTCTGGCAGCCATTAAAATATTTGGAGTGATGCTGGGACTAAGTTCCTGGGAAACGCTTTTGATCGTTTCGGTGGTGACAGTAATTTACAGTTCATTGGGTGGATTAAAAGGCGTATTACTCACAGATTTTTTTCAATTCTTTATTGCGATGGGCGGCGCATTTGGTGCTGCCATTTACATCGTAGGCCTTCCTGAAATCGGAAGCCTGGACAATTTACTCAGCCATCCCAATGTGTCCGATAAGTTAAACATCATACCTGATTTCAGCGATTGGAACCTATTGATTCCATTATTTATCATGCCCCTGGCGGTACAGTGGTGGGCTACCTGGTATCCGGGAGCAGAGCCGGGAGGGGGAGGTTACATCGCCCAACGAATGTTATCTGCAAAGGATGAAAAAAATGCCATCGGTGCCACCTTGCTATTTAACATCACCCATTATGCTATCCGGCCCTGGCCCTGGATTATCATTGCGCTTTCTTCGTTGATTCTTTTTCCTCAGTTGAGCGATATGCAAGAGGCATTTCCCAATATTGAAGAGAGCAAACTCGGAGATGACCTGGCCTACTCCGCCATGTTGACCTTCTTACCAACGGGTTTGATCGGTGTGGTACTTGCTTCGCTTATTGCTGCCGTCATGTCTACCTTATCCACGCACCTGAACTGGGGTTCTTCCTATGTGGTGAACGATTTTTACGCGCGTTTTGTCAAGCCAGATGCCTCCGACAAGGAGTTAGTGGCTGTTGGTCGTCTTTCCACGGTTGGTTTGATGGTGCTCGCTGCCTTGTTGGCAACCGTGCTCTCCAATGCCCTGGAGGCATTCAATATATTACTGCAAATCGGTGCGGGAACCGGGCTGATATTTATCCTCAGGTGGTTTTGGTGGAGAATCAATGCTTACACAGAAATTTCAGCGATGATCGTCTCATTTATCGTGGCCATTTACTTCGAATCCATACACAACAAACTTGGATTTTGGCCCATCCCGGATGACATGGCCTATTTGAAATTGCTTTTTGGTGTTTCCCTGACTACCATCACCTGGGTTGCGGTTACCTTGCTGACAAAACCGGAAGACGACAAGGTATTACTTTCCTTTTACAGAAAGGTGAGACCAGCGAGTTGGGGATGGAAAAAACTCCTGGCCAAATACCCCGATGAAAAAGAGGAAATCGGACAACTCCCCATGGAAATAGGACTGATGCTAATTGGATCCATCATGGTGTATGCCGCTTTATTTGCTGCGGGTTTTTGGATCTACGGCGAAACCCTATCGGCCGTAATTGCCACTGTTATTTCAGCAGCGGGGGGTATCCTGGTATTCAGAGGCTGGAAAAAAATGAGATAAACATTGGGTTCGAACACCAAATGATGGGAATTTTTCTCAGTAAATGCTGGTTTTATCGGTAAAACGAATAGAAAAAGTTAATTTGCATCAATTGGAAAGCAATGGAAGTCAAAACAGCTGATATTTTAAAGGACAGTAACTTGCGGGTAACCAGTTGCAGAAGAGATGTTCTCAATACATTCCTGGGAAAAAGGGTGGCGTTGTCCCATGCTGATCTGGAGGAAGCATTGAAGGAGAATTTCGACCGGGTCACCATCTACAGGACCCTGAAGACATTTTTAGAAAACGACCTTATCCACAAGGTGCTGGACGATACCGGAGCGGCTAAATATGCGCTGTGTAATCACAGTACCGAAGAGCCTCATCACGATCACGAACATGTCCATTTTAAATGTGAAGTATGCGGTAATACGAACTGTTTGGAAGAAATCGCCTTGCCAAGGATCATGTTGCCCAGCGGCTACCAGCCACGCGAAATGAGTTTGTTAATCCAGGGGGTTTGTAAGAATTGCAGCTAAAAAATTAATAAACTGCGGGTTTTTCTGTTTTATCCCTGTCTTCCGACGGCCACACGATCCCAGGTGGAAGGTCAATTTTCGGTGGCGTAAAGTCCTCGACACCGCCATCCCCATCGTCATCGTTATTTTTTCTATTTCTGTTGATTTTGGCTTTGGTAAGGGTGGCAACAAAATAGATCAATACCACGTATGCCACTCCGCACAACACCAAATCGATTACCAGGCTACTCATCATATCCAAAGATTTTCATCAAATTACAATATAATTTTTAATTAATCAACAAGTTAACAATGAGAATGATAGCAATGTTGGAAAAAAAATAAAAATTAAAAGGCAAACCGAATATACTTGCTATCTAACAGATAACATGAGATATTTGCGGATCAAAATGAAAACCAAACCATGATTGTTAAAACTAAAAAATACAAACTGGAAACAGGAACCTATATCAAGCAAGGATTAAAGAATATTTTGAAGGAACAGTGGTGGGTGGTTTTCATAGCGATTGCCATCGCCTGTGGCTACTTTTGGATCCCTTCCTGGTGGTGGATCAGCATGGCTTTGCTTGCTTATGCGTTGTATTGGCTTTTTTGGGTCATTCAATTTGCTGGCGTGACTCAAATGGAACAAAACAAAGTAATGTTTGAAAAACTCTCCTATGAAATCGACAGCCGGCAGGTATTGATGAAGATTAATAGCAAACAAGGCATGCCTATTAAATGGGAAATGATAAAAAAAGCTCAGATAAAAGATAAGGCCTACATTCTGGTGTTGTCGAAAGCCCAATTTATCCACCTTCCCTTTAAAATATTTAATTCCCAGAACGAAATAAAATTCATTGAAACCATTTTGAAAAGAAAAGGCTTGGTAGCCTCATAAAAAAAAGGGACCAACGCGAAAGCCGGTCCCTTTTTTTATTACCACAACAGGTGTCCTAGAGAAAGTTATCCGCTTTGCGGTAGGCAGCTATGACAGCTGCTTCACCTTCTTTTCCCGGATTGGCGTTTCCATGTTCCATTCCGCAGATTCCTTTAAAACCCTTCTCGTAGATAAATTTAAATACATTCTGGTAGTTAATTTCACCGGTTCCCGGTTCTTTTCTTCCAGGATTGTCCCCTATTTGTATGTAGGCAATTTCCTCCCAACACATGTCCATAAGGGTTATTAAATGCCCTTCATTTTTCTGTTGATGGTAGATATCGTAGAGGATTTTACAGCTGGGGCTGTTCACTCCCTTGCATATCATATACGTCTGGGGCGAGTACCTTAAAAACAAATTGGGGGTATCACTCAATGGCTCCAATACCATGGTCAGACCATGAGGCTCCAGAATTTCGGCTCCTTTTCTTAGTGCTTCTATCACATTTGCCGTCTGTATATCCAGAGGAAGATTTCGCTGGAAATCACCCGGCACCACGGTAGTCCATTTAGCATTGACTCTTTTAGCGACTTCCACCGCTTTTCGGCAACCGTCCAGAAAGATATCCACATGCTCCTGCTTCCCTGCAGCCAGGGTATTGGCACCATTGCCCCCTTTATTGAGAACGAACACGCCCATCGTCATTCCTAACTTAGCCAGGTGATTGCCAATTTTCTCCTGCATCTCCGGCGTTCTTCCCATCATGCCGTTGTCCTCCAGACTTCGAAATCCCTTTTCGTGCATAAAGGTAATCTGATCCAGTAAGTCATCCCCTGCATGGTGCTTAAACATCCCAAAATGGGGTGCATAATCCAGATTAAAGGTCTGATCGGCCGGAAGGCTATCTGTTTGCCCTGCTTTCAAAGTGCCCATACCGGTTAATCCGGCAGCCACTGAGCCTAGTGATACGTTCTGTATAAATTTTCTTCTTTCCATCTGCTTATACCACTTTAGTTTTTCCGGGAACTGCGAATGCGTAGTAGCCTTCTTCGTTTGGAACCACTTTTGGTTCGGCATCCCAGGCCAGACGTTCCGGCATCAGGCTGACATTTGAATTGATCGCTTCGTCCCAAGTGATGGTTTTACCGGAGTAAGTGGCGTACCTTCCAAGAATCGAACTCATGGTGCTTTTAGCAGCATTTTCTGCGTCTGCAAACTTGTATTCACCCTTAACGATGGCATCAAATAATTGGTCATGCTCTACCTGATAGGGATTGGCGTTGTTTTTCCCATCATGCTCATACAGGCTATTTCCCTTATAATCAGTCAATCTGCCCACATGGCCCGCATTCATATACACTTTACCCTTAGTTCCCTGGAAGCTTTCGTCTACCCGGTTGGTAGCTCCCGGAAAGTGACGGCATTCACTGTGGATAACGGTACCATCCTCATAGGTAAACAAGACCACATGGTGATCAAAAATCTCCCCATGTTCTTTTCCCCTGCGGACCGTTCTTCCGCCGGTACCTTCTGCCTTAACCGGGTAGCCATTTTTCACCCAGTTGGCCACATCTATATTGTGCACGTGCTGTTCCGTAATATGGTCGCCGCAGAGCCAGTTAAAGTAATACCAGTTTCTCATTTGGTATTCCATTTCGGTCTGGCCCGGCTGCCTTTCACGAACCCAGACACCGCCATCATTCCAAAACACCTGGCCTCCAATGATGTCGCCAATTGCTCCGTCGTGGATACGGTCTATGGTTTGGATGTAGTTATCCTGGTAATGACGCTGCAAGCCAACCACCACGTTTAATTTTTTCGCCTTGGCTATTTCTGCCGCTGCGAGCACCCGTCGAATTCCTACCGCATCCGTAGCAACCGGCTTTTCCATGAAAATTTGCTTTTCCTGTCTGACTGCCTCCTCAAAGTGATCGGGGCGAAATCCCGGAGGAGTAGCAATAATGACCACATCTGCCTCTTTCATGGCATGTTTATAGCCATCAAATCCAGTGAACTTCATTTCTTCCGGAACGACTACTTTGTCCTTTCCGTATTTTTTAAAAATCCGCTCGTAACTTTGGTCCAAACGATCTTTAAACGCATCCGCCATGGCCACTAATTGGATGTTTTGACCGGTTTCAAATGCCTGAAATACAGCACCCGTTCCCCTGCCTCCACATCCGATTACGGCAATCTTAATCGCATCGTCCCCGGCCGCATAGGCACCGGATAGGCTAAATGGACTTAACATCGCTCCTCCGGTTAGTAGTGCCGAGGTCTTGATGAAATCCCTTCTTTGTTTACTATTCTTGATTTTCATATTACTTTGAGTTAGATTATTAATAGTCTTCCATTGGTGTTTTGCCGTAATAGTCCGCTATTTCTTCCGGACTGGGCGGGTTTAGGGGTCGCACCAGCCGCATTCCCAGAAACGGTGCTTCTGGAAACCACCATTGACTTTTTGGAATTTGCGGGTCAATTCTTTTCCATTCGGCGGTACTGGCAAATCGCTTGCTGCTTTTCAAATTCGCTGCTTCACTGTCATAACTTCCGCCACGAATCACCTTGGGATACAACTCCTCGGACACCGTCAAGGGGTTCTCGGCAGGAGTCTCCCTGGTTTGGTAGGCATCCGGATCGTAGTGATCCATGGTCCATTCGTTGACATTTCCTAATATATCGTAAAGGCCCCATGGGTTGGGTTCCTTTTTGCCTACTTCATGAGTGGTCCCCTCACTGTTGGCATCATACCATGCGTATTTATCCAAATCTGCCAGATCGTCTCCAAAAAAATAAGCGGTTTCTGAGCCTGCCCTTGCAGCATATTCCCATTCCGCTTCGGTGGGAAGCCTGAAAAACACTCCGGTTTTCAGGTACAACCACCTACAAAACTGAATGGCTCCGTACTGGGTCATGGCGATGGCTGGCTTGTTCTCCTTGCCCATCCCGAAGGTCATGTCCAGGTAGGGAATAGAGGGACGGGTCAGTCCATCTACCTCCGGACTCAAAGGCCCTTCACTGGTAGAAGCTTCAAATCCTTTGTCCAGAAACAACTCAAACAAGTCCCAGGTCACTTCGTGGGAAGCCATCCAGAAAGGGGCCAGTTCTACCGTATGCGCCGGAGCTTCATCGGAATCCCCGCTGTTGCTTCCCATCCTGAAAGAACCTTCCGGGATAGGAACCATGGAAAATGACATTCCCGTCCCGGGAACTTCTTGTTGGTAGGGTTCAAATGGATCTTGTACCTGATGGCCACTGCCTATCAGCAGTACCGCAGCTACCGAAACCAGCAAAGTGGTCCTTCTTAAAATAGTTATCATGGAATACGTTGAGAATAGCTTCAATTAAATAAAAGATTGGTTTTTCGCTACTAAAGTAAATACTTTCGAAGGTGTAAATTACTTTTATTTTTTAATAATTGAAAATACAATGCCAGGGACGGCATATTGATCCCGTTTTCGGTAAAAAGACATCTAGATTCCTAACCTCCAACCCCGGATGGGGTTGAACCTGAACGGCATGCCATGCAAGAATAACGCCTCCGGAGATTGGGTCATACGATCGGTCCCAGATTTTAAAGAAAATGGAAAACCTTTGAATACTAGCTTTACCTGAAATAAATTGTTATCAGCGTAATGTACGGTCGATCTTTCCATTAATTCTTGTCTGTATTTTATTCAAATATTTTATACCAATAGAAAAAAACCTCTGAATTTGACTTTTTCAACCGGTTTAGTCTCGGCCAAAATGGGTCTCCAATTATCCAATCTTTCATAATAGCCGGGGTATTACATTTTTCAATTGTCATCGTACTTGATTTGAGTATCGCAGAAATTTATGCAGCTTTAGATGAAAATGTTATTGCCCGTTTAATATGGAATGACTCTGAGAAAATAAATTTGGAAACTCGTTGAATTCCAGTTTGTAGATGGTCAAAATTACCTTTTCCATCGGCACCCCTGCTTACTTAACATAGAGAGGTTTGGTAGATATCATCCAGGACATCATCAACTGTTAATTTTGACTGATTTCTATAAGCATGTTCAGTAGCTGCATAATTTTCAAAAGTCTGTTTTGAAAACAAAATCCAAATTCTGCTTTACTAATCCCTCTAAAAGCATTAGGGCTCTAATAACCTTCTCCACAAGGATCTTATCGGCCTTTCTGTTGGTTGAAGATACTTTGGTAATCCAGTCAATATTTAATTGAGTCTTTACTTATCAAATCAAATTGATGGCAGCAAATCATGTATGCTGCCGATATTTAGAAAAAAATTACAATTAATATTGAGTAAATTCCTGTCACTACTTCCGAATGATATTTTGACTTTCGCAAAAAAGCAGAAATTTCAAAGGGTAGCGAAGGAAGCCATTAATTTGTTTTTGACAAATTGTAAGGTTACCCTATTGTATTGTGGCACCACATGGAAAGGCTCGCGTAAAATTTGTAATGCCGGTGTATTCTTAATTTCGATATTGAAGCCGGACCCATATTGCCATTACAAATGGCCTGATGACGAGTAGTTACTGTTTATACTATCAAAAAATAAAAGGGCGAAGTTGCAAACTTCGCCCAGTATAAAAGAAGAATTCGTTTTTTACTACTCATCCCACCAAATTCGGTCCAGCAGGGTCACCTCAGGCACATTTTGGCCATTTCTACTGACTTCATTGTCTGGATAAGGCAATCTGCGGATAAACTGATTGTTTAAGTCTGTATTGAGATTGGCAGGTAAGGTCATGTCTTTATAGCCATAATCAAACCGCCTGGCGTCGTTCCAGGTTTCCGGATGCAGGAATAGGGCCACCCATTTTTCCTTCATGATATCTTCCCGGGTCAAGGCAACAGCTCCCATACTTACACTTGGATCGGACAAATAAGCCTCCTTTTCGGACGCAGGCACTTCCAGCATGTCCATATGGGCTTCAATTCCGGCCAGATAAGCCGCATAGGCCCGGTCGGGATCACTGCCCAGGGCCGCTTCTGCCTCGATAAATTTTTGCTCCGCATAGGTTGCAATTAAAAGTGGGGAAAGCTCGGAGGTGTAATACTGACCGGGTATCAAGGTAGAACGGGCTCCTTGTTCCGGTGCATCGCCCCTGCCTGCACCATTGGGTACGCCGATAAATTCCCCTTCATCCGTAGTACCTATCATCAATGGCAATCTGGGATCTACGGTAGGATAGGAAGTGCCATCCAAGGCCTCAATAAATTGGGTAGAGATCCACCCACCCAATAGCAGGCTTTCATTGTTGATGGCCACCTGTGCCCAGGGATTGAAGCGTTGTTCAAAGAATTCCACATAGGCATCATCATCATTTCCCTCAAAACCATTGTCTATGGCGGAGAGCACTTCATTGGCATTGACATTTGGGCTATGCAGCATAAACCTGGCTTTGAGTACATTTCCGAATTTAATCCATTTTTCCACATCCCCCTGGAAGATAAAATCGTCATCGCCGATCGAAATGGCCGTGGTTCCCTCCAGGTTTTGAAGTCCCTGATCCAGCAGGCTTAAGACCTCGGCATAAAGCTGTTCGTCATCGTCATACACCGGGGTTACCGCACTGAAATCAAACCCCTCAGAATAGGGCACATCTCCAAAGATATCCACCGTCATGCCCAGATTCAAAGCCATCAGTACCTGACCTGCACCCAGATAGTGTCCGGCCTCTGATTCCTCTGCCTGGCTGATCAAATCGGTCAGATCGGTCATCGCATTGTACAAGTTAAACCAGGTACCGCTATAATTGAGTGGCTCCATCACATCCGAAGCACTGGCTGGATTGGGAGAAGCCAGGTATTGAACATAATTGGAGGTAATGCTACCGATGCGCTGCACATTTAGGGCCGTCTCGTAGCTGGCATTGGTCATCAATCCCGTAATCGGAGCATTCTGGGGATTATTGGGGTTTTCGTTAACATCCAGAAAGTTTTCACAGGCCGTTGCTGCGAGAAGCAGCAATACACCTAAAATAGTATATATAGATTTCATAATGACTGAATTTTATAGTCCAAGGTTTAGGTTAAAGAAAACGCTTTGTACACCAGGAAATCCCAGCCCGGTAAACCCAACGGCGTTTCCACCAGCACCGGCGGAGAATGATTCGGGATCAAAACCGTCCCAGGGGGTGTAGAGGATGATATTGTTGGCGGCTACCGAAACCCTGGCGGTTCTAAAGGGGGTTTTTTCCAGGATGCCTGGGTTCAGGTTATACCCCAGGGTGATGTTTCTCAACTTGATAAAGCTGGCATCTTCCACAAAGTTTTCACTGGTCGTCCGGTAGTGATTTCTCCAGTAGCCGGCACCATAATTGACCCCATCAGGCCCTTCTCCCTGACCCAACCAAACTTCCTGCGTGTTGGGTGATCCGTCCGCAAGCACGCCTTCAAATACCCTGAAATCTTCCCGTGCCTCGGTGAATTCATTTTTTCCAAAGGCCGAAAGAAAGTTGTGGTACTGATTGTATTGTTCTACTCCGGTCCTAAAGTCTACCAGAAATGACAATTCAAATCCTTTATAATTGAAATCATTTCTAATGCCTCCTATCCATTTGGGTACGGCATTTCCAAGGATCAGTTGGGTTCCGGTTCTCACCGGAAAGCCATTGGCACCGATGATTACCGGCAGGCTTCGGTCCAGAAACAGGTTGTCTGGATCGGCACCCAACCGCTGATACGAGCTGCCGAAAATATTGCCATAGGCTTCTCCCTCAATCAGCTTCATCGTAACGGTAGACCCAACATAACCAAACTGGCTGCCGACGACAATCTCATCAATCCCTTCCCTGATGGATTTGATCTCATTGTTATTGATGGAAAGGTTGGCACTGATATTCCAGGAAAAATCCTGCGTTTGCACTGGGGTACCTCCCAGGATAAATTCAAATCCACTGTTTTCAATTTCCCCTGCATTGGTGATATAGGAGGAATAACCGGTAGCATCAGAAATCGGAACCGGAATGATCTGATCCCGGGCATTGGATTTGTAATAGGTGACATCAAAATTAGCCCTGTTGTCCCAAAAAGCTGTTTGCAAACCGAATTCCAGCGAAGTGGTTTGTTCCGGTCTCAGGTTAGGGTCTCCAAAAACCGAATTCCTGGTAAAGCCCACTTGCCCGTTCAAGGGGAATATATCCGGGGAAGCATAGGTAGCCCCCAGAATATGCGGATCGGTATCCTTGCCTACCTGTGCCCAGGAAGCCCTCACTTTACCAAAGGTGACCCAGGAAGGAAGTGTCAGGTTTTCACTGAAAACATACCCCAGGTTTACCGAAGGATAAAAGAAGGAGTTGTTGTCTTTAGGCAAGGTAGAGGAAATGTCATTTCTTCCGGTAAGGTTCAGGAAAAGGAAGTTTCTATAATCCACCATCAGATCTCCGTAAAAACCGACCAGTCTTCTCAGCCTTTTATCCTGGCCAGCGAAAATCTGCGTGGTATTGTTGAGGTTATAAAACTCCGGAATCACAAAATTTTCGCCCCTTGCGGTAACTTCATCAAATCTTCTTTCAAAAATATCATTCCCCAAGCGAAGGCTGGTATTCCAATCGGTATTGAATTGCTTTTTCAGGGTAATGAAAAAGTTGGAGGTAAGGTCTCTGCTATTGATCCGGGTCTCCTCCAAAAGCCCGGTGGAGCTCAATGCCACTTCTCCGTCTATGCCCTTGGGTCCCGGAGTAATTTCCGTACGGGTATCGCTGTAGAAATCATTTCCCAGGCGGTAGGAGAAAGAAAGCCAGTCCGTAGGGTGGTAATTCAGGTTGATATTACCGATGATCCTGTTCACGTCATCTTCATACGTAGCAAAGCGAGCATCATAAATGGGATTGGTATTGCTATAGGTCCTCATGGTACCATCCTCATTGATATAATCCCGTACATCGGTGGTCTCGGACCAATACATCATGCGCTCCATAAAGCGGTCGTGGGGTACTCGGTTACCGCCCGTATTGGAGAAATTAATGGAACCGGAAAAATCAAATTTTTCACTGGCCTTTACGGATCCTGAAAGTTTGGCAGTGGTCCTGTCCCAGGTAGAGAAGGGGATAATGCCTTCCTGTGAAAGGTTTCCAAAGGAGCCATAGAAGGTAGCGACTTCATTTCCTCCTGAGATACTCACACTGTTATCAATCTGCACCCCGGTATTGAAAGCCCTGTTCCAGTTGTCCTGGTACCGGTGATCGGGAACAGTCTGCTGTACCTCGGCGATCGGAGCTCCCCAGGAGGGCCAGAAACTGCTGGGTTGGTATTCTCCGCTGAAACCCTGCCCGTATTCGTCCTGAAGTTTGGGAAGGCGGTTTAGTTCTTCAAAACCCACCGAACCGTTATAATTGACCCGGATTTGTCCTTCTTTCCCTTTTTTGGTGGTAATGATGACCGCCCCATTAGCCGCCCTTACCCCGTAGAGGGCTGTGGCTGCTGCTCCTTTGAGTACAGACATGGATTCGATGTCGTTAGGGTTGACATCAGCCATACGGTTGGAAAGTCCCCTGGGGGTACCGGACGATTCTATAGTAGAATTATCCACTGGTACGCCATCCACCACAAACAGGGGTTGGTTGTCCGCACCGGGATCCAGGGAATTAATGCCCCGTATAATGATTCGTGCTGACTGACCCGGAGCGCCACCCGAATTGGTGACCTGAACGCCTGCCACCTGGCCCTGCAAGGCATTTACCAGGTTGGGCTGCTTCATCTTGGTAATGGCCTCCGAATCAATGCTCTGAGCGGCATAGCCCAGCGACTTTTTCTCCTGAGAAATGCCAAAGGCCGTCACGATAAATTCATCCAAATCGCCCGTTTCGGGACTCAACGCAATATTCATAGTTTGCTGGCTTCCTACCTGCCGGGACTGTGTAGCAAAACCAATAAATGAATAAAGCAATACGGCATCGGGACCTGGTACGTCCAAGGAATAATTTCCTTCCAGATCCGAAACGGTTCCCGTGCTGCTGCCTTCAATCACAATGCTCACTCCTGGAAGTGGTTCTCCATCTTCCGTGGAGGTAATCTTACCACTAACGGTCCGTTGCTGTGCCAGCAAATAGGACCCCTGCAGCATAAAGCAGATCAGTAGTAATAAAAGATAGGTAAAATTTCTCTTCATAATCAATTCCTTTTTGTGGTTAATACTAAGCTTACATTTGTTACCCGTTAATCATTAAGAATAATTAGTTATAAGACCATTGTTCTAATAACTTTTCGGGCTTGTTTTGGTTCATCCTATTCGGAAACGCCAGGATTAAGGTACGTATAAAAATGTCAAAACGAATAAATACGGTGCCTATTTTTTAAAAAAAATATCCAAAAAGTTCAATTTAACAATCGCTAAGTTTGGTCTGTTTTGGGTAGCTTTATAAATTACACCGTATGTTTAACGATTGAACTCAAGGAATACACATGGAAGAAAACCGGAAAATCACCAGTACCAGCAGCCTTGAAATGGTAGCCGTGGAAAACCTGGATGCCATTCGACTAAACCTTCTCCAACTTGCCAACAAGGCAGCAGCACTCGCCTATGCGCCCTATTCCAATTTCCGGGTGGGGGCGGCTGTAATTCTGGAAGATGGACAGACCTTTTGGGCCAATAACCAGGAAAATATCTGTTTTCCGGTAGGCGTCTGTGCAGAACGGATACTCCTCGGATACACCCATGCCAACTTCCCTGATTTGAAACCGGAGATTTTGCTTATAACCGCTAAAACACCGGATAATAGCAGCTCGGACACCGTAACACCCTGTGGGCTTTGCCGGCAAAGTATTAGCGAATACGAACGCAAATTCAATTCACCCATAGAAATTCTCATGAACCGACCGGATGGAACGCTACTTCGTGCCTACGGCATACAGAATTTATTGCCCTTTCAATTTGACGATTTAAACAAATAATGGTTTCCCAGCACCTGTCCTACCCCCATCAGCATTTGTATTATTTGAGTCATCCCATTTCAGGACGAGAAACCAGCCTTTGGATTGTTTTCCATGGCTATGGGCAACTGGCCTTTTATTTTCTGCGGAAGTTTGCTTCGCTTAACACGGAAGACCGCTTAATCGTAGCACCTGAAGGGCTCAACCGGCATTATTTGAAGGGCTTTTCCGGCCGGGTAGGTGCCAACTGGATGACCAAACACGAACGAACCACCGATATTGCCAATACCAACCGCTACCTTAATACCTTGCTTAAGGATATTCGTCAGCAGCTTCCCAAATTAAAAGTAGTCCATACACTCGGTTTTTCACAGGGTGCCGCCACCATGAGCCGATGGATTTGTCAGATGGATTTTCCGCTGGACAAGGTGATTTTTTGGGGTGGAGCCCCTGCCTACGACCTGGATTCAGCGTTGCTTCAGCGCAGGTTGGATGGCAGCAGGGTAATGGCCGCTTTAGGAAAAGAAGACCCGTTTCTTTCCACGGAAAATTTCCAGGAACAATACTCCCGGCTGACGGGAGCAGGGATCCGCGATTTACGCGTCTTCCATTATCCGGGGGGACATGAATTGGAGGCAGCCTTGCTCAAAGAACTATTTTTGATGTAATTTTACGTTATGAAATCGAGCATGACGCAATCGACACACAGAGGGATTATAAAGCATGCGAGATTCCATATGGCCGCTTAAAGACAATTATAAACATATGAAATTGGTATACAACCTGAGCATGTATTTTCTGGACCTAGTCATGAAAGTCGGAAGTCGGGGCTCGGTGAAACTCAAAAAGGCGGTTGATGGAAGGAAGGGCATTTTTGAATCCCTTAGGGACTTTCGAAAAAAACACCCCAGCCCCCTTGTCTGGTTTCACGTGGCTTCACTCGGAGAATACGAGCAGGCCAAACCGGTGATCGCAGCTTTTAAGGAAAAATATCCCCTCTGGGCAGTTGCCGTTTCATTTTTCAGCCCCTCCGGGTACGAGCAGGTGGTCAAAAAGAAACAACGCTGGGTGGATTATTTTACCTACATCCCGATAGACAAAGCCTCTCAGGCCAAAAAATTTGTAGAAACCCTTGCCCCCGATTTGGTCATCTTTATCAAATACGACCTCTGGGCAAATCACCTGTTAGAGGTAAAAAGACGAAAGATTCCCAGCTTTCTGGTGGCTGCTTCCTTTAGAGAGGAACAGGTTTACTTTTCCTGGTACGGCAGCTTTTTCCGAAAGATACTCTTCTGCTTCCATCATATTTTTACCCAAAATGCCACTTCCGTCGCCTTGCTGGAGCAAATTGGATATAAAAATAGCACTCAAACCGGCGATCCCCGATTTGATAATGTGGCTGCCATCAGCCTGCATCCAAAATCCTTTCCGGCTATCCGGGAAAGTATCCGGCAACCCGTCATGGTTCTGGGAAGCGTTTGGCAGGAGGACATGGACTTGCTCATCCCCTGGATTAACCAATCCGAAGACCTACAGTTCATCATTGCCCCACACGACCTACACGCAGCAACCATGCAAAAATGGCAGCAAGCCATTCAGAAGACCTCCCTAACCTATTCAGAATTCGAGCGCAGGGAGGATTCCCGGGAATGGCAAGTCCTGATAATTGACAATATTGGCATGCTTTCCTCCCTTTACCAATTTGCCCGCTGGGCCTATGTGGGAGGCGCATTTGGCAATGGACTACACAATATTCTGGAGCCTCTCGCCTTTGGTATCCCTGTTTTGTTTGGCCAGGTAAAGCGAGCCTCCAAATTTCCGGAAGCAGCTATTAGTCAGCAGTACGGCTGTGGCTTTCCCGTTCAACATAAGGAGGATTTGTTCGATGCCATGAACCATTTGAACCAAATTGCAGCGTATAATCAGGCCCGTCAGGCCGCTAAAAAATTGCTCCGTGACAATCTGGGCAGTGCAGAAAAGACCATTGCGATCATAAAAAAAGAACATGGAAGGAAGGGTAATTAAAACCACAGGCTCCTGGTACGAAGTGCAAACGACTGAAGGACTTTTAAAGGCGCGGTTGCGAGGAAAGTTCAAGCAGGAAGACCTGAAGCTGACCAACCCCATTGCGGTGGGCGATTACGTGGAACTTGCCAAAGAAAAAGATCAGGAAACGGCGGTCATTTCCAACATCCTTCTTCGGGAAAACTATATTATTCGCAAATCTACCCGAAAACAACATTTTTCACATATACTGGCATCCAATGTGGACCAGGCCTACCTGATGGTAACCGTCCGGAACCCCCGCACTTCCCTGGGATTTATCGACCGTTTTTTGGTCAGCACCGAGAGTTTCCGGATACCCGCCAGCATTCTGGTCAATAAGGTGGAAACCCTATCGAAAGAAAAAGATTTGGAATACAAGGCACTGATACGGGAAATATACGAACCCCTGGGCTACCCAGTGTTGGAGCTTTCGGCCCTCAGCGATACGGATCTGACCGAGCGGTTCCTCCCCCTGCTGGAAAACAAAACCACTTTAATTGCCGGCCATTCGGGAGTAGGCAAATCCACACTGCTCAACCGGTTGGTGCCAGCGGCCAGGCAGGTCACCCAAGAGGTTTCGAAGTTCTCATCAAAGGGGGTGCATACAACCACCTTTGCTGAAATGTTTCCCTTGGGCAAGGAAGAGGGCTACCTGATTGATACGCCGGGCATTAAGGAGTTTGGAATCCTGGACATTGGGGAGCAGGAACTGTCCCATTATTTTGTAGAAATGAGGGCCTATTTGGGGCAATGTAAATACAACAACTGTACGCATGTAAACGAGCCGGGATGTAAGGTCATCGAGCAATTGGAACAGGGCTATATCCATCCGTACCGGTACGAAAGCTATTTGAAAATACTGGACGAAGAAGAAAGCCATCGCTAGGAAAGGTCTCCTGGCGGAAAAGGCAGGGAATACCAGTATTTTAGGCCATTGTTTTGAAAGCAGGGTCATTTCAATTAATTTCATTAAAATTTTGACACGGGCATGGAAATGACGCAACAGGGAAAAACGATGGTATTGAACCATCGGCAAATTCAACAAAAGATTACCCGAATAGCATTTGAAATTTACGAAAGAAATGCCGGGGAAAAGGTGCTGGTAGTGGCCGGCCTGACCGGGATGGGCTATGTACTTGCCGAACGGGTAGTGGAAAAACTCCGCGAAATCGCTCCCTTTAGCCTCCAATTAATCAAGATAGACCTGAACAAATCCCAACCAAAAATACACGAAATTCATCTTTCTGAACAGGTCCCCTTGACCGGCGCGTCGATAATCCTGGTGGACGATGTATTAAACACCGGCAAAACCCTGGCCTATGCGATGGTTCCTTTCCTGGAAGCCGAAGTAAAGAAAATGGAAGTGCTTGTCCTGGTAAACAGAAGTCACAAATTATACCCTGTCGCTCCGGATTACACTGGCTTTGAGTTGGCCACAACACTGAGCGAACACATTACCGTAGATTTAAATTCAGAAGCCTCCACCGTTCACCTACATTAAAAAATGTCAGTACACCAATCTACCCATCTGAAACGGATCACCACGCATATTCTTCAGGAAATGAAAAAGCGGAAAGAAAAGATTTCCATGCTTACCGCGTATGATTTTTCCATGGCCGGAATCGTAGATGGGGCCGGCATTGATATGATATTGGTGGGCGACTCGGCTTCCAACGTAATGGCCGGGCACGAAACCACCCTGCCCATTACCCTGGATCAGATGATTTACCATGCCACTGCGGTGGTCCGGGCAGTGGAACGCGCACTGGTCGTGGTAGACATTCCCTTCGGTTCGTATCAGGGAAACAGCTCCGAGGCCCTTCGATCAGCTATCCGGATCATGAAGGAGTCCGGCGCCCATGCCGTTAAGGTAGAAGGTGGAGCAGAGATCAGGGAATCGGTGGTACGTATTCTTAGTGCTGGTGTGCCGGTAATGGGTCATTTGGGCCTTACCCCGCAGTCGATTTATAAATTTGGTACCTATACCGTCCGGGCGCGGGAAAAGGAGGAGGCTGGTAAACTTTTGGAAGATGCCAAAATCCTGGAAGAATGCGGCTGTTTTGCCCTGGTCCTGGAAAAGATCCCTGCCAAGCTGGCCAAAAAAGTGGCTGAGCAGGTTTCTATTCCAGTAATCGGAATTGGCGCCGGCCCGGATGTGGACGGACAGGTATTGGTACTGCATGATATGCTGGGCATCACCCAGGAATTTCAGCCCAGGTTTCTCCGGCAATATGCAGACATTCGCAGCACCATGCACGATGCCGTCAGCAATTATATCAAAGATGTAAAAGCAAAAGATTTTCCCAACGAAAAGGAGAGCTATTGACTTTCCAGAAAAGCCAACAAATCCTTCAGGTCCTGATTGCTTAGCCGCTGCTCCAAACCTGCAGGCATTAATGAACGTTCGGCCATGCCATATGCCGCAATGTCCGCCTTCTTTACCTGTATAAATCCTTTCGCCTGGGTATACAACTTGATATCATCATAACCCACATCTATTTGCCGGCCATCATATCGGGTACCATCTTTCATTTCAATGAACCAACCTTGCCATTCCGGACTCATTTCTTCCGAAGGCAAAAGTATGGAGCTGATCAAACCTTTTCTGTCCTTCGATTTGCCTACATTGCTCAGGTCGGGTCCCAGGTCTCCCCCCCGGCCTTCCACCACATGGCAGGTGGAGCAAAGCGAAGTGTTGGAATAAAATACCCTCCTGCCCCGATCCGGATCGGCCGGACCCGCCAACAGAGATTCCCACTCGTCCAACTCCTCAGGATCAGGTCGTTTTCCCGTATCCTGATACAAGGCCAGCATCAACTGCTGCCGCAGGCCTTCACTGTCACAACTGCTGCCATCATTCAAGACCCGCTCCATGGCTTGTTTTACCTCCTCCTCCCCGCTCTTGTCCCGCAGGTACCTTGCCGCAGCTATGGCCAGGTTTTCACTGGAAACATCCAATAATGGAATTACCTCTTTCCAAACCTCCTGAGGCTGCCTGGAGAGTGCTGACAAGGATTCTGCCCGTAGGTTGATGGGTTTATTTACTGATAAACTGACCTGAAGCAGGGCATCCGCCACCTGTGGATCAGGTACATTGGCCAGGGTCTGGATAATTACCAATTGCAGGTCTTCCTCTTTCTCTTGGGAAAAAAATTCCAGCAGAAGTTCCTTCTGATCGGCCGGATCTTCGAGATACCGAAGGGCATAGGCTCTCATTTGAGAAGGATTGGAGGGATCACGGACTATTCCCGCCATGAATTCATCCGGCAATTTTAAAGGGATCCGCTTGGAGATTTCTTCCTCTTTTTTATTGAATGCATTCAGAAATTCAGGTTCCAGGAGTTTTACCGTTTCCAGATAGGTTTCGAACAATTGGGGTGTAAAATCACCGGCCATAAGTGCCAGCTCCAGGTTTTCCCTTTGGGATGCCAGTCCGTGACTGCCGATCCATATCAGTGCCATTCTTCTTATTTCAGGATCAGGATCTTCCAGAAATTGCCCTGCAAGCTTTGCCCCATCGGGATGATTCGAATCCATTAAAGCCAGCATTACGCCCAGTCGCACTTCCGCAGATTCATTTTCTAGTGCCTGCGCCAGTTTTTCCCGGTGCACCTCCCTGCTTAAACCCATCACCGCAGTATGTCTTACAAAGGGATCATTGGATTGGAGGTTTTTGAAATGCTGATCAAAATTAGTCGAGTCTGAAAGCAATAGGTTTAACCGCTTCACCTTTTCGTTGGCTATAGGGGTATCGTACAGGCTACTTTGTGCCAAACTCTCTGTATTTTCTTTTGCTGAAAGTTTCCATATTTTACCCTTCCCGTGATTGGGATATACCCTTTCCACCCAATCGGTAAAAAAGATATTGCCCTTACTGTCAGCAGCAAAAGCCACTGGTCGGAAATCTTCGCCCCCTTGTAAAATCACTTCGGTGGACCCGGTCAGAGAAAGCCCCTTTTCTTCCAGGGCAATCCGGACGATGCTGCTCTCTTCCCAAATGGAGCAAAGCATTTGGTCATCATAATCTTGAGGTAGTCTGGCCAGGTTGGCATTCAGCAGTCCTGACGGTGATTCACCCAAAGGAACAGCATAGGGTAGGGTTCCAGGCAATTCACCATTCCAAGCCAGGTAAGGGTGGATACCGCTTCCGCCAAACAGCGATTGGTAGCCAAAGTCGGAGCCTTTTACCGCATGTACCAGCCGATTGGGACCCCGGCTGTCCGGGTCATTGTCGGCTACCAGCAAGCGACCGTAGTTATCAAACTTCAGGTCAAAAGGATTCCAATATCCCGTAGAAAATATTTCCAGTTCCGTCCCGTCCGTTTTGGCACGAAGGATATTGCCGCCATCTCCATACCCTGAAACTTCCCTTCCGTCGCTGCCCTGAAAAATCCAATGGGCTGCTCCGGTATTTCCCCTGCCGATGTACATCCAGCCTTCGTTGTCAAAGGTAATACTCAAGATCGCCGCATGTGCGTAAACCTGTTTGGGTTTGGTAAAAGCCATCAGTTTTTCGCTTCTTTCGCTGACCCCATCCCCGTCTTCATCATAGAATTTCCAGACCTCTTTGGAGGTAACCGCATACAAATGCCCTTCCGGAGAAAAAGCGATATTCAAACCCTCAAATAAACCTTCCGCAAAGACGGACTCCTTGTCCCAGTTCCCATCTCCATTGCTGTCCTCATATACTTTGATGAGATCATGGTCCGGACCCTGGTAGTCTTTAGGTGGCAGATGGGTATGGGATTCCAAGACATATACCCTGTCTTTTTCATCCACGGCAATGCCTATAGGCGTGACAATTTCCGGATCCTGCTTCATGAGGGTCAATTCCAGCCGCTCGTCCAAAATGGTAACGCCGTCCACTACCATGGGCTCATTTTTTACCTTACTGTTTTCACAGGAGAAAATAACAGGTACCCATAAAATGAAAAATGCAACTAGGAACAGGTCTGGGGTTTTTATATGCATAAGGGGTGTCCTTTGTTCTTTTGAAAGTGTTTTATTGCTATTTGAAATTCGGAAACCTGTCAGGTTTTTTTGGTTTTCAACCAATAATAAACGTTGAGAAGATTAAACCTGACAGGTTTTACGCTTTCCTATTTTTTTGACAGGATTTTATTCATTAAAACGCAACTAGTGTTGACGGATGATGGTATAAAGCAATCACTATTTCTGGTATTTTTCGAATAATTGGTAAGCACGCGTGAGATCTTTTACCAGGGTAGTTTCATTCAGGGGAGGGGCCATTTCGATCAGCAGGTAGCCTTCATAGCCATAGTCCAGCATCTTTTGAATCACCCCATCGTTGTCGGTGACTCCTTCTCCAAAATTGACGACTTTATGTACGCCCATTTTTTCGGTATCTTTGATGTCGATGTGGAGGATTTTTTCGTGGAATTTTTCTACCACTTCCATCAGGTCCACGTTGGAGCCATTGAAGTGAGCGTTGTCCATACACATCCCTACATGGGTGGAATTGATGGCATCAAATATTTTCTCATAATCCTCAATGAATTCGATGTTGTTATTGGCGTGGTTTTCCAGCAGGAGCAGTACATCCATTTCTTCTGCTGCGGGAGCTAATTCCCGCACGATTTCCACCACGGCTTCGGGACCCCCCGCTTTCCCTCGGCCTGCTCCGGTGCATTTGACCCGGCGGCACCCGAGTTTTTTTGCGGCTTCCATCAGCCATAGTTTATGGGCAACATCCTTTACGATGTTTCCTTCTGCCCCAAAGGAACTGCCCTGCACACAGATGGGGGTCAAGCCATGTTCGTAGCAGCGTTGCTGTATGCTGCCAATGCCCGAAGGGGTAAGGTTACGGCCATACCAGCAGTTGAACTCAACATTTTTAAAGGGAAGTTGAGGAATGACTTGAAATGCTTTTTCAAAATTTTCATCCCCAAAACCGTCACAGGTGATCGTGGCAATGGCCAATTCCACTTTTTTTGATTGGCTTGTTGAATGCCGGGAATTTGCCAGCGATGCTGCCTGAAAGGATGCCAGGCCTGCTACTCCCAGACCCGCTTTTTTAAGAAAATTACGCCGGTCATGTGTCGAATCCTGAAGGTTTAAGTGTTTCATGATCTGTTTTTTATAGTCTCCTAAAGTACTAAAAAATCAAATCAGGAGGAGTATTTTACAGCATAAATCCTTCGTGGTCTATTAATTTGGGTTAATTGAAAGCAGGCTCAAGCCACTACATATTCCATCCCAGACGAGGTGTAGAATGCATCTACATCCCAAATATCCATCTATGTATAAAGTCCGAGCCATTTGAAATGCCGGATACCATAGACCATCAGTAAAGAAAATCGTTTTCGGAAACGTACAAGTCAAGGAATTCAGTTAGAGATCTATATAGGATATAGTTAAAAAATTTGGAACCATATAAGGTATATAAGGGCATTTAAGGGATCTTCCAATAATATAATCTGGGTGGACCTCTCTGTTGTTTCACGGCCGATTGGTTCACAACAGACATTCTGTCGGGTAGAGGCTATCTTATCATTTCCGGAATCGATCCTGGTCTGTTGCTTCGTCGAAAAATTACATAGAAGTTCTACCTTTCCGGGGCCATGTGGGGCCTGCATTTTCAATAAGCATGGTGTAGGTTGTCATAATCTTTTCTTTTAGGGGTTTTGGAACTGACTTTGTTCATCATGCACATTATTTTGCCTGAAAAAATAATTTTCAATTTATTTAAATGTCTCTAATAGTAGAAATATTCTGTTGTGGTAATCTGCTTGTTCTCCAACGCCACTTCCGTTTCAGCAAAGTCGGCATCAATGCTACCTGCACCAACCTTACAACTGGCAACTCGAGCTGGGTGTAGATTGTATGTACATCCCTTTTATCATTTTATATACTCCAGCGAGGCGTTTTTAATGCCGGGTCCTAGGGACAAACCGTTAAAAAAATCATTTCTGGAAGCGTGCATGTTTAGCCATTGCAAATGGCTTTTGGACGGTTCCTTTCTGTTTATGACTTCGGAGATAGCGGGGTGAAGTGGCATACTTCACCCAGCGCCGTTTTTTATCTATGGTAATCTGAGCTATCTGTGGTGCACTTTTTTTATAAGGCTTTATGGAATATCCTCCATCTCCCCAAACCAAACTACCGCATACTGCTTATAAATACCTACACCCATGGCTTTCCAGGTCGCTGCCTTAAAGGGAGGCAGGTTGGCCAGTACGGCATGGTGACCCGGGCTTTTTGTCCATACCTTTAAGGCCTCTTCGGGAGTGGCAGCGGCGGAATGCCAATAAGCGATCTCATAGCCCGGACTTTCGTATCCGGCTATTTCCTTCGGTTTATCCCACATGCATTCAGGGTTTTTATGATTGTCCCGGTAACAACAATCTGTCCAGGCACCCTTGTCGGACCAGGAGTGCAGGTTGCAGCGTTTGCTGGGTTGGTAATTATCCATCAGGTCCCGGGCATGAGCCTTGGCTACTTTGCTTAAGGCGGGAGATAGTGGAACGGCAGGCAAGCCCCGGCCTTCCCGGTAACCGTTAATGGCTTCAAAAAGCTGCTTTTCCTCCACTGAACCCTGAAAATAGTTCGAATCGCTGGCGGCAAGTCCCCCAAAACAAAACCACAAAAAAAGGCTCAAGTATGTTGTCATCCCCCTATCTAATTTGGTAGAGATAACGGTCGCGGGGCATTAATGTTATACACCAGCAAATTTGTTTCATTCTATATCAGCGGTCTTTTAATACGGTTTTTTTTCGTATTTTAGCCCTTCAATTGAATCAGGCGTTCATTTTTAACGAAATCAAAACATAATGAGTGATAAAACCCCAAAAATTCTTTATACCCTTACAGATGAGGCACCGGCCCTGGCTACCTATTCTTTCCTGCCCATCATCAAAGCTTTCACCGATTCGGCAGGCGTGGTCGTAGAAACCCGGGACATTTCCCTTTCCGGTAGGATCATCGCCACCTTTCCGGAATTTTTAAAGGCCGATCAGCGAATCAACGATGCCCTGGCGGAATTAGGAGATATTGCCAAAACAGCCGAGGCCAACATTGTCAAACTACCCAATATCAGTGCCTCCCTGCCCCAATTAAAAGCCGCGATCAAGGAACTGCAATCTCAGGGATACCCGCTTCCGGATTACCCAGATGATCCTAAAAACGAGCAGGAGCAAAACATCCGGGCCAAATACGACAAAGTAAAGGGCTCTGCCGTCAACCCGGTCTTAAGGGAAGGAAACTCTGACCGACGGGCACCACAGGCGGTAAAGCAGTTTGCCAGAAATAATCCGCATAGCATGGGCAAATGGGAATCAAGTTCGAAGACCCATGTTTCCAGTATGGAAGAGGGGGATTTTTATGGAAGTGAAAAATCCCTCACCATTCAGGAAGCTACTTCGGTAAAAATAGAATGGACCTCCGAAGACGGCACCAAGAAGGTTCTGAAAGAAAAGCTGGACTTGCAGGCCGGCGAGGTAATTGATGCCGCTGTTTTGAGCACCGGAGCATTGAGAAAGTTCCTTCTGGAACAGAAAGAAGAAGCAAAAAAACAAGGCGTGTTGTTTTCGCTGCACCTGAAAGCGACCATGATGAAGGTGTCCGATCCGATTATCTTTGGGCATGCGGTAACCGTCTTTTTTGCACCCGTATTTGAAAAACACGGCGACACCTTGAAGCAGTTGGGTGTTGATCCCAATAATGGATTTGCCGCCGTCGTGTCCGCCCTGGACCAATTGCCTGCCGATAAGAAGAAGGCCATAGAAGCAGACATCGAGGCCTGTTATGCCGAAAGCCCCGACCTGGCCATGGTCAATTCGGATAAAGGCATCACCAACCTGCACGTGCCCAGCGATGTGATCATTGATGCTTCCATGCCTGCGATGATCCGTACCAGCGGCCAGATGTGGAACAAAAATAACGAACTGCAGGATGCAAAGGCCATCATCCCGGATCGCTCCTATGCAGGGGTGTACCAGGAAACCATAGATTTTTGCAAGAAGCATGGTGCCTTTGATCCAACCACTATGGGCTCGGTTCCCAATGTGGGCTTAATGGCTCAGAAAGCGGAAGAATACGGCTCTCACGATAAGACCTTTGAAATTCCAGCCGACGGAACCGTAAGCGTAACGGATATGGATGGAAAGATACTTTTGGAACATCCGGTAGAGAAAGAGGATATCTGGAGAATGTGCCAGGTAAAAGATGCCCCCGTTCAGGATTGGGTGAAGCTGGCGGTTAACCGTGCAAGAGCCACCGGAGCTCCTGCTATTTTCTGGCTGGACAAAGACAGGGCGCATGATGCGGAATTGATCCGAAAGGTAGAAAAATACCTGAAAGACCATGACACCAGTGGATTGGACATCCAGATCATGTCTCCGGTGGAAGCAACCAGATTCTCTCTGGAAAGAATCAAAGCTGGAAAAGATACCATATCCGTTACGGGAAATGTGCTGCGGGATTACCTCACCGATTTGTTTCCCATTCTGGAGTTGGGAACCAGTGCCAAGATGCTTTCCATTGTTCCCTTGATGAATGGCGGAGGATTGTTTGAAACAGGGGCAGGCGGATCTGCTCCCAAGCATGTGCAGCAATTTGTAGAAGAAGGCCATCTCCGGTGGGATTCCCTGGGAGAGTTTCTGGCATTGGCAGTTTCTCTGGACCACCTGGGGGATACGTTTGATAACAAGCGGGCAAAGGTCCTTGGAAAAACCCTGGACCAGGCTACCGCCAAATTCCTGGAAAAAGGCAAGTCTCCTTCCCGAAAAGTAAATGAACTGGATAACCGAGGCAGTCATTTCTACCTGGCCATGTACTGGGCTGAGGCATTGGCCAATCAGGAAGATGACGAAGCATTGAAAAAAATATTTGCACCGGTGGCCAAAGAGATGGTAGAGAAAGAAAAAGCCATCAATGAGGAGTTGATTGCAGCTCAGGGTAAACCCATGGACATTGGAGGCTATTACCGGCCGGATGGAGACAAGACCTCCAAATTGATGCGTCCCAGTGCTACCTTGAATAAGATTCTGGAAGCCATTGTGGCTTAAAATTATAAAGTTCTTTTAATTACATACGTACCAGAAGCCGCTGAAATCAGCGGCTTCTGGTGTTTATATAGAAAATCCAGGAGTAGTGGTGGTTTTTGAGCTAAACAATTAGAAATGTGCGTAAAAATCCCCCTACGCCCCCTTAAAAGGGGGAATTGCTGAATGGCAGCTTAAAGCTGAATTGGTGCCATTGCAAAGGGCTGAGCAAATCCTGCGGTATTTCCGTGCTTTTAAATCCTTACGTTTTCAAATCCCCCTTACCAAGGGGGAAAAAGGGGGATTTTTTACCAAAATGGAAAAACGATCGCCAAATATTATTTTTACCTTTATCCCAATTTTAAAGAAAAAAACCCTGGAATTTTAAGCGATAATTTTTAAATTATTTCATGCGATTTGTCCCTTACAACAAGAATTTGAAAGAATTCTCAAGAGAATTGAGATCTCATGCTACCCTTTCCGAAGTTTTACTTTGGTAAAAAGTTAAGGGCAAGTCAATTTCGAGGGTATGCATTCAACAGGCAAAAACCGCTGGGAAATTATATTGTAGACTTCTACTGCAGGAAATTGCAATTGGTAATTGAGATTGATGGGGGTAGCCACTTTTATGCTGAATCTGTCGTAGAGGATCAAAACAGGCAATTGATTTTGGAAAACAAGGGTTTACGTTTTCTCAGGTTTCTAGATACCGAAGTTAAGAAATCCATGCCTTTTGTTCTTCAGGAAATTGGAGCATTTATGGATGATTGGGAAGATAAAAATGGAGTTCCTCATACAGGTTTTTGAGCTAAACATTTAGAAATGCTTGTAAAAATCCCCCTTGCCCCCTTAAAAAGGGGGAATAGCTGAAGTGCTGATTAAATCCAGCGGTAATACCGTGACCTTTAGGTCCTACGTATCTAACTCCCCCTTACCAAGGGGGAAACAGGGGGATTTTTTACCAAAATGGAAAAACGATTGCGAAATATTATTTTCATTCCAATAAAAAAAGCCGCTAAAATCAGCGGCTTTTTTACTCTTATCAAATTCTAAAATCACAAACGTTTGATTCGGATATTTCGGAACCAGACATCGTCATTATGGTCCTGCAAGGCGATTTTACCCTCCTTGAAGGTAGCAAAATCTTCCCATTGGGCAAACTTGCTCTCCGCCACCATGGCTTTCCATTGATCATCCCAAAGCGTGGTTTCCACCGTCTTCACGCCATTTAAGAAAAACTGCAACTGGCCGTCCTCTACTACGATTTCGGTTTTGTTCCATTCTCCTACCGGATTAGCAGCTTCCTCAGTGGATTCGATCAGGTCATACAGGTCTCCGGTACGATGCGTTACAATTTCTCCATCCGGATGGCCCTCATTATCCAGCAACTGGTATTCAGGGCCGGTAAAATAAGGAGCCCCATATTCACCGTTGTCCTGCACGTGAAACATGATCCCGCTGTTTCCATTTTCCGAAATTTTCCACTCAATCTCAAAATGGAAATCACCGAAGGTCTCCTTGGTTACCAAATCACCTCCACTGGCTCCTTCTTCTTTCTTTTCAGAATTAAAATAAAGGACTCCATCTGATGCTTCCCAGGCCTCTCCAGGCTGGTCTTTACCATAACCCGTCCAACCCGTAAGGCTGTTGCCGTCAAATAAACTAATCCATTCTTCTTCTGTCACAATAATTTCTTCTATCGTTTCTTCAGCAGTGTTTTCCTGAGAGGAAGGGCCACAGCCCCAAACTGCCAGTGAACACATCGCCAGTGATAAAGACACTTTGTTCATAAACTTATTTTTTTAGCAATAGTACGTACCTTACCATGTCTTCGGCGTCCTCTTTGGACAGTGCCGGATGAGCTGGCATGGGTATTTCACCCCAAACGCCCACGTTACCAGCGATAACCCTACTGGCAAGCATTTCTACATTCTCATCGGTAGATTCGTACTTCTCTGCCACATCAGAATAAGAGGGACCTACAATTTTTCGTTCGATCATGTGGCAACTTGGACAGTCGTTTTGCTTCATCAACTCCACTCCCCGTATGAAAATGGGATCGTCTTTATACTTTTCCTCCAGACTGATTTCCTGAGCAGGCTCAGGGGCCGGAGGCGGATTAGAAGAAGAAGTGGACTCGGAGCTGTTGCTACCAGAACCACCACAAGATACGGCCATCATTGAACCCGCAATGAGGGCCAGGCTTAACTTAAGATTTAACTTCATTGTTTGTTATAAAATAGATTAATTGATTCCTAATATTTTTTTGTTCAACCCTTCGTCGGCTCCCGTCGAGGCAAAATCATCGAACGTTTTTTCCGTCACCCGGATGATTTTTTCACTTATAAATTTAGCCCCTTCGATGGCTCCGTTTTCAGGGTGTTTCAAAGCGCATTCCCACTCGAGTACAGCCCATCCATCAAAGCCATATTGCGATAATTTACTGAAAATCGCATTAAAATCTACCTGTCCGTCTCCAAGGGAACGGAACCTTCCGGCCCTTTCTACCCAACTGGAATATCCTCCGTAGACTCCCTGCCTACCGGTGGGATTAAACTCCGCATCTTTGACGTGAAACATTTTGATCCGATCTTTATAGATATCGATAAAAGATACATAGTCCAGGCATTGTAAAACGAAATGGCTGGGATCGTACAGGATATTTGCGCGTTTGTGGTGATTTACCTTTTCCAGAAATAATTCGAACGTAACCCCATCGTGTAGGTCTTCTCCCGGATGCAACTCATAACATACGTCCACTCCGTATTTATCAAATTCATCCAGAATGGGAAGCCACCTTCTGGCCAGTTCTTCAAAACCGGTGTCCACAAGACCGGCAGGACGCTGGGGCCATGGGTAAACCGTGTGCCACATCAGCGCGCCACTAAACGTGGCATGCGTATTCATACCGAAATTTTTAGAAGCTTTGGCGGCCCACATCAATTGCTGAACGGCCCATTCCTGCTTCCCTTTCATATCCCCGGCTAGTTCGGCAGGAGCAAACGCATCGAATAGTTCGTTGTAAGCGGGATGAACCGCCACCAACTGCCCTTGCAGGTGAGTTGAAAAGTCAGAAATCTCGACACCCGCTTCTTTCACGGTCGCCTTGATTTCCTTTACATATTCCATGTCTTCAGCCGCTCTTTTCAAGTCAATCAGCCGGGCATCCCAGGTGGGGATCTGAACGGCTTTGTATCCTATACTCGCAGCCCAGGTACAGATATCTTTCAGGTTATTAAAAGGTGCGGTATCATCCGCAAATTGAGCCAAAAATAAGGCGGGTCCTTTAATGGTTTTCATAAGGGTTATTATTTTTTAAAGTTCAAATTTAGTCCATTTTTCATTAGATTTCCCACTTTTCACTACATGTTCCACAAAAGCCATGCCCCGGAGTCCATCTTCAGCTCCCGGGAAGTCTTCCCATTCCGCTTTAGGGGTCTCCCCATTTTTTCTTGCATACAAACACCGGGCAAAATTCCGGTACAAGTTGGCAAATGCCTCCAGGTAACCTTCCGGATGGCCTCCGGGAGTACGCAGATTCTCCATAGCGTTAGCAGACAAATAAGGAACGTTTCCACCGGTACGATAAATTTGGTCTGGTGCTTCCGGATGCCTTACGATAAGGGTGTTGGCATTGTCCTGTTCCCATTCCAACCCTGCCTTATTACCAAACACCCGGATTTTAATATTGTTTTCGGCACCGGTGGCTATCTGTGTTGCCATCAGTACTCCCGAAGCACCGCCATCAAATTTGAGCAACACCGCTCCGTCATCATCCAGGGTTCTGCCGTCTACCACAATGTTCAGGTCTGCACATAATTTGGTAAGTTTCAGGCCGCTCACATATTCTGCCAAATTAAAGGCATGGGTACCGATATCCCCCATGCAATTGGCAATGCCACTTTTAGACGGATCAGTCCGCCAAATGGCCTGCTTGTAGTCTGTCTTTTCCAGAGAGGTCCACAACCAGCCCTGCGGGTATTCCACATATACTTTTCGGATTTCTCCCAAAACCCCTGTAGCGATTAGGTGACGAGCCTCTTTTACCATGGGATAACCTGTATAGGTATGGGTCAGGCAAAACAATAGTCCGGTTTCTTCGATGATCTTATTAAGTTCTTTAGCTTCCTGGTAATCAAAGGTCATGGGCTTGTCCAGCACCACGTGAAAACCATTTTCCAGGGCTTTTTTGGTGGGATCAAAATGCACATGGTTGGGGGTAACGATGGCAACGAAATCTATCCGCTCTTCTTCCGGCAATTGTTTTTCCTTTTCAAACATTTCGTCGTAAGAGCCGTAGACGCGGCTCGCAGGTAGAAATAATTCCTTTCCGGTTTCTGCGGATTTTTCAGGACTGCTGCTAAAGGCTCCGGCAGCAAGTTCTATTATACCGTCCATGGCCGCGGAAATTCTATGCACCGCCCCAATAAAGGAGCCCGGACCACCACCGATCATACCCATTTTAAGTTTTCTGTCGCTCATTATTCCAATCTTTGGTTTTTTGGTTTTTAAAGTTCGGTTTTAACATCTATATTTCTAAGAAGATAGGAGAAATAACACCGGCTCTCAGGGACTATTCTGCCCACCGAGATGTGGCTCCCCTACTTTCTGAAGTGATAAATTTACATTAAATTGGCTTAAATTTAAATATTTCCCAGAATAGTTTGAAGTGCGGTAAAAGCCGCTTTGCTCCCAAAAAAACGAAATCCCGTTACAACATGACAACTACCAACCGATTTAAGCTTTCACTGATGATGTTTTTGGAATTTTTCGTCTGGGGCTCCTGGTACGTTACGCTGGGTACTTTCTTGGGAAATAACCTGGAAGCAAACGGTGCCCAGCTTGCGGCTGCTTTTTCCACACAATCCTTTGGAGCCATCATTGCTCCTTTTATCATTGGGTTGATTGCAGACCGTTTTTTTAATGCAGAAAAAATCCTCAGCATCTTGCACCTGCTGGGAGCACTCCTGCTGTTCCTCATGTTTAGAGCGGACAGCTTTGCCTCCTTCTATCCCTTTGTTTTGGCATATATGTTAATCTACATGCCTACCCTGGCCCTAGCCAACTCGGTGTCCTTTAGTCAAATGAAGGATCCTTCGAAGGAATTTAGCAGCATTCGGGTATGGGGGACCATCGGCTGGATTGCTTCGGGTTTGATGATTAGTTATTTCTTCATTTGGGACAGTCCGGGAGCTATCGGGGAGGGATTGCTCCGGAACACCTTCCTGATGGCCTCCATTTCTTCACTGGTTCTTGGCCTGTTTGCTTTTACCCTACCAGCCACTCCTCCTGCCACTAAAACCGGCGAAAAACAATCGGTATCCGAACTTCTGGGATTAGATGCCTTAAAACTACTTAAGGACCGGGATTTTGCCATATTCTTTCTCTCCTCCGTTTTGATCTGCATCCCGCTGGCCTTTTATTATCAAAATGCCAATCCCTTCCTGTCCGAGGTAGGTCTTTCAAATCCTACCGGCAAAATGACCATCGGGCAGGTCTCGGAAGTGCTTTTTCTACTTCTCATGCCCTTCTTTTTTAGAAAGTTTGGCTTGAAGACCACACTGATTGTCGGCATGCTGGCCTGGGTGGTTCGCTATGTTTTCTTCGCATTTGGAGATGCCGGAGAGGGCACTTACTTGCTAATCATTGGCATTGCCCTGCATGGAATATGCTATGACTTCTTCTTCGTTTCGGGACAAATTTACACCGATTCGAAGGCCGGACCGCGATACAAGAGTGCCGCCCAGGGACTGATCACGCTGGCCACCTATGGCATCGGCATGTTGATAGGCTTTTGGATTGCCGGAATCGTTTCGGATGTGTACTTTGATGGCGAAAATCACCAATGGCAAAACATCTGGCTTATCCCAGCAGGAATCGCCCTGGCCGTTACAATCTTCTTCATGCTTTTCTTCAAGGACAACGACTTCAGAAGGGCAAATGAGTTGCGACGCGATAAGAAAAACATTCAGCAATCCAGGGAGTTATCTACAGAGTGAAAGGAACAGCACGTAATTTAGAGTATTTATAAATAGCTGAATTGAAAAAGAGGAAAAGGAATAAATCAAACGGTTTCTTTAAAAATATCAATATTATTGCAATACCTAAAATAAACAATTCAAGTATATGGCTAATCAAAGTTATGACGCTATAGTCGTTGGTTCTGGAATCAGCGGCGGATGGGCGGCGAAAGAACTCACGGAGAAGGGTCTTAAAGTCCTTCTTCTGGAAAGAGGTCCTGACGTAAAACACGTGCAGGATTATAAGAATGCTACCAAGGCTCCCTGGGAAGTTCCTCACAGAGGAAGAAGAACCATCGAAATGTTGGAAAACCATCCCAATTTACGGAGGGATTACGTGCTGAATGAACTCAATCTGGACTGGTGGGCCCACGAAGACGATTCACCTTATATAGAAAAGAAACCATTTACCTGGTTCCGGGGATATCAGGTGGGAGGGCGTTCCCTCCTTTGGGGAAGGCAAAGTTACCGCTGGGCAGATATTGATTTTGAAGCAAACGCCAAGCAGGGCATTGCTGTGGATTGGCCCATTCGGTACAAGGACCTGGCTCCCTGGTACAGTTATGTGGAGAAGTTTGCCGGCATCTCCGGAAACAAGGACGGTCTGGAAATACTTCCTGATGGCGAATTTATGCCTGCCATTCCTTTAAACTGTGTGGAAAAAGATGTCGCCGACCGGTTAAAAAATCACTTTGGAGGTTCCCGGTTGATGACCAATGCCCGGGTGGCAAATATTACGCAGCCCCTACCCGGTAGGCCTGGTTGTCAGTACCGGAATAAATGTTCCTTGGGTTGTCCCTTTGGAGGTTACTTCAGTACCCAATCCTCCACCCTTCCGGCGGCAGTAGCTACAGGCAATCTTACATTGAGGCCCTGGTCTATTGTAACCCGGGTGATCTATGACAAAGACAGCCAAAAAGCTACCGGAGTGGAAATTCTGGATGGCGAGACGAATGAGACCATCGAGTTCGATGCAAAAATCGTATTTCTCTGTGCTTCTTCATTCAACTCCACTGCTGTATTGATGCGTTCTGCCACAGACATCTGGCCAGAAGGCCTGGGAAGCAGTTCAGGAGAATTGGGACACAATGTGATGGATCACCATTTTCGTTTGGGAGCAAACGGTACCATCGAAGGATACGAAGACAAATATTATTTTGGAAGAAGGCCGGGTGGATTTTACGTTCCCCGCTACCGAAACACAGGCGATGAAAGCCGGGATTACCTAAGAGGCTTTGGGTACCAGGGAGGTGCCAGCCGACAGGGATGGAGCCGCACCGTGGCCGAATTGGATTTCGGAGCACCACTAAAGGCCGAACTTACCGAGCCAGGAGCCTGGACCATTGGAATGACGGCGTTCGGAGAAATCCTCCCTTACCATGACAATACCATCAAGCTTAGCAAAACCAAAAAGGACAAGTGGGGCATGTACGTATTGGAAATGGATGCCGAGATTCGCGAAAACGAAACGAAAATGCGGGTAGACATGATGAACGATGCCGCCGAAATGTTGGAAGCAGCAGGGGTGAAAAATGTTTCTACCTATGACCGGGGATATACCTTTGGACAGGGCATTCATGAAATGGGTACGGCACGGATGGGAAGAGATCCCAAGTCCTCCGTTTTAAATGGCAATAATCAAGTCTGGGATGCGAAAAACGTGTTTGTGACCGACGGCTCCGCAATGACTTCGGCTGCCGCACAAAACCCTTCCCTGACCTATATGGCCATGACTGCCAGAGCAGCAAGCTTTGCTGTGGAAGAACTGAAAAAAGGAAATTTGTAAATCCCTAAAAGAAATCGTTATGACTGTAATGAATAGAAGAGAAGCCCTGAAAAGCGTGGTGCTCATGATGGGGGGCACCATGGTCGGAGCCAACGTCATCCTAACCGGATGCGCCCCCGAAAAACAAATAGAAGGATTGGATTTTTCCGAGGAAGAAATCGCATACATGGATGAAATCGGAGAAGCCATCATTCCCGAGACGGATACGCCGGGTGCCAAAGCAGCGGGTATCGGTTCCTTTATGGCCATGATGGTCAAGGATACGTATACGGAAGAACAGCAAAAGTCCTTTATCAATGGCCTGAACAGCTTGAAAAGTGATTTCAAATCGGAAACCGGAACGGCCTTTATGGATGCTGCGGTAGCCGAACGGACTGCTTTCTTAAATAAGCTTAACAAGGAGGCAATGCAGCAAAATCCCGAAGAAAACACAGGCTCTAATTACATCCTTATGATCAAAGACCTGACCTTGTTGGGATATTTTACCTCAGAAGTGGGTGCCACTCAGGCCCTGCGCTATATAGAGACTCCCGGCAGGTACGACCCTTGTATGGAATACAATAAGGGAGATAAAGCATGGGCTATTTGAGCCAAGCTGTTTATATAAAATGAAAAGCCTGTCATTTCGACGGGCTTTTTTATGTCCTTTATTAACCTCAATTCCCAAGTCAATGATATCTTAGAATTGGTACAAAAGTCATCCGGGACCAACAAACGATCTGATTTCAGATTTGTGAAATGGCTCCATTTTGAAGATGAAAAACAATACCACGATTATTTGAATCAATATTGATTTATCTTATTCCATTCAGGATGACCGGTATCATTTGCAAAAACCTATCACCACCATTCAGCCGATAGGCTAAACATCGTTTTGAGAAGCAGCTCACATATGGCTCCTACTGCCTCAAAACTCACCCAACTTTTCTTTCGCCTGTTGGGCCAGTTCTCCTAGCAGGTGTTCGCAGTTAATAATTTTTTCCAACAGGTCCTGGGGCAGGTAGTAGTATTGATTGGATGCCTCAAAACCAATTCTGGAATCCGCCCGGGCCAGGGCATACAGTTGTACGGCACTGTGGATTTCCATCTCCAATAAGGTTCGGAGTTGTCTGTACACAAAAGGGTCGGGATTTTGGAGCCACTGCTCTCTGAGAAGGATGAAACGGCCTTGTTGGGCCACCGACAGAAAATGCAGGTAGGCCGCCTTGGCAAGGATCAAATCCTCGGCAATCTGGGCGTGCTGCGTTCCGACTCCAGGTATATGCAGGGCTTGTTGAAATAGATTCAGGCCCTTTTTCCATCCCAAAGCCACTTTTTCAAACTGACGCACCAATACCTCCTCCGGATATGGTCCGGACCAGCCCGACAGGTCATCGTAGGGAAAACCCACCATACTGGCAGCATACCCGGTGGGTTTCAGGTACAATAAATTGGAGGGACCATATTGCTGGGGGGCTAAATAGGCCACTTGTTGGTGATAAGGGAATTCCTGAAAGGCTTCGCTAAATGCCGTCCAGGCCTGCCGGATAAGGGGAACCGCCTGCCGGCCATACCTTTCCCAGGCCAGTTCGTCCAAAACCTGCTCTACCGTGGCATGGGCATTTAATGAAAATTTATGGGCGATTTCCAGATTCGGCGAGGGATAAGAACCCAGCGTCCAACTCAACATATACCCATCCAACCTGGTACGGGTCAGATTAGCGGCATGTCTGGCCACCAGGTCCATGACCGGCAACCAGGGCAAGGCAGACAATTCCCAGGTATTGTTAAACTGCACTTTGGCCACCGTTTCTAGCCCTCGCTTTTTTGCTGCCGCCCAATGGCTGCTCGCCCGGGGCCCGGGTCCTACAGCAGAAATGGAATATTCCGAAACCTGCGTAGAAATGCCACCTCTATCGATGGGAAGCCCCCATTCGCTGACAGACATAAGGGCCACTTCCGCCGGTAGTTTTTCAATCACATCCAGAGCAGGTCCATGGCCATGCCAGCCCCAGTCCCAAGCTATGACACGGGCCTCCGGTTTGGCGCGATGCACACCTTCGGCGATGGTCTGGTTTACCTCCGCAATGATGTCAGCATAGGGCCGCTTGCTACAGCGCGGACAGGTAGCCCTTCCCCCATGTGAGGCGCAATTGGTGAGGTTCTCCGAGGCAGTGATGGTAAATACACCTCCTAATTCTGGAACCTGCTCAAACACATGGGTTAAAGAATGACTGATCCAATCCCGCACTTGTTCGTTGCTGGTACAAAGGGTGGTCAGTCCCTGTTTGCTTATCCCCGCCATTTCTGGCCGGGAGGCAAAAAACCGGGGAGGCATGGCCCTCGGCTCGTTGATATAGAGATAAATGGAAATACCATATTCTTGGGCACGCTCGGCAATCCTCCGAAGATTCTTCAGACGGGTAGCGGACTGATCCCCAAATTCCGGAAAAAGCTTTCCTTTAGGTGCCAGTTGATTTAAGACCACGTGCATCCAGACTCCGTTAACGCCTCTTTCTGCCAGCTTTTGCAGCAGGCCATCCGGAAAAGGGTCGCTTTCCGGGTCCAGTAGGGGATCACCAAATACGCCGAAATAGGAATAAATGAATCTCAGACCTTTCGTTTCAGGATTTATTTTGTTTTCCGGTGCATCGCTATTGTCCATTTTGGCCAGCTGATCGATAAAAGAAAAGCGGGGATCTTCGGGAAGGGGCTCGGTAAGGTGGGCATCCACAATGGCATAAATGGCCGCCGCTTTTCCCCATTCGGAAGCTGAAGGCATGGAATAACTCAGTCGCTCCACCCGGGGCTTTAGCCTTCCGAATTTATGAAAAAGGAAATCATCTTCCTTCAGGGCAAACTCCATTTCTTTTTCAGACATCCCGGTCAGCTCCATTAGCTGATCATAAGGCAGCAAATGCCAATTCCGGCGAAGCAGCGTAATGTAGAGTTGTTTCGGGTAATCAGGAAACAGCGGACTGGCCTCCTCCAATCCCATAGCCTGGGCCAGGTCCCGAACCTGCCAGGGCTCGCATGCTAGCATGGAGGCCATTTTTTCGATCCCTATCAGGTTCCAATTTCGCCAAACAAAGGCAAATTGCCGACTGGGAAAATGATCAAAAGTGAGGGCCGGTGGATGGCTGCCTCGCGGCAGCAGGTCCTGGGCAGGCACCAGGAAGGGCATGCTCAGAAAATAGCCAATCAGGCAAAGGCCTAGGAAACGTTTCATGGGAAACAGGGAGTTTATCGTACTCCAAAGTAACCAAAAATCTACCATGGGAAAAAGCCCGGTTTTTTGTTTGGCATAGTTTATCGTATTTTTAGAAATACAAGGCCGGAAATCTTTCCGTACTTTTGTGAGTTTAACAATACAACCGCTTTATTGAATCAAATTAAGGATCCATGACCCTACCCATTATTATTGCCTTGTGTGTGTTAATGCTTTCGGCCTATTTTTTTGACATTACCTCGTCAAAAACAAAAATACCGCCGGTTATTTTGCTATTTGCGCTGGGATGGGCAGTAAATCAGCTAGCCGAGATCTTTTGGCTCGAGATTCCAGACCTTTCTACTGTCTTGCCCTTTTTAGGGACCCTGGGCCTAATACTAATCGTTTTGGAAGGAGCCCTGGAACTGGATTTCGACCAGTCCAAGGTCTCTTTTGTAGGTCGTACGGTGCTTATTGCCATTATTCCGGTATTGGTCTTTAGCTTTCTTTTGGCATTTGCCTTCGTACAATTTGCCGATGTCAACTTCAAAACGGCCCTGCTCAATGCCATTCCTTTTGGAATTATCAGCAGTGCCATTGCCATCCCTTCCGTCAGTAACCTGTTGGCAAAAAACAAGGAATTCGTTACCTATGAAAGCAGCCTTTCTGATATTTTTGGAGTTATTTTTTTTAATTTTCTGTTAGAAAATGAAAAGATTGGCGCTGCTTCCGTTGGATTCTTTCTGGGTGAAATCGTAATGATCCTGATCATTACCTTCTTCGCCAGCATTATCCTGGCTTTTCTACTCAGCAAGATCAAACACCCTGTCAAATTTGCCCCAATTATTCTGGTAATTGTCTTGATTTTTGCCATTTCCGAACTCTACCACCTACCAGCGCTGATCTTTATCTTGTTATTTGGCTTGTTTATTGGCAATCTGGACCAACTCCGGCACCAGTCAGTGATAAAAAACCTGCATACCAAAAGTTTTAAAAAGGAAATTAAGAAATTCAAGGAGCTCACTCTGGAACTTACCTTTCTGATACGGACCTTGTTTTTTCTTGTATTTGGCTTTCTGATTAATACCAGGGAATTAATCAATACCGAAACCCTGATCTGGTCCGTATCCATCACGGTGGCCTTGTTCTTAATTCGCGCAGTGGTATTGCGCTTGTTTAAGATAAACCTGCTTCCGCTGGTTTTTATCGCTCCCAGGGGGCTGGTAACCATTTTGCTCTACCTGAGTATACCGGCAAGTCTTGGTCTGAGCGTTGCCAATGATTCCCTGATCATTCAGGTGATCATTCTTACGTCTCTGGCCATGATGCTGGGTATGTGGACCGCCTCTAAGCCCAAAGACGAAGAAGTGAAACAAAAAACCGCCTGACCAGAGTCTCTGGTAGGCTAAAACGAAAGGGCTATTATTTCAAAATAAGAAACGATCGGAAAAATAGGAAGCGCAGCCGCTACCGGGACATTCCTCTGGCCAATACCGGTAGGATGACCTCCACTTTCCCTCTGCGAATTCCGTAAATCCGATCATACAGATTGACGACCGGGTCGCAATGAGGGACAATCACCTCTAGTCTATCCCCCACGCGATATTCCCGGTTGGCCTGGGAATACGTAACGGTACCGTATTCATCAGAACCGGCATTGTAGGTAAAATCCAGCTCTCCGATCACGATCCCGCTGGGTTTATTGATGGTGAAGGCTTTGGCACCCGAATCGGTGACTAAGCGATGGGGGTGATTGGTATTGATGACAGTGGTCATGACCGTCAGCGAGGGGTCAAAATCATCGTATAACTTATCATTTTGGTCACTTCCAATCGCCATATACTGGGCATCCATAAATAGATAACTGCCTACCTGCACGTCCGTAAATCCCGGTACATCCCCCATCATGTTGTATGTACCTGTGCCAGCACCGCTGAAAATCTCCACATTAAGGCCTGATTTCACCAGGCTCTCGTAGGTTTCCACCACCGGCTCAAAGGTGCGGTCTGTCCGGGCTTTTCGGGGCGCAAACCCTTTGACATGCTGGGCACCACCATCATATGCCAGGATTCCCATAAAACGGAGGTTGGGCGAACGATCTACCTGCTGAGCCAGGGCCAGAGCAGGTTTGCCGGTGGGTACCCCCGACCGGTTGATCACGTCCAGATCCACGACCACTTCGGCGATAATGCCTGCTGCCCGGGCGGCCTCCTGGAGGTCAGCAGCATTTTGAGGATTGTCCACCGCCTGTATAAATCCGGAGTGCTTTTTCCTCAATTGCATGGCTTTTTTAATTTTACCTGGGCTCACGTTTACTCCTGTCATCAATACATCCGAGATACCGTTTTCCAACATGGCTTCCGATTCTGACAACTTCGCTGCACAAACTCCCACAGCCCCCGCTTCCATTTGCATACGGGCAAGAGCGGGGGTTTTGTGGGTCTTGATATGCGGCCGCACCCCGATCCCCGTGCCCTGAAGCTTTTGGTGGACTTTTTTTAAGTTGGATTCCATGACCTCCAACTCCAAACATAAAGAAGGGGTCTCCAATTCCCATTTGGAAAGGCCGATTTCATCGGATTCCATGGCAAGAGCAGGGTTGGCAATACTTTTCCCAGGCAAAAACAAGCTTGTGCCTGCCATTCCGGTAAGGCTTAGAAATTTTCTGCGGTTAAATCGATGCATGGTATCAGTGGTTTAAGAGTTTTCTAAAAATACGGAATATTGCCGAATGGTACACCTTAAATTGCTATTTCTGATCGAGAAGATTGTAACCTAAAAGAACCAATCCGGGAGGTTTGGTAGCTGCCATTTCGTAGCTAGCCACGCTTACTATTTACTCTTGTTTAAAAATACGCTATATTGAGGTTGATTTTACTCTTTTTTTTTATGCAACAGCTAGCCATTATTCAATACGGAGCGGCCGGAGAGGCTTTCCGCCTTCAGGACGGTCCGGAACTCAAACCCCAGGAATTTCAGGTAGTAGTGAAAGTGGAAGGTTTTGGCCTGAATTATGCAGATGTGATGGCGCGAAACGGTCTTTATAAGGAGGCTCCCAAAATTCCCTTTGTGCCGGGATACGAAGTAGTGGGCCAGGTAGTGGATACGGGTTCCCGTGTGCCGGAAGAAATTAAGGGTAAACGGGTGGTTGCCTTTACCCGTTTTGGCGGCTATGCTAATTTTGCGCTAGCGGATTATCGGGCGCTTGCTCAGATTCCGGAGGAAATGCCAGGAGGCGAAGCCTGTGCCCTGGCAACCCAGTACAGTACGGCGTATTATATGACCGATTACCTGAGTCGCTTGCATCAAGGAGAAATTGCGCTGGTTCATGCCTGTGCAGGAGGTGTTGGAACGGCACTTACCCAACTATGCCAGCTCCAGGGCGTTAAAGTGGTGGGATTGTGCAGTTCTTCGCGTAAAGTGGACTATCTGAGAAAAATGGGAGTAGATTTTCCTATTAACTATCGGGAAGTGAATTATACGGAAGCAATCGAAAAAGAATTTGGTAAGCGTAAGATGAACCTCATTTTCAATACGGTAGCGGGAAAAAGCTTTAAAAGAGACCTGAAGCTTCTGGCTCATGGCGGCCGCATATTTTGTTTTGGGGGTTCGGCTAGAAGTGGCCAAAAAAGTCATTTGCTAAACGACATTGCCTTTTTAATGAAAACCGGTTTTGTAAGCCCCCTATTTATGATGATGAAAGCACAAGGTCTCATCGGTGTCAACATGCTACGAGTAGCCGATCATCAGGTAGATGTCATTGGGCACTGTTTACATGCGCTGGTTTCCTTATGGGAAAAAAAGAAAATTCGTCCGCAGGTAGGAGCTACTTTTCCGGCAAAAGATATTGCAGCAGCTCATCAGTTGCTTGAATCGGGGGAAAGCACGGGAAAGGTGTATGTCTATTGGTAAATTCGGTACCTTTACCCTCTCCATTGCTGGCATCCGGTTTTGCCGGTTCAGTGGGCTTTAACAATCAACAAGAACCAACTTATATAAATGTTACTATTATTTATTTATTTATTTCTGGCCATCGGCGTATCATTTGTGTGTTCTGCCCTGGAAGCGGCCCTTTTGAGTATTACGCCCACCTACATCGAATCCCTGAAACAGTCCGGTAAGCGGTATGGCAAGGAATTGGAGAAATTAAAATCAAATGTAGATCGGCCGCTTTCAGCCATTTTGAGTTACAACACCATCGCACACACAGTCGGAGCTGCTGGCGTAGGGGCTCAGGCAACTAAAATATTTGGGGAAGCATACTTTGGAATTATTTCCGCTGTATTAACACTGGCAATCCTGGTGTTTTCCGAAATTTTCCCTAAATCATTGGGGGCTACCTACTGGAAACAACTGGCTCCTGTAATGGGTAAAGTCCTGAATTTTATGATTTTGTCTGTTTACCCACTGGTAAAGGTTTCGGAGTGGTTGACCCGGTTTTTTAAGAATGAAGGTTCCCACAAAACCACCCGTGAAGAAGTGACCGCCTTGACCAACATGGCCACCCGGGATGGAGTACTTGAAGAAAATGAGTCCAAAATCATCTACAACCTGATCCGATTCCAATCCATTTTGGTGGATCATGTGATGACACCAAGGACAGTAACGGTAGCGCTGGAAGAAAACATGAGCTTGAAAGAATTTTTGCTTCATCCTAATATTAAAAAATTTTCCCGGATTCCCATTTATGATAATACGATCGATCAGGTCACCGGCTACATCCTGAAGTATGATGTGCTGGAAAAATTGGCTCAGGACCAATTTGGTTACGTACTTAAAGACTTGAAAAGAAAAATTCCGGTGGTACATATAAGCGATCCGATTCCGGAGGTATTGGAAATGCTGATGCAAACCAGAGACCACCTGGCCATGGTCACCGACCAGTATGGGGGGCTGGCAGGGATTGTGACCATGGAGGATATCCTGGAAACGCTTCTGGGATTGGAGATTCAAGATGAAACGGATGGTGTCATGGACATGCAGGAACTTGCCAGAAATCAGTGGAAGGAGCGGGCACTGAAAATGGGTTTGTTTCCTTCAGGTGAAAACATCGATTAGGAATGGGAACAAGTGCTGAACTTCATTCAGAAAAGGCCGGAACCTACCATTCTGAGGTACTAAGCCCGGTACGCTCAGTGGAGGATTTTTACCAGCATCCCGAATTGGCCCCGGGCGATCTGGAGCAAATTGCCCGGGCCCATGAATACCAGCAGCTATCCAAGGGGACGATGCTCTTGCAGGAGGGGCAGCATGCCAATGCCTATTATTGCATCGGCTCCGGAATGGTTCGCTCTTTTGCTACTAATCCTTCAGGTAAAGATATTACTACTGGATTTACCTGCCGGGGACAAATTGCCATTGAGGTTGCCTCCCTTTTTCTAGGCGTACCCACCAAAGAAAACTTCCAAACCCTCAGCGATTGCCAGGTATGGAAAATTCCGCTTATCAGCTTTCATAATTTATTCAATCAAATTCCCGCATTTGCCTCCTGGGGCAGGGAATGGATGTCACAAGCCTTGTTGATGTATAAATTACGGGCACTGCGGATGATCACCGAAACGGCCAAAGACCGCTACCTACGCCTGCAGCAGGAGCAGCCCGAACTCCTTCAACAGGTTCCGCTTAAGTACATCGCTTCTTTTTTGGGAATTACCGACACCTCCCTAAGCCGGATTCGTAAAGAAATTGCCAGGGGTAATTGATTTCTTGACATAGGGCAAGTACTTTTTACCTGCAATACCTTACTTTGCCTGAAACTAAAATTATAACAGCCATGGCTAGAAATACGAATCCCGTAAACTGGTTTGAGATCTATGTGGAAAACATGGAGCGAGCCAAAAAATTTTATGCTACCGTTCTGGGTGAAACCTTATCCGAACTGCCGATGCCGGAAGGAACGGAAGCTGGCGACATGCAAATGGTGGCCTTTCCCTGGGTAGAGGGAACGACAAACGCCAGCGGAGCCCTGGTAAAATCATCCGATATGCAGCCTGGAGCTGGCGGTACCCTGGTGTATTTTACCTGTGAGGATTGCTCCACAGAAGAAAAAAGAGTTCCCGAGGCAGGGGGCAAGGTGCTGCAAGCCAAATTTCGCATAGGAGAACATGGATTCTGCTCCATCTGCATGGATACGGAGGGCAATGCATTTGGCCTTCACTCTACGAATTAACCCAACCCCAATGAAAAAATACAGCATTGAAATAAAGTGGGGAATCATTTTTGCACTAATGAGTCTTATTTGGATGATATTGGAGCGCATCACAGGCCTTCATGATACCCACATTGATCAGCACGCTACCTATACCAATTTTGTTGCGATACCTTCAATTGCCATTTACGTGTTGGGGCTTTTAGAGAAAAGAAAAACGTTCTACGGGGGTAAGATGACCTATGGGCAAGGTTTCATAACCGGGCTCATCATTACCGGGGTAATTACCCTTTTAACACCACTCACCATGTGGCTCACCCTGGCTTTTATTACACCCGATTTTCTTGAAAATGCCAGAATCTATGCCGTTGAGGCTGGGAAGATGGATCAGGAAGCCGCAGAAGGTTACTTTTCCCAAGGAAATTATATGATACAGAGCATTGTGGGTGCTCCGATAATGGGCATACTTACCTCTGCTATTGTAGCTATTTTTACCAGGAAAAAATAATCACACCTTTTCCGGCTAAAATTTACTTCCCAGGATAGGTATTTCTTGTATTTTGGGTAACTTCCTTCAGGAAATTCCCTTTCAACGCATGAAAAAATTATTGTTTTGGTGGTCCGAACTTAAGTCTACTTTTTGGTTTATTCCCGTTTTTATCATATTAATTGGGATCATTTTCGCCGTATTGCTGGTTTATGTAGACAGTTATTCCGATTTTGATCCGAGTGGTGCGGTGGAATTTTTTTTCCCGGGAAGCCCCGATGCTGCTAAAAACATCCTGACGACCATCGCAGCAGCCATGATCGGTGTGGCGGGAACGGTTTTTTCGATCACCCTGGTGGCCCTTACCCTGGCCAGCAGCCAGTTTGGCCCCCGACTGGTGAAAAATTTCATGTATGATCGGATTAATCAAACCGTCCTGGGAACCTACGTTTCGCTGTTTATTTACTGTTTGATTGTTTTGAACACGGTTAAAGATACCGGAGACATGCAGTTTATCCCACTGTTTTCAGTTGCGTTTGCCTTGATGATGGCGATCGCCAATATCGTTTTACTTATTGTATTTATTCACCATGTGGCGACCAGCATACAGGCAGATTATATCATCGGAAACATCTCCACAAAACTCTTTCGTAACCTGACGCACTTGTTTCCTCAGGAAATGGGTAATGAGCCGGATCACAATTTACTCAACCCTGAAAAGGAAAAAAGTAACTATGCCACTTCTCAGGTGCTGGAATGTGGCTTTGATGGGTACCTGCAATACATTGACAGTGATAAACTGATGGAGGAAGCCAGTAAGCAGAAGGTTTTCATAGAGCTATTTCACCGCCCCGGGAGTTATTTGGTAAAAGGACTCGAACTGGCAAAGGTATACTCAAATAAAAAACTGGACAAAGACGCAATGGGCCAACTGCGTCAGCATTTTTTGGGTGGAAAAACAAGAACCCCTCAGCAGGATGCCGAACATGCCATTCACCAAATGGTCGAAATTGCGGCAAGAGCCCTCTCCCCTGGCATAAACGATCCCTATACTGCCATCTCCTGTATCGATAACCTCATTAGCAGCCTGGCCTACCTGACACGGGTCAAGTTTCCCACCGCGTATCGCTTGGACAAAGAAGGAACCTTGAGAATTCAAACCGACATCCTTACCTTCGAAGGGATGGTGGATGCCGCCTTTAACGCCATCCGGCAGTATGCCAAAGACAGTCCCTCAGTCATCATCCGGCTAATGGAGGCCATGGTTACCCTCAGTAAGTTTGCGGAGACACCAGAACAAAAGCAGCCGATAAAAAAACATGCGGAGATGATCTGGAATCAGGGCAAAAAATATTTTGATGAAGAACGGGACCTCAAAGACTTGGAAAAACGCTATCAAAAAATATCGTAGGGTTTGGATAACTTATCACCGAGGTTTTTCGTAACATTGCATCTTAAATTGACTGAAAAGATTCCTGCCGACGGGGATTTAATGAATCTGGAAATTACGTGCCTACTATTTTTACTTTTTTCGCATTTTTAAAAACCAGCCTGGTTTTGCTGCTGCTTTCGGCAGGAATAAGTGTTACCGGTGTTCAGGCCCAGCAGTATACGATAGCTGCACAGGCCGGATTATTCACGCCCATTGATTATGGACGATATGAGGCCGCCCGATTGGGCTATTTCACCGGACTGAGCTTTGATTACCGGTTTCCCGGCAAGCTTTCGCTAGGATCGCACTACCAATTTGGCACCTTTTCCTACGCCCCAAAGCAGGGCGGTCAAACGGGATTACCGGAAAATTCCTCCGTGCAGGTACACCTGATTTATTGGACTCTGCAAAGGAATTTTCCTTTGGGAGGGGATTGGAACCTGGCAGTGGGATCTGGCCCGGGGTTTTTCCTGGCAAGCTACCCAGACGAGAGGGATGGTCAGTCAGGGCTGCCCTTATTTAGCCGGGATTTTAGCATGCCCTTATTGCTCAACCTTTCCAAACCCTTGGGCAATTTCGGAACGATCGGCGTGAAATCGGGAGTGTTTTTTACCCCATTTTATGCCATCGGTGGTTTTCATTTTGGGCCCGAAATTCGCTTTCGCTTTTAGAGATGACTTACAAAACAATCGTTTTATTTGTACTGATGCTTGTCCTGGGTTCTGCTTTGCATGCTCAGGAGCTGGATGGCCGGCTGGGCCTGGGATCTTTTAACCTGAACCGGGATTACGGCTATGAAAGGCCCGCAGTAGGATGGTATGTTTCGCTGGGACTTACGTATGAGTATACGCCGGAATGGGCCATGGGTACGGCATTTAACCGCTCCTTCAATGTATATTTCCGAGAATCCCTGGCTGAGACTCCATTATTGATCGGAAATTTGCCGACAAGAGCAGAGGTCAACTCCGATCACTTTTCCTTTATCTTAACCAGAAAAATCCCCTTCCCCCTTGGCTTGAAGGGACAAATTGGTTTGGGAATGGGTCTGGCCATAGATGAGAACCGCTTTTACCATCCGATCTTGTTTGACGAAGAGCAGGGGGCTTACCGGGGATTTAACCTGGTAGAACAATACCAGGTAGGACTTATTTTTCCGGGTCAAATCGCGGTGCGCAAGGCCTTGGGTATGCGCTGGCACCTCGGACTGGAGGCCGGTCTCTTTTTTGATCGGCAGTTGCGCATTCGCAGCAGCTTTTGGGGACCTGAACTGAGTTATCGATTTTAATCCACAAACATGTGAGGTTTTGTTGATAGGCAACCAACAACAAACGTCGGCTGGATGAAACCTGACAGGTATTACTTTTTGCAAAAGTATTCGAACCATTTATATCTGCTATGGTTTATCCAGTGGCATTTAATGGAAGGCCTTAGCTTTTTCCCTTGAATGAATATTGCCCTTGACTGCCCGATAGCCCAAATGAAGGGCTTGATAATGGCACAATTTCGAGTTATTATTTTCTTTGGGCTCAATAGTCTGGTCGAAATAAGTTAAATTTATAGACCAATAAAAAGAGAATAATCATCAACGTAAATTCGATCAAAAAATGGAAAATTTAAACGCTATCGGCCTGGACATACAGCGCTCAGAAGAGCTCGCAAAAAAATTAAATGTGTTATTAGCTAATTATTCTATCTTCTACCAAAATACCCGGGGCTACCATTGGAACATCAAAGGAGATAAGTTCTTTGAACTGCACCTAAAATTCGAGGAGTTGTACACGGACCTGCAGGTAAAGATTGACGATATCGCCGAACGGATTCTGACGCTGGGGCATGCTCCCCAACACCAGTATTCCAAATACCAGGATACCTCAGCCATCAAGGAAAGCCAGGAAGTAAATGATGGCATGAAAGCAGTTGACAATATCCTTTCTTCCTTGAAAAGTATCCTTACCCTTCAGCGGGAATTATTGGACCTGTCCGGTGAAATTGGAGATGAAGGTACCAATGCCCTGATGAGCGATTATATCCGGGAACAGGAAAAATTGGTTTGGATGTATTCCGCCTTTTTGAAGAAGTAAATCAGGTAAATAAGTCATGCATCACGTTTCCGGCCACATCTGTGAGCCGGAAGCGTCTTCCCTGATGTTTAAAAATCAATTGCTCGTGGTCTACGCCGAACAGGTGCATGAGACTGGCATGAAAGTCATGCACATGCACCGGATCCTGAACCACGTTGTAGCCAAAATCATCCGTAACGCCATAAGAAAAGCCGGGTTTCACTCCTGCTCCTGCCATCCACATGGTAAAACAGCGGGGGTGGTGATCCCTGCCGTAATTGTCCTCGGTAAGCGTCCCCTGACTGTAAACCGTTCTTCCAAACTCTCCGCCCCAAACCACCAGGGTATCCTCCAGTAGTCCCCTCTGCTTTAAATCCTTAATCAATGCAGCGGTGGCCTGATCGGTTTTTGCGCACTGGTTGCGGATTCCGCCGGGCAAATTTCCGTGCTGATCCCAACCCTGATGGTATAGTTGGACAAATCGTACGTCTTTTTCAATAAGCTTTCGGGCGAGCAGACAGTTGGCCGCATAGGTACCCGGATCCCGGCTATCCTCTCCGTACAGGTCAAAAACCCAATCTGGCTCGTCAGACATGTCACTTACCTCGGGCACAGAACTTTGCATGCGAAAGGCCATTTCATATTGAGAGATGCGCGCATTAATTTCCGGATCGCCATAGGTGTCGTATTGCAGGCCATTGAGCTCCTTGAGATAATCCAGCATTTCCTTTCGGTCCTGGCCTTCGTAGTTTTCAGGATTGCTCAGGTATAAAACCGGATCTTTTCCGGAGCGAAATTGCACGCCCTGATGCTGTGAGGGTAGAAAGCCATTGCCCCAAAGCCGCGCATACAGGGGTTGGTCCCGGACGGCATTTTTAGACACCAGCACAACGAAACCGGGCAAATTTTGATTTTCCGAACCCAGGCCGTAGGACATCCAGGCTCCCATGGAAGGCCGTCCGGGTAATTGATGTCCGGACTGCATGAAGGTAATCGCTGGGTCGTGATTGATCTGTTCGGTGATCATGGATTTGATAAAGCAAAGTTCATCCACCACTTCTGCCGTATAAGGCATGAGTTCGCTTACCCAGGTCCTGCTTTTTCCATATTGCTTGAATTCAAAGGCTGATTGCGCCACGGGAAAAATGCTTTGGTTGGCACTCATCCCTGTCAGTCGCTGCTCACCACGAATGGAGGCAGGCAGGTCCTGCCCCTGCATGCTTTGCAACTTGGGTTTGTAATCGTACAGATCCAGTTGGGAGGGACCTCCACTTTGAAACAGGTAAATAACGCGCTTGGCTTTTGGCGGGTGATGGGGAAGTCCGGGAAGGCCCCCAGCCGGAGACAGGCTTTTCGCCATCAATCCTTCCTGGGAAAAAAGAGAACCCAGCGCCAAAGCTCCCATGCCCATGGCTGTTCGGGAGAGAAAATCCCTACGGTCCATCTTTTTTTCCAGTTCATGGAGTTCTGAGATACCTTGAAAGCGATGGTGTTTATGGTGATGACACATGTTATCTTTTGGTTATGGTAGCGTCCGAATTGAGAATGGCACTGGCTACTACCGTATTGGCCGCCCAATCAAGCCGGTCGGGTTTTTCCTGAACCGGGTAGGAGCCTGCACTTAGCCATCCTTCCATTTTTTCGGGTGAGCTTCTGAATTTATCGAGCTCATTTTCTCTTAAAGCCAATAGCACTTCTATTTCCCGGTCTTGGGCAGTTCGTCCAGTGAGTTTTCGGAAAGCTTCCTGAATGCCCTGCCCGGTATCCTGATGCAGAGAAATAGTGGCTCCCAGCACCTTAGCAATTTCCACGTAAATGGGATCGTTCATCAATACCAGTGCCTGTAACGGGGTATTGGTTTCCTGCCTCCGGATGGTGGACTCCGATCGCTCTGGCGAATCAAAGATATGCAGGGTGGGATGTGGAACCGAGCGTTTCCACAAGGTATAAAGACTGCGTCGGAATAGGTTTTCGCCCGTATCCTCTGTGTATTGGCCGCCATTCACCGACCACAAGCCATCGGGCTGGTAGGGTTTGACGCTGGGTCCGCCGATGGTTTTGCCCAGCATGCCACTGGCCAGCAGGGCATTGTCCCGGATCATTTCTCCAGGCATACGCCCCGATGGACCACGGGCCAGAAAGGTATTCTCCGGGTCTTTTTCCCGCAACTCCGGGCTACTTAGCGAGGCTTGTTTATACGTTTCGGAAAGCAAGATCTTTTTTTGCAATTCCTTGACATCCCAGCCGGATTCCCGAAAGGTCACCGCCAGCCAATCCAGTAATTCCGGGTGGCTGGGCATTTCTCCCTGATTACCAAAATCAGAGGCCGTTGCTACCAGACCACGTCCAAAAAATTGTTGCCAAAGGCGATTGACGGCCACCCGGGCCGTCAAGGGGTGCCGCTCGTCCAGGAGCCACCTGGCCAGTCCCAACCTGTTTTTCTCATAGGTTTCTGCCATGGGCAGGATGGTCTCCGGAGTTCCCGGCTGAACTTCCTCTCCATGCGCATGGTATTCGCCCCTCTCCAATAGGTACGTAGGCCGCTTAGGATCCATTTCATCCATGATCATGACCTCCTGCATGGGTTCTACCGTTTCAGAATGCTCCTTCCGCGCAGCCGTTAGCTTCTTTAGCTGACTTTGGTAGGCATGAGAAAGGTTGTGCCAGTAAAACGTCTCCAGCGCCTTTCTTTCCTCCGAACTCAATGCTTCCGGAGCTTTTTCAAGCATTGCTGCCAGGAGATCCGGTTGCAGCCACTGCATGATTTCCATCGGAGACAATTCCTTATCAAATACCATCAGCTCGTCAACAGCGGCTCCTTTCAGTCCCTTTCCTCTCCAAACGGCACCAATTTGAATACCGGGTTGGTTTTCACGGCCAAATAAAATGTCTTTATAGAGGTTATCCTTGACCATTTTGCTGGCCATTAGGTTTCCATTCAGGTAGGTTTTTATTCCCGCCGCTTTGGAGGAGCCGTCATAGGTCATCAGCAGGTGTACCCATTCGTCTCTCGAAACACCCTCCAGCGTTATATTGCTGATGACGTTGTATGGAGCCGTGTGGGCTAGAATCATTTCCAATTTATTATCTTTCAGGTATAAATGGTATCCCCTTCGATTGTATAGGACCGCTCCCTCTCCGGTATGAAAGATGGCCCCGTTTTCCAGATTCTCCGGAATGGTGACCCAAAGGCCCACACTAAAAGGTTGGTCTTTGGAAAAACTCCCTACTCCTCCCATTTTCAGCCAGGCATCCCCATTTAAAGCAGCCGCTTTTCCCTGAAATCCCTCCACCAAAGGCGGTTGTTTGCTTTTCTCCCCTATACTTTCCATACTGCCGGTAAGAGAGGGATTTACCCTATCCCGTAAAGGAACACTATTAAAGTCAAAGTGTGCCATCAACGAAGTAGCAGGACGGTAAAAGCGCGCATCTTTGTATCGTTTACCGTTTATCCAGGTATCCAGATTTGCCTTTTCGGCATTTTTGATGGAGGCTAACGCCTCTTCCGCCTCCGAAATCTCCGATTTAAGCATTTTCAGGAGCGCATCCTTTTCGTCATCCGTCCAGAGCATGGTGGGCACGGGCATGGCATTGTCCCAGGAGATCTGTCCTGCCTCGTCGACTTGATTGAAAAAACTGCTTAATTGAAAATACTCTTTCTGGCTGATTGGATCGTACTTGTGGTCATGGCATCGGGCGCATTCCAGACTTAGGGCCATGATGGCTTTTCCCAAGGTATTGGTACGGTCGGCGACGTATTCTACCCGGAACTCCTCCTGTACAATACCGCCCTCCATGTTTTGGGGATGAATGCGATTAAACGCCGTAGCCAGCAGTTGTTTTTTAGTTGGGCTGGGCAGTAGGTCACCGGCAAGTTGCTCAGTGATGAACTGATCGTATCTCTTGTTTTGGTTGTATGCCTCAATCACCCAATCCCTCCAGGGAGACATGTCCCGGTACCGATCCACCGTATAGCCATGCGTATCTGCAAACCGCGCCAGATCCATCCAGTGCATGGCCATTTGTTCTCCGTAATGAGGAGATGCCAGCAAGCGGTCCACTTGTTTGGCATAGGCATCTTCGGATTCGTCGGCTAAGAAGGAATCCAACTCCTCCAGGGTAGGAGGCAAGCCGGTCAGGTCCAGGCTAAGCCTTCTCAGAAGCAGTTCTTTGGAAGCCCTCGGACTGGGTTTCAATCCGTTTTCATCCAGCTTCCGGCCTACAAAAAGATCAATCGGCTGTTCGGACCAGCCTGCTATCTTAGCCTCCGGCAAATTTGGCTTTTCTGGTGTAATGAATGCCCAATGCTTTTTGTATTCCGCACCTGAGGCAATCCATTCGATCAGAATGGCCTTTTCCCGGTCGTTAAGGCTAAGGTGGGACTCCGGGGTAGGCATCTGGTAGGCTTCATCCGTGGATAGGATACGCCGAACCAATTCACTTTTACCGGGTTTTCCAGGCTTGATCGGAATTTGCCCGCTTTCTTCTGAAACCGCAAAAGCCCCTTCCTCCAGATCCAGTCGGAGCCCCGCCTGACGGGCTGCCTTATCCGGACCATGACAGGAAAAGCAATTGTCCGAAAGAATGGGCTTTACATGGATATTGAAATCCAGTTGCTCCGGCAGCTCGTCCATGGCCAATTCCACACCTTCCGGAAGGTCCGGAGCGCAACCAAAGGTCTGTAGAAGCATAAAGGCTAAGAGGCAACGAAGGAACATTATTATACGGATTAATTTTTATACAAAGATAAAAATAACTGATTATTTACCCAATCACCCTATAATCATAGAAAATTCAAGGGGAAATGAGGTAGCCATTTTTTCAATCCTTTGGGTGTGAAAGAAAATACAAATGAAGGTTTCAGGTGGTGAGGCCTGTCTGACTTTAAAAATAACAGCTTAGCTAACAATAACAAAATCAATGCGTTAAAAAAATATATTTCAATGATTACCTTTTAAAGGATTTGGCATTTCCCTATTCATACGGTGCGGCAAGCCGCTAACCATCCCTGTATGAAAAAGCCTCAGGTTTCAAATCCTGAGGCTTTCTAGGGTTTTAGTAAGAATACTTACTGCTAGTCAGTACCAAATTTTTCATTTTCCCCCAGGTCGGGCGTAGCGGATTCTTTCAAGTTGGATTTCGCCAACTCAAAAATCTGAACTAGTTTATTGTTTGTAGAATCCCAATGTTCTCCTTTGTTAATTTTAACCTTAAGCATGGCCAGGTCGGGGTCATCTTTCCCATTTTCAAACCAGGCTGCCACCCAGGGGTTCCAATATTTGTCGATTAACTCCTGATCTTCGGAAATCATGGCCTTACCTGTTAAGGAAACGTACACATTATCTTTCGGATTACTAAAGGTCAGGCAGGTATCGGTATCGTGTGCGATTTCAAATGCTTTGGCGTCGCTTTTGGAGGTGAAAAAGTACAAGGTGCCGTCGTAGGCATCCTGAACGAGGCTCATGGGGCGAGCTCGCATACTTCCCTCGTCTTTTGTTGCTTTGGTGACGAGCATTCCCACCTTAATATCTTTAATTAAGTTCCAAATTAACTTTTTGTGTTCTGGACTTGACATATCTTTAACTATTTTTTAAATTTTCTAAACAGACTTAAAAAGGCTGATTTAATGTTTGGAGAATAGTTTGCCTGTATTCCCGTACCGTTACTACAACAAATGACGTTCCGAAAACTATTAAGAGCAGGTATTTCTCACATACGATTACGCCTTCCGAAAACAAAAATTACTCCTAAAGGGACTGATTAACGTCAGTCATGTATAATCATAATATAGAATGTTAGCGTCTAGCTTTCAACTAATTTAATTGTTCTCTTTTCAATTTAGCCTGGGATAAAATATAATTTTTCACATCGTCGATATCGTTTTCACTTAATTTATCTCCATAATTAGGCATACCCAATCCCAGTAAACTTCCTTGTCCGACGATTTGATGAAAGGATTCAAAGATTTCTGGCCGAGAAAAGGTGAGGTCAGGGATAATTCCTCCGCCATGACATTTACTGCAATATTTGCCAAAGATTTGTCCGCCGTTTTGGATTTCTTCTTCCCCAGCCTGAAAATCTAAATTGACCAATGATTTTGTCCGGGCTTTGGGATAAGTAGGTAGATCTTCCTTTCCCCCTAATGCAAAAGTGTACAATGTTCCCGGATTAATTTGTTCTGTAAATTTTGACCATATTCCCATTACCCCTCCCCAACCCACAAGAATAGAAATGTATTGTACCTCATCCACTTCATAGGTTATTGGCGATGCGATAATCAACCTCCTTCAGAAAAATAGGACTATAAAAAATTACGGGCCGACCCTGCTTCGGGATAAACTTCTCGCCCCAAAAACGTACATAAAAAGAAAAAACTTGTTCCGGCTAATGAGGGATTATATGATACAAGACCCGCCTTGCAGCCTGGCCCAAGCCTAAAAATGTCCTAAGGGACATTTCCTACACGGCTTGTCCTCCCGCTGGGGCTTCCCGAACTTCTCGCCCCATAGGAGCTGTATAAACAAAAAAACCTTGCTCCGAGTGGCAAGGCATTTTATTTTTGTGATCCCGCTGGGGCTCGAACCCAGGACCCATACATTAAAAGTGTATTGCTCTACCAGCTGAGCTACGGAATCATTACCTGATATGTGCCTGTATTTTACTACAGTATTATTTCAAAAGAAAACTTGGTTTTGCGTACTAGTTTTCCGTAATTGGACTGCAAATTTAAAGCACTGGATTGATAATGCCAAATCTTAAATGGATCTTTATTGTTTTTTTATCAGCTATTTCTTGGCTGTATCCCCATCAGGCTGATTGTCAGGCAGACAACCTTGCCTCGCTTCAAAAAGCAGATAGCCTTTTTTCTGAAAAGAAATACAAGGAGGCGCTGGAAATTTACGAGCATATCCTTTATGAGGAAAACACATACTCCCCTGCCATGCTGTTAAAAATGAGTTTCATCACCGAGGGGATGGGGGAATTTGGACAAGCTTCCTTGTTTTTATCCCGCTATTATGAGCACAATCCCAATCCCTCGGTAATCGATAAAATCAAGTCCCTTACGAATCAAAGCCGCCTGGAGGGCTACGAACTCTCTGATCAGGATCGCTTTTTGTCTGTACTGGTGGAATACAAAATGGAGATTACCGCCGTTTTTTCGTTGTTGCTCGTCTTTTGCTTCATCATGGTCTTTGTACTTCCCGGCAAAAGATCCTTGTTTCTGTTACCTGCATCGGTTTTTCTGATTCTGGCCTTTGTCAGCAACAATTTTATCCAAACTCCGGAAACCGCAATTATTACCGGCAGTCCCGTGTTGATTATGGACAGCCCTTCCTCAGCGGGGAATTTGATTCGACGGGTAGAGGCGGGTCATCGAGTGACCATTTCTTCCAGTCAGGATATCTGGTACAAGATCGTATGGCAAGATCGGGCGGCTTACATTAAAAAGTCGGATGTCTCAGAAATTTAGGGGATCCAGGTACTTGAAATGACCGTTCATTTTAATCTTGTGCTTGGAAGCCTCAATTTCCTTCAGAATAGGGATGACTTTTTGCAAGTGATCTGTTAAAAAATCAAGCCGCTCTTCCTCCGTAGGTATGGCCAGCAACTGATATTCCTGATCTGCTTTCAGGCCAATTTTGTGGGCGTAGGTAAAGGAGTTGATGGGTGCCTTTTTTAGATCGACCGTTTGGTCCATGCATTCAAAGAGCTTTTCCAACAGCTTTTCGAAGGCAGCTTGTTTTTCGGCAGGAGCTTCCCATAGCAAAGGCAAATAGGCTACCTTCCCTCCGGCATATAACTTGTCTTTGAGGGGATTTTGAAAATCAAGAATTTTGAAGGTTTTTACTCCCTTCGTTTTAATGTCCATTCTTCCATCATCGTATTCGTTGCTGATCTCTACCAGAGATACCTCCGTTCCCATGGGCATTAACTTATCCAGGTAGGTGCAGATGCCAAAAGGCTGTCCACTTTGTAAACAATCATGTATCAGCTGCTTATACCTGGGCTCAAATATATGTAAATGAAGGTCCTCTTGGGGAAATGCAACTAATTTTAATGGGAAAAATGCCAATTCCTGCGTCATACTCTACCGGTTTAAACCATCCAATTCGGGTATCTTATCCCTTTAAAAACTCAAAAGTGAGGCTATGGTTTTGTTTTTATCCGGACCAAAATGCCAGAACCTAGCTTGATTCCATAGGGGAGATTAGTTTTCCTCTTGATTGGCCTCAGGGTCGTTATCTACCATAGAGAGAATTTCTCCCGGAGAGAGGTAGAGCTTTTCAATCTTCTTTTTATAATCCAACGGGATTTTTTCGTGATTCAGGACAAAATTCTTGGTGGCAATAATTTTTTCCCCCAGTCCAAAGGCTACTGCATAGCTGTCCGCGGCAATTTCCGCCTCGGTAATAAAGGTGTTTGATAGGTAATACTTGACGCCAAATCCCAGTAAATTCAATGCGCTCCGGTCCAGGTAGTCTTTGATATGACCCAGTTCGTGTCCAATCCAACCTAACAATACGTCTTTTGGTAGGTCTTCAATAGGAATGGAGTCATCTTCCAGGACTAATTCACGACTGATTTTTATTCGATATCCCCTGGTGTTTTTGGAAGAAAAAAATAGGGATGAAATCTTGGGTTGGGCCTGCATGACAGAACCGTGAATGGCCTTCTTAAATTGAAAATCAATTTCTGTTTTCCTAAGATCCGGAAAATAAGACAAGGCCTCCAGGGTCACCTCCCGGATTTCGTCCGGAATGGTTTTGTTTTCGGAGAAGCGTTCCAAGTCTGATTCCACCGTGGTGTATGACTCAGTTAACGTTTCTTTTTTGTTGGTTAGCTCCAAAGAATTGTAGATCAAAAGGAATTGTAACGAAATAAAGGTGTTAATTAGTAAATAGGTCATCTTTTCGGACTGATTTCATCTTACAGTATAATGAAAATCACTGTCCTTTCCAAAAACGGTAACCGGAAAAAAGCTGGCAAGGCTGAAAGGGTTCGTTCCCTGCCGTTCCATATCTTGTCCCCAAACCCCTCCTGAGGTATTGGGCAATCTCTCAAAATAAACGGTGCTAATTGAAAGTGCTAAACACAAAAAAACCCACCGTAAAAAGGCAGGTTTTGTTTGTATTGGTCGGGGTGACAGGATTCGAACCTATACTTATCACCTATACAATATTTTACATAAATGGCTTATATACATATATATAGATATATAAATCCACCATTCCTGAAATTTAAAATGGTATTTTGATCACATTATTAGCCCCACAGATAGCCCCACAAAAATAAATTCTTTATATTTATACCTTCAATGAACAAAAGACCGATGGAAGCTACCTTACGATTCGAGTTACGTTTGGATACAGTGAACAAAATAGGGGAACACCCACTAATTATGGTGCTTAGAATTGCCGGGCAGCGAAAAAAGGTGTCTACAGGAGTCAAGTTGTTTCCTGAGTTGTGGAATAATGAAAACCAACAAATAATAACTCTAACAGGAAAAATTAAGGACAAGCTGACCAAAAAGTATAAAGAGCATCTTCCCACCAAGAATCAACTGATCACCTGGCAAAATGACCTCCTCAATCTCAAAAACCAGGTCATCGGAATTGAATCCCGCTATTCTTTGGATGGCAAAGCCTACAGTGCCACAATGGTGGTGGAGCTATTAAAGCAATTGAAAACGCCTAAGGTAAAAAAGGATGAACCCTCCAATCAAATCTTTGCATTAATTGATGAATATATCAAGGAAAACGAACATACACGTGCTAAAGGCGGATTGAAGATTTATTCGTGCTTGAAAAATCACCTTCAAAATTACCATGCAAAAACCAAAACGAGCATAAGGATCGATGAAATTGATTATGGATTTATGCAATCCTTCCAGAATTTTTTGATTGGATGGGAGAAAGTTCACAAGACTACCAAAAATGTGAAATGGCTTACCAATATAACCATTTCCAAGCAGTTAAGTACCTTAAAAGCCTTTCTAAATTATGCCAGAAAAAGGGGCTTTAAAGTTAACGACGGATATAAGGATTTTTCCATTAAACGCCATAAACTCGAGGTAATCGCATTGAACCAAATGGAGTTGAACTCCTTACTCGATTTGGATCTAACATCAAATAAAAGATTAGACCAGGTAAGGGACGTTTTTTGCTTTAGCTGTGTAACAGGGTTTAGGTATTCCGACTTGGTGCAATTGAAAAGAGAGCATATCAAGGAGGATGAGATAAGGCTTACCGTGAAAAAAACAAAAGAACCTCTAATTGTACCATTAAATATTTACTCCCATGAGATTTTAAGAAAATACAACCATATGGAAACTCCTTTGCCTGTCATTTCTAACCAAAAATTCAATAATTGTATAAAAGAGCTTTGTGAAAGGGCAGGAATAAGTGACCCCATAGAAAGGATTCGGTACAGAGGCGCAGAAAAAATCTCCAACATTTATCCTAAACATAAGGTGATCAGCGCCCACACTGGAAGGAAAACCTTTGCCACTCTCTCCCTGGAAAAAGGTATCCCCGCAGAAACGGTGATGAAAATTACAGGGCATGCCGATTACAAAAGTTTTCAGCGGTATGTAAAAGTTACAGAAGAAAGAAAAAGAAACGAGATGCAGAAAGCATGGGGAGCCCCTGTAAGGAATTTAGCTATTATTGAGAATTCGTCACAAAAAAAATGATAAAGATTTCCGTACAAAGTGGAGAATACAAACTGACATGGGTTGGGGAGCTAAAGCAGGAGATATTGAAACGCCACCCGGACGGGTGAATCATTTTATTATATTAATTCGTTAACTTTAATGGAAAATAAATGAATCTGATGAAAGGTATCAATTACGTTACGGACGATAAAAACAGAAAAGTAGCCGTTCAAATAGACCTGAAAAAGCACGGGGACCTATGGGAGGATTTTTACGACAACTTGATAGCAGAGCTGCGCAAGGGTGAGGAGAAAATCCCGCTGGAGGACGTTATTAGGGACCTGAAAAATGACGGCAAGCTGGATGAGTCAATATAAAGTATTGGTCAGCAAGTCAGCCGCAAAGGAATTGGCCAAATTACAGTCATCAATCAATAATCGGATTATAAAAGCCGTCATGGACCTATCTGAGGACCCAAGGCCGACCGGATCAAAAAAACTCAAGGGAGGCTCCGAAAACTGGCGCATCAGAATTGGGAATTACAGGGTTATCTATTCCATTGATGATGAGATACTCATAGTGGATGTTCGGAAGGTAGGCCACAGAAAGGATATTTACGAATGATATTGTCCCGGCTTTTGTACAATTTTTAGTTTGGGCATGACCTCCTCAGGTAAAGGGGCGATTGCCATCTGGAACATGCAAAAGGCTGTTACAGCCTGCCATGAATTTTAGGCTCCTTCCTCTTTATCGGGAATCCCCTCCCAATTAAGGGTTTTGCCACTTGGTGAATAGGTCACGACCTTCCCTGAAATGCGAATTACAATTAAAAAAAATCACCCTACTACTTACTACAAACAGGTTTCAAATTAAAGAAAATCAGTTCCTTAACCTGTAGTAAGATAAAATAAATCAAGTTACTACACCTTACTACAAAAAGGACTTTTGTAGTAAGATGGATTTTGAGTTATAATACCCATAAAACACTGATTATCAATTCCTAAAGCGCAAAATGTAGTAATGTAGTAGGTGTAGTAGGTGGTTTTCACGAAAAATTAAACTTTTTAAAATAAATGAAAATGAATCTGGCTTATTTTGTATCAGAAGCTTGGAATGAAAGGGATCCCTAAGGGTATACACTTTTTTCTTCATCAGCAAGTTATTCTTTGGATGGATTATCCGATGGAGAGTCCCCCGGCTAACCGATCATAAAAAAACAAACCGGATGGACGTGATTCCGCTAGAGGATTAATATAGCATCACGGAATATGGTATTTGGGGTTGGGCTATCCACCTGTCCAGATGTTGTTCAAATGTTTATATATTCCTATAAATAGCTTTGTACATATTGAAATAAATATACCTATACCTGAATACATAGTTTTGTCAGAGTGTAATGCGAAAACAACACACATAGGAATTTTTGACTATTCTTTTAATTTTTACCTGGATATACCCATATTGAAATAAAAAGTATTCCTAATATTAAGTAAAATTGAATATTGATCCTGTAGAAAAACTGTCCTGAATTTCATTTATCCAGCCCAAAACAACCTTTTGGTTACACCACCCATTTGCTGTGCGCAGCCCTTGCAAGTTGTGTCTTTGTCCGGCAAAAATTTATTATGCCAAAAACTTACTTGCTCCACCTGATTTCCATTAGATGGGGAGGTGAAAAATCCTCGCAACTCGAATTTTTAAAATTTTAATACTTAAGAAAGTCCAACGGAATTAATTTGAGAAAGAGCGCCGGAAACCACTGTGAAAACAAAACTGAAGGTAATGCGACGATGTAATGGGAGAATGCTCTAGAGGGAAAACAGCACTTCGAGCCAGTAGACGTAAGCCCAATCCTCTGAAAGAGTTGGCAAATGTAGGAATACAAGAGCAATTTTATAAGAACTTAAATGTTGTTTTTCCCTTTATAAAATTTGATTTAAATTTAGGCGAAAATTAATTGGTTGGGGTCGAGTATTTGTAGGCGGATGGAATTAATGAATAATGGAGATAGTAGATGTAAATTTTAAGGTGACCTCAGAAGGTGTACACTTGCTTAGAAATAAGTTTTCTTACCAAATCTTACCTTTTAATAAAATTAAAAATGCTTACTTGGTAAGAGGCAAATCAGTAAAAAACTGGATTGTAATCTTAAGTTTTGGATTACTATTTTTGACCTTGTCAGCAATTTTACTTTATTATTTAATAAATAGTTTGTCAGTTGATGATAAACCCGTGAGATTTTATAACATGTTCGGAAATGGCTTAATTGGTGTAATTATTTTGGGAGTGTTAGGAATAATCTCAATTTTCAACGCAGTCAAAACTATTCCAATGATCGTAATTGTTTTAAGCAAAAGAAAAATTGAACTGAGAGTTTTAAAGAATCGAAAAAACTTGGATGATTTATTGCACTTTTTTAATTCTCACGGAATAGAAGTTGAAAGGAAGGGCTTTTAATTATTGAATATAACCCAGGAAAGACTTACACCAATTCCTGAATGGTGCTCCTGGAGGATAATGTTTCCGGTAATGAACCTTTAAAACCATCAACACCGAATTCTTAGTTATATTCATATACCTATCCTAAACCTGTTATAAGTCCAAGAAAACAGATTGAAATCATATTAGAAACAAAAAAATCATAAAAGATTTGGCCCCACAAATAGCCCCAGAATAAAAATAAAAAACCCTAACTATCTAAACAACAGATAATTAGGGTTCTAATCAGTCGGGGTGGCAGGATTCGAACCTGCGACCTCCTCGTCCCAAACGAGGCGCGATGACCGGGCTACGCTACACCCCGTGCTTCTGGTTTTACTCCCAAAGCGATGACAAAAGTAGTTCTTTTTTTTGCAAATCAAAAATGATAAAAATAATTTATCTAATAATTTAAACCGCCCTACCGGTTTTGGGACCTGACAGGCTTCAGAGTTCCGGAAACAGATTGCTTTTGAAGATCTTGATGGCAATGGAAAGCAAGATAATGCCAAAGATCCTTCTCAGTACATCCAAACCGGTCTGCCCCAATTTCCGCTCCAGCCAATTGGTACTCTTAAGCACCACAAAGATAATGATCAGGTTCAACACAATTCCGACTGCCAGGTTGGCCTGGGAATACTCGGATTTTAGTGTCAGGATGGTGGTCAGGGTTCCTGCTCCAGCGATCAGCGGGAAGGCAATGGGAACGATGGAGGTGCTCGTGGAACCTGCTGCGGGATCGGGTTTGAATATCTCTATTCCCAGGATCATTTCTGCTCCCAAAGCAAAAATAATCAGTGCCCCGGCTATGGCAAAGTCTTCCACCCCTATACCAAATAGCTGTAATATGGACTTGCCCAACACCAAAAATAACACCATCAGTATCCCGGCAGCTATGGTGGCCTTCCCGCTTTGGATATGGCCTACCTTCTTGCGAAGATTGATGACAATGGGAATGGAACCCAAAATATCAATCACCGAAAAGAGTATCAACGTAACCGAAAGTATTTCCCTGAAATCAAACATGTGCCTGCTGCTTGCGTCAATAACCCTCCAGAAAACGGATCAGTTTGGTAAATTCAGCATCGGTGATGGCAGGAAAGTTGGCTATACGAAAACTGGTAGGTTTCAAGGGGCCGTAACCACTGCCCATTTGCATGCCCTGCCCCTCCGCTGCTTTCTTTATCGACTGGATAAAGGCTTCTTCTCCCCCTACTCCCAATACCGTACGGCTTCTGTTAGAGGCCTCTGTTACCAGGAATGCCAAAGAAGGTGAGTTTTCCACCAGTTGCTCCAATTGCCTCATCCTGCTTTCGGTTTGCTCCTGTAGGGCTCTAATGCCCGGCATGTCTCCAAGTACCCTGTTTAACAGGTAAATACCCAATACATTCGGTGTGTAATGGGTCTGATAGTTGTCCGCATTTTCCAGCATAAAATTCAGGCTATTGTAGCGCCCGTACTCTCCAATACGTTTTGCCTTTTCGATGGCTTTGGGAGAGAGCAACAATATGCCCAAACCGGCAGGAAGGCCAAAGCATTTCTGTACCGAGGCAAACCAGATATCCGCCAGTCCAAAATCCAGGTAAATGCCTCCCATAGAGGAAGTGGTGTCTACCGCCAGCATTTTATCCGGAAATTTCTTTCCCAATGCCGCCAGTTTCTCATTTGGTACCTGGGTGGCATTGGAGGTTTCGTTTTGAGTGATGGCCAGGATATCAAAGGCACTACCGATCTCCAGGTCATCTACGGAGAACGGCTTGTTTTTGTCCACAACCAGTGAATCCGTTTCAGGAATGATATGCTGGGCAAAGCCAAACCATTTTTTACCAAAAGAACCGGAAAATACATGAAAAGAAGCCCGCTCCACCAGGGACTGGGTGATGATTTCCCAGTTTTCAGTCGCACTGGAGGTAAACAGTAAGCGGTAATCCGAAGGAACGTCAAGTTTTTCCTTTATCAGCTTCTCCGTATCCCGATACAGGTCCATAAAAGCGGCACTTCGGTGGTTGGCACTTAAAATTCCCTGCCGGTAAGCATCCTGAAAATAATCGGGAAGCTTATCGAATACTTTGGAAGGCCCCGGGGCAAATGTTAACATAGACATCAAGAATTTTCATTTTTTATAAAGTACTGCAGTCCCAATTCGTATCCCAGCAATCCCAGCCCGGCGATCATGCCCACACATTGTCGGGACAAGAAACTTTTGTGTCGAAATTCCTCCCGCTTGTAGATATTGGAAATGTGGATTTCCAGGGCGGGGCTGTTGATGGCGGCCAGGGCATCGCCAATTGCGACCGAAGTATGCGTATATGCTCCGGCATTGATCAGGATGCCATCTACTTCAAACCCGATGGCATGAAGCTGATTGACCAGTTCCCCTTCCCCATTGCTCTGGAAATAGGAGAGCTCCAGCTCGGGGTATTTTTTGACCAGGGTCTCAAAATAATCTTCAAACGAACGGTTCCCGTAAATATCCGGTTCCCGTTTTCCCAACAGGTTCAGGTTGGGTCCATTAATAATCGCTATTTTCACGTTTTCTGGCGTTTTATATGGTACGGATGCAAGCGACAAAGGTAAACAATCGGCCCTAAATTAGGGGATTTATTCCATTGTTTTTGTTTTGATCGGGATAATGCCGGCAGTACCTATTAAATTTACCGGATGAGCTGGGAAAAGGAGATAAATGCCTTTGGGTATTACCTGAAAATCGAGCGCTCCCTGAGCGAAAATTCCTTGCTGGCCTATCGGCAGGATGTGCAAAAACTAGCCGTGTTTATGGAAGAAAATTTCCCAGAACGCAGACCTGAGACGACCGAATTGTACCATTTAAGGCATTTTGTCGACAAGCTGGCCGGTGAGAACATTTCCGAATTTTCCCAGGCACGGATCATATCAGGTGTCAAAGCCTTTTACAAGTACCTTCTATACGAGGATAAAGTCACAGATAGCCCAGCTATCCTTTTAGAGGCCCCGAAGCTTACCCGTACGCTCCCAGATACGCTCAGTTATCATGAAATAGAAAGCATACTGGAAGCCGTGCCTCTGGGGCAGCCGGGCGGACACCGCAACCGGGCCATGTTGGAAATGCTCTACGGCAGCGGGCTCCGGGTTTCGGAATTGATCCAATTGAAAAAAGGACACTATTTTGAGGATATCGGATTTTTGCGCGTGTTGGGAAAAGGTAACAAAGAGCGCCTCGTGCCTGTCGGAAAATCAGCTGCCAAATACTTACGCATCTATCTGGAGGAGGTCCGGACACAGGGACCAATAGCCAAGGGACACGAGGAGTACCTTTTTCTAAATAACCGGGGAAAGAAGCTTTCCCGGGTCATGGTTTTTCTCATGATCAAAAAAATGGCAGCAAGTGCTGGCATTGCCAAAAAAGTCAGCCCCCATACCTTCAGGCACAGCTTTGCCACTCACCTGGTAGAGGGAGGTGCAGACTTGCGGGCGGTTCAGGAGATGCTGGGACACGAAAGTATCACCACTACCGAAATCTATACGCACCTGGACCGGGATTACCTGCGCCAGGTACTCAACGAGTTTCTACCGGGAAATAAAGACTAACCATTCCATGATCCGGGAAACCAAGCGCGGCTGGATTTAGGCATGTTTTTTGAACGGGCTAGATTCGATTGAAAAGACAGGCTAAGAAAGGAAAGCAGCATGAATAATAGAACCGTATATTTTTTAGGACTTGTGGTATGGCTGATGACCTTGCCTTTCCTGGCGGTAGGCCAGGAAAAATTAAATCGCTTGCTTCAGGAAAGGGAAAGCCTCCACCAGGAATGGCAGGCATCCGAAAGCAAAAAGTCCGGCCTCTTTGGAAACCGTACCAAAAAGGACATGGAAGCAACCAACGAATGGATGGGGCGGATCATTCAAAAAGACAATCAGATCATGCAGGAGTTGGAAATGCTTAAGGATATACAGACCACTGAAATCAGCTATGAGAAAGAAGATTATAAATACATCGCACAGAAAGCGGAAGCAGATATTGTGAAATTGAAGCGGGCCTTGCTGGAAAAGGATGGGGACATTCTACAGGAAAAAGAAAAGAAAAGGACCTATGAATGGACGACATTGGTGTTTTTTCTTAGTAGTCTGACACTTGGCTGGTTGTATTTCCGGAAAAAAGCGTAACAAATTCCAATCAATAGGTAGGCGGGAAGGCTTTTAATTAGAAAATTGTTTTTTAATCAAGGCGGTTTTGATACTTTTATTTTTTTATAAAAACCAAGCCAATCATGAGCAAACTGATTATAAATAGCTTTGAAGATTTCCAGCAATATATTGGAAAAGAACTGGGGGTATCGGATTACCACCAGGTAAGCCAGCAACAGATCAATTTATTTGCGGATGCCACTTTGGATCATCAGTGGATCCATACCGATCCGGAAAAAGCCGAAGCTGAAGGCGCCTTTGGTGGCACCATCGCACACGGTTACCTGACCCTCTCCCTGGTTCCCTATCTCTGGAATCAAATCGTGCAGGTAAACAACCTCAAAATGATGGTTAATTATGGGATCGAAAATCTCCGCTTTGCCAATCCGGTAAAAGTGAACGATGAAATCAGGATGGCTGCTACCCTGGCAAACATCAGCGATCTTCGGGGTACCATCAAAACGGAAATGAAGGTAAAACTTGAAATCAAGGGAGAACGAAAACCTGCCTTGTCTGCCCACCTTATTTTTCTCTACCATTTTAAATAACACCCTCCTCTTCATTTGTTTTCCTGAGGAAAAAATAAAAACAGCACCCACCGGACGCTGTTTTTAGCATTGTTAAAAAACCTAATCTAAACTTATTCCAATCTATTTCTTTCTTCGGTACTTCCGCTCCGTTGGTTTACATTGAACTGTTCTCCCTGAGCAAACTTCCAACGCAAGGTAAATCGCACGCTTTGTACGCTGTTATACTGCTGCACGTCGGTATTAATTCGGTTGAAATCTATGTTGCCTTTGAATTTCATGCTTCGAAAAATATCCGATCCGTTTACGGTAAGGCTTAATTTGTCATCCTTGAAGGTTTTGGTGATCCCCGCATCCATCCAGCCCATGGCGTTTATCACCAATTGACCATCCCGGAAGGGACTTCGGTAGATGCCCACCAATTCCAGTTTGAATCCCTTCGGTAGGATGAGGTTATGCTGCGTTCGGGCCATAAAGGAAAACTGTCTTTCATCCAATAACTCCTCTCCCAGCTGGGACTGAAAGGTGTTTCCATTGAACTGAAGCATGTTGCTGGTACTGTACCAACTGGCAAATTCTACCGGTACCACTGCCCTGAGACTTACGTTTTGAGTGCGATCGAGGTTTTGCATCTGAATGCGGGTCTTTCTTGTTTCATCATCCTGAAGCATTATTTGTCCAAAGGCATTTTCGGTCTGGGAAAAAGACAGCGAAAACTGATAGGCATTTTTGATAATATGATTCATCTCCAGATTGTTGGCATACTGAGGCCTGAGGTTGGGATTGCCCTCTTCGGTGGTAAGGGGATCGATGTAGAAAACGTAAGGGTTTAATTGCCGGTAATACGGTCGGGTGATGCGTCGATTAAGGTTGTAGACGATTTGATAGTTTTCCGTCACCTGATGCTGCAGGTAGGCACTCGGAAAAAGGTTCAGGTACTCTTGGGAATTGATTTCCGAACGGGTAAGCGAATTCCCCTCTATTGCGGCGTACTCAGTCCGCAATCCGGCCTGAAAACTCAGCTTTTCGCTTATTGGTGCCTTGTAGGAAGCATAAGCTGCCAACACATTTTCCTTATAGAGGAAGTGGTTGCTATTGGGGTCGGGAGTAAAAGGCCCCTCTTCCACACTTTTCGTTATTTCCAATAGGTTGTCAGAAGTCACCCAACTCCCTTTGATACCGGTTTCCAGGACCTTTTCATTGCCAAGAGGCTTGGTGAAATCTGCTTTTGCTGTAAAAATAGAATAGGCCATCTCGTTTCCTGTCCGAATCTTGTCCGAAGTCCCGTCCGTCAGGTTTTCATTAAGCCAATATTGGTTATCCAGCAAACTCAGGCTTCCGGCATCCATGTGGGTATAGTCGATGTCTGCCGACAGCTTTGTCCCCAAGGTATCTAGTTTACCGATATAGTGAAAGTTGCCAAACATCCGGAGATTATCCGATTCGCCATCGTTCAACGCATTCAGATAATTCCGGTCTGTATTTTCCGGATTGGAAATGGCAGTCAGCGAGTTGCCATCCTCTGTCCCTTTTCGGGTAGATGCCTGTAGGTTGATTCCCAGTGAATGACGGTCATTGATTTGATAGTCGGTTCCCCCTGAGAAAAACAAATTCTTACTCAGCAATTTCAAGCGTGCCTCTTGATCAAACTCCGAGAGGCCATTATCCAATTGAAACCTGCGAAAGATATCCAGGTCAAGGAAGCGCCCGAATTGGTTGTAATTCAGGCTGATATTGGAGGTCCATTTATTATTTTTGACATTCAGAGTGGCACCGGCCGATGGCGTGTGCAAGCCATTATACTGACTGCCGACATGTATATTTCCATTGGTACCGTTCAGATTGTTTTTCTTCAAAACCAAGTTGATTACACCTGCCGCCCCTTCGGCATCGTATTTGGCGGGAGGGTTCTGGATTACTTCAATACTTCGGATGTTGTCTGCCGGCATGGCCCGAAGAAAATTGGCCAGGTCTTCGGCACTCATGTAGGTCTGTCGGTCATCGACCAGCACGATTACGCCTGTGCGGCCGTTTAAATTGATATTTCCATCCGCGTCTACAAATACTCCCGGGGAACGGCCAATGACATCCAATGCGCTATTTCCCTCTGCCATAACCGTGCCCTCCACGTTTACCACGGTTTTATCAGCCTGAATCAGCACATCCGGGCGTGCTGCTTTGACCGTTACTTCATCCAGAGCGGATACCTGCACGGTTAACCGGATGGTTCCAACATGCTTTTGCTCCCCAGGTTTCAATTGAAATGGTTCGCTCGTGTAGGTATCGTATCCAATGGTGGAAACGCCCAGAGTCAAGGGTAGCTTAGTGGTAGCAGGAAGGTAAAAATTCCCTGCCTCATCGGTAATGGCACCCGTTATCAACTCGCCATCGGTGGCATCGAGTAAAAACACGTTGGCAAAGGGCATAGGTGCTTCGTTTTCATCCAAAACGGAACCTGCTACCTGAGCCGATTGGTCCTGAGCGGCCAGATGGCTCAAACCCAATAAATAAAAGAATACGGTGGCAAAAATATACCTGGTAACATTCATGGCTGTACACAATTAATGGTTTCATACCTTGCCATGGGAAAAAAGTGCCAAACGAAAAAAATACTATTAAATTGCTGTTTTTCAGTGTTTTAAAAAAATTAGAAATAAAGTAGCTGTCTCAATATCGTACACATTTGTTGTACGGTTACCGGACAAAAAAATCCCTCCGGAATTTCCGGAGGGATTCGTCAATGAAATGATCTTGCTGCAATTATTTGGCAGCAGCGTATTTTTTAGCCACCTCGTCCCAATTAACCACATTCCAGAAAGCGGATATATAATCCGGTCTCCTGTTTTGGTAATTGAGGTAATAGGCATGCTCCCAAACGTCCAATCCTAAGATGGGTGTTCCTTTGGTTTCGGCAATATCCATCAATGGATTATCCTGATTTGGGGTGGAGCTTACCTGTAGTTCACCGTTATGAACACTTAGCCAGGCCCATCCGGAACCAAATCGGGTAGCGGCGGCGTTTGCAAATTCTTCCTTGAATTTATCGAAAGAACCAAATTTTTTGTCGATGGCTGCTGCCAGTTCCCCGCTCGGAGCTCCACCACCTTTGGGAGATAAGATCGTCCAGAAAAGGGAGTGGTTGTAATGACCACCGCCGTTATTTCTAACGGCTGTTGGTGCAGAGGAAATCCCCTTCATTATTTCTTCAATGCTCTTCGAAGCCAGGTCGGTACCTTCGACAGCACCGTTTAACTTGGTCACATACGCATTGTGGTGTTTACCATGGTGGATTTCCATGGTTTTCGCATCAATATGAGGCTCCAATGCATTCTTTTCGTAGGGTAAACTTGGAAGTTCAAAAGCCATTCGTTTTTTATTTTTAGTGAAACATAAAATTGAGTTGATGGTGCAGGTTCGTATTAAAAAACCTACTAGTACAAACCAAGTAACTTGAAAAATGGTTCTTTTATTCCGTCGAATCTCTAATTTCTGAGATTTTTAAAAAATGCCTGCAACAAATTCTTTGATTTATCCTCCATCAGGCCGCTGGAGACTTTGGTTTTGGGATGGAGAAGGGGTTGAGGTATACGGGAATACCCTCTTTGTGGGTCGCTACTGGCAAAGTGTATTTCTCCCAGTTGTGCCCAAAAGCTAGCCCCGGCACACATGATACAGGGCTCCAGCGTCACGTACAGTTTGCATTCCGGTAGGTACTTGGCGCCCAGGGCATGGGAAGCCGCCGTTATGGCCAGGATTTCGGCATGAGCGGTCACATCGGTAAGCTTTTCCGTCTGGTTATAGGCCCGGGCGATGACCCTGTTTCTGACGACAATCACCGCTCCTACGGGAATCTCCCCATCATCGAAGGCGATTTCTGCCTGCTTCAGCGCTTCATTCATCCAATATTCATCTGAGTAAATTTCCAAGTATACTGCTTTAGAAAATCAAGTCAAAAATTTCTTTTCTTACCCCTTCGTTGATGATCAGTGCAAGGATAAGCGACACAATCAAGCCGATACCTGCTTTAACGAAATCATTTTTCGCCAATCGATACGCCCTTACCAGACGAGCTTTACGTTTCTTCAGCTTCTTTGATTTCGCCAGAGCGATGGACAACTCCCTGCCTCCCAAAAGTCCAATAAAAACCCAGGTGGTACTCATGGGCATGTTACTGTAAGACTTGAAATAAAACAGGATAACAGCGTACACCAAGTCGACAATAGTCGCTGCCCGCACATCCGTGACGCTGGTCTTTTCATTCACGATCCCTTGAATCTTATCTCCTTTCATGTAAAAAAGCACACCTAGACCAAAAAATACAAAGCCGGTAAACGCAGAAAATTCCCAGACATTTAATTGTCGTGGAAGGAAAACGGCTATATTGGCCGCATCTTGCATAACCCACACCGCCCACAAACTGCCCGAGGTAATCCATTGAAGGAAATACCAGTAGTTTCCGGGTTTTCCCTTCAGATAGCTAGTGACAAACTTTTCCAATATATACCATACCACAATGGCAGCAAAAAACGCTAAAAAGTACCCGACGAAACTTTTTTGCATGACTCCTATAATAGTGCCCGCTTTGTAGGTAAAAACATTTAGTAACAGAAAGGTAGTCGAAACCGGCATCCGTAGACGGGTCATAACCAGCAAAACGATCGGCGCCGCAATTTGCAAAAAGACAAAACTCTGTGGAGCCTGATCCAGACCATCGACCTGCAATCGCTGGTAACTAACATCCCCATTATACGTGTACCAGCTATAGGTAACGGTACCGACAAAAATCAGCCCCATAAAAAGCCACAAATAATACCATTTCCTGTTCTTGTTGGAGGCAATAAAGGTCCCAATCGTCTGTATGCTATCGTTGGCAATAGCCGAATAAGCAGCAAGCATAAACCCAAACCACATGGCAGCATAGGTATAGGGAGTAATGATACCTGCAACGGATATCAAGATGCAAATGATTAAAAGAAAGGACTTTTCTTTTTTTGTAAAATCAAAAAGTGAATAGGCGGCTTTGGATAGCGCATCCTGGTTAATGTTTTGATCTTTCAGTTTGGCCATAAGCTGGTTTCGGCTTGGAAATACGGACGCAAATTAAACAAGAATTATTAAGGATAATGTTACCAAATTGTTAAGTCCCTGTAAAAGGGCGAAAACCGAGAATTTTGAGTGAATGCCCGGGCAAACCTCTTTTGTTCAAAAATAGAAAGATTTTATTTCTTCCCAGCCCCTTTTGAAATTTAAATCGTTTCTTCCCAAACAAATGGGGTACTACTAATTTTAACATAAGTTTTATGCGAAAAGTGTGTATTTCTATAGGGTGTATACGTATTTTGCAAATTGAAAGAAGCTATTTCTAATTTGATTTTTGAATGACCACTACTTCTGCGGGTAAAACCTATAAAAAGAATCTGATTTTGGCAGTTACCGTGATTTTTGGTTTACTGCTGTTCATGTTTTCGATTGATTTTTTGACCTATTCTCTGGCTAAATTAAACAATGAAGTAGCCAATACGCTGTTTATGGCCACCAGTAACCCATTTGTAGGACTGTTTATAGGCTTGTTGACTACCGCCCTTATCCAATCCAGCTCTACGGTATCGGCCATGGTCGTGGTCCTGGTCGCCTCCGGTAACCTGAGCCTGGCACAGGCTGTTCCCCTGATTATGGGGGCAAATATTGGAACGACCCTCACGAGTACACTGGTAGCTTTTGGCTACATTATGAAAAAAAAATCCTTCCGCAAGGCCCTTTCAGCTGGTGTTTTGCACGATCTTTTCAATATCATTTCGGTCATTCTCTTACTCCCCCTCGAGGTGTATTTTGGTCTCCTAAGTAAAATGGCCGCCTGGATTACTCGTGGGCTTGGGGCCGGAAGCACTATTTTCGAAGGCGATTTGAGCTATCAGGGTTTTTTTCTCCGACCCCTGAGTTATTACCTGGCAGAATGGCTCCATTGGCCGCTTTTTGGTCTGCTTGTGGGGATTGTGCTTCTGGTAGGGTCCATCAAAATCCTCTCTGCCCTGGCCTATCGCTCCCTGATTACCCCAAACTTTAAAAAAATCCGAAAACATATTTTTAACTTTCCCTATCGCTCTTTTGCCTATGGGATGTTTTTTACAGCGGCCGTTCAGTCCAGCACCGTCACTACCTCCCTGATGGTGACCGCAGTTGCCACCGGCAAGGTTGCCTTGAGAAAAGTGTTCCCCTTTATTATGGGAGCTAATCTGGGAACCACCATTACAGCAGTAATTGCTGCCCTTTATAAAACCGAAGCGGCCATTAGCGTGGCGATTGTTCATGTTCTGTTTAACCTTATCGGAGCGTTGCTTTTCCTTCCCTTTCCTGCATTACGTGAGATTCCCGTAAAATTTGCGCGGAATTTTGGAAAAAAAACGGCCAATACCCGTTTCGTTGGATTCGCTTATATTCTTCTAACCTTTTTTATCATCCCCTTTTTTCTGATTTATTTCAATCAGTCCGATGGAGAGTCCGGCACAGACACAGCACCTACTCTTCCCAAAACGGAGGAAGTCGGTGATATCAGGATTGGTTCCGGAGAAAAGCATCCATGATTTGCGGGCCGCTACTGGTCCCAATCCGGTCAGCCCCAGCATGGATCATTTCCAGGGTTTGGTCCATCGTTTTTATGCCTCCACTGGCCTTGATCCCGATTTGGCTTGGAAGGAGCCGGCGCATCTCCCGAACCGTCCCGGCTTCTGCTCCCCTTGGTGCATATCCGGTGGACGTTTTAACAAAATCAGCACCGGCATCCCTGCAAATGCCACAGGCTTGTTCCAATTCTTCCTTGTTAAGATAGGCCGTTTCGACGATCACTTTCAGCATTTTTTCCCTATCGTGGATTCGATTGGCTAGCTGCGCCAATTCTATTTTGGGCCAATTCATTTTCGATTTGAAGGCGGATAAGGACCAGACCACATCCAGTTCATCTGCTCCGTCATCCATCGCTTGATTGCATTCGGCAAGCTTGGTCTGGCTCATGTTGTAGCCGAACGGAAAACCAACTACGGTAACTACCTGTATGTCTTCTTCAGCCAACTCTCTTTTGACTTTTTTCACCCAGAACGGAGGAACGCATACGGCACGAAAATGGTATATGACAGCCTGGCTGATCAACAACCGAATCGCTTTGTCATCCACTGCAGGATGCAAGGCACTGTGTTCAATATAGCGGTGTAAATTTTTCATAATCAATCAAAATATGGATATTTGGGTGTTTATGGACTACCTCATTTTGGGACTTGGCTGGGTGCTATTCTACAGCAGCCACACGTTCCTCGCCACACTCAATATAAAAAGAAAAATCAGGTCCTTGCTTAAAGGACAATATAAATGGTACCGTCTGGCGTATAGCTTGTTTTCAAGCCTCTTCTTTTTAGCCTTGTTCCTTTATGCAGGCAGTATTCCTCCCATCTGGCTTTTTGCTTCCGGTCCGGGCAGCACCTACCTGGGCTTTATGCTCGCTACGTTTGGTACCATCATTTGCGTAAAAAGCATGCGGGATGTTTCGGTCAGCCGATTCCTAGGCCTTCGCCCGCAAGATGACCTTTCTGAGAACGAACCACTGGTTACAGACGGTTGGTATGGATACATGCGGCATCCCCTCTATGCCGGTTTAATCTTGATTTTTATGGGGTATTTCTTATACGTGCCCAATCTTTCTTCGCTATTTCATCTAGCGGCCCTTTTGCTATACTTACCGGTAGGCATTTATTTTGAAGAAAAAAAGCTACTAACCCTATATGGCAGGCGCTACGCCAGGTATCAAAAAGAGATTCCCGCCATCATACCCCGTTTTGGAAAATGACTGAACTAATACTGTACACTGCCGCTTTATTGCTGGTTTTGGCCCACCTGCTGATGGCCAGCCTTTTCTACCGTCATATTAATAACAATCCCTGGCTGTCCTTTCATGAAAAAAATGATTGGCGTCTGAAAGCACTTGTATTTCCAGCTTATTATTGGTTTCGCTACAAACGGCAACAGGATGATTCCTGATTTTTCTATTCAGATGGTAGAAAACCAAATTAGGGAATCATTCCAGGCAAATGCTTCCGGTCAGAGAGCAGCTGATAGGCTTGAAGTTTCCTGAAAAAATAAACCCCACTAACCGCCATAAGGAGCACACTAAGACCCATCAGTAAAATCAAGCCCTGGGAATAAAAAGACAGCCAACTCATGCGTTCATAGTCTCCAAATTGTTTAAAAACGAGGATTCCGGTAGAACCCAGGTAACCAAAACTATCGACCAGGTACATCAGGAAACCTACATTACCCGCGTATTTAAAAGATGCCAGCAAACGATCAAAAAGCAGGCAATTGAAGGGAATATACGCCATGTAAGTACCTGTACCGGTTGCCACCATCCAATATAAAGGCGATAGCCAGCCATTTAGCATGGCCAGCGTAGCCGCTAGCGCCAGTAATAACCCTGAGATGATAATCAAATGGTAGATAAACAAGGCTTTGAAATTATTTTTCACCAGTACCAGCAGCCCCATCATCAGTAACAGGATAAGGGTGATGGGAATCTCGGTTTGTGTCAGCAGTTCGGGGGGCACGGTCACCCTCAGATCTTTCCATATCTCTACCACAAAATTATCGCGAATATCCCGAAAGGCTGTCAGGACCATATAGACCAATATAAGGATAATCACGCCAGTGCGAAACTGCCGGAAAAAAGCGCTACGATCGGCCTGATGCATGGATTTTCGTTCCGTTTTCAGAGCAATGTCCCCGGTACTGGGAGAAGGTGTATGGTTCAAAAGAAAAACACTTGCCAACAATACTGGAATAAAAATGGCACCGGTCAAAAAGGGCATCCAATACGGGTCCACTTCCAGGTCAACCAATAGATAGCGGCCTACTGTCTTTACAAATCCCGACGAAAACACAAAACTCACCGCCAAAATGCTACCCATCATTTCGGTAAATCGCCTGCCTTCAAGGTAGTGGAAAACCAACCCCCAAATCAAGCCAAGTGGAAAACCATTGATCAGAAAGCATAAAATATTCCAGGGGGCAGGTAGCAGGGCAAAGCCCAATAATCCCAACCAGGAAACTCCGATTAGGCTCAGCGTAAGTCGGGCCCTGTCAGAAGCTTTCAATTCAGAAATGACTTTAATCCCGTAAAACTTACTGGCCATGTACCCTAGGGTCTGCATCAAAATCAGCCAGACTTTCAGGTCGAGCCCCCACCATTCTTCCCCGTCAAACGTTGCGGAAGCAAATGGCTTCCGAAAAGCATACATGCAACTGTAGGTTAGAAATGCCATGACCCCGGCAAAAAGGCTCATGAGCAATGGTGGAGCAGCAGCTAGTTTTTTGGTAAAGGAGGGAATGATAAACATTACTGCACGGGCTCACCAATTTCTTTGGCTACCAAAGGCAAAATTTCCAATAGCCGGTGAACGATGTGGGTAGGTTTGTGGGGTCTTAGTGCTGCTTCGGTGTAAGCACCCGTGGTCACGGCCAGACTCATCAGACAGCCCGCATTCAGTCCTTCATGGATATCTACTTCGGTGTCCCCGATCTTGATTACTTCCAATGGACTACCAATGCCCAACGCCGCCATCATTTTCAAAATCATGTCCGGGTGTGGCCGGCCTTTTTTAACTTCATCGCTACACACGATGATATCTATCAGCGGATGATTTTTCCAGCCAATGCGCTCGAGGATGACATCGGCAATATCCCTGCTAAAGCCCGTGTCCAATCCCACTTTTATTCCCATTTGCTGCAAGGATTCAAATACTTCCAGCGCATCGTCCATCGGAGCAATGTCCGGACTTTCCCGGTAAAATCGCATCATTTCCTCCACAAAACTAGCGTGGATTTTAGTCACTTCTTCATCCGTCACCTTTTCGGAATGGGCTTGCAGCATTTCCCGGATGGCAAGTGGTTTGGGATAGCCCATTTTTTCGTTGGCTTCCTCCAAGCTTACCTGTCCGTAACCATTACTTGAAAAAGCAGTGACAAAAGCCGCTGCCACATTGCTTTGATCTTTGATGGTGGTGCCGGCCATGTCAAAAACAGCCAATTTGATGGGGTTTTTCATACGTTTGCGAATCCTGATAAGTGCTATTAATTACGGGATCAAAATAGGCAAAAAAAATAATAGAAGAAAACCAAACCCAATCATCCTTCGGTTAATTAATCGTGAAATCGAGCCTGCCTACCGGACAGGCAGGCATGACGAGATCGTCACACAGTGGGATGATTATAAATCATGCGAGATTCCATCTGACCGCTAAAAAAAATTATAAACAGATGAATAAGGTTTGGCTTTTCTACTGAATATCGGTATTTTCAAAACAAAATAGCATAGTTATGAAAAGGACTACCCAGGACATTATAGATGAAATTTTTACCCTTTACGCCTCTTTTGGCGATGCAGATTATATCGGCGAGCCTGTTTCTCAGTTGGAACATATGAGTCAGGCCGCACAGTTAGCTGAATCGGAAGGTTATTCACCTGAGGTGATTTTGGCCGCTTTTTTCCATGACCTGGGACACCTCTTTGCCCAACGGGAAGCAGTCGATCAGATGGGGGGGTTTGGGGTAATGGACCACGAAAAACTGGGTGCCGACTACCTGCGGAAATTGGGTTTTCCGGAACTGGTTGCTCGCTTGGTGGAAAGCCATGTAGAAGCCAAAAGATACCTGACCTATAAAAACCCGGATTATTTTAACCGCTTATCTGAGGCCAGCAAGCAGACGCTCCGCTACCAGGGAGGAGTGATGAGCCCGGAGGAAGCAAGTGCATTTGAAGCGGATGAAAACCACTCCCTGATATTAAAGATGCGGGAATGGGATGAAAAAGCCAAGGAAACGCAGGTACCGGTTCCCTCCCTTGACAAGTACAAAAAAATGGCAAAAGACCTGCTGGATTAAATCCCCGGCGTCCTTTCCATTCAGGGCTTGGAGGTGACAAGATCTTTCACACAATCTACCCAGGTATCCCTGGAATTCAGGCTGGGAACCAGGTCCCAACGTTCACCCCCCTGTTCTAAAAACTGCTCCTTGTACTCCTCACCAACTTCCACCGTAGTTTCCAGGCAGTCGGCGACAAAAGCAGGAGAAAATACCAGCACTTTTTTGATCCCATTACCCGCCATTTCCCGAACCAAATCTTCCGTGTAAGGCTTGATCCAGGGATCCTTTCCGAGTCGGGACTGAAAACAGGTGACTACTTTTTCCTCGGGCAGTTGGAGCTTTTTGGCAATCAAACGGGTGGTGTGAAAGCATTGAGCCCGGTAGCAAAACTGATTCTTTTTGGTATACCGTGCACAGCAGGTGTCACTCAGGCGACAGTACCCGTCCACAGATCCTTTCCGAATTTGCCTTTCCGGCAAACCATGGTAGGAAAAAAGGTAGCGGTCATACTCCTGGCCTGCCATCATCTCCTGACCCAGCTCTGCCCAGGCCTCTAAAAAGAGGGGGTGTTCGATAAAATTGCTGATGAAGCGAATACTGGGAATGATTTGCCATCTGGTAGCCAGTTCCATAACCCGTTCGATCACCGAACCATTGGTGGCCGAGGCGTACTGGGGAAATAGCGGCAATACCACGATCTCTTTTACATTGGACTTGTTAAGTGCTTTCAGCCCTTCTTCGATGCCGGGAGATTGGTATCGCATGGCAACTTCCAACTGGAAACGGGATTGGTCGATCAGCGGCAATAGCTTTTCTTTTAGATCCATGGTATGGAAAAGCAGGGGAGAACCCCGATCCGTCCAAAGTTTCCGGTATTCTCCTGCGGATTTGGGCGCCCGGAAAGGCGCAATGATCAGGTTCACCAACAACCACCGGGGAATCAGCGGAATGTCAATCACCCTGCCATCCATTAAAAATTCACGCAGGTATTTTCGGACATCTCCGGTAGCGGTACTGTCCGGCGTGCCCAGATTCACCAGTAATATCCCTGTTTTGGCTTTATTTTGACTCATTGGTTTTTGTTTTTGCCTTTCCTAAACCAAAAATAGAAGCAAATGTTAACAAAACCCAATGGTGTTTTTTTATTTTCCGCAGCCAGGTAGTGCTGGCTCCACTATTCTTGCATGGAGTTTTGGATAAGTTTCATTTTGAATGAACCCTCCGTAATGCTGATTTCGGTATTTCCCCGGCTGGTATTTTCTTCAAATGGACCAAAAAGCCAGTATTGAATTATAGGATAATCTCCCCCTTCTTTTTATTATTAGAGGAATCGGCATCCCGCGTATGAATAATAAGGTGGTACTTAAGTTTTTTTCCCGGCTGATTGGCTGGGATCTTTTCGGGTGAGGTATACACAATGGTTTGCCCGGGTTTGATAGCATTCGTTTTAGTATCGAAACTCATCATTTTTCCATTTACCTTAAAGAAGACCCGGTAACTTTCCGCTGGAGCAGTGGTGGATCCGGTATTTTTGATGGCATATCGAAATACCCGTTGGCCTTCCTTTTCCGCATCCAGATGTACTTCATACGCTTCCAGGTCAAAATTGGGATCTTCTTGCGCCCGCAGCACTGAAAACGAAAAGAGGAAAACAATCAATAGTCGTAAAAACATTGCTGTATTATTTTTAGGTTTAAAAGAATTCAAATAATAGCACAAATCAAGGACAGTGCCCCATTTCCATAACAAGTTAGCAAGAATTTTAGTCATCGCCTACCCTGCACGCATCATCCATCGCCTAACTCACTTTTCGTTCTTCTGCAGCTAACTAAAGCAGTCATTTTCTTACCGTTAATTCATCCATGGTATTGCCTTCCAGGTCGTACGCTTTAAAGCGCATCTGATTATCATCGGCCTCAAGGATTCCGTAGTGGTGCTTTTTGATAAGTCGGTCCATTTGGGGAATATCCGATTGCAGTCCTTCTGGCTCCAAGCCACCACCAGCCCCCCCAACTACCAGAAATTGAACGGGGTGGCCCGAAAATTTCCGGGAAAGCCGCTCGTAATCATGGGTGTGCCCGGCGACCACCAGATCTACCTTTCCACGATGAAAGTAAGGTTCAAGGAGTTGACGCATCGTCCGCTCTCCCTGATACCCCGGCCAACCCTGAGAATAGGGAGGCTGATGCAATACAATGATTTTCCAAGGCGCATTATTCCAGGTATCGGATTCCAATTGCTCCGATAGCCATTCCCTCTGCAGCGTACCTTCTGGAACCGATACCGGGAAATTCAGATTTGGATCCAAGCTAAGGATCGCAACTGGGCCAAATTGCTGCAGTCCATAAGTAGGCACCTCCGGCTGAAACAGGTAGTCATTCATCTGAACGGCATGTAAATCGTCGTAATAGCCATCGTAATCGTGATTGCCGGGAACCAAAAGTTGGGGTGCCTGCATGCGGGAGAGCAGTTGTAAAAACCGCGGGTAAGCCCAGTCTTCTGAACCATTATTAACCAAATCGCCAGCTCCAACACTTAAATCTACCTGGTGCGCGCCTATGGCCTCGGCCACTTCCCGAAAGGTTTCCCAGCCTCCCTGGGAGTCTCCCCAAAGTGCTATTTTAATGCTATCTGCAACAGGGGTGGCCTCTACTGAAAAGCTACCCTGAAAGGATTTTCCCTGATATAAATCAAACGAAATACTGGATTCCCTTTCCATTTTATGCGTAAAAATGCCATTGGTGGATTCAATTCGGACTTCTTCTCCCCGTTTCTGGCGCAGGATGGCGGTACCCGCGGATTCGCTCACCCAGCGGACAAAGGGACCGCCGTCCGTGCTCCAAATCAATACCGGCGGCGTAAAAAGAATCGGATAATCGGCCAACAATGCTTTCAACTCGGGATAGGACATGCCGTCCCATTCCTCTTTAAGATCGGTATCCTGCAGTAATTCCAGCTTTCGGTCCACCAATATGCCCGCTATGATTTGGTCTTTTCTGACCTTCCAGAATTGGTAAGCTTCCTTTGCGAAGAACTGTACGCCACGTAGACCTCCGGCCATGGCATTATTAACCACGCGAAGATTCAGTTCGGTTTCTCCACTCACTTCCACTTCAAAAAAATCCCCATCAACGGACCTGGGAGTCCGCTTTTCGTTTACCCAACACTGCACTCCGTCATCTGCGTCTACGAGCAAAATGCCTGGTTCCAGTATTCCCTTCCAGGAATACCACAGGGAATGATTCGGCAAGGGCAGGCGGTGGGGCAGGGAAACGCTTTCGGCCTGGGGAAACGGATCCTGCCAGTCCCGGTAAATTCCGGCAATGGAATCCCGACCAAGAAATACCCAGCCGGAATCCAGTTCCCTCAGCGGCTCTTTCGGAAATTCGTTTGGAAACATGCCAGCTACCTTTTGCTCATTCGCCAGAAACGGCTCACGATAAGTGGGCAAAGCAGGCTCAGACTGGCAAGCCGAGAAAATAAGAACCGTCCATGCTAAGCCGTCCCGGAATCTCATGGCAGTATTTCCGCTATAGCCGTATCCGCCTGTTCATCGGGATAGGGTAAACCCAACAATTGGAAAATGGTCCGTGCAATCATGGCCGGATACAGTTGCCCAGCTTCTTTTACCTCCCCCAGTGCCTGACTGTCGGGACCAATGGCTGCTATCCAGGCTTCCCTGGACCGGGGAATTCCCGATCCGTGTCCGGTCCAGGTAGACTTGTCGATTCCCCGGCCGTGATCGGTGGTAACAATCATAGTGGTTTTATCCCGGTAAGCAGGGGTGGATTGAATGTAATCCCACAATTCCTTCAGGTAGGCGTCGAACTGTTTGATGGAATGGAGGTATTCGTCGTAGCGATTATCGTGCGCCCAATCGTCGGGTTCACCATAAGCGATGAAAACAACTTTTGGAGCTTGCCTTTTTACCGCCTCCAGGGCATAATGATGGGTAAAGGGATCCAACCGTACCCCTTCCCAGGGACCACGGATCTCTTGCTGTAGCCTATTGATAATCCGCTCCGATTCACTGAGGTTAGGCCCTTTTGCCCTATCAAATCCGGCATTCACCGGAATACCACTCCGGTCTTCGTTAACGATATAGGGAAAAACGTCCCAACTCCCAAAGGCAAATACTTTTCCTGTGTATTCGGGTAAACCCTGCAGGTGTTCCAGCAGGGTAGTGTTGGGATTGTTGGTTTTTGAATTGGAATTGATCCGTTCGTCGTCCGGTACTCCGGTTAATATCTCGTTGTATCCCGGGTAAGAAAAAAGCATGTTGTTTCGCATGTCTACCTGGTTGCGAAAGGCGCGGTTTCCATGAAGTTGTCCCTGTTTGGCAAGTGTAGACCAGGTAAAAGGCATCAACATTTGACGACGCTTCAGGGGATTCGGATCCCAAAATGTTTCCAAAAGCGAACCTGGATTTTCCATCATACCCGTATCGTCAACAAAAAGAGAGTCTGCCCCCTGGAATAATTCCTGCCATCGAAGGCCATCCACGGTGATGAGAAAAATATTCTCTGTTTGGGTTGTTTTCTGGGCTCGTAACGTATTGTAAGAAAGCCCCATGGCGATCAGAAGGAAAGCTATTTTTTTCATAGGAATAAAGATAACGGATTTCCGTTTTTCATTCCTTTCCTGACAGGGCTTTTTCCGTCAATTAATCTTAATTCAACCTGCTGGTTTTCTATTTAAGATTCCTAAAGGGGTCACAACGGGCTCATGTATTTTTTTGGTTCCTTGAAAATTTGCCTTTACTAGGTTTGTCCTTTCCTACTCAAATGTGATCCGATGACTAAATGGGGTATATCCGGTCATGTAAACGTGATTCCCTTCTGTCCTAAGCGATCCAAAATGCACACTATACTGCTCACCGGCCAACCGGCTGATACGCTGATGTTCTTGTATTCCGGGACCAAAGGTGAGGACATCCCCAGCTTTTTCAAAGGTGCCATATCCCTCCGGAAGAAAATGGTTGTTTTTTTCGGTATCGGAAGGAATCACTCCGCTAAGTTTTCCGGATTCATCAAAGCACATTTCGATGGTAACCGCCACGCCTTCCAAGCCCTTCACTTCAAAAAGCAAGGAAGCTTTTCCTCCTTCTTCGGAAAGGGTCACCTTACTTTCCAGGGTTTTTACATTACTTACAGGCCTTTTATCAAAAGCCATTTTGCTCCAAAACCGACCATCTACACTGGGTGTCAATTCGTAGTCTCCATTTTCATTTTTAAGGTGATCCGGTAAAGGCTGGTAGTAGGGTGCCTCTAATTTCTGATAAAGCACGTACTGGTCTCTTTCCTGCCACAAACCTTCACTTCTAAAATACCCCATGCTGAAAAAGCTTGCCGACATCCGCATGTATTTCAAGATGGCACTGCCTTTTCTAAAAGCGAAAAAATTGGGGCTAACCGATCGGCCAGAGGCGATAATCAGGGGCCAATCCACCCCCCCAAATAGGGTAGCGGTAGTATTTTCACGTCTGATCCGAAGCAGGCTGCTGGTAGGGAAAACTTTTTCGAAATTGGTTGGAACAGGTTCGGGATCGGGTAATTCCTTTTGCAACCATTCGTTTTCCATAAAATAGAACAAAGCCTCCCGGGTAATCATACGGTCAAAGCCAGGAAAGCTCTCTATCATGTTGACGATAGACGCAAAGGCACCATCCTGATCGTAAATGGCCAGAAAACGGTAATGCAAATACTGAACCACAATGCTTCGAGCGGAATACTGATCCTGCCTTCTGGAATCAAACGTGACCAGGTCTCCGTTAGGTTCCATATAATAGTAGGTCATTTCCAGGGATTTTCGGGGAGCTTCAAATAGTTCAGGTCTGTTTAATATTCGGCCCAGGGTAATAAAAGCATTGTTTTCCACATCGGAATAATTCATGCTTCTTTCCGGGTAATGTCCGTCTTCATCCAGGTAAATCCCCTCGCTTAACCATTCGTCAATGCGCTCCAGGTACTTCGCATCCGGATATAATTGGTTGATACGGGCCAGGGCATGGCATACTACCCAACGATGATTAGGCGTGTGTACCCCTCCTATTACCAATGCTTCGCCAGCCTTTTTGATAAAAGCTTCGATTTTAGTCATTACCGGTTTCAGGTTTCCATCCTTACGTTTGCTAAGGATATAGACGCCTGCACAGAGGGGCTCCATAATAAAGGCTGTATCCGGAGGTGACTCCAGGTTGCCGGCATTAATGGTACCATCGGGTCTTTGGCTACCAATTAATTTATCTGCAGTAGTATGCAACAGTGAAATCAACCTGTTGTCTTGATGAAACCTAGAATCTTTGCAGGCAAAAGCTGCTGCCAGAAAGGCAAAATTATAGCCAAAACTTCTCCCTCCATGCCTGTTGGCAGCATCACACCTTTCCAAGAGGGATTTAACGTGTGCATCATTTGCAGCAACCATTTTCTCCCAGAGTTCGGAGAACGAATTTGCCCGTACAATTGGTAAATGCCCCGCAAATCCTATATTGGGCAGGCTGTAGAGGGAAGCAGCTAAACTAATGGACTGTTTCAGGAACGTGTTTCTGGTTATTTTCCTCATTTACTTGCCGGGGTTTACATTTGCAAAATACGCATTGGATTAAAAAGAAAGAGACCTCCCACAAAGAAAGGCCTCTAATAAATTTTGCCTCCGCCAAACATCTGTTCCCTGGAAATTGCTAGCTAATTTAAGTGCAGTCTGCTAGCTTCGTTTTGATGGCTTCGTAGGAACAGCAGGTCTAACTAAAAGAACATTAGACTTTTTGATTATCCGGCTGAGGTATCCGCCATTTTGTTTATAAAACTGCAGGTAACTAGCAATTGCCCCAAATGCCGTTGGCTATGTTCGGCAGCATGGAAATAAAGTCCCATAACGCTGCTCGGTAGCTTTTTCCTTCCAACCGTCCGGGACTCCCGCAATTTTTCTTCCGGAGTTTCTTTGAAAATATCCAGCGCTTCACTCACCTTTATCCGAAAGAGCTTCACCAATGCTTCACTCCCTGTAGAATCAGCAATGGTTTCATTTTTCAGATATTCCAGCTGAGCTAAACTCAATTCCTTTCCTTCGGCATAGGTAAGCAATCGGTCAAGCACTCCCGTCAAATGACGCAAGTGAAAACCAACCGAGGCTCGTCCTGCTACCGTTTTCCACAGCCACGTCTCCGGAACGTCCCGCATGCACCGTTCCAGTTCTTCCTGGGTCTGTAACAATGCATGGGCTGCAGGCTGCAAGCAAAAAGGGATACCAGGAACAGGTCCTCTTAGCCATACTTCCGGTTGCTTCATCGTTTTAGGGTTCCGCTCTATAAATTAGGCATGAAAAAAGAAGTATTTTCCCTGCTCGATTAATGCCGCCGCAATTTCCCTTCGTAATTCCTTTGGATTGATGGTTTCCCCATAACGGGTAAACCTTTTTAGGCCCATTAGCAGGAATTTTTGCTCCTCGCCGGAGGTAAAAGAAAGTATGGCCTCTTTGCCTACACTACGAATTTTCTCTTCGGCTTCATACAAGTAAACTTTGCTTATGGAAAGCTGATGTTTCGAAGCCTGCTCTCCTTTTTGTTCATAAAGCTTCTCAGCTCGCAATAAAGTTGATTCAGCGGCATATATTTCTATCATGATATCGGCCAGGTTCATCATGATTTCTTGTTCTTCCTCCAGTTTTTCTCCCAGCGTATTGGCCGCTTGTCCACCAATCATCAAAAAAAGTTTCTTGAGGTTCTTCAAAGCGTATTTTTCGCCGGAAAGGGGATGAGAGTAGTCTTTATCAGAAAAATCCGGAACTGACTTCAATTCTTCGGACACCTGCCTGGCGGCACCGGCAATGTCCAACTCGCCTTTCATTGCTCGCTTGAGCAGCATGCCGACCATTAGCATGCGGTTGATTTCATTGGTTCCTTCGTAAATCCTGGATATTCGGGCATCCCGATAGGCCCGCTCCATGGGCGCATCAGCCGAATATCCCATACCTCCGTAAATTTGAACTCCCTGGTCTACTACATAGTCCAAGACTTCCGAACCATGGACTTTGGCTATCGCACATTCGATGGCAAATTGTTCTACTCCTTTTAACCTGGCCTTGGCTGGTTCCATTCCCTCGGCCTCCAGTGCTTCTATTCGGTCTTCCACATCTTGTCCTGCCCGGTAGCAAAGGGACTCGCATGCAAAGGTTCGAATCGCCATTTCCGCAAGTTTGGCTTGCATGGCTCCAAAAGAATCAATGGAAACGCCAAATTGCTTTCGTTGTGCCGCATATTGAATGGCTAGACCCAAAACCCGACGACATCCGCCCAAAACACCAGCTCCTAATTTGATCCGTCCGATATTCAAAATATTAACCGCGATCTTAAAACCATTACCCCGTTCGGAGAGCATGTTTTCTACTGGTACCGGACAATCGTTGAAGAAAACTTGTCGGGTGGAACTACCCTTAATGCCCATCTTATGTTCTTCCTCATTCATGCTGATGCCACCAAAACCTTTTTCCACTAAAAAGGCCGAAAGGTTCGCATCATCATCTATTTTCGCAAAAACAATAAAAAAATCAGCAAAGCCGGCATTCGAAATCCACATTTTTTGCCCGTTGATGAGGTAATGCGTTTTTTCAGGATTCAGGATTGCTTTGGTTTTGCCGCTATTCGCATCCGAGCCGGCATCGGGTTCCGTAAGGCAATAGCAGGCAGCCCATTCAGCGTTGGATAGTTTGGGCAAGTATTTTTCTTTCTGTTCTTTGTTTCCGTAATACAATACGGGTAAGATTCCAATGCCGGTGTGTGCACCGTAGGTCGTAGAAAATGAACCTGCTGCACCGATGATATCGGCTATCAACATAGAGGTATTGAAGCTCATTCCCAGCCCACCATAAGATTCGGGGACGGAAATGGCCAGCAATCCCAGATCACCTGCTTTTTTCAGTATGGAAGGTACCAGGTCTGGATGTTTCATGCTGTCTATTTCTTCCATCCGGGACAGGATTTCCTTGTCCATAAATTCCTGGCAGGCCTGAGCCATCATCATTTGTTCTTCGCTGAAGGCCTCGGGAATAAAAATATCCGAAAAGTCTGTTTCCTGAATTAGAAACGCCCCTCCGTTTAAGCTGTTTTTTTTACGTAATTTTTCCATATACCATTCATTTACGAAAGCGTGATTACATTGAGATCCACCGAACGACTAATGCAATAGCTCGATTACACCAGCCACTCCCTGCCCGCCTCCTACGCAGGCAGTCACCAGCCCATATTTTCCTTGTCGTTTTTTCAGCTCATTGATAATTTGCACGGAAAGTTTGGCTCCAGTGCAACCAAGAGGATGCCCCAAGGCCACGGCACCTCCGTTTACATTTACGATATCGGGATTAAAATCCAGAGATCGGATTACAGCCAGCGCTTGGGTAGCGAAAGCTTCGTTTAACTCTATCAGATCGATGTCATTCAGGGATAGACCCGCTTGTTTTAATGCTTTGGGAACGGCATATTTAGGACCTATTCCCATTATTCTGGGTTCAACGCCAGCCACAGCATACGATAGTAGTCGGGCCATGGGTTCCAAGGCTAGCTCCTTCATCATTCTCTCGGACATAACTACTACAAAAGCGGCACCATCCGATGTTTGCGAGGAATTGCCTGCGGTCACCTGCCCTCCCTGTTTGAATACAGGTTTCAATTTAGATAGTACTTCCATGCTGGTGCCCGGACGGGGTCCCTCATCCGTGTCCACCGTATTTTTTCTGGTTTTTCGTTTTTGATTTTCGTCCAAATAGGTTTCTTCCACTTCCACCGGTACAATCTCATCCTTGAAACGGCCTTCCTTAATCGCACTTAATGCCTTTTCGTGAGACTTGACAGCAAATTGGTCGGCATCCTCACGGCTTACTTTGTAATCTTTGGCCAATTCTTCGGCCGTTAATCCCATACTCAGGTAATAGTCGGGGTTATTGGATGCAATATCCCAGTTCAATGCCGTCTTGTGACCCATCATCGGCAATAAGGACATGGACTCCGTTCCTCCGGCAATAATGCAATCGGCCATCCCCATATTAATTTTTGCGGTTGCCAGGGCAATGGCCTCCAATCCCGAACCACAGTAGCGATTGACTATAAAACCAGGATTTTCCTCTCCAAGGGCCAGAAGCGAAATCATCCTTCCCATTTGCATTCCTTGCTCAGCTTCCGGTATGGCGTTTCCTACGATCAAGTCATCTACCCTTTTATTTTCCAATCCGGGGGTATGTGCCACCAGGTATTTGATTACATCTGCAGCCAGGTCATCGGGACGGTAGAAACGGAAACTTCCTTTCTTTGCTTTTCCTACTGCCGACCGGTATCCATTGATTATGTATGCATCCATTATTATTTCCTTTACGAATTTGCGTATACCTCTTTACACTCAAGTATGCTGCTGAATAAACTAATTTTCGGCAGATCCTTCGATTGGGTTGATTGCCACATTAATCATCTCAACAGCTAATTAATTATTCGGATTAATTTCTTAACGGTTTGCCTTTAAATAATATGCTATGAATCCTTTCCAGGGTTTTCTGTTCGCCTGTCAGACTTAGAAAAGCCTCTCTTTCCAATTCCAGCAAAAATCGTTCACTGACCTCAGTTGGTGCCGATAGATCTCCCCCACTCATTACCCAGGCTAATTTTCGTGCAATTTTTGCATCGTGATCCGAAATGTAGCTACCATACTGCATTCCGGTGATTCCTGCTTCGAAAAGAGCTAGGGAGGTCTTCCCAAGAACGCGGATATCCTTTCTTTCTATGGGCTGTGAATAACCGCTATCAAACAGCATCAAAACTTGCTGCTTTGCTTCGGCCAATTGCCGTTTACGGTTTAGGGAAACAGCATCCTTTGGCTCCAGGTATCCCAATTCTTTGCCCTCCTCCGCTGAGGTAGAAACCTTCGCCATGGCAATATTCATAAATGATTCCTGAAGCCGGTTTAATTCCACATCTCCTGACACCAGGTTTTTCGAAAATCTCAAAACCATTTCCTTGGTACCGCCGCCAGCAGGAATCAGTCCGACTCCGACTTCTACCAGACCCATGTACAACTCAGCATGAGCCTGCACCTTATCCGCATGTAAGGAAAGTTCACAACCTCCTCCCAATGCCATATTATGAGGAGCCACCACCACCGGAACGGAGGAGTACCTCGCCCGCATCATGGTATTTTGAAATTGCGCAATCATCACATCGATCTCATCAAAATCCCTATCCCCGGCAAACATGTATAACATAGCCAGGTTGGCTCCAGCCGAAAAATTCGCCCCTTCATTTCCGATCACCAAACCTTTATAGGATTTTTCAGCCATAGAAATAGCGGTATTGATTCCTTCTACTACCTCTTGGCCTAACGAATTCATTTTTGTATGAAACTCCAGTCCTAAAACATCATTTCCAATGTCGTAAATACTGGCTCCTTCATTTGACCAAACCTTACGGTCAGCAGCTTTTAAGGTATCAAGTAAAATGAACGGTTCCAGACCGGGTACTTCTTTATAGGCTTTATCCGAAATATCGTAATAATGCCGCTTTCCGTTTTTTACAGTGTAAAAAGAAGCAATTCCGGCTTCCAGCATTTCATAAACCCAGGGTGCCGGTTTCTCGCCTGCCTTTTCCATATTGGCAACTGTTTCCTTCACTCCCAGGATGTCCCAATTTTCAAAGGGTCCGTACTCCCAACCAAAGCCAGCACTTACCGCCTGATCAATCCGATACAGCTCGTCGGATATTTCAGGGATTCGGAAAGAACAATAGCGGAAAAGATCGTAAAACGTGGCCCTGTAAAATTCTCCGGCAGCATCTTCAAAATTTACCAGAAAACGAATCCGTTCCTTTAGATTATCGATGCCTTTTGCCTTTTCAAGGGCTTTGATCTTTGGCTTCTCAGCCGGTTTGTATTCGTATGTCTCAAAATCGATTTCCTTTAATTCCTTCTTTCCATTTTCATGCCGGATCATGTGGAAAAAACCCTTTCCACTTTTATCACCATACCATTCATTATCACTTAATACCTGTACGCTTTTTGGAAGTTTGAAAGTATCCCTGGATTCATCATGCTCCAATACCTTGTACAGGTTATTAGCTACGTGAACCGTGGTATCTAATCCTACCACATCGAGGGTTCTGAAAGTGGCCGATTTGGCGCGGCCGATAACCGTTCCGGTCATTTTATCTACTTCGGATACGCCCAGTCCCATTTTCTCTATTGTATGAATGGCCGCCATGATCGCATAAACCCCTATTCGATTAGCAATGAATGCAGGTGTGTCTTTACAGAGGACCGTTTCTTTTCCTAAAAACCGGTCTCCATATTCCATCAAAAAATCCACATGTTCGGGCAGGGTATTTGGCCCGGGAATTATCTCCAGTAAACGTAAATACCGGGGAGGATTGAAAAAATGAGTTCCGGCAAAGCATTCCTGAAAATCAGTCGATCGGGAATCCGCCATCAGGTGTATTGGAATACCAGATGTATTAGAAGTAATGAGTGTGCCTTTCTTTCTGAACTGTTCTACCTTTTCAAAAAGCCCCTGTTTAATTTCCAGGTTCTCAATAATTACTTCAATGATCCAATCACATGACGCAATCTTTGGAAGATCATCCTCAAAATTTCCTGTAGCAATGCGCTTTGCAAAATTGGTCGAATAAATGGGCGATGGCTTGGATTTAAGTGCGCTGTCCAAGGCCTCATTGACGATACGATTCCTTACTACCTCATCTTCCAGTGTGAGGCCTTTTTGCGCTTCCTTTTCAGTTAGACTTTTAGGTATAATATCTAGAAGTAATACCTCTACACCTATATTGGCAAAATGACAGGCTATTCTAGACCCCATTATTCCGGATCCTAAAACGGCTATTTTCTTTATCGTTCGTTTCATGGAAAGTGTTGATTTCAGCTGGCTACCTTTGTTCCGGTTAAATTATTTTTCGATTTTCTCTATGACGGAGTGTATTTTTTCAAACAGTCTAAAGAAACTATTGATCTCCTCGTCTGTTAACGCATCTCGAATCTTTTCGTTGAATTCCTTAATGGTTTTTACCGCTACCATTTTCTTTTCCCTTCCGGCTGGTGTCAAAAAGATTCTTACCGAGCGGCCATCCTTGGTGTCTGGATGCTTTTCGATCAACTGCTTTTGCTCCATTGCTTTTAGTATCCTGGTCAAACTACGCGATTCCAAGCCCATCATCGGCGCAATCTTGGTAGCAGCAGTACCTTCTGAAGAGTTTATGTTAATCAATACAAAGCCCATAGATCCGGTTATCCCTTCGATTTGTGCTTTTTGATTATAAATCCTCGAAATCGAATGCCAACAGGACTTGATATGATAATCTATCGTCTCTTCTTTCCTCATTTACTTCTTACTCCCTTCAATTTACAAAAAATAATTATGCATGCATAATAAATTGCGTTTTTTCGGAATGCTTCACATTTGTCAGAAACGGATAAGAACAAATCATTGGTGTTCGAAATTGGCTATCCACACCGTTATAATTTTAAGAAAAATTAATTTATAAAAAAATAGTCTTTATTATTATAGAGTGGATATGTGGGTAAGTGATCCGTATAAAAGTTAGTAACCGAGTAAGTGTGTAAAAAAGGGTTAGTCCACAAGCAATTCACAAGATTTTTTCTCGTAAACCGTTGAAATTGAATGGGATATTGAAAATACTAAATAGATGGTGGATAACTGTTTAAATTGATAGCTGTATAAGTTAGCTGTTGGCAATGAAGTGGGAACCTGTGAATAAATAGTGATTTATCCCCAGGCTGTGAATGGGGTTTAGTGCTTATGAGCGAAACAGGCTTTCGGTTGTTGATGGAATTGCCTTTTAGTACATTTGTACCCGTTTCAAACAAGGTTATACACATTTTTATTTGACTAGTGTTCTTTTTGTAACTATTTGTTTGTCAATAAGTTAAGTCATTTTCAGAAATTTTGATCATTTCTAGGGGTATTTGAATCAGGTCATATTCATTAACTGTGTTGTTATTGGTTTCAAAACCTGAAGTTCTTCTGGGTTGAATGTTTTGATCTTCCAGGGTCCATCCTCCTCTTAAAATTAGTTTGTCATTTCCGCTGTCTTCATCCATGTAGTAGAAAATTGGTTCTGGTTGAATATTTTTGTTGTAGTTCCCTGGGTCCCATCGTCGATTACCATTAGTATCTATAATGGCTTGTATTCTATAGGTAGCGGCTTCTAATTTGGTAAATTCAAAATAGGTGGTGTCGGTAAGGTACTGTTCCCTTATGACTTCATTTTGGCTTGACAGTAACTGTACTAGTATGGGTGTTTTGGAAGTATTGATATTTCCATAGATACCGTCGGCCAGATTATCGGTTTTTAGGCGTGTAAAGGTAGTGTTGATTTCTTCTTCGTTCCAGATGTCCTCTGTATCCTGGAAAGTAGAATCTGAAGCGTATAGGGTGAATTTACTTTGCGCTATAGAATCAGGTATCTGAGTTATTATTTTTATTTTGGTTCTTAGGTGGCTGCTATCCGGGAAAGATACCATGTCCGGAGTAATGGGTATGATGGATGCTGAATCATAGGAAAAGTATAGAGAGTCATAATTGATTTCGTAGAGTGGTTTGTTAAAGATCAACTCAGCGTTGATTTCGTCTATGAAATTTAGATTGGAATTAGTCGTTATTTCCAGGTCTTGTTTGGATCGTTCGCTTTCTAGAAAAACAGCCATTAGTAAGGTGTCTAGTTGGAGGCCAACGGAATCGCGGATTTGTAACTCGATTTCGGTACTATCGTTAGTTAGGTTTCGGTGATATAGGCGAATGGTATTATTGTCCAATCGATAAAATAGATCTTTGTTTTTAGCTGGGTGTTTGATTTCGAAGTCAGCAGGAGCTTTGCTTAGCACTATATCGAAGTTTGATCCGGTGCTAACGGAACGACTTATTTTTAATGGCGATAGATCTGCTCTTGCCAGGTTAATGTGCAGGTTTGATAGGTTTTTTGTGATTTCCAAAGGTTCTGATAAATACCCATATGCTTCATTTCTGAATTCTGCCTTTAGGGAATTGTTTTCGTCGTACCAGGCGTATGCACGAAATGTTCCTTCCTTAATGTTTGTAATTTCAAAGCTTCCAGCGGAATCAGCTTGTGTGATGTAATAGGGAGCTGAAGTGAAGAGGTCGGTGGTATCCGAATCCTGGTATAATCCGATAATGACATCTTCCAGATCAGGTTTGTCGTAGGGGTGGATAAAATCTACTGTTCCGGATACACTTAAGCTATCGATGGTAGTTCCCGTTGAAAAGACTAATCTAAGTCGTTCCGCTGGGTTGTTTTCGGTGATGTCTTGAATGCTATTTTGGAAATTGAAAAGGTAGGTGGTGCTGTCTTCGAGTTCCTGGTTTAGAGTAATGGTAATGCGATTCTTAATGGCCAAGTATTCGATTTCGCTGGTTTCTAACTTAGGGGTGATAATGATGGTTTGATTGGGGTTTTCCAGTTGGACATATTCATTAAATTCCAGTGATATGACTTCCGGTTTTACGTTGATGCTTTCGTTTTCTGGTGAAGAACTTAGTAATATGGGTGGATCTTCGTCTTGTGGCCCTCCCATAGGAGAACTTTGCTTGGCGCATGAATTGAGGAATAGGACGGCTACTAATAGTAATAGAGCTAGGGATAATGATTTCATTTCTTCTTCAAGATAAAAAGTAGGCTGGAATGATTTTTAGCAGTTTTACTAGCTTCTTTGTTTGAGGAATATCCAGATTTAAAAGCTTTAATAAACTTGTTTTTAGAGCCTTTGTATTGGTGGCTCAGTAGAGAAACGTAATAACTGTCAAATCTCATTGGAATGGTTTCCACAATCCGGCAATCATGTTTCTCTGCCAAATACTGCATGGATTTGACATTGAAATGATAGAGGTGACGGGGTATGTCCCAGGCGGCCCAATTTTCTCCGAAACTTTTGGCATCCGGCGCCTCCCTGTTGGGGACAGCAATGAATAGTAAGCCGCGTTTTTTTAATCTTCCTAGAAGGATCTTTATCGTTTTGTTTAACAAATGTACGTGTTCCAATACATGGAATAAGGTAATAATATCGAACTTTTTATGTTTATGAAGGGCTTCCAGGTTTGGTATTAACGTCAATTGATGTTTAGACTGGGCAATATGAGCGGCATTGGCATTAGGTTCCAGTCCATAGGCCTCCCATCCATTGGCCTGGCATGTTTTAACAAATAGCCCCATACCACAACCATAATCGAGTATTTTACCTTTTTTTGGATAGCGGGAATTGATCCATTTTAGTTTCTGTCGAAGGGTATATTTTCGGACGATCTGGTATAGGAAATCGGTTATGCTGCTGGTTTTGTCTTGATGAGAGCGGTAGTTGGGCGATTCATAATAGGATCCGATATTTTCTTCGTTTGGACGTGGATTCGTAAACCATAAATCACAATTTTTACAGGCACATATAATAAAGGATTCCTTACTAATAGCCTTGTCTTCTACGACCAGTTGATTAATAAAAAGCCCGCTTTTACATAGGGGACATTTGGTTAATCGTTCGTACATATTATCTTCCTAGATAGATGGTTAAAATGGACATATCAGCAGGGGAAACCCCACTTATGCGGGATGCTTGTCCCAGGGTAGCTGGCTTTATACGGTTGAGTTTTTGCCGCCCTTCTGCGGATAATGCTTTAATACCGGCATAATCCATATGATTAGGAATCGAGAGGTTTTCTAAATGGTTCATCTTTTCAACCATTAATCGTTCTTTTTCAATATAGGATTGGTATTTGATTTGGATTTCAGCTTGCTCCAATGTGGTTTTAGGGTAATTACCTATCATTTCGTTGATAGGTGATGGGCTAATTTTTATCAATTCTTTTATTCCTATGTGAGGTCGTTTAAGGAGTTTGGCAGCGGTGGTATTTTCTTTGATAGTTGCCGTTTGAAGGGCTTCTAATTGGGGGTTAATGGTATCTGGAGGAAAGCGTAATTTCTCTAGTTCGTTGATTAACTCCCTTGTTTTCGTTTCTTTTTCCTTCATTAAATTGAATGATTTCTCTGTCGCCAGGCCTTGTTCGTAGCCTAAGGCTGTCAGACGCAAATCGGCATTATCCTGTCGGAGTAATAACCGGTATTCTGCCCGGGAGGTAAACATGCGGTAAGGCTCTTCTGTTCCTTTATTTATTAAGTCATCGATCAAAACCCCAATATATGCTTCGGATCGTTTTAGCACTAGACCTTCTTTTTCATGGACGGCATTGTGTGCATTCATACCGGCAATCAACCCTTGAGACGCTGCTTCCTCATATCCAGTAGTACCATTGATTTGACCGGCAAAGAATAGGTTGGCAACTAATTTGGTCTCGAGGGTTTGTTTCAATTGAGTGGGTGGGAAAAAATCATACTCGATTGCATACCCGGGTCTGAACATTTTTGCTTGTTCGAATCCTTGTATCTTTCGCAGGGCTTTGTACTGAATGTCCTCTGGTAAGGAGGTAGAAAAACCATTTACATATATTTCTACGGTATTCCACCCTTCTGGCTCAACAAAAATCTGGTGCCTGTCCCTTTCAGCAAAGCGGTTAATCTTATCTTCTATGCTCGGGCAATACCTGGGACCCAGGCCTTGAATCCGCCCATTAAACATGGGGGATCGGTCAAAACCGGTTTCAAGCGCTTGGTGAACGTCTTTATTGGTATAAGTGATCCAGCAGTTGCGTTGGGTGGATGGAGGGGCGGTATCAGGAGAATAGGAGAATTTTTCAGGAAACTCGTCACCCTCCTGAACTTCCATTAGTCCATAATTCAAACTTCGTCCATCGACCCTTGGGGGTGTTCCGGTTTTCATTCTACCCGACTCGAAACCAAGAGCAGTTAACTCTTCGGTTATACCTTTAGCAGCCCGTTCTCCGGTTCTTCCCCCTCCTATTTGTTTCTCCCCGATATGGATGATTCCATTTAAGAAAGTTCCGTTAGTAAGGACAACGGATCGGGATTTGATCTCTAAACCTAAACTGGTTTTGACTCCTTGGATGCGATTATCTTTTACGATCAAACCCGTAATCATTTCCTGCCAAAAATCTACTCCGGGTGTTGCCTCCAACGTTAGCCGCCATTCTTCAGCGAAACGCATTCGGTCATTTTGAGACCTGGGTGACCACATGGCCGGTCCTTTTGATCGATTTAGCATTCGGAATTGAATCATCGATTTATCTGAAATGACTCCAGACATTCCGCCCAGTGCGTCGATTTCTCTGATAATTTGTCCTTTTGCAACTCCACCCATGGCCGGATTACAAGACATCTGGGCAATGGTATTCATATTCATGGTACACAACAGTACCGTTGAACCCATTTTGGCAGCAGCATGTGCCGCCTCACATCCTGCATGACCGGCTCCTACTACTATCACGTCGTATGTTGGAAACATAATTTTTCTTTTGGTGTTCCACGTGGAACAGGTAAATGGTAATTCTTATGGTTTTGGTGTTCCACGTGGAACACTTAAACCTTGAAATGATTGTAATGCTTCGGTTTCTTCTTTACGCATTTGGCTCTTTTCCTTAGGCGAACTGTCCTTGTGTCCGCACAAATGCAAAACGCCATGAATCATCACCCTTAGTAATTCGGTCTGGTAATCGGAATCCTGTTGAGAGGCGTTTTCCTTTACCCTTTCAGTGCTAATGAAAATATCAGCTTCAATTTCTCCTATGGTTTCTGATTGATCAAACGTGATGATGTCGGTGTAGGTATCGTGGTTTAGGTAACTAATGTTAATGGCTAACAGGTAAGGATCTGTGCAGAAGATGTAATTCAGAGACTGAATACGAAACCCCTTCTTGATCGCAGTTTCTTGTATCCACCTCTTGACGATCCTTTTTTGCTTTAGCTTTGCTTGCGTTTCTTCTTCAAAGAAATAGATGGCCATGTCAATTCATGTAAAAAGTAAGGGTGATTCTACTTCCCTGGTTCTCGAACTGAATTTCATCGCAAAGGTGCTTCATAATAAATACTCCTCTCCCACCTGATTTTTCTAAGTTTTCAGGTGAAGTGGGGTCATTTAAATGTTGGTAATCGTATCCATCCCCTTCGTCCTCGATAATGAACTTTATTTGATCGTCTAGAAAACGTAGTTCCAGCCGTACCGATTTTTTCTTATCCTCCCTGTTGCCATGCATAATGGCATTGCTGACGCATTCCGTTACTGAAATCATGATATTGCCGTAAATGTCATCGTTGATGTGAAACTTTTCGCGGGCATTATCAATGAAACTTTCAATGATCGTAATATTTTCAATCAAAGAAGGAATTGCTATTTTTATTGATTTCATTGATTTTTTATCCTTTAATCATGATTTTATTTAATTTGAAGCTAACTCCAATAGTATGGGGCAGTGATCGGAATGATGTACGTTCGATAGAATTTCAGCATGGGTAACACGCTTACTGATTTCGGGACTCGTCATGTGGTAATCAATACGCCACCCCTTATTATTAGCCCTTGCATTGGCCCGGTAACTCCACCAGGTATATTGATCCGTCGATTGATTCATCAGACGGAAACTGTCCTTAAATCCGGTGTTGGTGAATTTATCCATCCATGCCCGCTCATCCGGCAAGAAACCGGAGGTGTTCTTGTTGGCTACCGGATTGTGAATATCGATTGCTTTGTGACAAATATTGTAATCACCACTTACGATCAAGTTTGGTAGCTCCCGGAGTAAATCTTGACTGTACCCATAAATATCGTCAAGAAAACGGTACTTGAAATCTTGACGAATGTCTCCAGTAGTACCTGAGGGAAAATAGGCACTGATAAATGAGAAGTCACCAAAATCCGCCCGGATGATGCGTCCCTCATCATCGTAAGCATCCACGCCCATGCCATACGTTACCTGATTCGGAGTGTGCTTGGTCAAGATGGCAACACCGCTATATCCTTTCTTTACGGCCGGGTACCAATACACTTCATAGCCAAGGTCTTTGAATAGAGAGGTGTCGATCTGGTTTTCCAGGGATTTAATCTCCTGAAGACCGACAATATCCGGATCGGTAGCTTTGAGCCATTCCAGAAAGCCTTTTTTTAAAGCTGCCCGAATGCCATTCACATTGTAGGAAACAATTTTCATTGTATATCTATTTCAAATTCTTCTTCAAAATACTCCAAAACATGAAGTTTTAGCATCTTTTCCTGTTCCGTACTGTCCAAATGGGGCAAGGATTTTTCTAATTTCCAATGCGGCCATCCATCCTGGTCTATAAAATCCAGGGAATAAAAGCCGGATAAACTCAGCACTTTGCATGTGGCAATATGCATTAGATCCTGCTTCTCCTCTTTGGAAAAATGCATGGGTCCCTTGCCCAATTCATGAACACCGATGATAAACAATACGGCATTCATGTCTGTAGGTTTTTTTCCGAGGAGCTGTTGTAATCCTTCTAATAATTTGCCCCATCTTTTTTCCAGATCAAGGTCCTTTTTGACTAATGCCATGATTCGTTAATTTTCTTGGTTTTGTACTTGTACCGGCAAAACCTTTTTTTCACTGTGAATTTTAGGTAAATTCATTTCCAGTAAGCACTTACAAATATAACAGGTAAAACGGCTCAACAATTATTAACAACCCATTTTAGGTATGCGTTTCAATTATTGGCAGGATTTTCTCTCCTTGGTTTTTCCTCAAACCTGTTGCCTGTGTAAACGAAGCCTATTTCCCTTCGAAGATCAGCTGTGTAAAATCTGTATTTCCCGATTACCGGTAACGGATTATCATTTGATGCCGGAAAACAATGATCTGAAAATCAAAATTATGGGATTAGCCCCTGCCGAAAAGGTATTGGCTTATTTGCGGTTTTCGAAAAGTGGAATGAGTCAAAAGTTACTTCATCAAATAAAATATAAGAATAAACCGGCCCTGGCGAGGCTTTTAGGGCAAATGTATGGTGGTTTATTGAAGGAGCACGGTTACGCGGAAACCTGGGACTTGATTGTACCGGTTCCCCTGCATGGTAAAAAATACAGACTGAGAGGATATAATCAGAGCGAAGAACTGGCAAAGGGCCTCGCTTCAAAGTTAGGGGTTACCCTGGCCAACCTAATGGTAAGGCTGGTACCTACTCAAACCCAAACGAATAAAAGCAGGATAGAACGCTGGAATAACGTCAGCGATGTTTTTGATGTTATCGCTCCTGAGCAGGTGAAAGATAAAAAAATTCTAGTCATTGACGATGTAATGACCACCGGTGCCACCTTGGCCGCTTGTGCGCAGACCCTACAGGCTTTTCAACCCAAGCAGATTGACCTGTTGGTTTTAGCCGCTGGAAAATAGTGTTTTAACCAAAAATCTCATTTAAGATTCCCGCCAGTCGAATGCCACCTGCCAGTAAACGCTCTTCTATAATCGGAAAGGTATGGTATCCATACTCGTAAGATAGTCGGTTGTTTTCGGGCAAATTATAGATAATGGGGCGCAATGCGACTGCTTCCTCTAGCCATTTTTCCAGGGGATCACCTTGGTATTTTCGAACCAGCGACTTATTGGCACGTCTGTTAAGGTGTTCCGCCAGTTCCGTATAGCTTAGGTTCTTTCCTTCTATGATTTGGGTATCCCATACGGCATGTAGATTGGTACTTTGATTGAAATAAAATACCTTAACGTCGTTTCCTCCCCGATCTTCTCCCGTGCCTACATGTAGAGGCTGATGTAAATCACCCACCAAATGAACGAGCATTTTAAGATAAACAGCTTTTGTCTCAGCATCCAGCTTTCCATCGCGAAGGGCTGCGATGATCATGTTGGTTTTGCTGAAAGCATCTCCCCCATCTTCCTGAATACCCGGGTCATAGCCTTTTCCGGTTTTGACGGTGAGATAATGCCAGGGGTTTAGGTACCGGTATTCAGGATCGGATTTTATTTCATCCATCCAGTTGGCGGACATGGCAAGAGACTCCGAACCAAGAATTCGTTCCATAGCCTTTGCTGCCTTCTTATTGAGGTGCCAACTAGCAATCTGCCCCACTACTCTGTGACCATTTTGACCCCAACCAAAGCTGTTCAATACCATTCCTATTGCTAAAAGGAATGAAAAACCTGTTTTTTTCATTTTTCAGTAAGAGATAAAAATTAACGGAACTGTAATTCCTCAAGTGCCAGCCAGGCCATTAAGCCAGTACTTAGCCCCAGGGCATCCTCATCTATATCAAAAGTAGGCGTATGGACACCAGAAACGATGCCCCTGGCATCATTCCGGGTACCAAGTCGGTAAAAACACCCATCAATTTCCTGGGTGTAATAGGAAAAATCCTCTGCCGCCATCCAGATATCCAGGTCCACCACGTTTTCATCCCCCAGATAGGCTTTTGCTGCCTGTATACATCGCTCTGTAAGTAGGGGTTCGTTTTTAAGAAAGGGATATCCTTTGCGAACTTCAAAATCAACCGATCCACCCATTCCTTCAGCGATTCCTTTCGCTATCCGGATCATCTGCTCATGTGCTTTTTTCCTCCAATCTTCATCCAAGGTACGAAAGGTACCTTCGATCGTTACCTCATCCGGAATGACATTGGTAGCCCCGTCGGCCTGGACTTTCCCAAAAGAAAGCACCGAAGGTGTTTTGGGATCTGCCTTTCTGCTTACCACCTGTTGCAGGGCCACCAGTATATGCGCACTGATCAGCACCGGGTCCACCAAGGATTCGGGCATGGCGCCGTGGCCCCCTTTTCCCTTTACAGTTAAGTACAGCTCGTCAGCACTTGCCATATACATACCTTTGCGAAAACCGACTTTTCCCACAGGAATTAAAGGCATGACATGCTGTCCCATGATGGCCGAAGGGCTGGGGTTGTCAAGGGCTTTATCATCAATCATCATGGACGCTCCTCCGGGAACTTTTTCTTCTCCTGGTTGGAACAGTAATTTGATGGTCCCTTCAAAATCATCTTTGATTTCGTTTAAGATACGTGCCGTTCCAAGCAGGGAGGACGTGTGTACATCATGTCCACAAGCGTGCATCACCCCGGGATTGGTAGACTTATAAGGGACGTCATTTGCCTCGGTAATCGGCAAGGCATCCATATCTGCTCTCAGGGAAATGACCTTTTTGGAAGGGTTTTTACCTTCAATCAGTGCTACCAGGCCGGTGTTTGCTTTGGGATCAATTTTATCGATACCCATGGAGCGTAAATTTTCTTCTACAAAAGCCACGGTATTTTTCTCTTGAAAAGACAATTCCGGATGGGCATGTAAGTGCCTTCTCAGCTTGATTGTGTCTTCCTTGTACGTGGTCGCTAGTTTTTGGATCTTATCTTTCAGCATTTTCTATTTTTTCTTCTTCTTCTCGCTGCTGGTCCTGATCTTTCAGAAAGCGGTCAGAGATGATGCGGGAATCCGGGAAAAGGGATTTCAATTTTTCGTAAGTAGCAAGGGCTTCAATTTTGTTGATATACCGGCCTACTTTTACCAGGTATCGGGGTTGTTCGTATTCCATATAGGTTTGGATATCCGGAAATTCGGAATAAACCTCATTTCGTAACTCAAAGGCAGCTTCTCTGCCTACCCCACTGTAAATGAGGATCGTGAACCCGTTCAGGAACCTTTCTTTGTCATTTTCCCTGATGATTTGATCAATTCGTTGGCTTAGTTCCTGATCAATAGGGACGGCATCGGTTTCGGATTCAAAATCCGAATCTTCAGGATCCGGCAAAGGCTCAAATTGAATTCGGGTGCTTCGCAGATCTTCCGAGTAATTGGAATACATCTCTGCGCTTCCTCCGCTTTTTCGAATATTGATTATCCCGCAGCTGCTGAACAGCACCAGGCTTAATACAATGAGAAGACTCTTTTTTCCGGCCATGAAGATGGGGTTTAATTTTCTATGATCACGCATTTCGCGTCAGAAAGATCCTGTTCCACACTTTTGTATTTCACATCTTTTCGGACCTTTCCGTCCACATATTTTACGCTTACTTTGTCATTTCTACCGTAGGTTTTTTCGGATTTTCTAGGCTTAACCGGTTCCCGGGATGGACGTGCCCTGCTGTTTGCCAGTGCCGCGCGTTGGCCCGAAGCGTTTCCCAGACTGTTGCCTGCCTCCTCTTTAGAAGCCGTTACCGCCGGTTCTGCTTTTCGCTGCGATTGGGCGGCCTTTACCTGATCCGGATCCTGCTTGGGCAAATCGGATTTGGAAATAAACGAAACAATATCATCGTTCAGCTTGCCGAGAAATCGTTTGAACATTTCAAAAGCTTCAAACTTGTAGATAAGTAACGGATCTTTTTGCTCGTACACGGCATTTTGGACGGACTGTTTCAGGTCATCCATGTCGCGCAGGTGTTCCTTCCAATTTTGATCTATGATGGCCAATGTAACCGTTTTTTCGATGGCCCGGATTAGCTCCCTTCCTTCATTCTGAAGGGTGGATTCCAGATTGATGACCACCCCGATTTGCTTGATGCCATCCGAGATGGGTACCATAATTTCTTTTACGGTTGCCCCGCGGTTTTTGTGAACATCCCGAAGTATGGGCATGGCCCTTTCCAAAATGCTTTGGTTTTTCTTCGTGTAGTTTTCATACGCCGCATTGAAAAGCGTTCGTGTTAAGGTAGTAAGGTCCTTATCCTTCAAATCCGATTCAGAAAATTGATAATCTATTCCCAGGGAACTGAAAATATTCATACGAAGGTTTTCCAGGTCTTCAGTGGATTTGGCCATTTCTATCAGGTCTTCGGATACATCGTACATGATGTTCAGGATATCCAGTTCCAAGCGATCTCCGATCAAGGCATTTTTTCTTCTGCGGTAAACGACTTCTCGCTGACTGTTCATGACATCATCATACTCCAGAAGTCGCTTTCTTACGCCAAAGTTGTTTTCCTCTACTTTCCGCTGAGCCCTTTCGATGGATTTGGTAATCATGGAATGCTGAATGACCTCTCCTTCTTCCAGACCCATACGATCCATTAGTTTAGCGATCCGTTCGGAACCAAACAGCCGCATCAGGTTGTCTTCCAGCGAAACAAAAAACTGGGTAGAGCCCGGATCTCCCTGCCGACCCGATCGACCCCGTAGCTGCCGGTCCACCCGTCTGGATTCGTGTCTTTCGGTACCAACAATGGCCAGTCCCCCGGCACTTTTGGATTCCGGAGTTAATTTAATGTCGGTACCCCTACCCGCCATGTTGGTGGCAATGGTCACGGTTTTTGGCTTTCCAGCTTCCGCTACCACATCTGCTTCCCGGGCGTGTTGTTTGGCATTCAGTACCTGGTGTTTGATTTTCCTTATGGTTAACATCCGGCTAAGTAACTCGGAAATTTCTACGGAAGTTGTACCTACCAATACGGGCCTGTTCGCATCGGTCAACTCATTGATTTCATCCACTACCGCATTGAACTTTTCTCTTACGGTTTTATAGACCTTATCTTCACGGTCTTTTCGTTGAATGGGTTTATTAGTGGGTATGACGATTACATCCAGCTTATAGATTTCCCAAAACTCTCCTGCTTCGGTTTCGGCGGTACCGGTCATACCGGAGAGTTTGTGGTACATCCGGAAATAATTTTGGAGGGTAATGGTGGCGTAGGTTTGGGTAGCGTCTTCCACCTTTACATTTTCCTTGGCTTCAATGGCCTGGTGAAGTCCATCCGAGTACCGGCGTCCTTCCATGACTCGGCCGGTTTGTTCGTCAACGATCTTTACTTTTCCGTCTACCAGAATGTATTCCGTGTCTTTTTCAAACATGCAATAGGCTTTCAGGAGCTGGTTAACGGTATGAATCCGTTGTGCTTTGACCCCGTAGTCTTTGATAAGCTCCTCTTTTCGAACCAGCTTTTCACGGTCATCAATCTCCTCGTCTTTTTCCAAATCCGCTATTTCGCTACCAATATCCGGTAAAATAAAGAAGCTGGCGTTTTCATTCTTTTTGGTAATGACTTCAATACCATTGTCGGTTAGGTCTACGGTATTTGATTTCTCATCGATGGTAAACAATAAAGGCTCATCCGCTTCAGGCATGTTTCGCTTGTTATCCTGCAGGTAGAAATTTTCTGTTTTCTGCAAGATGACCCGGATTCCCGGCTCTGAAAGGTACTTGATCAATGGCTTGTATTTGGGAAGCCCCCGGAAGGCCCGGAATAATGCGAGGCCTCCTTCTTTTTCCTTGCCTTCTTTGATTAGCTTTTTGGCCTCGGAGAGGTAGGTTTGAACTAATTTTCGCTGTTCATCCACCAAAGTGGAAACCCGCGGCTTCATGTCATAGAACTCATGTTCATCTCCTCTGGGAATCGGACCGGAAATGATCAATGGGGTCCTTGCATCATCAATCAATACGGAATCTACCTCATCAATCATCGCAAAATGATGCTTACCCTGAACCAGGTCTTTGGCATCACGGGCCATATTGTCTCTGAGGTAATCAAATCCAAACTCATTGTTGGTGCCATAGACGATATCACACTGATAAGCTTTCTTTCTGCCTTCAGAATTAGGTGAGAATTTATCGATGCAGTTGACCGTCAATCCGTGAAACTCAAACAAGGGGGCGTTCCATTCGGAATCCCGTTTTGCGAGGTAGTCGTTTACCGTAACGATATGGACACCTCTTCCTGCGAGCGCATTGAGATAGGCGGGCAAGGTGGAAACCAGCGTTTTACCTTCACCCGTGGCCATTTCCGCAATGTTTCCCCGATGAAGTGCTACCCCACCCAAAAGTTGTACATCGTAATGCAACATGTCCCAGGTCACTTCGACACCGGCCGCTGACCAGCGGTTATGCCAAATGGCCTGATCGCCCTCTATTTCCACGTAGGATTTAGCTGCAGCCATCTCCCGGTCTTCTTCTCTTGCCGTTACTTTTAGCTGTTCGTTTTCCTTCAGGCGTCGGGCCGTCTCTTTGATCACTGCAAAGGCTCTGGGCAATACTTTTTCCAGACTCACCTCCAGGGCCTCATCTCGTTCTTTCTCTACCCGGTCGATATCGTTAAATAAGGCATCCTTGGCCTGAACCTGATCAGGACTCAGCGAGTCAATTTCTTTTCTTAGTTGGGCGATGCGTTCATCAAATTCTTTTAAGTCTTCGTTGATGACGCTCCGGATGGCTGTGGTTTCGTTTCGTAGTTCATCGTCTGAAATCGTTGCCAGTTTATCGTAGGCTGCATTTATCAGGCCAACCGCCGGGCTTAGGCTTTTAATATCCCGGTCTGATTTCGTACCAAAAACCTTCGCTAACCCTTTTGCTATTACTTCTATCATATATGTTACTGCTTAATCACTATCTTAAATTTACCTTATCTCCTGCCATTTCGGCAATAGAAATCTTCCCGGAAAATACCTGCTTGGCAGGCCCTGCCAAAATGATGTTTTCAAAGCTGCCACTTTGGCTTTTTACAAAGGTCACTTCCAGGTTTCCTCCCAGCGTCCTTATTTTAACTTTGTTCGGACCCACCTGAGACCCGTAAACCAATGCACAGGCGGTGACTCCGGTGCCACATGAAAGGGTTTCGTCTTCCACTCCCCTTTCAAAAGTTCGTACTTCAATGTGGTTTTTGTCCAGGGCTTTTATGAAATTTACATTGGTACCTTCCGGATAGCTATCTTTGTCATGGCGGATTTTTCGTCCCGTTCCCACTACGTCGTAGTTTTCCAGCTCCTCGACAAACCTCACGTGATGCGGGGAGCCGGTGTTCACAAAATAATCGCGTCCTGCCCCCTGTATGGTATTCACCTTTCCCATTTCCAACGCTACCCACTCACCGCTGATCTCGGCCAGATGAGGACCATCTATGGCCAGGAAATGGGCATTTTCCCGAATCATTCCCAGAAACCTGGCGAAAGCTACGGCACATCTTGCGCCATTGCCACACATACTTTGAGAACCATCTGCATTATGATAGATCATTTCAAAGTCATACCCTTCTTTCTCTTTCAGGAGGATTAGCCCGTCTGCTCCAATTCCAAATTTTCTATGGCAGAGGTTTTTAATCGTTGGAACCGGATCCTTTCCCAGAGAATGTTCGCGCCCATCGACCATGATAAAATCATTCCCGGTTCCCTGATATTTATAAAATGTTATATTCATTTGAATTTTAACCAGTTATACCTTCAGGGGATTGCGAATAAACCACTTTCCATGATGGGATTTGCGCTTTTAGCGTATCAAAAACCCCACCAATACCTGAAGCAATTACAAAAATAATCATCTTGTTCGAAATTACGGGCTTATATTCAATTTACTATGGCAATTACCGGGCAAACTGCGGCGATCGCAGGTACCCGGCTTTTAATATCGATAACCTTTAGTAGTAAATACGGGAGGCACCGGGTCCGGTTGTACCTTCTAACTAAACCCTTGACCAACCAATGCCTAAATAGTTTTAAAAGAGCTTGCTTCCTAACCTGGGGCTCTTTTTATTTGATAGGAATTACCCTGATTTACCTTATGAAAGATCCCCAAAGCTTATCCTCGGTTGCCCGATTTCACCAGACATTTAAGCATCCGGTCCTACCTGATCCAGCCATCCCATCCCCATCCCGCTGTCAATTACGCCTTTCTTTGATTTCTGAAGAGCTGCAAGAACTGGAAGAAGCGATCCAAAAGCAGGATTTGGTAGAAGTAGCCGATGCACTATGTGATATTCAGTACGTGCTTTCCGGAGCTATATTGGAATTTGGGCTGGCAGAAAAATTTCATGCGTTGTTTGAGGAGGTGCAGCGATCCAATATGAGCAAGGCTTGCAAAAACGAAAAAGAGGCAAAAGAAACGGTGAGCTATTACAAAAACAACGGAACGGATTGCTATTATGTTCCCGCTGACGATGTCTTTTTGGTCTACAGGTCAAGTGATAATAAGACCTTGAAATCCATTCACTATTCCCCCGCTGATTTGGCTTCCATCCTTCAAAACTCCTGATACCATGCGATATTCACTTGTATTGATAGCTATGGCCTTGATTTATCATTCTTCAGCTCAGGCTCAGAATAGCGCCCGGAATGAGGGGATTTCCCTGGGTGTTTTGAATCCGGGAAAGTGGAATGCCATCACTGACGTACCCGGTGTGTCCGTGGGACAGGTTACCCTGGTAGAAGGGGCAGATGTCAGAACCGGAGTGACCGCCATATTGCCCCACCCGGGCAATTTATTCCAACAGAAAGTTCCGGCAGCCGTTTACGTGGCCAATGGATTTGGCAAATTGGCGGGTAGTACCCAAATCCAGGAATTGGGAAACCTGGAATCTCCGATTATTTTGACCAACACCTTGAGTGTGGCCGCTGGTATGGAGGGAATATTGGATTACATGCTGTTTTTGGAAGGCAATGAAGAAGTGGGCTCGCTCAATGCGGTCGTGGGAGAAACGAACGATGGCTATCTTAATGATATCAGAGGAAGACATGTGAAGCGGGAACACGTGACAGAGGCGATAAAAAAAGCAAAAACCGGCCCGGTAAAGGAGGGAAATGTGGGTGCTGGTACCGGTACAATCTGTTTTGGATTTAAAGGCGGTATTGGTACCTCTTCCCGAAAGCTTCCGGAAAATCTGGGTGGCTATACGATCGGGGTGCTGGTGCAAAGTAATTTTGGAGGTGTTTTACAAATCGGAGGGCAGCCTGTAGGTAAAATCCTGGGACAATATAGCTTTAAAAACCAACTGGAATCTGCCGACGGTTCCTGCATGATCGTAGTGGCGACAAATGCACCTGTCGACGCTCGAAACCTGGAACGCATCGCAAAGAGAGCCATCATGGGCCTGGCCCGAACCGGGGGGATTGCCTCCAATGGCAGTGGGGATTATGTTGTCGCTTTCAGTACCTCAAAAGAATTGATAACATCCCCCTTGAACGTAGCAGCCCTGGATAACAATGCGATTACCCCGCTATTTTTAGCGGCCATCGAAGCGACGGAGGAAGCCATTATCAATTCCTTGTTTGCTGCCGAGGACATGAAGGGTAAAAAAGGGAGGCAGGTGAAGGCACTGCCTAAAGAAAAAGTAAAGGAATTATTTTCCGAATAGGTACTTTCCTTCTGTATACCAGGAATTAGCGGAAGTTTTATTTTATTAGGTAAATCAGTTTCCGTTCAATTTTTCTTTGTATACTTGAAAGCGAGAACGAGAATTGGATTTCAGGTGGTGACGACACAAAAATTTCAAAAGAAAGTTTGGCGAAAAATGTACGCCATCGTTTTGCTGTGGATGGTATTTCAGGCCTCGTCCGCTCCTGCTCAGGTGCTACAACCTTTTTTGCCCCGATCCTCTCCCAATGGTCCCAGTACCAATATTTATAATATTAACGGAGATTTTACCATTATCGGAAACACAAATCTGACCCTGGAAAATTACAGTCTCGATCTACAGAATAATTACCCCATGGTGTATGTGGATGAGGACAACGATCCGGAAACCTTTAATTCCTCCGCTGCAACCCTTGTCTTCTCTAATGAGAACGGGGCGGATCCCACCTGTACCGAGGTCCTGTTTGCGGGTCTTTACTGGACAGGACGTTCTTCGGAAGACATGGAATTTGACGTTACCAAAGCAGGAATTACCAAAAACTTAGATAAAAAAAAGGTTAGCATAAAAGTGCCGGGACAAACAGCGTATACTACGGTGCAAGCACAAAATGACGAAATCTGGTTTCCTGAATCGTATCTGGAACAGGACGGTTTGTTTGTCGGATATGCGGATGTAACCGATATGGTAAAATCTGCTGGCTCGGGAGAGTATTGGATAGCGGATTTGGCATTACAAGAGGGAACGGGTGGATCAATCGGCTTTTACGGCGGCTGGGGAATGGTAGTAGTCTACGAAAATGCCCTGATGGAAGCCAGAGATGTGGTCGTGTTTGATGGTTTTGCTTATGTAGAGTCTTATCTGAACCAAAATAATATTCTTGATTTACAGGGGTTTTCCGCAGTGGAATCCGGACCAGTAAATGTGAAATTGGGGGTAATGGCTGCTGAGGGCGAAAGAGGCGGCACAGGAGATTATTTTGAAATCGAGGAAGGAGTAAATTCCGGGGAATTTGTACGCCTTCAACACGATAGCAACGACACCTTTAATTTTTTCAATAGCAGTATCTCTACTGGGGGAAACCCCCGGAAACCGGAATTGATTAATAATACGGGTATGGACCTGGCCGTTTTTCAGATTCCAAATGAGGACAATCGCATCATTGCCAATGGACAAACCCAAACCCGTTTTAATTATGCCTCTGTCATTGATACCTACGCCATTTTTAATATTACCTTTTCGATTAATGCCCGGCAGACAAAGTTAGAGGCTATCCATCAGTTTACCGGAGAAAACCCGCAGGTGGATGAAGTTTATCAGGTGACCGGTAAGGAGCCGCTAACATTTCGGGTTGAGATCCGAAATAAGGGGCAGGAGGCGATTAAAGATGCCAGAGTGGAAATTCCCCTGCCGCCATCCGTTGATTTTGAGCAAGTAAACGAAATTTGGTGGGATGGCAACCCGATGCCGGGTGGAATAAATTATGAACCTTCCCTAGGTTCGGGGGGAACCCTGGTTTGGGAGATCGGGGACGTGCCCGTTTCGGCGGACCCGGATGATTTGATCGGTTTTGTGGAGTATACGTTAATAGCCCCTGATAACTGCGCCGGTCCTGACGGATTTCAATGCACAAGCAATTTTGACATTTCCGGAGAAGTAACCGGGAAAAATGCCAATACCGATATCGTTTTTTCCAGCCCCGTGATTCAGGGCTTTGCCAGCGACGGTACATGTACCCTCAACCCCCTGTCTGATCCGATTTATTTTGACGTCATGGTGGACGAAGGTTCCTGTCCAGATGTCGGAGATCCACTTGCGATCCAACTCTGCAATGTGGGGGAAGATGCGATTGATGTATCCGAGCTCGTGGGATATTTCCCGGATGGTGCGCGATTTTACGATGCGTTTCCTGTAGCGGATGGCACTGTCGAATACACAGCAGCCAACCCGTTCCCTAAATCAGAGCAGCTTCGCTCATTTGTCGCTGTATTGGGCGATGAGTCAGCTTGTTTTCGGCCCTTTACATTGGTGCACCAAACCATGGAAGCCACTGTGTCGGTGACTTCTGATTATGGAGGATTTCCTATTTCCTGTTTTGGTGCATCCGATGGCGCGGTTTCAGTGCAAGTGGAAGGCGGAACAGCACCCTATACCTATCAGTGGGATGATACCGCCGATAGTACTACACCCAGTCTGGAAAACCTTCCTTCGGGAACTTATACCGTTATGATTACCGACAGTCAAAATTGTACCACAAGTGGTTCCGTGACACTGGAGCAGCCAGAACAGGTAGAAATTCTTCTGGACACAGAGGCTTCCAATCTGGACTTGGGATGTGATCCGGCAAACGAGGCATGGGTTGTGGTTGAAATTCAGGGTGGAACCGCTCCCGTTAGCGCTGACCTGTATCTTGTTGGTGGGGATGGTTCGGAAGAAAGGATCAGCAACCGGGATTTTGAGATGGGCAGAGATATTCGCTTCGGGGATTTGGAATCAGGGAGTTACCTGATTCGGGCTATGGATACCAATGGTTGCCTACAAGAACGTTCTTTTGAGGTAGCAGGGGTGGAAACGCTTTCCTATGCCTCGGAGATTACGCCTGTGCAAAGCTGCCAAAATCTGGAAACGGCATCCATCGCGATCCTTCCGGATGGAGATCCGGCCTTGCTTACCTATGCCTGGTCTAACGGAGCCACCACGCCGAACCTTGAAAATATTGGGCCCGGGTCCTATTCAGTAGTCATTTCCAATGGTTCCGGGTGCAGTCGGGAAGAAACGTTTACCATTGCGTCTCCGGAGCCTCCGGAATTTACTATCGCTTCCTCTACGGAGGTGATTTGCGGTGAGCCGGGGTTAGAAACTACCTTTTTGGTGATTTTGGAGGAGGAAGCAGATGCCGTTGAAATTCAATGGACCGGAGGGGAAGTAGCGGATGATGGATTCACCATGGTCAGCGTCATACCGGGAACCTATTCGGTTACCATTCAGGATGAAAAAGGGTGTTCCTCCAGTCAGGAAGTGGAAGTGCTTCCCTATGTGCTGGATGCCAGTTTTGACTTTTCGGGTCCCGGAAACCCTCCCACTTCGGAGTTTTTTATAGGAGATCCAATCGAGTTTGATGCTGGTTTTACCGGGAACGTAACGGCATTTTTGTGGGACTTTGGGGACGGTAACCAAAGCACAGCGGCCAGCCCCACGCATCAATACCGGCAAAAAGGCACTTTTACGGTCAGTCTGGAGCTGGTAGATGGGAATGGCTGTACCGCAGGGTTTACGCGGGAGATTTCTATTTTGGCTTTTGAGATTCGCATGCCCGATGGATTCACTCCCGATGCTTCCGATGGTAGCAATACCCATTACTTCCCCGTTTTCGCTAAAATAGACGGACTTGAATTCTGGGTTTTTAATAAATGGGGAGAAGTGATTTTTTATACCTCAGACGAACAGTCCGAGGGATGGAACGGATATTACCAGGGCAAGGCGGCTCCGGCAGGTAGCTACGTATACCGGCTTTCCTATACGGCACCGGATGGCAGCCAGGAGACGAAATCCGGATCGTTTTTGCTGGTACGGTAGGGAATAGAGTAACATTACGATTTTGGTTGGACCTTCATCGAGAGTTTATACAAATGGGAAGGAAAGCGTACTGATCATGAAGAGATCATTGAACCCTGAAATTATCATTTCTGAAAGCTTTTCAAAGTGAGCGATTAATGGCAAAGAATAAGAAAATAACGATTGAAGGAGCAGAGATCACAGTCTTATCTCAGGATGCAGACGACTACATTTCCCTGACGGATATGGCTAGAAGTCAGTTGAAGGATGTAGTCATCATCAAGTGGTTAAGCCTGAAGAGCACGATTGAATATCTTGGAGAATGGGAGTCACTCTACAACCCAGATTTTAATTATACCGAATTCGGTACAATTAAAAATGCGATCAGGATAAATTCTGGTGATTTAATTTTTAAATGATGGCAAAAAATAAACTTATAAAAGTAAAGGGGAAGGAAATCACCCTTTTTTCTACAAAAGCGGATGACTACATTTCGCTTACTGATATGGCCCGGTACCGGGATGCTGAACGCACCAACTATATTATCCAAAACTGGATGAGAACCCGAAGCGCCATTGAGTTTTGTGGACTTTGGGAACAATTGAACAATCCCGACTTTAAAAGCATCGAATTCGATGCTTTTAAAAATCAATCAGGTGCCAACAGCTTTGCCCTTACTCCTCAAAAATGGATAGAGGCTACCCATGCCATCGGAATCATTTCCAAGTCAGGCCGGTATGGTGGCACTTTTGCTCACCGGGATATCGCTTTCGAATTTGCCACCTGGATCAGTGCCGAATTCAAGTTTTATCTAATCAATGAATTCCAGCGGCTCAAAGAAGAGGAAAGCGATCGACTTAAACTAGAATGGAATTTTCAACGAACATTAGCCAAAGTAAATTACCATATCCACACAGATGCTATCAAAGAAAACCTGATTCCTGAAAAACTCTCAAAACAGCAGGTTTCCTTCATCTATGCCAATGAAGCAGATGTATTGAATGTCGCCCTGTTTGGTAAAACGGCTAAACAATGGCGCGATCAAAACCCTGATCTAAAAGGGAATATTAGAGATTATGCCTCGCTAGAGCAATTGGTGGTGCTCTCCAACATGGAAAGTGTCAATGCCATGCTGATCCATCAGGAGATAGAACAACCGGAACGGCTGACACAACTCAATCAAATGGCAATTACACAGATAAAATCCCTGCTGAAGCATAAAGACCAGACAAAAAAACTGAGGTGATGAGGAATAATGGGTTTTGAGTAATGAACTGTGAAATCAATCTTGATTATATTTTTGTCAAAACTATTGTAACAGCGAATTACCTTGACTGGGAATCACTTAAATTACCTTAAAAGTTCCTATGCTTTCTTTTCATCGATAAATTGCCGCTGCACCTCGTCTTCTTCCTCTTCGTTGGCATCATTTTCTTCAAAAAACCGTTTCTGGTAGAGTAGAATGATCGCCACGCCGACGAAAATGGAGGCATCCGCAATGTTAAAAATGGGCCAGAGCGCTGTATAGCTTCCACCCATCAATGGGACCCATTCCGGAATAAAGCCTTCCCAGATATCAATGTAAAACATGTCGATTACCTGACCGTGAAACCAGGGGCTGGGGGCATCGAAGGGCGCATTTCCCAACCAAACCCCATAAAAAACACTGTCAATTAAATTTCCAACCGCTCCACCTAAAATCATGGATATGCAGAAGATGTATCCCGGGTGGGCCTTTTTTTGGATCAGGGCATACAAGTAATAGCCAATCCCAAACATGGCAATCAACCGAAAACTGGTGAGGATCAATTTACCATATTCCGAGCCCAGTTGCATGCCAAATGCCATGCCCGGATTGGTGGTATAGTGCAGTTTAAACCAATCTCCAAAAACTTTTATTTGCCCTACGGTGCCGAAATCCATACCATTATGCACCAACATTTTTACTGCCTGGTCCAGGAGGATCACAATAAGGGTGATGCCAAAATACTTCAAATAGTTCATAGCTAAACTTTCTCTATGGTAACGGAGAGTGTGTACTCATCCATTTCCAGTACGGTTGGATTTTTTATTTCGTTTTCCATTTGCAATGCTAAGGCCTGGGTTTCGGTTTGGATATAGTCCGAAAAATGGTTCAATGCACCGCTTACCAGTTGATCGGATGCGGCCGCTTTGATACGAATTTTATCCTGAACTTCCAGGCCTAGGTCCTTTCTCAGGTTTTGGATCCGGTTTACAAAATCCCGGGCAATTCCCTCTTCTTTCAACTCGGTCGTAAGCGTCACGTCCAGCGCCACGGTCAGTCCATTATCACTGGCTACCGACCATCCGGGAATATCCTGGGATTGTATCAATACCTCTTCCAGGGTAATGGTTTCCTCAGTGCCATCGAGGGTCATTGTCATCCGACCCTCTTTTTCAATACGGGCAATTTCTTGCTTACCCCATTTTTGAATCGCCTGGTTGACCAGTTTCATTTTCGGACCGAATCTTTTACCTAAAAGAGCAAAATTCGGCTTGATGCTTTTTACCAGAATACCAGAGGTATCGTCGATGTAGTCTATGGATTTGACATTAACTTCGGATTTGATCAACTCTTCCACATGTTGGATGTAGGCTTGCGTTTCCGCTTGCAACACCGGAATGAGGATTTTTTGAAGGGGCTGCCTTACTTTCAGTTTTTCTTTTTTCCTCAGTGAATGTACCAGAGAAGAGATCTCCTGAGCCAGTTGCATGCTATTTTCCAATCGCTCATTGACTAGTTCATCCTCCATGGTTGGCCAGTCTGTCAAGTGTACCGAAAGGGGGCTTATATCCAGGCTTTCGGTAAGGTTTTGGTAAAGCCAATCGGCATAAAAAGGTGCCACAGGGGCCATTAACTTGGACAGCATTTCCAGGCATTCGTACAGGGTTTCATAAGCAGCCTGTTTGTCAGGATTCATGTCTCCTCTCCAAAAGCGTTTTCTGGCCAGCCGCACATACCAGTTAGACAGCTGGTCCACGGTAAAGCTCATGATCGCACGCGTGGCCGGTGTAACGTCGTAGTTTTCATACGCATCCCCGGTTTCCCGGATCAGTGATTGCAGTTTGGACAGGATCCATCGATCCAGTTCCGGTCTGTTTTTTACTGGAATCTTCGTATCCTTCCGGTAGACAAAGTCATCCAGGTTGGCGTAAAGGGCAAAGAAATTATAGGTGTTTTGAAGCGTTCCAAAAAACCGTCTCTGGACTTCTGCCACTCCTTCCTGATTGAACTTCAGGTTATCCCAGGGGTTGGCATTGCTAAGCATGTACCAGCGCAAGGCATCGGGACCGAACTCCTTTAACGTCAAAAAGGGATCCACGGCGTTACCCAGGCGCTTGGACATTTTGTTTCCATTTTTATCCAGTACCAGTCCATTGGCGATGACATTTTTGAAAGCCACGTTGTCAAAAAGCATTACCGCCAGGGTGTGGAGGGTAAAAAACCAACCCCGGGTTTGGTCAACTCCTTCTGCAATAAAATCTGCCGGGTAATTGGCCTTAAATTGAGCTTCGTTTTCAAAAGGATAATGCCACTGGGCATAGGGCATGGCTCCGGAGTCAAACCAAACGTCAATCAAGTCAGCTTCACGAAATAGTTTGTCTCCATTTTCCCCCACCAATACTATATCGTCCACATAGGGGCGGTGCAAATCCGGCTCTTTCCCTTTAAAGGGGGATTCCTTCATGTAGCCTTTAGCTATGGACTGCTCGATTTCTGCTTCCAATTCGGCAATCGAGCCGATGCATTTGGTTTGGGTACCTGCTTCGTTTCTCCAGATAGGCAAAGGAGTACCCCAATACCGGGAGCGGCTGAGATTCCAGTCCACGAGATTTTCGAGCCAGTTGCCAAACCTGCCGGTTCCGGTGGATTCCGGTTTCCAGTTGATGGTTCGGTTATGGGCTACCAACTGATCCTTATAAGCCGTCGTTTTGATAAACCAGCTTTCCAGTGGATAGTACAAGATTGGCATGTCGGTACGCCAGCAGTGGGGATAACTGTGTTCGTATTTTTCTACCTTAAACGCCTTGTTTTCATTTTTTAATATAATGGAAATGATGACATCCGTACTTTTATAAGATTTATCATTTTCGTCATCCAGCGAATAATTTTTGACAAAAAAGTCATCTTCCCCCAGCGGCTTATGAGCCTGAATGTCGTGCTCCGCCATTTTTGCTTTCAGGTACCGGCCCACTACGGGGAGAAATTTCCCTTTCTTGTCCACTACAGGAATTTCCTGATCCCGGTCGTCCCGGAGAAATATACCGGGAATGTTTTGCTGGGTCAGGGTTCTGAAATCGTCGGCACCAAAGGCTTTGGCCAGGTGGACAACTCCGGTACCGTCTTCGGTGGTCACGTAATCCCCGGCGATGACCGAAAAAGCCGGGTCTGGAAGGGCCAATTCCGGTATGGGGAATAGTTGTTCGTATTTCAGTCCTAGTAAGTCCTTGCCCTTGAGCTGTTCTACGATCCGGTAAGGGATAATTTTGTCGCCAGGCTTGTAGGTTTCCAGGTCCAACTTGGATCCATCGGGATGAAAGTAGGCCCGGATCCTTTCCTTCGCAAGAATTACGGTTTGGGGTTCAAAGGTATAGGGATTGAATGTGCGTACCTTCACATAATCCAGTTTCTCCCCTATGGCCAGGGCTGAATTGGACGGAAGGGTCCAGGGGGTGGTGGTCCAGGCAAGGATGTAGAGATTTTCCTCCCCGCGAACCTTGAATTGAGCGGTGATGGAAGTGTCCTTCACATCCCGGTAGCAACCGGGTTGGTTGAGTTCGTGCGAACTAAGACCGGTTCCTGCTGCGGGAGAATAAGGTTGGATGGTGTAGCCTTTATATAGAAGATCCTTGTCGTACAATTTCTTTAGCAGGTGCCATAAGGTTTCGACATATTTTGCATCGAATGTGATATACGGATCATCGAGATCTACCCAATACCCAATTTTTTCGGTCAGATCATCCCATTCATGCTTAAAGCGCATGACGGTTTCCCGGCATTTCTGGTTGTAGGCCTCTACGGAAATTTTGCTCCCGATATCCTCTTTAGTAATGCCCAGCTCCTTCTCTACCTGAAGTTCCACGGGGAGGCCATGGGTATCCCAGCCCCCTTTACGTTTGACCTGAAACCCTTTCAGCGTTTTATATCGGCAAAAGACATCTTTGATGGCTCTGGCCATCACATGGTGAATGCCCGGGGTGCCATTGGCGGAAGGGGGCCCTTCATAAAAGGTGTAGCTGGGGGCTCCCTCCCTGTTCGCAACTGATTTTTCAAAAATTTGGTGGCTTTTCCAAAAAGCCAATATATCCTCCCCTATCTTGGGATACGCTACCTGTTTATACTCCTTATATTTTTTCACTGCAAATAGAAACTATTTTCGGTTTGGGTATTCCCTTTTTTTGCTTTTCCAACACGTGACAACTGCCTCAAAAGGAGGCGTAAAGTTAATAGAAAACTAGGGTTTATGTATGGCAATTGTGTAAAAACTACTCAGGAGGTAATCTTCCACTGAGTAGTAAAGATACAAACGAGTGTTTTCACAACTTAAAAAAACCGTTTAATCTGTGGATGGTGGGAGATAAGACCATTTCGAAAAGTTGGATTCATCCAGGATCAACAGCAGCCAGTCTTTCTGATCGTTGGGAACGGTAAACTCAGCGGTCAGCTTCCCCTGTATTTCACTTTGCTCACCGTTTTCAGGGTTCAGCCAGTAGGCCCGTTTTTTTCCACCACGGAGGATGCCGGACTTGATTTTGACATTTCTCCCTTGAGGACTGTAGATCAGGATCCAATCCCTTTCGGCAGTAGAAAGGGCAATTTTTACCGGGTTCCATTTCCAGGTTATTCCGGCTATCAGGGAAGCATCCGGTTTCATTTGTTGCCAGGGCAAACTTTCGAGTACCTGGCACAGGATACCCATATGCCGGGCACCGGGCAAGGCTAATGCTTCTTTCCAGGAAAACTGCGCACCAAATTTGGCATCGGTCTTTCCGTCGTACATTTGCCAGATTTCATTGCACCCATAGGTATGACCGGCAGCACCAGACAGCAGGTTCCAATAGGCTGCTCTGCGAACGTCTGCTGCTGATAGACGCTGAAAATGCCATTTGTTTAGCAGATTGGGAATGTTTTCGTATCCGGGTTCTCCATCGATCACCGGTCTGACAGGGCTTCTTTTTCGTGCCTTGCGGGTGAATCGGTACTCCCGGAATCCTTTTTGATGTCGGGTTTGGAAAAGGTCTAAGTCCAGCCAGGTAGATTTCCCGAAAAAGTCGCTGGCCAGGCAACCTCCATTGGGATGGTAGGTCATGAGCTGATCCGGCTGAAAGCTGCGAATGCCTACTGCCATTTGCTCAACAATGGCTTCATGGTCCGGGTTTTCCGGAACCCGGTCTCCGCCCATAATCCAGACTATATGTGGGAAATCCGCATAGCGCTGTCCCAAAAATTCCCCAAATTTTCGGGCATTTTCCGGGGTAAAAATTTCCGGTCCAAGCCCCCATTTTTTGTTAAATTTATCCCCCCATGTGGGGAGTAAGCCCAGATACAAGCCCATCTCATGGGCCAATCGCACCACCTGATCCACGTGCTTGAAATAAGCTTCGTTGGGTTTTTCCGGATCATCGTTGTGAAGGGGGGTCTCCCCGGAAGCATTGGGGGAATGCAATCCATCCAATTCGGCAAGGATGACGGTTTGGATAATTGTGAAACCAATCGTTTTCCGGTTTTGAAAATAGAACTCGGTCTCCTCAAGGCTTAGCCGATGTAGTAGTTCCCAGGCAGTATCTCCTAACCATAGAAACGGAGCCCCATCGGATTTTTCCAGATAGCGCCCATTTTCACTTATTTTTAACGGCTTCACGGCAAGTGTTGTATCCATTGGACACAACTTTCCATCCATCCTTTTTGGGTACCTTCTTTATTAATGGAAAGCGAGAACCCGTGCCCTCCGGTAGGGTACAAATGCATTTCCACCGGAACTTTCTTTTCCAACAACCCCTCATACATCAGCAGGCTGTGTTGCACCGGTACGGCGGTATCATCCTGAGAATGAAAAATAAACGTTGGCGGGCTGTCAGCCCTGACTTGCTTTTCGTTACTGAAATAGGTCACCCATTGTTGGTCCGGATCTTCACCAAGCAGGTTATTTCTGGAGCCGATGTGGGTGATGTGTTCCGTAAATGAAACCACAGGATAGCCCAGAATCATAAAGTCCGGTCGACTGGATTGGTGCTCGATGGCATCCTCGTCGCCTGGATTGCCTGAATCGAAGTGGGTGCCCAGAGTAGAGGCCAGGTGGCCGCCTGCTGAGAAGCCCATGATTCCAATTTGATCCGGGTCAATTCCCCAGGCTTCTGCATGGTGCCGAACCATCCGAATGGCCCGTTGCCCGTCTGCCATGGGTACGATATGCGATTGGGTCTGTGTTTCAGTGGAAGGAAGGCGGTATTTAAGTACGATGCCCGCAATCCCGTGGCTGTTTAGCCATTTGGCAATGTCCAGCCCCTCCCAGTCATAAGCCAGGACACCGTATCCACCTCCGGGGCAAATTATCACGGCTTTGCCGGTAGCCGACCGTTTTGCCGGTAAAAACACCTGGATTTGAGGATTTTGAACCTTGCTGATGACCTGAATGTCATTATTTTGGACGGTTTCGGTAATATCCGTATCTTTTTGAAAAGGCACTTCGCCCGGATAAATATCCAGGGTAAGGGGAGTCGTTTGTGCCAGGGAACTACCGGTAAGCATAAGCAAAAAGGCAACTAAGGTCAGTTTATTCATGGTCCTTTGCAATGGGTTTTAGGAAAACGCTTTTAACATCAAGGCTGCTCCATAAGCAGAACCCAGGGGAAAATCCGAAAAAACCAACTCGTAGTCCTCTAAAAGTTCGGTTAAAAACCGGATAAACACCTTATTGTGTACAAAGCCTCCGTCAATATACACTTTTTTTGTATCCGATGCACCTTTGGCCATCATCAATGAGGCTACCTGCATTCGGGCCAAACCAAACACCAGATGGTGATACGCCGTCTCAAAATCGGGAAAGCCTGCAATTTCCCAATGGTTCTCGGGGAATACTTCTTTCACCAAAGGCGTTTTTGCAATGGTTTCTGGATAAAATGTGCCCTCCGTTTCACCGCTTAGTAAGGACTGTACCAAGCCTTCATTTGGAAGAATGTCTTTGTAATACTTGGCTTCTTTTTGAAAATGGCCATTTATTTTTTCCAATTGCTTATCCAGTTCGTAGCCCAGAAAAAACCGGCTTGCCTTTACCGTTTTGCCGTGGATGGAAAGAAAGTTCAAACAATCGTTTTGTAATTCTGCAGTGGTTAGCTCTCGTTTCGGAAAAGGGTTAAGTGTGATGCTCCAGGTTCCTGTAGAAATCAGGACAAAGGGCTCCTTGATTTTGATCAGGTAGGAAGCCAGGGCAGAAGAGCTGTCATGGATGCCCACCCCCACCTGTACTTTTTTACCACAAATCACTTTCTCAAAGCTGTGGGTCGTAGGAACTTGCTTTGGGAGTTTCTTATCAATCTGCTCCTCGTAGACCCACTCGTGGTAATCTCCTTTCGGAAAATCCCATAGTTTTGTATGGCAGCCTATGGAGGTGGGTTCGGTAACGGCCTCTCCGGTAAATAAATACGAAATGTACTGCGGTAAATGTAGGGCGTATTTTATCTTCCGGAAGGTTTCCGGCTTTTTCTTCTTCAACCAATATAATTGCAAACCCGAATTCAACATGCCCAGGGTCGGGGATGCGGTAGTTTGATTGATGCTGGCTTCCGGGTAGCGCCCGTAAAATTCGGTGTGCAGGTCTTCCGGAAAATCCTTGAGGTAATTGTAAATCGGTGTCACGGGCTTTCCATCTTCACCAATAGAAACAAAAGAAGCCCCATAGGTGGAAAAATTCAGTGCTTTTACATCGTATTTCGGATTCCTGCACAGCTCTTCTACGGTATCCTTTGCCCATTGGGTGATTTTATCCAAATCATCGCATTCTTCTCCATCTTCATCTTTGATGGTAGGAAATTTGACATAGGTTTCATTGATCTCGTTGAGCTGTTCATCAAAGAGAAAGAATTTTTTATTGGTTTTTCCGATGTCAAAAATAGCGATTACCGGTTGGGGCATTGTATAGTCAATTTAGAATGGAAGAAATGAGCGGCTTTCATTTAGAGACCGGTGGCCTGGCTTTTGCTGCCGCGTTCGAGCACCAGGTTTTTCCGAAGGTCCAGTTTTCGATATGCCGCGACAGGTTGTAGGGCAGCACCTGCCCGAAGCCGTGCCTCGGCAATTAAAGGTCTGGCATCTGTTCGAAATGCGGCCTGAAGAATTTCCTGGGCCAAAACAGGATCGTTATCCTCCCTGGCACTTTCCAGCGCGTCCCGATCTACCAATAATGCCTGAGCGTAAGCCAGCTGAATGGCTTCTATTGATTGTAGCAAGTCTTCCATGGGATCTTTCAGGTTATGGCTGGCATCAATCATCCAGGCTGGCGAAGGATTGGCAGACTGATTGTCCTCCATTCCGGCTACCAGTTCATTGAAGATCAAAAATAACTGATAGGGTTTCATGGCTCCGACCGTCAGGTCATCGTCCCCGAATTTGGAATCATTAAAATGAAACCCGCCCAATTTTCCCTGCATCATCAGTGTGGCTACAATTTGCTCTATATTGGTATTTGGAAGGTGGTGACCCAGGTCTACCAGGGTAAATGCCCGATCACCCAATTGAGAAGCAAGTAAATGGGAAGTGCCCCAGTCCTGAATGACAGTATGGTAAAAGTTGGGTTCAAAAGGCTTGTATTCGACAAATAGCTTCCAATCCTTTGGCATGCCAGCATATATTTCCTTCAGGGATTCCAAGGTTCGCTGCAAGGCTTTTCGGAAATTCATTTGACCGGGAAAAGAAGAACCATCTGCCAGCCATACGGTTAATGACTTGGATCCGAGCATCTCGCCGTAGCGAATGACTTCCAGGTTGTGGTCAACGGCTTGTCGGCGAACCCGTGCATCGGTATGACAGAGCGAACCAAATTTATAGGATCGTTCCTGTTCCGGCTGATCCTGAAAGGTATTGGAATTGACCGCATCAAAGAGCAGCCCGTGCTCGGTGGCCAGTGCTTTGATTTTTGCCACATCTTCAGGTATATCCCAGGGAATGTGTAAAGAGATGGCTCCGGAGCCTGCATTTAAAGCATGCAGCGTTCCCACATCGGTTATTTTCTCTTCCAGCGAGCGGGGCTCACCGCCACCGGGAAATCTGCCGAATCGGGTGCCACCAGTACCTAGTGCCCAACTGGGAATTGCCACCTGGAATTCCTGAATTTTACGAATCAGTTTATCTGCCTCAAGGTTTTGAGCTTTCAACCGTTGGCTTAGATACTCAAAACTCTCCCGGTGTTCCGGGAGAGCTTGATCATTGAGTAATCGGATTTGATTTTTATCTAGTTGCATACGACAGATTTATCTCACAAAAGCGGCCGCAACTCCTCCGTCTACATTCAGGATGTTGCCGGTACTTTTACTTAGATGGCCACCTACAAAAGCAAAAACGCCATTAGCAATGTCCTCTACACCGATGATTTCATTCATGATGGTTCGCTTGGCATAAAAGGCTGGAAGCTCTTCCACTGTGATGCCATAGGCTTTTGCCCGGCCTTTGGCCCACTCGCCTTCCCAAATTTTGCTGCCTTCAATCACCGCATCAGGGTTAACCACATTGACCCGGATCTTATCTTTGCCAAGTTCGGCGGCCAATAGTCGGCTCATGTGAACCTGTGCTGCTTTTGCCGTTCCGTACCCGACGTTATTAGGTCCGGAAACCAAGGCATTTTTACTGGCGATATTGATGATATCTCCTCCTTTATTCTGAGCGCGTAAGATTTCTACTCCTGCTTTTGATACCGCAAACTGCCCCTTCACCAACACATTTTGAAGAATGTCCCAATCTTTTTCGGAGGTCTGTTCTATCGGTTTGGATATGGCCAATCCGGCACAGTTGACAATGATATCAACGCCCCCAAACTTAAGGCAGGCTGCACGAAGGGCTTCTTCGATGTCCTCCATTTTGGTGACATCCATAAGGGTTCCTGATCCAGTGTCCTTGTTATAGGTATCCAGTGCCTGATCCAGGTTATCTTTATTGATATCCGTGATAAATACACAAGCACCTTCTTTGGCTAGTTTGTCGGCAATGGCTTTTCCGATTCCTCCGGCTCCGCCAGTGACAAAGGCCACTTTACGGGACATGGGCTGTTCTTTGGGCATGCGCTGTAACTTGGCCTCTTCCAATAACCAGTATTCAATATCAAAAGCTTCCTGTAAGGGTAGGGAAACGTATTCGGAAACAGCTTCGGCTCCCTTCATTACGTTGATGGCATTGGTATAAAACTCACTTGCCACACGGGAAGTCTGCTTATTTTTAGCATAGGAAAACATCCCTACTCCCGGCCAAAGGATGACCACCGGATTGGAATCTCTCATGGCAGGGCTGTTGGGCCGCTTGTGATCCTCGTAATACTTGGTATAATATTGCCGGTATTCTTCAAATTCCTTTTCCAGATAGGTTTTTACCTCCGACATGTCTGTCAGATCCTTGTCGGCAGGAATATCCAATACCAGCGGTCTGATCTTTGTTCGTAAAAAATGATCGGGGCAGCTGGTTCCCAAGGGGGCTAATTTTTCGAGATCATTGCTGTTGATAAATTCCAGCACCCGCTCGTCGTCGGAAAAATGCCCCACCATGCGATTAAAGCTGGAAGCAAGGCCCCTCAAATGAGGTGCGATCTTTGATGCCTGGGATTTTCTTTCTGCTTCGGGAAGGGAGGTTACTTTTTGTCCGCCAAATACGGGACGCTTCTTTCCGTAGTTTTCTTCGAGGAACTGAGAAGCTTTATCAATTACTTCCAGGCTATTAATGTAGCAGTCATAGGAGGTTTCGCCCCAGGTAAAAAGCCCGTGTCCACCCAGCATGATTCCCCGGATGCCTGGGTTTTCTTTCAGTGCCTGATCCAGTTTCAACGCCAGATCAAAGCCCGGTCGCTGCCAGGGAACCCAGGCAATTTGGCCTTCAAATAATTCTTGCGTAATCTTTTCCCCTTCTTTAGAAGCAGCGATGGCGATGGCTGCATCCGGGTGCAGGTGATCGATGTGCTTAAACGGTAATACCGCATGAAGAGGAGTGTCAATGGAAGGCGCTTTGGAGTCAAGATCGTAAATACAATGGTTAAATAACGCCACCATTTCGTCTTCGAATTCCAGTCCCCGATACACGTTCTTCAGGGCCAACAGTTTGTCCATATACAATCCGGCCAAACCGCTTCTTTTCAGGGTGCCAATATCACCACCGGATCCTTTGATCCACATTACTTCCGTGTCTTTCTTGGTTAGGGGGTCTTTTTCAACGGTCTTGCAACTGGTATTGCCACCGCCATAGTTGGTGATTCTAAGGTCTGCACCCAAAATATTGGACCTGTAAAGCAAAAGGGCGATTTGGTCATCTCCCAACGCTTTTGCTTTCGCATCGTCCCACAGGTAATCTACGTGTTTAAAAGTGTTTTTTGTAACTGCCATATTTTAAGAAAATAGATTTGATTTTAAGATAAATTAAGCGAATTTAAATTATTATTAATACTTAACTGTCCTGTTCTATGCTGACTGAATGGTTAAATCTCTGTTACCTATAGCTTAATATTCACAAAAACCATTCAAATTCCATTAAAATAACCTGAATAACGGAAAATTTTAATAAGCAGCGCCGTTTTTGACTACCTTCTATCCGATAGATCCCTTATTCATAAGGTGAGGGGCTGGTAGCGGTCCATCCCCCATCTATGACCAGGCTTTGTCCGGTAATATGTCTTGCCTGGGGCGAGACCAAAAAGGCGACGGCTTCGGCAATATCCACCGGGTGGGCGGGTTTTCCCATAGGAGTAATCCTAGACCAGGTTTCTTCGTACCCTTCTTCGCGGGCAGTCCGCTCCGTGATGGTCGCTCCCGGGGCAATGGCATTTACGTTTATCCGGTGTGGAGAGAGTTCCAGGACCAGCGTTTTAGCGAGCATTTCCAGCGCCGCTTTACTCATCCCATAAGCCGCCAGGTTTTTGTGTGCCTGATGTCCGGTAACCGAAGACATAAACAGCAGACTTCCACCGCTCTTTTGAGCAATCATTTGTTTAGAAGCTGCCTGAGCCAGAAAGAAACTACCCACCAAATTGAGCTGCAGTACCTTATTAAAATCCGCCTCCCTGTACGTCAAAAACTCCCCGAAAACGGTAATGCCCGCATTGGCAATCGCTATGTCCAGGGAGCCAAATTTGGAAACGGTTTCGTTCATCAGCCGGGTGATAAAACCCGTATCAGACGCATCACCAGCAAAGCCTTTGCAATAATCAGGGAATTCCCGGTTGATTTTTGCTACAGCTTTGTCAGTAATTGAAGGATCCAGATCATTTAGCATTACGTAGATTCCTCTGGAAGCCAGCAGGCGACAAATTTCATAGCCTATGCCCGTTCCGGCCCCGGTGACCAGCGCCACCGGTTGGGAGGATTTTTCGTGCGCATTCATCTAGCATATAGGATTTGTAGGTTAGTTAGAATGGGCATAACCGCCCGTCCGAAATAGAGGATCATTAGTGTGAATCTTTGGTAACCTCGCTGCCGGAATTTCCTTTCAGAAAATCCAGGTCTGCTCCCAGGTTAGCCTGCTCGACATGTTTGACGTATAAGCTTACATAACCCCTTTCAGTCATTGGAGCAGGTTTCTTCCAGGCGGCTTTTCGCTGCTGGAGTTCTTCGTTTGATACCAGGAGATTTAGCTTTCGGTTTTCCACGTCTAATTCTATCAGGTCTCCATTTTGAACCACGGCGAAGTTTCCGCCCTCCGCTGCCTCAGGTGTGGCATGCAGAACGACGGTTCCGAAACCTGTTCCGCTCATTCGCCCATCAGAAATCCGGATCATGTCCTTGATTCCTTTGGCCAAAACCTTGGGAGGGAGTCCCATATTTCCCACTTCCGGCATGCCAGGGTAGCCCTTAGGTCCTACATTCTTCAATACCATGATGGAATGTTCATCGATATCCAGATCTGGATCGTCGATTTTGTTTTTATAATCATCGATATCTTCGAAAACCACGGCCTTGCCAGTATGCTTCATTAACTCGGGACTGGCGGCAGAGGGTTTGATGATGGCTCCTGTTTCACACAGGTTGCCATTGAGCACTACAATTCCGGAAAGGGGATTAAAGGGCTTATCAATGGTAGCAATTACGTTTTCATTGTAATTTTCAAAGCGTTCGTTGATTTTACCAATTGCCTGCCCGGTGACGGTAATGGCCTCATTGTGCAAGTGTTCCTTTAATTGTCGGATGATAGGTGGTAGTCCGCCGGCATAATAGAAATCTTCCATGAAGTAGGTTCCCGAAGGCTGCAAATTGGCCAATAGGGGAATTTTGGAAGAAAATTTGTCAAAATCCTCCAGTGTAAGTGGAATCCCCATTCTTCCAGCAATGGCCAGCAAGTGAATGACAAAATTGGTGGATCCGCCAATGGCTGCATTTACCATGATGGCATTTTCGAAGGCATCCCTTGTCAGGATATCCGATAGTTTCAGGTCATTTTCCACCATTTTTACAATTTCCATACCGGATAGGTGGGCCATTACCTTTCTTCCCGTGTCGGGTGCCGGAATGGCAGCATTACCCGGAAGAGACAGCCCCAGCGATTCTACCATACAGGCCATGGTGGAGGCAGTGCCCATCACGCCACAGTGTCCATCGCTTCTGCAAAGTCCGGATTCGGCCACGTATAAGTCTTCCTGGCTCATTTTTCCTGAGCGCGAATCTTCACTAAAGCGCCAGATATCGGAGGTGCTAATTTCGGCGCCTCTGTATCTTCCGGTTAGCATGGGTCCGCCGGAGACCACGATGGTGGGGAGGTTTACGCTGGCAGCACCCATTACCAGGGAGGGAGTGGTTTTGTCACAACCACACAATAGTACCACCCCATCCAGAGGATTGGCCCGAATGGACTCTTCCGTATCCATGCTGGCAAGGTTTCGATAGAGCATGGCGGTGGGTTTCATCACCGTTTCGCCCAGAGACATGACGGGAAATTCCACCGGGTATCCTCCTGCCTCCAGGATTCCTTTCTTCACAAATTCGGCAAGCTCCCGGAAATGGGAATTGCATGGGGTAAGTTCCGACCAGGTATTGCAGATACCGATCATGGGTTTTCCTCCCAGTTCGTGGGTGGGTATTCCCTGTTTTTTAAACCAAGACCTGTAGATCAGGCCGTCTTTGCCGGTTTTACCAAACCAGCCCTGGCTTCTCCGTTCCTTTTTCTTCATCTTTTTGGATTCTATTGTCAATATAGAAAAGTGACTTCCATTGAAGGGTAGTCCTTTTGTTCGATTGAAAGTATAAGATTAGTAAATGTTTGGGCAAAATAAAATTTTACAATTTAAAAATCGTCTTCCGGATAGGGGATTTCAATTCCCCACCTGATCCTAAGCATTTTCAGAATTTCCCGGAAACCTTATTCCGGTATTTTCAACGTGTTATTCCAAGGATTCAGCAACCCTTTTTGGTTTGCTAAGTTTTTGGGATAGGATTCTGGGGGCAGATGATGAAAATTTAGGGAGAATCCCCTATTTTAGGCCGTCAATTAAAATAAACATCAAATCAATACCAATGAGTTTTGAAATCCAATCATCCATGGACAGCTACGATGTCATCATCGTAGGCTCAGGTGCCGGGGGCGGCATGGCCAGTAAGATCCTTTCAGAGTCCGGTTTAAGTGTGGCGGTGGTAGAAGCAGGAAGTGACTTTGACCCGGCTTTGGAAGAATACCGCACCCAACTTCGCTGGCCCTGGGAATCTCCCAGACGGGGCGCAAACACCGTTAGAGCCTTTGGCGATTTTGATGCTGCCTACGGTGGATGGGAAATCAAGGGAGAGCCCTACACCCGAAAGGACGGCACCCAATTCGATTGGTTCCGTTCCCGAATGGTGGGCGGAAGAACCAATCATTGGGGTAGAATCTCCCTGCGTTTCGGGCCGGATGATTTCAAAAGGAAAGATATTGACGGGCTGGGAGATAACTGGCCTATCGGATATGAGGATGTAAAACCCTATTACGATAGAGTAGATCAAATCGTGGGTGTTTTTGGCACCAAAGAGGGCATTCGCAATGAACCGGACGGTTTTTTCCTTCCTCCCCCTAAACCACGGCTGCACGAGCTGGCGTTTATGGAAGGCGGAAAGAAGATAAATCTGCCAGTCATTCCCTCCCGGATATCAGTCTTGACCCGGCCGGTAAATAACGAGCGCGGAGCTTGTTTTTTCTGTGCGCAATGTAATCGGGCTTGTCAGGTTTACGGTGATTTTTCTTCCGGAACGGTCTTGGTAAAACCGGCCATCAAGAAAGGCAAGGTAGACTTGTATACCTATGCAATGGTTCGCAAAGTAACCACCGACGAAAAAGGAGAAGCTACTGGAATTTCCTATGTGAGCAAGGTGGACATGCAGGAGTACAAGCTCAAGGCCCGGGTAGTCGTTTTGGGAGCATCTGCCTGTGAAAGTGCGCGGATCATGATGAACTCCAGTTCACCCCAGCATCCCAACGGAATTTCCAATAGCAGCGGTACCCTGGGTCGGTACCTGCACGATTCTACCGGAGCCAGCCGCTCGGCACTCATGCCTTCGTTTTTGGGAAGAGATAAGTACAATGAAGACGGGGTAGGTTCCATGCACGTCTATACTCCCTGGTGGTTGGATAATAAAAAGCTTGATTTTCCCAGAGGATATCATCTGGAATTTGGAGGAGGCATGCGAATGCCTAACTATGGATTCGGTTTTGGAATGGACTCCATGAGAAACTTTCTCAAGGATGAATTTGGAAAACCCCGGCCAAACGGTGGCTATGGTGAAGGATTGAAGAAGGACATTCGCAGTGTCTACGGTGCCACGGTAGGTATTGCCGGTCGGGGGGAAAGTGTGCCCCAATACGACAACTATTGTGAAATAGACCCTCATACGGTAGATAAATATGGAATTCCGGTACTCCGCTTTCATTACAAATGGACAGACTATGAGGTGAAGCAGGCCCGGCACATGCAGGACACCTTCGAAGAAATCTTTGATGCCATGGGTGCTCAGGTAATGGGCAACAAACCCGGTGCGGATAACCAATACGGCCTGGCTGCTCCCGGACGTATTATTCACGAAGTCGGGACGGTACGTATGGGAAATGATCCCAAAACCTCGGTTTTGAATAAGTTTTCCCAGGCCCATGAATGCAACAACTTGTTTGTGGTAGATGCAGGCTCTTTTGTGTCCCAGGCGGACAAAAACCCTACCTGGACCATTATGGCCCTTTCCATCAGAACCTCCGAATACATTGTGGACCAATTGAAAAAGAAGAATATTGGATAAAAAATTGGCCGGATAGGGAACCTGTTGATCAGCCATCGCTCAATGATCAGGTTCCAGTTAAACCTTTGAGGTCTTTGGGGCTTCGAAGGTTTTTTATGTTTGGCTTCGGTAAAGACCTTCGCGGTTTTGGAAGCCCCAAAGGTCGGGTCCGGACTTTCTGATTTTTTTGTGTAAGATATTTAATTCAAATTCACCCCGTGGATTGGCAAAACATTATAGAAGGCCTGCAAACAGGTATTCAGGAAATGAACTGGCTGGAAGCCCTGGCGGTTTTCTTTGGTTTGGCTTCTGTTTATTATTCTATAAAGGAGAATATACTGGTATTTCCTACCGGTATTATCAGTACGCTAATTTATGTATGGATCTGTTTACAGGTCGGCTTGTATGCAGACATGGGGATCAATGCCTATTATTTTTCCATGTCTATTTTTGGCTGGTATGTCTGGTCCCATCCAAGGCCGGGCAAAGTCGTCGTACCGGTTACCTGGATGAAGGGCAGGGAAATATTACAGGCTTTGGCCCTGTTCCTTCTGGCCTATGGCTTGTTGTATTATGTTTTACGCTTTTATACCGACAGCGACGTGCCCGGTTGGGATTCCTTTACCACAGCGTCTGCCTTTGTAGGTATGTGGTTGATGGCAAAAAAGAAGGTGGAGAATTGGATCGCCTGGATAATTACCGATTTGGTTTCGGTGCCCCTTTATTTTTACAAGGGACTGGTACTTACTTCTTTTCAGTTTTTTGTCTTTACGGTATTGGCAGTAATAGGTCTGATGGCCTGGATCCGCGCTGCCCGAAAATACGAGGAAATCAATGTATAAATTGGTGATTATCGGGCCAGAATCTACCGGCAAAAGCTCTCTGAGTGAAGCCCTGTCCCGGCATTTTGGCGAACCATGGGTTCCGGAATATGCCCGGGAATACCTGGAAGGACTGGGCCGGCCGTACCGCTATGAGGACCTGCTGCGGATCGCGCGGGGACAGATTCGAACCGAGGACGAATTGACCGCTCAGGCAAAAGAGCTCCTTATCTGTGACACGGATTTGCGGGTAATAAAAATATGGAGTGAACACAAGTACGGCAGTACCGACCCCTGGATAAAGCAGCAAATAAAGGAGAGGTCCTATGATCTTTACCTGCTTACGGATATTGACATACCCTGGCAGGAAGATCCGCTCAGGGAACATCCGGACCCGGACTTAAGAATCCATTTCATGGCACAGTACGAAAAGGAATTGGATACCTCGGGGGTTCCCTGGGTAAAAATTTCAGGATCTGAGCCTAACCGGCTGGAATCTGCCATACAAGTAATAAATAAAGGTAAAGGAAAAAAGAGCCCAAGCCCGTAAATCGGGGAACCAATTATCTTGTTGTTTCACCGAATCTGTTATAATTTGAGGAGATTAACGGATTCATGCTGATGGTTACGGAATTTTTGAATATTTTCAGGATTATTCTTAAACAATAAAGACAAACTACCCACACATGCCTACCCATAAAGAACAAATGAAGAAATACTGGAAGCGAAATATTCGGACGGTATTGATACTGCTTTCCGTTTGGTTTCTGGTCTCCTTTGGTTTCGGAATTATCCTGGCAGAACCGCTGAATGCGATAAGAATAGGCGGATATAAACTGGGTTTTTGGTTTGCTCAGCAGGGATCCATATTTACCTTCGTAGTATTAATTTTTGTTTACGTGTATCGTATGAACAAATTGGATGAAGAATTTGATGTCAACGAAAAATAATTTCTAAACCCATTGACCTAATATGGATATTTTAACCTGGACCTACATTTTGGTAGGCCTGTCATTTGCCTTGTACATTGGGATTGCCATATACACACGGGCGGGATCAACCAAAGAATTTTACACCGCAGGAGGAGGCGTTTCCCCCTTGGCTAATGGAATGGCAACTGCTGCCGATTGGATGTCGGCGGCTTCGTTTATTTCAATGGCGGGTATCATTGCCTTTTCGGGGTATGATGGCTCTGTCTATCTGATGGGCTGGACCGGAGGCTACGTTTTATTGGCCATGTTGCTGGCCCCTTACCTTCGAAAGTTTGGAAAATTTACCGTTCCTGATTTTGTAGGAGACCGTTATTATAGCAACAAGGCCCGGGTGGTGGCCGTGTTTTGTGCTTTATTTATCTCTTTTACTTATGTGGCAGGACAGATGCGGGGAGTTGGAATCGTTTTCTCCAGATACCTTGAGGTGGAAATTGAACTAGGAGTCATTATTGGCATGACGATAGTCTTTTTTTATGCCGTTTTGGGAGGAATGAAGGGAATTACTTATACCCAGGTGGCTCAGTATTGTGTGTTGATTTTTGCTTTTATGGTTCCGGCCATCTTTATTTCCATACAACTAACCGGGAATCCGGTACCCCAGCTAGGGCTGGGAGGAACGGTACAGGATGGAAGCTACCTTCTGGACAAGTTGGACGGCATCTTGTTGGACCTGGGGTTTCATGAGTATACCTCAGGCAGAAAGTCGGTGACGGATATTTTTGCCATCACGCTGGCATTGATGGTGGGTACGGCAGGACTGCCACATGTGATCGTCCGTTTTTTTACCGTTCCCAGGGTGAAAGATGCCCGGTTATCGGCTGGTTACGCACTGGTTTTTATCGCAATTCTATACACCACGGCACCGGCAGTCGCTGCCTTTGGTATTTACAATGCCATTGATACGGTGGCCGGGAAGCCGGTGGATGAATTGCCGGTTTGGGTAGAGAATTGGCAGAAAACGAATCTAATTGTCGTAGATGATTTAAATCAGGATGGGGTGGTCCAATACCTGGCCGATCCGGATAAAAACGAACTTACAGTAGACAAGGACATCATGGTATTGGCGGCCCCTGAAATCGCAGAACTACCCAACTGGGTGGTGGGGTTAGTAGCTGCCGGGGGAATGGCCGCAGCCTTATCCACCGCTGCGGGCTTGCTTTTGGTAATCTCTACCTCTGTATCGCGAGACCTTTTCCGGACCTTTGTGCCTCAGATGACCGAAAAAACCGAATTGATTATCGCGCGGGTTTCAGCAGCAGTGGCGGTTATTATTGCCGGTTATTTTGGTATCAATCCTCCCGGATTCGTGGCAGAGGTGGTTGCCTTTGCATTTGGCTTGGCGGCGGCTTCTTTTTTTCCGGTGATCATTATGGGAATTTTTTCCACCAAAATGAACAAGGAAGGAGCGATTGCGGGAATGGTCAGCGGTCTTGTATTCACGCTGGCGTATATCATCTACTTCAAATTTATTAACCCGGAAGCCAACGTCAGCGAAAACTGGTGGTTTGGAATATCCCCGGAAGGTATCGGTAGCCTGGGGATGCTGATCAATTTTGTAGCCTGTTTCATCGTATCTAAATTTACCCCTGCCCCCCCTGAGGATGTTCAGGAAATGATTCAGGACATTCGGATTCCCCGAGGTGCGGGCAAGGCCCAGGATCATTAGTCATCAGGGATTATGCCCGGTAAAAAGTGCATAGAGAATAAATTTACTGTAATTTTATAGAACTATAAAAACCTAAAATATCAGACGATGAGTGATAGAATTCATACACTAAGCGGTTATTTCCATGAATACCAAAAAAGCGTGGCAGATCCGGAAAACTTCTGGGCACGTGTAGCGGATTCGTTCCATTGGAAAAAACGCTGGGATAAGGTATTGGACTGGAATTTTGAAGGTCCGGATGTAAAATGGTTTCTGAATGGAAAGTTAAACATCACCGAAAACATTCTGGAAAGATACCAGTACACCATCGGTGACCGACCGGCCATTGTATGGGAACCCAATGAACCCGATGAGGAGGGCAGGACGCTTACTTACAAACAACTGTTTGAGGAAGTTTGCCGCTTCTCGAATGTGTTGCAGGAAAAAGGAGTAAAAAAGGGAGACAAGGTAATCATCTACATGCCTATGGTTCCCGAGGCTGCCGTGGCCATGCTTGCCTGTGCCAGGGTTGGTGCGATACATTCCGTGGTTTTTGCCGGATTTTCCAGTAATGCCCTTTCGGATAGAATTAACGATTGCGAGGCAAAGGTGGTCCTTACGGCAGATGGGAATTTTCGGGGAAAGAAAAAAATTCCGGTAAAGGCAGTCGTCGATGAAGCACTGGAAACCACATCTACCATAGAAACAGTTATCGTTTATCAGCGGACCCAACAGGAGGTCACCATGAAAGAAGGCCGGGATTTTTGGTGGCATGAGGCCATATCCGGTGCTTCCACCGAACATGAGGCGGTAGAAATGGACAGTGAGGATATCTTATTTATACTATACACCTCCGGATCTACCGGAAAGCCTAAAGGAGTGGTTCACACCTGTGGAGGTTATATGGTTTATTCCAAATATACCTTTGAAAACGTCTTTCAGTACAACCCGGGCGATGTGTACTGGTGTACGGCGGATATCGGATGGATTACAGGGCATTCTTATATTGTCTATGGACCCTTGTTGTCCGGAGCGACATCCGTTATGTTCGAGGGCGTACCCACGTATCCAGATGCAGGACGTTTTTGGCAGATTGTAGATAAATACAAGGTGAACCAGTTTTACACCGCTCCCACCGCCATCAGGGCACTGCAGGCACATGGAACCGATCCCATTGCCCCCTATAAATTGGATTCGTTGACGGTACTCGGCTCTGTGGGTGAGCCCATCAATGAGGAAGCCTGGCATTGGTACCATACCCATATAGGAAAAACGAAATGCCCGATAGTGGATACCTGGTGGCAAACCGAAACCGGAGGTATAATGGTCTCCCCATTGGCTGGAATTACGCCTACCAAACCAGCTTATGCCACCTTGCCCCTACCCGGCGTTCAACTGGCGATCATGGATACAGAAGGAAAAGAGATGATTGGAAACTCAGTGGAGGGTAACCTTTGCGTCAAATTTCCATGGCCCGGCATGATACGCACCACTTACGGTGATCACGATCGTTGTAAGCAAACCTATTTTTCGGCCTATAAAGGCATGTATTTCACAGGAGATGGGGTAAAAAGAGACCACGATGGCTACTACCGAATTCTCGGAAGGGTGGACGATGTGATCAATGTTTCGGGTCACCGAATGGGAACGGCAGAAGTAGAAAATGCCATCAACGAACACCCATTGGTCGTGGAATCGGCCGTAGTGGGCTATCCCCATCAGGTCAAAGGGCAGGGAATCTATGCCTATGTAATCTGCGACATGAAGAATCGTACCGAGCAGAACCTGGTGGGCGAAATTAAGGATTCGGTTACCAAAATTATTGGTCCAATAGCCAAGCCCGACAAAATTCAAATTGTTCCGGGCCTACCAAAAACCCGGTCTGGTAAAATAATGCGCCGGATCCTCAGAAAAGTGGCGGAAGGTAATATGGACAATTTGGGTGACACCTCTACTTTACTGGATCCGGATGTGGTCGACCAGATAATTAAAGGCAGGATCGAATAAGTTAATTTCGTTAATTTGTTCGATTGCTGGGGAGAAGGCAAGGCGATTGCCCTGCTTTCTCTTTTCCTGCTTAGAATGAACTCCCTATGGCCAATGTCATTGTTAACCGGATCATTGATTTCCTGAAAAAGTATCCACCATTCAGTTTTTTGTCCAATGAATTACTTGGGCAGGTGGCTGCTGAGGTGGATTTAATCTACTTCGAAAAAGAAGAGTTTTTATTCCAGAAAGGAGAGCCGGCTAAGAGTTATTTTTTTGTTGTCAAGGAAGGAGCCATTAAACTGACCGATAAGGCCGGGGGAGTAGAGGAAACGGTTGAATTCTGTGACGAGGGGGATGTATTCGGTGTCCTGGCTCTGTTGGGAAAGCGCCCCTACATTCTCAATGCCAGAGCCAACGAACCCAGCTTGATAATCGCCGTACCGGTAGGAATCTTTGAAAAGATTTTGAATGAGAACAGCCAGGTTAGCCTTTATTTTGCCTCGGGTTTTGCTTCAGGGCAGGTAGTAGTCCGCTCCGGACTGTCCCAAACGCAGAAAGTCAGGGATTTGCTTGGAAGAAAACCGGACGAAAACGGACTGATGTTGTTATCCGGACAGCGAACGCTACAGTATTCCCATCCGGTAATTCAATGTCCGCTTGGCACCTCGGTTTTCAACGCCGTTATCCAAATGAGTAAGGCCAGCGTAGGGTCTATAATGGTGGTGGATGAAAACCAACACCCCAAAGGTATCATTACGGACAAGGACCTGAGAAACCGACTTATTGCTAAAGGACTTTCTTACGATACCCGGGTAGAAGCAATCATGAGTCAGCCGGTTGTAACGGCCAGCAAAGAACTGGAATTTTCCGAGGTTTACCTGAACATGGTCAAGCACCGCTTGCATCATTTGGTCTTTACGGAAGACGGCAGTCCGGATTCGCCCCTGCTGGGAATCATTTCGGATCATGACATTCTCCTTTCTCAGGGAAACAGCCCGGCGGTACTGATCAAAGCCTTGCAGGAAAGTGAAGACATCCATGAGATGGCGAAATTGAGGAACCAGGCAGAGGGTATGTTAAAGTATTACCTGGAAAATGAACTGTCTATTGATTTTATTGCGGGCATCCTCACAGAAATCAATGATACGATCATTCGTAGCGCCATCCGGCTTGCTTTAACCAAACTTCAGCCCAGTTTTCCAGAGGTACAGGAGCTGGATTTTTGCTTTTTGGGCCTGGGCTCGGAAGGGCGGGGAGAACAATTGTTGCGAACCGACCTGGACAATGCGCTGGTATATCAGGATGTGCCTGAACACCTCCGGGAAAAAGCCCAAAGCTTCATGCACTTGCTGAGCAGGGATGTCCTGGACGTGCTTTTTGCTTGTGGTTTTCACTCCTGCCCGGCGGAAATGATGGCCAACAATCCCCAATGGTGTCAACCGCTTTCTCAATGGAAACGTTATTTCAGCCAGTGGATTCGGGAACCCAATCCCCAATCGCTAATGATGGGCACCATTTTTTTTGACTTCCGGGCGGTAGCTGGGAAGCATTCTCTGGCGGATGCTTTGACACAACATGTGTACGAGGAGATCCGGCAGGAAAAGGTTTTTCTGAATTTTTTTGCCAAAAATGCCCTGCTGAACCCGCCGCCGCTGGGGTTTTTCCGGAATTTTATGGTAGAAAAATCGGGCGAGCACGCGGAGAAATTCGATATAAAGCTCCGGGCCATGATGCCTTTGGCAGATGCGGCCAGGGTTTTGATCCTCAGTCACCAGGTGGTGGGAATCAATAACACCTTCAAGCGTTACGAGAAGTTGGCCGAATTGGAACCTAACCAGGCCTCCCTTTTCAGGGATGCCGGAAAAGCGTATGAAATATTTATGCGCATTCGGGCACTTGAAGGACTGGCTAACGAGTCCTCGGGTCGCTTTATCCAGCCCGATTCCCTGGGGAAATTGCAACGTCAACTTCTAAAGAATGCCTTTTTCCCTATTGACGAAATTCAAAAGATTCTGAAAGTGCGCTTTCAGTTGGACTATTTTGGTAACTGATATGGACTGGAGGGCACTTTTCGGCTTTGCTTCGCTACCCAAGCCGGATTTCATAAGCGCTTACGAAAAGTCTCTGGAACGAAAAATTCCAAAGAGTAAACCCTTGTCCGAACTGGCGTTTTTGGTGCTGGACACGGAAACGACCGGATTAGATGTCAAAAAAGATCATGTACTCTCTTACGGTTCCCTACAGGTTATCGATAGCCGAATTCGGATTTCCAGTTCAAAGGAGTTTTATCTTAAACCCAAAAAAAGAAATCGGGAAGCCATCAAAGTACATGGGCTCGTCCAAGAAAGGCCCTATGTCAGCCGGGAACGGGTCATCCGAACGTTTCTTGAAGATGCCAGGCATCAGGTACTGGTAGGCCACCATATTGGATTTGATCTGGCCATGTTAGAGCGGGTGGGGAAATCCCTGGGCTTGCGAAAAATAAAAAACCCGGCGCTGGATACCTACGATCTGGCCGTCCGGCTGGATAGAGGAAGGTATTACGACCCCCACACCGTGCCTTCAAAGGAGTACTCCCTGGATCATCTTTGCGAGCGGTATGCCATTGCATTGGATGACCGTCACACGGCTGCCGGTGATGCTTTCCTGACGGCCCAGCTTTTGGTGAAGCTTTTAAAGGTCGCCGAAGCAAAGGGAATCAAGACCTATGGAGATTTGCTGGGCTAGTCTTTATTCCGCGAACCGCGTTTCGATACCTGCGGTGGCCTGCACGTGGATGACCAAATCCGTTCGGGTGGGATAGATGCCTTTTACGGATACTTCCGGATTTTGCAATGAAAAGCTGGCAATTGGGCTTTGCCATGCCCCCATTTCCAACAGGGAGGCTTTTGCAGGTTCCAGGTATTCATCCACCGGAATGACCGCCCGTTTTTGGATGGTTTTTCGGATTTTCCTTCTTCTCAACCAATTGGCTGTATTGGTGAAGAAATCCGCCGTTTCCAGCTTGAATGCTATATCCGAAAACTCAATGGTTTGATTTTGTTTGTTAAACAGCGGTTTAGCGGCCAGGTGGAAGGTTCCCCGCAGGTCTTTTTTACCTTCCCGCAAGCCTAGAAATTGCATGCTTACCAGTACCCGGTCTTCATGGTGCCCCAAGGTGAAATTTTCGGCAAGCATTCGGGTTTTGTTATCGAGAATAAGCACAGAGTCTTTCAGCGTTTGATTCAAAAAAGTTGCTATTTCCTCATAGCTAAGGACTATAGGGAAGGTAAGGTCCAATTCGTTTTCTTCCACTTCCGCCAGGGTCACAGGAGGTAGCATGGGTAATTCGGTGGCCAAAGGCCTGTCTTTTTGGCTGAGCATTTCACCCGTCAGCCCGATTCCGATTTGCAATTGCTGGGAAGGTGTAAACCGTTGGTGAATGATTAACTCCTCCGGATCGGGATACACATAATTTCCGGAAAGACCATTGGAAATGTACCTGGGTTTTCCAAAGCTGCTCCAAAAACTGTCCGCTATATTTTTAAGATCAAGGGCAGCAAGGGCTCCGTTGCGTAATTGGTTTTCCATAATGCCCGCCACCTGCTTTTTCACGAAGGGTTCAAAATCCATTTGAAAGCCCAGGACATCTAAAGAAAGGGATTTTCCAAGGGAAAGAATGTCCAGTTCTTCCAGATCAAAGCTCCAGTCATCTTGTAAGACAGGCAAAAAAAGGATTTTGGGACTCAGTTCCTCCCGGAACGGCAACGCGGTGGATACTTTTTGGCCAAAAATCCGTTTTTCCAGTCGGATGGATCCGTCGGCCAATACCGGTAATCCCAATTGAAGTTTGCCCTCATCCGTAGCAGCTATTGAAAGGTCGCCTCTTTTTTCCAGAAGAAGATTGGCTACCAATCCATCCCCCAATTCTAATCCCTCCTCCTGCACCAATTGCTGCTTTAACCCCTGGTTTATCTGGGCTTCTATAAACGGTAGCGGCACATCCAGGTTCAAATTTATGCGGGCGGTAGCCTTAGGCAGTGCCGGGGGAGATCCAGGATTACCGGGCTGCAGACTCTTACAGGCGAGACCGGTGAATAGAAAGATAAAAATGCAGGTATTGGAAAGGTATCGATACATGGTAATAAGAACGCAGAAATGATCTATTCCGGATGCAACTTCCAGAATTAAGTTGGTTTTGAAAGAACAAATATAGAATTATTCCAAATTTTTGGATAGCTGTTGAACTTAAAAGACGGGGATTTTGGTTATTTATTCTGAAAACAGTAAAGAATATGAGCTGGAAGAAACTAGAAAATTTATCCCAAATTCAACAAATAAAGGAAGAAAGCAAGGAAAAGCCCGTGGTGATTTTCAAGCATTCTTCCAGATGCTCCATTAGCAGCATGGCCTGGAACCGGATGGAAAGAAGTTGGCAAGAAGCAGACAACCAGCGACTATCACCTTACTTTTTAGATCTGATTGCCCACAGGGATATTTCCAATGCCATTGAAAGAGAGTTTGAGGTGGCCCATGCCTCTCCTCAGGTAATTGTGATCAGAGATGGAAAAGCCATTTACGACAATAGCCACATGGGAATCAACTATCGGGACATCACTTCGGTAGCGGTCTAAGCGAGGTCAATTGGATTATCTCCCAATTTTACCGTTTAATTCTATTTTTCTCCCTTAATACTTTTTTTCTTCGGCACTTAAACCCAACAGAAGAATGCCGGTCTAATCCTCGTACAAAGTTAACCAAGAAATACGATGAGGATTAGTACTCTTTTTGCCTTTTTCCTGGGCATGTTATTGATGGGCACCCATTTAGAAGCCCGGCAGGATCGACCAACTCCACCCATGATCCAGGGAAAAATAGTGGAGCAGGGCAGTGAAGACCCCATGATTGGCGCTAACGTAGTGCTCAAAACGCAAGGGGATACCCTGATCAGTAGTACTACCACCGGGCCGGACGGGACATTTAAAATCGCCTATCCCCGCACTCCCGTATTCAAATTGGAAGTTTCCTATGTAGGATTTGAAAAAATCACCCGTGAATTTACCAGAGGGATGCCTTTGGATGTAGGAGTTATCGCCATTCAGGAGGACAGCCAGTTATTGGGTGAGGTGGTGATCGAAGGAGAAAATGCCGTAGGTGAAATGAAAGGGGATACGGCTGTGTTTAATGCCAGTGCGTTTAAAACAAGGGAAAACGCCATGGCCGAAGATCTTATTGGTAAGCTGCCCGGCATCACCATAGAAAATGGTCAGGTTCAGGCGCAGGGAGAACAAGTACAAAAGGTATTGGTCGACGGACGTGAATTTTTTGGAAACGATCCCTCTATTGCATTAAGGAATCTTCCCGCTGATGCCATTTCCAGCGTAGAAGTATTGGACCAACGTTCCGATCAATCCCGTCTTACCGGCCTGGATGACGGTAATTATGCCAAAACCATCAACATCATTACCAAGGGAAATATGCGGAACAGCTATTTCGGTAGGGTATACGGGGGCTACGGTACGGATAATACCTATTCCGTAGGGGGGAACATTAATTTTTTCAACGGGGACAGAAGAATATCCATAATCGGCATGTCCAATAATGTGAACCAGCAAAACTTCGCCTCTGACGATCTGTTGGGGGTAAGTGGAGGGCTAGGCGGCGGTGGCCGAAGAGGGCGACGGGGAGGACCTGGCGGAAATAGTTTCGGTGTTGGTTCGAACAACGGAATTGTTACAACCAATTCACTGGGATTAAATTATAGCGATAAATGGGGTGAAAAAATCAATTTTACCGGAAGTTATTTTTTCAATGCCACCGACAATACTGTTTTTGAAAACACAAACCGGGAAACGGTCATCACAGAAGAGCAGCGTCAGGTATATCAGGAAGACCAAATCAGCACCATTAATAATAGGAATCATCGCATGAATGCCCGGATGGAATACGATATCAATGAGAAGAATGCCTTGATTATCAGCCCCAGCATTAATTTTCAGGATAATTACCGATTCAGTAACCTGGAGGGGCTAAACCTGGACCAATCCCTGGATTCCCTTAGTGATACCCGAAACCTTACTGAGAATGAGACCCAGGGTTATTCTTTTTCAAATAACCTGACTTACCGGTATAAGTTCGATAAAGTCGGCCGGACAGTATCGCTTGATTTATTTACCTCCTGGAACCAACGAGATGAACTAACCGACCTGATCTCTTCTAATAAGGATTACGTCAGAAATGCCTTTGATACCCTGGTACAGGAAACGACCGCCTTGTCGGATGGCTTTAATTACCGGACCAACCTAACCTATACCGAGCCTATTAGTGAAAAATCGGTGGCTACGTTTTCTTACCAGGTAGGCAATAATAAAAGTGCCGCAGATCAGAAAACTTTCCAACTGGCCAATGAACAAGGGATCATGGTACTCGATACGGCATTGAGTAACGAATTTGATAACAAGTTCCTCACTCAGCGAGCCGGTTTGGGGTATCGGTACAATCACAAAGGGCTGAATTTAAATATGAACCTGGATTACCAGTATGCAGTGTTGGACAATGAAAGCGTATTTCCAACAGAGGGCACCTTCTATCGGGATTTTAAGAATTTCATGCCTACCCTGACCATGAATTACCGAACCGAAACGGGTACCAGCTACCGGTTCCGGTACCGGACACGTACAGATGAACCCAGTGTCAATCAGCTCCAGAATGTGATCAATAACAGCAACCCACTGAACCTTTCGGTAGGTAATCCTTCGCTGGGCCAAAGTTACAATCACTCCATGTTTGTCAATATGTCTAAATTTAACATGGAGACAAACAAGTCCTTCTTCGTGTTTTTATTTACCAATTTAAATAATAATTACATAGGGACCAGCACCTTTGTGGCCCCTCAGGATACCCTGATAAATAATGAGGTGTTGCTCAGGAGAGGCGGACAGATCACCAGCCCGGTAAACCTAAGCGGACAAATGAATGCCCGGCTTTTTCTTAGTTATGGAACCAGCATTCCAAAATGGAAAACCAAGGTGAATTTGAACCCTGGTGTCAGTTATGGCCGTACGCCGGGGATTATTAACGGTCAGACCAACACCAATGAGAACATTGACATTCGACAGGGTGTTACCTTTGCCAGTAATATCAGTAAAGATGTGGATTTTACGCTGTCCACCACGGCTACCTATACCCTTGTCAACAGCAGCCTCCAATCAAATCTGGACCAGAATTATTACATCCAAAACAGCAACCTGCGGTTTTATTATTCTCCAAATGACGGGAAGACCTTTATTGCCAATAATGTGAACAATATGTTGTACCGAGGACTTTCGGAAGGTCTGGACCAATCGGTTTGGTTATGGAATATTGAAGCAGGATACCGATTCCTAAAGAATAATAAGGGAGAGCTCAAAGTGTATGTTTTTGACCTGCTCAAACAAAATAACAGTATCTCCAGGTCCATATCCGATGTGGCGGTTACAGACACCTATTCCAATGTGTTGACCCGTTATGCCATGGTTTCCTTTACCTATATCATCGGTAATTTCAAAAAGTCTGATATGCCGGATGAAGGCGACAGACCAGGAGGTTACCGGGGTCCTGGCAGGGGTGGAGCGAGGAGCTGGTAAGAAATTCTTTTAGGAGGACTGTTCATGCAATTCGGAGAATATGGCACTTACTAAAGAAAGGTTTTGCACGGATGTGTGAGAAGGGGAGACTGGAGAGAACGAAGAGAGGGGGAGCCTTTAGAGAATGGATCGTCCATCTTCCTCCATCTCATTCAATCGTAAGCATGCGAACGAGTTTGATGGATGGCGACTAATAACTCAGTCCCAAACTCAAGCCTGCAAAAACCGGCTGAAAAGCCCAATAATTGCGGGGCTTAATGGGCATGGCAAAAAATGGGGTGTACCCCACTCTAAAAAAGAATCCCCCTCCTGGCTTTTGATACCTATAGCCAATTCTTAAAGGTATGGCCGCATCAAAAACCACTTTATCGATTGTTTCAAATGATTCCGAATCAAAACCTAAACTTCTGGTTAAGTAAGAAGTAACTCCCATGCCCAATTCCAGATGATGGTTTGACTTACCATAAAATGCTGATATCTCTACGGGTACTACCGGGAGCCATGTTGTTTTAGCATTTAATCTGTGATGAAACATTGAAAAACCTGCACTCGCATTTAGCTTTAGTTTCCCTTTTTGATGGAATATACGCCCATAATTGATTGCATACCGGCCTGCATTTCCACCAACCTCAAGAGAGACTGCCTGCTTTGCGGTAAATTTTTCAACTTCTGTTTGAGCTGTTACCCTAAAGGAAATAGCGAAGGAAATAACCAAAACAAAAATTAACTTGAGTCGGAAAAACCGATTAACCGTCAAAAAAAGGTGGAGCATCGAAGAGAATGGGATTGGATTCATAGCAAAAGTTATTTAAATGCCCTCATATTTAAAGTTAATAATAATTATAAACTAAATAATGCTTTCTGTATAAAAAAGTTTCTTAAAACTAGAAAGGCCGTGGAGGGCTTATGCTACAATTGCCCGATAGTTGGATTTAAGTATTCAATGTTTTCGTCATGAATGGTTAGAAACGGAAACCCTTTAATATTTCCACAACAATGTCAGACTCAATTGTGGGTACAGATAAACGATTATTTCAAAAATAGTAAAAAGGATCGTACTTTTAATTCCGGAAATTGTATGCGTTCCGGGTTTCTATCGGTTTATTATAGTTGGGTATAGGTTTTCTTTCATTATAAAATCCTGTTTAAAAATTCAGCTTATGGAAAAAAAATTACACATCAGGTGCTGGATTACCATGAACCGCGAAAAATTTTTCGGTCCGGGCAGGCTGGAACTGCTGGGAAATATTCAATCGGAAGGCTCCTTATCCAGGGCGGCACAGCAAATGGGCATGTCCTACAAAAAGGCCTGGGACATGGTCAATGACTTAAACAGCCGCGGCAGCCAACCTTTTGTGTTGCTAAAAAAGGGCGGGGAAAAAGGTGGTGGAGCTGAACTCACGGAACACGCCCAAAACCTGATTTTCAGGTTTGAGAAATTGTCCGAAAAATTGAAAGAAATCACCGAAGAAGAAGCCGAAATCTTAGACTGGATCTAAACGGTTTCCTTTTTTGCAAATCAGATCTGAATGCTGCCCATCTTCAATTTTTGGATTTAGACAAAATCGATATATATTTATAAATATATCGATTTTCATTCTATAGGTGGATTGTATGAAATGCAGTGGTAAAGCATTTTTATTGTTGTTGGGTTTAATGTTCTTTTATCAATTGACATGGGCTCAGAAGGAAAAACCGGTTTTGGTAGCTGCCGCTTCGGACCTAAAATTTGCCCTGGACTCGATTATCCTGGTTTTTAACCAGGAAAAGGAAATCACCGTTAAGCCCATTTATGGTTCCTCCGGAAAATTATACGAACAGCTTTCCAACCGGGCGCCTTTCCATATTTTCATGTCGGCGGATGTGCGCTATCCGGAATTACTGGCCGAAAAGGGCCTGACGGCATCTGAAATTTATTTATACGGAGTAGGCAGGTTGGTGCTATGGAGCAGAAAGTATGATGTAAAGGATCTTGGGATGGAGGCATTTCAGCAGTCCTGGGTAAAGAAGGTAGCGATCGCCAATCCCGATCATGCTCCCTATGGAAAACGGGCGGTGGAATCGCTGGCCTTTTATGGCTGGCAAGAAAAGCTGGCCCCCTTATTGGTAAAAGGAGAAAACATTTCTCAGGCCGCTCAATTTGTCGCTACGGGAGCGGCAGATTTGGGAATGATTGCGTTATCTTTGGCCCTTTCACCCACGATGAAAAAGTATCAGAGGTCCTACTATCTTATCCCGGAATCGAGTCATTCCCCCCTGGTCCAGGGCGCGGTCGTTACCAGTCATGGCGAAAATAGTCCGGAATCGTATGCCTTTATGGCGTTTTTAAAAGGTGAAAAGGCGATTGGTATTTTTCGCTATTTTGGATTTTCCCAGCCCTCAAACTGATGGATTTTAGCCCGTTTTATCTGACCTTGAGACTGGCGCTCTTTACCACAGGAATCCTTTTCCTGATTGGTATTCCATTGGCGTATTGGCTGGCTTTTAGCAGGCTTCGAATTAAGTATGTGGTAGAGGCGATTGTCAGTTTACCCCTGGTATTGCCTCCTACGGTATTGGGGTTTTACCTGCTGCTGTTCTTTAGTCCGGAGAATCCGATGGGTGGCTTCCTGGATCGTTATTTTGATCTTCGGTTGGTTTTTACCTTTCCGGGGCTGGTGCTGGCTTCGGTTATTTACAGTTTGCCTTTTATGGTTCAGCCCTTACGTTCCGGGTTTACCGGAATTCCAAAGGCCTGGATAGATACCACCCAAACCCTGGGAAAAGGAAGGTGGGTCACGCTAAGCCGAGTCATGCTTCCGAATATGAAGAGTGCACTGCTTACAGCCGGTGTTTTGTCTTTTGCGCATACCGTGGGAGAGTTTGGGGTGGTATTGATGGTAGGTGGAAATATTCCCGATGAAACGCGGGTGATTGCAGTGGCCATTTATAACGAGGTGGAAGCCATGAATTACACGCAGGCCAATACCTATAGTCTGATCCTCATTGGATTTTCCTTTCTGGTCTTATTGATTACCTATTGGCTAAATCGTGATAAAAGCAGGGTTTTGAGCTATGATTGAGTTGGCGCTGGAAAAATCATTATTCGGGCCGGAGGGCAAAATGAAATTAGCCGTTTCCTGTCAAATAGAGAAAGGGGAATTGGTTGGGATCTATGGACCCTCCGGAGCGGGAAAATCCAGTATCCTGCGCCTGATTTCCGGTTTGATGAAGCCCGAGGGGGGCTTGCTGAAAGTAGACGGGGAAGTTTGGTATTCCAATGTCGAAGCGGTCAACCTCAAACCAACCAAACGGAATATTGGGATGGTATTTCAGGAGCATTCGCTGTTCCCCAATATGAGCATTGCCGAGAATCTGGAATTTGCGCTGAGCAAGGGGCAGCCCCCACAAATTGTTCAGGATTTGCTGGAAAGGGTTGGATTGAAAAAGCTGGCTTCCAAAAAGCCATCCGTATTGTCTGGCGGGCAGAAGCAACGGGTGGCTTTGGCCCGGGCCATGATACGGAAACCCAAAATTCTATTATTGGATGAGCCTTTTTCTGCCCTGGATATGAAAATGCGGGCCAAGCTACAGGAATACCTGGTTCAGTTTCATAATGAGTATGGGCTTACTACGCTTCTGGTGAGCCACGATGCCTCGGAAATCAGCCGCATGGCACAGCGGGTTCTGGTAATGGAGAATGGAAAATTTAGTTTTGACGGAGAGCCCCGGCATTTTTTTCAATCATAGGGAACCCTTTATGATTTGAATTTTTGCCAGGATCAGTATATTGAATGTTGAAAAAAGTCAAGGTATATACCTATGTGTTGCCAACAGCTCAAAGCTACTGTCTGGTGATGGAAGTTGCTGGTTCAATCCAATAAAATTAACCTATGATGCAGGATATCCCATCCCTATTACTGACCATGAAAGAAAAAGTTGACGGGTGGAAAAGCACCGGTGATCGTCGACATGTATTTTTGGGCTGTTATTCCATGATGAGCCAAGCCATGCACCAGGCGATAAACAAGAACCAATTTTCCAATGCACCCTGGGTGTCTCAATTACTCATACGATTTTCCGAGTATTATTTTGATGCGCTGGAGCATTATGAGCAGGATCCCGAAGCATCGCCGATTGTCTGGCGACAGGTTCACGATGCCAGTAAAGACCCCGAGACCAATGTGGTTCAAAATTTACTGCTTGGGGTAAATACCCATATCAATTACGACCTGCCATTAGCACTATATGATTGTTTGGCGGAAAATTGGGCTCAGTTGCCAGAAACGCATAGACAAACGCTAAAGAAGGACCACGAATTGGTAAACGAAATAATTGCTCAAACCATTGACTCGGTGCAGGATAGTATTGTAAATCCCTCCTCCTGGAGCATGGCCGCCCTGGACATCATTATGTGCAGGGCGGATGAATGGTTGCTTTCAAAGCTTATCAGTTCCTGGAGAAATGAAGTTTGGCAAGTCAACCTTCAACTTTTGTCCAGTCCGGATCAGGAGTACCGGGATCGCATTCGCAAAGAACAGGAAATCCTGGTGACAGACAGAGGCACGCAGTTTATCAGGTACCTTTAAAGAAAATGTTCCTACCGTGATTTTTTCCGATTGGCAAAAAAGGCCTGTTTTTTCCGTTGTTTTTCTTTGTTGTGCTCTTTCTTTTCCTGCGCCGACATGGGTTTGTCGGTCTGGGGAAACGGGTTGTTATCCGCTACCTCTATTTTTTGGCGGATCAGGTTTTCGATAGCCCTCAGGTCCGTATTTTCTTCCGGCTCGCACAGGGAAATGGCGATACCGGTCTCTCCTGCTCTACCAGACCGGCCTATGCGGTGTACGTAGGTTTCCGGGTCTTCGGGGATATCGTAATTCAATACGTATTGCAACTTGTCAATATCGATCCCCCGGGCGGCTATATCCGTCGCCACCAGGACCCGGATGCTGCCGTCCTTAAACTGACTCAATACCTTTTGCCGGTGATTTTGTGCTTTGTTTCCATGAATAGCCGCTGCCTGAATGCCAGCTCCCTTCAGGTTTTTGGTGATTTTATCCGCTCCATGTTTGGTTCGGGAAAACAATAGCACCTGATCCATATTTTTGTCTTTTAAAATATGGAATAATAGATCCTTCTTGGTAGACTTATTAGTGAAGTAAACTTTTTGTTGCAGGGTTTCGGCGGCGGAAGAAACCGGACTTACTTCTATTCTAACCGGGTTGGTTAAGATTTTATCCGAAAGCTCTACAATATTGGCAGGCATGGTGGCGGAGAAAAAAAGCGATTGCCTTTTTGTCGGCAGCAATTTCAATAGCTTTTTAATGTCATTGATAAAGCCCATGTCCAGCATTCGGTCTGCTTCATCCAACACGAATAACTTTACCTGGTCCAGTTTGATGTATCCCTGGTTGATCAGATCCAGAAGTCGTCCGGGTGTGGCTACCAATATGTCCACGCCCCGGTTTAGGGCACTTACCTGAGAGCCCTGTTTTACCCCACCGAAAATAACGGCATGCCTCAGTCGGGTGTACTTTCCGTAAAACTCCAGGTTTTCGTGGATTTGAATGGCGAGTTCCCGGGTTGGTGTGACGATCAGGGATTTGATGGCGACCCGCCCTTTTTCCTGCGAATGGTCGGTATGAAGTAATTGAATGATAGGCAAAGCAAAGGCAGCCGTTTTGCCGGTACCGGTCTGGGCACTCCCCAGAATGTCTCTTTTCGCTAAAATCTGCGGGATGGCCTTCTGCTGAATGGCTGTCGGCTCCACGTAATTTTTATCCTGAAGGGCTTTCAGTAAAGGGTCGATTAAATTAAGTTCTTTAAATGTCATGTAATAGCATGGTTCAAATGGCCAAATGGGCCAAAAATAATAGGATGATTTATTTTAAAAAGAAAAGTCGGGTCTTAGCGAAATTTTATGAGGTATCCATTTGAGGTAGTTGCCGCCGAGAAGATACCTTACTGCTCGTATAGGAAGATTTTGGAGGATGGTTTTGGATTGGGAAAAGCGCGTAATCCTCGCAATTACTAGCTGTCATCTCACCCGTTTCTCTTATAATCCTATAAAGGTAGCTAGATTTATTGAAACGAAAACGCTACGGAAGCCAAAATATCAGGAAATAAGCCATTTTGTGGACAAAACTGAGAATAGGTGCCAACCTATTCAAGTGGGAATCTTATAGGGCTACGCTTTATTTCAGGCGTAAGTTTATTGTCCAGGCGTAGAACTTTCGGCCTTCCTATCCGGTTTTCACTGAAGACATTTTAAGGGAATGAATAAGGAAAAACTTTTACTCTGGACACTGGCAGCGGTTAATTTTACCCATATAGTGGATTTTATGATCATGATGCCCCTGGGGCCGCAATTAATGCGTGTCTTTGACATCTCTCCTCAACAATTTGGCCTGTTGGTGTCTTCCTATACCTTTAGCGCCGGAATCAGTAGTTTTATTGGGGCCTTTATTTTGGATAAATACGACCGCAGGAGCATTTTCTTATGGGTTTTTGTGGGATTTTTACTGGGAACCCTTGCCTGTGCCCTATCACCTAATTATTTACTGTTGTTAGCCTCCCGTATTGTTTCCGGATTATTTGGGGGACTTACTTCAGCCTTGATTTTTGCGGTGATAGGAGATGCTATTCCGGATAGCCGGAGGGGCAGGGCCATGGGATTGGTCATGGCGGCATTCTCGGTGGCTTCGGTTTTTGGTGTTCCTTTCGGCCTGTTTATCGCCAGCCTTTCCAACTGGCATGCTCCGTTCTTCTTTTTGGCATTTCTTGCCTTGGTTATCCTCGGGCTGATATACCGTTTTGTTCCTTCTATTACCGCACATATTCAGCAGGCTGATTCCAGACCGAGTCCGATGCAGGTCATCCGCAGGGTTACCAGCAATGCCAACCAGATGCGGGCCATATCGTTGACGGTATTGATGATGTTGGGGCAGTTCATGATCATTCCGTTTTTAAGCCCATTTATGGTTTCCAATGTGGGATTTTCGGAAATACAATTGACCTATATTTATATGGCAGGGGGATTTTTCACTGTATTTACCTCCCCTTGGGTGGGAAGGTTGACCGATACCTATGGTAAGGTTAAGGTATTTACCGTATTTATGAGTTTAAATGTGATTCCCATTGCCATTCTAACCCAGATGGGGGTCACTCCGATCCTGTTTGCCCTGCTCGTTTCCACGTTTTTCTTTATTACCTCAAATGGTCGCATGGTACCTGCCGCTGCCTTGATTACGGGTACCGCTAGGCCCGAGAACAGGGGAAGCTTCCTGAGTTTCAATTCGTCTGTACAGCAGTTGAGTGCCGGATTGGCTTCCTTTCTTGCAGGCATGGTATTGGTGGAGGGGGCAGATGGTAAATTGATGCATTTTGAATGGGTGGGATATGCAGCGATTCTTCTCAGTTTGTCTTGCATTCCCCTAATCCGGAAAATTAAAGTGGTAGACACAGAGGCGGTGCTGGAAAAAGTACCTGTAAAGGCAGGAGTAGAAAAATAAAGGAAGGTAAAGTTTTAGATTTGGTGAGTAAGGAAAAATGTGTATACCGGCTTTTAGGGATGTATCTGAATGCCCTTACGCGGTTTTGGCCCCAAAAGGGTGGGAAAACCGTTTTTAAACTATTTTGCACCCCAAAACCCCGGGAAATTCACCCGGAAGAGATGGAGTTCCTTCAGACCGCCAGGCAGGGCGAAATTGATTTTCAGGGGCAATCCATCCGTACGTACACCTGGGGAACGGGTCCTAAAAAAATACTTTTGGTACATGGATGGCAAAGCCTTTCCGCTAGATGGAAATCCCTGGCTGAAATGCTGATTGGCTCCGAATTTACTTTACTTGCTTATGACGCTCCTGGGCACGGCCTGAGTGGAGGAAGGCAATTTACCATCCCTGAAAATGCGGAACTCATCCATCGGATTATGAATGTACAGGGGGACTTCGAAGCAGTGGTGGGCCATTCCCTGGGTAGTCTTTCCTTGCTATACGCCTCTTCCAGACATACGCTGCCAGAAATAAAAAAATGGGTATTGATGGCTCCGCCAATTAGCCTCAATGATTTGGTTTCGTTATTTCAGACAACATTAAGCTTGAATTCAGGTACGATGAACCGTATGATTGGGGAAATGGAGGCCGCCACGCCAGGCGGTCTGGAAACGTTCGACTCCGCGCAATTGGTTACGAATCTCCTGTCCACTCCCGGTCTGATTATCCATGATAGGGACGACGATCGCGTTCCCTATGGTAATGCGATAGCACTTGCCACTGTATGGCCTCAGGCCCGGCTCGTATCCACCCGGGGCCTGGGACACCGGCTGCGTTCCACTGAAGTGCACCGACTGGCAGCCAACTTCATTTTGGAGCCAGGGGAAGAGCAGAACTAACGATTAACTACTTCAAACACATAGCTTGTCATTTCCTTAATTTGGGCGTTTTTGAATCCATTAAACCGATAAATATCGCAAATGGAATAGGTTTTCCCATCGGGCGTGATCATGCTTCCCTCCACTACGGCTTCTTTTCCGTGGGTGATAAGGTGCCGGATTTCCAATTTCATAGGCTCAGGGGAAGCCATTTCCTGTAAGCTACTGGCAAATTGTTCTTTTCCCTGGATAATTTTGTCACCCACAATGGTCCAATGTATATCCTCAGTAACAGCATTCAGAATAAAATCCACATCACTATTGGCAAAGGCTTCATTCAATTGTCGAAGGAAATCTTGTTTATTGGTTTCCATGGTTAATCTTTTTTAGTTTAAATTGTTTGCCGTTTCTTCCAGACTTCTCAAACGTTCGCTCCATGTTATATGGCTATTCTTTGATTGCCTTTTCTAGTACATCAATATCTAGTTTTTTCATTTCCAATTTATTGTGAGCTGCTGGATTGGTTTTCTTCCTGAGGAACTTCATTGGGGTCCATCCAGAAGAACTCCCAGATGTGCCCGTCCAGGTCATTGACAGAGGTGCAATACATAAAGCCATAGTCCAAAGCGGACCTTTCGATTGTGCCTCCTGCCTGTAGGGCAGTTTCGGTTACTTCATCCACTTTTTCTTTACTAGCCAAGGCCAACGCATTCAATACTTGTACCTGGTTTCGGGTATCCGCAATCGATTTGGAAGTAAAGGATTGAAATTTTTCCCGAGTGAGGAGCATGACCGAAATGGTGTCGGAGTAGACCATTCCTGCGGCTGTTTGATCGGTGAAGTGAGGGTTATTGGTAAACCCTATTCGCGTATAAAATTCCATGGCTGCAGGGAGGTCATTTACAGGTAGATTAATGAAAATCATTGGTTTCATGGTCTTTGAGGTTTTTGTTAGTCACTCGTTTTAAATACATAGTACTACAAATTTAAGACAATTTTAATAGTCCCTGACTGTGCAAACCCGACAAAGTAATGGGTTGAATGCGACAGGTTTAAGCAATCAACTACCAATACCATTGTTGAATACATGCAGCGCGTAAAGGTCGAGGCAGCCAAAAAGCAATTGGAGACAAGCCAAACGGTAAGCGAAATCATGTACGATGTTGGATATAACGACCCTAAGGCGTTTAGGGAGGTGTTTAAAAAATATACGGACATGTCCCCCCTGGATTATAAGGTGAAATTTTCGAGTTAAGTAGGGTTGCTGTTTTTCCAAAGCAGTCAATTCATAAAGAAGTATTCGTTCCTTTTTTCGAAGTAAAAAAAAGCCATCCGTTAAATTGATTTTTGCATAAAAAAATTTGCATTTCAAATAATCTAATAATATTTTTATCAGGGTTTTATTCGGCATGTTTTCTATTGTAACGGAAGAATTTACTACGTTTTTTCGCTGAAGCATCGGTTTATTACCTGTTTGGAAGCTTGAATCCATGATCCCTTTATGAATTTGAAACACATTTAAATTATTGGAATATGTATAAATGCGGTTTTTTTGTCGCTTTGTTTTTTGTGGTCAGCGGCAGTTATATGGAATCCCTTGCAGGTATTTGGCGGGTAAATAATCAATATGAAACGGATAAGTCGCAACGCATATTTTCCCAGCTGGCACCGTTAAACGATGATGCGGATGTTTTGCCCGGGGATACGGTTCACCTGGAGGGATCACCGATTTTATATAACAATTACACCTCCACCAAAAGACTGGTTATAATAGGCCCTGGATATTTTTTAAACGAGAACCCCGAAACTCAGGCCCGGGGAGAAATGGCCAGAATTTCCGGCATCACTTATAATACAGGGTCTGAAGGCTCTTTAGTGATGGGTTTGGTATTCGACCGGTTTAATACCAGTGGGATTACCATTTACGTAAATAATATTACCGTGCAACGCTGCTATATGAGAGGCGGGATTACCATTACTGATCAAACAGGCATCCGCGTATTGCAGAATTACATCCAAGGGTCGGTTTCAGGCAGGTTTAGTAGCACCGTTTTTAGTGATGTGGTAGTTCGCAACAATTTATTTGTAGGAGGAAGGTTCAACACTCAAAGCGGAAGTTTTTCGATTTGTGAGAATAATGTCTTTACTGGGGATAATATCATCATTACTGCCGCATCCTTCCGGAACAATATCCTTACCGATGTGAATGCGGCTGTTGCCATCACTTCGGGCAACCTTCAAAATAACCTGGCGGCTAATGGACAATTTGGAACTGAAAACGGTAACAGGAATGTGGACATCGGCAATGTCTTTGTGGAAGAAGGGAGTTCGGATGGTCAGTACCAATTGGCTCAAAATTCCCCGGCCAAAGGCGCAGGATATGAAGGGGTAGATGCCGGTGCTTTCGGTGGCGAGGGTGGCTACAGGCTTTCCGGTTTGGCACCGATTCCCCTGATTTACGATTTAAGAGTGGATGATGCGGGAAATTTAGAAAGTGGTGTGGGCATTCAAATTAAGGTGAAATCCAACCAGTAGCACCATGTTGAAACGGTATCTGGTATTTATTTTTTGTTTTTTGGTCGTCTATATATCCAAGGCACAAGAAATCCAACGTTTGGAGTACTTTTTCAATGCGGATCCTGGTTTTGGAGCGGGCAGCCCCTTTACTTTTTCGGAAGGTGAAAAAGTGGAGTCCGATTTTACGGTTCCCTTGACAGGCTTGGAAACAGGAATGCATGAAGTATTTGTCCGTGCACTGGATACGGAAGGAAACTGGTCGCACACCGCTTCTCAGATTTTTTTCGTCGATCCTATTCCGGCTAGCGATGTGAATCTACAATACCTGGAGTATTTTGTAGACACCGACCCCGGTTTTGGAAAAGGTGTCCGTGTGAGTTTACAGGAAAACCAAACCATTTCACTGGACATTACGGCAGTTCTTTCAGACAAAGACCTCTCTTTTGGTTTTCACGAACTTTATTTTAGAGCACTGGATAATAATGGGAGGTGGTCGCATACCACCAAACGGATTTTCTACCTTCAACCGGGTACGCCAAGCTTGAGTAAAATTACCCGGTTGGAGTACTACCTGAGTGATGGAGAATATATATCTCCTCTTCAAACCCATGTGATTCCCGAACCTTCCACTTCCGTGGAATTGGATTTTCAGGCAGACCTTTCCTTTCTTCCCGATGAAAACAAGCAATACCAACTGTCGATTTACGCCGTCAATGAGTATGGGGTGCGAAGCCTGGTAGAAACAAGACCCCTAAATGTATGTAACGGAGAACCGGCCAAAGCAGGATTTGACTTTGTCATTAATGAAGGGAGAGTAGATTTGACCAATACCTCCACATCGGCCGACACCTTTCAATGGATTATTGGTGAAGAAATTGTGGATCAAAAAGATTACTTTTTTGAGTACGACGGTCCGGGTTGGTATCCGGTCTCATTGGTAGCAGGCAATATCTGTAATCAGGACACCTTGAACCAGGTGGTAGAAGTACCGGGAATACAGAATATTTATCCCAATTCAGGAAGCATTCAACAAACGGAAGCCAACCTGACCATTGCGGGCTTTGGCTTGGACTCCCTGCCGCAGGTTATTTTAAAGGCGACTGAAGGCGATGTCTATGGGCCGGTTAGCCTGATACGAGCAGATTCTATCCGCCTTCGGGCGCAGTATGATTTTTCACAAATGCCGATAGGCTCCTATACCCTGCAAGTCATAAATGAAGAAGGGGCCGATACCCTCAGCTTGGAAAAGCCCTTCACCTTGTTGGAAGGCGGGACCATGCCTTATGACCAATGGGTTGAATTTGAGCTGGCACCGGACAGTAGCTTCCGCGAATCTGTCCTGATTCCGGAATCCGATATGATGCTGGTCACCATGAAAAAGGCTGATCGTATCGGATATTCCGGAACATGGAGAGGGGAAATGTCTCTGTTTCTGGGTGAGGAACTCGTTGGGAAAACGGAAGGTACTTCCGATTTTGACCTGGAAGTAGAAAAGCCCTTATCCACGCTTTACAACGTAGAAATTCCCAATAATACCTCCCGGCCGATTACTGGCAAGGTAAAGGTATCTTTTGCACCAGATTGGCTTCCACTAAACGAATGGACCACAGGAGAGATTCTCAGGCCATATGGATATGACTGGAAGTATGTGGATATAGGCTCCAATGTGGACACCTTGTTTTTGGAAACGGAGGGCTATGGATTATGGAGCACCATAGAGGTGTTTCAGGAAAGCATTACAGGACCCATTGAATCCTGGACCTTTAGCAATATGGGTGCAGGGTATGCTATAAAAGGGCATATTTTATCCCCCGAATCCGGCAGGTACTATATCCGTTACAAGGATTCCGCCGTGTTGCGAAATACCGAAAATGGAAACCAGGTAAGGGATTACTTGATTTATGCGGGAGTTAGCAGAGCCAACGGTATTGATGTAGAAAATCGCTCCATTGAAGCGTTATCTCAATACGAAATGGGTCAGGGGAAAAATACCGTTGAATTGACCGGCCGTGGTTTCAGCGAACAGGATTCCATCGTTTTGATGAATCGGGAAGATTCTACCTATTACGGCATGCATGCGGTCTTCCAATCAGGTAACAAACTGGTAGCCCATCAGGATTTTGGTCTCTTGCCGGCTGGGGAATATTTGCTGGGCATTTACGGCGCTCCGATCCAATTTCATGAGCAACCGCTATTTATACAGCAGGAGGTAAAGCAGGAAGTTAAAGTGGAACTGATTGCCAGAGATCAGTTTAGAATCGGGCGTTATCAAAAATTCGTAGTGCGACTCACCAATCTCGGAAATGTGGATAAAAACTTTCTTTCCCTGTTTGTTTCCGGAATTCCGCCAGCAGCAAAAATCCGTTTTGATTCGGAAATCAGTACGATTGACGATAGCATTTATCCACTGGACTCGCTATCCCAATATGAGATTGTAGATGAGGAAATGGTCGTTCCCCTGTTTGTGAATAGTTTACCTGCCGGAGAATCCCTGGATATAGAAATGAGCATTTACTTGTCCGAAATGCAGGATTTCGAGTTGCAGGTAGCCGTGGATGAGCTGTTTGAAGAAAAGCTGGATGCCTTGGGAAATGACGCGCTTGGTGAATATATCCGCCTGGTTTATGAACTGGATTCACTTTTTGAGGTGGTAAACGAATTGGAATCTCAAAGCCCCAATACCCGGAGAAATGACCTTATCGCTGATGCCACCAAATCCAGTTATAGATTAATTTTCGAAAAAATTAATGAATTGGCCAATTCTCCGATTTCAAAAGAATGTTCACAGGAACTTGGTAAATCTTTTGGCACCTTACTGGCGTTGTACACCAAAGAAAATCGGAATAAAATTATAAACCAGGTCAAAGACGGGGTAATGGATTTCTTTTTTGGTGGATGGTCGGATTGTATTTCCAAATCTACAAGTACCATAAAAAACAATATTTGGGATCCGATTTCCAGAAACAGAGGAACTGGAATTTGGAATACCACAAAAAAGGTTTTTCTCCAACACGATTTGTATTCCAACGTTTTCCATTCCGGACTTAATTGTGCCAATGCGTTATTAACCACCCCCATCACGCCTTCTGGCTTAGCCTTAAAATTGACAGGTAAAGCCATTGGAAAAGTCAGTACCAATGCTTTGTACAGGATGACGGTACGGAGGAAACAATTAGATGACAGGATAAAAGGACGTTTATTTGAGATTTCCATAGCTAAAGATTTAATGGATGCCGGTGAAAAATTTCAAAATAACGTATTCAATTCAATTGAATCCGGATTCGAATCAGGAATTGGGATTGGATTTGGTTGCCAGCAAGAGTTGCATACCGCGTTAAAATTTATTCAAGGAATCTCTTCCGTCACACCGGAAGACAAATATGGACCTACCGGATTTGATCAGGAGACGGATGGCGATCTGGCCAATAGAAAACGGTTCATTCCCCAAGGACAGCTTTTTGAATACAAGATCGATTATTGGAACAAAGAAGATGCGACCGCACTGGCAGCGGAAGTATTTATCCGGGATACCCTGGACATTAATTTTGATATCAGTACCGTTAACTTTACCGAGATTGGTTTTCTGGGCTGGAAAGTGCCGCTTGAAGGTGGACAGTATTTTAATGTAACCGTTGATATGCGGCCGGAAAAGGAATTGCTGGTGAATGTAGAGGGAACCGTAAATCCCGAATCCCGCGAGATTTACTGGGTGCACCGTTCCCTGGACCCGGAAACCATGGAACTTCCTGAGGACCCCACGGCCGGGTACCTTCCTCCCATTGATTCTACGGGATACAATATTGGCTGGGTGATGTTTACCGTAGAAGCACTAGACAGCCTTGGCCACAACAGCACCTTTCAAAACCAGGCACATGTCAATTTTGATGGGGTAGGTCCCTGGGGGCCCGCTCCTCCGTATGGCCCTTATACCAATACCATTGACCAGCTGGCTCCGGATAGTCATGTGATGTCCTTGCCGGAACGGTCGGGAAGGGAATTTAATGTCAAGTGGGTTGGAACGGACGAGGGAGGAGGAATCGGTAGCTACGATATCTTTGTACGAGAAGACGATGGTGATTTTGAGCCCTGGTTGCAAGCTACCTCTTTGCAAGACGCTGACTTTACCGGAGAAATGGGTCGTCAATACGCCTTTTTTAGTGTAGCCACTGACCATACCGGTAATCAGGAAGTGAAAACCGATACGATTGAGGCTGTTACTTACGTTCCGGAATTGCCGGAGATTGCTCGCTTAGTTTCACCTCTGGAGTACGTGGTATCCGCCGATAAATTTTCCTGGACAGCTGCCGAAGAAGCGGATGCCTACACCCTTCAGGTGGCTGCCGACTCCCTATTTGAAGACTTGCTTCACGAGGAGGTATTGACCGATACTACCTGGACTACCGGACAAATGGAAGAGGAAAAGCTGTATTACTGGAGAGTGATGGCATCAAATGTCTCCGGAGATGGAGAATGGTCTGAAGTCGGGACGTTCGAAGTGGATATTGTAACCGGTCTGGAATCGATTGGAAACTACCCGGAAACCTATTCGTTTGGTAAAGTGTATCCAAACCCAACGGATAGAGCACTTTTCTTCGAATTTTCTGTACCCGAACAAATCGATGTACGCATTGAACTATATAGTGCTACCGGGCAAGCCAGGAGATTGGTCCTGGACCGGAAACTGGATCAGGGAAGCTATCAGGTGCATGTGGATCTTCAAACAGAACCTTCCGGCTTGTATATTATTCAGATGCGTGCCGGGAATTTTAATGAGTCACATCGGTTTATCATTAACAAATAGTCAGGTTGTGATGGTTTCTACTCATTAGCTTTACTGATACAGATATCTTACACTGATTTTGGAAACGGCTAAGAATTAAATCGCTCGTTGTTTATTTGACTCAAGCAAATTGATTGAGCCTTTGATGCATTCATTTAGGTTTTAGTAACTGAGATTTTATTGAAGAAAACATTGACCTAGCATTAGTACCTAAAAATTCCCGCTAATCCGGTATCCGTAGGCATGTTGTCCGGGGGCATCACGATTACTTTGCCGCCCATCTTTAAGACCAACTCGCTCATATCATCCAAAAGATCATCCACTCTCGGATTGTCCATGTCTTTTTTCTGTGTGTTGCCCGTTACTAAATTGGTGATGCGAGCGGCGATGATTCTGTCCGCTTCTACAAGCAGGGTGCCGATCCTTCCCTCAACTGCAGCTACAGCCAGTTCTTTATAGTCGTCTGTTCCTTTATCAGCTGCTTTGGCCTCCTCATATTGCCCGGCATGATTTTTTAGGTTCTCCAGGTAGGCAGGCTCCATGACTTCCCAGGCCATTTTAGCCAATTTTTCTTTTGGCACAGCCGAAGGGTTTACCTGTATCCCTTCGGGTAATAGCGCGGAGTTTTTGTTCACCTGCTGAAAAAGGTGGTGGTGTTCCGGTAGGGCGGCCAGAATAAGGGGAATTCCTAGTGGTTTTGAGAAATTTTCTTCTACTTCTTTGGATACCACTCGGAAAAACCGCTCCGCATCCAAATCTACCTGGTCTTTTTTACCGCCATGGCCATGGTGCATGGCATTGCTTTCTCCCGCCGATCCTCCATAGGAAGCTACGGTGTGGTGCCCATCTGTTAGTTCTTTCCCCAGAGCATCCTCCATGGTGTTAGGTATGTCCTCGGAAAGTTTTATTTGTTGCAATGAATGCCTGTTTCCTTCGTATAAAGTGAATTCGTCCAGGCTCAAGCCCAAAAGGTGATAGCGGTCTGTGGACTGTAAATACTTCCGAAGTGGTTTGGTGTGGAAACTATCGGCCACAATGGCAAGGGATTCTACCGCTATGGGTAATTTTATAACCTCCATGAAATCAGGAGCACTAAATAGGGCCAGCCCATCCATGCTATTGTTCCAAAACTCATCGTCTTCGGTGAATTTCTCCAATGGAGCCAAATAGGTTTTCGTTTCCTCTGAACTGTATTTTTGAATCAAGGATTGCTCCATTTCTTTTAAGAGGTTTTTAAACCGAATGGGGTCTTGCCGATTGTCCGGGTGGTTACGGTAGGTCTGCATGTAAAGCGAAAGGCAGGGAGCTTTTTCTATAGCTAATAAATCCTGTATGCGTTTTTCGGTAAGTAACTGCATGGGTCTGTTTGATTGTATTTAAAAATAAAACAAGGATTAATAGTAATAATCATTCCTATTTGCATTATTCAACTACAATTTTTATGCCATGTTATTATATTTTTTTCCCATGAAATCAACACGATTCTAATCATCATTAAACATACAGGGCAATGATTATTTTACTCGTCAGAGATTCTCCCTAACTAGAATCGAGACAGGCTATCTGACCGCTTAAAAACAACCTATAAATAAACAGATGAAACACCTTCCTCACAGATGTAAGGATTCAATAGGAGAAAAATCAATCGTTAGAATTTTCCCCGGGCTTGGATTTTAGCTAAAAGGCCAGCACTACCTATCATAAATCATGCTTTTTCTTTGATTCGAATAGAGGTATGTCCTTGAAGGTTTTAATAGCTCATCTATTAAACTCCCTTCGCTTTCGGCATCGTAAAATGAAACTGACTGCCTGTTCCCGGTGAGGAGGTGACCCAGATTTCACCTCCATGGTTTACCACGATTTTTTTGCAGGTAGCCAACCCAAGTCCTGTTCCCTCAAAGGCTTGCTTGTTGTGCAGCCGGTTAAAAGGCTGAAACAACTTTAAAAGATCTTCCGATGCGATTCCGATGCCATTGTCCTCTACCGTAAAATGGTATTTCTCAGGATCCTGCCGCACTCGAATCCGAACTTCCGGAGTCCTGTCGTTCGGGATAAATTTCAATGCATTAGAAATTAGATTTAGAAACAACCGGTAGATGGAATTTTGATGCCCTTGTAGTGGCAGGTCATGCTGAGGAATATCAATGCGGGCATCTTTAGACGCAATCCTTTTTTTAAGGTCGTTAAGCACCGGATCAAGTACCTCCATCAAGGAAAATTGCTCCATTCTTTTTAACGCTTGTCCAGCCTTGGAATATTCCAGAATATCCCTGATCATCTGTTGCATCCGGATGGAACCATCCATGGCGAAATGAATGTACTGTAGACCTTTTTCATCCAGTTGCCCTTCATATTTCTTTTTTATGAGCGAGGTAAACCCCGAAACCATGCGTAAGGGTTCCTGTAAGTCGTGAGCGGTGACGGAAGCAAACTGCTCCAACTCCCTATTGCTTTTTGCCAAAAGTTCGTTCAGCTCCTGTAGTTTTCGTTCCGTCTTTTTGGTTTCTGTGAAGTCTATAATGATGGCCACCAGGGCGGGTTGCCCTTCGTAGCGCATTTTTTGCAGGTGGACTTCGACGGGATAGCGGCTTCCGTCTTTTCGTTCATGAACGGTTACAAATACCAGTTTCTCCTTTTGATCGGATAGTAAGGGTTGAAGGAAATCACGAAATTCCTGTTCTCCAAATTCTGGTTTAATATCGTATGGAGTTAACGTTTGAATTTCTTTTAAGCTATAACCCATATTTAACAGTGCCCCCCTGTTGGCATAGGAAAAGTGAAGGCTGTCGGTATCAAAAATATAAATTTCATTCAAGCTGTTTTCCATAATGCTGGCCAGCTGAGATTTGAGGGAGAGCGTTCGCAACTGTTCCGTCTGGTCGTTTAAAATGGCCATGATGCAGTTTCTTCCTCTATATACCAATTCATGAACAAACAACTCCCCCTGTAACAACTCGCCATTCTTTTTTAAGTGTATGACCGTATCTAGCTTGCTGGCCCCTTCCTTTCCTTTTAGTTTCTGGATGGTCTCATAAAAAGCAGCAACTTCTTCTTCCCGAAACAGGATCCCCATACTGTATCCTAGAACCTCTGATTTTTGGTAGCCATATGTTGTCAGTGCCGCTTGGTTAATTTCCAAAATCTCCAGGGTATCCACATCCAAAAGCATTTTGGGTAGGGGACTTAGCTCGAATAACATGCGGTAATTGCGCTCTGATTCCGTGATTTTGAGTTCGGCCATTTTGCGTTCCGTGATGGTTCTGGCAAAGAAAGCAGCTCCCGTTATTTTTCCGTCCTGGCGAATAGGATGCGCACTAAGCTCTATCCAAATCTCCATGCCGGATTTAAGTTTTTCCGGCCTGCCATAGGTTTCAGTAAAGGATTCCCCCGAGAGTGCCCGGGCAAAAAATGACTTAAACTGCTGGTGCATGTCTTCCGGAATCTTATCAGGAAAAAGTGCAGGGGACCCTGGAAACACTCTGGTCCCGATTAAAACTTCCATTTTATTGGCGAATGCTTTATTGAACGCGATAAGTCGGTGATTGCAGTCAATACTCCAAATGTCGTCCGTTGTGGTATTGATAAGCGCATCGTTATTTAAGCGGTCAAGTGCCCGCTGCTTTTCCATCTCCCGGTGCAGGCGGTAACTTTGTTGCATCACCCGTTGTTTCTTTCGGCCTTCCAGGAGGGTGATCACTTGGGCGGCCAGCAGCTCCAGTGAGCGTACCTGCCCTTTGCCTACCAAATCGGGTTTTTGGTCCAGCAGGCACAAGGATCCCAACAGAAAACCATTCGGCGAAATCAGTGGAAACCGTGCAAAAAATCGGAATTCAGTATGTTCCGAAGCAATCGTCACTTTATGTTTCCGGGAGTCCTTTAGGAGAAATGGGGTTTTTGAGTTTTTGAGACCAAGTTGACAAAGCGATGGCATTTCATTGATTTCATCGATCGTCAACCCAAAACTAGCTTTGATAAAACAGGCTGATTGTCCCAAAAAGGATAAGAAGGAAACGGCAGAACCACTGAGCCTGGCCGCTAATTCGGTGAGCGCATCAAATTCTTTATCAGGAGAGCCGTCCAATATCGCATAGGATTGCAATACCTCCAATCGCTTTTCTTCATTTCCGGTCCCAAAAATGGATTGATTCATACAAAAAATTCCAAGATATAAACGCTATCAAACTCCACTAAACCATTTACTTAATCTAAAAGTAAATTTAATGAAATTTTTTGTGAAGTAAACCCAAAAAATCCCTGGCAGGTAGAAAATTCATTTCTGTCCGCCAGGGAGGGATTAACAACAATCCGTGTTCTTTAATTTAATTTAAATCGGATTGGAACACGCATTTTCACGGGTACTTCTATCCCTTTTTGTTTTCCAGGGGTCCAGGCGGGAGCCTTTCGTAGTACCCGGAGGGCTTCCTGATCCAAACGATGATCCACTCCTCGCAGCAGTTCCACATCATGGATACTACCTTCCGTATTTACGGTAAATACCGCATAGACGGTTCCTTCGATGCTATCCTTTCGGGCCGCTTCCGGATAGCTGAGGTTTTCACTCAGGAAGGCGTTCCAGCCCTCCATTCCTCCCTCGGGAACGGGCATATCTTCTACCACATCGAATACTTCTCCCTGCATAACGCGCTCGGAAATCTGTTCAGGGGTGGATTGATCTAAATTGGGTTTTTCATCCTGTGTTTCGCAGGCAAAGAAAACAAACAGTAAGCCTACTAATGGTATGGCCAGCGCATAATTGATTCGGGCCATCCGGGGGGATTTGGGTTGATACATCATGTTGAGTCGTTTTTTGAGTTGAAATTGATTGAAATTATTAACTAAAGTGCCCTGCTGAACCGGTCGTATTAAGTGCAGCAATAGGTCTACATAAGCTTCTTTGGGATGGTTTTGAGTCATCATCTGGTCTACCTGGTACTCGTGCACTTCCAATAAGGCCCTTTCGAAATACCGGATAAACGGGAAAAACCAGAAGGTGATTTTTAGCAATTGATATAGCAAGACATCCAGGCTATGCAGCAGTGTTCCATGAGCAGCTTCATGAGCAAGGATCCAGTCTCGATCCACCTTGTTTTTCTGTTTGGGAGGTAAAAAGATCCAATGGAAAAAAGAAGAAGGTTCAAAATCCGGATGCTCCAGAAGGGTATAGCTGCCCCAGCTAACTTTCTTGGCGATGACTGCCTGGATATATAAGATCCTCAGTCCCCAGCCAAACCGAATAAGGAAAAAGACCAAACCTGTCAGGTAAACCCCTGAAAGCAAAACGCCCAGGGTAGACCAGCCACTTGTTTCCGTCTGCAGGTTCTTAGGAGATAATTCCACCGTAGGTAACTGGAAAGTGAGTGCTTCCTGTAAGACTATTGTCTCAGTTAGCAGGGGAATGTTCAGGGCGGGTACGATCCAGGCGATCCCAAAAGCGGTCAACAAATAGGCTCTGTTCCAGGCAAAGAAGGTATTTCCGGTCAGGAAAAGCCTGTAAAAAAGCCCCATCAAAGCCAGACAGACGCTTCCTTCCCATAAGTAATTCAGCAGTGCATTCATGATTTTTTATTTTTTTGGAGTTTTTCAACCATTTCTTCCAGTTCGTTCAGATCCTTTTCGGAGAGCTTGTTTTCTGCTACCATAAATGACAGCACATTTTTGGCAGACCCTTCAAAGTAGTTCTTTACCATCCGGTTGAAACTCCGGTGTTGGTAAGTCTTTTTGCTGATTACTGGGAAATATTCATGGGTGGTGCCATAGGTCTGGTGATCCAGATACCCTTTCTTCTCCAACTGCTTGATGATAGAGGCCAGGGTAGTGTAGGGAGGTTTGGGTTCCGGATAATGATTCAATACGTCGCGAACCAGTGCTTTTTCCAGTTGCCAAATGATTCCCATTACCTGTTCTTCGTTACTTGTCAATGCTTCCATGATTTAAAGATAAAACATATTAATTAGTTTTCCTACGAATAATTCGTAAAAATACGAAAATATCGTATACTCACTGGTTTGGCAGATTCTTTTTCACTAAATGAGTGGAAATAAGAAGAATAGTAGTGAAATGACTGCAGGTTTTTCAGAATTTTATTATATTAAAGTTCCTTATCAGAAAACAGATGCCATGGAAAAATACCGTCTATCCGTAAATGGAAACATGCAAGAAGTTTCCGCTCCCGAAGACATGCCCCTGCTTTGGGTCATCCGGGACCTGCTATCACTTAAAGGCACCAAGTTTGGTTGTGGGCAAGCGCTTTGCGGCGCGTGCACGGTCCACGTGGACGGTGTAGCCACGCGCTCCTGTAGTTTGCCTGTTTCGGCGGTAGGAGATCGGAAAATAACCACCATCGAAGGCCTATCGGCCAATGGAGACCATCCCTTGCAAAAAGCCTGGCAGGAGCATGTGGTACCGCAATGCGGGTATTGCCAAACCGGGCAACTTATGAATGCCGCCGCCCTTCTGAATGAAAACCCCCATCCCAGCGAAACGGAAATTGAGGAGGCCATGGCCGGAAATCTCTGCCGCTGCGGCACCTATAATCGAATCAAGGATGCCATTCTAACCGCATCCAAGTCCTAATCTTACTTTATTTCATCCGCTCATGATACCTAAACTTCCGTTTTTATCGAAAAAAGTGCCCGCCGACAAGAGCAAGCTGTTTATTCCCGGCAGAAGGGACTTTTTGAAACTAAGCTCCCTCATCGGTGGGGGCTTTGTGCTTGGTGTTAATTTTCAATGCTCCGGACCCAAAGGAGAAACGGTAACCTTTGCTCCCAATGCCTACCTGAGTATCGATTCCGACAATACGGTTACCATCATTGCCCACCGTTCCGAGATGGGCACGGGCATCCGGACCACCTTGCCCATGATTGTTGCGGACGAATTGGGGGCGGACTGGAAAGCTGTAAAAATTCAACAGGCCGTGGGTGATGAAGCCACTTACGGCGATCAAAATACAGATGGATCCTATTCGATTCGCATGTTTTTCGAACCCATGCGCCGGGCCGGGGCCACTGCTCGGCACATGCTCGTGGAAGCAGCCGCCCAAGAATGGAATGTTGAGGCTTCCGGCTGTGATACCCGGGAGGGAATGGTCGTTCATCAGGCCTCTGGCCAAACAGTTCCTTTTGGAGAGTTGGTGGAGTTATTACAGCAGATGCCGATTCCGGAAGCGGAAAAACTGACCCTGCGTAAATTGAGCGATTACAAACTGGTAGGCAAGTCGGTGCCTATTTACGATGTCAAAGACATTACCGAAGGAAAAGCACTTTTCGGGGCAGACGTGGACCTGCCCGGACAGCAAATTGCAGTAATTTTAAGAAGTCCTGTGGTAGGCGGAAAGATCCGTACGTACAATGAGGAAAAGGCCCTACAGGTTCCGGGGGTAAATAAGGTTGTGCAGATTTCGGGCAATGGGGTGCACCCGGGACTGAACAAGCCTTTGGAAGGGTTGGCAGTCATTGCAGACCATACCTGGGCCGCTATGAAAGGAAGGGAAGCACTGGAGGTGGATTGGGAGCTGGGAGAAAATCAGGATTATCAATGTGCGACGCAGATGGAAGCCATGATCGAAAGCACGCTAAAGGAAGGGCGCTTGAGAAGGGAAAAGGGAGATGTAAAGCAGGCATTCAGCAGCGGAGGGAGAATTTTTGAAAATACCTACCGGGCTCCTTATTACGCCCATGCCACCATCGAACCGCCTACAGCGCTGGCAGATTACAAAGAGGATGGAAGCATTGAAATATGGGCTCCAACCCAACACCCCCAATGGGCCCGGGATTCCGTGGCAGAAGCCCTGGAAATAGAAGTTTCCCAGGTGCGGGTAAATGTGACCCTGCTGGGAGGAGGTTTTGGAAGGAAGTCAAAGCCCGACTACGTGGTAGAGGCTGCCTTGCTATCCAAAGCCATTCAAAAGCCGGTAAGGGTACAATGGACCCGGGAAGATGATATTCACCACGATTTTTACCATTCCCACAGTGCCCAGCGGATCAAGGCAGGTCTTGATGCTACCGGCAAATTAACTGCCTGGAATCACCATACCGTTTTTCCGGCCATTGGCGGAACCTCCAGTGCCGATGAATTGCATCCTTCGGATGGAGAAATGGGACTGGGCTGTACCGATTTTCCCTACGAGGTGCCCAACATCCGGATCGAGTCCCATGAGGCCAAGGCCCATACCCGGGTTGGCTGGCTGCGCTCGGTAAGTAACATTCACCATGCCTTTGCGATCTGTAGCATGTTGGATGAAATCGCTGAGGAGCAGGGAATGGATCCGGTTGGCTATGTACTTTCGCTGTTAGGGGAAGACCGTCAACTCGCTTTTAGCGAAGAAATGAAAGGAGCCTATCCCAATTATGGTGAGGCGATAGAAGAATACCCCTGGGATACTGCCCGGATGAAAAAGGTGATCCAACGCGTGGCGCAAGAGGCCGGCTGGGGCAGTGCGGAAAAGGATGGGAAAACCCTCGGCTTTGCGGCTCACAAGAGCTTTCTTACCTATGTGGCCTGCATCGTGGAAGTAGCAGAAGATGAGGCTGGAAATCTGATCATCCCGGAGGTGCATTATGCCGTGGATTGCGGGATCCCTGTTAATACCGACCGCATCCGCTCCCAATTTGAAGGAGGCGCGCAATTTGCGACCAGCCTGGCCCTTTCTTCGGCCATTCAATTTGAGAATGGGCGGGTTATTCAAAATAATTTTGATGGCTACCAGATCATTCGCATGACCCAGGCCCCGAAAAAGATTTTCACGCACATTATAGAAAGCACCGAAAAACCAACCGGTGTGGGCGAACCTCCCGTCCCTCCCTTTATCCCGGCCCTGTGCAATGCCTTATACAAATTAAAAGGGAAACGGATTTATGAATTGCCGGTTAAGGAAGTTTTTGTTTGAAAAACGTACCGCAAAAATGAGGCGGTAGCCAGTATCCAGCCACAGCAATATTGGTAATCGTAATGATGATCGAGACCAAAGAACGGTTCCAACCGGTATTCCTATAATACGGATGCAATTCCGAAGAAATTCAATTTGTGGTGGGCATTTGCCTATCCTGCCTAAAGCCATGGAAGTATGGTTCAGCTCCTTTTTGTGGGTGCATTTCCTGGGTTTCCTTTAAATCCCAGGGAAGCCTTTCAACGTTTTAGCTCTTTTTTCAATTGTTTTTGTAATTTTTTGGCATCAAAGGGCTGCAGGGGATTAACCCATCCCAATTCGCCGGAATTTTACCTTTCGAAGACCCTATCGTTTAGAAAGGTTTTGGCGAAATGCATTTTTCCAAAAGATGTTGTATTATACACCAATCCAGGTCCCGAAAACGGTTTGCAGAAGTAAGGGTAAGTAAATTAACCTAAGGCCTGAGCATTTTGGTCTGATAAATGAGTGGTGTCATAAAATCCCCATTTTTCTCATCCCACCCCATAGATAGTTAACTGTAAGCGTAAAAATGTCCCTATGACAGCGTTTTAAAGCGATTGAACTTCCGGCTTAATCTTTGGCTCGCTTAAGGTAAATTCAATAACTCCCCAAAAGAATAAAAGATGGACTTGAAAAACAAAGTAGTAATCATAACAGGAGCTTCCAGCGGAATAGGGAAAGCTACGGCGACTAAATTGGCAAAGGAAGGTGCCGCTGTGGTATTGTGTGCCCGCAGTGAAAATGAACTAAATAAATTAAAAGATAAGATTGTATCCGATGGCGGGAACGCATTGGTTGTAAAAACGGATGTTACAAAACCAGCTGAATTTGGAGAAGCCGTTTCTCAAACGCTGGCTGAGTACGGTTCCATTGATGTATTGATCAATAATGCGGGACTGATGCCCCTATCATTCGTCGAAAAACTCAAGACCGATGAGTGGGAGAAGATGGTAGATGTCAACATTAAAGGCGTACTCAACGGAGTGGCGGCCGTATTGCCGACGATGCGCACGAATAAAAGCGGTCATATTATCAACATATCCTCTTCGGCAGCGCACAATTACTTCCCCGGCGGGGCCATCTACTGTGCCACCAAGGTAGCGGTAAAAATGTTTTCCGAGGGCTTGAGAAAGGAGTTGGCACCCCTGTACGGTATAAACGTGACCTCCATAGAGCCAGGGGCTGTGAATACAAACTTGTTTGAAACCATCACGGACGATGACATTAAGGAAAAACTGAAAGGAATGAAGGATATGACCACCCTTGAGGCGGAAGATATTGCCAATGCCATTTTCTACGCCTTAAATCAGCCGGACAGGGTAAACATCAACGATGTGTACCTGATGCCAACAGAGCAGGGATAAAAAGTATAAATCTGAAAAAATGGAAAATACGATGCGTGAAAAAGAAACAATAGAAACCATTAATCCTACAACAGGAGAAATGCTTGATCACTACCAATACATGAGCAACGAAGAGGTTGAAGAGGCCATTTCAAAATGCCATCAAGCCTTCCTAACGTGGAGGGGAGTCCCCGTCGAAGCACGTGCTGAACAGATAAAAGCGATCGGAAAAGCGCTGCTCGGTGCCAAGGAAGAGTTGGCGCAATTGATGACGGATGAGATGGGGAAGACGCTAATACAAAGCCGGCAAGAAGTGGATTTATGCGCTGCCATTTGTAAATATACGGCTGAGATTGGGCCAAATGAGCTGAAAACCGAGGAGCGTGACATGGTCAATGGAAGCAAGGGACGCGTCTCATATGCCCCTATCGGGGTGGTTTACGGTATTCAGCCCTGGAATTATCCAAGTTACCAGGTGGTGCGGTATTCGATAGCCAGCTTGATGGCAGGTAACGCTGTGTTATTGAAGCACGCTTCAAACGTAACCGGGTCGGGTAAACTGCTGGAGCGTATATACAAAAACGCTGGCATCCCGCAGGGCCTGTTCACCACATTAGTAATCAATCACGATCAGTCGGATGCGGTGATTAAAAATAAATGGGTGCGAGGCGTAACACTCACAGGTAGTCCAGGTGCAGGACGAAAGATCGGGCAATCAGCCACCGCTGAGTTGAAAAAAACGGTGTTGGAATTAGGTAGCAACGATGCCTACCTGGTCTTTGACGATGCCGATATCGACCTGGCGGTAAAGGCCTGCGTGAAAGGCCGTATTTACAATAACGGCGAAACCTGTATTGCTGCGAAGCGCTTTGTTGTAACCGCAAAGGTCTACGAGGAATTCCGGGAAAAATTCGTGAAAGCCATGAGTGATGTAAAAACGGGTGATCCGAATGAGGAGAGCACCGAATTGGGTCCCATGGCACGTCAGGATCTCCGCCAAGAGTTACATGAACAAGTGGTGAACAGCGTTGAGAAGGGAGCCAGGATCGCCTGTGGAGGGAAAATCCCTGATGGAAACGGATTCTTTTATCCCGCCACGGTGTTGGAAAATGTACAGCCGGGACAGGTAGCTTATGAGGATGAACTTTTTGGCCCGGTAGCCTCATTGATCAAAGCCAGGGATAATGAAGATGCCATGCGCATTGCCAACGACAGCCGCTTCGGACTGGGCGGGGGGATTTTCTCCAAAGATGAAGCTGCGGCCATCGAAATGGCAGAGAAGCACTTTGACACAGGAATGGTGTTTATCAATACCTTTGGTTTGGCTGATCCTGCCATGCCATTCGGTGGGGTTAAAAATTCAGGCTATGGCCGGGAGCACGGTGGATTCGGACTAAAGGAATTCGTAAACATTAAAGCCGTTCTGAAAAGGCAGTAATCATTTGCTACTGATTAATATACCTAAACGTGAGGTTAATTCTTGGTGCCGGTACCTTCTTGGTTGGTGGCAGGCGATGGAGCCAATGGTCTTGGGTGGTGCCTTTCATGAGCAAAAGGCTCCCATGTTCAAGATATAGGGAGACCGTTTCCTTGCTTTCCTTGTGTTTAAAGGCAAATTTCCGCTCTGCGCCCAGGCTGATAGAGGCAATGGCACCGTGCTTTTTCAGGTCTTTTTCGCCGTCACTGTGCCAGGCCATCCCTTCCTCACCGGAATGATAAAGATTCAGCAGGCAGGAATTATATGTTTCCCGGGTGCTCCGCTCGGTAATCCTTTTGATCTCCAAGAGCTCTTTCGTCCAGGGAAGGGCTCTTTTAGTGATATGGGAATAGGTGTATTCAAATTCCTGATCCCCGTACCAGGCTACTTTTCGTTTGGTTACGATTTTTTTTCCAAAAATGACCGCCTCATCGTTTTTCCAGGCGATGGTATCCCACAAAGACTTAAAGTAATCATCGGCTTTCACTCCGGGGATCACCTTGCCATGATAGTACGCCTGGCCATCCTGGGGTAGTAGGTTTTTGGAAGGATAAGCCGGTTTGTCAAATAGATTCATCCGGCCAAAGTAAGGAAATTATCGTTTCCACTTTAATCCCGTACGGGCAAATAAAAAATTGAGCGGTAGAATAGCCGGTTTAAATTCAATCCGGAAGAATACAGAACATTCTCTCGGAACAGACCAAACAGAAAAGTAATAAGCTTAAAGTGCCTAAAAAGCTCAAAAAAATCGCATTCAAGTTTTGGAATGAACATTCCAAAAATATATATTTATCGGGTATTCTTTATCAAACCCCACTTACCGATGCCCAGGATAAAATCTTTTGATGAAACAGAAACCTTGGAAAAGGCGATGGAACTGTTTTGGAAAAAGGGCTACCACTCCACCTCCGTGCAGGATCTGGTCGATCACCTGGGAATCAACCGAGCCAGCCTGTACGATACCTACAGCGGAAAGAAAGACCTGTTTATGCGGGCTTTTGAGAATTACAGGGAGACCACCAAAAAAACGTATTACGAGTTATTGTATGCACAGCCGAATGTCATGGAAGGATTTAGAAAGCTGTTTGAACATGTGGTGCGTGAAAACACGGATCGCAGGGGTTGCTTTTTGGTAAATATCACCACCGAATTGGTGCCGGAAGATAGCGAAATGAAAGCGATGCTGCGGGAAAATCAAATCCAATTTGAGAAGTTGTTTTTTGATTACCTGAAGTCCGGAGAGGTGATGGGCGAAATTGCCAGAGGCAAAGACCTAAAAGCCTTTGCTAACCTGCTATTTACGCTTTATAATGGGGTGCAGGTCATCTCCAAAATAGAATCCGCCCCCTCCAGGCAATTGGCTGCGGTGGAGGTGGTGTTACAGCTTTTGGAGGAGTAAAAAAAACGATCGGTTTCGTCCGTTTCCATTAAATCTGCTGATTTTCCACAAAACCTGGAAGGTTTGCAAATTTATTTCAAATAGGCATCCAATTGCTTTCTGAATAGCTGCCTCATACCAATTTCGGCACCACCCAATTCGGAAAGGAAATCGCCTTCCATAAAAAAGGTGGCGATTGTATTTTTCTCTTGATAACCAAAACGCTTCCATAATTGGTTTTCTTCAATAAACAAGCCATCCGGATCATGTATAAAGGGATAGGGAAACTCATATTCGGTCAGTCTCTGAATAATTTCATCCTTATCTTCGCTGGTAATTACAATAATCACTGGCATTTCCTTATCATATTCCTCTAAAATATCCATAAAGGGAATGGAAAAAACATATAGGCCTTTGGAAACCACCACCAATTTTTTTTCAGCACTGAACCAGTCAGGGTCAAAAGCAAGGCTGTCTGTTACCTGATAGGTTTTCAGATTCTCCGGAAAAATTATTTTTTCGGAAGAGGGACCGCATTGCGAAAAACTAACCAGGATAATGAAAAATAACAAAGGCAGTTTAAACATGAACCTAAAATAGTAGGTAATTCTTAAAATGTGGTAATCCATTTGCAGGCATAACCTTCCAGGTTTCAGGTGCTTTGTTTTAACAATGGACAGCTTACCAGAAAAACCTGGAAGGTTTGGGAATTTTAGGGCATTCATAATTTTGATTTAAAATTCGACGAACAACAGTACCGGATTATCTCCCTCTTGAACGACCGGACCATTGTCCGGCAATTGATCTGCCTCAAGATTTAAATAATCCGGAGCCTGTGCGATGAATACCAAATGGTCTTCCATCAACCCTACAGGATGGAAAAAGGCGGTTAATTCGGTGGCTGATGTGATTCTTTTGCCCGTCTTCATGTTTTCCTTATCCAAGATGACCTGGTGTTTTTTCAGCTCCCCATTTACCTGTACGTCTACCCCAAAAAAGGCTTTATCCTCATTTTCCCAATAGTGGGAAATGAAAGCAAATCCCTGCTGGTTGAGCAATTCGAAACCGGCCATAAAGTCCATTTCAAAAAACCGTTCGGGAATACTGTATTTTCCAAAATCGAATTGATATTGGGGCACCAATTGGTCTTCCGTAACCTGATAGGTTTGGGTATTATAGATTTCATGGAAAAAAACAGCCTCATCAATGGTGGAGAAATTCTTTTCCTGTGCGGGCAGAATTTCATGTTTATTGGCTAGAAATTCCATTACCGTTTCCCCTTCCTCATTAATGATTGCCAGTCGGTTTTCAACCAGGGGAAGATTATAACTTCCGGAAGCCACATAGTGTCCACCGGGCAATTTCGCAATGGAAGTAGCAAAGTATTCAAGACCAACTTGTCCAATAATTTCTCCATTATTATCAAACTGGATAACTTCTGCCTGATCTCCCAGGGTACTGAGGATTTCCATCCCTTCTGCGGTGGGGATAAAATCAGTGATCCTGGCAACCATGCCCGGCCCCTGCCCTGTTTCCACGGTCCTGCCCTGATAGTTACCGTTGCGGTCAAAGCTATGGATGACATCCCTGGCATTTTCATCAAAAATAAAAAGGGCATTTTCAGTAAATTTTAAAGTCAAATGGTCGCCCAGAAGGTTATTTTGATTGGTTTCCAAAGGAATCACTTTAACAATAGCGTAGGGTGTATTCAGCAATTCGATGCCTTCTAATTCCATTAAGGGCAACCCATCTTTGGTTTTGATTTCTTTTTGGCAGGAAGCCAGAAGCAGCAGTACTACTAAATATGAAAGGTGAATCGGACGGTATTTCATAAATAAATTTTCTTTAAACTAAATAATTAAAGTTAATTATCCAATGTTTTTCCCATGAGATATTTTTTACACCTGCAAAAGAAATTTAATTTTGACTTTCTTTTAGCGTATGAGTCTACCATTTCTACACAAAAGTCAGCTTGACAAACTAAAGTCGTTCGTTAATCCGGTTTTGCTCAACAGAGGGTACACCCTTTTTTCGGATAAAAAAGTGGAATTCGTCTATTATAGCCCTGCGGACGAAACGTATTTTTTTGAAGTGGAGGGAAATTTGGAACCCTATTATTCGGTACGTATCTGTCTTGAGTATACGATGCTCAACGAATTTTTTTCCAGCAAGAGTGATAACCCATTTTCTGGTAATGTTGACCAAAATCCTGTGGATTGTATTTGTCCCTATTTCGCTGAAAATCGTCAGTGTAAACATGTGGCAGCGGCAATTTATTTTCTAGTCTTGACCAAAGGATTTGATTACAGGAAAGATAGACCTGACGGATTAGAAATCCCGGAACCGAATCCGTTTGTGAAAACGAAGCGGGAGAAAGAGGACTTATCTTTTCCCATAAAAATTGCTTGTTCGGAAAACGAAATACCCCAATTGGGAAAAAAAATCGATAGTGAACCGGGCAAATTTATTTATGAAAACCTGTACGGAGCCGATCTGTCAGATAGTGAAATCACCTATGTCGTTGATATTAATGGGCAGCGTCATTTGTTACGTGTTGGCTTTGATGGTCAACAGGTCATAATAGATGGTGATTATCAGCGAAAAAACCTTGTTCGTACGGGGTTGGAGTGGCTCAAAAAACGGTTCACTCAGCTAGATTTGGGGGACCTTCAGTACCTGACTCCCGGGCAGCGAAAGAAAGCGGCTGAGGAGCAATTGGCCAAATGGGGATTACAAGATCAGGTAGCCGAGCCCCTGACGGCCTTTGAGTTTTTGTTTTCGAAAGGGGAATTGGGCATGTTTCCTGCCGGACCAATTCGGGGACTCTATAATGTCGATTCCCTTTCTCAATGGTTTAAAAAAGAAGGAATACGCAGCCAGAAAAAAGCAGATCAACTACTGCCGGAGGTTAATGATTCCGAATTGGGCCAATACAATCCGGGGTTGGCCTTTGTATTAACCCACGATAGAAATATTCACAGTGTTTTTGCTTTCATGGCCAAAGGAAGTAAAAACAGGCCGGAGGAATTATCGGTAAAGTTCACCGAAATAGAGGATCCCTTTGATCCCCGGTTGGCGAATAATGAAGGGATGGACCGGGTCATAATTGCCATAGACAAAATAAATCAAGCCATCTCTAAAAAGAAAACCGAAAAATTAGGCAGCCTTTTCAAGGAATTTCTGGCGGCAATGGAGGGCTATTCCTTATTCAACTATCAGGCTCCCGTCTACGAGTATCAGAAAGGGAAGATCAAAAAAAAGTATTTTGGCGCACCTTTGCAGGTAAGGTCTGCGAGTCTCACGCTGAGGATTCGCAGGTCTGGGATGATCTATGAGCTTGCGCCCATTATCCGGACGGAAGCGGATAGCATAGAATTGGAATCGGAAAAAAATAAGTTGATCATCACCCCGGCCTTTGTCATATGGGAGGACCGCCAACTGTTGGTGTTTCAAAACCAGAAGGATCTGGATAACCTAAAACTCTTGCTGCATTACCCTGTTTTCCATTTTTTGGAAAAGGATGTGGAGGAATATTTCCACAAAATAATAGTACCCCTGTCAAATAACCTTGAAATCATGGACGAATCTGGCCTTTTCAACGAATCCGACCGTAGCCATTTGCTACAAAAGCAATTGTATGTGTCAGAACTCAGCGGACTGGTGATTTTTCGCCCGGCCATCAAATATGGTCCGCAGGCATTTTCGAATCCCCTGGAGGGCAACAGCATCATAGATGCCGAGAGTAAAACCCTTTACCTGAGGGACGAGGATGTGGAAGACGATTTCGTGGCATTTCTCAGATCTCTGCATCCCAATTTTGGAAGAGGGGGTAACCAGGGGTTTTTTCACCTGACGCACGATAGCTTTATGGAAAACCTTTGGTTTATGAAAGCTTTTGAAACCTTGAAGGAAAATCAGGTGACGGTATTTGGCTTGGAAGACATCAAGATAAAAAAATACTCCCTTTTCGCCCCGAAGGTAAACCTCGAATTCCGTTCCAGACAGGACTGGTTTGAACTCAAGGCGGAGGTCGCTTTCGGAAATAATAAGGTCAAATTAAAAGACATCAAGAGGGCCTTGGATCGGGATAGGAATTACGTAGAACTGACAGACGGGACCATCGGTATTCTGCCAGAAGAGTGGGTTCGGAAGTTTAGCCGCTTGTTTCGCAGCGGCGAAACCGATAAAGACCAACTCAACATCTCTAAAACCCAGTTTAATTTGATGGATGAGGTGGAAGAACTTCACAATTTTCCGGAGATCCTTGCGGAAATTGAAGAAAAGAAGAAAAAGTTAAAGCAATTTTCCAGTATCAAATCGACCCGGATTCCGAAGCAACTAAAGGCTGAACTCAGACCGTATCAAAAAGCTGGTTTCAATTGGCTCAATTTCCTGCGAGAATACCACTGGGGTGGGATCCTGGCGGATGACATGGGCTTGGGGAAAACGCTCCAGCTCATTACCCTGATCTGTAAGTTAACTTCCAAAAAAGGAACAAAGGTACTCGTGGTAGCTCCCACCACCCTGTTGTTTAATTGGAAGGATGAATTGGAAAAGTTTGCGCCTCATCTGGATTATTTTATCCACCATGGCAACCGCTATGATCAGGTAGAAGCCCTCCAAAAGCATCAGGTTTTGTTGACCAGTTATGGTTTGGTGATCAATGATCTGGAATTATTACAACAATTGGAATTTGATCTGATCATTGCGGATGAGTCCCAAGCCATCAAAAACACGCAGTCCCGGCGCTACAAAGCCATCACCAGGCTAAAGGGCAAGGTTAAAATCGCCCTTACCGGAACGCCCATCGAAAACGGGCTGGCGGAGCTTTATGCCCAAATGAACTTTGTCAATCCAGGGTTTTTTCATTCGTTTAAGGCGTTCAAGGAAAGCTACCTGGATCCTTTAAAAAAGGGAGATGAGGCTATCCTGGATGAATTGCGGAAAAAAATCGACCCCTTTGTTCTGAGAAGAACCAAAAAAGAAGTGCTCACAGAGCTGCCGGATAAAACCGAGGAATACCTCTACTGTGAAATGGAGCCAGCCCAGCGCAAGGTATACGATGCCTACCGGAACGAATACAGAGACTACCTGCTGAAAAAGTTTGAGGAAGAGGGGGCCGAACAGTCAAAAATGTATGTGTTGGAGGGTTTGACGCGATTGCGGCAGGTATGTGATGCTACCAAATTGGTTTCCCATACCGGGGAAATGGAAAGCTCTGCAAAAATTGATTTACTATTAGAACATGTCAAAGAAAAGACGGGAAATCATAAATTGCTGGTATTCAGTCAGTTTGTAAAAATGCTGGATATCGTGCAGGAAAAATTAACGGAAAACCACATACCCTATACCTATCTGGACGGCAAGACCAGCCTGAAAGAGCGGGAGTCCCGGGTGAACCAATTTCAGCAGGATCCCTCCAAGCGGGTATTTTTGATCAGTCTTAAAGCAGGAGGAACGGGCCTTAATCTCACCGCTGCTGATTACGTGTACATTCTGGACCCCTGGTGGAATCCAGCGGTAGAAAACCAGGCCATAGACCGCTGTTACCGGATGGGACAGGAGAAGCACGTGATAGCTTACCGCATGATATGCAAAGACACGGTGGAAGAAAAAATCGTGAAACTCCAAGAATCAAAGAGCAAGCTGGCCGCAGAAGTTATCGCAGAGGGAGATAGTTTTTTGGGTGCCCTGGACGGGGATACCATGCTGGCACTGTTTGATTGAAAACAGATGGCATCCAAACGCAGGACACCCGTCTGGTTTTTAGGTTATCCCTGCTCTGGGGATGCTAGCCAAAAGGCAAGGAATCCCAGTTAAAAAATCGCGGCCGATGCTCTTTTGAGGGAAAGGCAAGACTTACATAGTGGTTTGAATTCATGACAAAACTTCGAATGTCCCATTGTTCGTAAGGTATTTTTTCGGAGAAATAGAATTGTTGAAGGCCATCCAGTAGACAGTATTCACTCATTTGGTCGGTGATTCCCTGCCCGATCCCTTTGAGCAAGGCCTCCTTCCGTGTCCATATCCTATAAAAAGAGTGAACCGGGTCGGGGGATTTTTCAATAAATTCGATTTCTGAAGGTGAAAAAATGCCGGAAAGCAGTTCCTGATATTCAAAACGGGAATCTAGTGGTTCAATGTCAATCCCCACTTCACAATCAGCAAGGGCAATAACTACCCATTTACCTGAGTGACTGATGTTAAAATGAAAATGGTCCCTTCCAATCAGGAAGGGCTTGTTAAACCGGTTTTTACCAAACTGAATTTGTCTTTCATTCAGGTAAAACTGTATTAGTTTCCTAAGAAATCCTTTTCCCAATAGCTGCCTGATTCGGTCTTCTTTTTGCAGGTACCGATCGGCTTGTTGGATTTCCTCATCCGTCAGCAATTCTTTTAAATGTTCAACTACATGATCGGGCGAAGAAAGGGGAATCCGCCAGATATCAAGGACGCTATCGGTTTGGGAACGTTTATGTTCCTTCCAGTCCGGAGGGCTTATTTCTTTACAAAAGACCCTGATTTGCGGCATGGATATGGGTTTGCTGGTTTGGAATTTTGGGAAATATAGGAAATTTTAATTTCGTAACGTATTTACCACCTGGTAGGATCATCGGGAGCGCGGTCCAGGTCATCAGGTACCCCGTCTCCGTCCCTGTCGGGGCTGCTTCCACTGTCGGTAAAGAGAAGTTGCCAGGATACGGGCAAATAGGTGGTGAGAATTTCGTTTTCGAAATCAGCTGTCGGAGAAAAACTGACCTGAGTAGCAATAAAAGAAAACCCTAAATCAGGAAAAACTTTTACGTCCACCACAAAAACCCCGGTAAAGCCCTGGGATCGGATCATGCGGGAGGCAAAGGTTTGCTGCATACCGGTGCTGGCCTGGCTTCCGCTGGCATTGTTGCTGCAGGCGACCTCTAAATTTTGGCCATTCCCCCCCACAAAATTTAGAAATTGATTGATTTCCGACTGAAGCACCTGGGTGGCATTGGTGGCGGAATTTACCGTTTGCAGGTAATAACGCCAAACAGCCTGGTCATCATTCCTCAACAGGTTCACTCCGATCAGCAGGGGATTGTCCTGCCGAAGTTCGACCGGTGAATACCCACTTGGATACGTAAATCCAAGTAAGGGGTGGCCTGAGTGGATGAAATTTCCTCCCAACTGTGCGACGGTCGGTACTCCTCCGGGAATATCTCCTCGATTCACACCATTGGAGATGTCCCAATACAATCCTTCCACACCACTGATATTATTACACAATTGGGAAGTTACATTTCTAATTCCCTGGGCGGTTGGTTCATCATTGTTGTTACAAGAAATCGTTAGGATTAAAAAAGCAAGAAACGGAATGAAAGATTCTTTTCTCATGATTACTGGTTTTATTACTCATCGAAGCAAACCATTTATGTCATCAATTATAATTTATAATTATAGAAAAATGAAATTAATTGTCGTAAATATGTAACCTATCCTAAATTCTTGTAAGATAATTTTGAATTATCTATTATTACGGAATTATTGAACAGCTTTAAGTTTATTTTTTTAAGGTAAAGCGTGGGGAAGGATATGGAAAACAGCATTTTTGACCTGGGAGGAAAGCGGCTATTGATCGTCGATGATGATCCGGTTATTCGCCTGATATTGAAGGTGACATTTAAGGCTTGGCAAAACACTTCGTTTGATATGGCCGTAAATGGAGCTGCTGCCTTGGAACGGTTGAAAATGCCGGGATACGATTTGATTTTAATGGATTTGCAGATGCCCGTTTTGGATGGCTACGAGACTACCCATGCCATTCGTTCGGGCCATTGCGGCAGCGAGTATCAGAAAATCCCTATTATTGCCGTTACAGCTGACCTGTCAGAAATTGCCAGGTCAAAAGGGCTTAGCGTGGGTATTGATGAATTTTTATCCAAACCCGTGGACGGCGCTACTTTATATGCGACCATTCAGTATCTATTTCATAATAGAAGAAGCAAAGCAGGCTGATGGCAAGCAGGTTTAGCTAGCAAATCTTTCATCTGCCCGTTTTTTAAGCATATTTGATGGGTCGAAAAGCGGCACGGTTTACAATCTTTAGGTCCATACCTGACTGGTAGAAGATTAAAAAATTAAAAATCTCATTCCCATGTAAAGGCGAACCTTTATATTCGTAAAAATGAATCCGGATCAGCAAACTGGGATAAACACATGAAGTACCCTCCATGCATCATGCCGCTTGAAACGATAGATCAGCAATCCATTTACCAACATTTTTCGGTATGATGGGTTCTTTGGGCATGAGCGGTAGCAAGCAATGGTTCCTCTGGTTCTTTTTGGCTATGGTATGGAGTTGTGGGACCGAGACCAAAGAGAGAAAGGAAAATACTCAGCTGGTGACCGAATCCGGGAAAGAGCCTGCTTCCTCCCTTTTGGAGCAGCCCGCATCCACACTGGCAGCGAGGTATTGTACCGGCTGCCACCTGTTGCCGGATCCCAACCTGTTGGACAAGGCGACATGGAAAACCATCTTACCCAGAATGGGACATTACTATGGGATCTATGCGAATGATACCCTTCGGGATTGGATACTGGAAGGAGGAAGGGCAGGACAGATTGTGGAACAAAAAGGTGTTTTCCCACTCACACCTACGATGGATACCCTGATTTTTAAAAAAATAAGTGCCTACTATCTGGAAGAAGCCCCTGCGAAATTGCCATTGAAAGAGCGGGAGGAGCCGGTCCGTGTCGGCCTGCCTTATTTTAACCTGAAAAAGCCCGGAGGCAAAACCAAAAATCCCATGACGCTGATGGTTAAAATGGATGTCCCTGACCGGTTTTACATCAGTGATGTGGGTAGGTCTGCCTTAGCCATTATGGATGCCGATTTTCAGGTATTAAAGACGGCACGGATTCCCGAAGGGACCTCCTGGATTCACCAGGACGATGCTGGTACCTTAGCTTTGGTCATCGGGACGTTTAACCCTACGGATATGGATCTGGGCTATGTGATGCAACTGCCGGAAGGACCGGGCGATCCGACCCGCATTTTGGTTCAGAACTTGCAACGCCCCGTTCACCTGGACAGAGGGGATTTGGATGGAGATGGCAGGGATGATTTAGTGATCTGTGAATATGGCAAACAGACCGGGAGCCTAAGCTGGTGGAAGCAGGATCGGGCGGGAAATTATCAGAAATTCGTTTTGCAAAGCAAGCCCGGCGCGACTAAGGCCTATATTCGGGACCTGAATGGCAACGGGCGTCAGGATATCATCGCGCTTTTTGGGCAGGGAGATGAAGGTATTTTTATTTACCATAATCAAGGGAATGGCAATTTTGTTGAAGAACCAGTCCTGCGGTTTCCTCCCAGTTACGGTTCCAGTTTTTTCGACCTGGTCGACTTCAATGATGACGGACACCTGGACATCATCTATACCGCAGGTGACAATGCAGACTACGATCCGATTACCAAACCCTACCACGGTATTCGGATTTTTATCAATGATGGCCGAAACCGGTTTGAGGAGGAGTTTTTCTATCCCTTACCCGGAGCCTATAAGGCCATTCCAGCCGATTTTGATGGGGATGGTGATTTGGATATTGCGGCTATTTCTTTTTTCCCGGATTTTGAAAATGCCCCGGAAGAAGGATTTGTGTACCTGGAAAACCAAGGAAACGGTCATTTTGAGGCCAGTACTTTTCCAGGATCATCGGCGGGTCGCTGGATAGCCATGGATGTTGGAGACATGGATGGGGACGGAGATTTGGATATTTTATTGGGATCCATGGTCTTTGGCTCGGATTATACCCGGTATTTTGATCAGTGGGTAGAGGGCGATTTGCCATACCTCTGGTTGGAGAATACCCAGCGGTAGGGGTCAAATTTTAGTTACCAGTTCGACCAATCGGTTGGAATAGCCGGATTCGTTGTCATACCAGCCTACCACTTTCACCAGATTGCCCATGGAAGAAGTAAGCCCGGCATCCAAAATACAGGAATGGGGGTTTCCAACAATATCGATGGAAACCAGAGGGTCTTCCGAATATTCGATGATTCCCTTAAAGTCAGTCAGGGAAGCTTTCCGAAAGGCGTTGTTGATGGAGCGGCTATCCACATCCTTTTCCAAGAGTACGATTAGATCGGTTAGTGAACCATCCGGAACGGGTACGCGCATGGCAGAGGCTTCAATTTTACCGCTGAGTTTCGGCAAAACCACTTCCATGGCTTTGGCGGCATGGGTAGTGGTGGGAATAATGGAATAAGCTGCCGCCCTGGCCCTTCGTAAATCCCTGTGGGGAGCATCGTGTAGGTTTTGGTCGTTTGTATAGGAATGTACCGTGGAAACATAACCCCTTACGATGCCAAACGCTTCGTCCAGCACTTTTACCATCGGGGCAAGGCAGTTGGTGGTACAGGAAGCATTGGAGACGATGTCTTCATCACCTCTAAGGATTCCTTCGTTGACACCCAGGACGACCATGGGAACATCCGGGCTTTTAGAGGGAGCGGTGATGATAACTTTTCGGGCTCCTGCCTTCAGGTGCAAGGCAGCCCCTTCCCGGTCTGTAAATTTTCCCGTCGCCTCCAAGACCACATCTATGTCAAGATGCTTCCAGGGGATACGTTCGGGATTTTTTTCAGCGAAGATCCGGATGGTTTTGTTTCCCACCTGGATATTTCCGTCATTTTCGATAAATCGCTGGGCGTATTTGCCATGTACGGAATCGTATTGCAACAGGTGAGCCAGTGTTTTGGGATCGGTTAAATCATTCACAGCGACCAGTTCGAGGTCGGGCCGATCCAGTATTAGCTTGATGGTCAGGCGGCCGATTCTACCACAACCATTAACGGCAATTCTTTTTTTCTTCATGATCAATTTATCCGCCGAATTTAAGAAAGAATTTAAAAAAATGCCTGGTTTTTAGTGATTCTGTTAAAAATATTGTAAAACACCCGCTAACCAGTAGTTCCGATATGGAGGTTTTTTTCTCATTTGTCAATTACAAATTATCTATTCCAGATAAAATCAGGGCATATAAAAAATACCTTAGAATCCGAAAAAGACTCAGCAGCAAATAGTTCCTGGGAAGCAAGCCACCCATTCCTGAAAGCAAGGATATGGCGGAGAAGGGCAAGGGAGTAAGGGATGCCACTACCACCAGGTACCCACCGAATTTTTCAAATAAACGCATGTATTTTTTTAGGCGGGGAAATCGGGCGCGGTTGATCCAGTTTTTATCCCGGATCCACCGGCCAATGTTAAAGTTTAAAAATCCTGCCCCATATGAAATCAAAGACAGGATGCCAATACTGAAGAAATAGGGACCGATCATCCCCGTTTCCAGCGACCAGAGCATAAACACTTCCGGCGGAATGATACCAAAAAGAATCTCAGATAAGATGAAAAGGCTTATGACCAATACGGCGTTATCATAAATGGGTCCAAACCAGGCATATCGTTGATCCTCGGTGCTGAACTGCCGCAGCAATAGAAACACGCCTACCAGCAAAACGAGATAAGAAAGACCCTTCAGGAGATTATTTAGTAAAAATTGCCTCCTTTCCTTAATTTCTTTTCTATTCATATAAAGTAAAAAATGAGGGATGATTCAGCTTATCCTTACTTAGCAGGTTGATAGGCTTCTTCATACGGAGACCAGATTTCATAGATCGGATTACCCGTGCTGCTCAGTCCGCTATGATGCCACTTGCCATCCATTACTTCGTATTTAAAATTTAGTTCCGCTCCTACCCGGCTATCATCTCTGGAAAAGAAAGTGATGCTTTCGGTATAGTTTCCATCGGTAGCTTCATAGGTGCCACCACCGGTACCGCTAAATTCTTTTGTTTCCGAGTTAAATGCAATCCACTGGAAACGCCCGCCGCTAAGAATTTTTACCGTTCTCCTGGCTCCTGGGGTCATTTCGGAAATTTCACCATCCCGTTTCCTGCCCGTAATTACCCAGTTTCTGGTGAGGTCGTCTTTACGGGACGAAACTTTCTCCCAAATTTCTATCAGATCTTCTCCTTTTATTTTGCCGGAAATAACGATGCGGTTGTTGGCAAAATCCAGTGTATACTGGTTAGTGGTGCCTACCTGCTCCGGATCCAGCGTCAAAAAGTCAAGGCTTTCTGCATAGCTATTACCTTCCAGGTTATACTCACCGCCTCCGGCATACATAAATTTGTTTCCGGCAATTTCTTTTGCCCCAAAAGCAAAATAACCATCCTGATAGATTTTGATAAATTCCTGATCGGTGATGGGATTACCATTTTGATGGGTTAGTTTCCAGGCTCCTTCCAAATCCTGGGCTGGAAGCTGAAAGTAGATCACAATACAAAAAAGGAATAGGAACGTTTTCATGAGTTATGGGCGTTTGAATACTTGTTAAATTTACTTATTAATTTGCGTTTCGCAATAATCCCTTATTTTATTTGCGGCTGATACCGGCAAATATAGTGATTAGGGGCCTTTCAGCCTTTTTCTCCTGAAACACGCAGCTAGTTGGCTGGTTTTTTGTTAGAATTGGCAGACTTAATGGGATTCCCTATGCAGAAATTAGTATTTATAGTACTCATAACGTTCATGGCAGGGTGTACGTTACCCGGTAGTGCCCATGCACAGTCCTACGGCACGGCCCTGGGGCTTCGGTTGGCCAACAATAATTCCTATCGTATGCTGGGCCTCAGTGCACAGCAGCGGATTCAGAAAGGCTTATCGGCGGAAGCGATTCTCCAATCCGATTTTAACGCCAATACTACCGTACATGCATTGCTAAAAAAGCATCGCCCCCTGATTTCTAAGCGATTCAATTACTATTACGGTGCCGGGATATCCCTGGGCCTGGAGGAAAGCCGGGAAAAAGTGCCGGAAACCCAAACCATCATTCAGACCTATGGCAATCGGACGATTGGGGTGGATATTATCGCCGGCGTAGAAATGACTTTGATGGGCGTTTCCTTTTCTGTAGATTATAAACCGAATGTAAACGTGCTGGGAAGGGAGCCCTGGTACAGCGGGCAGGTAGGCATCTCTGTCCGGTCTGTATTGGTCAAGGGATCAATCCAGAATAAAAAGAGAAGGCAAAAAGCCCGGAAGAAGAGAAGGAATAACTCCCAGGGCATTTTCCAAAAAGTACTTGAACCCTTTAAAAATAACTGAATATGAAAACCCTATTAATTATTGTTTTTTGTCTTCTTTCGGGCATCCAGATAAGCATGGCGCAATCCCCTGTAAAAATTGCGGTGGTGGGGCTCACGCATTCACACGTACACTGGATCCTGGGAAGGGCTGATAAAGGCGACATCGAGATGGTGGGCATTGTGGAGCCAAATGAAGACCTGGCTCGCAGGTTTACATCCCGTCATGGAATATCAATGGACCTGGTGTATCCGGATATGGAGTCTTTGTTTAAGGAAGTCAAACCCGAGGCAGTAACGGCTTTTGGTTCCATTTACGAACATTTGGAGGTGGTGCAGGCCTGTGCGCCGAGGGGTATCCACGTGATGGTGGAAAAACCGCTGGCAGTAAGCATGGAGCATGCGCTGGAAATGCAGGCCCTGGCCAAAAAACACGATATTCACCTGCTGACGAACTACGAAACGACCTGGTATGCGAGTAATCATGAAGTCAAAAAGCAGGTTTCCAACGATTCCCCTATAGGACCTCTTCGAAGAGTAGTTATTAACGACGGTCATGAAGGGCCAATGGAAATAGGAGTCAATCAGGAATTTCTGGATTGGCTTACCGATCCGGTACAGAATGGCGGAGGGGCGGTCATTGATTTTGGCTGTTACGGGGCCAATCTGATGACCTGGCTAATGAATGGAGAAAAACCCATCTCTGTTACCGCCGAACTCAAACAAATAAAACCGGAGATCTATCCCGAGGTGGACGACGAGGCGACCATTCTCCTGGATTATCCGGAAACGCAGGGGGTGATACAGGCCTCCTGGAACTGGCCTTTTAGCCGAAAGGACATGGAGGTTTATGGAAAAACAGGCTATTATATCGCCAAGAACGATACCCGCTTGATCAGTAGGACAGCTGGAGAGGATTTAGAAAAAGAACTAACCCTTCCTGGGCGTGCGTATCCCTTTGATGATCCCTTTTCGTACCTGGCTGCCGTGGTTCGGGGAACTATAAAGGTAAGTCCTGGCGATCTTTCCAGCTTGGAAAATAACATGGTAGTGGTTGAGATTCTGGATGCTGCCCGGGAAAGTGCTGAAAAAGGGCAGCGGGTTTACTTGAAATAAGGATTATTCAATCGGACTTCTTTCGGCAAAAAACCGGAGGCGGTAAGCCTGAATGGCCGTGTCTCCCAGTTGTTGGCTTAGCTGGTAGTTCGCCACAGCACCGACACCGGCACCAATTACCGGGATCAACTGGGCCAGCTTGGCCAGGTCCATGTAGTCCCGGTATTCGAGTTGGAAGGTACGCCAATCGTACCTGTCAAAATTATCAGGAAGTTCCATTGCTTTTTCGTTCCAGTTTTCTACCAATGAGACGGTTTCATTTCTGGTTTTCTGACTGGAAAAGGTGAGTTTAAAAATCGTCAGGATAAAAACCCGCTCTTTAAAATTCCGGACATCGTGGCCATAAGCGGCAGCAATTTCGAAGAGCATTTTCATCTTGATGGCTAAGAATGCTGGAAGGTCAGCGAATCCCATCAAGATACCACCGGCCCCGGTGACGGCCCCTTCCACAGAGGCGGTTCTCTTGTAAAACCGGATGGCCTTCCTTGCCTTGAACTCCTTTAGCCGTAAATGTTCCATCGGATAAGGTTTTGGCCCGATGTATTCATTCCCGACCAATACGCCCTTGACCATTTTTTCTATGGCGAAGGTGATCGCCTGATGGATTTTCTCAGGTATCAGGTTGTTGAGTGACCGTTGGGTGCCTTTAGTAAGCCGGTTTAGCAGGGAGGGTTTCTTTTTGGTTTGGTATAACCACCTACCTAGTTCCTCCCGCACCAGCTTTTCATACAACTTGTCAGCCTCGCTTTTGCTGCCGCTCATGTTTTAGGATTGATCTTTTTTAGGAAATTCATCAGTAGAGAGGGGGTCGTTTCCGGCTTTCCCGAAGGTAGTTTGATGGAATGTTTTTGATTGTCCTTTGGGAACACTCAGGCTTTGCCAAGTACCGGAATGAAGCATTTTGCCTAAATATATCAACTGTCCTACATGCGAAGCATAGTGGGCCAGCTGCCGGTTCATGGCATCCATTACCGTATGAGCCTTGTTTTGTATATAGACGGTTTTTTCAAAATCGTTGGGGCTGAGGGGTTCAACGGCCGCAAAAAGCACCTCCCATCCTTCCTCCCAAATCTGCATCATTTCTTCCCGGCTACGGATATCATTTTCAAACTCCGCATCCCGCTCGCGCCAGGGTTTTTCTCCATCCGAAGCTAAAAAATCCGTCCAGCGGGAATGCATGTTTCCGGCCATGTGCTTGACAATCGTAGCCATGCTATTGCTGTCGGCATTGTATTGCCAGAAAAGCTTGTCGTCTGCTACCTGCTCCAGGGCTTTTTCTCCCAGGCTTTTGTAGAACCGGAATAGGTGGAGACTGCTTTCAAGGTAGTTTTTCAAATGGTCCATAGGTTTCAATTTAGGAAGTACATAGTGCCAGACCGGTACAATTTACCGGAATAGAAGCAATAAAAAAAGCTGCCGGGTAAGGCAGCTTTTAGCTAGGCTAAGAAATCCAGCCATTACAAACCAAATTCCTTTTTAATAGCGGCTACCTGATCCAATTTCTCCCAGGTAAATAACTCCACATCCAGGGTGATAGAGGCTTTATCGGGGGAGAAGAAAGTCTTGGAAACCACCTCGCTTTCTCTTCCCATATGGCCGTAGGCAGCGGTTTCCTCGTAAATGGGATTTCGAAGCTTAAGGCGGTTTTCAATAGCGAAGGGCCGCATGTCAAATAACTTTTCTACCTTTTTGGCGATCTCACCATCCGATAGCTGTACGTTGGAACTGCCATAGGTGTCCACAAAGATGCCCATGGGTTTTGCCACTCCGATGGCATACGATACCTGCACCAGCACTTCATCGGCTACTCCGGCTGCTACCAGGTTTTTGGCAATATGGCGGGTTGCATAGGCTGCCGACCGGTCTACTTTTGAGGGATCCTTCCCAGAGAAGGCTCCTCCGCCATGGGCCCCTTTTCCACCGTAGGTGTCGACAATAATTTTCCTTCCGGTAAGTCCGGTATCCCCATGAGGTCCCCCGATGACAAATTTGCCGGTAGGATTAATGTGATAAATAATGTCATCGGTAAATAACTTCTGAAGCGAAGCAGGCAACTGGGCCTTTACCCTTGGGATTAAAATTTCAATAATGTCCTTTTTAATTTTTTTCAACATGGCCTCCTCCTCTGCAAAATCATCGTGTTGGGTAGAAACCACGATGGTATTGATCTTTTCGGGAAGGTGATCGTCGCCGTATTGAATGGTGACCTGCGCTTTGGAATCAGGCCGAAGGTATTGGATCTGCTCGTTTTCGCGCCGGAGTTTGGCTAATTCCTTTAATAAGCGGTGGGAAAGGTCAAGACCTAGCGGGATGTAGTTATCCGTTTCATTGGTGGCATAACCAAACATCATTCCCTGGTCACCGGCCCCTTGCTCTTCCGGACTACTGCGGTCAACGCCCTGATTGATGTCGGGAGATTGTTCGTGTATAGCGGACAATACGCCACAGGAACTGCCGTCAAACATGTATTCACTTTTGGTATAACCAATCCTATTGATCACATCCCTGGCGATTTTCTGAACGTCCAGGTAGGTGTTGGATTTGACTTCTCCTGCCAGGACTACCTGACCGGTAGTGACCAATGTTTCGCAAGCTACTTTGGAGTTGGGGTCAAAGGCCAAAAAATGATCAATGATGGCATCGGATATCTGATCGGATATTTTATCCGGGTGTCCTTCGGAAACCGACTCCGAAGTAAATAAGTAGGACATACAAAGCGTTTTTAAAATGAATGGGTAAATTTACATCTTACAGCTAAAATTAAAAAACTATATTTTCAACAATCCTTGACTTAATAGCTGTATCGTCTTTTAAAAACCAAGGGCGCATAGAAAGACAAGCCTAGGGTCAGGTACATAATGCCCGCAAAAAACTGTACCCAGTGAAATATGTGCCCCATCTGGTAATCGCCCAGAGAGGGCAAATAATGTGTCAAAATAAAAAATATATAGCTTTCTCCAAATGAAAATAAAATAAGGGAAGCCATCCAAAAATAGGGCAGGGACAATAGGTTTACGTCTCGGTATTTGCTTTGATGAAGGATGTCTTTGAAAAAGATGATGCTGTAAAACAAAACCATGGCATGGCCAACCAGGAAACTGTAGGATTGAATGCCGGACAGGATGGATTGAAAAAAAAGTGCGTTCAGCATTCCGAAGAACAGAAATACGCCCATGCTTGGTACTACCTTCCTTTGAAGGTGACATGAATACGGTAAATGGCTGAAAAGGAGGAGCGTGACGGTAGGTCTCAGGTAGACAAAGAGTACATTGTACAGCAGAAAGGAATCTTTTCCGCTGGAACGGGTAAAATTCCAGACTGATTCGGATAGCAATTCGCTTATGAGAATCAATAGGACCAGGGCATTGATTTTCTTATATTCTTTCAGCTCTTTTCCGAAAAGCAAATACAGCGAAGAAAGCAAAATTCCAAGTAGTAAGGCGATGGAATAAAAAGAGACCGGCATAAAGGTATATTTTTAGTGCAAGGTATCTAAACTAAGTATCCCGTGCAATACCCTGTTTGGGGTAAAAATTTTGCATTTTAAACCAAAAAAAGCCGGTCCTGTGAGAACCGGCTTTCCAAATACCTCTTTTTTCCCAAATGACGAGCACCGGGAAATCAACATTAGCCTTTTACCTCTGCTACTTTTTTTGTGGTTGGGGTAGCTTCATTCGCCAGCTCCCGCTTCATCAAATCCACCACTACAGGAGTGGCGATGTATATGGAGGAATAGGTACCGATCAGTACTCCTATCAATAGCGCAAAGGAAAACCCTCTTAAAACTTCTCCCCCGAAAATGAGTAGGACAAGCACTACGATGAGTGTAGTAGCTGAAGTAATCAGGGTTCGGGCCATGGTCTGATTGATGGCATCGTTGAACATCTGAACCAATTTGCCGGTACCCCTATTGGAGATGTTTTCCCGGATCCTGTCAAATACGATCACCGTATCGTTGATGGAATAACCGATCACTGTGAGCATCGCCGCGATGAACACCTGGTCGATTTCAAATGTGGCACCGAAAGCACTGGCTATGGCAAAGGCTGCAATGACAAAGAACGTGTCATGAACCAATGCAATAATGGAAGCCAAGGAGAACTGCCATTTCCGGAATCGTAAGAGGATGTAAAGGAAAATGGCTACCAGGGAGAAAAACATGGCTTCCAGGGAAGAGTTTTTGATGTCATCGGCTACGGTGGCACCTACCTTATTGGATCCGGTGATCGCAAAGGCTCCCTCTGTCATTTGGCTGGCATCCTCAATAAAATTGAAACCGGTGACTTCGCCAATACCTTGCCTGATTTTGGTCTCTACCTCCCGGTTAGCTTCCTCATTATCTTCATTTACCAGATAAGAGGTAGTGACTTTCAAAACATTGTTGGCCCCGTACGTTTTTACCTCTACGGAACCGTCAAATTCACTATCCAATCCTACTTTAAGTTCCGAGGCAGGTACGGCTTCATTAAACTCTACGATATAGTACCTTCCTCCGGTAAAATCTACGCCGAATTTCAGACCTGAAGTAAGTGCCAGGATCATACCTATGACGATAATAGAGGAAGAGATCAGGTAGGCCACTTTTCGCTTGCCCAGAAAATCTATGGCAAGATCAGATAGTAGGTTTTTTGTAAAGGATGTGGCAAACGAAATGGAGCTTTTATCTCCCTTTTTGCTCATCCAGTATACGATCACCCGGGTGATAAACACAGCGGAGAAGAAGGACGAAGCAATACCAATCATCAGTACGATGGCGAAGCCTTTAACCGGTCCCTGCCCTAGCGCATACAGAATGGCTCCGGTCAGAAAGGTGGTGACATTCGAATCGAGAATAGCACTAAATGCTTTATCATAACCACTGCTGATTGCCTGTAGAATCCCGGCTCCATTTCTTAATTCTTCCTTAATTCGTTCAAAAATAAGAACGTTGGCATCAATGGACATACCGATGGTCAGCACAATGCCGGCAATACCCGGAAGGGTAAGTGCCGCACCTAATTGGGCAAGAATACCCAAAATAAAGAAGATATTGAAAAGCAAGGCGGCGATGGCCACAAATCCACCTTTGGAGTAATAGGCTACCATAAATAAGACCACCAGCACCAAACCGGCGATCATGGAGTTGATTCCCTGGTTTCGGGCTTCAATTCCCAATGTGGGACCTACAATGGCCTCCTCTACGATATTAGTAGGAGCGGGCAGGGTTCCCGATTTAAGTATATTGGCCAAATCTTTGGCCTCTTCCATCGTGAAATTACCTGTAATTTCGGATTGGCCGGAGGGAATTTCTCCCTGAACGGTAGGGGCGGTGTAGACATAATTATCTAAAACTACCGCGATTCGGTTTCCAATATTTTCTGCCGTGAGGCGTCTCCAGTTTCGGGCTCCCTCTGCATTCATTTGCATGCTTACGGCCGGTCGGGAGCTTTGGTCAAGTGATTGTCGTGCATCGGTTATGACATCTCCTTCCAAAGGTGCCTGGTCGGTTCCACGGGGAGCTTTGATGGCATGCAATTCCAATAAATCCATTCCGTCCTGCACTTGAGGTTTTACGGACCACATAAAGCGGATGTCCCGCGGAAGCAGTGCCTGAACATCCTCTCTGTTCAAGACTCTATTGATGGTGAGGGTGTCTCTCAATTCATACACCAAACCATAATTGGCCTTTAGTAACGAAAATAATGGAGAAACCTCCATGCCTAAGGAATCCGTATCTGAACCCCCTTCGGCTAATTGCCTGGCCAAATCACTCTCCAGATCGGTTGTGTCAGAAAGGGCTTCAGTGTCCTCAGTGCTAGCCTGTGGCTGTTCACTCTGAGCTTCTCCCACTAAAAACGTGTTCACTTGCTGCAAGGCATCTCCGAATTCATCGATTTCTGCCACTTCCCAAAATTGCAATTTCGCTACTCCCTGTAGCAGGTTTCGTACTCGCTCTGCATTGTCCACACCAGGAAGTTCTATCTGAATTCTTCCCGTATTCTGAATTCGTTGGATATTGGGTTGCGAGGTACCAAACCGGTCAATTCGGGTCCTTAGAATGTTAAAAGAGCGGTCAATGGCATTTTCAATCTCATCATCGATAATATTCAGAATATCGGTATCCGAAGACTCCAATGAGATTCTTCCCCGGTTGGCAGCAGTAGCGAAGATGGTATTTAGCTGCCGGTCGCCAGCCTCTTCCTGCCAGGCCGCATAAAAAAGGTTGACGAAACTTTCGTTGGCTGTTTTGGCTTGCTCTCTGGCCTGGGCCACGGCCTCGTTAAATTCCGCATCCTCGCTTCCTCCAGCCAGGCCTTTGACGATTTCTATAGGCGAAACCTCAAGGGTCACATGCATGCCCCCCTGCAAATCCAATCCCAACCCCAATTCGGTGGTTTTTACCTCCTGGTAAGTGAAGGGAATGCCCAGAAAATTATAAACGGGCTCCCGCCAAACGGAATCCAGATAGGTTTGCCTTTTATCAAAGTCGACGTTACCCGACTCGTCTGTAGCGTAGGTGGTCGCTTTTTCCTGTACACTATTGGATACCAGGGTGAATGAGAGGTAGTACAAACACAACCCGGTAATGACCACCGTTAAAAAAACGATAATGCCTTTGTTTTTCATGATTATAAATTAATAAAGTGATGTTTTTGTTGACTGTTTCTAGCGGTCCAGGGAATTGGTCCGTAGATGAAAATGAAAGAAATTAAATAGATCCGCTCTCAGGGAGCATTCACGGAAATTATGTGCTCAAAAAGTATTTCAAATAGCTGATTGAAAGTAGGACCGATACCTGCTTCGAAGGCCAGGTGGGGATTCCCTTCACCCGATATCTCGTAAATCAGCTGATAGGCTTGATCTATCACTACCAACGCAAAGGGCACCACGGCATCTATCGCCGTATGAATAAAGGTCTCCTCCTCGCCAGATCCCTCCTCGGAACTATCGCCACTCAGATCAAACCGAACGTCAATAGGACTGCTGTCTGCATCCAACCCTACGGTGAATTCGGAAACAGAAATAAAGGTACAAAAAAGCAACACCAGCACGAGCGTGAGCCTTTCGCGTATCATTCCGCTATTTGTCCTATTATTTTCCATGGGCCGCAAATATAGAAATATTTTTTTAGATACCAGTAATTCTAAACTTTATTTTCAGCTATAAATCACTTGTATTTCAAGCGGTTAGCTTTATTTAGTTCGATAATGCGTCACTAATTAGGAATAGCCTATCCAGGTGGTTGCTATCAGTTGTCGGCTATTTTTACGTGTAAAAACGTTCGGATCACCTCCAATGCTTTTTCAAATCCCTGATTATTGGGTACGATCAGGTCTGCATCTTGTTTGAATGGAGCGATGTATTTTTCGTAGGTAGGCATCACATGCTGTTCATATCGGTACAGTACGTCATCCAGGTCATATCCTCGCTCCACTTTATCGCGCACGATTCTCCGCTTCAATTTGATATGGTCTTTGGCATCGATGTATACTTTGAGGTCCAGAAGGGCGGCGAGTTCGGGGTAATAGAGCACGAATATCCCTTCCACAACGACCACCGGAGCCGGCTCAAAGGTGAGCATGCGGGGCTTTTTGTTGGGATTGTTAAAGGTATACTCCTGCCGTTGCACCCTTTTCCCTTGTTGAATATGACGGATATCGTTCGCGTATTGCTCAAAATCGATGGAATGCGGGGTGTCAAAGTTGGTAATGCCCCGCTCATCCAGCGGTTGTAGGTTCCTGGGTTTGTAATAGTTGTCCTGAGATATCAGGCAGACCTGCCCTGGCTCAAAGGCGTGCAGTAAGCGATCCAGGAAATGCGTTTTTCCAGAGGCACTTCCTCCTGTAATGCCGATAATATAAGGGTTGTTCATGGACGGGAATGGTTGTCAGGTACAGTCACGGTGTTTTTCCGGCATGATGTGCTTTCAGGAAATCTGCCAATTTCCGGACGGCCCGGCCTCGATGGCTGATGGCATTTTTTTCCTGCAGGGTTAGTTCTGCAAAGGTTTTTTCATATCCTTCCGGCCGGAAAACGGGATCGTAACCAAAACCCTGTTCACCGGAGCGATGCTGCAGGATCTCACCATCAACCTTGCCTTCAAAAGCATGGGATTCACCGCCCATAAGCAGCGCAATCACGGTTCGAAAGGAGGCTTTTCGGTTAGCCTTTTCCGCCATTCTTTCCAATAACAGCGATAAGTTCCGTTCGTCACTTCTGGGTTCGCCTGCAAATCTTCCGGAATACACGCCGGGGGCTCCGTCCAAGGCTTCCACTTCCAGTCCGGTATCATCTGCAAAGCAGTCGACACCATAATGTGCCTTTACATACCGTGCTTTCTGAAAGGCATTGTGCTGTAGGGTATCTCCCGTCTCTGGTAATTCCTCCTGGCAGCCAATATCAGCAAGGGATACCACCTCAAAATCAGCTCCCAAAGCCGCTTTCACTTCTTCCAGCTTTTTGGAATTATTTGTAGCAAAACAGATTTTCATAATGTAAAACTAAGGCAGCTTATCCGGGAAAGGAAATAAGCCGCGCCATTTTTTCCAGGTATTGCTGGTCGGTGGTATCAAAGTGGCCCACCTTGTCGGAATCAACATCCAGTACGGCCACCACCTTTCCCCTGGCAAATAGGGGCACCACTATTTCAGAGCGGGAGGCACTGCTGCAGGCGATGTGGCCCGGAAAGGCTTCCACATCAGGAACGACCTGTGTTTGGCCGGTTTCCCAGGCTTTTCCACAGACTCCCTTGCCAAAGCCAATTCGTGTACAGGCCACCGGGCCCTGAAAGGGTCCCAGCAGCAGTTGATCTTCCCTGACCAGGTAGAAGCCTACCCATAAAAACCCAAATGCCTCTTTTAATACGGCAGCCGTATTCGCCAGATTGGCGATCAGATCGCTTTCTCCTGCTAAAAGAGCCTCTAATTGCGGAAGCAGTGCCGAATACAATTCGTTCTTTCCGCTATTGAGCGGTAGGTGTAGTTCTTCACTCATGGTTTGTGTAGGTTTGTAGCAGGTCCTGATCCAGCAAAAGTTGTTCAACTGGGAGTTCGGTAAGCAGCGGTGCCGGAATCCCCAGGCCGAATCGATTGGTCCCGGTGAACACCCGGGCTTCATCCCAAAGCCCCTGGCTAATAAAGTCGCGAAGCAGGGCAGCACCGCCCTCCACCATCAAACTTTGGATGTTTCGTTGTTGTAAGTCTTCGAGTATGTCTTTTATCCCAAAATCCGGATCCATTCGAACCCATTGGGTTTGTCCGGAAGTTTTATCCTCCTTTAGGTTATAGATCAGCGTAGGCTGGGAATCATCAAAAAGCAGTAATGACGAAGGCAGTCTAAGTTGTTTGTCTATCACCAGTCTGATCGGGTTTTTTCCAGTCCAGTCCCGGACATTTAGCTGCGGATTATCGTATTGGGCGGTGTTGGTGCCGACCAAAATCGCCCGTTCCTCCGCCCGCCAGCGATGGACCAATTGCCGGCTAAGAGGATTGCTGATCCATTTGCTATCGTAATTGCTCCGGGCGATAAAACCATCCCTGGTCTGCGCCCATTTCAGCAGGATATAGGGCCTTCCTTTCTCCATCTGGGTAAAAAAGCGCCGGTTTTGATAGCGTATTTCTTGTTCCAATAATCCCCTATCCACCTGGATTCCGGCTTCTTCAAGCCGCTTGATCCCTTTACCACCTACTAGCGGATTGCTGTCTACGGCTCCGACAACCACTCTTTTGACTTGATGTTGAACGATTAAATCCGCACAAGGCGGGGTTTTTCCATGATGAGCACAGGGTTCGAGGGTGACATATAGGGTGGAGGCAGGAAGAAGGCTACTATCCGCTACGCTGGCAATGGCGTTGACTTCGGCGTGTTCTCGCCCGTACTGCCGGTGATAGCCCTCTCCGATGATCATCCCTTCGTGAACAATTACACAACCTACCATGGGATTGGGACGGACCTGTCCCTGTCCCAAGGATGCCAACTCCATGGCCCTGCGCATAAATAGCAGGTCTTGGGTTGTCGTCGCTTCGGCAGGGCTTTGGTGATTCTTTTCCATCAGGGGTTTTCAAGCTGAAGGGTTATATTCGGTAAGGTTACCAGCGTATCCGGTTTGGTACGGACCCAAAAGGCAGTATCCAGGTATTCGGAAGGTGCATCAACTAAAATCCGGTAGTCCGTAGGAGGCAAACCCTTTATATGAAACCCTCCGGTGCTCTCGGTTAGCGTGGCTAGGGTATCGGTATCGCTTATCGCAAAGATATGAGGTCGAGTATTCCGGGGCAATACCGTGCCACTGATGGCTGCGGTTTGGTCAGTGACAAAAGCCCTCACTTTGGGAACAAATTGAAAATTTTCTCCGGTGCTTTGTTGGATGGATTGAGCCAGGTCAACGTCAATATATAAGTCATAGGAAAGCCCCGCCTGTACGTCGATGGATACGTCCAGATCCAATAAGGTTTCCAAATTTGAAGCCGGCACCAAATCTATCCGGGTTTCATCCCTGACCAGATACATTTCTTCACCCAGCCGAAGCCGGATTCCATTGATGGTTCCGGATTGGATTTCTGTGCGGCCGATCAATAATCTTTGGTCGTTTACAAGGTCACTGATACGCACAATATTGCTTGCGGCTTGGTAAGGAATGTCAATCCAGTTTGCATTCTCTGCACTTCCCCTGACCCCGGAGGGTAATACTTCGACACCTAACACCTCTATCCACACCTCATCAAAATCCCCCGGCGCATCTATTAGTAGGATATTTACCAGTGAACGATTTTCCAGGGAGGTATCTTCACAAGCTGCCAGGAGCCCAGGCCACAGACAGAAAACAGCCAACCGTTTCAGGGTTACCATAGCGGGATAAAATGCGGTCTTACCAATATTTTTCACCATCCTTTAGGGTCATTTCACTCGTTTATTATTGTCTTTTAGCGGTCAGGTGCCTGTCCCGATCCTGGTTCGGGAGCATTTCGCCTGCTTTCCCGAAAGCTATCGGGGCATCCCTCCCTAGGTCATCAAGCCTGTCTGAGAGGCAGGCAAGATTTCATTCTTTCCAAATTCTGCCGTCTTCCGTAATATACCACCGCTGTTCTTTGTTCACCAATGAAGGCGAAGAAAGTTTAAACCGGGTATCGCTTACCTCAAAGAACACCTTCTCCAATTCACTGGTTCGCTTTAAGCCTTCCAGATGGGTACTATAATGTCCCTGCTCGGCATAAAGTTTCCGTTGGGCTTCGTAAAGTTCACGTAGTGCTCTTTTTACCACTTCGTCCGGGTTAGGTACGAAGGGTTCCGTTCCCGTACCGACCGGAATATCCGAAAACTGAACCAGCCCCCATCGATCGGGTAGGTGCATGTTGACCAGTCCCATGGGAGACCAGACCCAGTTGTCCTCCGGGAAGGGTTTTCCCGTCTCCGGGTTAATTTTCTTTTGGTATTCGGACCCTTCGGCTTCAATCTGCCATTGAACCCTTGAAAAATTAATTTTCCATTGCTCCCCGGATTGCGGAGCCCGGAAATTGGGTCCGGATTGAGAAAGGCTTTTCCATGGAATGGCCATCTCAATGGACCAGTAGTCATCTTCATCCGAGGGATCGTTTAGGCTCCCCTCCAGGTGGATGGCATGACGAAAATCGTTGATGTTCCATCCATTGATAGGTTTTCCACCATCCCGATAGGGACGCGTGAGCATTAAGTCCCAGACGGTTCCGAGTGCATTGATTTCCAATTCGTAATAATGGTGGGTATCCCCATCGGGATCCAGAAATACTTCGATGTCATTTTCATGAAAGATCACCGATTCCCTCTCCGTATAGGTTGCCCAGATATGATTTTCCTCCAGCCGCACGCCTATGTATAAATACGCTTCGTCCCACAGCATCTTCATTCGGGTAAGTTGCCGGGGTTTGGGAAAGTCCGGTCCCTGTATGTCCAGAAAAGGTTCTGACCAGGGGGCCTGCTCCCAAGACGACTCGGTCAGCTTTCCATCCACGATCAATTGATCTGTCACAAAATAGGCCACATAATTTTTGGGGTTTGGGGCAGTTTGTGCGTAGCTTTCCTGAAACAATAGCATCAGAACGAGCATTCCGGTAAGGATTTTTTTCATGAAATTGAAATGTTGTTAGGATCGTGGAGATGTAATACCAATCACAAAAATAATAGAAAACCCATGCGATCGGGATAAAAGTTGAAATACGTTTTATTTATCCAATATATTCTCCGTTGATCGCTGTAATATCCAGCCTGGGAGATTTATCCCTTGGTTAGAAAGATAAATTATATTAATTATGCCTGGTTTTAAGTATCTTCATGGTCATAGAAATAAGGATAGTGAAGGTTAATTGAAGGAGAATTTGTAATGAAAAGAAGTAAATTAAAAGGTGCCGGAATCGTTTTTTTTCTTTCCGCATGCAGTATTATTTTTTCATGTAGTGAAAAAGAAAAAGCTGACAACAGCTCATCATCCATCCGGGAGTTTCCGGTAATTAAGGTGGTGGCCAAGGACACCATCCTGCACCGGGATTACGTGGCCGATATTAAAGCCATCCAAAACGTGGAATTGAGGGCTCGTGCAGAAGGCTTTCTGGAAAGGGTGTATGTGGACGAAGGGAAAGAAGTAAAAAAGGGTCAGATCCTTTTCAAAACGAATGACCAGGAATACAGGGCAGATCTGGCCAAAGCCAAGGCCAACCTGGAAAGTGCCAAGGCAGAGGCCAAGGTGATGGAATTTGAGGTGGAGCGGTTGAAGATTTTGGTCGACAACAATGTAATTTCAGAATCTGAACTGAACCTGACCCGGGCCAAATACGATGCCGTAATGGCTAAGATAGAGGAAGCAAGGTCGGCCGAGGCCAATGCGGCCGTTCAATTATCTTATACGGAAATCCGCGCTCCGTTTGACGGGATTACGGACAGGATTCCGCTGCGTACCGGAAGTTTGATTGATGAAGGCAGCTTACTGACCACCGTATCCGATGTAAGTTCGGTGCACGTGTATTTCAATGTTTCGGAACGCGAATACCTGGAATACATCAAAGCCAAGGATGAAACGGCAGAAAATAACGTGGTAGAGCTGGTGTTAGCCGACGGGTCACCCTATCCCTTTAAAGGGATGATCGAAACCATGCAGGGTGAATTCAATGCCAATACGGGCTCTATCGCATTTAGGGCCCGGTTTCCAAATCCGAGCAAGATCCTGAAGCACGGATCTACCGGAAAAATAATCCTGACCAACCGGGTTCGGAATGCCATTATCATTCCCCAGAAAGCCGTTTTTGAAATTCAGGACCGGAGTTTTGTCTACGTAGTGGATGAAAACAACAAGGTAGAAATGAGAAGTTTTATCCCAAGGGCAAGATTTTCTCATTATTACATCGTAGAGTCCGGATTGGAAGAGGGCGAAAGTCTGGTATTTGAAGGCATTCAGAACATTGAGAACGGGATGACCATTCAACCAAAGATCGTGGCATCTGAAGAAGAAGCAATCCAGCCCTTAGTGGATGAAAACGCAGTAGCCGAAGTAGTGCAGACCCGTTAAGCGAAATCAATCATGTTCAATTTATTTATAAAGCGTCCGGTATTATCCCTGGTCATCTCCCTGTTCTTTGTGCTCTTGGGCTTGTTGTCCTTTGTCACCCTTCCGGTTGAATTATTTCCAGACATTGCTCCTCCTTCGGTGGCGATAAAGGCCAAATACCGGGGTGCCAATGCGGAAGTCTGTGCCAGAACGGTTGCTACCCCTTTGGAAAAAGTGATCAACGGGGTACCGGGAATGACCTACATGACATCGGTAAGTAGTAACCGGGGAACAACGATCATAAAGGTTTATTTTGAAGCGGGTACAGATCCTGATCTGGCAGCCGTAGAAGTACAGAACCGGATTTCTACCGTGGTCAATGAATTGCCTGAAGAGGTGGTGAAAGCTGGTGTGACGGTGGAAAAGCAGGTGGAGGGCTTGTTGATGTATATTAACGTTGCCAGTGAAGACACTTCCCTGGATGAGGCATTTATATATAATTTTACCGACCTGAACGTACTTCAGGAATTAAGGAGGGTAGACGGGGTTGGATTTGCCGAGATTATGAGTACCAAAGATTACTCCATGCGGGTATGGCTGAAACCGGACCGGATGACGGCCTATAGTGTGGCCACCAATGATGTGGTAGATGCTATCCGCAATCAAAATGTAGAAGCGGCTCCGGGACAGTTGGGTATCAGTTCGGGTAAAGACATGCAGATGCTGCAATATGTATTGAAGTATACGGGGAAGTTTTTTGAGCCTAAGCAGTACGAGAATCTTGTCGTCCGTGCCAATCCTGATGGTTCCATATTACGATTGAAGGACATAGCCGATATAGAGTTTGGGAACCTGAATTATGGAAGGATCTCGAAGCTAGACGGAAGACCTGCGGCATCCATTATGGTGATCCAAAGGCCAGGCTCCAATGCCAGCGAGGTGATTTCCAAGGTGAAGCAGCGAATGGAAAACATCAAGGCAGGCAGCTTTCCCTCGGGAATGGATTACAAGATTTCCTACGACGTATCCCGATTTCTAAATGCCTCTATTCAGGAAGTGTTAGTGACGCTGGTGGAGGCTTTTATTCTGGTATTTATCGTCGTTTTCATCTTTCTTCAGGATTTTCGATCCACATTGATCCCTACGTTGGCAGTACCGGTCGCTCTGATCGGGACCTTGTTTTTCATGCAGTGGTTGGGTTTTTCCATCAATCTTCTGACTTTATTTGCCTTGGTTCTGGCAATCGGGATTGTGGTGGATAATGCCATTGTGGTGGTAGAAGCCGTGCATGCTAAAATGGAAAAAGAAGGCCTGGCTCCCCGGGCGGCTACCTTTGCCGCCATGAAAGAAATTAGTGGAGCCATTATAGCGATTACCATGGTAATGTCTGCGGTGTTTATCCCGGTGGCCTTTATGTCGGGCCCGGTGGGAATCTTCTACCGGCAATTTTCACTGACCCTTGCCTTTGCCATTTTCATTTCCGGGATCAACGCCCTTACCCTAACCCCGGCACTCTGTGCTATTCTCTTACAGAATCACTACGGCGTGGAGAAAAAGCGAACGCTTTTGAACCGGTTTTTCGACTGGTTTAATCGCACCTATACGTTTTTTGAAAGTAAATACTATCAATACATTACCTATATCGTTCCCAGAAAGGGGATCACGACCCTAATATTAATCGGTTTCTTTGCAGCGACCTGGGGTATCAGTCAGATTTTGCCCACCGGTTTTATTCCTACCGAGGATCAAAGTATGGTGTATGTGAACGTGACTACTCCTGTGGGTGCCACCGTGGAAAGAACCGAGAAAGTACTAGACGAACTCATTCTGAAACTAGAAGGCAACGAGGCGGTGGAATCGGTTTCCAGTCTGGCTGGGTATTCCCTGGGAAATGGACTCTCCGGAGCATCCTATGGCATGGCGATGGTTAATCTAAAATCATGGGATGAAAGAAAGGACCTCCCGATTCAGGAAACCCTGAACGAATTCAGAAGCTTGTCTCAAGGGATCTCCGATGCAAAAATCGACTTTTTTCTGCCTCCTACGGTTTCAGGCTTTGGTAATTCCAGCGGGTTTCAAATGAAGGTGCTGGATCAAACCGGTACGGGTAATCTGGATCGGCTAGCGACCATCACCAACGACCTGATAAAAGAATTGGAGGCGGCTCCGGAAATAAACAATGCCTTTACGGATTTTGATCCGACCTTTCCCCAGTTTATCGTACACATAGATCAGGACATGGCCGCTAAAAATGGGGTCACGATTGCCAATGCCTTGAGCACCATGCAAATTCTTTTAGGGGGCATGTATGTTTCGGATTTTGTCCGGTTTGAACAGATGTACGATGTGATGCTTCAGGCAGGACCTCAATACCGTGCGAGCCCGGAGGATGTGATGAATTTGCATGTGAAAAATAATGTGGGAGAGATGGTTCCTATTTCTTCCTTTCTTACCATGGAAAAAGCCTATGGTCCCGAACAACTTACTCGTTTTAATATGTACAATTCCTCTACCGTCAAAGGGGCAGCGGCTCCGGGATACAGTAGTGGTGATGTAATTGCTGCCATTGAAAGAATCACGGCAGAAAAGCTACCTCAGGGATATGGTCACGATTGGTATGGCATGTCCAGGGAAGAGGTGGGTTCCGGAAATCAGGCCATTGTCATCTTCCTGATCTGTCTCTTGTTCGTTTACCTTATCTTGTCGGCGCAATACGAAAGCTTTTTATTGCCCCTACCGGTGATTTTATCGCTACCGATTGGGGTTTTTGGAGCCTTTTTTGCGCTATATGTGCTTGGTTTGCAAAACAATATCTATGCCCAGGTGGCACTGATCATGTTGATCGGACTGTTGGGTAAAAATGCCATTTTGATTGTGGAATTTGCCATTCAAAAGAGAGATGCAGGGCATTCCGTTATTCAGGCAGCGGTAGAGGGTGCCGTCACCAGGCTCCGGCCGATTTTGATGACCTCTTTTGCTTTTATAGCCGGTCTGCTGCCACTGGCCATGGCTACGGGGGCAGGTGCCCTTGGGAATAGATCCATCGGTACGGCGGCAGCCGGAGGGATGTTGATTGGGACCATTTTCGGGTTAATCGTCATTCCCGGCCTGTATGTGATTTTCGCCCATTTTACCTTTAAAAAAATTGATTCTGAGCCGGATATTGTCCTGAAGGAAGAGGAGGCACCGGTATCTTTTTCGAATAATTGAACCACAGAAATTCCATGTTTTTACATCATAAGTCCTACACACGCCTTGCCCTGATATTTTGTGCCTTGGTGCTGGTGTATTCTTGCAAAAGTATTGAGGTTCCGCAATTACCGGAGATGGAACCCCTGCCGGAAACCTTTCTGGATATATCGGATTCTTCCAGTATCGGTGACATCTCCTGGGAAGCCTTTTTTAATGATCCCAAACTCGTTTACCTGATAGACGAAGGACTTGAAAATAACCTGGACCTTCGGGTGGCCTTGGAGCGGATAGAAATCGCCCGTACCCAATTTCGCATCAGCAAGGGGGCTATTTATCCGAGCATGGATGGTATTGTCCGGTACCGCTCGGGTGATATACGTCCCAACCTGCTAGGCGGAACGATCAATGGGGACCGAAACGTCGTCAACCGGCTTGAAAATAATTTTATTGGGTTTCAAAGCACCTGGGAAATCGATGTTTGGGGCAAACTTCGGGATAGAAAGGAAGCCTCCTTCGAGCAATTCCTGGCCACTGAGAAAGGCCGACACCTGGTGGTGACCAATATGGTAGCTGAAATTTCCAAATTGTACTACGAGCTATTGGGAAAGGATATTGAATTGGAGACCATTGAGCGTAATATTGAATTTCAGGAGATGGCACTGGAGCTGATAAAAATCCAAAAAATGGCCGGAAGGGCCACCGAATTGGCGGTGCAGCAGTTTTCGGCTCAGCTCCTCTCTACCAAAAGTTTGGCCATTGAAAAACAACAGGAAATCCTGGAAACTGAAAATAACCTGAATTTTATCCTTGGTAGATTTCCCCAACCCATTGAACGCGCTTCCTCCCTGCTGGAAATTAAATTGCCCTATGCCATGGATGTAGGTCTTCCCTCTGACATGCTGCTGAGAAGACCGGATATACAGCAAGCGGAACACGAACTCCGTGCGGCCAACTTCAATGTGGAAGCAGCTAGAAAAGAGTTTTTACCCTCCTTTAGTTTTACCCCCTATGTGGGCTTAAACGACAGAAGTCTTCCTGCAGCATTGAAAATGCCCGGGGGGCTTACCATTGGTTTATTGGGTGGACTTACGGCACCCATTTTTGCCCAAAACAAAATCCGGGCGGGTTTCGATCAGGCGGTGGCTTCCAACAAAATAGCATTGTATAATTACCAGCAAAGCATACTGGACGGCTATCAGGAAGTCATGAATAAACTACAGCGCATTGAAAACCTTCGGACGGTGTATAGCCTGCGGGACGAAGAAACAGCCGTGTTGCTGAATGCCGTATCGACCTCCAACGAATTGTTTCGCGGAGGCTATGCCACCTACCTGGAAGTGATTACCGCCCAGTCCAGGGTGTTGGAGGCTGAATTGAGTAAGACCAACACCCGTATCGAAATGTTCCTTACGGTAGTAGATCTGTACCGGGCTTTGGGTGGGGGTTGGAAATAGGAAAGATTTCTTTTTCCCGAAACCATAGCTTTGTATTTTTGACGGCATATGATGAAATGGGAAAAATTAATCATTCCGGAGGGCCTTCCTGCTTCGGAATCGGGGCAGCAACGAAGCCAATTTGAGAAGGATTATGACAGGATCATTTTTTCATCTCCCTTCCGAAACCTTCAGGCCAAAACACAGGTATTCCCCCTTCCTGAGCAAGATTTTGTCCATACCCGGTTGACCCATAGCCTGGAAGTTTCCAGCGTGGGCCGTTCTCTGGGAAAATCTGCCGGTAGTTTTCTACTGGAAAAGTATCCGGAATTGAAAGCGAAGCAGCTACAACCTTTTGATATCGGTGGGATAGTAGCCGCTGCTGCTCTGGCCCATGATATTGGAAATCCTCCTTTTGGCCATGCCGGGGAAGAAGGCATTTCGGATTTTTTCCGGTTTCACCCCAAAGGACACTGCTGGAAAACCCAATGCAGCAGTCAGGAATGGGAAGATCTGACTCATTTTGAAGGAAATGCCCAGGGGTTTCGGATGCTTATGGATCGAAATAACGGAATTTATATCTCTCCCCCTACCCTGGCAGCGTTTACCAAATATCCCAGACCTTCCTGGACCTTTGCCGAGGATCAAAAGCGACGCAGCCAGAAAAAATTTGGGTTTTTTACCAGCAATTTGGCAGACTATTCGGAATTGATGGAAATGATGGCCATCCCAACACTTGCCCCTAATTGCTGGATGCGGCACCCGCTTGCTTTTCTGGTGGAGGCAGCGGACGATATTTGTTACAGCATTATTGATCTGGAGGATGGCTGTACCATGGGTCTGGTGTCCCTGGAAGAAACCATCGCCTTGTTGGCGGCAATCATTGGGGATCGGTTTTCTGCCCAGAAGTTAGAAAAATACGCTACAAATCAACAGAAGTTGGCTATTCTAAGAGCCATGGCCATCAACCAATTGATAGAAGAGACGGATATGGTTTTTCAGGAAAAAGAACCCTTGTTGTTGGTTGGAGATTTTGACCAGGCGCTTACCGATTGTATACCTTCGGCCAAGGCTTTAGGAGCGATTAATGCGTTGTCGGTAGCGAAAATCTACCGTTCCCAGCCGGTGTTGGAGAAAGAGGCTGCCGGATACCAGGTCTTGGAAGGATTATTGGAAACCTTCGGAGAGGCATTGTACCACCATCATTTTTTTAGGGAAAAGTTTTCGGGTCAAAATAAAAGTATTTTGCGTTTGCTTCCGGACCAATTGGTGCTGACAGGTCCGCAATCCGCCTACTCCATCCTTCGGGGATTAATGGATTTTATATCCGGAATGACCGACAAATACGCCCTTTCGCTTTACCGAAGGGTGAAGGGTATTTCCCTTCCCAACACCTAGGGAATTTGTGGATAAAACGGTGGATAACCCAAAGAAATCCGGTTCAGGCCTTTGTTTGAGAGGCAAAAGGCCGGCTCAGGTTCCAAAGGCAGTCAGGACCAGTTTTCGGGCACCGCCCTGGTCTCTGAATTCTCCCAGGTAAATACCCTGCCAGGTACCCAGGTTAAGTTTTCCCCCGGAAATGGGAATTTGCACCGAAGGACCGAAAATACTTGCTTTCAGATGCGCAGGCATATCATCCGCCCCTTCATAGGTGTGGACAAAATGTGGATAAGCTTCCGGAATCAAGTCGTTTGTAAACGTTTCAAAGTCCTGGCGAACAGAGGGGTCTGCGTTTTCATTGATGGTCAGTCCGGCGGAGGTGTGTTTGATCCAGACCTGGAGCATGCCGGTGCCTATATTTTTCATTTCCGGGAAGTTATCCACAACTTCTCCTGTAATGAGGTGAAAGCCTCTTTTATAGGCGCGTAATCGGATTTCTTTTTGAAGAATGTTCATGATTTTGTCCGTTTGAGATGATTCTCAAATATAAAAAATTTAAGAATAGCCATTATTTCTTTATATTTAAGACAAAGCGGAATAACAAACAAAAAAACACACCATGAGGAAGCAAATCATACTATCAATCTGGGTAATGCTGGTCTTTGCCATCAGCTTTTCGGTACAGGCTCAGGAAAGGGTCCGGGTACTCAGTCTTGAGGATGCGCAGCGGATATCCGATGCGGCAGAGGCCAGAGCCCGGCAAGACAATTGGAATGTGGTCATTACCATTCTAGACGCCGGTGGGCACTTGGTCGCCCTGCGGAGAATGGATGGAACCCAAATTGGGAGCGTGGAGGTAGGCATTCAAAAAGCCACCTCGGCCCTGAAATTCAAACGACCCACAAAAGTATTTGAAGATGCCGTCAAATCCGGCAACGTACACCTCATCAGCCTTCCCGGCGTAGTGGCCGTGGAAGGAGGCTTGCCCATAAAGGATGGCGATCAGGTGATTGGTTCTATCGGGGTTAGTGGTGTGACCTCTGCTCAGGATGGGATCATCGCGGCAGCCGGACTGGAGTCATTTTAAATAGAATTTTCCATCAGTCGACCGGAAGGCAATTTCCGGTCTTTTTTATTTATGCAAAAAGAAAAGGAATTACCCTCTAAGTTGCCCTATGTCGGCACCACCATTTTTACGGTGATGTCGGGTTTGGCTACCAAAGAGGATGCGATTAATTTATCACAGGGGTTTCCGAGTTTTGACTGTTCTCCCAGGTTAAGTGAACTGGTTAGCCATTACGTAAAAAATGGGTACAACCAATACGCTCCGATGAGTGGGGTTCCTGCCTTCAGAGAAAGCCTGGCAGAAAAGACCAATCGTGTTTATGGGGTGAACTACGATCCGGAAACGGAAGTTACCATCACCTCTGGTGCTACAGAGGCCATTTTTTGTGCTGTGACCGCGGTGGTTTACCCGGGCGATGAGGTGATCGTTCTGGAACCAGCCTATGATAGCTATGTTCCAGCCATTGACTTGAATGGGGGTGTTCCCGTATATGTCACCCTGAATTCACCGGATTTTAAAATCGATTGGCAGGCGGTAAAGGCGAAAATATCTCCGAAGACCCGGGCAATTATGGTCAATACCCCCCACAATCCGGTTGGAACGGTATTTAGTAAAAGCGACCTGGATACGCTGGCCGAGCTGGTTCGGGATACCGATATTTACATCATCAGTGACGAGGTATATGAGCACATCGTATTTGACGGAGACATCCATCGTTCCATGATGACCCATCCGGTTTTGCAGGAGCGGACATTTGTTTGTGGATCGCTGGGAAAAACCTACCATACCACTGGTTGGAAGATCGGTTATTGCCTGGCTCCTAAAGCCCTGTCAAAGGAATTCAGAAGAATTCACCAGTACATCACCTTCAGCACGGTTACCCCCATGCAATATGCCTTAGCCGATTTTTTGAAACTTCCGGAGCATTACGAGCAGCTGAGTGCATTTTATCAAAAAAAGCGGGATCGGTTTAATGAGGCCCTCCAGGCATCCCGCTTTCGTTTTACGCCATCCAAAGGAAGTTTTTTTCAGATTGTTTCTTATCGGGAAATCTCGGACGAATACGATTACGACCTGGCCATTCGCCTGACAAAAGAGATTAAAGTGGCCTCTGTGCCGGTATCCGTGTTTTATAAGGATAAAAAGGACGATAAATTACTACGGTTTTGTTTTGCCAAAGATGACGACTTGCTTGACAAAGCCGGAGAAATACTTTCTAAACTTTAACCGTTATTTACATGCTAAAATTAGGTTTTGTGAGCGCCATTCTGGCGGAAAATAGTTTTGAAGAAGTGATTGATTTTGCCGCAGCAGAGAATTTTTCCTGTGTGGAAATGATGTGCTGGCCAAAAGGAAAGGCGGAAAGACGCTATGCAGGGGTGACTCATATTGATGTAAGCCAACTGGCTTCCGACCAGATTAATCACATAAGGGACTACCAGCGGGAAAAAGGGGTGTTTGTTTCCGGACTGGGATTTTATCCCAACCCCATGGACCCGGATGAATCGAAGGCAGAAGCCGCCATATCCCATATCAAGGCCGTCATTGACGGTGCGGAGAAACTGGGAATACCCGTGGTCAACACCTTTATTGGAAGGAACCCTTCGCTGAACGTGGAGGACAATCTGAAAATGTTTTCCGAACGGTTTCCGGCGGTAGTGAAGCATGCGTCAAAAAAAGGGATTCGTATTGGGATCGAAAATTGCCCCATGTTTTTTACCAATGATGAATGGCCCGGTGGGAAAAACCTGGCCATTTCTCCTGCCGTTTGGGAAAAAATGTTTTCGATCATTCCCGATCCTCATTTTGGATTAAATTACGATCCTTCTCATCTGGTATGGATGCATATGGATCCGGTACAACCCTTGTACGAGTTTCGGGACCGCCTTCACCACATCCACCTGAAAGATGTCAAACTCTACCCAGAAAAGCTAAACCGGGTGGGAATTCTTGCCAATCCACTGGAATACCATGCTCCGAAAATCCCCGGACTGGGAGATGTGCCCTGGGGGAGGTTTTTTGCGGCACTAACCGATGTAGGCTACAGGGGCCCCTGTTGTATAGAGGTAGAAGACAAGGCCTTTGAAAAATCCCCGGAAGACGTAAAAATGGCCATTTTGACAGCAAGGAATTACCTTAGACAATTTATTCCCATAGCCTAGCTCAGATGGTAAGGATGTTTGGATTGGACTGATCGATCGTTTCTTTGGTCCAATCCTTTTCTTCCTTATCTAATTTTTCTTTCTGGTTTTCTTGTTCGTTTTCAGGCGCCAGTTGAAATCGTCCATACATGGGGAAATGGTCGGATGAAATGGAAGGAAGGCGTTTGATTTTTTTCAAAAGGAAATGCTTGGAATGAAAAATATGGTCCAGCGGCCAGCGAAGGGCGAAGTATTTGGCATGAAAGGTATTGAAAAAGCCCCTTCCTTTTCGGGGGTCCAGCAAGCCGCTTCTTTTCTGAAACAGGCGGGTGGTCCGGGACCAGGCCACGTCATTCAGATCACCGAATACCAATACCGGTAATGTGGCGTCCTTGACATTTTTTCCGACAATTAACAGTTCGGCATCCCGAGGCACAGAACTGTCGCTTTCGGAAGGGCTTGGGGGTTCCGGGTGAACACAATGAATTTGTACTTTTTTGCCGGAAGGAAGGATTACCTCAGCATGTATGGAAGGGATATCGTCTTCCACCAGATAAAGCTTCTTAATGTTTATTAAGGGAAGGTTGGAATACAGATGCATGCCATATTGGTTGTCGAGCGGAATTTTGACCTGCTGGGGATAATCATTTTCGATGATTTCCAATTGCTTTCCCCACCATTCATCGGATTCCAGGGTTAAGAGCAGGTTGGGTTGGTACCTGTTCACTAGTGCTATCAGTTTTTCCACATAGCGATTCGGTGTCAGGACGTTACTCACCAGTAAGGAAATTTCGTTTTCAGGGGAAGAATGCCTTGAGGTTCGAACTTCTTTTGCGCCAAAAAAGGTGTAGGGATAGATTTTAAAAGCCTGAAACATAAAACTAGCAATCACACCAGCCAGCAGCCCTAAATGCCAGGGATCGGTATTTAGGGAAGGGATAAAAAACAACAGCACGGTAATGAACGCAATGGCCAATAGTTGCAGTCTTGGGAAATCAAACATTCTTACCGACCAATGCCCAAATTTCAACTTGCTGGCGGTGACAGCAAGTATACATAGGATGGCAAGAAAAATTTTGGTCAGGTTGAGGGCCAGTTCCATTGGGTAGGCAATTTTAAGTTAGCAGGTTTTGAATGGTATTATTTTCAATTTAGCTACAATATATACGAAACCGGTTTTTTTATTTCTAATTTTAAGCAACAAATAAATGAAATGAGCCAATGACTTTTTTGAAAACCTTTTTCAGGCAGGAATTTGAAGCAAAGGGTTTGGACATGTCAAACGAGCCCTTTATCCAGGCACTGGAAATAGCATTATACACCAATAAGTCCCTGTTTCTCACAGGCCGGGCAGGTACTGGAAAGACCACTTTTCTGCATACTTTGAGGAGGTTAAACACCACAAAAAATACCGTCGTGGTGGCTCCTACCGGGGTGGCCGCCATTAATGCAAAAGGGAAGACGATCCATAGCTTTTTTAAGATAGATCCCCGGCAATTGTTTCTACCAGGGGATCCACGGTTGGAACCCAAAGCTACCAGTCCGAGCGGATCAATCTTCGATACATTTCGGTATAATAAGAGCCGGCTCAGCCTGATCAGAAACCTTGACTTGCTCGTCATTGATGAAATATCCATGGTCCGGGTTGAGTTGTTGGATGTGCTGGACCAGATACTACGCTTATTTCGTAGAAAAAGGCACCTCCCCTTCGGTGGCGTCCAATTATTGTTGATCGGAGACCCGTTTCAGTTGCCTCCGGTGGTCCGCGATAACGATTGGTCCCTTCTTTCTACTCATTACCAAACCCGGTTTTTTTTCAGCGCTCATGCGTTTCAGGAGCTCCGGCCCTACCACATCGCCCTGCAAAAGATCTATCGGCAAAAAGACGAGTTTTTCAAAAACCTACTCAACCGCATCCGTGAAAGCAAACACACCTATGACGACATCCAGTTTCTAAACAAAAGGGCCTCGGCATACCATTTTGATCTGTTGGATCAGGGGTATATTATGCTCGGAACGCATAACCATTCCATTCTTCAGATTAATCAGCAAAAATTGGACCTGCTGGAGTCTCCCGTGCAAACCTATCCAGCTTCCATGGAGGGGGAGTTTCCTCCTTCCATGGCCCCTTTTGACCCCATAGACCTGACGCTCAAAATAGGCGCTCAGGTGATTTTCATGAAAAATAATCCGGAAAAGAATTACTATAACGGGATGATCGGAAAGGTGGTTGAGATGCATGAAAATAAAGTGCTGGTGGAAAACAATGCCGGTGCTTTTCTGGAAGTGGAAAGAGAGATATGGGAGCATGTGGATTTCCGGTTCAATGAAAAGGAAGGAAAAGTGGATGCGGAGGTAATCGGTAAGTTCACCCAATTTCCGCTCAAACTTGCCTGGGCGATCACGGTACACAAAAGCCAGGGGCTCACCTTTGATAAATGCATCGTAGATATTGGGCGTTCATTTGAAGCAGGGCAAGTGTATGTAGCCCTCAGCCGCTGTACCAACCTGGAGGGATTGGTGTTGAAAGCACCTATAGGCATGCAAAGCGTAAAGGTCAGTCAGGACAGCCTGAATTTTAGTTTGCAGCGCCACGAAGAATCGCAGATTGAAGAAGAACTGAAAGAACAGCGGGCATTCGCCTCTCTGTCCTATGCCTTTGAAGCCTACCGGAAGGGGGATATTTCTAAAGCAAAGGCGATTTTTAAAGAGGTTCAGGAAATCCACGATATCACCAGATATGCCAAGTGGAAACAATTCCTCCAATTGAAGCCCTGGTTGGATCAGCGGCATGGAGCAAGTCATTCCTTTTAAACCCCTGCTTTTCAAAAGATAAGCCGGTAAATATTTCCGAATTCCTTTGGTCTTTTTATTTTAAATATATATTTTTGTATTTGACAGCAGCATAAACGCTTTTAGTGCAATTACATTTTTAAAATAGGAGGGGTTTTGAGAGGATTTAAACAGCAGATCGGGGAGCTATCCCGTATAATTTTCGTAGGTTTTTGCTTATTTTTGGGCAATTTTGGTGAGGTTCAGGCCCAGTTGGCCTGTGAGGGTACCCTACCCTTCAATTTCACCAGACCCTGGAATCGACCCGCTGATTCCTGGGATGGTTATGTTTTTCAGATATCTCCGGATTACGATCCCAAAAGCGATTGGAACAGGGACTTTACGGGACTTTCCGCCGCCGACCCTACCTACAAGGGGTATTTACTCAGAGATGGAAACCACTTTTTGCCTGCCGCAGGACTTGCCTTTGATACCCAGTTTTCGGATTACTCCGTAGATGGCTACAGTCGGGATTCGGATTTTTTTACTACTGGTGACAGTCCGACGGCAACAGGAGGTTGCGATGCCCAACTTTCCCATTTTGGTGTAATTTTGAGAAGTAAAAAGACGATAGATGAACCCGGTATTTACAAAGTCAGTATCGGAAGTGATGACGGGTCCTTTTTCAGGATGTTCGAAAATGGGAATGTTGGCGATTTTTCCCTGGATGTGAATGGAGACCCCGTTAGGCATGACAACTGGTATAAAAATGGAGGTGACGGCTTATATGATTTTGTTTATTCAGAAAATATTCGAAACTATTACGTACCCTTTGAAGATGGCGATTCATTTTGGATGGATTTACATTATTATGAAAGAATAGGGAATAGTCGGTTGAGCTTTGATTTTGAGCTTTATTTTGGTCCGGGGGAAGTGGAAAATCCAGGGAATGCCACCGGTATTCGCTCCTATTGCGGTATTGCACCGGATCCGGAGCCTTTTGCGTCTGTTGGCCCGGCTGTTTTTGCAGAGGGATCCGAGCCATCCTACCAGTGGGAATACACCAGCGTGGCCAACCCTACCGAAGCCGACTGGATAGAGATTCCCGGCGCAACCGGGCTCGGCTATGATATTCCCAAGTACGATGCGTCTATTCCTGAAAACTCCTGGACGGGGACCAGGTATTTCCGAAGGGTTGCCAGAAATGTCGTGGTCGACGGCGAGGGAAACATCCTGGAAAACTCTTTTTCATCCAATATTCTAGAGGTATCCATCCAGGTAATAGCTGATTTGGATCAGGCAGAATATGGTTTAAATGAATGGATAGGGCACGTTTATGCTGGTGTCAAGAACTTTGATTCAGAGAATTATCTGGGACGAGTGACGGAAGATGCCGTATTTGTTCAGCATTTTACTCCCGGAGGGTCGACCTCTTCTCCAGTGATCTTCACACCTGACTATGGTTGTTCGTTTATAACCGACCGGTTTTCGATCCGATATAAGATGAGACTGGATGTAGAACCGGGAACCTTGAATTTCACCATCCGGGCAGACGATGGCTTCAGGCTTAGTTTGGATGGAGGTGTCACCTGGGCACTTTACGGGCAGTGGGAATCTGGCGGAAGTACTGCCAAGGAATACACCACGACGTTTGATGTACCGGATGGTATGGATCAACTAGATTTGGTGATGGAGTATTACGAAAACACTCAGCGAAATACCATGGATTTTGATTACGAATTCGTGAGTTTAGTATTACCGCTGCAATGGGGAAATGTTGAGGGACAGGCCTGCGGAGAAAATAATTGCTTGAATTGGGAAACGCTTCAGGAAAAAAATACCAGCCATTTTGTTCTGGAGCGTTCCCCCGATGGGTTTTCCTGGAAAGATTTGGATCACAAGATTCCCTCTCAAGGAGAAACCAATGGAAAGGTTCAGTACCAGGCGGTTGACAGTACATTTGAGGCCAGTTGGAGTTATTACCGAATCCGGCAGGTGGATCGGGACGGGAAAAGTAGCTATTCCGAAGTAATTCGCATTTCCAATGATCCGGTCACCGAATCGGTACTTCCCTTTCCCAATCCAACCACCGACTTTATTCATTTCGATGAAAAAGAAGCGATACTCCAGGTGGAGCTAATAAGCCAGGACCAACGGATAAGACTGGAACCTGACCTGGAAAAGATAGGAAAAACCAGGTACAGAATTGATTTACGACACTATCCGAGCAACCATTACTTGATAAGCTTGTCCACGAATAAGGGAAAAAGGACTTTCAAAATCTTTAAAAGGTAGTAAGGAACCGTTAGTTTAGGGGATGCCGGGAGCATTAATTTTCCGTAACATTTTGTCATTTTCGGGGTTGGGTTGGTATCTTTGCAAGTTATGGGCGCAATCACTACTGAGAACACAGCGATACTGGAAAACCTGGATCCAAAATCCTTCATTATTATAAAAAATGCGCGGGTAAACAATCTAAAAAGCCTGAGCATAGCGATCCCCAGAAACAAGCTGGTGGTGGTTACTGGTCTGTCTGGTTCCGGAAAATCCTCGTTGGCATTTGATACCTTATTTGCGGAAGGGCAACGGATGTATGTGGAAAGCCTCAGTTCCTACGCGCGACAGTTTTTGGGTCGCATGGAAAAACCGGAGGTAGAGTATATCAAGGGTGTCTCTCCTGCTATTGCCATTCAGCAGAGCGTGAACACTAAAAACCCCAGGTCTACCGTGGGCACCACCACAGAGGTGTACGATTACCTAAAATTGCTTTTTAGCAGGATAGGAAGAACCTATTCTCCCGTTAGTGGGGAGGAAGTAAAGCACCACACCGTAACGGATGTGGTGAATTTCATTCACACTTTTGACGAAGGCGAGCGGGTCATGATTAGTTGTCCACTGCACCTGCTGGCGGGAAGGGAAAAGGGCAAGGAGTTGGAAATACTGCTTCAAAAAGGATTCACCAGGGTATTAATTGATGGAGAAGCGTTTTTTGTTGAGGAGCTGTTGACGAGTGAGGAGCTGCCGGAGGGGAATTTTGAGATTCTGATAGATAGGGTTTCGGTCAATTCCGAGGATGAGGACAACCAGTTCCGGATTGCTGACAGTGTTCAGACTGCTTTTTTTGAAGGTCATGGCACCTGTACGGTGGTGATTCCGGAAAAGGATAAGCGTGTTTTCAGCGATAAATTTGAGCTGGACGGGATACGCTTTGAGTTGCCATCAGTCAATTTTTTTAGTTTTAACAATCCCTATGGGGCATGCCGAACCTGCGAGGGCTTTGGCTCGGTGTTGGGAATTGATCCTGATTTGGTGGTCCCTGATAAAAGCCTGTCGGTTTTCGAGGGTGCCATTGCGCCCTGGCGGGGAGAGACTACCAAAAAATGGGTGCAGCCCTTACTAAAAAATGGAATCAAATTTGATTTTCCAATCCACAGGCCTTACGAGGATCTGGATGAAAAGGACAAGGCCGTTTTATGGACTGGCAATGAATATTTTAAAGGCCTGAATGATTTTTTTGCGTTTATCGAAAGCAAATTACATAAAATACAGTACCGCGTCATGTTATCCCGGTTTAGGGGTAGGACTACCTGCCCCGATTGTCATGGGACCCGGATTCGAAAAGATGCTTCCTATGTAAAAATCCAAGGTAAGTCCATTACGGATTTGGTTTTATTGCCGCTGGATAAGTGCCTTCATTTTTTTGAAAATCTGGACCTCACTAAAAGTGATCAAAAAGTTGCCTATCGCTTACTTAAGGAAATTTCAAACCGGCTACGCTACCTCGACCAGGTAGGTTTGGGATACCTCACCTTAAATCGCCTGACTTCCTCGCTATCCGGAGGTGAATTTCAGCGGATTAAACTGGCCACTTCTCTGGGAAGTGCCCTGGTGGGCTCCATGTATATTCTGGATGAGCCAAGTATCGGACTTCATCCCAGGGATACGGAACGACTGGTAGCGGTACTGAAAACCCTGCGGGATATGGGCAACACCGTTATTGTCGTAGAGCACGAAGAAAAAATCATTCGGGCAGCGGATCAGGTCATCGATATTGGTCCGGATGCGGGTATACATGGGGGAGAGTTGGTTTTTCAGGGAAACCTGGAGGAATTAATGGCCGCTGGAAACACCTATACCTCACGGTACCTCAGTGGGCAGGAAACCATCAGTCATAAAACAGCCAACAGAACCTGGAAGGAACACATATTGATTCGTGGGGCGAGGGAAAACAACCTGAAAAACATTACGGTGAAGGTGCCGATCGGCGTGCTGACCGTAATTTCCGGCGTGAGTGGTTCGGGTAAATCAACCCTGGTAAAAAAGGTATTGTATCCGGCATTGGGGAAATTTCTGGGGACCGTTTCGGAGGAATCGGGAAAGTTGGATAAGTTGGCGGGGGATTTTAGAAACATTACCCGTGTAGAATTTGTAGACCAAAATCCCATCGGAAAATCCTCCCGGTCCAACCCGGTCACCTACGTAAAGGCCTATGATGGCATCAGGGCGTTGTTTGCGGACTTACCCCTTTCCAGGCAACGGGGGTACAAGCCAGCATTTTTTAGTTTTAATGTAGACGGTGGCAGGTGTGAGGCCTGTCAGGGAGAAGGAACTCAGAAAATAGAAATGCAGTTCATGGCGGATATTTACCTTACCTGTGAATCCTGCAAGGGAAAGAGATTTAAAAACGAGATTCTCGATGTCAAGTACAAGGATAAGGACATCTCCGATGTGTTGGCAATGACCATTGATGAGGCCATGGATTTTTTTGAAGGAAAGCCTACCATTATTCAAAAGTTGCAACCCCTTCAGGAAGTAGGTTTGGGGTACATTGGCTTGGGACAATCTTCGAACACCTTGAGTGGAGGAGAAGCCCAACGGGTTAAGCTGGCCTCTTTTTTAGGAAAAGGAGAAACCAAATCTAGGGACCGTATTTTATTTATTTTCGACGAACCCACCACGGGTTTGCACTTTCACGATATCAAGAAACTGTTGCATTCCATGAATGCCTTGATTGGTCAGGGACATACAGTGCTGATTATTGAACATAATACGGAGGTGATCAAAGCGGCGGACTGGGTAATTGACCTGGGTCCGGAAGGTGGGGAAAAAGGAGGAATGGTGACTTTCGAAGGAGTGCCTGAAAATCTCATGCTGGAAAAGGATAATTTTACGGGCAGGTATTTGAATGAACTGGGGAAAGGCTCCACAAATTTACCTGGTAGTTGATGAACTGAGTTCGATTTCAATATAGGACAGTTTGGTTCGTTTGAACGGTTTTGTACTTGATTCCGTACTTTTTAGGAAAAAGATGTTCAACCTTCTCCGGGGTTGTGTTCAGGATGAACCAAGCTTTTTAGCCCCGGGTTATTACTTCCTCGGATTGGACTAAATGCAAATTGACAGACTGATTATTGCGCAAGCCAGGAGCGAGGAATTGTATTTAAAATGGCCTTGATTTGGGTCGAATTTAGTTTTCATTTAAGACGCGCCAATCAAAAATACCGCCGGTATCTTGTGTAGATCCGGTCTGTCCTTCCGCCAGTCGGCCACCTTTTTGGTACGAATGGACTCCCCTTCTCCGGTAAGCTCACTGGCAATGCAAAGCTCGGTGCGCCCATCCAGTTGCTCCAGCAAATCTTCCAGCAAGCGGTTATTTCTAAAGGGCGTTTCCATAAATAGCTGGGTAACCTTTTGCTGCGAGGCTGTCTTTTCCAATTCCTTGATGGCCTCAATGCGGGCTTTCCGATCGATGGGCAAATAGCCACTGAAGGTGAAGGCCTGTCCATTAAAGCCGGAACCCATCAGGGCCAGAAACATGGACGAGGGCCCCGGCAGAGGAACCACCCGTATCCCCAGACGGTGCGCCCAGGCTACGGCTTTGGCCCCGGGATCGGCGATACCCGGGCAACCCGCTTCGGATAGAATCCCCACATCCTGCCCATTTAGTGCCGGTTCCAGGAGCTTTCTTACCTGGGGGTCTGGAGTTTTTTTATCTAGCTTTTCCATCTGCACCTCCTCCAGATTGATGCCCAATTTCAGGCTGCTGATGTACCTGCGGGCCGTTCGGAAGTCCTCCACCAGGTAAAAAGAGGTGGCCGAAATTACGTTTTTGACAACAGGGGCCATGATGTCAGGACCGGTTTCAAGTACCAATACATTCGGTATCAGGTATAGTATTCCCTTTGCTTTCATTATTTTTGGGTATGGAAAATGGAATGCCTTCGATTGCAAAAATACTTATTATTATCGGACTGCTGCTACTGCTCAGCGGATTGCTGCTTTGGTGGCTGCCCAAATTTCCCGGTTTCAAAGGGATGCCCGGAGACATGGTGTTCAAAAGGGAAAATTTTACCTTTTATTTCCCCCTGGGTACCAGCATTCTGGTCAGCTTGTTGTTGACCTTATTGCTTTATTTGTGGAGAAAATTCGGAGGATAATAGGTCAAGGAACAGTGTCTGCCAGATTGAATTAAATCTCTAAAAATGCCATTTTGCCGGTCTGGGAAAATTTACATCCCAGACAATACCTTTCTCTTTTCCCTGCATTGGCACCTGGCGTCTACGTGGGCCGGGCGCAATTCCAATCTTTCTGTCTTTTTTCGATGAACTTATGTTAACACTCCGGTTCAGATTGCTTTGCGGGGTTACCGATAACGTGTTTTTACCACCCCCTGTCTCCCCCTCCTGTTTTCAGGAGGGGGATGGGGGAGGTGATTTGATGCCATTCTTTATTTTTTTTAACATGTTGATTTTTAAATAGTTAAAAACAAATACCGTCATCCCGATCTCTGCGTTTTTTAAATGTTAATTCTCGCAATGACGGGTTAGGTAGTCACTGAGAGAAATCAGGTTAAAAGCTATTATTCACAATCAGCATCAACAATACCAAATTGATTGCCAATCTAAAAATACCTAAAAACACAGCCGTTTTTAAATGATCCACCAGATGCCTTTTCACCAAACTAATGTATAGAAGTACACTTACCAGCACCAGATTTAAAAGGGTAATGGTAATCAGGGAGTACTCATACCATAAAGGAAGATCCAAGCGATAAAACACCCCATAAAGGATGTAGATGGCCAGGGTTAGCGTACTGCTACGAATGTTCCATTTCTTAAGCTGTTCCCTGCTTTTAATTAGGCCGTTCATGGTTCTTTTTTTGCGAATATTTTAAATGTAACCAATCGATAAGGAATTAAAAAAATATTCGCCTGGAGGATTCCCATATATTACAAAAAGCACTTCTTCATCCTGATTTCTGCGTTTTTTAAAAAGTTAATTTTCGCTGTGACAGCAATGCCAGGAATCGGTAAAGATTTCAAAATAAGTAACAATTAACGAATTGATATTTTAAGATGTTACCGAAAAAATCCCCCTTGCCCCCTTAAAAAGGGGGATTTGCCTATTACCGATGACGTGTTTGTTAAAAAATTGAAATTCAATGAGTTGAGAAAGAACACCGTCATCCCGATTTCTGCGTTTTTTAAATGCTAATTCTCGCAATGACGGGATCCCTCATCAACGGTAGGTTGCGGTCTTAAATAGTATAGCTTATTGAAGATAGCTTGCGCACCTGCGGCAGTCTGAACGGATACTTAGGTGCATTTCCAATCTTACTGCTTTTTTTCAATGGCGAGATGGCCTACGCGTCAAGAAAGGCCTTCAAAGTAGCCACTACCGCTTCCGGTTGTTCTGCATGAAGCCAATGACCGGCATTTTTGAGGTGGATGATGCGATTGTCAGGAAAAAGCGTTTCTATCGCTTCCTTGTCACTGCTTTTGATGTAATCGGAATTGGCTCCGCCCATAAACAGGACCGGCTTTTCAAAAGGTTTGTCCGATTCGATGGCCTCTCCCACATTTTCTATCTTTTCAGTGATCACCGGCAGGTTGATCTTCCAGGCAAATTTCTCCTCGGTACGGGTCAGGTTTTTCAATAGAAACTGCCGGATGCCTTTTTCATCAATGTATTCGGCCAATTGTGCTTCTGCCGCCTTTCGGGAATCGCTGGTATCCAGGTCCACGGCGTTTAGGGCTTCCAGAATGTGCTGGTGGTGAACGGGATAGGGCCTGGGAGCAATGTCGGCCACAATCAATTTCTCCACCCTGTCCGGGTACATCAGTGCCAGTTTCATGGCTGCTTTTCCTCCCATGGAGTGGCCCAGCAGGTACACGCTATCCAATCCCTCTGCATCCAGCAATTCCCGGAGATCCTCCGCCATTACCTGGTAATTCCATTCATCGGAATGCGGGGAGTCACCGTGGTTGCGGAGATCAATAAGGTACAAGGTATAGCTTTCCTCCAGGTTTTTAGCGATTCCCATCCAGTTGTCTGCGGATCCAAATAGTCCATGAAGGATGAGAAAGGGTTTGCCTTTGCCGCTTTTTTTAAAATTGAGTTTCATCTTATTCTGTTTTTATTCTTCCAACTGCCTACGGTACAGTTGGATGGTATTTTCCAGGCCATAGTAAAGGGCATCGCAGACCAGGGCATGGCCAATGGACACCTCGTCCAGGTAGGGAATGCTTTCTTTTAGAAACTTCAGGTTGTGCAGGTCCAAATCGTGTCCGGCATTTAGCCCCAGGCCGAGTTCACGTGCCAGCTTAGCTACCTCTATGTACGGGGCCACTGCCTTTTCCCGGTCTTGAGGATACCCGCTGGCATAGGGTTCGGTATACAACTCTACCCGGTCGGTACCGGTAGCTTTGGCCGCTTCAAAGTATTTGGTTTCCGGATTGATAAAAATCGAGGTCCTGACTCCATATTCGTGCAATTCCGCGATGATATCTCGAAGCATTTCCTGGTGTTTGACCGTGTCCCAGCCGGTATTGGATGTAATGGCTTCGGGGGGGTCGGGCACCAGGGTGGCCTGGGCCGGGCGGGCTTCCCGAATGATCTCCATATAACGTCGGTCAGGATAGCCTTCTATGTTAAATTCCGTCTGTATGTGGTCTTTCAGGGCCATTACATCGGTGTATCGGATATGCCGCTCGTCCGGCCGGGGATGCACGGTGATGCCCTGGGCACCGAATCGCTCTGCGTCCAGGGCCACTTTTACCAGGTCCGGATTATTGGCTCCCCGGGCATTTCGCAGGGTGGCGATTTTATTTATGTTGACACTTAATTTCGTCATGTTCCAAATATGCGTTAATTTTGCACTAAATTAAATATATTGCGTAAACAATGGTAATTGGGCCGAAGTTTAGGCGTTTGATTTTTTATTACTGATCCGCATTCGGGTCGCTCGACACAAGAGAAACCGAACTGAAAATTAACATACCATGAGTTTAAAAATCGACATCGAAAAAGAGATCAAACAAGCGATGCTGGCCCGGGACAAGGACCGGTTGCGGGCGCTGAGAGCCATTAAATCGCTGATTCTCCTGGAAGAAACCAAAGGGAGTGGGGACAAAGGCTTGTCCGAAGAGGACGAAGTCCAGCTATTGACCAAGGCCGCCAAACAGCGAAAAGATTCCTTAGAGATTTTTGAAAAGCAGGGTAGAGAAGACCTTGCCGCTCTTGAAAACTCCGAACTGCAGGTCATCCAGGAATTCCTTCCTCAGCAGCTGTCGGAAGAAGAACTGGAGGCAGAATTGAAATCCATACTTTCCGAAACGGGAGCAGAAGGACCAAAGGACATGGGCAAGGTCATGGGAGTAGCTACCAAGAAACTGGCTGGAAAGGCAGACGGCAAGCTTATCTCGCAAAAGGTCAAGGCCCTGCTTAATTCCTAATCCCGGTTTTGAGCACCATCGATCTTATCATACTGGGCATGTTGGCTGTAGGGGCTTTTAGCGGATACCGGCAGGGGCTGTTTATCGGTCTTTTGTCTATTCTGGCCTTTTTTATTGGTATTATACTGGCGTTTAGGTTTATGCATTGGGGTGCCGAATTGTTGGCCGAGCGGGTGGAGAGTTTGACGTTTATGCTGCCTTTTGTGGCCTTTATTCTGATCTTTCTGGCCGTGACCATCACGATCCGTATTTTGGCCTATTTGGTTAAGAAAGTCCTGGACCTGACCATTTTGGGTACCTTCGACAATTTTGCCGGCAGCATTTTGGGATTGCTTAAATGGTCCATTATGATCAGCCTGCTGATTTGGGTGGCCCATTCCTTTGAGTTTGAGGTGCCCGAGGAAATGCGGCAGGGATCGGTCATTTATCCCATGGTGGTACCCATCGCGCCCGCCATGGTGTCCTTTCTGGACGACTATACCCCCATCATCGATGCAGCCATTGCTACTATTAAAGAACTCGTAAACAGCTCCATTGGTGATCCTGTTAATTGATAATTTCGATTCGTTTTCGCACATGCTGGCGGACTACCTCCGAAGGTCCGGGGAAGAGGTGCTGGTGGTCCGAAACGATGTATCCCTGGCTGATTTGGAAACCCTGGATTTTTCGGCGATGGTTTTGTCACCGGGACCGGAAACCCCGGCCTTTGCCGGCAACCTGATGGCGATAACAGCCCGGTATGTACACCGGTTACCGATATTGGGGGTTTGCCTTGGCCACCAGGCACTGGGTCTGTACTTTGGGGCAAGTCTCCGGAAAAGCCAGCATCCCATGCATGGCAAGGTCTCTACGGTAAATCAAAAGCACCAGCATCCGGTATTGAAGGGGCTTCCGGAGCGATTTGAAGTGACCCGTTACCACTCGCTGGAGCTGAGGGAGCTTCCGGGTGAGTTGGAGGTATTGCTGGAAACCGACCGGGGAGAGCTCATGGCATTTTGCCACCGTAGCCTGCCGCTGATGGGCCTTCAATTTCACCCCGAGGCGCATCTTACGCAGCACGGAGAAAAACTCCTTCAAAACTGGATAGCACTGTACGCCAAAGAAAAGAAGGAGCAATTGATCACTAGCTGAGTCATTCAGGCTGCGAACCGGGCAAAAAGCCGCTTATTTTTTCCTAAAACCGGTGGAATCTACCGGATTTGAACCAAGCAGGGCTGGAAGGCGTTTTATTTTTCGAATCCTTTTAATACCTTTAGCTACATGAGGGCACTAGACTTTATCAATCATTTGATCCCACCCCTGAAATTCACAGACAAGGTGACGATGGCCCTATCCTGGATGGAAGAAATCCGAACGAATATTTTGCCGGTGGCAGATAAGGGAGGATTCAAGGGATTCATTACAGACGAGATCATATACGACATTAACAACCCGGATCTAACCATTGGCGAAGTGGAACTCCTGGCGGCTTCCTGTGTGGTGCAGTTGGACCGACACATATACGAGGTGCTGAGAATCTCCTCCGAAAACCAGGTGAGCATGGTAGCGGTGGTGGATAAAGAAATGAAATACCAGGGCGTGGTTACGGAAGAGGATGCTGTAACGGCCTTTACCGATTCGATTTCGATTCAAACACCCGGCGGGGTGCTGATTCTCTCCATGTTTATGACCGATTACAGCCTGTATGACATTGCCAGGGTGGTCGAATCCGAAAACGCTAAAGTCCTCAGCAGCTTTATTTCCAATGACCCGCTGGATGATAGTAAAATAAAAGTAACCCTGAAAACCGATCAGGTAGAATTAAGGCATATAAAGGCAACCCTGGAACGCTTCGGGTATAAAATTATCGATCATTACCAGGAAGATGGCGGCGTCAGCGGTGAGCAGGATCGGCTGGGAAACCTGCTTCGATTTTTAGACATTTGATTATACATGAACATCCTACTGCACGGCATCAACATTTTACCGGAGTTTCATGCGTATATACAGCAGTTAATTCAGGTTTTTGAAAAGCAGGGACAAGGCGTCTGGGTTACTGAAAGTCTTTATCCATCCATTCGAGACACGGGTAGCAGGAAATCGATTTCTGTCCTTCCCGAAGATAATACCGGAATGGAAACGATGGATTTTGTCATTTCCATTGGTGGGGATGGGACGCTTTTGGACACCATTTCCCGCGTAGGCTCGTGGGAGGTGCCTGTATTGGGTATCAATACCGGCCGGATGGGATTCCTGGCCACCATTGCCAAGGAGGAAATCGCCCTGGCCGCACAAGATTTGCTGGCGGGCAGGTATGCGCTGGAGGACAGAAGCCTGGTATGTTTGGAATCCAGTATTCCCCTTTTTGACGGGCTGAATTTCGGACTCAATGAGTTTACCATTCACAAGCGGGACACCTCCTCCATGATCACCGTGCATACCTATATTGATGGGGATTACCTCAACAGCTACTGGTCCGATGGATTGATCGTTTCCACGCCTACCGGATCCACCGGCTATTCCCTGAGTTGTGGTGGGCCTTTGATCTCACCGATCGCCAGGAACTTTGTGATTACCCCCGTCAGTCCCCATAATCTGAATGTGCGTCCCATAGTGGTTTCCGATGACAGCGAAATCACCTTCAATATTGAGGGGAGAAGCGAAAAATTTCTGGTATCTTTAGATTCCAGGTCTACGCCCATTGACGCTTCCGTGGAGTTGAAAATCAAAAAAGAAAAATTTGTTGCCAAATTGGTTAAGTTCCCGAATTACAGCTTCTTCGACACGCTGAGGCAGAAGTTAAACTGGGGCTATGACATGCGAAATTAGTTTTAACAATATTTAACCCGGCAGATACTGCCACGGGTTTTTTATTCGTTAGGTAGTTTATAAATTGCAGCGACTTGAATAAAACCAGGTATTACACGATCATTTTCACCGCCGTATTGGTTCTTCATGGGCTAATTGCTCATGCGCAGCAATACGAGGTAGGACTGGGATTGGGAGCGGGCAGCTATACCGGAGACATCATCCGAACCATAGACCCCACCCAACTGGGTATTCAGGGAACGTTGTTTGGCAGACGAAATTTTGACAATGCCTGGAGCCTGAGAGCAGGGCTTACCGTAGGCAGGCTTAATGCGGCGGATAGTATTCGTCCCATTGATCCGGTGGCTGCGGTTCGCAATGCCTATTTCACCGGCACCATGGTAGAACTGGCGGCGACCATGGAATTCCATTTTTTGGATTACATGAACCACCAGACCCCTTCCCGATTTTCCCCGTTTGGGTTTCTTGGATTGGGTGTAGGTACCTTCTTCGGAGATGGACAGTCCTATTCCGCAGACCCCCAGCCGGGTAGTTACCGGATGACTTCGGCCATTATACCCTTTGGCATGGGCATTAAGTACAAGCTAAAGGACCGGATGTTGTTATCCATTGAAGGAGGCGCCAAGGCTACCTTTTCCGACAACCTGGATAAAATAAGCACAGACCCCAATGCACTTCCCCGTTTTCGTACCGATCCCGGCACCGGAAGTCCGGCACTGGATCCCAATGCCATCAATTTTGGCAACCTTTCAGACCGCGACTGGTACTATTTTTTAGGAGTTACGATCAGCTATTCCTTCCATCAGATAAAATGCTATCCTTACAATAATTGACCGCAGGATAGAATTTTTGAAAAAGAAGTGTCATTTTTGTGATTCATTACAAATTGGAACCGTACATAGGAATGAAGGAAGTGATTGATAAGGGGAAGATCCCTCAACACATAGCCATAATTATGGATGGCAATGGACGATGGGCTCAGAAGAAGGGAGCCATGCGCATCTTCGGTCACCGGAATGCCATTGCGGCGGTACGAGATGCCATTGAGGGGGCTGCCGAACTGGGAGTGAAATACATTACCTTGTACGCCTTTTCTACCGAAAACTGGTCCCGACCAAAGGAAGAAGTGGATGCATTGATGGAAATCCTGGTGCAGGCCATTACTGATGAGGTGCCCACCATGATGGAGAATAACATTCGCCTGAGCACCATTGGCGATACCGAAAGCCTCCCGGGAAAATGCAGGGAACACCTGTCCCTGGGGAAGGAAAAGACGGCGGCCAATACCGGTATGACAGTCGTGCTGGCCCTTAGCTACAGCGGACGCTGGGAAATCACCCAGGCGGTACGGGAAATTGTCAAAAAAGTAGTCAGCGGGGAATTTCCGGAAAAGGAAATCAGCCAGGAAACGATTGCTTCCTTTCTGAATACCAGCGGAATTCCCGATCCCGAGTTGTTGATTCGCACCAGTGGTGAAATCAGGATCAGCAACTTTATGTTGTGGCAGCTGGCATACACCGAACTTTACTTCACAGAGGTATTGTGGCCGGATTTTCGAAAAAAACACCTGCATGAAGCCATTTTGGCCTATCAGAAAAGGGAAAGAAGGTTTGGCAAAACCGGTGCCCAGATTAAGCCCTCCTAATGACAACAAACGCCCGAAAAGAAAACTGTATTTTCGGGTAATTACAGCTTTCTAGTCCCCGGGATTAGGAGTTAAACTTATCGTTTGAAATGAGAAACTATTTACTGATTATTTACTTGCTGCTAGTGACCGGAGTGGCAGAAGCCCAGATTCGATTGGGACAAAGCCGGTTTAGCCGTCAGGAGCCGGTGGATATTATAGATTTGGACTATTCCAATCCAAAAACCTATCGGATTGCCGGAATAGAAGCAGTGGGCCTGAGTACCCTGGATGAAACGGCCATCATCTCCCTGGCAGGACTTCGGGTAGATGACGAGATTACCGTTCCCGGAGATGCCATCTCCGGAGCCCTCAAAAAACTGTGGTCCCAGGGAATCATCGGGGATGTAAAAATCCTGGTAACCAAAATCGAAGGCGATGACATCTACCTGCTCCTGGACCTGACCGAAAGACCCCGCTTCAGCCGGGTAGAGTTTTCCGGCGTCAACCAAACTCAGGAGGGTGAACTGGAGGACAAGGTAAATATCCGCGGGAGAGTGGTAAGGGACGATGTTCTGAACACCGCCGAGCGGAATATTCGTGAATATTTTGTAGGCAAAGGCTTTCTGAATGCAGAAGTAAAAGTAATTCAGGAACGCGACACCACCCTGCCCAATAGCGTCAAGCTGCGCTTTGACGTGGAAAAGAAGAGCAAAGTACGAATCAACGAAATTCGCATTGCAGGAAATGACAACATCGCGGCTCCCCGTATCAAGAAAAAGATGAAAGGGACCAACGAACATGCGCGGGTGTATATTTTTAAAGACCTGGTTTCCAGATTGCTTAATGCCAGCCCAAAAAACGTGGGAAATGCCATTGCCAAACGAAACCCCGTCACGGAAGATCAGATCAGGGAATACATCAACAAAAATTTTAAACTCAACTTCTTTAACGGGTCCAAGTTTGTCCGAAGCGACTACCGGGATGATAAAGATGCGATCATTGATTTTTATAACAGTCGCGGGTACCGGGATGCCGAAATCCTTTCAGATAGCGTATATCGCTTTGACGACAGCCGGATCAATATCGATATTGACATAGAAGAAGGGCAGCAATATTATTACCGAAACATCACCTTCTCGGGGAATTACATTCATTCCGATCAAGAACTTCAGGCCAAATTAGGTATCAACAAAGGGGATGTCTACGACAAGGAAAAACTAGACAAAAGGCTGAACTACGACCCTCAACGAGGGGATGATGTCAGTTCGCTTTACCAGGACAATGGGTACCTGTTTTTTACCATTGATCCGGTAGAAGTAAACGTGCAGGCCGATTCCATTGACATTCAGATGCGGATATTTGAAGGGCCGCAGGTAACGGTAAACAGCGTTTCCATCGAAGGTAATGAGCGGACCAGTGACCACGTGGTCATGCGGGAAATCCGCATACTCCCGGGGCAGAAATTTGACAGAAGTGCATTGGTCCGAACCATCCGGGAGCTTTCCCAGATCGGCTACTTCAACCCGGAAAACATCGAGCCGGACATGCGTCCCAATTTTGAGGATGCCACCGTGGACATCACCTTCCGACTGGAAGAGCGGCCAAACGATCAGATCGAACTCTCCGGAGGCTGGGGAGGCTTGTTTGGCTTCGTCGGTACCGTAGGACTGACCTTCAATAACTTCTCCATCAAAAATATCAAGGACTTCTCGAAGTGGCGACCCCTGCCGGTAGGAGATGGGCAGAAGCTTTCCCTGCGGGTACAGGCAAACGGCCGTAGCTTTCAGAACTACAGCATGTCCTTCACCGAGCCCTGGTTTGGAGGAAGGAAGCCGAATGCCCTTAGCTTTAGCTTTAACCATTCGGTGCAGCGGCAGATCGATTTCTTCAACCGGAATAATTTCGGGCAGGAACTGGGTTCTTTCAAGATTACCGGTGCCACCATCGGGCTGGCCAAGCGGGTTACCTGGCCGGATGATTACTTCCAGGTCAGTAATAGCCTGCAGTTTCAGGTCTACGATTTTGATGAATACGGTAATTTCTTCGGCCTGAGCTATAATACCGGTACGGCCCGAAGTATCGCGCTAAACACCACCATTGCCCGAAACAACATTGATAACCCCATTTACCCTCGTTTTGGCTCCAATATTACCTTGAGTGCGACCCTTACGCCACCCTATACCTCTATGAATCCGAACATCAATCAGGAATCTCAGGACGAGGAAAAATACCAGTGGCTGGAATACCATAAGTGGATGTTTGATGCCTCGCTGTATACCCCATTATTCGGATCGAATAAGCTGGTGCTCAGTGCCCGAACCCACCTGGGTTTTGTAGGTTCCTACGGAGATCGGATCGGTATCATTCCGCTGGAGCGCTTTGTACTGGGAGGCGATGGAATGAACATGAATAACTTTGCGCTTGGACAGGAAATCGTAGGACTTCGCGGGTATGAAAATCAGTCCATCACCCCGGGAAGAGAGTTCCGTGGACAAGCCAATGCCCCCATTCCTTACGGAGGGGTGGTGTATAACAAGCACGTAATGGAGCTGCGGTTTCTGGTATCGCCCAATCCTTCGGCTACCATCTTCCTGCTGGGCTTTGCCGAAGCGGGAAACAACTGGGGCAACTATGCCGACTACAATCCGTATGACCTGAAAAAATCTGCCGGCTTTGGTGCCCGGATATTTATGCCGGCTTTCGGCCTGCTGGGAATTGATTGGGGCTATGGATTTGACGAAGTGCCAACCCTTGCCAATCCCAATCCAGGGCCAAGTGGCGGCATGTTCCACTTTACCATCGGGCAACAATTCAGATAATTATGGAAAAATCGCTGAAATTGTTACTTTTGCTTTCCCTTTTCCCCATGCTCCTGTCAGCGCAGAAAATGGGCTATGTAGATACCGAATATATTCTGAACAAACATCCGGACTACAAGAAGATTCAGGAGGAAATGGAGGCGGTAAGTACGGAGTGGCGAAAAGAGGCACAAAATTTGGAAGATGAAATCCAGCAAATGTATAGTGACCTACAGGGAGAGCAGGTTTTATTGACAGACGAGATGTATCAGGAGCGGTTGGCATTGATCCGGGAAAAACAACAGGAAGCCAGAGCCTTCAACAATCGAATATTCGGCGAAAATGGCCAATTATACCAGAAACAGTCGGAATTGCTTCAGCCCCTGCAGTCCACCATTTACGATGCGATAGACCGGGTAGCCAAGCGGAACGGGTTGGCCATTTTGTTTGACAAAGCGACCAGCCCTACGTCCATTATTTATACGGATCCAAGGCATGATTACTCGGATTTTATCATAGAAGAATTAGGATTAGAAGAAAACAATTAAAATTAACAAAGTTTAACAATTATGAAAGCAAGAATCATCCTATCAGCAATAGTCCTCTTTTGCTTTGGATTTGTAGCCAGTGCTCAAGATCTGAAAATCGGGTACACCAATGTCGAATACATCATGAGTCTGATGCCAGAGATGGAGCAAATCGATGCTGATATCCAGGATTACAGCAATCAGCTGGGGCAGCAGATTCAAACCAAAAGTCAGAATTTTCAGCAACAGGTACAAACGTATCAACAGTCGGCTCAAACCATGACCGAAGAAGCACGTGCGACCAAAGAGCAGGAACTTCAAAGTTTGCAACAGGAAATCCAGAAATTTGAACAAGATGCACAGTCTTCTTACCAGCGCAAGCTGCAGGAGCTACTGGAACCTGTTCAAACCAAGGTATACAACGCCATTAATGCAGTAGCCGCGGAAAATAACTACACCCATGTGTTTTCTGATTCGGCAGGGCAGGCGCCCATCCTTTTATATACCAGAGACGACGATCCATTTACCGATCTCGTGATTGCAAAACTAGGCTTAGAGGCACCCGATACGCCTGCGCCAAGCCCGGGAAGTAATTAATTAACAAGGGAAAACGTAAGTAAGCCCGGTTGCCTTGGTAGCCGGGCTTTTTTATTTCAAAAAATTCCTATTTTTAAGCCATGAACAACCGATCGAAAAGCTTACAGCCCCTACTGATCCTTTGTCTCCTACTGGCAAGCGGTCTTATTGTCCAACCCCTCTCCGCCCAATCGGAGGCAAAACCTTATTTCATAAACGGGGAGGCCCAGGAAGTACCTGCTTTCATGGATCCCGCCCGATGGGTGCGGCACGATCTCTGGGTAGAGACGGAATTCGATTCTGATGCCGATGGCCGACCCGACCGCATGCACGTGGCCGTGACCCGCCCCTACCAGACCGAATACCAGGGCTTGAAGCTTCCGGTCATTTACGTGAGCAGCCCCTATTTTGCCGGGGTGGCACCGGATGTGGACGGCCTGTTTTGGGATGTGCGTCACGAACTGGGTTCCCCGCCGGAAGAAAGGGTCTCTCCTCAAGTAACTCCCATCAATAACCGGCCCTTTATTTCCGACTCCCACATCAAAACCTGGGTTCCCAGGGGATATATCGTGGTGCATTCTTCTTCCCCCGGCACAGGCCTTTCCCAGGGTGCTCCCACCGTGGGTGGCAAAAACGAATCCCTTGCCCCCAAAGCCGTGATCGATTGGCTCTGTGGGCGGGCCAAAGGCTATACCCAGCCTCAAGGCGGGGAACTCGTGGAGGCCTATTGGTCCACGGGCAAGTTGGGCATGACCGGCACTTCTTATAACGGCACCATTCCCCTGGCGGCGGCCACCACCGGAGTGGAGGGGCTGGAGGCTATCATTCCCATTGCCCCCAATACCTCCTACTACCACTATTACCGCTCCCATGGGCTGGTGCGATCCCCTGGCGGGTACCTGGGAGAAGATATTGACGTGCTGTACGATTTCATTCACAGCGGGGATACGGCCAAACGTGCCGGAAACAATGCCCGTATCCGCGATACCGAAATGAAAGCAGGCATGGACCGGGTCACCGGCGATTACAACGATTTTTGGGCCGGTCGGGATTACCTGAACCAGATGGAGCCCATGAAGGCCGCCATGCTGATGTCCCATGGCTTCAATGACTGGAACGTGATGCCCGAACACAGTTACCGCATCTATAAAAAGGCCGAATCCATGGGCCTGCCGGTGCAGTTGTATTACCATCAGGATGGGCATGGGGGCCCCCCGCCCATGCGGATGATGAACCGTTGGTTTACCCGCTACCTGCATGGTATAGAAAATGAGGTGGAGGAAGATCCGAAAGTATGGATCGTCCGGGAAGGAGATCCTCAAGACAATCCCAGCCCCTATGAAGCCTACCCCCATCCCCAATCGGAAGCCGTGTCGCTTTTTTTGGAAGGAGCCGCTCCGGCAGTCGGAAAGCTGCACCTGGAGAAACCCGCCCGACAGGGTAAAGAGACCTTGGTCGATAACTTTTCATTTGATGGAGCCTCCCTGGCCAGGGCGGAGTTGACCGATCACCGGCTGTTGTTTGTAAGCCCGGAACTTCAGGAGGACTTGCACCTGTCGGGATTGGCCGAGATGAGCATACGGGTGGCGTCCAGCAAGGCGGCGGCCAACCTTTCTGTTTGGCTGGTATCCTTGCCCTGGAACGAAGGGAAAAATGCAAAGATTACCGACAATATCATCACCCGGGGCTGGGCCGATCCGCAAAATCATCGTTCCTTAACCGAAAGCGAGCCGTTGAAACCGGGCAGGTTTTACACATTATCGTTCGAACTGCAGCCCGACGATCAGGTAATTCCCCGGGGGCAGCAGATCGGCTTGCTGATCTTTTCCAGCGACAAGGAATTCACCCTCTGGCCCGACCCCGGCACCGAACTGACGGTAGACCTGGACAAAAGCTCCCTGCAGCTCCCGGTAGTGGGCGGTAAGGAGGCGTATGAGGCTGCTACGGAATAATTTTATGCACAACAAGTAGCACAGATAAACATGGGAAAAAACCATATAAGTGATATAAGGGCATAGAAGGGAATGCGAGCAGACTAATGCGCACTTAAATTCCTATACGTTAAAAATAATTGGAACCATAGGGAAAATATATAGGTGCATTGCAGTGGCTACAAACAACCTTACATGACCTTAAATACCTTATATGGTTCCCCATTTTTTGTTCTAGTTTTTATCAGAAAAAGACTAACCACGGATTACTCAGGTTAGCACAGATAAAAAAACACAAAAAAACCATATAAGTGATATAAGGCCTTATAAGGGGGAATGCGAGCAGACTTATGTGAGCTTAAATTCCTATATGGTTAAAAATAATTGGAACCATAGGGAAAATATATAGGTGTATTGCAGTGGCTACAAACAAACTTACATGACCTTCAATGCCTTATATGGTTATCCATTTAAGGTTTTAGTTTTATACCAGAAAAAGATTAACCACGGATTACTCAGGTTAGCACAGATAAAAAAGCACAAAAAAACCATATAAGTGATATAAGGGCATAGAAGCAAATGCGCACGGACTAATGAGAGCTTAAATTCCTATACGTTAAAAAGAATTGGAACCATCGGAGAACTATAAGAGCACTGCAGTGGTTGCAAACCACCTTACATGACCTTCAATGCCTTATATGGTTCCCCATTTTTTGTTGTAGTTTTTATCAGAAAACGACTAACCAGGGATTACTCAGACTAACACAAATAAATCAAGAAAAAAATGCCGTGAATCTGTGGTGAAAGGAACCAAATAACCTCGTTACCTGATGATTAGTGCTCGGGATTTTGGCTGGCACGGGCTTTATTTTAGCGACCAAAACACGTTCAACCGGATCATTTACAACTTCGCACAGATAAACAACACACTTAGCATCCTTTATTTAATTCCCGGGACGCCGGCAGCTACTTTTGTCTCATAGTTAATTGATTATCAACCTATAAAAAATGGAACGATGAGTACTAAAGGATTATTTACACTGCTTTTTCTTGCGGTATTGACTGGTAGCACGTATGCGCAGGAAAACGAAAAACGTTTTGGTTTTGAGCTCAACAGCGGCGTATCTGTCGCAACGCAAAAACCAGGTGGAACCAGCCTGAACACCGGCTTTGGGTTTGAAGGAATCTTACATTATCGGTTTATGCCGCACTTGGGTGCCTATGCAGGCTGGGGCTGGAACCGATTTGGCGCGGACGAATCGTTTGCTGGAAATGAAGTGGATTTTGAGGAAACCGGCTATGTTTTCGGCTTCCAATTCCGGCACCCTTTTGGGAATTCGCCAGTACATTACTTTGTAAGAGCCGGAGGATTGTACAACCACATCGAAATCGAAAACAGCGATGGGGAAATTATCAACGATACCGGTCACGGCTTGGGTTGGCAGTTGGCCGGAGGCATTTATCTGCCCATCGGAACCAACTGGAGTTTGACCCCGGGAGTAAAATTCAATGTACTCAACCGAGATGCAGATGTTGAGGGTGTCCGTACCGAACTAAACTTCCAATATGTCTCCGTTCGGATAGGCTTGGTCAAGCGATTTTAAAATAGGAAGGGATGGAAGCCGGATTAGGAAGCACAATCCGGTTTCTTTTCCTTTTTTGAAGGGAAGGAATCAATTCTTTTCTCACCAGGAAGCCAGACAAAACAAATCATTTTATCTTTGACAGGAAATCAGATATCCTTAATGAACGTAAAGTCGATCCATCAATTACTATCCTTCAAAAACCTCCTGCAGTTTTTAATCGGTTTTTCTTTGGGGGTGCAATTGATCATCATTCTTTACAATCACTTCTCGGGTTATCATGTGTTGTCTGATTTCGGATACTTTCTTTACCGGCTATTCCGTGGACTGGTATTTACCCTTATTGCCGGATTTTTATTGGCCTATTCCAATTTGTTTTTTATTCGTTTTCTGAACCGGGTGAGCCCATGGAGCCTGGCCACTTTCAAGCGGATACTAATTCAATTGGTCTTTTCAGTAAGCGTAGCAATGGTGGTTTCCGTCGCTTTTACCTCGTTTGCCCACTTCGTATCACCCTATGCTGAAGAATTACGTGGAGTTTATATAAGCAACGCATTGATATTTAGCGTGGTTAACATCCTAATGGCCTCCATTCTCGAAGGTTGGCTGTTTTTTACGCAACACAAGCGCGTCGAACAAATGGCCAAAAACCTGGAGGAAGAGCTATCTCAAATCAAGTTTGAGGTTTTGAAAAGCCAGATAAACCCCCATTTTATGTTTAACAGCCTGAACGTATTGTCGGGTCTGGTAAACAAAGACACCCAAAAGGCCCAGCAGTTTATCGATGAGTTTTCGCATATTTACCGCTATGTGCTGGAGACCATTGAGCAGCCGGTCGCCACCCTGGAAAAAGAGCTGAATTTTATGCGTTCCTACCTGTTTTTGCAGAAAATTCGCTACGGGGATTACCTGGTCTACTCCATTAATGTCCCGGCTTCTCTACTGAAATTTTTCCTCCCTCCCTTATCCCTGCAGGTAGTGCTTGAGAATGCCATCAAACATAACGTAATTAACGAATCCATGCCGCTGAGCATTGATATTTTCAGCCAGGGGAATTACCTTATCGTCAAAAATAATCTGCAGCCCAAGATATCCATGGGGCATTCCACGGGTCTGGGAGTGAAAAATTTGACTAAGCGGTATGCGATGATAGGTTCCGAAGAGCCCGCTTTCGTTGTGCAAACCGACTATTATATCGCAAAACTTCCATTAATCGATGGTGAATAGCCTGAAAGTATTAATTATAGAAGACGAGCAAATAGCGGCCGAGAAACTGGAATCGCTATTGTTGGAAACCGCAGCGGATATTCGGATTATGGCCAAACTGGGCTCCATCAAAGAATCGGTCCGTTGGTTGCAGCAAAATCGGGTAGACCTTATTTTCCTTGATATTCAGCTTTCCGATGGGATTAGCTTTAGCATTTTCGACCGGGTGGAGGTGAGCACCCCCATCATTTTTACTACCGCCTACGATCAATATGCCATCCGGGCCTTTCAGCTCAACAGTATTTCCTACCTCTTAAAACCCATCCGGAGGACTGATCTGATCCAGAGCCTCCAAAAGTACCGGGAGATGAAATCGGCACTGGGAATTGATTTCGATTCCCTGTTGGCGCAGATGCAGGGGCGGCAACCCGACTATAAAAAACGCTTCCTGATCCAAATAGGCGAAAAACTCAAGAAAGTGGACGTGGAAGAAATTGCCTATTTTTTTGTGTTGGACAAAAGTATTTTTATCCGCACCCATGATGGAAGTCGCTTTCCCCTGGAGTATTCGCTCGACAAGCTGGAAGCCCTACTAGATCCCGCTTGTTTTTTTCGGATCAACCGAAAGTACCTGGTCCAGATGGATGCCATTTCGAGCATGGTGGCGTACTCCCGGGGCCGGGTAAAGCTGGAACTTAATCCCAAAACCGAGGATCCTTTCGACGCCATCGTAAGCATCGACCGTTCCGCAGATTTTAAGAAGTGGCTGAATAGCTGAAACCAGGCATTTACCCGCCTGGATGAAGCCCTCAATGAATGGAATTCTATTTTGAGGTTGGCCAAAAAATAGCGACTGGGGCTATTATTCCCGGCTTTAAAATGATCAGATATTGAAGGTAGTCCCTAGCACGATTTCGATAAGCTCTTTTGGGGATGCGTCGCGGGGTAATTTTTCCGGCCCATCAACTTCCCCGTTCTAAAAATTTCCCCTATCTTGTTAGGGAATTTACGGGAGGAAATGCAGGATTTTTTGACTAATGAAGTTGGGAAGATCTGGTGCTTTGTAAGCAGTAAGCTACCTGGGAATGTTTTTGGGGGGTAAGCAAGTAGGATGAATCGAAAAGAGTAATGACAGATAATTTCACGATAGATCAAATCAGGGATGAGATTATAAAATTTAAGAATGACCCCGACTTCCAAAAGTTGGAAAACTTTTACTATTCCAAGTCATTTTCAGAAATATTGGGCGTTAGCCGAAGGGAAATCAGCCATAGCGGATTTCTTGCCTGGTTGTTAGGGAACCTGGAGAGCCATAATTTGGGCGAATTTCCGATCAAGAAATTTTTAGACATTATTTTGAAATTTAGCAGTGATAAGCTAAAAAGCAAGCACCGCGACCTTTTCAATTCTTTTGTGACAGAGGACTACTTCATTGAAAGGCTTTACGTTAAGCCAGAATACTCGATTAAAAATTTTGGGAGACTTGACATCTATATTGAATTGACCCTTTTAATTGCGGGAAAAACGAAGAACATACGATTGGTTATTGAAAATAAAGTTGAAAGCAGAGAGAACAACGACCAAACGAACAGCTACTTCAGATACTTTAATCCTTCAGAAAATGAGGACAATATTGTCATCTATATTTACTTAACCCCTATCTCAACGCTTGAACTAATAGAACTAACCGAGCCAGAATGTAACTGCAAAGAGTTTATTCAAGTTAATTACCAATCTATTGTAGATTACTTGATTGAACCCGCATTAAACCAAAATATTTCAGCGCGTACAGAGAATATATTAACCGAATATTTAAAATCCTTAAGTCAACCTTCGATTAACGAAGAAGCTGATGGACACAAACAGGAATTAATTATGGCACTCGGTAATGAGGAAAGAAAACTATTATCCAGTTTTTGGGAAAAAAATCAAAAATTAATATTGGCGTCCCTGTACGCTATTAGTTCTGATCCGGAACAGGAAAAAGATACAAGGGAAAATATTAAAGAAGCCCTGGACAGTTTATCCTCTGACAGAGATCGAAGTACCTATAACCTAAAATACAATGGGGAAATTTTTAGCAGAAATTTTAAAAAATCTGACATTGGACTTCAGACCATTAACTTGCTGGAAGCCAAAGGCCTTATTGACGACAATGTTATCAGCTTTTTAAGGGAGGACAAAAGTTGCAGTTTTTTTCTGTTAAAGAAAAAGGAAGATTTTACAGACACGGAAATTAAGTACCGAAAATACAGAGCAAATGAGGCTCCTGAGCTCATTTATAAAGGAGAAGGGTATTATGTTGCAAGAAATTGGGGAATCGGCAACATATACAAACTTATCAATAAATTCACTGAAAAATTCCCGGGACTAGAATACGAAACAAATTAGGGGTAGCTAACGCCTTCCATCCTTGGTATTTCAAAGACACCCGTATTTCAGTAAGACAAATTAATTTTATCATGGCAGACGTTCACGAACCGGAAATAAGAAGCTATAACATGAGCCGGATCAATGGGAAGGATACCAAACCGGAAATGCTGGATATGGAATTCCTTCAAAAACCAGTTTTCCCTTTCTGTTAGTTTAGTTAAAAGAAAAAATGAGCGCATGGTCTAACATCGAAGTGGAGTTGATTGTAGCTGATTATTTCAGCATGCTTAAAAAAGAATTGTCCGGTCAGGAATACAAGAAGTCAGAGCACAGGAAAAAATTGCTGCCTTTGCTTTCAAGTCGTTCTGAAGGGTCTATTGAATTTAAGCACCAGAACATCAGTGCCGTTTTGATCAACCTTGGTCAGCCTTACCTAAAGGGGTATTTACCACGTTATAATTATCAGATGATATTAGAAGAAATAGTAATTGGTTATCTCAAAGATCATCAGTCAATAGAGGAACAATTCAAGCAATTTGCAGAAAAGGAAATAAATCAAACATCAACGAAAAAGAATTTTAAAAACTTAATAGTAGAAGCTCCCTCCGGAATTAACAAATTTGAGGAACCATCACCGGCCTATACCAGAAACCCAATCAAAATTAATTATTTAGAAAAGGAACAGAAAAACAGGAATCTGGGCTTACTGGGAGAAGAAATGGTCATAGAATATGAAAAATGGCAACTCACGATTTCAGGGAGAGAAAATCTGGCTGATAAAGTAAAGTGGATTTCAAAGGAAGAGGGAGATGGAACCGGCTTTGACATTCTTTCAAAAAACCCAAATGGCACCGATAAGTACATCGAAGTTAAGACCACCAAACTGGGAAAGGAAACGCCATTTTTTTTCTCTAGAAATGAGTTGCAGTTCTCAAAACAAAAATCGAATGACTATTACTTGTACCGGTTATTTAACTTTGAAAAAGATGCAAAAATGTTTCTTAAAAATGGAGGTTTGGACACGATTTGCACATCAGTCCCTATAACATTTAAGGGATATTTTTAAAAGATAATAGTAAAAACAAACGTGGAATATTCCATTAGCTACCCTTCATTCCTCGAATCGTAAATGTCAAAACGAATGATCTACCCACAAAGATATGTGTCTGCAAAATTTGAAGGAAGTCAGAATACTGCTGTACAAATCCCCAAAAGAGATTACGAGCAAGCAATTTATTTGTAAATCATATAAAAGGCATCGGAGTTATAAATACACATTTTTTGATTTATTGCAATTCGCGATTCGCGAATTAAGAATTTAAATCTTATCTTTACTTGAAAGCAAAACACGCATTCAATGAAAAAGCACAGTGGCATGCGGCCTCAGGACATCGTTATCTTACTCAAAATCGCCATCAAACACGAGCAAGCCTGGACCATGAAAGATCTTTCTCAGGAATTGGAGATAAGCGCAAGTGAGGTAAGCGAGAGTCTTAATCGCTCGTCCATTGCCGGGTTGCTTTTTCAAAACAAAAAGCAGGTAATGCGACAGGCGACAATGGATTTTTTGCAATATGGGCTGCGCTATGTATATCCTCAGCAGCCCGGTGCATTGGCAAGAGGCGTGCCTACTGCCCATGCCGCACCTCCGCTAAGCAACGAGATCATGAGTGATGTGCCTTATGTTTGGCCTCACCATAAAGGTAATGTGAGAGGTCAGGCCATTGAGCCTCTCTATCCAAGTGTGCCAGCGGCCTGCCTCAAAGATCAGGCTTTTTATGAAGTAATGGCGCTGTGCGATGCGCTCAGGGTAGGTAAAGCACGAGAACGAAACCTTGCCGTGGAGGAACTCAAAAAACGGATATGCTAAATAACACACAAAGTGGCTGATGGGATTTAATGACCTCGATAGCGTAGAACATTACATTATCCACCAGCTAGGTGGGGTGAATTTGAATGCCTCTGGTGTGCAGGAAGAAAAAGTGGGCTATGGGACTGCCTGGGAATACAAAATCCACCCATGAAATTCAGCGGGGGGTGAATGAAGTATTGGTAGAATCCGAATTAACGGCCGCCCTTATACGCCTCAATCCGGAAATCTCCCAAACCCCCGCTCTCGCCGATGAAGTCTTTCCCTTTACCAACAGCCTGGCGGAATTAATGCAGCATAAAATCAGCTAGGGGTTCGTATTTTTTTATGAAGGCAAAAATATAACCTTAGCAAATTGGTGCTTAAATCAAAGCTATCCTGGTTTGATAATCGTGAATATTCCGTATTCGAATATGGAATAACATTTTTACACTGTATTAAGGAACTTGAGAAAATTAAATTTAATGAAACCCCTAATATGCCCCTATATGGTTCCCTATTTTTTAAACCATATAAGGTGTTTAAGAAAATATAAGTTGTTCGCAGGCCCTTCCATGTCCTTATATCCCTTATATGGTTCCTCTTTTTTTAAACCCGATAAGGTATTTTAGAAACCATTGAAGAAAGAGGTTTCATTGGTGCCGCCATGCTGCAGGTTCTCCAGGCGCTCGTTTAAGGCATTGGAAGTTTCCGGTTCATTATTTCTGGCGTAAATTTCCTTTAGCGCAATGAGCGTCTCAACGCTGTTCGGATTGACCCTTTCCGCCTTCTGGAAATAAGGAAGCGCCTTGTCAAATGCAGCGAATACCTCGGCTTCCATGGCTTCGTATTTCTCCATACCCGCCGTGCTACTGTCGGAGGACAGTTCACTGAGTGCCATGGTCAGGGTAGCAGCGCGGTTGTAGTACAGGGTACCGGTGCTATACAGTGCGTCGAAATTGGTTGGATCTTTTTCCAGGCTCTGATTGTAATAATTGAAGGCTTGGTCGAAGTAATTACTTGCCCTGTCGCTGTTTCCGGAAGCGGATTCGCGCTGGTACAAGTTATCGTATACGCCGCCCAGCGTGATATAGAGTGCCGGGTTGTTTGGTTCTCGGATAATGGCCGTTTTCAATTTATCAATGAGTTCATCGAGTCGGTTTTGTTTCAGGAAGTGATTGATTTCGGCAAACAGCAGGGATGCGTCATCGGGATATCTTTCCCGACCGGTCTTCAGGTACCAATAGGCGGCATCCAAGTTAGCGGCTTCGCCGCTGGCATGGACGGTATACAAGGCTTCATAGATAGCTGGATTATCGTAATTCGCCTGGTAGAGTTCTTCAAAAAGCGGCTTGGCCGCTTCGGGCATCTGGTTGTTAAGGGCCGCCAGGCCCGTAATGTATTTCTGGTCCATCATGGCGTAAGCATCATCCAACACGCTTCCCTGGCCTTCTTTCTTTAGGATTTCATGGGAAGCCAGACCCAACGAGAAGTGTAGATAAGCCGATCCGTAGTCCTGGACTTCGAAGGCGTATACCCCAAAGTTGTACAGGTGGGCTTGCGCTTCTTGGATACCTTTTATCGCGTCCCGAAGAAGATAACCAGGCGAATTTACAGCTTGCGCATGCTTTTCCACAGCCGTTGTCAAGGCTTTAAAAGCCTTTAGCGCTACCCCGTCTACCTGCGGAAGTTCCTCTAGAGAACCCAGGCCGGTCTGTTTCACAGTTACGATCTGTGTCGCCAGCGTGTTCAATATTTCCCCTTTCAGGATGTAGTATTTCGGATCGGAAACATCTTCACCAGTAGGCTCCGGCAAAATGGCCTCGATTGCTTCGCGAAGCCTTTCTTTAGAAGCATGAGGATCGAGATTGTATGCGGCCAGTGCTCGCTTAGCGGCTCTCACATCTGCCTGCTGCGCCTGTACGGATACGGCAACCAAACCAAGGGCAAGCATTCCTACGATTATTTTATTCATGGTCGTTTATCGTTAGGTGATCAGGAAATGGGAGTTTTGATCGTAAAAAACCAAATCAGCACAAGTGAATAGATACTCAGTAAGTTAGGAAATATTTTTGGTAGAAACTGTCAAAAGCTTTATTCTTCGTATTGCGGAAGGTTTGGCCCGGTGCACCCCATCGGCGATCAGCCGATTTATCTCAGCGATCAGGTGGGCATAGGGGCGTTTGTTACACCGTTGGCAGGCGGCTTTTCCCACATGGGAGGAATTTAAGGGAATATCAGGGTGTTTGGAGCCCCTTCCATGTCCTTATATCCCTTATATGGTTTCAATTTTTCTAAACCATATAAGGAATTTAAGGGAATATCAGGGTGTTTGGAGCCCCCTTCCATGTCCTTATATCCCTTATATGGTTCCCTTTTTTTTAACCATATAAGGAATTTAAGTGAATATAAGGGTGTTCGTAGCTCCTTCCATGCCCTTATATCGCTTATATGGTTCCCCTTTTTTTTAAAACCATATAAGTTATTTAAGAAAATATAAGCTTGTTCGCAGGCCCTTCCATGTCCTTATATCCCTTATATGGTTCCATTTTTTTTAAACCATGTAGCCTGTTGTTAGATTTTTTCCTTTTAGTTTTTCAATCACTCATCCTCGAGATCTCTATATAGTTCATTCACGTAGGTTTTCTGGCCTTCGTTAAAAATATGGCTGGTATTAAAATTGATTAGCAAGCCTTCTGGGGAATTCAGAAGTTTCATGTAGGTGATAAGCTGGGCTTCGTGAACAGGTAATACCTTTTCTACGGCTTTTAGCTCCACAACCAGAATGTTTTCAATAAAAAAATCACAGCGCAACGCTGTTTCAAGGGTGTGGCCCTTGTAGTTTACGGGTACCCGTATCTCGGACTGGAAGTGTAGGCCTCTCAGGCGAAACTCTTGAATCATGCATTTTTGATAAACACTTTCAAAAAGCCCGGGTCCGAGGGCTTTATGGACCTCTATGGCGGCCCCATTGACCTGATATACCAGGTCCGTTAAGAAACGCTTGGTTATCCTCATGCCTTCAAAATTATGGATCCAAATAAAATTAAGCCTTTCTCATAAAAAATATTAGATTATTACATTTTTTTTTAAACCATATAAGGTATTTAAGAAAATATAAGCTGACCGTAGCCCCTTCCATGCCCTTATATCGCTTATATGGTTCCTTTTTTTTTAACCATATAAGGAATTTAAGTGAATATAAGGGTATTCGTAGCTCCTTCCATGCCCTTATATCGCTTATATGGTTCCTTTTTTTTTAACCATATAAGGAATTTAAGTGAATATAAGGGTATTCGTAGCTCCTTCCATGCCCTTATATCGCTTATATGGTTCCTTTTTTTTTAACCATATAAGGAATTTAAGTGAATATAAGGGTGTTCGTAGCTCCTTCCATGCCCTTATATCGCTTATATGGTTCCCCTTTTTTTTAACCATATAAGGAATTTAAGTGAATATAAGGGTGTTCGTAGCTCCTTCCATGCCCTTATATCGCTTATATGGTTCCCCTTTTTTTTAACCATATAAGGAATTTAAGTGAATATAAGGGTGTTCGTAGCTC
>NZ_WNKF01000049.1 GCF_010119225.1 Cyclobacterium roseum | reverse complement strand
TGGAGGGGAAAGGGGGAGTAATCCCCCTGACCTACTCGACCGTACGGGTCTCGTATACGGCGGTTCACTGGATTGTGGGTTGCGATTTGAGGTAATAGGAAAGCATGGATTCGTATCCTTTTCTTCTCAGGCGGGACAAAGTGATAGTGGTTATCAAAATCGGACTCTGGGCTACAGCCCATCCACCTTTTCTGGTCCTGCTCCATGCATAGGCATGGTCTTGGTCTACACCTAATCGGATTAGGTTTTTACGTTTCCGCTCCGGCTTCTTCCAGTCGTGCCAAATGCAGTAGCGAAGTCGGTTCCTCAGCCACTCATCGATCTGTTTGAGTTTGGCATGAATACTTGCCAACCGGTAGTTGTTCACCCATCCCATCCAGACCTCCCGGAGTTTGCCAAGCCGTTCCTCGAAACTATACGGTCTGGTTTTCTTGGTAATCTGTTTGAGCTTTCGCTTGAGTGATTCCCAACTGTTCTTTTTCACCACCAGCTGGTATTTTCCTTTGTCCCCCTTCTGATATGTCGGTACAAATGCATGTCCCAACAGCTCGAAGTTAGAGGGTCTTCGGATGCCACTTTTCTCCCTGTTGATGGGCAACCTGAGTTTGTCCCTCAAAAAGAGGTAAATCTCGTTACCCACCTTTCTGGCCTCCTTCTTTGACTTGGTGTAGATGCTGAAGTCGTCAGCATAACGGACATATTTCAGGTTTCTCCTGTCCAGCTCCTTATCGAGAACATCCAGAAGGATGTTGCTTAGCAATGGGCTGAGCGGAGAACCCTGAGGAACTCCTTTTCTACGTCTGTGCAGTTTTCCGTTGATCTGGATCGGTGCACGGAGCCATTTTCGGATAAGCCGTAAGGTAGTCGGGCATTTTACCCGCTGGTAAATGAACTGTAGAAGGATCGAGTGGTCAACCTCGTCGAAAAACCCTTTAAGATCAATGTCCACGATGTCCTGATACCCATCGTTGATGTATTTCAGGGCTTGCGTCACCGCCTTATGGATGTTCTTCTGCGGCCGGAAGCCATAGCTGTATTCCTCGAACGTGAGTTCGTACTTGGTCATCAGCACCTGGCTTACCGCCTGTTGTAGCCACCTTTCCACTGCGGTGGGAACCCCCAGCAATCTGGTCTTTCCGTTGCTCTTGGGGATTTCAACCCCCTTGATAGGTTTCGGTACATACGTATGGTTCAGGATGGATGTGGCAATCCTGTCCCTGTTGTTTTCCAGATAGGAAAACAATTCGGTGACCTTCATGCCGTCCACCCCTGCCGAACCCCTGTTCCTCACTACCTGTCGGTAGGCTTTGTAGAGGTTCTTACGGTTGAGTACTTTTTCTATCATAATAAATCTGTTAACCCTGTCCGCTTAAGATGAGGCTGCCCCAATACGGTGCTCCCCATCGAATTTGGACGTAATCCAATGTTCAGTCCTTCGCTGTTCCGTGAGACCATCAGGGGTATGGTTTTAGCATTCCCTGCTCGTTTCTCCAGCTACTATGACCTCGGCTGACTTCTTGGCTCATAGAATCCGAATCTATTCCAAGATCTCCCCAGGTAAGGGCATATTCCTTCCCCCAATATCC
>NZ_WNKF01000048.1 GCF_010119225.1 Cyclobacterium roseum | reverse complement strand
GAGGCTGTCCGAAAAGGGCAGCCTTTTTTATGCGGCTATTTTTCCGGAATATTCGGAAAAGTTTGAATCACCAATATTTCGTGGCACTGATAAACTAAAAGGGTCATTTTCGCCTAAAAGTACCGCTATGTAAATCGTTTTTAGAGATGCGAAGGCCGTTTTAGCTGGAGAGACTGCTGCTCCTATGAGCTTTCTTAGGTTATGACCGAGTGCCATCAGCATAAATTCCATTGTTGTCTTTTCTAATCCACTGAATGTGAACCGGTTAAACTTATTGTTGCTTTTCAGCTGCCCGAACACCGCTTCGGGTTCTATCGGGCGATTGCTGCGGTGGATAAGTCCCTTCTCGCTGGTCAGTAGCTCCCTTGCCTTCGCCTTCAGCTCGTTCAGGCGGTGGTTTACTTCAATTTTCCGATTTCCCTGCCCCTGGTGGCACATCCCCCGGAGTGGGCAGCCTTCACACTGCCGTGCCTGATAGTATGTGACCCGGGATTCATACCCGTTTGCTGAAACCCTTTTGCCGGTCCCCGCCTTTTCCATCCTTTGGCCCATCGGGCATACATAAAAATCCTTCTCCGCATTGTAAAACAGGTTCTGGGCAAGAAAGGGGTTTTCTTTTGTTTTCCTTTTCTGCTCCTTGTGGAAGTAATTGTACTTTACGTAAGGTGTAACTCCCTTTTTATCAAGCATTTCGTAGTTTTCCTCACTGCCATATCCAGCATCGGCCACCACTTCGGTGCTCTGTCTGTCGAAGGCGTTTTCGAACCCCTCCAGATGGGTTTTCAGCGTAGTGGTGTCCCCAGGTGTCTGGTGGATGGAAACATGTGTGATGAACTGGTTTTCCGTGGATATCTGCGCATTGTAGGCGGGCTTTAGCTGCCCGTTCTTCATGTGGTCGTCCTTCATCCGCATAAAGGTGGCATCCCGGTCGGTCTTGCTGTAAGAGTTCCTCCGGCCCATCGTCTTGAGGTCATGCTCATATTTTTCCAGTTTGGGGAGATGCTCTTCCTGGAGCTTCCGCAGTTCCTTTTCCTGCTTTTTGGTAGGTTCTTTCAGCTTTTTGTTCAGCTCGGCTAGTTTTTCCCGCAGTTCATCAGAATTGATCTTCCTGGGAAGCTCCTCTTTGTTGATTTCCTGATTATCAGACTGAATGCTGCTTTCAATGTCCGAAAGAACTGTGCCGATCTTGGCTTCCAGTTTTTCCTTGTACTTCTCTACCGAACCCTTCCAGACGAAGGTGTACCGGTTGGATCTTGCCTCGATCTTAGTGCCATCGATGTACTGCACATCAAGGCTCACATAGCCCATCCCGACAAGCATTTTCACCACTTCGGCGAATAGCCTTTGGATGTGGTCCTTCAATATCTTTCCCCTGAAGTCGTTGATGGTCCTGAAGTCGGGCGTGGAATTGCCCGCTATATACATAAAATGGATGTTTTCAGTAAGTGCCTTAGCGATCTTGCGGCAGGAATACACGTTTGACAAGTAGCTGTAAAACAGTACTTTGATCATCATTCTGGGGTGGTAGGCGGAGGTGCCGCCTCCTTTGTACATCTTTATTATTTCGCTGATATCCAGCGAGTCCACAACCGAATCCACCAAGCGTACGGGATGGTTGTCGGCAATTCTGTCAAAAATGTTGACCGGGAAGAGTTCAGGACTCTTGCCGGTTTGGTTTTTAAAAACTAACTTCGCCATAGTTGCTTTTTTGTACAACTCCAAAATACCATTTTTGGAGAAAAAAAACAACTAAATTAGAGGCTGCCCGACTTTTCGGACAGCCTC
>NZ_WNKF01000047.1 GCF_010119225.1 Cyclobacterium roseum | reverse complement strand
ACTACATCCACCTGGCCGGAAAGGCACATGACCTGAAAAAAACATCCGGCGAACAAGACTACTGGGAGGCCAATTACGAGTTGACCCGCAAGCTGTACGATCGTTTTCTGGCGGATCCCGCCGCCGAAACCTTTATTTTTATCAGCAGCGTCAAGGCCTGCGCCGATCGGGTAGCAGGCTGGCTCAGGGAAGAAACGCCCTGTGCTCCGGAAACGGTCTACGGCAAGTCCAAACGAAAAGCGGAGGAATACCTGTTGGATAATTTGCCCGAAGGCAAGCGGGTCTATATCCTGCGCCCCTGCATGATCCACGGTCCGGGCAACAAGGGAAACCTAAACCTGCTCTATGCCTTTGCCCAAAAAGGCTTTCCCTATCCCCTTGCCGCCTTTACGAACGAACGCTCCTTCCTCTCTGTGGATAACCTCTGCTGGGTGATGCTCCAGCTAATGGAGAAGGACATTCCCTCGGGCATTTATCAGGTAGCCGACTCCGGCGTTTTTTCCACCAATGAACTGATACAAATGATGGCTGCCTCCCTGGGGAAGCCCGCCCGTCTGTTGAAAATCCCTGCGGGCCTGCTGCGTGCGGCTGCAAGGGTAGGGGATCGGTTGCGCCTCCCCCTCACCAGCGAACGCCTGCAAAAACTCACCGAAAGCTATAAAGTCAGCAACGAAAAGCTGCTAAAGGCCCTGGGCGACGATCTGCCCCTGAGTGCTGAGAACGGATTTAAAAAAACCTTTGAGGCATTCAAGGGGTAGTGGCTCGGAAGGGGCTGAGTTGTAGGGATCGGCTTTGGGGCAGGTTTTCTTGTTTTGGATTGATTCGTGGTTGTTAACGTGGCTTGGAATGGGCAGAGGTGTAGTTTCGGGCAAATAGGCAGGAAAGGCGGTATTAAAGTCAGCCGTGGTGGTTAAGGGTTAAAGAGGCTCGGAGCCGGCTGATGTATTCATCGTGGCTACCTGGCAGTCAGCCGTTACTTTGGATTCAACCTTGGTTGTTAAGGGTTAACACGCTGGAATTCGGCTGAATAATTGAAATGGGTATTTTGGCAGGAGGGCTGGTTTTGGGTTCAAGCGTGGTGGTTAACCTGGTTCGGAATGGGCAGAGTTTTAGTTTCGGGCAAATAGGTAGGAGAGGTGGTATTGGATTCAGCCGTGTTGGTTAAGGGTTAAAGAGGCTCGGAGCCGGCTGATGTATTCATCGTGGCTTTCTGGCAGTTAGCCCTTATTTTGGACTCAACCTTGGTGGTTAAAGGTTAAGGGTCAGTCGGTTGTGCCTGGTAGTTTTGATAGAACATAAATGTATGAGTAAAGCGGGAGGGGCGGCACAAAACCGGGGTGCGCGGGAGGATTGCGGGGGGAAGGATTTTTGTGCCTTGACTTTTTTGGTACTTTTTGCGTCAAGGCAAAAAGTACAGAAGGATTTGGGATTAAAACAAGGAAAACAACCTGAGTCCTGCCATGCCCTTTGCCTAAAGCCGGGTGACTGTTTAGGGTCTGGCCATTTTGCGTTTGGGGCTGTTTTTGGGATTTAGGTGCGGTAGTAATGCTTGTTCCTGGCATGCCTCCCCCTCCTGTTTTAGGAGGGGGCCCGGGGGGAGGTCACAAACGTGCCCGGGCATTGGCGGAAAGCCAGCTTCACTATTGAGCGGCTGAATAGCCAATGCAGGGAGCGCAAGACCGCGACTACCCCGGGCTGCGCCTCCCTTGTCGGCTTACCCGGGGCTTATAGTATTTCGCCCCGTCAGGGCTTGGTTCCGGATACCTAATAAAATAGCCGTTAGACCGGCTACCATACAATTTAGGTCCAATCGTGTTGGTTATGTTCGAATCCGGCTGAGG
>NZ_WNKF01000046.1 GCF_010119225.1 Cyclobacterium roseum | reverse complement strand
AGGTTCAATCGTTCATCGAACGTTAAACAGTTATCTATGCGACTTCTTGTCGCACCTCGGTGGTGTGTGAGGCGCTCCCCGTCAGAGGAATCTGGCGGGGCCGTCTACACGATTATGGGCTTTTTCTTTCTATGATCTGTTTATAAGATTTACGACCACATTGATCATCATTTCCTTTTCTTCAGGTTTACTTTCAGCAATTAACAAAGTCAAAGCCACCAACGCGTTTTCACTGATTCTTTTAGTACCATCTGGATAATACAAACTTTTGTTCTTTTCCAAATACCAAATGAATAGCCACGCTGCAATTCTCTTGTTTCCATCTGAAAATGAATGGTTTTTCACAACAAAATATAAAAGGTGAGCAGCTTTTTCTTCTAAACTTCGATACAATTCTATGCCATCGAATGTTTGGTCTATGGCTGAAATTGAACCCTTAAAGGATTGGTCTTTTTCATTTCCAAAAAGACTTGACCCACCGAATCTTTTCTTTAATTCATCCACAGCATGTTTTGCTTCCTTGTAGGATATTCTAAAAGTAGCTTGGATTGGGGTAAGCGATAAACTTAATCTTTGATGGTCATAATCATCTAGAATATCTAAAGCACTGGAAAATTCAGATAAAACTTCAAATATACCTTTTGTCTGATCGTCAGAACCAAGACTTTGGATTGTTCTATTGACTAGGTTTATTGTTTTTTGGAGCTCAAGTAACCTCTTTTCGTTAACCGTATAGCCTTTTACTAGATGATCTTTAATGATCTTGTTTGCCCAAATTCTAAAAGCTGTACCCTGTTTGGAGTTAACTCGATAACCCACAGAAATAATCAGATCCAAATTATAGATTTTTATCTGCCTCTTTACCGTTCTTTCTCCTTCCTGTTGAACTTGTGTAATTTTTGCACAAGTTGCCTTTTCATCCAATTCAAAGGTTTTGTAAATATTTCGGATATGCCTAACTATTGATGTCCGATCCGTATCAAACAATTCAGAAATCTGATATTGATCCAACCAAAGGGTGCCATTTTCAAGAAGCACTTGAATAGTAGGTGCGTCTTGCCCCGACTGATAAATTACTATTTCACCTGTTTGCTTCATGAGCTAAAATTTGAATGCTGGTCTTCAAAATACTTAATTTTGGCCTTTTTGAGTTTTTGAATCTCTTCATATTCCAAGTTTAATCCTAGGTAGGTAGTAGAGAGATCAATTCGGTCATGAAAAAAAAGTAACCGCATCAATCTCTTTAGCTCAACTTTGTGTGAAGGACTTTCCAATTGGAAAAAGACTTTAACTTTATCGCCATCAAATTTGAATTCTATGAAACTATCTACTCCTTGAGAATAAGCTGGGCCTCCATAGTATCTAGCAATTGGATAAGTATCAGACCACAACTTTTCACCAAGTATTGCAAAAACCCCAAATTTTACTTGATCTATTTGACTCCAGGAGTATTTAGAATTATTAAAATCTATCGAATCTAAACTGATTCTCACTTCACCTTCTAGCTTTCCGAATTTCTTTTCATTTTCATGAGCACCCCAATAGCTTGCAAAGAGAATCAATCCCAATAATGAAAAAAGTAGGGTTCGGATTAAATAATCTATGGATAAACTTAAATTTAACTGACTAGCAATAGAAGCAATTGTTATAAGGAAAATAAAACCTCCATACATCAGCCTAGATGAATTGACCCTCAAATCGATTCCTTTCGATGGTATAAAAATTTTTGCTTTAAATACAGGGTGCTTCATTTGGTTCTCACAATTGCCCATAACGGTCTAGTGTATGAGCAGTAGCGGATTAAAACCCACTAACTTTTCGATTAACCACTTACCTTTATTAATATTCATTTCCTTTCAATTTAGCACCAAACCCGCATTACGTATAGCCATTGTGTGTGCCCAGCATGGGCATCTGGTATCGAAGATACCAAATTATTCCAAAGGG
>NZ_WNKF01000045.1 GCF_010119225.1 Cyclobacterium roseum | reverse complement strand
GCTGGATAGCCAATGCAGGGAGCGGGAGGCTCCAACTACCCCGGGCTGCGCCTCCCTTGTCGGCTTACCCGGGGTTAATGATATTCCGCCCCCTTGGGGCTTGGTTCCCGGCTATCTGATATAATAGCCGTTAGACAGGCTACCATACATTTTAGGTCCAATCGTGTTGGTTATGTTCGATACGTGCTGGGCTTTAGGGTCTGGCCATTTTGCATTTGGTGCTGGTTTGGGATTTAGGTGCGGTAGTAATGCTTGTTCCTAGCTTGCCTCCCCCTCCTGTTTTAGGAGGGGGCCCGGGGGGAGGTCACAAACGTGGCTCGGCATTGGCGGAAAGCCGGCTTCACTTTTTACCGGCAGGATAGCCAATGCAGGAAACGCGAGGCTCCAACTACCCCGAGCTGCGCCTTCCTTGTCGGCTTACCCGGGGTTAATGATATTCCGCCCCCTTGGGGCTTGGTTCCCGGCTATCTGATATAATAGCCGTTAGACAGGCTACCATACATTTTAGGTTCAATCGTGTTGGTTATGTTCGATACGTGCTGGGCTTTCGTGTCTGGCCTTTTTGCATTTGGGGCTGTTTTTGGGATTTAGGTGCGGTAGTAATGCTTGTTCCTCCCCCTCCTGTTGTAGGAGGGGGGCCAGGGGGTGGTCACAAACGTGGCTCGGCATTTGGCGGCAAGCTGCCTTCACTATTGAGCGGCTGGATAGCCAATGCATGGAGCGCAAGACCGCGACTACCCCGGGCTGCGCCTCCCTTGTCGGCTTACCCGGGGCTTATGGTATTTCGCCCCGTCGGGGCTTGGATTAATTGATTTTCAGTAATTCAGTTAATCAGTTAAACAATAAAACCATCGCACCATCATCAAATCATCCCTTTGTGTCCTCGAGCCTCTTGGTGCCCTTAGTGACTAAAAATCCCTGTACGTTCCATCCTTCCCCCCGTCACTAAGTCTCTTAGTCTCTCAGTCCCTTCGTCCCTAAGTCTCATAGTCCCCTCGGTATAACCGATGCGCTGGAAAATTCCTTTCTATTTTAAAAACAAGCGATTGGAATATTGAACTTTCACTACTATATTGGAGTATATCTGTAAAAGGAAAATTATGATCAGTGCAACGCAATTAAAAAAAAGGTTAAAAGCAAGGATTGATGGTCTTTCGGATGAAAAGCTTAGGGATATGGAAAAATTTATGGAATCTCTAGAATCAGGACCCAAAAAAGGTGATCTTTTATCCTTTGCCGGGTCCTGGCAGGCCCTTGATGATGAAACGTTTAAGGAATTTACGATTAGTTTGGAAAACAGGAGAAAAACAAACAGGGTAAAATTTTTGGATGAAACCAGCTTTGATTGATACCGACATTGTTTCCTATTTTTTGAAAGGAAATGATAAAGTTTATTTAAAATTTCAGGAGTACCTCAAGCAATTTGAAAGCATAAATATCAGTATTATCACTTATTATGAAATTGTTAGTGGATTGACTTTCAAAAATGCTACCAAGCAACTCCTGATTTTTGAAAAGTTTTGTTCCAATGCCACGTTACTACATTTAACCAAGGATTCAATTCGGAAATCCGCAGTGATATATTCGGAACAGAGAGTCAAAGGGGAAACCATAGATGATATTGACATTTTAATTGCCGGTATTGCCATCTCAAATAAGTTGAATTTGGTCACCAGCAACATTCGGCATTTCGGAAAAATTGAAGGTCTTTCGGTTGAAAATTGGAATGATTAACACCGGTCCCTAATTCAGTCTTGATGGTTAATTGACTCGTTATCGGCTGGGCCTTTTTTACGGACAAGTATACAGGACGAAACTGTATTCATTTCATCACCGCATCATCACACCATCCCTGAGTCTCTAAGTCCCTCCGTCTTAAACTGCGGTGGTTAAGGGTGAACCAATTGTTTCACCAAATTATTACCACATCATCAAATTATCCCTTTGTGTCCTTCGAGGCTCTTTTGTGCCCTTAGTGACTAAAAATTTCTGTACGTTCCATCCGTCCC
>NZ_WNKF01000044.1 GCF_010119225.1 Cyclobacterium roseum | reverse complement strand
TACGAGACCCGTACGGTCGAGTAGGTCAGGGGGATTACTCCCCCTTTCCCCTCCAAGAACCGTACATGAGAGTTTCCCCTCATACGGCTCAAGCACTCTAAAAACTGCCTTGGCAGTCCGGTCATCAAACTAGCTGGCCTTCTTTGCGGTATTTTGGTAGGTTTTCCTCCTTGCCGTCCTTTCTTTAAAGTAAGCTTCCCATTCCCTGTCATAAGGGTTTGAGTTGCTTCTTATTTTGACGTGCCGCCGAATTTTTGCGGCTTCGAAGAGCGGGAGCTCGAAGGTCTTATCCCTGTCCGTTACGGCGAACACCCAATTTCTGGTGCCTTGGGTTTTAAAGTATTTTGCCCTGACCCATCGGCTTCCTTTTTTGGGGTGTCTGCGTTTGGCCCATTTCCACAGCAATCTGAATACCTTGTGGTCCAGCAGCGCAAAGGTTCTTGAGGCGGCTGAATGGCGGTAGTAATTGGCCCACCCCCTGATCTTTGGAGAGATCATGCGGATGAGTTCTACCTGCGTCACGGATTTATGGGTGGCTGTAGCCCCACCGACACTTGCCATGATTGACTTCACCGAATCCTTCATGGGTTTGGTGAGGCATTTATCTCCGTATTTGCGGATGTTAAAGCCCAGAAAGTCGAAACCCTTACGGATATGAGTAATCTTGGTTTTCTCCCGGGAGAGCTCAAGCCCTCTTTTGGAGAGAAACCCGTTGATTATCGGTTTTATCTCACTTTCAAGATATTCACTGTCGTCACAGGTCACCACAAAGTCGTCCGCGTAGCGGATGAAGTTAATTTTGTGGGGGTTTCTCCCCCCTTTGTGTCCGGCATGGATGTTTATTTCTTTTTCCATTCCGTTAAGTACCATGTTGGCGATTGTAGGCGAGATTATACCACCCTGCGGTGTTCCGCTTTCTGTAGAAAACCATTGTTTGTTGTCCATGTAGCCCGCCTTGAGCCATTGGGCAAGAACCATTTTGCTTAATGGGATATTTTGCAGGATCCATTCGTGCGAAATGTTGTCGAAACATCCTTTTATGTCCGCTTCCAATATCCATTCGGCCGAATTGCGTTGGCACAGCACATTGTGGCATTGGACGATTGCATCTGCGCACGAGCGTTTGGGCCTGAATCCGTATGAGTTCAAGTCCGCTGTGGTCTCCGCTATCGGGTCCAGTCCCAGCCTGAACAGGGCCTGCATGGCCCTGTCCGCCATGGTGGGCATGCCCAGGTGCCGGTACTTTCCGTTTTTCTTTTTGATGGATTTTCGCCTGAGTGGTTTTGCTTTGTATCCCCTGACTTTGAGAAGTTCAGTGGCTTTCCACTTTCTCCCCGGTGTGTTCCAGAGCACTTTGTCCACCCCGGGGGTTCTGCTGCCTTTGTTGGAGGTTACCCGGAAAATTGCGAGCAGTTTTCCATAGAATGACCTCGACATCAGGTGCAACAGTGCTTTTGCCCTGTGAAAATGTTTTTGTTTGACGGCCTTTACGATACGTGATTGCAGTGACTTTACGCCACGTTCGACCTTCTTCCAATTAATGGAGTTCCAATCGTCCCATGTCGTTGGGGATGCACATCCGGCATTTGTTGGATTCATTTGCGTTTTCCTCATTGAAGTCTTACTGTAATTTTCTCGTAAAAGAGTACCATGACGGAAGTGGGCATATCCGCCAAATTAGATGGCGGCATTTGCTTTCTCCGTCTTTCCTTTACCCGCAGCCCGTTGGGCCTGCTTTGCAGCCGGCTAATCCCGGAATTCCGGGAAGGATTGCGGGCTTACCAAGTTCCGCTTAGATAACGGACGGGGTTAGGTCCTGCCTCTTTGCCGGGGGAATCGAAATCCATGTAGCAGAAACCGAAAAGCCTGCTAACTATACCCCTTACCATTTTGGTCACAGCGTATCATCGTCTTTCGCTGTTTACACGTCACGACATTTATCAGCAGTTCACGTATGTTGACCATACCCATCAAGCCTAACTCCCCCGCACCTGACGATGGTGCGCAACAGAGATTCTTCACAGAAAACTCTTTACGGGCTATATTGTCCGGATAGCTTCGCACAATTCCGTTACCAGAAATGCACGTATCCATAGGCTACTTGTGATGGAACACAAGGTTCAATCGTTCATCGAACGTTAAACAGTTATCTATGCGACTTCTTGTCGCAC
>NZ_WNKF01000043.1 GCF_010119225.1 Cyclobacterium roseum | reverse complement strand
GTATCCGTCCGATAAACCCCATCTTCCAGGATTGCCCATTCGTGACTAAACTTGCGCTATGAAAAGACAGAGCGAACAAGAAATGAAAAAGATGTATCAGGAATGGTTGGAATCGGGCAAGAGCAAGTCTGAATTTGCTGATTCAGTGGGCTTGGTTCGTACCACCTTTTATTACTGGGCCAAAAAATTCAGTACCGGGGAAGAAGTCTCGTCGTCCGGTAACGGTTTTCAATTACTGGACACTGGATCCCACGTTGGACGAGGACGCATATTGGCCCATATCCATTACCCCTCGGGCGTGAGCCTTGAGCTTTATGAGGGTGTTTCCGCAGAATACCTGAGAGTCCTTCTTTCTTAGTGGATGCTGGCCCTTTCCACATCCTGCCGTTACTTTCTGTACGGCAACCCCACCGATATGCGATTTGGCATCAATTCGCTTTCAGGGCTTGTCCGGAACGAACTCGGCTCCGATCCGATGAACGGGGACGTGTTTATTTTTATAGGCAAGCGGTCCAACCAGGTCAGGCTTTTGCAATGGGACAGGGACGGTTTTGCCCTATATATCAAAAAGCTGGAGCAGGGCACTTTTGAACGTCCCAGGCTTAACGGAAACGCTATATCAAGCGTTCAGCTGACCCTGCTTTTACAGGGGATAAGGCTTGAATCGGTGCGCTACAGAAAGCGGTATGACCCCTTAAAAAGGAGGTAAAAAAAGGTGCTTTTTTATGATAAAAAGCGGCTTAAAACGATCATAAACCCACTTTTTATGCTTATTTTTATGTCATGGAAAACACGTCAACCGACTACAAAAAGCTATACGAGCAGGAGCTTGAAGCCCATAGGGAGTCGCTGTTGACCATCTCCAAAAAAGAGGAAAAAATCACCGACCTGCAGTTTGAGCTCGACAAATTAAGGAAGTATATTTTCGGTTCCAAAAGTGAAAAACGGACCGGAAACGTAGGCCTGAATCAGATGGGCCTTTTTGAGCTGGGTACGACCCAGGCCGTACAAGAGGAGCTTTCTGAATCCGTTTCCACACCGCAACAAAAACCTACTCCCAAGAAAAGGGCCAAAGGCTCCGGACGTATGTCCCTTCCCGAAGAACTCAGAAGGGAAGAAGTGGTGATACAGCCCTCAGAATCCACCGAGGGCTGTGTTCAGATCGGTCAGGAAGTGACCGAAGTACTGGAAGTGACACCTGCCTCCTTTTATGTAAAACGCTATGTGCGTCCAAAATACGCAAGACCAAACGGTGAAGGCATCCTTATAGGCACTTTACCGGACAGGGTGATCGAAAAAGGTATTCCTTCTGAGTCAGTAGTTGCCCAGCTTGTAGTGGACAAATATGTTTACGGAATGCCGCTGCACAGGCAACTGGATAAGTACAGCAAGATGGGCGTAAGAATCCCAGCTTCAAGTGCCTCAGACTGGATCATGAGAGGCTGGCAGCAGCTTGTCCCTCTCTGGGAACTGCTCCGTGTGATCGTCACCAACCAAAAGTATCTTCAGGTAGATGAGACACCGATAAAAGTGCTCGACAGGGACCATAAAAAAGGAATACACCAAGGTTACATGTGGCTGTACCATGCGCCTGTGGACAGGTTGGTGCTTTTTGACTACAGAAAGGGCAGGGACCAATCAGGCCCCAGGGAAATGCTTGCTGACTTTAGAGGTATCATCCAGACGGATGGGTATCAGGTATATCATTCCCTTTATGGGGACCATGAGCATATACACCTGACTTTTTGTATGGCACATGCCAGACGCAAGTTTGTGGATGCGATTAAAGACGACCAAAAGCAGGCAAACTATATACTCGATGAGATGCAACTTCTCTATGTCCTGGAAGGCAAAATGAGAGAGGAAAAACTCGGTTGGGAGCAGAGGACAAAGGAAAGAAAAGAACACGCATCCCCTGTGCTGGAAAGGCTGGGAAAGTGGCTGGAGGAAAACCAGTACAGCTACAGGCCCGAAAGCCCTATGGGGAAAGCCATCACCTACGCACATAAAAGATGGGCAGGACTAAGTGCCTACGTGCTGCATGGGCAAATGGAGATTGACAATAATTTAGTTGAAAATGCGGTAAGGCCTCTTGCTGTCGGCAGGAAAGCCTTTTTATTCGCAGGATCGCATAAGGCAGCAGAAATGACCGCCGCCATGTATTCTTTCATGGCGAGCTGCAAAAAGAACAAAGTCAATGAGTTTGATTGGCTAAAGGATGTCTTCGAAAGAATCCAGAGCCATAAGCAGAAGGACCTCTACCAGCTCCTACCCTCCAATTGGGAGCCTGCCTGCCGGTAGGCAGGGAATACAGAATCAAAGAATAAACATTACCTGCTATAATTCCTACCTAATTCTAATGGGTTCCTCGGATGGATAC
>NZ_WNKF01000042.1 GCF_010119225.1 Cyclobacterium roseum | reverse complement strand
GGAGGCGCAGCCCGGGGTAGTTGGAGCCTCCCGCTCCCTGCATTGGCTATCCAGCCGCTCAATAGTGAAGCCAAGTTTCCGCCAATGCCTGGGCACGTTTGTGACCACCCCCCGGCGTGCCGTTCAACTAGAGAAGACTGAGAGACGAAGTGACTGAGCGACGAAGGGATGGTGTGGTGATGTGGTGATAATTTGATGGTACAATTGTTTAACCCTTAACAACTAAGGGCGCAAACAGGCTCGAAGGGCACGAAGGGCACGAAGGGATGATGTGATGATGGGATAATAATTTAATGATACAATTGTTTAACCCTTAACAACAAGGGTGGAATCCTAAAGTAATGGTTGACTGCCGGACAGCAACTATGAATACCTCAGCCCATATCGAACCATATTAACCCTTAACCAACACGGCTGAACCCAATACCACCTCTCCTGCCTATTTGCCCATTTCAATTATTCAGCCGAATTCCAGCCTCTTAACCCTTAACAACCAGGCTTGAATCTAAAGTAAAGGCTGATTGCTAGATAGCCGCCATGGCGAACTCAGCCGATATCGAACCATATTAACCCTTAAACACCACGGCTGTAAAGTAATCTGGACCGATACTGCCATCTTTGATTTAAACGATATCGGATGACATATGGCTGTTGATCTTATACCAATTCCGTCTTTATCATTCCGAGTTTTGGTTTATTTAATTTCTTAATAGACTCTTTGACTTTTTCTCTAGTCTCAAATTGTAAAAAAGTAGGAATCAATATAGGTAGCTTAATACCTAAAACCCGATGGATAATAACCAGATCTTTTAATGAAAATTGAGATACACCATTCATCAATTCGCTCATATACGATTTTGGATGACCTAAAATTAATCCCAAATCTTGCTGAGTCATGTCAAAGGCTTTAAGTTTTTTGCGGATCACATGCTTTCGGTTATGGATGAAATTTTCCTCAACTTTCACCATCTGCTCTGCTTTATCAGATTCGGCTACCTGGGATTCAGTTATTTTTTCAAAATCAGACCATTCCTTGTCTTCGTAATCTTTAATCAAATCACGAAGTTTTTTTCTTAACGGTTTTAAATCCGGATTTTCATCAATCATTAAACGCAATTTACGTTCATATAATGATGCCTTTTCCAAATCATACTCATTCTCTAGTCTTTCTATTTTCTCAATTTCGTTTATGTCAAGAATGTCTTTCATGATTACCAATTTTTAAATCCAGTTATTATCTCTCAACCATTTTTTAATAACATTCCGATTGTTTTTAAAAGTCAGTTCATAATCATCATGACTACCAGCCCAAACAATAGTAGCTTCACCGTTTTCTTCAAATTCAATCAATATTAAAGTGCGATGAATGTTGATGTTGAAGAAATAAAATTCTCCGCCATAAACACAATCGGCATCAGGTCTTTTAGCGGTCAAATCAAGTGGCGTTTCCCAATTGCTATTCTCAATCTCCGAAATCAATTGCTGAACTGCTTTAACCAGTTTCGAGTTCCCCCGATTTTTCCGAATCAGTTTACCCAAAATGGGTTTATTAATAATTCTCAAGTAACTGCTATTTTAACCATTTTACGGGAAAGATAACAGATTGTTCGGAAATAATCAGAACAAATGCTCATTTATTTGCATGGTGATAATTGCGCAAATTTGATAAGGGTTAGCCATAAAACTTTTAGATTTTTGGAGAAATGGCTAATACTTTAACGTTTAACAACCAGGGTTCGGTTAAAAATCAAGCCTTATTGCCAAAAAGAATGTTTGAATCTGCCAAAACCTACCGTGCCAATTAACCACTTTAACCACCACGATTGAAACCAGCACCCGGCCCAAATGCAAAAAGGCCAGACCCTAAAGCCCAGCCGATAACGAGCCAGTTAACCGTAAACCACCGGATTAAGACTGAGAGAGGGGGTGACGGAGGGACTTAGAGACGGAGAGACTGAGGGACTCAATGACTGGGGGACAGAGAGAACGTACAGGAATTTTTAGTCACAAAGGGCGCAAAGAGCCGCGAAGGACACGAAGGGGATTGGAGACTTAGAGACGAAGGGATGGTGTGATGATGTGGTGATGTGGTGATACAATTGTTTAACCCTTAACCACCAGGCTTGAATCCAAAGTAAAGGCTGACTGTCAGACAGCTACTATGAATACCTGAGCCGGTTCCGAGCTACTTTAACCACTACGGCTGAACCCAAAACAAGAAAACTGCCCCAAAGCCGATCCCTATACCTCAGCAGGCCCCAGCCAATTAACCACCACGATTGGACCCAAATCCAGACCCAAATGCAAAAAAGCCAGACCCTAAAGCCCAGCCCGTATCAAACTACATTAACAACCACCGCTGAATCCCATACTGCGTTTCCTGCCTAGTTGCCCGCAACGAAAATCGGGCCGTTTCAAAGCCCCGAGGGGGCGAAATACCATAAGCCCCGGGTAAGCCGACAAGGGAGGCGCAGCCCGGGGTAGTCGCGGTCTTGCGC
>NZ_WNKF01000041.1 GCF_010119225.1 Cyclobacterium roseum | reverse complement strand
TGTAATCGGTAATTACAACTGCACCACTTTCGGTAAATAAGAATGCACCATATTTGGCAACAAGAATGCACCACCAATAATCCCTTAGGGGCATGCCCCTAAGGGATTTTGGACTATTTTGCTAGTGTACTAAAACTAGCATTTTATGAATGTGTATTTGAACAAATTTATGGTTTATTTTGAAATCCATCGCCTCTTCAGGGAGGGTTTTTCCGTTAGACAGATAAGTGAAGAGCTTGTCCTGAATCGCCGTACAGTGAGCAAATATCTTTCCATGTCCGAACAGGATTATGGACTCATGCTCGAAAGTCAGTCCGATCGGAACAAAGTATTATCCCCCTATGAATCTTTTGTGAAGTCCCGCCTGGAGAAATTCCGGGACACCCCAGCCGCCCAGATGCATGACTGGCTGAAGGAGCATTATCAGGATTTGCCAAAAGTATCCCAAAAAACCGTTTTCAATTTTGTTTCCTGGGTGAGGCGCAAATATAACCTGCCCTCCATTAAAATCCCCCGTGAATACGAGATGGTTGAAGAGCTCCCCTATGGAAAACAGGCTCAGGTGGACTTTGGCGAATACAACATGCGCAATACGTCCGGCAACAGGGTAAAAGTATTTTTCTTTATACTCACTCTTTCCCGGTCCCGGTATAAGTACCTGTGGTTTATCGACAGTTACTTTACCTCCCTTCTGGCCATCGAAGCCCATGAAAAAGCCTTTGCCTACATACGTGGTGTCCCAATGGAAATTGTCTATGACCAGGACAAGGTATTCATGGTCAGCGAAAACGGTGGGGACCTTATCCTCACCGATACATTCAGAGCTTATACGCGCGAACAGTCCTTCGATCTTTACTTTTGCAGGAAATCCGATCCGGAAAGCAAGGGTAAGGTCGAAAACGTGGTCAGGTATGTCAAAAGGAACTTCCTTTACAACCGTACCTTCCACAATATTGAAACCCTTAACGATGAGGCTCTGGGTTGGCTCGGCCGTACGGCCAACGCCCTGCCTCACGGGGTAACCAAAAAAGAGCCCTTCTCCGAATACATCATTGAAGGACCTTATCTTATCCCATATAAGCCCTGTTTCCCGAAGCAGGCCGTTCCGGATCTATATGCTGTCCGGAAGGACAATTCGATCTCTTACAAAGGCAACTTCTACTCCCTTCCACTGGGTACCTACAAGGGGAAGGGAAGCCGGGTTGGCCTACAGGTAGAGGCAGGTGAACTGATCATTAGCCAACCGGAAGATAAAACCGAAATCTGCCGCCACACCATTCCTGCCGGCATGGGTCAAAAAATAAAGAAAACCGATCACAGCAGGGATAAAACCGGTTCCATCGACGAAAGGATCGCCAAAGCGGCCAGGTTGTTTACCCAGGAAGAAATGGCCATTAGCTGGATGGAATTGCTCAGGAAAGAAAAGCCCAGGTATATCAGGGACCAGCTCGACATGGTCCAAAAGGCCATCGAAGGAGTGGATCCCAAAAAGGTAGACCTTACCCTGCAATACTGCCTTGAAAAATCCATCTGCAGCGCATCGGATTTTAAAGCTATTCTGGATCTCCAGGATACCGGCACTAAACAGGAGTCCGGTACCGTGATTATGAATCCGCTGAGCGGAAAAATGCCGGAAAATGCCCAGATACGGCCCGAAAAAAGCAACATCGGGGAATATGAAGATATTGTAAACAATAAAAAAGCCGAAACAAATAACTGATCAACAATCGCCATGGACAGTCCCGAAAGTGGGAAGTCCATGGCCCAAACTATCAAAAAATGGAAAAGAAAGAACAGATCAACGCCTTTTGCAGGCAGTTTAAAATCACCGGAATGGCAGCAGGGCTTCCCGAGGTGGTGGCCAAATCAGAAAAACAGAGCTCGGGCTTCATGGACTTTTTCCTCGAACTGCTCCGGCATGAGGCCGCACAGAGGTCTAAAAATGAGGTTATCAGACGGAGAAAAGCCGCAAATCTACCCCTTAAAAACGACCTTGAAACCTATGATACCGGAGCAGAAAACGGGCTGAACCTGACAAGGATAAACCAATTGAGAGAGTTGAACTGGCTGGATCAGGGTTTTAACCTCCTGCTGATGGGCCCTTCGGGAACAGGTAAAACCTTCCTTGCCGCCGGACTCGGAGCCGACGCAGTAGAAAAGGGCTACAAAACCTATTTTAAATCTATGGAAGACCTTACCAACATCCTTAAGCTCAAAGATATGACCAGGACAGCAATGGCCGAATACAAAAGGCTACTGAAAGCAGACCTGATCATCCTGGATGACATCATGCTCTTTCCTATTGAAAAAAGTGTGGCGATCGCACTCTTCAACTTTATCAATCAGGTTTATGAGCGCACCTGTTTTATTATCACCACAAATAAAAGCCCAACAGAATGGGCCAAAATGCTCGATGATGAGGTCCTGGCTACCGCTCTTTTAGACAGACTTTTGTTCCATTGTGATGTTATAAACCTATCTGGAAAAAGTTATAGAATGAAAAACAGAAAATCTTTCTTTGATCAACAGCAATAACCAACCTATATTTACAAAGTGGTGCATTCCTGTTGCCATTTTTGGTGCATTCCTAATTACCATTTTTGGTGCATATTCAATTACCGACTACA
>NZ_WNKF01000040.1 GCF_010119225.1 Cyclobacterium roseum | reverse complement strand
CCTGTTTTAGGAGGGGGCCCGGGGGGAGGTCACAAACGTGCCCGGGCATTGGCGGCAAGCTGGCTTCACTATTGAGCAGCTGGATAGCCAATGCGGGGAGCGCGAGGCTCCAACTACCCCGGGCTGCGCCTCCCTTGTCGGCTTACCCGGGGCTAGTGATATTTCGCCCCGTCGGGGCTTGGTTCCGGATACCTATGTTATAGTAGTAGTTAGACCAGCTACCATACAATTTAGGTTCAGTCGTGGTGGTTAAGGGTTAAGATTAACCAATTAACTCAATCCATTTCCCCATCAAATCATCCCTTAGTCTCTCCGTCTTGAATCGGATTCGGCGGTTATTACGACTCGTTCCTCAGCTTACCCGGGGTTAGTATAGGGGAAGGCCATTTTAGTTTACTGACTATTCCGTATCAAAATCCGGAAAGTCATAGGCATTTCTAACTAACCTTTCGCATCGATGAACAGTAATAATATCAATACGATACGCATCAACTAAATGATAAACAATTCTATAGTTTAACCTGATAAGTTCTCTTAATTTCTCGTTTTGGAATTCAGGAACCATTTTTCCTAATCGTGGCTGTTCTTCAAGTATGTCAACCGCATTAAATAATCTATCTACCGTTAATTGTGCATACCTCTCAGAATCTTTTGAGATATATTCTCCGATTTCGTTTAAATCAAAGATGGCAGCATCGGTCCAGATTACTTTAACCATTTATTGAGTTTTTCTCTTGCCTCTTCTTTGGTATTTATCCGCCCATTCACGGAATCATCAAGTCCTTTTTGGACGTTTTCAAGAAAAATCAAATGGTCTACTACCTGATCAATCGTAAGGTGCTCAGGTAATTGGTCCAGGGAATTGATGATCTGAGTCTTGGTTATCATGGTAATTTTTTTTATCAAAGATAATGAATCAATTTTGAAAATCATCATATGGTCTAAGGGTAAGGGATCCCTGATCAGCTGAAGAAGTATATTTTTGGGTGCCCAGAGGCTTGATGTATTTTGGCTTCAAAACGGCTTAACCGGCTAGGTGTCGTCTGGACTTTGGGGTCTGGCCTTTTTGCATTTGGGCTGGTTTTGGGATTTAGGTTCGGTAGTAGTGCTTGTTCCTGGCTTGCCTCCCCCTCCTGTTTTAGGAGGGGGCCCGGGGGGAGGTCACAAACGTGCCCGGGCATTGGCTACAAGCTGGCTTCACTATTGAGCAGCTGGATAGCCAATGCAGGAAGCGTAAGACCGCGACAACCCCGGGCTGTGCCTCCCTTGTCGGCTTACCCGGGGCTTATGGTATTTCGCCCCGTCAGGGCTTGGTTCCCGGCTACCTGATATAGTAGTCGTTAGACAGGCTGCCATACAATTTAGGTCCAATCGTGGTAGTTATGTTCGAATCCGGCTGAGGTATTCATCGTGGCTACCTGGCAGTCAGCCCTTACTTTGGATTCAAGCCTGGAGGTTAAGGGTTAAGCAATGTCATCCCATCATCCCATCATCATATCACCACATCATCACACCATCCCTGAGTCTCTCAGTCACTTAGTCGGCTGCCACACAAAATCCCACATTAAAAATACCCGCTGCTAGGGCCAGTCATTTATTTTATTTTGATTTCTAATTGACGTCCGAGTCCGATTTCTATTATTTTTTTCAAAGTCGCCAATTCAACGTCTGATCTATCATTTTCGATTCTTGAAATATATGTTCTAGATGTTCCGCTCATAATCGCGAGTTCTTGTTGTGTCAAGCCCGCTTTCCGTCTTGCGTCACGAATTAGTCGACCAAGTTTCATCATAATTTCTGATTTCTCAGGAAGACTATATTTTAACAAAATGTCGGCACCAATTTCAAATGGAACTCTTTGTTTCTGCCCGTTTCTCATTGTTATGTACTGTTCAACATTGTCGAATGAAAGTGTATGGTTTTTTAGTTCACCTTTTTTCAATTCGTTATCGTCGAACAGGATATAAGCGGGTGAATTTTCATCAACTCCGATGCTTTTCAAAACTTTTCTAAAGTCAATTATTCTTGATTCTCCATTGTTGAAAGTGACATTTATCGAATGGTTTTCGATTTTGTTGATTTTTAGAATTCTTGGGATTTTTATGGTCTTTCTCATCTTAAATTCGGGTTAAGTTCATAAAACACTTCTAAAGCCCAATCGACATTTCCTGCAAGCCAGTCCATTGCTTTCTTCATTTGTTTTGAAGGAAGATCTCCGGCATAAACTTCAAACGTTTCAATAGTCAACAAAACTTCAAATTCATTGTATAAAACATGAATATGTGGTGGTCTGTGGTCACCATTGTAAACATTTATTTTGATTCCATCGAATCTGTCGATTGTTGGCATTCAACAAAGATAGGAAAGTATCTAATTAGGTACAATAGTCGTTTGTATTTTTCAGTCCTTAGATCATATCACCCCATCATCACACCATCCCTTAGTCCCTCAGTCACCCCCTCTCTCTTAGTCCGGTGGTTTACGGTTAACTGGCTCGTTACCGGCTGGACTTTGGGGTCTGGTCTTTTTGCATTTGGGGCTGGTTTTGGGATTTAGGTCCGGTAGTAGTGCTTGTTCCTGGCTTGCCTCCCCCTCCTGTTTTAGGAGGGGGCCCGGGGGGAGGTCACAAACGTGCCCGGGCATTGGCGGAAAGCCAGCTTCACTATTGAGCAGCTGGATAGCCAATGCGGGGAGCGCGAGGCTGCAACTACCCCGGGCTGCGCCTCCGTAGTCGGCTTACCCGGGGCTAGTGATATTTCGCCCCGTCGGGGCTTGGTTCCGGATA
>NZ_WNKF01000003.1 GCF_010119225.1 Cyclobacterium roseum | reverse complement strand
TTTTGGAGAAAAAAAACAACTAAATTAGAGGCTGCCCGACTTTTCGGACAGCCTCTTGGGGTGAAAGACCGGGTTCGAACCGGCGACCTCTGGATCCACAAACCAGCGCTCTAACCAGCTGAGCTACAATCACCATTTAATCCCTTCCAATGATTTTACCGGATGGGAATGCAAAGGTAATATGCTTTTTTTAGTCAAGCAATACATTGCTAAACATTTCTTGAAAATTTCAGCCGTTGACCCTTTCGGTCTTCATGGAATGTACCGTTTTCGTACGCCAGGTGTCCGGAAACAATCGTATGCGTGATTTTCGAATGAAAGGTCTGTCCTTCAAAAGGAGACCAGCCACATTTAGACAAAACGTTCTCCCGGTTTACCTCCCAGGAATCTTCCAAATCCACCAGCACCATATCGGCATGGTAGCCCGGACGGAGGTAGCCCCGCTTTTCAATCTCAAAAAGTATCGCCACATTATGACTGGTTTTTTGTACGATCTGCTCCAGGCTGATCTGGTTATTGTGGTACATTTCCAAAAGGGCTGGCAAGCAGTGTTGGACCAGAGGCCCTCCGGACGGGGCCGACAGGTAGGGGTTTGACTTCTCTTCCAGGGTGTGCGGCGCATGATCCGTCGCAATGACATCGATATGCCCATCCAATACTCCTTTCAATATTTCCTTCCTGTCTTCGGACGTTTTTATAGCCGGGTTCCATTTGATAAAATTACCCTTGGCTTCGTAGTCTTCATCGGAAAACCATAGGTGGTGCACACAGGCTTCTGCCGTGATTCTTTTTTCCTCCAGCGGCAGGTCCTTGTCAAAAAGCAGTACTTCTTTTCCCGTACTGATATGCAATACGTGGAGTTTACTTCCGTACATGCGGGCCATATCCACCACGGTTTTGGAGGCATCATAACATGCCTTCCAGGACCGGATGTCCGGATGCAATCGCGGAGGTATATTATCTCCGTATTCTTTTCGATATTTTTCCAGATTGTCTTTGATAATCTGATCATTTTCACTGTGAGTGGCAATCAAAACCGGGCTATACCTAAAAATTTTCTCCAAACTATCCGGATTATCCACCAACATATTGCCTGTGGAAGAGCCCTGAAAAACCTTTACCCCACATATGGTTTCCGGGTTTACCTGTTTGATCACATCAATATTATCATTCGTAGCTCCCAGGTAAAACGAGTAATTGGCCAGTGACTTTTTGGCGGCCAAATCGTATTTATCCTCCAGCAATTCCAGGGTGGTTGCCTGGGGAACGGTATTGGGCATTTCCATATAGCTGGTAATCCCTCCGGCAACGGCGGCCTTACTTTCCGTGTAAATCTCCGCTTTATGGGTCAATCCGGGCTCCCGGAAATGAACCTGATCGTCGATCAGGCCCGGTAAAAGGTATTTTCCATCTGCATCTATCGCTATATCGGCTGTATGCCCCGACAAATCGCCACCCACTGCAAAGATCAACCCCTCCTTTATATACAGGTCTCCCTGCATTATCTTACCTTCATTGACTATATTTGCATTCCGGATTAAAATTCTTTTCATACCATTGGTTTTTGAGCGGGAGGGGTTTCCAAAATCAACCCCTGAAATATTTCCATAAAATTATAAAATCATGTCCGATCGACTGCAATCTTTTGAAAATTTTAATCTCAACAAGCAACTTTTGAATGCGGTGCAGGAAATCGGCTACGAAAAGCCTACGCCAATTCAGGAAAAAGCCATCCCCCTGGCACTGGCCGGGCATGACATCCTGGGCATTGCCCAAACGGGTACCGGAAAAACCGCTGCTTTTGTCTTACCCTTATTGTTTAAAGTAAAATATGCCCAAGGGCAGCATCCGCGAGCCCTGATACTGGCTCCCACCCGGGAGCTGGTCATGCAGATAGAGGAGGCGGTCGTTGGTTTTGGGAAATTTACCGACCTTCGCTATGTCTGCCTTTACGGCGGGCTGGGCCCCAAGCCACAAATAGAAAAAGTACTGGAAGGAGTGGACATTGTAATAGCCACTCCGGGCCGCTTTCTCGATCTATACAGACGAGAGGTCCTCTATACCCGGGATATCAAAACCATGATTCTGGACGAAGCAGACAAAATGCTGGACATGGGATTTCTGCCCCAGATACGTGCCATTTTAGAAATTATTCCTGTGAAACGCCAAAACATGCTTTTCTCTGCCACCTTCAGTGATAAGATCGAAAAGCTTTCGCATGAATTTCTGGAATTCCCGGAACGAGTAGAAGTGGCACCGCAGGCCAGCACTGCCGATACCATCGAGCAAGCCAAATACTTTGTTCCCAATGTGAGAACGAAGATGGGCCTGCTTGAAAAACTGGTAGGCGAACCTGCCTTTGAAAGAGGGATCGTATTTACCAAATCCAGAAAAAATGCCGAGGAAGTGTTTCGTTACCTCAAACAACGGCAACGCGGAAGCATTCGGGTCATACATGCCAATAAGGGCCAGAATACCCGGATTAACAGCATGGATGAGTTTAAGAAAGGAGAGGTAAAAATACTGGTAGCCACCGATGTTGCGGCACGGGGACTGGACATCAGCATGGTCAGTCATGTGGTGAACTTTGATGTTCCCTTGATTTATGAAGATTACGTTCACAGGATCGGAAGAACAGGAAGAGCCGAAAATTCAGGCAAGGCGGTTACCTTTATCAATCCTGCCGAACGTTTTCACTTCGAAAAAATTGAAGGTATCATCCAGAAAGAAGTGCCCGAACGAAGCATTCCGAAAAAGCTTCCCTTACATGAAACCCCTTACGAAGAGCAACAAGCTTATGAAAGGGAAATCGACAACCAGAAACGAGGGGAAGATCCCGACTTCAAAGGCGCTTTTCACGAAAAAAAATCCCCTGCCAAACCACGGGAAGCGAAACCCAAAAAACGGGGAAATAAAAACAGCAAAGCCAAAAGGAACCGAAACCAAATGAAAACCAAGGGAAAGTGGAAAAAATAATTCTGCGCCCGGATTGTTATAGTGGGCCTGTGTTATTTTTCCTTTTACAATAAAAAACACTTTGGTATTTGTAGCCAGTAAAATGTGATTTACAAATTAAAAATTGTAAATAGTTATATTTTAGTATTTTATTGCTTATATTTTTTAATAATACTTTTTTTATTTCGATTTATACTACGATCTTTGAGATGTAGTTCACCATCCTATTTTTAGTGGTGACATCAAGATAGCAGCAATCGGTCCTGGGTTATTTTTTCAATATCCGGGTAAAAATACAAGTGTACCTTTTATAACCATTTTTAATTACTGTCATGAAAAAAGTAATTTCTATCTTTTTGTTGTACTTTCTTTTTGTTCTTCCATCAAATGCTCAGAGTCACTTTTTCAAAAATGCTGATTTTGAAACCATCGCTGAAAATCACGAAACCATCGCCATCCTTCCCTTCCTAACCCGGGTGACCTTAAGACCGAGTCAAATGGAAAACCTCTCTTCCGGAGAACTGGCGAGCCTGGAAAAACAGGAAGGAGAAAGCATCCAAAAGGCCATTTTTGGTTGGTTTCGGGAACATGGGGAGAAAGGAAAAATAGCCGTAAAAGTACAGGATCCGGGCATCACAAATAGAAAACTGAATACTGCAGGAATTAGCCTGGAAAATCACCAGGACTTCAACCCTTCCCAACTAGCTGCCGTGCTGGGGGTGGATGCCATTGTAACCGGCAGCTTCGAGACCAATCAGCCCCTTGCCGGTTATAGTAAGGACAGCAATGGGGACTTGCCGAAAATCTCCCCGGAGAACAGCCTGGCATTTATTAATTTATTGATTTACAATGCAGAAGATGGAGAATTGCTGGTTCAATTCCATAATGGAATTTACGGCTATAAAGCGAATTTGAATGAAGCAATTATTCATGCTTTGTTGAAAAAAGTCTCCCGAAAAATGGTCTATTCCAAGATCTAATCCCTTTACCTGCCGTAGGTTCGTCAAATTTTTGTATGTTAACCTCCGAACCAATTCAGTAAAGGATGGATAAATGGATGCAAGCCGCCATAGAGGAAGCGACAAAAAGCCTGGACCAGGGAGGAATCCCCATTGGTTCGGTCTTGGTTTATCAGGATCGGATCATCGGAAGGGGCCATAACCAACGCATTCAAAAAGGGAGTAGTATCCTCCACGGAGAAATGGATGCCCTGGAAAATGCCGGCAGACAACCGGCTACTGTATACAAACAATGCACCCTGTACACCACTCTTTCTCCCTGCCCCATGTGCTCCGGGGCGATTTTACTCTACGGCATCCCAAAGGTAGTCATCGGCGAAAACCGTACTTTTATGGGAGCCGAAAGCCTCCTGGAACAAAATGGGGTCCGGCTTTCTGTGCTCCAGGATGAAATTTGTCAAGGGCTCATGCAGCGATTTATCCAGGAAAACCCCAATCTCTGGCAGGAAGACATTGGTGAGTAGTGTCGGTGACCCCTCTTTTGCCTTGGTTGCTACTCTTATTTTTGCCGGAATGTATCCGAAACAAAACTCAAAACCTGCGGGAGGGATTCTCGCCAATAGGTCCAATTGTGTGCACCGTCGCGGATTCTGAATTCATGCGGAATTTCTTTTTTCTTCAAGGCAATGTGCACCAGACTGTTCCCCTCGTATAGAAAGTCATCGTCCCCGCAGTCAAAAAACCATTTTACCGATTTCATGTCTTCAGGAGCGTTAAGCGCGATCTGCCGCAGTGCCTGATGCCTGTCATAATAAGCTTCCAGACCTGAAGAATCCTTCACCTCCGTTTGGTTGTTTTCCAATCCCTGTTTAAAATCTTCAAAGCTGCTGTTTCGTAACGCCGCACTTAATGGGCAAGCAGATGAGAATAAGTCTGGCCGGTGCATGGCATAGAAAAAGGTGCCACCCCCTCCCATGGACAAACCGGCAATCGCCCGGTAGCGTTTTTCTTTTTTGATTCGGTATTGAGATTCCACATAGGGCATCAGCTCTTCGAAAAAGAAATCCTCATACCTCCAATCGTTATTGACGTCGTTGAAATAGCCCCTCCGTCCGGTATTGGCATCCGGCATGACGATGATCATCTGCGTAGCTATTCCTGAGGCAAAAGCCTGATCGGCGATGTGCTGCACCTCTCCAAACTGGACCCAGCCAGTCTGATCATCTCCTGCCCCATGAAGCAGATAGAGGACCGGATACGAACGCTGGGAATATTCGTAGCCGGGAGGAAGGTAAATGGCAAATTTTCTATCCATATTCAGAATCTCGCTTTGAAGGCTAAGGGCATCAAATACCCTGCTTTCCTGGGCAAATGATGCGGCAAGAGGTGCTAAAAAAACCAGGAAAAACAAACGGAATAGTTTCATAGGTATCGGGTCTATTTTAGGTAGTAGTAAATTCAAAACATATGGGCGTTCAAGCTACTCAATTAGTTTTTAAACTGGTAAAAAATAGCTGCTTTTTAGCAAAAAAAGAATGTAAATAGAGTGGTGTAGGCCCGCACCAAAACAAGTCGCCCGGAGATTAAAATTGAAAAGAGGGCAAGCAAGGCCTAAATAACCATCAGAGATAAGTAAATCCCGATACAGAATGGCTGCCTGCAAGACTCAACAAATTCACTTCTTTTTCGTATACACCACTGTTCTAACCTCTAAACTTCAAACCAATGGTAGCGAGTCTATCCAGGCTTTCATTCGTACTTTTTCTCATGATCCTTCCGGGTTTTTCCGGCAAGGACCTCCCCGAACCCGACTTCAAGATCATTTCTTTTGAAGAATTTGAATCGCTGGCGGCCAAAGAATCTGAAAAGCTTCGAATCTTTAATTTCTGGGCAACCTGGTGTGCCCCCTGCGTTCGGGAAATGCCCTATTTCGAAGAAGCAAACAAATCCAATACGGATATGGAGCTGTATTTTATCTCTATGGATGATGCCCGGAGACCCGAACGGGTTACATCTTTTATTGAGAAGCGGGACATTCAGTCGCCGGTTTACCTTTTAAATGATGTGGATTTCAACTCCTGGATCGATAAAGTTAATCCCGATTGGACCGGAGCGATACCGGCCACCCTTTTTGTGCAAGCGGACGGCACCCGGCATTTTCATGAAGGGGCCATGGAAGAACCTGAACTGCTAGCACTTATCAACCAGCTAAAATAAACTCAGTATGAAAAATTTCCGAACCACAGCGCTATCACTCGTTTCTTTACTCCTGACTTCTACCCTTGCCCTGGCTCAAAATAAAGGGTACGAAATCGGTGACACTGCGATGAATTTTGAGTTGCAAACCGTCGGTGGGTCCCAGGTTTCACTGAATGGTTTGTCGAACAACCAGGGGGCAATTGTGATCTTTTCCTGTAATACCTGTCCTTACGTTAAGGCCTATGAGGACCGCATGATCGAACTGCATCAGCGTTATGCTCCGAAAGGATACCCCATTATTGCGATCAATTCCAATGACAGCGCGGTTAGCCCGGGGGACAGTTTTGATGCCATGAAGAAACGGGCACAGGACAAGAATTTCCCTTTTGCCTACGCCTACGACGAGACTCAGGAAGTGATCAAAACGTATGGTGCTACGCGTACGCCACAGGTCTACCTGTTGGAAAAGGAAGATGACCAGTACCTTGTACGCTATATCGGCGCTATCGACAATAACTATCAGGATGCCGCTTCTGTTAGTGAGCCGTATCTCGCCAATGCTGTAGATGCGCTGCTGGAAGGATCTGAAATCAACCGCCAAACCACGAAAGCGATCGGCTGTAGTATCAAATGGTCACGATAGCTGAATTAAAAAACCTGTTGTAAAGACCGCCTATCAGCGGTCTTTTTTTCTGTTTTTGCCATCCTGTTCGATTTTTTGAAGTTCCTGATTTCCTTCGGAAAATGGCAGAACTCGTAAATCCTACTGGCACTTGCCCGTAGGCATCGTTCACAATCGACTGAGGTAAATTAAATGCCCTCTACAATTCCGGCGTGCAGAACCTCACCCTCCCCCTTTCATTTACCGGCCGCAAGACGCTGAAAAATAATGGCACAAGGCTTAAAAAGGCCGCCAATAGCGGCCGCAGCATGAGCAAATACCAGAAAGGATGGTATGCTTCCCATAACTGATTTGGCGCTGGGATGAGTTAGCTGCGTTGGTAGATTAGTATGTAAAATTATTCCGTCGAACCATGATAAAGGTAGATAGCACCATAGGTCCATTGCGGCCCACTAATACCGGGGTAATTGTAGCGGTCCATCATCAAAGCCAGGTACCGGGAGGGATAGCCTTCCGGTAGTTCTATCACATTGGGCCAGACCCTGGTTCCGGAATTGGCATCCCAGGGAGGCAGGTCCATTTTCAGAGTCCCTGCTTCTTTTAAATCCGGGTAACTGTAAATAAAAATATCTCTCTCACTACTTCCCGAAAAACAAAAGCGCTTACCTCCAATTTTTTGAATGGAGGTCCCGGTGGAATTTACGGATACAGGTCCGGCAACAGGTACAAATCCCTTATTCCAATGCTCCGACTCCAGGAGAATGGCTTTGTATCCATTTTGATTGATACAGGTCAACATACGCCACTTACCCACTCCCTCATCATATATCAGGTGAGGATCCTCAATATCCCCAACCATTCCAAAAGGCTCCGCCTGCATCACCGAAAAACCAAATCGTGGGTCTTTTTTGCTTTGAATGGTTAGCAATTGCTTTTCCTCCGTTGGGTCTGCATAGGCACTAAATCCTGTGGTCAATCCTTTCCACAATTGCTCTTTCCGGTCAAAAAATACATGAGAGGCTACTTCGTTTCGCAACAAACCATCATTTCTGTCAAACAGGATCACCCCTTCAAGCCGTATGTCAAAAACAGAGGGGTCTAAACTAAATACCCCCTGTAACGGATGGGGTAGCGCCCTTCCGCGGATGGTCATGGTGTACCAAATTCTGCCCTGATCCATCAAAGGACTACCGTCCTCATAGGTAATTGCCCGGATATCTGCCAGACCCATACCAGCACCAAGGCCTGCTTTCACATGGTTGATTTGCACAACTCCTGAATCAATCCCAACAAAAACATGAGATTGAAATTGATGAATGTATTTTTTCTTCCGAAGATCCAGTTGCCGACTAAATTCCCCTTGCCCGATGGCAAGTGGCAGCCCCTCCTGCTGAAGGTAGAGCGTCAGACCACTTCCCAGCATCTGTAGTATCAGCTTTCCGGACACCATGTTCCCGGATCGGGTAAGAATGGACTCGGAGAATATCCGTGAAGAATCATTGTAAATCTCCATAATCGTATCCCTTATCTCACCATCAGTATACTGAACTGTCACACGTAGCTGTCTTTCCGCATCACCAAAAGCAAACCCTATTTCACCCCTACCTTTGACATCGCCCAGATCCAGCACGTAGGTGGCGAATGGGTTAAAGCCTCCAAACCAGATACTGGTCTGGGTTTCAGATTCCGAACGAACGACAAGCTGACCTTCTTCTAACACAAGCTCGGCCTCTTCTTCCATATAATGGGTGACGGGGTGCATGGAAGCCAGCCCGATGATGCTTTTGGGATCCAATGAAGACAGTGGAATGCCCTGTTCTATATCAAAAACAAACCTTTTCACTCCCTGCCTGACAAAGAGGATATCATCGGGTTCGGGTTGAGCTTGAATTGGAAGTAAAGCCATAACGGCCAATATCAGAAATAAAAAAATACTAAATCTCATAGGGTTGCGGGATGCTGGAAAATCCAATATAAGCATACTTAGTTTGAGTTTAACATGAAGATGGCTCTTTTTTTGGCCACTAAATTATCTAAAAGTAGTCCTTGTATTTGCCTCATCATCTAAAAGTATCCTCATACATATCATTTCCAAACAAAATCACCCGTTTCCACACCCCAGTCATTGCCAAAAAAACCGGAAGCCACCACCGCCTCGTATTCGTTTGAAAATACCTCTGTTCCAATTACCGTCAGATCGGGAAAAGCGGTACCCGCCATAAAATACTGGTTGGCATGGACCGCCTTAAAGCCCTTTAGCCCGGTTCCTGCCACTACACCTACCGAGGCAATATCGCTGTCCGGTCGAGGTTGAATAAAATAACACCCCCAGCCATCACCGCTCAGGACCTTATCCCCTACCTTCATTTGCCCATTGGAAACCTGAACCGGGCTTTCTCCCAGCAAGGCTTTCCAGGCTTGGTTGGTATCTGCATTACCATAAAGGATCACCCCCCTGTCGGCATATTTTTCCGGTGAAAACTGTTTGTCAGAAACCATTTCTATGGACCCATTTCCCCGATAGCTGAAGGTTTCTGCATCGTGACGGGCTTTGTAAAAATTCCAATCATTTTCCTCCCTGGTGCCCTGCGTACCGTACACGAAAACCACCTGGTGACGAAACGCATCTTTGAAGTTTCCATACCGATGCGGGCCTTTTTCCTCCGGACCGGGTAGGTCACCGGGCTCCCAGGCTCCGCTGTCCTTGCGAACCAGGATTATTTGAGAAACAGACTGCTCCAGGACTAGCTTACTATCATCCAGTTGAATGGTCAGCGGAAAGGCCAGGCCCGCCATACTTACATCCACTTGCAGGACGGCAACATTCTCCGTTACACCTGAAAGGGATACGGAATCCTCTCCAATATCCAGCTCCACATGGCTGAGTTGGTAGGGGTGCGTTTGCTGGTAGGTTGTCAGCCAGTTGGAGCTGGAGGAAACCCCCGGACTGGCGGTATAAAATTCCAGGCTGCGCACTTCTTCCGGTTTGGGGAGCGCATGACTTTTTAAAAAGTCAAACAGGGGCGGCCAATCGGCCGACTGATTTCCGTACCAATGTCCCCCGTCCGGGTATTCGTAGTACGCAAAGTCCGGATGAAAATCCGCCAGAAGCTGCTTCATTTGCCGGGCATGACGCACCGGAACCACCTGGTCGGCATTGCCATGGTTGATATAAACGCCAAAATGTAGGTAATTTCGACTCATAAGACGGGTACGCTGCGTATTGCCAGCCCTTTCAAACATTCGCTCCGTGGCCGTGCCTACTTTTCGTGTATGTTCTATCCAGTCATGAAGTTCCGCATAGCCGGCACAGGGTCCGATGGCCGCCCAATAGTCCGGGTAAGTCGCTCCCAGGTACCAACTGGCATGCCCTCCCATGGAATGGCCGGTGAGGTATATTTTTTGAGGATCGGGCTGAAAGAGTTCCTTCCCAATGTCCAAAACCTCCAAGGCATCCAACCGACCCCAGTCCTCCCAGGCAAAGCCAAATGGCCCGCGGTTGGTGGGAGCTATTATATGTGCCCAATCCTTGGGAGTGTATACCGCCGCCTGACCTCTGGCCTCTACTCCTGCCCCATGGGTAGAAAAGATGAGCGCAGGCTTCATTTCTTCCGGCACCTTGCCTGGCTGGACAGAATAATACTGGACACTACCGTCAATTCCGCTATTAAAGGTCCGGTCATGCAGGCTGTCAAAAGGCCGGTTTTTCAGCGTCAAAGTCAGCGAACTCAATTTTTTCCCGGATGCTGAAAGGAGATTTACCTGTAAATCCACTTGCTCCTCCTGTACACCTTGCAACTCAGGTATCCGGAATGGAATGCTCCTGGAAGTCAGCTTTTCAATGGTCGGTACTGGGGTACTTATTTTTTCCGTGCCCTTAACGATACTCTCTACCCGATAGCCGGAAGCCGCTTTTTCGGTAGTATTAATGACTTCTATACCCGCCCATTTAAATCCTTTTTCCTCACAAACCAGATCCGGTAGGGTTAGCTGATCGGCGCTCAACTGTAAGGGCGAATCCGGAGCGTAAAGAGATGCCCTTATTTCCGGATTTCTGCCGCTTGTCAAATAAAACGAGTTCAGCCCCTTTTTAAGCTTTACAGGATGCTTGGTGGTACCAAAGCCAAAGTGGTCCCCTTCCCGGGGCACTCCATTGATATAGGCTTTACCATGGCCGGAAGCATCAAAGATTACAATCTTTTCAGCGGGGCTGGTGTATTCCAGGTAAAGGCCGCCGGAAGCAAGTAGGTCGTGCTTGAATAGACCGTTCTCATCTGCTGAAATGGCTTCCCAATTGACCATAGAATCCCCATTCTGATCCGCTGGCTGAATCGATTGGTCTGCCAGCAGCAGCGGAATGACCGGATCGGCAGGGAATTCGCTGCGAGCATAGCGGGGGTATTTTACCGGGGCTCCAAAGCCCCTAACCCATCCTTCTGTAAATACAATTTGATCAGTGTTGGTTTGTGCCCGGATGCCGGAAAATAGTCCGGATAGCAGAGCCAGGAGCAGCAGTAAGCCGCATGGTTGTTTACACATGTTAATCGTGGTTGAAGTGGAAAGGCAACTGGAAAGGGTCCTCCAAAACCTGTATTTGTTAAAACAGGTCAAATAACGGCATTTTCAATTATAAAAAGCGCCTATTTATTAAATTAATACATCTAAATGACCTTTTGTGGCGACAAATTTAACCACACCTGACAAAATTTTATCTGCTATTACTTTTATAGCGTTGACCATTCACCTTCTGATGTTATTAAGCGCAAGTAAAACCGCCACCAAGTTCCCGAAGCCCCAAAAAAAATGTAGCATTACGTTAACTTAGGTTGGCACCCGCTGTTGCTGGTTTTGATACGGATAATTATTCCTCCAATCTTGCGGAAACCAGCCGACTTTGTGCTGTGGTATAATAGATCTCGTCACCTGAAATTTTAAAATAAGCCTGGCCAAAATACTCCTCTACCCGATCGATGGAAAAAGAAATAGTCGCCCGATCGAATGGGAAAAGTTCTTTGGTTTCTGTTTCGGAAAGGGTCTGTCCGTTTTCCATATCCAATTCAAAGAGCTTTTGGCTTATTGTGTAAAGGAATAGGCGGTCTTTGACGAGGAAAAGTTGTCCTACATCGCGGCTTTGAACTGCTGAGTCCCAAACCTGATTGCCGTTAATCCAATCGTAGGCAAATACTTTCCCGCTTCCATTATCATGGTAAAGGAAAATGTTTTTCCCTTCATGGTATAAAAACTGAGTAATTTCAAATCCGGTACCATCCCCGGCAGGAAATTTGGTCTCAACCTGTCCTGTCAAAGGAGAACGGAGCATAAAATAGTTAGGCCCAACACTCAAAATTTTACTACCAAGATCTACAGCGAACGAATAATAATTTAAATGTCCAAAATTCCCCGTATCACCTTCCGTTATTTCCCAGAAAACAGTGCAAGCATTAGGGTCGATATTCAGTAAACTCCGACCTCCACGAATTGCCATTAACGTCAGCCGGTTATCTTTAAAGAGAAAGTTACGGATGTTATCTACCCTGAAATCGCCACAAACAGCCACATCATTTCCGGTTTCTAAATTCACCTGGTATAGGGAGGTTTCTCGTTTTTTCAATCCAAACCAGGTGCCATCAGACTGACCGGATGGAAAGGTTCCGGAGGGTCTTTCCAACAAAATACTCCCATCCTCCGGATTCAATTTTACCACCGAAGGATTGTTGATATCATAATACATTCCCCACAAAAAATTTCCAATTTTCTTTAGTATAAAAGGAGAATCCACCGTTCCTTCGGGAAGTTCCCATACCGGTTCCCCCGTCTCCTTTTCCAGGGAGACAAGACTATTCGGTCCTAGTGGACTGGCATAGTACAGCCCCGCTTCGGAAGCATGAAGAAAAGGCTCCATGGAGAACCCCACTTCTTCTTCTGTCTTATTAACGGACCATTGAACAACAAACGGAAGTCCTTCAGGATCTTCAAGTAGTGCTTCCTCCTCTTCAATTTCAGGCTCTTCCTCTTCCGGATCGACCACCTGCGGAACATCAATGCTGGTTTCCACACAGGATAAAAAAAACATCGGAATCAAAACAAATGCAAGAATAGGATTGGAGATCTTCATCGGTTTGCGTTAGAATGAGGGGAAGGTTTTATAATGCTAAATTATTACTAATTTTTATTTTAATCTTGAAAAAATAAAAAGAAATTAGTTTAAAAATTAATTTTCACCAGGTTTCGTGACCAAGCGCTGATCCTTAATATCTATTGAGTTAATTATCCGCCTTAAAAAATAACGTTCTTTTTCTTCAATCGCTGGACGGCGAGTCCTTAATCCCAAAAAATCTGGTTTGGATTGTTTTCTCTAGTAATAGACAAAGCAAAATCCAGCGGGCGAAAATTACCTTTTGCAAAAGAATACTTTGAATCCGAAAAAAACTACTCCTTCGGTGGATTGATCATGATATGGGCGCGGTGGGTGCCAGGGTCCATGATCCAGGGCATGCCGGGAGCTTCCGGTTTAAGGGCCAGACCGGTGCTTTCCTGGGTAGCCCAGGGAATGTAGACCACATAGCGTAGGTAGGTGTTTTTGACTTCTCCCTTCAGAGCATCGTAATCCTCAGCAGCCGCTGAAAGGGAGTACAGGGTGGCACCCTCTTTGGGCATCTGAAGCGTACCAGCCTTGGCTTCCGCCTCCCGGGTATCGAAGATTTCCTTAAAACTTTTGCCTTCCTCTTTCAATTCCCTACCCCTTTCCATAAATGGCTCCAACTGCTTGTGGTAGCAGGCCACGCTAAAACCTTCTACTGTGGGATCGTCCGCTATGCAAACCATTTCATTACTACCCTCCCTCAAGACAGTCCAGTTTCCCCGGCTGTCATAGCCATAAACCATGCTTCCTTCTCTCAGTGTTTCGGGAGCCGCCAGTACGGCCGACTTGATCTGCATGGCTTTAGAGGGTATTTGCTGTGCTTCGGCTTTAAAAAAAAGCAACAGGGCGAAAAGGCTTAGACAAAGTTTTTTCATGGTAGGTAAGGTATCTATTTTAGTCATTTTATTACGTCTATTAATATAGCGGCTATTTTTATAAAAACAAAAAGCCGCCGGATATTATCCAGCGGCTAATCAAAAACCATTCTTGCAAGCATTACCTGGCCAAGCGGGTATTGGTGCCATCCACCGGCGTGCGGTGTTCCCGGTTGGCCAAATCCCAGGCGGTATGAAAGATCAGCCGGGCGCGTTTCTCCATCAGGTCAAACTCGATCTTGTCTACCGTGTCCGTGGGCTGATGGTAGTCGTCGTGCACCCCGTTGAAAAAGAAAATCACGGGAATGTTGTGCTTGGCGAAATTGTAATGATCGGAACGGTAGTAAAACCGATTGGGGTCATCCTCCGCATCGTAGCGGTAATCCAGGATCAGGTTGGTATAGGTAATATTGTTGTACTCGTTAATGATTTTGAGCTGTGAGGAAAGCATCTCGGAGCCAATCACATACACGTAATCCTGGTTTTCGGCATTTTGGTATTCGTAGTCAATGCGTCCTACCATATCGATATTCAGGTTATTAACCGTATTTTCCAACGGAAATATCGGATTATCCGCGTAATACTCCGAACCCAACAGGCCTTTTTCCTCGCCAGTGACGTTCAGAAAAAGAATACTTCTGCGGGGACGGAATCCGTCTGCTGCTGCTTCCGAAAATGCTTCTGCTATTTCCATCACCGACACGGTTCCGGAACCGTCGTCATCCGCACCGTTGTTAATTTCACCTTCGCTGTTAATACCCACATGATCGTAATGAGAGGAAATAACCAGCACCTCCTCCTTTTTATCAGTGCCTTCCAGATACGCCAGCACGTTTTCAGTGCCCACCATTAATTTATCCTTTTGAACCTGGTAGCGGACCTTTTGAGAAGGGATGGATTCAGGGTTGTTTTTGGCAGCCTCCTTAAGTTGGTCCACGGGAGTTTCAAACAATTTTCCCATCATCTCCGAACTGACCATAAAAACGGGTTTGTGTTCGGTAGCCTTGTCAAAGCCCAAGCGGCCCCTTCCGGAGAGCGTTTTGTACCGGTTAGCTACCCGATCAAAATTAGCCTGTCCTTCCATGGTTACCAGCACCACACCTTCCGCACCGGCTTCAAAAATCCGATCCACCACTTCCGGGGATCGGGACCCGATGGCCCAGAGTCCGACCAGCTTGCCTTCCACATCTACTTTTGTCAGGTTTTCTTCTGAGGACAATCCCAAAAACACCAAATCGGTACGGGACCTTCTTTTCATATCGGCATCGCCAATAAAGACAAAATCTTCATTTAGCTCCAGCTTCGTACGGCCTACTCTTAACTCCACTTCTTCCCAACGTACGCTGGAGAGTTCGAATGGCTGCAGAAAGCTCCCTTTGACGGGTCCGGCCAAGCCCTTTTCCTGGTAGAATTTGACCAGATACTCGGCCGCCAACTTCTGGCCCTTCTCTCCGGTATCCCTGCCTTCCAACTCATCGGATGCCAGGTAGCTGAGGTGCTTTTCCAGATCTTCCGCCTCAATGGTAGCGGCGTATTTTAAAGATAGGTCTTCTTGCCCTATTGCAGGCACGGCAAAAAGGACCAACAGCCCTGCTGCGGCTATCATTAGTTTGTTTTTCATGAGGAATGTTTAACGATTCGAATTATTGGTACAAAGTAAACCAATTCCCAGCCCAACTGGTTAATAAGACGATATTTAAGGTTAAAATAAATACCTTAATCAGCTAATATTTCTACCTTTGCGGCTCGATTCAGGACAATTTGGTTCGGCCAAAAATAATCATATTTTACGGTATATATGAAAATCAACCTTGCTTCTTCGGAAAAATTTAAAAACAGGCACATTGCTCCCTCGGAAAATGACATCCAATCCATGCTGGATACCATAGGCGTTTCTTCGCTGGATACCCTGATTGATGAAACCATTCCCCAAAGCATTCGGCTCAAGAAACCACTGCAACTTCCCAAGGCATTGTCGGAAACGGCATTTCTCAAAAGTTTTAAACAAACTGCCAGCAAAAACCAGCTGTTCAAATCCTACATTGGTTTGGGCTACTACGACACCCTGGTGCCGGGGGTCATCCAACGAAACATTCTGGAAAATCCAGGTTGGTACACGGCCTACACGCCTTATCAAGCCGAAATTGCTCAGGGGCGCTTGGAGGCACTGATCAACTTTCAGACCATGGTCAGCGAACTTACCGGCATGGAACTCGCCAACGCCTCCCTTTTGGACGAAGGTACCGCCGCAGGAGAAGCCATGACCATGCTGCATGCCAGCAGGCCACGGACCAAGAAACAAGCCAATCGCTTTTTTGTAGACGAAAAGGTATTTGAACAAACCAAGGAAATCCTAAAGACCCGGGCACTACCGGTGGGAATCGACCTGGTTTTTGGCTCGCTAAATGAGCTGGATCTTACCGACCCCGAAATTTTTGGCCTGCTACTGCAATATCCCAATGCAGATGGAGAAGTCATTGACTACAGCAAGCTGGTGGAAACAGCCAACGAAAACCAAATTTTTACCGCTTTCAGCACCGACCTCCTGAGTTTGACGTTGCTGAAGCCACCTGGGGAAATGGGGGCCGATGTGGTGATCGGCAGCAGCCAGCGATTTGGGGTTCCCATGGGTTTTGGGGGACCGCATGCCGCTTTTTTCGCTACCAAAGAAGCATTTAAACGACAAATTCCCGGACGCATTATCGGCGTGTCCGTAGATAAACACGGCAAAAATGCGTACCGCATGGCCCTGCAAACCCGGGAACAACACATCAAACGAGAACGGGCCACCTCCAATATATGTACCGCGCAGGTGTTGCTGGCTGTTATGGCCGGGATGTATGCCGTATACCACGGCCCCAAAGGGTTAAAAGCCATTGCTTCGCGCACCCATGGCCTGGCGGTAATGACGGCTAATTGGCTATCGCAGCTTGGCTACGAACAAGTGAATGAGGTGTTTTTTGACACCATCCGCATTCGGGTAGATGAGGTACAAAAGGAAAAAATCAGGGCCTTTGCCTTGTCCAAAAAATTAAATTTCCGCTACGAAAAAGACCATATCCTCCTGAGTTTTGATCAGGCCAAAAACCGGGCAGATGTGGTGGAGATTTACGAAGTTTTCGCCAAATCTACCAACCGGCTGCAAGTAGCAACCCCTGAAATACCCAGTGAGATAGAAGGGATCCTTCCGGCAGCTTTGGAGCGTAGCTCCGGGTACCTGGAGCATGAGGTTTTTCATCGCTTTCATTCCGAGCACGAAATGCTCCGCTATCTGAAAAGACTGGAAAATAAAGACCTATCCCTGGTTCATTCCATGATTTCCCTGGGTTCTTGCACGATGAAGCTTAATGCTACGGCAGAAATGATCCCGGTTACCTGGCCGGAAATTGGTCAACTGCACCCCTTTGCCCCGCAGGATCAGGCGGCGGGCTACTACGAGATGTTTCAGGAATTGAGAAACTGGCTCAGCGAAATCACCGGTTTTGCGGATACGAGCCTGCAGCCTAACTCCGGAGCGCAAGGGGAGTATGCGGGGTTAATGGTCATCCGGGCCTATCACCAGAGCCGTGGAGAGGATTTCAGAAACATCGTCCTGATCCCTTCCTCCGCACACGGTACCAACCCCGCATCAGCGGTAATGGCCGGTATGAAGGTCGTCATAGTGCCTTGTGACGATAAAGGCAATATCGACGTGGAGGCCTTCAAGGCAAAAGCCACCGAACACAAGGACAAACTTTCGGCATTGATGGTGACTTATCCCTCCACGCACGGGGTTTTTGAGGAGGCCATTCAGGAAATCTGCGAGCTGGTACATGAATATGGCGGGCAAGTGTATATGGACGGTGCCAACATGAATGCCCAGGTAGGACTGACCAGCCCCGGAATGATCGGGGCGGATGTTTGCCACCTGAACCTGCATAAGACTTTCTGCATTCCCCACGGAGGAGGGGGTCCGGGCATGGGGCCGATTTGCGTGGCCAAACACCTGGCTCCTTTTCTGCCAGGCAATCCATTTATCCGTACCGGGGGAACTGCTGCCATCAGTCCCATCTCTGCTGCACCCTTTGGAAGTGCCAGTATCCTGCCCATCTCGTATGCTTACATCGCCATGATGGGAGAAACAGGCCTTTCCAATGCCACCAAGATGGCCATTTTGAACACCAATTATATCAAGAAGCGTCTGGAGGGCAACTATCCCATCTTGTATACCGGTAGCAAAGGCCGGGCGGCCCACGAAATGATCTTGGATTGTCGCGGATTTAAGGACTGCGGCGTGGAAGTGGAAGATATTGCCAAGCGCCTGATGGATTACGGTTTTCATGCGCCGACGGTTTCCTTTCCCGTGGCAGGTACCCTGATGGTGGAGCCCACTGAATCGGAATCCAAAGCCGAATTGGACCGTTTTTGCGATGCGATGATTGCCATCCGCCAGGAAATCCGTGAAATTGAAGAAGGTCAGGTAGATAGCACCTCTAATTTATTAAAAAATGCTCCCCATACGGCAGCCACGCTCCTTGCGGATGCCTGGGACTATTCCTACAGCAGAGAAAGGGCGGCCTATCCCTTACCTTTTGTGAAAGAGAATAAGTTTTGGCCTTCCGTTGGGCGAATTGACGCGGCTTACGGAGACCGAAACCTGATGTGTAGCTGTATTCCTACGGAGGTTTATGAAGAAGAAAAAGAGGCAGTAGAATAGTATAGTACAAGTAAAAGCCCCTTCGCAGGAAATGCTGAAGGGGCTTTCTCTGATAAAAAAAATTTTCAACTACATATCTTCTAAAGACAGGGCAGCAAATGAAAATTCATAACCTTTAAACCGCTGTTGTAACGTTTTGCTTTTCTCCTTTAAAACGCTTATGCTAATATTTTTTTTCTGCCGTTTTACTTCTGCAAACAATACCTTTTTTTCCAAATCGTTGACCGCTACAATATCAATCTCATTGGTATTCCTTTTTTCCCAGTAAGTCCCCAAAAGATTAAACCGCTTTTCGGCCTTTATCTTTTCGATAAAATAATCTTCCAAGACCTTTCCGCTGTAAGTTGTGTAATCACGGTGGACGATCTTCAAGAGGTATTCCAGATTTCCTGCCTCCACCGCACTACGGTATTTATAGATAAATCGAAACCAAAAGGATAAAAAATTATCCGATATTTTATACTTAACAGTTCTGCTACCCGGTTTACTCAGTATTGGACGTATTTTTTTTACCAGGTTGTATTCGTTTTCCAAACGATTCAAAAACCCACCCAGGTCCATCTCCAAAATGGATTCCATTTCCACTCTTGAGGTCTTGCCTGATGCGATCAATGAAAGGATAGAAAAATAATTCCCGTATTCCTTTCCAAATTCCTCTATCAACACATTTCTTCCTTCGTCCAGAAAAAGAGAGTTTTCGGCAAATATACATTCCAAAATAGCGGCTTTGGAATGGGCATTTTGCTGCACCAATAGTTCCACATACTTGGCCACACCGCCGGTGACCATATAAAAGGCCAATAAATCCTCTGCTGTGTGCCGGGGCGCATGATCCTTTAAAATCCCCTTTACCGTTTCAATGTCGAATGCTTTGACATGCATCCGTTGGGTTGCTCTTCCAAATAAAGGTTCTTTAGCACTTTCAAAGATGCGGTACATGATCGAATAAACTGAACCACATAGCACAAGGTTGATTTTACTCTCCTCTTTGTTTGCGTCCCAACTTTTTTGCATACTCGAATAGACGGAAGGATTTACCGATATAAACTCTTGAAATTCATCAATGATGACTGTCATGGCCTGCCGTTTTGCCTCTTGCATTAATAGTTCAAATATGGCTTCAAAGGACTTTATTTCACCAAAAATGGGAATTTGTAACTGCTGTCGGATCTCCTCACTGAATTCAGCGCACAATAAAGCTTCATTTTTTTTGGCAATGAAAAAGTAAACCGCCTTTATATCCTTATAGGCACTCACCAATAAACGTGTTTTCCCAATACGCCTGCGTCCAACCACAAAGGTCATTTGTGCGGAAGAAGCTGAACGTTTGTGAACTTCCAGCAGAAGTTCAAGCTCTTTTTCCCTGTTATAAAATCTCATCCATTATCGTAATTTAAATTACCGTAACTCTAATTACGATATCAAATATAACACCCCTATTCCACTCCAGCAAATGCAGGGGCGTAGGGATGATTCAATGATGCGATGATTTAATGGTACAATTGTTTTTTCGGCTGCGTTTAATTTATTAATACGGGCATAAAAAATCTTGTATGTTTGAATAATTTGATTGTTGATAATTACTTTGATAACGGGTTTTACCGAATGTATAAAAAAGTAGTGGAACAGTATAAAAGCCCCTTCGCAGGAAATGCTGAAGGGGCTTTTTATTTTTCTGATCAGAAGGAATGTTACTTCAGGCTTCCGGTCATATCTTCCGGTTTGACCCATTGGTCAAATTGCTCACTGGTCAGCAGGTCCAATGCGATGGCCGCTTCCCGGAGACTTGTTCCCTCTTTATGGGCCTTTTTAGCTATTTTGGCCGCATTTTCATAGCCGATATGGGTATTCAGTGCGGTCACCAACATCAAACTATTTTCCAGGTGACGCTGGATAAATGGCTTGTTGGGCTCAATTCCGATGGCACAGTTGTCGTTAAAAGACACACAGGCATCCCCCAGCAGGCGGGCAGAGCTCAGCAGGTTATTGACCATCATGGGTTTAAACACATTCAGCTCAAAATGCCCATTGGCCCCTCCTACGGAAACGGCGGTATCATTTCCAATTACCTGCGCGCAGACCATGGTCATGGCTTCAGCCTGGGTAGGATTGACCTTTCCCGGCATGATGGAAGATCCGGGCTCGTTTTCTGGAATCAATATTTCGCCGATTCCTGATCTCGGCCCGGAAGAGAGCATGCGGATATCATTGGCAATTTTCATCAGGCTGACCGCCAGTTGCTTCAGGGCTCCGTGCGTTTCTACCATGGCATCATGGGCCGCCAAAGATTCAAATTTATTCGGAGCGGTGATAAACGGATTACCGGAAAAGTGGGCGATTTTTTCGGCTACCTTTTCAGCATAGCCCTTTGGCGTATTTAATCCGGTACCCACGGCAGTACCCCCCAATGCCAATTCTGAAAGGTGCGGAAGGGTATTTTTGATGGCACGCATGGCATGATCCAACTGCGCTACGTATCCGGAAAATTCCTGACCCAGCGTCAGCGGGGTGGCATCCATAAAATGGGTACGTCCAATTTTGACCACGTCCATAAAAGCTTCTGACTTTGCTTTGAGGGTATCTCTGAGCTTTTGCACGCCAGGCAAGGTCGTTTCTGCGACCATTTTATAAGCAGCGATGTGCATGGCCGTAGGGAAGGTGTCGTTGGAAGACTGGGATTTATTTACATCGTCATTGGGATGGACCTTTTTCTTTTCGTCCTGCAGGCTACCTCCCAACAACACATGGGCGCGATAGGCCACCACTTCATTGACATTCATATTGGACTGGGTGCCGGAACCTGTTTGCCAGACTACCAGGGGGAATTGGTCATCCAGCTTCCCTTCCAGAATTTCATCACAAACCTTGGCAATGATGGAAGCCTTATCCTGATCCAATACCCCTAAATCCGCATTGGTGAGGGCAGCAGATTTTTTTAGGATGGCAAAAGCATGGACGATTTCCAAAGGCATCTGATGCCTGGGACCGCCGATTTTAAAATTATTCACAGAGCGCTGGGTTTGCGCTCCCCAGTACTTTTCTGCCGGCACCTCAACGGGCCCCATCGTATCTTTTTCTATTCTGTAATCCATAAAATGGGCTGTTTGACTAATTAAAATGATTCAACTGCTAAATTACAACAGGCGGGGCATAATCCATAAATCCAGGGATAATCTTGCTCCAAAAACCTGAAATTTTACCAGGAAGCATTTTTCCCCGCTTTCAGTCCCATCACCTCATGAAAAAGCGCCTGGCTTTCGCGGACTTTTCTCCGAAAATGCCAAAAAGCAAAGCCATAATTGGCCATGCCAGCAAGCAGGCTTGTCAATGCCAACTTCCAATCCTGCATTACGGAAAGAAAAACCACGGTAAGTGCAAAGCTAATAATTCCCCAGAATCCAAGTAAAAAAGCCGTACTCGGAAAAAAGGAATACTCAAGGGATATCAGGCATCCCTTGGACAGAGGTGCCACCTCTCCTTTTATCAGGGGAAGAAAACTATCGGCTTTATCGATCTTTTTAGAGATCCGAAAACAATCTTCTTTAAGACTTCCATTAAACACCGCCGTCTCCTGCCGGGTGGTCCCGGTTCGGTCCAAAAAATTCACCCATTGGGTGATCCCATCCAGTTTTTTCATTACCTGCCTGCTGTCCAAGGTAGACACAAACGTTTCACTGTATTTTGGCACCAATCTCACCATCAAACAACAAACAGATTTAAATAAAGTTTATAACGCTGCTATACAGGATATCTCCACCTTTACGTCCTTTGGAAGACGGCTTACTTCTACGGTTTCGCGTGCGGGTGGTTCCTGATGAAAGTACTGCCCATAGGCTTCATTTACAGTCGCAAAATCATCCATGTTTTTTATGAAAATACTGCACTTGACCACCTTATCAAAGGAAGATCCGCCCTCCCGCAAGATGGCTTCCAGGTTTCTCATCACAGCATGAGTCTCCTCCGTAATGTTTTCATTGATGAGTTCGCCACTTTCTGCATCCAACGCAATCTGCCCGGAGACGAAGAGCATCCCATTGATTTTTACTGCCTGACTGTAGGGGCCGATGGGGGCGGGGGCTTCTGAGGAATGGATAATTTCTTTGGCCATGTGCTTACTGGATTTAATGAAGCACAAATTAAACTTTAATCAGGGAATAAATCAATTTCAGGAGAAAAGATATCAGTTGGAAACCAACTTAAATCCCTCTCCATGCAAGGTAATAATCTGTACTCCGCCATCTGCTTTCAGCAATTTACGGATTTTACTTAGGTAGACATCCATGCTCCGGGCATTAAAATAGCTGTCATCTCCCCAAATTTGTTTGAGCGCAAAGGAGCGACTCACCGTTTCATTTAAGGAAGCGGCTAGCAGACGGAGGAGTTCGTTTTCCTTGGAGGTCAGTTTATGGAAACCTTCCGGCCCCTCCAGTTGCTGTTTGTCGTAGTGCAAAACAAAGGCTCCAAACGTATAGGTTTTCAAGGCCGTTTTTTCACCCTGGTTTTGGGTTCTTCGCAAAATGGCAGAAATCCTCATTAACAATTCCTCCATGCTAAACGGCTTGGTAATGTAATCATCTGCGCCTATGCGAAAGCCCTGGATCACATCTTCTTTTAGATTTTTGGCGGTCAGGTAAATAATGGGAACGTTCTCCTCTACTTTTCGGATTTCTTTTCCAAGGGTAAATCCATCCTTCTTGGGCATCATTACATCCAGGATGCACACCTGAAAATAATCCTTCTTGTACTTATTCCACCCCTCCTCGCCGTCCCGGCACAGGGTTACTTCAAAGCCCTTTACACCCAAATATTCTTTCAAAATTTCCCCCAGATTGGGATCATCTTCCACCAGTAAAATCTTCGTTTTGCTCATTGTTTTTTGGGTAAGTTGATCGTAAAAATGCTTCCCTGCCCCGGCTCACTTTCCACCTGAATACTGCCTTTGTGGGCTTCCACCATCGTTTTTACATAGGACAGTCCCAGACCAAAGCCCTTCACATCATGAATATTCCCGGTTGGAACCCGATAAAACTTATCAAATATTCGTTTCTGTGCTTCTTTGCTCATACCAATTCCCGTATCCCGAATTGCCAATGAATACCCCTCCTGTTTTTCTATCAGGGATACGTGTATCGAAGGCGCGTGATCGGAATACTTATTTGCATTGTCCAGTAAGTTATTGAGAATATTATTCATATGGAAGGCATCCGCCTCTAAGTAGCCACTTTGCACCTGATAATGGGTGGTAATCGACCCACCTCTTTTTTCTACCAGCAGTTCAAAATGCTTTTTAGCTTCTTCTACGGCATCTACCAGGTTAATGGATTTCATTTCCAGTTTGAAATCCTTTTTATCAAGGGCTGCGGCCTGTAGCACCTGCTCTACCTGTTGCCCCAAGCGGCTATTTTCGTCTTTGATAATTCCCAGATACCGGGACCGTATGGATGTTTGATTCAGAAGATCCGGGTCCTGAAGAGCCTCTATCGCCAAACTTACCGTGGAGATGGGGGTTTTGAACTCATGGGTCATGTTATTAATGAAATCATTCTTGATTTCAGAAATTTTCTTCTGCCTGATGATTACCTTGATGGCATAAACAAAACAACTAATAATAATCACCATAAACAGCAGGGAACTGGATAGCGGCAAAAATACCTGCCGCAACAGGTAGTTTTCCTTGGTGGGGAAGTAGATGACGAGAAAATTTTCGAGTCCTAACAGATCACTGGGGAAAAGCTCCGCCCGAATTCCCTGGGTCTTTAAAAAATCCAGATCAGCTACCTCTCCAATCCCTACGATTCGATTATTTCCATCAATAATGCCCAATTCAAAAGGCTGGTCGATGTTTCGGTTAAACAGTTGGTCCCTGACCTCCGATCGCACCATTGCTGTATCTAACCGGCCTAGAATATGCTGGTTTCCCTGCGACAATAATTGGTGGATGACCACCTCTACCAACTCAATTTTCATGTTGGCCTGCACAATCGTTTCGGCCACGTTCTGGGATACATTGAATTCCTCAATGATGAATTCCTGCCGGTTGCTGGCATATTGCCTTTTACTGATATAATTGTCTTTGTTGCTTAAAAACTCCAGATACCTTTCCTTTTCCTGAAGCAGAATGGCCAGTTCGTCGGGGGTAAAAAGCGTGGAAGCCACGGAGGGTGACATGTAAAAATATTTTTCAATTTGGCTGAAGCTTTTGGGCTCCCCCTCCTTGGAGGCGATCAATTTACGAAAAGTAGAAGAAATCTGAGGCAGGTTTTGGTCGAAAAGGGAATCCACCATGGAGGGGCGGTTTACGGCTACTTGACGGTGCCGGACCTGTACCTGAATGGGCTCGATCGGCTCTAACAGGGCTTTTTGAAACAAGGTGTCTCTGGCCAGGGAGCTGAGCAATATATCGCTGGCCTCACCTTTCTCCAATCTTTCGGAGGTCGAAGCCAATGCCTGAAAGACGTTTTGCTCGAAACGTTCTTCGTTGATCTTTAATACATTGCCGACCCAGTAAAACTGAAACCCAATTAATCCCAGACTGGCCAGGCTCATCAAAAAGACAATGATTTTAATACTGGTTTTTGACATGATACAAATTTAAACGATATCCATCAGGAAATCATTTCCTTAACCTTTTTTAACAGGGCACCACCTACTTGCTGCTATTGGTTGAATAACATGTCTGTTCTCCTCAAAATTCCCTGCTAAAACTGTCGCTCAAAATTGATTTTAAGTTTAAGTTGCTTTATCTATCTTTGCCAGCTAAATCAGAACCAATGGAAATCAACAACCAACGCTATTGCATTCAGGAAATTCCCTTGTTGGATATCGCCAATAAATACGGCACACCGGTGTATGTGTATGACGGAAATAAGATTTTGGCCCAGGTGGAATCACTCAAGCAGGCTTTTTCCGGGGTAAAGATGAAAATCAAGTATGCGACCAAGGCACTCTCCAATATTTCTATTCTTCAGCTGATGCGGAAAGCTGGTACGGGTGTGGATGCGGTTTCCGTTGAGGAAATTCAGCTTTGTCTTCATGCCGGATTTTCACCCGAAGAAATCATGTATACACCAAACGGTGTTGACTTTGAAGAAATCAAGCAGGCGGTGGAACTGGGTGTCATGGTAAACATTGACAACATACCCATGTTGGAACATTTCGGTACTGAATTCGGCCATCAGGTACCCTTATGCATCCGGCTTAATCCCCATATTCTGGCGGGAGGCAATTCCAAGATCTCGGTAGGACATATCGATAGCAAGTTTGGTATTTCGATCTTGCAATTAAAGCATGTGCTTAAAATTGTGCAGGCGTATGAGTTGAACGTCGTGGGCTTGCATGTGCATACTGGTTCGGATATATTGGATGCGGAAGTCTTTCTGAAAGGTGCTGAGATCCTGTTTGATGCTGCCCGGGAGTTTAAAGGGCTGGCATTTTTAGATTTTGGTGGCGGATTCAAGGTCGGTTACAAGGAGGGCGACATTACCACCGATATTCAGGAGGTGGGTAAAAAGGTTTCTGCTGCGTTTCGGGATTTTTGTAAGGAATATGGAACGGAACTGGAAATCTGGTTTGAGCCGGGCAAATTTCTGGTTAGCGAAAGCGGCTACCTACTGGTAAAAGCCAATGTGGTCAAGCCTACACCCGCGACTACTTTCGTTGGAGTGGATTCCGGGCTTAATCATTTGCTTCGTCCGATGATGTACGACGCCTATCACGGGGTGGTCAATATTTCCAAAATGGATGGTCCGGAAAGGGTATATACCATTGTAGGATATATTTGTGAAACGGACACCATCGCAGCAGACCGTAAACTCAAAGAAGTAAAAGAAGGAGATGTATTGGCCATAAAGAATGCCGGTGCTTACGGATATAGCATGGCCTCCAATTACAATTCCCGATACAGGCCTCCTGAAGTATTGGTTTTAGACGGTGCCGATTACCTCATTCGAAAGCGAGAAACTTTCGAAGACTTAATTAGAAACCAGACCATAATCGAATTTTAAAAAAAGTGGGTAAAAAAATTACCCACTTTTTTTATTAATTTTTTGGTATTTATTTCAAATTTCCAACTAGTAAATCCATTTTTCATCCGTCCAAAGAAAAAATGGTTTTTTGCCCAAAAAGCCATCGTTAAATAATTTTTCAGAGAATTTGTGAATTCGAATTTTATTCTATTATTTATAGAAATAAATCATGTTTGTAGTATTTCATTTAAAAGTATTCTAATTACATAAAATAATATTTCAAAAAACAAATTGCAAAAAAGATTTTATGTAAAACAGAAATCCAAGTTTAAAATGGAAATACTGGAAGGAAATGCCGGCCGGCAAGTGGGTCGGATACCTGGTATCCGAAAAATGAGGTAACAATAACAATTTAACTTTTAACATATCATAGAAATGATGGCGTCCAAAACAAAAGCGATTATGCAGATCCACCTGGACCAGAAAGATGCGCGCATTATAGGCGAGGACCTGCTGGAATACGCTGAGACTTTAAGCGAAGCGTTGGGCATGGACACCCTGAAAATCCAAAGGGAGATGCAATCTGGTGATTTAAACCATTTGATCATCACGTTCAACTATTATTTTGGAGATTACATTGAGCTGCTGGATTCCGATCACAGAATCAGTTCATAAAGGTATCCGGCTTACAGCTACTTTCATTTGAAACAAAACGTAAACAAAGGAGGAAAAAAGTTGCTTTATTTAAGAAGAAAATAAAGCAAAAAATGGAAAAAACAGTACGGCTTATTTTGGGGGATCAGCTAAATCAACAACACTCCTGGTTTGGGAAAAAGGAGGAGTCGGTGGTTTACCTGATGATGGAAATAAGACAGGAGACGGATTATGTAAAGCACCATGTACAAAAAGTATTGGCATTTTTTCAATCCATGCGAAACTTTGCTGATTGGTTGGAAAAGCAGGGACATCAAGTCATTTACCTGCCCATCGATCATAAAGAAAATCGGCAGCATCTGGAAGATAACATCCTGCATGTAGTCAAAAGCGAAAAGTTTAAGCGGTTTGAATACCAATTACCCGATGAGTACCGGCTTGACATACAGCTTCAAAAGATCTGTAAACAGCTAAACATCAAAACCAAAAGTTTTGATACCGAACATTTTTTAAGCGACAGGGAGTCGGTACAAACTTTTTTCTCGGGTAAGAAAACTTACCTGATGGAATCGTTTTACCGGTCCATGCGCGAAACGTTAGACATCCTGATGCATGGCCAAAAGCCGTTGGGAGGGAAATGGAATTACGACCAGGAAAACCGGAATAAATACCGGGAAGAGGTGCCGGTTCCCCCCTTACCGGCTTTTGGCCGGGATCTCAGCGAGCTTCTGAAAATCATTGAAAAGGCCGAAATAGAAACCCTCGGAACCGTGGACCCTAAAAATTTTCCCTGGCCCTGCTCCCGGGAGGAATCGGTTACCTTGTTGGAATCCTTCCTGGAGGATTTATTGCCCCATTTTGGGTCGTATCAGGATGCCATGCATAGCGGAGAGCCTTTTCTTTTTCATAGCCGGCTCAGTTTTGCACTGAACAGCAAGATGCTCCATCCACTGGAAGTGATTCAGAAAGCGGAAAGCTGCCTGCAGAAAAACCCGGAAAAATACGGAATGGCTCAGGTGGAAGGCTTTATCCGGCAAATTCTGGGTTGGCGGGAGTTTATGCGGGGAGTCTACTGGGCAAAGATGCCGGATTATGCCCAAATGAACTTCTTTGGCCACAAAAGACCCCTACCCTCCTTTTTTTGGAATGGAAACACCAAAATGAATTGCCTGAAACATGCCATCGGCCAATCCCTGGAGCATGCCTATGCCCACCACATACAGCGGCTGATGGTTACCGGAAATTTTGCCTTGCTGGCCGGAATTGATCCGGATGAGGTGGATCAGTGGTACCTGGGCATATATGTAGATGCCATTGAATGGGTGGAAATCACCAATACACGGGGCATGAGTCAGTTTGCTGATGGAGGTATCGTGGGCACCAAGCCCTATGTTTCCTCTGCCAATTATATCGACAAAATGAGCAACTATTGCGGTTCCTGCCATTATTCCAAAACCAAAAAAACAGGGGATAAGGCATGCCCTTTCAACAGTTTGTATTGGGCCTTTTACGAGCGAAACCGGGAAAAACTGGAAAATAATCCCCGAATCGGCTTCGTGTACAACACCCTCTCGAAAATGAAGCAAAAGGATGAAATCCTGGAACAGGCGGAAAGTTATTTGGAGAGGCTGGAGGAGCTTTAAGAGGTTCTAGACTTATTTTTGGTTGAAAAGTTTAAAACCATATAAGGAATATAAGAACATTTAAGGAACGCGCTCCTCGGAATTTATAATTCCGTGGTTCAGATTAAGGGGATTTGTAATCCCCGGGAGCCGTCCATTTATCAATGTTTAACTAAGGGATCCGTGATAGATCCAAATTTGGTCACGAAAACAGGATTTCAAATCCTGTTTATCTGGAGTTTGACATTGTAAATGTCGAACAGCGGAGCTTCGCCGAATTTGTAATCCCCGGTAGGGTCCATCTATCTGTGCTAATCTGCGATGCCATTTTTCACCACAGACTCGCACCGATTTTCACAATTTTTTTTCAGATTTGGGGTGCCCTGAAAAGCTACTCTATCTTGTGATTTAGATCTTTATTTAACCATTTTTTGTGTGCCATCGGTGGTGCAACCTTTTAATGAGATTCGCTACACACCCCTACTATTTGTTTATTTTAAGCCATTCCGTTACAGCCAGCGCATTAGAAACTGGGTGATTTTCTTTTCCTTTAAGCCATAGGGAGGGTACAACACACGAAGTGCCGTCCGGCCGGATCTCTGCTTCAAAACGGCCTTTTCATTGGAAAAAGCAAGGAAACCATACTTACCATGGGCCTTTCCCAGGCCACTTTGTCCCACTCCACCAAAAGGAAGGCCGGGATGACCAAATTGGACCGCGCAATCATTGACGACCACGGTACCCGAACTCGTGTGGGTGGAAACATGATCGGTTAAATGAGGTTCCTCGGAAAATAGATACAGGGCCAGTGGCTTTGGCTGGGCACTGACCATGGCAATCGCCTCGTCGATGTTTCTATAGGTGAAAAGAGGCAAAATCGGACCAAAAATCTCCTCTTCCATTAGCTTCATTCCGGTAGTTACCCCCTCAAGGAGGGTAGGTTCCATATACCGTTCTTCTTCATTTACCGTCCCACCTACGATAATCGTGGCGCCGCCAACCAAGGCCTCAGTCAAAAGCGACTGAAGCCGATTCAGGTGACCGATATTGATTAACCTACCGTAATCCGGATTGGCAATAATCCCTTTGTCTCTGGGGTTGTAGAGCTCATTTATTTTTTGCTTCAGCAAGGAAATCAAGTCTTCTTTATCTGTCTCGTGAACGAGCAGGTAATCCGGTGCCAGGCAGGTTTGCCCGCAATTAATAAGCTTCCCCCAAACGATCCGCTCCGCTGCCTTTTCCAGGTCCACCCCTTTGTCCACGATCACGGGGGATTTTCCTCCCAACTCCAGGGTTACGCTACTCAGATGCTGAGCGGCTGCTTCCATCACCTTTTTACCTACTTTCGGACTGCCCGTAAAAAATACATGGTCGAAAGGCTTTTGCAACAATTTTTGCGCCAGGTCTACCCCACCGGTAAGCACCGTCACTTGTTCCCTTCCGTACAACGCTCCGACCATCTTTTCAAGCAAAGCGGCGGTGTGTGGAGCCATTTCAGAGGGCTTGAGCATGACCGTGCAACCTGCAGCGATTGCTGAAACCATAGGACCTACGGATAAATTGAAGGGGTAGTTCCAGGGGGAAAGAATAAGTGCCGTTCCCTTAGGTTCGACCTGCACATAAGACTTGCTTCCCAGCAGGGAGAAGGGAGTTTTTACTTTTTCCGGTTTTGCCCATTTGGGTAAATTACGGAGGGCATGCTGTATTTCAGACAAGACCACGTATATCTCCGTAATGGCTGCCTCTGTCCCGGATTTTTTAAGATCCTGATATAGAGCCTCCTTTATCCATTTTTGGTTGGACTTGATCCAGTCCTTTAAGGCCTCCAATCGGTCAATTCTGTACTGAAGCGGAGCGGCCCTGTTCCTCAATCCAGCTTTACGCTGAAGCACAAACGATTCTTCCATCCAGGTATCGCTGACTTCATGAATTTCATTTCCCATCACCATTTTGACACTCTTTTAGCCCCTTATTTTACAAGATAAGAAAAAAAAGCGTCGGTATTGAATCTAAATAACCAAATAAAGCGTATATTAACGTGTAAAATAAACAATTAAAAAAATGCAATGGAGTATAGATGCGTTTTTTCAGCCCTATCCGGGCTTGAATGAAAACGAAAAATTGAGAGTAATTAAGACCTACATTGAAAACTTAAAAAATGAACGTAAAAAAAGGGGCTGAACGCCCCTTTTTTTGTTTCTATGAATTAGTCCTTTTTTATAAGCCCTTCTGTTAGTTTATTCAAGGCCTCTACTTTGTATTCAAAATCTCCTTTTAAGGTATCTCTATACTTGTTAATGTTTTCTACCATCTCGTTGATGTCTTCCGGGATGATTTCCTCTAACATCTGCCGCAGCCTCTTGGCAGTAGTAGGGCTTTTGCCATTGGTGCTGATGGCGATTTTTACATTACCCTTCGTCACTATTCCACCCAGGTAAAAGTCACAATATTCCGGCGTATCAGCCACATTGACCAGTAAATACCTTTCTTTGGCATCCTTGTAGATCGTTTTATTGACCTCGGGAAAATTGGTCGCAGCGATCACCATGTGTTTTTGCTCCAGGTAGCGGGAATGGTAAGCATCCTGTATCAACCGAATCCGGGGATTGTCTCGGGCGATTTCACGGATTTCGTCCGAAATCTCCACGGATACCACTGTGACGGTGGCATGGGGACTGGACTTAAGCAAAAAGGTGAGCTTTTCAAGCCCTACAAATCCCGCACCTACCAAGAGTGTTTCCAATTGGTGAACTTTCAAAAAAACAGGATACAATTCATTCATTGTGTAAAGAAATCAGTTTATGCTCACAAAGTACCTCCTCGTAAACCGCTTTTAATTGGGGACTTTCCCGGACCACTTCACCGATGATAATGATCGCTGGGGCACCCACCTTTTGCTTGCTGGCTTTGTCCAGAATGTCCCCCATGGTACCGGCTACTACCTTTTCCTCCACGGTAGTTCCCCGTTCAATAATGGCAATGGGTTTGTCTACCAAGCCCTGAGCCTCGTATATTCCTACTATTTCTGTCAGTTTTTTCGTTCCCATCAACAACACCACGGTCGCTTTTGAGCGGCTGGCCAACTTCAGGTCATGAGATAGCTCGCCGCTACTGGTAGTGCCCGTGATCACCCAATAACTCTCAGAAACTCCTCGTTTGGTAACCGGAATTCCCGCAGCAGCAGGGACGGCTACCGTGGACGAAATGCCAGGAACCACATCCGTGCTGATCCCGAATTGATGGATGTAATCCAATTCCTCGGCTCCTCTGCCAAATACGAACGGATCGCCCCCTTTCAGACGGACCACGTGACCGTATTCCTGAGCATAGCGCACACAAAGCCGGTTGGTATCTTCCTGTGGGTTTTTGAGACTGCCATGCCTCTTCCCTACAAATACCTTCAGTGCCTTGTCCGGAGCATGATTTAACAACGAACGGTCAATCAATGCATCAAACAGCACCACATCGGCTTTGTTTAGTGCCAAGACCCCTTTCAGGGTAATCAATTCCGGATCTCCCGGTCCGGCACCTACCAATGTCACTCTTGGTCTGACCTCATTCCTCATGCATGTACTTCTTTTGATCTGAATTCGCTAATCGCCTCAAATACTTTTTCCGCAGTTTGATAGTATGCAGCGGCAAACGCTTCGGTAGGCGGATTTTGTTTGATTTGATACACCAGCTCTGCAAAGGGTTTACCCAGGTTAATTTTTCCGCTGGCAATAAACTGATTTTCAAATTCAGAAACAATGCTGGCGTAACTATTGGTATTTACGCCCTCCGCTGTCAAAATGGCTTTGGCGGCATTTACCATGCTCGTGTAGGACTGGTAAATCCCATCAGCCCATTTTTCGGCTTTCAAACTATCCTCCGAGTCGGCCAGCTTTTCCCTGGCTTCCAACAATAAGGTGGAAACCAAGTCAATCACCACACCGGCACATTCACCCACACCAATCGCTTTGACATAGGGCTCCTCATTGCCCCAATCGATGAAATCCGACTCGGTAATGTTGTCTGTTCCCGCAAGGGGCTTGAGTAATTCGTAGAAATACATTTGTCCTTTTCGCTCGTAGTAGGAAGCGTAATTCTCTGCTTTCTCCCCCTGGGATTTGTAATCGTCCAGAAGGATTCGCAAGGCCTGAGGACCTCTTTTACTCGGGATTTTGATCACCTTGTCTGAGAAACGGCCTTTCCCGTCACCAAAAGTGGCACCGCCCAGCAATACCTGCAAAGCGGGCAAAACAGACTTACCGGCTTTCATGGACATACCCTGAAATCCGATCGAAGCCATATTGTGCTGCCCACATGCATTCATACATCCGGAAATCTTAATCGTTAGGTGTTTGTCCAGCAAAAATTCCGGGTACTCGTCCAGAATTACTTTCCCCATTACATCGGCAGCACCGGTACTACTGGCAATTCCCAGGTTACAGGTATCCGTACCGGGGCAAGCCGTAATGTCGCCTATGGAATTATAACCATAGTCGGAAAGCCCCAGTTTTTTAAGCTCCTGGTAAAAGAAAGGTAGCAATTCCTCTTTCACGTCCCGGATCAGAAAATTCTGTCGCAGGGTGAACCGCAATTCGTCATTGGCAAAGTCCTTAACGAGCTTTGCCAACTGACGGGCCTCTTTGGTATAAAAATCTCCTAAATGGATTTTTACCCCTACCGCAAAATAGCCCGGCTGCTTTTGAGGCAGTACGTTCGTTAGCTTCCATCGTTTGTAATTTTCATCCGCAGGAACAGTAAACTCGGGCAAAGCCGGGTCCGGCAAGGATTTGGATGCCTCAAATTCGGTCACATCAATCGGATACGATTGATGCTGCAAGGCAGTTTGTTCTTCCGCCACCAATGCCAAAAACTCCTCAACCCCCAATTTATTGATGAGAAATTTCATTCGGGCTTTCATCCGCTTGGCTCTTTCACCATGTCGGTCAAAAACGCGAACCACTCCCTCGATAAACGGAATCAGTTGGTCGGTAGGCAAAAACGCATGCACCACATCTCCGTGCCGGGGCTGAGAGCCCAATCCGCCGCCCAGAAGGACTTTAAATCCCCGTTCTTCCACGCCATTTTCTCCTGTTCTCACTTTAGCAATGAAACCAAGGTCATGCAGGTAAGAGAGTGCGGTATCTTCCTCACTGGAAGAAAAGCTTATCTTAAATTTCCTCCCCATTTCCTGAGAGATGGGATTACGCAACATGTACCGGAAGGTAGCATCCGCATAGGGCGTTACATCAAATGGCTCCGCAGGATCAATTCCCGCTGTTTCTGAAGCTGTCACGTTCCGTACGGTATTACCACAAGCTTCGCGTATGGTGACATCATCCTTTTCCAGTTCGGACCAAAGCTCAGGTGTCCTGTCCAGACTGACATAGTGAATTTGAATGTCCTGACGTGTCGTAATGTGAAGCCTGCCGGTAGAATATTTCTCGGAGACATCACAGATTCGGTTGAGCTGTGAGGATGTCACCCGGCCAAATGGAAGTTTGATCCGGATCATTTGCACGCCTTCCTGCCGTTGTCCGTACACTCCCCGGGCTAATCGTAGGCTTCTGAATTTTTCTTCGTCTATTTTTCCGTTGCGAAAAAGGTTGATTTTATCGGCTAATTCGACGATGTCTTTTTCTACAACTGGATTTTCTATTTCGGTTCTGAAACTTTGCATGGTACTAATTTTTCGGTTTTTAACCTTTTAAAGTTGATTAGGATTTGTTGGTCAACTGACCCGGCTCGTGGAGTCCGCATTCCTTATGAGAAGCCTCCCACCACCAGCGACCGGCTCGTGGATCCTCTCCCGGAGAAATGGCCCGGGTACAGGGAGCACATCCAATGCTGACGAAGCCCTTGTCATGTAAGGGATTATAAGGGATCTTATGCTCATTGATATAATCCAGCATTTGATCCATGGTCCAGTGCAGCAAGGGGTTGTATTTCAGGATTTGATTCCCTTCATCCCATTCCAATAAGGGCATCCCCTTCCGGTTAGCACTTTGGCTGGCCCGAAGACCGGTAACCCAAACACGGTTCCCTTTCAGGGCACGCTTAAGGGGCTCTACCTTGCGTACGAAACAACATGCCTTCCTATTCGCTACGGACTGGTAAAAACCATTGATGCCATTTTTGTTGACCAGGTCCTGGACAGCCTCCGTCTCCGGGTAATAAGGCTGAATATCCAATCCGTACTTAACGATGGTTTTGGCCAGCAAATCATAGGTCTCATAGAAAAGCCTGCCGGTGTCCAGCGTGAAAATTTTGACTGGCAACTGGTGTTTGGCAATGATTTCGGTAATCACCTGATCTTCCTGGCCTAGCGAGGTGGAAAAAACCACTTCTCCGGGAAAGAGATCAGTCAATAAAGTCAAACCCTCTGCAACAGGCAATTTTTCTACTCGCCGGGTCAGTTCCTTCATTTCGTTCGCTTCAATCATGGTGTTTCGGTTTTAATCTAAGGGTTGCCCCTCCGGTCGTGCTATCTGCTTCTTACACAGGGCTGCAAATACAAAAGTACATAAAACCTACAAATTATATAGAGTAAATGGAAAAAAATTTACTCGTTAGATAAAATATCCTGCAAGGTCTTCATTTCCAATATTTTGAGCGTTTCATCCCGCACCTCTATCATCACCTTATTCAGGCCACATTGCTCCTGATTTTCGCATTCTTCGCAGGGTTCGTAATAATTGAGACTCACACAGGGTAGCAAGGCAATCGGACCATCCAGCAATCGGATGATGCGTGAAAGGGGAATTTCTTTCGGCTCTTTGATAAGGTAATATCCCCCACCTTTTCCCTTTTTACTTCCCAAAAAACCGGCTTTTTTCAGTTCCAGCAGGATATTTTCTAAAAATTTATGGGATATATTGTGAAATTCTGAAATCTCCTGAATTAAAATGGCCCCCTGATCTTTGTTTTTTCCCAGATAAGTCAGGGCGTGAAAAGCGTATTTGGTCTTTTTTGAAAGCATGCGTCGTGCAAAAATGGTTGTATTGATTAAAGATAATTACTTTCGGTAAAAATGAGCAGTTTATCGGATGATTTATGAAAAAAGAGGGGATCTTATGGAATTTAATCCTTCCAGTATGGTATAAGACCGGATGATGGATAATTTCCAATGGAGGTAAAAAGGTAGGTATTTTTTTACATTGAATCAGGCGATTATAGTTTGGATTCACACGTTTTAAAAAAGATTATTTCAGAGAAAAGGTGGTCACCACAAATCCATGGTCCGAAGGGTAGGTAATTTCCTTGTGGTTAATCCGAAGGGTTTCACCAAAATAGGCCATGTAGGAGGTAGAAGCCAACGGTTTTAAATCCCCTTTATAAAAAATGTAATCGATGCGGTGGGAGTCCATTTTTCCCTTTACATCCCAGGTGATACCTGGATGCCAGATGGGATTGGGATGCACTTCCCGAAACGAATCCCTAAAGCCCATATCCGCCAATACCTTTGTTGCATACCAGGGTACCACCAGTCCATTATGGCGCACCTTGGTTTCCTCGTTCCAGTCAAGGTGGGAGGGGGAATTCATGTCACCACCCAAAATCATGGGAATCGAATCGGTGGCAGCAGCGTATTTTTCGAGGTAGGGCAGCACGTTTTGAATCATTTCGGTACGTTTGCCTGCGGCTTCCCAGGCCAGCAGTTCTTCGACCGATTTTCCCATCTGCTCCGGTGCATCCTCCCAGGGCAAATAGTAAAACCAGTTGGAAAAAACGTTTATTTTTTCCCCATCGACCAAGACTTCCCGGCCTCCCAGATAAAACGGATAGCCGGTATCGATTCGCTCCCCAAAGGGGTATTTGGAATAGATGGAAAGGTTGACGCTTTCGTCATCCGGGTCGGTCCCCTCAGGTGCGATCAGATGAAAATGATACCCTAAGGTCTCCGCTATATGGGGTCCGGAGCCATAGGTTTCCACCATGAGTATCAGGTCCGGGTCAATCTCCCGGATGATGTCTATCACCCGGGCGGGGCCATCGGGAAGATCGTTTCCGCCGTGCAAAATGTTCCAGGCCATCACCTTCAGCGTCCTTGTATCGGATTGCGCCCAGGCATCGGTTTGCATAAGTAAAACAGCGGCAAGGCAGGCAAACAGTACAATTCGTTTCATCGGGTTACGTTCAGAAATGGTGGATGCAATAGGCCGCTCATTTTGATGAAAAGCGGCCGCTTGTAAATATACACATGTTATCTGTTCCGGCCAATCGCTGTTTTTTTAATTTCATCCTGGCGGCAAGGGGAATTGGATATCGTTCGGATTTCCATGCACGATAGTACCCCTGGCTAATCCTAAATTCCTGAAACAAATCGCATTAATATAAACGAATCTAAAAGCTCAACTTGAACTAATTCCCTCCGCGGCGGAGGGATTTGGATTCCTGTAGATTGCAGTTCAAATATTGCCTGCTAGTTGCCGCAGCCCGTCTCAAGGGCACCAATTCAGCTTTAAAATGGCATTTCAGCAAATCCCCCTTTTAAGGGGGCGAGGGGGATTTTTTCGAGAATGTAAATTTGTGGTAGGACTAACAATGAATAAAATTTAAACCTGTAAACTTTTTTCAGGACGAGTCAGAACATTGGTAATAAATCCCCCCTGCCCCCTTGGTAAGGGGGATTTGGGTACGTACGGATTTATGGTTAGGGTATTACCGTGAGACTTTCTAAGCCCGTTGAAATGGCACCAATTCAGCTTTATGCTGCCATTCAGCAACTCCAATCTTTCTACGATCGACGTGTAAACAAAAAAGGGAAAGCAAGGCACTGTCCCCGCTTTCCCTTTCTACGAATATATTCTTCGCTCAGATCAACTCCACACTTCGTTTAACAAATGCGGTCAGTTCTTTGCCCGTTAAGAGTCCCTGAGACAACAAGGCCAAATCAAAGGCCTGTTTGGCGAGGCGTTCCTGTTCGGCGGCATCTTCCGATTTCAAAATCCGATCGATCACCGGATGGTTTCCGTTCACGCCTACCTTGTAATTATCCGGCATGGCACCATAAAAGCCCATTCCTCCGCCGTTTTTCGCCATGTCCTTCATGCGTCTCATGAATTCATCCATGGTGACCGTCACCGGCAATTCTTCGGGGCTGGAACCTTCTACCTCCACATTATAGGTCTGGCTTCCAATGGCTTTTTCAAATATTTCCTTGACCTTTTTGGACTGCTCATCAGTCAGCAGGTTTTCATATCCTCCTTCTTTATCAATCAACTTGTCCACTACATCGGCATCCACCCGCTTAAGGCTGGCGTTTTCCAACTTTCCTTCCAGGTTTTGGATAAAATGACTGTCTATGGGAGAATCCATCAAGAGCACATCGTAGTCTTTTTTATTTGCCGATTGGATAAAGGTATCTTGTTTGTCGGCATCGGTAGCATACAGGTACACCACCTTCTCATCTTTCCCGGTTTGATAGGGTTTAACCTTTTCCTGGTATTCATCCAGAGTAAAATGCTCCCCGTTAGTATTGGTGAGCAGGGCAAAGTCTTTGCCCTTTTCGTAAAATTTGTCCTCTGAGATCATCCCGTACTTCACAAAAAGGCCGATGTCCTTCCACTTTTCTTCGTAAACCTTCCGGTCTTTTTTGAATAATTCGCCCAGCTTATCGGCTACCTTTTTGGTGATGTAATTGTTGATTTTCTTAACGTTGCTATCCGACTGCAGGAAGCTTCGGGAAACATTCAACGGAATGTCTGGAGAATCGATTACCCCGTGCAATAGCATCAGGAATTCCGGCACGATATCTTTTACCTCATCGGTGATAAATACCTGCCGGCTAAATAGTTTGATTTTATTTCGCTGCAGATCAAAGTCGTTCTTGACCTTAGGGAAATAGAGAACGCCGGTCAGGTTAAAGGGGTAGTCCACATTCAGGTGGATCCAGAAAAGCGGATCCTCACTCATGGGATACAACTCCTTGTAGAATTTCAGGTAATCCTCGTCTGTTAACTCGCTTGGAGCCTGTGTCCAGATTGGGTTGGTGGTATTGATAATATTATCCACCTCTACCGATTTCCACTTTTTCTCCCCTTTATCATCTACCCCGTCTTCTACACTTTCGGTTTTGGTTTCAAAGCGGATAGGCACGGGAAGGAACTTGGCGTATTTGTCCAGGATTTCCTGCAGCTTCCACTTGTCCAGAAACTCCTCGGACTCGCTGTTGATATGTAGGATTACATCCGTTCCACGGTCGGTTTTGTCGCCGGGGCTGATTTCAAATTCTGTACTGCCATCACAAACCCACTTGGCCGGCTCCGCCCCTTCCTCGCGGGAGAGGGAATGGATTTCTACCGTGTCGGCCACCATAAAGGCAGAGTAAAAGCCCAGACCGAACTTACCAATGATCTCATTGGCATCCTTAGCATCTTTGAACTTCTCCACAAATTCGGATGCGCCGGAGAAGGCTATCTGGTTGATGTATTTTTTGATCTCCTCAGCAGTCATGCCCAGGCCCCTATCCGATACGGTAATGGTCTTTTTCTCCTTGTCAAAGCTGACATCGATGGTCAGATCCCCCAGTTCTCCTTTGTAATCCCCTAAAGCGGCCATCCTTTTGATTTTCTGCGTGGCATCCACCGCATTGGACACTAGTTCCCTGAGAAAAATTTCATTATCCGAATAGAGAAACTTCTTGATAATGGGGAAAATATTTTCGGTATGAATCGAAATGGTACCTTTTTCCTGCATGGTATTTTTTATTTTTATGTAAACAAAGTCCTTATTGTATTCTTGCCTTGTTCAAGTCTTGTTCCAAATTTATTTTCGTGTCAAATTGTCAGTCTCCGGTCAGGGTTAATTAATGCAATATTCATCCGCAGGATGCGTCAAAAGAATTCTTTTCCAAGGTTTCAGTTTAGTGATTTCCTTAAACAATTCAGAATATTTTGGTATTATGCAAAATTATTAAATCTAACCCAAAATGCGACATCAGCTCCTGCTTCTATTTATCACCATCTCACCGTTTGCTGGCCACTGCCAAATCACAGGCCATAGCGAAAGCCCATCCCAAAAGATGGAACTTTGGTATACTTCCCCTGCCGACGCATGGCTGGAAGCTCTTCCCATTGGCAATGGGAGATTAGGAGCCATGGTATATGGAGGGGTGCAACATGAGCAAATTCAACTTAATGAGGAAAGCCTTTGGGCCGGCATGCCAGAGGACCCCTACCCTGAAGATGTGCGCCAGCATTATGCTGAATTTCAGCGGTTAAATCTGGAAGGAAACTATCAAGAGGCCCTGGACTACGCCATGGAAAACCTGGCCGTCTCCCCTACCTCCATACGGTCCTATGAGCCTTTAGGTGAATTGCATATATCATTCGACCATCAAAAATCATTGGATCATTACCGAAGGTCACTTGATATGGAGACGGGCCTGGTCACGGCTACTTATTCCATCGCAGGGAAAAGGTACCGCAGAGAGGCTTTTTCCTCCAACAAATACAATGTCATTTTTTACCGCTTTGAGAGCCTGGATGGAGCGCCGGTAAGCAGCACGATTCGTTTTGAACGGAAGAAAGACATTGTCCAACACATCGGAGAAGAAGAAATTCTTTTCGTAGACGGACAGGTATTTGATGATCCCAATGGGTACGATGATAACGTGGGCGGTTCCGGAACACCGGGGCATCACATGAAGTTTTCCTCCCAAATCGCAGCTGTTTTGGATAATGGAACGATACGCGGAAATGAAAAAACGTTTACCATCGAAAACAGTACTGGGTATACCCTGATCCTAAGTGCAGCAACGGATTATAATGTAGCAAAGCTGAATTTTGACAGAAACATAAACGCCAAAGCGACTGCGTTACAGCTACTGGAAGAAGCAAAAGCAACACGGTACGAGACAGCCCGGGAAATGCATGTTTCTGAGCACCGTGACATGTTTAACCGGGTTACGCTTTCCTTAGGCAGCCCGCATCGGGACATCCTTCCGACCGACAAGCGGCTGGAACAAGTGCGGGAAGGTACGAATGACAACCACATCACAGAACTGTTTTTTCAATACGGAAGGTACCTCCTGATGGGAAGTTCTGTCAACAGGGCCGTTCTTCCTGCCAACTTACAGGGCATCTGGAACAAGGAAATGTGGGCTCCCTGGGAATCGGATTTTCACCTGAACATTAATTTACAGATGAATTACTGGCCTGCCGACCTGACCAATTTATCCGAGGCTTTTGTTCCCCTGTCCCATTTTATGGTAAAATTGGCGGAAAAAGGAAGCACTACCGCAAAAAATTTTATTGGCTCCTCTGGCTGGATGGCCCATCACGTAAGCAATCCGTTTGGAAGGACTACGCCATCGGGCTCGACCAAGGAATCTCAGGTCACCAACGGTTATTCCAACCCCCTGGCAGGTGCCTGGATGTCCCTTTCCTTATGGAGGCATTATGAATTTACCCAGGATCGAGATTATTTAAAAGAAACGGCCTACCCGGTGATTGCCGGTGCTGCCCGGTTTATTCTGGACTTCCTGAAGGAGAATGAAAAAGGCGAATTGGTCACGTCTCCTTCCTACTCACCGGAGAACGCCTATATCGATCCAACTACCGGTAAGCCCACGAGAAACACCACGGCTGCCAGCATGGACATCCAAATAATAAATGACATCTTTAAGGCCTGCCTGGAAGCAGAGGAAATCCTGGGAGCGCAGCAATTGACAGCGGAAATAGAAAAAGCTACCACTAAATTACCCCCAATAAAAATTGGCAAAGACGGCACCCTTCAGGAATGGTACGAGGACTATGAAGAGGCGGAGCCGGGCCACCGGCACATGTCTCACTTGTATGCCTTGTACCCGTCCAATCAAATCACTGCAGCAACACCCGAATTGTTCCAGGCTGCGGAAAAAACCATCGAAAGGCGACTGGCCTTCGGTGGCGGCGGACAAACCGGCTGGAGCAGGGCATGGATTATCAATTTTTATGCGCGTTTACAGCAGGGAGACGAGGCCCTGGATCACATCCACCAAATGATGGCCACCCAACTGGCTCCCAATATGTTTGATCTGCTCGGAAAGATTTTCCAGATTGAGGGCAACTTTGGGGCCACAGCAGGCATTGCCGAAATGCTTTTACAGTCACATGAGGAAGGAATCATCCGCTTATTACCCGCACTGCCCGAGGCATGGTCCAGGGGCCAGGTAACCGGACTGAAAGCACGAGGGAATTTTGAGGTAGGTATGGAATGGGAAAACGGTAACCTTAAAAAAGCAACTATTCTGGCACTGAGCGGGGGCAAAACCAAGGTGCTTTATAGGGGTAGGGAATGGCTTATAGACCTACAAGAAGGGGAGTCGGAGTCACTCTTTCCGGATTCGAGTAGGTAGGGGTAAAGGCAAGGTACTATCCCTTTTCATCCATTTACAAAAAAGTTAATCCAAGCTTCTTATTTAGCCCCTGTTCAAAAATTCGTATCAAAGTCGATAGTTGTATATTAGCTCTTCCATTTTCAAGTTTAGAAATATAGCTTTTTTCCCAAACCGTTCTAGATCGTAGTTAGTATCACGAACCATAGGGGCGTAGCCCTGATATCTTAGTAGAAGAGAATTTAAGTCGGGAATCAGAGGGGCATGGCCCTGAAATCTTTTTACTGCGGAAATGTAAAACAACTTGCAAAAGCTTTGGTACTTAATCTTTGTAGAACTAAATTAGTTTTAAGGATCCAAAGTGGCTCAGCCCTGACATCATAAAATGGCAAATACATATACACAACTATACGTCCAATTCGTTTTCTCTGTCCAGGGCAGGGGAAACTTTATCAGGGAGTCTTACCGTGACGAATTGGAGAAGGTCATGTGTGGAATCGTTTCCAACCATAAATGTAAAACGTATGCTATCTATTGTAACCCAGATCATACACACCTTTTTGCGAGTATACACCCTACTATTTCCCCTTCCAAACTAATGGAACAGGTCAAGTCAGGTTCAACAACATGGCTGAACCAAAAAAAGCTTGTTCCTGGTAAATTCGCATGGCAGGACGGATTTGGGGCGTTTTCCTATTCCAGGTCCCACATTGATAGGGTCGTAAAATATGTCTTGAACCAACCCGAACACCATAAGAAGCAATCGTTTAGGGATGAGTATTTGAAGTTGCTTGACAAATTCGGTGTTGAATATGATCCCAAATATCTTTTTGAATGGTACGACTGACTTAGGTCTCAGGGATACGTCCCTGGATTTCGGCTGGATATAGATTTATGCTAACTAGGAAATGACAACCGTTCAATGATAAATGTGGGTTGCTGCCTGAACAATTCTGTGAGGGCTTTGACTCCAAATTGTTGTCTTGACGGAAGGACGGAATAGATTTCAGGGCTAACGCCCCTCATTTTCGTCGACGCAGGTTTCTTCTACTAAGATTACAGGGCTACGCCCCTGGGTTTAGTCACAAAATTAATTGGTGGGACTTTTTACTCAAGTTCCTTAAAACTTGCTCTATTGAGTAGATAGGGCCATTGTAGTTGCTACTAAAACAGTTTTTTGCCCCACTTTATTCAAAGTGAGGTGAAAAATTAGCAAGGATTGCCCGTTCACAGTCCAACAAAGCTAAATTTGTGGCAACTGCATTGCTGTTATGAGGAAAATGAGTTATCTACGAATTGGACCCGTATGGGTATAATTCAAAAGAAGGATTAACTGTTTCCTATACTAAATTCCAGAAAATTGAAATGATTCAATTGGCTTGTCACAAACGGGCCTGGAGCCTGTGTAGCTATGAAATGTTTATTTGAAATATATAAATTTCTGTAAACTATTCGAGTAAAAAATTTCTCTTTCATACCGTTGATTTCTCCGACAATCGGGTTACCAACAAAACGAGTCAGGTTTGCTAATGGATTAACCGTTTGGTTTACCCCATTATTCCCTGGTCAATGCCTCAAGCCTCTCCTGAAAGTTGGGAAAGGAGGGATTTCCCATTTCTACTTTGCGATCATCTTTTAGCAAAAATGAAATAAAGGATACTTCCCCGATACCGTTCACTTTATAAAATTCTTTATTCGGGTCGTGAAGGACTGGGTGCGAAAAATTGTTTTCTTTCAATTGGCGGATCAATTTGGAAGGGTCTTTTTCTGAGATATAGAAAAGGAAGGCGACCTCCTTATTGTTTGATATCGCAGGTTGCCAGTCCAGGGTTGTTATGGAACGGCCGACTTTATTCATATATACTGCAACTTTGTATTTGCTGTCAAACCAGCTGTTATCAAATTTAACGGAATCGCTTGGCTCAATTACGGTTAAATCGGTTGGGAAAACCATTTGTTTTCCATCCTTACCGGATGAATTGCAGCCAATAGCAATGGTCAAAACGAAGCAAAAAAAGATGATGTTTTCTATCAGATAGTTGGCGTTCATTGGGAATTGTTTTTGGTATTGAATTGAAGGTTGGAATAGATCAAAACAGGATTGTCCTGATTTTCAAGTTTCTTTAATGCTGATTTCACGACTTGGTTTCCGTCAAAAAATGCCGCATTCCGGATCAGATTTAGCGGATGGGTTGAAAAAACGATTTTGTCCAAACCCGTTATTCCCCCAGGATGCTTAAAAATATCCCCCCAGCCTTCCTCCAGTTTGTTTTTTATGGGTTTATTTGAGTTTTGATACATTATCAGGTGATAGGATTGGCTACTACGCTCTTTTTGGAATTGGATACCGGTCAGGGAAATACCATTATTTTCAAAATGATGGCGGATACTAAAGAAACCATCCGCATTTAACTGTTCAAAAGTCACCATCATTTCCTGTCCAATAGGTCCGTAGGGAAATTATAGCTTCCAAAGTCAAGAATAAATTTGCAAGTTAGTTGTTCATCCGTAAGTTCATAGATGCGGTTATTAAAAGACTCAACAAGAAAAACCGTTTCATCCATCCCATAAAGATTCCTTTCAATCATGGGCACCATCTTCCCGGAATAATCATTCTTTAAAAAACCCACTATTGTATTCCCTTCCAAATCTATTTTCGAAACCCGGTATTCAGCAAGCGGATAATTGTAACTTGAGTAAACGTAGTAATAGTCATTATTTTTTTCAAATGAAAAACCAATGACATCGAGCTGAAGCGTTTCAATGATCTTTTTATCCGCTATAGCAACCACCACCACCTCTGAATAGGAGCCCCTTCCCACCAAAAGTTCTACCCCCTTTTCGGAAACCGTAAAGTCATAAATCCGGCTGACTTTTCCCGGGCCGTCTCCTGTGCTGATTATTTCGCCCAAATATTGGCCACTGTGGTCAAATTGATGCACGGCATCTCTGATTTCTTCATCAAAAACAAAAATAAAATCAGGAGTGAGCTTTACCTTTAGATTGTCGGATAAAAAATTATTTCCTGTTGTCTCCAAAGGAACTATTTTATCAATTTTATAAGGCAGGGCAATTATTTCTAAATCTTGAAACAGAATATGCTGGCTTTCCTCACCTTCAATTGTATAAGTGACAGGCTTTTCACAGGCGGCTAAAAAAATAATGATCACAAAAATGCTGTAATGTCGATTTATCATAGTAAGTGCTTTAAAATCAAATCGCTTCAACTAGCCTATTACCTGCCTACTCTGTGAGCAGCGAACCCTCCGGCAAGGCAAAGGCAACAACATTGGGCTCCTCATCTACGGTGAGTCCATAGATGATACTATTGTCTTCATCCACGGTAAATCCGGTTAGCGGGTAGTCTAGCGAATACTGATGTACAATTTTTCCTTGGTAATCAAAAACAAAAATCCGATTCAATTCATCTGGATCACTGATGTTTCGAAAGCTTTTACCCAGGTGAAGCCCGTATATTCGATCTTTCCCGGCAAAACTATCCAAATACTTTACCGTAAGTGTTTTCATGTTCATAGCTGCCATGGGATAGCCCCTACTGTAGTCCACCTCAAATTCGGGAACTTCATCTACAGGGCCTCTGATGGAAAGGATCTTACCGGATTCTTTATCCAATACATCGATAAAATCCCGTCTGGATCCGGCAGCAATAAATTTACGTTTATCGGGAGAGGCTTTTAATCTTCCCTGATGTATACTGCTTATCACATTGTAAGGAACATCTTTGCGATCAATCATACTGTCCCAGGTACCGTAGGCGGCCAATGTATCCCCTTGCAGCGACACCTCAAAATACTTATCGTTACCATCCACCATCGTAACCAATAAGCTGGTATCTGATGCCCAGGTCAAATCAGCTACATAATGGAAAATCTCTCCCAATCTCAACTGGCTTTCTGCCAATTTGGAAGTCCCTTCATTAACGGAGTACTTTGAAAAAAAAGTTTGTTCCAAATCGTAGCACCAGAAGCTTTCTTTTTCAAAGGCGGGTTCCAATTTCCATACCAAGGTTGCTTCTCCCGGACCAAGGCCATTCTTCCCGGTACTGCGGATGTATTTTTCGGATTGTATGTCTAGGATATGCAAAAGATCCCCATTGCTTCTTTCACTTACCACCAGGAAATCTTCCAAACACAAAATATTTCTCGGGTTTGTTATGTTGGGGAAATTGTATTTTTTCCCGACCAAGGCTATCGGATCCGGAAGATCCTTTTCATCAAAAACTACGATTTCTTCGATTTCGTTTTCCTCCGATGCGGGAGAACAGGCAAAGCCTAAAGCTAAAAATCCGGCTAGAAGGGTTAATTTATTGCGCATCATTTCTTGAGAATTGATTTCAAAATCAAGTTGAAAGGGAGTAGGACATCTTTGAAGCCTACTCCATTAAAAGTTAGTTAAATACAGGTATCATCATTTGGAACCCAAATGGAGTCTGCAAATTTCAACCCAATTGGGTGCGGACAGAAGTCATTCCACGAGCAACATACGCCTCCATATTCATTAGAACCCGCAATCGCCTTCTCCAACGCCACTTCGGTTGCAGAAAAAGGCACTTCCGTACCACTAACCCCAAACTGCCAGCCGGTAGTGAGTAAAATTGTTTGGCAATGAAAGCGTGCCAATTAGAAAATACGATATACTATACTTGAAGCGACCCATATGAGACTTCATTTCCATAATGGTACTATTTTCATATTTTTTTCTTATCAACTACTATTTCTCAAGATTGTAGTCAAAAACCACCACGCCGGGTTCTCTATCTGTGGTTATCCCAAAGATTCGTTGGCCCTTTTCGTCTACCGTAAAGGAGCTTATAGGTGTATCCAGCTTTAAAACTGCTTTCACATTTCCTAAAAGATCAAAGACAAACAGATCCGTTTCCCCTCTTCCTTGCTCCCTGATTTCTTTGTCAGTTTTGCCTGAATATAATCCAAAAATATGCTCTTTACCTAAAAATGCGTCCATATAAGCCAAGGGATGGTCGGAAGTGACTACAGCACCCGCATCGACTGCTTGAAATTCGGGTATGGAATTTTCAGGCCCGTTGATTCCAATTATCTGTCCGCTTTTCTTGTCCAGGATTTCCAAATGGTCTCTAAATATGCTGGCCTTGATAAATTTGCCAGCTGAAGGATCACCCATTAGTTTTCCTTGATGAAGATCTGCTATGACATGGTCTTCAAAATTGCCTGGAACCAACCCTTTCCACTTGCCATAGCTTTTAACCCTCGTTCCATCGGTACTAAATTCAACAAACTTGTCCTCACCGCGAACTAAAAAAGTCATGAAAGTGCTATCTGAGCTCCATGTGAGGCCCATAGCGAGGTAAAAATCTTCTTTTTGACGCACTTGGGTAAAGGCTTTGGAATCATTGACATTTTTCAGCCCATATTCCGAAAAAACTTTTCCCTCCAGACTATACACCCAAAAGGTGTTCTCATCAATTCCACTCTCAATTGTCCAGGCATTGGGCATTTCCCCTGGCCCATAACCTACCGCACCGGTTGGGAAAAGGTATTTAAGGTTTTTCCCATCGAAAACGTGTACAAAGTTATTTCCCGGGGCTGATTCAGTAATTAGTAATTTATCATTCTTATAAAGTAGTCTTTTGGGCATTTTCAATTCCTCAACGACAATTTTCTCCCCATATATCTTCTTTTCGAGAGAAGAAATGGAGTTCCATGTGAATATCTTTTCATTTGGTTTGTCTTTACTTGAATTGCAAGCACCAAGTAAAATTACCAAAATACAAAAAAGATTTCCTGCACTAAGAATAAATCTTGACCAGAAAAGAAAATAGTGACTTTTACAGCCAATACTTTCAATTGCACAATAATTTTTTCTCATTTTACGTACAAGTATATACATCATTTACTCTTTTGTAATTATGGCAAGCGTCACCATCCATATCTGTACAAAATGATTCATAAGTAGTACCAAAACAAACCCATTGCCCACTTCCACTCCCTTCAACCGCCTTCTCCAGAGCCACTTCGGTTGCAGAAAACGGTGCTGCCGTACCACTAACCCCAAACTGCCAGCCGGCCACCAGCATTACCGCTACAGCCCCAAGGGCTGCCAATCTTTTTTTATTAATGGTAAATCCATTGCCTCACATCTTTATTCGAGATCAAGGAAAACCGTAAATCTGCAATACAATCCGGTAATTAACTGATTACAAGCCGATAAAACCTGTCAGGTTTGTGAACGTCAGATAAAACATTGATTGAATGTCACTTAAAATGATAAAAAAACCCGAGAGCTGCAACTATTCTTTTAAAAAAATATAAAGAAAATTACAAGTAATCTGTTTTAAAGCGCATACTGGGGATTTAGGTTAAGAAATCAAACTTTTTACTAAACACTTCAAGTTCAGCTAACCTTCAGTCGGTAAGGGAAGATGTAACGGGGGTAGTACTGAACTTCAGGCTAATGCATCAAACCTAAATATTTTTTAATTTAGGTGAGCTCCTTATATTTTCTGGCCTGCATTTATCTGCTGTTTTCTGTAAAGAATTGTAACCACTCAAAGGGACTATTACGGAGTTTCTTACAAGGAAGGTTTATCACGATTATTGCAACGCTATCCTGAAAAATCCCTTAAAATTTATAGTCGGGATTTTGTAGGAAGAATCAATACGATGGTCTTTTCAAAACAGGATGCCGAAAGGCTGGGATTTGTGAACGATTTGAAAGATGCTGAATTTTTCTTTAGCCTGTTTACTTTTCGTTCCAATGAAGAGTACCAGAAATACATGCAAAATGATTATCCTTATAATCAACCAAAAGATTTTGCCGTAATAGTTAAGAACTATCGAACACTACAGGTTTATCGACTTAATGAACAATAGCCAGATTTCAAAATCTATTGAAAGTCAGTGAACGTTCTCCTTGAACTTCAAAACTATAAGATTAAAATATTTATCGAAAGTTTCTTTTTATTAATAGAACAGTGTCCGTAAGTGGAGAACTTTGGGGAATAAATTTTTTGGATATAATAAATTCTTTTGCCCGTTTAGCTGGTAGCACCCCACCCTCTTCGGTCACATATACAGGATCTGAACTATAAAATGATTTTACAATGCCATCCTTCTCTTCTACGATTACACCTCGTACTGCCCTCTTTATTCCCATTTCTGATGTTAAATGATGCAAGGTACTTCGATATAAGTTAAAAGGATCTGTTCTTATTGGACTACCCCCAACTAATACTACTGAGTCGTCTTCATCTATCAATATCGTTTGCCTCGATTTTTCCTCCGAAAAGCGATTAGACTCAAATAGTTTATTTCCCTCGTCATAATAAAAAGGATAATCCATCTTTTTCTGTTCAAACCAATATTTCTTAAATACATCGATTTTCTCTAGCGGTTGTACTAAAAAAACAAACCCGATATGCTCCAGGTCTACACTTCCCATAATAGCTTTCCAAACCTCCATTTCTCTATCAATTGACCAGGATCTACTATCAACTATAGTAACCAATTTTAGCCGCTTAATTAAAGGATCGATATCTGAATCATTATGGATTTTAGCATCATTTCGAGGCAAAATAAAAGTGCTATTTGAATCCAAACCCTGGGAAATTGCAAAATGGGAAAAGGAAAACCAGATAATACATATATAATAAATATATTTCATTTCATTTATTTCAATTTATAGGAAATAAGGGAAGGATTTTCTTCGTAAGATGAACCGTATAAAGTGTTGGTTTTGCCATCAATAGCTATTGATCTCAAATATTTATCAATTTGATACCTTTTTAAAGGATTTCCATTCCAATCCAAAACATAGATTATATTTGTCAATGCAGCACTTACACGGTCATCCCTTGTATTACTAGCGGGCTTTTTTCCACTGTATAATATATATATATGATCTTCAGAAGTTGCAACTGACATAAACTCAAACTTGGCCTCATCATTATCTAACACAGCCATGGTTCCTTCACCATGTTGAACACCAAGCTTTGTCTTTCCCCATGAAAATTTATTTATCGACAAATCTCCACCCTTGATTTCTATAATTCCAAATTCAGGAACCCTACTCATACAATAAACTACCTTTCTTCCGGTTGGATGATTCATGTAGAAAGCTTGATTTGCAAGTGCCATTGATGGACCTCCCTCATATTCTTCTTTTTCAATGAATTTTTCACGCTCAATATTATATGCACAAAACCTTTTATGATACATACTACCTACAATATAACCGTCTACATGAACTGTACTTGAAACAAACCTTGTTTCCTTTTGGTCAATAGTGAATTTTTCTATCGGGTCATACACATTCTTCTTTAAATTTCTAACATCATGTACATAGTAATGGATATTGTCCGTGAGGAAAAGCCTGGATGTATTGTGGTCAAAGGAAAAAGAAAAGGCATCAGTCAAAAGTTCATTGGGTCCCTCACCTTTTTTTCCAAACGGGCTCACCGTATTATTTCTTAAATCAATTAATTTATAAGTATATTCATTGTCTGGAAATTCATTGACTAATATTAGACTATCGAAAAAGGCCATATTGAACATATAACTTAAAGGATTTCCCTGCACTCTAAGTGGAACCTCCTTACCTTGGATTTCTATTAACTCAGTTTCAGAAAAATAATCATTAAAACTATCCCCTTTGGGGTTATCAGAACAGGATAAAAAAAACATCAACCCGGAATAGGATAAATATTTCAACAATCTATTTGTAATCATTCTACAATTTTTATCTATCAAAATACTTAATTATAATTAAATCACCGGAACGCAAACTTGTCGTTCCGGTGATTGTAAAACCAGAAAGGTTAGCAAAGATAGGGCTTGCCCCAAAAATCACGCACAATCGGATAAACTTGCGTATAACATACGTCTGCAATAATATCAACTTCACAACAAATTCCATTACCACTCCCCGCAATCGCCTTCTCCAAGGCCACGTCCTTTTCCGGAAAGGGCGCTTCCGTACCACTAACCCCAAACTGCCAGCCGGCCACCAGCATAACCGCTACAGCCCCAAGGGCTGCCATTTTCTTTTTATTAATGGGAAATCCATTGCCTCACATCTTTATTCGAGATCAAGGAAAACCGTAAATCTGCCATACAATCCGGTAATTAACTGATTACAAGCCGATAAAACCTGACAGGTTTGTGAACATCAGGTAAAACATTGATTTAATGGCACTTAAATTGATAAAAAAAAACGATACCTGCAACTATTCTTTTAAAAAAATATAAAATAAATTACAAATAATCTGTTTTAAATCGTATACTGGGGGATTTACGTTTCAGCATAGGAAATCTTATGCGTTAACCAGTTACCCTGACAGTTGAATTGGCTTTCCTATTGGAAAATTGCTTCAAAATACCCCTCATCCAAACAGCTTACTTGTTTGGCTTAAATTTAAGGGAAAACAAAGCCGCATTTACTACTAATCAGTGTATTCAAATATCACCACATTCGGATCCTTATCGGATGAAATACCAAAAAAGCGCTTGTTTTTCTCGTCCACTGCCAGGGAAAACAGGGCATGGTCCAGCGTATAAGTTTTTACTAAACTGCCGGTATAATCGAACACATAGATTTCTCTGGCCGTTTCACCTTCCTGAAAGTAAGCATCCATGGACTTCCCAAAATATAGAGCATAAATGTATTTTTCTCCTGCCACAACATCCTTATAATAATGTGATCTGCTCATATCCGTGAATTGCGCCATGGGATATCCTGCAGAATAGTCTACCTCAAATTCCGGGATCTTGTGTTCCGGCCCACGGACAGAGATGATCTTTCCGCTTGGAATGTCCAGAATTTCAATATAATCTCTTAACAGCCCTACCTGTACGTACTTTTTATGGTCTGGGCTTATGGAGGTTTTCCCCTGATGAACAGAACTTACCACATTGGGAGGAGGTGTACGATCCTCCAACATTTGGCTCCAGGTGCCATAAGTGGAGAGCCGGTTACCTAGCGTATCATATAGCACAAACTTTTCGTCCCCATCTGCCAATTGGCACATAAGCGTACTATCTGATTTCCACAGCATGTCAACAGCTAAGAACATATTTTGAGGTTGCCTAAAAGCCTTTTGGTACAAGGCATCTGGTGATTCTAAATCAAACAAAGCCATCAATTTTTGGGTATGGTCGTAAACCCAGCATTCATCTACCGATTTTCCTTTCTGTAATTGATAGGCGGCAACAATTTCTCCGGGACCCATACCATCTTTTCCCGTTGTTTTGATTAGCGTTTCGCTGTCAGGATCGATAACGTGGAGGTGGTAGTCAAAAGCTTTACGCTCCCCCACCACCAGGTATTTCCCTGTCCAAAGTATAGCATTGGGATTTAACAAGGCAGTAAGGTTAAGTTTTTTACCTTGAAGAGCATCCAGCGCTGGAACATCTTCAGGACCAAAGGTGCGGATAATATAGTCGGTGTCCTGTGATTCTCCGGGTGGGTTTCCACAAGAAAAAAGAAAACCAAAAACGAGGAGTACTAATAACCTAACACCAAAATTCCAGCCCTCTACTAACATCTAGAATACAATTTCTGTTGCTACCATTCCTATTTTTAATTTGTTAAACCAAGTTTAGTTTATTTAAAACATTGATTAAACGGATTTTAAATTGAGAAAAAAAGCTGACAGTTACAACTAATTAATTAAAAATTAACAATGATCCTTTATTTTAAAGAATCAACGGTGGCTTTTCGTTGATTCCCAGTTATTGGAATAGCATATACTGACACTAAACCTTTAGCTAAAGAAAAAAAGCAATAAACCGGGTGGTGAAAAATGGCAATTGGTTATCAAAACATGAAGCAGCTTACGATCAATATCGCAGACAATAAATTCGAAGTTTTCCTGGAGTTCATCAAAACCCTGGATGATGTGAAGGCGGAAGATGGCGAAGAAAAGGCATTGGAAGAACTGCAAAATAGCCTGATACAAGTAAAACGAAGGAAGGAAAACTCACCAAGCAATCGACCGATGACTTCCTCAACGAGTTATAATGTAATCCCCACCCCTGATTTTAATAAGTGATTGTTTTTGGGAACGAAAAAATCCCTCCCGACTTTGGTCGTGACAAGCTTAAACCATAAGAGAAAGGGGACTTACTTAGGTAACTACCAATAAACCAGTATATTGAATAGTGGAAACCATCGAAAAAATCCCCCTTGCCCTCCGCCGCGGCCTTTAGGTTTGCATTATAGAATTACTAGGTGAAAAATGGATGTAATATCTATCTGATTTAGAGTCAATTCAAATATTTAATATATTAAAAAAGAATGGGGTGAACTTTCGCCGCGGCAAGGTTAGTGACCTATTCTCCGTATCAGTCCCCATTCTTAATTGAGTTGCCAAATAACCAGTTAGAATTTTAGGCTTCAAGGCCTGTTAAAGGTTTTAGTTTCCGCAACTCTCATTTGTTAAACTTTAATAGTCAAGTTATGAATTTCAAATCAATTATCGGAATCGATATAAGTAAATCTACTCTTGATGCCTACCTTAAAATCAATCATTCTCATGCTACCTTTTCAAACAACGAAAAGGGGTATTTGGAGCTTGTGGAATGGGTCATGGAAAACTCCGGCTTGGTATTGGCCAAAGAGCTTCTTTTTGGATTCGAATCCACCGGTATCTATTCTTCACAAATTGCTTCGTTTCTTGAGAGATACGGGTTGCCATTCTACATCATGTCCGGCCTTGAGCTCAAGCGTTCCTTAGGGATAAGAAGAGGAAAATCAGATAAAGCAGATTCGAAAGATATTGCAGAATATCTCTACGAAAAGCAGGAAAAAATCACTCCAACTGTGCTCCCCTCCCAGACTATTCTTAGCTTAAAAAAGCTGCTGTCCTACCGGGAAAGGCTGGTTAAAGAGAGAGCAGCTTTTAAAACACGGCTTAAAGAATATGATTCTGTGATACCTGAAAATGGTATGAAAGTTTATCAAAGCTCCCATGAAACAGTTATAGCCTGCTTGAATGAACAAATCAAAACCATTGAAAATGAAATGGAGCAGCTTCTTAAAAAAGACAGCTTTCTGACTGAGCAATATAACCTGATCAACTCAATCAAGGGAGTGGGTCCACAGACCGCTCTAACACTTATTATTTTGACAGAAGGATTCTCTAGGTTTAGTACTTGGAGAAAATTCGCCAGTTACGCTGGTACAGCTCCCTTCCCCAATCAGTCAGGGACATTCAAAGGAAAAACCAAGACAAGCCAATTAGCCAACAAAAGGATTAAGTCACTGTTGACGATGTGTGCAAGCACCTCCATCCAATACAATACAGAAATGAAGAAATATTATGAAAGAAGAGTCAATGAAGGGAAAAACAAAATGAGTACACTCAACATCATTAGAAATAAAATCATTGCCAGAGCTTTCGCTGTAATCAACCGAAAATCCAGCTATGTAGACACTTTCAAATATGCCGCATAAAATTTCCTTTTGTCCTTGTTTTAACCTTAGAATACGGAGGGATTTCGTTCAGCGGTCGGATTTTTTAGGTAAGTAAATACCTGCCAGCTGCCGTACATAATGAACGGTGCTGACCTTTCCCCATTCAGCCATAAGGAAATCTCGAAAGCAAATCCCCCTTATAACCAATCATTTTGTATCCAAAATCTCACCGATCGGCTGACCGGAAGCTCCATTGGGAAGCCTGGTTTTTAGCAGCATGGCCAGCGTAGGGGCAATATCGGTGATGGTGGCATAGCGGCTGCTGCTTCCGGCCGGAACGCCCCAACCGTAAAATACAATCGGCACATGCGTATCGTAGGTATAGCCGGTGCCATGGGTGGTGCCCCGGACGGAATTGGTCAGCCAGGCCGGTTCCAATATGACCAGCACATCCCCGGAAGCCTTGTGATTGAAGCCCATCTGCAGCAAATGCTTCCTTCCATGGTTGTATTCCAATCGCTTCAAGTCCTCCGCTGTGTAGGTTTCCTTGATCCCGTCAAAGCGCAGCAGGAAATCGGCCACTTCCTTTTGCATGTCGGCCAGCACCAGGTCTTTCTCTTTGGCCAGCTCCCGGTTTAAGAATACCTGCTCGTTGGAGTAATTGGAAATCCAGTCTCCCTCCCCAAATTGCTGATTGGTAAATCCTTTTAATTGGGTCAGTACAAAGCGCGTATCCAAGCTTCCTGCGGCCACCCGTTCGCTCTGCATGTAACTGACCACATCCGCCACGCCATGGTCTGCCGTCAAAAACACCAGGTATTCGCCCTCGCCGATCTCCCGGTCCAGGTAATCAAAAAATTCCGCCAATTCCCGGTCCAGGCGTAGGTAATTGTCCTCCACCTCTACCGAAGAGGGGCCAAACCGGTGTCCGATATAATCGGTAGAAGAAAAACTTACGGCCAGAAAGTCCGTCTCCCCTCTTTTCCCCAATTGCTCCCCTTCCAGAGCGGCATAGGCCAGGTCCAGGGTGAGGGTATTGCCGTAGGGAGTGGTGCTGATCAGGCCCAGTCCTCCATTGTCCTCCTTCAAAGCGGGCAGATCATAGGGAAAAGTAGGTGTTTCCATGCCGATGAAGGGCGATTCAAACACATTGTCATCCGCTGCCCCCTGCACATAGGTTTCTACCGGAAATAGTGGTTCCCAGGTTTGGGACAAATATTTCTGAGGTAATTTTCTGTCGTTAAAGGCCTTGGCCCAATCCGGCAAGGCATCGTAGTAATAGGTGGATGTCATGAATTCCCCGGTTTTGGCATCGTACCAGTAGGCATCCCCCATGTGTCCGGCTGGCAAGGCCGCCCCTCGGTCCTTGATGGCGATCCCAACCACTTTCGACCGCTTTCCGGTAGCAAATATCAGCTCGTCCGTAATGGTACTGCTCAATAAGTTTTTGGGAGAAATCTCGCCGCTTGAAGCGGTGCCAGCCACTCCTGTAACGGTACTGTCTTCGGCGCAATAGATGGACCGCCCTAATGACCTTACATACCAGTTATTACCGATAATACCGTGTGTGGCCGGGGTAGTCCCTGAGTAAACAGAGGCATGTCCCGGTCCGGTGTAGGTAGGAATATAATTATAATGTCCGTTTTCCATCACAAAGCCGGCTTTCAACAGACGCTTAAACCCGTTTTCCACAAACCTGTCCTGGTAGCGGTAAAAATATTCCTGACGCATTTGATCCACCACGATCCCTACGACCAGTTTGGGTCGTTGCAAAGAACCTGATTTCTCTTCCTGGGCAAACCCCACTTGAGAAAGGATCAATAATCCCAGAACAACTATTTTTTTCATAATGCTATTGGTTTCTGATTTGCGCAAATATACCGGATTGCCCCTTCAAGAAATGCATAAAAGGTGCTGCAATTCCAAAAATTTGGGTTAACGGACGGAAAGTGATTCAAAGCTTTGTCGGAATCAATCCCTGTTTTTCAGGTCTCCGTTTTTGATGGATTTGATAAATTGGGCCCAGGCAAAAGGGTTAAGCAGGGGCAGCGGTCTTGGCCCGTATCGGTCCAGGGTTTGCTGGGTCTGCTGGTTAGTAAATTGCCGGAAATTCTCATTGCCGGATGCGGGCATTTCTTCCGCCCAGCGCAGAAGCAGTTGCGGACTCAGGTTGCCCCGGTTGAGCGGTGGTTCTGCATCTACATTCACGGCCAGAATGGCATTTTTAAATTCCTCTTCCGTAGGATACGGCATCACCTGTACTTCCTGCAAGGCAATTTCATCCTCCACCATGGTCAGAATGTAACTAACTTTATCCTCTTCGATGTTTTCAGGAATGGTGATGGTCTGCCTTTTGAGGCCGATAAAGGAAAACACCACACTATCTCCGGCCAACACCGGCATGGAAAAATACCCGAATCGATTACTACTGGTGCCCCTGCCCTTTTTGGGCACGTAAATGTTCACCCCGGGAATGGCAATGGTGCTATCTGCATTAAGAATGACTCCCGAAAGCTGTACCACTTTCTGATCCGGGTCATCCTGAGCCTGGGCTTGTAAGGTTATTCCTACATAAGCTATTAAAAATAGAAATAGTATTTTTATAGATGGTTTCACGTGATTCATTTTTCCGTTAGCCTGCTTCTATACATAACGAGAAGAAACCAGGCCTGTTTAGTAACAAAGTCAATGTTTTTACGATAATAAGAGAAAAACCCCTGAATTCATTAACTTCAATCCGTTTAATTTGTTAAAGTTAATTAAATGCGGCTAAAAAACATAAGTTTAAACTATGGGATGCGTGTCTTCAAGGCCCTTTCAGAGGAGCCGAGGGTACGAATCCTCCATTTGCTGATTCAAAATAAGGAATTGTGTATTTCTGACCTGGAGCACATACTTGATTTTACGCAGACGAAAACAAGCCGGCATGTAACCTATTTAAAACATGCGGGTTTAATAGGAAGTAGAAAAAACGACCAATGGACTTTCTACTATATTTTGGAAGAAGCGCAGGAAATCCTGGGGCAGATCCTGAAATTTATCCAAAAGGACCAAAACTTATTGCGGGATCAGGAAATTTACGATATCCTTTACTCCAACCGGGAATTGGCCAAAAACAAAATTGAAAACAACCTGTACCGAAAGTAACTTTCCATGAAAGCCTACCGACACCTTCTTTTTGACCTGGATCATACCTTATGGGATTACGACAGCAATGTCAGGGATTCCCTGACAGAATTGTTTGCACGGCACCGCCTGGCCGAACTGGGCGAATCAAATTTTGAAACCTTTTTTGAGGCCTTCCAGGCCACCAATCTCGAACTTTGGGATCAATTTAACAGTGGTCAGGTAGATCGAGACCAGCTGCGGGCCATCCGGTTTCAGAAGGTTTTTACCAAAGCCCGGCTAGCTACTTCCCAAATCCCCAAATCCCTGGAAGATGATTTTATCAGCCTTACCTCTTCCAAAGCAAAAGTAATGGATCAGGCCGTGGAAATCCTGCAATACCTGGGGGAAAAATACGACCTACACATTGTCACCAATGGATTTAATGAGAGCCAATATGCCAAATTAAAGGCCTCTGACCTCGAAAGGCATTTCAAGGTAATTGTTACCTCCGAAAGTTCCGGATTCCGCAAACCCGATCAACGGATTTTTGCCCATACGCTCCGCGAAATTGGCACTATTTCTGAGGAATGCCTGATGATTGGCGATAATCCCAATTCGGACATACAAGGAGCAAAAAACGCAGCTATCGACCAGGTCCACTTTAACCCCGGAGATATCCAAAGCCCGGTTCCGGCCACTTTTACCATTCGGCACCTGTCAGAACTAAAGAGCTTCCTGTGAACCCTGCGCCTTAGCAGTTCGTTTATAAAATGAAATCCTGATAAAACCATTTCTTTTAACAAAACATTTACATTTTATGCTTAAAGGCTTTTTTACCGTACCCGAACCGACCAATGAACCCGTTAAGAACTATGCTCCGGGATCCGCAGAACGAACTTCCCTACAGGAAGCTATTCGGTCGGCCCGGTCTCAGGTAGCGGACATCCCCATGTATATTGGGAGCGAAGAGATCCGGACCGAAAGTACCCAACCCATTCACCCCCCGCATGATCATGGACACCTGTTGGGACATTATCATGTAGGAGACAAGGGCCATGTTACCCAGGCGGTTAATGCTGCACTTGGTGCCAAACATGCCTGGGAAAACATGCAATGGGAGCAACGGGCAGCTATTTTTCTAAAAGCAGCCGATTTGCTTTCGGGCCCCTACCGGGACAAGATCAATGCCGCCACCATGCTGGGGCAATCCAAAAATGCCTTCCAGGCGGAAATCGATGCCGCTTGCGAGCTGATCGATTTTCTGCGTTTTAATGTAAAATTCATGAGCGAAATCTATGCGCAGCAGCCCCCAATCAGCAGTGATGGCGTGTGGAACCGGACGGAACACCGGCCGCTGGAAGGGTTTGTATTTGCCATTACGCCCTTTAATTTCACGGCGATTGCCGGTAACCTGCCAACGGCACCCGCCATGATGGGCAATACCGTCATTTGGAAACCGGCGCATACACAGATTTATGCTGCGAATGTATTGATGCAGGTATTTAAGGAAGCAGGAGTCCCGGATGGTGTCATTAATCTGATCTATGTGGATGGACCGGATGCCGGAGAAGTGATCTTTTCGCATCCCGATTTTGCAGGCTTGCATTTTACGGGCTCCACCGGCGTATTTCAGCATCTATGGAAAACCATCGGGCAAAACATCTCGCGCTACAAATCTTACCCCAGAATCGTGGGGGAAACTGGCGGAAAGGACTTTGTCATTGCCCACAAATCGGCCGACCCGAAGGCGGTAGCCACGGCCCTCAGCCGGGGAGCCTTTGAATACCAGGGACAAAAATGCAGTGCCGCTTCCCGTGCCTACATTCCGGCTAACTTGTGGGAAGAGGTAAAGGGCTTTTTAACAGCCGACCTGAAGTCCATGAAAATGGGAGGAACGGAAGTTTTCGGAAATTTCATCAATGCCGTCATTGATGAAAAAGCCTTCGACAAAATTAGCGGTTACATTGAAGAAGCTAAAAAATCGGCCCATGTGGAGCTGATTGCCGGTGGGAATTACGACAAGTCCAAAGGTTACTTTATAGAACCTACGGTACTACTGGTTCAGGATCCGCTTTATAAAACCATGGTCGAGGAGATCTTCGGACCCGTATTGACCATTTACGTGTATCAGGGGGATCATTTTGAAGAAGCCCTTGAGCTGGTGGATCAGACCTCTCCCTATGCCCTTACCGGAGCGGTGTTTTCCCGGGATCGCTACGCCATCGAACTGGCCACCACCAAACTCCGTCATGCCGCCGGAAATTTCTACATTAATGACAAGCCCACGGGTGCAGTAGTAGGGCAACAGCCCTTTGGAGGAGCCAGGGCTTCCGGCACCAATGATAAGGCAGGCTCCATGGTGAATTTGCTGCGCTGGGTTTCTCCCCGAACCATCAAGGAAACCTTTGTTAGTGCAACTGACTATCGTTATCCCTTTCTGGGAGAATAATAAAAGAATTAGTTCACGTGGCGACCGCGGCGGATACGTGGCGGGCGCTGCGTGAAATATACTAGTATTCCCTTTCGGTAAATGCTAATCTTTGCCCCCTCTGCGACTCTTTATTTAAGGCGGTGTCAATGAAGAGGAGATTGGGATGGATGCCCAGATGATTGCCCTTTCAGGTGATTACCCATTTGTTTCGGAACAATAACCGTGGGTGCAACCTGCGGAAAGCTAACAAAAACGAACCTCCAACCCCAGACGGGGTTGAACCTTTTTACGGAACATAGATCGAACTTAGGTTACTATTTTATTAACGAACTCTGGTTACCAAATGGAATTCAGGTAGTGCAACCGGTTTTCGTCAGCAAAGCCCTTTAGTTCGATTTGTGTATACCTATGCTCTGGAAACAGCAAATCCGTCATCACCAATTCGCCCTCATTGATAAATACCTCGATGGAAGACCGATCCAGATAAATACGGAGATTCTGAACCGTTAGATCCCCCAGCGGTGCCTGGTGTCGAGCTGGAAAACGTTCATTAAAATCCACCAAACCCGATTGCGTCCTGTCCAGTATCAGTATCCCATCCGCTTTTTCCAGAATTACCTGTTCCCCTTCAGAATTATTGAAAACGATTCTAAAAGTTTCCTCATCAGGAGTCAGTACGAGTTCGGCCAATTCTTCCTCCAGTAAAATAGTATCTCCGGAGATCTCATGGCTGCTTTTTCGTAATTTTTGCAATTCTTTTACCGGCCGGGAAGCGAGGTGCCATTCCGGTGATTTGCCCCAAAGCAATAACTCCCGGGGAAGGGTAGTGGCCGATCGCCATACTTCGGTAGGTACTACATTGGCATATAGCCAGTTGCTCATCCATCCAATAAACAACTTCCTTCCGTCTGAGGCGGGAATATTGGACCAGGTCACGCCGGCATAATTATCGGCCCCGTAGTCCAGCCATTTTATTTCGTTTTGATCGGTGGAAAAGGTTTGTCCGTCAAAATCTCCTATGAAATATTGCGTAGCGGAACCTCCATTCGGTCCTCCCGGATTGATACTTACCAGTAACACCCATTTTTCCTGACCATCGGGAGTCGTCAAGGGAAACAGATCGGGGCATTCCCAAACACCTCCATAGGCCGCCCAGGGAGGATTGAAGTCGCTTTCATGTGTCCATTGGAGCAGGTCTTCAGAGGAATAAAAACTAATCTTATCTTTTACTGCCAGGGACATCATCCATTTATCCCGACCCTCTACCTGAATTTTACTCACCTTGGGGTCTCGAAAATCCCGTATCCCTGGATTTGCTAAAACGGGGTTATCCTCATATTTTTTCCAGGTCCTACCCTTATCCAGGCTAAAGGCGATTCCCTGCGTCTGAAAATCATCCCGGCCGGCATCGGCTCCTACCGGATCGTGGTAGGTGTAAATGGCTACCAGCGGAGGGTTATCCTCCGTACCCAGGCCGCTGGTATTTTCAGCGTCAAAAACTGCTGACCCTGAAAATATCCATCCCAATTCATCCGGCTCAAGCGCTACAGGAAGTTGCTCCCAATGAACCAAGTCCGTGCTTACCGCATGCCCCCAATGCATGGGTCCCCAAACGGTGCTATCCGGATAGTATTGATAGAATAAGTGGTATTCCCCTTCGAAATAAACCATGCCGTTGGGATCATTCATCCAATTGGCTTTCGGACTGAAGTGAAATTGAGGTCGATGCGGCTCCTGATAGGTGTTCCCGGAAGATTCGGAAACCGTTTCCGACTGATCGGTTTGGCAAGAAAAGACCAAAAATAAGGCCAAGGCAATTGTAATATGTTTTACCAGTTGATTCATTGGTTATTTATTTTCTGTTGGCTCATTCTTCCGAATCCCTCACACCGAGCAATACGATCCGAAAGGTAGTGCCTTTGCCCAATTCGGACGCATTGACAAAAATCCTTCCGCTATGGTATCCTTCAATGATCCGTTTGGCCAGGGTGAGTCCCAGCCCCCAGCCACGTTGACGCGTGGTGAAGCCCGGATTAAATACCTTGGTGAACATTTTCTTTTCCATGCCCTTCCCGGTATCGCTGATATCAATAAAGACATATTTTTCGCTTTCCTTCACGATGTTTATCCGAATAGCTCCTTGCCCTTTCATGGCATCTACTGCGTTTTTACAAATATTCTCGATTACCCATTCGAACAGGGAGCGATTCATCTGGGCGTAAATATTTTCGGCATGGGAATTAAGATCAATGCTAACCTTACTGGAAATCCGTGGTCGAAGATAATTGATAGCATCTGCAACTACTCCGTATACGTTTTCGGGTTTAATGACCGGGGTGCTTCCGATATTGCTAAATCGTTCGGTAACCATGCTTAGCTTTCGGGTATCCTTTTCCAGTTCCGTGATCACTTCCTGATTTTCTTCAAACACCGGGGAATTTTTCAGGTAATCGACCCAGGCCATCAGGGAGGCCAGGGGCGTACCCAGCTGATGCGCGGTTTCCTTGGTCAGTCCGGCCCATAGCCGGTTTTGTTCGGCTACTTTGCTTTGGTTAAAAAAGGCATAAGCCAGTACCCCAAAGACCAAAATAACGGATAACTGTACATAGGGGTAGTATTGCAAGCGGGTAAGCAGATCAGAATTTCGGTAAAAAATAAAGGCATCGTCCGACAGGCGAATCGGTTCATAAAGGTCCTTCATCGCTGCCAATTCTTCCAGCAACTGATCCCTTTTTTCCTCCTCCGTACTATTTTTCCTGAAGTGAACATTTTTATATTCTATGGGTTCGCCTTCGGCATTAACGGTGATGACGGGGATGGATTTATTTTCCTGAATGATTACCTGAAAAATAAAGGTAAGGTTATCGGAATTTAACGAGGCGTACTCCAGTGCTTCCGCATACAAATCTACCTGCCGTTTCTCTCTTATTTTGAGTTCTTCTACCAGGGTATTGGTATAATAGATGGAGCCCAATCCAATGATGATGGAAAAGGCGAATACCCCCCATTTTACTTTTCCCCTGTTTTGGTAAAGGTCCAGTGAGGTCAGGTCTTGAAATTTGTTCTTCATTAATTAAACGTGTGTCCCAACTTAAAGAAGTTCATTAACAGAAACAATAGATCTCCCTCATTATTGCCTGCAAAACCGAAAAAAATACCTGGGAAAGGATGCATTGCCCAAAGGGCTACAAATCCGGGGCTTTACCCATTATCCTTAAGCCACTTCCATAACACTTTGTATCCCACCTTGGTACCATGCACCAGGATACCAATACGGTAAATTTTGCCTGCCATCCAGGTGGTGGAGAGAAACCCAGCCACCAGCAGCCCAATCGAAAGGGCAAGTTGATGCCAGGGTACCCCAAAGCTAACCCTTCCCATCATCGCGACAGGAGAGGTAAATGGAATAATAGAAAGCCAATAAGACACGCGGCTGTTTGGATCGTCCAAAACAAAAATAAACAAGCCCATATAGGCGATCAAAAGGGGAATGGTCACCGGAAACATAAATTGCTGGGCATCCGAGGGACTATCCACTGCTGCACCGATGGCGGCAAAGAACGCACCATACAACATATATCCTCCTATAAAATAAATCAGAAAAGTAAGGGTCAGTTGAAAAAAATCGATCCCCTGTACCAGTTGGACCATTTCCATCAGACCTTCTTGCCCAGTATCGGGAAAAAGCTCCTGCTGCCCGGACATTTCCAGCATTTGCTGCTGAGGCATGGTCATTCCAAAATAGCCCATTACCAGGGAAGAAATGGCACTGATCAGCACAATCCAGATCAAAAACTGGGTCAAGCCAACCGCTCCAATCCCCAGGATTTTACCCATCATTAGTTGGAATGGTTTGAGGGAGGACACCAGGATTTCGATAATCCGGCTGGACTTTTCCTCGATGACACCCTGCATGATTTGATTTCCATAGACAAAGATGAAGGTGTAAATCAAAATCCCAGCTATAAAGCCGACGGCATAATTGACGACGGAATTGGAAACCCGCTCCCCTCCCGGTTCGCCGACGATGATGGATTGAATATTGACATTGGTCTTTAATGAAGACAAGACCGCCGGGTCGATACCGGATGCAAAAAGCCGAAACTCTTCAATTTTTTGTTTTAGGGAAGCTTCCAGGCTGCTGATCATGGAGAGCGCAGGGGTTTCTTCACTGTAGAAAGAAATGCCCTGTGGCCTTTCCAGGTTCAACTCGGGAATGTATAAAAAACCAAAGCGCTTCCCTTCCTGCACCAGGTTTTTAGCTTCCTCAGGACTCAGCTCGCCATAGGAAAAGGTGTACATTTCGTTACTCTCCAGAAAATAAGCGTTGTTTTCATCCACCACTTCGATCAATTTACGGGTCTCTGTCGAAGTATCCGACAGGGCTATCCAAAGAAAGAGCCCCAATATCGTGGGGAAAATAAGTGGCGTAATGAGGGTAGCCAGTAAAAAGGATCTTTTTTTCACCCTGGCCAGATATTCTCTTTTGATCACTAGAAAAATCTTACCTGACATGGCTCTCGTTTACTTTTTGGATGAAAATTTCTTCAATGCTGGGGATAATCTCTTCGAATCCCAGTATTTCACCGTATTCCATAAGTTCGGTAAGCAGGGTGTTTGGTTGGCGCCCATTCAGGTCCATGGTGAATTCCTCATACCCTTCTTTCTGTTCCATAGTTCCCCAGGGAACCGCATTTCCTTCCTCCTTTCGAATCATTTTCACCCGGAACCGGTTAGTTTTGGATTGATTTTTTATGGTCTTGACCGGACCGTCCAGGATTTTTTGCGCCTGATTTATCAGCGCAATATGGTCACATAGCAATTCCACCGACTCCATGCGATGGGTGGAAAAAATAATGGTTGTTCCCTGCCGTTTTAATTCCAGAATTTCATTTTTGATGATTTCAGCATTTACGGGATCAAAACCCGAAAAGGGCTCGTCTAAAATCAGCAGATCGGGTTGATGAAGCACGGTAGCGATAAATTGCACCTTCTGGGCCATTCCTTTGGAAAGGTCCTGGATTCTATTTTCTTTCCACCTACTCAGGTCCAGTTTGTCCAGCCAGGCGGTTATCCTTTCCTTCGCATCCTGCTTTTTAAGCCCTTTGATTTGGCCAAAATAGAGCAATTGCTCCTTGACTTTCATGGCTTTGTAGAGTCCTCTTTCCTCAGGCAAATACCCGATATTCCGCACATGCCGCATTTTTAGCGGTTGTCCTTTTATCAGAATCTGTCCGGAATCCTGTTCGATGATTTGATTGACGATTCGAATGAGGGTCGTCTTTCCTGCACCATTCGGCCCTAAAAGTCCAAATATGAGCCCTTGCCCTACCGACAGGTCGAAGTCTTTGAGTGCCACATGGGCCCCATAGGATTTATTTAAAGATTGAACACTTAATAACTCCAACTAAAATCTTTTTTAACGATACAAATCAGCCCGGACACAGGCTTTTCCTGTTTTCATTCCAAAGATACAGATCCCACGGAAACATCTATCAAAAAGGTCATGAGGTTTTTGGCATCTGCCTGATATCCCTGGCTTACATAGGTTTTTTCTCCGATTTCTTTGAGGTGGCCAGGCACCTTTGTCCTGCACATGGCAGTAGATTTGATCTTTACTATATAAGGGAGATTCCGGGAAGGCAGTTTGATATTCACCGACCCTGCTCCCATCATTGCGTTCACCGTGGTAGGCCCGGCCATGGTGTCACCAAAAGAAAGGTTCAAGGAGCCATAGTTGATGTCAAGCAGCAATAACCTGGCGTTTGATAGCTGCAGGTCCTCAGCATACAGCGAACCCATATTAATGCCTACGGCCAAGGTATCCATGGCTACCGAATTGGGTATCGGCTTCGAATAGGCCAGGTACACATCCGCGGAAGCGGTTTTTATCACGCAGTTGGAAATCGGGAGATTTGCAAAATCCAGTCGGGCCTTGCCAATCCCGAAATGAAGTTGTAGATCGTATAAAAAACTGGCATCCAATCCAACTTCCCATTCGTGATCAAAATCATCATCACCACTGGAAAATAACCGGTAGGAAAGGTTTTTGCTCAGGCTTTCGGATTCGACATTTTTGTGTTCCAACGCTGCATATAAAACACCATCCGCAAAATGGTGGGAAAAGGAAGGCAAAATATTCACTTTTCCTAGTTCCGCATTTGCTTGAAAAGGCATGCCAGCATAGCTTCTTTGGATCGTGGAAACCCCTTTGTAGCTGGAGAAGGAAAGGTTAACAAGGTTGATTCCTTCCCTTTCTTTCACCTCAAAATGCCTCACAATCTGTCCCTCGGTGGAAATGATCAGGCAAGTGACCAAACTTATCGCTACAATCAATCCCTTAAACATACGGAATTAATACGATTGGGCTTCCAAAAGGTTTCTTAGAAACAAAAAAGGCCGGTATCCGGCCGTTCACTTTCAAAAGAACTCCTTTACCTTATCAAAGATGCTTTTTTCGGATTTTCCAGGATTGGGTCTGAAGTTTTCCGAACCTCTGAGAGATTCTAATTTTGCTCGCTCCTCTGCGGTAAGCTCCTTCGGAGTCCACACATTCACGTGGATCAGCTGATCTCCTTTGCCATATCCATTGAGTTCCTTGATACCTTTCCCTTTCAGGCGCAGGATTTTTCCTGCCTGGGTACCGGGCTCGATTTTGATTTTTACTTTACCATCGATGGTAGGTACCTCTAGCGATACTCCCAGAGCCACATCCACAAAACTCAAGTATAAATCATAGACCACGTTATTTCCATCCCTTACCAACACCTCATCTGCGATCTCTTCGATGAGTATCAGCAAGTCGCCAGGAACGCCTCCGGGGGTTTCATTTCCTTTCCCGGTCAGGCTCAGTTGCATTCCATCCGCAACACCTCCGGGAATGTTAATCGGAATGATTTCCTCCTTTATGACCAAGCCTCTACTGTCAGCATTGGCAGGCTTTTTATCCACGGTTTGGCCACTGCCCTCACAGGCAGGACAAGTACTGGCAGAAACCATTTGACCCAGCATGGTATTCACCACCTTTTTGATTTGGCCACTACCCTGACAAGTACTACAGGATTTAAAGGTAACGCCATCGGCAATCATGTGCCGCTTGACTTTGATCTTCTTTTCTACGCCATGCGCCAACTCCCGCAGAGTAAGTTTGAGTTTGACACGAAGGTTGGTTCCTTTCTTGGTTCTACGGGAACCTCTGCCTCCTCCTCCAAAGAAAGAGTCGAAACCACCACCTCCAAAAATATCTCCAAACTGGGAGAATATGTCATCCATATTCATTCCACCGCCACCGAATCCACCATTTCCGCTGACACCCTGATGGCCAAACTGATCGTACCGCTGTCTTTTTTCCGGATTACTCAATACTTCGTAGGCTTCCGCTGCTTCCTTAAACTTGTCTTCAGCGGTGGGATCGCCCGGATTTTTATCCGGGTGATGTTTAATGGCCAACTTTCTGTATGCTTTTTTTATTTCTTCAGGGCTCGCGCTTTTTGATATGCCGAGTACCTCGTAATAGTCTCTTTTTGCCATAACTATTTATTTTCCAATTACCACTTTGGCAAAACGCACCACTTTACCAGCCAGTGTGTAGCCTTTTTCCACCACGTCTACAATTTTGCCTTTTAATTCTTCTGACGGGGCAGGTATTTGGGTAATTGCCTCATGATATTCAGCGTCAAAATCCTTACCTACCAATTCATCCATGGGCTTCAATCCCCTGGCGGTAAGCATACGCAATAGCTTGTTATAAATCAATTTACTCCCGGCATCCTTTTGTTCTTCATCATTGGCGTTGTTTTCAGCCTTGAAAGATCGTTCAAAATCGTCCAGAACGGGTAATATCTCCTGAATCAAGTCCTGAGAGGCGGTATTTACCAACTCCAATCGCTCCTTAGCCGTCCTTCGCCGGAAATTATCAAATTCAGAGTACAACCTGACATATTTGTCTTTCAGCTCTTGGTTTTCCTTTGCCAATTTGGCTGATTCAGACGTTTCGGACGCTTCGGATTCATTGGAAACTTCCTTCTCCATCTCTTGGTTCACGTCTCCTTCATTTACAGGATTTTCTGCCGTTTCCGTCTGTTCCAGACCTTGTTCCTTATCTTCTTTCGCTCTATCTGTCATTTTTATTTCTGTTTTTCAAAAATCCATTTACCATGGAACAATTAACTTGCCATTCTTTTCATGTATGCCATTCTGACACGCTTACTGCAATGACTTCCAAATCAAGTCTTTGAGTTCGGGAAGTTGAAACCCGGTTACGGAGGAAATAAACAAATGGGGCACGCCTTTTGGAACTTCAGCTTCCAAGGCCTTCATCAGTTCGGTATCCAGTAAATCTGCTTTAGATATGGCTAAAATTCTCCGTTTATCCAATAACTCCGGATTGTACTGTTCCAGTTCCGATACCAGAATTCGATATTGCTCCCCCAGATGTGCCGCATCTGCCGGGACCAGAAAAAGTAATATGGAGTTTCTTTCTATATGGCGAAGAAACCGTAAGCCCAGGCCTTTTCCTTCGGCAGCTCCTTCGATTATTCCCGGAATATCAGCCATAACGAAGGATTGGTCTCCCCGGTAATCTACCACGCCCAGATTGGGCACGAGGGTGGTAAAGGCATAATCAGCAATTTCAGGTTTGGCAGCTGAAAGGCTGGCCAACAAAGTGGATTTCCCTGCATTAGGAAACCCCACCAGTCCCACATCTGCCAATAATTTCAATTCCAGGATAATCCATTCTTCCACGCCCTCTTCGCCGGGCTGCGCGTAATGCGGGGCCTGGTTGGTTGCCGTCTTAAAATGATCATTTCCCAAGCCTCCTCTTCCGCCAGGCGTAAGAATAAATTCCTGACCATCTTCGGTGATTTCACATCTGACTTGTCCCGATTCAGATTCTCTGGCAACGGTTCCGATCGGAACTTCCAAAACGATATCCTGTCCATCTGAACCTTTCCGCCTACCGCCTTCTCCGTTCTTTCCTCTTTCTGCGATGACATGCTTTTTGTATTTGAGATGTAGCAGTGTCCAAAGCTGCGCATTACCTCTCAGAATGACATGCCCGCCACGACCCCCATCTCCACCGTCAGGCCCGCCCTTGGGCACGTGCTTTTCCCGACGAAAATGCACGGAACCATTGCCCCCTGCACCCGAACGGGAACAAAACTTCACATAATCAATAAAATTAGAGCCTGCCACCTCGTGTTTATTTACTGTACGTTTTTTTCATTTTCCAGCTCATTGACATTCAACCGCCCGGAAAAGAAAATGGCTAAGCGCTGAAGCTTAGCCAGAAACAATGCTGCAAAGGTACAGATTAATAATTATCTATAACAGTACAAATTTTTTGAAAAATCTCATCGATCGCTCCGACACCATCTATTTTGGCTAATTTTCCCTGTTCCTGGTAATAGTTGGCCACTGGAAGGGTTTCGTCGTTATATACCTTTATCCGGTTATTTATTTTCTCCTCATCCTGATCGTCTGCCCTTCCGGACGTTTTCCCCCGTTCTCTGATTCGCTTTTTAAGTTCTTCTTCCGGCACTTCCAATGCGATCATCCCGGAAATGCGCGTTCCCTTTTTGGTCAACAATTCATCCAATGCCCTGGCCTGAGCAACTGTACGTGGAAATCCGTCAAAAATAAACCCGGTCAGGTCAGCGGTCGAGTTGATTTTATCATCCACCATGCCGATGACTACTTCATCGGGGACAAGGTTTCCTTCATCCATGTACTTTTGGGCCAGCTTCCCTAATTCAGTGCCTTCACCCAAGTGCTTCCTGAATAAATCCCCGGTGGATATGTGTTCAATTTTATATTTTTCAATCAATTTCTCGCTTTGGGTTCCCTTTCCGGCTCCCGGAGGGCCAAATAAAACAATATTCAACATAGGTTCATTTTTTTTAAAATGGATTATTAGAATTCTGTTTTTTGATAAAGTTGTCGAAGATTTCTCCCCTGTCCTTTGTAATCCAATCCATAACCGATCACAAATAAATCTGGGATTTCAAATCCAGTATATCGGATACCTATCCTTTCTTTTAATGCATCCGGCTTCAAAAACAAGCTCGCTATTTCCAGACTGGCGGGATTACTGCTGCCAAGCAGGTCCAGCAGGTAAGACATGCTTTTTCCCGTATCCACAATATCTTCTACAATTAATACATCCTTTCCTTCCAAATCGGTATCCAAGCCCATCAACACACGGACATTTCCGGTACTTTGGGTACCCGAATAGGAGGCTAACTTTACAAAGGATACCTCCATCGGAAGGTCAATCGCCTTGCAAATATCAGACATAAACATGAAACTACCGTTCAAAACGGCCAAAATTACCAGTGATTTGTCCTTATAATCCTCATTTATGGCATCCGCCAACTGGTTTACCCGATTTATAAGTTGCTCTTCAGAGATAAATGGCTTAAAAAAAAGGTCGTGGATTTTAATCATGTAACTACGATTTCCCTGAGCAGCAAGGCTACTTTCAAAATTTATTTTCGAATAAAAGACATTTTCGAATCCATTACAAATTTTGCATTAAATATTGATACAATTTAACCATGCATTCCAAGTCATAAAATGCGGCTTTTTCGGCGGGGGTGTGCGGATTTTCTTCGGCGATACCAATAAAACACCAGTCTATGGGATAGGGGGACAACTGGATTTCCCTTCCGTCGCTCCCCCCATAAGCTTCTACCTCCAATTGGTAGGGGACAGTACTTTCATCTGCTTTTTGAATAATCCTGTCCAAAAAACTCTTTCTCGGTATGTGACTATCCCTTAGCGAAATCACGGCTCCTTCATTTAAGTGAATCCCATCGGTCACCCAGGTAACGTCTGCGATTAACCCCTGCCGGATACCCCATTTCTCATAAATAAACCGGAGAAGAAAAGGCATGGACCCTCCTCCGTGTTCCTCATAGGTGCTGAATACAACCAATCCGTTTTCCAGGGTTTCGCACAGTTTCAAGAGCGCATAAATGCCCAATCTATTGTCCAGATAAGCGGCTTGAATAAAGCCCTCGGAAAGCTTAATATCCTGTTCAAACGCCAGTAAGGTACCTCTCTGAATGCCCCTGGGGAAATCGTGGAAAAGATTTCCCTCTTTTTCCCAAAGCCTGCAACGGATGTCTCCCGCCTGATCCCGCCCCTGTAACCAGGTACCTTCCAAAACCTCGGGACCTCCTACTGGAACCAGTTGGTTTTCATACCTGCTTGTAAACCCTACCGTATCCATGTGCGCAAAAGCGGCCGTTTCCGGATTACCAAAAGCCAGGATGATATTATCCTGAAAATCTGGACCAAAAAAAAGTTCTGGTGAAACCTTCCATGCGCTTCTTCGTTTTAGAATTTGTTCGATTAGATACGATGCTATTTTGGATTCATCACCTGAAACGCTATTTAAATAAAGAATTTCTTTCAATAAATTTTCCATTGGCATAGTTTATGTTAAAATATTTTATAAATTTCGGGTCAGCTATCCTTTTTATCGAAACAATTGAGATAGATGTTTAAAGTTCCCATAATTTAATATACATTTGTATCACAAACCGAGTAAAAAAACTAGTAGCAATCAAAATCAATTAAAACACTGAATGTTGTAAAAAATTTTTTATCATGAAAAAAATAATACTATCAACACTAATGGTTGGTGCTTTAGCATTAGGCGCTAATGCTCAAGACGACTTCAACAAATGGTCCATAGAAGTAAATGGAGGGTTTAATAAGCCAATGGCGCCAATGACGCCGGGATATTATTCTCCGACATTAAATCTGGGCCATGTGGATCTGGGAGCCCGGTATATGTTCAACGAAAAATTTGGAACCAAACTTGATTTTGGTTTCGGTAGCTTTAGTAGCGCTAGCGATACTCCGGATTTTTCTTCCAACTATTACCGGTTAAACCTGCAAGGAGTAGCCAATCTCGGGAGAATAATGAATTGGGAAACCTTTTCTCAAACGTTCAACCTACTTGGCCACTTTGGCGGAGGAATCGGAAGATTAACTCCCCAAGAAAATCAGTGGGCTGATTTTCAGGATAATCAGTACAATATTATCTCTGGAATGACCCTGCAAGTTCGCCTGAGCGACCGCATTGCACTTAATGGCGATATTTCCAACATCGTGGCAGGAAGACAAGACGTGGCCTTTGATGGTGCTTCTTCGATCAATCCTGCCTCTGAAAATGGATACTATGGTGCGAATTCTGTTTGGTGGACAGGAACTGTAGGTTTAACTTTCTACCTGGGTAGCAATGCTTCTCATGCAGACTGGTATCTTAGAGACAGTAAATATGCTACTAAAGAAGAGCTAGCCACGCAGATTGGCGAGATCAAGGATATGTTGAAGGATTCTGATGGAGACGGTGTTCCGGATTACCTGGATAAAGAGCCTAACACTCCAGCTGGAGCAAGGGTAGACTCTCATGGTGCAACCATGGATTCTGATGGTGATGGTATCCCTGATCATGTAGATAAGTGTCCATTCGTACCAGGTCCTGCTTCTTTAGACGGTTGCGCTCCTGATGATACAGAGGAGATCGACTACCTGGCTAAGGCAATCAATGATGGCTACGTAAACGTATACTTTGCATTCGACAGTGCCAAGCCACTTGGATATTCTGCATCTTCCGCTCATTATGTGTCGAACTTCATGAAGCGAAACCCTGGCGTACAGGTAGAGCTTAAAGGATATGCAGATGAGTTAGGCCCTGAAGATTACAACATCAAACTTTCTGAAAGGAGAGCCAAGTCGGTATATGACTTACTAATCGCCTCCGGGATTTCTGAATCTAGATTGACTTACAAAGGCTATGGTGAGGATACCAGCGTAGACAAATCATCTGCAGATGCCCGACAAATGGCAAGACGAGTAAGTTTTGAGATCAAATAAGCACGAAATCAACTAAAAAATGAAACCCGATCTTAATAGATCGGGTTTTTTTGTTTTAATTTGTTTCAGCATGCATATTTTAAACAATCAAAACTCAATTGCCAATCATTACCTGGCGGAGCTAAGGGATGCTTCGGTCCAAAAAGATCGGATGCGATTTAGAAAAAATATGGAACGACTAGGTGAGATCCTCGCCTATGAGATTTCTAAAACACTTCCTTACAAAAAGCGCGTCATTTCGGGGCCCTTTGGTGACATTCAAACGGATTTACTGACCGAACAGCCGGTCATTATTTCCATTCTCCGAGCGGCCGTCCCATTTTATCAGGGAGTTCTCAATTTTTTTGATAAGGCTGAAAGCGGATTTGTGGGTGCCTACCGCGTAGAGAATGATGAAAAAAATGAAGCCATAGAGATTAGTTTAAATTACCTGGCTGCACCATCCCTGCAGAACCGGACCGTGATCATGGTAGATCCCATGCTTGCAACGGGAAAATCATTCATAAAAAGTATCCAGCACCTCCTTGCAAATGGAAAACCAAAGCAAATTGAAATTGCAAGTGTTATTGCCGCTCCGGAAGGCGTTGCCTACATTCAACAAAACCTGGACCTCCCGCATCGGTTCTGGACGGTTGCTTTGGATGAAAAGTTAAATTCACAATCTTATATTATTCCCGGACTGGGAGATGCTGGTGATCTTGCTTTTGGTCCTAAACTTTAACGGAATTTCAGAACATGAGTTACTTACTATTGGCAATTGGTCTGCTAGTCCTGTTACTTGGTGGGAAATTTTTAGTGGATGGCGCTTCCTCAGTGGCCTCCCGCCTCGGGTTGAGTCCTGGGTTAATCGGGCTTACCATCGTAGCGTTTGGTACCTCTGCACCTGAATTATTGGTGAGTATCACGGCGGCACTTAGAGGGGCTAGTGACATAGCTATCGGTAATGTGGTAGGAAGTAACATTTCAAACATCACACTCGTGTTAGGAATAAGTGCTGTAATTTATCCGATTTATATTGAGAAATCTACCTTAAAGCTGGACTACCCATTTACGTTATTCAGCTCATTGCTCTTTTTTGTTTTTGCCTTGAATGGCCTCATTTCCTTTACCGAGGGTGTCATATTATTGATTTGCTTTGTATCCCTAAATTGGTATTTCTTCAAAAGCATCGAGCGGGTGGAATTTTCAGAAGAGGATGCAGCACAAATGAAAAAACAGCCGGTTTGGCTTGCTATATTACAATTGCTCGGCGGTGCAGCAGGTCTGTATTTTGGGTCGGATCTGGTGGTAGGCAATGCCACCTCTATTGCCCAGGCCCTGGGGGTCAGTGAACGGATCATAGGGGTGACCATTATAGCCATTGGAACAAGCCTTCCTGAGCTGGTCACGTCTGTACTTGCCGCGTTGAAAAAGGAAACGGCAATGGCCCTGGGAAACATTCTGGGGAGTAACATCATGAATGTATTTTCCATCATAGGTTTTACCGCCGTGCTCAAGCCCATCGCTGTCACTCCCAATTTTATCTCCTCGGATTTTATTTGGATGCTCGGGTTTACGATTCTCCTGCTGCCCATCATGCGAATAAATTACATTATTTCCCGACTAAACGGAGGCTTCTTAATTTTGGGGTACTTGGTGTACGTATACCTGCTGGTGGCATGAGTGAATACCTGATTACTTTTTTGGGCATCTATTTTCTCTGCCTGTTTAAATTTATCGCGGGACCTCTGTTAGGTTATGCAGCGGGTTTTGGGTTATGGGAAATCGTGGCAGTCACTGTTTCCGGAATGATGACATCTGTGGTGCTTTTTTCATTTTTAGGGGAATGGTTCAAAAAAAATTGGGTCCTAATTACTCGAAAGAAATCGAAAAAATTTTCCAAAAAAACCCGGAGTATCATAAAGGTATGGCATAAATTCGGGGTTTGGGGCATCGCATTCCTAACACCGGTCATTTTGACTCCTATCGGAGGAACAGTGGTGCTCACGTCTTTTGGTATCGACAAAAAAAAAATCCTGATCGCCATGCTCATCAGCTCTCTCTTTTGGGCGACTTTATTTGGCTTAAGCATTGAGAAATTACTGGAAATCCCTTTTCTAAAAAAAATGTGGACCTAAAAAAAGCGGGCTTTAAACCAAAGCCCGCCCAAACTGTTTTATTATTTTTTATTTATTGTACGGCCAACACTTCCGCTTTAAACCAAACCGGAGTAAAGGGCTTTACCAGATCTATCTGCTCTCCCTTTTCGATCAGGTCTTCTCTGATTTCTTCCGGAAGGATCTGAATGGAATTGTCATAAGCGGCAAATGAGGTAGCCATTACCTCTACTTTCTCTTCCGGCAACACTCCTTTCAATCCCTCATTTAAGAATGTCAAGCCCGAATTTCCGATTGAAACGGTGGTAGGCTGATTGGAAGTATATGATTCAAAAACGGGTTCGGTTGCCCCTAATTCAAACATCTCAAAATCTACCGATACATTACTTCCCAGTTTGGATTCAGATTTTGAGTCATCCCCCGGTTCCACCGACCTGAAATAAACACCCTCTGCCAATTCTTCAAACCCCTCCAGTTCATTTTCCTCAATATAGGCCTGAATCATGTCAACCTCCCTTTGTTGAAGTTCTTCCTCGCTGTACTTTTTATCAAACTTCAATTGGATTACCAGGTTCGAGGCGGGCAAAATCAGCTGCTGGTAACTGTAATTGCCAAAGGCCAGATAGGAAGGAGTGTATAGCATCATTTCTTCACCTTCCCTGGCCAGTCCGGCAGCATAGGTAATCGCAATGGGCCAAAGTCCGTCCTGACTGTACCGAAAAAACTTGGGCTCCTTTGATTCATCCAGATAGGAATCAATCAGTTGTCCGTCAATGGTTCTGATTTCGTAGTATATCCCAATATAATCTGCATTTACAAACTGAGGGGCATCGGGGTTTTCCTGCGTTTTTTCATAGTAGAAACCAGATTGAGCTTTGGTGGCATCGATATTATTGGAAGTAATGTATTCTTCCATCACAAGGTTGTCTCTGGTAATGGCCCGGTCCAGGTCTGTTTCGGTTTCCTCAATACAGGATGTCATTAAAATGGCGGCCAGTCCTACTGACCAGCCGAATCTGTTGGATAAAATCATGGTAAAATAGCTAATTTAATAATATGGTTTATTTATTCTTAAGGTTAAAATTCATGCGTAGGTTCACGCCCCCAATGGAAAATTGCTGATCTGCGAACGTAAGATTACTCAATGGTACTTTATAAAAAGGTTCCAGGGAAAAATAAAACTCGTCACTCAATTGGTATTCGTATCCAAAGGAGATGTTTAATAATCCGGCCAGGTCGGCTCCCCGGTTCCCAGCCTCTGGGGTAATGACGTTGCTGAATTTCTGTGTGTTTGGGGCGTATTCAAGTGTTCCACTAAGACTATTAGCTGAAAACAAAGATTGCGCTTCATAGGTTTCCACCGTATTCTGTTCCAGGTAAACCATACTGGATAAACCGGTGATCAAATAAATGCCTGTCTGCTTCCGGTCAAACACCTTGTATTTTAGGTTAATCGGAATATCCAGCGAAGCAAAATTTAGCTGATAATCGGTATCAACTATATTGCTGTTGGCTCGCATATCAAAGCTTGGGGATGCGGTTTCTTGTGCCAGTGGCTGCAGGCTTTGCTGTGAGACGCTTTGGCTGGCATAGGCCAGGCCCACATCCAGCTTCAGCTTTCGGCTTAGCGATATTTCGGACATCAGCCCGGCTCCCAGATTCATTCCGGATACCGGATTGGAGTTGGATTGAGGACTTACCATTAGCCCTACTTTAAATGCCCTGGACTCATTGGACCCGGTTTGGGATTCCGCGTCTTTCTCCTCTGCCTTCCATTGTTCTATCATTCGCTCCGCATCCGTCTCAGACAGGGAGGTCATTCCGATGGGGTCGACAGTTTCCCCGGAAAGGAAATTGGAATCGATTTTTTGGGTTACTGCCTTCTGAAACCCATCCCATGTTTCAGAGAGAGCGGTGGCCCAGAAATTCCTTCCGGCTACCTTTACCTCCGGTACTTGCTCCGAAGGTAGTCTATTAGTACCTGTTTCGTAGTTGTGGGGTTCCCTATCCTGTAGGGTAAGAGATTCCTCTAAATTCCCTGAATTAATAGAATTCCCCGGAATACCTTCCAATTCCCTGAATTTTCCGGAATCCTGAGTAGCGAGGTTATCTTTCTCGGAAAAGGCAGGATTCTCAATGGAAATGGTGTCCGTTAAGGCCCGAACTTTCTCATCAATTTTTTCCTGTTCCGGATAATATATAAAGAAAAAAAGCAAACTAGCCGCAATCCCTGCTCCTAAGAATGGCCAAAAAACCATCCAGCCTTTCTTCTTTGGTCTAAAGTAGGCATTGGAAAATTTTTCCCATTCCGCAGGGTCAAAAGGCTCCTCATATGTGCTGAAGGAGGCTTTTATTTTCTCCACCAGTTTCTTATCGAACTGCTCCTTCATTTTTTATTTGATTGATTGCAATTATTTTTTCTCTTAATTTTTCTTTGGCTCTCGCCAGATACGTTCTGCAGGTACTGGCGGGAATCCCAAGTTTTTCACCAATTTCATGGTGTTTGTACCCTTCAATTTCATACATGTTGAAAACCAGTCGCAATGTTTCCGGCAGTTCGCCTAAAGACCGTAGGATATCTTCCCTGGACAGCTCCTCTATTACGCCAGGATCACAGGTTTCTGCTCCTGCCTTATCAATATCCATGGCCGAATAGTGTTTGAGATTTTTTCGGTAGTAGTCCACAGAGGTATTGATGATAATTCTGCGAAACCATCCTTTAAATGAGTTTTCCAACGAAAACTGATCCAACTTGTCAAATGCTTTCATAAAACTATCGTTTACGATTTCACAGGCTTCCTCCCTGCTCCCGGAATACCTCAGCGCAATGCTCATAGCATAGCCATAAAAGTGCCTGTAAAGCCTTTCCAACGATTTTCTATCTCGTTTCTGCGCTTTCTGTATAAGGTCTTTCTCCAAAAGCCTCTCTTTAATATGAATGGGTTCGCTCTCCAGACGCAAACCGTGCCGGAAACGCTACAATACCCCGAATATTTTTTTTCTTAGCCGCATCCCAGGAAGCGGCCTTCGGGTTTTTGATACCTATATGCCGCTCCTCAAACCTTCCTTTAATACCAAACCCTTTCTTTGTTAAAAGCCTGGATAACGGTTTCGGGCAGGCTACCTTTTGTTTGTTGGTATAATCTGATTATTTTTAGTCCTCCAATGGTAACAATGCGCACAAAAATAGCGTTTATTTCCATGATCATCTATGAGGGATAAAATGAAATATTTACTAATGCTGGCTTTGGCCCTGCTTACAATGAATTCATTGCATGCGCAACGGGGAGAAGCCGGTGACTATGATTACGACAATGAAGTGCTTTTTGGTATTAACAAAAACACCAATGGAGGACTAATCGGAGGGGTAAGTTTCAAGATGGGATCCCGAATTGATGATAATTTATTTCAGTTCTTTAATCTCGAACTGGCAAATGTCAAAAACCCCAAGGAAGTCCGGTACACCACGGTTTTGGGTAACAGCTTCATTTTCGGAAAATCCAATTACCTGTATGCGATCAGGCCCCAATACGGGCGGGAAATCCTTGTGTTCAAAAAAGCACCGCATCAGGGAGTCCAGATTTCGCTTCTGGGAGCGATTGGTCCTTCCATTGGTTTAATCGCACCTTATTTTATTGAATACTCGTTTAATCGCACCGAAACGACGCGGGAGCAATACGACCCATCTGTACACCAGAGCAGATTTAATGTACTGGGACCGGGAAGGCTATTTGAAGGCATTGGTGATTCAGAGATCGCATTTGGTGGCAATGCCAAAGCTGCCATGACCTTTGAATTTGGTTTTTTTAAATCGAATGTCACCGGAGTGGAACTGGGATATCAATTAGAAGGTTTTACCAAAGAAATCCCGTTGATGCCAACGACCGAAAACAGACAGGTTTTTCAATCCGTTTATTTCACCCTCTTTTATGGGTTCAGAAGGTAGCCGAGCCGGGATTCGCCGCGTAAACATTAATTTTAGACAGATTTAAACGACCGATATGATAGAACTACCGGTAATATCAGAATCACAAACCAAAAAGAAAAAACCCGACTGGCTGAGGGTAAAATTGCCGCTCGGTAAAGAATACGCCAAAGTACGCAAACTGGTGGACGAACATAAACTGAACACTATCTGTGAAAGTGGTAGCTGTCCCAATATGGGCGAATGCTGGGGTGCAGGTACGGCCACATTTATGATCCTGGGAAACGTATGTACCCGCTCCTGCTCCTTCTGTGCGGTGGCTACGGGGAGACCTCCGGAATACGATGAGGACGAACCCAGAAGAGTGGCCGAAGCGATCCAACTAATGCAGGTGAAGCATGCCGTGATTACTTCGGTAAACCGGGATGAGCTCAAGGACCGGGGAGCAGAGATATGGTACAATACCGTAATCGAAACCAAAAAGCTTTCTCCGGAGACCACCATCGAAACCCTTATTCCAGATGTAAAAGGTAACTGGGATGCCCTTTACCGGATGATCAGTGCGGGGCAGGAAGTGGTGTCTCATAACGTAGAAACGGTTGAACGACTGTATCGGAGGGTACGACCCCAGGCGAAATACCATCGTTCCCTGGAACAAATCAAGTTAACCAAAGCATTTGGCAAACGAACCAAGACGGGAATCATGCTTGGTTTGGGAGAAAAAGAGGAAGAAGTTCACCGGGCAATGGATGATTTGGTCGCACATGGATGTGATATTTTAACACTCGGCCAATACCTGCAGCCTACCCGCAGGCATATAGAAGTGGCTGAGTTTATTCATCCGGAACAATTTGAAGCCTATCGCGAAGCCGGGCTGGAACGTGGATTAAAATACGTGGAATCCGGGCCATTGGTCCGGTCTTCCTATCATGCCGAACGGCATGTGAACGTTTGATATAGAGCGGTTCTTTAGTAAAGGAACCGCTTTTTTTAATTGATTTTTCCAGGAAAAAAAGAATAATGGTTTATTTTTTGTAATTTAAGGATGTAACCGGTTATCGTAGTCCGGATTTTAAATAGGCTTTAAAATGAATGCAATCAAAACATTTTTATTTGTCCTTATGGCTGGTATTTTATTTCACTGCTCTCCAAAAACCATGGGCGGCCTGAGTGAAGAAGAATACGATGTCTGGAAACAGAAGAAGAAAGAATTGACTCCTGAGAACTATAAAGCTCTTGTGGAAGAAAATGACAGCCTTTCCGAAGAAAACCTTCAACTTTCAGAAAAAGAGACCTACCTGAATCAGGTAATTGAAAGAAAAGACAATGAAATCGATCGTCTCACGAGCCAGGTTTCAAAAATAAAATCGGAAGGTCCGAACCAAAATACGGCCTCCGATGCGGCAGACCCCTGGGATACAGGAGTGGCATTCAGAGTACAGTTGGCTGCCTTTGATGATTTTGACCTGCGCGAGCTCACCGAAAACGGGAGTGATCTCAAAATCATCGATCAGGACGGCTATATTAAGTATGTTCTGGGTCAGTTTAGGGACTACGAGATGGCCGACAAGTTCAAGAAAAAACTACGGAAAATTGGTGTCAATGAAGCCTGGATCGTGCCCTATAAAGACGGAAAAAGGGTACCATTAAAGGAAGTGCTCACAGAAGTGATCGACTAATTTTAAGCCGCTCTTACCCTGATATTTGGGCCAATTGACAGCTTTTTTCGAGCGGATAAAGGAATTTTTTTCGTAGTAACGCCGGTTTCTTTTGTAATTTACACCTGTATGGACTTTAGATGGAAACTTAAAAGCAAGGCGAGGCCGGAGATAGTAGAATACCTCAGCAATGAAATCAATGTAAACCCGACCCTGGCCAACATGTTGGTCAATCGTGGCATCCAAAATTTTCAACAAGCCAAGGATTTTTTTCGTCCTGACCTGGATAAACTTCACGATCCCATGCTTATGAAAGACATGGATAAGGCCGTACAAAGACTTGTTCTTGCCATTCAAAATCAAGAATTCATACTAATTTATGGGGATTATGACGTGGATGGCACCACCTCCGTTGCCCTGTTTTATAGTTTTATCAAATCTTTTTACGCCAACGTCTCCTTCTACATTCCGGACCGGTACAAAGAAGGGTATGGTATTTCCGAGAAAGGAGTGCGCTATGCCGCAGAAAATAACTTCAAACTACTGATCTCACTGGACTGCGGTATTAAAGCCCTGGATAAGATTGAACTAGCGAATGAGTTGGGAGTCGATTGTATCATATGTGACCACCATACGCCAGGCGAAACGCTCCCTCAAGCCATCGCCGTATTGGATCCCAAGCGGAAAGATTGCTCTTATCCCTACAAAGAATTGAGCGGCTGTGGGGTGGGATTTAAACTCGTGCAAGCCTTCAGTGAATTTACCGGCAGAAGTCAGGCCAGCCTGTATGCTTACCTGGATTTGGTAGCGGTTAGCATCGCTTCTGATATCGTACCGATTACCGGAGAAAACCGCATTCTTGCCTATTACGGCCTGGAAAGACTTAATAACAATCCAAGACCGGGAATCAAAGCCCTGCTTTTAAAAGGAAAAGTAGAAAAGGACATCAACATTACCGACATTGTGTTTAAGATTGGTCCGCGTATCAATGCATCAGGACGTCTCGAACATGCCAAGGCCTCGGTGGAGTTATTGATTTCAGGGAGTCTGGACGAAGCGGTAAGACGAGCTGAACTTGTGGAAGACGTAAATGCTGCCCGAAAGAATTTTGATGAAAACATTACCCGGGAAGCTCTGGAAATGATTGAAAACCTTGAATTAAATGGAGCTTCTAAAAGTACGGTGTTGTTTAAGGAGGATTGGCATAAGGGAGTAATCGGAATTGTCGCCTCTCGCTGCATTGAAAAATACTACCGGCCCACGATTATTTTGACCGAATCCAATAACAAAGCAACCGGAAGTGCCCGTTCGGTTTTCGATTTTGATATATACGAAGCCATAGAGGCCTGTAGCGACCTGCTGGAGCAGTTTGGTGGCCATAAGTATGCGGCAGGGTTAACCCTTCCGGTAGAAAATGTACCGGCTTTTCAGAAGAAATTTGAAAGGGTGGTAAGCGAACGGGTCAATGAAATTCATCTCAAACCAATTCAGGAAATTGACGATGAATTGATTTTAGACCAAATCAATTACAAATTTTATAACATTCTGAAACAGATGACTCCTTTTGGCCCCGGCAATCCGGAGCCTGTCTTCTGCGTAAATCAGGTACATGCAGAAAACGTAAGAATATTAAAAGAGAAACACCTTCGCTTTGAAATCATACAAGATGGCCAAAATACCCGGCCGGTCTGTATTGGTTTTGGATTTGCAGAATATTACCAATTGCTAAATAGTAAAATGCGCTTTAATATCGCATTTGAAATAAGAGAAAACACCTTTAGGAACACGAGCAGTCTGCAATTGTACGTAAAGGATATCAAATTTGACTAACTATGATACTTCGGGCGGAAAACCTGGTAAAAATTTACAAGAAAAAAAGGGTCGTAAACGACATCTCCGTATCCGTGGAGCAAGGGGAAATTGTCGGACTTTTGGGACCCAATGGTGCTGGCAAAACCACCTCCTTTTACATGATCGTAGGCCTGATTCAGCCCAATGGAGGCAAGGTATTTCTGAACGAGGAGGAAATTACGCCCCTTCCCATGTATCGAAGAGCGAAGTTCGGGATTGGATACCTGGCGCAGGAAGCTTCCGTATTCCGTAAACTTAGCGTGGAAGAAAACATCATGGCAGTTTTGGAGATGACCTCCCTTCCTAAAAACGAACAGAAAGATAAAGTGGATCAGTTACTGGAAGAATTTAGCCTGACACACGTACGGAAAAATTTGGGCATGGTTCTTTCAGGAGGAGAGCGGCGAAGAACAGAAATTGCCAGGGCACTATCGGTCAACCCAAAGTTTGTATTACTAGACGAGCCGTTTGCCGGAGTAGACCCTATAGCAGTGGAGGAAATCCAATCCATTGTTGCTAAGCTCAAGGACAAAAATATTGGCATACTGATAACCGATCACAATGTCAATGAAACGCTTTCTATCACCGACCGGGCCTACTTAATGTTTGAAGGAAGGCTTCTCAAGGCGGGAACCGCGGAAGAATTGGCAGCGGATGAGCAGGTTAGAAAGGTTTACCTTGGCAAAAACTTTGAGTTAAAAAGAAAAATTTAAACGGAATCCTTTCAAAATGGAAGTCATCAATACCTTCATGACCTGGATCTTCAAGAACCGCATTGGTCAAATAGAAAAATTCAAAAACAATCCCTTGGAAGTCCAGCACGAGATCTTGTTTAAATTGGTACATACGGCCCGAGGTACCGAATTTGGAAAAAAACACCATTTCCGACAAATTTCCTCCTACAAGGATTTCAATCAATGGGTTCCGGTGCATGATTACGAAAGTATGAGGCCCTACATCCAGCAAACCATGCAGGGCCAGCAAAACGTGATATGGCCTTCCCCCATTCACTGGTTTTCAAAATCCTCCGGAACCACCTCCTCCCGAAGCAAGTTTATTCCGGTATCGCCGGAAAGCCTGGAAGAATGCCACTTCAAAGGAGGCAAAGACATGCTTTCCTTATATGTGACCAACTACCCCAATACCAAGTTGTTTACCGGAAAGAGCCTTACCATCGGTGGAAGTCTTCAGACCAATAACCTTGACTATAACAAAAGCAGCTCCTACGGCGACATTTCGGCAGTGATCATGCGCAACCTTCCCAAATGGGCACAGCTTGCCAGAACCCCCAGTCTGGACATTGCCCTAATGAGCGAGTGGGAGGAAAAAATTGACAAGATGGCCAACGAAACCATGAAGGAAAATGTAACCAGCCTTACCGGGGTACCCACCTGGACATTGGTACTGATCAATAAGGTAATAGAAAAAACCAAGTGTGATAATATCCTTGAAATCTGGCCAAATCTGGAAGTTTTTTTTCACGGAGCAGTCGCCTTTGGTCCCTACCGAAATTTATTTCAAAAATTGATTCCTTCACCCGAAATGCATTACATGGAAACATATAATGCCTCCGAAGGATTTTTTGGCATACAAGACCAGATCGGCAGTGACGAACTACTCCTGATGCTGGATTATGGTATATTTTACGAGTTTATGCCCATGGAAGATCTGGAAAGCGAAAATCCTTCCATTATCCCTTTAGACGAGGTAAAAACCGGAATAAACTATGCCATGCTTATCTCCACCAACGCCGGCTTGTGGCGATACAAGATAGGTGATACCGTAAAATTCACCTCCACCCTCCCGTACCGCTTAAAAATATCAGGTCGCACCAAACATTTTATTAATGCCTTCGGGGAAGAGCTTATTGTGGAAAATGCAGAACAGGCCATCGGAAACACTTGTAAAATCACTGGGGCTGACATCAGCAACTTTACCGCAGCTCCCGTCTATTTCGGTGATAATCAGGAGCAAGGAACCCACGAATGGATCATTGAATTTATCCAATTGCCCCGGGATAAGGATGCTTTTGTACGGGTGCTGGACGAGGAATTACGGAAAGTAAATTCCGATTATGACGCTAAGCGGTATCGGGATATGGTATTAAAATTACCTATCGTACATTTTGCATCGGAAGGCCTATTCGAAAAGTGGCTGAAGTCGAAGGGGAAACTGGGTGGACAAAACAAAGTACCCCGATTATCCAATAACCGGGATTATGTGGAAGAGGTTTCCAAACTATTATGACGCTCCTGATCGGTACAAAATTTAATTCTATCTCAGCCTAAAAAAACAGCGGAAAACGGATCGGAAAAATAAGCAATAATTCATCAAAAAACCCTCTTATTTGAATGGATTTGATGAATGAAAAAATCAAGCTTTTTTTATCCACATTTTACGAAGGTTATTCACACACCCTTTCGAAGGGATAATAACAGGCTCATTAATAGCATGTTATAAGTTTTAAAAAAACCTTAAATTGTGGATAAACTAAGAGTATCCAAATTTTATTAGGGTTTTGACAGGTCGTTTGAGGTGGATAACCTGGTTGCCGGAATTATATTTCCCAAATGCCCTTTTTACTCCATTTTTTTAGCTGCTTCCCAGTATACATCCATCTCCGCCAGGCTCATATCTGCCAGGGATTTTCCGGCATTTTTTGCGGCTTCTTCCAAATATTGAAACCGATGGATAAATTTTCTATTGGTGCGTTCCAAGGCTTCTTCCGGGTTTACTTCCAGGTATCGGGCATAATTAATCAAGGAAAAAAGTAAATCTCCAAATTCGGCGGTGGTTGCTTCTTTATCCGGAAGCCCGTCTTCCATCGCATCCAGCGTTTCTTTAAATTCACGTAGTTCCTCGTCCACCTTCTCCCATACCTGGCCCCTGTTTTCCCAATCAAATCCTACTCCTCTGGCTTTTTCCTGGATCCGCATGGCCTTGATTAAAGCTGGCAGCGACCTGGGCACTCCTCCAAGAACACTTTGGTTTCCTTTCTCCTTCAGTTTGATCTTCTCCCAATTCTGTTTGACTGCCTCCTCATCCTCCGCCACAGCATCCCCATAAATATGTGGATGCCTTCGGATCAATTTTTCGTTTAGCTGTTGAATCACCTGGCCGATATCAAACGCATTCTTTTCGTCTCCCATCTTCGCATAAAACACTATGTGAAGTAAAATATCCCCTAATTCCTTTTTGATCTCTTCCAGATCCCGGTCCAGTATAGCATCGGAAAGCTCAAAGGTTTCTTCAATGGTCAGGTGCCGCAGGCTTTCCATGGTTTGTTTTCGATCCCAGGGACACTGCTCTCTGAGTTCTTCCATGATGGTCATTAAGCGATCGAAAGCGGCAAGCTGCGATTTCCTCTTTTCAGATGGATTCATAAAATTGATAGGAAACTTAAAATTAGGTGTGAACGTTTTGAAAGTAATACGTAAATTTGCAGAAATATATTTGATATGACAACCGTATATTTAACATTGGCTTTCCTGGCCATCTTTTTCATTTTGATGTCCGTAAGGATCATCTTCCTTAAAAACGGGCAGTTTAAGGGCACCTGTGCCTCCCAAAACCCCTACCTGAACAAGGACGGTGGCACCTGCGGGTATTGCGGAAAAAAAGTAGATCCCGATGCTTCCTGTGGCAACCCCGACAATGAGGTTGACAAGGTCCTGGCCCGGTTTAAGTAATTACCCGCGGCCTTCAGGGGAAATAAACTCACTTTTATACATGCTTTCTTAAATTCTTTTCTGTGACATTAATTAAATCAATTTCAGGAATACGGGGTACCATAGGCGGCAAACCCGGAGAGGGCCTGACTCCCTTGGATATTGTAAAATTTTCCGCAGCCTACGGGGCCTGGGTATTGGAAAATTCCGAGAAGAAAAAAATAGTAATCGGCAGAGATGCCCGGTTATCCGGAGAGATGGTCGCTCAACTGGTGGCCCAAACCCTCTTAGGAATGGGGATTGATGTGGTGGACCTTGGCCTGAGTACCACCCCTACGGTGGAACTTGCCGTACCAAGGGAAAATGCCGGAGGAGGCATCATCGTGACGGCAAGTCATAATCCCATTCAATGGAATGCACTGAAGTTACTAAACCAACAGGGGGAATTCATTTCTGAACGGGAAGGGCAAGACGTGTTGGAAAAAGCAGCTCAGGATGATTATCAGTTTGCCGAGGTTCGGAAATTAGGAAATTATAGCAAAAACGAGGATTACCTTGACTTTCACATTCAGCATGTCCTGGATTTGGCCCTGGTAGATCCGGAAGTCATTGCGGCCCGGAAGTTTAAAATTGTAGTGGATTGTGTCAACTCCACCGGAGGTCTGGTAGTTCCGCAGCTATTAAAAGCCCTGGGAGTGGAAGTGGTAGAATGCCTTTTTTGTGATCCTACAGGTGATTTTCCTCATAATCCGGAACCCCTTCCTCAGCACCTACGGGACATTTCCCTGAAGTTGGAAAATGGAAATTTTGACCTGGGCATCGTGGTAGATCCGGATGTGGACCGATTGGCCTTCCTGAATGAAGATGGAAGTTTTTTTGGAGAAGAATACACGCTGGTAGCCGTGGCGGATTACGTGCTTTCCTGCCAAAAAGGAAATACCGTTTCCAACCTAAGTTCCACACGTGCCTTACGAGACGTGACCGAAAAAAGAGAAGGGACCTATCAAGCTGCTGCTGTTGGAGAAGTAAATGTGGTGACCCAGATGAAATCCTCCAATGCCATAATCGGAGGGGAAGGAAATGGAGGCGTGATTTATCCGGAATCCCATTATGGGCGGGACGCACTGGTTGGAATTGGCCTATTTCTCACCCATTTGGCGAAATTTGGCAAATCTGCCAGTCGTCTCAGAGCCAGCTATCCCAATTATTTTATCTCCAAAAACAAAATTGAGCTGACCCCTGCCATCAACGTAGACAGCATTTTGGAGAAAATTCAATTGAAATACCAGAAATTCCCTATCAATACCATCGATGGGGTGAAAATAGAATTCGAAAAAGAATGGGTGCACCTTAGAAAATCCAATACCGAACCGATTATCCGTATCTATTCGGAATCCGAAACAGCCGCTACAGCCGAACATCTGGCCAAAAAAATCATGCTGGACATCAAAGAAATAATTGCTGAGAAAAACTAATTCCCCGATGGCTACAATGCCTTCCCTCTATTTCGACAATGCCGCCACCACTCCTATGGACGAACGGGTGCTGGAAGCCATGATGCCTTTCTTTACCCATAATTTCGGCAATCCGTCCTCCACTCATAGCCATGGACGAAATGCAAGGGTGGAACTGGAAAAAGCCCGGAAAAAAATCGCTGCCCTACTACACGCCAACCCGGGAGAAATCGTCTTCACATCGGGAGGAACGGAAGCGGACAATACGGCCATCTGGGGAGCTATCCCTGCTTATGGTATCCAACAAATAATCAGCTCTCCACTTGAGCATCACGCCGTCTTACACGTGACCGAACATGCTGCGAGCCGTCACCAAATTCCACGCCGCCTGCTCGAGGTCTCAGCCGAAGGAGCAGTCAATTTGGAACAACTGGACCAATTACTGCAGGAAACGCCGAACTCCCTGGTAACCCTTATGCACGGCAATAACGAAATCGGTAACCTGAACGATCTGGAAACCATTTCGGAAACCTGCCAACGGCACGGAGCCTATTTTCATTCGGATACGGTGCAGACAGTGGGCCATTATCCACTGGACTTGCAAAGCCTGTCCATCCACGCCATCGCCGGTTCTGCCCATAAATTTCATGGCCCCAAGGGTGTGGGTTTTTTGTATATCAATTCCAATAAAAAATTACCTCCCTTTATAGAAGGAGGTTCCCAGGAGCGGAACAGGAGAGGAGGAACGGAAAACATCGCATCCATCATCGGTATGGCAAAAGCCCTTGAGCTAGCTCAGGAGGAACAGGAGCAGCATCAACAATACATTTCCGGGCTAAAAGACTATTTTGCTTCCAGGATTTTGGAAGTCCTACCTCAGGTAACCTTCAATGGATTATCTGCACATTCTTCCCAAAGCCTTTACACGGTATTAAGCGTAAGCTTTCCTCCAAATGAAGCTACCCGAGGCATGCTGCTGTTTCACCTGGACCTGAAGGGAATATCCGTCTCGGGCGGTTCCGCTTGCAACAGCGGTGCCCGACTGGGATCCCATGTGTTGCAATCCATTGGTGCAGACCCGGAAAGAGAATGTGTTCGATTTTCCTTCAGCCGATTCAATACGCGGGAAGAAGTAGACTACACCATCAGCCAGTTACAAGAACTCTATACCAACTGATATCTTTTAGGGGTTTCCAACGAATAAAACAACTTACCGAAACGGTAAGTTAGCCAAATCAACATTGCCTCCTGACAAAATAATACCCACCTTTTGATTTTGGAAACGCGATTTATTGCGCAATACGGCCGCTAAAGGGACCGCACAACTGGGCTCTATGACCAGCTTCATCCGCTCATAAATCAGTTTCATCGCGGCAATTATTTCTTCATCGCTGACCGTGAGTATATCCGTAACGTGCTGTGATATGATTCCAAAATTAATTTCTCCCAATGAAGTAAGCAATCCATCGGCTACGGTCTTCGGTTGATCGACAGGAATGCGCCGCCCAGCAAGAAAGGATCTTTTGGCGTCGTCCGCTCCTTCTGGTTCTGCACCGATCACCTTCGTATTTGGTGCAAAGGCATGCGCCGACAATGCCGTACCTGCCAGTAAGCCTCCTCCCCCTACCGGACTTAGTAGTGCATCCAGTGATAAGCCCTCTTCAAAAATTTCAAAGGCACAGGTTGCCTGCCCTTCGATCACATCCCAATGGTCGTACGGAGGGATAAACACGGCACCATAGGTATCCACCACCTTTTTCAGACCCTCCTCCCGCGCCCGCAGGTTGGGCTCGCACTCAAAAATTTGCCCCCCATACTCCTTTACGGCTTGTTTTTTTATTTCCGGAGCATTGGATGGCATGACTATAAACGCCGGGATACCTGCCGCTGTTGCCGCTCGCGCCAATGCTGCCGCATGATTGCCGGAAGAGTGGGTGGCTACACCGTTTACTCGTTGGGAGGGATCTAACTTCAATACAGCATTAGCCGCGCCTCTGGCTTTAAAAGCACCTACCTTTTGAAAATTTTCGCATTTAAAAACCAGCTCGCATCCTGCCAGTCTATCAATAGCGGAGGAACGCATCAAAGGAGTCCAATGCACCATTGCATCGATTCTTTTTCTGGCTTCTCTTATTTTGTCTGAGTTAATTTCCGGTGTAGCATTCATGCGTTAAAAATGCATATTAATTCCCTTAGCAGCAATAGCCTGAACCAATTCATTTCTCTAAGGAAACCATTGGATTTCCATTTCCTCGCACAAAATCCCTATATTGAAACCGTTTTTTGACGGTAACCAGTTGCCAACTCATTATGTCTATCCAATCGGATAATTTCTTTCCCATTATGGGAGAAGAGCTCACTTGTGAAAACTGCCTCATCCTGGATATGAGTGCAGGAAATTTGGCCTTGCAGCGAATTGATTTGATGGACACGTTTGCCTTTGAGTCATTTGTGGCAGAAATCTTGGCCGGTAAGGGTAAAAAATACGGTATTGGCGGCTATGCCGAAAACAGGTCCATATACCAACGAAGCATGGTCTTTGCTGACAATTCCATCGGCTACCGAAACATTCATCTGGGAGTCGATATTTGGACAGCAGCAGCAACACCGGTTTTTTGCCCGCTAGATGGGAAAGTTCATAGTTTTCAGGACAACGCCGGTTTCGGAAATTATGGCCCCACCGTCATTCTGGAACACTTTTGGCGGGGACAAAAGATACACAGCCTGTATGGCCATCTTAGTCAAAAAGACCTGGAGCAGCTAAAACCCGGACAAATTTTTCTTAGCGGAGAAAAAATCGGACATTTGGGGCAGACGAAAGAGAACGGGCATTGGCCTCCTCACGTCCACTTCCAGATTATCCACGATCTGGGAAATAGAAAAGGCGATTACCCGGGGGTGTGCTCCGAAAGCGAAAAAGAAAGCTACTTATTTAATTGCCCCGATCCCAGCCTTTGGTTGGGGGAGCTCTCTTTTCGGTAGTAAATTAACGAATTGAATGGTTTATTATGAATGCTGACGCGTTAAAAAAATTAACTGCATTTAGGAAAAAATTGCATCAAACACCTGAAGTTTCCGGAAAAGAAGCGAAAACTTCCGCCTTAATAAAAGCGTTTTTTAAAGAGCTGGAGCCAGATGAAATCATTGAAGATCTGGGGCCCTATGGGCTGGGAATCGTTTTTAAAGGCAAAACAAAAGGCCCTACCACCATGATCCGGGCCGAACTGGACGCATTGCCCATTCCAGAAAATGGAAAGCATCGCCATAAAAGCAAAAACCCGGGAGTATCACACACTTGCGGGCATGATGGGCACATGGCCATCGTTTGCGGGCTGGGTATGCTCCTCGCTAAAAAAAGGCCATCCAAAGGGAAAGTGGTTCTCGTATTTCAGCCTTCCGAAGAAACGGGTATGGGCTCCGAGCAAGTGATCCAGTCAGAAAATTTCAAGAAAATTCAACCGGATTTTGCTTTTGCCTTGCATAATCTGCCCGGATACCCGAAAAACGAAATTGTTCTGAAAAAAGGGGCATTCACAGCCGCCTCTAAGGGAATCACCATCAATCTCAAGGGGAAGACAAGCCACGCTGCGCATCCTGAAGATGGCCTTAGTCCGGCAGAAGCCATGTGTAAATTGATTATTGGCATGGAAAAATTAACCGAGACCATTTCTGAATTTACATTGGTAACGGTTATTCATGCCCAATTGGGTGAGATTGCCTTCGGAACCACTCCTGGACTGGCGCAGGTGATGGCCACTCTTCGCACATTCGATAATCAAACTATGAAATCACTGAGCAGTAACGCTGAAAAACTAGCGGCATTGATCTCTAATGAATACGGACTGGAGCACGATATCAGTTATTGCGAAGAATTTGAAGCGGTGATAAACGACCCGGTCCCCTGGGAACTGGTAAATGATGCCGCCAAGGAACTGAAATTAAAAACGAAACACATACGGACACCCTTTCGCTGGTCGGAGGATTTCGGTAAATTTTCTTCCCAAACCAACAGCCTGCTTTTCGGACTGGGGGCGGGTAAAAATCAACCTCAATTACACGAAGGCCATTACGATTTTCCGGACGACATTATGGCCACCGGCGTTTCAATTTTCAACCGAATCATCGAAAAATTAAACCACTAATTACATGGTTCACACCTCCTATATTGAAATCAGCAAAAGTGCCTATAAAAACAACCTGAAGTTCATTCGAAGCCAGGTAGGTTCGCATGTGACGATTTCTTCGGTGGTTAAGGGAAACGCCTATGGGCATGGTATTGAAAATACCGTTAACATAGCTGAAAGTGCCGGCATTCGGCATTTCAGTACCTTCAGTACCGATGAGGCTATCCGCGTAAAAACTACTTCCACAAAAAATAGTGAAATCATGATTATGGGTATGGTGGACAATGACAGCATCCCCTACCTGATTGAAAATGAAATCAGTTTTTATGTCTTCGATCTGGACCGCCTGCAAGCGGCCATTCAAGCCAGCAATTCCCTTGGTAAGAAGGCTAAAATCCACGTGGAATTGGAAACGGGGTTTCATAGGACTGGCTTCGAATGGGAAGAACGAACAAAGGTGGCTGAAATGCTGATAAAAAACCGGGAAAACCTGCAGCTGGCTGGACTTTGTACCCATTATGCCGGAGCTGAGAGCATTGGCAACTTTGTCCGGATCAAAAGCCAGATTAAAACATACATGGAGTTCAAACAGTGGTTTCAGGAAAAAGGCCTCCACTTTGAAAAATACCATACCGCCTGTTCGGCAGCTTCCCTTAGCTATCCGGAAACCATTATGGACATGGTACGGATTGGAATCGCGCAATACGGTTTCTGGCCGAGCCAGGAAACGTACATGCTAAAATTCAAGCAATTGGCTCCCAACATGAAAAATCCACTCAAAAGACTCATCAGTTGGAAAAGCAAGGTGATGAGTATTAAAAAAGTGAAAATGGGTGAATTTGTAGGCTATGGCAACAGCTATATGGCTTCCCGAAACATGACCATCGCCCTGGTACCGATTGGATACTGCCATGGGTTTAGCCGAAATCTCAGTAACCTGGGTAAGGTACTGATTCATGGAAAAATCCTCCCGGTGGTGGGTACGGTAACCATGAATGCGATTTCGGTAGACGTTACGGATCTGAAAGACATACAAAAAAGGGATGAAGTCGTCATCATCGGTCGGCAAAAACGAAATGAAATAACAGTCGCTTCCTTTGGTGAATCTACGCAACAGGTTAATTACGAGCTATTGACGCGCTTACCGCACGATATCCCGAGGAAAATTATCTCCTAAACCATTTTTAGAATGGTCTTTGCTTGAAATTAAACATATCTGGGATTCTGAGATCCTGTATTTCAAATAAAAAACAACCGTTATGAAATTATTTTCAACACTAGCTTCTGTATTCGTATTATCTGTTTTATTCCTTTCATGCAATTCCGAGCCGGTAACCCTTTCCGACCACGATTGGAAGGTGACCGACCTGGCTGGCAGCGGGGCTACCGATGATAAACTGGCAACGCTCACGCTCGTATTTGAAGAAGATCAGGAAATTGGAGGATTTGCCGGATGCAATGATTTCCGGGGAGCCGCAACCTTTAACCAGAAACAAATTAAATTTTCCACTCTGTATTCCGATAACGCTTCCTGTGAAGATATTAACCTGGAAAAGCGATACCTCTCCAACCTGGAATCCAGTACCAGTTACACCTATAGCGCGGGCACATTGGTCCTGTATGACGACGGTGGAAATATAGTAGTAGAGATGGAAAAGGACGAATAGATCCCAGGAACGGTACTCCGCTAACGAACCTGACAGGTTAACTGAAAATTATTGTTCGGTTACCAACTACTTTAATTTTCTGGGCAAGGTGGTATTTTATAGCCTTGGAAAGTACCACCTTTTCCACATCCTGCCCTATCTGTACCAAGTCATCGATGGTATTATGATGCCTGACCCTGGCCACGTCCTGCTCGATGATCGGGCCGGCATCCAGGTCTTCGGTAACATAGTGGGCCGTGGCTCCGATAATTTTGACCCCTCTTTTATAGGCTGCGTGATAGGGTTTTGCCCCAACAAAAGCGGGCAGAAATGAATGGTGAATATTGATGATCCGATTGGGAAAATGTGAAATAAAATCGCCTGAGAGGATCTGCATATAGCGCGCCAGGACTACAAAATCGACTCTATTTTCTTTGAGCAAATCGAGCTGCTTGGCTTCCTGTTCAGGTTTTGTGTCTTTGCTTACCGGAATATGGTGAAAGGGAATCCCAAAAGCCTTCACTACTGGTTCCAGATCCTCATGATTGGAAATCACCAGGGGAATGTCCACTTCAAACTGCCCTGAATAGTACCGACTGAGTATATCAAAAAGACAATGCGATAACTTGGAAACAAACAGGGCCATCCTTGGCTTGGGGAAATTAAAGGACAAGGTATAATTCATCCCAAATTGCTTGCCTACCTGAAGGCCAAATTTCTCGTGGATCTGATCCTTACCAATACCAAAGGTTTCGAGCTCCCATTCAGCGCGCATGAAGAAATCACCAATCTCCTCATCTATGTATTGATCGATGGCTAGAATATTGCCATTGTTTTCATACAAAAACCGGGAGACCGCTGCGACAATTCCTTTATGGTCTCTACATTGAATAATAAGTATGGCGGTATGCATGGAAGGGAAGGTTGGTTAGCGCAAATTTAAGAACAAATAGCCTGAATCATGCCAGCAGTGCAGAAATGTCTTCCTTCGATAGGCTTTTAATGAAACTTTCCTCGGTACTTATCAATTCACCCGCCAGTGCCATTTTTCTTTCCTGTAGGGCCATGATTTTTTCTTCCACTGAATTTCGTGTAATGAATTTATAAATCATGACTTTATTTTGCTGGCCTATCCGGTGAGCCCTGTCTATTGCCTGGGATTCGACTGCGGGGTTCCACCAGGGGTCGAGTAGAAATACATATTCTGCCTTTGTCAGGTTAAGCCCCACACCTCCGGCCTTTAGTGAAATAAGGAACACTTGAATCGACGGATCTTCCTGAAATTGAGTAACCTGCGCCTGCCGGTCTTTGGTAGCTCCGTCTAGATACGCGAAAGGCATCTTCTCTTGTTTTAAAAACTGCTTGACGATGCTCAAATGCCGGACAAACTGGCTAAAAATCAATACTTTATGCCCCTCACTTACGGTAGACTTAACCATATGCATAATATCTTCCAGCTTACCGGAATCGCCCTGATAGTTTTCATCCGCCATTTTTGGATGATTGGCCATTTGGCGGAGTTGCGTCAATCCTCGAAGCAACGTCAGGGATTTTTGGGAAACGCCAGGTATGGCCAATTCGTTAATGATTTTATCCCGGTAATAGGCTTTGACTTCTTCATAGGCTTTTTCCTGCGCCTCCGTCATGGTGGAGTACTTTACATTGACAACCTTCTCGGGTAGATCGGTTGCCACCTGGGACTTAAGCCTACGCAGGATAAAGGGTTTGATCATGGCATTTAATTTCAGGATTTTATCCTTATCATTCTTTTTCTCAATAGGCATCAAAAACTGTTTCTTGAATGCTGCCTGCCCGCCAAGAAGGCCTCTATTAATAAAATTCATCTGTGACCACAGGTCCATGGTACCGTTCTCTACCGGAGTTCCTGTTAAGATTAATTTATGGTTACTATTTAGCTGAATGACCGCTTTTGAAATAATACTATCAGGATTTTTGATCGCCTGGGACTCGTCCAGAATGATATAATTAAAATAAAATGCTTTCAAAATATCAATATCAAGCCGGGTAATTCCGTATGAAGTCAGCACCAGATCGTACTGCCCAAACTGGTTGCTGTCTTTGACGCGTTGGGTACCCGTATAGATAAGAATTTTGAGTTTTGGGGTGAATTTTTTAGCCTCCAGCTCCCAGTTATAAATCAGGGAGGTAGGCATTACCAGCAGGGAAGTGGTCCCCTCGGATCGCTCCTTCTCCATGGCCAAAAACGCCAGGGTTTGTACCGTTTTTCCCAAGCCCATATCATCTGCCAGGCATCCTCCAAAATGATATTCATTGAGAAAGCGCATCCAGTTATACCCCGCCTTCTGGTAAGGACGGAGGGTTCCTTTAAAATAACCCGACAATTCGTAGTCGTCGATTGTAGAAAAATCCTTTAGTTTTTTTAATCGTTCGCTCAGTGAAAGATTAATCAGATTTCCCTTTTCGAGCTCCTGGGCCAGGGCTATGTGGTGTTTCTTCAATTTAAAACTACCCTGATCCGCTTCTTTTTCTTCCATAAAAGAAAAAATCTCTGCATAATTTACAAACCAGGACTTCGGAATAATGGCTACCTCGTTATTTGGAAGTTCAATTTCCGTCTTTCCCTTCATCAATAATTTCCTGAACTTCATAAAGGAAATTTCATGATCTCCAAAAGTAACCGTAGCCTCAACGTCAAACCAATCAATCTTTTCGGCAATTTTTACATTAATCTTAGCCGAACCAATGAAATATTTCTTCCCTTTCTCCTGAGACGCCTGATGGATTTTTATGCCTAAATCATCCAGTTCCGGCCTGTGATTAATAATCCAGTCGTAGGCATCTCGTTTGTTCATGGGGAAGCGGCCATTCCGTACCGGCAAGCCTTTGGATTTTAGAAAATCACTGTAAAAGTTCTCTTTTGAAAGATCCCGAACCACTTTATAAAAGGTGTAATCGTCTCCTCTTTTTTCCAATTCCACATTGGTGGGCTTGGCCTGGTCTGCACGAAAGGTAAAATCTCCATAGGTAAACCGAAGGTCAAACACCATCTTTTCCTCGTCCTCCATACCGGTATTTTTTCCAAACATGTCCACCGTAGGATTGCCAGGCAAATCTCCTAAAAACAGGACCGGCTCCGGGTTGGACCGATCCACCTTTATGGTGAAACCCTTGGCAAATACATCAAAGGAGGCGACCAGCTGGGTTACAAATTTCTGATAATACGATTCTTCTACTTTTTTGGGGATGACGATGAATTTCTTGTTCAGAAAGGGCAACAATTTTTTCCCATCTACATCCTTCTCAAAACTAAAAAGCCGGGAACTTACTACCAGCCAGGCAGGCTGGTGACAAATGAGGTAACTTCCCATGTATTGCCATTCCAATTTCTCGCTTTGATACTTTAGGGTAGGGAAATAATGGGTATTGTCTTCATTTCTTCTAAAATGAAATAAAACCGACGCTTTTTCCGGCATGATCTGGATTTCTTTCCAGACCGGGTTCCCATCATTGCCCATTTCAAACAGTCGCTTATGCTTGATATTATCCAGAATTTTGGACCGCGTTATCTCCAGCTTTCCTTCGATCAGTTTCTGAATTTCCTTATTGGCCTGAGTGGATTGGTTTTGATCGAAGACTTTTCGCAGAAACTCCTTGGGCTTGGTGTTCTTTGCATTGTATTTCTTTACAATGGCTTCCTGCTGCATACTGTCCATCAGTCGGATCAGCTCCAGGTCGGTATCATCCAACCCTTCCTCGAATTCCCTGGCATTTTGATACGAAATATTTTGATAGGCAAAAGATAACCTTCCCTTTTCATCCAGCTGTACAGCGAAGGATTCAAAAAGGATCCCCAGAAACTCATGGCTGAAAAGGGAATAAACGATTTCAAATGGCTTGTCAGAAGCTACTTTCATGGATGCTGTTTTTGAACAAAATCAAAATTATTACTGCTGGTTTTTGAAATTGGCAGTTTGCAAATTACAGAAATATTTAAAAAAATTAAACAGATCATCCATTTAATCGCCTACAAATGCTGCGTCGTATTTACTTTTGCAGCGATCCGGGCAGGACGGTAAGAGGCCAGCATGGTAATGACAATAACACTCAGGCTGGTGTACAGAAAATCCGTCCATTGCATTTTTACCGGGTAGGCATCTACTACAGAGGAAGTAATCCCCAGCGAGACCAAACCAAACCTGTCCTGAACCCAGCAGATTAAAAAACCCAGGATCAAGCCTGCCAATGCCCCGGAAAAGGCAATAATGGCTCCTTCTTTCAAAAAAATGGATCGGATAAACCTCCGGGTTCCTCCCATGGAAATCAATACGGCGATATCCTTTTTCTTTTCTATGGCCAACATACTTAATGAAAAAAAGATATTAAATGAGGCAACTGCCAGAATAAAGGTGAGCGTCAGAAATACGAATAGTTTTTCCAGCCGTATGGTCATCAAGAGACTGGCATGCTGTTCGTCACTGTCCTTCACCGTAAAATCCGGACCGAGCAATTCCCGCAAATCCCGCTTAACTGTCTGAATAGAATAACCATCTGCTACCATTATTTCCAATGCACTTCGCCGGTCCCCATATTCCAGCAAACTGGCGGCAAAATTCAACGGCACAATCACGTATTCGTCATCGTATTGTTTCTCAACGCTAAAAATACCGGCCGGCCGAATAAGCTCCCGGTTATACATACTACTAGGGTCAATGCTTCCTGCCCTGGGCTCCCGGGGATAAAACACCTGCATCAATTCAAACTCATCATCTAAATCCATCAGCAAAAAGTAGGAAAGCCCCCTACCAAGAATGGCTTGCGGCCTTTCTGCTTCCCCAAGGCTCATTTCTCCCACGAGCTGTCCGTTTTCAAACCTATTCTGATCGAGAAAATTATCCGACACCCCCTTGATAGTAGCGACCACCTGATGGTCTCCATAGCGTACCAGAGCATTGTCTTCGATAACTTCCGTTAAAATAGCGACTCCCTCCATCCTTTCCAGGGGCGAAAGGAAGGCTTCATCCACCGGAAAGGACTTTCCCAGGACCGGCATGACTTTCAAGTCTGCATCAAAGGAAGCATACAATCCTTTGATTAAATCTTCTAATCCATTGAAGACGGACAAAACCACGACCAATGCCATGGTCCCCACGGCTACGCCGATCATGGAGATCCTTGACAGTACGGTGATAAAGTTCTTCTTTGCTTCACTCCTGAAATACCGGGCCGCTATAAAATAGGATAAGTTCAACCTGGCAGGAATTAATTTTCAGGATCATTGTCGTCCTCATCCGGGGCATCAGGGATATCCAGGTTGGAAATGACATCGTCCATGTGCTGAGCATAAGCTGCCGATTCATCCAGGTAAAAAACCAATTCCGGAATAATCCGGACGGATTTTCCGATCCGGTTTCCCAGAAACTTCCGGATCTGACCTTTGTTATCATTTATTCGGGAATAAAGCTGCTGATTATCAGCTAATAAAAAGCTCAAATTTATCTTGGCTACCCCTAAATCCGGACTCATCAATACTCGGGTGACCGTTACCATGGCCTTTCCAACCAATGGTCTTCCCTCACGCTGAAAAAGCTCTCCAAGCTCCTTTTGAATTAATTTGGAATATTTTTGTTGACGCTTACTTTCCATGCTGACATTTTTATTCTTCACAAATTTAGTGAAATATACGGGTAACCTTTAATTTCGTAAATTGAGTTTTAAACAAAGATAGGCCTTGCTCGAATTTTTCAAAATTAATGACCCTCTACGAATGGTAGGAATCCTTTTTCTCCTACTGGTTTTTCGTATCCCTTATTTTTTAATGGACATACCCCTTACCCAGCCAGAATTGCTTTGGCAAATGATTGGTGAGCGGGCAGCTTCCGGAAACCTTCCGTATGTCGATACCATAGACGGGACCGGGCCATTTTCGGTTTCGGTTTACTGGTTAAACCACCTATTGGCCGCCAACTCGCTGGTTTCCTTCCGGGTAATTTCCTTTTTGATCATCCTATTTCAGATCTATTACACCAACGAATTGTTGATAAAAATAAATGCCTACGAGGAGTCGAACTTCATTCCGGCATTCGTTATGACCATTTTATTTCAGCTTTCCTTTGATTTTATGACCCTTTCGCCAGCCTTAATGGGGAGTACTTTTGTATTATTGGCGCTCGGCCATCTATTGCAGCAAACCACTATCAATGCCAATACTGTCCCTGCTATTCTCCTGATGGGTTTTTGTGCGGGGGTGGCCTTTTGTTTCCACTTTGCTTACCTGGTCTTCCTTCCCTTTCTGATTTTAGCTGCCGTGCTGATCATCGGTTTTTCTATCCAACAGTTATGCCTTTTACTTACGGCCTACCTGTTGCCGCTGTCTTTTTGCGCTGTTTTCTTTTTTATGCAGGAGGGCTTATCTGAATTTATCACCCTCTATCTGTTTCTGAGCTTTCAAGCCGTGCCGGTCCAACACGTTTCGCTCAGCGACCTGCTATTTATTTTTTCCTTCCCGGTTTTACTGGCCATTTTTGGGTATTTTAAAAACAACCTCCTTCGCCGGATGAATGTTACACAACAAAAACAGAATCAATTATTGCTGGTTTTTCTTTTGGTGAACCTGGCTTCTTTTTTCTTGGTGGACCGCGTCAGTCCCTATCAGTTTCTGGCCATGCTACCCGCACTGGCTTACTTTACCACACACTTATTCAACCTGAGCAACAAGCGCATGTTGCAGCAAACCTTGATTTATGGCTACCTGATCCTTCTTCCGCTTATTGGATACAGTTGGGTATTTTATCAAATCGAATCACCTTCTTTTGACACCTATGTGGTTCGCCAGGAAGTATTATCTGGAATACCCGCTTCGGAGAAAATCATGGTTCTGGGAGAAAACCTCGAAAAATACACCCGCACCGGGACCGCTAATCCTTATTTAAATTTCAGGCTGACCCGGGTCTATTTTGAGCAAATGAATGCCATGGAACGAAAAATGAAATTTTTAAGTGACCTCCAGAAAGAATCTCCCGATGTCATCATCGACGAGGAAGGGTTATACCTGGAATGGTCAAGGAATATCCCTTCCTTAGAAACATTGTACCGTCCCGAAAAGGATGGAGTCATCCGGAAAATCAGTAATTGACTTGCTTTATAAAAGCACTTCCTGGTCCCCCTTAAGACAATTTTAACAAGGTATTTTGTTCACTCTGCGAGCATGCCGCCCCCCTTCGAATTCGGTGTTAAGAAACCGAAAAACCATCTTTTCGACCAATTCGAAAGACACAAAGCGAGAGGGTATGGAAATCAGGTTGGCATCATTATGCTGCCGGGCCAGCGCAGCCAGCTCCTCATTCCAACAGATAGCGGCACGAATACCCTGATGCTTATTTGCCGTAATGGCAACCCCATTTCCACTACCGCACAAAAGGACACCCTGCTTGAATTCACCCGCCTCCACCGCTTCGCACAAGGGATGGATATAGTCCGGATAATCTACCGAGGCATCGGTATAGGGCCCAAAATCCCGGACCTCATACCCTTCCTTTTTTAATATCCCTATCAATCTTTCTTTGTAGTCAAAGCCTGCATGATCTCCGCCGATCGCAATTTTTTTAGCCATTACTGGGTAGGTTAAAATCCGTTTTCTAATTCTTCTTCCCTGCGCTTTCTCTCTAGCCTTTTGGCAATGATTATTCCTGCTTCATAAAGCACCAATATAGGCATCGCAATAAGTATTTGACTAATCACGTCCGGTGGCGTAATGAGCGCAGACAATACTAATATGACCACGATGGCATGTCTCCGGTAGGTTTTTAACATCAACGATGAAACCAGGCCTGCCTGGGTAAGAAAATAAATGACTATGGGCAATTGAAACATTACGGCTGAAGCCAATACTAACATGGACAAGGTGGACACGTAAGAAGTAATGTCAAATTCATTCGCAATGGAGGGATCTAACTGGTAGTTAGATAAGAAATTAATCGAAAGTGGTGACAGAATGTAATACCCAAAACTTGCTCCCAAAAAGAAGAGTAAACTTACAAAAAACACGGCACCGCGGGCTGCGTTTTTTTCCTTAGCGTACAGTCCAGGACTGATAAACCGCCACACTTCCCAGAAAACATAAGGAAAGGCCGCAATCAATCCAATCACCAAACTGGATGTGATGTGCATGGAAAACTGACCTGTCATCTGCCGACTTTGAATGATAAAAGGCAGCTTTTCGATACACAGCGCAGGAAGAGAAAAGAAATCTGATAACTGGCAAAGAACCCGGTAGGTAACAAAGTCTATCTTGGAGGGGCCGAGGATCACCTGCCCAAAAACAAAGCCTTTGGCCAGGAAAGCAAGTACCATAAATACCAAGATGGCGGATATAGATCGCAATAGGTGCCACCTCAGTTGCTCCAAATGGTCCAGGAAGGACATGCCATTATCTTCTTCCTCTTCTTCGTTATATTGATCCAGTGCCACGTAGGTTTATTTTTTAGTATAAGGGAAATTGAACCATCCACTCGTTTACTTCAGCCTTGATTGTCGCCAGTTGATCGTCTTGCCCGTGATGAATCAGGGAGCGATCTATCAACTCGACAATCTTTTTCATATCCTGCTCCTTGAGTCCACGGGTTGTCACCGCTGCCGTCCCAATTCGCATTCCGGAAGTTACAAAGGGTGATTTTGTATCAAAAGGAACCATGTTTTTATTGATGGTAATATCCACTTTTCCAAGGGTTTCCTCGGCGATTTTACCCGTTAATTCCTTGTTTCGCAAGTCAATTAGCATCAAATGATTGTCCGTACCTCCTGAAATCAATTGGTACCCTTTTGCTACAAACGCCTCGGCCATTACGGAGGCGTTTTTCTTTACCTGCACCACATAATCCATATACTCATCTGTAAGCGCCTCCTGAAAGGCGATGGCTTTAGCGGCAATGATGTGCTCCAAAGGGCCTCCCTGTGTTCCCGGAAAGACTCCTGAATCCAGCAAGGAAGACATTTTGCGAAGTTCTCCTTTGGGTTTTTTGATGCCAAAAGGATTATCAAAATCTTCCCGCATCAAGATCAGTCCTCCACGGGGTCCTCGCAAGGTCTTATGGGTGGTGGTGGTCACCACATGACAAAACTCCAACGGATCCTTTAGCAATCCCCGGGCTATCAAGCCAGAGGGATGGGATATATCTGCGAGTAAAATCGCTCCTACCCGGTCAGCGATCTGCCGAAGTCTTTCGTAATCCCAATCCCTGCTATAGGCCGAGGCCCCACAGATCAGTAGTTTGGGGTTCACGGCAACCGCTTTTTCCTCCACCTTATCATAGTCGATTACTCCGGTAGCTTCTTCTACCCCGTAAAAATGAGGGTCGTAAAGTTTTCCGGAAAAATTGACCGGAGAACCGTGGGTCAGGTGTCCTCCATGAGAAAGGTCAAAACCCAAAATCGCATCTCCAGCATTCAGGCAGGCTAAAAACACGGCAGCATTTGCTTGTGCGCCCGAGTGGGGTTGCACATTCGCCCAGGAAGCACCAAAAAGCTCTTTGGCCCGGTCGATGGCAATCTGCTCAATTTCATCCACCACTTCACAGCCGCCATAATACCGTTTTTTCGGTAAGCCTTCTGCATATTTATTGGTGAGTACACTGCCAGCCGCCTCCATGACTTGTTTGCTGGTGAAGTTCTCTGAAGCGATTAGCTCTATTCCTCTCTTTTGTCGGTCCTCTTCCCTGGCGATCAGGTCAAATACTAATTGGTCTCGTTTCATGTGGTGATCCAGTCATATTGCTTTACTCCCATTCCTCTCTGAAAGGAAAACTTGAAAGTAGCAATCCGGTTGATTTCAATTTCGAATGCCAAAATTACTCCTAAACTATGTATAATCCAATTGTCTTTTCAAATTGATTGACCATATGTTCAAGAAAAATCGGGCTTGGTCTTCTATTGAGATGCCCGTTCTAAAATCCAGTTTCTATGATCAAAATTTAAACTGAAGGCTAAGTGAAATATTTCTACCTAACTGCCTGACGCCGAATGGACGGTAAAGAGACATGTGGTCCAGGTAGTGCACATTCAACAAATTATTGGCAGATAAGGAGGCATTCAATTCCTGTTGCCATAGGGTAAATTCACTTCCAAGATGAAGCCCCATGATAAAGTAACCCGGGGTGGATTCTTCCAGTAATGCGGGCCTGTTTTGATCCAATACGAGACTTCCTGTCAGGTTCAGATAAGGCCGTTTTAATTCACCTAACTCGTTTAAGGTAAAGGTAAGGTCCTGATTCCATCGAAAGGCAGGAATATAGGGAAGATAGCTCTGGTCCGATCTTCGTTTCCCTATAACCATACTGTAAGAAGTGCTCCCAGAAACCCAGGGCATTCCCGAAGGATGAATGTCAAGCAACGCCTCTCCCCCGTAAAGGCCGGCATTGTCCTGCTCAAACCTCCAAATCGTCAGGTTTCCCATCTGCTCATCGGTGGGAGAAAAATAAATATAATTATTGACCCGGTTATAAAACCCTTCAACTGAAATGGCGAAATCGGCCTGCCGGTAGCGCAGCCCCAGGTCCGACTGGATGTTTTGTTCCCTGACAAAATCAGCACTTCCCTGCTCAAACCTGGCCGTCCCGGGATGCGGTCCGTTTGAGTACAATTCGGCCAGATCTGGTGCTCTGAATCCGGATGCGACGTTTAGCCTGAATCGCCAGTTTTCGGAGGGCCTGAAAGTGGCTCCGGCACTCCCGGTCATCCCATCAAAAGACCTGCTAAGCGTCCTGCTTTCCGGGGAACCTTCCAGCTCAAAACCATAATCCAGAAAGTTTTGGCCGCTGGCATCTGCCGTCACCTTTCGGTAATCATACCTTATTCCTCCCTGTACCACCCATTCCGGATTCGAGTAATTGAACAGCGCATACAAGGAACGGTCATCCTTGGTCGCATCGGGAATTAATATTTCTGCTGCATTTTCGTAATTTACCGTGTTCAAATAAAAACCCTGCAATCCGAAAATTAACTCGGTTTGCTCCCAAACGGATTTGTAATATTTGATGTCATACATAAAATTCGATTGCTGTAATCCCAAGTCAACTTGGTTGAATTCGTCTTCCGTCTCCTCCCTAAAATTCCAGTGGTAACCAAAAGTTGCTTTTAGTTTATCATCCCCCAAAAACACGTTACTCTCCGAATTTAAAAAATGGTCCGTTACATCCTGGAACGGCAACTGAAGCACTCGGTCGTTTCGGCTGGTTACCAATAGCTCCTGATTGGTTTCATCCAAAATCCCTAATTTTTGTTTCAGAAAGGTATAGCGAATCCGGGTGTCTCCCCAGCCCTTTCGAAGGCCCATCCCTGCTTTCATATTTTGGGTTTGAAAACGGGTGTTTCCAACGGGACTTCCCGACCCGTCCAGGTAGTCTGCATGAGATTCGGAAGCACCTCTCAGAGACCAGAAAAATCCTTGCTGACCGGCTCCTTTTACACCCGCATCCAATCTCCTCCCCAGGGAATTGCTGTACATGCGTAGGTTCAAGTCACCCGAAACCTCTCCTGCCTGTGCGTCGGCCTCCTCGATCAGGTTGACCACGCCTGCCATGGCCCCGGAACCGTAGATAATGGAAGCTGGCCCCTTGATGATTTCGATTCCGGAAAGGCCGGTTTCGGTAAGCCCCAGCCCGTGGTCTGCTCCCCATTGCTGATTTTCAAATCGCGCACCCTGATATACAGACAAAACCCGGCTAAAAGAAAGCCCCCGGATCACCGGCTTACTGATCCCCGGCCCCAGCGATACCTCACTTACACCTGGTGTTTTTGCCAGGGCTGTCATGAGACTGGGAGAAGGGTTTCTCAATATGGATTGCCGGTCTATTTTTTCGATAGAAATGGGAGAACGCTCTTTACTCATTACATAGGCAGCGGAAACCACCACCTCGTCCACCGAAGCGGTGGCGGAGGTTAAATGGACATCAAGTCTGCCTTGCTCCGAAGGATTGATCTTTTTAAGCGCTGTAGCGTATCCAATATAGGAAAATTGAATCGTAAGGTTCCGTGCAGGAAGGCCTTCCATAGCAAAAAGGCCTTGGTTATCAGAGACAGTGCCCCTGCCCAATTCCGGTACAAAAATGGTCACTCCAATTAATGGTTCGGCAGTGCTGGCATCCCGAACGCTGCCTGATAAAGATAGGTTCTGCCCCTGGACAAAGGAAATGGAAACCAGTAGGAATAATCCCAGGGTTATGACGTATTTCATAAAAATCGTATTAATATAGTGAAGAAGCAACCCCTTTCAATGCGGCAACCAAGCGGCAATAGAAAAAGATTGTTAATAAGTGGCCCCTTGCTTGAAAATCAGCTTTTGGGGAAAAGAATTAAACAATGACAGGGGGGCCCCGTAACGATAAAATTTCCCGAAATTGGATGCCGGGGCTTTCTGTAAGTAAAAAGGGCCGGGGAACTTCGTATACTTCCTGAATTCCGGAAATAAACCCCAACACCTCCGGTAAAAAATAGTGAACATGGGTAACCATATCCAATAAAAGGATCTCATTTTCCGAATGATCCCGATTTTGTTCCTCCTCTTCAGAAAGAAACGGGTGTGCATGCCGGATAGTCTCCCCGGATTCCAGGTCGTGCTCATGGTAAAAAACCACGCTGTTGACCTGCATCAGGATGACCAATACCAGTAAGCCGTAGCTTACAAAGGGCACTATGTTTCGGAAAGACTTCAAGAACCAGCGTTCGATTAAAAACAAAATTAAACAATATTTACTCCGTCACCAACTGAATTAAAAGATATGTCTCATAATTTAATTAGTCTTGTCTAACAAATGTACTGAATCGATTCCTGATTTCGAAATGGGATTATAATCGCTTATATTTGCGAGCGATGGATTTTGATTACAGACCTGAAACGTACTTCAACGGGACTGGAGCAAGTTCCCTCCTCGTCAAGCTGACCTACCCCGAAAGCCAATGGGGAGAAGAGATTTGCATTTTTGCCACGGCATTGGACGGCGAAATTTTTTTCGAAATTGTTGATTTTTATGGTAATGAATACGCTACCAAACCGGTAGCGAGTAAGGAGCCCCTTGCCTTGCAGGAGCTCATCCTTCTGGTAGAATCCCTGGAAGTAGATCCGGAAACGGAAATAGGAAATATCAACCAAACACTCTCCGGAATTCCGATGGCGGAAAGCAACCTGTACCCCCAACTGGAGGAATATTTCTCCCAAAAACGTGCCCATTTTGGATATCTTTAGGCAGGTTCACGTTCACTACACGCCCATAAATTCCGTAACTTTGCTCTCAAGTTAATCCCATGTCCAATATACTACTTGTCATTACTTCCATTCTTGTCGGCATCTTCCTACAGAGAATAAAAGAATTTCCAACCGAAGCACCCAAGGCGCTCAATGCCTACCTCATTTATGTGGTTTTGCCTGCTGTATCGCTCTTGTATATTTCCAAACTTAATTTAAGCCCTTCCTTGCTTTTGCCCATTTCTGTGGCCTGGATCGTGTTTTCGCTAAGCTGGGTGTTGTTTGGATACCTCGGTAAAAAACTGGGATGGAAGAGAAACACCATTGGTTGTCTTATTATTTGTGGAGGACTATCCAATACGGGCTTCGTTGGCTACCCTATCATCGAGGCTATATACGGAGCGGAAGGACTGAAAATAGCTGTATTGGTGGATCAGCCAGGATCTTTTTTAGTAGTCAGCAGCCTGGCAATCATTGTGGCTTCTCTCTACGGAGCGGAAAAAATGCGTAAAAGGGATATTTCTAAAAGGATGTTGCTATTTCCGCCGTTCCTGTTTTTCATTCTGTCCCTATTGCTCAACGTTTTTCAGGTAGAAATCCGCGGTGTCGTGCAGGATATTCTGGAAAGTTTTGCCGGAACCCTCACCCCTATTGCCCTAATTGCCGTGGGGCTGCAGATCAAAATAAAACTCAAGGATATTAAAGACAATTTTCTATGGATTGGTTTAATCCATAAGTTGCTTTTGATCCCGTTCGTTATCTTTTTGGTATATCACTGGATACTAAGTCTTGAGCCAGAACAGAATCTGATTTTTAAAGTGAGTGTGATGGAGGCCGCCATGGCCCCCATGATCACTTCTTCTATTATCGCTACCAACTATAACCTACGACCAAAGCTCGCCTCGCTGCTGGTAGGTATCGGAATCCCTTTATCTTTTCTTACCTTGACGGGTTGGTATTACTTGCTGGAGTTGATTCGCTGATTTTACTCAGGATCCGGTTTAGGCTCTTCTGTAGGCTTTTTCCTATTTGTAAAGCCCCTTAGCAAGTTTTTCACCTCATCCACAGCTTTTTCTTTGGTTTCATCGACCAATTTGGTCGCCTCTTTTTCCACACTATCCCGGGCTACCTCTGCCTTTTGCTTGACCTCTTGTTTCAGGCTATCTTCCCTTGCCTTGAAATCAGCGGCGATTTTCTCCTTCGCATTCTCTTTTTCACCTGACAGGCGACTTTTAAGCGCATTCGAAATATAACTATCCAGACTTTCTGAGTTTGCAAGGGAAATGTTCGGGCTCCCATACGTACCGCCAACATTAATAGCCAAAGGAATGGTCGTAGAGGAAAGATCTGTTCCGGCGATACCGGCCACCAGGCTATTCACCTGGGAGCCAAATTTACTTGCCGGCACATCCACGGAAACCAGGTAATTAATCCGGCCATCAAAGCCGGTGCTACCCTGAATAGTAGTAGGATAATCCCACAACTGCAATTCAAAAGGGGCCACGTTTAACATGCCGTCGACAATTTCAGCACCGATATTCAAGGGTTTCAATCGAAGGGAAGAAGCATCGTTTAGCTTCGTCAAGTTGACAATGCCCTGTATCAACGGACTGTCTCTAACGGCTGTTTCAGTAACTTCTATGAGCCCCTTTCCATCCAAACTTGACAAAACCGGCATCATGTCTTGTCCGAGCAATCCGGAAAAAGAAAAGCTTGTCGAAAAGTTTCCAACCACATGCTGGGCCACTGGAGCAAACGCCTTGACCGTAACAAATGATTGAAACGCCTCCTGAATACCCAGACCGGAAATATCCAACTGCATGTCAAATGTAGGGTGGGTAATATCCGTGGCATTGTAGCTGCCGTCAAAACCAAGGGAGCCTCCTAATGTATTGGTCTTAAACCCTTCCAGATTCAGCACACCATCCTTTAGACGTACTACACCACTGGCATCTGCCAGGGACAGGTTGTCATAAATAATCCGGTCTGCCTTTACTCTCATGGTAAAGTCAATATCCTCTGGCAAAGCTACCACCTCCAATGAAGTCGTATCCTCTTCCGGACTTTCTGAGGAGGTCATCCATTCGTTGACGTTGAAATTACTGGAGTAGATATCAAGATTTCCTTTCAGACTTTCTGCTTCGTCTCCAAGCAGATATGCCATGTAATCCGAAAGCGAACCGCTGGCCTGGACGGGGCTTTCCCCCAATCGAGCGTCAAATTTGGTCAAATTGATGGATTGTGGACTGAAATTGCTACGTGCCTCGTGTATCCGGACTCCCTGAGGATAATCTTTATCGGCAAAATAAAAATCGTTAACCTGCATTTCTCCACTGGTTTCCAACTGAGCAAAACGGTTAGTCTTTATGGCATCGTAACTCCCCTTTGCATCAATATCGGCTTGAATCCTGCCCTCCAGTAGGGTGTTCTCCATGGGTAATACCGAAGCCATTTTGGCCAGATCCACTGCTCCATGCAAGGAAAAATTGTAATTTAAATCCTCCAGATCTGATACCTGCAAACTTCCCGTAACCGTCTCTTCCTCCAGTTTAAAGCCAAAAGAAGGCACATCCAGACTCAAATCGCGCATGCGCCCGGTGGAATTTGAGGCCTCTGCCCGGAAATTAATCTGTTCTATGGGCGCTGGGTATTCGCTGGTCTTTATATATCCGTCATCCAGTCCGACTTGCGCATTGATAGTGGGAATAATCTGCGCCGCACTATCGTACCTGCCCTTCGCACTCATGTCCAGTGAAAGTTTTCCTTTGAGTTCAAGTCCCTCCAGAGGAAAAATAGAGGTGAGTTCCAACAGGTTGATATTTCCTTTGAGTCCGGCATCCATTTCGTAACTCACCAGGTCCTTTAAATAGAAGCGGCCCAAAACAGGTTGATTTCCAAATTCGAGCGAAAATTGGGATAGATCAATGGTGGTCAGGTCCAAATTTCCGCTACTGTTGGATACTTTTAAGTCCAGATTGACATGCTGAACGGGTCTTGGCAAGTCCGGAAATTGGAACATGCCATCGTCTACCAAAAGTGCAAATTGAAATCCTGGAAAACTGGTCTCGTTATACAGGCCATTGACACTACCTGAAAAATCCATCTGTCCTGAAGTAGTCAGGTTATCAAAAGAATCAGAGTAAATTCCCGGAACCAGCGATAAAACACTCTTAAAATCATTGTTTTCGCCGGAAAAGGCCAAATCCATTTCTATGTCTTCTTCCGGCATTGCCAGGTAACCCTCTATTTCAAAGCCAAATTCGTTTAATTTTAGAAAGGCATCATTCGCAGCAAAACGCATTTTTTCAAGATCCACATTGACTTTTGAATCCAGAGTAAGGAGCTTATTTGAAAGGTACTCCACTCCCTCATAGGTAACGTTTACCACCTGTGCGTCTCCTCTTACCATCAAGTCATAAACATCCAGGGTCAGATCACCGCTCCCTTGCAGGTTCATGTCGGAAAGCACCATCAAATAATCCAGTGAACGATCATCGTAAATCAGGTCCAGGTTATTTACCTCGATAAAATCCACCCCCAGCTGAAACGATGATGAGTCCGGATCCGGTTGATCGACTTCCTCTTCTACCGCTTTGGCGATATCGTAATTGGCCTGTCCATCTTCCATCACTTTCACATAGATCTGCCCGTCTTCCAAATGAACGCCTTTCAAACTGGGATTATCATCAAACAATACAGACCAGATATCTATATCTACCTGCAGGTATCCCACATGGATCAGGGTATCCCCTTGAAAAGGAGGGTTTCCCCTGACCCCAAAATCACCCATGGTAGCAGATAACTGTGGGAAACTTCGGAAAACACTTAAGCCGATTTCATCCCGGTCGTAATATACCTGGGCATTCACTGCATTGGCTAGTTCCTTATCTAAACTATCAAAAATCTTGTCTTTGAAGAAAAAAGGAACCGCTGCCAGTGCCAAAAGCACAAAGGCAAATAAAGCAAAGCCGACAAATAAGATTTTTCTCATGGTATTATCAATCTTAAAAATTAGAATAAAAGGGTACTGTCTATGTATACGGGAATCCGTAACTAGCAGCTATATAATATGGTTGCAAAAACGATACCGATTAACGGTTGCAATAAAAATGATACAATAAGAGTAAAAAAATCACTTTCCAGGCAAAGGGTTAGACTGACATTAACCGAAAATGACAGTCACCTGATTTGGCCATAGAGATTTCCTTACTTAAATGGTATACTGCCTCCAGTAGACAAGCATTTTTGATAAGACCTGCATCGATGGCTTTGAATCCGATGAGTTCGATTAATTTCTTGAGTAGCACCCGGTCTTTAGGACTATCTCCACAAAAGTAGGTTTCCTTTATTAATTCCAGCGGATCGGATTTGGGATAATCCAACCCTAAATTATTAAATGCTTTAAATATTTTTTGATGTCCGGTTTCCTCTCGAATATAGGTAGTATTACAGCCCAGGGTCTCATCGTGCACTCCGTTGGTGCTATCGATGTACAACTTATCGGGCGACCCATATTCCTTTAAATAGGTGCAAACAACTGGCAAAAACTCATTTTCACAACAGATAATCACCACGTCGGAAGCGGAAATAGCGTCTGCGTAATTGAGCACGTAGTGGTTTTGCATTTTAAGAATTTTCCACTCCACTTTACGGGTACTGAATCCTTCACGAACGCCAAACACCACATCCATTCCTCTCGCGATAAACTTATTTCCCAAGTTGGTCGCCAGGTTGGTGCCTCCTAAAATTCCTATATTCATTTTATCTATGTTATTATGTCAGTGAAACTAATTTGACAACCGTTTGTTTTTAAACCTTGATACAATCAAGGACTGGGTGATTTGGTTGTCAAAAAGAATAATACTTTAAATAATTGAAAGCTAATCAATTATAGCGAAAATACAAATTTTTTTTTCACAGACTGAATTATTTTTTTTGAATTATGTTTTTTGTAGTTAATCACAAATTTAATAGGTCAATTAATTCTTCCTAAAGTTCAAAATGTGACTCAATTGCTGCGAGTAGGTCTTTGTGAATCTTCGCATTACTCGCCAATATCTGCCCTCCAAAGAGGTAATTATTTCCTCCGCTGAAATCGCTAATTTCTCCACCGGCTTGTTTTACAATGAAGGTACCCGCCGCAATGTCGTAGGACTGCAAGTTATACTCCAGGTAACCCTCCACCCTTCCACAGGCAACGTAGCACAAGTCTACAGCCGCAGAACCAAGCCTTCTAAGCCCATGGGTATTCTTTAGAAAATAAGAAAGCAATTCCAGGTACCTCGCTGTCTTACCCCCGTCATTATAGGGAAAGCCGGTTGCTACCAAACTATCTGCAAGCTGATCTGCCTTGCTAACCCGGATAGGTTTTCCGTTGCAGGTGGATGCTGCTCCTTTATACGCAACAAAGCATTCATCCAAATTAATTTCGTAGACCACCCCCGACAAAATATCGGTCCCCTGCGCCAGTGCTATGGATACCGCAAACATCGGTATTCCATGAACGAAATTAGTGGTTCCATCCAAGGGGTCGACAATCCAGGTCAGCTCTTGATCCGTATCCGATTTGGTACCTTCCTCCGTAATGAAACCGGCCTCGGGCAAAATTTCTGATAAGCCTTTGACGATTATTTCCTCCGCTCCCTTATCCACGTAAGAAACCAGGTCATTGAACCCTTTCTGTTCTACTTTTTCAAGGCTAAAATTCTTCCCTTCCTCCCTGATAAAGGCCCCGGCTTTCCGGGCTAGATTGGCTACTTGCTCTGTAATACGTTCCAATTCCATGCTTTTCATTGTTTTCCTGACAATGTGATCACGATTTCTCCTTTAAGGGTATTTTCAGTATAATAAGTTATTACTTCCCGTAGGCTGCCTCGAACGTTTTCCTCATGAATCTTGGTTAACTCCCGGCTTACACAGACCTGTCTCTCCGGGCCAAATACATCCGAAAACTGTTGCAGGGTTTTTAGCAAACGATACGGAGATTCATAAAAAACCATGGTACGGGTTTCTTCTTTTAAAGACTCAACCCTAGTCTTCCTTCCCTTTTTATGAGGAAGAAAACCCTCAAATACAAACCGATCGTTTGGCAATCCCGAATTAACCAGTGCAGGGATAATAGCGGTCGCTCCGGGAAGGCTACAGACTTCTAAATCGGCGGCTAGTGCCTCCCTGACCAAGAGAAAGCCAGGATCAGAAATACCTGGTGTACCGGCATCCGTGATAAGTGCAAAAACCACCCCTTCTCCCATTCTGTGCAACAGCCTGGAAATGCTCTGGTGTTCGTTATGAATATGATAACTCTCCAAAGGACGTTTGATGTCGTAGTGCTTTAGCAGTTTCCCAGATGTCCGGGTATCTTCTGCTAAAATGACATCTACCTCTTGCAGGGTTTCCAATGCCCTAAGGGTAATATCCTTCAGATTTCCAATAGGCGTAGGTACTAAATACAAACTAATGGAAGTACTTTCTTCCATTAGTTTATTTCATCTATGGCCTTAGCCAATTTTCTATCCTTTTCGGTGATGGTGTTTCCTTTGTCGTGTGTCGTCAACTCTATCTGCACCTTGTTGTACACGTTGCTCCAGTTGGGATGGTGTTGATGCGCCTCTGCCAGAAAGGCTACTCTCGTCATAAAAGCAAAGGCCTCCTGAAAATCTTTAAACTCAAACGTCTGAATTAATTTACTATCTTCTTCTTTCCACATATTATTGATTTTTATAATGCGATTACTCCTTCAATTTCCGCGGCCTTTATATATATATCTATGATGGATTGACTGTCAGGCATCATGGCCTTGATGGTGGCGCTGGTGTATTTGCCTTTCGATGACACTTTCAATTTCATCTCGTTACCCGGCAGTAGGGCGGCTACTTCTCCCTCCTTACCACTCGGAACGATAAATTTAAACATATACAAGGCCGGGAAACTGGTTTGATTTTCCAGTTTTTCCTTGAAGGAAATAGCATTGAATTTACTACTCATATATCCTAACAACCATTTTTCAGGGAAATTAAATCCCTTAAAAGCAAAAAATCCCATTCCTTAGTCGGAATGGGATTTATATACGGTATCACAAGTGATTTAAAAGAACTTATACCGATAATCCTTTACCTCCGCTAATTCCTCCATAGCCATCATGATCATGTAGGCCGTTCTTTGGGAGGCATTATCTGTAATTTCATTTTGATAGCGGGTATAATCCGCAATTTCAGAGGCGGGGATGATGCTATTCAGTTCTGCCACGATGACACCTATGTCTTCCTGAATAGGATCTGTCATTTGCCCGGCATCCTGAAGACCGAAAATGGCACCTACTGCCTTGGGGGCAAATCCAACTCCCGGCAATACACTCGCGTTCATCCTAAGATCCGGAGTGCTTCCTATGGAAGCGTCCGGAAATACTTCTTTTATGGCTTCCAAATTTTCCGCACCGGCAATTTGTTCCTTTATATAGGCAGCCTTTTTCTCGTTCCTTAATTCCTGACTGGCTTGGGCCTTGATGATTGGATCATTAATGCTGCCATCACCCGCTTCCGTTTTGTTGGAAAGTAAGGCCACCACGTAGGCATCGTCTAATTCAAAAACAGGAGAAACTGCACCAATTGAAGCGTCATTAAATGCCCATCGGATGACCTCTCTCGCACCGCCCATGTTATTTAAGGAACGCGCTGTTGGCCCTACACCATTGGCCGCCATCACCTCGTAATCTTCCTTTTCAGCGTTAGCCTCAAAGGTGGTTGGATTGGAAGAATTCGCAGCAAAATAATCTGCATTCCTGAATATATCGTTTCTGGTAATATCACTCGCTAATAATTCCCGCTCTAACACGGCCAGTTTTCGGGTTAACGTTTGAGGCATCTCGGTGACCTTAATGATATGAAACCCGTATTCGGTTTCCACCAGCTCATTGATGACCCCTTCGGAATTGGCATCGAATACTGCATCTGCAAACTCGGTCACAAAATCATCTCTAAAAAACCAACCCAAATCGCCTCCCCGCTGAGCGGTAGCGTCCTGCCCGTATTGGGATGCCGCTACTTCAAAATTGCCTGTTTCGTTCACCTCTTCCAATACTTCCTGCGCCCTAGCTCTTACCTGCTCTTTGGCCGCGCCTTCCATTCCTTCTGTACTTAGCAAGATATGGCTGGCCCTCATACGCGGATCACCTTCAAATTGCTCGCTGATTTTATAGGCAACGTAACTGGAATTATTACTTAAAAACGGACCATACACCACTCCTTCTTCAGGCTCTTCTACATTATTGGTGAAATTGGATGGAAGGGGATCGCCCGGATTTAGGGTCTGGAATGGGTTTTGAGCCTCGGAATTTCTCATGACAAAAGCGGAATCATTGGAGGCTTCCCGTAGTTCTGCCACCAAACCGTTGATTTGGTCCAACGTGGCCGCTGAATCTTCTGGGCTGGGATCTAGTGGAAACCGTACGTACTGTATCGCCCTGCTTTCTTCCACCTGAAATTTTTCCTGATTGCTGTTGATATACGACCTTATTTCCGAATCCGTCACCTGAACCAATGAGTCCGAAACCACATAATAGGGTATCTGAATATGCCTCACATCAGCAATGGTATTCGCCATTTTGTGCTGTAGTTTAGCTTCCGCTGTGGTAGCGTATTCGGAAGTTGCCAGCATGTTGTCGTATTTGATGCGTAAGCGGGAATCTGCAAACAATTGCTCCTGCTGCGCCCAGAACATTTGCTGCTGTGGGTCCGCATCCTGAAGGGATTGAAGGAAGGTAATTAACTGATCCCTGTCAAACTCACCGGTTTCAGGGTTGGTAAGCTGCCTTCTGAGTTCGCCGATAATGTTTTTCCCCTGGACCATATCCACAAGTTCTTCATCGGATATTACCATTCCCAATTCTTCGTATTGCTCGGAGAAGATCTTTTCGACAATCAGTGCCTGCCAGGCTTGTTCCCGTATGCTAGATAGCTCGTTTTCACTTGGATTTCTGCCGGTTTCTTGTTGAAACCTCATCTTGGTTTGTTCAATTTTCTGAACATATTCATCATATGAGATGTCTTCACCGGCGATTTCTCCCACGGTGGTCCGACTGGAACCCAAAATCATTGAATTGGGGCCCAGAATATCTCCTCCCACCAAAAAGAAAATCAGTCCTACCGCAATCACTCCGATTGCAAGACCTGTTCTTTGTCTAATTTGTTTTATTAATGCCATTCTCCTGTTTTTTGCAGTGTCGCAAAATAATTACATCTAAAGGTAAATTCAAAATATTACCCCATCTATAAATCAAGTATTTCTGCTACACGGGTTTTATTCTATTTTTATTTTGATTGTATCTATCCGGTGATCCTGTTTGGACACCACTGTAAAAGTAAAAGGCCCAAAACTTACCGACTCTCCTTTTTGAGGAATGCTTTCCGTAAGGGATAATATAAACCCTGCCAGGGTTTCGAATTCTCCTTCCGGCAGGTTCCATTCGTATTTTTCATTGATGTAATCAATTTCATGTCGGGCACTTAAAAGGTATTCGTTTTCGGAAACCTGTTGTTCGATCAAATCGTCGCTATCATACTCGTCTTCAATCTCTCCAAAGATCTCCTCTATGATATCTTCCATGCTCACAATTCCACTGGTCCCTCCAAATTCATCCACCACCAGGGCGAGGCTTTTTCGGTCCTTGATAAATTGAACCAGTAGTTCATTAGCCAGAGCAGATTCTGGAACAATAATTATCGGGGTTAAAATATCTTCGATCGCTTTTGGCTTTTTAAACAGCTCCAGATGATGGCAGTACCCGATTACATCATCAATGGTCTCTTTATAAATGATGATTTTGGAATGTCCGCTTTCCACAAAAACCTGTTTCAATTCTCCGATGGGGTCTGTCGCTTCTACCGCCACGATGTCTGTTCGGGGAACCATGCACTCCCTTACCCTTACTTTTTTGAAATCCACCGCATTGTCGAAAATCTTGGCATCAATATCCACATCCTCGCCTTTGGGATCCAGGTAATTTTGTATGAAACTGTTCAAGTCCGTGATGGTAAATGCAGGCCTATCCTCATTGTATTCCAATTTCAGCACCTTGGTAATGACTATCTTCGACAAGCCTACCACTACCCATACCACCGGATATAGCAGGTAATAAATAATCACAAAAGGAAACGAAAAAACCGTCAACATGCTGTTGGGGTTCAAAATAAAAATACTTTTGGGGATAAATTCCGCCGTGATCAACACCACTATGGTAGACACCACCGTCTGTACGATCATTACCCCAGCCTGCGTATTAAAAGCCTCTGGCAACAGGTACCCTAGCGGAGGCCCCAATAGATAGGCCATGAAAATGCCATAAAGAACCAGACTGATGGTATTGCCCATCAAGGTAGTACCTATAAATTGTCCTGGATTCTGAATAAAAGTGGCCAAAATCTTTCCGGATATTTTGCCTTGTTTGCTTTGCAGCTCGATGTGCAGGCGGTTGGCAGAAACAAATGCAATCTCCATCCCTGAAAACAGGGCGGAAAAAACCAGGCTTACCAGTACTAAGAGTAAATACTGATCATCCATTGGACTTTTTGTTTTTTCGTTTCCCTCCTTTTTTTTCTTGCTCCTTACTTTCTTCCTCCGATTGATTTCTTCGATACATGTGCCAGAACAAGAGCAACACGGCAAACATAAAAAAGGGATAGGATGCCATTATTCCTGCCTTCATGGTAAGGTGCGCACCTATCACCACCATGGCTGCGGCTAATGACAACAAAATGGTACTCGCTAATTTCATTTTTTAGTTTTAAAGCGCATTATCAATTGTCCCTGTTACTTTGGTGAAGGTATACTCATTAAAACCTTCATCGGCTTCCATGCCGGTACCTTTTATGATTCGATCAGGTTCTTCCACCGTCACAAACTTCTCCGTGTAAATTTTTTCCTTTCCCGGATCCCAGAATAATTCTTCTGATGACAACTTCTGGTCCTTTTGAAGATTCTCTACCTGTACATCTCCCTCTCCCCGGTAAAGGTTGTTTTTTCGATCATAGTATCCCCTGTCTGCCCGAATAGTAGTACTCAGCGTGCCATCCTTTTCGAAAAAATGAATGAGAATTCCCTCCGGAAACTCCGTATCCTGATTCAGATACTCCAGCTGTTTCGCAGCCATTAGCTTGGTCCTTACCAAAGCGGAGTCACTATGCAGTAATTCAATGTTATGGCTGATCCGGTAAGGCCCTTCGTAATTCTCCAGTTGGCTTTTATCCAGATCCTCCCGACAGGAAAACAATAAGCCCGCAAGCAGGGCCATCCCCAAAAAGATGCAAAGAAACCGGATGGAATCTTTTATGCTACAGAATTGCTTATTACTGCCCGCTGACATTTTAGACATGAACTTCCTTCTCACCATTTAACCAAATGCAAAGGTACGCACAATTTTAAGAGGAATGCACATCTTTGTACTGCATTCCTGTATCCTTCGACGCTGCCATTCAGCAAAGGTTATATTCAAGCAAACAATTTTTTTTTCCAACCGCAACTAAACCTAAAAAAGGCGGTAGTTACACCGCCTTTTAATTTCGCTCTAATCTTGGAATTATCTGTTTTTCGGAGTTGGGAGTGCTTCGTTTGTCAGTCCCTGGTGGCCAACGCTACGGATTGGCCTACCCAACAGCCGGTATTAATGGTATCGCCTACCTGATAACCTTCAGTAAAGAGCTCCTCTTTGGAAGGGAATCGTGATTTGGCTTGCGCCATTCCCTGACTATCGCCAGCCTTTGCATATGCGTTGTATGCGGCGATAAAGATAGAATAATCTTTTACGCGGCTCTCACCACCTCTACAATCATTGGAAGAAGACATGATCAATCCGCCAATGAAAGAATGTGCATCAGACTCTCTCTCAGGGTTCAATTCGCCTGCTTTCAGGGCAGAGGATCTGGCTTGGCTCTTTCTGCCCAAATTCGCATGCACTTTTGCCATGTCCCAGTGGATTTCGGCTTTCTGTTCGTCTGTCTCTGCCAGGGTCAAGGCCTTCTCAAACAATTCACCAGCCTTGGCGTACTCTGAGTTTTGCATGTATCGCATGCCCCTTACCTGAGAGGTACTAAAGGTAGGACTATCGTTATCGATCGTCTCAAGTGCCAGCAGGAATACATCGCTGTTGGTACACTTTTCCTTCACTGCATACTGAAAGATTTGTTTCGCCAACTTAAGATTGGTGGGGTCTTCAGCCAGTTTTGGCCCCATGTTATTTTCAATGAAGTCGCAGTTGATGATTTCCATCGCAGCAAGCAATTGATCCAAGGTTGCTTTGGACGTTGCTACGTTGGTACCGGCAGCCTCGTCTTCATCCAGCTTGCTCATGATAAACTCGTATTTGTTTATCACTTCTTCCGGCGTATAGGCCTTATTGTAGGCGAAATTTCGGTAAATGGCATCGAAATAGGCCCCATTTAAAGATGAAGGCTCTAGCTTGCCATGAATCTCAATGGTGCGCTCAAAAAGTTTGGTTGCAATATCGACTTTATCCTTGTTCCCTTTGTAGAACTTGTAGGCATAATAAGCCTTGTTGGCAATCCATCGCGGTTCATTATCATAAAGCTCTTTCCTCAGGTCATAAACGGTCAACACCGAATCCTGAAAACTGCTGATTTCCGATTCATCAGTTGCCTGCTCTGCCGCACCTTCATACACTTTGACACCATTGATATAAAGTGCCTCGTTCAGATCGGGAGCATTCGTTAGCAACCAGTGAAGCGGTTTTTTGGCTTTTAAAAACTCTCCTGATTTCATGTAATCATTGTAGGCTGCATTGTATTCTCTGGCCTTGTCCTCCATCTGAGGATCAGATGGCCAATTCCAGTTATCCTGCGCCTGAGCCAGTCCAACCACGAGGAAGGACAAACATCCGATAATTGCCGATTTAATTTTCATGGTTGTCAACATCATTCAAATACTTTTTTGTAAAACCAACTGTTGTCATTTATAGATATTCCTAACGAAACTTTAAAATAATTTTCCCTCACCAAGCCGTCATTGACGGTTCCTCTGGTACCAAGCTTTACCGCCACATTTAGGAGCGATAAACTGTATACTGGTATGGAGGTACCAAAATTAATGCCAATATCATCAATCTGGTTATCGTTCAACAGGAAGGGAAGCTGCTCATACTCCAGTCCCGCCCTGAAAGTAGACCTGCTAAACACACTACCCAATGAAAAGGCATCTGGTATATACTGGCCTCCCAGTGATAGTTTGTAGGCATTTCCGAGATTTCCCTCAGTAGCATTAAAGCCCCTATATTCGGTAAAATCCTGAAACTGCGCTTCAAGTCCTATAGCAAATTTATTAATTTTTTCATAAGTTACACCATAACCTATCTTATTAGGCAGAAAAACACTTCCTGAAACGTTATCAGCGATGACATCTCCAGGTGAATTTGGAATGCTAGCTTGCCCCGATTCTCCCATTTTTGCAAACTCTTTTCCATTAATATCTCCAAATACCTGATAAATGGCACCCAGATTCAGGTATTTCTCGTCTCCCAGCGGTTGCGCATAGTAAGCGCCTCCCTTAAACGTAATATCACTAAAGGTTAACCTTTCGTAATATTCGGAGGATATTCCCACGCTGTTCATCTCTTCGTCCAGCAAGTCCAGCTGATTGCTTCGAATCGTTGAACCAAAGGTGTATGCTCCCTCCAGGCCTAAACTCAAGCCTTTGTATAGCTGAAAACCAGATTGCAGGTATACCTGACTCAAACCGCCCCTTCCTTCAATAATATTCTGAGACGTTAATTCTGTATTGGTAACCGGCGAATTAACGGTAATGTTATAATCCACGCCGGTTAATTGGTTCAGCCCCAGCCCCATGGTGAATCTTCGGGGTACCACCGGGAAAGACATGGCTACGTAACTTAAGCCTCCTCCATCCAGTACTTCCGAGTTAGCTTCTGTAGCAGCGGATAATTGATTGTAGTTCAGGGCAGCCTGAAAGCCAAATGCCGCATTTTTTACAGAGATGGCAGGATTGACATGGTTTACACTATAACTATTACCAAAACTGATCCCCATTCCACCCATTCCCTGGTTTTGGGTGAGCCCGGAATTATTGAAAACCCCAACCCCCAGGGAACTGTAGGTAGAGGATGAAAACTGTGCAAAGCTGGTATGGTGAATGACTGCAAAACCCAGGGTAAATACCAGGGCTGTCATGACTAGTTTATTTTTCGACATTGTATGTTAAAATTCTGTCCAATCCGTACAGGACCAAATTGGGGATTACAAATATGTGGTCTTTTGTTAAGCTTTCAAAGATTTCAGCATCTCCACCACAAATAAAGACGGTCACCTGACCATAGCGGGCTGTAAACCGGTGTATGTATTCCTTCATCTCTCCCAAGACTCCGTAATAAACCCCTGATTTAATGCTTCCCATCGTATCCGTTCCCAAAAACGGTGGGATTTGCTTCGCCACTTCCACCAGGGGGAGTCTGGCGGTGTAGGCATTCATGGCCTTTGAGCGTAAACCAAGCCCCGGGGAAATGGCTCCTCCTTGGTACCTGTTCGCCCTGTCCAGGAAATCATAGGTAATACAAGTACCCATATCGATGCACAATACCGGTTCTTTGGATTCGAATGCCCTGGCTCCCATAACGGCTGCCAGCCGGTCCCATCCCAGGGTACCCGGTGATTGATACTCATTCTGAATCGGCAAAGGGGTCTGATGGTCAAAATACAAAAAAGGAAAGGCTATTTTTTCCCTTAGTTCTTGCTCTGACCAGGTTACCGATGCAATCAACATCTTATCCCATTCGTCCGGAGTAAGTTTCGGGGCCAGGGATGCAAAATCGGTAAGGGTAGTTGATTCCAGGAGTTTCCCCTGATTAAAAATACCCAGCTTGATTCTGGTATTTCCGATGTCTATTACCCAATGTTTGCTGTCTGGTACCATGTCATTCCAAAAACCCTTTCAAAATTAGTCATTTTACTTTGGAGGCTGCTTGACGAAATACTATTTTTAAGTTTATGAACTTGTTTTTAACAAACTTTAACCCATGATAGAACCTCATAGGTACGAGCTGATCGGCTTGATGTCCGGCACTTCAGGCGATGGACTGGATCTGGCCTATTGCTCCTTTGAGAAAAACACCCGTTGGCGTTTTGAAATTTTAAATGCCGAAACCGTTCCTTTCCCTGAAAGCCTGGAGCAGTCCCTTTCTGCTGCCCATCAGATAGATGCGGAATCTTTGGAATTGCTAAGCATTCAATTTGGAACATGGATGGGGGAAGTCGTCCAGAAGTTTTGCCAGGTACAGGGAATTCGGCCTACCGCTATCGCCTCCCACGGGCACACCGTATTTCACCGACCTGAAAAAGGGATGACGCGACAAATCGGTGACGGGTATGCCCTCTGCCAAGCCGCCGGAATACCGGTGATCAACGATTTCAGAAAACTGGATGTGATTCTGGGCGGGCAGGGTGCGCCACTTGTCCCGATAGGTGATGCCCTTCTCTTTCCTCAATATGACTTTGCCTTGAATCTCGGAGGTATTGCCAATATTTCACTGGAAAAAAACGGTCATCGGATTGCCTTTGACACCTGTCCCTTTAACCTGCTGATGAATCATTTTGCTAAAAAAGTCGGACAATCCTTTGATGCTAATGGCGATATCGCACGAAAAGGCACAGCGATTCCCGCATTACTTACCTCGCTGCGCCAACTCCCCTATTATACCCAAACGGGAGCAAAATCCCTGGGAAGGGAACATGTTGAGCGTGATTTTTTGCCATTACTGGAAAAAGCGGATTATTCCGTTCCAGATGTACTAGCGACGTTAATCGAGCACTATGCCGATTGTATTTCGGAGGTTATTGGTGCGGATAACCCGCTCGCTTCAGAGAAACAAAAACTTTTAATTACCGGAGGAGGCGCCTACAATGCCTGTTTTATTGAAACCCTTTCCAAAAAGATAGGGCACCGAGTGACCCTTACCCTGCCGGAAAATCAACTTATCGATTTTAAAGAGGCCTTGGTATTTGCTTTTTTAGGTGTACTCCGCCTGCAAGGTGAAGTCAATTGCCTGGCATCCGTAACCGGTGCCTCCCGGGATTCCTGCGGTGGCACTGTTTTTGGACTTTTTCCGTAAGACTAAATTTAAAAAACCTAAAAACTAATGAGAGAACTTCTTAAAAAATTTGAGAACCGTCAGCCTGAAATTGTTTTTGAATGGAGTGATAGCGAGACGGAAGCAGAAGGCTGGTTGGTAATCGACTCCCTCCGAGGGGGAGCTGCCGGTGGGGACACCCGGATGAAAAAAGGGCTGGAAAAAAAAGAAGTCATCCAGCTAGCCAAAAATACGGCTATCAAATACACTATTTCAGGGCCTCCGATCGGAGGTGCCAAGGCAGGAATCAATTTTGATCCCAATGACCCGAGAAAAGATGCGGTACTGGATAGGTGGTTTAAAGTGGTTTCCCCCATCTTAAAGAGCTATTTTGGCACCAGTGCCGGTATCCATATCCATGAAAATAGGGAATTGATACCCCATACCGAAAACTATGGGCTTTGGCATCCGCAGGAAGGGATTGTAAACGGGCATTACAAGTCTAAAGAACCGCAGAAAATCCGAAAAATCGGTCAACTGAGGCAAGGGTTAGCCAAGATTATCGAAAACCCAGCCTATTATCCGGCAGGTACTGCCAAATACCGGGTGAGTGACATGATTACCGGTTTCGGGTTGGCTGCTGCGGTGACCCATTACTATAAGCTATGGGGAGGATCCCCAAAAGGGAAAAAGGCCATTATTCAGGGTTGGGGAAATGTAGGAGCTGCAGCCGCCTATTTTCTTGCCAAAGAAGGGGTTCAAATCGTTGGTATTTTATCACTGGAGGGAGCCATTATTGACCAAAACGGTTTGGATGAATCAGACATTACCCAATTATTTCTATCAAAGGAAAAAAACAAATTGGCTAGTGAGAAACGCATTCCATTCGAGGAAGGAAATGAAAAAATTTGGAATCTTTCTGCGGACCTGTTTATTCCCGCTGCTAAGTCTCGTCTTGTGGACAAGGGAAAATTAGAGAAGTTGATGGTTGGCGGGGTATCGTTAATTGTCAGTGGAGCCAATTTCCCTTTTGCGGAAAATGATATTTTTATGGGGCCGGTCAGCACCTTGGTGGATAACAGTTTGTCTCTTATCCCGGACTTCATCGCCAACGTGGGGATTTCAAGGTTAGCAGCCTACCTGATGTCAGAAAAAGTAGTGTTTACCGATGAGGCTTTGTTTCAGGATGTAAGCCAGACGATATACAAGGCACTGAAAAAATGCCATCAGGCTCATCCAGAAAAAAATCAGATCGCACAGAAAGGGTTAGAAATTGCCCTGGAGCAGCTTAGTTGATACTTTTTAGTGAAGCAAGACGGTCAAAAATATCACATTTTTTGACCGTCTTGCATTATTTATTTGCTTCCTACGGTACAAAATAACTAGTTTAGGGAAATTTATTGTAACCGGCCGTTCTTCCAAGATCCTTGGAAACGCAAGACTTAACCATTCTTGAAACGTTAATTTTAAGTGAATGAAGAACTATTTAGCTTCATGGTTCCTGCTATTAGGATGCGTACTCCTGCTTTCAACCCCACTTCAAGCTCAATCTGCTTCCGCCGCTGACCTAACTGTACTGACAGGACAACAGGACATCCAGCAATTGGATGAAGTCAGTTCGGAAGTCGTGGCCGAGCCGGAACACGAAGCTGCTCATGGCCACGCACCAGGTTGGCTTGTCATTCCTTTTGTGGCTTTGTTATTGATGATTGCCACCGGCCCGCTGTTTTACGAACACTTCTGGCACCACAACTACCCCAAAATAGCCGTAAGCCTTGCCATCATCGTGGTGCTCTACTATTTATTTGTTCTGCACAATGTGCACAATCCGGTACATGCCCTGGCCGAATACGTTCAATTTATCGCTTTACTCGCTTCTCTATTTATCGCTTCCGGAGGAATTCTGATCGAAGTGGATAAGAAATCCACGCCGCTGGCCAATGTTATCCTTCTAATTATAGGAGCACTGATTTCCAATCTTATCGGCACCACCGGGGCATCCATGCTGCTGATCCGCCCGTTTATTCGACTTAATAATAATAACATTCAACCCTACCATATTATATTTTTTATTTTTATGGTAAGCAATGTTGGGGGATCGTTGACACCCATAGGCGACCCGCCACTGTTCCTTGGTTTTCTTAAAGGTGTACCATTCTTTTGGACCTTGGAACATAACTGGCCAGCCTGGATCCTTGCCCTGACGATCCTTTCCATTCTCTTTTACCTTGTTGACCGGAAAATGGGAAAAGGTGCGACCGTTCAGGAACTGGATCAGGAAATTAGGTATTCCAATAAAATTACCCTTACAGGCACCCGGAATTTTCTGTGGTTGCTGCTGATCATCATCTCGGTTTTTCTGGACCCAAACGTACTCGAATGGGTTCCTGCCATTCACTATGACGGGCAAAAATTTAGCTTTATCCGGGAAACCATCATGTTTGCAGTGGCCTATCTTTCCTTCCGGTTTGCTGACAAAAAGGCTCTTGCCGGAAATGAATTTAATTTTGAACCCATTCGGGAGGTCGCTTTCATCTTTATTGGCATTTTTGGTACCATGATGCCTGCCCTGGAATTGGTAGGGACATTCGCGCAATCGGAAGAAGGAGCTGCGATGATCACCTACAATACCCTCTATTGGGGAACGGGCCTGTTGTCCGGCTTTCTTGACAATGCCCCTACCTATCTCAATTTCCTCGCAGCTGCCATGGCTTCACAGGGAGCTGATATTAATGTCATCCAGCAGGTAAAAGATTTTGCGCTGGATAACTACCTGGATTCTTCCTTCGAATTGATGGCCATCTCCATCGCATCCGTGTTTTTTGGTGCCATGACCTATATCGGCAATGGCCCCAACTTTATGGTCAAGTCCATCGCCGAACAAAGTGGGATTAAGATGCCTTCTTTTTTTGGATACATATTGAGGTATTCTATCCCTATTTTGCTTCCCATTCTATTTATCACCTGGCTGGTGTTTTTTGCCTTTGCCGGGTAACCTGTATAAATCACAAGGTTCATCCTTCAGTGCTGCAGCATCCTTGCCTGCCAATTTGGTAACGTGTGAGTTCGACCTATTTTCATAATAAAACCGTCATTCCGAGGCTCTCAAAGTGGGTATGTGCGGAGGAAGCCGCGGGAATCTTTAGTAAAACGGGACTGCCAGATCATCGTGCCCACAAAAAAAGATTACAATTGACGATATAGCCGGGTTTTAAGTACTTTCTTAACTCGAACTCTCGCTGGTACAGAACAAGTTCGGTAGCGTCGACGGATGAGAAGGTTGGTAAAAATGGAAAAGCCGGTGAAGCTTCCCCAATATGAAGGATTCACCGGCTTTTCCAAGTGATGCAGGAGGAGACCTTATTCTATTTCAGCATTTACCATCAAGCGGGTGGGGGACATAAACCATACCTTTTGATTTCCCGAAAGCTGGTAAGCGGTCAGGTTTTCCTCTGCATCCAACCTGATTTCCCCGCTTACCTCCGAGTGGTAAAACAAATTATCATTCAATGTTTCAATCCGAATGGACGCTACCTGCTCTCCTCTTTTCTGAACACGAATCTCTTTTATCGTGCCCTTTTCTCCGGGTTTAAGGCGATGTACCAATAGGCCCTCTTCTTCCCTGGTGGAATAAGCCGTGGCGAAAGCTGCCTTATTAATATCCGCCTGAAAAAAAAAATCCAGTTCTTTTCTCCAGGTTTCCTGATCCGGTTGAAAGCGGACTTCTTCCGATTCCTCATTGAATTGGATGACTTTGGAAACCGCCACTCCCTCACTCTTTTTAATTTTTTCCTCCAGAAAATCCGAAACCGGAAAGTAGGTGTCTATTTGGGTAGGATTAGCAAATGGCCTGGATTCTTCCTCTTTACAAGAAAGGAGTAGCATCCCTGCCAGCATCAACAGTAGTGAATTCCGGTACCCTGTAATCATGATTAGCTTTTCAGTAGGATATTACCGGTCATTTCTGCCGGCTTTTCCAGCCCGATCAATTTAAGGATAGTCGGAGCCAAATCCCCCAGCTTACCATCATTCACTTCCAGCCGATCGTTTTTATCTACCATGATACATGGAACGAGGTTGGTTGTATGGGCGGTATTGGGTGTGCCATCCGGGTTGATCATGCAATCACTATTGCCATGGTCGGCGATAACAATTACGGTATAATCGTTTTCAAGTGCTGTTTCAATAACCGAAGAAGCACACTCATCCACTGCCTCACAAGCCTTCACTGCCGCTTCAAACACCCCTGTATGTCCTACCATGTCGGCGTTGGCAAAGTTGAGACAGATAAAATCTGCTTCTTTCCTGGGCAATTCCTGATTGATCTTTTTTGCAATTTCATTTGCCGACATTTCAGGTTGCAAATCATAAGTCGCTACTTTCGGTGAATTGCATAAAATGCGACTTTCCCCTTCGAAAACCTTTTCCCTTCCGCCTGAAAAGAAAAATGTCACATGGGGGTATTTTTCAGTCTCCGCTATTCGGATCTGCTTTTTACCATTCCTTTCCAATACCTCGCCAAGGGTATTACTCAAATTATCTTTCTGAAAAACAACCGGTACTCCTGTGAAATTTTCATCGTAGAGGGTAAGGGTTATGTAATTCAGGGTAAGTTTTTTCATATTGTAGTCTGGAAAATCCTTTCGCGTAAGCACCTCGGTTATTTCCCTTCCCCGATCCGTTCTGAAATTAAAGCAAATCACCGTATCCCCCTCCTCTATGGGAGCCAGCGGTTTTCCTTCCTCATCCACCTGAATGATGGGGCGGATAAATTCGTCCGTAACGCCATTGCTGTATGACTTCCGAATAGCAGATAACATGTCCTTGGATTTTTCTCCTTCTCCAAGTACCATGGCGTCGTAGGCTAATTTCACGCGTTCCCAGCGCTTGTCCCTATCCATTGCATAATATCTGCCGACGATGGAAGCTATTTTTCCCACCGATCCTTCGCAATGATTTTTTAATTCTTCCAAAAATCCCAACCCACTTTTAGGGTCGGTATCCCTGCCATCCGTAAATGCATGAATGAAAACATCCTCCAATCCATTTGCTTTGGCTGCGTCACAAAGGCCCTTTAGATGATTGATATGTGCATGAACTCCTCCGTCAGAAACCAGGCCTATTAGGTGTACTTTTTTGCCGGAAGCTTTTGCCTCAGCAAAGGCCGCTTTCAAGACAGGGTCCGTTTTCAATGCCCCCTCTTCTACGGCTTTATTGATTTTAACCAAATCCTGATACACAACCCGGCCCGCTCCGATGTTCATATGACCTACTTCTGAGTTTCCCATTTGTCCTTCAGGGAGGCCTACTGCCAATCCCGAAGCATCCAGTCTGGAATGGGGATACTTTTCATACAAACTGTCGATAAAAGGAGTCTTGGCTTTATCTATCGCAGAAACTTCCGGGTTCGGGGCTAATCCCCACCCATCCAGGATCATTAATAAAACTTTTTTATTCATGACTTTTCTAATTGGTTACAATCAAACAAAAATACCGGCGAATTCCAGGATTACAAATCCTTTCGCACCACGCTAAAGTTTAACATACCAGGGTATGCTCATTGCCCCGCAAATATAAGAGAATTAAGCATAGCGGTCAGCAAATAACCCAATAATCTACCCCGTCACATTACTAGTCCCCTCCCAGGTAAAAAAGGTCCGTATTAATAAAACAGGAACTCTTTTTTGGCCTGAAATTTGTAAAAACTGAAACCATGTTACGTTTAATCCCCAAACTCTTTGTAGCGGGCCTATTTTGGTGTTGCCTTTTCTCCTTTGTCCAAGCTCAGGAGGAAGGAAAGGCACTAGCCGTTGCACTGCAGGAAGGCTCCAGTCAGGAAATCGTCAACTACCTGGATGACAGAGTCGAAATCAGTTTTAATAACGACAAACGTGATTTTTCAAAAAGTCAGGCGCAAATCGTACTAAGGGATTTTTTCAAAAATAACCCTTCCAAAGGATTTCAGCTACAGCAGGAAGGCAAATCCAGTGCCAACCTCTCTTATCTGATCGGTACCTATCAGTCTGCCGAAGGTGATTTTCGCCTTTTGATCCGCGGTAAAAAGAAGGATGGCCAGCCATTTCTTATTTACAGCATGGATTTTATCCGACATTAAATTTTAGCTGTCCGGTTACAAAATATTTCGTAATTTTAGAGCAATATGCAGGAATACGTAACGGAAGATCGGCTAACTAATTTTATAGCGTCCGCCCTATTGGAAGATGTGGGAGACGGGGATCATTCCACCCTGGCCGCCGTCCCCTCCGAGCAGCTGGGCAAAGCGCAGCTCCTTATTAAGGAAAGTGGAATCATTGCCGGGCTGTCTCTGGCGGAAAAAATTTTTAACTACCATGATCCGGAGCTTCATGTGGACTTGCTACTGGAAGACGGTAATCGGGTGCAACCCGGTGAAATTGGCCTTCGAGTATCGGGAAGAGCAGCTTCTATCCTGACTACCGAACGATTGGTCCTGAACTGCATGCAGCGCATGAGCGGCATTGCCACCAAAACGAAACAGATGAATGAATTGATTAGCCATACCCGAGCCAAGCTGTTGGATACCAGGAAAACCACTCCTAACTTCCGTATGCTGGAAAAATGGGCAGTTGCCATCGGAGGAGGAAAGAATCACCGCTTTGCACTGTATGACATGATCATGCTTAAAGATAACCACATCGATTTTGCAGGAGGCATCGCTCAAGCCATTAAAGCTACCAAGCAGTACCTGGAAAAGAAACAGCTGGATTTGAAAATTGAAATCGAAACCCGCAGTCTGGATGAGGTAAGGGAAGTATTGACAACGGGAGGCGTTGACATCATCATGCTGGACAACATGGCTCCTAAAATAATGAAAGAAGCGGTGGCCCTTATTGGAGACCGCTATCAAACAGAAGCTTCCGGAGGCATAGACGAGCAGACCATCATCCCTGTAGCCGAATCGGGCGTAGACTACATCTCTGTCGGTGCTCTGACGCACCAGGTGAAAAGCCTGGATATTAGTCTGAAGGCTTTGCGATATCATCCACAAACTGCAAGTTAACCAGATGGGCATAATGTCCGCCCTGTTTGGCTGAGAGCTCCTCATGGTTTCCTTGTTCGATAATTTTACCGGCCTTCAATACGTATATCCGGTCTACTTTCCGAATAGTAGCCAGCCTATGCGCAATAATGATCGTCGTTCTTCCCTGCATCAATTGATCCAAGGCTTCCTGCACCAGTGCTTCCGAGGCTGCATCCAGAGAAGAAGTGGCTTCGTCCAAAATCAGTATGGCCGGATCCTTGAGTATGGCCCGGGCGATGGCAATTCGCTGACGCTGCCCGCCAGACAATTTGATCCCCCGTTCTCCTACCAGCGTGTCCAATCCTTCTGGAAACCGTTCGATAAATTCCCAGGCATTCGCTTGCCGGGCAGCCTCGACTACCTCCTGTTCACTGGCGCCGGGTCGGGCATACAGAATGTTTTCCCGGATGGAGCCGCCGAAAAGCAATACTTCCTGCGGTACAATGCCAATGTTTTTTCGCAAGCGCTGAGGGTCCCATTGACCGATGGATTCCCCGTCTACTAAAATGGCACCCTGGCCGACATTGTAAAATTTAAGCAGCAATTGGATTACCGTAGATTTACCGGCACCACTATGTCCTGCCAGTGCCACCTTTTCTCCCGGTGCGATGGAAAAGTTCAGGCCGTCCAAAACCCGGAACTCCGGACGCGTCGGGTAGTGAAAAACCACATCTTCAAATGATATTGCCCCTGAAACCCGCTTTTCTTCACTTGTAGGCAACTCTGGTTCGGCTTCTTCTTCCAGGATTTCCAGCACCCTTTCAGATGAGCCGATGGCTTTCTGTACCTGCCCGTAAATATCTCCCAGTCCGGCTATGGATCCGCCAATAAAAGTGGTGTACAGTACAAAGGAAACCAAATCGCCGATGCTCATTTCGCCTGCACTTACCAACGTGGCTCCATACCAGATTACGGCAACAATTCCGCCAAATAAAGCGAATATGATAAAGGAAATAAACGCTCCCCGAAATCCGGCTGCCTTCAGGGCAATGGTAACCACTCGCTCCAGCCGGTTTCGATACCGGTTGGATTCATAGGCCTCTCCCGTAAACGACTTGACCGTGATGATTGATTGAAGTGTCTCTTCCACCACCACATTAGCAGCAGCCAGTTCGTCCTGTGTGGTTTTGGAAAGCTTTCGAATGAACCTGCCAAACACCATGGCTATGATAACCAAAACCGGGATCGTGGCCAGCATAAATAAGGTAAGTCTCGGAGTGGTGTAAAAAAGAAATCCAATACCAACGATCAGGGTGATCAATTGGCGCAGTAACTCGGCCAGGGTGATGGAAAACGTATCCTGCAGCATGCTCACATCTGAGGTGATCCTGCTGATTAATTCTCCCGTGCGCCGTTGGTCAAAGAATGTCATGGGAAGTCTGACCAACCGGTCGTAAAGGGCCACCCGAATGTCCCGCATGGACCGCTCACTCACCTGTGCAAAAAGCCAAACGCGGAAAAATGAAAAAACGCTTTGCACTAGCAATATAGCAAGCAAGATATAAGCAATTCCATTGATGTCGTTGATGATCCAGTCTTTTCCTGAAGCAGCGTCAATGAGTTTTCCCGCCACAAAAGGAAACGTAAGGAGCATCAAACTGGAAAAGAAAAGAAATAACATTCCCAGGATAAAAGATCCTTTATAGGGAAGTGCAAACCTGAAAATACCAGATAGCTTATCCAGGTTCTTCTTATTTAATCTTCTTTTTTCGCTTTCGTCTAAGGGTAAACCTCGTTGTTTGGCCATCTATATGATTTGTTCAAAACCTATACTATTTAATTTTTCCTTCCGGTAAAAAGCCTTCCCATCCGGCGGATAAACTGCTTTTCTTTTTCCCAAAAAAAGGAAAACTGTCCGAAAATAAAACCATATACCAACAGAAATACCTGATATAAAGGGAGTACCAGCAGTAAATACAATAAGGTCTTAAAAAAACCACCCTCCTGTGTATCTACCCCCAGGAAATCGAAAATGGGCTTTTTGACGATTAGAATCGTAAATCCCGTACAAGCAAAAACGACCAATACAAGTATGACCTGCCACAAACTTCTAAGTTTCCACTTGGATTTCAACCGTTCCAGGAAATTGCCGGATTTTTCGTCTGTGCTACCTTGCATTTATTCTAAATCAAAGAGACCCTGATTCAAACGTTTCAACGCCAGTTCTTTATGTTTTCCGTCTATCAGGATAGAAACGTTATGCCTACTACCCCCATATGAAACCATACGTAGTGGAAACTGTTCCAAGCTACCCATGATTTTGTTGAGTACCCCAGGTTCCTCCATGATGGTATTTCCAACAATGCAAATGATGGATAAGTGGTGATCTACCTCCACTTTACCCAATTTTTGCAACTCTGCGGTAATTTCTTTCAAATGCGTCACATCATCCAGCGTCAGGGAAATAGCCACCTCCGAGGTAGTGATCATGTCAATGGAGGTGCGGTATTTTTCGAAAATTTCGAACACCTTCCTTAAAAACCCATAAGCCAGAAGCATTCTGCTGGACTTGATTTTGAGCGCGGTGATCCCATCCTTTCCTGCGATGGCTTTTACGCCTACGGTACCTTCTCCGGCTCCCGTAATGGTCGTACCCGCAGCTTCGGGAGCCATGGTATTTAGCAATTTCACCGGCACGTTGTGCAATTGTGCCGGCCAAATAGAAGCTGGGTGTAAGATTTTTGCGCCAAAATAAGCCAGTTCCGCCGCTTCATCGAAGGATAAGTGCGCAATGGGTCTGGTTTGTTCTACGATTCGGGGGTCGTTATTGTGCATACCGTCGATGTCGGTCCATATCTCCACAACGGAGGCAGAAACGGCTGCGCCAATCAGGGAGGCAGAATAATCACTGCCACCTCGTTTCAGGTTATCCACCTCGTTTCGATGGTTTTTACATATGTAACCCTGGGTAATGAAAATACTATCCTCCGGGTACCTGGCCATTATGGCCTCCAGTCGCTCTCTTATCCGTGATAATTCCGGCTCGTCGTTTTCATCGATACTCATAAATTCCAGGGCAGGCAGGAATACCGCGGGAATTTCCAATTCCTGTAGCAAGGTGTAAAACAATTTGGTAGACAACAGCTCGCCCTGGGCCAGGATGTCCTTGTTTATTGCTTCATTAAAGGAAATTTTCAGGATAATGTTCAAAAACTCAAAATGCTCCTTGATGATTTGAACCGCTTTGGATCTACTCGCTTTGGTTGTCAGCAGTTCCATGTAGAAATTAGTATAATGCTCCTGAAGGGCCTCTATTTTCTGCCTGGCCTTATCTTTTTTACCCTCCGCCAGTGCTTCTCCTATGCCTACCAGGGCATTGGTTGTGCCTGACAGGGCAGACAATACCACGATCTTTTTTTCATCATCAGCAATGATCAGGTCTTTAACCTGGTGCATTCTTTCCGGTCTTCCTACGGAAGTACCGCCAAATTTCATGATTTTCATGCGAATTGCAGATTAGTAAATAAGTGATTACAGGAAAATCCCATTAAAAGCCCAGCATCTTTATTGCCGTGATGGCGGCTTCATCTCCTTTGTTGCCATGTTTTCCTCCGGCCCGATCCAGCGCTTGTTGCTGGGTATCGGGGGTCAATACCCCGAAAATTACCGGTTTGTCAAAATTCAGCCCTACCTGTGTGATCCCCTGAGCAACGGCATTGCAAATAAACTCAAAATGACGCGTTTCACCCTGAATCACACAGCCCAGGCAAATAACGGCATCAATGCCTTCCTGGCGGGCCATCCATTGCGCCCCCAATGGCAATTCAAAAGATCCGGGAACATTTTTCCGGAAAATATTTTCCCGTTTGGCACCATAGCGCAATAGTGTTTCCAAAGCACCACTGTAAAGGGACTCGGTGATTTCATCGTTCCATTCCGATACCAGCAAGCCAAATTTTTTACTGCTAATGTCCTGAATATTACTATCGGAATGTTGACTGAGATTTTTTAAGGTTGAAGCCATTGGACCTGCGTTTTTTTCATAAAAAAAGAGTAAAACCTCCCTGGCCTTACTCTTTCTTGTTATGGATTATATCCGTATCAATTAGAAGCGAGACCTTCCAGCCTTGCCTTATGTTTACGTGCTTCGGTGTATTCATAAGCATCACTGTAATTCGATTCAATCTCTCCATAGGTATCGATTGCGGCCTGCAAATTTCCAGCCTCTTCGTAAGCAATGGCTAATTTGAATAAATATTTTGGCGTAAAAAACTTATTTTCCTTATAGTTGGCAGCGTTCTTATATTGCCGAATTGCTTCCTGGGTATTTCCTAATTCCAGGTAAGCGTCTCCAGTCAGAGAATACGCCTGGGCCTGCACCAGAAAATCATCCGAGGAAAATTCCTCCAAGTGATCAACGGCTGATTGGTATTCCCCTTCGGAGAGATAAATAGACCCGACATAAAAGTGAGCCATATTCGAAGCGTCTGTCCCTCCATATTGGTCAATGATATCCAAAAATCCAAGTTGAACCCCATCCCCATTCAGGGCAAAATCCACACTATCCTGCTCGTAATAATACACGGCCTGGAACATCTCCCCCTGGGCTTTCTCGTTTTGATTCGCCTTGTGGATCTGGTAACCAACGATTCCTGCGATGATAAGGATCATTAAACCAATAATGCCCCCAACCAATCTGGTATTTTCTTTTAGAAACACTTCCCCTCTTCCAAGACGCGTTGCGATTGCTTCTGGATTTTCAAGAAGCTCGTTGGATGTATCAGGTGCTGCTTTTCCCTTTCTGGTCTTTTGCTTCGCCATCATTTTAAATTTTGAGTGGCAAATATAGATGATGTTTTAATGAATAACAAAAGTAATGTGCAATGTGGCCCAAAAAAGGAATTACCGGGGCTAACCCGACAGAAAATCAGCGCCTTCCTGCCAATCTTTCCAAACTAAAAAGCAGGGTTTCTACTGATCAGACCAATAATGCGCACCTTAATAGGCAAAGCCGAAGTCCAACTACCCCGGCTTTGCTATTTCTTGGCTCCTTTGAAAACTTAACTTTTCCAGGGACCGGTGATGGCCAGCGTGATTCCCGGCCCTTGAATATTCACAAAATAGGTCTTACCTGATGGAGAAAATACCCCTCCTGCAAGTTCCGAGGCGTAGCCCACATTTTCTGCCAGGTGATACAACTCGCCCTCCGGCGTAACCCCTACCAAAAAGGGGTGCTTGTGGTCTTCGCATAGAATCACATCGCCCCAGGGGGCAACCGCCAGGTTATCACAGTTTTTCAGGATTTCCCGATCGTTGGGTTCTGCAAAGAGACTGAGCTCACCCGGAGCATTCTTTTCTTCCGGTTTGCCTTCATATAGGCTGGGAGTATACCGAAACACCTGTCCGGCACCAATTTTCCCTCCATTGGTACAGGCAAAGTATACTTCCTTATCGCCCCACCAGATACCTTCGCCTCTGGCAAAAACGGCTGCGCCCTTATCAAATCCCTGAAAACGAAGATCGTCCTCCGGAGATTCCACGTTTTCGATATCTACCCAGGTGACCTGATGCCCTTCCATTAGCTTAAATTCAGGACCTTCACTATCTTTCCAATTACGCGTGTCCCGGCTCTTTTCACCTAAAATAGCCAGGGCTTGAAGCTTACCGCCCTTGTGCAATTCCCCCGGGCTGTTGGGGATGTACCGGTAAAAAATCCCATCGCCCCGATCTTCGGTCAGGTAAACCACTCCCGAAGCCGGATCGACTGCTACCGCCTCGTGATTGAACCGGCCCATGGCTTTAATGGGCTTGGGTACTGCGCGGAGTACTTCTTCACTTGCAGGTACCTCAAATACGTATCCGTGATCCCTCTCCAGGCGATCATCGTAATCCCCTTTTTTCGATGTGTTTTCTTCACAGGTCAGCCAGGAACCCCAGGGAGTAATCCCCCCGGCGCAATTTCGTATGGTGCCAGCCAGGCTCAAGTATTGGTGCTCCAACACTCCTGTGTTTTCGTTATACACAAAGGTGGTCGTGCCGCCCAAAGAAGGCAAAATGCCCTTTCCGAAATCATAAAAATCGGTCGACGAAAGGCTGCCCACCAATTCATTATTAGGCCCAAATCCGGAATGCTCCAGGGAATCCGGGCTGATTTCATGGTTCCGGACAACGATGGTTTTGCCATTTTTCCCCTGAAAAGCACCCATTCCATCGGCGAGACCAGGCAAATACAGGCCGTCAGACATTTTGTCTCCCTTTTTGCTGAGGATTTTATAGGTAAACCCCTCCGGTAAATTCAGAATTCCTGCGGGATCCTTTTTTAACGGACCATATCCTAAAGGAGCCCTGGAGGAAGAGGCAGCGAGGGAGGTGCCGGGATTCATAAATTGGTAAAGGCCCATAAAACCAAGGGTGGCCATACCGGAAGCCTTTATGAATTTTCTTCGGGAATCTTTTGCTGATTGTTTCATATAAATTGAGGATTGTTACTTTTATGCTATAGTTGTACTACTTCCATGTTCCCAATCATACCCTTTGCCAAGGTGAAAATCCGGTAACTGATTGGAAGTTTATTTAAATTAACGAATTATTCCTAGCTAAATGTGCTAAACGGATGTTATGAAACCATGAAGCCTTCGCGGCATGCCTCATTTTTCTTTAAATCCATGTCATTCCAGCATTCGCTTCCAAAGAAAAGTCCCTTCATGGAGTAATAAATGATTGTCTGAGTCAGATTGTCGAAAAAAATTTTGATTTTTTTTTGAAATAAAAAACAGCCAAAATCGGCCAAAAAAGCGCAAAATCGCATATTTACTTTTTTAGACAACAAAAAAATGCATTTTAAATTACCAAAATTGTTTTTTGTTTTAAAAACTTTTTCTACCTTAGCATCATCAAACAGCAACAAAGTCACAAAGCAGGAGCGCACAGACTAACAGCTAAACGTTTTGCCTCCTTGTTTTGAAAACCAGGTAACAGCGGGTAGTCTTTGTAAAAACTTTATTCTTTCATATAAATAAACAGCGTCATGTTAAAGTACACTTACGAAACAGCAGAGAGGGAATTAAAAACCTGGGTAGATCCTGAGAACGGTTCCCTAAACATCCAAATCGGAAATGAAACCGTAAACATCCCTCATCAAATTGGAGCGGAGATGATCGGTGTGATTCGACAAAAACAAACCATCTTTCAGGAAGTAGAACGCAAGAAAAACAGTTCCTGGAGCAGGTTCATGGAATCTTTGTCCGGTCAGAAAGTCGATCAAGGCAGCAGGTACCATGCATTAAAAGACCAAAAGTACAAAGCAGCGTAAACAGCCGTTGCCTAGAAGACTCAGGTCCCTAATTTCTTTTTTATTTATTTTTACCTAAACAAACAGCAAAATGTTAAAGTACACCTTTGAAACCAATACCCAGGAGCTAAAAACATGGGTAGATCCAAACAACGGCAATCTCAATATTCAAATTGGGGATGAAATCGTAAACATTCCTCACGAGGTAGGAATGGAACTAGTGGCCGTAATCCGACAAAAACAAGTGATGTACCGGGAGGTAGACCGCAAACGTCTTAGTTCCTGGAGTAAATTCATGGAGATGATTTCCGGAGAAGACAAAAATAATATTTGGAGCTCGTCCATATCGGATAATTAATACAAGAATACACAATATTGCCCTTTCTGATTGGGAAGAACAGCGTGATTGAGGGGGAGAAATGAGCAGTGAAGAGGAATGCAGAAGGGACTTGTTTTTTTACTTATTTTTAAAATGGAGAATGGGTGGAGCGAATGATTTTTTAGTCAGGGAACAGAAGTGGAGGTGTGTGATCCGGACAGGGTTAGGAGGAACCCCAATCCGGGTAGCTGAAATTTTCTGAACGCGATCCTGAAAAAGTATTTTTTTAGCCAAAGCAAAACAGGCAGTTTCCGATTGGAGACTGCCTGTTTTGCGTTATAGAATAAATGGCTGGTATACCACGCACCATTCCAGAAACAGTCGTTTTACCTACCAGGAGATAACGGCCATTACCGGAAAATGATCCGATGGGTATCTTCCATGATAGGTATCGGTCAAAACACCGAATTTCTTCACGGATATCTCATCACTGACAAAAATGTGGTCGATGATTCTCTCGGTACTGCTACTGGTATCAAAACTATTGGTGGTACCGTTGTTGGCGTATACCAGGTCGGCTGCATCAAAGGTATCTTTCATCCCAGGAGCAGATTTAAGCAATTTATAGGCATCTGTTTCTTGTCCCACGTTAAAATCTCCCGTCAATAGTACGGGCAAATCACCGGTATTAATTTCTTCGATCTTTTCCAGAATTAATTGAGCCGACTCGTTTCTAGCTTGCACTCCCCTGTGATCAAAATGCGTATTGAACACATAGAAGGTTTCGCCGCCTACTGATTTCTCCATTTTTGCCCAGGTACAGATTCTGGGTAGCGCGGCATCCCAGCCTTTATTGGGGTAATCTGTTTCAGGAGCCAGCCAGAAAGTTCCTGACGCAAGCACCTTGAATTTTTCTTTGTTATAAAAGATGGCCGAATATTCACCTTTTTCTTTGCCATCATCCCTTCCTACCCCCAGGTAGTCGTGTGCTGGCAGCATGTTTGCTAAATCCAGGACCTGGTGATGCAAGCCTTCCTGAATGCCGAAAATATCAAAGCCATGGAAACGAATCAGATTCCCCACCACCGCTTTTCGGTTATCCCAGGTATTTGGGGCATCGCCGGGATTGTCGTACCGAATATTGAAGGTGGCGACGGTCATCGGTTCCGTTTGGGCTATAGACCAGTGGCTCCACAGCAATACGGTCAGGCAGCATAGTATTTTTTTCATCGTATTAGGGTTTGTTATTATAGTAAAGCACTTTCATTCCGGAAATTTAAAAAAAAAGCCCCGAATTTCTTCGGGGCAATTCCTGGTTTCTGCCAATCGACAGTTAACCGTTTTTCTTTTTCTCTGACTGCTTTTGCTTTTTATCCGCTCTTTTTTCCATCATGCTCTTTGCAGGCTTCTTTTTATCCGTTTTCTTTTCTCCTTTGTCCTTGCTCATGGCGATTGAATTTTATGAAAATATAGTCAGATTTTTTGATATTACCTATGGTTTCCGGTGTATTTATTTCTAGAAGTTTTACCTCATTACACCTCATGGGCTAATTTCATTCTGGCTTAGGAGATTGACGAGCCTGTTTTGGCCAATGAAACCCAGACCTTATCTTTGGGGTTCAATCAGCAGTTATGAACCAAAAGCAAAAAGACAGGAAAGCTTCCCTGCTTGCAGCCATTGACCGCTGTGAAAACCCCTACATCCTGGCCCGGATTGAAGCCCTGCTAAAACGGGACACCTTACTTCAGCCAATCGGAGAATTATCCAAAAACTACCCCTCTCTCCTTCAGATCCATTCCAAACGGGACCTCTCCGTCCAAACCCATTTGAACAGTAAAAAACAGTCAACGTTGCTCCATTACCAGGAACTAACTGCGGCTCCCTTGTTTTTTACCAGCCTGCTGATGTTGCTGATTACGGCAGCCATCCTTAATAATTTTTCCATAGGAGAAGAAGGAATTCAGTTGAACCCGTTTTTAAGCAAATTGGCAATCGTCTATTCCGTCGGCTGGTTACTGTATCTATTGGATTTTTTGATAATCATTTTTCTCTCCCTGCAATCGGACACCAGAATTGCCCTAAATGCCTTTATTCCCAAGGTTTTGAGCCTCTTATTCCCTCCTTTAGGCTTGGGACTGAGGCATTTGGTGGAACCGCAAAAAACTTGGTTGCCCCTTTACCATTGGTCTCTTTGCAATGAAGGGCTTTTGAACCGCCTGAAGCAGCAATTTTCCATTCCCATGATTATCATCGCCCTTTTGATTCTACCCGTGGTGATTATCGAATGGCAATTCTATGAAGAGGTGGAGGCTTTTCTAAACACAGATCTCTCCTTTGTTTTGGACATGGTCCAGGGATTTATCTGGCTTGCCTTTGCGTTGGAGTTTATTCTACTTATTTCCATCACCCCAGATAGACTAACCTATGTCAAAAAAAATTGGATCGACTTACTGATTATTCTTTTGCCGTTTATCTCCTTTGTTCGAACCCTGCGAATTTTCAAAGTAGCCCGGCTTACTCATTTGGTAAGGGGATACAAACTCAGGGCTTTATTGATGAAAGCCCGGCAAGGATTTATTTTCGCTAGCTTTTTTTATCGCTTGCTAGCCATTAAACCAGGTTTCCAAGTAAAAAAGCTGAAAAAGAAACTGGACCAAAACCAGGCAGAACGGGAAATCATCGAAGAGGATCTGGCCAAATTTGCTGCCTGGATTCAACAAAAAAAGCGTGATCTTTGATTTCCTCCTGAATATCCCCTGCATTTTAGATATATTCAGGCTTTCTATCCACCAAAAAACTATGCTCCATGATCGCCAGAGCCTTTCTTTGTTTCGCCTGTTATTTCCTTATTTTTCCTGTCCTTGCCCAGGGCAGCTATTCCCTTCCCAAGGATTCTAAAAAAATACTATTTCTCGGAAACAGCATCAGCTATGCCGGTCAGTACCTGACCTATGTAGAAACCTATTTGAGACTTATCCATCCGGAAAGAAACTGGGAATTCATCAACCTGGGCTTACCCAGTGAGACGGTTTCCGGTTTATCGGAAGCGGGCCATGCCGACGGCAGGTTTCCCAGGCCAGATTTACATGAAAGATTAGATCGCGTATTGAAGGCTGTTGAGCCGGATTTTATTTTTTCCTGCTACGGCATTAATGATGGCATTTACCTGCCTTTTGACGAGTCAAGATTTAGTGCCTACAAAAAAGGGCAGCAAAAACTTCAACAGAAAGCCGATTCCCTGGGGATTCCTCTTATTCACCTGACACCTCCTGTCTATGACCGGCCTCAAGATCCTGCCTATGCCTCCGTACTTGCGGTGTACGCCTCCTGGATGGTCAGCCAGCGGTATGCCCAAGCATGGAAAGTGATTGACCTGCATTGGCCCATGCGGAAGTTTCTGGAGGATGAAAGGGAAACCAACCCTGATTTTGCACTGACATCGGACGGAGTTCACCCGGGCGAGCAGGGGCACTGGCTCATGGCAAGGAGTTTACTAAAAGGAATCGGCGAGTCCCAATATCTCGAAGCGGATCTTCCGAAAGCGGTATTTGACAGGATTCCTCTTGGTACGGAATTGCTGCCACTGGTACGTGAAAAGCAAGAGGTAATCCGGGATGCCTGGCTGAGCTATACCGGCCATGAACGACCAGGCCTGAGAGAGGGGTTGCCCATGGATCAGGCCCTTTTCAGAAAGGAGGAGCTTATGAAGTCCATCTCCAAACTTCTTTCAAGGAACAAGCTTAGGTAATTTCAATTAAAAAATCAGATTTACCGATGATCTCCCCAAAAGATTGCAATTCCAATCCTTCCTTTTTCATTTTTTCTTCAAAGTCTTTCTGATGATCCTTGCCGACAGCCATCAATAAGCCTCCGCTAGTCTGTGGATCGGCTAGGATTAATTTATTTACGGAATTTTTTATCCTGATCGCATGTCCATAGCTCTCCCAATTCCGGTGCGTACCTCCCGGGATACAGTCTAGTTCGATGTACTGGTCCACGAAGTCAAAACAGGGTATCTGTCCCCCGTAAAGCCTGGCTGACACCCCCGAACCATGGCACATTTCACTCAGGTGTCCCCCCAATCCAAACCCGGTTACATCGGTCATGGCATGTACCTCCTCCCAGGCGGCTACTTTGGCACCGATGCTGTTTAGTGTTAGCATGGATTTCTTGGCTAGAATCAGGTCTTCCTTCTTTGCCAATCCCTTTTTCTCGGCAGTGGTAACCATCCCCACCCCTAATGGTTTGGTCAAATAAAGCCGATCGCCTACTTTAGCTCCATTATTTCTTTTTACCTGATTGGTAGCCATTTTGCCTGTCACTGCCAGACCAAAAATCGGCTCCGGCGCATCTATGCTGTGCCCTCCGGCCAAAGGAATACCGGCGGAATGGCAAACGGACCTGCCGCCCTCCAGCACTTTACTGGCTACGGAGGCTGGTAACTTGGCGATGGGCCATCCCAAAATAGCGATGGCCATGATGGGCTCAGCTCCCATGGCATAGATATCACTGAGGGCATTAGTGGCAGCTATCGCCCCAAAATCAAAGGGATCATCCACAATCGGCATAAAAAAATCGGTCGTACTAACCACAGCCGTTTTTCCGTCCAGGTCAAAAACAGCCGCGTCATCACTTTCCTCATTGCCTACCAAAAGATTTGGGAAAACCCTGGCAGATGGATTTTCCTGATGCAGCATCTCCGCTAACACTGCGGGCGAAATTTTACAACCACATCCTGCCCCATGGCTGTATTGGGTTAATTTTATCGGTTCCATTTGCTTCCGTTTACTGCCTGTAATGAATTAATTTTGTTGCCGTTTCTTCCATGTTTTCAGCGTTTACATGAAAAGGGCCTAACACCAAGTCTTGTTTCCTTTGGATGCCCTTACTGTAAGCCCGATCGTAGTAATTCAGAATAATTTCTGCCGCCTTAGCCAGATCTCCCGTTTCCACGGAATGAATGGCTTGGTTTGCCAGCACTGTTCCAAGTTTTTTGGCTATGCCCTGAATGGCCTGGATCAATTTCTCCTTCGGGATTTGTCCGTATTCTTGGAGTAAAACGGCTATCCGCTGCTTCCAGGGAAGGAGGACAAGGTAATGAGGGGATTCCTGCATGGCACGATACAATCCTTCCACCAAATGCACTTTACCGATCGAAAAGGACTCATCTTCCAACCAAATCGGTCGAAGGGGATTCATTGAAAAAAATTCCGCAAATAAGTTATTTTGAAACTGTTCGGTAGAAGGTTGCCCGGTGCTTACCTGGTTGCCGAAGCTGGAACCCGGATGGTTGGCCAGCCCTTCCAAATCCACCACCTGCTCCTCCATTTCACGGAGCTTTTTCAGCAAGGCTGTTTTCATAGAACCAGTACTTCCTGCAATTACCCGTAAAGGAAGCGGATTCTTAAAATAATCCAACAAGGCATTTCGATAGGCTTTGTACCCCCCCTTAAAGATCCAAACATCAAAGCCATAAAGCTCTAAAAGCCAGGCCATGCTATGCGATCGCATCCCTCCTCTCCAGCAGTGAATCAGTACGTTTTGGGAATGAAGTGCCTCCACCTGCTCAATGAAACCAGCCATTTTGGGCCCGGCAATCGTCAAACCTACTTTGATCGCCGCCTTTTGGCCTTGCTGCTTGTAAAGGGTACCGATTATTTTTCGTTCCGAATTGTCAAACAATGGTAAATTAATGGCACCCGGAATATGGCCACAAGCAAATTCAGCCGGGGAGCGGGTATCCACCACAGGATATTCGCGTGAACGCTTCAAAAATTCGCCTGCTTCTACTTCTTTCATGGATTTCAAAACTACCTACGCAACGGAACCCAGAGAAAACTGGTAACCTATGCCCGCAACAATACCTGTCAACGGATAGTTAAGGCATTCTCAATATAGGCAAAATCCTCTTGAAACTGCTTGAGAAGCGTGATTCTGATCCAAAAAAAAAACCGATTGCGTAGTCCAATCGGTTTTCTTTTTCGAATTTTTGCCCTATTAATTTCCTTCCAGCGCATTGGCTCCAGCCACAATTTCGAGAATTTCATTGGTAATGGCTGCCTGACGCGTACGATTGTAAACCAGTTTCAATTCTTTAAGCAGTTCAGCGGCATTGTCGGTAGCCTTACTCATAGCCGTCATCCTGGCACCGTGTTCAGAGGCGTTACTATCCAAAATCGCCTTATAAAACTGAATTTTCAATGAATTCGGAACCAGTTCCTCAATGATATACTCCCGGGATGGCTCCACCAGGTATTCCTGGCTTGGCTTGTTGTCCCCTTCTTCCTGCTCAATTTTGCTAATCGGTAAAAACTGTTCTTTAATTACCGCCTGGGTGGCTACATTCTTAAATTCATTGTAGACCAAAAGTACTTTATCAAACTTTCCGGCTACAAAGGAATCCATTACAAATTCGGCTGCTTCTTTTACCGGTTCAAAGGAAACATCTTCAAACAACCTGGCATAATCCGTATGAGTGGAAAAATCTTTTTTCTTGAAGAAATCCAGGGCCTTTTTCCCTACCGGCATCACGGTAACCTGTTTGTCCGCATGTTCCTCCGTAAGAGACATGGTGGCTTTCAGGATATTGGAATTAAAGGCACCACATAATCCTTTATCAGAGGTGATGGGAACAATTAGAAGCTTGGATACAGGACGCTCTTCTGCATAAACGATATCGGTACCTCCTTCGGTCCCGGAGGTAATATTATTTAAGATGGAAGTCAATTTTTGGGAATAAGGTCTCATCTGGACAATTTTGTCCTGAGCTCTTCTCAACTTGGCTGCCGCCACCATTTTCATGGCCTTGGTAATTTGCTGAGTAGAGCTTACCGAATTGATCCTTTCCTTTACTTCTTTAAGATTGGCCATAACCGTTTATATCCTTCTATGTATCAGAATTCCTAAAATTACTTGGCAGCGTATTTTGGCGCAATTTCATCAACTGCCTTTTTCAGGAGTGTGCCCATGGTCTCCATATCCGCCTTGTTGATGGCCGTGAGTACTTCAGGATACTGCGCCTTAATGATGTTATAGAAATCTTTTTCAAACGCTTTTACACTTTCTACCGGTATGTTATCCAGTAAGCCTTTTGTAGAAGCGAAAATGATGGCTACCTGAAATTCTACCTTGACGGGTGAATATTGTCCCTGTTTCAAGATTTCCTGATTTCTTCTTCCCCGCTCAATCGTCCTTTTGGTCGTTGGGTCAAGATCGGACCCAAATTTAGAGAAGGCCTCTAATTCCCTAAACTGTGCCTGATCCAGTTTAAGCGTTCCAGCTACCTTTTTCATGGCTTTAATTTGGGCGTTTCCTCCTACCCGAGATACCGAAATACCCACGTTGATAGCAGGACGGATACCGGAGTTAAAAAGGTTGGTCTCCAGGAATATCTGTCCATCGGTAATGGAAATCACGTTTGTAGGAATGTAAGCAGAAACGTCCCCCGCCTGGGTTTCAATAATGGGCAGGGCGGTCAAGGATCCGCCACCCTTCACCAAGGGTACCAGAGAAGGCGGCAAGTCATTCATTTGACTGGCAATTTCATCCGATGCGTTTATTTTCGCCGCTCTTTCCAACAATCTGGAGTGTAGGTAAAAAACGTCACCTGGATAAGCTTCTCTTCCCGGAGGTCTTCTTAACAACAGGGATACTTCCCGGTAAGCCACCGCTTGTTTGGAAAGATCATCATACACTACCAGGGCGGGCTTACCTGTATCTCTGAAAAACTCCCCTATGGCAGCACCGGTAAAGGGCGCAAAGAATTGCATGGGAGCAGGATCAGCAGCTGAAGCACTCACGATAACCGTATAGGGTAACGCTCCTCCTTTTTCAAGGGAGGCCACCACATTCGCAACCGTAGAGGCCTTCTGACCAATCGCTACGTAGATACAAAATACCGGCTCTCCTTTATCGTAAAATTCTCTTTGATTCAGAATGGTATCAATGGCCACTGCGGTCTTACCTGTTTGCCGGTCACCAATGATCAATTCCCGTTGCCCTCTTCCGATAGGAATCATGGCATCAATGGATTTAATCCCTGTTTGAAGTGGCTCGTTTACAGGCTGACGGTAAATAACACCTGGGGCTTTTCGCTCCAGTGGCATTTCATAAAGCTCACCTTCCAAGGGGCCTTTTCCGTCTATTGGCGTTCCGAGGGTGTCTACCACCCTACCCAACATGCCTTCTCCTGCCTTGATAGAAGCAATTCTCTTGGTTCTTTTAACGGTGTCTCCTTCACGAACGGACTTCGCGTCGCCAAAAAGTACGGCTCCAACATTGTCCTCTTCCAGGTTAAGCACCATGGCCTTCAACCCATTCTCAAATTCGATCAGTTCCCCTGCCTGGGCTTTGGAAAGTCCGTAAATTCGGGCTACCCCGTCACCAACTTGGAGCACGGTCCCAACTTCTTCCAATTCCGCTTGGGTTCTGGCACCAGAAAGCTGTTCTTTCAAAATTGCCGAAACTTCATCAGGTCTTACATCTGCCATTATTATATAGGATTAGTATTGATTACTGCTAATTTTAATATTTCTTTTCGTAAAGGTTTTGGGTAAAACCTAATCGTAGTTGTTGCAACTTGCTTTTTATGGATTCGTCAAGTTGCCTGTCTTCTATTCTTAATATAAAGCCTCCGATTACATTCGGATTGATTTTCTCAATCAACTCCACCTTATCCTTACCGGAAACTTCTTTGACGATATCTTTGAAGGCCTGCCGCAATGCCTCATCCAACTGAATGGTGGCCACCACCTCCGCCGGTTGGATACCCAAATGCTCGTTATACAAGCGGTGAAACCCCTGGGCCATATCCGGAAGTAAGCCTTCTCTCCCCTTTTTACTCACCAATTCAAAAAACTTCATGGAAAGCGGCGTTACAGATTTTCCAAAAAGTGCCCGAATCAAAACCAACTTCTGGTCGGAAGTGATGACCGGACTTTTAATAGCATCCACGAAATCAGGACTTTGCCCCGCCATATCGAGGACACCATTCATATCCTGGTGTACCTTTTCCAATAGGTCACCCTCCACTGCCAGTTCCAACAATGATTTTGCGTATCGTGAAGCTACTCTGTATGCTGACATTGTGGGGAGATTAATTTAGTTTTATGTCTTTAACGAATTCCTCGACCAACTTCTTCTGAGCCGGCTCACTGGAAAGGTTTTGCCTCATTAGTTTTTCAGCTATCAACAGAGACATCTCAGCCACCTGAATCTTTACGTCCATCAAGGCCGCCTGCTTTTCCGTTTCGATAACCGCCTTGGCCTCTTCAATCATTTTGGCACCGGCACTGGCTGCTTCACCTTTTGCATCCTCCATTAACTTCGCGGCATATTCGTTGGCTCCCTTCAGGATTTCATCCCGTTCTATCCGTGCCTCTTGAAGCAGTTTTTCATTCTCAGCGACCAGGTTGGCCATTTCCATTTTAGCCTTTTCCGCTTCGTTAAGAGAGGCCTCAATCGCCCCATCGCGCTCTTCTAATGCGGCCAGTATGGGTTTCCAGGCAAACTTTGCCAGCAGGAAAAACAAGATGGCAAAACCTACCGTTTGCCAGATAATCAAACCTAAATCGGGGCTAATCAGATCCATGGTGTCTATTCGTTAAGCTTGTAATGGGATTTGTTCAATTTTAAAATAGGGGACCGGCCTATCGCCGGCCCCCATTTTTTTACTAGAAAGTTAAGTTGCCATTAAGTGCAATCAGCAGACAAACTACCACTGCAAACAAGGAAACCACTTCAATAAGAGCAGCAATGATCAACATCGCAGTCTGGATTTTTCCAGCAGCCTCTGGCTGTCGTGCGATGCCTTCCATGGCTTGCCCACCGATTCTACCAATACCCAGACCTGCGCCTATCGCTACAATTCCGGCACCGATACCCGCACCCATAAGTGCAAAACCGGCAGTCAATAATAAAGAAGTCAACATACTCGTTTTTTATTTAAATTAAATTGAACAAAGAAATTTCGATTTAATGATCATGCCCATGTTCCGCCACGGCCGCACCAATGTACATGGCAGAAAACAAGGTGAAAACATAGGCCTGAATGGTCGCCACTAATAATTCAATGACATTGATAAATACCACCATTAGGGTAGAGGCCACTCCAACCGCATAGGATTCAAATACAAAGATCAACCCTATAAAGCTCAGGATAACAATGTGTCCTGCCGTAATCGCTACAAACAACCTGACCGTTAGCGCAAATGGTTTGGTAAACAAACCAATTATTTCTACCGGTACGATAATTAGCAATAAGGGAATCGGCACCCCCGGAGTCGCCACCACGTGCTTCCAATAAGCCTTGTTTCCGTTGAAGTTTGTAACGAAGAAGGTGATCATTGCCAATGTTACGGTGACCGCAATATTGCCCGTAAGGTTAGCCGCTCCGGGCAAAAGCCCCAGAAGGTTCCCAATCCAAATAAAAAAGAACAGGGACAACAAATAGGGCGTAAACTTTTTGTATTTGGGTCCGATATTGGGACGGGCAATTTCATCCCGTACGAATACTACAATGGGTTCCACAAAGGATGCGATCCCTTTCGGAGCCCTGTTCGGGTGCTTTTTGTAATGTTTGGATGCTCCAAGCATTAAGTATAGCGTCACCCCTATCACCAAAAATAGCATGGCTACGTTTTTGGTGATACTCACATCGATGAAACTCCTGCTTTCATCAACTGCCTGCAACTTGTCATGTTCATCTATATAATAGCCTTCATGTTCCACACCGAAATGGTGGGTTTCGGAATCTACAAAGGAGGAGGAAGAGAAAAACTCAAATCCTCTGTCTCCGGAATAGACAATGACCGGAAGCGGCAGGGTAATGTGCGTATGACCAAGGGTGGCAAAGTGCCATTCATGGGAGTCCTTGATATGGTGCATGATGAAACTTGTTTTGTCTTCATCCTCACCGGAAGCTGCCATGGAAACAGCGGAAAACGCCAGTAAAACTACTGACAATAAGAAACTTAACCTGATAAATTTGCGGAACATCAAAATATTTTTTATCGCCTATTTCGAATGAAGGCGCAAATTAGTTATTAAGCTGTACATATCAAACAATAAGTACAACAAATAAATGATAAAGAAATCTACTACAAACCAAAGTAAATTTTCATCACCTGCCCATAAAATAATAAAAACAAAGCCGATACTAAAAAGTAATCGGAGCACTGTGATGCCCAGGATCACCGATACCGAATTAAATGTTTCCAGTTTCATCAACAGGGTCGCCAACACACCGGTACTCCCGGTTAGGACCGCAAAGAAAAGCAACATGGCCCAAAAATGCCTGTGAAACCAGGGTCCGGGAAATAAGGCCTGTCCTCCCGCAGCTATCAAGGCCAAAAGCAGGGTGAAAACGGTGATTTTCACCAATCCTTTTATCTGAAGGGATTTCATATGATTTTGATTTGCTTTTTCATGTAGCGCAAATCGGGGGTTTGGTTTGACGGGCCTTATCGATTTTCATCGGATTTGAGGGATCTAAAAAGCTGATAAAAAGCCAGGGAAAGCGAAAGAAAACAACCCAGCAGCAGGTATAATGGAAAAACCATGCCGCTTTTTAAATGGAGTTTGTAACCAAGCCATGTGCCCAGCGCGATGATCGCCCCCATCTGGAAAGCAAGTCCAAAATATTTAACGTAAGCCGGTGGCTCAGTTTGAGGAGGCTTGTTGTTTGGGGTTGACATGATCCCTGTCCACTTTTAACTGATTGTTGGTGCCCATATTGCATTTCCCGTTAAACTCCGCACCATTTTCGATTATGAGCTTTTTGGTGTAAATATCTCCTATGATGAGCGCGGTTTTTTTAAGGAAAAGGGATTCCTCGCATTGGATGTCACCATTGACCTGGCCTGAAATTTCCACTTCGGAGGCTTTCACATCGCCATTCACTTTTGCCGATTCTCCGATAATGATTTTCTGCTGCGAGTCCAGCGATCCCTCTACCGTACCTTCTACCCGGATATTTCCCTGGGACCCAATATTTCCAACGATTACCGTTCCCATTGCTACCAAATTGCTGGAGCTCACCAGTTCATTGGTATTTCTTCTATCATCCGTGTTCTTTGCCATAATTAATCAAATGTTATGAATTCCCGGGGATCTAGCGGATTTCCTCTGTACCACAATTCCAGGTGTAAATGCTGGCCTGTGGTTTGTTCGCCTGTGTTGCCGATGATGGATACAATCTCACCACCACGTACAGGATCGCCAATAGCTTTCAATATTACAGAATTATGTTTGTAAATCGAAATCAATTCATTCGAATGCTGTATTCCTACTACATAACCGGTATCTAGCGTCCAGCTGGCAAAAATGACGGTTCCATCTGCTATGGCCTTTACCGGCTCATTTTCTCCAGCTACCACGTCTATTCCAAAATGATTTCCTGAAGCCGAAAAACTACTGGTAACCACTCCCTTCACCGGGGGGAAAAAATAATTATCAGTAAAGGTACTGCTACTCAAATTGCCAAAACCTCCTTCTTCGAGCGGTAGGGATTCGAATTCACTGATTATTTGCTGGGTAGCGTCGCTACTCTTGAAGAGGTCGATTTCCGATCGGTCCACTTGCTGTTCTCCCTGGTTTTCTACCGGCTCTGTTTGCTCCTCGTCCAGATCGGTTTCCCCGGAAAGTACCATCTGTATGTTTCGAACATACTGATCCTTTGCTTCCACTTCAAGTATCAGGGAATCCACCGTCTCCGACAGGGAATGAATCCGCACCATGTTTTCGGTTTCCACATACAAAGGATCAAACCATCGGGCCAGCAATGTCTTGGACAAAAACAAGGAAAGAACAAAACAGGTCAGAAACACCAAAGCGAACAATAATCCGACCCGTATCTTCGTAATATTAAAGGAAGTGATGACCGAAAAGTCTTCCTCTTTTCTGATGACAATCAGAAACTTGGTTTCAATCCAGTCATTAATTTTCTGTTTTACGCTCAATGGGCTTATTATTTAAAGATTTATCTTTTACAAAAATAGAATTTAATTCCTTTCGTTTAAATTTTTATCGCAAAAGAACTAATTTGGACCCTATTTCAAATTCAAACACCTTGTATAAAGCAATCCTTTTTCTGCGAACTTATATGATCCTATTGGCCTTATTGGCTGGGGTAATTTCCTGCTCCTCCCAAAAGGATACGTTTACCAATCGCCTGTATCATAATACAACGGCTAGATTTAATGCCTATTATTATGCCAAAGAAAAAATCAAGGAATTGGAAGTTGAAATAGAAAAAGAGTATCAGGAAGATTTCTCTCAGGTATTACCCGTTTTTTATCCCATCGACAGCAGCACCATAGAAGCAAATGAAACCCTGCTGGATGAAGCCAGAGAAATGGCTTCCAAAGCAGTGGATTGGCATAAAATAAGTAAGTGGGTGGACCCGGCTTACCTGCTGATCGGCAGAGTAGATTATTATAATGGGAAATTCGACGAAGCGCAGAACACCTTCAAATATTTAAATGTCAACAGTACGCAGGACCCGGTCCGGCACGAAGCGTTGATTCGCTTATTGAAATCCTTTATAGACCTTCGACAGTTTGAAGATGCTAATTTTGTAGTGGATTACCTTTCTAAAGAACCGGACATAAGCAAGGAAAATAAAAAACTGCTCTACAAAACCCTGGCCTATTACTATGAATCTCGGGGAGAAACAGATATGATTGTGCCTTCCTTATTTAAGTCTTTGGAATTTACCGATGACAAGGCTGAAATCTCCCGAATCAATTTCATATTGGGGCAGATGTACCAAAAGGCGGGATTGGATGCGTTTGCCTACGAATATTACCAAAAATCCTTATCGGGTAGTCCCAATTACGAACGCACTTTTTTTGCCCAACTTTTTTCCCAGCAGGTAGCTGAACTGGAGAAAAGTAAGGACCTGAAAAGAGTAAGAGACTACTATGATGCCCTTTATTCTGATAACAAGAACGTTGATTTTCGGGATGTTATCCTTTTTGAAAAAGGTCGTTTTGAAAAAAAACAAGGAAATCTGGACGAGGCCATCCGACTCTACTCCCTTGCTGCAAAAGAGCCCAGCGAAAATGAGCGGCAGAAGGGGTATATTTATCAGGAATTATCCGAGGTGTTCCTCCACGAAAAGGAGGATTTTCTCAAAACCAAATATTACCTGGACAGTGCGTTGTCAAAATTCAAGGAAACAGACAGAAACTACGCTACCCTGGCATCCAGAAAAGTAGTTTTTGATCAATTTGCGGAAAATTTTGAAACTTTAACTCGAAATGACAGCCTGATTAGGCTTAGCCGCCTGAGTCCTGAGGAACAGGAAACATACGTGGACACCTATTTGGCCCAGGAGGAAGCGCGATTAATCCAGGAAGCAGAACTGGCAAATCAAAAGAAAAACACTGGCATCTTTGACAACCTGCTGGCCTTTGGAGGGAGTGGTGGCAGCAGTGGATCCACTTTTTACTGGGACAATCCGGTGGCAATTCAGCGCGGTTCGCTGGAATTTAATAAAGTCTGGGGCAATCGCTCCCTTACAGATAATTGGAGAAGTAGCGACCGCAGCTTTCAGGATATCCCAGGGGAAGGAGATCAGGCCGTTTCATCTGAGGAAACAGAAGAGGGCACCACGGAAGATTCGGAAGAAACAGCCCTGGCCACGCAGCTACCGGACAAAAGCAGTTTACTGAGTCAAATACCGAATGAACCGGAAACACGCGAATTGATGTTGGAGGAGATGGAAAATGCCTATTTTAACCTGGGAAAACTCCTTTATTTCGACCTTGAAGAACCCCAAAAAGCGATTACCAATCTGGAAATGCTCATCGAAAAATTTCCGGAAACGCCAAAAAAACCCGAAGCTTATTATACCCTTTATCTGGCCTCCAGGGACCTGGGCCTCGGTGCGGAAACATATGCGCTGCTGCTTAATACGGAATTCCCTGATTCCCAGTTCACCAAATCAATCAATAACCCAGACCAGGTATCCGGTTCTCAGGCGAATTTTGAATCCGGACAAAATTACAAGGAGGCTTACGCACGTTACCGGGAACAAGAATATACTTCCGCACGCAGTATCATAAGGGAATCCCTAAACCGATACCCGCTAACCAAAAATACGGACCGGTTATTGCTGTTGGATATTTTGATTGCAGGGAAGCTGGAATCGGTAGACCGGTACAAGGAACGGCTCCATAGTTTTCTGCAAAATGCCGAGGACGAACCATTACGGGATTTTGCAGAGAAGTTGCTTGAGGCCGTCAGTGAAGACGACGAAGCGGTGGCAAGCAGTGAGGAGGAAGCGTTGCCGGGAGAAGAGACTGTTGCCGCAGATCAGGACCAGGACCAACAAGTGCCCGAGGAAGAAGCGTCTCCCTACAAAGCAAACGCCTCTCAAACCCATATTTTTATTTTACCCTTGGATGAAGATATGGCTGAAAATTCGGGAGATCTGACGGCAGCTTTGGAAAGTTTTCACGCTGAAAATTTCTCTATTGAGCGGTTGAGGACAGGTACGATTGCCATCACCAGAGAAACGAAGATTCTAATTATCAGCCCTTTTCCCAACGCGGAGAAGTCTTTGAATTACCGGGAAACGTTTTTAAGCAGTTTTAACAGTGATTCATTACCGGAGGAGCAAAAAAATAGTAGTTTTGTTATTTCAATAGAAAACTTCCAGCAACTCAACAAACGAAAGGATCTGGAAGAGTACAGGTCCTTCTATGAGCAAGCTTATTAATAACTAGTATGAGTAATAGTAAAAAGAGTAATGCTAAGCCTTTGTATAAAAAAATCATTCGATACATGTGGCTGGTTTTTGTTTTGGGATTGGTTGGATTGGTCCTTTTCATTACCGCAGTAAATGCCAACTTCCTGGGCTTGTTTGGAGACATGCCGGATTTTGAATCGCTTGAAAATCCGGAAAGCGAACTAGCCTCCGAATTGTATTCAGCGGACGGTATTTTGCTGGGAAAATATTTTAGGGAAAACCGGACACCTGTCACCTATAATGAACTTGCTCCCAACCTGATCAATGCGCTGATTGCCACAGAAGACGTTCGCTTTGAGGACCACTCTGGAATCGACCCCAGGGGCCTGTCCAGGGTATTGGTCAAAACGCTACTCCTCGGTCAGCGAGGCGCAGGGGGTGGAAGTACACTAAGCCAACAAACGGCAAAAAACCTTTTTAAAACTCGGACAAAAGCTTCGCAGGGCTTTTTGAGCAATGTTCCGGTCCTGAGGATGATTATCATTAAAACCAAGGAATGGCTCGTGGCAGCAAAACTTGAAAGGGCCTATACAAAAGAAGAATTACTTACCATGTACCTGAATACTTCCGACTTTGGGAGTAATTCATTTGGAATCAAGACCGCTGCCAGCACCTTCTTCAACAAGGAACCCAGGGACTTGAGCATCCAGGAATCTGCCACATTGGTAGGTCTTTTTAAAGCTCCCTCCTACTACAGTCCTGTTTATAATCCTGAGAACTCTCTTCGTAGAAGAAACACGGTGTTGTCGCAGATGAATAAGTATGAATTCATTACCCAATCCCAATACGACAGCATTTCCGATATGCCCATCGAATTGGAATACAATGTGGAAGGTCATAATGAAGGATTAGCTACTTACTTCCGAGAGGTGGTCAAAGCCGATTTGATACAATGGACAAGAGAAAACCTAAAACCGGATGGTACCAATTACGACCTGTTTGGGGATGGCCTGCGGATATATACCACCATCGATAGCCGGCTGCAACGGTATGCGGAAGAGGCAGTAGCCGAGCACATGCCTGAACTTCAGGAGAAATTCGAAGCGGAGATTGGGGATCGGGATCCCTGGATAGACAGCCAGCGCAGGCCTATTCCAAATTTTCTTGAAAACGCCGTAAAAAGAACCGAATCCTATCGAAACCTCCGTTCCAGATATGGAGACGACACAGACAGCATTGAGTACAAACTGAATGAAAAGAAAAAAATGACGGTTTTTTCCTATGAAAAAGGAGAAATAGACACCCTCATGAGTACCATGGATTCCCTGAGGTACTACAAAAAATTCCTTCAAACAGGTTTTGTTTCCATGGATCCCCACAGCGGGCATATCAAAGCCTGGGTCGGGGGTGTTAATCACAAGCATTTCAAATACGATCACGTGAAGCAGGGAAAAAGACAACCCGGCTCCACTTTTAAACCCTTTGTGTATGCTGCCGCCATTGAGAATGGCTACGGCCCTTGCTATACGGTGATTGATCAGCCTGTGGAAATCAACCAGCCCGATCAGCCCACCTGGAGGCCCAGCAATGCCAATGGAGAATTCACTTTCGAACGCATGACCATCCGCTCGGCCATGTCCCAGTCCGTCAATTCCATCACGGCCTATATGATGAAAAAACTAAGTCCCAGCGTGGTGGTTGAAACCGCGCATCGGATCGGTATCACGAGCGAACTGGAAGCGGTTCCTGCCCTCGCATTGGGAACCGTGGATGTTTCTATCATGGAAATGGTCGGTGCCTTTAGCACATTTGTGAATAAAGGAGAGCACATTACTCCTATTTACATCGACAGGATTGAAGACAAATTTGGCAACGTTCTGCACCAGTTTATCCCTCGAAAACGACCGGCCATGAGTGAAGAAGATGCCTATATCATGGTGTACATGCTTCGTGGAGGAACAGAGGAAGAGGGAGGTACAAGTCAGGGACTTCCAAGAAATATCCGGGATGAAGGAAATGAAATAGGTGGGAAAACCGGAACCACCCAAAATGCCTCTGACGGTTGGTATATGGGCATTACCAAAGACCTTGTTAGTGGTGTATGGGTAGGAGGCGATGACCGGGCCATCCATTTCAGAAGCTGGCTCAACGGGCAGGGTTCCAGAACCGCGCGCCCCATCTGGTCAAAGTTTATGACCAAAGTTTACGAGGATCCTAACCTGGACATCACCAAAGGACCTTTCCCTAAACCTGAAAGGCCATTAAGCATAGAGATCGATTGTTCCAAATACGACCTGAATCAGGACGAATACCAGGAATTTGATTATGATGCTACCAGTACGGATTTCTGATCAATCGGGTATGCATTGATTTCAAAAACGCAATGATTTTGTCTCTATGGACATGCATTCTCCATCGTATCTTCCAACGGAACATCAGCAGCTTCCGGACCTCCCCGGGGTCTATCGATACTACAACAAAGAAGGTAAGCTCATTTATGTAGGGAAAGCCAAGAGCCTGAAAAAAAGGGTCGGTAGCTATTTTAGCAAAAGCACCGGCCTTAACCAAAAAACCCGCAGGATGGTAAGGGAAATCCATACCATCGAAATCACCATTGTGAATTCGGAGTTTGATGCCCTGCTGCTGGAGAATAACCTGATTAAAAAATCGCAGCCCAGGTACAATGTCTTGCTTAAAGACGACAAAACCTATCCGTACCTGCTGCTTACGGATGAACCCTTTCCCAGAATCTACCCTACCCGCAGGGTAATCCCCTCTAAGGGCACCTATTATGGACCTTTTGCCAGTGTCAAGGCGATGAATAATGTGCTCGACCTTATTCTTTCCCTTTTCACCATCAGGACCTGTAAACTAGACCTGGCTCCTGAAAAGATAGCCGCTTCCAAATACAAGGTTTGCCTGGAGTACCATCTGGGAAACTGCAAGGGACCTTGTGAAGGGTTGCAGGATGAAAAAAACTACCTGGCAGATATCGAACAAGCGCGAAATATTCTAAAAGGAAACCTGGGAATCGCCAAGAGTTTTTTTAAGGAACACATGCAGGCAGCCGCAGCGGCGCTGCATTATGAAACGGCACATCGGTATAAAGAAAAACTGGACCTGCTTGAAAAATACCAGGCCAAATCACTGGTAATCAATCCCAATGCCGATAGTCTGGACGTGTTTGCCATAGTCAGCGAAGAAAAGTTTGCCTTTGTGAACTACCTACGGATAAAAAATGGTGCCATCACCCTTAGCAAAACGGTCGAACTTAAAAAGAAACTGGACGAAACGGATCAGGAGCTACTTCTTACCGCTATCGTGAGGCTGCGGGACCAGTTTCAAAGTGATGCCAGGGAAGTATTGGTCAATGTGGAATTTGAGGATTCTCCGGAAGGCTTACACCTAACCCTGCCTAAAATTGGCGACAAGCGAAAACTGATTGATTTAAGTTTAAAAAATGCCTTGTACTACAAAAAGGAAAAGGCCTTACTGGCAGGAGAGACCAAAGACAAAAAAAACAGGGTGCTTCTGCAACTTCAGCAAGACCTATCCTTGAGCGAGTTGCCAACGCATATCGAGTGCTTTGACAATTCCAATATACAAGGCAGTAACCCCGTAGCTAGTATGGTTTGCTTTAAGGATGGGAAACCAGCCAAGAAAGAATACCGGCATTACCACATCAAAACTGTAACGGGGCCTAATGACTTCGCCAGTATGGAAGAGGTCGTTTACAGAAGGTACAAAAGGATGGCTCAGGAAGAAGTGGCCCTACCCCAATTGGTAGTAATCGATGGGGGAAAGGGGCAATTGTCTTCGGCTGTCGCAGCACTCAAGCGACTCGATCTATATGGGAAAATCCCCATCATTGGCATCGCCAAACGTTTGGAGGAAATCTATTTTCCGGGAGATATCTATCCCCTCTATATCGATAAAAAATCCGAATCGCTGCGACTGATCCAGCGAATTAGGGACGAGGCGCACCGGTTTGCGATTACCTTTCACCGTAACTTGAGAAGTAAGGGAGCGCTCAATTCCCAATTAACGGGCATAGAAGGTATCGGAGAACATACAGCTCAGAAACTTTTGAAGCATTTTAAATCCTTCAAAAACATTCAGAACGCCAGCCTGGATCAACTTACCGGTATTGCCGGAAAGGATAAAGCGGAAAAAATTCACGCTGCCCTGCATCCATAAAAAAAAGCGACCTTCTTTTGAAAGCCGCTTTTTCTATGCATGGAGAGCAATTTGCTTACCACTCCCATAAGTTATTTTCCCATTCCAACAGGTCATATTCAAATTCCAGGGAATTTAAAAAGGCCTGCAATTCAACATTTGGATTTTCCGCATCGATCATATCTACGATCAGAGCATTGTCCGGATTGGTATATTTCCTGACCACGGATCTGAATAATCGCAAATCAAACGCCTGGCTGTAGGGTAAATGCTTGGACGTATTTTGAAAATTCAGCCAGCGGCCCTTTTCCATATCGTCAAAATAATTATAAAAATCTTTGTACCGGATAAACGCAATGGATTTCTGCCCGGCACCAGAGTTTGTTTCCGATGGCATGACCAACTCCAGGTATTTTACATCAAACTTTACTTCGGAGCGGTGCTTATCAAACACAAAATCCTCCCGAAAATCCAGGTAATAAACGTCTTTCACAAAAATACTATCGCCATTTTCGGCTGTAAGAAAGTTCGTTTGAAACTCACTAATGGAAAGGGGCTGAGTAAACTCCTCGTCCGCAAAAATCTCAAAGGCATTTTCGTTCACAATGGCATTGTAAATGTTCATCATAATGCCATCCGACTTAAGTCCACCGGTACCATAGAGGGGAAGATTAAATTTCTCCCTCAAATCAATTCGTCGCCAGACCCCGACCTGGTACATTTTATCTGCTTCTCTTATGGGAAGTACCGAATACGTTGTATCGATTTCAAACTCGGTATCTCCCATCTCCATATTCGGGTTTTGGGTGTTGGTGTTCTGTGAAAAAGCAGGCAAGGCCAGCAGGTTCAGTGCCAGAAATAACAGCCAAAAATTTGCGAATGGTTTATTGGATACATTCATGTTTTCTTTCATTTAATTCTAAAACGCTCCAAACGATGATTTATTACCTGATGGAGATTTGTGAAATGTCATTAACAGCGCTTCTGATCTTGTTGCCTCTGAAATTGGTACGGGTAACTTCCCTGGCAATGATAATCAGCCGGTCACCGCTCTGTGCCTGGGCCAATAAGTTTCTTACTGCCACATTCTGTCCGGTGATATTTACACTTTCCCGCGGCACATCATTTCTTACCAGCCTAACTTCTCCGGCCGTTACCTCGAAGTTGGCATCATTCGGCATGGTCCTTCCAAAGGTAGGTTCTGGTACCGCCCTGATTTGGAGATTTGTCAAGGCATTGGCAGCATAGGGGTTCTGTTCATCTACCTGTGTATCGCCAACATAAGGCTGAATGGTAGGCGCCGGAACTGGCTTGATGTCGTATTCAACGGTACCGATTCTATTACCTCCGCTGGAAACCGTGATGTTTACATTACCGGATGCTCCGGGTATAACGGTAACATCTGAAGGCCGGGATCCTTTGATGGCCTGACCACCGGAAACGGAAAATTCAGGGGCGTATGAATTGCCCAGGGCAGGTACTTCAATCACCAAATCATTGGCGCATTCCGCGTATAATTGATTGACTACCTCTGAACTAACCTTTATCACCGGCTCGGCGACAAAGTAATCGTAATTGATCGTGAACACACTGTCCTGCCCGCCTATCGGAACGATAATTTCACCTGTTAGTGTTCTCGGAGCAAGTCCCCGATCATCGTAATTCGAAGCCGGCGCTACCGGAAATTGAATCTTACCAAAACCAGCTTCCACCGGTATTTCCCTACCGTCCGCAGTCATTTTTAACTCGGTGGAGGAAGAGGAAGAGGCCAGAAACATTTCTGCCTCAAATGTAGTTCCTGCTGCTACCACATTCGAATTAGCCGCTACTTGCGCTTTCAATTTATCCGCTTCGAAAATAAAGGATCCGAGGGAGTTGGTAATCGCAGTCAACGCTTCACTTTCGATATTCAACACTTCATTCTGGTGCTGACTGATAATGGCCAACACTGCTCCAATTGGAGATTTTACATAATTAAGGTTGACATAATCTTTATAGTTGACATCTACATCATTCTTAAACAGATCAATTTCACTGGCATCCTTGGCAATTTTCTCAAAAGAGCTGGAAATGTTTAAGTCGGCAAGGATCTGGTTGAGCTCTTCAGGAAATTCATTCAGTTTTTCCTGCATCTCATACCCAAGCCGGTTGTTGTTAAAAAGGTTTCCAGGAATATCGGTGTTTTTAAGTGCCGAAGTTTTGAAATTTCCTTCATCATTAATGGCGTTAGACTGCTCGATAAGCAAGCTTTTCGCCTCTTCCAGGTAGCTGTAGAGATCCGAGCTTTTTTCCCGGATTTCCCTGGCTGCTTCCACTTTAGGGATGTCCACCGGGTTATTTCCCTGCTGTTCTACGGTAGAAGAAATGATGTTTACAGAAAACTGATTCTTCTGAATGTAATTCGTTGAGGTTCGTTCCAAACCATCGTTGATCAGAATAAACTTCTGAAGGATCTGGTTACTCACCTGTAGTGCCAATAGAGCAGTCAGGACCAGGTACATCATCCCGATCATCTTCTGCCTTGGTGTTTCTTTACCACCCGCCATAAGCTATTTTATATTTTCTGAGATTAAAATAAATAAGAACTGCAATCAACGAAATCAACCCTTCATTGCTGAAAGCATGCCACCATACACCTTGTTCAGGGAATTGACATTTTGATTGAGTTTCGCCAGTTCGGTTTTAAAAGTTTCGGTTTCTTTTCCAGCTTCAGCAATGCCTTCCATGGCTGCGGTGACGTTGGAATAAAATTTACTGATGGTTTTTGCGTGCATGTTGGAATCTTTCAATTCCTCCTCGTATACATTATTCAGTGCGGAAAGGCTTCTGGTAACATTGACCACCTGGTCCCGATAAGCTTTGGCATCCTCGGATGCAGAAGACATTTCAGCCAGCGCAGAGGCCGTTTTGCTGTAAGAATCATTAATATCTACCAGGGATTTGGAAGCTTTCTTCACATTATCAGCGTATTCCTGAGTGGCGACGGTAGCATCTGAAAGGGTGCCTAATTTCTCGGTTGTACTTGCCAGATTTTGCATGCCTTTGCCTAAACTTTCCAAAAGCTCGGGACCAATCTTTGCCTTTTCAAGTAGCTCATCCATTTTTTGAGCCGTTTGATCCGTGCTAGGCCTGGCGGCCCTTGCTGGTGATTTTCCACCTTCTTTTCCGGCAAGCTCCGGATAGACCTTGGACCAGTCCACTTCCTCGCTTTTGGGCTCGAATGCAGATAAAAAGAAAATCAATGCTTCCGTGGTCAGACCCACACCGATCATCAGAGATGCAAATGGCCAATCCAAAATCTTAAACATAGCTCCAAGAATTACTACTGCAGCTCCAATTCCATAAATCTTAGGCATGATAGAGCCATAAAACTTATAAGCAAAGGTGTTATTTTCTGTTGACATAATTTAAAAAAACGTTAAGTAAGGAATCGTTTGAGGTATATGTGATTAAGCTAAATTATCTTCTACTTCTTCTATTGGATTTTACATCCATGGAGCCTGACCGTCCTATGTAGGTCATGGCGGTTCGGAAACCAATATGAGCCGTCTGAACATACTGGTATTCGTAATTCCGGGCACTGGTTTCTAAAAAGTGGGCGACATCTTTCCAGGATCCTCCCCGGACTACTTTTCTGGTTTCCGTAGAATCTTTATAAGTCGGATTCATATCCCAAATTAAGGCATTGGCTGCTGGGTTATAGGCATCTTCTACCCATTCGGCTACATTTCCCGCCATATTGTATAAACCAAATCCGTTTGGTGCAAAGGCATCTACCGGAGCGGTGTAGGCAAATCCATCGTCGATGTAATTTCCTCTTCCGGGTTTGAAATTAGCCATCAGACAGCCTCTTCTATTCTTCAGGTAAGGACCACCCCAGGGGTATTTGGCGATTTCTTTTCCGCCCTTGGCTGCGTACTCCCACTCTGATTCAAAAGGAAGTCGAAACTTGGGCATGTCAAACTCAGACTCGTCATTGGCGTTCATATGATAGGACTTCCACTCACAAAATTGCTTGGCCTGATCCCAACTGATCCCCACCACAGGGTAATCATCAAAAGCCGGATGATCAAAGTAATACTCCATCAGTGGGTCTCCATAATGGTGTGTAAAACTTGTCGACCAAACCGTCGTATCCGGAAGCAACTCTTCCAATACAAATTCCGGCGCCTCTGCCTGCGTAGTGGGCGTACCCAATGCCAGTTCACCCATACGAACAGCATCTAAAAATTGTCGGTATTTGTTATTGGACACTTCGTACTTATCCATGTAAAACTCCGAAATTGTTACTTGCTTATTCATAGAAGACATGCTTAATGCAATGTCTTCGTCAGACTGCCCCATCCAAAAAGTTCCAGCCTTCACCGGGGCCATTTCATAGGGCAAGGCTTGCTGCCAGCCCGAACGTTTGGGAACCCCTGTCACTTCACCTCTACGGTTGAGTTTTTCACTGGAGGTACCTTTGTTCCCAAAAAGCCCACAACCCTGAAGTAATGCCATTATTACCAGACCCGAAATCAGGGTAAAAAAGCGCTGATTCATTTTTTTAAACATAAATGACATTAAATTAACTACATTCATTTTCAACCATTTAAACAAATAACCAATTCGAAATTTAACAGATTTTATCAGAAAAACACAAGGATTTTTTTAATAAAGTTTCAACTAATCGAATCTAAATCTTGGTGTTCTCTGAATCATCCGTTCTATTTGTTTCGAAACCTGTGGTAAATTGTAGGTCAACATAAACTCATGGGATGAAGGAGACTTTGCTTCCAATCCTCCAACTACCAAATCGAATGCGTAACCCAACCTGAGGGAATTATCTCTTAACAGACTGTATCCCAACAACACGGAAGCGGACTCTTCACCTCTGTAAGCCAATCCCAAACTTATTTTTTTATTGTACGTGCCTATAACGCTGATGTCATAAGAAAAATTATTCAGGGCTATTGATTTTACTAATATACTTGGTTCAACGGTTAATTGAGCAAAAGTGTTTATGCGATACCCCGCCAATACATAATGATGATTCTCCAAACGGTTTGCCAGGCTACCATCTCCGAAATCAAATCCCGGTTCATTAAGGTTGCGGCTACTTAGCCCCAGGTAAAAGCTACCCCTATCGTAGAGCAGGCCTACCGATACGTTTGGACTTCCCTGATTTTCGTTCCCCGCAGAGGGAATGGTCGGATCCGGGTTTACGGGTAAAAACTCATCGTACCGGATCGTGCTGGAAAAAAAACCTCCGGTGGCCCCCATGCTCAGTATTCCCCTCCCAATGGGAAGGTGGTAGGCCAAAGAAAGATTAACCTCCTGATTGGTGAAAGGCCCAATGGCATCATTTACGGCCACCAAGCCAAAACCCAAGGGAATCTTTTTCATCCTCCCGGATGCTGAAAGTAACTGGGTGGTTGGAGCTCCTCCCGCTCCGGTACTGGTGGTATAATCCAACCATTGACTTCGATGAAGGGCAGAAATGCTGTATCCGGCATCTTTTCCTGCAAATCCCGGATTGTAAAAAAGACCATTATACATGTATTGGGTAAACTGTGCGTCCTGCTGGCTGAATGCGTAAGGACTGAACCCCAGAATGGCAGCACCAGAAAACACACAAAATAGCAGGTAAGTTTTAATGGTCATGTGTAAAAGAAATTTTGCATTGGAAAATCTATTCTACACATTTAAACTGACTTTACCTTAAAAAAGATTAAAAGAAATCAGATTTTGTTCGCTTTTTTTATGTAAAGCTCCAATGCCCCTGTCATACTGGGTGCATTTGGCAGGGGTGCTTCAATATCAAGAATTAAGTCCATTTCCTTTACCGCCTGAGCAGTGGTGGGGCCAAAGGCAGCTATTCGGGTTTTGCCCTGTTCAAAATCAGGGAAATTCTGAAAAAGAGATTTGATCCCGGATGGACTGTAAAATGCCAGAATATCGTACTTAATATCTTTCAGGTCCGATAAATCCGCCGCTATTGTGTGATAGATGATCGCCTCTGTAAATTCAATGTTGTTTTTGCTCAAAAAGTCTGGAATATCTTCTTTCCGAATATCCGAACAAGGGAACAGGTATTTTTCTGATTTATGCTTCTTAAAGAAATCGAATAGGTCCGCAGCAGTCCGGTTTCCTACAAATAATTTCCGCTTCCTGATGACAATGTATTTTTGAAGGTAATGGGCAGTCTGTTCAGAAATACAAAAGTATTTCATGTCCGCTGGCATTTCGATCTTCAACTCCTGACAGATCCCAAAGAAATGATCGATGGCATTCCTACTGGTGAAAATTACGGCAGTATGCTTTAATATCTCAATTTTTTGCTTTCTGAAATCCTTAATAGAAACCGGTTCCACCTGAATAAAAGGCCTGAAATCAATTTTGATTTTGTATTTTTCTGCTAATTGAAAATAAGGCGAACGTTCATCAGCGGGTTTCGGCTGCGATACCAAAATGCTTCTAACCCGGTTTAATCTGTCTTTTGTTGATTGCGTCATTTTACTTTTTTTTCCTTTACCCTAGGAGCAATTTACAAATCACCAAAAAGGGGATTAATTCAGAGGTGCAAAGGTAAGAAAATAAATGATAATTATTAAAACCATTTTTTTTGTACATCCAGATGGACAAGCCAATAATTCCCAGGGTATACACTCCTAGAAAAGAATAGTAAAGGATTTCCATGTTAATCGTTCCAGGTATCAACTGATTGGCATAGAATACCACCGTCAGTCCCAACACCATCAACAATCCAAATCCGCTAACTTTCAATAAATAGAAAAAATGAGGAAGTGCCACCTTAGGTAAATCGAAGATAAAGGTGTGAATCCCCAACCAGAGAAACTTAAAAAAGGTCAGCAGGGTCAATACCAGGCTTATCACGAGCCATAGGTACACCATCGTTTCGATGTCCTTTTCGAAAAGGTACCCAAACAATTCTACTTCAAATAAATGAATCCCCAAAAGGGCCATCAGACCCACGCCCAGGTTGATTACAATCAGGTAAAAAAGAAGTTCAGCCGAATAGATTTTCGAAAAACCCACGGATTCCCATAGATCTTCAAAGGCAAAAATACCGGCCGGGTTCCAGAAAATGCCAAAAATGGAAGGAAATAACAGCCTGAAAAGCGCTATGAATAATAATAAAACCACAATGGCAATAAAAAAAAACTCCTTCACTTCATCTTTCTTCCTTTTACTTAGCTGCCCGTCTGAGATTCCGGGTATCTCGGACGGAGAAGCAAAAAACCCCTTCTTTACCGAAAATTCCCCCAGGTCAATCCCCTTTTTTCTGGCAGCTATTTTTACTTTCCCATCGGTTCCCTCGCTGGATTCCAACTTTTGGCTTTCTAAAAACACCAATGTATCCCGATCGGCAATCATCCATAACTCCTCCCCGATGAATAATCCGGCATCCTTTGGAATAGCAATTCTCCAGGTAGCCTCCGGGAAAGAACCCGGCACTACCCATACAAAAGCTGCTTCGTTTGGGGCCAGATTAAATCCCTGCTTTTGAAGCTGTATATCCGGATCATAATTGAGTAATACCTGTGCGATTCCAACCCTTGGCATCCCCTGACACAAGCAGAAGAAACCCATTACTAAAAATAACTGAATGCTTCTTTTCATTAAAAACGACCGGTAAAACCAAAATGAATCCTTGAGTACGAAAAACCTATGGGCTGATCAGAGGCCTGCCCCAAGGCGTAAACGAAAGTAAAGATACCCCCGTTGGTTTCCAAACTTAATCCCCCACCAAACGCCAATGGCCATTCTGTCGGCCGCCCTGTAACCCTATTTTCCAGCATGCCCAGGTCTGAAAACAATAGAAAATACGATTCATCGCTGATATAATACCGGGGCTCCACGGTGAAATACAGATACCGGCTGGCAAAGAAATAGTTTTCGTTGAACCCCCGAATGCTTTGCAAACCTCCCAGGCGGAATAAATCATTCAAAAACAAGTTGGAATTATACATTTCGCCCCCATTCATGGCCAATTTGGTGCTTAGTTTTCGCCGCCACAATAAATACCGTTCCACATTTCCCTGAAGGTAATATTGGATGGTGTTTCTTTTAACCTCCGCGTACAGGGCCTGCGGTAATCCGGTATTTTCTACCAGCTTCTTATTCCCGATCCCAGCCATAAACGAACCTCTCCACCCATTTTTGGGCATCAACACATCGTCGACATCATTGAAGCGTAGGGTGGTACCATAATTATTATAACGGAAATCGGCAATATCAGGAAGTTCATTCGCTTCCTCATACCTGCTCACGTCCAGTAAGTCTCCCGCTTGCCTTTTGCCGAAAAAACTCAGATCGATTTTTGGGGAGAGTTGCATGCCAATGGTTACATTAAACTCCCGGTTTAAAAAAGTGGTATCCTCTTTAAGAAAAGAAAAAGCCAGGCCCAGGTCCAATTGAGAACCAAGGACAAATGGTTCTCTGGCTTCAATTGTCAGGTTTTGCGAATACTGGCTGAGCCGCTGCCAGTTTAGCAGGTAGTCCCTTCCTTTACCAGAAACATTATAGAGTTGCACATCAAATTGCCCGGTTACCAGCCATTTATTCGCTTCTACCTCGTTTGGCAGCAGGCCGATAATACCATCTAATGTGTTGATTTTTCGGTCGGTTACCGGCAGGTATACCGTCGCTTCTTCGTTTTGAAAAGAGAGTTCAGGACTGCCATCTAGCCGGATATAGGGGATATTTCCCAGCCGGGATACGGCCTGATCCAGTTTTTTTTGGGAAAAAGGCGCTCCGGGAAGCAGCTTTAATTTTCTGGCCAGGTAAAGGGGCTGGGTTCTGGAACTACCGCTTATTTGAAGGGTGTCAAAAGCAATCCAGGGGCCCTTGTTTACGTTAATTCGTGCTCCTACCTGTTTTTCACTCACCGTCAGGCTGTCCAGATTCACCGCAATAAATGGATAGCCCTCATTTTGCCCTGTCTCCAACACCTCTTCGATAAGCTGCCTTACCTCTCCAAACCGAAATGGCCGCTCCTGAAAATGGATTCGGGAGAAAGCAGCGCTGCCCAGCATCCAGGGTTCCAGATTTCCTTTCTCCAGATACAACCAATAAAATTCCGGGCCCGTTTCCAGTAAAAGATGTGCTTTTCTTTCCGTTAAGAACACCAGGCTGTCCTCAACATTCAGGTATCCCTGCCACTGCAGGGAATCGATTAATCGCTTTGCGTGGTCATATATGGCCAGACTATCGGGAAACGTACGCTCCGAACGCTGTAACAGCCTCCCGTTTTCAGAAATTTCAAGACTGAGTTTGTAGGTCGAATCCTGAGCCTGCGTAGAAAGTACCAGTCCGGTCAGCAAAAAATATAAAAACAGCGCCTTTGAGCACTTTACCAAACACCCCTTACCTTCATGGGAAAGGTGTATACCGCATCCATTGCAGTAATAAACAAGGTCTTTCTGTCTCCTGCACCAAAACATACATTTGCCGTCCAGTTCGCATCTATGGGAATGTGCCCGATTTGATCCCCTTTGCTGTTAAAAATGGTAACTCCCTTACCTGTCAGGTAAACGTTCCCTCTATTATCAATGGTCATTCCATCGGAACCCATTTCCACGAATAACTGCCTGTTGGTTAGGTACCCGTCTTCTTCAATGTCGTACACATAGGTTTTATCATCCCCAATATCTGCTACATATAGCTTTTTCCCGTCGGGTGTTCCTACGAGTCCGTTGGGTTGCACCAGATTTTCATCCACTCTGAAAAACTGTAACCTATCGTCACTCAGGTAATAGAGGTGCTGCCCATCCTGCTGCATTTCCGGATCTCTATCCCAGTAGTCTCTTGCGTACAAAGGGTCCGTCAGGTAAATGCCGCCTTGAGGACGAATCCATAAATCATTGGGGCCATTTAATTTATTCCCTTTAAAATTTTCCAAAAGCACCTCGTGATTGCCTTCCATATCAAAGGACCACAACTCGTTTTCCATATCGGCACAGGCAATCAAATCTCCCTGCCGATTGAAATACAATCCGTTTGACCTGCCTGCCTCATCTGAGAAAACCGTAATTTCTCCCGTCGAAAACTTCCACTTATAAATTTTATTGTTTGGCTGATCTGTAAAATAAACATTCCCTTCCCTGTCCACGGCGGGACCTTCGGTAAAACTGTATCCCTCACCTACCTTTTCTAACGCTGCATCCCTGGGTACCAGGCTTTTTTTTATTTCCATTTGAGCCAGCAGAAATGAGGCCGGTGCCATAAAAAGAAAGGCAAGCAAAAAGGTTATTCTGGACAAATTCGTTTGTATAGCCATAGGGTTTTATTTTCAATTGGATTCAAAAATAAGTCAATTCTTTGCAAAAACTAAATCCTGATCCTAAGAATCTTTAGCTTTGTACCAGGAAATGGGTACGCCGCGACGACTCAAGGAATACTTCCCCAATGGTATCGGTTCAAAATTTCCCCCTTCTTCAATCAGAACTACTTATGGCTGGCATATACATTCACATCCCTTTTTGCCTTCAGGCCTGTCACTATTGTGACTTTCATTTCAGTACCAACCTTACCAACACGTCCCAGTTGGTGGCCGAATTATGCCGGGAACTGGTACTGAGAAAATCCTACCTGCCCCATAATACTCCTATCGAATCCCTGTATTTTGGAGGGGGGACTCCCTCCATTTTACCTACCGAAGAAATCCGGAAAATCTACCAAACCGTGCGGGAAAATTACGATTGCCAGCTAAAGGAAGTTACCCTGGAAGCCAATCCGGACGATTTGGAGGAAGAAAAGCTGGAAGCCTATTTAAAATTGGGGATAAACCGGTTGAGCATCGGCATTCAGAGTTTTAACGATGAAGTGCTGCGCTTTTACAACCGCTCCCACCATGCCGTCCAGTCCTTTGCCGCCCTGGAAAAAGCCCGGTCCGCTGGATTTAAAACCCTGACCATGGACCTGATCTATGGATATCCTCACGCCGATCATTCTATTTGGCAACAGGACCTGGCAAAAACCCTGGAATTGGCCCCGGACCACATCAGTGCCTATTGCCTAACCATTGAGCCAAATACAGCCCTGGGCATCTGGCAAAAAAAGGGGAAATTTGATGCCGCTTCTGAAGATTTTCAGGCCGAGCAATTTGAAATCCTCCAGCAAACCCTGGCTCCGGTCGGGTATATTCAATATGAAATTTCGAATTTTGCCAAAAATAATGCCTTTTCCCTCCACAACAGCAACTATTGGAAAGGGGTCCCTTACCTGGGTATAGGCCCCGCTGCCCACTCCTTTGACGGACAAAACCGAGGACACAATGTGGCCAATAACGCCCGGTACATCAAAATGCTTCAAAATAAGCAGCTCCCCTTCCAGGAATCCAAACTATCGAGAGAAGACCGGATCAACGAATACCTGCTTACCTCTCTGAGAACTATCTGGGGAACAAAAACAGGATTCCTGAAGGAGCATTATGACTGGGATATCCTTACCGAAAAGAAAAAGATATTGAACGATTTTCAAGCGCAGGGATTGATCCACCTGGATGGGGAGACCATTACTCTGACCGACCGGGGAAAATTACTGGCAGATTACCTGGCATCCGCCTTATTTATCTGAAGCTTTCCACGTATCTTTATTCCATGAAAAAATATCCTACAGGAAGCCAACGAACCCACACTACCGCTCCACTGAAAGAAGTATTCGAAGAGCTTCTGGAGGCCTACCGGCTTAAGGATACCTTCTCAGAGAAAACGGTGATTCAGGAATGGGAACAGCTCATGGGCAAAACAGTGGCCTCGCGAACCCAACATCTTTCAATTCGGCAAAAAGTCCTTTATGCCAAAATCAGTTCCGGACCGCTGAAAAAAGAGATGATGATGAACAAATCCAAAATCCTGCTCCTGATTGAAAATAAATATGGCAAAGGAGTGGTGAAAGACGTGGTATTTTTGTAGAACCCAAATTAGCCAGGAAGGAAATCCCCTTTCTTTTTTGTCTGGAAATTAGATATAGCAAACCTTCCACATCGCATCCCGCTGCGCTCGTCCCGCCTCTCCTGCGGCCGTGGCGTGAAACCAACCGACTCCCGTAATCTAGCGTTCAGCAAGGGAAAGTCTAAAATCGGGATATAATTTCAAAAAGATAAGGCTATCCGGCTCGCCTTCGGGTGCCGGATAGCTGTGATTTAATACAGAGATTGTGATCTTATGCTTCCCACTTTCCATCCACCTTTCTCATAATGCCAAGAGGATTTTCGTCCTTTAAAGCTTCCGGCAAAAGTTGCTTGGGCATGTCCTGATAAGCCACCGGCCTGGCAAATCGTTTGATGCCGTAGGTGCCTACGGAAGTACTCCGGCTGTCGGTAGTAGAAGGAAAAGGGCCTCCATGCTGCATCGCATGTCCCACCTCTACTCCGGTAGGAACTCCTTTAAACAATATCCTGCCACACTTTTCTTCCAATAGGCTGAGGAAAGGAGCATTTTTTTCCAATTCCCCAACTTCTGCCCAAACCGTGCAGGTTAACTGCCCTTTCAGTTTTTCAGCCAATTCCTTTAGCTGGGCTTCGTTTTCATAAACCACCATGATACCAAAAGGTCCAAAAACTTCTTCCTGAAAGGCTTCATTTTCGAGCCAGTCCTTGGCTTTCACCTTGGCCAGTGCCGCATTTCCGGTCAGCAATTCGGATGGTTCCGAAGTAAGTAGCCAGGTCAGCTCTTTGGATTGAGAGAGCGTTTCCAGTGCCTGGTAATAGCTGTGACAGATCCCTTCATGTAGCATCGGCGCGCCACTTACCTCCTTTAAGTTGTTCAAAACCGCTTTGGAAAATGCTTCCTCTTTTGATTTGGGAATAAAAATAAGGCCCGGATTCGTGCAGAACTGTCCCACGCCTAAGGTTAGCGATCCGGAGTAGGCCGAAGCCGCCGCCTCCAGTTGCCCGGAAAGATACCCTTCAAAGGCAACGATGGGATTAACACTTCCCATCTCTGCAAACACCGGAATGGGGTTTTCCCTGGCGTTGCAGGCATCGAAAAGGGCTTTTCCTCCCCGAAAGGATCCGGTAAAGGCAACGGCTTTTGCCAAGGGATGTACAACCAATTGCTGGCCGGCATCTATTCCTCCCTCTACCTGTTGGAAGGTACCTTTAGGTAGTCCGCTGATTCTTACGGCATCCTTAATTGATTCGGCCACCATGCGGGAAGTCTCCGGATGGGCCGGATGCGCTTTATAGATGACCGGACAGCCTGATGCCAATGCGGAAACGGTATCCCCGCCGGCAGTAGAAAAGGCCAGGGGAAAATTACTCGCTCCAAATACCACTACCGGACCTATCGCCTTTAGCATCCGCCGGATATCCGGCTTGGGAGCCGGTTTTCTTTCCGGGTCTGCCCGGTCAATGGTGGCTTCTACCCAGCTTCCTTCTGACACTAACTGCGCAAATAGCCTGATCTGCCCTAAGGTTCTACCCAACTCTCCGGTAATCCGGCCCTCCGGTAAATGGGACTCCCTGGCAGCAGCAGGAATCAAATCATCACGAATTCCATCTATCTGTTTGGCCATTTCCTCCAGGAAATCTGCCAGCTTATTTTTATTTATAGTCTTTAATTGTAGAAATGCCTGTTGGGCATCCTGGAAATTGACATCAATCTGACTCATCTTGTTTTATGGGTTTAATTGGTTATTACATTTAAAAAGACGCTGTCTTGCAGCAAAAAACCACTCGGTATGAATAGCTCAAGTTACAGGATATTCATCGCAGAAGCAACAAAATTACGTAGAATACGCCCGGCAATAGATCCCTGACCTATCCCTTTTCTTCCTTTCTGCGGATTAATTTTGATTTTTTACACTTCCTAAAGTACATTCAAGCTCGTATAGTACTGCATGCCTCGTTTATGAAATCACTTACTTCCCTGCTACTATGACTTTTATTGCGCCCTCCGGTATTGAAGGTATTCACGTTTCAAACCAACTTGAAGCCGGCGATATCGGCAGTATTATCGCTTTACACGGGAAACTCTATTTCGAAGAATATGGGTTTGGCCTGGGATTCGAAAAATACGTGGCCAGAACCTTTGCTGATTTTGTCTGCCAGTTTGAGCCGGGTAAAGATGCAATCTGGATCGCTAAAAAAGGCCCACAAGCAATAGGCTTTATTGCCTTGGTACATAGAGGAGCGGATTCGGGTCAGCTACGTTATTTTATTACCTGTCCGGAGTACCGCAAAAAAGGATTGGGAAGGTTTCTTTTCCGCCAGTTTATGAACCATGTACGGGCTAATGACTATTCTGAAATCTACCTATGGACCACCTCTAATCTGAAAGCGGCAGCTCATCTGTACTTACAGGAAGGCTTTTACATTACGGAGGAGAGGCAATCCGATACGTTTGGCATACCCCTGTTAGAACAAAAATACAAGTGGAAAAATCAAGCGCAATAAAGAGGGATGTACCGGCTAACTTATCAGGATTCCCTTATTGACCAATGAAAAACCAATCGAAGAGAATTGATTCGTTCGTATTGCAAGTCAGGCTTTTATAGAAAGACCAGTAGAATACCGAAAAGGGTGGAAAAAACGGGGTTTTAACCTATCTATATAAGTGAATCGATTTCTTTTTCGCAAAATTTTATTTTTTTAAAATTGATGAATCCTTCTTTTCTTATTGCTTCAATTTTTTTTCCCGGGAAAACGATAAAAATTTCAGAAAAAATTTTCGTACCGATTCTTTTTTCTCTATAATTAAAATTCCAAAAAATGTACAGCGGAAAATAATTGATTTAAACGGTTTGCCGCAAAGCTAATTTTGCCAATGCAATCGATTCCACAAAACGTCAATTTTGGTGGTCGGATTGTCCGGAAAATCTGCACAGAAAGGATAACTATATTTTAAATACTGTCAAAATTATTAAAACACCTGCCTATGTAACACCCCGAAAAGTTGGTAATTAACTTTGATAATTACACATCTATTAATTAAACCCAAAATTTATTATGAAAAGATTACTACTTAGATTACGATCTATGGGGCTAGAAAACTGGGCTTTGTTTCTATGGATACAATGCCTGTTTTTGTTGCCCTTAATGGCTACTGCTATCAACATTACTGATACCGGAACGGCCGTGAAATCGGCCGCTTTTTATGAACAGGTAAGCGGTACGGTAAAAGACGCAAGCGGAGAGCCGATTCCCGGTGCCACTATTCTAATCGAAGGAAAGGGTACTGGTACCGCCACGGATATCGATGGTAATTTTACCCTCGATGCTGAGCAAGGGGATGTCCTGGTCATTTCCTTTATTGGCTATCAGACTAAAAAAATAAGCGTTGGTTCTCAAACTACCTTCAATGTGGTTTTGGAAGAAGACCTTTCCAACCTGGAAGAGGTGATAGTAGTGGGGTATGGTACTCAGGAAAAGAGAAATGTGACGGGTGCCATTGCTTCCCTGGATGAAAAATCCATCAGGGAAATTCCCGTCGCCTCGGCTGTTGAGGCCATGCAGGGGCAGGTTGCCGGTGTGGATGTGGTTTCATCAGGTGGCCGTCCGGGTCAAAATCCACAAATATTGATCCGGGGCCGAAGGTCCATCTCTGCAGGAAACGATCCGTTGTATGTGATTGACGGTATTCCCCAAACCAGTGCTTCTTCTTCAATTTTTGATATCAACCCGCAGGATATTACGTCCATGGAGGTCCTGAAAGATGCTGCAGCCACTGCCATCTATGGTTCAAGGGGAGCCAATGGAGTGGTCATCATCACAACAAAAAGGGGCAGCAACACCGGAGTCACCACGGTAACCTACGATGGTTACTATGGAGTTTCCAATACCACAAGCCGGGTAGACATGATGAACGGAGAGCAATTTGCTGCCCTGAAAAGGGAATCCAGAAGATGGGATCCGGATACCCGGGCTGCCAGCTGGAATGGTGTTATTCCTCCGGAAGAGGAAGTTTTCCTGGATCCCATTGAAAGGGAATCCATCGAACTGGGCCGTTCTACAGATTGGCTAGACCTGGTATTGAAATCCGGATACCAAACCAATCACCAGTTCAGTGTAAGTGGGGGAAATGAAAAAACCCAATTTAATGTATCATTAGGATATTGGGATGAGGAAGGTATTGTGGACAATATGGGGTACCAACGGATAAATGCCAGGTTAAATCTGGACCATCAAATCAGTTCGCGGTTTAAAATGGGAACTTCCTTTTCAGCTTCCACCGCCATTCAGGACTGGGGTTCCGGTTCAGCACTGGGAGAAGCCGTTGCCAACAACCCGTTAGGGGTTCCCTATAATGAAGATGGCAGTCTTAGGTTTCTACCTACCAATGATGGCATTCGTACAAATCCCTTAAATGAATTGGTTCCCGGTGCCTATGTAGATGAAAGAAGGTTTACCAGAATATTTGCGCCGGTATATTTTGATGTCAAGCTTGCGGAAGGACTAACCTTTCGGACCAATGCCGGACCGGATATACGATTCAGAAGAAGGGGTAATTTCAGAGGCAGCCTTACCAACGCCAACAGAGGGGGACCGGCAAGTGCAAACCTGGAAAATGAACTTGATTTCGGTTATACCCTGGAAAATATATTGAATTTCAATAAAACCTTTAATGACATTCATGTCATTCAGGCTACCTTCCTTCAAAGTATACAGGGTTTAAGGTCTGAACGCCATTACAGTGAGGTATCCAATCTTCCCTATGAAAGCCAATTGTTTTATGACATCGGTACCGGTGAGGTAAAAGGCAATTTGGCCAGCAGGCTTGAGGAATGGTCGCTAAGTTCCTACATGGGAAGGATCAATTATGAACTCGACGGAAAATACCTTTTCCAGGCAACTCTTAGGGCAGATGGTTCTTCCCGATTGGCACCAGGAAATAAATGGGCTTATTTTCCGGGCGCTTCCATTGGCTGGAGGATGATTGATGAGCCCTTTTTAGCCAACCAAAGTTTCCTGACTGAATTGAAACTTAGGACCTCCTATGGACAGGTAGGAAATACCTCAGTAGATCCCTACCAAACCTTGGGTAGATTAAGAAGGACCATCTATGCCTATGGAGATGTACCTGGTTTGGGTTTTGGGCTAAATGAAATACCTAATCCTGACCTGGGATGGGAAGTATCGACTACCGTAAATGCAGGTGTAGACTTTGGCATTATAAATAACCGAATCAACGGTTCATTTGAATATTTTGTGACCAATACTACAGATATTCTCCTGGCCAGAAACCTGCCCTCCACCTCCGGGTACAACAGTATCCTTCAGAACGTAGGAGCCACACGATCCAGTGGCGTGGAATTGTCTATCAATGGCACTCCGGTTGACCGACCTAACCTCCGCTGGGATGTTCAGTTTAATATTACCAGTGTCAAAGAAGAGATCGTGGAATTGGTATTGAAAGATGAATTCGGTAATTCCATGAGTGATGTAGGTAACCAATGGTTTATCGGCGAACCTATCAATGTATTCTTTGACTATGAAAAAATCGGGATATGGCAAGCCGACGAAATAGATATGGCCAGAGAAATGGAACAAAAAGAGCCTGGAGAGATAAAACTAAAGGATCAGGATGGTGATGGGGAAATCACTCCCGCAGACCGGATTGTCCTGGGATCGGATGTGCCTGACTTTGTAGGTGGTATTACCAACCGGTTACAGGTCGGTAATTTTGATTTAAGTGTTTTCTTCTTCTACCGCGTAGGTCAAATGGTGAGAAGCCGGTTTCATGACAGTAACAACGGGCTTTTTGGCAGGTATAATAATCTGAATGTGGATTTTTGGACCATCGATAACCCCACCAATGAAAATCCAAGACCCAATGTAAATCAGGAATTCCCGAGAAATGGATCTACCCGTAGTTATTTTGACGGTAGTTTTGTTAAACTAAGGAATGTAACCCTGGGCTATAATATTCCTGAAACACTTGCAAGCAAACTGTTTATGAGCAGAGCCAGGATATATGCCACGGCACAAAACCCCATTTTCTGGGCAAATTTCGATACCTGGGATCCGGAATTGGCGGGAGATATCAATGCGGGTACGGTACCGTCTGCACGACAATTTATTCTGGGTGTGAATGTTTCATTTTAAACTACTGAAATCATGAAAAAACATAGATATATACCTCTTTTCAGTTTATTTCTTGCAATGCTCTTTTCACAATCCTGTGAAGACTATTTGGAAGAGGATTTGGTATCAGGAGTTTCTGCCGGTTCTTTTTACACCACGGTAAGCGGTTTCGAATCTGCCGTCAATGCTACCTATTCCGAAACAAAGTTTTTCTATGGTCCTGAAAGGGGATTTACCATGACTACCTTTGGTACTGACGTGCACACAAATGGAGCGGATGGCAGCCACAAGCCCATCAATCTATACGATGGCGGCTTGAATCCGGCACAAGGTTTCGTTACTGCCACCTGGTCAAGCTTTTACCGGGGAATCAACCAAGCCAATGCCGTAATCAACAGATCTCAAACGCTTGAGGGGATTTCTGAAGAGCAAAAAAATATCAGAATTGCGGAGGTAAGGTTTCTCAGGGCTTTGTATTATTTCAACCTGACCAGATTTTATGGCGATATCCACTTGTCTTTAGAAGAAACCGAGGGCGTGGAGGTGACTGCCAATAAAACTTCAGCAGGGCAGATTTACAGCGAGGCCATCATTCCTGATTTGCAATTTGCCGTACAAAATCTACCTGAAACGCAAGGGGAATATGGAAGGGCAACCAAACCCGCTGCAGAGTTTCTTTTGGCCAAGGCCTATATGACCAGAGCCTACCAGCCATATGGTCAGGGAAGTGCAGATGCACAGGAAGCCGAAAGGTTAATGAGCAATGTGATCAATAATTACGACTTCATGTTATTGGAGGATCTTGCTGATCTCTGGGACATCGACAATGAAAGAAACAGTGAAGTGATTTGGGCCATTCAGAACAATAAAAACCAAGTTGATGAAGGGCTGGATGGTCAGGGACACCGCGGGCATTTGTATTTTCTGATGGAATACGATGTACTTCCCGGCATGGCTCGTGATACCGAAAATGGGAGACCTTGGAAACGGTTCAGGCCTACACCGTTCCATCTTTCCCTTTGGGACAGGGATATTGATTCCAGATATGATAAAACCTACAAACATGTATGGTTTTCGAATAACGAAGGAAATATTCCCGTTTGGTCCCAGGAGGAAGCAGATGCCGGTTACGTTTCCTCTAGTCTGGTTGGGGAACGCAAGTTTTCCGTAGGAGATACGGCCGTTTACATTCCGGGGCCCGGAAAAGATTCCAATTGGTCTCAGGAAAGGCAAGCGGCTACTCCCTATCTGGTCCTCACCGATGACGAGTACAGTGAGCGTTTTTACCCCACCTTAAACAAGTGGCTAGACCCAACGAGACCTAACAGGCAGCATGTACAAGGTCAAAGAGATCATCCGCTTATGCGTCTGGCTGATGCTTACCTGATACGGGCGGAAGCCAGAATCATGCAAGGAAATACCACAGGTGCTGCTGAAGATATCAATGTAATCCGCAGAAGAGCTGCCTGGCCTGGTATGGAGGCCCAAATGGAGATCGGCCCTGCGGAAGCCACACTGGACTTTCTATTAAATGAGAGAGGCCGAGAACTGGATGGTGAAGGTCACCGTTGGTTTGACCTTGCCAGAACAGGAACCCTGATCGAGCGGGTAAGGGCACATAACCTGCAGGCCGGACCTAATATCCAGGATTTTCATATTGTGAGGCCCATTCCACTGAATCAAATTGACAGAACGGACGGTGGATATCCACAAAATTGTGGTTATCCCGGTGCAGATTGTTAAAAAAATAAAATGTGTTAAAAACCCTGGGAAAAGTTTCCAGGGTTTTTTTAGTATTCATTATTCGGAAACTGCCGATCATGAAAGTACACCTTCCTGCTATTAAAGATATTAAACAAGGTCGGGTAGGATTAATTTAAAAATTACATGGGTAGTTTATCCGTAAGCCAACCATTTATCAGACTACCGGATACAATGGTGCTGAAGATACTATCGAGCCATTAACTCATGTCGTTCAACCTGCCGGCACACCCAACGAAGACCCCATGCGGGCCATTGGAGAGTAATGCCGGTTATATAAAAAATTCACCCGGAGGCATGCGCAATCGAGTGAATTTTTTAATTTACAAAGACAAATAATTATAAACTCAAAAACAGCATGTTATGAATAATGATTCGTCCAGACGGACATTTCTAAAAAAATCCGCTATTGCAAGTTCTGCGGCCATCGTGGCACCCACCATACTATCCTCCAATGTTTTTGGTGCCAATGATCGGGTGAATGCCGCGGTCCTGGGTATTAATGGAAGGGGTAAAAACCACATTCAAAGTCTCATGAACCAGGAAAACGTTCAGGTTACTACGTTATGTGATCCGGACATGAACCTGTTAAGAGAGCGGCAAAAAACATTTAAAGAAACCTATAATAAGGATGTCGCGCTGGAGCAAGATTTGCGAAGGGTGTTGGACGATCCGGATATTGATGTCATCAGTATCGCAGCACCCAACCATTGGCATGCATTAGCTACCATCTGGGCATGCCAGGCGGGCAAAGATGTGTATGTAGAAAAGCCAGGATCACACAATATTTGGGAAGGTAGGAAAATGGTTGAAGCAGCGCATAAATACGATCGTGTTGTTCAGCATGGCGTTCAGCTACGAAGCTCTCCCGCCATCCAGGAAGCGGTTCAATTAATGCGGGACGGATACATTGGAAACGTGTATATGGCTCGAGGAATTGTTTTCCGTTGGAGACCCAGTATAGGAGATAAAGGATTCTCCCCGGTTCCGGATGGTATCGATTACGACTTGTGGACCGGTCCCGCTCCCAAGCGACCTTTTTCCCGAAACCTGGTGCACTACAACTGGCATTGGCATTGGGATTATGGAAACGGAGATGTAGGCAACCAGGGCATTCACGAAACGGATTTATGCATGTGGGGGCTCGACGTAGGGCTTCCAACCAAAATCACTTCCATGGGAGGCAAGTTCCTATGGGACGATGCCAAAGAAGTTCCGGAAGTACTCACCTCGGTTTACAATTACCCGGAAGAAAATAAGATTATCCAATTCGAAGTAAGACCCTGGTGTACCAATGAAGAAGGGGGTGCGACTGTGGGAAATATTTTCTACGGAGACAAGGGGTATATCGTCGTGGACGGATATGATAAATACAAATCGTACCTGGGTAGGGACCGCACACCAGGGAAGTCCGGCGATGACGGAGGAGAATCCGGAACCGGTATGGACCGCGGTGCAGGAGGAACAGACGGACATTTTGCCAACTTTATCGAGGCCGTAAGAAAGCACGACCGATCCATCCTCAACGGACCGGTAGAGACCGCTCACCTTTCTTCCGGTTTGGCCCATTTGGGAAACATCGCTTACAAGTTGGAACGCGTGCTTACATTTAATCCCCAATCAGAAACGTTTGTGAACGATCCGGAAGCCGATAAGATGTTGACCCGAAACTATCGCAAAGGCTTTGAAGTTCCTAACCAAGTCTAAGTAGGGAGACGAAAGATATCAAGCACTTTCGGGAGGTAACGAAGATAAACCTGTCTGGATGAATCCATCCGGCAGGTTTACTTTTCTATCTCGTAACAACAAAATAACTTAAAAAGTCTAAATGTAAATTTCGATATGAAATACCAGGCGATACTATTGATCTTGATTATGAGTAGCAGCACCATGCTTTTCGGTCAAAAAATGAAAAAAGAGTCCATTGAAGTAAACGTCAATGAGTCGGAGAAAAAAGTAGATATCATGGTAGGAGGAGAACTTTTCACCACCTATATGTATCCCGACAATATCATGAAGCCCGTATTGTGGCCGGTCATGTCTCCGGAAGGAAATATGTTGACGCGAAGCTATCCTCTTATCAACAAAGAGGGAGACCGTACAGACCACCCCCATCACGTGGGCATATGGCTAAATTACGGGGATGTAAACGGATATGACTTCTGGAACAATTCGGAGGCCATACCAGCTGAAAGAAAGGATGGATACGGAACCATCTTTCACCAGTCCGTGGAAAAAGCAAAGGGTGGTAATGGCAAAGCGACACTGGAAACCAATTCCCTTTGGAAAGCTCCAGACAACACTACCCTGTTGGAAGAAGAAACCACCTTCAAGTTTAGTGCAATGGAAGGCATGCGCATTATTGACCGCACCACCAATTTGACGGCAGCGGTCGATAAAGTAGATTTTACCGACAACAAGGAAGGAATGTTTGCCATCCGGGTAAGCCGGGAATTGGAATTACCTACAGACAAACCCACCGAGTTGGTAGACTCCCATGGGGTCAAAACCCGTGTAGAGAAAATGGATAATACCTATGTAAAAGGGGACTACAGGAGCTCTGAGGGAATTGAAGGGGGCGATGTGTGGGGTACCCGGGGACGATGGATGAAACTTTCCAGCGAAATAAACGGAGAGCCCGTTTCCCTGGTGATTATTGATCATCCCTCCAATGCGGGCTACCCTACTTACTGGCATGCCCGGGATTACGGGTTGTTTGCTGCTAACACGTTGGGGCAAAAAGCGCTTTCTGGTGGAGAAAACGAATTGAATTTCAGTCTGGAACAGGGCGAAACAGCCACTTTCAATTACCGGCTGGTGGTGGCTTCTGAGGATTTGTCAGATGCACAAATAAACGAGCTGGCCGATGAGTACGCCAAAAAATAAAGCGACCGATAATCTTCAATTTTCAACTACTATGACGGAGACTAATTCTTCCAGGCGCAGCTTCTTACTGAAAAGCATGGCAGCAGGACTGGGACTATCCACCCTGGGATCCCTCCCACTACCTGCTTTTGCCCGAAAATCGAACATGAAACTGGGCCTGGTAACCTACCAGTGGGGCAAAGATTGGGACCTTCCTACCTTGATCGCCAATTGTGAAAAATCTGGCCTGCTAGGTGTGGAGTTGCGGACCGAACATGCACATGGAGTGGAAACCAACCTTTCTTCCAGGCAACGTAGAGAGGTAAAGAATCGCTTTGCCGACAGCCCGGTGACCTGTGTGGGGTACGGTTCTAATTTTGCCTACCACTATACCGATCAGGCGGAGGTACGCCAAAACATCGAAGGTACCAAGGAATACCTTACGTTATGCAAGGATATTGGTGCCACCGGAATAAAGGTAAAACCAAATGGCCTACCAGAAGGTGTCCCAAAAGAAAAGACCATTGCGCAGATCGCTACCTCCTTTAACGAAGTGGGCAAATATGCAAAAGAGCTGGGGCAATTGGTTCGCGTGGAAGTCCACGGGAAACTTACCCAGCAGCTGCCAAACATGAAAGCGATCTTTGATCAGGTAACGGAGGATAGTGTCAAGGTGTGTTGGAATTGCAACGATCAGGATCTGATGGCTCCGGGCCTGGAAGCTAATTTTAATTCCGTAAAGCACTGGTTTGGCGATACGGTACACATTCGCGAATTGAATGTAGGGGATTATCCCTACCAGCAACTCATGAATCTATTTAATGGTATTGACTACGAGGGCTGGATACTATTGGAGGCGCGTACCACACCTGCCGATCGGGTTGCGGCTATGAAGGAGCAATTGGAAATTTTCAATTCCATGACAAACGCATAAATCTTACCCGGTCCGCACGAGCGGCACCACCTTGTTGTATTCAGGGAAAGTAAAAAAGCAAAGGGCCACTTTCGGAAAGATCCGGGTGGCCCTTTTTCAATTCCTATCACCCGGCACTAGCGGCATATCCTTCTACCTCCTGCCAAACCCGGAACAAATTTTTATAACAAACTTTTTCGATATCCTCCTTGCTATAGCCCCGTTTCAATAATTCGGCTATCAAATTGGGATACATGGATACGTCCTTTAGTCCTGTAGGCAAGGTATCTCCCACCCCGTCAAAATCCGACCCGAATCCCAGGTGATCGATTCCCACCATTGCCACGATGTGGTCAAAATGGTCGGCTACCTTTTGCACGGAGGGAAAAGGATTATTCGCTGCGACGTATTCGGATATGTATTCCCGCGCTTCCGGATCGTTTCGGCTTAGTTCGTTTTCTGCCAACCAATTTACGAGATGCTCTCTTACGGCATCATTTCCCTCTCTAAAATTCTGATCGACAAAACTTCCTCCAAAATTGATCATGATCACCCCTCCGTTTTCGGCCAGCCGTTGGATCATCTCATCCCCCATATTTCGCTCAAATCCCGGGGTAAAATGCCGCGCAGAAGAATGGGAAGCAATCACCGGAACCTGCGTTACCTCCATTACATCGTAAAAGGTATCATCTGAAACATGGGAAATATCGACCATTATCCCCAGGCGGTTCATTTCTTTGACTACCTCAACGCCAAATTCGCTAAGCCCCCCATGCATATAGGTGGTGTCATAGGAGGAATCACCAATCAAGTTATCTTTGCCGTGAGTTAAGGTAATGTACCGGATACCACGATCGTGAAAGTATGCCAGATTGTCCAGGTTATCACCGATGGGGGCTCCATTTTCCATGCCCATGGGGAGGGAAATTATACCGGCTTCAAAATTTGCCTGAATATCAGCTGGACTATAGGCCATGCCAAATTTATCCGGCCAGGTATCGGCCAATCGTTCCGTCATCAGAATAAGGGAATCTGCCAACACCTTCGCTCCACCGGTTTCCTGGTACCGGGTAGGGATATAAATGGACATAAAAGGCGCATCCAAGCCTCCCTCCTTGGATCGGGGATAATCAAAATTGCCACCTTCCGTCCTTTCAGACACATCCAAAATTTCCCGCTGTAGGGTAAAGCCCCCCACCTTCATGCGGTAAGGTAAATCCACATGGCCATCAACCATGACGGTATTCCTGGCTAGTTCCCTGGCAGTCGCTAGGCGTTCTTCATCCGAAAGCGCTGTGTAATCAATGGTCTCACTGGACTCTGTCCCGCAAGAAAAACCCAATAGGATCAAAAGGAGTGTTAAAATCTGCGTACTTTTTTTCATTTTCTGTAATTTTTATTGTTAGTGGTTATCTTATGTGTAAATTTTGAATCAAATATACCAATCTTTCAGTTTTTACCTACCCTGCTGAAAAATTCATTTTCGGAAGAAAATTAAGTATTCATCAAAAAATTAGCGAAATTTGTTCTTAAACCAAACACGACACTCATGAAGTTTTCAACAAAACCCGCTACAACTACCCTTTGTGCATTAAGCATTCTCCTGTTTTTGGGAATAAGCTGCGGCCCCTCTTCCACCAACGAGGAGCGTGAGGAAACAGCCGTTCAGGAAAATACGCCAACAGAACCAAGTATGGAATTGCTTTGGGAAACCTCTGAAGAGCTTATCACCAATGAATCCGTTCATTATGAAGAAAGCGATGGCCTGCTTTACGTAGCCAATATCGAAGGAGGGCCGGACGAAAAAGATGGCGTGGGCTCTCTGTCAAAGGTAAGTACTGATGGAGAGATTTTGGAAAAAGACTGGGTTAGCCGCCTGAACGCTCCAAAAGGAATGACCGTAGTAGGAGATTTCCTGTACGTTACCGATATCGATCGCCTGGTAGAAATAGAATTGGCAACCGGTGAAATCAATCAAACCTTTGAGATTGAAGATGCCGTTTTTCTAAACGATGCCGCCACTGATGGCCAAAAAGTCTACTTTTCGGACATGAGAACCAATACCATCCACTACCTGGAGGACGGCAACATTCACACTTTTGCAACCGATCAAAACAGTATCAATGGGCTTCAGGTAGCCAGTGATGGAACCGTATACGGATTGGATAGTGAAGGTTTAAAACAATACGCCAGTGATGGAAGTTTTGAAATTATAAATGATGAGGTGACCGGCGGAGACGGTTTAATCATAATCGATGAAGACACGTTTATTGCCAGCCGATGGGGAGGAGAAATATTCCTTATCCAGAATGGTACGGCTACCAAAATTTTAGATACCACGGCAGAAGAATCCAATACGGCAGATATCGGGTTCATCCCCGAGGAAAGTATCGTATTAGTACCTACCTTCTTTAAAAACAAAGTAGCTGCCTACAAACTTTCTTATTAATGATTTTATGGAATATCGTTGCAAGAGTGAATGAATATTCCACAGCTTTCGTTACATACTTAGAGAAAGTATAATTAGGTTAAAATAGTAGCCTTTACCATATATCGTCATTGTTGTAAATTTGGAGAGAAAAAAGGTGTTAATGTTTTTGGCGAAGAAACAAATGGACACCCAAAAGCGAATGAATAGTTTATGAATAAGTCAGAAAATATCAACTACGAACTTGAAAAAAACGCTGAGGTTATCAGCCAGCTGGATGACTTTGTCACCGAAACCGTCGGAACGACCTTAATGGATCCGGATGACTGTTGGCAACCCACCGATTTTCTTCCGGATATGTCCCAGCCCGATGCCCTGGATCAGGTGAAACTCTTGCGAGAAAGAGCTGCTGGCATTCCGGACACGATCATTACTTCCCTGGTAGGAAATATGATTACAGAAGAAGCACTCCCAAGCTACCAAACTTACTTCAACATGCTGGAGGGTATCAACGAAGAAGGATCCCTTACCAGCCAACGCGGTTGGGTAAAATGGACAAAAGCCTGGACGGCCGAAGAAAACCGCCACGGGGATTTGTTGAACAAGTACCTCTATCTTTCCGGCCGGGCAGATATGAGGAAAGTAGAGCAGACCATTCACCGCTTAATTTACAACGGGTTTGATCCCCGGTCTGAAAAAGATCCTTATCAGGCCATTATCTACACTTCCTTCCAGGAAAGAGCGACAAAAATCTCCCACGTCAATACCGGAAAGTTGGCGGATAAAGCAGGGGATTTGGTGTTAGGAAAAATATGCAAGCAGATTGCCGGAGACGAGGCCAGGCATGAGAAGGCTTACAAAAGTTTCATGTCGGAAATTTTCCAGATTGATCCCAACGGAGCGATGCTTGCGTTCGAAAAAATGATGCGTAAGCAAATCGTAATGCCTGCGGTACTGATGGGTGAAGGAGGCAAAAACCCATCCCTATTTGACCAGTTTTCCGCCATTACGCAAAAAGTAGGCATTTATACGGGTTGGGATTACGCGCGTATCATCGATCATTTGGTCAAGCTTTGGAACGTAGAAAAAGTGACTGGATTAAATGATGTGGCCGCCAAAGCACAGGAATACCTGGCTGGTTTGGCTTCAAGGTACTCTCGCCTTGCTGACCGGATGAAAACTCCTGATGAAATAAGTCTGGCATGGCAGAAATAAATAAAAGGGCTAAAAAATAGAACTAAAGTTGCCCTTTAAGAACGTTGCAAAATTTAAGTTAAAAAAGTTGCTTAATCACCCGTATCAAAGGTATGCAAAGAGGCTTTAACATAAAATACCCCGATTGGGGTATTTTTTTTGCATTTCTCCCGTTACCATTGATTTTCAAGGGGTTCACCATTCCATCATGGCTCTTGCAACCCGGTTTTACTCCTGCTATATGGCTGATAGTAAGAACTAGCTGGTCGTTCAAAAAACAGAAATCCAGGGCCTATCTATTCCTTCTCGATTTTAGCCAGTAATCCCGCTTTTAGCTCAAAATAACTATACGTTTCTCCAAAGTGGGTTTTTAGTGGATTTAAGAATTTGGTTTGTAAATCGGAGGCAGCAGCTTGAATTTCCAAAATCTGCTTTTCGGTTAAAAAAGCTTCGGATTTCATCTCGCCGGATTCCAGAAGCCTTAGCACATGCCCTTCGATGGTACTCTGGGCCAACCCTCTTTCCAGGGCTATGTCCACAATTGTCTTGCCTTTCATAGCTAAATCCAGGGTTTCCTTGATAGAGGAGGTCATTCCATTGTTCGGTTTTTTCACTTTCCTCAGGGGGCTTTTATCCCTGGCAAGGGTAGGATTTTCCAGAAGATATTGTTGAATCACCTTCAAAAATGAAGGGCCGTATTTTTCCAATTTCTGATTACCTACTCCATTGATTTGGAGCAACTCCTGCTCGTTTTCCGGCAAATAGCCTGACATTTCTACCAAAGTCGCATCGGAAAAAATGATATAAGGGGGGACATCTTGCGCTCGGGCCAACTCCATTCTCAACCCTTTTAGCTTCTCCAGTAACTTTTCGTCCTTCTCCCCATGCCCCATTCCCTTTCGGAAATCCTCCTTTTCCATGGACAGGAATATCTTTTCCTTACCTTTTAATTTTCCCCAGGCCTTATCCGTAAGCTTTACCACCGGCCGCAAGGGATCCTCCTGATCCAGATACCCTTCCGTTATTAACTGGTGCCCTAATGTTTTCCAAAACTCCGTGGAACGATCCTTCCCAATGCCAAAGACCGACAGCTTTCTTTGCCAGTCAAAAATTTTGGCCGATTGAGAGCCCCTCAGTACCAAAATGACATGTCCGAGGCCAAATTTCTGTTCCAAACGGACAACAGCTGAAAGCATCATTTGAGAAAAAAGGGTCATGTCTTCCTTTTTTTCATTCCGGAGGCAGGTATCGCAATTTCCACATTCCTCCGGATACTCCTCGCCAAAATAGCGAAGTAAATACTTCCTGCGGCACTCCCTGGTTTGGCAAAACTGCACCATGGTTTCCAGTTTGGCTTTCATATGCCGGACATACACCGGATCTTCTGCCTTTTCCAGCATCCGGGAGAGGGTGATGCTGTCTCCAAAACTATAAAACAACAGTGCTTCTCCCGGCAAACCGTCCCTGCCGGCGCGGCCCGTTTCCTGGTAATAACTTTCAATGTTTTGGGGCATGTTCGTATGCACGACAAAGCGGACATTTGACTTGTCGATACCCATTCCAAAAGCGACTGTTGCCACGATTATGCGTACATCATCCCGAATAAACCGCTCCTGGTTGGCTTGGCGGGTTTCCTTATCCAAACCGGCATGATAGGGTATGGCCGGATAGCCGTTTATAGTCAATCGTTCGGCGGTTTCTTCTACCGATTTTCGCGACAAACAATACACGATACCCGAGTCCTTAGGGTGTAGGGAAAGAAAATCCATCAGTTTCCCAAACGCATCCGACCGAAGACTGACCCGGTAGGTAATATTGGGCCGGTCAAAAGAAGCGATGAACCATTGAGGGTCTTTTAATTGCAAGCGGGAAGCGATATCTTTTCTCGTCTGCTTGTCCGCGGTCGCCGTTAATGCCAAAAAGGTGGTTTTAGGAAAAATACGTCGCAGCTCACCCAGCTTCAGGTACTCCGGTCGAAAGTCATGCCCCCACTGCGAAACGCAGTGCGCCTCGTCCACCGCCACCAGGGAAAGATCCACTTTTCTCAATAGCTCCATCAGGGGGTAGGTTCCCCCAAAAAGTCTTTCCGGGGCCACATACAATAATTTAATCCTTCCTTTATGCACCTCTTCCGAAATATACCGCTGCTCACTAATATCTTGCGTAGAATTCAAAAAAGCAGCCGGAATCCCCTGGCTATTCATGGCATCTACCTGATCTTTCATGAGCGCAATTAAAGGAGATACCACCAGGGTAAGCCCCGGCAAAATCACGGCCGGGATTTGATAGCAAACAGATTTTCCAGCACCGGTAGGCATAAGAGCGATGCAATCTTTCCCCTCCATAACCTGTTCGATAATGGCTTTCTGCTTACCGCGGAAAGAAGAATACCCATAAAAATGCTTTAAAGCTTCGAGTGGTTGCATGTTCCAATCAGGTGAAGTAGAAAAAAGAAATGTTGTATGAATTTACTACAAATTCAAAAAACTGTCAACTCTCCGCATATGATTTACCGGAAATGCTTATTTTTTTAAGATTTTCAGGACCTGCCGTTGATTCCCCCAATGGATATGAAAAAAATAAATTCCTGTGGGTAGGGTCTTCATTTTATCCGGCAACTCCCTGTTAAGACGGTCCAGTGCGCTGCTTTTAAGCGATGCCGCCAGCCCGAAAGGCCCGTAAATATCCAAGTCAATGGGCTCCCCGTTATACTTATCCTGGTTCAAAACCGAAATCTTGGTTTCCCCTCCGGTACTGGGGTTCGGGAAAAACATCCAGGTACCCGATTCCAAATTGGTTCCGGGAATAGCCAGTGCCAACACCTCTCCAATAAACGTGTGCTCGCCGTTAAGGTCCACCTGCACCAGACGGTAGTACATTCTCGATTTAGAGAGGGGTAACTTTCCATCCCAGAATTCATAGGTTCCCTTTTCAGTAGTGCTGCCTGTTCCTTCTACTTTTCCCAACGATTCGAAATGCTCGGTGCTTCCAACGGCCCTTTCGATAATAAAATGGCGAAGATCCTCTTCTTTACCAGTCACCCAGGTCAGCCTTGCTTTTCTGAGCCCTTCGTGAAACACCAGCTCCTGATCCAGCAGTGCTACCGGAAGTACGCTGCAATCAAAAAACTTCCCTTCATCAATTTCTTGAGTACTTCCTCCTTCTTCAGGGGGAGGGAAAGTCCCACACACAAATATTTTGGAATTTTCATCGGCAATAACAATAGCATTGCCTGCCACAATAACATCGTTTTCAACATACACTTCACTAGTGCCGCCAATCGTAATTCCGGTATCCCCCCGAATATCCATATTACGGTCTATGACTACCTGAGAATCTCCGTAGGTGTTAAATTGATGATTCGTTCCCCCTGTAACCAACAAATCCTGAGTGCGAAAAAAACCCCAAGTATCAATTTGAGAAGAATTTCCCGAATATTCAGTTGGTCCTTCACTTATAATGGCTCCTCCTTGCAAAACTTTCAAATTAGCCCTGTTTTCTATTTCAATGGAGCCTACTGTCACCATACCCAGGCCATCACCTCCCAAATTCAAAACAGTCGAAATCGAAGTACTTCCCTGAGAAAGGGTCAAGGCTCCCGCTACATTGATAAAGGATTCCCCTTCCAACGAAAATAGGATGTCTTTCCTGCCTTCTATGGACAAGTTACCGGAAAAAGTGACCTCAGCGCCCGCTCCCACCGTTAGCGAGGCAAAAGTACCCCCCAATTCAATATCCACTGGAATTACCAAATCATCGTTTATGACTACCTCCACCTTACATCCCCCCGTAGGGGCATAAGGTGGCCAATCTTCATTTTCAGCGCAATTAATTGGCTCATTCAGAGGGGTTTTATTCCAGCAATTACCATCTTCCCAGACCTTTGAACAGCCGGCTGCTAAAGGAGTGTATTCATAAACCTGAGCATTTACCTGTAGCTCAGACAAAAGCATGCCCAAAAAAAACATGAGAAACAGAAAATTCTTGGGCATAAAATCGCTGGTAAAAGGGGTTTTGAATACATTTTTATGTATTATATTCCCCGAAAGTACGCGATTTCCCAACCAATTACAACCGATAAATGTATTTTAAATACATTTTTACCTAATTGAATAACGTTTTAATTACTACCAAATTAACTTTCCGGCCTTGGTTACCCTTTCCAACTACCTGGCGCACAATGCAAACCTTTAGTGTATTGAAGCCTTTCAAAAAAGCCGGGACCTATAATACTTGCCTATATAAAAATTCCAGGCACTTATACCTTTAAAATTTTTAGCCGGTAAACTTGTTCCTCATAAACCAATTCCAAAACACAAACACCTTTTGACGCTTTCTGGATTATTTCCTGTAGCCACTGGTCCAGTGCCATCCCAACTTCACCTTCAAAGGAAGCCGATGCGGTTGCGTGTGAAAAGCGGGCACTTACCGGGCCTGAAACATAACCGGAACTCAGCTTTACCTGTAAATTTGACCCGTCACTGGGATTTGGGTAGGCTGTCCATTGAATGAGATCCGGGCTTTGATTGACCACTTTTACTGATTTTACTTCGCTAACCGCACTGCTCTGCGTAAAATCTACCTGTCTGATTCTGTAATAAACCATGCCCTGAACTCCTTTCAATCCTTTATCCTGAAAAGAATATCGGGATCCGGTGTTGGTCCATCCTGCAGCGGCAACTTCTCCGATGATTTCAAAATCCTGCACGCCGCCTATCGATCGTTCAATCTCATAATGACTGCTGCCAATTTCTTTGGAAGTTTCCCAAACCAATTGGTGCTGCTTGTTTTCTACCGGGCTTACCGTAAATGATTTCCAAACTACGGGAAGGGTGAAACAACCCGGTCCGTAAAAGGAATTATTTTTGAGCGCCACGTGATAGGTATCTTCTTTAGTAGAATTGGGGTAATCACAGATAAAAAACCCAGCATTATTGCTCCCCTTAAGACTGGCACCATTTGAGGCATTCAATTTCCCTCCAACAAAAAGTTCAGTATTATTGGAAAGGTCAATGGTACCGTTTGTCATTGTAACGTCTTTTATAATAATTCCTTTGGCAAAATTCTCTAATTCTATCTTTGCTCCACCGCTTTTAGATAAATTTCCTCCAAAAGTAAATTCGGCACTGTTTCGCGCAAACAAGGATCCACCATTTCCCATTGTGACATCTCCCATAAAGCTTCCATTTGAGGTTCCCTCTAAACCAATCGATCCACTATTCCCGGTAGAAGTTTCCCCCTCCACCAGTATAGTGCCTTTTCCATCTAAGTTTAACGCTCCATTTTGAATGAATAGATCTTCCTTTACGATTGCTCTTCCATTTTGAGAACCCACATTCACCGTACCTCCAGAGGTAAAGTTCATAGCATTGGTTTCAAAATCTCCGTATACATTTAGGGTGGCTTTATTTTTCAAAGTAGTGGTCCCCAATACTTCCAGTATGCCGCCTTCCTCAACGGTAATGGTAGGTTGGTTGTCCCCAATTACCAGCTCGTTTATCGTTAATTTTGCATTGTTGGGAACCACAATATTTACCTTCCGATCAATGTCAAACCGGCCAGTCACCACCAATTCCGCCCCCTCTGCCAATACGATTTCTGGAACGGATCCACCCCCGTTGATAATCAAGTCCCCCTTAAATTCCAGCTTGCCGTTACTTCCGAGTTCTATTTTGGAAAATGTACCACTCCCAAAGCCTTGAGCATTTCCATCAAATACCACCTCATGGTTTATGGATACCGCTACCGGACAGCCCCAGCTTTTGGTAATGGGAGGATACCCAATGCTGATGTTCTGGTTGGCTCTACAAGAAGTAACACTGTTCCAGGTCGCATTTACATTCCATTTACCATCCCCTGAGCTGGTAAATTCCTGAGCATTGGCTTGACCAAAAAGAAAAAATACCAACAGGGCAGTGAAGAGGTTAACCAGGGGTGGAGTAGATTGGAAAAAGGTTTTCATAGCTGTTATTTTAATATCACAGCATAAAATTACCTTTTCGTTTTCCCGTTCAGGAAATTAATCGTCCAAGGGCAACCATCCGCAGTTGAACAAGGTAAAATAACAGATAAATGTTTTTCAAATAATGTTTTTTGCTTTTCAGAATATATTTTTTGCTTTTCTTTGCAAATCAAGACCACGTCTGGCTACCCGAAATATTCCTATTGTTCATTTGCGAGGAAATGCGAATAGCTAAACATAGGAGTAGCGTATAGGCATAAAAAAAAGCCCGGCAACACCGGGCTCTAAAGAAACTATTTTTAATCCGTAAAAAGGATTACCCATTCATACTGATAAGAAATTCAGAATTGTCTCTGGTTCCTTTCATGCGCTGCAGAAGGAATTCCATGGCTTCCTGCGATGTCATATCCGACATGATCTTCCTGAGGATCCAAATCCGCTGCATTTCTTCCTTGTCCATCAACAGATCTTCTCGTCTGGTACCTGATCCCGGTACATCGATGGCAGGGTAGATTCGACGGTTGGATAGTTTTCGGTCCAGTGACAGTTCCATATTGCCTGTTCCCTTAAACTCCTCAAAAATGACTTCGTCCATTTTTGAACCGGTCTCTACCAAAGCGGTGGCGATAATGGTCAGGGAACCTCCGTTTTCTACGTTTCTGGCAGCGCCGAAAAATCGCTTCGGCTTGTGCAACGCATTGGCATCCACTCCTCCGGACAAAATCTTTCCTGACGAAGGCACCACGGTATTATGCGCTCTGGCCAATCGGGTGATAGAATCCAGCAATATCACCACATCATGTCCACACTCCACCATTCTTTTAGCTTTTTCCAGCACCAATGCGGCTACTTTTACGTGCCTTTCGGCTTGCTCGTCAAAGGTCGAGGAAATCACTTCTGCCTTTACCGAACGGGCCATGTCCGTCACTTCCTCAGGTCGCTCGTCAATCAATAGAATCATCAGATGCACCTCCGGATGATTTTCGGCTATTGCATTGGCAATTTTTTGCAACAGGACTGTTTTTCCTGTTTTTGGTTGGGCTACAATCATGCCCCGTTGTCCTTTTCCTATCGGTGCAAAAAGATCGACGATACGGGTAGAGTAATTGTCGTGTTTGGTGGTCAGACTCAAACGCTCCTCCGGAAATAAAGGAGTGAGGTATTCAAACGGAATCCGGTCCCGAATCTCATCTGTGGTCTTGCCATTGACGGTTCCGACCTTGAGCAGGGCAAAATACTTTTCACCTTCTTTAGGCGGCCTGATCTGCCCCTGAATGTTGTCTCCTGTTTTTAGTCCAAAAAGTTTAATCTGAGAAGGAGAAACGTATATGTCATCTGGGGAAGCGAGGTAATTGTAATCCAGCGACCTTAAAAAGCCATAACCATCGGACATGATCTCCAGCACACCTGAATTTTCAATGATCCCATCAAAATCCTTGATGGTAACGGATGTCTTTCGTTTGGGCGTATAGTTCGAATCAGGCTGTGGGGAATCGTCATTATCTCTGACATTTCTCTTTTTTGGGAAATCCTGCTCTGAGGAAGGTGGAGTGCTGTCCTCATTTCCGGATTTCAATTCTTCCACATCGACTACTGCCCGGCGTCTTGGGCGAAAACTTCTTCCTTTTCCTTCCTCACTTTTTCCGGCCCCCTTATTTCCCTGGTCCTCGCTTTTCTTATTATCCGATCGATCTTTTGATTTCCTTTCGGGAGGGGGTGATTTCTTCTCTTCCGACTTAAAGGGCTTTTCGGCTGCCTTTTTTGGCTTATCTTCTTTCTCGGCCGCATCCTTTTTTTCTTCCTTAGGAATTTCAGTTACGTTCTGTCTTCTGAATTTGGGCTTTTCTTCATTTGCCGCCCTCGTTTCTGCGGATACACTCGAACTACTGTCCACCGTTTCCTCTTCTACCTTTGTGGGTTTCTTTTTTGGAAGCGATTTCTCAGGTGTAATTGCCTGCTGGTCCAAAATGGCATAAACCAAATCTTCTTTTTTTAAAGACTTGAAATTTTTAACCCCCAACTCCTCTGCGATTTCTTTTAATTCAGACAATAGCCTGATTCTTAATTCTTCTATGTTATACATAAAAAACGTGTGAATGTAATTCTAGACTGTGTAAATGATGAAATGGTATGTATCTTGATTGGTATAAAAAGGTATACAGACAATACTAAAATCTCCAGGATGGTGATCTTCTGCTTTTCTTGACGTTACAATATTACATCAATCGCCACTAATACGCAAATTTTTAGCTAATTGTTATTTAAATCGTCATGGTCAACCCACTGCATATTCCTTGCCGGAATTTTGGTTAAGTAGTTGCCTTATTCTTAATTTTAACTACTAAAACCATTTTCAAATCATGGAACCAACCAAACCCCACCCCATTCAGTTGACCGCTTATTCCTTACTTTCCGTTGCGTTGGTTTTATGGCTCATGCATGTGGGCTCTTTTATATTGGTACCCCTGATCTGGGGAGTGTTTTTTGCCTTTGCGCTTTATCCTATTACCAAGTGGCTGGAAAATAAGCGATTCCCCAGATCCATGGCCATTGCGTTGAGCATTGCGATGATCAGTATCCTGGGTGCCGGCATTATTTACGTTTTGGTGAACCAAATGATCTTACTTATTGCGGATATTCCTGAGATAGGCACCCGGCTGAGCAACAAACTGACCCTTTTCCAGGCAGAAGTAAGTAAGGTGTTTGGGTTTACAGAAACAGAAGGTTTGGAACGTTGGAATACTTTCAACTGGCTGCCACTCGACAATCTTAATAATACGATTTTCAGTACCGGTAAATCCCTGACCTTAATTGGTATAATTCCCCTTTACATTTTTTTATTGTTGTACTACAGGGATTTTTTTGTAGCCTTTTTGCTAAAAGCTTCTTCCAGAAGCAATGAAGCCATTTTAGCCTGGGTTAGCGATTCCGGAAAGGTCATTCATGCCTACCTGGTGGGCATGCTGAAAGTGACCTTTTTAGTCTCCATTTTGGCAGGGATCTATTTTTACTTTATTGGGATCAACTATTACCTGCTCTTTGCCCTATTTATTGCCATTATGAATCTTATACCTTATATAGGAGTGATTGTCAGTTCCGTTCTGGTGATTTTGTATGTATTTCTTACCACGGACACCTTTTTACTTACTATTATTACCTTGTTGGTCCTATGGGGCATCCAATTGCTGGAGAATAATCTAATCACCCCATTGATCGTCGGATCTAAGGTGAAGGTAAATGTCCTGGTAGTCGTATTAGCGATTTTAATAGGGGGCGGCATCTGGGGAATATCCGGGATGGTACTGTTTATCCCCCTGGTAGGAATACTCAAAATCGCCTTCGACCGCATTCCCGGTTTGCAGCCTTATGGCTATTTATTGGGAGATGATTTCCCCGTTTTGGAAAACAACCAAAATTTTATCAAGCTCCTACGGAAAAAATGGAGCAAGAAATAAAACATGTGCGCACGAAAGGATTCGAACCTTCACACCCGAAGGCGCTGCCACCTGAAGACAGTGCGTCTACCAATTTCGCCACGTGCGCATGTGAATGCAAAAATGAAAAATAAATTGATTTTCCGCAATGAAAAAGGAATTTATTCCCACCCTATCAAATCGTTTATTTTTTCATCCCCGCTATCAACCCACTCAACCCACTCAAAATCAATTCAATGCTTGCTTATTAGCTACCTGGCAAATGGTAGTTGGTCAAATAATGATTTATCCACCTTAAAGACAGTCCCATGCCGGCTATCCACCGGAAAGTTTATTCGGTTGGATATATCAATCCAGTTTTCCAAATCGGAGGACATCACGGCCCCCATGTCCTTCTCTATGTATTTGTCAAAATAAACCAACCAATAATCTCCCACTTTGGTGACCGTTGGACCTTCCGCCCAGTAATTGCCGGTAATAGGCACTCCGGCAGGACCATAAGGCCCCGTTAATTTTTGGCTTTTGGCTATTCTTATGTTTTTTCGGGGAGGCTCTCTTGTCTCGTCTTTAACAAAAAGAAGGTATTCCCCATCAATTTCCTGAATCGTGCCGTCAATGACATTGAATCCCGGTTCGTAAAAAAGCTTGGTTTCGGAAAAGGTTTCAAAATCTTTTGTTGTGACATAATATTGCCGGTGATTGTATCCGTTTTCCTCCTCAGATTGAGTTTCCGGGTACAGGCCACTGATGGTGGTCGACCAGTAAATCAAATACAGGTCCTCTTTCTTATCATAAAACAATTCCGGAGCCCAGGTATTTCTGGCATCCGGCTCGTGCGCCATCACCGGAATAAATTGCTGTTCCGACCAATTGACCAGATCATCCGAATAGGCATGCCCCAAGCCCTTTTCATTCCAACTAACCGTCCATACCATATGAAACCGCCCGTCTCTCCCCTTTACAATACAGGGATCCCTCATTAATTTATCCTCCCCCACGGTGGGGGTTAGCAGTGAATTGCCTTTTTCAAGCGGCTTGAATTGGTATCCATCCAGAGAGTAGGCCAGGTGCAGGCCGTCCTCTCCATTTCCAGTAAAATAGGAAAACATATACACTTCCTGCTTCGCCTGGTAAGCGGTGGAGCTGCAGGACGGAAGAAGAGCAACACAGCCCAGAATCAGGACAATAAGCGAAAGCCTTAAAAGAGTAAGCATCATTTTATGTTTGGATTTGCTGGGAATAGCCAGAAACAAAGATAACAAATAATTGGTCCCTGACTCCCGTCAGACGCATGTTCATGATAACATGATAAAAATCAGTTGCCACCCATCTACAAATCTGCACAACTAATCCTCAAATCACCCCTTTTATAAAATAGTATTGGGTAATAATAGCCTAAAACATTCCATAATATTCATAAGCAGGATAGTACAGGATAGAATATTTGTAAAAGGTATGGAAATTTATATTTATATATCACAGTACTAATTTAGTTTTAAAATTTAAATTTATTTAACCAATTAATCAATAAACCTAAAAGTTATGGAAAAATTTTTCCTTGAAAAATTAAAGTACGGGATAGCCGTGTTCGCCTTTTCGCTCCTCATGATCGGCGGTCAGGCTATGGCCCAGGGGCAACGGACCGTGTCGGGGACAGTCCTGTCTCAGGAAGATCAGGAATTAATTCCGGGTGTTTCTGTATTGGTAAAAGGTACTACCCGCGGAACCGTCACCGACATCGACGGTGAATTCAGCCTGGAAGCAGCAAATGGAGAAGTGTTGGTAGTCAGTTTTATCGGCTACGAGACCCAGGAAGTAACCGTCGAATCGGGAATGGACCAGATAGAAATTTTCCTCAACTCGTCCTTTTCTGATTTATCAGAGGTCGTGGTAGTAGGATACGGTACCCAGAAAAAATCCGATCTGACCGGAGCCGTTGGTTCCGTGAGTGCCGAAGCACTACAGGAGCGACCGTCTGCCTCATTAAACCAGGCACTGTCGGGAAGAATCCAGGGTGTAAATGTATCGGTAAACTCCGGACGTCCCGGAGGCCGAGCAAATATACGTATCCGAGGCAATACCTCAGTAAGTATCGCAAACGATCCCTTATATGTCATTGACGGGGTTATTATCCATGCAGCCGGTCTGGCGAATGGAAGTACGCCCATTGACTATATCAATCCCAATGACATTGCCTCTGTAGAAGTGCTAAAGGATGCTTCTGCTACCGCCATATATGGCGCAAGGGGAGCCAATGGTGTCATATTGGTCACCACCAAAAGGGGTAGTACCTCCGGAGGAGTCATCACTTTTGACACGGATGTGAGTGTGGGAGTCCTGCCCAAAAAGATCCCCTTACTGAACTCCGAAGAGTTTTTGATGGTAGAGGATATCGCGTACCAAAATGCCCAGAAATACGACCCTACAGGCTGGGAAAACGGCATTTACAGAGATCCCCAATTAAAAAGGACCGACCCGCGGTTATTTGATGCCAACGGCAACCCCTTGCACGATACCGATTGGCAAGATGAGTCCTTCAGGCAGGCTGTCACCCAAAATTACCAATTGGGATTGACAGGGGGCAATGAAAAAGATTCCTATGGAATTTACGTAAACCACCGAAATGAGGAAGGCCTGATGCGTGGTTCTTACCTGAAGCGCTATGCCGGAAGGTTCGTTTTTGACAGCCAGATAAAAGATTGGCTAAAAGTGGGTGGTACGCTTAGTTATACGGATCAGAAAGAAAGCCAGGTAGACCCTTTGGGCGCCGGAGGCATCATTGCCATGCGGCAGGTACTGGAAGCCTTACCCATTATCCCGGTTAAATACGATGATGGCAGTTGGGCCGGAAACGAAGATTACCCGGGCATGGAGGGTGGCAACAACCCGCTTCATGTGGTAGAAGACCGGGTGTACATGGTAAATACCCAGACCATGCTTGGAAATCTGTACGCAAACTTTAGCCTGGCACCGGGACTCGAAATGCGTTCTGTTTTGGCCACCAATATCATTAACCAGCGAGTCGACTATTACGGAGGTCGCATGCTTAACTACATAGCCAGAAACCAACGGGGAGACGCATCGGTCATGAACGACCGGTTGAATTCCTGGCAGTTCGAAAATTACCTGACGTACAATACGGATATCGACGAAAACCAATCCATCAACGCACTTCTGGGGATATCCTGGCAGCATGTGGACCGGTTTAACAGTACCGCCAGGTCGCAGGATTTTCAAGATGATTATTTCAAGTTTAACAACCTCGGTGCTGGAGCCAATGTATTCCAGACGCTTTCCGGTACCTCGGCCTATGGATTGAATTCCTATTTCGGAAGGTTTAATTATAACCTTAAAGAAAAATACCTGCTGACCTTTACCGGACGGATAGACGGTTCCTCCAAGTTTGGAGCAGCCAACCGGTATGCCGTTTTCCCGTCTGCTGCGCTGGCATGGAGAGTTTCCGAGGAAGATTTTCTTAAAGACAACAGCATCATTTCCAACCTAAAACTAAGAAGTAGTTACGGGGTGACGGGCAACTCTGAAATCCCAGCCTATCAGGCACTTGCCGGTATGGGAAACTACACGGTGATTTTCAATAATTCCAGATCCATCGGTTTGGGAATCAACCGACTGTCGAATCCTGACCTGCGCTGGGAAAAGACCTTCCAAACCGATATAGGCTTAGAACTTGGCTTATTCAATAATCGGCTCACCTTTGAATTGGACCTTTATCGCAAGCTGACCGAAGACATGTTGCTAAACGCTCCGGTACCATCCAGTAGTGGCTACACTCAGGTCACGCAAAACATTGGAAGTATGGAAAATAAAGGGGTGGAATTTGCTTTGAATTCCGTAAACATGGTTAACAAAGATTTCCGATGGGATACCCACTTCAATATATCCAGAAACCAAAACGAGGTGTTGGAGCTAACGGGAGGCGCTGATATTTTCTCAGGATCCACCATCATCCGTGAAGGCGAGCCTGTGAGTTCATTCTTTGGGTTTGTCCATCAGGGAACCTGGGATACGGACGAAGCCGATCTGGCCGCTCAGTATTTTAAATTACCGGGAGACATCAAGTACGAAGACGTGAATGGTGACGGAGCCATCAATGATAATGACCGGGTAATCATCGGCCAGGGTATTCCGAAGGGATTCGGCACCCTGATGAATACCTTTCAATACAAAAACTTCGAACTGATGGTAGACCTTCAGTTCATGTATGGCAACCAGGTGTTGTGGAGAAGCAAGCACTCCGCAGAAGACCGGCAGGGAATTGCCAATAGTTTCAGAACGGTATTAAATGCCTGGACTCCGGACAATCAAAACACGAATATCGCACAATTGAGGCCCCTGACCGCCGGATACAACACCTTTAATGATTCGGACAGGGCACAGGATGGATCCTTTCTACGAGGTCGAAACTTGTTATTTGCCTATACGTTCGAGCCGGATTTGATTCAACGGATCAAATTAAACCGACTTAGAGCCTTCGTATCGGTACAGAATTTCTTCCTGAGCACCAAATTCCAGGGATATGACCCCGAGGTTTCCACCTCCGGATCGCCTTTTGACCAGGGAGTCGATCTGTATTCCTACCCAAAACCAAGGGTATTTATGCTGGGAGTAAACATAGCTCTGTAAACCGTAACGCTTGAAAAAAATGAAAATCATGAAAAAATATATCATAAAACTTAGCCGGGTATGTATCATCGGCTTTCTGATACTCACGGCCTGGGGATGTAACGAGTTTCTGGAAGAAACCGACAAATCCAATTTCACTCTTGAAAACTATTTTACCCGCCCCGAACATGCCACCAGCGTGGTGAATTCGATTTACCAAAGCCTGCAGCCAGTGATGCAAAGTGGTTTCGGCGGAGGTCCGTGGATGATGCTGGAATTTGCCACCGGGCTGGCCAATACCGAATTGGGACAGGCGCAAAACAGCCTCTTTGTTCGTAACCTGATCAATAACTCGGACAACGGCTACGGCCAAACTTACTGGACCAGTTCGTATAGGGGGATTGCCAATGCCAATCTGGCGATTGAGAAAATACCGGAAATAGACATGGACAATGCAGACCAGAATCAATTACTGGGTGAGGCTCGATTTTTCAGGGCCTACTATTACTTCAATTTGATTCGGATTTTCGGAAATATTCCATTGATTACCACCTCCATTGACCTGACCAGCCCGGAACTTTATCCGGAACCGGCAAGTACAGAAGCCGTTTACAACCAGATTGTTGCAGACCTGGAAGTGGCGGAAAATTCAGGCTTGCCCTGGAGGAATGTCAGCGGCAGGGTTTCTATGGGGGCTGTTAAATCGCTCTTTGCCAGCGTGTACCTGACCATGGCGGGATACCCGCTTCAGGGTGGCGATCAGTATTACCAACTTGCCGCAGAAAAGGCCGATGATGTCATCCAGTCAGGTGTCTTTGACCTTTTTGACGATTACAGCAAGCTGCATTCGGTAGAAGATAAAAATCTGGGGGAGCACATTTTCATGACCCAGTATGCTGCCTTTACGGTACCCTCCTCCTGGCAGGTTTCCATCATCCCCTACAATAGGGGTATTTCTGCCTATAGCGCGGAAACAGGTGGAATATTTGCCAATCAGGAATTTGTCGAATCCTTTGAAGCAGGAGACAAAAGAGCCGAGGAAAAGGAATTTTTCTACACGGAGTACAGTCTGGAATCTGACAGAAACACGATCATGGAGTTGGGAGACTATTACATCTGGAAACATTTTGACGAAGAGGCACAGCTCAATACAACTAGCAGCGGCCTCAATTGGCCCATTTACCGCTATGCTGAGATTCTCCTGATTTATGCGGAAGCAATGAATGAGGTGGACGGCCCCACTGCGGAAGCCTATGATGCCATTAACAGCATCCGCGAAAGAGCCAATCTGCCCGATCTGGAAAACTTAAGTCAGGACCAGTTTAGAGAAGCTGTTTGGAGAGAAAAATGGGTGGAACTGTGCTTTGAAAATAAAACTTGGTATGACATGGTGCGCTTAAGAAAGGCTTTCAATGTCAACACGCTTCAATTTGAGGATTACGTAGGACATGAGTTTTCCTATGGACCGACGCTTCGGGAAAGGGAGCTGCTTTTCCCCATACCTACTGCAGAGATTAGAAACAACGATAAGCTGACACAAAATCAGGGATATTAGACAACGGCTTAAAAAGATGAATTACAAAGGGGCGAAACGGGTAACAAAAACCCGGTTTGCCCCTTTTATCCTATATTAGCACATTAGATCCCCTATCATTAGGGAATGTTTCAAACAATTTGCTTAATTTAAATCTCCAAATAACTTATTTCCGACATGAAAGCACCGCGTGAAATCACCCCTACCACCACTCTTCGAACACTGGCATTACTGATTATTTTTGCCTTTAGCAGTATTCTCTCCATCGCCCAGCAGGAAAAATTGATGCTTCACTTTGATGGCGGGAATGGCCCCGGTAATGGGAAGAACATCGTATTGATTGCCGGAGATGATGAATACCGCTCGGAGGAAGGCCTTCCGATGCTGGCTAAAATTCTTTCCACCCATCATGGTTTTAACACCACCGTGCTTTTTCCAATCGATCCGGAAAACAACGAGGTAGTTCCCAATTACAAAAGCAACATTCCCGGAATGGAAGCACTGGAAGAGGCAGACCTGGCCATCATTCTACTACGTTTCCGGGAGCTGCCTGACGAACAGATGCGTTATTTTGATGAATTTCTCAAAGCTGGCAAACCGCTACTGGCACTTCGGACTTCTACCCATGCCTTCAATTACGGCAAAGAAAATACGAGTCCTTATGCTAAGTACCATTGGCAAAGCAAATCTCCCGGCTGGGAGAAAGGATTTGGAAGGAAAATCCTTGGAGAAACCTGGGTGGCTCACCATGGGCATCATGCGGAAGAAGGGACCCGGGCCTTGCTGGACGGCATTCAGGCCGCAGCCAAGAACCCAATATTAAATGGGGTAAAAGACATTTGGGCGGCTTCTGATGTCTATACCGTCACCAATATTGGCGAAGATGCCAATGTATTAATTCATGGAGCATCTACTTCAGGAATGACCCCGGAATCACCCATCAACTGGGAGAAATCCCTCATGCCGGTTGCCTGGACAAAATCCTATGCCCTGGAAGGAGGAAAAATGGGGAGGGTTTTTGCCAGCACCATGGGGGCATCGGTAGATTTGCTTAGTGAAGATTTAAGAAGGTTAATTGTAAATGCTACCTATTGGGGCTTGGACATGGAACCCCAAATTCCGGAAAAAGCGAATGTTTCCATCGTAGGAACCTACGAACCGACCATGTTCGGATTTGATAATTTCCGAGAGGGAATGAAAGTATCCGATTTTGAATAGTAAAGATAAAACCTGGTTTATTACCCATTATTAACAATACATCATGAATAAAATTGGATTTAACGTACTAGCCTGGTCTGCCGTCGTTTCAGATGATTTAAAGCCCATTATTGAGCGATTAAAAACCATCGGTTATGACGGAGTAGAATTTTTTGTAGGATCACCTGAAGAAAAAGCATATCAGGAAATCGGAAAGTTTGCCCGGCAGACCGGCCTGGAAACGACCACCGTCTTCGTGTTGGGTCCCGATGAAAACCCAATAGACCCGGATGCCAAGGTCAGGGGCAAGGCACTGGAAAAAATTAAATGGACCATCGACCGCTCCCACGACCTGGGTGCCAAGGTTATCTGTGGCCCCTTCCACTCCGCCTTTTCCACCTTTGCGCAGCGATCCCCGACAGCAGATGAATACAATTGGAGTGCAGAGGTATTACACCAGGCAGGGGACCATGCCCGGCAGGCAGGCATCACCCTTACTCCGGAAGCGCTAAACCGGTTTGAATGCTACCTTTGCAACACCATGGACCAACTGATTCAGTTGGTTAAAAAAGTAGACCATCCCAATGTGAAAGCCATGTTTGATACGCATCATGCTAACATTGAGGAGAAAAAACTGGGCGAGGCCCTTCGGAAAGTAGCACCCTACCTGGGGCATGTGCATATCAGTGAAAATGACCGGGGAACACCCGGATCCGGTCATGTGCCCTGGGACGATACCTTTTCTACCCTTGCCGAAATCAAATTCAGAGGCTGGCTGACCATTGAAGGGTTTACCAGAAATGATCCGGATTTTGCCAATTCCATCGGTGTCTGGCGGGAGTTCTCACAGCCCTGGGAAATGGCAGAAAACGGTTACCGTTTTATTAAGGAAATGGGAGAAAAACACGGATTATAACCCATTTTTTTTACCCGAAAAAAGAACCTTTTACCAAAACCTTAAACCAATACCTAAAATGAATACCTTACCTTTTCGCTTCGGAGCCGAGGTCTATACCTGGTTTATGAGCAATAATGGAGAAACCTACAAAGGCCAGTTGGGCCATATGATCGAGGTGATCTCCAAAGCTGGCTTCACCGGAATACAGCCCATTTTTACCTGGATGGGGCCTTTAGCGGATGCCAATCTGCTGGAAAAAAAACTCAAAGAGGAAAACATAGAATTGGCAGCAGTCGCCCTAGCCCTGGATTGGAACGGGACTGAAGAGACTGAGGAAGAAAAAAAGATTGCCGACGAGGCCATTAAGCTGTTGTCAAAATTTCCAGGATCGGTGCTCTGCACCGTTCAGATCCCCACTGGTCGCCACGACCTGGTACAGCGAAGAAAAAACCTCGTCAATATTGTGAACACCGTTTCTTCCCGGGCGACGGATCAGGGGGTAATCAGCAGCTTTCATCCTAATTCCCCTCATAGTTCCATCACCAGAACAGAGGAAGATTATCAGGTTATTCTGGAAAGCCTGGACCCCAAGGTAACCGGCTGGTGCCCCGATGTGGGGCATATTATCAATGGAGGCATGGATCCGCTGGCCAAGATGAAAGAATATAGATCCCTGATCAATCACGTACATTATAAAGATTGGGATGGAAATCCGGAATTCACCCTCATGGGAAATGGTAAGGTAGATTTTACCGGTATTACCCAGTGGCTGAAGGAAGAACAGTTTAATGGCTGGATTATCTGTGAAGATGAGGGGCAGGAAGCCTTAGAAGACCCCGATTTTGTAACCCTACACGATGGAAAATGGGTTCATGAGTCATTAATCCCTAGCTTAAAATAAATGATGTCAGTGGTACAAAGTAATGGAATTAACCTCCACTATGAGGAGAGGGGATCTGGCGATCCGCTATTATTAATCATGGGCATTACTGCCCCTGGGGCTGTGTGGGAAAAACACGTGGCCTATTGGGAAAAAAGCTTTCGATGCATTTTGGTTGACAACCGGGGAGTAGGCCTATCCGACAAACCTCCGGGGCCCTACAGTTCGGCACAAATGGCCGATGACTGTGCCGGTTTGTTGAAACACCTGGGCCTTTCGGATGTACGGGTGGTGGGTGTCTCCATGGGTAGCATCATTGCCCAGCAGTTGGCCATCCGGCACTCAAAGCTGGTAAGATCGCTGGTGCTTATGTGTCCCTGGGCCAGATGTGACCGCAAGGCCAAGGACATTTTCAGACACATGATGGACTGCAAAGCCCGGCTAAGGCCGGAGGAGTTTAGCCTCTACGTACAACTTTTGATTTTTTCTAAAGCCAGCTTTGATGATGACTCAGGTTACGAGGACATGGTAGCGGATCGGGAAAATGCGGCGTTGGATCCTACTCCCCAACCGCTGGTTGGCCTGGAAGGACAGGCGGAAGCCTGCATTCACCACCAGGTGCTGGACCTGCTCCCAGACATACAGCAACCAACCTTTGTACTGGGTGGTGAAGTGGATGCGTTTACTCCCCAGTGGATGACCCGGGAGGTAGCCGGGGCCATTCCCAACTCCCAATTACACATCTACCCTGGTAGCGGACATGCCTTCCATTGGGAAAATCTGGAGGATTTTAATCACCGGGTCAACCAGTGGTTGCTGGAAAACTAAAAGTGAATCGATTTGGTATTCGCTTTTTATTTTCGGCCTCCTCCGTTTTGTTTCGAGAAGGAAAAAGAAAGTATCCTTTAAATTTGAGCCTTCCGCTGGATAAGGCAATCAAATCTATTTCTCATGCAGGATAGTGCAGGATACTTTTTACACTCATTACCCTAACTTTCAGCTATGATTGGATATGTAAGTATTGCCTTGTCATTGATTTTCCTCAATGATGACCCCAAACCGGTGACTTTTGAAAAGCAACTGATCGCTATGGAGAGTGCCGAATCCGTAGGTGTATTTGATGTAGATGGAGATGGAATCCCTGATCTTGTCTCTGGAAGTTATTGGTACAAAGGGCCTGAATTTACCAAAAGACAGCTCATTGGGCAGGTAAAGCGGGTAAGTGAATATTTTGATGACTTTTCGACCATTCCCATGGATGTAAACGGAGACGGCAAAATGGATTACGTTACCGGAGGTTGGTTTGGCAAAACCTTGTTTTGGGTAGAAAACCCCGGAACGAACGGTGAATGGACGGTACACGAGATTGCCAATACGGGGAATGTAGAAACTTCCCGGGCCTGGGACGTAGATGGTGACGGACACCTGGACATCGTTCCCAACACGCCCAATCAGCCCCTCGCCTACTACTCCTTAAACAGAGATGCCGAAGGGAAGGGGACTCAATCATTTGAAAAGCACCCGGTCACCGATAAACACGGCCATGGATTAGGGTTCGGAGACATCAATGGCGACGGAAGAGGGGATTTCATTATTCCCGAAGGTTGGCTGGAGGCACCCGAAGACTTGAAAACAGGAACCTGGAAACTTCACCCCGCCTTTGAATTAGGCGGAGCCAGTGTACCCATCCTGGTGGAGGATGTGAATGGAGATGGCTTGAATGACCTTATCGTTGGTCAGGGCCATGATTACGGGCTCAATTGGTACGAACAGCGGCGTGAGGGAGGCCAAATTACGTTTACGAAACACCCCATTGATCCTTTTCAGTCCCAGTACCATACCATGGAATGGGTGGATATTGACAATGACGGGCAAATGGAATTGATCACCGGAAAGAGATACCGGGCTCACAATGGAAACGATCCTGGAGCAAACGATCATTTAGGCTTATATTATTTTAAGTGGAATGGAGAATCCTTTACCAAAAACATCATTAGTTATGGTCCTTTCGGGGAAGGCAAGGGGGCAGGGTTGTATTTTTCCGTGGAGGATCTGAACGGAAATGGGCTTCTGGATATCGTCGTTGCCGGGAAGGATGGACTGGTCGTCTTTCACAACAAAGGGTCCCGATGAGTGGCAACTCCTGTGAGGAAACCGGAAAAAATACGGATTCGAAACACTCAAAAAAGTAACGTTAATTTAATCCTTAACCAACCCTTGTCCTATTCAAATGAATTAATTTAGGCCTTTATAAAAAAAAAGCCAACCACATGAAAAAATTAATCCTCTTTTGCTGGTCCCTTGCCATCAGCGTGCAGCTCCTGGCCCAGGATCAGGTATCCGGAATCGTATATGAAGACAGCAATAAAAATGGAAAGAAAGAACGTCGCGAAAAAGGCATTCCTTCGATAGCTGTCAGCAATGGCGTTGACGTAGTACTCACAGATGAGAATGGTAAGTACACGCTTCCACTTGAAAACGACCAAATTATTTTCGTCATCAAGCCCACTGACTACGCTGTCCCTACCGGAGCGGACAAGTTGCCCAAGTTTTATTATATCCATAAACCGGAGGGGTCTCCGGAACTTCAATACGAAGGCGTGGCCCCAACCGGGAAACTGCCCAAGTCAGTAGATTTTGCCCTGTACGCCCAGGAAGAACCTGAGGAATTTACGGCCATGATTTTTGGAGATCCCCAGCCCTATACCCAAAAGGAATTGGAATTATTTGCTCAGGGAGTGGTGGAAGAAGCGAAAAACGAAACGGGTATCAGCTTTGGGATTAGCCTCGGAGACCTTTCCGGTGATGACCTGGACCTTCACCCCGGTTATGTAGAAATCCTCAAACAAACCTCCTGGCCCTGGTACAACGTCATGGGAAACCACGACATGAATTACGATGCCACCATAGATGCTCATGCGGATGAGTCCTTTGAAAAAACATTTGGGCCTTCTGCCTACGCCTTCAATTATGGAGGAGCTCACTTTATTGTATTGGAAGACATTTTGTATCCTGACCCCAGAGACGGACAGGGCTATTGGGGTGGCTTCCGCAAAGACCAGTTGGACTTCGTAGAAAACGACCTCAAGCAGGTAGACAAGGATCAGCTTGTTGTGCTTTCCTTTCACATTCCCCTGCTTCACCAAAATGAAAACTCCTTCCGGGACAGCGACCGAAAGCGTTTATTTGACTTACTGAAAGACTACCCTAACCGCCTGGCAATGTCCGCACATACCCACCTGCAGCGACACAATTTCTACACGGCCGAAGACGGCTGGGAAGGCGAAGGAAGATTTCATGAATACAACGCCGGAACCACTTCCGGGGATTGGTATTCCGGAAAACTAAATGCGGAAGGTATACCCATCTCCACTATGAGAGACGGTACCCCTAAAGGCTATGCCCTACTGAACATAGCCGAAAACAGCTATTCCATCGACTACAAGGTAGTAGGTAAACCCCGGGACTATCAAATCGGGATATACAATCCCAATGTAGTCGCCAATAACAGGGGGACATCCTCCGGAATATTTGCCAATTTCTTTATGGGAGACAAAGACGACCTGGTAGAATATAAAATAGATAATGGAGAATGGCGCCCCATGAACTGGGTAGAAGCACCGGACCCTTCTTTTATAGCCGATGTAATGGAATGGGATTTCATGGAGGAACTGGAACCGGGAAGAAGACCTTCTAATCCCGTCAACTCCACCCACCTCTGGAGAGGAAGTATCCCTACCAATCTTCCTGTAGGCACCCATACCATAACCGTCCGTGCAAAAGACATGTTTGGACGAACACACACCGCTACCAGCGAATATAAAATTGCAGAACCGGTATCTTATTAAAACAACCAACCGAACCTGCCTAAAAAAGTGGCCTCCCAGTACTGGGAAGGGCCACTTTTTTTGTTACGTCACTAGCATTTTTGTCTCAAAATTGAGCGGCTTAAACCATTTACCGTCAAAAAGGGCCGGTTTTTGCTTAGGCCATACCCATTAACGGGAGCCACTTCATTTTACCCCAAACCGGGCCAGTTCCTCATCAATTTTTTTATTCCATCTTTCCTGAGCCCTTCCGTTTAGTCCATGGGCCGTTTCCCTGTCGTATTGTTCCTGTAGCCGGTTCATCTCCCGATAGGCCTCCAGGTAATGGAAGGAAACGTTGCGATCATAATTATGAGGCTGGAGGTTCAGTTGTCGAACGCGCTCCTTAAGCCGCTCCACCACAATTTTCGCAATATCAAAATGCCGCTGTTCGTGGTTCAGCCCATAACTATTATTATCACCTTTTACCCAGGAAGAGCTTTTCAGCATATAGGTCTTGAATGTCAAGTCCACGATCACCTGTCCTTCTTCAATCCAGCTATTCCCTTCGTACCCTATACTGGCAAAGATGGAAGCTGTGTAATTGCTAAACCGGGGTCTTCCCGTGAAATCCTCCCAGGTTAAGGGCCTTTTGGGATCATAAAATACCGTATCATCTTTCGCCTCCTGCTGATAATCCCGGACCCGAACGGTGACGTTCCGGAGCAGTTTTATGTCTTTATCAGATTCATTTTCAATCCAGTCATTGAAATACTTCAGGGAATTATTGATGGATCGTTTGAGAACCGGGCCTATCAGGTAGAACTGGCGAACCCCTCTCTTATAACTTGCCCCCCCCTGGAAATCCAACAGGTGAACCAATTCTCCTTCCCGATCCAATTCAAATGAAAAATCAAGAAATACTTCGCCGGAGACCACCCCGGTTCCCGTATCCTGTAGCGTCTCTACAATTTTCAGATCCTTAATCCGGACGATAATGGGCCTTAATTGATCGTTTTGGGGAAGTACTCCAAAAAGATAATTCTCTAACGCGTTCATCGCTCCGCCTTCCAGGTCCACGGTTTCTAATTGGCTACCGCTCCTGGCATTTGGAACCAAAAATGCCACAGGAGACCGGTCGGTGCGGTCATCTATCAGGCCTTTGATATAGTATTCCTCTGGGACAAACAGTTGTGAGGTCACCTTCAGGGAAATAGGATCGATCGATGGCCATTCTTGCAGGGCTAGCCGGGGATATGCCACCAACGAATGCAGGTAGATCAGGGTAAAAAATCCTATTACCTTACATTTAAACCCGTAAAGCTGCCACTTTCTCATGAGCGATTTTCCTTTCTACCTGCCCTAACGCCAATTGGGTCGGGCAGGTTCTGTATCCGGCCTAATGAAGCGGAATACCCAGGGATGCCGATATTCCTTCCAAATCCTTAACCACAGGTACCTGTAGGGGAATCCCTTCTTTCATCCGGATTTTATAAGCAGCCCATTCCGGATCTCCGGGGATCTTCACGCTGGGATTATCCGGCAGATGGGCCGTTGCTCTTAAGGTTCGTATCCACTCATCCATCTCCTGCTTGAATGCCGCCAGGTCCCGGAAGCCTTCCACATCCCAGGCTCCAAAAAAATGCCCAATCCCCTTTCCCACTTGTTTTGCCGATTGCGGAGAATCAATGGCGAAGGGAATGGCATACGGCCCCCAGTTCGCACCACTAAGGACCGCACTCATAATATCCACCATCCCTCCCAAACAATAGCCCTTATGGCCCGAACCCTCCCGGGTACTGCCCAATGGAAGCAAAGCCCCTCCGTTCATCATTCGCTCGGGGAGTTCGGTGGGCTGCCCCCTTTCATCCAGGCACCATCCCAACGGCACCTTTTCACCTGCCCGATGGGCAATTTCCAATTTGCCGTAGGCAACCGTACTGCTGGCAAAGTCCATCAGCACAACGGGCTCCTTTCCTGTAGGAAAACCCATGGCCAGCGGATTGGTTCCCAACATCTTTTCTATCCCGTTGAAGGGCGCTACCCCTTTGGTGGTATTGGTCATGGACATTCCAATAAAATCCTGTTTCACCGCCATCAGAGGATAGTATCCGGCCGCCCCGTAATGGTTGGTATGACATACGGAAATAGAACCCTGTCCATGAAGCCTGGCTTTGGCTATCGCCATTTCCATGCATTTGGGTCCGATTACTAATCCCAATCCATTATCTCCATCCACGGTGGCTACCGCATGTTTTTCCCGGATTAATTTCAATTCTGGCCGGGGATTTATCTTTCCAACCTGCAACAAATCCACATAGGTCTTTAGTCGGGCAATACCATGGGAATCAATGCCATGCTCATCGCTATAAGCCAGGACATCCGTAGCCAGAAGGGCATCTGGCTCCGGTATACCGAAATGCGCAAAAACCCTGAAGGTAAACTGCCTCAGGTTCTCCGGGTCAAAATGTATCCGTTCCTCCTTGCTCATTATTATGGGTTAACTAAAAACATCCGACTCCCCTTAGCGGAAAACCGGATGTCAGAGTAAGATGCTGCCTGTTTTGGCTTACTGTATCAGGGAAGCGGCTTGATCATGATATCCTTGTAATGGATAACACTTTTGGGATCATGTGCCTGTAAGGCAATGGTGCCGCTGCTTAATCTTTTTTGACTATCGCCGATATCCCCCCTATCCTGCGCCTCGGTAAATTCATTGATTACTTTATCATTCACTTTTACCGTTACCTTGTCTCCTTGAACAATGATATGTTGGGTATACCATTCGCCGTCCGATACATACGTTTCTTTAACATCTTTGAAACTGTACACGCTACCGGTTTTTCTCCAGTCTCCGTGGGTCTGATTGACCTGGATTTCATACCCTTTTTCGGGCCAGCCGCCTTCCTGATAGGCTGTATGGATAAAAATACCTGAATTGGCATTGGGCATGGTCTTAACCTGCATCTTCAGTTCGAAGTTTTCAAAATCATGATCTTCTACTTTACCGGTATAGAACAAATGGGCCCGGGGTCCATCAATCTTAATGACTCCATCTTCAATGGAAAAAGATTCCGGATTTTCACTGATACTCCAGCCTTTGAAGGATTTGCCATTAAAAAGCTTGATCCAGCCGTCTTTATCGGCCTTCTGAGCATACAGGGAAACAGAAATGAAGGCAAGGAAAACAATACAAACTATTTTTTTCATCGGGATAAGAATTGGTTTATTGTTGTAGTAATGTTGAAAATTACTACAATATACGGTATTATTCAAGTATGTTCTTTGTTTCGGCTTTTTAAAAATTCCCCACAGATTCCCGTACAAAAGAATATCGTTGCCAAATTCGAAAAAGTAAAATTATAAATATCCTTTTGAGTAGTTCCAAACCGGATTTAAAATTATATGCAGTAAAGAGACATTAACTCCGTTTACTACCGTATAAATAAAAAATAATAGATTTTTGATTTTGGAATAGTCACTGTATTTTAGGGAAATTTTTAAACAGAACCGTAGTATGAGCCAGGAAGAAAAAACCAGTTATTCCAAGGAGGAGCTTCAGGAATTTGAAGTTCTTATTAATGACAAGCTTGCCGTAGCCAAAGAGGAGCTTTTGCAACTTAAAAGGTCACTTAGCAAACAAAATGATAGTGGGACGGACAATACCGCATCTACTTCCAAAATTCTGGAAGATGGAGCCGATACGCTGGAAAGGGAAAACCTTAGCCAGCTGGCTGCCCGTCAGCAAAAGTTCATTATTAACCTGGAGAATGCCCTTCGGAGAATTAAAAACGGCACCTATGGGGTATGTGTCGACACCGGAAAGTTAATCAGTAAGGAGCGGTTACGGGCGGTGCCCCACACCATGCACAGCATTGAAGCCAAATTAGCGAAAAAATAAGTTGGATTTTCTGCATCGACATATTGAAGCCCTGGTATTCTGTTCTACCGATCCCCTGGGTTTGGAAGAGATTCAAAAATGCCTGTCAGAAATGTTTGAATCAGAAATCCCGGTCGAACATTTGGAAGAGGCCATTTCTGCCTTGGAGCAGAAGTACCAGGACGAAGCGCATGCATTCAGCCTGGAAAAATTAGCAGGTGGCTACCAATTTTTAACCAAGCCTGCGTATCAAACCAGCATTGCCATTCTGCAAAAACACCAATCCCAGAAAAGGCTTTCCACTGCCCAGCTTGAAACCCTTTCTATCATCGCCTACAAACAGCCGGTCACCAAATCGGAAATCGAGCAAATTCGAGGCGTAAACTGTGATTATTCCGTTCAGAAGCTCCTTGAAAAGTCATTGGTGGCAATCAAAGGAAAATCCGATGGCATTGGCAGGCCGCTTCTATATGGTACCAGCACCCGTTTTATGGAATATTTCGGCATCAATGACCTGAATGAACTGCCACAACCCAAAGATTTCAAAACCGAGGAAAATGAAATCGGTGATCAAAAAGAATGAATTTTCATGGATAATAGTAACATCCCGAAAAAAAGCGTAATTTTGCAGCCGCTTTGACCGGGACAAGTCGTTAAAAGTCAGGGATTACTAATTACAACTAGCATAAAATACAGCAGAGATGCTGCAACGATCATGAAAAAATTCAATTCTTCCGGTGGAGATCCCTCCAGGAAATTCGACAAAAATAAGCGCAATTCGGATAACAAGTCGCGCCCATCCGGAAACAAACCCCTGAAAACCGAAAAAAATGAACTCCCGGAAAAAAGGGAATATAAAGGCAGGGGGAAAAACGAGCGGCCCGTTTACGGAACCGTGGAAGAAAAAGACCAGAAAAAAAAATCGTTCCGAAAGCCCTATTCTCCCATTAAAAGGGCAAGTAAACCCGGAAAGGGAAAAACCGAAAACCAACCGGAATACAATTTAAAAGCCATTCAGAAGACCCTTCCGCCAGAGGAGGCCGAAATCAGATTGAATAAGTTCATCGCCAATTCAGGTATTTGCTCCAGAAGGGAAGCGGATAGCCTGATCGAAAAGGGGGAAATTACCGTTAACGGAAAATTTGTAACTGAGCTGGGCTTCAAAGTATCCCGCAAGGATAAAGTGACGTATAAGGGGAAGTCCGTCCGGCCAGAGAAACCGGTTTATTTGCTACTTAATAAACCGAAAGATTTTATCACGACTACAGACGATCCTCTCGAGCGGAAAACGGTCATGCACCTGGTAGAAGGTGCCTGCGAGGAACGCCTGTTTCCAGTAGGTAGGCTCGACCGAAATACCACCGGATTGTTGTTTTTTACCAACGATGGAGAGCTTTCCGCCAAACTCACCCATCCTGCTTACGAAATCAAAAAAATCTATCAGGTAACGTTGGACAAACCCATTGCCAAAAACGATGTGGATGCCATACGGGAAGGGGTAACGCTGGAAGACGGTCTTGCCGAGGTGGACGATTTACAGGTTCTTTCGCTGGACAAAACCATTTTGGGACTGGAAATCCATTCCGGAAAAAACCGGATTGTGCGCCGAATATTCGCTCATTTTGGATATGAAGTGACTGCCCTGGATCGGGTGGCCTTTGCCGGACTGAGCAAAAAAGACATCCCACGGGGAAAATATCGGTTCCTTAATGAAAAAGAGGTAATCAACCTAAAATACCTGAATAAAGGCAAAAACAAAAAGCGGCTTAAATAAGCTGCTTTTTGTTTTTAACAGGGATTTGGCTAACTTATTTCGAAAAGATGCCAAACCCTATGAAAGCCATTTGGAAAGATAAGATCCTTGCCCAGTCTGAAGAGACATTAATAATAGAAAACAACCACTATTTCCCGCCTGAATCCTTAGAAAGGGAATTTTTTGAAATTTCAGACACCACTTCGGAATGCCCCTGGAAAGGTAAGGCCAGTTATTATCACATTCGAGTTGGAGAAGACAGCAACCGGGATGCCGCCTGGTTTTATCCCCAACCCAAGGAGGCTGCAAAAGAAATTAAGAATCACGTTGCCTTCTGGAAAGGTGTCAAGGTAGAAGAATAATCCTTATGAAAAAATTCGATGCCATCATCATTGGGGCCGGTCAATCAGGCATGCCCCTGGCCAAAAAAATTGGCGCGAAGGGGCTGTCATTAGCACTTATAGAAAAACGAGCCATCGGCGGCACCTGCATCAACGACGGTTGCTCTCCCACCAAAACCATGGCCGCTTCGGCCCGCGTAGCCCATCTGGTCAGTAGGGCAGGAGATTTTGGGGTGGACGTTGGAGCCTATACCGTAAATCAGAAAAACGTCAAAAAACGAAAGGACTATATTGTCGACCTGTTTCGGGGCGGCGCATCCAAAGGGTTGGAAAAATCCGAACAGATCACCATCATTATGGGAAAAGCTGTCTTTCAAACAAATCGAAGTGTTCGTGTAGAACGGGAGGGAAAATCAGACCTGGAACTGGAGGCCGATAAAATTTTTATCAACACGGGATCGGCTCCCCGAATTCCCGAAATCAAGGGACTGGCAGAATGCCCCTTTCTCGACAGCACGAGCATTATGGAGCTGGAAGAAACGCCCGAACACCTAATCGTGTTGGGAGGCGGGTATATCGGGTTGGAATTTGGCCAGATGTTCCGCCGTTTTGGAAGCAAGGTCACCATTATGGACATGGCTTCCCGGCTCGTTCCTAAGGAGGATACAGACGTTTGCGAAGAGATATCCAGTATTTTCAAAGAAGAACTGATCGATACCAAAGTAAATATTGAAGCCAAAAAAGTCAGCTTTTCCAATAGGGAAATCACAGTGGCCTATGAAGATAAAGAGGGGAAAGGCAGCGTCAGTGGTTCCCACCTACTGGTAGCGACCGGCCGAACCCCAAGCAGTGCAGCGCTGGGGCTGGAAACCGTTGGGGTGACCCTGAGTGATCGCGGCCATATAGTCGTGGACGAGAACTTTGAAACCTCCGTGCCGGGTGTCTATGCGCTGGGAGATGTGGCCGGAAGCCCGCCCTTTACCCATATGGCCTACCACGATGCCTACCTGGCATTTAAAAGGATCTATGAAGGAAATACCGACCTGTCAAAAAAAGATCGCCTGGTGCCCTACTGTGTCTTTATCGACCCCCAACTGGCGCGAATCGGACTAAATGAGGAGCAGGCAAAAGCAAAAGGCATCTCTTACCAAACCGGTAAGTTTTGGATGAAACATGCCGGAAGGGCGCTAGAAACGGATGAAACAAAAGGCTTTTTTAAGGTACTGGTAGACCCTGAAACCCGGCAAATTCTGGGAGCCACCATCCTGAGTCTGGATGGGGGTGAAATCATGGCCGTACTTCAGATGGCCATGGTAGGTAAGGTTCCTTTTGATCAGATTCAACACCTGCCCATTGCCCACCCAACGCTGGCCGAAAGCCTGAATAATTTAATGGGACAAGTCAAAAGTACCGATTGATAGTTCAGGCCGAATGCCAATGGTAAGAAAACCTACCTTTGAAAAGTACCTTTAAATCCTTTATTCTAATTAAAGTAAACCACTCCGTTTCTTCTATGAAATTGTCTTTTTTTCTGTTGTCTTTAATAGTGCTTCAAGGAATTGCTCCTGGCCAGGCGCAATCCATTCACACCTTTAACGAGGGACTCTATGTTGAAAATGTCCATCGCTATGGGCGGGAGGTCCGTTTTACAGATCCACTAGCCCATGCACTGGCGGTTGGAACTTTCGCCTCTCCGGAGGAAGGACAACCCTATATCCTGGAAGAGGATGAAGTTTGGAAAGCCCTATCGGCAAATGAGGAAGGAAAATTTACGGGCCGAATCCGCAGCGGGTACCTTTCCCTCAGCTACCATTCGCCCAAATCCCAAAAGGCCCTGTTGAAAATCAGTGGAAACAGCATGGTCTACGTAAATGGCGTACCCCGAGCTGGCGATATTTATGGAGACGGTTGGCTGTACCTTCCCGTTTCCCTTAAGAAAGGCGAAAATGAGATTTTGGCGAGGTTTAACGGACTTTGGTCCGGGATCAGTGCCGAATTGCAGTTGGATCCGAAACCCGTTACCCTGCAGGTTGCCGATGCCACCCTGCCGGACAAAGTTCTGGGTAGCGGGCAAGACCAGATGACCGGCGCAGTGGTGGTCATCAACGCTACGGATCGACGCTTGCAAAATGCAAGGATGGAGACTAAACTTAACGGTCGAATTCAAATGGTTGATTTACCAGAAATCCCTCCCATGACTTTCCGAAAGGTACCCTTTGAGATGGATGCCAGTGCCATGACCGAAAAAGGGGAATACAACTGCTCGCTCCAACTCCTTGTCGGTAAAAGGGTCTCCGATACTCAGGAGATAACCCTGTCCGCACGGGATGAGACCGAAGAGCATTACCAGCAAACCTTTATCAGTCAGATTGACGGAAGCGTGCAATACTATGGTGTAGCCCCGCAAAAAGGCGGACCGGACGAAAATCCAGCACTTTTTCTCTCCGTTCACGGGGCCGGTGTGGAAGCCATTGGTCAGGCCCGAGCCTACTCTCTCAAGGACTGGGGCGTATTGGTGGCCCCAACCAACAGAAGACCCAGAGGCTTCAACTGGGAAGATTGGGGGAGAATCGATGCGCTGGAGGTGTTGGAAATCGCCAAAGAAAAATACCGGCCGGATCCCGAACGCATTTACCTGACGGGCCATTCCATGGGAGGACATGGCACCTGGTACCTGGGTGCTACCTATCCGGGCAAGTGGGCCGCTATTGCCCCTTGTGCTGGCTATCCCACCTTGATGGGCTATGGTTCGGCGGATGGTAGAATTCCGGAAAACGCATCCACAGACGCCGAAAAAACCCTGCTTCGGGCCAGTAATCCAAGTGATGTCATCCAACTGGCGCATAACTACCAGGCCTCGGGAGTATACATCCACCATGGAGATGCCGACCGGGTGGTTCCGGTAACTTATGCCCGGCAAATGCGTGGCATACTGGCGGCGTTTCATCCGGATTTCAGTTATTACGAATACCCGGGAGGTAGCCATTGGTTTGGCAGCGAAAGCGTGGACTGGGCACCCCTCTTTGACTACTTTCGCTGGCACCAAATTCCAGCAGATTCCGCGGTAAACACCATCGACTTTACCACGGCCAACCCGGCCATATCTGCTTCCTACAAATGGGCGCATATCCTGCAGCAAACGGTACCCCTGGAATACAGCCGGGTCAAACTTGAGCGAAAACCGGATCAAATGGCCATCAGCGGGACCACCGAAAATGTTTCCATTCTGGGCCTGGATGTCAGCAATTACCCACTGGATTCGATTATCACCCTGGAACTGGATGAAGCACAGTTGGAATGGAAAAAAAATAGCGATACCCTCTTGTACCTTCACCGAAGCCAGGAAACCTGGGAATTCGGTCAGGCACCCGAGCCTTATGATAAAGGTATTTATCGGAATGGTACGTTTAAAGAGCCATTTAATCACCGAATGATCCTGGTGTATGGCACATCCGGAAGCAGGGAGGAAAAGGAATGGGCCTACAACAAAGCCCGCTTGGATGCAGAAACCTGGTATTACCGGGGCAATGGAGCTGTAGACATTATCGCAGATCGGGAATTTGATCTGGAAGTTCATGGGGATCGGGGGGTTATTTTGTATGGAAATGCCGATACCAACCGGGCCTGGGACTTGCTCCTGGCGCATAGCCCGATTCAGGTAAACCGGGAGGAAATCCGGGTAGGGGATACCGTTTATTCGGGAGAGGATTTGGGAGCGTATTTTATGGTGCCGCGAAAAGACCATCCCCAGCGATCGGTGGCAATCATCAGTGGAACAGGAAATGCCGGTCGACAGACGTTGTTTGCCAACCAGTATTTTGCCGGGGGAAGTGGCTTTCCGGATTACGTGATCATCCGGGCAGATCTGCCGGTGGTAGGTTTGGAATCAATTTTAGCCAGTGGCTATTACCAAAACGACTGGAGCTTAACGAAGGCAAAATAATACCTTTCCAATAGAAATAAAATGTCGGATCCATTTCCTGTCTATCGATATACGCAAAGGACAAAATGCCCCTCGCTGACAGCAGCCTTGTGTTTGAAATATTGTGGACTTATAATTGGCGTAATATTTTTCATCTTAATTGGAGGCTGTAAGCAAGAACCCACATCTGTTCCGGGCCTGGAAAGGATATCCGTGGATCTCTCGCAGGCGCGTACCGGAAAATTATCGGAGTTTTTCGAACCCCATATTGAATACATTTGGCTGGAGGATGATTCGGAAGAGGCGCAGTTGACTGCGGGATTGCAAAAGGTCCTTTTTTATCAAGATAGGATTTACACCCTGGATATTTTCGGGTGCAAGTGTATCCATATTTTCAATAAGTCAGGTAAGTACATGTCAAAAATCGATGCCTATGGAGAAGGGCCGGGCGAATACCTGGACTTTGACGCCGCGGAGGTTGTAGACGGAGAACTAGTCCTGCTCGGGGTATATCCACGTAAGATCATGTGGCTTAGTCTGGAGGGTAAATTTCTACGAGAGTTGTCGTTTCGTGACCGAATAGGACCAGGCGTTTTTTCAGAATTTGACGATCGCTATTACCTGTACAATTACACACGAGAACCGGGGGACTATTTTGTCAGAAGCTTCGACAAATCCCTTCAGGATACGGTAACCTATCTCCCCTATGATCCGGCAAAACTTTACGGAGAGGTTTCCGGAAGAAGCTATCTTCAAAAAAGCAGCGAATATCTTTATTACGGAATGACCTATTCGGATACAGTTTATCAAGTTGACAATGGAAATTTTATTCCAAAGCTCGTATTGGACTTTGGGAAATATGCACAGGATCTGGATGAGATGAAGCGCCTAGACGATCCAAGGGAACGACTGGACTTTATCAGTAACAGAGCCAAGCTATATTTTAAAGGCCAGTACCTTATTTCTGAGAAACAGCTATATACCATACTTATTTATGAAAAAAAGGGAATCAACGTATTCTTTGATCGGGAACAACAGCAAACCCATGTAATAAAGGACAGGATAATTGATGATATTGACGGGGCATACGATCCCTATTACCTGATCTATAGTTTCGAATCGGGAAAAGTCGGCCTAAAAGTTCCCGGCAGGGATTTATATAAAACACTAATGGAGAAAAAAGAAAACATGAGCCAGTCTGACTATAAAAAGTGGATTACTACCAATGGTAGAAAATTTTCGGAAATAGCTACTGCAGCACGGGAGTCAGAAAACCCGGTACTGATTGTGTACAGGTTAAAGTAGCACATCAGAAAGTAGGGGTTTCAACGCAATCGTAGACCACCGAAACGGACTTGTTTTTAGGAGCCTGTGCTATTGGTTTTTGCGTTTTTACAATGGTCGTTTTCGAAGTGAGGTTCAAAAAAGTTCTTCCTATTTAAGAGAATGAGGGTTACTGCGGTGCTATTCCGTCAGCGGGCAACGGTTCTATCCCCAGTTCCAGTGACAACCTGGCGAAACCCATCTCGTCTTCTACATTTACAAACATCCAAAGCTTGCCGTCTTTTACGAAATGCTTTTGAGGTGGCATGCTGAGGTCCTGTATTTTGGACTCTGCCAGCATGTCCAGCTTTTCATCAAAAATAGTCAGGAATACCTCCGCATTGGCAGCCGTCGGCCATTCAAAGCTCTCCGTATCTTGTTCTTCGAAAACCTCCTTGTGTGAAAACCGATAATATACCCTGTTATTTTCATCCCAGACTGGAGGGGAAAAACTGATTTCTTCCCTTACCTGAACGATGGCTTCGATAAAGGCTTGCTGGGTGTCAAATTCGGTGGCAGGTACTTCTGTTTTTGCATTCTCGGTAAGCTGGCTTTGATAGGATCTTACCAGCAAGCTATCCTCTTCAGGAAGGTATTGGTAAATTTCATTGGTCAGGTTACTTCCCAACAATATTTTACCTCCCTCCCAGACCATAAAGGTTTGAGGACCGGACACCATATAGCTTTTACCATCTGTATACTGCAACTCAAATTGCTTTAGCCTGTCATAGTGGGGTAGTGAGATTCGTTTAGTCCAACCTTCCTTTAGGTCAACCCGCATGAGTTCGGTGGATTTCTCTTCGATGTCTCTTACATAACCTAGGTATTGGTCGTTCTCCTCAGGAAGATGCATGGAAACCCGAAAAGGCTGCTCCTCACCGATTTTGTCGGCACCCGTGCCTATTCCCTGAAATTTCAGTTCCTGTAGCTTTTGGCCATTCAAGTCAAAAATCGCAGGACTTGGAAAACTGATGATCATCAGGTGATCATTGTCCAGGAGGAAAAACGAACGAAAAAAATCGCCGGTACCGTTTGGCCCCTCTTTTTCAAAGGGATATTTTTGGACCAATCTCAATTCATCCAGATCAATTTTTTCAAGGGCATGATCATGATGGTTGAAGTTGTAGAGAAACCGATGATCCGGTGAAAGGTCTGATTGATACAACCGTCCGGACACAAACAACAATTCCTCGCCCGGGTCTATGAGCACCGTGTCCAGGGAATAATCCAACGAAGTCCTGCCACCGATATTCTCCAGCCGTTCTTCGCTGGAACAGCCCAGCTGAACTGCGAGAAGTAAAATAATGGAAATAATATTTTTCATGCCTATTAAATTTTAAACTATAAAGTTAAAATTTAAATACTAAAAACCTATTATTCAGGAATAAAAATCAGGAGCTATTTTTTTAAAAAACGAATATTTTAATTAAATTACTTTGCATCATTCATTTTAAGACCCTAAAATGTCGGATTCATTACCTACCCTTCGAAACGTGAAATTGAAAATACGGCCATTGCTTTTGGTGGGAGTTTGTCTAAGATATCGTCTCGCTTTTATGGTTGGATTATTATTCATTCTGCTTGGAGGCTGTAATCAAGAACCCACATCTGTCCCGGGCCTGGAAAGGATATCCGTGGATCTTTCGCAGGCGCGTACCGGAAAATTATCAGAGTTTTTCGAACCCAGTATGGATTATATCTGGCTGGAGGATGATTCGGAGGAGGCCCAACTCAATACCGGATTACAAAAAGTCCTTTTTCATCAAGATAGGATTTACACCCTGGATATTTTTGGGTGCAAGTGTATCCATATTTTCAATAAATCAGGTAAGTACATGTCAAAAATCGACGCCTATGGAGAAGGGCCGGGCCAATACCTTGACCTTGATGATCTCGCAGTTGTAGAGGAGGAACTGGTCCTCCTCGGAGTATACCCACGTAAGATCATGTGGTTTAGTCTGGAGGGTGAATTTCTTCGTGAGTTGTCGTTTAGAGAAAAGCTAGGTCCAGGTGTTTTTTCGGAATATGACCAACGCTATTACCTGTACACTCCCACCCGAGAACCGGATGGGTATTTTGTCAAAAGTTTCGACAAATTACTAAAGGATGAGCTGAACTATTTCCCTTACGATCCAGAAAGGTTTTATTTTGAAGATTCCGGACGAGATTATTTTAAGAAAAGTCAGGACCACCTCTACTATGGAATGACCTTCTGGGACACGATCTATCAGGTTGAGGACGGACATTTTATTCCCAAACTTGCGTTTGACTTTGGAAAATACGGTCAAAATCCAGATGAATTAAAGAATATGGATGATATAATGCAAAGGCTAGACTTCATAAATAATCGAACAAAAATGTATTTTCATAGTCGGTACTTTCTAACAGAAAAACAACTTTACACCGTCTTGACCTACGAAAATAAGGGCTATAGTTTATTTTTCGACCGTGAAAACCAGAAATCTCATGTAATCGAGGGCAGGTTGCTTAACGATATAGATGGCGGCTACGATCCCGAGGGATTCGCTTACAATTTTACACCTAGAAAGATCGGACTAAATGTTCCGGGCAAAACCCTTTATAAAGAACTATTGGAGAAGAAAGAAGCCATGGGTAGGGCTGAATTCGAAACCTGGGCCAAAAACCAGGGGCGAAATTTCACTACCACCGTACTTGCTGCCAAGGATTCGGAAAACCCGGTATTGATTGTGTACAGGTTAAAGTAGAACGGTGCAGAAGCGGAATCGTCGGGATCAACTAATAGGGTTACACTTTTACTTCACTTAACGTATACATGATTACAGGTCTATTTTTGGTGAATAGGGCATTTTCAAGTTGATTGAATCATTGAATTCCTTGCTTTCTTTTCAAAATATCCTCGACTCCGAAGCCTGAAGGGCTTCAACAACAATAACCCCGGGCGAAACCCGGGGGCTGCCAGAATCCATCCTTCACCCAACCCCGGAGCGGGTTGAACAAGGGCCTGCCTAGCGCCTATCCTATGGATATACAGCCTCCCCTGCTCTTCTCGGATCTAAGGGAAGCCGTCGGCACGAGAACAATTGATCCCGGAAAGACGTACACGTTAGATTCAACCCCTACCGGGGTTGGTGATAATCGGTAGTCCATCAGCCGTGGGCTGCACCCACGGTTATTGTTGTTCAGGCCCTTCAGGCCTGGCATAAATTAGACAATCAGTCGGAGTTTTTTGGAGGCGGAAACAATTTTACATGGTTCCAGTCAAATCATTTTACTGGATATTTCAAGGTATGTCCGAACCAGTAACTAGCGAATCGAATCATAGATCTTCTTCCCTCTTCATCAAACTCTTCCTCGACTCCGAAGCCAGAATGACCTTAGCCAGAAAAGTCCGGAGATTGCGGGTGCCTATCACACCATCCAGCCATCGACCTGCATCACAACGCTATACCAAGCCGCAAAAAACCCAGTTCATCTTCCATATTCTCAAAAATCCAGATGGCACCGTCCTTGACAAAATAAGTCCGGGGAATAGTTGTTAATTGGGGTACGATGGACTCGGTTATCATCTCCAGGTTTTTGTCAAACACTGTCAGGTAAACCCGAACGTTTGTAGCAGACAGGGAAAACCAACCATCCTTTTCAACCGTTTCGATGTCTGCCTGATAGGAAAACCGGTAATATCGAGCATTGACTTGGTCCCAAATTAACCGCTCAAAATTAATCTCTGCCATTCCGGTTGCCCTTATTCGCTCCATCGCCTCATCACTATCTACCTGCCTGGGATAGTAAGGCGTTTTTTGGTTGGGCGTTAATCGACTTTCATAAGTCTTCAAAATCAAACTATCGCTATCGGGAAGGTATACGTACAATTCATTGAATACACTATTGCTGATTACGATGCTTTCTCCTTCCGTTTGAAGCATAATCTGAGATACTAAAAAACCACTAACCTGCCCCCCACTGAATTGTGTCACATGGTATTCTTCCAGCTTATCAAACGCCGGAAGTGCCAACTCGGTAACTGTACCATCGGGCACATCCACTTTTATCAATTGCCTGGACTTGGCCGTCCAGTCTGTTACAAAGCCGAAATACCGGTTTTCAGAACCGGGAATTACCGAGTTAATGCGAAAACGATTCCCTCCATCCAAAATACCTGACTGGTCCAGTACCTCCTGTATAGTTACTTCACTCAATTTCTCTCCTTTGAAATTAAAAATCGCCGCATGCTTCAGGGACCCCGCCACTAAAATGCTATCTACCCCCAACAGGAAAAAAGGATTAAAAGAGCCAGTACCCTGAGGTCCTTCCTTTTCAAATGGTATTTTCTCAACAAACTTTAATTCATCCAGGTCAATTTTTTCCAAGGCATGGTCCGTAGGATTGTAATTATATAGAAATCTTCCGTCTGCTGACAATTCAGCGTAGCCCAAACTAGCCCTTAGGTATAGGATTTCGTCTCCCGGATCCACCAAAACGGTATCCAAAGAAAAAGACAGTTGCCGTTGTTGCTCGAGATTTCTTTTTTCAGGACTTCCGCAGCCTACGATTAAAAGTAGAATGATAAAAAAACCGAATTTGCTCATGGTCAATGGTTAAGCGCTGAATTTAGGAACATTTTCTCGTTTTTATAGAATTTTTTCTTAACTTTCTACTTCTGATAAACCGTTTTTATGAAAAGTGAGGTAATTAAAAGATCGCGTTTAGATCCCATCAGTAGTTTTGAATTGGTAGTCCAGGCACAAAAAGGAGTCGACGCTGAAATGGCCTTCGAGATATCAGCATCACTGTTAATGCCGGAGGAAGACCTTTCTCTTATCCTGCACTTGTCAACAAAGACCTTGAAAAATTACCAAAAGGCCGAAAAAACCCTCAACCCAATAGCCAGTGAACAGGTGTTGAAGTTAAATGAACTCCGTAAAAAAGGGGAACAGGTTTTTGGCTCAGTTGAAGCTTTCAATAACTGGCTAAAAAAGCCAGCAATAGGATTGGATGAGGCAATACCCTATCATTTTTTAAAGACCAGTGGAGGAATAGATTTGGTGATGGAAGAATTGGATACGATTGCTTACGGAGATTTTTCATGAAATCGAGCACGAAGCAAGCGGTACATGGAGGAATGATTATCATTCGCGAGATTCCCCGTCCGACTGGCCTCCTCCGGGCGGGCATCCCGACCTTTGGTGCGGGACAAGTTATGGCCGCTTAAAGACAACTATTAACATATGAAATGCAGGTATTCCGTATTTGTTTGGAAAAATATGCCCATGACCTCATTGCTTCAGGTAAGCCCAATAGATGGAATGTTTCGGGAAATTTTGTGATTTACACCTCATCCACCAGGGCATTGGCCTGTCTTGAAAATGTGGTGCACAGAAGCAGTGAGGGGCTTAACAATCTTTTTAGGGTAATGGAAATCCAGATTGATGATGAAATCGGCATCACAAAAATCCCACTTGATTCCTTGCCGGAGAATTGGTACAAAAAAGCATCCTATTCCTTGTGCCAGAAAATAGGCAGTGATTGGTATAGAGAAGGAAAAACACCTGTTTTGGAGGTGCCGTCATCCAATATACCCAAGGAAAAAGTTTACATTATCAATACCCGTCATACAGATTTTTTAAACAAGAAAATTCGATTGATGTCTACAGAGGAATTTGTTTTTAGTCCCAGGATCAAATCAGAAAATCCGGATATATTGGATTTATGATCCCGCTGTTCGGCATTTGCAATGCCGAACCCAGATAAACAGGGTTTGCAACCCTGCTGTCGAATCTAATCGTAATTAAAGGCCCTATTGAAGCGACCTATCCATCAAAGTAATCCTAAGAAAATTTTGAATCAAGTATATTTGTGTTTTTGGCCTTATATTTACGACAATTAAAGAATGTCATTATGGAACTTAAGTTTCAGTCCAAAGAAGAAAGCAACCGGGAGCAGCGGGAATCATTTCTAAGGCTAGCACCGAAAGACCGATTTTACGCCTTCCTGGACCTTTGCGAAAACCTAAAGAGATTCCCCGTCAATTCAACCAACAAAGCCCCTTCGGACAATTTCATAATTGAAATCAAAACCCATGACAAAAATCTGGAAGGAAAACATTGATGCCTTTTTAAAAGAAGCATCAAAAGAAGGGGTAAAAATGCTTTTGGTTGGAGGCGGGGCGGTTAATTTCCACGGCTACCAAAGACACTCCGCAGATGTGGATTTCTGGATAGATACGTCTGAAGAAAATTTCTCGAAGCTACTCCAAGTATTTCGACGGATGGGGTATGAGATCGATAGCTTTCCTGAAAAAGTTAAAAATAAGGAACAAAATATATCTGTAAAATTATCACCTGCTGATTTAAACTTAGAATTGATTACAAATTTTCAAATTGGAAAAAGCTTTGATGAGGCCTTTTCCGAAAGTGAAAAGGTTGAAATTAGCAAATTTGGAGTACTTAAATGGAATGTCCTCAACTTATATGACTTGCTGGAAAGCAAAAGGCGAGCAGCGAGACCTAAAGATTTGTTGGATATCTTAGAATTGAAATCAATTCATAAGTTATAATAAATTTAATTTTAATGGGAGTTTTTAGTTTTTCTCTGCTCCACTATTTTTTTTAAGAACTTCACAAAATTCCTTCAAAGAATAATTTCTCACACCCTCTTTCAGCGGATAACCTTCTTCAACTCGTGAAATTACGGCCCCTTTAGCGGCCTTCGTATCCTCCATGCTTATCAGAAATCCCCTACTGATTTTAGGTGAAAGGGTATTTTTGATCTCAATGGCCCATTCCACTTTTCCGGATTTAACCAGTAATAGATCACACTCCGCTCCCTGATGGGTTCTGTAAAAATAGTATTGGTAATCCGGTCCTAGCACGTTGATTACCTGCTCAATGACAAAGGTCTCCCAGGAAGCGCCTATCAGCAACTGATTGATCAATTCATCATAGGTCTTTACACCTGCCAACGTATGCAACAGTCCTGTGTCCCGGATATATACCTTGGGGGACTTTACCAGGCGTTTTTTGACATTGCGGTGGTAGGGCTGTAGGATCCGGACCATAAATGACCCTTCCAGGAATTTCAGGTAACGGGTTACTGTAGGCCGGGTAATCCCCAGTGCTCTGGCAAAATTATCTCCATTCCACAAACTCCCCTGCACATGTGCCAACATCATCCAAAACCGTTCAACCAGCTTTGGATCCGTATTCAGCCCCAATAGGCCGAGGTCTCTTTCGATATAGGTTTTGATGAAATTTTCCCGCCACAAATTACTTATCCGCTCAGTGGATGCCAGGAATGACAGCGGATAACCACCCCGCATCCAAAGACGCTCCATTTCCTCAATTAATATTTCTTTCAGCGTAAAAGGAGTGAGCTCGATATATCCTATCCTCCCCGCCAAGGAATCAGCACTACTCCGAATAAGGTCGGGTGATGCTGACCCCAAGAGGACAAACCTTCCCGGCCTTCTGTCTTCATCAATGGAACTGCGAAGTTCCGCGAAGAGCTCAGGCATTAGTTGAATTTCATCGAGAATAACGGTATTACCTTGATGATTCGTTAGAAACAATTCCACATCATTCAGTTTCGCCCTATCGCTCGCTTTCTCAAGATCCAGGTAAATTTTATTTTTTCCCCATGAAAGATTCTTGACCAAGGTAGTTTTTCCAACCTGTCGTGGACCCACAATCCCTACTGCAGGGAATATTTCCATATATTCTTCAAACAGTGCCTGTATATACCTTTGCTTAACCATGGATTGAAACAGATTCCATGTAAATATAGGTGAAAAAGTAAATCTTCAAAACTAATTTACCATGAAAACCGAAATTATAACTTTCGATTTTCATGGTAAATTTATACTTCACAAATCGAAATGATAGTGTTAGGTACGAAAATAGTTGATCTTCTAAAGGCAGTTACGCTAGATTCAACCCCTACCGGGGTTGGAAACAATCCGCAGTCCCAAAACCGTGGGTTGCACCCACGGTTATTGTTGTTCAGGCCCTTCAGGCCTGGCATAAATTAGAAAATCAGTCGGAGTTATTTTAGAGGTGGAAACAATTTTACCTGCTTCCAGTCCAATCTTCTTACTGGAAATTTCAAGTTATTTCCGAACCAGTAACTAGCGAATCGAATCATCGGCCTTCTTCCCTCATTATCAAACTCTCCCTCCATGCCGAAGCCTGAAGGGCTTCAACTACAATAACCCCGGTCGAAACCCGGGGACTGCAAGAATTCAACTAAACAGCGTTTGCAACCCGCTGTTCGGCATTTGCAATGCCGAACCCAGATAAACAGGGTTTGCAACCCTGCTGTCGAATCTAATCGTAATTAAAGGCACTATTGAACCGAACTATCCATCAAAGTAATCCTAAGAGAAATTTTGAATCAAGACAAAAAAACTCTTCCTCCCGCCATCCTGCTGCGCCCCTCGGTTTTTTGTCGGCCTAACGCTCTTTTCATACATCAATAATATTCCCTTTTGATTTTTAGTCTCTTAAATACAAATGAGACTACAGTAAAAAAACATCCAACATAAATACCCAAGCGGTAAAAATAATGGTATAGGCATAGAACTACTATAAGCTCCTTCGAACAGATGTCACAGCTACCAAGATTGGATTTTTTGAAATACATCCTTGAATCACCTATAATACCCCTTATATGGTTACCAGTTACTTGAATCGTATAGGTGCCTACTTAATGTCCGGTTAAAAAAGTTCATTCTCAGGATGGTGGTGAAATCGGAAAATCAGCAACCATCATTCCTTCCGCTGTATCACGTAATTCTTAATGGGACTGTGCATGCTGACCTCCTGCAATTTGCCATTCTCGTATTGGTAGTTGTTTTCGTTGCCTTCCACATAGGTATCGTAGGCCCCGTTTCCTTTAGCGGTAATGCTGGCAAATTGGCCGTGGTTTTCGGTAATCATTCTTTTCTTGCCTTTGGGTTCCTCAAAAAACAAGCGCACCGCACTGTAGTCTATTTTTTCACTGACCTGATCATTGAATTCATACTTATAGGAATTGGCCCGGATCTCATAGACCCCATCTTCCAGCCAAATCCTGGACAGAAAATCTCCCCGGTTGGTCTTTTTTTCTACGGATGATTCGATAAACTGCCCCTGATGGTATTTTACTTTGGTGGTATAATCCAGGTTGATCCGCCCAAAAAACCAGAAGCTCACCTCACTTCTCAGCAAAAAATACGTGGTATCGGCTTTGGTTTCTTTGGTGGCTACCATGTCACCAATGTTGATGCCCAGAATGGAAATCTCATATTCATGCCTTTCCTGGGCTTGGAGCAGCATGGGTGAACAGAGTAAAATCAAAACAACAGCACATGTAAGCGTATTTTTTAACATTAATTTATCAATTTGAAGGCTAATCTTACTTGTAGCAAACTTCAGTCCGATTTAAAACAGAAGAGACATAAATATAAACTTACCAAAAAAACCTCAAAGGTTGATGATTGCGGATTTGGGATTGGAAGGTAGTGCATGTACATGTAAGATTGATCCACCAACCTGGTCCACAAAACACTAATTAGACATAGACACTTACCCTTTCGAAATAATGGTGAGATTACCGTAAAACCGGTAGTAATTCTACGTAAAAAGTTTGATTGGAAAATGCCTTGAGATATGGTCAAAGTCTCTATCTGCATGATAGAAAGCAACATCAAATGCCAATGCGTAGGATGCAATTAGGCAGTCCATGCTTTTGCGGACGGTGACACCCTTTTTTCTTAAGTTAAAGTATAATTTAGCAGCATTTATGGCCATCATTTTAGGGTCAGCTTCTAAAAATCGGATGCTCATCAATTGTTCTGAGAGCATTTCAAATGTTTCAAGATCTCTTACTCCTTGTAGAATTTCCTGAAGTATCGGAGGGCAAATACAAACCTCATTGCTGAGAATATGTTTCCGGACTATCCGAACCAGTTTTTCATCCTCTCCCCTGAAAAATTCTATCCAGATGCTGGTATCAATCAAAAGAACCATTTTTTAATCCGTTCTCATTCGTTCCAAATTTTCCACCCAATCAATTTTACCGGCCATACCTGCCAGTTCCTCCCGCTTCAATTTTTGAAGAAAGTCTTTTAGTGCTGCATGAACGATTTCTCTTTTGGTTTTCAAGGAGGTTTTGTTCAGGATTTCATCCATCAACTTATCATCGATCTCTATATTGGTTCTCATCCTATTTTAATTATACACCAATATAATAAGTTTTTTACACATTCCTATCCTTTTCCTGAAATCATAAATCAATCGACATGCGCACAAATCCCATCTCATCCTCCAGGTTGACGAAGACCCAAAGCATCCCATCCTTGATAAAATGCCGTAAAGGTTTCTCGGTTAAAAAGGGAAGCTCGGCCTCCTGGATCAGGTTCAACTCCTCATCGTACAAAGCCAGGTAAACATTGGCTCCGGCAGGTTGGGGAAAAAGTCCTTCCGTTATTTCGCTTTCATAATAATTCTCGTAAAATAACCGCCAATACCGCTTGTTCTGCCCATCGTAAACAGGCAATAAATAATGAGGTCCTTCCATGAATTGCTGAAAGTACCTGGAAAACTCACCTGCAGAAGCAAAATCACGCCCTTTTGCCATATTTTCCGACTCCATCCACTCACTATTGGAGGAAACCACCTTGATGGTATCGGCTTTCGGATCGTAAAGGTAAAATTCACTTCCGGTCTCCGCCCCAAACAAGACGCCACTGTCTACTATTTCCAGGTACGTTTCTACTTCGTGATAGGCATAGTTCTCCCCATCATTTAAGGAAGCGGTATAAGTTCCTAACTTATCTAATAAGGGTAAGGAATAGCGGTGGATTTGATGTTGGTCCAGATCCAACCTGACAAACGAAGCCAGTTCGTTTCGAAAAGCTTTTGCAAGACCATAAGCTTCCCCCTCACCGGAAGGATCCACCTGAACCCCTATAAGGGATTCCTTGTCGCTAAGAACATCCCCGGAAAACTCCTTCGGATCCAGCTTCCAGGAACGGTCAAGTATAGCACTTTGGTCAAAAACCTTTGCCCCATTCCAGGTGCTGAAGAAAATAGCTTCTCTCTCCCAGCCCCAGAGGGAATGGATACCCCTTAGTCCGTCGGGACCTTCCTTTTCAAAGGGAATTTTCCGGTCCAGAACCAGGCAATCCAGGTCGATTTTTTCGAGTTGGTGTTGCTCCAGGTCAAAATTGTAAAGGTATCTGCGATCCACACTCAGTCCGGAAACGTCAAGCCCTCGTTTCAAAAAAAGCAATTCATCCCCTGGATCAATTTGGACCGTATCCACATGAATTCTAAATTCCTGTATCTCTTTTTCCGATGGGGAGCCACAAGACGACAGCATATAGCCAAAAAATAATACAGGCATCAAAAGAATTAATTGATTTTTCATTTAAAATACTTTAGTCTTTTGCATAATTGGAAATTGAGGATTCTTGGAGGTTGTTTGAGTTGATTAAATATGCAGCTATTTAATTATGTTTAATTTAGGAAAGTATTTCACCTTCTTCTCATTTTCAATTTTAACCGTATTAATTACAATTAAAACGAAATTGTATAAATATAAAAATCCCAGTACAGCAAATTTAACTAATGGGTTTCCCAGTACGGCTGGAGATATATCCCCAGCTTGACTAAGTCGATAATACATACTACCGATGAAATAGATGTAAGTTAATATCACTATAATGGTCCAGGATATCTGAAAATTCAGAATTTCCTTACTTAGGTGATTTACATCTTTTATTTTTCCCTTTTTGGATATCCATAATATTAATGGAATTAATATTCCTAAAAGCGGAAATAGAATAAACCCTAGCGAAGAAAGATTTAAAGCTATAAGAAAACCTTTGTTTTCAGATATTGTCCAATCAATTATTTCATCCGGACTTGTATCCAAAGCATTAGCCAATCGTCTAAGTGTATCTCCACGTGGTTCTGTTTCTCCATTTTCAATTCGCTGGATGGTTCGGATGCCTAATCCTGAGTTTTCTGCTAATAGTTCTTGAGAAAGTCCCCTGCGATTACGTAATTCCTTTACCCTTTTTGCCAGAATTAAATTTTTCATCTTTTCTATACTTTTAATTATCGAGCAAAAGTATACTTTTCCAATTCACGTGATTACGCCCCTATAGCGTCATATTTACGCCATTTGTGTTTTAATGCGTCAAAGCGATGCCATTTATGGCCATCTTGGTTTTATGATTTAAGATTGGATAGATCCGAAATCATAATTGAAAATTCAAGCGCACAAACCCCATCTCATCCTCCATATTCTCAAAAATCCAGATTTTACCGTCTTTAACAAAGTGATAGGCTGGTTTCTTCGTCAACATAGGTACGCGGGATTCGGCGATTTGATTCAAATCTTTGTCAAAAACAGTCAGGTATACCTTCGCACCTGTAGGTGATGGGACCATGCGGTTTTCGGGCGTTTCGGCAGTATCGGAAAATTCAGCCATACTGGAAAAACGGTAATACAAATCGTTTTTTTCATCCCAATGGATGGCTTGAAAGCCAATTTCCTCGTGAATTTTCCTGTAAATCCCCTCCATTTCTTTCCGGTCACTGACCTTACCGGGATGATTGCCTTTTTTTTCATTGGCCGTCAGTTCGCTTTCAAAAGCCCTCTGGTCTAAGGCCTCTGTGAGCGGATCATACACATAAAGATCGCTGGACACCTCTGCACCTAAAATCACCTTCCCGCCTTCGCATTTAACGTATTCTGAAGTCCCCATAACATACCCCATTTGACCATCATTGAATTCGATCTTAAAAGCACTGGTTTTTTCAAAAAGCGGTACATCAATCCTTTTTACATGATCTTTGGCCAAATCAAAAACCGCCAGGGCGGTGGATTTTTTCTCCCAATTCGAAACCAAACCGAAAAACACCTGGGGCTGTCCCGGTTGGATAACAGGCATAAAAAGATGTTCCCCATCTGCTATCCGTTCAGCCTCCGCTCCCACTTTCTTAAAGTCAAACTGCCGCTTTTTATTCCCTTCCCAGTCCAGGAAATTGTCTTGGTTATAGCTTCTGAACAAAATGGAATTTTCATCCACTAACAAAAAGCCCATAACATACTGCCCCACGCCGTTTGGCCCCTCCTTGGAAAAGTTGATTTTGTCTTCAAACTTGAGTTCATCCAGATTGATTTTTTCAATGGAAAAATCGGCAGGATTAAAATTGTACAAGTGCTTTCTATCCGGGCTCAATTGGGCTTGATTCAAACCAGAATTTAAGAATAGGATTTCCTGACCCGGATCTATCATGACCGTATCCAGGCTAAAATCCAGGCGTACCTCACCGGTTTTTTCTCGATGATCAACGCTCCCACAGCCAATAAGTAAACTTGCGAAGAAAAGAATAACGAAAAGCCTCATGTGTTTATGATTTGATTTAGACTAAAAAATTAAGAATTTTCCGGGCAAATTAAAATAAATAGGTGTTAAAAAAAGGGTAAATAATCCACACATTTAATTTTGGCCTCTAAATATCCCATATTTTGTAACATGTTACCCTGTATATCTTACATTTTTTGTATTTATTTACCCTGTAAATATGACATGTTATCTAATGAACCTACCCTATTTCCTGGGTGGTAAACTGCCGGAATACCTAGACTGGTTTGTGGCTAACTACCCCAAAAACAAACGTTAAACCAAATTGGTCAGCGATTTAGGATTAAAAATAAAACACGGCAAGGAATAATTTTACCACTAGAAGATATATCTCAAATACGCCCAGAATTACAATAAAAATCACTTATATGTCCTTCTATGCCTTATAGGGTTACTCCTTTTTTTGAACCATACAAGTAATATAAGGGATTATAAGGGTGAAGTTTCCCGAATTACTTTACTCAATAAATATACATGCCTTCCGTCGGGATATGGGAAAGATCGCAAATCGCAAGTAAACCCTGAATTAAAAAATAAACCCCTTATATGTCCTTCTATGCCTTATATGGTTCTCCTTTTTTTAAACCATATAAGTAATATAAGGGATTATAAGGGTATGGGGTCATTGTAGTGTTTTCTTCTGACAACCGATCGTTAACTATTGTTTAAAGAATAAAGTGAAAAAGTGTCCTGATCTAAAAAATCCCTTATATGTCCTTCTATGCCTTATATGGTTAGCATTTGTTCAAACGACCTACAAACAATCCGAAATCACAAATCAAAACTCAACCTTACAAAACCCATTTCATCCTCCAAATTCTCAAAGATCCAAATCTTACCATCTTTGGCGAAGTGGTAGGCCGGTGGCTGGTCCAATTCAGGAACGGCAGTCTCTCTCAGCAAATTAAAATCGGCATCGTAGATCGTGAGGTACACGCTAGCGCCCGAAGGTTTGGGAAAAAGACCATCCGAAGGACTGGTGTTTGCAACGCCGTATTCCTGCTTGTGGGAAAACCGGAAATAAACCCTTCTACTTTCATCCCAAATGGGCTTATTATAGGAAATTTCCTCCGTCGCTTTCTTATATAGTTCTTGGAATAAGCCCCTATCGTTTATTTTTTCCGGAAAGACGGTCTCCTTTTCCCGGGGAATCCAACCGTTTTCGAAGGTCTTTTTATAAAATTCCTCTTGTCCCGGTTCACGTATATAAAGGTCTGAACTTCCGTTTAGGGCCAGCAAAACCTTATCATTTACCACTTCCAGGTATTCTCCGCCACTGATAAATAAAGCCGTGGACCCATCGTCAAAGTCCGTCTGGTACTGCATGGACTTCTCCAGCAAGTGGTTCCTTACTTTCCGATACGTTTGTTCTTCCGTATCCCAGAACATTAGCTGCGGTTCCCGCTCTCCCGGAATGATGTACACGCCAGCATAGGCCGACCTGGTCTCCGGCAATCGCAACGGGAACAGCACGTTTCCTTCTTCCGTTTCCGAGGCGAAGGCAGGGACTGTTTCCGGGCCTACATCGGCCAGTTTTTTGCCGCTGCTGTCAAACAGGGCATGATTGCCGTAACCGGACATCAAAAACCGATCCCCATCTACCAGCCTTATTCCCATGGAATATCCCCCAATGCCATCCGGCCCTTCTTTTTCAAACGGAAGCAAGGCTTCCAGTGCCAAGGTAGTTAAATCGATTTTTTCGATGGTATAGGCCTGGCGATTCAGGTTGTACAGGTAGCGATTGTCCTCCGTGAGGACTGCGGAACGCAAACCGGTATTCAGAAACAGGATTTCTCCCCTGGCATCAATCTGAACCGTGTCCAATGTAACATTCAAATCCGGCGCTCGACCGTTCTCACCGGAGGAATTGTCGGATCCGCAAGCTGCCAAAAACAGAAAAACCAAGGAGAACAACAATTGCTTCATGAGCCGTAAGATGATTGAAATAGAAAAAATACGAAAAAAATGGCGGGCTTAAAAATTCCTCGTCGACAATAAATATCCTGTCACATGGCGTCATTGCCAGAGATAGTACGAAATGAATCCGTCGAGGTCTCGAAGACCTCAACGGTTATAGGCATCGGCATTAGGATTTTACAACCCTGTCCTTCCCTGAGTGGGCAAAAAATGGCATATCATCAATTTTAATTATTTTTAGCGTGCTCTTTTTCACCAGCTAATTCTTTTAAATAATTTGGGCAAAAATCATAACCATTTGGCCATGCAATCCCGCCGCCGGATTCTATAAACGCCTGTTTAAAATTATTACAATCAAGCAATTCTGCTGTGAATCCTTTTCCAATGTAGGAACGGAAATTTATGGTTTTCTGCTCCCCATCATTGAATTTCATCCAAATCCGGTAATCTTCCAATATTTTTATTTCTATTACTTCGTTCATACCAGCGTTAATCCAGAGGTTTGATTTTATCCAGTGCTACAGGAACAATGGCTTTTTCCCAATTGTTCATCAATTCATCTCTATGTTTAGAAGACCATTCCAACACCATTGAATGAGCTCTTTTGGGAAGCTTACCTGCCAAAATCTTTAACGTGATAATATCATATTCTGCTTTCATTCCTTGGTATTCAGCATGGAAATGTGGAGGATTGTGGTCTTGATAGTACATCCGAATGACAATTCCATAGAATCTTGAGATTTCAGGCATTTTTATTCAAAGATAAAAATTATTATTAAAATGGCCTTTTTATCATAACTGTGGCAAAAACAGGGATAAAGAGTGAAACCCTCTTTATATTAATCCATTTGATGGTAACGGAATCTATTAAATCTTAGGGCTTCAAAAAAACCTAAAAAGGTTTTTAACATCCGTGCTTTAGATAAAGACTGATCTCAGAATACCCCAAGGATCAGTGGAAAAAAAATCAAATACCCTTCCCCACTTTGGCCAGCGCCTTTTGGTCGAACTGTCCTTCCAACTCTATCACCAGGTACTCGGCATCCTCATTGGAACGGATCAGCAGCACCAGACCCTTCATGCTGCGCTGACCCAGGGCATAAATAGATACGCCGCTGTCTTTTTCTTCCGCCTCCATCATTAGTTCGTAGTTTTCCCGCTCAAGTCCCTGCGCCAGCTTTCTAAAATCGGCTCGTGCCTGGTTACCACTCACCGGCAGCTTGAAAAGCTTGACCCGTTCGATGCTCTCCGTGATGGCAGACAGGTTTGCTTCTTCGATATCGATGTCCCAACCCTTGGCAAAATCCAGGAAATTACCCGCCAGATCCAGGTGGAAAAAAGATTCTTCGCCTTTGTATTGATTGTAAAGCCGGTCCACGCTTTTGCTCTGTCCAAAGAGGCTTAGCGGTAGGCAAAAGAACAGGGAAAGGAAAACAAGGTTTAGTGCATTTTTCATAATTGTGTCGTTAAATGGATAGTCAATACGTTGATCTTTTAAAACTTATTCTTTATTGCCCTGCCCGTATTCCTTCATACCCGGCAGGTTGGTTTTTTCAGATAGCATGTTCAGGTCTTTGTAGGTAAAATCCCCCAGCATGCTCATGAGGGTAAATTCTTCCTTCGTCCCCGAAACCATCAGCAGCTCTTTTATCCGGTCACTTTCTTCCCGTACCATAAATTTCAGAGAACTGCCTTTGTCTTTGATGTCCATCAGCTCTTCGTATTGGTTGCGGTTAAGGAGACCGATGGCCTCTTCAAACATGTTTAGCCCATTGACCTGCTCGCCGGACAAAATCCGAATTCCCTTTACTTTGGAGATTAGGGTTAGCATGTCGTCTGCATCTTCATCGCCCTCTACGCTGTTGGAATTCAAAAAACCACCCGCCATCTGCATCATTTTGGGGCTGATATAGACCCGGGAAAAGCGCTCGTCCTCCACGTATTTGGAATAAAATTTTTCAATGGCACTTTCCTGCGCCTGCAGGCTACCAAGAACCAGCAGCATGGGTATTAATAGGTAAATTGACTTCCTAATCATTTTGTAAGTCGTTAAGGTTGAACATTTGGTGGGGTGCATTCAGATATTTGAGATCACCCATGACCTCCATTTCCTTTTCTCCCCTATGCAGATTTTGCTGGATCAGGCTAAAGGCCTCCATAACCTCAAAATAGGCCTGGGCCTGCGCTTCTTTTTCTTGCCGTACCTGATATTGCTGGATCAGGAAACCAAAACCGGCAAGTAAAATCACTGTTGCGGCGATTTTCATCCAGCCTCTCACTAATCCACGTTTTTCTGGAGGAGGCATCTCCCTAAAATCAGGGTTAGCTGATATCGTGGTATTCAACTTTTTAATCGCTGCTACTCCCAAGAAAAATGCCTTTTCCTGCTCGTATCCCGACACCTTCTCCAATAGGGCTTTCATCTCCCCTTCTTCCGCAGGTGAACTCGCTCCCTCCCAGTATTTCTCCAGTAATTGATCTAATCTATCGTTCATCGTTCTTACATTTCATTAGAAATTCCCTGAGCTTCTTTCTGGCCCGGTGCAGGTTTACCTTTACCTGTTCGGGTGAAATCTCCAGGTAACCGGCGATTTCCTCATAGGTCAACCCTTCCACTTCCCGCAATTCGAACACCTCCCGTTGCTTAGCGGGCAAGTCATCCAAAAAGCGAAACACCAATTTCACCGATTGGCTGTCTTCCTGGGATTCGACCGGCTCTTCCTGAACCGTTTCCTCTTGATTTCCCAGGGGCTCCATTCTGCTTTTGGTCCGAAACTGCTGCAGCACTTGATTTTTGAGGGTCTTCACCGTCCATCCCACGGGATTCTCCATCCGCTCGAGGCTATGACGGTGTACCCATGCTTTCGAAAAGACCTCCTGAACGGCATCGTTCGCTGCATCCCGGTCTTTTGTTCGGAGATACGCCATGCGGTACAGTTTATTTCGTAGCGGCCATATCGTTGCTTCAAAAAAAGTGCTCATTCATGTATAGGATGAAGTTCGCAGGGGAATGTTACAGCTTTGGACAACTTTTTTCAGCATTTATTTTTCAAATGGGTTCAACCGATTATAAAGTACTAAAAATATGAACAACTGCTGTTGCGGCGGGTTGATTAATGCGTTTATAATAGTATGCATCGGTACTATTTATTAATTTGCCGCGGAAATGAAAAACGACAGCAGGACCGAAATTAGCTTCAATATTAAAAAAAAGGCAAAAAAAAAGCCCTGGTCGAAACCAGGGCCAGTGGTGATGAGTGGGCTCGAACCACCGACTCACGGATTTTCAGTCCGATGCTCTACCAACTGAGCTACATCACCGCTGAAAGTGATGCAAAGGTAGGTATTTGTTACTTTTGTACAAACGATTTGAATAAAAAAATAGAGGCCTAAGAGTAATACATTCACTATGAGCAGCTTACCGCAAATCCTTTTTTTATTGGTTCTGGCCGCAGCAGGGTTTATTTTATATAAGCGAATCAGCTATATCCGAAAGACCATTCTGCTGGGGAGGCCCCTTGCCCGAAACGACCGGCCCAAAGAAAGATGGAAAACCATGGCCCTGGTAGCCTTTGGTCAACAGAAAATGTTTAAGCGAATCGGGCCTGCCTTATTGCACCTGATAATCTACGTTTCCTTTATCGTGATCAACCTGGAGGTATTGGAATTTATCATAGATGGGCTGGCCGGTACCCACCGTATTTTCGCCTCAGCACTGGCAGGCTTTTATACCCTGGCCATGAATGTGTTTGAACTGCTCGCTTTGGGCGTGTTGATTTCCTGTGTCGCTTTTCTGGTCCGACGAAATCTAATGAACGTTCCCCGGCTGAATTCGGCCGAGCTGAAGGGCTGGCCCGGATTAGATGCTAACCTGATTTTATGGATTGAAATCTTGCTTATGATCGCCATACTGACCATGAATGCGACCGATCAACTATTAGCCTATCGTGGGGTAGAAGGGTACCTTCCATTAGGAGGGCTGTGGATTAGCAGCAGCATTCAGGGCCTCTTTGAGGGGTTGAGCAGCACTACCCTGCTATTTTTGGAACGCTTTGCCTGGTGGTTTCATATCATCGGTATTTTAGGCTTTGCCATCTATGTGACCTACTCCAAGCACCTGCACATATTTCTGGCCTTTCCCAATACCTGGTATTCCAATCTGGAGCCCAAAGGAAAAATGCCGAACATGGATGTTGTCACCCAGGAGGTGAAATCCATGCTGGGACTAGCGGCTGCTCCAGAACCAACCGATCAGGCGGAAATAGGTAGGTTCGGTGCAAAGGATGTCCCGGACCTTTCCTGGGTCCAGATCATGAATGCCTTTTCTTGCACCGAATGCGGCCGCTGCACGGCCGAATGCCCCGCCAGCATCACCGGGAAAAAACTTTCTCCACGGAAAATCATGATGGACACCCGGGACAGGGCAGAGGAAATCAGCCAATCCAAAGCGGCCGGAAAGCAAGGAAAAGACGATGGCAAATCGCTGCTTGGCGATTACATCAGCCAGGAAGAAATCAACGCTTGCACCAGTTGCAATGCCTGTGTGGAAGCCTGTCCGGTTAACATCGATCCCCTATCCATTATTTTGGAATTAAGAAGGTACACCTCCATGGAAGAAAGTGGCAGTCCCGCCCAGTGGAATGCGATGTTTCAAAACATAGAAACCAGTTTTGCCCCCTGGAAATTCCCCCCGACCGACCGGTTTAACTGGGCATCGAAACTAAATCAGGAAGAAAAGAAACCAACGAATAATGAGTAATACCTATCAAGTTCCCACGATGGCCCAAAAGGCTGCTGCAGGTGAAACGCCCGAAGTACTTTTTTGGGTCGGATGCGCGGGCTCCTTCGACGAGCGGTACCAGGCGGTAACCCTTGCCTTTACAAAAATACTGAACAAAGTCGGAATCAATTTCGCCGTATTGGGAGAGGAAGAGACCTGTACCGGGGATCCCGCCCGAAGAGCAGGCAATGAGTTTCTCTTTCAAATGCAAGCCATCAGCAACATACAGGTGCTGGATGGGTATCGGATCAAAAAGATCGTCACGGCCTGCCCGCATTGCTTCAATACCCTGAAAAACGAATACCCTGCCTTGGGGGGAAATTACGAGGTGATGCACCATTCCCAGTTTTTGCAGGGGCTGATTCAGGAGGGTAAAATAGTGATGAAAGGGGGCGGAACCTTTAAAGGCAAACGAATTACCTTTCATGACAGCTGCTACCTGGGCCGGGCAAACGACGTGTACGAAGCACCCCGGGATGTGATCAAAGCACTGGATATGGAGCTGGTAGAGATGAAACGCTGTCGGAGCAAGGGTCTTTGTTGCGGTGCCGGAGGGGCGCAAATGTTTAAGGAACCGGAAAAAGGCAACAAGGACATCAACGTAGAACGAACGGAGGAGGCGCTGCAGACTGGAGCAAAAACGATCGCTGTGGGTTGCCCGTTTTGCCTGACGATGATGGCTGATGGGGTTAAAAACAAAGAAAAGGAAAAAGACGTACAGGTCCTGGACCTGGCGGAACTCATTGCCAAAGACCAAGGTTTGTCAGGGTAAGTAAAACCAGAGTTGTTGCCGGTGAGGCAACATTCTTTTGGTTAATTGCGTTTTTTAGTGGATCTTAATCCCTATTTTGTATCATAATAAATTCAAATTACGTTTAATTCTACAGAATATGCCAAACAAGCAACATCTATAGAGAACGTTAACAACTAAACTAAAGGAAATCAGGCATGTATGTACCTTTTGAAGAAATGTCGGAAGAAGCCAGAGTATGGGTATACCAGGCAAATAGGCCATTTAAGGAAGAAGAAAAAACCTGGATCATTTCCAAATTGGTCAGTTTCTGCAATCAATGGAACACTCACGGTTCACAGATGCCGACTTCTTTTGACATCAAATTCGACCAGTTTATAGTCCTGGCCGTGGATGAAGGCCTGCTGGGAGCCAGTGGCTGCTCCATAGATAGTTCGGTTCGGGTGCTAAGAGAAATTGAAACGGAGCTTTCCATCAACCTATTGGATAGCGGCAAAGTATCGTACCTGAGCGAGTCGGGTGTTAATGTGGCATTTTTGCCGGAAATCAAAACCCATATTCAGGAGGGGCAATTACAGCCTGGCAGTAAGGTATTCAACCCCGGTGTCAATAAAATAGCAGATTTGAACAATGAATGGTTGATACCGGCTGAGTCCAGTTGGTTGAAAAAATATTTCGCCCACTAATTTCGTTAGGGAACTCATTTCGTATGAAAAAAGCAACGTCTTCTGTCCTTCACCCCGCTTTCTGGCTACCGCTGATGGTGGTTTTTCTCCAGTTTTCCTGTACCAGTTTGCAACAGAAAGCTCAAAACCAATTTAGCACTGGGGAATACCAGATGGCCATCAGCACCTTCTCCAAATTACTAGAGAAGGAGCCGGACAATAACGAGGCAAACCTTTTTATCGCCGAGAGCTATCGGCTTTCTAACCGCATTGAAAAAGCAGCAACCTATTACGAAATGGTTTCTGAAGAGAACGCTACGTTTGAAAGTGAGTATTACAAGGGGAAAAGCCTGAAGGGGAAAGGGGAGTACGATTCGGCAAGAGTTGCTTTTGAGGCGGCCAAAACCCTGACCATGGACGATGAAAAAATCGCTCTTGCAGAGAAAGAGGTTAAAAATATTGATGCCCTGTCTGAAATTGAACCCATCTGGCCCAACCACGAACTGGAAAATTACGAATTGCTTAATACACCAGGAATTGATTATGCACCTGTGCTGAGTGAAAACTACCTGTATTTTACCAGTTCCAGAGGTGCCGGAGATCTCTACCCGGCTACGGGTCAGGGCTACACCCGATTGTTCCGGGCCAGGGCAGAGGGCATTAAGGTGGATGTACAAAATGTACAAACGCTACCGGAATTTCAAAACGAAACCGGATTAAACCAGGGTGCCATCGCTATCAGCCCTGATGGAAATACCATTATCTACGCCAGGGGAAATGCTGCCTCTAAAAGTGTCATTCCGGAGGTAAGCCTTTTTGCCTCCTATTTCAGAGGAGGGGGCTTTACCGAACCCATCTTTATGCCCGTCAACGGTGAACCTGAATACTGGAATTCCACCCCAGCGTTCAGTGCAAGCGGAGATACCCTCTACTTTGCCTCCAACAGACCCGAAGGATATGGGGGCATCGACCTGTACCGTTCCACCAAGCTTGCGAATGGCGATTTTGGTAATGTTGTAAACATGGGGCCTGAAATCAATACCCCCGGTAACGAATTATTTCCCAGACCGCTTCCTAACGGCGAATTCTACTTTTCCTCCGACGGACATCCGGGGTACGGAAAATTGGACCTGTTTGTAGCCAAAGAGGAAAACGGTTCGATTACGGTGAGGAACCTCGGTCCTAATTTTAATTCCATTGCGGATGATTTTGGAATCTTTTTCACCGATTATCCTGAAGAGGGCTACCTTACCTCCAACAGACCTGGTGGTAAAGGAGACGATGACATCTATTATTTCAAAGACATGACACCTCCCCCCAAGGTGGTCAACGTATTGCTGAATGTGGTCACCAAAGAAAGATTGGAGAGTGGAGAGGAGCAGGTACTTCCCCAAACCCGGGTGGTATTGTATGATGACAATAATCAGACAATTGATGGTAATTTCTCCAGCCAAAGCGGGAGACTACGATTCCCCTTGGAGCCTGAAAAAGAATACACCATGATCGCCTCCAAAACGGGCTATTTTACGCAGAGCATTCCTTATAGCACGGTTGGCAAAACGCCGGCCCCGGAGGACCTCATCCAGGAGGTAACCAATATTACACTGGATACCACCATCGTTTTGGAACAGTTGGTACTGGAAAGGGCCATCGTCTTGGAGAACATTTACTATGACCTGGACAAGGCAGAAATCCGGCCAGATGCGGCACAGGAGCTGGATAAACTGGTTAAGATCCTGAAAGACAATCCCGGAATCCGGATAGAGCTAAGCAGCCACACCGATGCACGGGCCAGCGATGCCTATAACGAAGACCTGTCTCAAAGAAGGGCTGAATCAGCGGTAGAATACATTGTTTCCCAGGGAATTGATCCATCCAGACTGGAAGCCAGGGGTTATGGCGAGCAGCAGCTGATCATCGAAAATGCCCAAACAGAGGAAGAGCACCAGATAAACCGTCGAACCGAGTTTAAGGTGATAGAAATCACCGAGTAAAATCCGTATATTTGCGGCCTGTTTGTTTTTTCAAAGCCAAGCTTATGAACGAAAGGTATATGCAACGCGGGGTATCGGCCTCCAAGGAAGACGTACACAAGGCCATTTCCAATCTGGATAAAGGCCTGTTCCCCAAGGCGTTTTGTAAAATCGTCGAAGATATCCTGGGCAATGATCCGGCCTATTGTAATATCATGCATGCCGACGGGGCGGGGACAAAATCCTCTCTGGCCTACCTGTACTGGAAAGCCACCGGAGACCTGAGTGTTTGGAAGGGAATCGCTCAGGATGCGATCATCATGAACTTTGACGACCTGCTTTGCGTGGGAGCCATCGATAATATTTTAGTCTCCTCCACCATCGGTAGAAATAAAAACCTGATTCCCGGAGAAGTTATCTCAGCCATCATCAACGGCACCGAGGAAGTTCTCCAAATGTTGCGAGACCATGGCGTAAATGCCCTATTGACGGGAGGAGAAACCGCCGATGTCGGAGACCTGGTGCGTACGATTATCGTAGATAGCACGGTTACCTGCCGGATGAAACGGAACGAGGTCATCTCCAATGACCGGATTGCTGCAGGCGATGTGATCGTAGGGTTGGCCTCTTTCGGACAGGCTCGCTACGAATCCGAATACAATGGCGGAATGGGAAGCAATGGACTTACCTCCGCCCGTCACGATGTATTTGGAAAAAGCATTGGCAAAACTTTTCCAGAGAGTTTCGATCCGCAGGTACCAAAAGAGCTGGTTTACTCAGGTAGCTTTGGCTTAACCGACCCTGCACCCGGCACCCCGCTGGATATGGGCAAATTGGTCCTCTCCCCCACCCGCACCTATGCACCGATAATAGCTGCCTTGCTCAAAACCCACCGTTCTGAAATTCATGGCCTGGTACATTGCAGCGGCGGTGCTCAAACCAAGGTGCTGCATTTCATTGAAGACTTGCATGTGATCAAGGACAACCTCTTCGATACTCCTCCGCTTTTTAAGATCATTCAACAGGAAAGTGGCACTGATTGGAAGGAAATGTATAAAGTTTTCAATATGGGCCACCGGATGGAAGTATACCTCGAAGAGAAGGTAGCGGAAGAAGTCATTCAATTGGCAACTGCGTTTGGCGTGGAAGCCCGGATTATTGGCCGAGTCACTGACTACAAAGGGAAAAAGGTGACCGTAAGCGGCAAACACGGAACATACACCTATGAGGGCTAAGCCATGCCCCTGCTACGCCTTTCCATAATAGCCATTGCTAAATTTTTGCTTTACCTGGCAGGGTTCTTTCTGCTGCTTATTCTGGCAACTATTACGACCGTAGACTGGACACCCTATCAGGAAAAGGGATACTACAAGGAAACCATGGCTACCCTGGACAGTCTGCACGTGGCGGGATCCGACCAGGGTTTTCTACTAGGTGGCTGGGCAAAGGCTAACATGACCCCGGCCACGCCGGTACCCTTGGTAGCCTATCGGCCCAGAGGCAATTATGAATTCGTCCAGGACAGTAGCTTTGTCAAAGCAGTAATCCTCGGGAACAGCGATATTAAGATAGCCTTTTTAAATTACGAGTTACTTATTGTTCACCCCAGGCTGGCAGAAACCCTGCGAAAAGAAATTAAGGAGCGTGCCCTTCCGATAGACCATGTCTATTTTACCGCAACACACACCCATAGTGGTATGGGCGGCACTATTCCCGGCCCCGTAGGAAGCCTGGCGCTGGGAGGCTGGAACCAAGACCTGGTGGATCTGATTTCCGCAAGCACCGTCCAAGCCCTGCAGGAGGCCTTTGTGCAGATGGATACTGTCCAACTTGATTATAGTAAAAGTAATGCCGAAAATTTTGTCACCAACCGATTGGTAGCAACCGACCCCGTGGACCCCTATATCCGTCAACTGACACTTAGGAATCCGGCCGGTGAAAGCGCGAGTCTGGTCAGCTACAGTGCACATGCCACCTGTCTGAGCAGTCGCTTTATGGGGTTATCAGGGGATTATCCCTTTTACTTTTCACAAAAACTCGAAGAACGGCATGACCTAGTACTTTTCGCAGCGGGAGCCGTGGGCAGTCATCGCCCCCACATTCAGGGAAATGATGTCAAGAGCGTCAAAGCCTACGCGGCCGAACTGGATTCCATGGTAGACCAAAATCGGGAGGAAATCAGTGAACCAGACGGAAAGGGTGTTTTTGCTGCAAAACTACCTTTACAACTTCGCGAGCCTCATTTTCGCATTAGTAACGATTGGCGCATTCGGCCCTGGCTTTTTGACTGGGCCATCGGGGATTATCCGGCCCATTTTGACCTGGTAAAGATCGGCAATACCCTCTTTATTTCCTCTTCCGGCGAGGTTTCCGGCGTGTTTTACGAGGCCTGGGAAAAGCAAGCTGCCGATCTGGGGATGAACCTGTTTATCACTACGTTCAATGGGGGGTATATCGGATACATTACGCCAGACAAATATTACCAGGAAAACTACTACGAGGTAAGGGACATGAATTTCTATGGCCCCTATAATGGTGCTTACTTTAAAGAGGTAATTGGCGAATTAATTGATTTGGGGGCAGGCTTGTAGCAAATGGCTTGAAAAAACCCTTGTTGAAAAGGGATTCGATGCACCGGCTCCCAGCCCCATTTCTGGAAAAAGGATGGGTAATCCGGCAGGTCCTTTCGGGAATGTCCGGCGAGCAATCGAAATACTAAAATTAGGAAGTAAAGTAACCACTTCCGATTTGCTTTCGGAAAAAAATCCGTAAAGATCCATTTGGTTTCCGAATGAACCCTGCTATCCAGTTCTTTAAACAATTGATCGATGCGTTCATCGGACAATACATCCAGAAAGTATTGGCAAATAATCACATCCGACTTCAACGGGGGAAGCTCCTCAAAGCGCGACGAATGGATCCACTGAATCTGCCTGGAAGCATGCCGATCCACTTTTTGCTTACTTCGCTTAATCATGGATCCGGAGGCCTCCATATAGAGTATTCTCCCGGTACTTCCGATTTGGTTCAGGATTTGGGGAAGAATGGCACCGGTGCCGCCGCCCAGTACCAGCACGGTATCCCCTTTTTGTATCCGGTCCAAAAATGCTTGCTTGCTTTGCTGAAAATCGGGACCAATTACCGTTATGGAGAAAAACTCATAGAAAGGCGCTAGTAGCAAATAGTGATCGGGGATTCGTTTTTTCGACATAAAAATAACCTAAAGGATGAGCAGTAACAACGGAAAGGAAAAGGTAAGCTCAAGGCGCCTTCTGGCTTCTGTAATATTAACTGGCCTCTCCATGAAAAATAGCACATGAATTAGCATCATTAATGCCCATACCAACGTATAGTGGTGGAAATAGGAAGGTAGGTGGAAAAATAAAAACAGCCCGTAGATCAATCCCGTTACACTTAACGTCCCGAGCAAATTTCTGGTTTTTCGCTTTCCCAAAACCGTCATGATGGAATGATGCCCCTCGGCGCGATCCAGTGCCCCATCCAGATAGGAAAAATATACCAGATTGAACCAGGCCAGGATAAAATAAGCCGGAACATAGTACAACCAATTTCCGGAAATAAAACCAAAATCAAGCTGAACTACCGGCACCAGAATGATGCCTGCCACATAAAAAATGGCAATGAGCCATTCTTTGGCAATGGCTGATTTCCTATTTCCCAGGCGGATCCCGATCATTACACCTACAATCAGAAAAAACAGGATTGATCCAGCCGCCAGTAATCTTTCATAGGTTAAAAAATGAAAGGAAAGCAGCGCTCCCGCTAGCCCGGTAAGCACCAGTGCCGCTGCCAATCGCTTAAAATGTTGCTGGTGAAATCGATGCCTTTTGGAAAGCGCGACTTTAGAAACTTTCCGGGCATCCAGGAGGTGATCAAAGGTATAAATGGTCCAAACCGCCAATGCCAACAGCAAGTAGTAATACCAGAAGAGGGAAACCCGCATCATATCGGCAAAAAAATACATGCCCGCACAGGCTCCCAAAACCACGTCCAGCGAAAGCAGGTTGGATCTTTCGTACACGACCCTGAAAAATTGTTTAGGTATGCCCACGGATATGCGATTAAAATGCAAATTAACAATTTGAATCCGCCGTTTCAGCGAAATAGTATGTAATTTCGCGATACTTTGATTTTTAGCCTAATGAAAAAAGTGATTTGCGCACTCTTAATGCTCTGGGGCCAGGGAAGTCACGCCCAGCAACCCGTCAAAATAGCCTGTATCGGTAACAGCATCACGGAAGGACCCGGGAGAAACCATCCGGACAGTTATCCGCTGCAGCTCCAAAAAATGCTTGGCCAGGGGTTTTTGGTAAAGAACTTCGGAGTTGGTGCCCGAACGCTCTTAAAAAAGGGGGATTTTCCTTTTTGGAACGAACCCCAATTGCAGCAGGTAAAAGACTACCAACCGGACATCCTTGTCATCAAACTGGGCACCAACGACTCCAAACCCCAAAACTGGGCCCACAAAGACGATTTCTTAAACGATTATCTGGAAATGATCCGCACTTTCAAAGAGCACATGCCCGATGAGGGGAAGGTATTTGTATGCCTGCCCGCACCCGTATTTAAAGATACCTGGGGAATCACCGAGCAGGTAATCGTGGAAGAAATGAGTCCTCTTATCCGGGAAGCAGCCAGAAGAACGGGCGCAGAGATCATAGACCTCCACCATTCATTAAAGCCTTATGCCTCGCTTTTCCCGGACGGCGTTCATCCGAACAAAGAAGGCGCAAAAATGCTGGCCCAGTCCGTGGCGGATTCCCTTCAGTAGTCTTGCGGCACAACCGTCAGGAAAAAATGCACTTATCTACCAAGCTAAACCCTGGCAAACCTTTTATCTGAAACCGGAATAGCAGAGGCCCTCTCACTGATTTTTCTCATGCGCTTATGGGATTATTCGCCTGGTGTTTCCAAATTCCTTTTTCCCTCCGTAACTTGTTGGGAGCATGGGAGAACATCGCGTAAATACCGGAATAAAACTATCGGATAGAAAAAAATTCCTCAAAAACCTGATCCAGGATATCGACGCACTGGATCAAATGATCCGGGATGGGCTCATTGAAAAAGACGTCCAACGAATAGGAGCAGAACAGGAATTTGCACTGATCGACCGGCACAACAAGCCATCAAAAAATGGCCCCTTGATCCTCGGCAAGCTGCAGGATGCTCATTTTACTTCCGAGTTGGCCATGTACAACCTGGAGCTAAACCTGGATCCAGTGGAATTAAAAGCGGAGTCCTTTTCTATCATGGAAAAACAACTCCGCAAATACTTGCGAAAAGCCGAACAAGTGGCGACTACCTTTGGAGATGCGGTTATTCTTACCGGCATTTTACCTTCCATAGACCTTCGCTCGGGCCAAATGGATTACATGACCCCCAACCCCAGGTATCAGGCCTTGGATGAGATCATTAAGCAATTGAGAGGTCAGGATTTTGAGTTAAATATTTCGGGGGTGGATGAATTGATATTAGCCCATACCAATATCCTGTTTGAAGCTTGCAACACCAGTTTTCAATGTCACCTTCAGGTAAGTGCGGAAGAATTTGTGGACCAGTACAATTGGGCTCAGCTGATTTCAGGCCCCGTACTTGCGGTTTGCACCAATTCTCCCCTGCTTTTTGGCAGGGAACTGTGGTCCGAAACCCGGATTCCACTTTTTCAGCAAAGTATTGATATCCGAAGTAAAGGCTATCACTTAAAAGAAAAAGAACAGCGCGTCTCCTTTGGCAATCACTGGATTCGGGAGACAACTGAAATCTACAAAGAGAATATCGCCCGATTCCCCCTAATTCTCACCCATAAATCCACTGCCAACTCATTGGATGAGCTGGCAAAGGGGCAAATTCCCGACCTTCAGGCCCTAAAACTTCACAATGGCACCATTTGGCGATGGAACAGGCCTTGCTTTGGCACGGGAAATGGCGTTCCTCATTTAAGAATAGAAAACCGATACCTTCCTTCGGGTCCCACGATCATTGACGAAATGGCCAACCTGGTACTCTGGGTGGGACTAATGAAGGCCATGCCGGATCATTACCGGAAATCCTGGCACCGAAAGTCCTTTGAAGATACAAAAGGGAACTTTTATCGGGCAGCCACCTCCGGCATATTCAGCAGCATGGCCTGGGAAAATCAAATGGTGCCCGTCCAGAAATTATTCCTGGACGAACTGTTACCCATGGCCGAGCAGGGATTGTCTAAGGTTGGGATCTCTCAGGCAGAGGCTTCCAAGTATCTGGAGGTCATCCGGAAACGGGTAAAAACCGGCCAGACCGGTAGCAGCTGGATGATCAAAAGTTACCGGAAAATAAAAAAGCACATGAGCAGGGATGAGGCCATGGTCACCCTCACCGGTGCCATTCAACAACGTAGGAAATCTGATTTACCGGTCAGCGAATGGAAGGCCGCCAGCCCTGCAGAACTTAAGGCCATTCCGATCCAATACGACTGGATTGGGAATATCATGACCACCAACTTAATCACTGTTCAGGAGGACGATTTGGTTGCACTGGTGAAGAAGATCATGAGTTGGAAAAACATCCATCACATCCCCGTAGAAAACAAAGAAGGAAAACTTACCGGTTTGATTACGGCTTCCACGTTGGAGAAAAAGGGTGAAGTGGAAAATGAACTGGAGATAGCCAAAAACATTATGATTTCCGAACTGGTGACCGTAGGACCTCATACCGACATCAAATATGCCATGTTGCTGATGGTCAATAAAAAAATCAGCTGCTTGCCGGTGGTAGACGGAGACCAGTTGATAGGATTGGTGACGGATAAGGATGCCCAAAGCATTTGGGACAAACTTTACGAGAAAAACAATGCCTGAAACCCTTCTCACTACAAATAATCCCCGGATTTTATTTGCGCATCACCAGGATGAAAAATCACCTACTCTGGTGGTAATCGCTGGAATTCATGGCAACGAACCGGCCTCTGTATTGGCCATGGAAGACCTTTTCGGTGAACAAAATACCGGAAAGTTTAGCTTTCAGGGTAATGTAATCGTGCTCAAAGGAAATGACCAGGCCCTGAAACGAAAACAACGGTACATCGAAAAAGACCTGAATCGCATCTGGACCAGAGAAAACCTGAATCTGGTCCGTATGAAAGAACCGGGGGAAGCCGGATTCAGCTATCCGGAATTGGAAGAATTGGCCTCCCTGGACCATCTGATTACGAGCATCATTGCAAAATACAATGCGGGTAAAATGTTATTTGCCGATTTACACACCACCTCCTCCGAAAGTTGTGCCTTTCTCCCGTTTAACGACACCCTGGTCAATCGGTCTGCTGCCAAACAATTTCCCGTGCCTTTGATCTTGGGTATCGAGGAATACCTGGAAGGCCCTCTGATGAGCCATATCAATGACCTGGGGTACCCGGCGTTGGGGTTTGAGGCAGGAAAGCACGAGGACCCCGACAGCATTCGCAGGCACCAGGCTTTTGTCAAACTCTGCATGAATTACTTAGGTATCATCCAATTGACCCAGAACGAAAAGGAATTGGAGGAGGGCTGGCTAAAAAGTAATCTGGACATTCCGGAAGGTTTTTACGAAATTCTTTGCCGCTATCCCATCAGCCCGGAACAAGACTTTAGGATGAACCCTGGATTTTTCAATTTCAACCCCATTCGAAAAGGACACGAACTGGCTCGAAACAATGGAGAACCTGTCATCAGCCCCTACCAGGGAATGGTTTTTCTTCCACTTTACCAGCAAATGGGGCAAGAGGGCTTTTTTATTGTAAGACCGGTTTCAACATTTTGGCTTTGGCTTTCCAAAATAATAAGGAAAACATTTCTTCCGGAAATGCTACCATTGCTTCCGGGAATTGCCAGAAAAAAAAACCATCAAAATCGCTACACCGCCAACCCCAAAATCGCCAGATGGCTCAATAAGGAAATTTTTCACCTGCTGGGATTCCGCATCGTTATGAAAGATCCGGATTCGTTTTGGGAACTAGTCAAAAGAGAATAGGGAATTGGCTGGAAACAAAAAAAGGACCGTTTATCCGGGAAGTTAAACCTTAGTGAGTCGTTTGGTGTTTACATTTTTAATGCTTCACTATACGACATATACGCTGAATCCGGAAGCTCCGTGGGTAACATTTGTCCACGGTGCCGGGGGCAGTAGTGCGATATGGTTTCGGCAAATTCGTGATTTCAAAAAATCATTTAACGTCCTTTTGGTGGACTTACGGGGCCATGGAAAATCAAAAAACCATGTCTACGAAAAACTAAAAAAATATTCGTTTGATGTCATAGGGGATGAGGTAGTCGAAGTACTCGACCATCTGAAAATCAAGCAATCCCATTTCGTTGGTATTTCCCTGGGAACCATCATTATTCGGGAAATCACCGAAAGGCATCCAAACAGGGTCAGTAGTATGATTCTGGCCGGAGCCATCATGAAACTTAATATTCGAGGGCAAGTGCTAATGAGACTGGGTATTTTATTGAAGTCGGTGATTCCCTACCTGATGCTCTACAAGCTTTTTGCTTTTATCATCATGCCCCGCAAAAACCACAAAGCTTCCCGGTATCTTTTTGTACAAGAAGCTAAAAAACTCTATCAGAAAGAATTTATCCGGTGGTTTACCCTGGCGGCAAAGGTAAATCCCCTTTTGGCCTTTTTCAGGATCAGGGAAACATCCATCCCCACCTTGTATCTCATGGGAGAGGAAGACTATATGTTTCTGCCATCCATTACCAAACTGGTCAAAAATCACCGTTCGGCCCGGCTCGTAGTGGTTCCCGCCTGTGGACACGTAGTCAATGTAGAAAAACCGGAGGAATTTAACCGAATAGCGCTTGCGTTTTTAGCCAACTAGAAGCATCTTTTTGTTTTAATTTGCTCCCTACCGTCTTTAATAGAATCCCCGGCCTACATCAAAATGGGTTACCGGCTCTTCCTTTTCAAGTTCTATTTCCTAGCTTACACTCGTGCTAAAGCAAGCATGGACAGCCCCATAAAAAAACAATGTTTTTTCAAGATTTTTTGGATATTTTTAAGGTATTTAGTTGACATCCAATCGCTTACTTTTTTTAAACGCATTTTTTAACTAGACAAAGGACAAAAACACCTATATTAAAACTTTCAACATATATTTTAATGTATTTCAAAATAAAGAAAATATTTTGTGCATTTTATCAGTAATTTATATGTTTAATCATTCGGATTAATCCTTTTTCGTTGCTAAGTTTCGGATGTTAAAGAAATGGGAAACGGATCAGTGAGGAAAGAGGAAGTTGGAAATCCGTCGTGTTAGTTGGTTATTTTTTAATGTAGGGTTTGTCCGGGGTCTTATGGAAACATAAGGCTCCGGCATTTTTTTTCAGCAAAGGTATTTGACAGATTGATAGTCCGTTTGGGGGCAGATCCGGTTATTCCTTTAGGCATCTCTCTCTCAATCAAAGATACTATTGGAATGAAACCACTTCTCCTTAGTTACCTGCTGTCAGGACTGCACTTCATATTTTTACTCAATGAAATACTTGCTCAGGAAATCGCAAGGGGTCAGGTATATCAGGATCTCAATAATAACGGCAAATTGGACCCGGGAGAACCCGGGATACCCTCTGTCTTGGTTACCAATGGGGTAGAGGTGACGGAAAGTGGTCCTGATGGCGGCTGGAAATTACCGGTTCGGGAGGGCCAGGCTGTATTTATTATCAAACCAGCTGGTTATCAAAGCCCCTTAAATGCCAATCACCTTGCTCAGTATTACTATTGGCACCAACCAAATGGCTCCCCCTTCACCGAGGTTGCGGGCCTTACTCCTACTGGGCCGCTACCGGAGCAGATTAATTTTCCTTTGCATCCGCAGGAGGAAGAGGACCGGTTTGAGGTCCTACTGTTTGGAGACCCACAGGCAAGAGGTATAAAAGAAGTGAATTATGTGAGTCACGATGTAATTGAGGAATGTTTGACTACCGATGCTGCTTTTGGCATTACCCTGGGAGACATCGTGGCAGACGACCCGGCTCTTTTTGAGGAAATCAGTGAAAGCACCGCGCAGATTGGTATCCCCTGGTATTACGTCTTTGGTAATCACGACCACAACCGGGATGTTACGGAGGATCCATTCCGGGATGAAACCTTTAATCGTTTTTTTGGTCCCAGTACCTATGCTTTTGAGTATGGCAAAGTAGCCTTCATCGTCATTCGCGACATTCATTATGATGAAAGCGGTAAGTATACCTCCCAATACACCGACGAACAGCTTAATTTCATCAAAAACTTCCTTGATTTTGTGCCGCTTGAAAAGCGAGTCGTAATCGTGCAACACGCTCCGATCACACGAACTCAAGGCAGAAAGCAGCTATTTCAATTGCTTCAAAACAGACCCTATACCTTATCTATTGCTGGCCACACGCATACCATGAATCATGTGTTCATCGATCAGGATGAGGGTTGGAAGGGCGAAACCCCGCACCATCACTTTATCAATGCTACCGTAAGCGGAAGCTGGTGGGTGGGACTAAAGGACGAAACCGGCATCCCGCATGCCACAATGAACGATGGTGCCCCGAATGGCTACAGTCTGGTGGAATTTGACGGGACCGACTACCGCATCCGGTTTAAGGCTGCCCGACGACCAGCTTCCTATCAGATGAACATCCACCTGCCGGATGACATTCCTACAAACGAACTAAAAAACACCGCGGTGCTGGTCAATGTATTCGCAGGTTCTGAGAAATCACAAGTTAAAATGAGGGTAGGGGATTCAAACACCTGGATCCCAATGCAATTTGATCCCCAGGAAGACCCCCTAAACGCCTGGATGCACAGCCTGGATAAATACCTGGACCTGGAATTATCAAATGGTACTTCGGTAGACGAAGGTATAGGTTGGAAGATGGATCCGCCTCAGATTTCCAACCATATTTGGACCGCCACCCTGCCAGATCACCTTTCGGTAGGGACGCATCGACTAGAGGTAGAAACCCAAGATCAGTTCGGTCAGGAATACCGGTCCTATCGAATCTTTCGGGTTCGTAAATAAAGGCTATCAAATAATAAACTCGGTCAAAATAGCCAATCCGGAGGCCAATAAGATGATCAGCAGCTTGTGCAGCTGAAAGCGGTGTTGGGGAGAGCTTTCAAAAAAGATGATCGTGGAAATATGTAGGAAACCACCTGCCACCAAGCCGAACAAAATGTTTAAGGTTCCCCTTCCGATAAGCTCTTGGTCGTATAGCAAATCGGTGGAAATCATTCCCAGTGGGGAAGCCAGGGAAAAGAGAACCAATAACAGCAAAACTCCCGGTTTATTCATCCGGGTCATCAATACAGCTACCAACGCAAACGCTTCCGGCATCTTGTGAAGGATGATCCCAATCAACAAGGTTTCACTACCGTGATGGTGCCCTGCCAGCATGGGCTGCTTGGAAAGGAGGGTCCCTTCCAGAAAGGCGTGTAAAAACAAGCCGATCATCAAGGTCCAAACACTGTTACCCACGCTTTGCCCTCCATGGTCGTGGATGTGTCCGTGCTCAATTCCCGAAGACATAAAGTCCAGGACCTGCTGAAGCAGAAATCCCAAAAGAATATACAAGCCCATGTAATAGGCAGAATCCTGATCTGCAAAAAGTTCGGGCAGGATGTGTAAAATGGTAATGGCAAAAAGATAGGCTCCGGCAAAAATCAACCCCAGTTTGAAACTCTTTTCCTTCCATCCCGGGATAAATAAGGCTAGCAATCCCGCACCAAATGCAGCGATAAATAGAAAAAGAAAATGAAGCATAATAAATACCGGGTTATTTGGATTCTTCTTCCTGGACATTGGTAAGAAAAGGAACCAGTCCCTTACTTACATAGGATTGCACCTGTCCCTGCTCATCGTTAAAGATAAGAAAGATTTCCAGGCCTTCCACTGATTCCTGAATTTCCTTGGCCCTCTCCAATCCCAGAACCATAAACGCCGTGGCAAATGCGTCGGCGGTCATGCAATCCGCTGCCAGCACCGTGGCACTCAACAAGCGATGTTCTACCGGATACCCGGTAAAAGGACTAATGGTATGCGAATATTTCACGGAATCTTTGATATAAAAATTACGATAATTCCCCGAGGTAGCCATGCCCTTATTATCCAATGCAATGATGGAATACAATTCATTGGCCAGGCCTTCTTCGGTAGGTCTCGTTACGCCCACTTTCCACAGTTCTCCGTTTTCATTTACCCCCCTGCTCACCAATTCTCCTCCTATTTCTACCAGGTAATTTTGAATTCCCCGGCTTTCAAGAAATTCACCTACCAGGTCCACCCCATAGCCTTTGGCGATGGCACTCAAGTCCAGGTAGCTGTCCGGATTGGATTTCCTAATTCCACTTTGATCAAACAGCAATTGATCAAAGCCTACCCGTTCTAAAAGCTGTCTGACTTCCACACTATCCTTCAAGGATGCTCCTTCCGGACCAAATCCCCAAACATTAACCAAAGGTCCGACCGTCGGGTCAAAAGCCCCAGAAGTGGCTTCATATACCCGCTCACTGGCCGCTAATACCGGATACAGGTAAGGGGAGTCGAATTCCAACGAATCATTCCGGTTAAATCTGCTTAATTCCGAATCGGGAATATAGGTAGACAGGGATTGATTGATATCAACCAGTAACGAGTCGATTTCCTCCTGAAGATCCCTTCTGCCAGGGTCCAGGTAAACCACCCGGTAGCTGGTACCCATGGTAGGGCCTGTGAGCACCATTTTTTGATCATCCGATTCTTCAATGTCCGGTGCATTTTGGTTTTGCCTGTAGAGATACACCATAAATACCACCAACAATAACAAAATGCTGTAAATGATATTTTTCTTGGCAGATTTTCGCATAAAACGATGTCTGTTTTAATTTTCCGAAAGTTAATTCTTATTTTCCAAATGCCCTTTGTTTTTACCTATTATCCTTTGGTTAGTGAGGCAGGTAAAGGCAAATGGTAACTGAAAACCGGACCAATTTTTTTATATTTGTAATTCTTAGCTAGTGAATATGAGAGAAGATTATCTGCGTGGTGACGAAGAAAGCCTGGGATCGGGGGACAAAGAAATAGAAAAGGCTTTAAGACCACTGAGTTTTGAGGATTTTACGGGTCAGAAAAAAACCGTTGAAAATATAAAGGTTTTCGTTCTGGCTGCCAAAAGACGAGGAGAATCCCTCGATCACGTGCTACTTCACGGACCTCCCGGTCTGGGAAAAACTACCTTGAGCCATATCATTGCCAATGAGCTGGAATCCAGCCTAAAAATTACCTCCGGGCCGGTGCTGGACAAGCCATCCGACCTGGCAGGTCTTTTGACAAATCTCGAAGAAGGAGATGTGCTCTTTATTGATGAAATTCACCGGCTCAATCCGGTTGTAGAAGAATACCTGTATTCCGCCATGGAGGATTTCCGGATTGATATCATGCTGGACTCCGGGCCCAACGCCCGCTCCGTACAAATTAGCCTGAATCCCTTCACGCTGGTGGGAGCCACCACCCGCTCCGGCCTGCTTACCTCCCCCTTACGGGCGCGGTTTGGGATCAACGCAAGGTTGGAGTATTACGATGCGGAATTGCTTCGCACCATCGTCAAGCGCTCCGCCTCCATTCTGGGCACTCCATTGGATGAAGAAGCTGCTTTTGAGATTGCCAGGCGAAGCAGAGGCACCCCGAGAATTGCCAACAACCTGTTGCGCCGAACCCGGGATTTTGCAGAAATTAAAGGGGATGGAAGGATCAGCCTGGACATCGCAAAAATGGCACTCAACGCACTGGATGTAGATGTAAACGGACTGGATGAAATGGATAACCGCATCCTGCTGACCATCATTAAAAAATTTAATGGTGGACCGGTAGGCATTTCTACCATTGCCACCGCTTGTGGAGAGGAGGCCGAAACGATAGAGGAAGTTTACGAACCATTTTTGATTCAGGAAGGGTACCTTAAAAGAACCAGCCGGGGAAGGATGGCCACTGAACTGGCCTACGGACATTTAAAAATCAAGCCGGATTTTGGTGGTCAATCCGGTAGTCTTTTTGATTTGTAGGCTTTCCGCTGCACCGCATTCGATACCCATAGTTTATGGATACCAGAAAAAAAAACAGCCAGTTAATCAAAGAAACAGCCGAAAAGTTGGGTTTCGACTTTTGTGGCATCGCCAGGTCCGCCTTTTTAGAAGAGGAAGCAGCAAAATTAGAATCCTGGTTAGACAACAACTACCAGGGCAAAATGGCCTATATGGCCAATCATTTTGACAAAAGACTGGATCCGGGCAAACTCGTGGACAACGCCCAGTCGGTCATCAGTCTGATATACAATTATTACCCCCCAAAGAAGCTGCCGGAAGGAACAGAAGACATCAAAATCGCCAAATATGCTTATGGAAAAGATTACCACTTTGTCATTAAAGACAAACTCAAAAGGTTTCTTCAAATCCTAAAGGAAGAAATCGGGGACATCAACGGCAGGGCTTTTGTCGACAGTGCGCCAGTCATGGAAAGGCAATGGGCTCAAAAGGCAGGATTAGGTTGGACCGGAAAAAACAGTTTACTTTTAAATCAGCACATGGGCAGTTTCTTTTTTCTGGCAGAGCTGATCATTGACCTACCCCTTCACTACGACGCACCGATTGCCCACGATTATTGTGGCACTTGTACCCGCTGCATTGATGCCTGCCCTACGGATGCCATCCTGCAGGCCAACCTGGTGGATGCCTCTAAATGCATCTCCTACCTGACCATCGAGCTCAAGGAAGAAATTCCGGAGCAATTCAAGGGAAAGATGGATAACTGGGCCTTTGGCTGCGATATTTGCCAGGATGTGTGCCCCTGGAATCGTTTTTCAAAACCTCATCAGGAACCGGAATTTTTGCCCCAGCCCGAGCTGGAATCGCTGGATTGGGAAGAAATGACTAAAGAAACCTTTGATCGGGTTTTTAAAAAGTCGGCTTTGAAACGCACCAAGTGGGAAGGACTGCGTAGAAATATCAAGTTTATTCAGGTAAATCAGGAATGATTGGTCAGCGCCTCGGTTTTGGTAGGTACTGCTATTTATCAGCCCAACTTCCGCTAAGAATAGTTAACTTTTAAAATTTCTGGCTAATTTCCCGCCATTTTTTTCAGAAAAGCAAAACAATTTTAGTTTCTCAGGGCTTTTATTACATTAAAAACTATCTAACTAATTAATTCCAAAATAAAATCAATATTTTTGCCTCATTACGATTTATTATTAAATATCATTACGACTATTTAATTAATTTATCACCATTAATTGTTAATTAACCTCAATCTAAATTTAGTTCTATGTCAAACCTTTACCGATTTTCATTGGTCATGTTTTTGTCCCTACTCAGTATGGGATGGACGCATGCACAGTACAGCGTATCGGGTATCATTACCGACGAACGCACTGGAGACCCCATGATAGGGGCAAGTATACTGGTTCGCAACACTACAAAGGGAACCGTAACCGACCTGGATGGCAGGTTTAATCTGAATTTCGATGACAATGCGTCGGCTACCCTGGTTATCTCCTCCTTGGGATACCTTAGCCAAAACATTGATGTTGGGCCCAATACCAACACTACCCTTAGCGTAGCCCTTCAGGAAGACGCTACCAATCTGGAAGAAGTAGTGGTGACAGGATTGGCCTCTTCCGTCAAGCGGTCCAACCTAGCCAACGCGGTTTCATCCGTTTCTTCCCGGGAGCTAACCGGAACGACTACCATCCAAACCACCGATGGGGCGCTTTATGGTAAAATCGCCGGGGCAAACATTCGGTCCAATGGAGGCGCTCCGGGAGGAGGTTTATCCATTCAGTTGCGCGGAATTTCAAGCCTTACGGGAGCTTCACAGCCACTCATTATACTGGATGGTGTCTATATCAATAACTCCTTCCAGCGAACCGGACGGGCTACCGTCACCGGTGCAGGTAATGAGAGTCAGGATGATGGATCCAACAGACTTGCTGATCTCAACCCGGCAGATATTGAAACCATTGAAGTGCTGAAAGGACCCTCCGCTGCCGCTATTTATGGTACCCGTGCCAACGCCGGGGTAATCATCATCACCACCAAGCGTGGAGCTGAGGGCAAAACCAAAGTATCCCTTTCCCAGGACATCGGTTTTGCGCAACCATTACGGCTTTTGGGAACAGACGACTGGAGTGAAGAAAAAATCAATGCCTTTTTCCCGGAAGACAGAAGGCCTCTAGAATTACAGCGCTTCAGAGAAGGAACCCGGATTGATTACGAAGATTATTTCTATAACAACACGGCCTTACTCAGCAATACCCGGTTGACGGTGTCCGGTGGTAGTGAGAAAACGAAGTTTTATGTTTCCGGAAATATTAATTCAGAAGACGGGACAGTGAAAAATACCGGTTTTGATCGCTTTTCGCTTAGAGCCAACCTGGACCATAATATCACGGATAAGATCAAATTGGGGGTGTCCTCCAACTATATCAAATCCACATCAGATAGGGGATTTACAGGTAACCAAAACAATTCCGGAGCAAGTATAGGATATAGCATGGCTTATATTCCAAATTACTTTGATATCAGGCCTGACGAAAACGGTGTCTACCCGACCAATCCTTACTTTAGCGAAAATCCTGCGGCGGTCACCGATCATGCGCAGAACACATCCGACGTGCAGCGTTTTGTTCAGGCCTTCACCCTGGACATTGACTTGTTTAGCAATAGCAATAGCTTCCTGAAAGCCAATGTGGCCGGGGGATTAGACTTTCTTCAAAATTCCACGTTGATTTACCTGCCGGAGTTTCTTCAATACCAACGCGGGCAGGCCAATCCCGGCGATGTGTTTTGGGGAAAGCAAGAAAGCTTTAATACCAATTTTCAGGCGGCATTGGTATATAACTTTAATCTGGGAAAAGTTAACATGAACTCCCAGGCCGGTATGGTTAGGCTGGACTTTAGCAACAGTTCCTTATTTAACAGGGGACGGGGTCTGGTACCGGGCCAAACCAACCTGCAGCAAGCCTCTGTACAGGAAATTGTCGAACAATTTACAAGCGAGGTTCAGGAAGCGGGTATTTTCCTTCAACAGGAAGCAAATTTTGAAGATAAAATCATCGGTACGGTAGGCGTTCGTTGGGATAAGTCTACGCTGAATGGAGATCCCAATCAATATTATAGCTTTCCGAGGGCTTCCTTAGCGTTAAATCTGGCAAATTTTGATTTTTGGAATTCCGGTTTTATAAACCAATTGAAACCCAGGATCGCCTACGGTGAAACGGCAGGACCGGTTGAATTCGGAAATACCTTTTCCAGGCTTGAGGGAGCCAATATTGGGGGCTTGTTAGGTTCTGTGGTTGGACTTCAGATAGGTAACACAGAGATTCGGCCGGAAACAGCTACTGAACTAGAGTTTGGGGTAGATTTTGGATTCTTAAACAACCGATTTGCCTTAGAAGCCACCTACTACATTAAAAACACCCAAAACAATATCCAGAACCTGAACCTGGCACCATCCACGGGAGTGAATACCATCCCCAGCAACGAAGCGGAGCTGCAAAACAAAGGATTGGAATTAAGTCTCTCAGGGACAGTGGTCGACCAGGCGAACTTCAACTGGTTTTCGCGAATTATGTATTGGCAAAATCGGGTGAATATGACCCGCCTCGGTATTCCGCAGTATAACCTGGGAGCCTTTGGTACCGGTTTGGGTACCTTCTATTATGCCGAGGGTTTTGCACCAACCACCATTATTGGTACGCCTGCCGATTCGGATCACCCAAGCGGATTTACGGTGTGGGGAAATGCCCAGCCCAAGTTCAACACTTCCTTCTATAATACCATGCGCATCTACAACAATCTGGAATTGTCGTTCCTTGTAGAATGGCGGCAAGGCGGGGATAATATCAACCTGACATCTTTCCTTTCCGATTCCGGAGGAACTACCAACGGATGGTTTGAAGATGATAATAATGACGGTGTACCAAACGGAAGACAACGCCCACCCGCTCCCTATAACAACGCCGGAAGATGGGTTCAGGATGCCTCTTTTGTAAAAGTTCGTGAGATAGGGTTGTTTTACACCCTTCCCAAAGCCTCTGTAAGCAATACTTTTGGTAATGCACTGGAAAGCGTTCGTTTAGGTATGTCCGTAAACAACGCCTTTTTATTCAGCGATTACGATGGCTACGATCCCGAAACGTCCACTTTTGGAGCACGATCGGTAGATAATAATGTCGATATCGCCCCTTACCCAACACCGAGAAGGATTTTCTTTCACGTAACTCTTGATTTTTAATCCTAAAACAATGAAGACAATGAGCACACTACAAAGATATATAGGATTAGGCGTGGTTGCAGGACTACTCATGGTTAGCTGCAACCCGTTGGAACTGGATCAAATAGATGATCCCAACAACCCCTCTGTGGGAAGTGTCAGTGAAAATGCCTCCCGCTCCCAAATTCAGTTTTTGATAACGGGATTGGAGTCCCGGCACAGGGATTACGTCGAAAATGTATCCCGGGCATGGAACACCTTTGGGAGAGAAATCTGGTATCTGAACGGTTCAGACCCTCGTTTCCAGACGGATTGGCTTGGCCAGGCAGGTAGAGAACCCGACCGGGTTTATTTTGGATTTGGATCCACCGGTGGAGGATCTTGGGCCGATCCCTATCAGGCGATCAGACAGGCTAATGTGCTGATTTCCGCTGCGGAAAACACCAATAACCTGAGTTCCGCGGAGCAGGCGGCAATCTCCGGTTTTGCCCGGATGATTCAGGCCTATCAATTTATGATTCCTGCCAATTTTGTCTACGAAAATGGCATCCGGATTGACGTGGGAGACCCGCTTAATCCAGGCCCTTACGTTTCCTACGAAGCGGGTATGGAGCACTCCCGTTCCTTGCTCGAAACCGCAGACGAATTACTGCAAACAGCCGGTACCGGTGATTTTCCTTTTACCTTAACCCCGGGATTTGCCGGATTTACATCGTTGGAAAGAATCCGGGAAATTAATAATGCCATCTTAGCCAGAACCAATACCTATCTGGAAGACTGGGAAGGTGTATTAACTGCCTTGGATAATTCTTTTATGGATTTGGAGGGGAACCTGCAGTCAGGTCCTGCTCATCCGTATACTGGTGCTCCGGACTTATTTAACCCCTTGTTTTACATTCGGGATGCCTCCATAAATACCATCGTGGTGGTGCATCCTTCCGTTTTGGAAGACGCTACCGAAGGGGATGCAAGGGTGGCCGAGAAATTTTTCGAACGGGAGGAACCGGTAATCATTACAACCGATGCGACCCCCCTGGTAGGCACCCATCAGGACAACCGATGGCCAAATAACACCACCCCCATTCCTTTTATCCGGAATGAAGAATTGATTTTGCTAAAGGCAGAGGCGCATGCACAGTTGGGGGAGACCGATCTTGCGGTGCAAGCAATCAATATCATCCGGAATGCAGCAGAAATTGGAGATTACACCGGGGCTACTGATCAGCCCAGCCTTATCGACGAGATTTTGTACCAGCGGAGGTACTCCTTATGGGCTGAACCCTGGGGACACCGTTGGATCGATGCCCGCAGGTACGGGCGCCTGGATGAAATCGATACTTCATTTGACCAGGGATCTATTTTTCTTCAATTTCCTCATCCACAAGCCGAGGTAAACTGGGATGAATATGTTGAATAGCATGCCATTATAAATAAATTATAAGCAAAAAAACCTGGAGAATGTCCTGCTCATTCTCCAGGTTTTTCTTTTTTTACAATAAAACAAAAAGAAGGAAACACATGAATTTTTCATTTTTATTTTACCTAAAAATTACTTTATCAATTAAATGATAATTTTTTTCGATAACCAAAGAAAGCCCTATTCCTTAAAACAAACTTAATTTTATCTTCTTAAATGTAGTTCTGAGCCGTATTTACTTCCAAAAAAATAGGTAATTTATGTTGTGTTAAACTTTTATTTTTGTTTAACTTGCTAAACGTACGTACTTCATTCTTCTATTACATGTGAAACTTAATTAAATTAACTTATGAAAAATGTTTTATTTTTATTCTTGTCATTTCTGCTGGTGAGTTTCACTCATGCAGAAAGCCCCAGAGCAGCCCTGTTTGACTTGAACGAGGCACAAATTGATGCTCAGATTTCTGATTTAAATGAGTTAGAAAGCTATGTGATTTCGAATCAGGGAGTCACTTTAAATGAAGTGATGGACTTTGCCCGGGAAGGCGAGTTAAATTTAAGTGTGAACATGCTGGATAATTTTGCAGCCATTTTAGCTGATCACCCGGTAGCAGGTATTCCTTCATTCCTTTGGGGTTGTGTTTTGGGTCCGGTAGGTATCGCCATTGTTCATTTTGATGCTGAAGATAAGGAACAAACCAGAAAAGCTATTTGGGGTTGTGTTGCCCTAGGTGGTGTGTATGCCTTGCTTGTAGCTGCATCTTATATTTTTGCTTTTTCCGCTTATCCGTTTTAATGAAACAAAAAATTGCGTCAACACTAGTTGTTATGTTTTTTCTACTGTTGCCCGGAATAATTTCCGGGCAACAGTTTTATAGGTTAAAAGCGGACTTTTCGATTAAAGAGAAACTAGCCGACGGCAGCTCCCAACTGATAATGGGTAAAGTCTACTACGACAAGGTTTCCGAAAAAATCGTTTATGACATTACCTTTCCGGAACCGGAAATATGGGTTTTGAAAGACACTTCTTTTTTCCGAATGAAGGAACGCCAATTGCTGGATAGAAAAAGGTCTTTTTTGATTCCAGAATCTTCCTTTTTTCACTTTACTTTAACTGGCCAACTATCCGATTTTGGGCTTAAGGATAGCCCATACAAAATTGAGCAGGTAGAAAAAGACGGTGAAATGGTAATTAGCACCTGGGAGCCGGATGACACGAAGTTGAAAGAGGCAATGGGAAAGGTAATTATATCCAATATTGATAAAAAACTTAATGGGATCGTTTTCTATAATACCGAAGGTAAAATGTTAAGTAAACAATTTTATCAGGATTACATCAATGTAAGTGGATGTGAATTTCCAACGGAAATCATACAAATCACCTATCAAGAGACCGGTCAAAATTACCAGGTAACCACTTATAAAAACGTCGTAATTAATCAAAATGGGAAAGAAGACCTTTATAATATTAGCATTCCAAATTAGCCTTTTTAACTTTTTCGTTACAGCCCAATCCCTACCAGAAGTTAAAGCACATCAAAAACTTATGGTTGAGGAGGAAGAAAAAGAAGAATATGAATTTGCCAGAGAAAGTAAAAATGAGGTGGAGATGGTCTTTTCCGGTCTATTTTTGGGTTATAAAAAATTTATTTCTTCTCAAGATGGCAATACCTGTGTATTCACCCCCTCCTGTTCAGAATACGCTTTAATGTCCATAAAAAAGCATGGGATTATTTTGGGCACCGCCAATGCCTTTGATCGATTGACAAGATGCAATGGACTTAGTCCCGAAAAGTATAGAAAAGATCCGGAATCAACCTTAATGATCGATAAATTAGAATGAGAAATATCATCACGTTCTTTATTTTTTCCATTTTCAGCCTTTCTTCTCATTTTACTCCTTGCGCTGCTCAAGATTTGTATGATTATGAACATACGAAAGCTTTTGCGGAGCACCTTTTAGGTACCAGGCAGTATTCGCTGGCCATTTCTGAATATGAAAGGTTGGTATTTCTAAAACCTGAAGATAAAAATTTACAGAGAACGCTTTTTTCAACCTATATCCGTGCAGAAAACAGTGCCCTTGGATTAAAAAGAGCTCAACTAATGTATCCCCTGCAGGAGAGAATCCCAGCGGAAGTAGCCCCAATATATGCTTTCATGCTACTCAAAAATAAAGCGTTTGATAAAGCAAAAGATTTCCTGACAAACGAAAATACCCTCTCAAAGGAGGATAAATTCTTGTTTTTAGGGACCAGCAATGCACTAAATCACGATTGGGAGGATGCCCTGGTATATTACAATAAGGTCGCTACTGATCAGAAGCCCATAGTTGCAAATTATAGAGAAATCACCGAACTTGCCTTGCAGCAAAAATACAAAAGTCCTGCTTTGGCAACGGGGTTATCCATTTTGATTCCGGGTGCAGGGAAAGTATACACCCGAGATTGGAAAGACGGCTTAGTAGCCCTTTTATTTGTGGGTACCACGGCCTGGCAAGCACACAGGGGTTTTAGTCGGTCAGGAACAAAAAGTGTAAGGGGTTGGATATTTGCATCCGTTTCTACAGCTTTTTATATAGGAAATATATTTGGTTCTCATAAATCTGCAAAATTCTATAATCAACGACTAAATGAACATAGTCAAAGAGAAATTGAGCGTATTTTTTATACTAATTTTTAGTTTATTAGGTGCAACGAAGGGGCACACCCAAGACCTGCATCAGACGTTTGCATTCGCCAATGAGCTGATCGAGTCGGAACAGTATGAGCGGGCTCTACTCACCTTTCATCGGGTGTTGTTTTTCGGCAAAGGCTCCTATCAGGAAGAAATTTTCCACCAAATGGGCACCTGTTACTATGAACTGCAGGATTTTGAAAATGCGGCCAGGTATTATGATCTTGCCTATTTTGCCGAAAAAAATGACAGCATAAAAATAGAATTGACCTTTAAAAAGACCTCCAGTCTTTTGTTGAATAAAGATTATGGTTACGCCCAAATAGAACTTTTTAATTTACCGGATAATCTCAACCCCTATTTTAGCCAGAAAAGGAATTTTTATGAAGGCATCACCTACTTTGGACTGGGGAATTTTACGGAATCCGAAAAAAAATTTTTGCGGGCTTTACCCTCCGGGAATGCGGAAGAAAAGGAGGAAATTAAGCAGATCTTCAAAAACCTGGAAAAAGTAGAAAAAATCTCACCCAAAAAGGCACGTATCCTCAGCATGTTTATACCCGGCCTGGGACAGGTGTACGCAGGCGATTGGCGAAATGGCCTCAATTCTTTCCTCCTAAACGCTGGTTTTGCAGTACTGGCCGTGCAAACGGCATTTCAGTATTCCATATGGGATGTGGCCATCTCCATTTTGCCCTGGTACCAAAGATACCATATGGGCGGGTACATGGGGGCAGAAAGGATCGCCTACGAAAAAATTGAAAGGGAAAAGGGGCTTATTTATTCTGAAATCCTGGAGGTAATTTCCGAAACCAAAACAGACTGATAACACCATTTTTTTTACACCACATTATTATTCCTGTAGCTTCAATCCAACACCCTGAAAAGGTAGGAAATAGTGAATTCCAATTGGGTGAAATTGATGTCAAATATCCGTTCCTGGGATTCAGGCCTTCCAAATTCATACGAATAACGCGCTTCTCCCTGAAGGGTATGCTTTCCAAACAACTTTGAAATCCCCACACCGGCCGTCAAGCCGTACATCAATTTCCGGGGTTCGTCAGCCGGCTGCCCATAGGTTGGAATGACGAGTTCCCCTTCCACAACCCGATTTACATCCCTGACATCCAGGAGGTATCCCACATGTGGGCCTAGTTTGATATGAAACCTTCCCGAATTGCCCAGGTAAAAATTAGATAGTATCGGAATTTTAATGTAATCAAACTGGGTTTCATTTCCCGTGTTGATCGTATCTGTTGCTGCATAGCCGGTAGTCAGGAACTGAAACTCTATCTGTGCTCCTGCATTTTTCTCAAAAAATTGCTCAATCACCAGGGAATAGGTGGGGGCAGCCAGGCCCGTGACACTGCGGGGAAAACTACCCAGGGTAACCCGGTAGGACGCACTGGACTCCGTATATCCTCCACGGATCCCCACACTGGTCTGTGCTATAAGATCACTGGAAGCCAAAAAAATAATTACCAAAAGAGGCCAACCGATTTTCATAAGAAAAAAGAAGCAGTTATGAATTATCCACGATTAATTGTCATCCTTTTTCTTGGGCTTTTTACTTTCTTCCCGGTCTCTCAATTTCTTGTCATCCACATTTTTATTAAGAAACTCGTTGATCTTATCAATGGAAAAAGAACTGGAAATTTCTCCAAATGAATTTATATTCATATTAAAGCCTTCCAATTCCTCGTTTACCTTTGGTATGTCCTTTTTTTTCGTCTTCTTAGCCATGACTGTTTCTTCTTTAAAATACGACTCCTGTCCCAGATTTTGGTATCGTCACTGGTTTCCTAACGTATGTAACGCAAAATCTATTCTTTTGATCAATTCCTCCTTGCCCAATATCTCAAAAATCTGCATCAAATCCGGTCCTGCTCCTACTCCAGTGACCGCAAGCCTTACGGCCTGCATCACCTTGCCCAATTTTATCTCCTCCGATGCTGCCGCGGCTGCCAGCATGGATTTAGCTGATTCTGCGGACAAGGGCACTGATTCATCCAACAATTCATTTTTGAACGCCTTTAAAACGGCAATGGCATCCTGATTCCATCTTTTTTCGGCTACCTGCCGGTCAAACGTATCCGGTGCCACTAACATGAACTTCCCTTCATTCCATAAATCCGAAGGAAACGTGGCCCTTTCCTTCATCACTGATGCAATTTTTTCCGCCTTCTCTATAGAAAGCGTACGATTTTCCTTTTCAAGATCTGCCAGCAGATAGGCTGCAAGTTCCCGATCGGATTTATGCCTGAGATACTGCTCGTTATACCACTTGGCTTTGTTTATGTCAAATTTAGTGCCTGACTTGCCGATTCGATCAATTGAGAAGGCTGCTATCAATTCTTCCAGGGTAAAAAGCTCCCGCTGATCTCCCGGATTCCAGCCCAGGAAGGCGATAAAATTCAGGAATGCCTCCGGCAAGTAACCCGCTTCCTTGAAACCTGCCACCATATCACCAGACTGCGGATCTTTCCATTCAAGCGGAAAAATGGGGAATCCATGTTTTTCGGCATCTCTTTTGGACAATTTACCATTTCCATCCGGCTTAAGCAACAGTGGCAAGTGGGCAAACTCGGGCATGCTGTCTTCCCAGCCCAAATACCGGTACAATAAAACATGTAACGGTGCGGAGGGTAACCATTCTTCCCCACGAATCACATGGGTGATACCCATTAAGTGATCGTCTACAATATTGGCCAGGTGGTAGGTGGGCATGCCGTCAGATTTCATCAAAACCTTATCATCCAGGGAATTGGAATGCACCAACACCCATCCCCTAACCATGTCATTTAACCTAACTTCTTCCTTTCGAGGTATTTTAATTCGTATGACGTAGGGCTCTCCGGAATCAAGGCGTGCCTTCACTTCGTCCGCAGGTAAGGTGAGGGAATTCTTCATCTGCGTACGGGTGATGGAATTATACTGGGGAGACACCACCCTCGCGGCCGTTAGCCTTTGTCGCATGGCTTCGAGATCCTCGGACGTATCAAAGGCATAATAGGCATGTCCTTTTTCGAGCAGGTACTGCGCGTATTCCATGTACATGGACTTGCGCTCGGATTGTCGGTAGGGGCCGCATTCTCCGGGCGTCCAGGGACTCTCATCCGGACGGATACCGATCCAGTCCAGGGAATTTTTAATGTAATCCTCTGCGCCAGGCACGTATCGGTTTTGGTCTGTATCCTCAATTCGTAACAAGAACTTTCCACCATTTTTACGGGCAAAAAGGTAGTTATACAAAGCGGTTCTCACACCTCCAATATGCAATGCTCCGGTAGGGGATGGAGCAAATCTTACGCGTACTTCTTTACTCATAGACAGCCTTCAATTTCTTTTAAGAGGGCAAAGATAGGCAATTAATAAAGAATTTAGGCCCAAATCCATGGAAGACTTAGCCCTTTTTCAGATAAACCATCCCGCTAAAAATTTGGTTACCTTTACTACCAGATGCCAACACCTACATCAAATAAAGATCAATTGAGCCGGGAAATGTACCGCCTCCTGAAAATATTCGGGACCGCCTCCCTGGGACTGGTTTTGCTGCTCTCTTTTTTTAACGAATACCGGGCCAGCAACTCCGGAGAAGATCCTGAGTTTGCCATCACTGATGCGGGATTCCTTTTCTTTAAGAATATTCGAAGAATCGATTATGAGGTAAAACAACTGCCAACCGTGGATCGCTACGTTCATGAGGACTTTGATCCGGATAGCCTTAAATCAGGCCTACAAATAGAGCTTATTGTTCAGAAAAACCGGAATACGGCAGTTCCATTTCTGGTTCTAAAGGGCAGTCTGATCGGAAAATCCCCCCTCCTGCTACAAAACCTGGACGAGCATAAAAAGCCGAAAGACTCGCTCGAATTGCGGCAAGGAAACCGATATACCCATTTGGAAAACGCAACGAAATTGAGAGACTGGCTAAGTACGGATCTAAACAGTATTCGGGCAAAAGCGGACGAAGGATGGGTGAAACTATTTGAAGACGAAAAGGAGCGAAAAGCATTTCTGCAAACTTTCCAGGATTTCGAAAAGATTACTTCCCACAACTGAGCACTCTTTGCGGCTCCTATTTAAAAGGAGAAGCAAGGAACTCCGGGAAGCTGCTCCGATTACAAAATTATTGAAAATATCAAAATAAAACTTAAATTGACTGATACAGGACCGTCCCATTCCTTTAAAACATTGGGAAATACCCAAAAAACCTAGTTATGGAACTGAAAAGAATTGATACGATTTGGCACTTTTTTGCTACTCAAAATCAGTTGTTTCTGAAAAAAGAAGTTAACCATGAAGTTTGTTATTCCTTTATAAAAAACAAAATCAAACTCAGGCATGCCTTTAATCCCCGGTTTACCGGTCAATCAAGGCTTACATTGGGTCCGGACTCCTTTGAAATGGCAGTAGAAAGCCAATCCGCCGTCAAAAAAAAGTTTGGGTTTCATCGTCCTCCCGTAAAGGTGCATCAACAGCTTTTCTTCCCAAAGGAATTACTTAAACTTACCGGGAGTTTCAGCATTACCGTCGAAATGGATCGTTTTCGAAATATTCGGGTCACCCTGGAACCTTTTGTGCCAAAGACCATAAAAAAAACATTCCAACCCGTCAATTTCATTAGTGAAATGCTCTGGGGATTTCGGTATTTTTCCGAAACCATAAAAAATTAATACCGGCGGTAAAACGCCGCAAAAATCTGTTAACCTTTAAACGATTACCTACGATCATTTATGAAGACCGCTTCCAGTCAACCAGAATTTCCCATGTTTACCATGCCCCACCGGGGATTGCTCTTGCTCGCCGGCATTTACGCGATCCTTTGGGGTGCTTTTTTTAGATGGTTTGGCCCCACCGTATTGAACTGGCTGGCCATGGACAACAGCCTGGACGGCTGGTCCGGGACCCTTTTCTATGGCAGCTTGGGAATGGTGGCCGGCTTGCTGGTGTTTTTATCTGCTTTTTACCCCATTAGCTGGATCTACCTGATGGGGCTGGGGATACTGGGAAAGGTCGCTTCCCTGATAAGTTTTCTCCTACTTTACATGGATAACATGGAATGGAACAAACGCCTTGGTTTTCACCTGCTCTTCAACGAGGCACTTTGGCTGATTCCCCTGGCATTTATATTCTGGCGGGCGTTACAGGTTAAAAAATATTTAAAATCTCAACCCTAACATTCGGGTTTGAGAAGGACATTTATTTGAGAAGGACATTTAAGAGCGAGTTAAATATTAATAAAAAAGTAAGCACCCCCCATTTCTTTTCAGAAACCGGAGGTAATACTAATCAGGTTAAAAGGATCAGTAATAGGAGTATGACGATCAGTGCCCCTGCAGAGATATAAACGCCGCCGCCCAGGGCTTTGGCCTCCTTATTGATATCCCTGAGTTCGTTACGGATTTCCTTACGTTCTTCCTTGTCCATGGCCCTGAGGTCCATGTCCTTAATTTCCTGAACCCGCTCATCTAATTGTTCTAAACGAGCCTGCTCTTCCGGACTGGGTTCCTTATCTGCCGACCCATCTTTTGCCATGGCTGCAGGTGCTATGGCAGTCAACAACATCAGCATGGATAAAAAGTATGCGATCTTTTTCATAAGAATTACTATTTACGGTGAAACATTAGATTAATTAATGATGTCAAAAATGTACGTATCATTCGAAACTTGATTTTTTACCTATATCAATAACCTTACCAAAAAAACGGAAAGGGTACCGATGGCTCAATCTTTCTATTTTTCATAATGGCTCACCCGTTTCGGTTTTAGGCATATTCATAGCGAGCACTATTCGGGCAAATTCTTATTTTTTTCCATCCGAAGCATTGCCCAAAATTCACTAACTTGTGCTGAATTTGATTAGAATTATCGCCGAATCAATCCTATAAAACCTCAATAATCGGACAACAAATGGCTAAAGGCAACAAAAAGCTTTTTCTTCTGGATGCAATGGCACTGATCTACCGGGCGCATTTTGCTTTCAGCAAAAACCCCAGGATCAATAGCAAAGGACTAAATACCGGCGTCATGCTCGGTTTTACCAACACCCTGCTGGAAGTTCTGGAAAAAGAAAAACCCAGCCACATTGCCGTGGTTTTCGACACCCATGCGCCCACTTTCCGGCACCAGCAATTTGAGGATTACAAAGCCAACCGGCAGGAACAACCGGAAGACATTGCCGTAGCGATTCCCTGGGTCAAACAAATCGTTCAGGCCTTCAATATCCCCACCTTGGAATTGGACGGGTTCGAGGCAGACGACATTATCGGTACCCTGGCCAAAAAGGCCGAAAGGACCAGCTTTACCGTCTATATGATGACTCCGGATAAAGATTACGGTCAACTGGTAGAGGACCATATTTACCTGTATAAACCTGCTTTTATGGGGAATGCCGTGGATATCATGGGGCCGAAAGAAATCTGTGAGAAGTGGGACATCGAAAATGTAGACCAGGTGCGGGATATCCTGGGACTGATGGGAGATGCGGTGGATAACATTCCCGGTATTCCCGGAATCGGGGCCAAAACCGCAGTCAAACTGTTAAAACAATTTGGCTCGGTAGAGGAGTTGATCAAAAACACGGATCAATTGAAAGGAAAGCAAAAGGAAAACGTCGAAAAATTTGCGGAACAGGGGCTGTTATCCAAGGAATTGGCTACGATTATCCAGGACGTCCCGGTGGCATTCGATGAAAAAGCCCTTACCTATGAACCTCCCAATGAGGAAAACCTCAAAGCCCTTTTTGCTGAACTGGAGTTCAGAACGTTGACCAAGCGCGTTTTCGGGGAAACCATCAAAAAACCGAGTATTAAAGTGAACGAGCAGTTAGGCTTGTTTACCGGAAAAGAAGCCGTTGATAGCGAGGAGGATTCCGAACCGCCAATAGCCGTTCCGGAACACCTGCAAACCATTTTCACACGGAGCCATAATTACCATCAGGTATCGGGAGAAGAGGCCATTGACGAACTGGTTCGCTACCTGCTCCTGCAGAAGGAGATCTGTTTTGATACCGAAACCACCTCCATCAATCCCAATGAGGCAGCCCTAGTAGGGATTTCTTTTGCCTACCTTCCCGGAGAAGCGTATTACATCCCCTTTCCCGAGGATAAAAATACGGTAAGGAACTACTTGGAGCTATTGAAGCCGGTCTTTTCATCCGAAGGCATTCTCAAAATCGGTCAGAATATCAAGTACGATATACTGGTACTGATGAATTACGGTGTCAGCGTAGCCGGTAAACTATACGACACCATGCTGGCCCATTACCTGATCGAGCCGGAGGGAAAGCACTCCATGGATTGGATGGCTGAGCAATACCTTCGCTACAAGCCGGTTTCTATCGAAAGCTTGATCGGCAAAAAGGGTAAAAACCAGGGCAATATGCGGGATGTTGATCCCGAAGTAGTGGTGGATTATGCGGCCGAGGATGCAGACATCACCTTATTGCTAAAAAAAGAACTGGACCCGATTATCAAGGAAAATAAGTTGGAAAAACTGCTCCATGAGGTAGAAAGCCCTCTGATCGAAGTGCTGGCAGCCATGGAATTTGAAGGGGTAAAAATCGATACGGAAAGCCTCCGGGAAATGTCAGGCGAGCTGGAGACGGAAAGCAAGGTCATCGAAAAAAAGGTGTACGAGCTGGCTGGCGAGCAATTTAACCTCAGCTCTCCCAAGCAACTGGGGGAAATTTTATTTGTGAAATTGCAACTGGACCCCAAGGCCAAAAAGACAAAAACGGGGCAATTTGCCACCGGAGAAGAGGTGCTCAGTAAGCTGGCCATAGAACACGAAATCGCACAGGCCATTCTGGACTTCCGGCAGCTGGTCAAACTCAAGTCTACCTATGTAGATGCCCTTCCCAGTCTGATAAATCCCAAAACCGGCCGGATCCATACCACCTACAATCAGTTTGTGGCAGCGACAGGCAGGCTCTCTTCTATTAACCCAAACCTGCAAAATATCCCCATCCGAACGGAAAGGGGCAGGGAAATCCGTAAGGCATTTGTGCCCAGAGACAAAGACCACCTGATCCTGGCGGCGGATTACAGCCAGATTGAGTTGCGAATCATGGCTGCTTTTTCCGAAGACGAATCCATGATTGGCGCTTTTAAGGAGGGCAGGGATATCCATGCCACTACAGCGGCCAAAATTTTCCAGGTGCCACTGGATCAGGTGACCGGAGACATGCGAAGGAAAGCCAAAACTGCGAATTTTGGAATCATCTATGGCATCTCTCCCTTCGGCTTATCGCAGCGGCTAAAAATCCCCCGGTCAGAGGCCAAAGAAATTATTGATGCCTACTTTAAAGAGTTCCCGGCCGTAAAAGCTTACATGGATCAAAGTATCGAAAAAGCCCGAAAAAATGAATTTGTAGAAACCATTTTGGGCAGAAGGCGCTATCTACGTGACATCAACAGCCGAAATGCCACCATGCGGGGCTTTGCCGAACGCAACGCCATCAATGCCCCTATTCAGGGATCCGCTGCTGACATGATCAAAGTGGCCATGATTCAGGTGTACGAATGGATGATCAACCAAAACCTTAAATCCAAGATGATCCTTCAGGTCCACGATGAATTGGTTTTTGATGCCCATAAGGACGAGGTGGCACTGCTGGAAAAAGAGATACCAAAACTCATGTCCGGGGCAATCCCATTAGCCGTCCCATTGGAAGTAGAAGTAGGCAAGGGGACCCATTGGCTGGAAGCCCATTGAACCATTCATTTACAACTAACTATTTCCAAACCAAGACCGCATGGCCAAAATAAAAACCGCCTTTTTTTGTCAGAATTGTGGGGTAGAAAGCTCCAAATGGGTAGGAAAATGTCCTTCCTGTGGGGAATGGAATACCTATGTGGAAGAGGTGATCCAAAAGGAGGTAAACCAAAAAGGGAGCTGGCAATCCGGCAAAACATCATCCAAAAAAAGTAATCAGCCCAAACGGCTAGCTGAAATTGACTACGAAGCCCAAACCCGCCTGGTCACCAGGGATCCTGAATTGGACAGGGTACTGGGGGGAGGCATTGTACCGGGTTCGCTCGTACTAATAGGTGGCGAACCGGGCATAGGCAAATCCACCCTGATGCTTCAGATAGCCCTTATGCTGGCCTCAACGAAGGTACTGTACGTTTCCGGAGAAGAGAGCGATAACCAAATCAAAATGCGCAGCGAACGGATGGCATATCAGTCGGACAATTGTTTCGTACTTTCGGAAACCAACACCCAGCAAATATTCCAGCAGGTAGAACTATTAAAACCCGAGCTGCTGATCATCGATTCCATCCAGACACTACACAGCCAATACGTGGAATCCGCCGCCGGATCGGTCAGCCAGGTCCGGGAATGTACGGCAGAACTCATGAAATTTGCCAAACAAACCGGAGTACCGGTTTTTCTGATCGGCCATATTACCAAGGACGGAGCCATCGCCGGACCAAAAATTCTGGAACACATGGTGGACACGGTTTTGCAGTTTGAAGGGGACCGGCACCTGAGTTACCGTATCTTGCGAACCTCCAAAAACCGTTTCGGTTCTACCAACGAATTGGGAATTTACGAGATGCATGCTTCCGGCCTCAAAGCAGTGACTAACCCTTCCGAAATTCTGATGACCCAGCGGGAAGAGCAACTCAACGGAGTCGCCATCGGGGCCATGCTGGAAGGAAACCGACCGCTTTTGATCGAAATTCAATCCCTTGTGAGTCCGGCGACCTACGGCACCCCACAGCGCAGCAGTACCGGCCACGATGCCAAAAGGCTGAACATGCTCCTGGCCGTTCTTGAGAAAAGAGGGGGAATGCGATTAGGACAACAGGACGTGTTTCTCAATGTGGCCGGTGGCTTGCGAGTAGATGACCCGGGCCTGGACCTCTCCGTATGCGCCTCGCTGATTTCCTCGTACGAAGACAATCCCGTTGACCCCGGTATTTGTTTTGCGGGTGAAATTGGCCTTGGAGGCGAAATCCGCGCAGTAAATCGCATCGAAAGCCGCATAGCCGAAGCGGAAAAAATGGGCTTCAAAAAGATCATGTTGTCCCGATACGGACTCAAATCTCTGGATACCGATAAATTTAACCTGGAACTAGTGCCAGTCACCCGACTGGAAGAAATGTACCGCCACCTCTTTGTTTGACCAAAATTAACCGGCCAAGTTATCCAGCGGCTTTTTGCCCCCAAAGGCAGCAAAACAGCAGTTTTTATGCAACACCTCCAGGTGTGAGAAGCCCACTTTCTTCATCAGGTCCAATTGAAAAGGCAATGACCGGGGACTGTCCTCTTTTTCAATGTAGTCAAATACCTTCTTCCTGTATCCCAGGCCGCCTATAGACTCCAGGTACCGGGCATACCTGTTCCACATCATTTCCTGTACGGCGGGATCGTCATGAGACACCAGATCAGAGACCCAAAATGATCCACCAGGTGCCAGCAGTTTGAAAATCTTTTCAAATACATGTTCCCAGTCGGAGACCTCCCTGAGATGATGCAAAACGGCGGCTGCTACGATGATGTCGTACTTGTTTTCAGTCAGTTGGGCGTCCCGGATATCCGATTGAATGGTATCGACTGTCCCGGTAGTGGCCCAGCTTACCCGGTCGTAGGCTTTAGCCAGCATGGGCTGGCTTAAATCCAGCAAATCACAATCCACCTGGGGCAGGTATTGCAGGATTTTCAGGGAAAGATTTCCCGCCCCGGAACCAATATCCAACATGGCTTTTGCCTGCGGGTTGGAAACCACTACTGCATTGGCGATCAATTCCATAGATAAAGGCGCATCCATGGTGGCTTCCTGACCGGTATCCAGATTGGAAAAACGGTCCACATCCTTATCAAATCTTTTTCGTATGTCTTCAATGGAAGATTTATTCTGCATGGGGTTTAGGGTGTTTTACATTAAAATAAATTTGATTTTAATCATTTTTCCGTACAATTACAATAAACATCCATTGATACCTATCAAGATCCAGTCTGTAACCTCACCAATAAAAGGTAGCCGACAGGCGGATCCGCTATTGCACACGTTGCTTAAATGATTTATTTCCTGGACTTTGTAAATCTATCAGGTTTCCATTCACCACTGCATACAAATATTCCCCGTCTTTTTCAAGAAGGAAATTGGGAGCATTCGACAGCGATGGTTCCAGGTCCGGTAGCTGCTCCCCAGTCACTATCAGAATGGGCAAATCATGCACCATTCCTTTGTTCGTTTCGGAAGTCTTAATCGCCAAATACCCCTCCCGGAGCAAATCCAGGACTTCTTCCCGGCTTAAATCAGCTATTGCTGTTTCCTGCTCGCACACGTTTCCTTTCGTTACGGTCATTCCCTCAGCATACAGCTCTTCATAACCATAATAAATTGACAAGTCGCCCCAATCCGCTACTTCTCCTTGCTCGTACCTTATTCCCTCCTGATAGCGTACACGCCTCCGAATCCCGATATCTGTCACATAGCGATACCCATTGATTTCCGAACGAACGTTTTTAATAAGCAAATCCATCAACCGGGAAGCATTGTCCGGAATGGCTTGGTAAGCAGATGCTTCCAACTCAGCATAAATCCCGGTCGCAATTTCATATAATGCGTTCAGGATAATCATAAAATTCAGCTTTCGGATGTACTGCTTTTCCGGATCATTGGGATAGGCTCCGGATTCAATTAATATGGTACTGGTTCCCCACTTTTGAAAATTGTCCCCAAAAGCTCTGGGTTCAAAGGTGTCGTTGTACTTGCCTACATTACCAGGTATTTCTTCCTGCAATACCCGATTCATACCGACGATTACTTTCATCGCTTTTTCCCGCCCTTCATTTACCTCGCGTGCTTCATTATAAGCAGGAGCCAGGACCGAAATGGTCGCCGGATTGGAAGTTCCGGATGCGTTGTAGTAAGCATTTTGGTCGTGCAGATTAAAGCCAAATTCGGGTTCAAAATCGTCCCGGGCCGCTTTCAAAATGATGGCCTCCGGGCTACTTTGTCGAATGGCATCCCGGTTCAGGTCTATGTGTAGGGCATTTCTACGCTGAAAGCGTTCCGCTCCATCCGGGTTGACCATGGGAATAAAGCGAATGGTTAATTTTTCTTGAAGGACCTTCCGAATAGCCGCAAAATCATCTTCCCCGGAGCCTTCCAAAAAATTAAACAAATCAAATAGGGCCATGGTCGCTGTGCTCTCGTCTCCATGCATTTGAGACCAAAGCAGGACACGGGTTGGGCCAGTTCCGTAGGTAAGCGCGTTGAGAGGTCTTCCCTCCACCGATTTTCCAAGTACCTGCTGCTCAAAAACAGTGGACCTGGATTCGATCAAGGGGGCAATCTTATCGTAGCCAAAACGACGTTCCGTAAGTTGGGATTCTTTGAAGTGTGTATATGCCTTTTCCAGTAAAGGGGTCTCCAATGGTTCCGGTTTTTGGGCATTAGCATGGGTATGGCACCATACCAATGTGCCGAAAAGAAATCCCCTCAGAAGGGAGTTAGTGGTTAATTTCATATTCAAAGGTAGTTTTAATGTAAATATGGCTATTTTTAATTAAAATCTAAGGGAAGAATTTACAAGGATGCTGTCGATATCCTACCTTTAGCCTTTGAAAAAACCTCATGCCATTTTTATGAAGATCGAACTACTTCCACATAAGCTACCATTAAAGCACACCTTCACCATCGCCCATCAAAGCCGGGACGTTCAGGACACCCTGATTGTAAAGCTGCAGGGAGCGGATGGGCTTTATGGTCTGGGAGAATCTACTACCAATCCCTATTACGGGGTAACCCTTGAAAACATGCAAGCATGTTTGGCCAAAGTAGCCGATGAGGTATTAGCGGGATTAGCGCCTATGCACCCGGAAACGCTGTGGTCCATCACCGAGCCGTATTTTAAAGACAATCCCTTTGCCCAATGCGCCTTGGATATCGCCGCCTGGGACCTGTATGCTAAAATGCAGGATAAAAAATTATACGAGCTACTGGATTTAAACCCGGCAAGCATTCCGGTCACCAACTTCACCATTGGCATCGCCCCCATCCCCAAGATGATCGAAAAAATGAAAGAAGTGGACTGGCCCATATACAAAATAAAGTTGGGTACGGATCATGACCTGGACATCATCAAAACCCTGCGCAAACACACCGACGCGGTATTCCGGATTGATGCCAATTGTGCCTGGACCGCCGATCAGGCCATTGCTTATTCCGGGGAACTGGCCAAACTCAATGTAGAATTCATGGAACAACCCCTGCCAAGGGAGGACGATGAAGGCATGAAAAAAGTCTTTCAATTTAGTGAACTACCGGTCATCGCCGATGAAAGTTGTATTTCGGAGCAGGACGTGGAAAGATGCCAGGGCCTTTTCCATGGGATCAATGTAAAACTCGTCAAAGCAGGGGGCATCACCCCTGGCCTGCGCATGATTCGGCAAGCCAAGTCCCTGGGCATGAAAACCATGGTGGGCTGCATGACCGAATCTTCCGTGGGAATCGCTGCCATTGCTCACATAGCTCCGTTACTGGACTACGTGGACATGGACGGAGCCATGCTTCTGTCCCAAGATATCGCTGATGGCGTGAAGATCAGCCCCGATAAGGTGCATTTTCCGGACCGGCCGGGAACCGGTGCGATCCTGATATAAAGCCCGTTGTCAAAATGAGTCATACTTATCCTACTTCTCAACTTGGAAGAACCATTACCCATCAGGGCAAAGACTACCTGCATTTTAGTGGTACCTCCTATTTGGGAATGGGGACCCTACCTGAGTTTAAGGAGCTCCTGATCCAGGGGATCCATAAATATGGCCCCAACCACGGTTCCAGCCGGAACAGCAATGTGCAACTGTCCCTATATGAAGCATTTGAAGCCCAATTTGCAGCAGGTTCCGGAGCCGCTGAAGCGGCAGTCCTGAGTAGCGGATACATGGCAGGACAACTTGCCGTTAACACCCTTAGACCTCTTGCAGACCTTACCTGGACGGCTCCCGATACCCATCCGGCCATCACCTTAGAAAGCCAGCAACCTATCGGCCTTACTCACAAACAATGGCAAAAAAAGTGCATTGCCAAGTCTCATGAACTAATGGGTCAAAAAATCCTTCTACTTTCCAATGCCGTTAACCCCCTTATTCCTGAAATTCATGATTTCGAATGGACCAAAAAGCTATCTCCCGCCAACCAATACTACCTGCTAATTGATGACAGCCATGCATTTGGCCTATTGGGAAAAGGTATTTTTGGTACCTATGCGCAATGGAAGCGCCTTCCGGTCGAAGTAATGGTCGCGGGTTCGCTAGGCAAAGCACTGGCACTTCCAGCAGGCATCATCCTTGGAAATACTTCGCTAATTTTTCGGGTCAGGGAAAACCCTATTTACCGCACCTCCTCCCCTCCTGCTCCGGCATTTTTAAGTGCATTTTTGGAGGGACAGGATTATTACGTCAAGCAGCAGCAAAAGCTGAAAAATAATTTACAGTACATCGCATCCGCACTGGAGGGAGTGGAGCGGCTTAAATTTATGCCTACCTATCCGGTTATTTCCTTTGAACCGGAGTCCTGGGTGGAACAATTACACCAAAAAGGGTTTATTCTATCTTCTTTTCCTTACCCGCTGCCGGATAGCCCGGCAGTAAACCGAATTGTACTGTCTGCCTGGCACGAGCAGAAAGACCTGGAGGCATTGATTCAGACGTTGAAAAAGCTTTCTGATAGCTGAAGCTGAATAAGCAGTTTCCAGCCTACTTTGCGGGATTTTTGACCGTTTTGGCTACTCTTCCTCCACAACAGGATTGTTTTTCCAGGTATTGGCTGGGTCTTTGGATAGAATGAAATTCAGCTCCGTAAATAGGTACCCCGATCTTGGATAGGCACAATACTTGTTTCTACTTCATTAAGTAAAATCCTAAATACACCTATTAATGGTTCGATTATTCGTTTTACCCTTGACCATGTTTCTATTTTTAATGGGCAACCATTCCCGGGCTCAGGTCACAATAGATATTGAGTCCGGCCTGGCATTTCCGGGATACAATGAAGTACGAATTCCAAATGAAATGGGGACTTTATTTAGTTTTCAGGAAGATTTCGATACGGAGGGACCCGTCTTCCCATTAAGAATACGATTGGGCTATCGCTTTAATGAAAAGAACCATTTGTTTGCCCTTTATGCACCTCTTGGGATCCATTATATTGGGAATGCCGCCACTGATATCAACTTCCAATCCAGTATTTTTAGGCAAGGGGAGGCTTTGGATGGCTATTATCAATTCAACAGCTATAGATTGACCTACCGGAGAGACATCATTAGTTCAGAAAATTGGCTTGTTGGTGTTGGTTTTACAGCCAAAATCCGGGATGCGCGGGTCCGTCTCGCCAATGGTCAGGGATTACGTGACAAAAAAGACGACCTCGGTTTTGTACCCCTGTTGCATCTGTATACCTCCTATGATTTTGGAGGAGAGAAGTTAATTTACTTCGAAGGAGACGGACTGGCAGGAGGGCCGGGGAGAGCATTTGACCTGTTTTTAGGGATCCGATTACCTGTTACGGATCGGATAGACATCAAAGCAGGTTACCGTTTTCTGGAAGGAGGGGCCAATGTGGATGAAGTGTATAACTTTACGTTGGTTCAATTTGCTGTAGCTGGTCTTTATATTCAATTATAGCCAATGTAAAGGCGCTTATTCCACCTCTCCCGCCTGTTGGGTTTGCTTCTCATAGAGCTCGGCATAGGTGCCTTTGGCCAGCATTAGGTCCTCATGGGTTCCTTTTTCTACCATCTTTCCATCGTTCAGCACGATGATCTGGTCGGCTAGTTTGGCAGAGGAGACCCGGTGGGAGATGATGATAGAGGTCCTGCCTTTCATGATTTTTTCGAGGGCATTCAGGATGGCATTCTCGGTTTTGGTGTCCACCGCCGACAAGCAATCGTCCAGCAGTAAAATTCTCGGTGACTTGGCAATGGCCCTGGCAATGGAAACTCGTTGCTTTTGCCCACCGGACAGGGTAATGCCTCTTTCCCCCAGCCGGGTATCAAAGCCTTTTGGAAAATCAACGATATTCTGGTAAACGTCCGCATCTTTGGCGGCCTTTTCGATCTGTTCGGAATTCAATTCTTTTCCGAGCCCAAAACCAATATTGTTGGTGATGCTATCACTAAAAAGAAACACGTCCTGAGGCACATAACCAATTTGTTCTCGAAGGTTGGCGATGTTATAGGAGCGAATATCCAGGTCATCAATTAAAATGCGACCTTCCGAGGCATCATACATCCGCATCAATAAATTGGCGATGGTGGATTTTCCGGAACCGGTAGTCCCGATAATGGCCAGTGACTGCCCGGAGCCAATTTCAAAGCTCACTTTGTCAAGTGCCCGAATCCCTGAATCCGGATAGACAAAGGAAACGTTTTCCACCTTGATGCTTCCTTCGATGTCCCGAACGATATTTTCGGTACTGAGGATATCGTTTTTCTGGTCCAGAAACTCATTGATACGGGCCTGTGAAGCTGCCGCCCGCTGTACGATGCTGGTTACCCAGCCCAGGGAAGTCACCGGCCAGGTAAGCATATTGACATATAAAATAAACTCCGCAATGACGCCATAGCCTATGCCACCTTCAATCACCTGAATTCCTCCCACATAAACGGTAATAATGGTACTCATTCCGATCAGTGCTAAAATCAGCGGAAAGAACAAGGATTGCACCCGGGTGAGGGAGATGGATTTTTCTTTGTAATGCTCGCTGGCCTTATCAAATTGCCGGGCACTGTCTGTTTCCCGGACAAAGGATTTGATCACCCGAATGCCGGAGAAAGCTTCCTGCACAAAGGTACTCAAGCCCGAAAGGCTCCGCTGGATTTTTTCCGATCGTTCATTGATCATGTTATTGACCAAATAAATGCTAACCGATAAAATGGGCAGGGGAATCAGCGAATACAGCGTCAGGGGGACGTTGACGGTTAACATATATCCGATAACCAGTGGGAATAATATCAATAAGTTAATTCCATACATCAGGGCAGGACCCAGATACATCCTGACTTTGGAAACGTCCTCGGTAATTCTGGCCATCAGATCCCCGGTACTGTTTTGCCGGAAAAAAGCCAGCGGCAATTGCTGATAGTGCCGGTAGATTTCGTTTTTCAGATCGTATTCGATCAGCCGGGACATGGCAATAATCGTCTGGCGGATTAAAAATAGAAACAAACCACGCAGCAGGGCCATTGCCAGGATCAGCAGTCCGAAAATGAGTATGTACTTTAAAAAAACCGTTCGGGCCAATTCTGTGACAACCGAGCCCTCTTCATAGACCTGATAATAGGAAAAACTTTCCACCACATAATCGATGGCGATTCGAACCAGTTGGGCAGGAATAATTACAAAAATATTGGAAATAATCGTAAAAACTATTCCCAGAAAAAGGTACAGCTTGTATTTATATAAATATTTATTTAATCTCCAAAGAGGTTTCACAAAATAAAAAGCGTTAGATTTCGTATTTTCTTTTAGAATACATCTTAAATTGCAAAGGCAAAGCAGTCAACCCCTACGTAAGGTATGTTTACTACTGGCACCGCTTCTGCGAACCCAAATATAACACAATCCAAACGGCAAAGTTCAATAGGAGGGATCAAAACATAAGAAAAGGACCTTCTACCTGCGATTTAGACGCGAATAAACCAAAACAGGTCCCTGTAAGCAGAAAAACTATTTCTATCATTGAAAAAATCGATATATTTGCCCTTTGCAGGGACATTTACTAATTTGCAGAAATTTTCGCCTAAGCAGGTAAACCTGCATTTTCGGTAAATTTCAGGGTTTCACCCATCACGTTCTTTAATTTTAATAAATGTTAAACAGAAGAATCCTTAGAGTAAAAGCATTTCAAACGTTATATGCCTACCAACAGTGCAAGTTTAGCAATGCTAATCTGGCACAAGATTACATCAGGGAGGCGTTCCTTCCGGATCTCAACACGATGGAGGTTCAGGACAAGGGGCAACTCAAAAGAGATGCGGAACGGTGTGTGCAGCTTTTTCTATCTCATCTGCAAAAAGACACCCCACTGGGATCAGGGGAAACGGATGAAAAAATTAGGCATACGGCGATCAAAGCGGTGGATCTTTACCATAAATACAATCAAAAAGACAAGGATTTTTTGAAAAGTAACATGCTGACAGCAGTGGAAAACATCCCCGGATTGTATATCTATGCCATCCATATTTTGTTGGAGTTTGGAGCGCATGTGACCAATGAAAAGGCTAAAAAAAGAAAATACGATGCCCAGCCGGCTTTGCAGCCAGCCTCTTTTTATAATTTAGGAGCCAATAAGGCCTTGCAACTAATAGACTCCAACCATTCCTACCGTCGTGAATGTAATCGATTTCAGGTGGACAGTAGGGAGTTGGAACTGGAAATAAAGGACTGGTTTAGGGAGTTAGTCAAGCCAAATGAGGACTATCAAACGTACATTACCATTGATAATCCTAGCTTTGAACAAGACAAAGAAATCCTCCAGTCCCTATTGAAAAACGTACTGTTCAAAAGTGAGGCTGTCATTAGTTTTTTTCAGGAGAAGGACATCAATTGGGCGGAGAATAAATCCATTGTCAGAAGTCTGGCATCAAAAGTGATAAAGAACTTATCCGGAACGGAGGAGCCCTCGGATGAGATTCTTCCCGAGTTGGCTTTAAACTGGGAGGAGGACAAGGAATTCTTCCAAAATATATTTAACTTGACCGTAGCTTCGGAAGACGAGTTTAGTGGCATGATTGCCCAAAAAACGAAAAATTGGGATGTAGAAAGGATCGCCTTAACGGACAGGGTAATTCTGATAATGGCATTGACGGAAATGGTTAATTTTCCGAGTATTCCGACGAAAGTTTCGATAAATGAATACATCGATATTTCCAAAACCTACAGCACGCCTAAGAGCAAGCAATTTGTTAACGGTTTGTTGGATACTTTATCAAAAGAATTAACCGAAAGTGGAAAAATCCGTAAAAGTGGTAGAGGACTTATTGATAATAAATAACACAGATAATGAGTAAGAAAAGTAATACACTATTTGTTTTTGCTTTAGGAGCAGGGCTGGGAGCGGTTCTAGGGGTGCTATTTGCACCAGATTCTGGCAACAACACCCGAGATAAGCTCTCCTATCGTCTGGGAAAGTACAGCAATGAACTGGAAGATCTGATCGAGGATTTGATGGAAGGCAAAAATTTGCCAGACAATCTGGCCAAATCAGAAGGAGATAAAGTGATCACAGAAGCCAAATCCAAAGCAGAGAACCTACTCAGTGATGTGAACAAGCTTATTGATCAGATTAACAAAGAAAATAACAATAATTAAATTAGTTAATTTTATGAACTATTCAAAAATCACGGTTTGGATGCTAGGAGTTTCCCTGGTGCTGACCGGCGCGTGCAGTCAGGGAGGTGAAGATAAGGATGACCGGATCGAAGCACTAGAGCAGAAAATTTCTCAATTGGAGCAAAATCGGGTGGTCACGCCTAATAATGCACAAAATGTACAGGCGGCCGACCCCTCTTCCATCGGAGCTTTTGCATTTGAAGAAGAAGTATTTGATTTCGGAACCATAGAGGAAGGGGAAGTGATAGAGCACCTGTTTACCTTTGAAAATTCAGGACAAGCGCCATTAGTCATTTCAAACATCCAGGCTTCCTGCGGTTGCACCAGCCCGGAATGGACCAAAACACCAATCAAACCCGGAGAAGAGGGTTTTGTGAAGGTCGTTTTCAATTCTACCGGAAAGTCAGGCGTACAAAGCCCCACCGTAACCATTCAGGCGAATACCTCTCCTAACGTAACGCGGTTACGTTTGAAGGGTAGTGTCAATAGAAAAACTGCATCTGCATCACCCGGGCCTTCAGCAGGTCCTGTTAAACGTTAAAAATGTATCACTCGCTATTGCTTCAAGTAGACGGAGGTGCCGGAAGCGGCATCATGGGCCAGGTATTTCTCTTCGGAAGTATCATTCTAATCATGTATTTTTTCATGATCCGTCCCCAACAGAAAAAACAAAAAGAAACCACCAAATTTATCTCCGAAATTAAAAAAGGAGATCATGTAGTCACCGTGGGTGGGATTCATGGCAAGGTCTTTTCAGTAGAAGGGGATTTGGTATTCGTGGAATTAGACAAGGGAATGAAACTTAAGGTGGAAAAATCCGCCCTCTCGCTCGATTACACCAAAAAATTAAATAATGCCAAATAATTCACTCTACAATTGAGTACACTTGGTAACTATTTTAGGAAACTTAAACCTGAAAAAACATCAAATCTAAAAGTGGTAGTCCTCTGTGTGTTCACGGCTACCACCTTTTGGCTTTTGAATGCCCTGAACAAGGACAACTACACGACCTCAGTCAACCAGCCATTGCAGCTAAACTACGATCAGGAGGAATTCATGGCTGTCGGCAATGTACCGGGAGAGGTGCGCATTCAAATCAATGGAAACGGCTGGGATTTACTTAAGAGACATTTTAAGATCAGCGTCACGCCCCTGGAGGTATTCGTAGAAGATCCCTCTCAAAAACCTTTTCTTTTAACCTCCGATATAGAGCGACAAATGTCCGAGCACCTGGCATCCTCCAATCTGGTGGACATTGTGCAGGACACCCTGTTTTTTTCTATTGACCGGATTGTATCCAAAAAGATTCAAATCGTACCAGACACGACCTCCACTACGCTGGCCGAAAATCATGACTATGCGTCTGATATCAGACTGGAGCCCGAGACGGTCACCGTTACCGGCCCCATTTCAGTAATCGAACAACTGGAAGGCAAGCTATATATGGATATCCCTGACGAGAATATCCGGGAGAATTATTCCAAACTCCTTCCGTTAAATTTGGATAAGGAAAAACAAGAATACCTTAGCCTTGATGAAGAAACATCCCAGGTTACTTTTGAGGTCGTAGCCTTCTTAGAAAACACGGTCGACCTGGAAATACAGAAGCTTTACTTTCCAGGTAATGTGACCATTGATAGCACTATTACCGAAATTCAAGCTCAATTTTTAGTTCAGGAGGATAAAATGGAAGCGTTGCAAAAACTGGAACTTTCCGCCATTTTAAATTACAACAACCGCAACCGAGAAGACAGCACCATATCAGCTTCCCTGAACAAATCTCCGGCATACATTAAAGAAGTCACCTTCGAACCCGAAAACTTCAAGTTAATTTATGAGTAGGCAACAGCCCTTGTTGCTCGGCATCACCGGGGGAATAGGTGCCGGAAAATCTCTGATTTCAAAGTTATTCGCCCTGCTCAAGGTACCTGTTTACAATGCAGACGACCGCGCAAAGTGGCTCATGGAACACGAAAGTGACCTAAAAGAGAAAATCATGGCCGAATTTGGCAAGGATGCCTACCTGGCAGATGGCAGGCCAAACAGAGTTTACCTGGCGGAAAAGGTTTTTTCAAGCGCCGACGAAACCCAAAAAATCAACCGCATCGTCCATCCAGCCGTGTATAGGGATTTTAAAACCTGGGTCGATTTCCAGCATTCTCCCTATGTTTTAAAGGAAGCAGCATTACTGTTTGAAACCGGTTCTTACCGGGAGTTGGATTACACGATCCATGTAAGTGCCCCCAGGGAATTGCGCATTTCCAGGATCCGTAAGAGAGACCCCCATAGAAGTACTGAGCAAATCAAAGCCATAATGGAAAAACAATGGGAGGACGAGAAAAAAAACAAATTGGCAACCTTCCTTCTCTCCAACGACGAGAAAGAAATGCTGATTCCGAAGGTACTTGAAATTCATCACCGCCTTACTGCCCGTTAAAGCCCTTTACCACTAGGGTCAAATCTCCTGAAGCCGAATTTGATCCAGGTAAAATTTCATTCGGGTATGGCTTTGGTTCAAAAATTCAACCTTATCTATGCGATCGTATTTATGGTTGTAAAATACCTCCACATATTCCCTCCCCAGCAAATACAGGTTTACCTTATAGGCATAGTAGCGGATAGCCACGACAAAAGTGCCCTCGGTATATAGCTTTTGTATTTTCTTAGGAAGGGGAAGCCTTCTGAAATCTTCTTTACTCATGGTACGCATTGTAGGGTTCCTGTTTTTATGCAGTAAATACCCTGTGTATTTAGGTTGTTGTGATCGCTTTGAAAGATTAAAAGTAACCAATTATTGCAGAAAACACAGGGGTATCCAAACTAATTTCGCCATCGTATACCATCAAATGACCTCCGGTTTTTGCTTGTTCGGGCCGGATTTTTTATCATTGAACAAATTTTGATTCTTTTATGCAACAGCAAATGAATAGTGCCAGGTGGAGTATTTTTGTAATGGGGCTGTTTTTACTTCTTTTCAGTGCTTGTTCTTCCTCCCGAAAAATCCGTCAGCAGCACATTGACCAAGTGGTAGCCACAGCCAAATCCTTCCAGGGCACTCCCTATCGTTATGGAGGAATCAGCCGAACCGGGATGGATTGTTCGGCCCTGGTCTACCTTTCGTTCCGCAGCGTTGGGCTCAATTTGCCCAGGATATCCGAAGATCAAAGCAGAATGGGAAAACGCGTATCCAAACGAAAGCTAAGAAAAGGCGATGTGGTCTTTTTTGCTACCGGCAGAAGGCGGCGAAAAGTGACCCATGCAGGGATCATTACTGAAAAAAGACGGGGAACCACGTATTTTATTCATGCCTCCACCTCACTGGGCGTTACGGAAGACAATATACAGTCCCGGTATTGGTCCAGGCGCTGGGTGCGCGCCAGAAGGATGTTTTAATAGGGCACACAAAAAGCCGGAACGCCCAAAATGATAGGATTTTTTTGTATTAAAAATCTAGTACCATAAAAATGAAGGGCAAAGTGGATTAATTTTTAAAACATCCTTTGGTATTCAGCAATATTAACTAATTTTGCACTCGAATTAAAAAAAGTATTGTTCCTATTCATCTTAAAATATAACAATGGCGAATACTGGTAAGATAACTCAGGTAATTGGTCCTGTTGTGGATGTTTCCTTTGAGGGAAGTAAACTGCCAAATATCCTTGATGCACTTGAAATCACAAAAGAAAACGGCCAAACGGTAATTCTCGAGGTACAACAGCACCTTGGAGAAGATCGGGTACGAACCATCGCCATGGATTCTTCGGAAGGTATGGTGAGGGGAATGGAGGTAAGGGACCTTGGTGCCCCCATCTCTGTACCCATCGGAGACAGCATCAAAGGAAGGTTATTTAACGTGGTGGGAGAAGCAATTGACGGATTACCCCAACCAGACCATACCAAACGTCTGCCCATACATCGATCAGCACCGAAGTTTGAAGATTTGTCCACCTCTGCAGAGGTTCTTTACACTGGAATAAAGGTAATCGACCTGATCGAGCCCTATGCAAAAGGGGGGAAAATCGGACTTTTTGGAGGAGCTGGTGTTGGAAAAACAGTATTGATCCAGGAATTGATCAACAATATTGCCAAAGCCTATTCAGGCCTTTCCGTATTTGCAGGAGTCGGCGAACGTACCCGTGAAGGAAACGATCTGCTGCGTGAAATGATTGAATCCGGGATTGTGACCTATGGGGATGATTTCGTCAAATCCCTGGAAGAAGAAGGAGGTTGGGACCTGGCCAAAGTAGACCTGGAAAAACTACAGGACTCTAAAGCTACCTTTGTATTTGGTCAGATGAACGAACCTCCGGGAGCTCGGGCAAGAGTGGCACTGACGGGTCTGACCCTTGCCGAATATTACCGGGATGGTGAAGGAGAAGGTGCCGGTAAGGACATTCTTTTCTTTATAGATAATATCTTCCGTTTTACCCAGGCTGGTTCCGAAGTATCCGCCCTTTTGGGAAGGATGCCTTCTGCCGTGGGTTATCAGCCCACCTTGGCAACCGAAATGGGTGCCATGCAGGAGCGAATTACTTCGACTAAAAACGGATCCATTACCTCTGTACAGGCTGTTTATGTACCTGCAGATGACTTGACAGACCCCGCTCCAGCTACTACCTTCGCCCACTTGGATGCCACCACCGTTCTTTCCAGAAAGATCGCTGAGCTGGGAATTTACCCCGCAGTGGACCCATTGGATTCTACTTCCCGAATTCTGGAACCAGGAATACTGGGAGACGAGCATTATGACTGTGCCACCCGGGTAAAAGAAATCCTCCAGCGGTACAAAGAACTTCAGGATATTATTGCCATCCTGGGTATGGAAGAACTTTCCGAAGAAGACAAATTGGTAGTACACCGTGCAAGAAGGGTACAGCGTTTCCTTTCACAGCCATTCCACGTAGCCGAACAGTTTACCGGCCTAAAAGGCGTGTTGGTAGATATCAAAGAAACCATCAAAGGATTTAACATGATCATGGATGGAGAACTGGATCATTTACCGGAAGCAGCGTTTAACCTGGTCGGAAGCATTGAAGATGCCATCGCCAAAGGCGAAAAAATGCTGGCGGAAGTTAAATAATTCATTGCCGTTCTGAAACGTAAAACTTCTTATTTTACTTCACCTTATCTTTAAGCATGCATTTAGAAATCATTACACCGGATAAAAAAATATTTGAAGGAGAAGTTTCGGAAGCTACCTTTCCAGGAGCTAATGGTTCTTTTCAAATATTGAAAAACCACGCCGCTATCGTTTCTGCATTGGAAAAGGGAGCCGTGTCCTACACCAGCAATGAAGGCAAGAAATCCCTGATTGTGGACGGAGGAGTGGTAGAAGTAAATGACAATAAAATAATCGTTTTAGCGGAAAAAGTGATCTCCTGATCTTTCCCAATAAAAATAACAAAGGGAGCCATATTTGATTTTGGCTCCCTTTTTTTTTATGAATTTAATGTATCCAAGGCTTTTTTCACCGATCCTTTCTCCATCAATAAGGCTTTGGCCTTTTCGTAATCTTCCAATCCCGCTCGCTCCATAAGCATTTTCACAGCCCGATCGGTTATTTTATCGTTTATGAGCTGTACATTCACCATTTTGTTGTCCTCCACTCTTCCCAGCCGGATCATACAAGTAGTAGAGATCATGTCAAATACCATTTTTTGCATGGTGCCGCATTTCATTCGGGTACTGCCGGACACAAATTCCGGCCCGGTGATGACTTCTACCGGAAAATCAGCTGCTCCCGCTATTGGTGATTCCGGATTGCTGACCAGGCAGCCGGTGGTGATCCCCTTGGATTGACAGGCTTGTAGGGCTGCCAGTACAAACGGCGTGGTGCCACTGGCAGAAATACCCAGGACCAAGTCCTTCTTGGAAACATCGTGGCTTTCAAGGGCCTTCCAGCCAGCTTCACGGTTATCCTCTTCTTCCTCCCGGGCTTCCACCAAATGAGCCACTCCACCGGCGAGAATTACATTCACCACTCCTTTGGGTATCCCGTAGGTAGTGGGCAATTCGATGGCATCCAACACCGATAACCTACCACCACTGCCGGCGCCCAGGTAAAATAACCTACCTCCCTGCTCCAGCTTTTCCACAATCATTTCAATCAGTTGATTGATTTGAGGAAGTGCCGCCTCTATGGCTAAGGCGACTTTCTTATCCTCTTTATTAATGTTGGCCGTTAGTTCCGAAACGGACATCTTTTCCAGATGTCGGTACAAGGAAGGCTGCTCCGTTATTTTTGTCATGCTGCTTAAATTTCGCAAATAATTGATAAAACATTCAACTAAATAATCGAACGATCCCCGGTGATTTTCTTCTTTTTGGGTCCCGGTTCTGGTTTCAAGAGGGCAAAATCCCCCTCCAGGCGCTGCTTGAAGAGGGCTAAATCAGAGCTGTGAACTACCCGATTTACCGCTTCTTTCATCCAAAACTGCTGCCGTTGAGCAGTAGAAGAGAAATGAATACCAACGGCCAGGCGGTATTGTTTACAACGGTTTCTCCCGACTGGATTTCGGAAAGAAAACTCATGCGTGATTAGGGTAATAAGGGTTCGCTGATTACTTCCAGGTATCTTCCCATCCAGTAAGGAAGCAGCCATATATCTCCCGCACTGTTTTCCTGCCTTCCGTCTCTTCCTCCATCTAACCCGAAGCGGTTGGCATTATGCCTGCGAATCTGCAATTCGTCCGGAGGAAGCACCTCCTGGGTCGTTTGCCTGCGGAAGTTTTCCTCCAGAAGGATGATATCTTTTCTATGGCTATTTTTTATGGTCCAATTGATCAGGTCCAGGGGGTATTCCTGCAGGTACCAAATGGCCTCTTCCAGGTCAAAATTTTCAGGAGAAACCAGCGCCGTGAAGATATTCCAAAGGCCATCTTTCTCCGGCCGCTCGGCTTCCCAATGATCCACGATGGCTTTTTGGTACATGTCTTTTAACTCATCTGTAAACGCATACCGGTACAATCCCCAGTATCCCAGGAAATACATTTCATCATCCGAGTGGTTCCACGATTCTGAAAGCATGGCTGCCCACTCATCGCTGCCTTCTTTCGCCCGGCCTATTTCTTCCATAGGACGCATCAGATTTTCCAGATACCCGTGGTTTTCCATAAGATCATAGGCTTTTTCCTTGTAAATTTCCCTTCCGGTAAAGTGGTATGCTGTTTGTAACATGGCCACTATATTGGATGAATTTAATTTTCTATCTCCTACCATCGTTGGAAAACCGTTGACATATTCCGGATTCCACCTGCCCCAGGTAGTAGGCTCTCCGTCATAATCAATCAGGTACCAATCGTTTTCAACAATATGCTGCATTAATTCATCTAGTAGACGAATCGCCTTGGCCCGAACGGCTTCATTATCTACCAACTCTGCAATTACCCCAAATACAAATACGTGTCCGATGGCTTCATCACTGCTGGTCGTAGCTTTCCAGTCCCATTCCGGATCGGAAGCATGTTGCCAGCGCTCAGGGTCTGACAGCCGCTCGATGTAGCCGCTTCTCTCGAAAGATCGGGAAGGAAAACCGGGTACCGGATTAATCGTGTAGAGCCGCTCCATGGCATCAAGAGACTCACGCACATTTTGCAAGGCTTCTGCCTCTCCTGTCACCGCATACCGAAACGCTTCACCTCCCAAATACATGGAGGTCCACAGACCGTCATTATCCGAGTCGCCTAATCTGCCTGTATCTACATTGCCCTTTTCCATCCCTACCAGGGTGGCATTGAAACCATGACGAATATGCCGGTCTCTTACCTGATGATCGAAATACGCAGCCTTTTCTGCAAGCGTCTGATAGGTAAATACCAATTTGCCCAAGCCCTGTTCGGTTAACAATAAAACTTCGTTTTCACCTTTTTGACTGACATGGATGACCTCCTCACCCGGAACCCACCGTTCACCATAATAGTAGTTGAACCCTCCATCTTCTTTCTGCATGAAGGCTCCTCTATCGGAACCAAACCAAAGCAATCCGTTGATTTCCGAAATGTCGGTCAATTTGGAAGAAGGTAAGGCTTCATTTTTGGTACCCCACATTTGGTCTTCCCCCAGGTCCCATTCAAAAAACCCGTTGTCTGTGCCGATAGCCAGCCGATCCTTTCCCGGTCGAAATGCAAAGCAGGTAAAGCCCTCTCCGGTGGTAAGAGTTGATCCTTTCTGTTCCGATAGTGAGAATACACTTACCGCATTTGTGCTCAAAACGTAAAAAACGTTTCTTTCTGAGTCAAATGTAATATCCAACACGGGAGAACTAGTGGCCTTGCCCTTCCAGATTACTCCCTGAGGACCTACCAAGTGAAGGTCGCTACCGTCGGAAACCAGGAAGGTAAATCCTTTACCGGCCTCAAAAAGAGTCGCCCCGGGGAGCTCATGAGGCAAATATACACTTCCTGCCCAGGCATTGCTAAAAACAGCTTCATCGTCCAAATAAACGAACTGTCCTTCCAGGCTGAGCATATCGCGGATGATTTTATCTTCCATGGGAAGGTAACTCCTGTCGGGAATCAGTGAGCCCGGATACAGGAAAGCCCCGGTATGGGTTCTCACTAAACCGGATGCCTCCAACACCTGAATGGTACCATTTCTATCCGCAAATGCTTTCTTTAAAACCATGTCCTCGCTTGCAGCAAATTTGACACTGTATTCTTGCACAAAAGGCTTATCCACATGAACTTTCTTACTGGAAGCTGGTAAATTCTGGGCCTTTATTCCTAACGTGGTGGTTAATGTCAGTACTAATAGTACGAAGTATCTTAATGGGAAATATCTCATTGGTAATGTATCAGTTATTTGATTGATTTTTTGTCGGATCTACAGCGCGTTTTAGGGAAATATCAACATCAGCCAGTGCAATCGACCGGCTACTCCAATTGTCCTAATTCCCAACAACCGTTAGTAATCAGAAAAGGCGTTTTGGGTTAATCCGTTTAAAAATAAATTTGTCCGCCCTACCCAATGGGCAGGAGCGGACAAAACTTACCTAACCTAACTACTAAAGTCAAACCAATTTCAACCTTTTCAGGTAATCGATCTGCTCATCTGTAATACAAGCAAACGCGCAGGAAGTACTACCTTAAAAAAAATTATTTGGATTGATTTTTACATATTTTATTGATTTCCCTCCTTCTTCCAAATGGTAAGAATACGTTACATGCACCATACCATCCATATCCTGAATCAAAGAAGGGTAGGAAAAGCCCCCATAGCCTTTTTTCTCATCTTCCAGGTACATTTTACCCCGCCAGGTCCTCCCTTCATCATCAGAAACGTACATGGACAGTTTGTACCTGCCATCATCCACGTCATTTCCTAAAAAGAGCCAAAGGCCGTTATCCAATGCCAATAATTCCACACTGGCCGTATTGGGAATGGTGGATTTTTCACTGGCGGTCCAGCTTAGCCCCTCGTCAGTAGAATAACTGCGGTGCAACCTATTGGGAGCATCCCCACTATCCCGCATGATAGCCATAATTTCACCGTTTTCCCGCTGTGCTAAAGCGGGCTGAATGGGTCCCCTTCCTACAATGGGATTACTGGCAGCCCAGGTTTTTCCATCGTCATCCGATATGGCTACCAATGAAAAGTTAAACCCGTCTGAGTAAAGCGGTAACAGCAACCTTCCCGACTGCAGAACCAGGGGCTTGATCCGGGTCATCCACCCGATACTGGATTTTTTGCTGTCCTTGCTCGCCTCAATAATCATCTCATCGTACAAAGGCGCATATTCCGCCCAGCCAGAAGTATTGGGAGGCAACTCTTTAAATTTTTGAACTACTTCCTGATGAAATTCTTCGCCTGGCTTAAGAAGTATATTGTCCTGCCAATCCCACATCGGGGCACCGGCATTATCAAATGCCGTGCTGGTTCGCAGCCTCAGGATGCTTTGCTCCCAACGATTGGCTTGAACGGCTATCCACACCAAAAATAGCTTTCCTTCCTGATTGAGAAACAATACCGGGTTGCAATCGGGCAAACCGGGAGTATCTGCCATCAAAAAAGGAGCTCCCCATTCCGAATCCCGCTTTCTTAAGCGGGCACCCATAATCCGCACATCATCTGCTGTTCGCTCTCCGGAGCCTTCAAACCAGGCGGCAAGCAGGTCCCCATTCGGAAGCGCCACAATGCTGCTTCCATGCACATGTTGTCCTTGTAGAGGGAAAATCAACTGTTCCTGTTCGACAACTTTTTCCTTTGGAATGTATTGGCCATAACCAGAAACACCCAAAAGCATCGCTACCAGACCCGTTAGGAGTATTTTCATTCTGCTCGTTTTCTTCGTTGCATTACTTCTTGCCAGGTAGTAAGAATGATTCCTTCTTCTTCAATAAATTGTTGTAAATCCGGATCCGTCATGGCCAACATGTCTGCATACCGGGACCCGCCGGAGGAGCTAATCCGGTCAAAAACTTTACGGTCTCCGTTGCTGTGGACAATGATCATCATCAACCCTGGTTCCATTTGGGTTAAAACCGATTTGAATTGGGCTACCTTATAATCTCCCCAAGCCTCATCACCAGGCTCACCGTCAGGCTTCCAGTTCCCGCTTACCGTATGCAAATCATCCAATACCGGTAAACCGGAATTCCAGATTTGCTTACCTACTTCCGGCGCCTGCTCCACTAATGGGTTTTTTGGCAATTCCATTCCTACTTTATAGCTCCCATCTTTTTTCAGCTGTTTGATCAGGTTATTGTTCATGGAACGCATTAGAAGCTTATTGTTTCCACCCGGAAACATGACGGGAATTCCATAATCAACCCCAACTTTTATGTACCGCTCCAAAAAAGGTTGATGGTAGAAAAGTGTTCCCATATGGCTGTCCAGATGAGTTGGTCTTAATCCCATATCCAGTGCCCTATCTATCTGGGCCCGAATTTCCCGTTCCACTTCATCAGCACTTGCATTCCGTATTACCTCTTCCACAGAAGGCCAGAACGCACCTTCTCCATCCACCAGACCGGGAACAGCCTTTTTTCCCGAAAGGGGGTGCCAGCGATAATCGTTCCACTCGGAGGTCAAGGTCAGGTGGATACCCGCATCCATGGGCTCCTGAAGCGCATGTTTCACAAAACTCGCGGCCCAGGGGCAAGGCATCATAATACTACAGGAGGTAGCCACCCCTGACTCGATGGACTTGATGGTCCCTTCATTGGACTCATAGGACATGCCTGCATCGTCCACATGGAAAATCACCACTTTTTTTCCGGCAGGAAAGCCCAGCTTTTCAGCATAAGTGGCTTCTCCCTGCCCTTTTACCATTTGGGCCGCTAGCACTACCAGGCAGCCAATAATCCAAAATACCTTCATATCTAGTCTGTTAAATTCCTTCCAATTTCCCTTTCCAAAAAGCCACCCGCTGCCGGTTCCAAGTGTAACATGCCACTAAATGACCCTCTTCGTAAAACATCGCCGGATAGGACAACTCATCCTCATCCCCTTCTCCTTTTTCAATATCAAATTTCGGGCCCCATGTATACCCGTTGTCCAGAGAGACCGATACGGATATCGGATATCGCGCTCCCCAATTTTCTGAAACCGGATTATAGATAACCGCGATTTTTTCACCGCCCAAATGGGCGACATCAATGCCACTATTATTGTTTGGAAGTGAGATTTCTTCTACAGGCGACCAGGTCTTGCCGTAATCTTCTGAATCTGCCCGGCAGATGTTTCCAGAACTACTACGCATCAGCATGTGTACATGTCCTGGTTTCGATTCCCATAAGGCAGGTTGAATCACGCCTTCTCCACTAATCTCGTCCCGGTCCATTTCCAATTTATCCGTCGCTTCCCAGGTCTTTCCCCCATCCTCCGACCGGTCCACAAATACCGTCCAAGCTTTATTCTTCTCATCAGAGGCCGGGGCCAGCCAGGTTCCATCTGAAAGTACCAGCATGTGGTTTCTTACCGGGCCCCGTCCCCCTTTATCCCCAGGAACTAATTCTCTGGCTTCTGACCAACTGTCTCCGCCATCTTCCGAAACCTGCACCCAGGTTTCCCAGTAATCAATTTCTTTTCCAACTTTAAAAAACAAATATACCTTCCCGTCCGGAGCCTGAAAGAGTACGGGGTTCCAATGGGGGTCATTACGAACTTTTACGAGCAACTCGGGTTCCGACCAGTTTCCTGGTTTCCCCTTGGCCGTCCAGATGCCCACATCGTCATTTTTTTCATGAGAGCCCGCAAACCAGGCTACCAGGTATTCTTCCCCACCCAAAGGGATCATGGTAGAGGCGTGGCTCTGCGCAAATGGTCTATCATCACCAAACACATGTTCGTATTGAACGGTATTCACGGATATTTCTTGATCGGCTTGCATCTCGGGTTCCTCTTCGTGTGAGGTATCCGAGACGGAACCCCCACAGGAAAAAGTAGCAAATAAGACTACAAAGGTGCCAATTATTAAACTACTATTTTTCATCATTTTCGTTGATTAATTTATTTGTGGATAAACAGGACGGGTAATCTGGATCAGTGCTGGCTTCTTCTTGGTTCTATTGATATTGGGAAATTAGTTTGGACACATAAGCACCTATGCTGGTTTCAAAGACGGTGAATTTCCTGGCCACAAATGGTCCATCAATGAGGTTTTTGATAAAGTACATTCATTATACCAAATAGGCCATGGCCGGTACTTGAGCTGCATTGAGCATAAAATTGTGAAGTTTGTAGTTTTCTATATAAGCTGGCAGATTTTCACTTCCCGGCCCGTACATGGCCAGTTCCACATGATCAGACGAATGCCCCGTTCCTGCCCAGCCGATGCCGGTATGGTTGGATTGAATTTGAGCAAAAAGGTGATTGGGTACCTTGGTAGAACCATATATCCCATCGTCATTGAGTTCCTTATAGCTTTTCAACAGGACTTCTGCCTCCTCCTTCTTAAGCTTTAAACCCTGGTAGGTTTCGATAAAATCAGTCACTTGCCCAGGTGTATTGGCAGCCGATAACTGGCTCAAGACCCATTCGTTGGAGTGCGAGGTGGTATAGAGTTTACCAAATTTACTCCCATTGAATAAACCGGGATTGGCATTCCCATGGTCTGTAGTCATGATGACCAATGTTTCCCCGTCCTTAGCTGCAAAATCCAGTGCAATGCCTACTGCGGCATCAAAATCCAATTGATCGTAGAGTAATCCGGGTGCGTCGTTTGCATGTGCTGCCCAATCTACTTTGCCGCCCTCTATTTGCATCGCAAAACCAGATGGATTCTTGGAGAGCAAGTCAATGGCCTTCTGAGACATTTCTGCCAGGGAAGGAACCCTATTTTTTAATTCCGGGTCATTTTCTCTGTCAATGGAATAAGGCATCCCTCCTTCACTAAACACTCCTAAGACAGGATTTTTCCCGTTTAATGCCATCATTTCCGCTCGATCTAGCGCCACCGAGAATCCCGCTTTTCTAAAATCTCCAAGTAAATCTCGTTTATCCTCTCTTGATTCGCTGTCAAAAAGTGCCTTGCCGCCACCCATCATCACATCAAACTCCAACTCCAGGTACTTTACCGCGATATCAAACATGGCACTTCTACTTTTTTCATTTACGCAAAATGAAGCCGGAGTAGCGTGGGTGATGGGGACCGAGGTCACACAACCCACCGACTTTCCAGCATTTTTGAACTTCTGCAGGATAGGAACGGGCAGCTCTCCATTCGGACCCACGTTTAGGGATCCGTTCGGCACCCGCATGCCACAACCCCAGGAACTACCGGCAGCGGCTGAATCCGTAACCAGGGAGTTGGAAGATGCGGTATCCATGAGTGCCCGCTTGGCAAAGCCTCCCTGATAATAACTCACCCACCTGCTTTTCCTTCCTTCCTTCTCCCTGAGAAGTAAATCGGCCATGTTCAGGGTTCCGGTGCTCATGCCATCACTAACCAGAAAAATGATGTTTTTTGCAGCCCTATTGAAGGACCCGGGACGGGTGTTTCCATAACTTACTCCTGTGCCCAAAGCGCCTAATCCCAACGAGGCCAAAATGCTTCTATTGAAGAAATCCCTTCTTTTCATCGTTTTTTGTTTTTTTATGATTATTCGTTAAATCTACTCCTGAGTCAAAATCACCTAATCCAAAATTCCTGCTTTTTAGCTGAAATACCAATTGGGCAGTACCGTTAGGCTTGGTAAAATACCTTAATTTTAACAGTAATAATACCCGATTTCCAGGATTTGTACTATCAAAAAAGATCTTTCTCAAAATAGTACATCCCCCGGCTTTCAAGTATAGTAGATAGGCCAAGCTACCTTATCTACCTCCTTACTACCTGAAAACCAAACGAATAATATCCGGTAACAAGGGGAGTTTGTGGTACGGATTGGTTTGTATAATATGTAAATTAAGATATATTTGTTGTTTCATTTTTTTTAAAACTCACCTGTATAAGCGCAATGAACATAGGAATAGATTTAGGAGGAACCAAAATCCAAGTCGGCATTGAGAAGGAAGGGAAGATCATCCATAAAACCAAGGCCTTGTTGAAAGAAAAAGATGACCTTCATTCGACCTTGAATCAGGTGAAACAGTTTATCGAGCCCCTCACCCGTCATAAGGTGGAGGGAATCGGAATAGGCGTTCCCTCGGTAGTGGATGTGGAAAAAGGGATCGTTTACAATGTCACTAATATCCCTTCCTGGAAGAAAGTGCGCCTTAAAGCCATTTTGGAAGAGGAGTTTAACCTACCGGTATTTGTAAATAACGATGTGAATTGTTTTACGATCGGAGAACATAAATTCGGAATGGGTAAAGAATATTCCTGTCTGGTGGGCATGTCTATTGGAACAGGTCTGGGGTCCGGAATCATTATTGGAAATAAATTGTATGCCGGCACCAATTGTGGTGCAGGAGAAATCGGCCTGCTTCCTTACAAGGATCAGAACATTGAATATTATGCCAGCGGAAATTTTTTCAGTGCCTTTTACCATACTACGGCACTAGATGCCTACAATCAGGCTGAAAAAGGAGACCCAGAGGCCTTATCCCAATGGAAGGATTTTGGACATCATTTTGGGGCGGCGGTGCAAGCAGTCATGTACACCTATGACCCGCAAGCCATCGTTATTGGAGGTTCTGTGGCCAATGCCTACCCTTATTTTGAAGCTACGATGAAGGAAAGTTTCAGCGACTTTATTTATCCGGAGTCCATCAAAAAATTGAAAATCCACCAGACTAAAAACGAAGACATTGCCCTTTTGGGAGCTGCAGCATTGGTAGACCTGTCTCTGGAGCATGCAAAGGGTGTCCTGTAGCAAAATTTTTAACTTCATCACCCTTGGAATATTCCGAAGACCTACTCACGACCACCCGATTCCCTGTCCTGCCATGATTTCTTCGTCGATTAAACCTATGATTTCCGTTAGTAATGGCTATCTTCATCACCTGAAAAACAAATGATATGAAAAAAAATAACCTTATCGTTGCCCTTATTCTGTTAATCTTTTTTGTCATTTCTTTTCTTACCAATATCCTAGGTCCAATCATCCCGGATATCATTGACAGTTTTACCCTTAGTATCGGATTGGCCGGATTTTTACCTTTTTCTTTTTTTGTAGCCTATGCGGTTATGTCCATACCCTCGGGTATCCTGGTGGAAAAGTATAAAGAAAAGAAAATGCTGGTCGCGGCCTTTTCTCTTGCTTTTGTGGGAGCCCTTGTGTTTGCCCTGATTCCCAGCTTTGGAATTGCCCTTACCTCACTGTTCATTATAGGTATTGGAATGGCTATTCTACAGGTCGTAATTAACCCATTGCTTCGGACTGCTGGAGGAGAAGCCCATTTTGCCTTTAATTCGGTATTAGGGCAATTGGCCTTCGGTGCAGCCTCCTTTCTGAGTCCCATGCTTTACAGCTATCTGGTCACCAATATCCATACGGGCGATCTCGGCTTCTTATTTTCCTTTTTGGATGGAATGGTGCCTGAAAATCTCAAATGGGTGTCTCTTTACTGGGTATTTGCAGGGATCGCTTTTCTGATGGTCATCGTGGTCTACTTTGCTAAGTTCCCAAAGGTAGAACTAAAGGAAGACGAAAAAATTGATATTGGGGTGGCCTTTAAGGAATTATTAGCTAATAAATACGTGATTTTGTATTTCCTGGGAATCTTCTCCTACGTAGGTACGGAACAAGGTATTGCCAATTGGATATCCAAGTTTCTGCAAACCTATCACGGGGTGGACCCGGCCACTACCGGGGCTTCGGTCATTTCCTATTTTTGGGGTTTGCTTACCATCGGTTGTTTGCTGGGCTTATTGCTTTTGAAGTTTATGGATAGTCGTACCGTCTTGATCCTCTTTACCTCTGGGGCCATTTTAGCACTACTGATTGCTTTATTCGGTCCGGTTTCATGGGCACTGGTAGCTTTTCCCATGACTGGTTTTTTTGCTTCGGTGATGTGGTCGGTCATATTCTCCCTTGCGCTGAATTCTGTCCCTCACCATCACGGTACCTTTTCCGGAATACTTTGCACCGGGATAGCCGGAGGAGCGGTGGTGCCCCTGATTGTTGGCGGGCTTGCCGAATTGGTTGGCCTCAAGTTGGCCATGTTATTCCTTTTCATTACGTTAGGCTACATCTTGAGTATTGGCATTTGGGCGAAACCCCTGGTGAGTAATGCTACCAAAAATATCAAGGACATCTTCAAGTAAGGCATGTACAAGATTATTCTGTTGCTGGACTTTGCGGAGGAATACAGTAAAAGTCTACTAAAAGGGATCTCCAAATATTCCGCGGAACATGGCCCCTGGACCTATTGCCGGATGCCACTATACTACCGGGAAACCATCGGTATTAAAGGGATACTGGACTGGGCCAAAGACTGGGGTGCCCATGGAATCATCGGACAGCTTTACAACGAAATGGATCTTAAATTGATCATTGATTCCAAAATACCCGTCATTGCGCAGGATTTTAAAGAACGCTTCAGCGAGCTTCCCAATATCACCGGTGCCTACCACGAGGCTGGCGAAATGGGTGCTGAATATTTCCTGAAAAAAGGATTTAAAAACTTCGCCTTTTACGGTTTCAATGATATTGTTTGGTCCCGGGAGCGAGCCGAAGGGTTCGAGAAAAAAATCAATTCGGTCGGGTATAAAGTCAATTACTTTGAACACCGAAAATCGCGTTCCACCGACCTTTGGTATTATAAAAGTAACTCCCTGAGCAAATGGCTGATCTCTCTGCCCAAACCAATTGCCCTGATGACCTGTGATGATAACCAGGGACTGCACATCACAGAGGCCTGCAAACAAAATAAAATCAGAATTCCGGAGGAGGTAGCGGTATTGGGAGTAGATAACGATGAAATGCTCTGCGATCTGTCCGATCCTCCCCTTTCCAGCATCGGTCTGGATATAGAAAAAGGAGGCTACGATACGGCCAGGTTGATGGAACATATGATCCAAAACGGAACTGAGCAGTATTACGACATTCACGTGAAACCTACTCAAATAATCACCCGGCAATCCACGGATATTTATGCCACTAATGACGATTACATTGCCTCCACACTAAAATACATCCATAAAAACATCGAGAAAAACCTTCAAGTAGACGAGGTAGTCCGGCAGGTTCCCCTGTCCAGAAGAACCCTTGAAAAGCGATTTCACCAAATTACCGGTTACCCCATTTACAAATACATATTCAACCTGCGTATTGAAAAGTTCACCCAAAAACTATTGGAGACAGACCAAACCGTGTTTGAAATTGCCCTCGATTTAGGGTTGAATGATAGTAAAAACATTGCCAGACAATTCAAACAGGTAAAAGGGTGTAATCCCATTGAATACCGAAAGCGGTACCTGGCTGGTAAATAATCCCATACCGCCTACCCTACCTGAGGGCTGCCAGGCGGTCACTTTAAAAGACAAAAAGCAATCAGTTCAATAGTACAAATCAGCAGCTTAGGGTATTACCTTCAAAAGAATCTATCCTATTCCCGGACCTGGGGATGGGTATATTTGGAATATATAACTCTCTTCGCATTCAACCATAGCGCACAACATGAAAAATGCAACAAAAAACACAGTCATTTCCCTGCTGCTGGCTGGCATGGCCTTGGGTACTGCCTGGGCCATTAGAGGACAATTTGGCCACGAACAGGGAGCTGCCTGGGCAGGAGGTATTGGTAGCCTCTGTATTATTTTATTGTCCAAAAAGAAGTCCTGGTACAATAAGGCAATGAAAGCCGCTTTTGCAGGGGCTGTAGGCTGGGGATTGGGAGGTATGATGAGCTACGGTGCCGTGGTAGGTTATGGAAGAGGGGTAGATTTTGTCAATGTCTATTATGGACTGGCCATGCTTTTCATCATTGGAGGGCTTTATGGGCTGATCGGTGGGGGGCTTTTTGGCTTGGTGTTGGCAGATCACCCGGAAAAAAAGGTGAAATGGCACCAGGTCATTACCGAAATGACCGTAGGAGGTGTCATTTTCTATTACTTCATTATTGAACAATTGGGCATTGCCATGACCCCACCCAGATCGGAAGCCTGGGGTGTCTGTGCCGGTATTGGCATTGCCATGATGTACTACCTGGCCCGCAAAAAACAGTACAGTGCCATGAGGGTAGCGGTATTTGCCGGATTAGGAGGCGGGTTTGGCTTTGCATTCGGTAATTTCCTTCAAGTCCTGGGAAATGTCGCCGAAGTGTCGTTCAATATGTGGAACGTGATGGAATATTCGCTTGGATTTTTTGGCGGATTGGGCATGGCCTACGGTGCCTTTACCAGTTCCTGGCCAAAGGAGGAGGAGAATTATCGGTATTCATATCGCAACCTTACCCTTCCCATGATCGGTTTTATCTTACTTATACCCTTCATCGTTTGGCAGCAATCATTCGTCATGAAGGATCTGGAAACCACCCTTGGCAGGCTTATTGACGACCCCGCACTTTGGGTTCGAATGGTCCAATGGGTGGCACTCATGGCCTTCCTGATTCCTGCTATTACCTGGATCAGCCTTTTTTCCAACAAAAAGGGAACCGTCGGCCAAGGAATGAGCTATAAAGAGGTTATGGGTGTTTTCATTACCTATTTTGCCGTATATATCGTATTTACCATTTTGATTACCGGCTCCTTTTTAAGTTTCTACCGAATTGAGCAATTCCTATACATTATTAACTTTATAGTAATTATATTCTTGATCCACAAATTTCAGCCCCAAATCAGGGTAAAAAAAGCACATCCGAAAAAATGGGGCTATATGGTTTTGGGAATCCTGTTGTTGCTGGCCGTTCTAAGCCTGATTGCGATCAGCATTCACGGTGAAATGCCGGGGATGAATAAACGCTTTGATTGGTAACTAGCTGAACTGAGTTCGATTTTAATAGGACAATTTCGTTCGATTAAACGGTTTCGCACTCGATTTCGGGGTTTTTTGGAAAAAATGTATGCGCAATTTAGCCTGATATCAAATTTGCAATGAGGTTTCCAAACAAGATTGAGCAGCTCTCCTTTGTACGCAGGATCATGTTCAACCCCTTCTATGTTGCAGGATGAACCACGCTTGTCGGCCCCGGGTTTCGCCCGGCGTTATTATTGTTAAAGCCCTAGAGGCTTTGGAGTGGAACAAGAGCTTGTTTCTTGGGAAGTGATATGGGACCTCACTATAATGTGATTGGACTTAAGGAAAAAATTTTTATAAATGCCAATTTAGGCTGCCGATGATTCTGTTCTTAAAAGTCAGGCCTGAACAACAATAACCGTGGGTACAGCCCACCCACGGCTCGTTGACCACCAAATACCTCCAACCCTGGATGGGGTTGAACCTGAATTGCATGCGTTGTAAAAATAACGCTTCTGGAGATTGGGTCATACGATCGCTCCCAGATCGGCAGAGGAGAACCCGCTGGATCTAGTACTCACTATACCCTTCTAATTGAGAACCTACACAATTGAGTAAGCATCCTTTTCGGACTTACTAAGATAGGAGTAACAAAAAAAGTTCCCCCCTACCGGAGTAGAGGAGAACTTTGCATTGCGTATGGGTATCAACCAAAAATATTAGAAAGGGACGTTGGTGCCCTGATACAACCATGGCTTGGACCACTGGCTATCTGCTCCAAAGTTTCCGGAAAAGGGAGTGACTTCCAGTCCATCCAATGCGGCTTGTATACTAGCCGAATTGTTGTTATACTCATCGCTCCCGTATTGAAACCTGAGGGCAACCTCTGGCTGCGGAGACAATGGACCGGCTTCCAGATCAGGAAGACCTGTTCTTCTGTAATCAGCGTAGGATTCAGCAGCAGCAGTCCAGCTGGCCACCCATTTTTGCTCCAGTATTTGCTCGAGTGAATTGTTAAAACTGATTTCTGGCTGACTGATGAAGGAATTGTACTCATCAGCACTGTTCCATGTTTCCAGCGATTGCTCTATGGCCATATTGTAATGAGTTTCGGCATCGCCAACATTCCAGCCCTTCAGCGCAGCTTCGGCAAAGATAAAACTCACTTCCGCTGCGGAAATGATCCTGGCTTTAAGAATGTCACCAGGGGCTCCTTCTGTGCTGTATATGTGAGCCAGTTGTGATACATGCTGGTTTTGCGTTCCCTGACCGGGAGATGGGTTGCCATTATAGGACTCCGGTACAGTAATCGCAGGAGGCAGTCCAACATACAGCGCATCGTTATAATCTGCCATATTCGGATTGTACCTTCTGGTAAATTTCACATCGGCATACAATTCTACAAAATCATCATAGGGATACGTTTCCACGCTCAAAGGCTCTCCATTTGCCCGGATAAAATCTTCTGTGGCCGTGGCAAGGGATTCATCAGCTACCCACTGCACTCTTACAGAATCGAACCAGACCGTTAAACGGGGGTCATTGGTGCCCGTCAACTGGTCGATAAAAGTCTGGCAAGCCTGGTACCGCTGAAAATCATCGGGGTCTAAACGAACGTGCCTCGAAAGCCACTGGTCGTTCGCTCCTCCGGTGTAATCCAGGGTAGCATCTTGGGAAGGATCCTGAATATAGATTCCACTGCTATAAATGGCTTCTACACCTGCCCTGGCCACATCGGGCTTCTTCTCTGATAAGCGCATGTAATATCTCAGCAAGAGTGAATTGGCAAATCGCTGCCAACTTTGAGTATCGCCATTGTAATACAGGTCATTTCCACTGGTAACCCCTTCACCGGAAGCAGATCCCAAGACCTGTACCGCCTCTTGCAGGTCAGCAATGATGCCGTCATAAATGACTTCCTGACTATCAAATGCAGGGTATTGCAGTTCTTCTCCTCCCTGATCACCTTTCAGTGCATTGGTATAGGGAGCGTCTCCCCAAAGGTCTGCAATATTACCAAACGCGAAAGACTTCATGGTCAAACCAATCCCCTGAAAGAACTCATTGTCCAGTTCCTCTCCCCGGCGAATCAACAACTCATTGGTACGTAGTATATCATACCAACCGGTCCAGTTTCTGTTGGTCCAATCGTAGAAATTATGTCCGGAGTACCAACCGTTTTTCTGGGTATGTTGTACGGCACCGGCCAGGTCGTTATACCCCAGGTTTACGTAGCTCTGAGCTGCCGAAGACAAAACGGTCGGCATCAGCAAATTCGGATTGGCATTGGAAGGCTCTATTCCGTAGGGATTGATGTTCATCTCATCCAGTTTCTCGTCACAACCGGAGAATAGGACCAACCCGAATACGAATAAAGCTATTTTTCGAAAATCAAATAAATGCTTCATGATTTGTATATTAAAGAAATTTACAAATTAAAATTAAGTTTGAACCCTACCGGCACACTCCAGGGCATTACATTCTGCCTTTCAATCCCTTGTCGGAACTGAGAGGACGTGTCTCCCTGACTACCACCTCCAGCCCAGAAGGCTCTTTCAGGATCAACACCGATGTCCGCCTTGGTCCACAACATGATGTTTCGCGTGTAGACGGCAAAAGTAACGTTACGGAAAGCTCCGAAATCAGGAATTCGGTAACCCAGAGACAGCTCTCTTAACTTGATAAAAGAGGCATCAAAAGTAACCTGCTCGTTAAACCTCCAGGCATAGGTGTTAGTGATGGGGTAAATGTTGGTTTCCGGACCACCCAGGTGCTCCTCGTATTCGTCATCGCTGTAGTCATCGGGTGTGTCCGCTCCGGCTGTTTGAATCACGCCGGGTATAAAGGCACCATCGTTCCCATTTTCATCCAGTGGAAAACCACCAGTTTCAGCAGTATGTCCACCGACTCTTGGGAAATTTCCTGGTCGTGGAATGATATACTTATCAGGATCTGATTTCAATAGCTCCACCAACTCGGCATCGGAATACAGGCCACCTGGGATCAGGTTATCCAACTGTCGCTGGGATTTCCAGTCAGACTCACCGTAACGATAGGTGAAAGAGATGAACTCTCCTCCGCTTCTCCAATCCAAACTGGCATTCAAAACGAATCGCTTGTAGCTCAGACTGGTTTGCCCTCCAAGAATAAAGTCAGGGTTGAAATTCCCTACTTTGCGAAGCTCCTCATCAACGCGACGGAAGGCTTGCCAGGATCCCGTACTGGTCAGAATGGGCCATTGATAGTAAGGAGAATTAGGATCCTCTACTTGAGCAAAACCCGAGCTGTACATATCTCCGATGTTCTCTCCAAGGAAGGTAATCGCTCCTGCATCATTTTCACCCCAAAGGGTGATTCGGTCCAGGTTATCGCTCAGTTCCACCACTTTGGTTCGGTTTCTGCTCCAGTTCAGGTTGATATCCCAGTTCCAGCCATTCCTGCTCAATGGTGTGCCCCCAAGGGTAAATTCCAAACCCCGGCTTTGGATCAAGCCGGCATTGATCAATCTACTGCTGAATCCAGAAGAACGGGGAAGGTTTACGGCAAAAATCTGGTTTCGGTTATCTACTGTGTAATAGGTACCAGTAAAACGCAATCTGTTTTGAAACATGTTCAAATCAATCCCTGCTTCAATAGAAGTGGCTTCTTCCGGCTTAAGGTCCGGGTTTAACAATCCCGAGGGCATCGCAGCGGTATTGATATTGTTGTATAATCCTGTACTCAGATTTTGTACTAGTCGATACGGGTCGGTATCGTTACCAACCTGTGCCCAACCAACCCTACCTTTAAGCATGTCTATGTTCTCAGGCAAATTAAAGGTATAATTCGCCAACCAGCTCAAAGACGCAGAAGGATAAAAATACGAACGGTTTGCTGCTGGTAAAGTTGAGGACCAGTCATTTCTCGCTGTCAGGTCCAAATACAACTGATCGGCAAATCCAAAGGAAGCCAAACCATACACACTGTAGATGGCTCGCTTGGAATAACCACTGCCCACCGAACGGTTATCAGCAGGGATGTTTTGCACATTGTAAATACCTGGTACCACCAGTCCGTTGTTCCGGTTTCCGCCTACACCAACGCTATTGTTAGATCCAAATCGGGTCATGATATTACCCCCGGCTGAGGCATTGAAATCCAGTTCCCCAAAATCCTTTTTGTAGCTGGCCAAAATGTCCGCATTGGATTCCTGGGTCAGCAGGTCGGTGTTGTAATAGCCACCTCTGGCCATACGGCTATAGCTGAATGGTATTTTGGTTTCCCTGTTCTCGTTAGACCTGTCCAGTGAATACCGGGCAGTGATATTAAAGTTATCATTGAATTGGTAATCCAGGGAAGCATTCCCAAATATCCGATCTCTTCTAAAGGCGTTTTGGATACCGTAGGCAATGAAATAAGGATTATCTCCTCTGGGAGTTCGAACCTGTTGAACGCCTTCCTGTCCTTCCTCCCAGAAATCCCTCATTTCCTCAAAATTAATGTAGGAAGAGGAGTAAATAGCTTCCAGAGGATTCGCTCGTCGATCACCTGTACTGGGACGGTCATTGGACATGCTATTACTGTAATTGAAATTCGTACTGAAGGTCAACTTCTCCAGTATGTTATAGGTAACTGAAGTGGAAATGTTGTTTCGGAATAAATCGGAATTCGGGATCATGCCCTTGTGCAACATATTGGAATAAGATACCCGGTAAGTAGCATCATCATTTCCACCACTCACCGCCAAATTATTGGTTGAGGTTACGCCCGTTTGCATGAAATCTTTCATGGCGTTGGGATACGATCGCAGCTCCGTAGGAATGCGGTTGCCGTTTTCATCTACCGGGCTGTTCCACTGAATGGCGGTATTTCCGGCATCCAGTTCAGGACCTCCCCAATAGGCTGATCCTGCATTGAATACGCCTTCTCGATTACCATTGGCATAGCGGTAATGGAAATCCAGCAGACGGGTAGGTCTTTCGAATACATTACTGGTCGAAAAGGATACCCCCATGTCTTTTCGCTTACTGCCAGACTTTGTGGTGATCAACACGACCCCGTTACCGGCCCTGGTTCCGTACAGGGCTGCTGCACTTGGGCCTTTCAATACACTGATATTGGCAATGTCATCCGGATTAATATCCGAAATGGCGTTACCATAATCCACCTGGTTACCATCTCCATTTTGAGAAATGTTATTCAGGGAATTGGACATGGGCACTCCATCCACCACAAATAGGGGCTGATTATCGGTAGTCAGAGAGGTTGCCCCCCGGATCACCATGCTCATGGAAGAGCCTGGCCCACTGGTTTGGTTAATGGTAACTCCAGGCATTCTACCTGCCAGGGAGCTCAATACGTTTTCCTGAGACACCTGCGTGACATCCTCCGCATTTACTGTCGATACATCGTAGCCGAGGGATCGTTGGTCTCGCTCGATACCCAGAGCGGTTACCACCACTTCATTCATGGCTGCCATGGATTCCTGCAGGATCACATCTACATTAGTGCGGTTCCCTACGGTTACTTCCTGATTCTCAAAACCTACATAGGAGAATACCAAAACGGAATTCGGACCGGCCACATCAATGGTATAGGCACCGTCAATGTCGGTAACGGTTCCGTTATTCGTTCCTTTTTCCAAAACAGTCACTCCTGGAAGACCGGCATTGTCCTCCTGAGAGGTAACGGTCCCTCGAATCGTAACAGCAATGGCATCATCCATCGTGCTGGTAGCATGTATCGGATTACCTGCACTGGTAATCGGAAAGCTAGTTGCCTCCGCCAGCAGGCTGCCGGTGGAAACCAGCCCAACCGATAAAAGTGGTACCATCCACTTTAACATTTTTTTAGTACGGCGTTTTTTCATAACTCATTAAATTGATTTGCAGTTTTAATTTAGTTTTCATTCAATTCTATCGGAATATTCCTTTCCAAACCTTGTCTCTATTGGGACCTCCTATCTCTATTAATGGTTTTTAATTAATTTGAACTATTTATTACTTTCGTCATTGGAATTTTTTTTTCTATGTTCGTTCTGTTTTCCGCTTCATAATCATCCATTATCTTATCGAAATAGGCCTTCATGCTTTCTTCCAGATAGCCAACTGTTTCCTGATCTTCCATTCCACTAAGCAACTCCTCAAACTCTTCCCGGGAAATCTTATTTTGTACAAGCCGTTGAAGCAAAGCGGCCGTTTCTTTCTTTTTCATATGTTTGCCCTCCACCGTATATACCATCCGGGTCAAAAAAAAGACTATCTCCTTCATTTCTTTTTTGTTATGAAAAAAATGTGAAGACATTTAACAATTCCTTAAATAGCCTGATTTCAATTGATCATGTATTATTGTCTAGTGATATGCTATTTCTTTATTGGAAAACATTTTAAAATCAATGTCTTTATGAAAAAATCGAATTTGTTAGTTCTATGGATTTGGATCCTTGGCTTTTCCTGTGGTCCCCATCAAAGTACTGACATAGAATTGCTTTCCGTTTCTGAAACCATGGACAGGGTCGTGACCAGAATGTATGAAGAATGGGATAGCGAAACCCTGGATACGGTTTCCCATGAATTTGTAGAACACTACCTAAGCGAAGAAGAAAAAGCGTCACTCGCCACCCAGTATTGGAAAATTCAGATCAATGTGCCTGCTACCGTATCCCTGATGCGGGACAAAGCCCAGGATAAAATCCCCTTCTGGCTTGAAACATCAGGATTTGAACCAACGGGAATGGAAGTAGAAAATGAAATTTACACCTACGAGGTGTGGCAGAAAGATTTTGAGGCAGGTGACGTTCGACTGGGCATCAATGGCTTTGGGAAACACCGACCCGTTTACTTTTTAGCCCTTGCCCCCCAAAATCCAAATGACAGCTTGACCATCACTCCGGTATTTCCGGAAGAGCAACACATTGAAATATTGAAACCAGGTGCTTTTACTTACCATGACTGGGATGGATTGACCATCACAAACGTTCCGGAGTCCCTGCAGGGACAGCAGCTGCTAACCACCATCCGGGGAAGGGCCAGGGAAGCACATCTTGTAAATGCATTTCGAACCACGGAGTTTCCAAGCAGTGAAAAACCAGACCATTTATTGTTGACCTGGAGCGGGGACCCCACCACTTCGATGGACATTCAATGGAGAACATCTGAAGAGGTTACCGAAGGGAGCGTTCGCTATTGGGAAAAAGGAACTGCGGACACCACCGAAATTTCAGCAGAACGGTACGTGATGGAGGACAGGCTCCTGCAGAACGACCGGTACATCCATCGTTTTACGGCAAAACTCCGCTCCTTAAATTCGGGAACGGAGTACGGCTACCAGGCAGGGACTGATACTGGGGGCTGGTCGGAGACGCAGTCTTTTTCAACCGCGGCTAGTGAGGAAAAGCCTTTCTCCTTCATTTGGTTTGGAGATGTGCACAATTCCGAAATCTGGGGAAATTTGATTCAAAAATCAGAAACCCAACATCCCGAAAATGAATTTTATATCATCGCAGGAGACCTGGTAAATACCGGACTTTACCGAAATGATTGGGATGAACTGTTCGAATATGCCGGGGAAACCGTCTCCCGAAAACCCCTGATGGCAGTCCCGGGAAATCACGACAGCCAGGATGGTCTGGGCGCATGGATGTACGAGCGGATGCTGAGCTTGCCTGCTGACAGTCCCCCTGAGATGGAAGGTAGAACGTATGCTTTTGACTACCAAAAAACGCTCTTTCTGATGATTGACGTTACCTTACCCCTGGAAGACCAAACGGCCTGGATTGAAACTAAATTAAAGGAATCCGAAGCAACCTGGAAAATTGCCGTGTTTCATTTTCCACCCTATAACGGCGTGGAGCCCTACGAGGATATTCAAGAACTCTGGGGCCCTCTCTTTGATAAATACCATGTGGACCTGGTCATGGGGGGCCACTTTCACTACTACATGCGCTCCAAACCGATGAAAAATGGCAAAGTACAAGCCTCCCCTGCCGACGGCACCATTTACTGGATCTCCATTGGCACCACGGGTAAAAATGAGGACATACCACGAGAGCCCTATGCGGAGGTGCAGTTTCCAGCGTCTCATCTATACCAATACATCACCATAGACGGTAAGGAGCTCCGGGCCGAAACCATCAATTTGGAGGGCGAGCAAGTAGATCAATTTTCCATTAGCAAATAACCTTTACGGCATTCCCAAACTCCTGAACTGCCCACCCTTATTGAGTGGGCAGTTTTTTTATATTTGAAAAAGGTGCCAGAAAATTTTTGAGTCGTTTCACCTTTTTTCCTGCTCCATGGTTTGGGAAATAGTCAATTATGGAAAGTAGCTATCCCTGAAACCTTTGAAATAAAGTGGGCGGATGATTTTATTTATTTTCGGATATAAATTGGAAGATCCACTGGATTCCATGTATTTTTAAATGTGAATCCGGAAACGGGTATTCACTTCGAAATTCAATAATCCAAGCCAGATGTACTTAATATTTGATACCGAAACCACCGGGCTTCCCAGAGACTACAATGCCCCTATTTCAGATCTGGCCAACTGGCCACGTCTGGTCCAGTTGGCCTGGCAGTTACATAATGAAAAGGGCGAATTAATTTCTCAGCAGAATTTCATAGTTAAGCCAGAGGGCTTTACCATTCCCTACAATGCCGAAAAAATTCACGGTATTTCTACCCAAAGAGCCCTAAAAGATGGTCACGAACTGGGTCAGGTATTGAAGGCGTTTGAAAAGGACCTTGAAAGGTGTCGCTACCTGGTGGGCCACAACATTGGATTTGATATCAATGTAGTAGGCGCTGAAATGTTGCGGGCCAAAAGGCCCGGTAACTTATTGGAAAAGGAAAGCCTGGATACCAAGGACCTTTCCACCGATTTCTGTGCCATACCTGGTGGAAAAGGCGGCAAATACAAATGGCCTACGCTTCTGGAACTGCATACCAAATTGTTTGGGCAGGGTTTTGGAGATGCCCACGATGCCGCTTATGATGTGGACGCTACTGCCAAATGTTTTTTTGGCCTGATTAAGGAAGGGGTGTTGCCTCCCGCAGAAGGTGTTTCACTGGAACAAGTCCTGTATGAGGCTCCTGATCTGGACGAGGCCAACTTTGCCACAGCCAAAGACGATGAAAAAACTGCAGCCAAAAAAGTTTTAAAGGCAGCCGACGGGGCCGATATTTCGGACCTGAAAGGCGTTCCTTTCAGCCACTTGCATGTCCACACCCAGTTTTCCATCTTACAGGCCACTTCCGAAATACCCGTGGTCATACAGCGGGCCAAACAACTCGGCATGCCGGCTCTGGCCATGACCGACCATGGCAACATGATGGGTGCTTTTCACTTTGTAAGGGAGGCCTTCAATCAGGGAATCACACCCATAATTGGTTGTGAATTTAACCTCTGCCGGGATCGGAAAAATAAGACCAACAAAGACGATGGATTCCAAACGGTGCTGTTGGCCAAAAACAAAAAAGGCTATCATAATCTGGCCAAACTCTCTTCCTACGCAAATATTGAGGGGTTTTATTATTTGCCCCGAATCGACCGGGACCTGCTAGTCGAATACAAGGAAGACATCATTGCTACCACCGGGGGACTGTGGGGAGAAATTCCGTATCTCATCCTTAACGTAGGAGAAACCCAGGCAGAGGAGGCTTTTGTCTGGTGGCTGGACCAATTTGGCGATGATTTTTACATCGAGCTAAACCGCCATGGCATACCCGAAGAAGAAAAGGTCAATGAGGTCTTATTGCAATGGTCAGCTAAGTACCAGGTCCCCTATTTTGCAGCGAATAATAGCTACTACAATACCAAAACAGACGCAAAAGCGCACGATATTTTACTTTGTGTAAAAGATGGCGAATTGGTCGCAAAACCCAAAAAATACGTTGGCAAAAGGGGGCGGGAATACCGTTATGGCTTTCCGAATGAAGAATTCTACCTCAAAAGTCCGGAGGAGATGAAAAAACTCTTTGCTGACCTTCCGGAAGCCATTGCCTGTACCAATGAGATTGTAAAAAAGATAGAACCTTTCCAATTAGCCCGGGAGGTATTGCTGCCTAAATTTGACATTCCTGAAGAATTTATTGATCCCCAAGATGAGGTGGATGGAGGGAACCGGGGTGAAAATGCTTACCTAAGGCACCTTAGCTACGAAGGAGCCAAAAAGCGATACGAAACCCTCACCGATGAAATCAAAGAACGGCTTGATTTTGAATTGGAAACCATAGAACGGACAGGATACCCCGGTTATTTTTTGATCGTTCAGGACTTTACCAGAGCCGCCAGGGATATGGGTGTTTCGGTGGGCCCGGGTCGGGGCTCGGCGGCTGGATCGGCGGTGGCTTTTTGTGTGGGCATTACCAATGTAGACCCCATCGCCTATGATCTCCTCTTCGAGCGTTTTCTGAATCCGGACCGGGTGTCCCTCCCGGATATTGATATTGACTTTGATGATGAAGGACGTCAGCGGGTGATCGATTACGTAATCGAAAAATACGGTGCCAACCAGGTGGCACAAATCATTACCTACGGTACCATGGCTGCCAAATCTGCTATCAGGGATACGGCAAGGGTATTGGACCTCCCGCTATCGGAGGCAGACAGGCTTGCCAAATTGGTGCCTGACATCAAATTAAAAAGCCTCTTTGAGCTTGCCAACGACCGGCCCCGCCTTTCTGCCAAACTTAAAAACAATAACGAGAATCTGGACAAAGCCCTGGAACTGATCCGTATCTCCAAGGGCAGTGACGACAGTGCCAAAACGGTAAATCAGGCGAAGGTACTGGAAGGATCCGTCCGAAACACTGGCATTCATGCCTGTGGAGTCATCATCACGCCCGATGACATCACGAATTTTGTGCCGGTCGCATTGGCCAAAGATTCGGACATGGTCTGTACCCAGTTTGACAACTCGGTAGTAGAAAATGCCGGCTTGCTGAAGATGGATTTTTTGGGATTAAAAACCCTAACCCTCATTAAAGATGCGGTTCGGATCATACAAGAGCGGCATGGCATCCAACTGGATCCTGAAAATTTCCCCATAGACGATCAGAAGACCTACGAACTGTTTCAAAGAGGGGAGACCGTTGGCATTTTCCAATACGAATCTGCCGGCATGCAAAAATACATGAGGGAGCTTAAACCTACTGTCTTTGCCGACTTGATTGCCATGAACGCCTTATACCGTCCGGGCCCACTGGAATACATCCCCAGCTTTATAAAAAGGAAACATGGGACGGAAGCCATCTCCTATGACTTGGAGGATATGAAAGAATTCCTGGAAGAAACCTACGGAATTACAGTCTATCAGGAGCAGGTGATGTTACTCTCCCAAAAACTGGCGGGTTTCACAAAAGGTGAAGCGGATGTTCTTCGGAAGGCCATGGGAAAAAAACAAAAGGATGTACTGGACAAGATGAAGCCCAAATTCATCGACCAGGCTGCTTCCAAAGGGCACGATTCCAAAAAGCTTGAAAAAATATGGAAAGATTGGGAGGCCTTTGCTTCCTATGCCTTTAACAAGTCGCACTCTACCTGTTATGCCTGGATAGCTTACCAAACGGCCTACCTGAAGGCCCACTATCCGGCCGAATACATGGCTTCGGTACTGAGTAATAACATGAACGATATCACTCAGGTAACCTTCTTTATGGAAGAGTGCAAGCGAATGGGCATACAGGTATTGGGGCCGGATGTAAACGAATCCAAAAGTGACTTTACGGTAAATATGGAAGGGCAGGTACGCTTCGGCATGGCCGCGATCAAAGGAACCGGAAACGCAGCAGTGCAGGCCATCATCGAAGAACGAGAAGCCTCGGGGCTGTACAAAAATATATTTGATTTTACCAAACGGGTCAACCTTCGGGCGGTAAATAAAAAAACCATGGAAGTGCTGGCCATGGCCGGTGGCTATGACTGCTTCAGCGAATTTCATCGCAGGCAGTATCTTGAAGCGGCCGATGGAGAAGCCAGCCTACTGGAAAAAGCGGTAAAATACGCCCAAAAGGTAATCCAGGAAGAGGAAAGTTCCCAGGTATCATTGTTTGGCGGAGGAAATGGAACCGATATTCCACTACCCACCATTCCACCACTGGAGCCCTTTAGCCAGTTGCAGCAGCTCAATATCGAAAAAGAAGTCGTGGGGTTGTACATTTCCGGCCATCCGCTGGATCAGTTCAAGGTAGAAATAGAAGCTTTTACCAATACCAGTTTACCGGAATTAACGGATCTCTCTCAGGTAAAAAACAAAGGCGAAATAAAACTGGCAGGGGCTGTCACTTCCTTTGCTCACCGTACTACCAAGAACGGAAAACCATTTGGAACACTCAGCTTGGAGGATTATCAAGGGGCACACACCTTTTTCCTTTTTGGAGAAGATTACGTGAAATTTAAACAGTATTTCATGACCGGATGGTTTTTATACCTTTCCGGCAGTGTACACCCTAATAAATACAAACCGGGAGAATATGAGTTTAAGATCAATCAGATGACCTTATTAAATGAAATCCGAGGCCGCATGATCAAAGGAGTCCGGGTGCATATTGACCTGGACGACCTCAGCCTGGACTTGATGGAAAAACTCGAACAGATCAGCAAAAAGTACCAGGGGCAGGCAAAACTCTACATCAATATCATTGACAATAAAGAAAATATAACGCTCGACCTGATGTCCTCCCGTTATAAGATTGACCCTTCCAATGATTTAATCCAGGCGCTTGAAAAGCTTCCGGAGGTGGCCTATAAGATCATTTAAGTGGGATCGAAGGAAAATATGGACATCTGATGGAACTAATCGGATGATAATCGGATTAAGATATATATTTTCAAAATTATAATAACAATAAGATGGCAAAAGCAATTGAAGTTACAGATACCAACTTTGAAGAAATCATCAATTCAGAACAACCGGTTTTGGTAGACTTTTGGGCAGAATGGTGTGGACCCTGTAAAATGATCGGACCAATAGTGGAAGAACTGGCAGGAGATTACGAAGGAAAGGCCACCATTGCTAAAATGGATGTAGATGCCAATTTAGGTGTACCTTCTCAGTTTGGCATCAGAAGCATCCCAACACTGCTTATATTCAAAGAAGGTAAAGTAGTAGATAAAGTTATCGGTGCCGTTCCTAAATCGGTACTCGCAGATAAATTGGAAGCACAGATTTAATTTTCTTACAACATACGTAGAATGAAGAAGGTCCTTTTCTTGAAAAAGGACCTTTTTTTATTGGTATCTTTACCGTTCATTCAGGAAAGCAATTTCTTTTCCAACCGGTTGACATCGAGATCGGCAAAAACAGGTAACCGGAGCAATCTATCCTGGTATTTTTCCGCTTCTACCAAGGGCTTCCCCTGGTACTTATCCCTAAAATAGGGACTCAGATGCAGGCAGCGGTAATGAAACACCGAAAGGACCTCTTTGGATTTTAAATACGCAATCAAGTCCTCCCGATCCCGGCGCTGATCCATCAACAGGTAAAAAGTATTGAAATTTTGCCGGGCAAAAGTGGGGATTACAGGCAATTGGCCAGAAAAAGAAGGTAAAACTTCCTTAAGATGCGTTTGATACCAATGCCATACCACTGCTCTTTTTTTCTGAATGACAGCCAGGTTTTCCAACTGCGCCCAAAGCCAGGCGGCAGCGATTTCCGAGGGAGCGAAAGCGGAGCCCAGGTGTACCCACTCGTAGGAGGAGCGATTTCCCTTGTCAAAATCAGAACGATTGGTCCCCCGGTTCCACACCCAATCTGCCTCCTGGAAAAACGAGGGATTATTGACCACCAACAATCCTCCTTCTCCGCAACTGATATTCTTCGTTTCGTGAAAAGAAAAGGTCGCAAAATCCCCCATACTACCCAGTGGACGGGCATCACCCTCCTTTGACAGGTAATACCCATCCAAGGCCGCTGCCGCATCTTCAATCAAAAACAAGTTATACCTCTTACACAAATCAAGGATTGGATCCATATTACATGCCACCCCGCCATAGTGGACGAGTACAATTGCCCGCGTTCGGCTGCTTATCAGCCTTTCGATTTCGGTCTCATCGATGCCCGGATAATCGGGTCGACTATCGGCAAATACCAGCCGGCATCCACGGAGTGCGAAGGCATTGGCGGTACTTACGTAAGCATAGCTTGGCAGAATCACCTCGTCCTCAGGGCCAAGGTTCAGCAACAAGGCTGCCATTTCGAGCGCCTGAGTGCAGGAATGGGCTAGAAAGGTTTTCCTGAATCCAAACGTGCTCTCAAAAAATTGTTGGCATTTATGCGTGTACTTCCCATTCGAGGATAACCTGCCTTGCGCCAGTGCATCCTGGACGTATACCCATTCGTTACGGGTTACATAGGGCTGGTTAAAGGGGATCGAATACATATATCAAAGTCCCTCGGAGGATAAGCCGGGTTCCTGACCCTGCTGATCCTTCGCTTTGTTTGGATATTTGTAGTAATTCAACTGAGAGACCCCTCCCGAAACAATAAACTTCATGATTTCGGTACTGTTTACATTTTTTAAGCGGGTCACATTTGCTCTGGGAACCAGAAATAAGTTTCCACTGAAATTATAGGAATGAGGAAAGTATACAGCTACCAAATCTTCCTGCCCAAGAACCTTGAGGTCATCCTGAGTCATAAAACCCAGGCGAGAAATATTTTCCGACAACTTTACAATGATCGGTGTATTGAACTTCTTCTTATCCCCCACAAAAGCAGACATCAGGTCTTTGATACTGGTATAAAGGATATTCACCAAAGGAATTTTAAAGACTATTTTTTCCAGCTCTTCAAAAATAGACTTGGTGATAAAAATACTGGTCAGATACCCTACCAGCGTTACAAAGACCAACATGACTAGGATTCCCAATCCCGGAATGTTTACCGGGATAATGTTATCGAGAAATTGAACTGTAAGAATGATAATGTATCCCGTCAGAAAAAAGGGGACGACAAAAAGCAATCCTCGCAGAAAGTAGCCTAAAATTCGCTTTGATGTGAAATCAGCCATGGCGGTTGTTAGTTAGAAGCAGTAAAGAAAGAAAAAAACCCTGCTCTCAAAAAAAGTGAACAGGGTTTTACAATTTGTACCAAATGGAGTCTGTATACGGAATGTTACAAATCTATTCCCATAAAGGACATGAAGGCGATTCCCATAAGCCCGGTGATCAGCATGGTAATACCGAGACCTTTCAAACCGTTAGGGACGTTTGAATACTTCAATTTTTCCCGAATGGCAGCTAACGCCACAATGGCAAGAAAGAACCCCGTTCCGGATCCAAATCCATAAACCGTAGCTTCTGCCAGGGTATAGTCCCTTTGCGCCATAAAAAGCGATCCCCCCAGGATGGCACAGTTTACCGCAATCAAAGGAAGAAAAATACCCAACGCACCATAAAGTGCCGGAGCGAACTTCTCAACGACCATTTCCACCAATTGAACCATGGCGGCGATGATGGCAATAAACATAATAAACCGTAGAAAGGTAAGGTCAATCGTAGCAAAGGATGCTCCCAAAAAGGCCAATGCACCTTCTTTTAATATAAATTCATTCAAGAGCCAATTGAGCGGCACGGTAATCGTCAAAACGAAAATTACAGCAGCTCCAAGGCCCAGCGCTGTGCTCACTTTTTTGGACACCGCCAAAAACGAACACATCCCCAGAAAGTAGGCAAAAACCATGTTGTCAATAAAAATTGACCGTATTGCTAAGTTAAATAATTCCATTCCTTCTTACTTTTAATGTTCCACATAACCAGTCTTGGTGCGCTGCACCCAAATCAGCAGGCCAAGGATAATAAAGGCTCCCACCGGAGATACCATTAGCCCATTGGTGGCCAACTGGAAGTCGGAACCAAAAAGGCTGGATATTCCATCGAAAATAGGAATGCCAAATAGTGAACCTGATCCCCATAATTCCCTGAAAAAGGCAACTGTCAGAATAATCCAGGAGTACCCCAACGCACTCCCAAAACCATCCAGTACCGAATCATAGGGTTTATTACCAAGCGCAAAGGCTTCCAGGCGTCCCATCACAATACAGTTGGTGATAATCAAGCCTACAAAAACGGATAGTTCCTTATACATATCATAAGCGAAGGCTTGCAATACTTCATTTACCAGGGTAACCAAAGAGGCTACCACTGCCAACTGCACGATGATTCTCACCCTGGTTGGGATTTTATTTCTCAACAGGGATATCGACAAGTTGGCCATTACCATGACAAAAATAACGGATAATGCCATTACCAAGGTAGGCTGCATCTGGGTGGTAACCGCTAGCGCAGAACAAATACCCAACACCTGAATGGTTATGGGATTATCATCTACCAAAGGATCGGTCATTAGCTTTTTCCTTCTTTTCGAAAGAAGCGCTTCTGACTCTTTTATAGCTATTTCTTTTTCAGCAGTGTCTGTACTCATATCGTTGTTCTATTGAAACGTTCAAATTAATTGGATGCCATTCTGGAAGAACCTTCTTTATTCTTTTCCATGTAAGCCTTGTAATGCTCCAGATAGCTTTTCAACATTCTATTTACCCCTTCAGCCGTAATGGTAGCTCCTGACAAGCCATCCACTTTATGCGGCTCTCCGGAATAGTCTTTACCTTCTCCTTTTTGCATCACTACCGATACCAACTCGCCACTTTCATCGTATATGGACTTTTCCTTGTATCGCTGCTGAACATCTGTGGAGGTAATTCTCGCACCTAGTCCCGGGGTTTCGCCGGCATGAGAAAAGGTAATCCCCTCAATGGTCTCCATATCCGTTTGTAAGGCCAGGTATCCCCAAATATTGTCCCATAGCCCGTTTCCATATACCGGAAAGATGTAAGAGGCGACAGCATCTTCGTTTCCTTCTTCCTGGAAAATAAATACAGGATACAACCGGTCTTCCGGTGCCTTCTTATAATTTTTTCCTACATCGATGGTTTCGGCAGTTACCTGCGCCCCATCTTGTTCTTCTACTTCTTCTCCTTCTATATTGACCACCTTCGAAGAAATTCGATTCTGGTAAAAGGTATTGATTTCCTCAGGCTTCATGGCATCAATTTCATCTGCCGCCATCACGGCGCCCAAAATTTGCTTTTTGGTGTCTAGTTCCTCAGCCTTTTTCTGTATGGGTTTCAATACCTCAGCGGTACCGGAAAGCAATAAACCCAAAACTACGGTCAGGATTATTGAAAATGTGATAATGTAAGCGTTAGACTGTTGCACGTTGTAACCTCCTTTTCTTGTTAGCTTTTACTACATAATGATCGATCAGCGGGGCGAATACGTTCATAAACAACACCGCAAGCATGATTCCTTCCGGATAGGCCGGATTTGTCACCCTTATAATGATCGTAAGTACACCGATCAGCAAGCCATAAACCCACTTCCCGGATTCCGTCTGAGCAGCCGAAACAGGATCTGTTGCCATAAATACAATTCCGAAGGCAATTCCTCCCATCACCAGGTGATAATGTGCTGGCATCGCCATAAATTCGTTTACCGCCAACAATTGCATGATGGCAGCCATGATATAGGCGCCGCCAAACGCGCTCAGCATGATTTTCCAACTAGCCACACCGGTAAACAGCAGAATCGCTGCCCCTAGTAGTACCATTAACGTGGAGGTTTCCCCGATGGAACCTGGAATAAATCCAAAAAACATGTTAGCAAAGCCAAACATATTATCCATGATTGCCGAATTATGACTGGCAAGATTGGAAGCGGCATCTACCCCTTCCTGGCCGGATTGATACGCAACGGAAAGGGCAGTAGCACCCGAAAATCCATCTACTGGTGTTTTGTCACCCAGGTAGGTCCAGACCTGATCTCCTGAAATCTGCGCAGGATAAGCAAAGTACAAAAAGGCCCTTGCTGTCATGGCCACGTTCAGGATATTCATTCCCGTTCCGCCAAAAACCTCCTTGGCAATTACGACTGCAAAAATGGTGGCAAGTGCCACCTGCCATAACGGTGTCGTAGCAGGAACCACCAGAGGAATCAACATTCCGGTCACCAAAAATCCTTCATTAATCGGGTGCTTCCGGACCACAGCAAAGACAGCCTCCACCAAGCCTCCGGCCGCATAGGCGACGATAACGATCGGCAATACCAGCGTCAGTCCCAGTATAAACTTATCTCCAAAGCTAGCCGCTTCCCCTACCGCAAGGTAGTGCATATGGCCGGTATTGTAAATACCGAATAACAAACAGGGAATCATGGCGATCACCACGGTGATCATCATCCGCTTCAAATCGATTGCGTCTTTCACCTGTGCGCCTCTGGGTGCTGTCGTATGCTTGGGAGAAAACAGAAATGTTTCTCCAGCCTCATACAAGTAGTAGAGGTTTTCTAATTTTCCTCCCTTTTGAAAAAGGGGCTTCTGCTTATCCAACAGGTCACGTAAAAACTTCATATGATTAACTAAATTGAATGAGTTCTATACCTTTTCTAACTATTTCCTGCACCGGGTGTTTGGAAACATCCACAAATTCACAAAGTGCCAGGTCTTCCTCAATTACCTCGTAGATTCCCAACTCCTCCATTTCATCAAAATCTTCTGCCATGATAGCTTTTAAAAGGTATACCGGATAGATATCCATTGGAGTCACACTCTCAAAAACACCTGTTTGGACGAAAGCTCGTTCTTCTCCTCTAACGTTGGAATCCAGAGCGTATTCCTTTTTTGGATACAAAAAGGACAGCAAACCGAGTGCCTTGTGGTAACTCAGTTTTTCCGTCGTAGGCTTCATCCACCCCAGAAATTCGTAATAATCTCCCTCTGGAATGGCGGTTAGCTGGTGATCATAAAATCCCAGGTACCCATCCCGTTTAATTTTCTCCCCAGTCAGCACGTTTCCAGATACCACCCTTACGTTATCCGAGTTCGTATTTCCAGCCACATAGCTATCCACGCAGCTTCCAATATAGGTTTGGGCGTAAACAGGGGTTTTTATCTCGGATCCGGTTAAGGCAATTAGCTTGGAGGCATCATAGTGACCGTTCGTAAACAATTTCCCGATTTGGACTACTCCATAAGGGTTTAGGGTCCAAATCGTTTCGCCTTTATTAATGGGAGCAATGTGATGAATTTGAACTCCTACGTTGCCCGCAGGATGAGGGCCGGAGAAATAATTGGTTTCCACCCCCTGAATGTTCGCCATTTCGGACGACTTAGATTCACCGGAGAGCCCCAGAAAGACGCCGCCCTTGGTAAGTTTCTTCAGCACGTTGATACCAGCCTGAAAATAGTTGGCCTGACCTTTCAGAAGGAAATCATAATCCGGAGCCAGTGGGTGGGTGTCAAAACAGGAAATAAAAATATTCTTGGGCTCGTCCTCCGGATCGGCTACAACACCGTAAGGGCGCTGAATAATTTGAGGCCACACTCCCGTAGCGGTCATGTGATCCACCAGCTTTTCCCGACTGGCAGCAGCAATATCAGCTTCGGTGAATTTTTCAAAATTCTCAAAATTAATTTCACTGTCAGCCAGGATTTTAATTTCCAACAATTTTCTTTTTTCTCCTCGCTTGATTTCAACAATCTCCCCGGAAACAGGTGCCACGTATTGCACTTTTTCCAATTTCTTATCAAATAAAATAGGAGAACCTGCCTTTACCGTATCACCTTCTTTGACGATGACCTTTGGCCGTCGCATTCCGATGAAGTCTGTAGGTTTGATGGCAAAGGTTTTGACAGGCTGAAAATCACCGATCTTATTTTCGGCTTTACCAACCAGGCGTATATCAAACCCTTTTTTAAGCTTGATTTGTTTTGACATATTTAATTTTTGAAACTATATGATCCTATGAAAAACGCCTCAAATCTAATAAATTACATTAGTTATTAGAAGCTAATTCCTTGTTTATTTATCAAATATTGAACGATCGCCCACCTCTTTTGCCTCTATTTATAATTCCGCTTCCACCGAGGGCGTATCCAGAAACAGAATGTGTTCCTTTACTTGCTCCATCAACCACATAGGGGTAGAAGTAGCCCCGCAAATGCCCACCTTATCTTCGGGCATGATCCAGTCAGGGTTTATATCTTGCTCGTTCTCGACAAAATAGCTCCTGGTATTTATCCCTTTGCAGACCTGGTACAGGGCCTTACCGTTCGAACTTTTTTTGCCGGAAACAAAGATGACGACATCATTGTCCTCCGAAAATTTTTGCAATTGTGGTTCCCGGTTAGAGACCTGCCTGCAAATGGAATCATTGGCATTAAAATCCAACTCTTCCATTTTTCCTTTGGCTTCTCGAATTCGCTCTTCAATTTTTTGCTTGAGCGCATAAAAGCCTTTGGTACTTTTGGTGGTTTGGCTGAATAATGTCACCGGCCTTGAAAAATCAATTTGTTCAAGGTCTTCATCATCCATCACCACGATGGCTTTTTCAAGGGTTTGGCCGGTGAGGCCAATGACCTCGGCATGCCCCTTTTTCCCGTAAATAACGATTTGCCCCTTCTGGTTTTGCATTTTATCGAAGGCGGTTTTTACCCGGTGCTGTAGCTTCAATACCACCGGACAGGAGGCATCGATTAATTCGATGTTGTTTTCAATGGCCATGCGATAGGTTTCCGGTGGCTCTCCATGGGCCCGGATCAGGACTTTACAATCGTGAAGACATCGTAAATCCTCCCTGTCAATCACCACCAGGCCTTTATTACTCAATCGTTTTACTTCCATATCATTATGGACGATATCCCCAAGACAATACAATTTCCGGTCGTCAACCATTTCATCTTCGGCCATCTTTATGGCGTATTCCACACCAAAACAATATCCTGAATTTTTATCTATCGTAACTTCCATAAACTTAATCCATTCTCTCCTTTGCCAGTTCCAGTATCCTCAAGACCTGCTCGTTAAAATCCAAATAGCTCGTATCCAACTCCACGGCATCTTCTGCTTTTTTTAAGGGACTTATCGACCTTCCGCTGTCCTGCTCATCTCTTGATTCCAGATTTTCCTGCACCTTATCCAAACTTACCCGCTGCCCTTTTTCCAATAACTCACGCTGCCTTCGCTCTGCCCGGATTAGGGTATCGGCTTTCATAAATATTTTCAACTCCGCATCCGGGAAAACAACGGTACCAATATCCCTGCCATCCATCACAATACCTTTATTACTTCCTAAACTTCGTTGCTTTTCTACCAAAGCAGCCCTTACCTGTGGAATCTTGCTAATCTCACTCACTTTTGCCGAAACTTCCATTCCGCGTGCTTCCCTCTCTACATTAACTCCATTCAGATAAACTTGTTGGGTTCCATCGGCCTCATTATGTCGGAATTCAATTTCCATTTCCCGGAGGCTTTGATCAATTTCCTCTGACTCAGAGGTGTCAATGTGATTTTCTAAAAAATAAAGGGTAACTGCCCTGTACATAGCCCCGGAATCCAAATACGTATAGCGCAACGCTTTAGCCACCGCCTTTGCTGTGGTACTCTTCCCACAACCGGAATAACCGTCAATGGCAATGATGATTTTTTTCATTAATAAAAAATGAATGGTACCTGCTTTCCTTTTCAGATGCAAATATAGTATATTTATGACTATTCTGGGCAGTAGACCTTATTTGTATTGGTTTTTTATTCCAATCTGGTGTACAAACCAACAGAAATAGTACTATTTAAACTTTTAACAGCGGAATGACGACAGCTTACAGCCTGAAGGGACAATTGGTGGATATTGAAAAGAAAGAAATTTATCCCGCAAAGATTGAGGTGAACAATGGCCGTATACAGGCTGTTGATCGCCTCTCTACGGCACCTCCCCACTACCTGCTTCCCGGTTTTATTGATGCCCATGTTCATATCGAATCCTCTTTGCTGGTCCCTGCGTCTTTTGCCCGACTTGCCGTGATCCACGGCACCGTCGCCACCGTCTCTGATCCCCATGAGATTGCCAATGTTTGCGGCATGGAGGGCATTGCCTTCATGATCGCCAACGGGGAAAAAACAGGGTTCAAGTTTTTCTTTGGAGCTCCTTCCTGCGTGCCTGCCACTCCCTTTGAAACTGCCGGAGATGCCATTTCTCCCAAACAAATTGAACAACTCTTTCAGCAAGGGAATATCCACTACCTTGCAGAAATGATGAATTGGCCCGGCGTATTGAAGGAGGATCCAGAAGTAATGGAAAAAATCCATCTTGCCCAACGCTATGGAAAGCCTGTAGATGGTCATGCCCCGGGGCTTACAGGCGAAAGTGCCGCCAAATACGCGGCCGCTGGAATTACCACCGATCATGAGTGCACGACATTTGAAGAAGGAAGGGACCGCATTCGAAACGGTATGAAGGTGGCCATTCGTGAAGGAAGTGCCGCCAGAAACTTCGATGCGTTGATTGACCTGATGGATGCATTTCCGGAACACCTCATGTTTTGTTCGGACGACAAACATCCCGACAGCTTACTCGAAGGGCATATCAATCAGTTGGTCGTCCGGGCAGTTTCCAGGGGCAAAGATCTTTTTGACGTACTCCGTGCCGCTTGCATCACGCCCGTACACCATTACGGACTCCCGGTGGGACTGCTTAAAGTGGGCGATCCTGCAGATTTTATACTGGTGGAAGATCTGGTTAGCTTTCAGGTGCTAGAAACCCACATCAACGGCCAATTAATGGCCAGGGAGGGAAAGACAAGAATCCCCCACCAGGATTGTCAGGCAGTAAACCGCTTCCAGGCTGATTTTCTTGACAAGGCATCATTTGAATTAAAACACCAGGGCGGGCCCGCCACCGTTATCAAAGCACTGGACAAGCAATTAACCACCCATAAAATAAGAGTGACCGTACCGGAAAACTCCGGAAGCGTAATTAGCAATACCGAAGAGGATATCCTAAAAATCGCGGTGATCAACCGGTATGAAAAAAACAGCCCCCCACAAGTGGCACTTATAAAAGGTTTCGGGCTGAAAAAAGGAGCCTTCGCTTCTTCGGTAGCACATGATTCCCATAACCTTATTGTGGTTGGCGTGAGTGACGAGGACATGAGTAGAGCAGCCAATCTGATTATTCGCTGCAAAGGAGGTCTTGCGGCAGTTAATGGTCCAGCAGAGGAAGTGCTGCCCTTAGAAGTGGGGGGACTGATGAGTAAGGCAGATGCCTTTGAGGTAGCCAGGCATTATACCCGTCTGGATAAAATGGTAAAGGCAATGGGATCCCGTCTACAATCCCCTTTTATGACCTTGAGCTTTATGGCTCTATTGGTTATTCCATCCATCAAGTTGAGTGACAAAGGACTTTTTGATGGTGAAACGTTTGAATTCATTCCGATATTTGGTAATCAGCAGCCCGGAAAATTTTAAAATGACAACCCTATTGTGAGCTTTTGGAATAAAATAAAAACCCGGGCCTCCCATTTTTTTTATTGGGAAAATAGCCCGGTCATGGAAAAACAGATTTTTAATTCCACCTTGGTCATCGTCTTCATTTTTATACTGGCCACGATGGCCTTTAATGCGATTATTGGCAATTGGTTTTTAATCGGAATTTCGTTTGTGGTTATCGTTGGACTGGCGGTCTGCTATTACCTGCTTAGAGAACGAAACCAGTTTAAATATGCCTACTATCTATTCGGCGGGGTTACCTATCCCGTATTGACCATTAACTTTTTCAATAATGATGGCATTGATGGTCCCACTTTCTATATTTTCATGTTATGCCACCTCATTATCCTCAGTATTTCTCCCATCCGGTCCTATTTTTTCTGGAGTGTGATCAATGGTTTGTTCTTCTTGCTGCTCTATTATCTTGGTACCTTCCACACGCAGTGGATCCCCAAATTATACGATAGCAACGGACTGATTTTTATTGATCATGCCATCACCTATATCGCCTGCCTGGCTGGAATTGGATTTCTGGTAGCCACCTTGAAACGGTTTTATAAATCTCAAAAAAACAAGGTCAAAGTAAAAAGCAATGAATTGGTCCGAATCAACCGCAGCCTGAGTAAAACCAGTTCTCAAAAGGATAAAATCATTACCATCATTTCCCATGACTTAAAAAATCCGCTCCAATCCATTATGCAGACACTGGAACTCATCAATAAGGGAGATTTACCGCCCGAAGAAATGGATTTTTTGCACGAAGAACTGCTTAAAATAACGACCCGGACTTACAATATGATGGAAAATATATTGGATTGGTCCTCTTTTGAATTAAAAAATCAAGCGATCCGGGTAAAGGAAATAAAACTAAAGGACCTCTTCGAGGACACATTGGAAATCCTAAAGGTAATTGCCAAACAAAAATCCATTTCGCTGGCAGTCCATTACCGCAAAAATCCGATGGTAAAGATTGAAACGGACCGTTTGCTATTGATCCTTAGAAATCTGGTCCAGAATGCCATTAAATTTACTGCTACCGGAGGACAGGTAAGTATCGAAATTACTGGCCAGAAAGAATTGATCATCATTTCCATACAGGATAATGGTATTGGAATTTCTCAGGAACGCCTCAGAAAAATATTTGAGCAGGACATCAAATCCACTTACGGCACTGAGCAAGAAAAAGGAACAGGAATGGGGTTACACCTGTGCTTCCAAAATGCAAAGAGACTGGGGGGAAGTCTGGAGGTAGTCAGCAAAGAGGGAAGCGGATCCAATTTCACCTTGACCATACCCAATGGACTGAATTCAGCTTCTACCTAAAAACAGGTCATTTTCCACTGTAAAAAGGGCTTCATATATCGACTTGCCCTAATCTCCAAGCCCTGGCGAGCATGGGAAGCTGAGCATAACTTTTTATGCCGGCTTTTACTCCTTGAGATTTGAGGTAAAAATCATTCGATTTCCTGCTCAATTCAAGAAAATAGGGCCTTATCTCCAGGTTGCTCTGTTGAATCTCCCGAATATCCTGCCGGATTGCAATGGGAAGTTGACCAACGAATTGTTGGTAGGATTCCGGATCCATTCGGTACAAATCGTTTAGCTGGTACCGGAAAAGTTTAAGTGACCCAATATAGCGCAAATAGTAGTCTTCGCTGCTGGCACAGACCAGCCAACCCATAAAGTTAGCTTCTCCTTCATCGGTAATTCCAAATCCATGGGCAAGTTCATGGGCCAGGGTAAAGGTTTTTTCCAGGGGATGCAAGCTGGGGTCCAGGTATCCTTCGCCGGTAAACGGAAAGTAAATTCCAAAAATCCCCATGCGCCTCAAGGTTCCAGCCGGATATAAAGGCTTCACGGAAGGGCTTCCAACCCAGGAGTACCTGATCTTTTCCAGGGTCTCCTGCATCTCTTCTCTAAGTTGGCTTTCCAGCGCTTCAAAGTCTCGCAAATATACCAGGGGCAGGGAATCAAGTTGCAGTTCCGCTCGCTGTGCCAACAAGTCCGCCTCGGTCAAACGCATTTCTTCCAGCAACTGTTCGCGGCCCATCGGTTCCGAACGAAGCCCCAGGTGCCAGTAAAGTGGCAACCGGTAATAATTAAATCCCCATAGAAATAAAAACAAAAAAATCGCCCAGCCACCAAAATTCAGTAGCCCTCTAAAAATGAAAAAGGTCTTTTTTCTACTTCCTCTATTTTTACGTAACAGTGCCTTAACAAAATAAAACAATGCCAGTAGCAACCCAGCGAAAACGAGGTAAATAGCTGGAAAAGGCAGTTTTCCCAGTGAATGGTCCAGTATTCCACGTACTAGGGGAAACAGGCCTTTGGCGTACCAGCTTTCCGTAAATTGCGGAAATGCTTCGGAGATCAACCGTAACAAAATAGCCAGGAATCCTAAAATCCCACCAATCCACTTTCCAAAGACCATCTATTGGATATGAAAGCCTTAGACCCCTTCTGCTTCTACGGCCTTCACTTCAGGCAGCATACCGGTCAAAAGATTTTCTATTCCCGCCTTCAAGGTAACGGTACTGGAGGGACAACCGGAACAAGCTCCCTGAAGCAGCACCTTGACAATCCCGTCCTGAAAACTGTGAAACACAATGGCTCCCCCGTCTTGTTCTACAGCGGGGCGGATATATTCATCTAGAATTCCTTTGATTTTCTTGACGGTCTCGCTATCATTCTCATCAAAAAGAGGATCCACATCCAGGTCTCTGGCAATAACCGACTGCCCGGTCTCCAGGAATCCCTTGATTTGATTACGGATATGATCCTGAATGTTTTCCCAAAGAATGTCGCTTTTCTTGGTCACGGTGACAAAGTTGGCAGCAATAAACACCCTTTCTACAGCGGCAAAATTGAACAATTCCTTAGCGAGAGGAGACTTTTCAGCACTTGCTTCATCTGGAAAATCAAAACTAACTCCATCCTCAACAAGCATGAAATTCACGACAAATTTTAAGGAGTTGGGGTTTGGATTAGCCTCTAAATAAAGATGAACAGGCTTTTTTTGTGCTTCCAGCATGGTATTTATTAATTTACATTAAATATTTCATTTCTAAGCAACTGTAAAACGCCCGGAATGCAATGATGGTTCGGTAAATAGGCAATTCGTTTATGAAAAATCTACTCAGGAGGCTGTAAGTGGATTGGACTTTCGGATCAGTCCCTCCGGCAGTTCGCCCTCAGTAGACGCCACCACGGTACAAACCATGGCATCCCCGGTCACATTCACAATGGTTCGGAACATGTCCAGAATCCGATCCGGTGCCAAAATCAAGGCAATTCCTGCGGCAGGAACGCCGATGGATTCCAATACAATGATCAACATGATGATCCCTGCACCCGGTACTCCCGCAGTGCCTATGGAAGCCAGGGTAGCAGTCATTACTATTAATAATTGCTGACTCAAGCTCAGATCCATCCCCAACGCCTGGGCAATAAAAACAGCGGCCACTCCTTGGTACAAACTGGTCCCGTCCATATTGATGGTGGCTCCCAACGGCAAGACGAAGCTGCTTACTTCTTCCGAAACGCCTATTTCTTCTTCTACCTGTTTCATGGTCACGGGCAGGGTGGCGGAACTAGAACTGGTCGTAAACGCTAATAACTGGGCTGGCCGGATGGCTTTGAAAAAGTCCTGGTACCTGACTTTGGTAAATGATTTCAATATCAACGGATACGTTACCAATGTCATAAATGCCAAGCCCCCCAAAACAACCAAACTGTATTTTAGCAAAGCGAGCAGCAACTCCAGCGCCGAACTGGGATTGTCGCCTGTGATCTCCACAATCAGCGAAGCCATGAGTGCAAATACCCCATAGGGGGCTAAAATCATGATAAATCCTACGATTTTGATGATTACATCATTCAACCCATCAAAAAAGGCGATGACCGGCTCGGCTTTACTTTTGGGTATTTGTATCAGAGCAATGCCTACAATGATGGCGAAAAACACTACCTGCAGCATGCTCGCATTTTCGGTGGTTGCCTGAAAAACGTTTTCCGGCACCATGTCCACCAATGGCTGTAAAGGACTTTGCTGCTTGAGTTCTTCAGCCTGCATGGATTTAGTATCCGCCGTTTCAGTATAGAGGCTCATCAGGTTGTCCCGGGTCTCCACCGGCAAGCTTTTTCCGGGGCTAAAAATATTCACCACTAACAAGCCTACGGATACTGACAATGCCGTGGTAAAAATATAGGTCAGAATGGTTTTTCCACCAATTCTACTCAATTTGGAAATATCCCCCAGATTGGAAACACCTACAATCAATGAAGCAAGCACCAAGGGTACGGCTATCATCTTAAGCCCGTTGATAAAGATGGTACCTACTGGCTTGATGTAATTAAGGGTAAAATCCGGAGATATGCCAAGTTTTACTACGGCTAAACCTACGATAAGACCCAAAACCAATCCGATGATGATCTGGGTGTGAAGGGGTATTTTTTTTTTCATGTTTGGTTAGTGGTTGAAGTGGTTATAGTTTGCTTGAGCGGTTCAATAGCAGGTAATCGGCCAGGACAAGTGCGCACATGGCTTCCACAATGGGCACGGCACGGGGTACCACACAGGGGTCGTGACGCCCTTTTCCGGAAACAACAGCAGGCTCACCCTTCGTATCAATGCTCTCCTGATCCTGCATGATGGTCGCTACCGGCTTAAAGGCTACTCTGAAATAAATGGCCTCTCCATTGGATATTCCTCCCTGAATTCCTCCGGAGTGGTTGGTCCTGGTTTTTATTTTTTCACCTTCCTTGTAAAAGGCATCGTTATGCTCGGATCCTTTCATGCTCACCCCCTCGAAGCCACTTCCGTATTCGAAACCTTTGACGGCATTGATACTAAGCATGGCATGCCCCAACGCGGCATGCAACCGATCAAAAACAGGTTCTCCAAGTCCTACGGGAACTCCCTGGGCGACACAACTCACCACCCCTCCGATGGTATCCCTATTTTTTCTGGTTTCATCGATCAGGTCGATCATTCGCTCGGCCGCCTCAGCATCCGGACACCGCACTATGTTTGCTTCTGTCTGGCTAAAGTCCAGCTCCTTGTACGTTTTTTCCAGCCGTTCGTGTCCTGCCTGACTCACATAAGCATTGATCGAAACCCCAAATTCCCGCAACATTAATTTTGCGATGGCCCCTGCGGCCACTCTCGCAGCCGTCTCCCTGGCACTGCTTCTTCCTCCTCCCCGGTAATCCCGGACACCAAATTTTTCGTGATAGGTAAAATCTGCATGGGAAGGCCTGAACTTGTCCGCAATGTGCGAATAATCTTTGCTTTTCTGGTCGGTATTATAGATAACGACGGCAATGGGCGTACCCGTGCTTTTTCCTTCAAACACGCCTGACAGGATTTCAAACCCGTCTTCCTCCTTTCTCTGAGTGGTGATTTTGGATTGCCCGGGTTTTCTTCGCTGCAACTCCTGCAGGATGAACGCTTCATCGACAGCTACTCCAGCGGGACAACCATCAACAATCACTCCTAACCCTTTACCGTGTGACTCCCCGAAGGTGGTGATGGTGAAAACATTACCAAATGTATTGCGCATGAATTATTTTTTCTTAAACATCAAAAACCCTAATAAAAGCACTGCCAGCAACAGCAAGCCATTTATCAGTGCGGAAAAATAATATTTATATCCCTGGTTTAAAAGCTTATTGTCTTCTACTTCGATCAGATCGTATAATCCTCCCAGGCGGGAAGAGGATATGGCCTGATTGATCTTGCTCTCCCCGGTTACCCGGACCATCGCCTGAGGCACCAAGGTATCGTATTGGGCCAACTGCGGATTAAAATAAATCCACTCAAAATGATCTTTTAGCGCTACTTCCTCCTGCTCATTTAAGGTGATAAAATAGCCAAACTCCTTCATCCCGGTTACCTTTCCTCTGCCCCGGTTTATTTGTACCTGCTCATTGGGGTCAAACGTATTCAGCTTTTGCCGACGTCTGAGCCGGGGCGGTCGAATGGAACTGATATTTCCTTCTCCTATAATGGTAAAATCATAGGTAAAACCTTCTCCTGTCTGTACCTCTTTTTGCTCAAAACTTTCCCTCAATCGATAATTACCAACACTCACTTCATTTTTTAAGGGATGCGGGGGCAGGGCATTTACCTGGATGGACTTGGGTTGAGAATAGAAGGTTTTGAAATCCTGCAGGCGATTGCTGCCAAAAAAGCTCGGGTTTTTGGCGATACGGTATTTGATCATCTCCCAGCCCACAGAGGGAAAATCCACCGACCCGGCGTTAAACGGAAAAAAACTGGCTTCATACACTTTGTATTTCGTCCACTGCTTTCCTCCAAACTCCACCCTTTCAGGCTGAATACTGGTAATATTAAAATTTTCCTCCCAGGCATTTCCAGGCTTGATTTCATTGATGATCCGCTCTAGCTGCTTTCCCGGTTCGTGAAAATTAAAGGGTGCCTGATTGCTTTCTGACATGTAAAATGCCAAACTTACATTGAACCCTTCTCCTACGTAAACCTCTTCTTTGTCGACAGAAAGGGAGAAGAAAGCATCGTCTTCAACCTCCACATACTCCGGCTCCTCAGAGTTATTGCCTCCGAAGAGATCATCAAAAGGATCCAGCGCACGGTTATTCCGGGCACTGGCGCGGGCATCCACTACGGAAATGGTCTTTCCTGGAGAGGAAACACTTTCTTCATTCACCGTTAAGGTGAAATTTGGTAAGGTAAATTGTCCCTTCCGAAGGGGCTTGTAATATTGGATAATACTATTCGTGCTGCTCATTTGTCCGTTTACAATGTTCATGGACGAACTTTGCGACACACCCTGCTTCTGGAATCCCGAAATGTCGGGCAATTGATCATAGGATCGGATTTTTTCGCCGGAAACCGTTACTTTAATGGTAAAGGTTTCATTCAGTGCGACTTCACTTTCTCCCAATTCTATGCGGATATCTTGCGCCCCAGCCGTCAATGAAAAAAGGAACGCAAGGGATACGAAAAGAACGTGGTTAATCGTTGAGAACATAGAAGATGCTTGTAGTGCTTTTATTTATAACTGCAAATAAACAAGTATATTTTATACGTAACAAATCTAATTTTAAACCGTATACCGTAAATAAATCAATCTTTTTGCCAAACCTAATTAAAATAACATGAACCATGATGGAATATGTTAAAACTATTTTATTAAAGGTAAGTTTTGACAGCAAACTCTTCGAGAAAGAGTTGCGAAAGGGCCTGAATCTATTGGTTCCAGCCGAGCTGGAAGAGTTCAGGAAATGGTGTTACAAGACATTTTCCAAACTATACGAGCCGATTTTAAACAAGTATTTTATAAAATTGGCCGGTTAATCCAACCTCTATCAGCCCCAATAGCATTGGGGCTTTATTTTTGTCTAATGAGCCAAGTTTATTTCTAGAAGCATTTTTCTTCTGCTTTATGCAGAAATTTGGCTACTTTTAGGATTATTAACAAAAATACCATGGAAAGGAAACGTTCAGGATTTGATGAAATCGAAAAAATGCTTCAGGAAGTTGGAAGCAAAATCGAGATTTTGATAGAAAAAGGAACCAAGGCTACCGGAGAGGCGAGCGAAGAAATTGAGAAAAAAATTCAGGAACTCCGCGGAAAAAAGGAAAAACTGGAAAAGGAACTCAACGAAAAAAAAGCCTCGTTTGAAGAAAAATACCAGGGAAAAAAAGGAAACGCGCAGCCCTTTCTGGATGAATCCCTCGCACACTTCAAACAAAGCATCCGATCCCTTGTAAAGGCCATCAATGAATTTTTAAAGTAATTCCCTTTCCAGGATTAAAAAAACCAGCGTTTACTTTATAATTGCTCCTCTTAAAGCAGAAACCACACTGCACCCAAAACAGCTCCCTCAATAAACAAGAAGAAAGGATTTCAATTTCGGCAGGTGAATGCGGTCCGAAAAGTATCCTGTCAATGGTCTCCAGGCACACGCAAAGGAATTTGGTAGGGAAATTAAACGCCCTATTTCCCTAATTTTGGTGCGCCTTCATTCCCATCCTTTCTCAACGATTGAATAATCAAAAATACGGTTGTAATTTTACACTATGAATTACCTTTCAGTAGAAAATTTAAGTAAATCATTTGGCGAGCGGGTTTTATTTACCCGCATTTCCTTTGGTCTGGAACGCGGTCAAAAGACGGCGCTGGTTGGCATAAATGGGGCGGGAAAGTCCACCCTGATGAAAATAATCATGGGAGAGGATATTCCGGATGAGGGGCAAGTGGTGATAAATCAGGAGGCCAAGATCGCTTATGTACACCAAAATCCGGTTTTCTCCGGAGATAAAACCATTTATCAGACGGTGTTTGACGATCCGGATAACGAGATCATCCAGGTAATTCAGGAATACCAAAAAGTGCTTTTGGATGCTGAGCACGACGGACAGGGAAAACTCCAGCCCATGCTGGAGAAAATGGATCGCCTGCAAGCCTGGGACTTCGAATACCAAATCAACGAGGTACTGGGCAAATTAGGGCTACACGATACGGACATCCCCGTTTCAGCTCTTAGCGGAGGGCAAAGAAAACGGGTAGCACTAGCGCGAGCCATATTGAATTTTCCGGACCTGCTGCTACTGGATGAACCTACCAATCACCTGGACCTTGAAACCATCGAATGGCTGGAAGAATACCTGTCCAAGTCCAATCTCTCCTTGCTGATGGTTACCCACGACCGGTACTTCCTGGACCGGGTTACCAATCAAATTTTGGAACTGGAGCAGGGCAATCTCTACCGCTATGCCGGAAACTACGGCTATTTTTTGGAGAAAAAAGCAGAAAGAAAAGCCAACCAGGCCACCGAACAGGAGAAGGCAAAAAGCCTGTATAAAAAAGAACTGGATTGGATCCGGCGCCAACCCAAAGCTAGAGGGACCAAGGCCAAATACCGGGTGGATGCCTTTGAAGAAACCAAAGACAAAGCATTTCGCCCTTCGGAAGAGCGGGATATTAGCCTGGAAGTTACTTCCAGAAGGCTGGGTAAAAAAATAGTGGAACTAGAGAAAATCCATAAATCGTATGGAGACCTGACACTAGTCGATGACTTCAGCTATATTTTCAAAAAGGGAGATAAAATTGGGATCGTTGGCCCCAATGGAGCCGGCAAGACCACCTTCCTGAATATGCTGACGGGTATGAATACCCCGGATAAAGGCGAAGTTACGATCGGACAAACCACCGCCTTTGGCTATTACAGGCAGGAGGAGAACAGCTTTGACGAGGAAAAGCGACTCTTAGATTGCGTAAAAGAAGTTGCCGAAGTGGTCACCGTGGCTGGGGGAAGTACCATCACGATCAGCCAATTTCTCAACCAATTTGGTTTTCCGCCAAAACAGCAGCACACTCCCATATCCAAACTCAGCGGTGGGGAAAGACGGCGGCTTCAGTTGCTAATGGTGCTGGTGAAAAGCCCCAATTTTCTGATTCTGGATGAACCGACCAACGATCTGGACATTGTCACACTCAATACGCTGGAAGATTTTCTGGAAAATTTTCCGGGATGCCTGGTCATCGTTTCTCATGACAGGTATTTTATGGATCGACTGGTAGACCACCTGTTTGTCTTCGAAGGACAGGGTCAAATAAGCGATTTTCCTGGAAACTACACCGATTACAGGGAAAGCTTAAAGGTAAAAAAGGCAGCCCCCAGCAAAAAGCCGGTGGCAAAAGCAGCGAAAGCCACCGAAGCTCCCGCCAGCAGCTCCAACAAAGCAAGCTATAAAGACAAAAAGGAATTTGAATCCATAGAATTGGATTTAAAGAAGCTCCACTCCCAGAAAAAAGCACTGGTAGATAAAATGGCTAAAGGTACAGATGATCACCAACTGCTGACCGACTGGTCTCAGGAAATAGAACAAATCGATAAGAAAGCTGAAGCACTGGAAATGCGCTGGCTCGAATTAAGCGAGTTGGATGGAATAGGATGAAATTACTGTTATTAAATCCCTCTTCAATATTATCTCCAAAAATCTCCGAATAGAAAAAATTACCGGAAAGGGTAAAGTCCCACCAACGGTTACATTTTTTCCAAAACGATGGCAATAAGTTTTTCCACCACCTGCTCGGGAGCTTCTGAAAAACGGTTGCTTATGCGATTGGCCACGATGGCATTAAGACTGAGCGTGTCATGCCCCAAAAGTCTGCCCATCGCATAATAGCCAGCGGTCTCCATTTCAAAATTTGAAAAAAATCCGGGTTTTACTTCTAGCTCGCTCAAGGTGGAGATCATTTCCGGAATTTGGAGACTAAGCCTTACCGCTCTTCCCTGTGGCCCATAAAATCCAGGGCAGGTGACCGTAATCCCCCGGGGAAGATCACTAAACCTCTCCAATAAACTTTCCGATCCCCGCACGCAGTAGGGTAAAAAAGGCAAATGCAACCGCTCCTTCACTAGCTGCGAAATACTGCGTTCTTCCCCGGTCTGCGGGAGTTGGTAAAATGCCATCAAGGTGTCTAATCCCAGCGCGAAGGAAGAAGCAAGCAGGCTGCCTGCTGGAAGACTGCCTTGCATGCCACCTGAGGTGCCAACACGGATAATAGTGAGGCGGGTAAGGTTGTTTTTTGGAAGCCTGGTACTGAAATCGATATTGAACAAAGCGTCCAATTCCGTCATAAAAATCTCGACGTTATCCGTACCCATCCCGGTGCTGATCACACTGATCCTTTTTCCATGGTACCATCCGGTATGGGTTACAAATTCCCGTTTGCGGACCCTCAGCTCTACCTCATCAAAGTGTCTGGAAATCTCCTGTACCCTATCGGGGTCGCCTACGGCAATCACCGTCTCTGCCACCTGACCAGGTTTTAAATTCAGATGGTAGATACTGCCATCCGGATTGAGAATAAAATCCGAGTCAGGCAGAGGTTTTACCATGCAGCGCAGATTTTATTTTGTCCACATTGGGCTTTTGGTAAAGCCCCTTGTAGGGGTTGTATCCGTTCGTGTTTTTCTGATAATAACCGGTGCCATTATAGGCTCTTTTCCTGGGATGTGTTTTACAGGTATCCGAACAAGCCCCTTCCATTTCCCAGCCGCAAGATTCACAAATGGGTACGTGAACATTACAATCGGGATTGGCGCAGTTGACCATGCGATCTGAAGCGGTACCACAGACAAAACACTTCGAAATAATTTTCGGATTGACGGAATTCACTTCTACTGCAAGTCGATTGTCAAAGACATAACACTTTCCTTCAAAATCTGCTCCGCCTGCTTCCATTCCGTACTTAATGATACCGCCATGAAGCTGATAAACATCCTGAAACCCTTGTTCCAGCAAAAAGGCAGAAGCCTTCTCACATTTGATGCCACCGGTACAGTAGGTCAGTACCTTTTTGCCTTTCAGATGCTCCAGCTCCTTGACTTTTTCCGGAAAATCACGAAAATTATCGATATCCAGCCGGATGGCATTTTTAAAATGACCTAATTCGTGTTCGTAGTTGGAGCGAACATCCAAAATAACCACGTCTTCTTCATCTTTTAGCGCCTTGAATTCAGAAGGTTCCAGGTGTTTGCCGGTTTTCATCCGGGGATTGATGTGTTTCAGTCCTGAATGAACAATTTCCTCTTTTGCCCGCACGTTTATTTTTGCGAAGGCATGCCCCTGGTGTTTGTCTACCTTGAATTCAGTGTCGGCAAATCTCGGATCGGAGGTGACATAGGCCATGTATTTGTCACAATCTTCCTTCAACCCGGAAACCGTGCCATTGAGCCCTTCCGGAGAAACTATAATTCTCCCCCGGATATTGTTTTCGACGCAGAACAAATGATGTTCATCCCTATATGCTTCCAAATCCTCGATTGGAGCATAGCAATAATAAAGTAAAATTCGATATTCCATAACGCCAGCCCTGTTTCCGACAGGGTGTTATATTAATACGCCAAATATAAACTACTAGTACTTATTTTTCAACTACTTGTGCCGGATTGCCAAAAACGGTCTGATTGGCCGCCACGTCTCCGATTACAACGGAACCGGCACCAACCCGCGCATTTTTCCCGATGGTAACCCCTGCTACCACCGTCACTCCGGATCCCAGGAAGACCCCGTTGCCGATCGTCGTTCCGGAATTTACCACCGCTCCGGCACCTATTTGGACGAAGTCTCCTATTTTAGCCTGATGCTCTATGGTCGCGTTGGTATGGAGAATGCAGTGATTCCCAATACTGGCACCAGCACCGATGCTTACCTTTGCATTGATAAAGTTTCCATGGCCTATCGCCGCATCTGTTGAAATATAGGAAAGGCGGTGTAATGCGTTGACGGGTTGTACCTTTCGCTTCTCATTGAGCATTTTTACCAAAGAGGCTCTGTACCGGGCATCATCCACCGCCACGAACGCTTCACATTTTTTACCGATCAATTTTAAAAACCCATCGTCTTCCGGGTTTCCCAAAATGGCTACATTGTTTATTTCCTTTTTGTGAAGGCTTTCGTCCTCATCCAGAAAACCATACACTACCAGATCATGGCTGTTGAAAATTTCAAGTGCGGGATGAGCGATGCCCTTGGCGCCAAATATAATAATGGGTTTCTCCATGATTCTTTTTTTGAACCGCAAAATTAACGGAAATTCCTGTCCCGTGCAAAGATACTCATTTATTGCCTCGGAGTATGTTTTGGCCAATTTTGCAGGAAAGGCACTTCCTTTTGGAACAATAGCCATGATACAAGCCCAGCATCCCCTGGCTGTCAAAGGCCTGCAAGGGCTCCCAGCCAGCTCCTGAAAAAATAGCAATCAAACTGTTTTTCTCTGCCGGGATTTCCTGAAGAAAATTAAAACATTTTTCCTGCCAAAGCCCCAGGTCCGAGTATTGCCCATAGGCGTACCAGAGCGGTACCACGAAGTTGATGGCCAGTAAATTCAACAGACCCTCCGTTAGTTTGCCGCTGGTTTTCGATTTCATGGGCTTTCCAAAGTGATAGTGTTGCTGCCAATAGGGACTCACCGTCATCTCAAAAACCTTCCGAAATGAGGACACATCCTGGAGCCGATAGAGAACGTTTGAAAATAAATTCGGACTGGAATTCAATAGCGCAGCCAGCTGGGACAAGCGAAAGGAAGGGAAGTTTCCCGGCCTGACTTTCATGAATTTCCACTCCGACCCGAACAATTCCCTTTTCAAACCGTACTTCCGCTGCAAGTAACTGTACTCTGCTGCCAACCCTTGCTCATACCCGGGACTCAAATCTAAGGAAGGCTGCATCATAGCAGCCTGCCCGTATATCAGGGCTTCCACCTGCAACAGGTTACCTGCACTTTTTTTGAGCAAATTGTACGGAAGACTTTTGGCCACCTTCAGCATGGGTTTGGCATTGGTCTTAAAACCAAAAGAATAAAACAACCATTGATAAGCCGTCTCTTCCCAATCTTGCTGATTTTCTTCTAATAAGGATAAGACCTGTTGACTTTTTCCCTGTAAACGCTCCACCAATGCCTTTTCCAGCATGGAGAATTTTAATATTCCAGGCACTCCGGCCAATGCATCCGTGCATAAAAGTTTTTTTGGCGAAAACACCAGTTTCTCGTAGTTCTTTATCACGTCCAAAGGAATCTTACCCTGAAGCGATAAGGTAGGCAGGGTGGTGCCATCCGCCCGGGTGACGGGTTCGTCATGCTCCCATACCACATGCAACACCACGCTATTGTAAGCAGGGTCCTTTTGATGCTGATGGGACTTCCAATCGGAGGAACGCAGGTGAATTTCTACATGACCAAAATGCTTGATCCCAGCGATCAGGATTTCGGCTTCTTTAAAGTCCGGTCCTTCGTGCTGGTTATGAAATCCGATTTTGTAAATCGACAAGGGCAATCCATTACTAGTCTCCAGTCCTTTTTTGTCAAAATACTGGTACTTCCAGACCATCTGAAGAAAATCCTCCTGAAAACGAATCATAAAAAAGGGAATGAAAATCCCTATGAATATACAAAAAAATCCGTTTTTGGAGAAAATACGTGCGCAAATATCAGCCGCAGTATTGATTTAGTAGCTTTTCCATGGAGGTTTGAAGCGACTGGGCTTCCTTCTTGGCCGCCTCGGCAAAATCCCTTCCGGATGAGGCGTAGATTATTCCACGAGAAGAATTCACCAACAATCCGCAACTCGCATTCATACCATACCGGGCGACTTCTTCCAGGCTTCCCCCCTGCGCCCCCACTCCAGGTACTAATAAAAAATGTTCGGGGATGATTTCCCGTACCGATTGAATCGCAGGTCCACGGGTAGCTCCCACCACGTACATGGTATTCTGCGGTGTCCCCCAGGATTTACTTTTTTCCAATACCGATGCAAATAAAGGCGTTCCCTCCTTGTCCTCTATCAATTGAAAATCATGACTCCCCCGGTTGGAGGTCAGTGCCAGTAAAATCACCCATTTCCCTTCAAATTTCAAAAAAGGACTCACACTATCCTCACCCATGTAAGGGGCTACTGTAATGGCATCAAAATTCATTTTTTCGAAAAAGGCCCTGGCATACAAGGTAGAAGTATTTCCAATATCCCCTCTTTTGGCATCGGCAATGGTAAAGACTTCGGCGGGCAAATAGTCCAGGGTTTTCTGCAACGTCTCCCATCCTCCGGGGCCCAGGGCTTCGTAAAAGGCCAAGTTAGGCTTATAGGCGACCGCCTGATCGATGGTGGCATCAATGATCGCCTTGTTAAAGGCAAAAATCGGATCTTGCTCCTTGAGCAGGTGGTTGGGGATTTTTTCCAGGGCAGGATCCAACCCAACACAAAGAAACGATTGCTTTTTTTGAATTTCCGCGTATATTTCCCCTGATGTCATGCCACAAAAATAGAAAAAATAAGCACAGTAGTGTCAAAGTATACCTACCTTACCTCAGGTCGATGACTTCAACATCCTGATTTTCTTGGGTATTAAATACGAAATAATCATCCATAACATTGACATTGCTGTCCAAATCCTTAAAAGAATACGTAAACGTCCCTCCTACGTCATCTTGGATTTCCCAGGCAACGAGATCCAGCTTGGACTTGTCAATAAAAAGCGTGATTTTTTCAAATTGAGATGATTTCTTTTCGGCGGTAAGTAGAATTTCATGAACAGCCACTCCATTCTTCTGATCACTTCCGACTAACTCAGCCTGATATCCTTTTTGATAAATCGTATAAATGTTGGAAGGGGTCAATTCTTCTGTATCTTCCTCCACGTTATTAATGGTTACCTCCTTATACTTGCTGGATTTAATGAGGGTCCATACGGTATTCCCATTATTAAAAATTTCCTGGTCATTTAGCGTAAGCCGGTATTTTTCCCCCTTGACGGTTACCTCTCCCGTATTGGTTTGTATCAAACCCTCATCTTCGGTAGCGTAGGCATATTCAAAGGTAGCCGAAAACCCGTTCAGCTTTTGGTAATTTTCACTTACTTCTGATAAAATCTCTACCGCTTTGGGGTCATTCTGCCCAACTGCGATTTGAAAACTCCAAAGGAAAGCAAGACTTAAGGCGATTTTGTTTTTGCTTGTCATTTTTCTTTTACAATCTGTTCTAAAGGTTGTTCAATAATTGTTCCAAACTGTTTTCGTCCTGTACCAATACTTCTCTGGCTTTGCTCCCTTCAAATGCTCCTACCACACCAGCCGCTTCGAGCTGATCAATGATCCTTCCTGCCCGGTTATAACCTAGTTTCAGCTTCCGCTGGATCAACGAAGTACTTCCCTGTTGGTGCATGACGATCAACCTGGCGGCATCGTCAAATAATGGGTCTCTGTCCGCAAGGTCTACTTCTCCCAAACCACCGTCTCCTTCTTCGCCCACGAATTCCGGGAGTAAATACGCATCCGGATAGCCCCGCTGATCACCGATCCATTCGCATATTGAATCTACTTCGGGGGTATCCAGAAATGCACACTGTAACCGGATCACATCCGAACCCATGGACAACAGCATGTCTCCCATGCCGATTAACTGCTCGGCACCCCCTGCATCCAGAATGGTGCGGCTGTCGATCTTGCTGGTAACCCTGAAAGACAACCTGGCGGGAAAATTCGCCTTAATAATTCCGGTAATAACATTAACGGAGGGTCGCTGCGTCGCCAGCACCAGGTGTATCCCGATGGCTCTGGCCAATTGAGCAAGCCTGGCAATGGGCCCTTCGATTTCCTTTCCGGCTGTCATCATCAAATCCGCCAATTCGTCGATCACCAATACAATATAGGGCATAAATTGATGCCCCTTTTCAGGGTTCAATTTCCGGGCAACAAACTTGGTATTATACTCCTTCAAATTTCTGCAACCTGCCTCCTTCAACAAATCGTACCGATTGTCCATTTCAATGCAAAGCGAATTTAAGGTATAAATCACCTTTTTTGTATCTGTGATTATGGCTTCCTCGGCGTTGGGAAGCTTTGCCAGAAAGTGCCTTTCTATTTTATTAAAAAGGGTTAATTCTACTTTTTTCGGATCTACCAGAATCAACTTTAACTGTGAAGGATGTTTCTTGTAAATCAGGGAGGCAAGAATCATGTTTAATCCTACCGATTTTCCCTGTCCGGTAGCTCCTGCCATTAGTAAATGGGGCATTTTGGCTAAATCCACAACGAAGACCTCGTTTGAAATGGTTTTTCCAAGGGCCACCGGCAGGTCTTTATCGCTCTTCATGAATTTTTCCGTACCCAATACCGACCTTGCGGCCACCAATTCCCGGTTTTTATTCGGCACCTCAATCCCTATGGTGCCTTTTCCCGGAATGGGAGCGATGATTCGGATGCCCAAAGCGGCCAGGCTCAAAGCGATGTCATCTTCCAGATTCTTGATCTTGCTGATTTTCACCCCTGGATCCGGAATGATCTCGTACAAGGTGACGGTAGGTCCAATGGTGGCCTTAATTTCCTGAATCCCGATTTTGAAATTAACAAGGGTTTCTACAATCTTGTTTTTATTCTCCTCCAATTCCTGCCTGGTAACCGTAACTTTTTGCTGATCGTATTCATTCAGCAAGTCCAGCGTGGGAAATTGATAACTGGGAAGGTCCAGCGTAGGGTCGTAGGGATCAGAGTTCACGACGGTATCGGCCGTTTTTTCTTCCTCGTGTTGGGCGGCTACAAAAAAGTTATCAGCAGCTTTTTCCTCCTCTGATTCGGTCATTTGAGTTCGATCCTCCACATTGAATGCGGGTGATTCAGAACCGCCTTTTTGAGGAGCAGGCTTTTCTTTTTCAGACAATTTCCAGCTGTTCTCTGAGGTTTCTTCTTCTCCTGGGGAATCCAAATCCTCCACGACCTCTGTGTTTTCAGGAACCGGATCCTGTAGTGGATGAGCCGATTTTTCATCTTCTCCCCCGGTAGCGGTGCCCGTTTCAGTATCTCCAAACCAGCTGATTTTCTCTACGTTAAAAAATACAATAACGAATATTAAGAGCGAACCGAAAATAAGAATGAACGTTCCCCAACCCAGTAATTCGTCCGCAATCAGCGCCAATTCGTATCCCAAACCACCACTTAGGAATGCCAGGTAATTAAAGCCATCAATTAAATGGACCAGGTACCCTAATAACAATCCCAGCCACACCAGAAAAAACAAGGAGAAAAAAGCGTACCGACTCAAGGAGATCAGGCTATTTTTAAACGATAGGCGATAGCCCCATAGAAACAGAAAGGGAGGAAAAAGCAAAGCAGCCAGCCCAAACCATCTGAAAATCATGTAATGCGACATCACCGCACCACTGTATCCCAGAAGATTTTGGGTCTCCCCACCTTTTGTACGTAAAGGTACGCCCGAATCACTCACCAGACTTTGATCGGCCTGTCCTGCAAAAAGGTAACTTAAAAATGCCAAAAACATGAAAATGGCAAACATCATAAAAAAAATGCCAAACGATAAACCCCAGCGTTTATCCTTAAAAACAGCCCATGAAAAGGAGCGCTTTGGCTTTTCTGCTCCTTTTACAGGACCTGATTTTTTCTTAAACGTATTTTTTTTGTACGTATTTGCAGTCATGGTTATTCCTTTCCTCCACTATTCGGGATGTAATTTAACGCTTGCATTAGAAATAAAAAAGAATTGCTAGCTCCCTCAACCCTTGATCAAACCCTTTTTCAATCGCTTCACCAATGCTGGCCCCTCATAAATCATTCCAGAGTAAATTTGCACCAGACTGGCCCCGGCTTCGAGTTTTTCCCTGGCATCCGAAGCGGAAAAAATGCCTCCAACCCCAATAATCGGAAAAGCATTCCCGGACTTTTGAGCCAGGTAGCGGATTACCTCCGTACTCCTATCCTTTAATACCTTACCACTAAGACCCCCTGCTCCAATGGCCGCTACTGCTTCCGGAGAAGTTTTCAACTCTCCCCTTTCAATGGTTGTATTGGTGGCCACCACCCCATCGATTCCAGTTTCCCTGACGATAGCTATGATATCATCCAATTGTCCGTCCGACAGATCCGGAGCAATTTTGAGCAACACTGGCCGGGTCTTTGGGTAACTCTCCATGGTCTTTTTTACTGCCGTTAACAAGTGCTGAAGCGGCTCCTTGTCTTGCAATTCCCTTAACCCAGGGGTATTTGGCGAACTTACATTTACTACAAAATAGTCAACATAGGGATGCAAGGCATGAATGCAATATAAGTAATCCTCCAGGGCTTGTTCGTTCGGAGTATCCTTATTCTTACCAATATTTCCCCCCACCAAAATTTTGGCATTCCGCTTTTTTAGCCGCTCCACGGCAGCCGCCACTCCCCCGTTGTTAAAGCCCATCCTATTGATCAGGGCCTGGTCTTCGGGAAGTCTGAAAAGTCGGGGTTTGGGATTACCGCCCTGAGCCCTGGGAGTGAGCGTGCCGATTTCTATAAAACCAAAACCAAGCATGGCCATCTCGTCAATTAGCTTCGCGTCCTTATCAAAACCAGCCGCCAGACCAATGGGATTGCTGAACTTCAATCCAAATACCTCCCTTTCCAAATCCTGATGCTCAAAGGCAAAAGCCGATTTAATCAGGGAATGCAATAAGGGCAAGTTAAACAGCCTTTTGATCCAGGAAAAGGTGAAATGATGCGCTGACTCAGCGTCTTGAAGGAATAAAATAGGCTTGATTAAATACTTATACACGTCGGCAATCATTTTTCTAAGCCCAAAATTAAACCAATTCTCCGACATCCCCTGCAATTCGATTCACAAAGTAGGGGCAAATACGTTCCTTCCTTACATTCCATTTATTCTTGCCCATCTGATTTAGGGGAGAGAAGGAAGAAATCAAGCATACGGCAAGCAGGACATAGTGGAATGAATATTCTACTATGCGAGATGTTCCCCAATAAGGATCAGGAAAGGCAATGCCCTCCGTGCGTACGGGACAAGCTATGTTCGCTTAAAAATAGGACCATAGGAAATCGAGCATGACGAGAACGTCACATAGTGGGATGACTATTAATCATGCGAGATTCCATCTGACCATTAAAAATATTAATAAACAGATGAAACCGAGCTTGCCTGAGTACTAATTTAACTCAGATCGATAAGCTCCTTTCTACCCGAGGCTACTGCTTTGTAAATGGTATCGATGATGATTAGATCTTTCAGACCTTCCTCGCCATCTACAGGCACTTTTGCGGTGTCCCCTTCCAGTATGATTTCTGCCATGCGGTCCATTTGTACCGTCTGATGGGTGATATGGGGGTTATCCAATGGACCTTTATGTGTTTTCCCCTTTATAGGACCATATCCCGTAGAAGGCTGCATCTCGGCAAAACCCTGGGTGCCGTTGAGAAAAAACCGATCCAGGTTTCCCATGCTATAGGTGGAAAGACAGGAGGCCACAATTCCTTCGGGAAATCCAAACTGAAATAATATTGTTTCATCCACTCCTTCTTTGAATTTTACCGGATCTGTTTTGGTCTCCTGAGCAGTCACCCAGATGGGCTCTTTTCCTATCATGTATCGGGCACCATTGATAGAATAAATACCGATATCCATCATGGCTCCCCCTCCTGCGAGCTCCTTATTTAGGCGCCATTGGCTAGGATCGCCGATTTTAAACCCGCTCAGGCCCTGAAAAAATTTGATTTCTCCAAATTCACCTGCTTCTCTCATGCGGATAACCTCTAGGGTATTGGCTTCAAAATGCATGCGGTAACCCACCAAAAGTTTAACGCCTGCCTGCTTGCAAGCTTCCACCATCTCTCTGCCCTGTTCCGCATTGAGGGCCATTGGCTTTTCACAAATGACGTGTTTCCCTGCTGCAGCCACGCGCAAGGTCTGGGGATGATGAAGTGCGTTTGGGGTAATGATGTATACGGCATCGATGTCCGGATTGTCCTTAATCGCATCAAAATTTTCGTAGTTATAGCAGTTTTTAGGCGGGATGTCGTACTTTTTCTGCCAGGCTGAAATTTTTGAGGGGGTCCCACTGATGACACCAACCAATTTTGCCTTTTTACTGTCCTGCATGGCTTCTGCTACCCTTGTTCCATAACTCCCAAGTCCCATTATAGCCACACGCAACAGGGTATCCTGAGAAGCCCTTTTCTGCCAGCCGGAGAAGGTGCTGGATTTCAAACCTGGTATTAGTGGTAAGGAAACTGCAGAAAGGGTCAGTTTTTGTAAAAAATTTCGTCTACTCTTCATGGTCCTTTGGTTTTTGGTTATCGTCGATGGTTCTGAATTACATCAAATGCAAGATATTGGTTTTTTCCGATATATAGAACATAAAAATAGGCTTACCTTTGTTCTGTAAAAGGAAAAATAAGGCAATCTATTCGATAACGGTGGAAAAAATTAAGTATCAGGAAGAAAACCATCTGTCTGTCCAGGAATTCCAGGAAGTGCTTATAGCTTCCACTTTGGGAGAAAGAAGACCGGTGGCAGACCTAAAAAGACTGGAAATCATGCTACGGCATGCCAATCTGATCCTCACTGCCAGAAAAGACGGACTGCTGGTTGGAGTCGCCAGGTCACTAACAGACCAAGCCTTCTGCACCTATTTATCGGATCTGGCTGTTCATCGGGACTTCCAAAAACAAGGGATAGGCAAAACATTGATCCTAAAGACCAAGGCGGCCTATCCCCTGGCTAAGTTAATTCTCTTATCCGCCCCAAAAGCGGTGGATTATTATCCTAAAATCGGCATGAGCCGGCATCCCCATTGCTACTTTTTGGATGATCCGACAAAGGTCACCTGATCGGAAATCCCCACTACTGGTATCCTACCTTGCTAAAGGTGGTCGTTTGGAGTTTATACGGAACCGGGAGAAGGCAAGTCAAATTCTGCTCTTCGCGGGTCGTACAAGAGGCGATTGGCTTCCAGTGATCCTTCTCCCACAAAATGCTCTGCTTCTCCGTCGAATTCCAGCCATGGACCTACCACGTATTCGGCCTGGTCTACTGGAACGCCCATACCATCTCTGGCTATTTCATGGATTTTCATAAATTCTTCAAACGCCAGCGGGTTATCTCCAAACCTTCCTGCCTTGGCATTAAAGGGAACTTTTTTACCCAGTCGGTAGGAGATGTTCATCAGGTGTCCCATGGTACAACTGTAATGTGCATCGTACATATTACCATTGGCCATCATGGGATCGTTCGCTTTGCAAGCGGCAATAAAACTGCCGAATGCACCACCAGGGGTAATTTTTACGGGACTTGCGTTGACATTTCTGGGTTGACTGCCCTGATGAGAGGTGTACTCTCCACCTTCCATCAACCTGCCTCCATCTTCAAAATAAAACCGGTTAGTTACCTCTCGTTGGTAGCCCTCGTGATCGACGTTTCTAACATTAAAGAAAACGTACTGCCCATTGGCAAATTCGGCCAGCGCAAACATGGTATTGGGTGTCTCTCCCTGATCATCCCACTTGAAACGCCCGCCAATAGCCATTACTCTTTTTGGGTGGGTATTGGCGACTTCATCATCCAGCGCCCAGTAGGCTACGTCCAATTGATGCGTTCCCTGGTTATTCAATTCCCCGTTTCCCACTTGCCAAAACCAATGCCAATTATAATGAACCAGGTTTTCGTGGTAACCATCAATGATGGAAGGCCCCTTCCATAAGTTCCAGTCCAGATGATCAGGTGGATTGGTTACCGGCCGGTAGCCTATTCCCGCCCTGGGCTTACAGGCAAATCCATGGGAAACTTTCATTTTTCCATACATGCCAGATTTAATTTCCCCAATTTGCTTTGCCCAGTTATCACTGCTTCGTCTTTGCGTTCCGTGTTGAACGACAATGCCGTATTTTTCGGCTGCCGCCAGGGCAATTCTTCCTTCGTGAACATCATGACTGGCAGGCTTTTCCACATAGCAATGCTTGCCCGCCTGCGCAGCCCAGACCACCATCAGGGAATGCCAATTATTGGGAGTAGCCACACTGATGGCATCGATCTCACTGTCCTCCAACACCCGCCTGACATCTGTTTCCGCTTTTACCCGGTTACTTTTTGTCTCTCCATCTCGAAGGGACTGAACGCGCTCTCCCAGTACACGACTATCCGGGTCTACCAGATAAGCAATTTCGGAATCCTTGTGCTCGGAAAATTCCCGGATATGGGTCTTCCCCCGTCCATTTACCCCACAAACTGCTATCCGGAACCTTTCATTGGCACCTATTATTGCTCCGTAAGACTTTGCATTAAAGCCCATGGCACCGATGGTCAATCCACCCGCACCAAAAATCGATTTTTTAATAAACTCCCTTCTTTGTTTCATTATTTGGGTTTTGTTAATGTTTAATTCAAACAAGTTTGTTTATAAATAAAAGAAAATTCTTACTGGAATCAAACAGTGCGGTCTGGTTTAAAGAAAATTGCGCTAATATTTATCATTCCTTTTTGCCAATCCAGCCTACTTTAAAAGGAGCCCCGAATAAAAAAAACGGAAGCATCCTTTACATAAGAATGTATTTGGTGAATTTAATAACAGGGAGATCCGACTGCCATTGCCTGGGGCTAGGAATCGGTAAAAAAATGCCCGCTTGCCACCAGGTTAGCTTAATAAGAGTATTGAAAAAATCCGAATTATTAATTAAGATGCCTGCAACAAAGAATCAATCAATTCCGATGGGGTTTGGATGCGGGCAATTTTGTCATCCTCTAATTCTTTTTTTAGTTCATATTCCAGTTCGAAAATCAAGCCTGAAACAAAAATTTTGTCCATTCTTAAATCATAATAAAAATTGGCTGCTTTCTTTTTCCCTGTGAGTGGAATGCCATAAGATTGAAACACCCCAATTGCTTTACGCATGGCTGTGATATTTTTCATAGTTTTCCCTAAGAATTAATTTAAAATGAAGACGAATTATCCTGTGATTTTGTTGTGCCAACACGCAAGTTTTTTTATTAAAGTTTTTTAACGGAGGAATAAACCGCAGTAAAACCTAATTTTAGTCTGAAAAATGGGTTAGCCTATTTTCTTTCCTTTCTTCCTACCCTGTTGCGTGTATTTCGGAGAACCAATAACCTGCGAGCTGTAAATTCCTCCATGGCCACTAAACAAATAAGCTATTACACAAGCCAATCCAATAAAAACCCCGGGTTCGGCACCAAAAAGTTCCATACCCATTAGGGTACAGGCTAATGGGGTATTGGTGGCTCCTGAAAAAACGCCGACAAAACCCATCCCCGCCAATAATGCCAATGGCAATGGTATGACTACAGATAAGGCATTCCCCAGCGTAGACCCCATGTAAAACAACGGTGTGACCTCTCCCCCTTTAAAACCTGCTCCTAAAGTGATGGAGGTTTTCAGTAGCTTCACGAAAAAGTCATACCAGGGCAGGTCTTCGGAAAAGGCATCCACAATGGTGGGAATACCAAGTCCTATATACTTGGTAGTTCCCATGAAATAAACAGAGCTGGCAATGATCAGCCCCCCGGCCAGGGGACGCAAGGGAGGATATTTGATGACTTTGGTAAAGAATGCCGACCAGAGATGGGTGCTCTTCGCAAAAAGCCTTCCTACCAGGCCAAAGCATATGCCCGCCGGAATGACCCAGAGAAAGTTAATTAGATCGGAATCGGGTACATAGGGAATGGAGTAGTGCGTATGAGGGACGTTCCATAAGCCGGAACAGGCAAAATCTGCCAGATAGGCGGCGAAGAATGCCGGCAAAATAGATTCGTATCTCAGTCTTCCGATAATGAGCCATTCCAAGGCAAAAACGGCTCCTGCCAAAGGGGTTCCAAAAACGGAAGAAAACCCTGCAGCCACCCCAATAGTCAGGATGATTTTCCGATCCTGAGCAGATAGTTTAAACCATTTGGTGAATTGGTCGGCCAGGGCTCCTCCCATTTGTACAGCGGTGCCTTCTCTTCCAGCCGACCCACCAAAAAAATGGGTAAGGACCGTCCCTCCAAGTACCAGGGGCGCCATTCGTAGCGGAATCACTTGCATGGGATTGTAAAATTCCTCCAGTAGCTGGTTATTTCCTTTCACCACTGAACTGCCAAATTGGTGGTACATCCACCCGATAAAAAACCCACCGAGAGGCAGAAACCCGATAAGCCAGAGATGACCTTCCCTGTAGCGCGTCGCCCAGTCCAATGCAATTAAAAAAAAGGCTGACGCAGATCCTACTGCTAAGCCAATCACGATGGACAGAAAAAGCCAACGAAAAGTGAATTTGAGACTAGGAACCAGTTCCTGAAAAAGAAACTTGGTCAGTGGTAATAATTTCTTGCTCCTCTTCAACATAAACAAACGGACAACGATGCATACAAAACGAAACCTGAGAATAACAGGTACTATCAGTTGAAGCAGGAGTCATCAGCTGCAGGGAAGTAGCAGCGGTTTGTTAGGGATGATCCGACGATCACGTCATCCATCACCGATTCTGGTGGAACCCCATCACCAAGGGCTGCAAATATAGGGAAAGAATTTAAAACTTGTCACGGAAATCTTGATGGAATCCGTCCTTACTTACCGGTATGGCCCATTTGTGGAAATGGGACACTAGCTGCGTTGCTGCATCCTGGAAAAATCCGTAACGCATCCCCTAGATGGAATAATTTTTGATGAGTGAACAGTCAGTAAAAAGTAACCACGGAAGAAAAAATAAGGATGCAAAATATATTGATTACCGGAGGTTCCGGATTAATCGGCAATTCGATTACAAAATTGCTGCAGAGTCAAGGCAAAGACGTGGCCTGGCTTAGTAGAAATCCGGACAAACAAAAGCAAAAGTCTTTTTATTGGGACCCTGAGAAAGGTATTCTGGATCAGGAGTCGCTTTATTGGGCGAATGGAATCATTCATCTTGCCGGTGCTGGTGTGGCCGATAAGCGCTGGACCGATAGTCGGAAGAAGGAAATTTTGGATAGCCGCGTAAAAAGCGGCCATTTGCTTTATCAGGAACTCCAAAAAATAAAAGACAAACCCAAAGCTTTGATCAGCTCCAGTGCGGTGGGGTATTACGGATTTAATACGGGAGAAAAATTAGTTTTCGAAGGAAATCCTCCCGGAAAGGACTTCCTCGCCACGGTAGTGAAGGAATGGGAGACGGCAACAGAAAAAATCCAGGACCTAAAAATCCGTACCGTACTCCTGCGAATAGGAATCGTGTTATCAAAAGACGGAGGAGCCTTACCTGAAATCCTCAAGCCCCCGGTGGCAGCTCCATTGGGAAATGGAAGACAATACATGAGCTGGATTCACATAGAAGACCTTTCTAGAATGTTTGTGCATGCCTTGGAAAACCCCGGCTTATCGGGTATTTACAATGCCGTTGGGCCAGTGCCGGTAACCAACCGTGGTTTGACGAAGAAAGCAGCTCGCTTTAAAGGAAAACCTTTTATCGATATAGGAGTGCCGGGATTTGCTTTAAAGATCGTCCTGGGGGAAATGGCGCAAATGGTTCTGGGCGGCAATCGGGTAAGTTCGGAAAAAATGGAGGGTACTGGATTTCAATACCTCTACAGTGACCTGAACCAGGCTTTAAAGCAAATATTTGAATAGATTTGATAGATGGCCCCTTTTCCTTGATGAAAATTAGTATTTTCATATTTGTTTTCTGAATCCTATTTATTTCTCCGACTAAATCAAGTAATATGAAATTTACCTTATCAAGCATCCTGCTTTTGCTCTTTTTTTTAACCGCCCGGGCGCAGGAGGAAGTAAGCCTGGAGTACTACCTCCCGGAAACGTCTACTTACGATAACAGCATACCCAAACCTTCTGCTGTTCTGGGGTTTGAAGTCGGAGCCTGGCATGCCAATCATTCTCAGGTGGTTCATTATTTTAGGACCGTTGCCGAAAATTCCCCGCGTGCAGTAGTCATCGAATACGGGCAAAGCTATGAAAAGCGGCCTTTGCTAATGTTGGCAGTCTCCTCTCCGGAAAATATTCGTAACCTGGAAGCTATCAAGTCGGAGAGAGCTGGTTTGCGAAGCGGTACGGCCAATCCGCAGGAATTGCCCGTAGTCATGTACATGGGCCATTCGGTTCATGGAAATGAGGCTTCGGGAGTAAATGCTTCCCTTCTGTCTGCCTATCATTTCACGGCCGCCTCAGAAATTGCTGAGGACCTGGAAAATATGATTTTACTTATTGATCCTGCCATTAATCCGGATGGTATAAACCGCTTTGCCTCCTGGGTAAATAGCCATAGAAGCTACCACCCCAACGGAGACCCCAATAATCGTGAGCTTAACGAAACCTGGCCGAGGGGACGGACCAATCACTACTGGTTTGATCTTAACAGGGATTGGCTTCCAGTACAGCATCCCGAATCAAGAGGACGAATCAGTCAGCTTCAAAAATGGCTGCCGAATATTGTGTTGGACTTTCACGAGATGGGAACCAACAGCACTTTCTTCTTCCAGCCAGGCATCCCCAGTCGAAATAATCCGCTAACGCCGGAAAAAAACATGGAATTAACAGAGAAAATAGCCCAATATCACGCCCGCTATCTGGATGAAATCGGTTCTCTGTATTATACCAGGGAGAGTTTCGACGACTATTATTACGGAAAAGGCTCCACCTATCCGGATATTCAGGGTGCCATTGGGATATTGTTTGAACAGGCCTCTTCCAGAGGGCACCTCCAGGAAAATGTGTATGGCGAAATCTCTTTTCCCTTTACCATCCGAAATCAATTTACTACGGCACTCTCATCCTTTGAAGCTGCCCGTGACATGCGGGTAGAACTCAACCAATACATGGTCGATTTCTACGAAGACTCCAAAACCGAGTACACGGAAGATGATGACAAAGCCTATATATTCGGATCGGATGAAGACTATGGCAGAGCCTATCATTTTGCGGACCTCTTATTGCAGCACGATATTGAGCTGTACAGTTTGGAAGAAGACGTAAACATGAACGGAGTGCCTTTTAGTTCCGGCAACTCCTTTATCGTACCACTGGATCAGCCGCAATATAAAATGATCAAAACCATGTTTGAAACGCGGACGGAATTTCAGGACAGCCTTTTCTATGATGTTTCTACCTGGAACATGCCCATGGCATTTAATCTGAACTCCATGGCACTCAGTAGTCGGATCCTCAATCTGGCGGAAGTGGAAGATGTCAGTGCGGGCATTCAATTCCGGGAAGGTAAGGTATTGGGGGCAGCCGGTGCCTACAGCTACGCCTTTGGATGGGAGGAATACTATGCCCCAAAAGCGCTGTACCAACTGATGGAAAAAGGATACCAGGTGCGCGTCACACACGAAAAATTTCAAAACCAGCTGGGTACTATTTTTAACCGCGGGACGATCTTAGTAGAAAAAGGCACTTCTGATAATAGCGAAGAAACCTTTTATGAAGACATGCAGGATATCGCTGCCAGCACGGGTGTCACGATACACGCCCTATCTACCGGATACACCTCCGGAATTAACCTGGGCTCACCCAGTATCGATGTGTTGGAACAACCCTCCATTGCCCTATTGGTAGATGAAGGAGTGGGAAGCTCCGATGCAGGGGAAATTTGGCATTTATTTGACCAGCGAATGGAAATTCCACTGACCCTGATGCCAGCAACCCGCCTCTCTTCTGCCGATCTTAGCCGGTACAGCGTGCTTATTTTGCCAACAGGAAATTATTCCCGAATTGGAGAAAATGGGGTCAATAAACTAAAGGCCTGGATAGAAAATGGGGGTACCCTTATCGCGAGAGGTGCTGCCATGAATTGGCTGACAGGGAATGAATTGGCCGCCTTTAAATTTCTATCTCCGAAAGACACCTCCACAGCCAGTCAAGCCCCTTATGCCAACCTGGCAAATGAACGAGGAGCTAAGGTGACAGGTGGTGCTATATTTAAAGCCAAACTGGATACCACCCACCCCATTGGCTATGGGTACCCGGCTGAAAACCTTCATGTATTCAAATCAGGGAATCAATTTCTGGATCTATCCTCCAACCCCTTTGCCAATCCCCTGGTGTATACAGACACGCCGCTGGCCAGTGGCTATGTTCATCCCGAAAACCTGGAAATGATGAAAAACAAGGGTGTCGTACAGATTTCTGCCCTGGGCAGCGGGAGAATCATTGGTTTTGTAGACAATCCTAATTTTCGGGCCTTCTGGTTTGGCACCAATAAATTATTTCTGAATGCGGTATTTTTCGGTCAGACCATTGACAATGCCTCTGCCCGGTAATCGGATTCGAAGGTGAAGCGTACCCACGCTTCACCCTTCTTTTTTTAGGGTTTAATATTCGTTTTTTTGCGCCTTTCCGTCCATTGAGTCCCTTGCATTTTGTCAGAGTGATTTATATTTTCCATTAGTTTTGTGTAAATTGCCGACAGAAAAGCATCCTATGGCAAAAAAACTTTTCCCTTTAGATAAAAACTATATCCTTCAACAGGCCCAGTTGGCGATAGAAAAGGAACTGCTTGAATTGATGGTGGTGGAGGTCAAAAATTCCTTCACCCTTCTTTTCAACCCTTTGAAACTTCAGGACGATACGTATTTGCGAATCCTTCAGCAAGATGACTTTCCGATGGATCACCTATTGGTAATCTACAGGCAACTGGCAGGAATCTACCGCTTTCGGTACGGATCCAACCAATTGGAATTGTTATTTGACGGAAGAAGTCACTATGAAAAATACCAGGAGGACTGGTCCCTGTGTTTGAAGGGCTGGCTTCAAAAACTGGGTCAGCAAGAAGCCTATGTAAAAACCATGCTCAGAATGACTTTATTATACGATTCACCTTCCCGGGCACTCTTTGCCGAAAACAGATGTAAATCGCTGATCAATGAGCATTTTGGGTTATCTATCGTCAAAAGAAAAGGTGACCTTTTACTGAAAACCGGCACCTAACCTATTCGACCGATTCCAGCACAGACCTGAAAGAAACAAACTGGCTGCCAAATTTTTCTTTTAATTCTTCCCTTATGACGGGACCGTATTTTTGTTGGTAAAATTCCAAATCATCCATGCTTTCCGCAAAAAATTGGGCTGAAAAATTCACCCCATCACCATTGTCCTCTTGTAATAACCTAAAAAAGCGTTTTTCTATAAACAAACCCGTTTGCATTACCCTTGGCAGGTATTCGAATTTCATCCACTCAACAAATTCCAATTCCCTGTCGCTGTCAATGTTTATGGTAATATTATATAGTATCATGGGTTTAGTTGTTTTTTATTAAATTTGCCCGATAATCTCCTTTTATTCTCCTTGAATCCGTAAAACAAAAGTATAAAAAAATCCCTTATTAAAGGATAGTGCTAAAACTGTACCGAAATATAGCCCATGAACGGAAAAAATCACCTTGAACTGCCAGGATTCGTAAAAAGAAATAAATTGGCAATCGCTAAAACCATTATCCTGATACTTCACCTGGTGGGAATCGTGGGCCTGTATTGGGAGAGCAGCAGGCCATTTTTCCAATTGGTTACCCCATTGCATTTATTATTGGTCACATCGATCCTTCTATATTTTCATGAAGCCTATAATCGTTGGTTTATTTTGTTTGCATTGAGCGCATTTGGTATCGGAATGATCACTGAAATAATCGGCGTAAATACGGGGCTCATCTTTGGGGATTATTCCTATGGCCCCGTTCTTGGCCCAAAACTGATGGGCGTACCGCTACTTATAGGAGTCAATTGGTTTTTGATGGTATACCTTACCGGGGGCGTGCTTTACCGAATGATAGGAAATGATTTCCTTGCAGCATTAGCAGGGGCCGCTCTCATGGTAGTTATGGATCTAAACCTGGAGCCAGTGGCCGTCGCGCTCAACTTTTGGCAATGGGAATCGTCGGCCATTCCATTTTCCAATTACCTGAGTTGGTTTTTAATAGCGCTGATCATCCAGTTGATTTTCAGAAAATCTTCATTTAACAAAGAAAACAAACTAAACTTCTTTATTTTCATGAATTTACTCCTGTTTTTTTTCGTTCTGGCTATTATTTTGTGATAAAAAAAACATTTCATTCGCATAAAAGTTACCTTGGAGATGATAAATGCTTTGTTATTTATACTGGTTGGATTTTTGACGATGGAATTTTCCGGATGGTTTATTCATAAATACATCATGCATGGGCCCCTTTGGAATATTCACAAAACACATCATACCCATACCAAAGGCTATTTTGAGTTAAATGATTTGTTTTCCTTGCTTTTTGGCGGTATCGCCATTCTACTAATTTTTCTGGGGATGGAAACCCTGGATTTTCGGTTTTGGATGGGTATCGGAATCAGTTTGTACGGCTTGAGTTACTTTTTCTTACATGATATTCTTATCCATCGAAGGGTTAAGTTCTTTAAAAAACCAAAAAATGGGTACCTGGCAGGTATTTTTAAAGCCCACCAGGCGCACCATTCCACTCGAAAACGGGATGGGTCGGTAGCCTTTGGACTCTTTATTGTTCCTTTTAAGTATTTTAAAAATAACCGAGATGAGTAATTATTCCATAAAGGACCTTGAGCAGCTCTCAGGGATAAAAGCCCATACATTACGGATTTGGGAACAGCGGTACAATTTACTCACTCCCAAAAGGACAGACACCAACATCCGTTTTTACGACGATGATGATTTGAAACTGATCCTGAATGTGGCACTGTTGAATGACAATGGATATAAAATAAGTAAGATCGCCAAGATGACCTTTGAAGAAATGAAATCAGAGGTCCTTAAATTGACCGAAAGGTCCTTTGCTTACGACGATCAAATCCATTCTTTAATCATTGCCATGGTGGAATTGGATGAAAGTCGCTTCGAAAAAATCATTTCGACAAACATTCTGAAAATAGGGTTTGAATTGACCATGCTGAATATCATTTACCCCTTCTTATCAAAAATTGGTATCTTATGGCAAACGGGAAGTATTCATCCCGGGCAGGAACATTTCATCAGTAACCTCGTAAGGCAAAAATTAATCGTGGCCATCGATGGGCAATTATACTCCGGAGGAGGTAAAAAGTTCCTACTGTACCTACCCGAGGGGGAGCTTCATGAAATTTCCCTGCTATTCTCCTGTTACCTTTTGAAGTCTCATGGTCACAAGGTCATTTACCTTGGTCAAAACACCCCAGATATTGACCTGAATAACGTTTATAAGGTACACCAACCGGATTTTCTGGTAACGGTCATTACTACCTCTCCCTCCGGAGAGCAAGTGCAGCCTTACTTACATTCTCTTTCTGAAAGATTTCCGGATGCTGGAATTTTGGTTTCAGGGTACCAGATAGTCGGTCAGGACCTAACCATCCCATCCAATGTCCATGTGATGCATTACTTGAAAGACATAAAGGAATATTTACATTCCCTCACCTCCGTAGCATAAGGCCGTTTATGACTGCCCGGGCCTAATCTCGAGGGAAGGTCAGGCATCTTCGCTGGGCATGCCTGCACTTTTTTCACTGGTCATATCGCCATTTCTGGTATACAATGTCCACTTAAGTAATTTATCGCTATAATTTACGATTTATTCCAATGGATTTTTACGAAATCCAATTATCTTACTTGTCGAAACATGCAACTGTACAAGCTCTATTCTGTTCAAGCACGGCGAGGTAAAGGGCTTAACGAATCACCCCGATGACATGCGCTTGGAATATTCGAGTCAAATTGAAGCGGGAGCAACACTGATCTGTGCGAATCTCCACAAGCTTTGTCACCCATTTGCGATGTTTCATTACCTCAGCAAACAAAACATTATCAAACCTCAATTGATGCTTAGACGATGAAAGGACCAAAATACGTTAGCCATTTTTTTCAGTCCCTGCCATTTATATGGATAATAATTCTGCTTATTAGTTCCTGCCAACAGGGAGGTAATTTGCCTGAGGCTGACCCGGATAATGGCGGCTTGTTCCTGCCAGATGGTTTCGAGGCGGTAGTCGTAGTGGACAGTATCGGAAGGGCGCGTCACCTGACCGTTAATGATAATGGCGATATTTACGTAAAATTGCGAGTCCCGAATGAGGCCGGTCAGGGAATTGTTGCCCTGAGGGACACCGACGGAAATGGAAAGGCCGACCTAATTGAAACCTTTGGAGACTACCCTGACACGGGCAACTATGGTACCGGTATGGAAATCCATAACGGCTATTTGTATTTCAGTACCGCGGGCGAGGTTTACCGAACCCGGCTGGATCCAGAGAAACTGGTGCCGGAGGGAGAGGTGGAGCTCATCATGAAAGATGATTATAAAAATGCAGTGCATGGTTACGAACATATCGCCAAGCCAATTGCTTTCGACAATCAGGGATACATGTACATACCCTTCGGCTCTCCCGGTGATGTCTGTCAGGAGTTTAACCGAAGGCCTGGTGCTCCCGGCTTAAATCCCTGTCCTCAATTGGAATGGCACGGAGGCATCTGGAGGTTTGATGCGAATAAGCTAAATCAAACCCAGCAAGACGGATACAGGTATGCAACGGGCATTCGAAGCGTGGTTGCCATGGACTGGAATGAGAAAGAAAACAGCCTGTACGTCGTGCAACATGGCAGGGATAATCTACACCGTACCTGGCCAGATCTTTTTTCCAGGTGGGAGTCAGCCGTCCTGCCCTCTGAGGAATTTTTCAAGGTGGAGGAAGGAACTGATGGCGGCTGGCCCTATTACTATTACGACCAGATACGGGAAAAAAAGCTGTTGAACCCGGAGTATGGAGGAGACAAGGAAAAAGCGACCGGTGCTGAGAATGTGGAATGGCCATTATTGGGATTTCCCGGGCATTTCGCCCCAAATGACCTGTACTTTTATCAGGGAGATCAGTTTCCGGACAGGTATAAAGATGGAGCCTTTGTCGCCTTTCACGGTAGCACCATCCGGGGGCCTTATCCCCAGGGAGGGTACTTTGTGGGATTTGTACCTTTCGAAGACGGGAAGCCATCCGGACCATGGGAAGTCTTCGCCGATGGCTTTGCCCAACTGGACACCATCGTCAACACCGGCGATGCCGCTGCCCGACCCATGGGAATTTCCATGGGACCGGACGGTTCCCTATACATCACCGAAAGTGTGCAGGGAAAAATATGGCGGGTCATGTATACCGGTGACAAGTCTGAATTTGGGGAAGCTGCGTTGGCAAAACTGGAGGAACGTAAAAATAGCAGAACGAACATCAAGAATCCAGACGAACAAAAAGATAACCTGGAAAAAGGTTTGTTGGAAACCGGTGCGCAAACTTACAATATTTATTGCGCTACCTGTCATCAGACGAATGGAAAAGGGGATGGAACGCGCTTTCCACCGCTTTCGGAGACAGAATGGGTGACCGCTAATAGGGGACCAAACAGGAAAAGATTGATCAGTCTCTTGCTAAACGGTCTGGAAGGACAGGTTGAGGTAAACGGAGTAGCTTACAACGGCATCATGCCCGCACATTCCTTTCTAAGCGATGCGGAGGTGGCAGGTGTGCTGACTTACATCCGGAAAAGCTTCGGTAATAACGCCTCCAGCATTTCTGCTGCCGAGGTAGCTCAGGTGCGCAAGGAGCTGAAATAATTTGTGTACGAGCGTTCAATTAGTTAAATTCATCCGACCATGCAGCTTATTTACTTCCTATTTGTATTGTTTTTCGTTGAATCCCAAAACGCGATGCCAGACAGCATGAATTCTCCCGTACCGAACCCTGCCGAATACCTCGTCCAGCCCGTGAATCAGCCTTTAACCATTGATGGAAATTGGGAAAAACCTGAATGGAAAGAAGTGCCAGCAGCCGATATTTCCTTGCATATGGGAGAAAAGCCTGCATTCAGTCCTCGTACCCAGGTAAAGCTTAGGTACGATAAACAAAACATTTATGGTATTTTCAAAGTCGAGGATAGATTTGTGCAGGCTTTAGTGCAGGAAATAAACGGTCCGGTATCCACCGACTCCTGCGTGGAGTTTTTCTTTTCCCCGGATGTTTCCAAGCCATTGGAGTACTTTAACCTGGAGATCAATGCCGCTGGCGTACCTTTGTTTCACCATGTCACCTCCCCACGCAAAGAATACGAAGTCGTCAACTCCGAGCTGATCAAAAAAATAGAAATTGCGCATAGTCTCCCTGGAGAAGTCATTCCTGAAATCAAGGAAGCCACCACCTGGTATATTGAATTCCGGCTACCCGTCGAACTATTAAAGCAATACCGGACCATCACTTCCCCCGCTCCCGGAGTGGTTTGGAAGGCCAATTTTTACAAAACAGGGAGCCGGACCAGTAATCCACATTATATTACCTGGAATGAAGTCATTAACCAGCGTCCGGATTTTCATTTACCGAAGTACTTCGGCAACCTTATCTTTCAATAACCCATGAAAAAAACCTGTCTATTTCTTGCCTTTCTATGCTGGAGCCTGCTTTCCATTCAGGCCCAGCAATACGATATGCTGATCAAAAACGGACATGTTATCGATCCAAAAAATCAATTGGACGAGGTGATGGACATTGCCATAAAAGATCAGAAAATTGCCCGTGTCGCCAAAAACATCGCTGCTGAGGACGCAAAAAAGACAATCAATGCACAGGGCATGATCGTGAGTCCCGGACTGATAGACATTCATGGTCATCATTTCTTCGGCACGGTCCCTCACCGGTATTTAAGCAATAGTTTTTCCGCTTTGCCTCCAGACGGTTTTACCTTCCGGGCAGGAGTTACCACTGTGGCGGACGCCGGTGGTGCGGGATGGCGAAATTTTCGGCAATTTAAAGAACAAGTGATCGACAGGTCCCGAACCCGGGTTCTTGCCTTTATCAACATTGTGGGCGATGGCATGAGTGGGGTCGTCCCGCGAGAACAAGACCAGGGAGATATGGATGCCAAAATGACGGCTATGGTAGCCCGGCAGTTTCCAGAAATAATCGGCGTTAAGATCGCCCACTACCGGGGACATGAGTGGGAACCCTATCGCAAAGCGGCAGCAGCAGGTGTCGCTGCGAATATCCCAGTAATGGTGGATTTGGGAGGTGCGGATCCTGCCCTACCGCTGGCAACGCTCTTCCTGGAGATCCTGAGGCCAGGAGATATTCTGACACATATGTATGGCAGGAATTACTCCGGGCACGGGCCAAAAGAAGCAGTTATTGATGAGAGCGAAAAGGTAAGGGAGCACTGGTGGACCGCTCAGAAGAAGGGCTTGATCTTTGACGTAGGACATGGCGGCGGATCTTTTTACTACGATATCGCCGTTCCTGCCACGCAGCAGGGTTTTTGGCCCAATACCATCAGTACCGATCTGCACACGGGTAGTATGAATGGTGGAATGAAGGACATGTCCAATGTGGTCTCCAAAATGATGAATCTTGGCATGAGCCTTCAGGAGGCCATAGAAGCGTCCACTTGGAAACCTGCTCAGGTAATTCAGCGGGAAGATTTGGGTCACTTATCGGTGGGAGCAGAAGCGGATCTGGCCCTCTTTACTTTGCATCAGGGAGCATTTGGATTTTTGGATTCCGCAGGGGAATCCAACGCCGGCACTCAAAGATTAGAAACAGAACTTACGCTCAGGGCGGGTAGCATCGTTTGGGACCTGAACGGTCTGGGCAGCAGGCCTTGGAATGACTAATACCGTTAGGAATAGTGAATCAAATAAACAACTAATTACTTATGCAAAAACCACTACAATTTCTATTATTATGGGGACTCATGACCGTTTCATGGATGGGTTATTCACAGCAGAATCCCGAACAGAAGTTAAAGGCCATGGGCATCACGCTAAGCGAACCGTCCCCACCTACAGCCAATTTTGTTCGCGCAGTCCGTACCGGAAACCTGGTCTTTTTATCTGGACATGGTCCCAGCCGTGGGGATGGGACAAGTGTACAGGGAAAGCTAGGTACGGAACTTACCGTGTCGGAGGGACAGGAAGCCGCCCGGCTTACCGGGATCGCTTTGTTAGCTACATTAAAAGCTGAAATAGGAGATTTAAATAAAGTAAAACGAATCGTTAAAGTCCTGGGAATGGTAAATGCCAGTCCGAATTTTACCCAACAACCCAGCGTTATGAACGGATTTTCCGACTTTATGGTAGAAGTATTTGGGGAGAAAGGCAAGCATGCCCGATCTGCAGTAGGCATGGGCTCGCTTCCCAACAACATTGCCATAGAGATCGAGATGATAGTGGAAATAGAAGATTAGAATATTTCGTTTTGGACCCAATCAGAATCCGTCCAAAGCGTCACTAAACGAAAAAAAGATGTTAAGTAGAAGAAAATTATTAAAAAGACTGGGAGCACTTCCTTTGGTAGGAGGCATGATGGGCAGTGGAATTCCCTTATCCGGAACCCTGGCAGCCCCTACCGATGCCTTACCCAAACGAGACCTGGTACAGGAACTGGGGTTGCGGAGTTTTATAAATGCAGCTGGCACCTATACCGCCATGACCGCCTCCCTGATGCCCAGAGAGGTTATGGAAGCCATTAACTACTCCTCCCGCCATTATGTAATGCTCGACGAGGTACAGGACAAGGTAGGTGAGAAGATCGCAGTACTCTGCCATGCCGAAGCCGCCACGGTCACAGCGGGCTGCTGGTCTGCGATGGTTTTAGGTACGGCAGGAGTATTGACTGGCAAAGACCGGGATAAAATCAGGCAACTTCCCAATCTCGAGGGGATGAAATCGGAAGTCATTGTACAAAAGTCTCACAATGTAGGGTACGTTCATGCCATCACGAATACAGGCGTGAAAGTAGTAGAAGTGGAAACAGCTGCGGATGTAGATCGCGCCATAAATGACAAAACCGCAATGATGTGGTTTCTAAATTACCAGGCACCGGACGGCAAAATAAACCATGAAGAGTGGGTGGCCCTGGGAAAAAAGCACGGGATCCCGACCATGATCGATATGGCGGCGGATGTACCCCCGGTAGAAAATCTATGGAAATACAATGATATGGGATTCGACCTGGTGTGCGTATCGGGAGGAAAGGCCATCAAAGGGCCCCAAAGTGCCGGTATCCTTATGGGAAGAAAAGACCTGATTGAAGCTGCCCGCCTGAGTGCTCCACCCCGTGGAGGAACCATCGGAAGAGGCATGAAAGTAAATAAGGAGGAAATCCTTGGCATGTACGTGGCCCTGGACGAATACATCAAAAAAGACCATGAAAAGGAATGGAAAGAATGGGAAGATAAAGTGGCCTATGTAGCCGGAGAGGTTGAAAAAATTGATGGTGTGACTACCGATGTTTCAGTACCTCCAATCGCCAATCACACCCCCTATCTCAAAATTTCCTGGGATGATTCCATCCAACTTACCCGTGAACAAATGCAGGAAAAATTACGCATGGGGGATCCCTCCATAGAGGTCATTAGCGGTGGCGATAACGCCATCAGTATGACGGTTTTCATGCTCCGACCGAAAGAAGAAAAAATAGTAGCCAAGAGAATTGCCGAAGAGTTACGTATCGCAAAAGTTTAAACCATGAAAATCAAAACTTATAGTATGTTATTGCTGCTGATGCTATCCAGCAGCCTTTTATCAGCCCAAACCTATGATTTATTAATCAAGGGAGGCAGATTGATCGACCCTAAAAACAACCTGGACGGTGTCATGGATATTGCCATCACGGAGGGGAAAATAGCCAAAGTAGCCGCATCCATACCTTCCGGAGAGGCCAAAAAAGTCATCCCTGCCGATGGACTGCTGGTCACTCCCGGCCTGATCGACATTCATGGCCATGTTTTTCACGGTACACAACCCAATCACTACCTAAGTGATGGATTGATTGCAGTGCCGCCGGATGGATTTACCTTCCGATCCGGGGTTACTACCATTGTGGATTGCGGAGGGCCTGGGTGGAAAAATTTTGACACCTTTAAGAAAAATATAATAGAGCCTAGCAAAACACGTGTACTCGCTTTCATGAATATCGTTGGAGAAGGCATGCGTGGGGGTGCCTGGGAACAAAATACAGGCGATATGGATGCCAAGCTAAGCGCCATGGTGGCCCGGCAAAACCGACAGTATGTCGTCGGTTTTAAAGTGGCTCACTACAGCAGTAGGGACTGGATACCCATAGACCGGGCCGTCGAAGCCGGAAACCTGGCCGATATACCTGTGATCGTAGACTTCGGTGGTTCTACCCAATTTGAGCCCCTGTCGATCCGGGAACTTTTCTTCGAACGATTGCGACCGGGAGATATCTACACCCATGCCTACGCAGAATTAAACGGAGCCCGGGAAACAGTGGTTAACCGGGAAACCCGGGAATTTGAGCCCTTTGTTTTGGACGCTCAAAAGCGGGGGATTATTTTTGATGTGGGGTATGGAGGTGCCAGTTTCGAGTTCAAACAAGCTATCCCGGCGCTTGCCGCCGGTCTTTATCCAAATACCATCAGCACGGACCTTCACACGGGAAGCATGAATGCTGCCATGAAAAACATGCTAAACGTCATGACCACCTTTATGGCCATGGGCATGGAACTTCCCCATGTAATTTCAGCAAGCACCTGGGAACCCGCACAGGTAATACAACGTACCGAGTTGGGACACCTCTCGGAAGGAGCTATTGCCGACCTGGCGATTCTAAATATCCGAGAGGGAGACTTCGGTGTTTGGGACCGCTCCGGTCAGAAAATAGCCACTAAGCAGCGGCTGGAATGTGAAATGACGATAAAAGACGGACAGGTTATGTATGATTTCAACGGCCTTGCCGCACAGGACCTGATCCAATAAGGTATATATCCATTCTAAAATGATAAAAAGTTTTCCCAAAATTGGGAAAACTTTTTTTGTGCCCCAGGTAGCACTTGAATACAAGATAAACTACTTTGAACTAAAAAAATGTAATTTTATTTTTATATCAAAAAAAGTAATTTTATTTTTTGTATTTGAATAATTTTTTAATTTAATTTTGCATTTATAGGCGGTTTACAAATGAACCGGATTGCGCTACTAATTTTTATACCATTATGAATAAGAGTTTTACAATCGTTGAGTACCCGGATGCCAGCCAAGAGGTAAAGGTCATCTACGATGATACCAAAAAAACCCTGGGAATACCCTTTGTGCTAAACTGGTTTAAATGTCAGGCAGGAAACCCAGCCTTATTGAGAGGAAACTGGATGAAATTAAAAGCGACACTTTGTGAAGGAGAGGTACCCAATATCATCAAACAATTGATCATCTACACGGTATCATCGGAAAGGAAATGCAATTATTGTGCAGAGGCGCACAAACTATTTGCGGATATGCTGGGAAAATCATTGAGTTCGGATCCGGATTTTTTAATATCCGAAAATATGGACAGCGAATGGGTTCCTGAGAGCTATAAAGTAGCTGTCAGGACGGTGGCCAATGCTGCTCTATCGGATGGACATGTAGACCACTCCGATTTCAATGCCCTCAAGGACGTTGGGTTTTCGGAATCAGAAATTCAGGAACTTTTTGCCCAGGCGGATTTGGTCAATATGCTAAATACCATCGCCAATATTTCAGGAATTAAGATCGACAACGAAATCGTAGAACTGAGCTACTCCTTGTAGATGGAAGGTACACAATCCTATCTGGCCTATAAAATCTTGTTTGAAGCAATGGTGCGGTTTTCAGCGGGAATTTCAAAAGTGAAAAGCCTTGAAAATCTCCCTGGTGAAATCAGCCGTCATCTAAAATACCTGATCAACTTTCAAGACTTCCGCTTTTACTATGTCGTTCCGGAGGGAATGGATGGCATCGTGGTAGACAAAGGTGGTTACACCAGCTATGATTTTGGCTGCCATTTAGACCCTAACTCCCTGGAGGCCGAAGTAATGGAGACCGCTATACCCACACAGGTTACCTGCTCCGAAACCGGACATCAAATTCATTGCTGGAAATTTACTAGTGGCAAGGACCAGGACAGCCTCATTCGAATTCGGTCTCAGGATACGGTATCACTAGCGGAAAATAGCATTCCAATAATCAAAGTAATAAATAAAATGGTCGCCGCGAGAGTGGAAAACCTCAAAATGATCGATCTGATCCACCGGCAAAACCAGAAATTGGAAACGTTAACGGTGGCCTTGCAATCAAAAAATGAAGAGATTAGGGAACTTAACCGCCTGCAGGAAGCCACTATTGAGGTAAAAACAGCCCGCCTGAAAAGCTCCAACAGCAAACTCAAGGCATTGATACAATTTAACTCCCATCAACTTCGCGAGCCCCTAACCCGGGTCCTGGGAATGATCGCTATTAAAGATGACATACCTCAGGGTGAATTTATTTCGGATATCCTTCCACTGATGCAGGAATCCGTCTTGGATCTGGACCTTGCCGTAAGGGAGGTAATAGAGAGGTCCGAATTGCTAAAAGAAGAAATCGAAACTACTTAGAAAAGAAGGATATGAAAGTTTTTTTAATTGATGATCAGAAAATCACCAACGTGCTTAATAAAAAATACCTGAATATGATTCGGGAGGATTTGGTGATCTACGATTTTGATGATCCGGAATTGGCACTGGAAGCACTGGAAAAAGAAAAGCCCGCATTGATCTTCCTGGACTTGAATATGCCAATCGTAAGTGGCTGGGATATCTTGAGCTTTATGCGAAACCACCATATCGAAATCCCCGTCATCATCCTGACATCATCCAATAGCCAGCAGGACCGGGAAAAAGCCACCCTCTATCACAATGTTTTTTCTTTCCAACTAAAACCCCTGACCAAGACCGGATTTACCGACTTGCTCGATGGTGCGCTGAAATCGGGTAATGAGGGAGAGATCGGATCGAAACTGGTACCTGATCAGAATACAGAAAAAAAACACCCGGGGGAGTAGGAGTGGTATTAGCCCTCCTTTTTTTCCTTTAAACTTACTTTGTCTGTCTTATTTACGATATCCCGAATAATATCGTCCAGTTCTTCCGCCGAATCCAGTATCATTTTTCGGAAATTATCTTTTCCAAAATCCCTTTCCAGGCTATCCATTCCCATCACCAGACTCATCAATCGAGCCAAAGGGGCTCTTACCACGTGAGACTGTAGCCAGGCGATTTCTTGCAAACGTTTGTTCTGGTCCTCTATCGCATGAATATACCGCATCCGATCGGTAATATCGTTTGCCAATACCACTTCAGCTTTTATTCCCTGATAATCGATTACGTTACCTTTAATTTCCACCGTGATTATCTCCCCATTCTTTTTTCGGTGCTTGAAGATCTTGGGGCCAGGGTCAGGTTTTCCTTCTCTAATCCCAGAAATGACTTTTTCAAGCCGGGACACTTCTTCTTTTGGACGGATATCCCGCAGACTCATGCTCAAAAATTCCTCTTTTGAATAGCCATAGTGATCGATAGCCGCCTTATTGACATCCAAAAAATTCAAGGTCTCCAAACTATACAGGTACATGGGTTGAGGACTTAAATGAAAAAGCTCTTTATAACGTTTTTCGGAATCTTTTAACTGACTGGATATCTGGTACCTCCCAATACTATAAATAATGCTTTTGAAGAGCGATGTAGGCGACAATTCATCTTTCAGCAGGTAGTCAGAAACGCCAAGAGCCAGAGACTTCATGCCAAATTCTATATTGGAATACCCCGTAAGCACCACAATACTCACATCTCCGGCCAACTCTTTTACCTTTACTATCAACTCCTCCCCCTGTAAATCAGGCAAGGTTAAATCCAGGATAACGGCATCCAGACGAATTTCCGGGTCCTGTAGTTTTTCCTTGGCTTCCTGAAAAGTATGGGCAAAGGTCAATTCCAGGTTCAAAATCTTCTCATGAAGATATTCTTCAATTAAAAGAACATCACCCATGTTATCCTCAACCAATAATAAATGATATCCCTCGTGATCTTTTACCATTCCATTAAAAAAAACAAACAAGGCAGTTTCCTGCTCTTTGTGTCCGCTGCCTGTTACTATGATTGCTGTTTTCCAATTATGCTGTTTTATTTAATCTTTTATAAAACAATTTAATTAACTCAATAATAAATCTAAATCCAATCAATCCATAAATTTTCTACCGCATAATCAGTAGAATAACCAAATCATTGCATTTTTTGACTCATTGGAGGGATTTAGGCACCGTAAAGTAGAAAGTGCTTCCTTTTCCCTCTTGCGAATGAAAGCCAATGGTGCCACCAAGGTTCTCAATGATTTTCTTACTCATGGCCAGACCTATCCCAGATCCGGAATAAGATTTATTGGCATGTAATCTGGAAAACAAAATAAAAACCCGGGATTGAAACGACTCTGGAATGCCAATGCCATTGTCAATTACCTGAAATTCCCAAAAATCTGCCTTTTCTGCTGCCTGAATCTTTATTTTAGGTTGTTGCTCGGGATGCTGGTATTTAAGTGCATTGTTAATCAGATTTTGGAATACCTGATGTATGGGAGCGATTGGAATCTTTAATTTCGGAAGCTTACCAAGAATAATCGCTGCCCCTTTTTGATGTATCAATTCTTTTTGTAACCCTAATATATTGTTTACGATCTCCTCAATGGCCACCTCTTTTACCTTCTCTTCCATTCTACCTACCCTGGAATAAGCCAAGAGATCCATGATGATATTTTTCATGCGGCTGGCACCATCCACCGCATAATGTATAAATTCCTTCCCCTTTGTATCCAATAATGGATTGTATTTCTTTTCCAAAAGCCCCAAAAATCCGGTAATCATTCGCAGGGGCTCCTGCAAGTCATGAGAGGCGATATAAGCAAACTGTTCCAGTTCTTCGTTGGACTTTTCTAACTCCAGCGCCTTTTTTTGAAGCTCATCATTAAGGTTTTTTAGTTTTTCTTCCTCGTTTTTCCGATCGGTTACATCCCTCGACATGCCAACTAAGCCTACTACCTCTCCTTTTGCATCCTTCAGAGGAACCTTATTGGTCAGTAACCAGACCCGGTTACCTTTACTGTCAAAGTAATATTCCTCGACGTTCATTTCCGGCTTGCCATCCTGAATAATTTTCCGGTCATAAGCGGCCATTCCATCAGCTATTTCTTTCGGAAAATAGTCATAGACCGTTTTTCCCAAAGTTTCTCCTTCCGTTTTAGCTCCTAGCGAATGCTCATATTGGTATCGGTTATTGATGATGTGTTTTCCAGCAGTATCTTTGACATAGATCTGAATCGGCAGGTTATCAATGATCGCACGCAAAAGGGACCGCTCTTTAATTAAGGACTCGTCTGACCGTTTTTTTTCTGTAATATCATATCCAACCCATATGTACTGGTATATCTTCCCCTGATTATCACGAAAAGGAATGACCACCGTATCCACCCAGAATATCCCCCCTTTTCTTTTTTGACCCCGAAGTTCTCCCCGCCATATATTCCCGGACAGCAGTGTGTTCCAACAGTTGGTGATCAACCCCCGGTCCCGCTCATCATAAAGGGTGCCAAGAGAAGCTTTGTCGATACAATCCTTATCATAACCTGAAATATCCTGAAATTTCTGGTTGAGATATACCACCTCTTTCCGTTTATCCAAAATCATCACCAGACAGGATTCGTCCAAGGCAAACCGGTAATCAGACAATTCCTTCAGGCTCTCCATTAGCTGATCTTCCGCTTCCAGCCTTTCGGTAATGTCATTGATCAAAACCATCGAGCACCTTCTTCCTTCTATTTCTACCAGGTGACCGGTAATATTTACAAGCATAACCTCGCCCGCTTTATTGCGATGTCTCCATACTTTATCGTGTATGTCTCCATAAACATCCGCCTTACGGGTATGCTTCTCTATAAGGGGAATATCTTCGGGAGGCCTGATGTCCCGAATATTTAATCGCAAAAACTCTTCCCGGGTATACCCGTATTTCAGCAGTGCTTGCCGGTTGCAATCGATAATATGAAGGGTATCAAACTCCCATATAAACATGGGCATGGGATTTTCCACAAACATATACCGGTACAGGTGATCCGAACCGGGGGAAAGGTTAATAGCAGGGGACGATGCCTTTTCCAACAGCGATTGCACCATTCCACCAGGCTGAGGTGAATCTCCGTCTGGGATCACCCGTCCCCTGATCCTAATCCAGCATCCTGAATGGAGTGCTAGTGTTTCTTCAAATTCCTGATTTGATTGCAAAAGTCTTTCCAGGCTGAATGCAATCGTCCTGTCAAAAGGAGGTTGAAATAAATTTGAGAAAGATTCGATCGACAAAGTCTGCCTATCGGTAACCCCTAGAATTGCTGCCCCATCGGGACTTAAACGGACAACTTGATGGTCTGAATCAATTTCCCAGGCCCCAATGCCACAGGCATCCAGAATACGTGACCACTGGCGGTATTCCTGCTCACTAACACCCATGACTTTAGAATTTGTCTTAAAAATAGTTTGAAGCTGTTATTACTTCTTAAAGGACCTACCAGGTTTTTCTACTCTGAACCAATCGATATTTCCATCGTCTTGTAAAGTAATATAGGCTGTTCTCCCATCTTTCCCCCCAAAGGCGATATTAGAAGGCTTTTTTCCTGATACGTTGATTTCCTGCAATAATTCCCCCTCCGGAGACAGCTTGGCTATCGTACCTTTTCCATGTCGGGTTACATACAGGTTCCCTTCGGTATCCACCCGCATCCCGTCCATTCCGAAATCATCGAACGTATGAATAAGCCTTTTATTGGAAATCTCTCCCGACTCCCCGAGGTCATACGCCCAAACGGTACGCTGTACGGATTCATTTACATAAAGCGTTCGGTTATCCGGGCTGACTTCAATGCCATTAGTCGTCCCCATATCAGATTCAAGTAATACAAATTGGCCATCCAGCCCTACCCGCCAGAGCTGCCCGGTACTTTCCTGCCAGTTTGGATCACTGGCAAACAGGATGTCGTTGTCCATTATCGCCAGATCGTTGGGCTGATTTAAATCGTCATGGTGGGCATACACCGAAATCTCCCGGGTATCCATATCCACTTCCAACACATTATGACCCGTATAATCTGCAATCAACATGTTGCCCTTTGAACTGAAACGGATGCCGTTGCCGGTACTTCCCTCTGGAAGGGTTACAAACAAGCTGGTCTCCCCCTCGGGAGACACCTTTCCAATGGTGCCGGCTTTTTCAAAATTCACTACGTACAGGTTTCCATCTGTATCTACCGCCGGGCCCTCAATACCCGTGGTAAATTCGCCTCCATTGGTAAGCGATTGACTGAGGTACAATGATTCCTCTTCTTTCATATTTTCGGTTTCTTTTTCGTTTTTCCCGGGACTACAGGCCAATACCGTTACTAGAATCAAAACAACACACAAATGGCTACTTTTCAAAAAGGACATGAATAACATCATTAATTAGACAAAATTAATCGTTTCTATTGATCTACTTTAAAGAAAATAAGATGGACCCGATTTTCCATTACATTAATCACACAAAATATAAGGAATAATTTTATTAAATCAGAACTATTCCGGTGCTATCCACAGAACGTATGGTCACCAAATAACTGGCAATCACCTAACCTGCCGGGATACCCTCCGCCAGAATATAGGCTATTGTGCATTTGGAGAAAAAAATTTATTGCCATATATTCCGTGGTTTTATTGTTTACACAAAAATCAATTCCCAAATTCAACTTATGGAAAAACTAAAAAGAAGATCAACGTTAAAAAAGTTATTTGCATCTCTGGCGGGAATCGCCGGCATCGGAACAGTCGCACAAGCCAAGGTTGAAAGTGCCCCGGAGAAAGAGGCGTTTAGCATACAGGAAGAACAGGACGTGCCTCTGTTTTCTGGAGCTACCAAAATGGGCAATACCGTGTATATCGCAGGAAAAGGGGCTCATTTTGAAGGCGACATCAAGGCGCATACCGATCATGTGCTGAAAGAACTTGAAAAGGAATTGGTAAAAGCGGGAAGTTCGATGGAAAAAGTATTGAAAGTAAATGTATACTTGCATGACCTGAGCGATTACAAGGGAATGAATGAAGTATTCAGAGGAAGATTTGGAAGCAAACCTCCTGTAAGAACGACGGTGGCTACCTACGGAGGTGTTCCCGGGGATTCCCTGGTTGAAATGGACTGTATTGCCTACATCTAACTGAAAAAATTATCCCAAAATAACCCAAAATCGTTTCCCCTTGAAAAAAGACCGGATTTTTAAGTACCTGATTGGAGCAGGCCTTATCTGCCTGCTCCTGGTTTTCATCTTTATTTTATCAGGCAAAATCGACTCGGCAGGTCCCTTGCTGATTCTTTTTTTCGCACTCCTGGGCATTGGATTTCGTGGATTCAATCAGCTGAAAGGCTATACCTATACCACCATGATATTTGCCGGGGTCACCGCAGCCATGTATTACCCGAATTACTTCGTAGAATACAATGGCTATGCCTACAGCAATCTGATCACTCCCTTGATTCAGATCATCATGTTTGGAATGGGAACTTCCATGTCCATTAAGGATTTTGCAGGGGTGGTTAAAATGCCCAAGGGGGTGTTTGTCGGATTGCTATGCCAATTTACCATCATGCCGGTGCTGGGTTTTATTCTGGCCAGCCTGAGTAATTTCCCACCCGAAATAGCGGCCGGTCTCATCCTGATCGGAAGCTCACCCAGTGGTCTGGCTTCCAACGTCATGAGTTACCTGGCTAAAGCCAATCTGGCCCTGTCTATTACCATTACAGCTATTTCTACCTTGCTTGCACCGTTAATGACCCCCCTATTAATGAAATTTCTGGCTGGAGAATTTGTAGCCATTGATGTGCTGGACATGATGTGGAGCATCATAAAAATGGTCATCATCCCAATTGGTGCCGGCCTGCTGTTTAACCGCTTTCTCAGCGGCAAGGCCAAATGGCTGGACGATGCCATGCCATTGGTATCCATGATCGGTATAGGCGTCATCATCGTGATCATCACAGCCGCAGGCCGGGACAGCTTACTGGATATCGGCGGGCTTTTGATCCTTTTGGTCTTTATTCATAACATTATGGGCTATAACCTGGGTTTTTGGTTCAGCACATGGCTTGGCTTATCTGAAAGGGATGCGCGGACAGTAGCCCTGGAAGTGGGGATGCAAAATGGCGGCCTGGCTTCCGGACTGGCAAAGGAAATGGGCAAAATTGCGACCGTGGGTCTAGCGCCGGCAGTCTTTGGACCATTGATGAACATCACTGGATCCGTACTGGCTTCCTATTGGCACCGGAAGCCACCAAAAGAATAAACCAACCATTTCCATTAAAATTAACTTTCCTTCCCGTTAAAATAAACTTTCCCAAAGTTTAGAACTTTGGGAAAGTTTATATAACCGCAATTTACCGTCATTTTGCGCGTAGATGATATGCGTTACCCCCTGCACTTCCATTACTTTTATATCCCTGACCTCTCCTGGAATAGGAAGTCCTACCTTTGCTGGAGGCACTACCTGCCAGGATCCGGAAGCGTTCCTCGAAAAGACAAATCCCGGATTGGCATCCAGCCTTCCCGTACTTACCCGGGTTTTACTCAGATTGCCGCCCGTCAGCAATAGAGGCTTTTCCATTACCGGTAATCGGCCCATTTCAACCGCGTACAGCGGGGAAAATTGAGCCGCTGCCGGAAGTGGTCGAATCGTGAATTGACCCTTTCCGTCATTTTCCAAAAGTACTGATTGTAATTGATGTGCCGAGAGGGTATCGGCTCCCGTCATTTCCAGCTTTCCAAAAATATCCTCCACGCTTGCTTCGGCAAAAGACCGGTAATCGGCAAATTCGCCTTTCATCATGGGTAACTGTCCGATAAGTTCATCCCTGCTGAACGCAAAGGAATTAGTATCGGCTTTATAATAGGTCAACAATGGATCCACCCGGCCATTATTATCGAAATCCTTAAACACCACGCGCAACGGCTGCTCCCGGTCCGCCTGGTAAACGGTGTTCTCTCCGTAATTTCCTGCCACAATATCCAGGTCTCCGTCTTCATCTACGTCCAACACCGCCAGGCGCAACCACCAGCCTTTGGTTTGTTCGACCATTTCCTCATTAATCAGCTCCAAACGTCCATTTTGATTTTTGTAGATATGAATTCCCATCCACTCGCCTGTCAAAATCAACTCCGCATTACCATCTCCATCGGTGTCTGCAAATTGAACGTCACTCACCAGTCCGGGAGCAAGCAAATCCTGATTGTAATCCATCGTTGCGTCTCTGAATTGCCCCTTTCCGTCATTGAGTAACAAATAACTACGGGGTGGCTCCGGGTATTTTCCAGGCCAATACCTGCCTCCAACAAACAAGTCCTCCCATCCATCTCCATTGATATCGGCAATGGCCACTGAGCTGCCACTTACCCGCATCTCCGGAAGGGCAGCCATATCCCGTACCAACCGACCTTTTCCGTCGTTCAAATATAAGCGATCCTGGTAGGCCGGGTTCGACTCCGGAAAATCCGTTCCGCCACTGACCACATATAAATCAGGAAATCCATCCCCGTTTGCATCCAGCCAAACGGCATCCGTATCAATAGCCAAACTATCCGCCTGCAGCCCTGGCTGTGCCGATTCGTAAAAACCTCCCTTTTGATTCTGAATAAAAAGTTTGCCCGCCTGATCCTTCCCTCCTCCGATAAATAGATCCTGAAGCCCATCACCATTCACATCTGCTGTGGCCATTTTCGGGCCAATGGACCCCATCGTGTTTGGCATTAACCGATCTTGACTAAAATCCAGGAAAGAACTTTCTCGGTGAACAAAATCCAGCCCAAGGGCACCATCTACTTCCTCAAACAAGACGCGCTCCGTGTGATCAACATTATATGGGGCTTCCTGCGATGCTTCCTGGTCCAGGCGAATGGTCTGGTTCACTGCTAAATCATGGAGCACCTGATAATCGTTTCCCGGCCACCATACTTCCAGACTGTCAATCTGCTCCGTGTCACCTAGCCCAAAAACGAGTTCATGGTCCACAGAAGACTGGTAACCTCGGGTAGGTATCATTTCCTGCTGCCAATGCTTCCCTCCTGCATAAACCCTGACTTTGGCACCAATTCCACTGGTGTTTTTTGTATTCCCTTCCAATTTGACTTTTAGAAAAGCCCTTTCATACAGCCTTTCGCTGTTATTTCGATAAATACTCACCGGATCATTGGTGTGGCAAACTATCAGGTCCAGGTCTCCGTCACCATCCAGATCGGCATAAGCAGCGGCATTGGATACGGTTTCCTGATGAAGCCCCCATTCAGAAGCCTTGTTTTCAAAGGTCAAATCTCCCTGATTCTGGTACAAATAATTTTGAACATAGATGGGAGGCATTTTTTCTATCAACTCAATCAATGCTTCTTCTTTCCCGGTTTGATTCGTTTTAATCCGTTCGCTCACCATGTAATTCAAAAAATCCATGTCCAGGTAATTTCGGGCATAACCGTTACTGATGAAAATGTCTTTCCAACCATCGTTATCAAAATCTGCCGCCAGTACCGCCCAGCTCCAGTCCGTATGCGCCACCCCCGCATAGTGTCCCAGCTCAATGAAATTTCCATCCCCCTGATTGAGCTGCAACATGTTTCGCATGGATTGCGCATGAAAGCCTTTATTTAAAAGTTCCCGGTACTTATCGTAATTTTCAGGCCCCAGGATGGATTTCTGGTTAAAATTGAACTCCGGCATCATATCCATGGTAAGCAAATCCGGAAGCAGGTCATTATTTAGGTCGGCTGCGTCGGCTCCCATGGAAAAAAGGGACACGTGCCCCATATGCTCCTTAATACTTTCCTTAAACGTACCATCCTGCTGGTTGTAATACAGGTAGTCTTCTTCGTTGTAATCGTTGCTCACATAGATATCCAGCCAGCCGTCATCATTTAAATCGCTCACAGTTACTGCGAGTCCAAATCCCAAAACATTGTCAATTATACCGCTTTCCCGGGTTACATCCACAAATTTACCCTGATCATTCCGGTACAATTTATCACCAAGATATTCTCCCGTCTTCTGCTTAAACGACCCGTCAATTCTACTGAATCCAGCGTACTCCTGCGTGGAGTGGTTCAGAAGAAAAACATCCAGGTCACCATCATTATCGTAATCAAAAAAGGAAGCCTGCGTTGAATAACCGGGATCATCTAACCCGTATTCTGCCGAAGCTTCACGGAAACTCAGGTCTCCCTGGTTAATAAAAAGCAGGTTTTTCCGATTATTGGGATCGTTGGCGGCCGACCGGCATACATAAATATCCAACAGGCCGTCCCCATTCACATCAGCCATGGTAGTGCCCGTATTCCAAAGACCGGCTGCAGCCACACCTGCAGACGCTGTAATGTCTTCAAACTCAAAATTTCCTTTGTTCAGGTACAGTTTACTAGCCATCATATTGCCGGTAAAATAAATGTCCGGCAATCCATCCTGATTGATATCTCCAACGGCTACACCACCGCCCTGATAAAAGTAACCGTAAGTCAATACGTTAAAGTCATCCGATTCGCGCACGAGGTTTTTGAAATCGATGCCCGTTTTTCGGGATGGTAACTCAGTAAAAACGGCATTGGGGTTTTCTTGCGTACAGGAAATTGCCACAAGAAAAACGAATAGCCAATAGGAAAGGCTGAATTGACGTATCATACCTGCTGATTTGAATGCAAATTAAAAAAGTGCCGTTAAGAACGGCACTTTTCTATTTAATTAATTAATAAGTTTTACTAAGCTTACTCGGGTTTGGCATCCCACCACAGTTTGGTTCCGTTGGTGTTACCTCCCCTGCTTGTCAACTCCGGCAACTCCTCTGCAGCAGTAACCGCTTCGTTGTTATTATCGTATTCTCCTTGAACAAAGATCAACCTTGGCATCACCATGTCCCTGGGAACGTCTTCATTATCAGAATTAAGTCTTGGGTATGGAGTAGGATAATTGGTCCTTCTCAATTCCGCCCAGGCTTCCCATCCATCCGGATAAATAGCAACCCACTTCTGGGTACAAATCTGCTCCAGTTGTTCTTCTTTGGTGCCTCCGGTTAAGAAAGCTACTGGCACATTGGAATTGGGTCCCAGGTTCCATTCCGGATTATTGGGAAACATTACCGGCTTTGGTGTGTTGTCGCTATTGATATAGTCTTGAATAGCAGCAGGTTCTGCTCCAATTCTAGGCTCAGACATGGACAATTCGATACCTTTCTCATAGTATTCCTGTGCAGAGCCACCCATGGCCCAGCCTTCCAGTGCCCCTTCGGCAAGCAAAAACTGAACCTCAGCAGCACTAATGACTCTCCAGGGCTCACCGGAAGCACTTCCACCCCTACCTTCATTCAAGAAGATAACACCCATATCTGAGTGTGCGTCGTTCCAACCGGTTTCTCCCAAATCTTCACGGGAAAGTCCGTTTCTCAAACCCTTGTAAGGTTGGCCTTCTCCGCTTTCCTGATAATCAACCGTTTCACTGAAATAAACTCCGGTACGCGGATCATCATAACCCACCATTACACTTTCCATCAAGGCACTCATTCGGAATTCACCCCAGTTGGTAATAATCCAATAGGGGTTTCTAGACTGTACCGTGGTATTGATAAAGGCACTGTCATCATTCGATTCCATGACACCATCGGCCACGGCTTTTTCTGCCTCAGTCTTGGCTAGTGCAGGATCAGCGTACTTCACCCGCATGGCCAATCTAAGCCTCAGGGAATTGGCATAGGTCAACCACTTATCGGCAGATCCCCCAAATATCTGGTCATGCCCAACAAAGGCACTTCCACCGGTATTTTGCTTTAACACCGCTACGGCTTCATCGAGTACCGTGAATAAATCCCGGTATACCTCTTCCTGAGAATCGTAAGGCACCACTGTCTCACCGTTTCCGTAAGAGGAATAAATAATCGGTCCCCAATAATCGGAAATACGGTGGTAAGCCTGTACTTTCCATACTTTGATAAAGGCATTTTCCAGGGGAAGTTCGTTTTCCTCTGTAAATTCCTCCACAAACTGAATAACGGGAGCTGCCTGACCGTAGAAATAATTCCAGGCACCGTTTGACCAGCCGCCCACCTGTATGTGACGGTCAGAATCAAAGTTCACCTGCGTGGTGGCAAAATACTGCGCGTATAAATCTGCAAACAAGCTTTGAGCAGTCTGAAAGCCAGCCGTACTACCTCCAGGGGCAAGATACATCGCCCGACCTTGTGCATTGGCAAAAGCCTGTCCCAACAGACCAATGTCCAGGTTGGACGCTACAATCGCATTGGGTTGGGTATTTAACTCTTCAAAGTTTTCCGTACAAGCGCCGAATGTCAACGCCGTAAGGGATAAACCCATCGCTATATTAGATATTTTTATCATCGTTACTATTTTTAAAATCCTAAATTAACATTAAAACCAAAGGATCTTGCCGTCGGAGGGCCAAAGGAGTCAAATCCTTGTGCAGCCGCTGAGGTTCCAACTGTCACATCAGGGTCAATGTTCTTCGCTTCATTCAGGAAGAAAAACAGGTTCCTGGCCACGAAGTTGATACTAACACTGTTCAAAGGCAAGCTTTCCAATTTGGCTGCAGGGATGGTATACCCAATCACTGCTTCTCGCAATCGAACGTTAGTAGCTGAATAGGAGAATACTTCACCTATCGGCGCATTTCTACCTCCCATATTTACCCAAAACAACTCGGCAGTTGTTTCTATGTCATTAGGAACGAAGGTACCGTCTTCTGTTTCTTTAACGGCAGTTTCGTGTTCCATGAAGTTTTCACCGAATACCAATCCACCTTCTCTTCCTTGCAGGGTCTCCTCAGTCATACCATCGGCATAGATAATAGCGTTGGTAAGCGAAGCTATGCTACCTCCCTGACGGAAATCAATCGTAAAATTAGCACGGAAATTCTTATAGGTGAATGAGTTCTGTATACCTCCCAACCAAATTGGATTGTAATTAGCTACGCGGACAGTAAATCCAGGAGTCGTTCTCGGAACACCATTATCACCCACAATTACTCTTCCCTGATCGTCTCTAAGGTATCCTCTGGAATAAACCTCTCCAAACATTTTACCTTCTTCCACCCTGAATTGTCTCAAGAAGTCTCCTCCTACTACAATGCTGGGCCGCTGGTCATTTATCTCATTGACCATGGAAATGTTACGGGCGAAGTTTGCCGTGATGTTCCAGTTAAAATCGGCTCTTCGAATCGGAGTAAGGTTTAATACTACCTCAATTCCTTCGTTCTGTACATCCCCACCATTGGTAAAGAAGCTGGAGGCGCCTGAACCTACCGGCAAGGCCACCGTAAAGAGCTGATTGAATGAATTGGTTTTGTAATAGGTGAAGTCAACACCGAGACGATTGTCCAGGAATCGGAAGTCACCACCCAATTCTATGGACTGCGTGGTTTCGGGGAGTAAATTTTCGTTAGGAAGCGTCGTACTCAACGATAGGTATCCTCCCAATCCACCTGCTGCAAAAGCAGCAGTACGTTGTAGCTGGTAGGGGCTGGTGTCGTTACCAACTTCAGCGAAGGAACCTCTTACTTTCGCAAAAGTGAACCACTCCGGAAACTCTACCAAATCAGATACGACCGCATTTAAGCCTACGGAAGGATAAAAGAAAGACCAATTATCCTTTGGCAAGGTAGAAGACCAGTCATTTCGGGCCGTAATATCCAGGAAAACAGCATTTTTCCAGGCAATCTGTGCAAAAGAGTAAAGTGAATTCACATCTTTCGGAGCACCTACCCCGTGGGTTGAAACCACCTGCTGAGTATTGGTCAAGGCAAAAAAGTTCGGAACGACCATGTTCTGACCGGTATTGGAATTCAACGCCGAATTTCGGTTGATACGGCTATTACCTCCGGCATTGATATTGAAATACCAATCATCGCTTAAGGATTTCTCATAGCTGATCAGGAAATCGGTGTTTATTTCCATATTCTCAGACTGGCCTACCGAAAACCTTCCGTTTTGAGCGATGATGTAACTGTCATTGTATAGTTTCTCCTCACTGGTACCAAACGATCGGTCCAGGGCTGCTCGACCCAAAACGGTCAGCCCTTCGGCAATTTCATAACTCAATGAAGAAAAGGCCACCAACCTGTCTGAAGTATTCTTTCTCAGGTTCCGATTAATGGTCCAATAAGGGTTGGCACCACCGTTGGAGCCCGGATTAAAGTAATTCTGCCGTAACAAACCGGCCTGATTCACATATTCATACCTGGCGAAATCCTCCGTTGTGATGTTTCGAGGCATACGCATAATATGGCGGTTGGGGTTAGAGAAACTTTCTCCCTGAGACAATTGGTTGTTTATGTCTTGACGAATGTAGTTGACTTTTGAGTCCAGCGTTAATTTCTCCGATAATTTATTGGTCAAACGCAAGTTGATACTGTGTCTGCCCAACTCGTTCCCAGGAACCACGCCTGCAGCGTCGGTGTAGGTGTAGGAAAAATAGGTTTGATTTCGCTCATTTCCGCCGGTGATGGCAAGCGTCGTAGCTAAATTATGGCCTGTCTGATAAAAATCATTGATATTATCCGGCTGTGGAGAGAATGAATAGGTGTCCTGAGGCCTGTTGGGATCCGGAGACCAGTGGGCTACAGAGGATCCATCCATTCTGGGTCCCCAGGAAAACTCCGATCCGGGAGCATAATTGCCATTACTTCCCTGTCCGTATACGTTTTGAAAATTGGCCAAAATCAGCGGTTGGTCAAACATGTACGAGGTGTTTAAACTTACCTGGAAACCGCCTTCGCGACCCCTCTTGGTATTGACCACGATCGCACCGTTGTTTGCCCGGCTACCATAAAGAGCGGCAGCGTTAGGTCCTTTCAAAACGTTTATGCTCTCAATATCATCCGGGTTGAGGTTCTCAATCCCATTGGCAGGCACGCCATCCACAATATACAGGGGCTGGCTGTCTCCACTAATGGATCGGTTTCCTCTCAATACTACCCGGGTGCCTCCACCCACACCACTACCGGAGCGGTTGATGGACAACCCGGCTACCTTACCGGAAAGGGAGTTCATCACGTTTAACTCCCTTGCTTCTGAGAGTTCCTGCGTACTTACATCCTGTACGGTGTACGTAAGTGCTTTCTTTTCCCTTTCCAGACCGAAAGCAGTTACCACCACTTCCGATAATGCTTCCAGCTCGGAAGACAAGGTTACATTAATCTCTGAGTTGTTACCAACCACGCTTTCCTGAGACTCGTATCCCAGGTAAGAAAACACCAGCACGGATTGCGCATCCGGTACATTAATACTGTACTGACCATCGATATCCGTAATGGTGCCTGTATTGGTTCCTTTAATCAATATACTGACACCCGGTAAGGGGGCATCCGCTTCTGCATCTGTCACGGTTCCCGTGACCGTTCGTTCCTGAGCCATGCCTTTTATCGCAAAGAGGGCCAGAAATAAAACTAGTAAACTTTTTTTCATAAGTAAATGAACAATTGAATGAACTGGATTTTGGAATTTTTTCCAATGTTTAATTTTAACCATCACTGTTGGAGATCAACAATACCTTTCGGAAACCATCCGAAGCAAACTATTTCAGTGCATCGACAATATTTTTCAGAATTCATTTTGGCAATTCTCAAATAAATACGTTCGGTCAGGTTGGCTAGATTGGGTAATTTTTAATTAATGTAGGCTTAATATTAGGAATAATTTAATTCACAAACAACCGAAATACCGTTGAAATAATTTTTGGATTAATAACAAACTAAAAATCAAAAAATAGCAAATCCTGCCAACAATAATTAAAAAAAATGTTTTATTGTTTTTTTTGGAAATTTCGAGTGTTTTCGAATTTTTTCTAAAAAAACAATATTTTTATTTCGGTTTACTGCCATTTTTTTCGCTTGTTAAATAGACAAAACTCGCTCTAATTATTTTATTTCACTACCAATAACACAATCTTATATTGAAATATAAAAGTAATTTTACAAATTAACACAGAAAATTCGCAACACACCAATGAATCGTATTCTTTTGCCGTCTATCTATTTTATTTTCCTTTCAACATGGATGATGTTTGTAGTCTATTCTTGTAAAAGTCCAGTCGGTCCACCTCAACCGGACCAGGATAACGGCGGGCTTTCACTACCAGGGGGATTTGGGGCTTTGGTAGTCGTGGATAGTATTGGCAAAGGAAGGCATTTGGCAATCCGGGAGAATGGGGATATCTATGTTAAATTAAGGTATGCAAGAGAAGTGGGAAGCAACGTGGCCTTAAGGGATACCACCGGAGACGGCAAGGCAGACATCATCTCCTATTTCGGGGAATATGAAGACGAAGGCAGTCTGGCAAACGGGATGCGAATTCACGACGGATACCTATATTATAGTGCCGCCAGGGTAGTGTACCGCAATCGCCTGGTACCTGGAAAACTAATCCCCGACAGCCCGATGGAAATTGTACTTACTGATGACCACGAACACGGCATCCACTGGCATATCACCAAACCGGTTTCCTTCGACCGGGAAGGAAATCTATACGTCCCCTTTGGCAGCCCTTCCAATGCCTGCCAGGATTTGGTAAATAAGCCGGGCGGCATTCCCGGATCCGAAGGCCTTGATCCCTGTCCTGAACTAATCGAACACGGGGGAGTCTGGAAGTTCCCAAAGGACAAATTGGGAATGACCCAGAAAGACGGGGAATTGTATGCCACGGGCATACGAAGCGTGGTCGCGATGGCTTTTAACCAGCAGGACAATCACCTGTATCTGGTCATGCACGGAAGAGATAACCTCCACCTGCTCTATCCGGAAACCTTTACTCCATGGGAGAGTGCCGTTTTGCCATCGGAGGAGTTTATCAAAGTGACCCAAGGGGCCGATTACGGCTGGCCGTATTGCTATTACGATCAGATTCAGGGGAAAAAGGTGCTGGCACCCGAATACGGAGGCGATGGAAAAATCATCGGTAGGTGTGGGGATATGGATGATCCGGTGATGGGATTCCCGGGTCATTGGGCACCCAACGATTTGCTCTTTTATAAAGGCGAACAGTTTCCGGAGAGGTATAAAGGAGGTGCTTTCGTGGCCTTTCATGGTTCTACCAACCGGGGTCCCTATCCACAGTCCGGCTACTTTGTCGCATTCGTACCCTTTGAAAACGGACAACCTACCGGTGATTGGGAGGTTTTTGCCAATGGCTTTGCCGGAACCAATCCGATAGTGAATGTCAGCGATGCGGAATTCAGACCCATGGGCTTGGCCGAGGGGCCGGATGGCTCCCTGTATATTTCCGATTCAAATAAGGGAAAGATTTGGCGCATCCTGTTTACAGGTGATAAACATTCTTTCGGCGAAGAATCACTTGCAGCCATGGAAGTCCAAAAACAGCTTGCAAACATTCGAACCCCCCACCCGGAAGAGGACAACATGGACCGAGGGAAACAGCCTCAGGGGAACCAGGTATACAGTACCTATTGCGCTCCCTGCCATCAACGAGATGGAAAAGGTGCGGCGGGACGAATTCCTGGATTACACCAAACCGATTGGGTGTCCGGGGATAAAGAACGCCTTATTCGGATTGTACTTGAAGGACTGGACGGGGAAATAGAAGTGAACGGAGAACGCTACGATAATGTGATGCCAGCCCATGGGTTTCTTGATGACCAGCAAATTGCAAGTGTGCTAACCTATCTACGGCAGCATTTTGAAAACCAGGCCAGCCCTATTCTGCCGGAAGAAGTAGCCTCCTTACGCACCGATTCTCAAGAATAATAGCGGTAGCAGCGTTACACCAATTCCATCAATGCCAGGTAACCTGTATAGGAAATCACGCAGGCAAACACCAGGGCAGCCACCAAGCCGATATTGAGCCAAACGCCCGCCTTATGAATGCCCATAAGTTGTTTTTGATTGATGAGATACAGCATGCAGGCAATGACGAGGGGCAAAACGAATACGGCGGCCACCTGGGTTAAGATCTGAGCAAAAATGGGGTTGGCTCCCAGGATGGGAACGGTTAACCCCACCAGGCAGGCAATTCCTGTTAATATCCTGAACCTGCTGGACCCGGTATCCAGTTCCCCTTCCTTGTAGTCGGCAACCAACAAGGGAGCAACCATCAAAATTGGAAAAACAGAGGATAACCCGGCACTTAATGCGCCCGTCATAAAAACGGCAACGGCAAATTTACCGGCTACCGGCTCAAGGGTGTATACCATATCCATTACCTTTTCTATGGTCTTGCCTTCGGCATAAAGGGCTCCGGTCGCAGCAGCCATGATGGAAAGATTTATTACCAGCATCAAAATGGCGCTGGTCAATGCGTCCTTGGATTGCTCCCGCGTGTGCGCAGGTCCCCAGCCCTTACCTTTCATCAGTAGGGGCCTCACGACAAAAGTGGGTGCGGCCATCGTGGTGCCCACAAAAGCAGCGACCAATAATTTCCCTCCTGCCACATCCGGTACGGACGGAACAAGCCCTCTGACCATCTGGGCCGGATCCGGTAGCACCACAAACATGGAAATAATAAAGGAAATCCCCATGATGGTCACAAAAACGATCAGTACCTTTTCGAAAAAGGAATACTGCCCCACCCATAGCAAGGAATACATCAGTACAATCAACACGATCGCAATTCCCAACACCGGCCAGTAGGAAGCTCCGGAAATGCCAGGAAAAAACAAGATAACCATTTCATAAATCGCATTGGCACTCAGCCCCAATATACCAGAAAGGGAATTCCATTGTGCCAAAACGATTCCCCCCACTACCAGATAGGAAATAAGTTTCCCAGCCTTTAATTTGGTTTTGAAACTATAAATAGACGTTTGCCCGGTAATCACGGCGTACCTTCCATAAGCTTCCATCAACACCCAGGAAAACAAACAACTCAGCACCAAAACCCACAGCAATTGCATGCCGAATTGGCTACCGGCTTTGGCCATGGACGTGACACTTCCCGTCCCGATGGTATAACCAATGCAGAAAATACCGGGGCCGATACCCAGCATCCAGATCCATATCTTTTGCAAAAAATTGGTTTTCGGGGCATTTTTGGATTCGTTCATAAAGTGACAAGGTAAATTTGGGTTAGCAAGCTGTTAATTTGAAAAATTTTATCATTAATAAAAAGCGAAACGGTCGGTAAGCAGGCATTTAATAAAATAGGGCTTTGTAAAAACATTTTTTTTTGCAATATTTCCGTACTTCCCAAAAGAAAAACCTACGTTTATCGCTTCGTTCATCTAAACCCAACGCCCATTGACTAGCTATGAATCCTTCTCTGGTTTGGTGCTGCATCGACTGCTTGCCATTGCTTGTACCCTGCTGCTTGGCACGGTTCCAGTTGCGGCCCAGGAAATTGATCTTTTATTAAAAGGCGGCCACCTGCTGGATCCGAAAAATGGGATCAACGAACCCATGGACCTGGCCATCTCAGGCAAAACCATACTAAAGGTTGAAAAGGACATTCCTGCCAATACTGCAAAGAAAACGCTTGATGTCAGCGGGCTGTACATTACCCCGGGACTGGTAGACATGCATGTGCATGTTTTTCATGGCACCAATACGGATTCCTACATCGCCGACGCGTTGACCAGCCTTCCTCCCGATGGGTTTACCTTTCGTTCTGGAGTTACCACCGTCGTAGATGCCGGTTCTTCGGGATGGCGAAATTTCCGTCAATTCAAAGAACAAACCATTGACCGCTCGCAAACCCGGGTATTAGCACTGCTGAATATCGTAGGCACCGGCATGTATGGCCGATTCGAGGAGCAGAACGTGATGGATATGAATCCTACCATGACGGCTCACATGATCAACCGCTTATTTCCGGAGATCCTGGTAGGTATTAAATCGGCGCATTATTGGGGAGATTTTACCCAGGTAGACATAGCCGTTGAAGCCGGAAAGCTGGCCAATGTACCCGTCATGGTTGATTTCGGTGAGCACCAGCCACCCAATTCCATCGAAGCACTTTTTATGCAGCACCTGCGACCCGGCGATATTTTCACCCATACCTTTTCCTACGGCCCCAATAACCGGGAAACCATTGTGGATGAAAATCTGAACGTGAAACCCTTTGTTTTTGAAGCACAGGAAAGAGGGATCCGTTTTGATGTCGGACATGGCGGGGGAGCTTTTTCCTTTAGACAAGCTATACCGGCAATAGAACAAGGGTTTTTGCCGGATGTGATCAGCTCTGATCTGCATAAAGACAGTATGAATGGGGGATTTAAGGACATGGCCAATTTACTATCCAAATTTATGAACATGGGACTGAGTCTGGAAGAAGTCATTCTCCGGGCCACCTGGAATCCCGCCCAGGTGATCAATAGGGAGGATTTAGGAAATCTGGACCCCGGATCGGAAGCAGACATCGCTGTTTTTCGGTTGGTCGAAGGAGATTTTGGCTTTCAGGATATTCGTAGAATGCGAATTGACGGAACTCAACGATTGGAAACCGAAATGACCCTACGGGCTGGCAGAATCGTCTGGGATCTGAACGGAATCAACGCTCCTCACTGGGAAACTGAGATTAGCAACCGATAATGGTTTACTAAAAATGAAACACCTGTGTTTACTTATACTGGGGATTGGATGTTGGTTGCCACTTTCTGCCCAGGATTTTGACATACTCATTCGAAGGACCTACCTGGTGGATGCCAAAAACAAGATCCAGGACACCATGGACCTGGGAATAGCGGATGGGAAAATAGCCCTGGTAGCTCGCTTTATTCCCGCCGAAAAGGCCAAAAAAGTAATCAATGCCTCCGGATTAATTTTGAGCCCCGGATTGATAGATATTCACACTCATGTTTTTGTAGGGAGCAAAGCCCGCACGTTTGCGGATGGTTTTTCCAGTGTTTCCCCGGATGATTTCACCTTTCGCTCGGGTGTCACCACGGTGGTGGATGCCGGTACTTCCGGATGGCGGAATTTTGAAACGTTTAAAAAAAACGTGATCGATGCCTCCCAAACCCGGGTATTGGCTTTTTTAAATATTGCCGGTACCGGAATGAGCGGCCATCCAACACAGGAAAACCTACAAGACATGGATCCGGAAAAAGCCCTGGAAATGCTTCAGCGGTATCCGGATATTTTGGTTGGTATCAAGATAGGGCATTACACCGGCCCGGAGTGGTTGCCCTTTGAAAACGCATTAGTAGCTTCGGGAAATGCCCAAAAACCCTTGCTGGTGGAGTGCCATCTGCCCCGGTATACCCTGGCCGAGCAATTGGAAAAAATGAGGCCAGGAGATATTTTGACCCACAGTTTTGAGGAAATTGACGAACGCATGCCCATTGTGGATGAACAAGGGCAACTGCGTCCTTTCGTAATGGAGGCTTACGAACGGGGAGTCCATTTCGATGTGGGTCATGGCGGTGCGGGGTTTTGGTTCAGTCAGGCCATTCCGGCGTTGCGGCAGGGCTTGAAACCGCACACATTTGGAACAGACCTCCACCGGTTCAGCATGAATTCCGGTATGAAAAACATGCTGAACGTCATGTCTAAATTCTTGGCCATGGGCATGGAGCTGGAAGCAGTCATTCAGCGGGCCTCCTGGCAAGCGGCCCAGGTCATCCAACGGCCGGATTTGGGTCATTTGACGGAAGGAGCCGTCGCGGACTTGACGCTGTTAAAATTACTGGAAGGCGATTTTGGCTTTGTAGATGCTGGCGGGAATCGAATTAACGGAAAACACAAATTGGAAACAGAGCTGACCATAAAAGGCGGTAAGGTCGTCTATGATCTGAACGGTCTGGCGGCTAAAAATTATAATTATCAGTGATATGGATAGAAGAGAAATGATCAAAAATCTGGCAATCCTCCCCATGGGGGGAAGCCTGATGAGCATGTCGCCACTCATCGACAACCGAAAAAAGGCAACCGGCCCTCTTGCCCTGGACGAAAACATTTACCGTTCCCTGGGCGTGGAGCCCATCATCAATTGCCGCGGCACCTTTACCATTATCGGCGGCTCCATTGAGCGACCGGAAGTGCATCAGGCCATGGCGGCAGCCGCTAAAAATTTTGTACAATACGATGAGCTGGCCTTTGCCATCGGCGAGCGGCTGGCAGAAATTACCAAAGCAGATTTCGGAATCATTACGGCAGGTTGTGCAGCGGCCATGAAACACGCCACGGCCGCCTGTGTCACCGGTGGCAATCCGGAAAAACTCCTCCGAATACCTGACTTATCGGGAATGGACAAAACAGAGGTCATCATCCCCCGCCATTCCAGAAACGTCTATGACCATGCGGTAAGAAACATCGGCGTGACCATCGTAGAGGTGGACAGTCCCGAGGAATTAGAGCGGGCGCTAAGTCCCAAAACGGCCATGATCTACTTGATTTCCGGGAGAGGAGCCGCTACTGGCCAACCTTTATCCCTGGAAAACATCGCTAAAATCGCTAAAAGTCACGAGGTCCCTATCTTAATGGACGCTGCTGCAGAAAACCTGACCATCCCCTGTGTCCATTTTGAGCGGGGTGCTACCATGGTGGCCTACAGTGGGGGTAAAGCCATCTGCGGCCCCCAATGCGCAGGCCTATTACTCGGAAGAAAAGACCTGATGCTGTCTGCCTGGCAGGCGAGCTCTCCCCATCATGGCCCTGGAAGGGACAATAAAGTAGGTAAGGAGGAAATGCTGGGCATGCTGGCAGCAGTGGAAGCCTGGACCACCCGCGACCACGAAAAAGAATGGGAAACCTGGATGCAATGGCTCAACCAAATTGCCGACCGGGCTACCAAAATCAAAGGGGTGACGCATTCCATCAACCTCCCTGATGGCCTGAATAACCGGGCTCCCATGCTACTGATTCAATGGGATCCAAACCTTCTGCATATCACGGGTGCTGAGGTAGCCGAACGCTTTGGCCGCACGGCTCCCCGGATCGCCGTAGGCAGCCGAAACCAGGACGGGCTTACGGCAATCACCATCAGCCCTAACCAAATGCAGGAGGGAGAAGCCAAGGTGATTGCTGACCGAATTCATCAGACGCTGTCGGAAAAAAGAAAAGCGATAGACAACTCCATGACTCCGGCCACCGCAAACCTCAGTGGAAAATGGGATGTTGAAATGGCCTTTTTCAGTAGCCAAAGCACCCATACATGGGTTTTGACGCAGGACGGAAACTGGCTCAACGGCACCCATATGAGTGATTTTGCCCACCAGGATATTTACGGAAGCATGGAAGGAAACAAAGTGGTCCTTCGTAGTAATTTCCGAAAACCGGGCGATTCGGTAACCTTTATGTTTACGGGTAACCTAAGCGGAGATACCCTCTCAGGCGAAGTGTTTATGGGAGAATACCTGACGGCAAAATTTACAGCCAAAAAATCAGGGGACAGCCCCCGAAAAGAGAAAATAATGGTACCCTCAGGGCCTCCCTTGGCGACCTAAGGTTTTTCTATTGACCATTTGCCCAAAATAACCTGCATTCACCACCTTTTAACACAAACAGACTTATGAAAAATCATGCATTACTCCTCTCATTTGCCTTTCTGCTACTCCTTTCCTGTGAGGAAAAGGTTGCGGAAGTTTCGGAGGAATCCCCCGTACAGGAACAAACAGGAGACGGTATCGATGCGGAACAACGACTCCTGGACCTGGACATAGAATTGATCATGCCAAACCCACCCACCGCCAATTACCTCAAAGCCAAAACCGTAGGAAATGTGGTTTACCTGGCAGGTCACGGGCCGGATAGACCCGATGGCACTCAGGTAATCGGGAAATTAGGCGCAGATCTGGAATTGGAGCAGGGTATCGAAGCGGCTCGCTTTACGGGAATTTCCCTGCTTTCTTCGCTTAAGGCCGAAATAGGTGATCTCAATCGGGTAAAAAACATCGTTCGTGCCCAGGGCATGGTCAATGCAGCCCCTTCCTTTAAGCAACATTCTCAGGTAATCAACGGCTTCTCAGACCTGATGGTAGAAGTTTTTGGGGAAAAGGGTAAGCATGCCCGTGCCGCCATCGGCATGAGTTCCCTGCCCAACAACATCGCCGTGGAAATCGACATGATTGTCGAACTTTATGAGTAATTGATTTTATTATCCGGTGAAGGATACTATTTTTATCCGTCCCTAAAGCAAAATAATAAGGGAAGTTTGATCGCTTCCCTTCATTATTCTTGTTTTTTACGCTGAAAAACCAAAAACCATATCATTGTATGTCAATGAAAGTAAGCCAACCCGAAACTACTTTTCAAAGCCTGCTTCAACAATTCAAGGATTGCCGACTGAAAACAGAGGAAATTTGTGCGCCACTGACCGCAGAAGACCATGTGCCTCAGCCCATCGTTGATGTCTCCCCGCCCAAATGGCATTTGGCGCATTCCACCTGGTTTTTTGAGCAGTTTCTGCTTGGCCCGTACAAGTCAGGTTATAAGGTTTACGACAGGGATTTTGCGTATTTATTTAATAGCTATTACAATAATGCGGGCGAACGGGTTTTGCGACCCAACAGGGGCCTGATGAGCCGGCCTCCCGTAAAGGAAATAATGGCTTTCCGATCGCATGTCACCCGGGAAGTGTTGGAGCTGCTTTCTTCTGGCGAGGCTGGTACCGAAGTCCTGGAAATTCTGGAGTTAGGCATTCATCACGAGCAACAACACCAGGAATTGCTGGTGTATGATATCAAATACATTTTAGGCCATCAGCCCACTTTTCCGGTATACGGAGCGTCGTTTGCTGTGCAGGCGGAAAACCAGGAATTATCCTGGATCCCCATGGAGGAGGGGATTTATGAAATCGGCTTCTCCGGGGATGGCTTTTGTTATGATAATGAATTGGGAAGGCACCGGGTTTTTCTGGAGCCTTATCAAATTGCCAGCAAACTGGTCACCAATGGGGAATTTATGGAATTCATCGCCGACGGTGCCTATTCGGATTTTAATCTTTGGCATGCCGACGGATGGGATTACCTGCAAAAAAACACCCTGGAAGCTCCCTTATATTGGCACCACACCAAAGGAGAATGGCACCATTACACGCTAAATGGACTGATACCCGTGGACCCCGCTCTCCCCGTACAGCATGTGAGCATGTACGAAGCCTATGCTTTTGCCGAATGGAAAGGATTGCGGCTCCCTACGGAATTCGAGTGGGAGGCGGCCGCGGACCGATTCCCATGGGGACAACTCTGGGAATGGACGGGAAGTGCCTACCTTCCCTACCCCGGTTTTCAAAAAGCCCCGGGAGCACTGGGAGAATACAATGGAAAATTTATGATCAACCAACACGTTTTGAGAGGTGCCTCCGTGGCCACGGCACCGAAACACAGCCGAAAAAGCTATCGTAATTTCTTTGCTCCTGCCTCTCGATGGATTTTTTCTGGAATCAGACTTGCCCAATCCCTATGACAACAGACACATTTGAAAAGGATATCTTGAAGGGATTGCAATCAAAGCCCAAGAGACTTTTTTCCAAATACTTTTATGATGATAAAGGCTCTGCCCTATTCCAGCAAATCATGCACCTGCCGGAATACTACCTCCCTGGTTGTGAAACAGAAATCTTACAACAGCGGGCAAAAGACATCATCAACAAACTCCCGCAGGCCAGCTACGACGTAGTAGAACTTGGTGCCGGAGATGGCAGTAAAACCGCATATTTTCTGGATGCCATGATCCGGGAAAAGAAGAAAGTCACCTATATTCCCCTGGATATTTCCCCCGAAATTCTTTCGGTAAATGAAGAAATCATGCGGCAGAGACTTCCCGGTCTGTGTGTCAAACCCATTGCCGGTGATTACTTTGAAACCCTGAAAGAAATTTCATCTAGAGAAGTCCCAAAAATTATTCTTTTTCTTGGCAGCAATATTGGAAATTTTGAAGGAGAAAAAGCCCTTGGCTTTATCCGCTTTGTGAAACGTTTTATGGGAAAGGGGGATTACTTTATGCTGGGAGTTGACTTGAAAAAACACCCCAGAACCATCCTGGCAGCGTATGACGATCCCGCCGGCATCACCAAAAAGTTTAATATCAACCTTCTGGACAGGATCAATAGGGAATTAAATGGAAATTTCAATACCGCTGATTTTGATCATTATGCGAGTTATGATCCCATCAGCGGAGCTACGAAAAGTTACCTGATTAGTAAAGTGGCGCAAAAAGTACAGGTGGCTAGTCATACCGTTGGCTTTCACGCATTTGAACCCATTCACATGGAGGTATCACAAAAATACAGTCTGGAAGACCTGGACCAGATCAGATTTCAAGCAGGTTTCAGTACGGACCATCATTTTACCGATAGCAAATCCTATTTCAGCATCAGCTTATTTGAAGTATAAGTTTATTGATCAAATCCGGGCCTGGCAAAAAGATCCATATCGGGAAATGTCTGTTCCAATTGCGCCTGGACTTGCTGAAGAGCCGCCATTATTCTGAATAGGGCACTTTCCTCTTCTTCAAAGAATCCCAGGAGCGTTGCCCATGCCCGCAGGGAGCGTTCAATAGCAATCCGGGTTATTTTGGCGGTGCCATTGTAACCCCGTTCCTTCTCGGGGAGCTGCTTATCATAGCCCCCCTCTTTTCCCATCAATGCCCGATGGCTTTTCACAACAATGAAGTGATGGTACCAACGAATTACTTCCAGACTTTCCCTCAGCAGCAAAATTTCCCTTTCTCCTTCCTGCATCGTTCTTATCCCCAGCTCCACCTCCTCAAAAATTTTATCCATGCAGATCTTTACCAGTCCTTGTTCCAGCCATTGCCGGGAGAGATCCAAATAAGCCATGGATTTTTGTGTCAAGGGGTGCTTTTCTACCGCTGTTTTTTGTTCAGCCCTTTCTTTCTCAAACTCCGGATCCGTTTTTGTCAGGTCAATTCCCTTTTCCCTGGCCATTTTATCAAGCAGTTTTATGGCTTCTTGCAGGGTCTTGGCAATGGGTTCCAGGGATGTTTCCCATTTCGGATCATTTGCAGCTACCTGCCGATCCTCTTTTTCCATGGCAAAAACCCTGCACCTGTCGGTATAAACACATCGTTCACACCAACGGTCGCAATAATTGTGGATGCCTGAAATAAAATTATCCATGATGTTGTAATCGGTTCACTAATGAAGATACTAATTTCAGGCAGATTCCTGAAATAGTAGGGCGGAAACCTTATATTTAGCATTCGAATTTTTGCCTCTTACCATCATGATCATACCCGAAAATCCTTATTTATTGCTTACTCCCGGACCTTTGAGTACCAGTAAAACCGTACGTGCCGCCATGAACCGGGACTGGTGCACCTGGGATTCGGATTACAACGAGCTGGTCCAAAAGATACGTTCTTCCTTGGTAGAACTGAGTCAAGGTGGTTCTGGTTATACATCGGTATTGATGCAGGGAAGCGGAACCTTTTCCGTAGAAGCCGTTCTGTGGACCTGCCTAAAGCCCGATAGCACCCTTCTGGTAATTTCAAATGGGGCTTATGGAAAACGAATGGCAAAAATTGCCTCCATGATGGGAGCCGGGCTGGAAGTACTGACGTTCTCAGAAGGCAAACAGCCGGACCCGGAAATCGTGGAAAAAACGCTGCGAGCCCATCCGGAAATCACCCATATAGGCATGGTACACTGCGAAACGACTACCGGCATGCGCAATCGGTATGCGCCCATTGCCGAATTGGCCGGGAAATGGAGGAAAGTTTTCATTCTTGACGCCATGAGTAGCTTTGGAGGTATTCCCCTGGATATCCGTGCACCAAAAATCGACTTCCTGATCAGCAGTGCCAATAAGTGTATTCAGGGGGTGCCGGGATTTGGTTTCGTACTGGCCGATAAAAGCCTGCTGCAGGAGTGTGAGGGAAATTCAAAAAGTCACTCCCTGGACCTGTTTGATCAATGGCAAACCATGGAGAAAAACCAGGGCAAATGGCGGTTTACTTCCCCAACCCATACCGTTCGGGCCTTTTTACAAGCCTTGCAGGAACTGGAAGAAGAGGGTGGTGTGGAAGCGAGGTATCAACGCTATACTACGAATCACGAAATCCTGATTCGGGGAATGGAAAATGCGGGTATTCGGGCTTTCCTTTCTCCGGAAGACCAATCTCCTATCATAACGGCTTTCCATGAGCCTGAAAATTCCGGTTTTTCCTTTGAAAAACTGTACCAATTATTGAAATCCGAGGGCTTTGTTATTTATCCGGGAAAGGTTTCGCAAGCGCCTACTTTCAGAATCGGCCATGTCGGACATGTGTTTCCGGAGGACATTCGACGCCTGGTAGCTGCCGTGGAAAAAATAAAATTTTGGTGAAATAGAAAATAAGGTGTCCTAAAGAGCAAATTATTTTTAGAGTTTTTAGGTCGGAGTGTTTTACTAGACTCGTCTTCACAGCTAACGGTCTGGCTATTCACCTGTAGCGACCGAATGGGCTTATTGCCAATTGTTATGCCCCGTGTTCTATTTCTTTTTCATTATATTTTTTTCAAAATAGTATTCAATAAATTAACCGAGTAATACCGACCATTTTTTAAAAACAGCTCGAAAATTGGCCTTAATTCGCTTACGATCCCTTTTTCTTTAGCAGTCGAAAGGACACCAATTGTACCAACACAATTTATCCCAAACATCTCAGCGATACTTCGCGCTTTTTTATCATCTATCAGAAGAAAATCGGCATTGAGTTCTTTATACAAAATTACGGATTCGGATTCACCATAGTCCATTACAAATGTTAGCTCATTGAACCCTGATATTTTTTGACCCTGTGTTTGAAAAAATCATTCATCTTCCTAAAATAATTTTTTGTTTTATCTCGCGTGATTTCTTCCCATACAGCCGGGGGTATATATACTTCCTCAAACATTTCGTCTAAAATTTCAAGCTTATCAATAATAGAAAGAGAGAATATTGGCCCTGAATCTGAAATAACCAATCCGCTCTTCATTGTTATTTCAGTTTTTCAATATCTCCAAATACATCGTCAATCTCCAGGGAAGAAATGGAAATTTCATTCTCAGACAGGAGCGTTTCAAACTGAAACCGGGACAATCCTGCTATTTGGGCAGCCTTGCCAATCGTCACCTTTTTCTGGATGTAGAGCTGGACAGCTAACGAAATTTTTATTCGTTTCTTAAGTTCTACTTCTGACTCGTTGAGCGTCAATAGAATGTCTGAGGGCAGGTCGATATTAATAGTTTGTAGTGTCATCAGCTAGTTTTTATCTAATATAACTCTTTTAAGCAAGGGTTGAGTTCCTCATTATTTAATCATGAAAAACCTGCTCTTCCGGCAGGCGGGAAAGCAAAGCTGATCGAAACAGCCTTTACTAATGTAGTAGGATTCAGGTGATTTTACGAGAAGTTTTGCCAATAAAACACTGTGGCAGGAACAGGCGAGCGCAACTTGAGCAATTATTCCCACCGCCTGGTAGCTGCCGTGGAAAAAATAAAATTTTGGTGAAAAAGTTGTGTCCGGGGATCAAATGCTTTGCTTTTGGAACTCCCCGGACACTATTTGGACTAAGATCTTTCGACTTTATTTTTTGCCGTAAGTAATCCCCTGCCAGTCGTCCGTTCGGAACGGATCAGCAGGAAGTCCTTCCTTATTATACAGGTTGAGATCATCGGGATTGTCTGCCCAGCCGTATCTCACCGCAACCGGCTGCGCTATATCTCCGGTTTCCAAAACGATCTGGTTTCCGTCCTGATATCCTTTTACCCAATGAAATTCTTTATTAGCTCCTGCTACTGCAAAGCCCTTTACATAGCCGTATTTATCCTTTACCATCAGTCCGGAACCCACCTGATCAAAACTGATCCGGATCTGATTTTCCTGAACTTCCATCGATTTAAAGGTGGGGCCGCTGTAGACCACATCCATTCCGTAGGCTACTTTTTTTGCGGCACGGGCCAGTCGTTCGCCTACTGTCCATTTATCCCTGGGGTGGATGTCATCGGCTTCCCCTTTATCAATGATCACCGCCTGGGCGGTATTGGGAAGGGAGAGGGTCATGCTTTGGGCTTCCCGTAATTCGGCCCAGTCGCTATCACCCGGTTCTTCTTTTGGCTGCCTGAAATTGGCCAATTGTACCCAGATAAAGGGAAAATCACCCTGTCCCCACTGCTTTCTCCAATCCTGGATCATCAGGGGAAAGATCTCCCGGTATTGATAGGCCCTTCCGGCATTGGATTCCCCCTGGTACCAAAGGGCTCCTTTGATGGCAAACGGTATCACCGGCTCCAGCATGCCATAGTAAAGGCTGGTCGGCCAGTTGTTCGGCCTCCGGACCTCCGGATCGGAAAAATCGGTAGGCCCCTCTACCTGATTGGTGGCGATCCGTTGGCTGAAATCTGCGTGCGTAGCCAGTGCCTCTGCACTGGTCCATGCCTCGGAAACCGTACCACCCCAATTGATGTCCAACAGTCCTATCGGCACATCCAGGTCCGCCTGAATTCTTCGGGCAAAATAGTAACCGATGGCGGAGAAATTTTCAACGGAAGCCGGTGTACAAACCGACCACTTGGCTTCGGCTACATCTTCCAGAGGCTGCAGGCTCAGGTCCCTTCCTACCTCAAACAAGCGGATATTGGGATAATCGGCCACTTTGATACTGTCTTCCCCGTTGTTGGTGTTTTTCAAGGCCCATTCCATATTGGATTGCCCTCCCAGCACCCACACATCCCCCATCATGACGTTTTCATAGACAAGGGTTTCTTTCGAGGTGTTAACCGTTAAGGTATAGGGCCCCCCTTTTGGAAAAGCATCCAGCTTAAGTTCCCAGTTACCTTCCCGATCGGCTCTGACCCGATATTCCTTGTCCTGAAAGGTGACAATCACACGCTGTCGCGGATCTGCCATTCCCCATACGGGGATTTCCTGGCCTCTTTGCAACACCATGTGATCCGCAAAAACCCGCGGTAATTTCAGCTCCGCCTGTACCTGAAACATCCACAGGCATAGGGCGATAAGCATCCCAATTTTTTTCATTGTTATCTGAGTTTAGTTTAATTGAAAAAAGATTTGATAATATACGATTTTTGACCCAAAATCCAGAAATGCCCCTGTTTTTAACTTTTTGGGTTTTTCAAAAATGGACTGAAATACCGTGTTTCGGGTAGAGTGTTGCTAGTCGAACCCGATATTTTTAATTGTTTAACGAAACCCAAACCCAGGTCAGGTCATATTTACGAACATACACCCTTATAAAGCTCTGTTTTTAATTTTCTGATGCAACAGAAAGCATCGAATAAAATATTGAATCAAGGACTTAAAAGCGGTACCGGAGGCTAAGTTCGACGTACGCTGAGCGGAGCCGAAGCCTTAACATCATTGTAGTGGTCTAATTGATGGTAGTATCTTTTCTTTTTTCAACCTCCTTAATAAAATCATCAGGTCTGTTAGGTGAGATATTCAACTCTGCTCCATTTTTAAGTTTTATCGACAGTACGTCTTTTGAAAGTCCAAATATAAAATGTCCGAATTCCTGTGATTTAATTTCTTGTATATCGTCAATTTTAATTGTCCTCCAGCGTAAAAGAGCAATGCGAGCAGTCAATGTTCTGTTATTAATCGTGTACCAAGTAAAATTCCAGGCAAGAAGAAAAAATATCCAAAATCCAACGGATCCTATTATTAATGGTGTCGCATTTGAAATTACTGGATTAAAACTGACACCAATTAAATTCAAAATTGTCAGGGTAGAGATTAACAATGGTGGTCCGAGGAGAAGAGTCTTCCCCAACCAATCTTTTTTCGTATCAAACTTGATTTTGTTCATTTTAAATTAATGGCTTCGGTTGGTTTATGCACTGTGTGCCTATATTGCGCATACGGCATACACATAGCCGCATATACATCTTGTGGTTAGAATTTCACGATCAAAGATCGTCCATCGTCTTTACGTTGATTTCCGCTATTTTTTTTAGATTCTTATCATTCGTCAGGAATACAGAGCAGTTCTCCTTTATCGATAGTCCTATCTGCAGCGCATCCATTCCTTTCAAAAACTGGTATTTCGCCCGCATCTGGAAGGCCATTTGACCAGCTTCTTTATCTACCTCAAGCATTCTAATGTTCAATCTGGAGAGTAATTCATCAAACTTTTGGATCACTTCTTGGCGATTTTCCCGCTCTGGCTTGACTCCGAACTCCATATAGGTCACCACACTTGTAACAAGGGTATGTCCTTTAACGATCGCTTCCGTTATCGCTTTTTTGATCTTTTCGGCAAACCCGGGATTGTTTTCCATCAGATAGATGAAGGGTGCTGTATCAACAAAGATCTTCATTAGGTTTTTTTATAATCGGGATAAGCTGAGAAACCTGGCAGTTTCCCTCTTTTAAATTAGTCCTTTTCCTCCTCTTTTCTTAGTTCATTTACGTAACCCTGGGCATCTGCCTGCCAGACACCCTGGCCTATTCCCATGTACTCATCGAGAATGGCTTCCACTTTTTTCTGTTGATCGATGCGCTGAATCACTTCCCTTAGCAAAAGCTCCAGTTCTTCCTGGTTTAGGTGGCTGATTTCATTAATGATGGTCTGAAAACGGGTCATAGCCTTGTTATTTCTTCTCAATTTATTGATTTTTTGGTTAACATGCTACTAGGCCTGCTCGTTCCTTCCATACACTGTTTCGGTTTTCTGGCTGGCCCACAACGATCAGCCGAAGTGCACGCTATTTACCTTCCATCGGTCACGAAAACTAACTATTATTCTTTAATGTAAAAACAAATAGGGCCGTACCGGCAAAAAACACCAGGTGTCGGGTAGTATTTTACGAACAAGATCTGACTTACTTAACCGCTTATAAACGACTAAAAACGCCGTCACCCAGGGTATAAATGCTTCCCAGGCCAGTCTGCCAATACTCTTTGTTCGCCTTTTACACCACTGAGCTCATTCCGCGCAGAGCAGAAAAGGTGAGCATCGATCGTGATAATGGCCCCTCCCTGGCAGGTAAATGTTAGTTTTTCATTCAATAAATGCTCCTTAGTGGGCTTCCATTACCAAGGGATGGTCAAAAAACCGAATATAAGCCTAGGCCTTAAAGCTCAACTATTCCCGTCCCATCCGCAACATTGACCTCATAGGTTTCCATTTGCAGGCCGAATTGCTCCTGGTAAGCCCTTGTAATGGAGGCGATAAATTCCTTTGTAGCAGATTTCTTTAGGAGATTTAAGGTACACCCTCCGAATCCGCCCCCCATCATCCTGGCACCTAGCACATAGGGCAAGTCTCGGGTAAAGTCAACTAAAAAGTCAAGTTCCGGACAACTGACTTCATACGCTTCAGAGAGTCCCTTATGAGAGCCGTAAAGCAGGTGGCCAACCGCTTCCAGGTCATCCTCAGCAAGGGCATCGCAGGTAGTTATCACGCGTTCGTTCTCCCGGATCACATAAGCGCACCGCTGGTAAACCAGGGGAGCCATTTCCCCTTTTGCCTTTTCCAGCATTTGAGGAGTCACATCCCGGAGGCTTTTCACTTCAGGAAACTGCTGCTTTACCTGGTTGACACCCTCCTGACATTCTTCCCTTCTTTTATTATAGGCTGATTCCGCCAAGGTATGGGCTACTTTGGTGTTACAAAGGAGCAATTGAAAATCTCCGAGTTCCAGCGGGAAGTAGGAATGCTCCAGCGAACGACAATCAAGTCTAATCACTTGATCCTTTCTACCCATCATAGACGCAAACATATCCATGATGCCACAATGGAGACCTGCAAAGGCATGCTCCGCCTGTTGCGAATACCGGACCAGATCCAGCTTCTCGATGCGCAACTCAAATAACTCCGACAAGCCCATGCCCACGCCATTTTCCAGGGCGGCAGAGGAAGACAAGCCCGCACCAATGGGAATATCACCTCCAAAAACACAATCAAAGCCTTCCAGTTTATGTCCTGCCTGTAGCAGTTGCGCTGCCACTCCCATGACAAAGTTGATCCAGCCCTTACGGGGTTTTAATTCATTCAGGGAGAAGGTTTCCGCCTCTTCGAAATCCAGGGAATACACCCGGCAAGTCCCGGTAGCATTTTTGGCGAAACCCAGGTAGATGTATTTGTCGATGGCTGCCGGTAACACGTAGCCTTCATTATAATCGGTGTGTTCGCCGATCAGATTGATCCTTCCGGGAGAGCGAACCAGCAGGGGCTCTGATTGATACTTTTCCAGAAAAGTGCTGCGAATCTGTTTGAGCTGGGACATAAAATGGATGTTTTGGGCTAAAAATTAATCTTCTTGGTATAGGGTAAATAAAACCGTTTCCCCGACGACCGATAGGGTCTTTCTATCGATCAGGTCCATGTTGTCCTCGTGGGTATGATGGTAATGGCCAAAACCATAATCCGGACTGTATTCGATGATATTAATCATGGGGATATTGGCATCCTTATTGACGAATAGGTGGTCGTCTGTGATGGCTTCCGTCCGCCTCATAAGAAAGAAATTACCATGTCCCAGCCGGTGCGCGTAATCCCAAACCTTATCCACCAGATTTTTAGCATACTGCATGGAGTACCCTTCCTTGTGGAACCGGGCGTTCTTGCCGCCCACCATATCCAGCAAAATCCCGTAGTAGGCAGTATACCCCCGTGAATGGGGGTTTTTGGACCAGTGCTGCGACCCCAAACACCACCAGACCTGGCTGCCATCCCTGAAGTTTTGGTGTTCCGGTTCGCCATCGTCTTCCCCGTCAAAAAACACCACATCTATCCCTACATCTGGTTTCAGGCTGTCGGTATGTAACACACGGGCTATTTCCAGCAGGACCCCTACGCCGCTGCCCCCGTCGTTGGCTCCGTCTATGGGTTGATCGATACGCTCGGTATCCTTATCGGCAATTCTGCGGGTATCCCAGTGGGCTGCCAACAAAATCCGTTTGCTCGCCTCCGGACGAAAACTTCCAATAATATTGGTCAGCTCCAACTCTTTGCCGTCATAGGCCGTGGCCGTGAATTCCTGTTCGGTAACCGAAAAACCGTATCCTTCCAACGTTTGCACCAACCAATCTCCCGTTTCCCGGTGGGCCGGAGTATTGGGCACCCGGGGACCAAAGTCCACCTGCTTTTGAATAAAGGCATATGCCGAGTCCGCGTTGAAGGAAGGATACGGCTTGGCGGTAAATTCTTCCTCGGCTTTTTCTTCCGATATTCGCTGTTCGCCACAGGACCAGAGGACCCATCCCAAAAGCAATATCCAGGTACTATTCTTCATATCCCCAATCTATTTTATCTTTCATATCCTTAATGATCAGACCGGCATCTTTTAATCCCGCCCGGATCCGATCTACTTTTTGGTAATCTCTGGCGGTTTTGGCGCGGCTGTACAAGTCCAGTATGACCTGTAACAGTTGCTCCTGATGGTCCCCCTTTTCTTCCTTAAGGCCCAAAATTTCGGAAATAAAGGTGCCATAGGTCTGAATCAATTCATTAAACGCTTCTTCACCCAACTGAGCGGGATGCAGTTGTCCGGTGTACAAACTATTGATTTTTTTCAAGAGGTTGAACAGGTGTCCGATTGCCTGTGCGGTATTGAAATCATCATCCATAGCGGCAAAGGCAGCATCAATGTTTTGCCGAACCTGGCCGACCTGTTTTTCATCTATGAAAACATCGCCATCTTCTCTATACACCAGACCATTTGCGACTCGGAACCCATTAATAAGCTTTTTGTAGCCCTTTTGGGCTGATTGCAAGGCCTGATTGGAAAAATCCAGGGTGGAGCGGTAATGGGCGGTGAGAATAAAATACCGAACGGTCATGGGGCTGTAAGCCTGCTCCAGCCGGTCATGATCGCCATGGAACAATTGCTGCAGGGTAATGAAATTCCCCAGGGACTTACCCATTTTTTGCCCATTGATGGTGATCATATTGTTGTGCAGCCAATACTTGGCGGGATCGGTGTGGTGGCAGGCGTTTCCCTGGGCTATTTCACACTCGTGATGGGGAAACATCAAGTCCATTCCGCCACCATGAATATCAAATTGATTGCCCAGGTATTTGGAGCTCATGGCGGTACATTCCAGGTGCCAGCCCGGAAATCCCAGGCTCCAGGGAGCTTCCCATTTCATCAGGTGTTCGGGCGAGGCTTTCTTCCAAAGGGCAAAATCCAGGGGGTTTCTTTTTTCCGATTGGCCATCTAATTCCCTGCTACCACTCATCAGCTCTTCTACCACCCTTCCAGACAGTCGCCCGTATTTGGTGGTTTCATTGTATTTGAGCACGTCGAAATAAACACTGCCGTTCACTTCGTAAGCCAATCCTTCCTTAAGAATTTGCGCCACCAGCTGGATTTGTTCCGGGATGTGTCCCGTGGCGCGCGGTTCGATACTGGGCCGGAGGGTGTTTAGCAACTCCATGTCCCGATGATAGGATGTGGCGTATTGCTGGGCTACTTCCATAGGCTCCAGTTGTTCCAGTTTGGCCTTTTTAGCGATTTTATCCTCCCCTTCGTCGGCGTCGGCCTCCAGATGCCCCACATCCGTAATATTTCTTACGTACCTGACTTTATACCCCAAAAAAGAAAGGTAACGATACACCGCATCAAAGGTCACCGCTGCCCGGGCGTGTCCCAGATGGGCATCACCGTATACGGTCGGACCGCATACATACATCCCCACATGGGGAGGGCGAAGGGGCTCGAAAAGCTCTTTGTTTCTGGACAGGGTATTGTATATTTTTAACTTTTTTGAATGCATGGGGCAAATTTATCAAACTTTCAATACTTTTTTTAGGAAAATAATTTTATTACATTTGTGCTAGAATTCATTAGTGATCTTAGAGGGGACAAGCAGTCCCCTCTTTCATTATGAATCAATTTGGAGGGAAATCCTTGGGGCAAGTAAGCAAAAAGATATGAATTTGAGGCAAACGATAGAGGAAATAGTGGAAAAACACCTTCCGGATGCCAGCCATTTTGTGGTCGACATTCAAATCGTCGAAAAAGGCCCAAAAAAATCCCTTCACATATTGATTGATTCGGATCAAGGGGTCATCATTGATACCTGTGCCGCTGTCAGTCGGGCAGTAGGGGAAGAGATTGAGGCCAAAGAGCTAATGGACACCGCCTATGTTATGGAGGTATCATCTCCCGGCGTGGATTTTCCATTGAGTTCCAGAAGGCAATATCAAAAAAATGTGGGTCGCAGCCTGAAAGTTACTTTGGAAAATAACGACACCATTGAAGGAAAGTTGGCAGCAGTGGACCAGCGGGGTATCCGCATCTTGGTAAAGAAAAAAGCAAAAGGAAAGAAGGCGGTTGAAGAAAGTCTCGACCTGCCCTTTGAACAAATTAGGAAATCAATAGTAGTAGTCTCTTTCAAATAAAAACAATGGATGCTAAAGTTCTGATTGAATCATTTGCAGAGTTTGCAAGATCGAAAAATGTGGACCGACCAACAATGATCCGCATTCTTGAAGATGTATTTCGAGCAATGATTCGCAAAAAGTACGAAACAGATGAAAATTTTGACGTGATCATCAATGCTGATAAAGGGGATTTGGAGATCGTCCGAATCAGGGAGATTGTAGACGATAACTCGGAGGATATCTGGGATTACGATAAGATAAGCTTGTCAGAGGCAAAGAAAATTGAGCCCGATTTTGAATTGGGAGAAGAAGCCTACGAAAAAATCGAATTGGAAGATTTTGGCAGAAGAGCCGTGATGATGGCGCGACAGACATTGATCCAGCGCATCAAGGATTTGGAAAAGGATTTGCTTTTCAATCAGTACGAAGAGTTGGTAGGCGAAATCATCAATGCAGAGGTCTACCAGATTCTCGGAAGAGAGATCCTGCTGATGGATGGAGAAGGAAACGAACTGATCATGCCTAAGAGCGAACAAATCCCCAAAGACCGTTTCCGAAAGGGGGATACGGTAAGGGCGATTGTGCATAAGGTAGAAATGATCAATGGGAATCCACGAATCATTTTGTCCAGAACCTCTCCGATCTTTCTGGAGCGTCTTTTTGAAAACGAGGTGCCAGAAGTATACGATGGCCTGATCACTATCAAAAAGATCGTTCGGGAGCCTGGTGAAAGAGCAAAAGTTGCGGTAGAGTCGTATGATGACCGCATCGACCCGGTAGGTGCCTGTGTGGGCATGAAAGGAAGCAGGATTCACGCTGTGGTCCGCGAATTGCAAAATGAAAATATTGACGTTATCAATTATACGGAAAACCTGGACCTGTACGTATCCAGGGCCTTGAGTCCGGCAAAAGTATCTTCCCTTCAGGTCAGTGAAGAGGATAAAAGGATATCCGTTTACCTTAAACCGGATCAGGTATCCCTTGCGATCGGTAAAGGAGGCTTTAATATCCGCCTGGCCAGCCGTCTGGTCGGCTATGAGATCGATGTATTCAGGGAATTATCTGGTTACGAAGAGGAGGAAGATGTGGATTTGTCCGAATTTTCTGACGAAATTGAAAGTTGGGTCATAGCGGAACTGAAAAAAACAGGTTTGGATACCGCAAAAAGCGTATTAGCGCTGACCAAAGAAGACCTTTTGAGGAGAACCGAACTGGAAGAAGAAACGATTGATGATGTATTTAAAATATTAAAACAAGAATTTGAATAGCAAATAACGATAGATTATTCGTTATCCCCTTTATATTTGCATTAGAATAAAATACAGGAATAGGTATTAGTATGTCAGAAGAAAAAATGATGCGATTAGGCCAGGTAGCCAGAAAGCTCAACGTCGGTGTAGCGACCATCGTTGAGTCCATGGCGAAGAAGGGCTTTGAGGTAGAAGGAAACCCGAACTCTAAGATCAGCATGGAGCATTTCAATATGCTTGCCAAGGAGTTTAGGTCTTCTGCCCAGGAGAAGGAAGAGGCCTCCCATCTTTCCATTGGCAAAAGACACAATGAAAATTTTACGATCAAGGCGGAATCTGAGTCCGAACCGGAGAAGGAGATAAAAAAACCTGAACCTGAAAAGCCCGCTCCCAGTCCAAAGGAAGAAAAACCAGCTTCCGAAAAAGATACTGACAAAATTTCCACTGAAGCGCCCAAGCTTCAGGGCATAAAAGTGGTGGGGAAGATCGATTTGGAAGGGAAGCCTTCCAAACCGGAAGAACCCAAAAAGGAGGAAAAACCAAAAGCGGCGGAGCCAAAAGCACCGGAGCCGAAAGGACCGGAACCTAAAACGCCGGAACCTAAAGCAGCTGCTCCCGCTCCAGAACCTAAGGAAAGCAAAAAAGAGGAGAAAAAGGAAGAGAAGCCGAAAGAAGAAAAACCAGAAGCAACACCTCCTGAGAAAGAAAAACCGGAAGTCCCTGAGGCGAAACCCACCGAAGATAAACCGGTAGCACCAACACCTGAAGCAGCGGAGCAAAAACCTATTCCTGAGAAAGCTCCAGAAGAAAAAAAATCAGCAGAGCCCGAAAAGCCTGCCAAAGAAGAAGAAAAACCAGCCGAAACCTCTGAAAACAGGGTCATTTCTGCTAAAGCAGATTCCCTGAAAGGCTTGACCGTACTGGGAAAAATAGAACTTCCCAAAGACAAGTCGAAGAAGAAAACCAAGCCGGTAGCCTCTTCTGATGAGCGCAATAAAGAGAAGAAGAAGCGACCTAGAAAACGTATTGACAACCGCCCTGCAGCCGGTGCCGCAGGTGCCCGGCCTGCAGCTGGTGGCGCAGGAAAGGGGCCTGGACAAGGTGCCCGAAAAGGCAATAACAGGGGTCCTGCGGGAAGACCTGGCGCAAGAGGTGCCGGAAACGCTCGTTTCCAAAAAGAGGAACCGACACAAAAAGAAATTCAGGATCAGATCAAACAAACCCTCGCCAGGCTACAAGGCGGCGGTAGATCCGGAGGAAAAGGAAAAAACCGTAGGGATAAACGTTCGGATCGATCCAAAGAGGTTAGCGATGCTCCTGAGGAAAGCAAAGTATTAAAAGTAACCGAATTTATTTCTGCCAATGACCTGGCATCCCTGATGGATGTCTCCGTCAATGAGGTAATATCCGTCTGCATGGGACTGGGGATGTTCGTATCCATAAACCAGCGACTGGATGCAGAAGCCATCACGATTATTGCCGATGAATTCAACTACGATGTAGAATTCACCAAATCCGACGAAGAAGAAGCCGAAATTAAGGTGGAAGAGGATCCGGAAGAGATGATCGAAAGGGCCCCCATTGTGACCATCATGGGTCACGTAGATCATGGTAAAACCTCTTTGCTGGATTATATCAGAAGATCCAAGGTAACGCACGGCGAAGCCGGAGGAATCACCCAGCATATCGGGGCTTATGATGTGGAAACCACCGACGGACACAAAATCGCCTTTTTGGATACTCCCGGCCACGAAGCCTTTACCGCCATGCGAGCCAGGGGAGCTAAAATCACGGATGTGGCCATCATCGTTATCGCTGCGGATGACAATGTCATGCCACAGACCAAAGAAGCCATTAACCACGCACAAGTGGCTGGCGTACCGATGATCTTTGCCATTAACAAGGTGGACAAACCTAATTCCAACCCGGATAAGATCAGGGAGGAATTGGCTAATATGAACCTGTTGGTAGAAGACTGGGGTGGAAAATACCAATCCCAGGAAATATCTGCCAAGACAGGTGCCGGAATAGATGACTTGCTGGAAAAGGTACTGCTGGAATCCGAAATACTGGAACTCAAGGCCAATCCAAAGAAAAACGCCGTGGGAACGGTTGTGGAAGCTTCCCTGGACAAAGGAAGGGGTTACGTCTCCACCGTAATGGTCCAGGCAGGAACCCTTCGCATTGGAGATACCATCCTTGCAGGTCAACACTATGGCCGCGTAAAGGCCATGTTTGATCATCTGGGACAGAAAAAAGAGGAGGCAGGTCCTTCTACTCCGGTTCAGGTGCTCGGACTTGGTGGAGCCCCACAAGCAGGAGATGTATTCAAAGTCTACGATTCGGAAAGAGAAGCCCGGGAAATTGCCAACTCAAGAGAGCAAATTCAGCGGGAACAAAGCCTTCGAACCAAGAAGCACATCACCCTGGATGAAATTGGCAGGAGACTCGCCATTGGTAGCTTTAAAGAACTCAACATCATTATCAAAGGTGATGTGGATGGTTCGGTAGAAGCCCTGTCCGATTCCTTACTCAAATTGTCCAAGGAAGAAGTAAAAGTAAACATCATCCACCAGGGTGTGGGACAGATTTCCGAGTCCGATGTCTTGCTGGCTTCCGCTTCGGATGCCATTATCCTGGGATTCCAGGTAAGGCCATCAGCCAATGCCAAACGCCTGGCAGAACAGGAAGAAATCGAAATCAGACACTATTCCATCATCTACGATGCCATCAACCAGATCAAAGATGCCATTGAAGGAATGCTGGAGCCTGAGTTCGAAGAAGTTATTACCGGAAATATTGAAGTCCGCGAGGTGTTTAAGATTTCCAAAGTAGGTACCGTGGCAGGTAGTTACGTGACGGATGGCTACATTCACCGGAAAAATAAAATCCGGATTATCCGCGACGGTATCGTGATTCACGAAGGAGAAATCAGTGCCTTGAAACGCTTCAAGGACGATGTAAACGAAGTGAAAAACGGGTACGAATGTGGTGTTTCCATCAAAGGATTCAATGATATCGAGGTAGGAGATACCTTTGAAGGATATAAAATGGAAGAGATCAAACGGAAAAAATAATCCGCTTAAATTGATTCCAACAAATAAAGGCTGTCCCCTAAAAATGACAGCCTTTTTTTATTTTCAATAAAGATTGATTTTTGCACACACGCCATGGAAACCCTGTTAGCCAGCCTTAAAATTTTGACGCTATTGGCGGCTATTGCGTTGATGCTTGGCTTTATACGGCCAGTATATGTGCTGTGGTTTTTGCACCGCAACAACCGCTTGCTGGTATTACAATATTACGGAATACCGGCACTGATCTTTCTGCTCGCCTGGATTTTTCTGGAAAAGGGAATGCCCTAAACAGATACCCCAGCTTTTTTCCCTTCCGAACGGATGTGGTCCGCAGCCAGATCGTATTCCTCCTCGGAGCTCAGGTGTTCCATCATCAACGGAATATCCGTAAGCCGGCTAACTTCCTGCAGGAATACCTGATAATCCAACACACCCAGGCCCGGCCGTACCTCCGAAAATTGGGGCATGTAATAATCTTCCCGTAGCTGAATGTCCTTGGCATGACAACTCCGAATATGGGGTCCCAGTTTCCGGAAACATTCCCGGATCAGGGCTGCATTGCCATAGTACAAGTTGGGGGTGATGATCAGGTTCATGGGATCCATATGCACGCCAAACGCCTTTCGGTCTACCGCCCGTACCAGGTCCAGGTAGCTGTCCGCCGAGTCGGGATACGCCCAGGGCATGGGTTCCAGCGCAAAATAGGTCCTTTCAGGCTGCACTTCATCGATGATTTTCCGGGTCACCTCCACGATCTCATCAAAGGTATCCCGTGTCAGGTTATCCTGGTGGGGACCTGCCCAGTGCACCGAGTTTTTCGACCCGCTGATATTTACACAGCAGTTGGCACCAATGCTTTCCGCCAGTTGCAGGGATTGGGTACATTTTTCAAATGCCTCCCGCGCCATCTCCTTGTCCGGGCTGATGGGATTGCTCCAGGCGCCTACTTCCGCAATGACGATGTCGGCTTTTTTGGCTGCGGATTCATAGGCCCGGATCTCTTCTGCGCTTGCCGTTAGGGGAAGGGGGCAATAGGCGGCCCGGAATCCCTTAGCGGCTAAAGCGGCAAGCCATTCCTCCGGGTCCTGCGGTTTGGAAAACAGCGGTCCGCCAAGGCGTACAGCAGCTTTTGGAGCGGCCAAAGAAAAAGCTTCCGTTCCCAGCATCGTCAGTCCCAGTGCAGACAGGCTCTTTTTTGAAAAGGCTCTTCGGTTCATATTTGGGTTATTTAGTTTGGAAAGGGAAGATAAAGAAAAAATGGAATAGCTTTATACCCGTGGTACTGAAAGTAAATGCGCCTTAATGGCAAACGTTGGAAATTGAATGGACTTTTAGTAATTTTTAAAATCAACTATTTATTCCCTTATGACTATTCCAGCCGATCTAACGCTTCCAATCCAAAAACTTTCGGGCGTATTTAATAATACCACCAATTCCAATAAGATATTTACAAAAGAACAACCCAAATGTCCCCGGGTTAACGGAAAAAATATTTCCACCATCGTTAAGAAAGCTAACAAATGCCATTTTCTTTTGGAAGGAAGTGGCTAAAAAAGATGGTGATCTTTTTTGTATTTACTCCAATGAAGAAATGTCGATGGAAAACTTTTCCATCGACCATTTCATTCCCTGGAGTTTTGTAACCCATGACCAGCTTTGGAATTTAATCCCGACTTCAAAATCCGTAAACTCTTCAAAAGGCAACAATTTTCCTTCCCTAAGTGAATATTTGGATCCCTTTGTAGAAATTCAGCATAAGGCTTTTAAAATCTTCCTAGAAAATAACCAAAAGCATAAAAACCTACTTTACGATTACACCACCATCTTTAAAGATGATTTAAATGGCATTGCAAGATTAAAGCCAGATGAATTTGGAAATGTCTTGAAAGAAAACATTAACCCCCTTTATCAAATTGGAGAAAATATGGGTTTTTCTACTGATTGGACGCTATAGTGGATTGTAGGAACCTTAATACTACTATCGAATTAGGCTGCTTGCGGATACCTCAATAGTCATTAAAATGTAATTAATTCTAGAAAAATCCCTTCCATAGGAATGCGGCTTTAGCCCATTCCAAAAAATAGCATTCCAAAAACCCCGGCTTTAGCCAAAATGGAAGAAATACCAGGGCAGGTGTTTTCGAACCGGATTCGGTAAGCTGTCTTGTCCTGAAATAGGTTTACACATCATCACATCACCACATCATCACATCATCACATCACCACATCATCACATCATCACATCATATCATCCTACACCGCCAAACCCCTGGCTTCCCATCTACTGCTGTAACCGCAATCAAAAACTCCTCCCCTCCATCCTTTAGCCGGAATTTCTTTTTAATCGCCTCCGCTTTCATGGGGTGGTTACGGGAAATCACGTGGACCTTGCCTTCCGGATACAGCTTTTTCAATACCTTCTTGTCCAGCCGGATTTCCTCCAAGACCTCAAAAACACGCCCGGGCAGGCCCTCTGGAAAATGACCGCTGGTGTAGATATGCGTGTGGGCATGCAGTTTGGCCAAGCCTTGCTTTACAGCAAAACTTTTAAATGCCCCCGCTTTCAGAATGCTCGCATAGGGGATGAGCAGGTATTTTTGGGGAAAGGAAAATACAGGTACCGCCGAAGCTTCTTCTTGAGGTGAAAAAGTAAAGGTACTGGGGCCCTGCTCCCTTATTTCCACGGCGACAATCCTTAGTGGCTGGCCCGAACCATCGTTAATAAGCAACAACTCCTTCACCTCGTTTTTGACACTCAGCACATGGACCTGGGTGATTCCGGGCAGTTCCCGGCAAGCCTCCCTGATATCCAGCATGGGAGAGGCCTTTACCATAATGGAGCTGGCTTTTTGTTGAAATAAGCCCCAATTACTCACCACATCGGGTTCCAGGTCTTTCAGTTGATACAATTTCTGATTGCTTTTTCCCCTTCTGGCAGGGTCCACATAGAGCCAGTCAAATATATCCTTCGTTTGAAGCAGGAATGCCAGGGCATCCTGGTGGACAAATGAAATTTGTTGGTTGCTAAAAAGCAGGGGAAGGTTATGCCGGGCCAATGCAACCAGTTCCTCCTGCTGCTCCACATAGGTTACCTGCTCCATTTTTTCACCCAGGTAAAAGGTGTCCACCCCAAAGCCACCGGTCAGATCTACCATGGTTTTTCCCTGAACCAGGCTGCATTTATACCTGCCCGTGGCCTCGGAGGAACATTGTTCCATGGAAAGGGCAGGCGGAAAAATAATAGAAGGGTGAGCCGCCCAGGCTGGCAGCTTGTGCCGCGCTTTTTGCCGCATGGCAATCTGTCGGGCGGCAGCCTTGATGTCCAGGCCGGGAATTTCCTTATGCTGTAAAAGCAATTGTGCAGGATCTTCCTCAAGATGATCCTGCACAAACTGCATTAATTTGGGATGATATAGGGCTTCCAGCTCCACTTATACCATGCTGTGGTCCACCAGGTATTCGGCGATCTGAACCGCATTCGTAGCGGCTCCTTTTCGTAAATTATCAGCCACAATCCACATGTTCAGCGTGTTCGGCTGGGTCTCATCCCGGCGCAACCTTCCTACAAAGACCTCGTCTTTCTTATGTGCATTCAAAGGCATGGGGTAAATGTTATTGGCCGGATCATCTTCTACCACAACACCTGGGGTGTTGGACAGCAGTTGTTTTACCTCATCCAGGTCAAAGTCTTTATGAAATTCTACGTTCACCGACTCGGAATGTCCCCCCATTACAGGTATCCTTACCGCCGTTGCGGTCACCTGAATGCTATCGTCACCAAAGATTTTCTTGGTTTCGTTGATCATCTTCATTTCTTCCTTGGTGTAGCCATTTTCCTGAAACACATCGATATGAGGCAATACGTTCAGATCGATTTTATACGGATACACCATGGTGGCCTCTTCTCCTTTTCGCTCGGCCATCATTTGATCTACCGCATCTTTCCCTGTTCCAGTGACCGACTGATAGGTAGAAACCACGATGCGCTTGATGCCGTATTTCTCCCGCAAGGGAGCCAGGGCAAGCACCATCTGAATGGTGGAACAGTTGGGGTTGGCAATGATGCGATCATCAATGCGCAACACCTTGCCATTGATTTCAGGAACAACCAGTTTTTTGGTAGGGTCCATTCGCCAGGCAGAGGAATTATCGATCACGATGGCGCCAGCCTCGGCAAACCGAGGTGCCCATTCCGAAGAAGTAGCCCCTCCGGCGGAAAAAATGGCGATATCCGGTTTTTCAGCCACGGCCTGTTTCAGGCCTATTACCGTGTAATCCGTTCCCTTAAACGCAATCTTTTTCCCCGCAGATCGCTCTGAGGCGACCAGCAAGAGTTCGTCGAAAGCAAAATTGTGCTCATCCAGCACTTCCAAGATTTCCGAGCCTACCAGTCCGGTGGCTCCCACTACGGCTAACTTCATGTTGACTATTATTTTGACCGGTTCTACTTTCCTGAAGAATCCACAGGAAAACTTTTTTTCATTGAATTACGCGTGTTGTATATTCTGTTTATTATATTCAATCTATGAAAGCCATCATTTTGATCGGACACTTCATTACTTTTTTACTCCCAGGCCTTGCCTTTATCCCCTCTTCAAAGCCTATGGAAACACAGGATTTTGAAGAAAGATTCGCCATTGTGAACCACCCGGATGAATTTTTGCCTGGATGGTCTGCCAACGAAATCAGTGACGGATCTTCCCGGGTATTTCAGGCGACAGGTGAAGGACTGAACCAGTCCCATGCCCTGGGCATTCAACCTATAGCAAGTTTCAGTGCGCAAATTTACATAAAAATAGCGACTGTTGGGGTATCCAACCCTACAATTTCCTTTCAGGCCAGAACTAGCAAAAATGGGAACGGAAACCGGCCGGCCTTACTCTACTTCTCCTTTTCAGAAAATCCGGAAGACGGATTCGGCGAACGCATTCCGCTGGGAGATGCCGGGACTTTTCCCAACGAAGACGGATCCTATACGGCCTATTCCCTCCCCATCCCGGAAAAATTCAGGAACCTGGAAACCCTAACCGTGTTAATGGAGGTAGTATACGGACCGGGTTCCGGCACGGCTGCCCGGGTGTATTTGGATGGGTTTTCCGTACAAAACGGCAACGAACAAACGGAAGAACTCGCCGTCAACGGCCTGGAAGTCATGGGAGAAAACACCCTTTCCCTCCAATTCAACCAGCCGGTGAACTTGGATAATGAGGCCATTATCCTTAATAACGGGTATGGGAGACCTGAAAACGTAACCTTTCCCGAGCCGTCGGTTATGCTACTCGAATTCGCTGATCAGTTGTATACCAATGACTATCTGCTGGCATTCGAACAGATTGAAGCGGTAGCCGCGGGGCAGGTTTTGGAAAATTGGGAATACGCCTTTTCCATTGAAACACCCACACCAGCCGGTGCGCTGATCATCAATGAATTGATGGCCGATCCCAATCCAAAAGGTAAGGTCCCTGCAGCTCCCGTTTTGCCGACAAGTAGTAGCGCCGAGTACATTGAGCTATTTAACCGGCTGGACAAACCCCTACGGCTTAGGGGTTTTACCTATAATGAGGTGCTGATTGAAACGCAGGTAATCGAACCACTCTCTTACCTGATCCTTTGCTCTCCTGCCACAAAGCCAGCTCTTGAAGCCTATGGACAGGTGGCCACCGTCAATCCCTTCCGCACCCTTCCCAATAATTCCGGCAAGATCGAGATAAGAGACGGATTCGGCAATTTGGTAGATAGCCTGGAATATTCCGAATCCTTTTACCGGGATCCTGAGAAGTCAGCGGGAGGCTGGTCAATCGAACGCATCAATCCCTTTCAGGCTTGCAGTGATCACTTCAATTGGAGGGCTTCCACCGCAGCGAAAGGCGGCACACCGGGAAACGAAAATGCGGTTTTCAGCGAGGAGCCGGATAGCCGACCGTTCGAATTGCTGGAAGTATTCCCGCTTTCGGCCGACCGGATTCAGCTTACATTTTCCAAGGCATTACCCGAGGAGCTTGGGCAAACGCCGCCGTTTACGCTTGCCGGGGAGCCCTTGCCGGTAATCGAACACTCAGGAAATGTGCTATTGCTGCAGCTACCGGAACCCATGGTTTCAGGGAATCGGTACCCATTGGAACCCGGGGACCTGCTCGATTGCTTTGGGGTGCCTCTGTCCTTTGAAACCGTTTCCTTTTTATTTGATGAAGATCCTCCCCGCTTGGCATCCGTGTGGGGAGTATCAGATAAAGCGCTCTTGCTGGTATTTGATGAGGAGCTGGATAGCCTCGCTGCTTCCCGGTTTGAAAATTATCGAATAGTAGATCGACCGGTAGAAGTACTGGCTGCTCAAAGGCGGGAAACCAATGAAGTTCGCTTACAACTCAATACCTCCTTACAAATAGGTGCCGATTATACTGTTCGGGTTGACAGCATTTCGGACCGGTATGGCAATTTTCTTTCTGCCGAACAAATTACCTTTTCCTGGGAAAATTACCTGGACAGCCTGGCCTTTTACGCCCCCACCATTCTGAAAGTTCAATTCGCCGGTTCGGTAAATCCCGAATCGGTCCTGAATCCGGAAAACTATCAATTACAACCGGACTTCTTGCAGCCTGCCCGGGTGTTGGCGGTGGCAGAAGAACAAGATGCTTTTCTATTGGTATTTGACCGGGAATTTTCACAAAACCAGGAATTGATTTTGGAAATTACCGGTATCGAAGATCAGGACGGGAAGGGGCGGATCACCTTTAGCCAGCCTTTCCGCTGGGATACCCGGAAAATAGAACTAAGCGAGCTACGCATCCCTTCCTCACAAAGCTTGATGCTGGAGTTCAATAAAGCGCTGGACCCCAAGTGGGCAGCAATTCATCAATCGTATGAAGTAAACGAAGGTGTCGGTTCTCCGGAATCGGTAAGCTTACCCGGACCATCACGGGTGCTGCTGGAGTTTTCCAGCGAATTTACTCCCGGAAAATCCTACCGGCTTCAAATAAAAAACCTAAAAGATCTATACGGTGAAGAAATGACGCAAACCATTAGCAGATCCTTTAGCTGGGATACCCTTCCTCCAAAAATTGACTCTGCCTACTTGCTTTCTCCGTATGAGCTGCAATTGGTTTGGAGCAAGGCCATCCATTCGCCCGATTCAGTACTGATTGACGGTAAGCTTGAGAAAACCTTTTCCCTTTCATCTAATGGGCTAAATTTAACGCTTTATGCCCAGGTGCCACTGACTTCCGATATCCTGGACATACGACTTCCCATGGTGCAAGCCAGAACGGGAGAAATAAGCCTGAATGAGGCATACAAACTGGATCATTCTCAGTTTGCTGTCAGTAGGCTGGACATTCTGGATTATCAAACCATAGAGCTCACCTTTACTGATTTCCCGGATCCGGGATCGGTGCTGTTTCCCGAACATTACCGGATCGGCACGCGGCCACCGCTGGAGGTTCGGCTGATGGAAAACGGCTATCAAGTCAGCCTTTCTCTGCAGGAGAACCTGATGGTTGGAGATACCCTACAGGCTTCCATTACTTCGGTTAAGGGCGAAAACGGAAAGGCCAGCCTTCCCAGGGAGGCTTCGATGTTATTCGACGATGGCATTTTAGACCTTTGGATGGAAAATGCCCAATTGCTTCACCTCAGGCAGCAAATCCCGCTGGATAAAAATACCCCCTGGGACGGAGATTTTCATTTTTTGGAGGATGATCGGGGTTTGGAGACCCTGCTCAACCAAAGTAAGCCCGAGCAAATTCAGGTAATTATCGATGAACCGCTTCCAGTGGGTTCTCTTTGGACGCTACGGATCCCGGCCCGAATGGGAGCGAATGGTCGCAGGCTTCCCGGAAGTTTACGGCCTGTTTCCTGGAGTCCGCTGGCTCCGGAACTACTCGAAGTGGAACTATTGCCGGAACATAATCTACTGCTACATTTTGACAAGAAACTAAACCCGGTTCTGGCGGTGGTGCCGGGATTCTATTCCGTGAATGGGGATTCGCCTGGCTGGATTACCTTAGAAAACAGTGGGAAAGAGGTCCTGCTTGCCTTCGAAAATGGCTGGGAGCTGGGAGAGGAAATTAGCTTGCTCATAGAAGGCCTGGAAGATTTGGATGGCAACACCATCCATCCTGTCGCGATGAGCCTGAGCTATCAGCCACCCGAAATCCCTGCATTCAGGGAGTTGATCCTTAACGAAATGATGCCTGCACCCCGGCCGGGAAGCGGGCTTCCGGAGGTGGAATACCTGGAACTGTTTAACCCCAACGATAAAACCTTCCAATTAGGCGGTATGAAGCTCTCTAACAGCCGAAGTGAAATCACGCTCCCGCGTGCCAGCCTGGGTCCGGGTGAATACCTTATTCTTTGCCCGGCATCTTATGCGGAGTCCTTTGCCCGCTTTGGGAACGTACTGGGGCTTAAGGCCTGGCCCACGCTACTGAATGGCGGGGACGTGGTGACCCTGACAAATTCCCGTGGAGCCTTGATAGACCGGATTAAATTCGATCCTTCCATGCCCCTCGGAAGCGAAATAGGCAGCAATGGGTACAGCCTGGAAGTAATCAACCCCTATTACCCCTGCGTATCCATAACCAACTATGCTCCTTCAAGCAGCGAAAATAGGGGGACTCCCGGAGGACAAAACTCGGTATTCGACGATCTTCCCGACCGCACGGCACCTCGTCTGCTTGCCGCGGTGCTGGAAGACGAATCCCGAATTATTCTACGATTTTCAAAACCGGTAGCCATTCATAACCAAAACAGCGAATTTACTTTGTCCCCCGAAAGGATCATAAAAGCCTCGTATAAAGATTCACTGGACCAGTTTCAGTGGGTGCTACTCCTTCAGGAACCCCTGCAAGCAAATCAGGTCTACGAAGTAAAGGTGGGAAACTGGCAGGATTGTGCAGGAAATTCCCTGCCGCCAGATGCCAATAGCTTGTTGGTTAGGGTCCCGGGCAAGGCAGCAGAAGGGGACTTACTGCTAAATGAAATTCTGTTTAACCCGGCTACAGGGGTTCCGAAATTTGTGGAGATCTACAATCATTCCGAGAAGTACCTCAACCTTAAAAACTGGAAGCTGGCCAATGCAAGGGATGGAGAAATCAGCAACCGACGGGTAATTTCCGGCCAGGATTTGATTTTGGATCCATTTGATTACCTGGTGCTGACCACAGACTCCCAAAAACTGGCCGAACAGTATCCCCTCAGCAATCGGGAAAAATTTGTGGAAATGAGTTTGCCCAGCTATCCGATTCGTTCTGGAACAGTCATTCTATGGGATCCGGAAGAAAACTGGGTGGAACGAATGGATTACGATGAGGACTTTCACCATGCATTCCTTCGGGATGTCAAGGGAATTTCGCTCGAAAGGTATTCCGTCACAGCTCCTACCAACGACCCGGAGAATTGGCATTCTGCCGGAGCCCATGTGGGCCATGCCAGCCCTGGGGCTAAAAACTCCCAGGTGTACGAGCAGAATAATGCTGGATTTGGCATTCAGTTGTCGCCCGAGGTGTTTATTCCCATGGCTGCTGGTGAAAAGCCGTTCACCACCATCTCGTATAAAATGCCCGCACCTGGATTTCAGGCAACGCTACGCATTTTCTCTCCTACGGGAATTCCGGTAAAGGTGTTATGCCAGAATGAAATCTGGGGTGCAGAGGGCTTTTACACCTGGGATGGCAGCAATGAAAGCGGCGAAAAAGTGACGGCAGGATACTACATTCTGTCGGCGGAATTGATCCACCCCAACGGACAAGTTCAGCACGTCAAAAAAACAGTGGTCGTGGGGGCGAAATTTTGAAAATAAAATGTCCTGGGAAAATAATTTTTGTACTTTGGAGTCAATTTCCATTGAATGAACCCATACTAACTTGTTTGAAGGCTGTATCTATGAACCCAAAAGGCTGTTTTCAGGTATTTCTACTCGTTTTTCTATTACACCTGCTAGGATGCCAAGCTGACCGGAATAAAAAACCTGAATATACCCTGCGCTTTGGTCATCTGGCCAACCGGGAACATGGCTGGCATAAAGCCAGCTTAAAATTCGCCGAAGAGGTAAAAAAACGATCTGAGGGCCGGATAGAAGTCATTGTTTACCCAAACGAGCAGTTGGGAAAAGAGATGGACGTACTCACAGGTCTCCTGGTAGGCAGTGCCGATATCATGATTACAGGAGAATCCTTACAAAGCTGGAGCCTTCCCAAATCCATCTTGTGCGCCACGCCCTTTGCCATCCGTGATTCTGATCATCTCAAGAAAGTAGCCGGGGGACCCCTGGGAGAAGAAATCGAGCAACACATTCTGGACGTAGCGGGATTTCGTCCCATCGCCTGGTTTGAAAGAGGAGCCAGAAACCTTACCGCCAACCGGCCGATCCGCCATCCGGATGACTTGCAGGGAATGATACTCCGGGTACCTGCGGTATCCTTGTTCGTGGACACCTGGAGTGCTCTGGGTGCCAAACCGACCCCGATGGCGTTTTCGGAGGTATTCACCGCCCTGCAACAATCCACCATTCACGGACAGGAAAACCCCTTTGCGCTGATCAAAGACGCGGGCTTGTACGAGGTGCAAAAGTATTGCATGCTGACCGAGCATGTCAAGAGCTGGGCCTACGTGGTCATGAGCAATAAAAAATACGAAATGTTGCCTCCGGATTTACAGGAGGTTATTGATGTATCTGCGGGGATCATGCAGGAATACGAACACGAATTGTTTCTGGTTCAGGAAAAAAAAGACTACCAATTTCTGCTGGATCAGGGGATGGAATTTATCGAGGTGGATAAAAATGCCTTTAGAGAAGCCGCTACAAAGGCAGTCATGCAGGCCTTTAACGAAGAACAAATTGATTTGCTAAGAAGAATTCAGGAAGTACCATGATGAAAACCAATTTCCCTTTGCTGGACAAAATACTCGGCCACTTTGTAAGTCTGAGTTTTATGGTGATGATAGCCGTGGTACTACTTCAGGTCGTGGCCAGGTATGCCTTACCCTGGGCACCCAACTGGACGGAGGAGTTGGCACGTTTTAGCTTTATTTACTTGGTCAGCGTAGGTGCTGCCCTGTCCATAAAGGACCAGGGATACGTCAGTGTCAATACCTTTCTGGACAGGCTTTCCCCTAAGGCAAAAGCCCGCATGCAAGCCGTAATATTACTGTTCATCCTGATCATAATGGGCACCCAATTTATCTTTAGCCTGCCATTAATGGATATTGTCAGCCTGCAGAAATCCCCTGCCCTGAACCTCAACATGGCTTTTATGTATGCGGCCATGGCGATAATGGGGCTATTTACCAGCCTGTACGCTTTGTTGGAACTACTAAAAAAGCTGAAATGACCGCCCTTCTTTTCATTGTATTCCTTTTGCTATTAATTTTGGGGTTCCCGATTGCCTTTGCTCTGGGCATTTCTGCCTTCTCCTATCTTATTTTTAGCGATATCCCACTGATGGTCATCCCGCAAAAAATGTATGCCGGTATTGATGTGTTTGTCCTTTTGTCCATTCCGGGTTTTATTCTGGCGGGCAACCTGATGAATGCAGGTGGTATTACCCAGCGGATCATTCATTTTTGCAATGCCCTGTTGGGTCATATTCGGGGCGGCTTAGGCTTAGCCAACGTGGGGGCATCCATGCTTTTTGGGGGGATATCGGGAACGGCCATAGCAGATACGGCCAGCATCGGATCGGTTATGATTCCTGCGATGAAAAAGGAAGGCTACGATGCACCCTTTTCCTGCGCCATTACCGCTTCGTCTTCCACCATTGGTCCCATCATCCCCCCCAGCCTTCCCATGATCATAGCGGCCACCTTAACCGGGCTGTCTGTCGGAAAGCTCTTTGTTGCCGGCATCGTCCCAGGCTTATTATTGGGGTTGGGATTTTTACTTACCGCCTATTTTATAGCTGTCAAGAAAAACTATCCCAAAAGCGATCGGAAATCGCCGATGTTCATTTTCAAAAGTTTCATGCAGGCCTTTTGGGCGATAATGATGACCTTGCTGATCCTATTTGGTATCATTGGCGGTGTATTTACGCCCACCGAGGCATCCATCGTGGCGGTAATTTATGCGATGGGTATAGGCCTTTGGGTGTACAAAGACTTGACCTTTAGACGCATACCGAAAATTTTATTACAATCGGCCAAAACAACCGCTTCCTTAATGGTGCTGGTGGGCTTTGCCAACCTTTTTGCCTGGATCATGACGGTGGAAGAGTTACCCCAACAGATCGCCACCACGCTGCTGCAACTGACGGAAAACAAGTGGGTATTGCTATTACTGATTAATTTGTTGTTACTTTTCGTTGGGGCTTTTATGGAAACCATCGCTGCGCTGCTGATATTGTTTCCGGTCTTGTTAGGCGTGGCGGTTCAGGTTGGGGTAGATCCCGTTCAATTTGCCATTATCATGGTTGTGAATTTGGTCATCGGCCTTACCACGCCTCCTGTAGGCGTATGTTTATTTGTCGCCTCAAGTATCGGGGGAGTGTCTTTGGAGAAAATTGCTCGTGCCGGATTGCCTTTCCTCTTAGTGAGTTTGCTGGTGCTGGTACTGGTGACCTATGTTCCGGCTGTGAGCCTTTGGCTTCCCGGCCTGTTTTACGATTGATTCTCCGAAAGACATTTTGGCATTATTTCAAAATATAATTAGACATTTTGACTGCCTTATGCGAATAAATATGTCTTATTGTCTTATTTTTCAATGGTTTACGGCCATTTTAAAAATGGCATTTGGTTTGTTTTTTAGAAGAAAAAAAGCATTGTAAAACCAAAACTATTATAGCCATGACACTGATGAAAGTAGCAAACAACGGAAAAAAATCTCAAGTACCTGCCTTTGACAATTTGTTTGACAGGTTATTTGACATGCCCTCGGCTTTTGATCTGGGTGCCCCAATGAGCCGTTTCAAGGCCAGCGTACCAGCGGTAAATATCAAAGAAAATGAAAAGAATTACCTGCTTGAACTGGCCGTACCCGGATTGAAGAAAGATGATTTCAACATCTCTTATGAAAATGAGCACCTGGTAATTGCCTCCGAAAGGAAATCCGAAGAGCAGGAAGAAAAGGATCAGGTAACCCGGAGGGAATTTCACTACGAATCTTTCCAAAGGTCCTTTTTCCTACCCGAAGAGAAAGCGGACATTGACAACATCAATGCCCAGTACAAGGATGGTATTCTGTTGGTAACCATCCCAAAAAAAGAGATCAAAAAAGAGGTTAAGCAGATTACGGTTGGCTAATCCAAATTTTGAAAACCATTAGAAAAGCTCCCAAATTGGGGGCTTTTTTTATGTGATCACGGGATTTGTTAATAACTACCTTATTCAACCCGAAAAATGCATTAGGAATATTACCGGATCCTTCTACTTCTGTGGTTAAAAAAAGAGAACCATATAAGATATATAAGAACATATAAGTTTTTTTGAGCCTTAAAATTCGGTGTAATCTGTGGTGAACACTTTTTTCAGCAATAAATAAGGAACCATATAAGCCATTTAAGAGCATATAAGCTTTTACTGCCCCCCTTCAATGCCCTTATATGGTTAAAAAAAAGAGAACCATATAAGCTATATAAGAACATATAAGTTTTTTTTGATCCTTAAATTATCTATGTGGATCTGTGTTATCTGTGGCGCCCGATTTTTTCCGAAATAAATAAGGAACCATATCAGGCATTTAAGAGGATATAAGATTTTCCTACCCCCTTCAATGGCCTTATATCCCTTATATCGTTAAAAAAAAGAGAACCATATAAGATATATAAGAACATATAAGTTTTACTGAGC
>NZ_WNKF01000039.1 GCF_010119225.1 Cyclobacterium roseum | reverse complement strand
CATCACAGCATGCCTTTTTAGGCTGATTTTCAGTCCGATAAGCTCAGGTACCCATTATCATCGCATCATCATCATTCCATCAGCATATCATCAAATCACCACATCACCAAACCATCCCACCATCGAACCATCAAACCATCAAATCATCATCACCGGCGCCTCCGGCTTTGTAGGCCAAAACCTGCAAAAGCACTTAAAAGACAGGCCCTGGAAAGCACTCAGCCGAAATCCCTCCGGTTCAGGCTTGTCTTATGCCGAATTCTGGAAGCAAAATGACTGGTCCTTTCGCCACTACATCCACCTGGCCGGAAAGGCACATGACCTGAAAAAAACATCCGGCGAACAGGACTACTGGGAAGCCAATTACGAGTTGACCCGCAAGCTGTACGATCGCTTTCTAAAAGATCCTCATGCCGAAACTTTTATTTTTATCAGTTCCGTCAAGGCCTGTGCCGACAGGGTAACAGGCTGGCTCAGGGAAGAAATGCCCTGTGCTCCGGAAACGGTCTACGGCAAGTCCAAGCGAAAAGCAGAGGAATACCTGCTGGATAATTTGCCCGAAGGCAAGCGCGTCTATATCCTGCGCCCCTGCATGATCCACGGTCCGGGCAACAAGGGAAACCTGAACCTACTCTATGCCTTTGCCCAAAAAGGCTTTCCCTATCCACTGGCTGCTTTTACGAACGAACGCTCCTTCCTCTCTGTGGACAACCTCTGCTGGGTGATGCTGCGGCTAATGGAGAAGGACATTCCCTCGGGCATTTATCAGGTAGCCGATTCCGGCGTTTTTTCCACCAATGAACTCATCCAAATGATGGCTGCCTCCATGGGCAAGCCCGCCCGTCTGTTGAAAATCCCAGCGGGTCTGCTGCGGGCTTCTGCAAGGGTAGGGGATCGGTTGCGCCTCCCCCTCACCAGCGAACGCCTGCAAAAACTCACCGAAAGCTATAAAGTCAGCAACGAAAAGCTGCTAAAGGCCCTGGGCGACGATCTGCCCCTGAGTGCTGAGAACGGATTTAAAAAAACCTTTGAGGCATTCAAGGGGTAGTGGCTCGGAAGGGGCTGAGTTGTAGGGATCGGCTTTGGGGCAGGTTTTCTTGTCTTGGATTGATTCGTGGTTATTAAGGGTTAAAATGGATTGGTATCGGCTGGGCTTTAGGGTCTGGCCTTTTTGCATTTGAAGGTATGTTTTTTTTTGCAGGAACCAATTTTCGAAGCATCGGCTAATTTTGATCGAACGTCTACGATTGAAAGAAGCGGGTGGGCCGACAAAAAACCGGGGGTGTGGGAGGATTGCGGGGGGAAGGATTTTTTTGTCTTGATCTCCTGCCTGCCGGTAGGCAGGTTTGGTACTTTTGGATCAAGCCAAAAGTACGGAAGGAATTGGCGTTTACTACCCCCATCAGCCTTTGTCCTGCCATCAACGTCAACCTTGAATGTACCCGGCCCGGGCATTGGCGGAAACCTGGTTTCACTTTTTAGCGGCTGGATAGCCAATGCAGGGAGCGCGAGGCTCCAACTACCCCGGGCTGCGCCTCCCTTGTCGGCTTACCCGGAGTTATAATCCTTTCACCCCTGCCGGGGTTTGGTGCTCGTAACAGGAATCCATCAGCGATTAACCAGTTAACCAGCTAATCCATCGTCAAATCCCCACAATCGTACCATGATACCATCAAACAATCAAACCATACCTTTGTAGACTGATCTTGTAGTAGCCCACATCTTGAAAATCACAGACGACCCAGATTCCTGTAATTACGAATGGTCGTATACAAAATGGCTGGATTTGCGTATATTTGGAATATGAATTATCAGGAATATATAGAAATCAGATCTGACAAGAGATTTGGTAAACCTTGCCTTAAAGGGACAAGAATCTCCGTTTATGACGTGTTAAACTGGCTATCAAACGGAATGAGCAAACAGGAGATCATGCAGGATTTTGAAGAGATTAGCGAAAACATGATTAATGCTTGTCTGGCTTTTGCAGCAGATAAGGAGCATAAATTGCAAATTGCCTCTTGAAGCTTTTGTTTGACCAAAATATCTCTCCAAAAATTGTCAGGCAAATTGAATCTGATTTTCCGGGGTCCTATCAGGTTCGACATGTAGGGTTGGAGGACGCATCGGATTCCTCTATTTTTGATTATGCAAAGGATCACGGGTATGCAATAGTAACATTTGACGCGGATTTTATTGATTTAAATATGATTAAGGGTATTCCACCCAAAATCATCTGGTTAAAAACCGGTAATTTAACCACCAGATCTGTTTCAAATCTCTTGAAAAAAAACAGAGATGCCCTGATCGAATTTTTAAATTCAGGGAAAGAGGGAATTCTAGAAATAATTCAAACTCAATATTAGTCAGAAAGAGGACTGGATGTCTTATTTTATTTTTGATAGTTTAGGGTTAATTGACCGGATCCTTGCAAGATTATTCAGCCGAGCTGTCTGACGATTAGCCTGTATTATGGATTCAGCTTTGTTTGTTAAGGGCTAATGTAGTTCGATACGGACTAGGCTTTAGGGTCTGGCCTTTTTGCATTTGAGAGGATGGTCTTTTTTTCAGGAACCGATTTTCGAAGCATCCACTAGTTTTGATAGCATGTCAACAGAAAAGCAAAGCGGGCAGGCCGGCACAAAACCGGGGGTGCGGGAGGTATGCGGGAGGAAGGATTTTTGTGCCTTGATCTCCTGCCTGCCGGTAGGTAGGCCTGCCTGCGGGCAGGCAGGTTTGGTACTTTTGGATCTAAGCCAAAAGTACGGAAGGAATAGGCGTATACTACCCCCATCAGCCTTTGTCCTGCCATTAACTCCAGACTTGGATGGAACCAA
>NZ_WNKF01000038.1 GCF_010119225.1 Cyclobacterium roseum | reverse complement strand
AGGTTCAATCGTTCATCGAACGTTAAACAGTTATCTATGCGACTTCTTGTCGCACCTCGGTGGTGTGTGAGGCGCTCCCCGTCAGAGGAATCTGGCGGGGCCGTCTACACAATTGTAGCCAGTGGTTCTTCATTATTTTAAAATTTGTTTCACTCTTTTTTCCAAATCATCAAGGTCATTTTTTTCTCTTATGGTTTCTTTTCCTAATCGCAACACCATCTCAACGTGATTAATTATCGCCTTTTTGTGACCTTCTCGTCTGGTGAAATTTTGAATAGTGACCAATGCTTCCACAAGTCTTATAATTACTGCGGTGCTTCCTGTTGAAAACTGTCTGATTTGATTAAATGCAGCATCCAAAACTCCTTCAAAATCTAAAACATCAGCAATAATTCTAAGTTTTCCATCTTCGTCAACACGATATTTTGAAGGGAATTTGGCTTGCGCCAAGTAGCATAGGGTCGCTGTTAGGTTGTCAATACAAGCAATTGCAGTATAAGGGTCGTTTACTCCTGGTGATAATGCTCTGGCCGCAATCTCTACCATTTGATGAATCGAAAATTCCAAATCCTGCTGAGAGGTTTTTGTTTTTCCAAAAACAAATTGGGATAGTAGCTCATCAATAGATTCTTCTTGCCAACCCTTGTTTGAAAATACAACACCAATTTCTCCACCCTTCACTAAAAAACTACCCGGTCTGTGTTTTAATTTTAACAAGGAATCATTATTCTCAACTAAAAGCAATAAGGCTTCACTGTCAATATATTGCAGATAACCACTCTTAGTAGACTTGATAGAGATACTTTTTTGATATTCGGAAACTACTTTGTCTTCATCAAAATCTTTTTTTTCCTTGAGTTCATCTCCCATTTTTTCTGGGAAAAGCGTTTCTACTTGTTTGGAAATAAGGTCTGATATATCAGAAATGACTTTGTCGGCTTGAATACTTACTGCAATTTGATGTATAAATACGATAAGTAAAATAATATTTACCACGGCAACCAGAATAGCAAAAAGAATAGAAATGGATGGAATGAACGTATATCCATTTCCGTCTTTGATAGCATTTAAAACCAAGAGGCAATAAAGATAAGTGGCGATGTATGAACCCAAAACTACTTGGTTGAGGCGCACATACATGAAGTTTTTTATCAGTCTCGGGCCAAATTGAGAAGATGCAAGAGTCAAAGCAACCAGCGTTATTGAAAAAACTGTACCAGCTACACCTATCATCGCACCTGAAATAGTGGATAAAATGCTTCTTGCTGAATCGGAACTATTGACTAAAAAAAAGCGAATCCAACCTTCTTGTGGAATGTTTATGATATTGTCTAATGAAACTAAGCTTACTGACAAAACTACTGCTAAACCAATAATTATAACAGGTACAAACCAAAACGTGGCGAGTAATTCTTTCCAGAAAAAGAGCAGTTTTTTCATGCTTACTAATTTTAAAATGAAATGGTTATACCGAAGTTTACATCATGATAAAGCTTGTCTATGGGAACGAGAGGGGCAGAGTCATAAATATTTTGATACAGTAACCGCAATCCAATATACTTAGTGATATTGTATGTCAGTTCGAAACTACTTGCAAGCCTGTGGTTTTTAAAGAAATCAGAAAGATTTGGTTGATAGTATCCACTTATGTCTAAATCAAATAAATCTCCGAAACTTTGTTTGAAACTCACATAACTATTTCCCCTTAATCGGTTCACTTCAATAGCCGATTGGTCTATTGGCAATAAATCATCGGGCACTCCTGAATAATTCCATCGTTCAAATTCATACAAACTACCTATTCCAAAATATAAACCTGTATTGTTTTTTACCAATGCTCTCCACCGCAAATTCATTCCACCTGCATATTTATTGTCCAAGCCTCTAACTTCATTCCAATGCACTTGCAAGAAAGGTTCAATAGCTATTTTTTTGCTTTGGATGTTGACGTATTCCAGATAGAGAAATCCACCACTCAAAATATTGTCATCCCCAAAAACACTATATTCAATTCTGTTTGCTACAGTAAAGGCGTGTTTCCCAAAACGAACAGAAACATCTGCTATGTTTGCTATTTCAAGAAAATCTTCTTTTAAGTTTCGATACCTGAAACTTGGTGTAAAATTGCCTTTAAGAACTTTTGTAGTATCAATAACAACGTTAAAATTCTCGGTATGTAGAACCTGAGCGTTTGCCTTTTGATGGAACAATAAAAGGCAAGAAAGTAAGGTGAAAATAAATGATACCCTCATCGTTTTTTAGATAAAAACAGGGCTTGTAAATCATTTACAAGCCCTGTTGATTGATTAAGAGAATAAGCCCTTCAATTTATCAAATCCCTCCTTAAAGGAATCAGAAGCGGCTGAAAACGCATCTTTAGTTTCTTCCCACTTTTCTTCGGATGCATTTTTAAGGTCAGCATACCTACTTTCCAAGTCTGATCGTTTTGACTCCAAATCACTGATTGCTTCGTCATACTTAGATTTTGCGTCACCACTAGCTGATTCTTTTTTTGCCTTCAACTCATTGATTTTAGCCGAAACTTCGTCAATGGTTTGGTTCGCTTTTGCTTTGAATTCTTCTTTGTTCATTTTGTTTAAATATTAATTGTGAATAATTGTTCCTACTCATAAAGCTTTTCGGATTCCGCTCTTTTGAAATGTTAGGTCATTGAATTTTTTATTGAGGTTATTTTTCCATTGGCTACAACGTTTCGCAGCTAAGAAACGTGGGGCATTTCGGAGCGATTACTTGTCCACCGAAATGAAAGTTGCTACGGAGAACAAACCTTGCGGAAACCACTCTCCGCCCCATGTTTTCTTAGGTGCTGTGTGTGCCCAGCATGGGCATCTGGTATCGAAGATACCAAATTATTCCAAAGGG
>NZ_WNKF01000037.1 GCF_010119225.1 Cyclobacterium roseum | reverse complement strand
ATTGATCACATTAGGAGATCAGAAAGTTCATTGACATGTTGAGCGGAGAATGCAATGAGTTTATTACCAATTAATTGGTATTAGACTGGAAATACCCCTTCGTGTTTGCAAAAGGGCACGGAGGGAGTTTAAGTGAATAAGGGCGTACGGGGGATGCCTAGGCTCCGGGAGGCGAAGAAGGACGTGCCAAGCTGCGAAAAGCTGTGGGGACCGGCACAGGCGGATTGATCCACAGATGTCCGAATGGGGCAACCCATCCTGATTTATCAGGATATTGATTTATTTATAGATCAAGGCGAACGTGGGGAACTGAAACATCTAAGTACCCATAGGAAGAGAAAACAAATAGTGATTCCGTCAGTAGCGGCGAGCGGACGCGGAACAGCCCAAACCCTGCCGGTTACGGCCGTCAGGGGGTTGTAGGACCCAATAATCTGAGTTGATTCAGACCCGAACCGATTGGGAAGTCGGACCATAGGGGGTGATAGTCCCGTAGGGGGATGAATGAATGAGGAGTGGGTATCCTGAGTAAGCCGGGACGGGAGAAATCCCGGCTGAAACTGCCGGCACCATCCGGTAAGGCTAAATACTCCCCGGAGACCGATAGTGAACGAGTACCGTGAGGGAAAGGTGAAAAGTACCGTGAATAACGGGGTGAAAAGAACCTGAAACCGTACGCCTACAAGCGGTCGGAGTGCTGACTTAGGTCAGTATGACGGCGTGCCTTTTGCATAATGAGCCTACGAGTTGCTCCTCACCGGCAAGGTTAACCGTGTAGACGCGGGGAGCCGTAGCGAAAGCGAGTCCGAACAGGGCGGAATAGTCGGTGGGGGCAGACGCGAAACTTAGTGATCTACCCATGGCCAGGTTGAAGCTCTGGTAAAACAGAGTGGAGGACCGAACCGATAAGCGTTGAAAAGCTTCCGGATGAGCTGTGGGTAGGGGTGAAAGGCCAATCAAACTGAGAAATAGCTCGTACTCCCCGAAATGTTTTTAGGAACAGCATCGGGAATTGTAAGACGGAGGTAGAGCTACCGATAGGACTAGGGGGAGTCACATCCTACCAAATCCTGACGAACTCCGAATGCCGTTTTACAGAACCGGTAGTGAGGGCTCGGGTGCTAAGGTCCGAGTCCGAGAGGGAAAGAACCCAGACCTACTGCTAAGGTCCCAAAATCCGCGCTAAGTTGAACAAAGGTGGTCCAGCTGCAGAGACAGCCAGGAGGTTAGCTTGGAAGCAGCTATTCCTTTAAAGAGTGCGTAACAGCTCACTGGTCGAGCGGCAGGGCGTCGATAATAATCGGGCATCAAGCGCGGTACCGAAGCAAAGGATTATACTGATTTAGATCAGATAGTGGTAGGGGAGCATTCCGGCGGCAGCGAATCCACTTGGTGATGAGTGGTGGAGCTTCCGGAAAAGCAAATGTAGGCATAAGTAACGATAATGGATGGGAACAACATCCACACCGTAAAACCAAGGATTCCTGATCAACGCTAATCGGATCAGGGTCAGTCGGGACCTAAGGATAACCCGAAGGGGGATTCCGATGGCAAATGGGTTAATATTCCCATACCGTCTATACAGGTGAGGGGGTGACGGAGCGTTGAAAGGCCCGCCCGGTGACGGAATACCGGGTTGAAGGGTGTAGGTATTTGAGCTGTAGTAAAATGCGCAGCTTTAGCCGAACCTGACAGTACCGAGCGTCTTCGGACAATCGGATAGTGGCCCTAAGAGCTTCCAAGAAAAACCTCTAGCGTTAAGCGTATAGATGCCCGTACCGCAAACCGACACAGGTGGTTGGGGAGAGTATCCCAAGGTGCTCGAGTGAATCATGGCTAAGGAACTCGGCAAAATGGCCCTGTAACTTCGGGAGAAGGGGCGCCTCCTCACGTTTCGGCGTGAGAGGCCGCAGTGAAAAGGCCCAGGCGACTGTTTATCAAAAACACATGGCTTTGCGAAATCGAAAGATGAAGTATAAGGCCTGACACCTGCCCGGTGCCGGAAGGTTAAGGGGGGACGTTATTGCGCAAGCGAGAAGCGTTGAACCGAAGCCCCGGTAAACGGCGGCCGTAACTATAACGGTCCTAAGGTAGCGAAATTCCTTGTCGGGTAAGTTCCGACCTGCACGAATGGTGTAACGATCTGGGCACTGTCTCAGCCATGAGCTCGGTGAAATTGTAGTCGCGGTGAAGATGCCGCGTACCCGCAACGGGACGGAAAGACCCCATGAACCTTTACTGCAACTTAACATTGGCATCGGGTACACGGTGTGTAGGATAGGCCGGAGGCAATGAAGCGGCGTCGCCAGGCGTTGTGGAGCCAACGTTGAAATACGGCCCTCTGTGTGCCTGGTGTCTAATCCCTTGACGGGGAGACATTGTTTGGTGGGTAGTTTGACTGGGGTGGTCGCCTCCAAAAGAGTAACGGAGGCTTCCAAAGGTTCCCTCAGCACGCTTGGTAACCGTGCGTGGAGTGCAATAGCAAAAGGGAGCTTGACTGCGAGGCGTACATGCCGGGCAGGGACGAAAGTCGGGTATAGTGATCCGGCGGTACCGAATGGAAGGGCCGTCGCTCAAAGGATAAAAGGTACTCTGGGGATAACAGGCTGATCTCCCCCAAGAGCTCATATCGACGGGGAGGTTTGGCACCTCGATGTCGGCTCGTCACATCCTGGGGCTGGAGAAGGTCCCAAGGGTTGGGCTGTTCGCCCATTAAAGTGGCACGCGAGCTGGGTTCAGAACGTCGTGAGACAGTTCGGTCCCTATCTGTTGCGGGCGTGGGAAGTCTGCGGGGGGCTGTCCTTAGTACGAGAGGACCGGGATGGACCGACCGCTGGTGTACCGGTTGTGGTGCCAACTGCACCGCCGGGTAGCTAAGTCGGGAAGAGATAAGCGCTGAAAGCATCTAAGTGCGAAACTCGCCCCAAGATGAGACTTCCAAACAGGGCCGTCAGAGACGATGACGTTGATAGGCTGCAGGTGTAAAGTCAGAGATGGCATAGCCGAGCAGTACTAATAGCCCGAAAGCTTAAACGTACACTTCCATCATTGCATTTTCCGCGAGACACTGTCAAATAAGAACAAAGACATATAGCTGCTTGTATCCGTACAAGCACTAAGACATAGGCGGCCCGGCGCAGGGGACCCACCTCTTCCCATCCCGAACAGAGAAGTTAAGCCCTGCAGCGCCGATGGTACTGGGGTTACACCCGGGAGAGTAGGTCGCCGCCTCATTTATTTAAAAGCCCTTTGGTTTATTCCAAAAGGGCTTTTTTTATGCCCTATCCCCAAAGCAAAGGCAATATTCACCACAGATAACACAGATTCGCACAGATATTTTGAGGCTCAGTAAAACTTATATGTTCTTATATATCTTATATGGTTCTCTTTTTTTTAAC
>NZ_WNKF01000036.1 GCF_010119225.1 Cyclobacterium roseum | reverse complement strand
GAAAAAAAACAACTAAATTAGAGGCTGCCCGACTTTTCGGACAGCCTCCTGGGGGATTTAAGGACGAGTCACATTGAATTGCAACCGCAAAAACAGGTCATGTACGAAAAAATTTGCCTTCCTACCCTTGTCAAGATGAATTTGGCATGTTTTGGATTACTGCAATAATCCTTGACTCATCCTAAATCCTGAACGGTGATTGCTGCCAAGTCGATCTCGATCTTTCAACGGTTCCAACAGGATTCAAAACACAACGTAATGGTAGAAATGGACCTGAAAGTTCAATACGAACCGGTTATATGGTTTTATGGATAGCCAATGAACCCGAGATTTGAATGAATGCTTATATCTAATTGCTTCCAAAAGTAATCATTCCAGCAAATCGTACGGTTTTATAATCAAACTCAAGCCTATATCCCACAAGTGGCGAGGCTTAAAACATTTTACTTGTTGTCATTGATCAAGATAACGATCAACCAATAAAGATATTCGTTGGAAAATCGCCCTGTTGTTTCTACCTTTTCCTTGTTAAAAAAGATTACCTTGAATCAAACTATCCGTTTCAACAAACCAATTATTACTATGAAAAACTACCATAACCGACTTGGATTTTGTTCAGGCAGTCTAAAAAATAGCGTTGTTTTGGTACTTGCACTATCCTTTTTTGTTTTAGAAGGTTTTTCCCAAAGCTACCCCTCCTTAACCGACCCGTTCAGACTAAGCCAGTTGGAACCTCCCCAGGGTAAGGTTCAAGTGGTGATTGATACGGATACGTATAACGAAATTGACGATCAATTTGCGGTGGTTTATGGGTTGCTTTCACCGGATCAAATGGAGGTACAGGCCATCTATGCGGCACCTTACCTCAATAACCGTTCTGTCAGTCCCAAGGATGGCATGGAAAAAAGCTTCGAGGAAATTGAGCGGCTGTTGGGTAAATTGGACATGAAGCGGGAAAATTTTGTTTACCGGGGTTCGGATGCCTTCCTTGAAAGCCTGGACAAACCAATTGAAAGCCCGGCTGCCCAGGATTTGATTAGTAAAGCAATGAATTCGGATGGACCCCTGTATGTGCTTACATTGGGGGCTCCAACCAACGTCGCTTCTGCCATACTCATAGAACCGGAGATCATTCATAAAATTGTAGTGGTTTGGCTGGGAGGCAAAGGGCTAAATTGGAAAACGGCCACCGAATTTAACCTGATGCAGGACCCCATAGCTTCGCAGGTTCTTTTTGATTCCGGGGTCCCCCTTATCCAACTCCCAACCCAGCCCGTTACCTCTCACCTTCTGACCACGGTGGCTGAAATAGAAACATACCTGCAGGGAAAAGGTGAAATCGGCGACTATTTGGTCGAGATTTTCAAAGATTACCATAAAGGCGACCCCTTTGGATGGTCCAAGGTGATTTGGGATATCTCCGCCATAGCTTATGTGATCAACCCCGGTTGGTTTAATACCGAAATCAGAAGTACTCCCCTACTCACCGATGAGTTGACCTACAGCGTTGACCATACCCGGCACCTTTACCGGGTAGCCACCTATTTGAATCGGGACAGGATATTTGGAGACATGTTTAAAAAAGTCGGTGAATATACCATGGAATGAGCGGGGTGCACTAATTAGGAAGTACCGGGAATGGGTTCGTTTACAATTGGTTCCCTCCGTCTTCCCTTCGAATGTTGATTTTATCCCAGGAAATATGCTATGGCCCAATAATTGAAGCCCTTAAGAAAAGGCCTGACTTCAAGTAGGCTAACAGTAAACGGCATTCGAAATAGAAGCATCACATCCATGAATAAGATCAAAAATAGTAAGGCTGTAGTAGGGTTCGTTTTAATTGTTTTGGGTTTTTCAGCTATGGGGTTGATTGAAAATCCTGTTCTGGAAAAAATCCAGACCAATCTATCGGTTTGGAGAATCAATTATGCTCCTGAAAAGGTATACCTTCACCATGACAAACCGTACTATATGTCGGGAGAAGTCATATGGCTTAACGCGTATCTGGTCCATGCTTCCGATTTAACACCCAGCGATAAAAGTAAAATCCTATACGTAGACTTGATCAATGATAAAAATGAGCTGGTAAAAAAACTCACACTTGAAACGGAAGATGGAAGAACCAATGGAGATTTGTCCCTTCCAGGCGATCTTCAGGAAGGGGAATACACCTTGGTTGCCTACACGAATTGGATGAAGAATTTTGGCAAAGAGCAGTTTTTTAAAAAACCCATCTACATCTGGTCTCCGGAATCAAATGATAAAAACCCAGACCCGACGGTCAAGTCCGATCCGGACTTTCAGTTTTTCCCGGAAGGAGGAGAAATGGTAACGGGTATCTCCGGAAAAGTGGCATTCAAGGCAACTGGGCCTGATGGTCAGGGAATTGAAGTAACAGGAGAGGTATACGATGACACCGGTTTGAAATTGACGGATATCGCTTCAACCCATGTGGGAATGGGTAGCTTTCGTATTACTCCGGACAGCGCCCGATCCTATTTGGCAAAAGTTACTTTTGAAAATGGTACTACTAGGGAATACCCTTTGCCAAAGGCTTCCCCATTAGGGTATGGGATGAACTTTGAAAGCCAGGGGGAGCGGATCGAAATTACTACCGTCACCAACCATCCAACGGGTGAAAACGTATTGCTTACAGGCATTGCGGGAGACCAATTACGATACAGCCAGGAATTTCGTATGATCCCCAATGAGGAAAATCGATTGGAAATTCCCAAATCAGCATTTCCAACCGGCATCGTAAGGTTCACCCTGGCAACAGCCGCAGGTGAGCCCCTTGCCGAGCGGTTGGTTTTTATAGACCATGCAGATCAATTAAGCCTGACCATCAGCTCCAATCAGCAACAATTTTTAAGCAGGGAGCAGGTAATGCTTGAAATTGAAGCCAAAGACCCGAAAGGAAATCCAGTAGCTACTTCTTTTTCACTGGCAGTCACCGACGATCAGTTGGCCAGTCGGGAAAGCAATGGCATGAAAATCCAGTCTTACCTGCTGTTGACCTCTGATTTAAAAGGGTATATTGAAGCGCCGGGATATTATTTCAACCCTGAAAACGAAGACCGCCATGCCGCCTTGGACCTGCTGATGATGACCCAGGGATGGAGGAGGTTTGCCTGGAAAGACATCCTTGCAGATAATTTTCCAGCCATAGACCATTCGCATGAATTTGACATCCGCATCAGCGGGAACCTACAAAAGGACAATGGCGATCCCATACCAAACGGAGAAGCCATTTTGTTTTTGAAGGATAAATACCAAACATTTATTGCCACCGAAACCAATGAAAATGGAAATTTCGTTTTTGAAGGCTTTCATTTCAACGATTCCATTGATGTGTTGATCCAGGGTACCGATGCCCGCGGAAGAACACGCAATGTAAATGTTAGCATTGACGATGAGGTGTATTTTCCGCTACTACAAGCGACCGGAAATTGGTCCACCGAATCGGCTGTGGCTAGGATAAACCGGGACTACTTTTCTCCGAGCCTGCCTTTGTTTCAGGGAATTGAAACCGATATCAGCAGTTTGGAGTTGGGAGAACTATTACTGGAAGAGGTAGTGGTGGAAGGCAGGGCAGAAATCTCCCGGCCCTTTACCCTGCACCGGAATGCAGACATGACCATTGAGGCCAATCAACTTCCTCCAGCCCCTTCCGGGAATATCCTGGAGGTATTACAAGGAAGAGTTGCCGGTCTCCAGGTCGTTCGATCCGGTCCAAACCAATTCAGTGCGGTAATCAGGGGACAAGGTACACCACTGTATTTGCTGGATGGGGTACCGGTGGATGAAAGCATGGTGCAAAGCATCAATCAATATGACATCAGCAGAATCGAAATTCTAAAGAGCCCCGGTAATACGGCGATTTATGGCGGCAGAGGTAGTGGTGGTGTAATTGCGCTATTTACCCAAAGAGGGCCAAGCGAAATAGAAGAACCGGAAACCGGAGATCACATAATCGTCCAACGAATAGGGGGCTTCAGCAAAACCAGGCAGTTTTATTCACCAAAATACGGAGAAAATACACGGTCGGAAATCCCTGATTTCAGAAGCACCATCTATTGGAACCCAAATGTCAGGACCAATGAAAAGGGCCTTGCTCAGGTCACCTTTTTCACCGCTGACAGAAGCACCTTATACCGGGTAAATGCAGAAGGCATTTCCGAAAAAGGGAAAATCGGCCAGGCAGAATTGATGTTGGAGGTGTATTAGGAGTCACAGGAAAACGGAGACAAACTAACTGAGGGAAATGATTCGATGGGATGATGGGAGAATGTGGTGATGTGGTGATGTCACTGATGTCACTGCGTGGGTGCCAATGGATTCTAATCGGATGGTCGTAGTCGCTCGGGCACCCGCGGCAGTCTGTCGGAATACGT
>NZ_WNKF01000035.1 GCF_010119225.1 Cyclobacterium roseum | reverse complement strand
AGCTGTATTCCTCGAACGTGAGTTCGTACTTGGTCATCAGCACCTGGCTTACCGCTTGTTGCAGCCACCTTTCCACTGCTGTGGGAACCCCCAATAATCTAGTTTTTCCGTTGCTCTTGGGGATTTCAACCCCCTTGATAGGTTTTGGTACATACGTGTGGTTCAGGATGGATGTGGCAATCCTGTCCCTTTTGTTTTCCAAATAGGAAAACAATTCGGTGACTTTCATGCCGTCCACCCCTGCCGAACCCTTGTTCCGCACTACCTGTCGGTAGGCTTTGTAGAGGTTCTTACGGTTGAGTACTTTTTCTATCATAATAAATCTGTTAACCCTGTCCGCTTAAGATGAGGCTACACCGGAAAGGTGCTCCCCATCGAACCTGCCTACCGGCAGGCAGGTTTGGACGTAATCCAATGTTCAGTCCTTCGTTACCCAGTGAGACCTCTGTAGCTCTTACAGCTCGTTCCCGGTAACTACTATGACCTCGGCTGACTTCTTGGCTCATAGAAACCAAATCTATTCCAAGATCTCCCTCGGTAAGGTGAATATCCTTGTGCCTATACCTGCCATATCTACCAGTTCGGTACTTCCTTCCTTTCGGAAGGTTGGGACTTCGGCGTGATGTGGCACCTCATCCGACCTCGTGGCCTCAGTATATGGTTTCTGTTCGTCAGTACAGACACCGCAGTCTGGCTTACTTCACTGCATGCCTCACGGCAAACCAGCTTGCCACTTGCTTGGCTTCGGGACGTTACCCCCGCACTTAAGGGACTTTCACCCGTTGGAACGGTCAACTTTTTGACCTATATTCACCATTCAAGGCACACACAGCCGTTTTGCAAAAGCGGGGGTTTCGTGCTTTTATGAAAGTGAAGTGCTAAATCCAAGTTTTTTTGCATTTAATGAAATTTAGTGCTGAAAATCCCCGCCTTCGCAAAGCGGCAAAACGTTATGCTGCTTTGTAAATTTTTCAAACCCGAAACTTTTACTTATCTTTAGCGTTAGTAACGTGAAGCAGAATAACTAGTGATAAATTCTTTTGGAGACAAGGAAACCGAAAAAATCTGGAATGGCATTCAATCCAGAAAGCTACCCGGAGAAATCCAAAATGTTGCAAGAAGAAAATTAAGGATGATTAACAACGCCCAAATCATCAATGATTTACGTATACCACCAGCAAATCACTTAGAAAAGTTAAGTGGAAAATTGGAAGGCTTTTTTAGCATAAGGATCAATAAACAATGGAGAATCATCTTCAAATGGGAAAATGACACAGCTTTTAAAGCACAAATTGTAGACTATCATTAATAAAGTTTAAGAAATGGATAGATTAAAAAACATACATCCAGGGGAAATACTAAAGGAAGAATTTTTAACCCCGCTTGAAATAACTGCTTACCGGCTTTCCAAAGAAACATTTATCCCCCAGACCAGAGTAAGCGAAATCCTTAAAGGAAAACGTCGGATAACGGCCGACACTGCTTTGAGGCTCTCAAAATTTTTCGGGACGTCAGCTAAGTTCTGGTTAGGGCTCCAGGATGACTTCGATCTAGAAGAAGAGAATATTTCAAAACAAAGTGAACTCGATAAAATAAGACAGATTGAAGATCACGCAGCATAACCTTAGCTTGGCGTCAGCGGGCGGTTCCCGGGAAAATAAAAGTTCAGTACTTTGATATAGATCAGTCAAGGCAGCAAGATAACGGCTTCGAAAGAACCCGCCCGCCCACAAGCCCTGACCGTTGTGCGTCACTCTGAAAAAACCACCGAACAATAATGAACTACCAAACATACGAACCACATAATGACTTAAAATCACTTGTTAGTTGCTATTGGACTTTGGAAGTTCCTAAACAATCTGAACCGCAAAAACAACGAATCGTGCCTGATGGCTGTATTGAAATGGCATTTATCCTCGGAGAGGATATAAAACGGTACACTTTCGAAAATGAATTTATTCTTCAACCTCGTGCTATGGTTCTCGGGCAAACAATTGAACCTTTTTATATTGAGCCGACAGGGTTTGTTAAAACATTCGCTGTGCGATTTTATCCTTACGGATTTGCAAACTTTGTTTCCGAACCAATCAGTAATTTGGCAAATAAGGAAACACCCATAAACCAGCTTTTTGGAATAGAAAACGCAGATGATTTCGAGCAAAAAATAATCAAAGCGGAAAATACGGAACAACGGATAAGCATTACCAAAAAATTTCTTTTGGATAGGCTTAATGACGAGAAAACAATTAATAGAATCGTAAAAAAACACGATTGATTCCCTTATGTCCACAAACGGAAGTGCCTCAATAAATTCAATCCTCAAAGACGACCTATCAAAGCGGAGACAGCTCGAAAGAAACTTCAAAAAGCAAATTGGGGTGAGCCCTAAACAATTGGGAAAGGTAATTAGACTACAAACCGCTTTAAAAGTGTTGCTTGACCAAAAGTCAGAAAATCTCACAGACATTGCTTATAAAAGTGAGTACTTTGACCAAGCACATTTTATAAAGGACTTTAGGGAATTTACAGGAATAAACCCCAAAGAGTTTGTCAATCACGAAAGTCTGGCTCTTTCCGCCCTTTTTTACAAATAATTTTAAGGGTGTCGCATTTTTACAATTTCAAGCGACCTTCTACTGCTAATTTTGTTCCGTAAACAACAAACGGAAAATGAAAAACACTGTACTTATCACAATTATTGCCTTGACCCTTGGCATAGTATCCTGCAAAAACAAAGGAACTTCTGCTACCAATTCAAACTCTACTAAAGAAACAACAATCAAAAACAATAAGAATATGAACAGTTTTATATCAATATTTGAAATTCCAGCAACGGACATTTCACGAGCCATTAACTTTTACAAAGAAATTTTAGGCATAGAAATCGAGAAGTTAGAATTTCCAGGAATGGAAATGGGCTTATTTCCTTACCAAGACCAAATGGTTACAGGAGTTATTGTAAAAGGAGAAGGTTCCGAACCTTCTGCCAGCGGAGTTACCATTTACCTGAATGGTGGAGATAATCTGCAAACTATTCTGGATAAAGTAAAAGGAAATGGCGGAAAAATAATTGTCCCTAAAACACCTCACGCTGACGAGAGTGGATTTTTTGCTATTTTCCACGACTCGGAGGGAAATAAAATCGGACTTCATTCACCAAATTAGAAAAAAGAGCGAACGCACAATCGAGTAGCCCGACCTGAGCCAAATGGCTCAGGGTGAGGCTCTCACACCACCAAGGTGCGGGTCTCGTAGCTCCCCTGCATCCCGGCCCTTCGCTAAAATCTTTTACAAAAAGATTTCTTAACGCTCAGTCCCAGTTCACTGGATTGTGGGTTGCGATTTGAGGTAATAGGAAAGCATGGATTCGTATCCCTTTCTTCGCAGGCGTGACAAAGTGATAGTGGTTATCAAAATCGGACTCTGAGGCCGCGGCGGACCATCCTCCTTTTCTGGATGCAGCCCGCTGCCTGGCCCCTCGCTAAAATCTTTTACAAAAAGATTTCTTAACGCTCAGTCCTCCTTTGGACCCCTTCTGATATGTCGGGACAAATGCATGTCCCAGCAGTTCGAAGTTAGAAGGTCTTCGGATGCCAGCACTGCGTGCGCCCCCTTCGCACTCCCGTGCTCGGGCGTCTCCCTGTTGATGGGCAACCTGAGTTTGTCCCTCAAAAAGAGGTAAATCTCGTTACCCACCTTTCTGGCCTCCTTCTTTGACTTGGTGTAGATGCTGAAATCATCGGCATACCGTACGTAATTCAGGTTTCGCCTGTCCAGTTCCTTATCCAGCACATCCAAAAGGATATTGCTCAAAAGGGGGCTGAGCGGGGAGCCCTGAGGAACGCCTTTTATTCACGTGGAGTTTGTTTTTATCGGTGTTCATGAATTCCGCTTCGCTCCATTTCTACGCCTGTGCAGTTTTCCGTTGATTTGGATGGGTGCACGGAGCCATTTCCGCCTGCCTGCCGCAGGCAGGGATAGGCCTTAAGGTTGTCGGACATTTTACCCGTTGGTAGATGAACTGTAGCAGGATCGTGTGGTCTACCTCGTCGAAAAATCCCTTCAGGTCGATGTCCACAATATCCTGATAGCCATGCCTCCCGCAGCCCGGCTCCTTCGCTACCCAGTGAGACCTCTGTAGCTCTTACAGCTCGTTCCCGGTAACTACTATGACTTCGGCTGACTTCTTGGCTCATAGAAACCGAATCTATTTCAGCCCACCCTGCAGCTGGCCCTTCGCTAAAAATATCCACTGGATATTTTTTTTAGGCTCAGTCCTCTCGGTAAGGTGAATATCCTTGTGTCTCCCCTCAGCTCCGGCCCAAAGCTCCCGCTTTGTCCTCTGCCATACCTGCCTGCCGCAGGCGGGTCTACCAGTTCGGCGCTTCCATCCTTTCGGAAGGTTGGGACTTCGGTGTGATCCCGATGGTCGGGACAAGTAGTGCCACCTCATCCGACCTCTTGGCCTCAGTATATGGTTTCTGTTCGTCAGTACAGACACCGCAGTCTGGCTTACT
>NZ_WNKF01000034.1 GCF_010119225.1 Cyclobacterium roseum | reverse complement strand
AGACCAGATCAGCTATAATTTCCATGTACGTCCGCTTCTTTCGGACAATTGTTATGCCTGTCATGGGCCCGATGAAAATAAGCGGGAAGCTGGCCTGCGACTGGACCTGGCGGAGAGTGCTTACGCTGCCTTGAAGGAAAACCCCGAAGCCCATGCCATTGTACCCGGCAAGCCCAATGCCTCGGAAGTCATCAAAAGACTGGAGACCAGCGACGAATCCGAAATGATGCCCCCTCCGGAGTCCAACCTGAAACTCACCGAAGAAGAGAAGGGAATCATCCGGAAATGGATTCGGCAGGGTGCCGCCTACGAACCGCACTGGGCCTTTGTTCCGCCGGTAAAAGCGGCACTCCCTGAGGTATCCAACACCGCCTGGGCAGCAAATCAAATCGATCACTTTGTACTCAACAGACTCGAGCAACGGGGACTTCAGCCCAATGAAAAAGCAGACAAAATGCACCTGCTCAAGCGCCTGAGCATTGACCTGACCGGTCTGCCCCCCAGCCTGGAGCTGATGCAGGCCTACCGGGACGATGAATCCCCCGAAGCCACCGACAAAATCATTGATCGGCTGATGGAAAGCCCCGCCTTTGGCGAGCGGATGGCCGTACTCTGGATGGATATCTCCCGTTATTCGGACAGCTATGGGTACCAGGATGATAACATCCGTACCCAATGGCCCTACCGTGACTGGGTCATCCATGCCTTTAATAATAACCTGCCCTACGATCAATTCATCACCTGGCAGCTGGCCGGAGACCTGCTTCCCAATGCCAGCAAGGAACAAATACTGGCCACCGCCTTTAACCGAAACCACAAGTACACCGAAGAAGGAGGGGTCATTCCCGAAGAATACCGGGTAGAATACAACGTAGACAAGACCAATACCTTCAGCAAAGCCATTCTGGGCATGACCGTGGAATGCGCGCAGTGCCACGACCACAAATACGATCCCATTTCCCAGGAAAACTACTTTCAGATGTATGCCTTTTTTAACAATACGCCTGAAAAAGGATACGAAGGCGACGTGAGCATCTCCAAACCCGCCAAAAACCCAATCATGTGGATTGAGCACGAAGACCTGGAAGGGGTGCTTGATTTTGTTAACCATAAGGACACCAGCAACATCATGGTCTCCGTAATGGCTGACTTCAAGGATAGCCTGCGAAATACCTACGTACTGGACAGAGGTGTCTACGACCAGCCGACTACCGAAGTCAGCGTATCGACTCCCGAAGCGATTCTGCCCTTTGATGAAAATAAGTATGAAACGAACAGGCTGGGTCTGGCTAAATGGACCTTTGCGGAAGAAAACCCCCTCACGGCAAGGGTGTTTGTAAACCTGATCTGGCAGGAGCTGTTTGGTGCCGGCATCGTGAGAACCGCCGGAGACTTCGGCATGCAGGGAGACCTGCCCACCCATCCCCAGCTGCTGGATTGGCTGGCAGTGGATTTCCGGGAGAGCGGCTGGGATATCAAGCACCTGATCAAAACCATTGTCAGCTCGGCTACCTACCAGCAGTCGGCAAAAGTAGATGACCGGAAAATGGAAAAAGACCCCGGTAATTTCTACCTGGCGCGAGCACCCCGAATCCGGATGAATGCCGAGCATATCCGGGACATGGTCCTGTTTAGCAGTGGACTAATGGTACAGGAACTAGGCGGGCCCAGCGTCAAACCCTACCAGCCGGAGGGCCTTTGGGAAGCTTCTACCTCCGGAAGGGGCGAATTGGCCGAGTACCGGCAGGATGAGGGCAACTCCCTTTACCGAAGAGGGTTGTATACCTTTATCAAGTTAACCTCCCCTCCGCCCAAACCCATCATCTTTGACGGAAGTAACAGGGATGTATGCGAAGTGACCCGAAACAGGACCAATACGCCGCTACAGGCACTGGCCATGCTGAACGATCCTCTGGTTCTGGAGGCATCCAGAGTAATGGCAGGAGAATTGGTTGGAGCAGGCAAATCGGCAGCGGCAGCCATAGAGGAAGCTTTTGCCCGGATCCTTTGCCGCCCTCCCGGAGAAGAAGAACTGCGGCTTTTAACAGAATATTACCAAGAGGAACTCAAGCGATTCCAGAAGCGACCTGAAAAAATACTGCATGCGGTCCGGGCCGGGGATTCCCCCCTGGGTCCGAACGCGGATAAACCCGAAACAGCCGCCCTCATGCAGGTAGTGGTGGCCATTTACAATGTGGAAGAAGCGATTACCAAAACCTGATATGGAAAAAGAACGATTAGAAAGCGGATTGAATGAAAACAGGAGGAAATTCCTGTCCAAAATGAGCCTTGGGTTGGGAAGCGTAGCGTTAGGCTCGCTTTTAATCCCCGACTTGTTTAATGGAAAATCCCAATTGGATACCGATAAATTGATGGCAAGCCTGCCTCACTTTGCTCCCAAGGCAAAACGGGTAATCTATTTGTTTCAAAATGGGGCTCCCAGTCAATTGGAATCCTTTGATTATAAACCCACCCTCAATGAACGAATCGGAGAAGAACTCCCCGATTCCATCCGCCAGGGGCAGCGCCTCACCGGCATGACGGCGGGACAATCCTCCTTCCCCCTGGTAGGTTCCTACCATGGGTTTAACCAATACGGGCAATCAGGTGCCTGGGTAAGCGATCTCTTTCCCTACACGGCTAAGATTGTCGACGAACTCTGCATCGTCAAATCCATGCATACCGAAGCCATCAATCACGATCCCGCGCTGACCTTTTTTCAAACCGGTGCTCAGGTAGGAAACCGGCCCAGCATGGGTGCCTGGCTGAGCTACGGCCTGGGAAGTGAAAACAACAACCTGCCCAGTTTTTGCGTGCTGCTGTCCAGGGGAAAAGGGAACGGCCAGGGCGTTTATTCCAAACTCTGGACCAATGGCTTTCTCAATTCCGTGCACCAGGGCGTGCAATTCTCCAGCGGAGATGATCCCGTACTTTACCTGAATGATCCCGAAGGGATGGACAAGGTAGACCGGAGACGCATGCTGGACAAAATCTCCGCACTGAACCAGATGAATTACCAATCCTTCGGTGACCCTGAAATCAGTGCCAAAATACAGCAGTACGAAATGGCCTACCGCATGCAAACTGCCGTACCGGAGGTGACCGATGTGACCAAAGAGCCCGACAGCATCGTCAAACTCTACGGCCCCGAATGCCTGGTGCCCGGCACTTATGCGGCCAACTGCCTGCTGGCAAGAAAGCTGTCCGAAAATGGCGTTCGCTTTGTCCAGCTTTACCATCAGGGATGGGATCAGCACGGCAACCTGCCCAATGAAATGGCAGGTCAGGCCCTGGATACCGATCAGGCATCCGCCGCCCTGATCACCGACCTGAAACAGCGCGGGCTGCTCGACGAAACCCTGGTCATCTGGGGTGGGGAGTTTGGCCGGACCAATTACTGCCAGGGAAGGTTTTCCGCTGAGAATTATGGCAGAGATCATCACCCACGGGCCTTCTCCATCTGGATGGCCGGCGGAGGCGTAAAACCAGGCATTACCTATGGGGAAACAGACGAGTTCGGATACAATATTGTCAAAGACCCGGTACATGTTCATGACTTCCACGCCACCATGCTTCACCTGCTGGGGATAGACCATGAACGACTGACCTTCAAACATCAGGGCAGAAGGTTCCGGCTCACCGATGTGGCCGGCAACCTGGTCAATGACATCATTGCCTGATCCATCACCTCCTATCTTGCTGTTCCTATATGCTATCCAATAAATTGAAGGCCATTCTGGGCCAGATCGTTTTTGCCGTCAATGTCTTTGTACTGTTTTTGGTAGTAGCCGAAAGCAGGGTGCTCATTCCCGATTGGCTTCATGTATTCGGCAGGCTGCACCCCTTGCTGCTGCACTTTCCCATTGTCCTGATCCTGCTCGCCCTGGCTCTCATCGGCATTCCTGACCTCTTGAAGAGCAAAGAAGACAGCCGCGTTTATGGCAGGGACCTCTTGCTGCTGGGAACGCTTACGGCGGGCTTTACCGTCATCGCCGGATTGCTGCTATCCCATGAGACCGGCTACGACCAAAGTGCCCTGACCTGGCATAAGTGGACCGGATTGGCCGTGTTCTGGGCTTCCTCCCTGCTATATAACTTCATCAGCCATCCCAACCAGTTGCTCATCAAATCCTCCACGGCCTTTCTGGCATTGGTGGTGGTGCTTTCCGGTCACCTGGGAGCCTCCATCACCCATGGGGAAGATTTTATTACCGGTCCCTTAAAAAACGACGAGCTGCTCGCCGTCAATCTGGAGGAAGCCGAAGTTTTTGCTCATGTGGTGTATCCCATCCTTGAAAACAAATGTGTCAGCTGCCACAAAGCCTCCAAACAAAAAGGGGAGTTGCGGATGGATCAGGCAGCACTCTTGCTCAAGGGAGGGGAATCCGGACCCGCTGTAGTACCCCATGACCTGGAAAACAGCCTGATGGCCCAGCGCATCAACCTCCCCCAGGAGGACGATGATCACATGCCACCGGAAGGCAAGCCTCAGCTTACCGCCGAAGAAAAATCCATCCTGGAAGCCTGGATTCATTCCGGAGCCCCGGTGGACGGAAAAGTACTGGAGCTATCCGATACCAGCAGCATCTATAGCCTGGCCGTGAATAAGTTTAATGCCAAACCGGCAAGCTATGAATTCGACGAAGCCGCTACCGAAACCGTGGAAAGCCTCAACAACTTTTACCGGAAAGTGCAGCCACTGGGGCTGGAGTCTCCGGCCCTATCGGTAAGCTATTTTGGCAGGGCCAGTTTTGACCCCGAATCATTAAAAGAACTGGAAGCCGTTCAGATTCAGACCGTCTCCCTTAATCTGAACAACATGCCTGTGGAAGACACCGACCTGGAATTCCTTTCCGGATTCACCCATCTGGAAAAACTCTACCTCAACTTTGCTTCCATCAATGGGGAAGGCCTGCAGCACCTGCAGGGCCTGGAAAAGCTGCAACTCCTATCCCTATCCGGTAATCCCCTGGAAGAGGGGGCGGTTGCGCAACTGTCCGAACTGAAAAACCTGAAAAAATTATTCGTCTGGAATACCGGGCTGTCCGAAGCATCCCTGGAGAAACTGGGCGAGGCACTTCCGGGCACCCAAATTGAGTCCGGAGGCAGTGTGAACGAAACGGTATTGATGCTCAATCCTCCGGTGATTCGCTTTGACAAGGCGTTTTTCAGGGATAAGCTCAGCGTCGAACTCACCCATCCCATTGGAGCCACCACGCTATTTTACACCCTGGATGGTACCGATCCGGACAGCAGCAATCACCTGGTTTACGAAAAGCCATTGGAAATCGATTCGGACAAAATCCTGAAGGCCCGGGCCTTTGCGGAGGGTTGGATCGGAAGTGAAGTCTCTGAGGCGGAATTTATTCAGTCAACGATCGCACCGGACAGCTACCAGATGAACTACCTGCCGGAGGATCGCCACAAGGGGGATGGACAGGAAAGCTTATTTGACAGGAAAAAAGCCATTCCCGATGGATGGAACCTCAACTGGCTGGGTTTTCTCAACAATCCGCTGGAGGTAGAAATGGATTTTAATACCCCTACAGACATTAACTCCATGGCCTTGTCTCTTTGGCAAAATGGCGGATCCCGGTTCTT
>NZ_WNKF01000033.1 GCF_010119225.1 Cyclobacterium roseum | reverse complement strand
TATCCGGAACCAAGCCCCGACGGGGCGAAATATCACTAGCCCCGGGTAAGCCGACAAGAGAGGCGCAGCCCGGGGTAGTTGGAGCCTCGCGCTCCCTGCATTGGCTATCCAGCCGCTAAAAAGTGAAACCAGATTTCCGCCAATGCCCGGGCACGTTTGTGACCTCCCCCCGGGCCCCCTCCTAAAACAGGAGGGGGAGGCATGCCGGTCAACATGACCATATTAACCCTTAACCACCAGGCTTGAATCCAAAGTAATGGTTAACTGCCGGACAGCCACTATGAATAGCCGGATTCGAACATAACCACCACGGCTGACTCCCATACCTCCTCTCATGCCTATTTGCCCGACACTACAACTCTGCCCAGGCCGAGCCAGGTTAACCACCACCACTGAACCCAAGACAAGCCCAAATGCAAAAAGGCCAGCGTGATATTTTCCTCTATTCGGTCAATCTGTTTTTCAAATCCATTCTTCCGTGCAGTATCCTTGTTATTTCAATTTGTATTGTATTGGTTTTCCGGTAGAAGATTATATGTTGATTTGCTTTTAATCCAAACAAGTCGGTAGTAATTCCGTCATAATTTTTCCCTAATCCAGGATTATTGGCAATATCCTGGCAGCTGTTGAGTAGCATATTGTAATATTTATCAGCTTGCTCCTCGGACCACTCATCAGCCGTATAGTCCCATATCTCGTTCAAGTCATCAACCGCTTTATTGGTCAATTTATATTCAGCCATTCTTTCTCCTTTTGGCTTTTAATTCCTCAAGGTTCTTTTTTGGATCAAAATCGCTTGCTATGCCACTATCAATTCCTTCCTGAATCGCATTTCTCAAGGCAATTGCTTTACTTTCTTCATTTTCCAAAAGGCGAAGCCCGGCACGAATAACTTCGCTTACGTTTTTATATCGTCCAGCAGCAACCTGACTACTAACGAATTGGTCAAAATAATTTCCTAGTGATATAGATGTATTTTTACTCATCATTCAAACTTTTACCTAAATGTACCAAATATTGGTAATGGACCCAAATCACACGCAACGTTTTGCTTTAACCAACAGGTCTGAAAACCAAACCCCGGCAGGGGTGAAAGGATTATAACCCCTAGTAAGCCGAGGAACAAGTCGTAATAACCGCCGAATCCGATTTAAGATGGAGAGACTAAGGGATGATTTGATGATGGGGTGATGGGGTGACCTAAATTGTATGGTAGCCTGTCTAACGGCTACTATATCAGGTAGCCGGGAACCAAGCCCCGACGGGGCGAAATACCATAAGCCGCGGGTAAGCCGACTACGGAGGCGCAGCCCGGGGTAGTTGGAGCCTGGCGCTTCCTGCATTGGCTATCCAGCTGCTCAAAAGTGAAACTGGCTTTCCGCCAATGCCCGGGATGGTTCTGTTTCAGGTTAACGCAGATGGCAGGACAAAGGCTGATGGGGGTAGTAAACGCCAATTCCTTCCGTACTTTTGGCTCCAAAAGTACCAAAAGATCAAGGCACAAAAATCCTCCTCCCCGCAATCCTCCCGCGCTCCCCGGTTTTGTGCCGGCCCGCCTGCTTCTTTCAATCGTAGACGTTCGATCAAAATTAGCCGATGCTTCGAAAATTGGTTCCTGCAAAAAAAACATACCTTCAAATGCAAAAAAGCCAGACGCTAAAGTCCGGCCCATACCGATCATAACAACCACGGTTGACTCCCATACCACCTCTCATGCCTATTTGCCGGAAACTACACTTCTGCCCAGACCGAGCCAGGTTAACCACCACGGCTAAACCCAAAACAAGAAAACCTTCCCCAAAGCCGATCCCTACAACTCAGCCCCTTCCGAGCCACTACCCCTTGAATGCCTCAAAGGTTTTTTTAAAACCGTTCTCAGCACTCAAGGGCAGATCGTCGCCCAGGGCCTTTAGCAGTTTTTCGTTGCTTACTTTATAGCTCTCAGTAAGTTTTTGCAGGCGTTCGCTGGTGAGGGGAGACGCAACCGATCCCCTACCCTTGCAGCCGCACGCAGCAAGCCCGCAGGGATTTTCAACAGCCGGGCGGGCTTTCCCAAGGAGGCGGCCATCATTTGGATGAGTTCATTGGTGGAAAAAACGCCGGAATCGGCTACCTGATAAATGCCCGAGAGAATGTCCTTCTGCATTAGCTGGAGCATGACCCAGCAGAGGTTGTCCACAGAAAGGAAGGAACGCTGGTTTTCGAAAGCCGCCAGAGGGTAGGGAAAGCCTTTCTGGGCGAAGGCATAGAGTAGGTTCAGGTTTCCCTTGTTGCCCGGACCGTGGATCATGCAGGGGCGCAGGATATAGACCCGCTTGCCTTCGGGCAAATTATCCAACAGGTATTCCTCTGCTTTTCGCTTGGACTTGCCGTAGACGGTTTCGGGAGCACAGGGCGTTTCCTCCCTGAGCCAGCCTGCTACCCGATCGGCACCGGCCTTGACGCTGCTGATAAAAACAAAGGTTTCGGCGGCGGGATCCGCCCGAAAGCGGTCGTACAGTTTGCGTGTCAGTTCAAAATTAGCCTCCCAGTATTCCTGCTCATCGGCAGTCTTCTACAGGTCATGCGCTTTTCCGGCCAGGTGGATTTAATGGCTAAAGGACAGGTCGGTTTCCTTCCAGAAGTCAGCATAGGACAAGCCTGAACCGGCCGGATTTCTGCTGAGAGCCTTCCAGGGCTTATCCTTCAGGTGGCGTTGTGGATTCTGGCCGACGAAGCCGGAGGCGCCTGTTATGATGATTTGATTAGTTGTGGTGCCTGAGCTTGCCGAAGGCATGGTTTGATGGTTCGATGGTGGGATGGTTTGGTGATGTGATGATAGTTTGATGTGATCATAATTTTTGATTTCGACCTATAGACTCATCGACTTCTTCAATATGAGGTTGCTTTTCAAAAAAAAGTCACTATTTAAAGTGTTCCCTAAATTGTTTAAAAGATACAACCTTTAAGTTATCGACTTTTAGGTCCAATAATAATTTGTCTCCTGTTACAAGAAAATCGGATTGTGATTGTATGGCCAAATCAAACAAGAAATTATCTTTTTTATCTGGACACTCCTGGAAATTTGTCGAAATGGAAATAATGGTCGTCAAATTACGAATAAAATTTAAATAAAAATCTGGTTTAAAATGGAGTACCTTTGTAAACTTATCTCTAGACAAAACTTCTTCTAATTCTTCTTCAAGCTCATTACAAGAAAACACTATTAAATTGTGGTCTAAAATGAGTTTTGTAATCTCATCTAATTTTCGTCCTATAATGTAGCTGACCCAGATATTAGTATCAAGGATTATCCTTCTTCCGTTCCTCATACCGGGATTTTCTTACTGAACTGCAAGATTCGACAATTTCTGCTAATGAGATATTATTTTTTTGCACGGATTTATTCAGCCACTTAGCCTGAGTCATCATCAATGCTTGTTTATCCGCAACCCTCAAATCCATTCCCAGCTTTTTTGCAATATCCAAAAGGAGCTTCAGATCATCCTCGGAAGTACTATTTAAAATCAATGTTTCCATCTTTTGATTTACATTTTTGCCAGATTGCCTGTTTAGTTTATTTCTCTACCAAAGTAACGAATTAGTAGAACAAAAGATTTAAATGATCTATGGTTTTTGATTTTTTGAATGATGTGATGATTTGCTGATGTGGTTAATCTTAACCACGATTGGACCTAAATTGTATGGTAGCCAGTCTAACGGCTACTATATCAGGTAGCAGGGAACCAAGCCCCAACGGGACGAAATACCATAAGCCCCGGGTAAGCCGACTACGGAGGCGCAGCCCGGGGTAGTTGGAGCCTCGCGCTCCCCGCATTGGCTATCCAGCTGCTCAATAGTGAAGCCAGCTTGCCGCCAATGCCCGGGCACGTTTGTGACCTCCCCCCGGGCCCCCTCCTAAAACAGGAGGGGGAGGCATGCCAGGAACAAGCATTACTACCGCTCCTAAATCCCAAAAACAGCCCCAAATGCAAAAAGGCCAGACCCTAAAGCCCAGCACGTATCGAACATAACCACCACGATTGGACCCAAATTGTATGGTAGCTGGTCTAACTACTACTATTCTGCTAAGTGCTTTCCAGGGCCTGGCTTTTAAATGTTTTTGCAGGTTCTGCCCCACAAAGCCGGTAGGGCCGGTTATTAGGATCATATGATGAGGTGATGATACGATGAATTATGCCTTCTGGCAATACGCATACATAACCCCTTCCTTAGTCGAATGGGGAAAATCATCACCCATTGCATTATTTCTTAAAAAGATTTTTCACTTTGACCAGGAGTTCATTTTTCGCTAGATCTGTGAGCTGAGAAATCTTTTTTTTAACCAACATTTTTTCCATCACGAAAATCTTATGCACCCTAACCTGGCTCTTTTTTCTCAGTGAAACAGTAATCCTGTTTTCATCAATAAAAAAACTAAATTCATCACTTCTCGATGTTGAACTGATTTGGGCTAGAATGATATCCCTGGTATTATTTACTCTTTCACCTGAAATAACCACAGCGGGCCGGCTTTTTGACAGTTGCCCATCAGAAAAAGGGAAGGGAACAATAACGATATCACCTTGCCTAAAATCCATTTATTCAAGAAAACTATCCCAATGGGCATCATCTTCATTTTCCCAATCTTCATTTAAGGATGATTCTGAAAGCCGCATGGCATGCTGTGTTAAAGCGCTTTCGCCAGCATGTTGTTGATGGAGTTGGTCTTCATTTTTCTTTAATACAAATTCCGCAAAGTCAGCAATTTCTTGAATGCTATCTTCTGGCAGTTGTTCCAACGTTTCAACTGTTTTATGAATTAAACCTTTTTTTGACATAAATCCATCCATTTCTGTAATATACGGTTTTTTCAGATTTAGTTTACATTATGCCTAGTGAAAGTTAAGGGTTCAAACTAAACAGTTAACCAGTTAACCGATTAAACAATTAACCTCTTTCGAATCCAACGTACATCAACCTTCACGATCTACGAAAAACACCTCAGCAGCTGATACGCAATCCTAACCTATCGACTATACGTTGGCTGTTCGCTGGGCTAAAGGCTAAAAGCTAAAGGCAAAACATGATACGAAACCTAAAAATCTTTTAACTGCTTCGCCAGCTTCCCTGCCTTTTCATAGACCGTCGGGTTCTCCCTGATGGCGAACGATTCATTGAAATTTCGGATGGTATACGCATCTTGAATCAACTGTTTGTCGGAAAGTTTATGGTGCAGTGCCATCCAATCCAACACTTCGGTCCAGCGCCAAATTTTAGTTTTGGAGGTGACACCCGCCACCGGAACAGGAAAGGCTCCGCTCCCTCTGGCACCGGAAATCAGCAAGCGGATGGATTCTTTGGACCTGCCCAAACGCCTGGCGATTTCTGCGGCAGTAACCAAATCTCCTGGTTCCACACTACTCACTGATATTCCTGCATTTTCAACATCCAAAATAGCACTCAGGATAGTCCCTTCAAAGGACTCCCCTTCTCGATCAAAATCCAAATAAGCGGTCTGCTCCCTAAAATAAAGCAAGGCATCATCGCAGCCCCCTTCAAACAACTTGGTTTCGAAATCATCGGAAGGATTTAGCAAACCTTTTAGCACCAATGTAAATTGAAAATTTGACATATTTGATCCTTTACATCTACTTTATAGTGGGGACAATTGTCAACCACCCGCTTAATTTGCCTGGCATGAGCCTCCTTATTTTTTGGGGTGCTCCACACCGAAATGATACACCCATCTCTACTGTGTTCACTACAAAATAGCCTGCAAAAGGCATGCGAACTGCTTCCTGCTTCAACTATTCTCCAATCTTTTTGCAACGCATATTCGATCGCCTCTTGAATGACTTTGCTGGGATGCTTTTTATTGCCCATGACAAAATTAACGATTTTGTTGATTTAAGTCAACATTTGCTTTGATTATTTGCGGTGCCTGAGCTTGTCGTGCTTGGACAGGCTCAGCCTAAAAAGGCATGGTTCAATGGTAGGATGATTAACTGATGAAGGGCTCCAGTGATGAAAACCAAACCCCGACAGGGGTGGTATGATTGTAACCCCGGGTAAGCCGAGGGACGATGCGCAACCCGGGGTAGTTGGAGCCTGGCGCTTCCTGCATTGGCTATCCAGCCGCTCAATAGTGAAACCAGGTTTCCGCCAATGCCCGGGCACGTTTGTGACCTCCCCCCGGGCCCCCTCCTAAAACAGGAGGGGGAGGCAAGCCAGGAACAAGCATTACTACCGCTCCTAAATCCCAAAAACAGCCCCAAATGCAAAAAGGCCAGACCCTAAAGCCTAGCCCATATCGAAACCTTTTAACCCTTAACCACCGGATTAAGACTTAGAGAGGGGGAGACTGAGGGACGCAGAGACTAGGGGACGGATGGAACGTACAGAAATTTTTAGTCACTAAGGGCACAAAAGAGCCTCG
>NZ_WNKF01000032.1 GCF_010119225.1 Cyclobacterium roseum | reverse complement strand
TAGTCACGAATGGGCAATCCTGGAAGATGGGGTTTATCGGACGGATACTTTTATAATAAAAAAATAAGCGATGGAAATGAGTGGCTGGCTTTGCGAAGTATCGCTTTTTTCGAAGATGCTGACAAACAACCTACTCCGACAATGTTTCAGGAGATTTCCTGGAAGGATATAAAGTTACATATTGTAAAGGAGGTAAAAGACTATGCGGGATAATTTCATCACGCGCTTGCCAGTTTGTCCTGTCGGCTAATATAGAGAGCAGAATCCTTTTCCAGGAATAAACTGTTGTTATTTTTCGCAGATTTATCGTCAAGTTATTCAAGAAACCTACCCCTGAAAGAGAAAAATTGGCACCTGACGAAATTGAAATTTTTCCATTCTACCTAGTATTTTTAATTAATTAGTTTCATTTCAACTAAAAAATAATTAGGTTTAACCAGTTACTTTAAAATAGCTACCAGGTCCATGGAGTACTACGAAAATAAAAAAATAATCCCAATACTACTTGGCTTTCTTTTTATGGCCTTGGGAAATTCTTGCACCACCGATAATTCCCTGGATCCCGAAGCCCGGACTTACACCGAGAGAATGACCCTAATTTCCTCAGATACCCTGAGAATCCCCATTGGGTACCGCTCGAATGTATACAGCAAATACATCAAGAAATGTGAGATTGATGGCGTCCCTTTTCTGGGAGTAGTCAACGAAAACACCAATGAACTAGAGTTTTATGCACTTTCTGAAAAGGGAGATGACTTCAAAGTTCGATTCCAACTTGATGGGCCAAATGCTGTAGGACAGCTTAAGGCCTTTGAAGTTATTTCAGACTCTACCCTACTTATAGCAAGTACCTATAGGATTCGACTCTATGTAACAGATTTTGATGGAAACCTCAAACGGACGATAAAGACAGATAATCCTGAGAGAATTGATAAACCTTATGTACAGATTTACTATTCAAACCAACCTCTGGTAATTGACAAGGATAAACAGGATGCCTCCTTTACGTAACTCATCGGATACCTGGGATGTAGATGCAAACTGACCCAGAGAGGGTTTTGGGGATTACAAATCCCCCCTATCTGAACCACGGAATTTCAGATTCTGAGGAGCGGATTTGGTAATCTTTAATCAGCCAATCGAAATGCAAAACCAGGAACCTACCTGATTCAATGTACAGACTTATTGAAGTTTACGTAAGCAAATCCCCCAGCCCCCTTTGGGAAAGGGGGACTTGTGGAAATGGAGATTTGTTGCTGAAATTGGAAAATGTAATCGGGCTGAGGAAAGGCAAGGCGTTAGGATACCGACCTTTCGAACGCGCACAAAGAAGATTTTTACACAGCCATCAGCATGCTTTTGATTGAACGCAGGTTAAAAAATATTAAAACTATTTTTTATTTATCTATATACCGTAATTTTAGGTAAAATTACCTTTAGGTTTATGATATGATTGATTTTTCCAGGGAATTAAAGGTGTTGTCTTGCTTTATGCTTTTTCAAGCTTTTATTTTCAATGGATTATCCCAGGGAATTAGAGGGTTGGTTACTTCTGAAGCAGGGGAACCCCTCGCATATGCTACTGTTTTTGCACGGAACCTGAATGATGGCATCCCCACCAACCAGGATGGGCGGTTTGAATGGAAACTACCCCCTGGAAACTACGATATCATTGTCCAATACCTTGGCTACCAGTCCAAATTACAGACAGTGGAAGTAAAGAGCAGTTGGGTAGATCTGGATGTAAGTCTGGAAATGCAAACGTTTGCTTTGCAGGAGGTAGAGGTAAGGGGGGATCAGGAAGATCCGGCACTTACCGTCATGCGTAAAGCCATAGCAAAAGCAAAATTTCACCGCCTGCAGGTTCAGGAATACAGCATGATGGTGTATATTAAAGGAACCGGGGAACTGACCAATGCCCCCTTTTTCCTGAAAAAGAAACTGAAAGAAGAAGGGGTTGGACTCAATGAGGCCTATACTTCAGAATCGGTTTCTAAAATTCACTTTAAGCAGCCGGATGAAATTACTGAGACGGTCATCAGTATACGGTCCACTGGTGAAAACAACCAGACTTCACCAGCTCCCTATATCGGGGCCAGTTTTTACGATGACCAGATCAATGGCGTTGTTTCCCCCCTTTCCAGGTCCGCCTTTGTTTATTATCGGTTCCGGTTGGAAGGGAATTTTTTTGAAAATGGGGTTATGGTGAATAAAATAAGGGTCATTCCCCGTTCGAAAGGAGAAAAGGTATTTGATGGGTATATTTATATTATTGAGGATTTATGGGCCATTCATAGCCTGAATTTGAAAACTTCACTCATGTGTTTCGATATTGGAGTAACCCAACAATATGCTCCGGTGAAGGAAAACATCTGGATGCCCCTGACCCATACCTACACTTTCGGGGGAAAGTTTTTTGGTTTTGCAGGGGAGTACCAGTACCTGGCATCAACCAGGGATTACCAAATCACGCTGAATCCCGATCTTCTGGTGGATACCAGGATTCTGGACGAAAAAGTAGAGGAGATTCCCGATCACCTTCCGGAAATTACCAAAAGCGCAGACCCCATCGAACAGTTGGCAGCCGCTGATCAGATGAGCAGAAAGGATTTCAGAAAAATGGTCAATGCCTATGAAAAGGAATCCTTGAAGGAGAGAGAGCAGGCGGAAGTCCTATCCCAAAGAACTTATAAGGTAGATTCCATGGCCACCAAAAGAGGGCTTGTATATTGGGACAGCATCCGGCCGGTCCAACTGACAGCCAAAGAAATACAAGGCTATCGCAGGGATGATAGTTTGGCTGTAGTGGAGGCGGCCCGTGAAAGTGATGTTGACTCCGTGGCTCAGAAAGCTAAAAGAAAATTTCAACCACTTGATTTCCTAACGGGTGGAGATTACAGTTTCGGGAAAGGCAGGTCTGCAGGTTTTCATTCCAATTGGACCAACATGTCCTTCAACACCGTAGAAGGGTTTAAAATCGGCTTTTCGGGTTACTACCGGGCTGAAAAGAACACCAAAATGGCAGACAGTGTAACCAACCACCTGCGGTCCTGGAATTTCAGACCTGCATTCAGGTATGGTTTTGCAAGTAAGAAGTCCTATGGAATGCTGCACATCCGGCGCTCGGTGACCAAAGGAAGGCCGGGCCATACCTGGGGGATCGAAGGAGGGAAATACCTTTACCAATACAATGGGGAGGACCCCATCAATGAGCAAGTCAATGCCCTGTATTCCTTATTTTTCAGGCAAAATTACATGAAACTGTATGAGAAAACCTTTACCAGATTGTACCTGGCTCATAGAATTACGGATGCCTTCACCTACAGGGTTAATTTCCGGTTGGAAGATCGGGTGAACTTGGAGAACAATTCCGATTACAGTTTTTACAATAAGCCGGAACGAACGTATACTTCCAATCGACCAATGAACCAGGAAGCAGGGAACGAGGCCTTTGCACCTAATGAGGCCGTATTGGTAAGTGGGGCTATTGAGTGGCGACCCGGATTGAAATACCGTATAAGAAACGGAAGAAAATTCCCGCTTATGGAAACGTCTCCCCTGGTAAAATTTAATTATAACAAAAATTTTTCAGGAGCTGGTAAATTCGATCACCTTGAATTGGGCGTAGTGCATGCGTTTAACTTCGGCGTAAGTGGTAAATTGGATTTAAACGTGCAAACGGGTACTTTCCTGAATCATTCTCAGGTCTATTTTATGGACTTCAAACATTTTGGAGGTAACCGGACCATCTTTAGTAATATGGGAGCCGCCAGCAATTACCGGTTTTTGGATTACTACCAATACAGCACCGCAGGTCCCTATTTCAGTAGCATCATGCATTATCAATTCAGGAAATTTCTTTTTACCCAATTGCCGGTGCTCCGGTTTTCAGGCATCAGGGAAAATCTTTTTTTCAATTATCTAAAAACCCAAAATGCTCCCCATTATTGGGAGTTGGGTTATTCGTTGGACAACCTGTATCGGATTTTCAGGGTAGAGATTGGTGCTGGTTTTGAAAACGGCAAGTACAAAAGAGGCGGGATTCGGTTTGGTATCGCTACTTTCATTCAGGTCAATGTAGGGGAATGAGGTTTGTTTGTGAGCGATTATACACTTGGAAAAATTTTCAAAATAAGAGCTGCTAGGGAAAATCTAAATCATTCCATTAACCTTTGTATTATTTTTTGTCCCGGGTTTTAAGAAGGCGGGAAGAAACGGTAAGAAGCCAACTGGTGTGATGCTGGCATTTTCTGATCGTATACCGATGACGGGTTTGGTCGTCAATGGTAGGGTGAAGACGGGAATAAAAAGGAATCGAAAATAGCCATCCACCCGCGGCAGTCTGAAGGGGGACGTGGACGACCTTTCGATCCTATTCCCATTTCCCGATGGATTAATGCTGCCGCTCCGAATCAGATCGCTTCGCTGTGCTCGCGATGACGGTAGGTGTACCGATGAGGTATTATATAATATGTTGAATTCTTAATAGATATAAATAAATACCGTCATCCCGATTTCTTCGTTTTTTAAAATGTTAGGTCTCGTAATGACAATATTCCATTCCAAAAAGGGACAGATGACAGGTAAAGGCTACTCGCTTTATTTGACTGGAAATTTTCTCATCGATAATCGAAGTTCTCCAGGCCAGGATTTTATATCATGCCTTTCCGGCCTTCAAAGGTTATTGTTAATTTGGGAGCTTGAATTAGCTGTTTTATGAAAAGTAGGTTTATGATCCCGATGATATTATTTTCAATAATCATTTTGATGGCTTACGGGTTGTTATATGCTTTTCAGGAAAAGTTTCTTTTCTTCCCTGAAAAACTGAAAAGCAATTTCCTCTTTCAATTTGACCAAAGATTTGAAGAAATGAACATCCGGATGAAAGATGGCATTTCATTGAATGCATTGCTATTCAAAACCGATCATCCAAATGGCCTTATTTTTTACCTGCATGGAAATGCCGGATCATTAAGAACCTGGGGTGGGGTAGCTGAGGTTTTTACCGAATTTGGTTATGACCTGTTTATACTGGATTACAGAGGTTATGGCAAAAGTGAAGGTACGATTCAGGGGCAGAAACAAATGTATCAGGACGTTCAAAGGGCTTACGACGCGCTGAAAAACAGGTACCTTGAGCAGGAGATCATCGTTTTGGGGTATTCTATGGGTACCGGTCCGGCTTCAAAATTGGCTTCCGTCAATCAACCCAAATTGTTGATTTTGCAGGCACCCTATTACAGCTTATCCGACCTGGTGCAACATTATTTCCCGATTTTTCCTTCGTTTTTGCACAAGTATCCTTTTGAAAATTTCCGGCACATTCAAAAATGCAACATGCCAGTGGTGATTTTTCATGGTGATCAGGACGAAGTCATTTATCCAGGGTCCTCCATTAAATTAAAAAAACATTTTAAAAAGCAGGACTCCCTGATCATGCTTAGCGGTCAGCAGCACAATGGAATGACGTTTAACCCTGAATATCAGTTAAAAATAAAGGGAATATTGAATCAATAACTTGCAGTTGTACACTTAACTCGTCTAAACATTTTTTAGCCATGCATACCTGTCATTTATTCAGCGGCTTATGACGGATTGTAACCCGATCGAAAGCAAATCCCCCTTGACAAGGGGGCAAGGGGGATTTTTTTACGTAACTATCAATAAATCAATCTATTAAACAAAAGAACCCCTCAGCAAAATCCCCACCGTAAGAAATAAAATTTCCAAGAAAAACGTTGAAGTTTAATGCATAATTTTTAACTTCTTCCATGCGATTTATTCCCTACAACAAGAATTTGAAAGAATTTTCAAGAGAATTACGATCTCATTCAACGCTATCCGAGGTTTTACTTTGGCAAAAACTACGGGCACGTCAATTTCGAGGCTACGCATTTAACAGGCAAAAGCCGTTAGGAGATTATATTGTCGATTTTTACTGCAAAAGATTACGATTGGTCATCGAAATTGATGGAGATAGCCACTTCCATGCTGAATCAGTTGTTGAAGATCTTAAAAGACAATCGGTTTTGGAAAAAATGGGCTTATGTTTTCTAAGGTTTTTGGATGTAGATGTCAAGAAATCCATGCCTTTCATTCTCCAGGAAATAGGTGCGTTTATTGATGAGTGGGAAGTTGAAAATGATGTTCACAGGACAAATTTTTGAGATAAAAAAAGAGGACTGAATCCAAACGATATTAAATCTGGGCTCAATGGATCGAAAGCAAATCCCTCCGCCGAGGCAAGGGCAAGGGGGATTTTTTTACGTAACTATCAATATTTCAGTATATTGAATAGTTGAAATCCTCGAAAAATCCCCCAACCCCCTTTAGAAAAGGGGGAATTGCTGAAAATGTGATTTTTTGCTGAAATTGGGTAATGCAATCGGGCTAATAAACGCCAAGGTTTTTAAATTCCGTAAGCCCGAACGTGCACAAATCCCCCTTATCAAGGGGGCAAGGGGGATTTTTTTACTTAACTATCAATATTTCAGTATATTGAATAGTTGAAATCCTCGAAAAATCCCCCAACCCCCTTTAGAAAAGGGGGAATTGCTGAAAATGTGATTTTTTGCTGAAATTGGGTAATGCAATCGG
>NZ_WNKF01000031.1 GCF_010119225.1 Cyclobacterium roseum | reverse complement strand
CAGCGAAGCAATCTGATCCGAAGCGAAACCGCAAGTCCTCCGTAGAATACCATCCGAAAACGACTGATGGACACGTTCTCCGACAGACTGCCGCGGGTGCCCAAGCAATTATGACCATTCGATTGGGCTCCATCTGCACCCTACCGATGACGTATTTTTACCACCCCCTGTCTCCCCCTCCTGAAAACAGGAGGGGGCTGGGGGGAGGTGATTTGATGTCACTCTTTATTTTTTTTAACATATTGATTTTTAAATAGTTAAAAAAAATACCGTCATCCCGATTTCTGCGTTTTTTAAAATGTTAATTCTACCGTTGACGGCATCATCACCAAATCATCACATCATCACATCACCACATCATCAAATCATCAAATCATCTCTAAAAATACCCACTCTTCTTCCGATCCTCCATGGCGGTTTCGCCGCGTTTGTCATCGGCACGCGTTCCCCGTTCGGTGGTTCGGGTGGTGGCTACTTCGGCAATGATTTTTTCCAGGTCATCGGCATCCGATTCCACGGCTCCCGTGATGGGCATGTCGCCGCAAGTCCGGTACCGGACGGTCATGGTCTTTATTTCCTCCTCAGGCTTCAACTGAATAAAATCCGATTTGGCCAGGATCACCCCGTCCCGCACCACGCATTCCCGCTGATGGGAAAAGTACAGGGAGGGCAAGTCGATATTCTGATGTTGTATGTATTGCCAAACGTCCATTTCCGTCCAGTTCGAAATCGGAAACACGCGGAAATGTTCGCCCATGTGTTTTTTACCATTAAAGAGGTTCCAGAGCTCGGGGCGTTGATTTTTGGGATCCCACTGCCCGAATTCATCCCGATGGGAAAAGAAACGCTCCTTTGCCCGGGCTTTTTCTTCGTCCCTACGGGCACCTCCCATGGCGGCATCAATTTTATATTCCTCCAGGGTATCCAGCAGGGTTACCGTCTGCAGGGCATTTCTACTGGCATTGGCACCGGTCTCTTCCCGAACCTTGCCCTGGTCAATGCTTTTCTGCACCGATCCAACGATCAACTGCACCCCCAGCTTCTTCACCAGTGCATCCCGGAAGGCGATGGTTTCGGGAAAATTATGCCCCGTATCAATGTGGATCAGGGGAAAGGGGATTCGGGAAGGATAAAACGCCTTGTGCGAGAGGTGGGCCAGTACAATGCTGTCTTTTCCACCGGAAAAAAGCAGTGCCGGCTTTTCAAATTGAGAAACCACCTCCCGGATTACAAAAATCGCCTCCGCTTCCAGTTCTTCCAGGTGGGATAGATAATAATGTGCCATAGTTACTATTTTAATTTTTTGTCCAATGCTTTTACCAATTGCGTGACCCCTTCTTCCAACGGAACTTCAGCGGTTTTGATCACTTGAAAGGGGGATTCGGGTGCTTCGTAGGGCGAATCAATCCCTGTAAAATCTTTAATCAATCCCTGCCGGGCTTTTTGATACAGCCCTTTGACATCCCGCTGCTCGCAAACCTTCAGGGGGCAGTCCACGAAAACTTCCAGAAACCGGTCGGGGCCTACCCGTTCGCGTATCATTTCCCGATCGGATCGGAAAGGAGAGATAAAAGCCGATAATACGATCAGGCCCGCGTCCATCATCAACAGCGCTACCTCGGCGATCCGACGAATGTTTTCTACCCGATCCTCCTTGCTAAAACTCAGGTCGGAGCACAGGCCGGTACGGATATTATCCCCATCCAGCAGGTAGGTATGGTAGCCCCGTTTGTGCAAGGCCTGCTCGGTAGCATTGGCCAGGGTGGATTTGCCGGACCCTGACAGACCGGTAAACCAGATCAACCGGGGATTTTGTCCCAGGGCTGCTTGCCGGACTTGCCGGGTAATCTTAAATTCCGATGGATGAATGTTTTCCTGCATAGAAATCCTGCGGCATCACTGCTGCATTGATTGATTTATAAATAATACCATTGGATAAACAAGATGACGACTGTTGCGTAGATCAGTGTCAGCGGAAATCCAATGGCAAAATAATCCCTAAACTTATAATTGCCGGGCCCCATGACCATCAGATTGGTTTGATACCCGATGGGGGTCATGAAATCTCCGGAAGCGGCAAAAGCAATCGCCACGAAAAAGGGTGTCAAGGGTTGCCCCAACTGCTGCCCCAACTCCATGGCAATGGGAAACATGATGGATACCGCCGCTGCATTGGTAATCAGACTGGTGAGCACCAAGGTCATCACAAACAGCAACAGCAGTGCCCAAACCGGCTCCGAACCCTGGGTCAGGTCAAGCAAGCCCGACGCCAATATATTGGCGGCTCCGGAATTGCTCAGCGCTACTCCCAGGGAAAGGGAACAAACCAGAATCAGCAAGAGATCCAGGTCCACCGCTTTCCGTAAAGTCTGCAAATTTAACACTTTAAATAAATACAGGGTAAGGATTCCGGCAAAAGCTGCCATAAAAAGATCCACCCAGCCAATAATCCCGGTAAACAACAGCGCCAATGCCAATAAGGAAGGTAATCCCCGAAAGCGCGCGTTTTCCTGCTTGAGTTCTCCCCTCAGGGTGATGATAATCAGGTCTTTCAGGTACTCATTTCGAGTATGATCCTTACCGGTCAACATTAAAAACAAGTCTCCTGCCTGCACCTTGGTTTCTCCAATATTGCCCTTTAGTTGGGTACCATTCCGATGGATGGAGACGATGGAAGCCTGGTAGCGGTTACGGAAATCGCTGTCTTTGATCTTTTCGCCGATCAGGGAAGAGCTGGCAGGAACCACCGCTTCTGTGAGCTGAAAAAACCCATAGTTGGAAACATGGCCTTCCTCCGGTAGGCTAAGCCCATTTTCTTCCCTGATCAGTTCCAGAATGGCCTCCGAATTACCGGTAAAAAAAAGCTTGTCCCCTTCTTGTAGGATTTCGTTGGGTCCCACGGGCGAAATTTCCTGGTTTCCTCGTTTGATTTCCGCCAGAAATATTTCCTTTAATTTTCGCAGTCCGGCTGCTTTTACCGTTTTGCCATGCATTTTGGATCCCTGTGGCAGCCGGGTTTCGACCAGGTATTCGTTCAGGTGATCGATGATTTCACTTTTATTTTCTTCCCTGACCGGAAGTAAATGATTGGAGGCGATGCTCAGGTACAGAATGCCAAAGAATGCCACCAGCAAACCCAGGTAGAGGAAATCCTCAAACCCCAGCAAGGGGAGGTCATATTGGCTGATCAGTCCGTTTAGCACCAGATTGGTAGAAGTCCCCACCACGGTGATCATGCCCCCCAGAATGGTGGAAAAGGACAGTGGGATCAGGAATTTGGAGGCCGGGTATTGGTTGGTTTTGGTCCATTCTTTCACATAGGGAATCATAAACGCCACCACCGGGGTGTTGTTTAGCACCGCTGAAAGGCTTCCAACCAACAGCATCAGCCGTACCCGAAAAATCCCTGGTTTCAGTTTTTGGCTAAAAATCTTGAAAAAGAAACCGTTTCCAATATTTTGTTGGATGCCGGCGGTCAGGCCAATAAGCAGAAAGATGACGATGATCTGTTTATTGGCCAATCCCATCAAAAACTCCTCCGGCTGTATAATCTGCAGGAGGAGCAATAAAAAAACCGCCCCCAAAAATGCGAAAGACGGTCGAAGCAGGTCCCGGTATAGTACCAGTACCAATCCTGCCACTATCAATAAGGTAATAAGGCTGGGAGAAAACATCTAGGGGTATAAGTTGGACACAGCTTCGCCCGGTGGGTCCCAAATAAGGACCTGCTCAGGGAACCAAAAGGTTGCCGACAATGGGTAAAAATTTCCGGCTTACGATTTTCAGAAGCCGGGTCCTCTGCCGCTGTTTGTTTGGGTTGGAGGCCGATTGGATCGGCCGCTCATCCACAGCATGCAGGGCTTAATCATTTACTGCCGGTACCAGCCGTTTGAAGGCCTAAAAGTAGTGGGGCAGTAATTTATTTCAAAACTTTAGAAAGAATATAAAAAGGGCTTCCGGTTGGCTTTCAAAGGTTAAAATCGGTGTTTAAATTTTTTGAATGCCTGTTTTTGTATTTTAAATGGTTTTTACTGTCGTTAAAAACATTTAGCTTGAAATCCGGAATTAAAATTATTTTTATGTTATCTCTATCGGTTTACTAGGAAAATAGCTTTTTGCCTTCCTTTTACCCGAATGTAATCGGGATGAATTTTATTGGGAAAGCGCGCTGCATGAGTGATATAAGCCGGTCATTTTCCGCTATCCCTTTGCAGCTACTGCTTTTTCTCGATCTAACCATAGCCAAGGTCTACAGAAAGTTTTTATCTTGCAAAGGGTAAGCAACGGGACCTATACCATGACAAAATCTTTTATTAATTAAAATATGAACTACCGATTGGGATTGATTCTTTTTATGGCTTCTTGCCTGAGTGCCTGCACTCCTTCGGGAAATCAACCGCTAACGTTTATGGCGATAGGCGACATGCCCTATCACCTCCCCGAAGATTTTGAGCGGTTTGAGCACTTGATTCAGACGATTAATTCAGCCAATCCCGATTTTTCCCTGCACGTGGGAGACATCAAATCCGGAGGCACGCCTTGTTCGGATGAATACTATTCAACCATCCAGGGCTATTTCGATCAATTTGAACAGCCCCTGATTTATACGCCCGGGGACAATGAATGGACGGATTGTCACCGGGAAGCTTGTGGGGGTTTTGATCCGGAGGAACGACTGGATAAACTGCGGCAGTTATTTTATGCCACCGATCAAAGCCAGGGCAAACACCCGATGCCCCTGGAGCGGCAAAACAGCTGGCAGGGCTTTGAAAAGTTTCCTGAAAATGCCCGTTGGCAGGAGGCAGGCATCACTTTTGGGACCTTGCATGTGGTAGGATCGAATAATAATCTCAAATTGGATTCGACTGCCCTGAACGATGAGTTTTATGAGCGGGAACTGGCCAATAATTTTTGGTTGACACAGCTGTTTGAACAAGCCCGGGAGACGGAAAGTCTGGGCATGGTGCTGGTATTGCATGCCGGGTTGGATTACCAGACCGGGAACGAGCGCAACGGGCATGCTAGCTTTGTACAGGTGCTACGGAAACAGGTACTGGACTTTGGCAAACCGGTATTGCTATTATATGGAGATCATCATCGCTATCAGGTAGACCAGCCACTTCGGGACCATAATGGCCAGACCATTACGAATTTTACGGCGGTGCAGGTCTTTGGCGATCGGGACATGCATGCCGTTCGGATACAGGTATCCCCGGAAAACCCCAATTTATTTTTGATCGATCCCTTCTACATTGCGGAAAATTAAGACCAATCATCTATAACTGTCCTTGCGAGATCCCGTCATTGCGTGAACCCGTCATTGCGAGCGCCAGCGAAGCAATCTGATCCGGAGCGAGAACTGCAAGTTCTTCGTAGAATACTATCAAAAAACGAATGATGGACTCGTTCTCCGACAGACTGCCGCGGGTGCCCGAGCGACTACGACCATTCGATTCTACTCCGGCTGCACCCTCGCAGTGACGGGAACGGCTTGCGGTTACTCCAACTTCGTCATTGCGAGCGCCAGCGAAGCAATCTGATCCGAAGCGAAACCGAAAGTCCTTTGTAGAAAGCAAATAGAAAACGTGTAACGCAAACGTACTCCGAAAGACTGCCGCGGGCGCCGGAGCAAATACTGCCATTCGATCAAATTCACGTCTGCACCCTCGCAGTGACGGGAACGGCTTGCGGTTACTCCAACGTCGTCATTGCGAGCGCCAGCGAAGCAATCTGATCCGGAGCGAGAACTGCAAATCCTTCGTAGAATACTATCAAAAAACGAATGATGGACTCGTTCTCCGACAGACTGCCGCAGGTGCGCGGGCGACTTCGACCATACGATTGGAATCCGTCTGCACCCTACCGATGACGTATTTTTACCACCCCCTGTCTCCCCCTCCTGAAAACAGGAGGGGGCTGGGGGGAGGTGATTTGATGCCATTCATTATTTTTTTAACATATTGATTTTTAAATAGTTAAAAACAAATACCGTCATCCCGATTTCTGCGTTTTTTAAAATGTTAATTCTCGCAGTGTCGAGAACCCGTCATTGCGTGAACCCGTCATTGCGAGCGCCAGCGAAGCAATCTGATCCGAAGCGAGAACTGCAAGTTCTTCGTAGAATACTATCAAAAAACGAATGATGGACTCGTTCTCCGACAGACTGCCGCGGGTGCCCGAGCGACTACGACCATTCGATTCTACTCCGGCTGCACCCTCGCAGTGACGGGAACGGCTTGCGGTTACTCCAACGTCGTCATTGCGAGCGCCAGCGAAGCAATCTGATCCGGAGCGAAACCGCAAGTCCTTCGTAGAAAGCAAGTAAAAAACGAGTAACGCAAACGTAAACCGGCAGACTGTCGCGGGTGCTGGAGCAAATACTGCCATTCGATCAAATTCACGTCTGCACCCTCGCAGTGACGAGACATCCAATCATCAAATCATCCCTCCGTCCCTGAGTCTCACCGTCTCCCCCTCTCTAAGTCTCCCCTTCTCTCAGTCCCTAAGCCCCTTCTGCCAGGTTTTCTGTTTTTAATTATAATTTTTTATAATTACATTTGATTCTTAATTAATTTTTTTGTGAAACATAAAGTACGAACAGGCCTTTAGGCCGTGACAAATAACTGATCCATGAATAAAAACCTCCTTATAGCCGGACTACTCCTATTCCTTAGCCAGGTAAGCCTACTCGCCCAAACCCATCAGCTGCTCCCGCAACCTAAAACCGTGATTACCGGAGAAGGGCATTGGAACCTGGACCCAGGTACCGTGCTGGTGGCAGAAAGTGCAACCGCCAGAAAATCAGCCCATTTGTTTAGCGGCCTGCTGGAAACCAAAACAGGATTTGAACTGCCAGTGCGGATGCAGGCCCCTGCCCATGGGGTGCTGATCGTTTTGGAGGAAAGCATGGTAGCGGACAATCCCGAGGCCTATACGCTGGAGGTCACCGGGGAAGGCGTGGTCATTCGGGGAGCCGATAGGGGTTTGTTTTACGGATTGCAGTCCCTGTTTCAATTGGTGGAAGTGCAGGGAAGCAAAGCTGTGGTCCCGCAGCTGGAAATTGCCGATGCGCCTGCCTTTGGCTACCGGGGCATCATGTTGGATGTCTCCCGACATTTTTTTAGCACCGCCCAGGTGAAAAAAATGCTGGACTTGATGTCCCAGCTTAAATTCAATACCCTTCACTGGCACCTGACGGATGATCAGGGTTGGCGTCTGGAGATCAAAAAATATCCAAAATTAACCGAAATCGGAGCCTGGAGGGATTCCACCATTATCGGGCAATATTACGATTACCAGCCATTTATTTACGAAAACGAAAAACACGGGGGTTACTATACGCAGGAGGAAGCCAGGGAAATTGTGCGCTACGCCGCTGAAAGAAAGATTACCGTCATACCGGAAATAGAACTGCCCGGCCATAGCTCTGCCGTACTTGCCGCCTACCCTGAATTCGGTAGTTTTGAAATCACCGAAGGAACAGCCAAAGGCAGTATTGCTGCCGTAAATGAAAAGGGCGAACCATTGAATAATGAGATCAGCAAGCAAGTGCCCGGATATTGGGGCGTACATTACAATATTTATGGTCCAACCCCTGCTGCCTTTGGCTTTTTGGAAGATGTGCTTAAGGAGGTCATGGATATCTTTCCCTCGGAATACATTCATATAGGCGGGGATGAGGTGCCCAAAGACCATTGGAAAACCTCCGCCATTGCTCAGAAAGTCATCAAAAAAGAAAAACTGGAGGATGAACACGAACTTCAAAGTTATTTTATCCAACGCATCGAGGCATTTTTGAATGAAAACGGACGGCAAATAATTGGTTGGGATGAAATCCTGGAAGGTGGCCTGGCCCCCAATGCGACGGTCATGAGCTGGAGGGGAGAAAAAGGAGGTATCGCTGCAGCCCAAATGGGGCACGACGTAATCATGACTCCTAACAGCCATTTATACTTTGATCATTATCAGGCGGAAGACAAAACAACTGAACCCCTGGCCATTGGCGGGTTTCTTCCGCTGGAAAAAGTATATAGCTACTCACCTGTACCAGAGGCTTTGAGCGAGGAAGAAGCAGCACATGTATTGGGGGTTCAGGCAAATCTTTGGACGGAATACATTCCTACCAACCAAAAGATGGAATATTTTCTGTTCCCCAGAGCCCTGGCCCTGGCCGAAGTGGCCTGGAAAACCAAGGAGGAAAAAGATTACCAATCCTTTCTCCGGGATCGGTTACCTGCCCGCTTGCTGTCGCTGGAGAAACAAGGCGTATTTTTCCGAATTCCCGAAGCCATCGTAAACATCCAAAAGGATTCTGCATCCGGAAGGCATTTGATCCAGATTCAGTCCCTGGTGGAAGGCGCCAAGGTCTATTACACCGTAGATGGGCATAAGGCAGATCAAACTGCCCGCTTGTACACGGGACCGGTGCTTGCCCCTATTCCAGGCAAGGATCAGGAATCCCTGGTTTTGCGCTACGTGACCGTCACGCCCGGCGGCAGGAGTAGCAATGAGTTTCATGTTCCTATTGAATAATAGAGGATTTGTAATCCTGCTGACGTGTACTTCTCGGGGATTATAAATCCCCTTTATCTGACCCACGAAATTACAAATTCCGCGGAGCGAGATGCCACGCTGTTCGGGATTTGTAATTCCGAACCCAGATAACGCAGGATTTGTAATCCTGCTGACGTGCACTTCTCGGGGATTACAAATCCCCTTTATCTGACCCACG
>NZ_WNKF01000030.1 GCF_010119225.1 Cyclobacterium roseum | reverse complement strand
TCCAGTCCTTATCCATTTCCTCTAAATCCAGAAAAGGGGGTAAAAACTGTCCGTCCTCCTGCGCATATTCCATCACCTTCTCCACAAAGGGAAGGAACTTATATTTAACGTTGTGATACTATTTTTAAAACCCCCGAAATCAAATGTTGAAAGCTCAATGACCTGTTATTTTCCAGGTTAATAATTTTTCCTAGTTCTCTGGATGCATGGGATTTAGAGAAATTGCTTGTCAGTAAATTCATTTCCACCGAGCCATTTAAATTATCGGGGGTCCTAAATTTTGCTTTATTAGTTAATCGACTTGCCTTTGACTCGGGATAGATTTCTTCGACGGAAGCTAAATCTCCCAAATACCAGTTTTCCAGTTCCCTACAGGCAATTCTAATAACAAAATCATTGGAATTTAATACGGAGCAAACGGATCGTAACTCCTCTTTTAATTTTTCACAATCATTGGCATCCTGATCATGGATAACTAATAATTTAACATGATTCGGGAAATGTGGAAATGCCCTGACTTTATTCTTTAGGGATTTTTTTAAATCACTTTTCCCCTCATGGGGTCTTATAAAACAATTTACATCCAATTTAATTTCAGGTGGAAGAATTCGGGGTAATAGCCCTCGCAGGAAATATTCCATGGATCGCTCCTCGGTAAAAATCTCAATTCTATAATTCCTCATTAATTAGAACGGTTAGAACGGATTGCTTCCTACAAAATAGTTTTCCTTCCAGAGATAGCCAAGCTTATCCCCCTCTTTAAACAAGGCGACGATTTCCGGAAATTCGGAGGTCCTGTTGATTTTTGTATACCCTTCCTTTTTTACCAGCCAAAAAACTTCCTCTATCGATGCAGCATTCAATAAATCCGGGGAGTGACTGGAGACGAAAACCTGCCCCCCTTTTTTTGCATAAAGCCGGAATTCTTCCAACAATTCGGTAAGTAGCGAGGGGTAGAGTTGATTTTCAGGTTCTTCAATGCATAATAAAGGATGCGGATTTGGATCATAAAGCAAAATAAGGTAGGCAAACATTTTTATGGTTCCGTCGGACACATAATTTGAAATGAATGGGTCTTTAAATGACCCATCTTTGAACCGCAAGACGATTCTTCCATCCACTGTCGATTCTGCCGATATATCCTGAATTCCGGGGACCCGTTGTTTCATTTTATCGAGTACCATCTGAAAAATTTCAGTATGGTTTTCAAACATAAACTGAGCAACGATCGGTAGATTATCTCCTGTTTGAGAGAGATGTTCCGCATAGCTTGCCACCCTACTTCCTCTGGCATCTGAAATATGAAAATCAGAAACATGCCAATTTTCAATAAACTCCCTGAAAGCATTGGCGGCTTTAAACCGTTCAAACTGGCCTAATCCCTTGATGGCAAGTATATCCGCCGAACCTAATTTTTGCTGTTCCCTGTCAAGTTCCTCATCTTTTTTGTCGAAATCCTCTTCGTTGGTGATCGCAAATCCTTCTCCCCTGGCAAAATCCAGAAAATGGAAAGGCGAACCAAATTTCCCCCTTTTGTATCTCAGAACTTCCCTAAGGATCACCGGTTTTCCTTCTTCTTCCGTTATCTCAAGCTTATAGGTAACCAGCCTGTTTACTTTAGCAATATCCAGTCTGAATTGAAGTTCGATTTCAATCGGCCCCTTTTTACCCCGGGTTAATACTTCTTTGTAGCCTCCCCGACGGGCCAAAGCCTGCCTGACGTTGTTTCGTAATGCATCACTTAGAAAGCCAAAGACATCAAATAAAGTGGTCTTTCCTACACCATTTGCCCCTACAAAAATTGCCAAATCAGGCAATTTAGCTAATTCAACCTTTTCGAAGGCCTTGTAATTTTTTAACTTAATGCTTTCAATTTTCATAAGGCAACGCCTACTTTTATGCATGTCTTTTTACCTATTCCAAAAGTACCATTTTTATGGCAAATTGCTTATTAATAATCCCATTCATCTATTCAATAGCAACCCAATTCAGCAGCCTGTTCCTTTGTACGGATGAAATCGTTCCGGATACATCCAGAATTGAAAAAGATTGATTCCAGTCCTGAAAATGGGCACTTACGTGTAAAGCCTTTTTGCAAAATAGATATAAAACAAAAATTTATCCACAAAAAAATTTGGATAGTTACACGGATTTATTAACTTCGCTATCCTAAAAACCAACATTTCTATTTTAACTGCCTTGCATTCTTTGCCGACATATTGTTTTGTCAAGGGTCCTTTTTGAAACCAATGCCGTTGTGTTTTGGAGCAAAAAGGTTTTTCAATCAACTGCAAAGCCGAAAACCGTTGACAGTATACAGCTTTTTTCAAAAACAAATCTACCTACTTATCAACCTTTAGGTGTCGTCGCAGTCCCTGGTGACTTTTTGAATACCCTAATGCTTAAAGGTTTTCGTTTCATCGAGCTTGTGTTTTCTATGTAAACAGAAGTATGGCATTATTATGTGTTTGGCTGTTGAGCGTCGGCTTATTCTTCATAATATTCCCATTCAATAAATTCTAAGTCTTTCCCGTTTGTCGGTTTACATTCAAAGTATTGCAGTTCTTTTCGTTGCTTATCAAAAATGTGAAAGATTCTTTTCTTTATATTTTCAGGAGTCCGCATACCGAAATAGATAGCTTTCAGGCTTTCATGTGGATAATGTCTTATTCTTTCTTCTGGTTCTTGAGGGTTTCCAAAATTTATGTCTATCGCTCTCCATTCCTTTTCATATTTCCAAGGAGCGGTTTTGGTGGAGAAAACTAATTCAAGTTGATGTGCAAAATGATGTGTCCAAGGTTTTGAAAGAGCTATTAAATCACAATCGTATTCATTTGCAAATACTGGCGAGAACTCAAAAAAATTAATGAATGGCTGTTCGCTTTCATAATTTACTTTTCGGATTCTATCCCAATACATATGGGTTTCTAAATCCCATTTTGATAGCCTTTCTTTGTGTTTTTCGTAATCCAATTTCCTTTGAGGTCTTCCGATATAAGGAAAAAGACCTGAGTTCTCTAAAGCAAATTCTAAACAAATTCCTGAATGCTTGCTGGAATAGTGCGACCACATTAAAAAATCATCATTGCTTTCTGAAAAACAAGTGGCATAGCTGTTTTCAAGAAATTTGGAAGTTATTCGTCTTAATTCATTCCTAAAATTATCTAAATCAAATTGAAAGTCGAGATTGTGTTTCTGTGACGCTGATACAATAATACTTTCAATATCAATATCCCAAATTCTTTCTCTTTCATCTTTGAGATGGTTTATACTTTCAAAAATTGTTTCCCGAAATTCCGTAACTTTTGATTTGTTGTCATTAAATGCAAGTAAATCCTTGTTATTCTGCCTTTGGTTTTCAGTTAATGCATCAGTGAGCGATAGGGTTGTCTTAAAAAGAAAATAAATCAGGTATTCTACTTGTTCGGATTTCTCACAACTAAATTCAATACGGGCCGACAAATCAAGTGGGTCGTTCAATTCAAAGTAGGAAGCGAAATACAACTCTTGATAGTAAAGCTCCTTAAAAAGAAATTCTGAAAGTGGGCGATATTTAAAAAGGGTTTTCAATTTTTGATACTATCATTTGATTTTTTACTAGGGTCTGCTCAAATATTTTTTCATTATCCAACCTGTTTGTGGCAAGTTGTCTTTTGGGCTAAAATAGCTTACGTAAACCCATTTATGATTTACCTGTAACACAACAATTTCAAAGCCACACGGCAATTTTTAAATTACGACTGATTTCATTTTTGGCTTTATCAATACCTTGCACTGTCTCTCGGTAATTCTAATCTTCTTTTCTTCTTTAAGTTTACTCTCGTATAGTTTGAACTGGTCGTTTATTACGGTTTCAACTTCTTGTTTTGTAGCATACTCTGGTTTGGGTAACCAATTTCTTATTTCACTTGTAAATGCGAGTATTATGCTTAATAGTGTGATTAATTTCCAAAACACAGAATTGGCATCTGCATCAATTTTGTTTACCTTAATCTCTATTCGTTGGAAAAATTCTTTAAGCTCAATTAAACCTTCTTTTGAAACACCGTTTTCGTTATAGAGTCTTTCGTTTAATAAAACGGCTTCTTCTGTAATATCTTCAAAATCATCTATTAAATCCCATTTCTGCTGGTATGCTGCTATTGCAGCCAATTGTCCTGAAATGCCACTAATGGCAAATTGCCAACTATTAATTTGAGAAAATGCAGATTGATTTTTTGTTAGTGCTTCTGTTATGCTTCTAAGGTTTCCAAAAAGTTGCTCATGTTGTCTGTTTATAGATGTGATTGCATCAATTGCAGTCCGTGGGATTGCAAACTTTGATTGATGGCTTATTGATTTTGACACTGCTTCAATCGCTGAAATAGTAGGACTTGCAAACATTTTTTGATGTTGCATACTTTTTGCAATTTCAGCCAACATATTAACGCTACTTAAGCTTTTGGTAATGCTTTCTTGTGCTTTTAGCATTTCCGAAATTTGAGAACTAAGCCCTAAAGATTTCTGAATGCTTTGATGCCATTGAGCCGATTTAAATATGTCGTCAAATCCTGTCATTAATATTTTTATAAATTCGGTTCGTATCTATAATATTTGTTTTCATAAAATGATTTTCGGATACGAAATATATTTCTCCAAACCTCTATTCCTGTGTCTCCAAGTTTGCCATCAACATAACCTTCTTGTGAAATTGGAATATAACAAATGTTAGCAACTGGTATTACCATTTTAAACATTTCATCAAATCTATTCTTTGCTTCCTGTGTAAGATTTAAAATTTCGTAAACATTTTCTTTCTGTGCCATTGGAAATTGGAAGTAACCAATTGGAAATAAATGAATGTGCAAGTTTTTCGTAGTTGGCTTCTTTATGATTGTACTCTCTTTCTCATCCATTTTTATCATTTCGCTTCTCATTTTATCATACTCCCCTTTTTTAGCCTCTGATTCACTGAATATTTTATCCATCCACACCTTAAAATGTTGGTGAGTTGCTCCGTTATTTTTTAGTATCTCCAATTTCTTCCTCTGATCTACTAAATCAAATGATTCAATGATTGATTCAAGATCGTATAGAACTTTTTTAGATTCTTCGATACGATTCAGATAGTGAAGTATCTCATATTTTGTTGATAGTGCCACAACAGTATTTTCTATGTGTCCTATATGATAGAAGTAGCTAACAGCTTTCGATATTTTTTCTAGCATTCTTTCAAAGAATGGCTCTTTATTGGGAATTTCAGGTTTTGGAAATTCCGCTGTATCTTGGACTATAAAAACATTTGCAGTATAAACCTCAAATTCATAAGAAACTTTAACTTCATTGATAATAGCAATGTAGTAAGCGAAGTGATTTTTGGTATTAATGGCATCCTCCTTTAATTGCTGTACATTTTTAAACCAAGTTTCATTGGCTGATATAAATCTTTTGGCAGAATCAACTCTCAATTGAATATTTGGACCAATACTTTCTTCGAAGGCATTAATCATTGAAACACCTTTTACATACTCCATATTGTTTTTATAACCCTCGAATAGAATCAACTCACATTTTGCATTGAGTTTGATACTATCGTTTGCTTTTGGGTCAGTAATTATCGCATTAATGTCAGAGACAAAGTTTTCGTAACGGTCCTTTGTATTGATGTTAAGTGATTCAATATATTTCCGTTTAGCCTTTTCTAACTTAATATAAAGTCCAACATTATCAGCACTTTCTAACTGCTGCATTTTGCTTTCATACTCTGCGTTTGATATTAAACCGATTGAATATTTAACTGTGGCCTCAAAAAATAAAAGGTGATTTTTTAAATCCTCTGTCAATTCAGATTTAAGATTAGCAGCAGTTCTAAAAAATGAAAGAGCATCCATTAAATTCCCGCTATAATAATTGGCAATTCCTAAAACAAGGTTGTACTTTGAGGTTGAAGCGACATTTCCCGATGCTTTTTTGTGAACAAAAATTATATCCTTCCATTTGCCCTCATTGATTATTTCTAGTCCAATACCTTCAATTAATTTCCGTATTTCGCTATCGTCTGAAACATTTAAATCGTTGTCGATTAGAATTCTGTCACCTGTGTTGACGGTTATTGATTGTGCAATTACCTTTTCATTAATTGTTCTTTGAAACTTTCCTTTCTTTAACGTAAGCTGAAATATTTCTTCAATCGCTGATTCATTAAAAGGTTTTAAAAAACGTAATACGTGACTGGGCTGTGTATTCCAATTAGCATCCTTTTTATAAAGTGATTGAGCAAAATCATTTATGCTTTCATAATAAAATGTATTTGTTTCTTTAAAAAACAGGACATAAAAAGCGGGCATTGGGTTATTTAAAAGATAATTGATATTACTTGTATCAAGTTGAAGACTTATACTTCCGTCATTGTTGAAACCTTTACTATCAGTGGCTTTAAGCTGAATGACAAAACGAAAATTTAAGTATTTGTTACCTTTTTTTATTTCAATATGATGGTCAATTCCTTTATCTCTTTCTGCTTCAGGGCGGATTAGAAAAAAATCAGGGTTAAATAGAGGAAGAAAATAATTAGTGGAAATTATTTCCAATGTCTCATTAGAACTTGCCCAAGGCAAATTCATTTCATCTAAAATTTTGTCATCAATCATCAGCTCTCCACAATTTTTATTTCATCTTCGGTCAAGTCGTAAAGTTGGTAAATCAATTGGTCTATTTGGTTTTCTAATTCGGATATACTAGCATTTGGCTTATTTTTTTTGATAGTTATTATTTCTTTGACTATTGTTTCCAGTTTTACCTTAAAGCTGCTATCGATATTTTTAATAGGGATTACTGATAAATTTTCTTTGGTAACTGTTATTGTAAACTCAGCTCCCATAGAGAACATTTTTTTATAGTAATAATTTATAAGCTTTGAATTTAAAAAGGCCACTATTTGCTCAAGGGAAAAATCTTCATTAATGAGAATTAAATTATTAATTGAATTAAAAGTATAGTATTGCTCATCATCTAAACAACAAACTAATTTTGGAGAAACTCTTTGACATAAAATCTTCTTGGCTAAAAATGTTTCTTCTTTCCGAGGTCGATGTAAAGCTTCTTTATCGTAGTTTATATAGTTTCCTTTCCATTTGAACCCGTATCTGGAGATTTCTGGAGCTTCAAGTAGTTTTTTATACTTTTCAGATTCCTTAATTTTTGATATAAAATCGTTTTTGCCCGATTTAGTTGCAACTCCATTCCTAACATCAACGATTTCACCTAATGGGGTTGAATTGTTAAATAATTTTTCGAATAACTCTTTATCACTTATTGAAGAATTATATACATACCGAAATTCAGGAGTTGTTAAGAAAAAATCTTGATTAACTTGGTAATTAATTTTATCCCTTTGGTCGTTGAATTTGGTAACAGCAATAACATTATTATTCGGAGTTGTTTTCTTAATAAAAAATGTAATTGTTTCTGCTGTTACACCTTCAAAAACACCTATCCCGTATATATCCAAAGATAGAATTTGGTTATTGCGAACTACATATTCTCTAATACCAGCATAGGTGCTTGTTCGAATAAAGGTCTCAGGAGTAATAAAACTTAGGTAACAATTTGGTTTAAGTAGTTTTTGTAGACCTAATTCTAGAAATACACTATAAAGGTTAATTTTTCCTTGATTTAATGGGTAGGCTTCCCAAATAAAATTCTTAATACTGGCGAACTCATTGCCCCTTGTGAAAACATAGGGTGGATTACCAATCACCACATCAAAGCCTACAAAATCGCCATCATCATTTAGAATTTCGGGAAATTCAAAACGCCACTCAAAAGCATTTTCAAAAATCCTGTTGGCTTTTATTTCTTCAATTTCGGTTTCCAGTTTTTTGGTGTCTTTGGTGAGAGCTTCCACTTTTTTATTCCAATCGGCTTTTTCCTTATTGCTCATTTCAAAAAGTTGTGTCTGATTAGTCATTGTAAACAAGTCGCCCGATAGTTTGCGTAGCTTCTTTACTTTTGGGTCGTTCAAAGAAATTTCACTTCTGAAATCCGATTTAATGTCGGCAATCAGTTTTTCCATTTCTCTTTTCTGTTCCTTGCTTTCAGCATTTCGGTAAGTGTCAACGGCAATTTTATAGGTGTCAATCGTCCAGCGGGAGGCCGGCCCCTTTCCTTTTTTCAAGGCTTGTTTCAAGTCGGCATCAATGTCAAAACGGCTCACTAAGGAATTACCGCACTTAATGTTGATGTCAATATTTGGAAGCGTTTCGAGTTCCGTAGCGTTTTTGTAATAAGCGTTTTTCAAAAGCTCAATCCATAAACGCAAACGGCAAATTTTTACAGAGTTCGGATTGATGTCCACACCAAAAAGGCAACTTTCAATGATGGTTTGTTTCTCGTGAAAGAGTGTTTGCTGAATACGTTGGCTTTCCTTGCTCTTGGGATTGTAGTCAAAAAGTTCTCCTTCTTCGTCTGTTACAATCAATTCATCATTTACTACTTCCACTTCGTAGCGGTGCAGCGATTTGCCTTCTTTGTCCTCCAATATTTTCAAATCATTTTTCACCGCTATCATCTCATTCAATGCCGAAACGAGAAAGTGGCCCGAACCCACAGCAGGGTCACATATTTTTAATGAGTTGACAATGTCGTTGGCCTTTTTCCTTGAAATCTTTTGCGGAATTAACTCATACACATCTTCAATCCTATTAATCTTAAAATCATGTAAAGGATGGTTCAGACAGTATTCATTGAATTTTTGCACAACCGCTTTGCGAATGGTTTCACGGCACATATACATGGTGATGAAACCTGGAGTGAAAAACGAACCGTCTTTGTAGCCGTTGATTTTCTCGAATATCAACCCAAGAACGGAGGCGTTGATAAGTGATTTGTTTTCTTCCTGAATTTCTTCTGAGCCTTCACTGCTGAAATCGTAAGCATTGAGAAATTCAAAAAGGTATTGGAGCGTGGTTAAACTTCCTGTTCTTTTCTTCCCTTGCTCATTTTTCAGCACGGTTGACGAAATGATAGGAATGGTTTTATCATCTTTTAAATTGCTGATGAATAAAGTTACTTGTTCAATTTCAGTGGGCTCAAAAAGTGAAGAATTTAGATAGGGAACTTTTTCAAAAAGCTGTTTTACATCTTCGTTTCTCTCGTCATATTTCCGTGCCAATACCTGAAAAAACAAGCTATTCAGGTCGTCATAATTCTTGATCTTGTCAAGGTTGAGAAACGAATACGATTTATCGCCTTTGTGATAGGTGATAAGTTGGGCTTCCATCAATTTCAAAAACAGGATTCTGTTAATCCAGGTGATGGATAGTTCAAGTCCTACATTGAAAAGTTTTTCCTGCTGGGTGTTTCCAAATTGGCTTGGTCGTTCTAAACGGCTGATTTTATCCAAACTATCAAGCTGAATGATAGCATCTTCAAGGATGGTTCCCGTGTGTCGTTCACCTGCTTTGTTTCGCTCAATCAGTTTTTTGCTTCCTTCTTTGGTTTCTGTCAAACCGATAATGTGCAGTAGCTCACTATAAAAGCGTTTGTCAAGACTGTTGCTATCGTTGGTGAATGGAAGTTTTAAAAGATGTTCGGGTGATAGGACCTTAAAAAGTGCTATCAGTTTGTTGTCGTCCGATTTGTCATTATTACGAAGTGGCTTTTGATAATCCTGTAAATTAAAGTAGGTAAATTCAATTTCAGTTTTAATCTCTGCGATAAATGGCTCCGCAATTTGCCTGTAGAAAAAATCCGTTTTGGTGTCCGCCATTCGGCCACCTTCAAAGTCTTGAAATTGCTTAACGAGCTTTTTGTTTTGGGCAAAAAGTCTGTCGAATGTGGTTGCGTCAAAAATGAACCATTCATTGATATTTGTGATAATCAAATGCCTGGTTTCAAGATTGTTTTGCGCAATTCTTTCTCTGAGGTAATAAAGCACCAATTCCTGAAAAGCCTTTGTGTTCAGCTTTTCAGCCGTTACCATTTCACTTTTGTTGGTCGGCTTTTTGGCTTCAATGATTACTCCAACCGTGCTTGTAGCTTTATCTCCGTTGTGAATTACAAGGTCATTTCGCCCTTTGGTGTTTATGAAATGGTTTTGTTTGTAATAGGTATCCTTTAAAAAGTCTGAAACTAAATTCTTATGAAACTCCTCCGATTCTGCATCATTAATCCGGTCGAGTAGCTGGATAAGATTCGTCTTGAAACCTTCGATTTCTGTCCTGTTTGGTTTTACTTTCAAAAAGGCTTTGTTAAGTGCCTTTCTTGGGTTCAGTCTGTTTATCTCCATTTACTCTATGTCTTTCGTTTCAGTCGGTTAATTTAGTTTTTTCTGTTCGTTTTTCTGTCCGAGCGTTGGCAAAAACTAAATGTGCCACTTTGCGGCTCGGCTTTTTACACTGACCCACAAGGTTTTGGCGCAGTTATTCCTGTTGGCTTAGTCTGTTTTTCAATATTTTAGAAAAAAGTTCCTTCATCTCAGCTTGGTCATATTTAAACGTACTTATAAATTCAAATACATCCTTCCTATGATACCAATATAATCCAGATGAAACTAAGTTAATCAACGCATCCAATTCGGAGGTTTTTAATGAAGCTAAATGTCCTCTTAAAATATGTTCTGTATGACCTCTTTTATTATGACAGTTCCTACAAAGACATCTTAAAGAATCAATCGGATATTCCCATGGCTCAAATCCGTAATGATAATAACAATGATGAATTTCTAAATTTAAAGTAGAATTACAATCTTCAAATTTATTCTTGGCTCTTTGCAAAATAGCATACCTCTTGTTTTGCCATCTTTTGTCCTTGAGTTTCTGAATATAACTTTTCCCTACTTGAGTAACTTGCTCTTCTTCGATTTTATAAAAACCCAAATTCCAAGAATGTCCAAGTTCAAAATAATATCCAAATGATTCTACTAAATCATAAAATTCATCTGGGTCTCCATAATTAAGTATAAAGTTAAGACCTCCTTCTGTCGCAATTACGAATTCGGAATCATTGTGATAAGGCTCTTTCCTTTCTTTCCATTCTTCTATTGTATAAAATGTAGTATCGCCATCAATCTCATTTTTAGCGAGCCATAGCATTAACATTTTAACCATTTTTGCTAATTGATTGTCCATAATTGTTCAACGTATTATATCACTGACGAAAATCAGGTTTATCCACCCAAAATAAGCAAATAACCCCCATTTATAAGATTTTGAGCTAGGGATATCCCGTTACTTTTCTGCAAGAAATACCCTATGATTCGGGAATGGTAGTGGTTTTTCGCAACATGGGTAATTAGATAAGCACCCGCTTGTACCAGGTTTCAATCCTTAACCGGATACACGAACAATATAGTGCATTTTTCTTGAATGAGTAGGGTTGGCTTTCGGGAAACCTAATCCGGCTATTAAAAAAATCTGATGGAGAGGTTATACCGGATAGTAAAATTTGAAGAAGTCATACTTCCGAAATCACTAGGGGTACTTCACAAGTACCCCCCTCCACTTATGAAGTCCCTCCCCCCACTTCCGAAGTGGGGGGAGGGACTTCAAACTGACAAGCTTGAGGTTCGGAACTCGAACGTTGCGGTTCGGAAGTACCCCTTTGAAGTTCGGAAGCTCAGATTTTCACCCAAAAATGGGAATTTTCCGGAGAAAAATAAAAATTGCTGACATTTTGACCGAAAATCACGGGCCAGCTCATTTGAAAGGGGTACTTCCGAAGTGGGGGGGAGTACTTCGGAACTCGGCCTGTCAGGTTCTGAACCGGAAGCTTGGAGTTCGGAAGTGGGTCATCGAAGTTAAAAGACGGAAAATGGTGCCTTTTTGGCAGATCATTCGAGTAAAAAGCCGCATGATTAAAGGTAAAAATTAAACGTTTTCGATTGAGAACTGCAGATTTGAAGTCGGGAGGCCTATCACTGAGACCTGGAATCAAAAAATGGAGGCCTAATTAGGGTACTTCTCGAAAATTGAAAAAGGGTGCAGCCTGGAGAAATCCATCTGCACCCTTTAGTTATTATTAGGTGACATAAGCAACTTTTCTTTTTTTACACATCCGTTCCGTTGGTTGAAGCACTACCGGGCTTTTCAAACCGTTT
>NZ_WNKF01000002.1 GCF_010119225.1 Cyclobacterium roseum | reverse complement strand
CAGACATTAACTCCATGGCCTTGTCTCTTTGGCAAAATGGCGGATCCCGGTTCTTTCCGCCCAAAGAGGTGCAATTATGGACCCGGGACAGCCCGGAACAAAACTGGCAACTGGCCAAAACCTACCAACCCAAGCCGCTTTCCAAGGACGATCCTTCCCTGCTCAGGCAGCTTAAGATCCCCTTTTCGGCTGAGGGGGTTCGCCATCTCAAACTGCTGGCAAAACCCGTGGACCGCCTGCCCTCCTGGCACGGTGCTGCCGGAAACAAAGCCTGGCTTATGGTCGATGAAATTGTAATGAACTAGGGTGAAAGCTTCGGCAAGAAAACGAAACAAAAAGCTGATATGGGGAAATTTAAAAATAGAATATTATACCTGAAAACACCCTTAATTTTACTGATTTGGGTACTTTTTATTTCATGTTCAGCTAATCAGGGAAAAGGTTCGATTCCGAAGAATACCTCAATAACCGAACTACAGTTTACTGTCAGGGAAGCAGCTAATTGGACCAATCTTTTTAAAAAAACATCCGGCTGGTTCGGTGGAGATGGGATATTCACAATACCTCTAAATGGTATGGAATCGGCTATTGCCGACACCTCCGGAAAAACATTAGTGCTATTTAGCGACAGTCTGATTGGAGAGATAACTGATGGAAAGCTTGATAGTCCCTTTGTGATGATCAATAATTCAGTTGCGTGGTTGGAAGGGGCAGAGCCAACAGAATCCAATATTTCTTTTCATTGGGCCTTGGATGAGCAAAATTTACCTCAGTCCCTTTTTATACCCAATACTCCAAATTCTAACCCAGGGGAATATTTTTGGTTAGGGGACGGTTTCGTGAATCAAGCCCGGAACAATGATATTTACTTGTTTGGTTACCGAATTACCACCACCGGAACAGATGCCTTTAATTTTAAGGAGGTAGGAAATACGTTGATCGTCCTTCCCTCCGGAAGTAAGCCTCCGTTTAAAGATCAGCGCCAAATAGATACTCCCTTTTACATGGAAGGAAAACCAGAAAGCACAGGTTCCTTTGGGGCGGGCATTTTGGTAAATACGAAGGATGCAGGAGCCTTGAGACCCGACGGGTATGTATACATCTACGGGGTAAAGGGAAATAAAAAAGAGGTGATGGTAGCAAGGGTAAAACCCAACGACATCGAGAAATTTAATCTTTGGACGTTTTGGGATGGGACTGACTGGCAAAGTGAAATGAAACAGGCAGCATCCATTGCGGATAGAGGTTCCAATGAGTTGAGCGTAACCTCCCTGGACGATGGCAGGTACGCCATGGTTTTCCAGACAGACGGCATCGCATCCACCGTCGGGCTGCGTTTGGCCCTATCTCCGCAAGGTCCTTTTGGTCCCATAATCGCGGTATGGGATGCCTCAGCTGACCTTAATGAGGGAAAACACCTATTTAGCTACAATGCAAAAGCTCATCCTAGTTTGTCGATGCCCGGGGAATTGTTAATAAGTTATAATATTAATTCGTTCGAATTTTTTGCAGATGTAGAAATCTCCCCAAACTTTTATAGACCCCGGTTTATCCGGGTGAAAATAGGGGATTGATACGGTAATATATCAATCCCGATAGGTACGTTTTACTCACTCTTAGTGGCTTCCACCCAGTCCCTGGCATCAATAAATGCCTGAATCCAGGGGGTAACCTCCTGTTGGGCCATTTCATCGGTGATATGAGGCCAGTTCCAGGGTGCTAAGGAGCGCTCGATATGGGGCATTATGGCCAAATGCCTGCCATCAACGGAGGCCAATCCAGCGACCGCATGGTCTGAACCATTTGGGTTTCCTGGATAGGAGCTGTAAGAATAGGTCATGCAGGTATGGTAATCCGCTTTATTCATCGGCAAATGAAACTTTCCTTCCCCGTGCGCTACCCAGACACCGAGGCGCGTTCCTGCAAGGGACTGAAGCATGACGGAGTTGTTCTTAGGTATGCTCACGTTGACAAAGGCAGATTCAAATTTATGACTGTCGTTGTGCTGCATCTTGGTTTTCTGCGCATGTTCGGGATTCACCAATCCCAGTTCGATCATTAACTGACAACCGTTGCACACTCCCAAGCTTAAGGTGTCTTTCCTCGCATAAAATCGATCCAACGCCTTTTTGGCTGTTTCATTGTAAAGAAAAGCACCGGCCCAGCCTTTGGCAGATCCCAGTACATCCGAATTGGAAAATCCTCCTACAAAAACAATCATGTTTACATCCTCCAGGGTTTCTCTTCCGGAAATGAGGTCGGTCATGTGGACATCTTTCACATCAAATCCTGCCAGCCACAAGGCATAAGCCATTTCCCGGTCACCATTGACTCCTTTTTCACGAATGATGGCTGCCCGGGTTCCGCTAGCGTTTTTTCGTTCCGGATTCAGATCCAAGGCATGGTAGCTGCCTTTCCAGCCTTCGGGGAACTGGTACCGTAGGGCCTGCTTCGTATAGTTTTCGAATCGTTCGTTTGCCAATACCACGCCCGATTGCTCCCGGTCCAACAAGTAGGAAGATCGGTACCAGGTGTCCCGGAGTTCGGGCATTTCCCAGCTCAGGTCAAGGGATTCGATCGTGATTTTTCTATCGGTTTTTACCGTAGCGACGGTTACGCTGGCAATTCCTTCTTCTTTTAAATAGTCCGATACTTCTTCGGGGTTTTGAACCTGAATGACCAATCCCGGATTTTCCGAAAACAGGGCTTTGACAGCATCCTTTTCGTTCAGATTTTCTAAATGTATTTGCAAACCGGAACCTTCAGTGGGAAAACACATTTCCAGCAAGGCGGTAATGAGTCCTCCTGAAGAAATGTCGTGACCGGCCATAACATAGCCTTGTCGGATCAATTGCTGAACAGCGGCAAATGCGGTTAAAAAATAACCTGTATCCGTAATGTCCGGGACTTGGCTACCCACCTTATTCAGTATTTGCGCAAACGAGCTTCCCCCTAATTGTGCCTCATCATTAGAGAGATCGATATAGAGCAGGGTGGAATCGGGGATTTCTTTAAGTGCCGGGGATACGATGCGGTTAATGTCATCGCATTCACCTACGGTGGAGATAATGACCGTGCCCGGAGCGAGCACCTTTTGCCCGTCGGGATAGTTTTGTGTCATGGACAGGGAATCCTTTCCGGTAGGGATATTGATGCCCAGGGCAATGGCAAAATGACTGGTAGCTTCCACTGCCCGGTAAAGCCGGTCATTTTCTCCCTGATTTTTTGCAGGCCACATCCAGTTGGCACTAAGGGATACTCCCTTCATTCCCGCTGTCAGGGGAGCCCAAATCAAATTGGTTAGGGCCTCGGCAATGGCCAGCCGGGATCCTTTCTCGGGACTGGCTAATGCAGCTATCGGAGCATGGCCGATAGAGGTGGCGATGCCCTTTTTTCCACTGTAATCCATGGCCATCACCGCTACGTTATTTAAGGGCAGTTGGATGGGCCCTGTAGTTTGTTGCCTGGCCACACGTCCGGTAACGGACCGGTCTACTTTATTGGTCAGCCAGTCTTTACAAGCTACTGCCTCTAATTGCAATAGCTGATTCAGATACTCACTGATCAGGTTTTCTGAGTAATCCGGTTCAGAAAAGGATAGGGTGGAATGCTGGTCTTCCAGCACTGTTTTGGGAGAAGATCCAAACATGTGCTGCAAGCTCCAGTCGATGGGTTTTTCCCCGGTATGGCTATTTTCAAATCGGAAGTGAAAATCGCCGGTGGTTTCTCCGATTTCATAAAAAGGAGCGCGCTCCCTTGCTGCTATTTTTTTGATGGTCTCCAACCTGGACTTTTCCAGCACCAGTCCCATTCTTTCCTGTGACTCGTTGCCAATGATCTCTTTGGCAGAAAGGGTAGGGTCTCCAATGGGTAGCTTTTCCATCCGGATGGTTCCGCCGGTGTCCTCGACCAGCTCGGAAAGGCAGTTGAGGTGTCCGCCAGCACCATGGTCATGAATGGAAATAATGGGATTGTCTTCGCTTTCTGCCATGGCACGAATCACATTGGCCACTCTTTTTTGCATCTCTGGGTTGGATCGCTGTACGGCATTTAGTTCCAGCGCATTAGTGAGAACCCCCGTGTTGACGGAGGACACGGCACTTCCCCCCATTCCGATCCGGTAATTATCTCCTCCCATCAATACGATGCTATTGCCAGTACCAGGTTTTTGCTTTAGGCTATAGGGAGCCCTGGTGAATCCAACTCCTCCGGCCAACATGATAACTTTATCATAGCCCCATTTGCTGCCCTGCTCCTCGTGCTCGAATGTCATAAGACTTCCACAGATAAGTGGCTGTCCAAATTTATTCCCAAAATCGCTGGCACCATTGGAGGCTTTGATAAGAATATCCATGGGGCTCTGGTACAGCCATTTTTTTTCGGGCAGGTCTTTTTCCCAGAAGCGGTCATTGGCCGTTCGGGGATAGCCAGTCATGTATACCGCCGTTCCAGCCAATGGAATGGAAGCGGTACCCCCTGCCATCCGGTCTCTTATTTCCCCTCCGGAGCCGGTGGCTGCCCCGTTGAAAGGCTCCACCGTGGTGGGAAAATTATGCGTTTCGGCCTTCAAAGAAAGAACGGTATCAATTTCGCTGATCCCAAAAAAATCTGATTTATCCTGGCTGAGGGGAGCAAATTGCAGTGCTTTGGGGCCTTTTACAAAGGCTACATTGTCCTTATAGGCAGAAACGATCCCATTAGGGTTCGTCGCAGCCGTTTTCTTTATTAATTGGAACAAGGAAAGGGGTTTTTCTTCCCCGTCAATCACAAAGGTTCCATTAAAAATTTTATGGCGGCAGTGCTCTGAATTGACCTGGCTAAAACCAAATACCTCGCTATCGGTCAGTGGTCTTCCTAATGACTTACTGACCCCTTCCAGGTAGGTGATTTCTTCCGGGTTTAGGGCTAATCCTTCCTTTTCGTTGTAGCCTCCGATATCTTCAATTAACAATATCGGCTGGGGTTGTTTTTCGATGGAAAATAGCTGCTGGTTCAACTGCGAATAGAGGCTCTGCAACATGGGGTCCATGAAATTCCCTTCTTTATAAGGATAAAACGCCTCTATTCTGTGAACGAAAGGAATGCCCATGTTTTGGCAAATTTCCACGGCATTGGTAGACCAGGGGGTGATCATTTCTTTTCTTGGACCTAAAAATTGCTCGGAGATCCGGTCCTGTTCCAGATATTTCGCCCCACCAAAGAGCCAGGTTAATTTTTTCAGAGTAGTTTCATCTAATGCCTGGCTGCATTCCAGGGCATAGACTGTTTTTTCAGAGGTTTGAAAAAAGATGATCGTCATAAGGGAATTGATAGGTAATTTGAAGCAGCAAAGGTACAAAATTGCTCGAATAATATACCGACTTTAAGCCGGACAAAGCCGGACCTATTTTGAGCCTTCTTATTCGAAATCGGACACTTCCCCCTTTAAAGTGACCGAATTTGAACAGTATCTACAAAATGGACTTTCAACTTTAAAATATTATTCGATTTTTTTCACTCTCTATTCGGGGATTCAGGTCAATCCTTTTGATGGATCCCGTGATAAATGAGTGAAATGGACGGCCTGATCGTCCTTTTTTCAAAAAAACATCCTATGTTTGCGGAAACTTTGAACCTTTTGATAGTTTCCTGAGTTTTTTGGCAGGAAGTTTATGAAATAATAGTTGGAAACAAGAGAGAAAATAATTCAGATAGCCTTGGAACAGTTTCTGGTTTTTGGAATTCGAGCCGTCACGATGGATGAAATCGCCCGACAGGCAGGGGTATCTAAAAAGACCATTTACGAGGAGTTTGCCAATAAAGAAGATTTGGTAAACGCCTCTTTTGACGTAGCATTGAAAGAGGATGAGTCCAATTTCTGCGAAATGATGCAAGGAGATGGAGAAGTGATCGACCATTTGCTACACATGACGCGGTACTTACGAGAACGGTTTTCCCGAATGAACCCATTGCTGATGCACGACATTCAGCGGTTTTATCCCGGGTGCTGGAAGAAACTGGAAGCGTTTAAAAAGGAACATGCCTGGAAAGGCATTGTGCAGGTGTTGGAGAAGGGCAAGCAGTCGGGAGATTTCAGAAAGGAAATCAATTCGGAGATTTTGGCATTTATGCGTTTGGAACAGATTACGACTGCTTTTTCAGGAGTGGTTCCCGGTGGGAAACACAGTTTATTGGAATTTCACCTACAAATAGTAGATCATTTTATTCACGGGATCCTTACGGATCAGGGTAGGAATACTTATTGTAACAAACTCAGCAAACAGTAAACACAGTTTTATGAATTTAAGAAAGATACTCATCTTTTCGGTGGCTTGTTTTATTGGGGTTGGATTGGTTCCCTTGCAGGCTCAGCAAGTGACGATGACCTTAAGCGAAAGTATCACTTACGCCTTGGAGAACAACATTGATGTAAAGAACGCTCAGTTGGAAACCTTGATTTCAAGGGCAACGATAGGGGAACAAAGATCACAGGGACTTCCTCAGATAAACAGCACCCTGGAGTTAACTAAAAACGTGCAACCACCTCTAATCATCCTACCCGCAGAGGCGGGTTCGGTTATTGGTGGTGGAGGTGGAGATGGTGGTGGAAACGGTGGGGGTGCCCCGCCGCCAGATGACACGCCAAGTGATATTACTGTGATCCCCTTTGCGGTGAATTTTCAATCCAGTTTGACTACTACCGTCGAACAGATGATTTTTAATGGAAGTTATTTTGTTGGCCTAAAGGCAGCAAAGACCTTGAAGGAGTTGACCGATTATGACAAAGAAAAGGCTGAACTTGATGTGACTGAAGCTGTAAAAAAGGCCTATTTTACCGTTTTGGTTAATGAAGAACGCAGCCGCCTGGTAGCGGCCAACATGGAACGGTTGGATCAGCTACTCGAAGAGACCACCGCGCTATTCGAAGAAGGATTTGTTGAAAAATTGGATGTCTCCAGGATAAGGGTACAGTTGAACAACCTTCAGACAGACTATGACAAGGCTACAACGGCTACTGAAGTGAGCAAATACCTACTAAAAATTCAAATGGGGATGCCATTGGAGTTGGAACTGGTTCTGGAAGAATCCCTGCAGGAATACAGCAATGACGATAACGGATTTTATTCCACCCTGGAAGCCGAAATGCTTAATCGGGTGGAAATTTCTCAACTAGAGAAAAACATTGAACTGGCGACATTGGATTTAAAAAATAATCAGGTACAATATATCCCGAATTTTTCAGCCTTTGGCACCTACCAGCGGGTCACCGGTGCTCAGGATTTCGGGAATGTATTCCAGGCTGACCGATGGTTTTCCACTTCCTTCGTTGGATTAAGGCTTACCATTCCAATTTTTGACGGCTTAAGGAAGAGTTATGTTATTCAAAGCAACAGGTTGCAGATCAAACAACTCGAGAATGCAAAATTCAATACCATTCAGAACATTAAATTGGAAGAATACCAGGCTAAGGCCACACTAAAAAACAGTCTTAAAGCATTGGAGGTACAAAAAGAAAACAGGGTACTGGCCAAAGAGGTTTTCGACATGACAAATATCAAATATCAGGAAGGTGTCGGGTCGAATTTGGAAGTGGTAGAAGCTGATGCCGCACTGAAAGAGGCGGAAACTAATTATTATGCAGCACTTTATGATGCGCTGATCGCAAAAGTGGATTTAGAAAAAGCATTGGGAATTTTAAAATAAAAAAGGATTTAACACATTTATGAAACATACCATCAAGTTTTTAAGCCTTGCCCTACTGGTTGGGGTCGTTTCCTGCTCGGCACAAAAAGACGAGCTTGCCGATAAAAAAGACCAGCTGGAGTCTTACAAATCAGAAGCGGCAGCATTGAAAGTTTCTATTCAGGAATTGGAGGATGAAATCGCTCAATTGGATCCTGAATTTCGGAAGAACCAACGTAAATCCGTCCTTATCACCACCATGCAGCCGGAAAGAGGCGATTTTGAGCACTACGTGGAGGTAACCGGGTCCGTTCTATCTAAAAAGAACGTTAATATTAGTTCCGAGCTTTCCGGAAGGGTTGAGGAAATCGTCACCCGTGAGGGAATGTCCATTCGAAAAGGGCAGGTAATTGCCATCATAGATTCCGAATCGGTAGAAAGAAGCCTTGCTGAAATTCAGACACAGCTGGATTTGGCCAAAACGATCTTCGAAAAGCAAGAACGGCTTTGGAATCAGCAGATAGGAACGGAAATTCAGTATTTGGAGGCTAAGAGCCGAATGGAAACCCTGGAAAAAAACCTGGCTTCCCTGCAATTGCAAAAGGATAAAAGTACCGTCAGAGCTCCTTTTGATGGAACGGTAGAGGAATTGCTGGTTCGGGTAGGCGAGTTGGTTCAACCCGGTACCCCGATTGTCAACATGATAGGAGAAGATGACTTGTTCATTGAGGGAGATATTTCCGAACGGTATATAGGGATACTAGACCAAGGGGATTCGGTGAGCATCCGTTTTCCGTCCATCGATAAAACCTTGAAAACCAAGGTGACAGCCATAGGGAGTGTCATTAATCCGGATAACCGCACATTTAAGGTCGAGGTGTTTTTACCCAGAATGGACCTGGTTAAACCAAATATGCTTTCGGTGTTGAATATTAAAGATTATGAAAATTCTGAAGCGGTCATTGTCCCTACTTATTTGATTTTACAGGATAATAAAGGAAGTTATGTGTTTGTGGTAGAGGAAGGATTAGCTAGAAAAAAATATGTAGAAAGGGGGATGACCTATGAAGGCAAAACCGAAATCCTGGAAGGTTTGGAAGGGTCAGAAACCCTGGTGGATAAAGGTTTCCGGGAAGTTGGAGATAATTTTAATGTAAACATCGCATCGTAAGCATTTATGGCTACAGAAGACAGTTCAAAAAAAGGCGTGATCAGGGAGTTTGGCATTTCTTCGCTTTCGGTGGATAACCGAACCAGCGTGGTGATCCTTACGTTAATCATCACATTTTTAGGCATTTTTGCGTACCGGACCATGCCTAAAGAAAGTTTTCCGGAAATCGTTATTCCTACGGTCTACGTAGGTACGGCCTATCCGGGCAATTCTCCGGTGGATATGGAGAACCTGATCACCAGGCCCATCGAAAAGGAACTTAAGTCGATCAATAATTTGAAAGACGTGAGCTCGACGTCGATTCAGGATTTTTCCTCCATTGTAGTAGAATTTAATCCTAACGTAGATATATCGAAAGCCCTTCAAGACGTGAAGGATGCGGTAGATAAGGCAAAGAGTGAATTGCCAACGGATTTGGATCGGGATCCAGACGTGTTGGAAATCAATACTTCCGAATTCCCGATTATGAATGTCAATATCTCCGGCAACTATACGGAACAGGAGCTGAAGCAATACGGCGAATATTTGGAAGACGAAATTGAAAAACTTACTGAAATTTCCAGTGCTGATTTGAGCGGGACCGTTGAGCGGGAGATTCAGATCAATGCTGATTTGTATAAAATGGAATCCAACGGGGTAACCTTTTCTGATATTTCCAGCGCAGTATCGGATGAGAACGTAACGATTTCCGGAGGCAACATCCTGAGCGGTGATTACCGCAGAACCTTGCGTATTGCAGGGGAATTCACGGATCCCATGCAATTGGAAAACGTTATCGTCAAGACCGAAAATAATAACATCGTATACCTCCGTGATGTGGCTTCCGTGAACGACACTTATAAGGAGCGGGAAAGTTATGCCAGAAGTAATAAGCTCCCGGTGGTTACCATCAACGTGGTCAAAAGGAGTGGCGAAAACCTGCTGGATGCCTCTGATAAAATTAAAGAACTGATAGAAGAAGTAAAAATCAATCGGTTTCCGGAGGATCTGGAAGTAACCATCACCAATGATCAGTCAAAGGCTACCCGGTCTCAGGTAGACAATTTGGAAAATAGCATCATTTCCGGGGTCATTCTGGTGGTATTGGTATTGATGTTTTTTCTGGGGTTCCGGAATGCCCTCTTCGTAGGAATCGCCATTCCATTATCCATGTTCATATCCTTTTTAGTGCTCAATTCGCTGGGAGTGACACTGAATCTGATGGTGTTGTTTTCCTTAATCCTGGCATTGGGAATGCTGGTGGATAACGGCATTGTGGTAGTAGAAAACATTTATCGCTTAATGCAGGAAGGAAAGTCACCCGTCAGGGCAGCTAAAGAGGGAGTTGGAGAGGTGGCCTGGCCGATTATCACTTCTACAGCTACGACGCTTGCCGCCTTTCTTCCGCTGGCATTTTGGGACGATATTATCGGGGAGTTTATGAAATACCTTCCGATCACCCTTATCATCGTGTTGTCCTCTTCACTTTTCGTGGCATTGGTGATTAATCCGGTACTGACGGCCTTGTTCATGAAAATTCAGGATGTGGATGAAAAGAAGCCGGTCAAAAAACCAATGATTGTGGCCGCGGTGCTCACGTTCCTGGCCATTGTATGTTATTTTATAGCTTGGGTAGCACTGGGTAATTTATTATTTCTCGGTGCGCTATTGACTATTTTCAATGTTTTTGCCCTCCGAAAAGCCATTCGCTGGTTTCAAAATGTCTTTTTAGTAAAGCTGGAGAACCTATACGAAAATACGCTTCGCTTTGCATTAAGAGGATTTAAGCCCTATTTCTTTTTTGGAGGAACGGCACTCTTGTTGGTCGTCTCCCTGGTACTACTTGGAATACGGGCTCCTAAAATTCTCTTTTTTCCGGATAACCAGCCCGCGCTGGTAAGTATATACATGGAAAAGCCCATCGGTACGGATATTGAAGCTACGAATGATTTTGTCCATCAGTTGGAAGATGATCTTTTTGAGCTTCTGGAACCCTATGAAAGCATCATAGAATCCGTCATTACCCAAATAGGGGAAGGAACGGGGGACCCCTTGGAAGGACCAAGCCAGGCCACGACCCCGCACAAGGCGAAAATCACCATTGGATTTGAAGAATACCAGTTTCGCGAAGGAGTGAATACCAATGAGGTCATGGAAAAAATCCGGAACCTTGCCGAAGGGTACCCTGGTGTGTTGGTAACGGTAGATAAACAAAGGAATGGTCCTCCCGTGGGGAAACCGATCAATATTGAAGTAAGCGGTGAGAATTTTGATCAGCTCATCACTTTTGTCAATCAATTGCGGGAGCATATTAACGAGTCCGGAATCCAGGGAATCGAAGAGTTGAAGTCGGATCTGGAACTAGGTAATCCGGAACTGATAATCGATATTGATCGTGAAAAGGCGAGAAGGTTTGGCTTATCGACTTCCACGATTGCCAATGAATTGCGGACGGCTTTATTTGGATTAGAAGTTTCCAAATATAAAGAAGGAGAGGACGACTATCCCATCCAGTTACGTTTGGCGAAGGAGTTTCGATACGATATTGGAGCACTATTAAACAAAAAGATCAGTTTTAGGGACAAATTTGGCAATCAAAAAGAAATCCCCATATCCTCTGTGGCCAGTCTGGAATACAGTTCTACCTATGGTTCGGTAAAGCGAAAAGACCTGGAAAGGGTGATTACCTTGTCTTCCAATGTCAATGATGGGTTCAATGCCACTGAAATCAATAATGCCATCAAACAGTTGGTTCAGGATTTTGAGATACCGGAAGGCATAGATGTGAGCTTTACAGGTGAGCAGGAGGAGCAGGCCAAATCGGCTGAATTTCTTACCAGAGCCTTGCTTATTTCCATATCCCTGATATTCCTGATCATTGTAGCCCAGTTCAATTCCGTGACTACCCCATTTATCATCATGGCTTCTGTGGTATTCAGTACCATCGGTGTTTTTCTGGGATTGGTAGCCTTCAATATGAATTTTGTGATTATCATGACCGGAATTGGTATTATTTCCCTGGCAGGGGTGGTGGTAAACAATGCCATTGTTCTGATTGACTATACGAACCTGGTGAGAGAAAGGAGAAGAGAAGAACTGAATATCCCGGAAGGTGAGTTCTTGGCCAAAGAAGATTTGCTGGACAGCATTATTCAGGGCGGTAAGATTAGGTTACGACCGGTGCTGTTAACTGCCGTCACTACCGTGCTGGGGTTGATACCTTTAGCATTGGGGATGAACATCGATTTTTATGGGTTGCTGTCCTCATTTGACCCTAAATTCTATATCGGCGGGGATAATGCAGATTTTTGGGGACCCATGGCCTGGACAGTTATATTTGGCCTAACCTTTGCGACCTTTTTAACGTTAGTAATAGTACCTGTCATGTATTTATTGGCAGACAAATTAAATTCAGTCGCTCGCAAGAGCAACTAATTAAATTTAATTAAAGGTTGGTGGTTTTTTTAAGTGTTCAAACCTCCGGGACATTGTCCCGGAGGTTTTTTAGTTGGGGTATTAGCTACTTTCCTGCCCATAGTAAGCACCTGCGCCGTGTTTTCGCTCGTAGTGTTTCCGGATCAAGGAGGCTTTTAACCGGGTTGCATGGGGGTTTATTTGGAGGGTAAGGTAGGCCATACGAGCGATTTCTTCCAAAACCCGGCTATTGTACACCGCCTTCTGGGCATTCTCTCCCCAGGTGAAAGGGCCATGATTACCAATCAATATCATTTCCACCTCTTCATAGGACAGGTTTTTTTCGGAAAAACAATCCAATATTTGTTGCCCGGTCATGTGTTCGTAATCCCCGGCGATCAACTCATCGGACATAGGCGGGGCACAGGGAATGTCTTTGGTGTTGTGATCTGCATGGGTGGTACCAAAAATCGGAATGTCCATTTGGGATTGCGCCCAGGATACGGCATAAGTAGAATGGGTATGACAAATGCCCCCGATCTTTTGCCAGTGCTTATATAAAAAAGCATGGGTTTTGGTATCCGAGGAGGGCCTCATTTTACCCTCTACCACCTGGTTATCATAATCCACAATAACAATATCTTCCGGTTTGAGGTCCTTATAGGGTAATCCACTGGGTTTGATAGCAAAAACAGCCTTTTCCCTATTTACGGCACTTACATTACCAAACGTATAAACCACCAAACCTAGATGAGGCAGTTCCATATTGGCCTCATAGCAGGCTCTTTTCAATTCTAAATATTCACTCTTCATATGTTATGGACATTTTTTTTATATTAATAGGAGAAACATTGGATGCTTTTTTTTGATTTAAGTATTAAAGGATGACTTCTGGCCATCCTGCTGCAGTCCACTGTACGTTTCTGATTAAAAGTTTTGGTCTCCCCTCGTCTGAGGCATCGTACCCGTGGAAAATAAGGTAATCGGTTCCTTCAAAGGTGTAGGCAGCATTATGGCCTACGCCATGCCAGTTTTCGTTGCCCTTTACCACCAGACTTCCCCCGCCTTCAAGCAGACTTTTTCCATTTTGGTCCCTGTAGGGACCTCTGACATCTTCTGACCTTCCCACCATGACTTTATAGGTACTTTTCTCCCCCCTGCAGCAATAATCAAAGGAGACAAAAAGGTAGTAAAACCCATTCTTTTTGAAAATGAAAGGTGCTTCCAGTGCAGCTTCACCGGCTGACCTATCCTCAGTCGTGAAAGATCTCGCTCTCCGGGCAATACTAAACCAGCTATCAGGCCCCTTTTTTACGGTTTTGAAGTCTTTCTCCAGTTCCACTATTTTCAAACCGCTCCAAAATGAGCCAAAACTTAACCATAAAGAACCTTCCTCGTCCATGATCAAATTGGGATCGATTGCGTTCCACAGGTCCCTTCCCGGAACACTTCGGATGACCAGGCCCTGGTCTTTCCATCCATAATCAGGGGCCGAGGGGTCAAGGCTGGTACTGGTGGCCAACCCTATGGCTGAAGTATTTTTTCCAAAGGCCGAAACGGAGTAATACAGGTAATAGGTACCCTCATGGGCAAATATATCCGGAGCCCAGATGTGATTTCTGAATCCGGGAACGACTTCCGACACCCATTCGGGGGCATTTGAAAAAACCGCAGGTTCTTTTTTCCAGTATTTCATATCGCTGCTGGACCAGACGGCAATTCCCCGTCCGGTAGTAAACAGGTAATACCTTCCCTCCGCCTCAACCATAACCGGGTCGTGGGCTCTCAGTTCCGCCGTCGGTACGTCCTGGCATAAAGCCGGAAAATGGAAATAAGCGAATAGAATGAAAAAAAGACAGTTTTTAATTCGAGCATTCATCTTATTATAGGTTTTTGAGTAGTATGATGTGCTGAATAAGTATAGGTTTCAGCAGGTACTGATCCTTGTTTTCCATTCCCTGTATTTGCTTTACGATATCCATGCCCTCCAGCACCTTCCCAAAAGCTGCAAACCCTTGCCCATCCGGATGGCGCTTACCGCCGTAGTCCAATTCCGGCTGGTCGCCGATGCAAATAAAAAAACTGCTTTGTGCTGAGTTTGGGTCAAGTCTTGCCATGGAAAGGACACCATTTTTATGCAGTATTCCGGTAGACCGGGTGGTTTCTATGGGTATGGGGGGCAATAGTTGGTCCTCAGGAACGTTTCCTCCTTGTATCACCTGTATCTGAATCGTCCTATCGGCTTCATTCCCGGGCGTACAAACCCTAAAAAAGGTGGAGCCATCATAAGCATCGTTTGCCAGGTATTGGAGAAAATTGGCCACCGTTTCGGGAGCTTTATCCGGATAAAGTTCAACTACAATGGGGCCTAATTCTGTTGATATCCTGCACGTTAATGCCGATTGAGCAATGCCATGGAAATAGCTGAAATAGAGCAAAAAGATAAAGCAAACGGACTTATTCATTGAATTTCTGGAATAATCATTTCAATAGCCAGCTATTATTTTTCTCAATATCCAAAAAAAGGATTGCTTGGGCAATTAATTTTGGAGCAGACTGATGGTATTTAATATAATTTCATGTCAAAAAGACATTTTAATTCGGATACCCCCCATTTCACCGGTTATGGAAATTTCTTTTCCAATTATTTTTATTTCCAAAAATAAGGTGTAAATATGACATTTAAAACACAAACAGGTTCTATGAAAAGTTTTTCCCAATACGAAGTATGGTTTATCACGGGCAGCCAGCACCTGTATGGCGAGGCCACCTTGTCTGAGGTAACCCTGCACGCCCGAGAAATAGCTGCGGCTTTGGACGCATCCGAAAAAATAGCGGTCCCAATTGTTTTCAAGCCCATAGTCACCACTTCGGCTGAGATTTATGAAGTAATTGCCCAAGCCAATGCCCAAAAAAATTGCCTAGGCCTCATCACCTGGATGCACACCTTTTCTCCGGCTAAGATGTGGATTAACGGTCTGAAAATTTTGAACAAGCCCCTGCTCCACCTGCATACCCAATTCCAGCGTACCATTCCCTGGGAAACCATCGACATGGATTATATGAATTTGAACCAAAGTGCTCACGGGGATCGGGAATTTGGGTATATCTGTACCCGGATGAAGCTGCGAAGAAAGGTAGTGGTAGGCCATTGGAAAGAGGCATCGGTTCACCAGGAAATCGATTACTGGAGTCGGGCAGCTGCTGGCTGGCACGATTGGCAGGGAGCTCAATTTGTACGATTTGGGGACAACATGCGGCAGGTGGCCGTCACCGAAGGGGATAAAGTGGGCGCCGAGATGCAATTCGGCTTTTCGGTAAATACCCATGCGGTCGGAGACCTCGTTGAGCAAATGAATGGTATTGATCCGGTTTTAGTCGAACGATTGGTGAGCTTGTACGAATCAACCTACACGATGGATGAGAAATTGAAGGTAGCTGGCAGCCATCGGACTTTCCTGAAGGAAGCTGCGCGAATCGAATTAGGCTTGAAGCAGTTCCTTGAAGCAGGAAACTTTAAAGGATTTACCAATACCTTTGAAGATCTTTACGGCATGCACCAGCTTCCGGGCATTGCCGTTCAGCGGTTGACCTGTCAGGGTTACGGCTATGCCGGGGAAGGTGATTGGAAAACCATGGCACTGGTACGTGCCATGAAGGTCATGGGAACAGGCTTGCCTGGTGGGAATGCCTTTATGGAAGATTACACCTACGACTTTCAGGAACAAGGAGGAGTAGTCCTGGGAGCCCACATGCTGGAAGTAGACGAAAGTCTGGCGGAAGGAGAGATCCGATGTGAAGTCCATCCCCTGGGAATTGGGGGAAAAGCAGATCCCGTCAGACTGGTCTTTACGGCGGGTGGAGGCAGCGCCTTAAATGCATCGCTGGTGGCTATGGGCTATAAATACCGATTGGTAATTAACGAAGTCCAGGCCATCAAGCCACCACGTGATCTCCCAAACCTGCCGGTAGCCCGAACCATGTGGCAACCCTTGCCGGATTTTAAAACAGCCTGCGCAGCCTGGATCCTGGCAGGAGGGGCTCATCATACCTGTTTTAGTCAAAACCTTCCCGTAGCGATCCTGGAAGATTTTGCCGAAATGGCCGGGTTGGAATCGCTGGTAATAGATAAGGAAACCAACTTGAGAGGGTTTAAGTTACAGCTGAACCACCTGAATGCCTGAGTGAATTTCCTCAGCAAGGTTTTTGTGTTAGGCTTGGCGAGCCCAAGAACGACCATAGACCTATTACGCTTCCTCAAATGGAAGCACCATCAGAGGGGTTTGGCCATCGTGTACCAAATCATTGATAAAGAATTTCCGGAAAAGCTGGTCGTTTAGGGTTCGGGACCCTTTTTGCAAAACCAGGTAATCGTCGGGAAATTGCCGATACCTTTTCTTGATGATACCAAATGCATCCGAACCTTCGTATAGTTTGACGGTACACTTATAGTGAGTAGAGAATTTGGCTTTTAATTTATCCAGGTAGGCTTCGCTATCGGTTCGTTCCTCCTTTTCCGTCAGGATGGTAAGCAGTTCAATTTCTTCGACGGTGTTACCAATCGTATCCAGCAAATTGGAAAGGGCTTGCTCGTTTAACGGGTACTTTACGTGACAAGCTAATGCTAATTTGGTGGGTATGGCCTGCTCAATGGACTTGGGCAGGGCAATGATCAGCCGGTTTAGATGGTTGATTATATCCGTGGCAGTACTTCCGATCAATAGCTTTTTCAGGAAGCCCGTTCCCTTCAGGCCCAATAGCAGCATGTCTTCGGAGCTTGTTTCTTCTGACAGAAAATGGGTAAGCTGCCTATCAATGGCCAGAAAATCAGCTTCCCCACGGGGTACACCTAATTTTTTCAATGCGTCAGAAAAAGCTTTCTCAGCTTCTTTTTTCTCGAAATCAATTATTTGATTTTTACTAGGGGAGTTGGCAAGGGTAGGTGCCAAACCTGGGATTTTAAAAATGAATTTAAGGGAGACATCATACGATTTTCGCCATTCGAACGCTAATTTTAATATGGTTTCCGTATAGGCTGAAAAATCAATAAGTACGATTAATCTCTTCATGGACAGGCGAAATAATAAACGTTAAATCAAGAGATTAAAGTTAGTGATTATCCGACGATTTTCCATCAACGCCTGGTAAATATGGCTTAATCGAACCTATTGATCCTCATACCATTTTTCGTCAAAGGTATGTGTGGATTCAAATGCTGCCTTCAAGACCCTAATGACCATCCAGATCATTAAAATTGGAGAAAGGGAAAACATCATGAGGATAATCGCTGTGTTAATGTTTACGGCAACTGCCACTACATATATCAGCAAAAATCCAGTTACTATTGCTACGGGAGTTAGGGAATTGTCCATTTTTTCTTCCTTTTACCCTTAAAACACGATGACGGAAAGATTTGTTTACCAATCGGTTACTTTCTGAAAAAAGGATCAATTAACCATTTGCAACCCTGGGGGCCCAATAGGTGCAATAGGCAGCGGCCTCTACCGGCCCTTTAAACAACTGACAGCCTCCGCATTTTCTTTCGGCTGTGGGGGGAAGGTATAGCTGGCAATTGTCACAACGGTTGTCAGAAACCGGTGTACTGGCCTCATAGCCCAATTTTTTCCTTTTTTCCAACTCTTCGTCACTAAGCCCGGTAAGGTCGGCACAGTCCGTTACTCCCTCCAGCTCGTATTCTTTCTTTGGTGGTGCACATCGGGATAAGAAATAAACCAGACCGGTGGATCCGAGTAAATACTTTAGGAGATTTCTACGCGTCATGCAGGAAGTAAATTTTAGGGAAGACCGGCGAGGTCCTTCAGGTGTGGGTTTCGGTTTGATTTTATTTTATTTTGATTCGAGTAGGGAAAGCAAGGATGATACGTTTTCGTCAGGTTGATCGGAAGACCTTTCCAGCCCAGCTTTTAAGCCGTCCAGTCCAGCCGGCTTCCAATTTTCATGTGCGTTGCCGGAAAGGGAGGAAAGCAATTCCACGTAGGATTGGATGGATTCTTCGTTTCCTTTTGCTCCCTGTATATGAGCGACCTCCTTGATGTAATCCATTTTCCAACTTTCGGGATCATCAAAAAAGGCGTGGTTTTTATCCAAAATCGCTAATGTTTCGGGATCCGACCCTGGATTTGAACTAAGAATTGCCATTCGAAACCATTTGTTGTCGCCTTTCTCCATCAGGGATTCTGCCATTTGTTCCTTGGCAAACGAGCTTTCGTAATTGCCCAGGCTCAAAATGGCCTGCAAGGAGACCATGGTGGAGGGATCCTTCGTTTTAGCGGCTATTGCCGCTTCCATTTCCGGATAGGATTCTGCCAAAACCAGCGCATTCTTACGCACCCCTGGGTGCTCGCTTTGTAGGGCATTGGTAACCAGCTCCTGGGTCAGTGCGTCCATGGATGCTAACAGGTACAAGGCCAAAACCCGGGCCTCGGGCATCTCTTCCCCGGCCAAACTTTTTAGGAAGGGGACATATTCCTGCTTTGGATCTTCCAGGATCAGACGCTGGGCGGTTGTTCTTCGCCATCCGTTTTCGTGTTTTAATTCACCCACCAATGTAGCCGCATCCATGGATGAAAAATCAGGAAGGGCATTCAATTGGGACGTTTTACCCTTTGGAAGAATGCGGTAAATTCTCCCTTTTTCCTCGCCGTTCATAAAATCCATTTCCTCTTTTAAATCATCCGGTATGGAAACGGGAGTCTCAATATGTTGCCGGTAAAAATCCACCAGGTAAAGGTAACCATCCGGGCCAACGGTAAAGCCTACAGGCCGGAACCAGGGGTCAGTCGCGGCAATAAATTCCCGATTTTTTTCTTCAGCTGGCCTTCGGGCAATTTGGGTAGGACCTTGGCTATCCGGGATCAGCAGGTCCCGGTGTACCAAATTTCCAGCCACATCGCCGGTAAATACATTTCCGCTGAATTCTTCCGGAAAAGCTCCTCCGTTATAAACGATTCCCCCTGAAGCACCCGTAAAATAGTCTTCCGCATGTTCTACCCGGTCCAATTCCTGCTCTTGGTATTGCTTATTGCGCCGCATGGTTCTTTCTGCTCTCCAATAAGGGGGAGGGGTCATTTGGAACATTTCAAAATCATGATCGGAAATATTATGGTTTACGGACATGCTGGATAAGTGACCGTGTCGCTCCAGATACCTTCTGGGGATAACCGCCTGCTGTATATGCAAAGTGTTTTGGGTAAAAAACTTATTGCCCCAGTTGTCGAAGGTCATCCCAAACTGAGCGGTGCCGCTTTCTTTTTCAAATTTTTCCTTGTCCAGGCGAAATCTAAAATCCGCGCCCTGTAGGTTTAGGGCTGCTGCTTCCGGTTTTTCGCTATAGGTTACTTCGCCTCGTTGGCCGTTATTGGCCGCATATATCCAATTGTCTATGCCAAGGCGGAGATTGGTAATCTGAGCCTCGGAGTTGTTTTCAAAGAAACCGGAAAAAAGTTGTTCTTTGCTATCTGCCTTGCCGTCTCCATCGAGGTCTTTCATGTAATAAATATAAGGAGCTGCAGTGACCAGTAGTCCACCTTTCCAGGGCATGAGGCTGGTGGCATCGGCGATACCCTCCGCAAACACGATGGAGGAATCAATGGTACCATCCCCATCTGTATCTACTAGCTTTTTTATGACGCCACGGCCTTCTCCCGGCTCCGGTTTGTAAGGGTAATCCGGCATTTCCACGGCATAAGCCGCGCCGGTTTCATCAAATACCAGATCTACCGGATCTTTGATATGCGGCTCTGCCGCAAATAATTGAATGTCAAACCCTTCATGTATGGAAAAGGTCTCCATGGATGCTTCAGGGCTCAGCGGGTCCGCATATTTATCTTCATGGCAGGAGCTCAATCCCCAAGTCAGGAGAATGCTCGCCAAAAGGGAGGTGGCTGTTCGTGTCATTTATTTTGTGGGTATATTCGTACAGTAAGCCAATATCTTACATTAATTGAAAAAAATAAAATTATTGTAAGATCAAATGAGACGATAGTATCAATTTTTACGCAAGCGGAACATAGACAGGATCGCCTACTCCAATGAATTTTGATTTTCAGGTTTGAATCCGAAGAACTCATCCAGAAAGGCATACGCCTCTTTTCGGACGGCAGGAGGGAAGTCATGTCCCGTATCCGGATACCGAACGATCAAATTCGCCGGAAACCCGAGCCAGGTATATACCGGTTGGACTTCGGCTATGCCGGCTTTTACGCCATCCACGGCGAAATTGCTATCCTGAAGGGGGGCATTTGTGAAAACCGGTCTTGGAGCAATGGAAGCAATAATATCTGTAAAATCAAATGGAAGATGGGCATCCGGGAGTAGTTTTTTTATAGCGGGCATGTACCGTTCTTGTGCCCAGGGACCAAGCCTTCCACCATATCGTTCTGTTCCCGCCTCCCCAATGTCATAATAGGCAAAGGGAGTCCAACCACAACTGCTGACCACCGCCTGAATGCGCTCGTCATGGGCCGCAGCAAAAAGGGCATTGTGTCCACCCAAGGAATGCCCGATCACCCCAATCCGGTTTGGATCCACCTCCTTCATCTGACTCAATACATCCACACAACGCAGGTGATTCCAAACACCAAGGAGCGTGCCGGAGGGAAATCCATCCTTGCTAAAATCATGATCCTTTTGCTCCCCGAAGCTAGGGTAATCTGGTGCCATGACTACATAACCCCTCTCTGCCAGCTCCCGGGCAATCCCCCTGTTTTCCAGGGGGCCTTGTCCATCCACGATCTTTTTACCCAGTTCACCTGTACTATGTAGCACCAACATGGCCGGACGGGCTGAGCTATTTTCCGGAAGGTACAAATAGGCGGTGACCTCGTTGGTATCGTCAGAAGCAAAACGGATACGGTACCGGGTAAATCCCTTTTCTTTAACCGTATCCAGGTAGGTAAGGGAGGGCAAGGCAAGGTTCTCCCGGGAAGGGAGAGTGCCCATGACTGCCGCCATGTTATTTTTCCAGGCCCTCTTTTTATCCTTCCATTCATCCAGTGTTTTGACAGGGACGGCTTTTTCATTTTGGAGGATATAGGGACTCTTTTGGGCGTTTATGGGTGCCGGATTGTGAAGCAAATTGTTTATGGCTTTCATCAGAATAGGTTCGGCTTCCGGGGTTACCGGACTGACGTTTATTTCGTAACCATCTTCTTTGTAGGCAGCTGTCGTGCCAATATAAAAAGGCCCGTAGTCCCCATAGGCGGCCATGGCCACAAAAAGGTCCGGTCGTTCTGCTTTGGCAGCCAATTGGTATTCTACAAAAAGCTCACCCGGCAGGTGAAGGATGCGGGCATTTCCAATGGAAAGGCAGCTAATGGCTATCTTTTTACCTTGCTGCTGTCGCTGATACCAGGCCAGTTTTTGCAGGTTATTGGTGAGCCACCGGGCATTTTGCTGATGCATTTCCCGGGCAATGTCAGGAACGTTTTCATTGGCAGGTAGCAGTACCGCTTCTTGCTGCCAATAGACAGCGGTGGGGTTGATTTTCGATTTGACGGTATTTTGCCAGGCTTGTTCCATGCCCGCAGCCAGCCTTTCGGCTAGGATTTTCCGGTTGATTTTTGCTCCGTCATTGTACTTGCCAGCGGTCACATTTGCCCCGGCTCCATTAAAATGGACATGTAAAGCCTCCGGTACGGCAAGTTGCCTTAGGTAGCGGGCGATTCCGGGAAAATCCGGGTTGGCGATCTTGGTTAGGTAGTAACTTTGGGGGTGCACGGCATAATAGCTCAGCACGGCCAGCGGCTCCTCTTCGTTCCAAAAGCTGATTAACGAAACTTCCGGATCGATCAGTCCCTCCGGGTAATCCCTGATTTTTGGGTCTTTGGTAGAAGACGTCCGGGAATAGCGGATTTTCCCATCGGGTCCTTTGATGCGCCGGTTGGAAGCTACCTTCTCTACGTTGGCATTCCCTGTGCCAATATGGGTGAGGGGCTGGGGAGACTGCATGGCCTGTTGAATGGCATGGTCCAGTCTATCCAATAGCACCCTATCAAAGGAACTGTCAAAAGCTTTTGGATCCAAGCCGGCATCCTTCAGAAGTTTTTCCGCCCCCCAATCACTAATCGGCGCATCGTGCTGATGCACCGTATGTACGGCTACCCGGGAGGGGAGGGTGGAGGCTGCTTTGGCCAGCCTGGATTTAAAGGCATCCTGACTTTCATTAGCAATACCAATCCAGTCTACTGCGCAAAGGACGATGGGCAATCCACTGCCAATGATGACGATTCCCCGGGCACGAAGCCCCAGGTCGTCCTTTTTTTCCATGGGATCATAAGCCAGCAGGCTTCCAACAGGGGGTGTGGCATCTACATCAAAAACGGCCAGGGACAAGCCGCTTTCGCTACTGTCCTCGATTTGCCGGCCCATTCCTGGAAGGGTAGAAAACAGCAACATCAGCAGGCCCGGGATCAGGTGGGAAGCTGTAAGCAAAAAAGGAAACTTCTTGTTATTCATCGGTTAGTTGGGTTTGCTGGTAAATCCAGGAAATCATTTCTTGTTGGGATGCCCATCCGAAACGGTTGAACCCTTTTGGTATATACTGATCAGGCTTGTGTTCGGTCCCCATCTGATGGGAAATTTTTTCCAGTTGCTTCAGGCTCCTGCTAATGTCTTGCAAGTCGGCGTGTCGATCCTGTTCCGGGCTGATTACCAGCAGGGGCCTGGGAAGAATGGCCGCCAGCATTTCCGGAAAATCCACCGGTATGGCGGAAGGACTTTCGGAATTAAACCCCCAATGGGGTACCAACCCATACAGGTGTGAATAGGCTTTGATCCCTTCCATGGATGCATCGGCGCTGCGTAATGGCGTAAAGGCCGACGCGATTGCCAATCCAGCCACTTGATCGTCCAGGGCGGCAGTGAATAACCCCACGGTCCCGCCAAGTGCATATCCTGCCAGAAAAATCCGGTTGGAATCCAAGCCTTCTACCTGACCTAGGGCTCGAATCGCATCCCTCGTATCTTTGACCATTTTGCCCATTTTGGACCAATGAGGATACCTTTCGTAAAAGGATGCCCCTTCCTCAATTCGGCTGCCATATCCCAGCAGGTCCATGGTGAACACGGCCATCCCCTTATCCAGGCATTCCCGTATGAAGGGATTCATTTCGGCATCGAATCCGGTGTTGATGTATTTGTGCAGGTACACGACGACCGGAATTTTACTTTCGTTGGTCAATGGTTTATCCAGGGGGATGTATAAAGCTCCGTGCTGGTAATCTCCCAGCGCATTGTAGGGAGCAATGTTTTGCCTCCGGCCATTGGAAACGGCCGGACGGTTTAATAACAGGTCCATGTAGTCGGTTTTGGAACTGAGCGAAGTGATGGGAGAAGCGGCAATTCCTTCGGGCTGTTCACCCAGTGTCCATTGCGTCCATTTTCGGATATCCTCCTGCCAGTCATTTACCTCAGGTCCCTCTCCGGTTTGGCTGGTATTAAGGTATTCCTCCAGGCTCAGGGGTTTCCTTTTGAGGGTATTTGTTGGGTTCTTGTTCTGTTTCCAGGTATCAAAGTCATACGCATAATACCGCTTGTTTTCCCAGGTATCCTGCGACCTGCCAAATTGAATGTCCAGCCAGTCCACGTAGGATTCGATATCCCGTGCGGCAAGGGCATGTTTGCCATCCCGAAAGCGCAAGCTTACCTTATCGGGAACGCCGAGAAAGGTATATACTTCTTTAAGAGACTTGTAATTTTGCTCAATCGCCCAGGGGTCGCCACCACCTGCTTCCCGAATGGAGGAACTTAATAATAAGGCGTTTGGGGCGATCAACGCCATAAGGGAATTTTGATCAATGGGCAATTTATGTTCCCTTCCGTTATAAAAGCGTAACCTTGGGTGAAACCACTGCGGCCGGATGGAATTGAGGTAATCGATGGATTCGTTCGCATGTCTTTCATCGGTGTAGCGGTAAGGGATTTCCCCGCCTGTTCCGCCACTGCTGCTGATCACTGCCGTAATCCGGGGATCAAAAGCGGCCGCAAACAAGGATAATTTGGCATTTCGCGAATGACCCGTCAGGGCAATTTTTTCTTTATCCACCTGGGGAAGGGAATACAGGTAATCCACGGCCCGATGTGCTCCCCAGGCACGGGTCATCAGGGCAGACCAATCGTATTCGGGATACACTTCCTGGTAATGGATGGTTTCATCGAAAACATCTGCCCCGGCATAAATCACTCCCAAATACCCCCTTCTTACGGCTATTTGAACCCAACCCCGGTGGTTCCATTGACTTATAAATACGGGATGGGGTCCGGGTCCGGGAGGAAGGAATACTTCCAGGGTCAGCCGGGCTTTGGGGTGTTCGCCAAATCGGAGGACCACCGTCTGAACTTTGATTTTGCCTTCCATTCGCTCTTCGGTGATTTCCCAACTCAGGTTTTCCGGCGGGTCGGGAAAGGTGCCCGAAAGCAGGTGTTGGACCTGATGGCTGATGACCTCTCTTTGGGATTCCCACTGAGCCAGCGACGTTATGGGAGTAGGGTTCTTTCCTTCATTCATGACCAGTAGTTCGGGAAGAAAGGGAATATCCGGCATCAGCTCAAAGTTGGGAGGAAGCTCACCGGTTCGTTTTTGCCAGGCGTCCCAGGTGCTGTCTTTGAAGCTGAGCCGCTCAAAGGAGGAAAAAACGTTTCGTGCCCTTTCGTTCGGTAGGGGATGCGGGCGGTTGTTTTCCAGCAGGTTTTCCAGATAGGCCTTTCGTGGTAAGCTGTCCTCCGTTTGAGTCTGAGCGGCAGGTGGATTAAACAGCAAAAATGCTGGCAATAGTAGGAAGATCGGTGGGAAGAAGACGAAATGGCGGGAGTTTTTCATAGCTATAAGGTACGGATATACCTTCAAATTTGTCATTATATAGTTGAAAATACCAAATCTTAATTCATTCAGCGGTAGAAATACTTCCTGATCAGGTAAAATCGCAAACTTTCAATGATTCCATTCCTAAAAACTAAGAAAAATGGCATTGTGAATGGTATTATTTAAGAAATTGCTGAATTTTCGGCAGCTTCCCCATGTAAGAACTGGTTATAACCATCTTTTACCATTTCTTTCTTGAAAGGAATGGGAATAATAATATCTTTGTCGAAATTTAAAATACATATATTTCTCTAATAGCTGATATGGAACAATTATTTCTCTATTTGGTCCCTTTTTTGGGTGTTGTTGGGCTAGTGGTGATGGCCGTAAAATCTGCCTGGGTGACGAGGCAACCTACCGGTGATAAGAATATGGTCGAATTGGCCGGTTACATTGCCAAAGGAGCCATGTCATTTCTGAGGGCTGAATGGAAAGTAATGTTTTACTTTGTCGTGATCGCTGCCATTATTTTGGGGTGGTCCGGAACCTTGCTGGATAATTCCAGCCCGGTGATTGCTATCTCGTTTATAATAGGAGCGGTACTATCTGCTTTCGCTGGCTACCTGGGAATGAAGATAGCTACCAAGTCCAATGTTAGGACGACAGAAGCGGCGAAAACCAGTCTTGCCAAGGCCTTGAATGTGTCTTTTACGGGAGGCACGGTAATGGGGCTTGGAGTGGCCGGATTGGCGGTTCTGGGAATGGGAGGCTTGTTTATCGTCTTTTACCATATGTTTGTACTTTCTGCAGGAGGGGGTGTAAATGGACATGAAATGGAAACGGCACTGGAGGTGCTGGCAGGGTTTTCCCTGGGAGCCGAGTCGATCGCCCTTTTTGCCAGAGTAGGAGGGGGGATTTATACCAAGGCTGCCGATGTGGGTGCTGATTTGGTAGGAAAGGTAGAAGCCGGAATCCCGGAGGATGATGTACGAAATCCGGCTACCATTGCCGATAATGTGGGAGACAATGTAGGCGATGTGGCCGGCATGGGCGCCGACCTTTTCGGGTCTTATGTGGCCACCATATTAGCTTCCATGGTCTTGGGAAGAGAGATTGTAAGTAACGATAATTTTGGAGGGATTGCCCCTATATTATTGCCACTGGTAATAGCTGGTTTGGGCTTGGTTTTCTCGATTGTGGGAACGCTTTTTGTAAAAATAAAGTCCGAAACAGGAAACGTGCAGGCAGCCCTGAACCGGGGAAATTGGATTTCAATCTTATTGACGGTAGCGGCCTCTTTCTTTGTGATCGATTACATGCTGCCGGAGGGTGATCTGGTCATGTCCCGGCTGAATTCTGTCACCTTTACTAAAATGGGCGTATTTGGGGCAGTTTTTATCGGATTGATCGTCGGGGCACTGATGAGTATCATTACGGAACATTACACAGCAATGGGCAAAGGCCCGGTGAATTCCATCATCCGACAATCTTCCACCGGCCACGCCACGAATATTATCGGCGGCCTGGCCGTAGGAATGCAATCCACTGTTTTTCCAATTCTGGTATTGGCAGGAGGAATTTTCACCTCTTACATGGCAGCCGGATTGTACGGAGTGGCGATTGCAGCCGCCGGAATGATGGCCACCACCGCAATGCAATTAGCAATTGATGCGTTTGGCCCCATTGCCGACAATGCTGGCGGAATAGCCGAGATGTCCGGATTGCCAAAAGAAGTAAGAGAAAGAACCGATATCCTGGATGCCGTCGGCAATACCACGGCAGCCACAGGTAAGGGATTTGCCATCGCCTCAGCAGCGCTAACAGCCTTGGCGTTATTTGCCGCTTATGTAGGAATTTCCGGTATTTCCACCATTGATATTTACAAGGCAGACGTGTTGTCTGGATTGTTTGTGGGCGCCATGATTCCATTTATTTTTTCTTCTCTGGCCATAGCGGCGGTAGGAAGAGCAGCCATGGACATGGTCAATGAGGTGAGGAGGCAGTTCAAGGAAATGCCCGGAATTATGGAGTTCAAAACCAAGCCGGATTACGAGAAATGCGTGGAAATCTCCACCAAAGCTTCCATCCGGGAGATGGTGGCTCCCGGAGCCATTGCCTTGGTTTCTCCGATTATCGTGGGGTTCCTTTTTGGCCACGAAGTATTGGGAGGGATGCTGGCAGGAGTGACCGTTTCCGGGGTGCTGATGGGAATATTCCAGAATAATGCCGGCGGGGCCTGGGATAATGCCAAAAAGTCATTCGAAAAAGGTGTGGAAATTAACGGAGAGATGTATTACAAGGGTTCTGAACCCCACAAGGCCTCTGTAACCGGAGATACGGTAGGAGATCCTTTTAAAGATACCTCTGGCCCTTCCATGAATATCCTGATTAAACTGACCTCCATTGTTTCCATCGTCATTGCCCCCTATATCCCCCTGGACAGTCCCTTGGGTATTTCGGATAATGCTGACGTGGAAGCCCTGCCAAAAGTGGTACAGGTGCAGCAAGAACCGCCCGCATCAATCGAAACGCTGGAGGTGAATTAATTCCTTACGTATTTTATTCAAGCATTGCTAAAAGCCACCTCAAATTCCGGGGCGGCTTTTTATTTGGCACCTGGGTTTTTTCCAGGCCCCGCTCTTTTGGGAGATATTTTCGTTTCTGGGAGTAAATTTGGTAAAAAAAATTATCTTTGGTTTTGAAATGGTATTCTATCTAAAAGTTGTCGCTAGTCTGATTGGTACTAGAGTCAAACAGGCCATTTTCGATCCTAACTCATTCCCATGAAGCACCGTTCTTGTTTCCCTTTGTTCGCCTTGGCAATCCTTCTATTGTTTGCAGGCCGTGTTTTTGCATTTGCCCCGATAGGGCAACCGGATGAAAGGCAAAATACAGATTCGATTAGGGGCAAGGTCATTATCCTGGATCCCGGTCATGGCGGCACGGCCGATACGGATTCTTACCGCGTGGGGCCTACCGGTGAGCGGGAAGAATGGGTGAACTTGCGGGTTGCTTTGTACCTTAAGGATATGCTGGAAGAAGTGGGAGCAGCGGTTTTGCTTACCCGGACCGAAGATGTTTTTGTGCCGCTGGAGGAGCGAAGCCAACTGGCCAGAAAAAAGGAAGCAGACCTCTTTATTTCCATTCATCACAATGCCACAGCAGATCCTTCGGTGAATTTCCCCATTGTCTACTTTCACGGCTCGGCTACCGAAAACATGGGCAGCACACATTTGGGAAAAAAAATAGCCAGTTCATTGCGCAAGCATTTGTTTAAAGGGAAGGGTCCCTATAGCCTGGTATCTGACTACACCATTTTTTCCAAATCAGGAGCCAGCGTTTTGCGGGGCACTTACGAGATTCCGGCGGTAATTGGGGAAGCTACATTTTTCACTCATCCCAAGGAAGAACGAAGGTTAAAGCGGGAATCGTACAACCGCAAGGAAGCCCTTGCCTATTTTGAAGCGATTTCGGCATATTTCTCGGAAATTCCCTTCCCCATTCTGGAAAAACAACTGCCTTTAGAAATCCCTCCTTTTGAGGTGCTTCAGGAAGCAGAGAGAATGCGCCCGGAAGCCCTGCAATGGAAGGAAAATTTTCAGGAGGCCAAACGCCTGTACGAGACAGGTAGTCCCGAAAATAAGGAGCATGCCCTAAGCTTACTGGATCTTAGTGTAAGATCGTTTCCCGATTCCTACCTGGCACGGGATTGCCACCTCCTTCGCGCTACTATTCTGGAAGAGCAGGGCAAACTGGGTGAAGCTGCCATGGAATTAAAAAGGGTGCAGGCTTATTATCCTGCGAATTAGGAAGTTCTGTTTTTTAATTCTTCATCCAATTGAACCAAAACTGTCTCCAGGACGGTATTGGTCTCCATGATTAAGGGAGACAGTTTTTCAGGCTGCGGCTGATTTTCAGCCAGCTCCTCTATCTCCCGGATAATGGGACGTAGGATTTCAATTTTGATGTTGTCGATACTGGGCTTAATCTGGTGGGCCAGGTTTTTGATTTCGTCAAAGTCTTTCTGATCAAAAGCCGTATTCAGGCCGGATATGGTGATTTTTGCTTGTTCGATGAAAAGTTTAATCATTTCGACGATAAAATCGTCACTCCCTCCGCTAATCTCCTCCAAATTAATCAAATCGTAGAGTTTTCCCTGGTTGTTTTCCATTATCAGTTAGGTCGAATGTTGCCACAAATATACCATTTGTATTGGTTTTACCGAATGTCGGAATTTCATCTTTTTTCGAGGCAAGGAAAGAAATTTTGGCTTAAATTGCGGCCGTTAAAAAAAATATGCACGCTATAAATTTTGTTCATGTCAGATTTGAATCACTATTCAAAGATTGCCAGTGAGTTAGGTATTCGGGAAAAACAGGTCAGCAGTACGGCAGCTTTGCTGGATGAGGGAGCCACGGTGCCGTTTATTTCCAGGTATCGGAAGGAAGTTACGGGAACCCTGGACGAAGTACAGGTTGCGGCTGTCCGGGACCGATTGCAGCAACTGAGGGATCTGGAAAAAAGAAAGGAAGCCATCATCAAGTCCATTGAGGAACAAGGTAAATTGACAGCGGAGCTGACCAAAAAAATCGCCGCAGCAGAAACCATGTCTTTGCTAGAGGATATTTACCTACCCTACAAGCCCAAACGAAGAACCAAAGGAACAGTGGCAAAGGAAAAAGGTCTGGAACCCTTGGCCCAACTCATTTATTCGCAGGAAAATCCATCTCCGGAAGCCGTAGCCCAATCCTATGTGGATGCTGAAAAGGGAGTGAATTCTACTGAAGAGGCCCTACAGGGCGCCAGGGACATCATAGCTGAATGGATCAACGAGGATGCTGAGGTTAGAAAGCAATTGCGTCACTTGTTTATCGAAGAAGGGAAATTTGTCTCGAAAGTGATACCTGGAAAAGAACAGGAAGCAATAAAGTATTCTGATTATTTCGATTGGGAAGAGCCCATTAAAACCGCTCCATCCCATAGGATATTGGCCATGCGACGTGGTGAGAAAGAGCTGTTTTTGATGCTGGATACCGGTCCTGAAGAAAACCAGGCCTTGCTTTTGATTGAAAAGAAGGTGTTGAAGGGCAACAATTCAAGTACCGAGCAGGTAAGACTGGCTGTGAAAGATGGATACAAACGGCTGCTGAAGCCTTCTATGGAAACGGAAGTCAGGGTATTTGCCAAAAAGAAGGCGGATGAAGCGGCCATAAAGGTATTTGCAGAGAACCTAAGACAACTGTTGCTCGCCTCCCCCTTGGGGGAAAAGGCCGTACTGGCCATTGATCCGGGCTTTCGAACCGGTTGTAAAGTGGTATGCCTGGGACGACAAGGGCAATTCCTTCAGAACGAGACCATTTACCCCAATGAGCCACAGAAGAAAACCATGGAGTCCGGTGCCCTGGTAAAGTACATGGTGGAAAAGCATGCCATTGAGGCAATAGCCATTGGAAATGGAACGGCAAGCCGGGAAACAGAAGCCTTTATCAACAGTCTGGGCTTGCCCAAAGAGGTACTCGTGGTAATGGTCAATGAGAGTGGTGCTTCTATCTACTCGGCCTCCGAGGTAGCCCGGGAAGAGTTTCCAGATTTTGACCTTACGGTTCGGGGGGCAGTCTCTATTGGAAGGAGATTGATGGATCCCCTGGCCGAGTTGGTGAAAATTGATGCCAAGTCCATAGGGGTAGGTCAATACCAGCACGATGTGGATCAAAATGCCTTGAAAAACTCGCTGGATGATACGGTTATGAGCTGTGTGAATGGCGTGGGAGTGGAGGTAAATACGGCTTCAAAGCAATTGCTAACCTATGTGTCCGGACTCGGCCCCTCTTTGGCACAACATATCGTAGCATACCGCAATGAGAACGGTCCGTTTAAAAGCAGGGAGGAAATTAAAAAAGTACCCCGATTGGGAGAAAAGGCGTTTGAACAAGCAGCCGGTTTTCTCCGGATTCGGAACGGCCTGAATCCTCTCGATGGCAGTGCCGTCCATCCGGAACGGTACGGACTGATCAAGCTGATGGCAGATGATATGGGAGTTTCGGTCAGCACGCTATTAAAAGACGATCAACTTGTCCAAAAGATACCCCTGGAAAAATACGTAGGAGATGAAGTAGGTCTGCCTACGCTAAAGGATATTTTGGAGGAACTCGGAAAACCCGGCCGAGATCCGAGGAATAAATTTGAGGTCTTTCAATTTGAGGAAGGTATTAATGAAATCAAGGATCTGAAGGTAGGCATGGAACTGCCCGGGATTGTCACCAACATTACCCAGTTTGGTGCCTTTGTGGATGTAGGCGTGCATCAGGACGGATTAGTGCATCTGAGTCAACTTGCAGACCGCTTTATCAAGGACCCCAATGAAGTGGTGTCGGTGAATCAAAAAGTGAAGGTAACGGTAATGGAGGTGGATATAGCCCGCAAGCGAATTGGGCTTAGTATGAAAGCCGACCCGTTTGGAAAATCACCCCAGCAGGGAAAGCGGGATAAGCCTTCTGGTAAAAAACGGGCTAACAAGCCCCAGGCGAAAGATAGTATGGAGGATAAACTTGCCCTTTTAAAACAGAAATTTGGAAAATAGTTTTTTCTGGGTCCAAACACTCGTATAGACGGACTTTTCGGAAAAACCAATGAATGAAACAGGTAAAAATCAAAACAGTCAAAGGATTAGGCTTACGTAACAATACCTGCCCGATTAGTGCTGATTTTAGTTAAAGTTTATACCCATGATCGGAATAACCAGATCATGGGTATTTTTATACCTAGCTACCATTTAATCAGAGTATTGGCCGATTTTTGCTTTGCTGTTAACCTGGATATTTTTTTCAGCGTAATTACGGAACGTAATTTTGTTAAATTTTATAATTGCAAAATTTAAATCTAATATGTGTTTAAAAATAAGGTTTGATTTAAAAATTACCCCAAAAAATATTTTCAAACATTAATTTTACTAAAATAGGTTTGTTATAGGACTGATTAATCTAATAATAATAATTAATTTTTAATTATAGGATTTAAAAATATCCTTGATACTGAATATAGGTGGCTTTAGTTTAAAAATTAAAATTGGTTATAAATATAAAAAATAATCAAATAGGTTGTAAAAAAAATTATTAAAATATATTTTATAGTACTAAAATAATATATTAATATAATAAACAAATAATTTTTAATTCTTTCGTTTATCCTGGATTTTTGAAAATTAATTCGGTAAATTTTTCTTATTCGAATTCCTGCTTTATATTGACAACGAATTTAAAAATGAAGGGTTTATTTTAACCATATAATTCATTTTTTTATTCAAAATCCCGAAATAGCCCTTCTGATACACCCAAAAATCAACCACTTGGGACAACCGGAGAAAAAACCGGTTTTAATCTTCACTTATAACCATTAACAACATGATTAAAAAATTTACTCACGCAAAGGAAAGGAGTATCGGTATTGTTACCCGTCTTTTCCTCGGATTGATGATCCTTACGGGGTCAGTGCTATTTAATCCGCTCGTTGCACAGGAGCGGTCGGTATCTGGAACGGTAATTGACGAAAATGAGCAGCCTATTCCAGGGGCTAGTGTGCTGGTTAAAGGAACCACCAAAGGAGCAGCCACGGATATCAATGGAGAGTTTTCCCTTTCATTGTCGGGTTCGGAGGATGTACTGGAAGTTTCCTTTATCGGTTATGATAAAAAGGAGATTAAGGTAGGGAATCAGAGCGAATTGACTATTTCCCTATCGCCAGACGAAACGGCTTTATCTGAGGTGGTAGTTACTGCCTTCGGAATGGAACGCGAAAAGAAGGCGCTAGGCTACACTACGCAGGCGGTTGAGGGTAGCCAGATAGCTGATGCCCGCCAGCCGAATATTGCCAATAACTTGTCCGGTCGTATTGCCGGTGTTCAGATCAATAGTAATTCCATGCCTGGTAGCGGTTCTCACATCGTTATCCGGGGTTCTTCTTCCGTGGCTGGGAACAACCAGCCGCTGGTAGTATTGGATGGGGTACCCTTAGACCAAACTTCCAGTAGAAGATATGGGGGAGGTTTGTCTGAAATCAATCCGGACAACATTAAAGAAATAAATGTACTGAAAGGCGCTACCGCTGCGGCGTTATATGGTTCCAGAGCGGCGAATGGCGTGATCATGGTGACCACCAAGGACGGGTCTGGTAGTAAGGGAATTGGTGTGGAGTTGAACACCAACATGACCTTTGACAGGCCTTTGGTAGAACCTGGTTTACAAAACATTTACGGCGGTGGTATCGGGTACAGAACCTGGTACGTAGACGGAAGAAACGGTTTTGATGCCGATGGAATCCGGGGTACAGCCGGTGTAGATGAAAGCTGGGGTCAGCCAATGGACGGATCATTGGTTCCGTTATGGTACAGTGCTCCCGGCAGAGAGCCGCTATTACCGCAGCCAGATAATTTTCAGCAGTTTTGGGAGACCGGCAGAAGCATGACGAATAATGTCGCAGTATCCGGCGCAAATGAATCTGGTAATTTCAGGCTGTCCATGGGAAGGCTGGATCAAACCAGTATCATGTATAACAACAATTACTACCGAAATAACTTCAAACTTAACGCTGGTTATAATTTTACAGATAAGTTAAGTTTTACGGTCAGTGCGGAGTATGTAAAATCCGGATCCGACAACCGACGGTATACAGCAAGTTCAGATTTTATTTGGTCGCATCGGCATACTGATTTCGACAAGCTGAGAAATTGGGAGCAGTACTACGATATTCAGCGAGAGACCTTCCGGCCTGGCGATGACTACCCGTATGCTAACTGGCAGCACGAATATTTTACCAATCCTTATTTTCTACAGGACCGGTACACGAATGCAAATGAAAAAGACCGGCTCGTGGGAAATATTGCGGCCAATTATAAATTTTCCGATGAGCTTAGCATCATGCTCCGTTCCGGAACCGATTTCTGGTCCGATAGCCGAACAAATGTAACTAGTGTAGAAAGAACGAAAAACTTTGTCCGGATTCTGGGAGCCTATACCGATACCCAGATGACCAGCCAGGAAACCAACAGTGATATCATCCTGACCTACAACAAAACACTGGACAATGGATTTTCCTTGAATTTCCAAGGCGGGGCTATCAATAGAACCAACAATTATCAAACGACTGCAGTAAATGTCCGGGAACTTACGATCGATGGCTTGTACAACCTGGGCAACTATGCCAGTCCGGTGGTTCCTTCCAGCGAAATCAGGAAGCAGGTAGTGAATAGCGTGTTTGGTTCAGCTCAGTTTGGTTATGCCAATTCCATCTTCCTGGACGTGACCGGAAGAAATGACTGGTCCAGTACTTTGCCTACTGGTGGTAATTCTTTCTTCTACCCTTCAGTGGCCCTGAGTGCGGTTCTGACAGATCTGTTTAACGTGCAGAGCAATGTCCTTTCATTTGCCAAGGTTAGAGCTAGTTTGGCGCAAGTAGGTAACGATGCCGATCCTTACCTTTTGAATCAGGTATTTGCCTCTCAGGGCTTATGGGCAGGGACTACGCCTATGTATGCCGCTTCAGATGAAATCGCTAACCGAAATTTGAAGCCTGAAATTACGACAGGTCAGGAAGTAGGACTTGATTTACGCTTTCTGAATGGACGAATAGGGCTTGACTTTACCTATTACCATCAGTCCACTACCAATCAGATTTTGGCAGTAGCCATATCCCGTGCTTCCGGTTATGAAAGTCAGATTCTTAATGCCGGAGAAATCACCAACCAAGGTGTAGAACTAATGCTTACAGCCGGAATTCTTCAAAATACCGGCGGGCTTAACTGGGATGTTTCGATGAATTTTGCCCGAAACAGAAACCTGGTAGTAGAACTGGCTGAGGGCCTTGAAAATTACACCCTTGGAAGTCAGAATAGCTTAACCTCTGAGGCCAGAATAGGTCAGCCTTATGGCACATTGTACGGTAGACGATACCAAAGGTCACCAGAAGGAGAAATAGTCTATAGCAACGGATTACCTCAATTAGAAGCTGGAACGTTCCAATTGGGGAATATTCAGCCTGACTGGATTGGCGGGCTATCCAATACATTTACTTACCGGGGTTTCTCCTTTGGTTCGTTGATCGATGTTCGCATGGGTGGAGACCTGTTTGATGTGGGTACTGGACTGGCCAGAAAGACAGGTCAATACGTAGAGACGGCTATCGGAAGAGAAGAAGGAGTGATTGGACAAGGTGTAATGAATGTAGGTACTGAAGAAAGCCCCGCTTACGTGCCTAATGACGTAATCGTGGGAGCGCAGCCTTTCTGGAACGCACAAAACCCCCGAACATACCACGAAGCAGGTATTTTTGATGGATCATTTGTAAAGTTGAGGGAATTGTCCCTAGGCTACAGCCTTCCGCAGACCTTGCTTGCCAATACTTTTCTGGAGAGTGTAAGACTATCCGTGGTGGGCAGAAATTTGGCCATTCTATTTAGAAATCATCCTCATCTGGACCCTGAATTCGATGGTAAAGGCGGCAACGCGCAGGGATTTGGTTACGGTGAAATGCCTTCCACCCGAAATATCGGATTTAACCTGAATGTTAGCTTTTAAGTAGATTCCAACTTGCTAAAGATTAAAAACATGAAAAAATTTAAAATACTACCCTATACCTTATTACTCGGGCTCTTCCTTATAGCAGGCTCTTGTACAGAGGAATTCGAAGAAATCAATACCGATCCAAACAACCCGGTGACCATATCACCGGCCCTTTTGTTACCCAATGCCATTCAGGTATCGGTGGATAGGTATTGGGGACACAGCACCCGGTTTCAACGGTTAAACATCGATGCAGCCATGTGCTGGATTCAGCATTTGGCTCGGAATATCTACATTAACGCCGAGGGAGATACCTACGAAATTCCGATTACGGTTTCTTCCGGAACATGGGATAACCTCTATAACAGTTCCCTTGTCAACCTGGAGCAAGTCATTGAACTTGCAGGAGAAGGAGGAGAATTTGAGAATCGAAATTACGAAGGGATTGCCATGGTAATGAAGGCATTTACCTTTTCTTACCTAACCGATGCATTTGGCCCCATTCCTTACTCAGAAGCACTTAAAGGAGCCGCAGAGGAGCCTGTTAACTCCCCAAAATACGACTCCATGGAAGAGGTGTATGCGGGTATGTTGGCCGATCTTGAGCTCGCCAACGAAAAGCTATCTGTCAATGGCCCGGTGGTAAATGGAGACATCATGTTTGATGGGGATATTCTGAGATGGAAAAAGTTTGCCAATTCATTGCGAATTAAACTGGCCAACCGTCAGGCTGCTAAAAAGCCAGCTGAATCCAGGGCAATCATGCAGGAAATTCTTTCTTCTCCCGAAACCTATCCCATTTTTACAGGAAATGATGATTATGCAGAATTGATCCATGCAAACGTTATCGGTAGTAGAAATAAGATGTTTGATGTATTTTCCACCCGTTCAGATTGGAATATCAGTACCACATTGGTGGATAAGTTATTGGAACTGGATGATGATCGTATTTCGGTGTACGCCTTGCCCTTGAGCGATGGAACCTATAAAGGCTTACCCAATGGATTGACAGATGCGGCAGCCTCTACTATTTCGGCTTCTACCATCGGACAGAAATTCCTGGATCCGGAAGCTCCCAGTATTTTGATGACCTATTCTGAGTTGATGTTTATCCTTGCGGAGGCGGCTATAGATGGAGATATTACCGGTGATTACATGGAATATTTCGAAAAAGGTGTAAGTGGTTCGTTTGCGCAACATGGATTGGAAATGCCTGCCGACTATGTGGGTAGATTGGGTTCGGTTGATAAAGAAACCATCATGACACAAAAATGGATTGCGCTCTTTGGACAGGGAATTGAAGCCTGGACCGAATACAGGAGAACCGGTCTTCCTCAGATGCCTACACCTGATCCAAATGCTATATTTGTAAATGAAGGTGTTTTGCCTACACGTATTGAGTACCCGCCATCTGAATATTCGCTGAACATGGATAATCTACAGGGCGGTATCCAAATGCTGGGCGGAGAAGATAATATGCGTAGTGAATTATGGTGGAAGGAATAAGGAAATCCGCTCTCTCAATGAAGCAATTTTTGCAAACAGACATTTTCAAATTCAATTGAAATTATACCATGAAAAAATTAATTAATAAGTTAACTATACTAGGGGTAGTGATCGCTGTTTTCTCTTGCGTAGAGGCAGAGGATTTGGCTACTCCAAACGTGGCCGCACCGGTCTTGGTGGTGTTGGAAGGGAACGAATTTGATGCCGCCACAGGCGTGGCAGTTGCCGGTTCGTTTTACGAATTGGACAAAAGCGGTATTCTCGACCGGAATATAGGTATTGATTCCATTCCTGTCTCAGGTCTTGAAGTAACGGTTTTTATGGACCAAACCAATGAAATTGGTACGCTCACCACGGATAGCCAGGGTAAAATACTATTTGAAAATCCCTGGTCCTCGCTTGGTTTATCTGAACCAAGTTCCGGATCACAAATCCGTCTTGAATTTGCGGGCACTCACAATGATATTGCCTTCCGGAAGTTTCACAATGTACGTGTAAGGTAGTAGTAATAAGATAAGCGAAATCAGAAAGGGACAAGATTCCTTGGGTAAGGGATGTTTTGTTTGGAATAATTTTCTCTGCTGCTATACTCCGGATAGAAGTAGAAGATAAGCTCCATGACAAAACATCCCTTTTTATTTCTATAAAAAACGATCACCACTAACAACCAAATCAAAAAAAGATGACAAATTTAAACAGACGAAATTGGCTGAAATCCAGCCTTACGATGACAGCCGGTCTCATGACCATGGGCTATGCAGGTGCCGGTACGGAAGAGGAAGCCATCTCTTCCTTTCTTCCAAAAAAAGAGCGATATGCGAGATTGACTTCTAACGAAAATCCCTTTGGACCATCCGCTTCTGCTAAAAAGGCACTGAAAGAAGCTATTGATGATGCCTTTTTATATCCCAGAGAATACAGGCAGAAATTGGTAAGTCTGATAGCTCAGGAAGAAGGCGTAACAGAAGACCATATCTTACTGGGAGCAGGTTCAAGTGAACTGCTGCACGCCACCGCCAGAGTGTACGGAGGTGCCAATGGCAAAGTGGTATCCGCTAACCCTACTTATACCTCCCTGGTAAGGTCTGCCGAATACATGGGCTCCGAGTGGATCAAAGTTCCCCTTGACAAGAACTTTGATCACGACCTGTCTACCATGGAATACAAGGTAAAACCGGACGTCTCCCTGGTCTATCTGGTCAACCCCAACAATCCTACTGGAAAGATTATGACTGGAGAAGAGATTATTGGTTTTTGTGATACCGTATCGGATAAGGTTCCCGTATTTGTAGATGAGGCTTATTGGGATTACATGGAAAACCCGAAAGGGTCCACCACTACGGCTTGCATTAAGAAAGGTAAAAATGTGATTGTCGCCCGGACATTTTCAAAAGTGCATGCCTTTGCAGGACTACGAGTGGGGTACTGCATTGCCCAGCCGGAGGTAATCAAAGAAATAGCTAAAGAAGGACCAAGAAACAGCCTGAGTGGCCCTTCCATGAGTGCAGCCACCGCTAGTCTGGTAGATCAGGAGTTCATTAAGTATTCTGTAAAAATGAATAATGAAGGGAAAAAATTCGTGTATGATGTACTGGAAAAAACCGGACACGATTATTTTCCTTCTCACACCAATTTCATTCTTTTTCCTATTGCCATGGATAGCGACGACTTCAAAAAGAAGATGCTCGCTAAAGGAGTTGGGATAAAAAGTATGAATGTAGCAGGGCAGAATTATTGCCGGGTAAGTATGGGTAAAATGGATGACCTGGAAATGTTTGCCGACGCATTTAAGCAGGTTACGTCGACAAAAATAAATCAATCTTAGTTTATAACGTGCAATAGAATTGTAATCAGATTATTACACTGGTAAAAATCGGCTTGTTTCAGGCCGGTTTTTTTTGCGTTTTGTCCTGAAGCAAAAAAAAGCAGCTTTTCACCTGAAAAGCTGCTTTCTGTAGTTAGCAGAGGTTAATCTGATCACATTTTTAAATTAATTGTTAGTGGTTTATTTTTTTATGAGGAATGGGTTTCCTTCTCTAATGCTGGTTCGTATTCTATCAATTTGAACCACTTTAAAAGCGGCTTGATAATCCCTAATCCCAATAAGACGAAACCGACTGAAAACAGCGTTGTGGGGGAAGTGAATATTTCCCCGAAAGAAAACACTGCCAGCATGATCACCGTAGTAAATGGTAGTGAGCAAGCCAGGATATTTACCGCCAATTCCATATCAAAGGTCTTATTCCTTTTCTTTTCACTTTCCTGCTCCAGGGCCGTAACGGAGGCCATGTGTGCAAAGGGCCAGAAGCTGATGGCACTTTGTGGGAATACCACCAGGACCAAAATGGCAGCATAGGATAATTGTGGTGCAAAGATCAAAACAATACCGCTCAGCAAGAAGGTAAGCCCGGAACGGATCATTAATAGACCTGCAATTTTCCTAATTTGCTTCCAATTGAACACCACTGCTATTCCGATGAAAATTAATACCAATGGAGTCATCAGGTTGCTTAGGGTACTGATGGCAGTAGCAATGAATACCGGGAGGTTTTCAAGATGAATACCCACACTGATTAAAATGAGCGCGAGGATAATAACCATATTAATAGGTTCATTTACCAGACTCAATAACAGCGACTTAATTTTATCTTTGTTTCCGGTTTTTATATCCTTATTGATTTTAAAATACCAACTCATTGCGATCATATAGGCGATCACCAGCACAAATACTTTGTTTCCAATGTCAGCCAGTGCTCCCCAGGCGAGTGCATCGTCTCCCAGATATTCGATAAGGAATGGAAAGCAGGATAGCCCGGGTGCGAGCGATGGAAAGAGTAGCAAATAGGTTCGATACGAAGCCGAATCCTTTTCGATGCCGAAGAGTGGCAGGGTATATTTAAGGATGAAGTATAATAGGAAGTTAAATGAAATGGCCATTATGGGAAGAGCCAACAAATCCCATTGTACCTCGGCTTTGAGCAATGCTACAAATATAATTGCCGGTAAAGCCACTGTTAGGATTAACGTTTTAAGCCCTTTCTGCTGGGCAGGATCTTTCAGCTTTTTTCTCAGTAAAAACCCGATAACCAATAGCAATAGCAGAGAAAGCGTCTTTTGGACAGCTAAGTTCATATGAATAAATAATCAGTTTGTTAGTGAAGGTAAAGTGGGTGGTTATTTGGGGCTTATTGCTAATCGCAGGATCAGGTTGTCACCGTTTTCAGCGCATTGCTAAACAGCTTCATCTCATCCATGGTACCCATACTTACCCTACACCAGGGCTGGTCGGCGATGGAGTATACACGGATTCCGACACCTTGATCCATCATTTTTCCGGCAAATGCTTTGCCTTCCTCTTGGATAGGGAAAATCATAAAACTGGTGTGAGAAGGAATCGGATCGAATCCCATAGACTTTACCTGCTCTAAGGTATACGCTTTCGATTCTGCATTCCATTTTCTGCAGGAAGCAAGAAATTTCTCATCTTTGATGCTGGCGATGGCACCTTTCAGGGAAGTCACACATAACCCCATTGTACCTCTAACCATGCTGGTGATGGATTTAATACGCTCTTCGGTAGCTACCAGGTATCCTACCCGCAAACCTGCCATTCCGTGAATTTTGGAAAAGGTTCTGGCCACCATGACATCATGTCCCTGAGAAACCAGGTTTACCATGGTGTGATCCTCAGGCTTGTCCATAAATTCCAAATAGGCTTCGTCCACAAATATGGGACGCTTTTTTGAAGCGCTTTTACAAAATGCTTTTAAATCTTCCGGGTCGGTGATGGCACCCATTGGATTATTGGGGTTACATACATAGAGAAGCTTGGTTTCGGAATCGATGGCTGCTTCCATGCCGTCCAGGTCATGGGAATAATCCATTTTCAGTGGAACCGCCTTCCACTCACCTCCCATGGCCTTTGCGGTATTGACAAGGGACATGTAGGAAGGATCAGCTGAAACCACATTTCCACCATCTTTACATAAAACAATGGCCGTTTTTTCCAACATATCGGTGGATCCGGGACCAAGCATGATGTTTTCAGGTTTAACGCCCTCTTTTTCCGCCAACATACCTATTAGATAGGCTGCATCGGAATGACCGTACCTATTTCCGAGGCTGATGGATTCAGCGATGGCTTTCTGTACACTTGGTGAAGGGCCAAAAGGATTTTCATTGGCCAAAAGCCTGGCCTTCATCTTCACATCTTTGTAAATGGGGTTCATTTCCCATAACATGCTTTCACTGCTCCAGTTTTTCCCGGAGACTACATTTGTCTTAGCATGTAAGTTTCCGGTAATCAATGGCAGGGATCCTAAACCTAGCACGCTGGTCTTAAGCCAGTCCCTTCTGTTAAAATTTTTCATAAGTTCTCTCTTGTAAAGTGGTTAATTATTTTGGTATAAATTTAACCCAAATTTGAATGAAAAAAAATTTAATGGATAAAAATAGGTGTAAAAAATAGCCATGGTTATTATTATGTGTATAAAAAAAATTCAAACAGGGTAAAAAAATACCCTATTAATAAATTATCAGTAGTTTAGTCAAGCGAGATGGAGGTGCTACTTGCTTTTTTGACTTCCCTTGTTAATTGCGTAACTGTTTTTCTCCCCGGTCTGAAAGCAACCTTAACCGGCTTGGCTATTCCGCCATCCCATCCTAATTGGGCAGGAATGATAAAAAAGGCAATTTTTATTTGTTTATAAAAATAACATTTTTACTTTTACAAAGGATGATTTAATAAACAATATAATGAGAGAATCAGAAAACATTCAGTTTACAGCTAAAAAGTTGTCCTCTGGGAATCTGCAGGTAAAATTTTACATCCAACATGCTATTAAGCCCAGTTACGGGTATTTATTAATTGAGGCAGGTTGCTCAGAGGAAGAGATCCGCAGTGAAATAAAAGCTCGTCTGGCTCGCCGGGAGGATTCAAGAATGGACCTGCTGCGATTCACCTTTAAAAATCAGTGGAAAGATGACCACCAATTTTACCTCTATTCTGCATGAATTGTTTACCCGGAAATTTACGGTTTTTACGGAAGAAAGCAGGCATGACGCAAGGGCAGCTGGCGGAGAAAATCGGCGTCCAACGGAGCATGATTTCAGCTTATGAAGATGGACGATCCGATCCCAAACTGGCGGCACTAGAGGTGATGGCTACCGTTTTTGATATTGTCATCGACGAACTTCTTTTTTGGGATATCGAAAGTAAGGGCAGAAAGTATTTACAGCAGCATCAACTTAAAATCCTGACCGTAACCCTGGACGAGCAGGAGGAAGAGTGGATCAGCATGGTCGGAGCGAAAGCCTCTGCCGGCTATTTAAACGGTTATGCCGATCCCGAATACATGGAAAACCTTCCAAATTTCAGACTTCCAAACCTCTCCAAAGATAAAACCTACCGCGCGTTTGAAATAAGTGGGGACAGCATGCTTCCTTTGACACCAGGAACCCTAATTATCGGATCCTACCTGGAGCATGGGATGGAGGTAAAAAACGGGAAGACCTATGTGTTGGTCACCAAAAATGAAGGAATAGTCTATAAGCGGGTATTTAATTACATCACCGAACAAGGCAAACTATTCGTAGTATCGGATAATGATCGGTATAAGCCCTACAACATCCCCATCGAGGAGGTACTTGAAATATGGGAAGCAAAAGCCTTTGTAAGTGCCGATTTTCCAGATCCTTCTTCCGGACCACTTACGATCGAAGATCTGGGTAAAATGATCCGGGAGGTACAGGAAGATATTCGGAAAATTTCAGGGAAGTGATTCGGTGTCTCATCGATTAATCCTTTACTAATGACCTGAATTCTTCCCGAATTTGCGCTTTTGCATCAAATTCAGGATCAATATTGATGATGCCGCTATCAAAATCGTGCCAGTAACCATCTCCACAGTCAAGGTAGGTTCCTTCATTTTCGGGTTCCTCTTCTTTAGCAGTATCGTAATCGTAGTCCGGGATAAAAATCAAAGAGGCAATTTTTCTTCCTTCTTCCCAGTCCAGTGTTCCGGTTTGCTGGTTTATGTTAGTCTCCACCTTTCTGATCGAAAATTTGAATAATAATTCTACGAATAACCCCTTTTCCGGGCCAATTTCTTTAAAACGCAGGCATAGGGGAGCCTCTTTTTTGCTAACCTCATAAATGGCCTGGATGTAATCCTGGCAGCAGAGGTACCATTCTTCCTGATTAAGCGGAATGTCGCGGGTGATTTTGCCATGGATGTCCTTGGCCAGTAATTTGATACCCCCTTTTTCACCCAGGGATTTTTGGTTAGACCACTTGGAAGAGGCATATAATTTTTTGAATACATGCTCCCACAAATTGGGAATCTCACCCGTAAACCGGTAATCGTCCTCAAAGGTAAATCCCTCATCTGTAATTTCTTCCGGAGTCATATCCTCTCTGCCCGTATATTGAATATCAAATTGGGTATTGACGAAATTCTTACCGAAGGATAATTTTAACTTAAAGACATGACTAAATGGCGGAGGGACCTCACCGGTTTGGTATTCTACTTCCAGCCGGGTGATGTCATCGGATTTTAAATGCATGGTGGTTTTTTTAAAAACAAGCCACAAAATTAATGCTTATTCATTATTTGCAAGGTTTAAAATAGCAATTTCAATCTGGAAAACCTGAAATAGTTGGATAGGGAGCCTTTTTTTTCCAGAAATGTCATGAATATTTTCGAATTTTGCAGCTATGATGCAGTACAACTCGCTTTCCGATTCCCGCACTAATGAGCAGATCGCCCAGGAACTCTATCAAAACGGCTGGTCCATAACGGATCAATACATTTCCGAAAATTTCAGAAAAGAATTACTGGAGGAGCAGCAGGATTTGATGTACCATGGACAATTTCGGCATGCCGGGGTGGGAAAGGGTGAATCATTTTCCATCCAACCTGAAATCAGAAGTGATAAAGTGATGTGGATGGATGAAGGGCAATTGACTCCCCTACAACAGGCTTACTGGGATCGTTTGGAAAATTTACGACTTGCCATTAACCAGCGCTGTTATCTGGGGCTCCGATCTTTTGAGGCTCATTTTGCTATGTATCCTCCGGGTTCCTTTTACCTCAGGCACCTCGATCAATTCCAATCGGTGAGCTACCGGAAAGTTACCGTGATTCTATACTTGAATGAACGGTGGGAAGCATCGGATGAAGGGGCCCTTCGAATGTATTTTACGGCAGAAAATGGAGTGGAAACGTATCGCGATGTTTTGCCTGTTGGGGGAAGACTGGTCACGTTCCTTAGCGGGGAAATACCTCATGAGGTGTTGCCTACGAAGAAGGAGCGGATCAGTATTACGGGTTGGTTCAAGGACAGTTAAAAGTACCTGTGAACTAATGGGAATCATCCTTCTCGTTCATTTCCCGCATACGCATGGGCATTGCATCGATGGTGCCAAAAAGCTCCTCCCAATCGATTTTGGACTGTTCTCTGCGGAGTTTGGTTCCTCCGTCTTTTCCGATGAGGACATAGCAGTCCTTTTTGCTGCCCAAGGTATGTTTTGCTCTCAATTGTTCGATGTATTCGGTGGCAAAGGAGAATTCACTGTTGGTTTTTAGCGAATCTCCAAAGACAAAATAAACCATATCCCTTTCCTCCATTTCGCCTTGCAAGGTGTCGTTCTCGGGTATGAATTGGTTTTCGGAATTGGCCCCAACGGGAAATACCAATAAAACGCGGTTTTTCCAACGCAAATCCTCTAAGGTAATCTGATCAATCGTACTCATAAACGCCAGAAGAAGGATTGGGATAAGGGATATTTTCATGAACAATTTTTATTGAATCTCTTGATATAACACCTACAGCCGGACAATGGTTTGACCCTGTTTCGATTAGAAGAAAAAAAAGAGGTCCTTGAACTCTCGGAATTAGCTGATAGCGGCTCCGGGAGGAGTCGGCTCGTCGGGACGTAAAAGCCTGTAATTACCTTTATCGTCGGCGGCCATCAGGATCATGCCTTCGGAATCAATTCCGGCCATTTTTTTAGGGGCGAGGTTAAGTAACATGGTCACCTGTTTTCCGACCAACTCTTCTGGTGTAAATTGTTCTGCCACTCCACTCAATACTGTCTTTTTTCCCAACCCGGTATCAACCGACAATTGGAGTAGTTTTTTAGATTTTTTCACTTTCTGGGCTTCCAAAATGGTAACCACTCGTAAATCCAGCTTGGCAAAATCCTCAAATGGAATGAGTGGCTTTACGGGATCTGCCTGAAAAGGAGTTGCTTCGTTTTGCTTCTTGCTATCTTCCAGTTTTTTGATTTGGGCCGTCACCGTCTGGTCTTCGATTTTCTGAAAGAGTAATTCCGGATTTTGAATGGGGTCGCCCGCTTTCAAAAGATCCATGTGTCCTGCATCAGACCAATTCAAGGCCTTCAGCCCCAGCATTTTTTTGATTTTTTCGGCCGTGAATGGTAAAAAGGGTGCCGAAATAATCGATAAATTGGCGGCTATATTTAAAGCAACCGACAGGATGGTACCGGTCCGATCGGCATCCACTTTAATGGTTTTCCAGGGTTCGGTGTCGGCCAGGTACTTGTTTCCGGTGCGCGCAAAATCCATCATATAGGCGAGCGCTTCTCTAAACCGGTATTTTTCCAGTGAATTCGAAATTTTATTCGGATATTCCTTCAATACAGCTAACACCTCCTGATCTATTGGTTGTAAATCATGGCGAGCAGGTACGTTGCCGTCAGAATATTTGTGGGTGAGCACCACTGCCCGATTTATAAAATTACCATAAATGGCTACCAGTTCATTATTATTCCTCGCCTGAAAATCCTTCCAGGTAAAGTCATTGTCCTTGGTTTCCGGGGCATTGGCTGTCAGGACATAGCGAAGCACGTCCTCTTGTCCAGGAAATTCTTCCAGGTACTCATGCAGCCATACCGCCCAATTTCTGGAGGTGGAAATTTTCTGACCCTCCAGATTTAAAAATTCATTGGCAGGAACATTATCCGGCAGAATGAAATCCCCGTGCGTCTTAAGAATGGCAGGAAACGTTATGCAATGGAATACGATATTATCTTTACCTATAAAATGTACCAATTTGGTATCCGCATCTTTCCAGTAGGGTTCCCAATCCACCCCTTTTTCTTTAGCCCATTCCTTAGTGGATGAAATGTATCCGATGGGAGCATCAAACCAAACATACAACACCTTGCCCTCCGCTTCCGGTAAAGGTACCGGAATCCCCCAATCCATGTCCCGGGTCATGGACCGGGCCTGCAGCCCTTCCCCTGCTTCCAGCCAACTTCTACATTGGCCCAAAACATTGTTTTTCCAATCCTTGGCATGCTCCTCCAGGATCCATTTTTTCAGGAAGGGAGTATACTTACCCAAATCCAAAAACCAATGTTTGGTCATTCTAAGCACAGGAGTATTGCCGCTAAGTTTGGATTTAGGCTGAATCAGTTCGGTAGGGCTTAGAGAAGAGCCGCACTTCTCGCACTGGTCTCCATAGGCTTCGCTGTAGCCGCATTGCGGACAGGTGCCCTCTATGTAGCGATCGGCCAGAAACTGCCCGGCTTCTTCATCGTAATATTGCTCGGTTTCCTGAACCACAAATTCTCCTTTGTCATACAGGTCTTTAAAAAGTTGCCCGGCCGTTTCGTGGTGAACAGGAGACGAGGTCCTGGCATAATGGTCGAAGCTGATTCCAAATTTTTTAAAACTTTCCTTCATAATACCATGGTAGCGGTCGACCACTTCCTGAGGACTGATTCCTTCATTTTTAGCCTTAATGGTGATGGCTACTCCATGTTCGTCAGAACCGCAGACGTAGGCTACGTCTTTGTTTTGTAATCGGAGGTAGCGAACGTAGATATCGGAAGGAATGTAGCAGCCGGCCAAATGACCGATGTGCAAGGGGCCATTGGCATAGGGTAGGGCAGATGTAATGGTATATCTCTTAAAGTTTTTCTCGCTCATAGCGCACAAAGATAGGGAAATTAGGTTTTGAGTGAAACATGCCGGCACAATAATCCGGCCCGCAAATCCGGACTAAGGTTACGGCAATCGGATCCCTTAGTTTTTACCAAAGGGTACGGTGAGTCCCAGCCAGGGAACAGCGATGATGGTATCCAAACCCGGAGCAAGGGGCAAAAACAATCCGTAATCCAGCCCGATTCGTTTGATGATTCTTCGTCCTCCTGCCGATATGATCCCTATGGTTTTGTCTCCTGCTGCTATAAAGTAGTTTTCGGTCAAAATATAGCCGCGTGGACCGGTGCGGATCATCCCTGCTACCGACAGGGTAGGGGCATTGGCTATGGAACCTCCTGCAAAGGCCCAGCCCAGCCCCACCGTAAGGTTCTTGTCTCTGGACCCGAAAGTAGAAAGGCCATAGAGCATGCCAAAGCCTCCATCATCCAGGCCCGTAATCGTTCCTGCCAGAGCTCCTGCCCCCAGATTGATTTTATCTTTTACGACGGGAAAAGAAACTTTAGGAGTAATCCACACCGGGGTCTGTGCTCCGGCAAATAGGAATAGCGGCACCACGCCACCTCCTATCGAAAAATTATCCGTGATGCCGGTGGCTACCTGATTGAAAAAGATCCACACATTTTGATAGTAGGATTCCCCCTTTTTTAGTCCATATCCATTGGGAATCCAATAGTACCGCGTGGCCTGGGGATTGGAAGACCAAAATGCTCCGTTTACCGTTTTGCCTGTTTCCATACCACTTATCCTCACAATATCAGACCGGAATAAGGTAATTTCTCCAAGATTTTGTGTACGGAGGATGATTTTTACCTCATCTTCCGCAACGATAGTACCCAGATACTCATTTCCATCCTTTGTTTGCACCCACAGCCTTTGGATTTCTTCCGATTGGGCATGCAGGTCCTGAGCCCCAAGCATAAAAGTAAGGAAAGCCAAGGCCAGGGCGGTCCCATTAAGACAATATTTCAGGAAGGAAAGCAGTGCATGCATCAGAATCAATCATTAAAATATGTAACATGAGAGAACTTATACCTATCACCAAAACTTCTTCAAAATACAATTATAAAATGAAGTTTGGCAGAATTTATAAGAAATAAAATTCTTCAAATTTTTGGTTAGAATTGATTTGATAAATTAAAAGATAGGGAAAATTATATTTTTTTATATTTAATACTGATTTAGCTGGATAAGTGGATTGAAATCAATTTTGGCGGCATAAATTTTTGGCAGGTATTTTTGTTTTTTACGTAAAATATTTTCTATATTTCAAAATCTTTAAGAATAAGTAAAGAGAAAGTTAATCAATGCAACTGGGATTTAGTCAGTTGGCATTGGTAAAATTAACAAAACCTATAACCTAAACATTATGCAAAAATACAAGTACATTTTGAAGAAATCTTTTTCATAGTTTCTGACTTCCCCTTACGGGATTTTTAAAAGACCATCCAACAACGTTATTAACTTAATATAGACCCTTGTTTAGGGCCTTGGAGTTGTTATGTGTTGGTTATTTAGATGCACATGTTTTGATTTAAACGAATTCGAGCCTACTTGAGGCAGACAGGCATGACGCAATCGACACACAGCGGGATGCCCCGATAGCTATCGGGGAAAACATGCGAGATTCTCCCGATTTAGGATCGGGACAGGTTATCCCGACCTTTGGTGCAGGACAAGTTATAACCTGCTGAACGATGTTTATTAAAATTTGGAATAAAAACCATAACCTAAACAATTCAATTAAATCCAAAATTATGTTTAAATTTTACAAAAAGGTAAGTTTGATACTCTTGCTTACCTGTCTGGTCAGCTCCGCTGTGCTGGCGCAGCAAAGCGTCTCCGGATTCGTTTATGATGAGTTCGGTGACGGATTACCGGGTGTTACGGTGTTGGTAAAAGGTACCTCTACCGGCACGGCAACAGATTTAGATGGGAATTTTTCCTTAGATGTTCCCAGTAGCGAAAGTGTTTTGGTATTTTCTTTCGTAGGCTATCGGTCTGCGGAACAGGTGGTTGGAAACCGCAGTGAAATTACCATTACCATGGATCCTGATGAGCAAACCCTTTCGGAGTTAGTGGTAACTGGCTATACAATCGATCAAAGGAGGGAGACAACCGGTGCAATTTCGATTGTGGATCCCAAAGACCTTACGGTGGTTCCCACCGGTAACGTGGAGCAAACGCTACAGGGAAGGATCGCTGGTGTGAATGTGGTTACTAATGGACAACCTGGTACGACCTCCCAGGTCCGGATAAGGGGATTTGGAGCCTTTGGTGGTAACGAACCCCTCTATATTGTGGATGGTTTGCCAGTAGGCTCTACTGACTTCCTTAATCCTGACGATATCGAATCCACCACGGTCCTGAAAGATGCGGCGGCTGCTTCTATTTATGGAGCAAGGGCAGCTAATGGGGTAATTATTTACACCACCAAACGAGGAAAAAAAGGTGCCCAGAAATTAAGGGTGGACTATAATGGTATGTATGGTTTTACCGATCCGGGGCCCGGATTTGATATGATGAATCCCCAGGATTTTGCAGAATACACCTGGTTGGCAGAAACGAATACCGCAGCCATTCAGGAAAGGGAGCCCAATTACGATCACCCGCAGTTTGGTTCCGGTCCCTCTCCGGTAATTCCCTATTATATAAATGTAGGAGGTGCTTCAGGCGTAGCCGGACCTTTGTCTGCCGAAGAAATAGAAGAGCAAAGGGCTCTTTATAACATAGATCCCCGACAGGGAGCGATTCACCAACTGGTGAGATCGAATCCGGAAGGCACCGACTGGTATGCTGCCATCACCCGCAGGGCACCCATTCACCGCCACTCCTTGGGTTTTTATGGAGGAGGAGAAGGTAGCCGATTCTACATTGGTCTGGGAATACAAGAACAAGCGGGCATTATGACTGGCAACAATTTCAAAAGATATTCTTTGAGGGCCAATACCGAATTTGATGTTACCCCAAAATTAAGAATAGGACAAAATTTTCAGGCCACTTACCGACAGGTACTTGGGCAATCCGGCGGCGCAGGTGGTCAAGGGGTCGCCAGTGGAGAAAATGATTTTAACCTTTCTTACCGAATGCCTACCATTATTCCGATTCGCGATGAATTTGGAGGCTATGCAGGTACGGCTGCCAGGGGATTCAATAACCCTAGGAACCCGGTAGCGAACCGCGAAGGATTGCTAAACAACCGTAGTTTTAATGCCGAAGCATTCGGAAACGTTTACCTGGAGTACGATATTCTGGAAGACCTTACTTTTCGATCTTCTTTGGGAGGAAGGTACAACAATTATTATTACTGGAATTACAACAGGTTACAATACGAAAATTCGGAAAACAATTCTGCCTTTGGGTATAGTGAAGGTTCAGGATTTAACCTGAGTTGGACATTTACCAACACCATGACCTATAAAAAGACGTTTGGTCTACACAATATTGATCTTATAGCAGGTCAGGAAGCCCTGAATACCGGGGTGGGCAGGTTTAATAACATGGTGGGCCAGAATCCATTTTCTGAGGATATTAACTTTGTAAACATGTCTAACGTGCCGGTGAATACCCGGCAGGTTAACAGTGGCTTGTTTAATGGCGTCAATTTTCTTTCGTATTTTGGAAGGGCCAACTATATCTATAATGATAAGTACATAGTAAGTGCCGTTTTGAGACGGGATGGGTCCTCTCGTTTTGGAGCCAACACCCGTTTTGGTGTTTTTCCTGCCTTTTCAGCCGCATGGCGAATTTCCGCAGAACCTTTTATGGCAGGTGCTACCTGGATGGATGACGTAAAAATCCGAGGTGGCTGGGGCCAAATGGGTAACTCCAATAATGTGGATCCGGATAACCAATTTTCTCTTTTTGGAGGTAATATAGGTGCTTCATCTTATGATATCACCGGTTCAAGTTCTTCTGCTACCATCGGTTTCAGAAGGTCCCGCTTGGGTAATCCAAATGCAAGGTGGGAGACGGCCGTAACCCAAAATATTGGTTTTGATGGTACTTTCTTTGGAGGCAAATTGGACGTTATTGCGGATGCATGGCAAAAGGATACAAGAGATTTATTGTTTAGGGTACCTGTTCCATTGACAGCCGGGTTCAATGCCACGCCGCCATTGGTGAACATTGGAGAGATGTTGAACAAAGGGATTGATTTTCAGGTGATGACCAGAGGCACGCTTTCGGGTGATCTTACCTATGAGTGGGTGGTCAACGGTGGATTTTTGCACAACGAAATCAAATCATTGGCTGGGGATTTACAGTTTATTACGGATGTAAACCCTGGATACAGGGGGATTTTTCCGATCAGGAATCAGGTGGGAAGGCCACTTTCTGCCTTCTTTGGTTATGAGGTGGAAGGCCTTTTCAGAGATTCCGGAGATGTCGAAGGTCACGCCAATCAGGAAGGTGCCGCCCCAGGCAGGTTCAAATTCCGTGATCTCAACGGTGATGGGGAGATAGATGCAGATGACAGGACTTACCTGGGCAGTCCGGTTCCCAAGTTTACTGGGGGTACTAATTTCACCATTGGTTATAAAAACTTTGACTTGTCGGCCTATTTCTATACGTCTATAGGTAATAAAATATGGAATCAGTCCAGGTGGTTTACCGATTTCTACCAGACTTTCGAAGGTGCAGGTATTTCCAACAGGCTGAAAGATTCCTGGACACCGGATAACCTGGATGCTGAAATCCCTGTGGTAGAAAAAACCGCCAACTTCAGTACCAGTAACAACGGTTCTTCTTTCTATGTAGAAGATGGATCCTACCTGAGGTTACAGAACCTGACCATTGGTTATACCATGCCGGCTCCCTTGTTGGAAAGGTTGAATATGGAGCGTTTGAGGGTATTTGCATCCGCCAACAACTTGTTTACCCTAACCGGATATTCTGGCTTGGATCCCATGGTAGGAGGTAATGCTGACCTTACCTTCGGTATAGATGTGGGTAACTATCCATTGACCAGGGGGTATACTTTCGGTGTAAACCTCAGCTTCTGATCAAGCAACCTTTTTAAAGTAGAACATTAAGAAATTACATATATGAAAAATTACAAGTTAAAACTAACCATGGCACTGACATCGTGTATGATGCTCTTTGCCATCAGTTGTGATGATTTTCTGGAGGTGCCGCCAACAGGTCAAATTGGCGAGGCCCAGTTAAGGACGTTGGATGGGCTGAATGCCGCCTTGATTGCCGTTTATTCCCAGGTAAATGGTAGGAATCAGCGTATGGCTTCCCCCTCCAATTGGGTATGGGGAAGTATCCGGGGAGGAGATGCCAATAAGGGAACGGACCCAGGAGATTTCCAGTCCATAAATCCCATACAACGGTTTGAGAACGATGCTACTATCGATATCTTGAGAGAAAATTGGGCAGGCCTTTACGAAGGGGTCTCCAGGGCCAATATGGTGATGAGGTTGCTGGGGGATAAAGAACCTACTGTTACCGAAGCCCAGGCGGCAGAAATCGCTGCTCAGGCCAGGTTTTTAAGGGCCCACTTTTATTTCCAATTGACCAGGAACTTTGATAAAGTGCCTTATGTGGATGAATCCGTAGATTACCAGGAAGGGCTGGAAGAAGTTTCCAATACCCAGGAGATGTGGCCCATGATCGAGGCAGATTTCCAATATGCTGTTGATAACCTACCCGATACCCAATCACAAGTAGGAAGGGTCAATTCCTGGGCCGCAAAATCTTACTTGGCCAAGGTTTACATGTATCAGGATAAATTTACCCAGGCCAAGCAATTGTTTGATGACATTATTGCCAATGGCGTTACCAGTGGAGGAGCAAAATATGATTTGGTACCCTATTATGAGGACATGTTCAGGGGAGAAAACAACAATCATGAAGAATCTATCTGGGCCTACCAATCTGCCGCCAATACAGGGAGCGTGAACAATGCCAACCCGGAATTTGATCTAAACTTTCCCTACAATACCGGTCCTGACGGACCTGGAAACTGCTGCGGCTTTTTTCAGCCTAGCTTTTCATTTGTAAATTCCTTCAGGACAGCAGATGGACTTCCATTGTTGGACAATTCGTTCAATGATCCGGGAAACAGGGTGGCCAACGACTTCGGTTTGGAAAGTGAGGACCCCTTTACACCGGACGCGGGACCTCTTGACCCCAGGGTGGACCATACTACTGGCAGAAGGGGGCTTCCCTATTTGGATTGGCAGGACCATCCGGGAAATGCCTGGATCAGAAACAGGGCCAATGGAGGACCTTATACTCCTAAAAAATACGTATACACGCGAGAAGAGCAAGGTGTATATCAGGACAACAGTTCCTGGACGCCAGGTTACACTGCGATCAATATCATGATTATTAGGTTCGCTGATGTGTTGTTGATGGCTGCAGAAGCAGAAGTGGAATTGGGCAACTTGGAGCAAGCCAGGACTTATGTAAACAGGGTAAGGCAAAGAGCCATTAATTCCCCAGTTTTACGGGCCGATGGTTCTCCTGCTGCCAATTATGATGTGGAGCTTTATGATACACCATGGTCTGATGCAGACCTGGCCAGAAGGGCTGTCCGTTTTGAAAGAAAACTCGAATTGGGTATGGAAGGACACCGGTTTTATGATTTGGTAAGGTGGGGGATTGATACTGAAGAGATCAATGACTACCTCTCCCATGATGGGTCTCTTCTTCAGGCGGCACTTGGTGGTGCCACCTATACCCCTACCTATAGGGTATTGCCCATTCCACAGGATCAGATTGACCTCACAGGCCCCGATATCCTGGTTCAAAATCCTGGTTTTTAACTAATTGACTCAAATTGTATAATGCTTGGAAAAGAGGTGGTTGTTTGGCCATCTCTTTTCTTTTTTTGATCTTGTAAGTACCGATTACCGGGAAATGTAATTTCTTATGCAAACTAAAAGCAGTTTCTTCCTCTTTGTAGCACTCCTGATAGTATCAGTTTGGGCCTGTAAGTCACCTTCAAATCCTACTCTTTTTGATTTATTGGATCCCAATAGTACTGGGGTTACCTTTAATAATTTGATCACCGAGAGCGATAGTTTTAACATTCTGACGGAGGAATATATTTTTAACGGTGGAGGCGTGGCCGTGGCCGATTTTGATAAAGACGGAAGGCCAGACCTTTTTTTTACCGGAAACCAGGTAGCCAATAAACTTTACCTGAACCAAGGTGATTTTCAATTTACGGATGTATCCGAGGTCGCTGGGATTGAGGCGAAGGATAAATGGAGTACCGGCGTGGCCATAGTAGATATTAATGGGGACGGCTGGCCGGATATCTATGTTTGTGCGGCCATGGATACCCAAAACCGGAAAAATATGCTTTTTGTCCATCAGGGCTTGAATGAGGAAGGCAACCCTGTTTTTAAGGACCTTGCAGGCCAATATGGCATAGACGAGGCAGGAAACAGTATGGGGGCTGCATTTTTTGATTATGACAGGGATGGTCATCTTGACCTGTATGTATTGAACAATGAACAAAGCAATATTCTGCCCGGCAATTACCGGGACAAGATCACCGATGGAACAGCCATTAATAATGATCAACTTTACAGAAATCAAGGAGATGGAACTTTCATAAATGTAAGCCAGGAAGCTGGAATTACCATAGAAGGTTTTGGACTGGGGCTAGCCATTGCAGACATCAACAAAGATGGCTGGCCAGATATTTATATCTGCAATGATTACCTGACCAATGATTTGCTCTACATCAACAATGGGGATGGGACATTTTCCAACCAGATCGAAAACCTTATCCGACACCAAAGCATGTTTTCTATGGGGGTGGATGTGGCCGATTATAACAATGATGGTTTACTGGATATCGTGACCCTGGACATGCTGGGGGAAAATAACTATAGAAAAAAAACAACCATTAGAGGTGAATCTTATAGCCTTTACATCAATAACGAGAGGTGGGGGTATGAATACCAGCATGTAAGGAATATGTTGCATTTAAATAATGGCACTGGTATTCCCTTCAGTGAAATAGGCATGATGGCCGGGGTTTACCAGACCGACTGGAGTTGGTCCCCGTTATTTGTAGATATTGACAATGATGGACACAAAGACCTGTTGGTTACCAATGGTTTTCCCAGGGACATTACTGATAAAGATTTTGCGGATTACAGGGGACTTGTGGGAAGTGTCGCCACCAACAAACAACTTTTGGATTCCATTCCTATTGTCAAAATCCCTAATTATGCCTTTCAAAACCAGGGAAACCTTATTTTTAAGGATGTAGGTGAAGATTGGGGCTTAAATGTCCCCTCCTTTTCCAACGGTGCTGTATTTGCGGACCTGGATGGTGACGGTGATCTGGATTATGTGGTCAACAACATCAATGACCCGGCATTTATTTTTGAAAACAAACTTAATGGCAAGGAAAATGCTCCCGAATCTTTAAGGGTGAGGTTAGCTGGTCCTACTAATAATACCATGGGTTTTGGGGTCAAAATGGTCTTGGAAACGGATGATGGAGCCAGCCAATACCATGAGCATTATACATCCAGGGGATACATGTCCGCAGTGGAAGAAGTAGTTCATTTTGGTTTGGGAAAGGACAATGTGCCCAAAATATTGAAGGTTCTTTGGCCTGACGGGCAATACCAGGAAATACCCTTCTCCGAACCTAAAAATGAATTAAATGTCGATCATGCTGATGCTGTTCTTGTAAGGGAGGCCTTGGGATTTCCTTTTTCTCCAAAATCCGTGGATCCATTTTTTAATGAGGCGTCCATTGCTCTGGGCCTGGATTATACCCACGAGGAGGAAGATAAGATAGACTTTAACCTACAAAGGACCATTCCACATAAATTGACCCAATTTGGACCTGGCATGGCTGTCGGAGACATTGACGGGGATGGATTGGATGACCTGTTGATTGGTGGGGCAGCAGGTTATGCGCCCAAGGTTTTTTTACAGGGAAGTGGAGGTAAATTCCGTGATTTTGAAGCTTTTGACCTGGCCGAAGTAAAACCATACGAGGAAATGGGCCTTTTATTGATCGATGTGGATAATGATGGAGACCTGGACCTCTATGCGGTTAGTGGTAGCAATGAATTTAAGGCAGGTTCCCCTGAATATATTGACAGAATTTATCTGAATGATGGGAGCGGTAATTTCCGATTAGCCGAAGGTGCCTTGCCCTTGATTGCATCTAGTGGCACCACGGTCAGAGCGGCCGATTGGGACGGAGATGGATTTTTGGACCTCTTTATCGGAGGACGAACCCCGGTAGGGCAATACCCATTTCCCGATAAGAGCTATTTATTAAAAAACAATGGGGGAATTTTCGAAGATGTGACGGATGAAATTGCTCCGGGACTTAAAGATATTGGCATGGTGACTGATGCCATTTGGACGGATTTTAACGGAGACGGGAAAGTAGACCTTATGGTGGTGGGAGATTATATGGCCATCACTGCCTTTAGCAATAAGGACGGAAAATTGGAGATGGTAACAGAATCCGGCTTGGAAGAGGAAGTGGGATGGTGGAACAGCATTGTTTCGGGAGACTTTGATGGGGATGGGGACATGGATTACATTGTGGGCAATATGGGCTTGAACAACCTCTGGAAACCATCCAAGGACAGGCCGGTGACGCTTATCGCAAAAGATTTTGACAACAATGGATCTGTTGATCCCATCACCTTTGCTCATTACAAAGATAACAAAGGTAATTATAATGCTTATCCGGTTCATTTTTGGAATGAACTTTATGGACAAAGCACCATTTTCAGGAAGAGATTTGACAGGTACAAATCCTATGCCCGTACGGATATGGAGAGCTTATTGACGGAAGAAGAGGTAGACGGAGCCTTGATAGTAGAGGGCAATCAGGCAGCTTCCTCTTATATAGAAAACCTGGGTAATGGAAAGTTCAAACTTCATCCATTACCCCTTATAGCCCAAATGGCTCCCGTAAACGGTATTGTAGTTGATGATTTCAACCGGGATGGGCACTTGGACCTGATTTTGATCGGAAACGATTATGGCAACGAATTATTTGTAGGACGGTTGGATGCCCATACGGGTTTGCTGTTGCTTGGGGATGGAAAAGGCGGTTTCCAACCTGTCCGGTCTGCTGAAAGCGGGTTTATGGTCCCCGGTGATGCCAAGGCCTTGGTGAAACTAATGTTGGGCAACGGTGATATCCTTTACCTGGCCTCCCAAAACAGGGGCGACCTCAAAGCCTTCAACCTAAATGGCCAAACTGGGGAATCAGTGCAAATCATCCTGCCTTACCTTGCCCATAAATTGGTTTATGAATTTCCAGATGGGACCGAAAAGGTAATAGAAGTTCCTTACGGCAGCGGATTCCTTTCGCAATCTAGTCGAATGATAGCCGTTCCTGAAAAAGGGGTGGTTATCAGAGCTCTTGATTTTCAGGGCAGGGAAGTTTCTATAGAAGGTTTTTGATTCTGCATTATAGCCGGAAAATTAATTTATTTCTACCTATCGCTTCAATCATCAACAGCCGCCCCTACCATTCGTTTGAATTTCCAGGCCGTTTGGTCGCCGGTGGGTCCCTGGGTCTGTTTCATTACGATCCCGATGATGTTTTCCTGAGGATCAGCAAAATATTGGGTGTTGAAATAACCACCCCAAACAAAGGTGCCAGGGCTTCCCAGCCCCCCTTTGGCCTGACCTCGTTCGGTCAATACACCGAAAGCCAGCCCATAATGCTGATCTGCACCTCCATATAAATCCAGGGTTTGGTCTGCCATCATGGTTGCAATCGTAGTCCTACTTAAAAATCGTTTGCCATTTAACTCCCCACCATTGAGATACATCTGAAGAAAAGTCGCATAGTCTTTAGCGGTACTTGACAGGCCGGCTCCCCCTGAAAAAAAGCTTCTGGCTCCTTTTATGGGGTAATCTACCTCATAAAAGGTATTGGGGTAGTCTTCCCATTCTCCGTTTACTTTACGCTGTATGGCTACCAGCCGGTCAGATTTGGACGAGGGAAGATAAAATCCGGTGTCCTCCATCCCCAGCGGCTTGAACAGGCGCTGCTCCAAAAATGCCTCGAAGCTCATTCCGGACATGATTTCTATGAAATAGCCCAACACGTCCAATCCCATACTATAGGTGTATTTGCTTCCCGGATCATGGTGCAAGGGTAATTCGGCCAATTTCATCACTACCTCTTTGATGGTTACGTTCTCGGTGGTAAAAAGATCCGTAGTACCGGCCTTTTGATACAGCATTTTCATCCGCTCATCTCCATCGATGACCCCATAGCCCAAGCCGGAGGTATGGGTGAGCAGGTGGCGGATGGTTATCTCTTTGTCTGCAGGGCGAGAAGTATAACTGGTGTCGGCATACCTGAAGTTGACCAAAACCTGCGGGTCTTTAAACTCCGGAATGTAGTTGGAAATGGGATCGTCGAGTTGGAATTTTCCCTCTTCCCACAACATCATGACCGCCGTAGAGGTAATGGCTTTGGTTTGCGATGCTATTCTAAAAATGGCATCTTTTTCAAGGGATTTTCCGGATTCATTGGCTTGGCCATAGGCTTCGTGGAACACTATTTTTCCATTCCGGGCAATCAATGCCACCGCCCCCGGGATGGTATTTTCTTCCAGGGCTTGGTTAAACATGTCGTCTATTCTAGCCAATCGTTCCGGTGATACACCCTGGCTGGAGGGCGAACCCTGCGTGAGGGGGGACGACTGCTGAAGGGAAGTGGTTTGGCAAGGGCTCTCTACTACCGTCAGGCAAAGAAAAAACAGAAAAAACGGAAGGATTATTTTTGACATGGGGTAAGGGTTGAAATGGGTTACAATTAAATTAAATTGAAAGTAACCAATTCTGGTAAAAAATCCGTGTTTTCCGATATCATTTCCGGCTATATATTTCAAGGTTTATTTTTCCAGGCCCCTAATTAACCTTATTTTTGAGACGCATCAGGGAATCAAAAAGTGGAAAAGGAAAAAAGGCATCTCATTATCTGGTCGGTGGTCATCAGCCTGGTATTGATGGTCATTAAATTTTATGCATACTTCCAGACTGGCTCTAACGCCATCCTGACGGATGCCATGGAGAGTATCGTCAATGTGGTCGCCTCCTGTTTTGCACTATATAGCATTTACCTCAGTGCCTTGCCAAAGGACAGTAACCATCCCTACGGACATGGGAAAATCGAGTTTTTTAGTGCGGGGATTGAAGGGACCTTAATTATTCTGGCGGGCATTTTTATCGTGTACCAGTCGGTATGGGCATTGATCTTCCCGCAGCAACTACTTGATTTGCCTTTGGGAATGGCTTTGGTGGGGTTCTCAGGACTTGTAAATGGCGTCCTGGGGTACCTCTTGCAGAAAAAAGGAAAGACATTGAATAGCATTACCCTGGAGGCAGATGGAAAACACCTCTCCACCGATGCGATATCCAGTTTTGTATTGATTTTTGGCATTGGCTTGATTTTTTTTACCGGTTGGACCGTAATGGATAGTTTGCTGTCCCTGGCTTTTGCCGGCTACATAATTTACAACGGCTATTTCTTAGTCCGCCGTTCAGTGGCAGGGCTGATGGATGAATCCAACCCCAAAGCCATTAGCAAGACCGTTCAGGTGCTCAACCGACACCGAAAAGCTAACTGGATCGATATTCACAACATGCGGGTGCAGCAGTATGGCGGGGACAGCCATATCGATCTGCACCTGACCCTGCCTTATTATTTTGATTTGATCCGGGTTCACGATGAGGTCCATGAAGTAGAAGAAGTTTTGGAAAACAGCCTTCCGGGCTACATTGAGGTATTTGTCCACGCAGACCCTTGTTTACCAGCGTCTTGTTGCCATTATTGCCAGGTAAAAAACTGTGCGGTAAGGAAATATCCCAATAGTAAGAAGATAAAATGGACGGCAGAAAACATGTCAAAAAATCAAAAACACTATCACGAATTGAGTCACCTTTCTCCTATCAAGAATTAGTTGGCCATAAATTTTTAAAAAAAAATTAAATACCAAGAAAGGGCAAAAAATTTAGGGGTTTTTCAAAATAAATCATAATAATTGTCGTTTATCGGACTTTTTATGCAAATCACTTGTTATTTTCACAAGTGATTTGCTGATAATTGTAAGGGATTAAATAAATTTGTACATATAAAATTTTGTTTTGTAGGCCTAAATTTGTAACTTAATTCCGTTGTTTTATTTAAAGATCAGAGCTATGAAAGATAAACAATTTACCGTACTTATAATGGTGTCCGCTATAATATGGTTGTTGATAATCGGATTTATCATCATTTAACAAAAATACCTGTCTTTTTTCCTACCTATTTTTATTTCATCTTACAACTTACATCAGAAATCCCTGATGTGCGTTTTCAAAAGGGGCTCCTGTCGAGTCCCTTTTTTGTGGGTGTGCCGGAAGGAGCGGTGCTTTTAGAGAATTAACCGAATGAGCCTGCTTTTTCTCGCAGCGACCGCAAAGAATTCGCAAAGGCCGCAGTGAGTGGTCCAACCGCTTGCCATATCATCCCTCCAAAAAACGATAAATCAAGAGGACATATGCTCAGGCATCCCCTCCCGGCGCCTTCTTGGCGGTCTTGGCCTGAAACCCTAACCTAATATACTTTTCCTTGAAAATAACCAACTCCCGGGAATCGATTTTCGAAACCAGGTTAACCAATAGGTATCGTTACTAAATAGCAATAGGGACTGCATGGAATCAAAAAAACAACCTTCACCCTAGATCCCCTATACGAAATCCTTAATTTGACCATTGAAAATTGGGCGAGGGATGGTGGACATAGTACCGGTACACCCAAACTTTAGCGACCGGCCAGAAAAAAATGGAACCGGATTGAGGAATTAAAGTGTTATTTTGTTTCCAAGAGAGATTTGGTATCAATTTTAAATAATTGAAAATGAAGACAATAACAATAAACTTGCCAGAAGAAGTGGAACTTGACAAAGTTAAAATAATCATAGCAGCTTCTTTATTTGAACAAGGGGTACTGTCCTCCGGGCAGGCAGCAGAATTGGTGGGAATAACGAAAAGGCAATTTTTAGAAGAGATAGGCAAATACGGGGTTTCGATATTTGGGGAGACTGCTGAGGATATAGAAAAGGTAGGCGATATTAAACTTTGAGCAGGTTTGAAAACGATCATTGCTGATACGAGCTGCCTGATCATATACGACAAGATCAATAAATTAGAAATTTTGCGGGATACTTTTTTCGAACTGATGGTAACGGATGAAGTTGCGGAGGAATTTGGTGGTGAATTACCCGGATGGATAACTAAACGGCAAATAGCGAAGCAGGACCAATATTTTGAATTGGCAATGAATTTGGAAAAAGGTGAAGCTAGCTCAATAACACTGGCTTTAGAATTTGAGAAAAGCCTGTTGATCATTGATGAACGGAAGGGAAGGAAAGTAGCCGAAAAGATGAAAATAGAAATTATTGGACCTCTAGGAGTGTTGATCAAAGCCAAAGAGAAGGGAGCAATAGAATCGGTGAAGGATATTCTGAATTTAATCGATAAGACGAATTTTAGAATATCGGATTCGATCAAGGAGCAAGTATTAAGGAAAACAGGAGAACTGTGATGGGGCGGGCCGCTGATATCCAGTAGCGAACCAGCCGCCGAATGTGCTCCTGCCGATCGTCTGGCGTAACATTGGAGCACATAAAACGCAAAACATCTCTCACTTGAATATTGAAAAGAAATGACTTATTTCGGCCCGAAAATTTCCCGGGTTTAATAATTCTTACGATTATGGACGATTTTATAAGGTTGTAATTCAACGTTACAAAAACGATTATCATCTTTCCGGAGATTCGATCAAAACCGCTGGTAAGTTAAATTAAGCTAATGAGAAGGCTTTTTCTCGCAGCGACCGCAAAGAATTCGCAAAGGCCGCAGTGAGTGGTCCAACCGCTTGCCATATCATCCCTCCAAAAAACGATAAATCAAGAGGACAGGTACTCAGGTATCGTATCCCGCCGCATACGCTTCGCCCTCGTGGCGGTCCCGGCGTGAAACCCCTCCCAAATGTTTTCCTCCTTGGAATTTCCCAAAAAATTTCACCTTTCCCTTAACTAAAATCCTCAATATTTCTATTTTTAGGAAAATGTTTCCTTTTAGCGATCCGTTTATCCGTCTTTTTAAATGACCCTATTCCAAAATTCCGTAATCAAAAAATACATGGCCGCCCAGGTGTATTTAGCAGCTATAGATTTTTGATCAATTGCATACTGCTTTAGCTGTAGGCAACTAGTGCTTTGTCCGGGGGGTAATGGTACTATTTTCTGGAATGGGCTATATTCCTATTGAAGGGGTGTTGGTATTGGTTTATGAGCTATTAAATTGTTGCAGTTTTAGGGTAAGATTGCCAATAAAGTCCATCGAATAGTTAAGCCCTGTATTCTAAGAGAAGGATATTTTCCTGAGCTGGTGTAGGGTTTGACGAATATATTTCGCCCTTTTAGGGCTAGGGGTCTAGGTATTGCCGTATTCACAGGGCTTCACCCTGCGTTAGTATATTCCGCACTTTCAGCGCTTGGGGTTCCGTTGGATTTAGTACCTCCGTGCTTTTCTCCATACCGGTTTTAGTTCCTGCTTGGATCTTAGATAAACTATCTGATCAAGCCCTGACGGGGCGGCATCACCCTGTGTTAGGATATTCCGCACTTGGGGTTCCGTTGGATTTGGTATCTCTGTTTATTTCTCGATGTCGGTTGGTATTCCGCTTGGATCTTAGATGTACTACCTGATCAAGCCCTGACGGGGCGGCATCTCCCAGCGATGGGTGCAGCCCATCGCAGAAGGAGACGTATCTTGGTGTAGCCCTACAGGGGCGGAATATTTTCGACCTTGGAAGATAGGTCTCTATTTCTGATGCTAATAATAATTGTTTACTCATTTCAAACCAACCTTTTAAAAAATTTCACCCGCAAATAATCGAAACGTTGAATAAATTTTATTCAAGCCTGTCAGTTTTCGGTCGACGCGTGTCAGTTTTAAGTCCGCGCTTGCATGTATAAAGTTCCTGGGTAGGAATAGGAGCCCCCCTCCTGGACTTAAAAAGTACCCTTTTGCAAGTAAATTTGGCCATTCCAAAATCCTTTACTCAGTAAATCTTAGTAATTGGCAATTAACGCGGCATCGTTTCGAGGTACAATTACGAGCTTTGGGGGCACAAAAGTAGAAAAGCATACTTAGCCTGTGGTCATTCCAATGGATAATTTCTCCTTTCGATGGTCATTAAAGAAAAATTTAGTATTATTAAACACTGATGGAAAGACGGTTTTATTAGGACTGTCCAACCGGATTTGGTTGGGTAACCCTGACTTTTGTCTGGGATATATACAAGTTATCGCTCAGTATAGAAAACCCTAACATCAAAATGACATTAGGAAAAAGAGTGAATTTATAACTTATAGATTATTAACTATCTGTAGTGACATCAGAATCGCAAAATATTGAGTTCAAAGTAACCTGGAGAGACGAATACCTGAAATGGATTTGTGGTTTTGCCAATGCTTATGGTGGTACTATTTTTATCGGTAAAGACGACACAGGAAAAGTAGTCGACTTGAAAGATGCTAAAAACCTATTGGAAGAAATCCCAAACAAGGTCAGAGATACCTTAGGGATTTTGGTTGATGTTAATCTGCACCAAACCGACCTAGGGAAATTTATTGAAATTCTTGTTGAGCAATACCCTTATCCAGTCAACTACAAAGGACAATATCATTACAGAAGCGGAAGCACTAAACAGGAATTAAAGGGGGCAGCACTTGACAAGTTTCTCCTTCAGAAAAAAGGAAAAAGATGGGATGGAGTTCCTGTTCCGAATGTTTCAACTAATGACCTTAAGAAAGAAACATTTGATTTTTTTCGAAAACGAGCTTTCAGAAGCCAAAGAATAGATGAAGAAAGCTTAGCTGACAGCAACGAGCATCTTATTGAGAATCTTCAACTCAAGGAAGGAAAATTTCTTAAGCGTGCCTCTATCCTGCTTTTTTATACAAATCCTGAAAAATATGTAACAGGGGCTTACATAAAAATTGGATTTTTCGAAAGTGATAGTGATTTGAGATTTCAGGATGAAATCCACGGGAATCTTTTTGAACAAATTGAAAAGACCACAGAGTTGCTTTTCACAAAATACATCAAGGCTTTGATAAGCTATGAAGGGTTGAATCGTGTGGAAACATACGAGTATCCAAAAGAAGCAATCAGGGAAGCATTACTAAATGCTGTCGCCCATAAAGACTATTCGGGTGGTGTTCCAATTCAAATCAGTGTTTATAATGACAAGTTAATGATTTGGAACGAAGGACAACTACCTGAAAATTGGACAGTTAAAAACCTATTGGAAAAACACGCCTCCCGACCATACAACCCTGACATTGCACATGCTTTGTTTCGCAGTGGATACATTGAATCTTGGGGACGAGGAACTATTAAAATCATCAACGAATGTAAAAAAGCAGGAATCCCCGAACCAGTTTTTACTTACGATTCAAGTGATATTTCCATAGAGTTCAGAAAAGACATTTACAATGAAAAACATCTGCAATCACTTGACTTGAATGTACGACAAGTTAAAGCGGTGTTATATGTGAAAGAGAAAGGTAGAATCACTAACAAACAATATCAGGATATAAACAATACAACAGATAGGACTGCATTAAGGGATTTAGAAACACTAATTGAATTGAAAATCATTAAGCGAATAGGTGAAAAAAAAGGTGCTTATTATGAATTAGCTTTATAGATGTCGGATATGTCGGATAAATGTCGGATAAGTCAAAAGCAACAGACAAGTAAATGGACAAAGAAGAAGAACACCGAAGCGATAACATCACCTTGGATAAAGCGGGCGGTTTCCAGTAAATATGAAAATCAGTATCTTTAAGAAGTTAGGAGTAGACTGGAAGGGATCGGCTCCGAAAGCCCGCCGTCTCCAAGTTGAATCACGTTATGCCTCAGCCTAAAAATGCACGAACAAAAATGAAATGATATATTTCGATGAGCTAAACTCCGGGTTTTGCATCCCACTTCGTTCACCCCGCCTTCGCCGCGGCCTTGGCATGAAACCCTTTCCTAAAATACTTTTCGTTATAAGAAGAAAATGACCAAATGACAGAAATAATTGACCTGAGTCAAGAAATATATTCCGGAATGCCGGTGTTTAATGGATTACCGGAAGTGCAGATATGCATCCATGCGACACATGAGCAGTGGGACAAAATTCCCAATCCGACAACGACTACACCAAGTGTTTACAAATTGGAATTGGGCGAGCATACCGGGACGCACGTAGATGCGTTAAACCATATGGGCAGACCGTTCGTGGGGCAATCCATTGATACCATGCCGCTATCCATGTTTTATACAGAGGGTATTTGTTTGGACCTTTCACATAAAAACCTGAAAGAGCTCATTGAACCTGCCGAAATAGAAGAGGCCTGTGAGAAAGCAAATGTTGATATTAGAAAGGGAGATACCGTTTTGTTGTACACCGACCATTATAGGAAGCACTATGGCACAGCGAATTGGAAGAATGGTCCCGGCATTTCTACAGCGACAGCGCGTTTGTTGGGAGAAACGGAGATTTCTGCATTTGGCGTAGAGACCATGTCGCCTGGTGTTCCCAACGTTTCCAACAAAGAAGTCCATCATATCTGTGGGGAGTTGGGATTTACCCATTACGAAAACATGGTTAATCTTTACCAATTGGTTGATAGAGGACGTTTTCGTTTTATCGCACTACCCCTCAAAATCAGAGGAGGAACCGGCTCGCCGGTTAGAGCGGTTGCTGTATTTGAAGGTAATGGCTAATGGAAAAACCTTTCCGGGCAGGCGGATAGGTAAGTCGTTTTTTGAGAAAGGTACCGATTTGGAAAGCATGATATGACTTATGACCCATGAAATCCGATAAGCGAAATAGCAGCAATTGTGAGGGTTATAGGCTCCTGATTCAGCTTGTGAATAATGGATCACCTGTTGCACCGTAAACCCATCTCTATACGAATAAACATTCGTAAATTTAGACAAAATGGAAAAATACTTGGATGCCACGCCTGAAGCGGCAAAGCGGTTTTATCAAAACTTTCATGGCAAAGGCAAGGTAATAATGCTGAACCTGTTACGGTTTCGCCCGCTGGCGGACTATACCGGTCTGGATCACTTGAAACCCCAAACGGAAATCAGTGGAGAGGAAGCTTTCCAACGGTATATAAAATGCATCCTCCCGGAATTAGAAAAGGCGGGTAGCCGCATCCTGTACTACGGAAAAGGTAACGATTTCCTGATTGGACCGGAAGCGGAAAAGTGGGACGCAGTCGTCTTAGTAGAATACCTGTCGGTAGATAAGTTTATGGAGTTTTCCCAAAGCAAAGCCTATTTGAAAAACGCAGGGCATAGGACCGCAGCATTGGAAGATTCCAGGTTATTGCCTACCGCTGAAATAAACGAATAAACCTACCCTCATAAGAAATGAACCTGAAATTAAATTGGATACCTTTTACCCCAAAGACAGAAAAGAATCGCGTGAATGGCTTCAAGACAATCACAATAGGAAGCAGTCCATATGGTTCCTTTATTACAAAGCGAGATCAACTATTTCGACGGTATCTCACAGTGATGCCGTTGATGAAGCACTGTGTTTTGGTTGGATAGACAGCAGAATAAGGTCTTTAGATGAAAAAATGACTTTACACTTTGGTTTCAAGAAAATCAAAAGCCGGATTCCTCGGCTCACTGTTTCTGATCCCTGCTAACTAATGCTGCTGTCAGGTCGGAATTCGGTGCTCAAAAGTGCGCATGATAACCTGCTGATTTGACGTTATTCCCTTTAGGAATCGTAACGAAACTATAAAAAAACCAAAAATGTCTACCAATGAAAATCAGCGTCAGCTAGTCACTACTGCAAGGGTTACGGGAATTTGGTATTTAATGATGGCAGTTTCAGGCATGGTGGGATTTGTTATTCTACACCCTCAGGTATTTGTTTCGGGAGAACCTGAACGAGCCCTTGCGAATGTAACCGACCCGGCTACCGTTGGTGAATTCTGGATGATAGGGTACTTATTAATTTATGGAATACGGCCTTCAAATCACCCGGAATAAAACATAAAGATTAAGATCATGGGGTTTTTTGAAAAAGAATCCGGCAGGGTGTAATGTTTTTTGACTTTGGCCACTAACTAAAGAAAAGATCCAAATCATGAAGAAAACACCCTCAAAGACTTATTTGATTTCCTTTCTGGCTTTCAGGTCAGATTACAAGGTGAAACGCCCTTTAAAAGGCAAAAAACCTGCGTTTCTGCTGGCAAATTTTCAGTCAGTTTCTGGCTACGTCAACCATTGTGCCCACCATGGGTCCATTCGGGATGGAGGAAGGAACGGATAGGATGCTAAAATTACCCAGATGAGTAAGGACTTCTACCAGGTATCCATACTGCCCTTTACCGCCATCATCATTAAGCTGTGCAGGGCGTATACCAATTCCCAGGAGGATTATGAAGACTACTACCAGGAAGTATGCCTCCAACTCTGGAGGAGCAGGGGTAATTTCAAGGGCCAATGCGAATGGTCTACCTGGGTGTATCGGATAGCCTTGAACGTTTGTTTGACCCTTCTCAAAAAAAGGAAGAAAGCGGGGAAAACCTTCTTTGCCTCAGAGGCATTGCCTGATACCGTTATGATTGAAAGCAGGGCCTTTGAAAACGAATCCCTAAATCAATTGTATGCAGCGATCAAACACCTGTCAGAAGTAGATCGGGCGGTGATCCTCCTGTACCTGGAAGAAAAGACCTACCAGGAGATTTCGGAAATATTAGGGACTAATCCCAATAGTATTGGCGTAAGAATAAACCGAATTAAAGAAAGATTAAAAAAAATATACGATGAAAAATTCAATTGAAGCAGTATGGAAAGAGGGTTTTCTACATGAGAAAAGCCTGGTAGCTCCCAAGATAAACGATTTGTACAATCAAAAGTCGATTCATTTGATTGACCGGATGAAACGATTGTTTAGGGCAAACATAACGGCTATAGTCACCATGGCACTACTGATCCCACTGGTATATTATTTTCTGGACGTCCTTTGGTTGGGATTGGCTGTATCCATGCTGCTTTTGCTGACGGCATGGTACAGTAAACGTCAAATGCAGGGAATCAAAGATCTGAATCAGGGGGCAACTAGCTTTGATTACCTCAAGTCCTTTGATCAATGGCTAAAAAATTCCCTGGCTAGAAATCAGAAAGTAGTACGCTATACCTATCCAGTATATTTTCTAATCGCCTGCAGTACCATCGCATCCGCCTGGACCCGGGAGCCCGAACTTGCCCTAAAAGTACAGCAACAGTTTCCGGGCTTGACCTTTGTTGGAAGTTTTCCCTTAATCGGTTTGGTCCTGATGGGACTGTTAACGCTATTGATGGTATATTTTTCGGGCAAAATCTACCAGTGGGACGTTCGGTTGGTATATGGGCGTGTTTTTAAAAAGCTGGAAGAAACCCTGACGGAAATGGAACAGCTGAGATAAGCATATCAGGAGTTAAACATCTCCTCTGTTCTATCCCCCAAGGTTGCCTTCTTCCGGGGAAAAAGGGCCCTTCAGTTCGATAATCGTCCCTGGCAAGGGGTAACCCGCCCCTTCCAGGGCCTCCAGCACGGACAGAATGGCCTGTGAGCGCACCTGAACGTCGGAATGTTTTTTATTATAGGTGTTTACCCAATAACTGACCTGCACTTGCAAATTGCTATCCCCCATATCGGTTACAAATACGGCAGGTCCCTTTTTACCTGCCAACACCCCTGGCACCGCTTTTAGGGTAGTGAGGATAAGGGCCAAGGCCTTCCGGTAATCAGAGCCGTAGCCCAATCCCAATTTAAAACCATAACTCAAATATCCGTCAATGGTGTAATTGATTAAGGGGCTTTTAATAATAGAAGCATTGGGGAGAAAGACATCCTTACCGTCCAGGGTTTTAATCTGCGTGTCTCGGAGGTTCAGGGCGCGGACCCTGCCACTCAGTCCCTGAATCTCGACCAGATCTCCAATCTTAAAGGGCCTTTTGAAGGCCAGCAGGATGCCTGCCAGAAAGTTTTCCCCAATATCCTTCAGTGCAAAGCCTATGATAAAGGCAGTGATACCCGCTCCCGCCAGTATCCCGCTGACAACACCCGTAAGTCCCAGAAATCGCAATACCAGGGTAATGCCGAAAAGCATGATTAGCAGTCGGATGCTTCCGGCGATAAAACTTGTTAATAAGCTGTCCTCCGTCCTTTTATTCAGCCGGCTAAGCACAAGTCTTTTTATCCATCGGGACAGGTAAATAAAAAACACAAAAATCACCAAACCGATCAGCAGTGCTACAAGCAATTGCCGCAGATCCGCCAGGTCGCCCGTCAGGAGAGTAGTTAGTTTTTCCAGGGATTCGTTAAAGTTCATGGTGCTCGATTGTTATTGTGGCATTAGCGGCTGGCTATTGTCCAAAACGAGTTGCCGAAGCCATTTTTCAGCGAGGCCGGGCCAGGTTTCAGCAGCCAGGTTTCCTTTTCGCATGCCGTAGCCGTGACCGCCTTCCGAAAGGAAATGCAAGGTAACGGGAAGGTTCTGGTCCCGAAGGCCTCCTGCCATCACAAGGGAGCTGTTTCCGTAGGGATCATCCGCTGTACCGAAGAGAAACTGGGGAGGGGTATGCTCACTTAAGCTTAGTTCTGGGGTCAGGCTGCGATCTTTTCCTTCGTCCAGGTAGGCCGGATAAATCAGCAGGGCAAAATCCGGACGGGCCGAAAGGCTGTCCAGCGCATCGACGGGTGTATAGGTCCTTTCTCCAAAACGCGTACTGGCCCGGGCTGCCAGGCTGCCGCCGGCCGAAAAGCCAATCACTCCCAATCGCTTCGGGTCCAGCTTCCAATCGCTGGCCCTGCTACGTATCAGGCGGATGGCCCGCTGCAGGTCATAGAGGGCAGGTTCCCGTTTGTCCGGAACTCGATATTGGAGCACAAACGCCGTAAATCCCAGTTGGTTAAACCACTCCGCTACCTCGTACCCTTCTTTGTCAATGGCCAGGATATTATAGCCCCCACCCGGACAAATGATGACACTGGCACCATTGGACGGTCCTTTGGGTTCGAATACTACCAATGCCGGGTCAGTCACATCGGTCAGTCGGGTGACATTTCCGCTGTTATTGGCTGTTTGAACGGGCGGATGTTTCGCCTCCGTTTCGCCGGGGACCGTGCCTGGCCATAGGTAAAGGGTGTCGGTACCTTGTGCGTTGCTCATGGCTGAAAAGATAAGTAAAATGATACAGGTGAAACAGGTTTTCATTTATGATGGATTTTGATACTTGGTAGAACAAGGTTTTTTTTGCATCGGCTGTTAAGAGTATGTTAAGTTAGTAGTTTTACTTGAAATCTGGCAGGTTCTATTTGGAATTTAGGTCTGGCTTTTTTCCCCCATGAAAAATTCAGTTTTGAATTGGTTTTTTTAGACGCTGAGTTATTTAGGGTTTACGATAGAAGAAGGCCGTATAATAGTGTCGACACGCAGCAATACCATGGATGGGGTTTTGAAGTGGAGGGCTTCCTCAACCAACCGAATCTTGCGCTGAGGTATTATTTCTAACCTTGTCCGGTATAAAAACCCATTATTTGCTGTTCTTAACCTTCCAAAGGTAAGCGGAGCGACTTTTATTGGTGAAATTTCTTCGACTTTCATTCTCCCCATTATCATCGATTGAATCGTCGATAAAAATGGGGCAAGCAACTAGCAAATTTTGTGGACTGCCTGGATTGGTAAGGATGGACTTCCTTATGAGAAGCTATTCAGCCGTTTGCGTTCCTCCCCAGTAGGCTGCCTGTTACCGTCACTTCGAAGGGGGCTCCTGGCGAGAAGTGCCTGCCAGTAAAAAAAAATGCCCGGAACCAATTGTTTTAGCCCGGGACATGATTTTCATGAACTTGGTGTTTATTCCTCCGTAATCCATTCGCTACTTATTTCCTCCAGAAGTAGCGAAGAGGTGGTTTCGTTGATAATCTTTAGTTCCTGAATCTGTGTTCCTCCCCAAAATCCTGCTTCTAGCCGGATTATTTCCCCGTTTCTTTCCCAGGTTCCTTCGTAGTCATTGGTCACGATGGGAGGGGTGCCGCACCATCCGCTATTGGCTCGATGGATCAATTTTCCATTACTAAAAAAGCGGTAACCATAGGTGTTTTCCTGCAGTTCGTCTACCTTTTCCATGGCGATACCATTTTCCTGGTACTCCAGATTACTCCAGTTGCCTACCGGAACGGGACCGGATTGCAGGGCCGAAAGGCTTTCCTCTTCCATGCAGGAAAAAAGCAGCAAGCCAAACACAAAAGTAAATACGGTTGTTTTCATGGGATGTCGTTTTTGGTTTTGATTCCTAGACGAAGATCGGCAAAAAACTGTTGAGGGAAAGGGGAAATTTTTTTAATTTTTTTGCGATTTGATTGGGTCCGTTTACTCCTTTTTTCGGCTTAACATTTTTTATAAGCATAAAATTATAATCCATAGGAATAGCTACCTTCAAAAGGGTTCTTTTATCCGGTCTTGGGATTCTTCAGAAGCCGTCATTCGTAAATTTATATCTTTCTATCCAAATAGGATCCGAAGTAAAGCCTTTCTGGAGGCGGTCGTAATATGACTTCCAACCGTTTCTTTTCGGACAACTTGATGTTCGAAAGTGAACAGGTATCGGAGTGTCAAAGACCGAAAATCACCTTGAAGGTAGCGATTCGCCTGTTTTACAAAACAGGCACGCCATTGGAAGGGAAAGTAAACCACCATTGAATCAATTCACCATGAGACTATTTACCGGTCTGGTCCTGTGGGCCATTCTTTTTGTGCTTTGCTGGCCTATTGCATTGCTGCTGCTTTTGCTTTATCCCTTGATCTGGCTGATCCTGTTGCCCTTTCGGCTATTGGGTTTGGGGGTCACCCTGACCTTATCCATGATCTTTGCCTTGTTTATGCTGCCCTTCAGTCTGATGCGCTAGGCTGCTTCTGCGCGGTCAGCAGCAATCCAAGGTAGGTGATGGCAGCGTTGACCAGCAGGATTTCAAAACCAAACTGAAAGCCATCAAACCATCGGGCGGAATTCCAGTCCAAAACGAAAGAAAGGGCCGGGCTCAGCAGACAGATATACGGCACCAGGCGGTCGCGGACCGCGAGCGGGTTCGTTAGCCCAAAGGCAAACAGCCCCAGCAGGGGGCCATAGGTAAATCCGGCGGCCTTAAACACCGCACTTACTACACTGCGGTCGTTCACTTCGTTGAAAACGACAATGGTCAAAAATACCAAAAAGGTAAAACCGATATGGATCCACCTTCGTGTTAAGTCCTGATTGCTTTCCTTTTTGGCTGGCAGGTCAATGATATCGATGCAAAAGGAAGTGGTCAGAGCGGTGAGCGCAGAATCCGCACTGGAAAAAGCAGCAGCCGTGATTCCCAACAGAAACACCACTCCCGCCAGCGTGCCAAAATGGTTTAAAGCCAGGCTGGGAAAGAGTTCGTCCGTAGCGCCGGGCAAGTCCAATCCGTTGACGGCTGCGTAATGGTAAAGCAGCACCCCCAGCGCGAGAAACAGGAGATTGGAGAAAAAGAAAGTAATGGCAAACCAAAAGATGTTTTTCTGGGCATCCTTTTGGTTGCGGCAGGTGAGGTTTTTCTGCATCACGTTTTGGTCCAGTCCATTCATGGCGATGGTAATGAATACCCCGCCGGCAAACATCTTGAAGAAGTTCTGACTGGTATTGCCCTCCCAGACAAAGATATTGGATAGCTCACTGTCTCCGACAATCGCCAGCATGTCCCCGGCACTTTTACCCAATTGCCCGGCGATCACGGCGATGGTAATAATGACAGCTAAAAGCAGAAAACTGGTCTGCAAAGTATCCGTCCACACAATGGTTTTGATGCCGCTTTTGTAGGTATACAGCCAGATCAGAATCATAGTGACAAAGACGGAAGCATAAAAAGGGACACCAAAAGCATCAAAAAATGCAATTTGAAGAACGGTTGCCGCCAAGAAGAGACGAAAGGAAGCACCGATGGTCTGGGAAATCAGAAATATAGTAGCACCGGTAAGGTAGGTGTTTCGACCAAAGCGGCTTTTCAGGTATTCGTAAATGGAAATCAAATTAAGCCGGTAGAATAGCGGAATCAATACCAGGGCAATGACCGCGTACCCGACCATGTTTCCCATCACAAATTGCAGGTACGCCCACTGGGTATTGCCCACCTCGCCGGGAACGGAAATAAACGTAACTCCTGAAAGCGAGGCACCCACCATTCCGAATGCCACCAAAAACCAGGGAGACTCCCTGTTGCCAGTATAAAAGGTCAGGCTATCGGACTTCAGAGAAGTCAGGTAACTGATCAGCAGTAGTAGGGCAAAGTAACCGGCAATTACGCCAAAGACGAGTAGTGGACTCATGGCATGGTGGTTGAATTGAAAATAATATCCCCAATGATAGCTATTTTCTTTAAATCCTTTTCAATCAGAAGCCACAAAATGGGTATCTTTCCGAAGAAATAATAGAATGCAACAATTCAAAAGAGATCGAATGCAAAGAGGTAGGGTTGTTACCAAAAGCCGGATTATCTATCCGGGGATTCATATACTGATTGGTTTAACTTGCTTATTAGGTAGCTTTATGCCCCTTTTTGGGCAAAAGCAAGGTCCTCCTTTTTTGGATGAGCGCTTTAGCCCCTGGGCTGATTCGGTGTTGGCCACCATGAGCCAGGAAGAAAAGATCGCCCAATTGATCATGATTCCGGCGTACTCCAATAAAGATCAGGTCCATGTGGATTCGATATCCAATCTGGTTAAAAAATATGGGGTAGGAGGGATCATCTTTTTTCAGGGTGGGCCGGTACGACAAGCCCACATGATCAACCGGTTTCAGCAGGAATCAAAAATCCCCCTTATGATCAGCCTGGATGGCGAGTGGGGTTTGCGCATGCGCCTGGACAGCACGGTGAGGTATCCCTATCAAATGGCCCTTGGGGGTATTGAAGAGGAGGAACTGCTGTATGAAATGGGAGTGGAAGTGGCCCGGCAGGCCAAGAGAGCCGGTATCCATGTCAATTTTGCACCGGTGGTAGACATTAACAATAACCCCGGAAATCCGGTCATCGGTTTCCGATCCTTTGGAGAAGACAAGGAAAATGTGACCCGCAAATCGCTGGCCTACATGAAAGGCATGCAGGATCAGGGCATTCTGGCTTCGGCCAAGCATTTTCCAGGACATGGCGATACCGATGTGGATTCCCACTACGGCCTGCCGGTACTTCACTTCTCCAAACAGCGGTTGGAGGAGATTGAACTGTATCCGTTCCGGAAATTGATGGATCAGGGGCTGGGGAGCGTGATGGTGGCCCACATGCAGATCCCGGTTTTTGACGAAACGCCCAATTTGGCTTCCACGCTTTCCAAACCCATTGTAACGGGTCTTTTGAAAGAGGAAATGGGATTTGAAGGCCTGATCTTTACCGATGCGTTAAACATGCAAGGAGTGGCAAAGTATTACCCACCCGGAGTGGTGGATGCCAAGGCCCTGTTGGCAGGGAATGATATGATGCTCAATACCATGGATGTGCCTGCCACCATACGGGAAGTGAAAAAGGTATTGGAAATGGGAGAAATCAGCGCGGAAGAAATTGACCGACGGGTGCTTAAAGTACTGATGGCCAAAGCCTGGCTTGGGCTGGATGATTTTAAGCCCGTCGAAACAGAGCATCTGATGGCAGATCTTACCAATTCCGAAGCGGAATTTCTAAGTCGAAAATTGACTGAAAGCTCGCTTACCTTGCTTCGGAATCGGGATAACCTCTTACCCATCAAAGGGCTGGAAAATGTGAAAATGGCCTCCTTGTCCCTGGGAACTTCCGAAATCACGGACTTTCAACGGGGATTGGAGCGGTACAATCCCATGCCGCATTTCACTTTTCCCAAATCGGGTAATCTCGACTCCCTGGAGCGGTTGAAGCAGGAGCTGTCGGACTACCCCTTGCTGTTCATTGGGCTACATGGATTGGGCATCCGGGAAGGAAACAATCAATATGGAATCAGCCCGGAGATGGTCGTTTTGATACGGACTTTGATGGAGGATCATGCGGTGGTGATCAGTGTATTTGGAAACGTCTACAGCCTGGGCAAAATACCCGGACTGGAAAAGGCAGACGGCCTGATCGCAGCCTATCAGGAAACTCCATTGACACAAGACCTTGCCAGCCAAATGATTTTTGGAGGGATTGGAGCCAAGGGAAAATTGCCAGTAGCTATCAATTCTCACTTTGGACTGGGAGATGGGCTGCAGACCAGAGCTGGGTTCAGGATGGCCTATACCCAACCGGAAGGAGTAGGAATCAATTCCTCGTATTTGGATGGGATTGATTCTTTGATGGACCTGGCGATTCGGAAAAAGGCCATTCCCGGTGGGCAGGTGCTGATCGCCAAAGAAGGCAAGGTTTTTTATCACAAAGCGTTTGGATACCATACCTACGATTCCCTGCAGGAAGTCCGGCTGGATGACTTGTACGACCTGGCTTCCGTAACCAAGATCAGCACTTCACTGGCAGCATTCATGCACCTGAAAGGGCTGAATAAATTTGACGAAAACGAGACCTTGGGAACGTATCTGCCTGCCGCTAGAGGCACAAATAAGAAACACCTGAAGTACCGGGATATCCTTACCCATCAGGCAAGACTTCGCGCATGGATCCCGTTCTGGATGAGTACCGTGCGAAAAAACGGACGTTTCAAATGGTTTACAATGAAGTCGGATTCTTCCAGAAGGTTTCCCATAAGAGTGGCCGATAACCTGTATATCCACCGCAATTACAACCGTAAGATTTACAAAGAGATATTAACTTCCCCCTTGAATGAAGAGCCTGGGTATGTGTACAGCGACCTATCCTTTATTCTGGCTCCCCGGGTAATAGAGGCCATTACGGGAGAAGATTTTTATAGCTACCTGGAGCGAAACCTATACAAGCCATTGGGTGCAGGTACGCTCACCTTTAACCCGTACCAAGAGTACCCGTTGGACCGGATTGTTCCCACCGAAGTGGACACGGCATTCCGGAAGCAATTGCTGCATGGCACCGTGCATGATGAAGGGGCAGCCATGTTGGGAGGCATCAGTGGGCATGCGGGGCTTTTCGGGACTTCAAACGACGTAGCGAAATTGATGCATTTGTACCTATATGACGGCAGCTATGCGAAGCAGCAACTGATTGCCCCTGGGGTGGTGCATGCTTATTCCAAATGTGTGTTCTGCGAGGACGGTAATTACCGGGGCATGGGATTTGACCGCCCTAATCGACCCGGAGACCCCAATGGAAATGCAGCAGCTAGCGCGCCGGTCAGCAGTTTTGGGCACTCGGGATTTACGGGGATTTACACCTGGATCGATCCGGAAAGCGAATTGGTATATGTATTTTTGTCCAATCGGGTATACCCTACCAGAGAAAACCGAACCATTTATCAACTGAATGTCCGTACGAATATCATGGAGGAAGTATATCGGGCAATGGAAAAGACCGTAAAGTAATCGGAAGGATTTTTGAAAGGCCTTACTGTCCCAGTATTCTGGACTTTAAGGCCTTCACTTTTTCCAGGGTGAGGGGTTTGACGATGTATTCCGCTACCAGCGGATAGTTATTTGCCCGATCCATTTCGTCCTGATTGATGGAGGAAGAGACCATGTAGATTTTGACCGGATGCTCAAAATTAGCCGCCGATACCTGGTCCAGAAACTCCCATCCATTCATGATGGGCATATTAATATCCAATAGAATAACATCCGGGAGCGGTTCTTTTTCCAATATCCTTTTTTCAAAATCCTTCCAGGCAGTCTCCCCATTTTGAAAATAAGATACCGTTTCTGAAAAGGAGGTGAATTCAAATAATTTTTTTATTCCAAAATTATAGAGCGGGTCGTCATCCACTATATAGGTAAATCCAATCTTATCCATAAAAATTGCTGTTCTTCATTGCTGTTATTGTTCTCTGCTGGGGTGAAAGTATGGCAACAAGTCCTAAAAGTAACTGATTTTTATCATTTTTTAGAGGGCTGATTAATAAATTTTTTTAAAAAGTAAGTTTGAAAAATGCAACCCCAACCATTTAAACCCATTTATTTCGGCAGTTTCGGCGGCATCTTGGCATCCATTCGGTCTTTTAAAGCAAGAAACGGTAATAAATGCCGGTTGAAAGCAATCAATTGATTAATTTTCGCTTAATTTACCGGTAGATTTATCATAATGCCAACCCTTAAATCCCAGACAAAATGAAAGGAATGTTTACTTACCTGGCAATCGCGCTGATTGCTTTTGCTTGTCAACCCAATGAATCATCTACCGAAACCGAAGAAAAAATAGTACAAATGGAAGAAGCACCTACTGAAAAAGCCCTCCTGCGTCACGTGGTTTTATTATCTTTTAAGGAAGACTCCAGTCCCGAAGACATAAAAAAAGTAGAGGATGCATTTATCGCTCTGCAGGACAAAATTCCTCAAATACGAGATTTTGAATGGGGTACCAACAATAGCCCCGAAGGTTTGAACAAGGGCCTGACACATTGCTTTTTGGTTACTTTTGAAAGTGAAGAAGATAGGGAGATTTATTTGCCTCATCCGGACCATCAGGCGTTTGTGGAGGTATTAAGCCCTCATATGGAGGATGTTACGGTAATCGATTACTGGGCAAAATAGATTATAAAAAGCTAGAAAAGGTAGGCCATTTTTAGACGGCTATGAAAATTAGCTTTTTTGTAGCCGCTATTTCCGAGGCTGTTGGTTTGACGGATGGCATAATTGTAATTGTGTGATTGGACCAGACGTGCTGTGGCAGAAAGTAACAGGCAATCAAATCGATGGTCCCAGTGAGCACCGAGGCTAAGGTCTACCCACTGCAACAGGTCCAACCCGTTGGCACGATTGAAATTATAGAAATTGGCATCTCGTTTGACTCGTTCGAGGGAGAAGCCAAATTGGTTGAGATCTTTTACCTTGCTAAGGGTTATCCTTGCACTGTTGCCGCTATGGCCAAGCCCGGAACCCAGCACCTGTCCGCGATGGCTGAGCCCGTGCAATACTTGAAAATTTTCATATAACCCGAGTCCTCCATGGTTCTGGTTGTTTATGCTGCCTTCGTACTTCACCAGGTTGTTGATGCTATTCTCTGTCTGCGTCATTTCCAACTGCAGGTACACATGGCCGCCTTTGGCCAGCGGGACTAGTTTGCTCAACCCGAGGGTATATCCGCGGGCGTGCTCAGGGTTTAGGATTAGTTCCCGCCAGTTCAGCGCATGGTCGGTACGGATGTATTCCCCATACATTTCCATATGCGCCTGAGGCCATACCCATCGGTAAAATACCGATAAATGTTGGTCGGTCTCCCGGAATCTGGAGGTAGTCAGACCTACCCGTTCTTTTTGCAAGCCCTCAAAGAGCAGATGGTCCTGTAGGAGTGGGAATGTCACCGGAATGTGCTGGCCCAAAACGGGAATCGTAACGAGGAACATCAGAAAAATCGCCCAGCCCCTTATCCATCCAGAAGAGGGGATTTTTAAGCGTTTTTGAACCTGCCAATTCATACATTGAAGGCTATCGATGAGGATTGGTTTTGGCATCCATGCTTACGTCTTGATCGGGCCGGATTTGCATCCGGTAGTAGACCAGGATTTCTTCTGCTCCGGCCGCAAGCACGGCTTCCTGTGCTTTTTTAGCAATGGCCATTAACTGGTCCTCAGGGCCCTCCATCACGGTTTCGAAGGGGGTTACTTCGTATTTCACCCCTGAAGCGGCGATAACGGCGATGGCCTGATCGACCAGCTGATAGCTATCCAGGGTGTTACTTTTGGGAATGATCTGAATTCCAAGGTTGATGTTAGGCATGTTTTATCGGTTATATTGATTCATGGTTCGTTCCAGGCCCAGGGTGCAAAAGGAGGTGATCATCTCCCCCGCCTGATCCATGGGGCCTGGCAAATCCTCTATTTCTTTTGGGGTCCACCTACCCAACACATAGTCGATCTGTCTGCCCTTTGAAAAATCATCGCCGATGCCAAACCGAAGGCGGGCATAATTTTGGCCGCCTGTGAGCTCTTCGATATTTTTCAGCCCGTTATGACCGGCAGATGAGCCCTTTGCTTTTAGACGTAATTTACCGAATGGAAGCGCGATATCATCCACTACAACCAAGACCCTTTCTTTTGGGATTTTTAAGGTATTCATCCAGTAATTAACGGCTTTTCCACTTAAATTCATGTAGGTGGTGGGTTTGATCAGGTGGATTTGCCTTCCCTTGTACTGGAAAAGGCAGGTAAAGGCAAGCCGGTCACTGCTCCAGGAGAGGTTTTCTTTGTCTGCCAGCCTGTCTAAAATCAAGAAGCCTACGTTATGCCGGGTCAGTTCATATTCCATCCCGATATTACCCAGGCCTACAATTAGGTATTTCATCTGTTTACATTTTTTTTTCAACGGTGAGATGCCTGCCTGTCGGCAGACAGGGAATCTCGCGTGCTTGATAATCATCCCTCTATGTGTCGATCTCGTCATGCCTGCCTGTCCGGTAGGCAGGCTCGATTTCATGTTTTTCCTTATGCGGTTTTATGAGTTATCATTTTTTTAACCAATGCGGGAATAAGCTAAAGCGGGTTCGCATAAAAAAATCCTGCTCCGTAAATATACAGAACAGGATTTGAATGACGATGCATTAAGGGATGCAGATTATACTTCTTCCTCTTCCTCGCCCGCTTTTTTACCTCTCAGGGCTCTTGGAATACCCACGGTAGCGATGGTTACTTGGGGGCTGTTAAGTAATTCAAAATTTTCCACATTCAAATCCCCCACTTTGACAGATTTTCCCAATTCAAGACTGGATATATCGACTGGAATTTCATCCGGAAGGTTCTGTGCCAAGCCTTTAACCAGCAAGGTTCTGGTCTTGATTTCCAGTTTACCACCTTTGATAATACCAGGGGAAGATCCGAATGGCCTCACGGGTATTTCCATTTTAATTGCTTTCGTTTCGCTGAAAGCCAAAAAGTCAGCGTGTAATAATACCTCACTCACTGGGTGAAACTGACCTTCCCGCAAGATCGCTTTGATTTTGGTGCCTTCAATGTTCAGGTCTACCATGTGTACTTCCGGGGTATAGATCAGGTCCCGAAACAAAATGGCAGGGGCGTAAAAATGAATCTGCTCTTTAATACCCGGACCGTATACCACACAGGGTACATTACCTTCCTCACGTAGCGCATCCAGGGATCTTTTGTCGAGATTTGCTCTTTTAAACCCTATAATCTCAATTGATTTCATAACTATATTTGTTTAAATTAAAATTCTTTAAATGAATAAGGAACTTATAGAAGTATTCCCTTCCACGGCATGAATTGCTTTTGCAAATAAATCGGCCACGGTCAATACCTTTATTTTGGAGGATTCCTGTTTGATGGGAATGGTATCTGTGATCACCAGTTCTGACAAACTCGAATTCTCGATGTTCTCATAGGCTTTTCCAGAAAGCACGCCATGCGTCGCAATGGCCCTTACCGAGGTTGCCCCTTTATCTAAAATAATGTTGGCAGCCTTGCAAATGGTTCCGGCTGTGTCCACCAGGTCATCTATCATCACCACATCTTTCCCTTCTACATCTCCAATCAACTGCATGGATGCTACCTCATTGGCTCTTTTTCTATGCTTATCACAGACCACCATGTCTACTTCAAAATGCTTGGCATAAGCCCTGGTTCTACCCACTCCACCCACATCCGGGGAAGCAAAAATCAGGTTGCCTAAGTCCAGGCTTTTTAAATAGGGCACAAAGATAGCTGAACCGTTTAAATGATCCAAAGGAATATCAAAAAATCCCTGGATCTGTCCGGCATGCAGGTCGCAGGTCATGATTCGGTCTGCCCCTGCGGAGGTAAGCATATTGGCAATCAATTTGGCGGCGATGCTCACTCGTGGCCGGTCTTTTCGGTCCTGCCTGGCATAGCCGAAATATGGAATTACAGCGCAAACTTTATAGGCACTTGCCCGTTTGGCAGCATCGATCATCAGGCATAGCTCCAGCAGGTTATCAGCCGAAGGATTGGTGGATTGTATAAGAAAGACATTACATCCCCGAATGGATTCGTTATAACTCGGGGATAATTCGCCGTCACTAAATTTGGCAAGGGTCAGGTCACCGAGCGATTGACCATATGCTTTTGCGATACTTTCTGCCAAGAAGGGTGTATTCGAACCTGAGAAAATCTTGGTCTCTGGCATGGTTGGTTTTTTAGGTGGTATGAATTCAAAAGAAAAACAAATGTAGTAAATTTTAGCGGTTTTGTTTTTCTCAAAAAATGGGTGATGAGATTTTTTCTAAGACTCCCGGTCGAAAAGGATTATAGTTTAAATTGGTCAAAGTTGGTTAACAGGTAATCCAATTCCTGTTGAATTTTCTTGCCGATTTCGAAAAGTTGGCTGTCATTATTGTTTTCGGCCTTTCTTTCCAGCCGATCTGTCAGGGGGAGTAATACAAAAAAACCGGCAGTGGCGGCAGAACCTTTCAGTTTGTGCCCCAGCTCAATAAGGGAGGTTTTATTCCGCTCCTCAAGTGCTACCTTAAGTTTGTTCCGGCATTCCTGCAGGGTGGTCCTGGCAATTTTAAGCAGCTCTTTGCCGATGGCCTTGTCCCCATCAAAAAGACTTAACAAATGAATCTTGTCAAAATGGTGTTTTCCGGTATCTTTTTTCGCTACCGTGTCCGGAAGCGGTATTCCAGCCTGCTGTTGGGTAGGGATTAGCCATTTGATAATCATTTGAGTAAGACTTTCCTGTACCAGGGGCTTGCTCATGTAGTCGTTCATGCCGGCCTCCAGACAGCGTTCTCGTTCCCCCTTTACCGTACCTGCAGTCAATGCGATAATGGGCAAGTCGTTTCCGTTTTCAATAGATCGAATGGCCTTGGAGGTTTCATAGCCATTCATGATGGGCATTTGTACGTCCATTAAAATTAAGTCCGGTTTTCTCCTCAGCACGTACTCATAGGCCTTTAATCCATTGTCTGCCTCTACAATCTGAATGGTAGGACTTATTTTGGACAGAATGATTTTCGATAGTTTCATATTGATCGGATTATCTTCCGCAATAAGCACCGTATAGGTGGCATTGGCCAGGACGTTTTGGCTGTAGGAGATGTCTTGTTGCGTGGAAGACGCGTCCGGTTCTCCGGGTTTAGTGATTTTCCGGATGATTTGGGCGACCTGATTTATTTTTACCGGTTTCAAAATTCGATGATGAATTTTCAGCAGGTCCATTTTACCCCGATCCAGCGCATCGTCACTTGAGCTACTTAACAATACCACCGGGACCTGGGCAATTTTCGGATCTCCAAGTTTTCGAATCTTTTCGGTGGTTTCCAGGCCGTCCAGAAAAGGCATGCGCAGATCCATAAAAACCAATTGAACTTTCCCTTTTTCTTCCAAAATCTGAAGGGCTTCCATGCCATTGGCTGCCTGGAAGCAGGTAATGTCCCGGGCATTCATGATCTCCCGGATTAGGTTCCGGTTGGTTTCATTATCATCCACCACCAAAACCTGCTCCATGCCATGATCTTCAGGCCATTCTTCCACCTCTCCCTGCTCGGCCATCAATTGTATATCGAAGTAGAAGAGGCTGCCATTTCCAGGCTCACTTTCGAGTTGAAGCCGGCTTCCCATTAATCCCAGCAGCTTATTGGAAATAGTCAAACCCAATCCGGTACCGCCGAATTTCCGGGTAGTACTGGCATCTTCCTGGGAGAAGGCTTCAAAGATTTTTTGCTGTTTGGCAAGGGATATGCCCATTCCCGTATCTCTTACGGAAAACCGAAATAGTACAGGCAGGTCCTTATGGATACCCTTGTCCAACTTTTCTACTTTTAGTTCTACTTCCCCTTTTTCGGTAAACTTAATGGCGTTGGTCAGCAGGTTTACCAGAATCTGTCGTATCCGCACATCATCCGCATAAATAAAGCGGGGCAGGCTGGGAGAAAGGTTAACCAATAATTCCAAGCCCTTGGAATGCGCCTGGTATTTGGTGATGTCTGCAACCTGGGTTCCCAGTTCGAAAATATCTGCTTTTTCTACGGATAAATCCATCTTCCCCGCTTCAATTTTGGAGAAATCCAGTATATCGTTTATCAAATCCAAAAGGGAATGCGCCGATTGGTACACGGTCTTCATGTATTGAAGCTGCGTATCTGAAAGGGGCGTTTTTATCAACAAATCCGTAAAACCGATTACGCCATTGAGTGGAGTTCTAATCTCATGGCTCATGTTGGCTAAAAATTCGGATTTGGCTTTGTTGGCGTTTTCTGCACTTTCCTTGGCCTCCTTAAGCTGATGCTCTATTTCCTTTCGCTGGCTAATATCCTGATGGGTGCCGTACATGATCTTAGGCTTGCCGGATTGATCTCTTGAAAACACTTTTCCACGGTCCTGGATCCATACATATTGCCCCTCCCTATGTTTTAGTCTAATTTCGTATTGGTAGAAGTCTGTTTTTTTATCAAAATGCTTTTGCAGTACATGATTTCGGTGAAGCAGGTCTTCGGGATGACAAAGGGCATTCCACTGCTGGGAAGAAAAGTCGCTCATTTCATCCGCTGTATATCCCAGGATTTCTGCAAAACGTTCGTTGATAAGAATCCTTCCGCTGGAAATATTCCATTCCCAGGTTCCAGTATTGGTTCCCCGGATAATGGAATCGAGTCTTTTGCCTTTCTCCAGCAGGGCCAGCTCTGCTTTTTTCCGCTCCGTGATATCATTGGTAATGCCCACCATGCCCGTGATTTTGCCCGAGGCATCTTTCAGTGGTATTTTGGATATCAGACAATAGCGCTTTCTACCATTTTTCTGCTCCTGGATGACTTCCTTATTGATGATGATTTCCCCATCTAAAATAACCGATTGGTCTTCTTGAAGCGCTTCGTTGGCTGTATCCGTATCAAAAAGCAGCTCGTCAGTTTTCCCTAACACTTTCTGCTCATCGTCGATTTCCAGGTAGTTAAGTTCCGCTCGATTCACGAGCGTTTTTTCAAAACGACTATTTTTTGCGTAGATGTTGATGGGGATGTTGTCAATAATCGTTTTTAGCAATACCCGCTCTTTGTTAATGGCTGCAGCAGCAGTTTCCAATTCCTGAAGGGAGCGGAGGGATTCAGTCATGTCCATACCGTTTCCCAAAATGAAGGAATCCCCAAGCTGCGACTCAAAAAGTACGTTGTTAAAATGGAAGGTGACCGTCCTACCTGAGCGGGAAACCAACCTGCCTTTGCCATTAAAGGTTTTCTCCTTTTTGATGGTTTCCAGGTAGTCGGTAAAAAGCGTTTTGTCCAGGGCCATGCTTTTCATGTTTACCCCGATAAGTTCTTCCTGCGTGTAACCAAGGATCTCAGCACCATCCCGGTTAATGTGAATGATTTTACCGTTCAGATCGTGCTTAAACATCAATCCATGTACATGCTCAAAGAAATCGCTAAATTCCTTTTCCTGCTCTTTTAATCTTAGTTCTTTTTTCTTTTGCTGACTGGTGTGATTGATAATGCAGACCACCTCCGAATTAGCCGAGGTCATTTTTTCACCTATTAATTCAAACCATTCTTTTTTCCCCTTGATGGTAAGGAAATATTCCAGACGTTGCTTTTGGCCGGTTTTAAAAACATCCCGGATAAGCTCCTCGAAGAGTGTCGCCTGTTCTTTGGGAAAACCAATTTCGGCTATTTTTTTGTTCAGGAAATCCTGATGCGGGACCATCAATAACTCCTCTTTGGAAGTAAAAAAATCAGAAATTTCTAAATTGCTGTTGACCAAAAATACCAGGTCCCCAACCTTACCCAGGAACCTTTCTAATTTTTGATTCAACGCATCGAGCTTTAATTTCTCCACCCGGAGTTGAATCAGTTTTTCTACCTCCTTGGAAAGGATCTCCAGTGCCCGCACTTGTTTGGGGCTTAATTTTCCGGGCTGATTATCCAACACGCATAAGGTACCCAATGGGTATCCCTGTTCGGTTTTGATCGGAAAGCCGGCATAAAAGCGCACGCTTTCTTTACCGATCACATAGCGATTGGAGCTAAACCGTGCGTCCTTGCTAGCATCGGGTACTTCCAGAATCCCGTCTTTAAGGATGGTATATTGACAAAATGAATCTTCCCGCCGGGTTTCGTGAAAATCAAGCCCGACCGTTGACTTAAACCATTGCCGGTCCCGATCTAGCAAGGTAACCAGGGCGATCGGCGTTTGGCAAATTTCCGCTGCAAGTTCGGTCAGGTTATCAAAGGAAGCCTCCGGTAAGGTGTCCAATAGTTGGGTGGCAAATAACGCTTCCAATCTATCGGGTTCGTTTTCCGGTAACGGCGCATCGACTTGTTTCATTGCGGACATGCTATCTTTATTGAGGGGTGATTTTACTTAAAAATCCAAGGATATCCTAAGATTACCCGAGCAAATTTCCTCCTTCAGACTTTGAAAAATCCATTAAATTATATAAAAAACAAAATGCAATATTTATACAACATTTTAAGGATGATAAAAAAGGTATTTTCGGAGTTTATTACCTCAGATTTCTTCCAGGGTAGATGCTCCGGAAGTTTGGTCTCCGGATGTCCACTGCCATTTTTCGTGTAACCTGATTTTCCCATTGGGAAGGATTTCTGGAACGGACCTGCAGGTTCCGGTCATGATCTCATGCGAATGCGTTACCTGATGGTAGCGCATGTTGATGATTCCATTGTCGGCGACGATTCCGATTAGATGTCCCTTCAGTATGGATTCGCTTTTATACTCGGACCATATTACCTGACCTTGTTGTCGGTAGTGAAAACGCATGTCTCCATCCAGGGCACCGTTTGAAGAATTGTGGACCAGCCTGAATATTTTGTTGTGGTATTGGGTCATGATTACAGATAGTTATCGTTTTAAGCGCATCAATCAGGCAACTAAAATAAATTGAAATTTATATCTTTGAAAAAACGATTTTAAACAAATACCCTGCAAGATGAAAATTTGTTCCCCTTTCAACTCTTTTTTACTGATCGCGCTATCCATTTTTGGATTTTTCCCGAGCCAGGTGTATGGTCAGGAGCAGGCTCAACTTCGTGTATTGGCCTATAATATTCACCATGCCAATCCCCCCTCCATTCCGGATTCCATCGATTTGCCCGCCATAGCTCGCGTGATTCGTGAAAGTAATGCGGATTTGGTGGCTTTGCAGGAAGTGGATGTTCATACCCAACGTTCCGGAAAAGAGATTCACCAAGCCGCTGTTTTAGCCCAATTAACAGGCATGAATTATTATTTTTCGAAATCCATTACCCACCAGGGAGGCGAATACGGGAATGCCATTCTTTCCCGATACCCGATAGCATCATCTGAAAAGATTGCGCTGTCTTCGGAGGAGGGTACGGAGCCCCGGACCCTGTTGTCTGTTCAGGTGAGGCTTCCCGAAGGAAAGGTGATCCTGTTTGCCGCTACCCATCTGGACTTTAGCAGTGCAAGCAACACCGCCCGGCAGGCCGCAGATATCACCCGTCATTTTGAGAAGACCAGCTTGCCGGTTATTTTGGCTGGCGATTTTAATGCCGTTCCGGGATCTGAGGCCATCAATACGTTGGATGCATTTTTCAAAAGGAGTTGCGAAGAAAATTGCCCGCCGACGATTCCAGTCATCAATCCGGAAAAGACCATCGATTTTATCTTTTACAGACCGGTCGGTAGTCTGGCAGTCACCGGACATCAGGTGATATCCGAAACCTATGCCTCCGATCACTTACCTGTGTTGGGCACCTTTACCTGGTAAGGGTTCTCTAAACGTATTTAAAGTACTGGTTCTGTTGTGCAAGTGGTTTTTTCCTGGTAAATTCATCTGCTAGTTAGCTGGGAGATTACCATTCACCCCTTTTATTTTAGTAAACCAAAGCCATAAGCCAACCCTAATAAGAATGAAATAATGAGAAACGTTATTCCGGGTTTTTGTACTTTTTTTTGTTTTTTGGGTCTTCTTTCCTGTTCCAGCTCGAATTCTGAAAAGACCGTTTACGCCGGAAACCCCGTCCTAGAGGGCTGGTATGCCGATCCGGAAGTGATTGTTTATGGTGACAGGTATTGGATTTACCCGACGTATTCGGACGATTTTGACCGGCAGGTTTTTATGGATGCCTTTTCTTCCCCGGATCTGGTAAACTGGACCAAACACGAGCGGATCATAGATACGGCTGCGGTAACCTGGGCTCGCAGAGCGATGTGGGCACCAGGGGTGATTAGCAAAGACGATCAGTATTATCTTTTCTTTGCAGCTAACGATGTGCACGAAGGTGAGGTCGGGGGGATCGGCGTGGGGGTAGCGAATCAGCCTGAGGGCCCCTTTCGGGATTTGCTCGGCAAACCCCTTATTAATGAAATTGTCAACGAGGCCCAACCCATTGACCAATATATTTTTCAGGATACGGACGGTACTTATTACATGTATTATGGGGGCTGGGGACGCTGTAATATGGTCCGGTTGAATGATGATTTTACTGGATTGCTTCCGTTTGAGGATGGGGAATTTTATAAAGAGGTCACCCCGGAAGGATATGTGGAGGGGCCATTTATGTTTATCAGAGACGGCAAGTATTATTTCATGTGGTCGGAGGGAGGTTGGACCGGTCCGGATTACCGGGTGGCCTACGCAATTTCAGACAGTCCGTTCGGACCCTTTGAAAAAAAAGGGGTGATCCTGGAGCAGGATGAAACGGTTGGAAGGGGAGCAGGGCACCATTCTGTTCTCAAAATACCGGGGGAGGAGGAATATTACATCGTCTATCACCGGAGACCACTAGCTGAGACGGACGCAAATCATCGGGTTACCTGCATCGACAAAATGGAGTTTGGTTCGAATGGTGAAATCCTGCCCGTCACCCTGACCTTCCAGGGAGTAGAAGAAAAATGGATAACCCCCAAAAACCCGATCTAGGAATGATTCGTTTTTGTTTTCTATTTTCACTATTGTCGTTCGCATGCGCTGCCGGGGAGGGGCTGGAGAAGGATCCTGAACCGAAGTTTCGGGTTTTGGGGTATCTCTTCAGCCAGGATGATTGGGAATCGGGACTGGAAGGCATCGATTGGTCAGTGTATACCGATATCAATCTGGCATTTATCCAGCCCGATCGCCAGGGAAGTTTTGGTTCTAATGAAGCCTACCGGGAGGCTGTGAAGTTGGCTCATGATAATGGAGCGCGGGTTTTTATGTCAATCGGCGGGGGGAACCCTCCAGAGTATTTGGCGGAGTTAATGAAACCGGAGCAGCGGGATCACTGGGCAGAGCAGATAGTATCCCTGGTCGATCGTTATGGATTTGATGGGGTAGATGTGGATCTGGAAAATTCGCTAATAAACGAACATTATGCTCCTTTTGTTATCGAATTGTCGCGTAGACTTAAACGCTCCGGAAACCTGATGACCGCAGCACTGGCGAGTTGGAACGGTGACTCCATTTCAGATGAGGTATTGGCCTTATACGATTGGATCAACCTGATGTCCTATGACGATACCGGGCCATGGAACCTGGAAAAGCCCGGTCAGCATGCGCCCTTTGAAATGGCTGTTTCTGATATTCACTATTACAGGGATCAAAGAGGTCTGCCAGCGGAAAAAATTCTTTTGGGCCTCCCATTTTACGGGTATGGCTTTGGTCCCGGAGCTCCGGGCAGCCTGCGATACTGGCAAATTCTCGAAAGATACCCTTCTGCTTATCTGCAGGACAGTCTATCCTTTCCGGAGGGAGGCGTCCTGTACTACAATTCGCCAGCTCTCATTCAGCGTAAAACCGAATTGGCAAAAGAACAGGGCCTGGGAGGCGTTATGATTTGGCATATTTTGGCAGATAGCAAAGGAGGCCAATCCTTATTGGAGGCCGTTAAAAGAGGGATGGAATAAGGAATGATAACCCGAAAGAGGTATCTGACTATTGGAAACTTTATAGTACTTACATGGACAAAAAACAAGATTTAAAAATAGCATCGGTTCAATTCGAACATGCGAGTGGTGATAAAACCAAAAACCTGGATACCATCGAATCGTTATGTGAAAAGGCAGCAGCAGCCGGCGCTCAGGTGGTTGCTTTTCATGAATGTTCCATTACGGGATATACCTTTGCCCGGAAATTAAACAAAGAACAATTGCTTGGGCTGGCTGAGTTTGTCCCGGAGGGTCCGAGCACGGAAAAGCTCAGAAAAATCGCTGCGAAATATGGGATCACCATTTTGGCGGGCCTGTTCGAAAAAGATGCGGAGGATCGCATCTTTAAATGCTATGTCTGCGTGGATGCGGACGGACTCCAGGCCAAACACCATAAGCTTCATCCCTTTATCAATCCTCACCTTACTCCCGGGTCTGCGTATTGTGTGTTTGATTTACACGGATGGAAATGTGGGATATTGATATGTTACGACAATAACATCTTGGAAAATGTTCGGGCGACCAGTCTGTTGGGGGCAGAGGTGATTTTCATGCCTCATGTCACCATGTGTACGCCTTCCTCCCGACCGGGGGCAGGATTTGTAGATCCTGCTTTGTGGGATAATCGCCACAACGATCCTACCTCACTTAGGTTAGAATTTGACGGTATGAAGGGGCGTCAATGGTTGATGAAATGGCTGCCCGCCAGGGCCTATGATAATGCCATTTATGCGGTATTTTCCAACCCGATAGGGATGGATGATGACCAGTTGAAAAACGGCTGTTCCATGATCCTGGACCCTTTCGGGGATGTCATTGCCGAATGCCGAAAGCTGGATGATGACTTCTGCCTGGCCAGCATTCATGCCGAAAAGCTACAGCAGGCAGGTGGGTTTCGGTACAAAAATGCCAGAAGACCGGATCTTTACCGGGACATACTCGGTCAGGAGCATACCCCCAGCCAAAAAGTAGCCTGGCTTAACCAAGAAAAAAATTAGAGGCAGCGTGGAGATACCAACCGTTCCGGAGAATTTTTACCGGGTGAGCGTGAAGGCCCTGGTGCTGGATGATTCCCATCGGTTTCTGCTGGTGCAGGAGGACAATGGCTGGTGGGAATTGCCTGGTGGCGGCCTGGATTTTGGAGAGCGTCCCCGGCAAGGAATAGATCGGGAAATATGGGAAGAGATGAAGCTGAAAACTACCTTTGTCGCTGACAAACCCGCCTATTTTTTCACCGTCAAGAACCATAAGGAGGTTTTTATTGCCAATGTGTTGTACGAAACCAAATTGGCTCACCTGGATTTCGTTCCTTCCCCGGAATGCGTGGCGATCCGTTTTTTTACCGCCCGGCAGGTACTGGCAGCAGAAAAAATGTATCCCAATGTGATTGCCTTTGCATCCCTTTATGAACGGCAACCCTTGCGGTAAATCGCATCGGGTGAACTAAAAATGAGAAACCAGAGAGTGGGTAGTGGATTCCAGCACATCAAACGCATTTTTAGCCATGGCATTTTCAGTGTCAAGGGTAGGATTTACCTCCACAATCTCCCAGGCGCAAACCCGTTTATCTTTGATAAGGGCTTCGTTTAACTGGATGGCTTCTTCCAGGGTTAAGCCATCGGGAACAGGCGTTCCGGTGCCTTTTGACAGCGAGGTGTCCAGGCTGTCCACATCGAAAGAAATGTAAATTTGTTCGCAGTCTTTTAATGAAGCAAGTGCTTTCTCGGCTGTTTTAGGGATGCCAGCGATTCGTAAATCACTAATGGAGATGGAGGGAATTTTGTGATGGCTGATCAAATAATTTTCGGCTTCTTCCGTGTCCCGTACCCCGATAAAAACAAGGTCTTCCGGACGGATTTTAGGACTGGGTCCACCTATTTTTTTTATCTTTTCCCAATATGCGATGGTCCCTGGCAAGGGCTCGTTTATTTTCTGATCCAGGTTATCAATCCCCAGGCACATGGCCAGGGGCATGCCGTGCATGTTTCCGGAGGGCGTGGTGAAGGGCGTGTGCAAGTCGGCATGGGCATCAATCCAAATCACCCCCAGTCTTTTTTCCGGGTGGGCGGCCTTGATTCCCATGATGGTCCCTGCGGCGGTGGAGTGGTCTCCGGCAAGGATGATGGGAAATTTTCTAGCGCTGCGAAGCGATTTTACAGTGGTGTACACATTCTGAAGTACCTCATATACGCCGTCAATGTAGTTGGCAAAAGGGTGTTGGTTTCCTCTCCAAAGGTAATCGTTCGCATCTTCTACATGGATGGGATCAAATCGGCTAAAAAAATCGGAAGGCTTGACCAGGCTGGCTACTTTCAGCGCATCTATCCCCATGCTTGCTCCCCTTGTCCCGGCTGCCAGTTCGGATCGTACTTCTACCAATTTTATGTCTCTCATTCCTGTCGTATTAGATTAGATGCAAAATTCCCATAAAATAAAGATGAATACAAATTATTTTTTGAATAGGGCTCGTGTCAATTATTTGATTTGGAAGGGCAAGGTTGGTTATGGCCCTGATCCTGATGGGCTGCAATGCGGATCTAAGCATAACGGACAGTGCTCCTCTACACCCTATTATTTCGAGCGTTTTATAAAGTCGTAATCCATTACATGCCTTTTGCAATGGCTCACTAATGGTAAACAAATGTCTACAATTTTGAACAGGCTCTGGCTGAGATTTGAAAAAGTACACATGAAAACCATGCCATTGAACTTTATCGAACTGAAAGGATCGAAAGTAGCATGGTTTGCATTCATGAGAATCCGGTAAGGGCAGGAATTGTGGAAAAACCAGACTAACGCTTTTATTACCGGACAGCGGGAAAAACCCAAGACGGCCGAAGACATCACCAAGCACATCAGCTGGTACTATGGTATCTACGCCCCGAGAAAGGTAAATGCCTTGACGATCCTGCAAAATGTAATCGCCAACATTCTGAAGGCGGGCAACGACTTGTGGGTAGTCCAGGTATAAAAACCCCTCGACAACTGAGAAATACAAACAGGCACAGTTGAAAGAGCTGAAAAAGTAGATGCTGAAATACCATCCGTTGGGTTAAAAAATCAGTTGACTGATGAACTTAGAAATGAATGTTACCGTTAATAATAGTATTTTGCACCAATTTGGTACACATAAATTTAAACGTATCATTATGTTAGTTATAAGCAGTAGAGAATTTAGACAGAATCAGAAAGAATACTTTGAACGAGTAGATAAGGGAGAGCATATCATTGTGCAACGAGGTAAGGATAAGGCTTATGCGCTAACTCCTGTTACTGAAGACGATTTGTATTTTAATGCGGAAATGGTCGAAAAGATTAAGCAGAGCATACAAGAGGTTCAAAACGGGGATGTCAAAAAAGTATCCAGTCCTAAGGAAATCAGCGATTTATTGGGCTTGTGAGTTATGTGTTGGAGTTTACCAAAACTGCTTTAGCAGACATTGATAAACATAAAAAATCAGGAGATAAAGCCACGTTGAAGAAAATGGAAAAACTCTTGAATGAATTAATGGAACATCCTACAGAAGGTACTGGACAGCCTGAAATGTTGAAATACAATATGGTAGGGTTATACTCCCGAAGAATTAATAAAAAACATCGTTTAGTTTACTCAATTAAAGAAACAACAGTAACAGTGCATGTACTTAGTGCATGGTCACATTATGGAGATAAATAAGGTTGTCAATGACTTGCATCTTTTTTTAGGTGAGTCCCCTACTGGGTGTAGAGTCCGCTACAGCTTTTCTTCTTTATAGTTGTAATCCCTTACATGCCATTTGCAATGGCTCACTAAAGAACCTCTTGGTAACCAACCGAGAGAGGGATAGCCGCCTTTGCCCGCCAGATTGGTCCGATTACAGCTTGCTGCTTCTCTACCTCAAAAAATCCCTTGTTCCATAATTCTTTTTCAGGAAGCCGCCTCCCACTTATGGAAAGGTACGTATGAAACAAAAAATATTTTGATTATTTTGCGTACTTGGCTGTCTTCAGGATCATTTGTCTCGGGAGAAATGAAAACCTGTGGGAATGCCTGAACGGAAATGTATGACCACTAACTAAATTTTAATTCAATGAAATCAACTACAAACAGAAGGAGCTTTTTCAAAAAAGCGGCTGTACTGGCAGGGGCTTTTTCTTCCAATAGCCTTTTTGAGCAGCTACATGCTGCCGATATAGCAGTAAAAAACAGGCAGTTTGCGGGCCTTTCTCCCCAAAAAATGGCTGCGAACGAGGATTTTTGGACCACCATCCAGCAGGGATATCCATCCAGTTCCTCTCCGGTATTGAATCTCAATAATGGGGGCGTTTCTCCCAGTCCCCAGCTGGTTGTGGACGCGGTAGCGCGTTACAGCCAAATGTCCAACCAGGCACCTTCCTACTATATGTGGCGGATATTGGATCAGGGGCGGGAGCCGTTGCGGCAGAAGCTTGCGCAATTGGGAGGCTGTGACCCGGAAGAGCTGGCCATCAATCGAAATGCAACCGAAGCCTTAAATACCATTATTTACGGGTTGGATCTGCAAAAGGGAGATGAAGTGATCGGATGCAAACAGGATTATCCCAATATGATGCATGCCTGGAAACAGCGAGCCGAGCGGGAAGGGATCGTTTATAAGCAGCTTTCCTTTGATTTTCCGATTGAAGACGATGATAGGATTGTCAACGCTTACCGGGACGCCATTACCTCAAAGACCAAAATGATTCACGTAACACATGTCATCAACTGGGTAGGCCAGATCATGCCTGTCAAAAAGATCTGCCAGATGGCGCATGCTAATGGCCTCGAAGTGATTGTAGATGGCGCCCATTCGTTTGGCCTGTTGGATTTTAACATCCCGGATCTGGAAGCAGACTATTTTGGAACCAGCCTTCACAAATACCTGTCTGCCCCGATTGGTACCGGTATGATGTGGGTGAGCAAAGAAAAAATATCTAAAGTGTGGCCCTTACTCTGTAACGGTAACCCGAAAAGTGAGAATATCAGAAAGTTTGAATCGCTGGGGACAAGAAGCTTTCCACTGGAGCAGGGAATCGGAGAGGCGCTTAACTTTCACAATGGCATAGGTGCCAAACGCAAAGAAGAGCGGGTGCGGTACCTAAAGAATTACTGGGCAGAAAAGGCAATGGGAATTCCTGGTGTGCATATTCATACTTCCTTATTGCCTGCTTATAGTTGTGCGATTGCCGGGGTTTCGGTGGAAGGGCTTTCACCGGGTAAGCTGGAGCAAGAGCTTCTGGGAAAATATAAAATACATACAACCCCCATCAGTTATGAAAACATTCAATGTGTCCGGGTCTCCCCGCACGTTTACACCCGAATCTCTGATTTGGATCGCCTGGTGGTGGCACTGGAAGAATTGGCGACTACTTATGGGAGTCAGCGATTGGAACAGAAAGGAGCCTAATGGCAGGTGATAGCTATGATGCGGTAGTAGTGGGGTCCGGCCCCAATGGTCTAGCGGCAGCCATTACCCTGATTGAACGAGGTTTAAGGGTGTTGCTGATCGAAGGAAAAGAGCAGGTGGGTGGCGGAATGCGTACCCATGAGCTTACGCTTCCCGGGTACAAGCACGATATCTGTTCTGCCATCCATCCACTTGCCGCATCTGCCCCTTTTTTTAAGAGCCTTCCCCTGGAGGAGTATGGACTTCGCCTACTTCATCCACAGGTTCTGGCGGCACATCCATTATCGGACGGAACTTCGGTTTGTTTGCATCGTTCCCTCGCGCAAACCGCCGAAGGGCTTGAAGAAGATGGGGATCGCTACCTGGCATTAATGGAACCCATCGTTCGCAATTGGGAATCGTTGACAGCAGATTTTTTGGGGCCATTGCGAATTCCGAGTAAACCGTTAGATCTGGCTGGATTTGGTTTAAAGGCCCTTCAGCCGGCTACCTGGATGGCCAGGTCGTTTAAAACGGAAAAAATGCGTGCCCTATTTGCAGGGATGGCTGCCCATGGCATTCAGCCCTTGAGTAATTGGGCCACCTCGGCCATTGCTTTGGTGCTGATGGCTGCCGGGCATGTAGGCGGTTGGCCGGTGGTCCGGGGAGGCTCGCAAGCACTGGCGGATGCCCTGCTGGCTTATTTTTTAGACAAAGGAGGAACGTTCAAAGCGGGTTGGATGGTGACCGATCTGCGGGAGCTGCCAAAATCAAAGGCGGTATTGTTTGATACCAGTCCCCGGCATTTTGTGCAAATTGCCGGAAAATCCTTTTCCCGTTTTTATAAATGGCAGCTGAACCGGTTTAGGTATGGAATGGGTGTCTTCAAAGTTGATTTTGCATTGGATGGGCCGGTTCCCTGGCGTTCAAAAGCAGCAAGAGAGGCTGGCACGGTACATCTGGGAGGCAGTTTTTCCGAAATAGCCCGTTCTGAAGCGACGGTTTGGGAAGGTTCCTATCCGAGAAATCCCTACGTGTTGGTGGCGCAGCAATCGCTGGTAGATGCCAGTCGGGCACCGGCGGGGAAACACACCTTGTGGGCCTATTGCCACGTACCTCCCGGAAGCGATAAGGATATCAGCGAATTGGTGATCCGTCAAATTGAGGAAGCTGCTCCCGGTTTTCGCAAGCTAATACTGGCGAAATCGGTATTAAATGCCCGGGATTACGAAGCTTATAATCCCAATTACATCGGTGGGGATATCAATTCCGGTGTACAAGATATTTACCAATTATTTTCGAGACCGGCATTAAGGATATCTCCATATCGCAGCTCGGCAAAAGGGATCTACCTATGTTCCTCCTCTACTCCCCCCGGTGGAGGGGTTCACGGTATGTGCGGATTTCATTCGGCCCAAAACGTTTTAAAGGACTTATTTTAAATGCAATTTTTCGATTTTAAAATACATTTATTTTGATTAAATAAAAAAATTGAAATTTAAATTGTTTAAAATTGATTTTTAGCTATTTTTGATTGGTATTTAAATTGAACTATAATACTTGGAATGAGGCAAGGTATGCGTTTTACGATGTGTTTATTGTTTCTGGGATGGGTTATTTTTTTGCCAGGCAGGTCCTCCGGCAGCTCTTATTCAGATTCGTTGGACTCTTTGCTGCAACAGGCCAGTTCCTTGCAGTATGATAATACGGATAAGGCCTTTTCTCTGACCCAGCAGGCGAGAGAGTTGTTAGCGGGTAATCAGGAGCCACTACCGATGGCCAGGTTAAACAATCGGGAGGCCACGCTCCACTATATCTCGGGAAATTATGATCGGGCACTGCATCATTTTGCCTTGGCTAAAGAATTTGGAGAAAGGGCAGATTCTAAAAAGGAAATCGTATACGCGATCAATGGAAGGGCATTGATCCAAATGGTGGACAAGGAATACCCCAAAGCCCTGCAACTATTGGAAGAATGCATTGCCATCAATCAAGAAATGAGGGATAGCATGTCGCTGGCAAAAAACCATTTTAATATGGGAATTGCCTACGACGAAACGAGTCAATATGATCAATCCCTGGAAAATTTAAACCAGGCACTGGCCTACCTCAAGGCGGATAGCCTGTCAGTGCTTACGCTTATGGTGAAAAACAGAATGGGTAAGGTTTTCAACCAATTGGGGAAAGGGGGACGGGCTGAAGATCTATTTCGGGAGGTGTTGGCAGCGGAATCCATCTTGACCAACTGGGAGAAGTCGTTTGCATTGTCAGGATTGGCGGCCCTAAAACTGGAAAGGGGGGAATTGGAGGAAGCATTGAACTATGGGGAGCAAGCACTGGAAATAGCAGAAATCCATGGTGCCCACTGGGATTTGCAGCAAATAACTGGGCTTTTGAGTCGTATTTATCAGGAGCTGGGGATGTTTGATCAGGCGTATTATCATCTGAAAGCCCATAAAAGTCATAGTGATAGCCTTTATGATGCGGCAAAAGCCAGGCAAATGGCTCGTTTGGAGCTGAAACTTACCCAAGCCGACAACCAGCGCCTAAGAGCCGAAATGGAGCGGGACCAGACCATGATCCAGCAGCAATATAAATTAATGGGCTTTTTGGTGCTCTTGCTTTTTTTAATGGGGAGCATACTTTACTTTTTTAGCAAGCATTTGCGCCTCAAAGATAAATTTAACCGCTCCTTATCAGATAAAAACAAGGCAATAGGGGAACAGAAAGAACGAATCGCACAACAAAACCGTGCCTTAAAGGAGTTAAACAGTACCCGGACAAGGCTTTTATCGATTATTTCGCATGATTTGCGATCACCGATAAATGGTATTAAGCAGCTGCTGGATGTCCGAACTAAAAATCTTTTATCGGAAACGGAGGAACAAGAGGTTTTATGCCTTCTTTCAGATCAAATCCAAACCACTGAGAATTTACTGAATGATTTGCTACAATGGGCCAATACCCAAATGGACGGGATGGTTGCCGAACCCGTCGAAGTGAATGTTGCAAAGATGATCGAAAGGATAATGCAACAGCTGGAGTTTCAGACAAGAGCCAAGTTTTTAGTTATTGACCATCACCAGGATCAGGAAATCCAGCATGTAGCCTTGGTAGATAAAAATCATTTTAAAATTATCATTCAGAATTTATTGGGGAATGCCATCAAATTCACTCCCGAATACGGGAAAATTGAGATTTTCTATACCGTTACCGATCAAAACATTGCCATCCATATCAAAGATTCAGGGGTAGGAATAGATGAAGCCCATCAGGATTTGATAAATGGAGGCGTAGACGTTCGGATTCCCTCCAAGGTCGGTACCCGCGATGAAAAGGGAACCGGTCTCGGCTTGCTGCTGGTGAAGCAGTTTCTGGCGTTGAATGGTGGGAAAATGGATGTAACGAGCATCCCCGGTACTGGAACCCGTTTCATACTCTATTTCAAAAGGAGGAAAATCTAAACTCGCCTGCGCAGTAGTTTTGACAAGAGCAGCGGCTACAAGCGTCTTACCTGAAGGGGTATACAAAATCCCCAAACCGTTCGTGAATGGCCCTGTCCAATTCCTCCTGGTGTTCCGGTGCGGCAATTTTTTTAAGTTCATAGGCTCGCTGCCGAAGGTTTTTTCCGTACAGATAGGCAGCCCCGTATTCGGTGACCACGTAATGCACATGGGCTCGGGTGGTTACTACTCCTGCCCCTTCTTTAAGGTAAGGGACGATTTTGGATTTACCTTTTTTGGTACCCGCCCGGAGTGCCATGATTGGCTTCCCGTCTTCGGACAGGGCAGCACCTCGCATAAAATCCATTTGACCACCGACACCGGAATAGTGATAACTGCCGATGGAATCGGCGCAAACCTGACCGGTCAGGTCTATTTCCACGCATGAATTGATGGAAATTACTTTTGGGTTTTTACGGATGACGGCGGTATCGTTGACATAGGCAGCTTCGTGAAAGGAATAGGCCGGATTATCATGGATACTATCATACACCTTTTTGGTACCAATCACAAAAGAGGACACCACTTTGCCGGGGTGTTTTTTCTTAAACTTATTGGTGATCACACCTTTGTCCATCAAATCTATGACTCCGTCTGAAAACATCTCCGTATGGATACCCAGGTCTTTGTGGTTGTGTAACGATTGAAGCACCGCATCGGGGATACCTCCGATTCCAAGTTGAAGGGTGGCACCATCGTCGACCATTTCAGCGACAAATTTACCGATTTTGTAATCGGCCTCGTCTAGCTTGGCGGAATAATCTACCTGTGGCAGGGGCTCGTCTACTTCGATGACCCGGTCAAATTTACTAACATGGACCTGACCATCTCCCATGGTGCGGGGCATTTGTTGATTGATTTGCGCAATGATAAAGGTAGCCGTTTCTACGGCTGGCCTGGCAACATCTACAGAGGTGCCCAGGGAACAATACCCATGCCTGTCAGGAGGGGAAACCTGAATCATGGCAATATCTATCGGCAGGATGTTTTTTCTGAAAAGCCTTCCTATTTCACTTAGAAAAATGGGCACATAACCCCCTCTTTCACTATTTACTGCTTTTCGGACATTTTCGGAAACAAATAGCGAATTGATGTAAAAGCTGCCTTTGCAGGATTCATCGGCCAGAGGCATGTCACCCAGGGTGGTGATGGACACGATTTCCACATTTTCCAACTCCTCTTTTCGTTTTGAGAGGGCTTGTAGCAAAATGGTCGGTGTTGCCGCACTGCCATGAACAAATACCCGTTGATGACTTTTTACCAGTTGCACCGCTTCCTCAGGACTTACTGCATTAATTTCTGTATTCATAGTTTAATTTCAATCAAAAGGTTTCACTCATAAAGCCACCCTGCCGCTGGGAAAAAGACATCCCTATTCGGCACCACCCAGCAGAAAATTGGACAAAGAAGCCAATTACATGATACATTTCGTGGATGTCAATGGCGTGTATGTAAATTTACCCATTAATTTCTTTACAGACCAACTTTGAAAGCAGAACCTTTGATTGGGTTCACTTTGATGAAACCGAAAGGAAATTCCGGGAGCCGGATTCAACGGATCAGGGCTTTTTTGACCATAATAAATTCCGATATGTTTTCCTGGTCCAGGATTCCTAAAAAATGATTTGCTTCATAGACCAGTGCTACTTTTTTATTTCCTGCTGCCATTTTCTTAAAAGCCTCCTGCAAGGGAAGTGAAATTTCCAATTTTAGGGGACTTTGATCGGCGACCTTTTCTACAGGGGTTTGGGAATCCCCTTGCTGCAGTCCAAGTACGATTCCCTCCCTGCTGAGAATGCCAATAGGGGTGTCTTCCTTGACTACCACAAAATGGATTGCCTGACCTTCCAAAAGCTTATCGACAGCTTTTTGCAACGGAGCGTCAAAGGCAAGAATGGGAAATTTACGCATCAACACATCTCCCACCTGATACCCTTCCAGAAAAGAGGATTGTTTTGTTTGGTTTACTTCCGCCTGAGCACCCAGAAAAATAAAAATACCGATCAGTACCAGGACTGGGTTATTAAATAACCCGAAAAAGACAAAGGCTATCGCCATCAGCTGCCCGATTCCTCCCGCAATTTCAGTAGCCTTGATTCTGGACATTCCAGTGGATAAAAGCGCCCGTAGCACCCGACCTCCATCCATGGGAAAGGCCGGTATTAAATTGAATAACGCTAAAAACAGATTGGCTGATGCCAGAAAAATCCAGATACTTTTGCCGTTAAGGGTGCCTTCCTCCAATAAATCCAGGTCAAAACCGGTCAGGGAAACCATTACGGACAGGAGTAAAAATAGCACGACATTCACCAAAGGACCGGCCAGTGCTACTTTTAGTTCCTGCTTGGGATCTTCGGGAAGTTTTTCCAGTCTTGCCAATCCTCCAATGGGCAAGAGAATGATATCCCTTGTCTGGATGCCATAGCGCTGTGCGGTAAGTGCATGTCCGAATTCATGCAAAATCACGCAAACAAAAATCAAAAGGACAAAAATGAGGGTCCATCCTGTGTCTATCCAGGGAGTACCGGATCTAACGTTAGAAATGACAATCCACAATAAAAGCAGCGAAAAGGTCCAATGAATGAACACTTTTATGCCGCTGTATTTCCCCAAGTATAATGAAAATTTCATAGAATTATTATTTGCTTTTAAAAGGCACTAAACCCGTCCCGATTCCCAATTGGGGAAGTTTTGCATACCCCCCCCGATAGCTATCAGGGCTACCGGGGTATCCATTTGTGCGCCCCCTGTCACCATGCCTGCCTGTCGTTAGCAGGCTCGATTTTAGGGTACTGCTTTAGGTTGGCTACCGAGTGAATGGGTCGTTGGTAGTGATAACTGATGTAAAAATAAGGCTTAGATCCTAATTTGCAAGTAGTACGAAACAATGAAATTGGAGGCAACGTTATTGTTTCCTGGTGAGCCTTTCATTTAGGCCAATATAAATTTTGATTTGCTTTTTATACCTTTGCAGTGCTTATCCTCCGTTGGTAAGTTATGGTCAATTAACCAAAATTTGTTATTTTCGAAATCGATATGAATAAAAAACAGATCACCCTTCGCATGATTGCTGATCATGAATATGAATCAGTAAACGCAACCGGAAATAAAGTTCAGATCGATATGTACGCTGGCGCAGAAAAACAGCACCAATCACCCATGGAATTGCTGTTATCCGGACTGGCGGGCTGTTCCGCAGTGGATACGGTATTGATGATGAAAAAGAAGCGCCGACAAGTACAGGATTTTAAAATCCAGGCCGAGGGCTTGCGGAACGACGGCACTCCCTCTTTTTATAAGTCCATACAGTTGCATTTTATTTTAACCTCGCCAGATGCAACCGAATTGGAATTTGAAAAAGTAGTCAAATTGGCAGTAGATAAATACTGTTCGGTCGCCTCTTCTCTAAAATCCGAAATCACTTACACCACTGAGATAGTCAGACCGGAATGAGGGTAGTCAACGAAAAGAATAAAGAGGGGGTTAGAATTACCATTTTTGACTGGAACAATAAATACCTGATCAAATTTGAGATCGGAGGCATGGAGCAGACTTTCAAAGTTTCGGCAATGGATGTCTTGGAGGAAGCGTCATTGGAACAGTTGCTGGAAGGCGAGTTCTTTGACCGGGTAAAAGAAAGGTTTAACGAAATGCATCAATCCCTTCAAAAAGCTATGAAAAATTTTTAACTTTGTTTATATTTAAATATTCAAAGATGAAATGTTTATTTTTCATACTAATTTCCATTTTATTGTTTTCTTCCGCCTGCCAATCAGATCCTAAACAGGCACATCAACAGCATTTTCAATTGCTGGATTCTGTGATACGAAAGGTGGAAGCGGATTTAACTCCTTTGGAAGCGGACATTTCAGCATTAGCTGAGTATTCATCATTTTTATTTCAAAAAGCAGATAGTCTGGTTCCTCTCGGAGACGACAGCAAGTTTATTTCTGACGAAAAGGGCTTTATTTATAATAAGAACGAATCAGGAGAGGAAAGTACGGTTTTTGTTTCCATCCTGGCCGAAGATAAGCCACTTGCTATTCGTGAAATTCACACCACCGCGTTATTGGATAGTGCTTTTATAGAAGTTTTGGAAAAACGAAAAATAGTATGTCAGGTTTATTTCAATGCGGCCAGCCATTTCAATCGATTATACCCTCCCTATGACCTGTTAAACTCACTTGATCCGGAAATAGATATAACGGCCTTTAATTTTTATTACCTGGCAGATGAAACCCGAAACCCCAACAGGAAAGCAGTTTGGGTGGAGGAAGTTTACATTGATCCGGTTGGGAGAGGGTGGATTTTATCGCTCATTCATCCGGTTTATCATGATAATGAGTTAAAAGGGGTGCTGGGTTTCGATATTACACTTTTTGACTTGATGAATGCCTTTCTGGAAACGTCAGATAAAAAGCTGATGCTTGTAGACAGTCAGGGTACTATCGTTGCTGGTAAGGCTGAAGCGATCGAAGCATTGAGTATGCCACCATTAAAAAACCACGCCTATATTCAGACCATTCAATCAGACAATTTCCGGAAGGAGAATTTTAATCTGTATAAAAGCAAAAGCAAGGAGGTAAGGCAAATGGCTTCTAAATTTCTTTTGGAAAAAGAAAACTACCATAGTTTTGAATTGGGAGGGAGGCTGTTTGAAGCCTATTGCAAGCGAATGAACTTAATGGACTGGTACTTATTGGATATCCATGACTAGTAGGAAGAAAAACAGGACGGATAGTTACCGGAGGGAGGCAAAAATGTTTTGGTGGCTTAGCATAGGTGCCATTTTGTTTACGGTGACCTTGGCTTTTTTCTTTTACCGTTCTTTATCCAAGAACCTGATAGAGAACCGGAAAGTGTTTCTAAACAAACAAGTGGAACTGGCTGCTAATGAAGTTCAGAGGACGTTCAATAACCTAAATGAAGACCTGATATTTTATGCAAACAATCAGGAGAGATTGCTTCCTTCCGAAGCAAACGGAATGAAATCCACGGTAGATGAAACAAGGGTAAGGCGTTTATTGAATAATTACATTAATCTGATAGATACCTTGTTTATTGAAAAGGGGGATCTACGGAAAATATACCAGGTCTCGGATGCCAATTATTTTACCGTTACAGAGACAGCGACCGCGATAGGAGATCGGGATTGCCGTTATTGTTTTAGGGTCAAATCAGATAAAGGAACGGTGACGCTGTTGGTAAAACTTAAGTTGGGAAAGTACTTTTCCCGGCAGCTGGTCAATTATTATCTGGGACCCAATACTAATAAATTGGTATTTTTGGATGGAGGCTTTTACCAGTTGATTGATGATTCCCTGCGAGACCCAGTGCTACTGGAAAAGGGGCTACAAGAAGCCATGGTGAGAGAAATTGAGGGAGGTTTGAGAGGCGAATACGAAGGTGCCCTGTTGGAGAGCGGGCGGTCAGAGGGGCAGGAGTCTTTACTGATTCAATATCCTTTTAATTTATTTCGACTGGAGTTAGAGAAGCCAATTGCATTTGTATTTACACAAAATAAATCCTCCGTAGTTTCGGGGGTTTTTGGAAACTATTTTCATCTTTTTCTCTCCCTCCTGGCATTGCTGCTACTGGTCGTATTTTTCCTGGCAAGATTCTTTAAAATAACGAGTGAAAGCAATTACTTATTGGAAAAAAAATCCAGGGATCTGGATCAGTTATTACGGCAACAAACCATGCTTTTGCAACAGTCCAGGGGGTTTATCTACTATCAGGATAAAGACTTGAGGTTATACCAGGTGAGTGACAATATCAAAGAAGTCCTCGGTTATAGTCCGAAGGAATTCCAAACCTTTGCTTTAGAAGATTGGGTGAGCGATAAGTCAGATTCATTTATACTGACCAAGAAAGAGGCCATCGAAAGGAAAGATGACTTTTACTATTTCGAGGCCCATTCTAACCGGAAACAGGGAGTTTCGATACGGGTTAAAATTTTCGAGAAACTGTTTTTTGAATCTGACGGCAAGTTTGCAGGTGCGGTGGGCATCTGTACGGATATTAATGATAAATACATCGCCGATCAGGAGCTGATACGAAGTGAAAACCGGCTGCGGTCGGTGTTAGATAGTTTGCCCGATATTATATTCATATACAATAACAAAGGGGATTTTTTAGATTACTACGTCCAGCAAGAGGAACTTTTGTTGCAACCACCACAAAAAACCCTCGGAAAAAATATGAGTGAGTTATTTTCCGGAGAAGCAGGTGAACGGGCCATGCGGGCGTTTAACAAGGCGGTGGTTACCGGTAAGATGCAGACCGAGGAATTGGATATTTTGCTTGATATTGGCAGGCGGTATTTTGAAATACGTTTTTTCAAACTGGACGAGAAGCGAATGATTTCGGTAGCAAGGGACATCACCGGGCATAAACTATGGGAGAGGGGGCTCCGCGAGGCCAAAGAAGCGGCCGAATTAGCGAATCGGGAAAAATCGAATTTTTTAGCCAATATGAGTCATGAAATAAGGACGCCGTTAAACGGATTGTTAGGAATCACTGGCCTGCTGTACAACACTTCCCTCTCCGAGGAACAACAGGAGTTGCTCTCGATTATTGGTGATTCCGGAGAATCATTGCTACATATTGTAAATGATATTCTGGATTATTCCAAAATTGAGGCTGGTAAAATGGAATTAAGCCCGGTGCTTTTTAAACTGAGACCAGAGATGGAACGAATTATCAATATTTTTACCGGCATGGCACGGGAAAAATCCCTCCATATCAACTTGTCCATAGACGACTCACTTCCAGATGCCATCGTACTGGATAAGGAAAAATTGGCGCAAATATTTTTTAACATCATTGGAAATGCGGTGAAGTATTCCCTTAAGGGAGGAGAAATCACGGTATTCCTAAAAGGCGAAAAGTTATTTTCCAGTAACCTAATCCTGCACTGTGCAGTAAAGGATAACGGCGTAGGAATTGATCGGGAGAAATTACCCGAATTGGTGAAGCCTTTCACCCAGGCAAGCGCAGCCTCAAACGGAGAATACAAGGGTACCGGATTAGGTTTGGCCATTGCCAATAAGTTGATCGAATTGATGGGAGGAGTTTTGCAGATTGAAAGTGAATTGGGAGAAGGGGCTACTTTTTCTTTTACGCTTATCACAAATATAGAAGGGGAAGAAAATGAATCGAATGGAGCCATTCAAGCTGAGAAAGAAGTGGTTGATTTTGAAAAAGTTGCCGGAGATTTCCCACTTAAGATTCTGATAGTAGAGGATAACGACATCAACCTTAAATTCATGGTCATGCTGCTGGAACAATTAGGTTACGAGCCGGATGTGGCCATGAATGGCGTGGACGCGATCAAGTGTGTCGAGGAAGAGCAATACCACTTGATATTTATGGACAACCAAATGCCGGGAATGAACGGAATGGATGCTACCAAAGTAATCCGGACCCTGGCAAATGGAAAAGCTGTAATCATTGTGGGGTTATCCGCCAGTGTATTTAAAGAGGATGTGGAACTTGCCCTTTCCAATGGCATGAACGATTACCTAACCAAGCCCGTAAAAATCCAACAAATCATTGATACGATAAAGAAATACAGTCGAGCCAATATTGACGCCCCTAAATAACCGTTTCCAGATCGAAATTTTCCAGATAGTCAGCCACTTTTTTGACAAACATCCCCCCCAAGGCACCGTCCACTACCCGGTGGTCATAGGAATGCGATAATATTAATTTATGGCGAATAGCAATCATGTCTCCAGTAGATGTTTCTATGACTGCCGGTTTTTTAGTAATGGTTCCTACCGCCAATATCGCTACCTGAGGCTGAACGATGATGGGGGTACCCATGATATTTCCGAAGGAGCCGATATTGGAAAGGGTGTAGGTACCACCTTTTAGCTCTTCTGCGTTCAATTTGTTTTCCCTTGCCCGCCTGGCCAGATCGTTGATTTTCTTGGATAAACCAGGAAGGTTATATTGGTCTGCCTGCCGAATCACCGGTACAATTAGATTACCGTTGGCCAGTGCTACAGCGATACCTATGTTGATGTCTTTTTTCTTTATGATTTTATCCCCATCTACTGAAATATTTATCATCGGAAAATCCTTCAAGGCCTTCGCGATGGCCATTACAAAAAAGGGTGTAAACGTGATGGGTTCGCCTTCTTTTTTTCGGAATTCTTCTTTTATCTTGTTTCGAAACAGGACAATTTCCGTGAGATCCGCTTCCACAAATGAAGTGACGTGAGCAGAAATATTCTTGGAGTCCAACATGCGTTGAGCGATCATCTTTCGCATCCTGTCCATCTCTATGATTTCATCCTGCCCATCCCTGACTGGTGTGGGTTCATCGAGTGGAGGGGTAATTTGGGGCGAAGAATCCTTCTTTTTCTTTAAGTAGGAGAGGATGTCGTTTTTAGTGATTCGGCCACCCTTGCCCGTCCCAGGTATGGCAGCTAGTTCCGTTTCATTTATGTCTTCTGCTTTTGCAATACTAAGGACCAGGGGAGAATAAAAATTTCTTTCGTCAATTTTCTTTCTTTCTTTTTTTGAAACGGCTCCCAGGATCAGTGAGGTATATTCCGGTACTTCCGGAAGGGTTTCGGTCTTTGGAGAAGCAGGGTTATTTTGGAGATCCTCAGCGGTAGCAGGGATTGGCTGTCCTTCATCCATTTCTTTCTCCACCGTTTCGATCAGTGCAATCGGCTTGCCCACTTCCACTACCTCCCCTTCTTTGGCCAGAATGGTTTTTAAAGTGCCGGCATGGGTGGCAGGTACTTCCGTATCCACCTTGTCGGTGGCAACCTCCAGAACAGACTCATCCTGCTCGATGAGGTCCCCTTCTTTTTTTAGCCAGGAAAGGATTGTGCCCTCCATTATGCTTTCTCCCATTTTGGGCATCACCATTTCTACTGTTGCCATAGTCCTACTGTAAAATCGTATTGAATTTGCCTCCAGGCATAAATCTAAAATTTAGGAACTGGTTTGCAAAAGGAAACCTTTTAAATTTTATGAGCTCCTCTGTAAAATGGTCTCTCTCAATAAATTTAATGCAGCAATTGCTGTCAGGTGAATGTTTACCGTCCGGTTTTTTGTAAGCTGTAATTTTCGGGTATGGCACACCTGCCCGTCGTCGCAGGCAATCCAAACCAACCCGACCGGCTTTTCTTCTGACCCACCTCCCGGCCCCGCAATACCACTTGAAGACAAGCCAAAATCAGCGTTGAATTTATTACGCACCTGCCTGGCCATGTCTCGCACGGTACCTTCACTGACAGCCCCTTCACTGCTTAATACCTCGCCTGAAACACCTAAAACCGCTTTTTTAAATTCATTGTGATAAGGGATCATGCCTCCGTTAAAATAGTCACTGGATCCCGGTATACTGGTAATCAGGTGCGAAACATACCCACCCGTACAACTTTCTGCGAGCGCCACCGTTTTTCCCCGGTTTACTAGCATATGGCCGATGGCAGCGGGAAGGATATCGTCATTGAACCCATAAACATATTTAGAAATCAGGGGCAGTAGCTGTTCGATCTGGGCATCCACTTCCGAAACCAGTGATTTCTGGTCCGTGCCAAAGCCAGTAAGCCGGAGCTTTACCTCTCCCAGGGATGGCAAGTAAGCCAGGCGAATATGGGACGGCAGCTTTTCCTCCCATTCAGTAATCAAATCCGAAAGCCAACTTTCGCCAATGCCGACCGTACGGATCAGTTTATGGTAAATGACCGGCAATTGGTACTTTTTCTTTAGGCGGGGGAGGACCTCCTGCTGCATTAAGTATTTCATTTCATGCGGTACTCCGGGCATGGACATCCAAATTTTCTCCTTTTCTTCAAACCACATGCCCGGAGCAGTTCCTACGGCATTTCGAATATAGGTGCAATTGGAAGGAAGGTATGCCTGACTCCGGTTAGTAGCCGTCAATTCCTTTCCCCGGCTATGAAAAAGGTTGCTAACATCTTCCAAGGCATCCGGAAATAAGGCAAGCTTGGAGCCAAAATAAGTTGCCAACACCGATTTGGTCAGATCATCTTTGGTGGGCCCCAGGCCTCCTGTCATTAAAATAATGTCAGCCTTAATGGCCGCTGCTTGAAAGGCATCCAGCATCGATTCGCGATCATCGCCAATAGTGGTCCTTCTGACCACCCGAATACCCATTTTATCCATCTCCTCACTCAGCCACTTGCTGTTCGTGTCCATAATCTGGCCATAAAGGAGCTCGTCGCCTATTGAGATGATTTCTGCTGTTACCGATTGATGCATGAAACAGAGGATTGGTTTTTTTATGGTGCAAAATTAAAAAGTTTCCGGACAGTGGCGGGGCTTTGCGAGTTTAAATTACCACCTGAACGCATCTCATCGCATGGAATTAACCTATTTCTTTTCTGCGGTAGGTTACAAATGCGTGCTTGTAGGGGTTTTTGTCATCTTTTTCTACCGTCACCTTATCCACCAATTCCCATTCGCTCCGATTGAACTCCGGGAAAAAAGTATCTGCATCAGGAGAGGCTTCAATCTCGGTAATAATCATTTCATGAGTGAATGGAAGTGCTTCCTTATAAATATTGGCACCACCTAAAATAAAAATTTTTTCCAGATTTCTGGATTTTCCAATGCGCAGCGCATCTTCCAGATTGTGGGCCACGAAATGACCCTCAGGAACCTTGAAGTCCCGGTTTCGGGTGACCACAATATGCGTTCTCCCCGGCAAAGGCTTGCCGAGTGAAGTAAATGTTTTTCTTCCTATAATCACATGGTGGCCGGATGTCGTCTTTTTGAAATGGCTAAGATCTGAAGGGAGATGCCAGGGCAATTCCCCATTTTTCCCTATGGCATTATTGGTGGCTTTAGCCACGATAATCGAAACGGTCATGTACACGATACTTATTTGGCTGCTTTCATTGCGTTTGGGTATTCCGACAAATCGAAATTACTGGGACGGTTGGTGTCCACTTCAATCATGCTCATTTTTGAACTACTCTCATCTTCTTTGCTCGCAAAATTCATTTCCATGATATGACCTTCGGGCAAATTTGTAAAATATTCCCTGTTTTCTTCTTTCATTTTCTTCGTAATGAATGGACTGTTTTTACTCCAGAAAGACTCCAGTCCTTCTATGGGTTGCTTACTTATCCAGTAGCTTCCTTCGGCCTCATCACTTACCACGATGTATTCTTCACAGGTATACCCCAATATATCTTTAGTATTTCCTGTTTTTTCAAATTGAAAATCTTCTGAAACCGTGGGGGATTCTTCGGGGGTCTCTGCCGTTTCAGCTGCCTCCATCATGCCTCCCCAGTCGATGGAAAAAGCCATGCTTGATTTTTCTTCGTCATTTTCCATCAGCATTACCGTTGCCTGATTTTTGTGATCCATGATAATCACCGACTTTTCCTTTGAGTTTTTATCATCAGGATCTATAAATTCCATTCCGAAATAATCCGGGTTATCGGATAAAAACGAGTGAAAGGTAATGGGTTCTGACGCTTTTCCTTTTTCATCTGTGCTTTCAATTTCCATTACAGCAATTCCGGAAAAGCTGTAGGCACTTTCCGTTTCTACATCCATATTCACGGAACGCATGATTTTGCTGTAATCGTAGGAGCCACCTCCAGAACTTCCTCCCTCATCATTTTCACCGGCCTCCATATCTCCATAAAGATTACTGAAAGCCTTTTCCAACTGTCTTTCGGTGGCTTTGGCCACTTGCTTTTCTACGGTCTTTTCTACGGCACGGGTTACTCCCTCCGAGGCTGCATTTTTTAACCTTTTTAATAGTTGGGCCTCCGAATCCCAACTTAAAAATGCAAGGGAAAGTATAAGTAAAAAGGTGGATTTAATTTTCATAGCATAATTGGTTTTGAATTCAAACTTAAAGTTATGAAATATATTTTTAAAGACCTAAACCATGTTTTTTTGTATGTGAAATAGCTATATCTCCAGGATATACTCGATGATGCCTGCGTTTTTCCCTTTTGGCCGGGTGACAAGCAGGGGCACTTTATCATTCATCTGTATGAGCCTCTCCGCCATGCTGCCAATAAAAAGAGCGGTCGCTGCCGTTCTTCCTTTGGCTCCAATGATGATGATGTCGGCTTTGATTTCCTGGGCTTTCTGGATGATGTCGACAACCGGATCATCGTCCTCATCTTTGGTGTACAGGGGTTTGACCTTGATTGATTTGGTATCGATTTTTCGGATAAACTTCTTATAGTTTATTTCTGCATTTTCCAGCATGATCTGGCTAAACTCTTCATAGGACTTTCCGGTAAAGTGATAGCCCGAAGGCACCGCGTATACATTTTGACAAAAGATTTCCGATTTGCCCTCGTTTTTTTCGGTGATTTCAATGGCCACCTCCAGGGCATCCTTTGAATAATCCGAAAAGTCACTGGGAACCAGCATTTTTTTGATTTTTGGTTTTGCATTTTCGGGAACGATCATTAGGGAGCAGGAAGCGCGTCTGGCAAGCCGCTGGGATACCACCCCGGACCCGGGAATAGATGTTTTTCTTCCCACCAAAATCATGTCGACAGACTTTTCAGTGGCCAGCTTTAACACTTTCTTGGATAGCTGACCCTCTTTGACCACAAATGTATAATTGATTTTTAAATCCGGGTCAAAATTTTCCTTCACCACCCGCTTCATTTGGTTTTTTCTTTCTTCGACCATATTACTGATCAGGTTGGGGAACTCCGCCAGTATGTCCTTTGGAATAGCCAGGTTGCGAATAACATTCGTGAAATAGATTTTTTTTGATTGATTAGCCTTGGCTATAAATGCGGCAAATTTCACCAGCGTTTTGTCCATCTCTGTTTGATCCAGACAAACAATGATTTTTTTGATTTGATACATTGTAAAATGTTAAAATAAGTGGATTCCTGAGAGCTATCTTTGGTTTGGCTGTTATTTATTAAAACATAAAAATTTAAATTAGCTAATTATTCCGTTAATGCAAGTGAATATTTTCTGTTTTTAAAACCTAAAAACAGAAAATACCAAGCTATTCTTTTTTTCGGCTGCGATGGGCCGTTTGCTGAAAATTGTCTTGCCCCCTCTATTTGAGGTTTGATGGAATAGGTTGTATATTTGTTTTAAGGTTCGGTTCTGCGACATGTTCAAACTTCACAAGTTAATTAAAATACCGAGTGAAGCACCGCTTCAAAACCAGGCCTCATCTTTCCTTGTGAAAGACCTCGTACCCCTTACAGGGTGCAGGATAACAGTGGAAGGTTGCGATGAGGGTGCAGCTCAAATCCTGTTATATCGGAGGTTTGTAACACTCCAGGGATCGGACCTACTTTAAAGGGAGACTGCTTTGCAGCCTCCCTTTTGATTTTTTGTGGGCTCAAAAAATGTGAAACGCCTCTTTTTTATATTCTTTGTAAGACGTTATTTCACCCATTGTAAGTTCACTCCGGCGGAGAAAAGAAAGTTGTTTTCGCCAATAGGAGAACGGTGGGTAAAGTCTTGTCTGATTTCATTCAAGATTCTTCCCGTTACAAAATTAACTTCTGCATTAAATGGAAACTGACCTTCCGTCCACTGGTGTAAGGGAAGCCTGGCACCATAGCCCCAGGTAAACCCGGATTTATCGGTGGTTACCCAGGCCCCTCCTTCGGAGCGGATATCTTTTGGTCTTTTTTCAAAATAGTATCCCATTCTTAAGGCGATGGTATTGAAAAACCAGGCTTCAGCCCCAGCACCGAAGGCGCTGTTGTATCCTTGCTCATTGTAAGGGTCCTTACCTGGCAATTCATCCCTGAACTGTAGGTGTACACCGAGATCTACTTGTTTGGAATCCTGGTCAAAAAAACCCTTGCCCTCTACGAGATTGCTGGTAAGCGGTACAGAAAAATGATAGGAAGCACCGGCCGACAAGAATATAATCATAGAACGGTAATTTAGCCGGTCCTCATAAGTTTGTTCCGTACGATTATCCATTCCGGCGTTTATCAAGCTGGTAGCAGCCCTGAATTTTTGCTTGTTCAGGTTTCCAATTTTAATCCAGTCCACTTCCTTTTCATACAGCGCACCAGCGTTGATAATAAAATCCCTTGAGGTGATATGTCCCGGGATTGCCTCTTCGTAAAGGTATACGCCTGAAGCTCCTACATACAAGTCATCCATGACCTCGTATGCGGCTGTTGCCGAAAGCATGGTTTGTTCTCTTTTGTCTACGGAAAAGGATTCGCCAGCTATGTCGGTCGTCCAGATGGTATTGCTGTCTACCCATTTAAATCCACTGATTCCCAGGTTTAATTTGTCATTGATCCGGTAGGTAATCCCTAAAAAGGGGAAATGAGAATTAACTCTAACCTGACCCCCATTCGCATAATTAAGGTGTGTGGTTATTTTTGCCTTGGTGAGGCCTATGCTGGCGGGATTGTAAAATGCGTTGTCTATCCCATCCAAGGTAAGGTGGGTGAGTCCCATTCCTGAGGCCCGGGCTGAGGTGGTTTCCTGGGAAAAAATCCCATGATAGTGGGTGGGCGTATAATAGGAAAGGCGGCCCTGTCCCACAGCGAAATGGCTCAGTAAGGTAAATGAGATGAATGTAAGTACAAATTTTTTCATGACGGTTTTTTGTTGTTTTATCATACATCGGGTAGGGCTGGATATGTCATCAAAAAGAAAACCGGACTTTTATCCGGTTTTCTTTTTGATCCCTATTTGCTTCATTCCGGAATGGAATAAAGTCGGTCTAAGGTGGCGCAATTTGTAGCTTATTATTTTTAGGCAGGTGGGGAGGATTTCTCAAATTGAGGATTGGCCTTGCCCGTTACGATACTTCCATTGGTTAAGGTAAGGTCAAATTCTAGAAATTCCTCGGTTACTAAAACATGTCCTGATGTAATTCCATGTTTCTCTTCTCCATCTATTACATTATCGCCATTTTCATCAAAACCAACCACTACATCCGAGATCATATATTTTCCCTGAATACGGGATAAATAGGCTTCATAGCTTTCAGGACTTCCCCAATCGGTGAATTCTTCTACAAATTCATAGGTGCCAGGTTTAAAGGTGTCACTGTCGGGAGTACTTAGAAAAAAGGCAAGGGTAAGCGGGGGATCATCGGTAGGGATGGTGTAATTGCTTCCCCTATTAAAAACGTTTTGGTTGGGTATTAAATAGGCATGGGAAAAATGCTTGGGTCGGTATACTTCCGTTCCATATTCCCAAATAACACCTTCGGTAAATACATAAGGAATGCCATCATAGGAAATTTGAAATGAAGTTTGAGGGGCCAGGTCTTCATCCTTCTTACAAGCGTGGAAAATAAGCATTAACAAGATGAAAGGTAGGAGGAGTGGTGCTTTTTTCATATAAATCTGAGGTTCGTTTTATTTCACATCGGATTATGATTTTAATGTCATCAATGGGGAAATATTTTTTTTACCTATTTCCTATTTTAATGTTCACGGTTCTCAGGAAGAATATAAAGATAGTCCTCTTAAAGGATTCATTTTACCAACGAATAGTCAATGTCTTGACAAATGGCGAGAGGGTGAAATTGGATATTTTTATAAAAACAAGTCTAAGTCACCTAAAAAGTATTTTCTTTTTGAAGACAAATAAAAAAGTCAAAGCGAAGAGTAAACCTATACCTATAAGCCAAATAACAGGATTTTTTTTATGTTCCAATCCGGCTATTGGTTCAGGGTCCCCAATCAAAACCAGGCCCGCCCAATACTCGGGAGAGAGGGTTCTGCCACTTGTTTGGGAAATGTATTTTAGTTTGGCCTGTTTGAGTGCCTTGTCCTTGGCCATACCGGAAGACAAGAAGGCGTAAAAATAATCGGTGATTTCCATGCTCGATTTTTCATCTACCCGCCATAATGAGGTCAACAGGCTCTCCGAACCTGAATACTGAAAGGCATGGGCCAGTGAAATCATTCCTTCTCCCGGTTTATAGACCGGTTTTCCTGTTTCACAAGCGGTTAATACAGTCAGGTTAGCCTTCAGATCAGTGTTGTATATTTCATGGGCATAAACGGCATTGTCTTCTTCCGGCCTGTCCGATTTGGCAAAAATAAGCCGGGAAAAGGCAGGGCTGATATTATTGGATTCGGCATGGGTAGCAATGTGGATGATTTTATGGTTTCCGGCCTGATTCCTGAATACTTCAGGTGTGGATTGTTCATGTACAAAAGTTTCACCATTGAAAAGGGAGGCAGTTTTTTGGGCAAGATCAACGGTAAAAGGCTGTGGCAGCAGGGACAGGTACGCCTGGTCCAGACTTAAAGAATCCCCCTGAATAGCGCTCAGGTATTTTTCTTTCATTTGGTCCACAAACCCGGGGGCAAAGGCAACGTAGCTTTCCGGTATGTTTTCTTGCTTTTTTATATCCAGCAACCAGAGGCTGTAATGATAGGAAAGGTCATGGTGGGCCAGCAGGCTATGGGTAGTAAAATCCGTATATGCTGCCAAGGGCCGGTTGGTGAGTATATCAAAATTAAGATTGAAGAGTACTCCAGATGGGATAATCAGAACCCGCTCTTGTTTCAGTTCAGTAGCAAAAGGCTCCCAAAGTTGATTGTACAGGGTCGCTGTGATTTCACCCAATTTTTCGGGATAATCCCAGCTGGTTTCCAAGGCAGCAATCAGGTCCTTGTCAAAATCCAGGTGAAACAATTTTCGTTCGCCCTGGGCAAAAAGAATAGCTTTCAACTGGTCTGCTACAAAAAAATACCTGACGATTTGCCTGTCCTCCGGGATGGCTATTTTTTCAGGATCAATGCTGGCGTACCGCATTTTGAAGTAATCCGGATTGTCTTGCCGGAGTTTTGTCAGGAAGGCTTCCCATTCATTGCTCAGTTGATGATACGCATTCAAGTCACCCCCTTCATCCAACAGTCCATTCAGTTGCTGCTTAATCAATGATTCCTGCTCCTGAAGTTCTTTTGGTAGGTTTGCAAAACGGATTCCTTTTTGCCGACTGATTTGCGTCCTGATAAGGGTATACACGCTCGACTCCTGTACAGCAATCAACCCATCCAAATACTTTCCGTCCCCAGTCCTTTCATAGAGTTCCAATTGAATTTTTTTGACAAAATCGATCAAGTCCAGGTTCTCGGCTACCAATACCGTCTGGTCCTCGGATTCTGAAAGAAAACGTTTTCTTTCATCCAGAATGGCCAGGGCCCCTAGTAATCTTTCAAGGCTATTTTCCAGAAAGGCAATGGTTTTTGTCTCCGTAAGGGCATATTTCGATTGTTCGGAGAGCAGTATGGACTGGGGCTTGTCAAAATTAATTCGAATGGAATCTATGCCTGTTTCGGATTGCTGCATCCTTTTTTCTAAAATGGAGAGACTTTCACCGGCATAGGTCAACGCATGTTGAAAATTACCCAAATTGTAATGAACGCGCCCCATGTTCAGTGTCTGCAAAAAACCGGGCATGGAGTGGCTTCCGTTTACTTTTGCTATGTAATCCAGTCCCTGTTTCGCCCAGTTTAGGGCAAAATCCGGCTCATTATTAGTTGAAAAAAACGTGGCAGCATTGCCCAAAAAGTCCAGGTACACAAAATCAAACCGTTCCTGATAGGCCTGTTCAAAGTATTTTTTGGCCAGGAGGTAATTTTTTTTCGCAAGCGGAGCCGCCGCCTCGCTTTCGTAGATCAATGCCAGTGTATAATGGATATCGGCTAATTGCATATAGAAATCTCCGTCTGCCTTTTGAATTTCCACCAGTGCTTTTTCGAGAAACTGTTTGGCTTCTCCCAAATTGTCCAGAAACCGATGCGTTTGTCCTACCTGGATCAGGCTTTCGGTAATTTCGGGGTGGCCAGCCGGGAAGTACGCTTCTTTCGCTTTTAGGGTATGCTCCTGGAGACGCAAGGCTTCCTGATAATTTCCAAGACTCTTGTATACCAGCGCAAGATTCATAGATCCATGAAATAGAAAATTAAATGCGTTTCCCCGCTTGGGGTCATCCAGGGCATTGTCAATAAAATACTGGGTATTCAGGATGGATGATTTGACCCGGTTGATGCTTTCCTGTGTCTCCCCTTTGACATCATAAACGGCGGCGAGGTTGCCTTCAATCATGGACCTGCGATAGTATTGGTTGGTCGGGGTGGGTTCCATCTTGTCCAGGTACTCAATGCCCTCCAGCCAGTAGTATTCCGCAGAATCCCATTTAGCAGCAAACCAGTACCTTGCCCCCAGGTCGTTGAGCAGGTTAAAATAGTTCACAGGGCTCGTTTCCGGGTCCTGCTCATAGCCTTCCTTTGCTTTTAAGGTATGACTTCTGGCCTTTTCAGGGTTTCCCATCTGATTGGCAATGACTCCCAAATTGCTTTCGATCAGCGCCCATTCTTCCGGACGGTGGTCTGGAATCTGATAGGTGTATTCCAGAGCGGTTTCATTGGCCTCATAGGCCATCGCCAGTTTTCCGGCTTCGATGTAATAGGTGTGAATTTCCAGATAGGCCTGCCTGAGGTCTCTTGGGTCATTGCTTTCTTTCCGGATAAAATCAAGCCAGTAATGCACGGCATCCATACCAGCAGTTTCTCCATTTTTTGCATCTGCTATACGTCCCGCAAAGGGAATAAAATAGCTCAGGTTTAGAAAATCCCGGTTGCTAAGGTAACTTTCTGTTTCTTTCTCAAACAGAGCTTGTGCCAAATCAATATCTTCCTCACTAAGGGCTTTTTGGATCGCAGCAAGTTGGGCATCTACATCCTGTGGTAATGCGGAGAAGGGCATTAATACGATCCCGAATATAAGAAGTAGGAGCCGGTTCATTTTTCCTTTATGGTTTTAATTAACTCTTCTTTTTCAGGATGATTGGATTTTTTAAGGTTCAATAGTGCCTTTTCATAATCTTTATCCAGAACATTAACCAAAGCCAGGTACCAAAAAGCATCCTCCCTAAAGGCACTCGATTCCTGTGCGGTCACCCTGTCCAAATACATTTTTGCAGGTGCCGTATTTTTTAAGCCCAGGTGGGCTGACCCAAGGAAGTAATGTAAGGTGTCATTGCTGGGTTTTTCGGGAAGGAGTGCTTCCCACCTTTGGATGGCAGGGGCAAATTTTCCCATTTTATAATCTACCATTCCCCTGTCGAATGCATAATCCTCGCTGCTGCCCATGGCCGTCACCAGGCCCGGGTCGGCCTGATAGTAAGTGGCAAACAACTGCTCATTGGCATCAGGGCGCATCCAAAACAGCCATGTAAAAAAACCAGCCAATAGAAGAAAGGATGCGGCAATGGACAATGGGATTCCAATTTTATGGCTTTTCTTACGCGCATGCCTATTTTCATCCCATTCCAGATGAAAAGCGTCCAGGTTTTCCCGCAAGGCGATCTCTTCAATTCCATTCAGGACTGCTTCTACTTTTTTGAATTGGGTAGAAAGGACCTTGTTTTCTGCCAAATCCTTTTCCAATGAAAGTTGTTCATCAGGGCGCATTGCCCCTAAAAGGTACCGTTCAATTCTTTCAAACTCTTCCTGCGATATGGAATCCGTATTCTTCAACTAGATTTTATTTTTTGGTGTTTTATATTTTCTCTTAGTCGCTGAATGCACCGGTACTTATTGTTCCGGGCAGTTGCTTCTGTCCAGTCAAAAGCCCGGGCAATGATGGCCATGCTTTCTTTTTTATAATAAAACCGGGTAAGGAGTTCTTTGCAATTTCCACCAAGATTTTTGAAAGAACTTTCCATTTGTTCAAAATTAGACTCCTTGTTGTCTGTTTCTTCGTCCCAGCTTTCAGGAATATTTTCAAGGGGTACTGTTTTTTTGTTTTTCGAAGATCGAAGCGTATCGAGCCATTTGTTCTTGGCGATTTGGTAGAGATATCCCTGAATGGCGGTTCCGTTTTCAGGTTTGAATTTACCAGTTTTAGCATTTTTCCAGAGAGCGACAAAGGCCTCCTGGAAAACATCTTTAGCTTGCTGTTCATCTCCATTATTGGCAAGAACGTATTTTTCCAATTTTGGAAACTGATCCTGATAAATCCAACGCAGGATTTTGCTATCATTATTCTTTACCCCCTCCAGCAATTCCTCTTGGGTAAAATGTTGAAAAGTATACTTCTGCATCGCATAGAAAATTACAGAAATATACGAGTAAAATTTTTTTTCCCAAATTGCTTTTATTTTAAGTTACGTTTTTTTTACCATTGATAATTTGGAGTAAGGGAAAGATACCATGCTGACAGAAGGCTCGGATTCCCATCCGGATAGAACCAAAATCCCCCTTTTCCTTGTGAAACCGGGGGGGATCCTTTTGGAGATCTTAGGCTGATTGGCAAGTTTGAGGGCGATCTACTTTCTCATCGAAAAACAAGCAAATTGTCATCAAAAAAGTATCCATTACCGCTTGTACCAAATGTAATCGGAAACCAGGGGTTCCAGATCGTGGTGCCGGAAGTCGGCGGCGATCTGTCCCCGATGATAGGTGGAATGGTTGACCAGGTGAAAAAGAATATCGCTTATGCCGTTGGTAAAAACCTGGCCTTTCGAATTACTATAACGAATGGTGGCATCCAGGGAATAGGTGTCCAAAATGCTGAGGGTGTGTCTATAATTAGATTGGTCAATTTCCTTCTCAGCCTGAAGCTGCCGCTCGGCCCATACCCCGAAGGCAGGCGCTTTAGGGTCAATCCGGTTGTTCCATATTTGATGGGCATTGAGAATGTGATGATACAGTTTAATGGATTTTTCCGGGATTTTTTCCTGGTTGGCCATCATCGCTTCCCACAATCGTTGATTACAGTCATGCCCATATGCAAATAGTTCCTCAAAAAACGCTTTCATGGTACACTTGTTTTGGTTTTTACCTTTAAAGAGGGGAGGTAAACTTGGCAAGTAAAAATACCCTATTTTTCGGAAAATGCACAAAAAAAGGGAGACCGCTGAGCAGCCTCCCGTCATTGACGAGTCGGTTGTATCAGTATAAAACCCGAAACCGTATTGTACCTTCTATTGCCTTTAATTCATCAATTACTTTTGAGCTGTAAGCCTTATCGATATCGGTGATCACGTATCCTATCTTTTCATTGGTTTTGAGGTACTGTCCCACGATATTAATCGAAAAGTCAGCAAGTACGCGATTAATTCGGGCCATGATCCCCGGTTCGTTTAGATGAATGTGAATCAGACGGTGGGCATCCTGTAGAAAGGGCAGTTGAATATTAGGAAAGTTGACGCTATTGTAGGTGTTGCCTGTATTGATATATTCAATGATTTTACCGGGTACAAACCGGGCGATGTTTTGCTGTGCTTCCAAGGTACTGCCACCTATATGAGGTGTCAGGATGGTATTTGGAAGTCCAATTAATTCCGAAACAAAGGGTTCGGTATTGTTTTTGGGCTCGCTTGGAAACACGTCAATACTTGCTCCTGCCAGATGACCGCTTTCCAGGGCCTCTTTCAGTGCGGGCACATCCACCACATGTCCGCGGCTCAGGTTTATGAGGTAGGCTCCCTTTTTCATTGAGGCGAGCTTTTCCTGGTTGATAAGCATTTCATTTTCTTTTCTGCCATCCACATGCAAACTGATCACATCACAGGTGCTCAATAGTTCATCCAGCGATTCGATTTTGGTGGCATTTCCAAGGGCCAGCCTTTCGACCACGTCGTAATAATAAACATCAAGCCCCATATTTTCGCCCAATACCGATAGTTGGGAACCAATATTTCCATAGCCGATGATACCGAGCTTTTTGCCCCGGATTTCGAAACTTCCGGTGGCACTCTTATCCCATTTTCCCACATGCATGCTGCTGGTTTTATCGGTCAGGCCACGCATTAAAAAGATGATTTCAGCAATGGCCAATTCCACCACCGACCGGGTGTTGCTAAAGGGGGCGTTGAAGACGGCGATGCCTTTTTCCTGACAGGTTTCCAGATCTATCTGATTGGTGCCGATGCAAAAAGCACCAATAGCGATCAGCCGGTTTGCATTTTCCAGTACCTTGGACGTTACCTGAGTTTTGGACCGGATCCCTAAAACAGAAACTTTCTTTATCTTTTCAGCCAGTTCCTCCTCCGAAAGGGCAGAGCTTATTACTTCCACATTGTAGCCCTCCGCTTTCATAAGTTCCACCCCTATGGGGTGCACATTTTCCAGCAGCAACACATTGATCCTGCTTTTGGGATAAGAGAATTTTTTATTCATTTTGTTTACATAGAGGATTTCATCCAGACTTGGGGCTATATGATCCGCCTTCGAAGATACCGCCGGACGGTGGACATTCTCGGTGAAGGCATAAAATTTATTAGCTACTCCGGAGGCTTTTATTTCGTAGTCGGTATAGCCGTCTCCAATTACGTAGATATCTCCCTCCAGATTAAGTTTGCGTATGGTTTCGGGCTTTCCATTGTTTTTGGAAAGCGGGTTATCTTTATTAAAGCCGGAAATTTTTCCCGATTCATCGTAAACAAATTCGTTGGCAAATACATTTTCGGGCTTGATGCCATAGTCGGTTACGATGGGGACCACAAAGTCCTTAAATCCATTGGAAATTATATAAATATCTGCCGCATTTTCCTGTAAAAACTCCTTATTTCTTTGAAAAGAATCGGAGACCTTTTTTTTCAACGCGATCACCAGGTCCTTTATTTGGTCTTTGTTGGCGTTTAAAATGTCTAACCGTTGCACCAGGCTTTCGCGAAAAGTGAGCTTGCCTTCCATGCCCTGGTCGGTAATGTCTTTGATAGCCTGGAGTTTTTTTGTTTTTTCAGGGTCTTCTTTTAGGCTGATCTCCCCCAAAATATCCAGGGCTTCTACCTTTGTAAAAGTACTGTCAAAATCAATGATGAATTTTTTTGTGACGGTCATTTTCCAGCGAATTTTTAATGAGTTGCAAAATTAATAGATTATCAGGGAAATTGAAGGTTATGTTCCAAAATAACTTTCGGTAAACCTGGGTGGTAAAAATTCGGGAATGATTATACCTTTGCAACTCAAAGGGTACTTTCCCAGGCAGGGAGGGTACCTATCTGGAAAAGAAAAGAACAAATTCCCTTCGAAGAAGTTGGTCTATGGATAGATAAAACGGATGATTGAAAGGACCAATAATAATGTGATAAAAGCCAGTAAACATGCCGCTAGCGATTGATAATATCAGAGTGGGTCGGGTCTACCGGCTCGTAAATTACGGGGAAATTCGTTTTTTGGAGATTATGGAACGAACAGGCAGGGAAAATTTCCGGGTTAAAGACCTGGACACACTTGAATATTATGAACTGGAGGAACTATTACGATGGGGAAAGGGGAAGGATTACGATTTGGATGAAATCCGATAATTTAGTTGACTGATGAAAAAGCAAACAAGCCTTACAGAGGCGATTTTTACCGCCAGATGTCCTAAATGCCGAAAAGGTGGCATTTTTCCGGTATCTCTTTTCAGTTTCAATAAGCTGACCGAGGTCCATCAAGCCTGCCCACATTGTGGAGTGGACCTGGTGCCAGAACCCGATTTTTTTTATGGAGCGATGTATATCAGTTACGCCTTATCAGTGGCATTGTTTGTTACCATCATGATCGTGCTCAATTTTTTCTTTGATGATCCCGCATTGACGGTGTATATCGTTTCAGTGGTTTTTTTCAATATCCTGTTATTGCCATTGATGCTTCGGTTCTCTAAAGTACTATACCTCTATGGTTTGGGTAAAATCAGTTATGAACCGGAGACCTAAACTGCCGGGTATTCATTACTAAATTCAATAACCTCCTTCAAATTTTTTTATTTGAGATTTTTTAAGTTTTTATTCTAGTAAGTAAAACTTACTTTTTGTAGGTTCGTATAAGGACAAGTATAGTTTTACTTTACAGTTTAATATGGAGCAGATTTTAACGCGTATTGTTGTTCCTGTCAATCAGGATATTTACCTGAAAGACCCCCTAAGTTCGGATCTGGGGAAAAGGATTCTTCGGGAGAGTCCGGAGCTAATTGAAACGCTGGGTATGGAAGGCTTTAATTTCAAAAGATTGTCCGAAAAGGTAGGGAGTACCGAAGCGGCTATCTACCGATATTTTGAGAATAAGCACAAACTCTTACTTTACCTTACCAGTTGGTATTGGGGTTGGTTGGAGCATTACCTTGTTTTTGCCACCGCCAATTTACACGATCCGATGGATAAGATGAAAATGGCGATTCGTTTGTTGGTGGAGGGGCCGGTTTATCAGAATAACTTGTATCTTGACATCCAGAAGTTACGGGTCCTGGTTACGGAAGAGTCCTACAAAGCTTTTTTAACCAAGGAAATTGACACGGAAAACAGCAATGGGTTATTCACTCAATTTTATCGGTTTACGGAGAGAATAGCCAACATTATTAGCGAGATCAACCCAAATTATGCCTACCCCAAAACATTGGTTAGCACCCTGGTGGAATCAACCTTATTACATGCTTTTTTTCTGCGGCACATGCCTAAAATGACAGAAACCGGGCTTAAGGGGGATCAGAAAATGGGGTTTTATGTGGACATGGTATTTAAAACGTTAAAAGATGAATGAAAATCTGATTAATACCCCTCTAAGGAGGTTTATCAGCCTTCTCAGGGACGAGAAAAAGGAAATTTACGCCATTTATTTTTATGCGGTGTTAAATGGATTGGTCTCCCTCTCTCTGCCTCTGGGGATTCAGGCCATTTTAAATTTCATTCTGGGAGGGAGGCTTACTACCTCCTGGGTCTTGCTGGTTATTATAGTAGCGCTCGGGGTAATTTTTGGCGGCTATCTGCAGATCAGTCAGCTGTATTTAACGGAAAAACTTCAGCAGCGGGTCTTTGGTAAATCAGCGATGGAGTTTTCCTATAGGCTGCCCCGGATAAAAACGGAAGCGTTTAGAGGAAAATACGCCCCGGAATTGGTAAACCGTTTTTTTGATACGATTAATTTACAAAAGGGGCTCTCTAAAATACTAATAGATTTTAGTACGGCTTCGCTTCAGGTGTTTTTTGGGTTAATACTATTAGCCATCTACCATCCGTTCTTCATCCTGTTTTCCGTGATGCTGGTTTTGATTTTGTACTTGATTTTTAAGTATACCAGCCCAAAAGGAATGGCGACCAGTCTGAAAGAGTCATCCGCTAAATATGAAGTAGCTTTTTGGCTGGAGGAGATAGCCCGAACCTTGGGAACATTTAAACTTTCCGGTTTTTCACCCTTGCCATTCAAACGGGTGGACAAACTGGTGGGAAAGTACCTGGAGTTTAGGAACACGCATTTCTCCGTGTTGATTTTCCAATACAAAATCATGATCGCTTTCAAAACCTTGATCGTGGTTACCTTGCTGGTTGCGGGGAGTTTATTGTTGATAAACGACGAAATCAGTATCGGCCAGTTTGTAGCCGCGGAGATTATCATTGTTTTGATTATCAATTCCGTAGAGAAATTGATTTTAAGTCTGGAAACGGTATACGATACCCTCACCGCTACCGAAAAGATAGGATTGGTTATGGACATGGATCTGGAGCGGTCGGAAGGTATTGATAAGGGCTTGGATCTGACAAAAGCAGGACTGGCCTACGAGTTTAGAGAGTTGACTTATCATCCAAAGGACAAGAAATTCCCCAACATTCAGGACGTTAATTTGAAAATTGGTTCCGGTGAGAAAGTCGTGGTTACCGGCGAAAGTGGAGCCGGCAAAAGTACCTTTATTCAATTGATGGCAGGCTTGATTGAGGACTACCAGGGCAATATCATTGTCAATAAATTACCCATGGAAACCTTGGCACTGGAAAAGCTTCGGTCTATGATAGGGGATAGCCTTTCCCGGCAATCCATTTTTCATGGAACGATCCGGGAGAATATTACGGTGGGAAATGAAACCATTACCGAGTCCAAACTTCGAGAAGTCCTTCAACTGGTAGGTTTGAGTGATTACATTTACGGGCTTAAAGATGATTTGGAAACCCAATTGCTACCGGAAGGGAAGCATCTGAGCAATGCCAATATCAGTAAGATCATCCTTGCCCGGAGTTTATGCTTCGAGCCAAAACTTCTGTTGTTGGAGGAGGAGTTAAATTATCTAAACGGGTTGGAGTCCGATACCCTCCTGGACTACATCTTTTCAGGCCCATGGACTCTAGTGGCGGTTTCTACAGATGATACGATGCTCCGACGAGCAGACAGAATAGTAGTACTTGATGCGGGAAAAGTAGCATTTGACGGAAGCTTTGAAGCCTTTCAGCAATATAAAAAGAATAATATAAACTAACAGCCATGCTTAATATTTCAAAAAACTCGGTAAAAGGGTATATAAATCCCTTTCTGTTTGATAGTTATCGCATGACTATACCCAGTGATCAAAGTAGAAAGCGGGTTAGAATTCTCTTGTACATTTTGTTAGCGGTATTTGTGTTTTTATTCCTGCCCTGGACCCAAAATTTCCGGTCTCAGGGAATGGTAACAGCACTTAAGCCGGAACATCGACCGCAGACGGTGCATTCAGTCATCCCCGGACGAATAGAAAAATGGTACGTGCAAGAAGGAGATTTTGTGCAAAAAGGAGATACGATCATGTATTTATCTGAAATTAAAGATCAGTACATGGATCCCGCCCTATTGGAAAGAACCCGTATGCAGGTGAGTGCGAAAGAGCTTTCTGTCCAATCCTATGAAGAGAAGATCAAAGCTCAGGAACAGCAGTTGCGGGCGTTGGAAAAAAATAACGTTTTACGAAAAGAACAGGCGCAAAATAAACTGCAACAAGCCCGTTTAAGTGTGCAATCCGATAGCATCATGCTGGAGGCGGAAAAGGTAAACCTGACCGTGGCTGAGCGGCAGTACTTGCGAATGGAAAAACTCTACGAGGAAGGGCTGAAATCCCTGACCGACCTGGAGACCCGTAGGATCAAGCTGCAGGAATCGCAGGCGAAAAAGATCAGTGCGGAAAACAAACTGCTGAGCAGTAGGAATGAAGTGATTTCAGCCACCTTGGAGCTCAATGCCATCGATAATGATTTTAGCGACAAACTGGCCAAGGTGAATTCGGAAAAATTTACCGCTATGTCCAGTCAGTTTGATGCGGAGGCTACCGTCACCAAATTGCAAAACGAACTATCCAATTATACGGTACGATCGGGAATGTATTACGTGCTGGCACCACAATCGGGCTATGTGACCAAGGCGATTCAGGTTGGACTTGGGGAAACCATTAAGGAAGGCGCTGAAATCGTCAGTATCATGCCACAAAATTATTCTCTTGCGGTAGAAATGTACATTGATCCCATTGATTTACCGCTGGTAGATGTGGGCGATAAGATTCGTTTTATTTTTGATGGCTGGCCGGCCATTGTGTTCTCCGGCTGGCCGCAGTTATCCAACGGAACCTTTGGAGGCAGGGTATATGCCATCGATAACTTCACCAGTACCAATAACCGATACCGGCTGCTGATTGTCCCCGACCCGGATGAGGAACCATGGCCGGATGCATTGCGTATCGGCTCGGGGGCAGATGGCATCGCCCTCTTGAATGATGTCCCGATTTGGTATGAGATCTGGCGTCAGATGAATGGGTTCCCACCCGATTATTACACGCTTAAAGAAGTTAGAGAAATGAAAAATCAGACGAAATGAGATTTCTATCGCTATTTTTCAGTTGTGTCTTCGCTGCGGGCTGCGGTATAGGACATGCTCAGGAAGTACTCACCTATAATGACTTCATGGCATGGGTTCAGGATTATCACCCGGTAGCGAGACAAGCAGAACTTACGCTCGATTTGGGAGAACAAGAGTTAAGAATGGCCCGAGGAGGGTTTGACCCTTTTGTTTTTGGAAATCTGGACCAAAAGCAGTTTAAAAATACGGAGTATTATAACAAACAGGAGGCAGGTATCTCCGTTCCAACCCTGGCAGGTGTAGAACTGCTAGGGTTGGTGGAACGAAACACGGGTACCTACCTGAGTTCGGAAAACCAAGTTCCCGATAATGGTTTGTTCGCTGTGGGAGCAGCGGTTAACCTTGGTAAGGGCTTGTTGATTGATCAGCGGAGAGCCAGCTTACAGCAAGCGAAAATTTATGCACAGGCCACCGAAGCGGAACGCATTCAGGTTTTGAATGACCTGTACCTCCAGGCCGTGGAAGCCTATTGGAAATGGGCCGGTGCCCATGCCAACCTCATGGTAAGAGAGGAAGGGCTGCGACTGGCCTCGATTCGGTTTGAGGGAATCAAATCCAGTTTTGAGCAGGGAGACCTGCCTGCCATTGATACGGTGGAAGCCTACACTCAGGTACTAAGCCGGGAAATACAGCTTCAAAAAGCCCAAAACACCTATTTTAACCGCACTCAGGACTTGAATGTTTATTTATGGGATATGGACCAAAACCCCTTGGTGATCGATCCGGAAATTGTCCCTCAGCAATTGGAAGGGTATGTTCCGGGACTGATCGATGCACAGGCATTCCGGGAGTTAATTGCCCGGCACCCTGAGCTGCAGTTGTTGGATTACGATCTGGATCACCTTGAGATCGAGCGCAGGTATAAGGCGGAGCAGCTTAAGCCGGTCGTGAAACTGAAGTACAATTTTCTTACGGAAAATTTTGGAGGACTTGAAGGCATTGGGTTTATGGAGAATAACTATAAATTCGGTATACAAGTATCCAGTCCCTTGTTTTTACGAAAAGAGAGAGGCGGGCTGGGCCTTACCAAAACCAAGATTGCCATGGTGTCAAACAAAAGAGAATTGAAATCGCAGCAACTTCGGGCAAAACTGGAACAAGGGATAACGGATTATCAGGTATTAAATCAGCAAATTGCCACCTTCCGAAACAATATCAGTGGATTGGAGCGCCTGGTGGAGGGGGAGCGAGTCAAATTTGAATTGGGCGAAAGCTCCTTATTTTTGATCAATGCCCGGGAAACAAGCCTGTTTGATGCGTTACTGGTCAATAATTCCCTTTTTGTGGACAAAAACATTGCCTTTTCCAAGGTCCGGACTTCGGCTGGCCTGGGATTTGAAGGCTTATAGCCATGAAGCATTTGTTTTTTTTCAGGTGGCTAACCTTTCCTTTCCGGTATGCTTTTTCAAAAATCAAAAAGAAGATTGGAAAGCTGGATCGGTTACGACTTGAAGTTTTTCTCGTTATTGGAAATGGATCGCAGGTTTTTCTGAAGGGCAGGGTGATGGAAGCTTACCGTCAAAGTCGTCCTTCGGAAAAGAAGAGTGCCCTGCAGAATATATTAGCCACCATCCGCAGGTATGCGGGAAGCAGTGTGCCGGATGCAAACGTAAAAGTTCAATGGGGGAGTTATGGAGTGCAATTGACGGCGGATTCGGAGGGGATATTCGAGTCCTTTCTGCATCTGTCTGATTTAGACGAACCCCATCCTAAGTCCATTCGCTTGTCATTGGTACCCGAAGAAGGGCTTGTTCCTGAAAAACCCTGGGTCGATAGGAAAATACAGCAGATCGTGGAGCCTTCTCCACGAGCCTTAATTTCTGATATTGACGACACCGTGATCATATCCAAGGCGACCAATCTGGGGGAAAAGCTGTGGCTTTCGGTATCGAAAAACGCCTACACCCGAAGACCGTTTCCCGGTGTAAGCGAATTCTACCAGTTACTTACCCGTGATGGGGAATTCCCGGTATTTTATGTTTCCAGCAGCGATTGGAACCTTTTTGATCTCATTAGGGACTTTTTAAGGTTCCGAAATATCCCCCTTGGCCCTATTTTACTTAAAGATAGGCACGTGAACCTACGAAATATATGGAAGTCCGGAGGAGGAAACCACGACCATAAGTTGGAGAAGATTCGTTTTCTTATGGAGTTTTTTCCGGAGCAGCAATTCCTGTTGATTGGAGACAGTGGACAGCATGACCCGGAGCTGTATGCAGAGGTTATCCGGGAATTTCCCGGAAGAGTTGAGGCAGTCTTTATCCGAAGGGTAAGAAAAGAAGATCCAGCCAGAGAAGAAAAACTAAACCGCTTACTACCTCCCCATAAGGTGGCCTGGGTTAAAACCACCCGGGAAGCCTTGTACCACGCCAAAACCTATTTGACCCTGTCTTGAAGTTAGTTTGAATTTTTGGTTGCAGGGCCTAAAAAAACCATTTCCGGATGTTCGCCGGAAGGAGACGGCGCATCATTCTCAACGCTATCCTTGGAGTGAAAGATCTTAAATATATGTAAATATATTTATTTAAAGCGTAAATTGGAGTTGGATGCAAGGAGGAATTTTGGGATCGCTTCCATAACTATCTGGGAGCTAAGTATTTGAGATGCTACTTCCGGTGGAAGGTGGGACCAGGATTTTTTTTAAAAAATATAATTAATGAATCAAACTCATTACAGTAACCTTTTACTCGACCAAACAACCGACCTCGTTTGGGCGGTGGATAAAAACCTTGATTTGGTCTACGCCAATCAGGCTTACCTCAGCCTGATGAAAGAAGTAACAGGAGAGGAAAAAGAGCTAGATGCTCCGATTTTAGTGGAAGGGTTTGGGGAGAACCATATTGATAAATGGAAAGCCTATTATCAGCGGGCGTTATCTGGAGAACGTTTCGAAATAGAGGAACATTTCTATCATCCGGAAACCAAAGAGACCCAGTATGGCTACATTACCTTCTCACCCATCCGGGATGAGGGCGGTGAAACTCTGACCGTGGCCTGCCGCAATACGGATATCACTCCGGTTATCCGGCAAAAAGATCATGCAAGCCGATTAATGGATGCTTCGTTGGATGTTTTCTGTACCATCGATGAAGCGGGAAAATTTGTGTATGTAAGTGCGGCTTCTGCTGAGCATTGGGGCTACAGTCCGGAAGAGCTGATGGGCAAGCCCTACAGGGATCTGATTATAGAGGAGGATCGCGAAATAACAGATGGGGTGGCTGCTGAAATTATGTCGGGTAAAGATTTCAAATCCTTTCTTAATCGATTTCGGAAGAAAGATGGGGACATCGCCTATAATTTGTGGTCCGCCCGCTGGGATCATGAAGCCAACCTGATGTATTGTGTGGCCAGGGATGCCAAGGAAAAAATCGAAGAAGAACAGCGGTTGAAATTGTTCGAAAAAGTGATAAACAGCACTTCGGATGCGATTTTGATTACTGAAGCGGAGCCCCTGGACGAGCCCGGACCGGTGATTGTATATGCAAACAAAGCTTTCACCAAAATGACCGGATACACCTCGGAAGAGGTGATCGGAAAAAATCCAAGACTCCTACAGGGGCCGGATTCAGATAGAGAAGAATTAAAGAAATTAGGGGAGAAACTCAGACGCTGGGAATCCTCAGAAATCACCGTTTTAAATTACACAAAATCCGGAGAGCCCTTTTGGGTAAATTTTGCTGTAAGCCCGGTAGCGAATGAAAAAGGATGGTTTACGCATTGGATTTCTGTCCAGCGGGATGTGACCGAACAGAAAAAACAAGAAGCAGAAAAGGACTTGCTCAGTCAAATCAGCCTGATTTTCAACGATGAAGAGGAATTGATTCCGGCCGCCAATCGGTTATGCGAAAATTTATATGAGTACGGTAAATTTGATTTGATTGAACTCTGGTGCCCTAATATGGAGCGAACTCAAATACAGCTAGTTGGTCACAGCGTTCAGAATAACGAGTTCTATGCACTTGAGCCATCGGAGTCTTCATTTCAAAAAAATGAAGGTTTACCGGGAAAAGTTTGGGAAAAAGACCAGCAGCTTCTTTGGGATAATAAACAGATCAATAAATACTTTATCAGGAAAAAAGGAGCTTCACACCTGGGGCTACAGGCCATAATTGGGGTACCCTTGACCTTTAACGAGGAAATGGTTGGCGTACTTCTGATTGGAACCAAGCGGAACCCGGAATATTTGGAGCATCATAGTTCGGTTTTAAGCCGACTGGAAACATTTATAGGATCCGAAATTAACCGGAAGCGATTGGAGAACGATCTCAAGCATTTGTACCAGGCCATTCCTGATATTCTCTGTATTGCAGATTTCAACGGTCGGTTCCTGAAGATGAACCCAGCCGGTTGCGAATTGCTGGGTTATAAAGAAGAGGAAATCCTATTTCATACCTTTGACGAGTTTATCCATACTGAAGACAAGGATGTAGCTACCAGAGAACTAAATAAACTTGAAAATGGAGCAAGTATCTTTCAATTTGAAAACCGATACATTACCAAATCGGGTAAAATCATTTGGCTAAGTTGGAGTTGTAATTCATCGGTTCAAGAAGGCTTGATTTATGCCTCCGCAAAAAATATTACCCGGGAAGTTCAATTAAGGGAGCTTAACGCCCAAGCCGGTTCCATGGCAAAAATCGGCGCCTGGGAAGTGAACCTGGAAAAAAATACTGCTTTCTGGTCCAGAATAGTACATCAACTGCACGAAACCGATCCCGATACATTTTTTCCCGACCTGGAGATGAGTTTAAAGTTTTATCGTGAAGATTTCAGGCCTTTGATTAATGACAGCATCGAAAAAAGTATATCAACCGGTGCCGGTTTTGATTTTGAAGCAGTGATCATAACAAAAAACCTTAACGAAAGGTGGGTACGGGCAATTGGCAATGTTGAGATTGTAAATGGCGTTGCGAAAAGGTTATATGGCAGCTTTCAGGATATTACTGACAGGAAAGAGTCTGAGATAAGACTAAAGGCATTTGCCAACAATCTACCCGGGGTAGCCTTTCAATATTATATCTATCCTGACGGAACCGATGATTTGAAGTATGTAACCGATGGCGCGCAGGCAGTTTGGGGCTTTGATGCCGATAGCGTGATGAAAGAAAACAGCCTGGTTTGGAAGCAAATCGAGCTGGGTGGCGAAATGGAAGTGGTGAATAATAGCATCCAAAAGTCATTAGAAACCCAATCGGAATGGAAGGCTCAGTGGCGCTACATCACGCCTGGCAATGAGCTACGCATACATCTGGGGTATGGTTCACCAAGCTACCTACCAGATGATACGGTGGTATTCAACTCACTCATTTTTGATATAACTGAAGAATACCGTAGCGAGGAACTGCTTACCGAGGCGTCCGAAATGGCAAAAATCGGTAGTTGGGAACTGAATCTGATGGATCAGGAAAATGACAGCATGTATTGGTCACCCATGACACGGGAGATTTTGGAAGTGGATGATAGCTACAATCCGTCCTTAACCGGTGGCTTTGAATTTTATGCCGGGGAGAATAAAGAAAAAATTCTAACGGCAGTTGATTTGTTAATCAAAGAAGGGCAGGAGTTTGATCTGGAATTAATGATTCAAACCATAAAGGGTAACAATAAGTGGATTCGTTGTATAGGCAAAGCAGAATATGTTGAAGAGAGATGCGCCAGAATTTTCGGCTGTTTTCAGGACATCCAGGATCAAAAAAATGCAGAAATACAACTCAAGACATTAACGGATAATCTTCCGGGAGTGCTTTTCCAATACCTTATTTTTCCTGATGGCACCGATGCGTTACGCTCTGTAAGCAAAGGCTCCTATCAACTCTGGGGCTACAGCCCGGAAGAAGTAGAGCAGGATATCAACCTGGTTTGGGATCAAACCAAAGTCGGTGGAGATTATGAAAAAGTAAAAGAGGAAATTGCGAAAGCGGTACAAACAAAATCAAAATGGTTATCTCAATATAAGAGTGTGCTACCGAGCGGTGAAGTGCTAATGCATTTGGGTAGTGGTACACCCAGTTTTCTGGGAGATGGTACCGTACTCTTCAATTCTTTTGTTATGGATATTACCAGGGAATCCAAAAATGAGGAGTTGCTTTCTGAAGCGATTCAGATGGCCCGCATTGGTAGCTGGGAGGTAAACTTTCATAACCATAAAATTTTATGGTCTGAAATTACACATCAACTGCACGAGACCGACCCGGCTTCTTTTATCCCTGACTTGGAAACGAGTATCAACTTCTACCGGGAGGATTTTCGAGAAAAGGTACAGTCACGTGTTAAGGCCTGTGTAGAAAATGGTACACCCTTTGACTTTGAGGCTATTATCGTTACCGCTAAAAATAATGAAAGGTGGGTTCGTGCCATCGGACAAGCTGAAATGATCAATGGAGAGTGTAAGCGCATTCATGGCAGTTTTCAGGACATTCATGTGGCTAAATCCGATGAGCTTAGGGTAAAGGAAATACTCGAAAGTATCTCAGATGCCTTTTATGCGGTAGATGCCGATTGGAATTTTACCTACTTCAACCGGGAGGCCGAAAACCTTTTGAAGAAAACTTCAGAAGAGGTGCTGGGCAGGAATATTTGGGAAATCTTTTCTCCTGCAAAAGGCACCATCCTAGAAAATGTTTACAGAAGAGTGGCTAAAAGTGGTCACTCCGAGAACTTTGAATATCACTATCCAGGTGATGGTTGCTGGTACGAACTTGCAGTATATGCTTCAAGTGGTGGGGTGGCTTCTTATTTTAAGAATATTGATGAACGCAAAAAAGCTGCTCAGGAGCTTGAAAGAGCCTATCAGGAAAGAAATAATATTTTAGAAAGTATTTCTGACAATTTTTATGCCCTGAACGGCAAGTTCGAATTCACTTTCATGAATTCCAGTTGTGCAGAATTGTTACAAGTGGAAGCATCTGAAATCATCAATGAAAATCTATTTGACCGATTCCCCTATTTAAAAAATACCCTATTCGAAACACAGCTCCATGAAACCCGGAAAACTGGAAAGCCCGTTAAGTTTGAGTTTTTCTATGAAACATACCAGCGCTGGTTCAGTGAAAGTATCTATCCAAATAACGATGGGTTTTCGGTGTACTTCTACGATATTACAAAAATTAAAGAAGCTGAAAAACAAATCCTGGAAAAAACGAACAGCTTGCCAGATCTTATGAGGAAAAGAACATTATTCTCGAAAGTATCGGGGATGCTTTTTTTGCCGTTGACGTGGAGTGGACGGTAACCTACTGGAACAAGCAGTCCGAAATCATATTGGGCAGAAATAAGGAGAATGTACTTGGTAAAAATTTATGGGAACTTTACCCAGATGCTGTAGATTCCGATTTTTACGTGCAATACCACCGGGCTATGGAAACCGGAGAAACGGTTAATTTTGAGGAATACTATCCGACCCTGGACATTTGGGTAGAAGTAACGGTTTATCCATCAGAAATTGGCTTATCCGTCTACTTCAAGGACATTACGCTCAGGAAGGCAGCGGATATCCGCTTATTGGAAGCCAATGAACGCTTCGAAATCATCACCCGGGCGACCAATGATGCCATTTGGGATTACAACATCGTGGAAAACACGCTTTTTTGGGGCGATGGATTTAAAACCTTGTTTGGATATGACGTTGATAGAATATCGCCTACCTTGGAATCCTGGACCAGTCATATTCATCCGGACGATCGTGAGCAGGTGGAAAAAAGCGTAGTTGAAGCAATCGAAGATATGGATGTCACTATCTGGCAGGAAGAATACCGATATAGAAAGGCAGACGGTACATTTGCTTTTGTATATGACAAGGGAATGATTTTGCGCAATCAAACCGGAAAGGCGGTTCGGATGATGGGTGCCATGTCTGATTTTACCCAGCTGAAGAAACAGGAATTAGAGCTTCTGGAAATCAATGAATCACTTAAAACGTATGCAAAAGAACTGGAGCGTTCCAATGAAGAGCTGGAGCAATTTGCCTTTGTTACCTCCCACGATTTGCAGGAACCCCTGCGGATGATTTCCAGCTTTATGGATCAGTTGAAACGGAAATATTCAGATCAATTAGACGATAGAGCACAGCAATACATTCATTTTGCGATTGACGGTGCCAAACGAATGAAGCAGATTATATTGGATTTATTGCTGTATTCCAGAGCGAATCGGCCGGAGGAGCAGGCAGAGCTAATAAACCTGAATGAGATCGTATCTGAATACACCCAGCTAAGAAGAAAACTGATCGCCGAAAAAAAAGCGGTTATTTCATATGAAGGGCTTCCTGTTTTACAAACCTATAGAGCTCCCATGACACATATTATTCACTGTTTGCTCGACAATGCGCTGAAATACTCCAAAGATCAGGTGCCTCCACAAATTGAAATTCATGCTACTAAAAAAAGAAGCCTGTGGGAGTTTGCTATAAAAGACAATGGGATCGGAATAGATCAACGGTTTTATAACAAAGTGTTTGTCATTTTTCAACGGCTGCACAACAGAGATCAGTACGATGGCACCGGTATAGGCTTATCCATCGCCAGGCGAAGTGTAGAGTTTTTGGGAGGTACTATTTGGCTGGAATCAAAAGTGGGTGAAGGTTCTACTTTTTATTTTACCTTACCGAAAAAGTGATGAGGAAACTTTGGAACACGTACAAGAAAACGATAAATGACAATTGCAACCCTAGCTCTCTGGAGACTATTGCGAGTGTAAGCTATTGGAGAAATTCGCTGTTTTCAACCACAATGGTGTTTTTACTGCCACTTTGTTTCATTGCGTTACTTCCGTCACTGTTTTTGATTACCTATGAAAATAAAGCCTTCATTACACTATTGCATTTTACGACTATCGGCTTCATGTGCGTTATCGCATTTGCGCCCGGGGTGAAAATCACCACGAGAAAGCTGATTTTTTCCTTCACAGTATTTGTTTTTGCCACCGTTCTAAATTTTTTCGCTTCTCCTTCTTCTGGTTCTGTTTTAGTTTATTTTTTGGCAGCTTGTATCTACTCCATTATTATTTTCGACAACAAATATGCGTTTTGGTGGAGTCATTTGGTGCTATTTATATCGGTTTTGTTTGGATTTGCTATACACTTCAAGTTAACAGACTTTAGCTACAATGTTGATATGAGCTCTGTTAGTGAATGGGCCGCCGTCAGTGCTAATCTTATCTTTCTTTGTTACCTGTCGTCAGCGCTAATCCCCAAAATATTTAGTGGGATTGAAAACCATATACAAGAACAAATCAGGTTAAAAAGTGAACTTGAGAAAAGTAAAATGGCATTGCAAACCAAAAATGAAGAGCTTGAGCAGTATGCATATATTGCTTCTCACGACTTGCAGGAGCCGCTGCGGATGGTTTCCAGCTTTATGGACAAATTGAAACGGAAATATGAGGGTCAATTGGATGATAAAGCATTGCAATATATTCATTACGCCAGGGATGGAGCACAAAGGATGAAGCAAATTATTTTGGACTTATTGCTGTATTCCAGCTCCAACAGCCCTACTGAACAGCTTGAGGAAGTGAACCTGAATGAATTAGTAGCTGAATACACCCTGTTAAGAAAAAAACTTATTACTGAAACAAAAGCGGTTATCTCATTTGATGGGCTACCTGCGCTACAAACCTACCGGGCACCAATAGCCCAGGTTTTCCACAGTTTGCTAGACAATGCGTTGAAGTACGTGAAGAAAAACGTAGCCCCTCGCATTGAAATCCATACTAAGGAAAAAGAGACATTGTGGCAGTTTGCGGTAAAAGACAATGGTATTGGGATTGAGGAGAAGTTTTTCGATAAGATATTTGTCATTTTCCAACGGCTGCACAATAGGGATCAGTACGATGGCACCGGTATTGGCTTATCCATTGCCAAGCGGAGTGTGGAGTTGCTGGGAGGAGAGATTTGGCTGGAATCCACCGCGGGTGAAGGCACTACTTTTTATTTTACGATATCTAAGAATTTTCCTAACATATGAAAGCGAAGCCTAGCTATTTTGCAAATCGTTATTCCTTTTTTTTCATCATTTTGATAGTCTTCATCACCTTAGCCCTGAGCGGACTTTATTACTTATCTAACTATTCCTATCAGTCAGAACTGAATCAAAAAATTGAGTCTGCTGAATATAAATTAAATCAACTGAATGCAATATATATTAACCTCCTAAAAGCAGTCCGAGACAATAGAGGATATAGAATCCACCAAAAACCTCAATTGGAAGAGGAATATGAGAGATACGGGGATCGTACTGTTCAATTACTTCATGAATATGATCTTGTGGATGGTCATAATGAAGATAGTATAATTTTCTCCGAATTTGCCCAACTGGTTCATCTTCGAATTCAGAATCTGGATTCGCTTCTATTAAAAAGTGAAATAGAATCCAAGGTGGTTCAGCAGTATGCAGCATATACAGATTTCCTGGTAAATCAGATAGAGACTACCTATCAGGACCTTTTCAATTATTGGAGCACCGTATCTCTGGATGCATCTGCTAAATTTAAGGCGAACAAAGACAAAAACGACCTGATTTTTGTGCTATGGCTAGGGTTAACCACTCTGTTGTCATTATTTCTGATTGGTATTTACAGAATTTCAATCCGATACAGGATTTCAGAGGCGCAAGCCCAAAGCCTACTTTCCATTATCAAACAAAACGAATTGGAGTTTGCTTCCGCATTCGATTATGCAAGCATAGGAATGGCCCTGGTAAGTACAGAGGGAAAATGCCTTAAAGTCAATAAAAGTTTATGTGATTTGTTAGGATATGAGGAAGGCGAACTATTATCCAAAACGTTCCAAGACATCACACACCCTGATGATCTTGAAAAAGATCTTATGTATGTACAACAAATGTTGCGTGGTGAGATTGAAACCTACCAAATGGAAAAAAGGTACTTCACAAAAAGTGGCGAACTCGTTTGGGTCTTATTATCTGTTTCGCTGGTATGGGAAAATAGAGAACCCAAGCATTTCATCTCTCAGATTCAAGATATCACTAAAAACAAACATTTTCAGGATCTTATTCAGATAGAAAAAGATCGCCTTCAGCAGATTATAAAAGGGACAGATGCAGGTACATGGGAATGGAACGTGCAAACGGGTGAAGTCCTTTTTAACGAAAAGTGGGCGAATCTAATTGGATATACCCTCAAAGAATTAGAGCCTATTACTATTGAAACTTGGATGAAGTTTACCCATCCAGAAGATTTAGAGGAATCTAACAGAAGGTTACAAGAATGTTTTGAACAAAAACAATCCCAATACGAATGCGCATGCAGAATGAAACATAAAGATGGACATTGGGTTTGGATCATGGATCGTGGTAAAGTTTTTAATTGGACGGAAGATGGTTTGCCGGAATTGATGTTTGGTTCCCATATCGACATCAGCGGCATGAAAGAACTAGAAGAAAAATTAAGTCTAGAGCGGCAAAAGTTTTATTCTATTTTCAACTCAACCTTTCAGTTTATAGGGTTTTTGGATTTGGACGGCACCCTATTAGAAGCGAATCAAACTGCACTGGAGTTTGCAGGGCTTGTGCCGGAAGATGTCATTGGAAAGAAGTTTTGGGACTGTTATTGGTGGCAAATCAGCACAGATTCGCAACATCATCTGAAGCAGGCCATTGAAACTTCTGTTATGGGGCAGGAAGTAAAATACGAAGTGGCGGTATGGGATAAAGATAAAAATCCGGTGACCATTTTGTTTAACCTAAAACCTCTGAAGGATCAGCAGGGACACGTAGTTGCCGTGATTCCTGAAGGTACTCCTATTCAGGATATAGTCGATGCCAGAACTGCCCTAGTAAAGACTAATCAGGAGCTCGAAGATTTTGCCTATGTCGCATCTCACGATTTAAAGGCGCCTATTCGTAATATTAAATCTTTGCTGGAGATTATCCGGAAAAAAGGTGATCAATTAGATAAGGAAAAAATACAAAAGTATTTTGAGGTGATTGTCTCAGCCTCTAATCATATGAATATGATGATTGATAACCTCCTTGAATATTCAAGAACAGGAACGTCGAATGAAAAATTAGAGGTGGTGAATCTTCGTGTTTTTTTTAATGAGGCGATAGGCATTTTTCAGAATGATTTAAAGGATATTTCACATACCATAAATTTTAATCTTTCAGTAGAGGAAATAGCTGTGTACCCGATTTTATTTAAACGTCTGATTAATAATATATTAGGTAATACCATAAAATACAGAGGCGATGGAAAGCTTATGGTAAGTATTGAAAATAAAGTAGTTGCAAATGAGGTTCAATTTGAAGTTTCAGATAATGGAATAGGAATCCCCGAAGATCAATTTGAAAATATATTCAAGATGTTTAAATCTCTAAAACCGGATAAGAATAGCAATGGTATAGGTTTGCCTGTTTGCAAAAAGATAGTAGAGCTGCATGGTGGCAGGATGTGGGTAGCCTCAACTCCTGGCCTGGGTTCCACTTTTTATTTTACGATATCAAATAAATAAGTAATTATATAAAAATGACGACAAAGAATTTAAAATTGGCACATATCCTTCTGGTAGAAGATAATGAAGGAGATATTCTACTCACCCTTGACGCATTTGAGGAGAGTAGGTTGAATACAAAAGTAAGCGTAGCCAGAAATGGACAGGAAGCGTTGGATTTTTTAAAGAAGAGGGCTAACTTCTCGGATGTCCAAAGACCTGATTTGGTCTTATTGGATATCAATATTCCTATTTTCAACGGGTTTGAAGTATTAGAGGTGATTAAGAAGGATGAAAGCCTAAAGAAAATTCCGGTGATTATGCTGACTACCTCCTCCAATCAGAAAGACATCGAAAGGGCGTACAAAAACCACTGTAACAGTTATGTGCAAAAGCCCTTGGAAATGGATGATTTTATGAATGCTATTCTGAAAATCGAAGAGTTTTGGTTACAGCTAACGGTATTGGCCCAATAATAAAATTGGCAAAATAATATGAAGAATAGTAAACTGTCTGTTTTGGTCATAGAAGACAATGAGGGAGACTTTGTGCTGATTGAGGATTATCTGATTGAAGCATTTAATACGGTTCAAATTATCAGATTTGAGACATTTAGTGATTTTATTCAAATCGTTGGAGAAAAGACTACGCTCAACTATGATCTCTTATTACTTGATTTGAACCTGCCGGACTTGTCGGGAATGAAATTAATTGGAGGAGTACTTTCTTCAACGATTCAAATGCCGATAATAATCATGACAGGTTATTCAGACCTTTCCCTGGCAAAGGAGAGTCTCAAACTAGGAGTGGATGATTTTCTGATCAAGGATGAAGTAACGGCAGGTATTCTTCATAAAAGTATTGAATTTGCATTCAGCAGAAGGCAATATGTTAAACAAATTCAATTACAAAATGAAAAATTAAAAAATATTGCCTGGATTCAATCGCATGTAGTACGAGCTCCTTTATCCAGAATTTTAGGGATTATCCATTTAATTGAAACCCAAAAAGAGAACCTTGATGATTTAATGTTTTGGCTTAGTCAACTAAAGGTTTCATGTGATGAAATGGATGCTACCGTAAGAAAAATCACTGAAGAAGTACAAGATTCCCGACCGAATAAAAATAATTCCGGGTAATACAACCGACATCATTGACACAAAACCCAGAGGAGTAAGCACCCGGCAGTGGGGTTATTTCTTTGATTTGACCAAAGGTATTTCAAAGGATTTAAATTGTATATCATATAGAAAGCGATTACTTTCGTTGATGAAAAGATGAGTAACGAAATTAAGTCTGTTTAAAACCACAATATCTCTGTTTATTATCAAATGTCCGGAGCCCTGATTTTCAAATTGCTTATCCTTTCATTCTCAGTGCTGAATGCCCTGGTCCTGATCTTGAAAGGAAACAAAGGCAGAATCAGAAATTATTTTTTGGGATGGTCCCTGCTTTTTTATGGAGTGTATTTTCTGGTATTTGTCCTCTGGTACCAAATGGGATTTATTCTAGACCGGCCCCATTTGATGCGTACATGTAGTCCCCTGGGTTTTTTGGCCGCACCTTTTTTTTACTTTTTCATTCGAAACAACTGTTTTGATCTGGCAGGACTCCAAAAATGGGATTGGCTTCATTTTATTCCCGCACTTTTGCATGCTTCTGAATTGACCCCTTTTTACCTGCTTTCCGAGCCAGAAAAACGAGCTATCGCACAACAGGTACTAAGTAGCCCCTATCAATTGGATATATTGGCAAGAGGGATTGTCCATCCGGTTTTGGTCAATTCCGCCAGGATCGTTTTGATGATAGGGTATTTTATTACAAGCAGTTGGATTCTTTTTAAGGTCAGTCCCGCAGCCTTTAAGCCCTTGACAAAGTCTTGGGCCAAAAACTGGCTGCTGGTAGCCCTTTTTTTTATTGGAGGAATAAATCTGGGGTATTTTGCCTTCCGAGTCGCCTTCTTTGCCGGAATGGTGCTTGAAACTGATTTGGGATTGGTTCAGAATTACGGGTCTCATATTATTTTAATTTGTATATCTGTACTGAGCCTCTATATTCACCTGAAACCGGAGCAGGTTTTTTCATGGAATGTAGGTTTGGAAGAGTCGAAGGAGAGGAGACATCCTCAGAACCAGGTTTCTCTAAAAATGGATAACGGGGAGTATTCAAAGGGATTGAAACAGGAGCCGGGTTTCCAAAGAGACGATAGCAACCTGGACGAAAATGTGACATTCCAGCTAGCGGAGTTGTTTGACAGGGACCAGATATACCGGGAACAGGGCCTTTTGGTAGGCGATTTAGCGAAAAAGTTGGGAGTTTCTGTTCGGGATTTACCTTTGTATTTTCGACATCAGTTTAATTCGGATTTCAAAACCCTCGTCAATGATTACCGGGTATGTTTGGCCCGGAAAAAAATCGAAGAAGGGTATTTAGATGATTATACTTTGGAAGCTCTGGGTGAGCATTGCGGGTTTAGTAGTAGAACTACTTTTTTTAATGCATTCAAGAGAAAATACAGTAAGAGTCCAAACGAATATTGGAAGGCTTTTCAGGAGAATGAAGGGTAAGAAGCATGCTATTTTTCAAACAAGAGGCCTGGAAAGCCGCGTTCTATCAGTACCCTGGTTTTTTTGGCGGTAAAATTGATTTTTTAACCTTTCGTGGCGGTGAGCGGATGTTTCATTTCCTGTTTTGAAACAATCTTGTGCGGAACTTCTTCAATTCCTTTTATTTAATACACTAATCTTTTTTGCATTTTAAAAAACCATATTTACGGTTCACTAAGTCTTTGTTTCGAAATCGGGTTTTGGAACGATAAAAAATCATCATTAATACAAATTTTTCACACTTTTGAACTGAGTAACGAAGCATTTCACAATTTTTTTACTCGGGGTTGACTATGAAACGAAATAGAATTTAACATGAAACCAGATTTATCGATTTATTTAGAAGGCAAAAAAATTTTTACCTTAATTTTTATTGCTTTGTCCATGATTGCTTATAGTACTGCCCAGGCATCTACCCCTGATCAGGGAATCGGTACGCAGGCGGATCCTTATCGGATAGCTACAGCAGAGCACTTGCTCTGGCTGAGTCAGACACCGGGTGTATGGGACGAGTACTTTGTTCAGACCGCTAATATTGATGCGTCCGGACTACCTAACCCTATCGGGAACAGTAGCATCAAGTTTACAGGGGGGTACAATGGCTGGGGTCATGACATTTCAAACCTTAGTTTAAATTCTGTAGGTGGTAACCTTGGTCTTTTTGGCGTAGCCGAAAACGCAACCATCAAAAACCTCCGGGTCGTAGATGCGTCAATCAATGGAGGTTCTGGTGTTGCGGTTTTAATTGGTAGATCTGAAGGAACTACCTCGGTCAGTAATGTATTTGTTAGTGGAACAGTCCATTCGATTGCGACGGGTGCTTCGGATGCAGGAGGCCTGGTTGGTTACGCGGTGACCATTACTGTAAGTAACTCAGGGGCCGATGTGACCGTAACGGGTGCAGGGAGAAATCTCGGTGGTTTTGTCGGAGACGCAAGCGGTGGCAGCTATTCCAATTGCTATGCACTTGGAGATGTCACTGCCACAGGGACAAGGGGGCAAACAGGAGGTTTTGCAGGACTTTGCCGAACTAATCTTATCGAAAATTCCTATGCGCGTGGAAATGTCTCTCAAGGAAGCAGCACACTTGACCAGGGTGCTGGAGGTTTCGTAGGGCTTTTGAACAATAATGTAGGGAATACCCCAATGCTCGAAAATAATTTCGCAACAGGAGCAGCTTCTGGTGGAAGTGGTAGTATCGGTGGTTTTTTAGGGGTACTTTCAGGAACAGGAATTACGCTCAACCATAACTTTTTCAATACAATAACGTCAAGCACTTCTACTGCGGTAGGTACAGGCACTGCTTCTGGTACCGATCCCATTACGGGGATAAATACCGCTACGATGCGAGATAAAGGTACCTTTACAATAGCAGGATGGGATTTTAATTCTGAATGGTTTATCACAGGTACGGAGAATGACGGATTCCCGATTGCTCAATGGGCAGCGGCTCCCACCGGCACGATTACGCTTATAGGAGGAGCTAGTGATTCGGAGGAAAACTGGACCTTGAACAACGGGGTACTAAAGCCGCTGCTGGGAAACCCGAGCGTATCGACCTTGGATTTTTTACCAGCATTGACAACTGCAACAACCTTATTTGATTCCTATAATCCTTCTATTTTGGCAGAACTTGATATCATTATCAATGCCAATTTGGAGCCTAATCTTAATGTAGATCAGAATTTGAGTTTGAAAGCGGGTCGGGATATTGTAGTATTGAACACTAGAAGGACAGGAGCTACAGGAAGTAAACTGAATTTAGTTTTTTGGTCTGATACTGATGGTAATGAAGTTGGAGGCGTTCTATTTGATGCCAATACCTTGATTGGAACGAATAATGGCCACCTCTGGGTCGGAGGAGGGGACCAATCCACCACATGGAATGGTCTGACGGTGGGAGATAGTTTTGCGGCTGGTTTAACTAATAGTGCTTCCGGTACCACGCAAACCTATGCTGGTATCAATGCTGTCGGAAATGAGATCAATGCGGGAACGGGGAATATTTACCTGTATGGAAAATCCACGCAAACAAATTATCGATTTGGAATCGGTATCCGAATAAATGGAATGGGTTTTACCGGGGAGACCATCAGCATGTATGGAATAGGCTCTAGAAATGCAAGTACAGGCGGGGATACCAACCGAGGTAACTGGGGAATCGGAGTAGAGAATTCATCCATCATTGCTGCAGATTCCATTCACCTGGAGGGAACAGGAGGTGGCCAAAACGCCGGATCAAATGGCGGGCAAAACCACGGTATTCGAATGGATGGAAATTCTTCCATTTCGTCTACCGGAATAGGAAATATCAATTTGATTGGAACCGGAGGCGGAAATTCCGCCATTTCTGCCAACGCTGACAATGATGGACTACGAATTGATGGAACTACTATTCGGGTAGGTACTGGCACCCTTACCTTTAGAGGTGTTAAAGGTTTTCACGCAAATTCAATTGACCTCGATTACACCAATGGCACGGCCGAGTCTCGAGATGGTTTTGGTAGCCTTATAAATGGAGCTATACTTTTGGAGTCCGATGAACTAAATCTCGCTGCGGGCGTTCGTTTAAGATCAGAGCAGGGCACCCTCACCGTAAGGCCCCGAACGGTTGGTACAACGGTTGGAATTGGGGGTGCTGCGGGTACCTTGCAAATAGCTTCCTCCTATTTTTCTACCAATTTTGAGAACGGTTTTAGCCAGGTCCTGATTGGATCGGAGAATACCGGAAAAATCGAAATGGGGGGCAATACAACCTATCAAGATGATCTTGTATTTAAGTCTGCAAAGGATATATCGATGGCTGCTTCGGCTAGTCTTACCGGTCTTTCAGGTGAAAGTGAACCCTTGATTCTCTGGTCAGATGCCGATGGCAATGATGACGGAATGATTTGGTTGAGGGAATCTGCCTCCATTACCACCAATGGGGGTCACCTTTGGATGGGAGGCGGAGGTGGTACCGCTACCTGGAATGGACTGACCGTCGGGGATAGCTACGCGGTCGGTAGTGAGGCTTTCATACCCGAGGACAATACCTCCGGGAATCAAAATGGCTACTACGGAATCACCCTTGACAAGGAGGTGACCATTCAAACTGGCACGGGAAATATCGAGATGAACGGCATCAGTGGTGATCAATATGCCCCCGATGTAGCAGGTGTAAAATACAGTGCTAATGTTGGGGTTTACCTGGGCGACGGTTCGCAGACCTCTTCCACTTCCGGAAGGATCGAAATCAATGGTGTCGCCCGGTTGACGGCTGACCAGCCTATTTCGGGATGTACCGCTTGTGGTTACCGGTACGGAATATTATTTCATCGAGCGGGTCAGACCTCCACTCGCCAGATTCTGGTCAACTCCCAATCCGGTGATATTTTGCTGAATGGGCTGGCGCAGGATTATACCGGAAATACCACCGATTTCATGAATAGTGGAGGAGTGACGCTTTTTGCCGGAACTCGGGGAATGGTAGTATCCTCTGAAAGTGGAAATATTGAAATCATTGGAGAAAATCAGGAAACAACCGCACCGTCCGGGAGGACTGCCAGAGGGGTCTGGTTGACTACAGGTCAGACAGATGTGACCTCGGTATCAGGAGCTATTACGATAACGGCCGGATTGGGAATCGCCGGATCAGAAGCCTTGGCGCTACAAGCAAGCACAAAAATCGGTGGCGGTACTTCGGGAGATATCGAAATCAATACCAATGGATGGACAGGTTCTACTACAACGACTTTGCTAAGCGGGTCGGGTGAATTACGTATTTCACCCTCTGCTCCGGCAGTAACCGTGGGAATCGGCGGGGCATCGGGAACGCTCCAACTTCCTTCCTCACTTTTGGGAACCAGCTTTGTCAATGGATTCAGCCATATCCGGATTGGAAACAATCAGACCGGAGAAATCCTGATCGCTGGCTCGAATACCTACAATGATCCACTCACACTTCAATCTGCCACCAATGTCACTATGAATGACGGATCCAGTATGGCTGGTTTGGCAGGTGAAAGTGCATCGTTGGTTCTTTGGGCTGATGCGGACGCAAATAAATCCGGCTCCATCTTTTTGAGTGAATCAACCATCCAAACCAATGGCGGGCATCTTTGGATGGCCGGAGGAGCGGAAAGTGCTACGGCTTGGAATGGTTTGACCGTAGGGGATGGGAGCTCCTACGCAGATGCCACGCATTCATTTTCAGGTAATTCGTTTAAAAATGGTGTTTCCATTTTTAAATCAACCCTTGCTTCAGATAATGGCGACCTATTCGTGTCAGGGATAGCTGAGGGGGTTAGCGGGGCACCCACTGGTTACAACGGTGTGTACATTGAGCAAAGCTCCCTTTCGTCCGGAGCTGGAGATATCGACCTGGAAGCGATTTCCACCGGAACGGATAATGACGGAAGTTGGCATTACGGTTTGTTGATGGGCACTATTCAGGATAACACCTCAGCCATTGTTGAAAGTACTTCCGGAGCGATCACCATTAATGGTGAAACGGATTTTAATAAAGAGACACATGGGGCAGGTGTTGGCCTTTATACCTTTGGGAATGCCAATAGTGAAGTCATCATTCGAAGTGTTTCCGGGGCAATTGATGTCACAGGGCAATTGACTAGTTCAGGCTTCAATGGACAGTATGGAGGAATATTCCTCTTTGGAAGTGGCGAAGAGCAAATTGTTTCTCAAACGGGCAATATCAGCCTGGTGGGTACCTCAGCGAATACAAATGTAGCGGGAATCAACCAATCGACGGGAAATACAAGTAGTGCGATCGGATTTGATGGTGCGAATCCATTTAACGGCGATATAACGTTCAGTTCAAATACGTTTATCAACTATTCCGGAGTAATTACCGCCGATAACCTGGAACTCTTAGGCGCAGGCGTTGTCTATGATTTTTCCAATTCAGGAAATAATGTCAATAGCTTGACAGCCAATACTGGTAGGTTAACCTATCTCGATAGTGATGAGTTAACGCTAAATAGTATTTTAGCAACTGGCGAGATAGAGATTGCGACCGAAAGCGGGAACCTCATTCTATCTGGAAATGTGTCCACTTCTTCTTCATCTACCGATGCAATCATTCTTAATGCAGGTAATAGCGAATCCATCGGTACCGAAACGGGTGGAGATATAGTTGTATCTGGTTCTCCGACGATTACCACAGGTGCAAGCGGTATTGCAAAACTGTACAGTGGTTCAGAACCTGCTAGTACAGGTCTTACCGATTTGGTAGGCGGTGTTGTCAATGTCCGAAAAGAGGTGGATGAAATGACAACTACCTTTGATCCTGTTTTGGAAGCTGGAAACGCCTATGCCTTATACCGGTATCAGGATATTATCCAATTGACCCTAAATAGTCAGAATTTGACTGCCTCAAAAACCTATGATGGTACTATTGGTGCTGCGGTTGCGGATATCCTACTATCGGGAATTCGATCGGGAGACGAGGTTACCGTGACCGGGGAAGCGACTTATGAAAACACTTCCATTGGGACTGGAAAAACCATTACGGTGGTGTATACGCTTGGAGGCACTGATGCGGCCAGCTATGTGGCTCCTGAAAATACAGTTGTGACAGATGGGGAAATAGTAGCCAAGGAGTTGACTATTTCCGGCCTGGCAGGAAATGATAAAGTTTACGACGGTACAACTACTGCCACGCTCAGTGGCACAGCAAGTTTGGACGCAATCGAAACCGGAGATGAGGTTACTTTGGAAGGTACACCGGCACTCACTTTTGCCGATGCCAATGTAGGAACCGGGGTAGCCATTACTGTTTCAGGGTACACGATTAGTGGTTCCGCTGCCGCAAACTATAGCTTGGCGCAGCCTACCGGATTAAGCGCGGATATTACACCAAGAACCTTGGGAATTACGGCGGACAGCGATGTTAAGGTTTATGACGGAGCCGCTTTGACCAACAATGGTTACAGCATTTCATCAGGAGTGCTGGCAGCAGGGCAAACCATTACCTCAATGACGGTAACCGGAAGTCTGACCAATGTAGGTACAAGTACGAATGCGATCAGTACGGCTGAGATCCTCGATGGCTCGAATAATGACGTTACGACAAATTACGATATTACTTATGTGAATGGGACGTTGGAGATAACACCAGCCAACCTGACCATCACCGCAGATAATAAATCTAAAGTATACGGCGAAGCGAATCCATCCCTGACCTTTACCTATACCGGTCTGGTCAATGGGGATACCGAGGTGAGCGAGGAACCGGGTATCAGCACCACTGCCACAGCAGGATCCAATGTAGGTACTTACCCGATTGCCCTGACCGGGGGCTCGGATGCGAATTACGACATCAGCCTGGTAGCGGGTGAGCTGGAAATAACACCAGCCAACCTGACCATCACCGCAGATAATAAATCTAAAGTATACGGCGAAGCGAATCCATCCTTGACCTTTAGCTATACCGGTCTGGTCAATGGGGATACCGAGGTGAGCGAGGAGCCGGGTATTAGCACCACGGCGACTGAAAGCTCTAATGTAGGGACTTACCCCATTGCCCTTACCGGGGGATTGGATGCGAACTATGACATCAGCCTGGTAGCGGGTGAATTGGAAGTAACACAAGCTGCATTAACCATTACGGCAGATGATCAATCTAAAGTATATGGTGAAGTAAATCCATCCCTGACCTTTAGCTATACCGGTCTGGTCAATGGGGATACGGAAGTGAGTGATGAACCGGGTATTAGCACGACTGCCACAGCAGGATCTAATGTAGGGACTTACCCCATTGCTCTGACCGGGGGATTGGATGCGAACTATGACATCAGCCTGGTAGCGGGTGAACTGGAAGTAACACAAGCGGCTTTGACCATTACTGCGGATGATAAATCTAAAGTATATGGTGAAGCGAATCCATCCCTGACCTTCACCTATACCGGTCTGGTCAATGGGGATACGGAAGTGAGTGATGAGCCGGGTATTAGCACGACTGCCACAGCAGGATCCAATGTAGGGACTTACCCGATTTCCCTGACCGGGGGATTGGATGCGAACTACGACATCAGCCTGGTAGCTGGGGAACTGGAAGTAACACAAGCGGCTTTGACCATTACTGCGGATGATAAATCTAAAGTATATGGTGAAGTAAATCCATCCCTGACCTTTAGCTATACCGGTCTGGTTAATGGGGATACGGAAGTAAGCGAGGAACCGGGTATTAGCACGACTGCCACAGCAGGATCCAATGTAGGTACTTACCCGATTGCCCTGACCGGGGGATTGGATGCGAACTACGACATCAGCCTGGTAGCGGGCGAACTGGAAATTACCCAAGCGGCCTTGACCATCACCGCCGATGATAAGTCTAAAGTGTATGGGGAGGAGAATCCAGGATTGACGTTTACTTATACCGGACTGGTCAATGGGGATACCGAGGTGAGCGAGGAGCCGGGTATTAGCACGACTGCCACAGCAGGATCCAATGTAGGGACTTACCCGATTTCCCTGACCGGGGGATTGGATGCAAACTATGACATCAGCCTGGTAGCGGGCGAACTGGAAGTAACACAAGCTGCATTGACCATCACCGCAGACGATAAGTCTAAAGTATACGGCGAAGCGAATCCATCCTTGACCTTTAGCTATACCGGTCTGGTCAATGGGGATACCGAAGTGAGCGAGGAACCGAGTATCAGTACGACTGCCACAGCAGGATCCAATGTAGGGACTTACCCGATTTCCCTGACCGGGGGATCGGATGCGAACTACGACATCAGCCTGGTAGCGGGTGAACTGGAAGTAACGCAAGCTGCATTGACCATTACGGCAGATGATAAGTCTAAAGTGTATGGGGAGGAGAATCCAGGATTGACGTTTACTTATACCGGACTGGTCAATGGGGATACCGAGGTGAGCGAGGAGCCGGGTATTAGCACGACTGCCACAGCAGGATCCAATGTAGGGACTTACCCCATTGCCCTGACCGGGGGATCGGATGCGAACTACGACATCAGCCTGGTAGCCGGGGAATTGGAAGTAACACAAGCGGCTTTGACCATTACGGCAGATGATAAGTCTAAGGTGTATGGGGAAGCGAATCCAGGATTGACGTTTACTTATACCGGTCTTGTCAATGGGGATACGGAAGTGAGCGAGGAGCCGGGTATTAGCACCACGGCGACTGAAAGCTCTAATGTAGGTACTTACCCGATTGCCCTGACCGGGGGATCGGATGCGAACTACGACATCAGCCTGGAAGGAGGAACCCTTACCATTTCTCAGGCTACCTTGTCGGTTCAGGCATTGGATCAGACAAAAGTCTTTGGAACCGGGGATCCCCAACTGGAATACAGTGCCGAAGGATTTCAGGCAGGTGATGACGAATCGGTTCTTTCAGGCACACTGGAAAGAGCACCCGGGGAACAGGTTGGAGATTACCCGATCGGATTGGGGGATCTCGCTGTCAATGCCAATTATCAGCTCGAATTCCAGGGAGCCGTCTTCACCATTGTTTCCTCCAGACTTGCAGTGATCAATAACCTGCCCGAGAGGGAAACCCCCTGGTCCGTAGAGCCGCAGTTACCCGAAATGCTTACCGTCTTAACTGAGGATGGACAGATTCTGGAAGTGGCCGTAGATTGGGATGCCAGTGGGTTGGATGTCTATAGCAGTGGCTTGTACACGATTACCGGGGAATTGCAACTGGCGGATGGAATCCAGTATGAGGAATACGAAAAAGCGTACCTGGATATTCAGGTGTTGAAAAAGCCAGCCCCAGAGGACCTTACTTTGAGCCATCAGGAATTTGATCCGGAAACGACGGAGCATTTCTTTGAGATCGGAAATCTGATTATCACCGATCCGGTAGATGCCATCCATCAATTGGAGCTGGTAGCGGGCGCGTTGGATAACAAATATTTTGAAATTCATGACCGCATCCTTTACTGGAGCAGCGCTGAGCGGGTAGCAGGACAAACCACCTTCTCCATTTTGGTTCGGGTAACTGACAGAGATGGAAATGTACTGGAAAAGCAATTGGATCTGACCCGCAACAGAATCGATCTAAACACCCTGACCGTGTACAATACGTTTTCACCGGAAGATGACGGTACCAACGATACCTGGGGCGTTCCAGACCTTCGACACTTTAGTGGTGTTCGTCTTCAGGTTTTTGATCGCAGTGGAGAGCGCGTTTTCTACACCGAAAATCCGGATATCCGCTGGGATGGAACCTATCGGGGTAAAGCCTTGCCAGCCGGAGCCTATACCTGGATACTGGAGGTGACTGAAACAGGAGCGAAGAGAATGGGAATCTTAAACCTACTCCGAAAGTGATAAACCGTACTATTATTCTTTACCGCATTAATACAGAAAAAATGAAGCAATTTTTAGAGACCCATCTGCTGCGAAAGCTATTGGTTACCGGATTGGTAGCACTGTTGGCGGCGACTAGCTTACAAGCACAGTCCCGAAAATACATCAGTCAGTTTTCGCATTTTCAGAGTTATTTTAATCCCGGACTGACAGGTTACGAGGGGAGTACGCTGAGGGGCTTTGTCCGGAACCAATGGGCAGGGCTGGAAGGAGCACCGAAAACCTACTTTGTAAGTGCCGAGATGGATCTCGGTGAACTCGCAGGCCTGGAGGATCCGGCTCGAATGGGCCAAAACGCCCTGTCCCTTAACCTGCTGCACGATACCTATGGGGCTTTTAAGGAAACGGAGTTGATGTTGGGTTATGCATCCCGGGTACGTATTACCGAAAACCACCAATTGCGGTTGGGAGCTGGCCTAAATTACCAGCAAATAGGGTTGGATGGGAATGCCCTTACGGTAGAGGAGCAAAACGATGCGACGCTGGGCAACTACATCGGTTCATTTTCAACCATGCAGGTTTTGGATTTCAACCTGGGGCTGGCGTTTACCCATCCGAATTATTACCTGAGTTACGGCATGCACCGGGTGAATGGTGGAAAAATAAGTTCTGGAGATGATTTTATGGAAGGGTACCCGGCCAGTAAAATGCTACAGGCGGGCTATCGGGAACGGCTGACCCCGAATCTGGCACTCATTACGAATGCCTTTTACCGGACGCAGAAAGGATTACCGGACCAATTTGACATCAATCTGAAAACGCTATTAATGGACCGGCTTTGGATAGGAGGGGGACATCGGTTCAACTATTCTAGCAACCTGCAATTTGGGATATTGACCGATCGCATGCGTTTGGGATATGTCTACGAATTTCCGCTGGCTCAATCTTATCAGCTGCCTGGAAGGATTCATGAATTCACAGCGGTTTTTAACTTGTTTCCCAAAAACCAAAAGGAACAGGGAAGTATCCTTCCTATTTGGTAACTAAAATAGGCGAATAATTCGCTAATGCGAAGCAGGGGCTATGCACAATTCGTGCATAGCCCTTTGCGTTTTTTTAAATAGGCAAGGAAAAAACCTCTGAAAGTGGAGTTATTATTCAGTAAAGGCTCAGACAAATCCTGTATTTGTGTTTATTTTTTACCCGAACTTGTTTACTGGTTTAGTTTTTGTTAAAGCATTTATAGAATACCTTACCATCCCTGAGCGAAGCCAGGTTTCTTATTTAAGGTAGGTTGCAGATGATCTGCCTTGAAGTAGTTTACTGCGATATTTGAGGCAGGTACTAACTAATTAGGCCTTATTTTAACCGTTGATACCATTCAATTTTACCAACTATGAAAAAATCGGCTCTTTTTGTGCTCAACCCTTTTTCAGGGGATTTGCCTGACAAAGATGAAATTGTCCAATCCATTTTGGATCAGGTGACAGGATATACCCTCACATTATGGAAAACCACAGGGGAGAATGACGGAGAAAAGATTAAAACAGCACTAAAAGAGGGGGATTATGAATTGATTTTAGTTGGCGGAGGAGATGGTACGATCAAAATGGTCGCACAGGCATTAGAAGGTAAAGAATGTTGTTTGCTACCTATTCCCTTTGGCTCTGCCAACGGCCTGGCCACTTGTCTGGGTATTGAATCCTGGAAGGATAGCCTGAGGATTCTGGACCAGGGGAAAAGTAAACCAATGGACCTGCTAGAAGTGAACGGACAGGTGTGTTTGCATCTTTGCGATTTGGGTATCAACGCTGATCTTATAAGAAAATTTGAGGACGGAGATGAGCGGGGCATGGTTTCCTATTTTAAAAATTCCCTGGCAAGTTTTTTTGAGATCAAGCCGTATCGATTTCAGGTGAAGACAAACGCTGAATGCGAATGGGTAGATGCAAAAATGCTGGTAATAGCCAACGGTTCAAAATATGGTACAGGAGCTACGATCAACCCAGGTAGTCGTATGGATGACGGAATATTTGAAGTGATTGCCCTTAATCCGGAGGGATTATCCGATTGGTTGGAATTGACTTATGGCCTGATTAGAAAAGACTTTAGCCATTTAGACTTCGTCCGTACCTGGTCCTGCGATTCGTTAACCCTTTCGAATCCGGACCAGGCACCTTTTCACATTGACGGAGAACTGGCAGAAAGCCCCGAGAAAATCAATGTGGGGATTCGTAAAGAGGAAGTTTGCTTGTACTATCAGGAAGAAAAAATGGACTAAAAACAGACTTTTTCTGTCGTTATTTTTAAACAAATGAGAGGGGCATGGTAGTTTGGATAGGTGTTAAGGATTTGTAAATGAGAATTTACTTTGTAGATTTGAATGGTAATTTCCCAAAAATAACCTGAGATGGATTATCAGCAACCAGAGATAAACACGGAGAAATTTATTCTGGAATTACGAGAAGGGACGGATAGAGCCTTTGCGCTGCTCTTTGATCAATATGCCGGTCAGGTGTATCGGTATTCCAGAAAATTTGGATTGAGGCATGAAGATGCAGAGGGAATTATTCAGGAGGTATTTTTAAAACTTTGGCAAAAGAGAGCAACGCTGGACCCGCAGCGAAGCCTGAATGCCTACCTCTATAAAATAACCAAATCCTACATTATTAAGCGAAAGAAAAAGCTACTCCTGGAAAAGGTCTTTGTTCAATTGGAAAGCCTGGATACCCCGGTAGCCGATCAGGCTGAGATGGAGCATGGACTTATGTTAAAAGATTTTATGGCTTTGATATTCAAATGGGCCGCCTTGCTGCCCAGAGGGCAAAGAGAAGTGTTTGAACTCAGAAATAAGGATCACCTTACAATGGATGAGATCGCGGAGAAGCTTAAAATTCCTAAAAGAAAAGTGGAGAACCGCATGTATCAGGCCAATAAAACGCTAAGGTCAAAAGTAGCAACCGACAAATTGCTGCTCTGGGTGGGAACAGGGATTATTAATTTTTTATAGAAACCCCATTTTTATTTTCATATTGAAAACTTGCAGGGGTTATTTTTAATTTTGTCATAAATTTCAAGTTTTTTTAAGCAAAAAGTTCTTTTCATGGCTACTATAAGGTAAAGGAATCTCTTTGCTTTATGTTCCAATCATTGCTAAAAAAATTAGGAAAAGGTACCCTGACAAAGCGGGAAGGCAGAAAGTTAGCCAAATGGCTGCGAAGTAAACGGTCGGATCGTTATTTTTCGGAGTGGTACGACCGGGAGGTGTCCCGTGCCGATTCAGGTCTATCTCCTCGACTAACCCCTGAGCGCCACGAAGCACTTAAACGGAGATTGCTTCAGCAGATGGGAACCTTATCAAAAGAAGAATCCAACTTCCGGAAGCCGGGGCAGCGAACGTCTTCGGTTTATTATAAGTGGGCAGCGGCAGCATCGCTGTTATTTTTAGTAGGATTGGGGTTATTTTTCTTCATCTTCCGGCCGAATGAGAACTTACTTACGCAAGAAGAGCCAGCCATAGAATGGGTGGAGAAAAGTAACCCGGCAGGTAAAAAAACTTTAATACACCTTCCAGATGGATCAAAGGTGTACCTCAATTCCGAGAGTACATTGCGCTTTGCGAAACAGTTTATTTCTAACCGACAGGTTTACCTGGAAGGGGAGGCCTATTTTGAGGTAGCCAAAGACAGCATACATGCTTTTACAGTACAGACCGATTCAATTTTAACTCGGGTATTGGGAACAGCTTTTAACATTCGATCTTTTCCGGATGAGGAGATTGTATCGGTTGCCTTGGCCAGCGGCAGCATCGAAACGCATATACAGGGACAGGATCAAAAGGAAATATTGGTACCGGGACAAGGATTGGCGGTAAGTAAGGGGGAAGAACGTACCACTAGAATATTTGATGCAGACTTACATGCCATCCGCTATTGGACGGAAGGAGTGCTGCATTTCGACCAGATATCTTTTTCAAAACTGATTCGGATTCTGGAACGATGGTATGGGGTGGAAATCCAGGTGAGGGGAGAAGTTCCACAAGGAAGCGGCTTTACGGGAACTTTCAAAAATCAGGAAAATCTCATAAACGTATTGGATGCCATCCAATTTTCTGAACCGTTTCAATACCAATCTAAGGATAAAAAAGTGATCATTACCTTTTAACCAGATAGCCTATGAAAAAAAAATCCGGTAAAGTACTGCCATACCTTACCGGAAGAAAGACCAAACATCTCTGAGGCAACACAGTAGACGCTGAAAACTGCCTCAAAAGTGGAATAAATCATGTTTAATCTAACGTTCTAAATTATGAAAAATTTATTACGCATACTACTTATGTCAGTCAAATATGTGCTGTATGGATATGCTTGTTTGTTGATGACCATGACCTCCGTGGTGGCCCATACCGCTAACGGACAAGTGAAGAGCATCGACGAAATAAGCATTACCCTGAATGACCAAACCCTTAGCGTAAAGCAAGTTTTCGATCTTATTGAGAGGGAAAGCGAGCTCCATTTTTTTTATTTTGAAAGGAATGTCAATCTTGACCAAAAGGTAAACCTGTCCCCCGAATTAAAATGGGTGGCCGATGTGCTGGCTGAAATTTCCTCTAAAACTGATCTTAAATTCAAACAAATCAATTCGACCATCGCCGTAAACAGGCGGACTACGAATACTTCTAAAAAAGCCTCGGTTATAGAGGAATTTAAAACGGTAAGCGGTATCGTACGGGATAGTGAAGGAGAGCCATTACCTGGTGTTACTGTTTTTGTAGAAGGAGCCTCTTCCGGAACGGTGACGGATTTGGATGGTAGGTTTTCATTGGATACTCCGGAAGAGGGTTACCTGATATTTTCCTTTATTGGTTTTAAGCGTGAGCGAGTTAGCCTATCCGAAGGCAATACCTTTGACATTACCCTGCAACCGGACAATACTACGCTTGAAGAAGTGGTGGTGACTGGATATGGTAGTCAGATAAAAAGAGAGGTAACCGGTAATATTTCCTCTGTCAAGGGAGATGATTTGGCAAAGGTGCAGGTGCCTTCCTTTGATGCAGCCCTGCAAGGTCGCGCGGCTGGTGTACAGGTAAATCAGGGAAGCGGTGTACCGGGTGCTCCCTCACGGATTCTGATCAGGGGTACCTCCTCCATTTCAGCAGGATCTGAGCCCCTGATCGTAGTAGATGGCTTTCCCCTTACCCAGGAGCTGACCGGGCAAGGAGGCATCAATTCTTTTATGTCCATCAATCCTGCCGATATTGAGGACATTCAAATCCTGAAGGATGCTGCAGCCACAGCCATTTATGGATCCAGAGGGGCCAATGGTGTGATCCTGGTGACCACCAAATCCGGAAAGGATGGGCAAAGCAGTGTAAATTTCAATTACAGTTATGGGGTTCAGGAACCTGCCAATATGGTAGATCTGGCCAATGGAGCGCAATGGTTGCGGATGGTGGACCAGGCATTTGCCAATGATGGTTTTGACCGGCCATGGGATCCTGTGGTAGATGGTGGTTTGGTAAGTTCTTTTATAGATACGCCCAACCAATACCTGACCCGGCAGATGGTAGAGCAAGTGGCCGCTTCGGGAGGAACGGACTGGTTGTCTCCTATCTGGCGCCAGGGTTCTATAGAAGATGTAACTGTATCAGCGACCAGGGGCAATGAAAAATCCTCTTATTTTTTATCCTTAAGGTATCAGGACCACAAAGGCCTGATGAACGCACAGCGTTTACAAACCTATGGATTACGTGCTAACCTGGATTTTAATATTTTGGACAACCTCAAAACAGGTATCAAAAGCAACTTCAATTATTTTGAAAACCAGAGGGGACAGCTAGGAGGAAGCAATGAGGCGAATCCAAATGGGGGTAGGCCGGACCGGGGAAACAGGGGCGGATACGGATCGGCCCTGGGGGGAGCCGTTCCGGTTTTGCCTGTTTTTTTGGATGATGGCAGTTATTTCGATCCCTTTGGGGGCAGGAACCCCATTGTAGCCAACCTTCCATCCAATTACTTTGATAAAGCAGAGAACTACCGGAATATCAGCAATGTATTTGTGGAATATGCTCCGGTTGAAGGGCTTAGCCTGAGAGCCGAAGCGGCTATTGATACCTGGTACACCAAATCTACTTACCATGTCAGTGATGCCATTCGGATTTCCAGGTATGGGGAAGTAGGTAATACCCTGAGGAATAATCTGAACCTAAACGCCTACGCTACCTATTCCAAAAAAATAGAGGATCATAGTTTTACGCTGGTGGCAGGGGTAGAGCGTCAGAGGAGGAATTTTTTCAGGACCGATGCCCGGGCTGAAAACCTGGTTTCCTCGGATTTCAATATTGGAGAAACGGCAGGAGATAATGTCATTTCCCTGGTCACCGGTACTTTTCCGGAATTCAGAATACAGAGTTATTTTGGAAGGCTGAATTATAACTTTAACGAAAAGTATTATGCGATGGCTAGTTTCAGAAGGGATGGTGCCTCGGTGTTTGGTCGGGATAACCGATACGGTCAATTTCCTGCCCTTTCTGCCGGATGGATACTTAGTGAAGAGGATTTTGCCAGTAATTTGGGCCCGGTAGAGTTTCTGAAGCTGCGGGCGAGCTTTGGCCGAACTGGCAATGCCGATATTCCCAATGTACTAGAAAACCGGTATGTTACCTGGCCAGCCTACTCTTTTGGATCAGGTATCATTCAGAGCGTCATCGGTGTTCCGGATATTCAGTGGGAAGAGATCAATACCTTTGATGCTTCCCTGGATTTTGAAGCCTACCAATCAAGGATAAGCGGTTCGGTTGGATTCTACCAGCAGGATGTAAAAAACATGTTGTTACTCAATCCCATCCCTCCTTCCCAGGGGATTCTGCTGGGAAGTTCAGCCATATGGACCAATATTGGGGATTTGAGAAACCAGGGAGTGGAAATTTCCCTGAATACGGTCAACATAGACCGCCCCGGAGGCTTTAGCTGGCGTACAGATTTCAACCTGACGCTGGTGAAGGACAGGGTGATGAGCCTGGTTCCCAGACTGGATGAAAATAATCTTGGCATCGTACAGGGAGCTACCATTACCAGGACAGGCAACCGACTGGGTACTTACTTCATGGCCGAACACGCCTTTATAGATCCGGAAACAGGTTACGAATACATTTACGAAATCAATCAGGACCTTTTTAACGAAACCGGCATCATTGAAAAAACCGGAGAAACCATTTTGGCGACCCCGGCCGCTGCCCAGCAAAACAGGGTGGAATTTGAAGGAAAAAGTGGCTTACCCACCTATTTTGGTGGCTTGCAGAATACCTTTTCCTATAAAGGATTGGACCTGACGGTATTCTTTTCCTTCCAGGGAGGAAATTACTTGTATGATGATAACCGGGTGGAAGTATCCGGAGGGTCCAATTTCAGGGCTGATCTGGAAGACAGGGTATGGACCCCTGATAATCCAAACGGTTCCTTACCACGGCAAAGTTACCTGAAGCGAACCCGGGAAAATGAGCCGATGGCAAGACCTGGGTCCACCTCCCTTTACCTGCAGGATGGTTCCTTTATCCGACTCAGAAATGTGCAGCTGAGCTACACCTTACCTGCCTCTCTGCTTTCCAAGGCGAAGATCAAAGGAGGTAGGGTGTATGTCAATGCCACCAATTTGCTGACATTTACCGGCTATGATGGATTTGACCCGGAGGTAGCCAATTTTGATTCCAACAGGCAAAACAGAAACCTGCGGCAGGGATTTATTGGTGGGAGTCCGTTTCCCCAGTTAAGGACCATTACCGGAGGAGTTTCATTTACTTTTTAAACCTAAACTAAAAAGAATATGAAAACGATAAGATTCAAAAGTTATACATTCAAAACAGTCTTTTTATTGCTTATGACCTTGTGCTGGTCATGTGAAGATCAATGGCTGGAAGATGTGGGGGTGGTTTCCAACGGATTTGCTGATCCCAGAAATACCCAGGATTTGGAACAATTAGTAAACGGTGCCCTTTGGGTGGCCGGTGGATCTGGTGGTTTTAGAGGTATTCATGGCAACCAGGCCATTTATTCGGCGACCATCTCTGATGTAGGGAAATTAATGGATGATCTCGGGGTAGTGGGTCAGGATGCTATTGACTGGTACAATCGGGATTTTTCCAACAATGCTCATTCTCAACCCACCCGAAATTGGAACGCAGGCTATGCCGTATTGTTGGCCGCTAATGCGGTCATAGACTGGATCGACAGAAATGGGGCCTTTGATGACCAACAAAGCCACTGGACTCCGCGAATCCTCGGTGAAGCGTATTGGCTAAGGGCATGGGTGAATTTTAATTTGGTGAAAATTTTTGCTTCCCCTTACGGAGCAGACAATGATGCACCTGCCATCATCATCAAAAATCGTTTGCCTAATTCGGCATTTGATAATCCCGCACCTTCCACCGTTCAGGAGGTTTACGATCAGATTCTGGCCGATTTGGACCAGGCCATAGAACTCCTGCCCGAGGAATACGATCCGGACAGGGATCCTCCTGCTTTTGTGGACCGGCAAAATAAAATGGCGGCCCATTTTCTAGCCATGCAGGTAAATTTCCAAATGAGAAACTGGCAACAGGCGGAGGAGCATGCAGATGTGATCCTCAATTCCGGGAGATACCCGCTGGATGAGGATCCCATAGAGGCCTGGAATAAGGATCAGTTTGGGGTAAAGGGAAATGAAGTGGTCTTCCAGTACGTGACTTCGGGTTCACAAACGAATTGGAAACCTCCGGTCGTTTCCAGGTGGCTGGGCTACTCCGATCCAAACGGAAGATGGAACCTCACCGACCGGTTTAACAACAATCAAATCATGTCGCTAAGTGAACACTTTAAATCCATGACAGGATGGGATAACCATGAGGAAGCGATGAACGATAAGCGTTATCAGCAGTTATTCATTTCTTTTGGCCCCAATGAGGACCCTCGACCCGCTTATCAGGGTTTAAATCAAAGGGAAGTTTGGGGGCACAAGTGGTACCGGGCAGGAGAACCGGAGGCATCCAACCGGGTTGCCAGCCTGCCGCTGATGCGGTCAGCAGAAGCCTACCTGACACGTTCTTTTCTGAGGTTTTCCAGAGGAGACGAGGAAGGAGCAAGGGGGGATTTGAACGTAGTAAGAAACCGGGCCGGACTGGAAAACTATACGGGCCCCATGTCTGAAGAGATCATTGAAGTGGAAAGAATGAAAGAATTGGTTTTCGAAAATGACCGCTTGTATTACCTGCAGGCGCTGGAAAAGGAAATCCCAAATGGTGACAGGGGGACAGGAAGCATTCCCTGGACCTCCCGGACCTGGCAACCCATACCACAAAATGAATTGGATTTAAACCCGAATGTTGACCGGTAGACGGATGGATTGGTTTCTAAAAATGGAAAAGCCCGCCATCGGGCTTTTCCTTTGCTTTTACGTTTCTATTTTTACTGGTTTTTTCACTTCCCTGAATGCGCAGCATTTATGGTCCCCGGATAGCTACCCGGATGAAGTGGGCTTTCAGAAGAGGATGGAAGGAGCACTGAAAGCGCTGGCCGATCGTGAAGTGGGCAAAAGGGCTCAGGGTACGGCCATGTGCCCGGATACGGGTCTTTCCTTTAAAACCTGGGCGGTGGAAGGGGAGTACATCTATTCTCCCTATACCGGTAGAAGGTTTCAGCAGGGCCCTACTGGCTATTTTGGTCCCAAAGAAAGAGGTAAAGATGGTGAGATAACTAGGTTTGGAGGAGATGCTTTAAAAAAGGACCTGATACCCGCAACTGCTAAATTGCTATTAGACCCAGGGGATTCATTACTTAAGGCATTCCTGGCTATCCCAGGAAATATGAACCAGCAATACCATTTTGCAGCGAAAAACTGGGCGCGGTTTTATCCACTATTAGCGGATACGATGTCTTCTGGTTGGCGACAGGCATTTCAAGCAGCCGTTGCAAATTATTCGGACTTGTCAAGGCCCTCAGATGGTTACCGTGTCTATGCCCCTCTGTCTACTCCACACGATCTGGTGGGAGAGCCCGGGGAATTGCTGGGTGGGAATAAACAGGACGGAGGTACTGAAAACCATAAGATCATGTGGCGAAGTGCGGCTTCGGTGTACGCCCATCATTTTCCCGATGATGCGCTGATATCGGGACAGTCAGTCGAACGGGTTGATAGCCTGGTTCATGGTTATTTTGTTGATTTCCTGAAACGATTGCTGAAAACCGGAAATGGGGAATACGATTCGGAAATATATTACCCCCATAGCCTGGAAGCGCTACTGAATATTTATGATTTTTCCAAAACTACGGAGATGAGAGCCGTTGCCCGGGCCATTTTGGATTATTACTTAATCACCCTTGCCGTAAAAACCTACGATGGAGCCCTGGCAGGTGCGCAGAAAAGAGGCCCGTCTCAAATGAACCAGGGGGGTGAGCTAAGCTCTATGTTTCACCTGTGGTTTGGAAGCCGGCCCCTGGATTCAACGGCACCATCGCTACATCAATTAACCAGCAGTTACCGCCCCAATTCGTTGATATGGAAACTTTATCATAAAGAATATGAAATGCCTTTGGAATTAAAGATCTCTCGGCCCACTTACCATATGGATCGGGAGAATGATGCCCAGGAGTATTTCTACGGGAGTAAAAACGTTGGCTTGGGAAGTATCTACTTAAGCCGCCTGGACAATCCCAACCAACAGGTGCAGTGGTCCTTGGTCTTCCGGACAGCGAAGGGACCCCGTACGGTAGGAGGGGGACAGCCCTTCCATTTAGGGCCGGGCGGACACAGCCCCTACACCCAGACCATGCAACACAAACAAACCCTGCTTGTCGCCGCAGCTGAGACAGCAAGGAGCGGAATTCAAAAGAATGAGGCCTACAAAATGCGTACCTCTCTGGGAAAGCAATCCCTGAAAGCAATGGGAAATCCACCTGCAGTCGGAACGCGAGGCTTTGAGAAATGGATGGAAGATGCCCGGTTTCAACAAGCCTGCTGGCTTTTTTTACCCAGCAATAGCGGGAAAATTCACGAAAATGACGGGAAAATATTTTTGGAATCAGATCAGGTGTATTTGGTAATAAGCCCTTTTAATTCCGGTTTTTATTGGATTGAATCTGACGGAGAAAATAAAATAAGTGGGAAGCAGGCCATTTTGGAAAATTATTCTATTTTGGTAGTTCCGGGTCCGTTTTCCGGCTACGCCCTGGAAGTTCACGAAAAGAACTCGTTTGTGGATTTTCATCAATTTACAAGTCGAATGCAACGAGATTCAAAATTAAAAGTCAATTCAACCTCCAAGGTAGTGGCCTACCGCACCAGTTTGGGGGATGACTTGCTGATGAATTACCATCCGGACGGTTTGAGAGCTTCGGGAGCCATAAATGGTATTGAATTGAATTTTGACCACTGGAGTACAGCTGGGGTTTACTCCTCAGATCTGTTGCAGGTTGGGGCTGGTTCCCTGCAATTATCCATTGATGGTAAATTTTGGAAAATGAAAATAGACGATGAAGGCATTGAAAGAGAGTAAAACCGGAGACTGGAAAAGTTGGAAGATGTTCATCCTGTTTCTTTGTATATCAATTTACAATGAATCCGGCGTAGTAGCTCAACAGAAGACCTTGGATTGGCTGATCGATACTTCGGATTTGAATGATGCTGATGCCACAGGAGAGCATCCCCGGGGATTGCTTTTGCCTGAGGAAGTACAGATGATACGGGCAAAAGTGGCTGAAAACCCCGATTCAGGATTATTGTCTCAATACAATCAGGAAGTAGGAGAGCTTTTTACTACTCTGAGTCAAGAGCAGGACGCAGCTCCCAGGCAGGTAGCCTTACTGGCAGAGAAACTGGCCATTTTATATTTGTTTACAGGGAAGGACCGGTTTGCGGACCAGGCTTTTAGCCAATTGACACGTTTATTTGAAGACGAAATTATTTTTAATAACCCGGTGTCCAGAGGGCTTACCCGGGCTGCAGTGCTACGTTCCTTGGCCATCACGTATGACTTTTGCTACAATGGGTGGTCGCAAGAAAAGAGAAATCAGGTCAACAGGCAATTGTACAAACTGACGTTCACCACCCAGGCAAATATGGGAGCAGAGGCTAATTATAGCTTGGTCAGTAATTGGATGGGAGTTCGTTGGGGAGCCTCGTTGTTTGCCGGGATGGTATGGGATAACCCACATCCGGACAGCCCGTCCATTATGGATCCACTGGTTTGGGATGCTACCAAGCGGTTAATGGATCACATGAAGGAAAATACCTATCCTGAAGGATGGAACGCAGAAAGTATCGGCTATCATTTATACAATTGGTCTTTTATCGGACCTGCTCTAATAGCATTTCAAAACCGACGACAAAACCGCGAATTGGCACTGGACATACTGGCTCCCCACACCCGGCAGTCCATCAAAGCAATGGCAGCTACCATGGTTTCTATCCCGGTCAGGGAGGGTTTGATTGGAATGAAGCCGGACCTGTCTGACGATAATTTGAATCTGGGTACCGGTTTTCTGGGAATGGCATTCCGCTTGTACCCCGGATCCCAGCTTTCCGAAATCAAGTGGATGCACGATTATCTGGGCGATAGCTCTCTTTACAGCATATTATATTATCCCGAAGAAATAGCAAAAAAAAATCCCGCAGATAGCGGTTGGCTTACCCATGCCGATACCACTCAGGGAGTTGTTGTTTTTAGAAATCGATTTGCGAATGAAAAGGATGTCGTAGCGGTTTTCAATACTTCCTCCACCCGGATAGCCGGACACAAGGGGCCGGATGTGAATACTTTCCGGATTATTGGCGGTGGAGTTCCACTGGTAATCGGGGCTGGGAGAACGGGTAAAATTGCCGGGCAAACAAATATTTTTCCCCATAAACCCAAACCGGAAGAGACCGGCCATCCGGATGCGGGTAATTTGGTAACTTACCAATTTGGCGAATTTGGTTCCGGTTTTGCCGTCGGAGAAGGAAGTAGTATGGGAGTGATTCGTCAACGTCGCAAATTCACGGTGAATTACGATGAGCGCTCTGGTGCAGAAGCCGTTTTTCTAGTAGAAGATATGACTGAAAACGGGGGGATTTGGAGGCTGAATACACCGGAATTCAATGAAATTGTTCCCAATGAAAAAGGGTATGAAATCCATACACCGACCGGATATACTCTTCACGTGATGGTCCTAGGTTCCGCAAAACCGGTGGAGGTAAACCAAACGTCTGTGGCCTATGGCGGCAACCTTTCCCGATTGAATCCTGGAATTATCTGGCATGGGAAATCGTATACGCATAGCAAGGCCATAGACCTGAAAATGAATGGAAACCTGTCGGTTTTGATGATTTTGCAAGCTCCTGATAAACCGCAGCCTAAGGTGGAGTACCTGCCGGAAAATGGACATCTATCCGTGGGAGAATTAACCGTAGCATTAGAAATAAATAACCAACAATGAAAAGTATCCGATCCATCTTTTCTCTGGCATGCCTGGTAGTGAGCGTTTTTCTGACAGCAACATTGACTGCCCAGGAAAACCATGACTTTCTTCACGACCTGTATGATAGCATGCATGACTCTCCGTTACAGCAAAAATTTCGAACGTTAGCACCCGTTCCAGCTGGCGTGGTCTATATTCAGCGACCCGAAGAAGGGGAGGAGGAAATTCGGAAGCATTTCCGGAAAATGAAGGAATTAGGCTTTACCAATCTCAAACAGATAATGCCCCTACCAGACTGGTCACTGGAAACGATTCAATTGATCGCTTTGGAGGAAGGGTTGATTCCCTGGTGGTATGCCGAAGGAGGCTGGGAGGCCATTACACCGGAGCTGACTCGTAAAGTAGGACTACCGGCAAGCATGGATTTATCTGAAGTACGAAGGCATCCCAACATGATTGCCTATCAAACCGAGGTCTTAAAAAAACGGATAGAGACCTATGCCCGGGAGGTTAGGGAAACAGGTAACAGAGAGCGTATTCGAGGATCGAGCTCTGCCTATGATCCCCTGGTAGGGAAACGGGGTATGGATTTAAGTGAACAAGGAAAGAAGTTATTTGTACAATGGGCCAGGGAAGCATATGGATCTATAGCAAAACTAAACCATGCCCATAATCAACATCACCATGGTCTGGCTACGGGAGGGCGTCCTTATGATTCCTGGGATGATTTTGAAGAAAGGTGGAGCGATCATAATCACCGGGAATTGCGAATCGTTCGGGACATCCTCAAGTTTAAAGCAGATTATGGCATTTCGACTTTAAAGGAGCGGATCAAGACCTTCCATGAAATTGACTCAGTAGCACCATACCGGGCAGGAGGGGAATTGGGTCTGTTTCGCCCACATGCTTATTTTGGAGTTAACTTTCCTGGAATTGCCGATGCCATGACCGAGGCGGGATCTTTTTATCCTTCCATTCATTTTACCTGGCATTTTGATCAGGTTCAGGATGAATTGGGGCCTACGGTGTACATGCAGGCCAGTTATATACAGGATATGTTTAAAGGCGGTTGGACGGGCGGCTGGGAGACCACTGGCGGTCCGCAGCAATTTGGTGGGGAAAAATTTGGTCAAAATAATAAGGGCTTCACCGTGGATGCGCCTGAAATGGAACAATTTACCCTAAGCATGCTCGCTGCTGGTTTTAAGGGTTGGGGGCTTTGGAGTTGGTCCGTAAGAAGTGCCGGTGCGGAAGTGGGTGAATATGCCCTATTGGACCATCAAAATGAAGTGACGGATCGGGCCGTAGCAGTAGGCAAGATTGCCCGGGCCATGCAAAAGCATCGGGAGGAGATATGGTCACTACACAAAGAACCACAGGTCGGAATCTTTTTTGATTGGGACAATGAAGCGATGTGGACCGCTCTATCCTTAAAGGGTCAGGACAGTTTACGATACCGCCCCATGGAATCAAGGGTCGGGCTTTGCCGGGCACTGATCAATGCCGATATCCCCTTTGAGTTCCTGACAAAACAGGACCTCGAAGCCGGGTTGGCCCAAAGGTATCCCCTTATTTACTTACCGGCAGTTTTGGCTCTGGACCCTTCCTTGTTACCGATTCTGGATGCCTATGTGTCCGCAGGAGGCCGTCTTGTAATGGACATGCCGGGTGCCTGGATGGATGAAAACTCGGCTCTTTTTCCAAGGGGAAAAGACAGCGAATTTGCCGAGTTGTTTGGGCTGGTGTTGCGGGAGTACCAATACGCTGGAATTAATCGGGAGTGGCATATTGAGGGGCAATTGGTCAAAGGTTCCATTGCGGATATGCAACCCCATTCCGCCGAAGTAAGGCAGCGATTCGATAACGGAAAAGTAGCCGTAACTTCAAGAAAAAAAGGTAGGGGAGAGGCTATCCTGATTGGGTACGAGGCAGCCAGAGCTTGTTTTAGGCCTTTTCAAAAAATAGCCGAACAGCGCCTCCTGGGCCAGTTGTTTCCCGAGGGAATAGCGGTGCCACTAAGGAGTGAACAGGCCATCGTTTATCGCCTTGCCGGGCCGGATAGTGACCATTATTTCCTAATGAATGAAAATGCAAGTGAAGTACATGCAGAATTGATTTTTTCAGGTTCAGACTATGTTAAAATGGAGGATGCGGTCACCGGGGAGCAACTTTCCTTTAACGAACCTGTGTTGCTCCGGCCACATGGAGCCCGTTGGTTACGGATGGAGAAATAATTTTATTAGAAAGAATAACGTTTTATTTGGTTTCTTGCAGCTACCTAAATCAAGGTTTCCAGTTTTTCATTTGTAAGGGGTTTTTCAATGAATCCACTTACAAACGGAAACTCTTTTGATTTTTGGCGGTCCTGGAAATCTATGGAACTTGATAGCATAATGATCCGATCATTTCGTTTGTTTTCAAGCTCAACGTAGTGGCTTAAAAAATCCCAACCGTTCATTACAGGCATGTTGATGTCCACCAGAATCAATACCTTTTTTGCCAAATCCGGATTTTTCAGATACTCAAGCGCCAGCTCTGCCTCTAAAAATTCGATGGTTTTGGGGGATAAATGTAACTTGTTGATTAACCGTTTATTGATTAAATTATTAATAGGGTCATCATCAATTAAAACAATTAAATCGAATGGATACATTGATTTTAAAATAATAACTATTCTCTCGCTCGATCTCTATTTTCTGAAATTTAACACTATAATCTCAGTATTAAAATATTCTGTTCATTTTTTGCGATTTCCCTTTTTGAGGGATGAAATGAGATGAAAATAAAAAACATTTTCTTCTATTTCAGGTACAAATAAATAAAAAAAGGGGAAAGCTAACAGCTTTCCCCTTTTGAAAATAAGGGATGAATGGATTACATCATTCCACCCATTCCTCCTCCGCCTCCCATTGGAGGACCGGCAGGAGCTTCCTCTTTAATATCGGCTACCACACATTCAGTGGTCAATAGCAATGCGGCAATAGAAGCGGCATTCTCCAGTGCCAATCGGGTCACCTTGGTAGGATCAATTACACCTGCTTTGAATAAGTCTTCAAAAATGTCCGTTCTGGCATTATAGCCATAATCACCTTTAGAATCTCTGATTTTATTGATGACTACCGAACCTTCTCCTCCAGAATTGGAAACGATCGTTCTTAAAGGAGACTCAACCGCCTGTTTGATGATGTTGATTCCGGTATCCTCGTCTTCATTAGCACCTTTAAGTTTTTCAAGAGCAACAGCAGCACGGATGAGGGCAACCCCTCCGCCTACTACCACACCTTCCTGAACGGCGGCGCGAGTGGCATGCAAGGCATCATCTACCCGGTCTTTTTTCTCTTTCATTTCTACTTCAGTAGCGGCACCGATGTACAAGATGGCAACACCACCAGACAATTTGGCCAATCGCTCCTGAAGTTTTTCCCGGTCATAGTCAGAAGTGGTTTTCTCTATCTGACTTTTGATTTCATTGATTCGACCTTCGATAGCTGATTTTTCACCAGCACCATTGACGATGGTAGTGTTGTCTTTATCGATGTTGACTTTCTCAGCAGTACCCAGGTAGTCAATGGTTACGTTTTCAAGCTTGTAACCTCTTTCTTCAGAAATCACGGTGCCTCCGGTAAGTGTAGCGATGTCTTCCAACATGGCCTTTCTTCGGTCACCAAATCCTGGAGCCTTCACAGCAGCGACCTTTAGTGCGCCCCTTATTTTGTTCACTACCAAGGTGGCAAGTGCTTCTCCATCCACATCTTCGGAAATGATCAACAAAGGCCGTCCAGACTGAGCTACGGGCTCTAGAATAGGAAGCAATTCTTTCATAGCAGAAATTTTCTTATCGTAGATAAGAATGTATGGGTTTTCCAGTTCCGCTTCCATTTTTTCCGTATTGGTGGTGAAGTAAGGAGAAAGGTAACCCCTGTCAAACTGCATACCTTCTACAGTCTTAACTTCAGTTTCGGTTCCTTTAGCTTCTTCAACGGTTATTACACCGTCTTTACCCACCTTCTCCATCGCATCTGCAATCATTTTACCGATTTCCTCATCGTTATTTGCAGAGATAGTTGCAACCTGAGCGATCTCTTTAGAAGTAGAAATTTCTTTGGAAGCTTTTCTCAATTCTTCTACAACTGAAGTCACCGCCTTATCGATGCCTCTTTTGAGGTCCATAGGATTGGCTCCGGCGGCTACATTTTTGATTCCAACAGAAAAAATCGATTGGGTCAAAACAGTAGCAGTGGTGGTTCCGTCTCCCGCGTCATCCGCAGTTTTAGAAGCCACTTCTTTCACCAGCTGAGCACCCATGTTCTCAATCGCGTCTTCCAGTTCAATTTCTTTTGCAACGGTTACGCCATCTTTAGTAATGGTGGGAGCACCGAATTTTTTGTCCAAAATTACATTTCGGCCTTTGGGACCTAGTGTCACTTTTACAGCGTCTGCAAGCGCATCCACTCCTTTTTTAAGACGATCTCTTGCGTCGGTGTTGAAAAATAATTCCTTAGCCATTTTTTACTCTTTTTTCGTTAGTATTAATTAAACTCGATTAAAGGATCCTTACAGGATAGCGAATATATCCGCTTCTCTCATGATCAGATAATCAGCACCTTCTACGGTAAGCTCCGTTCCGGAATACTTGCCATACAAAACGGTGTCTCCGACCTTAACCGTTAACGGCTCGTCTTTTTTGCCGCTACCGATAGCCACTACGGTGCCTTTTTGTGGTTTTTCTTTGGCAGTGTCAGGGATGTAAAGTCCTGAAGCTGTTTTTTCTTCTGCAGCAGCGGGTTCTACCAAAACCCGGTCCGCTAGCGGTTGGATGTTAACTTTAGACATTGTAATTGAGTTATTTTTAAAGTTTGAATTCTACAATACGATTTCCCTACTCACACTTTCTGTGCCAATTCTAAACACAGGCTTTTTCCTGACATAAAGTCCTACTTACATTTCCATCCCTGACAGTGCCCCGGAGAGCGGGATTTTTTTACTGTCATTTTTTCGGTATGCTATTGCATGACATGGCGCATTTTCGTAAATTTTATCACCTGTATAAAAACGTTGAGCTATGAACAAATTATCAGAAAACTGGATCTCAGAAGGATGGATTGATTTTGAGTATAAGAAGTACCTGCTTTTGGCGTACCTAAAAACCGTCAATAAAAATTTTCAGGCTGTAAAGCTGTATCCTGCACTTACCGAATTGATTGCTCACCATCAAAAGCTCAGCCACCTGGAGCAAAATCGAAATCAACTCAAACTGGCACTGCCTAAGGAAATGGAGGGGGTTGACTTCAAAAAAATGAAAATAGCGTACAAGAATAAAATGGAAGAGGATGATATCATGAAAGAACTGGGGGATATCATTGTGTACTCCTTACCAAAAATCAAACAGCAAATAGAAGAAGGTAAAACAATTTATGACTTTATCGAAAGCCAGTTGGAAATAGAACCGGTTGGATTGACTCCCATTTATCAGAAAGAGGGGTATGCGTTGCTATCGTATAGCCATTCCAGGGAAGTGTACATATACCGCTATCAGATTAGTCTTTTTCAGAACAGCGTGGATCGCTTTCGGGGAATTGCCCTTCGTTTTATCGAATCGGTCAAAAGGAGTTTGACGCTTACATACGAACGCATCAAGATGGATCTGATCAAAAAGTTTGCTGACTTGCCAAATCCCTCTACCTGGAAAATTCATTCGGCCCAGCGGGTACCCTTGGAAGAAAGCCTGCTTCCGGTAAGCAAGCGTTTGCTGTTAAAATATGTTGAGCCATAAAAAAAGGAGGGATTTCCCTCCTTTTTTTATGGCTCAAACTAACCTTTAGTCTTCTTTTTTCAACAACGAATTTTCATTGCTCACCAGTATGGGAGTGGGAGCAGTCGCCACTGCTTTAGTTGGTTTTCTTTCTTCCTGCATCCCCTTTTCTCTTAGCTCTCGGTTTTTTATCACTTCGTCCCCAGGCTTTCCAAAGAGTATCTGATAGGCTTCTTTGGCATTTTTAGCCTTTTTTAAGTCGCGGACAATATCCGCCCATTCGTGAAAATTAAGGTAGACGGGATTGTAAGAAGTGACAGGTTTGGTAATACCATAGTTCGGTCTTTCTCCTTCCGGCATAAATGTGCCGAAAATTCGATCCCATATAATAAACGTAGAGCCGTAGTTCTTATCCAGGTAATGGGCATCACTCGCATGATGTACCCGATGGTGGGAGGGCGTAGTAAAGAAGTATTCGATGGGTCTTGGGAGCTTTTTAATGTATTCTGTGTGAATCCAAAATTGATAGAGCACCGCAATCTGATGACAAATGAAGAACACAAATGGATGAAATCCCATTAGCATCACCGGAACAAAAAAGATGATTTTGATATGTTGGGTCCAGCCCAGCCTGAAGGAAACCGAGAAATTATATTTGGAAGAATTGTGATGGGTAATGTGCGTTGCCCACCAAAAACGTTGCTCGTGTGCCACGCGATGCGCCCAGTATCGAAAGAAGTCTATGGCAAAAAAACATAAGATAAACGACCACCAGGTGGCAGGTATTTTCCAGGGCACAATGTTCCAGCAAAACAAGGCAATTCCAAAAATAAAAACTTTAAGCAGCGCACTGATACCCACGTTCACCAAACCAATGGTAGTGGCCGCCATAAAATCCTTCTTGTCGTAGGTGTCCTTTTTTTGATATAAGCTGATTCCCCATTCTATAAAGACCAGTAAGAACATCGCTGGAGCAGCCCACAAGATGACATTGGGCCATTTGTCAGCGCCCAAATCTTCCATTGTTAGATGATTTTCGAACATAAATCGTGCGTTTGGTTGATTTTTTATGGTTGTTAAAACGTTAAATTAATCATATTCCGGTTTATCTTCAACGTTTTGGGCCTTAAATAAATTTCGGTGAAAAAATAAAAAAGGCCCGTTTGTAAAAAACAGGCCTTCAATTTCTGGGCAAATTCCTACTATTCAATGGAATCCGGAGTGACCTCCAGTTCCAAATCACCGGCATCCCCATCTTCCGAAGGCAGCAGGGATTCATCATCAAATGACGGAGTCAGCATCTGTCTTTGGGCATTTTCTACATTGGGAGAACTAAACCCGGAAGGAGCACTGGTCTGGTGAAATGCAGACGATCCCAATGAAAGTACCAAAATGGCGATTGCCAAAACCCAGGTAGCTTTTTCAAGTATATTCCCCGTTTTGGTCACCCCCATGATTTGAGAAGCACTACCGCCAAACGCTGCTCCCACGCCTCCTTTGGAATTTTGGCCCAATATGACCAAAATCAACAATACGGCTAAAACGATAATGATACTGATTAGTACTGTAAACATGAGGTATGAGGTTATGCTTTTAATTTCTCAATTTGATCTGCAAAGTAAGTCTTTTTCTCTGGGAATTTCAATATTAATTTCCTATATATTTCGATGGCCTCTGGCTTTTTGTTTTGTTTTACCAATAACCTGGCAAAACCTTCGGAAAGCATATTGTCATTCAAATGAGTGCTTTTTTCGGACAAATCGGGTTGGTCATGCTGCTCATCCATCTGTTCTTTAGGTAACCGGATGGGCTTTTCCTTAAAGTTAGCGATCAACTCCCTTTGTTCTTTAATGCGTTGATTGATTAGTTGGCGCTGTTCCTTTTCGGCTATAGGGGCACTCAGTTCATCTTCTGCTTTTTCAGAGACAGGGGGCGTCTCATCCTCCTTTTTTTTTTCAGAGGGGCCTTTCCCCGATTGTCGGGGGTCGTGATTTTTTATTTTCTTGAGATTTTCCTCTAGTCGTCTAAGGATTTCATCCCGGTTAGGTCTTGAAGAAGTAGAAGGGGAATCATCTGGTAAAGGGGTTTGAGGTGTTGGTTCTACGTTATCAACCGAAGTTTCGATAGGTGCCTCTTCTCTATCCTCCGGTTCAGATTGCCTGGCATCATCTGCGGAAAACGGAATGGGAAGTAAAACGGTCCCCGTGAGTAGCCCTTTCAGTCTTTTGCGATCGGGACTCAGCACTGCCGCCCCATGCAACTGAGGGGTGGCGGTTCCGGATGAGTGATCCCACTCGTACCTGGCACCCACTATTTTTGGTATCAGAAAATAAGGAAAATCTTCCTGTAGCTTTTGAGCAGTATCAAAGTCTTCCTGACTTAACCGCTCCATTTTTTGAAGCAGGGATAGAAATTCTTGTGAGTTCACAGCATTCCGGTTTAAATTACGTTGCATTAATATAGTTATTTTTTTACCAATTCGCCACCGTCGAGGTAAAAACATCCTGGATGATATTTTCAAAAATGACTTCAACCAGTTCGGTTTCGACCTGCAAAAGAGAGGTGTTTCGGGGATCGTAATCCTGGAAAAATGAAAAGGTTTTTTTACCATTTTCTTCCTCATTTGCCAAATTCACATAATCTACTTCCACGCTAATCGTAATTCGCATTTGACCTGCACGGTCCGGTTGGTTGCTGTTTGGATTGGATACAGTGGCCTGAGGACTAATCGTGTATCTGGTGATAGCTCCTGAAAGTTGAAGATCCCCTCCGTTTTGAATGAGTTCGAGTTGGGTATTTCGTTGAAAATAGTCCTTGAGTTCTTCGGTAAATAATTGCCCCATATTCGCCGGACCTCCTCCTGAATCATTGAAAAAGTTGGCCACTGAAAACGACTGCGTCACATTGTAATCCAGCGTGGTACCCGTAAAGCTGTATTCTACTTTACATGCGTTGACCCAGAAAAACACAGCGAAGGTAAGAAGGATCGTGGCTTTCCTTTTAGATGTCATATTGTTTGATTTTCCGGTAAAGCGTCCGTTCCGAAATACCCAGATCCATCGCCGCATACTTCCTTTTATTATGGTGTTTTTTTAAAGCTCGGGTAATTAATTCCCTTTCCTTTTTTTCCAACGATAGGGAGTGATCATCCTCTTCGTGAACAATATCCTCAATAATATCCTCCTCATACTTGCTTCTGACCTTGTCAGATTCCTCCGGATGTCCTTTATTTTCGCTCCTAGATTCCAACACCAGCGGAAGGTTTTTTGACGGCTTCGGGCCTTCCTCATAAGCAGAGCCCGTGTCCATATCATCAAAGAGATTTTGATGTTTTTTCATGATCGTCTGGTCCAGACCTCCCGATCGGTAGGATTCGAGTATCAACTTTTTAAGTTCGGTCATGTCCTTTTTCATATCGAAAAGGACTTTATATAATATTTCTCTTTCCGAAAAATCGGTATGGCTTTCATTCTGCCTCTTATTTCCGGGCAAGGAAGCGGGAAGACTGCTGCCCTCTTTCGGTAAATACTTATTTAGGGTTTCGGCAGTTACATCCCTTTCTTGCTCAAGCAACGAAATTTGCTCTGCTAAATTTTTGAGTTGGCGGATATTTCCGGGAAAGGGGAACTTTGTCAGCAGGTTTTTTGCCTCTTCTGACAATACAATTGGTTTTACCTGGTATTTTTCAGAAAAATCAGTAGTAAATTTTCGAAACAGCAGCACCATGTCCTCTCCCCGCTGACGTAAAGGGGGAACAAATATGGGGACCGTATTGAGCCGGTAATACAGATCTTCCCTGAATTTCCCTTTTTCCACTGCTTTAAGCAGGTTTACATTGGTGGCCGCTATTACCCGTACATCGGTTTTGAGTACTTTTGAAGAGCCGACTTTGATAAACTCGCCATTCTCCAATACCCGCAAAAGCCTGGCCTGTGTACCCAGAGGCATTTCTCCGATTTCGTCCAAAAATATGGAACCTCCATCCGTCACTTCAAAATACCCTTTCCGGGCTTCATGAGCTCCTGTAAAAGAACCTTTTTCGTGACCAAAAAGCTCGGAATCAATGGTTCCTTCGGGTATGGCACCACAATTAATGGCAATGAATTTCCCATGCCTGCGCTTGCTTAGCGAATGGATAATTTTAGAAAAAGACTCTTTTCCGCTTCCGCTTTCGCCGGTTATCAATACAGTCATCTCAGTGGGAGAAGCCTGCATGGCTACCTGAATGGCATGGTTGAGCAAAGGACTGTTGCCAATGATTCCGAATCGTTGCTTGACACTTAATATTTCTGATTCACTGATAGGGACCATACTGCTGTTCTGATTATCGATCGATTACTTCTCCAAATAAGGTAGCTGAGGAACAATCGGTGATCCGTACATTCGTATATTCACCGATTTTCAAACGCCCTCTTGGGACGATGACCACCTTGTTTGCGGAGTTTCTTCCCTTGAGTTGTTCGGACGAACGTTTAGACTGACCTTCTATCAGTATTTCCTGTACTTTGCCAATATCTCGTTGGTTACGGATTAGGGAAAGTTGGCTTTGTTTTTCAATGATCTCTTGAAGCCGTCGTTTTTTTACTTCAAGTGGAACATCGTCTGCTAATTTTTTTGCTGCCAGTGTCCCGGGTCGTTCCGAATAATAAAACATGTAGGAGAAATCATATTGAACCAGATCCATCATGCTCAGTGTATCCTGATGTTCCGATTCGGTCTCCGAACAAAATCCTGCGATCATGTCGGAAGAAATGCCACAATCCTCTCCCAGGATTTCGCGGATTTTCTGAACCCGCTCCAGATACCATTCCCGATCATACGTTCGATTCATCAGGGATAATATCCGGGAATTTCCACTCTGTACCGGGAGGTGAATGTACTTACAAATATTATCATAGCGCTTCATGGTGGTCAATACCTCGTCGGTAATGTCTTTTGGGTGGGAGGTGGAAAACCGTACCCTTAACCTGGGATCTATCGTTGCCACCCATTCCAGTAAATTGGCAAAATAGATAACTTCGGATACTCCTGTTTCCTTTTTATTGAGCCTGGCTTTGTTATTTTCCTCCGGTGACCATTTGTAACTGTCTACATTTTGCCCCAGAAGTGTTACCTCTTTGTAGCCCTTTGCAAAAAGTTCTCGGGCTTCCTTAACGATGGAATGCGGATCCCGGCTTCTTTCCCGTCCCCTGGTAAAAGGGACCACGCAAAAGGAACACATGTTGTCGCAACCTCTCATGATGGAAATAAAGGCAGAGACACCATTGGAATTCAGCCTGACCGGTGAAATGTCTGCATAGGTTTCTTCCCGGGACAAGAACGTGTTGACTCCTTTGGATCCCGCTTCTGCCTGCCCTACCAGATTGGGAAGGTCCCGATAGGCATCCGGACCCACTACCAGATCCACCAGCTTCTCTTCCTCCAGCAATTTTTCTTTGAGCCGTTCTGCCATACACCCCAGCACTCCGATCGTAAGTTCGGGGTTTTCGGATTTTGCCTGATTGAATTGGCTTAGCCGCTTCCGGACGGTTTGCTCTGCTTTGTCCCGGATGGAACAGGTGTTCAAGAAAATAACATCCGCATTACTATAATCCGAAGTGGTATCAAAGCCATTGTCTTTCATGATGGAAGCCACAATTTCACTGTCAGAAAAATTCATCTGACAACCGTAACTTTCAATGTATAGCTTTTTTATTTTACCTGTATTCTCCTCTGCAGTGACCTTAAAATCACAACTTTTCTCTTCTTCCTCCCGGATAATGTCGATATCTTTGATCATGTTTTCCATTGGCTGAATTTCATTCAAAGCGCAAATTTAATAAAATACAGACAGATTGTCAGGGGAACGCTCCAATATTATACCACAAATCTTCCCCTTGGATTTTTCATTTCGGGAAATGCTTGTCCTTTCTAATTTCCTGAAAATTTTGGTACAAAGATTGATCATCATAATAGTTAAATACAGTATACATGGGAGTGGGTGATTTATCCACTCTTTTTTTTAGCCATATTTGTAGCATTGACTGATCGTAGAAAAATAGCGCGCCGCATTCTAAAAATATCCGGAAGGGTTCTTCTGGTGGCGGTGCTATTGGTGGTAGGGCTGTTGCTGTTAATCAGGAGCCCCTATGTACAGGGAATCATCGTGGGTAAATTGACAAACTATGTTTCCGGTAAGACGGATACCCAGGTTTCTATAGATCGCTTGTTTGTTACCTTCCGCGGAAATCTGTTTCTGGAAGGCCTTTATTTGGAGGACCAGAAAGGAGATACCCTGATTTTTTCGAATAAGCTCGAAACAGGGGTGGAACTGATTCCCTATTTAAGAAATAATGAAATTTCCGTCTCCCGCCTGGAATGGGATGGGCTCAGGGCAAATGTCCAACGAGACAGCACAGGAAAATTTAATTTTGATTTCCTATTAGATGCTTTTGGCGGAAATAGCGATACCGATACGCTTTCCAATTCCAGTACCTCTGAAAATTCCCAATCGCTTCCTGAAATAGCCTTAGGTCCCGTGAACATTACGGATTGGAAGGTGCACTTTAAAGATGCCCTTTTAGGCATCGATTCAAGGTTGGAGCTGGGAAAGGTGGCCTTGAGAGTAGAGAAACTGTCTCTGGACAGCATGGAATTCCATGTAAGTAAGCTGCTATGGGAAGACAGCTACCTGGAATATGCGCAAACCAAACCATTTCCGGAATCCACAGAAGAACCCGATTCAGAAACGGTTATGCCACTGCTTATTGTGGATCAACTCTCGCTGAAAAATATTCAGATGCTGTATCAATCCTCGCCCGACGGCATGGACGTAGCGGCTACCATCGGGGAGTTTTTGCTGGAATTACCAGAAGCCAATCTTCCGGAAAAACGCGTTCTGATAAAATCAGTGCTACTAAAAAACAGTTCAGTGGATTATCAATCTCAAACGGTAGCCACCGAAACAGCCCCTACGGATACCGAATCGTCAGCGGAAGAGGTTTCTTGGCCGGATTGGGAAGTGGAGTTGGCGGCTTTGGATCTGGAGCAGAACGATTTGAAGTATCAAGTGGATGGCAAGAACGGTGCTGCCGGTGTTTTTGACCCGGCGGATATTGAAATAAACGGACTTAACCTGGAGCTTAACAATCTTTTTCTGAAAGCTAAAAGCGCAGGCCTCGCGATCAAGCAACTGACATTTCGGGAGCGATCAGGATTTGGTTTGAATAATCTTCAATTGGGAATGCGCGCGGATGATACGAAATTCAACTTCGAAAACCTGGATTTAGCGACCTTTGCCAGCACGGTTTCGGGAAGCATGGAGCTTAGGTATCGCGATCTGGATGCATTGGTGGCCAATCCGGAGGCTTCCGGTTTTACCGTTCGCTTACCTACCGTGCAAATTGGATTAGCGGATGCCTATTATTTTTCGCCGGAATTGGCCCAGGATCCGTACCTCCAAATGCTGGAAAGCAAACCCCTTCGTGCAGCCCTTAGCGCTACTGGTACCCTTGATCGGATCAACCTGGAGAACTTTTCTGGCCGTTGGGGGAAGGAAACGCGGGTAAATTTGAAGGGACAGATTGACCAGCCGATGAACATGGATCGGCTGGCATGGCGGTTGGATACCCTTACTTTTGCCAGTGTTGAGGGGGATTTGGACCGATTTTATCCTGAAGACAGTGTTGGGATTGCTTATCCGGGAAAAGTCAGTGTAGGGTTGAAAAGTGAAGGGACGCTCGACGCTTTTAGTGTGCGCAGCAGCACGGACGCTTATGAAGCCAACTTAAATCTGGATGCAGAGGTAGCGGCTATGGGTGAAAACTACCGATTTGATATTCAATCCCGGCTGAGTCCTTTTCCGATGGGGGAATTGCTTCAAAATCAGGCATTTGGAAACCTGGGGTTTGAATTGACGGCTGTGGGAACCACCGGACCGCCGGAGGCAATAGACCTTCAGGTGGAAACTGACTTTACAGCCTTGGATTGGAATGGATACGATTATGAGGGGTTAAGTCTTACAGCAGCTATATCTAATGGTCAGGGAGAGGTGGAACTCAATCATCAGGATGAGTGGCTGGATATGAATTTGTTAGCTGCTATTGGAATTAGCGAGGATGACCTCAAGCTTGACCTGGATCTGGATTTGATTGGTGCAGATCTGTATCGATTGAATTTAAGTTCCAGGGAATTGCGGGCAGCCATGGATCTGGAAGCAAAATGGGAAGGTAATCCATCCGATTTTACGTTTCAATCGCAAATCCGAAATGGAAACGTCGTTTTGGATGAGCAGGCCCTACCGGCAGGGGATTGGGATATAAATCTGAGCGTGAGGCCCGATACCACGAATTTTACCATAGAAAGCAATTTGTTGCAGGGTGAGTTGCAGGCCAATTCGGACCCCGGCAGGTTATTTCAACGTCTGGATCGCCATGTTCGGCAGTATTTATCAGACAGCATTCCCATTGCGGAAACAGACAGTGCGTCGGCCGTTCGGGCAGATTTTAAATTGAAAATCCTATCCACCTTATTGTTAGACCAGATACTCTTACCTGGGTTGGAGGGAATGGACGAAGGGTCTGTTGAGCTAAGCTTTGACGAGGCGCAGGATAAGTTGGACGGACGAGTTGATTTTCCGTATGTTTCTTACGCCGGGATTGTAGTAGATAGTCTGGGCATGCGGCTCACCAGCGATCCAGATGATTTTAACTTTGCCTTTGGTTTGTTGGGATTGGAATCCGGCCCGGTATCTCTGGGCCCAACCTATTTTACCGGTAAAATTTTGGAGGACTTGCTTTACCTGGACTTCAATGCCCTGGATAGTGATAAGGAAACGCTGATGCATGTGGCTTGGGATATCAGGCCGGGGCAGGATACCCTGCAATTTCACATTGATCCGGATAGCTTAATTTTCAACAGGAAAAAATGGATTCTTCCAGCAGATAACGAAGTGCTTATTGGACCCTCTGTCGCTCATTTCCGGAATATCACATTTGATAGGGAAATGCAAAAGGTATCAATCGCAAATCAGTCCGAAAATGCAATAGCACTGGAATTTGAGAATTTCCGGATGGCGACGTTTACCAGCCTGCTAAACGCAGACGAAACCATTGCCTCCGGCCTGGTCAATGGGGAAGTAGTGATCGAAAACCCATATGGTGCCACCGGTTTTCTGGCCGATATTTCCATTCGGGATTTGGGCTTGCTGCAGGTACCCTTGGGGAATCTTAGCCTGAAAGCATCCTCCAGCGATCAAACGACTTACGATTTTAACCTGGCCCTTCAGGATAGCGGTATCATCCTGGATCTTGTGGGGGACTACGTAGCTGACCCCTCCGGTGCACAATTAAACCTGGATCTCAATTTGGAGCGTTTAGAAATGGACGTGCTGGCAGGGCTTTCTGCCGGGACCATACAGGATGGAGCGGGCTATCTTTCAGGATCCTTTGAAGTAGCAGGGAGCACAAGTTCTCCCCAGTATCAGGGCACCTTGCAATTTCATAACACGGAATTTAAAATAGCGACCCTCAATGCTGCTTTTGCCCTGAGCGACCAAAATATAGCGTTGGATCAAGATGGGGTCTATTTAGATCAGCTAACCATAAATGATGCGCAGGGCAATGAATTCAGACTGGATGGGGAGATTGCTACGCCGAGTTTTACCAACCCGGAATTTGATTTGAACCTGCAAGCTTCCAATTTCAGGGTGTTGAATTCCACGGCGGAGGATAATGACCTGTTTTACGGAGATGCCATTATCGGAGCGAATGTCACCATTCAGGGAGATTTGAATTTGCCAGTGGTAGAGGCAGAATTGACTGTAGAAAGCGGTACCAACCTGAGTTTTGTGGTTCCGGAAACTCAGCTGGATATTGTGGAACGTGAAGGGGTCGTTACCTTTGTCAACAGACAAGATCCGGAGGATATTCTGACCAAAAGATTGGAAGAAAATATCAATGCCGGCTTCTCCGGATATAATATCGCTGCCCTCATTAAGGTTTCTCCCGAATCGGTTTTTAACCTGGTCATTGATCAGCGATCTGGCGACAATTTACTGGTGGAAGGGGAAGCAGACCTCCAGTTGAATGTCGACCCAAACGGCCGCATTAGTCTGACGGGTATGTATGAACTCAGCCGGGGTCACTATGAATTAAGCTTGTATAGTCTGGTGAATAGAAGGTTTGAAATCCAGAAGGGGAGTACTGTGACCTGGGCGGGTAATCCACTTGATGCCAGCATGGATATAACGGCAATCTATCGGATCAAAACATCGGCAGTGGGATTAATGACAGCTACAGCAGCAGGTGGTAGTAGGGAAAACATGATGCGGTACCGACAAGAGTTGCCTTTTTTAGTTTACCTCAACATTAATGGGGAACTACTCAGCCCATTGATTTCTTTCAATCTGGACATGCCGGAGCAGCAGCAGGGAGTCATTGGCGGTACCGTGTATTCCCAGGTGCAGCAATTGAATAACCGGGAAGGGGAACTAAACCGGCAGGTTTTCTCGCTATTGGTGCTGAACCGCTTTTTTCCCAATGGGGATAATGCCGGTGGTGGAGGTACTACGGCCATGGCCAGGTCCAGTGTAAGTCAATTGCTTTCCGGGCAATTGAATAGCCTTACAGACAATGTGCTGGGGGGCAGCGGCCTAGAGCTGGATATGGATTTGGATAGTTTTCAGGATTATCAGAGTGGGTCTCCCCAAGCACGCACCCAACTGAACGTAAATGCCAGTAAGCGTTTTTTGGATGATCGATTAGTTGTGGAGGTGGGGAGTCAGATTGATATCGAAGGGGGTTCCCAAAGCAGGGGGGCTGAAAATGCCTTGCTGGGGAACGTGAGTATTGAGTACCTGCTAACCGAAAACGGAAGGTACCGCCTGCGGGGCTTTCGAAAAAACCAGTTCGAAAGCTTTATCGACGGGCAGCTAGTGGTGACGGGGATTTCTGTCATTTTTAACCGGGAGTTTAACCGCTTTTATGAATTATGGAAAGGGATCGAAACCGAACGAAATGGGAGAACCCTCCCAGATTCTCCGAATGAAAAGTCGGAAAAAAAACCAGAAAATTAATATGAAGACCAGTCCTTTTCTTCGGTTTTTCAAATCAGGTTTGCCATGGCTATCAGCCCTGCTACTGTTTAGTGCAGCTTGCAATGTCACCAAATACATACCTGAAGGCGAACTGCTATACACCGGAGCGGAGCTAAAAATTGTCCAGGAAACACCAGGAAAAGGTATCGGTTCGGTACAGGATGAGCTTCAAGGCCTACTTCGACCAAAACCAAACAGTAAAATAGTAGGGCAGTATTTGGGACTATGGTCCCATTTCAAAATGCAAAAGGAACATCCTGGATTTATTAATCGGTTTATCTACGATAAAATAGGAGAGGAACCCGTGTACCTGAGTCAGGTTGACCCGGAAAAGACAGAGGAATTGATTTTAAACCGGCTGGATAACAATGGCTTTTTCTATGCAGAGGCCATTTCTACCTTTCGGCGAAAGGAAAAAAAAGGCGATGTCCGATATGAAGTCCAACTTCCGACTCCCTATGTCCTCAATAGCTACCGTTATGACAGGGATAGTCTCCCGATTGACACACATCTCAGGGAACTTTTGGAATCCAGCGACATACAGCCTGGGGAGCGATTTGCGCTGGATCAGCTGAAAGCCGAAAGAGAGCGATTAGATACGGAACTTAAGAAAAGAGGTTTTTATAGTTTTAATCCCGATTTTCTAATTTTTGAAGCCGATACCAACCAATACGAAACCAGGGAATTTGATTTATTCTTACGACTCAAAGAATCGGTCCCCGAGGAAGGGATTCTGCCGTACCAAATCCGTTCCATAAAGGTGTACCCGAACTATTCGCTGGATAAATATGGCGAAGAAACCGATACCACGCGGATTGAAGGGATAGCATTTATCCAAAATGACTTGTCTTTCAAACCCGAACTGCTTCGACCCTACATCCTGATAGAAAAGGATGGTTTGTTTAATTCGCAGCAGTCCCGATTGACCAGCAATAGGCTGTCGGGAATAGGTAATTTTCGATTTGTGAATATTCGGTACACAAAAGTGGGAGATAGTACAGATGTCCGGAAAGGGTTCCTGGATGCAGAAATTTTCCTTTCACCGCTGGACAAGCGTTCGGTAAGAGCGGAGTTGCAAGGTGTATCCAAGTCTAACAACTTTGCCGGGCCCGCACTCCTTTTAAGCTACCGAAACAGAAATCTTTTTTATGGAGGGGAAACATTTAATCTGACGGGAAAGTTGGCTTACGAGAGTCAGATAGCGGCCGGTGATCGGGATGGTTTAAGCGCATTTGAATTTGGACTTAAGGGAGACTTGATATTTCCCCGTGTAGTATTTCCCATTCCCATCAAAGAGCGGTTTGCCTATTCGGTGCCCAAAACCAAGATCAGTCTGGGAACCGAATACCAGGACAGGAGAGGTTTATACCGGCTCAATTCCCTGTCTGGAACCTATGGCTACTTTTGGAATGCCAATCGCTTTGTCTATCATGAAATCAATCCAATCAGTTTAAATTTCGTTAATTTATCCAATACATCCGGGGAGTTTGAAGAAATTTTGAATAACAATCCCTTTTTAAGACAGAGTTTTGAGCAACAATTTATCGCCGGAGTTACTTACAGTTTTGCTTTTAACAAATTAATGGACAAATACCGGACGCACAGCATTTACTTCGGTGCGAACTTGGATTTGGCTGGCTTTGGCTTACGGTTTGCCAATAATATTTTTAACGGGGCCAACCCCAATACGTTCCTCGGGTTTACGTATGCGCAGTATAACAAAGGGGATATCGATTTTAGGTATTATTGGCGGTTTACAGAGGAGCGGCTACTTGCCTTACGTCTATTTGGAGGGGTGGGTTTGCCTTACGGCAATTCTGTTTCCCTGCCTTTCGTAAAGCAGTATTTTTCCGGTGGGCCAAACAGTATCCGCGCATTTCGGATTCGGTCCCTGGGACCCGGATCTTTCCGGCCCGATAGTGAATCCACCGCCAATTTTTTTGATCAGGCAGGGGATGTGCGTTTGGAAGGAAATCTGGAATTTCGGTTTCCTATTGTTTCTTACCTCAAGGGAGCGGTTTTTATGGATGCAGGAAATGTTTGGTTAGTAAATGAAAACGAAGCGTTACCTGGAGGAAAAATGGGAAAAGACTGGTACAGAGAGCTGGGAATTGGTGCCGGATTAGGGCTTCGGGTGGATATTGAGTTTTTTGTCCTTCGATTTGACCTCGCAACGCCGCTGCGAAGACCCTACCGTCCGGAAGGCGAGCGTTGGGAAAAGGATTTTCGTTTGGGTGAGGGTGACTGGAGAAAAGAAAACCTCATCTTCAATTTTGCCATTGGTTATCCCTTCTGATGAATTAATTTCCATTTTAAGGAATAAAATTGCAGTTTTGCAAAAATACTTTCCGCCCATGACCGTACGTTTTCAGTCTCTTAAAATCATTACTGAAAAGGAAATTCTTCCTCCCGCTGATTATATTTTTGATGGTAGAACCCTGAACAAAGCTACTTCCGGTGTTTCCGGGGAAAATGAAACCAGGATCGACTGTTCGAAGCTTTTGGGTTCCAGGGGATGGATGGATTTAAGATGCTTTTCGGGAGAACCGGGGATGGAATACCGGGAAACGCTCGAAAGCCTTGGCGAAGCACTCATCCAGGGCGGAATGACGCAAGCAGTACTGCTACCGAATACCCAACCGCCGCTGCAGACAAAAAACGAGGTGGCCTATGTGCAGAGCAGAACGGCACATCTCTTTCCGACTTTTCATGTTCAGGCCGGGGTGACCAGAGACCAGATGGGGAATGAATTGACAGAGATGCTGGACTTGAATCATTATGGGGTGAGGGTATTTGGTGAAGGGTTGACCGCTTTATCTCATTCGGATCGTATGATGAAAGCCCTGCAGTACCTTCAAAAATTTGACGGGGTTCTTTTTGATCAAAGTCAGGATCCGATGCTCTCCTTATTTGGACACATGCATGAAGGAGTGGTATCCACGCAGCTTGGGCTGAAGGGCATTCCGGATCTGGCAGAGGAGGTAGCGGTGCAAAAAAATCTCGAAATACTTCGCTATACCGGTGGCAGGCTTCATTTTCAAACCGTAAGTACGATTGGAGCGCTGCAGCAAATCCGACGAGCCAAGGAAGAAGGACTGGCAGTGACAGCAGATGTTTCTATCTATCAGTTGCTTTTTACGGATGAAGACCTTATGGATTTTGATACGCAACTGAAAGTCATGCCGCCTTTTCGGGGACAGGCGCAGCGCAAGGCATTGGTGGAAGGATTGAAAGACGGTACCCTGGATGCATTGGTTTCTAACCACGTTCCCCATGACAACGATGCAAAAAACATGGAATTTGATTTGGCTCCATTTGGTATGTCAGGATTGCCTACCTTTATTCCCGCTTTGGTGAGGCTGGCGGAAGAGTTGGGATATCCGCTACTTGTCAGTAAACTCACTTCCGGCCCCCAAAAGGTATTGGGGCTAAAAGAGGCGGAATGGACCAGTCTCACGGTCTTTGATCCCAATGAGGCCTGGGTGCTGGATCAGGGAAGCAATGCTTCGTTGGCTGAAAATAGTCCTTTTTGGAGGCAGACGCTAAAAGGCCGTGTAAAATACCTGGTTAATAACAGTAAAACAATGGGTATCCATGAATAGGTATTGGAATGCAGCTTATCCCTTTGGTCTTTCCGGGGCTGGTTTGTGCTTACTGGGTATGCTGGTGATGTACTTTATGGACGTAGAGCCGGTAAGCATGAATCTGATCATAGGCTATGTTTTCACGCCTATTTTTGTGTTTTTTGCAATCAAAAGCTTTCGGGATAGCTATAATCAAGGGGAACTCTTTTTCAGTCAGGGGATGACGGTGGGTTTCTTTGTGTACACATTGATGGCGGTACTTTCCGCATTTTATGTATTTATATTCCTGCAGGTAGCGCCGCAAGTATTTGAAACGTTCCGGCAGGTAAATTTGAACCTGATGCTGGACAACCAGGAGATCTTGAAGGAACAGTTGAACGAAAAAGCCTATACCGATACCTATGACAGTATTGCCGATATGAGCAGATGGGATGTGGCCATCAACGATTTTCTTAGAAAAATCTTCCCGGGATTGTTTTTTACCATCATAATTTCCATAATTTTAAAAAGGTCTAATCAATCAACACAACATTCATAATTATGGAGCCACAACCTCAATCATCAAATTCTCCTGCAAAGGCAGCACTTAATACCGGACTGGTTATTGGTCTGGTCATGCTAAGCATTAATTTCATTGTATATTTTCTGGATTACAGCTACCTGGTAGCTGGATGGTACGGTTTTCTGGTATTGGTCCTATTTTTTGCACAGGTAATCTATTTTGGCAAACAGTACCGAAAAGAGATCGGTGGGTTTATGGATTTTAGTACTGCATTTCAATTTTCTTTTGTCACACTCATCGTATCCGGACTGATCACTACGGTAGGTAATATGCTACTGTATTTTGTAATTCACCCGGGACTTCCCGAATTACTGGTAGAGACGCAACTGGAAAATATGGTCGCCATGTTGGATAGTCTAGGTGCCGGAGATAGCCTATCCGGCGAACAGATCGACGATATGCGCAAAGAAATGGCATCCAATTTCACTTTTGGGGGTCAAATTAAGGCCTTTGGGATTTCCCTAATCATCTATGCCGTTCTTGCACTGATTCTGGGAGCCATTCTTAAAAAAAGAGATAAATCGACAGACTTTTAATACCGCATGCCGCAGCTATCTATCCTCATACCCGTTTATAATGAAGAAGAATCCCTTCCCGAGCTTCAGGAATGGATCTACGCAGTGATGGAGGCTTCCCGGCTGGATTTTGAACTGATATACATTGATGATGGATCGAGCGATGAATCCTGGAAAGTGATTCAGGCCTTATCCCAAAAGGACTGCCGCGTAAAAGCAGTCCGGTTTATCCGCAACTACGGAAAATCGGCCGCTCTGGATGTTGGTTTTTCTAAAGCCGATGGCGAGGTGGTGGTCACCATGGATGCCGATCTTCAGGATAGCCCCGAGGAAATCCCTGAACTTTATCGCATGATTAAGGAGGAGGGGTATGATCTGATCAGCGGGTGGAAAAGAAAGCGGTATGACCCCCTTTCCAAAACCCTGCCCTCCCGTTTTTTTAACGGAGTGACCCGTTTATTGTCTGGTATTCCCCTACATGATTTTAATTGTGGACTTAAGGCCTATTCCCAACGGGTAGTCAAAAACATCCACATCTACGGGGAGATGCATCGCTACATTCCGCTGATCGCCAAATGGAATGGATTTGGGAAAATAGGGGAAAAGGAAGTCGCGCATCGGCCCCGGAAGTATGGAACGACGAAGTTTGGCCTGGAGCGCTTTATTCATGGTTTTCTGGATCTGATTTCGGTTTCCTTTGTCAACCGCTACCGGAAAAATCCCATGCATTTTTTTGGTGCCTTGGGGACACTCTCATTTTTGTCTGGGTTTATCATCACGGTTTGGTTGATCTTTGAAAAAATTCAGGGATTGCGAAATGGAGTCGCTGTACGTGAAATCACCGATCAGCCCCTCTTTTTTCTGGCACTGGTAGCCCTGATAGTCGGTGTTCAACTTTTTCTGACGGGTTTTATGGCTGAGATGATGACCTCCAATACTTCCCGCAAAAGCGACTACAATATTGCCGAGGAAATCAAGAAAGATAACTGATGCGCTTTTCCGTCATTATTCCGGTTTACAACCGCCCCTCCGAGGTAGTGGAACTACTGGAAAGTCTAAGCAGACAAACCTATACCGACTTTGAAGTATTGATTGTGGACGACGGTTCGGAAATCACCTGCGCGACTGAGGTGAAAGCCTTTAAGCATGGGTTGGATTTGACCTATCATTTTCAACCGAATACCGGACAGGGTTTTGCGCGAAACAAGGGGATGGAACTGGCCCGCGGAGCCTATTTCGTTTTTTTTGATTCCGATTGTGTGGTTCCCCCGGACTATCTGAAAATCCTGCTTGAGGCGATTCAAAATCGCTCCCTCGATGCCCATGGGGGACCCGATGATGCAGATGTGAGCTTTTCTGACTGGCAGAAAGCAATGAATGTTAGCATGACTTCTTTTCTGACTACCGGCGGAATCCGCGGGAAAATGAAAAATCCGGCGAATTATCAGGCAAGAGGGTACAACATGGGGTTCTCCAGAGAAGTTTATGAGCGACTGGGAGGCTTTATTCACCCTAATATGGCAGAGGACATCGAAATCAGTATGCGGATAAAAAAAGCAGGTTTTCGGCTGGAACTGATTGCAGAAGCCAGTGTTTTTCACCGGCGGAAAAACAGCCTGAAATCCTTTCTCAGGCAAAGTTTCCAGTTTGGCAGAAACAGGGTATTTATACGCCGCTTTCATCCGGAAGCTGTAAAATGGGTTCATTTATTGCCGGTACTTTTTCTCCTCGGTCTAGCTATGATTCCTTTTCTCTTCCTTCTTTTTCCTACCATGGGTCTGATTTTGGCGGGATTATATGGCTTGTGGACGCTTGCCGTTTTTGTATCCGCTTTAGAAAGTCTGAAAGTAGGCCTTTTGGCGATACTCACCTCCTACGGACAATTACTGGGATATGGGATGGGGATCATTCGCGAATGCTGGTTTCCGGAAAAAAGAGGCTAATGCAGTTGTTTTTCTAACCAACCCATGGGCTCTGTTCCAAAGAAGCGAAGCTTTCTCAGCGGCTTCCATTCCTATGGATTGACCTTTGCTACGAAGGATTTCTTACTCAGGAAAAGCTGGCTAAAAATTCCCGGCTAAAATAAATCCCTTTTATTTTTGATAATGATAGTCCTTTTCTATATTTGCCCAACCTTATGAAAAAAACGAATCAAATTTGGTGGTGGGTGTCATACTTCTTTTAGAGGGAGAACAGCTATCCATTGCCCAAATTTGTTAGTATCAATATAACCAAGGCTTGCTGGACTCCCGGCAGGCCTTTTTTTATTTTAAAAACACAGCATATGAATCCAATCAACATCAAAACCCGGTATAAAAAGCTGCTGGCGGATACCATTACCCCGGTGAGCATCTACCTCCAGATTCGGGACAGGTATCACAATACCATCCTACTGGAAAGTTCCGATTACCACGGAAACGAAAACAGTTATTCCTATATCTGTTGCGAACCAATGGCCTCTTTCTCCCTTACAAACGGTGAAATCCGGCAATCCCTTCCCAATCAGGATACCAGTGTCAGAGAACTCCAACCGGGTGAAAAAATCATGGATGCCCTGCGCCAGTTTTCCAATAACTTCCAGGAGGAAAAATTGGACTATAAATTCATTACCAATGGATTGTTTGGGTATATTCAATACGATGCGGTCAATCATTTCGAGGATATTACGCTACAGAATACTGAGACTTCCGGAATTCCTTTGATCCATTACGCAGTCTACAAAAACATGATCGTGGTGGATCATTTTAAAAACGAATTGCACATTTTTGAGCATTACCTGGAGGGTGAACCGGACGAATCGGGAATTTCCAAAATCGAGATGATTCTAAACAATAAGAACATCCCCAGTTATGATTTTAAGTTGGACGGCGAGGAAAGCTCCAATTATACCGATGCGGAATTTTTGGAGATACTGGCCAAAGGAAGGGATCATTGCTTTCGGGGAGATGTGTTTCAAATCGTTCTTTCGCGTGCTTTTTCTACCGGGTTTAAAGGAGATGAGTTTAATGTCTACCGGGCACTTCGTTCCATCAATCCTTCCCCCTATTTATTTTATTTTGACTATGGATCCTATAAAGTTTTTGGCAGCAGCCCCGAAGCGCAAATAGTAGTAAAAGGCAACAAAGCGACCATTTATCCGATTGCCGGCACTTTTAAACGAACGGGTAATGACGAGGCCGATGCCCAACTTGCCATCAAGCTTTACGACGATCCCAAAGAAAATTCAGAACATGTGATGCTGGTAGACCTTGCAAGAAACGACCTCAGCCGCTCCTCCGAGAAGGTAAACGTGGAGGTTTTTAAGGAAATACAATATTATTCGCATGTAATCCATTTGGTATCTAAAGTTACCGGGGAGTTACCGAAAGGTGCTAATCCCCTACAGTTGGTTGCTGACACCTTTCCAGCCGGAACGCTTTCGGGGGCACCCAAGTACCGGGCCATGGAATTGATCGATTCCCTGGAAAATAAGGCTAGAAAGTTTTATGGAGGGGCAATCGGATTTCTTGGATTCAATGGAGATTTTAACCATGCCATTTTGATTCGCTCCTTTATCTCAGAAAACAACCAGCTACGCTTTCAGGCAGGTGCAGGCGTCGTGGCCAAATCTTCCATTGAGAGTGAACTCCAGGAAGTGAGTAACAAGCTGGAAGCCTTGCGGGTCGCCTTGAAATCAGCAGAGGCCATTTAATTTTTACTTGAAAACAACATACCAATGAAAATACTGGTACTGGACAATTACGATTCCTTCACCTACAATCTGGTCTATATACTTCGGGAGCTGGGCTGCGATTTGGATATTTACAGAAATGATAAGATCGGACTGGAGGCGGTGGGTCATTATGATAAAATTCTGCTGTCACCCGGTCCGGGGATTCCGTCAGAAGCCGGGATCATGCCGGAACTGATCAAAAAGTACGCCCCCACCAAAGATATCCTGGGTGTGTGTTTGGGGCACCAGGCCATTGGTGAGGCCTTTGGCGGAGGGTTGATAAACCTCAGCGAGGTAGTGCATGGGGTGGCTTCCAAGGTGCGGATCCAACCGGACCCGCTGTTCACAGGGCTGCCCGAATTTTTCACCGTGGGAAGGTATCACAGTTGGGTGATTGATGAAACCCTGCTGCCACAAGAACTGGAGGTGATAGCCAAAACGCCAGATGGGCAAATCATGGCCGTCAGGCATGTTAAGTACCAGGTAAAAGGCCTGCAATTTCACCCCGAAAGTATTTTGACCGAACACGGGGTGGAAATAATTAAAAACTGGATTGAAGGAGAATAAACCATTGGATCATGAAAGAAATTCTGAATCACCTGATTGAACACAAAACCCTTAATAAGGAACAGGCAAAAGGGGTTTTAAAAGAAATGACCTCAGGAGAGGTAAACCAAAGCCAGATGGCTGCTTTTTTGACCATATTTATGATGCGCAGTGTTCGGGTGGAGGAACTCATGGGGTTCCGGGAGGCCATGCTGGAAAGATGCATACCGGTCAATATCCCCGAATACGATGCCATCGATCTTTGTGGCACTGGAGGGGATGGAAAAGATACCTTTAACATATCCACCCTGGCTTCCTTTATTGTGGCGGGGGCGGGTCAGCCGGTTGCCAAGCATGGAAATGTAGGGGTATCCTCCGTTTGCGGCTCCTCCAACCTGCTGGCGCATTTTGGCTATGAATTTACCAACGACGTGGACGAAATTAAAAGGAGTTTGGATCGGGCAGGGATCTGCTTTCTGCATGCCCCCTTGTTTCACCCCGCTATGAAACACATCGGGCCGGTACGAAAAGAGTTGGGTGTAAAAACGTTTTTCAACATGCTCGGCCCCATGGTAAACCCCAGTTTTCCAAAAAAACAATTGGTGGGTGTTTTTAGTCTTGAACTAGCCCGCTTGTATGGGTACCTTTACCAAAACAATGATGTACGATTTAGTATCTTACATTCCCTGGACGGATACGATGAAATCTCCCTAACAGGAGACCTTAAGTGGATTTCCAATGCCGGGGAACAGGTCGTAAACCCGCAGGGCTTGGGTTTTGAGACCGTGTCTCCGGAAGCAATCATTGGCGGTGCTACGGTAGATGAATCAGCCAAAATATTTACCGATATTCTGCAAGGTAAGGGAAGCCCAGCACAGGAAGCGGTGGTTATTGCCAATGCAGCAGCGGCCTTGCTCACCTCCAAACCAGAGTGGACCTTTCAGAAGGCCAGGGAAATGGCCACGGAAACCCTTAAAAATGGAACGGCTTTTAAGGTATTTAAAAAGATGATCGATCCACAAACTTCCATAACTACTCATTGATATGAACCTATTGGATACCATTATTGCCCATAAAAAGGAAGAAGTAGCTGAGCGAAAGGCACTCTACCCGGAGAAATTGTTGGAGAAAAGCCTGTTTTTTGGAAACCCGGTGGTCTCTATGAGAAAATACATAACCGATCCGGAAAAAACAGGCATCATTGCCGAGTTCAAAAGAAAGTCCCCATCGAAGGGCTGGATCAATTCAACGGCAGCGATTGAAAAAATAACCATTGGATACATGCAAGCCGGAGCTTCCGCCCTTTCGGTGCTCACCGACGAAACGTATTTTGGAGGATCGGCAGAGGATTTGAAACTGGCCAGAAAATTTAATTACTGTCCCATCCTTCGTAAAGACTTTATGGTGGATGCGTACCAACTGATCGAGTCCAGGGCCTTGGGAGCAGATTGCATCTTGCTAATAGCGGCTGCGTTGACACCTCAAAAAATCCGGGAACTGGCTGCTCTGGCGAAAGAGCTGGGAATGGAAGTGCTGTTGGAAGTTCACAATCGGGAAGAATTGGATGCCTCCCTAAACGAATACGTAGATCTGGTAGGTGTAAATAACCGGAACCTGAAAACCTTTGAGGTAAACATGGAAACCTCCCTGGAATTGATTCAGATGATACCCGACACGTTTATCAGGATCTCGGAAAGTGGACTGTCTGACCCGGCCACGCTGGTCCGGCTAAAAAAGGCCGGTTTTGATGGTTTTCTAATTGGAGAAAACTTTATGAAAACCATTCGGCCCCATCAGGCAGCGTATAATTTCATGAATCAGTACCGGAAATTACTGACATCGCAAGCTCAAAACTCCGGGGCATGATCATAAAAGTCTGTGGCATGGCAGATCCCGAAAATATTCGGGGACTTGAGGAACTCGGTTTGGTGAATTGGATGGGTATGATTTTCTATCCTCCCTCCAGACGGTATGTGCCGGGGTTTTCTGTGGATCCGGAATTTTACCAGGGCGTTGCCTTGCCGAAGGTAGGTGTATTTGTAAACGCCAGTCCGGACGAGATCCAGGGAGTTGTGAGGGATTACGGGCTGGATAAGGTCCAACTTCATGGAGATGAATCGCTGGAGCAAGTAAGGGAAATCAAAAACCTGACAGGGATCTCCCTGATCAAGGTGTTTCGGATCGGAAAGGAATGGTCCTGGCAGGGTTTGGAAGCCTATGAAGAACTCGTGGACTATTTCCTGCTGGATACCGACGGTCCTTCGTATGGAGGTACCGGCCATCAATTTAACTGGGAAATTATTAAACAATACCCCTTCCACAAACCGTTTTTACTCAGCGGGGGAATTCAGGCAGACCAGGCTGGGGAGTTGGTGGACCTGTACCAGTCCGCTCCGCACATGGCAGGTATTGATATCAATTCAAAATTTGAGATCAGACCGGGACTAAAAGACCTGAGCCTGGTGCGGGAATTTTCCTGGGAGATCAGACAACAACTACAGAAAACCAAAGAATAAATGGATATACCGATGATAAAAGTTGACGAAAATGGATTCTATGGGCAATTTGGTGGAGCCTATATTCCCGAAATGCTTTATCCCAATATCGAAGAGTTGCGGGAGAATTATGAACTAATAATGGAATCTCCTGCTTTTCGGGAAGAGTTTGATTCCCTTTTGAAAGACTATGTGGGCAGGCCTACTCCCCTATTTCTCGCCAAAAGACTTTCGGAGAAATACAACGCCAAGATATACCTCAAGCGGGAAGATCTCTGCCATACGGGTGCCCACAAGATCAATAATACCGTCGGCCAGATCATTTTAGCTAAAAAGCTAAATAAAAAGCGCATCATTGCCGAAACCGGAGCTGGGCAACATGGAGTGGCCACAGCCACTGTCTGCGCCCTGATGGGCATGGAGTGTACGGTGTATATGGGAGCCGTGGACATGGAGCGACAGAAACCCAATGTGGAACGCATGCGAATACTGGGAGCAACCGTGGTGCCGGCTAATTCGGGTAGCAAAACGCTGAAAGATGCCACCAATGAAGCCATGCGTCAGTGGATCAATAATCCGGTAGACACGCATTACATTATCGGTTCTGTGGTAGGACCCCACCCGTATCCGGAGATGGTAGCTCGGTTTCAATCCGTAATTTCCGCAGAGATGAAGGCACAGCTCAAGGAAAAGGAAGGAAGGGAAAACCCAGATCTGGTCATTGCCTGTGTCGGGGGCGGTAGCAATGCGGCCGGCGCTTTTTACCATTATTACAACGAACCCTCTGTCCGCCTAATCGCCGTTGAGGCTGCCGGATTGGGAGTGTCTTCCGGTAAGTCTGCAGCCACTACCTTGCTGGGAAAACCGGGGATTCTACATGGGAGCAAGACGCTACTGATGCAAACAGAAGATGGACAAGTAGTGGAACCTCACAGCATTTCGGCTGGCTTGGATTATCCGGGCATTGGTCCGGTACATGCCCATCTTTTTGAATCGGGCAGGGGAGAGTTTGTGGCCGTTGAGGACGAGCATGCCATGCAGGCAGGTATCGAGGTCAGCCGACTGGAGGGAATCATCCCTGCCATCGAATCGGCACATGCTTTTTCAGCCCTTAACCAGATCCAATACGAACCTACCGATGTGATTATCATCAATCTCTCGGGCCGGGGAGACAAAGATTTAGATACCTACATCAAATGGGGAAATTACTAGTAGATATGAACCGCATAGACGAATTATTTAAACAGAAAAAGGAACGCATTTTATCCATCTATTTTACAGCAGGTTTTCCGAAACTTGGTGATACGCTGACCATTATGGAGGCCATAGAAGCGGCCGGTGCTGATATTATTGAGATAGGAGTGCCTTATTCGGATCCCATAGCCGATGGTCCCACCATTCAGGAAAGCAATAATCAGGCGTTGAATAATGGAATGACCCTGAAATTGCTTTTTGAGCAATTAAGTGAACTACGGGAAAAAGTAAGCATTCCCGTGATCCTGATGGGATATCTTAATCCCGTAGTACAATACGGTATGGAGGCCTTTTGCAAAAAATGTAAAGAGGTAGGAATTGACGGCCTGATTTTACCTGACTTGCCCATGCAACAGTACCTTTCAGAATACAAGGAAATATTTGATGCGTACGACTTGCGAAATACCTTTCTGATTTCTCCACAAACGGCTGAAGAAAGGATCCGACAAATTGACCAACATACGGACGGGTTTATCTACATGGTTTCTTCGGCTAGTATCACTGGAGCCAAAAAGGAGATCACGCCCGAGCAATTGGCTTATTTTGAGCGGGTAAAGGCCATGAAGCTGAATAATCCCCGGCTGATCGGATTTGGGATTTCGGACAAACCCTCCTTTCAAACCGCTTCTGCCCATTCTCATGGGGCGATTATCGGCAGTGCCTTTATCAACGTATTGCGGGAATCAAGCGACTTAAAAAAAGATATTAACGAATACATTCAAGGCATTCTATCATGATAATACAGCTCAAACAGGAGATCAGTTACGAACAGAAAGAAACGTTAATACAACAAGTGACCGGTCTGGGGTATACCGTTACAGAAGTCAAAACACAGATGGGCGATTACCTCATTGGTATCGGAAAGAAGGCCTTTGATATTCGGAAAATCGGAGCATTGGAGGGGATTCAGGACATTCACATTGTTTCGGATGAATACAAACTGGTTTCAAAAAAATGGAAAGTCAAACCTACCCGTATTGATCTGGGAGATGGGATCGCTATCCAGGATGGAGAGATGGCGATCATCACTGGTCCTTGCTCCATTGAATCAGAGGAGCAGATTGTTAAGGTAATCAACCATATGAAGGAAAATAACCTAACCATGATGCGGGGAGGTGTTTTCAAGCCCAGGAGTAGTCCCTACGCATTCAGAGGGCTGGGCATGGATGGGCTCAAATTATGGCACCGACTAGCCAAAGCTGCGGGAATTAAAATCGTCACAGAAGTGATGCAGGTTTCCCAAATTGAGGAAATGTATGATTACGTAGACGTATTCCAGGTAGGAGCCAGAAACACCCAAAATTTCAATTTGCTGGATGAACTGGGAAAGGTGGATAAGGCCGTTTTGATTAAGCGTGGTATTTCCGGCACCATTGAGGAGCTGTTACAATCGGCTGAGTATGTTTTTTCCGGTGGCAACGAAAAGCTGATTTTATGTGAACGGGGCATCCGGACGTATGAAAAAGCAAGTAGAAACACCCTGGATCTGAATGCCGTACCCATTCTCAAATCCAAGTCCCACTTACCCGTGGTGGTAGACCCATCCCATGGCATTGGTATCCGGGAGTTTGTACCACAGATGGCCTTGGCAGGCGTGATGGCGGGTGCTGACGGGATCATTTACGAATCCCACGAGAACCCGGATAAAGCTTATTCCGACGGGCAGCAAACCCTTAATTTTGCCCAAAGTTCTTTGCTGGCAGAGCAGATCCGGAAGATTTTTGCCATGCGGAAAACCTTCGACTTGTTATAAAGGAATGGCTGATGAAATCAAGCATGACGCAAGCGACCCACGGAGGGATGATTATAATTCATGCGAAGATTCTCCCGATTTAAGATCGGGACAGGCTATGTGGCAACTTAAAGACAATTATAAACACATGAAATCGAGCATGACGAGAACGTCACACAGTGGGATGATTATCATTGCGAGATTCCCTGTCTGCCGACAGGCAGGCATCTGACAGCTAAAAAGCAAATTATAAACAGATGAAATGAGGTTTCGGATTGGTAAAAGTGTAGGGGTAAACCTGACCGCTTACAAACAGCTTGCTTAAATTTACGTTAATGAGAGGAGGGTAATAAATTCCTTTTGGCAAAGAATAGTGAAAAAATCCACAGCCAAAGCCAAGATCCACCCTATAAATGCGTTACCTAATAACATGGCAGCTAACGATTCTACAAACATTCTTTCTGATCCCAGACTAAAACCAATGCAGCAGGAATACGAGAAGTATACTGCGGAAGATTTTCAGGTTTGGAAAATTCTTTTTGAGCGGCAGTACAAAAACCTTCCCGGCGCTGCTTCCCAAAAATTTCTGGATGGACTGGAATTGATCGGTTTTTCTTCGGATCGCATCGCTGATTTTGCAGAAGTAAATAAAAGATTGGCAGGGCTTACAGGCTGGGCGGTGCAGGTCGTGCCGGGATTGATAGATGATGATCTGTTCTTCGGACTTTTGAATCATCGTCGATTTCCGGCTTCCACCTGGCTGAGGTCCATGGGGGAGCTGGATTATTTGCAGGAACCGGACATGTTTCACGATGCCTTTGCACATCTGCCCTTATTGACAGATCCTGCCTACACGCGTTTTTTAAAGGATCTGGCGGGAATAGCCTTAAAGCACATTCAAAATCCTCTGGCCATTGACCTGCTGTCCCGGATATACTGGTACACCATTGAATTTGGATTGATCCGGGAAGGGGGGCAACTGAAGGTATATGGAGCGGGAATTCTCAGTTCAGCCGGGGAGACGTTGTTTTCCCTTTCAAACGAACCACGCCATCTGGAATACGATGTGGAGTTAATTTTGAACACGCCTTATTGGAAAAATAAATTTCAGGAAAGGTATTTTGTTATTGAGCGTTTTGAAGATCTCTATGCTTCCATTCCACTGATTAAAGAAAAATTGGAGGAACTTCTTCAAAAAGCGGACTGAATTCCGGAAGATTTTCTTTATTCTTGGTTTGGCAATTCACCAAAACCTGATTTACTATCTGTATGAGCGTTTCGATTAAAAGACTATTACTAATCCTTTTTGGTTGGCAGCTATGTTGGCAGGTATCTGCCCAGGAATCCAAGGATTTGGATATCTACCTGGCCATTGGCCAATCCAACATGGCAGGAAGGGCCAGTATTCAGCCGGATCTTTCCGAACCCCTGGAAGGGGTCTTTTTATTTACCGGGGAGGATTGGGTCCCCGCCAGAAATCCCCTCAACATTCACTCTACCATCCGAAAAGATAGCAGCATGCAGCGGCTGAGCCCTGCCTATGGATTTGCCAGGAAGATGAAAAGCCTTCAAAATGATAAAGACCTCGGGCTTGTGGTCAATGCCAAAGGGGGGAGTGCCATTGAGGAATGGATGCCAGGAACGGAGTTTTTCAGGGACATGCTAGAAAGGGCCCGGCTCGCTTCCAGGGACGGCATCCTTCGGGGAGTGATTTGGCATCAGGGCGAATCCAATGCCGGCCAACCCGACCTGTACCTGGAGCAGATTAGCCAGTTCATCGGTGCCCTGCGGGATTCGCTGTCTTTGCCGAATTTACCTTTTGTGGCCGGACAACTTTCGGAAGACAAAGAATCGAGAAAATCGTTGAATGAAAAATTGCTGCTACTCCCGGCAAGGGTATCGCACACGGCGGTGGTCCCTTCCTTTGGGACGACCACCTTTGACAGTACGCACTTTGATAGTCCCAGTCAGGTTTTGCTGGGAGAACGATACGCCGATAAAATGAACACACTTCTTGGAGAAAATACCGACCGGCAAGGCTTTGCTTTCGGGCTTATTGCCGACGTGCAGTATGCAGACGCAGAGACGGCTGGAAAACGAAATTACCGGGGTACCCTGGCCACTCTGGAGCAAACCATTCCGTTTCTAAATGCTTTTGAACCGGATTTTATCGTAAACCTGGGGGATTTGATCGATCGGGATTTTACAAGTTTCGATGCACCTCTTGGCTTATTGGAAGCCGCCAGGGCACCCTTACATCATGTTTGGGGCAACCATGATTTTTCGGTAGCGGACAGCTTGAAAGCTAAAGTTGGAGAAAAGCTGGGAAACCCATCGGGCTACTATTCCTTCGAAAAGGGCAACATCGTTTTTTTGGTACTCGATGGCATGGATATTAGCCTGGAAGGTCATCCGGAGGGAACTGAAAATTACCGGAAAGCCAGTGACTTAATGGCCCGGCTGGAAGCTTCCGGTGCCAATAATGCCAAACCCTGGAATGGGGGCATCGGTGAAAAACAAATGGATTGGTTGGTTTCCAAGGTGAAAAATGCAGAGGAAGCTGGAAAAAAAATAATCGTGTTTTGCCACTACCCGCTCCTTCCGGAAAATGGACTCCACCTGCTCAATAGTCAGGAGGTGCTGGAGAATATCGGGCATTCTCCGGCCTTGGTTGCCTGGTTTTCGGGGCATCATCATGAGGGTAACTATGTAAAAGATGCCCAAGGCGTGCACCACCTCACCCTGCTGGGGATGGTGGAGGCACAGTCGCCGGTTTCGGGAGCGGTGGTTCGGGTCTATTCCGATAAATTGATTTTCCACGGTATCGGTGAGGAAATGGACCGCATCCTGGAATTCAAGTGATTAGCCCATTGCCTCAGGTATTTTCTGAAAAGGCGGCGGAACTTTCCAAATTTGGTACTGGATAAATATTTATATTAGCACTTTAAATAAAAAACCATGTACACCCGTTTTGCCAAAGTATTCTATTTTCTTACCATTGGGCTGTTTTTGTTTCTGCTTCTTTACGCCTATGCGGCACTGCCCGAATTTGCCACCTATGCGGCAAGCAAAGAAGGGATGCCGCTGAAGCAGATCAGCAAAGAGGGTTTCTTTTACGGTGCCATTGCACTGTTTCTGGTATACAATGTCTTATTGATCGTTCCGGCGAAGCTGATGGAGATGAAATTAAATGCCGCCTTGAATCGCTTGTTTCCGGTGGGCGATGTGTATCGGGACAAAATGCTTGCCTGGATGTATTCCTTTATCGCAATACTCAATCTGGCCACGGCGGTATTGGTCTTTTACATTCACAGCATCAGCAATCAAAATGTGATCAACAGTTCGGAATACAATTTCTTTTTTTACCTGGCTCCGGTCTTGATGCTGGTATGGGTGTTGGGTCTTTTTTACCTGATTGCCGGAAAAATAAAGCAGGTAAAGTCAGGTACCATTTTAAGTTGAATTAGTAAAGTTTATGGCAGCAAACGCAAATTATACAGAAGACAGCATTAAATCCCTTGACTGGAAGGAGCATATTCGGCTGCGACCTGGCATGTACATAGGCAAGTTGGGGGATGGCAGTGCCCAGGATGACGGCATCTATGTCATGGTTAAGGAAATCCTGGATAATAGCATAGACGAACACATGATGGGGCATGGGCGCACCATCGAGGTAAAAATTAGCGAACACAAAGTGGAGATCAGGGACTACGGGCGGGGTATTCCCCTGGGGAAAGTGATCGACTGCGTGTCCAAGATCAATACCGGAGGAAAGTACGATTCAGGGGCTTTTCAAAAATCCGTAGGCCTGAATGGAGTCGGTACCAAGGCCGTAAATGCCCTTTCCGAAAATTTCATGGTGCAATCCTTCCGGGAAGGCGAGTGCAAGGTGGCCCGGTTTCAAATGGGAGAGTTGAAGGAAGACAGTAAAATCGAAAAAACCTCGGAGCGAAACGGAACCAAAATCGTTTTTTCTCCTGATGCAACGATTTTTAAAAATTACCATTTTATTCCGGAATACCTGGAAAACCAGATCTGGAACTATGCCTTTCTTAACTCGGGACTGACCATTAATTTTAATGGGGTAAAGTTTTTCTCCCAAAATGGCTTGCGGGACCTGCTGGATAGAAAAGTGGATGACGACAGCCGTAGGTATCCCATTATCCACCTGAAAGGTAACGATATTGAAATAGCCATCACCCATTCCAATCAATACGGGGAGGAATATTACTCCTTTGTGAACGGGCAATTTACAACCCAGGGGGGTACCCACCTGGCAGCTTTCCGGGAATCCATCGTGAAATCGGTACGGGATTTCTTCAAAAAGGATTACGATGCTTCCGATATTCGCCAAAGTGTAGTGGCAGCCATTGCCGTAAGGGTGCAGGAGCCGGTCTTTGAGTCGCAGACCAAGACCAAATTGGGCTCCCACAGTGTAGGACCTGACGGGCCCACCCTCCGGACATTCGTCAATGACTTTGTGAAAGTGGAGCTGGACAATTACCTGCACCAAAACCCGGACACGGCCAATGCCTTGCTGAAGCGCATCCTACAGTCGGAAAGGGAGCGAAAGGAAATTTCCGGGATCAAAAAACTGGCCAATGAACGGGCCAAAAAGGCCAACCTGCATAATAAAAAGCTCCGGGATTGTCGCGTGCATTACGATGACCCAAAAGCAGATGCGGAGTTGAAAGATGGAACCATGCTTTTTCTTACCGAGGGTGATTCCGCTTCCGGATCCATTACAAAATCCAGAAACGTGCAAACGCAGGCGGTCTTCTCATTGCGAGGAAAGCCGTTGAATTGCTATTCCATGACCAAAAAGGTAGTGTATGAAAACGAAGAATTTAACTTGCTGCAGCATGCCTTGAACATTGAAGATGGAATTGAAGGCTTGCGTTACCGGAAAATCGTTATTGCTACGGATGCGGATGTGGATGGCATGCATATCCGGTTATTGATCATGACCTATTTTCTGCAATTTTTTCCCGATCTGGTGAAAAATGGGCATTTGTACATATTGGATACCCCCTTGTTTCGGGTAAGAAATAAGAAGGAAACCATCTACTGCTACACCGATGAAGAACGGCAACGAGCGATCCATAAGCTGGGGAAAGTAGCCGAAATTACCCGATTTAAGGGCTTAGGTGAAATTTCCCCTGAAGAATTCGGCACCTTTATCGGTGAAGATATCCGGCTGGAACCCATCATCCTCAATAAGGAAACCAAAATTGCAGACTTGTTGAGTTTTTACATGGGGAAAAACACCCCCAACCGGCAAACCTTTATCATTGATAACCTGAAGATCGAAAAGGACATTGTTTTTGACGATCCGGCGGTAAAAACAACCGAGGAGGAGACCGAGACAGTCTAATAGCTTCCAATTTATCTAAGAAATGGGCTCTTTTTATTTCACTAAAAGTGAAATAAATGAAATTATTTCACTTTTAGTGAAATATTCAATAGTTTTGGAAAAAGTGAAATGAGCTATGAATTATGTCTTGATGGCGGATATTATTAACAGCAGTGGGTTTTCCAATCTATCCAAATTGGCCAAAACATTTGCAGAATTAGTTGAAAAATGTAATATAGTTAACCAGGAAGAATTGATCTCTCCACTTACCATTACGTTGGGAGATGAATTTCAAGGAATAGTAAGAAGGGAATGTTCGATTTTCAAAATAATTACATGGCTGGAGGAAAATAAGTGGAAAGCGGATGAAGAAATATCTCTACGATATTCGGTTGAACTGGGCGAAATTGAAACAGAGATAAACACGAAAATAGCTCATGGTATGATGGGGCCGGCTTTGACTGAAGCGAGAGAAAGTTTGATTTTATTGAAGGATGAGGAGGACTTACTTTCTATCGGAGGGGATATCAAAGATAAAGAATTGAAACAAATCCAATTTAACCTATACCTATCTCATGTAAGAAAGTGGCATTGGAGAGATAACGTTTTAATTTCCAATTTACTGGAGTTGAAGGATTATAAATTGGTGGCAGAAAAGACAAACAAGAACAGGTCATTGGTTTGGAAAAGAAATAAAACGTTGGGCATGGACAATTATTTTAAATTAAAAAGATCGTTGGAAATCCTCTTATGTCGATAAAGTTTATTAGTATTCTTCTTGCTACCTATTTATCCTCAGAATTCTTAGCATTTTGGATATTTCTAATGCTTAGGAAAAAATTTATGCAGAGGGGTTTTTCCCTGAGGCCTATGTTATTGGGAGTATTAGAACGGTTATTTCTATATGTAGGTTTAATGCAGGGTTTTGGCCAAACCCTTATATTATTTGGGGCTTTAAAAATAGGCGCCCGACTAAAAAATGAGAAAGATAAAATATCCAATGATTATTTCCTTGTTGGAAACCTTGTCTCCGTTTTATTGGTGTTTTCTACTATTGCTATTTTGAATTATTGGAATAAAATATGAGTGATAATGATACTAACCCCGAGAACGGGGATACGAGCTTACACGATTCGATTCCGGTCACCGGAATGTATAAAGACTGGTTCTTAGATTACGCTTCCTATGTGATTTTGGAACGTGCCGTGCCGGCTATTGAGGACGGATTTAAGCCCGTGCAGCGCAGGATCCTCCATGCCATGAAGGAAATGGACGATGGCCGATTCAATAAGGTGGCGAATATCATTGGTCAATCCATGCAATATCACCCCCACGGGGATGCTTCCATCGGAGATGCGATCGTCAACCTGGGGCAGAAGGATTTGCTGATCGAAACCCAGGGCAACTGGGGAGATGTGCGGACCGGTGATGGGGCGGCGGCTGCCCGATATATTGAGGCGCGCTTGTCCAAGTTTGCGCTGGATGTGGTGTTCAATCCGCAAACCACCGAGTGGCAGCTATCCTACGACGGTAGAAAAAAAGAGCCAGTTACCTTGCCGGTTAAATTCCCATTGCTGCTGGCTCAGGGAGTGGAGGGTATTGCTGTGGGTCTGAGTACCAAGATTCTCCCCCACAATTTCTGCGAGCTGATCGAAGGCTCCATTCAGATTTTGAAGGGAAAAAAAGCCAACCTGTTGCCCGATTTCAATACCGGGGGGCTGGCAGATTTTTCCGAGTATAATGAGGGCCTGCGGGGAGGACGCATCAAAGTCCGGGCAAAAATAGAAGAAGAGGACAACAAAACCCTGCTGATCAAAGACATTCCCTACGGAACCACCACCAATTCAGTGATCGAATCCATTATCAAAGCCAACGATAAAGGCAAGATCAAGATTAAAAAAGTGGTGGATAATACCGCCAAAGACGTGGAAATTCAGGTTCAATTGGCTCCGGGGCAGTCGCCCAACATGACCATTGATGCCCTGTATGCCTTCACCGATTGCGAGGTAAGCATTTCTCCCAATGCCTGTGTAATTATCGAAGAGAAGCCGGTTTTCCTGACGGTAAACCAGATTCTCGAATACAACACCCGGCAAACCAAAACCCTGCTGAACCGGGAACTGGAAATTCGGAAAGGGGAATTGATGGAGAAGTTGCTTTTTTCTTCTCTGGAAAAAATATTTATCGAAAATAGGATTTACAGGGATATCGAGGAATGCGAAACCTGGGAGGCTGTAATTGAAACGATCGACAAGGGCCTGGATCCCTTCAAGCCGGAGTTTTACAGGGAAATCACCCGGGATGATATCATCCGCTTGACCGAAATCAAGATCAAGCGTATTTCCAAATTCGACACTTTTAAGGCGGATGAGTTGATGCGGAAGCTTCAGGAGGAGCTGGAAGAAGTCAATCACCACCTGGAAAACCTGACGGAATACGCCATTCAGTATTACAAAAACCTACTGAGCAAATATGGCAAAGGGAGGGAAAGGAAGACCGAAATCCGAACCTTTGATACCATTTCTGCCAATGTAGTGGCGGCAAACAATGCCAAGTTGTACATCAACAGGGCCGATGGATTTATTGGTTACGGGCTGAAAAAAGACGAATTCATCTGTGATTGTTCGGACCTGGACGATATCATTGTATTCCGTAAAGACGGAGTCTGTGTGGTCACGAAAATCCAGGACAAGGTATTCGTCGGCAAGGACATTATCCATGCGGCAGTATACCGAAAAGGGGACGAGCGCATGGTGTACAACCTGGTGTATCTGGAAGGGGCCTCGGGCCGGGCGATGATCAAGCGGTTTCAGGTGTTGAGTGTCACCCGTGACCGGGAGTACGTGCTCACTAAAGGCAGCAAAGGCTCGCGGATTCTGTATTTTACAGCCAATGGAAATGGTGAAGCCGAAATCATCACCGTTTACCTGACTGCAGGCAGCAAGGCAAGGGTTAAAGTATTTGATTTTGATTTCAAGGACATTGAGATCAAGGGCCGGGGAGCTCAGGGCAATATCCTGACCAAATACCCCGTGCGTAAAATACAATTGAAAATGGAGGGTGTTTCCACCCTGGGAGGGCTGGATATTTATTACGACCCTTCCGTAGGCCGGCTGAATACCGATGAGCGGGGTAAATGGGTAGGCAACTTCCTGGGAGATGATAAGATTCTCGCCTTCTATAAAGATGGCAGTTACGAGCTGACCAACTTTGAGCTGACCAACCGCTACGATCAGGAAAACCTGATGCATGTGGAAAAGTTCGATTCAGAAAGGGTGGTTTCCGCCATCTATTTTGATGGAGCCAGTAAAAACCATTATGTGAAACGGTTTATGGTGGAAACGTCCACGCTAAATAAAAAATTTAACTTCATCTCTGACCATAAGAATTCACGTCTGACCGTGGTAACCACTGAGAAACAGCCCCAGGTGAAGGTAAAACTTCAAAAAGGCAAAGAGGTGGACGAAAATGTGTACGACATGGACATGCTCATCGATGTGAAGGGTTGGCGAGCCGTTGGGAACCGTCTGAGTAACCATACCGTAAAAGCCGTGGAGCTTGTCGCCTCACCGGATAAAAAAGGGAGCGGCAAGGGCGAAGATAACCTCTCGGTCGGCTCCACCGTGAATTTTGATGTAAAGAAAAAGGAAGATGGGGACGATGAGGATGAAGAGGATCAACTGGGCTTGTTTTAATTAGCTTTTTCTCGCAGCGGCCGCCAAGGTTTCGCGCCGGTCGCGGCGGGTTTTTTCAGAGGTTTTAATTTAGGATCGCTCCGAGGTTAGACACTTGGTAAAACAGGTCTATGGACTTTTGTCTCGGTGCGTTCTTTGCGTTCGCAGCGTGAAATCAAGTTTCAGAAGTAATGCCTTAACGATTGTTTTTCGCGGCGGCCGCTAAGGGTTCGCAGCGGTCGCCGCAGGTTTTTTCGAAGTTTTTGATTTACGATCGTTCCGAGATTAGCCACTTGATAAAACAGATTTATGGATTTTTATTTCGCTGCGTTCTTTGCGTTTTCGTTGCGTTCGCTGCGTGAAACTCAATCCCTCTAGGCTCTAGAATCAATACTTCCGTATAAACCCAGGTTAACCAAATAGTATATTTTATCTGAATGTTGGCTCATTTGTCAAAAAAACATTCGCCTGGTAACCTAATCTTGTTGTATTTGTACACGTGTATGTACAGAAAAAAAATATAAGCATGCTGACTACCACTTTATCCGACTTCAGGAAAAATATAAAAAAGTATCTGGACAGTGTAACAGGTGATTTTGAAATCTTCATTATTAACCGCGGCAAGGATACCGGGGTAGTGATCATTTCCTTGGAGGAGTACAATTCGCTTACGGCAACTCAGCATGGATTATCCTTAAGGGCCAACGAAAAGAGGCTTGATGCGGCTATCTCCAAACTTAAATCAGGTTCCTCATTTGAAAAAGGCCTGATAGAGGAATGAAGTTAGTGTTCGCAGCTGAATCCTGGGAAGACTACTTGTATTGGCAGCAGACGGATAAAAAAATGCTGAAACGAATTAATTCCCTGATAAAGGATATTGCAAGGAACCCATTTGACGGAATCGGTAAACCCGAGCCACTGAAATACAACTATTCCGGTTTTTGGTCCGGGAGGATTAATGGCGAACATCGACTGATCTATCAGGCGGAAGCGGATGAAATCTTGATAGCAAAATGCAGGTTTCATTACGATTAATAAAAGGGAGATTTTGGTGTTTTTATTCGTTAGTGATTTTGTTTTTCCAACCTCAAATTCGGCTTGATGCCCTTCTGACACACTTTTTACCAGGTCGGCCGCCCCGCGCAGTACAAAACGGCTAGCATTTATTATTACTCCATTAATCGATAACACAGCCCATCCTAGGATCAGCCAATCCACCTCCATTATCCCAATCCCTGGGATAAGCCCGGCTTCCCTTTTTTTTACCCTTCCGAATGTGCATATTTGCAGTCCGTTAAAAAACACCTGTTTGTAAAGGTGTAAACAAACCGAAAGCGCACGCATGTCACACTCTGAAAATGAAATTAATGTAACCTTTCCCGACCAGTCGGTTCGGGTTTTTGAAAAAGGGGTCACTGGCCTGGATATCGCCATGAGTATCAGCGAGGGGCTGGCCCGAAACGTCCTGGCGGCAAAGGTCGATGGGGAAGTCTGGGATGCCACCCGGCCCATAAACAAGGACGTTAGTATTTCCCTGCTCACCTGGCATGATAAAGAAGGGAAATCCACTTTTTGGCACTCCTCCGCCCACCTGCTGGCCGAAGCACTGGAGGCACTTTATCCCGGGATCAAATTTGGTATCGGACCACCGATAGAACAGGGGTTCTATTACGATGTGGACTTTGGAGACAAAACCCTCGAAGGCGCTGAGCTGGAAAAAATCGAAGCCAAAATGGTGGAACTGGCGCGCCAGAAAAACGAGTATATCCGTAGCGAAATTTCCAAGAGTGATGCCGTTCGTTACTACGAAAACAAGGGTGATGAATACAAGCTGGACTTGTTGGAAAGACTGGAGGATGGCACCATCACTTTTTACAAGCAGGGCGGATTTACCGATCTCTGCCGGGGGCCGCATATTCCGCATACGGGTTTTGTAAAGGCGGTCAAACTACTCAATATCGCCGGGGCCTACTGGCGGGGGGACGAGCATAATAAAATGCTGACCCGTATCTACGGTATTACCTTCCCCAAAGCCAAGGAGCTGAAGGAATACCTGGAAATGCTGGAAGAAGCCAAAAAAAGAGACCATCGCAAGTTGGGCAAGGAATTGGAGTTGTTTACCTTTTCGGAAAAAGTAGGGATGGGACTGCCCCTGTGGTTGCCGAAAGGTACCCTGCTTCGAGAGCGTCTGGTCAGCTTTTTGAAAAAGGAGCAGGACCATTCGGGCTATCAGCAGGTAATTACCCCGCACATCGGACACAAGGCCTTGTACGAAACTTCCGGGCATTACGAAAAATACGGTAAGGATTCCTTTCAGCCCATTACCACGCCGCACGAGGGAGAGGAGTTTTTGCTTAAGCCCATGAACTGTCCCCACCATTGTGAGATCTACAAAAGCAAGCCCCGGTCCTATAAAGATTTGCCGGTACGGTATGCCGAATTTGGTACCGTATACCGATACGAGCAAAGTGGGGAATTGCATGGATTGACCCGCGTGCGGGGATTTACGCAGGACGATGCGCATATCTTTTGCCGTCAGGACCAGGTAAAGGAAGAATTTATCAAAGTCATTGACTTGGTGTTGTATGTGTTTAAGGCGCTGGGCTTTGAGGATTACACCGCCCAAATATCCCTTCGGGATCCCGAAAAGATGGAGAAATACATCGGGGGACAGGCTGCCTGGAACAAGGCAGAGGCGGCCATCATCGAAGCGGCCGGGGAAAAAGGGCTGAAGACCGTCACCGAACTGGGTGAAGCGGCCTTTTACGGACCCAAGCTGGACTTTATGGTCCGCGATGCTTTGGGAAGAAGCTGGCAACTGGGCACCATACAAGTGGATTATCAGTTGCCCGAGCGTTTTGAGCTGGAATATACCGGGTCTGACAATCAAAAACACCGCCCGGTAATGATTCACCGGGCACCTTTTGGCTCACTGGAGCGTTTTGTAGCCGTGCTGATTGAGCATTGCGCGGGGAATTTTCCGCTTTGGCTGGCACCGGAGCAATTGGTTATTCTTCCGATCTCCGAAAAATTTGCCGACTACGCCGAAAAGGTAAGGTTGTTGCTGGCTGATAGCGGGATTACGGGAGACATCGACCACCGGGATGAAAAGATCGGGCGCAAGATTAGGGATGCCGAGGTGAAAAAGATTCCCTTTATGGTGATTGTCGGTGAAAAGGAACAGGAAGAAAACAAACTTTCCCTGCGTAAACACGGAGAGGGAGACAAAGGCAGTTTTGAACTAGAAGCCTTTGTGGCGTACTTTCAGGGGATCATTAAGGAATCATTAAATAAATAACAGTATTATAATTTGCTGATTTTTAATATTTAAAAAATTGTTAGATATTTGCAGATTGAAACTTTAAACAACAACCATAACTATTTTGAGAGGAAAAAGAACGTATACCCCGAGACAAGAGGAACCATATAAAGTAAATGCAAAAATCAGGGCCAGAGAAGTCAGGGTTGTAGGAGATTTTGTAGAAGGAGGTAATGCCGTCATGGAGACGAGCAAAGCCATTGCGCTTGCCCAGGATAATGGTCTTGATCTCGTGGAAATTTCTCCTTCCGCTGCACCACCCGTTTGCAAGGTGATTGATTATGCAAAGTTCAAGTACGAACAGAAGAAAAAGCAGAAAGAAATCAAGTCCAATGCAGCAAAAACGGTAGTTAAGGAAATACGATTTGGTCCCAATACAGATGATCATGATTTTAACTTTAAACTAAATCATGCCATTAATTTTCTGAAAGATGGTGCCAAAGTCAAAGCATACGTTCATTTTGTGGGTCGTACCATTGTTTTTAAAGAAAGGGGAGAAATGCTGCTATTGAAATTTGCCCAGGCCCTGGAGGACTACGGGCAGGTAGAACAGCTTCCCAAAATGGAGGGTAAACGAATGAATATTTTCGTCTCTCCCAAAGCGAGTAAGAAATAATATTAACTAACAGATAGAGGGTAATGCCAAAAGTAAAAACAAAGTCAAGTGCCAAGAAAAGGTTCAAGCTTTCTGCTACCGGAAAGATCCGAAGAAAGCATGCATTCAAAAGCCACATTCTGACCAAAAAGTCCACCAAAAGGAAGCGTAACCTTACCAAGATGGGGACGGTTCACGAAACGGACGAGGGAAGAGTAAAAGCAATGCTACGAATCTAATCGATTCCATTCATTCAGGTTATTTAATTCACACCAGATCTTTGGTTAATTAAGTCTTCGAAACAACAAGCAGGAGCACCAAAGGTCAAAAACGAAAACAAACATGCCAAGATCGGTAAATGCAGTGGCTTCAAGAGCCAGAAGAAAAAAAGTATTAAAGGCGACCAAAGGGTACTTTGGAAGAGGAAAGAACGTATGGACAGTAGCCAAAAATAAATACGAAAAAGGCCTCCAGTACGCTTACAGGGATAGAAAAGTTAAGAAAAGAGAATTTCGCGGATTGTGGATTCAGCGTATCAATGCAGGGGTCCGTCAGTACGGCATCAGCTATTCCCAGTTTATGGGCATGTTGAAAAAATCTAGCATTGACTTAAATAGGAAAGTATTGGCAGATTTAGCCATGAACCATCCGGAGGCATTCAAAGCCGTGGTGGATAAAGTAAAATAAACAGGTTGTACCTTATAAAAAAACCCTCCTCGGAGGGTTTTTTTATGCCTGCTCTTTAGTAAGAAGGTTTACTTTTTTGAAAATTTCATTATATTACTTTTCCTTAAGCATTAAGGGCATCCGAAACAGGATTAAGAAAGCACTTCGGTTTCCAGGTCCTTGTTCAAAAGTGAAACAAGGATGTAGGCGAAAGGAGGATATTGAAATAGGGATAATTTTGTAATTGGGAGAAACAGATGCGAATCTACCCGTTAAATGCGATCCGGTGGGATGAAAAAAGGTCTCTTGAAAGAGACCTCAAATGTGTAGCGAGGAGGGGAGTTGAACCCCTGACCTCAGGGTTATGAATCCTGCGCTCTAACCATCTGAGCTACCTCGCCGAATTGGAATGCAAATATGTGAGGATAATCCTTGAATTGCAAGTTGAGAACCTAAAAAAATCACTTTTTATAACCAGAAACAGAATGGCCATGCAGAAAATTAAATTTGTTTCAGACTATCAGATAAATACTTCCAAAAAGATCATTTATCCTTATTTAAGCACGGCGAGCGGCCTGGCACAATGGTTTGCAGACGACGTGGTCATCAACGAAGATAAGGTCTATAACTTCATCTATGATGGGGAAAATCACTATGCCCGACCGGTCATCATGCGCACCAACCACCACGTCAAATTCGAATTTTTTGACCCCTCGGAGGAGGAGGAAGAAAACCACGATCGTCCTTTTATTGAGTTCAAACTGGATGAAAATGAACTCACCCAGACCTTTTACCTTCGGGTCATCGAGTACGGAGATGCCTATGACGAACAGGAGCAGGGGTCGATCTGGGAAGGGCTGATCAATAGCCTCAAGGAAATTATCGGAGGATAAGGACTCAAATATTCCTTTTTTTGACATAATATGTTCAATTTTGTTTCGTCTTTAAAGAAGTAAGGCTAAAGGCGTTTCATGAAAAAATTAGATAAACTGATCCTCGGGTCTTTTATAGGTCCCTTTTTGCTCACTTTTATCGTGGTGGATTTTATCCTGCTGACGGTAAACATGCTTAAGTATTTCGATGAAATATTTGGGAAGGACCTGCCATTTATGGTCTACATGGAGTTGATTGGTTATTTTGTAGTGAGCATTTCTCCCATGGCCCTTCCCCTGGCGGTATTGCTTTCCTCCCTGATGACCTTTGGTAACCTGGGAGAGCATTTTGAGCTTACCGCAATTAAGAGCAGCGGCATTTCCCTGCTCAGGGCCATGCTTCCCATAGGCATATTTGTGGTCTTTCTATCCGTATTTGCCTACCTGTCCAATAATTACCTGGTTCCCAAGGTAAACCTTAAAACCTTTGGCCTCCTGTACGATATCCGGATGAAGTCACCCGCCCTGGACATTAAAGAGGGCGTGTTTTATAATGGCATTCCCAACTACAGTATAAAGGTAAACCGGAAGCTGGATGAGGTAAGGCTAGAGGATGTGTTGATCTACGATCATACCCAAGGTCAGGGTAACCTGCACGTTATCACTGCTGATTCGGGACGTATGGAGCCTTTTTTTAACGAACGCTACATGATGCTTACCCTGCATCATGGCCATAGCTATCAGGAAGGAAGAAGCCAGCGAGGGATCAAGGACAAGCCGGTGTCCTTTAGCAGAACCAGTTTTGACATGAACGAAATGGTTTTCAGCCTTGACGCTTTTGATATGAAAAGGACGCCGGAGAATTTGTGGTCCAATAGTAAGTCTATAAAGAATATCGGAGAGATCCGGGTGGACCTGGATTCCATGGACCGGGAATTAAATCATTGGTATTTCTTCAATTTTGCCAATACAGAAGCCTCCTACAATTACTTTGGAAGAACCCGGGAATTGACACCGCCCAAGGAGATTCTGGACAAGAAAGCGGAATCCGACTCTCTCAGGAATTTAAAATACAAGGACGAATACGAGAATGCCGAAAATGGCATCGCACTTAACAATGTTCCGGATAGCACCGGAACCGCTCAGCGGCAAGGAAGTCCAGATAGCAGTAAGGATAGCTCCCTAGTTAGTAGGGATACTACAGGCGGCATTTCCCAAGATAGTTTACAAGTGGGGCCTGATCCGGAAACCGCATCTGATGAAGACAACCCTTCCCTTGCCCGCAAAGGAGATGCGGATTCCAGTAGCACCGGATCCGATGGGGACGCCCCTACCCGGGCATCCCAACCGAATTTGCGCAAGATCAACCAAACTGCCGGTAATACCAGCAGTGTTGCCAAAACTCCCGAACCCGTCATGGAGCTGACAGCGGAGCAGCAAGAGCGGCTTGATTCGATAAGAAACACCCCTCGATACCAGACTTCGCAGGCAACCGTAGGCTTGACGGCTGCCAGGAATATCAAAAATAATTTTACGACCAATAAGGCAAGAATACAGGAAGTGGCGCGAAACTACCGGGTTTTTAAGGTAGCCTGGTACCAGAAGTATACCCAGTCGCTGGCCTGTTTTGTATTGTTTATGATCGGTGCGCCCTTGGGAGCCATTATTAAGAAAGGGGGACTGGGTATGCCGGTGTTGCTGTCCATCATTTTTTTCATTATGTATTACATGCTGACCATCACGGGAGAAAAGTGGGCGAAAGAAGGGATGTCCGACATTTTTTTCGGAACGTTTTTCTCCAACTTGATGCTGATCCCCTTTGGATTGTTCTTTCTTCGGCAGGCGCGGAAAGATGCCCGCCTGTTTGAACCTGATTTTTATCAAGGGATAGCGGAAAAAATCAAGAAGGGGTTCGTCCGGATGCGGCCTCAAAAAAAGTTGAAAGAAGAAGTTTTATAAATTCGAATAAAACAGCTACCTTTGTCTTTGTTTTAAAAATTAACATCATATTTGACTAAGCATGTATTTAGCGAAAGAAGAAAAAGTAGAACTATTCAAAAATCATGGTCGGTTGAAGTCAGAAACAGATACAGGGTCTCCTGAATCACAAATTGCCCTGTTTACTTACAGGATTACGCATCTGACGAACCACTTAAAGACTAACAAAAAAGATCACTCATCACGAAAAGGTCTTTTGAAGCTGGTAGGTAAGAGAAGGCGATTGCTGAATTACCTGATAAAGATCGACATCGAAAGATACAGGGCTGTGATTGCAGACCTCGGTATCCGTAAATAACAACACGTGGGGTTCCTTGTATCAAGGAACCTTACTTTTTTGCTACCTCCTAGTATTAAGCCTTACTTTTACAACTATACACGTTTACAGATTCAAAAGTTTATGTTACCAAATTTAATTTCAAAAACCATCACACTAGAAGATGGCAGGGAAATCATCCTTGAGACTGGTGCCCTGGCCAAGCAGGCCGATGGTGCCGTGGTGGTGCGTATGGGGAAAGCCATACTGTTGGCCACTGTAGTTACTAAAAAGGAAGCCGGAGAGGGAGTGGATTTTCTTCCCATGTCCGTAGATTATCAGGAAAAATTTGCCGCATCCGGGAAAATACCGGGTGGGTTTTTAAAGCGAGAAGGCAGGTTGTCCGATTACGAAATTCTGATAAGCAGAATGGTAGACCGGGCGATACGGCCGATCTTTCCGGATGATTACCATGCCGACACCAATATTACGATCACGCTGATGTCCTCCGATGAGGACATTTTGCCGGATTGCCTGGCAGGACTGGCAGCTTCTGCGGCCCTGGCCGTTTCCGATATCCCCTTCAATGGCCCCATCTCTGAAGTAAGGGTGGCTAAAATCGACGGGAAGCTTACCATCAATCCCAAGCCCTCGGATCTGGAAAGAGCCAGCATGGAATTGATTGTGGCAGGCTCGGAAGAATTCATCCTCATGGTAGAAGGAGAAGGCGACGAAATTTCAGAAGATGAAATGGTAGAAGCCCTCCAGTTTGCCCATGAAGAGTTGAAGCGGCATTGTCAGGTTCAAAAAGAGTTGACCAAACTGGTTGGAAAAGAGCAAAAGCGGGAGTACAACCACGAGGAGAATGACGAAGCCCTTTTAGAAAAAATGAAGGCTGAGCTCTATGACAAATTATATGAGGTCGTCAGTCGTCAAATTCCCAACAAGCAGGAACGTACCGATCTGACCAAAGCCATCAAAGAAGGCTTTGTCGAGAGTCTGGGAGAAGAACACGAGTTTAACGAATCGCTAATAGGAAAATATTTTGGCAAAATTCACAAAGAGGCAGCCAGAAACTTTACCTTGACCGAAAAGAAACGTTTGGATGGAAGGAATCCGGATGAGATTCGTCCCATATGGTCAGTGGTAGATTACCTGCCGTCTGCGCATGGATCGGCCATATTTACCAGAGGAGAAACCCAATCCATCACCACTTGTACCCTGGGAACCAAACTGGACGAGCAAATGGTCGACGGAGCGGTGCTTTCTGGATACAATAAATTTTACCTTCATTACAATTTCCCTGGATTTTCTACGGGAGAAGTAAAAATCAACCGGGGTCCCGGTAGGAGAGAAGTAGGACATGGTAATTTGGCCATGAGGGCTTTGAAAAAAGTATTGCCGGCAGATGCAGATAACCCTTACACCATACGAATCGTGTCGGATATTTTAGAATCTAACGGTTCTTCTTCCATGGCTACGGTATGTGCCGGTTCACTGGCACTGATGGATGCCGGGATTACCATAAAATCAGCGGTAACGGGTATCGCCATGGGAATGATATCGGATCCCAAAACCGGTAATTATACCATCCTATCGGATATTCTGGGGGACGAAGATCACCTGGGAGATATGGATTTCAAGGTAACGGGCACCGCCAAAGGAATTACGGCCTGTCAAATGGACCTGAAAGTAGAAGGACTAGACTACAACGTGCTGAAAGAAGCCTTGTATCAGGCCCGAAAAGGAAGGCTTCATATATTGGAGGAAATTACCAAAACCCTGGCGGAGCCAAGGGGAGAATTCAAGCCCCATGCCCCAAGGTCTTACAACATGCAGATTCCTAAAGAGCTTATCGGAGCGGTAATCGGCCCCGGAGGTAAAGTGATTCAGGAGATCCAGAAAGACACGGGAGCAACCATTATTATCGAGGAAGTGGATAATATGGGCAAGATCAACGTATTCTCAAACAATCAGGATTCGATGGACGGAGCCATTGCCCGAATCAAAGCCATAGTGGCCCAACCTGAGATCGGTGAAGTCTATACCGGCAAAGTTAAAAACATCATGCCCTTCGGTGCATTTGTAGAATTTATGCCTGGTAAGGACGGCTTGTTGCACATCTCTGAGATCAAATGGGAGCGACTGGAGTCTATGGATGGTGTTTTGGAGTCTGGAGAGGAGATTTCAGTAAAGCTGATTGATGTCGACAAAAAAACCGGCAAATATAAGTTATCCAGAAAAGCTTTGATACCAAAGCCTGAAAAAAAAGATAAATAAGCTGAAAGTTTCCTGAAAATTTAGAACAATTACTGAAAATTGAACTTATTTTCGGGAAACTTCTGTTATGTGTGCATTAAAAATAATAGATAAAATTGAATGAGGCAGCTTAAAATCAGTAAACAGATTACCAACCGGGAGAGTCAATCCCTGGATAAATACCTTCAAGAGATAGGTAAGGTAGATCTATTGACAGCAGATGAAGAAGTGGTTTTGGCTAAACGAATCCGGGAAGGTGACCAACTGGCTCTGGAAAAGTTAACCAAAGCCAATCTCCGATTTGTTGTTTCTGTTGCCAAACAATATCAAAATCAAGGCTTGTCTTTGGGAGACTTGATCAACGAAGGTAACCTGGGCTTGATCAAAGCTGCTCAACGATTTGACGAAACCAGGGGATTTAAATTTATCTCCTATGCGGTTTGGTGGATTCGCCAGTCCATCCTGCAGGCACTTGCCGAACAGTCCCGTATCGTAAGGTTGCCCTTAAACAGGGTAGGGTCGCTGAACAAAATCAGTAAGACCTTTTCGGAACTGGAGCAGAAATTTGAACGAGAGCCTTCCCCGGAAGAACTGGCCGAAGTACTAGAGGTTACGGCTGGAGAAGTGGTCGACACCATGAAAATTTCCGGAAGGCATGTGTCCATGGACGCGCCCTTCGTGCAAGGGGAAGAAAACAGTCTGCTCGATGTACTGGAAAACGACGGTGAGACCAAACCCGATGACGGTTTGATGAACGATTCCCTCCGTAAGGAAGTACAGCGAGCCCTATCCACCCTTACCCAGCGGGAGGCAGATGTGATTACCCTTTATTTTGGGTTAAACGGAGAACATGCCATGACCCTCGAGGAAATCGGAGAAAAGTTTAACCTTACCCGGGAACGCGTACGGCAGATCAAGGAAAAGGCGATCCGTAGATTGAGACATACGAGCAGAAGCAAGACATTGAAACCCTATCTGGGATAAGATGTTTGAGGGGAATGATATAATTTAAAAGGGCTCATTGCCCTTTTTTTGTATAATAGTGAAATTTTATAGGGAATTTTAAACCTTTTTACTTTTATATTTTGTTATTATTCGAACTAATTTTGGAATTAGTAAAAATTCGGTAACCCAATAAACAATGAATCAGGAAATTGAACGTATAAAAGTGTTAATCGTTGGTTCAGGACCAGCAGGATATACAGCGGCTATTTACGCATCCAGAGCAGGATTAACCCCTGTGATGTATACAGGGGTCCAACCCGGTGGACAGCTTACCATTACCAATGACGTGGAGAATTATCCCGGTTATCCGGATGGGGTAATGGGTCCCCAAATGATGGAAGATTTTAAAAAGCAGGCCGAGCGCTTTGGTACACAGGTAAGGTATGGAGTAGTCACACAGGTTGATTTGAGTGAACGACCATTTAAGGTGACGGTAGATGACAGCAAGTCCCTGATGGCCGATACGATCATTATTTCTACCGGAGCTTCCGCCAAATGGCTGGGAATAGAAAGTGAAACGAGATTAAATGGTAAAGGAGTCTCTGCCTGCGCAGTTTGTGATGGGTTTTTCTTTAAAGGAAAAGAAGTCGCCATCGTTGGTGGGGGAGATACAGCTTGTGAAGAAGCCAGCTACCTGGCTAACATCTGCAAAAAAGTATACATGTTGGTTCGAAGGGATGAGCTGCGTGCCTCTCAGATCATGCAGAATCGGGTAATGAAAAACGACAAAATCGAAATTTTGTGGAATCACGAGACCGAGGAAATCCTGGGAGAAGAGGAAGTCACCGGAGTACGGGTAAAAAATAATCAAACGGGTGAAGAAAAAGTGTTGGACGTAGAAGCCTTTTTTGTGGCCATTGGTCATGAACCCAATACTTCCGTTTTTGCCGGAATGGTAGACATGGATGCTAATGGATACATTCAAACCGTACCCGGAAGTACCCATACCAATATACCCGGGGTATTTGCCTCCGGAGATGCGCAGGATCACGAGTATCGCCAAGCAGTCACTGCGGCAGGTACCGGCTGTATGGCGGCACTGGATGCGGAGCGTTTTCTGGCAGCACAGGAGTAAGTCGGATAGCAGATGAAGCAATCCGAGCAATGGATCCTGCTATTAGTACTGTACCTTTTTACGAACCTTATTAGTTTCGCTCAGGAGAAAATACCCTCTGAAAAGGGTCCTGGATTGGTGGAGAAACGACTCCGAGTACCGGGTAAATTTCAGATGTTTGATGCAGATGGTTACCGTGAAGATCTGGTAAAAACTACCGATGCATTGATTTTCCAGGAAAGTCTGGATCTCAGAAAGCGGCTTTCCCTGGTAAATGAAGATACCAGTTCCCTGATTTGGGCTCCAACCAATATACTGGTAGAGGTGGCTGAAAAGGTACTTATTGATAGCATTTGGATCACCGCCTATGAATATTATGGCCTTTGGGATAGTGAAAAGATCAATAGCTACGATTTTGATCCCAGGGAGTTTAACGATACGATACCGGTCATTCTATTTGATCCGGATTTTGGATCCAATTGGAGTGCCCCGGTAAGCAATACCAAAATCAACTCTGCTTTTGGAAAAAGGCGGTACCGCTGGCATCATGGAACCGACCTGAAATTGAAGGTAGGAGATCCGGTAAAAGCAGCGTTCGATGGAATTGTACGTATCCGGTCCTACGAACGATACGGGTATGGTCATTACGTAGTAATTCGTCACCGAAATGGACTGGAGACCTTGTACGGTCACCTGTCCAAAGTGAGTGTCGAAATAGGCCAGGAGATCCGGGCAGGGGATGTGGTAGGACTAGGGGGAAATACCGGACGAAGTACCGGTCCGCACCTGCATTTTGAAGTGCGGTATCAAGGGCTTTCGATCGATCCTACCGAAATATTTGATTTTGATATCGGGAGGATCAAATCTCCCGTTTATACGCTGACTTCGACGAGTTTTGATCATGAAATCATGCTTAGGGAGGCCATTTACCATCGCGTCCGATCCGGTGAAAACCTATCGGTGATCGCCCGAAGGTACGGGGTCCGAATGAGTCAGATCACCCGCCTGAATGGCATCAGCACCCGTTCCATTTTAAGAATCGGGCAGCGATTACAAATACAATAAAGAATGTTTTTACTAAACGGATAGCTATGAAACTCGATATTTTGGCCATTGCCGCACACCCCGACGATGCAGAACTTTCCTGCAGCGGCACCCTCGCTTCACATGTGGCCAAAGGTTATAAAGTAGGCATACTGGACCTTACCCGTGGGGAAATGGGCACCCGGGGCACGCCTGAACTTCGCATTAAAGAAGCCGGTAAAGCAGCCGAAATATTGAATCTAAGTATGCGGGAAAACCTGGGGTTTCAGGACGTTTATTTTAAGGACGATAAGGAGCACCAAGTTGCTATCGCCCGGGTACTGCGAACCTATCGCCCGGAAATCGTGCTGGCCAATGCAGTTAGTGACCGGCATCCGGATCATGGTAAGGGTGGAAGCTTGGCCTCCCATGCTTGTTTTGTCAGCGGACTGAGAAAGCTGGAAACCGAAAAAGACGGGAAACCTCAAGAAGCCTGGCGACCGAAATATATTTACCATTACATTCAGAATAATTACATCGAACCCGATTTGGTAGTGGATATCTCTTCCCATTGGGAAACCAAGATTAAGAGCATCCTGGCTTTTCAGTCGCAGTTTTACAATCCGGATTCGAAGGAGCCGGAGAGTTTCATATCCCGGCCGGACTTTTTAGATTTTATCGAAGCAAGAAGCCGGGAAATGGGCCATAAAATCAATGTAAAATACGGGGAAGGATTTACAGTAGAACGCGTAACAGGCGTGAGCGATCTTTTTGATTTATTATAAAAGTCGGTTTCACGCCCTGATGCTACCAAACCCGTTGCCGAAAACCAATGCGATTCCTATGGGGTGAACGTTATTTGGCACCACAGATATACACAGATTATAGAATTTGGGGGATTTCTCTACACCCTTATATTGTGGGGAAAACGAGATGGAGGTGTTTGTAATGCTGGGTTAGCTTGAAAACCCGATGGGCAAAGAGCGTCTGGGAAATAAACCTTTGCGATCTTTTTGCCTCCTTTAAGCCCTTCCCACCTATCGGTCGGTAAGTGTGGCTAAGAAACGACAGCGAAAAACACCCTCACCTTCGTAAACCGATTCGATTTTTAAGGTGCCAGCCTTTCCATTTTCCAACGATTGTCAGTAGCCGAAAGCGTATACAGAATCCGGTCGTGCAGACGGGCCGGTCTGCCTTGCCAGAATTCCATGGATTCCGGTTCGAGCCGAAAACCGCCCCAGTTTTCAGGCCTTTTTAGGGGCTCCTTTTGAAATTTGCTCACCGCTTCCATTAGTCTTTTTTCCAGAAACGCTCTATCCGGAATTACCTGGCTTTGTGGGCTGACCCAGGCTCCGATCTGGCTTTCCTGTGGCCTGCTCAGGTAGTACTCATCCGATTCAAGGGCACTAATCCGGGCCACGGTTCCAGATACGCGTACCTGTCGTTCCAACTCCGGCCAAAAAAAGGTAAGCGAAGCATAGGGCTGATGGGAGAGTTGCTGACTTTTGTTACTGCCATAATTGGTAAAAAAAACAAACCCCTGATCTACTCCTTTGAGTAAAACGATCCTTCCCGCTGGCCTCATCTCCGCATCTACGGTGCACAAATGCATGGCGGTAGGTTCGTTTACTTGAGCAGTAATTGCTTCTGATAGCCATAACTCGAATTGTTCTAAAGGGCTGGTAAACATCCCTTTTATATCTAAAGTTTTAGAGGAATATTCCTTTCTTATGTCTGCTAGTTTCATTTTTCTATTTTAAGGCACAAATCCAATTTTGAAATACAAATATATTGTAATTAAGAATTTTTACTTTATATTAAAGCCTCGTATCCAATATTTTTGATGATGCCACTACCAAACATACCGCCTCAATCCGGAAGTCTGCTGATTTCAGAGCCGTTTCTGCAAGATGAAAATTTTGTCCGGTCAGTGGTATTGCTATGTGAAAACAACGAGATGGGTTCTTTTGGTTTGGTATTAAACAAGCTTTCTATTTTTAAACTCGATGAATTGCTGGATGGTTGTGATTTTCGGGACAAGGAAGTATATGTAGGAGGCCCCGTGGAGCAAAACACCCTTCACTTTATTTATCAGGGAGAGCAGGCGTTAGAAGACAGCATTGCGCTGGGAGATGGATTGTGGTGGGGCGGAGACTTTGCCGAACTGATGGAGAAATACAGGCTGGGGAAAATCAATAGTGCCGATTTTCGGTTTTTCATAGGGTATTCCGGATGGGATCAGGGGCAGCTGGACGAAGAAGTGACGGGAAATACCTGGATCGTATGCGACAATACCCATGCTCGGAATATTTTTAAGGCAGAACCAGATGATCTTTGGCGGGTAATATTGAAAGAGATGGGAGGTGATTTCCAGGTTTTGGCAAATTATCCCATAGACCCAAGACTTAATTAGCCCAAATTTGCTACTTTTGTTTAGCATGGTTTGAAATACGCAGGAATACAAGACAATTATGGATAAGGATAAAGAAATTTCCGGTAAAACGGATAAGGTTACTGAAGATTTGGTAAATAGCCAAAAATCAGGTTTGGATGCAACAGAAGCAGGGAATCAGGAGAATGCGGAGCAGAAGACAGAAGCGCCGAAACCACAGGATGAGGAATCCGCAGCAAGTCAGGCAAAACAGGAAAAATCAGAGGACTTGAACGTCCAGGAGGGACAAAGCGAAGACCATCAGGAAGCACAGCAGAAGGTACCTGAGTCTGAAGCGCCAGATAAGAAATCCGATCCCACTCAGGAAGCACAGAAGAAAGGGGAGGAGTTGACCGACCGGGATGATGCATCCGAAGAAAATCAGGAAGGGCCGCAGGAAGAAGAAGAGTTGAAGTCGAAGGATGTGGAATCCGATCCAGCTCAGGACGAAAAGGAGAAAGCGGAGGAGCAGAAGGCCCAGGACTCGGACACCGATGAAAACCAAGAGGAAGAGCACGAAGAAGAAGTGCATTTTAATAACTTCACCAAGCCCCAGTTGTTAAAGGCCTTGAAAGAGTTTGCACAGGAGCAAGATTTTATCAAGCGGGATGGTTTGGTTCAGGAAATAAAAAATCATTACGAAGAATTTTATTCCAAGGAAAAGGAAGAGGCGCTCCAGCAGTTTATTAAAGAAGGAGGCGAAGAAGGAGGGTTTGACTATCGGGGTTCGGATGCCGATAGGGAGTTTTTTGCCACCTATCAGCAATTCAAAGATAAGAAGCACCAACAGGTAAAGGATTTTGAGCGGTCTAAAGAAAAAAATGCGCAGGAGAAAAATGGAATCTTGGACCAATTGCGGAATTTGGTGGATGGAGAAGAGACGACCAACAGCATCGAGACCATCAAAAAGATCCAGGAAGAATGGAAAAAAATCGGACCCGTACCGCATAGCCAAAATAAAAACCTATGGGCGTCCTACAATGCCCTGATGGATCGGTTTTACGATAACCGGAGTATTTATTTTGAACTGAAAGAACTAGATCGAAAGAAAAACCTGGAAAGTAAGTTGGAGCTGTGTGATAAGGCGGAGGCTTTGCTTGAATTGGAAGATATTAAAGAAGCCATCCGTGTGCTAAACGACCTGCACGAGGAATTCAAACACATAGGCCCTGTACCCAGAGAGGAACAGGAAGCGCTATGGACCCGATTTAAAGCCGCTTCGGATGCGGTTTACAACAAAAGAAAAGCGTATTACGACAGTCAAAAAGAAGTTTTTAAAGCCAATCAGGAATTAAAGGAAAAACTGATTGAGAAGCTAAATGCTTTCAAAGAATTCAAGGCCGAAAAAATCAGGGACTGGAACTCCAAGACCAAGGAAATTTTAGCTATTCAAAAGGAATGGGAAGCCATTGGACCTGTGCCAAGGGAATCCGGAAGAGAGATTAATAAAACATTTTGGGGATTATTCAAGCAGTTTTTCCATCATAAAAACCAGTTCTTCAAAGAGCTGGATGAGATTCGAAACGAAAATAAGGAAAAAGCGGAGGAATTGATTGCCGATGCGGAATCCCATAAGGAAAGTACCGACTGGAAGGAAACTTCGAATCATCTGATCCAGTTACAAAAGAAATGGAAGGAATTGGGACCCCTTCCTGAAAAATTTCGGGATGACTTGTACACCCGGTTTAAAAAGTCCTGCGATACCTTCTTTAATAACCGCCGGGATGCAAACAAGGAAACGAACAAAGCCTTCGAAGAAAATCTGGCGGCAAAAGAGGATGTGTGTACCCGCATTTTGACAGCCTCCAAGGAGCCGGATGAAGTCAGTCCGGATGGGTTGGAATCCTTGATCCGGGAGTTCAATGAAATCGGTTTTGTTCCCAGAAAAAGCATGAAGGACATTTCGGCCAAATTCAATGAGGCCGTAAATTCCTATATGGGCAAGTTGGACCTGGAGGGAGAAAGCAAGGATGATTTTCTGTTTCGTCTTAATCTGAACAAGCTGCAGTCCGACCCTAATAGCACCCGGGTGCTAAATAAAAAGGAACATGGTATTCGCAAGCAAATTTCCGATTTGGAAAACAACATCACCTTGTGGCGAAACAACCTGGAGTTTTTCGCTTCTTCGAAGACGGCCGATAAATTGAAAGACCAGTTTGAGGAAAAAATTGACAAGGCAGAGCAGGAAGTGGATAAGTTAAAGAAAAAGCTTTCCATTATCCGGGAATTTTAAACTTCTCAGATTGAGTGACCTAGTAATTTCCGGGTAAAATTTCTTGCTTAAATTTTGATTTACCAGGCGTATCAAATTATATTTGCACTCGCATTCGGGGATAAATACTTTATCCTTTGATTGATTCCCGAAGCCTCCTTAGCTCAGCTGGTAGAGCAACTGACTTGTAATCAGTAGGTCGTTGGTTCGATCCCGACAGGAGGCTCTTGATTATCAGGCACTTATAAGAGTAATCTTGTAAGTGCCTTTTTTATTTGCACGATATTGTGTTATTAGCGGGCGAATTAGCATTTGCGGATGATACAGGTATTTCAGGTACATACCTGGTCTATACACCACCACGGAGATTCACAGCCGTATTCTGTCAGTTTCCAACAAAAAAGAAGTTTCTCCGCTTGATTCCTTATCCGAAACCCTTAATTTGTTAAATAAAAGCCGAATGTCGGGTGGGCAGCTAGTGCGGATACACGCAATTCCCCTCCAAAAAATTGCTTTATACAGATGTTGGAGCACATTACAGTAGAGGTTAATTAGCACTTCATCATTCGAGTTCGTAACTTTATCACATGAATTTAGACACATCGAATCGTACCTATCGTCAACTTGTAGGGAACGGTCTTATTTATTCTGTCCCAAGATTCCAGAGAGATTACAGTTGGACACCAACTGAGTGGGATGATCTCTGGCAAGATATAGAAGGGCTTTTCGAAGATGGAGGTGAAGAAGAACACTATATGGGATATCTCGTCTTGCAATCCAGGGATAGTAAAAACTTCGATGTAATTGATGGCCAACAAAGACTCACCACTTTGAGTATACTTGTTTTGGCATTTTTGGGCAACCTTCAAAAACTCATAGATGATGGATTAGAACCTGAAAAAAATCAGAAGCGACTTGAACAACTGCGTAGTACTTTCATAGGCTATTTGGATCCCGTTACTTTGATTCCTAAAAGCAAGCTTAACCTTAATAGAAATAATAATAATTTATATCAAACGTACTTAGTACCACTTGAAACGGCCCCGAAAAGAAATCTAAAGGCAACTGAACACTTAATGAGAAAGGCCTATGATTGGTTTTTCAATGCTGTCCGACAAAGATTTTCTGCTAACAGAAGAGGAGATGCTTTTGCTCAATATATTGACTCTCTGTCTGATAAATTATTTTTTACGGTAATTACGGTAAATGATGAATTGAATGCATATAAAGTTTTTGAAACGCTAAATGCAAGAGGGGTTAAGCTTTCATCAACTGATCTATTAAAAAACTATTTGTTTGCGGTGGTTCACAATCACGGTGCTGATGAACGTGAAATGATGGAACTAGATAATCGTTGGGAAAGACTAGTAGGCTTAATTGGCAGTGAAAGCCTGCCCGACTTTTTGCGAGCTTATTGGAATAGCAAAAATAAGTTCGTAAGACACTCTGAACTTTTTAAGCGTATTCGAGAAAGTATCACATCAAAGGGAGGTGTTTTCAGCTTAATGCGAGACCTTGAAGGCAATGCTCACATTTTTGCCGCTTTGCCAAGTAGTGAAGACTCACTCTGGAACAATGAACAAAAAAAGTACATCAAGACATTACGGATGTTTAATGTGCGCCAGCTTTACCCCCTTCTTTTGTCGGCATATAACAAATTCTCTGAAGGAGATTTTACTACTCTTCTCAGATCTTGTTGTGTTATCTCATTCAGATACAATATAATAGGTAACCTAGCTACCAACGAACAAGAAAGAGTTTATAATAGGTTAGCAGTTGAACTATCGAGTAATACAATAAGTACTTTACAAGATTTAATTTCCGCTCTTTCAACTTTGTATGTATCGGATGATAAATTCAAAGGCGATTTTTCTGAAAAGGAAATGAGGACTACTCAAGCTAGAAATAAAAGAGTTGTTAGATATATACTTTTTGAAATAGAAAGACATATTTCAAATAATGCTTATGATTTCGAGAGCGATTCATACAATTTGGAACATATAATGCCAGAGTCTATTCAAGAAGGCTGGGATCATATACAAGATAGAGATCATGACCAATTTGTATACAGGCTAGGAAACATGACTTTGCTTAATAGAAGTGTCAATCGAGACCTTGGAAATTCTGATTTCGAAATGAAAAAGGAGAAATATCGTGAGAGTGAATTTTCTTTGACTCAAAGGGTTGCAAATGAAAATAGTGAATGGAACCCAGAAAGGATATCGGAACATCAAAAATGGATGGCGAGACAAGCAACTGCCATTTGGCGTATTACACAGCTTATTTGACATGCTCCAATCGTGCAGAAGGCCTTGCCAGATTCCTCCTACGGGGAGCGTCTCTCACATCCGGAGTGCGACAAGAATTCGCTTAGAGGTATTGGCTCCAAACAATTTTACAGTAGCCTTACAAGATAGAAGTTTAAAATCCTTGAATTCCATTAGACCTGGTTACTTCCTTTGTTTCCGTTTTCGATCCCACCAGACATAGCCAATAAAACCCAGCAGACTGATTACTCCCACCCATACCAAGCCGCCTTTTAGGCGATCTGTATTTTCCCCCAGAAAGGCGGTGACGGCCGTAAGGGGGGCTATTCCCAACATGGTACTGCCGATAAATCTCCAGTAGCCCATGCGCAACATGCCCGCAATGATGCTAATAGCATCGTTGGAAAGGAAGGGGGAAACCCGGGTCACAATGACGGCCCAGAAGCCATAATCTTCCAGAAATTCGGATATTTTCTTTTCTGTTTTTTTTCCGAGGATTCGGTCGATCACTGGTGTACCGAATTTAACCCCTATTCCATAACCGATGGTGGAAGCCGTGAATATCGCCACCAGGATGATCCCCGCCCCGGCCCAGGGTCCGTAGGCCACTACCGTTACGACCATTAATAGAAAGGAGGGCACCACAAACAGAAACATCTGCAAGGTCATGGCAGCCACGATGAGAAGCGGCCCCCAAAAATCAAATTGCTCCACCCAATTGGATATTCTTTCCTCGTCATTGCTGCGAAGCACCTCCCAGGCCTCTGAAAAAAAAGTCTGTACGGAGTCATTAAGAAAATACAAAGCGATCAGCGTTCCGAAAAAAAGAATGGAAAGGATATAGGGCCAAACAGCCGTTTTATTGTCGGACATGCATCAAGAGTTAACGATAAAAACAGTTTAGGGAATAGCATAGATTGTACCGAAAGTACTCTTTTTCAATAAAAAAGTGAAGATTTCTGTGGAGAAACCTCCGTTTCCGGATTCATCGGCTTTTTTCATTTGTTCCCGACCCTTTTACGGATCTTAGTTTTTTTTATCCGACAATTGCTGATTTTTATTATCCGTCAAAGATGGCTATTTTTCGATTACTTGTAGAAATACCTCCTTTACGGAAATCCGGTATTGGTTCGCATTATTTGCGGAACGATCGTATGAGCCAACTTAATTTTATTCTGTAGAAAAGTAACTCCCTATGTTGACGAGCAACCATTTTCGTTGGGTAATGTATTGCGGCCTGGCGTTTTTTCTTTTTGGGTTCCAAAGCCTTGCTATTGGCAGTGGAGGATCCGGGATACCCCAAACAGTAAATCCAAACGCTTTTGAAGGAACAGATACGGAGCGCATCCTCCAGGCCATCGAAACGGCCAAAACAAGTACCCATGTGGTACGCATTCCGAAGGAAAATGCCAATGGAACCTCCAAATGGATGATTGATAGTGCGCTGTTGTTGCCCAGCAATATGACGCTGATATTGGACAACTGCACCTTGCAACTCTCTGATACAAGCAGGGACAACCTGTTCCGTTCGGACAATGTAGGGGAAGGCATAACTGACCCGGTTTGGAACGAAAACATACGAATTTACGGAATTGGAAATGCGGTACTTAAAGGAGCGGTCAATCCCCGGGCAACGGGTGACGGTGCCAGGACGCTTAGCCTGAATCCACAGGCAGAGCAGGAAAAGGGAAATTGGCGGGTAAGTTATGGAAGTGATGCCGGAAAACCTGGTTTGAAGCAAACGGGCGACTGGCGGAATATCATGGTGTTGATCGGATACGTCCGGGACTTCAGCCTAAAAAATGTTCGTTTTGAAAATGCCCATGGCTGGACCATTAGTTTTGAGCGAACGGTGGGAATAGACCTATCCGATGTGACTATTTTCAACGAAGAGTTTGTGACCGTGGATGGGGAGCAATTGATGACGGCCAATAAGGACGGGATTAACCTGAGACAGGGTTGTAAAAACGTTCGGATCGACCATGTCTCTGGTGTAACAGGAGATGATTTTATAGCGCTTTCTAATTTGGATACCGCCCCGGATATCCCCAAGCAAAACGGAGATATCAACGGGAGTATGGTGACAGCCAGTCGCTGGTACGGACCGGAAGATGATATCGAGCAAGTGGTGATTACGAATATCTCCTGTGAAAACCGGTACCGTGCGGTTGCGATACGGGGCAGCGACCGGGCAGGAATCCACCATATCTACATTAGTGGGCTGATTTTCAGAGCCAGAGAGGATCGATATGAAGCCCTGCTGATTGGAGGGAGGGGTTATGGAGAAGAATCGCTACCGGGTAAAATTCATACCATTCAGGCCATGAACATCATGGGAAATGGCCAATCCCTGGTACGGATACAGGCAAAAGTAGCCAACTGTCATTTTTTGAATGGCATGTATACCGGGGTAAATGAGCACGCTACCTTGTATGAGGTTGACCCTCTGGAGACCAGCAATGTGACCGAAAACACTTGGTTAAAGGTCAGGTGAGCATTTTGTTTCGATCCGGTGGTTTATCGAAGGACGCTATAGCCGCTTCTCGTTGCTTGTTTTGTTGGGAAAGGATGAATACATTTAGAAGATCCAACATAACCAGTTATCAAATGAATGTGAAACCAAAGAAAACGGTGAAATTATCGAAGAGTTTTGTTTTATTGCTGATCGGCAGTTTTTTAGGTCTGACCCAGCTGGCGTTGGCGCAAAACCCTTCCCTTTTGGAGGTAAACCCACCCGAAGGGCCTTCAAACGATCAGGTCAGCGCGATAGTAAATGTGCGTCTAATCGATGGGCGGGGAGGGTCGCCTCTGGAAAATGCAATCGTGCTGATCAAAGGCAATCGCATTTGGAAAGTAGGTTCTGAAGATCAAGTAGCTGTTCCTGTCGGAGCTGAACTAACGGATGGTACCGGTATGAGCTTGTTGCCGGGCTTAATCGATTCGCATTTACATAATGTCAATAACAACAAAGCATTACATGCCATTCTTACCAATGGGGTGACGACTGTCCGGGATCCGGGACATCCCTTTCGGTTTTACCAATCCCTGCATTTTGCACAGGCCAAAATGCCCCGGGTGTACCTGACCGGAGCCCATCTGGACGGTTATCCAGGGGTCTACCTGGATCAGGCTTCGCTGGTAAGGAGTACCGATCATATACAATCGTTAATAAAGGACTATGTATTACAGGGGGGATCTGGCATCAAAATTTATTTTCGGCTTCCCTTGAAGTATTATGAAACGGTGATCCAGACGGCTGATTTTTACCACATACCGGTAGTGGCGCATTTGGAGCTGGTAGATGCAGACGATGCCATGATGGCCGGGCTTCAGGGGATCGAACACATTACCTCTTTTGGTACCTCCCTGGCCGATCCGGAAGATGCCCGGGAATTCAGGGAAGCGGTGCGGGAAAACAGTAGTTACAGAAGAGATGGCAGGTACCGCCTGTGGTCGAAGTTAGATTTGTCTGCAGACCGGGTGAAAGAGGTGCTTGCCCTGGCAGTGAAAAACAAGGTGGTATTATCACCTACCCTGACCACCTTTGAAAGGCAAGTTGGTGACGAGGAGTATCAGGCAAAGGCCTTCCAAAACATGCTTGAATTCGTAGGAATGGCGCATGAAGCAGGAGTCACGGTGGTTACCGGTTCCCACAATTCCGGTAAATACGCCCAACCCGGCCTTGCCTACCAGCGGGAGATGGAGCTATTGGTTGCAGCCGGTATGACACCGTTGGAGGTCGTTTCCAGCAGTACCCTTCATAACGCCCGTTATTTCCGTACCCAGGACCGCCTGGGCAGTATTGAGCCCGGCAAGCTGGCCGATCTGATCCTGGTAGCAGGCGACCCCTCCGTAGATATCAAAGCCATGTACGCCATCAAAAAAGTCATGCTCAATGGGGAATGGGTGGATAGGGAGGAAGTGGTGGAGTAGCAGATAGTTCGAATTAGCGCAATGATTTTTTCGTCACAGAGGGCCCAAAGAGCCACAGAGGGCACAAAGGATTATGGGTTAATTTAGGGGCGGACCCTGAGCGGAGTCGACGGGTCGTATTGCTATCCATTTTCTCTCAGCACTAATTAGGTATCTGAGACCCTCGCTCAAACACAATGCCTTTTGGGCTATATTAACGGCTCTCACCCCGTACCACGCGACCGTTCATTTGGAATTTTCAGAGGGGAATTTAAAAGGAAACGGCTTTGAAACCGCTGACTAGCGTTGTTTGATTTCATACATTTGCATTCATTTTTTCAAATTTGAATAAATCATTTCATATCTTTTGACGTTAAGAAGCTAAATACCAGATATTATTATGAGCAACAAAAACGATTTTATTGAGGGGATGGGTTCTGTATTTGATATTGGAGGAGACCGACATTTCAATGAATTCAAAGAGTATCCAAGTAGGAACGGTGTAATTAGAAATACATGGAATAACCTAGGTTGCCACATTGACAATGCGGCAAATAAACTTGCGAAGGAAACTGGCCTATCATCAAATTCAACCAGAAGGAAACTTCGGTTCGGTAAAAAATAAATGAGCGAAAAATCTCCCATTCATAACCCTCCTTCGGTTAATGAACTAGAGGTTTAGTTATTAGAAAAAGACCCTCACATTTTTGATGGACTTTCTAATACTAAGAAAGGGAAAATATTAAAATCACTTAAAGATGTGATTAGGGTTGAAGTTAGGCAAAAAGTAACTCAATCTATGAGTTATTCCGGGCCTGTCCTGGGTATAAATTACAAAGAAATGCAAAAAATCCTGGCAATGCTGAATATCCAAGCTATTTTGTGATTGGGCTGGATCGAAAGGTATAAAGACAACTAGGCCACACACTATCACATCTTGAACATATGCTATAAATCCGAGTTTTATCTAGACGGCGATCCGCATAAATAACGAGCTTATTGCAAATAATTATCAATGGAACAGGATAGATGGCTCTGCGAAGCGAATGAAAGCATTGATATATAACTAATTAATCAATAAATGATAGGAGAAATAACTGATAACAATTTGGTTTCCCACCCATTATCATACATTTTTAACCAATGTATTTTATTAAATTCACTAGGTGGTTGACATTTATCAATTAAAATTGGAATAATATATCGCTTTCCAAATACTTTGTATTCATAATTTTCTAAAGCCATTCTCATTTCTTTATTTTTATAGCCATCTCTAATTAATGATTTGGATGATAGGAACACTAAAACAAAGTCTGAAGCTTTCATTGCTGCTTTTATTTTCGATTCCCAATCATCACCAGGAAGTAAGTCTTTGTCGTCGTACCATGTCAAAACTCCATTTTCATTCAATAAACTCATTACGTTTTCAACTACAGTTTTATCTTCTTTTGCATATGATAAAAATGCTAGATTTAGAGGTAAGATTACTTGTTTGTTTATGATTGGAAGTTCTCCAATACTAAAATATTTACCAGTTCCAGGAATTTTATATTTTATTTTTACATGCCCTGGTTTTTCAGCTAGGACTTCCAATTCAAAAGTATGAGGAATGGGCTTATTATTCTGAAGTCCGATTCCACTAATTTCATTCTCCATTATTCTAACTTCCTCAATTTCGGCTATAGCTATGTTAAGGATAATATCTTTGAGATCATTAAAATCTATTTTTTTCTCATTATTTGTTTTAATCTGGTAAATCTTATTTTTTTCAAAAGGCAAGAATGGGAATGAAATTTTGTGTTCATTTAAATCACGGAAAGTAAAAGGAATTTTACCAATTACATTAGATTTATTCTTAAGAAATATCTGAATATCCTTTCCTAAATAATTCGTAATGTCAAAATTTTTTATTTGGTATTAAATTATCTACTAATTAATATTAATTCTTAACTATCCGTACTCACCAGTTGCAGCTATTAGGCTTTAAGCTTCAGAAGGTTATTTCATAAATTTAAAAAAAATCGAATAAAAAACAACTAGGATTTTCATTTCAATTCATCTCGATCTCCCATCCCCAATCCACTTGCCTATTTTCCCTGCATTGCAAGCTATTAGGTGACCCCCTCTTCCGGCTCAAATACTAATCCGGGCTCCCAGGCAGGGACTTTCGAAACCGTCTCCAAAGCACTTATGGAAGCAACTCCCTGAGATCCCATCTACTTGGGCAGACGCTACACCTTTTTAGCCTTTACAGGTCCCCCGGGATCCTCGGTAAATGAGGGTAGAAATATATGGTGTCACACGAATGCCGGATTCACTAAGTTAAACATGCTCCGGGAATATGGGGTCTCATAAATTTCAAAACAAAAGGAACTTCTGGAGCTTTTTTTAACTTTTCCCTATCTTGTCCAAAAAAAGCCAATGGACCTGGATTCGGATTTAAAAAAAGACATTGAAGGTTTAAGGATAAGGATAAATATCTTTTTCTGGGTTGCTGTTGGATTGGCTTTTATTTCAGTCAGCACGTTCATTTTTTACGCCTATTTCCCGGGCAAAATCTACAATTGGTTTCCGGCCAATCCGCATGACTATGCCAATAACCTCTCAGTAGTAATGGCTTCCCTCTCTGGAGTCCTTTTCGTATACATAGCTTTCCTGGGCCAGCAGTGGCAGCTGATCTACCAGCAGCAGGAGATCCGGGATAACCGAATGGAAATGAAGGCCTCTACCGCTGAACTTAAAATACAGGCCAAAGCACTAACGGAGCAAATCAATAAAATGGACCGCGACTTCGTCCACCAAAATTTCTTTCGCATCCTGAGCCAGCATTTTAATGCAAGGGACCGGGTAGAGTATGAATTAGCTAAGTTGAATGGAAATGGAGAAAAGGCTTTTGAATACTACCTCCTCAAAATTTCTTTATGGGTAGATGATGAAAAAGGGTGGAACCAAGAAAAAACTGATATAGAAAAGAAGGACTTTTTAAAAGACAATGAATTCGATTGGCAGGAAAGGCCACGAAGTATAAAAAATATTGGCGATGGACAAGGTAAATTTCTTGATAGTCCTGACATTATTGACAAATTAGATAAGACCAAAATTACCTTTATATTTAGATCTGTAACTCACGAAGAAGGGTTGGGAAAATACCTCAGATCTTGTTACTACCTGTTTGAATACATGAAAGAAAATGCCCTTTCACAATACCTGGATGCTGTTGAAGCTGGTATGGATAAGTATGAACGCATTTTTTTGTTTTACCAGATGACTACCCGCTTTGAAGGTGATGGGCGTTTGGACTTGGTGGCTTGGTTGGCAGGAAATAGCTTCTGTTCAGCCAAAACATCTTTTGGATCCGAGACATATGGAATGGATTTACCCCATCGGCAGCGATCCGAAATACAATAAAATACACAACCCCCACCCTTAATCCTCAAGCTCTTTTTTTCAATCTCCCTAAATCTGGCCTCTGAGGCAAAGCCGAAGGGCTATCAATCTCCCTTCAATCTATTTCAACCCAAAAAACCTATGCGCCCTTTGTGCCTCCTTTGAGCGCTTCCCGCCTACCGGCCGGCAGGTGTGACAAAAACCCCTGTAACGATCCGCTCCTCCCTATGCATCATCCCCACATCATCAAATCATCAACCACCGTCATTGCGAGCGCAGCGAAGCAATCTGATCCGAAGCGAAACCGGAAGTCCTCCGTAGAATGCCCTCCAAAAACGAATGATGGATTCGCACACCGACAGACTGCCGCGGGTGCTGGGGCGATTACGACCATTAGACTGGACTCCGTTTGCACCCTCACAGTGACGGCATCATCCCCACATCCTCAAATCATGCATCAGTTGTCCATTGATCCGCCCAGGCTACTGCAATAAGAAACACTTTCACATCTTTTTCCATGATCGTTTGCGTTTTTTTTCCTAGCTTAAACTCCTGTGTTGCCTACCTTTTACAAATACCACTAAATACCAGACAATATGAAAGTATTCTTTTCACTCCTTTTACTACTGACATCCCTCCAGCTATCGCAAGCCCAGGACAGGTTGTCGGGCAAGGCGTTTGCTACGCGATCCGAGGTATTGGCTCGGAATGGAATGGCCGCCACCAATCATCCGCTGGCCACTCAAATTGCCATCGACCTCCTAAAGCGTGGAGGAAGTGCCGTGGATGCAGCCATTGCAGCCAATGCTTTTTTGGGATTTGCCGACCCTGGAAACAATGGCATCGGGGGCGATTTATTTGCCATTGTCTGGGATGAGAAAACCCAGCAATTGTATGGCCTCAATGCCAGCGGAAAATCACCGGGCAGCCTATCGGTAGACAAATTCAAAGCCGAGATCGAAGCGGGTAAAAGCCGTACTACAGGTCCGCTTTCGGTGACCACTCCCGGTGCTGTGGGAGGTTGGTTTGCCTTGCACGAAAAATTTGGACAGTTGGCGTTTAGCGATTTGCTGGAGCCCACCATCAATTACGCCCGGGAAGGTATCCCCGTTTCTTCCGAGGTATCGGATAATTTTTCAACCGTCAATTTGGGGCCGGGCAATCCATCCTTTGAGGCAACGTACTTTACGAGTGAGGGTAGACTTCCGCATTTAGGGGAGCTATTTTCAAATCCGGAACTGGCAAATACCCTGGAAATCATCGCTAACGAGGGAAGGGACGGATTTTACAGAGGGAAAGTTGCCCGAACCATCGCCGATCAGGTACAAGCGGAAGGTGGCTACCTCAGCACAGCAGACCTGGCAAACAACGAGCCCGAATGGGTTGACCCGGTATCGATCAACTACCGTGGCTACGATATTTGGGAAATGCCACCCAATGGTCAGGGAATGGCGGCACTTCAGATGTTGAATATCCTCAAAGGATTCGACCTGGCCAGCATGGGCTATGGCAGTGCCGACCATATTCATGCCTTTTTAGAAGCCAAAAAGTTGGCCTATGCCGACATGACCACCTACTATGGAGACCCCAATTTCGGCAGCATTCCCCTGGAGCGGTTATTATCGGAGGAATATGCAGCAGAACGCAGAAAATTAATTGATCCCGAACGGGCAGGCGCGTTTGAAGAAGGATTGACATCGGGCGACCACACGATCTACCTGACAGTTGCAGATGGGGATGGTAATATGGTCTCCCTGATCCAAAGCAATTCGGCGCTCTTTGGTTCCCGGGTGGTGCCCCCAGGCTTGGGCTTTGTACTGCAAAACAGGGGTGCCGGATTTATTTTGGAAGAAGGGCATATCAATAACTATGCGCCCGGTAAGCGACCTTTTCATACCATCATTCCGGCATTTGTAACCAAGGATAATAAACCCTTTATGAGTTTTGGTCTGATGGGCGGCGACATGCAAACGCAGGGACATGCGCAGATCATCATGAATATCATCGATTTTAAGATGAACCTGCAGGAAGCAGGCGATGCTCCTCGAATTTATCATCGGGATGAAAATCTCAAAAGTGGCGGCACGTACCTGGAATCGGGCTTTGATTATGAAGTGATCCGTGACTTAATGGATAAAGGCCATACCTTTCGCATGGGGAAGGGCATCTTTGGCGGGTATCAGGCCATTATGCGTAAAAATGGGGTGTATTACGGGGCTTCTGAATCCAGGAAGGATGGACAGGCAGCGGGGTATTAGGGGTATATTCCTATGCTGAATTGGAAACCGTAAGCAGTGCCTATCGTTTGCGACAGCTTGGAAGCATTTACGTATTTAAAAATCTCAACGTAAATGAAACTCCTCTTTTAAAATGGGAGTGGGGGATTTTTCCGGAGGTTTCTAATATTCAAATGACTGATTTATTGATAGTTACGTAATTAAATCCCCCTTGCCCCCTTGTCAAGGGGGAATTGGTATCGATAGGCTTCCGCTTCCATTAGCTATAATCCTTGCATCCCTTCGGGATTAATGGAAATGGCCCAGAGAGTAAAACAAGGATTTATCTTCATCGTTGACTTGCTAAAAAGTTGGATGGTGACTACCAAAACCGGAAGCGATGGCAAGCATATAGAACGAATGTTTTGCCCGTATCCAGACAGAAGCCCCGAAGAGGTGAGCTACCCCAATCTCGAAGGGATGACAAGCTTCTTACCCCCTGAGGCGGGTGAGCGAAGCCGAACCCAGCAAAGCAGAAGTCCCATCAATCTTTTTCAATCTCTGGCCCCAGGGCGAATGCGAAGGCTCATCAATCTCCTTCAATCTCCGGTTCCTGAACCAACGCGAAGCCCCACCAATCTCCTTCAATCTCCGGATCCTGAACCAATGCGAAGCCCCATCAATCTTTTTCAATCTGTGGCCCCTGAGCAAACGCGAAGAGCCATCAATCTCCTTCAATCTTCTCCACCCACCTTCAATCCAAAGAACTCAGTTCCCCTCCAAAAAAAAATGAAATTTACCAGCTACCCCCGGTCGCTTCAATAAAAAAAACCGGCCCAACTTAAGATTTCTCCTAAATTGGGCCGGTAAAACGTTGGCCGACCAGGGCTCGAACCTGGACTCTTCTGGACCAAAACCAGACGTGTTGCCAGTTACACCATCGGCCAAACTGATCCCTTTTTGCTAAGGTGTCACAAATGTAGCCGAACTTTCTTTTTAATGCAAATACCTCTCTCAGGAATTTTATTTTTTTGCTTTTAACCAGCTAATTGTCAGAAAGAAATTTTGTACCTACTCTTTTTGCTCCCTGCCGGATATACATGCTTTCATAAAAATACCCTTGTTTTTTTAAAATTTTCTTTTCCGAAACGACCCTTTTTAATTAAATGAATAATTGACCATATACATCAATCTTGCCCGCATTGGCATAATAGAATTTTGCTGAGTAGGTATTTCTGTCCAATTTTCCATTCAATATTTCGATATCTTTCCTTCTTGTTTGAAACAAATAGTACCATGTCCTTTAAATTACCACTTTTCATTTTTATCGTGCTGATCGCTGCAACCTCCACACTTTTCGCTCAGCAAAATTATTCCGGAACCATCATAGACAGCCAATCCAGGGAACCCCTATTTGGTGCCTACGTCTATTTGAAAAACAGTGATGGCGAAACCCTGAGTTCCACCTACACGGATTTTGACGGAAAATTTGAAATCAAAAAACCTGGAAAAAATGAGTTTTTGGTGGAAGTATCCTTTATCGGGTACCAAACCTTGCAAGAAAATAGGACCGCTCCCCAGGGAAACGATTTGGGAACATTTGAATTGGTAAGTGATGGGCAGGAAATGGAAGCTTTTGAGCTTTCTGCCGATGCCCTTACGGGAGAAGTGAGGGGCGATACGGTCGCTTTCAATGCCAATGCCTTCAAAACCCGGCCGCAGGCGGATGCAGACGAATTGGTACGAAAAATGCCCGGTGTGGTGATTCAAAACGGCGTCATAGAAGTGCAGGGAGAAGAAGTAATGGAAGTGCTGGTAGATGGCAGGCCCTTTTTCGGAGACAATCCAGCCGCCGCTCTTAAAAACCTTCCGGCACAGGTAGTGTTGAAAATCGAATTTCTGGATCAAAAAAGTGACGAGGCCCGGCTGACCGGATTTGACGACGGAGAAACCACAAAAACCATCAATATCATTACCAAACCGGGTATGCGGGCCGGTAGGTTTGGGAAGTTCTATGGGGGATACGGAACGGATAACAACTACATTGCCGGGGGCAACATGAACTTTTTTAATGAGGCTCAGCGCTTATCCATACTTGGATTAAGCAATAATATCAACCAGCAAAACTTTGGTGAGGACGAATTGGGAAATATCGAAGGCGATGACAGCCGCCGGGGAGGTAACGAACTGGCCGTAGGAGAATTGCCGGGAATTACCAATACCAATGCGGTAGGCGTGAATTTTTCTGACGAATACCAGGACGAAAAGCTAAAGGTCACCGGGAATTACCTGTTTAACGACCGGGACAATGTCCTAACCCGAAGTTCTTCGCGGGAATACATTTTGCCCAATGATAGTCTGCAGCTCTACAATGAAGATAGAAACAACCAGACCCGAACCCAAAGTCACCGCATGAGCGCGCGAATAGATTATAATATTAGCGAACGCCATGCCCTGATATTAAGGCCCAGATTAGGCCTGGATTACCGGAAATCCACGACCATTCGGGATGCCTATAACCTTTTCGATGAGTCCACTCCCATCAGCCGCAACCAAAACACCACCACCTCGGAACGACAATCGTTCAATTTTAGAAACTCCCTGAATTACAGGTATAAGTTTACAAAGGAGGGAAGGGCATTGTCTACCTATATTTATACCAGTACCTATGATAGCGACAGCAATTCCGACCTGGTAGCGGTGAACGAAAATTTCCAGACTGCCAATGTGGATTCTCTGATCCAATTCAGAAATAACCTTTACTCTAGTTTTTATTACAGCACCGGGATAAGCTATTTTGAACCGATTAGCGAACGTTCCCGATTGAGAATCGGGTACCGGCTGTCCAATAATGCCTCCGACACCGATCAGGAGGTGGAAATTCAGGAAGCTGAAACGGACCTTGTCCGCCTGGACAGCGCCCTGACCAATCGCTTCGAAAATCAATACATGACCCATAGGGGCAGGCTGGGCTACAGTTATAAATCCGAAAAACTGTCTGTCTACAGCACGGTAAGCTACGAATCCGCGAACATAGACAGTGATCGGCTTTTCCCAGGCTTTGAAAACACCCAAAGGAGCTTTTCCAATGTGCTCCCAAGAGTAGTGGTCAATTACCAATTGGGAGAATTCAGTAACATGCGTGTGGATTACAACACGGATACCGATGCGCCTTCTATCCGACAATTGCAGGATGTGATCAGCAACGCCAACCCCATGCAAATCTCCAACGGAAACCCGGACCTGGACCAGGAATACAGTCACCGGCTTTTTACCCGTTTTCGCAAGATCAATCCGGAAACCAACCGTTCCCTGATGTTCTTCCTGTATGGCAATATCCGCAATAACTACATCGGAAACGAGACCTTTGTCGCTGCGAAGGATACCCTGATTCAAAAGGATGTCCTGCTCAACCAGGGCGGTCAGTATACCCGGCCGGTAAACCTGGACAATTATTACGTATTCCGACTGTATGGCAGCTATGGGTTCCCACTGAAATTCATGAAAAGCAACCTGAACATCAATTCCTCTTTCACGGTTCGAAACCGACCGGGAATTATCAATGGGCAGGAAAACTTTAACACCAACTCCACCTTTAGTCAGGGAATCAACCTAAGCAGTAATATCAACGACAGGATTGACTTTAACCTTTCCAGCAGAGGGAGTTTTAATACCGTAAGGAGTAGTCTTCAGGAAGACCTGGAAAATAATTATTACACCCACCGCACCCGTGCGGACCTGTTTTGGAATTTCCTGGGGGGGATTTTTATGGGCGGCAGTGTTAATCACCAGGTATATTCCGGGTTGGGAGAGGGCTTTGACAGGAGCATCATGCTGGTGAACCTGGATTTGGGCTACCGAATCCCACCCAGCAATAAAACGGAAATCAAATTGACGGTCTTTGACCTGCTGAACCAAAACGTAAGCATCGACCGAAACGTGACCGATGTGTACGTGGAGGACGAACGAACTCAGGTATTACGGCAATTCTTTATGCTCAGTATAACGTATAACCTGAGAAGGTTTGGAGGTTATGACATGGCACTATAATCAGTAGCGCCAAGGGTTTATAATACCAAAAATGGTAGCAATAAGAAGATTTCCCTGAAAACGCCTTCAGCTAATCGAGTCGAACCTGATTTGCTTAGTCTTTTTCAGTAATTTCCACCTTGTAGATTTGTACAAGATCTTCTTCCACTTCTGAGTTGAATCGGGAGAGCCACCAAAGGTCGCCGTCCCGTACGAGAAATTGACGGTGATCCAGGGATTCCGGAATGGGTATACTCTGTATGGGATTTCCCTGCTGATCCATCACGAAAAGGGCAGGACGATATTTGCCATCGATACTTTTATTGAAAGCACTGTATTCATCTGGTGAACTTACCGACCGATATCGCTCTCGGTCTGCTACGTCATAGCCAGGGTGATACGACGCGAGCAAGTAGTTTTGAAAGGCTTTCAGGGAATAGGTACGTCCGGCCGATCGATCGGAATCAATGGAATTTGGGTCGGCCGCGGCCCTTTCCATTCCTTCTCCTGCATTGTAATTTGGATAACTAATGGGTTTCCGTTTCAGCAGCCGGTGCGGCGGGTGGATATCATATACGTTGAGGTGGGGATCCGTCCCGACAATAACCAGGAGTTTATCCTCCAAAATGGTAAAGCTGGGACTCATTTCCGGAACTTCAAAGGCCTTTCCGCTGGTTCGGAAGGGGCTTTCTTCTTCCAGGTGAATAATCCGCTCGGCAGACCCTTTTTCGGGATCAAATTTTACCATTAGTTGAAATTGATCGTAATATTCATCCTGCGTTTTGTTGTATTGACCCCGGGCTACCAACCCCTGTTGGTAATATATTCCCTCGTGTTCCATCAATTCTGAGTCGGCCGCTGCACGCCCACCAAAGAAAGGAACATCTTCCTGAAATTTCCGGTGGCTGGCAAGCTTACCTTCGGCATCAAATTCGAAAAATCCCATGTGCGAAATCAGGGAAATGTGGTCGTTGTCCTCTATTTGGGCAGTACTCCAAAGATACCGGCCATAACTGCCTTTTTCATCTCCCTGTTTGTCCAACTTGAGCAGATGGTTTCCTTCAAAATCGGTTAGTACAATAATGCCTCTTTGCCTATCGTGAAGCAATACCCGCTCCCGGGCAGGATCCACATCCATTAAATCCAGCAATCCGGCATATTCGACTCGAATGCTATCGGTTATTTCCAGGGAAAAGGACTGGGATTCTTGCTTTTTTTCCTGCTGGCAGGAGAGAGCAAAAAGCACACAAATACAGAAAGAAAAAGGGGCGATCTTTTGAAGGCATTCCATGGTTTTATTTTTTTGAACTAACCTAATAATTTGTTATGTAAATACCAAGCTGTCAGTAAATTATTTACTCATTAGCCTTTTTTTAGTCAGGGAAAGTAGGTCCGTTGCTGTTTATGGATATATCCTTACATTTGGGCTATTATGAAAGCGCTATTGGAAACCATAAAAGGATGTACTCTCTGTGAAGCCCATCTTCCATTGGGCCCCAACCCGGTATTGGCGGCCAGCAGGAACAGCCAGGTACTGGTCATTGGCCAGGCTCCGGGCACCAAGGTACACGCGACGGGCATCCCCTGGAACGATGCCAGCGGCAAAGAATTGCGACGCTGGCTGGGAGTAAGCCCTGAACGGTTCTACGATCCGGCCATCTTTGGAATCGTACCCATGGGTTTTTGTTATCCCGGAAGGGGCAAAGGAGGAGATTTGCCACCACGGCCGGAATGTGCGCCAACCTGGCATCCCGCTTTGTTGGAAAACATGCCGGGCATCAAGCTTAAACTTCTGATCGGTCAGTATGCCCAACGCTATTACCTGGGAAAGGCCCGGAAGAAAAACCTTACCGAAACGGTTCGTAATTTTCGGGATTACCTGCCGGAATTTTTTCCACTGGTTCATCCATCTCCCAGAAACAAATTGTGGCAGAAGCGAAACCCCTGGTTTGAGGAAGAAGTGCTGCCTACCCTCAGGAATCAAATGGAGTCTATTTTGTAACGGTTGGATGGTTAGTATTTCCTACCAATCAGTTGGGTTTTTGCCATGTATTTTTTGTTTCTATTGACAAATACCCTTATTTTCCGAAATGAAAAATTCCAGACGCTCATTCATAAAAAAAGCAGCTTTTGTGACCGGTTCTACCTTTGGTATACCTTATTTTATACCCGCTTCTGCTTTGGGAAAGGACGGGTTTGTGCCCCCCTCTGATCGGATCAACATGGCTTTTATCGGTGCCGGAAATCAGGCAGGAAACGATGTGCAGGGTTTTTTGCCAGACAAGCGGGTGCAAGTAACCGCCGTCTGTGATGTGAATAAAAAAAGCACGGGGTACTGGAATGGCAAGGTTGCCGGTAGGGAATACATACAGCAAGTGGTGGATGACTATTACTCCGAAAAACAGGGAAAGTCTTATCGTTCGGCAGCAGGTTATACCGATTTCAGGGAAGTGTTAGAAAACAAATCCATCGATGCGGTGGAAGTAGTAACACCGGACCACTGGCATGCCATTCCCGTGATGATGGCAGCCGCGGCAGGAAAGCACATTTATTGTCAAAAACCACTTTCCCTGACCGTAGAAGAGGGCAGGGCCATGAGTGATGCCGTGCGAAAATATGGCGTTACTTTTCAGACCGGAAGTCAGCAACGATCCAGTCACCATTTTAGAAAAGTTTGCGAGTTGGCCAGAAACGGGCGACTGGGAGAACTGCATACCGTTACCTGTGGGCTTCCCGGAGGCACCCCGGATTTTGGTAAAACGGGACATTTAACCGAAACCGTACCGGTTCCGAAGGATTTTGATTACGATATGTGGCTGGGACCGGCACCGGAAGCTCCCTACAGTCCCTGCCGAACCCATGTCAATTACCGCTGGGTAATGGATTATTCCGGTGGAAATGTGACGGACTGGGGAGGACATCATCCGGATATTGCCCAGTGGGGCATGGGAACAGACCATACCGGACCGGTGAAAATACAAAATGCCCAGGCGGTCTGGTCGGATCATCCGGTCTGGAATACCGCTGTTCGCTTTTATTTCGAGTGCATTTACGAAAATGGAGTAAAACTGATCATCCAAAGTGATAAGGATTTTGGCGTGACTTTCCAGGGTTCGGAGGGCTCGGCATGGGCAACCCGTGGAGACCACAAAACCAATCCTGAAGGATTGATTGACTCGGTCACGGGACCTGGAGAAACATCGCTCTATGTAAGCGATAATCATTACCAAAATTTTATTGATTGTATCCTATCGGGAGAAGAGACCATTGCTCCTGCAGAAGTAGGACACCGCTCCATTACCCTGGCCCACCTGGGCAACATCGCCATGATGCTGGAACAAGACCTGGATTGGGACCCAAATGAGGAACGGTTTATTGGGAATTTCGCCGCCAATCAGTTGTTAGGAAGGACGATGAGAGAACCTTGGGGATCCCTTTACCAACGTTTGCGGGTTTAGCAGGAATTTTTAAGCAGTGCTTTTTTGCGGGTATCGTAAATTTCCTGACAAAAGTCAGTCGATGGAATGAGCATTTATAGGTTTTTTGGTCGCTGAAGGAGGTAATTTTGTATTTCCACTCTTTTTAAATGATAGAAAGAGAATAAGTTATCGTACCAAATTACCGTATATGTCCATGATTCATAGCTTTCATATCCCGGTCATGGGATTGGGATTTACTGTTGACAGCCCATTAAAGGTAGCCCGTTTCGGAATTGCTTCTGTGGTATCCATTATGGATGACCAACTGCTGGAGGATATGCGAAGAATTCACTCACGCAAACTGGGAATTCCCTTTTTTCCGATCGAAGATAAAGAACCCGATTCCCGTGCTAAACGGGTCAAGGCCTACCTGAATTTTTTGCAATCTGTCGTAAACGGACAGATTGGTAAAATGAGAAAAGAAGCCTTCGGTGAGGGCAATGAAATAGATAACTATTTTGACTTGTTGCCGGAAGAACATCCCTTAAATCAGCTGCACTCCCGCATGCGGCAGGCCAGTGGGGCGGAAAAATGGACCTTACAGGAAGAGTTGAGAAAGGAAATCGTGCCGGGAAAGATTGATGTGAACATCATGACGAAGGTAGATAAGATCAATTATACCAAAGATGGCCAGGCTTTACCACGGGAATATTCTGATGCCCTGGCGGCTTTGCGTGGATTTGCGCAAAGTGAGGTAGATGGCGGCGTGGTGTTTTCAGCAGGCATGAACCCAGCCTTGTACAGCTATGCCGGGGAATTTTCCGATTTCTTCCCGGATCTGGATGGGATCATTAAAAAGCCCATTATTCTGAAGGTTTCGGACTACCGCTCAGCCCTTATTCAGGGAAAATTTCTGGCAAAAAAGGGGCTCTGGGTATCGGAGTTCCGTATTGAATCCGGCTTGAATTGTGGCGGCCATGCCTTCGCTACCGATGGTTTTCTGGCCGGCCCCATTCTGGAATCGTTTAAGCAAAACAGGGCGATCCTTCAGGAGGAGCTGTTTTCTATTTGTCAACAGGCCTTGCATGAGAAAAACCTACCTGGACTACCCGAAGGCATCCGGCCGAAAGTTACCTATCAGGGAGGCATCGGAACTGCAGCAGAAAATCAGATGCTCCTACATACTTACGAATTGGATGGTACCGGGTGGGGGAGTCCCTTTTTACTGGTACCCGAGGCTACCAGTGTGGAAAAGGATACCCTGGACCGCTTGCTAAAAGCCAAAAAATCCGACTTTTACCTGAGTCGCGCTTCTCCTCTGGGTGTCCCTTTTAATAATCTCCGAACCAGTAGTGGTGAGGAACAGCGAAAGGCCCGTATTGACAAGGACCGGCCGGGAAGCCCCTGTTACAAAAAGTTGCTTTCGTCCAATACGGAATTTACTGAAAAACCCATTTGCACGGCTTCCAGACAGTACCAACTTCTGAAAATCAAGCAAAGGGAGGCGGGTGAGATTTCTGCCGAAGCGCTGGAGGAAGTGTTGGACAAAGACTGTCTATGTGAAGGTTTGGGCGCACCGGCCATTCTTGCCAGTGGGGAAACACCCCGGAGAAACCTCAAAGCAGTGACTATTTGCCCCGGCCCTAACCTGGCCTATTTTAAGGGGACCTTCAGTCTCAGCGAAATGGTCGGTCACATTTATGGAAAGCTTCAGCTTAATCTGGATACCGAACGTCCTCATGTATTCCTGAAGGAACTGGAGCTGTACGTGGACCACTTAAAAGCTGAAATGGCGGCAGCAGTCCCTGATAATGCCCGGAAATTTGAGAATTATGTGGAGAAATTTCGAAAGAATCTTTCTGAAGGAATTAGCTACTACCAGGAATTGAAATTCATGTGGTCGGCAGAGAACGAAAAAATGCTGGATAAATTAAAAGACCAGGTAGCTGGTTTGAGATGGGAGTTAGAGAAGGTTTAATCCAACTTGATGGTATTTTCTGAGACCAGGTAAATGCTCCTGTAGTTAAAAGGGATACGAATTGTCAGCACTGGGATCCATGGAGGATGCTCTAATTTTCTAATTTAAAAGGCTTAAATACTAATAAGAAAGGATCATTTTTATTGGTCCTCCTAATTGGCTGATTAGAAAATTAATTTTTTTGAAATAAGGCAAAATTGTAATTTTGAACATTTCCTGATGGAGTTTGATGATCTACATTTATTCCTCTGAGATAAGTAAAAGAAGGGCTGAAAAGGTCTTTCATTTGCTTCAGTGAATAGCGGTTTACAAGTAAGCCGCTACAGGTTTCCGGCCCTTTTTCTGAAAAGGTTCCCAGGATAAGGTAACCTCCTTTTCGTATTCCTTTCCCTGCTGCTTTGAGGTACTTGGTAATGGTGTTTTCCTCTTGGAGAAAATGAAAAACGGCTCGGTCGTGCCATAAATCGTATGGAGTATTGGCTTCAAATTCCGTAACATCTGCAGGTATCCAATGAACTTGTTTGGCCGTTTCTTTCAATCGTTTGCGGGATTTTTCCAACGCATTTTCAGATAAATCTAAGACGTGAACGTGGGAATAGCCTGCCTGGATTAAATGGTCCACGAGATTGCTGTCTCCTCCACCCACATCGATAATACTGGCTGCTCTACCTAACTTGCAGGATCGAATCAGTTCCAGGGAGATTCTTGGTTTTTGTTGATACCAACCTACCTGCTCGGAATTTTTTGTGGAATAGATTGTTTCCCAGTGAGATTTGTTTGATTGCGGTTTCATTTGCGTTACTTTCTAAATCTTCCATGAAGATAACTACCGTTTTCTGACCTTTGAGTAATTTTTCTACGGGAGTATGGATACTGCAAACGTGTGCAGTACCCATGTATATTGTTTCTGAATATTATTCCTGTTCGGCTTTGGTACTCAATGGCGAATAATCGGTATATCCTTTAGCCCCTGGCGTATAGAACGTCTCCTGGTCCCATTCAGTTAGGGGTGCATTTTTTTCAATTCGCTCAACCAGGTCGGGATTGGAAATAAACGGCTTACCAAAAGCGACGGCATCGGCCAGGCCTTCTTTCAGGAATCGGTTTCCCTTGTCCCGGTCAAAACCTCCGTTGATAATCAGATTTCCCTGGTATTTTGGACGGTAGCGCCTGGCGATTTGAGTTTCAGCATGAGGTAGCTCCGACACATCCGTGAACGGTTCGGAAAGATGCAGGTAGGCCAGGTCGTAGCGGTTCATTTTTTCCACGATGTAGTCAAAGGTAGGAATCGTTTCTTCATCCAGTGTCATTCCGAAAAGGCCATGCAAGGAAGGATTTAGCCTGAGACCGATGCGGTTTTCAGGAAGAACCTCCTTCACAGCATCAATTATTTCAAATAAAATTCTGGCACGGTTGGTGATACTGCCGCCGTATTCATCGGTTCGAATATTGGAGGTACGGCTAAAGAATTGGTGCAGCAAATAACCGTTTGATGAATGGATTTCTACCCCATCAAAACCAGCTTCCCAAGCGTTTTTGGCCGCATTGCGAAAGTCAGAAATGGTTTGCTTGATCTCCTCCCGGCTCATTTCTTTGGGTGTGACCGTTTCTTTAAAGCCTTCTGGAGTAAATGCTTTGGATTCCGGATTGATTGGGGAAGGTGCAAGCGGCAGCTCTCCTCCGTGAAAATCCGGATGGGAAATCCTTCCTACGTGCCACAGTTGAATAAATATTTTGCCGCCTTCTTCATGTACCGCCTGGGTGACCTTTTTCCAGCCTTCCACCTGTTTGGACGTATGGATGCCGGGTGTATTGATATAACCCACCGCCCTTGGTGAAATTTGAGATCCCTCGGTAATGATCAGTCCGGCAGTTGCCCGCTGCCGGTAGTAGCTGACATGCAGGTCGGTAGGAGCCTTTTCCGGATTATCGGCTCGACTCCGGGTCATGGGTGCCATTATTACCCGATTGCGGAGCTCCATATCCGCCATGGTCCAATTTTCTAATAGGGGAGTAGTTTTCATTTTTATGGATTAGTTTGTGTTTAAATTTCCTTATAAGCTTAGCTGTTTTCATGCCAAACACCTTTTGATTTCTAAGAGATGCATACTAAAAACATGTTTATACAACAGATGTCAGTACATGATAAGTTCTGATTACTTCCTATATTTTGACTTAAGAGGGATTTGAATTTCTAATTATACCATAAGTAGTTGATTAAAAGGGAATTGTATGTATCAAAAAATAAAGGATAAAAATGTCCTTAATTTAGGAAAAAAGCGTAACTTTGAACTATTAACGCACTGTTCTTTCCCACAATTAAATTTCCTGAGAAAGCAGGCATTGTCACATTAAATCTTTTCTGAAAATGGATGTAGATTTTCTTAATTATTCTGTCGGAGCCTTGGTAGCGGCTGATTCCAGGGCAGCCACCGTATTGGATGCTTATGGCATTGATTATTGTTGCCATGGGGATGAGCGTTTGGAAGAGGTATGCAACCGGCTATCTATTTCGCCTAAAGGTTTGGCCAAAAACCTGAAGTTTTATTTGAAGGATCAATCTCCCCCCACTTTTGATTACGATTTCTGGCCCATGGGTCTTTTGGCCAACTATATCGAACGGAAACATCACCGATATGTAAAGGCGCAGGTTCCGTTAATAGAGAGCATGTTTAAGGAGGCATCGCAGGAACCTTTCGATCGGATTGGGTTGCTTTCCGAAGTGAGGCTGATTTTTTGGAAGGTAGCCGAGGAAATTTTGGACCAGGTAGCCAGGGAGGAGCGGATACTCTTTCCTTACCTGCGAAAGATGGAGAAAAATGAGCAGGGTCAAATACCATTTGCGGGATCGCATTTTGATACGGTACGGAAATCCATTGTTACCTTATTTAAGGAGCACCATAGGGAAGGAGCCTGTTTGCAGGAGTTGCGTAGCGTCACCAATGGTTACAAACTATCGATCCATTCCAGTTATTGGGAACGCCTTATTTATCCTCAGTTAGAAGCGTTGGACAAGGATATGAAAACACACCTGCACCTGGAAAACAACATCCTGTTTCCCAGGGCACTTTCAGCAGCTGAGAAGGTTTCGTTACTCGTGTAAAGGTGACTTAAATGAAAAAAATAGCACCTGCCTTTATCCTGCCACTAGTAATAGGCGGCCTTATTACCGGGCTTTTAGGTGGATGGCTGAGGCTTGGTTTTGAAGGTTTTGCTGCTCAAATGCCAGCAGCCCACCACGGAGTTTTGATGATAGGAGGATTTTTCGGAACGCTTATTTCGCTGGAGCGGAGTGTGGTCATGAAAAAGGCAGTTTGGTTAATGGTTCCTGTGCTGAGTGGTTTGTCCATCCCCTTGTTTTTGGGCGGACTGCACGGCATGGGGGCTGTTTTTTTAGTTATTGCCAGTTTGGGTCTGGTAGGTATGATGTACTTTCAAACGCTCAAAACCCCGCATGTACACGCCTATTTGATAGCCTTTGGAGCGGCTTGTTGGATGTTGGGAAACTTCGTCTACCTCTACACCGGATTTGTAGCACTGTCTGCAGGCTGGTGGATGGCATTTCTGTTTTTCACCATCGTCGGTGAAAGGCTCGAACTAAGCCGGTATTTGCCTATTCCCGCAGCCATTTACCGACTATTCTATCTGATACTTGCTGGCTATGGGCTGGGTTTATTGCTTCCTTTTCATCAATGGGGCCGGATGGTTTTGGGAATTTCAGGCATCGGAGCAGGTCTCTGGTTATTGCGGTATGACATGGCCCGGTTTGGGGTGAAAAAAGCAGGGCAATTTCGTTATATCGGAATTGGCCTGTTGGTGGGCTTTGCCTGGCTAGTACTTCATGGCCTGGTGTTGGTGTTTTTGGCTAATCATCCCTTCCATTACGATTTGTATGTGCATACCTTTTTTATCGGGTTTGCTTTTTCAATGATTTGGGCACATGCCCCGATCATTTTTCCGGCGGTCTTTAAGGTTCGGGTAGATTTGTTTCACCCCTTTTTGTGGTGGGGATGGGCTTTATTTCAACTCACTTTGATAGGCAGAATTACATCAGCCTGGGCAGGTTGGCCTGATTGGAGGTATCTTTTTGGTACGTTAAATGGCTTTTCTATTCTTGCAATTTTTCTAAGTATGGGGTTCATCTTTTTTTTTCAGATGGAAAAGGAAAGAGCCTGTAAATAAGGCTTCTTTGGCTCAAATTCCTAAAAAATCCTTTCCAGATCGGGAAATGGTAACGGGGAAATGAATTAGTTATTTTATCTTTGTCAGCAGAAACATGGCACCCCGATTCATTTCATATGGCATCCCGATTTTGCTGGCTGGCATGATGCTGGTTCAGAGCACTACCTTGTCCCTGATTCAGTTCAATTTTTTATGGAATAGGGATTCAATTGCTGCCTTATTCTGTGTCAATTTAGACAAGCCCGAAATGAATTGCGAAGGCTCCTGTGAGTTGGGCCGAAGGTTAGAAAAAGCAGCGGATACGGAACAGCCTCAAGCCCTTCAGCTTCCTGAGTTTGCCAGCTGGGTTTTTGTTTTCTCTTCCCCTTTTTCACTGCATATTCCCTTTTGTTCAGGTACAGACGGTCAGGTAGCCACTTGTTTTTTGCTGCCTGGCAAAAGTCGTTTCTCGACAGACGGAATTTTTCATCCGCCCCAATCCTGATTTCCTTTCTTAGGTTGTTGACAGTGGGGTGCTGGTTTGGTCAAGAATTTCGCCCGGTTTCTTCGCATCAATAGAAATCGCAAAAGCTATTCTTAGACATCCCTCATTTGGTTACTAGGCTGCCCCTATCAGGCAGTGTATCCTGAATGGCGTGCATTCGATCAGACTGTTGACTGATTTACACCAGGTAGTTGCCGCACGGTGACAAATGCTACGTTATTGAAAAATTCGTAACAATACCTTAGCGATACAAGCTGTCTCAACCGATTCTGAACGATGTATTCCTTTATATAAATTACCCTTTTGGGAGATCTAATAATTAATTTAAGATGAAACCTATATATTTCAATTTTATTCTAACCATGTTTTTGATGGCTGCTTTTTCTGTTGCTTTTGCGCAGGAAACCAGACCGATCCGCTTTTACGATGCGGAAGATGCCTCAGCGATTGTGGGGCTGCACTACAGGTACGGAAACCAGCAAGGGAGCAGTGATTCCACCGGCAGGGTTATTCTTTCTTTTCAAAAAGGGGCATCCCTTCGTCTTGAGCATATACGATACGGGACCTGGGACCTTACCAATACTGAATTTAACCGGCTTTGGGAGCAGGGAAGTGCTGCCTGGAATCCGGACTGGGTGGAACTTTTGCCTGTTTCCGTTATCGCTATAAGCTCGCCCCAGGAAAAAGACCAACAAATGAGTTTTTCTGCCCGGGACAAGATTCACCACGATGCCGGAGCATTGCTGAACGAAAACCCCATGATAGCTTCCATCCGAAAAAGTGGTGCTTTCGGTTTTGATCCGGTGATGCGCGGTTTCAAATACGATCAGATCAATGTGGTAGTGGATGGACTTCAGTCGGCTACTGCTGCCTGCCCCAATCGGATGGATCCGCCTACTTCACAAATTGCACTGGGTCGTATGCAAAAAGTGGAACTTCTTAAAGGACCGCATGCGCTCCGGTACGGCATCGGTTTGGGAGGGACCTTGAATTTTGTCAGTGAAGCTCCGGATTTTAGTGAAGAATCCGATCTTTATGGTCGGTTTTCCAGTATGTGGGAGCAGAATGGAAAGGTCTTGCGAAACGAAGGAAAACTCGGATGGAAGCGCAAAAATGCAGATATGGGTATACTTGGTTCCTGGTCTAAGGGATCAGATTACCTGGATGGTGATGGCACTGCCGTTCCTGCTTCCTTTATGCGTGGATCAGTGGGGTTTTTTGGGGACTTCAAGACAGGAGAAAGCGAAATACTGTCCCTGAACCTAAATCGGAATTTTGCCAGAAACGTAGATTTCCCGACGCTGGGCATGGATCTGCGCAAAGACGATACCTGGGTCGGAAATGCTAAATTTCAAAAGTTCTTTCAAAGGAAACACCTTAAATCGATTACGCAATCCTTTTATCTGAGTAAAGTCGATCACCTCATGGATAATGGGATGAGAGAGATCGAACCTAGGATGATGGATGCCCGAACGCCTGCGAAAACATCTAACGGTGGAGGAAGGATGGAAGGAGAATGGCACCTGGCAGCTGGGAAGTTATTTGCAGGAGTAGATGGCCGCAGGGAAAAGGCGGCGGGAGAAAGGGAACGTACCTTTTTGATGGGGCCGAACGAGGGAAAAACCATGGTGGATAATGCATGGCAAGAGTCTGTAATTCAAAAATGGGGTGTTTTTGGAGCCTATTCCCTGCCAATAAATCAGGGAGTGCTAAGTGTGTCCGGAAGGTTGGATATGAATCAGGCCCGAGCGTTAAATCCCACGGAGGAGTTTAGGCAGCAGGTCGAATCAATTTCATCCCTGCAAGCCAATCCCGGGATATCCCTGGGCTGGCAAAGCGACTTGAATGAGGCCTGGCAAATGGGCTTATGGATGGCAAGGGTTAGCCGGAGCGGAAGCCTTACCGAACGGTACATTCATTATTTTCCCGTGGGGCTAGACCCTTACGAATTGCTGGGAAACCCGCAAATGAAACCGGAAACGAATAATCAACTGGATGTAAGCCTGCACCATCGTTCCGAACACTTTTCGTTTTCTCTCAGCTTGTTTGCCGCCTACCTGACAGACTATATTACGGGTGTGAGAACAGATCTTGCACCCCGATTACCCCAGAGTCCGGGAGTAAGGCAATTTGTAAATGTGAATGAGGCATTAAAAACTGGATTTGAATGGACCTTCGAGCATCGCCTGGGAACAAATTGGTCGCAAGTATTGATGGCGGCCTATACGTATGGGCAAGACCTTAGCCATCAGGAACCGCTTCCAGAAATTTCTCCCCTGGATGTCCGGTATTCCTTGCAAGGGAGCCATTTTGGCGGCAAACTTACTTCTTTATTAAGGTGGCGTCTGGTTACGGCGCAAAAAAGAGTATCAGAACGATTTGCGGAACCTTCCAGCTCTGGTTTTCACTTGCTGGATATGGAGGGAAGTTATCGGTTGGCATCTTCACTAACAGTAAGGGCTGCTGTTCATAATCTGCTAAACCAATCCTATTATGAACACCTGAATCGTCCAATCGGTATTCAGGGCATACCTTTATACGCACCAGGAAGGAATTTTAGGTTAATGCTGAGCATGGATTTCTAAAAAAAGATAAAAAAGTATTTTATTAAATCGGGAATCTGACTATATTTGTCCTTGTTTACCTTCTCAAACACTGATAGTCACTTAAAATCGGAGAGCTCTTTTGCAAAAACCACTTGGAAGTTCCGCATGGTTTATGGGAAGAAGAATTTTGAAAAAATGATAACCAATACATAAATGTTTTCAAAAGCTTGTGAATACGGAATCAGGGCAGTGATCTATATCTGGTCCCAAAATAAAAGGGGAATCAAATTGGGGGTAAAAGATATTTGTAAAGAAATAGACGCTCCGGAATATTTCACGGCTAAAATATTGCAATCCCTGGCAAAACAAAACTTGGTTAGTTCTACTAAAGGACCGAACGGCGGGTTTTACATTGACGAGGACCAGGAAAACATGCGCTTATTGGACCTGGTGATTGCCATTGATGGGGATAAGCTTTTTAATGGTTGTGGATTGGGATTGAAGCACTGTTCGGAAAATCACCCTTGTCCCATACATGACGAGTACAAGGCCATCCGGGATGGGCTTACCCGGCTTTTGTCTGAAAAGTCATTGAAGGAGGTAGCCAGCGAAGTAGCCTCCGGCAAGGCCACGCTGAGCCGCGTACTGAATCCCTGATGTCGTATATATATAAATAGGTTACAGATGGTAGTGAAGAAGGAAATTGAATCAATAGCGGAGATTAGGGAATTGGTAGACACTTTTTACGACAAAGTTCGAAGGGACCCCTTGTTAGGGCCGGTTTTTGAAAAACGGATTGGAGATAGTTGGGATGCCCATTTAGGAAAAATGTACCGGTTTTGGCAGACAGTATTGCTTCAGGAACATACCTATCATGGAAGTCCCTTTTCGCCCCATGCGACCATGCCGATTGGGAAGGAGCATTTTCAGCGCTGGTTGCAGTTATTTCAGGAGACACTGAAGGAAAACTTTACAGGAGAGAGGGCGGATGAAGCACTGTGGAGAGCGGAGAAAATGGCCCAAATGTTTCAGCTGAAAATTGCCTATTATCAGGAGAATCACATTCATCCGATTGGTTAATTTTTCTCCGAGACCCTCTGAATATTCTCAATGATCTCCTCATTTTGCAAACCCAGGCCTTCTTTTTGATACTGAAGCACACCTTCCCTATCAAACACACTGATGATATTCGAATGGGAAAAATCGATGGGATCTATTTTTTTGTATTTCATGGAAAGCACATTGGCAAATTCCCTTACACCGGATTCGGTTCCTTGTAGAAAGAGCCATTGCTCCCCATCCATTCCATTGTCAGAAGCAAATTGCTTTAATTTTTCAGGATGGTCGTTTTCAGGATCAATGCTGACCAAAATATACCGGGGTTGAAGTTGTACCTGGGATGCCGCTTTTGCTTCAATTTCCCGCATGTCGGCAACCAGCCTTGGGCAGGCCGTTTTACAGGCAGTGTAAATCATCACCACCACCAAAGGCTGTCCTTTTAGGTCCTGGAATGAAATTTTTTCACCATGATGGGTATTCCAATCGGAAGGAAGGTGGTAAATAGACATGTCATGCATACCTTCCTGCTGGTCTGGTTTAGCCGTGGTGCTGTTGTCCGATTGGCCACAGCTTAAAAGCAGGCTGGCCATTACGAATAATTGGATAGAATTTTTCATTGTCTTTTGGATTCGTGTAATCTTATTAATCTCTTTTTATCACTTACTGTCTGAAGGTAAATCGCCGGCACAGCGAAATCCCAAATTAGTCAGTGAGTAGCGGGCTTTCAGGCTGGAGCGCATGGCATAGCGCATAAAGGCTGCATAATTCATCAGGTCATTGGCTCCCAGGGCGCCACTTGCACAAAAAAGTCCCAAGTCTGTGTTGCCATTATTTCGAGATTCACCGGTGAGAATGATGCTATTAAAGTCCTGTGTCCATTCCCAAACCAATCCATGCAGGTCATGAATTCCCCAGGCATTTTGCTCCTGAATACCTACCTCCATAAGGTAGGTTTTGGGTTTCTCATAACTGGAAAGAATGGAAAGGGTAAAAAGACTGTCCTCCCGGGCATCTTTTTGGGTTGCGCTGGCCATGGCCACGTACTCCCATTCATCCACAGTTGGCAGGCGCTTACCCTGGCAATCGCAATAGGTTTTTGCCGCAAACCAGGAAACCTGCACTACGGGACTGTTTTTCAGGGTTTCCGGAATCTCTAGATCGTTCTCCCACAACTGCAGGTACCGTTCATCGGCAAAAAGTCGTTTTACACCTGATTTTCGCCATTCCGGATATTCTTTGACAAAATTCAGGAAATCCGCATGTGTGACGGGTTCCGCATCAATATAAAAACCGTTCACTCTTACCAGCTCCGCGCTGCTACCATAAAGGGGGGCGTAAGCTCCCCCTTCTATGGATACCATATCCTCGTATTGTGCATGCAGGCCCATCGCCTGCATGCTGAATAAGACTAAAATTGCCAGCGCTTTCATTTTCTTCTGGATTGTACCATTTCCGGACTGATTACAGTACCGTTATTTCCCCAGCTATGATACACATAGGTCAGGACGTTTGCCACTTCCTCATTGGTAAGCTGTTGAGCTGGCATAATGCTGTTATAATTTTTACCGTTAACGGTGATTTCACCGGAAAGCCCGTTAAGGAGGACATCAATTGCCCGTTCCGGATCGGCATTGAGATAGTCGGCATCTGCCAGGGGAGGAAAGGCATTGGGAACGCCTTGGCCGTCCGTTTGGTGACAGGCAAAGCAGGCTTGCATGTACAGTTTTTTGCCAGCAGCAATTTGTTCTTCCTGGCTGAGTTCTTTAGGTGCAGTCAGCTCCATTTCTGATTGGGGCATGGTTTGGATCACGCTACCTTCCGGCTGATAGATACCCTCCATGATTTCTCCTGCAAATACGGCTGGATTTTCTTCCCCACTTACAGCCAGAACGCCAAGTGCTCCTTTATTGAAGGCTCGGAAGATGCTGTGGTCTACCAGTACCAGATTGGACGGAACGTCTGCGACAAATTCCAGAATGGCCGATCCTCCAGCGGGCACCAAAGTGGTCTGCACATTGGTATTGGTCTGGCTTCCACCTTCTACGTATACCTTGTCGAAAATTTCACCGATCACGTGAAAGGAGGAAGCCAGGTTGGGTCCGCCATTGCCAAAAAAGATGCGGATACTTTCGCCCACCTTTGCAGTAATCGCATTGTCTCCCGATAACCCGTTAACACTGCCGTTGAACACCACGTAATCGGGGTTTTCGTCTATGGCTTTCTGCATACTAAAAGGTTGTAATCCGGCTTGCCCGTATTTGCCTTCGGTATAAAAATCTCCTTGCATAACATAGAATTCCTTGTCTACCGGGGGCAATCCTCCTGCAGGTTCTACTAATATCAATCCATACATGCCGTTTGCGATGTGCATTCCGACAGGAGCCGTAGCGCAGTGGTAAACGTATAGTCCCGGATTGATTACTTTGAAGGAAAAGGTTTTTTCATGTCCTGGAGCAACGAATGAGGCCTCTGCACCACCGCCTTGCCCGGTAACAGCATGCAGGTCTATGTTGTGAGGCAGCTTATTGTCGGGGTGGTTTTTGATCTTGAATTCTACCAGGTCACCCACCCGGGTGCGTATAAAGGAACCAGGCACCGAACCGCCAAAGGTCCAGTACATATAGGTAACACCGTCGGCCATTTCAGCCTCCTTTTCGATGATCTCCATCTCCATATACAGTTTTTTAGCGGGGCGGTTTCCCACCGGGGGCGGCACTAATGGAGGCGCGGTTAAAATGGCTTCCTCTTCTCCAAATAGTTTCATTTGGGAATTGGTAGTCACACTCTCAGGGCGATAGGTTTTTTCGGAGGCTTCACTACCACAGCTTTCCAATCCAAATATCAATAAAAAGATAAAAGGATAAAAAACTCTTAAATTAATTTTCTTGTTTACGTTTTTCATGGCGAATGGTGCTTAATCGTGTTCTAGATCCCGGGTGATGACAAGATTCCGGCTATTATGAAAGCAAAGGTAACAGCGAAATGGAATTTATTTCTGTAGAAAAATTAGCTTCAAACATGATATTCATCATCATTTTTTTAAATAGGACAAAGTTATCTGAAAATTATATGTAATTTTGTTTATCAATTGTATTTGGCTAACTGGTGTTGTCAAAAAGGTAATATTCAGAAAGCTATGTGGAGGTGGGATTATTTTTCCATTTAATGACAAATCAATGAGGAAATCCTGGGTTTTAGTCGTTTTACTCAATTTTTTGATTGCTGCCGTTTTTGGTGGGTTGCTTCGTGCGGCATTTGTCTGGGAAATCAATTGGATGGATTACCGGAACCTGCTTCATGGCCATTCACATGTGGCGCTGCTGGGATGGCTTTATCTGGGGTTCTTTTTGTTAATCTACAGACAGTTGATTCCAGCGGAAAAATCCCGGAAGGCCATTTACGCCATTCTTTTTTGGATCACACAATGTACCGTTTTGGGTATGGCGGTGGCTTTCCCAATTCAAGGATATGCTGGATTTTCTATTTTCTTTGCCACACTACACATTTTTAGTAGTTACCTGATGGTTTTTCAGGTATGGAAAGATCATGATCGGTCCAATCCCCAGGTAACGCTATTGTTAAAGACGGCCTTGGTGTTTCTGGTGTTATCAACCATGGGGATTTGGGCACTGGCTGCGATTATGGTGACGGGGGGAAAGGCGGGCTTGCTCTATCAGATTGCCATCCAATTTTACCTTCATTTTCAATTTAACGGCTGGCTGCTTTTCATTTTACTGGCATTGTTAGTAAAACACCTGCAAAACGTTACCTGGCTTACAGATCATTTTCGTTTTGTCTACCGCATTCTACTCAGTAGTCAGATTTTGACTTTCTCCCTGGTGATTTTTTGGGCTTATCAGTCGTTTTGGGCCTATCTGGTTCACGGCATTGGTGCTGTGGCACAGTTTTTAGTGGGCGTGGCGATTATTTACCATATTATAAACATAGGTGGCTCCTTGTCCAGGCAAAAAAGCATTTGGCCTTTTGCAAAATTAGCTGTAATAGTCGTCGGAATCCGGGTTTTGTTTGAGTTTCTGTTAGTTTTTCCTGATTTGGCAGAGATGGCAGTTGTTTTGCGACCCATTATTGTAGGCTTCATCCATCTTAACATGTTGGGCCTTTTTTCCGCCTACTTGTTGTTCGCCCTATATCAGGGAGAAAAGGTTGAAAGAAGAAACACCTGTTTAAAAGGCAGCGTCCTGTTCTTTTACCTGGGTTTTATAGGTTCGGAATTGTATCTGTTTTTGCAAGGCTTTTTTTACTGGCAAGAGTGGGGAAGACTGCCTTGGTTTTACGAGGGGCTTTTCATTACTTCCTGCTTTTTACTTATCGGAATAGTTATATATGGACTGAAAATTTTTAAAGTAATTTATTTTAACACCGAAAAAAGTATATTTATGTACAATAAGTAACCGTTTATACCTGAACAATTTTAAAAAGCATCGTTAACTTAAATCCAACAAACAATGAAACATTTCCAAAAACTAATTTATGGGGTTCCGCTTCTACTGGTTTTTTCCTGTGGAGGGGGTGAAACTACCCAAAATCAAGCCGACGAATCCTCATCTCAAAATACTGAAAATGAGGAACCCGAGACCATCAAAATGGGGAAAGGGGTTGGTGAATTTACGGAAGTAGAAGTGTCAGACCCACTTAATGAGGAATGGATAGAACGCGGACAGTCGATATACGACTTAAAATGTTCCGCTTGCCATAAGTTGACTGATCAGCGCGTGGTGGGACCCGGTTTTGAGGGCGTAACCAATCGCAGGAAACCAGAGTGGATCATGAATATGATTACCAATGTAGATGCCATGTTAGCACAGGATCCAGTTGCCCAGAAGTTACTGGAAGAATGCATGACCCGCATGCCGAATCAGAATATCAAACCGGATGATGCCCGTAAACTTCTGGAATTTTTCCGGCAAAACGATATGGAAACGCTCGGTCAAAAAGACCAGGCAATATAGAAAAAAACCCTAAAAACAAAGAACATATGAAAACCAAAGCGTTTGAAATCATTCCAATTCTCACACTAGCAGCATTGCTGTATTCCTGTGGCGGTTCAGATACCGGCCAAATGATAACAGGGGATGCTGCCCAACAGGTGTATGTAGCTCCCGGTGAGTACGATGAGTATTATGCGTTTATGTCCGGTGGATACAGCGGACAGATTACGGCTTACGGCCTGCCCTCAGGAAGGCTCTTGAAAGAAATACCGGTATTTTCCCAATATCCCGAAAATGGCTACGGATATAGTGAAGAAACCAAGCCCATGTTTAACACATCCTATGGTTTCGTTCCCTGGGATGATTCTCACCATATCGAACTTTCACAGACGGAAGGAGAATTCGACGGACGATGGCTCTTTGTGAATGGAAACAATACCCCAAGGATAGCCCGAATTGATTTAAAGACCTTTGAAACGGTCGAAATACTGGAAATTCCCGATGTGGCAGGGCTGCATTGCGCACCCTTTATTACTGAAAACTCGGAGTATCTGGTTTCGGGAACGCGCTTTAGTGTGCCGATACCGCAAAAGGATGTGCCGATCGATACCTATAAAGAAAATTTTAAAGGATTGATCAATTACGTGACCGTAGACCCGGAGCACGGTCACATGGACCTGGCCTTCCAGATAGAAATGCCGGGTTTTAATTACGACCTGGCCCGAAATGGGAAAGCCGTCTCCCATGGATGGAGTTTTTTGACTACCTACAATTCGGAACAGGAGCATTCCTTGCTGGAAGTAAATGCCTCCCAAAAAGACAAGGACCTAATGGCCGTGGTTAACTGGAAAAAAGCGGAGGAATACCTGGAACAGGGTAAATTTACAGAACGGGAAACTTCCTACTTCCACAACCTGATGGATGAGGGATCAGGGATTGTGAATTCAACGGAAAGAAGCAGCACCCGAATTCTGGATCCAAAAGAATGTCCGGATATGGTGTATTTTATCCCGGTTCCCAAATCCCCTCACGGCTGCGATGTAGACCCTACCGGTGAATACATTGTGGGCAACGGAAAGCTATCGGCTGATATGTCCGTCTATTCCTTCAGTAAAATAATGAAAGCCATCGAGGAAGAAAATTTTGACGGGGAGTTTGATGGAATTCCCATTATCAACTACGAGGCGGCCCTTCATGGGATTGTAGAAAAGCCAGGCTTGGGACCATTGCATACCGAATTTGATGGTCGGGGAAATGCCTATACCACTTTCTTTATTTCTTCTGAGGTAGTAAAATGGGATGTGGAAAGCAAGGAGATTTTGGACCGGCAACCCACTTTTTACTCTCCCGGACACCTGGTAATTCCCGGAGGAGAAACGCGAAATCCGGATGGCAAATACCTGGTGGCAATGAATAAAATCACCAAAGACCGGTATTTACCTACCGGACCAGAACTAGCGCACTCAGCCCAGCTATTTGATATTAGCGGGGACAAAATGAAGTTGATCCTGGATTTCCCTACCAAGGCCGAACCGCATTATGCGCAAGCTATTGCGGCGGATAAAATCCAGCCTAACTCGGTCAAATTCTTCGACATAGAGAGTAATACGCATCCTCATGCTACTATGGGCGAGAGTCGATCCAGAGTGGAGAGAGATGGGAATGAAGTCCACGTGTACATGACGGCTATCCGAAGTCATTTGGCTCCAGACAACATTGAAGGTATAAAGTTAGGCGATCAGGTTTATTTTCACCTGACCAATTTGGAACAGGACTGGGACGTGCCGCACGGGCTGGCCATACAGGGGGCTACCAATGCGGAACTCCTGGTCATGCCGGGACAAACACGCACCCTTCTGTGGGAGCCCAAACGTCCGGGGGTTTTTGCCTTCTATTGCACAGACTTCTGTTCTGCCCTGCACCAGGAAATGTCCGGATACGTCAGGGTTTCTCCCCAGGGATCTGATGTGCCGCTGAAATGGGGTCTTAATGAAGAATTGCACAATGATGAAGAAGCTGCCCTTGAGTTTCAGGAAAATGCCCGAAAATTAGCTAATAACCAGTAAAAATCCATCCAAAGCTACCGGAATCTCCGGTAGCTTTATCTTCCCCTATAAATCCCTTATTATGGAGCTTAGACCAAATTCATCCACTTCCAGGTGGTTTCAGCTTGCTGCAGTTATTGCGCTGGCAGGGGTATTTGTATTCCCTTTATGGCAAATCACCCTAGAGGCCGCTCAGTTTCCGGGAGGCCTGCAAATGCATATCTGGATCAACAAGGTTTCGGGCAGTGACAAGCATATTGTGAAAAATATCAATATTCTAAACCACTATATTGGCATGCAGGCCATCCATCCTGAATCCATACCTGAACTAAAGTATTTTCCCTTTGTAGCTTATGCCATGATGGCATTGGGACTTCTTGGAATTTGGATCAACAAGGTATGGTATTATGGGTTTTGGTTTTTGCTTCTGGCTATCCTGGGAGCCCTGGGTATTTATGATTTTTACCTTTGGCTCTACGATTATGGCCACAACCTGGATCCCAAGGCTCCTATTAAAGTCCCGGGTATGAGTTACATGCCGCCCTTGCTTGGAGAAAAAGACCTTCTTAATTTCTATGTCAAATCTTATCCCCATTTTGGAGGTCTTGGATTAGGTCTGGCCGTACTTCTAGGCTTTGCTTCCTTTTGGACGAAATGGAAATTCAATAAAATGCAATGAATAGATTTCTTCGAAGCTTCTTTCTACATGGCTGTGTCCTGCTGATCCAATCTTGCAGCGTCTCACCCGAACCCATTAAATTTGGAGAAGATCACTGTGCCCATTGCAAGATGAAAATTATGGACCCGAGGTTTGGAGGAGAACTGGTCACTACCAAAGGCAGGATCTATAAGTTCGATGCGGTAGAATGCCTGGTTCCCTATCTGCAAGAGAATGCGTCCATGGAGTTTGGCCACACGTTGGCCATCGCTTATGATGAACCAAAGAAGTTGGTTGATGTCCGTGAATTGTCCTTTGAAATAGACTCTTCGTATCGCAGTCCGATGGGGGGAAACCTCGCTGCCTTTCGCCAATCTCAAAATGCCATGGGAAATGAGTTGATATCCTGGGAAGAGCTGAAAGAGAAAGAGTTGTTTGCACCTTTGAATCCCTAAGTTGCTTATGAGCGCATGGAAACCTTTTATATTATGCCTAATGACCCTGGTTCCCTGCTGGGGGAATGCAAAAACCATCGATTTATATCCGGGGGAGGGTAGGGTCATTTCGGACGCGATCCTGCTGGCGGCTCCCTACGATACCCTGGTGTTAAAAGAAGGGGTCTACCGGGAAAATTCCATAGCGGTGGACAAGCCGCTTGTTTTGTTGGGAGAGGAAGGTGCCATTGTAGACGGACAAATGGGAGACGAAATTTTTGTCATCGTTTCAGACGATGTCAGCCTGGAAAACCTTACCCTGAAAAATGTGGGCGTAAGTTACCTAAAGGACCGGGCAGCCATACGTTTAAACCGGGTTTCAAACGTAACGATCAGGAACAATCACCTACTGAATACCTTTTTCGGAATTTACCTTCAAAAATCCAATGAATGCCTGGTGGATGGAAACACCATCAGGGGGGCAGCGGAAGAGGAATCACGAGCTGGAAATGCCATTCATATCTGGCAGGGAAATCGAATCCGCGTAACCCACAATACCCTGAGCCATCACCGGGATGGCATTTATTTTGAGTTTGTGGACGAAAGTTACATTGCCTTCAATCAAAGCAGGGATAACATGCGTTATGGGCTGCATTTCATGTTTTCCAACGATGATACCTACGAAAATAATGTGTTTCAAAATAATGGCTCCGGAGTGGCCGTCATGTTTAGCAATCGAATAAGCATGGAAAACAATGAATTTTTGGACAACTGGGGAGGAGCCAGCTACGGGTTGTTATTGAAAGAAATTTCAGACGGCACCATCAGCGGCAATCGTTTTCAGTCCAATACAGTGGGGATTTATGCCGAGGGAGCTAATCGCCTGGTTCTTTCTCAAAACCTGTTGCAAAACAATGGGAAGGCCATGGACATAAAAGGAAATTGCATGGATAATCGGATTATAGAAAATAATTTTATTGGAAATACCTTCGAAGTATTGACCAACTCAAAATCGAATTTAAACCATTTTGAAGGCAATTACTGGAGCCAGTATTCCGGTTATGATCTGGACAGAGACGGGGTGGGGGATTTGCCTCACCGGCCGGTGAATCTTTTTGCCTTAATAACGGATAAAGTTCCTGCAGCCCACATGTTGTTGCACAGTTTTCTGGTCAGCAGTCTGGAGGTAGCAGAGCGCATGTTTCCTCAGTTTATCCCCGAACAATTGATCGATTCGCAACCGCAAATAAGTCCCTATCCCTATGATTTCGATTAAGCAATTGCACAAAAGGTTTGGCAGGCAGGAGGTGCTGAAGGGGATTGATCTTCATTTTTCGGCAGGGGAGGGCCTGGCCCTGATTGGCCCAAACGGCTCCGGCAAAACCACCTTAATTAAGTGTTTGCTGGGCCTAAATACCATCCGGCAGGATCAGATTCAATTTAATGGGCAGGATATTTTCGGGCAAAGTGCCTACCGAAAAAGTATCGGATACATGCCACAAATATCCCGGTTTCCAGAGCAGATGAGGGTAAAGGAGCTTTTTATGCTGATGAAATCCATCCGTACGGAAGTGTCCAATTATGATACGGATCTTTTTGAGGCCTTTGAAATAGAGGCCCTGTATCCGAAAAAAATGGGACTTTTGTCAGGCGGAATGCGTCAAAAGGTAAGTGCAGCCCTGGCGTTTCTGTTCCATCCGGATGTGTTGATCTTAGACGAACCCACTGCCGGGCTGGACCCCGTGTCGAATGAAATGCTGAAAGAAAAATTACGGAAGACCATCCATCAGGAAAACAAGTTGGTACTCATTACCTCTCATGTGCTGAATGACCTGGATGACATCGCCAGCAGGTTGGTTTATTTGATGGAGGGAAGGGTGCTCTTTGATAAGCAATTGACCGATTTGCAGGCAGAAACTTCCGAAAACAGATTGAATGCGATGATTGCGACCTTCTTACGAAAACAAACAAGTCATGGGTAAAATCATTCAATTTTTGGCTACCGACCTGGTCAAAAACAAAACCATTATCTTTTACCTCCTTTTTCTCTGGGTCACCGGTTTTGGACTGATCAGCCTTCAGGGACAAAGCGAAAAGATCTTACTGGCTTTATTGAATATCAGTATTTTGGTCGTTCCCATGGTCTGCCTGGTCTTTTCGATTATTTACTTTTACAATATGTACGAGTTTCTGTTGTTGCTTCATGCGCAACCGCTGGCAAGGAGTACCTTGCTGGTTTCTTTTTATACCAGTTTATCGCTGGTATTAACCGGGGTTTATTTGTTGGGACTGGGATTGCCGGTTTATTTTTCCGATGCGGGTGGTGTAGGACTCCTTTTGTTGCTTACCGGGAGCCTGTGGAATCTCATTTTCATCGGATTGGCTTTGTTGATGGCGATTTGGGCATCCGATCGAACGAAGGGCATGGGTTTTTCTTTGTTGATTTGGGTCTATTTTGTATTGCTGTTTGACGGTCTGGTATTACTGCTGATGTACAATTTCAACGAATACCCCATTGAAAAGCTGGTCTTGTACATTAGTTTTTTAAACCCCCTGGATCTGGGCAGGATCCTGGTCCTGATGCAGACCGATGCCGCGGCCCTTATGGGTTACAGTGGTGCCGTTTTCCAAAAGGTGTTTTCCGAAACCTGGGGAAAGGGCTTGGTGTTAGTGCTACTTCTCCTGTGGGCATTGATTCCTTTTTCGGTTTCCATCCGTTGGTTTAACAAGAAAGATTTGTGAGGGGGATCATGCATACTACTCACTCCATTTTATGCCGTTCCCAATTGATATACGTTGTACCGCCCGTTGCTGGCTTTGTTTTCGAGGGGCAAGTCACGGAAAATTCGGCATTCAATAGGCCAGGCTAGAAAAATATCTCGCCCCTGCAGGGCTTACCAAAACAATGATGCCATTGCGACGATGGGCTGCACCCACCGCTAGGATATGACGCACTTTCAGTGCTAGCATTAATTGAGTCAGCAGCCAGATCCGCTCGATAACCGGATACCTCCCCTTCGACTAGCAACGGATAACGTCTCTATAGAAAAACCCAAACGCTGAAAGCGCGTAATACCGGAGCACAGGGTGTAGCCCTGTGATAAATAGCCTCGATTCCGGCCTCCCAAGCCCTGTAGGGGCGAAATACACTCATCGGGATTTGCTAGTGCAAGAAAATATCCCGTTCTACAGGGATAAAATTAGAAGCCAGAACCAATCAATAACCGGATACCTGCCCTACAACTAGCAGGGGATAACGTCTCTATAGAAAAACTCAAGCGCTGAAAGCGCGTAATACCGGAGCACAGGGTGTAGCCCTGTGATAAATAGCCTCGATTTCGGCCTCCCAAGCCCTGTAGGGGCGAAATATATTCGACTAGTTGAAGCCGGAATCAGGAAACCGATTTGATGAGGGGAGGGGGTACCCCGGCATCTTCCCGCCTGCACTGGCTGGAAGTATACGATGAGCTCAGGCAATGATGCGTTTTTTGTCTTGAGTAGACCAGCCCCTGAAGGAATAGATCGTCGCAAATGAAATTACCAACAGGATTCCCGTGACTACATACACCCAGTTGGGAACCGGTACGGGATCCCCCGCTGCATAGGAGTGGAGGCCGGAAAGGTAGTAATTGACACCAAAGGAGGTCATGATAATACTGCTAAAAGCCCATAAACTGGCCAGGTTGAAAACCAAGGCATTTTTGAGCGCAGGCACCAGCCGCAGGTGAAGCACGAAAGCATAGACCATGATGGAAATGAGTGCCCAGGTTTCCTTCGGGTCCCAGGCCCAATACCTACCCCAGCTTTCATTGGCCCAGACGCCTCCCAGAAAGGTTCCTACTGTCAGTAAAAAAAGTCCTACCGTGAGGGCCAATTCATTAACCACATTTAATTCCAGCATGCTCTTCCACCATTCGGGACGTGGCGATTTTGGCTTAAATAGCATCAGTAGCAAACTTAGTAGTGCCAAAATGGCGGCCAGGGCCAACGGAGCATAGCCGCTAACGATGATCGCTACGTGAATTTTGAGCCAGTAGGAATGTAGGACCGGCATCAGGTTGGTGATTTCCGGATTGAGCCAATCCAAGAAACCTACAAATAGCAGGGTACCCGAAAAAAGCAACCCCAGTGGGATGGTAAACTTGGATTTTCCCGAAAAAACCAGACTAAAGAATAGAATTCCCCAGGCAACGAAGACAAGCATCTCAAAGCCGTCGCTCCAGGGAGGATGTTGCGCAATATACCAGCGAAGGGCCAGGTGAAAGGTAAACAAGCCCCAGCCCAGCCAGGTAAGCATCAACCCTGCTTTCCAGGTTTTCTTCAGCCAGGATGCCGTATAAAACAAGCGGGCAATGCCCAGCACCAGCATTACCAAGCCGATCAGCCAGAAAGGACCGAAAAGCCGGGAGCCCAGCCGAAGTTGGTTGTAAAGCAATTCTCCTTTGATCATAGAAGAGGCCGGATAGACGGATTTTCCGGCTTCCCGTTGAAATAGGTCTATGTAAGAAAGGGCTTCATCGGCCGCGTTCCAATCTCCCGTTTCCATGCCTTCCCGCAAACCTTTCAAATACAACGTACCGATATTGGCCACAAAACGGGCATCTTCTGCGGTAAATCCCTGCATGGATTCGTTTTTGGTAAACCAGGTGTCGTCAGGATCCAATTTATTGGGGTACAGCCTTAGAAAATCTCCCGTCAGCAGCCCGTAAAAAATATTGAATCGCTCATCGGTCTTCAATAGTTCATTGTCTGCATCCGACCGTTCAGCGGGTTTGAGCCGATTTACCGCCTCTACTTGCTCGTACAGCAGGTAACTTCCCTCATCGTCAATAAAGTCCTGAAAACGGAGTCGGGAGGCAGGGGCTACCTGCAGGGTTTGGAAAACCCCTGTCGATTTTTTCCGATCAATTTTTAAGAGCGGCAGTCTTTGGTACAATTCAGGATTTAACTGGACACCCAGCACCAGTTGTTCGGGACTCAACTGGATTTCATTTTCTCCCAAGGTTACTTCTGCGCTTGTTTTTCCGGTAAGTTTCCGTGTGATTTCCAGGGCCAGGGTGTTAAGCGGCTTCATCCGTCCGTCCATATCCTGTACGATAAGCCTGCCATACGCCAGTGCTTTATCCTCCGGCACCTTTGGTATTTCAGTGGATGGGTCCTGCGCAAAACTGCCTACTACGGGTCCCAGCAGGAACACCATGGCCAGGTTTTTTTTATAATCCAGGTTTTTAAGCTTTTTATTAAGAATTTGAAAACGGCTTCCTTTGGCAAATAGAGTCAGCAACATGCCCAGAAAAAGCATAAAAAAACCCAGATAGGTGGTATAGGTACCCAACCGATCCTGGTTAACGGTTAAGACCGTACCTTTCTCATCCTGATCGTAGGAGGATTGGTAGAAGCGATATCCTCTGTGGTCCAGTACATTATTCATAAAAATCCGGTACGGAAATTCGGTTCCCTCCTCCATCACCATCACTTCAGAGGCATAGCTGGCAGGGCTTTGGCTACCGGGGTACCTTTCCAGTTCAAATGCGTTCAGGTACAGCTCGAAGGGAAGGCTAATGGCTTTGGGTCCAAAGGTTAACTGAAATGGCTTTCCTTGATGGGTAAAGGAAAGCCATTGAGGTTCAGTCTGCACCAATGGCAGGAAACCACTAGCCAGCTGATTCCCTTGTTCATCCCTGGCCGATAGTTTTACCACATCTGGTAAATTTTTGGCCAATTCCGGGTTGGACTCGCTTTCATATTGCAGGCTGGCATCTTCATGGATGGCTTTCACCAAAAAGGCTCCTCCTTCCCACTGGTAGAGGGAGCGCAGATGCAACGGTTGGGTTTCTCCTTCATGGAGCACATGCATTTGCTGGCTGGCCATGTCCATGACCTGCAGGTGGACCGCTGACTCGATTTTCCAGCCTTCATCTGTTTGGAACAAACGAATGGGAGCTGCTGTGGTGGAACTAGTGGAAAGTAGCAGGTCGCCCAAGGGTAGGGCTTCACCTGCTTTTAACAGGTAATCTTTTCTGCCCGCCCCTCGAGCCACAGCAATGTCCAGGTAATCCTGATTGCCGGGGAGGAATGATTTTCTGGCTCCCGGCACGTAATCATCCAATTGGATGGTAAGGGAAGGTAAACCCGGGAAATTTACAGTGTGCTCCTTCGGGCTAAAGGAGCTGGTAAGCAAGGGAAAGGCCTTTTCAAATTTATGGTAATCGGCTACTTCCGGGTGCTCCAGTTGCAGGTAATTTCCAGAGGAATAAAACAGGCCGGAAGTCTCCCCTTCCCGAATTCGCATGGTACCCTCCGTACTAAAATACCGGGTAATGCCTGCCCCTAGAAGAATACAGATAAAAGCCAGGTGAAACAGGCCTATAGGCCATTTTTTTTGCCGGTACAGCTTGTATTGCCGAAAGTGGAAAATAAAATTTATCCCCATCCAGGCCATGAGGACTTCAAACCACCAGGCCTCGTATACCATCCCGCGTGCCACTTGGGTACCGTGGTCATTTTCTATAAATGTGGCAATGGCCATGGAACTTGCAAAAAGAAGGAAAAGCAGGAGAGTGGTTTTGGTAGAAACCAGTAATTTGATCATATACAGTGAACTAAAGCAAGATTCCGATAAATTTATTTTTCATGGTAGGCCTGACAATGAGCATCAGGTAGGCCCAATTTTGACTGTCCTTCAGGCTTCCATTATTTTGTATCCGTTCCATGGTTTCGGTGGCAAAAAACTGGCTGTATCCTCCCTGGAGTGAAATGGCATCATTGAAAACATAGCCCAATGATAGGTCTAGCTCCGTTCCAAGATGGGAGTCCATCGGGTCGGCATTTTGGTTGAAAGACAGCACCTCCGCCTGACTGTTAAACCAATGCCCATCCAGTTGCATAAAAAACTGCGGAGAAAAAGTCATCCTACCTTTAAGGTAATAATCGTTTAGTCCCACGTTATTTTCGTGGGTTCCGCCTACGTAGAAAAGGTCCATGTACCCGTTGTACAAGTGGTTGGTACCATATAAAGGGGAAAAAGACCTGTTTTTTGAAAGCTCGTTCGTAGAAGTACCGCTCAACATTTCAAACCCTCCGGCCAGGCGGAAATTTTTTCCTTCGGCTTTTTCGAAATGAAAGGTTTGGGTCACCTGAAAGTTGATGTCAAAGGCACTGACCGGCCTTCCCCATTTTCCCAATTGTTGGTAATAAAAACCACTAAACAGGGTATTGCCAGCCTGGTATTTTAGGGTTGGAATGCCAATGGTCTGCCGGAATTGGGTTTCGGCAAGAACGATTTCTCCTTGATTGTTTCGTTCGATAAATTGCCGGCCGTCATTCCAGAATAGCAATGAAAATTGAAAGTTATCCCAGCGATTTTCATACCGGACCATTTGGGCGAATTTGTATTGATTGGGCACCGTAAAAAGGTTTCCGGACAGGCTTTGGCCGTTTTGATTGTATCCTGCCCCAAGGTGTAGTTTATGTTCGTCTTTTTCGTATTTGACCAGGGCAAAATCATGGGCTCTTCCCTGTAGGGCCCAATCCAGGTTACCCAGAAACCGGAAGTTATCGTAGTTCAACTCCTGCCGTCCCAGTTTTATTTTCCAGGATTCTCCCAGAGATAATTCGGCATATGCCTCGTGAACAGATAATAAATTGTCACTTGCTTTCACCTGAGCCGTATTGCCCCAGGTCCGGATATCCTGTATGCTCATATAGATGGTTACGGCATCGGTCACATAGCTTGCCTGAATGCGGCCACGTTGCGCAATGAAACCCGCCGGATGGTCCGCACTATTGATTAACTGGCTGTATCCGTTTCTATATTCGGCCCGCTGAATGAGCTGACCATCCACCTTGAATTGGGCGTGTAATGGTAAGGTGGCGAGATGGCATAGTAGGGGTAACAGGATCAAAAATAGAAGTTTCTTCATAGGAATAGGGTTCAGATGATTGGTAGGCAGAAAATTAGTGTTGGGAATAGCAGGAGTAAGCGGTTACTTTCCAATGACAGAGGCGGTTTCCATTTGGGATTCCCTGTTTTTTCCCTCTTTCAGCCATTCGGGGACTACTTCTTCTAAAAATTCCTCTTTGGCGGCTTTTTCAGCTTCTATATCCAGACCGATATACGCTTGCAAGGCAGACTTATCGGTAAAGTCCGGCATTTCCACCGGTTCAGGATGTCCCAACGCTGCCAATAAGCGAGTAAGGGAAATACGGGTTTCCTGAATGATACCCGTTGCCGAAGTGACGATGCGGCTGGTTTCGAGTGGGGCATGAAAAGCCGCCCCATGGGAAGCGACGGAATAATCCCACCGCCATTGGGCGTGGCGAATGCCGACAAGGATTTCTTCCATGTCCTGCTCCGTAGCCCCGAGCTCCCATGCTTTTGCAGCTTCTATATGGGCTTTGGCAAGCTGTCTTTGTAGGTAGGAGGTACCTTCTTTTATTTTTCGCTGTCTTTCGTACACGTCGGTGACCAGGTCGCTTATTTTCTCCCGGTGGCAAACGAAACAACTGTTTTCCACATTGCTTAAGGGAGAACCGATATGGTGATCCGTGAATTTTTGACCTCCCTCGGATTTGTAGGGCATGTGGCAATCGGCACAGGAAACGCCTCTTTTGGCATGCACACCTAAGGAATAGATTTCATAGTCGGGGTGCTGCGCTTTTAGCATTCGCGCCTTACTAAGTGGATGTACCCAATCTGCAAAATCGATGGCATCGTAATATTGGGTTACTGCTTCCACGTCCATTCCCTCTTTCCAGGGGAAGGTAAGGTATTGGGCCTGTGGAGCATCCTCTTTGTCTTTATCAAAATAATACTCCACATGACACTGCGCACAGACCAGGGAACGCATTTCCTGGTGGGATGCCTGGTTGATGTCTTTTCCCATGGCTTCATAGGCTTCGATCAGGGCAGGCCGGGTAATGGTCAGGTTCATGGTTTCGGGATTATGGCAATCGGCACAACCAATGGGGTTGATTACTTCCGAACCTAAGTCAGAAAATTTTTGGCTGTAGTATTCCGAAACCCCCATTTCTTTCATCAGCCGTGGCACATCCGGACTTTTACAAGTCCAACAGGTGCTCGGCATGGGACCTTCCCCTGCCTCCATGGGTGCTCCGGTACGCAAGGTTTCCCGGATATCCTCTACTGCGTAGGAATGGCCTCGGGGATGGCTGTAGTCTTTGCTGAAACCATATCCTGCCCAAAGAATCACCATTTCAGGGTTATCTTCCAACACGTCCCTGGACCCGCTGGTGTTGTAAAGGCTGCTGAAAGTAGTGTCGGCAGTTTTTTGATACGACTGGTATTGCCGGGGATAATTCAGGCCCCAAACCGAATCCCGGGGCTCTATTCCTTCCAGCTGTACGGTGGGTTGGTAAGCAAATCGCGCTTCTGTTTTTCGGTCCATTATGGTGTATCCCAACATGGCCAAAAGAAATACTACTACAACTGTGATTCCGAAAAGTATCCAATTCTTCATGATAGGTAGGGTTATGGGTCGTTTTTATTCATAATGGTTTCCAGCCAGGGCGGGACAATGGAAAGATCTTCCGGTGCATGGGCACGAATAGGTTCAATCTGGTGACCGGTGGCAGAAAGGCTCTTTACTCTTCCATGAGGAACTTCCCGATGGCATTCCCAGCAGGTCCGATCAGTACGATTTTCAAAATGGTCGGCTGTAAAGCCCAGCATCCGGGCATCAGTCACCTGGCTTTCGTGGCATCGGATGCAATTGTTCTGAATGACTTCAATGGAGGGTCCCAAAGCTTTAATAACCTCCGGTTCCGCCCGCGCAGTAAAAACGGAGGCATGGTACAATCCATCTTTCGCTTTGAAGAAGTATTTGTTTAGTACATTATTATGGGGCACATGGCAGTCGTTGCAATGAGCCACTTCCCGGTGGGAGCTATGGTTCCAGGTAATGTATTGGGGAGTCATGATATGGCAATTGACACAAGCCTGCGGATCGTCTGAAAGATAAGAGGCTGCATTACTGAGGCGTAATAAGTACAAACCCAAACCAAAAATGACTGCGACCAGTACAGTGGCAGCAGGCCGCCACTTGTGGGGCGGAACCAGACTGTACCGAAAAAGAAATCTTTTTAGTTTTGACCCTGGTCTCATAGTCCAAAATTGCTGAGATTTTGTAAGGTAAAAAGCCTTTTCTTTTGAAAATTACGGCTTTTGTTTCAATTTATTCCACACATATTCACAACGCTTAAGTTAAACAATTGAGGAGTAGAATCAAATTTTCACATCTCTTAAATTGTGACTCCTTTTTCCCTCATTCGCAGGTCATCAAGACGAATCATTTATAATACACTGTAAAACAAGGTGTTGTGACTATTATTACTCTCAGACGGGACCAATCAAGGCCTTAACCACTTTTCCGTTCGAAAAATTTATATTGGTTTTTATTGGCGTATGTTAAATTTTTATTATGTTTAAGAGAATTTGAACGTTTGGAAATGATCATTTTGACAAATTTCCGAAACATTATAGCTATTAGTCAGTTCAAAATAAACCCAACCGGAAGGATCTTAACAGGATCCTTCTTTTTTTTGGTTTAAAATCAAACCATCTTTTTAATAAAAAACATGAAATGAATGAAAACAGGTTTAAAAATTAACCATTAAATCAGTTTTAATATTTATTGCGTTAGAAATGACCTATCCGGTAGCGGTTAATGGTTGTTTTTACCGGTTTTTAGGAGATCCGGGGCTTATAATCAGGCATGATATTGGAAAACCACGCGTTGCATCTGTTTATACGTTATCAGGGGGCACGATTTGTCCCCCAGGGAAGATCGGGATAGCATCCCTACCCTAAATCTAGTGAGTCTCGCAGGTTTTCCCTGACAGCTATCCGGACACTCCCTGTGACGCATCTGTCATTTCCGTCAGCAAGGCAGGTTCGATTGCATTAATTAAACTGTTGGCATGTCAATAGTGCCTTTTTAACAATGGATGCTACATTGACCTAAAAAAAAAGGGATTAGCCAAATGCTTTTAGGATCCATTGGTAAGAAATGCCTGCGGCCAAGCCCATCAGGATGATCAGTGGGGAAGGGATCTTTGTAAATTGTAGCAGGGCATAAGTGCCAATGATGGCCATGATATTAAACAGGTTGTTTTCCAAGGGCTCGAACAGTAAATAGGCCGCTGCAATCAACATGCCGCAACTAACCGCATTAATCCCTTCCAGGGCAGCACGCACCGGCCGGTATTTTTTTAGTTCGTCCCAGAAGCGGATAACGAAAAAAATCAAAAAGGTACCGGGCAGAAAGATGCCTGCCGCTGCGATAAGTCCTCCGGTCACCAAACCAGTAACTCCCCATTCCCGCATGGACAATGCACCGATATAGGAACTGATGCTGAAAGTAGGGCCGGGAATGCTTTGGGAAATCGCATACCCGGTGAGAAACTCTTCCGAACTCAGGTAATTTTTGAATTCCACAAATTCGGTATAGAGATAAGGAACCAGCACCTGTCCCCCGCCAAAAATAAGGCTGCCATTTCGGTAAAAGTTTTCGAATAGCCGGACGGGCAACAGACGGGTATAATGGCCCAGGACGGCTGCTACGACCAGAACGGCTGCCCAGAGTACAAAATTGCGCCAGGAAATCTTGATCTTGGATTTTTCTTCGATTACCGGCTGTTTGTTATAATTATGCGTGGTAATCAGGCCTCCAATGAATAGCATGATGGGAAAAATAAAGGGAGAATTATAAAAAAAGGCCACGAAAGCAGCGATCATCATTAGGATGGCAGCCTCTACGGTGTGAATCATTTTTTTTATGGTGATCTGTGCAGCATACAGAATAAACCCAATGGCCATGGGCTGGATAAATTTGGCAAAACCCAGCGCTCCCTCTGTGTTAGCTTGTAAATAGTCTATCAGGAAGGCGGTGCCGATCATCAGCGTGGTAGCTGGAAATATCCATACCAACAGCGATAGGTATGCCAGCTTAGGGCCGCCTATTCTAAATCCTATGGCAGAAATCGTTTGGGTCGAGGTAGGACCCGGCAAAACCAGGCAGAGGGCATTTAATTCAATCAGGTCTTTTTCGGACAGGTAACCTCTTTTTCGGACCATGATGTCAATGACCATGGCCAGAAAAACCTGAGGCCCCCCAAAGGCCGTTAAGGAAAGTACCAGCACATCCTTTAAGTAAATGTAAAACCGTACTTTCCTAATGGTCATCATCCGACTACTTTTTTTTCAGACCCAATTCCTTTAGTCTTTCTTCCAGAAACTCACCGGCGGTACAATCCTCAAATGCTTTCGGATGGTCCTGATCCACACAGTCTTCGAGGCAGCTAAGATTCATTCCTGAACGGGGATGGAGGAAAAAAGGAATGGAATACCGGCTGCTGTTCATTTTTTCCCGTGGTGGATTCACCACCCGGTGGATGGTGGATTTTAGTTTTTTATTGGTCAGCCTTTCCAGCATATCGCCCACATTTACCACCAATTGTTCCGGTAAGGCGGTAATGGGAATCCACTTTCCATCTCTCCGTAAAACCTCCAATCCGTCGGCACTTGCACCCATAAGCAAGGTGATGAGATTAATATCACCGTGTTCTGCTGCCCGTACGGCATCTGTAGGCACTTCTTCGGGGTTTGAAATCGGGAAGTAATGAATGGAGCGCAAAATGGAATTACCGTGGAGTATCTTATCATCAAAGTAGGATTCTTTCAATCCAAGACTGATAGCGATGGCCCTTAGCATTTGTTTCCCGGCTTCTTCTATTGTTTGAAACACTTTTAATGAAACGGCTTTGAAATGGGAAACTTCCTTCGGCCAGACGTTGGCCGGATAATCTGCTTTTACCGCATCATCATTCGAAATCCAATCCAATTCCTGGCCGACATGGTAAAATTCCTTTAAGTCTCCGGTATTCCTACCTTTGGCGTGCTCCTTTCCCTTACCCGTATACCCACGTTGATAGCCAATTTCCGGCTTTTCATAGGCTGCTTTTACCTCATCAGGCAATGAAAAAAAAGACTGAATGGCTTCGTAAAGCTCATCCTGAAGGGATTGGTCCAAGCCATGATTTTTTATCGCCACAAAGCCTATGTTTTGGTAGGCATCACTCAGATTTTTTACAAAAGCGGCTTTTTTTTCGGGATTCCCCGAAGTAAAATCTGCCAGATCCAGGGATGGGACTTCATTGAATAATATCTCGCTCATTCATTATTAAGTTTGCTGCAAGGTAATTTTTTTTGGGGTAAAATTAAATACCTTTCCTTGCTTTTACCGTCGTTTTTATGAAGGTTGAACCCCGGGTTTAGGGTGCTTGTTTTTGCTGAGGTCTGTTGACTCCTCAGACCAGTAAATGGACCTCCTAACGGGAAGGCACTTTGGAGCACTTTCCGCCGGTTTCCTAAAGGATCCAAATGGAATAGAAAGGCGGCTATTTGACCAGTGTTCGCAGCACGGTAAGGGATTTAATGTCTCCGAACCCGTCGATGTGGATTTTATAGAATAGAATCCAATCATCTATCAGTGTTCTTTTCAGACGTACCGGCAAGGCGGGAAGCAGGGTTTCCTGCTGCTCCAACAACTGATCCAGGTAGCTGATTTTATCCTCCACTGTACTTCCGGTTTGTTGCACAGGCAGCTGAAGGTAAAACTCCCTCGCATCATCCGGCTCAAATCCCAGATACCGGGAGGTACGAATCAGGAAAAGGAGAATAAACAGTCCGGGTTGGAATTCGGGGCTGTCAAGTGTTAGGATAAGCCGGAAAAGGTAGTCAAACAGGACTTCGTTTTGGTAATTATCCACCACCACTTTACCCAGGATTTCCCCCATAAACATGCTGATACCCGAACGGTAAAAATCAAAGGGGATGCGCTGAAAAGCCATGGCCAGTTTGGCCTCTGAAATCCGGTTCAGGTTCGCATTTTCCTTGTCATATACCACCAGTTCCAGTAGGGTAAGGGGTTGGAAATGGGCCATCTTGGTTTTAGACTTCTGGCTCCTGACACCGTTTACCAGATAAGTCTTCAAGCCCAAATCCCGGGTAAAAATCCGTACGATGATAGAGGTTTCCCTGTATTTGATGTAGTTAATGACGATTCCCCTGGTTTTTCGTAACATGGTATTAGGATTCCTTGCCCTGGTAAAAACACCTGCGACACCGCGCTTCATAACTTCCTTTTTCCCCCAGCATCACTTTGGATTTCTCGGCAGATAGACGGTAACTGAAGGCTGCCAAATCACCGCATTTCATGCAGATGGCATGCACCTTGGTTACATACTCCGCAATGGCCATTAATTGCGGCATGGGTTCAAAGGGCTTCCCTTCAAAATCCATATCCAATCCCGCCAGGATTACCCGCACTCCGGATCGGGCCAGCTGTTCGGTCACGGCGATGATTTGGTTGTCAAAAAACTGAACCTCATCGATGCCCACCACATCACAGTTTCCTGCTAGTAAAAGGATGTCATTTGCAAATTGAACCGGGGTGGAACGGATGATGCTCTCGTTGTGGGATACCACATTTTGCTCATGGTACCGCTGGTCCACGGCAGGTTTGAAAATCTCAACCTTCTGCCGCGCGATCAGGGCGCGGTTTAATCTTCGGATTAGCTCTTCGGTTTTGCCAGAAAACATGGATCCACAGATAACTTCTACCTGCCCTTTTCGTGCAGCCTGATCGTGATTTCCTAACGAAGGTTCGATAAACATGGTAATAAAAATAGGATTAACAACAACGACTATCCAATAACAGCACCAAAGGCAGACGGAAAGATAGGGCCTGCATTGGAATCCGCAAAATTACGGGTTTTTATCTGTTTTTTTACACCCTTTCAAATCCCCTGTTAAGCAATGCATCCTTTCTTTAAAGGATAAAATCCCTACCTTTACAAGTACTTTTAACCGAATAATGACGATCCATATGGAAAGACAACGCAGTTTAAATACGGAATACGCTGTCAGGTATTCCAGGGAATTTGCCCAAAACCTATGCAAGGAATTTTTTGAATCAACGGAGACCATTAGCGGAGAGGAAATCGCTACCCTTACCCCCTGCCGACAGCTTAACCTGATGGTAATCAAATCCCTTTTTGAAAGTTGGCAGGAGCAGATGGAGCGGTTTTCCCGAAGTCCCTTTTTTGATTTTCAAGATAGAAAAGTAGTAAGTGCCTTGGAGGATTTTATGAACGTGCTTTCCAGAGCGATAAAAATCCGGCAGGAAGATTTCGAACCGCTATTGGAACGTTCCCTGGAAAAAGTGCTGAAGCTCGCAGTGGAACCAATGCCCTTTATGGAAGAGGAATTGGAAGGCCAAAGTAAAAAATCAAGCCCCGATTTCAAAGGTCTGCGAAAATACCTGAAGTGGCATGCTACTTCCTGGCAACCGGCGGTGGAGGTTCTGATTGAATCTCCGGAAAGCCCCGCATGGAGAGAAAAACTACATCAGGGATTTGATGACCATTTTTCTGAGGATGCGTCTCCGGAAGCATTACTTGAGCAGATCCACGCTATTTTGCCCATAGACATGGGCCAACTGATCATTTGGGAAGCCGGGCCTGAAGGAACTACCACTCGGGTTTCCCAGGAACCTGTAGAAGACGATTTGGATGTGGCACCGCTACCGGATGAAGCGTCCGGGGAAGCTTTCCCGGATGAGGGTGCATTGAGCATTGATCCGGCATTGGCCTGGGCCCGATTTGAATCGGAAGAACATGCCTATATGAAAGGTAGTATTGAGCACATTAGAGATGGAATGGGCATCAACCAACGAATCATGTTTACCAAGCGGCTTTTTCAGGGAAATCCGGACCTAATGGACCAGGCGCTGGAAGAGTTGGACCGTACAGACAGCTTTTTTGATGCGGTAAGCCTCATGAACAGCAGCTTTGTTAACACCCTTAAATGGGACGTGCAGTCGGATGAAGTACAGGAATTGTTGCAATTGGTCTTTCGGAAATTTGATGAAGCAAGCGATTGATGGACCTGCAAGGGCATTATCACAGGTTGCATGCCGAAGCAATGGCCAACGTGGCGACCGAGGGATTTTCGTATGATCCCGAAATAACAAACCCCTCCGATTCTAGGAGAGGATTGACGCTTTTACTTAGGCCGGGCGCGGAACTGCTGGCTGCTTTTTCGGATTTTATTGAAGCTGTTTATCGGGTGGCACCAGGGCAGTATTATTATCCGGCTTCCGACATACATGTCACCCTAATGCCTGTGATTTCCTGTTATCCGGGATTTCGCCTCCAGGACCTGGAACTTCCTTCGTATTTAGAATTAATTCAACAAGCCATGGCAGGCATCAAGCCGATACCGCTGAGGTTTGCCGGGGTGTTTGCCTCGCCATCCTGTTTGATGATTAAAGGCTTTCCGCAGGATGGGGAACTTGAAAAAGGCAGAAATAACCTGCGAGCACGCTTTGCAACTTCTACCTTGGAGCAGTCGCTGGATAAACGGTACCGGCTGGTCTCCGCTCATTGCACCGTGATCCGTTTTCAAAAACCGGTGCAACAGCCTGAAAAGGTGGTGGATTTACTGGACACATTTCAGGACCGATTTTTTGGAGCGCAGCGTTTTGATCAGGTAGAATTGGTTTTTAACGATTGGTATCAGCGAAAGCAAAAGGTACAAATCCTGGAGACTTTTCCTTTGAGAGGCAAGTAGTGAATCCAAATCAATCCGTAATGGTAACATTATCTATTAGGAAACGGGCCAGAGGTACTTTCTCATCGGCTCCCGGCAAAGGAGGAACCGGATCCTCATTGGGCGTTTTCCTTCCAGGTAAGTCCCGATACGGTCCTGTGCGGAACGAAAGCCTTTCGATCGATTTTACCGCCACGGTCAGCGGGATGTGATCCGCTATCTTTTTCCCATTCCAGCTGAGGGAATAATAGCCATAGGGCGTTGCCATCACCTGCAGGGAGAGCTTCTGCCATTCCCCCGGTTCAACTTTGCCGAGCGATACCTTTTCATGCCCGGCCCAATAGCTGAGATTCCTCTCTTCGTCCAGTAGGATGCGTATAGGGCGATTGCCATACCGGTCGGTGACATCCATTTCAAGCTGCCCGTTTCCGGTGGATGCCGTCGTAAATTCCCACTCCAGTCGAACTTCCTGTCCTTCTTCAAAAACCCGGATGGCACGGGCATAATCGTAGGGGTCTTCATCCTTTAGCTCCAGCACCCTCCCTTCTCCAAAAGGCGATGGGATCACATTTACCGGTGCCCAAAGGGGGGCATAAATATTCCAATCCGGGATGGCTCCGTAGGGAGTCAACCCGTCAAAATCATCCGAAACGGGTCCGGTCACTGCATGTCGGATGGGAGTCGGCACCCGGCTGACCCACATATCTTCCTTATTCATGCTATAGGTGAGCCACATATCTTCACCGGGAGGATTTCCATTGCCTTCTACAATGCCCCTCACGTAGCAAGGGCCAAAATCTTTCCAGCGCCCATAGAATCTTCGGGGAGGGACCTCTCCCTGTACCAGTACCATGTCATCAAAAATAATTCCATCGTCCGAATGGATGGTAATTAATGGATACCGGTATTCGTCGATGTCAATCGGATTATAGACCAGGGCATACCGTTCGTCACTTGTTTGCTGAGCCCAAACCTTTCCTCCGGCCATGGTAAGTGAAGGGGCTTTGACAGAAGGGGAGAAGGTTTCCCCCCCATCACTGGAAATCGCTGTCATGGATCGTTTCCAGAAGCCAATGGTTTTTCCGTCCTTCCGGTTATAATAAGAGAAGGCCGAACCGCCCCGATCACCAGTATAGAATCCGTCCAGTCCATTATCTTCGTCCCGCCACTGCAGGGACACCAGGGTATGGTTCAGAAGTTCCTCACAAGCGGCTACGAAAGCAGGGTCCGTTGATTTTTGGTAAAAGGGAAAGCCCGTATTGTGCTCGTTCCATTCGGTATGGCTGCTATACCGGATAAAATAGATCGGCCCAAAGGATCCGTCCTCGTTAATTTCACGTACCACCCTCCCAATACCGCCTGCTTCGAAGGGGTTTTCCGAATGCCCGTAAAACGCCAGGGTGAGCAGTTTACCATTGCTGCTCACAAAGAATCCCATCCGCTGGTGCATCATGTAGCCGTCATAACCTTCGGGTATGCGTACACCTTCCGGTGCTGGATAAGGAGGAAAAAGAACCTCCGGGTCGGTCCATGCCCTTCCATCCTTTGAGCGAATCAATAGCGTTTGTCCGGGCGCAATGTGTTCATCTACAGGATTGCTTAAGTACTGTTGGTAAAAGGAGCCCTTCCAATAGGCAAGGTTGGAAGCGTGGCTGTAGGTCCAGTCGAATCCACCGGCCAGTCCGGGTTGGGTTCGGTTAACTCGCAGTGTCTGCCTGCTTTCTACCCCCACCGCGTACCTGAGCCGGCCCTCATGTACATCCGGGTCAATGCTGTTTCCTCCTATGTAACGGACAGGCTCATGAATACTTCCCGTTTGGGCCATGGATAGGGGAAGGTGGCTAAAATACCCTATAAATACTAAAAGGCAAAGAAGAGGAAGGCAAGGCTTCATACGCTTATAATTTGATAAATATTTTTCGTCGGTAAAGGAAATATGCCGGGATAAAATTGATGGCTACGAAGAGTAGTGCATACAGCATGCTGGCAAACTTCAGGGAAAGCCCCATGCCCGTGAAGGCATTCAGAAAATGAACGTTTAGTGATTGCCCCCCCATTTCCAGCCCGTAGAATAATAGTGATAGCACATCGGCCAGCACGTAAACGGTAATGGCATTGGCACCAAAAATAATCCCCACGCTGGTTCCTTTTTGTTTTCCTAAAATGTCTACCAGGAAATAGCAGGCCCCAAGGGCTATAAATGCGGCACCACCGGTCACCAAGGTAAAGGAGCTGGTCCAGAGGTGTTTGTTGATGGGGAATACCTGCGCCCACAATAGTCCCAACAATACCAACGGCACACCCAAAGCCATCAAATAGTTCGCTTTCAGGTGTTGGTTTTTATTTGAGAGCAGTATCTGGCCAGCCAGCATGCCTAAGATTCCGGTCACAATCGCCGGGAGGGTGCTGAAAAGTCCTTCAGGATCCCAGGAGCCTTCCCACATTTTGCCCGGGAGTAGGATTCGGTCTATCCATGCAGCCAGGTTTCTTCCGGGTTCGAGCATGACCACCCCTTCATCGGGAGTTGGGATCAGCGTCATGGCAAGCCAGTAAACCAGCAGGATGCCGCCGGCCAGGAAGGCTTGCTTTTTCCAGTCGCTGTTTAGGAAAAGGAAGGCGCAGGCAAGGAAGACAACAGCGATGCGTTGAAGCACCCCGGCGATGCGCATGTCGGAAAAGTCAAAATTAGGGATGAGGTTTAAAAAAACACCAACGATGAAAATTTTAAAGGAGCGGATCAGTATTTTTTTGTACATTTCTGGCTTGGGAAAGCCACCTTCCAGCCGCTTGGTGTAAGCAAAGGCAATGGAAACGCCTACGATAAACAAGAAAAAAGGATAAATAAAATCGGTCATGGTAAGGCCATTCCAGGATGCATGCAACAGGGAAGGATACACATGGTCCCAGGTGCCGGGGTAATTGACCAAAATCATGGCGGCTATGGTAAACCCCCTTAAGGCATCCAGGGAGATTAATCGGGTACTCGTTGGCTTCATATAATAAAATTAGCTTCGTTCAATAGTCAATTTAATACCAATGCAGGTAATAATAAGGCTACTTAAATCTGTTGAATTATGAATAAAAGCATTTCTTCCTTACTGCTGCTCAGCATAACCATTTTTTTTATTGCCTGCCAGAAAGAACCTTCCTGGCAGCAAACCGTGGAACAGCTTCATTTGGAATGGGAGTTGGTCAGTAATTTTACGGAGGAAGAAGGTCAATTTGACGCCCGTTTTATAATCGAAAATAGTGGATATCAGCCATTGGAAGATGAAGGCTGGGCCTTGTTTTTCAACATGTCTCCAAGGATGATCGTTAGCAGCACAGAGGCGGATATCACCCATATCAACGGGGACTGGTATCAACTCACACCCCGGGAAGGATTTTACCTGGGCAGTGGGGAGCAAGTAGAAGTGGCTTATACTGGAGTAGAAGGGATCATCAAGGAGACCGATGCCCCCATGGGGCTCTATTTCGTGTTTTATGGAGAAGAGGAAGAGGAGCTGGCTACCATTCCTGTGAGCAACTGGGAAGTTAGGCCCTTCGAAAGGGAGGAACAACTGCTCAGAGGTACCGCTGATGCGGAAAGCCCATACAGCCCGGCCAGCCAATTTGAGGCCAATGAAAAAAGGGAGTCAGTTGCGGCATCGGAACTTTCACCCATTATTCCCTCGCCATTTTTGCTGGAAAAGGGAGAAGGTGTTTTTGAAATTAATTCCGGAATGACCATTGCCTATCAGGAAGGGCTGGAAAAGGAGGCCACTTACCTGAACGAAAAACTGGAAAGCCTGTCTGGAGTAAACCTGGTGGTTGAAGCCGGTCCTGGAGAAGATGCCGAAATGCTGCTTTCCATTGCCGATATTCAAGTAGATGGGAAGCAAAAGGAAGCCTACCAGCTGGAGGTGGGTGAAGAGGGTATAGTTATTACCGGTGGGGATGCGGCTGGCGTTTTTTATGGCGTTCAGAGTTTGTTGGCCTTACTTGATCCCGGGATTTACCTGGATAAGGAGTTGCCATTGGAAGTACCCATTGTTCGCATAGAAGATGCACCCCGATTTGAATTTAGGAGCCTGCACATGGATGTGGCCAGAAATTTTCAAACCAAGGAAACCATTAAAAAAGCCTTGGACATGATGGCCCATTACAAGCTCAATCACTTCCTCTTTTATACTACTGAAGATGAAGGCTGGCGGGTGGAGATTCCAGGACTTCCGGAGTTGACCGAGGTAGGAGGGCAGCGACAGCATGTCAAGGGAATGGATGAGGCCGCGCTGCATCCCGCATATGGCTCCGGACCGAAAGACTATGCCGCTGCGGGTCATGGCAGCGGGTTTTATACACGGGAAGAATTCATCAACCTGCTCGAATATGCCAGGGATCGTCACATTACCATCATCCCGGAGTTGAATTTTCCAGGGCATGCCAGGACTGCCATTAAGTCCATGGAAGCGAGGTATCTGAAATTTATGGAGGAAGGAAATGAATCGGCTGCGGAAGAATACCGGCTGATTGACCCCGAGGACCGGTCGGAATACCTATCTGCTCAGGCCTACAAGGACAACGTGGTCAGTGTGGCCCGTGAATCCACCTACCGGTTTTATGAAAAGGTTGTGGACGAACTGGCTCTCATGTATCAGGAGGCTGGCCTGGAATTGAAAAAAATGCATGCAGGTGGGGATGAAGTTCCTGAAGGCTCCTGGACCCAATCTCCCATGGCCGATTCCCTGTTAAATGAACTGCCGGACATTACGGATCCCAAAAACTTGCAGGCCTATTTTTTCCGGGAACTGTTGAAGCGACTGGAAAAAAGGGACCTGGAAGTACATGTTTGGGAAGAAATGGCTTTGATAAAGGATGAAACGGGAAAATACCGGCCCAATCCGGAATTTGTAGGGAGAAAGGTGGTTCCCTATATATGGAATAACCTGTTTGACTACCCCGATATGGGCTACCAACTGGCAAACCAGGGCTACGAAGTAGTGCTTTGTAATGTATCTAATTTTTACTTTGACCTGGCCTATTCCAACGACCCTACCGAACCGGGTTTGTATTGGGCGGGATTTGTAGATACTAAAAATGCCTGGACCTTTGCTCCTTACGACTGGTTTAAAACCACCTATACGACCAATATGGGAAGGAAATTGGATAGGGAAGTGGAATTTAAGGAAATGGTCCGGATAAATCCGGAGGCAAGAGGAAATATCCTGGGATTGGAAGCGCAGCTTTGGGGAGAGACCGTTAAAGGGGGGGATATGGCAGAATATTACATTTTTCCCAAGCTACTGGGCTTTGCCGAGAGTGCCTGGGCGAAAGAGCGGGAATGGGAGCGGGAAAATGATCTGGAATTAATGGACCGTGAAATTGAAAAAGGCTGGAATCGGTTTTCCAACACCATTGCCCAAAGGGAGTATCCCAAACTGGCCCGCTGGAACGGGGGGTACGTTTACCGAATCGCTCCTCCCGGTGTGAAGGTAGAAAACGGTACCCTTCAGGCCAATGTGAACTTTCCCGGGCTCGAACTTCGCTACACGACAGATGGCAGCGAACCCAGCCCTACCTCCCCGAAGTACGAAATGCCGATACCGTTGGAGGGTGAAGTGAAGGTAAGAGCGTTTGATAAAACAGGAAGGGGAAGTAGAACGGTAACCGTAAACCCCGAGACAGGTATGGTTTCCAATGATAATATCCAGCCGCGCTGAATTACATGACAGCCGGCTGTCGTCCAAGGTGCCGCCAGTTCAGGAGCTTGAGCGAAGTCGCATGCTACAGAATCTGTACCAAAAGCACACTGAAAAGGCTGATAAAAATTAATCATAGAATAAAGGTCCTAACCAGGCATGTCTCCTAAGGCCCTCATCTGATTTTTATTAGTCAATCTGGGGGTAATTCTTCCGCTTTGTTTATATCCTTCCACTGCCATAAATCCTTTTCGACCAACCCTAATAGCAGGCATCTTCTTTCCCTCAATTCATTCAATTTTTTTTGAAAGGCACTGTCAGAAATGGTCAAATCATCCCAAAATACCGGTATCCTTGAATACTCGAACGGAGGAGGTGCCGAGGCTGGGGTTATAAAATTACCTTTCATTTTTAACAAATAATTATCCAGTGATCGCCTTATTGGCACCCAATTGAAATTATCGGTGTTATTATCCATTTGGTAAATTTCCCGAATGGTAAGGGCTTCATCCAGTTTGGCCAAATTTAATGGGGCGGCATATTCCCGTTTGTCTGCGTGAAAATAGTGAAGAACAGGATAGGCCAGGTGCTGCTCGCTTAACTTTAATATCATGGTTTCAAGAGTACTGAATCTGGTAATTCAAATGATAAAATGAGGTGACTACGTTACAGCTAGCTCAGCGGAACTAAGGATTCAAGAACCATTTTTCCTTATCGATTTTTTTTGGAATAGAATGCATCTTCTGATCAATAAAATTCGCTTTGATTTTTCTTATTTATATGATTTTAATTAATTATTATAAATAAATAGTGTATATATGTAACTAAATGAGATTATTTTGTAACATAATGGGGTATTTACTTCACTATCTTTGTTAAGTATTGATTTACCTAATTAGAATTTTAATAGAATACCCTAAATTCCAAAAAGATATGAAAAAGATATTAGTTGTTGATAATCAAATTTCTAATTGTGACCTTTTAAAAAAATTTCTTTCTCGGAATAATTATGAGGTTGAAACCATCACCCAAGGAAATCTTGCCCTGAATATAATTGAAAAGAGTAAGTTTGATATCATCATAAGCGAATACCGTTTGCCCGATTTAGCCGGTGCTGTCTTTTTTGAGAAAGTGTTGAAAATTCACCCGGCCATTGCCATGATCTTTATGAGCCGGGACTTTAATTTGAAAAACGTAGTGGACTTGATCAAGCGCGGGGCCTTCAGTTACCTATCGAAGCCATTAAATCCGGACGAGTTGCTTGAAGCGGTTCGGGATTGTGGTAAGCCGATTGATTCCCGACGGCTGAACATTTCCTCCTCGGTGAAGCAGGCCCAGTTGCCGGAAAATGGCACTCGCAATGAATTTGGCTTTGTAGTGGGTAAAAGCAGCGAAGCCTTAGAGATGGTCAGTCAGATAAAAAGAGTGGGAACTACTAATTTTACTGTTATCATAGAAGGAGAAACCGGTACCGGGAAAGAGGCGGTGGCCAGGCACATTCACAAAATTAGTGACCGGTCCAATAAACCATTCGTAGCCGTTGACTGCGGTAGTCTTTCCAAAGAAATAGCTGGAAGCGAGCTTTTTGGTCATGAAAAGGGAGCCTTCACGGGAGCGGTTTCCAAAAAAACGGGATTGTTTGAACTGGCCAATGGAGGTACGATTTTTCTGGATGAAATCGCTAATCTATCCCTGGAAACGCAAATGGCGTTGCTCAGAGCCCTTCAGGAAAAAGTCATTAGGAAAATCGGCGGAGTCAATGAAGTGCCCATCGATGTGCGTGTGATTGCAGCCACTAACGAAGACTTGAACGCCAAGTCGGCACCCATTTGTTTTCGTGAAGATCTATTTTTTCGATTGAGTGAATTTATCTTAAAAGTTCCGACTCTAAAGGAAAGGATTTCAGATCTTCCCCTGTTTATCGATCATTTTCTCACGGATACAAGCGAGGAATTAGGAATAGAGAAACCACAGCTTTCAGATGAAGTGAATGATATATTTCATAATTACGAATGGCCCGGCAATATCAGAGAGCTAAAAAATGTCATTCGGCGCGCCTGCCTGTTTATCGAAAAAGACAATTTCATCTATAAAGAGGCCCTGCCGCATGGCTTGTTAGCTACGGTTATCACCAGTAAATTGAATGGAAAATCGGAGGTCAACACCGAGGTGCAGTCGGAAAACAGGGAATCGGCAGACCCCGATCTGAAATCGGCTGCCCGAAGGGCCGAATTGACCCGGATTATGGAGGTACTTAAGAAGGTTGATTTTAATAAAACGAAAGCTGCAGAAATATTAAACATTCACCGAAAAACGCTCTATTCCAAATTAAAGGTATTAAGGTAACATCTGAGCGATAACTAAATGTGATCGGTTTTGAAAGGGAAGGATTTGTACCCGAAAATTGGGTGCAAATCCTTTTTTAGTTTTTTTGACCACGAAATGGGGTAGATATACTCCCGATGTCAGCCGTATTTCCATTTGCTCCAAACGAATCTTTTATTTAAATTGATACCTGTTTGTTTGTAATTCGGCGTAGATAAGTAGGGCTAATTGCTGTTTTACTAAAAATACCCAATGATTATCTTGGAATCTAAGTAATCATTGGGTTATGAACAGAGTTCATCATTGTTGTTGGATCAATCTGAGCCCTCCGTCTTGACTATTTTATTGTAAACACCCATCAGAAGAATGGGTGCTGCCCACTGGCCAACAAAAAGTGCCATCTCGTTTTTTTTGACCAATTTAAGGGTTAATGAAAGACCCATGGCAGCTATTGAGGTCCATAAATAGGCATCAGAAGGAACTTCTGCCGTATAATTTTCAATATTTTTTGCAATTTGACCTTCTTTTTTATCCTTGTTCATATTAATAGGGTTTTGGTTAAAATGTGAATGAAAATGGTAGTGCAGTTTATAAAACACGCAAGGTTCCAAACGATATAAGTTCAAAGATCATACCCTAAATAGCCTGGATCTTTTAAATTACTCAAGCGCGGAAATCCATTATTTTATTTTTGGTCTTTCTGCATAATTATTGCTCCTTTATTACCAATAATGGTCGTAAATAATTTTCAAAATCATGGGAGTATACAATTGGGTACAATCCCTTAAAGATAAAATTTTGAAGGAAATCAAGGTGCTGAAAGGAGAGAAAGGAAAAGACAAGGTGTTTTCAAGTAAAAATGAATTTGATACCTTGAAAGAAGCCCGGGAGGCTTTTAGCCGCTCTAAAGATAAATTATTTGAGGTTAATCAGTGGTCTCAAATGCCCGGCATCACCAGCCATTTTGAATTATTTGGCCCGGATGGCACCCGAAAACAAAGCGGAAGGGTTTCCATCGGAGATTATATCCTGATCAGGGTTCCCGGTCCCGTACCTGAAAATTGGGTGGAAGTAATTTCTCTGTTAGATCAGGATGAATTGGCGGAATTTGTGGTCAGCCCCAGTGAAATGCCACAAGAAGGGAGACATAATGAGGAAAAAGTGTCTCATTTTTTCAGGGACAAAGCTACCAGCACCTTCCGCGTTAAGCGTGTGGAAACCTGTCTGATTGCCTATGAAATCGGGAAAAATGAAATTGTCAATAATGAAGGTGAACAAGCTGCAGGCAGAGATTGGATCAACACGCTGATGGCAGGAGGGGGATGGTTGGGATTTCAAAAATTACAATGGAAAAACCTAACAGAATACCTGATACATCTTTCCTAAATTGACAAAAAATAAATAATCTTTTACGGACAAAAAGGATAATAATTTGTTTAATTGACTGTTTTCAAAAATTGAAAGCAAGTTATGCTAACGATCTTATTTCTTACCTGAAAGCATTCTGATCGTTACAAAAGAAACAAGGGAAAGGAGCACTACTTTTTTTATGACGCCCGTTTTGTTATATTTCCAGGAGGCCTTCATTCCTCTTTCTGATAAAATATCAGGAAAGGCCCCTTTTTTAATATCGTCTACAATTCCTTCGATCTCATTTACCCTATCCGCAAAAATTAATGGTAGCCAATGGAGAAATGCTCCTTCTCCATATTCAAAGGCAAATCTACGAATCCTTCCACTTACTCCGGATGGCGGCACCGAATCTCCGAAAACCGCAGATAGGGAAGGCCTTTCCACAGAGGTTAAAACCTCAACCAATTTTGGCTGTTGTTCCGGGGTTTTACCGGTTTGATCTTTCTTATCTAACTTCTTTTTGATGGGATAGGTAGGGTCATTTTTTGCGTCCGCATCGATTCCCCATCCTTTAATATGATCTTTATTTTCCATGGTGCTACTATTTGGCAGAAGGTATTAAAACAGTTTTAATGCAATTGTCTAATTTATCTGAGAAGATGCGATAGGCATCCGCTACTTCCTCCAGGGGTAGGCGATGGGTGATTAATTCTTTGGGATTGATAATGCCATTTTGGACATGCTTTATCAACCTGGTCAGCAGTCGTTTAACAGAGGCTTGATTGGCCCTAACGGTAATACCCTTGTTTACGATGTTGCCTACCGGTACGAAATTGCCCGTAGGCCCGTATACTCCTACTATGGATACGATCCCTCCCTTTTTGACGGAATTAATCGCCCATTCCAATGCCGTGGCGGAACCTGCTTGTAATAGTAACTTTCTGCCTGTGATGGTGTGGAAAGCATCCACAGCTGCTTCTGCACCAACAGCATCTATACAAACGTCAGCGCCCAGATCATCGGTTAGTTTCTTAATTGCCTGCACCGGGTCCTGCATGGACCGGAAATTATACACTTCACAGCTTGCGTAATTCTTCGCAAACTCTAACCTGTATTCAACATAGTCGATGACGATCACCCTGCCCGCTCCGAAAAGCCAGGCACACTTGGCCGCCATGATTCCTATTGGCCCTGCTCCGAAAACCACCACCGTATCGCCCTTTTGAATACCACCCATCTCAGCAGCCTGATAGCCAGTAGGTACCACATCGGTCAATAACACCGCGTCATCCAAATCGATGCCCTTTGGTACTTTGGTAGGCCCTACATCGGCATAGGGAACTCTTACATATTCTGCCTGCCCACCATCATAGCCCCCAGCCATATGCGAATAACCAAAAATGCCCCCTACTGCCGAGGATTGGGGATTGGCTTCCTGGCAGTTGCCATATAGTTCTTGCTTGCAGAATACGCATTCTCCACAGGAAATATTAAAGGGTACAATGACGGTATCACCGATTTTGAGGTTTCGAACCCCGATTCCCAGCTCTTCCACCACGCCGACAAATTCATGTCCGAAAGTCGACCCCACACGCGTGTCAGGAACGCTGCCATTATATAAATGCAAATCCGACCCGCAAATACAAGAACGGACCACCCTGACAATAGCATCCTGGGGATGCAGGATTTCAGGCATCGGCTTCTCTTCAATCCTGACCCTCTTAGGACCCCTATAATTCATCGCTCGCATTTTTCTTTATTTTAGGTTGGCAATAAAGATTATCGAAACACGATAATTGTTCCAAACCAATTTGCTATTTTGTTATACTGTCCCGGCGTTTCAATCAGCATGTCTTTTTTGGGAGGCTTTTACCAACTTAAAAAGCCCCCTTGGTAAATAGGAATGTAATTATGGAGCGATGTTATTTTTTTACACGGGCGATGCATCTTCTGGATAAGGACTATGCGGTTTCCTCCTTCTTGTAGCCAAACCATGCCATATTGTTACGATTATTCCACGGCTGAACCTCCTTTCAACCAATTCGGGAATACGTCTCCCAGGCCTTCTATCATAAATTGGATGGCGATGGCGGCGACGATCACCCCGAAAATTCGGGTAAAAGCGACAAAGGCCAAATTATGCACATTTTTCTCCAGAATGGAAGAACTTATTAGAATTAAAAAAAGGAGGGCATAACTTATCACCAAAACGATGGAATTGCCGACAAAATCCATCCATTCCTGTGCCTGTGCACTGAATAACAAAACGGTAGTCAGGGCACCCGGTCCCGCCAGCATGGGTATGGTAAGGGGTACCAACACTTTTTCAAATCGCAGGCTTGCCAGTTCCGTATCGGTAGTGCCCTCTTCTTGATTTCCCGAAAGCTTACTGGCTTGTCCATCTACCATGGAGATGCCCGTAAGCAATAACAAAAGCCCTCCTGCAATCTTAAAGACCTCAATATCAATGGAAAAGAAATCCAATATAAAATTCCCGACGTTTACAAAAATCAATAAAATAACAAATGCGGTACCTACAACCATAAAAGCAATTCGCCGCCTTACCTTGGGCTGTGCATCTCCAGTCAATTCATACCAAATCGGTATCAAACCAATGGGATTAACAATGGCTATCATAGCGAGCAGGAAATTTAGCATTAAATCAGTATTCATCTTTTTTCGTGGGTTAAGGTGCAGGAAATTGCATTACATATATCATTCCGAATGAATCATGGTGTCCGAAACGACACCTGCTCTCAGTCAAAAAATGTCCCAGTTGAATTAGGTTGCATACGTTTTCGTATTGGATTAATATAGACTACCTATATACCTACCCTTTCCCTGGGCTGGCATTAGAATTGTAACTTCTTTGGTCAACAGCCAGTCCGAGGATAATCTAAGGACGGAAAGGTTTACAAGTAAACAGCCAACCCCGAAATCCGATAGGATACCATTAAAATCCACTATATTTTATGAAAACCAACAATTCCCATCCGACCTATTGGAAGCCTGAAGAAATCGGCAATTGTGAAAATGATCGCATCAAGGATATCCATATGGATTTGAATGAAAAAATTGCTGACCCCAAATATCCCTGTGTCGGTGCAAAAGCATCTATCAACACGGACCAATACCGACTAGGTATTTATGAAGGGATGGCATCGGAAAAAACGACGCAACAGTTAAGTATCGATTTAAAAATATACATGCGAGAAACCATTGATGCAGATAGTGATTACCTTACTTTTATAGCTTATTTTACAGATGAAATCCGTTCCGAATTGGATTTTGAACATAGACTGTGGGATCAGCTACAAAAACTACAACATAGGAGGTCACAAAGACAATTGGGATCCGGCGGTAAGTAGTAATCCCGAGGACGACAATTTCAGCTTTAGTTTTGGGGGGACAGCCTTTTTTATTGTGGGACTACATCCTAAGGCCAGCAGGCTTGCCCGAAGGATCAACTATCCCGCTATGGCTTTTAATTTACACCGGCAGTTTGACAAATTGAGAGAAAACGATCAATTTGAAAATATGAAAAAGGTAATCAGAGAACGGGATTTGGCTTACCAGGGATCTATTAACCCCATGCTTGAAGACTTCGGAGAGGGACAGGAGGCCCCTCAATATAGTGGTAGGAGGGTAGAAAAAAAATGGAAATGCCCCTTTCAACATAGAAATAGGCATTCTGAAGAAGAAAACGTATGAGGAAAATTATTGAAAAACAGGCTGGAGTGGCATTTTATCTTGACCAGGGGGCCTATTTAAAGGTTATTGATCCGCAGGGAGAACAAGTAAGCGATTTAGTGGCGTTTAATGCCCATGATAAACGGGAAAAGCTGTCTTCAGGAAAGACATTGGATTTTGAAAGCACTCTTTTTATCACGAAAGGACATCATTTATGGAGCAATAGAAGCAATAAAATGATGGAAATCATAGAAGATACCAATGGGAGAAATGATTTTCTTTTGGCCCCCTGCAGTCTTGAAACGTTTCAGATTCTATACGATAACCCCCACTATCATCCCAGTTGCTTCGAAAATCTAGAGAAAAATTTAAAGCCATTTGGTATCCTTGCAGATGATATTCCTACTGCTTTCAATGTTTTCATGAACGTGCAGCTGGCTTCGGATGGGACTATTAGCGTGGAACCTCCCAAGAGTAAGCCAGGAGATTACGTGTTGTTCAGAGCGGAAATGGATTTGATTGTTGGCCTTACAGCTTGTTCTGCTGAGCAATCCAATAATTACAGTTTCAAACCCATCGCATACGAAATTCTATCAAATCCATAATAACGTGCGTCCGACCTATTTGCATAATGAAACCTTCATTCCAAGACTCTTAGAGCGAGTATGTACGGAGGAAGCCGTGGAAATCTTTAGTTAAACGGGACTGCCACACCATTGTACCTATAATAAAGTGCTACCATTGACAATATAGCCGGGTATTAAGTACGATCTTTACTTGAATTCGCGTTAATAGTTGCTACCTATCTGGATAACGCCACCGATTTCTGGAAGTAGTGATTTTTTCATCATCCCTGAGGAAACCAGTATAGAAGTCTGCTCAACTCCCTACGCTTCAGACTTGCTGGTTTCCGTTTGGAGGCTTCGCTGCTTTGCTAGCAAGGCCTGGTAACCCTCAGGATCTTTGATATGTATCAAGGCTACTGCTTCTTGTAACATCACCTCCAATTCCTCATAATACAGATCGTCTTCTGCGATGGCTTCTTCCAGAATTTTCCTCCATTGTTCCTGCACCAGTGGATCGTAGGGTTTTTCATGTAGTTTTTTTACCTGTTCATGGTCGGTGATACGTGACAGTTTATAGCTTAGCCAATCATAGGTTTTTTCGAGACTTTCTTTTACGTTCTCTTTGCCGGATTCCTGATTCAGGTAATGAAGAATCATGGGTAATTGTGCTGGTATGGTTTTCATGCTAGTTTTTGATTGTTTAGAGACTGTTTCCAAAAAAAGATTTTTTAGAATAATTGTAACCAATTTCGTTCAAAAAATGAACCAAAGACATCATTCCCCTAAAAAGTTATTCAATTTTATTCAATGCTACTTTCTCTAAAGCGCATCTAATTTTATAAAAATTATTTTTCTTCCTAAATCAGGAATTTTCTGGAAAATTAACACAATTATAAAAACATACGGTTTTTTGCATGATATTATCAATGTTTCGGTGAATTTTTTATCAAGAAATTGTTAAATCCTTCATTTCCAATCCCTAATGTATTTGTTAAATTCGCAAAATGAAGATTAATATACGTGATTTGCGCAGATTTTACCAATATAAACCTTGATATTCATAAAAAAATAGGGGGCACTTTCACGAAATATTAGCTGAGTTGTGTCTGCCAAATAGTTTATCACCATTTAAATACTTGGGATATGGAACAACCTGACAAAAAATTACTGGATGGTTTTCGAAATGGGGACCGAAAGGCCTTTGAAAAGATTTACCAATATTACAGGGTACCTGTGATCCGTTTCAGTGTTTCCATTATCAAAGATGAGCAGGAGGCGGAGAACATTTATCACGAGGTATTTATGAAAATTCTCAAGCGGAGGAGTAAAATTCGGCCGGAATTAAATTTTAATTCCTATGTATTTACCTCGGTCAAAAACGAGATTTTCGATTACCTGAAGGCTTTGAACAAAAATAATAGTCTAAAAGAAAAATTCTGGGAACGAATCCATCAAGAAGAGGATGAATGCAGCCAGGTGAAGGAAGCGCAATTGACCAAAATGGAAAGCATTATTGGAAATTTATCTCCCAAAAGGCGAAAAATACTGGAGATGAATTATTTTGAAAAAAAGTCCTACAATGAAATCGCCGATATTCTGATGATTTCAAAAAATACGGTTAAGAATCAACTGGTAAAAGCCAAATTTATCCTTAGAAAGGAAATGGAATAAATGGTCCGGTGCGTATAGACCACTGAACACATTTGATTTTTTTCAAATGCATGGAATCGCCTGCGCCGCTTTCGAATCGGGCATATTTTTTGGCTTGGTACAAGAAAAAAATAATCTCCGATGGAGTGTTTCTCTTGGCCTGGCTTAGCAGAATACCTTTTTTGACAATTAATCTCTTCGCAGATAGCTTTAGGCTTTTATTTTTTGAGTAATAAGCGGTATTTACCTAAGTTTGGTAACATACCCGTTAAGTACTTTAAATAGAAAGTTTATTCGATAAAAATATGAAAAAACAACTGTTCATTACTCTTTTTGTAGTTGCATTTGCTTTCTCAGGCTCCTATGGGCAAAAGGCTGAACCATTTCTAATTGGAAGCGATCGAGAGCTATTCGTGGACCAATACCTGATCGCATCCCTGGAAAAGGCCCAAATTACCCTGCACCATCCCGAAGACAAGGGAAAGGTACTGGATTTTGACAAGCCATGGGAAGGCGCATTCTCTGCCTATGTGACCATCATTGAGGAAGATGGCTTTTTCAGGGCTTATTACCGGGGTGTTCCCTCGGCGGGTAAAGATGGAAACAGCTCTGAAGTGACCTGCTATGCCGAATCCAGAGATGGCATACACTGGGAAAAGCCCGACCTTGGCATCTATGAAATAGAAGGAAGCAAAAACAACAATGTAATCTTGGCCAATGAAGCCCCGGTAACGCATAATTTCAGCCCCTTTCTGGACAGCAATCCGGCCGCCAAACCAAATGAAAAATTCAAGGCCCTGGGCGGCACTTCTAAAAGTGGTCTGGTGGCCTTCACCTCTGCAGACGGGAAAAACTGGAGGAAAGTCCAAGAGGAAGCCGTGTTTACCCAGGGAGTATTTGATTCACAGAATGTATCCTTTTGGTCGGAAGAAGAACAGGTATATGTCTGTTATTTCCGCTCCTGGACAGGTAAGGGATACAAAGGGTTCCGCTCGGTAAGTCGAACCACTTCTGAGGATTTTATCCATTGGACAGACCCCGAGCCGATGGGCTTTGGGAATACCCCCTACGAACACCTGTATACGCAGCAGACCAGTCCCTATTTCCGGGCACCCCACATCTACCTGGCCATCGGTGCGCGTTTCATGCCCAACCGAAAGGTGGTTTCGGATGCGGAAGCGGAAAAGTTGGGAGTGAATCCCAACTATTACAACGACTGCTCCGATGTCATCTTGATGTCGTCAAGGGGAGGAAACCAATATGAACGTCAATTTATGGAATCCTTTATCCGGCCGGGCATCGGTTTGCAGAACTGGGTATCCCGATCCAACTACCCCGCATTGAATGTGGTACAAACCGGAAAGACCGAAATGTCCATTTATGTGAACCAGGATTATGCCCAGCCATCTGCTCACCTGCGCCGTTATGCCCTGCGTCTGGATGGATTTGCTTCTTTGTCCGCTGGATATGAAGGCGGGGAAATGCTTACCAAACCCTTTACCTTCGAGGGAAAAGCCCTGGAGTTGAATTATTCCACCTCTGCTGCCGGGGAAATCAGAATAGAGCTGTTGGATGAAAATGGAAACAAAATACCAGGGTATTCCATGGAGGAAGCCCAACCAGTAATCGGTAATGAAATTTCCAGGGAAGTGTTTTGGAACGGCAGTAGTGATGTCTCAGAGTTATCCGGAAAACCAATCCGTATGCGGGTGTACCTGAAAGATGCTGATTTGTTTGCGTTCAGGTTTCACTGACCCGATGATAAAACCCAACGAAACACATCACTTTCCAATCTTGCAAATGGCCACAAACCCGGCCTCATCGTAATGGTTGAAATATCCGCCAAGATAGATTACCTCTTCGTGGAAATAGATTTTATCCACCCGGTTATTGGGTCCGGTAACGGCTCCATGCCAACTTTCACCATCCCAGATGGCGATATTTTCGGTAGGTGCTCCACCCACGGAATTAAACGCCCCCCCGACCCACAGGTGGTCCTTGATGACACACAAGCCCCTACCGGCCAAATCAAAGGTGGAAGAAGGTGGGTCGGTCATGTTAAGTCCCAAACCCAGGGCTATCCATTCAGAGCCGTTCCATTTGGCAATGTGGTTTGCCAGCGTACCCCCAGCGGTGTTGAAGATGCCAGTGGCGTATAACTCATCCTTATAGACCGCCAAATCAAACACCTGACCGTCGATTCCCGCTCCGAAGTTGCTCCAACTGTGCCCATTCCAGGTGGCGATACTACGGGCGGCCTCTCCTCCGGCCGTTGTGAAATCTCCTGCTACCACCAATTCTCCCCTGTACACGATTTGTGTATGCACAGGCCCATTCAGTCCGCTGCCCAACATGCGCCATCGTTCACCATTCCAACTACCAATGTGCATGGTAGGAATGTCCTGACTCCCAATTCCGGCAATGGTAAAATCTCCACCAGCAATCAGACTGCCCTGGTAGACCCCCAATGTGTTGACCGGGAGATTGAGTCCTTCCCCCACTTCCTCCCAGCCATTGCCATTCCATTTTACCAAATGCAGCGCCTCCTCATGGTTTGCGTCCATAAAATGGCCGCCGGCATAAAGAGCCCCCTCGTGAACCAGCAAGGTAGGGGTCAGGTTGGGTAATCCGCGGCCCATTTTCTTCCATTGGTTACCATCATAGGCACCCACATAATCCGCACCCATGCCATTGATTCGAGAAAATTCTCCGGATACGATTAATTGCTCTTCGAAAAAAAGCATATCTCTCACCCCATAGTTGATCGCTCCCCCACCGACAGCGGTGAGGGTCATGCCTTCAAAGGGCTTTTCTTCTGGGATTTCAGGTTCAATTTCCTCTTCCGGATCCTCATTATCGACCTGTGCCGGGACATCCGAAAAATCACCTCCCTCACATGCCATGACACCTATTGCTATCAAGGCCAACCAAGCTGTTTTTTTCATATGTATAAAAGTTAATACTGATTAAAAGTCATTGTTCACCAATTAAAAAGTCTGTAAAGATTCCAAACCCATAAAAAATGAAGCGATTTGGAACCCTGTCGCTTTCCTATTTTGTAAACTAAGGGCTAAAATAAGGACTTAATTATTAATTTTAAACAGGGCGCGCAATTTTTTTTGTTTCTATGAAAAGGCAGGTAATTCGAAGATATCCAACGCTTCCCGGGCAAAAATTTGAGAGGCTGGATAGATGGTTCGGCTAAAGCCGGAGATATTGATAAATTTCCGATTGCCTACAGCTAAAGCAGTTGGCAATTGATAAAAACATTCAATAGGAAATAGCCCATTCCAAGAAACCGAGGGCTTTAGCCCAAATTGGTACCGCTATTAAGACAATTCGTTTATATATTCAATAGGAATGCGGCTTTAGCCCATTCAAAAAAAACAGCAATCAAAATTCCTGGGCTTTAGCCCAAATTTGGAATAGGCCAAATGTATGCTGATTCAGGTTTATATTTGTTTGTCCATATTAGTTTTAAATTTCATTTAAAAAGCTCATCCAAAATGCATTATTTCCTTGGAATACCAACCAAATCGTACAAGTCGGGAGCCTGGATCATAATGGCAGCGATGGCTGTAATTTCCTGCCATAAAAGCAGTAAGTCAGAAGAGGAAATGAGTGAAAGTACTACCTATTATTTGGAAAAGGTGGACTCCATCCGTATAGACCGGGAAAATACCGTCAGATTGCTTGACTATCACCCAATAGAAGATCGTTTTCTGGCCTATGATCAAATTACGGAGGAGTTTTTGGTGTTGGATGGAAAAGGTGAGCTTTTAGAGGCTGCTTATCGGGTAGGGGAGGGTCCCAACGAGTACAACAGCAGTCTGTTGGCGGCTTCCTTCAATCAGGAAGGAAGTGGATATTATTTACAGAGCTCAGGTGAATTTTTGAGGTATAATGTAAATTGGCAGGTAGAAGGTAGGATACGATTTGCCTCCCAAGTGTTCATCAGGTTTTATTCAGGCCCTCAGCTAAGGGTTCCCTATTTTCGGTTGCAGGATGCCTCAGATCCTTATTTTTTCACCAATTTTTTCTCAGGAGTCAATAATTCTGCAGGAGTAATGGATGGGGAAGATGGACCTGATTACCTGATTGAGCTTTACAATCCCCAAAAGGAAGGCTTGGATAAGGCATTACCCAATGATACTGAGCTACTGCCGGAGGTTGAGATGAATCCAGATTCCAAGCGGGCGAACCCAGTTCAGGTTTTTGCACTGGACAAAGCCGCTAGTCGCCTTTTCCTGACCTACGATAGGTCAAATGAGATTGGGGTTTATGATATGACACAGGATTTCGCGCTGGAAGAGATGCTGAATTTCGAGCATCAGCGTTTTTCTGCCGTCCAGAAAGCAAGAAATACGGCATTATTTCATTTTGAACCCAATCTGTTTGCTGTACTTTATTTCGAAGGACTTTCAGAGGCTGCCACCGAGGCGAGAAAGGCTAAAGATCCGGAATATTTTTCCTACAGGGATCCTGAGTTGTACCATTTGATACTTATTCAGGATGGCGTGCACCAAGAGGAGGAGATTGCCTTTCCGGCGAGCTGCGAACCCCATTCGGAGATCCTTTTGCTTCCAGGCAAGCGACTTCTGCTGCGGGACAAGTATAAGGGGGAGGATGAACCTACCTATTCCACCTATTCGGTTTTTGAGTTGAAGCCAGTTATTAAATGACGGTGGAGCAGCCAGACCTGTGTGTGGTTTGTTATCCGGATAAGCTGGACGATTAGGGTGTCGGGGTTGCTCCTGTTCTGATCGCCGAAATCCTGTCTTCAAAAATTATAAAAAAAACTGCCATTGATTACCAAGAGGGCGGTTAATTACAAGTTTTCGCTGTATTATTTGGGTATGATTTGAAGGGCTAAAACACACTACTTTAAAAAATGTCAGTTATAGATGACAATTTTTATTTATATTTGTCATCTATAACTGACAAAAAAATGGATGTTTTGTATGCTTTTCACAACAATTTAATCAAGCAGGTTGGTGGCGGCTTCTATAGGTTTCTTTTACAAACCATTAATTGGGAGCAGCGAATGCTGGCTATAAAGGGTCCAAGAGGTACAGGGAAAACGACCCTGATGTTGCAATATATCCGCTATCACCTCAAGCAGTCAAGGGAGAAAGTATTGTATGTGACTGCAGATCACTATTGGTTTTATACTCACAATTTGGTGGAAACTGCGGATGAATTCTATAAAAATGGAGGGAGGTATTTATTTATCGATGAAGTTCATAAATACCCAAACTGGTCAAGAGAACTAAAGAATATTTACGATGGGTATCCTGATTTACGTGTGGTTTTTTCATCGTCCTCCGCACTGGATATTTACCGAGGAGAGGCAGATCTTAGCAGGCGCGTCATTGTTTATGATTTGCCAGGACTTTCTTTCAGGGAATTTTTAAACATGGAAAAGGGTTTGACTTTTCCTTCCATTTCATGGGGTGATCTGGTAAATAGGCCCAATGATATGGCCTCAGACATCGTCCATCAGTTACAGCCTTTGCCCTTATTTAGGGAATATCTAAAATATGGCTACTTTCCTTTTTTCAAAGAAAGTGACTCTGAGGATATGCCTATTCGTCTGAGTCAAACAATTAATACCGTAGTGGATACAGACTTGGCTTTTATTCAAGGCTATAGTCCTGGGATGGCGTTCAAAGTCAAAAAGCTTTTGGGTGTGTTGGCAGAATCTGTTCCATTTAAGCCCAATATTTCCGCATTGGCAAGAAAGCTTGACGTCAGTAGAGAAATTATTTATGCCTGGTTAGTTCACCTTAAAAAAGCCAGGATGCTGAATTTGCTTTTAGCTCAGGGAAAAGGGGTTTCGACCTTGCAGAAACCTGAGAAAGTCTATTTGGAGAATACCAACTTGGCTTTCGCCCTAAAGGCACATCCTGACATCGGATCGATCAGGGAGACATTTTTACTTAGCCAACTCAGGAATGCGAAATTACCGGTCACCCTGCCAAGATCAGGTGATTTTTATGTTTCTGGTGTATACATTGAGGCAGGGGGGAAGAATAAAAATGCCAACCAGGGAAAGAATGAATCCCAATACCTTTTAGCTGCAGACGATATAGAAATTGGTTTCGGAAAAAAGGTACCATTGTGGCTTTTTGGATTTTTGTATTGAAGACCTTAGGAACCTTTAGGTCTAATTTACAGCATTCTGCAGTCTCTCAATTAACATTCAGCCAACTCCAGCAATCTCAACAATCTTCCTCAATCCCTTTCAATCTTATTCAATCTTATTCAATCCCTTCAATCTTTTTCAATCCTTCATCGACCGACCTTCTTCCGTTCAATATTAAACTAAATAATTGAGATAAAAGTTGGAATTACTGAATTTATCTAATAAATTAATAGTTGTAAAATGAAACCTGAAAGATGACCTCCGCTTTAAGGTAGGTTTTTTTCTTTTCTTTATCAGAAAATTCACTGATCATGTATCGCTTGTTGTATCTCTTTTGGATTATCCTGCTGGTGTTTTCCTGTGATTCCGGAAACAAGGATACCCGGGATAAAGAGACCGAAGGTGCTGCAACTACTGTTTACTTTGAAAAGCTGGACAGTATCCGGATTGATTACCTGGGAAACCCAACTGTTCACGACTTAGACCCCATTAACGGAACTGTCCTTTTTATGGAACACAAGGAAACCTCCCAAAAAATCACGGTGGCTAATTTTGAAGGATCTGTCCGGGCAACTTTTTCGAAATGGGGAGACTTTCCCGATACCTATGGAAATTTGTTGGCTTCGCTAAAAATTGTCGGAAATGACACCTTTTTGGCCTATGGATCTAAAGGTTTTTTGACCTATAATTATGAAGGAGAGCTGCAATCTTTGGTGAAACACCGTGAACCCCCATATCAGGGTTCCTCCCGGATCGGATTAGGAAATGGCATAGAGCCCTTGGGTAATGGATACCTATACATGAATCCAGGCAGTAGTATCAGGTTGCCCAATGGTGCGGAAGATTATGCGGCACTGCACCCATTGGTATTTCTGAATCCCCATACAGGCGAAACCAAGCCGCTTCTTCATTTCCCTAATTCCAGTGTTTTTATGGAGGGAAAATATTTCTTCCGAAATGCCTGGGCTCCTGCCTTTACGGTTTCAGAGAACAAAATTGCCGTGGTCTTTGGTCTGGAGCCAATGGTGTACCTTTTTGATGGAGCTGCCCCTCATCCCTTGCTCGAAGCGTTACCGCTTGATTTGCCTGACTATCGGTTTTCTGGAGGTAAGAGTGAGTATGCTACAGATGTGAGGTTCTTTGGTCAGGCCAGAACCTCAGGTAAAATACTGAATATCAAGATGGTGGATGTTTATTTCGTCATTGCCTATTTTCCAGGCTTTAATGCCGCGGATAGGGAAGCTTCTTTTGCCAAAAAAACACCGGCGGAAGCAACAAATTTCTGGAAGGAGATGCGGAAAAAATACCCACACCGAATGGCTATTTTCGACGTTTTGGGAAATAGGCTAAGCGATTTTGAACCTGAGGGGCTAATAGCCAGCTCCATGGTGCACAGAAACGGCGAGCTGTGGATGCTGGAAAAACCGGACGATGAAGTGGAGCGGGATTACTTCCGGCTGGTTCGGGTGGGGCTGAAAATCGATCGGGCTGATCAATAAACCATGCCTAAGTTGTCATTACAAGCAACAGACAGGAAATTATTGAAAGGATTCACTTCATAAACCAAAAAATAAAATGAATAGGTACATCAAGAAATTGGCTTTAATTCACTTATTAAGTTTAATGATGCTTATTTGGCCAGGATTTTCCTTTGCTCAATACAAGTTAGAGAAAGTAGGTGAATTCAAAATAAATTCATTAGTTCAAATTGACCTGATCGATTACTTTCCAAAGGAAGAGATGTTTTTAGGATATACGAATAAACGATCTAAGGGCTTGGAAATAACTTTGGTAAAAGAGGATGGTGAAATTGTTATCAGTAGAAACATGAAGGGTCAGGGACCTGAACAATATGGATCTACCTTAAATTGCTTAGGTTTCTCGGATGAAGGCAACATCTGGGCATTGACTCCTCATCAGCTTTTGCTTTATGATCAAAAGTTGAAATTGAAAGAGAGAAGCCGTTATGAATCCAATGGACAGATTTATATTTACGGGGGATCAAAACCATTTTCTTACTTCTACAAAAACGGAGACAAAACTGATTTCTTATTTATAACCAACCCATCAGGTGCCAGTAAATTTGCAGGTGTAAGTGATTTTAGAGAGAAAAAATTAATCGAAATATTTCACAAAGAAGGGAATGCCGCATATGAAGTTGCTCCTGTTACTGAAAGACCTCACTATGAATACCTTGACGAGTCTATAGATGGCATTTATTTCCCGATATATACACTGGATAGGGGGAATAGCAGGTTGTACATGACAACATCCTTGGATAATGAAATCACAGTTATTAATTTAAACACCAATCAGGTGATATCTAAGATTAAAATTAATCATGGGGAATTTAAAATTCTAAAATCCAATCAAATAACAAGAAAAAGTTTGCCATCTTATGACCATATTACTTTAGCTGCCTATAACCACAACATATTCAAGCTGGATGATGGATTAATGGCCCTGGAGTATATCCGGGAAATTCCCTATGGCACCTATGAAAATAAGATCGCAGATGACCCTAGCTACCATCATTTCAGAGATCCGGAGTACCATCGGCTGATTCTATTCAACCAATCCGGACAATTGACTAAAGACATGAAAATTCCCTATGGGAAGATTACGATGAGCCTTCCGGGAAACAGGTTATTGATAAAACTAGAGAATCCTGATATTGAAGAGGACTTTATTCGGTATGGAATTTACAAACTAACTGATACAAATGAATAACCCCAGCTCTCTTCGAAACCATTCAGATCGGGGAATCTAAAGCTAGATAAGTAGGCGAGTGATTCAAAAAACTTCTGTTTCCGGATCATGATGGATCTATCTTTAACCGAACAACCCTCAATAGGATTGGGCTTTAGCCCATTTCTAATTATAGATATCCAAACCCCTGGCTTTAGCCTAAATTGCAGGGAAGAACACCAGCAAATCATTAGCTCCTTCAATAGGTAATTGCCCAATCCAAAGGTTGAACTGTAAATTTGGATTTTAGGGTTTGGGGATAACGTTTTGGCTAAAGCCTGGGATGCTGGTACATTCCAGGTTCCCTACAGCTAAAGCAGTAGGCAATTGATTTAATGGGATTGATCCTGAAATTGTAGACGGATTTTGGCAGATAAATCAATATCCGAACCTATCTCAATAGGAAATAGCCCATTCAGTAAAATAGTAATCAAAAGTTATGGGCTTTAGCCCAAATTTCGGATCGGGCAACTCTCAAATCTAATTGGTCTCCTAAGAAAAGTTTGATTTTAATATTTTAATTATTAAATTAATAGTTGAAACATACCTTAGGTATTATTACAGGTCTTCCTCTTTCCATGCTTAAAAATTTACCGGCTATGCATCGAATCTTTATTATCTTTTGGATGGGCCTCCTGTTGCTTTCCTGCGATTCCGGAAACAAGGATACCCGGAATAAAGAGACCGAAGGTGCTGCTACTACTGTTTACTTTGAAAAGCTGGACAGTATCCGGATTGATTACCTGGGAAATCCTTCCGTCCATGACCTTGACCCCAAGTCCGGGACTATCTTATTTATGGAGCACAGGCAATTTTCTGAAGACATCATGGTTGCCAATTTTGAGGGCCATATAGTTACCTCGTTTTCAAAACTCAGCGATAGGCCAGATAGTTACGGTGGGCTTATGTCAACATTAAGAATTCTTGATGACAAAACTTTTCTGGTCTATGGATACAATGGATTTATGACTTATGATTTTACCGGAGAACTTCAATCCCAGGTAAAACTGAAAGATTTTCGGGTTCCAAATTTTACCTGGAAGGCTATGGGCTTTGGAATGGAAAAATGGAACGGCAAATATTTATATGTAGATCAGGGATCCCGGCATATCGACTACAGTAGCATCGATGCTTACAATGAAATGAGGTTATTAAATTGGCTGGATCCAAAAACAGGAGAGAAGGAACCCTTTATCCAATTTCCCGAAAGCAGTATTTTCAGAAGTGGAAAATACTTTTTTAGAGATTCCTGGGCACCTTCTTTTACCCTGGCAGATGACCGCATATATGTGGTATTTGGAGCCGAACCAGTGATCTATGTTTTCAGCTTAAACAAACCTTATTCTCTGCTTTCAAGTGTTCCTGTTGACCTGAAAGACTACCGGTATTTCAGCGGTTCAAATGACAATTCCATTGACGGTACCTTGAGATTCACTTCAGGCAATATTTTGAATATCAAGAAGATAGCTGGATATTTTGTGATCGCCTATTTCCCTGGCTATTCTGATGCAGATAAGGAAGCCGAAAACGAGAATAAAACCCAACAGGAAAACCTACTATTCAGGGAAAGAATGCTGAAGAAATATGCCAAAAGAATAGCCATTCTGGACGCTGAAGGCCATAAGGTCAGTGATTTTGTTCCCGATGGATTGACTCCGGAAAGCATGTTGCTCAGGAATAATGAACTCTGGATGCAAGAAAAACCGGATGAAGAAGTGGAGCGGGATTATTTTCGACTGTTTCGGGTGGAACTCAGGGTGGAGAATAAGAATGGTATGGATTGATTTTAAAACAAATACAAGATGCGAAATGTATGGTACCTCGCCATTATTTTATTGGTTTCCTGTGAGGGGAAAGTGGGCAAAACCGGTCCGGACTACTTTTCCAATCGGCAATTTTCTCTGGACACCGTAATGATCGATTCCGGTGATGAAATTCTCTTTGTGAAGCACCAGCTTTTGAATGCTGACATGGGTAAGGACGGGAAATATTTTTATAATTTCAATGGTGATGACCATACCCTGGAGAAAATTAACCTGAATGAGTTGCGCCTGGAGGAAAAGCTCCCTTTTGAAAAAGAAGGACCGAACGGGACCGGGCCGGGGATAGGGGTGATGAGAATTATCGATGAAAGCCATGTTTCCATAACGGGTATGTATCAGAGCTCCTTATTCTCTATGGAAGGGGAAAAGTTAATGACTGTTTATTATGAAAACTTCTCTTTGGCGGATTGGCATAACGGGGGCGATCTGTTAAAGGGAGATAGGGTGTTATTGGACCCTGATGCAAAGCGACTATATGGATTGATTCAAGGATATGAGGATAAAAGGTTTGTTTTGGGACTGCTCCATTTGGAGGAATATGAAACTTCCAGAGTTGAGCTAAAAAGCTTTGAGAGATTACCTGATTATAGCTTTGAATATACGATCTCAGGAAAGGCTACAGTTCATATGAGCGAATCACCAAAAGTGGGGATAGAAAAGTTTGGTAAAAAAGTGATACTATCGAATGAAATCACGAATGCTCTGATGTGGTACGACACGGAGATGGATTCTTTGTTTATGAAATCATACGATAGCCAGCTTACTGCCAACCAAAAAGAGAAAGAATACCAAAAAGTACATGAAACTCCTGAGGAATTTAAGGTTGAATATGCAAGGTATAAACAAGAAGTTAATTTCATGTCACCCTTTTGGGATAGTGACAGACAATGTTTTTACCGGTTTTCCTATGAGGAAAATGAGAGCAAAACGATGGTGTATTTAACAGCATTTGACAAGGACTTAAACATGCTGGGAGAAATTTTAGTCCCCCAATTGACCAAAAAGCCCGGAAGGCATTTTGTCAAGGATGGGAAGGTTTGGATGTATGAAAATATGGAAGATGAAATGGGGTTTATCAGGTTGGCGATTAGCGAATAGCATTATGAGGTTATCCTGTTTATGACGGAGCCGAAGCATTTATGGTGTAATTCTTATTTGAGCTTTCAGGGATAAATGGTTTGGCTAAAGCCGGGGACATCGATAAATTCAACATTGCCTCCAGCTAAAGCAGGAGGCAATTGAATCAAAAGAACCCTGATTCCAAATTATGGCTGAAATCAATGGGCGATCCCTCTTCAATAGGAATGCGGCTTTAGCCCATTCAAAAATATAGCAATCCAATGTCCTGGGCTTTAGCCCAAATTTTTGATAGGACGGGTGTTGGGTTATCCAGGTTTAGCTAAAGCCTGGGATGCGGACAATTTTCCGATTGCCTATAGCTATCAGGCAATTGATGATAGGTAAAGCTGCTTCCGGATCATGATAGATCTATCTTTAACCGAACAACCCTCAATAGAATTGGGCTTTAGCCCATTCCAAATTATAGATTTCCAATCCCCTGGCTTTAGCCAAAATTGCTGGGAAGAACACCAGCAAATCATTAGCCCCTTCAATAAAGTAATTGCCCAATTCACAGGTTGAACTATAAATTTGGATGTTAGGGTTTGAGATAAAGTTTTGGCTAAAGCCAATGATGCTGGCGAATTCATTATAGCCTACAGCTAAAGCAGTAGGCAATTGATATAAATATTCAATAGGAACTAGCCTATTCCTATTTACCCGTCCATGATTTGGGGTTAAAAATGGTTAAACTAACTCATTTTACTTCCATTATATCCTGAAAATGAATAGGTTTAGGAAATGTTGCTTTACTTTTATTACATACACCTTTGAATCCAATGTTCAACAGAACTTTTCTTGGCATTTTACTTATTGTAGGTTTTTCCTGCGGAAAATCGCAAGATGCCGCAAACGTTGAAACAATTTCTTACAGCGTTGATTCCGTGGTAGTAGACTCCATGGGAGAGATTTTGTACTTGGAATATCTATTGCAAGTCTCGGATTACTGTCAGGAAGATGCGTTTCTGTATAACTACAGCGAATTTGACCACAGCATTGAAAAGATAGATCTGGACCGGCTGGAACTCGTGGACAAATATCCGCTTCAAAAAGAAGGCCCGGATGGTACCGGTTCATGGATCTCCTCGCTCAAAAGTTTGGGGAATGGAAAATTGTTCCTCGCAGGGCAATTTGGAGGCCATTTTAATTTAGAAGGCAGGCTGGTGAAAAAATTTGATTGGAATAATATTTCCCTCGCGCAGGGAGGAATGGCTGACAAAGAAAATGTATACCAGCAAATGGCAAATCCCAGCTTTGATCACCTGGCCTTTGGATTGGTTACTGACCATTCGACAAATCGGATATCATTAAAAAAGCTAAACATAGCGGACACCCTTATTTCTACATTTGAAATTGATCCTAACGGGAATTATAAAAAATACACACTTGGAGATCTGACAACTTATAATAAATGGGATCCCCGGGTCTTTATAACCAGTCAACAGGATAAGATGATCATTTCCCATGAGTTTTCAAACGATTTTTATGTGTACTCTCCGGAAAACGATGAACTTCAACAAGTGACTTATTCCTCCCAACATACACCAAGCAAGGTAACAATAGCTACCGAAGGTGACTTAATAAATTCGATTGAGGACAGGATCAATGCCCTGGAATCTTACCACGAACAGGTAAGTTTTGGCCCCTTGGTTTGGGACCTACAAAACAAGAGGTATTTGAGGCTCTCATCCTCAAGAAGATTTGGTGAAGAAAAACGAGAGAGAAGATTGCTCCATGAAACAACTAATATCGATGTATTTCTCAGTGTTTTTGATATGGAATTTAATCTGCTAAGTGAAACACCAATACCTAAGCTTACTATCAATCCCTCTTCTAAATATTTTGTGAAGGACGGGGTGTTGTGGGTTTTTAAGAATCGAGAAGATGAGATGGGATTTGTTAGGGTGGCGATAAGTGAATGAAATGATGATATTATCCTGTACCCATTCCACGATCGGAACGGGGTATTTATGGTAAAATGGGGATTTTTAGCTTTTTGGATAAATGGTTTGGCTAAAGCCGGGGATATTGGTGCATTCCTTAGTGCCTACAGCTAAAGCAGTAGCCAATTGATTCAAGGAGATCGATTCTGAATTTTTAACGGATTTTGCAGATATATCACTCTTGCATGTGCTTTAGATGGCCTCCGCGGCGTACTCGACATGAACTCTTTTTCTCGCTGCGGCCGCAAAGCATTCGCAACGGGCGCAGCTGGTGCTGCCTTTTTCTCCCGGCCGGAAATTTTACTCCAAAACCTCCAGCAACTTTAAGATGTTAGCCGTTTTTTCATCCGAAGATTTGGCATCCACAATGGCTTCCAAATACAGGGTTTGCTTCCATACAGGTAGGGAATAAAATTTCTCCAGGCTACCCGGACTATCCTTCAGGCAGACAAGTACTTCTTTCGGAATGGAGGCGGGTGCGGCTACTTTGTATAATTTCACCAGCACTTCATCTCCGGCCTCTTTGCCCAGGACCTTACGAATCCTGGCATTTACCGGCAAAAACAGTTCCTTATTTCCCTTGGGCATTAGCTTGACGGTACCCAAGAGGTAATCGTCCAGGCTGCCCTGAACGCGTACCATTCCAAAGGGAAAACGTTTCTCATAAGGTACTTCTGCCAGCGAAATGTAGGTCCATCCCCCTTTTCCGGGAAATTTTTCCAGAAGCTTTCGTTGATGAACCAGTGGGGTTTTATCAGAGATCATGAGCTAAGGAACCTGAACGTACTTAGGGACGGACTTGGCCGTTTCCACGGATCACCCATTTGTAGGAAGTCATCTCTTCCAGTGCCATGGGGCCTCTGGCATGCAGTTTCTGGGTACTGATACCAATCTCCGCACCCAATCCAAATTGGGCTCCATCCGTAAAGGCCGTCGAGGCATTGGCATATACCGCTGCCGCATCTACTGCCCGTAGAAAATGGGCAATGGTCTTTTCATCTTCCGCAATGATGGCTTCGCTATGTTTGCTGCTGTACCTGGCTATGTGTTCCAGTGCGGCATCCAGCCCATCCACGGATTTGATGGCCATGTGGAGCGACAGGAATTCTGTTCCAAAATGGCTTTCTTCAGCTGGCTGCAACAGATCTTCCGGATACTTTCCGGACAGGGCTCCGAAGGCGGCAGTATCGGCAAAGATGGTTACCCCTTTTTCAGCAAGTGGCTTGGCTATTGTTGGCAGGTCATCCAGCCGGCTTTTGTCCAGCAGCAGGCAGTCCAGGGCATTGCAGACACTTACCCGTCTGGTTTTGGCATTGCAGATAATGGCCGTGCCTTTTTCCAGGTTGGCGGAGCGGTCAAAGTAGGTGTGAACGATTCCAGCTCCGGTTTCGATCACGGGAACTTTGGAATTGTTCCGGACAAAGTCTATCAGCCCCTGGCTTCCCCTTGGAATGATGACATCCACGTAGCCAACCGCCTGTAATAGTTCTTTGGTGGCTTCCCTGTCGGCAGGAAGCAGAGCCACTATATCGGTAGTAATTTTATTTTTTTTCAAAACGGAATGGATCACCTCCAGAATGAGGGTATTGGAGGCATGGGCATCCGACCCACCCTTCAGCACCAAGGCATTTCCGGTCTTTAGGCATAGGCTAAAAACGTCAAAGGTAACATTGGGGCGGGACTCGTAGATGATGCCGATCACCCCGATGGGAACGCTGATTTTCTGAAGTTCCAGGCCGTTGGGTAGCTTTTTTTCGGCCAATACCGTTCCAAGTGGCGTGTCCAGTTTGGCCACATTGATGAGGTCCTCGGCGATATTTTCTAGCCGTTCTTCGCTGAGTTTAAGCCGGTCATATTTGGGATCAGACGGATCCATGCGGTCTAGATCCTCCTGATTGGCATCCAGGATTTCAGGTGTGTATTTGATGGCGGCCATGGCCAGGTCATCCAGTATTTTGTTGATTTTCGCTTCGGACAGCAGGGACAATTGCCTGCTGGCAGCTTGAACGTTTTGAAAGGTTTTTTCCAGGTTTTTCATAGAAAGGATGTCTATTCCGGGCAATGATCAGTTCGATTCAGAAATGTAAAGGTAATCATAATGTACCAATGGCCTTTGCCCGCTGAGGCCAATTTTGTCCCGGGCCGTTTCCGCACCGTATTCGGCCTTCCCCAACCCGATTCGTTGGCCGGTGGCATCCATGATGCGGATAATGTCTCCCTTCAGAAAGTCTCCGTTGATGGACAGAATGCCTATGGGCAACAGGCTGGTAATTTTTTCGGAGAGCAGGGCTTTCTTGGCTCCCTCATTGATCATTATCTCTCCTTTGGAATAGGTGTCGCTATGGGCAATCCATTTCTTTTGATTGTGTTTGGATTTTCCAGGTTCAAAATAGGTACAGCGGAGTTTCTGGTGGTAAAAGTCGGTTAAAACCCCCTCCTTTTTTCCATTGGCAATCATTACTTCAATTCCCAGATCCGCAGATTTTTTGGCCATGGTCATTTTGGTCAACATTCCGCCACGGCCGAAGGAAGAAGTACCTGTGGCAATGTACTGGCTGAGATCGGGCATTTTCTGCCCTACATGGGCAATTAATTCAGAACCCGGATCGGAGGGATGCCCTTTATAAATACCGTCCACATTGGTGAGCAGGATCAGGCTGTCGGCATCAATCATGGCGGCCACCAATCCGGCCAGTTCGTCATTATCCGTAAACATCAGTTCGGTGACTGCCACGGCATCGTTTTCATTGATCACCGGGACCACTTGATTTTTGAGCAAACCGTCCAGGCAGTTTTTCATGTTCAGGTAATGGGTCCGGTCACGGAAATCTTCCTTCGTCACCATCAATTGGGCAATGGGATAGCCCTTTTGGGAAAACAATTCCTGATACGAGCGGATGAGGGCAATCTGTCCGATCGCCGCCCAAACTTGTTTTTTGGAAACAGCATCGGTTTTCGTGGAGAGTTGCTGGGATTTTCGTCCAAAGGCTACCGCTCCGGAAGTAACCAAAACTACCCGAATTCCTTTTTCCAGGAGAAAGGCCATCTGATCCACTAAATTACGCATGCGTTGAACGTCCGGACTCCCATCGTCCAGGGTCAATACATTGGAGCCTATTTTGATAACAACGGTTTGTGGTTTTCGGATCATGGGGGAAGAATTTGCGGGCATTCCCGCAAAAATAGAAAGCTTTCGGGAATTTGGCTACCATAAGTAACCTATTTATCAGATCGGCTCAAGGGTATTTTCGGAATTTATCCTTACTTTGGAGGGATATTAATCGAATTTTTGGCCACTAAAATTAGAGAAACTTGGGAGATTTAATCATTGCCTTCAGTAATTGGATTTGGGGAACACCATTGTTGGTCTTGTTGATGGGCGGTGGTTTTTTCATGTTGTTTTATTCCCGCTTTATCCCATTCCGCGGATTGCGGCATGCGATGAAAGTAGTGGGAGGCAAGTACGATGACCCCAATGCTTCGGGAGACATTACCTCTTTGCAGGCACTGTCTTCTGCCATCGCCGCTACCGTAGGTTTGGGGAATATCAGTGGCGTGGCCCTGGCGATCGGTACGGGAGGCCCGGGAGCCATTTTCTGGATGTGGGTTTCGGCATTTGTGGGCATGGCCACCAAATTCTTTACCTGTACCCTCGCCATCATGTACCGGGGAAAAGATTCCTCAGGTCACGTTCAGGGAGGTCCCATGTACGTAATAGAAGAGGGTATGGGGAAAAAATGGCGGTTTCTTTCCGTCATATTTTGTGTGGCCGGGATCATGGGTTTGCTGGCCATTTTTCAGGCCAATCAACTAACGGAAGTCTTGCGGGTGGTGCTGTTGCGCCCATTTGGTTTGGACTGGGGTCAGACATCCCGCTGGATTATTGGAATCACGGTAATGTTATTGGTAGCGGTGGTCATTTTGGGAGGTATCCAACGGATTGCAAAAGTAGCCTCCCGGTTGGTGCCTTTTATGGTGACCATGTATTTTGTCTGCGTATTCATCATTCTTTTCAAAAACCTGGGAGAGGTGCCAGAGATGCTTTTGTTCATTATAGAAGATGCCTTTACCGGTAAAGCGGTTTTGGGAGGAGCTGTGGGGCAGGTAATTATCATCGGTGCCAGAAGGGCCGCGTTTTCCAACGAAGCGGGAATCGGAACGGCGCCCATGGTGCATGGTGCCTCGAAAACCAGCGAGCCGGTAAGAGAAGGCTTGATTGCCATGCTGGGCCCTTTTATTGACACGATCGTCGTTTGTACGCTGACAGCCCTGGTTATTTTGGTTACCGGGGTTTGGCAAACGGGGGAGCGTGATGGGGTATTACTGACTTTGTCGGCATTTGAACAGGGCTTACCCGGAATTGGAAAATACCTATTGATGGCTGCCGTACTTATTTTCGCCCTTTCCACCATGTTTACCTATTCCTATTACGGTCACAAATGCTTTAATTACCTGTTTGGTGCTGATAAGGCTGATTATTACAATTACTTTTACCTGATCACCATAGTCGGGGGAGCGGTTACCTCCCTAAGTGTGGTGATGAGTTTCGTGGACGGTATGTATGCGGTAATGGCTTTCCCCACCATGATTTCTGCCTTGTACCTTTCTCCTAAGGTGATAGCGGCTACCAAAGATTATTTTGAACGCATGAAAATTCTCGATGAAGAATGAAATGGCTTATCGCACCGAATGCATTTAAGGGAACACTGGAAGCGGAAGAGGCTGCCGCTATCATTGAAGAAACCATTCAGAACTGCCGCCCCAATGACCAGACCGATTGCTGCCCCATTGCGGACGGAGGGGATGGTACCTGTTTGTTGCTGAGCAAACAATTGGGACTGGAAAAAGTAGAGGCTTGGGTATGTGGGCAGCTGGGCCGATCACAAAAAGGCTTTTTTGGATACGAGCCTACTTCCCATACCGCCTTTCTGGACGTGTCCACGGTTTCGGGGGTCAAAGACCTGAAGGATCAGGAAAAAGATCCCTGGACCTGTAGTACCTATGGAACGGGGGAACTGATTCGCCTGGCAGTTGAAAAAGGCGCAAATCACATCGTGCTGGGATTGGGAGGAAGTGCCACTATTGATATGGGTACCGGGATTCTTCAGGCGCTCGGCTTGCAATTTTTGGATAAAAATGGCCGGGAACTGATTCCTTTCGTTCCGGGATTTTTAGAAAAAATAGCCCATATTCAGTTGCCACTGAAATTACCTGAGTTACGCATCACCTGCTTGTGTGATGTGGGTAATCCTTTTTTTGGGAAAGAAGGAGCCATTCCGGTATTTGGTCCGCAAAAAGGATTAACCGTGAACGAGCAGCCGCGATTTCTGGAAGCTGCCCAAAATCTTTTCGAACGAATAAAGAATAAGTCTAAATGGGAGGTAGAAGATCAAGCTTGTTTTGGTGCAGCGGGTGGCATCGCTTTGGGATTGCATGCCTTTTTCCCGGTGAAGCTGGAGCAAGGTGCCGGATATTTTTTTGACAAAACCAGCATGGAGCAGCGTATTCAGGAAGCGGACAGGGTGATAACTGGTGAAGGCCGGTTCGACTCGCAGTCAGCGCAGGGGAAGGGGAGTTATGAGTTATTGCAGTTGGCCAAAAAATACGGAAAAAAGAGTTGGCTGATCACCTCCGGTGAGGAGGGAAGGGAAGCGGGCTTTGACACCGTTATCCGTATGCCTGACCTGGACTTTGCTGCTTCAGACCTGAAGGAGCGGGCAAAATTAAATTTACGGGAAGTACTGCTGAAAAAACTTAGCTGATTCGGTTTAGATTTTGGGTTTCAAACCGATAAAGGTTAAAAGGTGCCTATTGATAGGTTCTTTTAAAGAACGCATATTTCTTGTTAGAAAAAAATAGGGATTTACGCCACTGCCATAGCGGAGACGCAGAGAACACCGCGAGCGTTTTAATTACTTTCTATACCTAATGGTTAATTTGAGGGCGATAGCTATTGAAATTCAATGCCCGCTCTCACCGCGCTTGCTACCATATCTTTGGACTCCAGGCGATTAAAGGTGGGTTTCACTAGGGTGTAAGGAAATAGAGATGGTGCCGTCTACCCCTGATTTCTAGTCAATTAAGATCTACCCGGATTCAAGGAGGTTTATTTCAAGAGAGGGTATTGAGGTTTTTAATTAATTCCTGCCTGTGCTGTTTGCTGATGGGTAGCTTTTTTTTATTGATTTCCAGAAAGGTATCTGCTACGGCATCCAGCTTGGAGATGTTAACGAGAAAGGACCGGTGGATACGGATAAACTCCTGATCTGGCAGCTTTTGATCCAGTACTTTCAAGGGGCAAACAACCAGAATGGATTCGTTTTTGGTATGGATTTTAGCATAGTTTCGGTCTGCTTCTACATAGTAAATATCTTTAAATAAAATTTTAACTAGTTTGTTATGCGTTCTGACGAATATCCTGTCTTTCAAAAAGGTAGCGGACGCTTCGGCTTCAGAGCTTGGTTTTTCCAGTTCGTATGTAATCTGCTCGGCAGCCAGCGCCAGGGTGCGTTCAAGTTCTACAGCCTGAAAAGGTTTGGCAATAAAGGCAAAAGGGCGGGTGGATTTAGCTTCTTCAAAGAAATCCTGCCCGATATTACCTGTTAGAAAAATGGCCTTGACCTCTTGAATTTCCTGCATGCGAGTAACTGCCTCGATGCCATTTAATTTACCTTTTAATCCAATATCCACCAAAACCAGTTCCGGGCGGTGTTCCTGAAAATGCAGCACCGCTTTTTCCCCACTATTTTCGATTCCAGACACCAAATAGCCTAATTTTCGGACGCTTTGGGCCAGATGAGTGGCTTGCAGCAGATCATCTTCCAGGATCAAAATTTTTATCATATTGGTTTTAATTCATGGTGTTACGGGTGAAATACGAATCGGAAGTGGGTCCCTTGATCCGGTATTTTGCTCATTTCGCCATTCAACTGAATCGATAATAGCTGAATCAATTGTCTTCCAAAACCGGGAGAAAGTGTCACCTCCTCTTCCTCAAAGCCTATCCCGTTATCCCGGTAATCGAGCATTAATTCGCTGTCTTGCCAGTAGAGTGATATAAAAAGGGATCCCAATTCCATTTTGGGAAAAGCATATTTCAGTGAATTAGTGATTAATTCGTTGACAATCAATCCAATCGGGATAGCGGTTATGATGTCCAGGGTTATTTTTTCCATTTCACAGTACAAGATTGCCTTGCCCCTGGCTCCAAAACTATTGATGATATCTTCTGAAAGTTTGGTAAAATAATCCTTCATTTCTATGTAGGCCAGGTCTTTTCCCTGATAGAGTGTCTGATGAACCAAGCCCATGCTTTGTACCCTGCTTTGGCTATCCAGCATGATTTGCTGCAACTGGGGATCCTGAATCCGCTCTGATTGCAGGGAAAGTAGGCTGCTAACGACCTGCAGGTTGTTTTTAATCCGGTGATGGGTTTCCCGTACCAGGTGGCTTTTTTCCAGGTTTTGTTCTTCCAGTAGCCTGTTTTTCTTTTTGATAATGCGATAGCCCCTATAGGTGACGAGCGATACAATCAGCAACAGGCTGGTGCCAAAAATCCAAAAAGTCACTTGTTTATCTTGTTTGCTAAGGATCAGTGCCTGTTCTTTTATAGTGTTGTCTTTTTGCGCAAGCTCAAGGGCGGCTTCCAGGGAAGCCATCTTTTTCTCGGCCTCTTCATTAAAAATGGTCCGGTTAAGTTCATGGTACTTTTTGAAGGCAACCAGTGCCTTCCGGGTTTTACCGGTGGCCTCGTAAGTTTCACTCAAATGTAGGTAGGCCTGTTTGGAAAAAAAATGATCTCCGGAATCCGGTCCGGCTTCGGCGATGCTTTGAAGGAGGTAATTTTCAGCGGACAGGTATTCCCTTTTTAAAAGCTGTACTTCGCCTATCGCCAGAAGGGATCTCATGCGCATGAAGGAATTTTTAAGTAAACTGGCATATTCCAGGGCCAGATAGGCGGATTTTTCGGACTGGTCTAGTGCTCCTTTTTTGATTTGGAGACTGGTGAGGGCAATATAAACATCGCTGAGGTTATTGTAAAACCCAAACCTTTCGCCGATGGCAATGCTTTTTTTAAAGTGGTTTTCAGCTTCTTCCAGCCTGGAAAGTGCGATTAAATGGTTGCCCACCACATAATGGGTAAAGTCAAAATCCATATCCGGAATACCTCGCTTTTCAAAAAGATCCAGGGATTTGAAACCTAGCTCCAACCCTTCCTTGTAGTTACCCTGTTTCCAGAGTAAATAGCTCATGTCACTGTAGGCCATGGCCTGGGCCTTAATTTGTCCGGTTTTTTCCCCCAAATCCAGTGTTTTTCTTGCCCATTCGAAGGCAGGGGCCAGCTCACCCCTTCTTTCGTAAACGTATCCCAAATTGGTATAGGCAAGCCAAAACTCTGATTCAGGGACCTCTTTCAGCGCCATTTGCAACAGCATCTCCGCCTGGTCCGTTTCGTCCATGCGCATGAGGATGGCCCCTTTGATTAGCTGAAACCTACCTTTCCAAAGAGCATTTTTTGAATGGGTCGCCTCATCAAGTCCGAGTTGAATGATATGCAGTGATTTTTCCAGATGACGTGAATGCGTGTAATAACCCCAATCCCATAGCACTTGCCAGCGAAGGCTGTCCTTTTCCTCATACGATTGGGCTAGCTGCGCTAATGATTCCAGGTATTCGGAGCCAAAATCGGGAGGGTAGGTAAATATTGCTCGGTAATCTGCTGGGTTTTTAGGGATTGGTGTGCCAAAAGAAAAATAAAAGCAGCAAATCCCGACCAGTAAAAAGCAATATTTCATAATTTAAATATAATAAAATTCCTCATAAATCCGACGCTATTTAGAGTTAGGTGGCCGTAAATGGAGCAATTTTTCTGTTCCGGAAGCGAATTGGTATCATTGGGACAATATTTCCATACGTTGGGAAAAATTCGTTTGGAAATCGGCGTTAATACCCTTTAATTAGACGCGCTTAGTTACTAAAAGCATTTAAGATTAAGGTTTTTTAACAATGGAAAAACAGCTCCTTTTGGGAGCTGTTTTTTTTGTGTCCCTCCAACCTGTTTTTCGCCGGTTTCAGAAAAGTAATTTTAATCCGTAGGTTAAAATTTGGAACCTGCAAATAAATTGATACATACCCATTTTTTGATAATGTAAAAACTATATTCGGATATCTAACGCCCATTTTTCTGATAAAATAATATTTCTAAAGTACCAAAAGTGCTTTTATTCATCTATATTACCTCTTAATTCGAACCGCTTTTTGTGATGTTTTCGTTTTTACATTTCCATGTCATGTTTTTTTTATTGATGGCGGTGGCGGTAGTCCCGTTATTGTTTCCACTCTTTATTCGAAAGGAAACCGCAGAAAAAGCTTCCAGTTATTTCTTTTGGATAATGGTGGCCTGTTTTATCTATTCTTTTGCCTATGTGTTGGAATTGATGATGGTGCCCAAAACCGGCAAAATCCTCATGATCAAAGTGCAGTACCTGGGTGCTGTGGCATTTGCCCCGCTGGTCTACTTTTTTACCCTGGTCTATACTGGAATGGAAAAATGGATTACCACCAGAAAGCAGCTTTACTTCTTGATTTTGCCACTGGTTAACTTACTTTTAGTATGGACTACCGAATGGCATCACCTCTTCTACCGGAATTTTTCGCTTACCGATGCAACCTTATTTCCGGTTTTGGTAACTCAAAAAGGCCTATTTTACTGGATACACCAGGGCTATACGCTCTTATTGCTTTTTAGTAGTCTTTGGCTATTGATTAAACGAATTTCGGAAATACCAATAGCAAATTCCAGGCAGGTAATCATGGTTGTTTTAGGACTTTGCAGCCCGCTTATCATTTATTTGTGGTATTTGACGGGGGCAATTCCCTATCAACTGGATCCCATCCCGATTGGATTTTTAGGCACCGGATTTTTCTTTTTTTTGGGACTTAAAAAATTCAACTTGTTTCGGATCGCACCAGTGGCTTACCGAACCCTTTTTGATAACCTTCAGGAGGGCGTGATGGTCCTGGATAATCAGGGAGAGCTCGTAACGTTAAACCTATCTGCAGCAAAACACATTGGGATAGGAAAGGTCCATCATAAGTTGGCTTTATTTGAAATAAGGCAAAACTGGCCGGAAATAGCCGGTTTGCTCAGTCCACCGGAAGCTTATCGGATTAGGGAATTTACACGAGAAAGGGAATCGCATACGTACTGGTATTTGCTTAGCAAATCTACTGTGTCGGTGGATGGAAAAGATGAGGTCGGTAGTTTGCTCGTATTGCGGGATATTACCCAGGAGAAAAATTTTCAATTGGAAATTGAAAAAGCGAGGGTACAGGCGGAAGAAGCCAACCGGGCAAAAAGTGAGTTTTTGGCTAATATGAGCCATGAGATCCGAACCCCCCTGAACGGAGTCATCGGATTCACCGAGCTATTGACCCATACCCAGCTAAATGCGCAACAAAAAAGATATGCCCAAACCGCGCTATCTTCTGCTTCCGCCCTGCTAGAACTCATTAATGATGTTCTTGACCTGGCCAAAATAGAAGCAGGAAAGATAGACTTAAACCTCAATACGGTGGATATTCATGTCCTTCTCGAAACAATCATCGATGTTTTAAGCTTTCAGGCGCACCAAAAGGGACTGGAGTTAATTCTGGATTTGGAAGCCAACGTTCCTTTGAAAATTGAAACGGACGAACTTAAACTCAAGCAGGTATTGATTAACCTGCTAAATAATGCGTTGAAATTTACAGATAAAGGGGAGGTGATTTTAGGGGTTTCCTGGCTGGAAGAGGAGTCCCGAAGCAACAGGGGTAGGCTTCGCTTTGCCGTGCAGGACAGTGGGATAGGGATCGCTGAAAACAAGCAGCAATTGATATTTGATGCCTTTTCTCAGGCCGATTCTTCCACCACCAAAAAATTCGGAGGCACGGGGCTTGGGCTGACCATCTCCAATAAATTACTCTCGCTGATGGATAGTCGGATTCAGCTTGTTAGTGAGCCGGGTATGGGAAGCACTTTTTTCTTTGATATGGAAGTTGAAAGAAAGGAAAATAGGATCGAGGAAGTGGTTATCAAAGCCATTTCCAAGGTATTGGTATTGGACGGAAACACTTCGTCAGGTAAGGTCATTGCCCGTTATTGCGAAGACGTTGGATTAAAAGCGGTCCGGTCCCAAGCTATTAACGATGCTTTTTTCGCCCTTGAAAAAGACCCCGAAATTGATCTTGTATTGATGAATAATCGCTTGATGGGAAAAAACAGCCCTGCTGCCATGCAACAGATGATTCGCCTGACGGAAAAGCATGGAAGAAAAGTGACATTTGTGGCCATGATCGGAGGGAATGATAAAGATAGCCTAATCCAATCCTATAGGGAAATCGGGTGCGCGCTGATTCTGGATAAACCGGTAACTCCCTCTAAATTGAGACAGTTGATTAGCAAAGAGCCTTATACTGATTACGATACTCCGGATAAATGGCTACACTCTGACGAAGGCAGCTCTACATATGGAAAGCGTTTTAAACTTTTAGTGGCCGAAGACAATCCGATTAACCGCATGTTGGTGAAAATTTTCCTGGAAAAAATGTCTCCGGAGGCGCTGGTGTTGGAAGCTGAGAATGGCAAGGAGGCATTGGCCCTGTTTTTAGAACAAAACCCCGACCTCGTGATCACGGATGTTCACATGCCGGAGATGAATGGGTATGAATTATTGCAGGCGATACGGGAACTGCCCTTCGGAAAAGAAGTGCCGGTGATTGGATTTACGGCCAATGCCTTTCCGGAAAAAGCGAGTGCCGGGAAACCCTACGAATTTGACGATTACCTAATCAAACCGGTAGTGCAAAAAAAATTCAAGCAGGTGGTGGGTAAATGGATGGAAAACCCGCCCACTTCGTAAAAAAAGGTGAATGACAAAAATGCCATTCACCTGCTAGTTGTTAATTGTCTTCCCCTCTGAGTTTAATGATGGCTCCATCCAGTTCCTCAGAGATCCTGATCTGACAGGCCAGTCGACTCGTTGGGAAATATTCAGGCAGGGCCTCCAATTGATCCAATTCCACATCGGTGGCCTCTCCCAATCCGTTTTTGCCCTCCAATACTTCAATATGGCAGGTGGCGCACAGGGCCATGCCACCACAAGTGGCTAGTACAGGATACTCGGAAGCTTTCAACACTTCCATCAGGCTTAACCCCATGTCATCCGGGGCTTCTATGCTTTGGCGATTGCCATCGTGATCTTCTACGGTGAATGTTACCATTTGGCAAAAATACGATTAAAATGAATTGACTCCGTTAACAGTGGTGTATTTAAAACTTAATTTTTGATCTGGGTAAACGTATTTGAAAGCAGATTGCATCATGATGGCTGCCTCATGGAATCCACAGAGTATCAGTTTTAGTTTTCCAGGATAGGTATTGATATCTCCGATGGCATAGATCCGCTCTACCCCTGTAGAATAATCCCTTGTGTCTACTTCGATGGCATTTCGGTCAACGGTAAGCCCCCAGTCGGCGATGGGTCCGAGTTTGGGGCTGAGACCAAAGAGCGGTATCAGATAGTCCGTTTCAATTTTAATCTTACTTTTGGCTTTGTCTTCTAAAAAAACAGAGGCAAGATGTCCGTTTCCGCCCAATTCCTTCAGGTTCGCAGAAAGAATCAGATCGATTTTCCCCTGATTGGCCAGGTCAAAAACCTTGGCAGCAGAATCAGGTGCTCCCCGGAACGTTTCATTTCGATGAACCAGCGTAACCCTTTTGGCCACATCGGACAGGTAAATAGCCCAGTCTAGCGCAGAATCTCCCCCGCCCGCAAGAATTACTTTTTTATCCCGAAATTGCTCCGGATTTTTGACCATATAAGCCACTCCTTTTCCTTCGAATGTTTCCAGATTTTCCAACACCGGCTTTCTGGGTTCAAAACATCCCAAACCTCCGGCAATCACCACTACCTGTGCATGGATCTGAGTTTTATCATTCGTGGTCAACGTGTACGATCCATCCTCTTGCTTACTGAGGTGGTCAATTCGTTCGCCCAGAGAAAAAGTGGGTTTGAAAGGCTTGATTTGATCCATCAGATTATCTACCAACTCCTGTGCTTTTACCTCCGGATAGCCGGGGATATCGTAAATGGGCTTTTGTGGATAAATTTCCGACAACTGACCGCCAACCTGTGGCAAGGCATCTACCAAATGGCAGCGCATCTTCAATAAACCTGCTTCAAAAACGGCAAATAAGCCTACCGGGCCTGCTCCTATAATGCAAATGTCAGTAGTAATCATGGTGTAGCTTGATTGTTTTTAATGGTGGAACCCTACCTGGGTTCAAATGTTTGTACAAATATAATTAGTATAACAACTATTTTAAATTTTCCTAGTCTTTATTCCTCCAGATTGCCGTAAATGGTATTTAAAATGCGCTTAAATTCCTCAAAATCGCTTTCATTTAAGTTTTCCCAGGCCTTTTGCCGGATCAGGGCAATTTGAGGTTTTAATTCCGCCACTTTGTCCTTTCCACCTTTTGTCAGATGAAGCTGGTAGCTCCTCCTGTCTTGCGGGTGCGGCACCCGCTCCACGTAGCCTTTCTTGCAAAGTATATCCACAATTCGTGTCAACGTAGGGTGGTCCTTAAATACCAGATGAGCCAATTCAGTCTGGCTAAGCATTTCGTTCTCGTCCAGATTTTTCATGACCAGCCATTGGTCTACCGTGATGTCAAAATCCTTTAACTTGAACTTTTGTTGGGCATACTGCTTGACCTTCCTCGCGGTCCTGTCCAACAAAAAGGAATACCTGCTAAATTGCTCGTATGTCATGCCAATTATTAGTACGGCAAATATAATTAATATTTCAAACTTTATCCCAACATACCCTATAAAAATTATAGGTTTTGTTGAATATTACCCATCGCTGCAAATAGGTTTGTCCAACTGGGCAGGAAACGCTATTTTCAGGAATTGATTTCATTTGTTAACACAAACCGATTGTAAACCATACCCTATGAAAATTGACCTAAGAGGACTCCATGCCGTAGTAGGCGGAGCTACCCGCGGATTAGGACTGGCCACGGCCCGTCAGTTGGCGGCTTCGGGAGCTACCGTCACACTAATGGCTCGAAATGAAACCAAGCTGAAGGCAGCCCTGGATGGGCTACCCAAGCCAGAAGGACAACTGCATGACTTCCTGGAAGTGGATTATCGTAATTTTCCCGACTTCCAACAGCGAAGTACGCAATTTTTTGAAGGTAAAAAAGTGGATATTCTGGTTAACAACACCAATGGGCCTACTGCCGGAAACGTGGATCAAAAGTCTACTGAGGAATACCAGGAGGCCTTCGATCTCTTGTTTAAAACGTACCATCACCTAAGCCACTTGCTAGTGGCGGGGATGAAATCCCGCGGATTCGGACGCATTCTTAATGTTTCATCCGTTTCGGTCAAAGAACCTTTGCCCAATTTGGTTTTGTCAAACAGTATCCGGACCGCGATTGTCAGCTGGGCCAAAACCCTGGCCGATGCTGTGGCTCCTTATGGTGTAACGGTGAACTCCATCCTTACCGGGGCATTTGAAACGGAGCGAATCCGGGAATTGACAGAAAATCAGGCGCAAAACAGTGACAAATCCCTGGAAGAGCTAATGGAAGCACGCAAAGCAAGCATTCCCGCCCAGCGGTTTGGTAAGCCGGAGGAATACGGTTATTTGCTGACTTTTCTGGCTTCTCCTCAGGCCGCCTATATTACTGGAACAAGTATACCCATTGACGGAGGAGCTATCAAAGGCTTATGACTTTTCCCTGGCAATGAACTTTATCACCGTATTTTCCACTGGTTCCAGGCTTTGCAGGTAATCATAGATGGCACCCAGGTCTTCCCGGTTCATACCGGCATACATGGCCCAGGGCATAATGGTCTGCATTTCACCGGGATTTAGTTTCCTAATATTCTGCTTGTTTTCGTATGCTTTAAACCGGTCAATAAATTGAGATTTGCTCCAATTTTTTAGCCCCGTTTCATGAGGAGTAAGATTGGCGGAGCTCAGGACACTACCATCAGGAAACATAAACTTCCGCCCTCCCGCAAGGGGCTCACCGGTATAGGCTCCGTTTTCAAATTGGGTATGGCAGTCTGCACAGGCGGATGCTGTGGTAAGGTATTTACCGTAAGCGATAGCATCTTCAATAGCGGGTTTTTTGGATAGTTTGGCTTTTACAGGCATGGTACGCATGATCAGATTTACCGGAAAGTCTGCTTTCGAAAGCTGATTTTCAGAAGGGGAGGGCTCCAGGCTGCGGATGTAGGCAATGACAGCTTCTATGTCTTCCGCATCCATCTTGCCATAACTGGTGTACGGCATCACTGGAAAAATGGGGTCGCCGTCTTTTTTGACTCCTGTGGTAATCAGTCTAAACAGCTCTCCATCGGTATAATCCCCAATTCCAGCCGGAGTAATGTTGGGAGAGATAAATACACCCGGGAAGCCCATACTATGGTCAAAGCGTTCGCCCCCTTTGGCTTCCGTTCCGGGTATGGGGGGCGCACTAAACAAGCTGAAGTCCCTTTGGGAGTGACAATCGATACAAAGCATGACGTGGTTGGCAAGGTATTTTCCCCGGGCTATTTTTTCAGGGCTGCTAACTACCTCATAATTTTCTGGGGCAGGCCCCACGTTTGGTAGGCCCATTGAAATGTACAACACACCTGCGATGATCAACAGGACCAGAAAGGATACCAGTAAGGTTAGTATTTTTAGAAATTTGGACATGGTTGATTGGGTTTATTGAAACTTATTAAATCCAATAATGAATTAATGAGATTTATTTTACACCATATTTTATTGATTTTATTCTACAATTATTTTAGAAGTATTTAGGTGTATTTTTAATATAATAATAGAATATTATCGATTTCGACTCCTATAAAAAACTGGTAATCAATTTAAATAAAAAATTTTATTTCAAAAAGAAATTTTCTGGTTTTAACTGATTCTGAAGGAATCGGATCATTTCGGAAATGCTGTCAAAAGTCTGCTGGTGCTGAGAAAAAGTAGCCTTGATTGCAAAGGGGGTTTCGGTAAGGAAAATGGCCTCCGGCAAGTTTAGTTCAGGGTTTTTTCGAAGGGCATTTTTAACCCAGCTCACCATGGGTTCCGGGCCTTCTATTTGGCAGGGAAGTGGCGTCGTATTTCGGATAATCTTTCCCGAAGCAGCATCTACCCGCCATTTTTCTCCAGGCAATAGCCGTTGGATGCCCCCGCTAATCATCAGGTCTTCCGGACTGCCGGTCAGCAGTGGTTGACGGGCGTCCATCAGCCAGAGTTTATCGGCCGTTTCCAATGCTACCTCCAGATCATGGGTGACTACCAAAATGGCTTTGGAAGCTTTTCGGGCCAGGTCGCGCAGCAGGTACATGATCTCAAACCGATTGCTGAGATCCAGATGTGCCGTAGGCTCGTCCAACACCATAATGGGGCTGTCTTGTGCCAGGGCACGGGCAATTAGTGCCGTTTGGCGCTGACCATCGCTCAGGGCTGATACGGTTTTATGTGCCAGATGGCTGATGGAAGTAAGCGCCATTACTTCGTTTATTTTGGCCTGATCCACCGGGCTCAGCTGCCCCCACCAGCCGGTATGGGGAATCCTCCCCAGGGCGACCAAATCCCGTACAGTAAGCAGACCGGTTGGGATTTTTTCTGTCAGGACTACGGCCACTCTTTTTGCCCGCTCTTTTTCGGAAAGGTGGGAAGCGGGGGCATTGCCGAGCCAGACTTCTCCTTTTAACGGAGGATGCTGGTGCATAATGGCTTTGAGCAAGGTGGACTTGCCCACCCCATTGGGTCCCATTAGGCAGGTAAGTTCCTTTCTGAAAAGAGAAAAACTGACACCGGAGGCCACTCCCTGAGTTTCCACCCCTGAGCGGTAGCCCAGCTCCAAGTTTTTTGCCCGAACAAATCCCTCTTTTTCGTCTTGCCTGTTTTCTGGATTATCCATTGCTGCAACCTTAAAATTCCTCGCTAAAACTTCTTTTCATGATCATCCATATGATCAGGGGAGCCCCAAAAGCAGTGGTGACCGCATTGATGGGAAGGCTGGTAGCCATACCCGGCAACTGGCTAATGGTATCGCATGCCAGGAGGATCAAAACACCTACGCCGGCAGTGGCCGGGAACAGTACGGAATGGCTTTGGGTACGGAATAGCAGTCTGGCCAGATGAGGAACAGCAATTCCGATAAAGGCGATAGGACCGCAGAACGCCGTAATACTTCCGGTAAGGATCCCAGTACTGAGGATCATGGTCCACCTCAACTTTTGGAAATTGATGCCCATGCTCACCGCATACGTTTCACCCAAAAGCATGGCGTTGTAGGATTTGATGGCGACCAGGGCAGGAATAAGTCCCAACACCACGGCACCTGCCAAATACCCCAGATCACTCCACCCGGTATTGCCCAAGTTCCCCATGGACCAAATCGTAAATAGTTTCAACTCCTCAGCTGCGCTAAAATAGGCCAGTAATGTAATCACGGAGGAAGTGGCACTTCCAAACATCAACCCCACGATTAACAACGTCATGCTATCCTTTACCTTCCAGGCAGCCAGACCCATCAGTACCAGCACGCCCATAGCACCCGCACTGGCGGCACCTACTAGTGACCAGCTATTGCCTGGATTATCCAGTATCTGCCAACCAAAAGCGGTTCCTGCCATGGTGAGCAAAGCCACCCCCAAACCGGCCCCCGAACTAATTCCAAGTACATAGGGTCCGGCCAGCGGATTTCGAAAAAAGGTTTGCATTTGCAGGCCACTCAGCGAAAGACCTATCCCTGCCAACAAGACTGTCAGGGATTTTGGTAAGCGGTATTCCATCAGGATTATTTCCCAGCTGGGTTGGGGAAATGGAATACCGGCAATCCGTCCAAGCAAGGATTTCAGAGGTATCTGAACACTTCCCAGACTCAGGTTTACCAGCCAAAGGATGACACATAGGAGTAGCACAATTAACAGCCGTTGGGATTGGAACTTATTCATCCAGCTTTTGAAAATAGTGAAAATCATGGTCCCGGGCTTTTTCGGGATGTATAATTTTGATCATATCCCACAGAACCCAATCCGGTCGCAGGTATCCCTCTTCAAAATACATCAATCCACCGGTTTCGCCTTTTTTAAGGGTATAGGTGTATACCTCATTTTCCTGAAAAGCCTGAAAATTTCTGTATTTCGGATTCTGTTCGCCCATTTGCTTCAGGGAGGCATGGTCCGCTGCTCCAATCCACAACCCGGCTTCCCGGGCTTTCTCCAGCACGTATTCGTAATTCAACGACAAACTTCCCTTACCCTCCAAATGCTGAAATAGGTAATTACCCCCGGCATCCCCAATCAGTCGGGCTACCCAACTGTCCTTCCCTGGAGCGTACCAGACATCTTTGTATAAGGTCCCGGAGAGAACGGTTGGCCGATCTTCCATAGGAAGGGAGCCTGTAATTTGACTAGCCGACTGGTAACTGGATGCAATGTGCGAAAATATACTGTCGGCTTCTTTTATCTTTCCTAAAAGTACGCCCGTGGCCTTGATCCATTCAGCCTTGCCTAAGGGATGAGCCTCTAAAAAATCGTTATTTACGACCACCGGGATTTTTGCTGCATTCAGGCGCTCTGCCAGGTTCAAGACCTCACCAAATCCGGAAACCATTACCCAATCCGGTTCCGTTGAGATGATTCGTTCCAAATCGGGAGAGGGACCCGTTCCCAGTTCCGTTACTTCGCCGCTAGCGATTTTTCGTCGCACTTCCGGTGAGGAGATCAGGTCCAGGTTGGGAAATGCCATCAGGCGATCGGCTGCATCCAGGTAGCTTAGGTGGGGGATTTGGGTGGTAGCCGTGAGAATGATTTTTTTGCTCCCCATGGGAATGGTTCCGCTTAATCCCGCCAACGCCTTGTCGGACGATTTTGAAGGATCCTGAATTAGAAAGCGGTCGGTTTGCCCCTGTTCAGGGTGAATTTCAAGCAAGTACCCGGAAGCTACCTTGAAAATAGAAAATCCCTGCGCGTAAGCCAAGGGAATTTCCTCCATGCTTTTCATCTCATGGGTTTCAGAATGATGTCCTTTAGGATCACAGGAAAAGCAAGCAGCCAGAAGCAAGGCATTGGCCCATAGAAAGCGAAATCCTGGAAAGTATTGCTGCATTTTGGAATTAATTTGAAATCCAAAGTAAACCATTGTGCCCTCCAAATCCAATAGCTAATTTTTGGCAAAAATTTTTTGAATGCGGATTTTCCCGTATGTTTGCCTCGATTAATGGTTCCCGATCCTGTACCAGGCTCTCGGGATTAATAGGGAATCCGGTGAAAATCCGGAGCTGTCCCCGCAACTGTAACCCATGCCACTTGCCGGATTCCGGCAAGAGGAATTGTTCATCCTCAGCCATTGTCTTTTTTTAGGACGAGAAGGCGGAACAACTAAGGGAAGTCAGGAGACCTGCCATTTTTTGTAGTATTCAACGCTTTCGGGAGAAAGGCGGAGAAGTAGGGTTTTATAAATCACCATTTCTGTTACTCCAGGCTTGGCCGGGTTGTTTTCCGGCAAAAGCAAAGCGTTGGTGTATCCAAGGTATAACCTGTATTCTCTAGCCATTTCTATCCGGATTCGAAAGAAACCGATGGCACCATGGCAGTAGAAAAAATAGGCGTTCCAATCCTGGCGATTATATGGCTACTGCTACCGGTAGGAGCTTTTTCGCAGGAGCTGCTCCGGGATACGGTGGATTTGGACCCCGTGGAGGTGGCTGCGGTACCGATGAGTACTTACGCTTTCGGGCAACGAGTCCGTACCCTTGGTCTATCTGAGGCGGAAGGACCTGCGGCACGTTCCCTGGCTGACCTTCTGCAGGAGCGCACCGGGCTTTTTATCCGCTCCTACGGGCCGGGAATGACCGCTTCCCTGAGCATGAGAGGTACCTCCGCCGGGCACAATGCCTTGTTTTGGAACGGGCTGCCGGTCAATAGCCCCTCCCTGGGGCAGGCTGATTATTCCATCTTCCCCATGGCGGGCATGGATCAGGTAGACATTCACTACGGAAGTGCTGGCGCGCTGTACGGGACGGATGCCATTGGAGGAGCCGTCCATCTCTCCACTTCCCTGCCGGTAAACCAAAAAACAAGCACCAGCCTCAGCACCCAATTGGGGAGTTTTGGTAACTGGCGCCAGGAAATAAGTCACCAACAGCGTATTCAATCCATATCTTTTCGAACCAGCCTGTATCGAAACGCGCTGGAAAACAGGTTCCCGTATACCGATTGGGCCAGCCCGGGTACACCCATCCGGTACCAGGACCATGCGGCCGTCAACCAACGGGGCTGGGTGCAGGATTTGCGGGCCGACCTGGGAAAAGGTCAGGTGCTGCAGGCATCCCTTTGGTTGGGGGAAATACAGCGAGAGATTCAACCCGTCCTGGGCTCATCGGGTAGGGATACCCAAAAAGATGTGAATTTCCGGACGGTGCTGGACTATATCAAAAACGGTCCGAAAGCTACCTGGAATATCAAGTCGGGCTTGGTACGAGATCGTATGGAATTTAATGGGGACCTGAACCTTACACTACAGGCGTTACTGGCTGCAGAAGTGGACTGGGAACCTTCGGAGCATTGGCAAAGCCGCACGGGAGTCCGGTATACCCATATTCAGGGTGAGCTGTCGACCTATTCCCATTCCGAACAGCGCATGGAATTGTATCAGGCGACGAATTACAAACCCCTGGATAACCTGGGGTTTTCCTTACAATTGAGACAAATGCTGCATGAGGGACAGCTCGTTCCCTTTACGCCGGGATTAGGAGTTTCATGGACGTTTTTTAAAAACCCGGTCCAGCAATGGGAGTTGACGGGAAATGCATCCAAAGGGTTCAAGGTACCGACCTTGAATGACCGGTTTTGGGTGCCCGGGGGAAATCCGGACCTTGCTTCCGAGCAAAGCTGGAGCAAGGAACTGGGCATGGACCAGCGTTTCAGCAACAATATTGTGCAGGTTTGCAATCGGCTTTCCCTGTTTCATATGAGTGTGGATAATTGGATCATCTGGCTTCCGGAGGAATCCTATTGGACACCAAAAAATGTACGCAAGGTAGTCAGTAAGGGGCTGGAGTATTTTATGGAATGGGAGCTAAAGCTGGGATCCTGGAACTTGGGTTGGGAGGCGGATTATGCCTGGACCCATACCAGCAATCGCAGCGTGGCATCAGGAAATGAGGTGGACCTGGGCAAACAACTGCCTTACGTTCCCCGCCACAAATTGCAAATGCGCTGGAACGTTAAGAAGGACCGGTTTTCCGGATTTGTTTCGGGACAATACACCGGCGAACGCTTTGTCACATCCGATAATCGAACCGTGCTGCCTGCCTATTCGCTTTGGGGAGCGGGTATGTCCCATGATTTTGCCTGGAAGGAATGGGTGAGCGGAACGGTTGGGTTGCAGGTAAATAATATTTGGGATACCGATTATCAGATACTTCGGCTACGGCCCATGCCTGGAAGAAATGTTCAATTTAATATACATCTAGACTTATGAAAAGAATGAAGTTCGCTTGTAAAATCCTATTTTTTGCGCTTTTAGTATCCTGTGGAACGGATCCGGTGGAATTGCCTCGTGGTGCCTATGAGGAAGGGGTGCTGGTCATCAATGAAGGGGCTTTTGGAGCTAATGATGGAGAGATCTTTCATTTTGATGAAGATTCCGGGGAGTTGGAGGAAAATATCTTTGAAAAAGCCAATGGCAGGCCCTTTGCCGGATTGATCCAAAACATGCGTGTTTTTGATGAGTACAGTTACCTGGTGGCCAATACCGGCAAGGTGGAAATCGTCCGATCATCGGATTTTATGAGCGTGGGAGCGGTAGAAGGGGAGCTGCTCAATTCACGGTCCCTGGTGGCTACGGACGGGAAATTATTTATCAGCGATTGGGGTGCCTATGACGATTCCTGGAATAATCCGGATTCGTTTATTGCGGTGGTGGATGGCCTGGAGGGCGGTTCGATTACCAATAAAATCGCTATTTCCTCCCGACCGGAAGGAATGGCTCTGCTCGGAAACCGGATTTTGGTGGCCTGCCAGCAGGAACAGCTGGTTTCGGTCCTAAACCCAGAAAATGAATCCGTGGAAAAGACGGTATCGGTAAGCGGCACCCCGTTTTATTTCTTTGATTATGCCAACCAATCCTACCTGTATGCCAACGATGCCGAAAACGTCTACGTGCACCGACTGGATCCGGTAAGTTTTGAGGCGGAGGAAACACATACTTTTGGCGTAGCCAACAGCATTTATAATGGCAATTTTGCCCTTACCGATAGCGGCGAACTGTTTGTCATTAGCAACCAGGCTGAGGAAGATGTGGTAGTGAAGCTGTCTCTGAGCACTGGAACGGTTTCGGAGGAGCGTTTTTATTCGGGAAATAATTTCTACGGGTTGGGATACGATGAGGCAACGCAAACCCTTTTTATAGGGGAGCATGCCGGCTGGCAGGGAAACGGCTCGGTACTACGTGTCAATTCAGCCGGAGAGTTGATAGACCAAATGCCCGCTGGTAGGGGCCCCAGTGGCTTTTATTTTCCTTGATTTCGAGGGATGATTGGGTGATGTGATGATTTGATGATGTGGTGATTTGATGATGTGGACATGTCGCTCGGGCACCTGCGGCAGTCCGTAGGTTCCCGTTTGCGCCATTCGTTTTCTATTTGTTTTCTACGGATGACTTTGGTTCCCGCTCTGAATCAGATTGCTTCGCGGGCTCGCAATGACGGGTCCTGGCGTCACTGGGAGCGTTCGTTTTGGATAAAAGATGATCGCATCACTCCTCGCACCCGTGGCAGTCTGTCGGAGCAAGTTTGCGCTACTTGTTTTCTATTTGCTTTTTAGGGAGGACTTTGGTTCCCGCTCCGAGTCAGATTGCTTCGCGGGCTCGCAATGACGGGTCCTGGCGTTACTGAGAGGGTGCGTTTTGGGACAAAAGATGATCGCATCACTCCTCGCACCGGCGGCAGTCTGTCGGTTCCCGTTTGCGCTACTCGTTTTCTATTTGCTTTCTACGGATGACTTTGGTTCCCGCTCGGGATCAGATTGCTTCGCTTCGGTTACAAGGACGGTTATAGATGATTTGGTTGGGTGAGGTTTTGTTAAAAAATGTTAATTTCTTGACTGGGGTCTTGTGTAAATTCTGCTTCTCACATAAAATTGTTATCGCAATTCTTGAAGTTATCTCAAGGTAAATAGGGTAGGATTTTACGTTAGTAGTTTAATTCATAATTTCACTTATTTATATGAACACAGTAGGTAATTTTAACAAAAAGGGCTCCAAGCGGGGCATGGATTGTTTGTTCGCTTCATTGATTATTGTTTTTGTATCCCTGCTTCCCTTAAAAGCCCCAGCACAGGAATCCGACGACGGGTCTTCGTTTACTGCAAGTCTCCTTAATATCGAAGCCCCGGTCAATGAAACCTTTCGCTACCAGGCCACGCTGAAAAACAGTTCCGCACAAGCCAGGGTGTATGAATTAGAGGCAGAGATGCCTGAAGGCTGGCGGGTGGCGTTCAAGGCGAGAGGCAGCCAGGTCACGTCGCTAAACGTGGAGCCCGGGAAAACGGAAAGCCTCACCGTTGAAATACGACCGGCCTACGGGGCAGAACCGTCCAAGTACGCCATACCTTTGCAGGCCAGTGCAGCGGATGAGACACTTTCCCTTGAGCTGGAGGCGGTGGTGGAAGGATCCTATGAATTGGAGCTTACCACTCCTTCGGGGCGCCTGAGTGGTGAAATAACCGAGGGCGAAAAGGCCGAAATACTCCTTCAGGTGAAAAACACAGGCTCGCTTGCCTTGAATGACATTACCTTTTCTTCCCAGAACCCGCGCAATTGGCAGGCCACCTTTTCTCCTTCCGAAATCCAGCAGTTGGATCCCGGAAAGAGTGTGGATGTGATCGCAAGCCTGTCCGTTCCCGATAAAACCCTGGCAGGGGATTATGTCAGTAAGTTTACCGCCAAAAATGCCTCAAGTACCAGTACCGCCACCTATAGAATAACGGTCAAAACCTCCATGTTGTCTGGCTGGGTGGGTATACTGGTGATTTTATTGGCGATCGGTTTTGTTTTTTACCTCATTCGAAAATTTGGTAGGAGATAATCAACGTTATGACTAACCCAATCATAGAGTTGAAGCGCCTGACAAAGTCGTATGGCGACTTCAAAGCAGTGAATGAATTGGATCTTACGGTAAACAAGGGCGAGATATTTGGTTTACTGGGCCCCAATGGAGCCGGAAAGACGACGACCATCCTTATGATGATGGGGCTGACGGAGCCCAGTGCCGGCACGGCCCGTGTTTGCGGATTTAATGCCACCAAGGATCCCCTATCGGTCAAGCGGCTTGTAGGTTACATGCCGGATAGTGTCGGCTTTTACGATACAATGACCGCTCTCGAAAACCTCATGTACGTGGGGGAACTGAACGGGATCCCACGCTCCGAAGTGGAGGAGCGGGCTCTTGCCACACTGGAACTGGTAGGACTGTCCGGAGAGCCCGTCCACAAAAAGACGGGGGCGTATTCCAGGGGAATGAAGCAGCGCCTGGGACTGGCAGAAGTGCTGATCAAAGATCCGAAGGTCATTATTTTGGATGAACCTACCTTGGGGATCGACCCAAGCGGGGTGAAGGAGTTCTTATCGCTCATTTTGCGGTTGAGCCGTGAGAAGGGACTTACCGTATTGCTTTCCTCCCACCACCTTCACCAAGTGCAACAAGTTTGTGACCGCGTAGGCATCTTTGTCAAAGGAGAACTGCTGGCAGAAGGCACCATCGATACGCTTTCCAATCGGATTTTTGCTGAAAAATCGTACGAGATCCATGTCAGCCTGGCAAATGTTATCGACCTTCCCTGGAAGGATGAGGCGGAAATGCTCCAACTGGAGGCTGTCCAAGGTGTCAGGGTACAAGATCAACTTATCGGGATAACGAGCAGTAAAGACCTGACCCCCGATATCGTTCGGTTCTTTGTACACAAAGGCTATGACGTTTCCGGTGTCCAGAAGAAGGAGTATGGATTGGAGGAAATTTACGAAAAGTATTTTGAGAAAAACCTAACTTAATAAAAGATCAATGAAAGCAATCAGGGATCTATTTGAAAGTCATTCTTCTACCAATAATGAAACTCGTCCCCATCCTTTTTGGGTGATGGTACGAAAAGAAATAGCAGGTCATATTCGTAGCTGGCGGTTTTTGGTGCTGTTGCTGCTCATTCTCCTGACATTCTGGGGCAGCATATCGGTGGCCCTGAGTAATATACGCGAGGTGGTGAACAATGTAAAGGACCCGGACCGGTTTTTCTTGTACCTGAAATTGCTTACCACCACCGAAGGCACCCTGCCACCGTTCCATGTGTTTCTGAATTTCCTGGGCCCCATCGTGGGTATCAGTCTTGGTTTTGATGCAATCAACTCCGAACAGCAAAATGGAACCTTGACCCGTATCATGGCGCAGCCCGTGTACCGGGATAATTTGCTCTTGTCGAAATTTGTCAGTGCGCTGACACTTGTCGGGAGCTTATTGCTGACGCTCTCTTTACTGATGATCGGTGGGGGCATCCTAATCACCGGAGTGCTCATCGAGGCAGAGGAAGTGTTTAGAATCGTTGGTTTTACGATTCTTTGCACGGTGTATGTGGGATTTTGGCTGGGGCTTTCCATCTTATTGTCGATCCTTTTCAAACAGGCTTCCACCTCCGCATTAACGGCGATCGGTATTTGGCTGTTTTTCACGGTATTCTATCAAATTATTATTGACCTGATTGTTCCGGCCGCCAATGAATTTTCAGAAACGGATGTGATGCGTTACAACCGGCAGGTTTTGAATCTGTTGCGGCTCTCGCCCAGTCAGCTTTTTACCGATGCGACCACCACATTGTTGATGCCCTCGGTAAGGAGCCTGGGACCAATCACAATGGAACAGATGGCCGGTGCCATCCCTTCACCGCTTCCGTTGCGGGACAGTCTGATGATCGTATGGCCGCAGCTCAGTGGCCTGATCGCTGCTACGACGATGTGTTTTGCGGCTTCGTATTACCTGTTTATGCGAAGGGAAATAAGGGGGTAGTGCAAAAGCCGCGGATGAACAGGATTTGCGATTATGAAACAATATCTTTCAGCGGATTATAAATTCCCTTTCGCTGAACCATGGAATTACAAATTCCGGGGAGCGGGTTGGAGAGAACACTAAGGAAGTACAAGCAAAAAGTTTTTTCGGAGAATGGTACTTTGTAAAGATCATGCGGGCATTTCAAATGCCTCAAGTAGGGTGATACCCGGGCATGGAAGGTGTCAGTCAGGAGCGCAGACATAAAAGCCGACATGAGCGAAATCCCCCTTTAAAGGGGGCAGGGGGATTTTTTCGAGCATTGTTAATTGGATGCATTCCTTGTGTTTTTGAGATTTGAAATCCCGAACCCAGAGATGATCAGGAATAGGTATCCTGATAACGAAGCTTTCCGGGGATTACAAATCCCCTTTATCTAAACCATGGAATTACAAATTCCGCGGAGCTCCGCTGTTCGGTATTTGAAATGTCGAACTACAGATATCCAGGATTTGCAATCCTGTTTTTGTGACCAAATTTCAATTTTTCAAAACCAATACCCCAACCGGTACACCACATTATTAAAGGTGATTTTGTCTTTGGCGTAATAGCTCCAGTCCTCCGGACGGTTCGGGTCAGGGGAGGGTTCTCGCGGGTTGCCGGTGGTCAGGTGGTATATTTGTCTTTTGTAGGCCAGACTGAGGGTCCAGAAGTTGGCCCTTTTCGTTTTTAGCCGTAGCCCTATGCTGCCCTGTCCCATAAAGCCGCCTTCCTGCCAGCGGTGTTCGTTCCACTCGGTGACCACCGTGGGCTCCAGCAGGGTGGAGCCGAATCCCAGATCCACACCCCCATAAAGCTGCCAGGTGTCTTCCGGGTTTAAAACCGCCCGCCAGCCCATGGCCACGGGCACCACGGACAGGCTGCCGTATTGGTCCAGTCCGGTCACAAATCCAAAAGCATGCTGATCAGAAAGTTGAAATCCGTTGAAGGTTTGGAAGGTAAAATTGGTTCGGCTGCCAAACTCATCCCGACCGCTGAGTACGCCCATTTCCGAATGATGGGTAAAAGGTAAGGCCTGTCCCCAGCTGTTAGAAGGACAGGCCAAATATAGGGTCGCTGCAAAAATGGTATAAATGACCTTCATCTATCGAAAAGATACATTGATACAGCTTAATTTCTTTAATTTTTCCGGGTCCGAGTAGTCAAACTGACAAACGCCATCCGGGCCAATCACTATCAGGGATTTGGGTCCAGGGATAATGTCTATGGCAGTAAAATCCCTCAGGTGCTCCAAAAGGTTATCACTGATCTCCAAGACATCTGCGACATTAAAACTCTTTAACCCGTGCTCGCCTTCTGCAAGGTACAAATAATCTCCAGAAAGACCTAGTCCATGGGGGTTATCCATGGGATAGGATTTGATCAACTGGGGGTTGTATAGGTCTTTTATGTCTAATACGTGTAGCTCATTGGCCCCCATGCGGCAAAGGGCACCACTCCGTAAGGTAACGAATGCGTAATCGTCATTAACCACCACCGGATCGCAGGAGGTTACATGTTCGTAAACGGCCATTTTCTGTGGATCGGAGGGATTGCTGGCATCGTAAATGTGCATGCCGGTCATGGAACCGATAAATAATTTTCCTTTGAAGGGGAAAATGGTTTCAATGCCCCAGCCCAGGTTGATGTTTTTCAGGTATTGCGGATCGGTGGGTTCTTCTACACTGAATACCCGCAGGTCGTAATCATCCACCGTATACAGGTGTCCTCCTAGTAGGGTAAATCGTGCCATGGACCCCCCCTGCCCGTAACTTTGTCCACCGCTGCCTCTTCCTGCATCACTGGAAAAGGCCGCAGATTCCATGGTCATAAAATCCGATCGGAAAGCAGGGCGACCCCAGCTGGACCAGGTCATATGGGGATCGGTAGAGCTGATCAGGGTATCTTTATAGGTGACGATGGTTCCGGTTTCTTCATTGGAATACATATTTGGAAATACGTCCTCTTCCCTTTTGACCATTTCAATGTCCTGCGGATCGGAAATATCAAAGGCCAGCAGGTCTACGTAATTATCGGCATAGAGAATGTTATCGTTGATTGCCATGTCTCCGGTTCCCGGGATGTTAATAAAATTCAGGTTTCGGGGACTGGCGGGGTTGGAATTGTCCAGAATATGGATTCCTTTCCCGGGTTCGGAAATAAATAGGTAATCACCAAAAATGTAGATTTTACCCGGATTGTCCAGCGGCTTGGCCGGTTCGATGATGATATCAGCTTCCCGGAAGCTATTTACCTGAAGGAATACCGGCACCTGGGTTTGGTAGGTGTAGGTGGATTCCAGTTGATCTTCGCAAGAGGGAAAAACCAATACCAGCATGAGCGAAAGCATCAGCTGCATGGTCAAGCGGAACTTTTTTTGTAGATGTGTTTTCATGGCCTGTTAGAACGTATTTGAAAAGGTTTTCAGGGGCATCTCTTTTAGACGCTTATTCCTGAGACGCAATGAATTGTAAAAGTGCTACACCGGAATACGTTTTTTTTACTTTTATTTTTAGGTGTCCAGGTTTTTTTCCATTACCCGTTCAAATCCCTCCAAAAAATCAATGTATTTTTTGACAATATTTTCTGTCAGGGAACCCAAATAATCACCGGGATACAGGGGATTGTACTTAATCCGGCAAATAATCATGTCCAGCCATCCCTGACCATCGTCTATCAGATCGGCATGAAAAGCCTCTACGGTAGCATCCCGGGATCCGGAAAAGGGTGGTTTTCCCTGATTTTTGAAATAGGCAGCGATGGTTTCCAGGGCTGCGTCATGGGCTTTCTCGAAGGATTTGACTATTTCGGCCCGAATCCTGTCATCCATTCCATGGCTTTTTCCTTCCTGAACCACATCTCTTAAATCATTGAGCCGATCAATAAATTCAGCATAACAATTTTCGCAATCCAATTCCATTTTTCTCATAAGTACTACCTTTTAAAGGGCTACCCTAATGTACCAATTTACCGTTGAAATCGGAATTTTTAGGTTTTTATTTTTTTATCCGGTCGGGGTTTTCAGAAAGAAAAGACTTCCAGCCTCCGCTTCTTCCCCGGGTTTGCACCCGCCCTTCATGAAAATGATGGCACAGCGCCACGGCCAGGGCATCCGTAGCATCCAACAGTTGGGGCAGCTCCTGCAGGTTGAGCAGGGTTTTTAGCATTTCTGCCACTTGTACCTTGGAGGCATTTCCATTGCCGGTAACCGACTGTTTTACCTTTTTGGGTGCGTACTCGGTGATGGCGATTTCTTTGGCCAGTGCTGCTGCCATGGCCACGCCCTGAGCCCTTCCCAGTTTAAGCATGGATTGCACGTTTTGCCCGTAAAAGGGGGCTTCGAGTGCCATGGCATCCGGGGAAAACTCCTCCAGAATGCCGCTGATTTTGTCAAATATTTTTTTCAGTTTCAAGGCCGGGTCACTGTATTTTTTTAAATGGATAACGCCAAACTGCAACACCGAATAGCTATTGCCCCGAACCAAGATAAGCCCGTATCCCATGACAGTGGTACCCGGGTCGATGCCCAAAATTATTTTTTCCTTTTGCTGAATTTTTGCTTCTTTACCCATCGTTGCAATTTACCACAATTCCCTTAAAGCAGCACATGGTTTCACTGATCGGTACGCTATGCTTTTCCATTTTGGCGGTTTACCTGCTGGGCTTGCTTTTTTTAGCGCGTTGCTGGAAAAAGCTCCCTGAGCTCCCCGCCAGCCCAACCAATGTCCTTCCGGATTGCACGGTGCTGGTTCCCTTTCGAAATGAAGAAAAAAACCTGGAGATCTTGCTGCCAAATCTTCAAAGGTACCTGCCCAATCCGCTTCCGGTTGTATTCATTGACGATCACAGCGAGGATAGGGGAGGACGGCTGTTGAAAGCGTTTATTGCAAAAGAGGAATTGCGGCATTGGCAGTATGTGAAAAGTGATGGGATTGGAAAAAAGGCTGCCTTGCAAACTGGGATGGGTTTCAGCAGCACGGGCTTGATCCTGACTACGGATGCTGACGTGCAGGTTAAGAATGGCTGGGTTCAGGAAATGACGGCTGCCTTTACCATGCCGGAGGTTCAGTTGGTGGCCGGTCCGGTCCTTTCATCATCTGCCTCGGGAATCTTTGCCCGGTTTCAACGGATTGAATGGGCAAGTATCGGCTTACTTACCGGGGTAAGCTATTACCTGGGCAACCCGCTAATGTGTAGCGGGGCCAACCTGGCATTTCGGAGATCCGCCTTTTATGCTGTGTCCGGGTATCGAGGAAATGAGCATATGTTGACAGGGGATGATGAATTTCTGATGAAAAAAATCGTCCGGAAATTCGGTCCAGAGGCAGTAACCTACCACCCCAGCCCTGATTGCCTGGTACGAACCAATCCCTTGCCTGATGTGTGGGCCTGGATGGAGCAACGTAGCCGATGGGCGAGCAAGTGGAATGCCCATAAGGAGTTTGGGCATGCGATGGCGGCGGCCGGGTTGGTACTGCTGAGCCTGTGCCAGGTTTTTTCACTACTAATCCCTTTTAGTTCATTTTCTTTTATCGGCTGGACGGTATTATATGGTATCCTGAAATTTGTTACAGAAAGGGCCGTGTTGGGTAAAGTTTTGCGGCAATTTGGAGCCTCCGGAAGCATGGGGGATTATTTTCTGGCAGGTTGGATTTATCCGTTGATGGTCCTGATCACCTTTCCCCGGGCGATCACAGGAAAATATACCTGGAAAGGAAGGAAAAACTAATCAATCCCTTATTTTTGTCATTCCACTTAACCGACGGGCTGACATGACCGATGATGAATTTGACTTGCTGGATGAGTTGTATTTTCTGCAATCTTACGAATACCTAAAGAATAATCTGGGTTGGGAAGACGAGCGACTGCTTTTTACGCTGGAGTCACTATTGAAAAAAGAATGGATAAAATGCTTTTCAGGACCCGAAGAGGAGATTTTCGGCTCCCCTTCGCTGACAACCAAAGGTAAAGAACTGTATTACCTGGCCAGTAAGCAAGGGCTTTTGAATCACAATACCCTCTGACATGACCGCTGAGACATTAAAATACCAACGAAAAGAACTGGAATTAAAGGCCTTATTGGAAATTACCCAGGCCATCAATGAGAACAAGACCGAAAAGGTATTGCTGAATATTTTTAAGTTCACCTGCCTGGTGCACCTCAATATCAAAGCCCTGCTCTTGTACGTGTTTAATGAAAAGGAACAGTTTTTTGAACGGCGCATATCCCATCAGGTCAAAGGTAAATTGCCGGATCGTATTCAAAAAGTCGATGTTCAGGAAAATAAGAACCTGGGAAAGCTCAGCCTGAGCCTCTCCCAGGAATATTCCTTTGCGGAGGTCAATATTTACGTTCCCGTTTATCACAAGGAAAAAATGCTGGCCATCCTCTTTCTGAACACCAAAGATAAGGAAAAGGACCTGGACCTGGATTTTACACAGGCCCTGGCCAATATTTTGGTGGTAGCCCTGGAAAACAAACGCTTTGCCAGGAAACAACTGGAGCAGGAGCGTCTGCGGAAAGAAATGGAAATTGCCAGCAATGTACAGCGAATGCTCCTCCCTTCGAGTCTTCCCAGTCATGCCAAACTCAAAGCAAAAGTCACCTATTTTCCCCACAGTACGGTGGGCGGGGATTATTATGATTTAATCCAGCCCAATGATAATGAGGTCTATTTTTGTGTGGCAGATGTATCTGGAAAGGGAATGCCTGCCTCCCTGCTGATGTCTAATTTTCAAGCGGCATTAAGAACACTATTAAGGAGTGGTTCCGAATTACGAACCATCGTGGAGCAATTAAATTCGACCACATTTGAAAACACCAAGGGTGAACGTTTCATTACCTTCTTTCTAGGGCACTACCGTTATTCGGACCGAACCCTCCGTTATATCAATGCCGGTCACAATCCACCGGTTTTGTGTGTGGAACAGGATGGGATGGTGGAAGAATTGGAGGCCGGGACCACCATTTTGGGGGCTTTTGAGTCATTGCCCTTTTTGGAAGAAGGTCAGCGAGAAAATCTGGAGGCTTTCATGTTACACCTCTATACGGATGGGCTTACGGAAACCCTGAACCCTTCTGAGGAAGAATTTGGGGAAGAACGGTTTTTGCGTTTTATCGGTTCCCACGAGGGGATTAGTCCGGAGGAATTTCACACCGATTTTTTTTCCGAATTGGACACTTTTTCTGCCGGGGTTTCCAGAAGAGACGACCTTACCCTGTTAAGCCTGCAATTCAATGGACATGAGGCCTTTTAAAATCCCGGACATCGCACAGACGGTATTCAGCGATTACACCTGGCATAAAAGCAGGAGTCAGAAAACGGTTTTTCTGACGTTTGATGACGGCCCGGTGGCAGGGGTTACTGATTTTGTCCTGGAGGAACTGGAAAAGCATGGGATGAAAGCTACCTTTTTTATGGTGGGGGAGAACGTACGCAAGGCGGCTTCGCTGGCACGGTGGGTGGTAAGGGGCGGTCATGGCGTAGGAAACCACACCTTTCATCACCTAAATGGCATGGAAACAGATAGCGAGGGCTATTTGCAGGACGTAGGGTATTGTAGGGAGATCATTCGGCAAACCACCGGGGTACATACAAGGATATTCAGACCGCCTTACGGGCGAATCCGTTGCCAGCAGAAGCGAAAACTCAAGACGGCCTATGAAATTGTTTTATGGGACCTTATTTCCTGGGATTTTTTACCGGGCATGTCCCCCGAAAAATCCCTGAAGAAATTGAAGGAGAATACCCACAATGGTTCCATCATCCTTTTTCATGATCAGCAAAAGTCGAGTCAGTTTTTAAGGAGCATGTTGCCCCGCTACCTGGATCATTTGGCTGGTTCCGGATTTACCACTCAGCCTCTTTAATATGGTAGGTCCGGCTGCAGTACTTATATTGTTTTTGGTGATGTGGCAATACCTGATTCTTTGGTACCGGATTCGTTGGAATTTTAAAACGTACCGCTCTCCTTCAGCCCATCTGCCTGCCATATGCATTTTACTCCCCTGTCGCAATGAAGCAAAAAACCTTCCCGCCTGCCTTTCGTCGCTGGAGCAGTTACGCTATCCACAGCATAAGATCCGGTTTTTGTTGGCAGACGATCATAGCGAAGACAAAACGGGTGAACTACTGTCAAGCTGGGCGGATCTGGCAGAAAACAGGCAGTTGATTCCATTGGGCAAAAGGCCTGGGGTTGGGGAAAACGGCAAGGCCCTTGCCCTGGCAGCCATGGCAACCTGGGTGCAGGAGGGAGAGCTGATGATGTTTACCGATGCTGACTGCCAGGTACCGGCTGCTTGGGCGGAAACCATGGCCAAAGCCTATCGGGACCAGTATGGAGCGGTCACCGGTATTACCACCCTTTCAGGAAAAGGGATATTTGCCCGGATGCAGGCGCTTGATTGGTGGCTTACACTTGGAAAGGTGAAAGTGGTATCCGACTGGAATTTCACCCTTACTGCCATGGGAAACAACATGTGTGTAGGTAAGGAGGCCTGCGAGAAGGTGGGGGGATTTTATGCCGTAAGGAAAGAAGTAACGGAAGATCTGGCACTGGCCAGAGCCCTGTTTCGTGGGGGTAAGCGTCCCATTCACCTGGTGGATAAGGAAGTGTTGGTAAAGACCTTGCCTGAACCAGGTTTCAGTCGGCTGATGCAGCAGCGGAAACGCTGGATGCGGGGAGCTTTTTTATTACCCTGGTACTGGCAACTGCTTTTGGGGCTTCAGGTGGGGTTTTATTTGGCTTTGGTACTTGCCTTGTACCTGCTTCCCTTTTGGGCGATGATGGCCTGGGTCGGAAAAATACTGGCTCAGTCCCTATTTATTGGTACATTTGCAGCAAAAACGGAAACTAAAACGAAGCCAGGAGAATTGATAGGTTTTGAAATCTATAACTGGATGGTAAGCTGGTCTACCGTATTGTATTATTTTTGGCCCGGTGCCATCGAATGGAAAAAACGCAGGTATAAATGAAACTGATTGAAACGCACGCCCACTTGTACAGCAAAAAATTTGATTCTGACCGAAAGGAAGTCATTCAACGGGCCATGGAAGCTGGCATTGCTAAATTCTTTATGCCGAATATTGACCTGGAGTCCATTCCGGGAATGCTGGAGATTGAAAGGGATTTTCCGGGGGGTTGTTATTCCATGCTGGGATTGCATCCCTGTGATGTGGGGCCTGATTTTGAAGAGCAACTTTCCCAAATGGAGAAATGGTGGGAAAAGCACTCGTTTTGTGCGGTAGGGGAGACGGGGATCGACCTTTATTGGGACAAGACCTATTTTGAGCAGCAGCAGGAATCCTTGCGCAGACACATTCGCTGGGCAAAACAAAAAAGCCTACCCTTGGTTTTACATTGCCGGTCCTCTTTGGATGAAACCATTGCGCTGTTGGAATCCGAGCACGAGGAAGGCTTGACGGGCATTTTCCACTGCTTTTCGGGCGATCTTTCACAAGCCAGGCAGGTCATTGATATGGGGTTTTACCTGGGTATTGGCGGCACGCTTACTTATAAGAATAGCGGCCTGGGGGAAGTGGTAGCAGCGGTAGGTCTGGATCATCTGGTATTGGAAACGGATAGTCCTTACCTGGCACCTGTACCCTACAGAGGTAAACGAAATTCGCCGGAATACATTCCCTATATTGCCGAAAAGATGGCTGCGTTTGTCCAAACTTCCGTGGAGGAAGTGGCCACAAAAACCAGCAATAACGCTATGACAGTTTTCAAACAGCCTTTCGATGAATTATAAGATTGTCCGCTTAAACACAGCAGCCAAGACGGATATAGAATACGCGGTACTGATAATATACACTGGCGGCACCTTGGGGATGGCCTATGATGAGCATGGGGCGTTGGTTCCGTTTAATTTTGGGAAAATTCTGGAAAAAATCCCCAATCTAAACAGTCTGAATATTAGTATTACGGTGATTTCCTTTCCGGAGCCGATTGATTCCTCCAATATCAACCTGCAGCATTGGGTGGATATGGCCTACATTATATATGAAAACTACGATACCTATGACGGCTTCGTGGTTTTGCACGGCACGGACACCATGGCTTACAGTGCTTCCATGCTCAGTTACATGTTGGCAGGGCTGAACAAACCGGTAATTTTCACCGGTGCGCAATTGCCTATCAGTGCGATGCGCTCGGATGCCCGGGAAAACCTGATGACTGCCCTGGAGATAGCGATATCCAAGGCCAATGGCAAACCGGTGGTTCCGGAGGTGTGTATTTTCTTCAATCACATGTTGCTGCGTGGCAATCGGGCGAAAAAAGTCCAAAGCGTGCATTTTGATGCCTTTGAGTCTGAAAATTACCCTGCGCTGGCGGAATCCGGAATCGTTATTGACTACAATTATGCCTCCATACGTCCCTATGAGGAAGGTAAGAAATTGAAATACCTGAACCGGCTAGACAATAATGTGATGGTGCTCAAGCTTTTTCCAGGGATTACCAAAAATGTGGTACAACATTGCCTTCAAATGAAAGGGTTGAAGGGCATTGTGCTGGAGACTTATGGGTCTGGAAACAGTCCCAGCGAGGATTGGTTTATTCAATCCATGGAGGAGGCGGTCGACAAGGGCTTGTTGATTTTTAACGTTTCTCAGTGCAATGGAGGAAGGGTGATTCAAGGGAGGTACCAGACCAGCAAAGATCTCAAACGGGTCGGCGTTTTGAGTGGAGGGGACATGACCACAGAGGCAGCGATTACAAAAATGATGTTTGTTTTGGCCAATGAGAGCGATGAAACCGAAATCAAACGAAAAATGATGACCCCACTTGCCGGAGAGATGTCCGTATTAAGTCATTGATCTGGTTCGAATCAATGGTTTGATCGTCAAACCCATAGCGTTTGTAACCAAAAAAATCCGTTTAGTGGGTAAATTTTTTTACATAATAAAAGGAGGTATTTATTTGCATGGGCTGATTTTTATAATTTTATTTGTTCCTGCATGAAATTAGAATTTCCGCAATAGAGAGGTGTCCGAGCGGTCGAAGGAGCACGCCTGGAAAGCGTGTATACCCCTAAAGGGTATCGAGGGTTCGAATCCCTTCCTCTCTGCAAAAAACAGCTGCGCGAACGCATTTGTTTTAGTTCATTGATACATTCGGTTGCATTTTGCAAATGTAAATCACCGCTTTGCTTCTTTTGGGAAGTTGTCACGGGTGTAATCTGTATTTCAGGTGCCCGTTTCATTGAAATAGCTTGACATTCCGTTCTTTCAGGTATTAACTGAAAGGGTTTTATCAGAAATTATAATGGAATCATTTGCAATTTGAGCTGAAAAAATTATAACTTTAAAAACTTAATTCGAATTCAGAAACCGTTCAACCTTTAAAAGTCTATTAAAAACTACATTATGAAAAAGTTAATCGCTTTGTTCATGCTTTTCGGGATTTTATTTTCTCCGATGATCACAAAAGCACAAGAAGAAACAGAAGAATCAGAAGCTGACACAACGGAAGAGGCTGCTGCCCCTGCCCCAACTCCTGAACCCGATCCCACTCCCGTCATGACCGACGATGAAATTGTTGATGAAGAATTATCCTTTCATCAGGTAATCAAGGACAAATTCATTGAAGGTGATCCTACTTACATGACGCCAGTGTTACTGTGTTTGATCTTAGGATTGGCCGTTGCTCTGGAAAGAATCATCACGCTGAATCTGTCCACCACCAATACCAAGAAACTATTGGCCAAGGTAGAAAATGCGTTGGAAGAGGGTGGCATTGAAGCCGCAAAAGACGTAACAAAAGCCACCAGAGGACCAGTAGCTTCTATCTTTACACAAGGATTGATGCGTTATTCCGAAGGGATTGATATGGTGGAAAAATCCATTATTGCCTACGGATCGGTAGAAATGGGTAGATTGGAAAAAGGTCTGGTTTGGATCTCCCTGTTTATCTCCCTGGCTCCGATGCTTGGTTTCATGGGTACGGTAATCGGTATGATTGGTGCCTTCGACTCCATCGAAGCAGCAGGTGATATTTCTCCGTCTCTTGTGGCCGGTGGTATTAAAATCGCCCTTTTAACAACAGTAGCCGGTTTGATTGTAGCGATTATCCTACAGTTATTTTACAACTACTGTGTGGCGAAAATCGACTCTATCGTAAACGATATGGAAGATGCATCCATTAGCTTAGTAGACATTTTGGTGAAACACAAACTGACCAGGTAATTCTGGTCTTTTTTGTGTACATTTAATTGATTATTCACTTTAGATTAAGATATAATGGATACTACTGATATATTTTTATATGCAGGGTACTTGCTGATCATCGTTGGAGCAGTATTTGCGATACTGATGCCACTGATCCAATCCTTTGGTGACCCCAAAAGTCTTTTGAAGACAGGGCTTGGTGTGATCGTCATTGCTGGGTTGTTTGGCATCGCTTACTCCTCGGCAAGCGGTGAGATTGCAGCCAAATACGCTGCAGAACCTTTTAATATTACACCAGAGGGTGCGAAAATGGTAGGTGGCGTGCTGATTACAGTGTATGCGCTTGCTATACTTGCAATCTTTGGAATTATAGTTACAGAGATCACTAAAATAGTCAAGTAATTATGGGCAAGAGAGGTAGAATGAGTCAGGAGGTAAATGCAGGGTCGATGGCGGACATCGCCTTCTTGCTTCTTATCTTCTTTCTCGTAACCACGACAATCGCTTCGGACAAGGGGATTATGAACATCCTTCCTCCAAAACAGGATCCGAATGAGCCACCTCCAGAGGTGGACTTGAATGAGCGTAATATTTTTAAAATATCGATCAATTTAAATGATCAGTATTTTATTGAAGATGAAGTTAGGCAAAATATTGACGGACTTTCGGATGAAGTCAAGCGATTCATTCTGAATTTTGGAAATCCAGATGAGGATGCAGTAGCCTTATTCAATAGTCTTCCTCCCTCCTTGAGGGGGATGGCGGAGCAAAGTCCTGAATCCTCAGATCATCCCATGTCTGGAGGTGCAGTAATTTCTATCAAAACCAACAGAGGTACCAGTTATGAAAAGTATCTGGAGGTGTTGGATTTGGTGAAAAAAGCCTACTTCGAAATTTATGGTGAGCGGGTTGGGCTTTCAGGTGAAGAATACCGGGCGCTTACCGGTCAATCTGCCGCCGAAAAGGAGCTTATGGACCGCGGGAAGGAAAATATTCCCATGGCGATTTCCATTGCTGAACCTGATAAAATCGGAAACTAACTATGTCAAAGTTTAAAAAGAAAACCAAAGCGGAAACCAATATTCCAACCTCCGCACTGCCCGACATCATCTTTATGTTGTTGTTCTTCTTTATGGTGACAACCGTATTGAGGGAACAGGAAATATTGGTCGAGCAGAAGATTCCTCAGGCTACCCAACTTCAGAAAATTCAAAAGAAAACCTTGATTTCTTATCTGTATGTGGGGCAACCAAAGAATACTTCTTTATATGGTACGGAGCCACGAATCCAGGCAAATGATGTGCTGATCAATACTTCGGATATTGTACTTTGGGTCAACCAGCAAAAGGATGCCCTATCAGAGGCTGAAAGAGACCAGATTTGGATCTCTCTCAAAGCGGATAGAGATGTGAAAATGGGACCTATTAGCGACATTCAATTTGAGTTAAGGGAGGCAGATGCCCGGAAATTGATGTATGCATCCGTAGGAAAAGTAGAGAATAACTAATTCAAAACTGAATAGAAACGAATTAAGGCTACCTGTATAGGGTAGCCTTTTTTTTTATCTAATTTCTAATGTTTATCGACTATTACTCGTGCCACACCCAGGTGGTTATAGCCTGTTTCGGACTTTTTCGGAAGTATCTTGCCTGCTTTCTTCTCCCCAAATAGCTATTGGGCTTATCGGTTCATTGATAGGTACCCGTTTCTCGTAGCGAGTGCTATGATCGCTGCGTGAAATCAAATATCATTTTTCTGTAAGGGCAATTTTTTTACGTTTTGGGTGGCCCTGCCTTGCTCGCTGTCTAATGTGATAAATATTACTTTTTCTCCCCAATTCAGCGCTTACTTTTGTTATGTATTTTAACAAAAGAAGAAGATGTTTAATTTATTTCATAAAAAAGCTAAGCACTACACCGATCTGAATGCCGAAGATTTCTATAATGGCATGAAGGAGAAGGATGCGGTTGTTATTGATGTAAGAACGGCAGGTGAGTTTTCCGGCGGAAAACTTCCCGGAGCGAGGAATATGGATATGATGTCCCCGGGTTTCAATAAACAAATCCAAAATTTGCCCAAAGACAAGGCTTACTACCTGTATTGTCGCAGTGGGAATCGTAGCGGTCATGCCTGTGATACTATGGGAGATTTGGGTTTTGAAAAAGTATATAACCTGGCGGGTGGTATTATATCCTGGCCCTATTGAGCGACTTATGTGACCAAAGTCCTATTCATGGGGGAAAAGAGGTCCTATTTTGCATTATCAAACATTAATCAATTATTCCAATGAAGATAGAACAAATTTATACGGGTTGCCTGGCCCAGGGGGCCTATTATATTGAATCGGACGGCGAAGCGGCCATAGTGGATCCCTTACGAGAAGTACAGCCCTATATCGAAAAGGCTGAACGAAACGGTGCGAAAATTAAATACATTTTCGAAACCCATTTTCACGCTGATTTTGTTTCCGGACACCAGGACTTATCTGCCAAGACCGGTGCTGAAATCGTATTTGGGCCGACGGAGATGCCCATGGGCTTTGATGCGATTGTGGCCAAAGATAGTCAGGAATTTCAAGTGGGCGGTGCAACGGTTACCCTCATTCATACGCCGGGCCATACCATGGAAAGTTCCGTCTTTTTAGTAAAAGATGAAGCCGGAAAAGAGGTAGCCTTATTTACCGGTGACACCTTGTTTATAGGAGATGTAGGGAGGCCGGATCTCGCACAAAAGGTAATTAAAGACCTTACCCAGGAAAAGCTTGCGGCTCATCTTTATGACTCCTTGCGTGAAAAGATCATGCCTTTACCGGACCACCTGATCGTTTATCCAGCGCATGGTGCAGGCAGTGCTTGTGGCAAAAACATGAGCAAGGAGACCAGCGATACCTTGGGAAACCAAAAGAAGACCAATTATGCGCTGCAGGAAATGAGCAAGGAAGAATTCATTAAGGAAGTCCTAACCGGACTGACTCCTCCTCCTTCCTATTTTCCTCAGAATGTGTTAATGAACATTCAGGGTTACGATAGCATCGATGAGGTGTTAGACAGGGGGCAGCAAGCCTTGTCTCCGGATGCTTTTGAAGCAGCAGCGAACGAAACGGGGGCGGTAGTCCTGGATACTCGTGAGCCCGAGGTATTTGCCAAAGGTTTTATACCAAATTCCATAAACATTGGTATTGATGGAAGTTTTGCCGTTTGGGTAGGAACCCTGATACCCGATGTGAAACAGGAAATCCTTGTGGTGGCCGATGAAGGCAGGGAAGAAGAAATCATTACACGCCTGGCCCGAGTGGGGTACGACCATGCTTTGGGTTACCTTAAAGGCGGCTTTGATGCCTGGAAAGACGCTGGTAAGGAAGTGGATAGCATTCCCATGGTGTCTGTGGATGAACTGGCAAATCTTAAAGAAGCCAATTCGGAAATGAGAATACTTGATGTCAGAAAGGCCAGTGAGCACATGAGTGAACATTTGATTGGAGCGGAAAATGTGCCTTTGGATTACATTAATGAAACGCTGGCTGAAATAAACAGAGAGCAAACCTATTACGTACATTGTGCTGGAGGGTATCGATCCATGATTTTCAACTCGGTTTTGAGGGCCAGAGGTTATGACAATTTGGTTGATATTCAAGGTGGGTTTGATGCCATAAAAGCATCGGGAAAGTTTGAAGTAAGTGAATACGTTTGCCCGACAACGTTATTGTAAGCTTTTTTTGGTTGATGTGTTGGTTCATGGCAGGGAAAGCTTCCCTGCCATTTTTATAAAAAGTTTCCTTCTTGGTAGTTCGCTAAGGGAAAAAGAAAAATTTAAATTAAAACGTAATAAAAATGGAACAATTGATAGAATGGATTAAGCAACCCTGGCCCTGGTATGTGGCCGGTCCCTTGATCGGATTGACCGTGCCAGCCCTATTGCTAATCGGCAATAAATCCTTTGGCATATCCTCCTCGCTGCGGCATGCCTGCGCTGCCTGCATACCGGCAAAAATCCCTTTTTTCCAATACGACTGGAAAAAAGAATTATGGAATATCCTGTTTGTAGTCGGTATATTTCTTGGGGGACTGATTGCCTCGCTGTTTCTTTCCAATCCAGCGGCAGTAGTAGTGGCAGAAAGCACGCAACAGGACTTAGCCCAATTGGGAATCACTGATTTCAATAGCCTGTTGCCAGCAGATATTTTTAGCTGGTCTAACCTGTTTACGCTTAAAGGGCTTTTCTTTTTTGTTATTGGAGGTTTTCTGGTTGGCTTTGGTACCCGGTATGCAGGAGGCTGTACTTCGGGTCATGCGATAATGGGCATCAGTAATCTGCAGTGGCCATCGATGCTCGCAACGGTCTTTTTCATGATTGGAGGGTTTGTTATGACTCACTTGATCCTGCCTTTTATCATGGCTTTGGTTGGATTTTAAGGTATCGGTAAAGGGAATTTAAACAAATCAAAAAAGGAACAAAATGGAAGTAAGAGAAAAAATACCAGCCAATCCGGTAGAATGTGAAGCGCCTAACATGGGTAAGTCCGGAGAATCCGGGTGGAAGCTATTGAGATACCTGATAGTGGGTGTTTTATTTGGGATCGTATTTGTAAAAGCAGAAGTAATATCCTGGTTTCGGATTCAGGAAATGTTCCGATTACAGTCCTTCTTTATGTATGGGGTGATAGGATCTGCCATTCTGGTAGGAATGGTTTCCATCCAGCTCATCAAGAGGTTTGGTGTAAAGACGGTAAGCGGCGAACCGATTAAGATTGCAGGCAAGGAATTCAGGAAAGGCCAGGTGATCGGGGGATTTATTTTCGGTCTTGGTTGGGCACTTACCGGTGCCTGTCCCGGGCCTTTATTTGCCCAAATAGGATTTGGTTATTCGGTGATTGTAGTGACCTTGCTTAGTGCCATTGCCGGCACCTGGGTGTACGGGAAATTTTCTGATAAATTACCTAATTGAGAGAATGTAAGCCGGATCGTTTTAGGTGGTCCGGCTTTTTTTAATTTAGAGTTCTTCCCCCTCTTCTTCTACCAATTCTCTCAGGTCTACCGGTACCACTCTGGATACCCCCGCCTCGATCATGGTAATGCCATAAATAATATCCGTGCTGGCCATGGTTCGTTTATTGTGCGTCACAATAATGAACTGGGACTCGTTGGAAAAGGTCTGAATGATTTGATTGAATTTATCGATATTAGCATCATCCAAGGGTGCATCTACTTCATCAAAAATACAGAAGGGGGCGGGTTTGAGTAGATAAATCGAGAATAGAAGGGAGGTGGCGGTCAGGGTCTTTTCTCCTCCTGAAAGCTGATTGATGGAAAGGGGCCTTTTACCTTTGGGTTTGGCAATAATCTCAATGCTGCTTTCCAGGGGCATGTCTGGATCCGTAAGTTTTAGATCGCAGTCGTCCTCTTCCGTAAATAAAGACCGAAAGACTTTTACAAAGTTTTCTTTGATTTTCCCAAAGGCATCCAGAAAGGTTTCCCTGGCTACCTGGTCGATCTCACTAATGGTGGTGATCAGGGATTCTTTGGCTTTGATCAGATCCTCTTTTTGATCCGTGATGAACACATGCCTTTCCTTGATTTCATCAAAAGCCTCCATGGCCATGGGATTGATCGGACCCATTTTCTCCAGCTTGCTTTTTGCCTGCTGCACTTCATCCCTGAGTGTCGCCTCATCTTTCCCGGCAAATTCCTCCGTCTCCTCGGGATCTTCCTGCATCAGCTGGTCCAGGTCCAGTTCAAACTCCACGTTTAATCGTTCTTTTATTGCATTTAGCTTCAGATTGATCTCATTGGCGGCCTGCTTGAATTCCATGATCAGTCCATCCACTCGTTCTTTGTTTTGCTGGATCTCCCGGATGGATTTATCGGATTGGTCGATTTCTCCCCTGAGCGCATAATAGGCCTTTTCCGCTTCGCTTACCCCAACTTCTATCTGCTCCTTTTCCGTATACAGTTCAATGAGTTCATCATCCTTCACTTCATTGTTATCGATCAGCCCTCTTATCTCCTGATCGGTTTGGGTCAATTCTTTTTGGGACTTCTCTATACGTTCACGGCTGCTGTCAAAGGTGCTTTGTTTAAAGCCGATTTCCTGCTCGATGCTTTGAAGCTTATTTTCCTGTTGGTGAAAGCGGATGTTTTCTTCATTGTATTGGGAAGAACAGCGGGAAAGTTCCTCTCCCGCCTCCAGCAGGAGTTGGTTGATTTCTTGAATTTCTTCTTCCAGGGCTGTAAAGGCCTGTTTTTCTGTTTGAAGCGTTGGACCTAGTTCCTCGAGCTCTTCCGACAGCTCGTGAATCTTCTCCTGGATATCCTCTTTTTTATTGGCATTGGAAGTAAGCATCTCAGCCAACTGCTCCTTTTTCGTTTTTACAGAAACGTATTCCTGATTCAATTCATTAACGACCGATTGTTTTTCTTCAAGAGCCGATTTGAAGCTGATGGCTTTCAGATTGGAATACTCCGCCGTTTTGTTGTCCAGATTGGTTTTAATTTCATTGATGGTTTTTTGAAGATTTTTGATCTCCTTTTCCAGTTTTTCCAGGTTCTTCGCCCGGCCTATTCGCTTCCCTTCAAAGAGACCTACCGAACCTCCGGAAATCGTAAAACGCCGGTCAATAAATTTACCACTTTCAGTAATAAAAATGGCTTCCTGTGTTTTGGGGACCTGGTGAATGTCCCCGTTAAAAATATAAACATCATCCAGCAGGTATCCTACCAAACGGGCGTATTTGCTATCATATTCGATGATTTCAGTAGCCGGTACCGCATCCGAAAACAGTTTGTTTTGGGTAGGACGGAATTTTTCAAATCTTTCCAGAATAAAGAAGTTTGCCTTTCCTTTTCCGGCATCACTCAATAATTTTACGGCCTCTATGGCTTCCTTTTCCTGCTCGACCACATAATAATTCATGTAGGTCTCCAGGAAGTTTTCGATCGTCACCCTGTATTTTTCGTCGGTTGTCAGGATGTCGGATAGGAGGGGGGTGTTTTTTCCCCAACTGCTGTTTTTCTTTAGAAATTTTATCGCCTCCGGAAAGCCTTCGAGGTTATCCACCAGCGATTTGGTAAGTTGAAACTCGTTACTTTTGGCATCCAATTTTCGGTTGACCTGTGTAAGTTCTTCCCGGATCAGTTCCTGGGTTCGGTTAGTTGCTTCCAGTTTCTGCTGGTGGGCTTCTTCTTCTGTTTTTATTCGATGCAATTCCCGCTTCTCCACTTCCAGTTGGCTTTGAATGACTTCCAGTTTTTCCTTGAAACCGGCCAGATTCTCCACCTGGCTGCTATCGTCGGTAGCAGTCTTTTCCAATTCCTGCTTTAAGGTAGTGAGCTGAATCTGTTTTATTTCCTGGCTTTTCGAAAGCTGGTACATCTCATCTCTTTTACCAGAATAGTTGCTTTGCAGGACGCGCTGCCTTTCCTGAGTTGCGGCATGCTGGGATTTTTTGTCTTCATAGATGGCTTTTAGGTCTTGTACCTGAAGTTCTTTCTCCGCTATCAATTTTGCCGCAACGGCCTTTTCCTGTTCCAGCGATCGGATACTGAAGCTTGCCCGTTCGTTACTCTTTTTATCCTCCTCGATTTGCACTCGTAATTCTTGTGATTTATCCTGGAGGAATCGAAGCCGCTCATTTTTTATTTTTTTATCACTTTCAAACTGCCGTATTTTGAGCACGTGTTCGTTCAGTGTCTTTTGCCGGCTACCCAGCAGTTTTTCTTTAGTAACCATCTCCGTTTTCAGGTTTTCCAGGGCCGCTTCTCTGGCGGCTATGGTCGTATTTAACTGAACTTTACGGTCACTTTCTTCCTCCAGCTTTTGATTCAACTGGATGAGGCCATCCCGGTGTTGGAGCACACCTTTTTTTGCTAACGCAATGCTGGAGGCTTTGTAGGATTTTTTGATTTCAAAATACCGGGCAGCCTGGCGAGCTTGTTTTTCAAGAGATTTTAGATTCTTTTCTATTTCGTAAAGCAAATCTTCTACTCGGTCCAGGTCGGCGTCGGTATCCTCCAGTTTTCGCAGGGTTTCCTTTTTGCGGGTTTTGAACTTAGATATGCCGGCAGCTTCTTCAAAAAGCTCCCTTCTGGAATTGTTCTTGTCATTAAGCAATTCATCAATCATTTTCAACTCGATAATGGCATAGCTGTTGGAATTAATGCCTGTATCCATGAACAGATTGGTAATGTCTTTAAGCCGGCAGGTTACGCCATTGAGCAGGTATTCGCTGTCACCTGATCGGTAATACCTTCGCGAAATCGTAACATGGGTATATTCGGTAGGGAGTAGGTTTTTGGTGTTTTCAAAGGTCAGCGATACTTCTGCCATGTTCAGAGGCTTCCTGTTTTTTGTACCGTTGAAAATAACATTTTCCATCTTGTCAGAGCGCAGCATGCGGGTCTTTTGTTCCCCCAACACCCAGCGGATAGCATCCACCACATTGGATTTTCCACAACCGTTGGGACCTACGATCCCGGTAATACCTTTGTCAAAATGAATCAGTACTTTGTCACCGAAACTTTTAAATCCCCTGATTTCTAATTTGGAAAGCTGCATGTAATAGGTAAGGTTATCGCCAAACAAATTTAACCTAAAGCTTCCAAATAGCAAGGAAGCTTAGGTTGGATATCAATCAAAAAGCCAGTTCAACGATTAGTTGACTGGCTTTTATCAGGTGGTTCGATTCCAGCAGGAATCAATTCACGGTTCCCTTGTTTTTTGTAATGACGATATTTTTGTCAAATAGATTGTATATTTCCGTAAATACCTGAGGATAAACGGGTTTTTCCAGGTATCCAATGACTTGCGGGTACTTTCCGGATTTGGCCTTGTCCGCAGGATCCGTGGAGGAAGTGACCATTACTACCTGGATTTTATCCTTGTAGTCTTTATCCTGGAGGGTATCCAGAAAAGACCAGCCATCCATTACCGGCATGTTGATGTCCAGAAACACCAAGATATTGTCAAATTCATCTTTTCGGTTATCCAGCACATCAAATGCTAGTTTACCATTTTCAGATGTATGAATCGGTCCGTCAATAGGTGACGTTTTGACTATTTTTCGAATATAATGTAGCGTCAAAATATCGTCGTCCACTATTATGGTTTCAAGTTTTTCTTTCATTCGATTCTGTTTTTAACTGACCCGGTTGCTTGTTTTTGACAGGTACTTCTACTGTCTTCCGAATTTATCATTTTAAACAAGATAAACAAAATGGAAATTAAAAAAATGAGGTTTGGATTTACATATTCAATTAATAGTGCTTATTATATGAATTTTATACTATTAAGTATCAATAAAGGTGTTTTTTGAATTCCAAAAAATACTGATTTTTTAAAAAGTATGCTACTATTTGTATTTTGAATTTAAATAAGCTGATTTGATAAATTCAGTGATCACAAATCCTAATGAATTGAGAATGTGTGAATTAGTGGGTTACCTTCTATTTTTTGTAGTTGAAAGCACCTAATTTGTGGTTAGTGCTTATGGTTATTGCTTTATGAAATTAAATATATGAATAATTATAAAAATAAATCGCTCAATTTTTTCTAATCGATCGATATTAAATTAGTTATGAACTAATATTGCGCTAAAAAGGAATGACCGGAAATATATACGGTAAATTTCACTTGGATTACGAAATATTGCTTTGTAAAACTTTTTTTGCACCTTCATTTTTTTTACCCTATGTTTATACTATTGAAAGAGATACTTGTACTATTTATATCACCTACTTATTCAATTTAGCATTTATTTTTAAAAAAAACTAAGTCATGTGGAACGCAGAAAAAAAATCAACCCAGTCGTTAAGTGAGCCAAGCACTACTTCATTTTTTGCTCCGGGATTCCGGATGATAGGAGACATTGAGTCAAACAATGACGTTCGGGTAGAAGGAATCATTCAGGGGAATCTGATCACTAGCAAAAGGATCATTATCGGAAAGACCGGACAGGTTATCGGCAATGTAAAAGGCTGCCATATCTCCATAATGGGAGAGGTAGTAGGAGAAGTAGTCGCGACTGACATTACGATTATCGGCGAGACCGGTGTGGTGCATGGCACTGTTCTTACAAACAAAATAAAAATTGACCCCGGTGCTGAAGTAGAGGCTTGTATTAAGAAGCTCAAGAAGCAAGTGGACGCTGAAAACAACTCAAAACAAGCGAACAAGTCTGACGGCGGAAAAAGAAAGGAGCACAACGTTCCCCAACCTGAACTGGCGAAGGTGAGCCTTGAAAATTGAGATGGTTCCGGGTACCCCTCCGGAAATCGCTAAGGGATTAGCTGTCCCTTAGCGACTGGTTTTTTCCAAACGATTGATCGGACAGTACCAGTTTTGAGGCTTGTTCCAATATTGTCTCTAAATTTTTGCTCGCCGATTGGGAGCCATCTAGAATCATTCGCGTACATCCGTTTTTATCAAGTAAGTAAATAGGGGATTTTAAAGTTATTTTTTCCCCTAAATTTTTCTCCAGACATTTTTTAACCTCATTTTTAGGCTGATAGAACACCGGGAAAACCAACTCATCACTCAGATAGGAATTGAGCCAGTTGAGCGAATTTAAATGTTCCTCGAAGGAACCCCTGTTGAACCCAATCAGATGGTAATTCAGCTTTTTTAGGTTGCGCAATGTTTCAACTAATTCACTCACTTCATTTTTATTACCGGGAATTAGTTCGGATGGATTCGTATAAACAATGATCCGCTTGTCCTGTATCAGTGATCTGAAGTGCACGTTGCCGTGATGCGTTTTTACAATCACATTCGGAAAAGCTACGTTCGTATCCATAAAGTGCGATAGTTGTTTTTCAGTTTTCATTTTAACGTAGGATTTATAAATACTTTGAGGACTATTTTTTTGTTGTATGAATATACTAAAATATAATTGAAATATTATTATAAAAAATAACTTTCATAGGCAAAACTGATTAATATCATATATTTATTTTATCGGTGTTCTCAACAAACCTAATAATTCTTTTTAGGCCAGTTTTTGATAAGGAATTTTGCGGCCACCTGAGATAATTGGAAGGTAAGAGGCATCCTGGACTACAGGCTGCTTCGGTCCAACCTTCTATACGAGAGATGCCTTAATTTACTTTGCATCTACTGCTCACAAAAGAGTACCGTAAAACCGATAAATTTTGTACATTCACCTTTCAAACGAATGGGTAACCTATGGATTCAGGGACTATATTTTATATCATTGCCATTATCATTTATTTTATTTACACGTCGTTCATCCAAAAAAAGGCTGAAAAGCCGACTTCAGACCAGCAGGAGGGTTCGGAACCAAGTCCTCCTCAAAAGGGGCCATCATTTGACGACTTACTGAGAGAAATCCGGAACGAACAGGGGCAACGGGAAAGGGATTTGGAAGAATCCCCCGAAGCCCGGGAAGTGGAGTATTCTGAGAAATCTTCAACTAAAGAAGTTGAGGCGACTGATTATGAAACCGAGCCCAAAGAAGTATACAAAAATCCGTATCAGGATCTCAAACAGCCCTTGGTCAAACTAGACGATCAGGTAGATCTGGCGGATGATAAAAGGATATTGGGCGAAGTAGAAGATGTAGCGGCCGAAAATCCCGGGAGCAGCAAATATGCCCGTCTGCTGAAAAACCCCGCATCTGCCAGAGATGCGGTAATTCTAACTGAAATATTTAAAAGAAGACATTTTTAACAAAAGCATGCACATCATTTTTCAATCTTATCAGCTACGTTTCCCGTTCCTGCCATGTTGAAGCGATGGTTGAAATCCCTGGGACCGGGCCTGATCACCGCAGCCCTGGTATTTGGTCCGGGTAGCCTGACCATCACTTCCAAATTGGGGGCAATCTATGGGTTCCAATTGCTCTGGGTCATCGCAATTGCCGTTGTGTTAATGATTACATATACCGGGATGGGTGCACGGATAGGCTTGGCCTCTGAGGTTTCGCTGATAAGTATCTTCCGGCAAAAATGGGGAAACCTGGCAGCCTGGGTGGCAGGATTGGGGATTTTCTTTGTAACGGCATCTTTTCAGGCTGGAAATACAGTAGGTGCTGGCATGGCATTATCCGAATCCCTGGGCAGTTCAAACGCTGTCTGGATATTGATCATCTCCCTGTTAGCCATTTCCCTGCTCTTCTTCAAATCGTTTTACCGCATATTGGAAAAAGTGATGATCGTCATGGTGACCATCATGGTAGTTTCATTTTTTTTCACCCTTGTGTTGGCCCCACCCTCTTTTGATAATATTGTATCCGGTTTTACACCTTCGATTCCTCCAGGGGCTTTTATTTTGGTAATTGCGTTGGTAGCTTCCAGTTTTTCCATTGCCGGAGCTTTTTACCAGGCTTATCTGGTGCAGGAAAAAGGATGGAAAAAAGAACAGAAAGGGGATGCCCTTCGAGAGAGCTTCACGGGAATAGTCGTATTAGGATTGATTTCATCAATGATCATGTTAAGTGCGGCGACGATTCTGTATCCCAAGGGCATCGGAGTCAATTCTGCTGCGGATATGGGCATGGCCCTGGAGCCTGTGTATGGCAAATTTTCCTTCCTGGTATTTATGGTGGGGTTGTTTGGCGCTTCTTTTTCCTCGCTTCTGGGCAATGCCACCATTGGTGGTACCTTGTTGGCAGACGCACTATCCATGGGCAGGGACCTGAATAGTGTTCGGGTGAAGGTTTTAATCACCCTGGTCATCGTCATAGGGGCGGCTGTGGCATTGATTTTTGGGCGCCTGCCGTTGGAGTTGATTGTTTTTGCCCAGGGCATTACCATTTTTGCCGTTCCGTTTATTGGCCTTGGCATCTTCCTGATCGGAAATGATGAAAAAATAATGGGAAATATGAAAAATGGGATAGGGACCCGATTGCTGGGAGCCATTGGATTGTTGGTTTTACTGACATTGGCAGTCAGCAATGCCTACGTCCTGTTCTTTTAGTGAAAAAGTTTCATTTAAGATAAAATGTTTAAAAATTGCAACCAGTAAGCTAGTAAACCCCAAATAGCGTAAACCATGAAAACCATAGCAGCACTCGAAGAAAAATTAAGTAAGCCTTCGCCCGCATTGGTGAAGGATATCCATCAAATCGATGGTGATATTCTTCTGTTGGGGGTGGCCGGTAAAATGGGACCCAGTCTTGCCAGGTTGCTGGTACGGGCGATTCAAGAGGCCGGCATTAAGAAGGAGGTGATCGGGGTATCCCGGTTTTCAGACGAAAGTATAAAACAGGAACTGGAACAGGAGGGTGTTCGATGCATTCGTGCAGACCTCCTCCATGACGAGGACCTGCAGGCATTGCCCCCTGCAAAAAATGTCATCTACCTGGCAGGTAAAAAATTCGGAACCAGCGGCGAGGCGCACACTACCTGGGCAATGAATGCCTACCTGCCCGGAAGGGTGTCGGAAAAATTCAGGGATTCGCGGATAGTGGTTTTTTCCAGCGGAAATGTATACCCCTTTGTGCATTATGCTTCCGGGGGCGCGTCGGAAACCACCCTGCCGGAACCCTTGGGAGAGTATGCTCAATCCTGTTTGGGCCGGGAACGGATTTTTGAATACTTTAGCCATCAATACCGGATTCCCATGCTGATTTACCGACTGAACTATGCCATTGATATGCGGTATGGAAACCTCCTGGAAATTGGTAAGATGGTGGAAAAGGGGCAGCCCATTGATTTGAGAAGTGGCCACATGAATGTGATTTGGCAGGGAGATGCCAATGAAATAGCTATTCGATCCCTGTTACATGTTAGCAGCCCTCCCAGGCTACTTAATGTGACCGGCCCGGAGACCGTGAGTATACGCCAGGTCGCAGCCAAATTTGGTGAGCTCCTAAACAAAACACCGGTGTTTATCAATGAACCCGAGCCCATGGCTTTATTAAGCAATGCCTCCCTTTGCCACCGCCTGTTTGGCTATCCTTCCGTGTCCCTGCTGGAGATGATAGAAATGACTGCAGCCTGGATACAGGAGGATGGTGCTACCTTAAACAAACCAACCCATTTTCAGGAAAGAGAAGGAAAATTTTAGATTCTTATGCATCCGATAGCCCCCCGAATAGAAAAGCAACTGCAGGAAGGCACCGTCATCCCTGCTCATCCGTTGGCATTGAATGAACGCCGCCAGTTGGACGAAAGGCACCAACGGGCATTGACACGTTATTACCTGGCCTCTGGTGCCGGTGGCATGGCGGTAGGCGTACATAGCACCCAGTTTGAAATTCGCGATAAGCAATACGGTTTGTTCAAACCGGTTTTGGAAATGGCCATGGAAGAAGTTAAGGCAGCGGCACCTGATCGGCCCTTTATTAAGGTGGCCGGAATCGTGGGGAATACCCAACAGGCACTGGATGAAGCAGTGCTGGCAAGAGACCTGGGCTACGATTTGGGGTTACTTAGTGCGGGAGGATTGGGCGACTGGTCTGAAAAGGACTTAATTGCCCGGGCCGAGAAAGTAGGCGAACAAATTCCCCTCTTTGGGTTTTACCTGCAGCCTTCCGCTGGCGGGAGGTTATTGAGTTATGACTTTTGGAAAGATTTTGCCCAGATTCCCAATGTAAAAGCCATAAAAATGGCTCCTTTTAACCGGTACCAAACCCTGGATGTGGTACGGGCGGTATGTGCTTCCGGGAGGCCGGAGCAGATAGCCTTGTACACAGGCAACGATGACAATATCGTTGCCGATTTATTGACGGATTATACGCTGCTGGTAAATGGGCAAAAGGTAACCAAAAGGATCGTTGGCGGGTTGTTAGGGCACTGGGCCGTCTGGACTTCCCAAGCGGTAACCCTGCTCGAAGAAGTGAAAAAATGTCTGGATAATAAAGGAGAAGGAATAAGAGAACTTCTAGAGCTTGGGGTGCAGATTACCGATGCCAATGCGGCAATTTTTGATCCCAAACATCAATTTAAGGGGTGTATTTCCGGTATTCACGAGATTCTTAGGAGACAAGGATTGCTATCCGGAATCTGGTGCCTCAGTGAGAAAGAAAAATTATCTCCAGGGCAAGTAGAAGAGATCGACCGGATCTACGCCGATTACCCCTGGCTGAATGACGATGTATTTGTCAGGGAAAACTTCAATAGGTTTTTTGGTTGATTTTCAGGGAGCGAGGTAGTATTCAAAAAATGAATAAATGATTTCGTTGGAATCGGGACTTGGAGAATGGTCCGGACGGTTACTCATGCCGACCCGGTTTTTTGCTCCATACAAATTGTTTGCTCTCAAGCTGTAATTCAGAGGAACCCAACGGTCCTGCGAATCTTCCGAGCCTCCTGAAACCAAAAAAGGTCTTGGAGCCATCAGTACGTGCAATTCGTGAAGGTTCATTTCTTTTTTTACCAACTCCGGATAGAGCCCTTTGGCAGGATTTTCTTCGGTAGGAATTCCCCGGTCCCTCCAGGGTTTGGGATGGTAGCCCAGGTACCAGGGTTCCCAGTAGTTAATGTCCGGTCTGGTTTCGTCGAATACGATTCCGGGATCCGACCAGGCTGCCGCTGCGTATTTTTCGAAGAGGCAGGAAGCAAACATGGCCCATTTACCACCATAAGAATGGCCGGTGATACCAATTTTTTTCTTATCCACTTCGGGGAGGGAAGCAAGGAGGTGCCAGGCGTTGCCCGCCGCGTAGGCCAGCATGGAAAGGGGCTGTACCCTGGCACTGTCAATATGCGGATAATAAATCGAATAGGTTTGATTCTCTGTGGTGGCCTTGGTGCCAAGGGATAGGGTAACAAATCCGCGTTTTGCCAGTTGCAGTGCAAAATCACGGTTAGGTTTTCCCTCGCCAATAGCTGTTTCCGGCTCGTAATAAACGGTAACTACCGCTGGCCGGTTTTCAGCACCATGGGGAAGCAGTAAATAGCCCTCGGTCCATTGCCCGGGAACCCACTCAAATCGAATCTTTTTTTGGACAAAACCTTCTCTTTCCCTGGTATCTAAAATTTCGAACGTTGGCTGTGTATTCATCTCCGGCCATTTCCCCATTAGTTCGTGCCATTTTTGAAGGATTTCTTTTCTTCTTTCCTTCCAATCGGCCAGGTCATTTACCACCTGACCATCATCGAAAACGAATGGATCACTGAAATTTCCTTCCACTTCTTCGTATTCATAAGGAATGGAAAAGTAGGGTGCCAATTCATCCCACTGGATCATTTTTTTAAGGTAGGCGGGAAACGTCTGCCCCTGGCTGGTACCGCTTCCTTCTACTCCCTGCCCAAAAGTGATGCTATCACCAAAAAAGACCATGCTTTTCTTTTCCGTTATTTTTCCCTTAGCGACTAAAAAGTTAAAAATTTGTTCGGCAATGATTCGATTACCTTCACTGGTAGGATGGACTCCATCTGCTTTTCCGGAATTAGCTACGTTCCGAATCAGCGAACTTTTGCCGGGATTGGGAGAGTTTCTGGAAATAAATTCCTGATAGAGGTCAATCATCGGCAGTCCGTTTACTTTGGCCAGATCGGCGATGATTTCATTTGCCCTTTGGATTCGCATTAAAGGTGGGGAATCAAAAAAAGATAATTCATACCTGCCGGAAATGGCGTTGGTATCTACCGGGGTGAGGTTCATTAATACCGTTTCTATTCCCGCTTCCTTAAGCTTGCTGATGATCTTTTGGTAAGATTTCCGAAAAGTGCCGTAATCCAAAAATTTATGCAGGTTAATCATGTCGTGCATGCCCGCCAGGATAAAAACCATATCGGGGTTTTCAGTCAATACATCCCCGTCCAGCCTTGCCAACAGATCCATGGAATTATTTCCACCAGCTCCCTTATTTATGATCCTCCAGGACTGCTCGCCAGGAGCACTTTCCCTAAGTATGGAATCTTTAAAAGCCAGATCCGACGCAAAGCTCGCATTTCCGCCAGAAAAAAGAAGAATCCATGCGAATAAGAATCTGAAATGCATTTTAATTGATTTAAAGAATGTTTTTTTAAATTTAAGAATTTCTGTTCTTTTTCACTATTCCTTAGTGATTATTTCAAGTGGATGGCTAAATAATTGCAAGTCAATGTATTATAATTCCTAAATTTTACCGGTAAAATTCAATTTGTCTCCTCACTTTGGGGTTTCAGATCCAAGCCTAATGCCGTATATTGCCTGTTGATAGTTATTAGAGACAGATCCTTTCTTTTATGCGCAAGTACGGCTTCTTTTTATTGGTTATGTTGGTATTGAATGGTAGCAATGGTAGGGGACAAACCATTCATGTGGTGGGAAAACCCGAAACCGATTTGCTTGGCTGGCTTTCAGGAGAAGGTTTTAAGTTGGAATTTTACCCCGACAGCGAAACCGCCATGAATGAGATTCCCCCAGCGGCTACGCTGCTCTTGCTGGCAGACCAGTACCCCCGCCACAGGCTTCAGCTAGCAAAGGATTTTTTTCAAGTTATGAACGAAAAGCGCGTGCGTTATTACCTGGAGTTTCCGGAAGACATTCCGGGGGTAAACAGCCAGGGCCAAGTGATGCGAACGCGGCTGGAAAGGGGAGTGGTAGCGGGGGATCATTTTGGAGAAAGCCTCCCGGCCATGCGCATTTTGGGCATCAATGACTGCCACCTGATTCCCGTGGAGGCCTCCGATCCCTTGTTGGTTTTGGCCAAAGTGGCTGGTTTAGATACTGCTCCCTACGGATTGGAAGGGGTGCCGGTGCACCCATTGTTAGTTTCGAAGGGTTCGGGTTTTGTTGCCTTGACAAAGCTTTCTGACTTTGCCAAAGGCCGGTATGGACCTCAGGAGCATTGGAAAAAGGTATGGGCGCACCTGATCACTCAACTTACCGATAAGCAGGAGTTTACCTTTTCGAACTGGCCACGCTACCTGGAGCCTGCCTTTGATGCCGATAGGCCACTCACCCGGGCAGACAAGGAAAATAGCGTAAAAAATGGGGTAGACTGGTTTTCCAGAGGGAAATTCTATATACACCCCGAATGGAAAGACCGCTGGTTGCGCTACCAGGGAGACGGGACGAATCCAGTTGGACCGCCGGTTCCCAGGGATTTTCCTATTGGTGATGGGAGCGAGGGCCTGCTGGAAGGACACTCTTCCAATATTTATTTCGATGGCAGCCAGCAATACCGCTATTGGATCAGGGCCGATGTGCAAGGGGAGGGAGCTTTTGCCCTGGCTGCTGCCGGGAGCTTATTGGATCAGCCGGATCATTTTACTATTGCCGAAAATTTGGTAGACTTTATTTTTAGCGAAAACTTAAGAAAGGGTCCCCGAAACCATCCCGATTCAGCCGCCTTCGGCTTGATCGGCTGGTCCCATACCCATCCCCATGTTTATTATGGTGACGATAATGCCCGCGCCATTCTGGGGATTTTGGGTGCCATGGCCTTTATGGAAAGGGATACCTGGAATCAGGAAATGACCGAAGCCATTCTTGCCAATTTCCGAACCACGGGCAAGCAAGGTTTTCGAATCAACCGGATTGAAAATAAGGATTTGCAGCGACTGGGATGGAAGCATTACTGGAATAGGGATCTCGTCAACCCGGCACCTCATTTTGAATCCTGGATGTGGGCTCTCTACCTGTGGTTGTATGATAAAACCGGCTACGAACCACTTTTGGAAAAGGCAAAAACAGCCATTAGAATCACCATGGATGCCTATCCTGAAGAATGGCTGTGGACCAATGGCATACAGCAGGAAAGGGCCCGAATGATTTTGCCCCTGGCCTGGCTGGTCCGGGTGGAAGATACCCCTGAACACCGCGCCTGGCTGGACCGTATTGTAAGCAAGTTATTGGAAAACCAGGTGGAAAGCGGGGCCATCCGGGAAGAATTGGGAGGCAACGATAAAGGAAGGTATGGTCGTACCCGATCCAATCAGGAGTATGGTTTGCACGAGGCTCCCCTTATTTTTGAAAATGGTGATCCCATTGCCGATATGTTGTATACCAGTAATTTTGCGTTTTTTAGTCTGAATGAGGCAGCCCAGGCCACGGGTAATCCCAAGTATGTAGCCGCTTTGCAGAAATTATCCGATTTTTTGACAAGAATACAAGTAAAAAGCGATCGGTTTGAAGACATTGATGGTGCCTGGTTCCGCGCTTTTGACTTCGAACGATGGGAATTCTGGGCTTCTAATGCCGACGTGGGCTGGGGAGCCTGGGGTACCCTCACGGGTTGGACGCAAAGCTGGATCGTCGCCACACAGGTATTGGTCTTAACGGATCAGAGCTATTGGGAACTGACCCGCGATTCGAAAATCAACGAGCATATGGAAGACAGGCTGGAGTTGATGCTGGAGGAATATAAATAAGCAGATGTATGTACAAGGGTTTCACGCAGCGATCGCAGCGAATTCGCAGAGCCCGCAGCGGGTTTACTACGCGGGGATTTATTACTTCAAACAAGCAGAATAGCGGATAATGTATTGGGAAGGCATAAAAGCACTCGCCGCGTCCGCCGCGCCTTCTTTGCGGCCGCCGCGAGAAAAAAAGAGGGTTTCACGCAGCGATCGCAGCGAATTCGCAGAGCCCGCAGCGGGTTTACTACACGGGGATGCATTACTTCAAACAAGCAGAATAGCGGATAATGTATTAGGAAAGCATAAAAGCCCTCGCCGCGTCCGCCGCGCCTTCTTTGCGGTCGCCGCGAGAAAAATTGAGGGTTTCACGCCACGATCTTAGCAAAGGTGCAGAGACCGCAACGGGGAGTCTTCCAGCAGAAGTACTTAGCAAGAAAGCACCCGCCGCGTCTTCTTTGCGTTCACCGCGAGAAAAAAAGGTACGTCCCTATTCCCATTCAGAGCCGATTTTTCACATCAGTTCAATTCCGGATTTATAATTCCTTGATTTTGATATTCCGGAAATACACTTTATCGCCATGGTCGGTCAGGAGGATATGACCGCTTTCCAGCTCTCCATATTCGGTGTCGTCTTTAAACTTATTGGATGCTTTCTTTTTTAGAAAGTCCTTGCTCCCACGCTGGTAGCTGACCACCTTTTTACCATTGAGCCAGTGCGTTACTTTTTTTCCTTTGGCCACAATCTTGCCCGTATTCCATTCTCCGGCAGGGTGAAGGGTTTTATTTTTTGGAGGATAAAAGAGATACGCAGCAGCGGTAGAACTCAGCCCGTTGGGGTCTTCTTTTATGCCAGGGTAATTGTAATCGTCAATTATCTGATATTCAGGGCCATTTACCATCATTTTCCCCGTTTCTCCATTGTAAAGTGTGTCCACAAAGTACTTGATACCACTATTGGCGGAAGGGGTGAGGTTAAATTCAAATACCAATTCAAAGTCAGCGTATTTTTTTCGGGTGATGATATCTCCCCCTCCCTTGCTATCCAAAAAAAGCAAGCCATCTTTCACCTTCCATCCTTTTTGAGGAAAATCAGCGGACTGTTTCCCTCGCCACTTTTCCAAGGACTGCCCGTCAAATAACACCTCGTAATCGCTACCCTGTGCTTGCAATTGAGTAGTACCTAAAAATAAAACGCCTACCATGGCAATTAGAAATACATATTTGAGTCGTTCCATACTATTTGTTTTGAGATGTTGAATTAAGGATTTTCAGTAATTGTTAGTTGTCGGGCCAGGGTATCAAAAGCGGAGAGAATTTGCGCTTCCAAACCGGCTTTCCAGGTGTTGTGCAGGCCATAGACCATTTGAGAGGAATAGCCCTCGTATCCCCCTTCTTTTAAGATGGTTTCTGTGGGGATGTATCCCATGACATCGTTGCTATAGGCCATTACAAATACTTCCGGCCCATATTTGGCTTTCAGGCGGTTGGCATATCCGATGGTGGATTCCCCTCCCATGGAGAAAAGAACCTGCTCTCCCAACTTCCAGATTTGTATGGGAAAAGGGTAGGAGGAATCGGGTTTTTGTCCTCGTTGTTGTTCCTCTAGCATCCGTTCGGCCCATCGCTTCATATAGCCATTTTCTTCGGCTATCATCGTTTCCAAGGTTTCCCGGCTCATGGGAGGATTCAGCGCCAGGTCGATTTCTTCATAGGCGTGGCTTAATTCCGGCTCCAATGATTTCATGTCTTCTTCCAATACCCTTTCTACTGCCGCGGCCAATGCGCTTCCATACTGCCTGGCCAGTGGGAGTGTGCGTCGGGGAAGTGGGTTTTGATCCCCGGCAGCCCCCTGAAAAAAGAGGGCCATGGCACCCGGATGATTTGCCTCAAGCGCTTCCTGCGCATATCCCGGATAATCGGCAGACCAGGAGTATTGGCTCAGCACGGTAGGATGGCAGGCATAACCAAAAACAACAGCCGTAAGGTTATCCTGTAAGTCGGTAATTTTGATCACCGGAACAGCATGGTCTATGGGGCCCTTCAGTTCGGTCAGCAGGTGAATTTCACTTTCCTTGTTGTTTCGCCGGTTCACCTGAAACCGGGCGGTACCGTTCCCGGCATAAACCCGGGAAGGTTCCCTGTTCTCCAAGGCCCTGCCCACGCTTTCTACGATGTCCTGCTCCAGTTGGCGGCTGTATTCCGAAATATGCTGTCGCTGTTCCTCGTCCAGTGGGTAAATATCATACAGGGCGGCCTCCAGTACTGGCCCGGAGTGGGTATGGGAACTGTTGAGAATCACTTGAGATTTGGTCAGCCCGTGTTTTTCGTGGATGACCCTGCGAATCTTCTCTGACATTTCCCCAGGAAATCCCAGTAGATCGGATGTGAGCAAGACGGCTGAATTACCCTGTTGATCCTCAAAAGCCACTACCTTGATCCAAAGTTCGCTAAACTTCCCCTGGGCTGGCTGGTTCCGGTGCCCATAACCGGCCATCCAGAGGGGAGCCTGTGGCGTGATTTTGAATTTATCCGTTCCGATTTTCCAGTTCATGCTATTTTGCCCGAAAAGCGGCAGACTTGCCCACATCACCAACAACAAGGTGAAAATAGGAAACTGGGATAATGCCAGGGGTTTGATTCGTTTGTTTTCCATGTGCGCGTGCCGTTTTTGATGCCATGATCATTTATTTTAATGTCCATTGGATGGCATTTTTCATTAGTTGCAGGAAGTGGGGATGGGTGAAGTCGGTAGGATACCCCAGCGAGGTGTAAAAAACCTTGCTTTTCCCTGCCTTTCGTCTAAAGGCAATCGGGTTGCTTTTTCCAGAGGAGATGCCACTTACCAGTACCTTAGCCTTCGGGTCCAGGCTATTGCCAATCAGATACAAATTGCCATCGCTCTTCCATGTTTGCCGATCGATCCCTGATAAAAGACCCTTTCCCGGTTTTTTAATAAATTGAATGTAGGTTTTTTCGGTGGCTGGCCCATATCCTTTGTTTTCATGCCCCAACACCTCCGGCACAAAGTCCCACCAGTCTACAAATCCGGAAGGAATTTCCTCACGCACCGAAAAGGCATGGTTGGCCGTTCGTATGCCGATCACCGGTTTTCCTTCCTGAAGGTGATTTCTAATGAGTACCATCTGATCTGTAGAAAGGGCTATTCTTCGCAGAAATAACACCAGTAGATCACTATCACCGATGGTTTCCAGCTTAGGTAAATGAAAGGCCGTTCGTTCGCCTTCCCCCAGGATTACCTGGGTTTGGTAGCCGTTTTCTTTTGCGAGCTTCATCGCCAGGTAAGGAACCGTCAGATCCGCTTCGTAATTATCCGGATCCTTACTGATCAGAAAGGTAATTTTTTTATCTTTCCCTATATTGTTTTCTGCTGGGCTGGGCAGGATTTTGCCATATACTTTTAATTGGTAATCCCTATAGGTACTGTACCTGCCCGAAAGCCAAAGGATAACCTCCCGGTTTGAATCCGCGAGTACGATGGGACGAATGTTATCTTCAGCAGATCCGAAGGTCACGGGGCTGAAATGCCAGGGACTATCCTGCGTCTGCCGTTCCGCCCGGAAGATCTCATACCTTCGTTCTCCATTTACCAGCAGTGGTTGTCCGGTCTCAGGGTGCACATCTGCGGAAAAATAGAGAATGTTTTTGCTGCTGGGGTGAAGGCTGATCAGTCCGGTGTATTCATTTTCTCCGGGATAAAGCCTGCTACCCGCGTAAGCCATTTCCGTTGAAACCCAATTGCTGCCATCCCATCGGGCATCGTGGTACCGGTGGTCAAAACCTCCCAGGCTTGTATTTACGGTTTCGCCCCTGCTGATAGGATCTTTGGTCACCGAAAAAGCGAAGTACGGCATGCCTTCCTCGTCCAACTGTATATCGCTGGTCCAGGCTACATCCGTCCGGGTTTGCAGGTCGCCATCGTAGACCAGGGTAAAATCTGAAGGCTTTAAATTACTGGTTTCGCCTGTACTCAATGGTCCTACCAGCGTTCCATCGGAACGGTATGCCCGGCCATTTTCCAGGTAGCCGTGGTAGATATTGTTATTGAAATGCCGGGGATGGCCGTCGGTCGTTACAAAATGTATGCGACTTTTTCCATCCGAAACGTATTTCAGGTACGATCTCCCTTCAAACTGGAACAGCCTGCCTCCGGATTCCCAGCTTTCTCCAAAATCTTCAGAGACCAGGTAATGGGGATTGTTTTCATTGCCCCGGAAAAAATTATAGGTTTTGCCTTCTTCTTCCAGGTGGTAGAGGTTGGCATAACATACCCGGCCCTGGTGTTGAACCGTGGACTCTTCTTCCCAGCTGCGGATGTCGAAGGGTTCCCGGGTGCTTCGGAATCTTACCAGACTATCAATGCTATGGCCGGAGTAAACGGTCAGGATTTTTCCATCGGGTCGCAGCATCAGTGCCCCCACGTTGTGATCGTCTGCGGGGAGGCTGCCTTCGGTGAGCACCTTGCTAATGGTTTGGTGGTTGTTTAAGTCCCATTCGCTTACCGTATTGTACCCTTCGGAAGTTACACTGGTAAACAGCACCTTATCATCGATCAGCAGGGCACGTTCATCCTGAAACCAGCACCAACTTCCGTTTTCGGAAAGCAAAATAGGCCCGTATGGATCCACTGTATCCTCTGGCAGGGACTGGGCAGAAGATGGAAATGAAAAAGAAATGGTTAGCAAAAAGGCCAGCGCAAGGTAAAAACACCGTGGATAAGCGATCATGGAATAGTCGAATGGGTTCAATCAATTAAATACTGAACCAATTTAAGCGATATTAGCCAATCTTCCAGTATCTAATGGATAAATTCCCCAATTTACCTGACCGCCGGTCGTTTTTTTGACTTAGTGAATGAGAGACGAAGAGATGATGTGATGATGTGGGGATGTGAGGAAATGCCTAACCACCTAACACCAAACCGATATGCCGCTGCCCGGCAAAATGCATATAATCGTTACCCCCACATCAGTGACTGGCAATCACGTTTTCCGGTTCCCATACCTCTACCGTTCCTTTGTCATTTATTTCGGTCAGCGTGACGGTTTTGATTTCATTGATTAGTACCGGATCGTATTTGGCACTCACGCGGATGTAATTTTCAGTGAAACCCTGCATGTAGCCAGCGGTTACGTCTTCCTCAAATAGCACCTGAAAGGTTTTGCCCAGATTTTCTTCATAAAAAGCCCTTCGCTTTTTTTCGGAGAGAATTCGCAGCATGCGGGACCGCTGGTTCCTGATTTTCATGGGTACTACGCCTTCCATTTCGGCTGCCCGGGTATTGGCGCGCTCCGAATAGGTAAAGACGTGTAAATACGATACGGGCAACGCATTCAGAAATTCATAGGTTTCTAGAAAATGTGCCTCTGTTTCTCCTGGAAAACCGACGATCACATCTACTCCTATGCCGCAGTGGGGCATCAGGGTTTTTATTTTTTCTACCCGGTCCCGGTACAATTCTCTCAGGTACCGCCGCCCCATTTTCCGGAGCAGGGCGTTGCTGCCTGATTGCAGTGGAATATGAAAATGAGGTACAAACCGGGCTGACTGCGATACAAAGGTGATGGCCTCGTTTGTCAGCAGGTTCGGTTCGATCGAAGAGATACGAAAGCGGTCGATGCCACTGACCCCATCCAGGGCTTGAATCAGGTCAATGAATTTTTCCTTACGCTTGCCCTCTTGAATACCGAAATCTCCAATATTCACTCCCGTTAGGACCACCTCTTTTACATCTGTGCGGGCGATCTCTTCCGCTGATCGAAGAATATTGGCGATGGTTTCACTACGGCTTTTTCCCCTGGCTAGCGGAATGGTACAAAAAGCACATCCATAATTGCAGCCATCCTGAACCTTCAGAAAGGTGCGGGTACGATCGTGCATGCTAAAGGCCTGATGGAATTCCTGCGCTTCCTGAATTTCGGAAGCAAAAACCCTTGCCTCCTGCTGCACGGCAAAATCATCCAGCAACTCCAGTAGTCTGAATTTCTCGGCAGCTCCCAATACCGCATCGACGCCTTTGATTTCTGAAATCTCCTTGGGTTTCAGTTGGGCATAGCAACCGATAATGGCTACAAATCCGTTGGGGGAAATTTTCTTGGCCTCCCGAACGATTTTTTTACATTTCTTATCTGCATTCTCGGTAACCGAGCAGGTATTGATAATAAAAATGTCCGGGTTATCTTCAAAGGAGACCTTGAGATACCCCTTTTGCTCAAACATCCTGCTGATGGTTGAGGTTTCTGCGTAATTTAATTTACAACCGAGTGTATAAAATGCTACTTTTTTCAAACCGAAGGTATTTCTTTGCCCGGTTGCAAATTTAGTGAATAGGTTTGGCTTTTCCATTTCTGCAAAAAAATTCGCGAAAGAAGGGTTTTTTAGCGGGTCTAATGGATAAAGGGCCGTATTTTCTTGACAAAAGTGTAAATATTGCCTCACTTCCCTCTAATTTTCACCATTTTTGTTAAAAATTCATTTATTTTTCTACATTTGTAAGTAGTTTTTAAACCATAAACTCTAACAATGGCAACACTAAGACAAAAAGCATTAATGAAGGTGCAGAGCAGACCAAAGGTTACTGCTGTAGCTCCCTCCTTAAAAATTTCCGATTATTTCGGATCACAGGTGTTCGGCTTGAAAGAAATGCAGGAAACCCTGGCTTCTCCTGTATTTAAGAAAGTCAGCACAGCAATTGACAAAGGAACTAAAATAGATATGTCAACCGCTGATGAGGTTGCCACCGCTGTTAAAAGCTGGGCCTTGTCTAAAGGTGCGACCCATTACACGCACTGGTTTCAGCCCCTGACCGGATCCACTGCAGAAAAACACGATACCTTCTTCGATGCCTTGTCAGGCATGGAAAAATTCAAAGGCAGTGCCTTGGTGCAGCAGGAACCGGATGCTTCTTCCTTTCCAAGTGGAGGAATCCGTACCACTTTCGAAGCCCGGGGATATACGGCCTGGGATCCCAGTTCGCCCATCTTTATTTTTGATCAGACGCTTTGTATTCCTACTATATTTGTTTCGTTTACGGGAGAGGCGCTGGACTTTAAAACCCCACTCATTCGATCTACCGAAGCGATCAACAATGCGGCGGTAGATATCTGCCAGTATTTCGACCGAAACGTTAAGAAGGTCAATCCTTCCCTGGGTGTGGAGCAGGAATATTTTGTCATTGACCGGGCCTTGTATGCTACCCGTCCTGATTTGGTGATGGCCAGTAGAACTGTTTTTGGTCACAACCCTGCCAGAGGACAGCAATTGGATGATCACTATTTCGGATCCATCCCTTCCCGCGTCAAGGAATACATGAAGGATTTTGAAATAGAAGCCCTGAAATTGGGGATTCCTGTTTCAACCCGACACAACGAGGTGGCTCCCGGTCAGTTCGAAGTAGCTCCCTTGTTTGAAGACATCAACAAAGCGACTGATCACAATTTGTTGCTGATGGATGTGATGGAAAAGGTGGCTGAAAAACATGGGCTGAAGGTTTTGTTTCACGAAAAACCTTTCGCCGGACTGAATGGAAGTGGAAAGCACAATAACTGGTCCCTGATCACGGATACGGGTGTTAACCTATTTCAGCCCAGCAATTCTGCCAGGGAAAACCTGCAATTTCTGTGCTTCCTGGTAGCCACTATCAAGGCGGTGTATAAGAATGCAGACTTGCTACGAGCAAGTATTGCTTCTGCAGGTAACGACTTCCGTTTGGGTGCGAATGAAGCTCCTCCGGCAATTATCTCCATATTCCTTGGATCTACCCTTACCGGAATTCTGGATGAACTGGAGAAAAACGGAAATATCAAAATCGAAAAAGGGGACAATATGTACATGAAGCTGGGAATTTCTAAAATCCCGGAAATCATATTGGACAATACGGATCGTAACCGAACTTCTCCGTTTGCTTTTACCGGAAATAAATTTGAATTCCGTGCCGTAGGATCCACCGCCAACCCGGCCGGACCGATGACCGCATTGAATGTGATTGTTGCCGATGTGCTCAAAGAATTGAAGAAGGATATCGACAAAGAAATCGATAGCGGTAAAGAAAAGAAATTGGCCATCGTCGATGTGTTGAGAAAATATATCAAGGAAAGTAAGAATATCAGGTTCGAAGGCGATGGTTATTCCGAAGAGTGGGAAAAAGAAGCTGAAAAGCGCGGACTGTCCAATCTGAAAAGTACAGCGGAAGCACTGGATGTTCTTTTAACCAAGCCAGTGGCAGATCTTTACAAACGACACAATGTGTTAAACGAAAAAGAACTGCATGCCCGTCATGAGATCAGGCTTGAAAATTACGTGATGAAAGTACAGATTGAATCCCGTGTGATGGGCGATTTGGCACTTAACCACATTATTCCTACCGCCATTCTCTATCAAAATAAATTGATAGTCAATGCGAATGGCTTGAAAGGGTTGGGGCTGGATCACCGGGCAGCGATCGATACCATCGAGGAAATTTCCAAGCATATAGAATCCCTGAAATCCAATGTCAGCAATATGATTGAGGCAAGGAAAAGGGTCAATAAGGAGGAGGATGTTGCAAAAAGGGCAAAACTATACAGCTCCGACGTAAAGGATGCCTATTTTGATAAAATAAGGTATGCAGTCGATAAACTGGAGTTGCTGGTGGACGACGAATACTGGCCATTGGTGAAATACCGGGAAATGCTCTTTCTGAAATAATAATTTCAGCTATTTCCTAAAAAATAAAAAACCCGGATCTTCCGGGTTTTTTTGTAGCAGTAGGAAAGGGGATGGTTTGATGATGTGATGATGTGGTGATGTCTGAGTGTTGAAGGTAGTGGAATAAAAGATGCGTGGAAAAGGGTACCCTCATTTATGGACGAAAGTTGGAGTTTCACCTTTATTATTTATTGAAAAAATACTGTATTTTTGAACTGTTTCCACCAATTTAATACCACTAGCCCATGAACATTTCCAAGACACCCTATCTGCTATTATTTTCCGTTGTAGCCTTCCTTTTTCAGTGCAGCCCGGAAGCTGAGGAGAAAGAAGACCTTAGCAGTGAATTGAACGAATGGCTGGATGGACAATATGAGGAATGGCTGCAGTTTAGTCCTCTGCAACTGACGGCCCAGGGTCGAAAAAACCTGTATGACCAAATTGATGACATGAGTGAGGAGGCAGCAGATAAAAAACTGGCCTGGTTGGAGGGCAGTGTGACTGAGATGCAGAAGAATTTCTCAAAAGACCAACTCAATCCGGAAGCACAGGTTTCTTTTGACTTATGGCAATACCAATATGAAGTGGCCAGAGAAGAAGCTGAATTCAGGCAGTATCCTTATATTTTTCATCAAATGGGTGGGGTCCATACCGGTCTGCCAAATACCCTGATCAATTACCATAAAGTAGACGAACCATTAGACATGGAGGCACTGATCAGTAGAATTGGAGAAACCGGCAGGGCCATCCGGCAACTGTTGGAACGGGCAAAAAAACAGACAGATGCGGGTATCAAACCCCCACGATTCACCTATGAAATGGTTATTTCACAGGCGGAGGCACTTATTCAGGGGCAACCTTTCGAATCCGGAGAGGAGGGATCACCGCTATGGAACGACGCCAATACCAAAATTGATAGTCTGGAAGCAGCCCATAAAATTGATGAAGGTCAAGCAGCAGCTCTTCGGGAATCAGTCGATAAGGCGTTGAAAGAGCAATTTAAGCCTGCCTATGAGGAGTTGATTGCCTGGCTAAGATCTCAATTGCGCGGATTGGAAGAAACCCCTACCGGCGTCAGCAGGCATCCTAAAGGGGAGGCCTATTACCAACATAAGTTGAAGGTTTCCACCACTACCGACCTTTCGGCAGATGAGATTCACCAAATCGGGCTGGAAGAAGTGGATCGCATCAAAGACGAAATGCTGGAAATCAAAGAAAAAGTAGGTTTTCAGGGAAGTCTTAAAGCATTTTTTGAGTTTATCAATACCGACGAACAGTTTTTCTACCCCAATACGGATCAGGGAAGGCAGGCCTACCTGGACGATTCGGAAGCTTTTCTGGATGCCATCACGGAAAAACTTCCCGATTATTTTAATCTGCTTCCCAAAGCGGAATTGCAGGTCAGGCGGGTGGAAGCCTTCAGGGAGCAGGATGGCGCACCGCAGCATTATTCGAAAGGAACCCCTGATGGCTCACGGAAGGGAACGTATTATGCCCACCTTTCCGATATGAATGCCATGCCAAAATCTACCATGGAAGGTGTGGCCTATCACGAAGGGAATCCAGGACACCACATGCAGGTTTCCATTGCCCAGGAGCTGACCGGTATCCCTAAATTCCGGACCCAAATGGGTTTCAATGCCTATGTAGAAGGTTGGGTGCTTTACTCCGAAATTCTGGCTAAGGAAATGGGTGGCTACGAAAATCCCTATTATGACTTTGGTCGGTTGGTCAACGAAATCTGGAGGGCCATTCGCCTGGTGGTAGATACGGGGCTGCATGCCAAAGGCTGGACTGAGGAAGAAGCCATCCAGTATTTTTCAGAAAATTCCTCCATATCTCAGGGGGCCATCAAGGCCGAAGTACGTCGCTACCTGGTCATTCCAGGGCAGGCCACGGGCTATAGAATTGGGATGCTTAAAATCCAGGAGCTCCGGGCGATGGCGGAGGAGGAGTTGGGAGACCAATTTGACCTTAGGAGTTTCCACGACACCGTTCTTGGCGGGGGTGCGCTTCCGCTGGGAATTCTGGAAGAAGAAGTGAAGCGATGGATCGCCGACGTAAAAGAAATGGGAGTTAATTGACCGGAACGGTTAAATTCAACCTGTTTATAAAACCCTTGAGGTCTTCCCGACCTCGAGGGTTTTTTTGTGTACGCCCCGCGAGGAGACCATCGGGGATTTGGAAACCCAAACGATCAATGTCTCTAACCGAGGTCTTCGAAGGTTTAAATTAAAACGAACTATAAGCTACCATTAACCCCTTTCACCTTTATGCTTTCCGCAATATCTTGTCCATTTTTCGGCCCTTTGCCAGTTCATCCACCAGCTTATCCAGGTACCGGACTTTCCGTGTCAACGGATTCTCGATGTCCTCGATGCGGTACCCACATATCATTCCGGTAATCAGGTCTGCGTGTTGGTTTAAATTAGCTTCCTGAAAGAAGGTCTCAAAAGTGGCCTTTTTTTCAATGAGTTCCTGCTGCTTTTGCTCATCAAAGCCGGTTAGCCACTCGATGACCCGGTCCAATTCCTCTTTGGTTCGGCCTTTTCGCTCGACTTTTTTCAGGTAATGCGGATAAACAGAAGCGAAGGTCATAGTCGCCATTCGCTCATCGTGTTTTTCACTTGTTGTCATAACATCCATTTTTGTAAACGGTTTTCTTTCACTTTTTATAGATCAGGATCTCGATCGCTAATATAAAAATACGGTTCCTAAGGGGATATTAACAAATAAACGTTTAATTTAGGAACAAAAAATTGCCTGAAAATTTGAAACCATGAGCCCTATCCAGAAATTCCTCTCCATTCTGTTTTTTACATTGGTTTCCTGCCTTTCCTATTCCCAGGTACCTACCGGTCCCAGACTGATTGTCAGAGGCGACGATATGGGCTCTTCCCGATCGTCCAATTTGGCCAGCATCGAAACCTTCGTAAATGGGATCGAAACATCCATAGAAGTGATGGCAGTGGCACCCTGGTTTCCCGAGGCTGTGCAATTGTTAAGCGAAAATACGGGGGTGGAGGTTGGGCTGCACCTGGCCATTACCAGTGAATGGGATGGTGTCAAGTGGAGGCCTTTGACAGCATGCCGCAGTTTGACTGATGCAGATGGCTATTTTTTCCCTATGATACGGCCAAACCCCAATTATCCCGGCCTGGCTATCATGGAAAACCAATGGAAATTGGAGGAGGTGGAACGGGAATTTCGAGCACAGATTGAATTGGCCCTGAAGCATGTTCCTCAGATCAACCACCTTTCAGGCCATATGGGATCTACTGGATTTCACCCTGATGTGGCCAAAATGGTAACCCGCCTTGCAGCGGAATATGACCTTCTCCTGATCAGCCCTGACTTAATGCAGGAATTGAATATTTCCCGAGCTACCTATGAGGGGCCAAAGGGAACGACTGAGGAAAAGGAGGATTCTTTTATCCGCATGTTGGAAAATCTGGAGGCCGGAAAGAGCTACCAGTTTGTGGACCACCCCGCCTATGATAATCTCGAAATGCTAGGCGTGAGCCATATCGGCTATGAGAATGTGGCCAGGGATCGACAGGGAGTCACCGATACCTGGACCAGTGAGAAGGTAAAGGAGGCGATTGTGCGGAATGGCATTGAACTGGTCAATTTTACTACCATAGCCAAAGCCTTGACCAGAAGCGATCTGGAAAAGGAAAAAATCAATCCGACGGCCATAAACGAATATCTTGAAGCAGTCAAGTGCAACGAGCAGGACCTTCACAGCCTGATGATCATAAGAAATGGAAAAGTGGCCTATGAAAAGTGGTTTGGTGAAAATGCAGCAAACAAGAATCATGTTATGTTTTCCGTCAGCAAGACATTTACAGCTACGGGTATCGGTTTTGCCATTCAGGAAGGGCTGTTGGATGTGTCCGATAAGGTTATTTCCTTTTTTCCGGACAAACTTCCCAGTGAAATCAGTGCCCATCAGCAGGCACTGGAAATACGGCATTTGCTGACCATGACGGTCGGCCACGATGAGGATCCGACCGGGACAATACGCAACAGCAATGATTCGGATTGGATAAAGGCTTTTTTGGCTTTTCCCATGGAGCACAAGCCGGGGGACCAATTCGTCTATAACAGCCTGGCAACTTACATGTTGTCTGCCATACTTACCAAAGTAACGGGAGAGCGGCTTTTGGACTACCTGCAATCGCGGCTTTTCAGGCCTTTGGGAATAACCGGAGCCACCTGGGACGAAAGCCCTCAGGGCATCGCTATAGGAGGCTGGGGGCTGAAGGTAAAGACGGAAGACATGGCCAAATTGGGACTCTTTTACCTTCAAAAAGGCCAATGGAACGGCAAACAGCTCCTTGCCGAATCCTGGTTTGATGAAGCAACTGTGGCCCAAGTGCCGTCATTACCGGCTGGTGCCAATAGAGATGAATTGAAAATCAATTCCGAAGATTCCGATTGGTTCCAGGGTTATGGCTACCAGCTATGGCAAAGCCGGCACAATTCCTACCGGGCGGACGGTCGTGATGGGCAGTTTATCCTGATCCTTCCTGAAAAAAATGCGGTCATTGTCACAACGGCTTCTATTTCCAATATGCAAGCTGAGCTTAATCTGATATGGGAGCATTTATTACCTGCTTTTAGGGAATAGGGTTCTTTCAAGAGACCCCAAAAATCTATTGAAAAATCATATATTGGTGAGTAAGCGGGAGCAAGTTGAAGTTCCGGCTATGAAAGATGGAGATTAAAATTCCAGAAGGGAATCTTATTCTTAATTTATTAATCCCTATGTGTGCTAAGTTCCTAAGTGGTTAAAAGACACCCGGAATTGGATTCCTATTCAAAGAGGCAAAAATGTTTGTCACATAGTGCACATAGTATTTTCTAAAGTAACGTATGTTGACCCTTTATCCAATTAAAGAATTCCTATGTGTACGATCTTTCTATGTGGTTAAAAGAAAGTCGAAATTGGATTTCCCTTTTAAAGAAGCATAGTGCACGTAGCAGCTATGGGTTTTAAAATGGTGGATTAGGACTATGTCCATTTGTGCACTTGTCTAAACGGTAGGATTTTTTTAACAACCAAATTTCAATTTCCTTGTAATTTCACAGACTGATATCCCACAAAGCTGGCCACAAGGTTTTGGGATGGATTGGCAGATATCGTAAAATCCCCGTTTATATCCGTTACTGTTCCTTTGGTAGAATCCACAATCAGGACGGTTGCCCCTGGAAGCGTATTTCCCTCTGGATCTCGCACTTTACCGGTCCACAGACCATCCGCATAGTTGGCATCAACTTCCAACTTACCGTTTCTTTGCTCTACTCCTTCTACGATTACTTTACCTATAGGATGACCGTCATGACCTACCTTTTCCTTATCAAGGATAAAGTGTATGGGCAATACCATTTTTACCCTAACCGGGCGGCCCCCTTGCATACCCGGTTTGAAATCCGGAGAATTCCTTACCACCCTTTCAGCTTCTTCCTCACAGCCGCCTGCAATCTCGTTCATGGCCGATACGTTGGAAACGGAACCGTCTTTTTCCACCACAAACTGTACGACAATCAGTCCTTCAATGCCATTTCTCCGTGCCCGAAAAGGATACCCGATGTTCCCTATGACATACCTGTAAAAGTCTGTCATCCCACCTTTAAATTCAGGCTGTGACTCAACCACAAAATAGGTGTCATCCGTGGCCTGATCTTGTTTTTGACTTGTAGAAGGCACAGGTATATGCTGGGCATTAATTTCCAATGAAATACCTGCGATAAACAATGAAGTTAATAGGCTGAAAATGAAAATTCGCAACTGCATACTAGTCTTGGTTAAGGGTTTGTTCATCATGATTAATCGATTTTTTAATGCGGAGGAGGCTATTGAACTGGTCAGAATTTCCAAGTTGTTATTGACGGCAACTTCAAGCAAGAGCTGTTTGTACTTTGTTGGATGAGCAAATTTTTGGACTTCTTGATCAGCAAGGTATTCGTGGTTAAGAACCATGGCTTTTTTTACGAAATAGACCACTGGGTTGAACCAGCATAAAGCCGTCAGTAATTCCATCCAAATAAGGTCTACCTGGTGCCGATGTGCAATGTGGTATCGTTCATGTGTTAGAATCATTTCAGTCTCTAAACTGCATTTTTTATAAAGATTTGGGGGCATGAAAATGTAGTTGCCAAAACTAAAAGGGGATGAGACTTTTTCTGATAAAATCAGCAATGCTCCGCGAATGTGCTGCACTGAGGCATTTTTTGTCCAGCTAATTAACTGATTCAGGGCTTTTAATTTTTTTAGAAGCAGAAAGAAGAACACTGGGATGTAAACAACAAGAAACCATTGTACCGGTGAGAAAGGGGCTTTATGACTTGTATAAGATTGGTTAACCGTGGTAGATTGAGGAAGGTCAATAGGAAGGTAATCAATCTGTACAGGGTTTTGCTGCGGCAAAAATATCGGAATATTTAGGAAAGGAATGATCATGGCGGCGGGAATAAGTGCCAACAGTATCCAGCGGTTTAGCTGAAATGATTTTTCCTTTGCCAAAAAGATTTGGAAAAGCAGCATTAGAAATGCCGAACAGGCGATAAATTTGATCAGGATCATCATTTCTTTCTCCTTTCAATTTCATTTTCCACCAGTTTTTTTATTTCCTCTAGCTCCTTAGTGGTCAGGTCTGCTTTTTTGGTAAAGAAGGAGGCAAATTGAAGCGGGTTGTCCGAAAAGAAATCTTTGATTATGGTTTTTACCTGACCTGAAAAATAATCAGGCTTCTCCACCAGGGCATGGTATTGCCTTGAGTTGCCAAACAACTTGAAGCCTACATATCCTTTTTGCTGCATGCGTTTCAGTAAGGTAGCCACCGTGCTTGGGGCGGGTTTAGGTTGCGGATGGATTTCCAAGAGGTCTTTCATAAATAAGGGTTCGTTAGACCAGATCAAGTCCATGAGCTTTTCTTCGGATTTGGATAACTTCATTCTACTTATTGTTATTTTATTCTACAAACATAGAAAAATATTAGTTAAATTAAAAGTCCGACCCTAAATTTTTCAATATCTTAAAGTCGGTTTTATAGGTGAATGCTATAGCATGGCATTTAAAGGCTACAGCGTTATTTTGAAAAGAGAGAGGTTATTTTTTTACCGAAGAATCCTTATGTGATCTATGCAACTATGGGGTTATAATTTTGACAAAACCTGATCAAAAGGAAAGGAAAATTGGAGAGAATTAAATAATTGACACGGCATTAACCCATGGATCATGAAAGATTGGATGGCCTGCCAATTAGGGTGAATAAAACATTGACTATAGCCAATGGAGATGTTCCATGAAAATTATTTCGGATTTTCAATTGATTTCCTCAAAAAATGCCTCCAAATTCAATTCAAATCCTACAATGGCCGAGGATTTTGCTGTATCCCCGGAGGTCATCAAGCGTGAGGGTTGGTAGCTGCCCTGAATCAGTGTGTATATCAGGAGGGTCTGTCCCTCGGGATCCATCAGCCAATATTCGGTTACTCCGGATTCTTCATAAACCTTATACTTGTTTTGGAGTTCTAGTTGTTTGTTGCCGGGTGACAGGACTTCCACCACCAGATCAGGTGCACCGACACAGCCTCTATCATCCAATTTTTCTATGTCACAAACCACACAGATATCCGGTTGTACAACAGTATGGATTCTATGGTCTTTTTTGGATTTTACAGGAAGTCTAACATCAAAGGGAGCAATATAGGCCTGGCATTTTTTCCCTTTCAAAAACAGGTGAAATTCCGTATAAAGCGATCCAGCCAAACGTTGATGAATTCTCTTTGGTGCTGCGGCGGCTTTTTTGAAAACTTTTCCTTTGATCAATTCGACCATCTCTTCCATATCCCAGGTCAGGTAATCCGCATAGGTATAGTTCCCATAACTCAAATCGGGTTCTTTTACCGAAGATTTGCTGTCCTCTTTTTCCATACCTGAATATAATCAATTTGGGGATTAAAAGGAAGGCATTCAGTCCTCCATCATGCCATATTGCGATCAGAACAAAAGTCAAGACCCCGATGCCACAACTAATTCTTTACTGGTGAAAAATCATTTCATGATTTTCAGTTCAAAGAAATTAAGGAGTTCCATGAGAACTTTGAGAATCTTAGAAGTCATCTTTTTATGAATCACATTCCTTAAATTTAACAAAAATAAATGCTTGACTATAAAAAATTAAAAAGACTTCAATATCAAATTACATAAATCCGAAAAGAAATCGAGTTTATTAGTTTCTCTTTTTTATTTACATTTTTGTGTTAATTAATTTCATAAAACCATCCAAAGACAAAAGATGTAATTTTGGAAAAGGAATGGATGCTAAAACTGAAAAATGTTTGTCCTCCGAAACTAGAAAAGATGCTCCTGAACTTATTGCACAATCAACATATTTATTATCTTCTGGATCAGCGTCTATTAAATTCCATTTGTAATAGGTATTTGTGAAACGAACATTGGGAAGTTCTTTCAATAAAGTTATAAAACTACCAGCGGTGCGAATTCCGTATTTTATTTGGATAATTTCTTCATATTCCAGCATAATTTCTTCGTTGATTGCCAAGTCAAATTTTCCATTTACCAAAGATTGAAATATAATATGATATGGTGACCTGGAAGTAAGGCTCATTACTAAAATATTGCAATCTAAAACAATCACCATGATTGATTATCCTTGTTTTCGAAAATGCTCTTTTTTCCATTTATTAAAAACCGCCTGCGTATAGTTCTTATCTTCAAATGCTTTGTCCGCTTCCCTTACAGCTTTTTCAGAAAGGTAGGTAACCAGTAATGATTTAATTTCCTGCAAATCTTCCTCTGATTGTTCATGGCTGAACAGCTTCAGAATTTCCAATTGTGTCTCATTTAGAGGGTTTGACATAATAACAGTTAATATTTTTAATAAATTCTTCGTTCAAAAATACAAAAAAGGACAAATAAAGAAAAATAGCAATCAACTTACCCAACGTTCTGGTCAATAAGTTGGTTGTGATTTTTGAAGTAAGAGAGGTGCCTGAAAAAGAAATTTGCTGACACAAAAAGGCAGTGAAATTTCTTCCAAGACTTTGTTTCCCTCCCTGCCTTCTCGGCTTTTCTTTAAACCTCAGGTATTTTACCTCCTTCTCTCTTTTCCACAAACGTAATCGGTACAAATTTTTCCGTCGGCGCACCAATATAATAAAGCCCCCAATTGGGGTCATGATGCGACAGCATTTCGGAAAGACAGTCTGCCCGATGACCTTTGGGATCCTGACAATCTTCCCAATAAAACAACTCCACCTTGTAGTGTTGAGCTTGTTTTTGGTTGTTGATCGTCACTTCGATTTGGATGTCCTGTTTTTTAGAGCTCGTTGGAATGGGGATAGCGATGTACGTCATGGGATTTGATTTTATAGTGATTCATCAGTTATAATTGCCAAGGCTAGGGGCCATAAAATGCCCGTAATGGTTCCTGAGTTGAGTCCAAGGTGAATTATCTTGCTTGTTAATCCATTATTTGTTCGCGAGTTAACCTGATTTCATGAATTTGGCATCATTGTCTTAATCTCCAAAATCAATCACTCTTCAAACTATTTACCGGATTTACCAGGGCCGCCCGGACTGCTTGTGAACCAATGGTCACCATTGCGGCTATTACGGCCAACATCCCTGCCAATAGATAAACCCACCATCCTATCGCCGCTTTATAGGCGAACCCTTCCAACCATTTATTCATGGCATACCAGGTGACCGGCGTAGCCATTACAATCGCTACCAACACCAGCTTAATAAAATCCTTGGACAGCAGCGTTACAATACTGGAAACCTCTGCCCCAAGTACCTTCCTGATTCCGATTTCTTTGGTTCTGATCTCTGCCGTGTAGGTGGCTAGGCCGAACAGTCCCAGGCTTGCAATTAGGATCGCTAACACTGAAAACACCGTAAATATTTTTCTGAACTTGAAATCAGCCTGATACTGTTTGTTAAAATCCTCATCCAAAAAACTATACAAAAAGGGCCTGTGCGGGGCAATGTTTTTCCAAATCGCTTCCACTTCAGAAATGGTTTTTTGCAGACTGTCAGGCTTCACTTTGAGCGAAAGGAAGCGACTTGCATCGGCTTCAAAGGGTAACGTCAAAGGTTCAATATTTCGATGGAGCGAAATAAAATTAAAATCTTTTACCACCCCAATCACTTCTCCAGCCCTTCCCCATTGGTCAAATTTCTTCCCGACTATATCAGCCGGATGGGCATAGCCAAATTGGCGGGCGGCGGCTTCATTTACCACCAGGGCAGCAGTCGAATCTGAAGGATATTCCCTTGAATAGGACCTGCCTGCCACCAATTCCATATCAAAGTGGTCAATAAAATCGATTCCCACCTGAAAAATGGCCTGGCCTTTTTGAATCATTTCCCCATCAGGCCCTTGGATGCTTGTTCCGGCATTTGGAAAATAGCCACCCGGGACGCTTCTCGAAAAAGCGGCGGAAAGAATCGCCGGATTTGATTCCAGCTCGCTTTTAAGTGTATTGGACCTGCTATTGACTATTTCATCATAATTGTAATCCAACACCAACATCTGCTCTTTGTCAAACCCCATGTCTTTATCCAATAGGTGATTCATTTGGGTATAGACGATGAGGGTCCCTGCAATCAGGATAATGGATAGGCTGAACTGGAAAATTACCAGCCCCTTTCTAAGGCTGACCCCACTATTATCGGTTACGGAAATACCTTTTAAAATCTGAACTGGCCTGAAACCTGACAATACAAATGCCGGATAGGATCCAGCCAATAAACCAATAACCATTAACACCCCGATCATGGCTGGGACCGTTTGCCAGTTAACAAACCTTGCCAACCCCAGTTCTTTGCCCGTGATGCTATTCATCAGCGGCATCGCCACAGATAGCAAAACAATGGAAGCCAACATGGCAAAAAACACGATGATAATGGATTCTCCCAAAAACTGAAAGATAAGGTGCTTTCTGTCAGCACCCACGGATTTTCTGATGCCTACTTCCTTGGCGCGCTCCATGGACCTGGCGGTGGACAGGTTCATAAAGTTGATCATGGCGATGACCAAAATGAAAATGCCAATCACCGAAAAAACATAAATATTGGACAGGTTCCCCGTTTCGCCCGGTTGTCTGTCCGCATCTGATCTAAGGTAAAAATCCTTCATCGGCTCCACATCGACAGTATAGAGTGGGTTATCTTGCCTTGTCGCCAGAAACTCAGGTATTTTCTGCCTAAAGGAGGCGAGGTTAAAATTCTCGTTGACCAGAAAGTACGTATAGAAATCCACGTATCCCCAACTATCAAATACCTCGGGCCAATATTGCCTGAATGTACTCAAAGAAAGCAGCATGTTGAATTTAAAATGTGAGTTCGCCGGAATGTCTTCGATGACGGCAGTGACCGTGTAATCTCCCGCATCGGACCTTCCCGGTGAGTCACTTCCTTTTAGGATTTTGCCAATAGGGTCTTCGTTTCCAAAATACCTTTTGGCGGTGCTCTCCGTCATCACCATGCTGTAGGGTGCCGTCAAGGCTGTTTTGGAATCACCTCTAATCACTTCCCAACTAAAAACATCAAAGGCCGTCGAATCCATAAAAAATACGCCGTTTTCCTGATAGGAATTTTCACCATCTGTCAACAAAATATCTGAACTCCCGGAGAACTGGACAACTTTGTCTATTTCAGGAAAATAACTCTTGAGAGCGGATCCCACCGGTGCATTATGCCAAACCCAGAAAGGATTGGCCCCGGCACTTTCAGCTTGCTCCTTGGATGGAAGGGTCCCGTGGGTCAAACGGTATATTTGATCTCTTTTTTCATGATAAGAATCAACCGAAAGCTCATCCTGTACATACATGAAAATCAGAAAACAACAGGTCATTCCCAACCCCAACCCAAAAATATTGATAAAGGAGTAGGCTTTCTTTTTCAAAAGGTTTCGCCAGGCGATTTTGAAATAATTTTTTAGCATAGCACATTAACCAAAGCAGGCAATTTTAAAAGGTGTGTTTGCGAGTTTTATGCCAAGGAAAAAGTAGGTATACAGCCGTTTCGGGCTGCTTATCGGTTTCTTTAAGTTGATTTTCGGACAAAAATGTCCGTGAACGGGCGATTTTAATATTGAGGAAAAAAGAAATTGAATTAGACTTAATAACCTGCTGACGAAACCCCAAACCAATTTGATACTTACCTGATTTAGGTTTTGTTAATACCGATTAACTACACCAAGAAGCAATTATACATGCGTTAACAAAAATTCAGCATCCATATTGAGTTTTTTGTGTGCGGCTTTTAAGAAGGCAACATCAGGTTCCCGTTTACCGGTTAATATCTGGGACAGTTTTGGTGCACCAATACCCAAAACCTCAGCCAGTCGTTCTTGAGTGAACTCAAGCTCTACCATCTTCAGTTCTAATGCTTGCCGTAACGTATTGGGTTTGATTGGCATAAGTTCCATTGTATTGTCTTCATAGGCTTCAGCTAGTTTAGAAAGGTCCGACAACATCTTTGTTTCCCCTTTTGTTAGTTTATGGAACCCCCCTTTCAAAGTTGCTTTTTCCAACAGCGACTCCACCGTTTTCATTACTGCCAGGTACTCTTTTTCATTTAATCCATAGGTCAAGAATGGTATTTTCATTACCAAATATAAGGAAAGTATAATAGATTTCATTTACAAAAAACCTTCAATCCTCCATTGGAAATTGACCAAAGGCATATTTAGCAGATTTCTATAATGGCACATCGTAGTCCTGATTGACCGGGCAGTTTTAAATTTTGACAACAGTTTTAAAGTAGTTAATACGTATATTTTCTTAAACACGTATGTGACATAAGAACCATGAAAACAAAATTGACCCTAACCGTAAAAAAGAGCATCATAGATGCGGCCAAAAGAAGGGCAAAAAACAAGGGGATTTCCCTTTCCCGAATGTTTGAGGAAATTTTTGAAGAAGAAGGTTCCAACGAAATTAAAACTGAGCCCCAACGCGCAGCTGAAAGATTACTTCAAATGCTTGAAACCTCAAAGAGCTTGCCCACAAAAGAGAATAAGGAATTGATTAAATCCCATGTTAAAAGGAAGTTTGCCTGAAGTTTTTCTTGACACAGATGTTGCTTTTGATATCATTTCTAAACGGGAACCCCATTTCGAAAATGCTATCAAATTGCTTGAAATGGCTTCCAAGGACCAAATTGCCCTTCAAATTGCTGAAAGCAGCATTGCCAACCTGATTTACCTGTCCTTTGAAATTTATAAGTTAGCTGATGCATCCTCAAAAATATTGAATTTTATTGGGGCATGTAATGTGGTCAATGGCGGTAAACCAATAATATTGGAAGCTTTGGCATCGCCATTCAAGGTTAAAGAAGATGCGCTGCAATACTATACTGCGCTGCATTCTGGTGCGGATTACTTTATTACCAGAAAGACAAAGCATTACAAATTCACTTCACCTATGCTTCCAGTATTTCACCCATTGGAATTTTATGGTAAAATTTTATGAGAGCAACCGAAGCCGTGAATGGTGTCCATTCTTTGGACTTTTGAAAGGAATAAATTTGGATAATTATTATTATTCACTTCTCAATGCCTCGACTGGATCGGCAACAGCTGCCCTGATGGTTTGGAAGCTTAAGGTCAACAAGGCAATCACCATCGCTACCAGCCCCGCCACCGCAAATATCCACCAGTCTATACCAATCCGGTAAGCGAAATTTTCCAGCCAACGGTCCATGACATACCAGGCAATAGGTGAAGCGATGATGATTGCAACCAATACCAGTTTTATAAAATCTTTGCCAAGAAGTGCCAGTATCACTGTAACATTAGCACCCATCACTTTGCGGATACCTATTTCTTTGGTGCGCTGTTGGACAGATACGGTGATCATTCCCAACAGACCTAAACTGGATAGAAGAATGCTTAATCCACCAAATGTCATACTCATCGTCAAAGCCCTTCGGTCCTCTTTGTACAGCCTGTCAAATTCCTCATCCAGAAACGAATATTCAAATGGATGCTCTGGGGAAAAATCATTCCATACTTTTTTTGTATGGTCCAGTGCCTGAGTTGGATTTTCCGCATTTACCTTAACCAAATAAGAAGAACCTCCATAGGGGTCAAGCGAAAATACGACTGGGTCGATTTTTTCATGTAAACTCTTGTGATGATAGTCCTTTACTACTCCAATAATACTACCCATTTCTTCTGATCCGGTCTGATATGAAATGGTAGAAAACGCGGTGCCCACTACAGGTTCCTCAAGTCCGAAAATTTTAACAGCGGTTTCATTGATGATAAAATTGAAGCGGTCGGCCTCATTTTCGGACTCAAACCAGCGACCAGCGACCAGGGTTAGGTTGGCCAATTCGGCATAATCCTCGTCTGCCCAAATCATCACTGCGTCAACAGTTTCCTGGGTTTTCGGGTACCCAGACCAGGAAATATCAACAGGCTGTTTCCATTTGTCATCCACCACTGAGGTACCATTGACTTGAGAAACCGACTGAATGGCACTACTTGCAAGTAAATTGGTTTTAATACTATTCACCCGGGTCCAATGGCGTTCTTTTGCATCCTCATCACCAAATCCAAAGCCTAAAGGCAAGCGTACATGTAACCTAAATACCTGTTCCTTTTGGTAACTTTCGGTTTGCTGCTGTATAAAGGCAAATTGATAATGGATGGTAACAATGCCCACAAGCAGCACAATGGTAAATACAAGTTGGCCTGTAACTAACGCTTTTCTGAATCCCTGACGACTGTCAACACCTGATTTTTAAGCAACCCTATCGGCTTCAACGTAGCCAAAACCATAGCTGGATATAGGCTGGTTAGAATGAAAACCAAAACAACTATCCCCAGAATTAACAGTAAAACATGAGGATTCATCAGGTTGAGTACAAGGTTTCTTTCTACAAACGCATTGAACTCAGGAAGAACCAATAAAACCAACAACAACGTTACCCCTGCTGCCATGATGATCGACAAGAAGGTTTCCACCATTACCTGGACAAACAAATGATGTTTGGACGCTCCCACAATTTTTCGAATCCCGATTTCCTTTAAACGGGTACCGATCCTGGCAATGGACAGGTTAACAAAATTGACACTGGCTACGCCAAGCAGTAATATAGCCAGAATGGAAAATACCCATAGGTTGAGGGTATTCCCATGAGGAATGGTCTGATCAAGGAGGTCCCTGTCAAAATGTAAATCCGTAAGCGCAACCAATTTGGATTTTCTAGGTGAATCGGCCATCCATTTCGGCCGATTATTGGTTATGATTTCACTTATTTTTTTCTCTGCTTCCTTAACAGAAGCACCTTGGTACAACTTTATAAACATAAGTTGAGAAAAAATGCCCCAAGATTTTGTGTCATCAGAATCCCCCTTTCTTTCGTTGTAAAAGGAATTTGAAACCAGGACATCCTGCTGGAAAGAAGAGTTGGCAGGTATATCCTCAATAATGGCAGCTACAGTATAGGGGATTGAATCAATGTAAAGGGTTTGTTGTAATGGGGGCAAGTCTCCAAAATACTTGGCTGCTTTGGACCTTGTCAGGATAACGGAACGGGGATTATTGAAAAAATAGTCCATGCTTCCCCGGTGAACTTTATAATCAAACATGTCAATCCAGTCCTTGCCCACGATCAGGGCATTTGGTTCTTTGAATTGGTGGCCATTGATTTCTAAAACCTTTCTCCCTACATTAATACCGGCCATTGCCATTTGCTCTATTTCAGGTACCTTCTCTTGAATGGCCTCGAAAGCAGGGTATTGGGAAGTCCCACCAAATGGGTATTCTGCTTTAATTGTGTCGTAATCAGCTCTTAGGTAAATCCGTTCTGCATCCGGATAATAGTTGTCAAAGCGCAGCTCATTTTGACTCCAAAGAAGAATAAGCACAGCCGCCGCCATGGCAATGGCCAGCCCTCCTATGTGTATGGTAGAGCTTATTTTGGTTTGCCAGAGATAGCGAAAGGCGATTTTAAAGAAATTTTTTACCATGGTCATATTTGTTGTGATTTGACTAAATCAGGCATCCGTTTCCAGTTATTCCCAATCCAAACAAATCCATCCCGATTTTATCTTTCCATTCTGTTTACTACTACCATGCCATTGAAATTCCTACTGAAATTGTATAAAAGGCCCCATTCACTGGTATTATGATTTCCCAAACGAACAAAAACGTCCGCTGTCGGGCGAATTATCTGGAAATTATCAAATTAATTAATTTCGAGCCGATCCATTGGAATTTCGGGTGCGTATATCAGCCTCGAACCAAAAGGAAATATAGGACCCTGGCACCTTGGAAACAACCCAATTAATTTATTGACTTTCTTATGCGTATTAACTATATTTATGCGCATAAGAGGTTTGAAAATATGAAAAAGCGACTAAACATCACGGTCAACGATGAACTGATCAAAAAAATAAAACGATATGCGGATCTGAAGCAAATCAGTCTATCCCAAATTGTCGAAGAGCACTTTGAGGAATTATTGAAGCGGCCATCCACGCTTACTAAAGAAATGTCCCTTGTAGCATATGTGAAAACCTTGCCAAAATCCAAGGTAGATTTTCCAACCGATTTTGATTTTAAAAAAGAGTATTACAAAACAAAAGCGTCTAATGAACAAAATGCTGTTTGATGCCAATGTTCTTTTGGATTTTTTTCTTGAGCGAAACCCCCACCCAGAAAAAATTGAAAAATTATTTAGCCTGATTGACAATAAAACGGTGGAGGGATATGTAACTGTATCAATACTTCAAATCTGTGCTTATTATCTGACATCGGCAAAAGGGGTGGAGGTAGCAAAAGAGGTTTTAGAGATGATTATTTTAAAGTTTCAACTACTGGAAGGGACTAAAAAAACAGTACTGAACGCTTTAAAATCAGAACATCGGGACATTGAGGATGCCATTCACTATTTCATTGCCGTTGAATACGAGATGAACGCAATAGTTACTTTGGACAAGAATTTTATCAAGTTGTCTTCACGGTATTTACCCATATACAGCCCTTCTGACCTATTGAGGGTATTAGGATAGGAGTACTTTATGGCAATTTCATATAGGGTATACAAATTTTTGAATGATCACCCCATCACCCGTCTCCAGACAATCCTACTCGCTTTTCAGCGTCTCCGCAGGATTTACCAATGCCGCTTTGATCGCCTGAGAACTCACGGTCAACAAGGCAATCACAAGCGTCAGGCCGCCCGTCCAAAGGAACAAGGTCCAATCAATACTGGTCCGGTAGGCGAAAGTCGCCAGCCAGTTGCTCATCAAGTACCAGGTTACCGGAATGCCAATGACCACCGAGATTAGAACTAACCGGGAGAATTCAGACGATAACATGCCCACGACACTTGTGATGGAAGCTCCCAGTACTTTTCGAACGGAAATTTCCTTTTTTCTTCGCTCCGCGATAAAGTTCGCCAGGCCAAAAAGCCCCATGCCGGAGATGATCACCGCCAGGCCGGTAAAAAGAGCGGTAAGATTCGCACTGCGTTCCTGAGACTTGAATTTCCGGGCATGTTCCTCAGCTACAAATTTATATTCAAAGGGTGCATCGGGATTGAACTTATCGAAAAGGGTCTCCACACTGGCCAGTGAATTCCCATAGTCTGCATTTTCGGCAAACCGGATATGAATGAAATTCAACTGGCGCTTTGGGCCCATCACCATTATCGGATGTGCCTCATCGAATGGGGATTCCACAATAAAATCCTTCACAACGCCCACAATGGTGAACTCAAAGGCATCATCCTTGACTACCTGACCGATTGGATCATTCAAGCCCATCACTTCCACGGCTTTTTCGTTGACTATTGCCGAAAGGCTATCGCTGGCATACGTATAGATATCGATGTCCCTGCCAGCGGTCAAGGTCATGCCAGCTGTTTTTACCAGGTTGGCATCGGCGCCCATCCGGCTAATATTTGGCTTGAAATCCGGATTCTTGCCCTGCCATTCCATGCCATCCGTGTCACTGTAAATATTGGTCAAAGGAGAAAAGGTGTAACTTACTGCAGTTACCTCAGGGAGCGCCAACAACTCATTGCGAAGCGCCACTTTATTTTTTCTTATGCTGGCCGTCACCGGATGGAAAATGAGCAGATCTTTATCGATTCCCATATCCCTGTTTTGAACATAGCGTATCTGATCCTGAACGACCCAGGCACATGAGATGAGGGTGACCACCACGGCAAATTGAAAAACCACCAGGATCTCACGGGGCTTTAACCCAAGCCCCCGCTTTGTCCCCATTTGCGACTTAAAAATGGTTACAGGCTTGAAAGCACTTAATAAGAATGCAGGATACGCACCTGCCAATACTCCTGTGACAAAGACATAAATGACAGAAATTACCCAAAAATAGGGTTGATTAAAGGGGTTGGCCAACTCCTGCCCCACCAGATTTTTAAACCAGGAAAAAGAAAGCGAAACCATAACGATGGCCAGCAAGTAAGCAGCAAGCGCAATTAAAATGGATTCGGCCAGGAATTGTCCGATCAACATCCCCCTGCCCGCCCCGGAGATTTTCCGGATGCCTACTTCTTTGGATCGTTGATCACTTTGAGCTGTACTTAGGTTTACAAAATTGATCGCCGCGATAAGCAAAACGATGATGGAAATAATACCAAACATCCGGATCATTTCTATTTTTCCGCCTACAGACTTACCATTTTCAAACTTCGAATAGAGATGGAGGTCGCGCATGGGGAAAAGAAAATCTGAAATGGCTTCTAATTCAGAATTCCTCACCGTAAAGTCCGAAAATTTTTCATTGAAAGCCGACAGGTCTGCCCGTTCATTTAAAAGGGCAAAGGTTCGGTAGGAATTATTCCCCCAAAAATCGTCCACCCAGCCCAATGATTCGATCTTTTTAAAAGGCAAAAATACAGTAAAGGGGAAGTCTGTGTTCTCCGGTAAATCTTTGATAATTGCTTTTACTTCAAAATCCAGTTGTTTCGCCACGGTGACAATGCCACCCATTGCAGAGCGTTTTCCAAAGAGCTTTTTAGCGACGGATTCGGTAAGCACAACTGATCCTGGCTCATTTAGTGCCGCTATGGGGTCGCCTGCCAGTACTTCAAAACTAAAAAGCTTAAAAAAACCCGGGTCCGTAAAAGTAGCTTCTTCATAAAAGTTATTTTCCCCTACCGTCAAAAGCTGCTGGTCCCATTCCGTAATCCTTGCTACTTCTTCCACCTCGGGAAACTGTGCCTTCATGGCAGGGGCGTAGGGGGCAGGGGTATAGTCCCAGGTAAAAACCTCCCCTTGCATTCCAGCATTTCTCCAGACGGCATAGACCCTATCTGTATTTTCATGAAAGCGGTCCACAGACATTTCAAACTGTACCCATATAAGGATTAGGATGGAGGCGGCCATGCCGATTCCCAGGCCAGCTACATGGATGAAGGTGTCGCTTTTTTTTCGGCTAATGTTTCGCCAGGCGATGGTAAGGTAGTTTTTCCACATAATATATAAGTAGTGCTTTACCAATTCACTTCTACTTCCATGCCATCCAAAACCGCCCCGAATGGCATTATGACCACGATTTTTATATCATAGCATTTCCGATTCGAACAAAATTGTTCGCTATCGGGCATTTAACGGGGATTTGCAAAGGTATTGATCGATTACCCATACATCCAAAATTCATTTTGTCCCACTTGGGGAAATAACCCATTTATTCTTTTGTTTTACATGATTTTTTTAAGAGATTCCTTTTTACAAATTTTCTCACACCATTACCACGCTTGAAATGTCGATTAAATTTTACGCGCCCCTGTGGGGTAACACCCTGCCTTTTAAAGAATTTTGTGAAAAAGTAAAAGAAGCCGGATACGACGGGGTGGAAATGGACCTTCCGCTGGAAGAAAAAGAGAAGGGAGAGGTATTAAACCGCTTGAGAGAATGTGATCTGGAATTGATCGCCCAGTACTACCAGTCTTTTGAAGCAGATCCTTCCGCCAATCTAACCGCTTATAACCGATACCTGGAACACCTGTTGGCCGCCAAACCGGTAGCTGTAAACTGTCAAACGGGCAAGGATTATTTTAACTTTAACGAAAACCAGGCCCATTTCAGTCTGGCACAAAAACTTTCGGACACATCGGGTATTCCCATTACCCACGAAACCCATCGCGGCAAATGCCTGTATTCAGCCCCGATAGCAAGTACCTATTTCCAACAAATTCCTGACCTCCGCATTTGCCTGGATATTTCGCATTGGTGCAACGTGCACGAATCCTTGCTGGAAGATCAAAAGGAAGCCGTAGAACTGGCCCTATCCCGAACCGATCATATTCACAGTAGGGTAGGTTTTGCGGAAGGGCCGCAGGTAAACGACCCCAGGGCTCCGGAATGGAGCGATGCCTTGCAAGCCCATCTCGGTTGGTGGGATCGGGTGGTACAAAGGCATCAAAAACAGGGTACCTTACTTCGAATTACCACCGAGTTCGGACCTTTTCCCTATATGCCCTCCCTTCCTCATACCCAAATGCCTGTTGCCAATCAATGGGAAATCAATGTATACATGCTTGATTTGCTAAAAAACAGGTACCTAACTAAATAAAAGATTTTGGGTTAGACCCTGTTGCCCCCCCCAAATCATGGCCTATAGTGCTGCCAATCCTGGCTTGCAACCTCCTAAAATTTTTGTATTTGAAACTTTTGGCAGTAATTTGGGAGGCACATTGCAAAACGCTATTAAAATCAGTTCAGAAAAGCATGAATTACGTCCATTCCAACGATCATATCCCAAAACACCAGATGCTAAGCCTACCAAGGTTACTATTATTTGCTGGCATCCTGTTTTTTTCTTGTCAGGAAAAAGTACCAGAAAAGATGATAACGGAAGTTGATTTTGAAAACGAAGCATTCGCTCCCTTTGTAGAACCCGGCTTCCCTTTTATTACCACTTCAATGGACGGCCGATCACTGGGAGAAGGCTTTCCAGAAAACAATATTTCAGCCCGTGTATTGGCTCTGCAACTGGGGAATGAAGCCTACGCCTGCTTTGACACGGATCTGCTGCGTTGGACGGTAGGCTGGACCGGAGATTTTATGCCCATGGTGACCATGGCTCAAATCTCCTACGATGATTTTCACAACAAGGGAAACCAGATTCCTACGATTGGAGGAGATCCTAAAGTGGCTACCGGAAGCTACCCGGGTTGGTCAGCGGGAGCCCCATTATTCTCTGATCCACGCTCACCTTCTCCGCACCCAAAGAGTCCTCCATGGGGACCCATACCTGCTGAAATGGGTCGTTATGAAGGCCTTTATACCTTGGGTCAGCAGGCGGTGCTGGCCTATTCTGTGGGGAATACCTTGATCCATGAGTTGCCTGGCAGTGTGGTTCGGGATGGTATGACGGCGTTTACCAGGTATTTTGATGTTTCTCCGGCTGATAGATCACTTTATTTGGTTGCGGCCGAAGTGATCGGCGCAGACCGTGTGGAGGAAAAAGGAAATAGCATCTTGATACACAGGGATGGAGAAATTACGGGACTTGGACTTCCGGCGGGCGTTTCCGGGGTCAGCTTGTCGGTTCAGGAAGAACGGTATTTAGTAGCAGAAGTAGCCCCCCATGCAGAAGCGATGGAGTTCGGCTTGGTGGTTTGGAAAGGAGATCAGGAGCATCTCGCTGCTTTTGAAGAAGCAACCTCCGAATTTGAGGCAGCAATGCCAGCAATAGATCAGGGTGGCCCGGCTTATTGGACCGAAACGGTGCTTACCAAAGGACAAATTTCTCCGGATACGGCTGCTTTTGTTACCGACAGGCTTACCCTGCCGGTACCCAATCCCTGGAAGCGAAACGTCCGGCTGGTAGATATAGGGTTTTTTGATGCCGATAAAGCAGCCCTGGTCACCTTCGAAGGAGATGTATGGATCATGAACGGCTTAGAGGAGGGGTTGGGCCGACTCGCATGGTCCCGATTTGCCTCGGGGCTGTACGAACCACAGAGCTTGGAAATTGTAGATGGAAAGGTGTTCGTCTATGGAAAAGACGGCATCACCCGGCTTCACGACCTGAACGGGGACGGGGTAGCGGATTGGTATGAAAATTTCTCCAATGCCATGGCCCAATCCATAGAAACCAGAGAATGGGCCTCCAGTATGGTAGCCGATCCGGAAGGCGGGTTCTACATTTCCAAATTTGGAGCGCTGGATATGGGGCCGGAAACCTCTTCACCCAAATCCCTGATGGGGTTCCGATCTGCCTCTCATCACGACGGGTCCGTTCTGAAAATAGCTTCTGACGGCCGGTTGGTGGAACAGTTTGCCTCGGGATTCAGGGGGCCTTACCTGGGTATTCATCCGGAAGAGGGTTGGCTAACGGGGTCTGACCAACAAGGGCATTACATGCCTTCCACTCCGGTGATGTTGATCCGAAAGGGGGATTACTACGGGGTGCCTGCCACGGCCCATCGGGATCCGATCCCGGAAGTCACTCCACCGATCACCTGGATTCCGCATAACGAGGATCGTTCCGGAGTGGGTCAGATATGGGTTAATAGTACCAAAATGGGGCCTTTAAATGGGCAGTTGCTCCACCTTTCCTACGGCCGGCCGGGCCTTTTTCAAGTGAAAATCGACAGTGGTTCACAGGTGGTGCAAGGCGGAGCAAACGTGATACCGGGGACCTTTCCCGCCCCAGCGATGAAAGGGAAAGTGCATCCGGGGGACGGACAGGTTTATTTTACCGGATTTTCACTTTGGGGGCATAATTCCGATGTTTTAAGTGCGCTCCTTCGGCTTCGGTACACTGGAGAAGAGAATTTCATGCCCCGCGAATACAAAGTGCGGGACGGGGGGATCATTTTACGCTTTGATCAGGAACTGGATGAAACCGTAGCCCAGGATATTGCTGCTTTCAAGGTAAAGCGTTGGAATTACCAGCGTACGCAAAAATACGGGTCGGGTCATTACAAACTGGATGGCACGGTTGGAGAAGAATACCTGCCCGTATTGGAGGCAATCTTATCCGATGACCGCAAAGGCGTGTTTCTGATCGTGCCGCAAATCGCCGAAGTCATGCAGATGGAAGTAGCCTATGATTTGAAGACGAAAGCAGGCAGCTCCTGGTCGGATAAAGTGTGGATGACGGTCAACGAGGTGGTTCGGCCTGATTTGCTGGCGGAGGGATTTAGTAATGTAAGCGAAGGAGATTTAAATCAAGACTATGAGGCTTCGCTTTTAGAAGGTACAGAAGGAGAAGCACCGGATGCCGTTCGTGGAAAGGAATTGTTTATGAATTACGGATGCATTGCCTGCCATGCCGTGGAGGGAAGTGGCGAAGGAAAAATAGGACCCAATGTAAACGGACTTTATGGTTCCGAAAGGGAGTTTACCGATGGAAGTTCCGCAACCGCTGATGAGGACTACCTCAGAGAGTCCATTGTGGATCCGGGTGCCAAGGTGGTCAAGGGTAGGGAAGGGGAGATGCCTTCTTTTCTGGGAGTATTATCTGAAAATGACATTGATTCTATTATATTGTATTTTAAAACATTGGAAAAATAAAGTATCTTACCGAAAAATCCGGTACGATGAAACCTATCTTTTGTGTATTGTTTGTGATTGCCATGATGTCATCCTGCCGGCAAGGCAGGAATGACGGCACCCGTGAAGAAATCACTTCCGAAACAAATTTGATACAGGTTAACCTCAGAAAACAGGTCGCTATAAACAGCGAAAACGTAGCCTGGGAAACCAGGGAGTATGAGGAGGATTGGGAGCCCTCAAAAACCGCCTTTATCATTACCGATATGTGGGACCAACATTGGTGCGAGAGTGCCACCAAACGAGTAGGGGAGTTGGCACCTGCCATGAATGCCACCATCGCTGCAGCCCGGGAGAAAGGGGTCACCATTATCCATGCTCCCAGCGGAACGATGGATTTTTATACCGATGCGCCCCAGCGAAAGGCAGCTCAAGCGGTAGCCTACCATGCAGCACCTGAAGCTTTTCCCATCAATGACTGGTGCTACCTGGATCCGGATAATGAAGCCCCCTTGCCCATTGATGACAGTGACGGTGGTTGTGATCAACCTTGTTCCAATGGAGAGCCCTGCGAAGAAAGAACCGCCTGGACACGGCAAACTCCCGAAATACAGGTTGTCGAAGGGGATTTTATATCCGATCAGGGGCAGGAAATCTTCAATATCATCCAATCCAGAGACATAGAAAATATTGTCGTCATGGGCGTTCATTTAAATATGTGTGTGCTGGGCAGGCCCTTCGCTATCCGGCAGATGGCCAATTTGAACAAGAATGTCGTTTTGATGAGGGATATGACCGATACCATGTACAACCCGGAAATGCCTCCTTATGTGAGCCATTTTGAGGGCACTGATATGGTAGTGGCGCATGTAGAAAGATACTGGGCTCCTTCCATGCTCAGCACCGATTTTACAGGGACTTCTGCGTTTCGTTTTAAAGGAGCAGAATGACCTGTTTTTCATTGATTTGTTCAGTTTCTAGGGACATCAAATTTTAATTTTTACCAAACCGGTCTTGCGAGCTCCATTATTTTTTTATTAAGTTAAAGCTACCTTCGAATCCAAATAGTGATCAATTAATAACCTCAAATAAATCCTGTTTAAAGATCGATTATTGAACTTTGCACTTCAATAAAACAAGATCACTAATGGGAAAAAAACTACGATTACTAGGCCTGTTGTTATTGCTATTTAGCAGTATCGCAACGGCGCAAAACACGGTGGAAGGTGTGGTATATGACGATGGAGAACAGGCACTCATCGGTGCTGTGGTAACGGTCAAGGGAACCACCAAAGGGACGGTCACGGATATTGACGGAAAATTTAGCCTGCAACTGACTGATGAAGAGAAGGAGATTTTGGTCTCCTATGTGGGATTTATTCCGAAAGAGATTTTGGTAGGCAACCAAAGCTATCTGGAGATCCGTCTTCAGGCAGATGATTTATTTTTAGAAGAGTTTATCGTCACGGGCTATAGTTCCCAAAAGAAAAAGGATCTGACCGGTGCGGTTAGCAGTATCGACATGGAAGAACTATCCAATATCCCTGCGGCTAGCGTAGACGCCATGATTCAGGGCCGGGCCGCCGGGGTGAGTGTGGTTTCAGACAATGCCCCGGGAGGAGGAGTAGCCGTCCGTGTAAGGGGTTTCGGTACCATTCGCAATAACGATCCCCTGTACATAATTGACGGGGTTCCGACTACTTCTGGAATTAACATGATTAATCCCAATGATATTGCAACCTTTCAGGTACTGAAAGATGCGGCCGCTGCGTCTATTTACGGTTCTCGGGCAGCAAATGGGGTGGTGATTATCACCACCAAAAAAGGTAGGTCAGAAGAAACCAAGCTGAATTTCAACAGCTATGCGGGAATACAAACAGCTTTTAACCTGCCTGAAATGCTGAATGCCCGGGAGTATGGTGAGTTACTCTGGGAAGCTACTCTTAATGATGGCGGACAGCCCTCCAGTGATGTGTACGGGTCAGGACCGGAGCCTGTGATTCCGGAATGGATAGACGAGGAGCAAACCATTCCTTCGGCCGATGTAGATTGGGTTTCCGAAATATTCAGACCTGCGCGCATCCAGTCGTATAACCTGGATTTCTCGAAAAACACTTCCGATGCAAATCATTTCGTTTCTTTTAACTATTTCGAACAGGAAGGTTTAATCAAACATACTGACTTTAAGCGGGTGTCTGCCAGATTCAATACCGAGTACAAGGTGTTGGATCGGCTAACCATAGGAGAAAACCTGACGGCCGCCTACACCTGGAATACCGATGTGACGACCAATGCTGCCCTGGGAAGTGTTGTATACGATGCGTACCGATTTCCTTCCATTTCTCCGGTCTACGATATCAATGGAGATTTTGCCGGATCGGCTACCAGCGATAACCAAAATCCACTGGGAAGGTTATACAGAAATAAGGATAATGTCAGAAAGAATTTAAAGCTTTTTGGTAATGTGTACGGCTTACTTGAATTGGCCGAGGGGCTGGAGGTAAAAACCAACTTAGGAATCAATTTTGAGAATTATAATTACCGGAGGTTTAATCCTAGTTTTGAGGAGATTTACACTCAGCGGGTACTGAGCGATATCAGTACCTCTAACAGCTACCAATACGAATGGGTATGGTCGAATACGGTTAATTATAATCGTAGTTTTAATGACCACCAAATTGGCTTCCTTGCAGGGATCGAAGCGATTTCCTATTATCGGGAGGGTTTTTCTGCCAGCAGGTTTGGTTTTCCGTACGATGATCCGAATTTCAGGTACCTGGACGCAGGAGATGGTGCTGACCAACGGAATTCCGGGTCCGCATCGGACTGGTCCTTGTTTTCCTACTTTACCAAAATGAATTATTCGTATGCCGACAAATACCTGGCTTCTCTAACATTACGGAGGGACGGGAGTTCCAAATTGGCAAATAACCGATGGGGGACGTTTCCTGCCTTTTCCGCAGGTTGGCGACTTTCAGAGGAGGAGTTTTTTGATTTTTCTATTGTTGATGACCTGAAGATAAGGGCAGGTTGGGGCGAAACCGGAAATCAGGATATACCGCCTTATTCGACTTTTTCCAGCTACAGAAGCTACCCCAATTACTCCAACTACCCCGTATCCGGTTCGCAAAATAGCGTGGACCTAGGGCTAACCGAAACAAGAAATGGCAATCCAGATCTGAAATGGGAAACGACCACGCAGACTAACCTTGGATTGGATGCCACCTTGTTCAATCATCGGCTTGGAGTAAATGTGGATTATTTTATCAAAACTACCCGGGACATGCTGATCGAAAGACCACTAACGCCCATGTTGGGAGGATCCAATATTTCTACCTGGGATAATGCAGGGGAAATGCAAAATAAAGGAATAGAGTTGAACCTGCAATATTTTGGTAAAGAACGAGGTGAGTTTAACTATTCCATAGGACTGAACCTAACGGCCATTCAAAACGAGCTAATATCTTTGCCGGAGGAAGTAGATTATATTGCCCTTCCCAGTTCCCTGTTGCACACTGTGAATTTCGGACAGGAGGTGACCCGGTCAGCAGTCGGACAGCCCATTGCCTCCTTTTATGGATTTGAATCCTTGGGTATTTTTTCCGGTCAGGAAGAAATTGCAGCTCATGCCACCCAGCCTAATGCCCAGCCGGGAGATTTAAAATTCAGAGATATAAATGAAGATGGTGTGATAGATAGTCAGGACAGAACCTTTATTGGTAGCCCTCATCCGGATTTGATCATGGGTTTAAATTTTAATGGTAACTACAAGCAATTTGATGCCTCCTTCTTTTTCTATGGAAGCTTTGGAAACGAGACCTATGACCTTACCCGCTATTACCTGGATTTCTTCAACCTGAGTGCCTATAACAAAAGTGTTCGGGTTGCGGATGCCTGGCGTCCGGACAATATGGATTCCAGCATTCCCCGCTTATCGCTGAATGACCGGAATAACAACATTCGCCCCAGTTCCTATTTCGTGTCCGACGGGTCATTTCTGAGATTGCGAAACATGCAAATTGGCTATTCCCTTCCCGAGGCCCTGGCGAGTAAGTACAGCCTTAGCAATTTAAGGGTGTACCTGCAAGTGCAAAACCTCTTTACCATTACCGGTTATAAGGGGCTGGATCCGGAGATTGGATTACAAAATTACGATTCCGAAATGCGCAACCTGGATATTGGGGTGGACAGGGGCATTTACCCTCCGAACAGAAACGTTACTTTGGGAGTAAATCTCACATTATAATAAAAAGAAAGCCTTTATAAATCAACGCAGTCTCTTTTTAAGGATTCGTTAAAAGGTTTTGAAAACATCTACAGACATGAAAAATACACAATCTATACTGAGTTTATTGGGTTTGATGCTATTGCTCTTTTCCTGCTCCGAAGCCTTTTTGGACGAAGAGCCCATTGGTGAAATATCGCCGGATCAAATTCTCAGGCCTGAAAATCTGGAAGGAGCGATTATTTCTGCCTATAGTATTTTAAACGGCCAAATGGACAATGCCTCTAGTGCATTTAATTCTCCGGCTTCGAACTGGAATTTTGGAGACGTTGTTTCGGATGATGCCTACAAAGGAGGGGGAGGCACCGGTGACCAGAATCAGATCCATCAGATGGAGCTATTTCTTACTAACCCTTCCATCAGAGATGTGGAAAGGAAATGGCTCGCACTTTATGAGGGTGTCAAGCGAGCAAATCTGGCCATTCGGTTGATTCAGGAAAGCGGTGAAATGGAGGCAACCTTGGCTAATCGGCGACTGGCTGAAATGCATTTTCTGCGAGGACATTTCTATTTCGAACTGAAAAAAATCTATAACCGCATTCCCTACGTGGACGAAACAGCAGTTACGAGTGAAGATTACTATGTGTCCAATACCAGTTTAAGTGATGACGAACTTTGGGGAAAGATAGCCGAAGACTTTAATCAGGCATTTGATGGGTTACCTGAAAGCGCTGAAGAGCCCGGTAGGCCGGGAAAATGGGCGGCGAAAGCCTATCTGGCAAAAATATATTTGTATCAGGAGAATTGGTCCGCTGCGGAAGCCGCCGCCGATGAAGTAATCAGCAGCGGCCAATACGAGTTGATGCCTAATTTCAGGGAGGTGTTTTTGCCTGAAAATGACAATGGACAGGAAATAATTTTTGCCGTACAACATGCCATCAATGATGGGTCGCCTAATAATTATAACGGATCTATTGGGGATCGATTAATGGCTCCGGGAGGTCCTTTTTATCCGCAATACGGTTTTCTCCGACCAAGTCAAAATTTGGTGAATGCCTACAAAACGAATAGCCTGGGCCTACCGGTTGGAGATAATGTGATTCCCGAAGAGGGCCAATCGTTTGATCCCAGAGTTGACCACACGCTGGCTCGACCCGGAATTCCTTACCTGGATCTGGGTATCAATTACGAGGCTTCCTGGGCAAGAGATTTAGCCACCTATGGGCCGTACGGTCCTAAAAAGCGAATGGTATCGGCTCTTTCACCACACCACCTCCAAATATGGCCTTACGTCAACAGCTTAAACTATTACATTATCCGATACGCGGACCTGTTACTCTGGAAAGCCGAAGCGGCCATCCAAACTGGTGATTTAGAAGAAGGCAGAACGTATATCAACATGGTTAGAGAACGTGCTAAACTCGGAAGCAGGGTCCTGAATCTGGACGGTACCTCCGAAGCGGATAGCTATCTAATTGACACCTATACCACCCCTTTTGCCGGTAAAGAAGCTGCACTTGCTGCACTTAAGATGGAAAGAAGGTTGGAATTCGCGCATGAAGGTCATCGGTTTTTTGACCTGGTACGATGGGATGAGGCGGAAACGGTTTTATCAGCATACTTTGAAGTAGAGAAAGAGCGAAGACCCCATCTGAGTGGGGCGGCCTTTACAGCAGGTAAAAACGAATATTTCCCCATTCCCCAGAATCAGATTGATTTGGGAAGAGAGCTTATAACCCAAAATCCTAATTATGAATAAGGGCTGAAATTCTTGGGTCTTATGGTCTGTACTTAATTATCCCCACTCTGTGTGACGAGTCTGTCTAAGTTTCATCAAATGGCATTCTGACAGTCGGGTTTAAGTGAAATGATTTCAAAAATACGCAAAGCGGCTGTCAGGTTGACAGTCGTTTTTGACGGATTCTTTTCATGAATTATTTGGCATGTGATTTGAAATTCGGGTTGACAGATGGTTAATGGTTGTTGTCAGTTTTTGACAATAGGTAACCCATTGAAACAATTAATTTGATGTTTTACTTAAAACTTACATGCCATGAAAAATGTGATTAGTAAAAATGGAATGCTTACGCTCGTCCTTCCGAAAAGGGAAGAGGATTGAAGAAGACCCATTAAGATAATCGATATTTCCTGAGAAAGACCTATTATTCATTGTAACGATTCCTGAATTATGAAAACTTCTTATTTGGATTATTATAAAATGATTTTAAAAAAGGTAAGTTTTGATTATGGCCTTTTGAGGAAAGAGCTTCGAAAAGCGAATCAAATACTCACCCAGGAAGAACGATCCAGTTTAAGAAAATGGATGTTGCAAAACGGGCTTCATGCAGATGCCACAGGCAAAACCTCCGTGGCGGCATAACAGCTCCCTGTTGTCGATTTGGCTCTCGAGAAGTGATGATTTTTAGAACCATCAGATGCCCTTTAGGTACGATCGGATTTGATGTTCAAATGGCCCGGGTTATTCGGGCCTTTTTTATTTTGACAGGTTCGTTACCGGTCCTCAGAATGCAGAAAAAATACCCGGATCAGGGTATTTTTAATACCCCCAGGCTTTCTACCTTTGTAAAAGGTGATAAATAAACTTTTCGAAATGGATTTTTCCATTGCAAATGGTGGGTATTATTTTGTTGATTTTTTTACCCACTATTTTATCCTTTTTTCTCCACAGTAAATATTAAACCGGTCCTTCTTCAGAAATCCAATTAAGGTTTGGTTTTTTTCTTTGGCTAATCTTACGGCCAGGCTGGTAGGAGCGCCCAACGCTACCAATATCTGAATACCTGCATTTACTGCTTTTTGCACCATTTCAAAACTCACCCTGCCGCTAAGCAAAACCACTTTGTTTTTACGGAGATTAGTGCCTTGTCTGAGACCTGCTCCAATCAATTTATCCAGGGCATTGTGGCGCCCCACATCTTCCCGGAGTAGAAGCAGATCACCCGTATCGTCGTAGAGGGCGGCCGCATGGAGTCCTCCTGTATAATTAAACCCCGTTTGCTCGGTATTCAGCTTTTGAGCCAGGGATCGAACCGTTTCCGCCGATATTTTCCGGTCCGAATGGAACGGTAATCCAGCCGCTTCGCAGCTCACCGCATCAATGGCCGTTTTCCCGCATACGCCACAACTGGAGTGCGCGAAAAAATTTCTATTCAGTTTCCCGGGGTCAAAATCCAAGTCCGGAATCAACCTGACCCGAACCACATTTCCCTTTTCCTCGGGTTTGACCCGCTGACAATAGCGAATCCACAGGACCTCTTTCTCCTGATGGATGATTCCCTCCGCAAAAAGAAACCCCATCACCAGGTCAAAATCCTGTCCGGGGCTTCTCATGGTTACCAGCAGGTCGTTGCGATGCCATTCGCCGTATTTTTCGTACTCCAATTGGATTTGCAGCGGCTCCTCTACCGCGACCAAATCCGAAATGGGTTCCTTTCCATCCTGGTTTTGCTTTTGGATGGTCCAGGGAATTACAAGCCCTCCGTTTCCGCTCATGGCTTCATGATTTCCAAATGAACTTCTACAAACTTGGAAGCCGGGCACTGGCTCTCGCCGGAGCGGTTTCCAAGGGCTACCAACACATTTCCTTCGGGGAAGTAAACCGCCAGGCAGCCCCTCGTGATGGCATAGGGTACGACTTGAAACCCTTCCAGGGTACGTTCCTCCCCTTCAAAGATACTGGTGAGCTTCACCCGATCTCCAGCCTTGCACCCGTATTCCTGCATGTCGTCGGCATGCATCATGACCACCTCCCGGCTATCGGCAATTCCCCGATACCGGTCATCATAGCCATACACCGTGGTATTGAACTGGTCATGGCTGCGAATGGTCATAAGGGTAAAGGGAGTTTTCGGAGCCAAGTAGGCGGGCAGCGGATTGACCGTTAGTTTTGCTTTTTGATCCCTGGTGTGAAAGGTACCTTCCCGGGCGCCGTTTGGAAGGTAAAATCCTCCAGGAATACGTGCCCGTCGATTATACTGCTCAAATCCCGGTATGACTTCTTCGATTTTGTCCCGTATTCGGTCATAATCGACCGTCATTCCCTCCCAATCCGTCGGGTTGTCTTTTCCCAGGACAGCCCTTGCCAAACCGCATACAATGGCTACTTCACTTTTGAGCTGACCGGATGCGGGTTCCAGGTCACCCTGAGACATGCGAACCCGGCCAGCCGTATCCTCCGTACTGACCCACTGTGGTCCGGCCAAACTGATATCCTTTTCCGTTCGGCCCAGGCAGGGAAGTATCAGCGCCGTCTTCCCATGGATCAGGTGGCTGCGGTTTAACTTGGTGGAAACCTGAACAGTCAGGTCACATTGCTGCAATCCCTGGAATACCTTGGCGGTGTCCGGGGCTGCCAGGGCAAAGTTGCCTCCCATTCCAAAAAATACCCGGGCTTTGCCGGAGAGCATGGCTTCCACCGCGCCCACCGCGCCAACACCGTGGTGCCTGGGAGGATTGAATGAAAATGCCTTACCCAACCGATCCAGGAAGCTATCGGGCATTTTCTCCCAAATGCCCATGGTGCGGTCCCCTTGCACGTTGCTATGGCCTCTAACCGGCAGCGTTCCGGCCCCTTTTTTGCCAATAGAACCTTTCACCAAAAGGATATTGACGATTTCACGGATCGTATTTTCTGCATTGCGGTGTTGGGTGATGCCCATGGCCCAGGCGATGATGATTTTCTTGCCGGAAGCAAGCAGCTCGGCGGCCTCCCTGATTTTTTCTTCGGGCACACCACTCGCTACTATTAATTCCTCCAGGTCAGTGGTACCTAAATGTCGGATCAGTTCCTCATAGCCGCTGGTCTGCTGCTGAATAAAAGCATGGTCAAACACATTGTTGCTACCGTTGGCATCCGCTTCTAAAAGCATTTTGAGCAAGGCTTTTAAAAGGGGCAGGTCGCCATTCAGTTTTACTTGTAAGTGCAGGTCATGGAGGACGGTTGGTTTGCCCACCCATTCCCAGGGTTTTTGGGGGTTTCTGAATTGGATCAGCCCTGTTTCGGGAAGAGGGTTTACCATAATGATTTTCCCGCCGTTTCGTTTTAGTTTTTCCAGGGAAGTGAGCATCCGCGGCGCATTGGTTCCGGGATTTTGCCCCAGCACCAGTAGCAGGTCTGCTTCCGGAATGTCGGCCAGGGTCACGGAAGCTTTTCCAATCCCAAGGGTTTCGGACAGGGCCTTGCCGGAAGCTTCGTGACACATATTCGAACAATCGGGCAGGTTATTGGTCCCAAATTGCCGGACAAAACATTGGTAGAGAAAAGCGGCTTCATTGCTCGTTCTGCCGGAAGTATAGAACAGGGCTTTATCCGGGTGGTCCAATTGGTTGAGTTTATCGGCAACAAGGGCAAAGGCCTCTTCCCAGGAAATGGGGCGGTAATGGCTGGCGTTTTCCTCCAGGACCATGGGTTGGGTCAGGCGACCCTGCTTTTCCAGCCAATGGTCGGATTTTTCTGCTAACTCCTTGATGCTAAATTGCTCGAAGAAGGAAGGTTGTATTCGTTTGTAGCCCGTTTCCCAAGCCACCGCTTTGGCCCCATTTTCACAATATTCAGCTATTTTAGATACCTCCTGGGCATCAGGGTCCGGCCAGGCACAACTGGGGCAATCAAAGCCCTTGGGTTGATTGAGTTTAAACAAGGTCTTTATCCCTCTGCCCACATGGGTTTCCTCCCAGATGCTTCGGGCAACAGATTGGATGGATCTGGGACCGGCCGCAATTTTACCGGGAGGGCATATTTTTACTTTTCTTTTTGGGTCCATGCTTTCAGAGTCTTTTAGGGTCTGGGGAATGTTTACTGCTTCTACTCTAAAGAAACATAAACTTTTCAGCATTCCCATTTAAAACGTAAGAAAAACGTTACTCCCGCAATCCTAGCCATTTTTCCATTGAAAAAACAATCCAACCGGAGGAATCCACCAGGATCATTGATCCAAACCCATTTTTTCAAGGTAACCATCCCATTTTTGAGTTTTTTTATTTGTTCCTGCTGATTCAACGCAATGATCAGGTTCAAACCAGTTTCTACTGTGGCTTTTTTAGCCCAGTGGCCAGCAATTTTCAGGGCGCTTTGGATCCATTTTTCATCCAAAAATTTGCTTACTTGAGAAAATCACCAGGTGATCCTCGATAAAGCTGCGATTAATTGGACAAGCCATGTGGGCTTCCGCCGCTATCGAATAGGATGCGAACTATTTTCGCTGCAAATCGCATTCAACATCCCCCAATAGGCCTGGATATGGTCCCAGTAATGATATCAAGCATCCCGGAGGAATCAGCATTGCTGTCCGTGATTTTCCCGGAAAATCTTCATCTAAGAATTCTTTTGCAACAGGCGGTATTTTATTTACAATTAATCTAAATAATTTTTGTATTTAACTTTTCTGAATTTAACTTTGCCTTATATTATAATTAATCTAAATAAAACCTGATCGCATAAACGTTAATTGAAATGAATTACAAACAAGCTTCGCTCATAGCTTTTTCCGGATTGATGGCATTTTCCTGCATGGAGGACGATGTTCCTGGTAATGAAGCCATTAATCCGCCTGAAACGTATGTTTTTGAACGAGATGGAGCCTCTACTGTCAGTTACCAAGGGCAGACAGATCGCCTGAACATGCTTTCTGAAATGAAAAGTTATCTGGTATCCGGAGACCGGGGAGAAGCACTTTCGTTCCAGAAATTATTGGACATGTATTCCAATACGAATGACCCGTTTTCCGATCAGGGCTTGAATGAGGCCAGCACCAAACAGTTGGAAAACAAAACCAATGCAGCCCAGATTGATTTTTTCAAGGGGTTGATGTCGGAGGCAGCTGAAGTCAGTCAGGAGGTTGCGACCAACAATACTGCTGCTGCCAATGGTGTTGCCGGAAGGGTAGAAAGAGGTACTACCGGGAATTTTGTCAATGTAAACGAAAAAGGTTGGGAGTTTACCCAGCTCATTGAAAAAGGACTGATGGGAGCGGTTTTTTATGACCAGATTTTTAACGCCTATCTCAGTGAATCTAAAATTGGAGAGGGAGTGGACAACGAGAATCTGGTGGAAGGGGAAAATTACACGGCCATGGAGCATCATTGGGATGAAGCTTTTGGTTACTGGGGAGTACCCAGGGATTTTCCTCAAGGAGACCCGGCATTATCGCCTGAATACAAAAGATTCTGGGCCAACTATACCGACGGAAGAGATGATTTACTCAATGTAAGCCAGCCCCTTATGGATGCCTATATTTTAGGTAGGGCAGCAATCGTAGCCGACAACCATACGGTAAAAAGTGAGCAGGTGGATGTGATCATTGATTTGCACGAACTGGTATCTGCTGCCACGGCAGTGCACTATATCAATGATTCCATGGGGTATTTGTCATCCGGAGATCAGGGTAACCTTTTACATGCCATGTCTGAGGCGTATACCTTCGTGAGTGCCCTTCAATATAGCCCCCGCAAAAAGATTGATCAAAGCGATATCAATGAAATCCTGAATACTGACCTGGGCACGGATGGTAATTTCTGGCTTGTAAGTATTGAAAGCCTGCTAGGTGCCAGGGATAAATTAACCACAGCTTATCCCGAATTAAAAGATCATGAAGATGTATTGTAAGCACCTGTTCGTTTCAGTATTGGTGGTAACGGGCCTGATGGGCCTGTTACTTTCCTGTGTGGAAGATTCGGGGGAGGAAACGCAGCAGGAGACTGCCCGAAAACCTGTTTTGGAAAATCTGGCAAGCACGGTGATCATACCCGGCTATGAAAACCTCCATGCGCAAATGACGCTTCTGGACCAATCGGTGAAAAATTTCACCTCCGACCCGAATCAAGCCAATCTGGAGGCACTTCGAACGGATTTCATAAGCACCTATTCACAATGGGAAAAAGTCTCTTTTTTGGAATTTGGTCCTGCATTTTCCCAGACCTTAAGAGCGGAGTTCAATACGTTTCCCACCGACAATTTTTCCATTGACAATGCGATTGAATCCGGTGAGTTTTCCTTAACAGGATTCAGCACGACAAATCGCAGAGGACTGCCTGCCATGGATTATCTGATTTATGGCCTGGCGGATACCGATGAGGAAATCATCGCAAAATACAGCATTGATGAAAATGCCGGGAACCGCAAAGAATACCTGTTGGCCGTCAGCCAACTAATTTTGAATAAAGTTGATTTGGTCTACAACCAATGGCTTCCTTCTGGCGGGAATTATCAGGAGGAGTTTATCCAAAAAGACGGTACCGATGTAGGCTCTTCTTTTGGCGAAATGGTCAATGCGCTTTCGCAGTATCTGGAACGGTTCAGTAGAGATGCGCGGATGGGTATTCCGCTGGGCAAAAGATCCCAGGGGGTGATCATCCCCAGAAATGTGGAGGCCTATTACAGCCAGCAATCGATTCCTCTTTTACAAGCGCATATTTCAGGAATGAAGGATTTTTATCTTGGAAAGCAGGGAAATACCGATGGCAAAGGCTTTTATGAATTGCTTCAGGAAATCAGAGCCGGTGAAGACGAGGGGCTGGCCGATCGGATTCTGGCTCAATTTGACCTGATTCTGGGCAGGCTTGACCAGGTACCATCTCCGCTTTCAACGACCATTCAGACCAACCCTGCCCCTGCGGAGGCAGCACATCAAGAATTGCAAAAGCAGGTCATTCTCATCAAAACAGAATTTTCCTCTGCACTGGGCGTGCTGATTACCTATCAGGACAATGATGGAGATTAAATGAAGAAAGTGAAAACGCGGATAATCAATGGTATCAACAAACCAATTTCAATAGCACCCCTGGTTCACTTTAGGGTGCTTTTTGGTTTGATCATGTTTATCAGTGTTGCCAGGTTTGTATTCAATGGGTGGATAGCAACCCAATACATAGAGCCCGAATTTCATTTCAGCTATTATGGGTTTTCATGGGTAAGCAATCCGGGTGAAACAGGGATGTACCTCCTTTTTCTCACCATGGCTTTGTCGGCATTAGGCATTGCGCTGGGCTATTACTACAAGGTGTCCGCAGTGCTTTTTTTCCTTTCATTTACCTATGTGGAATTGATCGATGTCACTAATTACCTCAATCATTATTATTTCGTAAGCCTGGTTGCATTTTTGATGCTCTGGATGCCCGCTCATTTAGCTTTTTCAGTTGATTCAAAAAGGAAAGGTTTCACGATTTCCAGGATTCCCTATGGGTATGTGCTCATTATTCAATTGCTGTTGAGCATGGTCTATTTTTATGCGGGCCTGGCAAAGCTGAATCCCGCATGGATGATGGAAGCACTACCCCTGAAAATTTGGCTTCCCATGTTTAGCCATTTGCCACTGGTTGGAGCCTGGATGAGTGAACTTTGGGTGGCTTATGCCTTCAGTTGGTTTGGGGCCCTCTACGATCTCAGTATTCCATTTTTTCTTTTTTACAGCAGAACCAGGCCTTATGCCTACCTGGCAGTACTGGTTTTTCACTTATCCACCTGGCTGCTTTTTCCCATAGGGATGTTTCCCTTTATCATGATTCTGGCCACCACCATTTTCTTTTCTCCAGAAAGCCATTTAAAAGTAGCGGCCTTTATCAGGAATCTTTTCCGAAGGAAAAGCACTACCACCTACAGGTCTTCAAATGAAGTATATAAAGCACCCTACCAAAACCTGATATGGAGCCTTTTCGCTGGGTTTTTGGTGCTTCAGCTCCTTTTGCCCCTGCGGGCGTATGCTTATCCGGGTAATCTTTTCTGGACGGAGCAGGGTTACCGCTTTTCCTGGAGGGTCATGTTGATGGAAAAAGCCGGATATGCCATTTTCCATATCAGGGACAACGTTACAGGAAGGGAATGGGAAAATTATGCCAGCGATTACCTCAGTCCCATGCAGGAAAAACAAATGGCAACCCAACCGGATTTGATTCTTCAGTTTGCCCATTTTCTAAAGCAAAAACTGGCCGATCAGGGATTTGAGGAAGTGGAAATCCGGGCAGAAGTATACGTCAGTTTAAATGGTGGGAAGAACCAGTTATTGATAGATTCCAAGGCCGACTTGACCCGAATAGAAGATGGTTTTGCTCCTAAAACCTGGATTTTACCTTATAAGAAACCTTTATGAAACGCTTACTGACCCTATTGCTTTTATCCCTATTTTATCTTCCCTTGCAGGCGCAGGTTAGGGTGGAAGGAACCGTTGAAAGCTTAGGTGAATCCCTTCCCGGAGCCAACGTATTTTTAAGGGGAACCGGATTTCAAACCGTAACCGATCAGAATGGAGCCTTTACGCTTGCTGCTATTCCTCAGGGAGAATATATACTGCAAGTGTTTTTTTCAGGGAAAAAAATGTTCACCACAGACCTGTCTATCAGGGCGGATGAGCCGCTTATTCAGCTAAGGATAGAATTGGAGGAGATCAGCGGTGAACTGAGTCAGGTAATCGTCAATGGTGACCATTCCGATGCTTATGGCATCCGCAGGTTAGGCGCAGTGGAAGGAACGGCCATTTATGAAGCCAAAAAAAATGAAGTCATTCAGCTCAATAATATTACCGCCAACCTGGCGACCAACAATACCAGGCAGATATATGCCAAGGTTCCGGGATTGAACATTTATGAAAGTGATGGTGCAGGTTTGCAATTGGGCATAGGTGCCAGGGGCTTGGACCCAAACCGGACCTCTCATTTCAATGTTCGTCAAAACGGATATGATATCAGTGCCGATGCCTTGGGATACCCGGAGAGTTACTATACCCCTGCCGTAGAAGGAGTGGATCGCATTGAGGTGGTTCGTGGTGCCGCTTCCTTGCAATACGGGACTCAGTTTGGTGGCTTGCTTAATTTTGTCATGAAGGAAGGCCCGGAGGATAAAAAACTTAATTTGGTGCTGAGAAATACGGTGGGTTCCTATGGCTTTTTGAACACCTTCAGCAGTATCGGCGGGCAGGCAGGCAAGTGGAACTACTATGGATTTTTCCAATATAAAAGAGGAGATGGCTGGCGGGAGAACAGTGAATTTGATTCCAAAATGGCCTATTCGGCTCTTTCCTACCGGCCAAATGACAGGTTTCGGTTAAAACTGGAATACACCCTTATGGATTACCTCGCCAGGCAGGCAGGGGGACTTACCGACGCGCTATTTGAGCAGAACCCCAGACAATCGATCCGGTCCAGAAATTGGTTTAAGGTCAACTGGAATCTATTGGCTTCCCAATTGGATTATAAAATCAACCAACAACTCAAACTAAACCTCAGGACTTTTGGCCTGATCGGGGGGCGGGATGCACTCGGCAATTTGGGTAGGATTGACAGGCTGGATGACGATCTGGAGCGCAATCTTTTTGTGGATGATTTCAGCAACTTTGGCTCCGAGCTCCGATTAATATATAATTATCGGCTGGGAAAGCAGGAAAATGCATTTTTAATCGGAGGCCGCTATTACAAAGGCTTTACGGACAGGAAACAGGGCCTGGGCCCGGCAGGGGATCAGGCGGATTTTCATTTTCTCAATCCGGATAACCTGGAGGATGCAGATTATGATTTCCCTGGAAGAAATATCTCCTTCTTTGCCGAAAACGTCTTTAACCTGACGGATAAAATCAGTCTTACGCCAGGTGTCCGGTTTGAATCTATTCATACGGCTGCAGAAGGCTATTACACCGGCAGCACCCTGGTGCCTGATCCGGTTACGGGATTTGCCAGAGATTCTACCTTTAAAGTGTTCGAAGCGCTGGATAGGAGAAGGAGTTTTGTATTTGGAGGTTTGGGGCTTAGCTACAAGCCCAGGGAAAACCACGAGCTTTACGCCAATTTTTCACAGAATTACCGGTCGATCAATTTCAATGACATCCGGGTGAATAATCCGAATTTGGTGGTGGACGAAAATATTCAGGACGAAAGAGGCTATAATTTTGATGTGGGTATCCGTGGTAGTCAAAACAGGAAATTTAATTATGACATCAGTTTATTTTATTTGAAATATAAGGACAGGATAGGAGCGATCCTCCGAACCGACCCCGAGAGTTTTCGAATATACCGCTTCCGAACCAATGTGGCTGATGCCTATAGTATGGGTTTGGAGGCTTTCGGAGAAATGGATCTGTTTCGGGTGCTGGAGCGGAGCGAAAAATACAGGTTGAATTTATTTACCAACCTTTCTGTAATTGATGCCCGCTATCAAAGTTCAGAGGAAAAGGTGCTAGAGGGAAATAGGGTAGAGCTGGTACCGCCCTTAAGCGTTCGGTCGGGGGTTACGTTTGGCCTGGGGGATTTCAATATGACCTATCAATATTCCCATGTAGCGGAGCATTTTACAGATGCCTCCAATGCGGTCAGGACCCCCTCTGCGGTGGAAGGCATCATCCCGTCGTACCAGGTGATGGACCTTTCGATGAGCTATTTGTACAAATTCGTCAAACTGGAGGCCAGCGTCAATAACCTGACAGATCAACTTTACTATACCAGAAGGGCCGCCGGTTATCCCGGACCGGGAATTATCCCTTCGGATGGCAGGACGTTTTTCCTGACAGTGGAATTGAATTTTTGAAAGGCTTTCAAAAATTTCATACATTTAAGAAAATAATTTCTGCTGTTGATTCCGTCAATTGGTAACCCTTTGCTGTTCTTCTTGGGATCCTGCTTTTCTTTCTCTGGTTCCTTTGATTTTGCTATTCCCAAACTTATAGGTATAGGTGGCCATGAATACCCTTTTTTCAAATTTGAGTCTACCTGAAAAATCGATATCAGCGGCCTCAAATGACCGCCACCTTACTTGATTAGTTTCTAGAATGTCATTGCAGGATACCCTTATTACCCCGGCTTTTTCAAACTCCTTTTGAATTCCGATGTTGATAAAGCCTCTGGACAGCCAATTGAAATATCCGTTGATGACGGGAGAACTATAATTCCCCGTCACCTCTACGGTGTATTTTTTGGGAAGCGTAAAGGTATTGTTCAACACGACCTGCAGCCCTTTCTGGTCTACCTCATAAACCTCTCCATTTAGCACTGAATTGACTTTTTGATAATTTGCAGTGAGGTTGTTTTGGGTTTCCCACCAGGGTGTCACTTCCAGAGGGACAGCGACCATCACGGAAATTGTCTGCCGCCGGTCAATATTATCCGTTCTCAGGAACATTGTGGTGGTCTCTTCATCGAGAGTGGGTTGAAAACGTGCGATTACATCTTTGTCTGTGCTATGCTGAACTGATAAAATCCAACTTTTGTAGGAATAGTCTGTTTTGATGGTATTGGTGTAGGTAGGTAGGATGTTTTCATTTCCCGAGAAAAAAGTAAAGGGGTCAGAAAAAATTGAAGAAGGATTAAAACGGGTAGTGCACGTGTTATTTTAAGTAATGATCTCCTCATTTCGAAATCTTTTTTTTCTAAAAACAAACCAGCGAAGGCTTTCTAAATAGGAGCAATTGGTTGGAACTGGATTTTTAAAGATTTTATTTTTCACCATTTTTTTACCCCTAACTTATTTTGAAATGAAAAACCTGATTCTAAGCTAAGCCTTCTATCTTGTCCATGCTTTCGCCATTGTTGCGATCTCTTTCTATATCATTGTGACGGAAATAACTTATCACTTTCAAAAGGACTTTCGTCCCAATTTTCTGTAATATTTGGGACACATGGACTGAAGATTTAAAACGTTTCATTGCCATCGATTAAATGAAGGAATCAATCCATTATTGAGATTTTTCAGTTTTTTGGAAAAGGGAAACAGATATCAAACCGGGTTTATTCAATTGTAAATGCGCTTTTTCAAAATGCTATTGTTGGTATGGTTAAAATTACCAAGGATGAAATGGATCGGTTAGTACTGTTGTTCCAATTAACAGTGATATTGTGCCATTTCTTCCAGGTTACAGTCCCATATTAATTTACCCTTGAGGTTTTTAATTTGTTCCTGACGATTGAGATATCTTGCGGGGCCGGATGTAGAACCCTTTTGGAACTGGAGAAGCTCCATGAATGATGAGCAATGGGTGGATTGGAACGCTCAGTCCGATGAAGATTGGTACAATGCGGTGGAGTCCACTTTTGGGCTGAATAGCCGACCGGATAAAATGGAAAAAGAAAAGTAATTCGACTTTCACCCTTGAGGTTTCCAAAACCTCGTATTCTTAAATAAATCGTTCACGAAAAAAACCGTCTTGAAGACCTTCGGTTTTTCCTACAGTTATATTTTTGAGTACCACCTGGCCGTATACCTCAATGGCGGGGACTGCGCAGAAGGTGTCAATGACCGTCTCAGAGAACATCTTCAGAACGTCAGGGGAATGCCCGTATGTTGTGCTGATACCGGTCTCAGGGGAGTAAAGGAACTGGAAACGGATCACCTTTTATGGAAAATCCCGACACTGCTATAAACCATGAGTTTAATCTTAAAAAAACCTTAAATTTCTTTGAAAGTGTAATTTGCAATTCAAAAATAAAAAAATGTTTTTTGAATTAAAAAAATGGATTGTAAGGTTTTTTATAAAAACATAATATTTTGTTTGTTAAATTTTATTTATAATTTTGAACATGGGTAATTTTTTTTATGTAATCAGATACCTTATTCCAGTATTCTGGGTTAAGAAATGAGTAGTTATTGGTAGGGTAATAAAAGTAGTTTACATTCAATAATAATGCGTAAATGAAACATTTTGTCAACAGAATTTTAAATCAAATTTTTCAATTAAAAAGTTCAAATTTATGAAAAGGTTAAATTTTGCGAAGCTTTTGGTGCTTATCCTCAGCACCTCTTTTCTTACCTCATGCGACAAAAAGGAAGAAACGCCATCAAACAATTTGCGGCTCAATTTCACTGGGAGCTACCAAAATTCAGGAAGTATGTCTTCAGGTAGGGTGAAAAGTGCTATGCAGGTTACCTCCTTTATGGTAAATATTGAAGGGGTGGAACTTGAATATGATGATAATGACCCGCTTTTCACCTCTGGCGCTGTTGCCTCCGATGTGGAGCTTGACGGTCCCTTTGAAGTCGAATTGATTAGTAATGGGAGTGGCCTCACCAGTACATTGGCGAATGTTTTTTTACCGGTAGCGGCTTATGATGAGATAGAATTTAAGATCCGGGAAGGTAAAAACCCTGACACTGAATTGTTTGACAAATCAGTTATAATTAAAGGAATGGTAGGTGAACTTCCATTCGTATTTTGGACAGATGAGAATGATGAAGTAGAAATCGAATTTGAAGATAGCGAAGATTTGGTATTAACACCGGAAGAATTGAGTGTCTTGTTGGTTGAATTCGATTTATCGAAACTTTTCGACCCGGTAAATGGAGGAATAGATCTCTCCCTGGCGCAGGACGACAATAGTGATGGAATTATTGAAATCTATGAAGGAGGACCGGATGGAAATACCGATCTTGCAAAGCAGATCTGGGAAAAATTCGAACAGGCAATTGAGGCCTTTGAAGAAAAATACGATGATTAATTAATATCCTTTCCAGCACCTTAATTATGGTCAGGTGCTGGAGATTTTTTCCCTACTTATCGTTTTTTTAACAAGGGACTGCGTAAGTATTGAAATTAATTTTTTATGCCTTAAACATGAACTAGCTGGTACAAATGTTTAAAAATTTGAAGGAAGGTTTATTTTTTGATTGATCACTATTTTTCTATTATATACCTCAAAAACACCCTGCTGAATATTTCCCTGCTAATACCGAATTACAAGACAAATAATCAAATTAATCATACATAGTTTACCGCTTGAGCTAAAGTTTATTTTAATTTTAGCGATTTCCCTTTATATTTAAACTTGCGCTTAATTGCTAATTAAAAACCAACCCAATGACCAGGACCGTTATTTTAAGCTTTTGCTGTGTGATTTTTTCCATTTTATTTTCCTGTTCCAAACCGGCAGCCGAAGAAAAACCCTACAATGTTTTGTTTATCGCCATTGACGACTTACGGCCCGAGCTGGGGGTATATGGCAATGATATCATTCAGACCCCAAATCTGGATGCCATTGGATCCCAAGGCACCCTATTTGAAAACCACTACGTGCAAGTGCCCACCTGCGGAGCTTCCCGATGCAGCATTTTGACTGGCTTGTTGCCGCAGTCCAGGCAACACCTGCAGAATTCCGCTGTTGAGCAGTTCATGTCCAATGAACCAGAAAGAGAGACACCGGAAAGTTTTGTGCATCACTTCAAAAGGAATGGTTATTATACGGTAGGCATAGGAAAAATAAGCCATTCGGTGGATGGCCTCTGGTATGGCTACGAAGAAAGCCCCGAAGGAGCCAAAATGGAAATGCCCCATAGCTGGGACGAGATGCTTTTTGATCCCGGCAAATGGGAAACCGGATGGAATGCCTTCTTTGGCTACGCGGATGGGTCTAACCGGCAGGGTAAAGACAAGCAAGTCAAACCCTATGAAGCAGGAGAGGTGGATGACCTGGGCTATCCGGACGGCCTTTCTACCCAACTGGCCGTAAAAAAGCTGAAGGAACTTTCCGATAAGGACCAGCCCTTTTTTATGGGATTGGGTTTGTTCAAGCCCCATCTGCCCTTTACAGCACCTAAAAAATACTGGGACTTGTATGATAGAGAGGATATCCCACTTTCACCTTTTCCCGAATTGCCGGAAAACGTACACCCCAACAGCCTTCAGGAGAGCGGGGAATTCAATTCCTACCAATTGGGAGAAGAGAAGGCGGGCCTGGACCAGAAGCTTTCAGATGCATACGCCAGAAAGCTTCGGCATGCCTACTATGCTGCCGTCAGCTATAGCGATGCCCTGGTGGGTAAAGTGCTGGAAGCCCTGGAAGAAGAAGGCCTGGCAGACAATACCATCATCGTGGTTTGGGGTGACCATGGCTGGCATTTGGGAGACCACCGGGTTTGGGGCAAGCACACCAACTTTGAAATGGCGCTGCGAAGTCCCCTCCTGATCAAAGTTCCCGGGATGATCCCCAGAAGAATCGGAACAGACATGCCGGTCAGTAGCATTGACCTGTATCCCACCTTGATGGAACTTACCGGTATTCCGGTAGATTTCCCGCTGGACGGCCAAAGTCTGGTTCCCCTGATCACCGCAGGAGCGGACAGTGCCAGGCCGGCCCAGGCTTTCAGCTACTTTAGAAACGGGATCTCCATGCGCACCGGGCGGTACCGGCTCGTTAAGTATTTCAGGGCGGCGGAACCTACGATAGAACTGTATGACCACCAAAACGATCCCATGGAGACGGTAAATGTGGCAGCGGAACATCCTGAAATCGTTGCCGAATTGATGCCGCTCTTGGAAAAGGGAAATACCGGCTTGTATGCCCATTCCTCCAACTAAACGATACAACCCAAAATGAAAAACCAATACCAACACATCACCACCAAAGCGTTGGTCTTTGCCATGCTATTTGTAATGGTTGCCGCTTGCAGTACCTCTCCGGACGAAGGGGAGGAACAAGCAAAAAAACCCAATATCATCTATATCCTGGCTGATGACCTGGGCTATGGAGACCTGAGTTTTTTGGGGCAGGAAAAATTCCAGACCCCACACATTGACGCGCTTGCCGCCAGGGGAATGGTCTTCACCCAGCATTATGCCGGCAGTACGGTTTGCGCCCCTTCCCGCTCTGCCCTGATGACCGGTTTGCATACCGGACATACCCAGGTCAGGGGCAATCGGGGCCTGAACGGCGGACAGTTTCCCCTGGCTACGGATACCCAAACCATACCGACTGTCCTGAAAAAGGCGGGCTATGTCACCGGTGCATTTGGCAAATGGGGATTGGGCTACCCTGGTTCTACCGGGGCTCCGCTGCAGCAGGGTTTTGATGTTTTTTTCGGTTACAATAGCCAAACCATTGCCCATAATTATTACCCGAGAGAATTGAATGACAATGATGACATTCTTACGTTAGAAGGCAATCAGGGAACCGGGGAGGAACAGTATGCACCGGAATTGATTCAGCAGAGAAGACTGGAATTTATAGAAAATAACCGCGACACCACCTTTTTTCTGTACATGCCCTCCATTATTCCTCATGCGGAGCTTACAGCTCCTCAGGAATATATGGAGCAGTTTCTGGAAAGGAAATCTCCTGAGCCGCCCTACGAATATGAAAGTTTACTAGGACCTGAAACGCCCTACCAGGGTGTAGATGATCCGGAACATCCCCGTTACAAGGTGGGAGGATATGGCTCTCAAACCTATCCCCATGCGGCCTTCGCAGCCATGGTCACTTTATTGGATGACCAGGTAGGAGAGTTGGTAGAAAAACTGGAAAGTCTGGGCTTGTTGGATAATACGCTGATTATCTTCACATCCGATAACGGCCCCCACCTGGAAGGCGGGGCGGATCCGGATTTTTTTGACAGCAACGGTCCCTTTCAGGGATACAAGCGGGATTTACACGAAGGAGGCATCCATGTACCCATGATTGCCAGCTGGCCGGCAAAAGTGAAAGCAGGCAGCCAAACGGACCACATCAGTGCTTTTTGGGATATATTGCCGACTTTTGCAGCATTGGCTGAGGTGAAGTTAGAGCAAAATGTGGATGGCATTTCGTTTTTGCCCACGCTGTTGGGTGAAGAGGGGCAGCAGACCCATGATCACTTGTATTGGGAATTTCACGAACAGGGTGGCAAGCAGGCCATCCGGAAAGGGAAATGGAAGGGCATCAAATTGAATGTTTTTGAAGGCAATGAAGACATCCTTTTATTTGACCTGGAAAACGACCCGGGGGAAGAAAATGACCTGAGTGAAGCGCATCCGGAACGGGTAGCCGAAATGAAGGCCCTGATGCAGGAGTCAAGGGTAGAGGACCCGGAATGGCCCTTTGAAGAAAAAATTCAATCGGAAAATCAGCCCTGAAGTTATTTAACCTGATAACAAGGGCGCTTTGGCAGGGAAAAGGAAAGCAGCCATCCCAAGCCCGAAAATCCGCTTTGAAACCTGCTCAACTGTATAGACATTTGATGATTTGGATGGGATTAACTGAGAAAAATCTTATGAAAACATGGACATTAAAGTGTTGTCTGTTTTTGGTTATAATCACCCTGGGATGTGCGGCCGATAAACAGGAAGATACCTATCAAACCTGGGAACACTACCGGGCTACCAAAACAGCTGCCCAATATTCCGGTCTGAAGACCATTAACAAGGACAATGTACACCTGCTCCAACCAGCCTGGACCTTTCATACCGGAGATAAGAGGGAACGCACCCCCATGGAATGCAATCCCATTATCCTTGACAAAACCATGTATGTGACTTCTCCCCAATTGGATTTAATCGCCCTGGATGCGGCCAGTGGAAAAGAACTGTGGCGATTTGACCCGGAAGTTTTTGGGCTGTCAGGAGGAGTGAACCGGGGAGTAACGGCTTTTACCGAAGGGGGCAAAACACGGATTTTTATGCCGGTTGGCCATTGGTTGTTTGCCCTGGATGCCGAAAACGGGGAACTGGTGGAGGAATTCGGTGAAGATGGAAAGCTGGATTTGAGGCAGGATTTGGGCAAGGACCCTGAATCTCTTTCTATTTCACTAAACACTCCTGGAATCATTTACAAGGATTTGCTGATTATCGGATCGGCCACTGGGGAGGGATATGATGCCTCTCCAGGTCATATCAGGGCCTATTCCGCCAAAACAGGAGCATTTCAATGGATATTCCATACCATTCCACAGGAAGGGGAATATGGCCACGATACCTGGCGATGGGTGGAGGATGAAAATTATGGGGGCACCAATAACTGGGGAGGCATGAGCCTAGATGAGGACAGGGGATGGGTGTATGTAGCCACCGGGTCTCCTACCTACGATTTTTATGGAGGCAACCGACTGGGAGAAAACCTATTTGCCAATTCCATCCTTGCGTTGGATGCTGGCACCGGTGAGCGGCAGTGGCACTACCAGGCAGTAACCCATGATGTATGGGACTACGATTTGCCCTGTGCGCCTACACTTGTGGATTTTCCCCTGGATGGCGAGACCGTGCAGGCACTGGTACAACCCAGCAAAATGGGAGAGTTGATCCTGCTGGATCGAATTACAGGTGAGCCATTGATGGATGTGAAGGAAAGGGCCGTTCCTCCTTCCTACGTACCCGGCGAAGTCGCCCATCCGACCCAAAAATTTGATCAAGGCATTACAATTGTACCTCAGGGATTGGACAGTACTTATTTGACCAACATTTCTGAGGCGGCAGCGGAATATGCGAAGGCTGAATTTAAAAAATACCGCAATGAGGGCTTTTACACCCCACCCAGCTTGGAGGGAACCCTTACCTTTCCCGCCACCAGGGGAGGCATGTTATGGGGAGGATTGTCCTATGACCCCGTCAATCAGATGATCTATGTCAATGCCAATGAAATACCCATGATTTTACAACTGAGGAGCCTTTCAGAAAATCAGGGAGAGGGCTCCTTTAGTGGATTAAGTGCGGGTCAGCGCATTTACCTGTCCAATTGCGCCAATTGCCATGGAGCAGACCGGCAGGGCCTGGGGGAAGCCTACCCGGCACTTACCGGGCTCCCTGACAGACATGATCGGGAATCGGCCGGGATCCTCATCACCGGAGGAAATGGGGTGATGCCGGCCTTTCGGGGATTTGACCCACAGGAGCTGGAAGCACTGCTGGACTATTTGCTGGATCAGGAATCTGGCGGATCCAGTCAGGAAGAAAGGACAGATGTCCCATTGGATCGCTATGTTTTGCAGGGCTTTCGGATTTTTACAGATGAGGAAGGCTTTCCGGCTAGCAGACCTCCCTGGGGAACGCTGAATGCCATCGATTTAAAAACGCTATCGATAAAGTGGAAGGTGCCGCTGGGCGAATATCCCGAGCTAAAGGAAAGGGGAATTGCCCCTACCGGCACCCAGAATTTTGGCGGTTGTGTGGCCACAGCCGGAGGGCTGGTATTTATTGGAGGTTCTGCCGATGAAATGTTCCGTGCCTTTGATGCGGAGACAGGAGAAGTGCTGTGGGAATACCAGCTTCCTGCCGGAGGTTATGCGGTGCCTTCCGTGTACGAAGTGGAAGGCAGGCAATATGTGGTCATCGCCGCCGGAGGGGCCAATCGCCTGGGTACCCCTGCCGGAGATGCTTACGTGACCTTTGCTTTACCAGAGGAATAGAACTTATAATTCCATTTCCCGGCTTTGTATCCTTTTAGTGGTCTGAAACGATGCAGAACCAGAAAAGTACTGCCACCTTGAAAGGACAGAATCCCCCTTTCGAGGAGGACTTTATTTCGTTCGATTTTACCGCGTATTCCGGAAAGCCGCCAATTCTTTGTAAACCCTTCTTCTGGCCCGGTTGATGCCGCCGACCGGCGCGTGTTCTGCCAGTCCTATCCAGGGTGAAAATTCCATTTTTTCTCCCAGCGTGTTCCTTTCGGGAGTATCAAATTCCTGTACGGGAAGGGTTAGGGTGGCCAAGGGGATCAAATCTGCTTTCCAGGCCTTTGACGTATTTTCCAGGGGATGTTGGTCTTCATTTTCATGAAGTTGAATGGAAAGGGTAAACGCATGAATTCTTTTCTTGCAGTCTTCCACCAGTTGCTCCTTTAGAAAGGAATCTGATTTTTCCTTTTCCAGGGTGTAACCGAGAGAGGGATCATGAGGGCTTAGGACAAATTTGACAAATGAATCCGGGCCAAAGCGAAAAGCTCCTCCGGAAAAATAGGTTTGGGAAAGCAGGTTTTCGTGTTTGGCCGAATATTTCAGGGTAAGGTAGATGCTTCGCCAATGTTTTGGGTGGATCGCAAAACGCAGTTGTTCCCAAAAACCAAATAAGACGGCTCGAATGGCTTTTCGATACAACCGAATGTTCCAGGCCGAAAGAATGGGACTGGTTGTTAATAAAAAGTTTTGGGAAGGCACCCCAATTGGGTCTTCTTCCAGCATTTCTCCATCCACATCGAGTACCTTGATGGCCAGCCCTCTCCCGGATGCTGGTTTGTCGGATTGTACTTTTGGGGGGGCGTTTGACAAGCGAATCCAGGCTTCATAACTTTTTGCTTCCTTGAATAACCCCTTCCGTAGGGTTTCGGGAATATCTGGCTTGATGGTTAAGCTCCCTTTCAGCAAGCCATGCATTTTAGGATGAAAATTTCTCCGGATGGAACCCTGGGGATATTCCTTTTTGAGGAATGCTTTCATTTCCTCCAACAAATCCTGAATGTCTTTTTCTTCTTCGGGTGTATAGAAATCAGTCATTATCAGTCAGGTATTGCAGTGCCCGGATTCCGGGAAAGAAGAAATAGGCCCCGCCTTTGATATGCGTAAAATTAGGTAAACTGCTGTGTATTTTCCTTACCGGATATTCCGGAATGCTGAACGAATCCGTCTTTCGGCGTTCGTTTTGATAGTGATTGCCGATAATGGGATCCGCATCGTTTTCCAATCCTCCGAATTTATGAAAGTTCACCCAGTTGTTTTGGACAAATTCAAACTGCCTCCGGATATCGGTGACCAGGCAGATAAAATGCAGACCTCTTTCTTTCCCGTCATCGGCCTTTTGCATGATTATTTCCGGATCTAGTTCCGGCGTTAGTGGAGGTCCGTAGGGTCTGCCCTTTCGTAGCATCCGGTGCTTGGCAGCCATTTCCAGGGAATCTTTTCTACTTTTCTCGGTGACCAGGTGATCCCGGGGATTGGTACGGCGTATATGAGCACCAATGGGACATTTCAATCCCGCTTTATCCTGCTCCCAGTATTCAAAGTCATTGGTATCAGACTGGGAAGGGTCCGGTTGGAACGGGCAAAGGGTCAATGGGGAACCGTCTGGCCATCGGCCGACCATTTTACTGGCCAAACCGATCGCAGCGGAGGGGTCGCTACTGTTGGCTTTCATATACTCCCAAAATGTGGGTACATGTTGTTTCATCTGCCTGAATACCAGGTAGCAGCCATTTTTTCCCAGGTCTTTCAGATTAGAATCATCCCGGTGCTCAGGAAGCTTGTTGTTGGGGTCCAGCTGCGGCGGTACCGTAGGGGAGGGGGCCAGTTCATCGTAGAGATTATCGTAGCCCATGATAAACTCGCCGGCCGGAAAGGTGCTGTCGGGGTCCTGGGGCGGGTGGGATAGCAATTCCCGGATGATGGGTCTGGAGATATCATCCCGAAAACCAAAATGTTCTTTTTGGCCTTGCAGCAGGCCGGTGGGTAGCGCGTACAATTCTGTGATGCCTTTCGCATCCGAAAGCTGCCGAATGCCGGCCAGGGTTTCGTTCAATTGATTTTCATCCTTTCCGTAGACCAGCAGGAGAAAATGCAAGGGTTCGTTTCCCCAATCCCAATGTTGAGGTGCGTTTTCGCCGGTGTCCCCCAGAACGAACTGCCGTTGTAATTCAGCCATGCCTTCCTTAAACTCCCGGCAAAAGCTATCCAGCACGGGGGATGGCAGTTCCAAAAAGGCCAATCCCTCGTAGGTAAACGCCAGGTGCAAAGCTTCATTCGCTGGCTTTTCGGAAGCAGGGGTGATTTTTGGGATAAGTTGCAGGATAAAGTCCAGGGTTTCTTTGCGCTGGCTTCCAGTATACAGCAGGTATTTGGCACTAGGCAGGTTCCCGTATCCGCGAACCAACAAGCCTTGAATGTCTTCTTTTTCCAGTTTACTCATGGTCAAATGGTTAACAGCCAGTCTTTGATGGCCGGATCATCCATCTTTTTGAATAGTCCCTCTCGGAAAGCCCTGTTTCGTTTTAGGTTTTCCACGCTCAAATCCCGATTGTAGCTGTACCAAAACTGCGTGATTTTTTGATGAGCGCGGACGCCTTTCATGTATTCGCTCCGGTGATTGTATTGTTTGTGCACCAACCAGCGGGTCGCCGGGAAACCAAAGGCATGGCTAAATATAACGGCCATGTTCATGGACCTCCGTTCACTATCTACAAAATCATGCGCATAGGCTTCGGATAAATTATCAAAATTGGCGATAAAAACCAGTCGTTTGCCTTTATCCATTTGTAACCATCGGGCGGTATGCACGGTGGGAATGTAGGCAAAATAGGCCACCAGGCCGACCAGCTTTAGGGTAAGGGCCAGGAAAACCCTCCGGACCCAGCCTTTTTTCAAAGGGGCGATGACAGTCATTTCGTTGATTACCGGGTTGGTTTCCAAGGCTACAATCTCCCGCACTTTTTCATCGGAAAGTTCAGGCGAGGGTTCGTGGGGATTGTTTTCATTCAGCCGAAGCAATAAAAAAAGTGCACCTGTAATCAGCAGGAAGACAGGGAAGATCCAGGCCAGCCACCTGAAAAGCAAGGCATCGGTAAATAGCAAGGCAATCAGGGATACGATGGAAGCAAGCATCAGCAGCCCAAAGGCGGCCAGAGGCCAAAGCATCTGAACTTTGTTTTGGCTACTAAAAGGAATACCGCCTGAGGCCCAATGTAGTTTGGGATGGCTGGAGACGAAGGATTCGATGGCTTTTTTGACGGTAGCGGGTTCACTGGCTGGCCCCAGTGATTCCTGTTTTTGCATATAGGAGAGCACCTCGGATTTCAACTGGGCTTCCTGTTCCACTTCAGCAGTGCTGATGAATTTGAAACCCGAATAAAAAGTATTGGGAATGCTTTTCTGATTTAAAAATTGAACTAGTTTTTCCTCACTGGGTTCCCCGGAAGGAAATTCAACACTTTGACTAAATACTTGTCTGAGTTGGGGTGCTAAAAAAGCGGCCAATTCTTTGAGATGCCGGGATTTGCTTCCGACGTAACTGGTCAGCAACAGTATTCGCGCTGGCAGGGTTTCCCGGTCTTGATAAACTTGAGAGGGTAAGGTAAGCCAACTGATAAAGAAGGTTCCTGGCAAGGATTTTCGGTATTTTTCCTGGTAGAGGCGGAGATCTTTCCGGTATTCCGACAGCAGCCCGTTTACATAGGGGATTTTTTGTTCGTCCAGCGTGACGGTAACGGTAAGGCCTTTGTGAACTGTGGACATACGCAGGAAACAATTTTTTATCCAATATATAAAATTAAAATTAGGTTTTGAAATTAAGTGCTGCAAAAATCTTTGCTGATACGGGAAATTTTCCATGAATATTTCTTTATATAAAAAACAAAGGTTGTAGCACCTGTAAATCCAGGAGAAATATTCCCTGGAAAAATCAAGTGAATTTCACTTTCGGGCGGGTTTTTCGATTTTTGTTACCTAAAACCATTAAATTTCATTTAATTTAAAGTATTCGCAAGTAAACCAATCGAAACCCAAAATGAAGTATCTTATCCACTGCCTCTTTCTGTTTTGCCTGATATCCTGTCAATCTTCCAGGGAAGAATTAGCACCGCCCAATATCTTATGGATAACCAGTGAGGACAATAGCCCCTTTGCCGGATGTTACGGGGATGAATTTGCCACCACGCCGAACATGGATGCCTTGGCCGCAGAGGGTTTTTTATACACCCATGCCTACGCGAACCTACCCGTTTGTGCACCTGCCCGAAACACCATTCTAACCGGAGTTTATGCCAATTCGGGCGGCCACCAACACATGCGCAGCTATTATGATAAATCCGACAAGATACAGCCCTACCCCCGGATGCTTCGTGAGGCGGGGTATTACACGACTAATAACTCCAAAGAAGATTACAATATTAATCCCGATCAGAACCAGGATATTTGGGATGAGTCCAGTAAAACGGCACATTATAAAAATCGCCCTGAAGGCAAGCCTTTTTTTGCCGTGTTTAATACCACCATTTCCCACGAAAGCTCCATTCACAAATCCATACCTTCAGAACAATTGCGGCACAAGCCCGAGGAGGTTACCCTTCCACCTTATCATCCGGACACTCCGGAGATGCGCCATGACTGGGCACAGTATTATGACAAGATAGAGGATATGGACCAGAAGATCGGCGAACTGCTACAAGAGCTTGAGGAAAGTGGACAGGCAGAGAATACCATCGTTTTCTATTACGGGGATCACGGTGGGGTGTTGGCCAGAAGCAAACGATATGTCTACGAGACGGGCACCCGGGTGCCTTTTATTGTGCGAATTCCTGAAAAGTACCAGCACCTGTACCCCGCCGAAAAACCCGACACTCAGGTCAACCGGCTGGTTAGCTTTGTGGATCTCGTGCCTACCCTGCTCAGTCTGATCGGTCAGGAGATTCCGGATTATTTGCAGGGCAAGGCATTTTTGGGAGCGCAGAAAACGGAAGATCCGGAATATGCTTTTATGTTGCGTGGCAGAATGGACGAGCGATACGATATGAGTAGATCGGCACGAGATAATAAGTATCGGTACATACGAAATTACATGCCCTACCGGGTGTACGGTCAGTTTTTGGAATACCTCTGGAGGGCTCCTTCCATTCAATCCTGGGAAGCGGCCTACAAAGCCGGAGCGTGTAATGAAACGCAATCCAGATTCTGGAATACCAAGCCTGCCGAGGAATTATACGATACCGAAAATGACCCTTGGGAGGTAAATAACCTGGCGGATGATCCGGAATACAAAGAAGTACTGGAGAGGATGCGGGCGGCAACCAAAGAATGGATGCTGGAAATCAAAGATACCGGCTTTATCCCTGAGGCGGAGTTAATCGATCGTACGGAAGGTACCACCGCCTATGATTACATGAGGGACGCGGCGATTGACCTCAATGCCTTAATCGATGGTGCCAATCTGGCTTCCAACCCCAGAAAGGGCGATATTTCGTTCCTGGAAGAGATGCTAAAAGAGGGGGAAGCAGCTAGCCGCTATTGGGGAGCGACAGGATTGTTGATACTGGGCGAGGAGGCAGAAGAAGCTGCAGAATCACTTCGAAATGCCCTCTCAGATTCTTCTCCCAATGTAAAAGTGGTGGCGGCAGAAGCCATGTACCATTTAGGGTATACCGAAGAGGCCCTGCAGGCCCTGTACGAAGTGCTCGAAACACCCAATTCGTTTGCCCGGACGCATGCCCTTAATGCGATCGATAGTATAGAAGATAGTGCCGAATCCACCCAACAGGCCGTTCTGGATATGATTGGTATGGTGGGGGAGTTTAACCGGAGTCATTACGACCTCAGAGCGGCCAAAGGGCTTTTGACTAAATGGGACGTGGACCCCATGGATCATGGCTACGATATGAATTGGTAAGTAATGAAGCGTAGGAAATTTATTTCGAGGGTAGGAGCAAGTTCGTCCTTTTTTTTATTGGGATCGGCAGCTGTAAAAAAACAGCAGCAAGGGCTTTCTCCCTTTCTGTATGCTCAGCCTACTCGTTTTTCAGAAGTCCTGAACCAAAATGGGCAGTTCCAGGTACGCCTGGAGATTCGGACAGTGGATCAGCTCGCTCCCAAAGAAGTGCGGTTGGAGGTAAGAAAACCAGGGGCACAACAATACAGGGTAAAAGCCTATCCCTTCGCAAACAAGCCGGAAAGGGTAGACGAAGCGAATCGTAGCTATACCTTTGAAGTGGGAAAAGCGTTTCCTTTCGTTTTTGCCGTCTGGATTGATCGCCCGGAACCCGGGACGAAGGTGAACCTGGTACTGAATGGCAAACCACTGGAGTTTACCTTAGGCAACCTGGTTGAGCGGCGGCAACTTTCCTATCAGGAGGATGGGATTCAGCTAAGCTGTAATTACCTTTTGGATAAAGAAATGGGGGTTTTGGACCCGGCAAAATTAGGAATAGCAAAAGGTCAGAAACAATTTTCCTTTGTCATTCTTGCAGATCCGCAGGGTGGAAATCCGGATACTCCCAAGGCACATCCAACGCGAATGAAGATCCACAATGCCTTTATTTGGGACAGTGTGAACCGTGTCAACGAGTTGACCCCTCAACCTGCCTTTTCGCTGGTGTTAGGCGATATCGTAGACAACCAGGGGGAGGTATCCCATTTTGAAGCCATGCACGAATACCTGAAAGGAATTCGGTCTCCGGTACTATACGCCATTGGCAATCACGAAACCCGCTATCAGGCATCGTTTACACCCGGCTACCGGATGGAGGAGTTTGATGCCTATTTCAGTGCCCAAAAGGCCATGAATGGGATGGAGTGGCTGTTGTATAGTTTTGATCTGGGTGACTGGCATTTTATTGTCTGGCCGGATCCCTTGCGCAGTAATTTCTTTGAAACCCACCCGCACTATTTTGACTGGCTGGAGCGGGATTTGGAACAAAACAAAGACAGACCCACCCTATTTTTTCAACATGTTCCTTCCCATCCGATAGGAATTGATCCCCTGATCAATTATGCGGAATCGGTGGCAGTAAAGCGGTTGGTTTTGGATATTTTGGCCAAACACGGCAACGTCCGGTATGTTTTAAGCGGTCATGTCCATATTCCCATCAGGGCTTCCCTAAAAACCGCTACTCAATACAAAGGCATGAGGATGATCAATTTACCCGCCGCCGGGTACCGGCCCCGGGCGTTTGGGGAGGAAGAGGTACATGGAGGCCCTTCCCAGGGAGTCCTGGTGGTGGAGGTCAATGGCACTACCTGCAACGTGTACTTCAAAACGGTTATGGAGGAAGTCTATTCTTATCCGGAATCATTGCCGGAATTTAGCGAAACAAAATTCCCGCTATGGTTAAATTATAAATGGCAACTAGAAGCCGGACCTGAAATTCGAAACGGGGATTTTTCACAAGGTCTGGCATTCTGGAATACCCGATACGTTTACGGCGAAGATGAAAATCCTTCTAACCGGATGGAAGTCCGGAAGTTTCAGGGATATCAGACATTATACCTGTTCTCCTCCAAGCGAAAGTACCACATTCCCGGACAGGATCGGCTTCCCCAGACCATCAACCACCTGTGTCAATCCATTGCGGTTGGGGTGGATCCTTTTTTGATCCGGTTAGACTACTGCCTGGATAAGGAGAACGCCGGGCATCAGGATAGTTGGGCAGGTGGTTTTGTTTGGCTGGAGGGGTTTCAAGGCAGCGTCAAACTGCTTAATCTGGCCTATTGGATAGGAAAGGGTAACCGTCAATTATCGGATCGGTTTACAGATTCGGAGGAGGTTCCCTTGTTGCATTACGAATTGCCCGCCCCTGATGAGCGCTGGCAAGAGGCGCGACTAAACTGGCGGCAGGATTATGGGGATCAGGGTCTGGACTTATCGGGATTGGACCGTTTGGTGATCAATCTAGGCACCTGGCACATTAATGATGGAAACAGTCCAGGGTTTGGTGTTTATTTCACCAATCTGAATCGGATTGCGGATTTGGGAGAATCGCAGGTAGCAGGAGGTAAAATCAGGAAAATGCCGGATGAAGCCCTGTGGCGAATGAATAAATACGAGCCTTTTGTACACATTGCCGGAGAGCACCGGTACATCATGTCCACCCAAAACCCTAAGCAATGAAGCGCCGTTATTCCCTTCTTTTTATTATCATTTCCCTTTGCTTTTCTTGCAATCCAAAACAAAAATTTGAAGTCCGTTCACTCAAAACCAGCCATATTGATCGTCCCTTAGGCTTGGAAGAAAGACCGGTTTTTGGTTGGCAAATCCAGGCGGAAGCCGGTTTCAAACAGCGGGCCTACCAACTTTTGCTAGCCTCTCAACCGGATAAATTGGAGTCCGGGAAGGCGGATATCTGGGATTCCGGGAAGGTCTCTTCCAGCCAGTCCCAGGGAGTAAACTACCCCGGGGAAATGCCTGAGGACGCGCAAAGAGTTTACTGGAGGGTGATCGTTTGGGACCAGACCAACGAGCCTGTTTCCAGCGAAGATACCTGGTTTGAAATGGGACTGACCCAATCTTCCAGCTGGAAAGCCTCCTGGATTTCTTCCGTACCGGAGGTGGATAGCGTTCCACCCTTACTACCTGCTCCCTATTTTCGCAAAACGTTTCAAATTACCGAAGGCATTCAGCAGGCAAGACTTTACATTTCCGGGTTGGGGTATCATCAGGTGCAACTCAATGGTCGGAAAGTAGGGGATCATGAATTGGATCCGGCCCTAACCCGCTACGATAAGCGCGTTAAGTACCTGGTACACGATGTCACGGATTTGCTGAGGGCCGGCGACAATGCCATCGGGATTGTCCTGGGAAACGGTTGGTACAACCAACACACCCGTGAAGCCTGGGATTTTGATCAGGCCCCCTGGAGAGCTTCGCCAGCGGTCATGGCACAATTGGTAATCGTCGACCAGCAGGGTAGGGAACATCTGGTCAAGACCGATGCCACCTGGAAGGTTACCCAATCCGGCCCCATTATTTTTGACGGGGTACACAATGGAGAGACCTATGATGCCCGAAAAGAATTGGGCAACTGGTCCGAAGCAGCTTATAAGGATGAGTCCTGGCAAGCGGCGATACCCATTGAAGGACCTCAGGGCAAATTATCCGCTCAGGTGATGCCGCCCATTCGGGTGACGGGGAAGCTAAAACCCAAAACTAGTTGGGAAGTAAACGATAGCACGGAAATGCTGGATTTCGGTCAAAACCTTACCGGCTGGGCCAATATCCGGGTAGCAGGGCCGGCAGGGTCGCGTGTAAAAATGCGGTATGGCGAACGCATCTATCCCGATAGCACGCTGGATGTGGAGGAACTCAGCCGCTTTATCTGGACGGGAGATACCCAGACAGACCGGTATTACATGAAGGGTGAGGGAGAAGAATCCTGGCATCCCATTTTTACCTATCAGGGATTTCAATTTGTGGAAATAACAAGTAGTGATCCCGATGTGGAGCTATTGAATATACAAGCCGATGTGGTCCACACGGATCTAGCTGAAAGGGGTTATTTCAGAAGTTCGAATGACATGTTTAACCAGCTACAGGAAAATTTTGAATGGTCTTTTTTGGGCAATTATCATGGCTATCCCACCGATTGTCCCCATCGGGAGAAAATGGGTTGGTCCGGTGACGCCCTGTTGGTGGCCGAAACGGGACTTTATAATTTTGACCTGACTCCTGCCTATTTGAAGTGGTTGGAGGACTTTGTGGACGAACAACGGGAGAGCGGTGCCCTGCCGGGAATCATCCCTACAAGTGGTTGGGGCTATACTTATAACGGGAGTGAAGATCCGGAACGCGGGTACGGACCGCAGTGGGAAGGGGCTTTCCTGGAAGTTCCCTGGCAACTGTACCGGTTTACAGGCGATTCTACCATACTTAGGAATTACTACCCGGCATTTAAAAAATATGTGGATTACCTGAAGGCGCATGCCGATGGGTACTTGCTTAATTTTGGAATCGACGACCACAAGCAATTGGAGAACAAGGCCCAGGGGCCGTTTCTGGCCTCTGCCTTTTTTTACTATTTCAGCAACATGCTTTCCCAAATGGCAGCAATCGTCGGGAAAGAGCAGGATCAGGAAGCCTATTCCGGGCTTGCTGCCCAAATAAGGGAGGCTTTTAATAGGCGGTATTATGATCCCAAAAGTGGAACATACGATCATGGGGGGCAAAATGCTCAGGCCGTCCCTTTGTTTGTGGGGTTGGTAGAAAAGGACCAGGAAAGCCCCGTCCTGGCCAGGCTATTGGAAGCCATTCAGGAAAAGGAAGGTCATATAGATGCCGGTGTGGTAGGTACCAAGGCACTGATACAGGTGTTGATGCGTTACGGGCATGCCGATGTGCTTTATGAAATGGCCAACAAACGCACCTTTCCAGGTTGGGGTTACTGGGTGGAGGAACTGGGAGCCACGACCCTTTTTCAGAATTGGGACGGGTCGCAATCCAGAAATCACATCATGTTTGGGACAATAGGGGATTTCTTTTATAAGGGGCTTGGCGGCATTCAGCCAACGGATGAAGCGGCGGGATTCAAGCGAATACTACTAAATCCATCTTTTCCCGAGGACCTGGAATGGGTAGAGGCCGGGCATCATTCCCCCTACGGCTGGATCCGGTCCCATTGGAAAAAGCAAGTGGAAACGATTCGCTGGGAAGTAGAAGTGCCGGCCAATTCATCGGCAGAAATTCGTTTGCCGGACGGCGTAGCAAATGGTCTGCGGCTAAATGGAAGGCCGATAGCTGCATCGGATCTGGTCAGCGGGGCCGATACCGCCGGAGCTTATAGCGGGCTGCTGGTGGGTAGTGGTAGGCATGTGCTGGAGTTTTGATGGCTGTCCTATTAGGTAATCCGATAGGCTAAAAGAGAATAATATGCCATATTCATTGGTGAAAATTAGGAAATGCCTTATTTATGGGTAAATTTAACTGGTAATTACAAATAAACCCTATCATGCCTCTCTCTCATTTCAACGTTTTGAAGCAGTTCCCTGCTGAAAGAATCAAAGCCCGATCCGTGGATAAAATTCCGGATGCAACCCTTTGGGATCAATTCCGGAATGGCAGCGATGCGGCCTTTATTGAGATTTACGAGCAGTATTTCGATCGGCTCTTCGCTTACGGCATGCGATTGATCGGGGATGAATCGCTTACCAAAGACGGTATTCAGGAGGTGTTTTTCGATTTAAAAAACCTCCGCAAGAAGTTGGGGCCTACGGATCATATCCGGTTTTATTTGCTAAAATGCCTGAAACGAAAGCTATTCCGGCAGCGTTCCGGATGGGAGCAACGCCGGGCGGATTTGTTGGATAAGGAAGGGTTCGGGTTTGAGTTGTCCCACGAGCAAATCCTGATAGATCAGCAACTGGATACTGAGAAGATGGAAGAGCTCAACCGGGCCATTGCCGAACTAAGTCCCAGAAAGAAAGAAATCATCTATTATTTTTTTTACGAGGACCTTTCCTATGCCGAGATCCGGGAATTGATGGGAATGGACAGCGACCATACCACCCGAAACCTGATGTACAAAGCATTGGCTTTTTTGCGGAAAACTTTGCGGTAATCTTTCTCGATCAGATCCTTTAAAAAGATGCCTAAAACCGAGATACCCGTTTCAGTTTTTTTGCCACGAAGGCCTCAAAGAACCACACCTGCCGGTAGGAGGGAAGCGCACAGAGGCTTATTTTAAAATGCTTCGAGTCCTTTTGCATCGTGCGCTTTGTGTCAAAAAATCTCGGAATACGATGCGTTATTCTTTGTCACAGAGGACTCAAAGAACCACAGAGGACTAAGTTTTTAAATTTACCTTACTCGTCATTGCGAGCGCAGCGAAGCAATCTGATTCGAAGCGAAATCGCAAGTCCTCCGTAGAAAGCAAATAGAAAACGACCAACGCAAACGCACTCCGACAGACTGCCGCAGGTGCACGAGCGGATACCGCCAAACGATTGAATCAGATCCGCACCCTCGCCGTGACGCCATCACCACATCACCACATTATCACATCACCACATCATCTCTTCGTCTCTCAGTCTCCCTCTCTCTTAGTCTCTAAATCCCTCAGTCTCCTAGTCTTTGTGTCCAATATTTTTTAAAGAAGGCAGGACATTTTTTCAATGCTAACAATATTTATTAAAAAAAGTAAATTTTTTAGGTGTTGTTTTGGTAACTGACAGCATTTACAGTAAAGAAGGAACTAATACGGCATGAAAACCAAAGAGGATTTTTTAACTGATCCAGAATTTATTGCCTGGGTGAAGCAACCTAACCAGCAGTTGGACAGCTATTGGTCCAAATGGATGGTGGCCAACCCGGAGCAGGTGGGGGAGTTGAAAAAGGCCAGGGAAATTTTACTCCGGGTCCGGTATCCGGAGCACAAAGCTCCCGAAGGGGCCCGGGAGGCTATCTTGCAGGAATTACTTCGTGAACCAAAACGGCAAAAGGAGATTGAAAAATCCGCTTTGAAAAAGGACCCTTCGTTCCGTTGGCAACCCCTGGGGCAGATGCATCGCATCGCAGCCATCCTACTCCTTTCTTTTGGATTGGCTTGGTGGCTATCGCCTATGCCCACAGATACGGCACCCGGGGCAGCGGCCAATGAAACCGTTTGGATCGAAAAGAGCACCCAGCCGGGAGAAAAGCTGCAGTTGACCTTGGGAGATGGTAGTCGGATTTGGCTGAATGCCAATAGTCGCCTCTTTTTTCCGGAGCGGTTTGACTCTCTGGAGCGAAATGTCAGGCTGATAGGGGAGGCCTATTTTGAGGTGGAGAAGGACAGTTTACGGCCCTTTCAGGTAGAAACCAATGGGTTGGTGACCACCGTACTGGGTACCACCTTCAATATCCGCAACCTGGAGGGCTTCAATATTGATATTTCCCTGGTTTCCGGGTCGGTGAAAGTAACAGAAAAAGCTCTTGCCGGTCCGGTTTGGCTGGAGCCGGGTGAGGCCCTGCATCACGATGTCCGGACCGGAAAAAACAAGCTAAGAAATTTCAATTCGGATGTGGTGCTGGCCTGGAGGGACGGTTGGATCCGGTTTGACCGGGCCTCACTGGAAGAGGTGATGCAAACACTGGAAAACTGGTACGGGGTAGCCTTCCACGTGCAAGGTTCGAAACCCGTCGCCTGGGAGTTTTCGGGGGAGTACAAGGAACAGAGCCTGGAAGATGTATTGCGTAGTATGGCTTACATACAGGGCTTCCAATTCAGTATAGAAGAAAAAATAGTTCACTTAAAATTTTAGACCTATGGTATACATACATGCGCCATAAAAAAACCGGTTGGATAAAACCAACCGGCAAAGGGCTGGTCTGATGATGGTGTACATTGGGGAATGGGGCCATCAAGAGACCAGGCTTATTGAAATCAATCTCCAATAAACATTCAAAACTATGAAAAATAAATTACTAAAGGCAATACTCATGTTGTCCAAAGGCTTTTTATATGGCTTAATTTTACAAATGCTGCTGGTCAATTTTGCTAGCATCATGCAGGCAAAAGGACAATACAAGCGCATAGATGAAGTTTCCATCCGCCTATCGGTTCCTTCAATGAATGTCCGGCAATTTTTTAAAGAAATAGAAAGGAAAACACCTTTTAAGTTTGCCTATGACAATAAAAAGCTGGATAAATCCCAGCTCTTGGTATTCGACTCGGAATTGGGTACGGTAGAAGAGCGTCTCCAAGTAGCAGGACAGCAATTGCAGGTGAGTTTTAGGCAGATGAACCACACCATTGACGTGGTTCCCACGGGTCAAACGGTGGTTCAGGTTATGGCCGAGGTGGAGCTAAGACCCATTACCGGAACGGTTACCGATGAAAACGGGGAGCCCATTCCCGGTGCTACCGTTCTGGTAGAAGGAACCAATACGGGCACAGCGACCGACATCGATGGAAATTTCAGCCTGGATGCGGAGGAGGGAGCGGTATTATTGGTTTCCTTTATTGGCTATGAATCTCAGCGCATCACGGTAGGGAATCAAAGCAACCTTTCCATTACGCTGGTAGAAGATCAGGCATCGCTGGAAGAGGTGGTGGTAATTGGATACGGAACAGTAAATAAATCTGACCTAACAGGGTCAGTCGGTATTGTGGATTCCGAATTGATCCACAGCAGACCTTTGACGAATGCAGCTGACGCTCTTCAAGGAAGAATTCCTGGTGTGCAGGTAATGAACAATTCTGCAGCACCTGGAGGTAATTTTTCGATCAGAATCAGAGGGAGTAATTCCATAAGTGCCACAAATGAACCGCTTTACGTGGTTGACGGCATAATAGGGGTAGGTGGACTACAGTTTATTAATCCCAACGATATTGCATCCATAGAAGTACTGAAAGACGCTTCAGCAACTTCCATCTATGGTGCTAGAGGTGCTAATGGAGTGGTATTGATTAGCACTAAAAGAGGAAAGGTGGGAAAACCTCAAATTACTTATGATAGTCAATTTGGATTTTCCAATATGGCCCGCAAAATCCCCATGCTGAACGCTTCTCAGTACATGCAGATGGAAAATGAGGCCTATCTTTATTCAGGATTAACTCCCCAGTTTACACAGGAACAGATTCAAAACCCAGAATTTGATACTGATTGGCAGGAAGAAGCTACCAGAACCGCTTTTCGCCAAAATCATCAGATAGGCGTTTACGGAGGCAATGAGCAAAGTAAATATGGTATTTCAATTGGGTATTTGGATGAAGAGGGGATTATGCTCAATTCTAAACTGGAGAGAGCCAATATCAGAATTAACCTAGATAATAACCTTTCCGATAAGTTAGTTCTAGGTACAAGTCTGACCATTAATCATTCCAAAGACAGACGGATAGACACAGATAACGGCGGATTAAATGCCAGCAGGGCCATGTTGGAAATGTTTCCATTTCTTCCAGTAAAATACGAAGACGGCACCTATTCGAACAGTGCTGATCATCCAGGAGGGGAGGGGACGGACAATCCGGTTGCCATCTTGAATGAAATTGAAGATTACTTCACTATTACAAGGACCTTGGGAAACCTTTTTCTTGAATATGAGGTGATCAAAGATCTTAAAGTAAGGATTAGTGGAGGTGCGGACATCAATTATGAATCCAGGAATTATTATAGCCCCAGAACTTTAAGAAGGACTAGAAATACCCGGGGCCTGGCCATAAGGTCTAATGTAAGGGAACTTTCCTGGCAGAACGAAAATACCATCAGTTATCAGAAAATATTAAATGGAAGACATGACATCAATGCCATGATGGGGGTTACCTGGCAACAGTTCAGACATGAAAATTTCGGGGCATCTACCCGGGGATTAAATGATGATTTTTTTAAATTCAATAACCTGGGAATTGGGGACACGCCCCAACCTCCTACTTCCAATACTTTTGATTGGGCGCTAAATTCCTATCTGGGCAGAATCAACTATATTTTGGACAAGAAATACCTGTTTACGGTGTCAGCTAGAATGGACGGATCCTCAAAATTCGGAGAAAGCAATAAATACGGGTTTTTTCCTTCTGGGGCCTTTGCCTGGCGAATTTCGGATGAAGGTTTTATGGAAGGGCAGGAAATCATTTCCGACCTTAAATTAAGGACAAGTTATGGGATTACAGGAAACCAGGAAATCGGAGTTTTCAATTCTATTTCAAGTTTGGCTACCTATACTTACATTATCGATGGTCAGCGTACTATTGGATTAGGTCCTGGAAGGATACCGAACCCTGATCTAAGGTGGGAAAAAACTTCTCAAGGAAATATAGGACTGGACATTGGGTTGGTAAACAATAGGTTGTCTCTGACCATTGATGCTTATTACAAGCAAACCAATGATTTACTTTTAAATGCCCCGTTACCGTACACAACCGGATATGAATCGATATTTAGAAATATTGGCCGCGTGGAAAATAGAGGGATTGAATTTATGATAAGTTCAGTTAATGTAGACAGAGATTTTCAATGGAATACCGATGCCAATATTTCCTTCAATGACAATGAGGTATTGGAATTAGGAGCTGAAGGAGATGATATTTTTCCAGGTCCCGGATTTGTAACCCAAACCAATATTCTGCGGGTAGGTCAGCCGATTGGATCATTATGGGGATGGACAAGGTTGGGGATTTTCCAAAATGAGGAGGAAGTTTTAACACATGGTGCCCAGCCCAATGCCCAGCCTGGTGACATTATTTACTTGGACCTGAATGAAGATGGGGTAATTGACTCGCAAGACCAATCTATTATCGGTAATACTGCGCCTAAGTACAACTTTGGTTTTATCAATACTTTTGTTTACAAAAACTTTGATCTGATTATTGAAATCCAAGGAGTTCAAGGCAACGACGTCATGAATTTAAACCCTATTGTTCTGGAGGATCGACAAACTCAAGCCAATAGTTACGCCACGTTATTGGACCGGTGGACCCCTGAAAATCCTAGTAACACCATTGCCAGGGTAAGGAAAAACAGTGATTTAAGACTTTCTACCCGCCATGTGGAAGATGGGTCGTTTATCAGAGGCAGAAATATTTCACTTGGATACAATTTTAACCTCCAGGGTAAAGAATGGATCAACACCTTAAAAGTATTTGCCAGTGCTCAAAATTTCTTTTTAATCAGTGATTATGGTGGATACGATCCCGAAGTGAGTACCTATGGAGGGAATTTTGGGCAGGGTATTGAATTCAGCAGTTATCCCACACCCCGTACATTTACTTTGGGTTTAAGTGTTGGCCTTTAAAAGGGTATTCACCAATAAATTTAAAATCATGAAAAACTATAGCTTGAAATACATCACCCTATTCCTGATCTTATCCCTGGGGTTCGCTGGTTGTGACGAATTCCTTGAAGAGAACCCGGAAACTTTTATCAGCCCGAATGCTTATTATCGAAATGCAGAGGATGCCCAGAGTGCCATTAATGCCGTTTATGCTATTTTGCCAAGGTTTTACCAAGGTATCGCCTACGGGGAAAGTGTGTTTTTCACCTTGGAGATGCCTTCTGATCAAGCCGATTCTGGCACAGGTGTATCCGTAGTGGATCAGGACAGATTGGATGCATACATTTACGATCCGGCCATTCGACACCTAAGATTATGGTGGCAGTATTCCTATCAAGGGATTAACGCAGCCAACTCTGTACTCTACTACGTGCCAGAAATAGATATGAGTGAAAATGCCAAAGCCAGGATATTAAGTGAAGCTTACTACCTAAGGGCCTATTTCTATTTTGATTTGGTAAGGCTATTTGGAGCGGTTCCGTTGACCGTTGAACCTACTTTAAATATTAGCAACGTTAACCTTACAAGGGAAGATGTTACTGTCATATATGACCAGATCATTCAGGACCTCATCAATGCAGAACACCATCTTCCTGTTGCCGGATCCATTGAAGCTGAACACGGAAGGGCAACAAAGGGAGCAGCATCTACCTTATTGGCCAAAGTTTACTTGACTTTGGAACGTTGGGAGGAAGCCTCCAACAAAGCCGAAGAAGTGGTCAATTCAGGGGCCTATCAGTTATTTGATGATTACGCTGATGCCTTTGATGTGGAAAATAAGAATGGAAAGGAGCATATTTTTTCTATACAATTTGAAAGAACGATTAACTCAAGCAATTTCCATGCGTGGTTTTTGCCCAGGTATCGGGGAATTCAGGCCAATACAGAGGAGTTTGGTGCGATTTTACCCAACATGGAGTTTTATAATTCCTATAGCGATGATGATTACCGGAAAGCGGCCAATTTTATTCAAGTTATCCCGCAGCTGATGGATCTGGTATCGTAGAATTTGAACCCCACATTTTCAAATACTTTGATCCGACTGTAGATATAGTGGGAGGATCCAGCATGAATTATCCCAAAATAAGGTATGCGGAAACACTTTTAATCCTAGCAGAAGCTGAAAATGAAGTAAATGGTCCCAGTCCAAAAGCACTGGACGCCATCAACCAGGTTCGGAACCGGGTATTGCTCCCAAACCTGGAAAATTCAGAAAACTATCAACCCACGAAATCATATTTTAGAAAGGCAGTTATTGAGGAGCGTTCCTGGGAACTGGCTTATGAAGGTAACCGCTATTTTGACATGTTACGGACCAATTCCTCTATCAGCGGAGACCTGATAGGCTATGACAGTGGTTCAGGTATATTTAAATCCCATAATGTATTATTTCCAATTCCTCAAAGAGAAATTGATAACAATACTAGTTTGGTTCAAAATGAAGGGTATTAAATAAGGCTTATTGGAAAATTCTATCAGCAAAGCTGAGCGTGGTGAGGATAACATCACGCTCAGCTTTTTTGGGATTTATTCTTGGGTCACTGTTCAATTTAAGATTAAAAAACTATAGTTTTCTCAATTTTGGAATTACCTGGACTTGCAGAATTTCAAGTGTCTCACGGACTAAGTGAATTTTTAGCTTATTGAAAGTAATTTCATACCTACCAAAAAAGTATGGGTACTATAGAAAAAGATACAAAGGGTATTGGGTGGAAAATTTCCCAGAGGAATCTATTTATAAAGACGAAAAAGAGCTTGTTTAAGATCTGCCAAAGAATGCAAACAACCTATATGCCCGGACTATTTATTGCCCGGTCCGCTTTCTGACGTACGGCATTAAGAAAAGAGTAAGCTGTCAACCGTTTTTTGGATAATTACTTGTTCTTGTACCAGTTTTTAATTCCTAAAAATTTGCCGAAATCCGCAAAATTTCTGCATTTTTATCTATTCGCAGCATACACCATGCACTAGCTACTGAAAGAAACGTTTCCCACGATTAACAAATGTACCGTTCTTGTATCCATTTTGCTGCTTTCCATATATAATAGGCAGCCTACAAGTCCAAACATATACAAACTCCGATTTACCCGATGCCCAAACATTTCGGGACTGTAGCTAGGTCGGATTGGGAAAGGCGGAGAAAACAAATCCATGACCGTTGGTGCAACTATTTTTCCGGTCATTATCTAAATAAGTTTCCGAACTGCTGTCGGCTGAGGTTCGTCCCACGATGCTAAATGCAGAGGGGACCATCCGAAAACGAGTTGTCTCGATCTTTGATACAGCCAGCAAGAAATCCTAGGAAATCGAGCAAAACGAGAACGTCACACACAGTATGATGATTATCATTTGCAAGATTCCCTGTCCTTCGACAGGCCGGCAAATGGCCGCTTAAAGACATTTACCATCGTCCGAGAATAAAAAAATAGTATAATAATTTAACCCCATAATCCTTTACCAAAAATAAAGAGGTGAAACTTTTTGGAGCTTTCCCATCTTTTTTCTACTAGTATTTCGACTAAGAAATAACAATAGGACCTAAGTTAGGCATAATTTTTTGTCTGGATATCCTAATATAACCTAACTTTTATCAGTGGTTCCGAAAGAGATCTTTACCGAAAGTGGGAAGCAGGAATGTTCAAATAGGTATAACCAGAATCTTAATGCGGTTGATATTAATTTCCTAATACCAAATTAGACTGAATTAGTGGCCGAACTCGTATACAATCTCATTCCAGGTCCGGCCGGGAATCAGCGCATGTAATGTTTAAGCACAATAACCATAAAATGAAATGATGAGTAGCGGTGCAGATAGATGATTGCCTTGGTTGTGCCAATCCTTTTCCTATAATCTATTTTTTTGGGTTTAAGCATTTTTGACCTGCATCGGAACCTTTTAATTAACCTATTTAGGGAATTAAAAGTATTTCACTTCTTTGTAAAAACAACTTTACTACCCATAATATTGGTTTGGTGCGAAATTTTTTTTTATTATTGAATAGCAAACCCAAATTAACTCAAATTGAGCCAACCTCATTCGCATATTGATGATAGGACTATTGCTGAAAGCAAGGATTGCTGGAGGTGTATTCAGCAGGATGATAAAACGGGTTTAGAGGGTCTTTATACGCTATTTGCCAATGAAATGATGGCTTTTGGGCTTTCCATTGTCCCTAACCGGACGCTGATCAAGGATTGCATTCAAGAACTTTTTATCGAGATTTGGCGGTACAGGAGAAACGGGGCAGCCGTCAAAAATGTGAAAGTTTATGTCTTTAAGGCCCTTTCCAATAAAATCAAAAAGGAATTGGCCAGGGAAAAAAAGCGACATGCCAACGATCAGGAACTGGCTGCAAATTCGCTTTATTATCAAAATGAAGCGGAGTCTGGGATCATCCACATCCATCCGGAAGAAGCCAACAACCGGAGATTGTCAGAAGCCCTTTCCAAACTTCCACCCAGACAGATGGAAGTAATTCGCTACGTGTTTTTCGAAAACCTTCCCAATGAACAAGTTGCCAAGCTGATGGGGATCAATGTTCAGTCCGTATATACACTGAGCTGGAAGGCCCTATGCAAGTTAAGAAAGCTTTACCTCCTCTTTGTTTCACTTTATTTTTCCCATTTAAGCTACTTCAGTTAATTTTTTTGAAAATAGTCCAAAAATTTAGGATAGATTTTTGATTTATCCGACACCTATCCATGAAAACATGCCTAAATGGATATTTACAACGATACAGTCAAAGGCCTGGTGCTAAACCCGGAGTTTAGGAAATGGGTATTAAATCCAAGTCCCGAACGTAATAAGACCTGGAAGCACTATTTGTCCACTAACCCCACATCTGTGAAGGATGTGGAGCTGGCCAGGGAGCTTATTTTGGAGTTGTTTTCAAACCAATACCCGCTTCAGGATACGGAATATAAGGAGATCTGGGACCATATAGAGACCAAAACCACTAAGGAAGACCAACAAAAGCAATTTGCAAAAGTAGTACCTATCAGGCAAGGGATTATACAAGAGAAGCCCACAAGCACCCAGGATTCTTTTCAGATAGGCTATTTTTGGCGCATTGCCTCCATATTGCTGATAGCACTGGGGGTAGGTTTTTTTACGAGCCGCTATACGCTTCCTGAACCAACGGTAGAAATTCCCCAACCCGTGAAGAAGGTCGTTTTCAATAACCCTCCAGGTGTAAAATCTAGTATTTCCCTCGCTGATGGAACGAGAGTAATGCTCAATGCGGGAAGCAGTTTATCCTATGAGGAGGACAGATTCAAAGCCGTTCGGGATGTCTTTTTGGAGGGGGAAGCCTTTTTTGAAGTGGCACATGACCCAGATCGGCCCTTTACGGTAAATGCAGGAGGAGTCAATACCACTGCCTTGGGTACTTCCTTTAATATCATGGCCTATAGGGATGAAAAACAACTGATTTCCCTGGTAACTGGGAAGGTATCCATAGCACTGCCAGATTCAAAAAAGGAAGAAATTTTATTGTCTCCAAAAGAGGCCATAAGTATCAGTTCGGACAAAATGCTGGTTTCCAGGACTAAATTTGATGAGGATGCCATCCTGGCCTGGACCAGAAAAACCATCGTGTTTGATGACACGAATTTGGCGGAAGCCATTAGGGCCCTGGAAAACTGGTATGGGGTCAGTTTTCATTTTCAAAACCAACCAAAACCCGGAAAGAACCTGTCGGGGAAATTCCATAACGAGACACTGGAAAACGTCTTGGAAGGCCTGAGCTATACGGCAGGACTTGATTTCAGGATCGAAAAGGACCAGGTCAGCATAACATTCAAATAGGAACCCAAAACTTCACTGCCTATGAAAAACTAATTCAGATTGAAAGTAAAAAAACCGAAGGTGCTGTAACACCTTCGGAAGTAGTTAAACATCGGGCCATTTGACGCTAATCAGTACCCGATGCCCGTTTATTCAACCATTTACACAATAGCCAAAATAAACCATGTAAAGATATGAAAAATCTTATACTTAGGCATGTTATACGCATGAGCAAATTATTTACCTATGCTTTTCTTTTCCAGTGTTTGACCATGGGCTTTTTAGTAGCCTCCAATGGCAATGCCCAGATCAAAAGCATAGAAGAGGTGGTGGTCAGGCTACCCCTGGAAGGAGTCCCGGTCAAGGATGCATTCAAGAAGATTGAAGGAGTATCCGATTTCACCTTTGTATACCTTACAAGGGAAGTCAGGAATTTGCCTCCAATTACCCTAGAGGACAAGAACCAAAGCCTTTATGAGGTATTGGTCGAGATCGCCCGACAATCCGGATTGGATTTCAAACAAATCAACCATAATATCCATGTACAGGCCCACCGGAAAGGACAGGAAAAACCGATCGTGTCGGTTTCTAACGTAGCGGTGGAAATAAGGGGAACCGTAACCGATGAAAACGGGGAGCCCATTCCAGGGGCTACCGTGCTGGTAAAAGGAACCAATACAGGCACCGCCACGGATATTGGTGGCAATTTCAGTCTGGAAGCAGAAGAAGGTTCGGTTTTGTTGATTTCTTTTATCGGGTACCAGTCCCAGCAAATTACGGTAGGAAATCAAACGGACCTTTCCATCACGCTCCTGGAGGATCAATCGTCCCTGGAAGAAGTGGTGGTAGTGGGGTATGGAACCCAGCAGAAGTCTGATTTAAGTGGCGCCGTTTCTTCCGTAAAAGGCGAAGACATGCAAAAAACGCCTGCAAATACGTTGATTCAATCCATGCAGGGAAGAGCTGCAGGGGTGGATATAAGAGCAGCCTCAAATGCCCCTGGAGGAGGAATGAAAATAAGAATCAGGGGTACCAACTCCATTAATGCTTCCAGTGACCCCTTGTATGTAATTGACGGTTTTCCGATCGATAATATTAATACAACCCCAGGTGGAGCAGGAAACAATGCCCTGGCAGCAGATCCGCTATCTTCTATCAGTCCCAGTGAAATAGAATCGATTGAGATACTTAAGGATGCTTCTGCAACTGCCATTTATGGAGCTCGCGGGGCCAATGGGGTGGTATTGATTACTACCAAAAGGGGTAAACTCGGAAGTGCAAAAATTGATTTTGATTATTCATTGAATGTCGCAAATGTTAGAAAAAAGCTAGATCTGGCCAATGCTGAAGAACTTGCCATTCTTACGAATGAGTGGGCACTCAATAACAATCAACCATTGATCTATGATGGGATCAATAAACCATTACCTGAGGAATTGGGTGAAGGAACTGATTGGCAAGATCAGATTTTCAGAACTGCCCTGACGCATACCTATAATCTTTCTCTATCCGGTGGCACCGAAAATACCAAATACTTAGTATCAGGAAATTACATGGACCAGGATGGTATCATCATTGAGTCGAATTTTAAAAGAGGAGGGTTAAAATTCAATTTGGATCAAAAAATAAATGATAGGATCAAAGCCGGAATCAATTTAAATGTTAATAAATCCATTAATGATGCCGTACCCTCTGACGGAAGTGGATTTCAACATGATTCACCTCTTTGGAATGCGCTTACGACTACCCCGGTGATCTCAGTCTACGATGAAGATGGAAATTACCTGCACAATCATGATGAAACAGTTAAAATCCTTGAAAATCCTGTTTCCATTGCAAGAACACGTACAGATATAACTGAAACCACCAGGGTTTTAAGTAATGCATTTGTGGTTTTCAATATTTTGGATGGGCTTGACTTCAAGACTAATTTTGGCACAGATGTGGTCAATTCCAAACGTGATGTATACATACCTAATACAGCCGAAACACAAGCCCTTCCCAATTTGGGAGTGGCATCTATTGGGACCATTCAAAGTAATAACTGGCTGCAGGAATATACCTTGTCATACAATCGTGAGGTTGGGGCAAAGCATAGGATAAACGGTCTTTTGGGATATACAATACAAACCAGAGAGACCGAAAGCGTATTGAGTAGAACAGACGAATTCTTTACCAATAAACTTAAATTCAATAATTTAGGAATTGGTGCCAATCCCAGGCCTTCTGAAAGCAATGCGGTGAATACGGCTTTGTTATCCTACATTGGGAGGTTAAATTACATTTATAATGACAAATATATTTTTACTGGTACGGTAAGGAGAGATGGGTCATCAAAATTTGGAGATGAAAATAAATGGGGGGTATTCCCTTCAGCAGCATTTGCCTGGAGGCTGGGGGATGAAAATTTCATCAAACAGTTAAATACCATTGAAGATCTTAAAATAAGATCCTCCTATGGGGTGACAGGAAATGAAAATATCAGTCCCTATTCTTCATTGGCTCTATATAATACAGTAAGACCGATCATCAATGGAGCACCAGTAATTGGGTTGGTTCCCAATAGGATACCTAACCCTGATTTAAAATGGGAAAAAACTGCCCAATTCAATGTTGGATTGGATGCAGCGTTTGCAGCAGGAAGGATTAATTTTTCCGCTGATTACTACATTAAGAAAACAGATGATCTTTTGCTTAATGTAACCATACCCAATCAATCAGGGTACGGAACATCGGTTCAGAATATTGGGTCGGTAGAAAACAGAGGTTTTGAGTTTCAAATTGGAATAAATAATACTTTTGGAGAACTGACCTGGAATTCCTCCTTCAATATGTCCTTTAATAGAAACAAATTACTTTCATTGGCTGATGGAACAGACCGGCTTCTTTTTGGAATAGGAAGAGGGGAGTCCGCACATGGGCAGACCATTGCTGAACCTGGCAAGCCTCTGGGTTTATTTTACGGGTACAGGTTTGCAGGAATCTGGCAAACAGAGGAAGAAATTATTGCTGCGGGAAATACCGTTGGAGGCATCAACAGACCGGGTTTACCTAAATATGCCGATTTAAATGGCGATGGTTTTAGAAGAAATGATGACGATAGGGAGGTTATAGGAGATCCCAATCCGGACTTCATCTATGGTTTTTCAAACGATTTTTCTTACAAAAACCTAACCCTATCAGTTTTTATCCACGGTGTTTATGGAAATGAAATAGCCGACATGAACAGGATAGGGTTATTGGCGCAGCCCCAAAAGCACAATGTTTACAAGGTCTTTTTTGAGGAAAGGTGGACGGGACCTGGTACAAGTAATACCATTGAGGCTCCAATAACCAATGCAGGAGAATGGAAAAATTTTAGCGACAGAGATGTATTGGATGGTTCCTTTTTAAGGGTCAAAACCATTAACCTGTCTTACAATTTACCTCCTGGTTTTCCAGGAATGAATCGTATCCGGAATGCACAGCTCTACGTGGCTGGCGACAATCTGTTCACCTTCACTGATTATACGGGTTTTGATCCAGAAGTGGATTTATATGCCTCAAGTAATGTACAAATGGGAGTTGACAATGGTGCTTACCCCATGTCAAAAAGTGTAAGGATAGGCGTTAAATTAGGATTTTAATTCAAGATGATTCAAGTCATGAAAAAGACACTAAAAATAAAAATTTATATCGTTATTCTGTTGGTATTTCCTTTGAAGTCCTGTAATGATCTTTTGCAGGAAGACCCACCAAGTAATATAAGTTTGGCCAACTTTTATGAATCGGAGGAAGATGCGCTTGTTGGACTATATGGGGCCTATAATAACCTTTATGGGTTGGTATCGATGGAGCCCAATTATGGTGAGATGATTGCTGATGATATGACCATCTCTCCGATTGTCCCGGATGCATTTGAATGGGATGAATTTACGTTCAATAGCGAAGTCACTGATGGACTTTGGTCTCAGTGCTATTCGGCCATAAACCGGACCAATGAAGTGATCCGCTACACAGAGGATATTGATTTTGAGGCGGGGAGAAAAGCAGATCTAATTGCAGAGGCGAGGGCTTTACGTGCTATTTATTATTTTCACCTGGCACGGGCAATGGGAGGTGTTCCATTATACGATTCACCCACCGTTGGTTTTGATAATATTTACGAACCAAGGTCTACGGCGGATGCCGTCTTTGATTTTATCATTCAGGATCTGCAAGTTGCAGCGGACGAATTGGAGCCTACAAGTCCTTCAGGACGGATAAATTCGGACATTGCAAATAGCTTGTTGGCAAGGATCTATTTGTATAGAGGGGATTTTCAAAACACCCTTTCCCATGCAGAGACAGTGATCAATTCTGATAGGTACAGACTGCTAGACGATTATGCAGACCTTTTCAAACCTGAAAATGATAACAGCTCAGAACATATTTATCAAATTCAATACCTGAGTGGAGAAAACAATAATCCATTACCCGGAAGATACGGACCCAGGGCTCCTTCAGGACCTTATGGCAATTCCTTTTGGGCAGGAACGACTATTCCTGGGTCTTACGCACCTTCTGCTGATTTTATAGCTCAAAACCCGGAATCATACAGAAGGTCTGTGACTATTGCCGATCATTACGAACATATTGACGGCGTATCCGGGACGATTACCATGCAAGAGGTGTATGGTGGGAGCTTTCCTTATTACATCAATAAGTTTGACGATAGGGAAGGGGAATTACAAAGCGGTGTGAATTATACGGTGATGAGATACGCAGACATTTTATTAATGGCGGCAGAAGCCATGAATGAGACTGAACCGAATAATCCAAAGAAATACGAATGGATAAATAGAGTGAGGGAAAGAGCCAGAAATGGTATTGAATCTGATTTACCAGACTTGAATGCACTGACTCAAGATCAATTCAGAACAGCCGTATTAGAGGAAAGAAGATTCGAACTGGCGTTTGAAAACCAAAGAGCATGGGATTTAAAAAGAAGAAATCTGTTTTTGGATAAAATGAGGGATCAAGGTAAAAATGTTGAAGACCATATGATGCTTTTCCCCATTCCTGATAGACAAACCCAATTAAATTCCAATTTGGAACAAAACCCAGGATGGTAATTTCTCTGAACGCTCAAGAACAAATTGTAAACAGATGATATAGGAGTAGGTAACCTTGCTTGCTCCTATTTCTTTAGCCTATTTTATACTATGAGATATTTAGTTAAATGGATATACGCCGTGGTGGTATCTTTTTCCCTTACCGGTAATGCATATTCTCAGAATAAAACCCCAGATCCCCCCAACATCATCCTGATCATGGCCGATGACCTGGGTTGGGGTGACGTGGGGTTTAATGGGAATCTATACTTGCAGACTCCTGAACTGGACAAAATGGCTCAGAATGGCTTAACGCTAAATCGGTTCTATGCTGCCTCTGCCGTTTGCTCACCCACCCGGGGTAGTTTCCTTACCGGCAGGCATCCGGAAAGGTACGGCATCACCCATGCCAATACCGGACATATGAAAGAAGAAGAGCTCACCCTCGCTGAACTGGTGAAAAACCAGGGATACACCACCGGGCATTTTGGGAAATGGCATTTGGGCACCTTGACGGTGACGGAAAAAGATGCCAATAGGGGAGGTCCCCGGGGAGCAGCGCACTACGCACCGCCCTGGGAAAATGGATTTGACGTTAGCTTTTCTACCGAATCCAAAGTTCCTACCTGGGACCCCATGATCACCCCGGAATCGGAGGCGCAGGATATTGGTAACAGGGTACCGGGCGAACATTTTGGTACCTATTATTGGACAGGGGAGGATGAAAAGGTTACGGATAACCTTACCGGAGACGATTCCCGAATCATCATGGACCGGGTAATCCCTTTTATCGATCAGGCGGCTGAATCCAACCAAGCCTTTTTATCTGTTATCTGGTTTCATACGCCCCACCTTCCCGTAGTAGCAGGGCCTGCTTACCGAAAACGCTATGCCGATTTTTCCGAGGACAAACAGCATTACTATGGCAGCATTACCGCTATGGACGAACAGATCGGCCGGTTACGAAAATTTCTCCGGGAAAAGGGAATCGCCGAAAATACCCTGATCCTGTTTTGCAGCGACAATGGGCCCGAAGGGCCGGAACAAATCAACCGGACCCAGGGCTCCGCAGGGCCGTTTCGGGGAAGAAAAAGAAGCCTGTATGAGGGCGGTATCCGCGTTCCGGCACTGATCGAATGGCCAGCAAAAATTGAGGCGGGAAAGAAAACCAATTTACCCGTTTCCACCAGTGATATTTTCCCAACCCTATTGGGTATATTGGGCATTGATAATCAAAACGGAGTAAAGCCCCTGGACGGTGCCAATGTTTTCCCCTTAATTCAGGAAAATAAGCAAACGAGAGCATCCACCATCGCTTTCCGGTTTCAAAACCAACAGGCCATTATGGACAACCAATTCAAATTGTATTCGGCGGACAACGGAGAAAACTTCGCTTTATTTGACTTGCTCAATGATCCCGGAGAAACTACGGATATCTCTCTGGACAAGCCCCAAAAGGCGGCTGAATTGTCCCGGAATCTTAAAAATTGGCTGATTTCCTGTGAGGAAAGTAACCAGGGAATGGATTACCAATAGAACTTCTAAAAAATAACCTAAATATGAAAATTAAAATTCTCTTTCTAGGGATTACCCTGTTACTGACCGGACTTGCTCAGGCCCAACAAGCCAGGGATGAAAAACCTAATTTCCTATTTATCTTCTCGGATGACCAACGCTATGACCTGATCGGTGCCCTTGGACATCCGGAGGTGCTTACACCCAACCTGGACCGTTTGGTAAACAATGGTTCCACTTTTACGCATGCCTTTAACATGGGTGCCTGGAACGGTGCGGTCTGTGTGGCCAGCCGGGCCATGATGATCAGTGGCCTTTCGGTCTGGGATGCCCGTGAGCAGGAAAAAAACTTCCAACAAATGGCCGATGAAGGCAGGTTTTGGCCCCAATTGTTGGAAAAAGCTGGCTACGAAACCTATATGACCGGAAAGTGGCATGTAAAAGCAGATGCTGAAAGCATTTTCCAGAATGTAGTACACGTTAGACCGGGCATGCCCAATCAAACCCCTGAGGGCTACGACCGCCCCAAAAGCAAGGCAGATACCACCTGGCAGCCCTGGGACCAAAGCTTTGAAGGATTCTGGAAAGGTGGCAAGCACTGGTCGGAAGTACTCGCAGACGATGCCCGCGGATTTCTGGATCAGGCGGGCAAAAGCGAATCCCCCTTTATGATGTATTTGGCCTTCAATGCGCCCCATGACCCCCGGCAGGCACCGAAGGAATTTGTGGACCTGTATCCGGTTGAAAGCATTGCCTTACCACCCAGTCATATGGACATGTACCCTTACAAAGACAGCATAGGACTTAGCGAGAATCTACGGGATGAAGCCCTGGCTCCTTTTCCCCGTACCGCCTATTCGGTTCGGAAAAATATTCAGGAATATTACGCCATCATCAGCCATATGGATGCCCAGATTGGAAAAATACTGGACGCTTTGGAGGAGACAGGAAAAATGGAAAATACCTATATCATATTCACTGCAGATCATGGCCTGGCGGTGGGCCACCACGGCTTGATGGGTAAACAGAACATGTTTGACCATAGTGTGAGAGCACCATTGACCATCCTGGGTCCGGGCATTCCAAAAGGCAAAAAGTACCATCAGCAGGTCTACCTGCAGGATGTCAGTGCCACCATGATGGACCTGGCCGGGATAGAAAAACCCGAAACCACCGTGTTTAACAGCCTTATACCTTATATTAAGGAGAATGCGCCAAGTGCCTATCCCAACATTTACAGTTCCTATCTTAACCTTCAACGGATGGTACGGACAGACCAATATAAATTGATTTTTTACCCGAAATTGAATAAAATTTTGTTATTTGACCTGAAAAAAGACCCGGAAGAACTGAGGGACCGCTCGGCCGATCCGACGTATCAGGGGGTAAAGCAGCAGTTACTGACCTTGCTGGCGATGCAGCAACAGACTTTAAATGATCCATTGGGACCGATTAGCTTCTAAGTGTGGAACTTGGGTACATTAGGATAGGTAGTCAGCGCGTGGTGGTTTGCCCGGGAATCTTTTTTAGCTGAAAGAACTCCTAAACGCATTTAACCGCTTACCCATGAAGAAAATATACGTTCTGATTTACGTTTTCCTTGTCATCCACTTGAATACCCTGGCACAAAGGGATGTCGCAGAAGTAAGAAATGATCAATTGCCTGCTGGCAATGACTGGCTCCTCAACCGGTCCAATCAGCCTGCCAGGGTGCAGGCCAACGAAGAAGGACACCTGGTGCTGCGCAACGGCCTGGTGAGCCGTACATTCGCAACCGTGCCGAACGGGGCGACCATCGGACTGGAACACCTGCAAACCGGGGAGTCCTTTTTGCGCTCCGTGCGACCAGAAGCAGCCATTCAGTTGGACGGAATTCGGTTCGAAGTAGGCGGACTTACCGGTCAACCCATTCACAATTATTTGCTACCGGAATGGATCGCTTCCATGAAAGCCAATCCGGTTGCCTTCAAACTGGTGACTCATACCGTGGAAAACACCAAGGAGCGTTTTGCCTGGAAAAAACGAGCCGAATGGATGCCGAAAGACATGCCCTGGCCCGCACCGGGAAAGGAACTCGTTTTTAGCTACCAATTGGACGAGGAGGCAATACAAGTGCTCTCGGAACGATCAATCGCGGACGAAAGCCGCAAAATCCTGTTTGAGGATGCTTTTGCTATCTTGCACGAAAATTGGCAGCGGGTTGAATCGGAGGCCCATGAACGCAATTCCTTTATCAACGAAGGTAAGGCGGGGGAAATCATGGCCTTGGCTAATACAGCGGTGTATGCCGAGCAGCCTGTGCTTCCGGAGGCCAGGGTGTTTCTGGCGAAAATTGATCCGGGTACGGACCGGAGCAGCAGTTGGGGACCGGGCCTCGGACTGGTGTTTTCCGACAAGGTGATCAAACTCAACCTTCGTCCCGGTAACCAGGAGATCGGGTTTTACGACGGGCAGCAGGAACAACGCATGCCCGGCCTGGAAAGCGGGAAACCGGTCTGGCTGCGGATGGAATTAAGACAGGGGCAGCTACAGGCCACTTGGTCTTATGATAAAGAAGATTGGCAGCCAGTGGGTGCGGTACCAATTCAGCAAGCTCCGCAAACAGTCCGCATTGGCAAAATGGATGCATCGGGCACCGATAAGGACCACACCGAAAAGGGGGAATTTGGGCGCAGCAAAATCGAAGTATTTTCCATGCTGGGGGAAATTTCTCCCGATGCAAAAGCTGCCGACCTGGCATCCTACCGCTACCTGTTGGATATTACCGTGAACGTGCATTACGAATTGTATGATGGTCTGCCGGTGTTTAGCAAATGGCTGACGGTTGAAAATAACTCTGACCAGCCGGTAATGGTCAATTCCTTTACCAGTGAAATCCTGGCAGTGACGGAACCCGAAAGCACCGTCGACAGCCGGGAGCAGTGGCAGCTTCCCAATGTGACGATCGAAACCGATTACAACTTCGGCGGCATGACCTCCGAAAACGTGTTGCGCTCCAGCATTGCCTGGAAACCGGACCCCCTGTACAAAACCCAGGTCAATTACGAGCGCACCATGCCCGTTTTGCTCGAAGTATCACCCAAGTACGGGCCGGAGCAGGCGCTAAACCCGGAGGCTTCTTTTTCCTCGTATCGGGTATGGGAGCTGCTACACGATAGCTGGGATCGCGAGCGAAAGGGGCTGGAGCACCGGCGGATGATGCGTTCCCTGGCACCCTGGGTGACAGAAAATCCGATCTTGATGCATGTCCGTTCCGCAGAGACTGAAGCGGTGAAAAAAGCGATTGACCAGAGTGCCGAGGTGGGATTTGAAATGGTGATCATGACCTTTGGGAGTGGGTTCAATGCGGAAGATGCGAGCCCGGAAAACCTGGACCGCATGAAAGAATTGGCCGACTACGCGCACTCAAAGGGAATCGCCCTGGGCGGTTATTCCTTGCTGGCCAGCCGCCGTGTCGGAGGTGGAAACGACGTGGTGATGCCCGAGGGGATGACTCCCCGGTTTGGCAACTCGCCCTGTTTGGAAAGCGGATGGGGACAGCAGTATTTCGAAACCTTGTACAACCTGTATACCACCACGGGCCTGGATATTCTGGAGCACGATGGTTCCTATCCCGGAGATGTGTGCACCGCAAGCGACCACCCCGGACACAAAGGACTGGCCGACTCCCAATGGAATCAATATCGGCGGATTGCTGAATTTTACCAGTGGGCCCGTTCCAAAGGGATTTACCTGAACGTGCCGGATTATTATTTTCTAGCAGGCAGCAACAAAACCGGGATGGGTTACCGCGAAACCAATTGGTCGCTGCCCCGGGCCCAGCAGGAAATCATCGAGCGCCAAAACATATACGACGGGACCTGGACCAAGACACCCTCCATGGGTTGGATGTTTGTGCCGCTGGTACAATACCATGGGGGAGGGGAAGAAGCTACGATCGAACCACTAAAAGCGCACCTGCCGCATTACGAGCAGCGCCTGGCCAACCTCTTTGGCGCCGGCGTGCAGGCCTGCTACCGTGGTCCGCAATTGTACGATGCGCCCGAAACCAAAGCATTGGTTGAAAAATGGGTGGGCTTTTATAAAAAACACCGGGAGGTCCTGGATGCAGACCTCATCCACCTGCGGCGGCCGGATGGCCGCGATTGGGATGGTATGTTGCACGTAAACCCAAGCGGGGAAGAAAAAGGCTTGCTTATGCTGTACAATCCCCTGAACCAGGAAATCACTCGAACCCTTAGGGTTCCGGTATACTATACCGGGCTACACGAGCAGGTGCAGCTGGAAGACCAATGGGGAATACCGAAGACCCTATCCGTAGCCCGCGATTACAGCCTGAAAGTGGAAGTCACCATTCCCGCACGGGGATACCGCTATTTTGTGTTAAAATAACCCCGCGCTAACGTACCGAAACCATGCATGTTCAGACCCTTTTTGTTCTTTTACTCTTTTTTACCGGGCAGCAAGCCGCGGCACAAAGGGCTGAATTCTTCGGACTACAAAGCGTATAGACCGGGGTAGATTTTACAGGAAGCATTATTTAATTCAGTTATTTTTTATAAATTTAATCATTGAGGTGAGATCTGTGAAAAAAGCTAATGGAAGTTTGTCCGGCAAATTTCGGGTCAATGCAACAGATACCATTTCGATCGATTAACGTAAACCCTGATAGTGAGACCGCTTATAAACCAAAGTGAGAAAGAGTTGGTACGTTCCCTTAGACAAGGGGATATGAAGGCTTTTGATGAATTGTATTACCGGTACCTGCCCAAGTTACTCGGTTTTGCCTATAATTACCTGAGTGATGAATTGGAGGCGGAGGAGACCGTACAAGTCATTTTTATCAAAATATGGGAAGTACGGAATACGCTGGATGAAAACAGAAATTTCAAATCCTATTTATTTCAATCGGTAAAAAATCAGTTGCTCAATAAATTAAGGGACCAAAAGAAAAACTGTACGATTGAGGATATTCCGGAAAAGTTTTGTGTGAGCACGGAAAACATTTTTGAAAAAATAACCTATAAGGAACTAGAAGACACTGCCGCAGAACTTATCAAACATTTACCCAAAGCCCAGCAAAAGGTTTTTGTTCTGAATAAGATCGATGGCTTGAGCCCCGACGAAATAGCTACCCGGCTATGTTTGTCAAAAAGGACGGTAGAACACCATATTTACCTGGCCACGAAGTTCCTCAAGGGGGAATTGATTCATAAAACCTCCCTTTACGGACCGCTGCTCCTTTTTTTCTTGTAAGGAGGCGTAGTTCTGGAAGAAGGAGTTTATTTCGGTATTAGGACCCAGCAACTTTTTTCTTTCTGTGGAAGGTGCGTTATCTATGTTCAACTCTGCTTACGCCTCAGACCGGCGGAGAAGCAGCAGGGATTACTTGCTATTATCGGAATTGACTTCCAATCTATTGATCCGAAGGGGAGGGGGCTTGCGAAAGATTTGATCCGTCATGGGAAATTTATCGAATTGGCCAATGAGAGGGGAAAAAGTGCTTTTGACTATCATGTGCTTTTTCCCATTCCACAAAACGAGATCGATCGGAACCCCAATCTGGAACAAAATCCCGGTTATTGATCAGGTAACGAATTTATGGCTACTTCTGGTCCTTAGATTCCAGTCGAATTACTATCTTTAATAAAAAAAAGCAATGACATTAAAATCCAATTGGATCCTGTTCACTGTCCTGCTGATGGCCTCCTGTCAGCAGGAGCAGGTAGAGCAGGCCGAAAAGCAAAAACCCAATGTACTCTTTATACTGGCAGATGACCTGGGCTATTACGATTTAAGTTGCATGGGCAGCGATTATTATGAGACACCAAACATCGACCGAATAGCTCATGAAGGAATGATGTTTACCAATGGCTATGCGGCCTGCCAGGTTTGCAGCCCCTCACGGGCCAGTCTGATGTCCGGCAAATTTCCGGCAAGACATGGAATCACCGATTGGATAGGTGCCAAAACCGGGGAAGCCTGGCGGGAAGCCGGAAGGTTTAATAAATTATTGCCCCCGGAAAACAAGGATCATTTAGACCTGGAATATACGATCCTTCCGGAAGCCATGAAGGCGGCAGGCTATACCACGTTTTTTGCCGGGAAATGGCACCTGGGCGGAGAAGGGTCTTTGCCTGAGGATCATGGTTTTGACATCAATAAAGGCGGTTGGGATAAGGGGAGCCCCATGGGAGGCTTTTATGCCCCCTGGGAAAATCCCTACCTGGAAAGCGGCCCCGACGGAGAAAGCCTGACCATGCGCCTGGCACGGGAAACAGCCAATTTTATCAGGCAGGAAAAGGATAAACCCTTTTTCGCCTTTCTTTCCTTTTATGCGGTGCACGCTCCCATCCAGACCACCAAAGAAAAATGGTCCAAATACAGAGATAAGGCCGAACAAGCCGGTATTGCGGAAACCGGATTCGAAATGGGACACTTTCTCCCTATCCGCCAGGTGCAGGATAACCCCGTTTACGGCGGACTGGTGGAAACCATGGACGATGCGGTCGGCCATGTGTTACAAACGCTCGATGAACTGGGTTTGGCTGAAAACACGATTGTAGTTTTCACTTCTGACAATGGAGGAGTTTCTGCAGGAGATGCCTTCGCCACTTCCAATCTTCCGTTACGGGGTGGCAAAGGCTATCAGTTTGAAGGAGGTATTTTGGAGCCTTATTTTATCAAAACCCCTTCTCTGGACAATGCAGGAAAAACCTCGGATGCTCCGGTGACAGGAACGGATTTTTACCCCACCCTGCTGGAACTGATTGGTGAGGAATTAAAACCCGAAGAACATGCCGACGGCGTCAGTCTGGTTCCCCTGCTTACCGGCGGAACGATCGAGGAAAGGCCTCTAATCTGGCATTATCCCCATTATGGGAATCAGGGGGGCGAGCCCTCGTCCATTATCCGACTGGGCGAATGGAAGCTGATCCATTACTATGAAGATGGCCGGGAAGAATTGTACAACCTGGACCAGGATTTGGAAGAAAACCATGATGTGGCGGCTGATCATGTGGAATTGGTCGCTGAGTTGAGTAATCAGCTTTTTGACTACCTGGAGGAAGTTGGCGCATTGTATCCTGAAAAAGACCCCCAGTATGATCCGGCGAAGGAACAAGAGTATCTGGACAGGGTCAGAAATGTCCGAATGCCAGCCTTGGAAAAACAACGGATGGAATTCTTATCCAGAGATTTTGACCCTGGTAATAATTGGTGGGGCAGTGAGGTGGATCGTCCATAAAATTGAAGTAGTTAATAACCCAAATAAGATCAATAACCATTTTTTTAGATGTCTTTGGTCGGAGGAAATGGTTCCTTTCAGCTTCAACTTTTGGTGAAATAAGTCTGGAATTTTATTCCCAATAAAGTTTTTCTTAAATTTTTTCAACTTTTTCTAAGTAAAAGGTTGGTTTCAGGTGTAATGCTTAAAATGAAATTATACCTTGAAAAAAGAAAAACTAATAAAATTTTTAAATAACCTTACCACAGCCAAAGAAAATAGGGAGGTAATGGATTGGCTGAAAAAAACCGGTTCTGAAGATCATTTTTTGAACCTCCTTGAAAAGGACTGGAATTTCGGGAGGCCTGCGAAAGTGAGTCACTCTAAGCAACAGCAAATACTGGATCATATTCACAAGTCCACATCGAAAAACCAGAAGGTTCATAAAGGGAAGGCAATTTTTCATCAATTTCTGAAACTCGGAAAGGTAGCTGCGACGTTTTTATTGTTGCTGTTTTCCGTCTATTTTCTGTATGAATTGGGATTTTCAAAGAAGGGAGAACCCATATTAGCGGAGGTTGCCCCAATGAAAATTCAGAAAAGCACTGCGGCAGGTGAAAAATTACGGCTGCTGCTTCCAGATAAGTCAGAAGTGGTCGTCAACTCCCTTTCCACCCTCACTTTTTATTCTGATTTCGGGATCAACAACCGGGAAATAATTCTAGAAGGTGAAGCTTTTTTTTCAGTAGCTCCGGATAAAGAAAAGCCATTTATCGTAACTACGGGTGCTGTGGCAACCACTGCCCTGGGCACCGCATTTAATGCTTATTCCCGAGCAGAAGGAGTTACAATTTCTTTAACTGAGGGACGAGTCAATGTTACCAAAAATGCACAGGTAATTTCACTTCTTCCGGGAGAGATGGCCTTGGAACAGCCTAACATGGCTTCCGGTTTAACCAAAGAAAAATTTGATCCGGTCCAAATGACATTATGGAAGGAAGGAAAGATTCGATTTCAGAGCAAACCCTTCAGGGAAATCCTTCAAACCCTTGAAGATTGGTACGGTGTGCGATTTGAAACAAAAGCCGTAGACAATCGGAAAGTCACCGGTTTATTTAACAATGAAAGCCTGGAAGATATTTTGACCGGCTTGAGTTTTTCGCTGGGGTTTGAGTACCAGATCAATGAAAAAAATGTAGTGATAAAATTCTGATTGCCTATGAGATAAAAACAAAAAGCAGGATAAAATTCCCATCGCCAAATGAAACATTTTACCCTGCCCGCTTTAAAGAAATCAATTCAATAAAACGTTTAAAATTATGAAAAGAAAAATACTATACCTAATAACGATGGTATCCAAGAACCTGTTATACGGCTGTATATTGCAATGTATGTTTCTGACTACCTTGCTGGCCAATGATTCCAAAGCCCAGATCAAACCGATCGATGAAACCTTCCTACGCATGGCCAATAGGGAGTGGAGTTTAAACGAAGTTTTTAAAAATGTGGAATCCAAAACAGACTACGTATTCATTTTTCCGGATGATTTGCTTAGCGGCCGGGATCCGGTCGTTTTGAAATCCGGAAAACGATCCGTTAACGATATTCTGGTGCAGCTGGCCCAAGCTTCCAAACTAAAGTTCAGGCAGGTCAATAATGCCATCTATGTAGGTGGAACCAGCTCATCTGGACAGCAAAAAGAGATTTCAATTACCATTGAACTTGTGGAGATTACCGGTACGGTAGTGGACGAAGATGGGCAGCCCATTCCCGGGGCCACGGTATTGGTAGAGGGGACCAATACGGGCACCGTGACCGATATTGATGGAAAATTCACTGTGGATGCTGAGGAAGGATCGGTACTGCTTATTTCGTTTATTGGCTATGAATCTCAGCGGATTACCATTGGTAACCAAAGCAGTTATTCCATTACCCTGGCAGAAGATCAGTCTTCATTGGATGAAGTGGTGGTCGTGGGTTATGGTACGCAACGAAAAAGAGATATTACCGGGTCCGTATCGTCCCTGGGCGAAGATGAGTTCAATCCTGGAGTGGTGACTTCTGTAGATCAATTGATCGTTGGAAGGGCTGCTGGTGTCCAGATAACCCAGGCCAGTGCCGAACCTGGAGGAGGGGTTAGTATCAGGATAAGAGGCGCTAATTCCATAAATGCCAATAATGAGCCCTTGTATGTGATAGATGGGCTACCCATAGATAACGGGGCATCTACCCCAAGCTCGGGTGTTATCAACAACCCTACGCCAAGAAACCCTTTGAATTCCCTAAATCCAAGTGATATACAATCCATAGAGATTTTGAAAGATGCTTCTGCCACAGCTATTTATGGTTCCAGGGGAGCTAATGGAGTCATATTAATTACGACCAAGAAAGGACAAGAAGGTAAAATGAAGATCAATTATAATGGCTACTATGGTACACAAGAGGTAGCCAATCAAATAGATATGTTGGACGCAGGGCAATACATGGCGCTGCTAAATGATCTGAGGGCGGAAAACAACCAGGCACCGGAATTTTCCCAGGCAGAGATGAGTGAAATTGGTCAGGGAACGGACTGGCAGAATGAGATATTCCGCACAGCTGCCGTTCAAAATCATCAACTATCTTTCTCAGGTGGAGATGAAAGTACCCGGTATTTTGCTTCCTTGAATTATTTTGATCAGGACGGGGTAGTGCTAAATTCCGGAATCAAAAGGTATACGGGAAGAATGAACCTGGAACACATCTCCGGAGAAAATTTCACTTTCGGCATGAATTTAAATACCAGTTTTATTGAAGATAACTTTGTGCCGTTTGGGGTGGCAATCAATGAGAATTCGGGCGTAATCAATTCCGCTATTTATCAGGATCCTACCATGAAAATTTTTGACAGCGAGGGTAATTATTTTCAATCCCCGATTGTCAATTTGGAAAACCCTGTTGCTTTTGCCAATGAAGTATACGACATGGCTGAAACAAACCGGACTTTCGGGAATGTTTACGGACAATACAATTTCAATGACGAATTTTCAGTAAAATTAAATCTGGGCTCCGACCGGCAGACCTCAAGAAGGGATAATTACGTTTCGACTGCTACCAGAAGAGGAGGGTTTAATGGCGGCGTGGCGAATGTGCGCTCTAATGAAAGAAGTAATTATTTGCTGGAATTGACAGGCAATTACAACAAAGAAATCGACGAACATACGATCAGTTTCCTTGCCGGATATACTTATCAAGAATTTTTAGGCAGGTTCTTAAGTTCAAGCGGTCAAAATTATCCCTCGGATGCATTTCTTACCAATAATCTGAATGCGGGTGCTCAGGGAACCTATGCCATAGGCACCAATAAATTCAGAAACCAGCTATTGTCTTATTTGGGTAGGGCCAATTATTCGTTTAAAGATAAATACCTGATGACGGTATCCTTTAGGGCTGATGGTTCTTCCCGCTTTGGGGAAAACAATAAATTCGGGTATTTCCCATCGCTTGCCCTTGGATGGCGAATCATTGATGAGCCATTTATGAGCAATCAGGATTTGTTTTCAGAGTTGAAGTTCAGGTCTAGCTATGGCTTAACCGGTAACCAGGAAATTGGGAATTACAACTCATTGATCTTGCTGGGTACACAAGGTCAGGCACAGTTTGACGGCAATCCATTCGTAGGCATATCCACGACTCAGGCTCAAAACCCAAACCTAAAATGGGAGGTGACCAAACAGCTTAACTTAGGATTAGATTTCAGTTTTTTATCAGGAAGAATCGACGGAGCAGTGGATTATTTCTATAAACAAACCGATGATTTGCTGATGTTCCTGCCGATTCCTAGGACAACGGGGTTTAACAGCTCGTTGCAGAATGTGGGAAGCATGGAAAATCAGGGTTTTGAATTCACCCTTTCCACAAGAAATATTGTCGGAGATTTTTCATGGAATACCTCATTGAATTTTTCAGTGATCAGAAATAAAGTGTTAGATATTTCAGGCCTACCATTTATTTTGCAGGGGGGTGCTGGCTTTACACAAAACATTTCCATCATTCAGGAGGGGTTACCTTTAAACTCCTATTACGGATTCGTGGTAGATGGTATTTTTCAACAAAATGACGATATCGAGAATTCCCCCCAACCGTTGGCACAACCGGGAGAATTGAAATACAGGGACGTGAATGGGGATGGACAGATAACGCCTGCCGACAGGGAAGTCTTAGGTTCACCTTTTCCGGATTTTACCTATGGGGTGAATAATTCATTTAAGTACCGAAACCTGGATTTATCTTTCTTTATTCAGGGCGTACAGGGAAGCCAGATTTTCAATTTCAACCGAGTGGAGTCTGAAAACCCAATTTCTTTTAGAAGAAATCGCCTGGCGGAATCCTATACGGATAGGTGGACTCCCCAAAACCCCACCAATGAAAATACGAATGCCCAGCCGGTAAATGTATCTTATGGAGGTCCTGTCAACAGCAGAGCCATTGAGAATGCTTCTTTTGTAAGGTTAAGAAATATCCAGTTAAATTATCGGATTCCGAACCTATCCGGTAAATACTTTTCCAATGCCAGTGTCTACATTTCCGGTCAAAACCTGATCACCATCACCAATTATTCGGGGATGGACCCTGAGGTAAGTTCCTTTGGAACCTCCAATGTTCGGGCGGATTATAATGCCTATCCCTTTACCAGAATGTTTACACTTGGCGTTAATTTGGAACTTTAAAACCTGAGAAAAATGAAAATCAAATATATAAGAATACTTGCAGTACTGTTCCTGTTTATTTCAATTCAGGGATGTAACGACCTTTTGGAAGAAGAAGTTTATTCGGTATTAGGTCCCAGCAACTTTTTTCTTTCGGCGGAAGATGCGGAATCTATGCTCAACTCTGCCTATGCCTCAGACCAGCGGAGAAGCAGTAGGGATTACTTACTATTATCAGAATTGACTTCCGACCTTTTGATCCAGAGGGGAGGAGGATTACGCAGGAGCGCCCAATTGATCGAAGATTTTACCTGGAATGCCACCCATCCATTTCTGGATGGTCAATGGGGCAGGGATTATACGGCCATCTATCGGTCCAATTTGATCATTGACAGGGTTCCTGATATTGATATGAATGAGGAACGGAAACAGGAGATATTGGCTGAAGCCAGGTTCATCCGGGCCAGTAACTACGTTTATCTTTTTGATATTTTCGGGCCGGTTCCTCTAATTACCAGTAGTGAATTGGAAATTGAAGCCAGACCGGCCCGTGCCTCCCAGGAGGAAATAGTTGGTTTTATTGAGGACGAATTACTGGCAGCAAGCCAGGTATTACCGGTAGAAGCCAGAAATTATGGAAGAGCCAATAAAGGAATTGCCCTAAGTTTGCTCACCAAATTCTACCTGAACAATAAAAAATGGCAGGAAGCTGCTGAAACAGCCCAAATGGTGATGGAGCTTAATAAATATTCCTTATTTGATCAGGGTTCCAGAGATGCCCTTTTCGATATTGAAAATGAGGAAAATGATGAGTTTATTTACATCCGTCCCAATTTGCCCATTCCAGGTTTAAGTACTACCTATCTAGCACACGCTGCTCCCCCATCGTATCAATTTGCTTATCCACCCAGGGCAAATTATGCAGCTCAATATCAGTTATTAGATGACTTTGTAAATTCCTTCCATCCGGACGATCAGAGAAAAGAAGTGATTATTAAGGAATATATAGACGTTAATGGAAATTTGATAGACTTGGGAACCGACAATTCCAGAAGTTTTAAGTTTGGGGAGGATCCCAATGGGGTAGGCCAACATATGGGAAACGATTTCCCTATCATACGGTATGCGGATATTCTCCTGTCCAGGGCCGAAGCCTTAAATGAAATTTCAGGACCTACGGAGGAGGCGATTTTGTTGATCAACGAAGTCCGTGAAGTAGCAGGAGTGCCAGCGCTTTCTTTAAATGATTTCAGCAGCAAGGAAGCCCTTCGGGACCATATACTGGACGAAAGGGCCTGGGAGTTCTTTACAGAAGAATTGCGTCGACAGGATTTGATCCGTCATGGGAAATTTATCGAATTGGCCAATGAGAGGGGAAAAAGTGCTTTTGACTATCATGTGCTTTTTCCCATTCCACAAAACGAGATCGATCGGAACCCCAATCTGGAACAAAATCCCGGTTATTGATCAGGTAACGAATTTATGGCTACTTCTGGTCCTTAGATTCCAGTCGAATTACTATCTTTAATAAAAAAAAGCAATGACATTAAAATCCAATTGGATCCTGTTCACTGTCCTGCTGATGGCCTCCTGTCAGCAGGAGCAGGTAGAGCAGGCCGAAAAGCAAAAACCCAATGTACTCTTTATACTGGCAGATGACCTGGGCTATTACGATTTAAGTTGCATGGGCAGCGATTATTATGAGACACCAAACATCGACCGAATAGCTCATGAAGGAATGATGTTTACCAATGGCTATGCGGCCTGCCAGGTTTGCAGCCCCTCACGGGCCAGTCTGATGTCCGGCAAATTTCCGGCAAGACATGGAATCACCGATTGGATAGGTGCCAAAACCGGGGAAGCCTGGCGGGAAGCCGGAAGGTTTAATAAATTATTGCCCCCGGAAAACAAGGATCATTTAGACCTGGAATATACGATCCTTCCGGAAGCCATGAAGGCGGCAGGCTATACCACGTTTTTTGCCGGGAAATGGCACCTGGGCGGAGAAGGGTCTTTGCCTGAGGATCATGGTTTTGACATCAATAAAGGCGGTTGGGATAAGGGGAGCCCCATGGGAGGCTTTTATGCCCCCTGGGAAAATCCCTACCTGGAAAGCGGCCCCGACGGAGAAAGCCTGACCATGCGCCTGGCACGGGAAACAGCCAATTTTATCAGGCAGGAAAAGGATAAACCCTTTTTCGCCTTTCTTTCCTTTTATGCGGTGCACGCTCCCATCCAGACCACCAAAGAAAAATGGTCCAAATACAGAGATAAGGCCGAACAAGCCGGTATTGCGGAAACCGGATTCGAAATGGGACACTTTCTCCCTATCCGCCAGGTGCAGGATAACCCCGTTTACGGCGGACTGGTGGAAACCATGGACGATGCGGTCGGCCATGTGTTACAAACGCTCGATGAACTGGGTTTGGCTGAAAACACGATTGTAGTTTTCACTTCTGACAATGGAGGAGTTTCTGCAGGAGATGCCTTCGCCACTTCCAATCTTCCGTTACGGGGTGGCAAAGGCTATCAGTTTGAAGGAGGTATTTTGGAGCCTTATTTTATCAAAACCCCTTCTCTGGACAATGCAGGAAAAACCTCGGATGCTCCGGTGACAGGAACGGATTTTTACCCCACCCTGCTGGAACTGATTGGTGAGGAATTAAAACCCGAAGAACATGCCGACGGCGTCAGTCTGGTTCCCCTGCTTACCGGCGGAACGATCGAGGAAAGGCCTCTAATCTGGCATTATCCCCATTATGGGAATCAGGGGGGCGAGCCCTCGTCCATTATCCGACTGGGCGAATGGAAGCTGATCCATTACTATGAAGATGGCCGGGAAGAATTGTACAACCTGGACCAGGATTTGGAAGAAAACCATGATGTGGCGGCTGATCATGTGGAATTGGTCGCTGAGTTGAGTAATCAGCTTTTTGACTACCTGGAGGAAGTTGGCGCATTGTATCCTGAAAAAGACCCCCAGTATGATCCGGCGAAGGAACAAGAGTATCTGGACAGGGTCAGAAATGTCCGAATGCCAGCCTTGGAAAAACAACGGATGGAATTCTTATCCAGAGATTTTGACCCTGGTAATAATTGGTGGGGCAGTGAGGTGGACAATTCGGAACGGTAACTTTACCTGAAAGCCTACTAATTTCTTTTATGAATTTTAGGTTTTTCTCCGGTACATACCAAAACGTAATATAAGGAATCACTATTCATGCAACTCGCTAGGGAGGCTTGAAGTACTTGGGATTGCCAACATTATGGTGGGGCAACCGAGAGAAGGTGGTGCAGCGGGCAAGCTTGCAGGTTGGTCCCGGGTGTTAATAGGTTCCAACCTTTTCCCCGGACATCCTACGCAGGGAACGAAGGATAGAATTGGCATTTGAAGGCACTCGTTTATGGGATATTTTGCGCTGGGAAATTGGAGATGAAGTTTTAAATGGAGATTTTTGGGGAGCACCCTTTCCGGATTCGGAACGGTACCCCACCACCTCCATAAAACTGGATCCGCAGTCCAGGTGGTATGTCACCACTAAAAATTTCCGGCCGGGAGTCGATGATCAATGGCCCATTCCTGAATCTGAAACCAACATAAACCCAAATTTGGCAGAGTAATTATTATGAAATCGAGCATGACGTAAGCGACCCAAGGAGGGATGATTATTAAGCATGCGAGATTCCATGTGACCTTTGACAAGCAAACTAAAAACACATGAAAAGAAGACATGTAGTAAAAGCAATTGCAATCGGATCCATTACCCCGCATTTACTTGTTGGCGCATCCTCCAGTTTTGCGATTGCCCCAAAATCCAATAAGCATGCAGCCCAGGCTGCTTTTCAAAGTGCCTGGCAGCAATGGCCCAACATGCCCTGGGTAGGTCCGGAATACTGGGGAAACCGACTGCAGGACTGGGAGATTCGTAATGGTCGTGCCGTTTGCGTAATCTCCGACAAAAATCGTTCACTTCATTGCCTTACCCATCAACTGGGAACCGAACCCGGAGAATTTGCCTTAGAGGTAAAATTGGAATGGCTCAATACAGCCGCCAAAGGACAGCCGGAAGCCTATGCGGGTTTTCGCCTGGCGGCTAAGGGCAAATTCCCCGATTACCGCTCAGCAGCGGTTTTTGGTCAGGGACTGGATGCCGGCATCAACGGAGAGGGGCATTTGGTGATCGGTGAAAAAAAAGGGACTCAAGAAATCTCCCTGGAATCCGAAGTGACCCTTCACCTGCAGGGAAAAGGAAACGAAATCCAATTAAAAGCCTTGGATTCGGAAAATGGGAAACTGCTGGGCATGTTGACCTATACCCAACCCAACGCCAACTGGGAAGGCAACCTGGCCCTAATTACCCATTTTCCCCTGGAAGCTACCGAAAGCCCTTCTGTGGCCTTTTCGGATTGGCAAATTTCCGGAGACAAGATCGTGGGTGCCCTTGCTCAGGAGTTTGGCCCCATCTGCTTTGCTCATTATACCCTTCACCGCAACACGTTAAAATTAGCCGCCCAGTTGGCACCGGTAGATCAGGTACCCGGTATGGAAGTAAGTCTGCAGGTAAAGAAAAACGGTCAATGGACCAGCCTGCAACAAGCCAAGCCGGATCCCCTTGGCCGGGTAGTGCATTTCCGGCAGGAAAACTGGAATGCTGAAGAAGCCGTTCCTTACAGGGTCAAACTGGACCTGCCGTTGAAATCAGGGAGCCAATCCTATTTTTACGAAGGCAGCATCGCCCGGGAACCTTCTTCCGAAGAAAAGGTGAAAATGGCCGTCTTTAGCTGTAATGCGGATTATGGGTTTCCAGATCAGGAGGTCAGTACTCATGTTCCTAAACACCAACCCGATCTGGCCGTCTTTCTTGGCGATCAATTTTACGAAAGTACCGGAGGTTTTGGTATCCAGACTTCCCCGCTCGAAAAATCCAGCCTGGATTACTTGCGCAAATGGTATATGTTCGGCTGGTCCTACCGGGAAATTTTCCGACACATCCCCAGTGCCTTTATTCCAGACGACCACGACGTGTATCATGGAAACGTCTGGGGCGAAGCCGGAAAGTCAGCGCCTACCGATGAAGGATGGGGCTATGTGGCCCAGGACCAGGGCGGGTATAAAATGCCCCCCGAATGGGTGAATATGGTGCAGCTGACCCAGACCGGTCATTTGCCCGATCCCTATGAACCCAGCCCGGTAAAACAAGGGATTACCACTTATTATACCGATTGGCTTTATGGCGGGGTTAGCTTTGCTATTCTGGAGGATCGTAAATTCAAATCTGCTCCCAAGAATGTGTTGCCCGAAGAGGCTAAAGTGCTTAATGGCTTCATTCAAAACCCGGAATTTGATATTAAAGCGCATTATGATGTGGATGCGGACTTGCTGGGCGAGCGGCAGCTGGAATTTCTGGAGCATTGGTCTTCGGATTGGAGTCAGGGAGCGGAAATGAAAGCCGTATTGTCTCAGACCAATTTCTGTACGGTGGCCACCCTACCCAAAGGCAGCATTATTGATAGCATCGTTCCCAAATTACCCATTCCCAAACCGGGCGAGTACGTATCTGGCGATGCCCCCACCACGGACATGGATTCAAACGGCTGGCCACAAAAGGGCAGGGATGAAGCCCTGCGACTGATCCGCAAAGCCTTTGCGCTCCATGTGGCCGGCGATCAACACCTGGCCTCGGTGGTGCATTACGGAGTGGAGGCACATGGAGATGCCGGATTCGCCTTTGCCGGTCCGGCGTTGAATAACCTTTTCCCCAGACGTTGGTGGCCGGAAGTTCCTGCAGGACATGTGCCATTGCCCGGGCGACCGGATTACACCGGTAATTTTGAAGATGGGTTTGGAAACAAATTGACCGTTCATGCCATCGCAAACCCGCATGTTTCCGGGAGGGAACCAGCTTTAATTTACGATCGGGCTACCGGTTACGGGATGGTCACCTTTGATAAAGCTCAAAAAAATATCCGGATCGAATGTTGGCCCAGATACGTGGATCCTGAAATGAATCCAAACGGGCAGTATAATGGTTGGCCGGTAACGATCAGCCAACAAGACAACTACGCCAGGGCATCGATAGGGACGCTACCAGAACTGGACCTGAGTAACTGTCATCGTCCGATCGTTCAGGTAGTGGATGAAGCTACGGGGGAACTGCTCTATTCATTACGAGTGAGTGAGCGCAGGTTTCGGCCAAAAATATTCAAGGAATCCAACTACCTGGTTCGCGTGTGGGAAGATATTGGAAACCAGGAACAGGTTTTTTCTGGATTGGCATTGGATGTCCACAATGAAAAATTACTAGCGGTGAATCCCTCCCCGCTGAAAGCCTAAAAAAAACCTATTTCCGTACCGAACGAAAAACGAGAATGAAAATCAACTTTATTTCCCTGGCCAGTGGCTTGTTTGTAAGTCTGTCCATCGCTTGTTTCTCCGAAACAGCCCCTCCAACCGCTCCTCCCAATATTATCTATATTTTGGCGGACGATTTGGGATATGGTGATTTGGGATGCTACGGGCAGGAAAAGATCGAAACGCCTCATATCGACGCATTGGCTGCTTCCGGCATGTTGTTTACCCAACACTATTCCGGTTCTCCGGTTTGCGCCCCGGCCCGTGCCGTGTTGCTGACAGGGCAGCACAGTGGACGAGCACAGGTTAGAGGGAACGATGAATGGGCAGAACGGGGAGATGTCTGGAACTATCGTGCCATGCTGGCGGACAGCACGCTGGAAGGGCAGCGTCCTATTGCCGAGGGTACGACCACCATTGGGACCTTATTACAAAGTGCCGGGTATACCACGGCAGTAGTCGGTAAATGGGGCCTGGGAGCCCCGCATACAGTGGGCGTGCCCAATCAGCAGGGCTTTGATTACTTCTATGGGTACAATTGCCAGCGGCAGGCCCATACCCTGTATCCGGTACACCTTTGGGAAAATGACCGGCGGGTGTATCTGGATAACGATACGGTTCCTCCTAATAAAAAGCTACCGGAGGGGGCGGACCCGAATGATCCGAACAGTTATGACGATTATTTTCTGACGGACTATGCCCCCGAAATGATGTTTTCCCGCATCCAGGAGTTTATTGCCCAAAAGCGGGAAGCACCTTTTTTTCTGTATTGGGCCACCCCCATTCCGCATGTGCCCTTGCAGGCACCCAGACGCTGGATAGACCACTATGTGGATAAGTTTGGAGAGGAAGAACCTTATTTGGGGGAGCGATCATATTTTCCCACCCAATATCCCAGAGCTACCTATGCCGCCATGGTCAGCTACCTGGACGAACAGGTTGGAGATTTGGTGCAGCAACTCAAAGAGCAGGGAATGTATGAAAATACCCTGATCATATTCACTTCCGATAACGGCCCCACCTTTAATGGAGGAACCGATTCTCCCTGGTTTAACAGTGCCGGAAAATTTCGGGAGGAAAGAGGGTATGGCAAGGGATTTCTCTATGAAGGAGGGATTCGGGTGCCGATGATTGCTTCCTGGCCAGCTGAAATTAAGGCAGGTACACAATCTGATCACGTTTCTGTATTTTATGATGTCATGCCTACTTTGGCTGAAATTGCAGAGGTTGAAGCTCCTTTTGATTCCGATGGGATCAGCTTCCTACCGGCATTAAAAGGTGAAATGCAGCAGGAACATGCCTTTTTGTACTGGGAATTCCCTTCCTATGGGGGGCAGATGGCGGTGAGAATGGGTAATTGGAAGGCCATGCGGCTATCCATTCACGAAGGGAATTTGGAATGGGCCTTGTATGACTTATCCACTGATCCCCTGGAAATGAATGATGTTGCCGACGAAAACCCCGGTATCCTTCAAGAGGTGGAAGCCATTGTGGCGGCCGAGCATGTCCCTTCTTCTAATTCGCGTTGGAGGTATTCGGCTTTGGGTGAGTGAGGTTTCTAAATAATGGGCACTCAAATTATTTTCAAGGAATTTAATGCCCTTCTCGAATATTCTCCATCGAGGAGGAGAAGCCGAATTTTACAGGTATGGAATTGGTTATTTGCAGGATAGATTGTAATTTAAACGGATCATGAATTCATCCTTGCCATGCAGTTAAAAAAGGGCTCTTACTTTCTTACAGGTGTTTTATTTCCGTTGCTTGCCGGTGTAATGGTATACGCCTGTGAAGAAGCAGAAATCAGCGAAAAAATTCCGGAACAAGTCAGTTATAATTTCCATATCCGCCCCATCTTATCCGACAATTGCTTTGCCTGCCATGGTCCGGATGCGAACAAGCGGGAGGCAGGATTGCGGCTGGACCAGGAAGAAGGGGCCTATGCCGCCTTGAAAGAAAACCCGGAAAACCATGCCATTGTACCCGGTAGCCTTAGGGAATCCATGGTATTTAGCCGGATTACATCGGAGGAGGCAGATCAGATGATGCCTCCCCCAGAGTCCAACCTGAAACTTTCTGAGCGGGATAAACAACTTATCCGAAAGTGGATTCAGCAAGGGGCGGAATACGAAACCCATTGGGCCTTTGTCCCCCCAAAAAAACATACCCCACCCGAAAACAATCACCCGGGATGGTCTTCCCATCCTATCGATAAATTTGTGTTTGATAATATGAGTTCCAGGGGACTGCAACCCAACCCGGAGGCAGAAAAGGCCTACCAGTTGAAACGGCTGAGCCTGGACCTTACCGGCCTTCCTCCAAGTACCGATGAGGTAAAAAGCTTTTTGGGAGGGGACCGGTCCTGGGAGGAAATGGTGGATTATTACCTGGAAAAGCCAGCTTACGGAGAAAAAATGGCACTTCTCTGGCTGGATATTTCCCGATATGCAGATTCATTTGGTTATCAAAATGACAATATCCGGACCCAGTGGCCGTACCGGGATTGGGTGATTCATGCCTTCAACCAAAATTTATCATACGACACCTTTTTGACCTGGCAATTTGCGGGTGATTTGCTTCCGGAGCCAACGAAAGAACAATTGCTGGCCACGGCTTTTAATCGCAACCATAAAATCACAGAAGAAGAGGGGGTGATTGATGAGGAATACCGGGTAGAGTATGTGCTTGACAAAACGAATACCTTCAGTAAGGTAACGCTTGGGATAACCATGGAATGCGCCCAGTGTCACGATCACAAATACGATCCGGTTTCCCAGGAGGACTATTTTAGCCTGTATGCTTTTTTTAATAATACACCGGAGAAAGGTTTCGAAGGCGGAGCAGGTTCTCCCGTAAGGGCAAAAACCCCTTTGATTTGGGTAGAAGAAGAAGATACCCGTGGGATTTTATCCTTTGTCAATCATCCCGACACCGCCAAAGTAGCGGTGTCCATTATGAAAGACTTGCAGGATTCCATCCGGCCCACGCATGTGCTGAACCGGGGAGTGTACGATGCACCGACAGGCGATCCCTTGCCTGCCGCTACACCTGCTGTTATCAAACCATTTGATTCCGATTTGCCCCCAAACCGATTGGGCTTGGTTCAATGGGCGCTGGCAGCAGACCATCCGCTTACCTCCCGGGTATTTGTCAACTTGATTTGGCAGGAAATTTTCGGTCAGGGGCTGGTTCCCTCGGCGGGAGATTTCGGGATGCAGGGGAAATTACCTACGCACCCGGAGCTATTGGATTGGCTGGCCGTTGATTTTCGGGAAAACGGTTGGGATATCAAGCGACTTATCAAAGTTTTGGTAACCTCTGCTACTTACCGGCAATCGGCTGTTATTCAACCTGAACATCTGGAAAAGGATCCGAATAACGTCTATTTAGCCCGTTATCCCCGCTTGCGCCTTCATGCCGAATTGATTCGCGATTACATGCTTTCCAGCAGCGGGCTGCTGGTTCCGGAGATTGGTGGGCCTAGCGTAAAGCCCTATCAGCCGGAAGGGCTTTGGGAAGCGTCCAGTTCCGGAAGGGGCGAGCTAAACATCTATCGGCAGGATAAAGGAAACAAACTCTACCGAAGAGGGATTTATACGTTTATAAAATTGACCTTGCCTCCCCCTGCACTGCTGATCTTTGACGGCAGCAACCGGGACATTTGTCAGGTAAGCCGCAACCGAACCAATACCCCCTTGCAAGCCCTGGCTTTGCTTAATGACCCTATGGTTTTGGAAGCCTCCAGGGTGATGGCTGAAAACCTGATAACCACTCACAACTCCCCGGAAGAAGCAATAGAGGAAGCTTTTATCCGTGTTTTGTGCCGGTTTCCCAAAGACGAGGAAAAGGAGGCGCTGCTTGCCTTTTTTCAGGAGGAATCGGAACATTATAAGGGGAATTCACAAGAAGCAAAGAATCTGCTGACAGTGGGAGAATCTCCCCAAAAAGAAGCCGCGGCACCGGAAAGAACGGCTGCACTGATGCAGGTAATAGTCGCCCTTTATAATCTGGAAGAGACGCTTACCAAAACCTAAGCGATGCTGTCGAAGTGCCATCCGGTAGCGAAGCATTCCTTTTTCCCAGGTTTTCCTTCGGTTAAAAAAAGGCCACTTCTTCTTTGTTTTTCCGCTTAATTTTTTGCGGCGTGAGACCGGTATAGGCTGCTTAATTGCCGGATGGTTAACAAAAAATTAATTTTAATTTTATCTACAATAGTTAGGGAATAATTTGAAAAATTTATATATTTCACAAGTAAATTTTAAAGTAATCCATTTTCCTATCAATCAATTCTTTTAGGTGGGAAAGGTTTGCAGCGAAGCACTGTTGCCAGAAGTGTTAGTAGCCTACCGGGCAGTGGAACCCATGCCTATTAACCTTAAGACCCGAAATCCGCTTGGTTTGTGCCATTATGGTCTGAATTGAACGAAAAGCAAGCCTTTACTTTCGTACAGCTTGTGTCTTCATTCATTTTTCGGCCTTTTTTGCTTGATCCGGGAAGCATTTGTTTTTGGAAATTCCCTGTTTTTCGAATTTCCAATGGGTACCCGTTCCTTTTTTTGTGTGCGGGTGTATACGGCTTGAATCGTCAACTGGATCCGCTGCATTATGGGGATGTCCGTCCGATTTCCGCTTCAGGGAATGGCCGGTATACCGGATAGTAACGAATTCTTTTTGGGATCACATGCTTTTCAATCTGCCCTCCATGCTGGTTTTCCAGGTTGGGGCCCTTTCTGTTCGCCAACGATAAACGGGCAATAGAAAGAAAAACTAACTACTTACAAAAACCAAACCCTCCAATGAACCTGGAAAACAGTTCCTAATCTTGACCCAATCCGGATCCGAGATACTTGTTTTACCTAGGTATTTCTTTTTTCATGGCTTCCCCAATCCAAGCGGGATGCTGGCAAACAAGACGATGGTATCCAGGATCGAGTCCCGGTCCAAGCGCCGTTAGTGGCGATTCCCACGAGTAAATCTGGGTAATTTTCTGCGGTAGTGCCTGGCAATCCCCATCCGTTGGGAAAGCGCGGCGCCCTACTGCTGATTTTCCCGGATCATTTCAATTTCTAATAAACCAATATCCTAATGAAAAATAAATTACCTAAGGCAGGATTAGCACTGCTCCAAAGGGCAGGGGTTGCTCTGGCTTTTCCCCTACTGATCTGCCTGTTGCTTATTCAGCCTTTTCCGGCTGCAGCTGCCACCTCTGAAGGCCCCGACTTGATTGAAAGCGAGGTCGATATCACCATTACCGGCACCGTGCTGGACGAAAATGAGGAAGCACTTCCAGGAGCTACCGTTTCGGTACAGGGAACCACCCGAGGTACCGTCACGGACTTGGATGGAAAATTTTCCATTACCGTACCGGAGGAATCTACCCTGGTAATTTCCTTTATTGGGTACCAGGCCCAGACCATCAAAGTCAGCAACCAGTCCGAGTTGACCATCCGCCTAAGCCAGGATGCCTCGGCGTTGGAAGAAGTGGTGGTGATCGGTTACGGTACCCAGCGAAAGTCCGACCTAACCGGTTCGGTCGGATCGGTGGGAGAGACCGAATTAAGTGAGCGTCCTGCCCCTTCCTTAAATCAAGCCTTGGCTGGCAGGGTAGCCGGTGTACAGGTAAATACCAACTCTGGACGTCCAGGAGGAAGAACCAACGTGCGTATTCGTGGCTTCAGTTCCATCAATTCCTCGAATAACCCCTTGTATGTGGTGGATGGGGTAATGCTGCCCATGGGAACGATGACCCAAGCCAGTAATCCAATCGATTATATTAACCCCAATGATATCGTGTCTGTAGAAGTATTAAAAGATGCTTCATCTACTGCGATTTATGGGTCCAGAGGCGCAAATGGGGTAATTTTGGTGACCACCAAAAAAGGAAAATCCGGTGATGGCACCTTGACGTATAACGTTGATATGAGTGTGAATACCATTGGGCCCAACAGGCCGGAGGTACTAAATGCAGAAGAATACCTGGCTGTAGAGGACCTTGCCTGGAGAAACATGGAAAAATACGATCCAGTAGGATGGAATGCAGGCCGATGGGCGTATCTGAATCCTGCCCTCAGGCGTACGGACCCCCGGGTATTTGACAGTCAGGGAAATCCGCTGCACGACACGAATTGGCTGGAGGAAACGACACAGAATAAAATTTCTCAAAATCATCAGTTAGGTTTTACCGGAGGTAACGAAAGAACGACCTACTCCTTATCCCTGGGTTACCGGGATGATCAGGGCTTGTTGAAGACATCGTACCTTACCCGGTATTCCACCCGGTTTACCATTGAAGATAAGGTAAAATCCTGGCTGACCATAGGAGGAACGCTTAGTTATAACTCCCAGGAAGAAAACCTGGTGGATGTCAGTGATGCGGTTCCCCGCCAAATTGTGGAAGATTTCCCCTTCTTGCCTGTCCGATACGATGATGGCGTTTTTGCCAATAACCGTGATTATCCCTTTGCCGAAGGCACCATGAGCTCCATGCACAGACTATATGGACGAAGGTATGTGCTCAATACCCAGACAACACTTGGTAGCGCCTATACAAACATCAAGTTTGCCGAGGGATTGGAAATGCGAACGGTTTTGGGAGTGAATATCATGACTCAGGAAAACAACCAATCCAGTACCCGAACGCTCGCCATTGCACAGAACGGAACTGCTTCTAAAAGCATGATGCGAGATAATTTTTGGTCATTGGAAAATTACCTGACTTATAACAAAGTCTTCGCTGACAGGCACGCGTTTACCGGCTTATTGGGAGTATCCTGGCAGGAAAATACGTTTACCTCCATGAGTGCCAGCATTCAAAATTTTGCTACCGATTTTTTCACGTTTAATAACCTGGGAGCAGGCTCTCAGTTGCCTCGTGTAGGGTCCGGTGCCAATAGGCATTCACTGAACTCTTATTTTGCCCGGGTCAATTACATCCTTGATGGCAAATACCTCTTTACGGCTACCGGAAGAGCGGATGGTGCTTCTAAATTCGGTGAGAACAACAAGTATGCCTTTTTCCCTTCTACCGCTGTGGCGTGGAGATTATCTGAAGAAGGCTTCCTGAAGGGGAATAGCACGATTTCTAATTTGAAGCTACGAGCGAGCTATGGACTTACCGGTAACTCGGAAATCCCTCCTTACTCTTCACTTGCCTTGCTTAGCTCAAACTATTCAGCGATCTACAATGAGTCTCAGGTCGGAGGTACAGGCATCAACCGACTTGCCAATCCCGATTTAAAATGGGAAAAGACGGCACAAAGTGATATTGGGTTGGAACTGGGCTTGTTCCAGAATAGAGTTACCGTGGAGATGGATTATTATTACCGAAAGACCACCGATATGCTACTGGATTCACCGGTACCGAGAACCAGTGGGTATGCCACTATCCGTAGCAACGTAGGTTCTATGGAGAATAGGGGTATTGAATTTACGCTTAATACGGTTAATGTCGAGAAAGCTGACTTTACCTGGAATACATCCTTCAATCTTTCTGCCAATAGAAACAAGGTGTTATCACTGGCTACCCCGGCAGATATTTTTGGAGTGGGCGGACCTAACTTTACCAACGCGACAAACATCATACGGGTCGGTGAACCTGTGGGTTCATTTTGGGGATTGGTACGATTGGGAATCTGGAGCGAAGATGAGCGAAGTGAGGCTGCGGAATACGTAAGTTATAGAAACGGTTTGACGGTCCTTCCGGGTGACGTCAAGTACCTTGATGTGAATGGCGACAAAGCCATCAACGATTCTGACAGGATGATTATTGGAAACGGTAACCCCAATATGTGGGGAGCCTTTAACAACAACCTGCGGTTCAGAAATTGGGACCTGACGCTTGAATTACAATACATGTACGGCAATGACCTGCTGGATATGAACCTGCATCCAAGTGAAGATCGACAAGCACTGGCAAACAGCTACCGCACCGTGTTGAATGCCTGGACACCTACCAACCAAAATACAATGGTGGCTGAGATCCGGGATACCCGTGCCGGTTACGTAACGAACGTAGACTCCCGTTGGGTAAAAGATGCTTCTTTCTTAAGGGGTAGAAACGTGCTAATCGGATACACTTTCCCTATAGAAGTTGCTAACCGTATTAAGCTAAGCAGGTTGCGGGTGTACAGTACGGTTCAAAATTTCTTTCTGCTCACGGGCAGTGAAATCATCGGCGATCCGGAAGTGGCGCCAATACGGGGAGGCAATAACAACAATGTCTTTTCTCAAGGCATGAACTGGCATGCCTATCCCAAGCCTACTACGTACATGCTTGGCCTACAGGTAACCCTTTAATCGATCTGGAATAACCTAAATCAAAACAACAATGAAATTGACTATAAAAAAATGGTCCCATTCCTATCTTTCTCTAGGATTGGCACTGCTTATTTTTACGACAGGATGTGAGGAATTTCTCAGCGAAGAGGACCCCTCAAACCTAACGCCGGAGTCCTTTTACACGATTCCGGATCATGCGGAAGCGGCACTTGCTTCGGTATATGCAGACATGCGTTTCTATGGTGGTGGTTCGGGAATTTTCTCTTCCACCTGGCAGCTTCTAGAGGCACCTACTGGCACTTCCACGACTGAAACCGCCCAAAATTCCGATTTGAATAACCTGTACGGGTTGATTTATGACGGAAGAACCGGGCACATCATCAACTGGTGGAACGGCCTTTACAAGGTGATTGCACAGGCGAACCTGGTATTGGATCGGGTTCCGGCCATCACGCCCATGGATGAGGCTCAGAAGGCCAAAATTTTGGGTGAAGCCCGTTTTATTAGAGCTTGGGCGTATTTCTATGCGGTACGGCTTTGGGGAAATGTTCCCTTGATTAAAGTTCCTCAAACGGCAAGCGCAGAGGATTTTAGACCCTCACCTGCTCCCCAGGAACAAATTTATGAATTAATTTTAGGGGATTTGTTAGCCGCCGAAAGTGCAGGCTTGCCCTGGATGGATCCCAGTGGTCGTGTTTCTTCAGCAGCCGTTAAGGCCCAATTGGCGAAAGTGTATCTGACCATGGCAGGTTTTCCGTTAAGCAAGGGTGCATCTCATTATCAGCTGGCGGCGGCTAAAGCCAAAGAGGTGATCGATTATGCCGACGCGAATCCAGGCTCAATCAACTTATTCCCAACCTATGGTGACCTGCACGATGAGACCAATGGCAACCGGCTGGAACACTTGTTTATGCTCCAATACAATGTGATCGTAGCAGGCAATCCCATGAACAACATGTTTCCGAACTTTAAGCCAGTAACCTTCCAAGGTCCTTCTGGTACTGGAAGTACCGTCCCTACAATTGAATTCTATAATTCTTATGAAGAGGGTGACAAGAGAGCGGTAAATCAGGAAGGCTTCTTCTATACCACCTATTATACAAACGGAAGCGGCGAGGAGTTTGATTTAGGTGCTCCTTATATATTCAAACATTTCAACCGAGCTGCATTAGGAACAGCCGGCGTGCCCGGTAATCGCGCGAATAACCTCAACGTACCGTTGATCCGGTTTGCAGAAGTACTGCTGATGTATGCAGAGGCCCAAAATGAAGTGAGTGGCCCCGATGCATTGGCTCATGAAAGTCTCAGAAGGATCCGGGACAGGGCAGGTCTTGAAACGCCCGCAATGGGAGCGTTCACGGCCGATTCCTTTAGGGAGGCCGTGTGGAAGGAAAGGTGGCACGAGCTATGCTACGAGCAGATTACCTGGTTTGACATGCTGCGCTTGCGAAAAGCTTACAATGAGTTGACAGACGGTTTCGACGATTTTGTAGGCCATGTCAACCTGAGCTCCAACCAAGCTTTGCAAAGCATGCATTTATTGATGCCGTATCCCCTGCCTGAAATGCAGAACAACCCCAATTTACAACCTCAAAACCCGGGATTCCCCTAATAACGGCCCCCTTGTTTTTAATTAGTAAAAGCTTCCCGATAAACTACGGTTTTTCGGGAAGTTTACATTATATTCCATAATAAACCCGAAATCCCGCTTACGATGAATAAATTAACAAAAATCAACCGAAGAAAATTTTTAAACCGGTCAGCTCTATTAGCATTAACGCCTCCATTGCTTGCGCAATACCCCAATTTATTTACGAGAAAGAAAAAACTCAGGCATGTTTGCATCGGTGTAGGGGGTATGGGCTGGCACGATCTGAATCGCTTCAAATCCCATCCGGAAGTGGAAATCGTCGCCATTTGTGACGTGGACGAAAACCATTTAGCCAGGGCATCGGAGGCCTTGCCGCAGGCAAAAACCTATACCGATTGGCGAACCTTATTTGCTAATGAAATGGGGAATTTCGATTCCATAAACGTAAGCGTGCCGGACCACAACCATTTTCCGATCAGTTACCGCGCCATCCAGGCAGGCAAGCACGTGTATTGCCAGAAGCCCATGTGCCACGACGTGGCCGAAATTCGAAAACTCACCGAAGCCGCCAAAAAAGCAGGCATTGTCAGTCAGCTGGGTACCCAACACGCCTCCGGTAAGGGAGACCGCACCGCTGTGCAATGGATCAAGGAAAGGCATATTGGAAAAATAAAGCAGGTGTACCTTTGCTCCAACCGGCCCGGCGCCACGGAGGCTTATCGATTTGAAGGCCCCCGACCGGCAAGTGGAGAGACTCCACCCCCCCATGTGCATTGGGAGCAATTTATCGGAACAGCCCCCATGCGTCCCTATGCACCCAAAATTTACCATCCCTCCAAATGGAGGGCCTGGCAGGATTTTGGAACCGGTTGGTCCGGGGATATCGGCTGCCACATTCTGGATGCTGTCTGGAAAGGAATGGGATTGACCGCACCCCTTTCGGTGACTGCGCGGGTGCAGGAATCCTGGGAGCAATCCCCCGCCCGGAGAGCGGATACCTGGCCACAGAGCAATCACATTACCTGGGTTTTTCCCGGCAACGACATGACCGCGTCCGATGAATTGACGGTGGAATGGTTTGACGGGGAGTTTTATCCCCCCGAAGCCGTTCGGGCCTTGTATTCCCTGGAAGACTATCCGGCAGAGTCGGCCATGCTGATTGGTACCGAGGGCGCGCTACTGATTCCCCATACCAAAATGCCCGTATTGTTGCCGGAAAACAAGTTTCAAGCAGTAGGCAGCCCCGATCTGGAAGAGCGGGACCATTACCATCACTTTGTGGATGCCTGCCTGGGGAAGGTGAAGACCGAAAGCGATTTCGCCGTTTCCGGTCCCATGTCTGAAACGGTGATTCTGGGTACCGTTGCCATCAGACAACCGAACGAGGTTCTGAAGTGGGATCCCGGCAACATGAAAATCCTTAACCATGACGCTGCCAACCAGTATCTGGCAAGGGATTACAGAAAAGGCTGGGAAGTTTGAGGATTTAAATCCAGATAAAGCCTGGGACCATGGTGCATTTACACAGGTTAGGAGAAAAGGACCCTATATGGGGAGAGCCATAAGGACGGAACGCTGGCGGTACAATGAGTGGGATGGGGGGGGTGAAAGGAATACAGCTTTATGACCATCATACCGACCCCAACGAATACATCAACCTCGCGGGGCACCCCGATTATCAGGAGATCAAAAATAATTTGAAACAACGCCTGCATGCCAAATTCAGTAATTAAGCACCTGCTTTAAGAAAAGGTGGATTTATACACTTGGAGGGTGGGTAGAAGCAATTTTTAACCGCTGTTTCCTTAGCCATAAGCCAATAAATAAATAGAGTACGGCTGGGAGGATGCCGATTATGGGAGAAACCCAAATTTCCTTTTGGGATGCAATTTGAATATGGCCATCAATGACCAAATGGTTGATCAGGGCATCTTCCATGGCATGAAGCAAGATCACAGGCCATATGGATTGAGTTATTCTGAAAATTTCTGTAAACATCACTGTCCATACCAGCATGTTCATAACTGCTATGAAAGTGAACAAGTAGCGGTTTACAGGAAAAACCGAATTGATGGTTTCCTCCGATAGAAAATGAAAGTAATATGGAGCATGCCATAACCCCCAAACCAGGCCCGCAATCAGGTAAATGGTCAGATCATTTAGCCTGAGATGGATGAGCCTGGCGGTAAGGTAGCCTCTCCAAACCGTCTCCTCAAAAAAATTCTTGATAATATTGACCAAAAATAGACCTGATAGTACCCAAAAATAACCTTTCACATCAAAACCTGAAAAATCCATCCATCCTGTAAGCTTTCCCGCAGTCAAGGTAATGGTGGTAACAAGAGGGAACAGAAGTAATGCAAGTCCATACCACCGGAGGTTGCTTTTAAAGTTTAAGCCTGCATCCTTCCAGCCTTCTCCTGCAAAAGTTCTCAGGATAATTACGACAATTAACGGAGTGACCAGCCAAATGGCCATTCCAAGGGTTTCTTCTTCTTCCTGATCGGGTAGAAAGCGATCCACCCCGACCCCTATCCAACCAATACTAAGGGCTACCAAGCAGAAAATAATAACGTTCCTGATGGTTTTGGAATGCATAAAGGCCATAATGGGACTTGTCGTTTTGGTTTTATTTTTCATTTTAAAGTAATGTATCCTTTCACCCTAAATATTGGAAAATGAATTAACAGCTCCTATGTATATTTTATTTTTTTCAGCCCTGCCATTATTTGCCCAAACCCGGGAGAGTTCAGAGGATTGTGAGGTGTTATTTCAACATGACACCTTAATGATCAGCAAATCACTTGCACTCTCCTTTGGAACCAAGGAAAACTTATCCAACTGGGATTGGAGTCTTTTTGGAAGGATACAACTTGTTGGGAATACACCTTCGTTAGGACTCAATCATGCCTCTTTTTTACGGCACCTGTGTATGGTGCTTTCGGCTCTTACGGGATCAAAAAAACATCCGGTTCACATAAAAACCGGTTGTACGCCGGCAATTTGAAAAATTATTCAGTAATTTACGTATTGTGCTCAAATGACCTTTTCCGGCCCCCGTATGCGTTATAAAATTTTCCTTCTGGTACTGCCGTTCTTTTACTCCATTCACCTGGCAGGGCAATCCATACCCCCTGAAAAACCGAATATTCTTCTTGTTTTAACAGACGATCAGGGCTATCACGACGTGTCCTACTACGGAACGAAGGACATCCGAACGCCCCACATCGATGCGCTCCGAGCGGAAGGCATGCGGCTGGATAATTTCTACACCAACTCCCCTGTCTGCGCTCCTACCAGAGCTTCCCTGATGTCGGGCCGCTATCCCGATCGGGTGGGAGTGCCGGGACTGATTCGCTCGATCCCGGACAATACCTGGGGATACCTGGACCCCAAGGCCAAACTTCTCCCGGCGCTGCTACAGGAAAAAGGCTACCATACCGCCCATGTAGGCAAATGGAACCTGGGCCTGGAAACACCCAACCTGCCTAATGAGCGTGGTTTTGATCACTTTCACGGCTGGCTGGAAGACATGATGGACGACTATTGGACCCACCGCCGGCACGGAAGAAATTACATGCGGCTCAACGAATCCAGCATTGAGGCGGAAGGCCATGCCACCGACCTGTTTACCCAATGGTCCGTCGATTACATTCAGTCAAGGAAGGATGCCGAGGCGCCTTTTTTTCTATATTTGGCCTACAATGCCCCCCATTTTCCGGTACAGCCCCCGGAGGAATGGCTGGAAAAGGTAAAACGCCGGGAACCCGGCCTTTCCGATACCCGGGCCTCCTTGCTGGCCTTTATCGAACACATGGACGATGGTATTGGAAAAGTGGTGCAGGCACTCAAGGAAACCGGACAGTATGACAATACGCTTATTATTTTTACCAGCGATAATGGAGGGCATTTGCCCAGCCAGGCCAATAACGGGCCTTTGCGAGATGGGAAACAAAGCATGTACGAAGGGGGATTAAAGGTTCCAACGGTAATTTCCTGGCCGGGACACATACAAGCCGGATCGGTATCCACGCAGGTCAACCTGACCATGGATGTACTCCCTACCCTGGCGGAACTAGTGGATAGTAGCAGCCCTCCAAAAACGGACGGACGTAGTTTTTTACCAACATTGCTGGGCAGAGAGATGAAAGAAGCCGATCGCCCACTTTACTTTGTGCGAAGAGAAGGAGGAACTCGCTACGGGGGGAAAGCCTACCATGCCCTGAGGCTGGGGGACTGGAAACTGTTGCAGAATAGCCCCTATCAGGGTATGGAACTGTACCACCTGAAAGAAGATCCCCTGGAACAAACGAATCGCATCGAGGACGAGCCGGAAATCTACCAGGAATTACACCGATTGCTACGGCTCCAGATCCAGGAAAGTGGAAAAGTCCCCTGGCAGCGACCGGATTGAAACGACACCTTATAAAACACAAAAATAAAATTTCAATGAAATCAGTTTTAGTAAAAGCACTAACCCTTTCGCTAGGTCTTTTTAGCGGCTTATTCACGTTGCAAGCAAACCCAGAACCGATTAAAAACGAACCTCCCAATATCATCGTCATTTTTGCCGATGATTTAGGCTATGGGGATTTGGGGGTGTTTGGACACCCGACCATCCACAGCCCCAATCTGGATCGCATGGCTTTTGAAGGGCAAAAGTGGACCAATTTCTACGTGGCGGCTCCGGTCTGTACGCCCAGTAGGGCCGGTTTGCTAACCGGAAGACTGCCCATTCGCTCCGGCATGGCCAGCGATCGGCGGCGGGTATTGTTCCCGGATTCGAAAGGAGGCTTGCCCCAATCGGAAATAACCATTGCACGGGCCTTAAAAGGCAACGGCTACCGTACCGCAGCTATCGGAAAATGGCACTTGGGGCATTCATCTCCTCATTTGCCCACGGATCATGGTTTTGACAGCTATTTTGGCATCCCCTATTCCAACGATATGGACAAGGTAGAGAAAACGGATCACTTTACCCTGGCCGATCAGGAACGCTACCAGGCATACAATGTTCCCTTATTGCGAGACAAGGAAATAATCGAACGTCCAACGGACCAGCGAACCATCACCCGCCGGTATACCGAAGAGGCGGTGAATAAAATCAACGAATTCGGAGAGGAGCCGTTCTTTATTTACCTCGCGCATAACCTGCCCCATATTCCCTTGTTCCGATCGTCCGAATTCAAGGATGAATCCCTGGCGGGCATTTATGGAGACGTAATCGAAGAGATTGATTGGTCCGTGGGGCAAATTCTGGAAGCCCTGAAAGAAGCGGGTGTGGCCGAGAATACCCTGGTGGTCTTTACCTCCGATAACGGGCCCTGGCACACCTTCCGAACCCATGGCGGTACGGCCGGTTTGCTTAGAGGAGCAAAAGGTGGCACCTTTGAAGGCGGGATGCGGGAGCCCACGGTATTCTGGTGGCCTGCTGGCATCAAACCGGGAGTGGTACGCGACATGGCCACTACCATGGATTTGTTGCCTACCTTCTGTGCCTTGTCCGGTACCGAACTGCCGGATGATCGGGTGTACGATGGCTATGACCTCAGTCCGTTGCTTCGGGGTACGGGCAAAAGCGGTCGGGAGACGGTGTTTTATTACCGGGGGCAACAAGTTTATGCTGTCCGTAAAGGGGATTACAAGGCCCATTTTATCACCCAACTGGAATACGGAAATCCTACGGCACATCCGGTAACCCGCCCGGAAGTAACTGTGGAAAATACGCCCACGGTATTGGATACACCGCTGCTGTACAATGTCAACGTAGACCCGGGTGAGCGCTTCAATATAGCCGAAGCACATCCCGAGATCATCGCCGAGATCAGAGCGGTCATGGAAGCACACAAGGCGGGTGTCGTACCGGTAGAAAATCAACTGGAAAAATAGCCCACAATCTTCAGAAAGCGGGAAAATGCGTCGATCATCCATAAAAAAAGGTACGTACATGAAGGGGAAAACGATTTACTTCCGATTGCTGGCGGCGTTGGTATTGGTGCTAGTTGGCGAGAACAAGGGGCTGGCATTTCAAGCGCCCGATCGCCCAAACGTGATTTTGATCATCACAGATGACCAGGGTTATGGCGATCTGGGTTTGCATGGCAATCCTCATGTTCAAACACCCGTCTTGGACAAGCTAGGAAGGGAAAGTGTGCGCCTGACCAATTTTTACGTGTCACCGGTTTGTGCGCCAACGCGCTCCAGTCTGATGACCGGACGGTATTCTCTGCGCACCGGCGTGCGGGATACCTATAACGGCGGCGCCATCATGGCTACCGAAGAACTGACCCTTGCCGAGATGCTCCAGTCTACCGGCTACCGAACGGGTATTTTTGGAAAATGGCATTTGGGTGACAATTACCCCTTTCGACCCGGAGATCAGGGTTTTGAAGAATCCCTGATTCACCTTTCCGGCGGCATGGGGCAACCGGGAGATTTTACTACGTATTTTCAGGGAGACCGTAGTTATTTCGATCCCGTTCTTTGGTACAACGGGGAGCAAAAAGCCTTTCAGGGCTATTGTTCGGATATTTTCACCACAGAGGCGTTGACCTTTATCGAAAAAAAGGCAGCGGAGCCGTTTTTCCTCTACCTTTCATTCAATGCTCCCCACACACCCTTGCAGGTTCCGGACAAGTATTATGAACGGTACAAGGACCTGGATCCCTCGGCCGGATTTGACGAAGACGGCCGTCCTTTTCCGGAAATGAGCGAACGGGACAAAGAAGCTGCCCGAAAAGTCTATGCCATGGTATCCAATATCGACGATAACGTGGGGAGGGTACTGAATAAGCTGGAAGAACTGGATATTGCGGAGAATACGGTCGTGATCTTTATGACCGACAACGGTCCCCAGCAGGCCCGCTACGTGGGGGGGATGCGCGGTAGAAAAGGAAGTGTATTCCGGGGAGGGGTACGCGTACCGTTTTTTCTTCGCTTACCGGATCGGCTGGAAGGAAACCGGGACATTTCCACTAACCTGGCCCATATTGACGTGTTGCCCACGCTTGCGGAACTATGCGGGGCTTCCCTTCCAGCAGACCGGAAAATTGACGGTAAGAGCTTTGTTCCCTTGCTGCAGGGAAGGGATGCGGTCGGCTTTGACGAACGGTCCTTGTTCTTTTACTGGACCCGCAGGTACCCGGAATTGTACACCAACGTGGCCCTGCAAAAGGGAAAGTATAAGTTGGTCGGTAATACCGATTTTGATGCGGAGCTGGGGGAGTTTGACCTGTTTGATCTGAAGGAAGATCCCTACGAATTGAACTCGATCGTGGAAGCGAATAAACCGGTTGCGCGAGCACTGAAATCCGAAATGGATGCGATGATAGCCGATCTGACGCAATCTCCCCACCTCAACCAGCCCCAGCGGGTAATCATCGGCAGCGAGCAGGAAAACCCGGTTTACCTCAACCGCAATGATGCCGGAGGAGAACGGGGCATCTGGACCCAGGAGGAAGTGTTCGGGATGTGGAAGGTCAAGACCCTGGAGGGCAGGTATAACATTCGCTTCAAATTTATCAAACCCTTGGAAACCAAGGGAAAAATGGTGCTGGAAACCAATTCGGTAATTATTCAGGAGCAGTACGAAGCAGTACCTACCGATGAAATCACCTTGGAGAACGTTTACCTGCCGGAAATGGAAGTGGACCTGATTCCCCACTATGTGACGGAAGGAAGAAGTATTTTTCCACTATGGATGGAGCTGGAGAAAATTACTGATCCATGAAATCTGGCACCGGAGAGTGGTATTTTTGATTGGGGGAAGTATTCACTCAGTAAAGGCAGGCCTGTAGGGCCTGAACAATACTAACCGTGGGTGCAGCCCACGGAAAAGCAAATAAAGAAATACCTCCAACCCCGGATGGGGTTGAACCTTGATTACATGCGTTGTAAAAATAGCGCTTCTGGAGATTGGGTCATACGATCAATTCCAGATCGGCAGTGGAGACCCCGCTGGCTGTAGGATCCACTACCCCCTTCTATCAAGAACGAATGTAAGTGATGCAATCGGTAAAAGGCCATTAGCAATGGCGAATAACACAACTTAAAAAAGAGAGATTCAAAAACGAATAGCCACATCTTTTATGAAATATTTCAGCACCTTCAGCTTTCCGGTTCCCACCTTAACCGACACATTTGGGTGCCTAATGCCGGGTCATGGTTAGAAGAAAGGTAAGTTTCCCCTCTGGGTGTAGTATCCACTACGCCTCTCTATCAAGAACCTACTTGAGAAACACAATTGTTAAAAGGTCATTTGCAATGGCCAAAAACCAGCCACAAAAGGGAGGTCTACAAAATGTAGGACTCCTCGCCTTATAAAGTAAAACAACCATCCGTTATTTCAGTCTAGACGAATCCGCACAAACCCCAATTCATCATCTATATTTTCATACAACCAGATTTTGTTATCCGCAAAAAAGTGTTGGCGTGGATTTTTTGGGTATTGCTCCAGATACGTCTCACCGAGCATCGTTAAATCCTTGTCCAAAACGGTGAGGTATACTTCTGCGCCGGTTTCGATTGCTTCTCCGTATTCGTCCAGGTTTTCGGAAAATTGGGTTGTGAACGATAGACGGATGTAACGCTGAGATACCGGGTCCCATTTAGGAGGTAAAAAATAAATCGACTCATTGAATTTCATGCGGTGTTCTTCCGCCCGTAGCAGTTCCACCGTTTTTGGGAGTTTGTATTCATTTTGGTTGGGTGAAAGCTGGCTTTCCCAGGTTTTCAGGTACAGGGAATCCAACCGGATGTCGTACACATAGGCTTCATTGAATGCACCGTTGGTGATTACGATTTTGTTGTCCTGGATCGCGTTTGCTATAGGTTTTGGGCTGAACCCTCCTGCGGGTTTTCCCTCGTGTTCGATTTCCATCCGGTAGTCGTTGAGCTTCCTGGTCTCGGGCAACGGTATTTTTTCATACGACTCAGTTTCCAGGTCAAACCGGATAAGAAAAAATTGGTGGTCCAGCCACTTGCCGTACAGGCCATAAAACGTATTCGGATCACTGGGATGCTCCATCAAGCGTATGGGAAATGTTTCCGGACCCCCTATTTCCGAGGCAATTTTGGTCAACTTTAGGTCCCTGACTTTTTTGCCCTCCTGATCAAAAAAAGCGTTGAGTCGATTGGACCAGACCATTATTTGGTCGTTGCCAGTCAATGCATAGCCGCCTATGTATCCTCCCATTCCATCGGGGCCTTCCTTTTCATATTGGAGGGTCTCCTCCAATACCAAATCGGTCAGATTGACCTTATCAAACCTGGCCTCACCATAATTATAGTGATACAGGTAGTTACCATCGGCGGAAAGCTCGGGTTGGGTAAGACCGAATTTCAGGTTGATGATGCTGCCTTGTGGATCAATGACCACCGTATCCTGGGTCAATAAAAAATCCGCATCGCCCTTGGTTTGGGTTTTATTTTCTGAGCAGCCTAAAAGAATAAGTAAACTGAATACAAGTACAGGAGTTTTCATTGGTTTGGATTGATTGCGGTCAACAAAAAGGATTCATTTTACGGGCGATTATCCTTCTTAAAATCTGGAAAACAGGAGTTTAAATATATTTAAAATTATAGTCTTATCGCACATTTCTTGACGTATTTTAACTTCTTTTATTAAATGGAGCTTGTCGAAGCGGCTGCATCCTGTCCCTAAAAATGATCGTTTTATTAAACAGGTATTTGGGTATACCTTTTGAATCACTGTTAGGAGCGAATAAGGATATTGACCTGGAGCCGGAAATTGAAGCGAAGGTATTGGAGAATTCATCCATTAGAAATTATTTTTCCGGGTCAATGGTTTAACCCGCTGCTATTAAAATGTCATCCGTTCCTCGTTTGATGGCTGAAATCTATATACCGTTTTCAAAGCTAAAGGATACTGTTAAATAGAACCAGGGATTTAATTGGGTAAATAGCCATCCGATATTAATGAAAAAGTATATCACTAGCTGTTCAAGATGTTTGCAGTTAAATCCCCCTTTATAAGGGGGCAAGGGGGATTCTTGGACGAAAATCCCAGCATATCGTAAACGTAAAAACGGAATTTGCACAAAAATTAGGTCTATGCTTGTAATAGGTTTACGAAAAAAATATCTGTTAAAAGATATTGGAATCATCAGAATGCTCTGTTTTCTTTATTGATCCTTATGGATATAAAGATGTTAGAGCTTCCCAAATCAAATCAATTCTAGACCAAACCAAATATCCATCCAACTAACCTAACCTACCATGGCACAAACCTCAATCGAATGGACCGAACTGACTTGGAATCCGGTCACGGGCTGCACCAAGATCTCAGCGGGCTGCAAATTCTGCTATGCGGAAGTAATGACCAAGCGCCTTCAGGCCATGGGAGTGGAGAAGTACAAGGAAGGATTTAAGAAGGTCAAAATTCATAAAGAAGCTTTAGGAATTCCCTACGCCTGGAAAAAGTCCAAAGTAGTTTTTGTGAACTCTATGTCTGACCTTTTTCACAAGGATGTGCCACTAGAATTTATCCAAAAAGTATTTCAGGTGATGAAGGACAATGGACAGCATGTTTTCCAGGTCCTCACCAAGCGGGCGGACCGACTGGCTGAAATCAGTGATCTTTTGCCCTGGTCACACAATATCTGGATGGGCGTGTCGGTGGAAGATGAACAGGTTCTGGACCGAATAGACTTTCTTCGCCAATCCGGTGCCCGGGTAAAGTTCCTTTCCTGCGAACCCCTGATCGGTGCCCTTCCAAATATAAATTTAAACGGTATCGACTGGGTCATTGTCGGTGGGGAGAGTGGTCACAAGGCCAGACCCATGAACCCAGACTGGGTCTTGGATATTCAGGAACAATGCCAAGTCGCTAAAGTGGCTTTTTTCTTTAAACAATGGGGTGGTAAAAACAAGAAAAAAGCCGGTCGAGAACTTAACGGGCAGACTTATGATGAAATGCCGGAAAAAGAATTGAAAGAATATATTTAGCACCAAATTATTTTCATGGAACGATGAATAATTGCTTCTGGTAAAATATTTTCTAAAATAAATTTCCTTAGTTATAATGGAACAGTCCGAAACAATCAAAGTCTTTATTTCTTACAGCCAAACTAATCCAAAGCATCAAGATTGGACGATAAGTTTTGCCAATAGGCTCCGCCACGATGGAATCGATGTAGTTTTGGATAAATGGGATCTAAAGCCTGGACACGACCTTCATAAATTTATGGAGTCTATGGTTTCCGATGTTGCAATAAAAAAAGTACTAATAGTATGTGATAAGACATATGTCGATAAGGCAAATGATAGGAAAGGAGGTGTAGGGACCGAAACCGTGATCATTACCCCAGGAATTTATAAAAAGAGTGATCAGGAAAAATTTATTCCAATTGTTACGGAGAAAGATGAAGAGGGAAAAGCTATCTTGCCTGTATATCTAGAAAGCAGGTTGTATTTTGATCTTTCGGATGAAAGTACTTTTGAAATCAATTATGAAGAGCTTTTAAGGAATCTGTTTAATAGACCTTCAATCTCAAAACCAGCTTTGGGTAATCCTCCTAAATATTTGTTTGAGGATGCGGTAAATACTTTCAAAACCTCCTTCACAGTCAAGCGGCTGGATAATCAAATCGATCGGCATCCAGAAAGGCTTAATGGGTTAATTCAAGAATTTCTGGATAATGTTTTTGATGAAATAAGTCAATTTCAAATATTAGGTAGTGGCCAATTTAGGTCAGATTCTGGTAAGGCTCTCGTTAATTTTGTAAATAGTTACACTCCAATTAGAGATGATTTTATTAAATTTTTTCAAAAAATTATCCGCTCCGAGATAAAGTTTGAATTTGATTTAATAATTTCTTTTTTTGAGAAGATGACGCTTCTTTTGAATAGTAAAGGCAGCGGCTCCCATTATGCCTATCAATATGAGGGTTTTCTAATAGCAATTCATGAATTTTTCCTTTACGTTGTTGCATTGGCTTTAAAATATAGGTCATATGGATTTTTGGAGAACCTATTCTCTTCATTATATTTCACAAAGGACAGAGCTAATTATAAAAATGAAGGTAAGAATTTTACATTTTTTCTTTCAAAATCAAATGAAGATTTGATTCAATATTATGAGCATATTGAACAGCAAAGATACCCTTCTCCGCTAGGTCATTTGTTTACGTCAAGGTTAGTTAAGGAAGTTTCTAAGCAAGAATTAGTAGAAGCTGATCTTTTATGCCATTATGTCGCAGTACTAAAAGGGAAGTATTGGGTTCCTGATCTTTATATTTATTTCGAACAAGCACGTTCTAGAGAGGTAGGCAAAATTGAGATATTGTATCGAATGGTTTCAAGAAAACATTTTCAAAAAGTAAAAAATATTTTTGGTTTTAGTGATATAGAAAGTTTCAAGCAGAAATTAAATGAATTAAAGACCGATACTAATAGTTCGTTGCAATTTGGTTTCTCTGGAGGACGGGATAGGGTGTTAGAGATCTTTCAAGTCATTGATCCAGATAAAATTGGAACTGAACATTGATTAAGTTAATAAATGTGAGCCCTTGTTCAGCATTTTAACCTACATATAATAATTCTATCTGACAACACTCAGAATTTTCACCAATATATTCCAAATTCAAATAGAATAAATTATTACTTTTTATCCTGCAAATCTGCTTTATCCTGTAAAAGCTTAGTGATGTCGATTGGAGGAAGTAGATATCCGCCCATCGGGCCCAGATTGGTAATTTGAAAAATGATATTTCGAAGGTTATTGATTATCATATTCAGGGTAGAAAACTGAGATAAGTTATTCCTTAACCTCTCCTCGATATTTTCAGCGTCTTTGAGTTTAAATGTTGCTCCTCCTTCTACCATAATTTGGTACCCAGGTTTTGGATTTTCCATGTCTTGGTTAACTTCAATTGTGGTAAGAAGCTGTATCTCTTCATTTTCCTCACTTTTGGCCATTTCAAAATTAATTTCTACCGAATAGGTGGAAAATAGTTCCTGCAAATCCAAGTTGTCCTGTTCAGTTACTTCATATCCATAGTGAGATTGAAGCAGTTTGAAATCCAATAACTGTAACGGAGAAAATTTTGCTTTCATCCTGCTTTGGCATAATCATCCTCACTAGAGGGCTCTACGGCCATTACTAATTGAGGATTGGTTTTTTGTTGTTTTAAACTAAAATATTGCTGGGTTAGGGCCCATTTACGATGGTAATCCATGATTTCTTGGTTCACTCGGTCACAAATTATTTCTTCAGTTACTACTTGTTCATTTTCTGCCAAAATAACCTGTAACCGTATCTCTAGGACTTCTTCCAGTTTTGCAATTGTAGAAAGTTTAAAATCATTTCTGCCCTTTACCAATTTGCTTACATGCTGTCGACTGACACCCAAAATATTGGCAAGGTCAGTTTGATTCCAGCCTTTATCGTCAAGGGCATCCAAAATCCGCAAGGAAATCCGGGTTGACTTTTTGAGCCATGTTTTATTAGCTATTCTAAAAGCAACTTTTTCTTTCCAACCGGAAGCAGGATTTTCCGCCGCCAGATTTTTTATTTTTTCTTCCGTCTTGCTCATGGTTTTAAATGTCTAAGTAAACGAACTCCCCTTTTTCACCTTTCTCCTGCAGGTACTCCCTTACCATATTAAGCTTATATAGTTCCTTCTGTGTGTGCTTCCGATCCTTCATCTGATCGGTCAACTTGATCGCACCACCTGTGATGACAAACGAGTTGCCATACCGGATGGCGTAAATCCTCAGGAAAGAGTTGCTGTAAGTACCGTAAGCTTTAAGTTGTTGTAGTTCATAAGCTGTTCCAGCTTCCTTTTTGTGTAATGGTTTAAAAAATTCGCTTAGATGCTTTCCTGATACATCTTCGGCCAATTTGAATAGGATTTCAAATAAAGCATCTGCATCTTCGATTGCTTTCTCGACGATTTGGCTAAGTGTAGCTTTACCATAATACGATTCATAGTCTCTTTTGTATTGTTTGAAAAACAGACGCAAATCCTCAGGATCCGCCCATTTTTCCTGCAGTATATCTAGCGCATCCTGCTCACTCCCTTCATACTTTACTGCATAAAGGCAATCTTTTGAATGCTCAAATATACAAATTACTTTCACTGTGTCAACCTATAAGTTTACAAAATCGTTCCAAAGTCCTTATTTATTTCCATACCTAGGGATAGGCTCTGCGGCTAAATTTAAATGAAGTTCATCAGGAGTCTTTGCATTCACCACCTCCCTCAAACAACGCTGCATCCATTGTTCCTGGATGGTTTGATGGATTTCTATTTCTTGTTCTAGTTTATCGCATAATGCCATTAAAACATTGACTTTTTCTACAATGGCTTTTTGTTCTTCCTTAGGTGGGAGTCCAACAATCAAGTTTCTGAAAAATTTAAGTGATACAAATGGTTGGGCACCACCAGCTGCTTCTCCTTGTAAACTTAAAGCAATATATTGGCTGAAGAATTTTAGAAAACCTTCACTGGGCAAGCCATATCTATAATGCTTAAAAAGAGCTACATTTTTGATTGCGAATTCTGTAAAACCTCCTACCTCAACTTGATTTCCAATATTCCCTCCAATCATTGAAAATAGTATGTCGCCTTTATGTACTTGAGATCTTTGAATTACCTTCAAGTAATCTTCACTTGATATCCTTCTTGCTGTGTTAAAATCAATTTTACCATTATTGAAATTTTTACTTGTGATAAGAGGAAATGTATCAGAACCAAACGCGTCTTTTGGTGAATCATGTGTACCATCGCGAATATCAAATATTTCTTGAAACCTACACCAAACCCACCCCTCAGGCAATTCATAATGAACTTCATCATCTGAAATCTCAGGCAGCGGTTTCTCCTTCTTGATCTTGCCTGTTTTGATCAATTGCTCTTTTTCGGCTTTGATTTTTTCAAGTAGGGTAGAAGCTTGTTCGACTTGTATTCCTTGATCCTGTCGAAGGGATCTCCAATGATGCGTCAACCTCCCCTGAACAGCTAATTGCAAAATGCCTTCCCGGACTTTTTTGACGCTTTCTTTTTCAGTAAAGAAGGTGCCGAAATGTTCCTGCAAAAATGCCCACTGACTAGCGGTATCCTGTTCTGCTGCTTGGGTCAACCAGCTTAAGGCCGAAGTCACAAAGTCTGCCTTCAACTTTATGCGCTCCTTGGTCAAAGTTTCCAATTGCTCCACTTCTGCAAACAATTGATTGACTACTTCTACAATGGCTTTTTGTTCTTCTAGAGGAGGTAAAGAAACCGCCAACCCTTTCAATGCTGTGGCATTCACGTTTGGTTGACCAGTTCCCTGAGAGTTTTCGGTAAGTTGTTTCCAATAAATGGGAGATTCTAGCCATTGTTTAATATATCCCGGAAAAACTTGCTTCATTGGAATTGCTCGAATTAAATAGGATGCAAAAACGGAATTTACATTTACTCCTTTAACTTGAAACGACTTCCCGATGGTACCACCGGTTCTGGCAATTAAAATGTCATTTTCTTCAAGTTTATACTTAAGAAAATCCTTCTCTTTTATATCACAATCAGGTACTCGATCCCAATTGACTTTATTATCTTGAATGTCAGTTATTCGGAGCATTCTTATGCCACTAAAGGTGTGGAGTGCAGAAGCCGTGTAACCATAATGGATTTCTCGGTTTAAATCTCCCAAAGTGCACCAAATCCAACTTTTAGGCAATTCATAGGGGGCTTCTTCATCCAATACCTTGGGAAGATGGTTTTCCTTTTTGATTTTCTTTTCCTTTACAAGTTTTTCTTTTTCATCTTTAATCCTTTCCAATAAATCCGAAGCTGGCTCCACATCCGGATGCTCCTCCCGCCATTGCCTCGTCAATTTCCCCTGCACCGCCAATTGCAAAATCAACCCTTTCAGCTCTTGGGCATTTTTGGGATGCAAGGTCAGTTCCTTAAAATGTTCTAATAGTTTCATAAGTCGTTCCCGGTATCGGTAGGAGGCACGACGAAGCAATCTTTTCAATTGATGAGATTGCTTCGTCGTCGTACCTCCTCCTACCGATGACGTCTATTTTAAAGCTTCTGATAATACCTTAATAATCTCGTCCTGAATATCCGAGATCTTTTTTTCGGTGGCTTGGTATTTTTTTAGCAGGACCTCCGGACTTTCCAGCTCATCTGCGACCTGATGGGGATTTTTGATATCCAGGTTGTATCCTCTGTTTTTAATTTCCTCTGCGGAAACCTTCCAGGCATATTGGCTATAGGCCTCATTTTCCCGATCATTCCACCAGGCTTTCTCCAGGTCAAATTCCTTGATATGAATGGGTTTGCCCTTGTTGTAGCTCTTGACACCATCCGGATAGGGATGCTCAAAGTACCAGATATTTTTGGTAGGCGATCCCTTTTCGAAGAACAGCAAATTGGTTTTAATGCCCGTGTAGGGATTGAATACCCCATTGGGAAGGCGCAGGATTGTATGCAAATTGCAGCGCTCCATCAGTTCTTCTTTGATCCGGGTTTTGACACCTTCCCCAAAGAGGGTCCCATCCGGCAAGACCACGGCGCACCTGCCGCCATCTTTGAGCAAACGGATAATCAGGGCCAGAAATAGATCGGCGGTTTCCTTGGTGCGGAACTTCTGGGGGAAATTCGTTTCGGTCCCATCTTCTTCCACTCCCCCAAAAGGCGGGTTGGTCAGAATGATATCCACCTTGTCACTTGCTCCCCAGTCGGAATAAGGCTTGCTGAGGAGGTTGTCTCTGCGCACCGCAGGTACATCAAATCCATGCAGCATCAGATTGGTGGTGCAGAGTAAATGGGGTAGGGGCTTTTTCTCTATCCCACGGATGGTGGTTTGCAGATCACGTTCATCCTGGTCGTTTTGAACGAGTTGCTTTTTATGGTCTATGGTACAGGTAAGGAATCCGCCCGTTCCACAGGCAGGGTCAAGCACCGTTTCTTTGAGTTGGGGATTGATCATATCCACCATAAACTGTGTCACCGCCCGGGGGGGGGGTATAGTATTCTCCCGATGAACCTGCGGATTGCAATTCTTTTAAAATCGTTTCGTAAAGGTCATTGAACAGGTGACGGTCTTTGGAACTGTTAAAATCGATCTTGTTGATCTGATTGATGACCTGACGGAAGAGCGTTCCGTTTTTCATGTAATTGTAGGTGTCCTCAAATACAGACCGGATGATCTTGGCCTGGGGACTGATGCTGAAATCCAGTTCTTTGAGGGCCGGAAACAGCTCATTGTTGATAAAGTCCATCAGGGCATCTCCTGTCAGGCCTTCTTCATTGGCGGCCCAGTTTTGCCATTTGAATTGGTCAGGGATAGGGCTTTGGTAATCTTCTATGGTAATTTCCCATTCTTCTTCCTTATCTGCAAAAATCTTCATAAAGAGCATCCAGACCATCTGTGAGATGCGCTGTGCATCCCCATCTACTCCTGTGTCTTTCCGCATGATGTCGCGGATGCCTTTGATATTGGTGGTGATTGTTGACATTTAGGTAATTTATATTTTTTCGATTCTAGTTTTTTTCTCCGAGTAAGAGCAAAAAAGCAATGCCCCGCCTTGTGATTCTGTATTGCTGGTTTTTACTTTTTGGCTTTTCCGGGATTGTCCATTCGATTAATGACTTTTCCAACAAACTATTTAATATCTTTTTCAGTGACCCTGAGATACTTTTTTGACCTAAAGTTGAAGCTATTCCCTTCGTGTTAATTTCTTTGATTGAAATTATTTTGAGAACTTTTGTTATAAGGGACTCGTGCTGCAACTCGTGCTGCAACTCGTGCCGTAACTCGTGCCGTAACTCGTGCCGCAACTCGTGCTGCAACTCCTGTTGCAACTCCTGCTGTGGTGAATAATACTGATTGACAAAAGCCACCCTGAAAGCCATCCCCGGTTCGTTCCATCTGAGTTTGATTTCAGGATATTCTCTTAAATCATCAGCTATCAACTGCAATCCATTGCCCCATTGTTCAATTAGGCCGAGCCGTTTGAAAACTGGAGCCAGCACTTTGTTTCTCACATCCGACTGTCCGGCAAACATTTCGTCAAAATCTACCGAAGGAAGCAATTTACCTGGGCTAGTGATTTCAATTTTATCTTCAAAAATAGCGATTTTAATGTCTTTTCCGGTGAGAGAGTAGTCTCTGTGAATGACCGCATTTCGAATAACTTCACGCAGCGCTATGATCGGATATTCCCAGCGGTCGTTCCTATAAACACCCTCATAATTTTTCGTCCCTTCAGAAATATGACGTTTCACAAAATTCAAGGCCAGCTCAGCATGACCAACAATGCTTCCTGCAAAAGATTTTTGGTCTATAAAATTTCCAGGCTTAGTTCCTTTAAACCTTGCGCATTCAATTTTTGAATTGGGAAAAAGTTGAGTTTTTAGTTTATCATTCGAAAGGAGGACGAGTGCATTAGTAGCCCGCTTTTGGCCTTGTTCGTTGACAATAAGGTCCAGTTTTTCAAGAATATTCTCCGTTAATTCTTCACCTGTTTTCTCCTTAAAAAAAGTAGCGAATTCATCTAATTCTAATTCATTAAAATCTTTGGAATAATTCAATTCTGCATCATATGAAATATTTGAAGCTAATCTTTCAAGGCGCAAAATCGATTCTTTATCACCTAATCTATTGGATGAACCAACTCGGACAAAGGTGCCTTGATCCTTCCCTTTGTTTTTTAAAAAGTAGGGAGGCTTACTCCCTTTGTGAATGAATATTCGAATGAAATGTTTATTATCTTCTTCAAGAAATGAAATTTCTGGCTGAATTAAAGGAGTACAGGAGTCATGAATAATATTGCTGATTTTGTTTTCGATGCCATCTAATTGATTTTCAGGAATACCAATCAGTAATCTGGGATTGTTTTTTACGCCGATAAATAGTTCACCTCCAGCATCGTTTGCAAAAGCGATCACTGTTTTGGCAAAGTCTGCATTAGATGGCAATATTTCTTTGAACTCAAGCCGCCGTCCCTCAGGTAATTTTATTTTATCTGCTAACTTCAATTCATGCCGATTTATAAATTTCCTTTTCCAATTCCCTTAGTGCGTTCTCAAAGTCCTTCCCCTTGCCAAAAGCCCTCACCAACTCCACGGGAGAACCCAATTGACTGAGGGGTTGAACTTTTAAGATAGCTCCCTGCTCGATGGTTGTAATTCCTTCTTGTTCGTATTTATCCAGGAGCGCATTAAGCACTGCCTGGGCTTTATCGCTGTATTTGGCAAAGTAGTTTCGTTTGCGAACCTTGTCGGCCCGTTCTTTCCGGGTCAATGCCGGCTGGTCAAACGCAATATGACAGATCAGGTCAAAATCGTCCATTTCTTTGCCGATTTCCTCCCGAAGGGCTTCCAATAAAATTCCCTGCTCGGCCAGTTCTGCCAAAAGAATTTCCTTCTTTTCCGCTGTTGACCAGTGCTGGATAAAAGCATCCAGGGAACTGAAATTGTTTCCGATGTTTTTCCGGGTATAATCCTTTAGGGATTCCGTGATCAATCTGCCATCCGCTCCAAAGTACTGGATGCGCTGGTTGATGACGGATACTTCTAGATCGTTGACATAGTACTTCTTAGGCTCTGCCTCCGGATCCGGTTCATGGATCAGGATACCAGGTGGAGGCGAACCTAAACCAGGAGTTTCCGGTTCTTCAGTCTGATTACCCTCTTCTTCCTCGTTTTCCGGATATACGGGTGGTACAGGGGAATCGTCTATTCCAGGTTCGTAGATCTGTACAGGTTCCCCGTCAAAATCCGGATCGGCAAAGAGGTTGGTAGCTTTTCGGAAATCCATAATGGTGAAATACAGCTTCCCTTCCGCTTCCCTTATTCGGGTGCCTCTTCCGACGATCTGCTTGAATTCAGTCATGGAGGCGATGTTTGCTTCCAGTACAATTAACTTGACCATCTTGGTATCTATACCCGTAGTCAACATTTTGGATGTTGTGGCGATGACGGGGAAGCGCTCTTCTACATCCGTAAAGTTGTCCAACTCCCTTTTGCCTACCTCATCGTCCCCGGTGATTTTGACCACATAGTGGGGGTGCTTTGAAACCAAGTCAGCGTTGGCATTGATCAGTGCCTGCCGCATGCGTTGGGCATGTTCTATATCGATACAGAAGACGATTGTTTTGGCAAAACGATCGGTAGCTTTTAAAAACTCCGTTATCTTATTTGCGATCAGTTGTGTCCGTTGATCCATGACCATTTTGCGGTCATAATCTTTCAGGTTATAGATTCGGTCTATGATTTCATTGCCAAACTTGTCCAACATGCCGGAAGTAGGCCGCCAACCTTCATCAAGATTGGTGGTAATTCTAACGACTTTATAAGGAGCCAAAAAGCCATCCATGATTCCCTGCTTGAGGGAATAGGTATAGACAGGATCTCCGTAATAGTCCATATTGGAGATGTCTTTGGTCTCCTTTGGGGTAGCCGTCATACCGATCTGCGTGGCTGCTTCGAAATACTCCAACACTTCCCGCCAGGCAGAGGCTTCCGAAGCGGACCCGCGGTGGCACTCATCCACCACCACCAGATCAAAAAAGTCTCTGCTGAATTCCTTGTAGGCATTTTTTTCTTCCTCATTGCTGGTAAGCCCCTGGTACAGGGCAAAGTAGATCTGGTATGATTTATCAATCCTGCGGTTTTTGATGATATGCATGATATCATTTCCAAATGGGGAGAAGTCCCCGTTTTTGGTCTGATTGAGAAGGGCATTTCTGTCCGCAAGAAACAGGATTCTTTTTTTGATGCCTGTTTTCCAAAGCCTCCAGATCAGGTTAAAGGCAGTGTAGGTTTTTCCCGTTCCCGTAGCCATGACCAGCAGAATTCTATTTTTTCCTTTGGCTATGGCTTCAATGGTTCTGTTCACCGCATTTGCCTGATAATATCTCAGGTTCATGCCCGAATCATCCACATAATAATCCTGCGCTACTATTTCTCGGGCTTTTGGGCTTTCTATACCGTTAAATTTCAGATACTTTTCCCAAAGCGTGGCAGGCGAAGGGAACTCATCTAAAGGAATTTCTTTTTCTCGTATTTCAGGGTTGGTTTTGTCATGAAAAACAAAGGAGTCACCATTAGAAGTAAAGACAAAAGGAAGCTGGAGTATTTCGGAATATTCCAGGGCTTGCTGCATTCCTGAACCTACTCCTTTTTTGTTATCCTTGGCCTCAATGATGGCCAGTGGGATATTGTTTTTGTAATATAGGATGTAGTCAGCTCTTTTTCTTGTTCCCCGGGTATGAAGGGAACCTTGCACGATGATTCGGCCATCAGTAAAAAAAACTTCTTCACGGATTTGCTTTTGAATATCCCATCCTGCTTTTTTCAGCGCCGGCGTGATGAATTTGGTGCAAATGTCCCGTTCGGATAGGCCTTTTTTATACATCGTAAAAAATACAATATTGGATTTAGGTCTAAAGATATTAGTTAATCGCTAAAAAGAAAATTTAATAGTTGGAATGTGTTGCTTTTAGGAGCTTGTCATCTTCAATAGAATGTATCAAGCGTTTTTCCCATCAACAATGTTCCCCTGCATCTAGGACGGATGGCTTGGGAAAAGCAAAAAAACCATGCCTTCAGAGAAAGCATGGTTACCAAAAGGAAATAAATTTGATTTAAAAACCGAAACCTAAGTAGATTTGACCTACTCCATTTTTAGAGTTGTCAGTCAGGTTTCCAGCCAGGCCATCATTTCCGACCTGCCTAAGGCCATAATTATACCGGGCGCCCACATTGACATTCTTGATGTCAAATCCAACGCCGACGACCAGCCCGTAGTCTATTCGGTTAAAGTCATCCGTGTTTAATTCGCGAACCTCGGTGGGGCTGGTTTCGGATGATTTCCAGTTATTTACATTGGCAGAAAGCAAATAACTCAGGTAGGGACCTGCATGAACATTCAAAGGTCCCAGGTTGACCGCCAAAGCGATGGGTACCTGTATGTAATTAAGATTGAACCGGATCTCTCCGCTCTCGATTCCAAAAACGCTTTCGAAATCGGAACCGCCATAAGAAACTTTGGAACCCATGTTGGTATACAACACTTCAGGCTGTACGGCAACGAAACTATTGACAGGTATTTTTCCGAAAACCCCAAAATGAATACCCGCTTTCATATTCTCGTCTTCAACGTTGGGTTGATCCACGTAGAGTTGTGATAAGTTAAGCCCTCCTTTGATGCCAAATTTGGGTCCTGGATTGTTGTTTTGGGCAAAAGTGCCGGAGATGCCTGCCAGAAAGGTCAAAAAGACCAGAGACAGGGCGGTAACTATGCGAATTGGTGCTAAATTGTTCATGATTTTGTCCGTTACAATAATTATAAGGTTTATTAACAAGACAAATTTACTACTATTCTTTGTTAAAATATTACAATAAAAAATAATAATATTATATATTTTTTTGTTAGGTATTCCTGAGGGGTAAAACAGCAATTAACCTCCGTTTAATCGATCCATTTACCTACAATGTGTATTTTGCCAAACGACATTCATCTTGACCTAATCGGGAGCAGTACAAGGCAAGGCGTTCGAATACCGACCAGTCAAATGCGGACAAATCCCTCTGCCGCAGTGGAGGGTTTGCGTAAATGCTGTTAATCCAATAAAAAATTAATCCCGGTCGTCTTTTCGGTAGCTTTCCAACAACCCCATCAGGCGTTTGACTTTTTCCGGATGTTGGTGGGAAAAGTCCCGGGTTTCTCTGAAATCGGCTTTTAAATCATACAGTTCCTTACTTCCATCCTGCCGAACCAGGAGTTTCCAATCTCCCTCCCGCACGGCGGAAGCTCCCTTTATTTTCCAGTAAAAGGAACGTGTCGGTTGCGGGCTAGCCTCAGGGTTTTGCAGGTATTTCCAAATGGATTCCCCATCTAGACGTTGCCTTCCAGGGTTCGGAATTCCTGCAAGTTCCAACAGGCTGGGAAGCCAGTCAGCCATATGGATCGGCATGGAAATTTTTCCGGAAGCGAGCCTGCCCGGCCAGTTGATGATTCCGGGAACCCGTATACCTCCTTCATAAAGGTCTCCTTTCCAGCCCCTGAGCGGGTAGTTATTGCCCAATACCAAATGCGGTTTGTCTGCATACTTTCCCCGGTAATGCTCCGTGCTTTGCCAGCTTTTTTGCCCGCCGTTATCACTCAGAAATAAAATGACCGTGTTTTCTCGCTGACCGGTTTCCTCTAAGGTTTTCAGAATTTTGCCAATGCCCTCGTCCAGATGGGAAACACTGGCGGCAAATAGCTTTCTGGAGGGGTGCATCTGCGGTTTGTCATCATAGAGTGAAAGGTAGGCTTCCGTTTCCTCCAGCGGATAATGCGGTACATGATGGGCGAGATACAGGAAAAAGGGTTTTTCCCGCTGTTCCTCGATTATCCGGATGGCCTCGGCTGTCAGAAGATCCGTCACGTGCCCCTGCTCGTCCAGGTATTGATCGTTTCTATGCCAGGATCTTCTGTCGGTTAGCTTGGTTTCTGTTTTGTATTCATGGGTATATGGGTCTATCTGTCCGTCAAAATAGCCATAGGATTGATCAAACCCGTATTTCAACGGGGTGTAGGGAGGAGAGCCCAGGTGCCATTTTCCTACAATGGCGGTAAAATAGCCTGCATCCCGTAGCAGGGAAGGGAGCGTCGGTGTTCCCAAGTCGATCACCTCCCCATATGCCGGTGCCAAAACCCCAAACCTGCTGGGGAATTTTCCCGTCATCAGGCTGACCCGGGTGGGGGTGCAGGTGGGCATCACGTAAAACTGCTGCAGAATTTTCCCATTCCGGGCCAGGCGATCAATGTTTGGTGTGAGAATCTCCGAACCCTGGTATCCCACATCCGACCAACCCAGGTCGTCCGGAACGATCACAAGGATGTTTGGCTTCTGTTCGGTTTGTGCGGTAGAGGGGGTGACGAGTAGATAGAGAAGGAAAGGTAATACGGCGTATAGGTTTGTCATTTTGGGAAAGTGCTTTTCGTTTGATACAAAGTAAGAAAATTTCATAGAAAATTCGCCCGTATCGGAAAGGGTTTTTGGTTGATTGCCTCCCATAGGCTGGTGCATGGAACAGCAAGCAGGCTTTAAACTATAGGAATTCATTTATGGGGTGGAGGTACCGGACAAAAAGAGGACTCTCTGCCGCCTACATTTCCCTGGGTGATCACAAAATTGAGCAACTCTCCTTTGTACGCAGGACCGTGTTCAACCTCCGGGGTTGGTGGAAGGATTTACCGGCTCGCAAACCCCGGGTTTCGCCCGGGGTTATTACTGTTGAAGCCCTATAGGCTTCGGATTCAAATAAGAGCTTGTTTCTTTGGAAGTGATAGGTGACCTCATTATAATATGATTGGACTAAAGGAAAAAAATTTCTATAGATGCCAATCTTGGCTGCTGCTGATTCTCTGAGTAAAGGCAGGTCTGAAGGGTCTGAAAAACAATAACCGTGGGTGCAGGCCACGGAACGCAAACCAAGAAGTACCTCCTACCCCCAGATGGGGCTGAATTTGAGAAAGTTTTTTTCGGAAAATAGATCGAACTTAGGTTTGTATGACCTTACCGGAAATGGTAAATGAAATAATCTTCCTAGCGATTCACTTTAAATAATTGTCAAGAAAAAAAATTTTAATTAATTAACCGTTAATTTTTAATATTCATTTGAATAAATCACTAATTTTTACAAAATTTAATTACTAATTTCTTATCAACCTAAAAAGGATTTAAGCGTGATAGGTTTTGCTATTCAAAAGGCTAAAATAATCTTTTGCTACCAAATCGATCGCTAGAATAAATCTTTTCACGGATAGGAAATGAAATTCCATTCCTTCAAACGGCATATCAAACCAACTGCTGTATTGTGAGGACAGCCCAAACCATAACCTGGCACAAAATGAAATAATGGCCCTATTAAACCCGGATCTAATGTGAAAGCAGGTCCAAGATTGAATCTATTTTAATACTAAAATTTAAAACTTTCATGAACGAAAAATTACCAATTAAACGGGGGACGAAAAATTTCCTGTTTGCTGTTCAGTTCCTGGCCCTGTTGGCGTTCTGCCTTCCCGGAACTTCGCAGGCGAATGAAATCCCCGAAAACGTTCGGGACCTGACCATTCAGGGCACCATTTTGGACGAGAATGGGTAACCCATGCCCGGGGCTACGATAACCGTTGCCGGAAGCAATACCGGTACGGTTTCCGATATTGACGGGAAATTTTCTCTTACCGTTCCCGATCAGGCAAGCATTGTGGTGTCTTTTATTGGCTATACCACCCAGACCATAGAGGTGAGTAACCGGACGGAGTTTACCATCCAGATGGTCGCCGACGAAACCTCTTTGAATGAGGTGTTGGTGGTAGGTTATGGAACCCAGGAAAAGAGGGATGTGACCGGTGCGGTTTCTTCCATCAAAGGCAGTAATATCCAAAACTTACCCGTCTCCGGGGCAGCGCAATCCTTACAGGGAAGGGCCGCCGGTGTCAATGTGGTTCGAAATGGAGGTGCTCCCGGCAATCAGGGCTCCATAAGGATCAGGGGAACCGGTACCCTTAATAATGCAGACCCGCTGATAATCATTGACGGCGTACCGGGAGGAAATCTAAACGATGTGAATCCCAACAACATCGAATCCATTGAGGTGCTTAAGGATGCCTCGGCTTCGGCCATTTATGGAACCCGTGCGGCCAATGGCGTGGTGATTGTAACCACCAAAAGGGGGGATTTTGACCAACCCTTGAAATTTGAACTGAACGGATACACAGGGGTTTCCAATGCCATCAAAACCATTGATGTACTGGAAGCGCCCGATCTGGCACTTTTAAAGCGGGAACGCTACGCCAACGACGGCCTGGCCATCAATCCCATCTGGGAAAATCCAGCCTATCAGACCCAACAAACCAACTGGCAGGAAGAATTACTGGGACAGGGCAGTACCCGAAACATGGACCTGACTTTGACCGGAGGGAATAAAAATTCTTCTTTTATGTTATCGGGCGGTGTTTTTGAAGAAAAGGGAATGATTACCAATTCCAACTTTCGTCGGCTTAGTTTTCGCTTAAACTCCGATCACAAGATCAGCGATCGGTTTAAAATTGGCCAAAACCTGCAATTGGTATCCATCAACCAGGTCAGTCCCAATACCTTGTCGGCTCAAACAGGTGTTTTATGGAGCGCCATCCGCTTTCATCCGGGACTGCCGGTTCGCAATGCGGATGGAAGCTATAGCTCCTCCCAGATCTCCGGAGAATTTGGGGATATCAACAATCCCATTTTCACGCAGGAAACGCAAGATAATAACAATACCAGCCACAAACTATTGGGCAATGTTCAGGCTGAATATGAGATACTGGAAGGCTTGAAAGTCCGGGCCAATTTTGGCCTGGAAGGGGCTATTAGTGATGGCTACAATTTCAATATTATTGTTGACGATCAGATCAGGGCAAGTCCACGCAATAGCTTGTCAAGAAGCTATAATGAGTATTATTCCCTACTGGCGGAATATTTTGTTTCCTATGACAAGGTATTTGCCGATCTGCACAAAGTGAATTTTGTAGGAGGGTATACCACCCAAACTTTCAACTCAGATGGATTTAATGCCAGTAAGCTTGATTTTATCGATGAGTCTTTCGACCAGCGGTTTTTAGACGTGGGGCAAACCCTGAATTCCATCGGAGGCGGCAAATCGTACGATGCGCTGGCTTCTTATTTTGGTCGGGTAGCTTACGATTACGACGAACGGTATTTGGTTACGGCTACTTTCAGAAGTGACGGTTCATCGAAATTTGCGCCGGGAAATCGCTGGGGTTATTTTCCCGCCTTTTCGCTGGGCTGGCGAATTTCGGAGGAAGCCTTTTTCCAAAATGTGGGTTTCATTTCTAACCTTAAGCTTACCGGGGGCTGGGGAAGTCTCGGAAATCAAAATGTGCCGGGCTTGCAGTATTTGGCCCTTATCAGCTCCGGAAGAAGGTATTCCTTTGGGGGTAACCAAACGGTGGGTGCCGCACAAACCCGGATTCCGAACCTGAATATTACCTGGGAATCCGCCCAGATGACAAACATCGGCCTGGACATCGGTTTCCTGGAAAACCGGTTGTTGGCCAATTTTAATTATTTCATTAAGGATACCAAGGACATGCTGATCGCTCCCCCTACCATTGGTAGTATTGGCACGGCACAGATACCGAACCAAAATATCGGGGAACTACGGAACCAGGGATTGGAGATGGAATTGTTGTTTCGGGAAAACAAAGGTAAGCTGTTTTATTCCGTCAGTGGAAACGCTTCCTTTATAAGAAATGAGGTAACCCAGCTGGCCGATGGTAATTTTATCGGGTCACGCCTATACGGTCGCTCCAGTCAGGAATTGTCCCGGACTTACGAAGGGTTTCCGATTGCCAGCTTTTATGGATGGCGGGCAGACGGCATTTACCAGACCAACGAGGCCATTCAAAACGATCCCAATATTGCCAATGATCCCAGAAGAGACGATGGGTTGATACAGCCGGGTGACGTTCGGTTTATTGACCTGAACGGGGATGGCCTGATAGACGAACAGGACCGGGAAGTCATCGGAAATCCGCATCCCAAGGTGGTGTATGGATTAAACGCAGAACTGGGCTACGGTAACTTTGATCTGAGTTTGTTCTTTTTGGGCAATGCCGGTTTTGATATTTATAACGCCGACCGGATGCAGGGCATAGACCCCACCTATCCGTTTAACATGTATGCCGAAACCATCAATCGCTGGAATGGACAGGGAAGTAGCAACGAAATCCCCAGGATGACGACCAAGCGAGATAACCTCAATCACCGTACTTCTGACATGTTTTTGGAAAAAGGTGATTTCTTCCGGCTAAAGAACATGGTAGTAGGGTATACCTTACCGGAAATGCTTACCTCTCGGGTAGGGGTGACCAAAGCGAGGTTTTATGTCACCGGGCAGAATGTCTTTATCCTGACGGGATACACCGGAATGGATCCTGAATTGGGATATACGGACGGAAATCTACAGTTAAATGCAGATTTTGCTCAATATCCACAAGCTCGAAGCTGGACGATTGGTACCACCATTACATTTTAAGTTAAGCTATGAAAAAATCAGTATTATACCTATTGCTATCTTGCACGCTGCTAGCGGCCTGCGAGGATAATATACTTGAAACGGTCCCTTACGGCCAGTCTACCTCTTCTCAGTTCTGGAGAAATGGCGACGATGCCGTGGCGGCCGCCAATGCCATGTACGAACCGCTTGTGAACCACGATTTTTACGGGCATGCGGAGCATACGTTCGATATTCCTTCCGATGATCAATACCGAGCGGGAGATCACGGGGAGGATCAGGCCATTGAGTCCTTTACCTTTGATGCTGGAAATCCGCAATTGTATTATAGCTGGAGACATAAGTACGAGGTAATATCCCGGGCCAATGCCGTACTCATCAATGTGCCGGAGATATCTATGGATCAGAATCTGAAAAACCGTACCCTTGGGGAAGCCCATTTTCTAAGAGGTTTTATGTACTGGCGCTTTTTGGTGATTTATGGTGGGGTGCCGTTAATTCTGGAGGAGGATGCCCTGGCAAATGAATACAACAAAGAAAGAGCCAGCATGGAAGAGATGCAGGCTCAAATAGCTGCTGATTTGCTGGCGGCGGCTGAGTTATTACCGGAAAACCACGATGCAGACAATGTGGGCAGAGCGCATAAGGGATCTGCCAGGGGCTTGCTGGCAAAATTGTATCTGTATCAGGAGGATTTTGCGAATGCCATCGAGTACGGACAACAGGTGCTAAACGGCCCCTATCCTCTGGCTGAAAATTTTTCCGACAATTTTAGGGTGGAAACCCAGAACAATCCCGAGATGCTTTTTGCCATTCAGAGCTTGCAGGGCTGGAGGGAAAACAACCACGTGATCTATACCACCCCCCGGCCTTGGGGAGGATGGGATTTTCACGAACCGGTGCAGGATCTGATCGATGAATTTGAGGAGGGGGATCCCCGCCTGGATTATACCGTTTACCAGCCGGGAGATATGGTGGACTTAGGAGGAGACCGTGGGGCGACCCCTTATACGGAAGATCTGTCCTCTACGGGATACCATTTCAGAAAATACAGCTCCTGGAGGCCGCAGGGGGGGCTGAACATGAGCCACAACAACCCCATTTTGCGTACGGCAGATGTGTACCTGATCGTGGCCGAGGCAAAAATCCGATCCGGACTAAATGGTGATGCAGAGCTCAACGCCGTTCGGGAGCGATCCGGCAGAACGCCATTGACCAATGCCACCATGGAAGACCTGATTCACGAAAGAAGGGTGGAGCGGGCCGGTGAAAATCAACGGCATCAGGACCTGATTCGCTGGGATAAAGCAGGTTTGGTAGACATTGTGGCCCTTTACCAAAAGGACCTGGGGCCCCTGAAGCCGCCCAGAAATTTTGAAAGGCCCAAGCACTACCTGTTTGCCATTCCCCAAAGGGAAATTGACCTTAGTAACGGTGTTTTAACTCAAAATCCCGGTTATTGATGCAGAAATGGACATTTTTCCTTATCGGTTGCGCTGTTCTGTTAAGTGCCTGTCAACGCAACACGGAGCAACAATTGCTGGGGAAATGGAAGTTGGATTCCGCTTATTACCATTACAATCAATTTGGCTTTAGCAGTGGGGACTGGCATCAAGAGGAGGTATATGAATTTCTTCCTTCCGGCGAAACCAGGACCATTGCCCAGAACTCATTCCTATCCAATGAGTACGAAATCAAAGATGGGCAGCTAAGGTATCTTGATGAGGAAGGCGTACTGATAAACACCTACGAAATCCTTCTTGTCGACAGGGATCAACTGGTTCTACGGGCAGAAAAGGAGCCGCTGTTTAAAGGAAACAATCAAAACCGGTTTGAAGTACGCTATTTCTCCAAATTGGATTGAATCGGATAGGAATCCAACTGGTTTCCATCCAAATCAAAGTAGTCAATACGAAGTAAGTCTTTTTCAAAAATGATTCTATTGGGTTGCTGGGTCAGGTATCCGGCTCCCCAATAGAATTCTTTTTTGCGGACTTTTCCGGAGCGATAATGAAGCATGACGTAAGCCGTGTTTTCTACCCTGGGGGGAGAATAATGAGCCGGCGAAGCCGGAAAGAGGTTCAGCCATTCCAAGGCCTGATTATTCTTCAAAGCGAGGGCCAGAGTTTGTCCGCTTTGCTGCAAGGTGGCATGGGTTAATCCACGTAGGTCTCCGGAGACCCAGGGATTTTGTTTGGGTACCTTTAAGGTTCCGGCATCATCTCCATGCAGCATCAGGCCATACGAGGCATCGTAGGGGCCATTGATCGCTTCTCCGGCGAAATTATTTCCTATCAAAAAAAGATCCGTTTGCCCGTCTCCGTTGAAATCCTCCGCCAAGGCGCCATAAACGGGAGCAAGCTGGGCTTCGTTTGGAAGTGGGGTAATCTGGAATCCGCTATCGGTATTCATCAAAATGACCGATGCAAATTGCTCCACGGATAACTGCTTAGGCGCTTTCTCAGCGGTAGCTCCGATTAGGGATGCCATATCCGCCAAGGCATAGTCATGGTAGGTTGGATAGGGTTTTTTTAAGGAAGGAATCTGCTGGAAAAGATCGTCCCGGGGGTGCACGGGAACCCTCTTTCCATCCCTTACATGCGAAATAATGGCTTCCATACTGCCATTGGCATCAAAATCGGCCCAATGAATCTGAAGGGGTGCTTCCATTCGGGTCCGGTACCGGCTGTTCAATCCCAGGTTGCCCAGCACATAATCCGTCCTTCCGTCCCGGTTCAAGTCGGTTCCGATGATGCTATTCCACCATCCGGAACTGCCTTCCAGCCCGGGGGGGCTTTCTTTTAGTATCAGTTTACCGTTTTGGTTTTCAAATAGGGTGATTTCCATCCATTCGCCTACTACCCATAAGTCCAGCCAGCCATCGTTATTATAATCGGACCAGAGTGCGGCGGTAACCATTCCTAGCGTATCCAATCCCGGAGCCACTTCCTGTATCACATTGGTGAATTTACCGTTTTCATTCATTAAAAGCTGCGATGTTCCCGGGAGCGGGTACTGATTGGGTGCTAACCTTCCTCCAATGAATAAATCCATATCCCCGTCTTTATCAAAATCCCCGGCAATCACGCAGGAGCCGCTTACCGGGTTGTCAGGAAGCCGGTCTTCTGAAAGGACCAGGTTTCCCTCTCCTGTATTCAGGTAGAGGCGATCCTGATAATAAGAAGACTCGGGTGGGAACTCATTTCCTCCTGAAACCACATACAGGTCTTGGTCGCCATCGCCATCCGCATCAAAAAACAGGGCACCCATATCTTCATAAAGGGCATCCTCCTTTGGAAGGGATTCGATCGTAAAACTACCATCGGGATTTTGGATAAATAATTGCCCCGCCTGTCCGTGGGCTCCGGAAAAAAACAAGTCTTCCCTTCCGTCTCCATTGAGGTCGCCTACCGCGGCCCCCGGCCCTAATTGGGAATGCTTGTGCGGCAACAGGGGCTGAAGGTTGAAATCAGCGTAGTATTTTTCTTCATGGGTAAAAAGGGGTAGGCCCGGAAACTGCTTTTCCTTGCTTTCCGGGGCATCCGATTTTTTGCCGGCCACCCTTTCCCCGGAACTACTTTGATTTATTTCCAGGGTTTGGTCAGCTAAAACATCCCGGATCCGGCTGCTTTCCCCATCCGGCCAAAGCACCAGCAGGGAATCGATTCGGTCGGAATTTCCCAGTCCAAAATGGATCGTTTCGGATACCGAAGACTGATAGCCCCGACTCAGGTAGTGCTCGTGAAATTGTTGGACGGAATCCGTCCATAGATATACCCTGGCTCCGATGGCCTGCAGGTTGGGAAGCTTGCCCTCCAGCTTGATTTGCAGGTAGTGTGCCCCTTGCTTCCGGGTGTTGTTCTTATAAACCGATGCGCTTGCATAGGTATTATTGATGATCAAATCCAGTGCACCGTCGCCGTCCAGATCGGAAAAGGCCGCGCCGCTGGAGTAGGAGGGGAGGTCCATACCCCAGTCCCTACTGACCTCTTCAAAGGTTAGGTCTTGTTGGTTTCGGAACACAAAATTGCGGATGTGCGCCCCCTCCAGATTTTGCAGGGCTTCACTCACCTGCCTGCTATTGAGTCGTGAAAATCCGGAGCGGTAATCCACAAAATCCCGGTTGGTGATATCTCTGGGATATCCGTTGGTGATCAGTAGGTCTTTCCAGCCATCATTGTCCAGATCCAGCCAAAGCGGTGCCCAGCTCCAGTCCGTGGCACTTACACCGGCCATATAGGCGATGTCTGAAAATACCGGAACATCTCCCGGGCTTTTTCCCCGGTTTAGCTGCAGCGTGTTGCGCATCAATTGGGGCTCGTACCCGCTTTTGAGTTCGGATAGGTACCGGTCGTTACCGGTTTTTCCAAACATTAATTTTTGCCGGTAAGAGTCGGGGGGCAACATATCCACACTAATGATATCGGGCCGCCCATCGTTATTAAAATCGGAGATGTCGTTGCCCATGGCAGAGTAACTGGTATGGGGAAAGACATTGCCCGCTACGTTTTCAAAGGTACCGTCTTGTTGATTTAGGTAGAGCAGGTCGTTGGACAGGTAGTCGTTGGAGACATAGATGTCTGGCCAGCCATCCTGGTTGATATCCGAGATGGAAACCCCCAGGCCGTAGCCTTCGATGGTAATGCCAGCCTCGGTGGAAATGTCGGTAAAGGTTTGATCGCCATTGTTGCGGTACAGCTTGTCGGTATTCAGCATTTCCCCATGGATGCGCTTGGGCCGAATGATATTGGGCCCCGTTTCATCGGTCATATTGTTGAGCAGGTACAGGTCCAGATCCCCGTCCCGGTCAAAGTCAAAAAAGGCCGCTTGCGTGCTGAATCCCCGGTCCGCCAGTCCATAGCTTTCCGCCATTTCGGTAAAGGTAAGGTCACCCTGATTGATGTACAATTCGTTGGCACGTTGGGGGGAGCCATAGGGTCCCGAGAAACAAATATAGATGTCCCGCAGGCCATCCTGGTTGATGTCAATGATGCTGACTCCGGTGGCCCATTTGCCTTCGGTATTTATTCCTGACGTAGCCGTGATGTTTTCGAAGGTAAAATTTCCTTTATTGATGTAGATCTCCGAGTTTCCCATGTTGGAGGTAAAGAACAGGTCGTCCAGGCCGTCCGCATTGAAATCCGCGACGGCCACCCCGGCGCCGTTGTAGAAATACTCGAACGTAAGGATGTTCATAAACTCGTCTTCGAGCAGCGTATTTTGGAAATTCACTCCCGAATGGGAGGAAGGAATTTCCGAAAGCAGGTGGGGTTCCTGGCAGGAAAACCCCAAAAGCAGGGCCAACATTGCCGGTAACGAACGTACAGTAGGTAGCATCATGGAGCGCAGGGTGATTGAGCCAATTTAAGGATTAAAGATACTGGATTTGGTAGGGGAATGGGAAGTGATGGGATTCATTTTTTGTACTAGGCGTCGGCAAAAGGAGAAATGTTAAAATCCGATTCTATTTAAGAAATTGACGGGGACCGTTTCGAAGTTCAGGTATTTCCTATGAATCATTATCCGACAATGTTCAGTACATCTGCCAGCGCTGTGGCCAAACCCAGAAAGCTTAAAAATCCGAAGATGTCGGTCACCGTGGTCAGCACGATCGAAGAGGATGTGGCGGGATCCTGTCCCAGTGACTTCAAAATTATCGGGATGACCGCTCCCGAAAATCCTGCAATGACCATAGATACCACCATGGAGATGCCAATTACTACGGACAGGCCGAAGGAAGAAGCCCAGAAATAAACGATGACAGAAGTAGTTAAGGCCACGGCAAACCCATTAATCAATCCTACCATAATCTCTTTTCTCGCTACTTTGAACCACTGCGCTATCCTGATTTCCCGCAGCGCCAAACCGCGCATGGTAACGGCCAGGGCTTGTGAACCCGTATTGCCCGACTGCCCCGCCACTACCGGTAAGAAAACCGCCAGCACCGTGATTCTGGCTATCGTATCTTCAAAAAAACCCACTACGAGGGAAGCCATAAATGCAGTAACAAGATTGATATGGAGCCAGGGTAACCTGTTCTTTACCGCAAGGGAAACTTTTGACAGGGCTCGTTCTTCCCTACCGGCACCAAACATCGCTTGAAGGTCTTCCGTTGCCTCTTCTTTGGAGGCAGTAACCAAGTCGCCGTTTCGAATGACGCCCAGTAGCTTGTTATTGATGTCAATAACCGGCAAATGAATGATCCTTTTTTCTTCCAGTAGTTCCACCACATCTTCCACGGGTGCTAAGGCATGTATCACGCCCAAAGGAGCTTGTATGATATCCTGTAATTTCACCTTGGGTTCTGAGATGGCGATTCTTTGAAGTGTGGCTACGCCCAGGAAAGTGCCTTCATGGTCGATTACATAGATATTTGCAATCCGGCGGTCTCCCAGTGCGCGCAGTCGCTTCAACACCTCCTTTACCGTATTTTCGGGATGGAAAGTGGTTGCCAAAGGGTTCATCAAATGACCCGCGGAATCCAGGGGATAGCTCATCAGCTCTTTTATTTCGCGGGCCAGCGCAGGGGACAACAAAGCCGTTTTGGCTTCAGCCTCCTCCTTATCCAGGCGGGAAAGCAACCTCGCTCCCAAATAAGCATCGATGTTGGAGAAAATGCGAGCAAATAAGTGATCATCCATTAAAGCAATGACCTCTGTGGCAATATCGGGATTCAGGCGGGCAAAGACCTGTTTGGAATCGTTATGATCCGGTCTTTTGAGATAATCAATGATCTCCTCGGTAGAAAAGCCATTGAGCAGCGATGCGGCATCTCCGGGAAATTGTCTGAAAAAGCCGTTTATCAGTTTTTCTTTAGCCGAGGCAGGGATTTGTGACATGATGGATTTTTAGCATAAGTTGATAAAATCAGGACAACGGGTTTTCATTTTCCCGGGCTCCGTAAAAAACCCGTTAACCCGATGCGGTAAAGCTCTCCCAGTGCGGCGCTCGCCTTGATAGCTTGTTTATCAAGCACTTCTTCGCTGTTTACATTTCCCCGTCTAACGGCTTCCAGCTTTAATGAGCCGACGAGAACATCGGAGCGATCTGTTACCGGTAAGGCATAATAGTGAAGCCAGCTATCAATGTTTATGACCGTTTCAAAACGAACATCATCGTAGAGCTTTGGTGCACCGGTATTGGCCAAAGTAGTAAGAGGGACATCCTTATCGGCCAAAAGTAGGTCTTGGAGGTTGACCAGGCCGTATAGGGATTTGTCCTGATTGACCACAAACACATAAGGAGAGACCAGCCGCCTATGCTCCTTTATGAGGGTCAACGCCTTGCCCACTTTGACGGATTTCCGCAAGGTAAATAAGACTGGATCCATCAAGGCACCTACCGTATTTTCTAGGTATCTAAGCTTCAGGCGAAGCGGACCCGACACTTCCGATGGCAGATCTTCCAATAGTGAATTGCGGAGCGGCCCCTCCATCTGTCTCAATATTAATTCGGCCGTTTTCAGGTCTACTTGTTCTATTATTTCAACAGCCCGGGTTTGATCAAGGCTTTCCAAGATACGGGACGCTTTGTAGGCATACATCGGCTCCAGTATCCTGGCAGCCAGGTCAACCCGGATTTCCCGAAACAAGGTGGCCACCTCTTCGGGCTCAAGCTCCTCGAGAATTTGCGTGGCTGCCCGGCCGTGCTTATGAATAAAAGCCTCCAGTATCGTTTCATCCGTATCCATTACTTTTCCTTTTTGATCAAGACAGATTTTACTTCGATAAACTCCTTTGAAGGGATAGTCACTCGGCCTGTTTTCGATTCCAAAAGAACTGCCGTAGTGCCGATATTAATAATCCTGCCTTCTATATCACTTATCTTCACATAATCTCCCTCTTTGTACAGTTTATGTATGTAATAGGAAGCGAGAATATTGCTGACCGATGTTTTAGCGCCCAGGCCAAATGCCAGTGCCGCACCGAACACAATCGCCGCTAAAAGGATGTTTATAAGTTGTGTGAGAAAAGCAATATCGATACCGATCTGATCAGCGGCAATAATGATGGAAGTGATGAGAATAGTGTACTGAACTATTTTTCCGAGGATATTACCGTAAGAAATGGCTACCTGGGCCGTGGCGGAGGCAATCAATTTTCCCAACATTCTGCCCGCAATGATTCCCACAAAAACAATTAAAATGGCAGCTAAAATTCTTGGTGAATAGGTCAGAACGCTTCCAAGCCAGGTGGTAATAATCGATAAACCGAGTACTTCCGTACTGAGAATAAGAAAGAAAATAAAAATAATCCAGAAGAAAGTCTTGCTGATAAACGCAGCTGAGGGGCCAAAGCTGATGTGTTGAATCCTGTCTCGGAACCTGTCATTGATCAGGCTGTTTAAGTAATTCAACAACCGCTTTACCGCCCATTCCGTCAGACGCGCCACCAAATAACCGATGGCCAATACAAGTAGGGCAAGGAACAGTTTTGGAAGGAAAGCGATCAAGCTATCCCTGAAACCCAAGGCCATTGTACGAAATTCTTCTGCTACCTGATTATAATTCATGTTTTGTTTTTGGCTGAACTAAAGAAATCCATCTTCAGTATCGTTCCAAAGTACAAAAACTTCAAATAATCTACAAAAAATATAAATTTCCATCAAAGTAGCACGATGCCCAACTGAAGCAAAATAAACATAGGGCAGATAAGGGCTGTAGATAGTTTGGTACTTAAACTTCCGATTCGGCCGACAAGAAGGTGCTTTGGAAGCGCCACGTTTTTGGTGAGCCAAGAAGCAGCGAATAAAGAACCAAAAATGAAATTGATATTACTAATAACCTGCATTATAAGGTAGTATCCTGGCAATCGGACCAAAAAACAAAATTGCCTGTATCGTACTTGCTAAAGATAGCTTTATGGAGAAAATGATAATCTAACCTTACTATATTATTTAACGATACTGGATTTATCAGGTAAACGGGATGCAGGCGGGTTAATTATTTGTGAATTAATCTATGAAGACAGTTTTGAGGATTGGAGGCGAAACGTCTAAATACAATAAAATTTGTTCTTAAGGGGTATTAGCTGTATATTTAAGTTCTTTCCAAACCGAAAACCAATAAAAACCATGAATTATACCCAAAGCTTGTACACTTGCTTGATGGCGGTGCTGGTAATGGCTGCCTGCGGCAGTCCAACCGAACAAACGGAAACCCCATCCCCTTACTTCACAGCTGATGAAGACCAGGGGGGGCTAAATCTGGGTGCCGGACTACAGGCCTACGTAGTAGCGGAGGACCTGGGAAGGGGCCGTCACCTGGCGGTCAATGAAAATGGCGACATTTACATGAACCTGCGCGAGGCCACCGAAGAAGGAGGAATTGTTGCCCTGCGGGATACAGATGGCGATGGCCGGGCAGATGACATCCAATACTTTGGCGATTTTGGCGGTACCGGCATGGCCTTTTACAAGGGTAACCTTTACGCCTCAAACGACAGCACGGTGTTCCGTTTTACCTTTTCGGGAGACAACCTGATTCCGGATAACGCCACCGCACCCGATACGATTGTTTCGGGTCTGCCCGTACAAACTTCTCATGCGGTGAAGCCCTTTACCTTTGACGAGCAGGGTCACATGTACGTCAATGTCGGCGCACCTTCCAATGCTTGCCAGGAGCAAGACCGTACCCAAGGCTCCCCCGCAATGGATCCTTGCCCGCTATTAGAGCGGCACGGCGGCATTTGGCGCTTTGATGCCGAAGAAACGGGACAAACGCAGCTGGAACACGGTTACCGCTTTTCTACAGGTATTCGAAATGCCGTGGCACTGGACTACAACTCCGCAGATGGCCACGTATATGTGGTTCAGCATGGCCGCGACATGTTGCACGGCCTCTTCCCTGATATGTATACCGAAGAGGAAAGTGCCGAACAGCCAGCGGAGGAAATGTTCCGCTTAAGTGATGGTGCTGATTTTGGCTGGCCGTATTGCTATTATGATCCTTCTCAGGACAAAAGGGTGACGGCTCCGGAATACGGGGGCGACCGGGAGCAAGCCGAGCGCTGCGAAGGTACCGAAGGGCCTGTAATGACCTTCCCTGCCCATTGGGCACCCAATGACCTGCTATTTTATACCGGTGATCAGTTGCCGGAAACGTACAAAGGCACTGCTCTGGTAGCCTTTCACGGTTCCTGGAACCGGGCACCTCTGGAGCAGAAGGGGTATTTTGTAGCTGCTGTACCGTTTGAAAACGGGTCTCCCACTGGAACCCACGAGGCTTTTGCAGAAGGTTTTGCCGGAGTAGAAACCATAGAGGCCCCCAGTGATGCCAAGCACCGGCCTACTGGTATCGCCCAGGCTCCCGATGGGACAGTGTTGATTTCTGACTCGGTAAGCGGAAAAATATGGCGGGTATTTTACCAGGAAGACGAAACCATGGCCATGAATTGATATTTCGTATTATGTGGATCCAGGAAGTAGTGGATCTGCTGAAAAAGCCGGTTTCTATAAGGGAAACCGGCTTTTTTATTCGGTTGGTTCGTGGATCTCCTGTATTTTTGCGTGGTGTACTTTCCATGACAAACCATGAATTGCTTGACGAATTTTGTAACCAACGCCCCGGAATAGGGGAGGATATACTAGCGAAATGAAGCTGCTATGCTATTTAATTTTTGTGAATTTTTTGTCATTGAGGCCTAATAGTGTTTGGTTTTTAAGTACCCATAAATGAATAAATGCCGGTCATATAAAATACCGTTGAATTTTTAATCGCAACTTCTTTTTAAAAGGAGAAAAAATTAAATTTGGTCACAGATGGGTGTTTATTGATTTCGTTTTCAACTATTCCCCGCCTTAACCACTTTCATTTCATCGGTCCCGCTGACCATATCAAGCACCCATAAACGAATGAAGATTCCCATTCTTTCCTTTTTTGTACTCCTGATGCGAGCTACTTTTCTATTTGGCCAATCGGATACCGAAATCTTGTCCAATTACCAATTACAGATCCAAAGAGCAACAACACCCATAACACTTGACGGGGTATTGGATGAGGAAGCCTGGTTGGAGGCAGATGTGGCGGATGAATTCTGGATGCAACAGCCGCTGGATGGTAAAAAAGCCGATCCCCGTACGGAGGTAAGGGTGACCTATGATTCGGATAATGTCTACATTTCAGCCATTTGCTATGATGTGGAGGATTATGTCGTACAAACCTTGGAACGAGACAAAAGCTTCTTTGAAGGGGATGGATTTGGAGTAATCATCGACCCGGTGAATAGCCGAACCAATGGCCTGTTTTTCGGAATCAGTCCCTTTAATGCACAGTCTGAGGATTTACTTGGTCCAAATGCGCCAAGAGAGTTGACCTTTAGTTGGGACAATCGATGGTTTTCTGCAGTGACCAGGCTTCCCGATAGGTACATTGTGGAACTTGCCATTCCTTTCAAAACCCTGAGGTTTAAAAAGGATATATCGACCTGGGGAATCAATTTTATCCGGAACAACATGTCTCAGAATGAATATTATAGCTGGACACCCATTCCTGTCAATTTTCAGTTGTACGACCTGGGCTACACCGGCAATATGGTTTGGGACAAAGCCCCCGACAAAACAGGCACCAACATTTCCCTTATACCCTATGTCACGGCCGGGACGGTTCGGGGTGCTGAAAACGAAACGACCGCAGATGTGGGCATGGATGCGAAGGTGGCACTCACATCTTCTTTGAACCTGGACCTGACGATAAATCCGGATTTTTCACAGGTGGACGTAGATGTGCAACAGACCAACTTAACCCGATTCAACCTCCGGTTTCCCGAGCAACGGGGCTTTTTTCTCGAAAACAATGATCTTTTTACGGGATTCGGACCGAATTCGGCCAAACCGATCTTTACCAGGCGAATTGGGCTTGACGTGAACAACCGGCCGGTGCCGATCGCCTACGGAGCCCGTTTGAGCGGGAATCTTAACCCAAACTTCAGGATTGGGCTGATGAATATCAAGACCAGGCCTACCGAAGCCGGACCGGCCCAAAACTATAGCGTGGGGGTCTTTAACCAAAGTTTATGGGAAAGATCCGTCTTAAGGGGATATGTCACCAACCGACAGGCGCAGACGGTAGGTAATGGGTTAGACAAATTTGATTTTGGGAGGAATGCCGGTTTAGAACTTAACTACCTGAATGAGTCCGGTACCTGGAATTATTTTGGGTCCTTTCACCTTTCGGAAAAATCGCAGATCGGCATGGGAAACTACCGGCAGCTGGGCTTTGAATACGGAGGAAGAAAATGGAATTTCCGGTTGAATTACTACGGTATGGGGGATGATTACCATGCGGATATGGGATTCATTCCTAAAATGAGTAACTACGATGCCCTGAATGACACCTTATATCATTTGGGATCGGAACATTTTCACGCACGGATTGGGTACACCTTTCGTCCCGAGAATCGCGGCAAGGTAATTTTGCATGATATTCAGCTCCGGAATACCGTAAATTATTATACCGATTGGTCATTGATGGACAATGAATATCGGCTGGACTATGAACTCAGTTTCAGAAACACGAGCAGAATCACCTTTCAGGCTCAGGCATTGGAAACCCGCTTGTTGTTTCACACCAGATTTACCGATGGAGAACCACTGGAGCCAGGGCTTTACCGTTACCCCCGTGCCAACCTTTCCTACAGCTCGGATGCCAGAACCTCCCTGCCTTTTCGGGCAGAAGTGGAAACAGGGTTGTTTTACAACGGCTACCTGACTACCTATTTAATGGAATTGAATTTAAGACGGCAGCCCTGGGGGACCTTTTCGCTGGCCTGGGAGCAAAACATCCTCTCACTCCCGGAACCTGCCGGAGCGTCCACCCTAACCTTGATCAATGCCCGGAGTGAAGTAAATTTCAGCACTCAGTTATTCTGGACCACCTTTTTACAATACAATACCCAGCAGGAAAATTTCAATATCAATAGCCGGTTTCAGTGGAGGTACCTGACCATGTCGGATTTATTTTTGGTCTATACCTACAATTATTCCATGTCACCCTTTATCGAAACCAGGCAAAATCAGGCACTTTTGTTGAAATTTACCTATATGTTCAATATATAGCAGGCTGCATTTTCTGCCATTTACTGCAAAATCCCGATGGGAAAACCAATGCTGGCTTGCAACTCATATAGGCACCACCGGCTATTTTCGGCTTGTTTTTGGGCTTTTTACCTGCTGGCATATGGTTTGCAGCGTTTTTACCTTCTTGGTTTACAACAAACGATCCGTTTTATGATTTCTAGTTCACGCTTACTTGCCTGCTATTTTTTCACCGGTTTGATCTCCCTTACTGCTTGTGTACAGGAGGATCCCGATCCCGCTCCCGATCCCGGAGAAGAGAAAGTCCTACAATTGGTTGAAGCCTTTCCCAACCTTCCATTCAACCGACCGCTGGAAATCCTCCATGCCGGAGATGATAGCGACAGGATTTTTGTGGTAGAGCAAAGGGGGGTTATTTCCGTTTTCCCTAACCAAGCAGAGGCCGAAGAAAAAGGTACCTTTTTAAACTTGGTGAACCAGGTGAATGATTCCGGAAACGAAGAAGGCTTATTGGGGCTTGCCTTTCATCCGGATTATGCCGAAAATGGGTTTTTTTATGTCAATTACACCGCTTCCAATCCGGCACGAACGGTAATATCCAGATTTAAGGTTTCGGCTTCCGATCCGGACGAGGCCGATGCGCAAAGTGAAACGGTACTGTTGGAAATCGAGCAACCGTTTACCAATCACAATGGGGGCAAACTTGCTTTTGGTCCCGACGGGTACCTGTATATAGCCCTGGGAGATGGAGGTTCCGGGGGAGATCCACAGGGCAATGGTCAAAACCGGGAAACCTTGCTGGGATCCCTGCTGAGGATTGACGTAAATGCACAGGCAGGAGATTTGAATTATGCGATACCGGAAGACAATCCCTTTGTCGGAAACGGGGAGGGCTTTAGGGAAGAAATTTTTGCTTATGGCTTGAGAAATGTATGGAAGTTTAGTTTTGATACGGAATCCAACCTGCTATGGGCGGCGGATGTAGGACAGAACCGCTACGAAGAAATCAGCCTGATTGAGAATGGCGGGAATTACGGCTGGAATACCATGGAGGGTTTTGAATGCTTTGATCCTGCATCTGCCTGTGAAACGGAAGGACTTGAGCTTCCGGTGTGGGCCTATGACCACAGTGAGGGAGACGGTTCTGTCACAGGTGGTTATGTATACAGGGGTTCGGCCCTGCCGGAACTGGCAGGAAGGTATATTTATGCCGATTTTATTTCCGGGAGGATTTGGGCACTGGACGTTACGGATAGGAGCAATCCCACCAATACCGAATTAGTGCAGGCTTCGTTTCCTGTCGCCGCATTTGGATTGGATCCGTCCAATGAACTGTTAATTTGTGGGTTTGATGGGAAAATTTACCGGCTGGAATATCAGGCGGCGGATTAATTTCTATTTAACAATGCTATCATTGAAAAGGTAGCGTTTTTGGTTAGGAATATCCTATTAGCGGATTTGGGCAGCCGGATACCTTCTGGAATTAGCTTTTGGAAATGGTAAGGGGAAAAAAGGATTGTTTTAATCTCCATCGCTATTTGCACGTTTGATTTTTATCAGGATCATGGAAAAATTGTCATGGGTTTTCCCCATGCAATGGTCCAGGATTTTTTCTTTGATCCTTTCTGGCTCCTCTTTTTTTACAAGCCATTTACTTATGTGCTTATCTGTGAGCTTTTCTAATAAACCGTCCGTACAGAGCAAAAAGTAATCATCTTTTCGGATATCGCTAATAACTTTCAATTCAGGAATGCGCTCTGATTTCGCTGTTCCCAAGGTTTTGGTAATAACGTTTCTCTTAGGGTGGTGACGGGTTTCTTCTACGGTTAATAGTCCTTGCTCTACCAATCTGTTTACATAGGAATGGTCCCAGGTTTGGTAAAGGATTTCACCATCCCTGACCTGAAAGATTCTCGAGTCCCCCATCCAGGCAAGAGTTGCCCCCGCCTGATGAAAACTAACGGTGGTCAGGGTGGTTTTCATTCCCTTACTTTCGGGGTGCTTGTTTTCATAGGCCATCATTTTTTCCCTCGCAAATGTAACGGCATTTTGCATGAACCGAGCATCGTGAAAGCTATTGGGATGATGATTAAAGTATTCGGCCATGGAATGGCAGGCAATCTCGGAGGCGATTTCTCCGGAAGGCGCACCGCCTACTCCATCACAACAAATAAAGGACTGGAATTCATCGGACAGGCACTCCTCATTGGGAAAAACGTAATCCTCATTAGTTGGCTTTTCACCAATTTCGCTGAAGGAAACGGCTGGTAGCAGATCGATTGAGCTGTACAAGGGTTTAAATTTCATCGATTAATTCTAATAGTACGTTGCTGAAATACAAGGTTAATTTTGATTGTAAAAAAGCAGCATTGGATTGGTTCAGGATATCTCTGGCTGTCAGGAGTTCTACTGAACTGATTTTCCCCAGCCTGTATTTTTCTTCCTGTAGGGAGTAGGATAATTTGTTTTTTTCCCAGGCTTTGCGGGTGATTTTATACAGTTCTCTGGAAGTGTCAAAGTCATTGATTAATTGAAGGGTAACAGAGGTGATGGCGTTCTCTGTCTCCGCCATTGCTAATTTGCTGTTATGCAATTTGATTTTTTCCTGTTTCACCTGATTGGCATTTCCCATTTGAGTGAAAACCGGGATGCTGAGGTTAAAGCTCAGGTATTGGCCCAGATTATTTTGGATTTGCCTGGGTAATATAAGTTCCCCGTTTTGATCGTTTCCTAAATTTACGTTGTAATTGGAAAAAACACTACCTCCTATGCGTAAGGTTGGAAAAAAACTGCGATTGGCACCTTTTAATAACATTTCCGATACCTGATTCTGTGCCTTTGCCTGTTGTAATTCCGGATGGTGCTGACCTACATGCCGGAGGATTTCTTCCCTATAAATGGGTTTGAAGTAAATTTGTTCCACTTCAGCGGTATCCACAGGTGCCAGGGTAAAATCGGTGTCATAGCTTAGGTTTAACAATTCCCTGATTTGCTGCAAAACCAATGTCGATTCATTTTTTACTTTTATGAATTCCGCTTTCTCCGTACTAACCCTGGCTTCGAAAGTGTAGGCTTCGTATTCCGAAAGTCTTCCTATTTTGATCTTTTCATAGATGATCTCCAATTCATTTTCCAGGGTGCTAATATTGTTTTGAATCACTTTTATTTGTTCTTCCAGCAGGATTTGATCCGCATACAGTTGAGTCAATTTAGTGAGCAATGCCAGCTCAGCTGATTTTTTGGCGTATTGGCTTTCCTGAACACCGAATTCCTGTTCTTTGATGGCAAGTAGGTTTTTGAAACCTGAGAATAGGGTCATGCGTAAACTGAGCCCCATTTCCCCTCCGCTAAATTGCTCAAATGCAAAGGAATTGGTCACCGGATCAATGTTTTTTCCAAAGGAAAAACAATGATTCATGTCATAGGTCAAAGAAGGTAACAGTTGATATTGAGCGGTCGATTTTTCAATTTCTTGAATTCGGACATCATTATGCATCTTTTGAAGGTTCAGGTTTTGATTGATGCCTATCCTAAAGCAGTCTTCCAGGGAAAGAACCGTTTGTCCCTGAACCTGCAGGCTCAGCGTCCCTATCCATAAAATTGTCAGGATCGTTTTTTTTACATTCATGAGCCGTCGATTTTATTGAATATTTTCTTGATAAATACCTGGTAAATGGACATCCTGTTAAGGATAATTTCACCCCTTACCGCATATCCCGGCCTAAGGGTCAAATCGCTACTTTCAGGGAGTTTGATATGTGCATAGTATAGTTCGTTTTCTTTCCTTTCCGCAATAAAATCCAGTGTGCCTTCCAGCGTTCCAAAGTCATATTGGTTAAATGCATCCAATTTTAGCCTGGCCCTCAAGCCTTTTTCTAGAAAGGGGAGTTCTTTTTCGGGGACAGATACTTTTGCGTAATAGTTGGAGGTTTCCGGGGCGATGCTTACCAAAAGGTCTCCTTTCAGGATCAGGTTACTGGAAAGCTTGGTGTTAAACAGGAAATTGACTGTCCCTTTTTCGCTGGCAGTAATGTATTGCAAGGCGAGGTCTTTGGTGAGCTGCGTATGGGTGGCCTCCGCTTGTTTGATTTGGTTTTCCAATTCTATTTCGGTTTGGTGTAGCGTGTTAAGGTTTTCTTCCAGCTCCAATTTTCCAAGTATCAGCTCGTTTTCCATTTTCTCATAGGCGTTTCTTGCCAACTGTTTTTCTCCGCCGTAGGTCACGCTTTCGTCTTCAAGTTGTACGATGCTTTCTTTCAATGACAAGTAGGTGTCCCTGGCATCATTGAATTCATATTTGCTTAACATGTTCTTATGGTACAAAATAGAATCCCCTTCGTACTTTTCTTTGGCGGATTGTAAACGGCTGTTCATCAGCTCAGCCTGATAGGCTGTCATCTCCATGTGGCGTTCCAGAAGTTGGGTGTCCAGTGCCAGTTTTTGTGAAGAAATCCGGGTGCTGCTGGCATAGGTATTTAACTTTGTTCTCAGGCTGGACCTCAACTCCGAGATGGTTTTGGCCCTGGCTTTCAGGTAGGCCAGTTCATTTTCTATTTGGTTTTTTTGGGCTTCCAATTCCCGGTTTTTGATGATGACCAGGGTATCTCCTGCATCTACCGACTGCCCTTCTCTGGTCAGAATGGCTTGCAATTGTCCATCAAATGGCGCTTTCAGGTCTTTCTGAGGGTTTTCTGCAATGATTTCACCCTCGCTAATGGTAACCGACTCATTGATTTTGATGGTGAAAAACAAAACCAAAACCATGAGGGTAATGAAAATAAGACTTCTGAAAAACCAAATGGTAAATTTATGCTCCCTGATACTGTAACTGTAGTTGTTCGATACTTCCATTTTTTACGATCAGTTTTTTGGTAAATTCAACATGTTCCAGTGGCTCATGGGAAATAATGATAAAGGAACGGTTTTCCTCTTTATTGATGTAGTTCTCAATTTTTTCTCTGGATTCCCGGTCAATACCGGATAAGGTTTCATCCAAAATGATCAATTCTGCTTTGGATAAAAAAGCCCGCATGAGCAATATTTTCTTCCGCTGACCGGTAGATAAGTTTCGACCCTGCTCATTGATAATAAAATCCAGCCCCTCCGTTTTCTCTGAAATGAACTCATAAAATCCCAGTTCTTTTGCCAATTCCAGCACCTTGCTTGTATGGATGTCGTATTGAAACGCCATATTATAGCCCAGGGTGTCATTGAAAAGGATGTCTTCATTGCTTACCAGCAGGATTTTTTTTCGAATGGATCCCTGTTGGTAAAAGGAAAATTTCTCTCCATTCAGGAAAATCTCACCTGATTCTGGTGGATAAAGCAGCGATAACACCTTACAGAAGGTACTTTTGCCGGTTCCATTGCGACCCTCCATGTGAATTTTCTCCCCCTTGAAAATCGTAATATTCAGGTCACTAAAAATCGGTTTGTGAGGCAGGTAACTGAATCCTACTTGTTGAAATTCAATGGATTCTATCTGATCAATTTTGATCTTTTGGTGGATGGCTTTAGGTTCCGGTTGGCCTGCCTTACTAAAATCAAAATACCTGCGAAGGATGATCTCATTTTCCTGAATGTCCAGGCTTTCGTCCAAAATGCCCCTTACTGCTGAAAAGACTTGTGAAGAAAATGCAATATAGGTGATGATCTGACCCGCTGTGATGTCCTGGTATAAAATGGCACTTCTGGATAAAAATAGCATGATCATGGCGGAAGCTATGGCAATCACCATATGAATCACTCCCGAGTTTAACAGGGCGACATACCTCACCCTTTTTTGAATCGCCAGTATTTGTTTAATCTTCGGTATCAGCCTTTGTAAAAATACCGTTTCCATCCTGAATGATTTGATGACCTGAAGCCCATCAATATTTTCAAAAAGTGCGGAAAATAAATTTGATTTTTCGAAAAAACGCCGGTTTTCGTTCGACCTGATATGGGGGGTGATTAAGTAAAACCATATGATAAAGATAACCAATACAGCCACTACTATGAGGGTGACTTTCCAGTGTATGGCAAACATCAGTGCCAAAGCGGCTATACTGACAAAAGCGTCAATCAGTATTCTTGTAAAAAATTTAATAAAGAATGACTTTAACTTGAGACTGTCTTTGATTCGTTCCGTAAGATCTCCGCGGCTGAAAGTCTGGATATAGCGGATGGGTAGCATATTCAGCTTCTCTGCAAAAGAAGTCAGAAAATAGTTATCGAAAATATTTCCCAAGTGAATGGCAATGTATTTTTTATAAATGCCGATCATCAGGTTAAAAATCTTGAAAAACATCAAACCAAATGCAAAAAACAGTAGCAGGTTCAGGTCCTTGTCCGGGAGCACATGGTCGATCAAAACCTGACTTTTGAACAGGGTAAACTGGCTGAAAAAAGAAACTAAGATCGCAGTAACAATATAAATACTCCATAGCCTGTGGAAAGGTTTCATTTCCTTAAATAGCCGGAAATAGGGATTTTTAGATCGTTCGTCGGTGGCTTTTGCTTCTGTTGAAATCTGTACCCCAGCCCCCTTTTTAATGGTGAGGACTACAGGTACTTTTAACCTGATTTTTGAAGATTTGATTTTCATTGCCCGGAACTGCTTGGGCAACATGCTCAGGTCCTGATGGAAAAGTAAATCTGCCAGAAAATCCTTTTCAGCAGCCTCATTGGCAAATCCAAAATTCTTTTTCAGGTAAGAAAAGTAAGTCAGTTTATTGATTATGGTGTCTTTGTCCATCTCCTCCACCTTATCCGCAGAAATACCATAGGGTTCCAGTTCCTGGGAAACTATTTGTTCGATGAGGTCATGATTATTTACAAAATCATAATTGACACTGGCATAATGGGCACGGTGCATCAATTCTGAAAATGACCACCGATAGCTTTGTCCGTCTGCAGGATCCAGAATTTTTAGCTTTTTGTTTTTCAAGCCCTGGATTACCACAAAATGTAATCCTTTCCTGTTTTTAATGGATAGGATGCAGGGAGTAGCGTCTTTGATCTTTTGGGTATCAAATTTAAGGCTGTTGACATCCAGCAGGTTGAATTTTACATCAAAAGATTGATTTGAAAAGAAATCCTTGATGTCGTGAAGGCTGGAACCCGTTTCTGAGATGAAAATATTATCTTCAATGTATTCCCTGCCTACAGGAATATGGTGCAGATTGTAGATAATCTTTGCTGCGCTGATGCCACAATCGTTGTGCTTGAGTTGTTGTTCATTCACACTACGCATAGTATTTTTTTTCTTGTCCTGCCTTTACGATTGCTGTTCGTTTAAAATTGGCCAATAAATCTCCTGCATCCCGGTACCTTTGTTCAGGATTTTTGGAAACACAGCGGGAGATGATATCTTTCAATTCAGGGTTTAATTCCCTTTTCCAAACGGTTTTCTCCGGAACAATGAAATCGTCGTTTTTTATGTTATGGGACAAATCCTCCCATATAAATCCTTTAAAGGGCTCATTTCTAAAAAAAATAAAATACATGACCAGGCCTAATTGATAGACATCCGAATAGTAATCAGGGAATTTGGTGAATTTATTAATGGTGGTAGTATTGATCCGTTCGGGAGGCATGTAGTACATCACGCCACCTTTTTTAACCGTTTCCGAAGCCGGGTGATCATGGGTAAGGGCCAGACCTAGGTCGATGATTTTTACATTTTGTTTTTCACCCACCATTATATTCGAAGGATGAATGTCCCCATGTATTATTTTGGCCGAATGTAGTTGGGCAAATCCCTTTAAAATTTCAAATACCAATCCATAGGCCTCATTTTCTGTCAATAGGGGATGGTGCCTTAGAAACCTGGGCAAGCTTTCTCCATCTATCCATTCCATGACGATATAGGCATATTCATTGCCTACCTGCTCAAAATGATAAGCCCTACATAAGCTATTTACCCTTTCGCCTTTGCACAACAAATTGTATTCGTGCTTGAATTGGGAAAGTTCTTTTTGAAATTGTTTTGGGTTTTCTGTCTTTTTGCTACTCAATAATTTAATGACATACGTTTGAAGTCCCCCACTTTTACGAACCTTATAGAGGTCCACAAATTTTTTATTGGATATTAAATGAAGGATGTCAAAAACCCCTAACGTATCACCTGCCTCAAAATAGGGTAACCTGGGCTGTGGATTCTCGGCTGCCTTTTCACTCACTAAGAAGCTTCTTTTCTTAAAAATTTTAAAAATGGTTTCGCAATGTGCCATTAAGTTGTTTTTCTCCGTTCCCAGTTCCCCTGCAACCTCATCAATTACCTCGTCCAACGTTTTAGGTGAACTAAATTTCTCAAGGAAATACCTTACACTGGAATTGATTAAAAAACCTTTTTTTAGATGGCCTGCAGTGATTACATGATGATTTTCTTTGAAGCGTTCAGGACACAATTCCCGATTGTATTCCATAGGGGAAATGATATGCAGGCTTTTTGAAATCTGGTATTTTTCCATTTTGGGGCTATTTTGATGTAGTTGGTTTCCAGAAGTATAATTTTGACACTCCGCATTGAAAAAGAAAGATGACCCGGCTAGGATCAACCTGCCAGGCCATCTTTGCTTAACTTGGATTAAGAACTGGAAGAACTTTCAGAGCTCACAGAGCTCAAAGAACTTTCAGAGCTTTCGGAGCTTTCACCACTCATAGAGCTGGCACTGCTACCTGCTGCTACGATTTCATTGATGTTTTCTCCTTTCAATTCAGACATGAATTTTTCTAAAGTAATCATGATGATAAAATTTAGGTTAATTGGCTACTCTGTTATGTAGGGTTTTCACCGTACCCCTCCAGGTACCATGGTCTGGTTTTTACAAAACTTATTGGTGGGTTTTATGCTAGCTGCCAATAAGTCATTGTACTGAGTAATCGAAGCCGAGGTATTATTTGTAACTATTATTTAACAAAAAATTAATATTAGCTCCTGATATAGGGCGAATTGGGTCCAGTATTTTGTTGTAAAAATCAATTTCATTTTGAAAAAGGATTAAAAAATTAGCTTTTTTATGCCGTTCATTTACATTTTAAAAAAATACGGAAAAAACACCTTGATTTTGGGGCTTAACGGCTGGATATTTTAAATCCTACAGAGGGTTAAAAATGTAAATTGGTCTTTATTGGCTAATGGTCGATTTCAAAAAACGCCTTATTTTTTCCAATCGTCCGTATTTAGCCCAAAGCCGATAAACAGGCCGGTGTACGAACTCCAGTAACCCTTGAGGTCTTCCCGACCTCGAGGGTTTTGATTCGTGTCCGTTCGGCGAGGAGACCGTCGGGGTTTTGGAAACCCCAACGGTCAATGTCTGTAACCGTTGAGGTCATCGGGACCTCGACGGTTTTTTCGTGTACGCTCTGCATCAAAGTAAATTTGTCTATAATAGCTAATGGTTGATTTCAAAAAGTGCCTTATTTTTTCCAATTGTCCGTATTTAGCCCAAAGCCGATAAACAGGCCGGTGTACGAGCTCCTGCTGCTGCCAGCTACCCTTACTTCAGGTTCGCCGGGTCTGGAAGTAGTTTGTACCATTTCATCTGTCACCCTTAGTCCCTGTTGATGCCTGATACCTACCATAAAGTAGTTTTTGTTTCTGGTATACCTTTTTATACCTGCCTCAAGCCTGAGCCCCAGACCATAGGGGCTGACTTGGTTTACATCCCTGTTAAAGTTGTCTTGAAGCTCGTTAAAAGCGGTACTTGGGTTTCTGATCTCCTGGGGAAGCAGTGTGAAGCCAACGGATGGCTGCAAATAAAAGCCATATTTTTCTTTCTCAATAGTGTATCTGGCTCCTAAAGCAAAGGTGGGCATTTCATAGTTGGTAGGACCGAGATAGGTAAACCCACCACTTCCAAAATCGCCGGAATTCCTCACTGCCATGGACCTGACAAATAATTCCGCCTGGGTAACGAGCTGCCAATGGTCTGATAAACGGGTAAGGGCTCCCAAACCAAGGTGATAACTCAATTGGTTATAAGGTTCGTTTTGAGACTGGATATTAGAAGGGCTTGTTTCAAAATCCATATAGGAAAGGGAAGGCCCTCCATATACTTCTAACCTTATTTGAGCTGAAGAATGCAGGCTAACGATAAAACAACCTATGAAAAGTAATAAATGTAGTTTTTTGAACATGGAAATATAATTTAAAATCCATAAATAAATACATCACCTAATATCCATAGAAACGTTAGTTTAAAGAAATTTTTTAACATATTTTATAGTTTGTTTTGGTAAATGGGGCCCGGAATAACCCTTGAGGTCTTCGGGACCTCGAGGGTTTTTTCGTGCACTCGCTGCAGAAAGACCGTCGGGGTTTTGGAAACCCCAACGGTCAATGGCTTTAACCGTTGAGGTCTTCGGGACCTCGACGGTTTTTTCGAGTACACACTGTGAAAAGCCATTCCTTTATCAATTTTCATCCATTTCCCGCTCCCAGCGATCTCGCGATTGCTTTAGCTCACGGAGGATTGCCGGAAAATCACCTTTCAGGTCCCGGCTTTCGGCCAGGTCCTGCTCCAGATTATACAAACTTAGAGTGCCAGCGCTTCGGTCTTCCAGGAGTTTCCAGGGGCCCCTCCTCACCGCAATGGCTTCCGGAGTTCTCCAGAAAAGGGTTCGTTCGGACATTTTTCCACCGGAGGTCAGGACGGGTAGCAGGCTTTGTCCGTCCAGTCGGTCCGGTCCTTCCAGGTCGGGCAGCGGCTGACCCGTCAACGCCAAAAAGGTGGGCAAAAGGTCAAAGGTGGCCAGGGTTTCGTGAGACTGACTCCCCGCTGGAATTTTTCCAGGCCACCAGGCAATGGCCGGTACCCGGTGTCCACCTTCGTATAGGTCTGATTTTTCACCCCGCAGCAGGCCATTGGATCCCACGACAGGCCAGGTATCGCCCTGGTAGTCCAGGTATTGCCCATTATCCGAGGTAAAAAACAACAGGGTGTTTTGATCCAGCCCTTCCGATTTAAGATAAGCGAGCAGCTTGCCGACGTTCTGGTCCAGTGCTTCGATCATGCTTACCAGTACTTCGGGAACTTCTTCAGGTGCGTGTGGGCCCAATTTACTGGCAGGTCCGGGAAGGCTGGAGGTGTAATCAACGCCTTCCTTACGGGTTTCCAACCGGGCATCTGCTGGTGACTGCCAGGGAAAATGGACCCCTAAATGGGCCAGGTACAGGAAAAACGGTTGCCCTTTGTTTTCGGCTATAAATTGAATTCCATTGTCGGTGATGACATCCGTGGTGTATCCTTCCTGGAAAGCCAGGCGTTCATTTCTCCACCAGTCCGGATAGCCAAAGCGATCCAATTTGGAGAAGTAGTCCCCATCGCCCGAAGTCAGACCTCGGAAGGTGTCAAAACCAAAATTCCGGGGATTGGCATCCGGGTGGTTGCCGAGGTGCCATTTGCCAAAAAAAGCGGTGGCATAACCGGCTTTCTTCAGGTAATCCGCCATTGTCGGTGTAGCATACAGGTCCTCCCGGGCAATTCCCTTTATGGCTCCAATCCCTTTTTCCTGCCAATCTCCCGGTAGGGGATCCTCTATACCGAGCCGCTGCTGATACCTTCCGGTCAATAGGGCCGCACGGGTAGGAGAGCACATGGCACCATTGCTATGAAAGTCGGTAAAAAGCACGCCTTCTTTTGCCAGACGATTAAGGTGAGGGGTGTGGGCTTGCCCGCCATAAAAGCCCCCCAAATCCCCATAGCCCAGGTCATCTGCCAGAATGACGATAATATTGGGAGCCGAACCTTTAGGAAGCTGATCTTGGGCATTACCCGGATTCAGCCAGAGAAGCAGGCTGATCAGGCATAACACTATCTTAATATTCATTTAGGAATGTGTTTTACTTAGTATACCTGCCTGATAGCGTATTGGGCCATTTGCCAGGGGAGTGGTATGGCTTTCTTCTCAGTTCTGACTCCTGCTGTAGCTAAGGGATGGCTTAGATTCCCGAAACCCCGCTACCATCGGCGTTGGAGGAGCATGAGGTGGACCGGTTTTTATTGAATTTTCGGAGAATTAAACAGACTATATGCTGCCATTTACAGATTTTACTTTGGATTTTAAAAAAATACTGGTTATCAAAATAAAAAATTTAGGTAACTTCTGGATTAAGACAAAAAAAATTATAAAATTGAACTTCTAAATTAATTAATCTAATTTTATACCTCACAAAAAAATACGATTGCCTATGTAACAAAGAAACCGACAGTCACCTTATTATATCGGATTGTCAAAAATTAAGTAACCATTTTATCAAAATGTTCATGTATGGCAAATGCTTACCTGAACCTGACCAATCAAAAAATGAAGAATGAGAAAAAACTACTAGAAAAAACCGTTGGAATAAAGAGAACAATCTTCGTTTTATTTCAAGGTATTGCGCTGTCCTGTTTGTTGGCAAGCCAAACCCTGGCAAATACCAGCCTGGGTACTGCTTCGGCAGTGGAATCAATTGCAGTGGAGGCGCAGGTGACAGGAACGGTCACAGATGATAACGGTGAGCCGATGCCGGGAGTAACCATCACCGTACAAGGTTCATCCACGGGAACGGTTACGGATATCAATGGAGAGTACATCCTTGACGCTCCGGAAGGTGCCACGCTGGTATTTTCTTTCATTGGTTTCGAAACCCAAACCATCCGAGTAGGAAACCAAAGTAGCATTGATGTGACCATGCAGGAAGACGTCGAAAGCCTGGATGAGGTTGTGGTGACTGCTTTCGGTCAGGAAAGAGATCGAAGAGCCTTGGGTTACGCCACCTCTACCATTAAATCAGACGAGCTGGTCAAAGTGGGAACTCCCAATTTGGCGACGGCCCTTTATGGAAAGGCACCGGGCGTTCGGATTCAGGCGGGAGCTGGGGGAGCTACCTCCGCAGTAAACATTACTATCCGGGGAATCAATTCCATCACCGGTAGAAACCAGCCTCTGATTATTTTGGATGGTATCCCTATCCGAAACGAGGAAGTAAACAATAACAATTACTGGGGCGATCAGCGACTCAGGGGAAATGGCTTGCTAGATATTAACCCTGAAGACATTGCCGATATTTCCATATTAAAAGGAGCCTCAGCCGCTGCCTTGTATGGATCAGAGGCGGTGAATGGGGTGGTCCTGATCACCACCAAAAAAGGAAATACGAAAGGGTTTAAAGTAGATTTCAATGCCAATTATGCTATGGATAGAATCGCTTACCTTCCCCGTTATCAGAATGTAAGAGGTCCGGGAGCCCCTCTACATGTAGAGGGACTTAGTTGGGCAAACGGCGGCGTGAATGAAGATGGTTTTTTTATTTACGACGATGGATCTAGAGGGCTTCCTGCCACAAATATCAATTATGGTGCTCCTTTCGATGGGCAACCTGCTATGGCTTGGGATGGGGAGATGAGGCCTTATGTAGCTCAAGAGGATAATTATTCAGCTTTATTCAACGATCCCATCAGCTCCCAGGTAAACGTGGCCATCTCCAACTCCACCGATGTGGCTGATTTTCGTTTTTCCCTTACCAGGCAGGACAATGAAGCGTTGAGTTTGAATTCGAAAAATAGCAAAAATATTGCCAATTTGAATGCCACATTCCGGGTTACCAAAAAGATAAAAACGGATCTAATGATCAATTATATCAATCAAAATACATCTAATCGACCGTATTCTGTAGACCGATTGATCAATAATTTTGGAGGGATGATGACCCGTTTTGACAACGGTGCCTGGTACCTGGACAAATACAAAACCAGTAGGGGCTACCGATTTGTTACCGGAAACGGACAAAGCCTGACACCTGATGAGAACATCACCAGAAACGGTTTTCAAGGTGCGATAGCCGATTATGTGTGGCGTGTAAACGAACAAAGGGCATCCGAGTTGAGCAATAGGGTGATTGGTAGCATTACCAATACCTTTTCGTTAACGGATGAATTGAGTCTGAGAACCAGGATTTCTACCGATTTTACTTACCGGGAAAATGAAAATAAGAGTTCTACTACCCGGCCCCTGGCTTTTGGTCCTTCGGGAGGGTTTAGCATGTCCAATGAGATCTTTAGTATTTTGTACGGGGATGTGTTCCTGTATTACGACAAGAAAATTACGGACGATGTAACCCTTAGCGCCACCGCCGGCTATACAGCGGACAAGGAAAGTTTCTCCTCGATATCCAGAGGTACAAATGGAGGCTTAAGCACGGAGAATTTATTTGACGTAGTGGCTTCGGTCAACCTGCCCAATAACGGATCCAGGAGAACCTCAAGGGTCATCGACGCTGCACTTGGTACTTTAAACCTGAATTATAAAGGATTCTTATATGTAGAAGGAACTGTACGAAGGGACCGTACTTCCACCATGAATCCGGACAATAATTCCTTTATTTATCCTTCAGCCAATACCAGTTTCATCCTATCGGATGCCATTGAACTGCCTTCCTGGATCAGTGCTTCCAAGATAAGAGGTTCCTGGGGTATTGTGGGTAATTATCCGGACGTGTACCGGGCCAATATTGCCTACAATCAAAATACGCTCGGAGTTCAACAGCCGGGTGGAGCTCCTGTACTGTATACCAATATCTCCAGTAGTTTTGGAAACGACGGTATTCGTCCGGAGCAGAAGCATGAATTTGAATTTGGAACGGACAGTCAGTTCTTTAATGGCAGATTGTCGTTCGAATTTTCATACTACAATGCGCAGATCCGGGATCAGATTTTACCTTTGACCTTGCCAGCTACCTCTGGGGCCACGTCCGTACTGGCGAATATTGGTACCCTGAGAAACAAAGGGATTGAGGTCGCTTTGAGCGGAACCCTTTACCAGGCTCATGGATTAAATTGGGTGGCAGGTGTTAATTTTGCCCGTAATATGAACGTGGTAGAAAAACTAGCGAATAACGCTACCGAATTAATGCATGCAAACTACGATGGAAACGCTGCTCATCTACGATCCGTGGTAGGTCGTCCCATGGGAGATTTCTTTGTTCCTCCAGTAGAGACCAATGCCAATGGAGAAAAAATTGTTCAGCCCAATGGCATGTATAAAATTGATCCCAATGAATGGATCGTGGCAGGTAATGCCATGCCCAAGGCAGTGGGTGGTATTTTCAACAACCTGAACTACAAGAATTTCTCGTTGCAAGTATTGGCAGATTTCCAGATTGGTGGCCATGTGATGCCTACCGGAGTCAACTGGATGATTAGTAGGGGATTGACTGAGGAAAGCTTAAACAACATGAATGCAGAAAGAGGCGGATTGTCTTATTACATTAACGCCGACGGACAGGGGGTACAAACTACCAGCCCTCAAGGCCCGAACGGAGAAACGGTGTATGATGACGGCATGCTTATGGATGGCGTTACAGCAGATGGAAATCCGAATACCAATGTCATTTCGCAGGCCCTGTACTACCAGCGAACCTATAACTGGGGAGGTCCGCAATACAGCCAGGCCAGGTACGAGCTATACGTCAAGGAAAACACCTACCTGAAGCTACGCGAACTTTCTCTAGGGTATGATGTGCCTTCTACCTTCGCAGAGCGATTGGGAGCCAACAGCATCAATGTTTCTGCCTTTGGAAGAAATTTGTTCTTCTTTTATCGAAATATCAAGGACCTGGATCCGGAGGTGTTGACAGGTGGTTCAAGATGGTCACAGACCCTTACCAATGCAGGTACCAACCCTGCTACCAGAACCGTAGGTTTAATGCTTAGGGCAAGTTTCTAAATAAAATCAAAGCATCATGAAAAATAAAATAGTATTACTGACCTTGGTAGCACTTACCAGCCTGGCAGGTTGTAAATACTCCGAGTTTGAGGAGAATTACACCGATCCTTCCAAGGTTTCGGAAACCTCCGTTGAGAAGCAATTTACCGGTTTTATGATTGCCAACCGGGAATATGTACTTCCCAGTTATTGGAATTATTTTGTGGTTTTGAGGATTACGCTTAACCGCTACACCCAGGCCATTGGCTGGGTCAATGAGGAGAACCAGTATGTTCCCGGATCGGCCGCCATCAATGATCGCTGGAATAATTACTACCAGTTTTTGGCGCAGTACCGGGAATTAGAGAAAGTGTATGCTGGCTTGAGTGATCAGAACAAGCAGGATAACCGGGTCTTTATGATTACGGCAGCTGCTTATCTATACGATCATACTCAGAAAGTCGTGGACCTGCATGGGGCCATCCCCTTTTCGGATGCAGGGATGCTCAGTACCAATGGTGGCGATTATTCTGAATCCTATCCTACTTACGACGAGCCCGAAGCCATTTATACTAAAATGTTGGACGATCTGGCTGGATTTGCGGACGAGTTGAGAACCATGGAAATCAATCCGGGTATATTAACAGGATTTGAATCTCAGGATTTGATAAACCGCGGTGATATTGACATGTGGTTAAAATACATTAATTCGCTACGGATTCGAATGCTGACCAGGGTTAGTGATACACCCACCTTCTCTGATCGTGCGGCATCCGAAATCAATGCGATTTTGTCTAATCCTGTCAATTATCCCATCGTAACTTCCAACGATGAGAACATCACCTTTCGTATTCATGAATTGGGAACCCTCATAGGTGCAACTGGTTTTCAAAGTGGTTTGGAAGATTGGGATGGGAATGTGGCTGGTAAAGCAGTGCTGGATCACATGTTAAATAACGATGATCCACGGCTTACCTATGTGTTTGAGCCGGGTGAAGATGCCGAAGGAGAGTTTCTGACGCTGGATCCATTGCTTAGTGGTGCAGAACAGAACGAGTTGATCGGCTCAAATACCATGGCCATCTACAACCGTACCACTCTAAGCCGAAACCAGTATTTCCCGGGTATGTTAATAAACGCCAGCCAGATTCACTTTATGGCTGCCGAATACTACCTGAAAGAGGGACAAGATGCGCAGGCGAAAGAACATTATGAAATGGGGGTCCGGGAATCCATTCATTATTACGAAATGCTTCGAGGCATGAGTAATAACTTGATTTCTCCCGAGCCAATTCCCATCACAGAAGCTGGCATCGATACCTATTTGGCCGATGCGGATATCAGTTGGGATGCGGCTGCCGGAGATATGGAGAAGATGAGGCTTATCGCCGAACAAAAATGGCTTCATTTCAACGTGGTGCAACCCAACGAAAACTGGGCCGAGTTGAGACGAATCGAAATGCCGGATTTGGTGTTCTGGGAAGACCAGTCCAATCAGCAAAGTCTTCCTCCCAACAGGTGGATATACCCTGGTTCCGAGCAAACTTACAACACGGAGAATTACCAGCAGGTAGCTCCTGAGGACAACCTTTCCAGAACCTTGTTTTGGGATAATTAATTAGGAAATCGGTTTTAATAAGAAGTTAAGAGGGCACCCACCGGGTGCCCTTTTTTAATTATTAAAAATGGAAAATGAAAAGGCAATCGCAATGAAATTAATATTTTTTTTTATCTTGACTTCAAACTCATTTGTATTTTAAAGACACCCCATCTATGACCCGCCTTCATCTCGTGCTCTCTCTACTTGTTAGTTTTTTGCTTGTGCCTTTTTTTGGTTGCCAGACCGAAAAAAAGGAGGAAACCAACCTCGCCAAAAAGCCTAACATCGTCATCATTTACATGGATGATTTGGGGTATGGTGACATGAGTGCCTATGAAGCGGGTACCCTGGAAACGCCTAATATGGATTTCCTGGCAAATCAGGGAATGAAGTTTACAAAAGCCTATGCGGCCTCCGCCACCTGTACTCCCAGTCGCTACGCCTTGCTTACCGGCACCTATCCCTGGCGAAATAAGGATGCCAAGATTTTGCCCGGAACGGCTCCTTTGCTGATTGGTACGGAACAGCTGACCATTCCTAAAATGCTAAAAAAGCAGGGCTATACCACGGCTGTCGTGGGTAAATGGCACCTGGGACTAGGCGCAGGAGATGTAAACTGGAACGAACAGGTAAGCCCAGGACCGAATGAAGTGGGTTTTGATTATTCCTACATCATGGCGGCCACCCAGGACCGCGTACCCACCGTTTACCTGGAAGACGGCCTGGTGCAAGGCCTGGATCCGGAAGATCCCATTGAAATCAGCTACCAGGAAAATTTTGACGGGGAACCCACTGGAAAGGATAACCCCGAGCTACTGACTATGAATTGGCACCACGGCCATAATAATAGCATTGTCAACGGCATTCCCCGCATCGGGTTCATGAAAGGCGGAGAAAAGGCCAAATGGGTGGACGAAGACATGGCGGATCATTTCCTGGAAAAAGCACAGGAATATGTTAAGCAAGAAAGGGAGGACCCTTTTTTCCTCTATTATGCCTTTCAACAGCCCCATGTGCCCCGTACGCCGCACCCCCGTTTTGCTGGAACATCTGGAATGGGGCCCCGGGGAGACGTGATACTGGAGGCCGATTGGTGCATCGGGCAGTTTATGGAAACCCTGGAAGCAGAAGGGCTGCTGGAAAATACCCTGGTCATTTTCAGCAGTGACAACGGTCCCGTTTTGAACGATGGCTATTACGACGAGGCGGTGGAAAAACTAGGGGATCATACCCCATGGGGACCATTCAGAGGAGGGAAATACAGTTTGTTTGAAGCCGGCACCCGCTTGCCTTTCATCACCTATTGGAAGGGTACCATCGAACCCGGACAGTCGGATGCCTTGATCAGCCAAATCGATATGCTGAACTCCCTGGCTGCATTGACAGGTAGCAGTGAACAAAGTGCTGATGGGCAAAATTTTATGGATACCTTTTTGGGTCAAGCTGATCAGGGCAGGGAATCCCTGGTTTTGGAGGCCACTACCCGGACAGCCTTCCGGCAGGGAGATTGGGTGCTCATCCCACCCTATAAGGGTCCGGCGGTTAACACTCATGTAAATATAGAATTGGGCAACGATTCGGATTTCCAACTGTACGATTTGAGTCAGGATAGGGGACAACAACAAAATCTGGCCGACCAGCATCCCGAAAAGGTAAAAGCCATGCTGGAGGAATTCGTCTCCATTCGTGGCGAAGAATTTGTCAACACAGAAGCCCTGGAGCTAAAGTGATTTCGGCGACAGATTTACTTTGCGCTGCTTATTAGGTAATGTGCTGTTGCCCTTTTAATAAGGAAATTGAGTATGAAAGTAATCGTATACCTGTTTTTTGGGTTGCTGATCAATTGCCTTTTAATCAGCAATGGATTTACACGCCAAAAACCAAAAGTAATTTTACTGACCGATATTGGAGGGGATACGGATGACGAGCAAAGTCTGACGCGCTTTTTATACTATGCGGACCATTTCGATATCAAGGCCTTGTGCGCTACCAGCAGGTTGGGGCATGGACAGGACATTCGTCCGGAAATCATCAAGGGACATTTGCAGGCCTACCGGGAAGTGTACCCCAATCTTAGCCTGCATTCGGAAGATTTTCCGAAACCGGAGGTCCTTCTTTCTTTGGTCAGGGAGGGGCAAGGAAATTCCGAAGAGATCGGGGAAGGTTTTGACACCGAAGCTTCAGAGGCCATTATCCAAGTGGTAGATGCGTCGGAAACCTTGGTTCATATTCCTGTTTGGGGAGGTTTGCGAGAACTGGCGCAGGCCTTGTGGAAGGTTAGCCAAAACAGATCTCCGGAGGAAGTAGCCGCTTTTTGCCGCAACATCCAGGTTCATGCCATTGGAGATCAGGACGGACACCGGGAGTACCTGCTTAGCGAATTCAAGGAGCTAACCTTTATTGCAAATGGCTACGCCTGGTATGGATTCACAGGTGTGCGTGAATTGTCGGCCTTTAGAGGTATGTACATGACTGGCAATCAGCAAATGCAGGATGCGGCCTGGATCAGGGCAAACATTCACGGAAACGGTCCGCTCAGCGAACGCTACCAACTGCATGGGCATGGCACGAATGGAATGAAGGAAGGGGACAGCCCTTCTTTTTTGGGCTTGATTGGCAATGGGCTTAATGTGCCCGAGCGTCCGGATTGGGGAGGTTGGGGTGGCAGGTATCGCCTGCTTAAAGGGAAATTGTATATAGACGCTCCGGATTACCTGGAGGGAACCCTTAACGAAAGACATTCCGTAGCGCGTTGGCGCACGGCATTCCAATCCGATTTTATGGCCCGTGTGCAATGGGCGCAGCTCCCATTTGAGCAGGCCAACCATAATCCGGTAGCCGTAGTAAATGGCGATATGGCCATGACACCACTATCTATTTCTGCTAAACCAGGAGAGCGAGTGTATCTGGACGCCAGTAAAAGTAGCGACCCGGATGGACAGGAGCTGGATTTTCATTGGTGGGTTTACGAAGAAATATACCGTCCAACACAACCGCTTCCGTTTCAATACGCTGAAAATAAGCGCAAAATATCCTTCGAAATGCCGGTAGTTGCTCCCGGAAAGGCGATCCATTTGATCCTGGAAGTAATCGACCAGGGGCAGCCTGCCCTGAGCGGCTACAAACGCATCATTATAAACCCAAATCCATGAAAATAATTCACCTGGAAACACTCATTTGCGTTGTGCTCCTGATATTACTGGGATTAATGGCATGTGGAGCGAACGAAGAATTACCTGAACAGCCCAATATCTTATGGATTTCCCATGAAGACCTGAGTCCCATCTACGGATGTTACGGAGATGCCTACGCCCGAACCCCCTATATCGACAGCCTGGCTAAAACAAGTATTCGCTTTACCCAGGCATTTTCCAATGCTCCCATTTGTGCGCCAGCCCGGTCTACTTTAATTACGGGAATGTATGCCAGTTCCCTGGGAACCCAACACCTTCGCTCGGAAATACCGGTTCCGGAAAACTTGAAAATTTTACCCGAGGTATTAAAGGAAGCGGGCTATTACACCAGCAATAATGTCAAAACCGATTACAACTTTGATCACCAGGGACGCTGGGATGAAAGCAGCAGGGAAGCACATTGGCGAAACCGGGCAGATGGGCAACCTTTTTTCAGTGTATTTAATTTCATGATGACCCATGAAGGTCCAACCAATGCCCTACGGGAATGCGATACCGAGTCGCTGGAGGTATACAGTGATCCCGATCAGGCGGTTTTACCACCTCACCTTCCGGACAGTCCCAAAATGAGAGAGATATGGGCACATATGTACGACCTGCTGGCGGTTTTTGATCAGGAAGTGGGCAAACTGCTCGGACAGTTGGAAGCCGATGGCTTGCTGGATGAAACCATTGTGTTCGTTTTTTCGGATCACGGTCACGGCTTACCTGGCCATAAACGCTGGCTGGACAATGCCGGATTGCAAATCCCTTTTATTCTGCACGTCCCGGACAAATACAGCCATTTGGCAAGCAACATTCAAGCCTCCGTAACCGACAGAAAGGTAGGATTTGTAGATTTTGCCCCCACCGTGATTCGGTTGGCGGGTGCTGAGGTTCCGGAGATGATGGAGGGAAAGAATTTTTTGGGAGAAGCAGCGGAAGAAAAGGAGTTTGTGTTTGGATACCGGGACCGGGCAGATGATTGTTACGAAGTATCCCGATCCGTATATGACGGGAGGTATTTATACGTCCGGCATTTTATGCCCCAATTGCCTTACTACCAGAACGCTTTGATTTTCAACAAAGGTGGAAGTTATGCGGAAATCAATCGCTTGCGGGATAGGGGGCAACTGTCGGAATCTGTCTTACAACTGTTTGCTCCCAAGCCAGTTGAAGTCGTATACGATTTAGAAAACGATCCTTTGGAACAACATAACCTGATTGACCAATCGGAACTGGCAGAACGGATCTCCGGCTTGCGGCAAGAGTTGGACGAATGGATGATCCGGCACCGGGATACCGGTTTGGTTACGGAGGGAATCATGATGGAGCAGGCAAAAACGGCAGGCAAAAGTGTTTACGAAATCGCACAGGGCTACACTCCGGAGACCTTCCGTGAGCTATTGGAGGTGGCCCGAATGACGGGAGAGGTGGAGGAACCGGAGACGTTGATTCCTTTTTTTGAATCGGAGGAGTCTTCTGCTCGATTTTGGGCATTGGTGGCATTGGATGCCTATTCCGGAGAAATCGGTATGGTTTTGCCTCATTTGAGCCAATTGATGCAGGATGAGGCACCGGCGGTAGCCATCAAAGCGGCAGAAATTGCGGCAAAGAGAATGAATGATCCTCAGGCATTTGAGGTATTGGAACGAATGCTCAAACTGGATGATGCCGTGCAGGTATTACAGGCGGCGATTAGTGTGCGACAATTGGGTGATAAAGCCCAACCCTTGCTGGAAGTGATTCAAGAGGAAATTTTCCCGAGGTATTCCGGGGAAATTTGGGGCCGCTACAAAAGCTGGAGTTACCCCATGTTTATCGGAATGGCACTGGATCAAACCCAGATCAACTGTGGTAGGGTCATAGATACACACAAGTAATTGTTTTATCTAAAAAACGATATAGCCCATAAGAACGGATTTATTTGAGAATAGTAAAGGAAAAAAAGCCCGGAGCGGGTAAATGAAAACAAATGGATTTTAATTTTAATATGGGGCCCGCTTAAATCAACGGTTTTTAGTTAGGTGTTAATAGGTCTAAAAAATCTTTTTAAACTAAAAAATTTGAATTTTATCACAAAAGAATTAGCTTAATCGATTATTTTTTTACAAAAGTTGATACATTGGAATAGCCTTTCATAAAATTTAATGCGTATTGTAAGAGATTAATTAAATTATTTGATATTTTTATTACTGGAAACAGCATGTATTTGAAACAAAAATTGTCAAAACATTTATTTCACATGATACTTTTACGGTTCAATTTTTAATCAGCTATGGATTGTTACTCAAAAAAACAGAATTTCTATGAAACGACTTCGTTTAAAATGGAGTTGTTTTTTGACTTGTCCCTGGATTTGTTTAGTGTGGCAGGCTTTGATGGGTATTTTAAGCGTATTAATCCGGCCTTAAAAAAAGTGCTGGGGTATCCGGATGAAATTTTATATGGAAGGCCTATCAATTCCTTTGTACATCAGGAGGACCTGGAGGCTACGGTGGAAACCCGGAATTATATCATATCAGATGGAATTCCCCTGCTTAATTTTGAAAACAGGTATATTACCCATTCCGGCGACATCATTTGGCTTTCCTGGACCTCTGTACCGGCAAAGGAAGAAGGGCTTATCTACGCGGTAGCCAAAAACATTACGCATAAAAAGAAACTGGAAGCGGACAGAAATGCGCTGATCACCAAACTGACGCAGTCCAATGAAAAATTAAAAGAGCTTACTTTCACGACCTCCCATGATTTACGGTCACCGGTCAATAACCTGCTTTCTTTATTTAGCATTTTTAATGCCTCCAATATGGAGAAATCAGAAATATTGGAATTTATTGAGCTGATGCAACTTTCTACAGAGAGATTGAAGAGCACACTAGACGGGTACGTAGATAATCTAAGCAAAAAAGATGTATTGACTGTGGAGGTGGAGCCCCTGGATCTGGAGAGGATCCTGAAAAAGGTGGTCAATTCAATTAGATCCTTGATAGAAACGTCTAATACCCTGGTGCAAGTTGATTTTTCAGACTGTAAGGAGATACACTATAACGAAGCTTACCTGGAAAGTATTTTTTTAAATATGTTTACAAACTCTATTAAATATGCCATGCCAGGCAGCCCTGCGATTATCTCGGTTTCCACAAAGATTAGGAATGGTTCTACACAGCTTGTTTTTGAAGATAATGGAATCGGATTTGATATGGAGAAAGTTGGGGACAAGGTGTTTGGTTTTAGAGAAACGTTTCATTCCAATACGGATAGTAAAGGCATTGGATTGTACCTGGTACACAACCACGTCACCGCATTGGGAGGGAAAATAGAAATCGAGAGCAAGCCATGTCAGGGAACCCGATTCACTATTACGTTAAAGGGGTAGGTTTTTTCGAACATACTCAACTTGTACCACCTCGTTTTTTGGTATTTACCTTATAAAATTCCTCCCAACTCTGATCGGCACCAGCGCGTATCCGTTGTCACCATGGATTGGCTATCATTCAGCATTGATACCTATAAAAATGCTCTTGTTTTAGGGCATCGTTGCTACTTTTTTAAGGTTTATGCCTTATATTCCGGCCATGTTATTACAGGGAATAGACTGGCTGATACTCGTTTCGTTTTTCGCGTTATCCCTTGGGATTGGCATTTACAGCTCCAAAAAATCGGCTCAAAACATACAGGAATTTTTCAAAGCCGGTGGTAATCTCCCCTGGTGGGTACTGGGTATTTCGATGGTTGCCACTACTTTCTCAACGGATACGCCCAATCTGGTGACGGATATTGTCCGGAAAAATGGCATTTCCGGAAATTGGGTATGGTGGAGTTTTTTGTTGACCGGAATGCTTACCGTCTTTTTTTTCGCCCGGCTTTGGAAACGGTCCGGAGTGTTGACGGATATTGAGTTTTATGAACTGCGGTACAGCGGCAAACCCGCCTCTTTTCTTCGGGGATTTCGAGCCATTTACCTGGGGATTTTCTTTAATGTGGTCATTATCTCCGGCGTATCCCTGGCAGCCATTAAGATCGGCGGTGTATTATTGGGGCTTAGTCCCTTGCCTGTGTTGCTCATCTCGGGATTCGTGACGGTACTGTACAGTAGCCTGGGAGGATTGCGAGGCGTAGTGTTTACCGATTTTATGCAGTTTGGGATTTCCCTGGCTGGTGCCATAGCTGCGGCTTGGGTTTCGGTCCATCATCCGGCCGTTGGTGGACTGGATGAACTACTCCAGCACCCTGAAGTAAGCATAAAACTAGATTTTATCCCTGACATTAATAACTGGGAGTTGTTTTTAATCGTTTTCCTGATTCCCGTTTTTATACAGTGGTGGTCGGTCTGGTACCCGGGATCGGAGCCGGGTGGCGGAGGGTTTATCGTGCAGCGCATGCTAGCTGCCAAGGATGAAAACCATGCCCTTTCTTCCGTGTTGCTATTTACAATCGTACATTATGCGATCCGGCCCTGGCCCTGGATCATTGTGGCCCTGTGCAGCATCATTGTCTTTCCAGATCTGGATGCCCTGAGGCAGGCGTTTCCGGAAGCAGATGCCTCCATCGTTCAGGATGATATGGCTTATCCGGCCATGCTTTCCTTTATGCCCGTCGGTATCATGGGGCTGGTGGTTACTTCCCTGGTGGCAGCCTATATGTCTACCTTGTCCACCATGCTGAACCTGGGGTCTTCCTACGTCGTAAATGATTTTTACCGAAGGTTTATTCGGCCCGATGCTTCTCAAAGGCACCTGATAGGGATGGGCCGGCTCACCACCCTGCTCATCATGGTGATCGGTGGTTACGTAGCCTTGCAACTGGAAAATGCCCTACAGACCTTTGCCATTTTACTGCAGATTGGAGCCGGAACGGGGCTGATTTACATATTGAGGTGGTATTGGTGGCGTATCAATGCCATAAGTGAAATGGTGGCCATGGCCGTTTCCTTTTTGATGGCCTTGTATTTTGCTTTTTTACATCCAGCCCTTTTTGAGCCCCTGACAACGGCTGCCGAGTTGCTTATCGGCATTGTGATCACTACCCTGAGTTGGATGGCCGCAGCCTATTGGACACCGGATACGGATGGAAAGGTATTAATGGCATTCGTTCGAAAAACAAAGGCTCCAGGTCCTGGTTGGCGACGAATTCATAAGCGTTTGCGTGATAATGGACAGCCGATTGCAAGTTCTCTGGTCTTTGATTTTCAGGCTTCCCTGCTTGCTTTTGCAGCCGGAGTCACCGCCGTTTATGCTTTTTTGTTTGGCACAGGACATTTTTTGTTTGGAGATTCACTTAGTGGCGTTTTGTTGATGGGGTTGGCAGGTATTGGTTTTGGGGCGGTATTTATCTTGAGAAAAAGGTTGAGGTAAGCGGGTTGTTTCAAGAAAAGCTACTACGAAATCCCGGTTAGAGAGCCCCAACATTTTTTTTTGAAAAACCCTGTAGCATTTCGTAGGTTTTAAACGTCTCGTATTAGGGTATTAGTAGCGCTGGAAAGGAAAAAGAGGGCATTTGTTTTTCCGTTTATCAGAACACCGTTAGGTCCATGTTATTGGAATTCAGATGTTTATAAATAGTAATTAATTTTCCGTTAATTATACCTATTGTTTTCATTTGATTCAAAATTTCAAATATATTTGCAAAATTTTATATAAATCGATTGGCTTCCCTATAAGGCATTTGCAAAATGAAAAATCAAATTTTTAGTTGTTTTTTACTTTTATTCAGTTTAAGCGGTTATGCTCAGAAAGTAGTTGTAAGTGGGACGATTACAGAGGCAGGAACGGGCGAGCATCTGATAGGAGCCAATGTTTTTGATAGGGTTGCCGAAAAGGGAGCAGTGGCCAATCAGTTTGGATTTTACAGTTATTCCAGTAGCAGCGACAGCCTGGATCTCTATGTTAGTTTTGTAGGGTTTCAGACCAAACGGCTTCAGTTGAACGTACAGGGAGACACGGTCATAAATGTGGAGCTGGTCCCGGATGGCAACCTGGAAGAGGTGGTGGTATCGGCCAGCGATATGGACAAGATCCAGGAGGTCAGCCGGATGAGTTCGATTAACGTTCCCCTCAAACAAATCAAAGAATTGCCGGCTTTGATGGGAGAGGTGGACGTGTTTAAGGTACTACAATTGCTTCCGGGCGTGCAATCGGGTACCGAGGGAGGAAGCGGCTTATATGTTAGGGGAGGAGGTCCTGACCAAAACCTGATTTTGCTAGATGGGGTGCCGGTTTACAATGCCTCCCATCTATTCGGGTTCTTTTCCATTTTCAATGCGGATGCCATCAATAACGTTGAGCTGATCAAGGGAGGTTTTCCCTCCCGGTACGGGGGGCGATTGTCTTCGGTAATTGATATCAGCATGAAAGAGGGCAACATGCAGGAGATAAAGGGGGAAGGCTCGATTGGCTTAATAGCATCTAAAGTGACCGTAGAAGGGCCCATTAAGAAAGATCAGACCTCTTTTATTTTTTCCGCCCGGAGAACGTACCTGGATCTATTGGCAAGGCCCCTTATCAAGGCATCTACTGGTGGTAGTGAAAATATAGGGTACTACTTTTACGATCTGAATGGCAAAATCAACCATAAAATCAACGATAAAAATCGGATTTATCTAAGTGTTTACTCAGGCGATGACAAAGCTTACTCCAGGTATAACGACTACTATGTTTATGAAAACGAACGGACGGATTATGATGAAGAATTTGGCCTGAAATGGGGTAATTTTATTACAGCTCTTCGTTGGAATAATGTCATCAACAATCGCTTATTTAGCAACCACACCTTCACCCACAGCCGATATAAATTTGATCTTTTCAGCAATTACGAAGAAAAAATATCAGGATTTGGAGTGGACGAAACCAATGTCTATTCGGAGCGATACTTTTCTGGGATCAGAGACTGGGCTTACAAATCCGATTTTGAATTCATTCCCAATCCGGATCATTACCTTCGGTTTGGAGGGCAGGTGATTTTTCATAAATTTTCTCCAGGAGTATATGCGAGCAAAAGCAGCGAATCCGAAAACGATTTGAGGTTGGGGGCCGATGAATTGAATTCGATGGAGTATGCCGTGTATGTAGAGGACGATATTAATCTCAGCTCCCGCCTGAAGGCCAACCTGGGCCTGCATTACTCGGGTTTCCTTACCGAAGATCAAGATTACAATAGCCTACAGCCGAGGATTGCCGCCCGGTACCTGCTCAATTCCAGCACCTCTTTAAAGGCTTCCTTTGTAACCATGACCCAGTTTATTCACCTCCTGACCAATGCGGGACTGGGGCTACCCACCGACCTTTGGGTACCGGCGACACCAACTATCGGACCTCAGGAAGCCATGCAGGTTGCTTTCGGAGGAGTACGTAATTTCAAAGGTTTTGAGATCAGTCTGGAAGCCTACTACAAGACCATGGATGGACTGATTGAGTACAAAGACGGAGCCACTTACCTCAATTTGGATGAGGACTGGCAGGATAAAGTGGCCGTCGGGGAGGGAAAGAGTTATGGTGCCGAATTCCTGGTGCAACGAAAAGTAGGAAAAATTTCCGGCTGGTTGGGATATACCTTATCCAATACAGAACGAAGATTTGATGAGATTAATTTTGGCGATTGGTTTCCGTATAAGTACGACCGAAGGCATGATATCAGTCTGGCACTGACCCACGAATGGAAAGACAACAAGGATTTTTCTCTGGCCTGGGTGTACGGAACCGGAAATGCAGTATCCTTACCGACGCAACGCTATGAGGGAATGGAAGTGAACCGTTACGGGGGATTTTCCAGACCGAATATAAATTACTATGAAAGCCGAAATAATTTCAGAAACAGGGACTACCATCGACTGGATTTGAGCTTTAGCTGGTGGAAAACCAAAAAATGGGGCGAACGGAAATGGACACTGGGAATTTACAATGTGTACAATCGGATGAATCCGTTCTTTATGGATCTGGGTAATGACCGGCAGGGAAACAGAAAGGTAATGCAATACAGCCTTTTCCCCATTATCCCCTCCTTTTCTTATGGGTTTAAATTCTAATTTTGATGAAAAAGAACAAACTGTTGACTGCGATTTTTCCCGGCCCGCTAAAGCTCGTTGGGTTTGCGTTTTTGCTTTTTGCCTGCGAGACCACCGTGGATATCGACATACCTTTCGAAAAGCCGCAGATCACCCTGAACTCCAGTCTCCGACACAATACCTTTCCCAGCGTAAGGCTTAGCTACAGCAAGCACATTCTGGATAATAACTGGGAGTTTGTTCCCATCAAGGATGCAGCCGTAAGGCTGATTCATGAAGGAGAGACACTCCCACTTTCATTCGTTGAAGAAACAGGCGAATATACAAATCTAAACAGACTGCTGACCCAGGGAAATGAATATACGGTTGAAGTAGATGTGGAAGGATATGAAACCGTGCGTGCGTCAGAGATTATCCCCATTTCTGTTCCCATAAAAGATTTGATTTACCAGGGGACGGTGCAGGTGGATGCCTGGTCCTCCAATGACGATGTGACGCTTATCTTTGATGACCCGGAAGGAGAAAATTATTATGAGATTTCTGCAGAATTTTACAGGCAGTATACCTATACGGATGAGAATGGAAATACGGTGTATTATGAAGACAACTACCCACTTTACCTGGAGCCCAAAAACCCAACCTACGAAAAGGACTACAATACCGATGGGGAATTACTGATTGACGATAAACTTTTTGAGGGAAGAGAAGCCGTCATTGATCTGTTTCTTAATGGTAGTTATTTTTCGGATGATATGGAGGGTGAAATTAAATTTACCTTGAAATCCGTTACCCGAAACTATTACCTCTTTCATTCCACGTACGGCTTGCAATGGTGGAATGAAGGGGATCCCTTTGCTCAGCCGGTGCAGGTGTATTCCAATATCTCGAATGGGATAGGTATCGTCATGGGGGAGAGTATTTCCGTAAAGAGAATGGATGAGTAATGGGCTGAGAGCAATAAATTTACGCTTTAATACGGATGGCTAAACTCAGAAGCAGGAACATACTGTCAATTCTGAAAAAGGACAATTCCCCCTTTTAAGGGGGCGAAGGGGGATTTTTTCGCAAATGCACCGAATTAACATTTCCGTAATCCTGGTTTTCCAAACCCAATACCTTACTAGTACTGGATGAAGTATGTCGCTTCACCCAGCTATTTTCGGTGTCATAAACAGATAAGAACGGCCAAAAAGCCATTTGTAATGGCAATCCGGGTGTGTTTTAAAGAACTATTTTCTTTGATTTCCGGCATTGCAAATGCATCGTTTGCCTAACGCATCGGATAGCTGGGATGTAGATGCAATCTCACCCAGAGACAGCCAACTACACCCAGAGAGGGTTTCGGGGATTGCAAATCCCCCTTATCTGAACCACGGAATTACAAATTCCGAGGAGCGGAGTGTAATATAGATAAACAGGATTTGCAATCCTGCTTTCGTAAACAAATTGGAATTATAGCGTATTCTGGTACAAGGTCAAAACGCCAAACCCTTCAGCTCTTCGGGAGAATTGATGCTGGTTTCCTCAAAATGCAAACTCCAGCCCATCGTACCCGTAAGCAGGTAGATTTTGGACAATTCGGTGAGCAAGCGTTCCCTGGCGTCTGCCTTTAAATCTGACTGTTGGATTTTCTCCTCCAGAATCTGGTAAACGCTGCCTTTTATTTTATTGTAATCCGCTGCGTCGAATTTATTGAAGTAATCTTGACTGACATCGTAATATTGTAAATCCGGGTAAATATTAATTTCCGGTTCCGGGATACTAATGATACGAACCTGCTTTGCCTCCTGGTCTATTTCGGTTTTAAGTTGTCTCAGATCGTAGGCAACCGTAACTTTTGCATTGATAATGACCAGGGCTTTTTTATTAGCTGAAAAAATATCAAAATAATTTTTCCGGGTGTTTTTATAACTCAATACCTGAGAGAAATGCCCCTCGGTGACCAACAACTTGCCCACTTGTTGGATTTGTTGCTCGAGCAAGGCCGTATTTTGTTGGATTTCCTGCTGTTCATTATTTTGACGGATAATGAATTGAATCGCCCCGTAAAGCAACAATGCGGTAACTATTCCAGCCAAAAATCGATACATCTCTCGGTGTTTTTTTAAATCACATCTATGATACTGTAAAAGAAAGGAGAATTAGGAGAAGGTCCAACAAAGGATCCGCTGAACGGTAGCATTTATTTTATAGGGTCGGTTCGAGAATTAAATTAGCCAAATCATTTTAAAAAAGCAGTACATTGAATATCTTAGTAAAAAACCCCAAGTCATTAACCAAAAAAAAGCCAACCATGCAGGAATCTCCCTGGTTTAAATTTTACCCAAAAGCAGTGCCTACCGTCATTGATCCCGAAGAGTTCGGTAGCGTTGTCGATTTATTTGAAGAAAGCATTCATAAATTTGGTGACGCAATAGCCTATGAATGCATGGGAAAAACCATTTCCTTCAACGAATTGGATGAATTGTCGAAGCAGTTTGCTGCTTTTTTACAGCAGAAGCTGGAGTTGAAGAAGGGTGACCGCATTGGCATTCAAATGCCCAACCTGCTACAGTATCCCGTGGTGATGTTCGGAGCGTTAAGGGCCGGGTTGGTGGTGGTAAATACCAACCCCCTGTATACCGCATCTGAAATGAAGCATCAATACACCGATTCAGGTGTTAAGGTAGTGGTCATTTTGGCGAATTTTGCACACAATCTGGAAAAGATCAGGGAAGAATCGGGTGTGCAGCATGTGGTCGTGACCGAGATTGGGGACCTTTTGGGAGGATTGAAGGGAATGATTGTAAACCTGGTGGTGAAATATATTAAAAAGATGGTACCGGCCTATTCCCTGTCGGGAGCCTGGACGTTCAAGAAGGCAATGGCAGCAGGAAATCCGGCGGCTTTTGAGAAGCAAACCTTGCAGGGAGCCGATTTGGCTTACCTGCAATACACAGGAGGGACTACCGGTGTATCCAAAGGAGCGATGCTGACCCACCGTAACATTGTGGCCAATATGCAGCAGATTTCCGCCTGGATGAAACCAAAGCTGAAAGAACGGGAAGAAACGGTCATAACGGCCCTTCCCTTGTACCATATTTTTGCGCTGACGGTTAATTGCCTGGCCATGATGAAGATCGGGGCGCATAACGTACTCATCACCAATCCCAGGGACATGCCCGCTTTTTGCAAGGAATTGAAAAAACACCCTTTTAGCGTTTTTACAGGCGTCAATACCCTTTTCAACGGCTTGTTAAACCAAGAATCCTTTCGTTCACTGGACTTTAGTTCGCTAAAAATTGCCGTAGGAGGCGGCATGGCCGTACAGCAATCCGTGGCCAGGCGCTGGCAAAAAGTCACGGGAACGCCATTGGCAGAAGGTTACGGACTTACCGAGACCTCGCCCGTGGTCTCCTGCAATCCCATTGATGGTACCGAAAGGCTGGGAACCATAGGGGTGCCCCTACCCAATACCGAGGTAAAAATTGTAGACGACGAAGGCAAGGAGCTTCCCATCGGCGAGCGGGGCGAGTTATGTGTCAAAGGACCACAGGTAATGCCGGGATATTGGCAGCGACCGGAGGAAACGAAAACGGCTTTCTACGAAGATTGGTTTAAAACCGGTGACATCGCCATGCAGGATGAAGATGGGTTTCTTAAGATCGTAGACCGGAAGAAGGAAATGATTCTGGTTTCCGGCTTTAACGTGTACCCCAATGAAGTAGAAGATGCCCTTGCCGGTCACGAGCAGGTAGATGAGGTGGGTGTCATCGGTATTCCTGATGAAAAGTCTACCGAAAGGGTGATTGCCTACGTGGTGAGCACCAACCCATCGCTAACCGAAGAAGAGTTGATCACTTTTTCCCGTGAAAGCCTGACCAGCTACAAGGTTCCTAAAGAGATCTATTTTGTAAAGGAACTACCCAAGTCCAATGTGGGTAAAATTCTCCGAAGAGTCATCCGGGAAAATCATGAGAAAAAACAGCAGGCTTAGGCCTGCTGGCCTGGCTGATCCAGGTTTTTGATGATTCTGGCTGGATTGCCACCCACCAGCACATCCGAAGGCACCTCTTTGGTCACTACCGCTCCTGCGGCGATGATGCTACGGGAACCAATATGCACACCCGGGCAAATAATAGCTCCACCGCCAACCCACACGTCGTCACCGATACGGACTGGCTGGCCAAACTCCAACAAAGAACCTCTGGTAGAAGATTCTATGGGATGAGTGGCAGCATAGATTTGTACATTTGGACCAAACAAGCAGCGGTTTCCGATGGTAATCGGACAGACATCCAATAGCGTACAATTGAAATTAAAAAATACCTGATCTCCTACCTGTATATTGTAGCCATAATCACAGAAAAATGGGGGTTCGATCCCAAAATCCTTGCCTACGGCACGGAATAGTTGTTCCATGATTTGGTGTCGCAGTAGGAGCTCATCCGGGGCACTGTCGTTGAGTTTTTTTAGCAGCATGCGGGCATGCAACCTTTCCTGGGAAAGCTCCCTGTCCGAAGCCAGGTACAATTCGCCGGCCAGCATTTTTTCTTTTTCGGTCTTCATTTATTCGGATAATAACAGGGCCTTTAATTGAGTAAGATGCCGTTGCTCATGCGTGAGCATGATTTCGATGGTGGCATCCAGTGGATAGACAATCCATTTGTTAGCGGGCGAGGCGATCATTATTTTCTGATTAAAATAGGGGTCTAGTTTTTGAATGTACCCCGAAAGTTGGTGTTGTACTTCAAAAAACCTGTTTAACAGGTCCTGGTTGTGTATGCCAGCCGTTGGTTCCCAGCGCGCAAAGGTTTTGATTTTTACAGGCTTTTTATTGGCAGAAAGGATGAGCTTACCCATTTTCTGGCCGTAAAATGGCAATTTTCCCAGTAGCGGGCTTTTGTAATGCCCGTCAATAATTTGATCAAAGACAGGGAAATAGGATTCATTTACGCGCAGCAGATGCTGCAGGATTTCCATAGGGCTCCATTTTTCCGGATTGGGCTTTTGGTTCAGGGTAGTAAGGTCGTAGGCTTTTACTAGTTTGTCAAACTCCCAGGTAAGCTGAGTCAGTTCCATTTGCCAGGTATCGGCTTGTTCGTTCATAGGGTTTTATTTCTAAAGCTGGATTGATTTTCCTGATGCCCGGGTGCCTTCCAATGGCAGTTTCCCATCACCAAAACTTAATATTAACCAATTGGAGACTGGAATTCAAGAAAGAAATAAAAACAATTCCTTTTGATTCTCCGGCCAATTGGTTTTATTTTATATTTCACTTATGTATGCGATCGTAGATATTGAAACTACCGGGGGATTCTCGGCTCAGAACCGGATCATTGAGATTGCGGTGGTGTTCCATGACGGAGAAAAAATCACCGGACATTACGAGCGGCTGCTCAATCCTCGTAGAAGTATTCCCTCTTTTATTACGGGGCTTACCGGTATAGATGCCCACATGCTGTCAGAAGCCCCTGATTTTGCACAGGTAGCGGATGAGTTGTGGACATTATTGGAGGGGAAAATTTTTGTCGCCCATAATGTAAGTTTTGATTATAACTTTGTCAGACAGGCATTTGAAGAGGAAAAGAAATCGTACAAGCCCAAGCGCTTGTGTACGGTAAGGCTGAGTAGGAAAATTTTTCCCGGCTTGAGAAGTTATAGTTTGGGCCGTCTGTGCGAATCCCGGGGAATCACGGTGACTGATAGGCATCGTGCGTTGGGAGATGCCTGGGCAACGGCCTTGCTGTTTGGGCAACTGCTACGGGAAGATCGTACCGGGGAGATTGCCAGGTCAATAAAAGGGAAAGAAAAGGCACTTACACTCCCGCCGAACATTAGCCACGAGCAGTACCGCCAAATTCCTTGCGCTACAGGGGTGTATTATTTTCATGATAGGAATGGAAAGGTAATATACGTAGGAAAGGCAGTTAATATCAAAAGCAGATTTGACAGCCATTTTTCGGGGAAATCGAAAATCAGCCTAAAATCCGAGATTTGCGATATCAGCTACGAACTGACGGGTAGTGAGCTGCTGGCATTGCTGCTGGAAGCCATGGAAATAAAGCGACTTTGGCCCAAATACAACCGCTCCCTGAAGGTAAAAGCCACTTCATGGGGGATATTTGCCTACCAGGACCAGCAAGGATACCAGCGTTTTCAGGTGAGTAAGATTTTTCCGGGAGTAAAACCGCTGATGACCTTTACCAGCCACACGGAGGCCTGGAAACTCGTTTCGGACAAAACGGAGGAACTAGTGCTTTGCCCCAAATTATCCGGTATTCAGAAAACCTCCGGAGCCTGCTATGACTATCAGTTGGGAAAATGTGCCGGTGCCTGCTGCGGGGAGGAATCGCCAGAAGCCTACAATCAAAAAGCAGCCCTATTATGCAGTGGCACCTCAAGCCAACAAGGAGAACGATTTCTGATCAAAGATCAGGGAAGGAACCGGGAGGAAGAAGCCGTATTGCTTGTGGAGGACGGGTTTTTGGCGGCGTTCGGATACATCGATCAAACGGCCCAATGTCAGGAAATTGGTGAAGTAATGCGTTTTCTAAAGCCAGTAAAAAGAGTGGTAGAGACACAGGCATTGCTTCAAACTTACCTCACTAAACTCCCGGCAAACCGGATTATTCCTTTGAACGGGATGCAATAAAGTAAGCAGAAACGTACCTTTAGAAAATAACCAAATAAAATAACTATGAAAATTAACGATCAAGATCCGCTATTGCCCTATCAACCTGATTCGAAACGGTACGAATCCATGAAGTATAGAAGGTGTGGCAGGAGTGGTCTGGACCTTCCCTTGATTTCGCTGGGTCTTTGGCATAATTTCGGGCATAGCGATGATTTCAAAAACGGCAGAAATATACTGCGGACTGCCTTTGACATGGGAATCACCCATTTTGACCTGGCCAATAATTACGGTCCTCCTTATGGAGCGGCCGAAGAAAATTTTGGGAGAATCTTTCAAAAAGACTTCAAATCCCTTCGGGATGAGCTGATTATTTCATCCAAGGCAGGCTGGGACATGTGGCCGGGACCCTACGGTAATTTTGGCTCAAAGAAATACCTGGTGGCGAGCCTGGACCAAAGCTTGAAGCGGATGGGATTGGACTATGTGGATATCTTCTATCATCACCGACCCGATCCGGACACCCCTCTGGAGGAGACCATGGCCGCATTGGATTTGATCGTAAAGCAGGGGAAAGCCTTGTATGTCGGAATTTCCCAATACAGTGCAGAAGATACGGCAAAGGCTTCGAAACTATTAAAGGAGATGGGCACTCCCTGCTTGATTCATCAGCCGCGTTACAGCATGATGGACCGATGGGTAGAGGACGGTTTGCTCGATGTGCTGGAATCAGAAGGAATAGGCGCTATTGCGTTTTCTCCACTGGAACAAGGGGTTTTGACGAATAAATACCTGGACGGTTTTCCGGAGGATTCGAGGGCTGTTAAAGACGGCCGGTACCTTCAAACAGAAAAACTAACTCCCGAGCTGTTGGTTAAAGTAGAGCAACTGAATGATTTGGCGAAAAATAGGGGACAGAGTTTGGCGCAAATGGCCATTGCCTGGCTGCTAAAGGACCGGCGCATTACTTCCGTATTAGTAGGAGTGAGCAAGGCTTCCCAGATCACAGACAATGTGAATAGCCTGAAGGTGCTGGATTTTTCCAAGGAAGAACTGGCAAAAATTGAGCAACTGCTCAAGTCTTGAATGAAGGCGATTTGATCCAACGCTTTTTTTGACTCCCTAATTTACGTTTGATAGAAAAATCCTGTGTGAATCTTTTTTCATGCAGGATTTCTTATTTCTTATTTGTGGTAAAAAATACGGATAATCGGTGTTTATTTTGTTTTAATATTTGTATATTGACTGAGAACCCAATTAACCAAGTTATGAAAAAGCAGCTATTTGTGGCTATTGTAGCCCTATTCGCAAGCATCAGCCTTTCGGCGCAACAACAGCAGTATGTGGTCTTTGAATTTATCAAAGTAGAACCCGACCGGGTGTTGGATTACCTGGAATACAAGGATTTTTTGGCCCAGGTTCATCAGGTTTCCAAAGATAATGGTCATATCAAAGGCTGGGATTTATGGTCGCTGCAGTCCGGGTCCGATCTGGAAGGAGAAAATTTCCAGTACGTAACCGTTACCTACTACGAAGATCCCGTAAAAATGATGGATGGAAACAACGTGGATATGTGGGTAAGCAATGCGCTTGAAGCCTTTCCGGACATGGATGAAGAAGCCGTTCGAAAACGGATAGGCGATGCCCTGGACATGCGCGACCTTGCCGTAAGAAGTTACATGGTAGAGGTGGCACGGACCTCGGATGATTTTGAATTCAAGCCGGGAATATTAGCTTCCTTTGATTTGATGAAAGCAGTTGAAGGCAAATTTCAGGATTACGAAAAAGCCGAAAAGGAAGTATTCCTTCCCATCCATGAAAAAAAGATACAAGCAGACCTGATGGAAAACTGGTGCTTTCTAAGAACAGCCCTTCCCACGGGCAGCGAGGCGAAATCTACCCACCTGACCATGAATGTGTATTCCGATTATTTGCAATTCTTTAATTCCATGGAATACGAGGATATGGAAATCACCGAGGAGCAGCAAGAAGCGGTAGAAGAAGGCCTAAACTCACGAGATCAGAAATGGGTTTACCTGGCCACATTGGAAACGGTGGTGCGCTAATTCAGTTTGAGGGATTAAAAACCTCGTTTTTCCAACCCATCTGCCTGCAGGTCAAAACCATCAGGTAATTGACACCGGTATGGAAAACGACCAATAAAAATATGGCCAATAAAGGGACACCAAAAACCTGATAAGGCCAGGCGTAGGTCCATACCCCTAATTGGATGGTGATTATTTCACCAATCGTGGGGAAAATCATGGCCACTAAAAGGGTAAGGATAATCTTTTCTCCGGCTCTTTGTAGGCCTAGAGAGCGGAAGAGGTCTTTTTCTAATTGGTAGACAAACGTAAAGGCCAATGCCCAGGCGAAAGGAAGCCAATAGGGAAAGCTCCGTTGCCCCAGGTCATGGTATTCCCAATGATTAAAATAGATTCCCCATCCTTCACAGCAAACCCCCAAAACTCCCCCTATTAGGGCACCGGTTGCGAATACGTATTTATCATCTGCATGAAGCCGCCACTTTTTTACCAGGGTATATACCAGGTATAAAGCCAAGACCAAGCCAACCCAGGCATCGAAAGAATGAAAAATACCGATAAAAAAACCGGCAAGGATAAGTTTCAGCAGGCTTTTGGCCAGTATTTTACCGGTTTCCGTTTTGGGCGAAATTTTAATAGCTGTTTTCAATAGTAGCTGTTTTGTCCGCAAAAATAGTAAAAAAGAGTTAGTCTGGAAAAAACCATTTTTTCAAATGCTCCTCCATGAGTAATACGCCCTTGCCCGCTTTTTCCTCAATGGGTATTAAATGCTTCGCAGGGTAATAGGAAGGCATTTTGGGATCGATGATGAACTTTGGTATTTCCGAAGCGGCCTCGTCCAATAAGCCGGCGGCCGGGTAAACCATTAGTGAGGTGCCGATAACAGCAAAAGCATCGGCACCTTTTACTGCTGAAATGGCCGCTTCCATCATGGGCACGGGTTCGCCAAACCAGACAACAAAGGGCCGTAATTGGGAGCCTTTTTCACAGGTATCACCCGGGTTAATTTCAAATCCCTCTACCGGGTATACAAGACTTGGATCCAAACTGCTTTGCGCTTTGAACAGTTCGCCATGTAAATGAATCACCCGCGAGGAACCGGCCCGCTCATGGAGGTCGTCTACATTTTGTGTAATGATGGTCAGGTCGAACATTTTTTCCATTTCCGCAAGCTTTAAATGTGCAGGATTTGGTTGTGCATCTTTGCAGGCCTTTCGACGTTGGTTGTAAAAGTCCAACACCAGTTCCTGATTTTTTTGCCATCCCTGGGGAGTAGCCACCTCCATCACATCATGACCTTCCCACAATCCATTATCATCCCGAAACGTACGGATACCACTTTCCGCAGAGACTCCCGCACCGGTTAAAACCACCAGGTGTTTTTTCTCTTGTTTGTCCATCGTAAAAGCCTGTTTTTATTTAGTCAACCCCTGAATTTAAAAATAAAATCTGAACTTCTACCTTTCTGTCTTCAGGTTGCGCAGAAGGAACCCGGGTTCTGACCAATTGTGCACCGGGTTGGCGCTGAATTCGATCATTAGCGATCCCAAATTCCTCCTCCAGGGCCCCTGCTACCGAGAGGGTGCGTTTTTCGACCAGATTAAGGTTAAATGTAATGCTTCCGGTGTGATCTGCATAGCCCTTTAGGGATACCATGGCATCCGGAAAACGCCGTAGGGTATGGGCTACCTCCTCTAATTTTGTCAACGCAGCTTCGGATAGCTCACTTTGATTTATTTCAAAATAAATGTCCGTATAAAGGGCAGGCAGGCTTAATTCCGTGGTGATGGTGTCTCTTGTTTCGTTCAGGATTACGATTTCCGGCAACTTGCTACCCGGTAGGGGAAATGGCTCCGACCGAATGGGCACCGCTGGATTTAGCCGAAGCCCGGTTTTTATAGACAGGCTATCGGGGCTAGCCGGAGACACCAATGGTAGGTCCGAAGCCCTCTCCGTAACGTCTGGATCTGCAGCTTCTGCTGCTGGCCTCCGAACCAAGGGAGCAATGACGGGTACAAATACCCTGCTGGAGGATTGGTTTTGTTTGGTATTGGAATACCTTTCGGAAGGAAGGGATCGGATTCGTTGCTCCTGCTGGTTTCTTTTTCTGAAATCAGCATAGCTTTCAGGATAAACCTGGAAATTCGAATACGGTTCAGGGTAGTCAGGGTAAGCCCGATAGAAGGTAGTAGGAGTGAGGGGTTGCTCCATTTCATCATTTGAATAATCGAATTCAGGATAATAGGCTCTGGACTCTATCTGGAAATAACGGTTTTCGACGCTATCTAATGCAGGAATTTTCTTTTCTGATGCCACGGCACCTTGAAAATAATAGTCGGCTATCGGTGATTCAAGTGAATCCATCGTACCCGGGTTTTCACCGGAAGGATCAGCGGGTATAAACAACTCCGGAGCAGCCGTATTCTGAATGGTGTCGGGCAGGGATGGATTTATCCCACTACTAGGGGAGGTTTCGGAGCGAGGCGCTTCCCGGTAGGTCGTAGCGGAAGGACTAATAATACTGGCTTTAAAGCTAGCACGGTTAGGTGCAAAGCTGAATTTTATGCCCAGTTGATGCTGAAATAACCACTCCCTTTCAGGACCCCGCTGAACCGGTTGATTTCGGATACCGGCCGGGGAAAAAAAAGCTCCGGGTGCTGTGAAAAGTTGCGCACCATTCGTTTGCGCATTGGACTGGATAAACAATTCAAATTGTCGGCTTACCCTTAGCCTCAGTCCCAGGCCCATGTCCAGGTACGTTCGCTCCCCGGACTGATCTTGCCCGGTTACTAATGCTTTTTCTCCTCCAGAAGAATCCTGCAAGGGACTACCTGCAACAGGCTTGAGGGTTTGGCTTTCCCAGGTACGCCAACCCATTCCTATAAGCCCATAGGGTGCCAGGAGGGATGTTTCCGGAAGTATCTTGCCGTTGTCCATCCGAAAGATCAATGCCGAACCAATATTCCAAAGGCTAGACTCGTAATGAGTGGAATGGTATTGCTTGGGGGATCCGTTTGAAAACGGCACACCATTACCCGCAAAAGCCTGCCTACCGCCATGAATGGAAAGCCCCAGTCCAGCCCTCAGACGTTTCTCCAGGCTCATATTCCAATTTGATTCCGGCACTAAGGGGAAAGATGTACGGAATGCTTCCGGTATATCCGCAAGTTGTTGCAACCGATAGGTACTCAGTTGACCATAGTAATTGGTATAACCCGTAGCAACACCCAAACGCCAACGATATTGCTGGGGAAAAACTTCTGTTTGTAGAAGAAAGTACGTAAGGAAAAGCAAGATACTGCTTCTGATCATCATCTGTTTTTATTTTCGTAATCCCAACCAAAGGCTGAATTCAGCACTGAAGCCAACAAAGGGGTATAATGTGATGTTCTCAATATTGGAATTTACGTCCGTAGCGGTGAGGACGGCACCGGCGTTGAATCTCAATACCCGGAATAAACTGTAACCCAGCCCTACATATACGGGCCTTCCGATGATAGGACCGCTGATCTCCTTCTGATTGCTATCCCTCATATTGCTGAAAAACACGCCGGTTGAAAGGGAGGCATTGCCCAATATCTTGGTGAAATTTTTGTTCCCAAGAGGGACAGAGATACCTCCAAAGGCGGAGGTCCCATAATCCAGGTTATTAAAATCTCCGCTGAAATAGGTTCCCGCATACCCAATGCTCAAAGGGAGGTAATAGGGTTTGTTTTCCGTAGGGTAATTTTCAATTACCCGAACATCTACCAGCATCAACATTTGATTACGCAGGTATTGACTCGTCTCTGACTTAAGAAGGTTAATTAACTCTTGTTTTAACTGATTCGTAAAGAGGGCCTGATCCTGTATATTCGGATCCGTTTTTTTAGAAAGTAAATTAAATCGTGCCTTATTAAGCTTAACACCAGCTATCTGATCTATTTTTTGCTTAACAACATCTGAAAATCCCTCAAATTCCTGATCTAGCGGATGCAGGTAGTTTTTTAAGCCCTGTCGTACAATCTCATTCAGGTGGTCAATCATGGTATTCGGCCGACTCATGGATTGTGTGCCTCGCTTCCCGGCCAGAATGGTGGCCTGAACGTAGCTTTCCAGATTTTCATGCAAGGCTTCCCTCAGGGAGAGGGTTTCCCCGGCATCTGACTCGCTGTAAAAGTAAAATTTCAGGGTATAATTATCACTGCTGCGTAAGGGGTAGGCAACAAAAATTTCATAATTCTGGGGGCTACTTTGATAAGGGGCCTTCCAGAAATAAAAGTCTGCCTGGTTTTCATTCTTTTTACTCTTGAAGATCTTGAGCTCCACTCGTTTGATACCGGTTGGTAAATTCCCCTCTACATAAAAAGGAGCTTCAGAGGGCAGGGGTAAGCCACCGTTCAGTTGATTTTTTTCCGTCGAAAATACAATCGATTGATGCTGCGCCTGCACCGAAACCGATAGGAGAACTAAGACAACGATCCATAAATATTTTTTCATATGCATGATTAGAATAGTGATTTTTTAGAGGTTTGTAAAAGCCTACCCGGATAAAAAAAATCGAATAAGCATCAAATAGCTTAATAAAATAGGCAAAAACTAAGCCAAATTATTCTTCTATTGAACTTTTATTTGGTTTTGCCGGGAAGTTAAGACGGGTGTTTTTTTCTGAATTCGATTTTCGGCTTAAAAACGTCGATGAAACTTTAATTTGGCGATATAATCAGCATTCTTTGGCATTTTCGGTGAAAGAAGAAAAACCCATAACCTGAGTTCGGGGTGTAAAAGAGGTAAAAAAACCTCATCGCTTGGCTAGATTCGGGCAGCGGAAGCCAGGGTAATCTGAAATGTTGAGGGACTGCCAAAACTTTTCCCGCCCAGGAAGCTGGATGTAAAGGTTCCCAGTGAGGATAATGAAGTTTTTTTCAGTTATAAGGTCGAACTCCGGGTGCTTGGGGATTCTTGTTTTTTAATCCATCCCGACCAGAAATTGGAAAGGTAAATTATCCATAAACCGAAGCGGTTACAAATGGGAGGCAATAAGTCCAGATAAGTAGGCTGTAGAAACAAAAAAGGTTGCCCCATAGAGGCAACCTTGTTTTCGTTTTGAAGGGCGTATTTTATAGTTCTTTCACACGGATGTTTTTGAAAAACACCACGTCTCCGTGTCCGAGGAAACCGATGTGTCCTTTTTCCCGGAAAAGTCCTGGATGCTCCCGTCCGTCAAGCGTACCATTTTCTTTTGCTTCGGCAATGTTTACATCCAATATTTCGGTACCGTTCAGGATTACCTGAATCCGGTCTCCCTTTACAATCACTTCCTGATAGTTCCATTCGCCCACGGGGTTTTGATGACCCTTGGTGGCAGCAGCAACACCATACAAGGAACCGTGGTACTGGTACTCTTTTAATTCGCTGTAAATTTCAGCCGTGTCGTCCAAAATCTGCAATTCCATCCCTGCATAGGCCGCATCCCCTTCCAGTGGGGCGCGAATTCCGAGACCGTTATTGGCTCCCGGTGTAAGTTTGAATTCAAATCGGAAGGCAAAATCGCTGTATTCCTTTTCTGTCATCAGATTGCCCTGCCCACCTCTGTCCGGGTATATGGCCAATACCCCGTTGTCCACAACGTAGTCTGTTTTGTTTCCGGTCCATTTGTCCAGGTCGGTACCATCAAATAACACCTCAAATCCAGCGTCTATTTCTTCCTTGCTCAACTCAAACTTAGGAGCACCGGTCAATTCCCGAATATAGATGTCCCGGTAGGCTACATAGGTACCGTGTGCCTGCAATTCAATTTGTCCTTCCGGAAAGATGGATTGCTCCCGGTCCCAATAATTTTCTAAGGGCACCTCGTCCACGACCAATTCCCCGTTGAGGTAGACCGTCACCTTTTCTCCCTGCATGCGGATGTGGAAGGTGTTCCATTCTCCCACCGGGTTATCCGCTACTTTAAGCGGTTTGCTTGGGTACGTTTGGTTGTTGTACAAGCCACCAGAACCAACTTCTGCCCCCACATCGGTTCGGGCGGTATCCCAGATTTGTACCTGCGGGGTGCCGCGCAGGTAAAGACCGGCATCTCCATCAGCGGTGATTTTCCAGTCAACAAACAGTTCGAAGTCGCCAAAGTCTTTTGTGGTGGCAATGTTTTGCCCCTCTCCGGTGAATATCAGCAGGCCGTCTTCGGCTTTCCAGCCCGTTTCCATGATTTCATCCGCTTTGGCCTGCTCTCTTGAAAGGGTTCGCTCGTTCATTTCTGATCGTTCGATGGGGTTGCTGAATACCCCTTTCCAACCGTCCAGGTTTTCCCCGTTGAATAAGGAATAGTATCCTTTTCCTTCCGGCATTTCATCCAGGTATTTCCGTAGGGAGGTTTTGTAATATTGGCTGTCCTGCCCGCTGATGACATTGATGGTTTTTTCTACCATATTTCGCACCTTTTCTCCATAAATGGCTTCGTTATTTAGAACGATGTTCATAACGGCCCTGGCAGCAGCTTGCTGATAAGCGGCTGCTTCCTGGTATTCGCCCGCTACCAACAGCGCTTGAAAAGTAGGGTAGTTTCCCAGTTGGCCGAGAGCAGCCAATACTGTTTCATCGGATTCAGCCAGTTCCAGGGCATTGCGCAGCATCAGTACTTTTTGGTTATCGGTTTCTTCCATGGTAGGCACCAGGCGGATAAAACCCATCAGGGCATTCTCTCTCAGGGCATCGCTGCTTGCTTGCCTGGCGATGTCCAACAAGGCTCCTGTTGCCAATGGATCTTCAGCCTGGTTCAGGGCGGTAACCACGGCCTGTTGCCGTCCAGCGTTTCCACTTTCGTAAAGATCCTTGAGCTTTTCCAACGCTACCTCTCCACCTGTCTTGGCCAACACTTTATAAAGGTAGGCTTGCTTGGAATCCGGAAGCTGCGGCAATAAATCCATGGCCCATCGGGTTTCGGCCGACTGATCGTCTTTTTGGGCGTTGGCCACAATAATGGCTTCCTGTATTTTGTTCAGGTTGTCAGGAGATTGTTCCTCTCGTAACAAGGCTACCAGCCGGTCCAGGTTCCGGGGAGTGGCCATTTCCGAAAGCGCTGTTAAAGCCGCTTCTTTGACCGCAGGTTCATTGTCGGTAGCAGCGTCAAAAACCGTCTCGATCTGATCCTCGGCTGCCCGTGAGGCCAGCAGGTTTATCAGCACTGTTTTTTTATCTGGAGCTGCTCCTGGTATTTTTCCGGCGATAGCTGCCGGTACCTGCGATCCTTTCATGGTTTTTAGGGCCGTTACCAGTGCTTCTGTTTCGCTTTCATTGCTGGTAGTTTCCAATCTGTCCAACAGCGCATCCAGGGCGAGGTTATCGCCGGCGGTCACGACGGAAGCGATGCTTGCCATCCGTACCTCCAGATCAGTGCTCTCAAGGTAGGGCAAAATGGCCTGCGCCACGGCTGGATTTTTTACATTTCCCATCCTTCGGATAATGGCTGCTTTTGCTGCTGCCGATCCCTTATCCAGATTTGATTTCCAGTCATCCAGGTTAGCAATAAGTGCCTCGTCTGATAGCCCTTTCAACGCTGATCCTCTAAATCGGGGATGATCATCCAACGCTGCTTTCATTAATAGCTTTTGGCTTTTTTCAGGTTGCATTTGGACCATTAGCCCCAGGGCAGCAGCTTTGGTGTGGTACTGATTGGTAGTTTCCGTTTTTTTATAAACTTTTTTAGCTAGTTTATAGGCTTTTTTGGCTTCTCCTTTTTCCTCCAGGTTGGCGATGTATCGTATGTATAATCCGGAGGCGTTGCTGGGATCATAGGTGAAATCAGCCATTTCTGCTGCGGCATAAAGGGTTTTGGCACTTCCCGGATCTGCCTGGCTTGACAGGGCAAAGAGGGCCACTTTTTTCAATTCCGGATTGACTGAAGCGGCATAGTTCGTAAGTTCTTCCACCGCTTCGGAGCTGTCGAAACTGCCCAGAGCCTCGATGTAACTGGCTTTTTTGTCATCCTGATCAGAAGCACCCAAGGCCAGAATCAGGGCTCTTTCGGCCGATTCCGAGCCGATGTTGGCCATTACGCGAGCGGCGGTTCCTGAAAGCCGGTCATCCTGCAAAAAAGCTTCCACATAGGGCACGGCATCTTCCTTTCCAATCCACTTAAACTGGGTCAATAGGAAATTTTTTGCTTCGGGGTCTTCCAGCTGATCAAGTGCTTTTCCGTAGGCTTGAACGGCCATGCGTGCCAGGTTTTCGCGAGACGGGTGACTGGCATAAAAGGCAAAACCCGCCAAGGCGTATTCCAGTTGTTCATTTGATGTTCCTGGTTTTAACATTAACGCCAGTTGGGTTATGCCATCTTGGCCCAGGTCTTCCATTTGGCGCATGGCATTTTGCAGGGCTTGAGCGTCGGCCGCCGGAAAGCGGTTGAGCAGGTCGGCTATCTTGGTGGCGGTTGTCCGTCCATCATCGAGTTGGTTTTGTGCCTGGCTGAAAAATACCTGTCCAATGGCCAGGCACAGCACCAATGCTACTTTAAGTAATGAATATCTTTGCATCATTCTAATAATTCCTTTAAAATTAGTTGGATCTATATGGTGTAGGGTGCCCGCATGGGTTGATCAATAAGCCTATTGGCTCCTTCATCGTTGATAAACACTTGTTTTACCGGGTCAAATTCCAGGTCTCTGCCCAGTCGAAGGGCTACCAGACCCATGTTGACCAGCGTGCAGGAGCGATGTCCGTTTTGTTCATTTAGGGCAAATTTCTGCCGGGTTTTTACTGCCTCTACAAAGTCAGTGACCTGGGGTGCAGGATCCGGAAACTGGGCTAATTTGCGCTCCATATTGGGAATGTCTGACTTGAATCCCCGATAAAGCTTCCCCTCCGGCCCTTCGATATAAGGAGCTTCTGTGGTACCTTCCCCATCTAAAATTATCTGACAACCATCGTCGTAGGTATAGGTGATTTTTCGCCAGGTACCTACCGCATCCGGGTGTTGCTGCGGCGCATCAATTTCTACCTTCACCGGGTTGGTTTGGTCTTTTCCCAGAAAATACTGGATGGGATCCATGTAATGTTGTCCCATATCGCCCAATCCACCTCCGTCATAATCCCAGTAACCCCTGAAGGTGCCGTGGGTACGGTGTTCGTGGTAGGGCTTATAAGGAGCAGGACCCAGCCAGCGCTCGTAGTCCAATTCCCGAGGAACGGACATGGTGTCCAGACCGGTTCGGCCTACCCAGTAGAACTTCCAATCAAATCCAGTCAGTTTTCCAACGGTGACCTTTAGCGGCCAACCCAACATGCCGGAATCAACCAGTTTTTTGATGTTCTTCACTTCCGTATTCATTCCGTAAAAATTGGCATCGAAGCGAAACCAGGTATTCAGTCGGAAGATATTGCCGTGTTGTTTGACTGCTTCCACTACTTTTTTCCCTTCGCCTATGGTCCGGGTCATCGGTTTTTCACACCAGATATCCTTTCCCTCACGGGCCGCATCCACAGCCATAATTCCATGCCAATGAGGCGGTGTAGCAATGTGGACGATGTCTACTTCGGGAAGCTGAATCAATTCCCGGTAATCGGAAAAGGTCTTGACTCCCTGACCCAAGGTTTCCTGGGCAATACCGATATGGCGCGTGTCCACATCGCAAATAGCTACGGTCTTGGTTCCGGCATATTTAAAGTGACCTCTTCCCATGCCGCCAACACCAATAACCCCCTTGGTAAGGTGATCACTTGGTGCAAGGTAACCTTTTCCTAGCACGTGTCGGGGTACAAGGCTGATGCCCCCCAAGGCCAGAAGGCTTCCCTTCACAAAGCTTCTTCTGGATTTTTTTGAATTATTGCTCATATTTCTATAAAATTTTTCTGAACTATTAGTACGTGAATATATTTCCTTGCGGAAGGATAAACAAATAAAATGGGACTTCAGGTAAAATTTTGCTGTGAATAAAACAATTTCAGCCTTTTTGGAATGATTTTGGTTCTGATTAGCATCAAAGAAACCAAAATAATCAAACCATGAGCACCGAAAAAAATCAAGATAAACAGCCTGAAAATTTTAAAGACAACAGCTTTGACGAGGCGCAGGAAGAAGCCCGTGATGGAAAGGGACCCAAATCTGCCGATTCGAAGAAAAAGAAAAAATCGAAAGAAGAAAAAGCAAAGGATGATCTGATGCGCGCCAAGGAAGCTGACAAAGAATGGAGCAGTGAAAGCGATCGGTTCCGAAGAGATAATGCCTAAACCAAAACAGCCATGCCTGACAAAAAAATCCCCCAAATAAAAAATGAAGATCAGTATGAAGCGTTACGGGATCAAGGGTATAGTAAGGAAAAATCCGCCCGTATTGCCAACACCCCCGATCAGGTAGCAGGTAGAAAAGGAGGAAAAGCTCCGGCTTACGAAGAATGGACGCGGGACGAATTGTACGACAAAGCCCGCGAAATAGGCCTGTCTGGTATTAGTAAACTTCGCAAAAAGGAGTTAATAGAAAGGTTGAGGAACCACTGATCCTCTCGCTACTGCTGCTTATCTTCTTCCTCTTTCCTTTTCTTCATGGCTTTTCTCCAGAAAAAATAGCCAATAATGACTAGAATCGGAAGAATGATAAAGATCACCAAGTTACTGGTGTCGCTCAAATCTACTGGACCCCGTGGTTTGGGAATTCCGGGTTGAACCTGAGCATAAGCCTGAAATCCGGAAAGGAATAAAATGAAGGAGGTCAATAGGTGGGGTTTTAGAAAATTTAGTAACTGTTTCATACCCTAATAAGCACAAATAACAAGCCAAAATCTGAAGAAAAAGAAGGAATTGTAGCTACGGAAGGGAAGTAGACAAATATACCAGGTCAGTCATCCTACCTAGCTACCTGCTAGCCCACCCTTCATAATCGGTAACTTGGAAATTGAGACCCGATTAACAACTTTTATAAAATTGCCCTTTTCCCAATTTGCGTTCGATTTCTTTTGCGGTTTTGGTTATGGACAGTCCACCCAGATTGGTACATCTAAGGGTATTTGGGATGCTTTTACCTACTTCATACATGGTTTCGATTACTTCGTCCAATGGGATCAGGTGATCGTAATCTGCAAGTGCCATGTTTGCACAAGAAAGGGCATTGGAGGCAGCCATGACGTTTTTATTAAGACAGGGAGCTTCAACCCGATTTCCTATGGGATCACAGATCATGCCCAGCGAACTTTGAAGTGCCATGGAGGCCGCAGAAATGCTTTGGGTAAGCGTGCCCCCCGCCAGGTATACCAATGCTGCCGCCCCCATGGATGAACCGGAACCACATTCGGCTTGACAACCACCAACTTCGGCGGCAAAAGTAGAATGTGCCGCAATAAACACGCCGATCAGGCCAGCAATCAACAAGGCTTTTACCGTTTCCTCCTCCGACAAACCCAAGGCATCCGAAACACCCAAAACGGCACCGGGCATTGCGCCGCAGGATCCGGCCGTAGGAGCAGCCACGATCACTCCCATAGAGCTTTTTACCTCCATGATTGCAGAAACATACATAATGATGCGGTTGAGCACGTCCCCATCTACTAATTTTTTACTTTCCATCAGGGATTTAAATTTTACAGATTGGGGCCCCAGGATTCGGTCCTCGTAGTTGGTTCCTTTGATGCCTGTGCTGATAGCGTCTTTAAGTATTTTTCGAATGGTATCCATTTTGGCCAATACCTCCGCCTCCGAAATGTTTCCCCGGATGCTTTCATACCGAACAGCCAGTTCCCATAGTGATAGCCCTTTGTCCTCATTATAGGCCAGCATTTCGTCGCAGGTTATAAAAGGCACTTTCTGGTTTTTGGCAGTCAATACGGGTAATACAGGCCGGATCTGTTTTATCCCGGATACCGCCTCCATCTGTTCCAACTCTTGAATAAGTGCCGCATCCGGAAATTGTTGGGCTTTGATTTCGATATAGGGCTGGTTTCCGGAACGCAATTCCAGGCTATCGTAGCTCAATTCATGTTGCAGGTAGTCCATGACCTGTTCCGGATGGGTAGTGTACACCAATGTCAAAAAGCAGTCCCCTGCAAAAGATACAGGAGCCTGGTCTATTTCGATCACTTCGATCATTCCTCCCCCGGTGGAAATGGCTGTGAGTTGGTGGGTCTCCCAGGGGTTGGTCAAGGTGATTTTATAGGTGTTTGGATGATCGGCTTGAATGTCCCGGATGTTGATCTTCACCTGAATGCCCGCCGCTCCCAGGTGTTGCTCGGCCCGGACCAGGCGTTCATCGAAGGCTTCCCAGCCCAAAAATCCACCGAATAATCCCATATCCGATCCCTGTTCTTTGTGCGTGGTTGCCAGGGAACCCTCCGGATCAAAATCGATTTCGATTGAAGAAATACTCCCTTTCATCAGGTCATGGCCTATCCTGCCGATCCGCAGGGAAGCGGCACAATGGGAACTGGAAGGGCCTCTCATGACAGGGCCTACTACATCATTAAATATACTTGGAAAATTCATCGTCTAATTAGTATTGGTTATTAGTTAAATGTAGTGGATTTTAAGCGGGTACTATTTTCAAATATTAGCTTTTGTGTATACTATCTTAGCAATTTCGTCTTTATTTGTATGCTTTTTTGCTTTTTATCTGCAACTAGTCTAAATTAATGCACTCGGTAACCAATCGTATTCTAATCATGCAGCCGCTACATTTTAAAGTACCTCGATTAAAAGAAGAAACCATACGGGTGGAATGTTGGGATTTGGATAATTTCTTTGAGCCCATACACTACCATGAAGAATTTCAGATTACGCTGATTTTGGAGGGGGAGGGATCGTTGTTTGTTGCAGAAAGTGTCATTCCTTTCAAAAAGGGAGAAATTTACCTATTTGGTAAAAATTTACCTCATGTTTTCCGTAACAAAGATTTTTCCTTTGCGGGTGACATGCATCATAAAGCGAGGGCCATTTCGGTATTTTTTAATCAGGATGTACTCAAAAATGCCTTGTGCGATATACCGGAAGCCTATGCGATACAGCGGTTGATTGATTTTTCCGTGTATGGGGTTAAGATTTCTACGGTTATGCAGGCACAAATCAGTGAGAAATTAAACCTGTTGCCAGGAAAAAATTCCTTTGAAAGGTTTTTGGGTTTGCTGGATATTCTGGAATCGATTTCGAAGGATAATAATTTGAATTTCATTTCCTCGCTGGGGATACCTATTCATTCCGTTCAGGAAAACCTGCCTAAAATTAACCGGGTGTTTGATTATGTTCGAAATAATTTCAGTGAGAAAATCAGTCTCAAGCAAGTGGCGGAAATGGTCAACATGTCTCCCACTGCTTTTTGCAGGTATTTTAAATACAAAAGTCAAAAGACTTTTTCCAGGTTTTTGATTGAAGTAAGGATCGCCAATGCCTGCCGCATGCTTTATCAGGATGATTTCAATACCTCAGAATGTTGTTACAGTTCCGGGTACAATAATTTATCCAATTTTCATAAGCATTTCAAAAGTGTCATGGGGATGACTCCCCTTGAGTACCGAAATAATGTCTTGAAAAAGGCAAATTAGCCAAATTTTTTTTTTCTAGTAGCGTACGCCCATTATCAAGGAAATGGAATATTGACTCAATAATTTAGTAGCCTCAAGCATCAAAATTTCATTTTCGTTAAAATACCATATCTTTTGGATAAAATGATGGAATGCTTAATGCTTCCGAAGGCTCTATCTTTATGCCTGTAGTTAATTGAAATCCCAACGGCTGATTTAGCAGGTCAGCGGTATGGGTTTAGCGTAAATATTAGACGAATTATTTAATGAAAAAGATTGTTTTAGTTGTTTTTTATTTTTTCACGGTTGCCGGTCCGGTTTTTTCCCAAGCACCACTTAGTTTGGAGGGAATTTACAGGGATAATGCGTTTACTCAGAAGCGATTCGGCCCCATCCGCTGGATGAAGGATTCGGAAAGTTATTCCAGCATTGAAAAGAACCCCAGCTTGGATGGGCATGATATTGTCCGTTATGAGGCGGTCAGCGGGGATCGTTCGGTGCTCATTTCGGCGGAGGAGTTAATTCCGGCTGGTGCCACGGAACCTTTGGAGGTGGCCGATTACCAGTGGTCGGAGGATAACAGTAAAGTATTGCTTTTTACCAATACCCGAAAAGTATGGAGGTACCATACCCGGGGAGATTACTGGGTACTGGATAGGGATCAGAAGCAATTAACGCAACTGGGAGTCGGGCTTTCTTCTTCCAGCCTGATGTTTGCAAAATTCTCTCCGGATGCCTCTAAAATTGCCTATGTAAGTGAGCATAATCTATTCGTTGAATCCTTGGTTAGTAAGGAAATCACTCAGCTAACGGAGGATGGCGACGAAAACATTATTAATGGCACCTTTGATTGGGTGTACGAGGAGGAGTTGGGTTGCAGAGATGGTTTTAGATGGAGTCCGGATGGTGAAAAAATTGCCTATTGGCATTCCGATACACAGGATATAGGTACGTTTTACCTGATAAACAACATCGATTCTATTTATTCACAGCCCATTCCCTTGCCCTATCCCAAGGTTGGGGAAAGGCTTTCTTCCGTAAAAATCGGGGTTATTTCTGCGGAAGGGGGGGCTACCAAATGGTTTGACATTCCCGGTGATCCCCAAAGTAATTACCTGGCCAGAATGGATTTTATCCCGAATTCTCAGGAGGTGTTGATTCAGCAACTTAACCGGCCCCAAAACAAAAACACCGTTTGGATAGGGGATACCAGGACTATGGAACTGACCGAAATTCTGGAAGAAAATGAGGAGACTTTTCTGGATATCCATGATAACCTGATCTGGATGGATGATCAACAGTTTTTTACCTGGACCAGCGAAAGGGATGGCTGGCGCCATCTTTATAAAGTTTCCCGAAATGGAGCCTCCATGACGCTGCTGACGCAGGGAGCCTTCGATGTGGAAAGGGTGAGCCATATAGACCCGGAAGGAGGCTTTGTATACTACATTGCCTCCCCTGAAAATTTCACCCAACGGTATTTATACCGAAGTCCGATTCATGAAACAGGGAAGGCGGAACGGATTACACCGGCTGGCATCCCGGGTCAACATGCCTACCAGTTGTCAGGAAATTCGCAGTTTGCCATTCATACCTATCACAATGCCGTTACGCCCCCGACGATTTCCCTGATTGAGCTTCCCGGGCACAAGGAATTGCGGGTGCTGGAAGATAATGGAGCGTTGAAAGAAAAATACGATGCGTTGGGCCTCAGACCAAAGGAATTTGTGAAAATTGATATTGGAGAAGTCACATTCGATGCGTTTATGATTAAGCCTGTCGACTTTGATCCGTCCAAAAAATACCCGCTAATCATTTATGTTTATGGCGAACCGGCGGGGTCGACCGTGCAGGACGGCTGGATGAATGGTGATCTCTGGCACCAATACCTGGCGCAAAAGGGATACATCGTTATGAGCATCGACAATAGGGGAACAAAGACCCCCAGAGGAAGGGATTGGCGGAAATCCATCTATGGACAAATAGGGATTCTGGCCTCAAAGGACCAATATGCCGCCGCGCAAAAAATCCTTTCCACCTATGATTTCATCGATGCGTCCCGTGTGGGTATCTGGGGATGGAGTGGGGGAGGGCAAATGACCCTAAACTGCCTTTTCCGATACCCCGAGTTATATAAAACCGGCATTGCCGTTTCCTTTGTTTCGGATCAGCGACTTTACGATGCCACCTATCAGGAAAGGTATATGGGATTGCTGGAGGACAACCCTAAGGGATATTTCGAAGGTTCGCCCATTAATCATGCTGAAAACCTGGAAGGAAACCTGCTGATCATGCACGGAACAGCCGATGATAACGTGCATTACCAAAGCTTTGAGATGTTAGCAGACCGGTTAATTCAGCACAACAAGCTGTTTTCCATGATGGTATATCCCATGCGTGCGCACGGGATCAATGAAAGAGAAAATACATCACTCCATCTTCGAAGGACCATGGAAAAATTCTGGATGGAGAACTTAACTCCTGGTGGAAGGTAAGCAGCGGATCAGAAAAGGGTAAACATTGTTTTTTTAATAATCAGAAAATGCTCAGTACTACGTTAACACACTTAATAACAAAGCTATGATAAAATGGAAAGGAGTATTTCCGGCAATTACCACCAAATTCACATCTGATGACCAGCTAGACTTAAACGCTTTTCTTGCCAATATAAAGGTTCAGCAAAAAGCAGGTGTCGATGGTATTATTTTAGGAGGTAGTTTGGGGGAGGCCAGCACCTTGACCGACCGGGAAAAGGAGACTCTTGTCAAATCGACCGTAGAAATGATATCGGGAAAAATACCCGTAGTATTAACCATCGCCGAACAATCCACTAAAAAGGCCGTGGAGGCCGTTGAAGCGGCCAATGACAGTGGTATCGAAGGTTTGATGGTTCTTCCTCCGATGAGGTATTACGCAGACGACCGTGAGACGGTAACCTTTTTTAAGGAGATTGCCGGTGCTACCGACCTGCCTATCATGGTTTACAATAATCCTATAGATTACAAAATTCTGGTGACCCCAGACATGTTTGAGGAACTGGAATCCTGCAAAAACATACAGGCCATCAAAGAATCATCCAGAGACCTAACCCTGATAACTAAAATGATCAATCGCTTTGGCGATCGGTTTAAAATTCTGGGTGGGGTAGACCCCCTGGCTTTAGAAAGTCTGGCCTTGGGCGCGGAAGGTTGGGTAGCAGGGTTGGTTTGCGCCTTTCCCTACGAAACGGTCGCCATATATCGCCTGGTAAAAGAGGGAAGAATGGAGGAAGCCCTGGAAATTTACCGGTGGTTTTTCCCACTCCTGGAACTTGATATCCATCCCAAATTGGTGCAATATATCAAACTGGCTGAAGTAGCCACTGGATTGGGAACCGAATACGTACGGGCACCCCGACTGATGCTTGCAGGAAAAGAACGCGAACGGGTAGTCAAAATTATAGAGGATTCCCTGGCCTTGAGACCCACCTTACCAACCTGGGAGAGAATTTCACTCTAATAAACCTGTAAATTCCAACTATTTTGCAGAAGTTTAGCGTGTAGACGGCCATTTTAACTCGTAAGGATACCAACTGATTTTAACCGCAATGCATTTATTTTCGACAGAAACGTACATTGAAAGAAGAAAAAACCTCAAAAAAATCATGAAAGGGGGTGTCTTGTTGTTTTTAGGAAACGAGGAAAGTAGCAGTAATTTTAAAGATAACTGGTATCCATTCCGGCAGGATAGTTCTTTCTTGTATTTTTTTGGACTGGATGTACCCGGATTAGCGGCGGTTATAGATATTGACGAAGATAAGGAAATCATCTTCGGAGACGAGCTAACTACGGAACAACTGGTTTGGCATGGGGATCAACCCAAATTGGCGGATTTGGCCCGGGCTGTCGGAGTTGCTCAAACCTTGCCCTGGAAAGAAGCAGCAACCTACCTGGCCAAAGCCTCTCACAGGAAGATCCATTACCTGCCTCCTTACCGACCGGAAAATTGCCTGAAACTCATGCATTGGTTTCATCTTCATATAGATCAGCTTCCCCTGCAGGTTTCTGAAGAATTTATCAAAGCCGTTGCGAGGTTACGATCCATTAAGTCTGAGGAAGAAATGGTGGAAATAACCAAAGCGGTGAATCAAACGGTACAACTACACCGGAAAGTCATGCAACTGGCTCGACCGGGTATGTACGAATACGAATTACTCGGTTTGGTGAACGGAGAAGCACTTGCCGGAGGAGGAGGGCTTTCCTTTCCTCCCATTATTACTATCAATGGGCAGACCCTTCATAACCACCATTATGGGAACAAACTGGAGGAGGGGAGGTTATTACTGGCTGATTTTGGCACCGAGTCGGCCATGCACTATGCAGGAGATATTACCCGTACCTTTCCGGTGGGGAAGCAGTTTTCGGCATCCCAAAGAGAAATATACGAAGTAGTTTGGAATGCCCATAGGGCGGCAATTGAAGCACTGAAGCCGGGGGTTCGGTTTTTGGATATTCACCTACTGGCCTGTAAGCAGTTAGTGGAGGGACTTAAAACCCTCGGACTGATGAAAGGCGACGTGGAGGAAGCTGTTCAGCAGGGAGCGCATGCCTTGTTTTTTCCCTGTGGACTTGGACACCTGATGGGCCTGGACGTTCACGATATGGAAGATCTGGGGGAAGCCATTGTGGGCTATACCGATGAACTGAAAAAAAGCAGTCAATTTGGCCTTAAATCCCTGCGATTGGGAAAAGAATTAGCAAAGGGACAAGTACTTACCGTAGAACCGGGAATTTATTTTATACCCCAGCTCATGGATTCCTGGCAGGCCCAAAACCGGTGCAAGGACTTTATTGATTATGAGAAGTTGGAAAAATACCGCACGTTTGGTGGTATCCGCATCGAGGATGATTTTTTGATTACGGCCGATGGATCAAGGATACTTGGCGAGCCGCTGGAAACTTCTCCCCGAGAAGTGGAATCGCTTCGCTAGGATGCGGATTGAAGAAAAAAATAGTAGTTAACGATTTCCGACAAATGGGGTATACGCTTGTAGCTTTGCCGTCCTTATAAGCTGGTTTTCTTGTACAGTATTGGAGATCAATTGAGCCACCATAAAAAGGATTGGTATCCACAAGGACCGCGTGCGGGCGTATTAGCTGTATCCGCTGGACTTGCCCGATTAGATGAGGACAAAGAAATCTCTGAATATGGTTCCTTATCAGGTATTGGGGCCTGGAAATACCGCGCAGGTACCGCAATTCAGCAGCTCAGCCAATACCCCGACTTTAGCATTGGGACCTCATCTCAGTTGCTCAAATACAAATACTCCCTTTTTATTGGCTACCACGATATCCACCAGCCCGTTGCCGTTAAAGTCTTCTGTAATCACATGAACCCCCACACCGGAATCGGTATCGATCACATGCTGGATCCACTCAGGGTCAGGCCCCGGAACAAATTCGTACCAGGACAAATAGGGGGTGTCGTATTCTCCGGGGTCGTTTCCCATATGGGCAAAATACCGTTTACCGGTAACCAGGTCCGGATGCCCGTCTCCATTGATATCCACCAATTCCATTCCATGCGTTTGCGTAAAGGAATCGTCGATCAGGTGGGTTTCCCACTGCCCGGATTTTTTCTGTTCGTGCCACCAGATACCCAATTGATGGGCAGAGGATGAAACCACATCCGGCAGACCGTCTGCATTGAAATCCTGCACGTACATTTGTGCTGCTGGTTCGCCCAGATTGGCGGCGTGAAATTCCCAGGGGCCTTTGGTAGGGTCTTCGGGGGCTTCCCACCAACCCGCTGTGATGAGCAGGTCCTCCCTTCCATCCCCGTTGATGTCCCCCATGCCCATACCGTGGGCAAACTGCGCCGTGCCCGGACTTTCTTTTTCACTGATCGGGTATTTTGTCCATTCCAGATTGTCTGGGCCGGCAGGTGCTTTGAACCAGACCATTTCTCCCGTTTCCGGAATGCTGCCTACGATATCCTTGATACCGTCCCGGTCTACATCAAAAAAGCCTGCCGACTCGTTGCCAAGCGATTGGTGAATCAGGTGGACCTTCCAGTGTCCGGGCTGGTTTTTGGGATTTTCAAACCATTGTACCTCCTTCCCGGGAAAACCAATTCGGACAAAATCTACCCATCCGTCTTGATTGACATCCATGCCGTAGCTAATAAAGGCATTGCTGTAGCCCTTGTCGTAATGAAATGTTTGCGGTTCTTCCAGTTCGTGGGCCGTCCAATCCGGTGCTTCAAACCAATAAGCCCCGGCCATCACGTCCATCAAGCCATCCTGGTTGACATCCCCGATGGCTACTCCCTCTGCCAGAAAGGTGGTGCTGAGGGTATGTTTCTTGAAGGAAATAGCTTTAGCAGGTGTGCCGGATTGGTTTTGCTGCGCCAGGCAGGCAAATGACCACAGGCTTCCCATCAGGACGATGAGAGCAGTCGGAAATTTGGCATTAAAGGCGAATCGGTATAACATCTTATCTAAGGTTAAGTAGGTAATTCATCAAATCGTTGAACTGTTCCTGGTTCAAGGTGGTGCTGAAATAATCCGGCATCAGCGTAATGGTAGAGGCGGTTTGTTCAATAATATCGGTTTTGGGAACGGAAAATTCCTGTCCACTCTGGTCTGCCATCACGATTACCTGTCCTTCTTCCCGCCGGAAGAGCCCGGAACGGGTTTGCCCATTTTTGAGTTTCAGCGTATAGGTACGGAAGTTTTCGGAAATGTTTCGGTTGGGGTCCAGTACTTTGGTGGCCAGGGCGGAAAGTCCCCAATTACCAATACCGTCCAGTTGGGGCCCAATCATGCCTCCGCCTTCTTCGATACGATGGCACATGCTGCAATGCTGTTCGTATAATGTTCTGCCGGATACCACCTGCGCTTCGCTCTGCTCAAAATGATCCACGCGTTCTGCAATTAACCTTTCCCGTTCTTCGCTGACCGGCAGGAGGTTTTCAGTGAGGGAAGTAAATGCCTCTTTTTGGATTTCTCGAGCCCCTGAAAGGAAGTTTTCTTCTACCGTTCGGTTTTTCAATATTCTGGCGGGTGCCTGACCTTCCCTGATCAGGGAAATTAACTTATCTTTTCCGGCATTTTCAGAGGCCAGTAAGGCAGCGATGGATTCCTGTAGCTCCATAGGAGCATTGCGCATGCCGGTTGATAGTAGGTCTAACGTCTGACTGGAACTGAATCTGGCCATGGAACCGGCGATTTTTCGTCGAAAACTCAGTGGATGCTCCGGGTCGGTCAACCATTTTTGTAAATGATTCACTTGTGCCACCGGATCGGTTTCTACCAGGGCATTTGCCGCCATTATCCGCAGGTCTTCTTTTAAATAAGGATTGCCAAGCATCTGTCGTAGGTGGGGGAGGTGCTCGCGAACTTTCAGAGTTTCGGACATTTCGGCGGCGAACTGCAAGCACTCCGATTCTTCTTCACTCAGGGTGGATTTGGCCGAAAGCTGATCCAGAATCTGTTTGCTAAGTGAAAGGTTCCAGTTCTTAATTTCTGCGGGCCAGTCCATGCCCTGCTGTACCAAGCCTTCATTGATGGCAAGGGCTTTTCGATACGGGGCGATTTCGCCTCCCTTTTGCCTGGCTACTTGTACCAACACAGCCATTCTGGATGCGGGAAGGGTTCGGGCGATGGATGTCAAATAGGGCAAAAACCGGTTTTCTGACACCGTGTTATTTTGTAGATAGTCCAGTAAATATTCTCCGGCGATGCGAGAATGAACGTCTGAAAATACCAGGGCTACTTGCTCGGCTTCCGCTTCATTCCAGGAACCGCTGGCGATGGCCATTGCGATTTCCGCTTGTTTAGCGTGGTTATAAAAAGCATGTTGCAGGGCATAACGTAGGTGGCTGTCGACTTCCGGTGTTTCCATATAGGTTTGCATCAGAGGGCGAATCATTTTCACATCCTGATGAAGGATCAGGTTTTCTGCGGCTACGCGCTGTACATGTGGGCTACTGTCTTTCAGTCCCTCCAGCGTCCACTGAAACTGCGTGTCATTAAATACCACATGTTCCCCTAAAACTCGATGGGCATGCACCCTCACTAAAGGGTCCGGATGATTCAACATTTTCCCCAGCTTAGCCTCAGATAGCGCATCCATCCGGTAGAGTGCCCACAAGGCCTGCACCAGTTGCCGGGAGGGGCTGCGTTTATGGTTTACGATTTTCTCAAGTGAAGGAACGGCCTCTGCCTGATACCGGTCCACCAATTCATCGGTGGCGAGCAAGCGGGTCTGTAGGACCGGATCTTCAAGGGCTTCTATCAGCCGCGCCATGCTTGCCCTGGACCAGTCCGTCACGGGTCTTTCCTGGCCCTGGTAGGTGATTTTCCAAATACGGCCGCTGGTACGGTCTCGTTCCGGATGATCCAGGGGCACCTCATAGTGCCCGATAATGGGGTTGTAAAAATCGGCTACGTACAGCGCACCATCTGGCCCCACCTTGATGTCTACGGGTCGGAACCAGGGATCTTTACTAACCAGAAAATCGGCCTGCCTGGTCGCCTGCGGCGTGGATCCGGTAAAATTCATGGTGCTTCTACTGATGCGGCAGGTAACCACATCACCGGAATAAAAACTGTTTTGATACGCTTCGGGAAATTGCGTGTCCGTGTAATAAACCAGGCCTGAAAGAGCGGTAGAATTAAGCCCGTAATCCATCATGGTAGGAGCGAAGCCTCTATTGGGTTCCTTTTTCCCCCATTGGGTGTAATTTCCGTTTCGGATGAGCTGATAAATGGGAAGGGTATGACAATCGGCTGAATAGTGGTATCCCAGTGCATCAAGGTCCGAACCAAAGGGGTTGATTCTGCCATCACTGGTTTTTTCTGCCCGGCTGCCGTCTAATTTTAAGCGGAATGTATTGCCGGAGACCATTTTAATGGAATCCCCGTCTTTTCCTGCTACGGTAGAAACATTACTGAAGCCATGGGAGGCATGTATCCATCCGTCAAACCCTCGGAAAAGGTTATTGACCATGCCGTGGGTGTCCCGGGTTTCGAAGGGACCGAGCAGCACTTCCCGCTTATCGGCTTTATCGTCCCCATCCGTATCGTAAAAACGGTAGAGGTTTGGAATGCTAAATCCCACGGCACCTCCTTTTACCGGCTGCACCCCAATGGGGATATTCAGATCTTCTGCAAAATGCGTGATTTTATCTGCTTTTCCATCCTTATCGGTATCTTCCAGAATGCTAATTCGATCCGTTCCCTGCCCTGCACCTGCTTTGATAGGGTATTCTGACGATTGACTTACCCATAACCTCCCTTTTTCATCAAAGGCCATGTTGATGGGTTTGGTAATGTCCGGTTCGGAGGCAAACAAACTCACCTCAAATCCGGGGGGAAGAACGAAATCCGCCATTTCTTCTTCCGGAGTTTGAAAGGGAGTCGTCCGGACATGGGCAGCATAGATGGGATCGGGATCTGCTTCCACATAGGTAGAAGCCCGGGGATCGGGAAGGTCAACCTTGCTGGTAACTTGCCTGGGTTGCTGACAGGAATGGAGGATCAGCAGTGCCAATCCTGCGGTAAGGTGTTGGGTTTTCATTAATTTAATAAAGATAATGGTGATAATCCACCCCTTAACATAATCTTTATTCCTGAAACTTACAACCTTGCCCTATTTCCATTTTACGAACGGAGTCCGGATACGGGGATGTACAGGCCTTAACTTCGGTCTTTGGTCGTTTTTAATAGGCCCAATCCGGAACTAAAAAAAATCAGGCCCAAAACTAACAGCACCAGTATCGTTTTCCAATCTCCATCCTCCGGAACCAAAAAAAGATACGCTCCATAAATAAGACCACCCAATCCTATCAATGTAAGCAAGGGGCCAAATATGCGTTTAAAGTTCATAGTATTTTTAAATAGCGAATGATCAAAAATTTTGCCAGAATGAAAAATGCAATTTGGAATCGCATTTAATCCTGTGGACTGCGGCGGGAGTTAGAAATTCGTATCCGGTTCATCAAGGGCCAGGCGTTGCACCCATATATTTCGGAACAATACCTCGTGACCTTCGGCCTGAAGCTTAATTCCTCCCGGACGGTCGGTGATGCCCTTTCCTCCATCTCTACCCCCATCCAGACCTGAATTTGCTCCTCCCCAGACCTGTTGAATGGGTACGTTTTCGTGTATCTTTTCACCATTAAAATAGATGGTGGTCATCGCCTTGTCGGTTACCTTTCCACTTTCATCAAACCGGGCGGCGCGAAACTGTATGTCATAAGCATTCCACTGGCCCAGTCCCTTGTAAACCCGGTAAGGAGCCGCCTTTTCGTTAATCACTGCGGCCATGCCATGATCGGTGCTATCTCCATCCAATATCTGTATCTCGTACCGGTTTTGCAGGTAGACACCGCTATTGCCCCCTTCCTCTTTTATCAGGAATTCCACATGCAAGCGAAAATCGGTAAATTTTTGTTTGGTGACAATATCGGCAGCCCCATATTTTCCACCAGCTCCGGCAGGATCATTGGCACTAACCGCGGTGCCTTTATCTACCGGATCCGGCACAATCTCCCATTTTATGGGTAATTTGGCAGCTAGCCTGGGCCCTTCCCAGTAGGTCCAGTTTTTATGGAGGGAGCTTTTTTTGCCATTAAAAAGCAGTTCGGCCTCTTTTGGGGGCTCTGCGCCCACGCCAATCTGCGCCAATGCGGGAGAGGATATCAATATCATCGATAACAAGCTAAAGAAAACGATAGCAAGGATTCTTCTGGAAATAAAATGTATGTAGTGCATGGATGAATAGTTGGTTGGATAGGTTATCGATTTATTGATGTACATCACGTAATAGATCATTAATGGTTTTGACCGGGTTGAAAGTGATCAGGGGTACTTCCACGAAAATCGAGTTCCAGTGGGCCATGGAGCCATTCCAGAGGCCTGGAAGCTCCTGGGCTTTTAAGTCCCTTCCGCTTTTGGATTTTTGAGTGATGAAGCCGGTTTTCGGGTCCCTAAACGCCATCAAGTCAAAGGCCTTTCCCTGGTAATCCCGAATCCCACAGACCAGGTCGGTCGGATTAAAATGGGTTGCCGCTTGTAATTTGGCCTGCTGATCCGGATCGTCCAGATTTAGCTGGGCGGTTTCTCCAATTTGCAGGGAAAGCGACCCATCCGCTTCTTTTACCCAAAAAGGCCCTCCACCGGGCTCGCCGGTATTTTCAACCATTCCGCATACCCGGATAGGACGATTGAGTTTTTCCCGAAGATAGCGTGCTTTTTCTTCCAGGCCCATGGATGAAAAAGAATCGGGTAGCTTGCCTCCAATCGTTTCGGTAAATACCTTTCGGGCATTCGCCACGGAGGCTTCGCTTACTTCCTCATCCAGGTCTTTTAAGGCCTGAAAGGTGCTGGACTGCGCTTGCAGCAAGACTCCTCCAATGGCTTTTTTATACCGGGTAGTGGTGTCTTTTAACCGGTCTGGTACCACGTTGTCAATATTTTTAATAAATACCAGATCGGCCTCAATTTCATTCAGGTTTGCCAGCAAGGCGCCATGGCCAGCAGGGCGAAAGAGGATTTCCCCACCTTCTTCTGCAAACGGTTGGTTGTCCAGGTCTACAGCTATGGTGTCGGTAGCCTTTTGTTGCTGAGAAAATTCGATCTCAAATTTCACTCCAAAATTCTTTTCCATAGCCGGTTTCACCTCCGCTACCTTTTGCTCAAATTTCTCTTGGTGCTCCGGGGAAACGGTAAAATGTAATCGTACCGTATGCTCTTTGCCGGCTCCATACTGAGCTCCTTCCACGAAGTGCTCCTCTACGGGAGTCCTGTTTTCATTTCCGTAGGCATGGAATTTTAACAGGCCTTTGGGTAAATTTCCGTATCCAAGTCCTTCATCCTCCAGAAGCATGCGTAAGATGCTTTTATAGTTCTTTTCTTTTAAGGCCGCATCCACACTGCTGCCTGCTTTTTTCAATTCATTATCCAAATCCTCGTAAAACGCAAATGATTTGAGGGAATCAAAAAATTGCCGGACAAAGGAGTCTTTTTCCAGTGAGGGGTTCTCTTGTTCCAGGAACCCGAATAGATTTTTAAACATCCGGCTGGCCGCACCGCTGGCCGGAACAAACTTTACCAGTACCTTCGAAGGAGCAGCAGCCTCGTAATCTTCCATTGCTTTTTTCAACGCTTGCTCATTCAGCACCCGAATTCCTTCCCCGATTTTTGCGGGATTCTGGATTTCTAAAAATGGAAAGCCTTTTTCAAAGTTTCTTAGCTGTTCTTCTACGGTATCAAGGGGCATTCCCTGGATTTCAATTTGTTTCTTTTGCTCGTTGGATAACATGAATATTCGTTGGGTTAAACGGTTTCTATTGACAATCCAATATAGCAATTCCAATTGTGAAAGGACCAATTATTTACAGAAATGTGGCCCGGGGCGGCTACGAAACAGTATTTTTTCTTTAACAGGAGCGGAAAATCTTTTTCCGATTTGTCTGAACAAAATATCAGGGAAATCATTAAATAAATTCACCCTTGCCCTGAACAGATGCAAAGACCGTTTCCACAGAAAATTTGCCCGGTATGCGGGAGGCCGTTTACCTGGAGAAAAAAATGGGAAAAAAATTGGGAACAAGTTCTGTATTGTTCGGACCGCTGCCGCAGTAACCGCTCAAAAGCCCCAGGATAAGCCAAAATGGACATCCAATCGGTTACTGTCCCCCATCAGACCGGTTAGAATGGACTGGCTGCCAAGAAAGAAGCCCCCATACTGTAAGCCCAACCCACCCGTCAGTCCCGACACCTGATGCTGCATCCAGGGGGAATACACTTCTAGCTTTCCGGCAATGAACCGGGGGGTCAATACCAGCAGATCTGACGAACTTAGCTGGCTGTTTCTATTTTCATCCTGCATTCTCTTTTGTCCATATAGGGAAATCTGGAATTGCCTCACCGGGCTAAACTCAACATAGGCGGCCAAAAATTGGGGCAACTGTATGCGGTTTTGCGAAATGTCATTGGAAATGGTAAAATAGCCGCTATCAACCAATTGCTGTTCAATTTCCGCCGCCGAACCCTGTAGATTATCGATGCGAAAGGATTCATTTTCCGGAATATTCATGGTATAATTTCGCGTGGTTTGGTTTTCTGTAGTCGTCATCCCTCCTAGATTTTTCAGGGACAAACCCAGGTTGACAAAGGGTTTATCTCCCCGCTTCAGCAGGTAATTCAAGCCCAGATCCATAGCAAAACCTTTTGGAGCAAAACCCCTCCATAAATCCGTATCGAAGGCTAGCCCGTTTCCAGTATCCCAGCGATCATCGTAGGATAGGTTTAGGTTACCCCGGGAATCTGTCAGCCGGATCTGATCAGGTCCCGACAGCAGCGTAGCCTGAATTTCATCCATACCGAAATTGGCATAGGTACCAGGAAATAAAAGTTTAAAATGTCCTCCTAACGAGAGGGATTGGGTTTCGGTCTCCCAAATCGAGGTCCCGGCCATTAAACCCAATTCCATCCATCCAACGGCATTGATACGTTGATTATAGGGAATGTCCAACTGTGCCTGATTGGTGGTACCGGAGGTACTTTCGCTTACAATGGCATCCCCTAAATCCGGATTAAAATCAATAACATCTATCTTGCCCCTCAGCTGAGAGGTGAGTCCAAGGGACCATTTATCAAACCGGATGCCTGCGGAAGGACCTAAAACAGCGAAATCAGTACGTAGATTTACCGGATCCGAAACAGATTGAAACAGGTTTTCCCATTGGCCAGGGTCTGAGATGATATCCTGAAAAGAGAGCATGTTGTTATCCATTGCTTCTCCCACTGCAAAAAAGGATACTTCCACTTTTTTGGTGAGATTATTTAACTCCGCAGGATTCATCAATGCATTGATCATGCCTTTACGCTGGCTGTTTTGTATGCCTAAAAAGCTTTCCTGCGCCATGCTGAGGTTCCAGGTAAAAAAAAGGATAAAAGAAAAGAATAGAGTGAATTTCATGACGATTTATTTTAAAAATTTCCAGACATGAAATTAGAAAAATATCGGTTGAATTCTACCCGGCAAACAGGAATATTTCCAGATTTTATTACTTTTAGCAATTGCTTTGGCAAACAAAAGAATAAAAGATAATGCGATTTTTCTCCCCTAATTTCATTCTCCCATTTCTACTGGCCTTTGGTGCGGCTACAGCTGCCTTTTCTCAAACGAAAGGAAACCTCTGGCTGGCCACCGGTTTGCAGCTCCAGTCGGGCCGGGACCGGGGGTTTTCGCCGATGATCTACAGTGGTAACCGAAGTTTTAGCCTGGCTACCTTTGGGATTGAATCTCCCCATAAAACAGAGACTTTCCAATTCGAATTTGGTTATGGCCCCTTGACCAACCGCTTTGGAAATTCCCTGAATTCATTATCTGCGGGGGTATTGAATTACACCTTTTATCATAAAGCGTCCCCAGCGGAAAGGGGCTTTCATTGGGGATGGGCCAATCAAAATGTTTTTAACATCCGAAGGCATAATGGCTTTACAAATTATAGCCTGCGGTACGATTATTTTACCGCTGTTGGTCCTGCACTGCGCTATATATATCCATTTGAGTGGAAAGGTCAATCCTTCAAGTGGCAAACAGTGGCGCATTGGCAGGTAGTGGGGTTTCAAGTTAAATCGGGCTATATAGGGGCTGACCCTGAAGGCCTTTCCGAAGAGGAGACCGGGTTTGGAAATTTACTTCGAGCGGTAAATCCTTTTTTTGCCGGAAAAGATTGGAGTATGGGACTGGAATCCAGCTTGGTATGGACCTTACCCACCGGCAATAGCCTGGCCATAAGGTACCGACCTGAAATTTCTACCCTGGGAGGAGGTCAGCCGGTGCAACGACTGGGACATGCAGTTTTGGTAATGGTAACGATACGTTTATGGTAAAGCAAGCACGCTATTTCTGGATTTTGGTCTTTTTTCTGTTTTCTTGTGAACAATGGGTTCTTCCCACGGACCCTTCACCGGATGCTATTGAGGTATTTGATCGTTTATGGGAAGATGTCAACGACAGGTATTCTTTCTTTTCCCACAAGGGAATTGATTGGGAACAGATAAGGGAAAGGTACCGGGCCAGGGTATCGGATGACATGGGGCAATTGGAATTGTATGAGCTATTGGCTGACATGTTATTCGAGCTCCGGGATGGACATGTGAATTTAAGTACCGGTTTTAACCGAAGCCGAAACTGGGAATGGTATCAGGAGTTTCCGGTCAATTACGATGAAAACCTGATCGAACAGGAATATTTAGGTGCGGACTACTGGATCAGCGGCCCCCTGCTTCACCAGGTGTTGGATGAGGTGCTGTATGTTAATTACCGTTCTTTTGCTCAGCGGATTTCTGAATCCAACCTTCAGGTGGTAGTAGAAAGAGCCAAAAGAAGCCGGGGTGTCATCATCGATGTAAGAAACAATGGAGGGGGTAATCTGAGCAATGCAGTATTATTGGCATCCGCCTTTGCTGAGGAAGAAATGGAATATGCCCGGCAACGAATTAAATCGGGACCGGGGCCGGAGGAGTTTGGGCCCTGGGAGCCGATGATCCTTAGCCCCTGGGAGGAAGATACCTTTACAGGTTTGGTAATCGTCCTGACCAATCGAAGGTCCTACAGTGCCACGAGTTTTTTTGCTCAGATGATGAACACACTTCCCAATGCACTCCTCTTGGGTGATCAAACCGGCGGGGGAGGAGGTACCCCGGTTTTTGGAGAACTGCCAAACGGCTGGACGTACCGGTTTTCAGCGACCCAAACCGTGGACCTGGAAAACCGTCAACTGGAAGATGGAGTTCTGGTAGATTTAAGACTTGACCTGGATCCGGCAGCCATGCAAAGAGGAGAAGATAACCTGATAGAAGCAGCTATTTCGCTGCTTCGGCGTTGATTAGGGGCTGACTGCTTCGGGCCTGTTTTTTTGCTTAAGAAAGGCTATCAAGTCAGCGAGATCCTGTCTACTCATATTTTGTTCCAGTCCATCTGGCATCAGGGAGGTCCCGGTTGTTTCTATGTTGGCAATTCGGTCGCGGGGCAGGGTTTCATCGGTTCCAAAAGTTGTTTTTAGGCTCAAAGAATGGGCAGATTCGGCCATAATTCTGCCGGTAAGCTGCTTGCCGGCTACCGTTTCCACCAGCACGGTTTGGTAGTCGGGTAGTATTTCATAATTGGGTACCAGTGTATGCAATAACAGGGCAGAAGCGGGTTGGTTGTTGATACCTGTTAAATCGGGACCTACCTGCCCACCTTCACCCGAATGGCTGTGGCAAACGGAGCAGTGGGTCATAAATACCGGTTTTCCATTCAGACCATTTCCTTCCATTTCCAATACCCCGCTGTATTGTTCATAGACCTGCATCCTGCCACCTTCTTCCATGGGGTCAAATAGCTTATTTGCTGCTATTCTTACCCGTTCATTTTTAGATTTCATCAGGCTTTGCCGGGTGGTAGAAGGGATGGCTGAGGGAGCGATGTCGCCTGCTTCCAATGCTACAATGAGCTGTTCCAGTAATACCGGATCCTGAAGTAGCTCATTCAAAACAGCCGCCTTCACCTGAGGGGTATAGCTTTTCCATTTTTCAGCCTGAGTAAGTACTTTACCCGCCTGAGTTGGATTTAGTCTCGAAAGCGCACGCACGGCAGCCAGTTGAATTTCGATAGGCTGATAGGGTGCGAGCAGGCCAGCCAGGATTGTTTCAGATGGTCCTTTCGGAAAATACCCCAGTAAAGCTGTGGCCTGAACACGCTGATCGAGAGGAAGCGTTTCCAAGGTTACCGTTTCGGAAAGTTCTGCTATCCATTCTTGCTGCACCTTTTCAGGTAACGGCAGTGAATTTAAATACGCCTCTGGAGATTCTGGATTTTTATCCAGCCCTTGAAACATTCCTGCCAGGAAAAACAAACCATTGGCGGTGTTTTTTCTTTCCAAATACCCGGAAACCAGCTTTTTGGAATCGATAAAGGAAAGGGAACCGCCCAGCAGCTCTCCAAGATCACCAAAAAGGGTTTTTAAACCGTTTCCAGTGGATTTTGCTGCCAGGCTATCCAGGATCGGTAAGAATTGCAGCGATTGATCGCTCAGGCCTGAAAGCACAGCGGTTCGTAACCAGGGGTCCGCGGCATCCCGGACGGCTATCTGGGCCAGCGGGAGTAATTTTGAACTGCCGGGTTGGCCACCTATTACCAGGGCGGCCACAAAGCGGACTCTTGGGTCCGAATCTTCAGCCATCAGAAACAGTTGATTTTGTAGGGATGATGCGGTTAGCTGGTGGAGTTGGGCTAGTTGGAGTGCCTGCTCCCTGACACCCGGATCTGGGTCTTTCAATGCCGCTAGGAGCGTACTTTCCTCCAAGGCCGTCAAATGTTGCAGCAGCCAGAGCGCCCTGACGCGAGTTTCGGGCAGGGAAGCACCCGTAGCAAGCGATTTTAACTCAGGGCTGATTTCTTTTGGTTTGGCTTCCAGTAATAATCTGAATGCCGTTTCCCTGGACCAGGCATCCGTGGAGGTTAAGGCTTGTAGGGTTTCAGGCAGACTTACCGGATCCTTTTTGGGAAAAACGAAATCAAGTTCCTGGTAGTGGAAAGACTGGTTGCTAACCCGGTAGATCCTTCCTTTGTTTTTGCCGCTGGAAAAATCCAATTTCTCCCTGGCCTCCTCCGGCACATAGGAGGGATGATCGATGATTTTCCGGTACATATCGGCCAGATACAGCGCACCGCGCGGCCCATGAGCGAGAAAAACCGGGTTAAACCAGGTGTCCGTGGAGGATAAAAATTCCCAGCCATCATGAACCCTGGAAGAAGAGAAACTGGCTCCTTCTTTTTCCAGCTTCTGTCGTTGAACCAGGTTTTGAGCGGGTTCACAGATAAAGGCGTTCCCTTGATGCATTTTTGAAAGGCCCATGCTTTGATAAATCAAGGTGCCGCATGCGGAGGTAAAAGTGCCGTCATGTGAACGGCCCATTAGCTTGGGAATATAGGCTGCCGTGGTCACGGAGGAACTAATGGGGAAAACCAGTGCTTCCGACTCTACCGGAGAAACGTTCTGTATAGTGGACGTACGCAAAAGATTAGGATTCTGATCCAGTTGTTCGGTTTCCAGGACAATGTGCTGCAGGGGATGGCGGTTGCTGGTGCCAAATCTTCGGCCAAAGGCATCAAAAGCCAACCCAAACTGGCTCTTTCCACCGGTAAGTTCAACGTCCAAGGTTTCGGGATGAAAGCGGCTGTCCGAGGAGGTGAAGATCAATGGTTTGGTATCGGGTCGGGAGGGCGCATAAACATCTCCTCCCGTTAGGCCTGAGGTAAGGTAAATCCACCCATCCAATCCCAAAATAGGGTGGCTGACGCGGATTTGCGCCGTTCGGCTGGTGTCAAATCCCGTCAGGACAATTTCACGAACATCCGCTTTGCCATTTCCATTGGTATCTTTCAGGTAATACAGATGGGGGGCGCAGGTGACAAACACTCCGCCTTTCCAAGGCAGGATGCCGTTGGGATACCCAAGATCATCCGCAAATACCGTCCGGTAATCGTATTTCCCATCCCCGTCCCGGTCTTCCAGCCGGGCTATTTTACCCAGGTTCTCGGCTGCAGATCCATCCATCGGATCCGGGTAACCGGTATTCTCGGCCACATACATTACCCCCCGCTCGTCAAAAGCAAATGCAGCAGGGTCGGCAACCAGGGGCTCTGCCGCAATCAGGTCAATTTGTAAGCCAGGTTCCAGTTGGAAAGCCGCCAGGGCGGCTTTGAGTTCGGCAGAATCGGGATACGTGTAAAGAAAGGAATTAACGGGGTTTTCCTGCCGTTCAAAGACAGGCTGAATTTCTTTTTCATCACTGCCCTTCTGGCAGGAAAAAAGGAGCATGGGTATAAGGATACCAAAAAGAAGGGAGTTAATGCAGCGTAAGATCATCGACATCAGTATAGGGTAGTGTTAAAATTACCGACCTGTTTCCGGGGGCACATTGCCATAATTCCAGGGCTTCCCGCTAAAGGGCGGCGCTTTGGGATGCTGAGGAAGCGGATCAGGATTCAATTGGCGGATGAGTTCCAGGCTGGAAGCGACGATTTTGGTTCCGGCATTCACCTCCAGGTTGCTATAGGAAGTCAGCCGGGTTTCATACCCACCACCATCCGGCTCGAAGGCTTTGGTAGTAGGTACGTATCCCACGCAATCGTTTGCCATGGTCACCGGAAAGGTGAATGGAAAGACACTTTTTGATTTTAGTTCGAGACCCAATTCGCAGAAGAACTCTGCCGGATTGGCTGTCAGTACTGCAGGCCCGATTTGAATGGCCTGCAAGGGAAGTTTATGAACGGGGTTTTGTCTTCCCCAGCTGTCCAGCAAGACGGTTTCCTTGGCAAAAATCCAGGCAGTCCTGCCAACCTGTTCCGGAGTCTTTTTTACCATTTTCATGGCTTCCCGGACCACTGCCTCAGTGGGCATTCTTCTTTTTAAGGACAAGATGGTGGCATGGGAGCGAATTTTCATACGGTTTGATTTGGGAATTTGCAGGAGGGTTTTTACAGCTTCTGCCCCTACGCTGGCACCCACTAGTCGGGCCCAATCTTCGCCGGAGGGATGAATGTCCGGGTTTCGGTTATTTACCTGGGTCACATCACCACTGGCTCCTTGCAAAAACACAACGACACAATCCTGCCCAAAGGCACCCCGAATCGTTTGCTCCATATAATACACCCAGTTAGCTGAAATGCCGCCGGGGTTGGTAGTGGTATGGCAGGCATAATTTACCAGACAGCCGATTAGTTTGCCCTCCGAATCCCAGGTCCCGATCACTCCGACTTCCGGGTCTATGGGCCCGGCTACCTGCAAAATGTCTGGGTTCAATTGCCCGGGATGGGTGTAAGTCCTGCCATTTTTCATCAAAAACCTTCGATTAAAGGCTACTTTTTCTGCTACGCCACTTCCCATTCCTATGTTGACTTCCGTAAGCTTATCCAAGGCATGGAGGGCAGTGCTAAGGGTTACCTCCTTAACGACTTCCAAGTAAGCCGGGTCGGCACAGGAGGATTTCTCATAGGCCAACTCCCGAATAAAGGCAGGGGCATGATCGTATTGTCCCGGTTGGACCATGGCCGTGGGGCCGGAGGAATGGGAGTGGGAAGCGGCGATCAAGATGTCACCGTCCTTAATTTTAGCTTTTTCCTGTATATGGTGTTTGATTTCATCCACCCAGGGCTGGTATACGGCCAGGGCGTCCATGGAGATAATCAGTGCCTTATTGGAGCCGGACTGAAAGGCGGCAATGCGAACCTTACAGGGATCGTGGAAGGACTGGTGGTACTGCTTGCCGTAGTTGCCCGGTTGCTCCATGCCAATTTCCGGAGATATGTCTCCTTCGGCAAAGGCGGCTTTTACGGGGCCTTCATCCGTTTCTACCGATTGGGATTGGCTTGCTGCCCAGAGCGGTGGATTAAATCCCATCGAGGCGGCAGCCAGTGTTGTAGTAACTAGAAATTTCCTCCGGGAAGGGTCATATTTCTTTTCCATGTGTTGTAACGGCTTTGGGTTTGCAATTTTTTTTTTGGAATCCAGACGGTTGCACACGCTTTTCACCTTTATTTTTGTTTTTAAGATACAGGAAATGATTGGTAATCCCAGTTTCTTGATTTTAATTTTACCTCCGCTGCGCTTTCTACCCTCCGCTTGGAGCTAATTTTATCGAATGAAATTATTTGAATTGGCTTGGAAAGCGTATTTTTATTTGAAAAATCAGTGAAGAATGTGCGAAAACCTAAATGATTTACGACTTTTTAATGACCGGCTGGACGAGCGTTCCTTGCAGGCCTATTTCAGCCGGGTCGGGTATCGGGGAGACGGAGAGCCAACGCTTGATGCGCTGAAGGAATTGCATTACTTGCATCCTCAGGCCATTCCCTTTGAAAACATCAATCCCTTTTTAGGGATTCCACTTACCTTGGAATTGCCGGATTTGCTGCAAAAGTTAGTTTTGGAAGGGAGGGGAGGATATTGTTTTGAACAAAACCTGTTGTTTGGGCAGGTGCTGCATTCCATGGGGTTTCTGGTAAAAGGGCTTTCTGCGCGGGTATTCTGGGAGGTTCCGAATGGACAAATTAAGCCCAGGGACCACATGTTATTATTGGTGCAGGTGGATGGAAGGAAGTACATAGCGGATGTCGGCTTTGGCGGTGCTTCGTTTACGGCTCCCTTATCCCTGGATCAGACGGAGGAGCAGGAAACACCGCTGGAACGCTACCGTCTGCAAAAAAAAGGGGATTTCCATTACCTGGAGATTTGGGTGAAAGAACAGTGGCGACTGTTGTATCGATTTGGAATGGAATCTCAACTACTGCCGGATTACGAGGTAGTGAGCTGGTACTTGTGCACCCACCCCCAATCCGTATTTGTGCAGGAACTGATGGCAGCTCGCTGCATGCCCTGGGGCAGGTACGCCCTGCATAATAACCGCTTTACCATCCACCGCAAAAATGAAGAAAGCCAGAAACGAACCTTAACCAGTCCGAGAGAGTTAAAAGAACTACTGGAAGAACTATTTTTGATTCAGTTACCATCACACGAAAGCATGATGGAAAAGCTTAAACAATTGGTCTCGGAAGATTAGGTTACTTTACCAGTTTGGTATTTTTATGAACGCGCAAAATCATGGTTAATAAATGCTGGTTTACGGCTTTCCTTATGGGAAGCTTTCTTTTGTTTGGAGAAGCGGATGCACAGGGTTTTGTCAAGCGGTATCTGAATTCGATTTTGAATGATACCAGTGATATTTCCCGTCCACAGTTTCTAATGTATCCTACGCTGGCCTATGCGCCCGAGACAAGCTGGGAGATTGGTTTCAGTGCTTTGTACGTCTATTATGCCAATAGGGATACCACCCATCGATTAAGTGAAATCAACGGGTTTACCTTTTTTACCCTTGAAAATCAATACGGTTTGTGGATTGATCATGCCAATTATTCTCCGGGCGATAAATGGTTTTTTTTGGGACGTATACGGCTGCAAAGTTTCCCCTTATTGTATTATGGTATAGGAAGCGAAAGTCCTCCGGATTTCTTGGCCCGGGTAGATGCCAATCAGATTTGGATCAAAGAGCGGGTCTTAAAAAAGGTTCGGAAAAATTTGTTTTTTGGTCTTGAAATGGATTGGCAGCGGTTAAGCCAGGTTCGATTTGTGCCGTCCGAATCAATGGAATCAATTGTGCTACCGGCTGGATATCGGGGAAGTTCCAATCTGGGATTAGGACTGGGACTGGTCTACGATGACCGGCACAATGTGCTGAATGTACGAGACGGGTTTTTTTCCGAATTGGCCGTTATGAGGTACAATCCCTTCTGGAAAAGCGAATTTAATTTCACCAGCTTTTTGTCCGACACTCGTTTTTATCGTCCTGTCGGCAAAAGCAACGTTTTTGCGGCCCAGGTATTTGGGCAGTTTCAAACAGGAGAAGTTCCTTTCAACCAATTGTCACTGATGGGCGGGGAAAGTCTGATGAGAGGCTATTATACCGGTAGGTACCGGGATCGCAATCAATTGGCCGGACAAGTAGAAATGCGTTTCTTGCCCCTTCCCCTGGGGTTTAGCAAGCGAATCGGGGCGGCTGTTTTTGCAGGGGCAAGTCAGGTTTTTCCCGAGGTGAAAGCCCTAAAATGGGATAATACCGTATGGTCTGCCGGTGCCGGCTTGCGGTTTCTCCTTTTTCCTAAAAAAGACATCTATACGCGCCTCGATTTTGCCTTTACCGAGGAAGGGACCGGTTTCTACCTTTTTATCGGGGAATCTTTCTAAGACGTCGCACCCAAACCTACAAAGCTCTCGAATACAATCGTCTGGGACGATTGTATTAATTTTGACTTAGTAGATTGTAATCAGGCTTGAAGTCGATCAGATGAATTCTCGGAGCGTTTTTTTTTTCATCCTTCTCCGGTAATTTTCCCACTTTCCAGTTAGCCGGTTTTTGATATTTCCCCTCATGTTTAAATTCCTCAAACGTTTCAGGATCATCTTCCGCTGATATAACTGCCTTAATGATGAATAAAAGTCCCAAACTGATTCCTACTGCCACAGATATTAGAATGTACATTTCCATAGTTTCCGATCATTAAAAAAGCTTTTCTCTAAAGAACGCTGGTTATTAGGTTCTTTTTAGATTTTTTGGTTCCGAATTATTGATTAACATTTCAAAATTAATAAAATTAAATTACAATTTTTAATAAAAAATACTTGTTTTTATGATTAATTTTTTGTAAATATAAAATAGTATTTTGTTGTATTATTTTTGTATTTCGTGTTTGTTCTGATGATTGTACCAAAATGGGTCTCCGCTAAATCCTATAAAGGAAGGGGTTTAATGGCTATTTCCGCCTTTTACGCTTGATTTTATCCCAAATTCACTTGGGCTACAGGTGTTTTCTGTTTACTTTTAATCAATAGGATTAATTAATTATTTCACTAATTTCAATTTTATGTTTGGTTTGAATCGGTTTTCCTGGTCTATTTTTTTTATTTTCTTGTTGATGCTATCGGTGACGGGTTTTGGGCAGGAAATCCACGTTTCCCCCCGGGGAGCGGATTCCGGCCCGGGCAGCCAGGCCCAACCCCTGAAATCCATGGAGGGAGCAAAGCGGTTTATCCGTAAGCTGAAAGCGGAAGGGAAGTTTACCCAAAATATCCAGGTGATTTTTCACCCGGGTGACTATTTTATTTCCTCCCCGGTTCATTTCGGAATGGCGGACAGCGGCACGGAGGCCCATTCGATTACCTACCGGGCCGCGGAAGGCGCAACCGTTAATTTCATTGGGTCCAGGCAGGTCAGCGGGTTTGAGTCTATTGGCGGGGGTGTTTACCGGGCTGATGTGAGCGGAAAGGATTTTGAGCAATTGTACGTCAATGGTAAGCGGGCTACGCGGGCAAGAACGCCTAACAAGGGAGCGTTTTTTGAAGTCCAATCCGTAAAGGAGACCCTCTTTGACGGAGAAGAGGAGCGGGTTCCGGCGTTTGCCATTCAGGAAATCACCATTGATTCTCTGGAAGCAAGCAAACTCCAGCTCGACGCAAGGCCCTCGAAAGCCCTTGCTGTTTTTTACCACAAATGGGACAATACCCGAAAATACATCCAACATTACAATCAGACTAGCCATCAATTCTGGATCAGCGGTGGGGGCATGAAGCCCTGGAATCCCATTAATGAGACAGCGAGGTATTATGTGGAAAATATGAAATCAGCGCTGGATGCTCCCGGAGAGTGGTTTCTGGATCCCGATGGCTCCTTATATTACATCCCCGAAGAAGGAGAGACCATGGAAACCGCGGAGGTATTTGCTCCAGTCACGGAACAATTACTGGTGATTTCGGGTAATTCTCAGGAAGAAAAGGTTCGAAACGTACACTTTGAGGGATTGCGGTTTTTATTTACCGGCTACCGTACCCCGATTTCCGGAAATGAGCCAGCACAGGCAGCCGCTCCAATACCCGCTGTAGTCATGGTAGACTGGGCTGATCGCGTACATTTTCGAAAATGCGAAATTGCCCATACGGGTGTAGGTGCCATCTGGTTACGAAACGGGGTAACGAATAGTACACTTCACCAAAATTACCTGCACGACCTGGGTGCCGGAGGGGTAAAGATCGGCCCCTTGGCTGCCGGCAATTCGGAGGATCTGGAGCAAAAACTAGCTGGATTTAACCAGGTGGACAACAATATTATTCGCGATGGAGGCTGGGTTTTTCCCTGTGCGGTCGGAGCCATGCTGTTTCATGCCCATGACAACGAACTAACTCATAATGAAATAGCTAATTTCCGGTATTCGGGCGTTTCGGTAGGTTGGGTCTGGGGGTACGACCATAGTTTTTCCAAACGGAACAGCATCAAATTTAACCACATTCACCATTTGGGCTGGGGTGATTTGAGTGATATGGGCGGGATCTACACGCTCGGAAAGTCGGAAGGAACGGAAGTAAGCCACAATCACATTCACCATGTTTACTCGATGACCTATGGGGGTTGGGGCCTGTATACGGACGAAGGCTCTACCGGAATCCTTATGGAAAACAATCTGGTTTATGCCTGCAAAAATGCTGGTTTTCATCAGCATTATGGAAAGGAAAACCGGATTCAAAACAATATTTTTGCCTATAACCGGCTTTCACAGCTACAAGCCACCCGGGTGGAACCCCATACCTCTTTTACCTTCACCAACAATATCGTCTTGTACAAGCAGGGCACTTTGCTTTCCAGTAATTGGGACAAAATCAACCTGAATTCCGACCATAATTTGTATTGGGATGTGCGCGGAAGAGAGCCGAAATTTGGGGACATGGACTGGAAGGAATGGCAGCAAAAGGGAAATGATCGCCATGGTATCATCCGAAATCCCGGTTTCCGGGATGCCGCTAATTTTGATTTTTCCTTCGTCGATCTTTCGGCTGCGGAGTGGATAGGTTTTGAGCCCTTTGACCCGAAAAGGGCAGGGGTCTATGGAGAGGATGATTGGGTCAGGCTGGCCGCTTTTGATCCGGAGTTAAAGAAAAAATTTGATGCCCTGGTAGAGGAGCTTTCGAAAAAGGAATCAGGGGATTGATAATGGTTTGGTTCATAGCTGGGACTTTCGGTTTTTTTTTGTTATTTGTACCTGCTTTAAAAAAAGGTGAATTCGGCTGTCCAAACGTTGTCAGGCCTATTTATCTTATGGTTTTTTCCATAATCCGGAATTACTGCATCACAAATCATTTAATCAATAACTCAAAAAAATGAACAAGAAAAAAAAGAACCTACTCTCCAGACGGAAGTTTATGGGTACGGGCCTACTGGGAGCTGCCGGAATCGGAGTGTTGCCCCAAAGTGGATTTGGGAAGGCACCTAAGCTTAGGAAAGCTGCTGCCAGCACCCTTCGTTTGGGGTTTATCGGACTGGGCAGGCAGGCCAATGGCTTGTTAAATAGCTTTATTTCCATGCCAGATATCGAAGTGATCGCTGGTTGTGATGTCTATGGGGCAAAAAGGCAACGATTTTTGAACCGCACGGCAGCTTACTATCAGGAGCATCAGCAGCAGGTGGACGTAAAGGTATACGAAAACTACCACGATCTGCTAGCCAGAAAGGACGTAGATGCGGTAGTCATTGCCACTCCCGATCATTGGCATGCATTGATAGCCATCGATGCCTGCAAAGCAGGAAAGGATATATACCTGGAGAAGCCGCTAACCTTTACGATTAAGGAAGGACAGGAACTCGTGAAAGCGGTCCGCTCCAATAATACCGTGCTGGCAACGGGCAGCATGCAGCGTTCCTACGCCAACTTCCAACAGGCTGTTACCATGGTTCAAAAAGGACGCATTGGTCCGGTCAGTAAGGTTTTTGCCTGCGTAGGAGGGCCTCCAAAACCCTTTGACCTGCCTAAGGAAACCATCCCCGAGGATTTGAACTGGGATCTTTGGCAAGGTCCCTTGGATGCTCCCATTCATTTTAATAATGAGCTAAATCCGCCCATATCCCTAAATCCTCCTGAAAACGAGAAAATGTGGGGAGGCTGGCGTTGGTACAAGGAAACCGGTGGGGGACTGACGACCGACTGGGGAGCGCACATGTTTGACATCGCCCAGTGGGCCATAGGAATGGACCGGAAGGGGCCGGTGGAGATCATTCCTGCCGGGTATCAGGATACCGAACACCTGACTTTTAAGTATGCCAATGGGGTGACGGTTACGGAGCAGCCTTTTGATGAAAATGAAACCAGGGGTTGCAAGTTTTTTGGTAGGGATGGCTGGATAGAGGTTTCCCGATCCCATTATAAAGCCTCCGATCCTTCCTTGTATCCGGTACTGGAAGACGGTGAAAGCCTTCAGGGTGGCGGCGGAGGCGCTCATCACGTTGATTTTATCGAGTCCGTTCGGCGAAGAAAAGATCCCATCGCCCCGGTAGAAATAGGCCACAGCACTTGCGTGACTTGTACCTTAGGGAATATCGCCTATGATTTGGGAAGACCGCTGAACTGGGACCCCGAAAAGGAGCAGTTTGTTAATGATGCTGAGGCGGAAAAACACCTGCACCGGCCCTATAGGGCTGGATACAGGTTGTAATGCAGAAAAAGCGGTATCTAAATGATGCCGCTTTTTTTATCGCTAATTTAAATGAAGTGTCTGGGGACCAAACTCTTCAAAAAAGATGGATTCCTTCGGAATACCCATTTCCAATAGGGTAGCGTGCTGGGCTTTTATAAACCCAGCCGGTCCGCAAATATAAAATCTGCTGTCTTCCCGAAGCGAAGGTAATTTTTCCAAATCCATGGGACCTGCGTGAATGCCTTCTCTTCTATCTTGCGTGTCAAGCTGATCGTAAAAAACATGTTTCTCAATCAGGGAATGGCTGGCGGCAAGTTGCTGTACCGGTTCCCTAAAGGCATGCACCGATTTATTTCTGCAGGCATGCACCCAGGTAAGGGGATGGGTTAATGTGGTTGTGGCCAGCGTTTCCAACATACTCATTAGGGGCGTTATGCCTACCCCACCACTGATAAGGGTAAGGGGACGATTCATAGGTTCCGATAAGGTAAAGTCTCCTGTGGGGGCACTGAGATTCACAATGGCACCTTCCCCAATGTGATCGTGTAGGTGATTGCTTATCATCCCATTGATATTCAAACGGGAATCTTTTTCTCTTTTTACGGAAATTCGGTATTCTTTATCATTGGGAAGGTTGGAAAGGCTATACTGCCTGGCTTGATTCAATTGCAAATCCGGTAAAAAAACCTTCAAGCTGATGAATTGTCCGGGAAGGTGGCGAACCACTTCGCCTCCATCCGACGGCTTTAGGTAAAAGGAAGTTATTTCTTCCGACTCGTTTACCGTTTTTGATACAACAAATGGACGCCAGCCAGTCCATCCACCGGGAAGCGCACTTTGGGTCTGGTACATTTTTGACTCCAGGTTTATCATCAAATCAGCCAGCTCCTGATATGCCAACTCCCAGGCTTCGAGAATTTGCGGTGTCGCTGCATCCCCAAGAACTTCCTTTATAGAGGCCAGCAGGTGGTTCCCCACGATGGGATAGTGTTCGGGGCGAATGTCCAGGCTTACGTGTTTATGACCAATTTTTTCCAATTCAGGTAGCAAAACGCCTGGGTTGGCTATGTGTTCGGCATAGGCTAATACTGCCATTGCCAGGGCTTGCTGCTGTTTGCCGGATTTTTGGTTTCCCATGTTAAAGGTGTTTTTTAGCTCGGGGTGGTGTAAAAAAAGGCGTTTGTAAAAATGGGTGGTTAATGCTAGCCCACCCTCTTTTAAAACCGGGACCGTTGATAAAATGATGTTGCGTTGGTTCTCGTTCATTTTGTAGGATTATTGATCAGCCATCGACAGGATGTCCGCTGAAAATTTGAAAATCATTACTAAGCTGCAAAGGTAGTAAAAAAGAATAAAAGGTAAAAATATCTTAATATGTTATACTTGAATGTTCACCCGCTATTTTTGGTTTTCATAAAGATAAAAACCCAACTGCTTGTTCGATAGGTACCCGAAAAATGACCGCTTTAACAAGGACTTATTTTTTCCGGGGTACCCCTCTGATCGCTTGCGCATTCCAGGGATCTTCCGGCCAGTGGTGCCTGGGGTACCGGCGTTTCAGTTCTTTTTTTACTTCGTGGTAGGTCTTATTCCAGAAACTTTCCAGGTCTTGGGTCACCTGAACGGGTTTAAATCCGGGGGACAGCAAATGGATCAACACCGGCACTTGTCCCTCATTGATACATGGGGTTTGACTCCAGCCAAACAACTCTTGTAACCTGGCTGCCAGCACCGGCGGTTCACCTGAAGAGGCATATTCGATTTTAACCTTGGATCCACTAGGGAGCTGCAGGTGCTCGGGCGCCAATTGGTCCAGTTCCTGCTGTTGTGCAAAACCCAGGCTGTGTTGGAGAATTTCCAGTAGGGGGAGTTTACTCAGGTCCTCCCCCGATTTCACTCCTTGCAGGTAAGGTGCAAGCCAGGGTTTGGGATTGGAAAGTAGTTGCTCCGTTCGGACATCCGGCCAGCCCGCCCCCGGGTTCCAGTTTCGAAGGCTTAGCACCCTGTTTTGCCATTGGCCAACCTTCTTATCAAATGGAAGAAATCTTTCACCAAGTTGGCTAATGGTTTCCAACAGCACCAGCATCACTTTCTCGGGATCGGGAGTGGGCAGGTTCTTTTTCTGCAAGCGTATCTGACCTATTTTCCATTCTTCGACTGCCAGCACCGATTCTTCCTGCGCATCCCAATAAATTCTGGGTACTATCCGTACCATGGGGCGTAGGTCAGTCGGAGAAAGTGGTGCCGCTAAAAAAATCCGCCCCGTTTTTTCTCCTTCATTCACATGTGCAATGGCAATCCAGGGTTCACGGGCCAAATCATCCTTTCTGTCCATAGAAGCCATGCGCCCATTGGCCAATTGAAAAAGCGCCTGGTTTCCCGGTCTGGCGGAGGCAATTCTTTCGGGAAAGGCCTGGGCCAACAACATTCCCGTCTGATAGGGATCTACCGGTCCGTTTTCTGCCTGTATGCCTAGCAGCTTTCGGAAGGATTGAGCTGCTTTTTCAATCTTTACAAATTCTTTTGGACCCTTTTTGGCCATCCGAAACCTCCGTAAGCCCTCTATGCGTAAGTTGATGTCCACCCCCCTAGCAGCGGGTAAGGGATCTTTTTCTTCGAGTACTGCGGCCAGGTCGGTCGCCAGGGATTCCAGGTTGAGATCCTTGCTGTAGACCAATAGGTGGGCAATTCTGGGATGGCTGGGAAAGCCATGGAGGGCCTGGCCGTGGGCCGTGATTTTACCTGCATCCAGTGCTCCCAGGTGTTCCAGCAAGGTAACCGCCTCTTCCCAATGGCCCTGCGGTGGCGGGGTAACCCAGCTCAATTCCCGGGGATCGGAAATGCCCCATTTATGCAGTTCCAGGGCAAGTGAAGCCAGGTCGGCCTGCAGCATTTCAGGCTCTCGAAAGGGAAGCAGCTTGTCCTGGCTTGCTTTTGTCCAGAGCCGATAGCAGACCCCCGGTCCCAGTCGACCGGCTCTTCCGGCCCGTTGGGTGGCCGTATCCTGGGTGACCGGAAGGGTGACAAGCCGATTCAGTCCGGTGTTGGGGTTGTATTGGGAACTTCGCATGAAACCGCCATCCACCACGATCCGGATGCCTTCGATGGTGAGGCTGGTCTCTGCGATGGCCGTTGCCAGTACCATTTTTCGTTTACCCTGCGGATGGGGCAAAAGGGCAGCCTGCTGCTTGCCAAAGGGCATTTGCCCATAGAGGCTGTAAACGGCCATTTCCGGGTGCCGGTCCCGCAGTATTTTTTCGGTTTTCTTAATTTCCCCCTGCCCGGGAAGAAAGGCAAGCACGTCTCCTGCATGTGCCGTAAGGGCGTTTCCAATGACCGCACTGATGGTTTCCGGTAGGGAATACAGGTCCGCACCGGCTCCATAATGCAGTTCAACCGGGTATTGCTTTCCCTGGCTTTCTACCAGGGGAATGTGCAATTGACCGGCTAAAAGGCGGCTATCCAGCGTGGCAGACATGATTAGTAACCTGAGGTCTTGCCGGAGAAACTCCCGGACCTCCATTCCCAGGGCCAGGCCGAGATCGGCATGCAGGCTCCTTTCGTGAAATTCATCAAAGATGACCAGCCCTACATCCGTGAGGGCATTATCCTGTTGCATCATTCGCGTCAGAATACCTTCGGTGATGACTTCGATTTGGGTGTTTTGTCCGACGCAGGTGTCAAACCGGACCCGGTAGCCTACTCTTTCTCCAAGGGGTTCGCCCAGCAATTGAGCCATGCGTTGGGCAATACTTTTTGCCGCCAACTTGCGTGGTTCCAACAGCAATATCTTTTGGTCCCCTAACCATGGTTCCTCTAGCAAGGTTAGCGGTAAAAGGGTGCTTTTTCCAGCCCCGGGAGGGGCATGAAGCATCAGGAAAAGGTCTTGTCTAAGCAATTGCTTCAGCCGCGGGATAACCTCCAGAATGGGTAATTGGGGAAATGGCTTCAAGGTATTCAGGGAATGATCGTATCGTTAAAAAAGTAACCAAGCAGCCGGTCTCTGAAGCCCGGCTGCTTGATTTGTAAATTACTCTATAGCCGCTTTGGCCTGCCCGTATTCCCACATGACTGCCATGCCATCATCGTGGATTTCGTAGGTCAGGTTTTCCATAAGGGATTGCGTTTGTCCAGAGGGAACGCTTACCCGAAGGGCATCCTGACTTTCGTCGTACTGAGTTCCCCACTGACCGGTTTGTTTATTGAATATAAAGGTGCTGTTGTATTCTCCCGGAATGATAAAGAAGCTGTATTTTCCGGCAGGAAGTGTTTCGCCTTCCACCTTTATATCTTTGCTGGTTTCAAATATCGTGGCTTCGTTCGCACCTGCTCGCCAAACTTTTCCCAGGGGAACCAATCCGCCGAAAATTTCACGCCCTTTTACAGCAGGACTGCTGTAATTGACCGTAATGGTGGCTCCGTTAACCGTTCCTTCGGCTGTTTTTGGTGGACTGGCGCGTTCCTGGGAATGGGATAAAAAGATGACCGACATCATCAGCATTCCTGACAGTCCCAACATTTTAATGGTTGATGTTTTCATTTTGGTTTTGGTTTTGGTTTTGGTTAAGATTTGCTATAAATAACGGGTTAGGGTAAACAATGGTTAACATTCTACCCTTTATATTTTCACCCAGGCCTGTTTTTTATGGCTTTCGATGATGCGTTCACAGATCAGTAATTCCCTGTACCCATCCGCAAAAGTAGGATAGCTTGGTTTTTCGGGTTGCTTGCCTTCGCTGATCGCTGCATATACCTCCTTAAACATCTGCTTGGAAGTATCCGGGAATCCTTCATTATGGCCGCCGGGGAAACCAATCAATTTCGCCGCCTCGGGAGTGAATAGAGAAGGGTCTTTCATCAACTGCTGATTGGCCGTTTCTCTCTTACCGATCCAGAGCTCGTTTGGTTTTTCACTACACCATTCAAAATTAGCCTTGGAGCCGGCAATTTCGATATTGAGTCTGTTTTTCCTTCCGGCGTTTACCTGGCTGACCGTTACAGATCCCTTATTACCATTATCAAAACGCAGCATTACCGTAGCGTGGTCTTCGGTATTGATGGGTACCTCTTCGTAATCCGATTCTTTCAGCATTTTACCACTGTAGGTTTCGATGGCCTTGAGGGGCTTTAGCCGGGTTTTGTGTACGGTAGAAAAATCCGCCATCACTTCGGTTACCTTCAGTCCGGTTACGTATTCAGTCAGGTCCAATAGGTGGGATCCGATGTCAGCGATGGCCCGGGAATCACCGGACTTGTCTGGTTCCAGTCTCCAATTGTAGTCGGTTTGTAAAAATAGCCAATCTTGTAAATAGGATCCCATGATAGAGTAAATGTCTCCCAGTTCTCCGCTTTCCCGCATGGTTTTCATCTGCCGGACCATGGGGTAATAGCGTAGGTTAAAGTGTACGGCGTTCACCAAGCCCGTTTTTTTTGCCAGCGCGACGAGTTCCTCCGCCTCTTCTATCTTTGTGGCCAGGGGTTTTTCGCAGACTACATGTTTACCCGCTTCCAGCACTGCCTTGGATTGGGCATAATGGAGGAAATTTGGGGTACAAATATGGACCGCCTGAATCGAGGAATCTTTGAGCATGTCCTCAAATACCATGGCTTTCTCGATTCCCAATTGGGTCGCCTTGGCTTTGGCTAGCTCCTCGTTGACCTCGCAAAGGGCAGCCACTTCAATGTTAGGGTTTCTTCTCAGAGCTTCAATATGGGCAGGACCAATGAATCCGGTGCCGACCACCGCTACGTTAATTTTTTCCATGATGTTAGGTTTATTTTAAAAGATTAGCCTTAAAGATAGAAGGTACTTTTGTATTTTTCAATGGTAATTTCCTTTTCTGCTGGCGGTGCCTGCAAGCAGGAGGGAGAACCTGTTGGATTAGAGATTCTTTTTCAGGACCTGCTGCTCCCTTCGACAGGCTCAGTTATTGATGATGTGGGGATGTGAGGATGTGGTGATTTGGGGAATCGTACCGTCACTGCGAGAATTAACATTTAAAAAACGCAGAAATCGGGATGACGGTATTTATTTTTAACTATCTAAAAGTCAACATATTAAATAAATTTAAGAATGGCATCAAATCACCTCCCCCCAGGAGGCTGTCCGAAAAGTCGGGCAGCCTCTAATTTAGTTGTTTTTTTTCTCCAAAA
>NZ_WNKF01000029.1 GCF_010119225.1 Cyclobacterium roseum | reverse complement strand
ATGACGGGTTCTCGTCACTGCGAGGGTGCAGCCGGAGTCGAATCGAATGGTCGTAGTCGCTCGGGCACCCGCGGCAGTCTGTCGGAGAACGAGTCCATCATTCGTTTTTGGATGGTGTTCTACGAATGACTTGCGGTTTCGCTTCGGATCAGATTGCTTCGCTGGCGCTCGCAATGACGGTTAGGGATGAATGGACTTAGAGACGAAGAGACTAAGAGAAAATAAAACCTCTGTGCCCTTCCTGCCTACCGGCAGGCAGGTGTGGTTCTTTGAGATCTCTGTGACCAAAAAAATACGACACTGAAATATTAGAAATAAAATAACGAGCATGAGCATACAAGAAACCAATCAACTCTTACGATTTACAACCGCCGGATCGGTGGATGATGGGAAAAGTACCCTGATCGGACGGCTTTTATTTGATTCCAAATCTATTTTTGAAGATCAGATTGCCGCAGTCAAAACTTCCAGCGAGAAAAAAGGCTTTGACTACGTCGACCTTTCGCTGTTGACCGATGGCCTGAAATCGGAAAGGGAGCAAGGCATCACCATCGATGTGGCCTACCGCTATTTTGCCACGCCCAAACGGAAGTTCATCATTGCCGACACCCCGGGCCATATTCAGTATACCCGAAACATGGTCACTGGTGCTTCCACAGCCAACCTGGCCATTATCCTGATCGATGCCAGAAAGGGCCTGTTGGAGCAAACCTACCGCCATTCGTTTATCGCTTCCCTACTCAAAATCCCTCATGTAATCGTCTGTGTCAACAAGATGGACCTGGTGGACTATGATGAAGCGGTTTTCGAACAAATTATCAAGGATTACAAGGCATTTGCCAGTAAAATGGAAATCAAGGACGTGCATTTCGTGCCCATCTCTGCTCTGAAAGGAGACAATGTCGTGGACCGGTCCAAAAACATGGACTGGTACGAAGGTCCCACCTTACTCTATTTGCTGGAAAACGTTCACATTGCCTCCGATTTAAACCATATTGACTGCCGTTTTCCGGTGCAGATGGTCATCCGTCCCCATACCCATGAGCACCAGGATTTCAGGGGCTATGCCGGCCGGATCGAAGGGGGTATTTTTAAGCCCGGTGACGATGTGAAGGTGTTGCCTTCCGGTTTTACCTCCAAAATCAAAAGCATCGAACTGAATGGAAAAAACATTTCCGAAGCCTTTTCGCCCATGTCGGTGACCATGACCCTGGAAGACGAATTGGATATCAGCCGGGGCGATATGTTGGTAAGGCCAAATAATGTACCTACCGTCGCGCAGGATCTGGATGTCATGGTGTGCTGGATGAGTCAGCAAAAACTGCTTGGCAGGAGTAAATTGCTGCTCCGCCATACCACCAAAGAATGCCAGGTGATGGTCAAGGAGATCCTGTATCGGGTAAACGTGAACACACTGCACCGGGAAGAAGGGGTGGATCAAATCGGCATGAACGACATTGCCCGTATCAGCATCCGGGCTGCGCAGCCCTTGTTTTTCGATGCCTATCGCCGCAACCGCCAAACCGGCTCCATCATCCTCATCGACCCCAATACCAACGAAACCGTCGCCGCGGGGATGGTTATTTAAATCGAAGTGAGTCACAGAATACAAAGGAATTATAAATAGTTAAAAAGAGGGAACCATATAAGCTATATAAGAACATATAAGGGATTTCTTTTGATTCTTTCCGTTTGAATTCATCTATCCATAGTATTCATTATTTGTTCCACCACAAATGGGTATAGCTGTTTACGGAATTCTCCTGGTTTTGGCCTAAACCTTCTATTCTCTTATATGCCTTATATGGTTCAACAAAAAGAATTAAAAAACCTAAGTGTTCTTTGTGGTTCTTTGAGTCCTCTATGACAAAAAATAGAGAGTCGTAATCCGAGGTTTTAGACACAAAGGACACTAAGGCTGCACAAAGGACACGGAGGAACATTGGAAACAAACCTCTGAGTTCTTTGTGGTTTTATGAGTTCTTCGCTAAAAAAATAGTTACCTTTAAATAAAACTTACATTTTATATTTATAACCCGTTGGAGTTAGAAGATATTTCTTTTAAAGTTATAGGTGCTGCGATTGAAGTACATCAACACCTTGGAGCTGGCCTATTCGAATCAGCGTATCAGGAGTGTCTTGATCATGAATTAAAAAGTAGAGGCCTTTTCGTCGAAAAGGAATTAGTTTTACCCATAAAATACAAGAATATTGAAATTGACCGTGGATATCGAGTCGATTTAATGGTGGAAGGAAAGCTAATTGTAGAAAACAAAACGGTGGAAAGTTTTAACTCGGTACATGTAGCGCAGCTGCTTACTTACCTAAAGTTTACAGGTTGCTCCCTGGGGTTATTGATCAATTGGCGAAGTACAACCCTCTCAAAGGGAATCAAACGGGTTATTTTGTGACAAAAAATAGAGAGTCGTAATCCGAGGTTTTAGACACAAAGGACGCGAAGGATGCACAAAGGACACGAAGGATTAGTAGAAACAAACCTCTGTGTTCTTTGTGGTTCTTTGAGCCCTCTGTGACAAAAAATAGAGAGTCGTATTCCGAGGTTTTAGACACAAAGGACACGGAGGATGCACAAAGGACACAAAGTCATGGTAAAAACAAACCTTTGTGCCCTTCCTGCCTACCGGCAGGCAGGTGTGGTTCTTTGAGTCCTCTGTGACAAAAAATAACGCATTGTACTCCGAGGTTTTAGACACAAAGTACACAGAGGATGCACGAAGGATTAGTAGAAACAAACCTCTGTGTTCTTTGTGGTTCTTTGAGCCCTCTGTGACAAAAAATAACGCATTGTACTCCGAGGTTTTTAGACGCAAAGCTCACGAAGAATTAAAAAAACAAACCTCTGTGTCCTTCCTGCCTACCGGCAGGCTGGTGGCGTTCTTTGAGCTCTTTGTGACAAAAATTTTTCAAACGAGATATAAAAAATGAACATTCAAAAACTTACCGAATTAGCGAAAAACGCCTCGAAATCCGCCGGGCAGGAAATCCTCAAGGTATACCATTCCGCAGACGTTGGGGTGGAGATGAAAGCCGATGACTCGCCGCTGACCCTGGCCGATAAGGCCGCTCATGAGGTGATTATGGAGTATCTGACGGAAACAGCCTATCCCGTTTTGTCCGAAGAGGGTAAGGACGTTCCCTTTGACCTGCGCAAAGACTGGGAGTACTTCTGGATGGTCGATCCCCTGGACGGCACCAAGGAATTCATCAAAAAGAACGGGGAATTCACCGTCAACATTGCCCTGATCCACCGGAATACGCCGGTCATGGGCGTGGTGTATGCCCCCGTACTGGATGTCATGTATTGGGGAAATGCCGAAGAAGGAGCCTGGAAGCAGGAAGGACAGGGAGAAGCAATCGCCCTACGGCAGCCGGAAGATAAAACCATTCGGGCCATCGTGGCCAGTCGCTCCCACCTGAGCCCGGAAACGCAGGAAGTAATTGACCGCTATCCGGACGCGGAAGTCATCAGCATGGGATCCTCCCTGAAGTTTATGTTGCTGGCGGAAGGCAAGGCGCAGCTCTACCCCCGCTTTGCACCTACCATGGAATGGGATACGGCGGCAGCACACGGGGTGTTGCTCGCCCTGGGCTATACCGTCAAAAAAACCGACGAAGACAGCCCGCTGGTCTATAACAAGGAAAACCTGTTGAATCCCTGGTTTATCTGCGAAGGATAACCTTTCTGTGAAAAGAGAACTTCGGGACTTAGGGAGGGGGAGACTGAGGGACTTAGAGACGAAGAGACTGAGAGAAAATTAAGCCTCTGAGCACCGGCAGGCAGGCGTGGTTCTTTGAGCCCTCTGTGACAAAAAATAACGCATCGTATTCCGAGGTTTTTAGACACAAAGGACACGAAGGATGCACAAAGCACACAAAGTCATAGTAAAAATAATCCTCAGTGTTCTTTGTGGTTCTTTGAGACCTCTGTGACAAAAAATAGAGAATCGTAATCCGAGGCTTTAGACGCAAAGCACACGAAGGATGCACAAAGGACACAAAGGTTTTGGGAATAGAGTTAGAGGGACTGAGGGTTAATGGTTTCATGATTCGATGGTGGGATGATTTGATTTCTCAGGTACAATTGTTTAACCCTTAACCACCACGATTAGACAAAAAACAAGGTCTAAAAACAAAAAGGCCAGACCCCAAAGCCCAGCCCGCATCGAACCATATTAACCCTTAACCAACACGGCTGAATCCAATACCACCTTTCCTGCCTATTTGCCCATAACTACAACCCAGCCCGGACCCAGCCAGGTTAACCACCACCGCTGAACTCAAGATAAGAGAACCTGCCACAAAGCCGATCCCTACACCTTGGCCCGTACCGAGCCAATTAACCCTTAACCACCACGTTTCAAACCAACACCAGAGACACTGCCAAAAAGCCCGTCCCCACCTCTTAGGCGACTAATAGCCATCCCATATCCGTGGTGAAAAAAATACTATTTTTCCTTTAAACCGTTGTAAACACCTTACCAACCAAAGATTTAAAATATATATTTTCACCGAAGAGCTGAAAAAAGGTGCCTTCTGTTTTCTTGCTGCCCTGCTTTTAAATATATTTGAGCCCAATTGCGAAGTTTCCTTATTCCCTATAAATGAAAATCTTTAAATTTCTACTTTTTGCCACCTCGGTGGTATCAATGACAGCCTCTTGTATTTCCAACGAACGCATCATCTACCTGCAGGAAACCGATGAGGAAATACCGCTCTATACCGAAAGCGAACTGGTGCCCAACATGACCGAAGACTATTACCTGCAGTACAACGACGTGGTGGATATCAATGTCAAAACCACCTCCGAAGAACTAAATGAAATTTTCGGCATCGCTTCCGGTGATCAGTCTGCACGCATGAATATGGCCCAAGGGGCCCAAAACGGGGGCGATATCTTTTTTATCAACGGTTACACCCTGGACGAAAACGGCAATGTGGAAATCCCCCTGCTCGGGGAGATCGAATTGCTGGGCCTGACCACCAAACAAGCGCAATCCCTGATCGAAGAAAAACTCAAGGCCTATGTAAACGAGGAAGATTTCTTCGTCCGTGTCCGCCTCGGTGGCGTGCGCTTTTCTGCGCTGGGAGAATTTAACCGGAATGGCAATTTCACCATCCTGCAAAATCGCATCAGCATCTTTCAGGCCATCGCCCATGCCGGCGACATGACCACCACTGCCAAGCGTAACGAGGTGGTCCTGATCCGCCAATACCCCGAAGGAACCAAATCCTTCCGCGTCAACCTGAACGACCAACGAATCGTCGAATCTGAATTTTACTTTATCCGACCCAATGACATGCTATACGCCGAACCCATGAAGGTACGGGAACTCGGTACCGGTGTCAACTTCGTACAGACCTTTCAGTTGGCAGTAACCACCTTGTCTGCCGTGCTGCTGGTACTGAACGCCATCAATTAGAAAGCAAAAAAGACCCGTGAATTAATTGAGAAAAGGGTTGCCGTTTCCAAAAGCAATTCATTTTTTTGTCTTCGATTTCCAAGCCTTCCGGTGGGTTCCAAAGAGATTTATGGGACTCAGGAGGCGAAGCTGTGCCCAGAGGGGTGCTGAGCGGACAGGGGAGTAGCGAAGGGGTGTTTTGCTGAAATTGGGATTTGCTGCTGAATTTAGGTAATGTAATCGGCTTGTGGTATGGACAGGTTTTTTCAGACTACCAAGTCGAACGTAAATGAATCCCCCTTAATAAGGGGGATTTGGTGCAATTTGGCTTTGCTGTTTGATTTTAGGAAATGTGATCGGGCTGACTAAACGAACCGTTAAAAACGTATACGTCAATCCAAACGAAACCAATTCCCCCTTACCAAGGGGGTTAGGGGGATTTTATTACGTAACTATCAAAAAATCAGTTTATTCTAAATTAAAAGTGCACGAAAAAATCCCCCTTGCCCCCTTTAAAAAGGGGGATTTGCTGAAATTGGGTTTTGCTGCTGAATTTAGGTAAGGTAATCGGCTTGGGGTATGGACAGGTTTTTTCAGACTACCAAGTCGAACGTAAATGAATCCCCCTTAATAAGGGGGCAAGGGGGATTTCCTTAAGACCCGATAACCTTTGAGGTCTTCGAGACCTCGAAGGTTTGCTTCAAACCCTGAAATACTGTTAACCTTACACACACTGATAAACCCAAAACACTTATATTTGCACTTTATTTTACGTTTTTTTCATTCAAATAAAACTATTTAATCGATGACTGCTCCATTAATACCTTTTTCTGATGTAAAAATTGCCGTAATCGGCCTGGGCTATGTGGGATTGCCCCTGGCCGTGGAATTTGCCAAAAAATTTCCCGTCATCGGATTCGATATCTCGGAAAAAAGAGTCAACGAACTCAATGCCGGTAAAGACTTTACCCTGGAAGTAGCCGACGAAGACCTCAAAAAGGTACTTTCCAACAAGCCCCAACCGGGGCAAAAAGGACTGTTCAATACCTGCGATGCGGCCCAACTGGCCGATTGCCAGGTTTTTGTGGTCACCGTGCCCACCCCCACCGACCGGCACAACCGGCCCGTACTCACGCCTATGCTCAAGGCTTCCGAAACCATCGGCAAGTACCTCAAAAAAAGCGACGTGGTCATTTATGAATCCACCGTTTATCCCGGGGTAACGGAAGAAGAATGTGTGCCCGTGCTGGAAAAAGTCAGCGGCCTCCGCTATAACGAAGACTTTTACGCCGGCTATTCCCCCGAACGCATCAACCCGGGAGACAAGGAGCATACCGTAGCCAAAATATTGAAAGTGACCTCCGGTTCCACGCCTGAGGTGGCCGAATACGTGGACCGCCTGTACCGGGAAGTGATCACCGCCGGCACCCATAAGGCCAGCAGCATCAAGGTAGCGGAAGCCGCCAAGGTGATCGAAAACTCCCAGCGGGACATCAACATCGCCTTTGTCAACGAACTCTCCAAAATATTCAACCTGCTGCAGATCGATACCCAGGAGGTATTGGCCGCTGCGGGTACCAAGTGGAACTTCCTTCCCTTCAAACCCGGCCTGGTAGGTGGCCATTGCATCAGTGTGGATCCCTTTTACCTGGCTCAGAAAGCCCAGGAGGTAGGCTACCATCCGGAGATCATCCTGGCCGGTCGCCGGCTAAACGACTCCATGGGCAAGCACGTGGCCACGGAGGTGATCAAGCACATGATGCGCAAAGACCTGAAAGTAATCGATTCCAAGGTACTGATTTTGGGCTTTACCTTTAAGGAAGATTGTCCCGACGTGCGCAACACCCGCGTAATCGACATTTACCAGGAGCTGCGCACCTTCGACATGGACGTAGACGTGTACGATCCCTGGGCCAATAAGGAAGAAGTATCCCACGAGTACGGGCTGGAAATCATCGACGGAGAGGAGTGCCCGGATATCGCCGATTACTCCGCCATCATCCTGGCCGTCGCCCACCAAAAATTCAAATCCCTCCCCATCCAAAAAAGCAAAGACCTCGTCGTCTTCGACGTCAAAGCAGTACTGGATAAGGATAAAGTGGATGCGCGGTTGTAGTGCTTAAAAAAATTCAGTGGCATATCGTACACAATTCCCCCTTACCAAGGGGGTTAGGGGGATTTACTTACGTAACCATCATAAATTCCGTTTATTATAAATTGAAAATGCCCGAAAAAAATCCCCCTTACCCCCTTTAAAAAAGGGGGATTTGCTGCAACTGGGCTTTGCTGCTGAATTTATGTAAAGTAATTGGGCAGGGAACTGCAAGGCTTTTGATTTCCGATCAATCAAACGCACACGACTCCCCCTTACCAAGGGGGTTAGGGGGATTTACTTACGTAACCATCATAACTTTCGTATTATTTTGAACTTGAAAATGCACGGAAAAATCCCCTCCCGACTTTGGTCGGGACAGGCTTTGCCCCCTTTAAAGGGGGATTTGCTGAAATTGGGCTATGCTGCTAAATTGCAGTAATGTAATCCGGCTGGTGAACTTTAAAGTCTTTCGATTTCCGATCAATCAAACGCACACGACTCCCCCTTACCAAGGGGGTTAGGGGGATTTACTTACGTAATCATAACTTCCGTATATTCTAAACTTGAAAATGCACGAAAAAATCCCCCTTACCCCCTTAAAAAGGGGGAATTGCTGAAAATTGAGATTTGCTGCTAAATTGCAGTAATGTAATCGGGCTGGTGAACTTTAAAGTCTTTCGATTTCCGATCAATTAAACGTACACGACTCCCCCTTACCAAGGGGGTTAGGGGGATTTACTTACGTAACCATCATAACTTTCGTATTATTTTGAACTTGAAAATGCACGGAAAAATCCCCTCCCGACTTTGGTCGGGACAGGCTTTGCCCCTTAAAAGGGGGATTTGGATACGAACAGCTAAAAAAATCAGCTTCACTTCATCGCAATAGCTAAAAACACCTCATGAATCAACCCGACCCGCAACGGCCGCCGGTGGCAGTGCCGGAAGAAGACCTGATCGATGTCAAGGACCTGCTCTTGCAAGTCTGGCGCATCCGGTTCTATATACTGCTTTCCCTGGTCATCACCCTGTCCCTGGCCTACCTGATCATCCGCTTTTCCGTGCCGGTGTACCAGGTATCTTCCAAGTTTTTTGTCAAGGAAAAAGAAAGCTCCCTTTCCGGGATTTTTGATCAGGCCGGACTGGGCATGATGGGCTCTGACGAGATGGTGCTGGGCAACCAGATGATCATCCTCAAATCCCGCCCCATCGCCGAAGCCGCCCTGGATCGCCTGGATTTTGACGTGGAGTATTTTCAGGAAGAGGTCTTTGTGCAAAAGGAACTGTACCAGAAAACCCCCATTGCCGTGGAAGTGGACTGGACGCATCCCCAGCTCGCCAACGGCCTGATCCGCATCCGCTGGTCCGACCGCCAAACCTTTACCTTGAGCTATGAGGATGCTAACTTTAACCAGATCTTTCCGGATAGCGATTCCCGGGAATCCCTGGAAGATCCCGCTTCTCCTTCCCGGACCTTTCGCTTTGGGGACTGGGTGGAGCTGCCCATGAACCGCTTCCGCGTAGGCCTGACGGGAGCCGATAGCGAGGGCGAACTGCTGATACGTCTGCGCGACCGCTATGCCCTGGTCAACCACTACACCGGCGAGAACCTGCAGATCTCCCCCATGGACAAGCAATCCACCATTTTGGAACTCATTCTGAAGACAGCCACGCCCCCCAAGGGCCGGGATTACCTGAACACCTTGCAGGCGGTGTACCTGGAAAACGAGCTGCAGGAAAAAAACACCATGGCCACCAATACCATCGACTTTATCGATGCCCAGCTCGTGGTGCTTTCCGATTCCCTGATGTATATCGAAGACCGCCTGGAAAGTTTTCGCTCCAATAACGCAACTTACGATATCAGCTCGGAAGGATCGGCCATCTTCGAGCAACTCAAAGAACTGGAGACACAACTGGCCCAGGAGAAGTTTAAAAGGCAGTATTACCAGCAACTGCAGCGCTACCTGCAGCGGGAGGATTACAACCAGATCGTGGTGCCTTCCGGCCTGGGCATCGAAGATCCCATTCTAAACACCCTGATCGAAAACCTGCTGGAGCTGCAGGCCGAAAAATCCATGCATGCCTCCCGGCTGACGGAGATTTCGCCGCCTGTACGGGAGGTCAACCGGAAGATCAGTGATATGAATCAGTCCATCCTGGAGCTGCTCCAAAATGTGGACCAGAATGCCCAACTGCTGATCACTGACCTGGAAGAGCGCATCGCACGGATCGAACGTACCTTTGGCGGCCTGCCCCAGACCGAGCAGAACCTGATCCGCATCGAGCGGGAGTTTTCCCTAAACGAGGAGCTCTATACCTTTCTGCTGGAAAAACGGGCCGAATCCGCCATTACCCGGGCTTCCAATACGCCCAGCAACAAGATCATCGAAACGGCCCTGGTCAATCCCCGTCCGATCAGCCCCAAAAAGGCCCTGACCTTTCTGATTGCCCTGATCCTGGGAGGGGCAATTCCCGTAGGCTTCAGCATGCTGCGTAACTATTTCAATACCAAAATTAAGGATGGCAAGGAGCTGGAGAAAAAATCCAACCTTACCCTGCTGAGCAGCATCAATCAGAGTGAAGAAAAGGGCAACCTGGTGGTGCTTAACCATCCCCGCTCCGGGGTCACGGAGGCCTTTCGCTCCCTGCGGGCCAACCTGAATTTTATCCTGCCCCGGGATCAGCCTTCGGTAATCATGATCACCTCCAGCATTTCGGGAGAGGGCAAGACCTTTAGCAGCATCAACCTGGCCTCGGTATATGCGTTGAGCGGGAAAAAGACGCTATTGATTGGTTGTGACCTGCGCAAGCCCCGGATCTTCGACGATTTCGGATTGAAAAACAAAAACGGTCTTTCCACCTACCTCAGCGGGCAGGAAACGGAGCTGAATGCCGTGATTCAGCCTACTGACTACGAACACCTGGATGTGATCGCTTCAGGCCCCATTCCGCCCAATCCGGCCGAGCTGTTGATTACCGATCGCTTCCGGGAGCTGCTGCTAGAGATGCGGGAGCGCTACGATACCATTATCCTGGACACCCCTCCGGTAGGATTGGTCTCCGAATCCCTGGACCTGCTGCAACTGGCCGATGTTTGCCTCTTTGTCGTCCGTTACAATTACAGCCAAAAGCAGTTTATCGAACATATCAATACCCTAAAGAAGCAGCAAATCCTTAACAAAGCCTACCTGATCTTTAACGGGGTAGAGAAAAAAGCCCACCGCTACGGCTATGGTTACGGCTATGGCTATGGCTATGGCTATTATGCCGAAGATCAGGAAGAGAAGAAGTCGTGGAAAAAATGGTTCGGGAAGAAATAGGAGTGAGGTCTTTTCTGAAGTGTAGCAACACACCGCTAGTCAATACACGTATTCAAATACAAGGTGCGGAAAGGGTTAATCGCTTAATTGTTTAATTGTTGGTACCTCGTTTTTGAAAACTGATTTGACAATACAAGATAATGTTCGAATTAAAAAGCAGGGTACGAAAACAAACAATCGAACAGGTTCCTATCAATTAACCAGTTGACCAGTTAAACATTTAGCCCAAAAAAAACCAGTTAACCAATTAAACAGTTAATCCCCGAAAGACCAATTAATCATGTAATCAATTAAACAATTAAACCCGTTTAGTGTCATATAACTAATTAAACAATATAATGCAACAATCAGTGTCCAAGTAGCTTATAATTAAAGATGGTCTTTCTAACTCTACACCCGATATTGTCGTTTCCCATATTTTTTTCATAAGGCCCAGTTAAACTGTTCTAAATGACGCTAAAAACAAAAGTTACATCCAACCCAATCTTAATAGGGATTAAATGGACCAGTATTCAATTTGCACTTGATACTGTTTTTCGATTTTCAATTCGTTTAATTTTAGCAAAATTGCTTTTTCCAGAGCAATTCGGATTAATTGGAATGGCCGCAGTATTTATTTCGGTAGCGAGTGCTGCTTCTGATTTAGGTATGGGAGCAGCCTTAATTCAAAAAAAGGAAGACAAAGAGGCAGAAAAAATGTATAATACTGCTTTTTGGAGTGGTTTGGCATGGGGACTATGTGTATTTATATTAGTGAGTTTTGTAATTGGACCTATTGCAGCGTATTTTTATGAAGAACCATTGCTACTTCAGCTAATACCAGTACTTAGCTTGGGTATACTAATTAAACCTTTTAGCTTAATTCATACAGTAATATTAACAAGAGCGATGGATTTTAAAACCATTGCCAAAATTTTCAATACTACTTTTTTAATTGCGGGAGTAATAGCCATCACCGCTGCATTTTTTGATTATGGAGTATGGGCATTGGTGATAAACTCTGTTTTGGGAGCAGTTTTTGCTGTTCCTATCTTTTTTTATGTTACGAAATGGAGACCACGTAGGCATTGGAATATCCAATATTTTAAAGACATTTTTGGTTTTGGAGCTTATTCTACTGGAACCCTAGTTTTTAGTAATATTACCTATAATATTGACAATTTGATTATAGGGAAAATGTTGGGCGCATCTTTACTAGGTTCATATACACTTGCCTTTTCTTTTACAGAGAATTTTCGACAAATGATAAGTGGGATATTGAATAAAGTCATGTATCCCGTATTTGGTAAAAATCAGGATGATAAAATTAAACTTGAAAGCTACTTCTTGAAAATTATTCACTTCAATTCCCTTATTATTTATCCTTTAATGACTTTTTTACTTCTATTTGCTGATGAGATTATAATAGGATTTTTTGGTATCAAATGGCAGGCCACGGTCGTTCCACTTCAAATTTTGTCTGTAGCAATTATGGTGCACTCCGTGGTCAATTCTTTTACTTCTTTAATTCGTGGATTGGGAAAACCCAAGCTGGAAATGAAGATTATAGTTAGTTTAACATTATTGGTCCTTATTCCAGGGTTATCCATAGGGATTTATTATTTTGGTATTGAAGGCGCAGCTTACGCGATCCTTTTAAATAAAGTTGCTTTGGCTACAATAGGTTTGATTGTTTTGAAAAGGGAAATTAATTTAAACCCAAAAGAAGTTTTTTATGCTATTAAAAGTGCATTGATAGGAATTTCATTGGCTATATGTTTAGTTTTTATATTAAACTCAATAGAGCCATTTCAAAAATTTATTTTCCTTGGTCCTGCTTTTATTTTTTTTTATTCAATTTTTATTTATCGTTTAGAAAAAAAAGAAATACAAGGATTAATTAAGAACTTTCATTGATTTAAAATTATGAAAAAATACTTTGTAAAAGTATACATGCGAATATTAAATTTTAAGAATAATATTCTTCCACGATATTTTATTTCCTCACCATTTTTATCAAGTTTTTATTATCTTTTTTTCTCTGCTAAATTTAGAAGAGAACAACATGCTGTGCTTCAAGGTAAAGTATTTCACCTAAAAGAATTAAAGTTTAATAAGTCAAACGTCTATACCCTGATAAGGAACACGCATCGAATTGAAAAGGGATTATTGATGAGGCCGAGAAGACCAGTATTTGCATTGGATTTTATTTCTGAAACAGTTGACGCATTTATTAATATTTGGGAACCAAAAAGAATGGAAAATGATCTTCAATACAAGTGGTTTTATGATGTACTTAGTGAATATTTTGATACGTCAGGAGAAAACAAGCTTGTGGAGAGGGAAAGGGTACGTTTTCTTAGAAAAGTTGATAATACCATAATTGGGCAAATAGAAAAGAAATCAATACCCTATTCTCGCATCGATGTTGATATTCCAAAAATTTCATATGATGAATTTTACAAACTAACCCGGTACAGGCGGTCAGTAAGGTGGTTTCTAAATGAAAAAGTACCTCGTGAATTAGTTGACAAAGCAATTTTAGCAGCTAATCAATCTCCAACAGCTTGCAATAGACAACCCTTTGAGTACAGAGTTATTGATGATCCGACTTTGCTTAAGAAAGTAGCAAATCTTCCTAGGGGCGTCAAAGGATATGTTGATGGTATACCAATGATGGTTGTGGTAGTTGGAAACTTAGATGCCTATTTTGATGAAAGAGACAGACACTTAATTTATATAGATGCTTCCCTTGCCAATATGACTTTTATGTTAGCCCTGGAAACACTTAATTTAGGAAGTTGTCCAATAAATTGGCCTGATATTGAAGAGTTAGAGGTTAAGATGGATAGAGTTTTGGAATTGGAAAAGCACCAAAGAGCGATAATGTGTATGGCGGTAGGCTTCCCTGATCCCAGTGGGAAAGTTGCTTTTTCTGAAAAAAAGAATTTGAATACTATAAGAAAATTTAATTGAGATGAATATACAAATTGATGGAACCAATACCTTAAATAAAGGAGCAGAATTAATGTTGGCAGCGATATGCGACCAAATAATTAAAACCCATCCGAAATCCACTGTGTTTTTTAACTCTAATTATTATAAAGATTCAAAATTTGACTTTAAAGACCTTAATATAAGAATGAGGCCTGGTCTTAAGTATTCTAGAATTCCAATTGCAATATTGGCTAGAATGGGCCTGCCATACACCTATTTCACCTCTAAGTTCCCCGTTAAAGGTATGGATATCGTTTTAGACGGTGCTGGTTTTCAATTTTCCGACCAATGGAAATACTCTGAAGGACGTCTTATGGAGCTTGAGAACTATTATAGAAAACTAAAAATGTATGGAACTAAAATTATTATGTTGCCCCAAGCGTGTGGTCCTTTTGAAACCAGCTCAGGTAAACGCATGATAGAAATTTTGAATAGCTTTGCCGATGTTATAATAGCTAGGGAGCGGATATCTTTTGAGTTTTTAATTAATTCTGGTGCTGATAAGGAAAGAGTTTGGTTATATCCTGATTTTACGAGTTTGGTAAATTGCACACTTCCTAATGAGTATGAATCTGTTAAAGGAAAGGTTTGTATTATACCGAATAGAAAAATGGTAACCCATACCGGTAGTAATTCAGAAAAATATTTAGATTTTTTAGAAAATTTAATTTTGGAAATAGATAAAAGAGGTAAAGAAGTTTTTCTTTTGAATCATGAAGGTGAGGGAGATCTTAAAATATGTAACTTGATTAATTCAAGATTTGATGGAAAATATGAAATAGTTTCTGGATTAAATGCAAAAAATGTTAAAGGAGTAATTGGTGCTTCGTTTCTTGTTGTATCTTCCAGGTTTCATGGAGTTGCGAGTGCACTTAATCAAGGTGTTCCCTGTTTGTCGACTAGTTGGAACCATAAATATGAAATGTTATTCGAAGACTATAACCAGTCAAATAAGGTTATAGACTTGAATGATGATTTGGATAAATTAGAAGGAAAATTGGATCAAATTTTCAACCAAAATGAAAATATTAGGGTAGAGTTGAAAAATGTTAAGGGGAAATTAGTCGAAAAAACTGAAGAAATGTGGGGAAAAATTTGGGAAACGATCTAAAATAAATGGAAGAACCTATAAAAATAGTTTACGTACATCATGCTGGTGTTTTTGGGGGTGCTCCCAAAAGCCTAAGCTACATTATTAAGTATCTTGATAAAAATGAATATTCGCCTAGTCTCATTAATATTGAAGAGGGTCCTATAAATGAATTTTTTGAAGATATTCCGGTGCAATTGGTTAAAGTTAATGGAATTCGGCCTTTCCACGGGACTACAGTAGTGGAAAAAAGTTTTAAATTATTACTTCGTAACTGGATATTTTTATTACCAAGTATATATAGAGCTTATCGAATTTTAAAAAAAAGCAAACCTGATTTAATTCATTTAAATTCAACTTGCTTATTTGCATTCGGCATCGCTGGATATTTATTGAAAATAAAAGTAATTTGTCATGTAAGAGAGCCTTTAAGGGATGATTTTTGGGGTTTTCCATTAAGATTTTTTTGTAAAAATTTCATTAAAAATTACATTGCCATTAGTGAATTCGATTTGAAATCACTTCAATTACCATATTCAACTATTTATAAAAGTGTAGTTATTTATAATTTTGTTGAGGAAATACAGTGTGTCGAAAGAGATGTTTTATTTTCTAAACTTGGAATTGCCAACACAGATATTATCTTCTTGTATTTAGCACGTTTTGCTAAAAGTAATGGCTGGGAAGAGTTAATAAAAATGGCAAAGAAAGTAATAAGGGATAATCCAACCTTTCATTTTGTTTTGGTTGGAGCGCAAAACGAAGATGATTTGAAATATAATGACATTGAAAATGTACATCTTTTCCCATTTGCACAAGATGTTGAAACATTTTTGTGTGGAGCGGATGTTTTCGTTTGCCCTTTTGTAATGCCCCATTTTGCAAGAGGTGTGATAGAAGCCTCTGCCTGTGGCCTACCAATCATTGGATCCAATATTGGTGGAGTTAACGAACTTGTCGTGCATGATTCTACAGGTTTTTTGTATTCTAATGAATCTGAATTCTTGAAATATGTAAATACTTTAGGAAAAAACCAATCACTTAGAAATGATATGGGTGAAAATGGGATGAAATTCGCAAAAAAAAACTTTGATATAGGGAAGAATTTACATAAAACATACTCATTTTATTCTAAAGTCATTAAAAACTGAACTTATGTTTTTGAGATTTAAAATACTATTCTACGTTTTTAGAAATATTATTTATTTTAAATTTCATAAGAGAATTTCCTTTGGGAATCGTCTTAGAGTCAGAGGTAGTATAATAACTGATATAGGGAATAATGCTGAATTTATAATAGGAGATAATTTTGAACTAACCAGTGGATTAATGATTAATCCTTTAGGTAGAAATATTAAAAGTTATATTAGAATAAATAGTAATAGTAGAATTTTGATTGGAGATAATGTTGGAATGAGTTGTGTTACTTTGTGGGCCAAAAAATCTATTAGCATTGGTAATAACGTAAAGATTGGTGCTGATGTTTTGATCATGGATTCTGATATGCATTCTTTGGATTTTCATCTTAGAAGAGATTCAAAGCTGGATGCCTCAAATGCTAAATCAGCACCTGTTTTTATTGGAGATGATGTATTTGTTGGGACAAGGAGCATTATTATGAAAGGTGTGAAAATCGGTGCTCGTAGTATTGTTGCTGCAGGTAGCGTTGTGACAAAATCTATTCCAGTTGACCAAATATGGGGTGGCAATCCTGCTGTGTTTTTAAAGTGTATAGACAAAAATGAATTCTAAAGTTTCTATCATTACCATTTGTTTCAATTGCGTAAATGATATCTCTTTAACTATCGAATCTGTTATAACTCAGAATTATTCTAATATAGAATATATTATTATCGATGGAGGCTCTACTGATGGAACAAAGGAAATAATTAATAATTATTCAGATGAAGTTGATGTTTTTGTTTCTGAACCCGATGAGGGTATATTTGATGCAATGAATAAAGGATTGACTTATGCTACGGGCGATTGGGTTAATTTCATGAATGCAGGTGATCAGTTTTACAATACCTCGGTACTTCAATCAATTTTTTTTGATCAAAATTATTCCAAAATTGGAGTTTTATATGGGAGCACATTTTCTAATCATTTTATTGAAAATCCAAATAAATTGAGTTTTTTATATTATGGAGGAATTATGGCGTGTCATCAATCGATTTTTTATAATATTTCAGTCTGCGGAAAGGAATTATATTATAAAACCAAACATAAATATTATGGAGATATTGAATTAACAAGAAGATTGTACCTTTTGAAAATTAAATTTAAAGAATTACCAATAGTTATTTCCTCTTTCCAGGGAGGAGGGTTTTCTTCTCATATTTCGACTGGTGCTAGAAAAGCTAAATTTGATTATTTATTTCAAAATTTGGGGATCAAGGGTGTTATTTATGGTTTATTTGGTAAAATTCTTTTTTTAATTCAAAAATATAGATAGATTCTTATTTACCTAACTAAATTATTGAATTAAATTATCTTTAAATTTTGCTTTATATTTCTCAAATATTGACTCGTTTATAAATATTTATGAATTCAATTTATAGATTGACATTTTTTTTATTAGTTTTATCCGTATTGGTACAATTAAATTTGGATATTATTAATCCTGTAGATTTTACTTTTGTCATATTATTAATTTTAAATTCTATTTTTCTATTTAGTTATTCTCGTCATCCAATTTCAATATACAGAAATGTCCAATTATTTTTCTCATTTTTTCTTATTCTTGCTCCCTTTATACAGTTTAAAGGATCGATAGTTTTCTGGGGTAGTAAGTCTTTTTCTCAACATGATTATTTAATATGTAATATAATTTTAATTTTAGTAATTCTTTTATACTCTATATCTTATTACTTTTTAAAAAATAGATTTTATTTTTTAAAATTTAGAAAGAACAATGTAAATTTCAACAAATATTTGTTTAAATATTCAAGGAATAAGCTAATTTTACTTTATTTAATTTCCTTATCTTGTTTCTATATTACTCTTTCTAACAATAATTTTAGTTTACTTAGTTTGCTATTTAGAGGCGGGGAATTTTCTGATATGTCTTCTGATATATCAGGACCTTTATGGTTATTCTCTCAATTTTTTATCAGACCATTGCCAATTATAATATTTTTGTCCTACTATTTAGTCAATAATAAATTTAATATTCATTTTGTTATATTTGGAATGATTGGTATTGTAACTGCTTTTCCCTTAGGAATGGCTAGATTTAGTGTTGCCGCTCTTTATATTCCTTTATTTATTGTGTTTTTCCCATTCTTAAAGAGAAAATTTAATTTTACGATTGTTTTTATATTTGGATTTCTTTTTCTTTTTCCTTTTTTGGATAGATTCAGAAGATTTACTTCTGAAACAAACGTTAAATTTGGTTTAGATTTTGATATGTTCGAAGAAGGGCATTTTGACACATATCAAAGTTTACTCTCTGTTTTAAAATACGATATAGTTACTTATGGGAACCAACTTTTAGGAGTATTTTTATTTTGGATACCAAGAAGCTTATGGCCAGCTAAGCCTATTGGTTCAGGTGCTTACAGTGCGGGCTTAACAAATTTAGAATTTCATAATATTTCTATGAATTATTTTGGGGAGGGGTATATCAATTTTGGTTATTTAGGTATTTTTTTATTCACGTTCTTTCTGGCCTATTTTTCTGCGTACTTGGATGTTAAATTTATTAAACTTAGTTTAAATAATTATTTATTTCCACTGTGGTATTATATTGTAGTTGGTTTTATTTTTTTTATACTTAGAGGGGATCTTTTAAGTTCTTTTGCTTATTTTATTGGTTTTTCTGTTGGTTTTTTATTAATCTATAAGATATTAAATTATTAAAGAAAATAGTTATCTAAAAATGAGATTTAATTATTTATTTATATTATTATAATTTTGTTTGAATTATCAATTTTAATTATTATATAATTAGATTTATAAGTTAATTTATATTTTAGTTATAATGAAAATATTATTTCTCGTAGAACAAGTTGGTCCTTATCATCATGCCCGTTTTCTTAATCTGGCTATTAAATGTGACTTAGAAGTTATTGAAATTAATTCAAAATCACACGAATACGATTGGGATACACAATTTAATAGTTATAATTATAGGCGTAAGCAAGTAAATTCTTTTAAAGAGATAATTCAATGTATATCTTCTTTCAGACCAAATGCCGTAGTTCTTACTGGTTGGTATAACTCAAAATACTTATTAACAGCTGTATTTTGCCAAATTAGCAAAATTATCGTTGTTGGGATTTCTGATAGTACTTATATTGATTCAGTTCGATATGTGTTTAAAGAATTTATTAAAATCTTTTTGCTTAAAAATTTTGATATATTTCTTGTGGCAGGTAGTAGGAGTAAGAATTATCTGAAAAGATTAGGGTTTAGTAAATTAATTATTCAACCTTGGGATGTTGTAGATAATCACTATTTTAGTTCCTGGCCCTCAGATAAAGATCTCAATTATTTTAAGTCTATTAATAGACTTCCACTCAACTATTGGTTAATTGTTTGTAGATTTTTGCCCAAAAAAAATCATACTGGTTTGATTGAGGCGTATAGCCAAGCTTTAAAAATTGATCACGGATTACCCGATTTAATATTTATTGGCTCTGGGGAACTTGAACCTGAAATTCGAGATCTTGTTTCGTTACACTTGTTAGGTAATAAAATTCACTTTAGAGGGTTTATTCAGATTGATGAGCTACCAGGTTATTATCATTGCTCAAATGGATTAATTTTGCCTAGTACTTCCGACCAATGGGGCTTGGTGGTTAATGAAGCTCTTGCTTGCGATAAACCTGTTATGGTTTCTAAATATTGTGGATGTACGGATGATTTAGTGTTTAGTTTTAATGGATTGGTTTTTGATCCTAATGATAGCCAAGATTTTATTGGTTCTTTAATTAAATTTAAATCTATTCGGTATAAATTATTTCATTCTAGAGAACTACTTTCTCACTTTTCTATTGATTCCTTCTCTAATTCGTTGATTAATGCATTAAATCATTTATTGCTGAAAGAATAAATCTAATTAATTTTTTGTTTAGTTATACATTAAATTATTTTTTACTCTATGCAATAAAATTAAATCTACTTGACATTTCTAAAAAAAATGAATAAACATAAGCATATTTTAGTTACGGGTTCTCATCGTTCAGGTTCTACTTGGTTAGGAAAAGTGATTTCTAGAGCTGAAGGTATTCATTATATTCATGAACCTTTCAATATTGATATTAAACGTATCAATTCCCCCTTAAGGTTTTGGTATGAAGATGTAGGTAGCAAAACCATTTCTGAACAAACAGAAATTGAAAATTATATTAATTCCTTTTTATCTTTATGGCACAAACAGAACGGTTTAAGGTTTTTTAGCTTTTTTCAATCTATTAAATACGCTAATCGTTTTTTTTGGGATTTTAAAGGTATTTTTAAGCCAAGATTACTTATTAAGGATCCATTGGCAGTATTTTCAGCAGGTTGGTTTTACCAATATTTTAAATGGCAAACAATTGTCATTATTAGACATCCTGCTGCGTTTGTAGCTAGCTTAAAGGTAGCTAAGTGGGATTTTGATTTTAATAATTTCCTAAAACAAGATCGTTTAATTAAAGGTAAATTAAGTAAATATTCTAACCTAATTGAGGAATATGCTTTAGGTAATCCTGACATAATAGATCAAGGCATTTTACTGTGGAATATTATACATGATGAAATACGAAACTATCAAAATGAATTTGCTGCTATATGGTACTTTGTTAAACACGAAGACCTTTCTCATGATCCTTCCCTTGAATTTCAAAAGATATTTGGATATTTAGATTTAAATTTTTCTAAGAATGTTCAATTATTTATTGAAAAGACCTCAAAATCCAGTTCAGCATCTAATTTAAAAAGAGATTCACAGAAAAATATTAAATCTTGGAAAAAGCGATTAAATACAGATGAAATTTCAAGGATAAAAGTCGGTACCCAAAAGTTGTGGGTAAATTTCTACAATGAATCGGATTGGTAAAGTTTTTTTTTATAATATATTTGTACTTGTATATGAATAGTAAATATTTGGAAAAATTTCACGTTGTTCATCTAATAGATACTCTTTCTAAAATTAATTTTGGTATTTGGAATACTATTCCAAAAAATTTCTCTTGTCTAGGTAAAATTAAACAGTATATTTTGGCTACTGAAAACCCTAATAACTTAACTAATGTAGGTGAAATTGAAGTAATAGTTGATAATACCTTTGGTCCTAAATGTATTTTCATTTCTCATGGCTGTTGGAAAGAGCCTACTATAACTGGTTTCAAAAGGAAGAAAAAGGGCTTTTATTGGTTAGCTATTCCTCACGGCATGTTGGAACCTTGGAGTATGCGACAAAATAAATGGAAAAAACTTATTTATTTTAATTTATTTGAAAAAAAACGGTTAAATAATGCAGATGCATTAATAGCTGTAAGCTCTAGTGAAAAGCGTAATTTGCAAAGTATTTTCCCTAATAAAGAAGTTATTCATATTCCCAACTCTGTTTTATCTATAAAAAAAATAAAAAAAAATGAAGAAACTATCACTTTTTTATTCATGGCAAGACTTCATCATAAAAAAGGTGTCATCCCTCTTGTCAAGGCTTGGAAAAATTCAACTCTTTTTAATAATTGTAAATACCAATTGATTATTGCTGGCCCTGATGATGGTGAACAAAATGAATTGGAAAAATTACTATCCATTTCTTATGGTGATTTAAATATTAAATTATTAGGAGCAGTTTATGGAGATTCTAAACATGAATTACTATATAATTCTCATTTCTATATCTTACCTTCGTTTAGTGAGGGTTTCCCTAGTTCCTTGCTTGAAGGTGCTACTTATGGATGTGTTCCGATATATACCGAAGGATGTAACTTTAGTGAGGGATCAGCAGCAGATATCGGAATACTTATTAAAAATGATGAAACATCCATCCTTAATTGCTTAAATTCATTATCTAATTGGTCAATTGAAAAAATTTGTTTTAAAGGAAATGAAGCCAAAATATTTGTAGATAAAAATTATTCTTCTGATATTATTGGGAAAAAAATTCTCGATTTATTGTCTTCTATCCTTATAGCTTAATTTATTTTATCTTTTTTAAATAATTAATTATTTATTTCAGTTTGTATTTTTTGATTAAATTAGGCGCTTGGTAAATAACTTATTATAAACTGATCATCAATCTAATAGAAACTTCCGATTATTGGTAAAATTCAGCAAATTGACAATTTGAGCTTATTTTTAGAATTAACATCCCTTTTAGGACTACTTGACCAAGATTTAATTATTGGTTAGGTGCCTAATTCTATTTTTTTAAATGTTTAAAATGACATTGTTTTTACCTTATATAATTTTTGTTTGACATATTTATGATACTTAAAACAAAAGTTTCACACTACGATAATTCTTGGTACTCCCCTAATAGAGGGCGGATAATTCAAATTTTATGGTATTTTGTTAATGTTGTCTTGTTTATAAATCCTTTAAACCCAATTAGCAGCTTGAAGGTTTGTCTATTAAGGTTTTTTGGTGCCAAAATTGGAATAGGAGTACGGATCAACCCTTCTGTTAATATCAAATATCCTTGGAAATTAGAAGTTGGTGATTATTCTTGGATAGGTGAAAAGGTCTGGATTGATAACCTGACTATGGTTACTATCGGTAGCAACTGCTGCGTTTCACAAGGTGCAATGCTATTAACTGGAAATCATAACTATAAGAAATCCACTTTCGATCTAATAGTTAAAAATATACATATAGAGGAAGGATCCTGGGTTGGAGCAAAAGCAACAGTTTGTCCCGGGGTAACCTGTAAATCTCATAGTATTTTGGCTGTGGGAAGTGTAGCTACGTCTGATTTAGAGCCTTATACTATTTATCAAGGTAATCCTGCCAAAGCAATTAGAAAGCGAGTTATCACTTCATAAAAATGAAAGTAAGTCTAATTACGGTCACCTTTAATTCGGCAAAGACCCTTAAAGATACGATTTCTTCCGTAGCCAAACAGATACATTCTGATATCGAATATATAATCATAGATGGGGATTCCAAAGATGGAACGGCAGCTGTTTTGAAAGAAAATACATATACCATTACCAAATGGGTTTCTGAACCTGATAAAGGTCTTTATGATGCTTTGAACAAAGGTATTCGGATGGCCAAAGGTGATGTAGTCGGGATATTAAATTCAGATGATGTTTTCTACGATAATCAGGTTCTAAGCAAAGTTGCTACTGCTTTTCAAGATGATCCCGGTTTGGATGCCGTAATAGGAGACATCGTTTTTGTAAAAGAAGACGACCTGAATCAGGTGGCACGCAGGTATTCCGCAAAAAACTGGAAGCCTTCCAAATTTGCCTGGGGCTATATGCCCCCGCATCCTTCCTTTTTTGTGCGCAGGGAATGGTTCGAAAAGTTGGGATACTACAAGACGGACTATAAGATTGCCGCCGATTACGAGCTCCTAATCCGATTCTTGCTAAAAGGGGAGCTGCGCTGGAAATACCTGCCCCTCACCACCACCAAAATGCGCATGGGCGGACTCAGCACCCGGGGTATCCAGAGCCTGATTACCCTAAATAAGGAAATCTACCGCGCCTGCAAGGAAAACGATGTCTATACGAACTACGCCATGATCTATTCCAAGTATTTGTTTAAGCCTTTTGAGTTTATTTTTAAGTAGGTTAAGAATATCTAGTATTTCTTTGGAATTTATTGGTGTTGGTTAAGGGTTAAGGTTGCTCGGAATCGGCTGAGGTATTCATCTTGGCTTTCTGGCAGTTAGCCCTTATTTTTGGACTCAACCTTGGTTGTTAAGGGTTAAGACGCTGGAATTCGACTGAATAATTGAAATGGGCATTTAGGCAGTATGGCTGGTTTCGGGCTCAACCGTGGTGGTTAAGGGTTAAGGAGGCTCGGAACTGGCAGAGGTATTCATCGTGGCTATTTGGCAGTCAGCCCTTAATTTGGATTCAACCCTGGATGTTAAGGGTTAAGTGGCCGGTTGTCGGCTGATGTATGGATCCGTACTTTTTTGCAGGAACCGGTTTTCGAAGCACCCAATAGTTTTGATAGCATGTCAATAGAAAAACAAAGCGGGAAGGCTGGCACAAAACCGAGCCGCGTGGGAGGTATGCGGGGGGAAGGATTTTTGTGCCTTGATCTTTTGGTACTTTTGGATCTAAGCCAAAAGTACGAAAGGATTTGGCGTTTACTACCCCCATCAGCCTTTGTCCTGCCATTAACTCCAGACTTGGATGGAACCAA
>NZ_WNKF01000028.1 GCF_010119225.1 Cyclobacterium roseum | reverse complement strand
GCGGAGCCGTGCTGTTCGATATTTGCAATGTCGAACCACAGATAAACAGGATTTGTAATCCTGCTTACGTATCCGTCCGGGGATTCCAAATCCCCCGATCTGTGCCACGGAATTACAAATTCCGAAGAGCCGTGCTGTTCGACATTTGTAATGTCGAACCACAGATAATCAGGATTTGCAATCCTGGTTACGGCCACGTCCGGGGATTACAAATGCCGCAGAGCTATTAACGTTTAAAACAAACCTGAATAACCATGAATTTGAAATTATTGGCATATCCATTTTTCCTTTTAGGAATGATGCTTGTCTTTTCTCCCACCTGGGCCCAAGAAGTTCCAGTAGAAGTTCCCGTAAAGAGTCACCCCAGGATTTTGCTATTGGAAGGGGAGGAAGTAGAAATCAATCAGCTGATTGAAAACGATCAGCGATGGAATCGCTTGCATCAAGCCATTATTCAGGAATCCGATCAAATCATAGGAGAAGACCTGTTGGAAAGGAAACAAATCGGCCGAAGGTTGCTTTCTGTTTCCAGGGAGGCATTGAGAAGAATATTCCACCTTAGCTATGCTTACCGATTGACAGGAGCGTCCAGGTTTGCCCAACGAGCAGAACAGGAGATGGTGAATATTTCCGGTTTTAGCGATTGGAATCCCAGCCATTTTCTGGATGTGGCCGAAATGACCATGGCCCTGGCGATTGGCTATGATTGGCTTTTTGACACGTTGGCACAAGATAGCAAAACTAAGATTAAAGAAGCCATAGTGAATATGGGCTTGGAGCCCTCGTTTAATGAGGAGTACAATTGGTTTTTAGATGCCACCCATAACTGGAATCAGGTATGCAATGCAGGAATGATTTACGGGGCGTTAGCGGTATATGAGGATTATCCTGACCTGGCCCACCGTACCCTCCAACGGGCGGTGGACACCATTGCGAAAGCCATGGATGATTACCAACCTGATGGGGCTTACCCGGAAGGATATGGTTACTGGGGGTACGGGACCACCTTTAATGTTTTGTTTTTGGATGTGCTGGAGAAAGTTTACGGAACAGACTTTGGCCTAACCAATACCCCCGGTTTTCTTGAAACTGCCGGATTTTATGAACACATGACCGGGGTAACCGGATATGCTTACAATTGGGGAGATGCCGGAGGAGGCAAAGGGAATTTAACTCCTGCCATGTTCTGGTTTGCCCGGAAGAACGAACAAGCCTCTCTGCTATGGGTAGAGCGGGATTATCTCGACCAGTCGGACCTAAGTGGGTTGAACAGAAATCGAGTGCTTCCTGCTGCTTTGATTTGGGGGAAAAATATCCCGCTGGAAAACATCCCGGTGCCTGATGAGAAGGTCTGGGTAGGACAGGGAGCCAACCCCGTAGCACTGATGAGAACTTCCTGGACCGATCCGAACGCCATCTATTTGGGTTTTAAGGCCGGTTCCCCTTCTGTAAACCACGGACACATGGATGTAGGCTCTTTTATTATGGAAGCCGAGGGGGTACGCTGGGCCATGGATTTTGGTAGCCAGAACTACGAGTCGCTGGAGTCCAAAGGGATTCAACTTTTTGGAAGAACGCAGGATGCGGAAAGATGGACCGTTTTCCGCCTCAATAATTATGTTCACAATACCCTCACCATAGATGCTGCCTTACAAAGGGTGGATGGCTATGCCAAAATTGATCAACACGGAAGGTCGGATGATTTTCCTTTTGCTGTTTCCGATGTAACTTCCGTTTATAAAAACCAATTGGAGCAATTCCGTAGGGGAGTGGCCATCGTGGACCAGTCGTATGTGGTGGTAAGGGATGAAATCCGGAACAATAACTCCCGATCCCATATCCGGTGGAACATGCTGACCCCGGCTGAAGTCACGTTGGACGGAGATAAAGCCCAATTAACCCAGGCGGGAAAAAAGCTTCATCTAATGATTCAGGGATTGGAAGGTGTCCAATGGAAAACCTATAGTACGGACCCTGGAACAGACTACGATGCCCCCAACCCGGGAACGGTAATGGTGGGTTTTGAGTACCATGCTCAGCCTGGAGAAGAACTGGAATTCCAAGTGCTGCTCGTGCCGGAGCATTCCCTGGACAAGGTACGGGAGAAGCGTAAAAATTTAGCAGAGTGGAAGTAATATCTAGCGTTAAGGAGAGAAGAAGCATGGTGAAACGAGTACATCTGCGCACAACAGCCTGTGTATTTGTCACATTCAGCCCGTTTTCCGGTTCCTCATAGCCGCGCTGTTCGCCATTTGCAATGTCGAACCGCAGATACTCAGGATTTGCAATCCTGGTTACGTGCCCTTTCGGGGATTCCAAATCCCCCGGTCTGTGCCACGGAATTGTAAATTCCGCGGAGCCGTGCTGTTCGACATTTGCAATGTCGAACCCAGATAAACAGGATTTGTAATCCTGCTTACGTGCCCGTCCGGGGGTTCCAAATCCCCCGATCTGTGCCACGGAATTACAAATTCCGCGGAGCCGCGCTGTTCGACATTTGCAATGTCGAACCCAGATACTCAGGATTTGCAATCCTGCTTCCGTATCCGTCCATTCTACTAAAATAGCATCCTCAATACTCGGTCAGAATGATTTTACTTTTTCTTATGCCATAAAGTTCGCCACAACTGCTGTTAAGGTACTCTTCTTCTTTTTCTACTATTCCGGCTTTTACAGGATTGAGATGAATGTAATTTATTTTTGACTCTAAGAACTTCTGTGAAAAAATCTCGATTCCATGGTATCCCTTTTCCCAAAACCATATGTGTCCATCTCTTTGAAACAACCATAAAAGCCATTTTCTTCTACTTTCTTTCTCATTATGTCGAATCTCTTCAACAATTTTTTTCGCAGTATATTTCTTGAAATCCCTAATGATATCCGTTAGCGGAACCTTATCACTACTCAGTATAAAGTGGCAATGATTGCTCATGATTACCCAGGCATATACCTTTAATCCTTTGGCTTTTTGGCAATAATTGATGCTTTCGGTAATGATTTCAACATAAACATTTCTGGTGAAAATATCTGCCCATTGGTGAACAGTGAAAGTCACAAAATGAAGGGCTTGCTGGTCTTTGATGGTATATAAAAACGCCACTGATAAAAAAATTTTGAAGTGAGTAGTTATTTTAGCCCTAACAATTTACTATTCAGAGAGTTAAAAATCAATGTTCTTATTACATTTTTTTTTTGCGGGGCCGCGCTGTTTGACATTTGCAATGACGAACCACAGATACTCAGGATTTGCAATCCTGCTTACGTATCCGTCCGGGGATTCCAAATCCCCCGATCTGTGCCACGGAATTACAAATTCCGCGGAGCCGTGCTGTTCGACATTTGCAATGTCGAACCCAGATAACCAGGATTTGCAATCCTGCTTACGTACCCGTCCGGGGATTACAAATCCCCCGGTCTGTGCCACGGAATTACAAATTCTGCGGAGCCGCGCTGTTCGACATTTGTAATGTCGAACCACAGATAACCAGGATTTGCAATCCTGCTTACGTATCCGTCCGGGGATTCCAAATCCCCCGGTCTGTGCCACGGAATTGCAAATTCCGCGGAGCTGCGCTGTTTGATATTTGCAATGTCGAACCCAGATACTCAGGATTTGTAATCCTGCTTACGTATCCGTTCGGGGATTCCAAATCCCCCGGTCTGTGCCACGGAATTGCAAATTCCGCGGAGCCGTGCTGTTCGACATTTGCAATGTCGAACCACAGATAATCAGGATTTGCAATCCTGGTTACGGCCACGTTCGGGGATTCCAAATCCCCCGGTCTGTGCCACGGAATTACAAATTCTGCGGAGCCGCGCTGTTCGACATTTGTAATGTCGAACCCAGATACTCAGGATCTGCAATCCTGCTTCCGTATCCGTCCGAGGATTACAAATCCCGCAGAGCTGAATGTCGTTTTATCGTTTATTCTCCGTATAAAAATCCATAGGGGCGGGCAATTTGAGCTTGTATATCGGTAATACTCACCAAACCATTACTTCGAAAAACTTCTTTTCCTTCCATGAAAAGCAAAATCCCTGGAACCGATAGCATCCGCAACTGAGCAGCCAGTTTCAGGTGGTGTCCGGCATCCAGCTTCAATAAATCAATTTTCGGAAATTCATCCGTAATTAATTTTTTAATTTTTGGATACAATACCTGACACACGCCACATCCTTCCCCAAAAAAATATATCAGAACGGCCGGATTCTCATTTAGGTACTTTTTCAATGTTAACGGCTCCATTATTTCCATGGAATGGTATAGTTAAGTATGGTATTGACATGAAATAGGTTGACCTTATTATATACCCAGGCAGGTCGGAGGTCTGTTTGATCCAGGGCCGTTTTACTCATGAGTATTAAATGGACATTCAATCCTTCTACCCATTTTTTAGGGGTGTATCGGAGTCCTATGTTCGCCTGCGCGTAGCTTGGAAGGGCGTATTTATTTCGTTTGGCATCGGACGGGTCGGGCAGGAAATAGATGCCCAGGTAGCTATACACTTGCAGCGATTTTTCTGGAAAAGCATGTTGAAAATACGTACTGGCGGCATCTACATTTTCCAACCCTTCGTTTCTTTCTCGTGGAATAAAGGTATAGAAAGGATCTTTTCCCCATTCCCGAGGGCTTAAAAACCGTCCATTTCCCCCCATTTTAGTGTAATTAATATGCCACAGGCTTTTTTTGGATTTAAGGCCGATTCTCCCACTCAGAATCCAGTTGTAATCCTCGGGGTTTTTATATCGCAGGGCGATTTCTTCATTGCCGCCATCTCCTATACCATGTTGAACGATGCTTTGTAGTCCGGTAATACCTTTTAACGAACGATTTGGCAGCTCCCAGGTTTTGTCCCATTGCGCCAGGTAGGTGCTGTAAATGTTTTGCACCAGGGTGTGGTTCAACAGCAGGGTGGCGTTTGGTTCCAGATTGATTTTAACATCCAATACATGCGCAAAATCCACCTGGGTTTGTCCAAAATAGGCGGAGGGCTGTCCCCATTCATCCCGGGCAACCGGATACATGCCGATACTTTCTTCGAGAGAAAACCAATTACCTGTGGATCGGGGAGAAACTCCCCAGATCAGGTGATGAGTGACGGCTATTTCAGGTGTCGGCTGAAAATCCCAGCGAAACCCTTCCACAAAGGTGGGGCTCAAACGGCCATCCTGAGCATTAATAAAAGGTGTATTGACCTCCATCCGGCCCAGCCTGGCCTGGAAGTTGGTATGCAGATAATCCAGATGGAGGTTACCGATCTTGCCAAAAACTCGCTTATCCAGGTTGTTTACGTCAAATAAACCGACCTCATAACGGTTTAGATTTGGCACGCGGGGGTCCAATGCCTGGAAGTTGGAACTTAAGATTCTAAGAAACCCCAGGTATTCGGCGGTTACTTGAAATCGATGTGGCAGCGTGGTTCGGGCGGAGAGTCGTGCCATTTGTCCCCAGGCGTAGTCTTCCTTGAAATCCTCCCGGTAGGAAGTACTCATAAAGTACGAACGAAGGCCGAGCCGTAGTTCCGGTTTCCACAGGCTTGAGTCTTGTTGCCCGAAGGCAGATAACCACATTAAACTACCCATAAGGGAAAAAATTATCTTTTTCATTTGTTTTCGTTTTTTGCCGTCAAGATGGGCTGAAAGGGGCCGTACTTATGTTGTTTTTCTGGGAATGGATCGCTATAGGGACCAAAAGGGTGGTCCATTGGTTTTTTGGAAATATCCGGCCAATCCCCGGAAAGCTCTTTGGAGGGCCGCTCCATGGAATTGACATAAGCCGCCAGATCCCAGGCTTCTTCGTCACTAAGAAGTGGCCTTTTGTAGGTGGCACCCAAAGGCATATTGGCTTTAACGTATCCAGCAAAGCGGGACAAACGGTACAGGCCGGCACCCTGGTTGTAGCTGGCCGGTCCCCAAAGTGGGGGATACAGGTAAGCTGTTCCAGCGGGAGTTTTCAGGCCTAGACCTTCTGTTCCGTGACAACTCGCACATTGACGTTCATAGACGCTTTTTCCCTGAACCGGATCGGCCGCTCTGTCCAGCAAGGGAATGTCATAAATACCTACTCCAGGTAGTCTGCTTCCTTTTGGGACGTCCTTTCCCAGCCATTCCATGTAGGCGACCATTGCCTGCATTTCTTCACTTTCCGGGTCTAGCCCCTGACCGTTCAAACTTCTTTCGAAGCAATCGTTGATCCGTTTGGGAATGCCTTCGGAAAGTCCGGACCGTCCCCTGATTTTCGGATAGGTGGAGGCAACCGCCCCATAATTATTTCCTAAAGGCAGGGTTCCCGCTTCCAAATGACAATTCTGGCAATTCATTCCATTGGAAATTCGGAGTACCTTGCCCTCGGGACCCAGGTATTCTGCCGTATGCGCGATCAGTTCCTTTCCATATTCGATCTGACCTGCGTTGGGTTCTAATGCTACCGTGTTCCAATCCGGAGCCGTCCATATCCCTTCCTCTTTAATTAGTCGGGTATCCGGCAACGTCGTTTCCGCAGTCTTTTTTACAAGCTCCTGATCAGGTGTTGAGTAATCGGAAAGGCTCCACTGGCTGATCACCAGGGCACCGACGAAGAGGGTCAACACAAATACAAGGAATGACAAGCCAAAAAGGCCCCGGATCAAGGGTACGATGGATGGAGCAGTTTTTTTCACGTTTTCTGATTTTTATCTTTTACAAAATTACCTTTCCTTTAAGCCCTAAAAAGTGATCTGTATCACACAATTGACTTCCCGGTAACAAAGAAATTTGTATATTCAGATTTAGAAAAATAATGCCCCACCTGGTGTTTGACTTTGCGTGGAAGAACCAAAAACCCGATATACCTAAACCCAAAGCATGATGAATACTGGTAAAAAATGCTGTTTGACGATACTGGCTATGATGCTCGCCTTCGGAACCCATGCGCAACAACTGATTAGTGGTGCCTATACAGAAGAAGAGCTTTCTGATTTATTGACTCCCTTATCCGACTGGCAACCCTTTCCTTCACTCGATGACAGGGATGCCTGGCAGCAGGCCGATCGGGACTTGTTGCAGCATTACCTGGATTTCGCCAATGAAAACCTGGACTACGAATGGCCTTACATTCCTGCTACCAAATCGCTGCTGATCGACCGTACCGGTGACAGGAACGAATACCAAGCCATCACCTTCGAAAAGCGCCGGGTTTTGGGAAGCATGATCCTGGCGGAAATTGCCGAAAACGAAGGCCGTTTCATTGACCCCATCATTAATGGCATCTGGTCCATTTGTGAGGAGTCTTTTTGGGGGGTACCGGCCCATTTGCCAAAGACCGAAGAATACTCAGGACTCATGGACGTTTCCAAGCCCTTTGTGGACTTGTTTGTAGCCGAAACGGCCACCTACCTGGCCTGGGCGGATTATTTTCTCGGCGAAAAGTTTGATGAAATCTCTCCGCAGATTCGAAAACGAATTCGGTATGAAACGAATAAACGAGTGTTTGAACCGCTGATGAATCAGCACCATGGCTGGATGGCTGCCAATGAAAACGGCCGCCCGCCCAACAACTGGAATCCCTGGATATGTTCCAACTGGATCAATACTGCCCTGTTACTTGAGGACGATGAAGAAAAACGCGCCGCACAAGTTTATAAAGCCATGGAGGTATTGGATGAATTTCTGACTCCCTATCCGGAAGATGGGGGGTGTGATGAGGGACCAAGCTATTGGGGAGCGGCGGCAGCTTCCCTATTCGATAATATTTCCCTGCTGAACCTGGCCACAGATGGGGCCTTTCAGTATGTGTACGAGGGTCAGAAAGTAAAAAATATGGGCAAGTTTATATACCGGGCCCAAATCAGCGAAGACTATTTTCTCAATTTTGCGGATGCGGATCCCCAGCCCAATATGGCAGCATCGATGATTTATCGTTACGGTAAAGCCATAGCGGATCCGGACATGATGCGTTTTGGAGCTTATTACCTCGAGGAAGACGCTGCTTCGCTGCCCCGCTTTCATTATTTCCGGAAATTTTTCGAGCTCTTTATGCAGGAAGAATTCCGGCAAGCGGAAAAAGGGCTTCCACTCCCCAAGGACGTTTGGCTTTCGGATACGCAGGTGATGGTGGCCAGAGATACGGAAGGTAGTACGGAGGGGTTCTTTTTTGCCGCTAAGGGAGGTCACAACGATGAAAGCCACAACCACAATGATATTGGCAATTACGTGGTGTTTTATGACGGGCTTCCCTTATTGATAGATGTAGGTAGGGGCACCTATACACGCAAAACCTTTAGTGACGAACGGTACACGATTTGGTACAACCGTTCCGATCACCACAATTTACCTACGGTAAACGGTCAGGTTCAATCTCCAGGAAGTCAGTTCCGGGCCAGCAAGCTGAACTACGATGTGCGTAAAAACCGCAGCAGCCTGTCGATGGATATTTCGAACGCCTATCCGGAGGATGCCGGAATCGAATCCTGGCATCGAACCCTGCGGCTGGACCGGGGAAAGCGGGTAACCGTAACCGATCAATACCGGTTGAGGGAAGATGGCGGCCTCACCCAACACCTGATGACGGTCTATCCTGCCGCGGTAATCAGTCCTGGAAAAATCCGCATTCCCTTCAAGAACAGCGCAGGAGAGGAAATGCCCTTTCTGGTATCCTACGACCCGGACAAAATGGATGTCAAGGTTGAAAAGATAGCCTTAACCGAACCAGAAGACCAGGGCGTGGGGGAGAAATGGGGTGACCGTATTTACCGGATCAATCTGGAACACAAGAACCCAAGTCAAAATGGGGAAACCGCATTTGAAATTTCCAGGGAATAGTATGACCGTGGAGTTTTTCACTGACCATTGATCGTACAACTCTTATTGTCGCAATCCTAGCTTATTTAAATTTCCAGAACATGCCGAAGACAGCACTTTTCTTTTTGTTATGCTTTTCGGTTGCCTGCGTTCACTTCGTGGGTGTGCCGACGGATAACCCAAAATCCGCAATCCATTCCCTGAGAATTGACACCCGGATTCGGTATCAGGAGATGGATCATTTTGGCGCCTCCGACGCCTGGTCCGGACAGTTTGTAGGCAATTGGCCTGCGCAGAAAAAGGAAGCTATTGCGGATTTGCTTTTCAGTAATGCAATGGATGATCAAGGAAACCCGATTGGTATTGGACTGTCCCTGTGGCGTATAAACCTGGGAGCCGGAAGTGCCGAGCAGGGAGCGAAAAGTGGGATTAAAGATCCCTGGAGAAGAGCTCCTTCTTTTCTGGATAAGGATGGGAAATTTGATAGCGAAAGACAATATCTCACCGATGAGAATCACGATTTGGCGTACCAGGAAATACCATCGGCTAAATCGGTACGTATTCCTGCGCGGTCAATTCTGACATTGACTACCGAATCCCTATGAGAGGGATTCGGTTCGGTCAAACCGATAAGCCCGATTTTAGATTTTCCCAGTCCCAGTCATTGTTGATCTGGGCGATGGCATGGTGGGCGGTCATATCAAACTGGCAGGGGACCACGGCGGCATAATTATTGGCAATGGCCCACTCGTCATTGTCTTCTCCTTTGTCAAAATTCACAAAGTTTCCCGCCATCCAGAAGTATTTTCTGCCATTGGGATCGTATCGTTCTTCGAAATCTTCCTGCCATTTGGCCCTGGCTTGCCGGCATATTTTGATACCTTTCATGGCTTCGTTTCTTTTGGGAGGAAAATTGACATTTAGCGCCACCCCCTTAGGAATGCCAAAGTCCAGCACCTGTTTGGCGATTTCGTAAACGTAATTTTCTACATGAGAAAAGTCCGCCTGAGAACTGTAATCGCAGAGGCTAAACCCAATGGAGGGATACCCTTCGATGGCTCCCTCAATCGCAGCAGACATGGTCCCGGAGTACAACACGCTGATAGAGGTATTGCTGCCATGGTTGATACCGCTGACGATAAGGTCGGGTTTTTTATCTTTTAATACATAATGCTTGGCCAACTTGACACAGTCGGCGGGGGTGCCGCTGGACTTATACGCCATCACATCCTGAAAAATTTCTTCCTCCGAAAGGCGGAGTGTGTTGCCAATGGTGATGGCATGTCCCATGCCTGATTGCGGACTGTCGGGTGCAACCACCACCACATCTCCGAGTTGTTTCATTACGTCTACCAACACCCGAATACCCCTGGAGGTGATTCCATCATCATTGGATACTAAAATTAAAGGTTTTGCCATTAAGAATTTCTTTTTATCTGATTGTAATGCGCTGTGATCCGGAGCAGATCGCCTCGCTTGTCGTGGGAGAGCTTGTTTTTCCGCATGTAGAGCTTCATCTCTGAGGATTTGTCATCCATGAACTCGTTTAGCAATTCCCGCTTTTTCTGGCTATACCGATAGATTTTCTGGTCCTGAAGGAAATAAAAATCAAAGTCTAGCCGGTTAAAACCCATTCCCATAGGCATTCCCCACATGGGATTCATGTACATTCCCCGCATGCCCATGGTGTTGAAATTCCGGTTGTCAACCGTGATAAATTCCCGACAGAGAAGGGTGATTTCCTCTCCTTCGGTTAACAACTCAAAGAAAATCGGTGTTTTGTAATCGGAATTCAATGCATAGGGGAGGCTGTAAAAGACACGAATGCCCCCATAAATTTCGTCGTAAATTTCGAAATGACTTATGGAAGCAGAGCTGAAGGTTTCGATGGTGTTGGATTGCACCTGAACTATATTAGCCTCCAGGTCGTATTTCACCTTTCCCTCATAGGATTCTCCTGTATTTAAAAACACCTGCCCATCGTGCCATACCTGAGAAGGAAACTCCTGGGCAAAACCTGCCGAGGATATCACTAGTACAAACAGCAGTGAATAGATTGATTTTTTCATGACTGTGTTGGTTTTGTTTCTACCCCTGATACGTAATTGAGACCGTTTTTGTTGAATGGACCAGAATTAAAACGCGGGCAAGCCTTACTTTTTCAGAATCTGATGGCCCATTTTATCCCGTTTGGTTTGCAGGTAACGTTCGTTATGGGGATTCGAATTAATCTCCAGCGGGACGGTATCCACAATTTCCAACCCATACCCCGACAAGCCCACTCGTTTGGTGGGATTATTGGTGATCAGCTTGATTTTGGTGACATTCAGGTCACGCATGATCTGGGCACCTACTCCGTAATCTCTCTTGTCCATTGGAAAACCCAGTGCCAGGTTGGCTTGCACGGTATCCATGCCTTCTTCCTGTAATTTATAAGCTTTTAATTTATTTATCAACCCAATGCCGCGGCCCTCCTGATTCATATACAGTACCAGGCCTTTGCCATGGGCTTCTACCATTTTCATGGCCTGGTGAAGTTGGGGTCCGCAATCACACCTGCAGGAACCGAAAATATCTCCGGTAATGCAGGAAGAATGCACGCGTACCATGACCGTTTCACCCTCCTCCCATTGGCCCTTGATCAGGGCCATGTGGATCTCATCCGTATTGGTCTGCCGGTAGGCTATCAGGTCAAAATCACCCCACTCGGTAGGCATTTCCACGCCTATTTCCCGTTTGATCAGGGACTCGTTTTTTAGCCGGTAGGCAATCAGGTCCTTGATGGAAATTAGTTTCAGGTCAAACCTTTTAGCCACCTGCACCAGGTCTGGAAGTCGGGCCATGGAGCCATCTTCATTCATAATTTCCACCAAAACCCCGGCTGGTTGCAGTCCAGCTAATCGCGCCAGATCTATGGCGGCTTCGGTATGGCCCGTTCTCCGTAGCACGCCTCCTCTTTTGGCTTTCAGCGGAAAAATATGGCCCGGCTTACCCAACTCCTCGGGTTTGATATCCGGATCAATCAGTGCTTTAATCGTTTTGGAACGGTCGCTGGCAGAAATCCCCGTCGTGCAGCCATGGCCAATTAAATCTACCGAAACGGTGAAGGGCGTCTCAAAAGTAGCGGTATTGGTTCCCACCATCAGATCCAAACCCAGGGCTTCGCAGCGGTCTTCCACCAAAGGAGCGCAAATGAGTCCCCTTCCGTGAGTAGCCATAAAATTGATGATTTCAGGAGTCACCATTTCAGCGGCACAGACAAAATCGCCTTCGTTTTCGCGATCCTCGTCGTCAACCACAATCACTATCTCCCCGTTCTTAATGGCATCAATGGCCTCTTGTATGGGATCCAATTGAATTGTATCTTTCATTTTATTCTTTCTAGGCGATAAATCAAGTTGCAAAATTACGATTAATTATCTTCTTAACCGTTTTTCCAAAATTTTAGTTTAGTTTTTAGAAGGAATCACATTTCCCAACTCCTGATCTATTTTGTTCTTCATTTGCGTGATTTCCATGTGAATTTGGAGCAATTCTTCCACTTCTGATTCGGGTGCATCTTTGATTTTTTCCATTACTTCTAGGCGCATTTTTTTTAAATAGGCACTCTTCAATCTCAGGGAAGTTCGATAGGTAGTTCCGGAGAGATCATCGGTTTCCTTTCGGGTAAAAATCTGGTGCCTGCTTTCCCAGTTGAGGGATATTTCCCTCCCTTCGGCGATCATATCCACTACCGCCTGTTTGATTTCCGCATCCTGGATTTTTAAAAAATGATCGAATTTGGGCAGGATTTTCTGCATCAGTGCTTTTTTATAGTGCACGAGGATTTTCTGGTACACCGGCGTTTCAAATTGCAACTCCTTGATTTCTTCCAGCAGGTATTCACAGAGGTGCATCTCATCGGATACTTTCTCAAATCCGTAATTGATCAGAATTCGTATTAACTCCCGTTCTTCTTTGAGTGTTTTTGTAGGAAGATTTTCTTCCTTTTCCTTGTCTACCGGCAAAACCTCCTCCAGTGGTGTGGGGGTTTCCCGCTGGAACTGCCCGGAAGGTTTCTGATGGTTTTTGAGAATCTGCCTGTTGAGTTCTGTCAGCAGAATTTCTTCCTCCATGGAAAGCAGGTTGGCAGACTCTTTGGCATAGACCGAACGAACGATCGGATCGGGGATTTTCGCGATACTCCCCACCACCTGCCGGATCGCTTCGGCTTTTTTGATCGGGTCATTCGCCGTGTCTCGGGCAAAAAGGGCAATTTTAAACTGAATAAAGTCTTTGGCCTCGTTCTTAATAAATTGCTGAAAAGCTGCCTTCCCTGATTTTCGGGCAAAGCTATCCGGATCTTCTCCCTCAGGGAATACGACTGTTTTCACATTCAGCCCTCCTTCCAGCAGCATGTCAATGCCCCTCAGGGAAGCTTTGATGCCCGCATCGTCCCCATCGTAAAGCACAGTAACCTGATTGGTAAACCGTTTGATGAGTTTGATTTGGTTTTCGGTCAGGGAGGTGCCCGAGGAGGCTACCACATTCTCAATCCCCGCCAGGTGCATGGAAATCACATCCGTATACCCCTCTACCAGGTAGCAATTATCCTCCTGCCGGATGGCCTGTTTGGCCTGGTAGACCCCATACAGCACATCACTTTTGTGATAGATGGCCGTTTCAGGGGAATTGATGTATTTGGGCTGCTTTTTGTCCTGGGTTAGGATCCGTGCACCAAAGGCAATGGCTTTTCCGCTCAGGTTGTGGATGGGAAACACCACCCGGCCCCGAAAACGGTCGTAGAAATTCCCGGGATTGTTTTCTCTTTCCAGAATCAGCCCGGCTTTGAGCAGAATGTCTGTTTCAAATCCGGATTTTTTTGCCTGCAGCAGAAGCTGATCCCAGCTATCCATGGCATAGCCGAGCTGGAATTTTTCGATGATGGCCGGACTAAATCCCCGTTCTTTGAAATAACTCAGGCCAATGGACTGGCCTTCTTCGCTAGAGAGGTTGGTTTGAAAAAATTCCCGTGCAAAGTTCAGGGCGATGAACAGGCTTTCTTTTTCATTGTATGCCTGTATGGCCTCCGGGTCTTTGGGCGTTTCTTCTTCGATTTCGATGCCATACTTGGTTGCCAGGTGACGGATGGCTTCAATGAACCCGATCCCTTCAATATCCATGATAAACTGTATGGGGTCGCCGGCTTTTCCACAACCAAAGCACTTGTAAATTTGCTTGGCGGGAGAGACCGAAAAGGAGGGTGTTTTTTCCTGATGGAAGGGGCAGCAAGCCCAAAGGTTTTGCCCTTTCTTTTTCAGGGTAACGTAGTCATTGACGACGTCCTCTATGTCGACGCGGTCCCGGACTTTATCGGTGGTCTGATCGGAGATGGCCATGGTTTTTCTTCAATTCCCAAAGATAAGGTTAATCGTTGAAACTCGGTAGTTCAGATCTTTTCAGTAAAAGAAACTATTTGAAGGCTGCGAAAGTTGACTTTAACAAAGGAGGGTTAACGGGCTGATTATTTTAAAAAGTGCCAGATTAACTATAGATTGCAGGAAAATTAACGATAAGGAATGAATATTTCTAAAGAGGAAGTGTTAAAAGCCCTGTCTACTGTGGAGGATCCCGATCTGAAAAAGGATTTGGTCACACTCGGTATGATTCAGGAACTGGAAATAGCAAGTGATCAAACCATCCATTTTAAGGTCGTGTTGACCACCCCGGCATGCCCTTTGAAAGAATTGATCCGGATGAATTGCGAAGAGGCGTTAAAAAAGGCCTTTGGAGATAGTGTGGAAACGGACATTGTGATGACTTCCAACGTGACCACTATCCGGGATAATGCACCGCTTTTACCCAAGGTAAAAAATATTATCGCCGTGGCTTCCGGAAAAGGGGGCGTAGGAAAAAGCACTTGCGCTTCTAATCTGGCGGTTTCCCTGGCCCGATCCGGGGCGAAGGTAGGGCTGATCGATGCCGATATTTTTGGCCCCTCTGTTCCGACCATGTTTAATGTGGAAGGAGAACAGCCCGCTGTAAAACAAGAAAACGGAAAAAACGTTATCATACCCATAGAGCAGTATGGCGTAAAATTAATGTCCATAGGGTTTTTGACTCCGGCGGAAAGTGCCGTGGTATGGAGAGGGCCGATGGCGAGTTCTGCATTGAAGCAATTTATTGGGGATGTGGAATGGGGTGAATTAGATTATTTGCTGATTGATCTACCTCCGGGTACTTCCGATATCCATTTGACGATGGTTCAGACCGTACCGGTCACGGGGGCGGTGATCGTCACCACTCCCCAGAAGGTAGCCCTTTCCGATGCTACCAAAGCCCTTACCATGTTTCGACAGGCACAGATCAACGTTCCTGTTTTAGGAGTTGTGGAAAATATGGCTTATTTTACACCTGCCGAACTTCCTGATAATAAGTACTATATTTTCGGTGAAGGAGGAGGAAAAAAGCTTGCGGAAAAATACGATACCCCATTTCTTGGGGAAATCCCCTTGGTACAAGGAATTAGGGAAAGCGGAGACAGCGGCTATCCGGCAGTGATGAAAGAGGGGGTGATCGCCGAGGCCTTCGGTTTGTTTGCCGAGAATGTGGCCAGGCAGGTAGCCATCCGTAATGCGGAAATGAGTAAAACAGAGGTAGTACAGGTAAAACAATAAGCCATGTTGGAACAGTATAAAGATCAGATTGAATCGGCTTTGGATACCATTCGTCCCTATTTGGAAGCGGATGGGGGAAATGTAAAGGTAATCGGGCTCACCGAGGATATGGTGCTGCAGTTGGAGTTGACGGGTGCTTGTAGTTCCTGTCCTATGTCCACCATGACCTTCAAAGCAGGCGTAGAGGAAGCCATAAAAAAAGCCATTCCAGAGATCAACAAAGTGGAAGCGGTAAATGTTGAAGTGGCCTGATTCTAACGTCTTATGGTAACAAAATATCAAGCACTGATGCGGATTGCTGTATCAGTGCTATTCTTTTTTCTGGGTTTTCCCCTTTTTCTTTCCGGGCAAGTATTGGATCCGCTGAACGCGCCGATTGATCCAGCCCGCTGTGGAGCGGTTTTTTTAGAAAATAAGCAAGCCGATAAATTAGGGTATTTTGGTTCCCGGGAATACTTTGAAGGTTGGATGGAAGACAAATCGAAGGAACGCCGGGAACTCCGTGCTGGCAGTCGGCTGATGCTCGAAGAAATAAGGCAGATCCCCGTGGTTATTCATGTCATTCACCAGGGAGAACCTATAGGTCAGGGCTCCAATATCTCCGAGGAGCAGATCCTGGATCAGCTACGTATCATCAATGAAGATTTTCAGCAACGTAACGCAGACTTTTCGAATACCCCTACCGAATTCTTAGGCGTCGCTTCCAGTCCCAACCTGGAGTTTGTATTGGCCAAACAGCGCCCTGACGGACTTCCGACCAATGGTATTAACCGGGTTCAGGGTCCAAAAAACGAATATAGTTCAAGAGATGCCGCCCTGGTGGCCGATATGGTTTCCTGGCCTCCAGAGGAATACCTCAATATCTGGGTGCTTCCCTTGATTGATGTGCAATTAGGATACGCCAGTTTCCCCGTTTCGGACGAACTTGAAGGCTTGACCAATCCCCCAACTTTCAGAGATTTAGATGGCATCGGGGTGGATACCTATCATTTTGGCAGCGTAGGAAATGTGGTTGATAACTCCCGCGGAAGAACGGCTACCCATGAATTGGGCCATTTTCTTGGATTAAGGCATATTTGGGGAGACGGGGGCTGTGAAGCGGATGATTTCGTAGCAGATACCCCGCTTCAGGATGGTTTTAATCCGGTTTGCTCCAGTACTCCCCGGCAGACCTGTGGTTCCCGGGATATGATCGAAAACTTTATGGACTACACCCCCGACAGGTGCATGAGTTTGTTTACCCAGGGACAGGTAGAACGGATGGATGTGGTGTTGGCCTTCAGTCCAAGGAGAAACTCCCTACTGAATAGCAGGGCACTGGAGGAGCCGGAGATGCCCGAGCTGGATTTGGCCCTGGAATCCATTCTTTCCCCGGTCGGTTTTAACTGTTCAGAAGAGGTGCCTACCCGGGTACGGGTGCGGAATACAGGAATGACGACCATATCTAACATCTTACTGGAATTGTCGCTGAATGGAGAAGTACAAACGAGTCAGTCTTTTGAAGTAAACCTGGCCACAGACGAGCATACCGATCTGACCTTTGATCCGGTGGTATTTCCCGGCCTGGAAAACAGCCTGGAACTCTCCGTTCTGGAGGTGAATGGGGATATGGATGGCAATCCATTTAACAATACCCTTCAAACCATTGCCAGCTTCGTTCGGGAAGAGCCCTTACCCTACAATTATCCCGGCCACAACGCCACTACCGGATGGGATATCGTAAACCCGGATAATGCCGTCACCTGGCAAGCCATAAGCAGATCGGTGGATGGGGTTCAGCAAGACCTGTTTTATGTCAACAGTTTCAATTACAATGGCAGCGGAGAGCTGGATTATTTGATCAGTCCCAGGTTTGACCTGACAGATATACCTCGGCCGCAGCTTTCTTTTAATATGGCCTATGCACCCTATAATAATCCCGTATTGCAGGAAAACCTGCTGGTGGCCATTTCAACGGATTGTGGTAATTCCTTTGATTTGTTGACTGCTCCTTATAATAAAACAGAGGAAAGTCTGGCCACGCAACCGGTAACGCTAAGTGAGTTTATACCCAATGCTTCCAGTCAGTTTCGTACGGAGGTCATTAATTTATCTCCTTATGCAGGGAATCCAGATGTACGGATCGCCTTTGTCTCCATAAATGGATTTGGTAATAACCTGTATATAAAAGATATAGAAGTACAGTCAGAGGAAGTATTTTCCTATGATTTTGAATTGACGGGCATTGAAAACCCACTTCCTATCATCAGTCAGGCCCCAGGAAGGGAACGCCTACAAATACGAAATCAAGGGAACCTGGATATCCAGCAATTTCGAATCCTTCGAACCACGAATCTGACTTTCCGGGACACCCTGGTAGTGGAGGAAGATTTGTTAGCGGGGAACACTACTACGGCTGTCATTGGAAACGAAAACCCCCTGCGTCAGGGCTTAAACCGGTTGGATTACCAATTGCGCGATCCTAATTTCGATCAGAATCAACCGCCGACGGGTGAAATCAGCTATTACCTCTTCGCAGATGATACCCGTATTCCCAGCCCCTGGCGGGCCAATTTCGACCGGGAAGCCCAGTTTGACGATTGGATCAGTATAAACCCGGAATCAAATAGCCCTGCCTGGGATACCTATCCGGAAAGCAATGGGGAGAGTAACTTGTTACTGCTAAGCCGAATGGAATCCGACAATTCCTACTGGCTGGCTTCACCTGAATTCTCCCTGGAGGGAACCTCCCGGGCGAGCGTGTTTTTCGATTGGGCTGGAGTGGGTTTTGACCCGGAATCCATGGCATCCTTCTCGGTTTGGGTGAGTACCAATGGAGGGTATAGCGGAAACAGGTTATGGGAGGTATCGGGAGCGGAACTGGAAACCCTGTCCGGCCTTGCGGGTGCCTTTCCCGATTCGAAAGAGCAGTTTGAAGCTGCGTATATCAACCTGTCTTCCTATGCAGGAAGGGAAAATGTCCGGCTCTATTTCAAGGTAGAGGAGGTCAGCCAAGCGGAGGCAGTGTTGTACCTGGATGATATCGAATTGTTCTTGTCCGATAATCCGGAACCGGTGGACCCTGGAGCGGGTGAGGTGCTTCTTTACCCCAATCCAGCCGATGATTGGTTTAACCTGGTATTTAAGCTGGAAGCATACGAAGATATCCGGATAGAAATTTACAGTACGACGGGACAGGTGGCTTATGAGAAGGATTTTCCGAATACCCTCAACCAGACGTATTCCTTTAGCAAAGCCCTGCTAAGTTCGGGGGTCTTTGTGGTGAAAATTACGGGAGAGCAGTGGTCAGAGACCAAAAGATTGATCCTTCGCTAATACCAAAAGGGGCTACGACGGCGTTTTATCAGAAAAATAACCGGTTTCATTCGGCATCTTCTAAAAATATAACCGTAATTTGCCGGTAAGTAGGGAGGCTCCTAGGGGCTATTCCTGAAGTACAGCGGCATTAGGTTCAACCAACTATGAGTGAATTAAAAACAGGATTAAAAAAAGTAGGCATCCACCTGCTGGCAATCATGGGGATTGCCTTTGCGCTTTTGTTTGTCTTTTTTAAAATTTATTTACCAGGGTACACCCATCATGGGGAGTCGGTGACGGTGCCCGATCTGGAGGGGTTTGATTTTGAAGAGGTTCAGTCTTACCTGGAGACCAGGGGCTTGGTACTGGAAATCACACCCGATAGTGGTTTTGTAGCGGAGGCCGATCCGTTGGAGGTTTTGAAGCAAAACCCCAAACCCGGTTCGAAGGTGAAGCAGGATCGGAAGATTTACGTGACGCTGAATGCCAAAAATGCTCCCATGGTACGGATGCCCAACCTGGTAAACACACCGCTAAAAAATGCACAGGAAATCCTGGCTAATTTTGGATTGGTAAGAGGCGATATCGTGTATGTTCCGGATATTGGTCTGAATGCGGTATTGGAGCAAAAGTACCGGGGAAGGGAAATCAAGGAAGGTTTTGAGATTCCCAAAGGGTCGCAGATAGATTTGGTCGTAGGAGATGGATTGGGCAACCAAATTCTGGAAATGCCCAATATTATTGGAATGGATGACGTGGAGGCCGAATTTCTGATTCTCGGATCCGGTCTGAGTATGGGCAACATCAATTTCGTGGAAACAGACACCGTGCCGAAAGGAACGGTCATAAGACAATTGCCGCCCCCTGGTCTGGATATGAAAACCGGCGAGCGGGTTGACGTGTGGGTATCCAAACTTTCCGATGAAATAAATTTTTAATGGCCCAAAGAGGAATAGTTGGTTTTTTTTGTTGCCTGCTGATTTGCTTTGCCTTTCAGAATAAAACGCAGGCTCAATTCCACCAGTTACCCCTTTCCCGCAGCCAACCTGAAACGAAATCGGCTTCTTCACAGCTAAGGGTGCAGCAGGAGATGGCAAGCCTGCCGTTTTGGGATGATTTCTCCAACGGTGAAATCTCAGCAGACAAGTGGCTGTCTAAAGGCACCCTTCATTCCTACACCATTGGGAATAATCCACCTTCCCTGGGAATGGTTTTTCTAGACGGCATGGATGCCGGCGGTAATCCGTATTCCCGAAGCCGGTTGGAAAACGGAGAGGGAGACGAATTGCAATCCCTACCCATAGACCTTTCCGGACTGGATGCGGAAGATCAAAGCAGCTTATTCATTAGTTTTTTCTGGCAGGCCGGGGGAAAAGGGGAAATGCCGGATTCCCAGGATGCGCTGGTGCTTTCTTTTTTAGATTCCGAGGGCAATTGGATTTCTGCCTGGACACAGGAAGGAGGAGAGGAGCTTTCCACTGACGGTTTTCAGCAGGCTATTTTGCCGGTACCAGCGGCATTTCAGCATGCAAATTTCCAATTTAAATTTACGCAGTCGGGCAGGCTATCGGGACCATTTGACACCTGGATACTGGATTATATTCTGTTGAACACGGGGCGGGATGAACAGGATTTGTTTACCAATGACCGCAGTCTTACCCGCCTTCCCGGCAGTCCGTTTGCGCCCTATTATGCCATTCCCTATTTTGAATTTGATCCGGAAATGGTTTCGGGCACCATCCAAAATCAATTTAACAACCTGGCCAACCGCTTTCGGGCCATGGAGTATACGGTGGAGCTGCGGGATCTGGCTACCGGAGATTTAATCGCAAGGCCGGACCAGAATACCCCGGTCAACCCGGTAGCTCAGGCAGGAGAGCGAAGAGATTTTCTCAGCACCCTCCCGGATGACCTGGAGCTGATAGCAGACAATGCCTTTGATCTTGAGATTGCCGTGGAGTTGCTTGCGGGAGATGAATTTTTGGTGGCCTCCATTGAGGGACAGGATACGGTTTTTAGTGAAGCAGTGGATTTCAGGGTAAACGATACCAGCAGCATCCTAATCCCTTTCCGGGATTATTATGCCTATGACAACGGCCACGCAGACTATGCCGCCGGGATCAACCAAAGAGGAGGTATGCTGGCGCTGGAGTACACCGCTTTGAACCCGGGCTACCTGAGCGGCATCAGCATTAATTTCACCAATCTGGCTCAAAGGGGCAATGCCATTGAATTAATGGTCTGGGATTCCTTGGAGAACGAGCCGCTGTTGCGTCAAGAGGTGCTTATTCCGGAAGATGACGGGTTGGCTTCCTTTGCCTATTTCCCTATTGATACCAATATTTTGGTGCAGGACACCTTTTATGTGGGATTTGCCCAATACTCCAATGATTACCTGCACGTAGGCCTGGATAAGAGTGGTGATACCGGTGAAAAGGTGCATTTCAATGTGCTTGGATCCTGGCAGCAAAACGAAGAGGTCTCCGGGAACCTGATGATTCGCCCGCATCTAAGTCAGGTGCCCGTTCAGGAGAATCCCGAAGAAACAGACCCGGAAGCCCGCCTCTATCCCAATCCGGTAATAGATCGATTGCGGATCAGCGGGCAGGTTACCGGAGTAGCCGTTTTTGATTTTCAGGGACGGGAGATAAAAGTACCCCAGGAAGGGGATAAAAATGGGGAAATTCTTAATTTTACAGGCGTTCAAAAAGGAATGTATTTAATCAAATTTATACAGGGTGAACGTTCCTTCACCAAAAGAATAATAGTCAAATAAGCCATGGAAGATATAGAAGTAGACGAACTAAAAGCACGGTTGGATAAAAACGAAAAGTTTGTTTTCATCGATGTTCGCGAAGAATATGAATACGAAGATGATAACCTGGGAGCCTGGCTCATACCCCTGGCCCAGTTGCCGCATAAATTAGCTGATTTGGAAGCCCATAAAGAAGAGGAAATCATCATCCACTGCCGTTCCGGTGCCAGAAGTGGCAATGCCAAGCAATTTCTGGAAAGCAAAGGTTTTCCCAAGGTCAGGAATGTGTTGGGAGGGATTCTGGCTTACCGGGAATTGGAAGAAGAGGACTGAAAATTTCGTATGGTCTCCATTTAAAAGGCTGATTTAATGATGGTTATGTAAGTAAATCCCCCTTACCCCCTTATTAAGGGGGATTAGTTTACAATCCAATTAATGTGTTCGATATTTATTGCTGAATTGGAAAAGGTTAGTGCTGTCCATTATGTACGACAACGGGCTAGAATTTACGCACATAAAATCCGATCGTTGACGAAATCCCCCTTTTTTAAAGGGGGCAAGGGGGATTTTTTCGACGGCCTCATTATTTAATACGCTGATTTATTGATAGTTACATAAGTAAATCCCTCCCGACATGGGTCGGGACAGGCTCTCGCCCCCTTGATAAGGGGGAATTGTACTGTTCGGGATTACGGAATTTAGTAACCTTGGCGTTTTTTAGCCCGATTGCATTACCCAATTTCAGCAAAAAATCACATTTTCAGCAAATCCCCCTTACCCCCTTATTAAGGGGGATTAGTTCACAATCCAATTAATGTGTTCGATATTTATTGCTGAATTAGAAAAGGTCAGTGCTGTCCATTATGTACGACAACGGGCTAGAATTTACGCACATAAAATCCGATCGTTGACGAAATCCCCCTTTTTTAAAGGGGGAAAGGGGGATTTTTTCGACGGCCTCATTATTTAATACACGGATTGATTGATACTTACGTAAGTAAATCCCCCTTACCCCCTTATTAAGGGGGATTAGTTCACAATCCAATTAATGTGTTCGATATTTATTGCTGAATCGGAAAAGGTCCGTACTGCTCACAATGTACGGCAGCTATCTGGAATTTACGTACCTAGAAAACCGACCGTAAACGAAATCCCCCTTTCCTAAAGGGGGCAAGGGGGATTTTTTCGAGGATTTCAAATATATAAACACTACTCAATCACGAACGGTCTGGGGATAAAGCAGAGGATAAAAATCAGAATAGCAATCCATCCCAGGATTTTTCTTTTTTGGTCCAAGGGTCGGCCATCCGGTACTTCGGGATGATTGATCCCCAAAACCCTACCAATTAGAAAGGCAAATAACAACCATCCCGAATAGCCCTGAATACCCGGATAAAAACTGACCAGGGTGTATTGAATCGCCGCCATGCCCAAAGCGATTATCCATTGGTTGGTATTCGAGATTCCTGCTTTTCGAAAGCATATATAAAGAAAGCCGATGTAAAGAGGCAGGGCAAAAATCAGGTAATTCAGGTCCTCGTAGGGGCTGATGACCCCCAATCCGGCAAAAAACAAAAACAAGGTATAGGCCAGCAGCGACAGTTGTTTATGGTGCTTTGGCAAAATCCCAAATACAACGTGGCCACCGTCTAGTTGCCCGATGGGAAGCAGGTTAAGGGCCGTAAAGAATAAAGCCAGGTAGCCGGCAAACAGGTAGGGGTAATGGATCACTTCTGCCATGTCCGGCATTCGTTCCGGGTCGGCCAGTGTTTCCTGCATGATCCAGAAAAGCAGGTTGTAGCCCAGCTGGATATCCATCACGTTTTCATCTGCCTCTTTATCATAGCGAGGGTCTGCATATTCCGGGTGAATTTCATAAATATAGGATGCCTCCGGAAGGGTCGTAAACCCATAGATAAGCACGGCTAATGCCATAACGAAGCCTGCCAAAGGACCGGCTACCCCGATATCAAAGAATTTTTTACGGGAACCCACCTGGCTTTTCATCTGTATTACCGCTCCAAAGGTACCGATGGAAGGCGCTCCGATAAAGCCCAGCCAGGCCGGTATAAAGAAGGGTAGGGAAGAGCGGACTTTATGGTAAATGGAGGTGAACAAATGACCCATTTCGTGAATAAACAAAATCCCCAGAAAGGGAATGGAAAATTGCAGCGAAAGGAGAAAAAACTCCCAGGTAAGCGGCTTTTCATCCGAAAGCACGCTTCTGCCATACAGCCATTCCCCGCCCGCAAGTGTGGTGGCAATTAGGGTCAAAAATAAGAGTAATCCGTGTTTTAGGTAGTCCCTGTTACTGTACATCCTGAAAAAAATTGATAAGTGCTTTAGGGTGATCGATATGAAAGGTTTTAAGTCCAACCTTTTCGGCGCCCAAAAGGTTTTCTTTGAGGTCATCAAAAAACAAGCATTGTTCGGGTTTGGCCCCCAGCGTTTGAAGCACCGATTGGTAGATGGCTTCGCCGGGTTTTCTCAGGCCCATTTCATGGCTTAAAAACAAATGCTCAAACAAATGGGGCCAGGCATTTTCCGGCAGTTGGTTTACAAAGGCCTGTTCGACGACCTTAAAATGGATGGAATTGGTATTGCTGAGCATAAACAGGGGGTACTTTTGTTTGAGTTTCAGCAGCAGGTCCAGCCTTTCCTGGGGGATGGCCACCAGCAGGCTGTTCCACACCTCATCGATCCAGGCATCTTCCCAATCGGCCGAGAAATATTCCCTTACCCCATTTCTAAAGGCCGCCTCATCTATGTTGCCGGTTTCCAGGTCATAGTGGATGGGAGAAACCATAAAATCCTTTACCAGGGCATGCTTATCCCCGGGTAGTTTGGCATACAACTTATCAAAAGTCCGTTGGTAGTCAATATCATAGATGACATTTCCCAGATCAAAGATTAAAAATTGGATTTCCGGATGGTCTTTCATGTGTTTATAATTATTTTTTAATGGCCACATAGCCTGTCCCGATCCTTAATCGGGAGAATCTCGCATGCTTTATAATCATCCGACTGTGTGACGTTTTCCTCATGCTCGATTTCATGAAGATATATGTTGTGAAATTAAAATCAAATATGTAACATTGCAGTCCCAAAAGCAAGGTAAAATGATCAAAAAAAGCGGTATTTTAAGCTTTAAAGGCTTGGTTAGTAGTTTGCTTCGGGGATAGAAAATAAAATAGAATGGGCCTATAACTCAGTTGGTTAGAGTATCTGACTCATAATCAGAAAGTCCCTGGTTCGAGCCCAGGTGGGCCCACCAAAAGCCTCTTTACAGACCGTAGAGGGGCTTTTTCATGATATGTAACACCATTTGTAACAGTTTTGATTTTTAAGTTACCCATTTTTAAAAAGGAAAGTAGGCGGTAATTATTTCCGATGCAAAACTTACTTAGTTCAGGTGGTCAGGTAGTAGTGAGTAATTAACTCAAGTTAAGGATTGTAAGAAGCCGTTAGCTAATAAGTTACGCAAAAGTTTGACCAAAATGTTGTACGGGTAGTTTAGATTTAATTTTAATCACCCCCCATCATTTAACAATAAAGAGAGCTAGAGATTAAATTTTGTGGCTTTTTTTTTGCCGTCGATGGCATACAACTAGGTAGGGAGAGTCTTCACTGGGGTTTGCTATGCCAACCCACTAGCAAAATAGAGTTTCTCCGTAAGGTTGAACCTAGTGGCCTTTTTTAAATAGCTTATGGCACAAAAAATTGCCAAATTCAAGTTTTGACCATTTAAGTAAGTTTGGTGCAAGCCGAAAAGAAAATGTTTCGAAAATCGCCAAAGGTTATATTCGCAAACCGTTGTTGCTTCATGCTAAAAATGCACACCTCACATTCAAGCATATTTGTTGCTCCTTATCTCAGCAACAAAAGAGTTTGCCCTTACCCCACCCACCTGAAAACTGAAAGACTATTTTTATACTCACTCTATGAGACATAAAATAATTACGTGTATTTTAGCAACCTGAATAAAATTCCTCAAAAATGAACCGAATTAAGAAGGTTTTAGAAAAGAAAGGAATCAAATAAATTTGGTTGGCTGAGAAACTTGGGAAGAGCTACAACATGGTAAACTCATATGCCCAAAACAGACGACAACCAAGCTTGGAAGACCTTTACAAGATTGCTGAAATCTTGGACGTAGAAATTGATGAATTACTTGTAAAACGAGATAAAAACAATGAGCAATAACATACTCAAACACGAATCAGACGTTTGGAAAACTGCAGACCTGTTAATTGGTGCAGGTATAAAACAATCAGACTTTCCAAAGTACATGATGCCATTCTTCGCTCTTATTATGGTTGAGAGTAGGTTGATTCGTGAATCAAAAAGATTGGAAGAAGAAATTGGAAAAGACAACATTGACGATTTTGTTGAAATATTCCAGCTCGAAGGGCTTGGTTATAACGACTATGCTATTAGAAAAGGAAAGACCTTAAAAATAATTTGTCAAAACGATAAAACCTTTGACGTTGATTTTTATACGTATTTGAATTCTTTCGATCCTGAAACACAATACTTGTTAGGCGTTAATAAAGGAACTGACGAAGAAAAGTTTCTCGACATTTCAGGAGTTGCCGGACTACTCAAGAAGAAAGATATTCTTTTTGATTCAGTAAAGGCTTGGAGTGAAATTGACCTCACTCCATTTAACAACTCTGAGATAACTACACTTGAAGAACACATTAAAAGAAGATGGGCTGATATTTCTGCTGAAACTGCAGGGGAACAATATACCCCTGAAGATATCATTGACCTGATTACAGAAATTATTACTTCAAAACTTGAAGACAATGATAAATTCCTGACGATTTACGACCCAACATGTGGTGGTGCGAACCTGCTCTTTGGCGTTGAAGACAAGATTCAACAAAAATTTAATCGACCAACCAAAACACACGGTGACGAATGGAACGACACCTTATACGCTTTGGCAAAAATTGAAAGCCGTTTTAGAAATGACAGTGAGATAAAGCATGGAAATACCCTGACCAGCATTTTTCACATTGAAAAGAAATTTGACATTGTTGTTGCAAATCCACCTTATGGAGTTGATTGGAAAGGCTACAAAAAAGATATTGAGAATGACACAACAGAAAGGTTTGTGGATCTTCCTTCTATTTCTGACGGTCAATTCCTTTTTACACAGCACATTTTACACCACTTAGCTGATGACGGTTTATCAGTTGTGGTTCACAACGGCTCAACTCTTTTTAGTGGTGACGCAGGTGGCGGGGAAAGCAATATTCGAAAACACTTTTTTGACGAAGATTGGGTAGAAGCCATTATCCAAATGCCAGCAGATGAATTCTTCAACACGGGAATTTATACCTACTTATGGATTTTCAACAAAAATAAGCCAGCCGCCAGAAAGGATAAATTAATTCTAATTGATGGCAGCAACCTTTGGAAGCAACTCAAAAAGAGCAAGGGTAAAAAGCGCAGGCAAATGAACCCTGACCACCGAGCTGAAATTGTCAAAGCTTTCACCAAATTTGAAGACAATGATTTTGCCAAGGTCTTTGATAAATGGCATTTCTACTACAACAAGCAGTCTATCATGTTGACCAATGTGGATGAAGATGGCAATATTATAGAAATGCCCACCAAAACGAACAGCACTGGTGATGTGGTAGAAGCCAAATCTATAAAGCCCAACCCGAGTAAGCTGACTTATAGATTAAACGATGAAGCCCATGAAATCACTGAATTTGTCATAGAAGATTTTGAAGACGACAACTGCAAAAACCTAAAGGAATACTACGACCAGGTATTCAAAACCATTATTGCCAATATCGACTACAAAGAATCAAACTTAACAGTGGTTTCAAAGGGTGTTACCCATTGGTACGATACCGACAAGGAAACAATAATTGAAGATGACGGAGAACAAACCGCCTTAGGTTGTGGCAAAATTGTAGTGAAAGCGAGTTACAAGAAAGCAACCAAAACCAAAAAAGAACACATTGCCATTGCGGTTGAGCTAACCAAAGACTTGGAAAAGGACTATGAGATTATCCCTTACAGCCCAGATGAAGCCACCAACCAACAAAACATTCAAGACTTCATGGCAAAGTTCGTTACCCGACCTTTTGAATATTTAGACAACGTAATTGGTGTTGAACTCAACTTCAATAAAATTTTCTACCAGCCTGAAAAGCTGAGAACGGTAGAAGAAATCACAGGTGACATTAATGCTTTGGAAAAGGATTTGAAAAGTTTAGAAGCTGAATTGGCCTTATGATGAAATACGATACTTATAAGGAAAGTGAAATTGATTGGTTAGCTGATGTTCCTGAACATTGGACAAATCACAGAATTGATTGGGTTGCTGCTATTGTTAGGGGCAATACAGGCTTTAAAAGAGATGAGTTACTCGATGATGGCGAGTATGTGGCATTACAGTATGGGAAAACATATAAAGTTGATGTAGTTGACAATGACTTTAATTTCTTTGTGAATAGTGAATTCTATAAAAAAAGTCAGGTCGTCTCTCAAGGAGATACTATCTTAATTTCAACCTCTGAGACTATTGAAGATTTAGGCCATTCCTGCTATTACAATAGAGATGATTTAGGTTTATTAGGTGGAGAGCAAATACTATTGAAGCCTAATAACAAACTTCTAAACGAAAAATATCTTTATTACTTCTCAAAAAAGTTTTGCGCTGAATTAAAAAGGTATGCTACAGGATTAAAGGTTTTTAGGTTTAATACAGACGACCTAAAACAACTCTCTCTTGTTATACCGCCAATTGAAGAACAAAACGCCATAGCCCAATACCTTGATACTAAAACCCAAGCCATTGACAAGAAAGTAAAGCTGCTTGAGCAAAAAATAGACTATTACAAAGAGTTGCGAAAATCGCTAATCAATGATGCCGTAACCATAGGGTTGGATAAAACGGTTGAACTGAAATCAACTGAAATCGGAATAGAAGTACCTAAGAAATGGAAAAGATTCCGCCTCAAGGATATTGGGAAACTATACAGCGGTTTATCAGGCAAAAGTGGTGATGACTTTAGACAAGACGACCACCCAGAAAATAAAGGATTCATTCCATTTACGAACATTGCAGCTAACACCTATATATCAGAAGATAATCTTGGTAAAGTCGTTGTAGTACCCATAGAAAAGCAGAACAAGGTGAAAAAAGGAGATATTTTCTTTCTAATGAGTTCTGAAGGTTATGATGATATTGGCAAATCTTCTGTACTTGATTTTGACTTAGACGAAACTTACTTAAACAGTTTTTGCAAAGGTTTTAGATTGCAATCTAAAGAGTGTAACTCTCACTTCATTAATTATTTACTACAGTCAGATAATTACCGACAGTTATTGATAATAGAAGGTAAAGGATTTACACGAATCAATCTTAAAATGGAAAAAATAAATGACTTCTTAGTTTACTTGCCCTCAACTAGAGAAGAACAAACAGAAATCGCTAAATATCTATACCAACAAACAGCAACCATTGACAAAATCGTTAAAAACACTTTGGAGCAAATAGACCGCTTGAAAGAGTTGCGAAAATCCTTAATCAATGATGTGGTGACGGGTAAAATACGGGTATGTGAGCCAATCCAAAACAATAATGTAGAAGCATGAAGGAATTAGACTTACAAGACAAATACCTGATTAACTTTTTGTGTAAGCGGTCAGATGGCCTGCAATACAATGAAGCAAAGGCCAATACAGTTTCGTCTAATTTCTTTGTGATTGAAGACCTTAAACAATTTCTATCAGAAACCGAACTAAACAAAGCCAATTACAAAAAGCTACTCCGCAAGTTCGATTCAGAAAAAGACTTCTTCACAGCATTCACGGCTTTTCTAGATGAGCGCATTAGCTCTTCTATGAACATGGCCATTTTCATTAACAACAACCAATCGGTAACCTTTGAAGGAACAAAATTGCATTTGTTCTACCCGAGCGGAACAGAAACCCACGGAGACAAACTCTTCAATGAGAATATTTTCTCTGTTGTTCAGGAACTCCCTTACACCTTTAAGCACAAAGACAAACAACTTTTTTCATTTCGCCCAGACCTTACGTTCTTTATCAATGGAATTTACCTAGGTTATAGTGAGCTTAAAAGCAATTACAACAACCAGAGCGCACGAAAAAACGGAAGAAAGAAAGTTGCCAAAGATTACCTGACCGCAGTTCAGGAGTACTTGCAAATTGCCAAAAGCAATGACCTAAATCAGTCCATTAGAAAGCGGTTTTTAAAGATATTTGAAAAAGCCATTCATATTACGGCAACCGATATCAATGAAACCTTTGTAATCAGAACCATTGCCAACCATTTTGACGAGATAAAGTCAACGGTAAATACAGGAAGCTATGATTTTGAAACCTATGAAAAGAAGGTTTTCAATGATTTTAAGCCTTATCCACTACGAGAAAAGCATGAAGTAAAAACACAGCGTTTTGAAGAAGTATTCAAAGCACTGTACGAAAAGAGAATGATTGAAAAAGAAATTCTCTACTACAACTTCATAGAGCGTGAACTCATTAAAAAAGAAGGCAGCAAAACCAAAGAGTACAAACACAATGACGGTAGGTTAATTGCTCCCAGACCCAAGCAAAAATTTGGAACCGATAAAGTACTCAGCAAGATTGATGAGTTCTTGGCTCATGAAAACGAACCTGACTATTTTCTGAAAAAACTAGAAGTAGAATTAAAAGAAAGGGGCTTGGGTGAAGAACAGATCAAAGAATTAGTTCACAAAAGGAGTAAGTACCAAAACAACAAAAACGTTTATTCCCTGCTCTTGCAATATGCAGCGGGCTTTGGAAAGAGTAATATCATTGGTTGGACGGCACTCCAACTCAAGGACCTAAGGCGTAATGATGCTTATGTCTATGACAAAATCATGTTGGTTGTTGACCGTCTTCAGCTAAGAGACCAGCTCGATAGTAAAATGCACAACATGAACATTCAAAAAGGGATGTTCATTGAAGCCTCAGACAAAAAGAGTTTTACCAGGGCACTTACTAGCGATAAAAGAATTGTAGTTGTCAATGTTCAGAAGTTCTCTTCTATCACTGATATAGTTGATACCGACTTGACGGCAAAGCTTTCAAAGCTCCGAATCGCATTTCTAATTGATGAAATTCATAGAAGTCAAAGTGGTGTGCAGCATTCTGAAATGGTAAGCGTATTTGATGAATTGCAAGCAAGTTTTGACAATAGCGAAGCGTATAAGAAGCGAGCAACCAAGAAAAACCTAATTGTAGGTTTCACTGCAACACCAAGCGATCATACCCTTGCACGCTTTGGAGAGTACAATAAATACGCAGAAGCAGAAAAAATTTGGATTCCTTTTGATAGCTACACCATGAAGGAAGCCATAATGGACGGTTATATCCTTAACCCCATTAAAGGCATAGTTCCAGTTTCAGCCAAAATGTTCTTTGAGATACCCGACAATGAATTAGCAGGATTTGAAGGTGATACAGGTTATGAAGAAATACCTGACAATACTGACACAGGTATTGATGAAGAAGGCAAAAAATACGCTATCAGGAAAAAGAGAATTTACGGCAACCCTGAACGTATTGAAGCTATTTCAAAGTTCACTGCCAAACGACTAGTTACAGCCGTTTATCCAAACATTCGGGGTACTGCAAAGGCAATGTTTGCGGCTTCCTCCATTCCTGCGGCTATCAAGTACAAAGGCTTTATTAAGAAATATTTCAATGAATTAGTCCAAGAGCAGAAATACGAGCGATTTAAGGATGCACCGATTTACATTGTCTATTCTGATAGTCAAGACCACCAAAGTAGCAGCAGTCTGAATGAAGGGTTCAGTGAGAAATCTGTGCTTCAGAGTTTCAAACTCGCCAAAAATGGTTTAATCATAGTTGTTGATAAGCTCCAAACAGGCTTTGATGAACCAAAGCTCCACACGCTTTTTCTTGACAAAGAAATCAGGGGAATCAATGCCATTCAGACCATTTCAAGGGTAAACAGAACTGCCAAATATAAGAACGATTGTAAGATCGTAGACTTCTCCTATAAGAATGTCAATGTCAAGAATATCAAAACTGCTTTTGAACATTTCAGCAATGTAGTTGTCTCAGATTTTGACCCTTTAGGCGATGAAGAAAAATTGGGGGTATATTATGGCGAGCTAAAAGCACATAGCCTGTATGAAGGTAATTTTAAAAAGTTTGAGCAATACCAAAAGGACAGCAAGGATATTTCGATTATTCTCAATTTGGAAGAAGCCATTGAACGTTATATCAATGCTTATCCAAAAGAAGCCAAACACCTTAAAAAAAAGGTTGGGACCTATTTCAAAATTCTAAACCTCATAGAATTTGTCATTGAGCTTAACCCAATTTACAGCAATGAAGTATTCCTTGAGTTTTGGAGAAAATACAACACTCTTTACAACCATATCAACAAGCCAGACGATATAATTGACGAGGTGGAAATCTACTTTGATAACAGAATCGGTATTGTTGCCCCAGGTGAAGAAAATGAGAAATCAAATAAGCCTAAGAATCCAAACCCCACAGATCCTGATTCACCCAATAAATACAAATACAACATTCTCAAGGTAATTGAGAAACGTAATCAGGAAGAAGAAGCTATTGCAGAGCTAATAAAAGATTTTGAAGATAAGATTGATGCCTTCTTCGCATATATCAAATCCGATAAAAATGGCAAACGCTTGGTTGCTAAAATCACGGACGGTGGTTCGGCATTTACCCAAGAAGAAATATATTCTGACTTCGAAAGGCTTTATAGAAAGTACACTATAATCAACAAAAACCTAGGTGACTTTTTTAAGAGTGAAACCAAAGACATTCTCAATCAACTCTGTGATGATTTTGAACTTGAATTAAAGAAAGTAAAGCCGCTTTATCCAGAAAGTGACACAGAATCAATTGCGGCAGAACCCTCAAATGAAGAAAATATGGAAGAAACAGGATTAATTGTCTCCCTGATTAGGGGTGCAATGCAAGCCATAACATTTTGGCAAGGTCAAAAAGACAGAGTCAAAGCAAAACAAGCTTTGGTTGAAGCTAAGTCTACGAAAACAGAACTAAGCACTGTTGAAGAAGGCGTTAGACTACAAAGCTTGATTCCAAAATCAACTCTCGATTTAATGACCCAAAGAGTTGACCATTGCTTCACGAATTATGAAGAAGTGTTAGACGATGAAAAATTTCTACCAAAGCAAATCGACAATGCAACCGTTGCTCTAATTGAATGTATCTGTTCTGAACTTAGAAGAATCAAACTGCTTAACGGAGACATGCCAACAACAACATTGAAAAAATATTGGGAACAATATGGATGTGAAAACATGGACTAAGCCAATCCTCCTCAAGAATTCCTACCGGATTAAGTAATGCTTTGATAGCCAATTGAATGGCTGCAATATATTTTCCTTTTTCCAATTGCTGGTAAGCTTATCTACTTTAACATTACTGGCGAATAATGAAAATATTACGGTTGAGGGTAAGTCATCCTAAGTCCTAAAAATTTCCAGCTATTTACCGACTATACTTGTTTCAAACTGAAAAGTACTAATGATAATCATTTGGATTAAGTACCCTTCATTAATGTAACGGTGGAGGGGCATTAATAAAAGAAATGATAAGTCAGCTTCATTTTTAGGTTAAATTTCATTAGTTAAACCATATAATACACAATTTAATGGAAACCATACATATGATTTAAGTACTTCTAAGGTTTTAAGGCCTTCCTCGTCATAAGGGAGGCTTTTTTCTTAATATTTTTATATACTATTTAAACCATCTACTAATTAATTGTTCATTTGCTTGTACGGCACGTTTTTGTACTGTACATTGCTACCTAATTAAACACTTGTTTAAAGGGTATAGGGTAAATTATGAAAGCAGTTGCATACACTAGGGTCAGCACATCAGACCAATCCACCAAGAGGCAGGTTAATGATTTAAAGCAGGTGGAGGGATTCCAAATTCAGAAGGTCTTTTCAGAAAATATCAGTGGGTTTTCCAAAAGTATGGAGGAGCGGATGGAATTGCAGAACATGCTCAAATATGTGAGGAAAGAGGGGATAGAATGTATCATGGTATCCGAGATTTCTCGCTTGGGGAGGAATACCAGAGAGACCCTTACATTGATCCATAACCTTGAGGAGGCAGGAATTTGCCTTTATATTCATAATTTGGGAATTACCCTTGGTGCAGATAGTGAGAAAGATAGGATATTCAACAAATTAATAATCACTATCATTTCAGATATTGCCAGGCTGGAATCCGAGAACCTTAGCTACCGGATAAAATCAGGCATTAAAAACAGAAAAAAGGAAGGGTTCGCAACAGGTAGGAGGGTGGGCTCAATAGAAAGCAGGGAAAAGTTTTTAAGCAAGCATAAGGATATTCAAAAATACCTTGCGCTTGGAAGGAGTTACCCTGAGATCGTAAAGCTTTGCCGATGTTCTATGAGTACCATACACAAAGTAAAAGGGGCATTGGTTGAAGTGGGAGAGGAGTAGCTCCCCCCTATAACCATAAAAAATAGGGTGGCCCCCTCCATTGGCTTTAAGGGTATCTGCAAACTTTGGCTTTTTTCAAACTTTTAAATTTGAGTCAAAGAGTTACTTTCCTATTACCTCAAAACGCAACCTACGATTCAGTGAACCCGTATACGAGACCCGTACCCTTGGTGGTGTGAGGGGCACTCCGCAGGCTTATGGCCTTCAACCATCCACTCGATTGGCAGCTTTTAATTTTTTCCATATTTTCTAAATGCTTGTATCGTTTGATAATACCCAAATCCAATAAACAACCTTCCAATGTATAAAATAACATATCCCCATATAAAATCTGAAATTCCAAAAGGCTTAAAATCCCATGAAGTAACATTTAAAAACTGAATAAAATATTTAATAGTATTTCCTATACTCTCTAAAGAAAATGCAAAAATTAATTCATCGGATATGCTTAAAAGGAATATACTATAAAAAATAAAAGTAGTTATTAAAGTGAAAGCCAATGCCCTCGACCAACTTGTTCCAAAGTTATTAGACCATTTATTAAACCACAAGATAATAAGGTCTCCAGTTTTTCGTGTCTCAGTTCTTGATTTCAATTCTTTACTATAGACTTCCATTTCATATTCGTGATATTTCAGTGCTTCAATGTTATTCCCTTCTCCTCGCAATTCTTGTTTTATTATTCTATACGATTCTCGAATACGCTTAAGGGCGACTAAATTAGTCGAGATAGCTGTCTGATTAATATTGTCAGTTTCATATAGCCATTGTTCCTCAGGAATAACAGGAGTAATTACCCCCCATACCTGTAAACGACACCAAAAGTTCGACCTAGAAATATCTAACGATTTTTTAAAAGTCGCATTTTCAAAACTTATAAATGTTTTCTCACCAACCTTGTTATACAAAAACTGAACTTGTCTATGAAAAGTAACATTTGAAAAAATGCTAATATTTAGAAAATCTGTAAGAAAAAAAGATTGCGTTTCTTTAAAATCAGAGTGATAGAAGTCAACTAAGTTATTAAAGGTTGTGTTTTCAAAATTAATAGGCGTTTCGAAATTTGAAAAATGAAATCTGCATTTTGATATAAATTCTGATTTTTTGAAACTTGTTTCCACATAGAAGTTGCAATTTCTAAAATCAACATTCATGTTAAATGTACAGTTGCTAAATATTACTTTTTTTTCAAAATCGCAATGGGATAAGTTTAATTCTTCATCTACTTCTTTATTGTCAAATTCAATAACGCTTTTAACCCTTATCCTAATATCAGGTGATACAGATTTTCTAATGAAAGAGAATAAATTGTAGAAATTTTCAAATGTAATAAATTGAGATTGATTAAATTCACAAACTTCTAAATATGAATCATTTGAATCAAAAAATATGTGATTTTTAAATGTGCTATTACTAATTAAATCTTTCTGTTCTTGAATTGTCATTTATGTTCTGTCTTTATTGCTGCCAACGTGTCGCAGTTAAGAGACGTGGGACTTTTCGAAGCATTTTCCTGTCCGCCTGTGACAAAGATAGCCACGAAGAACGAAACTTGCGGAAACCACTGACCGCCCCATGTTTTCTTAGGTGCTGTTGTGCTTAGTTATTTTTCAATTTTCTGTGATTTGGTCGTAATATTTATTCTTTTGGTTTTCAAGTCCTTCTAAAAGTTCATCATACAAGATAATGTCAATATTTTTTAGGGATTGTCTCAAAACTTTGAAGTCGTCTCTTTTTTCGTCCGAATCTAATTGGTCTGAATGTCCTGTGATTAAAATAGCTCTGGGTTTAACTACTTTAACTGAAATCCGTTCTTCACGACTAATATCTTCTGCAAGATTAGAAGCTTTTCTTTCAGCATTGAAAAGGTATTTTTCTGCCTGAACAATTGCCTTTACTGTACTGGTGTGCCAATAGTAATTTCCCCTATCTGTATCGGCAGCTAAAAGAGGGGTATCGGGTTTCTTAATTTCAAAAATATCGAGATAGCCTTTGGTGTCTATCATTCCAAAATCAACGTTTCGAGAACCCCGAAGAATGACATTAAGCTCAGGAAGAATTTTTACATATTTAGAGTCTAGTAGGAATAGGTTTTTCTTCAAGTATTTGCCCCAAAGATTCTCACTAATCCCATCTTCAAGATTTTTCTGAAACTCAGCGAGAATTCTATCAATAGCAATTGTGTCAACTTTAATCTTAGTTCTGGCAAGTTGAAGAAATTTATGACTATTACTCTGATATCGTTTATCGAGTAAATCAGCAATAAAACCTTCCATTTTATTGAGGTCATCAGGTGTAAAATGTTCAATAATATCCGAGTTAAGATTCCTTATAACATTTCGATATTGCTGTTGAGCTGTACTGGTACTTTCTTCGAACTTGTCAGGAAAATGGTTATAAAAGAAGCCATCAAGAATGTCATTCTTACTCTGAGAAGACTGATTGTTAACGACCAAAAATTGCTCTCTTAGAATTTTAAAGTCGTCATACTTAAGTGTCAGGTTGTAAGCTTCTTGATTCCTGACCTTTCGAATAGTAGTCGTCTTGTCTTTTGATATTTCTAAGCTCGCTATTGATTTGGTTTCTAGTTTTTTGTTAAGGTAATACTGTACTCCTTGTTTTATATAGCCGTTATTTGAAAAGTCATCCGGTAAATTTTCAAACCCATCTAGTGTAACTTCTGAAAGGAAAAAATCATTCTCCTTTGGATAAAACATAATAGTCTTTGTTCGCTTATTAATCCGAAAGGCCAATCGTCTTGATTCGGGGTCTTCTTCTTCGGTGACCCAAATCTCAACTATGTTTCTATTGACGTTCTGTCTTTCAGATTGATATTTTCCCATCAGTTTGTTTTTTAATTAAGCACAACGGTTTGGCGCTGGCGAAGAATCGGATTTGGAAGCACTATACTGTCTGCCAGCACTGAACTTGATATGAAGCACAAAGCTTCATTTAAGCACTGAACCCGCTTTTTTGCCAAACTCCTGTTAGCACCAGGTTTTCTTTCGGTCGGCAATGTCAAGTCCATAAAATTGCTGGATTTACTAAATTCAAATCTTTAAAGTCCGGCTTATACCAGTCAACATTTGAATTGCCTGTCAATGATTTTTCTTTACGATTTATTTCTATGAAATATAAATTCTCGTCTGTCTGTGGTTGGCCGTAAGAAAACCATTTCCAATATATTTTGTCAGCCAAACCAATTGTCAGTTTGTTCTCAAACTCAGAAATGTCTTGCGGATTGAAAATTGATAATGTTTCTTTTTCGTTAAAATTCAAGGTCAAAGTATTTGTTGCACTGTCGAAAGTCACAAATTCCAGGTGGTGATAATTGTCGTATGGTCTACCGAACCAATGTCCATAAAAACATAAAGAACCGCCTTTTACTTGTCCTTGTTTCTTATTGTATTTTTCAACAAATTCTTCTGTCAATAATTTCGCTACCAAAGTTTCTGTTTGTTTTTTGTCTTCCGATTTTTTTGATACAAAGTCGATATAAAATAAGTCCTGTTATAATTGCTCCTATGGTTATTACTGTCGTCATAAAATTGGTGCTAACTTGTTTATTCCTACCAGTTTATCGTCACTTGTAGTCGGTAATTGAATATGCACCAAAAATGGTAATTAGGAATGCACCAAAAAT
>NZ_WNKF01000027.1 GCF_010119225.1 Cyclobacterium roseum | reverse complement strand
GACCGTTAATCCATCCGTATCCAAATCCCCCTTGCCAAGGGGGTAAGGGGGATTTAAAGGACGAAAATCGTTCGGGAAATTAAAAATAGTGTTTGCGGTACAAGTTTTTAGAGGTTTTTATGGCTTAAAAATTAAAGTTCTCGTTAAAATCCCCTCCCGACTCTGGTCGGGACAGGCGTTGCCCTCCGCGGCGGAGGGAATTGCTAAAATGCCTGCCTAAAGCTGAATTGGAGCCATTTCAACGGGCTGAGATAGCTACCCGGTAATAAAGAATTAAATCAACTAAGCGCCGCCTAAAATCGACCTCAGGTTACTAGACAAAAAAAAGCGGCTGTTCACTGAGAACAGCCGCTTTTGCTTTTTACTAAAAAGCCATCCTGTTTAACTCCCGCACATTTCACAGTCATCCGGATTGTCAAGCGAGCAGGCGATGGCATCCTGCTGCTGTTTTTTGTCATCAGGTGCTGCTGCTGGATCGTGCTTTTTGTCCAGTTGCGATTTATCCACGGTAAATTGGATGGCACTGCTGGCGGCTTTGGAACGCAAGTAATAAATGCCTGTTTTCAATCCTTTTTTCCAGGCGTAAAAATGCATGGAAGTCAATTTTCCAAAGTTGGGCTCCTGCAGGAAGAGGTTCATGCTCTGGGATTGACACACATAAGCACCCCGGTCGGCAGCCATATCGATGATTACCTTTTGAGAAATCTCCCATACGGTTTTGTACAGGTCTTTGAGATTCTGAGGGATTTCAGGGATGTTCTGCACAGAACCATTGGCACCGATCAACTTGTTTTTCATATTATCGTTCCAAAGGCCCAGACGGATCAGATCCCTCATCAGGTGCTTGTTCACCACCACAAACTCTCCGGAAAGGGTCCTGCGGGTGTAAATATTGGAAGTGTACGGTTCAAAGCACTCGTTGTTACCCAATATCTGAGAAGTGGAGGCAGTAGGCATGGGAGCCACCAACAGCGAATTGCGAACCCCATATTTATTTACTTTTTGCTTTAACTCAGTCCAGTTCCAGCGGCCCGATTTCGGAGTCACTCCCCAAAGGTCAAACTGAAACAAGCCCTGAGATACCGGAGATCCTTCATAGGTTTCGTAGGTTCCATGGAGTTTTGCCAATTCCATAGAGGTCTCCATGGCGGCAAAATAGATGGTTTCGAAAATCGCTTCGTTCAGGCCTTTGGCTTCTTCTGAATCGAACGGCATGCGCAACAGGATAAAGGCATCTGCCAGCCCCTGTATCCCCAAACCGACCGGACGGTGTCTGAAATTAGATTTTCGGGCTTCGGGTACCGGATAGTAGTTGACATCGATCACCTTGTTTAGGTTTCGGGTCACTACCTTGGTCACTTCATAGAGTTTTTGATGGTCAAAATGCCTTTTTCCATCTTTTGCGGTAGCGACAAATTTGGGCAGGGCAATGGATGCCAGGTTACAAACGGCTACTTCATCCGGAGAGGTGTATTCCATGATTTCGGTACACAGATTGGAAGATTTGATCGTCCCCAGGTTTTTCTGGTTAGATTTTCCATTGGCTGCGTCCTTATACAAGATGTAGGGAGTACCGGTTTCTATTTGGGATTCGAGGATTTCAAACCAGAGTTCCTGAGCTTTGATGATCTCCCGTGCCCTGCCTTCTTTCTCGTATTTTTCATAAAGTCTTTCAAACTCTTCTCCGTGGCAATCCGCCAGACCGGGTGCCTCATGCGGACAAAACAAGGACCAGTTTTCGTTGGCTTCGACTCTTTTCATAAAGAGGTCGGAAATCCAAACTGCATAGAATAGATCCCGTGCACGAAGTTCTTCCTTGCCGTGATTTTTCTTCAGGTCCAGAAAATCCTTGATATCCGCATGCCAGGGTTCCAGGTAAATGGCAAAGCTGCCTTTTCGCTTACCACCGCCCTGATCCACATAACGGGCGGTCATGTCAAAATTCCGCAACATGGGGACAATTCCATTGGATACCCCGTTGGTACCGCGAATGTAGGAACCTTTGGCTCGTACATTATGAATGGAGAGGCCAATGCCTCCGGCAGATTGTGATATTTTTGCACACTGCTTCAGGGTATCATAGATGCCATCGATGCTGTCGTCTTTCATGGTTAACAGAAAGCAGGAAGACAACTGAGGCTTTGGTGTACCGGCATTGAAAAGCGTAGGAGTGGCATGGGTAAACCATTTCTGCGAAAGCAAGTGGTAGGTTTCGATGGCCGCATCGATGTCTTCCTTGTGAATGCCAATGGAAACGCGCATCAGCATGTGCTGCGGGCGCTCCACTACTTTACCGTCGAGTTTGATCAGGTAACTTCTTTCCAGTGTCTTGAACCCGAAAAAGTCATAATCAAAATCGCGATTGTAATCGATGACTTCATCCAGCTTGGCGGCATGTTTTTTCACAATACCATACACATCAGGAGCAACCAGGGCTGCATTCTCATCCGTTTTGGGATTGATGTAGGTATACAACCTTTTCATGGTATTGGAAAAGGACTGACTGGTGGTTTTGTGCAGATTGGAAATAGCAATTCTGGCAGCCAGGACTGCGTATTCCGGGTGCTTTACGGTAAGGGATGCACAGACCTCTGCGGCCAGGTTATCCAGTTCGGTGGTGGTCACCCCGTCATACAGCCCGTCGATCACTTTTTTGGCGACCTCTATGGGCTGAATGTATCGGGCATCCAGGCCATAGCATAGATTTTCTATGCGGGTAGTGATTTTGTCGAATCTGACGGACTCTCTTCTGCCGTCTCTTTTGATTACTAACATACTGATTGGTTATTAAAATGGTTAAAAAGTATCAAAAATCCTCTTCTACGGAAAATTTCCCTGAACCGTTGGCGACGTCTTTGTTTTTCATTACGCCTGCTTTTTGATAATCCCCAACCCGCTTCTCAAAGAAATTGGTTTTTCCTTGCAGGGATATCATGTCCATGAAATCAAATGGATTGGTACTGTTCCAAACTTTGGGACAGTCCAATTCCTGTAGCAGCCTGTCGGCTACAAACTCTATATACTGACACATTAGTTCCGCATTCATTCCGATAAGCCTCACCGGTAATGCATCGGTCACGAATTCTTTTTCAATTTCCACCGCATCCTTGATGATACCGATGATGGTTTCTTCAGGTAACCGGTTAACCACGTGCTTCGTGTACAGGTGACAGGCAAAATCACAATGCAATCCCTCATCCCGTGATATCAGTTCGTTTGAAAACGTCAGCCCTGGCATCAGCCCTCTTTTCTTTAGCCAGAAAATAGAACAGAAGGAACCGGAGAAGAAAATACCTTCTACGGCAGCGAAGGCAATCAACCGCTCGTGAAAGTCTCCCTGATCAATCCATCTCAAAGCCCACTCCGCCTTCTTTTTGACGCAATCCAGGTGCTCGATAGCATTAAATAAGCGATCCCGTTCATCTGGGCTTTTGATGTAGGTGTCAATAAGTAAGCTGTATGTTTCGCTGTGTATGTTTTCCATGGCTATTTGGAAACCATAAAAAAACTTGGCCTCGGTGTACTGCACCTCGGACACAAAATGTTCAGCAAGATTTTCGTTTACAATTCCGTCACTAGCCGCAAAGAAGGCCAGAACGTGAGATATGAAGTGTCTTTCGTTATCACTTAGATTTTTCCAGTCATTGAAATCCTGACCCAGATCGATCTCTTCCGCGGTCCAAAAACTAGCCTCGGCTTTTTTGTAGTATTCCCAAATGTCATCGTGCTGAATGGGGAATAAGACAAAACGGCTGTTATCTCCTTGTTCTAATATTGGTTCTGACTTCATTACTCCAATTGGTTTATTAAATTAAATAGATGGCTAAGGTGCCTTTTGTTCGTTTTAACTTGGTATGGTTCGTTTTCGTAACAACACCTTAACAAATATGGGCAAGAAAATTCAAAAAGTAAAGCCCAAAACAGTGCCAAAGTCCTAAATATTGACTAATGGTCAAATACACATAATGCACTAATATACAGATAAATAATTAGGTTAAAATAAATCAAAACTTTAATCTAAAATGACCTGAATCGTTGGTCCAACTTTTTTCAAATTATTTTAATCAAATTGAAAAAGCCCGAAAACGACTCTTTTTTTGACCAATGGTCAATTTATTTTTTAATTTAGCCCGCTCTTAGCTTGATTACTTGTTGAAAAACAGACAGATAAGCGATTACTGTGAATTTTGTAAAATAAAATACGAAATACATACCGCTAAAAATGCAGCTTTCTTTATTTTCCAGGCATCTTACTGTCAGAAGCCAGCGCTTTGGTAATTAATATTTCGTTATTATTTTACGAATCTGTGATTTTTTCTTATATTTGCACCTCAATTTTGATAATTGTAATCTATCAAATTATTATGTACGCAATAGTTAACATTTCCGGTAAGCAGTTCAAAGTAACAAAAGAGCAGCAGATCTTTGCACCCAAAATGCAAGGTGAAGTTGACGCTTCCGTAGAATTCGATCAGGTGCTGTTGGCAGATGACAACGGTACGGTATCGGTAGGCGCACCCCTGTTGGAAGGTGCCAAGGTATCGGGGAAAATCCTCGATCACGTAAAGGGAGACAAAGTGATTGTTTTCAAGAAAAAGCGGAGAAAAGGCTACAAGAAGAAAAACGGCCACCGTCAGCAGTATACAAAAATCGTAATCGAAGATATCGTACTTTAAGTATCCGAACAGGAAACTCTAAACAAATAAAATTATGGCACATAAGAAAGGTGTAGGTAGTTCCAAAAACGGAAGAGAATCAGAAAGCAAGCGGCTTGGAGTGAAAAAATTTGGTGGAGAGTCAGTTATAGCTGGCAACATCATTGTTAGGCAAAGAGGAACAAAGCATCATCCCGGATTGAACGTAGGTTTGGGAAAAGATCATACCTTGTTTGCGCTGACTCCCGGTACAGTGGCTTTTGCCAAGAAACACGACGGAAGATCCTACGTGAATGTACTTCCCAGTGAAGCATAAAATTCCTTTTGAGGAGTAAATTACGTAAGGCCTCTGCTAGGGGCCTTTTTTTGTGTATAGGTCCTTGGTAAAAGGCATATACCACCAATAAACCATTCATATTATTTCCGGTAATCCACCGGTTTCAAATTTTGTTTTTGTCATGAATTACACTGAAAATTACAGAGGAATAAAGATCGACGTGCAGTCGGTAAATCTAGACATCAATGGCTCGGTGCAGGAGGAAATCCGCTCGTCCATAGACAAGTTATCCAAATTCACACCGGATATCAATGCAGTGGACATTTACTTCAAAACCGAAGGACATGGAGGTACGGCAAAGCATGTGGTAGGCATGCGGGTAGGGATACCTGGCCCGGATGTATTCGCCGAAGATAAGGGAGACCATTGGATTCCTTTATTGAAAGACGTAGTGGATAAATTGGTCCGGCAATTAAAGAAGAACAAATAATCCCTTTCCAAAAAGCTTCCGTTAGAACAAACGGAAGCTTTTTATTTCTTCCCAAAAATACAAGGCATTTTGAGGAGAGATCAATACAATGACGGCAATCCCAAATACTGCCCCATAGAAGTGGGCATCGTGATTGATCGCATCGTCGCCCATTTTTCCCTTGTAAAAGGCATATCCTAAAAACAAAAGCCCCAGTATAAACCCGGGAAGACAGAAAATACCAAAAATACAAATGTCAGATAGAGGCATTAGCACAATACTAGCAAAAACGGTAGCAGAAGTTCCTCCCGAGGCCCCCAGGGCGTGATAGGAGGGGTTATCTTTTTCTTTAAGATAGGTAGGGATATCCGCCACGACAATGGCCAGCAGGTAAAACCCGATAAATGCCAGGGCTCCCATACCTTGTCCAAATTTATACATCAGGTATTGCTCTACCACATTTCCAAAAAAATAAAAGGTAAACATGTTGAAAAGCAGATGGGTGCCGTCTTTGTGGACAAAGCCGGAAGTTATAAACCGCTGGTAGGATTTATTCCGCTGTATCAGATAAGGAGTAAATAGCTGGTTTTGCAAAAAACCAGGGTTATTCCAGCCATAGTAGGATACCAGACAAGTGATGGCGATGACAATGATCGTTAGCGATAGCTCCATGGGTTTTATTTTTCGCGGTTAGCCAGGTTACGTGTAAGGTTCCAAAGAACTTGCAGTCCCTCGGGCCTTTGTACTTTTAGGATGCTGAGTTGGCTAAACCCCTTTTCAAAAAAATCAGTCGTTATACCCAGCGTGTGCTCCCGAATCTTCAGCCGGTCATAGAGGGCCGTCACTGCACGGACCTTTTCGTCCGGGTCCGGAGCGGTCGCCTGTAGCCATTTCTCCAATTCTATTTTATCCTCACCCCGGGCCAGCTCCTGGGCCTTGATGAGCAGGTACGTTTTTTTATTGGCCAATATGTCTCCTCCTACCTGCTTTCCAAATTTTTCCTGATCGGCATATACATCCAGCAGGTCATCTTTTAATTGAAACCCCAGGCCTATGTTGACACCAAAATCATATAGATGCTGCACATCTTCTTTACGGGCACCTGCCAGCAAGGCTCCTAATTGTAGGGAAAATCCTATTAATACCGCCGTTTTCAACCGGATCATATCCAGGTAGTCCGATTCCGAGACCTGTGCCACACGTTCAAAATTCATGTCCAGTTGCTGCCCTTCACACACCTCTGCTGCGGTCTTGCTGAAAAGTGCCAGGCTTTGGCGCAGGTGCTCCGGCGAAACATCCATCAATAATTCGTAGGCTTTGACCAGCATGACATCCCCTGATAAGATGGCCGTATTGGCATTCCACTTCTCATGGACCGTAGCCATGCCTCTACGCAGGGGAGCCTTGTCCATGATGTCGTCGTGCATCAGGGTGAAGTTATGGAACACTTCAATGGCGGATGCCGGGGTTAGGATGCGTTGGTAATCCTCTTTATACAATCCATAGGATAGCAAGGCCAGCAACGGTCGAATTCGTTTGCCTCCCAGACGCATTAAATAGTCAATGGGATCGTATAATTCCGGTGGCTGGCCCTTTAATTCGAGTTGTAGTATATGCGCTTCCAGGGAGTCTTTGATTTCCCCTAGTTGTTTTTCATTTATCATCGTTGACAAATTCCAGGTCTATGGTTCTGCGGTCAATGTCGGTTCGGGTAACACGAACCATGACCTTGTCTCCCAGCGTAATGATTTTTTTGTTTTTGGACCCAATCAGACGCATGTTCTTTTCATCAAAATCATAATAGTCGTCTGTCATGTCCTGCACGCGAACCATTCCTTCGCATTTGGTTTCGGTGATTTCCACGTAAACGCCCCATTCGGTGATCCCGGTGACGATCCCCTCGTAATCCTTTACCTCTGCCAGTTTCATGTATTCCACTTGTTTGTACTTTATGCTGGCCCTTTCTGCATCGGAAGCCCGTTTTTCTCGTTCCGAAGCATGCAGGCATTTTTCTTCCCATGCCTGGTTTTCCGGTGGTTTTCCCCCGTCCAGGTAATGTTGCAAGAGGCGGTGTACCATCAAATCCGGATACCGCCGGATCGGGGAGGTGAAATGCGTGTAATGGGGGAAAGCAAGTCCAAAATGGAGTTTCGGTTCGGTGGTGTATTTAGCCTTGGCCATGCTTCGGATAGCTAATTGTTCCAATACATTTTGTTCAGGCTTACCAACGATTTCATCCATCAGCTTGTTCAGGCTGTTGGCTACTTTTTTTTCATCACTGATTTTTAGGTCATGACCGAATTTTCTCGCAAAATTAGCAAAGGTGTTGAGTTTCTCCAGGTCAGGGTAATCATGAATCCGATAAACAAAGGTGCTTTTCCCTTTGTTTTTATCATAAATGAATTCTGCCACGGTTTTGTTTGCCAGCAACATAAACTCTTCGATCAGCTTGTGTACGTCTTTTCGCTCCTTGATCAGTAGGCCGACGGGAGTGCCTTTTTCGTCCAGCTTGAACTTAACTTCTACCGTTTCAAAGTTAATGGCTCCTTTCCGAAATCTTTCTTGCCGGAGCTTTTTGGCGAGGGTGTTGATCTTGATCAGTTCATCGGCAAATTCTCCCTTGCCCTGATCCATGTTTTCCTGGGCTTCTTCATAGCTAAACCTACGGTCGGAATGAATAACGGTGCGCCCGATCCAAAAATCCTTCACCTGGGCTTCATTGTCTATTTCAAAGACACAGGAAAAGGTGAGTTTATCCTCATTAGGTCGCAGGGAACAGAGGCCATTGCTTAGCCGCTCGGGCAGCATGGGAATGGTCCGGTCCACCAGGTACACGGAGGTGGCCCGGTCGTAGGCCTCTTTTTCCATGATGGATTTGGGCGTGACATAGTGGCTGACATCAGCGATGTGCACGCCGATTTCCATGTTTCCGTTTTTCAGATAGCGAAAGGATATCGCATCGTCAAAATCTTTGGCATCGGCCGGGTCGATGGTAAAGGTATCAACCGCCCTGAAATCCCTTCTTTTTTCCAGTTCCCGGGAGGGAATACTGTCTGGTATCGCATCGGCTTCCGCAATGGACTCCTCCGGGTATTCAAAAGGAAGTCCGAATTCTGCCATAATGGAATGAATTTCCACCTCGTGGTCACCGGCTTCTCCCAGTACGCGAATAATTTTGCCGGTAGGGCTTTTGTCTCCTTCCTTCCAATCGGTCAGTTTGACGACCACCTTCTGATTATGTTGAGCGCCGATCAGGTCTGATTTTTTTACAAAAATATCCTGATGCATCTTTTTGAAATCCGGGACCACGAACGCAAACCGTGGCGAAATTTCCACCCTGCCGACAAATTCATCCCGATTCCGTTCCGTGATTTCCAGCACTTTTCCTTCTCGCTTATTACCACGGCCCTTATGGGGCAAAATCATCACACGTACTTTGTCTCCATCCAAGGCGGTTTTGAGGTCTGCCTCCTTTACCAGGATGTCATTTTCTTTTTTTTCCTGATCCTCCGGAATGATGAAAGCAAAGCGCGCATTGACAAAATCTACTTCACCAATGATGAATTCGGGATCGGCCGCTGAAGAATAGAGGTTTCGGGGGCTTTTGGATATGCTTCCGGAGGCCACCAATTCCTGTAAGGCTTCGTCCAATGATTTTTTGGCGGTAGCATCCCGCAGCGACAATTTTTTAATCAATTGTTTTACGGCAAATTCTTCCCCGAAATGGCTATCTAAAAATTGCGTTAGTTGGTGTTTTACCTTTGGCAATCCGGTAGGATTTTCCTTCTTATTTTTGAAACCTGATTTTTTTCTTCCTGAATTTCTTCCCATAAAAGTAATTTAATGCATTAAAGGTACGGATATTTATTTTAAACTATTCCGGGCTTTGTGTTTCCGGTGGTTCCTCCAGATCCAGATTGATGGTTTCAAATTCCAAATTCCCCGGAAGCCCCTGATAGGCCAGGTAGATTCGTGCCGTAACCGCTACATCCCGAAGGCAATAGTGGCGGATAGCGGGTAGGTCATTGTCGGCATAGTAGGCGGCATTGACACCACTACCATCGATGCCGTCCTTGGAACTGGGGATGTCAAACAGTGCTGCAAGCAGATCCAGGCGCGTGTAATGCTTGTAGTCTCCAAACTTCCACAGCTCCAAAGTGTCCAGGTGGCGGATTTCCCAGGGGCGTTTACCAGCAAGTTGCAGCACCTCCGGCAAGGGCAATTGGTTGATCAGCATGCGCCTGCACAAATAAGGGATATCAAATTCTTTGCCATTATGCGCACAAAGGGTCCAGTCCCTTTTGCAAAGAAGCTCCCGGAATGCCCAAAGCATTTCATGTTCTGTTTCAGCAGCAAAAGATTTGGTACGGTACTGAAGCAGGTCCTCCTCTTTGCGATAGGTGAAATAGCCCACGCCAATACATATAATTTGACCAAATTCGGCATAGATACCCGCTTTTTCGAAATACAAATCCCCCGGCTCTTTTTCCTCCTGCCCGGGGATAAACCGGGCCTTTTTCTTCCACTCCTCCTGCATTCGGGGAGGAAGTTCCTCCAGGCTTTTGGCTCCCGAAATGGTTTCCAGATCCAAAAACAGAATATCGTTTAGGTGTTCAAAAAAATCAGCCATATGGGTTAAGTATGTACAATGCCGTGCAAATCAAGTTCAGGAATATAACTCATGTGATTTTCCTGTATACTGCCTGCTACAAAGATAAACTTTTTGTCAAAAATCTGATCCACAATATAATAACTTATCCAAAATTCGTTTGTCAGCGCAAAAAGATCGGGGTCAATCCCTTCAATCCGGGCAAAACTAGTGGGTTCCAGCCGTTCTATCATGTGCCTTAAAACGGAGGATTTTTTTTCCTTACCCTCCATTTTTCCATAGGCCCGGGAGGTAATCAGCATGGTGGTCAGCTCGATCAGGTTATTATTGATAAGGTAGGCGGACCATCCATCGGCATCCTTTTCCCTGGCAATGGCCAACTTGACTCCTGTGACCGGGTGAAATTCAATATCCTTCTTCATATCAAATCCTCGAGTTCCATTTCGAAAAGCCGGGCCAAATGTCCTTTTAAGCGCTCTTTTACCTCCCACTCGTCTATGGGTCGGCCCAGTTCCACATGCATGGAGGTGACGGCCTTGTCCCGGATGCCGCAGGGGACGATGTGCTCAAAATAACTCAGGTCGGCATTGACATTAAAGGCAAAGCCATGCATGGTCACCCAACGGCTGGATTTTACTCCCAGTGCGCAAATTTTACGCGGATTTTTTTGGTGGACATGGTCCAGCCAGACACCCGTAAGCCCGTCAATTCTCCCCGCGTCTATTCCGTAATCCCCCAGTGTGGCGATGACGGCTTCTTCCAAATACCGCAGGTACCGGTGAATGTCGGTAAAGAAATTGTCCAGATCCAAAATAGGGTAGCCTACCAGTTGTCCGGGGCCGTGGTAGGTAATATCGCCGCCGCGATTGATGGGGTAATAGCTGGCTCCGTATTTTTTTAAGCCCTCGGCATCCAGGAGTAGGTTTTCAGCTTTGCCGCTTTTACCCAGGGTATATACATGCGGGTGCTCGACGAAGAGCAGGTAATTTTTGGTGATTTGCTGCGTTGCAGGTTCCTGCTGCCTATTTTGGACCTTAATCGCCACGATATCGGCAAACAATTGCTCCTGATAATCCCAGGTTTCCCGGTAATCTTTTCTGCCCAGATCCTGAAAAATAACTTTTTTATTTATAAATTCATTCACGTTTATCCCATCGTTTTTTCAAATATAGTCAATATCACAGAATGGCCGAACACAATGACAAGGGAAGAGAGGCGGAACAGCTCGCCAAAACCTGGCTTGAAGGAAAGGGCTATGCGCTGGTGGAAGAAAACTTCCGTTACAAGCATGCCGAAATTGACCTGATCATGACCTATCAGGGCCTATTGGTCTTCGTAGAAGTTAAATTTCGTAGCGGAACCGGCTATGGCTATGCCGAGGAATTTGTGGATTATAGAAAACGACAATTGATCATCCGGGCAGCCGATTATTTTATCCATAAAATAGACTGGCATCAGGATATTCGTTTTGATATTGTGGGCGTGTACCGTGACCGCCACGGCAATATCGCCTTTAAACACTTTGAAGATGCTTTTTACTAATTCGTTGTCCGGTAAATGAGATTCCCTTCCTGATCCCATTCTGCGCGGATAAAAGGCGTAAAGTTATTGGTAAAGGCTTCGGCCTGGTATTGGATTTCGCGTTTTCTTACCCGTTTTTCATCTTTGCCAGGCCAATATTCCGTCCATAACCCAACCTTTTCCCCAAACTGGTACTCACCCGTCACAGCCACCTGCCCGTTTGGAAAAAAATGATAGAAATTCCCCTCTTCCAATTCGTATTCGATAGGAGTTAGTTTCTCAATTTTCCGTTCTCCCCGGTTGTAATAGGTGATTCTGGAATCTTTGGGCCAGCCTTCTGCGTAATGTCGTTTGTCCTGCAGGATGTTTTTACCATCATAGGACATCCACCTGCCGTGTTTGGTCCCGAAATAATACATGCCGGACTCGACCACATTTTCACCGATTCGCTTTTCGTATGGCCCATGGAGCAGGTAGCCTTTAGAAGCTTGATAGCCCGAGTTCTTGATGGCCTTGTTTCTGGAATCGTACCAATAAATATCACGGATATAGGGATCGGGTTGGCGGTGGCTTTGGGTAAAATGAAAAACCTGATAGGTTACCTGATCCCTAAAACTCGTCTTAATCAGCGTTTTTTTCGTTTTTTCTCCGAAATAAACATTTTTTTTACGTTTTTTCTTTTTGCTTTTTTTATCCTCTTTTTTCTCATCCTCTACGGATGAGAAAAGCAGCACGGGCGTGGAGGTTGGCAGCAAACGGCTATTGTCCACACCAGAGGAATCCGGATCCTGAACCGGAGCGTTTTCCTGACCATACCCCTGTGTAAAGCCGGTAAGGATAAGTAGTCCAAGCAGGTAAAAATGCCTTTTCATATCAAGTAGATAACGTTAAGATCTTTGCTTTATTTTGGAAGGCTAGCAACCTCCTTAATAGAAATCAGGAACAAGCCCTGCGACCCGAGCAGTCAAAACTGGTAAAAGATTTAGGAATCGTTGGCTTTATCCTTATTTTTGCAAAATTAAAAAATGTACCGAAAGGATCATACGATTGCAGGTACTATTTCCCTTCAAACGCATAGATATAATACTGATAATCATACATAAATAAACATACCCTAAATGAAATCCATCCTATCCGATCGCATCAACAACATGGAAGAGTCAGCCACGCTGGCTATGGCAAAAACGGCCAGGGAGCTAAAAAATCAAGGCATTGATATCATTGGACTTAGCCTGGGAGAGCCAGATTTCAAAACCCCAAAACACATACAGGAAGCCGCCAAGGAGGCCATTGATGAGGGGAAGTATTTTTCGTACCCGCCAGTGGCTGGATACCAGGATCTTCGGGAGGCTATTGCCAAAAAACTCCGTGAACAAAACCATATTGGGGAGGCGAAAGCTGAGAATATCGTGGTCTCTACAGGTGCCAAGCATTCCATTGCCAATATTTTTATGTGCCTGATCAATGAAGGGGACGAGGTAGTGATTTTTGCGCCTTATTGGGTTTCCTATTCTGAAATCATCAAATTGGCCGGAGGCGTGCCGGTGTTGATTGAAGGGAATTTGGAAAATAACTTCAAAGCCACGGCTGCCCAGTTGAAGGAGGCCATTACCGACAAAACCAAGGCAGTGATTTATTCTTCTCCCTGCAACCCATCCGGCTCTGTTTTCAGTAAAACAGAATTGGAAGCCATCGCAGAGGTGGTGAAATCGAAAGAAGACCTGGTAGTGATTGCCGATGAGATATATGAATTGATTAATTTTACCGGTCAGCATGCCAGCATCGGGTCTTTTCCCGGAATGTTTGACAGAACCATTACGGTTAATGGTTTTTCCAAGGGCTATGCCATGACTGGATGGCGGGTAGGGTACATTTGTGCGCCTTTGGCCATCGCCAAAGCCTGTGAGAAAATTCAGGGCCAGTTTACTTCCGGCGGCACGGGCATCGCCCAACGGGCAGCTTTGGCAGGTCTGGTAGGCGATCAGGGACCCACCGAAGAGATGGCAGCCGCCTATCTGAAAAGAAGGGATCTGGTGTTGGCGTTGCTGCGGGATATTCCGGGTATCAAAACACATGTCCCTGAGGGAGCCTTTTATTTCTTTCCGGATATTTCTGCCTTTTTTGGCAAATCCACTCCGGAAAATAAAACGATCGAAAGTGCGGATGACTTTTGTTTGTATTTACTTAACGAAGCGCACGTTTCCCTGGTGACGGGGGCGGCTTTTGGTGCTCCCAATTCCGTCAGACTTTCTTACGCTGCTTCGGAAAGCGAGCTTAAGGAAGCCTTGAAACGGATCAAGGAATCATTGGCTAAATTGAAATAATCATTTGGCCCCGGAGATACCATCCGGGGCTGTTTTATGTTTTCGGACAGATGAAAGCACTCGTAGTCACACCCGTAAAAGATGCCGTGGAGGCTTCCCTTGATACCATCCGGGCGGTGAAGCAATCTACGGGCCGTTTTGCCTACTGGGTATTTAATGATTTTTCCTCTGACGACACCAAATCGGCACTGCAGGCAGCGAGCGAGGAGATGGATTTTAAATTGATCCACCTGGAAGAGCTGACCGATCATCCTTCTCCGAATTATGATAAGGTGCTGTGGATGTCCCAGAAGGAAGCACTGGAAGCCAACGTGCCGCTGATCATCATTGAATCGGATGTAACGGTACAGCCAGACACCATTGAACGGCTTCTTTCTTTTGCTCATAATACTCCCAACGCGGGTTTGGTGGGTGCCATTACCCAAGATGAGCAGGGGAGGGTAAATTTTCCGTACCTTAAATTTAAAAATGAAAAGAGGAAGGGTGCTATTGAGACCAACCGTAGTCTTAGCTTTTGCTGTACCTTGCTAAGTATTGAATTTTTGAAACGATATGATTTCGCCAATCTGGATCTCGAAAAAGATTGGTACGATACCCATATTAGCCACAAGGCCCAGGAAATGGGCTTTGATAATTACATCCTGATGGACCTTCCTGTTTGGCACAAGCCACATGGCAGCCGACCCTGGAAGCACCTGAAATATTCTAATCCCTTATATTACTACTTCAAAAAGTGGTTTTCCGGAAAAGATAAAATTTAAGGGGATACGCTATTGAATTTTAGAAACTGCCTTCCGAAAGGATCGGCATTGAGGGGGCTTATGGTTTTTCCCTTTCCAGGCGTTCGCCATTTATTTTAGGTTGAGCAACGACGCAAAGTGCCGGCCAACCGTATTATTTAACTTTTTTTAATTGGATTATTTTAATATTAAATTTTTTTTCGGCATACCCGTTAATTTTGACAGACATAAGAAGGAGATTACGCAGAGAGGTATTCCCGCTAAGGAATATCCTAGATTAGCGGGAATAAATGAAGGGTTCTAATAAAATAAAACCAAAAGATAATTTAAATAATTAAATTAGGCTGGGTTACGCCTTTTCAGGGATTCTGTTTTCCTGTAGATTGCCCCGTACTATTACATATAATTTCTGAGAAAGGTTAGGAAGTTTTTATAAAAAATGGATATTCTAGAAGGGCTTCATTGTAATTATTTCTTTATTTTATCGAAACCTACTAAGAGGAATTGATTGCTTTATTAGGATTAATTTCCTTACCTTTGTCTCGGGTGATTAAGCAACTTTTTGTACTTATCTTTTTCTCATACTTAAAGAGGAGGTTATTTCGAAATTATTTTTACTGACCTCCTTTTTCCTTATTTGAAACGCGTTCCTTATTGCAGCTACTTGTTCCTTCCCTATATTGGTTTTAATTTACTGCCATGAAGCATTGCTTGTTCGTACTAAGTGCATGGATTCTGTTTAATACACATTCTCCCGCTCAGGAAGCAGAACAAGACAGCTCCTATTACCAGGCCTATCCTACAAAACTCACCGGGAGGTATTACTTTTCCCGAAAATATACCGGGTTGGGATTGGAAAAAGAAGGGTATAAACTCCTCTACATGCCCAACTCCACCTTGAATATGGGTCTGGGCGTTACTTATCAGAACCTGACCTTAAATCTGGCTTATGGCTTTGGTTTTATCAATCCTGAAAGAGGGAGGGGGGAAACGAATTACCTGGACCTGCAAGTTCATGCCTATCCTAAAAACTGGGTCATTGATTTATTCGGCCAGTTTTACAACGGTTATTACTTGCAGCGGAGCGATGGGCAGCTCCTTGATGGGCAGTCCAGGAGCTTTCCTGACATGAAGCTACGAAAGGTGGGGGCTTCTGTACAATACTTATTCAACGGAGATAAATTTTCCTACCGGGCCGCCTTCTTACAAAATGAATGGCAGCAACGATCTGCCGGGTCATTTTTGGCTGGGATGGAACTATACGGTGGTCAAATTCGCAATCAGAAAGGAATTCTCCCGACAACCTTGGGCCGTGAGGCCGATCTTAGGCAGGTTAAATACATGGAATGGGGACCTAATATCGGCTACGCGTATTCATTGGTGCTTAAAAAACATTTTTTCATTACCCTTTCGGCTGCCTCAGGGCTTTCTTTAGGACGTACCTCCCTGCACTTTGCAGATGGAAATGAGGACCTGAATTGGGCCGTACGACCAAATTATTTCTTGCGCGGATTTACCGGTTATAATTCAGAACGCTGGTCGGTCAATATTAATTACGTTTACAATCAGGTAAACCTGGCTCCCGTTGCGGGCTATCGGGTGAATACGGGTACCGGAAATTACCGATTTAACCTCGTTTATCGCTTTGCCCCCGGCCCAAAGCTATCGAAAAAGCTAGTATGGATAGACCGAACCCTTAACAAGCTCTCGGGCAAGTAAGAAGGCTGTGTTTTTACCTACACGCTTAAGATTCCGATTTTTATTAATTCCTTCCAAAAAGGCTATGCTTATTAATTTATTAACATAATAGATATGTAATCTTAACGAAAAGCGTATGTATTAATGTTGGATTATTCTGCTATTTGCCATAAAATAGACTCATTCAAGCTGTATGTTTTTGATTCTTAGAGTACTATAAGAAATCAGGTTAAAAACGATAAGGCTACGTTTATGGTAAAACAGTTACATCCAAACAGGTTTAGCATGGGGCTGCTCCTGTTATGGTTCCTATCTGGAACCTTCAATTTTGAAGTGCTGGCACAAAGCCGGCAGGTAAGCGGGACCGTCATCTCTTCAGAAGATGGGTTGGGGATTCCGGGGGTAAATGTCCTGATCCAAGGCAGTCAGAAAGGCACCGCCACGGATGTCAATGGAGCTTATTCCCTCGAGGTTCCCGGAGCAAATGCAGTACTTGTCTTTTCCTACATCGGTTACGAGCCGGTCGAGGAAACGGTAGGGAACCGATCGGAAATCAATGTGCAAATGAAACCCGATGCGGCGGCCTTGGGAGAAGTAGTCGTAACGGCACTGGGTATTCGAAGGGAGGAAATTTCGTTGGGCTATTCGATCGAACGCGTGGCAGGGGAAGAAATGACCCGCGTAGCGCAGGAAAGTTTTCTAAATGCCATGGCTGGAAAAGTAGCCGGAGCTACCATCAGCTCCACGGGCGCCACGGGTTCATCCGTAAGCATGGTCATACGTGGTGCGACCTCTCTGAGCTCGGATAACCAGCCTCTTTTTGTTGTAGACGGGGTTCCCATTGCCAATACCCTGAATAACGTCTCTTCCGTGGGTACGGAAAATAGAGTGGATTACGGAAATGCTATTTCAGGCCTAAACCCTGATGATATTGCCGATATTTCCATTTTGAAAGGACCGAGTGCGGCAGCATTATACGGCTCCAGAGCAGGTAACGGCGTGGTGCTCATCACTACCAAGCGGGGAGATGTAGACCGGTTGACAATAAATGTGACCTCCAATACTGTTTTCGATGTGCCATTTAAATTCCTGAAGTGGCACAGTGATTTTGGTTCCGGGCAATTTTCGGCCATCCCGCCGGATATTAGTGGAACGCCGCTATCAAACCCTTTTGGGAGCCTGGTTCAGGAAAATGTAAACGCCGCTTTTGGTGCTGCGCTGGATAAGGGGTACGAAGCCGTGCAATGGAACAGTCCGATGGATGAAAATGGCAACCGAGTCCCCATTCCCCTGGTATCCTATCCGGACAATGTGCAGAATTTTATGCAAACAGGGATTACCTCTGCCAATAGCTTCTCCATCGCAAACAGTACTAGCGCCATGAATTACCGGGTATCTTATTCCAATATGCGTAACAGAGGCATCATCCCCAATGCTGACCTGTTTCGGAATACCCTGAACTTCAATTCTACCATGGAACTTGGTAAGGGCTTGCGTCTGAGCACCAATCTGGATGTTAGCCGAAACAATTCGAACAACCGGCCCGCCGGAGAGCGGGGTACCAACCCGCTTCAATGGGTGTACGAAACCTCTCCGCATGTGAACATACTGGACCTGAAGGACTATTGGATGCCCGGACAGGAAGGCCTGGAACAAAAAACGGTGGATGCCGACCAGGAAGTGCGCGTCACCAACAACCCCTACTTTTTGGCCAATGAGGTAAACAATAGTTTTACCCGGGACCGGGTTTTTGGAAACATGAAGCTCGACTGGCAGATTTCTCCCTCTTTCAGCTTCTTTGCCCGGTATGCCATCGACTTGTACCGGGAAACCAGGGAAAGCAAAATTGGCAGAAGCTATAGCCAGGAACCGGAAGGAGCTTATGGTATTACCGAGTTGCAGGGATTTGAATCCAATACCGATTTTCTGCTTACCTATAGCAAAGATGCCGGGGATTTTAGCCTTTCACTTTCCGGAGGAGGTAATATCCGCTACCAAAATGGCAGCAACTTCTTTGCAGGCTCCAAGGCAGGTGCCGGTCTGATTACACCGGGTGTCTACACCGTACAAAATATTGCACCCGATAATATTGAGTATTCCAATAGCAGGTTTGAGCGGGGTATCCATAGCTTATACGGACTGGCGAATCTGGGGTACAAAGACATGGTTTACCTGGATTTAACTGCCAGAAACGATTGGTCCAGTACCTTGCCGGATGCGGCCCCTTATTTTTACCCCTCTGCTTCGCTTAGCTTGCTTTTCAATGAAATGTTGGCCCTCCCTGAGCCCTTTAGTCTTGTTAAATTAAGAGGCGGTTATGCTTCTGTTGGAAACGACGCAGATCCCTACCGGCTTATTGCGGCGCTGTCCAATGCCGGAGCCTGGGGGAATGTGCCCCGGCTTTCTCTTCCTGGGACGCTGCTAAACCCCTCGCTGAAGCCCGAAATTGCGACATCTTACGAAGGGGGAGTGGATCTGCATCTATTCAACAATCGGATCAGGTTTAGCGGTACCTACTACATGGTAGAAAATCGCAATCAAATTTTCAGGACCGGACTTCCGCCCTCTACCGGTTATTCTGCCAAAAATATCAATGCTGGACTCCTGCGTAGTAAAGGCATAGAACTTACCCTGGGAGCAGACCTGGTACAGGGTCCAAACTGGAACTGGACCACGAGTTTCAATCTTACCCGGAATCGCACGCGTATAGTGGAGCTGGCCGATGAACTACCCTATTATACCTTATGGACCGATGCCAGAGGTGGGGCCTGGACCTATGTGGGAGAAGAAATCGGCGATATTTACGATGCCAAAGTGGTGACCGTAGAAGACCCGGAATCACCCTATTTTGGGTTTCCAATCCTGGATCAGACCGGAAAATGGCAGGATGTGGACGCGGTAAACAGCCGTAATAAAATCGGAAATTTCAATCCTGATTTTATTTTGGGAATGCAAACCTCCCTGTCCTACAAAAATTTTCACCTTAACCTGACCTTTGACTGGAGAAATGGAGGCGATTTTGTGTCTCAAACCTACCGTTTCGGAGAAGAACACGGCAGGTCTCAGATTTTTCTGGATAAATTGATCCATCCGGGTGACCGCTCCGGAGCCGCCCTGAAGGACTACCTGCTGGAAAATAAGGAATCCATGATCCTTATCAATGGAAACAATTTCCCCCTTGTGGGTGGGCCTACTCCGGATTATGGAGGATATCCTTTCACCTTCGGACCTTTCACGCTGCCTTATGGCGGGGTGTTTATCCCCGGAGTGTATGCAACAGCCTTTGATGAGGATGGGAATCCTACCGAGTTTGCCGAAAATTTGGGAGAGAATATTGGAGAGGACGGAGGTACCCTTACCCTTCCCTATGCGGGAAGCACGGCCTGGAGTTTTGCGAGGGCTTTCCTGTACGATGCTTCTTTTGTAAAACTGAGGGAGGTTTCCTTTGGATACGATGCGCCGCAGAAATTTGCCCAGGCATTACGAATGCAACAGTTGAACTTCTCGGTTTATAGCCGGAATATCATCCTGTGGACAGCGGCTAAAATCAACGTGGATCCTGAAATGGCCTTTCAGCCTTCCTCCGGAGTCCAGGCCGGGTCCCAGTTTAAGCAGGGCATTGAGCGATGGAATGTGATGCCCTGGGTGATGCCCATCGGTTTTAAGGTAAACGCAACGTTTTAATCAGGGTTTGGTGATCACAAAAAAAAGAAATGGCTATGAAAATCAATAATAAATTTATTCTCGGATTTGTACTGACCTGCCTGTGTACCTTTTCCTGCACGGAAGAATTGGTGGAAATGAACATCAATCCCAATGGAGCAAATCCTGAAACGGCTAATCCGAATCTGGTGCTTTCTACCGTTCTGACGGAAGCGGGCAAAACCATCGTTAACCTGGGTTATCAGGATATTGCGGGGGTTATGCAGCATACCCAAAAAGACGGATGGTCCGGGGCGCATAACCTGTATGACTGGAACCGTAGTAATAGCTGGACGGGCTATTATGCCATTCTCCGAAACAATCAATTCGTTTACGATAAAGCTGTAGAATTGGATCAGGACTTGCATCAAGGCGTGACACTGGTCATGAAGTCCATGATGTTTGGCCTGATAGCCGATTTGTGGGGAGATGCTCCCTACACGCAGGCGCTGAGAGGAGCAGAAGGCACACCGGAAGCTACCTTTCCGGCATTTGATACGCAGGAGGACATCTATCGCGGGGTACTGGCCGACCTGCAAGCAGCCAACGAGCTCCTTTCTCAGCCAGCCGGTGCCTATAACAGCAGCATTGAGGGCGCGGATGTATATTTTAACGGAGATCCGGCAAAATGGAGAATGATGGCCAATTCGCTGAGATTGCGCTATTACATGAGGGTATCCGAAAAACTGCCCGAATTTGCGCAGCAGGGAATAGAGGAGATCCTTTCCAATCCAGAGGGCAACCCCCTGATTCTAAACCCGGCGGATGATGCCAGTATGGGTTTTGCTGGTATCAGTGAAGACACTTCCTGGCCGAATACTACCCGTTACGATGCAGATGCCAGCAGTTATCGCCGAATAAAAATGTGCCGCACCCTTGTGGAGGCCATGCGCTCGAAAAGCGATCCCAGGCTATCCGTTTGGGCAAATCCGGTTCAAATACCGCTGGTGGTGGATGAAACGCTTCCTTCCGGAACGGATCAAATTGAAAATGGCAGACGCTTGCTCTCTCCGGATGTGCTGGAAGAACGAAATGTAGCGCTGGAAGACATCAACCAGAATCCCGACTACGTGGGCATTCCTCCGGGCATCCCCGGTCCGCAAGTGTACAACCTCAGCCCGGATGCCAATCAAGCCGCTTTCAATCCCCATGTTTCCTGGCTGAATGACAGGTATCGTGACGCAACCGGTCCCCTATTGCGGGCGCGGATTATTTCTGCCTCGGAAGTGAATTTTATTTTGGCGGAGGCCGCTTTGAACGGATGGAACGTAGGAGACACCCCAGAAAATTACTACAACGCTGCGATCCAGGCTTCTTTTGCCACCTGGGGGCTGTCAGATCAGGTAGAAAGTTACCTGCAAGAGGATGAAGTTCAATTTGAAGGATCGCTCGCCCAGCTTATGGAGCAAAAATGGATTGCTTCCTGGACAGCCGCCGCCGAATCCTGGTTTGACTACCGTCGGACCGGATTCCCGGAACTGGAAGCGGGTCCCTTTGCCATCCGATCGGCCATACCGGTACGATTCTATTATATGATCCAGGAGCGGAACCTGAATTCCGCCGAGACAGAAGAGGCCATTTCCAGGCTGGAGGCAACCAGCTTTTCAGAAGTAGATGGTCAAAACAGTGCCTGGTCCAAGCCCTGGGTGATTCAGGGAACCGGAAAGCCCTGGTAATTTACAATAACACACGGTTACGGGGCCATTTCGATTTCGGGATGGTCCCGTATTTTTTTCGATTATTTTTGAACGTTAGCACCATTGATTCCGTAAATTTGACGAAATTTTAAAATGATCTATGGAAGCTTCAACAAAATGGATTTCAGGCAATTCGGTTTTTTTTATCCTCTTTTTTCTACTGGTATCCTGTACCAAAAACGTTTCCCTTACACGCTTGATGCCAGCGGAGATCCCGGTTCCTAACCATGTTCAGCGTTTGCTGCTGGTGGACCGAACGGTTCCGGAAAGTCAGGGAGTTGCCATTATTGAAGGAATCCTGACCGGGGAGGCTCCTTTTGAAATTCGTAATGCCATAGACGCGACCATGGCTACCATTCAGCAGGAACTGGCTACATCTCCCCGCTATGAAATCATCCGTGCAGGCGAAAGACTGAAAGGGGGGCTTTTCGGGCAGGTTTTTCCGGAACCACTGTCATGGGATCAAATTGACTATTTATGCGACAAATACCAGGCGGATGGGGTGCTAACGCTGGAGAAATTCGATTCGGATTTTGTGGTGACGGAAAAAAAAGTAAACCTGAAAAAACAAGTTGGTTCCGGGAATGAGGAACGTACCATTGAAGTACCGGGAATTCTGGCAGAAGGACTAGCATCCGTGCAAGTGGGCTTTCGCCTGTATGACCCTGCCTCGGGTACGCTCGTAGATCAGGCAGACTTTTCAAAAACCAATACATGGTCAGCCGAGGCAGAGTCCAAAACCCAGGCACTGGCCCTGCTGATCGATAAAGTGCAGGCCACCCGCTACGTGGGACAGTTGGCAGGAGCGGCCTATGCCCGGAGGGTCGCACCCATGTATGTGGCCATCAACCGTTCGTATTATGGCAAATCCAAAGACAATCCGGCGTTGGAAGTAGGAGCCCGGTATGCAGAGATAGATCAGTGGGAAGAGGCGATCTTGGCCTGGAAAGACGGCCTTTCACAACCATCCGATGCCAAAACACATGGGAAAATATGCTATAACCTGGCGTTGGCCTATGAGGTTTTAGGGGATTTGCCGCTGGCTAAGGAATGGGCAGGAAAGGCCTATACCCAATTTGCCTTCAAAGGCGGACGCAGCTATGCCCGGGAGCTGGATCAGCGGATGATGGAAGAAGACCAACTGCGCCAGCAATTAGCCTCACCTGCAACAGAATAGAAGGCTAGGCTACTTTCGGGAAAAAAGCACTTGGTCTAATGCCCATCTGCCGCTACCCTTCAGGATTAAAAACAAACTACCCAGGAGCATCGCCCAGTCTGTTCGGCTTCCGTGCATCGCAGGCCAAAATCCCCCTTCAGCGTAAACCTGGGTTTTGGTACTGGCAATGGCAACGATCATGATTATCAAAGTAGGAATAGCAGCAAGGCGTGTAAGCAAACCTACCAAAATAAACAGCCCACAAAGAATTTCCATACCTCCTACAAAGTAACCGAGGAATTCCGGATTAGGAAGTCCGATTTTTTCAAACCGACCGGCTCCGCGAAGGGCAGGAAAAAGAAATTTTTGCCATCCTTCGGAAAAGAATACCACACCAACCATCATTCGGATCAGCAGGGTGGATTTTTCATTGGTGGGGGAAAGAAATGATTTCATAGGATTATAATTTACTTTTTAAATGCCTGTCTCTATCCTTAATCGGGAGAATCTCGCATTTTCTATCAACATCCCTCCCTGGGTCCCTTGCGTCATGCCTGTCTGTCTTAGGCAGGCTCGATTTCATCTGTTTATAATTGTTTTTAGTGGTTATATGCCTAAGCCATGCTAGCTTTTATTAGCCTTCATTACTCAATCCATCTGCCTACGCAATAGTTGGATACTGGTAAAGACGATCATAGTGCCTTAACTCATATAGCCTCTTTAAATTTAGCGAAAGGTTCTCATTTCCGCCTTGCAGATTTTGGCGTTTAGAAATCTGGACGGAGGGCAGGTAAAGGCAGAGGCCTGTCTGACGAAGGTTTTGGTCTGTCAGTGCCTTTTTAAAGCCAGTATTTCCACCAAAACCTGAGGAGTTTGCCTATGCGCGGGTGGCGTTCAGATTTTAGCCAAAATATGCACAGCGGCGGGGTTTTTGGTTACTTTTTGATCCCGATTCGCTTGGCTCCACGGGACAGGCACTGCAGCAAAAAGTAACGAAGAAAGAAACTCTCTGGATAGAAACACGGCACCAACGATCATTCGGATTGGGAGGACCAATTTTTATTTGCCTTTGTTTATTTCTAGATAGTTTCATTACTCAATCCATCTGCCTACGCAATAGTTGGGCATTGGCCGCGACGATAACAGTACTCAAACTCATAAAGATCGCACCGATGGCAGGATTGATCAGCAGGCCGGGAATAAACCCGGTAGCCAAAGGCATCGCAACGGCGTTGTAGCCGGTGGCCCAAACCAGGTTTTGGATCATCTTTTTGTAGGTAGCCGTGCCGAACCGGACCAATTGCGCAATGTCTTTGGGATTGCTGTTGACCAGGATAATGTCCGCCGTCTCAGCGGCTACATCTGTACCGGAACCTACGGCGATGCCTACATTTGCCTGGGCCAGGGCTGGCGCATCGTTTACCCCGTCTCCGGTCATGGCTACAAAATACCCTTCCTTTTGCAGTTTTTTAATTAGTTCTACTTTCTCATCCGGCAGCACCTCGCTGTAGTAATCATCTAAACCCAATTCCTCACTCACCGCTTTGGCGGTTTTTTCGTTGTCTCCGGTGGCCATAAACACCTTCATACCAGCTTCTTTCAGCGACTTGATGGCCGGCAAGCTGTCTTCCCTGACCTTGTCTGCCAGTGCCACAAAACCTACCAGGTCTTCTCCTTTGAGTATAAAAACGATGGTTTCCGCTTTCTCGGACTGGGATTTTTCCGGTAGAGAGATGTTTTTTTCTTCCAGGTAGCCGGGACTGACCACTTTCCAGGATTCGCCATTCACTTCTCCCTGTACCCCTTTTCCGGTTATGCCTTCAAACTGGTTCACTTCGTGCAGATCCAGCTTTTCTTCTTTGGCTTTTTTCACGATTCCCTGCGCGATGGGATGTTCCGATCCCTGCTCCAGCGAGGCGGCAAAAGCCAGCAACTGCTTTTCGCTGAGATCTTCCGACAGGCTTTCGTAACGAGACACAGCAAAGTTGCCCTCGGTCAATGTGCCCGTTTTATCAAATACCATGGCCGTTATTTTCCGGGCATTTTCGAAGGCCGTCCGGTTTCGGATCAACAAGCCTTTTCCGGCCGACACCGAGGTGGAAATGGCCACCACCAAAGGGATTGCCAGTCCAAGGGCATGGGGGCAGGAAATGACCATCACGGTAACCATTCGTTCCAGGGCATAATCCCAGGGTTTGCCCATCAGCAGCCAGGCTACCAGGGTTATGGTTCCGGCACCCAGGGCGATAAAGGTAAGCCATTTGGCTGCCTGGTCGGCCAGGTGTTGCGTCTTGGATTTGCTGGATTGCGCTTCCTTTACCAAGCCGATTACCTTGTTCAGGTAACTTTCTTCTCCTGTTTTCTGGACTTTTACCTCCAGGGATTGGTTGCCGTTTACAGAACCGCCCACTACCTCATCTCCTTTGGAGCGCTTTATGGGTTTACTTTCACCGGAGATCATGCTTTCGTCCAAATGGCTTTCCCCCTTCTCAATGACTCCGTCAGCTGGGATTTTTTCGTTGGCCTTGACCAGGATCCGGTCTCCCTTTTTTAGTTCGCTTACTTTCACCTCTTTGACATCCTTTCCGTCCATGAGGTGCGCCTCCGCAGGCATCAGTTGGACGAGCAATTCCAGTGATCGGGAAGCCCCCATCACTGACTTCATTTCGATCCAGTGTCCCAGAAGCATCACTACGATCAGGGTGGCCAGCTCCCAATAAAAATCGGTACCGTCGAGCCCAAAGACCACGGCACTGCTGTAGCCGTAGGCCACGATAATCGCCACGGCTATCAGGGTCATCATTCCCGGATTTTTTTCACGGAGCTCGTCAATCAGGCCTTTCAAAAACGGCCATCCCCCATAAAAAAACAAGACGGTGGACAAACCAAATAATACGTATTTGTCTCCTTCAAAGGATAGGGTGAACCCCAGCCATTGCTGGATCATTTCGGATAGCACCAGGATCGGAAGGGTCAGCACCAGGGAGATCCAAAAACGTTTTTTGAAGTCTTCGATCATCATGGCGTGGTGATCGTGGTGGGAGTGGTTATTAGAATGCTTTTCGTGTTGCTCGTGTTCGTGCTTTTCTTCTTTCATGATCGCTTCTTGGTTTATTACTGGTTTATTCAACTCGTTGGGCCGAGGCGTTTAGTGGTTGTGCCCGCCCCCGCCCGGGCTGCCGGTGTTGGGGCTTTTCTCCATTACCAGCTTCCCTTTTTCGTAGGTCTCCCGTACTTCCCCACAGCGCAACATATCGGCACCAAAATAGGGATTGCGGATTTCTTCGGTTTCGCTCAGCCAATAGGCACCCTCGTCACCAAAAGCCATGGGGCAATATTGGCGGTATACCTTGTCTTTTTCCAGGCCAAAAGATTCGGTCATCTCCAGCATGCTTTCCGAAAGCAGCATAAATTGCTTGCGGACCGGCTGAAGACCATCAGCTTTCGCAATGCCTTCCAAGGCCTTTTCGGCTTCCACTTTTAATTCCATCCAGTGGGCGTGTGCCGCTCCTTCTACCAATTCCATATCCACCTGATTCAACGCTTCTCCAACCTGGTTGCCGGCGTTTCGTGCTGCTTCGGCATCGTCGGCTACCAACTCATTTTTAAGCTCAAAATAGGCTTCTGCCAAAACGGTAAGCTGCTCTTGAAAGGTGGAAGAGACTTCCATGGTCTTGCTTTCCGGTCGGTTTAACAGGCTGTAATTACCGGCCAGCTGTGCCGCGGCATCAATGGAAAATACCCCATTGCTCACCACTTCTTCTCCCGCTTGCAGCCCGGACATTACCGGGTAGGTTTCCCCGTTTCTGGGACCGATGCTTACTTCCCTCATTTCGTAGGCAGGGTATTCGGAATCCGGCACCTGCACGTAAACGACGGATCTTTTTCCGGACCAGAGTAAAGCGGTCCGGGGTATGTTGAAGATCCCCTCTTCCAGGTTTCCGCTTGTCTGTATCCGGGCATTTACAAACATTTCCGGCTTCAGGCGGTCCCCGGGATTATTCAGCAAAAGTCTTGCCTGAGCCGTTCGGGTATCCGGATCAATAAACGGATCCAGGTAGGAAATCGGGGCTTCAAAGGTTTCGCCTGGAATTCCTTCTATGGTCAGCGAGACCAAATCGCCATTCCGAACGAAGGGAAGGTGCGTTGCGTATATGTCCAACATGACCCATACCGAGCTCAGGTTTACCAGGTCAAAAAGGGCAGTACCGGTTCCTACGTAGTCTCCTTCGGTCACCTTTCGTTGGATGACAATGCCCGAGCGGTCGGCTAAAACAGCAAAACGTTCCAGCAATGCCCCGCCGGATTCGATGGACTCGATTTGCTCCGAAGTGATTTTCCAGGATTGTAGTTTTTGCCTGGCAGCCACATACAGGTCGGGAAAGTCGGATTTGGTTTTGGAGGCTTCCAATAATTCTTTTTGCGCATTTATCAGTTCGGGTGAATAGACCTCCGCCAATTTTTCGCCTTTTTGCACGGCTTGTCCGGTGAAATTTACGAAAAGCTGCTCGATCCTTCCTGGAAAATTGGCCGTAATGGTGGAGCGGCTTCGTTCATTGGGTTGGACTTTACCGGTAGTGGATATCTCTTTCGCGGTTTCATTTTCCTTTACAATAAACGTTTGAACCTCTGCCATCGCAATGGCCGCCTCACTCATTTCCAGCACAGCAGGAGAGGAATTGCCATTGCCTCCGGCGGTGGATGCAGGGATTAGGTCCATACCACAGATGGGACATTGCCCCGGTTCCGGCTGCCGTACCTGTGGATGCATGGAGCAGGTCCAGGTTTGATGATCTGATGATCCGGTGGTTTGGTGGTCTGATGCGTTGATGTGTTGATTTGATGATGTGTTGATTTGCTGATTTGCTGATGGGCTGATTAGCATCGCAACCAGGAAACCCAGGATCATTCCAATCGCTGTAAATACCAACACCTGTTTATTAAGCTTTTTCATGGTTTGTTTTTATCTTCTATTATTCGCACGGGAGGTTGCAATAATTTTATTCAGTAACTTTTGTATGCTAAGAAGCAGCCCAGCCATCGTCTCTGGGGGATCCGGATACGCGGCGGCTTTGGAGCATAAAAGAAGCCAGTATTCCGTTTCTTGGACCTCTTTATGGGAAATCTTGAGCTTGTGAATGAAGTCAGCCCTACTTTCGCAACTTTGGGCTTCCCTTACACTGGCACCGATACCTGTGCCTGATTTCAATAATTGCCGGGCTATTACGAATTTTCTTTTTTCCTCCAACAATTCCGAAAATTCGATGACCTGCAACGCAAATTCAAAACTCAATTCCAAAACTTCATTTCTCTTTTCCATTTCATTAAGGGTTTTCCTATTGATTACAATTCCCACATCCTCACATTATCACATCCCCACATCAGCTACCGGCCAAATTTTCAAACCGTGCTTCCAGCAGGTGCAGGTCGACGATGGTGGCGAGCAACTTGAACCGGTAATCCAGTACTCTTCGCTGGGTTTCCAGTAGGGCCTCAAAATCACCTTCGTTGTTTGCATAGGCATTGGTCAGCAGTTCCAGGGTTTGGTTCGCCAGGCGAATCTGTTCCTGATAGAGGGCTACCGAACGTTCTGCATTTTCCCAGTCGCTACGCGTTTGACTCCACTGAGCGAGCAATTCGTTGCCCGTATTTTCTTTACGTTGACGGATCGCCTCTTCCCGGTATTTGCTTTCTTGCTGCAATGCCTGGTATTTTTTTCGGTAAATAGGAAGGCTGATTTTGACCATGGGCATGACCATGTCCCGTCCGCCCATGGGCATTCCGTTTTCCAGCCTTGGGCTAAAGGGCATGTAACTAATCCCTGCACCCATCATGGGTTTTCCCTTCAATACCTGTAGTTCCGTTTGGTACTGCAGGGCGGCCTCGGTGGCTTCCAGTTGTTTCAGCCGGGGATGCTCTCCGGTAAGGATTTCCGGGTTTTCCGCAAGTTCCCCGGGGAGACTCTTCGCGGGTAAGGTATCGGGTAGGGATACTGCTTCTCCCGGGTCCCGGTTGAGCAACTGATTAAACGCTTCGATCAAGCCCTTCTGCGTGCTTTTGAGATTGGCCAGGCTGGTTTCAAGTTCGTTGATTTCCATTTTTAACCGCAACACGCCGCTCATTCCGGCGGATCTTCCGGATCCCGGAGCGGGGTTTACCGTAGCCCCCTGAGATTGGTAGCGGACCAATGCCAGGCGTTCCAATCGATTCAGAATGGCAGCATGCGCCTCGGTGATCCGGATTTCTTCCTGGCGCCGGTAGAGTTGATACCAGGAAGATTTTACCCGGTAGATCAACTGATTTCGAACTCCCCGGAATTCCTGGAAAGTGGCAAGTGCCTGTTGGTTGGCCGCCTCTTTTTGGGTACCCAGTGTTCCAAACCAGGGAAAGGACTGCATAAGTTGCAGATCCGCATGCTGCCGGCCCATCAGCCGATCCATGGGGGCCGGAAAAATCCCAGCGCTGAATTCCGGATCGGGCAGGATACCCGACTGGGAAACCGTCTCCAGGCTGGCCTGGTAGTCCCGGTCGTAAGCCTTAAGTTCGGGGTTGTTTTCCAGAGCGAGCTGCAGGTACTCCTCCAGCGTCTGCGCCTGCAGCGTCTGGCCAACGAAGCATGCCAAAAACACCAGGCTTCCGAACCGCTTCAACAGGCGCTGCCAGCTGCTATCCGACACCTTCCTTTCACTAAATTTTATGCGCTTTTCCATTATTTCTGCTGGTTTTTGATCATTTCACCTATTAGTTGCGATGTATAAACTTCTTCCTTAGGAAAAGATCGGCTCCATTCAAACACCTCTAAATCTTTCAGTTTTTGTATCATTGGTATTCTTTTTACAGTGTCATATATCTCACCTTCAATTTCCAATCAAGCCTTTGTAACTCCTTCCTGACTGACCTTGCTCTCCGCTCTCCAGCAATACAGCACGGGAACCAAAAACAGCGTAAGCAGGGCGATGGACATGCCACCAAAAGCCGGGAGTGCCATGGGAATCATGATATCGGACCCCCGGCCGGAAGAGCTGAGTATGGGCAAGAGGGCCAACAGTGTAGTGGAAGTCGTCATCAGGCAGGGCAGAATACGTTTCTGTCCGGCCTCCATGACCGCTTTCCGGACTTCCTTAATGGTATCCGGCTGGTGCTTTTCAAAGCTCTGATCCAGGTAGGTGGCCATGACCACCCCATCATCCGTGGCAATCCCAAACAAGGCAATAAACCCCACCCACACCGCTACGCTTAAGTTGTAGGTCTTCATCTGGAATAGTTCCCGCATGGAGGTGCCCAGGATGTCCACATCCATAAACCAACTTTGCCCGTACAGCCACAGCATCAGAAATCCCCCGGCAAAGGCCAGGGCGATGCCGGCAAATACAAACAGCGAGGTGAAAGCGGAGCGGAACTGGAAATACAGAATCAGGAAGATGATGATCAGGGAGAGTGGAATGACCAGAGACAGCCGCTTTTCTGCCCGGACCTGGTTTTCGTAATTGCCGGAAAATTCATACCTCACGCCGGAAGGGACGGTCAGTTCATCGTTGTCGATTTTTTCCTGCAGGTAGTTCTGTGCATCTTCCACCACCGTCACTTCGGCAAATCCGGGCATTTTGTCCAGTAAAACGTAGGCTACCAAAAAGCTGTCTTCGCTTTTAATCATCCCCGGTCCGGGACGGTAGCTTATGGATGCCAGTTGATTGAGGGGAAGGTAGGCGCCTCCGGGCGTGGGTACCTGCAGGTTTTCGATAGCCGTGGGATCGTCCCGGTACTCCCGGGCATAGCGCACCCGGATTGGGTAGCGTTCCCTGCCTTCCACGGTAGTGCTGATTTGCATGCCTCCAATGGCGGTCTGGATAAAATCCTGCACCTCGCCAATCGTCAATCCGTACCGGCTGATTTTCTCCCGGTCAATATCGATTTCCAGATAGGGTTTGCCCACCACCCGATCGGCAAAAACTGCCTCTTTTTTGACAGAAGGAACCTCCTTCAGGTATTTTTCCAATTCAAAGCCAAAGGCTTCAATGGTCTCCAGATCGGGACCGTACACCTTGATTCCCATGGGTGCCCGCATGCCGGTTTGCAGCATGATCAGCCGGGTCTCTATGGGCTGAAGCTTAGGAGAAGAAGTGACGCCTGGTATCGTAATCCTTGCTACGATTTCGTCCCAGATATCATCCGGACGTTGAATGTGCGTCCGCCATTGTCGGAAATAGGCTCCTTTTGGATCCGGAATAAGCTGGGAAAGCGAAACGGTTTCCGGCCGGTCGGATTCCGGGTCGTAGGTTTCTCCGTTTTCCAGGAGGAAGTGATTTTCATCGTCCACTTTGAATCGGAGTCGGTCTCCGTTTTCATCGCTGGCGTATTCGCTTTTGTATTGGATGGTGTTTTCAAACATGGTCATGGGAGCGGGGTCAATGGCCGTTTCGGCCCTACCTGCTTTTCCCACCACCATTTCCACCTCGGGAATGGCGTTGACCAGCATGTCCAGTTTTTGAAGGATTTCCCGGTTGGCTTCCACCCCGGCATGGGGCATGGAGGTCGGCATCAGGAGAAAGGTGCCTTCGTCCAGGCTGGGCATAAACTCCTCCCCCAGGCCTGGGAAGGTAGCGGTCATGCTTTTCCACGGGGAGCTGTCCCGAATATCCCAGCCTATTTTTTCCAGGGTCCTTGGTATCAGGGAAAACGTACGGTCAAAACCCAGCCAAATGGTAATTCCGGTCAATAAAACCAGCAAGGGTGCTAGGATAAATTTTCCTTTGTTGTCCAGGCACCAGCTCAGGATGCGGGAGTAGTAGTGCATAAACAGCAGGAAAGCACCCAGCACCAGTCCGATGATTACGGAGATAAACAGAAAATTGGTCAATTGGCTGCGTGATACGCCCAGGGGCATCCATTCTCCTGCAAGAAGCCAGGCGATGGAAAGCAAGGTGAAGCCCACTTTCAACAAATTCCGCCAGGGTTCTACCTTTTCCGGGAAATAGTGCAGGGCCAGGTTGATGAGTCCAAAACCGACCAGCACCCATCCCGCCCAGGACCAGACAAATATCCAGGTGAGAATCCCTGAAATCAGCAGGATACCATTGACTATCCGGGTGGATTTTCCGGATCCATTGCGGATGGAAAATATCCAATGGCTAAAGGCTGGCATGATAAGTAAGGTAAAAATAACGGCAGCGATCAGCGCAAAGGTCTTGGTATAGGCAAGGGGACCAAACAGCTTTCCTTCGGCCGCTTGTAGCGTGAAAACCGGAAGAAAACTGATAATGGTCGTACTTACCGCGGTGAGTATGGCAGAGGCCACCTCGGTGGTAGCGGTATAGATGATCTTTAGTTTGGACTCGGAAGGATCGGATTCCTTTAGATGGCGCAGGATGTTTTCATTCAAGATGATCCCCAGGTCCACCATGGTACCGATGGCAATGGCAATACCGGAAAGGGCGACTATATTCGCGTCGACGTTCAGGTATTTCATAAAGATAAAGCACATCAGGACCGAAAGGGGCAGCAAGGCCGAAATCAACAGCGAGGCCCGGAGGTTGTACACCATCACCATGATTACCAAAATGGATATCAAAACCTGCAAGCTGATGGCCTGATAGAGCGTGCCCAGGGTTTCGTAAATGAGCCCGGTCCGGTCGTAAAAGGGAACAATCGTCAATTGGGAAACCCTGCCGTCTTCCAGTGTCTTGCTGGGCAGACTGCCGGAGAGTTGTTCGATTTTTTCCTTTACCCCCTGAATGACCGCGAGTGGGTTTTCTCCGTAGCGGGCGATGACCACGCCGCCCACTGCTTCGGCACCGGCTTTGTCCAGAATGCCCGTCATGTTCCGGGGTTGGGGACCGATGGTAACCCGGGCCACATCCTGAATGCGTATGGGCACGTTATCGCTGACTTTTACCACGGTGGCATCCAGGTCGCTGAGTTGTTCCACATAGCCCAGGCCGCGGACAAAATAATCTACCTTATTGATTTCGATCGTATTGGCCCCCACGTCCAGGTTGCTGTTTTTTACTGCCCGGACCACGTCCGTCAAGGCGATGTTGTGGGCTTTCAGCGCTGCAGGGTCTACGTCTACCTGGTATTCCTTGATATAGCCCCCTACCGAACCCACTTCTGCCACACCCGAGGCACTGCTAAGGGCATAGCGAATGGTAAAATCCTGAACGGCTCGCAGTTCATGCAAGTCCCAGCCGCCGGCCGGATTGCCGGCTTCATCCCTGCCTTCCAGGGTGTACCAATACACTTGCCCCAAAGCCGTGGCATCCGGGCCCAGACGGGGCTGCACCCCTTCCGGAAGCAGGCCTGCGGGCAGGGCATTCAGTTTTTCCAGGATGCGGGAGCGGCTCCAGTAGAATTCAATGTCTTCCTCGAAGAGAATATAAATGCTGGAAAACCCAAACGCGGAGCTGCTGCGCACGGTTTTTACACCGGGCAAACCCAAGAGGGTGGTGGTCAAGGGATAGGTAATCTGGTCTTCCACATCCTGCGGGCTGCGGCCCATCCATTCGGTAAAGACGATTTGTTGGTTTTCGCCAATATCGGGAATGGCATCTACCGGCACGGGGTCCCGCGGCAGGAAGTCGATCTGCCAGTTGAAGGGTGCAGTAGCGATACCCCAGCCAATGATAAGTAGCAGGAGCAGTACGGTAACCAGCTTGTTCTCCAAAAAGAACCTGATAATTCGATTGAGCATTTTTTTCTTATTTGATGATCGTTGGAAATGGCCGAAATGGTTCCCTGGATTATAAAGGAAACGGCATGGGAATTCGGGAAGCCGGGATAAAGCATCCAGGCAGGATTCCGATTACATCAAATGATCAAATAAGGAAGGATTGAATGAGGACTGGGATGTCCCGGGGAAGGAGTGGAGGGATATAGACCTCAGTTGCTTCAATAAGCGGTAGTTCAGTATTGGCGGTAAGGTAGGAAACAAGCAGGGAAAGAACGGCGACAAGCTCGGGTTGCGTTTTCTGGAAAGCAGACGCTTTGCTCAACTCGTCTTGTCCGTGGAGGATTCGTTGCTCATCCTCACAGCAATCTTCCTTGCTGCTTTTGTCAGGATCGGGTGCATGACAGGACTTGCGGTGCATGTCGCAGGCGGGCGCATCCGTCAGTATACGCACGCTTTCCAGCTCTCCCATACACAGGTGCAGGTTGACCGTAAAACTCATGGAACTGAGCACGACCAGCAGGGAAAGGAAAAGGGACGCTATGTTTTTTAGTGCGTTCATGCGATTACCCGATCATCAACAATTCCGTAATGGTTGATTTTCGGCTGATTCATTATTTTCACAGCAAAGATACTGGTATTTCGATTCTAAAAGTTACGTAATTTTTTCAAATTTTTATATTGTTTGCGATTATTTCCGCATGCCGCAGCCAAGAAGGGAATCCGGCAAACCCAGGATTGTAAAGCCTATGTATCAGGGTCTGCCGGATTAATTTGGGGATGATGAACTCACCAGGTTAAGACGGGGTATATTCGTTTCTTAATTCCCTGGCTGCTGCCACCATACTTTGAAGTGCCTTTTCTGTTTCCGACCAGTTCCTGGTTTTCAGACCGCAGTCGGGATTGATCCAAAGCTTATCGACTGGAATTACCTGGATTGCTTTTTTCATCAAATAGATCATTTCTTCTTTTGAGGGAATTCGTGGCGAATGGATATCGTATACTCCCGGACCGATTGCATTGGGGTATTCGAAATCAGCAAAGGCATTTAATAATTCCATCTGGGAGCGAGAGCATTCGATGGTGATTACATCGGCATCCATTAAGGCGATGGATTCCAATACGTCATTAAATTCCGAATAACACATGTGGGTATGGATCTGGGTAGCGTCATTGACACCCGCGTACGCAATACGGAAGGCCTTTATAGCCCAATCCAGGTATTCCTTCTGTAATTCCTTTCTTAGAGGCATTCCCTCGCGAAGAGCAGGTTCATCAATTTGAATGATAGCAATACCTGCTGCCTCCAAATCCTTTACTTCTCGCTGTATGGCCAGCCCAAGTTGCAGACAGGTTTCTGATCGGGGTTGATCATCTCTCACAAAGGACCACTGAAGCAGGGTAACCGGGCCTGTCAACATTCCCTTTACCCATTTATTAGTTAAGGATTGGGCATAGGAAGTCCAGGCTACGGTCATGGGTTTCGGTCGGTCGATATCACCGAATAGAATGGGTGGTTTTACACAGCGGCTACCGTAACTTTGTACCCAACCATGTAGTGTGAATGCGAAACCTTCCAACTGTTCACCAAAGTACTCCACCATATCGTTTCTTTCAAACTCACCATGAACCAATACATCCAGGTCAAGCGCCTCTTGTTTTTGGATAGTGGATGCTATTTCTTTTTTTATTAAAGTAGTATACTGCCCTCGCGTAATTCTTCCTTTCTTAAAGTCGGACCTCCATTGCCTTACTTCCTTGGTCTGGGGAAAAGAACCAATGGTGGTACTTGGAAAAAGAGGGAGGTTTAATGCCTTCCGCTGCGTTGTCGTCCTTTGGGAGAATGGGTTATTGCGGCGGACCTCCGAACTTATAACGGCATTTACTTTTTCTTTCAATGATTCGTTTCGGATAAGGCGGGATGTTTTTCTGTTCTCAATAGCATTGATGTTTTCCTGAAGAAGACGTTGATGCTGGGTTTCTTCTGGAGCTAAAGCGATTTTTTTTATTTGCCCCAGTTCCTCTAATTTCTGCTGTGCAAATGCCAGCCAGGGTTTGATTTCGGCCAATCTACCGGAATTCTGACTTTCCTCGTTTAAATCAAGTGGAACGTGAAGTAATGAACTCGAGGGAGCTATCAGAATCCGGTTGTCATCAAGCCTGGCCCTGACTTTTTGAATGATTTGTAGTGAACGTTGGAATGGGTTTTTCCAAATATTTCTTCCATCAACCAGCCCCAGAGACAAGCTTATCTTGTCAGGAAGTTGGTTTAAGATTTCATCCAACTGCTCAGGACACCTGGAAAGATCCACATGCAAGGCGCACACCGGTAGATTTAAAGTTAAATTCAGATTCTCTTTCAAAGGGCCAAAATAAGTAGCCAGCAGGATTTTAATGTGAGGAAAGGATTTTCGAATCTGATGATAAACTTTCAAATAGGCTTTTTGGGCCTTTTGGTTTAGTTCCATTGCCAAAAAAGGTTCATCAAACTGGATCCATTCTGTGCCGGCATCTTCCAATTCACGGATAATTTCGAGATATACGGGAAGCAAATTTTCAATCAGATCCAGCCGTTCAAATCCACTTTCTTTTTCTTTGCCTAACAAAAGATACGATACGGGACCAATCAGGACTGGTTTGCTGTTAATTCCGGCCTCCCTCGCTACCAAAAATTCATTCAAGGCTTTGGATGAGAATAGGCGAAATTTTTGATTTTTATGAAATTCGGGAACGATATAATGGTAGTTGGTGTCAAACCATTTAGTCATTTCCATGGCGGTAATATCCAATCCCTCTTTTTGGTAGCCTCTAGCCATGGCAAAATACAGGTCCAGGTCCGTATTTTTCTGGTTGAGGATCACATCGTGATACCGCTCTGGTACGGCTCCTACCGCCAAAGACATGTCTAAAACCTGATCATAAAACGAGAAATCATTGGACGGAATCAGGTCAATACCAGCCTTTTGCTGGCATTTCCAATTCCGTATCCGGATATCCCATCCCACTTTTACCAGTTCTTCCTGTGTGATTTGGCCTGACCAGTAGTTTTCACAGGCTTTCTTGAGTTCTCTTTTGCCACCTATACGCGGGTAGCCAAGATTGTGCGTTTGCATGTTCTTTTAACTTTTAAAAGATTAAAATTGAGTTAAAAGCCCTTTTGCTTTATTTCACAATGCCTTGAAAAATGGAAGTAGGTGGAGCAAATCAAATGCAAAAGTATGGACACACCGCTTCCCTTCAGAAACAGCTGTCCTCTTAAAAATGCACCGAACATGACACCGTGCTTCAAATCGCGAAAGCATTGTCAATCCTGTCTGACGGTAAACAGGGCGAAACAGGCAGGTCTCCTGACTTGTAACATTTTTACCATCCTTCCCACCCCGCTGGATGCGGGACAGTGGATATCTATGGGTAAAAACCTTGGGCGTTACTTACAGTTGCGCGACAGTTCGTGATTTGCACACGATTCCCTATTCATTCACCATTAAGTAAAACCTGTTTCGGTTGATAAGAAATAAAAAAGAACTTATTGAAAAACAAATGTAGAACCTTAAAAGCTATTTTCCATCTATCGCTTGCAAAAGATCATCAAGATCTTTTAGGGTATCGTATTAATGAAAAGAACATCAAGTTTAATATGTCATTTGAAATTTTTATACGGCATTCCATCGACAAAAACCATTTAGATCAACCGTTTTGTTTGTCAGGTCTTTCGAAGAAAGGCTAAAGATGAGGACCTTAGTCTACAACTCCCCAAACGCCCCATCCAGATCCAATTCAAAACCCGAAAGTGCTTGCGAACGTACCTGATCGCCCAGGGTAAACAGCCGGGAGGGATGGTATTTTCCGGCTTCCAGGGTTTCTAAAGATACTAATATTTGGGTAAAATCGCCAGGGTTGCAAACCCTTATAACCTATTTGAACGTACACAAATCCCCCTTTCAAAGGGGGACAAAGGGGGATTTTTTCAAGGATTTTCAATTTTTAATATATTAATTTATTGCTACTTGCGTAAAAAGACTCCTCACTTAGGTAGGGACAGGTTCTTACCCGCATGTTACCTGATCTGCTTTTTATGGGCCTGATTTAAGAAAGCTACTTCTTAACAAAAAAAGCGGATTCTCCGAGAAGCATAGATTAATCTCAGGTTGATAATATAGTTCGGCATCGAAACTACCGAACAGCAGGTTTGGTCCCGGGCCATCTTATCCATGTAGCGTTTCTCAAGTTTGTTTAGTCTTAAATTACAAGAAGACGCAAAAATTGGAAAACCAAAATTTAAAAAAGTTTTTAATCCTTTCTTTTTTACCCGGATGGGGTAGCGATTTTTGGTTGGAGAATGGGAATGGATTGAAACTACTAGTTTAAATAGGTTAGATGGATCCATCCTTGTAGTTAATCCTCAAACCGAAAATAAATTAGTCCGTTATAATTTTCATCAAAATAGTGAACTAAATGTATATGACGGGAACCAAATATTAAATCTTCATTACAAGGTAGGAATAACTACAGGGAGTGATGGGTTTGATAGCACGTTTTGGCTGGTTATAAATAGCCTTGAAAATGGTACAGAAAGGAGAAAAACCCTTCAATTTGATAAAGAGGGGCAATTGATTTTCTACCATGTGTCTGTTCCAATTTCTCAAAGTTTTAAAAGACTAGCTTTTAAGCAATTGGTTAATCATAATTTTTATGCTTCACGCGTACATTTGCTTCAACCCATTTACTTTCAGTCAGGCTACCTGAAGCTTCACCACTTCCAGTTCGGTACCTTTCTCATAGGCTTCTAGGAAAGCAAAAATTTAAACTATATATTTAAATATATTTTATATTTGCCCGGAGTTGGTTTGTAATTTCTATCGCGGCAAAACCTATCCACTCTTTTTGCTTACTTGGGATAGGGATAGTTGGAGAAAGAAACCAACAACGATAGTCAGATTTAAGCCTGTGGCTTGTTTTCTTATTGATAGGTTTAGATGTAGCGTTTTCACCACTTGATGCGTAATGGCTATACGGGGCATAAAATTTAGACCATTGATTCAGGTCTTTATCAGATTCTTCTATTCTAATCGAATTGTGTTTTTAAGCAGATAAAAAAAGAAATGAATAAGGAGTCGATTGGGAATAGCCATTTTCTTTTGATCCTGCTTGCTCTGGTCGGTTTTTGCGCTGGAGGTTGTTTGGAAAAAGAGGCTGGAGAAGTCTGTCTTCAAGGGAGGTATACAGGGGCGTATTGCGAGGGTATGGTCGTTGAGATTTTGGGAGAAAGTGATATCGCAATGAATTGGGAAGGAATGTTCAATTCCGAGGCCTACACCCATTCCGTAGTTGCCAGTGTAGACACCCTTTTTCTCTCTCAGTTACCTGATAGAACGGAGCTTGAGGAGTATATTCTAGCTGGAAATAGTTTCTATTTTCAATACAGAATCGGGGGGTATCCCCGAAAACAGTACAGCATTTGCGAACCATCCCCGTTTATTACCATTTCAACTATCTCTAAAACCAGGTGTCATGACTATTCCGAAAATTAAATTTTTCAAGATCAAGCCATTTGCAATTTTTACGGGCAAATGGGAGGTAATTATGGGCATGGTTTTCCTTTTATCGATTCTTGGTGCTTGCCGGGATTACGATGAAACACCCGTATTTCAGGCCGAAGGGTACCTGATTGGCCACCACCCCTGCGTTCGCGATGCTACAGTACCAACAAGTAAAGGAGAAGGCAAAGGCTATCTGGTGGCTACTACTGGTGCCAATCCCGATACCTTGATGCTGTTTGGGGTACCAACCGATATGTTTGATGTTCCACTGGAATGGCACAGTTTTTTGCCAGAAGAGAGTCGTGATGGGTTCAAAATGAAGTTTTCCTATCAGATATCGGAGGAAAACATTGGTTCACGATACCATTGTAATGGCTATTTTCCAGGGCGTATATTGCGCTATCTGGATCCAGAATATATAGTCTTGAAGGCAGAAAAAATCAATTAAGCTTGGGTTCGAAGGCCTGAATAGGTCACCTGAAAGGATGAATCTTGCGATGGGGCGGATCCGCTTGAGAGTAATTGCTTATTTCGGATTAAATACCCCATTTATCTCAGCGATGGAAATCCCCAATAATTGCCGGGTGATTTTATCCAATTCATTTTCGTTTCCGGTAAAGTGGTAAACATGGTGGAAATGCTCCATGCTTTCGCCCGGAGAAAGAAAAGCAGCGGGAGAAACACTCTCTAATTCGTAAAACGGCCCCATCTGGCTACCATCCTCCAATGGTCCGTCGTTGTAGGCGTTGACCGCATCCCCTTTGAAGGGATCGGCTTCGGTGTTCCATTCCTGATTGAGGTAGGGCAATTCCGACTTTATATCGAAGGTAGTAATCGTCAACACCTTGTGGAGGGGATCGTAGCTGCCGGCCATAGGAAGGGCTCTTTCGGGAGAGACACCCACCTTCCCTCTGCTTTGACCATCGGCCTTTAAGAACAGGTAGTTGTTCGTGATGGCCATTCTTTCCTCGGGAATCGCTCCGAAATAGTTGGTGGTGAGGCCTGCTTTTGTTTCGTTTGGTTGGAGAGGTAGCACAATGGTGGTTTCCGGGCTGGGTTTGAACATGTCCAAGACCCAGATGCAGGGAGCTCCGGTTTCTCGGGTCCATGGAAAGTCTCCGGTATTTCGAATGGAATTGATGGTTTCATATCCTACCATCTTGATGGAGGAAACGTCGGCGGTCAATCCGGTGTTTGCTATAATACCTTCCTTTTCAAGAAGGGTAATGGTCCGTTGGATCTTCAATGCAAACTCGGTGCCCTGATAGTTGGTAATCGATGTGGATTTGGCCATGGATAATTCCCTGGGGCTTGCCTCGATTTTTTCCCAGGCTTCGTGGTCGATGGCTGCAGGGGTATGCCAGTTTTCAAATTCCATTTTTTTCCCTGGTTCGAAGAACAAAGAGTAGGTATTTCCTTCCGGTCCCAGCCATAGGCGGCTTTCGCCACCATAGGCATTCATGTGCTTGTTCAGGGGCCCTTCAAATGCCTCGTAGTTTATCCAGCCAAAGCTTTCTCCATCGTCCCCTGCTGCGGTGGAAGTAAAAACCTTGCCCTGGTATTTGGGGGATACCAGGACTTTGGCCTGTTTGTCTTCCGTACTCAACTCTACAAGTTGGGGATCGTATTTTTCCAAAAACGTTTTATCCTGCAAAAAATGAGTTGGTACATCTTCTGAGGTTTGATTACGGTTTTTAGGCGCTGAGCAAGCGATCGTAACGATTAAAATGCTGAGAAAAGCTAAAATAAGGGGGGATTTGTTCATTTTGGGTGGATTTTTATTTTTTACCCTCTACTTCAATAATGATTCCGGGTGCATAAAAATCACCCGATTCGGACAGGTAAGAGATAGTTTTGTCATCTTTAGATGACAAGAGTAACCAATAATTGTCAAAAATTGTCGACAAATATACTATTAGATTACCTGTCCTTAGGATCAGGGTGCTCCCATTTATTATAATTGAATAAAACTGTCTAACGTGAACTTACAACTCTCCAAACACCCCATCCAGATCCAATTCAAAACCAGGAAGCGCCATGGACCTTACCCGATCCCCAAAAGTAAACAGCCGGGAGGGGAGGTATTTTCCGGCTTTCAGGGTGTAAATCAGCAAGGTACGCTCGTCGGGATGTACCACCCAGTATTCCTTCACACCGGAGGCTTCGTACACTTCGTATTTTAGTTGAATCTCTTTCTTGTTATTTCCCGGAGAGAGGATCTCAACGATCAGGTCCGGGGCACCCACGCAGCCCAGTTCATCCAGTTTCTCCGGATCACAGACCACACAGAGATCCGGCTGCACCACGGTGTCAATATCCTCGTGTCGCCTTGATACTACCGGAAGCCGCACATCGAAGGGTGCCGGATATACTTTGCAAGTTTTTTCTTTCAAAAATTCATAAAACCTGTTAGCCAATATCATCGAGACTTCCTGGTGAATCCGCCTTGGGGCGGCGGCCTGCCGGAAGACCTTTCCCTTGATCAACTCCACCATCTCGTCCAACTGCCAGGAAAGGTAATCCGCATAGGAATAGTGTCCATAACCGGCAATGGGTTCTTTGATCTTATCTTGGGGCTTTTCCATAGTTGCTATACCAATTAAGAACTGTTTCTAAAGATAAAAAGATTTGGGCAAAACTGCCAGAAGTAAAAACCTGACAATCCGGAATCGGCGTTGCAACTACCGAACAGCCCGATTCATCGCATCATCGAACCATCACATGATGGGACAAGCGGTTCGGTTCTGCTTTCCGAAACCTATTCACCGTGTGTTACTTTTGGCAATTACGGGGATTACAAATCCCCTGTATCTGTACCACGGAATTACAAATTCCGAGGAGCTGGGAGAATAATTAGGATAGCAAAAATTAAAACTACATTTTTAAATGCGTTTTTAATCCTTTCTTTTTACAAGGAGGAGGTTGACAGTTTAATTATGACTATAATGAAGAGACTAGTAGTTTTTAAAAGAAAATGGATCGTTTTTTTGTTATGATCCATTCTACGCTAATTGTGACCAGTTGTGTGTAATCGGTAATTACAACTGCACCACTTTCGGTAAATAAGAATGCACCATATTT
>NZ_WNKF01000026.1 GCF_010119225.1 Cyclobacterium roseum | reverse complement strand
AAACATTACCTGCTATAATTCCTACCTAATTCTAATGGGTTCCTCGGATGGATACGTATAAAATTAATTGCTGGTTTTAGCCAGTTTACGAAAATGTTTAACTTTCCTAAAATTATAAAATAAACTCACTACCAATGTTAAAAAACAAGATACTTGCTGTACTATCATTAATAACCTATTTCGGATTTACAATCACCTCTACAGCGCAAAGTACCCAACATAACCATACCCATAGCCACGATCACACACACCATGCTCATGAAAATGTTGCTATCGCGCATCATCACGTTGAGTCATCAGTATCCGACAACATTCCCGAGCAGGCAAAACTGGTAACTGGCCAGGGTGAATTTATATTTTCCTGGGATAAAGAATTAACGGCTGCTTTTCCAGAAGGTGCCCGGGAATTTGAAGCGGGAATGCACGGCGGTTTTAATGAAGATCCCGAAACGGGAATTGTATATACTGGAATCCCCGGATACGGCCTGTGCAGTATAAGTCCCGACCTTACCAAATGGTCAACGATAGGAACTGATTCGCGTTTAAAAGATAATATTCACGGTATCGTTTTCTTTGTACATAAGGGTGAAAAATACCTCGCCCTGGCACAAGAGGGCAAAAGAGTACTGGTTTTAACCCTGGATGGAAAAATTGTTAGTGAAATGGTGAAGCCTACAGGTACCGAATTCAAATTTGAACCCGCCAATGAGTTCTTCGCATCAAAAGACAGCAATTTTGGGGTAACAGACGTAACCTACTTGAATGGCACCTTATACGTAGCCCACGGGTATTCCAAAGGAGATTTTGTCATGACAATTAAGGAAAATGGAGGCAAATGGAGCTGGGGAAAACTCGCATGGGGTGGAAAGGGAAACAACCCCGGACAGTTTCAAACCGCACATGGTATATACGCCCATGAAAAACATATTTTTGTCGCCAACAGAGCCGCAGGGCAGGTTGTGAAATTCACTAAAAAAGGAAAGTTTGTAGAGACTTTCAATGATATACCGGAAGGGAGTCTCGTTTGTAACCTCTCTTATAAAGCTGAACACTATTTCCTAAATGCGCTAAGTGCTATTGGCGAACAAAAATCCGCGCCCGTATATGTACATACAGGTGATAATTTGGTATCGACTATAGTCCCCGGAGATCTGGATATCCCTGTCCTGACAAATATTCATCAAGTTTGGCCACACCTTGTAAATGAAAACGGGTCCAAACAATTATACATACTCGTCCATGGTTGGAACAAAGGCAAATTCGCAGTTCTGAAAATGGAAAAATAGATCCCAGGCAAGAGGAAAAACCGGGTTTTCAGCGGCCATATTCGGCGTAATGCGGCTATAGACGGCTCCCATCTGATGTGAATCCAACTCTTTGCCATAGCTGATTCCGTCTTTCTACAAATATTACAGGTACGTGAATAATCTTTACGTTCCTGAAACTTGGTGTGACCACAATTTTTGCATGCATACCCTGGTTCCCATTTGATTTAGGAGAGATATTGCTTACAATCTTCGTTGGTTTTGAACCGATCAGAAAATTCCAGCAGGTTCTACCCTTTGAATATATCCATTTAAGCTATTTATCCGGCTATCTACCTTAATGAGAATAAGAGAAGGACTAGATGGGCATTTGACACTGAATCTTGAGGAATAAGCACGAAAGCTGGACGTTAATACTCCCAAAACGCCATACAACAACGAAAGATTACATTCATTCCGGAAAGGCAGAATCCGGATTCAAAAAGATTCCCGCTACCGCCCCTACCATCAGCACAGTGCAGGATGGTTCCCGTTTGCTGCTATCGTACTTTTAACACGGATTTAATTGTAAACGGCTTACCTACCTGGTAATCCGTCAGGCATCGGAAGGGAAAAGTTATGTAGTTAATACTGGCGAATTACCTTCTGATGCTTATCTTTATTGCATGAGGCCAACAATGGTCCCTCTATTTTGTTACATATCCAATAACACCTCCTCTGAATGAAAGTCGGATTGTTTATACCCTGTTACGTCGAGCAATTTTACCCAAAAGCAGCCATCGCAACCTTGGAACTGCTGGAAAAAGCGGGCGTGGAGGTAGCCTACCCCTTGAAACAAACCTGTTGCGGACAGCCCATGGCCAACTCAGGATACGAAGAATTCGGTCAAGGCGCTTCCGACCTGTTTCGGGAGAATTTTGCTGAATTTGACTACGTGGTTTGTCCCTCCGGAAGCTGTACCCTGCATGCCAAGGAGCACATTCTTTCTAACAAGGAAGGCGAACCCAAACTATACGAATTGTGTGAATTTCTGACCGATGTGGTCCAAATCAAGGAATTGAAGTCCCGGTTTCCTTATAAAGTGGGCCTGCACGCCAGTTGTCACGGGCTGAGAGGCCTTGGACTAGCGAGGCCATCGGAACTGATGGTGCCGGATTTTAACAAACCCCTGCACCTGCTGGAGATGGTCGAAGACATTGACCTGGTCCATTTGGCCAGGAAGGACGAGTGTTGCGGGTTTGGCGGTACCTTTGCGGTTTTTGAAGAAGCGATTTCCGTACAGATGGGAAAAGACCGCATTCAGGACCATCAGGAACAGGGAGTAGCGGTGATTACCGGTGCGGACATGTCCTGCCTTATGCACCTGGAAGGCCTGCTACGAAGGGACAAAAGCCCCATAAAAGTGATGCATATCGCAGAAATTTTGAACGGGCAGGAGCCCGAGCTAAAAAATCAATAAACCATGAAACCAGCCCCAACGCACGCAGCGGCAGCTGAAGAATTCCTGAAAGATTCCGAGCGAAGCCATTGGCACGACGAAACCCTGTGGCATGTCCGGAGTAAACGGGATGTTTCAGCGCAGAGAATACCGGAGTGGGAACAGCTCCGTACCCTTGCCTCCCAGATAAAAGACCACGTGCTCTCCAATCTGGATAACCTGCTGCTTCAATTTGAAAAAAATGCCCAGGCCAACGGCATCGAGGTGCTATGGGCCAAAGATGCCCAGGAACACAACGATCACGTACTCCGTATTCTGGAGGAAAACCAGGTGCGGCAACTGGTAAAAAGCAAATCCATCCTGACAGAGGAGTGCGGCTTGAATCATTTCCTTGAAGATAAGGGGTATGATGTCGTCGACACCGATTTGGGAGAGCGCATCATTCAGTTCAATAAGCAAGTGCCCAGCCACATCGTGATGCCGGCCATTCACCTGAAGAAAAAAGAGATCGGCGATATTTTTCACAAGCACCTGGGTACGGAAGCGGGAGCCGATGACCCCAAGTACCTAACGGAAGCGGCCCGCCAACACCTGAGGCAGAAATTCATACAGGCGCATGCGGCCATCACCGGGGTGAATTTTGGAATCGCCGAGACGGGTGGCTTTGTGGTCTGCACCAACGAAGGAAATGCGGACATGGGCACTCACCTGGCGGATATACACATTGCCTGTATGGGCATAGAGAAATTGATTCCCAGGGCAGCGGACCTTGGAGTGTACCTAAGGCTTTTGGCACGAAGTGCTACCGGACAAAGTATCACCAATTATACCTCGCATTTTCATCGTCCCCGAAAGGGTAAAAAAATGTACCTGATCCTGGTGGATAACGGGCGAACCAAGCAGTTGGGCAGGGAGGATTTTCGGAATTCGCTCAAGTGTATCCGATGCGGGGCCTGCATGAATACCTGTCCCATTTACCGCAGAAGCAGTGGCTTTAGTTATAATTCAACCGTCCCGGGACCCATTGGCTCGATACTTTCTCCCGGAATGGATCTCAATAAACACAGTACCCTGCCTTTTGCCTCCACCCTTTGTGGATCCTGTTCGGATGTGTGTCCGGTAAAAATCAATATCCACGAACAACTTTACAAATGGCGGCAGGTAATCACCAAGGAAGGACCTCCTCAAACGTCCAAAAGATGGGCCATGCGCTTTGGCGGGCAGGTCATGTCCAAACCCAGGTTGTTTGACCTGATGGGAAAAATGGCCCGAAAGTCACTTTCCATTAGTCCCCGGGGATTTGTGTACAACAGCTTCAATGCCTGGGGCAAGCACCGCGAATTACCGGAAGTTCCCAAAGAAACATTCAAAGACTGGTACCGAACAAACCGTAACGATGACAAGTAAAGAAAGCATCCTGGCTGCCATACAAGCCAATAAGCCAGCTCTGCTGCCCTTGCCGGAACAGCCTGAATTCCCTTACGATAGTAATTTGACCGAACAATACCGGCAAAGCCTTTCTCTGAATGGAGGAGAGGCCCGGGAAGCGAAAAGTTTGAAGGAGGTGACCAATCACCTGCAGGAGCATTTTCGAAACAGTCAAATGATCGTTTCGCTTAGCGAAAAGGTTGCCGGAAATTTCGATGTGAACATGGCAGATGATCCCCACGAACTGGAGCACGCAGAAGTGGCCATTCTGGAAGGGGAATGGGGAGTGGCCGAAAATGCAGCCATCTGGCTGCCGGAAGAAAAATTACATCACAGAGCCCTGCCTTTTATCGCTCAGCACCTGATTGTTTTGTTGAAAAAGGATCGCTTACTCGGTAACATGCACGAGGTGTATGCCCGCATCAACGTGGAAGGTTCCGGCTATGGCGTTTTCATTGCCGGGCCTTCCAAAACCGCTGATATCGAGCAGTCCCTGGTTATTGGGGCACATGGGCCCCGTAGCATGACCGTATTTTTGTTGGATTAAGCGGAAAAAGAACCCTGAAGTGCTGCCTCCGTAGCCTCTAATTGCTCCCTGACTTCCACGATGCTTTCCCATTCCCTGCCGGCTTCTCCGTATTCGATGCCACACCAGGAGCGGTAGCCTGCTTTCAGCACAATCCGCATCATCTTTTCATAGTCCAGCGGGGACTGATTGCCTTTGTTATCCCAGACGGTGGTTTTCACACTGACACCCTGAGCATAAGGCATCAATTCCTTTACCCCTTTGTACGAATCGTAGGATATGGGATTGCCGTCGTTGGGGCTGATCTGGAAATTGCCAAAATCCGGCAAGGTACCCGCCCTGGGATGATCGGCCGCTTTCATTACCCCGGATAGCCATTTGCCGTTACTGGAAAAGCCACCGTGATTCTCTATGGTGACGCCAATATCCATGGTGTCGGCAAATTCACATAGCTGGTGCAGCCCATCTGCCACCAGGTTCATGGATTCCTTAAAAGCGCTTCGGTCAGAACTGTATTCTACGGAGGAATAACCGTTTACCCGTATCGCGTGACAGCCCAGAAATTTGGCTGCTTCCACCCATTTTTTGTGATTTTCCACGGTGGTTGCCCGCTCGGAGGCATCTGCGGCACCTAACTGGCCTTCCCGGTCGCACATGATCAATACCGAGGTTACGCCCTCTCCCTCTGCTCGGGTTTTCATTTCGCGTAGGTAGGCCTGGTCCTGGGCTTTGTCCATAAAAAATTGGTTGACGTATTCCACCGCATGAATCCCGTGTTTTTTTGCCAACACCGGAAAATCCAGGTGATCCATTTTATCGGAGAATAACAATTTGTTGACCGACCACTCGGCCAGGGATATTTTATACAAGTCGGCCTTTGGTGTGATGGAAAAAGCGTGATTTCCCAGGCCCAGGCCGAAAAGAGCGGATGCGATACCGGTCTTTTTGATAAAGTCTCTTCTGTTATGCATGTGTTTGGAGTAAAGGTTACTGCTTGTTAAATATAGAACCTCAAGATAGAACTTTTATTTTTTAACAACAATTACGCTATACAGGAATGGTAGGTACGTTATGGTGCCAGCCAATTGCTTTTCCACTCATCTCCCTCTTTGTAGAAACGATTTCTTAGGTGACGCAGGCCGTCTAATTGCAGGCATTCGATGGTGGATGCTTCAATTACTACGACCGTAAAATGAGCATCTCCTTTTTCCTCCATCCAAACATGAGCAGCTCCTGGATTAGCGACCTCCTTTCCGGGAGGGATCAGTCCCTGATAGGCTTTTTGGGCGTCGCCTTGCACGGTTTCCCAATGCGTTTTACTTAGGGAATCCTGTTGATGGATCCGGGCCGTTCCCTGCACTTTTACCTGGCAGCGCTTCCGGGGATGGTAAAAAAGTAAGGTAACCGCTGGATTGTGAATCAGTTGGTTAACTTTATGGCTACGGCTGTCAGTAAAGATGTGAAAGCAAAGGTTTTCGTCCAATTGGCGCAAGACGACATAGCGGCTGTCTGGCTGTTCAGCCGAAAGGGTGGCCATGGTCACAAAGCGAAAGGGGTGTTTGCTATCCCGGGCCCCCCGATGCAACTCATGCCTGACGGTGTCCCAAATAGTTGCTAATGAATCGGTTTCTCTAAAAAGCATGCGTCGAAGGATTTACTTATAAATTTTGGTGATTCGGATGGCGTTAAGGATGGCCAGTAGTGCCACGCCGACATCGGAAAAAACGGCTTCCCACATGCCCGCTAAACCTAAGGCTCCCAAGGTTAAAACCAGTAATTTAACCCCAAAGGCCAGGCCAATGTTTTGCCAAACAATGCGTCGGGTGGTCTTCCCGATGCGCAGCGCCAGGGCTACCCGGGAGGGGTGGTCGGTTTGTATCACCACATCCGCCGTTTCTATGGCCAGGTCACTGCCCAGGCCCCCCATGGCAATACCCAGGTCCGCTACAGCAAGGGCCGGGGCATCATTGATCCCATCCCCCACAAAAGCGATCTGGCTACCGGTTTTGCGTTTCAGTTCTTCCAGGCGGCTGCTTTTTTCATCCGGCAGTAGGCCTCCATAGGCATAGTTGGCTCCCAGCTCCTTTCCCAGTGCCGCTACAATCTCCTGCCTGTCACCCGACAAGATGCCCGTTTCGGAAATGCCAAGTTTCCGTAATTCGGTAAAGGCTTCCAGAGCATCGGCTTTGATTTCATCTGCGAGTGCGAAATACCCACAATATTCCCCCTCCACGGCGGCATATACGAGCGTTTTGCCAGGAAGGGACAGTTTTGGCAGCTCAGGGATGGCTTTGGCCTCCATTAGGGATCGGTTACCTACCAGCACCTGCTTGCCGCGAACTTGTCCCGATAGCCCCTGTCCGGCATGTTCTTCCAGTTCCAATACGGAATCAGTGGGTTTTCCCAGGTGCTTCACCAGTGCCAGGGCAATGGGGTGGTTGGACTTGGCCTCCAGGCTGATGGCGAGCAATCTCCAATCGGGATCAGCAGTAGCTACCGCTTCTTCCTGCTGCACCGAAAACACGCCTTTTGTCAGCGTACCGGTCTTATCGAAAATTACGGTGTTGACTTGCGTAATCAGGTCCAGGTAGTTGGATCCCTTGAAGAGGATGCCTTTTCTGGAAGCCGCTCCAATGCCTCCAAAATAGCCCAGGGGAATGGAAATCACCAGGGCACAGGGACAAGAGATAACCAGAAATACCAGGGCCCGGTACAGCCAGTCGCTGAATTGGTAATTGGTGACAAAAAAGTAGGGAAGCACCACTAAGGCTAAGGCCAGGTAGCTAACAATGGGCGTGTACACCTTGGCAAATTTGCGGATAAACTCCTCGGTTTTGGCTTTTTTAGCCGTGGCCTGTTGGACGGTACGGATGATTTTTGAAAGGGAACTTTCCTGAAAGGAGCGGGATACCCGAAGGGTAATCAGGTTTTGGAGGGTTACCATTCCTGCCAGCACTTCCTGGCCCTCGGAAATCCGGGTCGGCATGCTTTCACCGGTAATGGCCGCAGTATTAAAATTTCCATACCTTTCTTGTAGCACCCCATCCAGCGGCACCCTTTCTCCCGGCCGGATTTCTAGGGTTTCACCTACATGTACTTTTTCCGGCTGTACCCATTGCCGCTTACCGTCACGGATAACCCGGGCCCGGTTAGGGCGCAAATCCAGTAAGGCTTGTACGTTTCCCTTGGCCTTGCTTACCGCCTGGTGCTGCAATACTTCTCCGATGGTATAGAACAACATGACGGCTACCGCTTCCGGATATTCCCCGATGGCAAAGGCTCCTATGGTGGCTATTCCCATCAAAAAAAACTCCGTAAACACTTCTCCCTGAAGGATCAGCTGGCCCCCCTTTTTCAATACAGGCCATCCCACCAAGGCATAGGCCAGCAGGTACAGGGGCAGCCAGGTACTTACCGTGAAAATTTGATGGGGGAATAGGTATTCGCCACCTACTGCCAAAAGTAAGGTTAGCAAACTTAAGATACTGCTTCTCCACAGTTTCCACCTTTGGGACCATTTGGAAGAAATGGTTACCGGAGAACCGGACGGCTGATCACAGCAGGAAGCCTGGGAGGAAGTAGGAGAACCCATGGTCTTTGTTTCGTTTTGGCCAAAGGTACAATTTAAACTCGTGCACGGGAATTGCAATTGACACGAACAGGAAATTTAATTTTGCCTGAAAGAGGCGTTTTCTTTTTTCCCTGAAAATTTGATTTTCATGCGCTCACAGGTACTGTCGGGGTGATTGCGGTAATAGACATAGGTTCGTAAGTCGACTTTCCCGACGCGGTATCTTTTTTTAGCCCATTCGAAAAAATCCGCATCGGCCGCGTAGCCATCAACGAATGCCTTACTTTTAAAAACCTCTCTTTTACCAAATAAAGTGGCAAACAGAATGCAATCGTCTACGTGGATCAGCCGCTCTGGATGGTGTCGGTCCGTGACAAAATAATCTTCTTTTTTGGCAACTACGGTACGAGTGGTAGACGCAATCAGGTCATAACTGTCCATTTGATCTAGGCAGGCTTGCAGGTGCTCGGGTAGGTATTCGTCGTCTGCATCCAGTATGGAAAGGTACCGGCCACTGCTAAGCGAGACGGCGCGGTTGATGGCACGGGATTGCCCCTGGTTTTTCTGCCTGAGGAAGAGTAAACGGTCTTCATGACGTTTACATAAGTTAAAGAGTAAATTCTGAGGGTCCTGGCTGCTTCCGTCATCGACAAGAATAACCTCAAAATCCTGATAGGTTTGGTTCCATAGCGAGTCAAGTGCTCTTTTTACCAGCGGAAAAGGAGTATTGTAGGTAGCGATCAATATGGAAATTGCCGGGGGTTGGGCCATACCGCTAAAATAAACTATCAAAGGCTAAAAAGGTTAGCGGCAGGAGAAAAAACTAACAAAAATCATAAAAAAAGCCCTGCTGTTTTGGCAGGGCTTCGTAACTATCCGATTACCGGAATTAATTTTTAGCGAGGTAAGAGGCAACTCCCTCACGGGTAGCACTCATGGCTTCTTTGCCTTCTTCCCAGTTTGCAGGGCATACTTCCCCGTATTTTTCCACATGCCTTAGGGCATCAATCAATCGAAGCATTTCATCGATATTTCTTCCCAAAGGCAGGTCGTTTACGGTTTCGTGACGGATGGTTCCCTCTTTGTCAATAAGGAAAGTGGCACGGTACGCTACCGGAAGTCCCTCGTAGGTAAGCTCTCCTTCTTCGTTGTAGTTCCAATCACCGGCAAGTACGCCAAAATTATGGGCGATTGTTTTTACCGGATCGGCAACGATCGGATAAGTTACGCCTTGAATTCCTCCTTCTTCTTTTGGGGTATTTAACCAGGCCAGGTGAGACTCTTCCGTATCGCAGGAAGCGCCAACTACCGCCACGCCTCTTTTTTCGAATTCTTCCAGTTTTTCCTGGAATGCCAAAATTTCAGTAGGGCATACGAAGGTAAAATCCTTGGGGTAAAAAAAGAAAATCACATCTTTATTACCGAGGTACTGATCAAGAGAGAAGTTTTCTACGATTTCTTCTCCATCTATTACAGCAGGTGCGTTAATTAAAGGTGCTTTTTTTCCAACTAGTGACATAAAATAAATTTTAATTGTTTGTAGATAAATTAACGATGGTATTTAGAAAATTATTTCGTTTTTCCTTTGATTACCAATGATACTTCTTCAACTTCAAAGCCGTCAATTTGGTTCTCCTCAAAGTACTTTTTTAACATTTTTTCCAGACCGGCGTTTTTGTAGTCTCTTATTTTCTTGCTTTTGCTACAGTACAGGTGACTATGGGACTCCAATACAGGATCAAATCGCATCAGCCCCAGGTCATCGGTAAATTTCTGAACCATGTTGGCATGAACAAAGCTATCCAAGGTCTTATAAACCGTTCCCTTGGAAAGGCCAGGATTGGCCTCTTTTACCCGGGAAAAAACCATTTCCGCCGTAGGATGGTCCTCCGAAATGCATAGGGCTTCGTAAATCACCATCCGCTGATGGGTAAATTTCAAGCCGCCGGAGTTGATCTTATTTTTTAGCTTTTGGAAATCCATTTTTTGTTAATATTCATTCCTATCTGGGAATGAGTATGCAAAAGTAGGCATTATTTCATAAAAATCATATGGATAGTTCGTTCATTTTTTTAAATTGAAAGTTAATTCATTCAACCTGTCGGTCCGAATCGCTGGGGTAGGCAGGGAAATCCCGGAAAACGATGATTTTATGATTAAAGTCTTGTTTGTTTGCTTAGGCAACATTTGCCGCTCTCCTTTGGCTGAAGCATTATTCTCCCATAAAATTTCTCATAAAGGTTATGGGGAACAGGTAATTGCCGATAGCTGCGGTACGTCGGATTACCATATCGGAGAACTCCCCGATGAGCGGGCCATGAACTGCGCTGTAAGAAATGGGATCAAAATGGACCATCGGGGCCGGCAATTGCATCGAACGGATTTCAGGGATTTTGATTACCTGATCGCCATGGACCGGTCCAATCTGGAAAACATCACGCTGCTGTCCCAAAAGGTGGGCATACCAGCTAAGAAACTCCACCTGATGCGTGAATTCCAACTTTCTCCCGAATTTTTGGAAGTTCCTGACCCCTACTATGGAGGAGAAGATGGCTTTCAAAAGGTCTTTGAAATCCTGGACGAGGCCCTCGATGGATTCATTGTCGAATTGGAAAAAAATCACCGCTTGAATGGAATCGCTTGAGGGACTATTTGCACATGCTACCTTGCAAGCATTTGGGCAGTCACTAAGGGTGCAGCAATACCAACTAGTGGCGGCTGGCACCCGAAACCAGGCCATTTTTTTGGAAACGGAGCAGGGGGCTTACTTTCTCAAAACCAACCACGAATCCGCTACAGAAATTTTCAAACGCGAAAGCGAGGGACTGAACTGGGTACGAACAAATTGCAGCCTGTACGTTCCCCAAACACTGGCGCAGGGAAGCTACGAGGACCGGCATTTTTTATTGATAGATTGGATTCCCAGTGCTCCGAAGCAGTCTGACTATTCAGAAAGGTTGGGAGAAGGGCTGGCAGAGCTCCATATGTGTACCGCAAAGGCCTTTGGTCTGGATCGCAATAATTACATAGCTATTTTGCCGCAAACGAATGATTGGAAAGACCGTTGGTTTGATTTTTTTGTGGAAAAAAGACTGGAACCCCAATTGCAACTGGCCTATTACAATCAACTGGTTGGCGAGAAATTTTTGGATCGTTTTCGAAGCCTTTATCCTTTTTTGGAGGATTTTTTTCCCTTGGAAAAACCGGCATTGTTGCACGGAGACCTTTGGTCAGGAAACGTTCTTCCGGATGCGGCCGGATTACCGGCATTGATTGATCCGGCCGTTTACTTTGGCCACCGGGAAGTGGACCTGGCCTTTTCACGCTTATTTGGAGGCTTTGATTCCCGTTTTTACGAGGCCTATCAAGATGTTTTTCCGCTGGAACCGGGTTTTGAAGATCGGGTAGCGGTTTATAACCTATATCCGCTATTGGTACATCTCAATTTGTTTGGAAAAGCATACTTATCCGGGATCCAGCAGACACTGAAGCGATTTTTGGACAATTAGAGGGCCTAAGAGGGGATCAATCATCTTCTGCCTCATAAACCCACTGAATCAGTTCGGGGCTTTTTTGTTCCAGTTGGCAAGTTTCGGCTACCTGCCGGTAATGCTTGATTTCGGCATCGGTGGGATTTTTCACCGTAATCATTTTGAGATGGGTTTTGATTTTGACATGAAATACGTCCCGAAAGGGTCGGGCGAGTTGCTCCGCTGTGGAGGGCATGTCTTGAATCACCAGGCGCAGGTGAGCAGCAGTGGCCTGTATTAGCTGAATGCGCCAGTTGGCTTTTTTGGCCACCTCGTAAATAAATTCGAAATGGAACCCGCCCACCATCGACAGGTCCCGGATGCGCAGATCGATGAGTGTCAGGTGATCTTTGAAGATGGTGATCGGGATTCGGGGTGCCTGACCAAAGGAGCCGATAATCGTCCCTGCCGCATCCGGATTGACAAAGGACTTGACATAGAGGGGAATATTGTGTTTTGCCAGGGGTTTGATGGTTTTGGGATGAATCACCTTTGCCCCGTAGTAGGTCATTTCAGCGGCTTCTTCAAAATCGAGGTATTCAAATTTAACGGCATCCGGAAAGAGGTCCGGGTCGCCATTAAGTATACCGGCCACATCTTTCCAGATGGTAACGGATGCAGCACCCAGGCTGACCCCAAGGATGGCAGCGGTAAAGTCCGAACCTTCCCTTCCAAGCGTGGTGGTATTGCCGAGTAAATCCGTACCAATAAAGCCCTGGGTGACCACGGGGAATTTTTCCAGTTTGGGAATGAGTGCTCTCCGGCAATGCTGCATCGTCAGTGCCCAGTCTACCCGGGCCATTTTGGTGGTGGAGTCTGTCCGCACCAATTCCCGGGCATCTTGCCAAAGACAATGAGAACCGGTTTCACAGAGGTATTCCTGAAGGATGCGGGTGGAGATAAGCTCCCCGTAGCCGATTATCTGATCATAGAAGAAGGCTTCCTCCTCTTTCAATATATCGCTTTCCAAAAGTCGCCGCAACTGCGCAAAATGATTATCCACCCGGGAAAAGATGGCATGATCAGTAGGAAAAAGGCCCCGGCAGAGGTCTTCATGGTAATCCAATAACTCGATTAACTCGGTATCGAAGCGCTTTCCCTGAAAGGAAAGTTCGATTAGCTGTTCCAGCCGGTCGGTGGTTTTGCCAGCGGCGGAGACGACCAGAACCATGCCACTGGACCATCGTTTTTTTACCAGTTGGGCGATGTTTTTGATGGCGGCGGCATCTTTTATGGAGGCACCACCAAACTTGTAGACCAGGGGTTGTATCATGAAAAATCGAAAAGAAAGGCCAATGAATTGAAGATAATGAATTATATTCAAAGGTATGAAGACACAGCCTTACAAACAAGATACCGGTAACCTGGCCTATAAAGTCGGGGTAACCCTGGACCGGTTTATAAAAAGCAAACAGGCGGATTTTCCATTTGCCACCGGTGAGCTGTCCCAGATATTAAGGGATATCGCCCTGGCTTCCAAGATTGTATCCAGAGAGATCAGCCGTGCAGGGCTATCAGATGTAACCGGTGCCTTCGGGCAAACCAATGTACAGGGAGAGGAACAGCAGAAGTTGGATGTGGTCGCTAATGTACGTTTTACCCGTGCATTGACGAAAGGTGGGGAGGTCTGTGCCGTGGTATCGGAAGAAGAAGACCTGGTCATCGACCTTCAAAATAGCAAGGGTAAGTACGTAGTGGCCATCGACCCCCTGGATGGATCCTCCAATATAGATGTGAATGTCTCCATTGGCACCATCTTTTCGATTTACCGTAGAAAGACAGCGACCGGGTCGCCCATTAAGGAGGAGGATGTCTTGCAAAAAGGCTCCGAGCAGGTAGCAGCCGGATACGTGCTGTACGGATCTTCGACCATGTTGGTCTATTCCACCGGTAACGGGGCCAATGGTTTCACCTATGAAAGGTCTCTGGGGGAATTTTTCCTTTCTCATCCTGAAATGAGTATGCCCGAAGATGGCGCTATTTATACCATCAATGAGGGCTTGGCTCCTCACATTAACCCAAATATCTTATCGTACCTGGAGGCCTGTAAAAGAGCAGGGGCTTCCGCCAGGTACATAGGCAGTTTGGTGGCGGACTTTCATAGAAATCTGCTCAAAGGAGGAATCTACCTTTACCCGGCCACTTCCCAGGCACCGAATGGAAAAATCAGGTTGATGTACGAGGCCAATGCCCTGGCCTTTATCGCCGAGCAGGTGGGAGGGGCCGCCTCTGACGGTCAGCAACGTATTCTGGACATTGTCCCGGGCAGTTTACATCAGCGTACGCCCGTTTACATCGGATCGAAAAATATGGTAAAGGGGCTGGAGAAAAGCCTGAACGGTTAGCGGTACTTGTTTCGGAAGTGGACCTTTATTAGTTGCCGGTCTACAATGGCCAGGGAAAGGTGTTGGGTCATTTTTTCGGGAGGACTTTCGGAGAGAATGCTTCGTAGTTTTTGCTCATCCAGGTCCAGCCGGTAGCATAGCTGTAGTAACTTTTCCAAATGGCCGTTTAGCAAACGGCCGATGGCCGGTGCAATGGCAGCAGCCAGACTTTCCCTGTCCCGGACCTCGGGAATAGCCGGAAGCTGCAGTAATTTTTGCAAATCGGCAGCTCCCGATTGGATGCTTTCAGGCCCGGATTTTTCGGGATCAATCATTCTTCCCCTTTATCGGTGTCTTTATCCTTCTGTTCTTCGGAATTTTCGGGAGCTGCTTCTGGCTTTTCTTCCAGCACTTCCGGACATTCTTTACGGATGATATGGTACCAGCTAATGAGTTTTTTGACATCAGAAGCATAGACCCGGTCCTCGTCAAATTCCGGTAAAATATGTTTCATGAAGGCCTGGTACTCTTCTTTGTCGGCACCTTCCAGACCGGTATCGCCCTGGAATTCCTTTTCGATTTTTATCATCACCTCTTTCAAGAGGGAGGCTCCCTCTTCTGTTAGCGTGTAAATGGAAATTTCACTCAGGAGGGAAACGCGCTGAGCAGCCCCTACTACTAGTTTCCCTTTCTTGTCGTCCAGGGACTCCAGGATAACGCCGCTGCGGCTGGGCTTGAGTATTTTATAAAGGCCGGGTTTTCCGGAAACGGTGGCAATGTCTTTAAATTCCATGATAGCTAGTTTGTTTTCAGGCTGCAAATATACGGTTTCGTCAGGATTGGCCAAGGAACTCAGTTGGCACCGTACCATTCGGTAACGTTTTCTTCGATAAATTGGATCAGTTCATCCCTTCCTTGCTGATTAATGGCAGAAGTCACGAAAAACTCGGGAGCTTCTACAAATAACTTTTCCATCTCATCCAGAAAACGGTGTACGTTTTCAGCGGTTTTGGAATGGGACTGTTTGTCGGCTTTGGTAAACAGGAGGGCCACTGGCATTTCCAGCTGCCCGCACCATTGGATAAATTCCAGGTCGATTTTTTGCGGAGGAAGCCGGCTGTCGATAAGGACAAACACCGCCGTCAGGTTTTCCCGTCCCGTGAGGTAATTGCGAATCATTTTGTCCCAGTCTGCCTTCAGTTTTTTGTTTACTTTGGCAAAACCGTAGCCGGGAAGGTCTACCATGTACCAGCGGTCATTGATCACAAAATGATTGATTAGCTGCGTCTTTCCCGGTCGACCGGAAATTTTCGCCAGGTGCTTGTGATTGGTGAGCATGTTGATCAGGGAGCTTTTTCCCACATTAGAGCGGCCAATAAAGGCAAACTCCGGTTTGGTGGGAGGCGGACATTTTTTATGATCCGTATTACTGATTAAAAAGCGTGCATTTTTCAACATGGCCCATTTTTTCACAAAGGTAACCAATTTCCATCATGGCCTCCAAACCATTATTTCATTAACAATTTTCCAATGCTCGGGTTTACTTAGTAATATTGTATCGAAATTAGAAGCCATGTCCGTAGTTCCCTATAAAGATAAAAAAGAAGGCAAAAAGCAGCAGGTTGCCAGCATGTTTGATAATATCAGCAAGAAATACGACCTGCTGAACCACCTTTTGAGTTTAGGTATTGACATTATCTGGCGCAAAAAAGCCATTAAAATGCTTCAAAAGGACCAGCCAAAACTTATTTTGGATATTGCCACCGGGACTGGAGATTTTGCCATTGAAGCCCTGGCGCTAAAACCGAAAAAGGTGATTGGCGTAGATATTTCAGAGGGTATGCTTCAGGAAGGCCGCAAGAAGATGAAGCAGAAAAAGCTGGAGCATTTGATTGAACTCCAGCTGGGCGATTCGGAAAAGTTGCTCTTCGAGGAAAATAAGTTTGATGCCGTCATCGTTTCTTTTGGTGTTAGGAATTTTGAAAATTTGGAAAAAGGACTGGCAGACATGTACCGGGTGTTGAAACCCGGAGGTAAAACGGTCATCCTGGAATTTTCTAAACCGAAAAAATTTCCGATGAAACAGGGTTATTCCTTTTATTTTAAATATATTTTGCCTCAGATTGGCAGAATGATATCAAAAGACCATTCGGCTTACACCTATTTACCAGAATCGGTAAAGGCATTTCCGGATGGAAGGGATTTTCTTGGCATCCTTGAAAAAGTAGGCTTCAAACAAACGCAATGCAAAACCCTCACCTTCGGCATCAGCTCGATTTACACCGGTATAAAATAGCCCTGATTGTTATTTTATCACTTGGACTGGCCTTCACCACACAGGCTCAGGAAAGAAATTTGATATTTAATAATTCGGGTAGCGACGATCAGTTGCTTTCCTATGGTTTTTTTCTAGCGGGACATAACAGCAGCCTGAGAATTAAGTATTCTGATAACTTTGTGGACCCCGATTACACGAGCTTGCACAATGTGCGGGCGATTATGCCGGTATTTTCCCCGGGATTTGCCTTGGGCTTTTTGGTGACAGGCCGCCTACACGATCAGGTAAATTTACTTTTTACCCCCAAGGTTGGCTTTTATGAATACGGCACGGAGGTGCAGCTATTTACCGATGATGCCGATAGTCCCAATGGCACCGGCATCAGCACGGTCCCCTTACTCACCGAAGAAACACTGGTAGAATTCCCCCTTTTGGTGAAGTACAAATCAGAGCGGTTTAATAATACCCGGATGTATTTTATCGGAGGCGTAAATGGGCAGATCCGTACCAAAAATCAGGAAGAAGCCAATGAGGATCCCGTAGTGCTTAAAGGAAAAGACCTGGCGGTAGAACTGGGCCTGGGCTTTGATCTGTATTTCCAATACTTTAAATTTTCTCCTGAAATCCGTTTTTCCCATGGCCTGATGAACCTATACCAGCCCGGCCATTCGGATGAGCGAATAGCGGGTGCGATCCAGGACATTCGCCGAAAATCCATTACACTTTACCTGAATTTCCAGTAACAAGCGGAGCATTCGTAGGGGTCTGGTTTTTGATCCAGCCGGAAAAATTTTATATTTCCTTATGGAAAAGAAAATCGCATTTATCACTGGAGCTACCTCCGGGATAGGAAAAGCCTGTGCCCGTTACCTGGCGGAAGAAGGTTTTGCTATCATCGGTTGTGGCCGGAGAAAAGAAAGGCTGGAAGCGCTCCAAAAGGAATTGCCCAAGGGAACTCCCTATCATTTTCTCGTATTTGATGTCAGGGAGAAAGATGCTGTATACGAGGCGATAGATTCCCTGCCCGCCGAATGGCAATCCATCACCGTACTCATCAATAATGCCGGTAACGCTCATGGACTGGATCCCATCCACGAAGGAAGCGTGGAAGATTGGGATGCCATGATGGATATCAATGTTAAGGGACTGCTCTATGTTTCCAAAAAAATCACCCCGGGTATGGTGGAGCGAAAGGCGGGTCAGATTATTAATATAGGCTCAACAGCAGGGAAGGAGGTCTATCCCAAAGGAAATGTATACTGCGGCTCCAAGCATGCCGTGGATGCCATTACCAAGGGGATGCGTTTGGACCTGAATCCTTATGGCATCAAGGTCATGGCCATCAATCCCGGCTTGGTAGACACGGAATTCTCCCTGGTTCGCTTCAAAGGCGACGATGAAAAGGCGGCTGGCGTTTACAAAGGATTTGAGCCCCTGAAGGCGGAGGACGTAGCCGACCTGGTTCGGTACGCGGTCACACGCCCGCCTCATGTAGTGCTGGCAGACGTGATCATTTTACCAACTGCCCAGGCGAGTACCACGATGCTTCATAAAAAAGAATCATGAGAAGTGGTGTAGGGGTACTACTGTTCCTGGCATTGGCCTGTGATCCTGGGTCTGGCAAAAAAAACCAGGACCTACCTGGCAGTGAATCTGTGGAAATGGCTGCCACCGGGGACTCCCTTCCAGCAGAAGCAAATGGGGAGGACCCTCAGCGGCAAGAAGAAATGGGGGAGCTGGAGCGGCGATTGATTGCTGCGGGTCTGGTGGATATACAAGAAGTTATCCCTGAAGTGCGGGTGGACCTGAAGTACGCGTCTACAGATAACTTTTTTGGGAAAAATGTATATGGAACCCTTTCGCGATGCTACATGCAGCCGGAAGTGGCTGTTAGGTTGAAAGTAGCCTACCAGGAACTTTCAGTCAGCCATCCCGAATTGACCTTTTTGGTATATGATGCCGTGCGACCCCAGTCCGTGCAACAGATTCTCTGGGATGAATTGGACAAACCGGACAGTCTCAAACCCCTCTACGTGGCCGATCCGCAAAGAGGAAGCCTCCACAATTTCGGTGTGGCTGTGGACCTGACCCTGATGTCAAAAGAAACCGGGGCTCCGTTGGACATGGGTACTGGCTACGATTACTTTGGTTACCCTGCTTATCCCGACCGGGAAGAGCAAATGTTGGAGGAAGGAAAAATTACGGAGGCACAGGTAGCCAATCGGAAAATACTGAGAACGGTCATGAAAAACGCAGGGTTTACGGGCATTGGTTCTGAATGGTGGCATTTTAATGCCTATAGCCGAAAAGTTGCCGGGGAGAAATTCGACATTGTGAAATAATAATTGTATAATCGTCCTTTATTTTAACTTAACAAATATATGCTCTTCATAAACAATAAACGCAACCTCCTGGGCCTGTTGGCCGTGGGGTTGGCCCTTTTCCTACTACCTGTATTGAGTCAGGCTCAGCAATTCCGTGCGCTGGTCATCAGTAAGACTTCCGGTTTCCGTCATCAGTCCATACCTGAAGGGGTCGCAGCCCTAAAAAAGCTAGGGGAAAAGCACCGTTTTCAGGTATATGCGAGTGAAGATGCCGGTCTTATCAACGATGAGAACCTGGAACGATACGATGTCATCATCCTCATGAGTACCACCGGGACGATTTTTAATGCAGAACAAAAAGAAGCGTTTGAGCGATTTGTTCAAAGCGGAAAGGGAGTGGTTGGCATTCATAGTGCGACCGATACCGAATACGATTGGCCCTGGTACACCAAGCTTATCGGAGGACAATTTAACCACCATCCCCAGCAGCAAACGGCCAGAATGCAGGTAGTGGATCGAAATCATCCAGCTACTTATCACCTGAATGACAAATGGCTTCGGACCGATGAATGGTACGAATTTAAAAATTTCAATGAAGAGGTAAACATCCTGGTGCAACTGGACGAAACCTCCTATGAGGTTGGCGAACGCGGTGGACAACAAATGGGTATGGGTGCGGTGCATCCCATTTCCTGGTACCACGAATACGATGGGGGCCGGGTATTTTATACCGGGTTGGGTCACGTGGAAGAGGCCTTTCAGGATGCAGACTTCCTGGATCACCTGTACGGAGGGATTTGGTATGCTGCGCTGGGAAAACCGTTTTAATAAATAAAAAATTAATCTTACAAAAACTCCTGACTAAACCTGAATCCAGGTAGGGCTCAGGAGTTTTTTTATTTGAAGCGAGTTCGTTTTGCTATAGCTCAGGAAGCAGCTGTTCCAGTTCTCCCAAATCCTCGTATCGGTCCACATCCCGAAGCTTTTCCAATAGGCCATATTCCAGGTTTCCTTGGTTTGCCCTGTTCAGGGTTTGCTGCAAAACGGTATCCGTGCTCCAGGAGATTCCCTGAAACAAAGATGCAGCGGGTCTTTTCAATCCAAGCAAGTAATACCCTCCGTCTACCGCCGGTCCCAGGACGAGATTCTTCGTCTTTAGCGCTTCAAAAGCCTGCTTCAGGTGATTCCTTTCGAGTTCGTAACAATCCGTCCCGATGATCAGCACCTGGTCAAAGCCCAGATCGAAAACCCGCTGAAAGGCTTTCTGCATTTTCTCCCCGAGGTCACCAGGTTCCTGAGCATGGAAGTGATATCCTTTTTTAGGGTATTCTTCGATAGCAACGGGGCCCAGGTGAAAAACAAAAATTGTGGCTTCCAATCCAGAAAGCTGCTGATGCGTGTGGCGGATAAGGAATGCATACAAATTGGCGGCCTTTTCTGCGCCGATGGTTTCGGCCAGTCGGGTTTTGACGAATCCCGCTTCAGGATATTTCTGAAATACGATGATGGCTTTTTTCATAGCTACCGGCCAAAGTAAGGCAAAAAATCCAAAGGACATAAAAAAAACCGAAGGTCAATGACCCCGGCTTTCATCCATTAATTAAACCCAAATAAATTTCAAAATGTCTTAATTATAACCTGCCCGATCCTGGCGCATTGCGTCCCCTCATTCGTTCTCCTGATCCTCTCCGCCTTTCTCTCATTTTCGGCCGGTTTTCTTCCTTCATTTCTTCCCAGGTCGCTTTTTGTTCTGGCGTGAGCAGGGCAGTTATTTTTTCCTGCCGGGCCTCACGTTCCGCTTTCAAGACTTCTCTTTCTTCTTTTCTGGCTTCCCACTGTACTTTTCTTTTCTGTGCCTCTTCCAGGTGCAGGGCATACACCGCTTTCTTTTGTTCTTCGCTGAGGTCCAGCTTTTCAGCCATTCGTTCGCTCATTCGTTCCGCCAGCTGTTCCGGATTGATTTCCTGGTTTCCTCTTCGTTGCGCTTGCGCCTGTACAAAAGTAGCTCCTACCAGCACGGCGATGATCATTAGTTTTCTCATGGTCTATTTCAATAATTGGTTTATATCTCTTAGACTGGATGAGTTCCGGAAAGTTTAATAGGAACTTGTTAAGAAATGTTAAACTCCAGGAGAATCAACTACTTAATTTTTTTAGTAACCAACTTTTCCCTGTCCTGCGGCCTGGAGATGGTGGGTTTGATCAGTAATCGCAGGGACGGGTCGAAGGAAAGGTAGTTCCAGGCCCAGTCCAAAAAGATAAAAATACGGTTTTTTACTCCCAGGATGGCCATGAGGTGGACAAAAAGCCAGGTAAGCCAGGCCAGTAATCCCTGAAACTTGACGAAGGGCAATTCCACCACGGCGAGTTTTCTTCCTATGGTGGCCATGCTTCCCAGGTCCTTGTAGCGAAAGGGTTTCTCTGGCTTGGCGTTTAGTTTCGCAAGGAAGTTATTTCCCAGGTTTTTAGCCTGCTGTATGGCTACCTGTGCCACCTGTGGGTGACCTTTGGGGTAATCCTCCATCACCTGCAGGCAGCCATCACCCAGCACGTAGATATTTTCACCACTGTGAAGCCGGTTAAATTCATCGACCAGTAGGCGTCCCCCTTTTGCTTTTTGATCAGCCGCAATTCCTTCTATGAAGTTGGGGGCGATTCCCGCAGCCCAGAGCAAGGTATGGGTCTGAAAACGGGTTTCTCCTTTGATGATGACATGCAGGCCGTCATAGTCTTCAACGGCGGTATTCAACAGTACTTCCACCTGAAGTTTTTCCAGATAGATTTTAGCCTTGTCGCCCGAGGTTGCACTCATGCCGGCCAAAAGCGATGGACCCATTTCTACCAGTACCACCTTCATATTGTCGAAATTGAGCTGTGGGTAATCCTTTGGGAATACCTTATTACGCAATTCTGCTAACGCTCCCGCCAGCTCTACCCCGGTAGGACCTCCGCCCACGATCACCACGTTCATCAGGGCCTTTCTTTTGGATTCGTCCGCTATGGTGATGGCCCTTTCGTAATTGGAAATGATTTTATTCCGGATAAACAGCGCTTCGGAGACGGATTTCATAGGAATACTGTTTTTCATGATGTTTTCCATTCCGAAATAATTGGTGTCGGCACCCATGGCCAGGACCAGGTAATCATAGTCAATAAATCCGATGTCGGTGTACAGCCTGTTTTGTTGCTGGTCTATGCGTTTGGCTCCTCCCATTCTAAAGGTTACATTCGGGGTGTCGTGAAAGGCCTTCCGCAAGGGGAAGGAAATGGCACTGGGCTCCAGTCCAGCTGTAGCTACCTGATAGAAAAGGGGTTGGAACTGATGGTAATTGTTTTTGTCCAGCAGTATAACCTGATAAGGTTTATTTCGCAAGGTCCTGGCAAGTTTCAGCCCGGCAAAACCGGCTCCTACAATGACCACTATGGGGTAAGGAGATTGGGGAAGGTTTGGCAGTGCTTGCTCCATCGTTGCGGGGTTTGTGGTGGTTAGGATATGCTGTTGATACGAATTTCCAGGGGAATAGGTTAAGGAATGGAGCCCTGACGGGAAGATATGTTTGGCTTTGTTTGAATCGGATAATAGTCCAAATGAAAAATTTATTTATTTTTACAAACCTGAAAAACTAAAATGGTATGGGAAGAGCATTTGAATTTAGAAAAGAAAGAAAATTCAAACGATGGAGTAAGATGTCCAAGGTGTTTACACGCCTGGGCAAAGAAATCGTAATGGCGGTAAAGGCAGGAGGGCCCGACCCGGCCAACAATGCTAAACTTCGGACCGTCATACAGAATGCCAAAGGTGCTTCCATGCCCAAGGACCGAATTGAAGCGGCCATCACCAGGGCGAGCAATAAGGACGAAAAGGACTACGAAGAAATTGTTTACGAAGGCTATGGTCCCCATGGGATTGCAGTCATTGTCGAAACTTCCACCGACAACCTCAACCGTACGGTGGCCAATATCCGGCATTACTTTACAAAGGCGGGCGGTTCATTGGGAACTTCGGGCTCCGTGAGTTTTATGTTTGACCGAAAGGCAGTATTTCGTTTTCCGAAGGATGAATGGGATCTGGAAGAACTGGAGTTCGAATTGATTGATTTTGGACTGGAGGACATAGACGAAAACGAAGGAGAAATTTTTGTATATACGGCCTTTGAGGATTTTGGCAACATGCAAAAAGCACTAGAGGATAAAGGAATAGAAGTAATAAGTGCAGATATGCAGCGTTTTCCCATGTCCACCACCGAAATTAGCGCTGAACAAGAAGAAGATATCAACAAAATGATCGAGCGGATGGAAGAGGATGACGATGTAAATCAGGTCTATCATAACATGGCCTAAACCAAACGATTTCCAACTTTAAATCACCCAATGGCATTCCCTAAAAGAAGAAACTACCAGGAACAAAAAAGGCAAAAATTAGTTATCGTAGGAAGTAAAAATCCGGTAAAAATCAAATGCACGGAAAACGCCTTTCAATCGCTATTTGAAGATTATTTTATCGTAGAAGGTTTAAATGTGGACCCTAATGTAAGCGAGCAGCCTCACGGCGATGTAGAAACCTATACCGGTGCTTATAATAGGGCCTATGAGGCTAAAAAGGCCTTTCCCGAAGCTGATTATTGGGTGGGGATCGAAGGCGGTGTGGATGAAGTAGGGGAGCAAATGGTAGCCTTTGCCTGGATGGTTATCCTGGATGGGAGTAATCAAATTGGAAAGGCCAAAACCGGAACCTTCTTCCTTCCGGAAGTAATATCAAAGCTGGTTCGCGAAGGAATGGAGCTGGGAGAAGCCGACGACCGGGTTTTTCAACAGACCCATTCCAAACAAGGAAACGGAGCCGTAGGAATCCTGACCAATGGCGTGGTTAACCGCCTGGAATACTACCAACAGGCGGTAACCCTGGCCCTGATTCCCTTTGCCCAAAAGAATTTGTATTAAATCTGCTCAATGACTCATAGAGATAATCAATTGGAAATTGAAAATTATAGTCATTACCTTTGCAGCTTCATTAAGCTAAAACGGAAATAAATATGTTAGAGGAATTAACAACAGATAATTTATCAGAGGTCATTCAGGACAACGAAAAGGTAGTGGTTCAGTACGGGGCTACCTGGTGTGGCAACTGCCGAATTATGAAACCAAAAATGAAACGGCTGAGCAAATCCTATGAAGGCATCACTTTTCTATACGTGGATGCCGAAAAATTACCTGAGTCGAGGAAACTGGCGCAGGTAACCAATTTGCCCACGTTTGCGGTATTCAGTAAAGGAGCGATTGTAAATCAGGTACAAACAAATAAAGAAGAAGTCCTAAAAACACTAATTGATGAGATTACCAATAATTAAGCACGTATTACAATTTATTGAGGAAAATGACGAAGACTGGGTAGTGGAAACCATTGAACTGTTGGAATCCATGACGGAGATTAGTACGCTTAAGGACGAGGAATTGGATGTCATAGGCGAGCTGCTTTCGAATTTGTCAGGAACCCTGGAGGTCAACCAGATGATTAAAGATGGAGCCGATAAAAAAGAGGCCATGAATACCTTTATGAAGCGAGTGGTAGGCTCCATTGATAAGTAAATGCACTTTGAAAAAGTAGAAAAGTTGTTTATCACCCTAAATTAAATCTGCTACAACGAAGTGTGAGGCATGTCCGATGGGCATGCCTCTTTTTCTACCTAACCCTGCTGAAACTACAAATGACTATTCGACAGAGGCGGTTGGTGCAATGGAACTACTTTTCACCAAGACCAATGGCTCTTTAAATTTGCTTGAGATGATGTCTATCATGTACCTTAAGTCTGGGTAATCAACCGCCCCAATGATATGGGTTTTTACGCTAATTACGGCATTAACAGCTGCTATATTTTCTAGAACATTGACTACAAAATTGAAAGTGATTGCGCCACCTGGAAGCGTTATTGCGGTATTTTCCGGAAAATCATCCAGGATATACCCTTCGGGAATTTTAATGTTGGTAGCATACCGATCTGTGAACGTATAGTTAAAATCGATGGGAAATGCCCGAGTGGAACTTATAAACGGATTGGATTGCCACCGCATGAGGTAAAACGGATTAATGTAAAGCGTGTTATCCCCGTCGAGTTCTTTGCTAGAAGTGTAGTTTATCGAAAGCTGATTCCTAAATTTCTTGTTCTCATTAATGGATATCGTCTCTATGTTTTCCTGATTACCGGTAAATACAATTTTTTCGAATTCCTCCTGAGATATCGTTTCATTTTGTTGAATGCCAAAGTTGTGTACATAATCAAAATCCGTGACTTTGAGGGATGATTCTCTCTTTAAGGTGTGTTCGTCTTCAAGGGTGATATCGGAGAAGGCATAATAACCGGATGAATGAGGTATTTGGATGTCAATCAGACCACTATTCTCCTCCATCAATAAAAAGCCCTGGTTGACAAGAAAATTTTCCGGCAAAAACCCAAAGGGTAGGTTAGGATCGGTTGCATCCAGAAAATAGGTTTTATTTCCGATTAAGGAAACGATAATAAGTTCATTAAACTGATCCATGTAAGGAAAAGGTACCAGATTGGACCGTCCATTTCCCTTGCTGCTAATCAGAACGGGAAATGCAACGATTCCGTATTGCCTGAGATGTGCCAGTAGTGACAAATTAATTTCGGCTCTATCTCCATTTTTACTGGAAAGCATTTCAGAAAAGTCTTTAGAAGGAATGATTCTGGATATTCCGGAAAAATTATATTGACTGGAGGCGTATTCGTAAATGTCAGTTGCAAGCCTTAACGTGTCGTTTTCCGGAAGAACTATTTCGCTTATGATACCCGCTTCTTTTTTTGGCTCCAAAAAGCTTTCATAATGATAGCTTCCGGTGAAGAAATCTGCTAAATCCTGCCAGGTATTAAACAGCTTTTTGTAGGTATTAAAATCTATTCCGGAAATATCCATTTCCTTCAATTCGTAGCCTTCCAGTTGAAAGGCTACTTTCTCCAGGTAATCGGTATAATGTGCCATGTAGGGCTCAGGTCGGAATGCGTTCAGATTTTCCAGCTCCCATCGATAATTGTTATTGGTATTTGTTAAGGAATTATGGCTGACCATTTTGATTCCCTGACCAAACGTTTTGTATTTCAGAAAATCCGGAAAAGTAATATCATAAATGGATTTTAGTGTTGGGATTTCATTTTGGAATACCCAACCATCCAGAGAAATGATAGATTTATCTGTTTTCTCATAAGAGAAGTCCATGATTGATCCTATTTGTACCTTCGGAAAGGTAAATCTGATTTCATGCCATCCTTCACCAGCATCAGCCTCAAAAAAATCAGCTTTTGATAATTCTTCGATTTCAATTTCTCCACTAGTGGAGTTAATTGTTTGGGCCTTTATTTTAAAAATGTCTTGAACTTTGTTTTCGCCTTTATAATACCTCAATATTATATTTGCTTGCTCCTTACCGGCCTCCTTCAAAACTTTAATCCTTCGATGAATTTGATTATGTAAAACGTTTCCTGAGAAAAAACTATAACAAGATTCCTGCAACACGACAGCATCTGCATCTGGCTCAAAGTCCACTTCATTATAGCCAAACTCTGAATCACTGTACTTGCCAAAGCGCATCTCTTGGGCACCTAAAAGCATCGGGGCAAGGGTTAAAATTCCCAGCGATATTAAAAATCGTATAGATATCATTGGACTATAATTTGGTAAATATTAATTCTCCTGTTAATTTTTGTTGAATGGTTTTTATTAATTCTCTCTCTTCTTCCTCAGTAAGTGAGGCAGTTTTTTTGATTTCTACGTGTTTTGTTATAACGATATCTCGTTCTCCGATTTGAATGAAAACGTTTAAGACATAATTTTTCTCCTGAATGTTGATATTATCCGGAATGGATTCAATCCCCAACATCCGATGCTTTCTTATGCTAACTTCCTCCTCATATACTCCTGACGAATTCCCGGCATCCTGTTTCCAATTCAACCATGAAAGCGGAAGGAATACTCTTTTTCCTGTATTTCTAAAGTACCTTAAAACAATACCTGAAAATTGTAGCGAAGTTGAGATTTTTTGCCATTGAATAGTATTGTCCAGAAGCAATTCATTTATAACCAAACCATTATTTCCAATTTGCGTATTAAAGACATTATAAATTTCCGCTTCTTTTTTATCGAATGTTTTCATGGTTATGGTTTCTGCTGGAAATCCATGATAGCTTATTGTTCCGTCAATTTGTGCATTGCCATCCTCACGCAGAATGATGGAGGCGTTGATTTTGGTTCTATTATAATCAGGCTCCGAATATGCAGGGGTATGGTCAATTTCTCCGCCCTCAGGAGTTATTACCAGTACGTTTCTATTTTTAGTAAAAGAACCCAAAAAGCCGGCAGGGAGGTGACTAGAAGTGCATTCTAACCAATATTTCTCTTGACCTAAGCGTACTCTTAAAATAGCGTGATTAAATTGATTTGAAGGAAAATGCTGATCAAATGTGGCATCATCGCCTGCCCTAACCAACGTGTAATCCGCGCTTATTCCAACTTCTTCCAGCATTGCCTGCATGAATAAGGTTAATCCTTTACAATCCCCGTATTTCTTCGAAAGGACTTCCTCACTTGGCATGGGTCTCCAACCGCCTAACCCGAGTTGGATACTCACATAGCGGTAATTTTTTTGAAGGTAGTGATATAAAATCTGAATTTTTTCTTTTTCGTTTACCGCATCTCTTACCATGTTCTGAATTTCATTCCTGAATGACTCAGGTAGCTCGGATCTTCCCTGGTTCAGTTGGTAAAACCACAAACCAAAACCTTTCCAGGTATTCATGTTGGCTTCAAAACCATCCATGCTAAACTTTTCTGGTGCAAGCGTTATTCTAATGAGGGATGATTCTTCTGTACCCCTATCAGAAGGAGGTACATTAGCTACGGTCCAGGAAAGTGTTTGGGTTTCTCCATCGGATTTGTGGTTGAAATTGCCGTCGAATAGTTGGGACTTATGGCGAATTCCCAGGGCGGTGGGATAATTAATTTCCAAACTTGCGGTCTCTACGCTTTGGTTATGGTAGTTTTGTGGATGCCAGATGGGAAAATAAAAATTTCCAGATTTCTTGATAGTAACAGCCATTTCTACCCTAACGGGAAAAGTAGAGGGCTCCATATTGAAATATTTCAAAACAATGTCCTGGTAAATGGACCCATTATCGATGACGGATCTTTCTTCAAGGTCTTTTGATTTAATTTTTTTTAGGGTTTTGCCATTAATTGGATTAATTATTCGAACTTCAAAATGGTCAAGGGTGGTAAATTCATCTATAAAGAGCTGATAGGAGGCATGAGATATTCCTTTTGCATCAAAGATGTTTGTCGTCTGGATTATTTCTATTTCATAAGAGTAATCTTCCAGTAAAGTGATTTTGTGCTGTTTTGTTACACTTGAATAAGCCGGTACAGGTATTGGCTTGCCACAAACGATAATCGTAGGAATTATTAAATTAAAAAAAACACCAAAAATCAATAATCTAACCATGCCTTACGATAAGTTGTATGGGAAAATAAAAAATGGTTTTTAAATTTTAAACCTTTTATAAATTATATTTTATGCGTCAAAAATAACAGATATTTTTGTCAAATAAAATAACGCAATATTATTTTTTCGAAATGGACTAGGAAGTATAAACTTCGGTCATTTCAAAAATAGAACCACTAATTGCAAGAGAAAAATATTTAGTTCTTAAAATTAACGAGACACTTGCTCCAAAAAAGCCTTCAAGGCGACCCTCCAGTTGGGATCGGCATCCCAGCTGGTACCAATATACTGCTCGTTTCTTACCAAAAAACGGATAAAATATTTAACCACCACCCGATCCGGCTGATCACTGCTGGCTGGGTCCAGGCCCATGCTTTGCATCAGGTCCGCTTCCCGGCCTTCCTGTTTCATAAGCAGAAACTGGACCCCATCCTGAATCAGTTCCTGATTGGATTTGGCTTCCGTCAGGAAGACTACGTCATAGGGGTAATTGGCTTCAAAGACCGATTCCATTCCTTCTCGTTCTGCCCGCTGTTCTGTAGCCACCTCTTGCTCCGGTTTTCCGTAAATATCATGTCGGAATGTGGTGAGAAAGCCTTCGTTTCCTGCAGCACCTGTGAGCAAGACACCCAATTTAAAGGCATCCAGATTTAGCGGGTTCTCGGCAAGGTACCCACTTTGGGCGGTGTTGTTTTCCATGCCCGGGATGGGGGGATACTCGGGTACTTCGATTACCAGAAAATTTTCGCTGCGCCTTCCCATGTTCAGGGCCTCGATTTGATTTTTCAATCCCTCCAATTCTTCGGCAGATCCGGACCAATTTTCTCCGGGTGCGATGATGTTTCCATTGCCAGTAAAGGGAAATATATGGCTGTAAAATTGACCGTCATTTTTTCTTATCAGTAGGACAATATTTTCGACCAACCTTCGGGAAAAATAGGAAGCATAGCTGTTTTTAATGGCTTCGGATAGGATGGCTTCCTCCAATTCATAATAGGCAATGGGATCCCCACCGGCGGCTATCAGCGAGGGGTGAAATTCCTCGGCCAGTTCTTTCCAGGAGAAGGAAGGACTAGCCGTGGTGGAGGCAGAAATAAAAACGACTGACTTCCCGCTTAAAAACTGACCCACCACCTCATTTTGGCCGATGCTTTGCAGGGAGGTTGAAAAAAGCAGGCCTGCGATAAGGATATATTTCGTCAACAAAATCAAATCTAGAAGTGAAAGTTTAGTATTTTCACGAATATACACAAGCCAACGTAAAATCTTCTGTTATGAAAACGATTACCCCGCTTATTTTATTACTTTTTTGGGCCGGTCCATGGGTTGTTTCTGCTCAGAATATAGACCAAAATACATTAATAGAAGATATCCGGATACTTTCTTCCGATGCGATGGAGGGAAGGGCTCCCATGACAGCAGGAGGTGAAAAGGCAAGAACGTACATTCGGGATCGCTTTGAATCCCTGGGCCTGAGCAGTCAGTTTCCAGATTTTTTCCAGCAATTTACCTTGGATCCAGATCAGGCAGAAGATGGAAAAGGGATAAATGTATTGGGTTTTATACCCGGTACATCTACCTCCGAAATCATTCTGGTACTGGCTCACTACGACCATCTGGGAAAGAAAGGCGATGTAATTTATAACGGGGCTGATGACAACGCATCTGGTACGGCGGCTTTGTTGCAGATGGCATCTTATTTTGCAAAAAACAGCCCCCGCCATTCCATGATTTTTGTAGCTACGGATGCGGAGGAAAAAGGCCTATTAGGGGCAAGAGCCTTGATCCGTGATTTTCCTTTCCCTCTAAAAGAGGTCAAATTGGTGGTGAACATGGACATGATTAGCAGGAGCGATGATCAAACACTTTATGCGGTAGGTACGCGATTTTACCCTCAATTTCGTTCCTTTTTAGAACGGGCAGCGGGTAGGTCCTCTATTCGGTTGGTTTTGGGAAACGATGGCGGTCCCGGGGAAAAGGATTGGAGCAGGGCATCGGACCACGGTCCTTTTCATGAAAAAGGAATCCCTTTTATTTATTTTGGCGTTGACGACCACAAGGATTACCATCAACCCAGCGATACCTTCGAAAACATACAACAGGAATTTTATACAGAAGCCTGCGAGCTCATTCTGGATACCCTTATGGGTATTGACCAAAGCATTACCGAATAAGGTAAGTGAGTCCTACCTGCCCAACGAAGGTGGTTTGATCTAATCCCGGTACAAAGTAAATTTCCGGATGGTTTTCCAGGTACCACTTGTAATTGAGGGTATTTACGTGTTGAAATTTACCGGAAACCAGCAGGTTATCAAATCGCCATTCTGCTAAAAGAGACGGAACGATGTCTACGTACTTTCTCCGCCAATCTTTGATTTCTTCAAAGCGCTTGTAATAGAAATCATTGTTGTGGTTAATGTATTCCAATTCAAATCCCAGGCGGTTAAACCCTTTCACCCAGGCGGCATCGAGCGAAATCACGTTACTCCCGGGGCCATAGCCAAACCCTATAACCTGGCCCTTATGGGTGTACCCGTGCCGAACGTGTGGATGGGTATACCAACTATTGCGTGCTAAAATCACTTCCCGTACGGTCTGACCGGTCTGCGTCATTTCCATACCGATCTGGAAAAATTCTTCCTCCCTTTTTAAAGGAATCAGGTTTGAAAATCCAAAGGAAAAAGCCCTGTTTTTGTCCGGATTGATGAGGAAGTCATAGAGACTCCTGCTGTTACCGTTGGAGCCGTATTCGCCGTAGAATTCAAAATGACCACTGCTATCCATCCACCTGAAATAACCGGCACTTAATTGGTTTCTTTGGTCCACATTGGGTTTTGAGATGCTTTCAGGCCCTTTTTCTCCGTTAAAAACAGGAAGGTAATCGGATAGTTGGTCCATGTCAGTATGGTACATCTGCGAAACGGAACTAAATCCCAAAAACAAACCTGGCAACCATTTGGGCTGATAACTAAGTACCAGACCGGATAGGTAGCGCCAGTCTTCGTCCGGTCTTTTGGGAACGTAAAGTGGCGTATTGGCATGGGAATAGTTGTGATGAGGAGGTTCAAATCCGGAAGATTGCAATTTGCCTGCTATCAGTTGACCTTCAAAGCTACCGATCGGAGTTTGAACAGGCTTTCGCGTGTTTACCGTCAGGTGGAGAAATCCTGGTGCATGGTTACTCATCAGTAGGGAACTTTTTCTTCCCGGCCCCCACCAGAGGTTTTCATTGGATATCCCTACCGAAAATTCCCCGAGATTGAGTCGGATGCTGCTTTGTCCCAGAGATAGGTAGGTATAAGGAGATCCTCCGAAGCGTTCTGGAATGTCTGCGGTATTCAGCCATTCGTAATATTGTAACCAGGTACTTTCCCAATGGTCCAGCGGAAATCCCTGGAAATAGTTATTGGTGGCATGCATTACTTCCGGTTGGAGTTGGATACTCAGCGGGCCGTATTCAAAATAAACCCCGGCATTAATCAGGTATTGCATGCCTTTGTTGGGAATCATGGGACCATCGTTGATTCCAAAACCATAGGCCTCATTAAACTGAGACTTCATCATAAAGGGAAGTAATTGAAACCTCCCCTTGTTGTCCTTGGTGCTGAAATTAAATTCTGATAGATCCTCATCTGTGAATGTTTCGTCCAGGTCCAGGCCATTGGATTTGTTAAAAACCTCTGTGGGATATAAGGGCCGGATCATAAAACTGCTGGTTCCGGAGAGGTTTCCCAGCAATTGCTGCCGACGCATGAAATCGCCATAAACCGGTAAATTCAAACTGACACTTTGACCAAGGACGGTAGGAATACCTGTCAACAAACTGAGAAACAGCCAAGCAGTCGTCAAGAAAAAAGGGAATAGTCGTTTTCTCATCTGTCCATTAGTTTACAGTCATGGTGCTCACCTGTATCCTTGCGATGGACCAGCTTTCATCACAAACGGGATCTGCTGCATTTTCTTGTTTCAATTCATCTCCACAGACGATTTCCAATTCATTTTCGTCGTGCCGAATGATTTTGGTTATTTGGTACCTGCTGGTCCAGCCGATGTCATTGCTGTATTGACAGCGACCGGGTAGGTCACTGCTCACGGCTTCCGTTTTAGGCTCGTAAAACCGGGGGTAATTATCCGGGTAGGATTGGTACAGGCAATAGGTGGACTCACAGGGACTGTTGGAGAAGGTCGTTTTCAATACCTGAATACCATCCAGATTCATGTACCAGAAATCAGGCCCTCCGATATTGTCCGGATTTCCATCCCAACTGTCATGGAGCAGCAGGTCAATGGTCACTTTGACGGTATTGTGGGATGGTAAATCCGGCAGCTTCAGTAAGATTTCCTCGTGGTGGAAATAACCCAATACCGTGTCGTCGTTAAAATCGTATAACCTTCCTTTCTCAAAATAGACCAGGTCTGATTCCGAAAAATCATTATCATAGATCAGCACCTCATCGGTCAAGGTGTCTTCACATGAAAACAGGGAAGCGATCAAAAACAAAAAAAACGTTATTTCTGTTTTTTTTCTAACCGAATGGGATGTCATCAGGGATGTAGGTTTCAATGATTTGGATTGACTGAGCGTTATCCGAAGCATGCAGTGGAAGTTCCATTTTGGAAATCCCAACTACCTGGTACGGACTAAACGACAAATAAACGAAAATATATGCAATTCTTCACCAGAAAGGGACCCAATCCACTGGGAATTCAGTCCAATACGTAAAGCCGCTTTACCCGCCTGCCGATGCTGGTCAGTAGTTCATAAGGGATGGTTCCGATTTTTTCAGCCAGCTGTTGTAGCGTTGGTTCCTGTCCAAAAAGTATGGCCTCATCGCCTTCCCTTACGTCCATCCCGGTTACGTCCACCATACACATGTCCATGCAAATGGTCCCCACAGTGGCTGCTTTTTTCCCGTTGATTTGCACGTAGGCATGACCATTGCTAAATCTGCGGTCGTATCCATCCGCATATCCTATGGCCAGCGTGGCGATTTCTCCATCTTCCGCCATGACTCCCTTTCTGCCATAACCGATAGTCGTGCCTTTTTTTAGGGATTTTACTTGAGAGACCACGGTTTTCAGGGTTAGGGCAGGTTGCAGTTTCGCCTGCTCCTTTTGGCTTATTTCTACGCCATAAAGTCCAATTCCTAGCCGGACCATGTCCATGGCAAACTCCGGATACCGAATAATCCCTGCGGAATTCAAAACATGGCAAAGGGGCCGGTAGGACAGTTTGCTGCCGATTTCCTGGCGCAATCGCTCAAATAATGCCAATTGTTCCCGGGAAAAAGCATCGTGGATCGCTTCGTCAGCTGTAGCCAGGTGAGTAAACATGCCCGCCAGGCGAATCGTTGGATGGGCTTCCAGAAGGGTTATGGCTTCCTTTAGGTCCTGCTCTTCCAACCCCAGCCGCCTCATTCCCGTGTCCAGTTCCAGGTGGATAGAAACAGATTCTTTGGTAGCCAAAGCCAATGTTTTTAACGCACTGAGCTCGTAAACCACCGGTTCTAACTGATGCTGAAGGAGCAGGTCAATATGGCGGGCACCGGAATTCATTACCATGATGGGTAAGCGTACCCCCTTCTCTCTTAAGTATACTCCCTCATCAGGATAGGCCACGGAGAGGTAATCAGCGCCAATCTGCTGCAGGTAATTGCCAATTTCGGCAGAACCACTGCCATAAGCGAAGGCCTTAACCATGACCATTACTTTGGTGCCCGGATTTACTTTTTGTTTGTAATAATTGAAATTATGACGAATGCTGTTGAGATTAATCTCCAGGACCGTTTCATGTACCTGCGCTTCCAGCGAACTCACGATGCGTTCGAATTGAAAGGTCCGGGCGCCTTTTACCAAAATCAGGTCATCTTTTAAGTTCAGCTTGGAAATGTTTTGCTGAAGGGTATCGGTATCCGGGTAAAACCTACTGCCAGCGGGAAAAATTTCTTGATATGCTTCAAAAGTTTTCCCTACCCCCACAAACAGATCAATCCGGTAGTGTTTTAGTAATCGGATGGTGTGGGCCAGGACCGATTGCCGGTTTCCTTCCTGATGCATTTCCGAGAGAATCAATATTTTTCTTCCTTCCGGTTGACGCTGTTGGTTCATAAACTCCAGGGCGATTTCCAGTCCTGCAAGGTCATTGTTATAGCTGTCGTCAACGATCTGGCAGCGTTGGATACCCTGCTTTACCGTTAGCCGCATATCGATGGCATGAAGCAGGTCCAGGCCCTTCTGTATGGAAGCTGCAGTCATTCCCAAAACAAGGGCGGAAACGATTACCTGCCGGATATTTTCCAGGGAGGCGGGATCCCGGAAGGAACTGGAAAAAGTGTAAGTGGTCAGGTCTTTACCGATCAAAAGGATTTTTGTATGCCTCCCATCCGGCCGGAGCGCAAGGGTATAATCCGCACCGGTTTGTTCAGACCAGCTGACCAGCTGTTCCGAAGTAAAATGTTGCTCCAGATACCTATGGATTTTTGTGTGATCCTTTCGGTAAACGATATACTTACAGTGCGCAAAGAGTTGACATTTTTCAGCGATTTTAGTTTCCAGATCCTCAAAATGCTCATCATGAGCACTTCCAATGCTGGTAAATATCCCCAGGTTGGGTTGGATGATAGCCGCCAGTGATTGCATTTCACCCGGCTTGGAAATACCAGCTTCCAGCAAGGCCACCTGATGCTTGCTCTCCATGCCCAGGGCGGAAAGTGCTACCCCAATTTGGCTATTATAGCTTTTGGGACTTTTCCACACCCGATAGTTAGCCGAGAGGACCTGAGACAACCATTCCTTGACGATCGTTTTGCCGTTACTTCCCGTAATTCCTGCCACCGGACCTGAAAATTTTTCCCGGTTAAACGTTGCCAAGGCTTGAAGGGCTTCCAGAGGAGCGTCACAAAATAGCATATTGGCTCCGTAAAGGCTTTCAATAAGTTCCGCCGAGTTGGCCTCTGTGGGCAAGATAAAGTTCCTGACATTTTTCTGGTAGGCATCTTTTGCAAAATGCCAACCGCTACTCCGGGTTCCCTCCAAAGCCACAAAAAGCGTTTGAGTACCGTTTTGTATTTTCCTGGAATCAATGGATACCTGTTCTATCCGATCAGCAGCGGTTCCTTTTAAAAAATAACCTGGTTGATTCGCTGCAAATGTATGGAGATGGATGATATCGATCATAGCCGATTTGCTTACGTTACGCCTGCCAAAGGTAAAGTAATTATTTCTAGATTTTCCAGCATTTGGCCTGCTATTACGCCGCTTGTGGAACCAATTTACCAGCGACCATGACAATAGGATTCAATAGGAACGTTTGCAGTCAGGTAATTTTTTTTGTATTATTGGAACATTATATAATGGAAAGGCGTTTTTCAGGTACATTAACAGAGCTGCCAAGTGTTCACACAAAATAAAATTTCAACAATCAGCTTAAAAATCCTATTTTTAGGGATATTATTTTGTGTTTTTTCTACTACCCTGTCTTATGGACAAAAAGAAGCCGGAGAAATAATTGCAGGTGAACAGGACAAAGAGGTTTCTTACCATCCGCATGTTTCTGAAAAGCAGTTGGATAAATCCATCGAAAAATCCGAAAAGAGGTCGTTTTCAGGTTACTCCAGGGCAGACGGGGATCCTGGCCGGTCTGTCTATCAGGATACCGGTGATAAAGAGATTCAAAATGGTGAAACCTCATCAGAGGAGGGTTCCACGCTATCCTTTAACATCTTCCTGTACGTGTTGGACCGGTTTAAGGAGGATTAGGTTGATTCCGCCCGCTATTAAATTAGTTTCCTGTTACAGTTGGACACCTAATTCCTGTGGGTCTTGGTTTTTCTTACAAATAACCTTTAATTCTTAATGATGAAAAAACCAATTCTAGTCTTGTGCCTATGGTTCTTTAGCTCCATCCCCTTTATGTTACCCGTTCAGGCACAGGAAATCGGCCTTCAACTCTATAGCCTTCGGGAACAAATGAAAATGGATGTAGAAAGGTACCATGAAATCATCAATCAATGGGGCATCCGATATATAGAAGGTGGCGGTACTTATGAAATGAGTGAAAGAAAGTACAAGGCGCTTTTGGATAAATACAACCTGCAGCTGGTAAGTGTTGGCGGAACGTTCGAGGAAATGCGGGATAATCCGCAGGCTGTTATTGATCGGGCAAAGTTCTTTGGGGCGAACTATATTGTGACTTTTTGGATCCCGCATACTTCCGGAAATTTTGGAGAAGCAGATGCTAAAGAAGCGGTTTCGGTCTTTAATAGAGCGGGAAAGCTGGTGAAAGATGCCGGTCTTACCTTTTGCTACCATCCCCACGGCTACGAGTTTAAGGATTATGGAGAAGGAACGTTGTTTGATTATATGATAGAAAATGCGGAAGATTTCGATTTTGAAATGGATGTTTTTTGGGTGAAAATGGCAGGGGCAGACCCCTTGGCAATCCTGGAGGCCCATCCTGAAAAGTTTCCTTTGCTGCACCTGAAGGATCGAAAAAAAGGAACTTCCGGTACCAGTGACGGAACCGGCGACGTAGAATCCAATGTAGTTTTAGGTAACGGAGACATAGACGTAGAGGGCATTATCCGACAGGCAAAAAAGGCAGGAACGGATTTTTTGATCATCGAAGATGAGTCGTCCCGATCCGTGGCACAAATCCCACAGTCAATTTATTTTATTCGTTCTTTTCTGGAACAATAGTACCGTAAATTCAAAGGAGTAGTAAAAAGAAAAGGGAGGAGTAAGCTTTTCATGCCTATTTCCTCCCTTAACCAAATCAGATTGATTTCTTAGTCCAGATACAGGTATTTAATGCGGCCTTCCGCGTCTTTTACCCGCAGGTAGACTTCTTCTACTTTCAGAAATTTAAGGTGGTAGTTTTTGGCAAAGCCACCCGTTTCCTGGATAACATCTGTAGCGATTTTAGTGTGGCTATTGTCAAAAATAGTGACCTCCGTGCCGGGCTTTTCGATCCCGAGTACTTTAAGCGTAAAGGTGTTAGGATCAATCATTTCAGTGTAAGCCAGGAGCTTTTTTTCGACCTTTTTCCTGTTTTCCACTTCAAAACTAACGGTTTCTTCTTTGGTTTCCAGTTTCACCTTGTAATTCCCTTCGGGCATCTTTGACAGATTGTAGGGAATATTCAGGGGTGAAACCACCTTGTAGTGGTTTCTATCGATCAGTTTTCCATCCGGATTGTATATCGATACCCTAACCTGGCCTGCTGCTTCCGTTAATCTTAATGTGAATCGCTGTTCTTTCGCTTCTATGGATGATATCTCCATCAGGCTTTTATCAGCCGCCATACCTCCAAGTGCGAGGCTGAATGTCAATACTAGAGTTGCTAACGTTTTCATGGATGTGTGCATTTGTTGGATATTGAATTTTCCTGAATCATTACCAACGCCATACCATGAAAAATGGGTAACTGGAGGACCGGTTAACCGGTGAAAATTTTTTAATTCGGATGAAACCCTTTTAGGATGCTCCGAAAGCTAGAAGTTGTATCGAAAGCGTACGAAAGAATCCGAATTTGTTTGGTACTGATACAGGTTTTGTAAAAATGAGTAAAGCATATCAGTGAAAACAAAATCAGGGAAGATAAAAAATAGTTTTAAAAATTGATTAAATGAATTGATAATCAATCTATTAATGGGGTCTATACTGTCCATTAATGAACATTGACTGAATAGAATTGAACGATTTTAATGGGTAAATAGGTAGTTGAATAGGGCCAAGACGATACCATGTGCCTTTCTGCCGTTTAATTTCGCACGGATTTTCGCCTCCGTTTATAGCCTCCCTTTCTTCGTTTGCTGCTGGTGTAGAAATTATAGAGAAAGTTGACCGCCATCAGAGCAATGGTGAGCGGGATAAAAAATGAAGGCAGCATGTTTTTGATTCCCAATAAAATAAATAAAGCCGCAATGATCCCCACTTTAAATGAAGTATAGCTTTCGGGAAACGTGCTGCCCACCAAAACCAGACTGCCGATTTCGGCTACAATTAAAACCAGTATCATCCAGGTAAAAAGGGTATTGGTAGGAACGCTGCTCCCGACGAAGTACCAGGCAAGCAGGCCGATCACAGCGATTAAACTTAAGGTTTGCAGGGCAGTATGGATCGTTTCTTTCATGATTCCGGATTTATAAGTAGGGAATTTAGAATTATTTCTCTGAAAACCAAAAAAATATGCTCAATTATACCGGATTACCTACAGTTTATCTTTTACATAGTCTGTCATCATCCGGTAAAGGTGCCAGCTAGTGTTGCCCCCGTAAATACCGTGGTTGCGGTTGGGATAATAAAAAGTATCCACTTGTTTATCGGCTGAAATCAGCGCGTCCAGCAACTCTACCGAATTCTGAAAATGGACATTGTCATCACCGGTACCATGGATCAAAAGGAAATTTCCTTTGAGCTTGTCTACATGGCTGATGGGGCTAAAATCATCGTACCCTCCAGGATTAAGCTGAGGGGTTTGCAAGTACCTTTCGGTATAGATAGTATCATAGTACCGCCAGCTGCTAACTGGAGCCACGGCAATGGCCGTTTTGAACAGCTCGTGCCCAATCATCAATGCCAGGGAGGACATGTAGCCGCCGTAAGACCAGCCCCAGATACCGATTCTTTCCGCATCAATGTAGGGCTTGGCACCAAGATAGTTCGCCGCCGCCAATTGATCCTGAGTTTCCAATTTCCCCAGTTGAGCATAGGTGCTATGTTTAAAATCCCTGCCCCGACCGCCGGTGCCTCGGTTGTCCACACAGGCGACCAGGTATCCTTCTGCGGCCAGGTGTTGGTGCCACCAATCACGTGTGCTGCCCCAGGAGTTCATCACATTTTGAGAACCCGGCCCCCCGTAAACGTACAGCAATAGGGGATACGTTTTGGAGGAGTCAAAATCAGCCGGTTGGATCAGGTACCCGTTCAATTCGGTGCCATCGGCTGTGGGAAAGGAAAAAAACGTTTTAGGTCGGTAGGCATAATGCTTCATTCGGTCTTTCAAATCCTCGTTTTCTTCCAGGGTGGTGATCAAACGGCCTTTGCTGTTCATCAGCCTGCTTAGTAACGGTTTGGTAACGGAACTGTACGCATCGATAAAGAAACGGTGATCCGGACTCATGCGAATGGCATGAGTTCCACTTTCCGGAGTCAACAATTGCTTGTTTTTTCCATTCATCCCTATAGCGTAGAAATGCCGTTCCATGGGTGAAACTTCGGTGGATAGGTAAAATACGCGTTTATCATTCAGGTCTACCCCTACCAACTCGGTCACTTCCCACTTTCCCTCGGTAATTTGCCGGACTAGGTTTCCTTCCAGATCGTAATGATAAATGTGTTTGAAGCCGTCCGTTTCAGAGGTAGTCAGAAAGCCCTTGTTCTCAGGCAGGAAAATAAAGTGGTCGTTGTAGTTGAGGTCTATGTAGGTTTCAGAAGTTTCGGTTAGGATTTTTTTTACAGTGCCCGTATTGGGGTTGGCAAAAAGAATATCCTTACGATTTTGAAGCCGGTTTAGACGAATGATCGCCAGGTTGCTATTGTCGCCAGCCCAATACATGCGGGGGAGGTAAATGTCCTTTTCTTCTCCGGTGTCGATAAGTTGCGTTTGGTCCATATCCAAATCGTACACCTGTATGCTTACCTCGGCATTTTTTTCTCCTGCCTTGGGATATTTGAATTGATAATTTTCCGGATATAGGGTACCCCATAGCTGCATGGAAAAGAGGGGTACTTCCCGCTCATCAAAACGAATAAATGCTAGTTTGCTGCCATCGGGTGACCATTCAAAGGCCTTGGCCATGGAGAATTCCTCCTCGTATACCCAATCCGCAGCCCCATTGCGAATGGAATTGGATTCCCCGTCAAAAGTAACTTGTACCTTTTTCCCGGTGCTTAACACTTCATAGAAAAGGTCATTTCCCTTTACATACGCCACTCGGGTATTATCTGGGGACAGACTGGCATACGAAATCTTCTCTCCGTTTTCAAGTTGGCGCAACTGTTCTGTGCGAAGGTCAAACAGGTGAAATACAGCCTTGGTGGACCTCCGGTAGATGGGTTCCACTTCAGATTCCAGCAGTGCCATGCTTTCATCCGGGTTAAAGGCGTAGTTGCTAAAGTTCAGTCCCAGTTCTTGCCCATCGATCAGAATCCGGGATTCTTCACCGGTTTCCAGGTTGATTTGAACTACCTGGGAGAAACCATTGCTTTTTTTCAGCGCTGTGTAATAGCGCCCGTCCTTCATCCAATTGATCCCGTTGACCGTCTCAGGGCGGAATATTCCCTTTTTGATAACATCTTCCAGGCTGATTTTTTTTGCTTCCTGAGCGATAACTGGGGAAAAGGTTAACCAAATGAAGGCCAAAGGGGCCAAAAGTTTGAGCGCTTGCAACATGAGTGGATTGATTTAATACAGGTCTGCTTGCCGGTAAGCGCCAATGCCAAACCGGTCAGTATTCATTACTATTAAACAGGATGGTTTGTTTTCCCCCTCGGGAAAGAAAACTTGATACTAACTAGCCGGCGAACTATTAATTTCCCAAAGGTTCTCCGTTGGGCCTTACCGGTTGTGTCCAGGCCTGTTGGTATTTCATGTTTTCTACCGGGTTTTCCTGTGCTTCGGAGGATACGATCTTGCAACGGACAAACTGAAAGTCATCTGCGACTTCAAATTCACCTTCATTGCCTGAAACGGTTTTCAAAACGACCGTTTCTTTTTCTCCGGTTTTACAACCGATAAACTGTAAGGTATAGGTAACCCCATCTTTTGGTTTGGCCCGAATGCTTAGCAGGTTATCAGCATACCGAACCTCTTCGAGTTCCACCCCCGTGGAAGCATAATAATCTCCTTTTTCAAGGGACTGGATCAGAGCTCCGGGAGTCAGTTCCGGAGCCCGCACCACTACCCAACCCCTGCCGGCATTGGCCAGTTTGGAGGATTGCTCGTGGTAACTATGGCTGTCATCCGTAGCCAGTCCAAAAAGCAAGGGCTGCCCTTTTTCCAGGTAAGCGATGTTGATAAAATCCCACATTTCTTCGTAGCCCAGTCGCGTGGAATCTCCCAGATTGTTGACTGCCGGGTGTCCGTTATAGACTTCAAAAAACCGCTCTCCTTTGAGGCGAATCATGTCCTCAAGTGTAATGGCCCATCTGAAATTGGGGTGGTTGATGTGCACCATCATGGGTTTGCCGGATTCTTGTCGCTGTTCGAGTACGGCATTGATGTTATTTTGCAGGACCTCGACAACACTTCCTCCTTCACGGGGCTGTATCAATTGGTCGAGATTGGTGGCATTCAGGTGCAAAGGTTTCCCCTCGTATCCGGCTGAAATTTCCTCTGCTGGCAGCATGATGAACCGTTCCTTTTCCTCGTACAAAGGCGCATATTCTTCATAGGTTTTGAGTTTGACCCGAAGCTCGTCGCCATCCTCCTCATAAAACACCCAGGAATCGCTGTACTCATCGAGGTAATTCTGAAATGCATTTCGATACACGCTGTCCTGTCGGATGCTTACCCATTTTTCTCCTTCCTGGAAAATATTATGGTCAGAAAGGGCAACAAACTGGTATCCATTGTCTTTATACCATTTCATAATTACTTCAGGAAACTCATCCCCGTCACTCCAATAGGAGTGGGTATGCAGGTTTCCCTTATACCAATTTTCTTTACTGTCTACCAGGGTATTCTGTTGGGGTGAGCATCCGGCAAGTACCAAAAAAATGCCCAAGCATAGGGGAGATAGCCAATAGCCACCGAATTTCGTTTTCATGTCTTTTTGTGAGCTAATTGAGGAATAGATTTTACCTGTGGTGAAGATATTGAATGCCAGGGTAAAATCAAACCGGTTGCCAAGCTATTACGGGCAAGGATAGGCAGGACCAAAGCATTTTGGTATATTTATCGCTTAAAATCAATAATTTTGCGTATGGCTATTCAACAAAAACTGATCAACTACCTGAACCAAATCCTCAGACATACCCATGAAAGCATCAAGGGATACAAAGACGCAGCCAGAAACTTGGGAGAGGGGCCCTTCAAAGAATTTTTTATCGAACGGGCCAAAGAAAAAATCGTTCTTAGGGATGCCCTCATTACAGAAATATACCGGCTGGAAGGACAACCGATCGAAAAGGGAGGATTCTTAAATCTATTTCAAAGATCCTGGAAAAACTTTAAAACCTCTTTGGATCACGATAACGAAAAAGAAATCGCAAAATATTGTCTGGAAGAAGAAAAAAAGGCCACAAAAGAATTTGGGGTATTGCTGCGAAACCCGGAACTGGTTTCGGAGGATTTTTTTCAAATTTTAACGAGCCAACATGAAAAAAACCTTGCTGCATCAAAAGCGTTAGTAGAAAAGATTAAGGTGTGAATGCTCACATTTTAGTCAAGTTTTTTCCTACAAACGAAAAATTTAAACCATAACTCTTTACATTAGTGAACGGTTTGGATCATAAAACCATTCGTAAACAACCAGAAACTATATCACTTACCTATGAAAAAGCTATCTATTTGGTTCGTTTGTGTTGTCCTTATGCAAACAATGGCCTTTGGTCAGACCAAAATTGACTTTAGGGAATTTACCCTGGACAATGGGCTACATGTGATCATGCACAAGGACAATAAGACACCGATCGTGGTGACTTCTGTCCTGTACCACGTAGGATCTAAAAATGAAGATCCCGAACGTACAGGGTTTGCCCATTTTTTCGAGCACTTACTATTTGAAGGCTCTGAAAACATTGAAAGGGGAGAGTACACGGACCTGGTGGAAAGTAATGGTGGAGCATTGAACGCATTTACGAGCAACGACATCACCTATTATTATGAGTTGATGCCTTCAAACTACCTGGAGCTGGCTCTTTACCTGGAAAGCGAGCGCATGTTGCATGCAAAAATCGATGAGGTGGGGCTGGAAACCCAACGAGAGGTGGTCAAAGAAGAAAAGCGGCAGCGCTATGATAATCAGCCTTATGGAACCATCCTTCCGGAAACCCTGGCAAGGGCTTACACCAAACATCCCTATCAGTGGGCACCCATAGGATCTCTCGAGCATTTGAATGCGGCCAGTCTGGATGAGTTTATGAAATTCTACAACGATTTCTATGTGCCCAATAATGCTATCCTTACCATAGCAGGAGATATTGATTATGAACAAGCCGAAGATTGGGTAAGGAAGTATTTCGCTGAAATTCCACAAGGTAAAGAAGAAATCTATCGGCCTGAAATAAAAGAACCCCGAAAAGAAGAAGAGATTCGAGATGTCATCTACGACAACATTCAAATTCCGGCGATTATCCAGGCTTACAACCTGCCTCCCAAGAACCATCCCGATGCTTATGCTATGGAAATTCTGTCCACCTACCTTACCGGTGGTAACTCTTCCTTGATGACCAAGGAACTGGTAGATAAGCAGCAAAAGGCACTGGTCATCGCTGCCATCCCGCTGGATTTGGAAGATGGGGGTATTTTCATCATGTACGGGATTACCAATATGGGGGTCGAGCCCGAGGATCTGGAAAGTGAGATTGATGGATTGATCCGGCAAGTTCAGGAGGAAGGCATATCGGAAAGGGATTTCCAGAAGTTGCAGAATATTATCGAAAGTGACCTGGTGAGCAAAAATGCCACGGTAGAGGGCATCGCCCAAAACCTGGCAGAATCCAGGTTATTTTATGGAGATACCGGGTATATCAATCGGGAGCTCGAAAAGTATCGGGAGGTAAGCAGGGAAGACATACAGCGGGTTGCGAAGGAATACCTCACGCTGGACGGCAGGGTAGTGCTCTATTACCTGCCAAAATCCCAACAAACCGCAGCCAATCAGGAATAATCTTTAAACGCTGAAAACCATGAAAAACCTATCATTATTGCTTTTTGCCTGGCTTCTTACCAGTACTGTTTTCGCACAGGTAGACCGATCGGTTTTACCTGAACCCGGGCCAGCTCCAACAATAGCCTTTGATAAGCCTGCCACCTTTACCTTAGACAATGGGCTTAAGGTGTTTGTGGTTCCTAACGATAAACTTCCCAGAGTGTCTTTTTATTTAATACTGGATCGTGATCCCCTTTTTGAAGGGGAAAAAGCCGGATTAACCAGTTTTGTGGGAGACATGATGAAGGCTGGAACCGAATCCCGGACAAAAGACGAATTGGATGAAGCGGTGGATTTTATTGGGGCCTCTTTGAGTGCGAGTTCTACATCTCTTTCGGGCTCTTCCCTGAAAAAGCACCAGGAGGAAATCCTGGATTTAATGACAGATGTCCTAAACAATCCGGTATTTCCGGAGGATGAACTGGACAAACTAAAAAAGCAAACGCTTACCTCCATCGCCTCCTCGAAGGATAATCCGGACTATTTGGCGAATTTGATATCCAGTGCAATCGTATATGGCAAGGATCATCCCTATGGAGAACCAATGACCGAGGAAACCGTCGAAAACGTGACCCTTGACGACATTCGGGAATATTACAAGACTTTCTTCAAACCGAATATTTCCTACCTGGCAATGGTGGGAGATATCGACGAAACGGAGGCGAAGCAATTGGCCGAATCCTATTTTGCATCCTGGGAAAAGGGAGAGGTACCCGAATTTGACTATGCAAAGCCCGAACTGCCTGCAGAAAATAAAGTGGCGTTGCACGATCGGTCCTCTGCGGTACAATCGGTCATAAACGTTTCCTATCCGGTGGAAATGGATCTGGCGAATCCAGACTACATGGCCACCCGGGTATTGAACTTTATTTTAGGCGAGGGATTCAATTCCAGGCTAAACGGAAATCTCAGAGAAACCAAAGGATATACCTACGGAGCGCGCTCCAGTTTTGGTTCGGATAGGTTAATTGCCCGGTTTTCTGCAAATACTTCTGTTAGAAATGCGGTAACCGACTCCTCAGTTCATGAGATTTTATATGAAATACAAAATATTGCGGAAAATGGCATCACAGCAGAGGAACTGGAAACCGCAAAAGCCAATTTGAGTGGAAGGTTTGGCAGGTCTCTTGAAAACCCCAATACCATTGCCACCTTTGCCATCAATACTGCACGCTATGGTCTTTCGGACGACTATTACAGCAATTACCTGCAACGCCTGGAAGCCCTTTCCATTGAGGACATCAATGCAGCAGCCGAAAAATACATGAAGCCTGATAACCTTTACATCACCGTGGTCGGAAACGGATCCGATATCAAAGAAGGGCTGGCCCGGTTTGGAGAAGTGGAATTGTACTCTAATGAAGGAGACAAGGTTCAGGAAATTAATCTGTCCGATGCGGATGCGACGGCTTCGGAGGTGTTGGATCAGTATTTTGCAGCCATAGGTGGCAAGGATGCGGCGGCTGAAATTCACTCTGCCAAAATGGAAATGTCTGCAGAAGTGCAGGGATCGCAGCTAACCATGCTGGCCGTTCACGATATGGAAAACCAACGCATGATCCAAAAAGTAATGATGATGGGCAATGAGGCCTCCAAAACCATTCTTAAAGACGGAGAAGCAACCGTCAGTGCCATGGGGCAATCGCAAACCCTGACGGATGAGCAGTACGAGGATGTGAAAATGGCATCCCTTTGGTTGATACCGGAATTGTATTATGAATCCATGGGCTACACACTGGAACTGGATGGGGCGGCTGAGATAGAAGGGGAGGCAGCTTATAAATTAGTGGTGACCAATCCTACCGGAGGCAAGGTAACCAATTATTACAGTATGGATAGTGGCCTGAAGTTGAAAAGTGAAAATCAGATTTCCGGAGAAACCACGTATTCCGATTACCAGAAGTTTGAGGGAGTGAAAATTCCGGTAACCATGATCTTAAAAAGCCCGATGATCCCGGTGCCTTTAAATTCCAAGGTTGAAAATCTGGAATTAAATGTACCTTTGTCAGATCAGGATTTTAATTAATTTTAAATTACGTTAGAGAGGTTGCATGAAAAAATTTATTTTTCTGGTCATCGCAGCAGGTATACTGGTTTCCACCGTTTCTGTAGCAGGATTGTATGGGGATATAAAGCCCTTTTCTGAAAAGACTCCGAAGGAAGTATTGGATGCCTATGTGAATGCCATTGGCGGTGCAGAAAAAATTAGCGAGATAAAGACCCTGGTATTGGTCATGGAGGCCGAGGTGCAGGGCATGGCCGTGGAAATGAGCACTGTCCGCGACATCGAAAACCTGCGAATGATGCAACAGGTTGTGATGGATGGAAACGTAGTCCAAAAAACCGTAGTCAATAATAATGAAGGATACATGAGTGCCATGGGGCAGGTTCAGGCACTGAGTGCTGACCAATTAGAAACCCTAAAAACCAATATTTATGCCTTTCCTGAGTTGTATTATGAGGAGATGGGGTTTACCATGCGCATGGGTGAAACGACCGAGATTGACGGAGAGCCAGCCTATACGCTGCATGTGACCAGCACCGAAGGATTGAAGAGCAAGGAATACTTCAGCATAGAAAGCGGGTATAAACTTAAAATGACAGCGGAAATTGCTGGCGATGTTGAATTCCGGGATTATCAGGAAATAGAGGGTGTTAAATTTCCTATGAAAGTTTCCATTTCTAACGCGGTATTACCAGTGCCACTGGAGACTCGTCTAATCGATATTCAAATCAACCAAGAATTAGATGATTCCCTGTTTGAATAAATGAAAGGGGAACAGTAGTTCCCTTGTTTCGTTAAGCGGTGGGATGATTTTTCATATAATCATCGATAGAAAATTTTCCAGATCCAAATACCAGAAATACAAGGAGTAGTACTAAAACCATCAGGGAAAGCACAAATTCTACGTTATTGGTAACGGTTAGAAATTTAGAGTCCATATTGACAAAAAATACAGCTCCGATCAAAATAGGAAGCTGTACCGTTACAGCCAATCGGGTTAATAGGCCCATGGCAATCAACATCCCTCCCACGATGTGGGCAAAAGCCACATAGTGAGCAAGAGCCATGTGAAAAAAACCTAAATCCATTTCTCCAATCAGGTTCATCAACGCCTCTGTGTCAGAGATAAATAGTATGCCTTTGTATAGGATAAAAAGGCCTAAACTAATGCGAACGAAATCAATCCACCTGGGATGGTGCCTATCGGCCCAATGTTCAATTTGATGCAAGGTGTCCATGGCTTTATAGACTTGTTTTACAGCTATTTATACGTGATTTTTAGCCGTTGGTTTTCTTCCAGCGGCCGGGTATGGTTTATAGCCGGATAAATCTTTCAAAATGCTCTGGGTTACCCGTCTGTCGAATCCGGTAATTCATGAAATAGGATTGATCCGATGGCGGCAGATAGACGGTCTTTTCTTGCTGCCAACGCCTTATTGTTAAGTGAGCACCATTTTCAGTAATGTTATAAGTGAGGATTTCGTCCTGTATCATGAGTTGCTGATAGGCTGCTGATTGGGAATGGATCCGGATGATTTTTCCTTTATGATCTGTTTTTACTCCAAACGCACTTTCCAGACTACTTTCTTTTTTCACCTGTTGAACCTCAAGTCCGATCGCCATTAGCAGGGATTTTAACAGGGGGTAGAGATCGTCCTTACCTAAGACGAAACGTTCAAAAAACGAGTCCATTTTTCCGGGGTTTTCAGAAAGGGAGAGGATCGTTTTTCGAAAATCTTCCAGGGTGTAACCCCTATCTGTTTTCCCAAACCTGCTCCACATGATTTTCATGACCTCATGCATTCGCCGACCATTTTGTAATAGCAAAAGGTCGACTGCGAAGGTCAGCAATGCTCCGTGGGTGTAGATACTCACTTTTTTATCAGGGACCCCCGCTTTGTATCCGTCCAGCCACAGGTCAAAACTCGAATCGATGATGGATTGGTTTTTCCATCCCTGGTTTTCAAAGCCCCTTTCAAAAAGCGTTTCCATTTTGTCCAGGTATTCCCTGGTAGAATAGTACCCGGACTTCAGCAAATAAAAGTCCCCCATAAAGGTGGTAACGCCTTCCGCAATCAACCCCTCTAGCAGATAGGCTTCTTTGGAAAAATCATAAGGCTGAATCGCTTTTGGCCGTATCCGGCAAACGTTCCAAAAATGATATAATTCATGCGAGCAGATTCCCATTAGTCGATCCATCCCTACTTTGGTAGCCATCAGATGGTCTGGCCCCAGGGTGATGACGGTGGAGTAGTTATGTTCCACGCCATGGTAGTGCGGGAAAGGGAGTAAGTGAATCAGAAAATGATACGCATTGGCTGGGAAATCGCCAAAGTCGTCGATTTGTTTTAGGGTAAAATTCCTGAACTGTTTCAGAACGTCGTCCCAATCAAAGGAAACGGTTCCAGAAACCCATAAATGAAATTGGCTATCGTTAACCTGATAGCTACGATGATGCAGTTTTTTGGCGGCCAAAAGCGGGCTGTCTACCAATTCCTGGACATTTTTAGCCTGAAGCAAGCCGGGTTCGGGTTGGGCCAGGGCACAGGCGACCTGATAGGTATCTGGAACGTTCAATTGGAGGGTAATCGGCTCGTGTTCACGGCCATTTAGGACAAATGCCAGGTTGATAAAATTGATATAAACCAGGTCTGGGGAAACCCAACTGCCCCCGGCATCGAACTGGGCAGCATGATAGGTATAATTCATCCGGTACAACCCGGGGTCCGGGGCGGTAAATTCCCATAGGTCTTTGGTCTTTTTTTGACAATCGACTGGCCCTGCCGGACCATGAACTTCCAGGTTTATAAGGTACTGGGCGTAGTTGGCGATTTCATACCTGCCGGGTCGCCAGGAAGGGAGTTGCAGATGGACGAGCTCTTCTTTTTCGCATTGGAAATCGAGTTGGACTTCCAGAATCTGGGAAGAAGGAATCGGTGTGGAAAGGGTATAAATCATGGATAGAATGAATTAGGTCCTAAACAAAAGTAAGCCACTGGTTTGTAAATAAAAAAAACCTATCTATCTTTGCAGTCCTTTAAAATTACCTGATAGAAAAGTAAAAGATAGCAATAATGAAAAGAACATTTCAACCTTCCCGCAGGAAAAGAAGAAACAAGCACGGTTTCAGAGAAAGAATGTCTACTGCCAACGGCAGAAGGGTGCTAAAAGCAAGAAGATCAAAAGGCAGGCATAAATTATCGGTTTCTTCTGAGAAGACACTGAAGAAATAATGCTTTTTTTGCTATCTTTAACAGATAGACTAGATTGCTGTACATGAGGAATTGTAAATTTTCAAAGGATGAAAGGTTACATTCCAAAAAGTCAATAAAGGAACTTTTTGATAAAGGTTCCTCTTTTTTTTTATACCCCTTCAAGGTCATTTGGCTGGATCAGGAGGCGGCAGCTGAAAATCAGGTTTTGGTGTCGGTTTCGAAAAAGAAACTTCGAAAGGCTGTTCACCGAAACTACGTCAAACGAAGGGTAAAAGAAGCTTATCGATTAAATAAATTTCTCCTGGTGGAGCCTGGGGTTACGAAAAAACTTATCGCGTTGGTTTACGTATCTCAGGAATTAATGGGGTATCATAAGATCGAGCCGAAGGTGAAAAAGATCCTGCAAAAAATCCCCAAAGCAAAATTTCCTAAGAATGAATAAGTTGAAATCAAAAAAAGTTCTGCTGAGCACGCTTCTGCTGATAGGGGTGACCGTTTCCTTGTTTTCTTTCTATCCCAAGAACGACAAGCTTTTTAGTATTGCCAAAAACCTAGATATTTTTGCCTCCCTGATCAGGGAATTGGATTCCTATTACGTGGATGAGATTGATCCGGATGAGTTGGTGACGGTAGGCATTAATGCCATGCTGGCCGAATTGGATCCTTATACCGAATACATCCCGGAGGAAGAGTCGGATGATTTCAGGATGATGACTACCGGTGAATACGGGGGAGTAGGAGCAGTAATAGGAAACAGGGTTGGGGCTAACATGATTTTAATGCCTTACAAGGGATTTCCTGCTCAACTTTCCGGGCTAAAAGTAGCGGATGAATTGCTACGGGTAGATTCGGTTCAGGTGGTGGATAAAAACACAGCGGAAATTTCCGCTCTTCTAAAGGGGCCTGCCAATACCGAAGTGCAGGTGCAGGTAAAGCGCGGGGAAGATACTCTCACCTTCAACCTTACCCGGAAAAAGATTGTCATCAGCAATGTGCCCTACCACGGTATGGTGGACGGGGAAACGGGCTACATTAAACTCAGCGATTTTACAACCAATGCTGCCACAGAAGTCAGCCAGGCAGTTCAAAACCTTAAAAGGGAGGGAGCCAAAAAGATCATTCTTGATGTCCGCGATAATCCGGGAGGTATATTGAAAGAGGCGGTAGATGTGGTCAATATATTTATACCTAAAAGGAGAGAGGTAGTAAAAACGATCGGGAAATTGGAAAATGTGAATGCCACCTATACCACTGAATTGTCCCCTATCGATAAAGACATTCCTTTAGCGGTGCTTATCAATGAAAGAAGTGCCTCCGCTGCCGAAATTGTGGCTGGGGCATTACAGGATTACGACCGGGCAGTTTTGGTTGGTAGAAAATCATTTGGCAAGGGATTGGTACAAAGTACCGTCCCCTTGTCCTATAATTCTCAGGTTAAATTGACTACCGCCAAATACTATATTCCCAGCGGTCGGTGTATTCAGGCCATAGACTACAGCTTGAAGGATGAAGCGGGCAGTGGAAGATCCGTGCCCGACTCCTTAAGGAAAGCCTTTGAAACCAAAAATGGGCGAACGGTCTATGATGGGGTGGGAATTGAGCCTGATATTGAAATTGACTCACGTAATTTTGCCCCGATTACTTATAGTTTGGTTACACGAAGCTTAATTTTCAGATTTGCGAATCAATTTGCACTCCAGCGGGATTCCATTCCGACTGCCAGAGAATTTGAGGTTAGTGAAGCGTTGTATGATGAGTTTGTGAACTGGCTTCAGGACAAAGAATATGATTATACTACACGAGTAGAAAAAACGATTGATGACCTGGAAACCTATGCTGAGCGGGAAAAGTATTTCGAAGATATCCGGGATGAATTGGCTTCTTTAAAGGAAAGTGTAAGCCATAGTAAGGAGCAAGACCTGATCACCTTTAAAGAAGAAATAAAAGAGGCCCTCAAGGATGAAATCGTATCCAGGTACTATTATCAACAGGGGACCATTGAAGCTTCATTGGATAAGGATCCTGAATTGGTAAAAGCCCTGGAAATTGTGAAAGATTCGGAGCGGTATTCCAGCATTTTGTCTCCCAATTAATCTTTGTAACACCAACTATTATGCTCGGGGTTAATACCTCGTGGTAATTGCCCGCATAAAAATGGATTTAGGACTTTTAGGGAGGCCCATTAGTAAAGTCGGTTTTTGTTCGGGGCAGTAGGTATACCGCTATTCAGACCCAAAGAATGATGCTGATACCGCAAGCATTATTTTTTCCGGAATGTGATTACATTACGTTTTAGGCCGGGAACAAACCGGGCAAACTATTCAAACACCATGAGTCTACTTCTTTCTATTGATACTTCGATTGACATATGTTCGGTGGCCCTTCATGAAAGGGGAAGGCTTACGGGATTGATGGAACTACATCAGGGGAATGTACACGGTAGTAAGCTGGTCCCCTGCGTTAAGAGTCTGATGGATCAGTTGGGCTACAGAATGAAGCATCTGGATGCCATCGCTGTGGCCCAGGGCCCCGGATCCTATACGGGATTGCGAATTGGGGTTGCCACGGCTAAGGGCTTGGCTTTTGCCCATGACCTGCCATTGATTGGAGTGGATAGTTTAGAGGCCTTAGGAAGGGGAGTCATTTCACAAGCTGAACCGAATTCGTATATCATTCCTATGATAGATGCCAGAAGAATGGAAGTGTATGCCGCTGTATTAAATCATGAGGGAAAGACGCTGGTAGCGTCACGCCCCGAAATTCTGGATGAAAAACCTTTTCAGGAATTTTTGGAGAAAGGGAAGGTGTATTTTGTAGGAAATGCGAACGAAAAGGCCAAAAAATGCTTGCATTCACCTCATGCGATATTCAGGGATGGTCTCAACTCTGCTTCGGGTGTAGGTGAAATTGCCTACGAAAAGCTTGGGAGGGGAGAGGTAGCGGATATTGCCTATTTTGAGCCGAACTACTTAAAGGAGTTTATGGTTCTAAAGTCAAAGAAAAATCCATTATTGTCATGAGTGAAATTACCAACAGAGTTGCCAGTAGTCCAATTGTCACCATAGATCTGGAATCCTTTTATGAAAAGGGAGACCGGGTTTTATTTGATCTGGAGCCCCTGCTGTTTCAGGGGATGGTGGTGAAGGAAAAGGAATTTCGTCAACAGGTGAAGGAGTTGGACACTTCGGTTTACAAGGACAAATTGGTGGGTGTTCATTGTTCGGTAGAAGCCATTATACCTACCTGGGCTTATATGTTGTTAGTGGTGCGACTGCAGGAAGCGGCCAGGGAGGTAGTTATCGGTAATTTGAAAGACCTGGAAATTCATTTAATGGGAAAGGCCTTGCGAAAGCTAGACATAGAGGCCTTTCGGGACAAGCCGGTGGTCGTGAAGGGTTGCAGCAAATTGCCTGTACCGGATTATGCCTACGGGGAATTGGTGAACATGGTACTACCGGTAGCAAGGAGCCTAATGTTTGGGGAGCCCTGTAGTACGGTACCGGTGTATAAGCGGGCGAAAGCTACCAAGGGATGACCAAAACAAATCTGGCTGTTAATCAGGTATTTCGTAAAAATAGCGAATAAAAGCCCGCTCTGATTTGGCTATCTCCGAAAAGAGGTATATGTTTGCATTCCAATTCAGAAAAAGACCTGAAAAAGTGCCGAAAGGAAGCGAGTTTCCCGGTGTTAATTTCCATAAAAAGAAGCAAAATTTTATAAAAATTTTCAATCTTAAGGTTTGAGAATCTGAAATTTTAATCCGACATTTGCAAACCCATTTCGCAGATTAGTTGACTACGAAACGAAAGCGTTTCGACAAGCGGGCAAGCAAGTTGCCTGACAAGTTCTTTGAAGTAGTGTAAGATAGAAATAATGATCCTGACGATTCGATTTAATTCGAACTAGAATAATACAGTGAAAGTTCGTTTTTTACGAAATGAATTTTCACCACACAAACTTTACAATGGAGAGTTTGATCCTGGCTCAGGATGAACGCTAGCGG
>NZ_WNKF01000025.1 GCF_010119225.1 Cyclobacterium roseum | reverse complement strand
AAACGGTTTGAAAAGCCCGGTAGTGCTTCAACCAACGGAACGGATGTGTAAAAAAGGTGGATAAATCTGATTTTTGTCAGTGATATAATATGTTATGCTCCAGCAAAAGAACGTTTTAAAATGAAGTCTATATCCAAAATTTTGATAAATTTAAGCTATGAAGCATCTAACTTTAACTATACCCGATCATCTTGACCTGGATGAGAGGGAGACAAAAAGATTCCTTGCGGCAAAAATGTATGAATCCGGAAAGCTGTCACTTGGACAGGCAGCAGAATTGACTGGATTGTCAAAAGTGGCATTTTCGGAGATTTTGGCTGATTATGATGTTTCTTTAATCAACTATCCACTTTCGGATATCCCAAAAGATGCCGCACAATTCTGATATTATCATTTCAGATACCAGCTGTTTAATAATTTTGGATAAAATCGAATATAAGATTGGGGAGATCTTTAGCGAGCTAAAAAACCGGGTCCAAAGCGGCTACAACCTGCGGGAAGTCATTAACCGGATTGATGAGTTGCGGTTCCGTACCCATGCGGAAAAGCACGAAATGAGCCACCTGTACGAAGACAAGATCAAAAACATGGGCAATGCCGGGCGAAACGGGGGAGAATACTACACGCCCCGACCGCTGATTACGACCATCGTTGAAAGTTGGCTTACTGATCAACTTCGGAAGCAAACGCCTGACCTTTAAACGATTGGTGTTATAAAAAAATAGGCGAAAAAGTAGTAAATTCAAGCCTTTCTAACGCTTTTGGTTTGCATTCCCCGGTTTATCTTGGTGCTGAATACCAATGTGACGGGAAATTATGCGTTATTAGGCCCGGTCATGATCGTCTGTACCATCCTTGCCTTTTAATTTTTTTAAGCAAAAAATGACCAAAGGGCAGGCGGAATAACAAAATACAATCACCCCTATGTGGTTTCTCGTGATTCTTTGCCCTACACCATCTTAGAAGAATATATCACCTGTTTCTCATGTAATAATTAATGTAAAGGATTAATTGGGGAATGAGAAATATTAGAATTGTCGCAAAAGAAACCGGTATGATTTTTCCATCATCGATACTCCCCTGCCAGGCGATTCACAAAGGGGGGAGCGCCTATTTGGCCAACTTCACATCAATGGCACTCAGCCCTTTCGGAGTTCTCTCGGTTTCGAAGGTGACCTGGTCGTTTTCACGAACATCATCGACCAAGCCCTTTACGTGTACAAACACGCTATCCTGGGATTCCAGGTCTTTGATAAAACCATATCCCTTGGATTCATTGAAAAAGGTGACCTTTCCTTTCCTTCGCAGATCTTCCGGATCCACAGGAGCTTGTTTGGACACACTGACCTCAATATCCTCCAATTCGATTTTTTTCTTTTTTACCGTTGGATCGGGAGGAGTAGAAGTAATATTGCCCTCATCATCGACATAAGCAATCATGTCATCCAGATCGCCCCCTTTATTGGAATTCGATTTTCTGGCTTCTTTCTTTTCTACTTTCTCCTTCTTCTTCCTTAATCTTTTTTTCTCTTTTTCTTTTTTGTTAAAAGTTTCTTTCGATTTTGCCATAAATTAATTTTTGTTGAACGTTACTTATTCCTAACACACAACACAGATTATCCGAATAAGATTGCATAAAAGCCTGATGTTTCTACTAATCGAATGACACTAGGAACTGAAATAAAAAAATCAATTTCGATCAGTAACCTAATCCTGGAAAGCATGTTGTGGCTTTTTAGGATCACAAATTTGACCAAAAAAATGGATTTTTCCTATTTCATCGCTGCAATATATTTCTCAATGTGCTTCTATTTTGATTTTACGCCAGTTTAATTCGGGTAAGTGATTGCTATACTCGGGATTCCCTTTTAATTTCGGAATCGTAACTTTACCAATAACTTCAAACCAATCCACCATTTCGCACATCTAACCCATCCCCTGTTTATGAGAAAGACTGCATTACTCCTGTTTTTTCTAGCCTGGATAACTTCCCTGGATTCATTGGCCCAATCCCAGCAAGGTCCGTACATCCGCATCATGGTCAGCCCATCGGCACCAAACATGATTTACCGTACCGGAGAGGCCATCACGTTTGATGTGGCGATCTACAAATTTGGACAATTAGTAAAAGACGCTGACATCCAGTACGAAGTTGGTCCGGAGCTAATGAAACCCGAAATAAATGGCCAAACGGTACTAAAAAAGGGCAGCGGGCAGATTAAAGGAGGACAGCTATCCGTGCCGGGTTTTATCCGGTGCAAAATCACCTATCAGGAAGATGGAAAAACCTATCAAAACACGGGAACTGCCGGCATCGATCCGGAATCCATTGAACCCACCACCAGTCTGCCGGATGATTTTTCTGAATTCTGGAAAAAGGGCAAAGAGGAGTTGGGCCAGATCCCCCTCGAACCCGTCCTGACACACCTCCCCGACCGGTCAACCCACCTAACAGATGTATACCATGTACAATTCAGAAATATCAGCGGGTACATCTATGGGATTCTCAGCAAGCCCAAAAAACCCGGCAACTATCCGGCTATTCTACATGTTCCCGGAGCCGGAATCCGACCTTATTATGGGGCCAATAAGGATGAAAATGTAATTTCATTGCAAATTGGTATTCATGGCATTCCGGTAAACTTGTACGATTCCCCCATTTATCAAAACCTTTCGGCAGGAGCCTTAAGGGATTACAACCGGATTTTTCTGGAAGATAAAGACCGGTATTATTACAAAAGGGTGTATCTGGGCTGCGTTAGAGCAGTGGATTTTATTTATTCCCTGAGTGAATTCGACGGCGAAACCCTGGGCGTTATGGGAGGTAGTCAGGGAGGTGCCTTGTCCATCGTTACGGCCAGTCTTGACGACCGAATTGATTTCCTGGTAAGTTATTACCCTGCCCTTTCAGACCTTACCGGGTACCTGCACGGACGGGCGGGCGGCTGGCCTCACCTGTTCAAAGAGGAATGGACCAATCAACCGGCCAAGGTTGCTACTTCAAAGTATTATGATGTGGCCAATTTTGCCCGATTTATCCAAGTACCCGGATTCTATTCCTGGGGATTCAACGATAATGTGTGTCCGCCAACCTCCATGTATGCGGCTTATAATGTCATCCCTGGGGATAAGACCTTATCGCTTTATCAGGATGCCGCTCATTGGCGCTATGCTGAACAAAGCGAAGAAGGACATGCCTGGATCATGAAAAAACTTGGCGTCGAATAACGAATTCAAACGAAAATCCGGCAGGGGTATTTCAGTCAGGCCCCCTGCCGGATTTCTACCGTCATTTTTCCGGCCAGCTTGTTTCTACTCCCTGAGATCGGATAAAATCCTGAAACTCGGCCAGCAGCGACCTGTCTTCCCTGACAATTTTTGGACGAACCTTTTTCTCCATCGCAAAGGGCACCAGCATGCCAACCGCCTCTCCGATACTCCACTCTACCGGATGCAGCCGGTAGCATCCGTTAGTAATGTGGGTGGTACCTATGTTTTTATTTGCAGGCAATAAATTCTCCATTTTTCTGGGGATAAGGGCCCCTAAAGGAATCTGAAAGGGCAGCGAACCAAAATCAATGTAATTATCCCCACCGGAACTGGGATGCAAGTCAATATGGTAATACCCTATCCCCACGCTATCGTAAAAATCTGCCGATGTGAGCTCCTGCCCACTTAAGCCCGTAATGCTCGCCCGCTGTTCGGCACCCACATGTTCCTCAAGAACCGTAAATAGCGCTTTTATTCTTCTGGATTCCCGTACATACGGATATTTTGCGAGTCCATCAGAGCTGCCCATCAGGTCATGCCGCAATCGCAAACTGGGCCAACCTTTTCCGCCATCCGGCCTGGGTGCCTCTGTTTGGAGCCAGTAAAGCATGGAAAGGCTTTGCTGCTTTCCGGCATCTACATGTCGGTTAAACTCCGCGTCACTTACATCAATGATATTTCCGGATACGTAATCGTTTTGAGGCCAGTTAACAATGGTAGCATCCCCCTGATAAAAACCAGGCTTAAAATTGTCCTGATGTAAAATTCGCCGGTAAAGCATCAGGTTAAGCTTGTCAGCCGTGGGGATCCCTTCCGGGTGAAAGCCCAGTTCTTTTGGTTCCAGGTTACGGGGATTACTGTAATTCAGTTCCAGCATTTTCCCTGCCCATGGCGGATCCATTTGGGGAGTGAAATTTTTCCAATAGGAATAATCAGCTGGTTGAGGGATGGTCCAATCTTCCCCTTTGACATAATCCATGGCAAAGCAAACCGTAAACGCCTGATTATTATCCGGTCGGTGGCTGCTTCCCGCATGAAATTCTCCGGTGTCCGCCCGGGATTCACTGCCGGTGATGTATTCGGTACCTGTGAGTGGTAATAAGTCTCCCAGCTCCGTGGCATCTACGAAGTACCTGCCTTTGGCGATGATGGTACTGCCTTCACGTAAATTTTTAAAACGCAATTCCTGAACCCGGTTCTGGCGTACCTTAGCAGAAACAACTTTGTGCTCTTTTAGGATGAGAATTTTCCGGGCACTTTCATAGGGTGCAAACATTTCTTCCAATACCCGATGTGCTACCTTTGGCTCATGACACAAGCGGGAAACAGAGCCGTTTCCAGGATTTAATCGTTCATTGGCAGCCGCTTCCGGAGTAAGGGGATAGTGCCGCTTGTAATACTCCCGGACATTTTCCCGAAATTGCCGGTAAAGTGCCGGTGCACCATGGGTTTCGATCCACTGGTGTTCGTCTGGTGGCACTCCCTGCTGAGACAACTGCCCCCCTAACCAGTCCGTTTCTTCCGTCATCAGTACAGAAAGGCCGTTTCTTAGGGCAGCCAATGCGGATGCGCAACCTCCCAAACCTGCTCCTGCAATGACCAGGTCGGCTTCAAAAACGGCTCCGTTTTCCGCTACCTTCACTTCCCTGTTTAATCCCAGTGCAGCGGCCGGCGTTCCTATCACGGAAGCAAAGGAACCCGTTCCCAGCGCTACCTTTCCAATAAAGTCTCTTCTCTTCATACGATTACAAATTTTGGGCTGATGGATGATTATTTAAACTTATAATTGAGCTAGTGATTGCCAAACCTGATAAAGGCCCCTGGGTACGTGAAAACAGCCTTTCCACTTTCCTCCCTTCAAAGGTAGCTGCACCTTACCATACCGGTCCAGGTATCCAAACCATTCCGGATAGTCCGGGTCTTTGAAATGGGTCCAGGTGTACGCATGCACTTTTTCGAACCAACTTTGACAAACCGGATCCCCGGTCATCTGGAATGCTTTGGCCAGAAATACCAGGCATTCCAGGTGAACCCACCATAACTTCTGATTCCATTCCAGTTTATCGGGCGGATGACCTTTGATATCCAAAAAATAATAAATGCCACCGTATTTGGAATCCCAACCGTGTTCCAGCGTTCGCAATCCCGTCTCAATGGCTCTGTCCCTTAATGTTGGATCACCAAATCGCTTCGAGAGGTCCAGCATAAACCACATGGCTTCTATAGCGTGCCCCGGGCTAGTCAGTCTTCCCTCAAAGGAATCACAGAAGCTGCCATCTTCCAACACATTTTCCAGGACCAAGCCCGAATGGGGATCCAGAAACACATCCATCACTTCGTGAATGACTCCTGACACCAGCTCTTGCACCAGCTCTTCATCCAACAAAGACTCCATTTCCAGGGTGAGGTTGCTCAAAATCATGGGAAGCGCAAAACTCTTCAGGTTTCGGGTACCGGGAAAAGCCTTATTGTACTTCTCTTTGGGATTGCTTCTTCGCGAGAGGATGTTTTCAAAGGTACTTACTGCCAGGTGGGCATATTCTTCCTGCTGATCCACTTTATATAGTGCCGAAAAGGCCATGGCTGCAAAACAGTCCGAAAAAATGTTGTATGGCTGCACCAAGGGCTCACCGGCTCTGTTCAACGAAAAATAAAAATTACCCTGCGCATCACTGCCATGTTTTTGAAGAAACCGAGCACCATCTCTGGCCAAATTCAACCAGTCAGGATTGGTTTCCACCTTTTCGCAAAGCATGGAAAAGAACCATACCTGCCGGGCTTGTAACCAGACAAATTTATCGGTATCATAAACCTTTCCCTTTTGATCCAAACAGGTAAAATACCCGCCCTGCTCTTTATCAGGGCTATGTTGCCGCCAAAAAGGAATCACCTGATCGAGAAGTTCGTTTTTGTACGTATCCAGATACTGTTTCATATGCTATTATGTTGGTCTTTTTGGTCTCCTAACCAATACGATTCAATGTCCTCCAGGCTCCTGCCTGAAGTTTCCGGGATTTTCTTCCAAATAAGGTACAGGTAAGGGAAACACATCAACGCAAAGAACATGAAGGTCCCCGAGGGGCCCAGTTTTTCCAAAAACCAGGGGGTCAATTGCCCCACCAGATAGGTCCCTACCCATAAGGAAAATCCGGCAATAGACATGGCCAGCCCCCGTATTTTGTTGGGGTACATTTCCGAAAGCAACACAAAGATTACCGCTGAAATGCTGATGGCGGTGCAGAAAATATACATTAAAAACAAGGTCAACAACAATAAGGAGGACAAACCTAAATTAGAACCAGCATAGAAATAGAAACTGATCAAAAGTAAGCTAAGAATCATTCCGCTTACCCCAAAATACACCAGCTTTTTTCTACCCACTTTATCAATGATCAACAGGGCCAAAATAGTGGTCAGAACATTGACCAAGCCTACCATTACCTGATAAAACAAGGCATCCCCACCGGATAATCCACTTTGCTCAAAAATCCCGGGACCGTAATACAATACGGCATTTACGCCCATAAACTGCCCTAATACCGCAATCGCCATCCCATAGAGAACGGGCCGGAGGATCTTCGGGTTTTTCAACAGCTCGAAGTTGGATTCGCTGGTCTTAGCTGCCTGTTTTCTTACCTCCTCTATTTTAATTTTCGCCAACTTCCTATCCGGATATAGCCGGCTAAACACCCTTTCAGCACGATCCGCACGTTGGTTGATAACTAACCATCGGGGACTTTCCGGTATGATAAACAATACCAGTAGAAAAAACAATGCGGGCAGTAGTTCCATCCCAAGCATTCCCCTCCATACCTGCTGGTGAAAAACCAAATCCCAGGGCTTCTGCTCGCTAAAAAGGTCCGTTGCTGACCATTCCAATAGCTGAAAATTCACCAGGTAAGCCCCTAGAAAACCTACGGTTATGGCCAATTGATACAGGGAGACCAGGCTGCCCCGGATCTTGGCTGGCGCCACCTCTGAAATGTACATGGGAGATACGATGGAAACCATTCCAATACCCGCTCCGCCAATGATCCTGAAAATGACGAGTGAAAAAAAAGAAGGTGCCAAAGCACATCCCAAGGCAGATACCGCAAACAAAAGGGCTGCCAGTAGCATCACCTTTTTCCTGCCAATAAGATCTGCCAACCGCCCGGAAATGGTTACTCCCAAAATAGATCCCAGCAAGGCACAGCCCACATACCATCCCTGAGACATGGCATCCAAATCGAAAAGCTCGCTTACCTGACCTATGGTTCCGGACACCACTGCCGTATCGTATCCAAACAAAAAACCACCTATCGCCGCAATCAGCGATAGCGTCAGAATATACCGAAAGGAAGCATCAAATATCATTGGTTTGCAGCATCGTTGGTGGAAGATTTACTGATAGGGTTGGTATTTTTTCTTGTTGAAAACTATATGTTTTGCATGCCTTTCCAAACCATAAACTCGAAAGAAAATTGCCTAATCAATCCCAATCCGGAATAGACCAGGATTTATGTTTATCATACTTTAATTTCCCCGTAGAAATCACCAAAGGGGACGAAACGTTATTCCGGTAAAGCATCCCTGTTCCCAGCCCTTGCGGGAGTACAGGATTTAGGGAAGAGGTCAATTGAGCAATGGCATTTAGCCCGATATTACTTTCCAACGCAGAGGTCATCCACCATCCGATTCCCAAATCCTCAGCAAGACTGATCCACTCTTTTGTTGCCAGAATCCCGCCTACTAAGCTGGGCTTCAAAATCAGGTAGGCCGGTTTAAGATCCTCCAGTAGGGCTTTTTTCTCCTGGATATCGTGGATACCGATTAATTCTTCATCCAGCGCAATCGGAATGGGGGATGTTCGGCACAATTCAGCCATGGCTTTCCCATTTCCTGGACCAATAGGCTGTTCAATACTATGAATTCCCAGTTTTGCCAATCGATTCAGCTTACCCATGGCCTCATTTGGATTAAAAGCACCGTTGGCATCTACCCTTAATGTGATTTGTTCTTTGCTGTATTTTTCTCGGATCGACTCCAGTAAGGCCAGCTCCGATTCAAAATCAATGGCACCAATTTTCATCTTGATGCAATCAAAGCCCTGCTGCAACTTTTGTTCTATCTGCTGCTTCATAAATGGCTTTTCACCCATCCAGATAAGTCCGTTGATGGGGATTTCCGTGCCGTACTCATAGAAACGGTTGGGAAGAATTTTCCTTATACCCCCGTTTACTAAGTCCAACATGGCTGTCTCCAGGCCAAACCGGAGGCTGGGGAACTCTTCTAGCCCTGCCTCAGAAAGTATCTGTAGGATTTTTGTGGGTTCCGTTGAAAAAGGAATGTTCTCCAGTTCTCCTAAAACTTCCATCGCCCGGTCCATAAAATCCGGACGGTCATCCGGACTTAGCCCTTTTAAGGGTCCTGCCTCTCCTATCCCATAGATTTCAGGAAAAACAGGGGATTGGACCCGGATAAAGTGGGTTTGTTTATCTTTCAATACCCCCCTACTGGTACCTGCATCGAAAGCGAAATCCAGGATGTAGGGCTTGATGGCTGCTTTGACTTTAAAGGTTTGAGTCATTTCCGTCTTTAAATAGGTTCAAATATGCGCATTTTCTTTTAATCCCGACACCCTTTTATTCCCAAATCCTGGTAATGACCTCCCAAATAGTCGTATCTGTACAAGGTCCGGTGACAGGCAATTGGCCTAAAAACGCTATATTTGCCCGAATTTAAAATTGAAAGGATTACCAGACATTGCACATGGAGATTACCCCTAACCTTAAGGACTACGACTACCATTTACCGGACGCTTTCATCGCCAAATACCCCTTGAAAAAGCGCGATGCTTCCAAATTACTTCATTATGAAAAGGGAGAAATTCAACATGCACATTTTTCAGACCTACCTACGATCTTGCCTGCCAATACGCAATTGGTATTCAATGATACCAAGGTAATTCCCGCCAGACTGCATTTTAGAAAGCCTACCGGCGCGGCTATCGAGCTCTTTTTACTAAACCCACTGAAGCCCTCAACGCTTATTCCACAGAGCATGGGCAGTCATGGGCCGGTGGTCTGGGAATGCATGGTGGGAAACCTAAAGCGGTGGAAGGAAGGTGAGCAGATTGCATGCGAAATACTTGTAAACCAGCAAAATATAGTACTCCGGGCAAAATTACTTTCAAAGGAAACGAAAGCAGTGGAATTCAGTTGGGATCCGGCTGAACTTACCTTTGCCTCCATTGTGGAAGCTAGCGGAGAAGTACCGCTCCCTCCCTACCTGAATAGAAAAGCAGATGACTCGGATAAATCAAGATACCAAACGGTCTATTCAAAGATTCAGGGAGCAGTGGCGGCTCCCACTGCCGGACTTCATTTTACCGAAAAGACCCTGGAGGAACTCAAAAAAAGAAACATCCCCCTTCACTACCTTACCCTTCACGTGGGAGCAGGTACATTTTTGCCGATTAAGCATCAAAATATTTTGGAGCATCCCATGCATCGGGAACAAATGGTCTTTTCTAAAGAAAATATCGAAAATTTGTGCCGTACCCGGGGAAATATAGTGGCGGTCGGCACCACCTCCTTGCGATCCCTGGAAAGCTTGTATTGGTACGGGGTTAAACTAATTTCGGGGTCCAATACTGAGTTTCAGGTAGGAAAGTTAGAACCCTACACTGGCGAGGAAAAAAACATTTCCAAAGAAAAAAGCTTTGAAGCCATTTTGGCCCACATGGATAACACCCATCAGACCCAGCTGATCGGTGCCACGGAGATTTTTATTTTTCCTGGCTATCGCTTCAGGGTCTGCAATGGACTGGTAACTAATTTTCATCAACCCTGTTCTACCCTAATATTGCTGATTGCGGCCTTCACCCGTCAACAATGGAGGGTAATTTATGAAGAAGCCTTAAAGAATGAATACCGGTTTTTGAGCTACGGAGACAGCAGTTTGCTATGGTACAATAAATTGGAGGTCTAATCTTTTAATCGAATCCGTTGCTACCCAACTTTTGAACGCCACTGATGAGTGTTTGGTAATAGGTCCTCCCCACAGGAACCTTTTCGTTACGAACGGATACCTCTTTGGGCGAAATGGTTCGGATCTCTTCCAGGTTTACTATAAAGGATTTATGAATTCTGAGGAACGATTCCGTCGGCAAAATTTCCTCAAACTCTTTTAAAATATTTCGTAATGAAAAACTTTTTTCCCTGGTCACCAAGGTCGTATAATTGCCATCTCCTTTGAGATAAACGATCTCGGAATAGGCAATTTTCGTTAGACAACCTTTGTCTCTTATGAAAATAGCATCTTTGATAAGAATCTCTTTGGATCCATCATAAGTATCCGACACGCCATTCACCGCTCTATCCGCTATTTCCTGTATATTTTCTTTGAGTCCCATATTGATTGAATGATTATTTTTTCCTCTTTTAGAATAAACTCCGCTACCAAACAAATGTTTGTATAGCAGTGAAAATATTCAGATGGAAGGCAGATTGGAGGGCTACGGGAGCAAGGTCAGTAGTTCAGTTTTCTATTCTGAAAAAACCAACTCATTTCTATTAATGGGGTTCATTACGGTACAAGCATTCCTTTTACATCTAAATTTTAGCTTTTTAATGCTATTATTTAGCAGCTTATTTTACATTTCAAAAAGTATTTTTTAATTTAAAGTTTGTTAAACGATTAAACGTAAATAAATAATTATGAAATTTTTAAAAAAATCACTGATTGCAGCCTTACCATTGCTCTTTTGTTTCCTAAACGTTGGTTGTTCCGTAGGAGAGGATAATGATGTGGGATCCTGCTCCGTTCGATGGTCGATCGAACTCCAGGATGAAATAAATGCCATGTCACAGGCTGCGATTGCCCGGGCACAAAACCCAGGTCCGACTACCTGTGAAAACTTTAGATCTGCTTCGGAAGCCTTTTTGGAGGCACTACGTCCCTATGGAAATTGCTCCACCCTAACCGGTCAGAGCCGCTCAGAATGGCAAAATGAAATGGACGAGGCCGAAACCCGGATCCAAGAACTTGATTGCAGTGAAGATACCTAAACTTCCATTAACTAGAGGAACTTTTCCAGAATTTTACCAAATAAGGAGGTTCTGTTTTCGTTTTTTATGCCTTTGAATTCCACTGCAAAAGCTTTGGAAATGAGCAAGATCATGTCTTCAGAACTCTCCCTGGTAAAAACTTCGTTTTTCATTTTATTGATGAAATCCAATGCCTTGCAACGCTCGGTGAAAGCATTGTTTAAAAATTCCTGATCAAAAGTAATTCCCAAAGTAGCTAAGGCCAAAATTGAATAATCATGTTGACGAAATAGGAGCCGAAAAGCTATTTCGCCGTTGGGATGTTCCCAGTAAAAATTATGTGAACTATCTCCCCAAAAAGTGGAAAAATCTCCATACGTACACCATTCCAGGCCCGCCAACTGATAGGGGTCTTTCCATTCAAACGTTTCCGCTTCTTGTAGGGAGCTTTCCTTTAGGTACTTTGCCAGGGTAATCCCCTGGGTGGATAGTGGAATTTTGAGGTCCTCAGCCGAACCAGCATGGATTCCCTTTAGGTTTTGACCAATGGCAAAAATGCCATCCTTCGTCTCCAACCCATAGTTTGGGCCTACTCGAAACGATTCTCCTGAATAAGCCGGTTGACCTCTCAAAAAGAAAAAATCCGGGAAATTTCCCTTGTCGTGAAACACCGCCTGGCCGGCCAATTCTTCACCATTCTCCAGTCGTACGCCTCTGATTTCCCCTTTTTCACCCAATAAATAGTTGCTTATTTTTTCATTAAAAATTAGATGAATGCCGCTGGCTTTTAGTTTCTTGGCTACCAGGCATGCCTCTTCTTCCGGCATGCTTTGTATTGCCAACCTGCTCTCAGTACTGATAAGTGTAACCTTCAAGCCCATTCGTTGCAATTGATCAGCGATGGCGATGGCAACGAATCCATCGCCTCTTACAATGGCCTCCCTGACCGACTCCTGAATCCAATCTATATAATCATCAGCAGTAGTCAAATGCCTTAAAAAACCACCCTTTCGGTGAATTAATAACTTAGGTTTAGATTCATTTACGACTACCAACCTATCAAATTCAAGCGGCCCATCTGGCATCAAAAGGCTCTTTTTATCAAAATCAATTGCTTCTACGGATGCAATTATAAATTGCAAATCAGATTGCTTCTGCAGCTCACTTGAAAACGATCGGTTTAATCCCTTCAGGGCACAAAGGGCATTCAAATAGAAAAGATCCGAGGGGTGTTCCGCTATGATCGTAAGCCGAAAAACATCGGGTTCATGTAACCATTCCTTAAGAAATTCAATTCCGGAAAGGCCAATTCCCATCAAAACAAGATGCTTCCTTCTATCTTTTATCAAACTGCTATTCATTGGGCCTGAAACGATCTACATTCACCTTTAAAAAGTAATACACACTTTATCCTACTCGGTTTTCAACAATCAGGCCAAATTAAAAAAGGCAATCCACCGATTTTTACTATTTTGATATTAACTGCTCTCCCCAAGTAATTTAGAGGGTTTCACCGGACTCTTTCTTTTTAATCCAAATTCCTCAATTGCGTATTTTTTGAGATGATTTTCCATTTCTTCCACGCTATCTGTCAATAAAAATAAATCCAGGTCCTCTTGACTGATCGTTCCCTCCCTGGCCATGGAGCGGATATGCTCGAAAAGGTGCTGGTGAAATTCCTTACCCATTAACACTACGGGAAACCGCTTCATCACCCGTGTCTGAATCAGGGTCAATGCTTCAAAAAACTCATCTAGCGTACCAAACCCTCCCGGAAGCACTACGAAAGCAAAACTGTATTTGGAAAGCAAAACTTTTCTCACAAAAAAATAATTAAAATCCATGTATTTGTCCAGGTAGGTGTTGGGATACTGTTCAAAAGGAAGTACAATATTACAACCAACGGATTTGCCTCCCACCAATTTCGCCCCTTTATTGGCTGCCTCCATAATGCCAGGCCCTCCCCCAGTCATTACCGTAAAGCCTAAATGACTGATTGCCTGCCCTACCTTGACCCCTTGTTTGTAAAAATAATCAGAAGGCTCAAACCGGGCAGAGCCAAATACGGTCACGCAAGGCCCCACGAAATGAAGCATTCGGAATCCGCGTATAAATTCAAGCATCACTTTAATTAAAAACTTAAAATCCTTTAACCTGGTCTGAGGACCAGCCATAAATGCTTCTTCCTCGGGGTTAACCAAGGGATTAATAATTTTTTTAGGTTCTTTTACCATGGCTACGTTTTGATATCAAAAATTAACTTTTTAACGATTGAACCGCAAATGAGGCTGAGATCAAAGAAACAAAAATAAAGAATTAAAAACATGCAACTATCAAATAAGGGGAAAATAAGGTTATATTTAAATCAGCTTTAATGAATTGCGAAATTCCCTATCAAACCTGTATCATAATAAAATGTTTCTTGTTAATTTTTTTCGCCATTGCTTATTGGCAGTTGGAATGCCTGTCTTTGAAAGTGACGATTTTGCCTCCCTCAATCCAGAAAATATTCGTAAAATGGATGTTGTCAACAGAAATCTTTACATCAAGGACCACCAATTCAATGGTATGGTGCGCCTGAGCTCCTTCGAAAATGACTTTGGCCCATTTAGTTCGCCAGAGAAAGCGTTGTTTATCGAATAGGCGGGGATTCAACATCCGAGGTTATTTTACAATACCCTGGGCCACGAGAATACAGCAGCCCCTATTCCTGATTTCCGGAACATACTTTATTGGAGTACTGCTAGAGTGAATGAACTGTATTTCAATCCATCTATGCTTAAAGGGAAATTTATCATTAGCATACACTTCGGGGATCGCCTGAATAATATCTGGAAAAGCGAAAATTACCTTACCGATTTGAAATAAAGCCCGTTCGAAGTGATAAAAATCACTGGGTCTGAACTTTATTTATGGGAATTTTATGGTATCAAATAAATTAAAATACCATGAACGAAGAAGAAATAATAACCATACCTAGAATCGGCGATCAGGCTCCGGATTTTGAAGCCATGACAACTACGGGACCGATCAAATTTTCAGAATACATCAAAGACAGCTGGACCATACTGTTCTCCCACCCAGCTGATTTCACACCTGTTTGCACCACAGAAATGAGTGGATTTGCGCTGGAGCAAGGTTTCTTCGATGAGAAGAAAACCAAATTGGTGGGATTAAGCATCGATTCCATTCATTCCCACATTGCCTGGGTAAATAATGTGAAAAAAAATACAGGTGTCTTGTTTGAATTTCCCATTATCGCAGACATTGACATGAAGGTCTCCAAAAAATACGGCATGCTCCAACCTGGAGAAAGTGAAACGGCAGCCGTGAGGGCCGTATTTTTTATCGACCCTAAAGGGAAAATAAGATTGATCATGTACTATCCTTTGAATGTAGGAAGGAATATGGATGAAATAAAAAGGTCGCTGGTGGCCTTACAAACGGCTGACAAATACAAGGTAGCCATGCCATTGGATTGGCGGGAAGGTGACAAAGTCATTGTTCCCCCACCAAAAACCGTAGCGGAGATGCAGGAGCGGGAAAACAGTGATTTGGAAATGGTAGATTTCTACCTGGCTAAGAAAAGCATTTGAAAGTGATCAGTCATTAAATAAACAGGCAGGCCTGAATTGGGTCTGCCTGTTTTGTTTCAATTGGGAATATTTTTTTACTCATGGAATAATATCGTTTCAGTGGCCTTCATTTGATTATTGGCAGTCCAATGCCAGAAGACGTAGTAATTGATGAAGACGGCACTTTTTTAGTTCTTTAATAATTGCCTAGACAGTGGCAGTTAGAGTAGGGAGACTGATCCTAATATTGTAGCTATTATTATCGCCAATAAAACCAAATACTCTTCAATAAGAAATAGCACATTCCAAAAAATAGCACTCCAAAACCCCGACTTTAGCCAAAATTGAGGAAATGTAAGGACATACGATTTTTAATTGGGTTCGGGAATCAAAAATTTCAAATGATTTATTGGATCCGATTTGCCCTGAAAAACAAGAATCGCATCATAGGGGAACAATATAACAGGAAGTATGGGACGTTTTTGGTGAAACCTGGAATCGGGCCATCAATATTGGCCAAAGCCAACGATGCTCCCCTAGCCTGCTAATAAGTGTACGGAGGTATGCTTTGCCCCATTGGTGGTAAATCCCTGAGTTTTGGAGTATATGTAGGGAAATGCTTCAACCCGGTACCCGCTTCGGAAACAGCTACGAATCATCGGTCGCTTTCGTTGTCAGGGTTGCAAACCCTGTTTATCTGGATTCGTCATGGCAAATGTCGAATAGCGCATTTTCTGCTGTTTTATTTTTCCCCAAGCATACCCAGTTCAAAATTCACACGATGCGCCTTCCTTTTATCATACAAGTCATCAAAAACTTCCTTTCTCAATGCACTATCCCCGGATTTTTTGTGCCATTGCTCCTCCCCTGCAAGGACAATACCCGCCTCATGGAAATCCAGCAACTGATCATAAGGCCCCCTGTTTCCCATCAGCTTGACCAGGATAGGGGCCATCTCAATCATGACAAACAGCAAAATAATCAACCAATTGGCCCAGTAAATCGCCGTATTTTTCAATGTCAAATCCTTGAAAGCCTGCAATCGGGCCGCCAATCCATCATAAGCATCCACTGAAACCATTTGGTTCTGAAATTCCTGCTCTTTTAATACATTAATTCCCCTGATCTCTTCCTCCAATTCCTGGATTTTAGACTCGTTTAGCCTTTGTGTATATTGATAATCCTGTTCCGCCTGATCCAGTTGCTTTTCTTTCTTTTCGGCATTTATACCGATTCCGGCCAGGCCCGTGGTGCCTTCGGTTTTGATGCCAAATCTCTCCTGATCGTATTCCCTTTGCTTTTGGTTTCGGAACGCTTCCTTAGCTGCGATGGCATCTCTGAGACCTTGGATTTTACTTTCCAGGGCTGAAATTTCCGGAAACCCCTCGGAAATTTTTTTCCGGCTATTTTCAATGGTAAGGAGTCGATGTTCATCCAGTTGCCTATTGATTTCCTTTTCAAAAATCCGCAACTCCAGGGGCTTGGCAATAACCAGGGCTATCAGTAAAGCCAAGACCAATCGGGGAAGAGCCTGTTTGAATTCCGGGAAAAATTGATCCTGCTTTTTTAACGTGGAAACGATGTAGCGATCTAAATTAAAAATCATCAACGCCCAGATCAAAGCGATGACCAAAATCACCCAAAAAGAGGAAAAAATGGTTGACAAGGCATAGCTTACAGATAGTCCTGCAAAAACTGCCGTAAAAAGGACCGTTGCTCCAATCCCTAAAAACCTGTTTATACTTACCGGACACCTCCGCACCAATGGCAGGTAAGCACCGGAACAAAATATCAGGAATTTCTCTACATTATGCATCTATCATTTAATCTTTTGAACATTGCCATTCAAAATGTATACCATGGAAGTGCCGACACAAGGCCGGAGAAAATAAAAAGCACACCTTGATATTAATAATATATAACAATCTATATTACAGCCACATATATTATTTATAGCAGGACAGGATTAAGAAAAATTCGATCCGGAAATTTAAAGATTAGCCCTGATTAAGCATCTGGATTCATTAAAATCCAAAACTGTACGCTTTTTATGTCCGTTTTTGTGACAGTCATTTTTACAGCAGGTTTTAATCTTTCGAATTATTATAGTAGTTTAAAGCCCGTTAACGATGTGCCCCATGAAAAACCTACTATTCCTTTCCCTGCTTTTTTTAATGCTTTGTCCAGATTCTTTTGCTCAGCACCCCGAACGCTTTTCCGATCAGGTCAGGCAAATAACACAGGATTATCCTCCTCAGAATTTTCAGGCTTCGGTTGTTTTTACGGGAAGTTCTACCATCCGAATGTGGAAAAGTCTCCAGGAGGATTTTCCGGGAGAAAAAATAGTCAATTCAGGCTTTGGCGGCTCCCAGGCCAGTGATTTACTGCATTACCTGGATGAATTGGTGTTGGATTATCAGCCCGAAAAGGTGTTTATATATGAAGGAGATAATGACCTGGCTGCAGGGAAAACCAACGAGGAAATCATTGAAACGTATAATCTGATCGTTAGCCAAATCCACTTGGAACGCCCTCAAACCGAAATCATTTTGATCAGTCCCAAGCCCAGCCTGGCCAGATGGGAATTGGCCGATAACTACCGGGAACTCAATGCTACTCTGAAAAAATACGCCAGAGGAAAGAAAAAGGTATCCTATGCTGACCTATGGAATCCCATGCTAAATTCCAATAAAACACCAATGGAAGATATTTTTCTCGAGGATGATCTTCATATGAACGCTAAGGGATATTCCATTTGGGCAAAGCAGATTAAGAAATATTTGTAGCTCGTTAGATCTATTTTACTCCTCCAAACCGGGTGCACCCTTCATGTAAGTAAACGTGTTTCAATTTTTGTAAGTTATCATTCTACTCATTTTTTGACGCTTAATGGCGGATCTTTCACCCACTATTGGGGCGAAAATCGATCTCGATAAACTTTTTTGGCCTATCGCTTAACATCGGCCATTTTCACCTGAAACAGTTTTTTTCCTAACTCAATTATAAATCGGGTATCCTGCTTCCTATTGTAGGCTAATTCAAGCTTTGAACAGGCCGTCGATAAAAGATTCTTTTTTCCTAAATAGTCAATTTTTACCTTTGCAGGTATAGTAACATAAAGTTAACATTTACTTAACATATGAATAATATTAGATTCCTGCAGGCCTACCGATCGTTAAAGCCGCTTGATAATCCGTCGAAAAAAAATAAATGCGAAGCTAACTCCAACAACGTATGCCATTGAAAACACCTTTTATTTTTATTTTAATATGGTTTTTTCAGGGCACTGTTTTGGCTTTTCAGGACGATCCGCCGGAAAGCGAAACGTCCTACAGTTCTAGAGGCTTTCAGTTTACTTCTGCGGACGGCTTGTATCGGTTGCAATTGGCTGGCAGGCTTCAGTTTCGATTTGCCACTCCGGCTGATCAGGATCCGGTCACTTACGATGACTTTTTTGAACAAAAGCAAAACCTTTTTAAGATCAACCGGGCACGCTTTAAGGTAGGGGGCCATGCACACAAGCCCTGGCTGAAGTATTATTTCGAATACGAGCTCTCCGCATCCCGCCTGCTGGATTTTAGGGTTATGGTAGAAAAATGGCCCTGGCTAAGCTTTAAATTCGGACAGTGGAAATCAGAATATTCCAGAGAAAGGGTGATATCCAGTGGCAACCAACAAATGATGGAGCGTTCTATTGTCAACCGACCGTTTACCCTGGACAGGCAGCAGGGAGCCAGCATTTATGGCAGACTGGATGGAGGAGGGCTGGCTGATTTCAACTATCACCTGATGGTTTTAACAGGTACAGGAATCGGCGCCAGAAACAATGATGACCAAAACTTGATGTATTCAGGGAGGCTCCAATGGAATATCCTGGGAGATGGGGTGTCCATGAGCGGCTCCGCCTTAACCCGCTATAAAAAACCAGTGGCATCTCTGGCCTGGGCAGGAGCGACCAATACCAGCCAATATACCAGATACTCTTCTCAGGGAGGAGGTCAATTGGTAGGTTTTGAGGACAATGTTCCGGGAAGGTATAAGATTGATCAATTTCTCCTTGAAAGTAGCCTGAAATACAAAAGCTTTAGCTGGCACAGCGAATTCCACCGGAAAAGCATACGGGACAACCAACTGAATCAGTCGACAAAATTAAGTGGTTGGTTTGTACAGGGCGGTCTGTTATTGAACCCCCGATCCATTGAAAAAGAATTACCTCTGCTGGAATTGGCCTCCCGATATGCCATATACCAACCGAATCAAGTACTTCAAATGAACAGTGAGGAAGAAATATCATTGGCTTTCAATTGTTTTTTTAATGGACACCAGAATAAGTTGACCGCTGACATCACCCATTTTGAATTTGAAGAAAAATCCGTCAACCGGGAGGCCAGCGGTTGGCGTTTCAGGATTCAATATGATTTTTCATTTTAGCCACCCAAATTCCGCCTTAGATTTGGATATGATCCATCCCCTCCCTTTATTTGCACTTAATTCAGGAAACTGATTTATAAAGAAGAGGCGAGAGAACAGGCTCCGTGAACCTCTGGCAACCTTCCGCCCAACGGAAAGGTGCCAAGACCTGACCCAATTGGGACCGATAAATTAGACAATATGAAAATAATAATTACTTCCTTCCAATCCGAACCGCTACCTTCTTGGCAACGTTTTTTGCTGAGTTCGAATCATTTCCTCCTTTCTTACCAAACCCTTTGAAATAAACCATAAATGGACTATAAAAACTTTGAAACTCAGGCAGTTCGCATAGCTGCCTCTTCCTCTGATCAGCGCGAGCACTCGGCTCCCATTTACCTGAGCTCCAGTTTTGTCTTTGATTCGGCAGAACAGGCCAGGCAACTCTTTGCCGATGAACTACCTGGAAATATTTATTCCCGATACGCCAATCCCAATACCAGTGATTTGATCGAAAAAGTGTGTGCGGCCGAAGGGACCGAAGCCGGTGTTACTACCGCCTCCGGCATGGCGGCCATGTTTGGCAGTATGGCAGCCTTGTTGAGTCAGGGAGATCATGTACTTGCTTCCAGATCACTGTTTGGCAGCACCCATCAATTACTAACCCGGGTTTTTCCAAAATGGGGCATTTCTCATTCGTATGGCGATATTTCGGACATTGGCAATTGGGAGAAACTGGTTCAGCCGAGTACCAAAATGGTGTTCGTCGAAACCCCTTCCAATCCCGGCCTGGAAATCATAGACTTGGAATACATCGCCCGTTTTGCCAATGCCCATAATCTTATTTTAGTGGTAGACAATTGTTTTGCCACCCCCTATTTACAGCAACCAGCCAAATGGGGAGCCCATATCGTGACGCACAGCGCAACTAAATTCATAGATGGTCAGGGTCGGGTGCTGGGCGGACTGATTCTGGGAAAACAGGAATTGATTAATGAGGTACAATTCTTTATGCGCCACACCGGTCCTTCCCTTTCCCCATTCAATGCCTGGGTTTTAGCCAAAAGCATGGAAACCCTGGCCGTCAGAATGGACAGGCATTGTGAAAGTGCCTTTAAAATTGCCAGCTATTTTGAGGGAAACCCGGAAGTGGAAGTAGTGAAATACCCTTTTTTACCATCCCATCCCCAATACCGCCTTGCCAAAAAACAAATGCGCCATGGCGGGGGCATCATCACGCTAACCTTAAAAGGTGGGCTGAGCAGAGCCAAAAATTTCATTGACCGACTGCAGATGATCAGCGTCACCGCCAACCTGGGCGATAGCCGCAGCATCGTCACCCATCCGGCTTCTACCACTCACAGCAAATTGACCGAGGAGGAACGAGAGCGAGTAGGGATCCTTAACGGATTGGTTCGGCTTTCGGTGGGCCTGGAGCACGTGGACGATATCATCCTGGATATTGAGCGGGCACTGGACCAATCGAAGAGTTAAATTATTGAGCGGTTAGGCAAGAATTCCTTTTACGACCTTTCCGTGAACGTCGGTCAGCCGATAGCGTCTACCCTGGTGTTTAAAGGTAAGTTTTTCATGGTCCACTCCCAATAAATGTAATAAAGTGGCCTGAAAATCGTGCACATGGACCGGATCACGGACCACGTTATATCCCAGATCATCCGTCTCACCGTAAGTGATGCCTTTCTTTACGCCGGCTCCGGCCATCCACATGGTAAAGCAGTTGGGGTGGTGATCCCTGCCGTAATTTTCCGGGCTTAGGCGACCCTGGGAATAACTGGTTCGACCAAATTCCCCTCCCCAGACGACCAGGGTATCCTCCAACATGCCCCTTTGCTTCAAATCTCTGATTAAGGCCGCCGTTGGACGATCCATGCTTTGGGACATGGTTTGAATGTCTTTGGGAAGGTTTCCATGCTGATCCCATCCCTTGTGATAGAGCTGGATAAATTTGACATCCTTTTCTGCTAGTTTCCGGGCCAGCAAGCAATTCGCGGCATAGGTTCCCGGTTGGTGTACCTCAGGGCCATACATATCCGTTATATGTTCCGGTTCATCCGAAATATTCATGGTTTCCGGCACAGAGGTCTGCATGCGATAGGCCATTTCGTACTGCGCAATTTTAGCATTGATTTCCTCGTCATGGGACTGCTGATAACCTAAATCGTACAATTTCTTTAAATGATCCAGGTAATTTCTGCGGTCCCTGCCCGAAATACCCGGCGGGTCATTCAGGTAAAGGACCGGATCCTTTCCGGAGCGAAATTGTACGCCCTGATGAAGACTTGGCAAAAAACCATTTCCCCATAAGCGGCTGTAAACCGGCTGGGCACCTTGTTTCCCTTGTGAGAGTAACACACAAAAAGACGGCAGGTTTTCATTTTCGGATCCCAAGCCGTAGCTTACCCAGGAACCGATCGATGGTCTTCCGGGTTGCTGAGAACCGGTTTGAAAAAAGGTAATGGCAGGGTCGTGATTAATGGCTTCCGTATACATGGATTTCACCATGCAAATATCATCTGTAATACCTGCAATATGCGGCAAAAGCTCACTTACCCAGGCTCCCGATTGCCCATATTGCTTAAAATCATAGATTGACCCAACCATGGGAATGGACTTCTGCCCGGCCGTCATCCCTGTCAACCGCTGTCCCTGACGGACACTATCCGGCAATTGGTCGCCGTTTCTTTTCTGTAATTCAGGTTTGTAGTCAAACAATTCGAGCTGAGAAGGCCCACCGCTTTGAAAAAGATAAATGACACGTTTTACCTTGGGAGAAAAGTGCGTACCTCCCCCGAATCCAACTCCTCCCGTCGAGGCAGCCCTGGATTCAAAGGGGGATACCAAAGAAGAAAGGGCTAGCCCTCCCAAGCCCAGTCCGGTTTTGCTCAAAAATTCCCTTCTCGAATAGTTGTTGGTGTGCTGGCACAAATCGGACATGGCGACTACTTATCTTTTGGTATAAAATTCATAATGGTTAAACAGCAAACTTGCCACCATGGTCATGGCTGCCGTCTTTTCAGGCGCAATGCCCCTATCGGCGGGATGTTCTCCTACGGAAATTAAACTCCTGGCCGACTCCAAATCATCCCCAAACCGTTTCCTTTCTGACTCATACATTTGCTTCAATACTTCCAGTTCTTCCCGTTTGGGATTCCGACCCAGGGAGTTTCGAACACCGAAGCTAAGCTGGCGATCCAAATCCTGATCGGCTGCATTCAGCATTTTCTCTGCCAAAACCCGGGAAGCTTCGATCACCTGAGGGTCGTTCATCAGAACCAGCGGCTGCAAAGGCGTATTGGTTTCCTGCCTGCTTACCATGCATTCCTCCCGGTTAGGCACGTCAAAGGTTGTCATCGAAGGAGGAGGAGCCGTTCGGCGAAGAAAAGTATACATGCTTCTGCGATACAAGCTCTCCGCACTGTCCTGTTCATAGTTATACAGAAAATAGGAAAATTCCCCCTTTTCTTCCCATAAACCTGGCGGCTGATAGGGCTTCACGCTAGGTCCTCCCAGGTCGCTGACCAAAAGTCCGCTGGCCTTTAAATAACTGTCCCGAATAAATTCTCCCTGAAGCCTGTGACGAGCCCCCCTGGCCAACAGCACATTATCCGGATCCTTTTCCAGAAGCGTTTCATTCGTTTCAGAGGATTGCCTGTAGGTCGCCGACATGACGATCTTTTTGATCAGGTAGCGCAAATCCCATCCATTTTCCATAAAATCCACTGCCAACCAGTCCAGCAATTCAGGATGGCTGGGCAACTGCCCCTGACTGCCGAAGTCATCTACCGTGGGCACAATGCCCCTACCGAAAATCCGATACCAGTATCGGTTTACGGTAACCCTTGCTACCAGTGGATTTTCTTTGCTGGTGAGCCACTTCGCCAAACCCAGCCGGTTTTTTGGCCAATCGGGAGAAAACCCAGATAGAATTTCCGGAACCGCAGCCAGTACCTCTTCCCCGGGGGCATCGTAAGCACCTCTGTCCAGCACAAATGTTTTTCTTGGGCTATTGCGTTCCTGCATGACCATGACCTCTTCGATTCCTGCCATCAACTTCAATTTTTCGGCTCTTAACCGGGCAAGGGAGTCTCTTATTACCGCCCCTTCAGAATTTTCCCAGTAATTTACATGGGCAAGCTTCATTGATGAATCGGAAAACGGTTTACCAGTAGCTTCGGAAAAAATCCAGGATGCTTCCCATGCGGTCAATTCCCGGTCAAATATTTTTAAACCTGCCAGGCTTCCGGTATATATACCGTCATCCCCGCTAAAAACCCGATAGCTTCTGCCAAGTCGCAGTGCTTTCTTTACTGTTTTGTAACTCGTATTAATAGGAAGGATACTTTTATACAGGTTGTCTTTTTCAATTAGCTTCTGGGATTCCCTCCCGTTTACAAAGAGCTTTAGTCCCCGGGCTTTTCCCGAGCCGTCGTAGGTAAAGGTTACCTGTGTCCATTGGTTGGATGGAATGGGGCTTCCACTAATGTTGATAACGTTATGCGGCAGGGCATGGATCAACTGAACGTTGACCTGATTCAAGCTATCCAAAAATAGCTCATAGCCCCTCCAATAAGTGTTTTTATTTCCAATATTCCCTAGTATAAACCGGTAAGGTTCGATCGTTTCCGGATTAACCCAGATACTAAAGGAAAAGGCTTGATTCATTTCAAACAATCCTGTGGAAGGAATTTCGATAATATCGTAATCTTCTTTAAATCGCAAAGCTTTCGCTCCTGGAGTTGGCCCGGGAACGATTTCCGGACTTCCGGAAACCCGTGCTTCCATGCCTTTTTGTTTGGATAAGGTTTTTTCATCCGCATAATCATCAAGAGGGAAATGAGCCACCAACCCCTTATCGATGGTTTTGGCGGGTGAAATCGGTGCGGTTCCCAGCTCCCCATCCCGGTAGGAATCCGCTAATTTTCCTTCCAGCCTCTTAATTTCTGCTTTGATGCGGGCGATTTCAGCATCCGTCTTTTCATCGGTAAACAGCATCATGGGACCGGCATTCATATCATCACCGGTCATTCCTACTTCATCTACATTATTATAAAAAGCAGCCAGACTAAAATAATCTTTCTGGGAGAGTGGGTCAAATTTATGATCGTGGCATTTGGCACATTCCATGGTTAGTCCCAGGAATGCCTTGGCGGTGGTTTCAGAGCGGTCAAAAACGTATTCCAGCCGGTACTCTTCGTCAATAATCCCTCCTTCCGCTGTCATTTGATGGTTTCGGTTAAAGGCCGTTGCGAGTACCTGTTCCTTTTCCCTATCCTTCATCATGTCTCCCGCGATTTGCCATTGGACGAAGCGATCGTAGGGCATATTGGTCTGAAAGGCTTTGATTACCCAATCTCTCCAGGGCCACATCATCCGAATGCCATCGGCATGCAATCCATGTGAATCCGCGTACCTGGAAACGTCCATCCAATCCAACGCCATGCGTTCGGCGTAGGCATCTGAATGCAATAATTCATCCACAACTTTTTCATAGGCATCCGGTGAAGTATCTTGTCGAAACCTTTCTACCAACTCCCAATCAGGAGGCAAACCGGTCAGGTCCAGGGCCAATCTGCGGATTAGGGTGGTTGGCGAGGCTTCCGGGGAGGGTGACAATCCCTCGCTGTCCAGGCGGCTAAAAACAAATGCGTCTATTTCATTTACCACCTGTTGAGAATCGTTTGGTTGGGGTAAGGATGCCTTTTGGGGTGGAATATACGCCCAGTGGGGCTGGTAAACTGCCCCCTGTTCAATCCAGCGAATTAAAATGGCTTTTTCCCTATCCGATAAACTTAGATTGGATTCCGGAGGAGGCATTAGGTAATCCGGATTCTCGGAAACAATGCGATGATACAGACCGCTTCTTCCAGGCTTGTCCGGAAATACGGCCTTTTTCATCCAGCTTCCTTCTAACGACTGGTAAGCACCCGCTTCCGTGTCCAGTCTTAATCCTGCCTCCCTGGTATTGGGATCCGGTCCGTGACAGGAAAAACACCGATCAGACAAAATGGGCTTTACATGTAAATTGTATACGATTTGTTCTGGAATCAGCTCCGCTTCCTCACGAACCGCCTCCGGAGGATTCGGGCCGCAACCCCATAATACAATAGCAATGAGTCCCAAAAGAACCCCGTTGTAAATGAAAATGCAAGTAGACCTAATCATACCATAAAAGCAGGTGATTAGGCTAAAATAAGAAAAAAAATAGTAGAATAACGAAAATACTCCCAACAAAATCTGCCATAGATCTATTTGAAGGAAAAGAACGTAAGGTGCGGCTTGCCTTTTGATCTAATAGGAGTCACGCTACTCGCCTGGAGCGTCTGTGCCTTCGATCAGTTTTACGGGCTTATCATTTTCCAATTGAGTGCTAACGATAAAATAAGGGCCCGTAATCACTTCCTGTCCCTCTTCCAGCCCCTCCAATATTTGAATATTTTCAAAATCAGATATACCGGTTTTTACTTCCTGAATTTTGGCAAGCTCTCCGTCCCGGATAAACACCAATTCCTTCATAGCACCATTACCATCTTCGGAATCAATGGTTTGACCCGCACGAGTGGTAACGGCAGCGAGTGGAATCGACAGCACCTCCTCTTTTTTCTCGGTAATGATCTCTACACTCGCGGTCATCCCGGGCCTAAAGGGGAAGGGGTTTTCATCCGTAATGAGCTCTTTATAGGAATCATTCAAAATTCGTATGCGGACTTCAAACTCCGTAACGGCATCCGAACTTGCTTTTTCGTTGGCAGAATTGGCAATGGCGGTTACCACCCCCGTAAACGTTTTCCCGCTAAACGTATACGCATCCACCTCAATTAAGGTCGTGTCCTTCAAACTAATGCGTACAATATCATTTTCGTTCACATTTACCCGTACTTCCATTCGGGACAGATCTGCTATACGCAACATTTCGGTTCCGGCCATTTGGGCTGTTCCCACTACCCGCTCTCCCTGTTCAACCAGCAAACTGGAAACCACCCCGTTGGTGGGAGAATACACGTTGGTCAACCGTAAGTTTTCGGCTGCCTCGTCTACTGATGCCTGTGCGCTTTTGATGATGTATTCGGCAGCTAATACCGATTGTCTGGCCGCCTCCAGGTCGTTCTGAGCCGTTAAAAAATCCGCCTTCGCCTGTTCAAAATCAGCATCCGAAATCACTTTATCCTCGTACAATTTGGTGTTTCGATTAAACGAAAGCTCGGCCCTGTTAAATTGCGCTTCGGAACGTTTTAGCGTCGCTTTGGACTGGGCAAGATTTGCCAGTTGCTGGTTTAAATTGGCCTGAGCCCTATCCAAAGCAGATATGAAATTATCCGGTCGAATTTTCACCAACAAATCTCCTTTATTTACGGAATCGCCTTCATTGACATTCAGTTCAATGATTTCTCCCGCCACATCCGGGCTCATTTTTATCTCCGTTTCGGGTTGTACCACCCCTGAGGCACTTACCTTTTCCACGATATCCCGTTTAACGACCGCTCCCACCTCTACTTCCAACGGCTTTTCTCCGCCGATCCACCCCGCTTTTCTTCCTATAACCGTAGCCAGTACCAAGACCACCACGATGGCCAAAAGGATATAAATTAACTTACTTGACTTCTTTTTTGCCATGATTTTGGTTGGATTATAATGTAAGTGGGTTTCCCAGGTAAAAGTCCAGCACTTTAGCACTGAAAACATATTCGTATTTGGCAGTCACGAGATCTGCCTGCGCATTGAAAAGATTGTTTTGGGCTACCTGAAAATCCACTGCGTTGATGGCTCCTACTTCAAAACGCTGCCGGGCCATTCGAAACGCTTCCTCCAAGGCCTCTACTCGTAATTGTGAGCTTCTGTAGGATTGCCGGGCAGCATAGGCCGAAGTGTAGGCAGACTCAATATCCTGCCGCAATTGGTTCTTTACTTCAATCTGCTGAATTTCACTCAAGCGTTTTTGCACCCGCGCCCGTTGTACACCGGCTTGGTTTCTGAAATTAGAAAAAATCGGAATGGAAAGCCCCAGGTTTGCGGACTGGGAGAGGTTGTTTTCAAATTGCCGCAAAATCGGATCTGAGGTAGTAAAACTAGTCTGATCCACGTAATTGGAAAAGACATTGGCACTCAGGTTGAGGCTTGGGAGGTAGGCTCCCTTGGCGATCTTAATACCGTATTCCGCAGCTTGCACCCCAAATTCAGCTGCCTTAATTTGCGGTAAGGTACCTACGGCAACCGAGTAGATCTGCTCCACTCCCTGGGTACCAACTGTCAATCCATCCACCTCAAGTTCCGGAATAAGAATATCAAAATCCTCTGAAAAAGGCATCTGAAGTGCCTGTGATAAATTTAGTCGGGCAATCCTCAAATTGTTTTCCGCATTGATTACTTCCAGCTCGTTGGTCGCCGTTTGTGCCTGCAAATCCAGTTGATCTGCCATTGGTAACGAACCGGCAGCTACCAATTTTTCGGTTCGTGAAAGCTGCTCCCTGCTTGTGGTCAATTGGGAATTGGCTATGTTGAGTTGCTCCTTCGAAAAGGCAATATTGATAAATAAATTAATCGTATTTAACGTAATATCATTTCGGCTTGCTGCCAGATTCAACCGATCCGTTTCCACATTCAAAGATGCCTGCTTCACACTATTCCGAATCTGACCACCCGCAAAAACGGGTATACTTGAGCTGGCAGAAACATTAACATTCCCAATCCTTCTGGTTTCAAAAAGATTCGTAACAGGGTTAATAGACCTTCCCCAACGAAATCCAGTAGAGCCTCCCATTGAGAAGGAGGGCAATTGTTGTCCTTTGGATTCCAACAAGGTGGCCTCCGATGAAACCAAATTCAACTCGCTCCTTCTTAAATTAAGGTTGTTCTCCAATGCAATGGCTACACACTCTTCCAGCGATAATTTTCCTGCGGTATCTTGAGACAAGCCGGTGGTCAATTGACCCAGTCCTAATAAAAATGCCAGTAAAACGTGTTTCATGAAATGAGGGTATATTGGAATTTACCTAAACAACTATATCGAAGCATGATATGAATACAAAAGATGACTATAAAGTTAATAAAAACTTTTCAACAGCATCCAAAATTGATGCTAAATTCAGCACTACCTATAAGTTTATGCGAATATATGCAATAGCTCCGTCTGGACCTGATTTTTTAATTAAATTTAACCTTCCATAAAATAAGTGAATACTCACTGTCCGTATTCGGGCGGTCAACTGTACGGTAATGAAACATTTTCTTTCCAACAACCAAAAAGCATTTGAAGAAGTCGATTCCCTGTCGTTAAACAGGGCGATGCTTTTCGGGGATGGTATTTTTGAAACCATGGTTTATCATCAAGGAGAAATTCGGTTTAGCAGTGCACACCTGGAAAGAGCAAACCGGGGCCTCCGGATTCTTCACCTATTGCCTGAAAAACCCCTTGATATGGCCCGGATTTCCACCCTGATCAACAGCCGTTTTGAGAACCAAAACACCTATCGGATTCGTTGGAATATTTTTCGCAACGGATTGGGCAAGTATACCCCAGTAGCATCTGATTTTTCCGAATTGCTCACGATCTCGGACTTTCAGGCAGCCCCAAAAATAAAAGAAAGGGCTTTCATCAGTGAATCCGTTCGCTTGTATGATTTCCTTTGGGCAAACTGTAAAACCCTAAATGCCCTTCCCTATGTATTGGCTAATCAGGAACGAGTGGAACGAAAGATGGACGAAGTTATCCTTCTGGATAACAAGGGCTTTTTATCCGAAGCGGGAAGTTCTAACCTTTTCTGGCGTAAAAATGGACGGATCTTTACCCCCTCCTTAAATCATGCCTGCATTGCCGGTGTTGGGAGAAAACACATTTTAGAACGACTCCGACAATTAAAAATCAAACATACTGAGAGCAGTTTCCGACCCGATGAACTAATGGATGCCGAGCAGGTATTTGTGAGTAATATTTCCGGAATAAGTTACCTAAAACAGCTAAACGGGCGGCGGTTTGATACCCGTCCCATTCCGGAACTGGAATCCCTATTCGACCTTGACACCCAAGGCTAATCAAGAATTTTTTAGACCGACACGGCAGCCTTTATGTGCGGATGCGGATCGTAATTTTCCAAAAGGATATCCGCATAGGTAAAGGAAAATATATCCTTCACATCCGGATTTAGTTTCAACTGAGGTAATGGCCTGCAGTCCCGGCTGAGTTGTAATCTTGCCTGATCCAGGTGATTGCTATACAAATGAGCGTCGCCAAAAGTATGGATAAATTCTCCCGGTTCGAGATCACAAACCTGCGCCATCATGCTTAAGAATAAGGCATAAGAGGCAATATTAAACGGCACGCCCAAAAACACATCAGCACTTCGCTGGTACAGCTGACAGGAAAGCCTTCCCTCCGCCACATAAAACTGAAAGAGTAGGTGACAGGGAGGAAGTGCCATCTGGTCCACATCCGCCACGTTCCAGGCACTTACAATCAGTCGGCGGGAATTCGGGTTGGTCTTGATTTGATGGATAAGGTTTTTGATTTGATCTATTTCTCCACCTTTTCCGTCGGGCCAGTGCCTCCACTGGTAGCCATACACGGGGCCAAGATCACCCTTCTCGTCCGCCCACTCATCCCATATGGACACCTTATTTTCTTTCAGGTAGGAGATATTGGTATCGCCTTTCAAAAACCAGAGCAACTCGTGAAAAATAGAGCGGGTGTGACACTTTTTGGTCGTCACCAGGGGAAATCCTTCCGAGAGATCAAATCGCATTTGGTACCCAAATACACTCAGGGTGCCGGTACCCGTACGATCTCCCTTTCGGATACCACTGTCTAAAATATGTTGAAGCAGCTGATGGTATTGTTTCATAATCTCTTTTCTTATCCGTAATGTTCCTGGTAGTATTTCAGGTAATCGCCTGAGGTGACACCGCTTAGCCAGGACTCATTTTCCAAATACCAATTTACCGTTTTTTCAATGCCCGACTCAAAGGTCTGCACCGGACTCCATCCTAACTCCGAATTGATCTTTGCCGCATCAATGGCATAGCGTAAATCATGTCCGGCCCGGTCCTTCACAAAAGTAATCAGTTTGGCGGATTCTCCCTCCTCTCTTCCTAGTTTTCGGTCCATGATTTGGCAAATAAGCTTTACGATATCGATGTTTTTCCATTCGTTAAAACCGCCAATATTGTATGTTTCCCCTTGCTCCCCCTGGTGAAATACCAGATCAATGGCACGCGCATGGTCTTCTACATACAGCCAATCCCTCACATTTTCTCCCTTTCCATATACAGGGAGGGCTTTTCCTTCTTTGATATTGTGAATGCAAAGGGGAACCAATTTTTCGGGGAATTGATTGGGTCCGTAATTATTAGAACAGTTAGAAATCACCGTGCGCAATCCATAGGTATTGGCATAAGCCCGTACAAAATGGTCTGAAGCAGCCTTTGAAGCGGAGTAAGGAGACTGTGGGTCGTATGGGGTGTGTTCAGTAAAATAGCCCCCCTGATCCAGTGATCCATAGACTTCATCCGTAGAAACATGGTAGAAAAGATGGTTAGGTAGGCCCTTCCAGAAATTTTTTGCGGTATTTAACAAATTCACGGTTCCCATCACGTTGGTTTTCACAAAGGACAAAGGGTCTGAAATGGATCGGTCAACGTGGGATTCTGCTGCCAGATGGATCACATCCGTAATTTGGTAATCGTTAAAAACCTGCTCCAAAAGCTGGGCATCATTTATATCCACTTTCGAAAAAACGTAATTGGGTTTATCTTCTATGTCGGAAAGGTTTTCGAGGTTTCCAGCATAGGTGAGACAATCCAGATTAATAATGCGGTAATCGGGATAGGTGTTTACAAAAAGTCTAACAACATGCGAACCAATAAAACCGGCTCCTCCGGTGATCAAAATAGATTTTTCCATAATTTATGTATCCAATCAAACTAATATGTAAATCTCCAAAAGCTTCGTCAAAAAGCAAATCATACTTTAAATCTATTGATAAGATTTTTAAACCATCCGGATTTATAAACTGGCTCTTCGGAATAATAACCCTCTCCATACCTGTTCTTCTTCATGTAGGAGTAATTATAACCATAGCCGTAATTGTAACCGCCAAAATCATAGGTATCCCCTCCACTTTTTAGGCCATTAAAAATGGCATAAAAATTTCGTATCTGATCGTTGGCATACAGGTCATTAATCATCAAAAGTTGATTTTTGTGCGTAAAATCATGCCTGACAATGTATAAATTCACATCTGAAAACCGCAGCAAATCCATGGTCTCCGAAACCAAGCCTACTGGAGGACAATCCATGATAATGATGTCAAAATCCTGCTCCAGCTTTTCCAAAAAGGTATTCATTTTGGTTTTTAGCAATAATTCTGCGGGGTTGGGGGGTACAGGCCCGGAAGGAACCACCGATAAATTCTCGTATTTGGTAGGAATGATAATTTCATCCGCCGAATCCTTATCTATCAAATACCCGGACAAGCCTTTCTTGCTGGAAATTTCCAGGTAATTGGAAAGCTTGGGCTTTCTTAAATCCAGGCCTAAAATGCAGGTTTTTTTACCACTTAACGCCATGGCAGAAGCCAGGTTCAGGCTGATGTAGGTTTTTCCTTCCCCGGAAACACTAGAAGTCACCAGTATCTTTTTACATTTTTTTTCACTTGCAATGTAAAATAAGGCCGACCGCAGGGACCGGAAGGATTCGGATGCCAGTGATCGCGGGTGCTCAGCGACCAGCAAATTGGTATCCTTGTCACTGTATCCAATCGTACCCAATAGTGGTATTTTCAGGAGGTTTTTTAGTTGCACCTGGTCCATAATACGATTGTTGAGGTAATGAAATAAAAGTAGAATGCCCAAGGGTAGAAAAAAACCCAGGCCCAATGCATAAGAATAGTTTTGCGTTTTTTTAGGATAAATTAGTACGCCCCTTTTAGCATAGTCCACGATGTTGTTATCCGGCACGTTGGAGGCTTTTGCGATACCGGCTTCTGCCCTTTTTTCCAATAAATAGGTGTAAAGGTTTTCCCTCAGCTTAAACTCCCGGAAAATTGAGGAGTAGTCGGATTCTGCCTGAGGAAGGTTGGCAAACTGACGATCAAAGGTTTCCAACTTTAGCTGGTATTCCTCTTTCTTTCTTTCGGTATTGCTCACCAGGTTCTCGATATTTTCAAAAACGTTTTCTTTCAATCGCTCCATCTGCTGATCCAGTGCAGCGACATCGGGATGCGTTTCCTGCACCACGGACAACAACCTCCTTCTTTCAAGCGAAAGGCTTACCAATTGCTGGATCAGATCATTGAGCAAGCCATCCGAAATACCAATCAATGAGGGAGCAACGATTTCCTCAAAATTTCCCGTTTTGTTAACCAGGTAATTTTCCAGGGTTTTGTAATAAGCCAGTTCAAAATCAATGGATTGGATGTTTTCCTCCAGCAGTTGAATACTGTTCAAGACCCCCCCAAATTCTGCATTCACATCCAGCATCTTATTGTCCACTTTAAACCGCTGCATCCTCCGCTCTACGGAATTCAGCGAATCTTCGACAATATACAGTTGCTCTTCTATAAATTTCAATGCATTTTCGGAGATGCGATTTTTTTCCCTGAGATCGTATTCCAGAAAGGAATCCATCAATGCATTCACATAATCGCTCCCTTTTTCCACGATTTTGGTAACCATACTCACTTCCAATACCGATCCGTAATTGACAAGTGGCCTTACCTGAACCGCACCGGCATATCTTTCTATCAACGATTGGGGCGAATGTAACAAAAATTCATACTCATCATACTGCCTTGTCTTGGTCAGCAGAAAAACGGTAAATTTTGCGTTCTCCCCTTTTACTTCCTTTCCAAAATAAAATTCCCTCTGGAAAATATCCCTATCTTCCTCCTCGTATTGGTAGCTCATAAAAAACCGGTCCAGAAACATGTTTTCACCCGGCAAAAGCCGAAAGGTAGAATCGGAAAGGATGTTAATACGGAATTTTTTATTAACCAACTGCGGGTATCCCCAATCAACCTCCACCCGGATCGGGCTGTTTTTATACAACTCAATTTCCTTAATATTGGTAGACGCAAAATAACTGACATCAAAATGTACTTTGCTTAAGGCCTCCGCAGCCAGATTTTTAGAAGAGAATAGCAAGATATCATTGGTAAGGTTATCTCCTCCTGAAAAAATATTGGAACGGTCCAGAATTCTTACTTCCGGTGCCAGGTTGCTTTTTATCATCACACTTCCTTTTACCTCGTACCGTTCCATGGTGTAGCGGTGAAAAAGAAAAACAGCAAGCACGCCTATCAGGATACAAAAAAGGTAAAGTGGCCAGTAACGGGAATACTTGATGATATAATATTTGATATCAATGGGCCGCTCCTGTTCCTCAAATTTGGATAAATCTAAATTTTCCATAATTAAAAAATTCCAGAACTGATACCATAAATAAACATCATCGCTGTGATGATGGAAATCCCCAACTGAAGGCTTGCGGAAAAATTTTCCCCCGACCCAATTTGCCGTATTTGCATCGGTTGTAAATACAAAATGTCATTGGGCTGAATAAAATAAAAAGGGGAAGCAAGTAATTGCCGGTCATTAAGATTAATCTGATGTATCTTCGTACCCCCGTCGTATTGCCGTATCAAAAACAGTTCGTTCTTCCTAGCCAGGATATTGGACTCCCCGGCCATTGAAATGGCATCAAAAATGGTCGCCCGGTTTTTCAAAATTATCTTTGGCCCCACGCTATTAAATTCTCCCAATGTGGTATAGCGGATCCCGCCGATCCGTAACCTAACCTCTACATCCTCCTTAAAATAAATACTAATGGCTTCCTGAACTTTATTTCTGGCCATTTCTTCGGTCAATCCCGATAATTTAATTTGCCCTAGAACTGGCATGCGTACAAAACCATCTTTATCAAGCGAATAACCTGAAAAGTAAAAAATATCCATGGCTCCACCCCCGGCCCCTCCGGCACCACCCCGTGCAGCCATGGCTCCCTGATACTCAAATGCTCGGAGCAATTCCTCATTAGGAGTAGCAAAATCAATGTCTACAATATCGTGCGGTTGTAAAATGTACTCGTAATCCACTTCCGCATAAGGGATAAACTCATCCAGGTCGATGGATTCATTTCCTTTCAGATTTTGAAGGTAATTGATTCTTTTATTACTGATACAGGAGGAAACCAATACCGCAGATAACACTACTAAAATCAGCCTCATTGGGTAAAAATTCATTATGACCGTCCTCAAAATTAAGCAAATAGACTTATTTACGAAATTTATATTTGGTTTTAATTTAATCAACGTTATTTCCTATTTAACATACGGTTATATGCCTTTAAAATACTTCTATGCATGGATTTTCGGTCGTACCCACTGACTACTTTCTCATGCAGCTTCTCTGCAAAACCTTGCATTTCGGCTCTTTTTACAAAAGCAAACTCCAACGCTTCCTTCAGCACTTCTGCCCGGCCCACAGGAAAAATCAGCGCTGTTTTCTTGTGGGTGGCAATTTCTTTATTCCCCTCTATATCCGAGCAAATCACCGGACAACACATGGCTCCGGCTTCCAGCAACACGTTTGGGAAACCTTCCCGGTGTGAGGGGTGCACCAGCACGTCACATAGTGCCATGTAATGCGCCACATGATCGGACCAGGGAACGTGAACAATTTTGGGGTGATCGTTAATTTGATTGATGGTTTTTCGTTCAAGGGGGTTTAAATCCTGTTCGAAATCTCCCAACAGCACCAATTTGGACCGACTTACAATTTTAGAGTGAATAAACGCTTCCACCAGGTCAGCAATCCCTTTGTCTTTCACCATCCTGCCCACGGCCAAAAAGAGAAATTCATTTTCTCCGGGCTTGATCCGCATGGTCGCGGCCACCAAATGATTTTCCTGCAAATTTGACCTGCTAAACTGCTCCAGGTCTACACCGTTGGAGGAGCCATTTCCGATGACGTTGACTTTTTTTTCATTTACTAATTTCTTCCGGATAATGTAATCTTTCAGTGAGTACGCATTCGGCCAGACCTCATTCGCTAGTCGAAAGGTAATTTTCTCAATCAGTGAAAGAAGGGTTTGTTGGGTCTTTGACCCGGAAACCAATGGCAGGCCCGCCAAAGTGTGGATCCGGACAGGCACCCCCGCAAACTTCGCAGCTACCATCCCCAATAGCCCGGCTTTTGGGGTATGGGTATGGACGATATCCGGCCGCTCTCTCTTAAAAAATTTATAAAGTAGCCATATACAATACAGATCCTTTACCGGGGTGATTTTTCGCGTAAAAGGAATAATTACTTTTTCGATATGCTTTTCACTTTTTAAAACATCCTGCCATTCTTTCCCCTCTGAGGAAACGGCCAGTACCTGAAATCCCGCTTCAGCCATAAATCGTAATTGGTGTTTGATCAATAATTTCAGTGAGAGGGGTACCGTCGTGATTCTGATTAATTTTGGCATTCAAAAGGGCTATTAATTTTAAAAATGTAAATATACCGCTAAAATTAATAAAGCTGGGAATTATTAAGACGATCCTGGAACTTCCGGAAACGCGAGGGCTCTATTTCAGGCATGTTTGGCGAGAACACCCTTTAGCATAACGAAAAAAAGACACCTAAAATGTGCGGGCGCGAATCATTTAAAAACAAATTTTCCCGCCTTGAGCATTACCTTACTTCCGGGGATATTGGAATCTTCCGCACCTGCCCCGAAAAGGCGGTTATTTCCATCTCCCGAGTCGCCGGGGGGATTTTCAGCCAGCGGGTGGACTGAGATAAAAATCCGGACCCATGGTACAATTCCTTACGAATCGCCTCACCATCCCTCAAATGAAAAATAACCGAAAAATCAAGGGGCTCCGGGAGGAAGAAAGTGGCAGAATCCAGCTCCTGAAATCGTTTAAATGCTTTTAACCTACCTCTGTTTTGCCCGGCAAGAGTCAGCAATTGCTGCTCGCTGGTTTTCAATTGCACCAGTGATTTACCGTCTCCTGGCACCAGAAACCCGCTTTCTACGGGTAAAACAGGTTCAAACCCACCTTGTCCGTCTCCTTTGAGCCAGAGGCCTACAAAGGCATCCTGTCTGCCCGAAAATACCTCGTGGCCATAATCATTGCCTACCAGGAGTATATCGAGGAAGCCATCCTCATCCAGGTCGGTAGCAACCATGCCATAAACCGGAGCTACCTGGCTTAATAAAGGTAAAGGATGCATCTTAAACCTACCGTTACCAAGGTTTTCCAGGTAACTGCTGCCCATGTGATTGGCTTCTAATCTTATGGCTGAACGGATCTCCTCCTCCGTCAAAACCTCCGTCAATCCGGCCCTTCCATAGGATTTGTAATTTGAAAAACGCTTCCTAAACAAAGGACTTTGACTGTATAAATCCTGCCAAAAGTGAACGGGATAGGATTCGAAATTGCCTTCCTCATTTTTAAAATGTGCAAATAAGACAGGGTCAATGCTTTGGTTTTTATCAAAATCACCGGCGTAAAGGCTGAGGGGCCTGTCGGTGGTTACCTGGTAAAAGTTATTCTTTCCCAAATTGCCCACTACATAATCGATGTCTCCATCCGAGTCAAAATCAGCAGCCGTAATTCCATTCCACCAACCCGTCAGATCTGCAACACCTGTATTTTCATGTTTTTCTAATCCTTCTCCAGTATTCTTAAAAAAGGTTACCGGCATGAATTCACCCACTAATAGCAAATCCACTTTTCCATCCTGATCCATATCCGTCCACAAGGCATCACTAACCATCCCGATCTCTTTCAATCCCGGTGCCAGCCGATCGGTTATGTCAACAAGTTTATCTCCTTCCTTTTTCAATAGCACATTTTTTCCGGAAAGCGGATAGTTACCCTGGCCGGATCGGGCACCAACAAAGAGTTCCAAATACCCGTCTCCGTCAAAATCGGCCGCCCGGACCACCGTGCCTACTTCCTGCATATCCGGTGTCGCACCCTCCAAAAGGTGAAAATTACCCTTCCCATCGTTTTCGTATAATCTGTCCCGGTACACCTGGCTGCCTAAGGCATATTCACTGCTCCCACTGACGGCATACAGGTCCAAATCCCCATCCATGTCCCAATCAAACAATAGCAAGCCCATGTCTTCCATCTGAGTTTCAGAAGGCAGGGGAAAGTCCGTGACCTCAAAACTTCCGTTCTGATTTTGGGTTATTAATTTTCTGGGATACCCTGCTGCGCCTCCCATCACCAAATCGTCCAATCCATCGCCATTGATATCCCCTACCGCCAACCCGGGTCCAAATTGGGATAATTTGTGTGGAAGGGTTCGCTGCATGTTAAAATCCACCGCATCCCGTTCCTGATGATCAATAGCCAGGCCAAGCTCCTCTTCAACGCCCAATAAAAGGGGCTCAATTGCGTTAACCGCCGTTTCCTGTTGTACGTCTACTTTTGATGCATTTGCTATATCCAGGTTCAATACCCGATTTAGGGGTACGTTTTGAAGTTTCTGACTGGTTCCGTTTGGCCAGAGCACCTCTAGCAATTCGACATTGTTTCCACTTCCCAAACCAAAATGGACTATATCCTCCACAGAAGACATGTACCCCCGTGCGGTATAATGTTCATGAAACAGCGTCTCCCCGTTGCTCAAGGTGAGTTTAATCCGGGTTCCCAGGCCGTTGGCATTTTCGGGGGCTCCGGTAAATTGAATCCTCAGGTAATCGACCTGGTTTTCCGAAGTTTCGGAATACAATTGATTTTCAAAAACAAACGCTTCCTGATTGATATTGCTTACGATATAATCCAAGTCCCCATCCAAATCCAAATCGGCATAAACGGCTCCGTTCGAAAAGGAAGGAAGGTCTATTCCCCAAGTGCTACTTACATCTTTGAAGGTCAGGTTTCCATTATTTTTGAATCCGTAATTTGGGATTTTTACCACTGGAATGGAATCCAGCAGCGTTTTATCGGTCGCAACCGAACCCAAATCCGCCCGGAAATTGGTAAAATCCTTGTCGGTAATATCTCTGGGATAACCGTTGGTTACTAATAAATCCTTGTACCCATCGTTATCCACATCCGCCCAAAGCGGGGACCAGCTCCAATCGGTCTGGTAGATCCCCGCCAGAAATCCAATTTCACTGTATGGTATCCCCTGCCCGTTGTTAAGATGCAACATGTTACGAACGTATTGATGCTCAAAACCCCAACGCTCGTTATGAATGTATTTTTGGTAAGAATTCTGGCTGATGGTGGTTTTCATACGAAAATTAGTCTCCGCCAGCATGTCCAGGGTAACGATCTCCTGGATCCCGTCGTTATTGATATCTCCTATATCCATACCCATGGAAAAATGACTTTGGTGACGAATATAATTCCGGATGTTATTGCTAAAGGTACCGTCCTGGTTGTTGATATAAAGTATATCGTTTGACAGGTAATCGTTGCTAACGTAAATATCCGGATAGCCATCTCCGTTAACATCAGAAATACCAAGTCCCAATCCATACCCTTCGATTTGAATACCGGCTTCCTTACTCACATCAGAAAAGGTGCCGTCTCCATTGTTTCGATAGAGCCTGTCGTTGTTTCCGGCAGACCCGTCGGTTAACTTTTCCCGGAATACTCCTGGTAAGTCTGTGACCAATAGATTATTCAACACATACAGGTCCAGGTCGCCATCCAAATCATAATCGAAGAAAGCGGCCGACATGCTGTATCCCATCTCATTGATTCCGAAATTTTCGGCTTCTTCCGTAAAAACAGGCACTCCCTCCGCATTCAAACCCTGATTGACAAAAAGTAGATTTGCCCGGCCCAGAGAGTCTTTTTTCATGGCTGCAGAAACGTAAACATCCATCCATCCATCGCCATTGATATCGGTGATGGTAACCCCGGTACACCATTTTCCGGACGCTTTGATGCCAGCCCCTTCCGAAACATCTAAAAACTGAAACGCTCCCTGATTAAGGTAGAGGTGATTATCCACTTCATTCCCTGCAAAAAAAAGATCGGGAAGCCCGTCGTTGTTAAAATCAGCTACGCCTACCCCGGCTCCATTGTAGATAAACTCTTCGGTCATGATATTGAAGGAATCGGTTTCCATAATGGTATTGGCAAAATTAATTCCCGAGTGTTTTGAGCATACCTTTTTAAAAAGTGTCTTTCTATCGATCTCATTACATGAGCACAGGATAATCAAAGCTCCTATTGTTGCTAAAATAAACCTGATAAAGCATTTGAAATTACTCGCAATCAACATTGGATTAATTTATCATTTTTTTAAATCGAAACCTAAAAACCCTAAAACAAGAAAAGTGAGGAAGGTCCTCACTTTTCTTGTTTATTTTATAAGATTTCAACTATTAAAAAGCAGGATCTTGAACCAATGTGGGAGCTCCATCTTTGAATGACCTTTCAATAGCTTCCAAAGGTATAGGGAAATATTCATGCGTTCCTTTCGTAAAGGACCTACCAGAAAGGTAGGACCTCCTAGTGCCCTCTAACGCAAGGTATTCATTAAGTACCTCAGCCGCAACTCCCCATCTTTGCAAATCAAAGAAGCGGTGTCCTTCCATCGCAAACTCCAACCGGGATTCCATCCTAACTGCCTTTCTTGCCACCTCTGGATCGGTCCAGGGTTGATCATATGTGGAAATTACGTAATTGGCAGCAGGTTCTCCTTCTACAATGGTAAAATCATTCCTCTCTTCGCCCTGTATAGCCCGGGGAACAAAGCCCTGAGGGTTGGCTGCACGTTCCCGAATCATATTGACCAACTCTCTTGCTCTTTCCAGATTACCCAATTCAACTTCCACTTCTGCTAACCAAAGCAACACCATACCGTAACGCATGATCCGGTAATTGTTGGCTGAAAGGTTTTGCCATCCCCCTACACCATGTGCTTCAGGTTCCGCTACATGTTTTTTGGGAGAATAAGGTCCTGCATACCCCAAATCTCTGATAAAATCGGTGTCGTGAATTTTAAACCCTTTATACAAGATTCCCGGTCTTCCCAGGGTATGATCAATTCTTGGATCCAATGGCTCTGTATATTCCGTTTCCCAGGTTACACTTTCCTGATTAAAATCCTCCAGCATTGGTAATCCATCAGCGGTAGTTTTAAAGGCATTCACTAAATTTTGAGAAGCCTGGTAAAACCCACAACATCCCCATGGATCCGTATAAGGGTGGGCCAACCCAACCCCTTGGTTTGATTTATCCCCATTTGCACTGGAGATGGCAAATTGGATTTCAAAAATGGATTCCTGATTGTTCCTGGTGGCCACCAAATGATTGTCCTCAAAGTTTGGCACCAATTCAAATTGGCCGGAGGCAACAATCTGGTCTAACAGTACTTTCGCTTCCTGTAATTTAGCAGTATTGGCCTGACCAGTACTTTGGTCCCAACCCTGGAACATTTTCGCTTTGGCCAGGAAGGCCATGGCTGCCCATTGAGTAGGTCTTCCGGGTTGCCCCTGCGTCTCCGGCAATACATTCATGGCAGCTTCAAAATCCGCTTCTATTAAGGGCCAGATTTCTCTGTCGTTGGGTACTTTAGAGCTCTCCAGATTATTCAATTCAAAGGTCTCTTCATCTATGTAGGGAACGGCTCTCCACATTTTTCTTGCTTCAAAATGATAGAAACCTCTTAGGAATCTGGCTTCCGCAATCACTTGCTGCCTGCGCTGCTCGGTCATGTCTTCAGCCTCCTCGAGCGTATTCAACACATCATTGGTTCTGGCCACTCCCTTGTATACCCCTCTCCATTTATTTCTTAAATGGGTGTTAGTAGCCTGAAAATCGTAAGCCTCCAGAAAGGACTGCTCAGGCTGGTCACCTGCGTCTGTGCCTTTGTAGGCATCATCTGAAGTTAGTCCTCCAAATACCCAATTTTGGATATCGTTATTCCAAGGTGCCTGACCATCCAAACCAGTACCTGATAGCATGGCATACGCACCCAGCAATAATCCTTCTACTCCATCTGCATTGGCAACAGCCACTGTACTGAATTGTCCCTGAGGAATCGTTTCCAAAAACTCATCGCTACAAGCGAAAGTGAGCGCTCCTGCGATCACGGTGCCAATACCAATATTTCTATATTTTCTAATTATATTCATTTTTGATTCAATTTAAAAGGTAAGGTTAAGACCAAGAATTAGGTTTCTCGAAACCGGCATGTAACCGCCATCAAATCCTAAAGTATTATCCGTTCCTGTCTGAATTTCAGGATTCAACCCCGAATAATCGGTTAATGTCAATAGATTTTGTCCCTGAAAATATACGGAAGCATTGGTCAATCCAACAGCATCCAAAGCTGTTTTAGGTAAGGTATATGTCAACTGTATGTTCCTGAACCTGAAATAAGATCCATCCTCTATCAAATAAGTGGATGGACGGCTGCTGATCTGATCGTTGGCATCCATAATGGGGGAAGTTCCTGAAGGATTATCGGGTTGCCAGGCCTCATACAAAGCTCTTCTGGACCTGTTCCCCTGAAAGGAATTGAAGTCGGCAAAAAACCTCACGTAATTAAATATATCATTTCCTATAGAACCATTGCCAAACACATTCAAATCCCAGTTCCTATATCCCAAATTAAGGTTAAGGCCAAATACAAAATCAGGATGAGGATTTCCAATGATGGTACGATCTGCATCGGTTATCACTCCGTCTTCATTCACATCTTCAACCTTGAATTTTCCGGGAGCGTTATAATCTCCATAGGGAGGGTGATTGTCAGCCTCTTCTTGTGATTGGAAGATACCTAAATTGTTATAACCAAAGAACGAGGATATGGGCAAACCTGCCTGTGTCACAGTCACTGCCGGAACCCTTGAGGTATTTCCAAAGAATATGGTTTCCTCACTTTCATCCAAACGGTCAACTGTGTTTCTGTAAACAGAATAATTTCCTGAAATGCTATACCTAAAATCTCCTCCTGCCAGGGTATTGTTGTATCCTATATTCAAATCATAACCCTTGTTGGTCATTTGCCCCACATTGAAAGATGGAGCGGTGGCATCGCCATGTGCAAAGCTGATAGGAGGCACGAACAGCATGTCTGAAGTTATTCTATTCCAAATGTCAAATTCGAGGAAAAACTTACCATCCAACATCTCCACGTCTAATCCAAGGTTGTTGGAAGTAGTGGTTTCCCATTTTGCATCAGGGTTTCCAAATTTTGCCGCATCAAAACCAATTGTGGGACTTGAAGTAGATCCGTCGATGGGATAACCTGCATTAAATATGTTGGATCTGTAAGTGGTATAGGCATTATAGTCTCCAATTGATTGGTTACCTGTCTGACCCCATCCATACCTTAATTTCATATCTGAAACAAAAGGTAGGGCTTCCGCAACAACTGCCTCATCAGACAGTCTCCATCCTAAACTAAAAGCAGGGAAAGTCGCATTCCTTGAAGCTGCCAGGAACCTGGAAGAAGCGTCATTTCTCAAAATAAACTGCACCAGGTATTTACCCTCATACGAATAATTTAACTGCCCAAAGGTGGAAAAAAGCCTGTAGTCAGTGGTCGCCCTTCCGAAATTTGTTGCAGTAGTTGGGTCACCTAAATCGAGATAACTTAAAATGTCCGTCGTTTGAAAGGCAAATCGTTGCCTTGAAGCTCCAAATATTTCTCCAAATTCTTGTATGGCTTCAGTTCCCACATAGGCATCAAATTTATGCGATTCGTTGAAGGTTTTAGTCCAGCTTAGTGTGTTGGTCCATACCCATTGTAAGGAATATTGATTTTCTGCTGTTGAAGAGTTGATAAAGTTACCTTCTACATATTCGGGTTGGGGTCTACCCAGAAATCTTCCGCGTCTATTGGTGCCATCAAAGCCGAAGCTGGTCTTGAATATTAAATCCTCCGTAAAATCATAAGAGGCGTAAACATTGCCAAAGCCCCTAATCCTGAAATTCCTGTTGTCTTGTTGCCTTACCAATATGGCTACCGGATTGAAATTGTTTCCAAGGTTAGCACCCCGGCTTCCGGCAAAATTTCCCATAATATCATAAACGGGTAATAAAGGATGATGCTTATATGCACCGGACACTGCATTCTGTTCTTGGCTGTTTCCGAAGCCTCCCTTTCTGGTATCGAAAGAAACGGACAGATTTTCTCCAACCGTTAATTTGTTATCCAATGTTTTAAACTCGGTATTTGCCCTTAAGGAATAGCGCTCATATCCCACATGCTTTACTACACCCTCCTGATTGAAATAGTTAAGGGATAAGGCATACCTTCCATTTTCGGTACCCCCATTGGCTGTGACCTGATAACTTTGTATCGGTGCTCCGGGATTTATGGATTCAGCCCACCAATCCGTATCTGCCGCTCTGGTAATAGGATAAATGTTTCCGGGCTCAAGGGCATATAGACTGGGATCCACTCCAGGATCACCTTCCATTCCAGCACTTGGAAATACGTAATCGGGAATCGAAACTTCCCCATTTGGACCATAACTGTACTGACCATGCTCTGTTCTTCTTCCTGCATAGGTGTTAGCAAGAAAAATATACCTTCCCAGTTCTTCTGCATTCAATACCTCAGGAGCTCCGTCGGGAGTTTGTGAACCATAAAATGAATTTACAGAAATGGTAGGCTTCCCAACTTTTCCTCTTTTGGTGGTGATGATGATTACCCCATTGGCTGCCCTGGATCCGTAAATGGATGCTGCAGAAGCATCTTTCAATATTTGAATGGATTCGATGTCATTGGGATTTAAATTTCCCTGATTTTGAGTGGGTACCCCATCGATCACATAAAGAGGATCATTGTTACCTATCGTGCCGAAACCTCTGATCCTTACGGTTGCATTTCCTCCCGGAGTAGCATCATTGACAATGTTTACCCCAGCAGCTCTACCTTGCAATTGTTGGGCAAAAGTAGTAGCTGGGATTTTAAGTAATTCCTCCGAATCCACCGAGGAAACAGCACCCGTAATTTCTCTTCTGGACTGGGAGCCATAACCTGTGATGACCACCTCATCAAGACCACTGATCGCTTGTTCAAGCTGAATATCAATGTTGCTTTGACTTCCCACTTCAACTTCCAGGCTGTTGTACCCCAGAAATGAAAAAACTAAAATGGCATCATTTCCAGGCACGGAAATAGCGTACTCTCCATCTATATTGGTAACTGTACCAGTGGAAGTACCCTTTACCAATACCGCTGCACCCGGAAGCGGATCCCCTAGATCATCGGAAACAACTCCTGTTACTTCCCTTTGGGCAAATACCATAAAGGTATTCGTCAAGCCAAAGAGCAAGGTTAACATAATTAATTTGTAAATTTTTAACATTTTTTTTTGTTTAAGTTAAAATTAGGTTTATAAATGGCTATATTTTCTATGTAAAATGACATAACAAATGACACGGCTACCACTATACTAAAAATATTATAATTAAAGGCAAAACACTTTAACTGAAAAGGTGGTAGACTAAATTGGTCAGACAGGGAATAATGGTAAAAAATAACTTTGACGCTGTCTTGAGATTTTTTTTAAACGTTTCATTTTGGTTTGGGTCTAATGAAAGATCAAAGATGCAAATTTTAACTTTCCGTATAAAGCTAATGTTTGCCAATTATACAATTTTTTTTCCCTTAATTAAAAAATAGAGTTAAAAAAATATCCGGTCCTCCTAATTCGATTCATCTAAAATCCAGGTTTAGCCTCCCGTTGTAGTCACTTCCCATATAACTCCCCCATTTCACGGGTCTTTTAATTTTGACGCTGGTTTTCATACGGTGAATCAACATTCCGTCAAAGGCATATCCCTGAAAAAGATTATTGCTGTGACAAAAAACAATGTCCAGTTGCCCATCTTCATCCATATCTCCGATCCAAGGTGTAGAGGCGATATTTTGTCCATCTAGTGGATCTAAAAGTTCAAATTTTTTATCATTTAAAAAATCTACCACAAAGAGTGTGTTCTGATAGATTTTTCTGCCTTCTTCGGAAAAACTCTCGTAATTAACACTCAACAATATTTCATCCACCCCATCTCCATTTAAATCCACCACCAAAGGCGAGCTGGATTGAAAATATCCCAATGTGTCTGTCTTTTTAATGCTGCCGTCCTCCCCATCTATCAAGGTATGTTTTGAATACCCTAAATTTGGCCAGGTTCCAATGGCCGAAGTCACATAAACCCCAGGCAAATCCGATTTTTCAAAGTATCCTATGGCAGGAGTTCCATAAATTTCCGTACCTGGAATTTCCGCTTTCCACAACTGCTCTTTGGTTTCACCATCGAAAGCATAGACCTCCCCGTCTACCGAGGCAACTATCAAATCCTCCTTGCCGTCTTTATTGATATCCACCCATACAGGAGGTGCAATAAAACCCTTGCTACTGTTGGTTGCAAGCTTCCTCGAATCAGAAAGATTACCTCTTAGTACATCCGTAAGTTTACAAACATAGAAACTGCCTCCTACCGTTTCCCCACCGGTGCCAAAGGCTACTTCTATTTCTTCAGGATCATTCGCATTGGATAAAACAGCCGATTGATAGGTTTCCTTGCTATCAGGCATGGGAGCCTCCTGTAAAATGGAACCGTCAGCACTACTAATCACCATTAAATATCCCACTGGTCTGTTTTCATCGTAGGGTTGTATCAAGACATTGCCTCCGTTGGCCACAAGTAGGTCCATTAACCCATCTCCATCCTGATCAGGAATTAATTGCGGATTGTAGAAATTAAAATATTTATTTCCAATCAATTCATCAGGGACGGAGGAGTTAAATTTCCAGAGGATTTCCCCAGTATGCCCATTGATCGCATTCAAAATGCCATTTCTACCTCCTATGAACACATCTTCTATACCATCCTGATCAATATCATATAATAATGCCGAGCCAAACACCTGATTTTCGGCGGAATGTTTCCAGAGTAACTCTCCTGATTTTCCGTCTATGGCCATCATCGCCGTATCCGATGATTGAAATTCCATTCTTCCAGCACCAACAATTACATCCCCTACCCCATCTTTATTCAAGTCTGCAATTCTGGGAGAAGAAGATGTTCCATTCCCCCTCACCGGGAAGGACCAGGTAGGTACCCGTTCAATGTCATAATATATCACCCTATGGGTGGTGGGGAAATCTGAAGATCTAAAATCAATTTGATAAAAAACAACTATGCCAATCGTCAATAATGCAGTAAAAAAATACAATCCCCTATTCTTTTTTATATTCATTCCACGCAGGGCATTACTAGCCGATTAGTATTTTTAAAGAAAAACGAAATTGATTGAGAAAACCGAGTCAATCAACTTTAAATTAATCATCTCATTATTACTTAAATTTCCAACACTCCCAACGTTTTTGGGCGCATTATAAAACCAACCTTCATCTCTTTTCTAAACCCAAACAATCCTATTTTTGTTTGATAGATTATTTCAATGAATTGATCCATTTAGCAATTTTTAAGGCATCCGCTTCCGGGACATGCGGCATGGGGGGCATGGGAGTAGCATATTCCGGCCAATTTTCTGGCTTTGGAGTATGTATCAGGGACACAATTTCTTCGGGTGTGTAGTTTCGTTTAGCTACCTCCTTGTAGGCAGGCCCCACTTGCTTCGTTTCCGTATTATGACAGGCAATACAGGTATGTCGGGAAAGCAGTGAACTTACCAACGCCTCGTCAATGGTGTCTTCATCACCTTCAGAAGCATTGCCCGTGTCCTCTGAGGCAGATACTGCCACCGCCTTTGGACTGACACTGGCAGGCTCCGGACCCGTAGCTTGTTCGGAAGAACGATAGGTGCTCATATCATTTTCTGCCAAGATATCTCCTTCCGGAATTTCATTTAAGGTATAATAGGCAGCGGGGTGTACCAGGGAATAAAAATGATCCCTTTCTCTGATCCCATCCAATTGCAAGTGATGAATATGGTACTGGGTCAGGCCATCAACTTTAATCCTTACCCGCATCAAATCTTCCGAAACCTGTACCCCCTGGACTTCAGCCATTTCGTTGGCCACCGGTGGACTGCCATAAACGGGATGGTATTTATAGGTAAAGGTCTGTACCTGGTAAGATTCAAGGTCTTCTGCGGACTTTCGATCTATCGGTTTTGTAAATTCCACTTCAAACCCGTCGGGCATGGCATGAATGTCCCGAATCTCGAAAGGAACTTCTCCATTCCAAACCAGGCGCTCCAGGCCCTCGTTGGCCTCACCCGCAGAGCCCCATCCCCTGTTGGTCTCACCAACAAACAAGGAACCGTCCTGGCCCCATGCCATTCTTAATACACCTGAGCGAAAACCACTTCTGAAATCAATGGCTGCTCCCTGAAGCACCCCATTCACTTCTTCCATCATTACCCGCATGATTTTACTCTGCCCTTGATCACCAACCAGCATTTGACCGGAAAAGGGGCCAAAATTACCTTCCGGTATGTTGATCGGTTCGGAAGTTGAAATCCCATAAATCCCATAAGGAAGCCAAACGGCCGGTAGGGTAATTTGCGGCAATTTTTCTTTTGCCTGATAAAGGGTTAGGTAATCTTCGTCGGTTACATTTTCAGGCTTGATGTAGCGGCCCTGTTCGTTTTTCACTTTACGGGGATCAACTACCGCATGAAAGGCCTCCGGGCTGAGGTCCAGTGGAGAATTTTCCCGGTCGGTCCAGCTGAGGCCGGCAGGATGTCCTGCAAAAGACCCTTTCTGGATGTGCCAGATTCCTCCTGAAGCCATGTAATCGCCCTGATTTTCAGTGTAAAAGAGCTTGCCATCAATATAGCCCAATCCGGCAGGAGATCGCATGCCGGTTGCCCAGGGCTCCATTTTTCCATCGGGACTGATTTTCATGATCCAGCCCCGGTAAGGAACGCGACTCTCTCCTCTCCACCATTCTTCATTTCCAAAAGCCACATTTCCGGATACGTAAAAATTACCCGCTTCATCCACTACAGGACCATAACTGTATTCGTGATAATGTCCCGAAACCGGCCAACTAAAAACCGTTGTGTACAGGTCCGCACGTCCGTCTTGATTCGTGTCTTCCAATCTGGTCAGCTCTCCCCGCTGAGAACAATAAAAGGCCCCATCCCTGTAAATCAATCCCAAAATTTCATGTAATCCCGAGGCAAATTTCCTAAAATAGGGACTTGGGCCGGTTGGGTTTTCCACCAGGTAAACTTCTCCTCTTCGGGTAGCCAGGCCGAGATTTCCATTCGGCATGACGGTCAATCCCCCTACTTCGAGCAACAAACCCTCCGGGGCTTTCACCTTCAGAATTTTGAAGTAATCTTCTTCCATTGGAGATTCCTGGGCCATTAGTTTCGGCGAAATAATGGCAAAGACCAATACCAGGAAAAGGATGCCGATTGATTTATTTTCTATTCCCATGTTACCGTTGTCTGTAAAAATCAAAACCATATTACGTATTCCATGTTTTCCCGGGCAGGAACCAATAGTTCCTGTTGCCCATTACTGTTCCTTAAAACCGGGGCCAATTGGCTTTGTTCACCTAGTTGAACATAATAATCCTTTTCGCCCACCAGATAGAGCCCTTGTCCAAGCTCTTCGATTTTGCCAGCAGCTACCAGTCGGACATACCTGTTTTCCAAAGCCCCTCCCATATTCAGGGTTCGCTTTAATCCTTTACCACCTGATTCCACTTCCAGTTTATCCTCAACGGCTACTCCAAAGATGTCATACGAAAATTGAAGCTCATGCTCTTCCGCCAAAACGCGGTATCCATTAACTTTATATCCACTGCCCAGGGTATCGGTTGGCCAGACCTGCTCCATTGAATTAAGTTCAGCCAGACTAAATGCCGGGCTACCCAGGTAGAGCAGGGTACCCATAGGGCGGGAAGATCCATCGCCTCTGCTGTACCACATAGGGGTGGCATTTAGAAATTCCCCTTTCCAGACCTGGATCAGGTTACCATAATCCATATCGTAGGTATAATGTACTTTATCCGGGGAAGCCACCGATACGGCATGCGTCATCCGATATCCACCGGGAAGGTCCATAAAGCTCCTCAGGACCGGACGCTCATTAGGATCAATTAAAATAGGGTCCGGGCCGCTCGATCCCACAAAAGACCGATCCGAAAGGAGCATCGGCCGAATGCCGGGACCCGCTATTTCTGCAGTGAGCAGTGGATCGACCCAGTCCTGAACTTTGGAATAAACCAATTCTACCGGATGAAGACCCGGGTCCAGGGATACTTGCCTTGCTACCTTTCCTCCAGAAGGTCCAAAAACCTGCTTTCCTCCAACGAAAAGCGCACCGGCTCCCCCTGGAAAGGAAAAGTTGAACGAGTAGCTTCCGCCTTCCTTAATGTCCAATTGCCCCCGGTAACGGATGAGGAATTGATCCGTCGATCCGGAAATGGAGGCGGTAAGGGAAGTCAATTCACCCGACTTTGCCGCCTTGAGCGAGGAATAGTCGGGCACTGATTCGAATCTGCCTTTGTATAAATCATAGGTTAGGTCTGTTAGCTCCGGAGCAGGATTGTCAAACGGAGTGAGGCGAAGGTTTCGAAAGGCTACCGCCCCATGATCTCCCTGAATGCGTAAGGGACCGCTGCCCATTTCCTGGCTTGCCATCGCTCCCCTGGTGGGGCCAAAAAGTTCTACATCCTCATGAATGGTTACGCCATTCAACTCTACGGAAAGAATCCTTGCGTTTTCAATTTTAGCGCCCTCTTCATCAAATCTGGGAGCCTGAAATGAAACCCTGAGTTTTTGCCATAAGCCGGGAGCCCTGCTGGCATTTTGCCGGGGAGCGTAGCCCTGATAGCCCTTTTGGCCCTCCGGTTTGGAATCATCCCACCGCTCGTAAATACCTCCGTTATCTCCCGCTCGCGGAATGCTCACTCCCCAGCTATCCAAAATTTGAATTTCATACATTCCCTGGAGGTAGATTCCGGAATTGGACCCTTTGGCCACCAAATACTCCAGTTCTAGATCCAGATCACCGTAGGATGCTTTGGTATATAAATCCTGCCCCTTGTTTTTTTCCGTTGGCAAATTTACCAGCACCCCATTTCCTTTGGATACGGTTAAGAAGCCCTGCTGTGATAGGTCCGCTCTGGCATCCGCCACAATGCTCCAGGTTTTTCCGGGGGTTTCAAAAGCATCCAGATTTTCGAATGATACGGCATTTTGAGCAACACCGGGGTAATGCAGGAAAATAGAAAAAACCATTAAAATAATTCCGGGTAGGATGGAAAAGAAAGGTTTAGCCTGGATCATGGGGTAGCATTATTAATTCAATGAGACAAAATCTTAGCTGGCAAAAATAGCTTTTTTAAATTAAAAAAGTAGCGAAAAAACATAATTTGAAAAAACCCCATTAATTCTAGCGCATGCCTGTTATTGTTCCATGAATTTGTTTAAATTAATTTCATAACCCGTTTTTTGGCTGATTATCTTTACTTGAAAAAAATCATCATGCAAACACAAACCATTTTGGGTGCCGGAGGAAACATTGGAAACGGTCTGGCCGAAAAGCTTTCTGATCATAACGTACGGTTGGTGAGCCGAAATCCGAAAGGGCGACTAGGGAAGGAGGAACTGGTCAAAGCGGACCTACTGAAGGCCTCCCAGGTAAATGAGGCGGTAAAAGGATCCGACATCTGCTACCTGGTAGCAGGCATTACTTACCGGGCTGCCGTCTGGGAAAGGGATTGGCCGGTAATTATGAAAAATGTAATCGCCGCTTGCAAAACCCATGCAGCAAGGTTGGTTTTCTTTGACAACATGTATGCCTACGATCCGAAAGCGATCGGGTTGCTGCGGGAAGATAGCCCTATCCGTCCGGAAAGTCGGAAAGGAAAGGTACGGGCCCAAATCGCGCAACTGCTTATGAATGAAATTGACCAGGGTCAATTGACCGCTATGATTGTCAGGGCTGCAGATTTTTACGGCCCGGGCGCTCAGCAAAGTATGGTGCATGAAACCATTATCAACCGAATGATCGCAGGTAAATCAGCCCAATGGATGTATCATAAAAACAAAAAACATTCCTTTACCTATATTCCAGATGCCGCCTATGCTACGGCTTTTTTAGCGCAACAGGAGGACTCCTGGAATCAGGTATGGCACCTCCCTACCTCCAAATCCTACCCCTCTGCACAGGAAATCGCCACCATTCTGGCTTCTAAATTAGGTAGAAAGGATACCGTACAGGTTTTGCCTGGCTGGGTTGTTTCCGTCCTGGCCGTTTTTATGCCCCTGATGCAGGAAATAAAAGAATTGAGGTATCAACTGGAGGAAGATTATTGTTTCGACAGTTCCAAAATTGAAGCTGCCTATGGATTAACAGCCACTCCTATAGAAGAAGGATTACAAGCCTGCATTGACCATTGAAAGGAAGATTTGTTTTGTTACCTTTAGGGTTACCGGCAATACTATAACCTACAACTACCATGAAGAAGACCCTCCCTGGAATCGAACTTTTTAATTTAACTAACAAAAAAGCCATCATCACCGGCGGTTCCAAAGGCCTGGGACTGGCCATGGCAGCAGGTCTGGCATCCTCAGGAGCCGATGTATTGCTGGTTAACCGAAACCAGGAAGACGGAGAAAAAGGTGCGGCTGCCATTTCCGAAGCGTTTGGAGTCAATGGCCTTTCGTTCGTTGCCGACATCACGCAGGAAGAACAGACAAAGGAAATGACCGCTTATGCACTGGATAAATTTGGCAGAATCGACATTCTGATCAATAGTGCAGGAATTAATATCAGGGGAGGAATAGAAGCACTTAGCCTGGAGGCGTTCAATCAGGTAATGGCCGTCAATGTGACCGGCACCTGGTTGTGCAACAAGGCAGTTGTCCCCCATATGAAAGCGCAAAAAGCAGGAAAAATCATCAATCTGGCAAGTACACTTGGATTGGTGGGACTGGCAGACCGTACCCCCTACACCTCCAGCAAAGGAGCGGTAGTACAAATGACCCGGGCATTGGCAATTGAGCTGGCGCCTTTTTCCATCAATGTAAATGCCATTTGCCCCGGCCCATTTTTGACGGAAATGAATATTCCGGTTGCAGACGATCCTGCCACCCGGGACTTTATCATCGGTGCCACTGCCTTTGGAAGGTGGGGTGAATTGAAAGAAATCCAGGGCGCTGCGCTATTTCTGGCAAGTGAGGCTTCAAGCTATATGACCGGATCCATGTTGACCGTTGATGGTGGGTGGACGGCAAAATAAGAACTTCGAAGGTGGATTTTTTAAGGCAAACAAAAAAGAGCGGCAAAGCGGATCCGGTTGAGTGCCTCTCATCAATAGGGTTCCCTCGAGCTTTTGGTGCCCTATTCCTGGGTAGTTACCATCGTGACAGGAAACTGTAATAGGCTATCGGAATCCTCAGCTCTCTGAATCACATTATTGGGTATAGGTCTTTTAGCTTCGATTTTTAAATTGCAAAGGCTGGAAAAAGGTGATTGGAAATTGAACGCTGCTTCCCGGTCAGCCAAAAAGTATGGTGTCACGGATATTACTCTACGCAAAAAACCACTATTACTTAATATTCTTAAAAATCGTTACATGACCATATATACGTTCTATTTTGTTTGATTTCAAAATATTATTATTCTTTTTAAAAAATTTTTCGACATATTTAGCATTTTAATTAATTTAAAAAACCTTTTTTTATATATAAATATAACCTACTGAAATATTACCCATTAAACAGTTATTTTTTTTGTTTTTTTAATTTACCTTTAATTTCATATTAATCATAAACCAAAAGTTAAAATTTTATTATGGAAGAACTAATGGGCACTATTAAGATGTTCGCCGGCAATTTCGCCCCCAGAGGTTATGCCCTTTGCAACGGACAAGTATTAGCCATCAGCCAAAACCAGGCGCTCTTTTCGATTTTAGGAACTACTTACGGGGGAGATGGCCGAACTACTTTTGCCTTGCCGGATTTCAGGAGTAGGGTACCTATGGGACCCGGTCAGGGACCGGGCCTTTCTAACAGGCAACTGGGTGAAAAAGGTGGCCAGGAAACCACCACGCTAACGGTTGCCAATTTGCCTGCTCACAACCATACCCTTTCGGCCAACACTGCAGCGGGAAATACCAATAACCCGCAAAATGCCTTTCCAGCCTTAAGCCAGGTACAAGTTGATCGTTCAAATCCCCCTGTGGCGGTAAACGCCTACGATGGTGCGGCTAACACCACCATGAATGCTCAAGCCATTGGAGTAGCCGGGCAGAGTCAGGCATTTGACCAAACGCCTCCTTTTTCCGGAATGAATTTCATTATCTGTACAGAGGGAATTTATCCCTCACGAAGCTAAACTATTCCGGAAAGGATTCCCCGATCATGGTCTCGGGGTATCCTTTTATTTTGATTCCTAACTTTTGTTGTAATGAAGCTATTTTTAAAAAATTCTCTCCTCATTGCGCTGCTATTATTAAGTTACCTACCAGTAAAGGCCCAAACCACTACGGTTACTTTTAACGAAATCACCAACTACCTTGGAACTTTCGGCGAAACCTATGACAATGGAGGCTTACGATTTTCGGTTACCAAAGAACCCAATGCGACTCTCAACTCCGGAATAAAAGCCACCGAAAACGACGGGTTCCTGGGCAGTGTGGCTTTGAATGACTCCAATCTCGCTCCAAACGGAATCAAACAGTGGTCCATACGCAAGTCGGACGGTTCTTCCTTTCAATTTATCAGTATTTTTCTTCAGGAGGGTGGCGTAGGGGCTTCGACTTCGGGTACGATTAGCGCTTTTAAAGGAGGAAGCCAAGTAGGTTCTTCCAAATCAATAGACTTTAATTCGGCTTCTAATGGCTTGAAGACATTTGATAATGATCCGGATTTTTATGATGTGGATGAAATCCGAATTAATGCAGACGATATTTATTTTTTTCTTGATCATGTCAGCACCGGCCCGCCTTTTTCACCCCTGGATGAGGATCCTCCGGTAGTAACCGGGATCAGCCTGAATGGAGTCCCCGCTACCACAGCAGAATCGGTCACTTTCACTGTAAATTTTTCGAAAACGGCGTTAAACGTCAGCCTGGATGACTTTCTACTAACTACTGCCGGTACTACCGCCAGTTTAGCGGCCATCAGTGGTACGGGCAATAGTTACCAGGTTACCGTGGATGCCATCAGCGGTGAGGGCTCGATACGATTGGATTTAAAAGGCGGTACCGATATCACCAATGAGGACAATACTAGCGGAGTTCCGGCTTTCAGCTCCGGAGGCACGCACATGGTAAGTGCTTGCTTCACTGAAAACATGGAAAACAGCCCGGATGCAAGCAGCAGTTTTTCCAGCAATGGCCTCTCCTTTTCGCTTAGCACCGGTCTGGAAACCGAACAACGCCTGGGCTTCGGCGCCGGTAATTCCGATGGATTCATCAAAAATAATAACACTGCAGGTAGTTTCTCCATCAGCTCTTCCGAACCTTTCACCATGAATACAGTCGATCTGTTTTTATCCGATTTATCCAACGGCGATAATCCGACAGGAAACGGAACACTCACGGTTACAGGGAAAAACAATGGAAACACCATTTTTACCATCATTAAAACATCCGGTTTTCCAGTAAACACCACTCAAAATGGAGGTTTTTTTACCCTTGACTTTTCTACGGATGGACCACAGAATTTTAGAAATGCCAATGTAGATGAGGTTGAATTCAGCATTGCCGATGGGTTTCTGGAATTGTTAATTGACAATTTTAACTTTTGCGAAGAAGTACCCGACACCGATACGGCAGCACCGGCAGTACAGCGAATATTACTTGATGGCAGCCCCAATAGTACCGCCTCTTCCATTGTGTATGCTATTGTATTTGACGAAGATGCGTTTAACCTAAGTTTGGATGATTTTTCGCTGGTAACCACAGGGACCGCCACCGGAACAATAACTCAAATTAGCGGTTCCGGCAGCACCTATCAGGCAGAGATAACAGGCATTTCGGGGGAAGGCACGCTCCAACTCCAATTAAAAGGAGGAACGGACATAGCGGATGCGTTGGGAAATACAAGCCCCCTGGAATATGTCAACGGACAAATCCATTTGGTAGGGTCCTGCTCCTCTGAGTCTTTTGAAGACGAATCCGACGGAGCCAGCAGCTTCAGTGGAAACGGGAAAGATTTTAGCTTATCAGGCAGCTGGGCCGTTAAACATAGGGTCGGTTTTGGTGCCAATGGATCGGCAAAATACCTGGAATCATCCGGCTCGGGACCGTACACCCTTCAGGTTTCCGGAACTCCGGTGGCGGTCAGTAAAATAGGCCTATACCTCTCCTCCTTCGCATCCGGGGTATCTCCCACAGACGACGGTTCGCTTACCATTACCGGAAAAAGGGATGGAAACACGCTCTATACGGTTGAAAAAACGAGTGGCTTTCCTTCCGACTTCGGCGGAACAGGCGGATTTTTCACCCTGGATTTTGCGACAGATGGCCTTTCAGACTACTCAGCTGTACTGGTAGATGAATTAGTGCTTGAAACAGGCGGTGCCTTTTCGTACCTGGCGTTAGATAATTTTGATTTTTGTGTCGATAATTCCGCACCTTCGGGTTACTCGGTAACCATTGATCAGAATGTGATCGACGAAGCCAACCAGGATCAGGTAGGATTTACTTTTGCTGGAGCTGAATTGGAAAGTACTTATACGTTTTCCTTCAACAGTTCGGGAGGAGGCGCAGCTATAACCGGCTCGGGTACCATCCTAAGTACAACCCAACAAGTAACTGGAATCGATCTGAGCAGTGTACCGAATGGACTGATAACACTGACTGTAGCCTTAACGGATATATCGGGAAATCAGGGTCCGGAGGTAACCGCACAAGTCGACAAATTTATTAATACCATTCCCGAGGTAGGTCCGGACCTTTACACTGCACCTACCTACGAGGAAAATGCCGCTAACCTTCTCATTTTGGAGAACATCGAGGTCAGCGATGCTGATGGAGACGAACTTGTTCGTGCCATCATCCGGTTTGAAGGGTCAGGGAAAATTTCAGGAGATGAGTTGAGTCTGGGCGACCCCTCGCCTTTTACTTTTCAAGAGGTAGACGTTAACACCTTGGAACTGACAGGCACCGCCACTGCAACTGTCCTCACCGACATACTCAGAGGGCTGGCCTTTCGCTCCACTTCAGAGGATCCAACCCTGGGTGGAACCGAAACTGAAAGAATTATTTCTATTATTATAGAAGACGAAAACGGAGGGTTTTCTATCCCGGCAAATGGTACCCATAATGTTCGACTGCCCATTGAAGCTGTCAACGATGCTCCGGAACTATCCCTCCCTTCCAACCAAGAAGTCCTCTCCAATCAACCGTTGACATGGAGTAGCGCAGGAGGTAATGAAATAACGGTTAGCGATCCGGATGCTGGATCCAATGCGCTACTAGTCGAACTATCCGTGACCAACGGCAGCCTGGACCTGGCAACGACCACCGGGCTAAGCTTTAATCTGGGCACAGGTGCCGGAAACAGCTCCATGCAGTTCTCTGGAGACCTTACTGCTATCAACAATGCGCTGGATGGATTAGAATTTACCAGTACCACTAGTTTTGTCGGTGAAGCGGTACTCACAATGGAAATTAACGATCAGGGTAATACCGGTACCGGCGGATCCCTGTCAGCGAACGGTACCTTGTCTATTCAGGTAAACGCTCCCAATGCTCCTCCGGTGGCATCCGGCGTAAGTGCCTCAGGCACGACAGCTGTTGGTGAAAGTTTGACAGGTGCCTATACCTATACCGATACCGAAAACGACGCAGAATCCGGGACTAGCTTTCAATGGTGGATTGCCGATGATGCCGTGGGTAGCAACGAGACAGCTATTTCAGGTGAAAGCGGACAGGATTTAACCCTTCTTACCGACTACCTGGGGCATTTTATCAGTTTTGAAGTGACCCCATCCGATGGAAACAATTTCGGTGCTCCGGTAAAATCCGGGTACATAGGTCCTGTTTTTACCCTTCCTCAAGTAAGCACAACCGATCCTGCTGGTATTTTATTCAATGCTGCCACATTAGGAGGCGAGGTGGAAAACGAGCAATTTAGTGATGTGGCCGAAAGCGGGATTGTCCTCAATACTTCCGGAAGCCCGGATCTGACAGACCAAAAAGTTAACATGGGCAGCGGTCCCGGCACCTTTTCTGCCAGCGTTTCCAACCTGGCTCCCAATACCACATATTATGTACGGGCTTTTGCGACTAATGCCGCAGGTACCGCATTCGGTCAGCAAGCAAGCTTTACCACAGAAAAACAAACACTGACATTGGGTGGGTCTTTCCAGGTAGAAAACAAAACCTACGACGGAACCAGCCAGGCAGTCATTCTTACCGATGACCTTGAGCTTCTTAGCCCTCAACCTGGAGATGAAGTAATGGTGTCCGATCTGGTGCTGGCATTCGCCGATTCTCAAAGTGGCACGGACAAACCAGTTTCGATCGTATCAGCGGTATTAAGTGGCGCAGATGCTGAAAATTATACCTTAACTATTACCGCTGCTCCATCCGGCATTGCCAGCATTTTCCCCAAATCTCTAACCGTATCGGCTACAGAAGGAATCGCCAAAACCTATGGCACATTGGACCCTGCATTTACCTTTACCAGCAGTGGCTTTGTAAATGGAGAGGACGAGACCTTGTTTACAGGAGCACTGGGAAGGGAGCCGGGTGAAAACGTCGGCACTTATGCAATCACCCAGGGAGACCTAACGGCCAGCGCCAATTACACCCTGGACTTCACAGCGGCAGACTTTACCATCAATCCAAAAACCTTGGTGCTCACCACCGATGCCGGACAAAGTAAAACCTACGGGCAAGCCGATCCGGTATTTACCTTTACCACCAACGGTTTTGTGAACGGAGACGACGAATCTCTAATCACCGGGTCCCTGAACAGGGAGCCGGGTGAGAATGTAGGCGCTTATGCAATCAACCAGGGAGACGTAAGCACCGGTGCCAATTATACACTAGACTTTACAGCGGCCGACTTTACCATCAATCCGCAAACCTTGGTACTGACTGCCGATCCCGGACAAAGCAAAAGTTACGGCCAAACCGATCCGGTGTTTACCTTTACCAGTAGCGGATTTGTGAACGGAGACGACGAATCGTTACTTTCCGGGGCCCTGAACAGGGAGCCGGGTGAGAATGTCGGCACTTATGCAATCACCCAGGGAGACGTAACGGCTGGCGCCAATTATACACTAGACTTTACAGCAGCCGACTTTACCATCAGTCCGCAAACCTTGGTACTGACTGCCGATCCCGGACATAGCAAAATATACGGGCAAGCCGATCCGGTATTTACCTTTACCAGCAGCGGTTTTGTGAACGGAGAGGACGAATCTCTAATCACCGGGGCCCTGAACAGGGAGCCGGGTGAGAATGTCGGTACTTATGCAATCACCCAGGGAGACGTAACGGCCGGGGCCAATTATACACTAAACTTTACAGCGGCCGACTTTACCATCAATCCGCAAACCTTGGTACTGACTGCCGATCCCGGACAAAGCAAAACTTACGGCCAAACCGATCCGGTATTTACCTTTACCAGTAGCGGTTTTGTGAACGGAGACGACGAATCATTACTTACAGGAATCCTGAACAGGGAGCCCGGTGAGAACGTCGGTGCTTATGCAATTACCCAGGAAGACGTAAATGCCGGTGCCAATTATATCCTGGACTTTACAGCGGCCGACTTTACCATCAGTCCGCAAACCTTGGTACTGACTGCCG
>NZ_WNKF01000024.1 GCF_010119225.1 Cyclobacterium roseum | reverse complement strand
CGAATATTCCGGAAAAATAGCCGCATAAAAAAGGCTGCCCTTTTCGGACAGCCTCGTTTTTTTAAATGCTGGTTACGACTGGGGATTTGTTTCGGCAGATGGCTCAAATAGGCTTTAATGGTTCCAATCGAAGAAATGTGGAGCTGATTATAGGAAAGTGTTTGCGGCTTTGAGTGACGTTCCCTCTGTTTCTTTTGTGCTGTGAAAGCAATAAAACGATGGCATATTCTTTGTTATGACGGGTGTGTATGAATTCAATTAATTTTAAGAAGTCATGTTTACATTATTTCAATCTTCAAAAAAATTTCCTCAGATCAGGTATGTCAATTTGAATCAGGTCCATTTGTATATGATGAAATTCGAGGAGTCGATCAGGAATTTAGAAGAATTTCAAAAAGAAAGTGCCTGATCTACAAGTTTATAAGGAAAAATAAAAGGGAGTGATTTGCTCCCTTTTTTTGTGTATTGGAAAAAAGGAAATTTTATTTGGTTTTTTTTTAAAGCCTATTTGCATTAGTTTTTCGATCATTTATTTTTCTTTACAAAGGATTCAAGTATTTTTATAAAAACCACAAACATTTGATTAAATGAGCTACATACATTTCGATAAGACGCAACTCATCAACCTGAATTATTCCTTGGAAAAGGAAATAATCCGTTCCAATCGCTCGGGTTGCTATACGAGTACAACGATTATCGGCTGCAATACCAGAAAATATCACGGCCTTTTGGTGGCTCCTCAGCCCCAGATTGACGGGCAATTGCATGTATTGCTTTCCAACGTGCACGAGACAATTGCTCAGAAAGATGCCCTATTCAATTTGGGTATCAACAAATATCCTGGTAATTATTTCCCCCGTGGCCACAAATACCTGGAAGATTTTGATTCCGAGCCCATTCCCAAACTCAGGTACCGGGTAGGTGGGGTGGTTTTGGAAAAGGAAATCATCCTGGACTCCACAGCAGACAGGGTCATGGTAAAATATACGCTGGTGGATGCCTTGATACCAACCAAATTGCGAGTCAGTCCCTTTTTGGCTTTCAGAGGTTATCACGGACTTTCCAAGGCTAATACCTATGTTAATAAAAAAATTAAGAAGATAAAAAAAGGGGTGCAATTCCGGCTTTACGAAGCCTATGACCCTCTTTCATTACAAATCTCAAAGGAGAATGTTTTTGTACCGGTTCCTGACTGGTTTTACAATATTGAGTACATCCGGGAAATTGAGCGGGGGTACGACTATCAGGAAGACCTGTACGTTCCCGGTTATTTTGAATTTGAAATCGAAAAAGGGGAATCGGTCATCTTGGCAGCTGGCTTAAAGGAGGCAGATTCTGAATCCTTACAGGAATCTTTTCAGAAGGAAATCAGCAGAAGAATTCCCAGAGACAATTTTGTAAATTGTTTGAAAAATGCGGCGGGTCAATTTATAAGCCGGCGAAGTGGAGAAACCCGGGTCATCGCGGGATATCCCTGGTTTGGTTGGTGGGGGAGAGACACCTTTATAGCCCTTCCAGGCCTGACTCTGACCCTGGGAGATAAACAAACCTTTTTGGATGTGATGGACTCGATGTCCAAAGATTTGAAAGGGGCCTTGTTTCCAAATGTTGGTAGCGGGGTAATGACGAATATGAATAGCATCGATGCCCCGCTTTGGTATTTCTGGGCTTTGCAGCAATACGTAATCTTCACGGGTGACAAGGAGACCGTTATTTCCAGATACCTGGAAAAATGCAAGGGGATCATAGATGGATTTACCAGGGGTACGGCTTTTAACATCCATGTTATGGATAACGGGTTACTGTGTGGAGGTGAAGAAGGGATCGCCCTTACCTGGATGGATGCGGTCACCAAAGACGGCCCGGTGACTCCGAGAATCGGGTGTCCGGTAGAGATCAATGCCTTGTGGTACAACGCCTTATTGTTTTTCCACGAACTTTCAGGAGACGAAGGAGCGAAGCATTTGGCTGATAAGTTGGAGGAATCCTTTGTGGAAACATTTTGGAGCGAAAAAAAGGGATACCTGGCGGATGTGGTAAAGGGAGAGAAAAAGGATTGGTCCATCCGGCCCAACATGGTATTCGCCACTTCTCTGCCTTACAGCCCTCTAAGCAACGAACAAAAAGATCATGTGCTGGAAGTGGTCAAGAACAATTTGTTTACGAATAGAGGACTCAGGACACTGGCACCAAGTGATCCACTTTATAAAGGATATTACCAAGGAGATCAGTACGAGCGGGACAACACCTACCACCAGGGAACCGCATGGCCCTGGCTGCTGGGACATTTTTCGGAAGGGTATTTGAAGTTGCATGGGAAACAAGGGAAAAAATTGGTTGAAAACATGATCAGCAGCTTCGATGGGGTGATGACCCAGTATGGTGTCGGCACCATAGCTGAAATATACGATGGAGATCCTCCCCACAGACCGAAAGGGGCCATATCACAGGCCTGGAGTGTGGGTGAATTGCTGCGGATGAAATATTTAATCGATAATCTTTAAAAAAGATTTATATGAAAGTTTTAATGTTTGGATGGGAATTTCCTCCTCATATTTCCGGGGGCTTGGGTACTGCCTGCTACGGGTTGGTAAAAGGAATGGCCCACCACAAACAAGACCTGATTTTTGTTGTCCCTAAATTATGGGGGGATGAGGATCCGTTGGCTGAGTTTGTCAATGCCAGTGATGTGGAAATCGACTACCGGGAACGTCGGTTCAGGGATATCTGGAAAAACCTCACCTACCTGGAGGTAAGCTCTTTTTTGATTCCTTACCTCAGTCCGGAAGAATATCACAACCATACCGAAAGACTGCTCAAAGACCAGGACGAATTGGAATCCAGCGTATTGGCCAATAAGTTTACTTTCAGTGGGAAGTATGGCAAAGATCTGATCCTGGAGGTCTCCCGGTACGCCTTGGTAGCTGCACAAATTGCAAAAAACAAAGAGTTTGACCTGATTCATGCACATGACTGGTTATCCTTTCCCGCAGGAATAGCAGCGAAACAAATGAGTGGAAAGCCGCTGATTGCACATGTACACGCGACAGAATTTGACCGTTCCGGGCAAACCGTTAACCAGCGGGTCTACGATATAGAGCGAGCCGGTATGGAAGCAGCGGATAAGATCATCGCCGTGAGCCAGCTCACTAAAAATACCATCGTGGCCAAATACGGTATACCCGAAGAGAAAGTCACGGTGGTCCACAATGCCGTATTAGACACCAGTATTATCAAGTCCAAGGAAGAGAAAAAAGTCCCCGAGAAAATCGTGACGTTCCTGGGACGAATCACCTTTCAAAAGGGGCCTGAGTACTTTGTAGAAGCGGCTCATAAAGTGATTAAAAAGGATGAAAATGTGCGATTCGTCATGGCCGGTTCCGGAGATTTACTGAATCGGATGATCTTGCGGGTGGCGGAGTTGCGGATCGGGACCAAGTTTCACTTTACGGGATTTCTCAAAGGAGACGATGTGGATAAGATGTTTGCGCTCAGTGATGTGTATGTGATGCCTTCTGTCTCCGAACCCTTCGGTATTTCCCCATTGGAGGCGGTCCGGCACAATACGCCGGTGATCATTTCCAAACAATCCGGAGTGGCGGAAGTACTTCAAAATGCCGTTAAAGTAGATTTTTGGGACATAGATGCCATGGCAGATGCTATTTTTGCCTTGCTTCATTACAATGGCATTTCCAAAATGTTTAAAGAGATGGGAAGGGAAGAGCTGAAAAAGCTCAAGTGGGAGCACGTGGCTAAAAAAGTCATCGATATATACAAGCAAACCGTAAATCAATAGGATATGAGAACCATTTGTTTTTACTTTCAAGTACACCAACCTTACAGATTGAAACCCTACCGATTTTTTGAGATTGGGGACGATCATGATTACTGGGATGATTATTCCAATAGAAACATCATGAAAAAGGTGGCTAAAAAATGTTACCTGCCGATGAATCAACTTTTGCTTGAGCTCATTCGAAAATACCAGGGAAAGTTCAAAGTTTGCTTTTCTATATCCGGGACCATCCTGGACCAAATGGAGGCCTACGCCCCGGAAGTTTTGCATAGCTTTCAGGAACTGGTGGCCACGGGTCATGTGGAATTGCTAAACGAAACGTATTCCCACTCCCTCTGTGCCTTGAAAAGTGAATCAGAGTTCAAAGACATGGTACACCTTCACCAGGAGAAAATAAAGCAATATTTCAACGGATATACGCCAAAAGTATTTCGAAATACGGAGTTGATTTATTCAGATAGTATTGGTGAAATGGTGGCTAAAATGGGTTTTGACGGTATCCTCTCTGAAGGAGCCAAACATATCCTGGGCTGGAAAAGCCCTAATTTTGTCTACGTGAATGCCAACGAGCCTAAACTAAAAGTATTGCTCAAAAACTTCCGCCTGAGTGATGACATTGCCTTTCGGTTTGGGGAAACCAAATGGTCCGATTATCCCCTTACAACAGACAAATTCATGGGCTGGCTAAACCAGGTACCGGGGGAAGATGAGGTGATCAATCTGTTTATGGATTACGAAACCTTTGGGGAACACCAATGGAAAGAAACGGGGATTTTTGAATTTATGCGGCATCTTCCTGAAGCAGTGTTCAATCAAACCAACTTTTCTTTTTCCACTCCTTCGGAAGTTATTGCCAATGCTTCGCCTGTGGGAAAAATTCACGTCCCCATTCCCATTTCCTGGGCAGATGAGGAGCGGGATCTGACTGCCTGGCTGGGTAACGATCTACAGGACGAGGCATTTGACCGGTTATTCGAACTGGAAGGCAGGGTGAAGAAATCCAAAGACCCGGCCATCCATCGGGATTGGCGCTACCTGCAAACCAGCGATCACTTCTATTACATGTGCACCAAGTTTTTTTCTGACGGGGATATTCATGCTTATTTTAGCCCTTACGAAAGTCCCTATGAGGCATTTATAAACTATATGAATGTTTTGAGCGACTTTATTTTACGGCTCAAACAGGATGAAAAAGATGCTGTCTCGGGTTAATTCCCTGATTATCATTCGGATTTGAATCAAAACCGGGCGATCGCTTTTTCGACCTCTACTGGGTTGGAAATTTGGGTAGCCCGGTTTTTTTAGCTAAAACTGTAGCTAACCTGGCTGCCTTTTTCCTGGTCCAGCTCCACCCTGGCATAAACCGCGACTTCTTGCTGTAGTTCCTCCACATGGCTAATAATACCCACGATCCGGTTTTCATGACGAAGTGCTTTCAAGGTTTCAAAGACCACCCGAAGAGAATTCCGGTCCAGGGCTCCGAAACCCTCATCCAGGAAGAAAAAACTTTGATCAGCCTGATTAAGGGATTTGACTTTTTCGGCCAATGCGAGTGCCAGACATAAGGAAGCTTGAAAGGTTTGGCCACCTGAAAGGGTTTTCAACAAACGTTTTTTGCCCCCGTTCAGAAAATCCGTTACCCAAAATGTATTGTTATCATCTATCTCCAGGCTCAGGCTGTTCTTGGTCAGTTTGGAAAAGCGCAGATTGGCTGTATGGCAGAGTTCTTTCAGGTAAATCCGGCTTACATACTTGACAAAGCCGCTGCCTTTAAATAGCTGGTCGAGTTCTTTGAGATACGACAGGCGGGTTTCCAGTTTACGAAACGTTTGGGTTAATTCCGCTTTCAAGACAAGTTTTTCCCGAAGTTCTTGGAGAGATTGATTGAGGAGCGTGAGCTTGTTTTTCACGGCTTCCAGTTCCTCTTTTTCCTGCAAATGAGAAGCTTTTAGGGTCTCATAAGTTTGATGCTGAAAGTCCGGTACACCCGGTATATTTTCCAATTCCGAAATTCGAGACCTTACTACGGAACATTTTTTTTCATATTCCCGGATTTGATGGTCGGTCTTGTCAGCATCCATACTGCTGGTAAAAAGGGCTTCCAGTGTTTGTTTGTCGGAAAAGCCGTATTCCAAAAGTAATTTTTCGTAATCGGCATTCAGGCTGGCGAGTTTTTCGGTACTTCGCTCCTTTTTTTTCTCATAATTGGAAAGGTTGGCCAGGTTGGTGGCAGCCTTTTCTCTGGTTTCTTTCAATACTTTCTGCTTGCTGTCCAGAAAATCGGCCGTTTCCTTGATGTCCTGTTGTACTTTTGCTATCGTTTGGCGGATGATTTCAGCCGATTTTTTCAGATAAGACTGGGCAAATTGCAGGTCTGAGATCTCCTCTTCTTTTGCTTTGATCGTACTTTTGAGACGTAAAAGGCGCTCTTCTGCCTTTCTTAATTCTTGCTGTGTCAGCTCCCGTTGCTTCCGGACCTGTTCCAGATTTTTTCTGCCTTCCCGAATGGTTTTATCCAGCGCAGCCTGTTTTTTAACCTTTTCTTCCAGTTCGCCTCGTTTGGAGTCCAGCGATTCCGTATCGGTAATGCCTCTTGCTGCGAGCTTTTTTTGAAGCTGATCCAGTTGTTGCTGCTGAAGGGTTAGCTCTTCGCTTTTATTCCGGAGTTGGACGGAATGGTTTTCTTCCTTGGTTTTTTGGAGGAGTAACTCCCTGGCCATCTCTTGCGTTTGGTCTAGTTTTTTCAGGCTGTTTTCCCAGGAGGCTTGAATTTTCGTTAACGGATTATCGGAAAGGTGCGCATCCAGGGGATCGGGGTGCTCCAGGGAGCCGCATAAAGGACAAGGTTCCCCTTCCCTAAGTGCGTGCGCATGGTTTTGCAAGGCTTTTTTCTCAATCAACCTTTCTTTTTCCAATTCCCATTTTTTAATAACTTCCTTCTGCGCTGCCACCCACTGCTCAAAGTCAGTAAAATCCGATGGAAGGAAAGCCAGGAGTTCTTCCACCCGGCTGGTAAACGCCCGTGCTTCTTTTTTTAGATTTTCCTCTTGCCCTTTCAGAGCCTCTTTTTGCGTCAAAAGCGTCTTCCATTCCTTTGCCTGCTGCTGCAGTTCCGCCAGTTCTTGATGGTCGCTGGAAAGATCAAAACCTTCGGTTTCCCTGTCCAACTCCATTAATTGCTTTTCCAGGGATTCCTGCTTTCGGAGCAATTCCTCCAACTGCGGTTGCATGGATTCCAGCTTGCCCTGAGAAGCTCGAAGTTCTCCGGTGAGGGCTTGAATCTCCAGGACTTTTTGCAAATCCCGGATTTTGGCTTCTCGTTGAGGCCGTTTGTCCGCTTTTTTCTTCAGGTCGGTCTCTTGCGCTTCCAGGGTTTTGATTTGCTCGTTATAGGCTTGTTCAAAGCGCTGGCAGTCGATCGTTCCTACCGTAGCTTCTTCCAGGGCCAGGTTTTCTTCCTTTATTTTTTCCCACACGGGCAATAGGTAGGTTCGGGCCTGAAGGTAGGCTTTTAGTTCATTTTTCTTTTTTTCTATATCAGGGAGTTGGTTTTCCAGGGTCTCCCAGATTTTCCTGGATTGAAGGAGTTCCTGATATTTTTCCCGGAACCCTTCCATTTGCTGTAATTTTTTACCAGATCTTTCGAAGGATCGCTCTTTTTCCCTGACCATCTGCTCGGTTTTTTCCTGTTCGGATTGTTGTGCTTCAAAAAGCTCCGGACTTAGGTTTTCCAGTGGTTCCAGCTTGGTTTCGAGTTTGATCTTCTCCTCTCTGGCTTTTTTATAAAGGGTTCCGGTATTTCCGGAGAGGTCAAATCGCTCGAGTCCAAATAATTCCTTCATCATGGCTGCTCGGGGTCCCGGAGTTAGATCAATGAACTCCCGAAACTTTCCTTGTGGAATGATCACCGTTTGTTTGAAATGGTCCATCCTCATGCCGAGGATGGCCTCCGCTTTTTCCTCCAGGGGAACCAGTTCCTCCTTTTCTTTCAGGTAAAAATGATGTTCTGCCGGCCGGATTTCATCGAAATTTTTCGGATTTCTTTTTACTCGGTACCGTGCCAGGTAATGGTTCCTGTTGTTTTTGCCGGCCTTAAATTCAAAGCTTATCTGAAGGGAATCGCTTTGAAGATTGACCATGCTGTTTTTTTCACCTCTATCGGAAAGCCTTTCGGTACTTCCGTACAGTGCCAGTAAGATGGCTTCCAACAAAGATGATTTACCACTCCCCACGGCACCAAAGATACCAAATAGCCCGGCAGCAGTTAGGGATGTAAAATCTATGGTTTGGGTTTCTTTGTAGGAATAGAGTCCTTTTAAGGTAAGTTTTACGGGAATCATGAGGGATCAACTTGGGCGATGACTTCTTTGAAAATAGCGATTAATTCCTGATTGGGGGGCTGTCCTTTTTCACTTTGGTAATACATGTTGAAAAGGCTGGGCATGTCTTTTTCCAGATCCCGAACCTGCAACTGGTGATCAGATTCGGTTTTTCTGTTTTTGATCTGAGGAATAAGGTTAATGATGCCGTCGTGCGCCTGCATCAGGGATCTTCGGGTCTCCGCATCTATGGAGTGGTCCGTTTCATAGGTCAGTTCTACAAAGCAGTGCGGATTTGCTTCCAACCATTCCAATGCAGTCGTTAAGTTGTCAAAGGTTTTTCTTTCCAGGCGCCTGCCCTGATAGAGGGGGATGGCTTCATAGTGGGCCGGTTTCCCTGGACAGGCATCTATGAGTACCACTTGCTTCTGCTGTCCGGCTTCGCTAAAGGAATAGGCAAGCGGAGAGCTGGCATACACTGTGGGGACAGGCGCTGTGCTACAGGCATGGTACCGGTGTAAATGGCCCAGTGCCGCGTACTGAATTTGATTGGGGATTTGGGAGGTGTGGAGTGCCTGGGTGCCTCCAACGTGCAGAATGGGTCGCTCGCTTTCGGGCTCAGGTTCCGGCGTTTCCCCTTCCTTCACAAAAAAGAAATGACCTAAAAAAAGGTTAACTCCGCGATCGTCGCAATGGCGATCTGCAAGTTCCTTCCAGCGGTTTCCCAGGACCGTTCTCAGCTCTGATTCGCGGTCTTCCTCTCCCAGGTACGTTCGCAATAACAGCTCGTTGGCATAGGGAGCGAGGAGGATGCGAACCGGGAAATCATGCTGGGGCAGTTTCAGGGATACGAATCCCGGATCAGAAAGGAGGACTTCCGTGCCGTTTTCTGATTTACCCACGGGTATCACCGTGTCGTATCGGCTGTAAAAGAAAATTCCCATTTCCCGGGCTAGTGGATCGGGTGCCTCTATAAACTGAGTGCTGTCGTGATTTCCAGAGATGACCACGATTGGCCTCTGCCCATTTTTGGAGAGCTTGCGCAGGGTTTTGTAAAGTAGCTCCACGGCTTCGTGACTGGGATTAAACGTATCGAAAACGTCTCCTGCAAGCAAGACCATGTCTACTTCATGGCTATCTGCAATGGAGACAATTTCTTCCAATACCGCTTTCTGCTCTTCCAGGCGGGAAACGTCCTGCAGTCTTTTCCCCAAATGCCAGTCTGCCGTGTGTAATAGTTTCATGGGCGGTAATTCAAATGCTAAAAGTTTAATTTTATGCTAAATTTACTTCAATATCGGAGCGAGGCAAAGACTAATTCGTAAAAATTACCTAAGGTAAGATCGGGTTTTTAAGAAAAATGTATTTATTTGTTACGTTGAAAGGAATTTTTCTAACTAGTGTAAAGGATTGATAGCGATGTGGTTTATGAAAAAGGTTGTGATGATCGTGTTGTTGGCTCATTTTTGGTTCGTTTTTTCTTCAAAGGCTCAGTCCCCGTTTTCGGCACCGGATTCCTTGCTGGTTATCCAGGAAGGTATTGCCAGCTATTATGGCACCCGCTTTCATAACCGGATGACGGCCAATGGGGAAATTTATGACATGTGGCAATTCACCGCGGCACACAAGCACCTGCCCTTCGGGACCTTGCTGAAAGTGACCAATAAGAAAAACGGAATGCAGGCGGTTGTGCGTATCAACGACCGCTTGCCCAAATCTTCTACACGGATTATTGACCTATCCAAAGGGGTTGCAGAACACCTGGAAATGGTAAACGATGGAATTGTTCCTGTGACCCTGGAATTGCTCAGTCACCATGCCATCGACTGGGTAAGGCAGCAGTACAAAGTGGTTCCGCGGGATATCCGACTGAGGAGCTATTTTCACGGGATAGCCTACACCAAGGACGAGCAGCTCATCCAAAGTGCTTTGAGAGAATCGCTTCAAAAGAAGTAGGAAACGGTAGCCTAAACCAGATTCAAACCGGAACGTTACTACTAGCCGAAATTAAGGGGCAGAGATTACGCTTACCTATGGTCGTTACAGATTATTGTTTTACTTTTGCTGTCTTAAATCCCTGCAAACTACCTTCATTATGAGTAAAGTAAGAGCCAAGAAGCATCTGGGACAACACTTTTTGCGTGACCTACAAGTGGCGGAACGGATCGCAACTTCGCTCGAAGGATTTGGGGGCGGCCGGTATGTGTTGGAAATAGGACCGGGAATGGGGGTTCTGACCGATTTTTTAGTAGAAAAACCCTGGGAACTAACCCTGATTGAGATCGATAAAGAGTCTGTCGTTTACCTGCGGGAGAAATATGCGAAGCATTCGCTTCGGATAGTGGAGGGAGACTTTTTGGACAATCAATACAGAACGCTTTATGATACACCTTACGCCATAATAGGTAATTTTCCCTACAATATTTCCAGCCAGATCTTCTTCAAGGTTTTGGAAGAAAGGCATCAGGTGATGGAAGTGGTGGGGATGCTTCAAAAGGAAGTAGCAGAACGAATTACCGCCAAGAAAGGAAGTAAGGTCTACGGCATTTTGAGTGTATTGCTGCAGGCTTTTTACGAAACAGCCTACCTGTTCACCGTTCCTCCTGAAGTATTCGACCCGGCTCCAAAAGTGCAGAGCGGAGTGATCCAATTGAAACGAAATTCGGTTCGGGAGCTACCTTGCGACGAAAAGCTGTTTTTCAGATTGGTAAAGCAAGCGTTTCACACTCGGAGGAAAACCCTGCGAAATGCCCTGAAACCAATGGGCCTTTCCGAAGAATTTAAAAGCATGGACATGCTGGATCTAAGGGCAGAACAACTGGGAGTGGAGGAGTTTGTTTATTTAACTCAAAAATTGGAAGCATCGTGGAAGCTATAAAGACATTCGAACTTTCCAAAGAATACTTGGAAGCGCTTCGGGAGAGTATCTCGGAAGCCCACATTCAGTTTATTCAGGAGTCCATGCAGGATGCCAAAAAGGCCGATATAGCGGCCCTGTTGGATGAATTGGAAATGGAGGAAGCACTTTTTGTGCTGCGGGCCCTGGATCCGGATTTTTCTGCGGACATTCTGATTGAGCTGGACGAAGATTCCCAATACAAGGTGATTACCTCCATGCCTCCGGAAGAACTGGCCACTCTGATCGACCACATGGATTCAGATGATGCGGTGGATGTGCTGAATCAATTGGTGGTGAACGACCGGGAAGCCGTCATCAGCCACCTGGAACAAAAGGAAAAATCCCTTTACATCATCGAATTGCTCCGGTACGATGAGGACAGTGCTGGTGGATTGATGGCCAAAGAGATCATTAAAGCCAACCTCAACTGGACTGTGGTACAGACCATCGATGAAATCCGCCGGCAGGCAGAAAATGTGGAAAAGATTTTTTCGATTTACGTGGTGGATAACAAGGAAAAGCTATTGGGCAGAATAGCCTTAAAGAAATTGATTCTGGCATCCTCAGGTACCAAAGTAGCTGATTTGTACGAGGACAACATTATTTCAGTACCCACTTATATGGAAGGGGAAGAGGTAGCCGAGATCATGCGAAAATACGATCTGGAAGCGGTTCCGGTGGTGAATGTTAAAAACAAGTTGGTTGGACGGATAACGGTAGATGATATTTTGGATCTGATCCGGGAGCAGGCAGAGGAAGACATTCAGGCCATGACCGGTTTTTCGGATGACGTGGAAGAATCCGACTCCATTTACCGCCTCTCCCGTGCTCGGCTTCCCTGGCTGGTCATAGGTATGGTGGGAGGATTGATGGGAGCAGGCTTTATTGGTTTTTTTGAAGAAGGGTTGAATGCCGTCACTGCGCTGGCTTTTTTTATTCCCTTAATCACGGCTACAGGGGGAAATGTGGGCATTCAATCCTCCACGCTGGTAGTACAGAGCCTGGCGAATAGATCGGTATTTGAAGACAGCCTGACCAAACGTTTTCTGAAGGTACTTTTGGTGGCCGTGCTCAATGGATTGGTATTGGCTTTGTTTGTGTTTCTCACGGTGGTATTTCTTTACGGGCAGGAGACTAAATTTGGTCTGGTCGTAAGCATTGCATTATTCAGTGTGGTCTTACTGGCATCCTTTATGGGCACGCTTACCCCGATCGTGCTGGATAAGATTGGGATAAACCCGGCCATGGCATCGGGGCCATTTATTACTACTGCCAATGACCTGCTGGGCCTGGGCGTTTATTTTGGGGTAGCCACCTTACTATTGAACCTTTAATTAAACCATGAGAATACTGATCATCGACCAAATGCACGAAAGCATTGTGCCTTTGCTGGAAGAAAAAGGGCATCAAGTGGATTACCGGCCTGAAATAGACCGTGAGGGGATCCTGGCTGTTTTGCAAGATTATGAGGGGTTGATCATTCGATCGAAGACACCCATCGATAAAGAACTGCTGCAAGAAGCCCCTCTATTGAAATTTGTAGCCAGAGCGGGAGCCGGCTTGGATAACATCGACCTGGATTACCTGGAAGAAAAAGGGATCTCCCTGCATCATGCTGCAGAAGGCAACCGGGATGCCGTGGCCGAACACGCATTGGGCATGCTGTTGACCTTGTTCAACCATTACCTGCAATCTGACCAGCAGGTGAGAAAAGGTATTTGGGATCGGGAAGGAAACAGGGGAGTGGAGCTGTCTGGCAAAACGGTGGGCATCTTCGGATATGGAAATATGGGAAGTGCTTTTGCACAACGACTTCGGGGCTTTGGGGTCGAAATACTGGCCTACGATAAATTCAAGTCTGGCTTTGGGGATGAATGGGTAAAAGAGAGTAGTTTTCAGGCCATACAAGAAAAGGCAGATGTACTGAGTATCCATGTTCCCCTCACGGCTGAGACCAGATATTTTTTTAGTCCCGAAATTCTGTCGGGTTTTCGCAAGTCTTTTTACCTCATCAATACCGCCCGGGGGGAGGTAATCCGAATGGACACCTTGAATGAAGTCCTGCAAAACGGTAAGTTGAAAGGGGCAGCTCTCGATGTTTTGGAAAAGGAAAAGCTCCAGGCACTGACGGCTTCAGAGCGACTGTCCTTTGAAGCACTCAGCAGAAGGTCCAATGTGCTTTTTTCACCTCATGTTGCGGGCTGGAGCCATGAGTCCTACCGGAAAATCAACCAGGTGCTGGTAGCCAAAATCGAAGGAGAGTGGAAGGGTTGATCCCCCAATAATTGGCCCCTTAAATTGTAAAATAAGAATTCTTATTTTATCTTTGTTGATACAAAATACAGGAAGCATATGGGAACGGTCTCAAAGTTGAGACCGTTATTTTATTTATTATCAGGCTATTAATTATTTGATATGGGAAACATACAATATTACACCGAAGAAGGACTGAAGAAGCTCAAGGATGAGCTTCAACAGCTGAAAACCAAAGGCAGGTCCGACATTGCCAAGCAGATCGCCGAAGCCAGAGACAAAGGAGACTTAAGCGAAAATGCGGAGTATGATGCTGCCAAAGACGCACAGGGTCACCTGGAATTGAAAATTGCCAAATTGGAAAATGTACTTGGCAACGCCAGGGTATTGGATAACTCTAAAGTGGATACTTCCAAGGTGGGAATTCTTTGCACCGTCAAAATTAAGAACGTAAAAAACGGCATGACCGTGACCTACACACTCGTGTCGGAAGAAGAAGCAGATCTAAAAGCCAACAAGATTTCCCTGGCCTCTCCTTTTGGAAAAGGGCTAACGGGTAAAAAAGTCGGCGAGATTGCCCAGATTCAAGCCCCTGCCGGAAAGCTTGAATTTGAAATTCTGGATATCAGTTATTAATTTCCATCCCGATTGCTTTGCATCGGGATTTTTTATTCGGTCAATAAACAAACTTCCTGAAGTATGCCTTCCATATTTACCAAACTAATTAATAGAGAAATTCCAGGGCACATCGTTGCTGAAGACGATCAGCACATCGCTTTTTTGGATATCATGCCCCTGGTTAAAGGCCATGTATTGGTCGTCCCCAAAAAAGAGGTGGATTATATTTACGACCTGGATGATTCCTTGTACACGAGCCTACACTTGTTTGCCAAAAAGGTCGCCAAAGCTCAGGAACGGGTGATTCCCTGTACCCGCATCGGCGTAGCCGTGATCGGACTGGAGGTCCCCCATGTTCACATTCACCTGGTGCCGTTAAAAACCATGGATGATATTAATTTCAGCCGCCCCAAGCTGAAACTATCTTCTGAGGAATTGGAGGAAATTGCCAACAGTATTAAAGCTGAATTTGATAACGCTTGATGATAAGGGCATCTATTGTCCCCCGGCGGGTGTCTACATCGATCCCTGGAAGCCGGTGGCAAGGGCCATCATTACGCATGCCCATGCAGACCATGCCCGATGGGGAATGAAACACTACCTGGCGCACGAGCAATCCAAGCAAATTCTGAAATACCGCCTGGGAAACCAAATTGAGCTGGAAACGCTTGCTTACGAAAAGGAGATCTCTATAAACGGCGTGAAAATTTCCCTGCATCCCGCCGGTCATATCCCCGGATCCGCCCAGGTTCGGCTGGAATATAAAGGAGAAATTACCGTGATCAGCGGGGATTACAAAATAGAATCCGACGGTATCAGTACTCCTTTCGAGCCCGTGCCCTGCCACACTTTCGTATCGGAATCTACCTTTGGCTTGCCGGTGTACCGTTGGGAAAGTCAGGAAACTATTTTTCGGGATCTGAACCAATGGTGGGCTAGTAATGGCAAAGAAAACCGCTGCTCGGTGGTATTTGCCTATTCATTGGGAAAGGCTCAGCGAATCCTCCGTCATCTGGATATGGGGCTGGGGCCTGTTTTTGCACACGGTGCCATCTGGAACACCAATGAGGCCCTTGCTGCAGATGGCATCCTTTTGCCAAAGGTGGAAAAAGTAACCCGTTCACTGCCTAAATCAGCTTTTGCCAATGCCCTGATTTTGGCCCCTCCTTCGGCTGCGGGAAGTCCCTGGATGAAGCAGTTTTCCCCATACCGGACGGCCATTTGTTCCGGCTGGATGAATATCCGGGGAGCCCGAAGACGTAGGGCGGTTGATAATGGGTTTGTACTTTCGGATCATGCCGACTGGACGGGTTTGAATCAGGCGATCGAAGGCACCGGGGCCGCTACTATTTTATTGACACATGGCTTCAAAGATGTTTTTGCCCGATACCTTCAGGAAAAGGGCCTAAAAGCCAGGGTATTGGAAACCCTGTTTCAGGGAGAATCCCCGGATGCCGAAGACACCTGAGGTCCAGGGCAGGGGTGCCAAATTTTGAAAATCCCCTTTTTTGTTTCGGGAATTGGCAGGGGCTGATTACCTTTGCGCATGGCAGAACAGATTTTAATTCTTGACTTTGGTTCCCAATATACCCAGCTTATCGCCAGACGTGTCCGGGAGCTGGATGTATATTGCGAAATTCATCCCTTTAATAAAATTCCCCCGCTCAGTTCCGACATCAAAGGTGTAATCCTTTCTGGCAGCCCCTGCTCTGTCCGGGACGAGGGGGCTCCTGACCTCGACCTTGATGTTTTCAGAGGAAAACTCCCCGTATTAGGTGTGTGTTACGGTGCCCAGTTAATGGCCCAAAAATACGGGGGCATAGTAGCCCCTTCTGAAATCAGGGAATATGGCCGAGCCAATCTTTCTCACCTGGACACCCATGCAGACCTTTTCAAAGAAATGACCCATGGCTCCCAGGTATGGATGTCCCATGGCGACACGATTAAAACGTTACCGGATGATTTTGAAACCATCGCCAGCACACCCTCGGTAAAAATTGCCGCTTATAAGGTGCGGGGAGAAGCTACCTATGGCATTCAGTTTCATCCCGAAGTAACCCATTCCACAGAGGGAAAAAATGTTTTGAGAAACTTCGTGGTACAGATTTGCGGCTGCAGCCAGGATTGGACATCGGACGTGTTTATAGACATTACCGTGGATTCACTGAAAAAAAGCATCGGCAAAGACCGGGTGGTCATGGGCTTGTCCGGAGGGGTTGACTCTTCTGTGGCGGCTACCTTGATCCACCGTGCCATTGGGGAGCAACTTACCTGCGTATTTGTAGATAACGGTCTCTTGCGAAAAAACGAATATGAAGAAGTGCTGGACTCCTACCAGGACCTGGGCTTAAATGTCATTGGTGTCGATGCCCGGCAGAAATTTTACGATGCCCTCCGGGGAATTTCAGATCCCGAAGGAAAGCGCAAAGCCATTGGGAGAACGTTTATAGAAGTCTTTGATGAAGAGGCGCATAAGATAAAGGAAGTGAAATGGCTCGGACAGGGCACCATTTATCCCGATGTGATTGAGTCGGTTTCTGTCAATGGCCCCTCTGCTACCATCAAATCCCACCATAACGTGGGTGGATTACCCGATTTTATGAATCTGAAAGTGGTGGAGCCGCTAAATACCCTGTTTAAAGACGGGGTCAGGGAAGTGGGGAAGGCCCTGGAAATTCCTGAGGCCATTATCGGCAGGCATCCTTTTCCTGGTCCCGGACTCGGCATTCGCATCCTGGGGGACGTTACCCCCGAAAAGGTAGAAACCCTTCAGGAAGTGGATTATATATTTATACAGGGGCTCAAAGATGCCGGTCTTTACGATCAGGTCTGGCAAGCAGGAGCCATCCTGTTGCCCATCCAATCGGTAGGGGTGATGGGGGACGAACGAACCTATGAGCGGGTGGTTGCTCTCCGCGCAGTTTCCTCTGTTGACGGTATGACCGCGGACTGGGTTCACCTTCCCTATGAGTTTCTGGGCAAGGTTTCCAATGATATCATCAATAAAGTCAAAGGGGTAAACCGGGTGGTTTACGACATCAGTTCCAAACCGCCGGCTACCATAGAATGGGAGTAATTTACCCCATCTGAAACCTGATGAAGATATCAGGTTTTTTTATGAAGAATTGGTCCAAAAACCGTTAAATTCGTATTTCGCTACCAAAAATTGTTTCTTGTAAAATCAGGTATGATGTTTGATTTTCTTAAACGTAAAAAACTTCCATCTATGAAATGGCCCCAAATCATTGCCTGTCTTTTGTTTCCCATACATGCTCTTTTTGCCCAGGAGGACACAACAAACTACCAACGGGCAAAATCATTAATTGCGCAGGAAAGTCACGAGGAGGCAATGGAATTGCTCAGGCCCTATCTGGATGCGGAAAAGTATGGCGATCTTTCTGAATATGCCCGGTTCCATTTTGCGAGGGCAGCCTACGGAAACCGCCAATACGAATTGGCAAAAAATGCCTTAAACGATTTGCAGGGACCTCGTTCGTGGGAAGGCGATGACGAGGCCCGGTACTTACTCGCGCTCACTCATTTCCAGCTTTCGGATGCCTCAGAAGCCCTGCAACTGGTTGATGCCATCCGTAATGAGTCCGTGCAACAAGAAGCCTATGCAGCAACTTATGAGTTTTTGAAGGTAAGTTCTTCCAGCGTATTGACCGTGCAATATAACCAATATCCGGAAAATCTGGGATTGATGATGGCCCTCAAGGAAAAGCTGGAGTCCCAGGGTTCCATGTCCTCCAACGATCGAAAAATTTACCAGGAAATCCGAAGTTCAATTCATGCTCGTCCAGGAGAAAGCGAAACCGCCGTAACCGACGGAATTTTGGATGTGGCAATTGTGCTACCCTTTAATTATGAAGGAGGAGAGGGGGTTAGCTCCCTGCAGGGGAATAATTTCGTATTGCAATTGTATCAGGGGATACAGTTAGCACTGGAGCAAGCAAAAAATGAGGGACTGGAAGTAAATTTCAGAACATTTGATACCGAGCGATCCGGTGAGCAAGTAACTCGAATTTTGAGAGATCCTTTCCTCAAGAAAGCGGATGTCATTATTGGCCCCATTTATCCGGAAGAAACGGCCCAGGTAGCTTCTTTCGCTCAACTTTATGAAATCCCTCAAATCAATCCACTCTCCAACATTGACGACAATATTCAGGAATTCAATCATTCTTACCTATTCAGACCTTCCGTGAATGCATTAAGCCAAAGGGTAATCGATTATTGCCGCAGGTTTGAAGGCAGAAGAATAGCACTGGCCTATTCGGGGACCAGCAGGGATGAGCAGTTGGCCGATCTTTTTACCGAGATGGCCAGGAAAAGTGGCCTGCAGATAGTTGAAAGCCAAAAAGTGACCATTCGGGAAATGCGCGACTTTTTTGACACCCTTAAACTTGGGACAGAAGAGGAAGCATCGGTGGACATGATTGTCATTTTTTCGGATGATCCTAACATTGCCTCCCCTACCTTCGGGCTGGTGGAATCGCTGGGATCTGGCATTCCACTAGTGGTCATGGAAAGCTGGCTGTACTTTAACTTTGCCAATTACGAAATGATGGAATCCCAGAATTTCCATTTTGTGGGTAATAATACGGTGGATTTTAACGATGAAGTTTTGGATGAATTTAGGGGGAATTATTTGGAAAAATTTAAAGTATACCCTTCTTCCTTTGTGTACATGGGTTACGAGTTGGCAGATATGGTATGCAGGGTGATCAACGCCAGGGAAGGCTTTGATTTTCGGAAAAACCTGAACCAAAGCGGATTTCTCGAGGGAGAGCTTACCTTTGGCTTTGATTTCTCCAATGTGAAATACAATAATTACGTACCCATGCTCCGGCTGGAAGAAGGAGTTTTGACCATAGAAGAATAAATAGCCGATGATTACAAAGAATAGCAAAGAACTTTTTGACCAAGCCAAAAAATCCATTCCCGGAGGGGTCAATTCTCCGGTGAGGGCATTTAAAGCAGTCGGGGGCAACCCCCTGTTTATTTCCAAAGCAGAGGGTCCCTATGTCTTTGACGCGGATGGAAACCGGTTTATAGAACTAATTAACAGTTGGGGTCCCATGGTACTGGGACACAATCATCCGGAAGTAAGGGAGGCCGTTATCAAAGCCATGGAAAAGGGGACTTCCTTTGGGGCTCCTACTGCCATGGAGGTGGAAATAGCCGAACTGATTGTAAATATGGTGCCCTCAGTGGAAAAAGTGCGGATGGTCAATAGCGGTACCGAAGCAACCATGTCTGCCATTCGTGTCGCCCGCGGCTATACCGGAAAAGAAAAGTTCATCAAATTTGAAGGGAACTATCATGGGCATGGAGATAGCTTTCTAATTGCTGCCGGATCCGGAGCCGTTACCATGGGAAATCCTGATTCACCAGGCGTGACCAAAGGAACTGCCAAAGACACCTTGCTGGCACCGTATAACGATTTGGATAAGGTGAAGTTGCTGGTGGAGGCTAATAAAGATGAAATTGCCGCGATGATTCTGGAACCAGTGGCAGGAAATATGGGCTGCGTGTTGCCGGAGCCCGGGTTTTTGGAGGGTCTGCGGAAAATCTGCGACGAAGAAGGCATCGTCCTGATTTTTGACGAGGTGATGACCGGCTTTCGGCTGGCACCAGGAGGGGCGCAGGAGGTGCTGGGGGTTATTCCCGACCTAACGACCCTCGGAAAAATCATCGGCGGGGGAATGCCCGTAGGAGCTTATGGAGGTCGTAAGGAAATCATGGAGTACGTGTCTCCGCAAGGTCCTGTGTACCAGGCTGGGACCCTGTCTGGAAATCCGATTGCCATGGCTGCAGGTTTGGCCATGCTAAATCATCTAAGCAGGAACCCTTCGGTTTATACCCGTTTGGAAAATACCGGCAAAACCTTGGTGGGAGGCATTCAATCCACCTTGGAGCGATTGGGACTTCCTTACACCACCAATACCATTGGCAGCATGTACAGCCTGTTTTTTACCGAGCGGAAGGTACGAGACTTTGGGGATGCGCAGACCTGTGACACGACTTTATTTGGTAGGTATTTTAATGCGATGCTCCAGCAAGGAATATACCTGGCACCTTCCCAGTATGAAAGTCTGTTTCTATCCACGGCCCTGGAACAAGAGCACCTGGATAAAATTCTGGAGGCCAATGAGACTGCCTTAAAGGGGTTGTAAGAAAAAAAGAATAGGATGGCAACTGGCAATGACTCCCTTTTTAGCGGGATCTGACGCGATAACCGACAGGAATACCAGGTGAAAGAAAGCACGAGAATAATTGAAAAAACGATATCCGTTTTTTTGCGGGTAGCGTTACTGGTAAAATGAATACGCTTATTTTTAACCAATAGAACAGCAAATGGCTGAATTAATAGATTCATTTGACTCTTTCAATGATTTTGAAAGGTATTCCTACTTTTCAGTGTGCTTTGATCAACTGCCTTCCAATCTGGGCTTTGAAACGCCGCTTAAAATGGATCGGGCACATATGGAAACCGTGCTGGAAGCGATCGACCTGGCATCGCAGGAGTTGGAAGTGGTTTTCAAATATTGGAATACCCAAGATACCAAAGTACCCGACACTAGCGAAGATTTTCCCTACCAATACCTGTTGAAAAGCAAAGCCAAAAAATTGCTCATTTGGCTGTCCTTGGATTTAGACCAATTGTTTGTGGACACCTTGTATGATGCTTCTGATGTGGAGTTGGAAAACTGGGTGATCAAGACCAACCATAAGCTAAGGAGCAGGTTTGGCCTGGACAGGGCTCCGGGCTTTAAAGTTTTGTCAAGAAACGATAAGGGATTTTTCACCCAGGAGGTAAAAACAGACAACTTCGAGTGTGATATTCAAAAACTGTATAACGATGATTTTGCCGAAATAAATGAACTTATAGAAGCCTCATTGGACATCGACAAGGCGGGGTTAATTTTGCTGCATGGGGTTCCGGGATCAGGTAAAACCTCCTATATTAAAAACCTGATTAGCAGGCATCAGGAAAAGACCTTTATCTTTATACAAAATGAATTTATCAATGAATTGCTCCACCCCAACTTTATTTCTTTCCTTCTCAAAAACCAAAATGCTGTTTTAATTATTGAAGACGCAGAGAAAGTACTGACGAGCAGGGAACAGATGAATGAAACCTCCGTGGTTTCTACGATTCTGCAATTGACAGACGGCTTGTTTAGTGACTATTTGAACTTTAAAATCATTTGTACCTTTAATACCAGCATCGATAAAATTGACAAAGCCCTGCTGAGAAAAGGCCGGATGATCGCATACTATGAATTCCAACCATTGGTTCCGGAGAAAGCCAATAAGCTGCTCAGCGAGATGAACCACGAATCTACCAACAATGCGATGACTCTCTCAGATATATTTAATTATCAAAAGAGGAATTTCCAACAGGCGAAAAAAGGATCCATAGGCTTTCGGAAGTAGGGGGCCTCTTTATTGGATTATTACCTAGAAAAATCCCGAAGGGATGCCATGGTTATAGATGTATTGAGCCCCTCAAAATAATAATTGAAAGATGACGGAAGAGATTAATCAAAAAATCCCAGGTGCGTATGCCGGTATTGAACGGGCAACCATTGATAATGGCTTTACAATGCCTTCTGACATATTGACCTGTTCGTTACTTAAAACGCTTGCGAGCTCAAAACCAGCGGAAAAATTCCTTGAACTTGGTACAGGAACAGGGCTCTCAACGAGTTGGATTCTTGACGGGATGGATAGGAACTCGACATTGATCTCGATAGATAATGACGAAATCTTTTTGGGCATTGCGCAGCAGTTTTTGGGACAGGATGAAAGGTTAAAATTAGTTCTTTCTGATGGCGAGGTTTGGGTGAAAACTCACCTCGACCAAAAATTCGATTATATATTTGCTGATACCTGGCACGGGAAATATTTACTTTTGGATGAAGTATTAGGAATGTTAAACAAGGGCGGACTTTACATAGTGGATGACATGGTACCTCAGGCAAATTGGCCCGAGGGGCACCAGGAAAAGGCTGTCAATTTTGTAAACACTTTAGAGCGCAGAAGCGATTTGAATGTGACAAAACAGAACTGGGCAACAGGAATAATAATTGCGGTTAAAACATAATTCAGCGAAGGCCGCAGCGGACATTGGGTTCGCCTGATTTGGACTCAACAACAATTAAACCATATGACTAAGAAACGAATATTCTTCACCGGAGGGTCCGGGAAAGCCGGAAAACACGTGATCCCCTACCTGCTCGATCAGGGGCATCGGGTGATGAATGTAGACTTGAAACCACTGGATCACCCGGGAGTAGACAACCTTATCGCCGACATTACCGATTCCGGACAGATGTTTAATGCCATGAGTTCCTATGCCGGCTTGGATGACCTGGAACCCGGAGGCGGAGTGCCGCCCTTTGATGCGGTGGTTCACTTTGCCGCCGTGCCCCGCATCCTGATCAACCCGGATAATGAAACCTTTCGGGTCAATACCATGGGTACCTATCATGTGATCGAAGCGGCGGTAAAGCTAGGCATCCGAAAGATTATCATCGCTTCCTCAGAGACCACCTATGGGGTTTGTTTTTCAGACGGCCCAACCGACCCCCACTCCCTGCCCCTGGAGGAAGACTACGACGTGGATCCCATGGATAGTTACGGGCTATCCAAGGTGGTAAATGAAAAAACGGCCCGCGCTTTCCAGCGAAGGTCGGGTGTGGATATCTATGCCCTCCGAATAGGAAACGTGATCGAGCCCCACGAATACCAGGAACTGTTTCCGTACTATTTCAAGCATCCCGAAGTACGGCGTCGAAATGCCTTTTGCTACATTGATGCGCGTGATCTGGGGCAGATTGTGGATTTATGCGTGAAAAAAGATGGACTGGGTTACCAGGTTTTCAATGCCGGGAACGACCACAATGGGGCAATTATCCCCAGCAAGGAATTGGCAGAGCGGTTTTTTCCGGGGGTACCGGTTACCCGGGAATTGGAGGAGCACGAAGCCTTGTTTTCCAATCGGAAAATCCGGGAAATATTGGGATTTAAAGAGCAACATAACTGGCGGAAATACGTGAAAGGAGAATAAGTCTGGCAACCGCTAAGGGCTTCGGTACTGTTCATGTTGGAACCCAAGTTGTTTTACCAGTTACCTCCAGAAATTCATTCATTCCTAAAACCAATTTACAAACAACAACTACTATCTACCATGAAAAAAACCAGAAATGTCATTCTTGGACTGGCACTTATTTTCGGCCTGGGTTCCTGCGGTGTCAATCAGGCCTGGATACTCAACCAGAATCAAAATAATACCCAGGTTAATCTTGGAAGCGATAACTTCCAGGTACTAGGCCAGGTAAAGGGAGCCGCTGAGGTGGACTATATCTTTGTTTTCGGAGGACAGAAACGAAGAAATTTATTTAACGAAGCGTACTCCGCCATGATTGAGGAGGCCGATCTGACCTCCGGTTCGCGAACCATAACCCATATTCTGACAGAAGAGCATGTGGGTGGTATCCCCCCGTTTTATTACAAAAGAACCATCACGGTGAGTGGCACGGTGGTAGAGTTTACCAGGTAATCCTTTCCCTCCCAACGAAAGCAGAAGTAGCAATAAGGAAGTTTCCGGGGGCATCAGCCTCCGGATATCTTTTTACAAATTGCTTTTTCGAAATTCTGCTGGTAGTTGTACTGGTTCTTGCTTCTACGCTTTTTTCTGGTAATTTTTTAAGGATGGGAAACAAGTAATAACCATGATGGCTGATTTACCGTAAACCTTGTTTAAATTAATGACAATTCTCCGGTTATGATTTTCTCTCTATTTGGATACAGGAAAATAATTGTTTTTGCGCTGGTAGCATTAATGGTTATTCCCTGTTCAATAAAGAGAGAATTTTCGCAAATATCATTTACAAATACTTCCAATCAACCTACTCAAAAACAGAATAGAAATGCATGTTTGACTTTTTTTAAGCTGGAAAAGGAGCATAAAAAGGAAGAAAAACAAATCGATACCGCTAATTTTCGCCATTTTTCGAATGAAGCACCTATTTTATCCGGCCTTAAAACCAATCTTTTATTCCATTTTTATAATCAACAAAAAGAAAAAATTCCTACCTATCTTTTTTATCAACAATTTCTGATTTGATACCACCTTCCTGAATGAATAGGTGATTTAATATCAAACAAAGAAATGATCAAACAATGAACAAATCAATTGTGGTGAGTGGGATTTCCGTACTCCTGTTCCGAATAATGCTTAGCGGGATATTTATAGTGGCTGGAATTTCTCATCTGACCAATCCCGAGCAGGTCGTACAGCGCATACAGTCGGCTGCTTTCAGCTCTTTTGCCACTTTTCTTGGCGATCCGTACCTCTTAGGAATAATGACGGGTTACGTACTGTTTTCTGCAGGGGTAGCCTTCCTTTTGGGTGTTTACACCCGCTGGACGGCGCTTACCTTATTTATGGTACTTGTTCCAATTACCATTACTATACAGCTAGGTAATGGGTTGATTCATGGGCCATTCTGGAAAAACATTGCTCTTTTTGGAGGGTTGTTGTTTTTCATCCTAAATAATCCAAAAGCGTACAGTATTTACAATAAATAAAAAAATAATGAAAATATACATGATCACATTTATAGCACTACTAACTCTAGGCCTGGGTCTGGCAAATGGACAAACGGCAGCGGCTATCAAACAAACCGAGCAGGCTGTCCGAAAGGATGGCAAGTATGCCATGTTGGTTCAGAAAGCCCAACATTTGAAGGCCGGAATAAAAACCGGTATTGTATTCAAATCCGAAAATGAACAAATAGATTTTCAAATCGTGGCCTGCGGTATGCTGGTGAAGGAAATTTCTGAAGATGCGGAATTGCAAAAACTGATACAAAACACCGTGTCTGACCACGGCCTGAAAATTCTGGTCTGCGGGCTATCTATTCAGCAATTTGGAATTGATAAAACGCTGTTACCGGATGAGACTCCCATTACGGAAAACGGCCTGATCTACATGTTTGGATTACAGGAGTTGGGGTACAAGTCAATCACCCTTTAACTTCCTAGATTGTATGCTAGAAAAAACCAGTCACCATAGAGGGCTGGTTTTTTTTTAGTTTTGACCCTAAAACCCAAAACTGATGTTTTAGAATAGGAAAAAAGTACTTCTCTGCCTTTTTATAATAAAGTACCTGGGAATAGTTTATCATTGTTGTGTAACTTGTTTGATAAACAAAAAAAATGGACAATGTACTCCGTACAAATTACACCTTTAAGCTCCATGGATACCTGGATTCCATTGCTTCAGGAATTGATCTGGCCAATTACCGTATTGCTTATTCTATTTTTTTTGAGGAAATACATCCCCCAGTTGGTGGATAGAACCACAAAGATCGGCGCAATGGGCGTCGAATTGGAATTTGAAATGGCAAAGGAATTTTCCTCATCATGGAGCAACGAATACGTAGGGGATATTAGAAAAGGGGTGAAGTCCGACGATTTTTCCAGTGGCGTTATGGACCTGATGGAGCAATTCAGCAAAGCAGGCCGCTACGACTACGCAAGCATTGACATTTATGGGGGAAAGGCCTGGTTAACGTCGCGATTATATATTTTTTCAACGATCTTGTCAAAAGTAAGGGGAATTCACTACTGGGTATTTGTTGATTCCCATGATTCCCTACACAAAAAATTTATCGGTTACGTGGATTCCAGAAGCTTGCGGTTGCAGTTGTCGGATCGTTTTCCGGTACTGTCCAGGGCCTATATGGAGGCATTGCTGGAGGTTTTTCCGGAAGGGGATATGTGCTTGAACGAGGCTGATACCTGGAAAATCACCCAACTGGTGCAGCAGTTTTTAAAAGGCGTTCAAAAGGAATATCCCCAGAACGAAGAGCAGGGAATGGAAGGGGATGGAACGCAGGAGATAGAAAAGGGCTGGGTACTGCTGAAAGACCAGGTGACGCTGGAGAAGGCCCGGTTTCTGGACATCAACGAGCTGAGAGAGATCTGCGGGGAATGGATTCGAACGGATGCCATTCGAGGCCTGGAAACCAGCTCAGTGGAGCACTTAGCAGAAAAAATACTCCTTAGTAACGAGCGACTCATTCCCCAGGTTGACTCCGAAAATCGGTTTTTGGACATGGTGGATGTCGTCCATGCAAAAAGGAGCCTGATTAAAAAGAGGGTTCTGGGCGAAAAACCTGTTGCTAAGCCGTAAACCATCTCGATAAAGTAAAACCAATAAATGATTGATATCAAGGATTTTGTTTCGGATGTCCCCTCGTTTCTCCAAACAGAGGCCTATCGCCTGCCATGGAGGGTTGTGGCAGACCTAGAAGAAATCATTAAGCGAATGCTACCCCATTTTGGACCCGATTACACGGTGAAAAATGGCATCGCCATCCATAAGACAGCTACTGTGGAAAAAGGGGTAACCTTAAAGAGCCCGGTAATTATAGGAGAAAAATGTCGGGTAGGGGCCCATGCCTATTTCAGGGAAGGTGTTTTTTTGGATTCTTCGGTGAAAATCGGGCCTTCCTCTGAGATTAAAAGCAGCCTGATTTTTTCCGGTACTGCCATTGCTCACTTAAATTATATCGGGAACAGCATCATTGGTAGGAATGTCAATTTTGAGGCAGGTTCCATTGCAGCAAATCACTATAACGAACGGGAGGACAAACGAATTCTAGTGCGTTTTAAAAATGAGTTTGTGGATACGGGGCTGGAAAAATTCGGAGCCTTAGTTGGAGATGGTTCGAGAATTGGAGCAAACGCTGTTTTGTCTCCGGGAACTATTTTGCCTAAAGGCGCTATCGTAAAAAGACTGGAACTGGTCGAACAGGTCAAAGCTAAAATCTAATTAAATTTGCGACATGAAATCGAGCCTGCCTGAGGCATGACGAGATCGACACACAGAGGGATGATTATAATTGCGAGATTCTCCCGATTTAAGATCGAAACAGGCTATCCCGACCTTCGGCGCGGGACAAGTTGTGACCATTACAAGACAATTATAAACAGATGAAATCGAGCATGACGCAAGCGACACACGGAGGGATGATTATAATGCATGCGAAGATTCCATGTGACCTCTGAAAACCAATTATAAACACATGAAACGTATCATTTATATTTCAGGTATTCTAGGTGGATTGTTGTTGATCATTGGTCTCATCGGATGGATTGCGGCTGTTCCATTTGCGGAAGTATGGCTACTGGCAGGAGTCCTGCTGTTAGCCTTGGTATGCGTTCCGCTCATCATGGTATACCGGTATCGGTATGCGAAAAGAATAGACCGAATTATAAAATCATACAAAGATACTCCGGCAAAAATTGAACGCCTAACGGCTGAAAAATCAAAATTCAAAGGTTGGAGCATGAACAATTCCCCCTTTCGAGAACGAAAATCTGGTCTTACCTGGGGAGGCGGCAATGTAAAAGGTGCAAACGCAAGCAGAGGTAACAGAAGAAGGTTTTTAAAATAAGTAAGCAGACCCGATGACCTAAAGTCAGTCTTTTGATTCAGGCATTACGCAGAAAAATCAGGGTGTATCCCATATCTACGATTTTATGACAGGATGGCTGAAAAGAAAAGTCCGCCCAGCCCGCCTAATTTATCCAAAATGACTTTTTTAAGAATAAAATTCGATGGACATGGTGGGAATCCGTGCCACTCGCCTACTAAAACGTACCTTTAAATAGGGCTTAGGGGTATTCCATACAAACTAAATCCAACTACTTTACTATTTATCCGTATATTAGATGCTTACTAACCGGGAAAACGATGATTGTTCAGGGAACACGATTACCGACCTTTGACGAATTAATAGCGGTTTTGGAGAGCCAATTCTCAAGTCAGGCCGTCTATACCTTTGACTCAAAACCTCAAAAAAGTATCATCGTACGGAAGTCTGCTCTGGTTGGCGCCCAGATAACCATTCGGGATAACGAAATAATCGTTGATGCCTGTTGCCCAAACATTTTTATATCAGCCCTAATAGGCTTAATAAGTACAATTTATCCACCCTACCACGAGTTCGAAATGAATGTGACAGATTTCTTGAAAAAGGCGTACAATTGATGACACGTTTAAGCTGCCCCACTTGGGTAGCTTTAGCTGATCCAAAAGAATTGAGCTGAAGCTTTGGTCTTTCTTGGGCGTGCCAGCTACCATAGCGGCTTTGGTTTCCTCTCACTGTTCAGGGTATTTGAACCTGGCACGTACGCAATAAAACGACACCAGCAGCATGAATTAAGGGCATTGAGATAGCCTTTTTTAAGCAGGCCTGGTCCGCGCCAACCCGGCCAGATCGCCGCCTTTTCAAAAAAAATCAATAACTTAGACCACGTATTTTCTACTTCCAACCGTACGCCTGCCGACGCAGCGAAACCGAACGATGAACCATCCAAAATCCATTGCCGTGTTGCCTTTTGTCAACATGAGTCCCGGAAAAGAGAACGACTATTTTTGCGACGGCATCACGGAAGAAATCATCAATGCACTGGCCAAAATCGAGCAACTGAAAGTCACCTCCCGGACTTCCTGCTTTTTCTTCAAGGGGCAAAATCGCCCCGTGGCAGAAATTGGAAGGGAATTGGGTGTGGCGAACCTGCTTGAAGGCAGCTTGCGAGTGAGCGGAGACCGCTTGCGCATCACCGCTCAGTTGATTAACGTGTCGGACGATTCCCATTTCTGGTCCGAAAGCTGGGACCGAAAGCTGGAAGACATTTTTGCCATTCAAGATGAAATCAGCCTTCGTATTGCCGACAAGCTGCGCGAACACCTGGGTCACCTGGACATTGCCGATCAGTTGGTACAGCCACCTACCGGCAAGGTGGAGGCTTACCGGCATTACTTGCAGGGGAAATCACTTTTTAACAAGTGGAATCCCGAAGACGTACATCAGGCCATTGGCCATTTTGAAAAGGCACTTCAGTCCGATCCGGACCTGATCGACGCGCATACCGGACTGGCCGATGCATACAGTTTTTTGGCAGTAGCCGGCTTTGCTCCCCGTGATCTGGCCTGGAACAAAGCGATCGAATCCATGCAGCGAGCCAAAGCCCTTGACCCCTATAACGCACCACTTAACTACCTGCTTGCCAATCAGGCTTTTTTTACCGAAGCCAATTTTGGCGAAGCCATGAGGTTTGGCCAGCAAGCCATCGCCAGTAAACCTACCTATGCCGAAGGCCATCAGTTTCTGGCATTTCTTTTCATGCTCAGGGACGATATGAAAAAGGCCGAGGAACATTTGAGCTATGCCCGCTCCATTGACCCGCTGAATCCGGAAACGAAATTTTACCAGGCGTACTTTCTGTACCGCTCTCAATCTTTCGATCAGGCGGAGGTTTTGCTCCTGGAACTATTGGAAGCCAATGCCAAAAACCTGCCGGCCCTGATTACCTTGATCTATGTGCTGCTTAAAAAGGAGGCATTTGATCGGGCAGAACGGCTGATTTTCGACAGTCCCCAAGAGGGCATCATGCCGGATGAAAAGTTGGGCCTGGCCTGTCTGCTTCGGGTCATGCAGGGGAAGGTCAGGGAGTATCAGGAGTTGTTGGCCGAGTTGGAAGCGAATGCTTCCGGAGATACATCTTTTCAGGCGCATGCCTACTTGTTTTTGGTTTATGGAGCGCTGAACGAAGCCAAAAAGGCCTTTACCGTCCTGGAAAAACTATTTCAGCATCGCTCTTCCATACTTTTTCTGGCCTTTGGTGATCCACTTGCAGCTCCGTTGTGGCACGACCCCGAATTTCCACGCTACCAGAAGCGGATTTTTGCCCTACCGAACCCTCCGGTCAGGCCCGTAAAGCGGAACAGTGCCGAGCTAAGCGAAGCCGACGCAACCGACTACCTTCGGGTATTGGAGCGCTTTATGGAAACGGAGAGCCCTTTCCTGGATCCTTCCCTTTCCCTTCGATCCCTTGCCAACCAACTGGAAATGCACCCTAACCAGCTGTCCTGGCTACTGAATGAAAAGCTGGGCAAGAACTTCAATGCCTACGTCAACGGGTTTCGGGTCGGTCATTTTATAAAACTGCTGGCAGATCCCCGCAATGCAACCATTTCCCTGATCGGACTTGCCTACGAGAGTGGTTTCAATTCCAAAACCGTTTTCAATACCGTATTCAAGAAAGAGACCGGCCTGACCCCCAAAGAATTTCAGAAAAACAGGCATTAATCCCGTTAATTGGTCCCGGATTATAATTCCGTACCCCTTTTTCCTTTTCCCGAACTTTTGTCATGCTGCCCTGTCGCAACTTTGTTCCGAATCAAAAGGAACTGTCATGAACAACGAAAAAATGGAAGCCATCTTGGCGACGGGATACGGCCCCGCATCCGTCCTGAAATTGCACCAGGTTAGCAAGCCCCGGCCTGCCCCGGATGAAGTGTTGGTGAAAGTGATCACCTCCTCGGCTACTACAGCCGACGCCATGATGCGAAGCGGGAAGCCCTGGTTGGCACGTCTTTTTCTGGGGCTATGCAAGCCAAAAAATCCCATACCAGGAACCGGATTTGCCGGATACGTAGCGGAAATCGGAAGCAAGGTGCGGCGCTTTCAGGTTGGGGACCGGGTTTTTGGTGAGACCACCCTTGGGTTTGGTACCAATGCGGAATACCTGACCCTAAAGGCCAGCGGAGTTTTGCTGCCCTTACCGGAAACGCTGGGTTTTTCCGAGGCAGCCACCTTCTGCGACGGGCACCTGACGGCCTATAATTACCTGAAGCGTCTCGGTCAGGTAAAGCTTGGAGATCAGGTATTGATCAACGGCGCCTCCGGAAGTCTCGGCACGGCTGCCGTTCAAATTGCCCGGCACTTGGGTGCCGAAGTGACTGGAGTCTGTAGTGGCAAAAATGCAGGCTTGGTGAAATCCCTCGGAGCCAGCCATGTGGTGGACTACACCCAAGAAGACTTCACCCGCCTGGATAAACAATACGACCTTATTTTTGACACCCTGGGCAAAAGGTCTTTCGCTGCCTGCAAGCGGATATTGACAAAAAACGGCAGGTACTACTCCCCGGTAATGAAAATTCCCCTACTGGTGCAGATGCTGTATACCCGCTATTTTTCTTCCCGGAAAGCAGTATTCGAAGCAACGGGCATGCTTTCCGACGAACAACTCCGTAGCCTTTTGGCTGAGGTGCTGGAGCTCCAACAAGCGGGCAAGCTACGGACGGTGATAGATCGGCAATATCCACTGGTCCGACTTTCAGAAGCGCATCAATACATTGACTCCGGCCACAAAAAAGGAAACCTATTAATTATTAACTCGGATGACTTTACATCCTTTCAATCCAATTCAATTCTAAAACAACAAACAACATGAAAAACGTACGAAATGCAGTTATTGCCCTGACGGTAGTTTTCGGGCTGGGATCTTGTGGGGTCAATCAGGCCTGGATTTTAAACCAAAACCAAAACAGCACCGAAGTACACCTGGGAAGCAATAATTTTGAGGTACTGGGACAGGTAAAAGGGTCGGCATCGGTCGACTACGTACTGATTTTCGGCGGAACGAACCGAAAAAATTTGTATAAGGAAGCCTATGATGCCATGATTGAGGAGGCCGATTTGACTTCCGGTAGCCGTACCCTTACCAATGTTCTTACCGAAGAACATGTGGGGGGTGTCCCACCCTTTTACTACAAGCGAACCCTGACAGTCAGCGGGACGGTGGTGGAATTCAACCGATAAATCGTTTTGAACGTATTGGTGATGAATCGACTACTTGAAATAACAGAAAAGAAAGTGTACATGAGGCAAACTGGCCTCATGTATCTTTTGGTAATTGTATTGGCTGGCTTCAGCCAGGGCTACATCCGGGGCAGTCTTGTCATTCCGGATGATGCGGCGGCCACCTCCCTGAATATCGCTGGCAGGGAAGGGTTGTTTCGACTGGGATTGGTACTTGATCTAACTGCTTTTCTGCTGGATGCGATTATTTCCATCTGGTTGTATCGGCTGTTTCGTGCCTATGGCCAGACACTTGCGTTGACGGCCGCTGTGCTGCGGCTTCTGGCCCATCCGGCGATCGGCAGCTTGAATCTGCTCAATCACTACCTGGCGTTGCAGGCAGCGGTGGCACCGGATTTCCTCGCTGGATTTGATGCGAATCAACTGCAATCCATGAGCCTGCTGTTTATGGAAGCGCACCGGATAGGATACCTGATCGCCGGCGTGTTTTTTGGGTTGCACTGCCTGCTATTGGGGCTGTTGCTGCACCGGTCACCGTTGCCCGGTCTGCTGGGTAGCTTGATGATACTGGCTGGAATCGGGTACGAAATGGAATCGTTTGGCGATTTTCTCTTTCCCGGAAACGAGGAATGGCTGGCCCTCCTGGTAGGGATTACGGCGGTCCTGGGAGAGGTAAGCCTTACTGGCTATTTTTTGAAAAAGGGGTTGTTTACCAATAAATTGAAAGTAGATGAAGTCAAGTAAACGAAAATTGGCCCTTTTTTCCGGGCTGGGGCTGATCGCCATGGCCCTGGCAGCGGGTTTCGCCTATGGGTATGTGTATGGCGGACTGATCGATCCAAACAGTCCGGAGGAAACCTATCGGAACCTGAAGTCCTCTGGCACGCTTTTCCGCTATGGAATGGTGGCATGGGGAGTGATTGTGCTGTTGGATCTGTTGGTAGCAGGCAGTTTGCACGGATTCCTGAAGGAAGTCCATCCCCGCCTTTCGGCACTCACCGCCCTGATCCGGGTACTATATGCATTCATATTACTGGCGGCAGTTGTCCATTTGGTGGAGGGGATCGCCTTGGTGGAAGCCGCTGCTCCAGCCACTGAAGTCTTGATGGCGCTGCAGCGTTTTGAAACGATCTGGTCCCAGGGACTGATCCTGTTTGGTTTTCACTTGCTGGGTTTGGGTTTTTTGTCTGTTAAAGCAAGGTTCGTCCCCTCCTTTTTTGGCTGGCTGCTGCTGGTTGCAGGCTGTTGTTACACGGGCATACACCTGGCGAAAATAGTGCTTCCCGGCTATACGGAACAGATCGCATTGATCGAAATGATCGCAAGCCTTCCGATGGCACTTGCGGAGATCGGTTTTGCCTTTTGGCTGCTATTCAGGTATAGAATAAAAAATAGGAATGATTAAAGATACTAACATGACGAACGGATTAAATATAGTAATGGCAATAGTGCTCATGATTTTCTTTCAGCAATTTGTAAAAGCTCAGGGAAATCAAAAGCAACTGTTTTTGCAAAAGGTAGGTGTTTTGGATAGTCTTTATTCCAAAATACTAAACGAGTCAAGAGAGATTTATATACAACTGCCTGCTGGTTATACCCCTGGGAAAAATCAAAAATACCCTGTAGTTTTTATTTTAGACGGAGAAATGTTTCTTCCTACTGTAAATGAGGTTCAAAATTATTATAGCGGTGGTTTTACGCCTGAAATGGTACTGGTCGGCATCTCTAATCATAAAAGGAGAGTTAGAGACTTAACCACTTCATCCATAACCACTAAATATGGGATGCCTTTTAATGAAAAAAATGGAGAAGCTACTAATTTTAGGAAATTTATTGAGAAAGAACTTATTCCTTTTATAGAAACAAAATATCCAGTTACTAATTACAGGACATTAATCGGTCATTCTTATGGGGGCTTGTTTACTATTTCCATGCTAATGAATCAACCCAGTTTATTTGCGAATTATTTAGCCATCGACCCAAGTATGGATTGGGACGACCAAAAATTATTGAAAGAGGCACAAGAAATAATTACTACTCAGAATTATAAAAATAAAGCTTTATTTATGTCATTAAGTGGACAATTGCATATGCAGAACTCACAAATAACGATAGACAATGTAATGCAGGATACAACAGATTTCACTTTATTCGCCCGTTCTAATATTGCCTTTTCAAACATGGTAAAGCAAAATGCTAAAAGCGGATTGACTTTTGAATGGAGATTTTACCCCAAAGATATCCATGGCACCATTTCTTTTCCATCTATCATGGACGGATTAATTTCACTTTTTGAATGGTATCAAATGGAAAATACGGATAAAATGAATTCATTTGACACGCCAAAACAAGAACTATTGAGCATAATAAAGTACAGGGAACAGAAGCTCAAAGAACATTTTGAATATTCGGAACCACCTTATCCGGAAGAACTTTTAAATATGTCGGGTTATATGAATATGGATATGAAACAACCTGACAAGGCGAAAATGTACTTTGAACTTGCTATTGAGTTTTATCCTGAAAGTGCAAATGCTTATGATTCTATGGCTGACTACTATGAAGCACAAGGCGACCTTACTAATGCAATTAAATATGTAACTAAAGCTTTTGAATTAAATGGTGACGATTTCTACAAAAAAAGAATCGAGGAACTCAATGGGAAATAGCTTAGGCTATATCGGTTATAACAAATGCGGGCTAACGTGCTAAAGTGAAAGGAATCCACTTGATGCAGGAAATGGCTTGACTACACTTAGTATTATCGTTATGAAAACAAAACAAATCCTCCGGATAGTATTGCTTATTGGGACACCGGTTTCCCTGTATTTTGTGCCCTGGACGCTTTTGTTTGCCTGGTTGGCACCACTGCCGGATACGGTCGGGGAAGAAGTAGAGGCTGCGTTGAAACACGATTTTGATGGCATTCTCGTGTATGTGGACCGGAAGGGTGCGGAGCCGGAATTTTACGCCGCCGGCTGGCACAACCGCGAAGCGGAACTACCCGCCCGGGCCGATGCCCTGTTCAAAATTGCCAGCATAGGCAAATTGTACGATGCGGTGCTGATCGCGAAACTGCTTGGCGCACACCGCCTATCCCTGGACAACACCCTGGCCGATTATTTCCCCGAATGGGTAGGAAGGATTGAAAATGCCGAACGCATTACGCTGCGGATGCTGGTGCAGCACCGGAGTGGGATCCCTAATTTGACCGATACCCCGGATTTTTGGATCAATCCGCCTAAAAGCAGCGGGGAAGCCCTGGAGCGCGTACTGGATTTACCGGCTGATTTTGAACCGGGAGAAGGCTATGCCTATTCCAATACCAATTACCTCTTGCTAACCGAACTCATCGAAAAGGTGCTGGGATATGGTAAATTTCAATACATGCAAGAGCAACTATTCCTTCCCCTGGGGTTGAAAAATACCTTCGGTTCCTTGCAGGAAGTGAATCCGGAGGAATTGATGAGTGGGTATTACGTTGGTGTGGAGGAAGATATCAAAATGACGGACTATGGCTCCATGATAGCGACGGCCGAGGATGTGGGCATTTTCCTTCGGGCATTAAACGAGGGCTCCTTGTTTAGCGGCGATGAGCAAGAGATCTATTCCTCCCTGTACGTGTACGAGCATACCGGTTTGATTCCCGGCTACCAGAGCTTCGCCCGGTACTACAAGGATATCGATACCGTGGTGGTGCAGTTTGTGAATACAACGAATTTTGACGGGTACACCTGGAATCTGTCGGAAATTACCTGCAATCGGATTGGTAAAATCCTCCGCAAGCGATACGGATCCTAGTCACAGAAAACAAGCGGTCTGCATCCCAGGATGCGGATTTCTTTCCCGCTTCCCATCCGGGCAGACGGATTTTTAGAAAATTGAGGCTACATTTGAGTACAAGATGGCAACGACCGTACCCCTCTTTCTATTCACCGCCTTGACAGTTGTCCTGATCCTTTTTTAGCAGGTTTCATCCACTTGTTTAAGGGTTTAGGAGCATTTTCTCGGCTCTATTGAGCATTCAGGTATAGCTAGCCGTTAAACTGATGGGTGCTTTTTGTTTTGCTTCCCGATTTTGTTGAGCCAGTTTGCAGTTGGCTTCCTTTGGTTGAAACATGGGATTTCAAGCACGATTTTCCAAATGATATTTTTGGATATTTCACCTTTATTATTGCTGCCGCTAGTTATTCGGTTTGCGATTACTTCTTTATTAGAGTGGCCTTTGTAGTTTATATATAGTTAAAACTTAGCCGAAATTAAATTATCTCAATCATCCACAAACTCCAGTATATCCCCCGGCTGACAGTCCAAGGCCTTGCAAATCGCTTCCAAGGTGGTAAACCGGACGGCTTTTGCCTTACCGGTCTTAAGGATGGAAAGGTTTGACAGGGTGATATCCACCTTTTCCGAGAGTTCGTTTAGGGATATTTTCCGTTTTGCCATCATGACATCTAAATTTACGACAATGGACATGGTTATACAGTAAGGTCGTTATCGGTTTGGATTTCAACGCCACGTTTGAAGACCAACGCGATGGCATAGATAACCGCACCCATAATCAGGTATTCAAACGCCCCACCCAAAAATCCACTAGGCGCAGGACTATGCAACGTTTGGGAAGACAACCAATGAAAATACCCGGAGGCTATAATGATTAAAACACCTACCTCAACGGTAACTTTGCCGATTCTGGAAATAAGGACTGAAACTTCCTTACTGAAAGGGTGAACGAGGTCAATGGTCAGGAAAACCAGGATTACCAAAAAGAAAATATAGGCCTTAGCTACCAAAATCCCCAGCAGCAAGGACACCGCCCCCAGGTAATATCCCAAATGCCACTCCCTGGCCACCGACAAATTCAATCCTTGGTAAAGGTTTTGCGCCACCTCCGGATTGAAGAGGCTGTATAGGGAAGTAAACAACAAGGTTCCGCCTTTGATACATAGTCCTATAAAAATGGACCAAATTACGATGGTGAGTAACATCAATACAGGTTGGGTTTCCCACTTATTTTTCCAAGCTTCTTTCCAGTTCATTGTCTTCGGGGCTTTATTTTTCAAATAACAATAAATATTTATTGGTAAACAATAAAAAATGAATTAATTTAAATATGCTTCCTGCTAACAGGGTCTGGTTTCTCGGGAAGAATGGGTTTAAATGCTCTGCATAAATGTCTCTGTAGCAGGCAAAAGGCAAAGGGATAGAAATAAGTTTCTAGTTGGTGATTTGTCAAAATTATGATAGTTTAGTGCTATGAAGGGTAAATGGAGAATTTTTGGATTAGTTGTAGGACTTGGGTATTTGGGATTCCCGAGTCTTGTGGAAGCGCAGGAAAGGAAAATCATCCCCCTGGACGCGCATTTTTTGCCCATAGAATCCGGCGATGAAGGCCACAAATACAGCAAAATAGTCACCGTTTCCCCGGAAGGGGAATTGGTGGAAAAAACCTATGACCTTAATTACGCTTTGGTTTCTGCGAAAAAATCAATGTTTGAAGCTTCTGAGCCTCTCGAGCCGGTATGGGAAGAAGAGAAACATTATGCCTTGGATGGCATCTTGAAGTATACGCAGTTCAAGTATCGGAAAGATAATGCCAACTATACCAAAGTACTTGTTGGAGACAAATTGGTGCTCGACCTGGTTTGCGATAGCTCACTAAATTGCGAAGGCTCCTTTATAGCCCCCGACGGAGAAGAGGAAGCCGTGGATAGGGATATTTTTAAGCCTGGTTTACCTGACATGAAGTCCTGGCATGAATTCCTGGGCAAGAACCTGTCCTATCCCCAATCTGCCAGAAATAACCGGGCAGAAGGGGAAATCTGGGTTGGTCTGAAAATCGATGAGCGGGGGCAATTGGTGGAAAGCTCCGTGGTAAACCGCGCTTCCTCAGATCCCAGCCTGGTCAAAGAAGTGGAACGGATACTGGAACGATACGCTGGGGGTTTCCTGCCTGCCCGTGATCTTCAAGGCAGTCCCACCACGGCATGGATGTATCTTCCTATTCGCTTTCGGCTGGGGTAGGCTTCACTTTTACCAAGTCAGAAAATACCTCCTTGTGGGAACAGGCGCAGGGCTGAATAAATTTTCAAGAAAGTCAAGGTAATCCCTGGTAGTAAATCGTATCCTGCGATGAAGAGACATTTGATAAGGCTTCAAATGCTGAATACGGTGGAAAAAGGCTGATCCAGGAAATAACGGTGTTGACCGCAGACTTTCCTGATCCCTACGATTCGTTCATCAAATAAATACAGGTAATTTGAATGATAGGGTTACATTTGAAAACGAGTAGATCTATTTGATTGACCCACATGGTTTGAAGTAGCAGTAGCTCCTGTTTAGATGATATTATGTAACGTTTCTATCAGGAGAGAACTGTAAATAAAAAAAGGTATTTGAAGTGGGTATTTAAAAAGCGAAGTTAGTCAACCAATAAGTGCTACTTTAAGACGAAAAATATTTTTGCTGTAAGATTGAAGAAGCCCATACCCCGATGAAAGAGTTGCCCATAAAAGAAATTTGCGATCAGATAAACCGCTTTATTGCAGGTCAAAACAGGGATATTGATAGCAGGTCAATTCGTTTTAATTTGAATAATTTTTTCAAGGAAAAGATTGGTGAACATGACCTGGCTTTGTTTTGTGATTGTCTGGTAAAAATCGCAAAAACAAAGGATAGAAAAATAAGAAAGACCGAACAAAGTTTTTGGAATTATGTAAGGTTCCTCCCCTTGATCTTGAGATGCAGACGGATAATGACAAAAACGATGAGGATGAGTGGGAGGAACTATTGTCAAATACTCCTTATGCGGATAGGAAAAAGCGGAAATTCTCAAAACTGTTGGGATTGGCCGAAGAAATTCTCAAATTAAAAAAAGACCGTAGCAGGGCTAGTGAAATGCGACGTGCAGCTTCATTGGAACTTATATCCGAAATCATGGAATATTATATTATTCCAACAGCCCTACCCTTATTCTGGAAGTCACTACAAAGTGAAAATAAGGGGGAGCAATATGCTGCGCTGGAAGGGCTCGCAAATTATTATGCGTATACCGAAGATGAAATCGATAGCGGGCTAATTGAAATCCTGAATGGAATACTGTCTGAAACAGACGATCGGTTCATCGCTTCCACCTGCCTGCAGATTCAGATAAATGCCGGGATAATTGACGAAGGAACCGCACTTTGGGAATTGGATGAATGGAAAGCGGATGATGAATCAGATAATTGCGGTGAATAGTGCTTGATTACCTATCCGAATTTCTTAGGTTGGTCACCGATAGTCGGGAGATGAGTTGTGGACATAGTACATATACACGTAATTGACCTTTCGAAACATGGATTGATACAAATGTTGCAAGTACCTGGGAATTGTGTTTAATTCCTATCGAACACCCTTTCATCAATTGTTTTCACTAATTTACCAGTCAGAACCACTAACAAATAACGTATGAATGCAAAAAGGAAACCAGGAAGGTTAATACCGCAGCTACTAATCGCAGTGCTTATTACAATGGCAAGTGGCGGTTCCTTCGCCCAGGAAAAAAAGACTGAGGACTCAAAAAGCAATACCATGGAAATAGCCTTCTTACTTTTCGACAATTACGAAACACTGGACGTTTTCGGTCCGGTAGAAATTTTTGGAAGGCTTACGGACCTGTATACATTGAAATTTTATTCACTTGATGGAGGGCTAATTGAGAATAGGCACGGGGTATCTGTCCTGACCGAAAAATTGGACATGGCTTCCGCTAATCCTTACATGCTACTAATACCAGGCGGCATGGGCACCCGCAAAGAGGTAGATAATGAATCGCTTATCGGGCAGATAAAGGGAATAGCTGGTGCGAGCAGCTACGTATTGACAGTCTGTACTGGAAGTGCGCTTCTTGCCAGGTCCGGTCTTTTGGATGGCAGGCAGGCTACTTCGAATAAACGGGCATTTTCCTGGGTGGAATCAATGGGTCCCAATGTGGTTTGGGACAAAAAGGCACGTTGGAAAGTAGATGACAACTATTACACTTCTTCGGGAGTGAGTGCTGGTATGGACATGGCCCTGGGGTTTTTGGCAGACAGGCATGGAATCGAATTCGCCCGAAATGTTGCGTTCGAAATTGAATACAATTGGATTGAAGACAAGGATAACGATAGCTTTATTGCCGAATAATAGGTGGTAGGCAAGGACAGCCAACGGGAGTGTCGAAATACCAATGAGGCATTTTCCCCATTAGTGCGGTATTTATTAGCGGGTTATACAGACCTGGAACAGGTAAAGCCCGTGGGTGAAATCAGCGGAAAAGAGGCCTATTAATTGTATATGGACAGCACGCTAACTGAGCTAAGAAAGGCAGAAAGCCGAATCCTACACTATGGAACTGCGGAATTAAAGGATAATGTTAACCTGTTTTAAATAAAACACCCATATTTGTCTTATTCAATATCAATAGTGCTCTCAATGGAAAAAGCAGCATTTATCAGCATATTCGATATGCTCAAGATCGGAGTGGGGCCTTCCAGTTCACATACCTTAGGTCCCTGGAGGGCATCGCAAGGGTGGATTGAGGCGTTAAAACAAAACCATATTATTGATAAAATACAAAAGATAGAAATTCATCTATATGGTTCACTTTCGCTTACGGGAAAAGGACATGCTACTGATATCGCTGCCGTTTTAGGGCTTTGTGGCCATGATCCGGTTACCATTAATACTTTAACGATAGCTGAAAAAATCGATTTTATTAAAGCAAATTCAGAACTTCATCTGGACAAGGCCATCAGGGTGCCGTTTCATTTCGAAAAGGACATCGTTTTCCATAAGCACTTTTTAGATTTTCATCCCAATGGGATGATGTACAAAGCTATTTTGAACGATAATACCAGTTATGAATCTTTTTTTTACTCTATTGGCGGAGGATTTGTGGTAAAAGAAGGACAAGAAGAGGACGGTCAAAAGTTACAGGAATTAAATCCGTTACCCTTTCCCATCCAATATGCAACGGAACTTCAACATTATTGCGAAAAAGAAAAAAAAGACATTGCTGAAATTGTTTTAGCAAACGAACGATCCTTAAGGTCAGACCAGCAAATAGATGCGGCATTGAAAGCTGTTTGGAATGTAATGTTGGAGTCCATGTACCTGGGCTGCCATACAGGTGGAACGTTACCCGGTGGATTAAACGTGAGTCGAAGAGCTGCCAATATGAACAAAAAACTCCTGGCCGGAAATGTTGAACATTACCAAAACAAGGAACAATGGCTGGAGACTATCAGATCAACCGAAGTGCAATTCAGGCAAATTCTTCAATGGGTAAGCTGCCTTGCTATTGCCGTTAACGAAGTAAATGCATCACTAGGCCGGGTTGTAACCGCACCAACCAACGGTAGCTCCGGTACCTTGCCAGCTGTATTGATGTATTATTTATGCATTGAAAACCACCAGGCAGGTTTTGAGGAGATTAAGAAGTTTTTGTTGGTAGCAGGTGAGATTGGGTCACTTTTTAAAAAAGGGGCCACCATATCCGCCGCTATGGGCGGCTGCCAGGCAGAAATTGGCGTTTCATCGGCGATGGCTGCCGGCGCCTTGTGCTTTTTGATGGGGGGCAGCACCGCTCAGGTGCTTATGGCAAGCGAAATTGCGATGGAGCACCATCTTGGCCTCACCTGTGATCCTGTTGCTGGATTGGTGCAGGTTCCTTGCATCGAACGCAACGCGATGGGAGCCATTAAGGCCATCAATGCAGCTGAAATCGCCATCGAAAGCGATGCCTCAAAAGCTAAAATTTCACTTGACAAAGTCGTAAGCACCATGTGGGAAACGACAAAAGACATGAGTTCCCGTTATAAAGAGACCTCCAAAGGAGGGTTGGCTTTACAAGTAATGCATACCGATTGCTAAATTCCCCGCATGCTTATCTTTGAGCTACCAAAAACCACCGAAAGGCTCAAATTGATATATTTAAAGAAGAGCGACTTCTAAATAGATGAGTTGATTAATAGATTGCTATTTCTTGAAAATCCGGGGAGTAGGAGTGGAATCCCTCACCCATAAAATGGCTTCTAAACCGTAGGAATTTTTGGAGTAGGAGACCCGAGAAGGCAGGAATATCTCCCTCTCAGGATGTACGGTTGACCTCATTTCTTGAAATCCCTACGTATTCCAGCTATCTTTTCCAATAACGCTTCCCGGCGATTGCCGGATTCGGATGCGATCGGTTGGTCGCCACCAGGATACAGCCGGCCAATAAAGTTCACCGTTTCTTCATTCCCCTCACTTTTGATTTCTTCCCAGAGCGCAGCAGCTTCCTCGCTTTCACCCAGGGCTTCCAGGGCAAATAACCCCAGCAGTTGCTCGGAGCGATTGCGGGACATGTTTTCAGTTGCGGCTACCACTTGCTGCATGTGCGAGCGGAACAAGTCCTGCTGATTCTGGGCTTTCGCTACCTGTCCCAGCAAGTAATCCTGCATGGTTTCATTGGTGGAGAAAGGCTTACCTACACCCAAGTTTTCGGGCCATTCCAGGGATTTTTCCAGCTTGGCTTGCGCAGATTTCCAGCGTCTCCCTTGCATGTCTTCCAGGGCCGCATTTAGGTATACCGTTTCAAAGAGTGCCCTGCCTTCTCCTGCCCCTTCATAGGGCAGCACATTGATTTTGTCGAGTAGGTCCATGGCTTTTTTGTATTGGCCGAGGCTATTCAGTACCCGAATGTAATCCATTTCCAGCACATAGCTCCCCGAAAACTTCCGGGTGGCATCTCTTAATAGGGACAGGGCATCCTGGTCATTGCCGTTTTCTGCCTGATATCGAGCCAGGTGCTGCCAGTGCCTCCATTGGGTAGGATCCCGTTCCCAGGCTTTTTTAAGATCGGGCCGGGGGTCTTTTCCTTCGTTTTTCTCAAGCAAAAGGGCTCGGTTTAGATAGAAAGTCGCTTCATCGGCCTTTTCGTCTATTTCGGTCAATAGTTTTGCTGCTTCTTCGGTTTCGTTAAACGCCATTAGGTTTAGCGCCAGGTAATAATCCAGCTTCCAGTGAGTCCTTTCCTGCCGGGCCCAGTTCAACATTTCCAAGGTTTCCTTTCGATAAGGCAGGACAAAGGCAATGGGTTTGGCAAGCAGGGCATCCAGCCCCGAGTCCTGTTGGTTCTCGTCCAGAAAGGCCGTCCAAAGGTCTACCAAGGCATGTGCCTGGCTTTGTTCCAGGACCTGCAAGGCCTCTGATTTGCGGTGATATTTTAGATAGGTAGCGGCCAGTTCCAGGTGGGTCTGATAGGGAAATTCATTGTTGATTAAGGAATGGAAGGTTTCCAGTGCCGCTGGCTTTGAGTCGTTCAGGTACTGTTCGAACCGGATAAAGTGATTCAGGGGGTCGATATCCCATAACTTTTCCAATACCTCCCCAGCAGACTGTTTTTCCCCGGCTAGCCGGTGCTTGACGGCCAGCACCTGGTAGGCCATGAGGTTGTGCGCATTAAAATCCAATGCTTTTCGGGCATAGTCGGAGGCTTTTGTCAGGTTGTATTCAGCCAGATGGATCTCCGCCATGGCGGTGTAGGCGGAAGAGCGGAACTCCATGGACCGTGAAGCCCAACCATAAGCCTCCAGGGCATCAATGGGTTGGTCCATAGCCCGGTAAATGCTTCCGGCCACAAAATTGGCCTGGGGGTCAAAGAAGTCAGTGGCCAGGGGCTGAGCAATTTGCTCCAATGCTTCCTCGTACCGGCCAAAACGAAAGAGCAGCTCGGCATAATCGATGTTGGCCTGCTGATGCCCGGGCTCCAGCCGGAGGATTTCTTCGTATTTGGCCTGGGCTTCCGGATAGGCCCGACTGTAATAATCCTGCCGGGCGTTGTAATACAAGGCTTCGACGGTTGAAAGCGGTTCCGCTTCGGTTTTATCAAAAGAACGGCTCAGTTTCATCGGATCTTCGGTTGCCCAGGAATAGACCTTTTCGGTTCCCAAAACCAGTTCCAGTTTTTGCAGAGGAGCCTCCAGGGCCAATTCTTTGCTAATCACATCCATGGGCTGCCCATTAAGGGTGATGGTTTGTGCCGGTTTATCGTTAATGAATACCTGCAGGTCTTCTTGAATGGTTTCAAACGGATTGAAGGACAAGGAAAGTGTTTGGTTGGCTTCTTTTATATGGAAAACGCCGGACTGGCTCACGGCACTGATACCACCAATCTGCTTGACAGGAAACCAATAATCCGTCCATCGGTCGATGGTGTAAGGTGCAAAACCGGCCTTGGTAAGAGGGCTGGGTTGTCGGCTGGAAGGTGAAAACTGGTTGAGCAACCTCCCGGCCTGAAATTCCATGTATTGCCCGTTTTCATCGGTCAGCAGGTCCTCCCAAATCCCTCCGGAGCGGGACAGCGCCCAGAGCCATAGTTTTTTACCGGGCATGTCGTCGTAACTCGAAAAATGCCCGAAACCATATCCCTGGTCATGAAAATACCCGCCAAAGTGGTTTTGAAAAGAACCCGCCATGTGGTGGGATTTGCTGGAACCAAAGGCATTGTTGGCATAAAGGCTCACATCTTTTCCTTCCTGAACGGGCCAATCCATCAGGGCACCACTGTGCTGTAGCGCGATGTGCCCGGGGTAAAAAAACTCCTGATCTTCGCCCACATGGGCTGCTGCGGTCATCCAGTTGTAGTAGGGTTGCCGCAAGGGTTCGGGGTTGTACCAGATCCCTTCCGTTTCGAAATAGGCTTTGTCTTTGGGCAGGTTGATCTTCACCCGCCATTGGGTGCGGGAAGGCAGGTCCATGGTTCCTACCACGCAGGTCAGGCTGCCGTCCTCGTTTTCGTAGGTAATGTAATCCACCGGCGAGGCCGTGGAGGGAGCATGTCCGATGATGCCAAAATTGAATTCAATCCCACCCGAGGTCCAGGGACCCCGCATGGCAATATTTCGAAATTTGACGACCTCGTTTTCGTAAATAAAATCTTTTCCCGTAGATTTTTCGACAGCACCCCAGACCCGGCCTCCGATTTCAGGCATGATGGTGACTTTTAAGTACTCGTTCTCCAGAATAACCCGATTCCAATCTTTTTTTACCGGGTCCACACTGTATCCTTCAAACCGGAAATAGGGATAGATGTCCGGTTTGTACACCAGGGACGGTACCGGACTTGGATCTGAAAAGGGATAAGTGCTGTAGTTGACGGATGCTTCGCTGATACGGGCTTCCTGTCCCCAAGAGAGGAACCCGGTCAGAAAAGCAACCGAAGTGAATAGTAGAAATTTGGAGGAAATGGATGATCTTAGCATGGCTAAATGTAGCAAAAACTAGCCTAAAATACCTACAGAAAGGAGAGGGGAAGTGAAAACGGCCGTACGAACGGTAAGCGACCGGTGAAAAAATGCACTGCTGCAGAAAAGCTAGACATGTAGCTAAAAAAAAGAGGAACTTTTACGTTCCTCTTTTAATACTGGTTTCACTATTATTCCGGATTTTGTTCCGCCATCAAGGCATCTACTTTCTCTTTCACTTTGGGACTTTGATTATAGGCTATGGATATTTCCTGAAACTTCTGTATTTCCATGCCGCTGTCGGTAATATGATTCTGGAGTTCCTCCTGACTTTCTTGCTGCACTTTCATAATTTCCTGTCCGGCTTCGTTGAAGGTAGAAATTTCTTCCGGGTCATCGGTGGCATCCATGATATTTCCCTGTCGTTGGGCTTGCATTAAAGCCTGGAATCGGGGAACTTCCATTCCCTTTTCTTCCAGGATGCCCACCATTTTGGCTTCCACTTCAGCTTGCATGGGAGCAAGTGTTTGATTGATGGCAACAAATTTTTCATAATCCTCATCGGAAAAATTATCGTTGACTTGTTGTTGTGCGCCCTGTGGAAGTTGTTGCGCCAACGTTCCGAATGTAAGACAAATGGAAAACAGTATGGAAAAAACCGATACTTTGGATACTTTTGAATAAATCATGATTCAAATTTTTATTATTATTAAATCGTTTCAAGTATTGAAATTGCAATAAATATTCCAAAAACAGGAAATTACCATGTTAATTTACGTTAAATAGAACAAATTGTTATGACTAAAATTTACGGCATTAAGAACTGCAACACCATGAAGAAGACGTTTGCCTTATTCGAGGAGGCGGGCAAACCTTATGAATTTGTGGATTACAAAAAGCAAAAGCCGGATGCCGATCTGCTCGGAAAATTTATTGATGCGTTGGGATTGGAGCAGGTGGTTAATAAGCGGGGAACAACGTTCCGCAAGCTAGATGAGGCGGCCAAATCTGCCGCTGAAAGCAAGGCTACCGCCATCCCTTTATTACAGGAAAAGAGCAGCATGATCAAAAGACCCATTCTGGTTTTTGAAGATGGTAGCATGCAGGCCGGGCTGGACGAAGAAAAGATCCAATCAAAATTTTAATCCAGCTGGTATCGTTTAAGTGAATTTCAGCTGACCCTGGCGGTTCATAGGGTGGAAATTTACTTTCAGGTATCCCCCGGCGGCATTGGGTTGTGTCAGAAACTGGGGGATACCTTTCACCCAATCCACGGTTTGCCTGTGAATGTGACCTGCTAAAACACCTAACAAATTAGGGCTTTCGAATACTGCCTGATGGAAATCCATGGTGGTTTGGCTATGTCCTTCTTCCGGCCATCTCTGTCGTCTTTCCAATTCATAGTTTCGGTCGTTAGCAGCATTGTAATCGGGATGACCGCAGCCATACCCCAGGCTTCGAGCCGGTGCATACAAGGGAATGTGCATCATCAGCACCATGGGTAAGCCTTTGCGAACCTGCTCTTCGTAAAACTCCAGTTGCTCGGGTAGGATCTCATAGTAGCTATTATCAATGTTAACCATATTGATTCCCTTGACCTCTTCTGCATACATGAGGGGGTTTCTTCCTTTATAAAGTGGCAGGAGTCGCTTCCGGATCCAGGTTTCCCGTAGCTCGTGAAGACTGCCCTCCATTCCTTCGTAGTGCCAGTCATGGTTTCCACTCGAATAAAAATAAGGGATGTCCAATGCTTCAAGCCTTTCCAGGGCCCATTCGATAGCGGCTTCGGAAGGAAAGCTGAAGAGATCACCAGTTAGGGTAATTACATCCACCTTTGCTTCTTTCGCTATGGCCAGCGTGGCTTCAAAAGCCTCCTCCGGATTCGTAGGCTCCCCGGTGAGGAAATGTTTCGTTTCATTGTAGGCTCCGGCCATCCGCTTGCTATATTGCCGGTAAGGCTTGCCTCGCTCATCGTCCCGCCAAAGGTGGGTGTCCGTCACATGCAGGATGGAAACCGGCTGATCCAGCTGGGGCACGTGGTAATTGATGTGGTAATCATTAATGCCGACGGTAAACGGTTGCGTTTTGAAGTCGGCGGTTTGAGAAGAGGCCTGAAGGGTATCATTAACGCCCAGGGCGATACCTGCCGAGAGGGCCCCTGCTTTTTGAAAGAAGTGTCTCCTTTTCATTTTTGTCTTGGGTTTGCCTATTCGTTCCAGAGTGGCGCAGTGAGCCCATTCAGGTCCCAAACCACTTTGCCTGCAAGAATGGTAAGTTCATTTTCAATTTTCTGATTACCCATCATTTTACCTTCGCCGGTTTTTTCGGTAAAGCCAAAAGTCCCTTCCCGTATATTCAAGATGGCAATGTCCGCTTCTGCGCCAGGTGTGAGGTGCCCCAGGTCGGGACGGTTAATTACCTGTGCCGGAGTCCAGGTGGAGGCGGTGATCACCTCGTTCAGGTTCATGCCCATGTTCAAAAACTTGGACATGACGTTGTTCATGTTTTTCATTCCGCTCATGATGCTGCTCATGTGGCTGTCTGTGCTGATAACATTGGGTTTAAGTCCCTGTTCCATGGCCGGGATCGCATGTTTGAAGGCAAAACTAGAGCCTCCATGTCCCACGTCATACACGATACCCCGTTCCTGGGCTGCTTTGACAAATGGACGTAGGTTGCCTCCCTTGTCAACAATGGCTTCCCTGCCAAAACCCCCTCCGCCAAAAATATGGGTATAGATATCGCCGGGTCGTAGTTTTTCCATAAATAAGGTTTCCAGGGAAAGAGGCGGGTTGGCTCCTCCGAAATCTACCATCACCGGGATATGGGCCCGCTCTCCGGCTTCTACCAGCCGGTCGATTTGCTCCCATTGGTGCCCGGAGTAATGCGCCACTTTTACGCCCACAATGTGTTCGGGAAATTGCCGGGCTACCAAAGCCGTCATTTTCGGGTCCATGTCGTTGAGGTTTTGCTCATAGGGCGAGCCTTTCATGCCATGACCCACGATGTTTAACATGGCCAGAACGCGGGTTCGCACCCGGTCGATCACCTGCTCTTTAAACTGAACAAAATTTCGCCAGCCGGACCCACCGGTATCCACCACGGTGGTCACTCCATAGGGAAGGGTAAAGCCGTCGGGGTGAATGGAACTGTATCCACCGCTATATTGCCCATAGGGGTCCAATCCGTAAAAATTATGTGTGTGAATATCTACCAAGCCGGGGCACACGAAGAGCCCGGAGGCATCAATCACCTGTCCTGCCAGGTCGGCAGCAATGTTTTTTTCGACTAGCGCCACCTCATTGCCGGTGATTGCAATGTCCATGACCTCGTTGATTTCGTTTTTGGGATCCATTACATGACCTCCTTTGATCAGTAGGTCGTATTGTTGAGCGGTAGCGGTGAGCGTACAAGCTAACATCAGGAAGGCTGTCAGGTAGTTCTTCAGTCCAAGTTGTTTTTTCTTATTCCACATTTTTATCTGTTTATAATTGTTTCTTAATGGTCGCATAGCCTGTCCCGATATTAAATCGGGAGAATCTCGCATGCTTGATAATCATCCCGCTGTATGTCGATATCGTCATGCTCGATTTCATGAAAGTACGGGGTTAAAATCGGTTGGATAATTTAACGCATAAAAGCAGTGGAAACAAATGTTTTTTTAAGGGTGGGGCAGGACGCAATGAATGGCAGTAGCGACCAAGAGGCTTTTTCTTCCGAAGGGCTTGCGCCAAAAAGGGGAGTCCTGATAAGTAAGAATAAAAAAAATGGGGAAAGCTCCCCATTTTTAAAATTTAGTAATCAGGCTTCCTGATGCTGTTGGACGCCTGCCTCTCCAATAATCGAGTGAATATCCTCATCCAGGATTTCCTTTTTGATATCCGCATGATCCAGAAATACCTTGTAAACCTTATCCAGCTCAAGTTTGGTAAGTTGATAGCCGATTTTATGCGCTCGATAGGCCAGGGCAGCCCTTCCGGATCGGGCAGTCAGGACGATCATGGATTCGGTCACTCCCACTTCCAGGGGATCGATGATTTCGTAGGTCTCGCGATTTTTGATAACACCGTCCTGGTGAATTCCGGAGGAATGGGCAAAGGCATTGATGCCCACGATGGCTTTGTTGGGTTGTACCGGCATGCCCATCCTTTCGGCGACCAAACGGCTGATGGGGTTCAACAGTTTGGATTGTATCTGGTTGTGCACGTTTAGCCGGGGATGTTGTTTCATAATCATGGTCACTTCCTCTAACGAGGTGTTACCGGCTCTTTCTCCAATGCCATTGATGGTGCATTCTATTTGCCGGGCTCCATTCATGACAGCCGCAATCGAATTGGCGGTGGCCAGTCCCAGATCATTGTGGCAATGGGCGGAGATCACCACGTTTTCGATGCCCCTTACATTGTCTACCAGGTATTTTATTTTTGCACCGTACTCGTCTGGCAGGCAGTAGCCGGTGGTATCGGGAATGTTCAATACCGTAGCACCCGCTTTTATCACCGCTTCACATACCCTGGCCAGGTATTCATTATCTGTCCGGCCAGCATCTTCCGCATAAAATTCCACATCTTCCACAAATGTTTTGGCATGGGCTACCGCTTCAGCGCCCCACTCCAGAATGCGCTCCCGGTTACTTTTGAACTTGTATTTGATATGCGAATCGGAGGTGCCGATCCCTGTATGAATGCGGGGTCTTTTGGCATATCTTAGTGCTTCTGCAGCGGTTTCAATGTCTTTCTTCACGCCTCGGGAAAGTCCGCAAACGATGGGTTCGGTCACATGTTTCGATATTTCTACTACCGACTTAAAATCTCCGGGACTGGAGATCGGAAATCCTGCCTCGATCACATCTACCCCGAGGGCTTCCAGTTGGCGGGCAATTTCGATCTTTTGAGGTGTGTTTAATTTGCAACCCGGGACCTGCTCTCCGTCTCTAAGGGTGGTGTCAAAGATCATTACGTGATTCTCATCCATGTCTGTGTTGGTTTTTTTATGGAAATCCAATGTAAAACCTTCGTCTTGCTCCCAAAATTCAATTAACTTTAGATGTCCGATATCAGATAGAGTATTTTATTATATAAACAAATGAATTACAGTGGTTTAAAATATGTTTTTATATGATATCCAATTTTAAAAAAGATTCGCTGTTTGATTTAATTTCCAGCCTGTCTCCCTCCGAAAAGCGGAATTTCAAGCTTTTTACCAAAAGGTTGTCCTCTAACCAGGATGCAAAATTTCTAAGGCTATTCGAGACCTTGGAAAAGATGGAAAGTTACGACGAAAGGCAGTTGTTGGAAAAGGTGCCTGTGTCTAAAAAGCAATTGCCAAACATGAAAGCGCATTTGTACAAGCAGCTGCTGACTTCGCTAAGGCTGTTATATGCGGACCGAAACGTAGAGCTTCAGCTTAACGAGCAGATTGACTTTGGGCGAATTTTGTTTAACAAGGGGCTTTACATGCAGAGCCTGAAAGTATTGGACAAAGCGAAGCAAATGGCAGCACAATACGGGCTGGATACGGTGATGCTGCGAGTGGTTGAGATGGAGAAGGTGATCGAATCGCAGCACATTACCCGGAGTATTCGAAACAGGGCTGAAATACTCAGTGAAGAATCCTCTCGCCTGTCTGGAAAAGTAGATCTTAAAAATCGTTTTTCCAGCCTTTCGCTTCAGCTATATGGTATTTACCTCAAAACCGGTTATATCAAGGACCGGGAAGGGAGGCTGATGTTGGAGAATTTCTACAAACGGAACATGCCGGCCTATAAGCTGTCTTCCCTGGGGTTTTATGAGAAAATGTACCTGTACCAGGCACAGGTTTGGTATTTTCATATTATCCAGGATTTCCCTTTATGTTACCGCGCAGCCCAACATTGGGTGGATCTATTCCAGGCCTCGCCTCATATGGTCAAAGTGGCCACGGGGAATTATCTAAAGGCCTACCATTACCTGCTGGACACGCTTTTTTACCTGGGATATTACGATCGCTTTACAAAGGTGCTGGAAGAATTTCGACATAGCCTGGAAAGCAGTGACTTTATGATGGATGATAACAGCAGAATACTCGCATTCCTATATCTATATTCCAACCTGCTTAACATTCATTTTTTAAAGGGAGAATTCACAATGGGGGTGGAAAACCTGGTACCCGCATTGCTAAAGGATATAAAGCCTATCCGAAATAAATTAGACATTCACCACCTGATGGTACTCCATTATAAAGTGGCCTGTTTGTATTTCGGAAATGGTGACAATGAAAAGGCAATTTTCTACCTGGACCAGGTGATCCAAAACAACCAGGATGGCTTGAGGGAAGATTTGCAGTGCTTTGCTCATATTTTAAAATTAATAGCCAGCTACGAAGCGGGCCGGGACGAAAAGCTGGATGTACAGATCCGGAATGTCTATCGATTTTTGATCAAGATGGACGACTTACATCAGGTCCAGAAGGAAATGGTGCGATTTGTCCGAAATCTGAGCAGGATTTATGACCATGAACTAAAAAGTGCTTTCGTCGAATTGCTGAAAAAACTAAAAGTCTTTGAAAACCATCCGTATGAAAGGCGGGCATTTTTATACCTGGATATCATTTCCTGGCTGGAGAGCAAAATTGAAAACAGACCGGTACAAGAGGTAATCAGGAAAAAATTTCTGAAAAAAACCGATAGTGAAAAATAGGTAAGGTGAAACTAAACTGCCCGGGAAACAAATTTTCCAGGGCAGTTCAGAAAGGGAATGAGTAAGAAATCAGGCTAAAACTTCTTTTTCTATGATAACCTGACCTTTGTAATATAATTTGCCGTCCAGCCAAAAAGCACGGTGGGGTAGGTGAAATTCACCCGTCGTTGGGCATTGTGCCAGACCTGGAGCATTTAACTTGTAATGCGTCCTTCTTTTGTCTCTTCTGGTTTTGGAAATTTTCCGTTTAGGATGTGCCATATCTATGTAATTTTAGATTATTCGTTATTTTTAAAATTTTTCAAAGCTTCCCAAAACGGGTTTTGCTCAGCCTTGCCATTGTCTTCTTCGTCATCTTCCTCTCCGGCCTCGTATACGATCCAACCATCGTTTTCGTCCACATCATCGTCGTCGATACGGTAGTCCGGATGAATCTTCTTTGCCGGAATGGATAGCAGAATAAATTCATAAATCAACTGCGCCACATTTATGACTTGCGTATCCTTGGTAATCAGGAAAATCTCATCGTTGATTTCCTTTTCCTCTTGCCCATATTTGTAGACAATTTTATGGGATACTGAGAGTGGCTGGTTGAATTCTTCCAGACTTCTATCGCAGGTCAGGCGAACTGTACCTTGCAGCTGAAAATCCGCCTCTATCAGATTTATTCTTTTATCAAGTAACACATCAACACCGACTTCCGCATGATGGATAACCTCTTTGACTTTCTCAAAATGGTCCATGAACGCATCATCCACTTTAAAATGAAACGCATGCTCTCCTTCCTTCAATCGGATGATGTCAATATCGAACTTCCTTATGAATTTCATTATTTGAATTAAGACCGCAAATCTAGGGATAAATTTCTGTTTTCTAAAATATTGCCTTTAAATATTTTATTCTTCCGTGTCCCAGTCACCGTTTCGCTTAATGATGTCGTGAGCCAGGAATATCGCAGCTCGCATGGATCCTGGGTCTGCCGCATTTTTTCCAGCAATATTGTACGCTGTACCATGGTCCGGACTGGTCCGAATGATGGGAAGCCCGGCAGTAAAGTTTACACCCGAATCGAACGATACCGTTTTGAAGGGTACAAGACCCTGGTCGTGGTACATGGCCAGGACGCCATCGAATTTCTTCTGGTGCATCATGCCAAAAAACCCATCCGCAGGATAGGGGCCAAAAACCAAATTTCCCTTATCCTTAAATTCTTTGACTACGGGCTGTATGATCTCTTGTTCTTCCATTCCCAGTAATCCGTCCTCGCCAGCGTGGGGGTTTACCCCCAAAACCGCGATTTTTGGTTTGGGAATGCCGAAATCCTCCTTCAAAGACTTGAGCATAATTTTCAATTTTTCTTTAATGGCGGCTGAAGTAATAGCAGCCACCACCTCTTTAAGCGGCATATGCCCCGTCACTAATCCAATGCGCATATCTTCCGATACCATGAACATCAGGCTCTTTGCTGCTTGGAAGGCATCGGTAAGGTATTCGGTATGTCCAATAAAAGGCGTTTCTTCGCTATTGATGTTATTTTTATTTAAAGGAGCGGTCACCAGCGCATCGAGCTTTTCCGATTTTAGGTCAACAATTGCCTGGTCTAAGGCTGCCAGGGCCATTTTTCCGGCTTCCCTGGTTTCCACACCGGGACTTACTTCCGGAGATTCCTGTACCACGTTGATCACATTGGTCTTCCGGTGATGAATATCTTCTATGCCTTTTACCTGCATAAAATTGAAGTCATTCATGTCCAGCATTTTCCGGTAATAGGTGATGGCTTTGCCATGGCCGTAGATTACTGGCGTAATCATTTTTTGCAGGCGGCTGTCCTGAAGTGCCTTCATGGTAACCTCAGCACCGATCCCATTGATGTCTCCGATACTGATGCCAATAACGGGTTTATTTTTTCTTATATTCATATTCTATCAAACCTGTATGTTCAACTATTCAACGATTTCACGCAAGTTAACTATTTCCGCTGAATCGGAATATTCCCCGGCATCCCTCGTAAGTTCTGGCGCAAAGGGGAGTTTGAAAAAAAGGAACCCGAGTTAGTTAATTTCATTTGTCCATTGATTAGTAAATGATACCCTATCACCCAAAACGCTTGGCCTAATCGCTGTATTGGCATCTTTTTCTTGAGTATTGCATTTTCAGACGCTGCTGTTAGGGTTTTCATTTGTATCCTCAGGCCGTAAGCCAATCATTTAAATCTTTCATGCTCCAGGTCTTGCCAATACCGTGTACTACATCATGGCAGACATTGCAAAGTGTAATTAGATTGTCGGCATCATTACGTCCCCCTGCTTTATGGTGCTCAATATGATGCAACTCCAATCTTTTTCGTTTATCTGAGGGTGATGACATTTTGAAGTTCCAGTCGCATTTCCGGCATTTATGGTTGTCACGATCTAAAACGGCCACGTAAACAGGCTGAGGAATATTTCTATCATGTGGTTCACCCTGTTTATTTTCTTGAAGCACATACCCAGTATTAACTTTCTCTATTGGCCAGGCATCTTCCGTTCTAAGTTCTCGTATTCTTCGTGCCCATTCGCTGGCGCCATTAGCGACATATCGTAACTCTTCGTACGTTATCACGTCACCAACGTTCGCTTGAAAGAACCTAAGCAGCTTACTTTTTGCGCCGCCTTTACTTTTCTTAATTGTATTGGCAAGATTCCAGCGGTAAGCAGCTTCTTTATCGTTCTCAACAGATAATAGAATGTATTCACTGACTTTCATTTCAGTAACATCAATCCCTTCAATTCTCCCATCAATAGCGACTTCTCTAGCCGTTTTACCCGACAATATTTTCCAGCCAAATTCCACTCTCAATTGGCGTATTCTTCTGGCATACTCTTCGATACCTGAAACAATTGCCAATTCATCTACTCCAATAATCCTTCTTGGGTATTGTTTTAAATAATATAGTATCCGGTTAAGTGCTGAGTCAATATCTTTCGGTAAGAGAGATATCCCTAAATTTTTGATTGATTTGCGAATTGGAATGATGGAAATTACTTTAGTTCGTAAATCATCTGTGGCAAGTGTGGTTGAATAAGAACTTACGAGTTTTTCTAATTGTGTCCGAATTTCTTTTGAGTCATATTTCTTCGTTTTAGCTGCCATTACTTAGTTTTTTACTGTTATTGGCGCGTAAATACGATTCAGATGTTGTAAAGCAACGGCAGCAACATGATATGCAAGTATTGGGGGGACAGCATTGCCTATTTGTCGAGCGATTTCGATTTTGCTTCCATGGAAGATGAATTCATCTGGGAAGGTCTGTATTCTTGCCGCCTCCCTATGGGTAATTGGCCTATGTTGTTCCGGATGAAGGTAGCGACCTTTCTCAGGCTTAAAGAATTCTGTCCGGATTGTTACAGAAGGCCGGTCCCACCAAAGTCTCCCAAATAAATCAGTTCCACCTTTCGTCTTTCTGATCCAGCATAGAGGAGTTATCTGGGGAGCGACTCTTTGTAAATCAAATCGGTTCATTCCTTCCTCCGGAATGGCCATGTAGCGTTGTCGACTTATTTCTGTAGGATTACGCCCAAAATGAAGATTTAAAGGCGCGGGAACATCGCGTATACTTGTTCCTACTGGTGGAGGTAGATCACCGACGGCATTTCTCACAGTGGTCCATGGTGCAGGATTCTCTACATATCCTTCTGCCGGAAAGTGGTTAAATAATTCTAACTTACCTCCTAAATGTTCAGGGTTGGTATGCGTTTTTAGGGGCGGGAATCTTATGTCAGGGTTATTGGCTCTACTTCCAATGATGAAAGCCCTTTGGCGAGACTGAGGGACACCATAATCAGCAGCCTTGAGTACAGCAGAACTCACTGAGAAACCCATTCTCTCCGCCTCAATTACAATTCGATTGTGTTCATCTGTACCTAATAGTTGTTGTACATTCTCCATTACAAATACGTCAGCACCAGATATTTCCACCACCCTCATGAAGGGCCGCCATAATTCTCGCCTAACGTCGCTGTTGCGTTTTCTGTTTAAAAGGCTAAACCCTTGGCAAGGCGGGCCTCCAATAACAATATGGGCCTGAGGAATTTCTTTTTCTTTATTCTGGAGGAGTTCTGTTATATTGCCTAAAACACAATGCTTTCCAAAATTAGTATTATAAGTCTCTACCGATTCCCTGTTAAAGTCGTTTGCCCACACCGGATTAAATAGCGGAATACCCCCATTATCAGTATGTTTCGTGAATCCAAGTGTTAATCCACCAGCTCCAGAAAACAAGTCAATCAAATTGTATGTCATGGCGTGGCTAATTTAAAGATAACATTAGGACAGTGACAACCCCTAACAAAGATAATACTTCCTGAAAAAAACCTTCAACTCGTTAGAAGCACTTAATAAGCCACCTCTACCCTAAATCGGGAATTTACCGCTTTCAATTGGTCAAAAGCTGCTTTGGAAACCTTGATTAACAGGCGGTTGTTGTCCCCTGTTTCCGGCAATACCCCCACTACTCTCGCAAAAACGGTAACATCGTTTTCTTCATTTCGGATTCTCATGATGGTACCTACCGGAGCTGTGCGGTGGAGCACCAGGTATTTTTTGTGATTTCCTGTGCCCTCAATCACTTCTGCTTGTCCACTTTCCGTAACGTTTTTAAACGCCGTGGACGCTCCTACATTCGAGTTGGATGTGGAAACGGAAGTAGCACCACCAGATGAGGGAGTTGACCGGTTCTCGCTACGGGTGGTCGCAGGAGGAGTGGGCGTTTCAGATTTTGGAGGTCCGGGTAGTTGACTGACCGGAATTTGAGCATTGGTCTCCCTTCCTACTTTTAGGGTTTGACCTATTTTTAAGTTATTGGAAGAAAGGCCATTCCACTGGATCAGGTCTTCCACTTTTGCATCGTACTTTCTGGCAATCGCAAAAAGAGTTTCCCCCTGAACCACCTTATGGGAAATCCAGTTTCCTGTACTGGACACCATTGGTTTGTTCTCGGGTGTATTGGTAGGGGAGTTTTTACTTTCTTTAGGGGCTTTTTCCGGTTGCGTAGCTGGCTTACCACTGGAGCTGTCCGGTGAAGGACTCACTTCTTCACTGGTTACCGCGACGGTTTGATCTGCCAATTCTACTGTTTCTTCTATTTTTTCGTTGGTAACCGGTTCTTGTTTTTCCTCTAGCCCCTTGATGATTAAGGATTGTCCCACACTGATATCCGTCCCGTTAAGCTCATTCCATGCCATCAGGTCTTGTACTTCGGAATCGTACTTTTGGGCAATAGCAAAAAGCGTTTCGCCCGGAATCACCTGATGAAGCTTCGCTCCTTCCGGCAGGGTTTGCTTTTCCACGAACGGCACCCGGATTCGTTGGCCAGCCTTAAGTCCGGCTTTGAGATTATCGTTGCTTTGGACAATGTCTCCTACGGGGGTATTGTACCGACGGGAGATTCCAAATAAGGTTTCCTGAGGCTCCACCTCATGAATGATATAGGATTTATCCCCGATTCGCTCGATGCCCACGGAATCCGTTTTTGTTAGTTCGCTTCCCCAGGAAGGGATTGCCAAACTGATCATCCCCAAAATCAAAATCCAGCACTTCATTTTAAAAACAGTTTTCTGACAAGTATTTACCAACATTCATGCAAATTTGATATTTATTTTATCAATTGCAACACCATTTTGCTCCAATGGGAACAATGATGGTTTTTATTGGTATATTCAAACGGGAAATATTAAATGAATTAATAAATGAAATTGGTAATTAATTTATTGTTTTTTACAGCGGTTTTTTTTTCAATGGTACATCGGTCCTTTGGGCAAAATGAGGAGCAGCCGGATTCGGTAAAGCTGGTGTACGTATTTGATATGAAAAGTGATATCGATCCAAGGATGAACCGAAAGGTTACCCTTGCGCTGAAAGATGCAAAAGAAAAAAAGGCAGCAATGATAATCGTCCATATGGATACCTATGGAGGAGCGGTTAACGATGCCGATGACATCCGGACCTTGTTTTTGGAATCAGAGATTCCGATTCATTCGTTTATTGATAAGGATGCCGCATCCGCAGGAGCCCTGATTTCCATCGCCTGTGATAGCATCTACATGGCCAGGGGAGGAAGCATCGGCGCGGCGACAGTAGTAATGGGTGGCACCGGGGAGGCCGCTCCGGATAAATACCAGTCTTACATGCGTTCCATGATGCGGAGCACCGCCGAAGCCACTGGCAGAGACCCGCGAATAGCGGAGGCCATGGTGGACGAAGACCTGGAAGTAGAGGGAATTTCCAATGCCGGTGAAGTCATTACCTTTTCCGTGTCGGAGGCCATTGCTAACGGATTTTGCGAGGCAGAAGTGGCCTCTATCGATGAAATCATAGAACGCAACGGGTTGGAAAATTACGAAGTGTATCGCTACGAACCCTCTGTGGCCGAAGATATTATCTCATTTTTCCTAAATCCTGCCGTCAGTGGGTTTCTGATTTTGGTGATATTTGCAGGTATTTATTTTGAAATACAAACTCCGGGCATTGGCTTTCCCCTTGCAGCCAGTGGCATTGCGGTGGTGCTGTATTTTATTCCCTACTACCTGACCGGTTTGGCCAGCAACCTGGAACTGGTGATTTTCATCGTGGGAATAATCTTGTTGGCGGTGGAGGTTTTCGTCATTCCTGGATTTGGGGTGTTCGGTATTTTGGGGATCATTTGTGTGTTGGCAGGCCTGACCATGGGCATGCTGCCCAATGACCTGTTTGATTTTACGTTTGTAAGTTCAGGAAAGCTTTTTACGGCCTTATTGACCGTGATATTGTCAGTCATTGTTTCTACCGTGCTCATTTTCAGCCTTACCCCAAAGGTAAATCAATGGAAAAGTTTCAGTAAAATTTCGTTGGCCGACACGCATCAAAAATCAGAAGGATACACCTCTTCTTTTTACAGCAACGAAATGCTGGGAAAACAAGGTGTTTCGCATACCCGGCTTATGCCGAGTGGGAAGGTGCTTATTGATGATGAAATTTACGATGCCTATTCCCGAGGGGAGTTTATAGATAGAGGGGAAACCATTCAGGTAATCAGTACCGAGGGGACTTCACTCAGGGTGAAAAAGGTACAGGCCTAAAAAAGTCACCTCCGGATAAACCAAGCCCTTTCGGCGGGTTTCCCGGATTTTTGTTTATTTTCGGGACCCAATAAAATCCTTTTTTCTATGATGAAAGTAATTCAAAGGCTTTATTCCATATACGGGTCCATTGTGTTTATCCTTACATTTTTAGTATTGCTTCCGGTTTTTGCTTTTACCATCGAAATCTCCGGAAGAAAAGCCCGGGGAAGAAAGCTAAACCGAGTCTGGTCCCGGGTGTTTTTTGGGATGCTGTTTTTTCGAGTAAGAATGGAAAACCTACATCAGTTTAAGGTAAAGGGCCCCTATGTGATCGTAGCCAATCATTTTTCATACCTCGATATCCCTGTCCTGGGTCTGATTCCTTTTGATTTGGTATTTATTGGAAAGAGCTCTTTAGGAAAAGTGCCACTTTTTGGATACATGTTTAAGAACCTGCACATTGCGGTAGATAGAAATAGCCTGAAAAGCAGAGGCAAATCGGTGCAGCGGGCGAGGGAAGCCCTGGATCAGGGGAGCAGCGTGGTTTTTTTTCCGGAGGGCGGAATTTCCAGCACCGAGCCCCCAAAAATGGCCCGTTTCAAAGATGGGGCTTTTAAAGCGGCTGTGGACAAACAAATACCGGTAATTCCTATCACTTTATCCTACAATCACTTAATTTTGCCGGATGATGGCCGGTTTTTATTGCGGTACAAACCGGTAAAAGTAGTCATCCATCCCCCCGTTTCCGTGGAAGGTTTGGGAATTAGGGGCGTGGGGGAACTCAAAGAGAAATGTTACCGTATCATCCAGGAGCAATTGTGGAAAGACAATGAAAGCCTGAAAGAAAAATGAACAGCTAATGAAGTTGGATATCAATTCGCTAAAAAAGATTGCGCACCTGGCTCGTTTGGAGTTTGATGAAAGTGGGGCAAAAAAAATGACCAGGGATATGACCCAGATTTTGGATTGGGTTGAGAAATTGAATGAACTGGATACTTCTGAGGTGGAACCGCTGATTACCATGTCCTCGGAAGAAAACATCATGCGCGAAGACAAGGTAGGAACGCACCTGGACCATGAAAAAGCCCTGAAAAATGCACCGCAGAGAGATTCTGATTATTTCCGCGTTCCGAAGGTAATGGAATAATGCGTCAGGATGACTTGGTAAAATTCAGTTATGTCACGCTATTGGCCATTCTCTGCTTTGCAGGATTGGCTATCTTAGTATTGTATTTTTTGGATATTTCTCAGCTTCCTATTCGGACGATCGTTGGGTCAGAGCCTCTTACTGTCCCCCTGGATACGTTTTTCACCGGGACAGACTCACTCGCCCTTAATACGCAGAACGTTCTTCTCATAGAGCGATACGTATCCGAAGCACCGCTTTCCTTTCCTGAAGGGAGCCAAATGATGGGAATGCTAATTTGGTTATTATTTCTGGTGTTGGTTTGGTTGCTGACCATGCTTAGGCGCAATGCCTTTTTATTGGGAGCAGGCATCCTTATTTTTTTGTTGACCATTAGCGGTTTAAATAGTCTCAATATAGCCGGAATAGGTAGTAATTTCGGGCTGATAATCGCATTGATTTGTTTACTACTTCCGGCGGCGGCCATACACCTTTTTTTTGATCACTTGTCCGTCAGCTGGCGGGCAATGATCATTTTTGGCTTTGGCATTGCCTGCCCGGCACTGCTGATTTACCTGGCGAATGCCCCTTACCCTACCTTGTTACTTTCTGAAAACACCAGCCTTATGGCGTTTACCATTGCCGCAGGCTTTTTGCTCTACATTGGAAATGCCATCCTCGCCGGGGTATTTCTCTTTTTGGCAAAACTAAACGAAGGGGTAGGAATAAAAATGGGCTGGCATTTTGGCGGAGTTGGGTTGCTTTACCTGTTGCTGCTGGGATTGATGTTATTAGATATAACCGGAAGTCTGGCGGGTTGGCCCTTGCCTCCTTTTCAGGTACTGTTGTTGATTGCCGGGATCGTCGGCTACCCGGTTGTCGTACACAAAATGAAGCATACTTCGCAGCCTTTTGCAGCACCCTGGATAGGGAAGCTTTTCTATCTCACAGCATTTTCCATTTGCCTTCTGGTGCTGTTTAAGGGAATGGGTACCGTAAACAGTCCCATGGTGGACTTTTTGAATCATGTTTTTGTTTACAGCCAATTGGGATTCGGATTGTTGTTCTTTCTTTACGTCTGGGTGAATTTTTCAGGTATCATCAACAGCGGAAAGGCGATTGGAACGATTTTGTATAAACCGCCTTTCTTTCCTTTTTTTCACTACCGCCTGGGGGGTGTATTGAGTTTATTGATATTTTTGGTCTATGCGGATGGTATAGTAGCCGTTCAATTCAGCACGGCCTCAACCCAATTATCTGCGGATTATTATTATGCCAGCGAACGGCCCGTTGAGGCTACGGTTTTGTATGAAAATGCCTTTGAAAGGTACCGGGAGAACGACAAAGCCCTCCTTGCCGCTGCGCATCTGTATTTGAGCCAAAACCAACCCACGCTGGCATTGAAAACCCTTGAGAGGAGCTTTGAAGAAAACCCTCAGGTGGCAGATATCCTTTTGCTGAGCCAGTTGCTCGAAAAGCGTCAGCGCACTAATGAGGCTATTTTTTACCTGAAGGAAGGCCTGGAATATTATCCCGCTAGTACCTATCTTCCAAATAACCTGGCACTGATCTATCATGGGATGAACCGTCCGGAGGATGCATTGGCCATTTTCGACACTATGGCGGTAAAAGGAGAGGCAGAAAATCTAAATGAGCTAGCAGTAAAAATAGCTCATGGGAAAGCGGTGGAGCCTTCAGATGAATTAGAAACATCCCTTAAGCTGCAAATAAATCGGCTGGCCCATGCGAATGCTACAGCCGGAACTGCCCCTCAGGTCTTAGCAATGGATACCCTAAAGGAGGCGGGTAATCTAATCAACAGGGCCCTATTACGAAATCAGCTTAGCACCCGCTTTGATACGGATTTGGAAGAGGAATTCAGAGAGACGGTACAAAGGCTTTCCGAGGGGCAGCAACCTGTTTTGTCCGTTGAGGAAAGCATCAGGGAGTCCCGCTTACTGTTGGAGTTTCGAGTAGGAGAGGTGAACGAATTGTTGAAACAGTTAAATGGGATGGCGTTTCGGTTTACTGGTAATGCAGGTTATTATCATTCCTTTGCTGGTTGGGTTCTTTCCAGAGAGGGGGATTTTGAAAAAGCAGCAATCGAATGGAAGCAAGCAATGTTAAAGGGCTTTTCCCGGTTTACTCCTGCCCATTTGCCATACCTTTATTTTGGAGGGATGCAGGAAGAAGCTGCGTTTATTGCAGGCGCCCAAAATGTGAACTACCCCGGATGGATGCGTTTTGATGAAGCAGGGAGACTGGTATCAAATGATACGGTACAATTTTACCAGACTCTGGCGAGACTGCCTAAAATGCTAGGAAAAGAATTACTTCCTGCCCTCGATAGTTTGCAAGGCCAGCACTTTAAGCAGTATCTGGCGAAAGAAATTTTGCTAAAAAAGGGACATTGGCTGGAACAGGGAAGCCTGGATAATTTGCACACTTTGGCAATGAAGGCCGAAACATCCGAAGAAGAAAAAGAGTTTATTCAAAGGTATGTGGAAATGATTCAGGGAAAGCGCCCTGTTGAACCTAACCTGGCAGATCTTTCAACGGGAGGAAATGCCTACAGGACCCCAATGGTGATGGCCGCTATCGAAAAGGTTCCGGAGGAGGAGGAGCGTTACCGCTTGCTACAGGAAGCCAGCCAATTTAATAAAGACCCCTTACTTTGGATTGAATTGGTAAAATATTGCCGAATTATTGGATTGGATCAATATGCCAGTAGCAACCTTGCGATGATGTCAGAATGGATAGGACAGGAAGACCTTACCCAGCTGCAGCTGGAATACCTCAAATTCCATTGATATAAATTAACTCGTTGAATTCCTGTTTTTACCTATAATCTCCTATCTTCACATTTTCAAATCCTTTGTTATTATGCCAGAAATCATCAGAACCAAAGAATTGCAAAAAATTTATCGGATGGGAGCAGAAGAGGTCCATGCCCTTGAATCCGTCAGCATCGAAGTGGACAGAGGAGAATATGTGGCGTTTATGGGGCCGTCCGGGTCCGGAAAATCCACGCTGATGAATATCATCGGTTGTCTGGACACGCCCACCTTCGGTCAATACATCCTTAACGGAAAAGATGTGAGCGATATGGATGAAAATGAATTGGCTGAAATAAGGAACAAGGAAATTGGATTCGTTTTTCAGACCTTTAACCTGTTGCCCCGGGCTACTTGTCTGGATAATGTGGCTTTGCCCTTGATATATGCCGGTTTCAATAAAAAGGACCGGGATGAAAAGGCCTTTCTTGCCTTAAAGAGTGTCGGGTTGGATGATCGGATTCACCACAAGCCGAATGAACTATCCGGAGGTCAAAGACAGCGAGTAGCTATTGCCCGGGCTTTGGTCAATGATCCAAGTATCATCCTGGCAGATGAACCTACCGGAAACCTGGACTCCAAAACCTCTTACGATATCATGGATTTATTCCATGAATTGCATCAAAAAGGAAATACCATTATCATGGTAACCCATGAGGACGATATTGCACACTATGCTCATCGGGTGATCCGTTTGAGAGATGGACTGGTGGAGTCGGATGAAGCGAATCCTAATCCTACAGTGGTGGATAAATCAATTGTATAATTTTTTCCACCTGTTGAATTGATGAAGATATATACAAAAACTGGAGATAAAGGAGAAACCTCTCTATTGGGAGGCACCCGGGTAACTAAATCCCACCTGCGGATTGATGCCTATGGTACTATTGATGAGTTGAATGCCCATTTGGGATTCTTGAGAGACCAGGAAATGAACCAAAAGCGGGCGGAAAAACTCACAAGGATACAAGACAGGCTTTTTGTGGTTGGTGCCATGTTGGCCTCCGATCCGGAAAAAAAGGCGGTTAACATTCCGGAACTTACAAAGGAGGATGTTTTATTTCTGGAGGCGGAGATTGACCTGATGGAGTCTGGCCTACCTCCGTTAAAGAATTTTATCCTTCCCGGGGGGCATCCTGTAGTGTCTTATGCCCATATCACCAGGACGGTGTGCAGAAGGGCAGAAAGGGCAATTATTATGTTAGGAGAATCCTCAACCGTGGAAGAGTTGATTCCCGAATACATCAACCGGCTATCGGATTACCTTTTTGTTTTGGGCAGGCAACTGGCACTGGAGTTACAAATTCAAGAAATCACCTGGCGTCCAGGGAAATAAGTGAATATGAATAAGACATTATCAATTAGCGTTACCAAATCGCAGCGGTCGAAGCTAGCAGATACCAATTTTGACACCTTGTCCTTTGGCCACATTATTAGTGACCACATGTTTGTGGCGGAATATGTCGATGGGGAATGGCAGAATATGAGGGTAGAACCTTATGGCCCCCTGGCGATCAACCCAGCCAATGCCACCCTTCATTATGGGCAATCTGTTTTTGAAGGATTAAAAGCCTACCGCAATGAAGCCGGTGAAATTTTGGTTTTCCGTGGGGATGCAAATCAGCGAAGACTTAATGAATCAGCCTCCAGGATGTGTATTCCGGCAGTTCCGGAGGAGGTTTTTATGGAAGGGATGCGTAAGCTATTGGAAGTGGACAGGGAATGGGTGCCTAAAAATCCCGGTTATTCCTTATACATCCGCCCATTTGTCTTTGCAGATGATGATTTCCTGGGCATCCGGCCTTCCATTAAATACAAGTTTATGATTCTTGCTTCACCTGTTGGTAAATACTATTCCAAACCGGTGGCTGTGAAGGTGGAGACTCAATTTGCCCGTGCGGTGGAAGGCGGTACTGGAGCGGCCAAGGCAGCGGGAAACTATGCTGGTTCCCTCTTTCCTGCCCAAAAAGCTCAAAATGAGGGGTACGACCAACTGCTGTGGACGGATGGAAAAACCCATCAATACATTGAAGAGAGTGGAACCATGAACGTCATGTTTGTCCTTAATGGGGTTCTTGTCACTGCCCCCACCAATACGGGGACCATCCTGAAAGGAATTACCAGAGATAGCGTATTGACGCTGGCAAGAGATATGGGGGTTCCGGTGGAAGAACGCTTTGTAACCGTGGCCGAATTGGAAGAGGCCCTCATTTCCGGAAGACTTGAAGAGGCTTTTGGCACCGGGACGGCAGCTACTGTGGCTTTTATCCGACTTATTAATATACATGGAAAAGACTACCTGCTGCCTGAAAAACCCGCCGATGCGTTTTCCAATAGGGTATTGAAAGCCCTGGACGATATTAAGTATGGAAAGGTTCCTGATACCTACGGCTGGATCAGGAAATACTGAGATGAATTTTGAATTTGGTAAATCAAATCCCTTATCCGTTCCGGGACTGAAATCAACCTTCCTTTTATTATGGCTTTTGGGTTCGGTAAATGTGTCTGTTTTCGGCCAGAATTACCTAATCCTGCAACGAGGTGCCAACCAAAAAACCCGGCTTGTCTATGAAGAGGGAGATCAACTGGTGTACCTGCAAGAAGGGTTGGACTATTACATGCAGGATGAAATCCGGGAAATAAAAAGCGATATCCTTGTCTTAAAGGAAAACGTACTGCTACTGAGCCAGATAGAAGCGATTGATATTCGGGGTAAAGACGAAAGAAATCGAACCTTGGGTAATTTGAGTTTGCTTCCCATGGCCGCCGGAACCATGCTGTTGCTTGCCACTGGCATTAATAGTCTGTATGCCGATGGGAACATCGAATATTCATCCGGAACCTTGATTACCGGTGGTGCCCTGATAGGTGCGGGATTGATACTTCAACCGCTGAGATACAAGCGATTTAGAATTAAAGGTAGAAATAAGATTCAGGTCATCCCGCTAGAGGATATGGAGGAACCATAGCTTGTTTTGATCCGGGGATAGGTAATACGTTCGGAAATACCGAAATTTGTACAATAAATTAACCATAAAAATAAATAGAATGACACCAGATCAGTTGAAAGACTTGAAGGCCCGCGTTTTGGCCTTGAGGAGGTATCTTTGACTTCGACCGGAAGAAAAAGGAAATAGAAGAATTTGAGGCTGTTTCTGCACAGCCTGATTTTTGGAACGATCCTGCGGAAGCAGAGAAAGTAATGAAGCAGATTCAGGCCCGTAAATCATGGACCAACCAGTATGAAGCGGTTGATTCCGGGATTCAGGACCTGGAGGTTTTGTGGGAATTCTACAATGCCGGCGATGTATCCGAGGAAGAGTTAAAAAAGGAATACGAAAAGCAGCTTGATAAGGTAGAAGATCTTGAGTTGAAGAAGATGCTCAGCGGGGAAGAAGACCAACTGAGTGCCATGTTGGAGATTAATCCGGGAGCGGGCGGAACTGAAAGTAATGACTGGGCCTCCATTTTACTACGAATGTATATTATGTGGGGGGAAAAGAACGGGTACAAGGTGAAGGAAGTAGATTTGCAGGAAGGAGAAGTGGCCGGTATCAAATCCGCCACCCTGGAATTTGAAGGTCCTTTGGCATACGGTTTTCTAAAGTCCGAGAGCGGCGTACACCGTTTGGTACGTATTTCCCCGTTTGACAGTGGGGGGAGGCGGCATACTTCCTTTGCTTCCGTATACGTGTACCCGGTAGTGGACGACACCATCACCATTGACATCAATCCTGCCGATGTGGAATTTCATACCTCCCGGTCCGGAGGAGCAGGAGGCCAAAATGTAAACAAGGTAGAAACCAAAGTGCAACTGACCCACAAGCCTACCGGGATCGTGGTTGTCTGCCAGGCGGAGCGCTCCCAATTAGCGAATAGGGAAAAAGCCATGCAAATGTTGAAGTCCCGGCTCTATCAGGTAGAAATGGAGAAAAGAAACGAGGAGAGAGCCAAGGTGGAGTCAGGAAAGATGAGAATTGACTTTGGCTCCCAGATCCGAAACTACGTTTTGCATCCCTATAAATTGGTGAAAGATGCCCGAACCGGACACGAAACCTCGGATGTGCAGACAGTACTGGATGGAGGGCTTAATGATTTTATAAAATCTTTCCTTTTGGCGCAAAGTGAAGAAGAGGCAGAGGGCCATTCGTAACGAAAAAGGTGATACAACAATTCAGCTAAGGGCAATTCAAACATTGCCCTTATGCTTTTTCACCCTAGTTCATTACAATTTCATCGACCATAAGCCAGGCTTTGTTTCCGGC
>NZ_WNKF01000023.1 GCF_010119225.1 Cyclobacterium roseum | reverse complement strand
GCAAGTTTAGTCACGAATGGGCAATCCTGGAAGATGGGGTTTATCGGACGGATACTTTTATACGGTGTTGCTCAGTTTTAGTCTATTTCATTGATAATTATCAAATTGAGCACAACCGCCACGGCTAAGAGTAGGCGGGCATTAAAACCCGATTGCCTGTCCACCAAGACCAAGGTTTGTTAAAGGTAATGACTTTCAATTTAAAACTTTCCGCCCGCTTGTTCTTAGGTGATGTTAGCTACTGGGCTTTTTAACTTCTTTCATACTTTCTGGTATTTCTAAACCTTTGATATAATTTTGAATATTACCATGATTTCGATATTTACCAATTAATGTTGAGAATGAAACTGCTGAGAAAATAAAGACTATTATTGAAAAAATACTGCTTATTATGAGGTTAGAATTTAATTCTTTAAGATAGTCAGATGCGATTTTTAAATTCCAGTCAGATGAATACAAGATGTACAATAATGCCAAAAGGAATAAAACGCTTGGGATGGAAAACTCAATCCAACTTTTATTTCTCCACTTTTTCAATTCTGATTTCACCCATAGGTTTCTTTGTATTTCCCTTGTTTTATTTTGTTCATCTACAAGTTTGTTTTCTAAAGTTTGAACCTTTAAGTCTGCTTCATTTTTTTTATTAATGACAGAATCAAAAACTTTAGCTTTTTCTTCATATGTCGACTTTGATTTCTCAAGTTCATCAGTCCTTAAGGCTATTTCTTCAAATACTTTTTCTAACTTTTTAATCCTGCTTTCTTCTAATCTTTTTTGTTTCGCAGCTTCGTCCTCAAGTCTTTTTACGAATTGCTCTTTGTCTTTTTCAGCAAGTAAATTTAATTCTTCAATATCTTTTAATTGCTTATTCGTAATACGTGTAGCAACGCGAACAATATCCGTGTCACTAATTTCTTCCTTAGCGTATTTATGAATATTATCGTCTAATTCTCTTAATATTTGAGACTTTGGAAGGTTTTTGTTTAGTGTTAATGAAATAATAGATGTTAAACCAATTTCAGCTAAATCATCCCCTTGAATTTGTTTGTTAATTTGAGGATTACTTAGCCACAAAATATTTAATAAATCGTCAGCTTTTATAGTCTCAGGTTGAAACCCATCTTTTAAAAATATGTTATCCCCTTCGACTGATGCAGAGTTATTTACAAACCAAGCATTAACCTTTTCAAAATCCCTGATTTTCTTAGTTCTTTTCTTTTTTACATACAAAATAGCAACAGCATCGTGAAGTGCTGATTTTTTTGAATTTCGTACCTTTTCAAAAATTTTATATTCTTCGGTAAACTTTGCTTCGTTCTTAAGTTTTTCTGTATGGTAAATCACACTGATACCAAACTCTCCAATGGAACTTTCAAGGTTATCAGCAGCACGTTCTAAGTCAGTTTTTGAATATCCTTTTCTATCACAAGCATTATATACATCCTCAGGGTTTACCTTTTTTTGTAGAAATGATTTTTCAAAGAACGATGCTTTTGTTTCGAGAAGATTTTTTGTTTCTTCAATTGTATCCTTTAAAATAGTTATAGTAAATCCTTGTTGTTTAGCAATTCTGATTAATGTTCTGCAAGTATGAGTAGATTCAGGAGTATTTAAGTCCAAAAGTCCAACAACAAAATTTGTGTCCAATAGCAATTCAATTTCTCTCTTGACACCATCAGGATTGTATTCTATATACCCTGCTATAATTGAGCCAAGATAAATATTTTTTATGCGTTCATAAATGGTGGGGATTCTTCTGAAAAATTCGATGAATTGAGCTTCGGAAGTATAATCCTCTCCATTGGTACTTTGATTATTGGAGATGTATTTTGAAAGGGTAAATTTATTCTTTTCAATGAATTTAAAAATGGAGCTACTATTTTCAATTTCAAGTTCGGAAGTTTCGCAAAACTTTTTAAACAATTCCTCCAATTCTCCTATTTCCTTTTCTTGATTATTTATAACTTCTTCAAAATCTGTAAATGCGTATTGATTAATGCTAAATGCTCCGTCACTATAAATTACAAAATGGGTTGTTTCTTCTGTATTTATTTCTTTACAGATTTCGTCAAGTATTTTTTTAAAGTAGGAATTGGAAAATCTATATTATAAAGAGAGTCTGTTTTTGTCTTTATTTCTATTATGCTTCTCCCCTTAAAAACTCCTTCAAAATTCATTTTTGATAGAGCCCTTTTTACTAAGGGAATGAAAATGTCAATTGGTCCTTTTGCAAGACTCCCCGTATTTCTTATATGGGCTAGCAAGCTGTATGTTATGGCTCTTTCTTTGTTCATTCTCTTTATTGTATGATGGTTCTTTAGCCTTGTGCCTAACTACTGGCTAACCGCAGCCCTTGCGGTTACTTTCCTTTTGGGCGGCGGATTTAACTCCCTTAAATATAGAAAAATTTGGAGAAATCCCAACTAGCTTTTTCAGTACCCTGCATCTTAGCCATTCAACCGATACTAAACCATAAAATCTGGATTCGCGACTAATCGCTTATCAGGGTCCCCTAAGCTAGGCGAAGTTGGTAATTTCGCCCACATATTTTCGAAACTAAAAACGGAAAACACCTACCAAAAAGGCTATTTGCAATGACCAGTCCTTATCCGGAAACAAGAACGGTGATCCTAAACCCGGCCTTATGGAATTTTTTCCCACCTGCACTGTTTTGTTCCTGCAGGTGGATTGACCCCTTCCGGTAAATGGAAGGCTTCCCTTTCCAAAGGACTGATCCCGTTTCTGGTAAAAAAAATGGCTGACGTTTTCAGGTACAGAATGGTGCTTTGGGGAGTTCCGAGCGCGTTTTTATTAAATGATTTGTCTTATCGTATTCATTGGAATGAACATTTTTTCACTGTCAGGCAATTGTTCGAAACCGTACTTTCTGTAAAAATTAACTGCATATGTATTAATTGGGTCTACGACCACAGCCATAGCCCCAATACTTTCCTCAGATAGTGTAAATGCTCTAAATAGAGCGTCTAAGAGAAGATGCTCCCCTAGTCCTGTTCCTTTTGCAGTCAAGTCTCTTGCTAGTCGCCCTAAAAGAATGACTGGAACATTATAATTTTGAGGAACTTTTTTAATATATTTTTCAGGAATCTGTTCTCTCCCGAGGCTTTCGCTAGATAGCGTGTAATACCCGACTACATGATTGTTTGAATCTGTTGCTACAAAACAAATTGCAAGCTTTTTCTTGACATCCTGGCTAACTTGTTTTTGGATATATTGAGTTAGTTGTTGCTCTTCACATTCAAATGCCTTGCGGTAATGGGTCTTATCTAAAATAACGATGTCCAACTTCAGACATTTTTTGATTTATACCTTTTCGCAGCCTCAACCAAGTTTTGATTTGGTTTTGAATTTCCGAATACCGCATCAAAGAATACGTTACGATCTTTTTCTGTAGCAATAATTCTGTCATTTTTTGCTACGATTTCTTCTGCTTGTTGCTTAACTACTCTAACAATAAAGCTACTGAATGATTTGTCTCCACTTAGTTTTTGTGCTCTTCTGAAAATTCTTTTGTCTGCAGCGCTCACTCTTAACTCGATTCGCTCGTCTTTACCTGACTGTGCTTCCATGATGTAACCTGTTTTTTGCAAATGTACGTCAAATAACCGTACAAATAAAATTTTTTCGAAGGCCCCACAACAATTGTATGAAGCTATTTATTGGATGGGAAGTCGGGTGTGCAGGTACGATGTCCAACCTCCCTCTCCCGGTTTACATTGGACAAATTAAGAATCTCGGTTAAGGAATCAGGCGGAGGCACCACATTTTTATTGGAAACGGCCAGGTTGTGACAGTAAATCTCCGTAGCCTGGGCTGGGTGTGTAACTACATCCCTTTTATTATATTTTTAACGCCAGCGAGGCATTTGTAATGCCGGATCCGTTGGACAGACCGTTTAAAAATCTTTCCCGGAAACAGGTACGTTTAGCCATTGCAAATGGCTTTTTGGCGGCTTTTTTCTTTTTACGATAGCGATGATAGCAGGGTGAAGTGACCTACTTCACCCAGTAGCAGCAACTCGTTCTCCGCGAACGAAACAAAAACCCAGGGCAAGAAAAGCGCCTTTCCACCCATTGCATTTGATTTATAACTATTTAGTTATATCTTACACAAGAAACTATTCGACTCACCAGCTGCCGCTTACCCTAGCCCTGAATCATGCTCCAAGTGAAACCCATAAGCCGAATCCTGGATTGGACCGTTCGCAAAACCCAAGAAGGTTTGTCCTCCGTTTTAGTTGGTATCACCCTATTCACCGCATGCTCGGAACCCCCACTTGGTGCAAACTTCAGGGAGTACTTTTCGAAAACGGAAGTAGTAGCGCTAAGGGGCGAAACGGTAGCGTTGACCGAAGGAGAAAAGCCGCTGAGCTACCTGTTCAATATGACTTTTTTTGACAGCCTGATTCTGGTCAATGAATTTCCGGATCGGGAGTATACCTACAAACTAATTGATTTGAGGAACATGTCGGTCAGGCCGTTTGGAAAAAAGGGAGAGGGGCCCAACCAGTTGCTAAGCGATGCTTTCTATTTCTCAGTGGACCGGAAAGAAAACCAGCTTTACTTGACAGACCAGGTGCACTATTACATTCATGACATCGATGACTTGAAAAGCGGCCTGGATGAACCTGCAGCGAAGTTTACCATCGATCAACAGGAAAAGCGCTTTATGGGGAGTACCGTCCATGTGGATGGATACATCGTAGGCAGTATGCATCACAAACGATTTTGTGCCTACGATATTGAGAACGGGGACTTTATCGAAGTGGGTGAGTACCCGGGAGGGCCCGCCATGGCGATGGCCAACCAATCATTTTTCATGAACCACCCTACAAAGAATTTGGCCGTATACGGCATGTCCAGGGTCCCGGAATTTGGCATTCTCAGGGTTTTACCGGATACGATTGACGTGACTACCTATGCATGGGGAGGTACACCAATGGATGTGCAACATGGCCCCGTAGGCATGGCGGTCGTGGATAAGGAGGGCTCTACCTTTGAATACATGTCCGTGGCGGTGACGGAGGACCATGTTTACTTCCTGTACAGCGGAAAAACAATCGATGAAAGTTCCCGGGAAACCATCATCCAATCAGGTCTTTCCAATGAGGTATTTGTGTTGGATTGGGAAGGAAAGCCTGTAAAAAGATACCTACTGGATCAGCCTGTCCGCTCCATCGCAGTAGATGATCAAGCCAAAATACTGTATGCTGCTTCTTTTGAGAAAGAACCCGGTTTAATCGCCTATCCATTAAACGAACCATAAATGATACGATTTTATTTCCTTGTAGTAGTCTTTGGGCTATCCCTTTTCGGGTATGCCCAGGAAGCCACCGAGTCCAAACTATTCCAACTACCAGCAAATGCACAAAAGGTTAGTGGCAACACCGAAGTCAACCCGCTGGTAAAACCCCTAAAATTGGTGACGGTATTAGACCCAAAAGGCTCCTCAATTGACCGGGAACTGGAGGTTTGGAATGCCTTAATGGGCAGTATGGATAGGGATTCCATCGGCTATATTTTTCTGGTGCAAGACACAGACGATAGAGAGCGGTTCAAGCAGTATTGGTTTTCTGACCGGAACATGGACTATCCCTTTTATTACGATTCGGAGAAAAAGGTGATTAAAGCGAATGGCTTGTCGGAAGGAAGTCCCGGACAGACCTTGCTATTGGATGACAAAAATGCCATCATCCTGTCAGGGGGCAGTCCTATCAATACCGATCCCTACAACCGCTACCGGAGCGAGCTGTACCAACGGACCTTGGAAATGGGGATGGAAGGGGCTGTACAAGGAGTGATCGTTGAACACACCGAGAGAGGCATAAAATGGTTTTATGCCAATGAGCCAGTCTATGTAACGGAAAAAGGCGAAGTGCTACCCAAAAACCAGGCCGATGCGGGAATTCGCTCCAAAAAATGGGTACCTGCCATCAGCCCGCTTTCCGACACCATTCGCCTGGTCAACCAGCATCCATAACCGCTCGGCGAAGAAGCGGTGCGAAGGCACATGGGGGTTCCCTGCAAGGAATGTACCGGTTTCATCACATATAATGCCTATTCCGTCCCATCTATTTGACTTTATAGCCCGCACCGCTTATTCTTGTCACATGTTGAAAATCCATGGGGAACACCTCGTGGTGCTTTCGGGTACACAGTTGATCAAAATAAAACTGCATGCGGAGAAGGCAACCAGGGAAGCGCAACATACATTGATTTCCGATACGGGCGGGCCGATTAACGGGCTGCACCTGGTCAATGACTCTGTATATGTTGCCGATATCGGAGAGGCAAAACCGGGAGCACCGGAGCATCGGTTGGTTCATTTGAGACGAAATGAAGAATTGGTCCGATTCGGCGAATACCCCGAGCCAGCCGCCGGGGAAAATAGGGATCAGGCAAACCTGTCCCGCGATTATATGAAAAGTACGGTGGCCAACCCCAAAGATGGGAGGTTGGCGGCATTTTACTTGTACCACAATCAAATCAGACTGTATGGCGGAGATGGGGAACTCCTTCAACAAATAGAGGTGAAGAGCTCCTCCAACAGCGCATCCGATGAGGAAATGTGGATGTACCGGGCAGATCCCTTTGCCAGCAATGAGCGCATTTATGTGCTATATATAGGAATGCCCAAAAAGGAAGTGGAAGAAAATTTTCAAACGTTCCGACCGTACCTGGAAGTCTGGGATTGGGAGGGGAATTTATTGGATCGCTTTAGGCTGGACCAGCCCATCACTACCTTTACGTACGCTGAGGAATTTAAAAAATTGTATGGGATTTCTTTTTTTAAGGAGGATGTGCTTTACGAATACGATTTAAATGAAGGCGGTATCACCGATAGTAAGAAAGAGTCGTCCGCCGTGAAAGGGAAATATAGCAAAAAATAAGATCCAATCCCTCATCCCGACAAGAAAATCATCGCGGAGAACGATTATTTCCGGATAGAACCGCCGGCGGGATGGAACTATCCCCCCAGCTGGACATTGGAAGAAAAGAAATCGGTTGGAGAGCGAGACGGTTTGTACCTCACCGGAGCAACGTTCGTCAGAGAAAACCCGGCTGATAAATCCGTTTGCGGCGCATCTATGCAACTTACCGTCGGGATTCCCAAAGAAGAACCATTTGACGTTGACGAATATTTGTCTTCACGTGCAGAGGAGTATCGATCAAACGACCAACTGGACGAGCTCTCTATTGAGGAACTGGCGAATGGTATAAGGGGCTACACCATTACCTACAAACGCCGATCTGTGGATCCGAAGGGTGAAGTGCACCTTAGCACGAATGAGCATACCCTCTTTGAAAAAGAGGGTCGGATAATTTTAACCAGCTTTACCAGTTGCGAATTTTTTGAGCGATACAAGGAGGTAGTTCGAGAAGCCTTTGAATCGCTGACATTGAAAGACGCCATGCCCGGGTAGTGGACATGGTTTGATCTGACCCCTAAAAACCCTGTTGTGAATGTTATTTATCCCTGCAAATTTTAAATCAAATTTTAAATTTGCAGGGATGTTGAAACGACTAGTGTATCCAGTACATTGTGTTCCTGCACACATTCTCCCGTTGAGGGACTTATTGGACCAAGGGAAGTAGGTAAATATACCTTTGGAAAATCCATTGAATACCAAATGCATTTTTGACAAAAGAACTACCCTCATGGCATATCAATGTCAAAAAGCAACTGGTAAAATCTCCTAAAATTTATTTTCAGGATACTGCAAAGCTTCATTACCTCCTAGGCATTAAAAATTGTATCAAGCCCTGCAGGGGCGAAATACCAAAGCGACGGGTGTAAGCCCATCGTGAATTGATAGCCGATTAACCGAAAGCCCTGGAAGGGCAGGATATGTTTTTATCCATGCCGATTCCTATACCTTAGAACCATTTAAAATAGGTTTGAAGGAAAAAGGGAAAACTACACCCATACGCTGAATGTAAAATTTTACCTCTGACTGGCTGAGTATGCCTCCTCACCCCTGTATTTTCGATGATGCCATACCGACGGTGCCTACCGAAAGGCATTTGCAATGGCCAGACAAATCCATTTTCAGAAATCCTTATCCATTTTCACATTTTCAAAGAAATCCGGCCCTCCAAAGGATTAAAACTTATAAAGAACAGTATTACACAGCCGTAAAACAGATTCATTTCGAAAATGTAATAATACCCCTTTGCAATTATTCGAATGGATAAGTTTATCCTCAATTATAACCCAAACTAACCCTCTTTGAATATAATAATAATAATAATAAATTACTTTGGTATTTTTATAAAATGCCTAAAAATCGAGTCGATCCATTTGTTTTATTGGTTTTTTAGTTTTACTTTAAGAATACAGTCTTAATTTGACTAATAGACTCGTTATGAAGCACGTTTACACGGTGAACCCAAAAGAAGCCCAACGCTATGGGGGGGATAATTTTCTTCTTGTTAAATTCAAAATGCGACTTTTTTTCCTATTGCTAACACTTGCCTTTGTCGTTAAAGGCTTCTCCCAAACCGATTCCCTTACCGCCAAAAATGCAGTTTATCTCGAGGTAGGAGGAAATGCGGGGAGGTATGCGGCCAGTTATGCCCGTATCTTTCACCAAAAAGGGAAATTTAAGTTGTCAGCTAGTGCTGGTTTTTCGATGTGGCGAGACGACCGATCGGAGCTTCCTTACAATACCTCCAACGCGGTCCATTGGCTTCCCACACTACCATTAGAAATTTCCGCCCTATTTGGCAGGTCCTCCCATCATTTGGAAATAGGTACTGGCATTATGACCTATTTAACGGTAATCGGTGAACAAGATCAGAATACTTCACAATTTAGGGATAGAGTTACGTTGGATGCGGTGGTACCCCTGAGAGTAGGATACAGGTACCAAAAACCTGAGGGCGGCTTCTTTTTCAGGGTAGGCTATACCCCTTTTATTTCGCTTGATTTCAATAATGAAGGATTCCGAAAATTTATTCCGCTTTGGGGAGGAATCAGTTTGGGGAAGAGTTTTTAATTGGTTTTCCGACCGGAACATGAACGATACTTTTTATTACGACACCGAGAAAAAGGTGATTAAATTCGGAAGCTCCAATTTTTATAGTTACGTCCATCTCAGCAATGGCACTTCCCATTGGCAGCCTTTCTCGGTTTAAAAATCAGGAGGAAAAATGAAATCCATCTCCATTTTCAAATAAAAACAGCTTATTAACCGGTATTTTTTTAGTTTTTTATTTTTTATTGCCCAAGCAGGCTTAAATTTAAACCATGAAGCACATCTACTGGCTATTGCTCCTGCTGTTCTGTAACTGCACCGTCCAAAAAGTAAAAAAATCCGTCTACGACTCCGAAGTCTTTGAAAAAGGACATATGGGCTTTATGCTCTATGACCCGGTAAAGGAAAAGACCCTGGTCAGCCTGAATGAAAAGAAGTATTTCATTCCTGCCTCCAATACCAAAATATTCACCTTTTACAGCAGTTACAAGGTACTGGGAGATGATCGGGTCAATGGCCTGAACTACATCGAAAAAGGAGATTCCCTCCTATTCTGGGGAACCGGCGACCCTTCCCTGCTGCATCCGGACCTTCAGGACAGTACAGTCATTCATTTTTTACAAAAACGGCCGGAGGACTTGTATATGGTCGATAATTTTAATCAGATTTCCCGGTATGGGCGAGGATGGACCTGGAACTGGTATCCTTATTATTTTGCTGCCGAGCGCTCCAGCATGCCTGTTTATGGGAATGTGTTGCGCTATTCCAAGCAAGCCGATGCTCCAGTGGCCAAAGCTTATCCCTACACGGCCTTATTGCCTTTGAGCAAACAAATAGACAACACCCCGGACAGCTACGTTATCCGAAGGGACTTTGAAAGAAACATTTTCACTTATGCACTTAATCCGGAAGCCGGGGAGCTGACCTTTGAAACGGACAAGCCCTTTATTACCTCTGCCAATCTGACCAAAAACCTGCTGCAGGAGGCGGTTGGCAGGGAAATTACCCTGATCGATAATCTGGGCTATTCCATCCTCACTCACCAAAAATTGCCAACCGCAAAAGTGGATTCCATCTATGCGCAAATGATGAAGATAAGCGACAACTTTTTGGCCGAACAGCTGATGGTGATGGTATCGGACGAACTCTTTGACTCGCTAGACCTATCAGCCGCCATCCAATATGCCAAGGACAGCCTGCTGCAGGACCTTCCGGACGAGCCCCAATGGGTGGATGGATCCGGCCTTTCCCCGCAAAACATGTTTACTCCCCGGTCTGTGGTAAGACTACTGGAAAAGATAAAGGAGGAAGTGCCCATGGAAAAAATCAAGGCTTACTTCCCTGCCGGCGGGGAGTCCGGGACGATTCGGAATTGGTATCCGGCAGACCCGGGCGAACCGGCCTATATCTATGCTAAAACCGGCACCTTGAGCATGAGTTCGGCTTTGAGCGGCTACCTGATCACCAAAAGCGGCAAAACGCTAATTTTTAGCACGTTTTTTAATAACTACACCGGTAGTTCCGGTGTACAAAAAGAGGAGCTTCAAAAAGTGCTGTATTTCATTCATTCCAATTATTGAACACGATCCTGCCATGCCTAAACTACGGTTTCTCTTTTCACTTGCCCTATTATTTTGCACTCTGCTTCCAGTTCGTTCTGGCTTTGGCCAGGATTTCAGCATGGCAGCTGTTTCCAAATTTTCTTTTCCTTCTGAACTTACCGCCAATGCCAACCAATCCAGCATCGCCTGGGCCATGAATGAGCAAGGTAAGCGAAACGTATATGTTGCGGAGGCACCTGATTATCAGCCCAGGCGGGTAACCGATTTTCTGGAAGACGACGGACAGGAGATCAGCAGTTTGCAGTTCAGTGAAGATGGGGAATACCTGGTGTTTGTCCGTGGAGGGGATCATGGAGGAGGCAATGCTTCCCGGCCGGTAAATACCCGTAATTTGCCCCTAATGACGAATGTGGCCATTTGGACCATCGATCTGGGTACCGGAAAGACCGAATCATTGATCGAAGGAGATAATCCCGTTTGGGGCGCCGAACATCAGTTGGCGTTTATCAAAAATGGGGAGATTTGGATGAAAGACCTGGATTCGGATAAGGCACCGCACTCTATTATTCAGAACAGAGGCCGGCTGGGGGAGCTTCATTTTTCCCCGGATGGGAGGCAATTGGCTTTTGTGGCCAATAGAGGAACCCATAGCCTGATCGGCATATACACTGATCCGACCACACCCATAAAATGGCTGGCTCCCTCTTTTCAAAGAGACCAATCCCCAAGGTGGTCTCCGGATGGTAAATCCATCGCTTTTGTACGGACCCTGGGCGGTTCGGGAGCTGCTTTGCCTTTAATGGAAAAAAGACACCAGCCCTGGGAAATCTGGACAGCAGATGTGCAAACCGGAAAAGCGGAAATGCAGTGGAAAGCTCCCGAGACACTGCGAGGATCGGTGCCCTCTACTCATGGAGGCTTTAACCTTCATTGGCCAATTCAGCATCAATTGGTCTATTTATCCTACGAGGACGGCTGGCCGCACCTTTATTCCAGAGATCTTCGAAACAATTCATCCACCTTGCTTACGCCGGGTGACTTTATGGTGGAGCAGCTCAGCCTGCATCCGGATGGGCAAAGCCTGGTTTTTGCGGCTAATGGGGGAACGCTCCCGGATGATCTGGACAGAAGGCATTTGGCTACCGTGGAGTTGACGACAGGATCTTTTGAATGGAAAACCACAGGCGAGGGCATTGAGGCCTACCCTGTTTTCACAGGTCTTGATGATGAAATCGCTTTTTTCTCCGCTACCCCAAAGCGTCCCCTGCTACCGGCAATCCTTAGTGAAGGGGAGATTAGCTTGCTGGGTGAAGAACTGATTCCCGAAGAGTTTCCTCAGGCAGACCTGATCAGCCCAAAGCACGTGCAATTCACAGCAGCAGATGGCACCACTGTATACGGACAGTTATTCGAGCCCTCGGATAATACCAGCCCGAAACCTGCCGTGGTCTTCGTCCATGGCGGACCGCAACGACAGATGCTATTGGGCTGGAGTTACATGGATTACTATTCCAATACCTATGCGATCAACCAAAAACTGGCCGAAATGGGGTTTGTGGTATTGTCGGTGAATTATCGGTTGGGTATTGGCTATGGTTATGAGTTCCATCGCCCCTCCGGTACCTACTACCAGGGTGCCGCAGAGTACCAGGACATCAAAGCGGCCGGACAGTACCTGGCTGGTCTGGAGCAGGTAAACCCGGAGCGAATTGGAATCTATGGGGGCTCCTATGGAGGCTATTTGACTGCTATGGCACTGGCCCGGGATTCCGATTTATTCAAAGTGGGCGTGGATATCAGCGGCGTGCACGACATGGACCATCGATACGAGCTGCCAGAGGGTGTTGAAGTGGCTCCGGATTATGAGGAAGCCAAGCGGATCGCCTGGGAATCATCTCCAATTGCAGATTTGGATCAATGGACCTCTCCGGTGTTGTTTATCCATTCCGATGATGACCGAAACGTAGGATTTTACCACAGCGCGGACCTGGCAAGTAGGTTTGACGAATTGGGAAAACCCTATGACTATTTGGTCATTCCGGGAGATACCCATCATTGGATGAAATTTTCGAATATGGTGGAGGTGAATGAAGCGACCGTAAACTTTCTCAACAAACACCTGCAACCTTGATTTTCGCTGCTTTTTGGTTTCTCTGACAATTTTTCATTGGAGAAAATAATTGTCTAATTGAAGGGATGAACGTTTTTATAAAAAGGGATGAAAAATACCACACAATCTTTCATTACTCATAGAATTGAACCTAGAATTTTTTACCTCCATTCAGCAGTTCTTTTTGAATAACGATTGAATACCTTAAAAAATGAAACCTAAAACCATTTCAACTAACCTTCTTTAATCACTGATCTGGCGATTTTAACGGAAAGGGACCGGGGCGCAAATCGTACCGAATTCGATAAAATGAAATTCTTCAAACCATGAATGGCCACTGCTTTACCTTGAATCATTTTGTGGTACCCAAAATCAGCGACTTCCTTGGAGGATGGTAGTTTCTTCCCTTTCATAAGGCGGCTCTCTTCCATTTCTGCCCCTGCTTTAAATCCGCTCTCTGTAGGACCGGGGCAAAGAGCAGTTACCGTGATGCCTTTTTCTTTTACTTCATTATTGATGGCTTCAGAAAAATGGAGCACATAAGCCTTCGTGGCAAAATAAACGGCCATCATTGGACCTGGCTGAAAAGCAGCTGTGGAAGCCACATTCATGATCTTACCTCCTCCCTGCCGGATCATATCCTCAAGGTAAAGTTTGGTAAATTGGGTCAGGGCCATGATATTCAGGTTGATCATCTGTGCTTGCTTCTCCCAGTCACTCTCGTGAAAAAGTCCAAAATCACCAAATCCGGCATTATTGATCAGGTACTGAATGGATATATTCTTTTTTGCCACTTCGTCGTATACTTCCCTGGCAGCATTGGGGACAGAAAGGTCTTTCTGAATGGTGTGAACCTGTATGCCAAACTCACTTTCCAATTGGCTCTTAAGTTTGTTTAATTTGGATAGGGTCCTCGCCACTAGCACGAGGTCATCTCCCTTGGAACCATGGATTTTGGCCAACTCCAAACCAATGCCATCCGAGGCACCAGTGATCAAGGCTGTTTTTTTCATAAGGTCTGATTGTCAGAAATTTATTACCTTTTGAATTTACCCCTTAAAATGGAAAAATCATTCTTTTTTCGAAAATAAGAATTGAATATCAAAAGTTAGATGCAGGAGTTTTGGAACCGAAAAGAAGCCAAAATTTAAAAATCTATTGCTATTAAGGTAATCGAAATTATCAGTAGGCCTTTAACTTAGGGCTTGTGTTTGATGATATTTCGAATCATCCCCCCAAAAATAAATCCGTGAAAGGGGAAAACCGAATACCAATAAACCCTGCCGAGCAAACCCAAGGGCCTGAAAGTGGCGGTCTGGACCAACTCGCCTTTCACAATCTTAAATTCCAGCCAGGCTTCTCCCGGTAGTTTCATTTCTGCATATAACAAGAGCCGTTTTTCCGATTTGCTGGCAATGAGTACCCTCCAAAAATCCAATGTTTCTCCAGCAGAAATCTCGGTATCACTTTTCCTTCCCCGGCGCATGCCTACACCTCCTGCCAACTGATCCATAAAACCTCGGATCTCCCAAAGCCAATTGCCATAATACCAGCCCTGCTTTCCTCCTATTTTCCAGATATTCTGTAGCACCTTTTCCGGGTTATCAATCGCCTGCTTTCGAACCTCCACATAACAACCATTTACCGGTACCTCCATGTACTGGCTGAGCCCGTTTTGCAGCAGGTCGCTGGTTTGGGCATCCTTCCAGCTGGATAGAACCTGATTCTGTTCGATTTTATCAAACGCCAGCCGGATGGAATCGTCGTAGCCAATAAGGGTGATGCCCAGTGTGGAAGCCAGGTTGTTGGGCGTACAAATAACCTCAATCTTCATGCTGTTGACCAGATTCTGGGCCAGGGCATAAGAGGTTGAGGTAACAAAATACAACCAGTAGGATGAAATTTTTGGCGTCATGACCGGCACAATCCCAATCCTTCGCTTCAGTCCCCTGATTGCCGCAAAACGTAGCAACATTTCTTTGTAATTCAGGATATCCGGTCCTCCAATATCAAAACTTTGGTTGTAGGTTTCTTTTTTCAGAATAACACCTTTTAAAAACTGAATTACATTGCGGATGGCAATGGGTTGGCATTTGGTTTTCAGCCACTGCGGAGCGATCATAACCGGCAACTTCTCCACCAGATCCCGAATGATTTCAAAGGAAGCACTGCCAGACCCGACAATAATTCCTGCCTTCAAGGTGGTAAGCGCAAAACGGGCATCTGATAAAATTCCTTCCACGTTTTTGCGGGAGGATAAATGTTTGGACAACTCCTCATCATTCACAATACCACTCAGGTAAATGACCTGTTCAGCCGATGTTTCCTCGATCCTTTTTTTGAAATTAATCGCACAAGTAGCCTCCATTTCTTCAAACTTTCCGCTCTGCGTAGACATGGAGTGTATGAGGTAATAGGCAAGGTCGATGTCTTTCGGAATATTCTGAAGGCTTTTCTCCTCCAGAAAATCAACTTCCACCACGCTAAGGTTTTCCGGGGGAAAACGCTCCGCATTAAACCTGTTTTTATCTCGCACGCAACATACCACCTGATGCCCTTCCTGCAAAAGTGCCGGCAATAAGCGCTGGGCAATGTATCCTGTGGCTCCTGTAAGTAGTATTTTCAAGGTATCGTTTTTGAGGTTATTGTCAAGATACGCATGAACGACACCCAAACCAAACGATAGGTAGCGTAAGTTGTTTGGCCAAAATTTTTCGATCAATCGCTTTCTCTGGTAATTTACCAAATCCCCATTGCGACTGATATCAGCAAGCGGTTACCAGCCAAATTAACGGCATATTTTGATAGTATTCCAAGCTGGAGGAGTAGCAACAGCTTACCGCATTACATTCCTGAGCATACAAATTGGTTTGCATAATGCTCTTTTTTGTTCTCTGAGGTATTGCTTGATGTGACCTTGGAACGTATTTTCAATTGTAAGCTATTCTCTGGTTCGCAAGCATTTTAGATAGGTTAATTTCCACTTCTTCAATCGCGAATCCGTTGGGGGGCATCATCCTTGAAAATCCTCACCGTTCCCCTGTTGGCTACCTTATCCCCTGGATCCTCACTTTTCTCCAGCATTATCATGCATTTGGTAACATTTCTCAACTCATATTGACTGCCTATAATGTAGGTATACGTTCCGGAAATGATCCAAATGGCACTATAGCTGACATCTCCATAGCTTCCGTTCGCAACTTTCGTGAAGATGGTGAAATCATCGCCCTCGCCAGACACATAACCCCTGCCTGATCCACTGTCCAAACCCATCGGGTAATCAGGATAATCTGGATTAAAAATAGAGGAATAAGAAATATCGCCAAGAAAATTGTTTTGATTTTGATCCGTATGTACCCGTATTATTTCCTCGTAGTTGCCATAACTAAACCCCTCATTTTCTGAATTACTTCCATCGTAAATGCAATGATTCCCAATGCTAAACCCTGGTGTAAAATTGCTAAACGAACCGGGTATAGCCGGGGGGCTGCTGCCTTCATGAATGACCATTCCATGCTGCTTTATCCGATCAAGGAAATTATCCACATTTTTGATATCACTTGGAATATCTGGGGTAAAAACCATTTCCAGTACCTCGGTAGGGACATTGTACCTAACTAAAACCGGATCGGTCAAATCATCAAAGTTTTCACAACCAACCAAAATTAAAAGGATCAAGCCCCAATAGATTGGCCTGAATCGGAACATTGTTGCGTTTTTCATAAGATCCTTCGGTTTTCTTTTTTCTATCGTGATTCTTGGAAGCTCAAAACTGATTTCTATCTTAAACAGCTAACCCTCTTCTGTACTTTTACCTGAAATAATTTCCATGGATTTTGCGGTGGTTTTCCCGTATTGACCCATTAAGACTTCGATCAAAACGGAGATAAGGGCCACAAAAAAAATGATAAACAGGGCATAGGAAATTTGGTACCTTCTTTCTACTTCCTTCCCTTTGGTGACGAGGTCTCCCTCCGCATCGTATTTGTAAACGGCAAATGCAAACCACTTTACATCCGCATTATCATTTTGATTCATCAACCCTCCACGAATATCTCCGTTCACGCAATAGAAAAATAAACAGGGTGGAAAAAAGACCTTAACGCTTTTGCCGGAAATTTAACTGCTACCTTTATTAAAATTTCGCTTTCTTAAGAAGAGTCATTTGTAAAATACTACGGTTTTGTTCTCTGATAAAAATCTTGCATCACCTTCATCTTTTCACGATTTTCCAAGAGCGACTGTTCGGAAAACATCATAATACCCGATGCAGGGGTTTTGGACCCTTCCTGCAATGCTTTCCCAAATTCCTCAGGGGAGACGATTCCGGGTTTGTTGTGCGCCTGAACAATTGGCCAGACCAGGGGCCTTGATGAATCCATGATCTTGTCCAGCCATTCCATGTACTCCCCCGCCCAGGTTACGGGTCGGGCATACATCTGATGAAAGAGCATGGGGGCCAACACATCCACCCTCTTGGCCAAAGAAGGCACATTGATGCCCAGGGTATTGTACAAGGCTCCACCATGGTCTTCTGGAAACCAGGCACAGTAAAAGGCTCCTAAAAGGGCATCGGGTTGGTATTCCCTAAGAATTTCACCCATATCGCTCACCCATTTATTCAAAATACCATTTCGCCAGTCCCGCCAGGCGGATTCCTGATTGGCCAATATCCATTGTGACCTGGCCGATATATCTTTTCCAGGAATTTGGAGGGCACTGGCCTTTTCAAAAAGTTGGGTACATCGGTCACAGAAACAGGTTTCTGGCAGTACCGGTTGGTCCGTTTCGAATTGGGCATGCCAATGCAGGTAATCTAAAAACACGCCATCTACCATATAATCGCCAAGCGTTTCCTTGAGCTGTTCGGCCCTGTAAGCCTGAAAACCGGGATCGGTCGGACAAACACCCATAAACCAATCGGCCGGAGCGGCCTGCTCACCCTTTTCATTGATGGGCCAGGCTTCAGGGTGGTCTTCGATATAACCTTTTCCATTAAGGGTGGGGAATTCCACAAATACCTGGCAACCCTGGGCTTTGGCTTGTTGATAAAATTCCTGATTTAATGAGGACCTTCTGACGAAAACGGCATTCACCCCTAATTCGTCAAAGGAATAGCCGGCCTGGAGTATTCTTTCTGGATTGCCATAAATTCCTTTGACAAAGGCCTCCTTTTGGCTTTCTTGAGCATAGGCAGCACAATGAATAAGTAAAAAGAGCAGCCAGAAGAAATAGTTCATGGTCAAAAGATATCATAAATATTCGATATCATAAAGGGGATAGAACACCTTTTTTGGGGAGGAGGATGACCATTTATTTTACTTCTGTTTTGGCAAAATTATCCTCATTGCTTCACCCGTATACTCAAGTTAAAATCAAACTCACGGGGATAATAACATTTAGAAGCATCACAGGGCTGAAAGTACAATTTCCCCTTGATTTGGGCCCGCTGTTTTTCCAAAGTATTTGCTGTCTTGACGGGAACCCGGATCTTCAAGGTATCTCCAAATACAGCCAGCGGTTCTTTGACACCTTCCATCCTGAATTCATCAGCACGGGGATAAACAGGATCCCCAATGATGAAACCTTCAGCCGATTCAAAGGATAATTTAGTAGGAATAAGGTTTTCATCTTTAACCCGGTTTGCCTGAATATGGTAACCCTCTTTGATAAGAAAGGAAACTATCAATTGGTTTTCCTCACCCGGTGCCAACCTTAATTCCGGCTCGGATTTTAATTCCACAAACCTGCGTTCCTCAACTTGAGCAAATGCAGTAAAAGGTAAAATAAAAAAATAAAATATAAGGATGTTATTCCGAGGCAAGTAATTCATCGAGTTTGGCCTTTAAATCCACCAATTTCGCATCAAAGTTTTGGGAGTCCAAGAGGGAAAAGAATTGTATTCTCCCATCGGGATCGATCAAAATATTGGAAGCAAGCATGACCTCATCACGGGCCAAATCGGGAAGCACTCCTTCAGGAGCAAAACTTGCCGCCACCGACCCGTCCGAATCCAATAGAACCGGAAAAGAGAGATTAAAACGATCTTTCAACTTGGTTTTTACCAAATCTTTGGGTTCTTTGACGTCAATGATCAGTACTTTGACGTTCTTATCCTCGTAATCCTGATTGAGTTGTTCCAAATGGGGAGCTTCCGCATTACAAAACGGGCACCAGGTCGTGGCGATATGGATCACTACATGATTCCCCCTGAAATCCTCCAAACTGACTTGATTCCCAATCAGATCCGTAAGTGAGAAATCGGGAGCCTGCTCCCCTTCAATGCCTGTTACCTGACTGCTTTGCGCCTTTGTATCCATGCTGTTCAGGCATACAGTGAGGCAAATGATAAGTATCGATATCGAAAATTTTGCTAACGCCATGACTTAAAATTTCTTTTAACATCAGATTTTCTAAGTTCTTAAAGCCTTGACTGCTTTTCGAGTTCCTCGAAATTTAAAAAATAAATTAGTAAACCCCAAATAATCAGGTCTCTAGCCATGGAATGGAGCAAATAGGGGCAGGTTTCCAACTTGCTCTTTTTATTGGCTCTTCTTTACAATACCTTTATTTTCTTTATCCTATGAGCGAGAACGATAAGAGCTTAACATCTGCCCAAGACCAATTTTGCAAGTAGAAAACCAACCATTCATAGTAGCCAGCTTCTTCCAACCCTGACTGCAGCTCAGGCACATTCACCCGCACTAATCACAGGGATGCACTTTCCACCAACCCCATCCCCAACTGAATCAATTCCTTTTTCATTTCTGCAAATTTATTATCATCCAATGCTCTGGTGGCATCGGAAATTAACTTAACCTCAAACCCTTCTTGCAGGGCATCTTTTAGGGTGAAATACACGCATACATCTGCCGCCAGGCCACAGCAGTAAAGAACCGGGCTGCCTTTTTCTTTCAAGTACCCGGTAAGTCCCGTACTTTTTTGATGGCCATTGTCATAAAACCCACTGTAACTGTCAATATCCCGGTCCATACCTTTTCGAAAAATTGCTTCTACTGGATTTGCGTTTAAATCGGGATGAAAGGCGGCCCCTGACGTTCCCTGTACACAATGGTCCGGCCAGAGAATCTGATCCAAACCTTGGTGCACGATCGCCTCGAAAGGTCTTTTGCCCTTATGATTGGAGGCAAAACTCATATGGTCTTGAGGGTGCCAGTCCTGAGTGGCCAGGACCAACTCAAACCGACCCATCAGGCCGTTGATCACCGGTACGATTTCATCTCCACCAGGCACAGCCAATGATCCCCCCGGGATAAAATCATTTTGTACGTCGATTATTAGCAGTGCATTCATTTTTTATATTGTCTAATCAAAATAGCGCGCTCTTCTTTCACTATTTGCCGTTCATAAATATAGGTAGCCGTAAAATCAATCCTTTAACGCTCTTAGTTTTTCTTCGAAAATTTTAAAATCACTTTGGTCAAAGAGTACCAGTCGGATTTTTTGAATGTTTTTTAAGCGAGGTAGGGTATTCTTGATGGTATCCAGGGCTATCCCGGCAGCAGGTTCAATGGGATAACCAAAGGCACCGGTAGAAATCGAAGGGAAGGCAATGGAAGTAAGTTTATACTCATCGGCCAGGAGCAAGGCATTGCGGTAGCAATCAGCCAACAGGGTATCGGAAGGTTGATCCACTCCATACACCGGACCCAGGCAATGGATGACATGGCCGTTGGGCAATCGGTGGCCGCTGGAAATAACCGCTTCCCCAGGGTTTATGGGTGCCATGGGTTTACATTCTTCCGCCAGTGCCGGCCCCGCAGCTCGGTGAATGGCACCGGCCACTCCGCCACCGGTTTCCAACTGTGCATTGGCTGCATTGACAATGACTAAAACATCCGGCTGTTGGGTAATATCACCCCGTACCAGTTCAACTTGAATATTTTGAATCGATACCTCAACCATGGTTTAAATTAACCATAAAGGAGTCCAATTCAAAGCTTTACTTATTGAGGATTGGAATATTTAACTACTGCCAATACAGGCCAATGATCGGCAATGAAAACCCCATCCCGGATGATGCTATCTACCTGATAGCTGCGGACTTTAAAGCCCGGATTGACAAAAATATAATCCACCGCGTTGGGAGGTCTTTGCTGCCAGTTTTCTTCAAACCCATTACCCGTGGCTCCGGCAGAAATCACTTTTTCAGCTACAAATTCCGCACTTTCCATTTGTAATTGATGCTTCAGCATCTCGATCAGATGGATATAGGGTTGTTTTCCATAACGGGGATGGTCTTTGCGGATGTTAAAATCTCCTGAAACAACCACCGGTGACACCTCTGAAATTTCTTCAATTCTATCCACTAGCAAGTCCACGCTTTTGTAACGGGAGTCAATCCCTTTGTTGTCGAAATGGGTATTGAAATGAAAAATGATCTTTCCGCCTTCCCGATCTTTGAGTTTAGCCCAGGTTACAATGCGGGGAAGCTGCGCATCCCAACCTATACTACCCGGCTCCTCAGGGGTATCTGAAAGCCAGAAGGTCCCGGATTCCAGCAAATGAAACCGGTCCTTACGATAAAAAATAGGATTGTACTCTCCTCCCATCAGCCCGTCTTTGCGTCCCTTGCCCACAAAATCATAATCCGGCATTATCTTTTGCAAATCGAGCAACTGCCGATGGGTTACTTCCTGAAACCCCAGCAGATGGGGAGCAGATTCGGAAATGAAATCCGCGACTATCGGAAGGCGATTTTCCCATTTGTTTTTTCCATCTTCCGGATTATCATAGCGTATATTGAGGTTAACGATGATTAATTCCGCTGGTCCCTGAATATTCGAGGTCGAAATCCCAAAGATCGAAACGTAGCTTGTCAGAATCAATACGAATACATAACTCATGCAGGTTAAGGTACAAAAATCCCAGGGGATTAGAAACCTTGCAAATGAATCCCCTGCCATTTTGAATTATCCAGACCATGCTTACTTCTTTTAAACAAGCAAAAGGGAGAGGCCAGTATTGATCCAACTAGATCACCTCATTTTCACTTTCAGCAACCGGCTTCATACAAGCTATCAAATCACTTATACTAACCGTCGCAATTCCGGAGGTGATATCGGACATGGCATAAGGCACAACCAAAATATTGTTATGAATCAAGGCTCCGCAGGAATACACCACGTTAGGAACGTATCCCTCACGTTCCTCTTCATTGGGTGTAAGCAGGGGTTCTTCCAGGCGGGCAATGACTTTGGTCGGATCATCCAAATCAAGCAAAATAGCTCCGATGAAGTATTGTCTCATGGCACCCACCCCATGGGTGAGCACTAGCCAACCTTCGTTGATCTCCAGCGGGGAACCACAGTTTCCAATCTGAAAGAATTCCCAAGGCAAGGAGGGTTCCTGAAGGAGTATCGCTTCATCCCAGAAATGAAGATGATCAGAAAACATAATGTAATTATTTTCTCCATCAATACGTGACAGCATGGCATACTTTCCATTTATTTTTCTTGGAAAAAGAGCCATGCCTTTATTTTGAACAGCTTTACCATTTAAGGTAATGATATCAAAATTTACAAAATCTTTCGTCTTTAGTAATTGTGGAAGAATAGAAACGCCATTGTAGGCGGTGTAAGTTGCATAATAAGTAACGGAACCGTTTTCATCAAAAAACGTTACGAATCTGGCATCCTCAATTCCCCGGCTTTCGTTTTCTGATATGGGAAAAATGACGTGTTCGGAAATATCATGGTTTTTGTCAAACTTGATAAAATAATTGGAATCCGCCAGCCAGTTTATATTTTTTATGGCCTCAGTTTCGAATGGCTCTTCGGTATCCATCTGAACGACGGCTATTTGACTTTTTAATTCATTGATGGAGAAGGTGTCAGCTAAATTTTCAAAAACACGTACACTGGTTTCGTTCCAGGCATTCATACTTTTCAACTTGAGCTCAAATAAATGACGGTCATAGGACTGATCATGCCTGATTCTAGGGGTATCAACAAATTCACTTACCGGATTGATCAAAAAAGTACGATCGGCCTTTATAATACCACTCCGGAATACAATGGAAGATATGTGTCCTTCACCCGTAGCCCTGAGGCTCATGATAAATCGGATACTTCCTTCAGGTAGGTCGTCCTGGTTGGGGTGGGGGACAATTGACGGATTGAAAAGGGCCGCTGATTCGACAGAGTACTCCATGGTAAAAAAGGCTCCTATCAAAAGCTCCTTGGTAGGGCTTACGATGGCCTCCCGAGCGATATATTGCGACACTCTCGAAAAATTACGCTTAAAAATATCATCAATGTTCTTGTGACGTCCGATAAAATGGAGGTTAATATGGTGTAATAAATCTTCGGCATCCCCTTCCGTCAGTTGGAGCACCCGCCCAATTATTTTCGGTATACGGGCGATGTCGGTAACATGCGCTCGAGTTATTACCCGGGACGAGTTTCTAACGATTTTAATTCTGGTTCTTTTCACCAACGGTTTTCTAATTGCCTTGTCGTACATGTTTTCCAGGTTCCTTTTTGCTACTGCCATTTATTAAAAAATAGTTTTTATTATTTTCATTCGTTCTCGTAATGCGCTACCCATTCAAAATTTGGTGATAAACCTGAAGGTAACTTTCGGTCATCTTTTCCCTGCTGAATTTAGAAAGTGCCGCTTTTCTACAGCTTTTTCTATCTATGGATGCAATATTGCCCACTGCAGTAACCGCTTCTTCGATGGTATTGACCAAAAACCCGGTTTTCCCATCTTCTATCAATTCCGACATGGAGCCTAAATTAAATGCAATGACAGGGGTACCGCACATCATCGATTCTGCCACACTCAAACCGAAAGGTTCCTCAAAACTAATCGGATGAAGTAAGGCATAGGCTTCGCCCATTAATTGGTCCCTTTCCTTTGGACCGGAATTACCAACATAGACAATATCATCGTCATTAAGGAAGGGTTTTACCTTCTCGTTAAAGTAGTCCTGATCCTGAACCAACCCGGAAATGATCAACTTTCTACCCGATTGCTTGGCAATCTGTATGGATTCGTAGGTACCCTTCTCGGGGTGAATTCTGCCAAAAAACAACAAATAATCGCTTGCATTTTTCTGGAATGTAAATTCATCCGGATGAATGCCATTGTAGACCGTTGCGATGTAGTCAAGATCGGGATGGCGGTCGGAGTTGCTGATAGAAACATAATAATTGTCCGGATTGTATTTTCTATAGACCGGAAGAATCCTGGTGGAAGAAAACCCATGGATGGTGGTAAGCATGGGCGTTTTTATCAGACGGGAGTAGGTGAGCGGAAGAAAGTCAAAGTGATTATGTATTACATCAAAATTGCCTGCTTGCTCCATCAAATTACTAATATGAAGGCTTTCCCAAACTTTCGGGTCAATAGCTGGATTTTCCGCATAGCCCTTATCGGTAACATGCGCCAATTTCGCGTTGGTTATGGAAGTTCCGGTGGCAAATAAAGTGACATCAATACTTTTTTCTACCAACCCTTCCACGAGATTAGAAGCCACCTGTTCCCAAGGCCCGTATTTTTCGGGTGGGGTTCTCCATGCAATGGGGGATAAAACCGCTACTTTCATATTTTCGAATTAAAGCTACTATTTAAAAAGTGGTTTTTTAAAGGGTTTCCCAGCAGTTGAAGGCCATCAGCACCTTCAAAACGTAGAAAAGTAAACAGGGCACTTGTTTCTCCAAAATCCCACTGGCAGTTGATACTACACCCTGTGGATTAGGATAAGCAACCCATAAATACCCGGGCAACAACTATCTGAAACAAAATTCTCTCTCAACACCAACCTACCTGCGTTTTCTTCCAGTTAGATAACAATAAAAAATGATACGATCCCTTTATCATTCGCAAAGCCCCGGCAAGGTACGCCTTACTTTTAGAAAGGATAGAATAACGGAGATTATTATTTAACTACTTTCCGCAAGGACTCCGGTGCAAAATCCTTTTCTTCAAATTCCTCAAAGGCCTGCAAAACAATCAAATAAGAAATTAAATAGGCTAGCGAGCTTTCTGCACCCTGATTCCGATTAACGCCATAGCTTTCAAAGCCATCGCAACAGCCTTTCGTCTCAAAATCGAACAAACTCATTCGCAGGTCATTCTCACCCAAAAACCACATAAAACAAGAAAACAACTTTGTCAGGTATTCTTTATCTTTGGTAAGGTGAAACGCTTGTTGGTACATTAAAATCATGGCAAGTGCATCGATCGGTTGCTGTGCAAATAGAGAACGTTCCCCTTCTTTTTCGTACCAATTTTCATTGCCAATGATTGATAAATAGCCATCCTTAAGCGTGACATCCGTAAGAAAGTTCATGCTTTCCAACGCTACTTCGGTAATTCGATCTTCATTAAGTATTTCTGCTGCATGCAAAAGGGCGAGCGGCAACATGCCATTGTCATAGGCCAGCAAGGCCTCAAACCACTTCCAATCCTCAGAGCTGTTGGCCTCATAATGCCTGACCAGCTTCCAGGCAAGGTTTCTTAAACGCTCAGACATGGAATCATCGCCAGGATTGGCTTTTAGGTAGTAACTTATTCCCAACATGGTGTTGGCGATGGCTCTAATAGATTGAAGTTTTTCGAAATTAGGGGCCGCATCAAAGAAAACAAGCTTTCCGGTTTGGTAGTAAGCATCATTGGGCGCATTGCCTAAAAGGTACCCCAGTGCCCAGATGGTCCTTCCAAAGGAATCTTCCGAACCTACTTCATCCAGGAATTGCCGGCTGAAACTGAGGAAATTACGGAAAGTGCCGTCTTCATTTTGCATGTAATGAATGTAACTCAGGTAAATAGGTGCCAAGGCTAACGCTTGTTTATCCTTTGTCTGTTTATAGTCCATTAGTACCATCAGCAAGGCCCTGGCATTATCATCCAGGCAATACCCTTCTTTCAGATTCGGGATGCCAAACTTGGCGTGCTGGATAATTCCCGTATCATCCGTAAGCCTCTTGATATGATCCAGGGAAAAGGGAGGCAGCAAAAGGGGGTCTATTAAGGTATCCTCGGGGGATAAAACGTGCGGACTTGCAGCGGATACTTCTTTGGCAAGCGCGACGTATTTATCTCCGGATTTTGACCAGGTGATGGTTTTTCCATAATCCCGCGCCTTTTTCCGAATCTCTTTCAGTGCTTTGGGATCATCCAGCAGTTCCATCAGAATGCCAGAAAGTTGCTCCGAATCATTAAAGTTAAACAACCGGCCCCTTCCTTCGTCCAATAGCTCAGTGGCATGCCAATAGGGCGTAGAAATAACGGCCGAACCTACCCCTACGGCATAGGAAAGGGTGCCGCTCGTAATCTGGGCCTCATTTAAGTATGGAGTAATGTATAAATCTGAGGCTGACAGGTATTTGAATAACTCATTTTGAGCAATGAACTCATTCAGAAAAATCACATGGTCTCTCAGATTCAGGTTTTTAACTAATAAATGAAGGTAGTTACGGTATTCTTCGCCTGAGTGATGGAGCACATTTGGATGGGTCTTTCCAAGTACCATGTAGACCACTTCGGGATGCTTCTCGATGACTTTAGGCAGTGCTTTTATGACGGTTTCAATCCCCTTATTCCGACTGATGATCCCAAAAGTGAGTAAAAACTTCTTTTTTTCGAGCTTTAATTCCTTTTTAGATCGTTTTTGATCAAATTGAATTTCCGGCACTCCGTGTTCAATAAGTGCTATTTTATCCTTGTCTACTTCATAAATGGTGGTAAGGAATTCGACGGCCTTATGACTCATCACCACCACTTTATAAGCCATTTTGCAAATTTGTTCTAATACGGCCTTTTCATTATACGAGGGTTTCTCCAGAATGGTGTGGAGGGTAACGATAAGGGGTATCTCAAGACGGTGCAGCATGGGAAGGATGTACATCCCATTTTGCCCACCAAAAATCCCGAATTCATGTTCCAATATACAAACATCTGCGCCGCTAAGATTGATGAACTTGACTGCTTTCAGATAGTCGCGTTGGTGTTCCTGCCGGATAATTGCTTTTACTTCCTCCGGATAGTTGTAATCAAGATCGTGGTCGCTCATAGCTACCACAAATCCTTCAACCGATTGGTGCTCCCTACTTTCTTCCGAATAACCAGGTTTGCTTACCATCGATTGGTAAAGATTCTGAGTAAAAATACCAATGCCGCACTCGCGGGGGGGATAGGTGCCGATATATACAATTTTCATAGCTTTAGACACTGCAAATATTAGGCCCCCTTGCCGATGAAGGAAATACCAAACACCTTTTAGTGATGGAGCAAAAAATCTGTTACCAATTCATGGTAGGCCTGGCTATACCGATCTGGATTTTCTTTTAGGGTGATTTCAGCATCCAATTCAGCGGTTTTTGGGTCCATTCCGTACGAACAAATTTCCCGGTGGGGATTATGGTGTGGTTGATCCCGAATCAGATAGCGGTGCTGAAGGTATAACCTCGAGTGTTGCGCATTTTCCTTAAACAGACCCATTTCTCTAGGCGGCAGAATCAGCCAAAATAGCCCATTCTTTCGCAATAACTGCTCCACCCCCTTCAACAGGTCTTTTTGCGAAAGTTGTTCATTGTGCAAAGCGACATTTCTACCTGGGTCTACCGACTTGAGGTGATTCGAAAAATAGGGGGGATTACTTACGATCAAGTCGTATTTTTGGTCGGTATTTTGAGAAAAATGCTGAAAAGAATCGTTAAAGATTGCCACCCTATGCTTCCAGGGGCTTTCCTGGATGTTTTCTGAGGCCTGGGAAAAAGCCTCTGGCTCTAATTCTACCCCATGTACCCGGGCAATAGGATACCGCTGTGCCAGCATCAATCCGATAACCCCGGTACCCATCCCGATATCCAGAATCATTTCTGGATGGCTTTGACGGGACAGGGCACCTAGCAGAACCGCATCGGTACTCAGCTTCATGGCACAGCGGTCCTGCCGGATCATAAATTGTTTAAATTTGAAATAATGATTCCCCATCTTTAAAATAGGCCCTGCTTTCCGTCGGCTTCGTATCCCTCATCGGTTTTCAGGGCAGCACCGGAAGCTGCTTCCACGGCCAATTGGTCACACCGCTCGTTTTCCAAATTGCCATCATGGCCCTTTACCCATTGGAAGCGAGGTTTGAACCGGGTATGGAGGGGGATGTATTTTTTCCAAAGATCCGGATTTTTCTTGTCTTTAAATCCCTTTTTTTGCCAACCCCATATCCAGCCCTTTTGGACTGCATCCACCACATATTTGCTGTCGGAATAGATCGTGACGGGCATCCCCGCTACCTTCAGCGCCTCCAACCCTTTGATGACCGCCATCAGTTCCATGCGGTTATTGGTAGTCCGGCGAAAACCCTCTGAAAGCTCTTTCCGCAGGTCTTTGTAAAGGAGTACCACTCCATATCCCCCGGGACCCGGGTTGCCCCTGGAGGAGCCGTCGGTATAAATTTTAATCATAGCTGGTCTTCAAGTCAAAAAACAAAAATACATTAAATATCAATAGGGCTGAAATTTTCCACGGTTTGAGGCAAAACAGCTCCTTCCTCCCCTCAGCAGATGGCAAAAGCAGGAATTTTCTAAAAAGCAGGTATTCAGATGCGGGAAGATTGGGTTTTCTGTAGTAAATTCAAAGCTGATACAAAACGACCACCTATGCCTGCAAACGCTTTTTACTCCTTCAAACAATTATTCCCGGGATTATTGCTTGCCTTTTGTTTCTATTTTCACCCGGCAACACCTCAGGAAATGGGTTTTGAAGAATACAATCCTACCTCTACCCTGGTCGTACCTGAAAACCCGGTGATGCGGGCCAAATTTCCCTTTGTGGATATCCATAGCCACCAATGGAATGTAACTCAGGAATTGATCCACCGCCTGGTAAGGGAAATGGATGAACTGAATATGGCCACCATGGTCAACCTTAGTGGGAAGGGCTTTGCTCGAAGCAGGAATGATATCGATGCGCAGGCCTACCTGAATTCCATGATTCGCCGCTTTAATGGGGTAGCACCTGGTCGTTTTATCGTATTTACCAATTTAGGCTTTGATGGGTTTGGCGGGGAAAATTGGGTAAAAAATGCCGTGGCAGAGCTTGAAACGGATGTGAAAAATGGTGCCAATGGATTGAAAATTTACAAAAGCCTGGGGCTTTCAGTGAACGACATAAACGGCAATCGGGTACCAATCGATCATCCCGACCTGGACCCGATTTGGGCCAAATGTGGGGAATTGGGAATTCCTGTTCTGATCCATGCGGCGGACCCTGCGCCCTTTTGGGAGCCGATGGATGCCAATAATGAGCGCTGGCTGGAGCTGAAAATCAATCCCAACCGGAAAAGGGGAGCGGATAATCCGGCTCCTTTCGAACAAATCATCGCCGAGCAACATCACATTTTCCGCAAGCATCCCGAAACCACCTTTATCAATGCCCACATGGGCTGGATGGCCAATGACCTGGCCAAAGCGGGAAAGCACCTGGAGGAATATCCCAATGTAAATTTTGGTATTGGGGCAGTCATTGCCGAATTTGGACGGCAGCCCAGAATGGCCCGTGAATTTTTTATCCGCTATCAGGACCGGATTCTGTTTGGAAAAGATGCCTACAACAAGGAAGAATTTTACACCTATTTCCGGGTTTTGGAGACCGCAGATGAATACTTCCCCTATTACAAGAAATACCACGCCTTCTGGCGCATGTACGGGCTGGACCTTCCGGACGAGGTGCTGAAAAAAGTGTATTACAAAAATGCCCTGCGCATCATTCCCAATATGGATGCCAGTTTGTTTCCGGAATAATTAATTGGGTTGGCAACCCTTATTCAATACCCTAAAATCGGCTTTTACTAGCGGTTTGCATCCGATGGATTTGAAAAGAATTTTTTAATTGTTTTGGAAAAATAAATCGATTGATCGTATATTTCGAGACAATACTTCTTTAGGCTGTTTTTATCAACTTATAATAATCGTTTTTTACGCTTTCTTTTTTTTACCATGAAAAATTTCCCTTTTTCCTCCTTTCTGGCTGGGGTAGTGATTGTTGTTTTTGGAGCTTCGTGTACGTCTGATCCTACGCCAGAAAGTAAGCCCTCCGCAGAAGTTTCATTTTCCATTGAGCTAAACGAACCCATTCCATCTTCGGCTAATGGCCGAATTTCTTCTGAACGACTTCAGGAGGTGGTGTCGGTTTGGGTGGCCATTGAAGATGAAAAGGGCATGCTTGAAGGTTTCCCAAAAAAATTTGACGATTTCATTCTTGATGGAAATACGATACGATTCGAACTTTTTAACCTTCCGATAGGGCGCTACCAGCTCACCAGGTTATGGCTTGAAGATGCCAAAGGGGAGGCGATTTATGCGATTCCCATGGAAGGATCTCCCTTGGCGACAGCGGTAGAAAACCCCCTTCCTATGCCATTCGATGCAACATCTCATTTCATTACCACGGTTGAAGCAGCATCCCTTTCCACCAGAGGCCATCGTCCGGAAAATTTTGGCTTGGCGGTAGAAGAAGTTATGTTTAGAGAGGAACCTCCTTGTGATGGGGGGACAATTGTGGGAGATATAGACCTTTCAAATCAGGAACACATAGACAATTTTGGAGCGTTTTGTTACACCAAAATTAAAGGTCGAATAAGAATCATGTTCAGTAGTACACCGCTCGACCTCACTCCCCTTCAGTCTCTTCAGGAAATTGATGAATTGGACATTTGGATGAATCCTTTTTTGGAAAATCTAAATGGTCTGGAGAATATTACCTCGTTGGGTTGGCTAAGTATCAATGGCAATAATAGTTTGACTTCTCTGGATGGGTTGAGAAACTTACAGGAGATAAAAACCACTTTTTATCTTACTAATAATCCACAATTAACTAACCTTAATGGTCTTGCAAACCTAAAAACCGTCGAGAAATTCTTCCGTATCCATAAAAATCCGGGCCTAACCAATCTGAAGGGCTTGAATAATCTCCGCCATTGTCCATCTATCCAGATAACGTCCAATGAAAATTTGCAATCTGTAAGCGAATTGAGCGAGCTGACGAATCTTGGGACTGTCAGAATTTCCAGCAACCCCAGGTTAACTTCCTTTAAAGAAGTCTTTACTCACATAAATGAGATCGAGTCCCTAAGCCTTTCTTATTTGGAGATAACCAGTTGGGATAATGTGCTACCGGAAGGGTTAAAAATTACTGGGAGCCTTTCCCTGGACAACATCAGTGGCCTTAAAAATATGACCGGTTTACCCATAGAAAAAATAATTTCAGGAGGCTTAATTATTAGAAGAAGTCCCGATATTCTGAGCCTGGAAGGGTTAGAAAACCTGGAGTCAGTGGGTGGTATGGTATCTATAACCTTAAACCCCAACCTTCAAACCTTAAGCGGATTAGAAAATTTATCCGCCGTGGGAGGCACCTTCACCGTTCAAAACAATGAGAAATTAGCGGATTTTTGTGCCTTAAACGATCTTTTTTCTTCGAACCCTTCCTACCAGCCAGGTATTTCAGGAAATGCGTATAATCCGGGAATAAATGATTTTAATGGTGAGAACTGTAGCGAATAAATCTTGATGTTTGATAAATTTCCACAGGGTGCTTGTGTTGTTACCTTGTGGAATAAAAGTGTCTGGAATACGCTACCTGGCACACCTGGCTGCCGTCATGCAAGTTGTTTTCAACTCCCCGTTCTCCGTCTCGATGACCTTCCTTTTCCTTAGCAAGATCTTATCTATTCATTGCATCAATCTATTCTTCATATTGTTTCTGATATTGGTAATCAGATGAAGGCCGTCCATGAACAATTATTCCGCCAACCCCTTGGATATATACCCTTTATCAGCATAACGTTTCCCTTTCAATTTGATTACAAATTGTTGAAGGCCTTTAGGCTTCGGATGCGAATAAGAGCTGGTTTCTAGGGAAGAGATATTGGAACCTGATTATAATGTGATTGGACTAAAGGGAAAAAATTTCTAAAGATGTCAATTTAGACGGTTGATGATTCTCTCAGTAAAGGCAGGCCTGAAGGGCCTGAACAATAATAACCGTGGGTGCAGCCCACGGCTTGCTGACCACCAAGTACTTCCAACCCCAGGTGGGGTTGAACCTGAATGGCATGCCACGCAAGAATAAAACTTCTGGAGATTGGGTCATACGATCGATTTTTTCATTTTTGGGTTAACCTAAAAAAAGGCAGCTTTTTCAAACTGCCTTATGTACTCCTTCATAAAATCAACTAATCAATTTCAGGCTTCCGCCTCACTTTGCTCATAGGAATAGAAGGACTGATCCCTTCTGGCCAGCGAAGATTTACCTCCACTAAGGAATTTGTCTACTTCTACAGCACACTCTCTTCCTTCTGCGATGGCCCATACGACCAGGGATTGTCCCCGCCGCATGTCTCCCGCGAGAAACACCTTGGGAACAGAGCTTTGGTAATTTTTGGATTTGGGGAGCCCGTTTTCCAATAGCTCCACATCAAAAGCCTCCAAAAGACCAGATTTGGGACCAAGGTATCCAATCGCCAACAAAGCCAAATCACATGGCAAGGTTTTTTCGGTGCCCTCAATCTCAAAAAACTGCATCCTCCCGTTTTCCTCCTTCCACTCTATTTCTACAATCGACAGCCCGGTGACATTGCCTTCAGAATCCTTGGTAAATTCTTTGGTAAGCACCGACCAAACCCGCTCTGCACCCTCTTCGTGGGAGCTAGATGTCCTCATCGTCATGGGCCATTCCGGCCAGGGATTGAGCGTAGTCCTCGCCTGAGGCGGTTTGGGAAGTAATTCCAACTGGGTGACAGAAGCTGCGCCATGCCGGTTAGAGGTACCGATACAATCGCTTCCGGTATCCCCTCCACCGATCACGATGACATGCTTATCCTTCGCACTGATCGGATTTTCATCTAATTCCCCTGCAATTACCTGATTTTGTCTTCCCAGGAATTCCATGGCAAAGTGAACCCCTTTGGCATCCCTGTTATTAATTTTCAGATCCCTGGGGTGTTGGGCACCTGTGGACAAAACCACCGCATCGTAATTTTGCAGAATATTGTCCGCTTTGATGTTAAAGCCTACCTCCGTATCCTTACTAAATATGACTCCCTCTTCGTTCATCACATTTACCCTTCGGTCAATCACCCATTTCTCTAGCTTAAAATCGGGAATGCCGTACCGCAGCAAGCCCCCTACTTCCTTGTCTTTTTCAAAAAGGGTCACCTCGTGCCCTGCCTGGTTCAACTGGTCAGCCGCTGCAAGGCCTGCCGGACCGGAACCAATAACAGCTACTTTTTTACCTGTTCGGTGAGTCGGAATCTTTGGCTTGACCAAATCAAGTTCAAAGGCTTTTTCGGCAATACTCTTTTCGATCAATTCAATCGCTACCGGGTCTTTGTTGATGCCTAAGACACAGCTTGCTTCGCAGGGAGCCGGGCAAATCCTTCCGGTGAACTCGGGGAAATTATTGGTGCCCCGCAATATCTTGTAAGCCAATTCCCATTCTTTTCGGTAAACGGCTTCGTTGAAGTCGGGAATGACATTTCCCAGGGGGCAGCCGTTGTGACAAAAGGGTATCCCACAGTCCATACAACGGGCCGCCTGCTGGTTTAGCACTTTGGGATCTAACGGCTTGTATATTTCCTTGTAATCGTTTTTCCTATCTTCAGGCGACCGTGAGCGCTCCAGCTCTCTTTTATATTTTAAGAATCCTTCCTTATCCGCCATATTATACTAAAGTTTTTGATTTTTCCAACGCTCTTTTTCTCAATACTTCCTTGTAGTCTCTTGGAATAACTTTTATAAAACGCTCTTTGTTTTCTTCCCAGTTTTCCAGAATAGCACTTCCAATATTGCTGGACGTATACTCCAGGTGATCCTGAATGGAATTTTTAATGGTAGCAAAATCGTCTTCGTTCAAAGGATCAATGTCCACCATTTCTTTGTTGATGTTGCTCACATTTTCTTTGAATATATAGGCAATTCCACCACTCATACCGGCGGCAAAATTTCTACCGATTTCCCCCAGGATAACGGCCAGACCACCTGTCATGTATTCGCATCCATGATCTCCAATACCTTCAACCACCGCTTCTACACCAGAGTTCCTGACACAGAAGCGCTCTCCGGCCTTCCCTTTGATAAAGGACTTCCCGGAAGTGGCTCCATAGAAGGCCACGTTACCGATGATGATATTGTCTTCGGCGACAAAATTGGCGTTTCGGTTCGGGTATACAATCAGCTTTCCACCCGATAGTCCTTTTCCAAAATAATCATTGCCTTCACCTTCCAGTTCGAAGGTAATGCCTTTTGCCAGAAAGCCACCGAAGGTTTGACCGGCAGAGCCTTTGAATTTAAAATGAATGGTATTATCCGGCAATCCGGGACTTCCGAAAAACTTGGATACCTCATTTGAAAGCATGGCCCCAACGGTTCTATCCACGTTTTTGATTTCGAAACTTCCTCTTACAGGGTTTGCCTGCTCCAACGCCGGGGTAGCTACTTCTATTAGCTTTCTGTCCAGTACCTTTTTCAGCCTGAAATCCTGATCAATTTGTTTGTAAACGCCCACGTGATCCGGCACTTCCACTTTATGGAAAATCGGACTCAGGTCCAGTTTATCCCACTTCCAATGGTTCATTTGCCCATTGGCAGCTTTCAACACATCACTCTGTCCCACCATTTCATTCACGGTACGGAAACCTAGCGAAGCCATGATTTCCCGTAAATCTTCGGCAAGGAACCGGAAGAAGTTAACCACATGATCCGGATCTCCTGTAAAAAGCTTTCTGAGTTCGGGATTTTGGGTGGCAATACCTACCGGGCAGGTGTTGAGGTGGCATTTTCTCATCATAATGCATCCCTCCACTACCAGGGCACCCGTAGAAATCCCCCATTCTTCCGCTCCAAGCAGGGCGGCAATGGCCAGATCCCTTCCTGTACGTAACTGTCCATCCGTTTGAAGAGTCACCCTACTGCGGAGATTGTTTTTTACCAGCGTTTGATGCGCTTCCGAAAGGCCCAACTCCCATGGTAATCCTGCATGCCGGATCGAACTCAGGGGAGATGCGCCCGTGCCACCATCAGCTCCGGAGATCAGAATTACATCCGACTGTGCTTTGGCAACTCCTGCCGCTACCGTACCAACGCCAGCCTGTGAAACAAGCTTCACGTTGATCCTCGCTTTACGGTTGGCATTTTTAAGATCGTATATTAGCTGCGCCAAATCCTCGATGGAGTAAATATCGTGATGAGGCGGAGGCGATATCAAACCCACCCCAGGGGTGGAATGCCGAACCTTGCCAATCCAGTCATCTACTTTATGGCCCGGAAGCTGTCCTCCTTCGCCGGGCTTGGCACCCTGGGCCATTTTGATCTGCAGCTCATCCGCATTGGAAAGGTAATTACTCGTGACACCGAATCGGCCGGAGGCTACCTGCTTGATCGCAGACCGCTCCCAATCGCCATTGGGCTTCTTCTCAAATCGGATTTCGTCTTCTCCCCCTTCTCCACTATTACTTTTGGCACCCATACGGTTCATCGCAATGGCCAGGGTAGAGTGGGCCTCATGTGAAATGGACCCGAAGGACATGGCCCCTGTAGCAAAGCGCTTCAGGATGTTTTCCACCGGTTCGACTTCATCAAGGGGAATGGAAATCCGTTTTTTAAATTCAAGGAGACCACGCAACGTCAGGGCATCCTTGGTTTGATCATTTATTTTCTGTGCGAATTTTTTGTACAACTGATAATCTCCCAGACGAGTAGATTTTTGCAGCAGGTGGATCGTTTCGGGATTAAACAAATGCTTTTCTCCCCTTCGTTTCCATTGGTAAATACCTCCTGCTTCCAACAAGGGGCTTTCCGTTTCATAGGCGGCGTGGTGCCGTACCAGGACCTCGTCTGCCAATTCATCGAAAGAAACACCACTGATCCTGCTGACCGTACCTTTGAAACACCTTTCGATGACCTCGGGCCCAAGCCCTATGGCTTCGAAAATCTGAGCACTCTGGTAGGATTGCAGGGTACTGATACCCATTTTGGACAACACCTTCAGCAAGCCTTTTCCAATGGCTTCCTTGTAATTCTCAAAGAGTTTCTTCTGCGGGATCTTTTTGGAAAGCATCTCATTCTCGTTGAGGTAGAGCAGCGTTTCCAAGGCCAGATAGGGATTTATGGCGCTGGCACCATACCCTATCACGGTGGCAAAGTGGTGGGTTTCACGGATATCTCCTGCCTCCACGACTATTCCGGCTTTGGTCCGTATTTTTTGGTTGACCAAATGGTGATGAACCGCTCCTACCGCCAGAAGAGACGGGATGGGCGCGGTTTCCTGCTTACAATCCCTGTCAGAAATAATTAATATATTTTTACCCGCAGCAATGGCATCTTCTGCTTCCTGACACAGGCGATTCAATGCTTCCAGCAATCGCCCTGGCTTGTGGTCGGCCGTGAAATGTGCCTGTAAGGTAGCGGCGCGATAGCCCCTTTCCTCCAGGCTTCTGAGTTTCTCAAGGTCTTCGTTAAGCAAGACAGGCTGGGAAATATGAATCTGCCGGGTATGCTGCGGACTCTCCTCCAGAATATTATGGCTTTCACCGATCCTGGTGAAAAGCGACATCACCAATCGTTCCCGGATAGGATCGATGGGCGGATTACTCACCTGTGCAAATAATTGCTTGAAATAATTAGCTATATGCTGGCTTTGCTTCGAAAGTACGGCCAATGGTGTATCAGCACCCATAGAGCCGATAGGTTCATAGGCCGTGTCTGCCATAGGTGCTAACAAGACTTTCAAATCCTCCTGGCTATATCCGAAGATGGTTTGTCTTTTTCGGATATTTTCGGTGGTATAGGGCAGGGAAAGTGCTTTCGGGGAAGGGATCAAGCGGAGCTTAAGCCGTTCCTTTCGTATCCAGGCATCGTAGGGTTTCTTATTGCAAACTTCCGCTTTTACCTCCTCATCGAAGGCCACTTTGCCTTTGGCAAGGTCCGCCAATAGCATCCTGCCCGGGCTGATCCGCCCTTTTTCCACAATGGTAGCATCGCGAATCGGCAGGGCCCCCGCTTCAGAGGAAAGAATCAGGCGATCATCGGAAGTAACAAAGTACCTCAACGGACGCAATCCATTCCGGTCCAGGGTGGCGCCCAGAGATTTACCATCGGTAAAGAGCAGTGCTGCCGGACCATCCCAGGGCTCTACCAGGGAAGCATGGAATTTGTAAAAGGCTTTCTTCTTCTTGTCCATGGTCTTATTGTCCTGCCAGGCTTCTGGCACCAGCATCATCATGACGTGCGGAAGACTTCGTCCACTGAGTGCCAATAGTTCTACCATGGCATCCAGATTGGCAGAATCGGAATGCTTGGAATTGGTGATGGGCATCAGCATCTGAAGTTCTTCGTCCGTGAACAGTGCTGTTTTCATCAGCGTCTCCTTGGACCTCATTTTGTTCAGGTTTCCCCGAATGGTATTGATTTCTCCGTTATGGGAGAGAAAACGAAAAGGTTGCGCCAACCTCCAGTTAGGAAAGGTATTGGTAGAGAACCTGGAATGTACCAGGGCAATGGCAGAAGTAAGCCGGTTGTTTTGCAGGTCTTTGTAAAACGTAAGCACCTGGTCGGTTCTCAATTGTCCCTTATAGATTACCGTCTGCCCACTAAAGCTGGCAAAGTAGAAAGCATCATTGACACCGGGAATGCTAGCATTAATGTCACGGGTGGCGAAATTCCGTAGCACGTACAATTTCCTTTCCAGATCAATACCGGAAAGGCCGTCCTTATGCCGAACGAATACCTGCTCAATATTCGGCATCACTTCCAATGCTCCAGACCCTGGAACCGTTTCATCTGTGGGTACCGACCGGTATCCCAACAGCTCAAAGCCCAATTCCTGAATGATTTTATTAAGTTGTGCTTTACTTTTCTTATATAACTGTTTATTTCTGGGGAAAAAAACCATGCCTACGCCATAGCTTCCCTCTTCCGGCAATTCAAATCCAAGCCGTCGGGTAACTTCCTTCAGAAACGTGTGGGGCAATTGGATCAGGATTCCGGCACCATCTCCGGTTTTGGGATCGCTCCCCCTTCCTCCCCTATGCTCCATATTGCTAAGCATCAGCAACGCATCACTTATCGTTTCATGGCTTTTTTGGCCTTTCACATTTACAACAGCCCCTATTCCGCAGGCATCATGCTCAAATTGTGAACGATATAATCCTTGATTCATTCTGTTATATTTATTAGTAACTGGTATTGAATTCAGTTTGAAAAATTCACAATAAATTTTTCAATTTTTAAATTCTAGACAATAAAGGTAAAACAAAAATGAAAGAATTGTTTGTAACGAAATGAAAAATTATGATTACAAGAATAAGAGATTACCTTTAAAAACGAACTGATGTAAGGTTTTTTTACGTTTATTTTGAATTTTATGGTTTAAATTTTCACCCGTCTTTACAAAGGCTAATGCCTTATCGGGTATTTAAGTTCGTTTTTCGTAATTTTAAAACTACAAAAAAAAATCAGAAAATTAAACCTGTACCTATAAAAATTAAAATCTATCTTCCAATAGTCCGATTCGCCTGGAAATGAATCAGTCCGATTGATCTGGAATGTTTTTATCCTGGGGTTCGTCCAACACTACCTTTACTTTTTTTATTTTTCTGGTATCAACAGCCATGATCGTAAATTCAAAATTTTCAAACCTGATTTTTGTTCCGTTTTTTGGCAAATTGGAATTCAATTCCAGCAGCAATCCTCCCAGCGATTCGCTTTCCCCTTTTACCTCATCAAAAAGCTGAATGTCTAGCTCCAATTTTTTGCAGAAATCATTCAACGATATTTTGCCTTCAAAAAGGTAGGTCCGCTCGTCGAGTTTTCGAAACAGGTGTTCTTCCACATCGTCAAATTCATCGTTGATGTCTCCGATGATTTCCTCTATCAGGTCTTCCAGCGTCACCAGTCCGGAAGTTCCCCCATATTCATCCACCACAATGGCCATGTGAACCCGCTTGTTTTTAAAGTTTTTAAGTAGGTCGGCTAGCTTTTTGTTCTCAGGGATGAAATAACCCTTTCGAATCAGGTCCTGCCATTGAAAATGTTCGTCTTTTTCTATGTGATCCAGCAGGTCCTTGATGTAGAGGATTCCCTTGATTTGATCAATGGTATCTTCGTATACCGGAATACGTGAATACCCACTTTTATTGATCTTGTCCATTAATTCATGGAAATCCATTTCCACATCCACTGCCGTAAGGTCCATTCGGGAACGCATTACCTGCTTTACGGACAAGGTGCCAAAATTAACGATGCCTTTCAGAATATCTCTTTCGTTATTGCTGGTGTCCACCGAGGTGATTTCCAGCGCCTGATGCAATTCATCTACCGAAATGGAATAGCCCTTCCTTTCGATGCGCTTTTCAATCACATTACTCATGGCCATCAAGGCATAGGAAAGCGGGCTCAGCAATAGGGAGAAATAGTAAAGAAAAGTGGAGGTCAACCTGGAAAAGGTAACCCTGGCCGAATTGGCATATACTTTAGGAACAATCTCTCCAATAAATACGATAGCGAAGGTAACACCAACGGTTTGAAACAAAATGATAATAATGCCGGAGGTGTCCGTACCAAAGACCGTCCAGGTAAAAAAGGTGGTCAGAGTAACGATGCTGATATTGATCAGATTGTTGAGAATCAAAATGGTACTCAACAGCTTCTGAGGATTTTCAATAAGCGCAATCACCTTCTCTGAACGGGAATCGGCTGTTTGCTGTATTGATTCGATATCCTCGTGGTTCAGCGAAAAAAATGCTACTTCCGAACCGGATACCAAAGCGGATGATACCAAAAGTGCGAGGAATAGGATCGCGTTGGTCACCACATAAACCGGAGAAACAGCCAGGATATCTGCCAGCAACAGCAAACTCGGGTAGGGGTCGTCCATTAATGTAAGAAAATTATTTTTTTCAAAACTACGGAATTTTAACGGAACCCTTTCTTTTAAAATGGTAAATCGTCGGATCCATCGTCCTCATTTTCAAAGGATGGCTCCTGCGCCATTTGATTCCCTTTCGTATTTTCGGTATTTCCGGAAGGTTGAGCCTGCCCGGAACCCGGACTATCCTGTCCCATATTTCTGGAACCCAGCATGGTAAAACTTAATACCCGAATCTTCATTCGCTTCCGGTTATTCCCCTGATCATCCTGCCAGGTATCCGATTTTATTTTACCTTCTACGTAAATCTGGCTTCCCTTTTTTAAATATTGCTCCGCTACTTTTGCCTGCCCGTCCCACATTTCCAGGTCGTGCCATTCGGTGTTTTCGACCCGGTTTCCGGATCGATCCTTGTACGTTTCAGTGGTAGCCAACCGTAGATTGGCCACTACCTTATCTCCTTCCAGGTGCTTGACTTCCGGGTCAGCACCCAGATTTCCCAGTAGAATTACTTTATTTACTCCTGCCATGATTTGCTAGTTTATTGATTCGCGGTGCTTAGTGTTACCTAATTTAAATGTAATGATTTATTTTTTTTGATTCAAGTACCTGACAATCAATTTGGGTTTTCCCATTTCTTCCAAAGCCTGTTCGTCTGCCAGTATGTAACCGTTCTCCATAGCCCACTTTTCCAACTGCGGCTTTTGTGCTGCTTCCAATTTGATCTCTACGAAGGAAGCAAAAATTCGCTGATGACTGAGAATGTGCTTCCATGGTTTTTCTGCGTGGGGCTCAAAAACCGGTCCAAGGGATGCCAGTTCCTGAAAAGCTGACAGGTTTTCAGGCTTCGGAGGAAAAATAGCTTCCTTGCTGCTGAATTCTTCTAAGGGGAAGTCTACCAATCCTTGCCATATATCCTTTGCAGTTCGTTTACGCACGACAATGTGACCGGCGGCATGGATATAGTGATAGACAAAGTATCGTGGCCTAACCTTGGTTTTTTTCGCTTTTACAGGTAAGCTGTGTACCAGTTCACGTTTTGATGCAAAACAGTCCGGCTGGAGTGGGCAGTTCGGGCAATCCGGATTTGTTGGGACGCACTGAAGCGCCCCAAATTCCATGATGGCCTGATTGTATTCATCCGGATTGCTTTTTGGAATCAGCCGGTTTGCCAGCAATTCGAACGCTTTCTTACCGGCAGGGGAGCCTATATCCGTACTAATCCCAAAAAACCGGGAAAGAACCCGGTAAACATTTCCATCCACCACAGCCACGGGCTCACGGAAGGCGAAGGAGGCGATAGCAGCCGCAGTATAGGGTCCCACTCCCTTTAACTTCAGAAGGTCTTTATAATTATCGGGGAATTTTCCCTCGCGCTCCTCTACGATTTCCCTGGCGCAAGCATGCAGGTTACGGGCCCTGCTATAGTAGCCCAATCCTTGCCAGGTCCGCAGGATCTCGGACTCCGGTGCTGCGGCCAATTGTGCCAAAGTGGGGAATTTATTTACAAAATCGTAAAAATAAGGTAACCCCTGAGCAACCCGTGTCTGCTGAAGAATGATTTCGGACAACCAAATGATATATGGATCCCTTGTGCCTCTCCAAGGCAAATCGCGGCGGTTATGGGGATACCAACGGAGCAGTTTTTCAGTAAAATAGCTACTATTCAAAATTTATATAGGTTAATTTTCGACCACTTATTTGACAAAACAAGCTAATTTTGTTCATTTTATTTTTTAATTGGAATGGTTATTGTAAATTTGCACTCCCAAAATTACTTGGTTAATAGGAGGTTAAGCCTCTAATGAATTACACAATAAAATTTTAAGACAGTGACTAAAGCAGAGGTAATCACAAAGATTTCGGAGAAGACAGGAATTCAGAAGGACGATGTTACACAGACCGTCGAGGCGTTCTTTAAGGTGGTAAAGGATTCAATGGCAGAGGGAGATAACATCTATGTCAGAGGTTTTGGCAGTTTTATTAACAAAAAAAGGGCTAAAAAAATTGCGAGAAATATTTCCAAAAACACAGCTATTGTGATTGACGAACATTATGTTCCCGCTTTTAAACCTTCAAAATCTTTTATCGAAAAAATCAAAAACAGCCAAAATGTGAAAGAGTTGGCTCCCCAGGACTAAGTTCGGGTAAATGTTAAAGATGAAGCGATCCCAAATTATTTTCGTTGTAGTAGGTTTATTACTGACTTATTTTCTTTACTCCTTACCTTTGGTGGTGGTGGAAAATGAGCAGGGGGATCTCGCTACAGGCGAAAGTGGTTTGGGATCTGATGTTAATCCGGAGGCAAATTCACATGGAAGTTCCCTGAATGCCACCGACCTGGAAATGATTGAAAATCTGATGGGTCAAATGGAAGGGGAACCTGATGACGAAAATTTTGTTATATTTGCTGATTCCATCGCCAGTGTTTATGAAAAGGGTGGAAAATTGGACAGTGCGGCTTATTACTATGGCTTAATTGCCGAAAAGGTTCCGGAACTCGAGAACTGGGAAAAAGCAGGCAACTTGTACTACGAAGCCTTTGGTTTTGCCATGGAAGATGACAAAACCAGACTAATGGCAGAAAAAGCCCGTTTGTATCTCGGAAAGGTATTGGAACAAAATCCGGAAAGGCTGGACCTGAAGACCAAAGTAGCCATGACCTACGTGTCTTCGTCCAATCCCATGCAGGGAATTACCATGCTGAGGGACATACTGGAACAGGATCCGGATAACGAAGAGGCCCTGTTCAATATGGGGATTTTGTCCATGCAAAGCGGTCAATACAAGCGTGCGGTGGAGCGATTTGAAAGGTTAGTGGCCAATCACCCTGAAAACATACAGGGACAGTTTTATCTGGGCGTCAGTTTATTTGAGTCGAATCAAAAGAACCAGGCCAAAAAGCAGTTGGAAGCCCTGCAGCAGAAAACGGATGATCCACAGATCCTCTCAGGGATCGAGAATTATTTGGATAGATTATAATTTAAAATAAGTGTTAAACTTTAAACCATAAAATTATGCCTTGCGGTAAAAAAAGGAAGAGACATAAGATCGCTACGCACAAGCGTAAGAAAAGATTGAGAAAAAACAGACACAAAAAGAAGTAATTCGATAACTTCTTAAAACAAAAACGTTCTTTTATTTCATAATAGAGACACAATTTGAGTTCAGAATTATTAATTGATTCCTCTCAAAACGGTAGTCGCATTGCCTTGTTGAAAAACAAAAGCTTGATTGAGCTTCACTTAGAAGAAGAAGACAACAAGTTTAAAGTCGGAGATATCTATCTTGGCTCTGTAAAAAAAATCGTCAATGGCCTAAACGCCGCTTTTATAGACGTTGGTTTTGAAAAAGACGCATTTTTACATTATCAGGATCTTGGACCTAGGGTAAACAGCTTGAATAAGCTGGTTAAAGTTACCCGAAATAAGAGCCACCAGGGATTTAACCTGAAGGGCTTTGAAAATGAACCTGAAATAGACAAGCTGGGAAAAATTTCCCAGGTATTGTCTAAAAACAATCAGGTTTTGGTGCAGGTAGTGAAAGAACCGATTTCAACGAAAGGACCGCGACTGTCCTGTGAGCTCTCCCTTGCTGGTCGATACCTGGTTTTGGTGCCCTTTTCTGACACGGTGAACGTATCTAAAAAAATACGAAGTGCCGAGGAAAGAAGAAGGTTAGCCAGGCTTATCACGTCTATCAAACCCGTGAATTTTGGGGTGATCATCCGAACTGTGGCAGAAGGACAATCTGTCACCGAATTGGACAAAGATCTCAGAAACCTTCTGGAATCATGGGAAGAAGGCATGAAAAAGCTGCAAACAGCCAAGGTAAAAGACAAAATCATCGGAGAAATGAGTTTGGCCTCCTCGATTATCAGAGACCTACTCAACGAATCTTTCGACGCAATCACGGTAGAGGATGAAGTAATTTACGATCAGATGCGATCTTACATAAGATCGATTGCTCCAGAAAAAGAAAAAATTGTTAAGCTTTTCAACGGAAAAGCGAAGCTCTTTGAAAGTTTTGGTATTGAAAAACAGATCAAAAGCCTGTTTGGATCCACGGTAAGTTTGCCCCAGGGCGGATACCTCATTATTGAGCACACCGAAGCCCTTCATGTGGTAGATGTGAACAGTGGAAACAAGTCCAACCAGGAAAATGATCAGGAAAATACCGGCCTTAAAACCAATCTAGTAGCGGTAAAGGAAATTGCAAGACAATTAAGGCTACGCGATATGGGTGGTATCATTGTGATTGATTTCATTGACATGAAAAAAGCCGATAACAAACGGGCAATTTTCGAAGCAATGAAAGACGCAATGAGAGATGACCGATCAAAAAACACGGTGCTCCCACTCACTAAATTCGGACTGATGCAAATCACCCGACAACGCGTCCGACCCGAAATGAACATTGTCACCAAAGAAACCTGCCCATCCTGTAATGGAACTGGAAAAATCCAGGCTTCCATATTGGTGGCAGACAAATTGGAAAAAGATTTAGAACATCTTGCAACACACCAAAACGAATCGAAGATTAAAATAGCCATGCATCCTTATTTATATGCCTACTTTACACATGGCATCTATTCAAAAAGGATTCAGTGGTTTTTTAAATATTACAAATGGATCAGCCTGATTAAAGATTCTTCACTACCGGTGACGGAGTACAAATTCCTGGATAGCACAGGAGAACCTATAGAAATTATCATAAAAAGCGAGTCTGAGTAAGACTCGCTTTTTTTTTATACGATACCACTGTTTTGCGTTTTGGGATTGGGACCGTACTGATTGGCAGGTTTGCTGTCTTCTACTAAAAATACGATCAGCACAATCACCCCAATGACGGGAATCAAGCCAATCAGGACCCATAAGCCTGACCTTCCTGTATCATGGAGTCTCCTCACAGCCACCGCTATACCCGGGATAAATATGGCTAAGCTATAAATCATACTCAAAAATGAAAGATCGAGGAGGGTTCCCACGATTCCGATACCAACGCTGATTAGAATATTAAACAGCACAAAGTACCAATACTCGCTTCTCCTGGCCCTGCCATCAAATTGCGCGTATTTATTTTTAATTACATCCAGAAAATAATCAAAAGGCTGGGATTGGGCATTCATAAGTAAAAGGGGTTTACGTTCAAAATTTTAACTGTGATTAAACTACCTATTTATCGGCAATATTCCAAAACTTCGACCTGTCAGTGCCCGCCGCTGACCTGCTCATTTCTGTTTGAATTCGTGATCTGATAGATTCCCTTTAAGGTCAGGTGCCTGTCTATCAGATCAAATTGATCATGAAGATGGTCCATCACTGCTGAAAGTCCACCGGTAGCCACTACCTTGTAGCTTTGATTGGTCTCCGCCGCAATGGCTTTCAGCATCCCCTTGACCAGGGCCGTGTAGCCGTAAAAGATTCCTGCCTGTATGGAATGAATCGTATTTTTTCCCAATACCGAATCCGGCATTTCCAAGGTTACCTTGGGTAATTTGGCCGTTCCGGTGAAAAGCGCATTTATAGCCGTTTTGATTCCGGGAACGATGTTTACCCCAATGACTTGCCCCTGCTCATCCACGATGCTAAAGGTCAGGGCAGTCCCAAAATCTACCACGATACAGGCTTCCCTGAAATACGCGTAAGCGGCGGTGATGTTAGCCATCAGATCACTACCTATTTCGTGTGGGTTTACCGTTTTTACCGGGAGCCTTTCATAGCTGTTTCCGTCGATCAGATAAGGAGTCATCCCAAAAAAGTTTTCACAACATTGCAAGAGTACGGGTGCTAAATCAGGAACCACCGTACTCAAGCCAATATCGGTAACGGATTCAAGCTTCCAGTCATTCTCCAAAAAGAAGTGACCCAGCTTCTTTTCAAGCTGAAAAACCGTCAGGTTTTTATGGCTATCCACGCTAAGGGTGGGGGGCCAGGACTCAGCTCCCTCCCTATACAAACCAAAAATAATGGTCGAATTACCGGCATCGATGGATAAGAACATGGCAAATAGAGTTGTTTTACCAAAGATAAAAATCGTGCGGCAATTGCCCTGCCCCATCCTCCGGTTAATTTTCCAAGAAAGGAGAACCGAATTGGGCTAAAGTGGGTCCTTTTTATTAATTTCAATTCATGTATATCGTTAGAAAAGGAAAAAAAGAAGACCTACCGCAGGTCTTTGCCCTCATCCAGGAACTAGCCCTTTATGAAAAGGCACCCGATGAGGTAACCAATACCGTACAATTAATGGAAAAAGATGGCTTTGGTCCGAACCCTGTCTTTGGTTTCTTTGTGGTTGAAAAAGAAGGTAATGGACCCATTATCGGAACGGCCATTTACTACTACCGCTACAGCACCTGGAAAGGAAAACGGCTCTACCTGGAAGATTACATTATCACCGCGTCGGAGAGAGGAAAGGGCGCGGGTAAATTGCTATTTGAGGCGGTCCTGGCCAAATCGCTGGAAGAAGGTTGCACAGGCATGATGTGGCAGGTGCTGGATTGGAACGAACCGGCCATCAAATTTTACAAGAAATACGGTGCGAGTTTTGAGGAAGAATGGCTCAATTGCCATCTTCAGGCCGATGAGATCATCTCACTCATCGAAAATCAATAAGGGATTTCGAAAAGCGAAAACCTCTGGCAGTAATATTTTGTTAAGGAGTTATGAAAGGTTTCAGATTTACCAAATTTGTCCCGCAGAAAGATCCCGATAAGAATACCTTTGATCAGCTACTGGACATTTTCCTTCAATTAGTCACCATGACCGGTGGAGATGTAGCCGAAGCACTCAGCTGGCTGACCAATCTGGACAAACGCTACCAGATGACCACTCCTGGTTACGGAATTGGTGATTTTATCGAGGATTTGAAAAGCAAGGGGTACCTGGACGAGAAGCAGGGAAAAGGATCGATTAAAATTACCGGAAAGGCCGAACAGACCATTCGAAAAAGCGCGTTGGAGGAAATTTTCGGAAAGCTAAAAAAAGGAAAAGGCGGGCAGCACAAAACCACCCATACCGGGCCCGGAGAGGAAAGGGGCTCCGAAAGACGGCCCTTTCAATTTGGCGACAACCTGGATCAAATCGCACTTACCGATTCCCTTAGAAATGCGCAGGCAAACCACGGATTTTCGGGAGACTATTTGTTGACTGAGGATGATTTGGAAGTGGTGGAAAGCGAGACCCGGACGCAGACCTCCACCGTTCTGATGATTGATATTTCCCATTCCATGATCCTCTATGGAGAGGACAGGATTACGCCTGCCAAAAAGGTAGCCATGGCCCTGGCAGAGCTGATCAAGACCCGCTACCCGAAAGACACCCTGGACGTAATCGTTTTTGGCAACGATGCCTGGCAGATAGCCATCAAAGACCTTCCCTACCTGCAGGTTGGCCCTTACCATACGAACACGGTAGCAGGTCTGGAACTGGCCATGGATCTGTTGAGGCGGAGGAAAAATCCCAATAAGCAGATTTTTATGATCACGGATGGAAAACCTACCTGTTTGAAGGTAGGCATCAAATATTATAAAAATAGCTTCGGCATTGATAGCAAAATACTGAAGGAAACATTAAAACTGGCAGCGCAGTGTCGGCGATTGAAAATCCCTGTCACCACTTTTATGATCGCCTCCGACCCCTATCTAAAAGAATTTGTCAAAGAATTTACCACCGTCAATAACGGTAACGCCTACTACAGCAATCTCAAAGGCCTGGGTCATTTGATTTTCGAAGATTACAGAAGAAACCGAACGAAACGTTTTTAAAGCATGGAATACCAAAAAATGACCAACAAAGATCGACTGAAAATACAAACCCTGGGACAGTTAAAGGCCGTAGGCTACTCAGGGAAAACCATAAAAGAAGAGTTAAGGCAAAACCTGATTCATAAAATACAACATAAGGAGAATGTTTTTGAAGGCATTTGGGGCTACGAAGATACCGTAATCCCGGATATTGAACGCGCGATTCTCTCCGGTCACAATATCAACCTGCTTGGATTAAGGGGGCAGGCTAAAACCCGGATTGCACGGATGATGACCCTCTTACTGGACGATTACGTTCCGGTAGTTAAAGGTGCTGAACTCAATGACGACCCGTTGCGGCCTATTTCTACTTTTGCCCGGGAGTTGATTCAGGAAAAAGGAGACGATACCCCGGTAGTTTGGTGGGCTAAGGAGGACCGATACACGGAAAAACTTGCGACACCGGATGTGTCGGTTGCCGATTTGATTGGGGATGTAGACCCCATTAAGGCCGCCACCATGAAACTCTCCTACAATGACGAAAGAGTCATTCACTTTGGATTAGTGCCCCGATCTCATCGATCCATTTTTGTGATCAATGAATTGCCGGATTTACAGGCAAGGATTCAGGTGGCACTTTTTAATATCCTGCAAGAGGGAGATATTCAGATCAGAGGCTTTAAGCTGAGGCTTCCGCTGGATATACAGTTTGTATTTACCGCGAACCCGGAGGATTATACCAACAGGGGAAGTATTGTGACGCCTCTGAAAGATAGGATCGAAAGTCAGATCATTACCCATTATCCAAAAAACATTGAAATAGGTAGAAAAATAACCCAACAGGAAGCCAAGTTGACCAATCGGCCTCTGGATAAGATCCACGTGCCGGAACTTATGAAGGACCTGATTGAGCAAATTGCCATAGAAGCCCGGGACAGCGAGTACGTGGATGAGAAAAGTGGCGTTTCGGCAAGGCTTACGATTTCCGCTTACGAAAACCTCATTTCTGCTGCCGAGAGGAGATTGTACCTGAATAATGAAAACCAGACCATGGTACGGATTGTGGACCTTATTGGTGTCATTCCTGCCATCACAGGAAAGGTAGAACTTGTCTATGAAGGAGAACAGGAGGGAGCTGGCCTGGTGGCGCACAACCTGATCGGAAAGGCCATCCGAAGTTTGTTTGTACAGTACTTCCCTTCTCCCGAACAAAAGAAGAAAGAGAAGGAAGGCAATCCCTATGTACTACCCCTGGCCTGGTTTGGAGAAGGAAATGAATTGGATATTTTGGCTTCGCATACCGACAAAACCTATAAATCCGACTTACACCAGGTACCTGGATTGGAGAAGATTGTTACGGAATTTGTAAAAGAATTGCCTGAAAAGGAAAAAGAATTCTACATGGAATTTGCCCTACACGGACTGGCAGAATACAGCCAGCTAAGCAAAAAGCTGCTGGATACCGGCATGCAATTCAAGGACCTTTTCAGCAGCATGTTCGATCTCGGAAATCCCGGATTAGAGGACGATGATGAGGAAGATCCCTTTGACAATTGATTCCGGAAAAACGGATTGTCATTCACCACTGCCCAAACCTCTCCTGTTTTCAGGAGGGGGAGTAGGGGGGTGGTAAAATTGGGATCGTCAAGGATTTCCAGGCAGAACAACACTTTGGTTACTATTAATAATACCTGCCGATCATAGGATGGTCCACAATGGTTCTTTTCATTGCCAGGGGATCAATGGTTCCGGGAATTTTGTGATACACCTTCCCTCCCGGTTCTATCAGCAGGGTTAGGGGAAGACTACCATCCCAATCATTTTTTACCACCTCGATAATGGCATATTTATCATCGGTATCCACCAGGTAATTGGTGGTTGCGGAATACTTTTTTTGCAGAAATTTCAGAGCTTTGTCGGCAGATTCCGGATTGTCCAGCGAGACCGACACAAATTCAAAATCCCGATTGCCATACATGCGTTGGATTTCAATGAATTCAGGATACTCCACGATACAGGGCCCACACCAGGTAGCCCAAAAATTCACTAATCGTAGTTGATCGCTGTCATTTTCCAACAGGTTTTCCAGCTCATCCAAGCTGATAGTAGACAGTTCCACCGGCTTTTCTTTCCATTCTTCGTTTACCTTGAGGGTATATTCGTTTTTCCAGGCCCATTTGATGGAACAGCCAAAGGCGGGTGTAGTGGCCCGGTCGGCAGCCAGAGCCTCTCCCTGGAGGGTCTTTTCGATGGCATAGATGGCATCCTCTGCTTTTCCGGTCCCGGGCTTTTCGGAAGCATCTATCCGGCCTTGATAGGTCAGTTTTCGGTCCGCATCAAAAACGAAAATATGTGGCGTTGCCGTAGGACCATAGGCAGTGGAAAAGTGATGCTCGTCCCCATCGTATAGATAGGGGAAATTATAATCCATTTCCTCAGCACGGATTTTCATGCTTTCTAAGTCATCGTTCAGATCCGTGTAGCCCAATTCTTCAGGAAGTACGGCTATCGGTGAATTGGGGGAAATGGCAATGAACTGAACGCCCTGATCGCTGTATTCCTCCGCCAGATCAATAAACCGCTGTTCGTAAGCCTGGGCAGTAGGGCAGTGATTGCAGGTGAAGTTAATCACCAAAACTTCTTTGTCCTGATAATCCGAAAGTTCGTGGTAGTGGCCATCTACCCCCGGCAACCTGAAGTCGGGAGCATTGTCGCCTATTTCCAGGGTAGTAACGGGCTTTTCCGCCACCACCTTTGGATTCGGCGTAAAAGATTCCTCAGCGGCAACCGTTTCCTCCTTTTCCGAAGACTGATTGCCCTGTCCGCAGGCATAAACAAGGAACAGCATGATAAAAGCAAAGGAAACTTTCACAAACAAGGTATTTAGTGCGTGCAAAGGGTTCATTTTGGAATGGATCTAATGTGACATACATGAAAACCAGGAATTGTCCAGTTGACTGAAATAAATATACAGAATAAAAGCGGCAGGTGAAACCTCCCGACTGCCAAGCCTGGAAAAATCAGGAAATCGGCAGCGCTTTAAAATTGGACATTAGGATCTACTTATGCCTTTCGCAGGGATGTATTGAAACAGCGACCTTTTAGAAAGCATCTTCCACACTAAAGGACCGGATGGTGAAAAATACGCTACTACCGTTGGTAAAATGGCGGGTTGGGGTCGCACGAACATAAATGCACTTTCCATTTTCATCTGCCAGGCGGACCATTTGATGGTCACCAAAATAGGCACTTTGCCTGACGGTACCGATCAGTGCCTGCCTCAGACTTTTCTTGATTTTTATCTCTTCGGGGCGGAAAAGGATTTTTACCTTATTCTGGAAATTTCGGGACCTTTCATCAGTGATAAAACCGAAAGAGGTATAAAACCCGTCATCAGTAGCCGTCGCCAACACCTGGTTTCTTCGCCCAAAAAAATTGGCCACGTACGGGTTAACCGGTTTTTCGTATAATTTCTTTGGGCTATCCAGTTGCTGAAGGTAACCTTTGTGAAGAATGGCCACCCGATCAGCGGTAGAAAGGGCATCCCGGGTATCGTGCGTTACAAACAAAGCGGTGATTCCCGCTTTTTTGATAATTTGACGCGTTTCTTCCCTGACCTGGTCCTTAAGGACCCCGTCCAGGTTACTGAATGGTTCATCCAGCAGCAGAATGGTCGGATTGGGGGCTATGGCTCTTGCGAGGGCCACGCGTTGTTGCTGACCACCTGAAAGCTGGTGTGGATATTTGGTGGGCTTTTCATTCAAACCTACCAGCTTTAATGTTTGCGTTGCGATATCATTGGCATTTCCCTGCGAGGCCCTGATCCCAAATTTCACATTGTCTAGAATATTGAGATGGGGGAAAAGTGCATAATCCTGAAAAACCATGCCCACATTCCGTTCATTTGCGGGCACCGATCTACTTCCCTCCACCAAGGTTTGCTCCGATAGCGTGATCGTGCCGGCATCGGGGTGTTCCAAGCCGGAAATCAAACGGAGCAGGGTGGTTTTTCCAGAGCCGCTTTCCCCGACCAGTGCCAGAATCTCTCCTTTCCTTACTTCCAGAGAGATGTCCTTTACCGCATAATCTTCGGAACTTGCATATTTTTTATCGATGCCTTGCAGCCTGAGTATATTCATTCAAAAATGTCAGTTTTCCTACACGTTCGCCTTCCGGATCATCCTGTTCAGAAAAACAATGGGTACTATTCCCGTAAGGATAATGATCAGAGAGGCATTGGCCGATTCCGCTATCATTTCATTAGTGGCCATGTCAAACGCTTTGGTGGCTAACGTATGATAGTTAAACGGTCGAAGAATCAAAGTTAAGGGTAATTCTTTTAAAACATCCACAAACACCAGCAATATGCCACTCAATACGCTTGCTTTGATCAAGGGCAAATCGATTCTCCACAAGGTTTTCCAGCTGCTTTTACCCAAAAGCCTTCCGGCCTCATTCACGTGAATGCCGATTTTTTGAAATCCGGCATCAATCGGATGATAACCCACGGCCATAAACCGAACGATATACGCAAAAATAAGCACCGAAATCGTACCCGAAATGACCATCCCCATTCGGTCTGATAAAAGATTTTCCCGCAACCACTGGTCCAAACCCAATACAGGCACCATAATGCCGACGGCTATCACGGCTCCTGGAATGGCATATCCAAGCGTGCCGATGCGGGTCACATTTTTCAGCCAGGGTAGGGAGCTTAATCGTAAGGTATACAACAAAATTACCGCTATCACGGCCACCAGCAGGCCTGCTGCCGCTGCCAATCCGAAACTTCTAAGCACTAAATAGAAGAAATCGGCATTCATTGATTGCTGATACGTCAACCAAACCCATTGAATAATTTGCAAAAAGGGAGCAAAAAAACTGAGGAAAAATAGCGTGGAACAAAAAAAGGTGAGTAGCCACTTTTTCCCGGTAGGGAGCACTACGCTTACCAATGGCTTGCTTATCGAATGGTTGGATGAAAACCGCCTGTGGCCCCGCTGCCATCCCTCCAGCAATAAAATGACAAACACCAAAAGCATCAGAATGGCGGCCAGATAAATGGCTGTCGTCACATCGCCCATGGAGAACCAGGATCGGAAAATTCCGGTCGTAAAAGTACTTACTCCGAAATATTTGACGGTGCCGTAATCATTTAGCACCTCCATGGAGGCCAAAGCAATGCCCCCGACAATGGCAGGACGGGCCATAGGAAGGGCCACTTTCAGAAAGGTTTGCCAGCCATTACTTCCCAAAAGGGCAGCCGCCTCCTGCAGGGTTCGGGATTGCCGCAGAAAAGAAGCTCTGGATAACAAATACACGTAGGGAAACAAGGTGATAGACAAAATAAAAATTGCCCCGGGAAGGTTCATGATATCCACGATGCTTCCAACGACCTGAAAACCCAGGGTATTTCTAAGAAAGGCTTGCAAAGGACCCGAATAATCAAGCATACCGGTATAGGTATAGGCCATGATGTATCCCGGAAATCCCAATGGTAAAATCAGGAGCCACTCAAAATACCTCCTACCGGGAAACTGGTAATTGGTTACGGCCCAGGCAGTCGATACGCCCAATAAAAAGGTGCCAATACCCACCCCTACGAGTAAAATCACCGTATTTTTAAAATAACCCGCCAGCAAGGTATCCTTAAGATGCATCCAACTTTCACCTGGTGGGTCGGTCAGCTTAAAAAGAATCGTAAAAAGAGGCGTAGCTATTAACAACAGTACCAGTAAGGTGCCTGTCATCCACTTATTCCACCAGTAAATTCGTTGTTTGGCAATTTCCAATCTTACTTGCTAATTATTTCCAGCCTACTTCATCAAAAATAATTACTGCTTGCCTGTTATTTTCGCCAAGTAGTGACAGGTTTATGGAATCGGCTTTAAAATCTCCCCAACTCTGAAGCAATTCGGAAGGTGACACCTTCGGATTTACGGGGTATTCGTAGTTTACATTGGCCAAAACTTGCTGCGATTTTTCCTCCGATAAAAACTCAATCAAACGAATGGCATTTTCCTTGTTGGGAGCATGACGGGTTACCCCTGCTCCGGAAATATTGATATGGGTCCCCCTGTCATTTTGATTGGGAAAAAATATACCTACCTGCTCCGCAGCTTTAACCGTCTCCGGATTGGCATCATTTAGCATGATCCCTATGTAGTAGCTGTTCACAATGGCCACATCTCCCTCTCCGGAAGCAACGGCTTTCACCTGATCCCGATCGCTTCCTTTCGGGTCCCGGGCCATGTTAGCCAAAAGTCCGGCCGCCCATTCCTTGGCTTTTTCGGGCCCATGTGCCACAATTAGAGAAGCCAGCAGGGATTGGTTGTAAATGTTTTCAGAAGACCGGGTCAATACCCTTCCTGCCCATTGCGGTTCGGTAAGGCTTTCGTAAGTATCCAACTCTTCCGGATTTACCCTTTCTTTATGATAGGCCATTATTCGGGCCCTGAAAGTCAGCCCAAACCAGAGGCCTTCCGGATTTCGAAACTTTGCAGGGATGTTTTGCTCCAATACCGAGGAGGAAACTGCCTGAAACAAGCCTTTTTCCTGAGCCCGATGAAGCCGGCCTGCATCCACTGTAATCAGCAAATCCGCTGGCGATCCTTCACCCTCCAACTCCAGTTTCTGGATCAGTTCGTCGGCACTGGCACTAACTACATTGACTTCGATTCCGGTTTCGGCAGTAAAAGCGTCGAATAATTGCTGATCGGCATCGTAATGTCGGTGCGTGTAAACATTCACTACTTCTTCTTCCGAGCTTTTCTGAGCACAGGAAAAGGTTACGGCCAAAATCAGGGAGGAAAGAATTAACGTTTGAATTTGCTTCATGATTACGGTGTTTGAGGACAAAATTAGGCATTATTTATATCAAATCTAAATAAAAGAAAAAAGATTTTTATATTTGCGAAGCCTATTTAGCAAGAGAAATTAACGCCACACCAGAAAGGTATAATGACCATTCAGCAACTGGAATACATATTGGCAGTCGATAAGTGCCGCCATTTCGGCCATGCAGCCGAAGCCTGTTTTGTCACCCAGCCAACCCTGAGTGCTCAGGTGAGTAAATTGGAAAAAGAATTGGGAGTCATTCTCTTTGACAGGTCAAAAATGCCTGTCATTCCCACGGAAATCGGTGAAAGGATCATTGCTCAGGCCAAAAAAGTCGTTTCCGAAAGCAAGGGAATCTTCGAGTTGGTCTCCCAAATGAAGGGAGATGTGAGCGGCCTGATCAAAATGGGGGTCATTCCCACGATTGCTCCTTATTTGTTGCCGCTTTTTATCCAAAACTTTATCCAAAAATACCCTCGTGTGCAGCTACAAGTACAGGAGATGGTAACGGAAGACATCTTAAAAAAGCTAAAAAACGACGAACTGGATATAGGGCTGGTGGTCACCCCGCTAGAGGAATCGGGAATCGTGGAAAAGCCCATTTTCTACGAGAAGTTTTTCGTATACCTGTCGAAGTACCACCCCCTGTTAAAACAGGATCAGGTGGAAGCAGGAGCCATTCTATCAGAAGACCTGTGGGTCTTGCAGCAGGGTCATTGTTTTCGGGATCAGGTACTCAACCTTTGCGATCAAAATAAATTTCAACGGATGAATTTTCACTACGAAAGTGGTTCATTGGAAGGATTGAAAAACATGGTCAACCGCTACAAGGGAATCACCCTGCTACCTGAGCTGGCTACAGAAGGCCTGAGTGAAGAGGAAAAAAGCAGGCTGCGGCCTTTTCGGGGAGAGGCTCCCGTCCGGGAGGTAAGCCTGATTCTCACCCGTAGCTTTCTGAAACAAAAGTTGGTTTCCCTACTTTTTGAGGAGATTCGAAATGTAGTCCCGGCCCACATGCTTTCCAAAAAGGAGGGCAAGCTGGTAAGTTTTAAATTATAAAGGAAAATCCTTTAAAAAGCATTAATTTCGATCTTGAAATCAAGAACGAAAAATACATGTCCATTCAGCGTTACATAGCAGCAAATTCTCCCCGGTTTTTAGATGAATTGGTAGACTTACTGAAAATCCCCTCTGTCAGTGCAGACCCGGCCTATAAGGAAGAAGTGGTGAAAGCCGCCGAATTTGTCAAAGAGAAGTTAATTGCCTCCGGGGTCGACCATGCCGAAATCTGCGCAACGGCTGGTTTCCCCATCGTGTACGGAGAAAAGATCGTTGATCCGGCAGCCCCTACCATTTTAATCTATGGTCACTACGATGTGCAACCAGCAGATCCTTTGGAGTTATGGGATTCTCCTCCCTTTGAACCCGTGATTCGTAACACAGAACTGCACCCGGAAGGGGCCATTTTCGCACGGGGATCAGCGGATGACAAGGGGCAGTTTTACATGCATGTGAAGGCCTTTGAAGCCATGATAGCGGAAGGCATGCTTCAATGCAATGTGAAATTCATGATTGAGGGAGAAGAGGAGGTGGGATCCGAAAACCTGGACCTCTTTGTTCAGAAAAATCAGGAAAAGCTGAAAGCGGACGTGGTATTGATTTCGGACACTTCCATGATTTCGCTGGAACATCCCTCCGTGACGGTGGGATTGCGCGGGCTAGCCTACCTGCAGGTGGAAGTCACAGGGCCCAATAAGGACCTGCACAGCGGAACCTTCGGTGGATCCGTAGCGAATCCCATCAACGTGTTGTGTAAAATGATCGCTTCCCTGCACGATGAGGACAACCACATTACCATCCCGGGATTTTACGATCAGGTGCAGGAGTACGGCCCGGTATACCGAAAGCAATTAAATCAAGCTCCTTTTGAGGAAGCGGATTTCAAGCGAAAGCTGGATGTAAAAGAAACCTATGGAGAGAAAGGGTACACCACCATTGAACGGGTAGGCATCCGGCCCACGCTGGACGTGAATGGTATTTGGGGCGGCTACATAGGAGAGGGAGCCAAAACCGTACTGCCTTCCAAAGCCCATGCGAAGATTTCCATGCGCCTGGTCCCCGATCAGGAGCACAAAGCCATCGCCCAGTTATTTGAACAGCATTTTAAACGCATCGCTCCTCCCGCCGTAAAAGTGAAAGTGGTTCCCCACCATGGAGGACAAGCTGCAGTGGTTCCTACCGACTCCATCGGCTATCAGGCAGCAGAAGCCGCCATTCAGGAAGCCTTTGGTAAAAAAGCCATCCCTACCCGGGAAGGGGGGTCGATCCCCATCACGGCACTCTTTCAGAAGGTATTGGGCCTGGACCCAATTTTATTGGGATTTGGACTGGATACCGATGCAATTCATTCTCCAAACGAACATTATGGGGTTGCTAATTACCTGAAAGGCATCGAAACCATTGCCTTGTTTTTTAAGCATTTCCACCAACTTTCAAAGGAAAAATCCTAATCACTACTCTCAGGAACTTATCCAGTACCTTTTTAATTAATAGAGGGAATGGATTGATTTCTGAACCATTGAATGGCCCATAAAATTTATGAAGGTATCTTATTTGATTCCCCTTTTTTTCCTGCTTGCTTTTGCGACCAGCCTGAACGCTCAGGTAATTTCTCCCCCCAAGTGGGATATACGGATAGATAATCCGGAAGCCGGGGTCGGAGAAGAAGTTACCCTGATTCTAAATGCTGCCATTCCTATCAATTGGTACATCTATTCCAATGATTTTGATCCCAACCTGGGGCCTTTGCTGACTGAGATCGTTTGGGAAGACCAAAAAGGATTCCGCCCGGTCGGGGATTTGACCGCTATAAATCCAAAAACCAAGTATGAGGAAGTATGGGAAGGAGAGGTCACCTATTTTGACAAGGAAGGGGAATTTCAACAGACCCTGCTGATCGAAGAAGAAGATGTGCTGATTCAAGGTACCCTGGAATACCAAATGTGTTCCGATATTACCAACCAGTGCATCAACTATCAGGAGGATTTCTCTATTGCATTGGGAAATGCCCCGGCAAGTTCATCCGAACCGGAAGCTTCCGATGCTGACCTGTTCAATGCAGAGGAAGAAAAGGAGACCGGGGAATCGTCCACCATTACCTTGGAACAGCCGGAGTCTTCCTTAGTTAGCTTCATGCTCATTGCCTTTCTGGCTGGCTTGGCTGCTTTGCTAACTCCCTGCGTGTTTCCCATGATTCCCATGACGGTAACCTTTTTTACCGGCAGGGCGAATTCCAAATTTCAGGGGTATCGTAACGCCTTTATTTACGGGTTTTCCATCATCGCTATCTATACCATTGCAGGAACCATTGTCGCTGCCGTACAAGGGCCGGAATTTGCCAATTGGCTTTCTACCCATTGGTTACCCAATATTTTCTTTTTCGCCGTTTTCATTTTCTTTGCCTTGGCTTTTCTCGGCCTATTTGAGATCACCCTGCCCACTGGTTTTGTGAATAAAATAGATGCCAAAGCGGATAAAGGAGGAATAGCCGGTATTTTCTTTATGGCGTTTACCCTGGTGCTCGTTTCCTTTTCCTGTACCGGTCCTATTGTGGGATCTATATTGATCAGTTCAGCCGGTGGTGCCCTGTTAAAACCCATTTTAGGCATGTTTGCCTTTGCGCTGGCCTTTGCGCTTCCTTTTACCCTCTTTGCTATTTTTCCGGGCTGGCTTAATTCACTTCCCAAATCAGGCGGCTGGCTTAATTCTGTCAAGGTGGTCCTGGGATTTTTGGAATTGGCGCTGGCCTTTAAGTTCCTGAGTATTGCCGACCAGGTATACCATTGGGGAATGCTGGACCGGGATATTTATCTGGCTATCTGGATTGTCATTTTTGCCCTGTTGGGACTCTACCTGCTGGGAAAATTGCGGCTTCCACACGACAGTCCCCTGGAATACCTGGGCGTTCCCCGGTTGCTGCTGGCCATGGTCACTTTTGTATTCGTGGTCTATATGATACCCGGTTTGTGGGGAGCCCCGCTAAAAGCACTGAGCGGCTACCTTCCTCCCATATCTTCCCATGATTTTGATTTGGTAAAGATCAGCAGGGAAAACGCTTCGTCTTCGGATCAGGAACTGGATGAGGTTCCGAAATACGCCGATTTCCTTCATTTCCCACACGGCATTCAGGGCTACTTCGATTACCAGCAGGCCCTGGAAGCAGCCAGAAGGCAGGATAAACCCTTATTTATCGATTTTACGGGGCATGGCTGTGTGAATTGCCGGGAAATGGAAGCACGCGTCTGGTCTGATCCAAGGGTATTGAAAAGGCTGAAAGAGGATTTTGTGATGGTGGCCCTGTACATTGACGAACGCTACACCCTACCCGAATCGGAATGGTATATTTCCACGTACGACAACAAGGAAAAAACCACCATCGGCAAACAAAACGCCGATTTTCAAATCACGCGATTCAATAACAATGCACAGCCCTATTATGTCATTCTGGATCATGAGGAGGAATTGCTGGTGAATCCCATCGCCTACGAAACAGATATTCAGAAGTTTGTGGAGTTTCTGGATGCCGCTAAGGAAGCATTTGCCCGGCGGCAATAGGGTCATTTGAAAATAAGGGCGGTTGTTCTATCTTACTTATTTTAGCTGCAGGTAAAAATACTGTTGCCGTTTCGCTGTACCCTAGCCAAGACCCCATAAGGCAGCGTATGTGTTTCACGCGGCGGCCGCAAAGGGGTCGCGGTGGACGCGGCGGGGACTATCACATATCCCCATTTACATACCACCTGAGTACGGAAACTTGATTTACCCAATCCTCTGCATTGCCCCTCGCTGCGTTCGTCGCGCATTTCGCTGCGTGAAACCCTTTTTCCCAGGCCCAGAATTTTGCCTCCACTTGCCTGAATTTTCTTTTCTCATCTTTTACCGATGGCAGAATTTAAAGCAGAATTTAAAGATCAAGGGGCCACTGGCATTAGCGAAAGGCTCGTTTCACTATTGAACTTGCTTGCGGCTAATGCTTTAAAACCAACGCTATTTTACCCCGGGTCGCACCTCCTGCGTCGGCTTACCCGGGGCTACCAACATGTCACCCCTACCGGGGTTGGTTTTTTTACACCGTCATCCCGATTTTTGCGTTTTTTAAATGTTAAGCCTACCATTGACGAGAAGGGCTCACCAAGACAACAACCCGATGAACCCAACCCGCTGCGATCGCCGCGCCTTTCGCTGCGCCCGCTGCGTGAAACCCTTTTATCCTTAATTTTTAAGCTAAGAAAAAAAGCGGCTCCCTTGAGAACCGCTTCTATATAACCAATAGGAAATAGGTAATCCCTTACTCCCGCTGAAAGACCCGCACATAATCCACCACCAATTGTTGGGGGAAGTTGGTACTGGCATCCGGATTTCCGGGCCAATTGCCGCCTACCGCCAGATTAATCAGCAGAAAAAACGGCTCCCGAAATTCATCCATGGCACCGGAAGCGATGTTTATCTCATGAAACTCCTCATCATCCAGCAGCCAGGTAATGGACTCTTCGGTCCAAATGATGGAAAATACGTGAAAGCTATCCTTGAAAATGGCTCCTTCAGGGAGTGAGGTTTTTCCGCCGGCAGTGGCATAGGCACCGTTATTATCCCAGTGAAGCGTTCCGTGAACGGTATTGTCCCGTCCATCGGCAGCCCCTCCGATCATTTCCATGATGTCGATTTCTCCACTGGCCGGCCAGGGCGTTTCGGTAATGCTTTCTCCCAGCATCCAAAATGCCGGCCAGATGCCCTGTCCCCTGGGCAAGGCGGCCCGAAAATCAATCCTTCCAAACTGAAAGTTTTGCTGCCCCTGCGTTTTTAGCCGGCTAGAAGTATAGTTTTTTCCTCCCATGGACTCTTCTTTTGCCGTAATCACCAAATACCCGTCTTTCAATTCGGCATTCTCTCTACGGTAAAACTGGAGTTCATTATTTCCCCAGCCACACAAGTTCGGGCAACCGTCTCCGATTTCTGCCACCCAGTCTCCGGAAAGACTTGTTCCCTCGAACTCGTCCCGCCAAACCAGGGAATACCCCTCGTAACGCTCCGGAGAGGTAAAGCCCGATTCCGGAATGCCCAGGCCCAGATCTTGTTCGGAAATGGTGATCGTCCTTTCTTCACTGATAAAGTTAGTTTCCGTAGCATGGGCCTGCACCCGAATGGTATACACTCCGGGGCTGCCGTAGCGGTAGCTTGCTTCGTTTCCACTCACCAACTCCGGCAATTCACTTTCGGCACCGAAACTCACCCGGAAAAAGTTAGCCTTTTCCGCCGTAAAGGTAACCTGCACCAGCCCGTTCGCCTGTTTCTCCAGGGAAACTTCCAGGTTGCTGGGCAAGACTACCTGCCCATCTACTTCCTCCTGCTCGCAAGCCTGGGTCGAAAGAAGGGTGAGGAATAGAAATAAACCTTGAATTGCTTTGGTCATCATAAGCATCATCATTGGTTATCCGGAATAAGCACGAATGTCCAGAAAACAGAACCCGAATCCGAAATATCTATGGTGATCGTCAGTTCTTCGACTCCTTCTTCATTCGTATACCCAATCACCTCGTAGGTAACTGCACGGTCATCAGCAGGTGGTCCTGATTGGTATTCACCGCCATTGAAAGCCTTGGGAAGGGCAATAAATGCACCGGTCCCGGTAACCGTTATCCGTGCGTTTTCCGTTTCGGTAGCCTCGGTAAAGCTGAAATCATGCGTGCCAGCTCCCCAGGCTTCTCCAGCCGTTCCGGCAAGGTTGGCCACCGGCTGACAGCCTTCTTCTACCCCCATATACGCTTCTCCGTAGATATCATCCACAGGATCGTAGGCATAGGTACCGTCTTCGTTGAAAATAAACCGATCGTTAAACAAACAGGCACGGGCTTCCGAGATATCCTCACCATTGGGATAAAATTCATCACTTCCCGGTGCAGGGCCTACCCCGAAGGCTCCGGCGACTGGTTTCAGTTTCCAGGCTTTGCTACCGTCACCGATCAGGCTTTGGAGGGATAGTGTTCCGGGGTCCACCGGCTCGGGTTCGGGCTCCGGCGTTTCTTCTTCCGGTACGTAATCTTCAGGGATCAGGCGAATGTACCAGGCAAATTCGGTATTGGCCTGATCCACGAAACGAAGCAATATTTCATTTTCTTCGATGGTTATAATTTGGTAGGTCCTTCCTCCGGCAAAGTAGCCTAGAAAGCCTCCCTGGGATATGGTCAGTTCCGGATAGCTATCTTCCGGCTCGGCCATGCTCCATTTTAGCCCTTCAGGGGCTTCATACGGAGCAGAAAGGTCACCCACTCCGGGATCAAAGGAACCCGGAAAATTAGTCCCCTGGGCTGCATTCAGATAAACCAGCCCGTCAGTTTCCATGTCAAAAGCAAAGTCGGCCAGGTAAAAGGTGTACCGGTCGGTGTACATACCCGAGCCTGCCTTTTCGTTGGGCTGGGCTTCATACCATTCCGGGAAATCGCCTGCCTGAGAAGGATTGGGTCCCAGGCCAAAGTGGCCCTGCCGACTGGCATCCACTTTCCAGGTTTTACCTTCCGTAGCTTCGACACCACCCGTCAATAAATTATAAAGCGGTTTGTCCAAAAGCAGGGGGTCGGTTTCTGCAATTACAATTTCCTTGCTCATCGTAACGCTGCCTCCTGCATTAAATACCGTCAGGCTGACCGTATAGGTTCCGGCCGTTGGATAGGTACCGGTGACCGTCTGTCCGGTTCCGGCACTACCATTTCCCAAATCCCAGTTCATAATGAAAAAGTCATTGGAAGCCGTAAACTGAAGGATATTGTCACTTTCCTCCGTTGGTTCAAAGCTAAAATCCGCCTCTTCCTCTGAGGGAGGCACTTCCTGCAAACTGTATTCCTCAACACATGCAGCCATAAGAAACAAAGGCAGCATTAATAGGATGAAGTTTAGGTATTTTTTCATGAGTTTATATGTTTAATATCCTGGATTTTGTTCCCAATTACCCCCTGCCAGATCAATTTCCACCTGAGGAATGGGAAACAACTCGTGTTGACCTGCTATAAAGCCATTGATCCGATCAGCTGCCTGGCCTGTCCGAACCAAGTCAAAGAACCGTAGTCCTTCTCCGGAGAGTTCGAGCCTTCTTTCTTGCAAAATATCCTGATACAAGGCATCATCTGAGCTGTTAATGGCAGGCATGTCTACTCTGGAACGAACCTTGTTTAGCTCCATCCGGGCCCTCTGATCGTTCCCGGATCGTTGGAAAGCCTCGGCAGCCATCAGTAACACATCCGCCCAACGGATCGCCCGGTAATTCAAGGGGCTGGTCAGATCGTTATCGGGCAAGCCAAGCTCATCCAGCCGTTTGATGTACTTATTATTGAAATAGCCGGTATGGCCTCCACCACCTATCGCATAGGTGATTTCATCCGGATTAGGCTGTGCCGCAATAAACGCATCTAAATCCAATACGCTGGCATCCCTACGGATGTCTCCGTCTTCAAATGCCTGATACAAGTCTTCGGTGGGCAGGTTGTAACTGTTGCCATCGGCATACACCGGACCGGTGTATTGGCGAATACTTTGAAATCCTACAGCAGCATTGCCATTCAGGCAGACCAGGCATCCGTAGTCTCCTCCCTGCAATCCGCTGAATTGGATGGTAAATACATCTTCCGCCACATTTTGATTTTGAGCGAGAAACAGGGTTTCGAAATTCTCAAAAAGGGCATATCCCGCCTGATTGGTATCAATCAGCTCTCCCAAAATCGTGGCAGCATCCTCGTATTTCTGCTGATACAGCAAGGCTTTTCCTAATAGGGCCATCGCGGCTCCTTTAGTCAGACGGCCGGTTTGATCCACATTCCAGGGCAACACCGCCAAGGCCTCCCTGAGGTCGGATTCAATTTGCTGATAAACCTCCGTTTTTGGCGTGCGCGGTGCAGTGGAAATCTCATTGATGGAAATCCTGCGGTCCACAATTAGCGGCATGTCTCCAAAATAGTTCACCAGGTTAAAGTAGAAATAGGCGCGCAAGAATTTTGCCTCGGCCAGTATCAGGTCTTTTCCTTCGAAATCGACTTTCTCCTGATTTTCGAAAATGTAATTTGCCCGGGCAATGCCCGTATAATTTACCCGCATGACGGCTCTCAACTCTTCGTTGACACCTCCATGGGTCATGTTTTCAATTTCGTGAAGACCGCGAGAATCATTCACGCTTTCTCCACCTGCAATGGCATTGTCGGAAGCAATCTCCCCTATCCACATGTTCAGATAGGCTGGTTGCATCATGTCGTAGACACCTATAATGGCTCTGTCAAAATCTTCTTCCGTATTAAAGAAATTTTCGGCATCCTGCGTAAATTCCGGATCGATGTCCAGTAAGCTATCGCAAGCGGTCAATGTCCCGAATAGCAGGACGAGTGACCATTGATATATATACTTCATTGTATTTAGAATTTAATGTTAAAACCTGCCATAAATGTTCTTGCCTGAGGATAAATCCCATTGTCCACTCCGGCAAAAAGCGGGTTTCCGGAACCCACATCCGGGTCAAAACCCTGATATCGGGTTAGGGTCAGCAGGTTGTTGGCTGCCAGGTAAAAGCGAAAATAATTCATGCCGATTTTCTGCGAAACGGTAGTAGGTAGGGTATATCCCAGTTGTACATTCCGTAACCGTAGAAAAGACCCGTCCTCTACATAAAAATCGGAGAATACGGTGTTTCGGGTGGCTCCCGTAGTGAGTCTTGGATACTCATCGGTGCTACCCGCCCCGGTCCAACGGTTTATCCAATAGGCCTGTTGATTGGCATAGGGTTGTTGCCTTTCGTAATTACGGATAATTTCCTGACCCAGTGCAGCGTAAGCATTGGCGCCAATATCGAATCCTTTGAAATCCACCGATAAGTTGAGGCCCATGGTCATGTCAGGTATGGGAGATCCCAGACTGGTACGGTCGGTATCGTCGCCGAAACTGATGACACCATCCCCGTTTTGGTCCACAAAGCGAAAGTCCCCAGGCTGTGCCCCGGGTTGACTCACCGTACTTGTGGCAATTTCTTCCTGAGTTTGGAAAACACCATCAGTTTGGTACCCGATGAAATATCCTATGGGATATCCTTTCTCAAAACGGCTGGCCACATTGCCTCCTACGCTAAAAGGGGCACCCGGGATAAATTCAAATCCCAGAGGAACGGCTGTCACTTCGTTTTTCAATAATGTCAAATTGTAGTCAACACTGAAATTCACTCCCTCTGAGCGATTAGTGGCATATCCCAGCTCCAATTCGATACCTCGGTTTAACACGTCCCCAGCGTTAATTACCGGTGGTGCCCCTCCGGGACCGTAGGCTCCCAATAGCGCAGATACATCCGGCTGGAAGAGCAGGTCTTTCGTATTTTTGATAAAATAGTTGGCCGTAAAATCCAGGTTACCCAAAAGGGAAAAGTCCAATCCAATATTCGTTTGGTAGGTCGTTTCCCATTTCAGATCGGGATTACTGGTATTGCCTATGGCAGCCCCGTTGACGATCAGGTCGTTAAACACGTAGGTGGCCGATCCATTCAGGAGCCCTCTGTAACGAAACAGCCCGATCTGATCATTTCCGGAAACACCAAAACTGGCCCTCAATTTCATAAAATCAATGCCGTTTAGGTTAAAGAACGGTTCGTCAGACACCACCCATGCTCCTGAAACAGCGGGAAAATACCCGATCCGGTTATTGGGGCCAAAGTTAGTAGAGCCATCTCTTCGGATGATGGCAGAGAAAAGATACCGCTGCTTGTAATCGTATTCTCCACGGAAAAACGCAGAAGTGAGCCGCTGCCGACTCTGAAAGGAACCTACATTATTCAAGAATCCTCCCGAAGCCTGATTGGCGGAAATGTCAGCAAAATTCAAGTCATTATTGGGGATATTAAAGCCGGTTCCATTTAGCCCTTCACTTCGGTTACCTACCAGGGAAAGTCCAAACATCCCTTTTACCCGGTGTACATCGGCGAAGGTTCTGTTGTAATTTAAATAAGTCTCCAGGTTATAATCCAAAAAGGTATTTCTGGACTCAAACACATTGGCTCCCCGCTCAATTTCCAGACCGCCTACATCCACCAACACCGGATCCAGGTTGGCATTTCTCGCCGAATTGGCAAATTTGCCCGGCCCGTACCAGACCAGTGGATTAAACGTTTTGGCATCTACCATCGCAAAATTGTATCCGGCCCTTCCGGTCCAGGTAAAATGATCGTTGATGGTGTATTCCACTTCTTCTTTACCCACCAGCTTGTTTACATAGGAGTTGTTGTAGGTATTCTCCATTTGGGCCATCGGGTTGATGATGTCATTGACATTTTCCAGGTAAGAGTACCGGTCACCCACTCGTATGGGTTCTGTCGGATAGGCATTGATGGTATTGTACAAAACCGATCCGATTCCTCCCTGTGGCAAGCCACTGCTCTCCTCACGCGTAAACAGTAATACGTTGGTAAATTTAAGTTTTGGGGCTACCTGCGTAGTAAAGTTTATCCTTGCATTGTACCTTTCGAAATTTGCTTTGGATCCCCCTACAATACCCTCCTGGGCAAAATAACCTCCCCCGATGGAATAGCTGGTCTTTTCCGATCCTCCGGTCAGGGTCATATTGTATTCCTGAATGGGAGCTTGCTGGAATGCGGCATTCTGCCAGTTGGTCCCTTCTCCCAATTCTACGTTGGCAAAGGGTAGTGGCTGTCCTCCTGCGGCGAACGCCTCATTTTTTAGGATAGCATATTCTCTGGCATTCAGCAGGTCCAGTTGTCTGGCCGTCTCCTGCACACCATAATACCCGTTTAGGTCCAATTGCGGCTTCGATCCTAGGTTTCCCTTTTTCGTTTCAATCAGAATAACGCCATTGGCAGCGCGGACTCCGTAGATTCCAGCCGTGCCATCCTTCAATACGTTCACGGACTCAATATCACCTGGGTTTAGCGCATTTAATCCGGCGGCATCATAAATGACTCCGTCTACCAGAATCAGCGGATCGTTATCCCCAAAGGTGCCAATTCCCCGAATCCGGATATTAGATGTTCCGCCGGGCGCACCTGAGTTGGTGGAAATATTCACACCGGCCAATTTCCCCTGAAGGGCCTGGTCCACTCTGGGCATGTTCATCTTTTCGATGGCCTCCCCTTTTACCTGGGAGGTGGCTCCGGTTAATTCCCTTTTGGAGGCGGAACCATAGCCGATGACCACTACTTCGTCCAGGTTGGACACATCTTCCTGCATGACTACGGTTAGCTCCGTGCTGTTGTCAATCGTCAGGGTTTGACTTTGGAAGCCCAGATAAGAAAACTGGAGGCTTTCTCCGGTGCTAGCTTCGATGGAAAAACTCCCATCAATATCCGTCACCGTACCCGTGCTGGTTCCCAGCTTCAGGATGCTCACCCCCGGAAGCGGAAACCCCGTTTCGTCCGTTACCGTGCCAATGATTTCATTGGACTGTGCCCATCCACTTGCGGAGAGGAACAAGGTAAAATAAAGCAATAAAACATTTTTCATTTGATCTTGGATTTATTTCTGCTCCCAAGGTGCTGCAAATATCCGTTTCTCGAAAAAATAGAAGTACATCATAAGTACTACAAGGCCCTATTTTCATTTTCACAAAAACTCTACAAAAACGTATAAAATACGCGTTTAAAGGATTAAAATCGAACTTTTAAATTTCCAGTAAACCTCATGTTCTGTAATTAGTTAGTACATCAAAAAGAAATCCAGTAACTTGGCTACTCGTACCAGGCGATCAACGCAGATGAAGTACCTACTCAGCCTCCTAATCCTACTGGCAGGTGTGAAAATGGCCCAATCCCAATCCATGGGTATCCCCTTTTCCCGCTATTATTCCAGTCAGGAATACCAGGGCGGTATTCAAAATTATGCCATTACCCAACATGCCAGTGGGATCCTGTATGTGGCTAACAACTACGGCCTACTGATACACGATGGTACCACCTGGAGGCGACAGTCCTTACCCAACAGCACTAAAATCAGGCATGTAGCAGTCAATGAAAAGGGAATGGTGTATGCCTCCGGACAGGGAGAATTCGGCATTTTTATGCCCGACAAACTGGGCCGACTCCAATTTCATTCCCTGAAAGACAGTCTTCCGGAAAACCTTCGGGACCTGGATGAAGTCTGGAAGGTATATTTAGGGGAGGAAAACCTGTATTTCTGCACAAGCAACAGCATCTTTGTCTACACGACCGATCATGAATTTGATTATAGCCTGGAAAGTAGTGAGGGTTTTGAGAGCTTTCATTTCCACAACAACTCTCTGATTGTAAATGAAAGGGGAACCGGCTTGCTTCAAATTCAAAATGGCTCCTTTAGCCCACTAAATCCCTTTTTCTCAGATAAACTGGTAACGGGCCTGCTTCCTGCCGGGCCGGATCGCTTTTTGGTCTTTACCCGGGACAACGGAATTTTTACCAGTTCTGGAAAATCAACCGAAAACTGGCCAGGAGGCCAAAACTTGACCATCAATGCCGCTCTGCGCCTTAAAGACGGGACCATCGCCGTAGCAACCCAGCTTGACGGGCTACTATTGCTGGATCCGGCAGGAACTGAACGGATGAAAATGGACCGGCAAAATGGATTAAACAATAACTCCGTCGTTTCGCTTTTTGAAGACCTTTCGGGTAATTTATGGCTGGGGCATAACAATGGACTTAGCCTGATTCAATTAAGTCTTCCCTTTAGTAAAATCAATCATTTTTCAGGACTTACCGGCACGGGGTACCATGCCACTTTCCACGAAGGAAATTTCTACTTTGGGACGAATAATGGGGTCTATGTACGGGAAGCAGCTACCACGAACAGCATGGAGTGGCTTCCCAATTCTACCGGGCAGGTACATCAGATTAAACCCATTCAGGACCGGATCCTGATCGCCCATAATGATGGTGCCTTTGTCCTTCAGGATGGCGTTTCCCGGCAAATCGGAGCCCCGGAGGGAATATGGAATTTTCAGCCCCTGCGAAATCATCCCGAACTCATTTTATCTGGTGGCTATTTTGGTTTGCACCTTTTTGAAATTAGGGAAGATTCCATCCGTTACCTGCGAAAAATTGAAGGGTTCAATGAATCCAGCAGGATTGTGGAGCAGGATGATCAGGGCAATATTTGGGTTGCCCATGGCTACAAGGGCTTGTACAAGCTCCAGCTGGATGAAACCCTGGAAACGGCCGAGGTAAGTTATTTCGGGTCGGAACAAGGCCTGCCAACGGATATACTTAACAACGTCTGGAAAATAAACAATCGCCTGGTGGTGACCACCCAGGCAGGAATTTTCCGATACAACGAAAGCAGAAATTCCTTCGAAAGAGACTCCTTTTTTAGCACATATTTTGAAGAAGGTAGCCTGATCCATTACCTGGCGGAAGACCAGATGGGAAATATCTATTTTATCGGAGAGACCGAAACCGGGGTATTGGAAAAGGAAGTAGACGGCAGCTATTCCAAGCAGTTTCAGGTTTTTAATCCATTGCTTCCCCTGCTCAACGACGACCTGCAAAATATCTCCGTCATGCGCGGAAACGAAGTGCTTTTCGCAGCCAACGAAGGGTTTATTAGGTTTAGCCTGAATGACAATGCCTTTGATCCCCCTGTATTCCCTACCCTGATTCGGGCTGCCTACCTGACAGGGGCAGCGGACTCCTTGATTTTTGCCGGAAATACCGGGGAGCAACTCCCCTTACCATCCATTCGCATCCCCTATAAACAAGCCAATATACGTTTTGAGAGCAGCAATCCTACCCCCAATAATGAAAAGGACCTGAGGTACCAATACTGGCTGGAGGGATTCGAGGATGGGTTTGGGCAGTGGGTCGCGAGAAGGGAAAAAGCGTATACCAACTTAAGAGAAGGCAGCTATACGTTTCATGTCCGGAGCAAAAACCTGTATGGAGTGGTGAGTCCGGAGGCCACTTTTTCATTTGAGATCTTGCCTCCCTGGTACCGAAGCCAAACGGCCTATCTGATCTACCTTACCCTGCTGATTTTGAGTGCCTTTCTGGTCTACCGCCTGGTGGAAAAAAGGTACCAAAAGAAAACCTTACAGCTAAAGACAGACTCCCAAAAAGTCATCGAAGCAAAAGAAAGTGAGTTGAAGGTAAGCCGAAAAGAGGTGGAGCGGCTAAAAACCGAAAGGTTGAAGCAGGAAATCCAAATTAAGGACAAAGAATTGGCCGCTGCCACCATGCACCTGATTAACAAAAACGGCTTTATCGATCAGATGCGGAACAACCTGAACAGCATTACCAAAAAGAGCAAAAATCAGGAAGTAAAAAACGAAATCCAGAAAGTAATTAAGACCATCGAAAAGAACATTGCAGAAGACCAGGACTGGGAGCAGTTTGAAATCCACTTTGACCAGGTGCACGGCGATTTTATGGCCCGGTTTAAAAAGGAATACGACAACCTCAGTCCCCAGGAAATCAAGCTTAGTGCCTACCTGCGGATGAATCTGTCTACTAAAGAAATTGCGTACCTGATGAATATTTCAGTCCGGGGGGTAGAAATCGCCCGCTACCGACTCCGAAAGAAGCTACAACTGGAGCGCAGCGACAACCTGCAGGAGTACATTCTTAAATTTTAGGTTAACTTTTTCCTTCACATTCAGCATAGGAGGGATACTTGGCGGTTCTCTTGTTTTGAGCGATCCCATTGTTTCTCGCGGCGGACGCGGAGGGGATTATCACATATCCCCATTTTCATTCCACCTGAGTACGAAAACTTGATTAAAAGTTGCACCTCCTGCGTCAGCTTACCCGGGGCTACAAACAGGTCATCCCCAGCGGAGTTGGGTATTTTATCCTGTCATATCCATTTTTGTATTTTTAACTATTTAAACCTCACCATGTTAAAAAAAGTAAAGACTGACATCAAATCACCTCCCCCCAGCCCCCTCCTGTTTTCAGGAGGGGGAGAAAGGGGGTGGTAAAATACGTCATTGGTAGCAACGCGAACCAATCTGATACGGTGCGAAACCGCAAGTCCTCCGTAGATAGCAAGTAGAAAACGAGTAGCGTAAACGTATACCCACAGTCTGCCGCACGTGCCGAAGAAGGTATTGCCTTTCGATTGAATTCACGTTAACACCCTCGAATTGACGGGAAGAAGTCACCAAGACATCAACCCGATCATCCCAATCCGCTGCGATCGCTGCGTATTTCGCCGCGCCCGTTGCGTTCAACCTTTTACGCGAGGTGGAGACGTTGACAGATCCCTATCTACAAACCACCCAAGTATGGAACCCTGATTTACCCAACCCTCTGGATTGCATCCCGCTGCGTTCGCCGCGCCCTTCGCCGCGCCCTTCGCCGCGCCCGCTGCGTGAAACCCTTTTTTTAACAGTTCTTTAATTTTCTCTCTAGCCACCTGAAACAACGCTTCTCAACTTTCCCCTCCTGGCTATCAGGGGCGGACATCCACAATTACCCGCTTGTACCGGGTAAGGGCAGGCTCTCCATCATCCGTCACTTCCAAAATAAGGTGAAGTTCTCCCATTTTACCTGGTTGGGGAACCACAAAATGCGCCCGTGCTTTGTCTGCATCCGTAATGGTCAGGGGTGTCGCCGTCCGGCCGTTGGAAAGGGTGAAATCTCCTGGTTCTCCATACAGGTACCAACGGTACTGCAAGGTATCCCCATCCGGGTCGCTGCTTCCTTCCGCATTCAGCTCAATCCGATCCCCTACCCTTGCCTGCATGCGCTGCTCCATGGCCAACTTGGGAACCGGTGGATGATTCGCCTCCGAATACGATTTGATGGTCCAATCCATCCTGGCGGAAAAATCGTTTTGAAAAGCCCTTCGCCATCGGAAGATGGTGGCTTTGTTGCTCGTGTGCCACTCGCCGTCCGCACCCAGCACCTCATCCATGGCATCGGTCCAAAGGGGTCGGGTTTCCGGTTCGGAAAACCAGGATTCCATGCGTGGCTGGTAATATTCGTACCTGCCACCCCAACTGCCCCAATCCGGTCGCTCCGGGTTTCCCAGGCCATTGGGTATCAGGTACAGGAAGCTGGGAGAATCGCCTTCCATCAAGTATTCAGTGTGAGGGTATTCGGCACCGAGCGGTCCTTTACTCCGGATATGCCGGTCCAACCAGGGATTGTCCACGATTTCAAAATTGCCACCGGCAAACCTGCCATGAAACTTGTCCCCGCTAATACCTGACCAGGTACCAAAATGGTAGGCTCCAAGTGAATGAACCCCCGGGCTGGCGATATAGAAAAGCTCCGGAAAGTTTTTCCGAAGCCAGGGACCACTGTCATCCTGATCCGAGATGGTATATACCCTTAATTTGTCCACAAAGCAGTCCAAGGCCTCCGGAGAGCGGGTTTCCCGCACCTTCCAAAGTGCCTGCGCCAGGCAATTGGAGCCGCCCCAGACCAAGACCCATACCGGGCGATCATCTGGTTGGTCAACGGTCTGAATGATCCAATCCGATCCAGGTGAGTCCATACCGGCTCCCACGGCTTCCATTCCATAATCCGCTCGGCCTTCTTTTACAAGTTTACGCAGGGAAACTGCCTGCGGGTAACCCTTTTCGTGCATTTCCAGGTTATCCCGTACCTTTTCATAGGCATCAAGAATTTCCAAAATTCGCCAGGCGGCCGTTTGATCTGGCTGGTGCCGGGAAGTGGTAGCGATAAGGCCCTCTACATCCCATTGATTGGCATACGTAAGAAACCGCACCAGGGACTGGGCATCATCGGGTTCATTTTCGATATCGGTCAGTACCAGGATGCGATTTTTGGCGGGGACTTCCTGAGCGGAGATGCTTCCGGAAGTCAAGGCCAGGATAGCCGTCAGCAGTAGCGTTTGTATTAATTTCATAGTACTAATTTATTGATTTTTCTTTACTTTTTTTGTCCGATTTTATATTCATTGTTTTTACCTTTAGTCCTGTCTCTGCCTCTAATGCCAGCATTTACAGAACCGTAAACCCAAAAATGACCCCACCTATGACTTTTCGGTACTTTAATCTTTGTCTGACCCTACTGCTGTTGATTCAAGGATCCCCGGCTTTTGGACAAATGGAAAAGCCACGCGTGCTGGTGAGCACGGATATAGGAGGAACCGACCCGGATGATTTTCAGTCCCTGATTCATTTGTTTATGTATGCGGACAAGGTAGCCATCGAAGGGCTCATTGCTTCCCCTTTCGGAGAAGGGAGAACGGCCGCAATTCATCAAATCATTGACCTGTACGAGCAGGACTATCCCCTACTTTCCGCGCAGGCGGAAGGCTTTCCCGAACCGGAATCACTCCGTTCCCTAACCAAACAAGGTGCTATTTCCAGTGCCCCTTTTGCGGGCTATGCCAATGCTAGTGAAGGGTCTGAGTGGATCATCCATTGGGCCAGAAAGCAAATTGACCGGCCCTTATGGGTCTTGGTATGGGGAGGGTTGGAGGATCTGGCCCAGGCCCTGCACGATGCCCCGGATATTGAGGAGAAAATTCGGGTGTACTGGATTGGCGGTCCCAATAAAAAATGGAGCGTCAATAGCTATGCCTACATTGCCCAAAATCATCCGGAGCTATGGATGGTTGAGGCGAATGCCAGCTACCGGGGCTGGTTTATGGATAACGAATCTCCTGATCACCTGAAAGGCGATGCCTATTATTCCCGCTATATTCAGGGCAAAGGAGCGATGGGGGAGGCTTTTAAGGACTTTTACGGAGGCCGGATTAAAATGGGTGACACGCCCTCCCTGGCGTACCTGTTGCATGGCGATCCGGATGACCCGGAGGGAGAAAGTTGGGGGGGAAGCTTTGTTCCTATTGACCGGAGTGCCCGGGTAATTTTTGACGGAAATAGCAGTCCTGCCGATACGGTAAGTTCTTATGCCACGTTGGAATGGCGATTTAAAGGACCGGAAATCAGCATTGCCCCGGATAGTGCTTGTTTCCATATGGAGATATGGGATCAGGTATGGCCGGGGTATTACCTGGGAGACGGGCTATACAGCATCCGCTATTCTCCCAAGCGAGCTGAAACCGGCAGCTATGAAACCATTAGCGAACTTCCGGCACTCCATGGCCTAAAAGGCGCCTACACCAGCACCAACCCCTGGCCGGGAAGAGCTTCCGAAGAAGATTTCCAATTGGGATCCCATTGGTATAGCGACCGATCGGATCCGGACTTATTTATAGAAGACCAGCAAGGTGCCCGGACCATTGCGCAATTCCGGGAGGAATACTTACTGGACTGGGCCAAAAGGTGGGACTGGCTGAGCGATTAAGTGGATGCTTAGGAAGGGGTTCTATATTGAACAGGACATCTTTAAATGGGCCAAAAGTCCTGTAATCGGAAGGAAAAATCGGCGCTATCAGGGTTAAATGAGTGGTCAAGACATCCCCTTAGATCATTGGAAATGGCTTTTTGGTCAAGATCCTGCCCAATAATGACCAATTCATTCTTCCGATCTCCCCATTTTGAATCCCATCCTTTAGCAATTTCATCTTGATTTTCGATATACACCGGGTTATGAATTCGCTCATTTTTTGAAAATGTTTCGTTTAGGTCAGGATGATAAGTCGGAACCAGACTGGCGGAAATCCTTCCAGTTTACCAGGTGGGCAATGGCTACGGTAATTCCTCCCAAACCGGTCAATAGTAGTTCCCCCCACTGGCTATGAAACAAGTGACCTGATCCAATCAGTAGAAATCCCGCTACCACCAAGCATAGTGCCTGACCTTTTTGATGATGTCTTCGATAACCATGTACCAATGAAATAGCAGCAATAAAGAAGCCCAGCAAGATAATGGTGTATTCAATCCAGGGATCGTGGAGAAAATGAAGCCCCGCAAGGGGAGCTAATGTGACTAAAAAGGGTACGGCTATACAATGGATGGCACAAAGCATGGAAGCACTAAAACCAACAAAATCCAAATGAAGGCCGACAAACTCTTTTTTTCATACTTTAATATTTTTTGCAACTTTATTGCAAATATAGTACTTTTTGTTTTTTATGCAATATTGTTGCGTTTAATAATTCGAGATTGTAGGTTTGCTATCAAAAAAGAGGGAACCATATAAGGGATATAAGGACATGGAAGGGGCTACGAACAAGCTTATATTTACTTAAATACCTTATATGGTTTAAAAAAAGGGGAACCATATAAGCGATATAAGGGCATGGAAGGAGCTACGAACACCCTTATATTCACTTAAATTCCTTATATGGTTAAAAAAAAGGGGAACCATATAAGCGATATAAGGGCATGGAAGGAGCTACGAACACCCTTATATTCACTTAAATTCCTTATATGGTTAAAAAAAAAGGAACCATATAAGCGATATAAGGGCATGGAAGGAGCTACGAATACCCTTATATTCACTTAAATTCCTTATATGGTTAAAAAAAAAGGAACCATATAAGCGATATAAGGGCATGGAAGGAGCTACGAATACCCTTATATTCACTTAAATTCCTTATATGGTTAAAAAAAAAGGAACCATATAAGCGATATAAGGGCATGGAAGGGGCTACGGTCAGCTTATATTTTCTTAAATACCTTATATGGTTTAAAAAAAAATGTAATAATCTAATATTTTTTATGAGAAAGGCTTAATTTTATTTGGATCCATAATTTTGAAGGCATGAGGATAACCAAGCGTTTCTTAACGGACCTGGTATATCAGGTCAATGGGGCCGCCATAGAGGTCCATAAAGCCCTCGGACCCGGGCTTTTTGAAAGTGTTTATCAAAAATGCATGATTCAAGAGTTTCGCCTGAGAGGCCTACACTTCCAGTCCGAGATACGGGTACCCGTAAACTACAAGGGCCACACCCTTGAAACAGCGTTGCGCTGTGATTTTTTTATTGAAAACATTCTGGTTGTGGAGCTAAAAGCCGTAGAAAAGGTATTACCTGTTCACGAAGCCCAGCTTATCACCTACATGAAACTTCTGAATTCCCCAGAAGGCTTGCTAATCAATTTTAATACCAGCCATATTTTTAACGAAGGCCAGAAAACCTACGTGAATGAACTATATAGAGATCTCGAGGATGAGTGATTGAAAAACTAAAAGGAAAAAATCTAACAACAGGCTACATGGTTTAAAAAAAATGGAACCATATAAGGGATATAAGGACATGGAAGGGCCTGCGAACAAGCTTATATTTTCTTAAATAACTTATATGGTTTTAAAAAAAAGGGGAACCATATAAGCGATATAAGGGCATGGAAGGAGCTACGAACACC
>NZ_WNKF01000022.1 GCF_010119225.1 Cyclobacterium roseum | reverse complement strand
CAGTACAGACACCGCAGTCTGGCTTACTTCACTGCATGCCTCACGGCAAACCAGCCCCGCTTTGGCGGGACAAGCTTTGCCACTTGCTTGGCTTCGGGACAGCCTGTCCCGACATAATCGGAATTACCCCCGCGCTTAAGGGACTTTCACCCGTTGGAACGGTCAACTTTTTGACCTATATTCACCATTCAAGGCACACACAGCACCTACACGCAAGTGGGGGTTTCGTGCTTCTATGAAAGTGAATTGCTAAATCGAAGTTCTGTTCTTTTAATGAAGTTCAGTGCTAAAAATCCCCACCTGCGTGTAGCTGCAAAACGTTAGCTGCTATTAAAAAAAAATGAACAAGTTTTGGAAAATATCGAACGTAATTGTCCTTGGACTATTAATCCTAATCTGCGGACTTGGGACTTTTTACAAGCACATTTCGTTCGGGCTTGGACTTGGCGACATGTTTGGTTATTTGGTTCTTTACCTCGGTACCTTAATACACCTGATTCTGACGTTGGTTTCACGAAAAAAAGGAAGTCTACGACATATCTTGTTGACTTTATTATTCCTGACCTTTACAATTCTTATCATTCTAAATACCACTATTTGGCGTGGACATGAATACAGATGGAATGGTAGTATTTTTTACTTACCATGCCCGACAGAAATAACGATTGACAACCAAGAAATTCAAAAAGAAGAACTCATTACCATGTGTACTATGGACTACTACTCGGAGTTCTCAGGAAATTGGAACGGACAATTTGTAACGATTAAAGCAGGTGACATTAAAGTACCAGAAGAACTTGAAGAGTTCATTCAAAGACCAATAACCAAAGTTGGGATCGAACCTGACTTTCATGAAATATTCGAAGATAACAGAACAAGAAAAGAATTCGACTTCAACAAGGACACATTACAAACAAACATTGACTACAAATTCGCAGGTGAAATTCGGGCGATAAGAAATGAAATCCCAGTGATTGAAGTAAGAATAAAATAAAAAACAGCAGCTACATTGTATAAGCGTAATGCGGGTTGAATTGCTGAAATTGAGCTTTTTTACTCCTTAAAAATTTTACGTTGGGCTGACAGTAACTCGCTCCGAAATCCCTTACTACGCATATACTTGACCGTTATAGCCAAGCAGAAAAATCGATCGTGCGGAGATTAACAACCACAATCTAAGCATATTTTGCGGAGAAAATTTCATTTGCGGAGAATAAGATGTATATTTGTCGCATAAATTGCGGAGAATGAATATCTATATCCACGAAAAAGAAAACTGGACTGACTTCACTTGGGACAATAAGAAAGTGATGCTAAAACTTGGTGAAGCTAGAAATCAACAAGGTCGACTTTTAGGAAAAATGGAATCACTGGGTTTTGATTTGCAAAATGAAGCAGTATTGAACACTCTTACCTTAGATGTCATAAAATCATCAGAAATCGAAGGCGAGTTTTTGGAAATAAAACAAGTACGTTCTTCAATTGCTCGGAGACTAGGAATTGACATTGCGGGAGCAGTGGAATCGGAACGTCACGTTGACGGAATAGTTGAAATGATGCTTGACGCTACACAAAAATATGATTTGCCTTTGACAAAAAACAGATTGTTTGGTTGGCATGCAGCATTGTTCCCTTCTGGATGGAGTAATCTTTATAAAATTACAGTTGCAGACTGGAGAAAAGACACGACTGGTCCAATGCAAGTTGTATCGGGGCCTATGGGAAAAGAAAAAGTTCACTATCAAGCTCCAAGCTCAGACAGGATAGAACCAGAAATGAAACGATTCTTATACTGGTTTGAAAACGAGCATGAAATAGATTTGGTTCTTAAAGCGGCTATTGCTCATTTATGGTTCGTGACAATTCATCCATTTGACGATGGAAACGGAAGAATTACAAGAGCAATTACAGATATGATATTGGCACGTTCTGACAAAAGTATTAGGCGGTTCTACAGTATGTCCGCACAAATTCGAATTGAAAGAAAACAGTATTATGAAAAACTTGAAATTACACAAAAAGGAAATTCAGATATAACAGAATGGATTTTGTGGTTTTTACAATGTTTAATAAATGCTATTGTCTCCACAGAGGACACTTTATCGAAAATACTTCATAAAGCAGAATTTTGGAAAATACATTCTACCACAATTCTTAATGATAGGCAACAAAAAATAATAAACAGACTACTTGATGGTTTTGACGGAAAGTTAACAACCTCGAAATGGGCAAAAATTAATAAGTGCTCACAAGATACAGCACTTCGAGATATTCAAGATTTGATAAAGAAAGATATCTTACAAAAGGAGGCAAGCGGTGGACGAAGTACAAATTATGAATTGAAAGAAATGCCAGGCGGTAACACACAAAATAGCTAATAAGGGTTTCAGTGGTATACGAAGGTTGGTAGCCCGCTTGAATTTCTCATATACCTTGATAGGAAATCATCCGCAATCCTTTACTAGCCATATTGTCAAACGTTAGGCTCCAGCAAAAGAACGTATTATAATGAAGTCGATACCCAAAATTTTGATAAACTTAAACTATGAAGCATCTAACTTTAACTATACCTGATCATCTTGACCTGGATGAGAGGGAGACAAAACGATTCCTTGCGGCAAAAATGTATGAATCCGGAAAGTTGTCACTCGGACAGGCCGCAGAATTGGCAGGGTGTTCAAAAGTGGCATTTTCAGAGATTTTGGCTGATTATGAGGTTTCTTTAATTAACTATCCTCCTTCGGATATCCCAAAAGATGCAGCACAATTCTGATAGTATCATTTCAGAAACCAGCTGTTTAATAATTTTGGATAAAATTGATGAACTTGAATTATTAATGAGAATGGGAAGGAAGGGATTTGTGACTCCAATCATTTTAAAGGAGTTTGGAAAAAGCCTGCCTGATTGGATTTCGGTAGTGTCACCGGAAAATTCTCACTATCAACAAATTCTGGAAATGGATCTGGATAAGGGGGAAGCAAGTGCAATTGCATTATCCCTGGAAATGAAAAAGCCGATCATAATGATTGATGAACTAAAAGGCAGAAAAGTCGCTGAAAAACTTAATTAAAGGTATTCCGGAACTTTTGGCTTAATCCTTAGAGCCAAACAAATTGGTTTGATAAAAAGCGTAGAACCCATACTTGAAAAAATAAAAACCACCAACTTCAGATTTGATGAAAAGCTTTTTGAAAAAGTTTTGGAACAAGCAGGGGAATGAAAATAAGAACGCCAGAGCCTAATCGTGTAGACGGCCCCGCCAGATTCCGCTGGCGGGGCGTGCCTCACAGGACTTATTCCGAGCATCGGGACCACCGAGGGTACGGGTCTTGCAGCCTCCCACGTCCCGGCCCTTTGCTAAAATGATCCGCCGCGGTGAATCATTTTTTTACGCTCAGTTCCAGTTCCCTGGATTGTAGGTTGATTTTTGAGGTAGTAGGAAATCGAGCATCCAAAATTGTCTCTCAAAGGCCATCTTGCCAACTATGCGAGATTCAATGTGGCCAATGAGAAAAATCATAGACACATTAAAGCATGGATTCGTATCCCTTTCTTCTCAGGCCTGACAAAATGATCGTCGTGGCCGGATGGCCCCGTACCAGCTGTGCTTTTTCAGTATCGGGAAATCGCCGCTGCCGTCGTAAATGATGCCGCCACCAGACAATTTTGACAAGGCAGATGAGTGAGAATCTGCCAATTTTTTCCTAGCTTATCCGCCAAAAATAAGTGACAGGAAAATTACTCCCCTGTATATACAACCACCAAATCAACCGGAGCTCTTCCCCCCGGGAGGCTATTCCGGCTAAACGCATGAAAATGAAGTTACTCCTTTTACTCTTATTGGTGATACCAAGCGCATTTACCGGATGCATCGAAAAAAAACCCATTGCTACTGCCAGCAACCAAGGGCTGGAACAATGGTTAGCGAAACCAGTCTCCGCAAGGGAACCCCTGGACAGCAAGGATTTCGCCAAAGAATCACTAACCAAAACGGAGGCCGAGAAATTCACCACTTTGCTCTTTCAGGACAAACAGCAGCAACTGATAACCGATTTTAAGCAGCAGTGGGACTCCCGTGAAATCCAGCATGCCGAAATAAAAATGCCCTTCTACTACCAGAAATTTGGTGAAGCACCGGCCGATGGCAGAAGTTTGTTTATATCCATGCATGGGGGCGGCAATACCCGGCCTGAAGCAAACGACCAGCAATTTGACAACCAAAAGCACCTATACGACCAAACCATGCGCGGGATGGAAGGAATTTACCTGGCCCCGCGAGCCCCAACCAATACCTGGAACCTGTGGCACGAACGTCACATTGATGACTTTTTCACCCTGCTCATCCAATTGGCCGTCGCCCTGGAAGACGTCAATCCCAACAAAGTGTACCTGTTAGGCTACTCGGCGGGCGGCGATGGTGTATTTCAACTGGCACCACGCATGGCCGATCGCTGGGCCGCCGCCGCCATGATGGCAGGACATCCGAATGAAACCTCTCCCCTGGGCCTGAAAAACACTCCCTTTGCGCTACATATGGGAGCACTGGATGCCGCCTACGACAGAAATAGCAAAGCTCAGGAATGGAAATCCCTACTGGACAGCCTGGAAGCCAATGCACCCGGAAGCTATATTCACCAGGTAGTCCTTCACGAAGGGATGGGCCACTGGATGAAGCTGCAGGATGCGGTTGCCTTACCATGGATGGCAAACTATAAACGCAATCCCATCCCTGAAAACATTCTATGGAAACAAGACGACCGGCATCACCGCTACTTTTACTGGTTGGGGGTACCAGAGGATTTGATCGAAACCGGTGGGGAAATTCGTGTGGAATACCATCTCCAGCGAAACGAAGTAAACATCCTTTCCAATTACAGCAACAAGCTGGAACTCTTCCTAAACGACAAAATGCTGGACCTGGATGCCCCGATTACCATCAAATACCAGGGCAAAACGCTAGCCGAAAAAACGGTCAAACGCTCCCTCTTAACCCTCCACCACAGTCTTTCCTATCGGGGAGATCCTCACCTGGCCTTCTCCTGCAAGCTAACCGTAATCGACAATGATCGAGTGATGTAATAAGGAAAAAGAGCACCTTTTACGGCGTGTTCTTTCAGGTTTCCAGAAATGGCGGCAGGGGCACCACCTTCCACAGCCCGATGATATTAGCTGGCAGCTTGGAAGCGTACCAAGTCCAAAAACGGCCATTTCACCTGCGAACGTAGAAATACGCGGAATATTTTCCGTTGAAACGTTGATCAAATGGGTCTTTTGACCTATTTTTATTTTCCATTATCCCAAAACTACTAACGTTTTATTTTGAGGTGAGTATAAAATCCAATAGCCGTTCCTTTCTGAACCGTACCTCGCAGCTGGCGGGCGGAGCCTTTTCGGCTCAAAGCATTTTCAAGCAGGGACCTTCCGACTACAGGTGGCGGTTTTTGGACCAGAAAGGGAGCCTAAAAGCTTAAAAAGAGGAAATATCCTGGTAAGCAAGGTTTTGTTCCCCTGCTTAGCGAGGCATAGTTTCATCGGTCAACTATTGGAGTGATAGTCATGATATAAAGAATGAAAAGAAGAAACCCCATGCGAACCTTACACGGACTTCCTATGCTGGCAGCAATGGTCCTGCTCCTCCATGCCTGCAGTGCCCCGCAAGAAAAGGCGATGGAAAAGCCAAATATTTTGTTTATCGCGATAGACGATATGAACGATTGGGCCGGTTTTTTGGCCGGGCACACCGGCATGAAAATCCATACGCCCAACATCGACCGGCTTGCGGCTGCTTCCATGGTATTTACCAACGCCCACACCCCGGCACCAGCCTGTGCGCCCACCCGCGCAGCCATTCTCAGCGGCGTACACCATGCTCGCTCGGGGGCCGAAAATGTGCATTGGGGGGATGGCCCGAAGTGGCGGGAATTTGAGGCATTAAAAGAAGTCGTAACCCTGGAGCAATTTTTCCAGCAAAATGGCTATAAAACACTGGGCGCGGGTAAAATTTACCACAGCCAGGCTCCCCCATGGACCCCCACCAGCCAGGTGGAGCCGGCCAACTGGGATTTTTACTACCCCAGTCCCTATATTTCCCACCCCTTTCAAATTCGTGCACCTGACGAAGTCATCTATCCGGAGGACGTGGACAACGAAAACCGACCCGGAGGCGGGGCAGACGGATGGTGGACCTGGGGTGCCATCCCTGTTCCGGATGAAAAAATGGCCGACTACCATGTCGTAGATTGGGCAAGTCACCAACTCCTTCAGCCGCAGGACAAACCCTTTTTTCTGGCTGCAGGCATGTGGAAACCCCATGATCCCTGGGAAGTACCCCAAAAATATTTCGATAGGTATCCCCTGGAAGACATTGTCCTGCCGGAACGACGAAAAAACGACCTGGAGGATGCCTTTGATCATGGGCGGCGTTGGATCATGGAATGGGTGCTGGAGAACCAGCAATGGGAAAAAATTATCCAATCCTATGCCGCCTCCATCACCTTCTCCGATGCCATGGTGGGACGGTTGCTGGATGCCCTGGAAAAATCGCCCTACGCCGATAATACCATTGTGGTGTTATGGTCCGACCATGGCATGCACATGGGTGAAAAAGACAACATTGAAAAATTCACCCTCTGGGAACGCTCCACCCGGGTACCCTTGCTCATTTCCGTTCCCGGTATGGAGCAGGCAGGGAGCCGCTGTGACCAACCCGTGAGCTTAATGGATCTGTACCCCACCCTGGTGGATCTGACGGGTTTTGAGCAGCCCGCCCATCTGGATGGGAAAAGCCTGCTGCCCCAACTAAACGACCCAGATGCCGAGACGGCACCGGTCATATCCAGCTATAAATTTGGCAACGCCAAACCGAATGGAGTCACCGGACATGCCGTGAGAAGCATGCGATACCGGTATATTTATTATCCGGAGATCAATCTGGAAGAGCTTTACGATCATGCAAACGACCCCAATGAATGGGAAAACATTGCCTATAAAAAAGAAAACCAAGCGGTCATCGAAGAACACAGAAACGTGTTGCGCGACATGTTGCCTCATTTGACCTGGAAGGAGGGGCCTCCCGAGGGTTATACTGTTGATGCAGATGGAAAAGTAAAAAAGGAAAACTTTGAAGCCCTATGACGAAAAAACACCGGGAATAGGAATGGTCGGTGCCCACTGCAAGCCACCTACGCATCTGGCAAATTACCGAAACGTACCGCCGGAACAGGTAGCAGTAAGGGGTTTCAGTTCCCTGACACTGGAAAGTGCCGCTGGGATTGCAAATTTCATACAGGCGATACAGGAAGAGCGGGAGCCACTCGCTGGAATCGATCTGGCAGTGGATTGCGTGAGCGTCAACTATGCGGCTTACCAATCGGGCGAAGGAGGCAGGACCATTCAGCTCGAAGTAGCATCGCCAAATCCCCTGAAATAGATTTAAAAAAAATAATCGTATGAATTCGAACCTGTGTAAGGCATGGCGCAAAAGACAGCCGAAAGATGCCCAGGGGAAATCATTCGAGATACTCCTGAATATGGTTCGGGACACGTACCGACATAATGAACAGATAAAAGATCGGCGCGTTTCTGGTTTATTTAATCTTTGAACAAGTTACCCACTGGTTGAATATTACCCGGTAAAAAAGATGCGCATTGGTGTAAAAATAGTTATACTTATGGGCGAATAGCAATTGAATCCATTATTTTCACGCTTGGTTAGGGATTTTCAAGCCAGGCTGATTTATTTCTTATTAGTAATACATGTAATGCTATGCCGGAAACCACTACCATTCAAGATGTGCTCAAGGAACTTGATCGAATCATAGAAGAAAGCATCGAGAACAACAGCAGGACCGGCTTGTTTGCTTACATCTACAGGCGTACTACCTTTGAGATCGCTTCCGAGATTTCCCTGGGTAATTTTGAAGATAACGAGCGGCTGGAGAAATTTGATGTGGTTTTTGCCCGATTATACCTGGATGCCTATGAGGCCTATAAAAATAACCAAGAGGTAAGTGCCGCCTGGGCTTACGCCTTTGATCAGGTAGACAAACCGTTGACGATTGTTCAACACATCCTCCTGGGTATGAATGCCCATATCAATCTGGATCTTGCCGTGGCGGCGGCTACGGTAATGGAGGGTAAGGACATCCATGCCATCGAAAATGATTTCCATAAAGTGAACGACATTCTTTTTCAGATTACCAATGAATTGCAAGACCGCCTCAGCAGGGTATCGCCTCTAATGTTTATGCTCGACCTGATTGGTAAAAACAAAGACGAAAAAATCATTAATTTTAGCATGCGAAAGGCTCGTCTGCAATCCTGGAATGCCGCCAAACGCCTATGGTCCTTGGACGAGGAGAGCAGTGAACGGGCCATAAACAAAATAGATCGGGTGGTGCTACTCCTTAGCAGGCTTATCAAATCCCCTACCTCTCCGACAATATGGTTGTTTCTTAAATTGATTCATGCGTTTGAAACTAAGGAAATCAGTGTGGTCATCGCTAAAATACAAGCAGATTAAATCAAGAAAAAAAATAAATCCAACAAAAAACTTCAAAAAACACATTATGAAACGATTTATAACCCCCATCTTATCCCTACTCATACTGGCAGGCAGTTTCGGAAATGCTGCTGCGGTAACCCGGCTGGCCAACCCATTTCTAGGCATGTGGGGCCTGGAAATTGACGGCGGTGGGGTCGGGTGGCTGCATGTCAGCGAAGAAAAAGGATACCTCGATGCCGAACTGCTTTGGATAGGTGGAAGTGTGCTACCCGTAGCCAATGTTTACCTGGCCGATGAAAACACGCTGGTAGTCACGAGGACCACCAACGCCCGAAAAAGTGAAGACCGAACCCACGTCCTCACCCATACCCTCCGGGTAGAGAAATCCGGAGACTCCCTAAAAGGAACCATGACAGGGCCCGGAAGAAACGGGGAATACCAATCGCATTTTACCGGGAACCGCATGCCTCCCATGCCGGAAAAACCAGACCTGTCCAACCTAAGCTATGGAAATCCCATTTCCTTGTTCAACGGAGGGGACCTTAGCGGTTGGGAACTGATGAACCCCAAGCAGGCGAATGGCTTTACCGCAGAAAACGGGGTACTGGTAAACGATCCCGTACAACCGGAAAATGGAGAGCACATTTCCTATGGCAACATTCGCACCCAACAGGAATTTGAAGACTTTAACCTGAAACTGGAAGTCAACGTGCCAAAGGGAAACAACAGCGGGGTATACCTGCGGGGTATTTATGAAATCCAGGTAGTGGATTCTTATGGAAAACCGCTGGATTCACACCATATGGGGGCTTTATACAGCCGCATCACTCCCAGCCAAGCTGCTGAAAAACCCGCTGGCGAATGGCAATCCATGGATATCACCCTGGTTGATCGCCACGTTACGGTAATTTTGAATGGTAAAAAAATCATTGACAATGAACCCGCCTGGGGACCCACCGGAGGTGCCATAAGTGCCGATGTACTGGCCCCGGGGCCAATCTATCTGCAGGGAGATCATGGAAAAGTGAGCTACCGAAATATCGTTTTGACACCCGTGGAATGATTGTGGCCATATTAATTCGATAGAGGACCGAGGATTGGTCAGAAGATACACCGTCCAAACTCGTAGACCATTCATGCGATGAAGGGTTAAGACCTTTTGAATCGGCGTAAAATAAAGTGTAGTAAGAATACAATGAGTCTTAAAATAGCAGCAAAAACGGATTTTTCGGAGGGTTTAAAATCAAAACTCAAAGATCAGTGCACGGAGGTGCTTCAGCTAATAGCATCCGAATCGGAAAATGATCCTCATGACATCATTCACGAAATACGCAAAAGATTCAAAAAAACAAGGGGCATTTTACGCCTTATTCGTGACCATATTTCGTTTTATAAGGAAGAAAATGCCTTTTTTAGAGATGAAGGACGAAGACTTTCTGCTATCCGTGACAGCACCTCAATCATTGAGGCGCTTGACAATCTCTATGGCCTCTACGAGGATCAACTCTACAAGCACACTTTTGGTCAATTCAGGGATCACTTAACTGCAACACGTGACCAAATGACTACTGATTTAGTAGATGGCAGGGATGTTCTGAATGTTATTAAAACACAGCTCTCAGCAAAGTGTGTAAACATCACCCATTGGCCGATTGACATTCAATCTTTCACTGATCTATCAGCATCGATCGGACGCGTCTACAAAAGGGGTCGGAAGGGGTATGCCCAGGCCAAAGATAGCAAAAGGGCCGAAGATTTTCACGAATGGCGAAAGCGGGTTAAATACCTGCGCTATCAACTCGACTTGTTGCACCGGATCTGGCCGGGTTTTCTAACATTCTGGGAGGATGAATTACATGACCTATCAGATTACCTGGGGGATGATCGCGATCTTTTTATGCTGGAAACGGAGGTTGAAAAGAATAGAAATCAATTCTCGGATCCCGAATCCTATCAGTTATTAAAATCGCTCATCAACTACCAAAGATTAAAATTACAGGCCGATGCACTCAAATTAGGGAAGCGATTGTATCATCTTAAGCCAAAATTTTTCACGGAGCTGCTTCGCGCAGCATGGGAGGCTTTTGATTCAGAAGCCGAGCCTGTTTGATCAATAAACCGTTGAATTTAAGCCGGTTTCTAATATTTCGCCTGCGTAAAATTTCCGGGACCGTACCCATTTGGTGTGCCTCAGGATACATTTTCTATTCCAAGTGTAGATCAAATTAACGGTTTGTAAACATAAAAATTAGGCGATAAATCCGCTATAAAACCTGCCCCTCTTAAGAAAGGCCAACGCGTCTGATCGCCTTTTCAAAACCCACCAATCTATAAAATCGCCCTTTCCATCCATTGAAAATGGGCTTTTATAGCTCTTTCTGTGAAATATGTAATCCTTTAAAAGATACATATAATACGTTGTATTTTTTATTTAATGATATTTAAAATACTAATTATTATAATATATCTTGATAAACCAAAACTGATGATTATGAAAAATACCAGTAATTTAAATACTTACAAAAAGGTGCCACCAAAAGGCATTTCATGGAGTGCTATTTTTGCAGGTACCATCGCAGCCTTATCAGTGATGATGATACTAAATTTGATTGGATTGGCTATCGGATTGTGGAGTGTTGAACCTACGGAGGAAAGTAATCCATTAAGTGGACTAGGAATTGGCTCAATCATTTGGTGGGTACTGAGTAATTTAATTGTCTTATTTATAGGTGGCTTTGTTGCAGCCCGGGTTGGTGTTTCGTTTGTAAACACCAGTGGAATCATTCATGGAATAATGACCTGGGCTTTATATGCTTTTATTTCAGCATGGATACTTACTTCTGTGGTAGGCAGTATCATTTCCGGTGTGGGGAATATGGTTGGAGGAGTGCTTTCAACTACTGGAGGGGCTATTCAGGATCAACTGGGACCTATTATAAAGAGTCAGTTCGAGGATCTCGAACTATCGCTGGATGATGCAAAAGGAGAATTCTATGCCCTTTTAGAGGATACCGGAAAAGAGAAGCTCGATCCGGAATACCTGGAATCCCAAGCTGAAAAATCTGCCGATGAGGCCAGAGAAGGAATTGAGGATATGGCCATAAGACCTGCCAAAGTCGATGCTGAAGTGGAAGGCATCTTTAGCAAGACCAAAAACATGTTTGAACAGTCCTTTGAAGCGATAGATCAACAAGCATTGGTAAATATCCTGGTAGAGCGCACCGATATGAGCGAAAGCGAAGCTCAACAAAGTGCTGAAAACATTATTGCAGAATTCGAAAGGGTGCGAAAGGAATTTGATGCGTTTATGCAAGAAGCCAAGGAAACTGCCAACGAACAAGCTGGAAAAATTGCGCAGACAGCAGCTGATGCTGCGATGTATCTTGCCGTGGCACTATTTCTGGGTCTTATAGCTGCAGCCCTAGGAGGCTTTGCGGGAGTCACTAATTTAAGAGACGATTGCATTAAAAATGACTATCTGGCGGATGATACAACCGCAGGCTACGAAAGGGAAAAATTCAGATAATTAAAAGGCAAAACATGGAATAAAATGTTCCTGTGAGGACAGTGGGGCACTGAAAATGCAATAGAGAAACGACTTCCCTAATGCGGGTTCGGAACGATTACGAAATCAAGGGCTGGGACATCAACGCACTCGATGTACCCTTCCCGAATATAGATCATGGGGTAAAGGCGTGTAGACGGCTCACCCCATTTTTTTTCCAAATAGTGCCTACAAACTCCCATTAAGCAAGCCTGCTGAAGGCATCATCAGCCCAGCCTTGCAACCCATACAGCAGTCGGATGCTCGTTACTGAACCTGGATCGAAAAGTTATTTTTTTCCAAAAGATTTCTTAATCCTAAGCTTTCTCATGGCAAGTCATATCAGTGGCTATTGGTAAACGAAACTGTTCTGATTTGGGACAGCGGGCCCCGATTATTTCGAAATTACGCTACCGAACGAACTTTTTCGGGCGTTTCAGCCGTTGGAACGGCCAATTTTTTGACCTATATTCACTCGAAATCTACGATATGCTTTTACCTGTTATGAAACAGTAGCATTAGGTAAAAAAGAACCAGTAATTACCTCAAATCCGCTACTTAATCCTATATTCACCTGATAAATTCTGTCAGGTTTCACCTACTCAAAGTTTATTGTTGGCTGAATATCAACAAAAACCTGACAGGTTTGCGGATTTTAGGAATTATTGAAAAAAAATTAGCATACCGGTCAACGTTTTTTAATCACCTAGGTAATAAGTCCTTTATAAATGCAAAATGATCTAAAAAAAAGAACGGTATTGGCGGCACTTATTGTTGCTGCTATAATCGTTGTCTATGCAAAGATTTTTGTATGGTCCATGGCTCTTTTTGAAAATCGCGATGTCACCTTTCCGCAGGCTTTACAGGTAGTCGTAGAATCGTTGACAACCAGTGGCTATGGAGGGTTTTCGCCTTGGGAAAGTGATTTTTTAAACTACTTCGTGCTCATCATGAACCTGACCGGAGTGCTATTGGTCTTTATCGCTTTCCCTGTTTTTTTCCTGCCTTTTCTAAAAGGAGCCCTCGAAAAATCCCCACCAACCAAAGTCATAAAAAGAAATCATGTCATTATTTGCACCTACTCAAGTCACGCCGAAGTTCTAATTAAAGAGCTTGTTTCCCGAAATCAGGATTACGTCATTGTAGAATCGCGTGAGGAAACGGCAATTGCTCTTTTGAGATCTGGAATGGAGGTCATGCTAGGCGACCCTGAGAGGGAGTCTACCCTTGAAGCGGCTGGCTTAACACAGGCAAAAACCGTCGTTCTCAATTCCACCACCGACAAAAATATAAGCATCGTCTTTTCTATCCGAAATTCCCATAAAACGATCAAAATAATTGCGGTGCTGGAAGATGAAGAGAAGGAAAAATATTATAAAATGGCCGGGGTCGATACGACCATCTCCCCAAGACAACTCATTGGAAAAAGCCTGGCGGCCCAGGTTCCTGCCATTTCCATCAAAAATAGCGTAGAGATAGATAGTACAGTCGAATTAATCGAGATTGACATAGAGGACGGTAGCGAACTTTCTAACCAATCAATTGGTGAAGCGCATTTATTAGAGAAATATCACCTGAATATTATTGGTGCCTGGCAAAATGGTGAGTTTAGAAGCCCGGTCCCTATTGACCTGATTTTAAAACCAAAAATACGGTTACTTGTGGCCGGGGACAGGGAGGAACTCGACAGGCTCAATAAAAAGGCGGAAGCGACTATCCGGCATTTTACCCGGAAAATGGTGCTCATAGTAGGCTATGGTCTATCTGGAAAGGCTGCTTTTGAGGCGCTAAAGACAAAGAGTATTGAAGTAAAAGTCATTGACATTCAAGAAAAAAAGGGGGTACACGTGGTCGGTGATATCCGGAAAACTGAAACGCTCCTGGAAGCTGGCGTTAGTGAGGCATCGGCCATGATTATCACCATCCAGGACGATACCATGGCACTGTTTGCCACCCTGCTAGCGAGAAACATGAACAGCAAAATGCATATCATCGTACGGGCCAATAATATTGGAAATGTAAAAAAACTGTACCATGCCGGAGCGGACTATGTTCAGTCCCTCGCCACGGTCAGTGCCCGAATGCTTGCCTCCAACATATTTGAGGACGAAACCTCCTTAGCGGCTGAAAAACGGATTAACCTCCTACAGTTGTCAGCTGGACGGTTGTCGGGAACTACCCTCGCCAAAAGCAATGTACGAGCTGAAACCGGCTGCACGATACTAGCCGTCATACGGAAAGGTGAAAAAATTTCCACCCTGGACCCCAAAACCTTTCGATTTCAAGATCAGGATGAGGTGATTATAGCCGGAACCGATGAAAGTATTCGGCAGTTTGAGGAAATGTACATCTACTAAAATCGTTAAAATGAGAATTGTTTAGGCATGCTTGCACGCAATCCCACCAATCCCTTTTATGAAATACAAACCACATTTGGTACTTCCGATAGCATGCCGCAGTGATTATTTTCCCCGGAAACATGGTGCCGCTCCTTTTCCCTATTGGATGGTTGCCAATTTGATAGTTAAGGGCAGGAAGTGGGCGTAAACCTGCCTTTCTGGAGTGAGAACGTTTATTTTTATAAATCTAGCTCAGAATCCGCTCTTCAAATCTTGCTCGGAAACAATTCATTGATCTTCGGACAGTAATCCCATCCTTTCGTCCTGCCCTTCTTTCCGATCACTGCTAGTTTATTTATGTTTAAATCTATTAAGTAAAGTTTTTCCACTTCTTAGCAATCAAACCCATTTATCATGAAAACTTTCAAAATAGTCATAGCAGCTGCCTTCCTGCTGATATTGACAACCCCTCTTTCAATGGCACAGGAAGCGACGCTGGAATTTCAGAATGCAGCAAAAGCGATGGAAGTAGTCCAAACCTACACTAAAGCACTTCAAGCAGGTGATGTGGCCACAATGAACACTCAATTCGCAACAGGTGCCATGATTTATGGTTTGGGCGGAGGCTTGGACTCACTTACAGTGGCGCAGCACAAAGATTATTACACCAATAGTACCAACCAATTCAAGCACAGCCTTTCGCAAGAGCTTTATCTGCCTGTCAAAGTGAGTAACAACTGGAATGAAGGCGAATGGATCCTGTCATGGGGAACAAACACACTTACAAATAAGGCAAGTGGGAAAATAATCGAGGTTCCATATCATACAGCCGCCACAGTCGTAAATGGTAAAATAACATTTATTCGGTATTGGTATGACATGCTCAATGTTCTAGAAACGCAGGGGTTCAAGGTGACTCCTCCGGCTAATTGAGTAAATCACCGCCTTCGTAATGTCATATTTCCTTTGGTGATCTTGAGATCGCCAAAGCGATTTATTTGCCCGCTCGACCGGAATTTTTCTGGCTTCACTTGAAAGAGTTAAAAGTAAAAAAAATAATCCAATGAAATTTTATAATAATCTTTTGAAGGTCCCATTTATTACCCTACTGTATTGTCTATTGGCTTCCAGCGTTTTTTCTCAAGGAATGATCCAGGGAAAAGTTCTTGATTCCCAGGCAAAGGGCCTATCCTATGCAAATGTGCTGCTCAGAAATGAGCCTGATTCCTCCCTGATTAAGGGTGCCATTTCCGATGAATCCGGAAACTATGTTTTTACGGATATCCCAAAAGGGCAATACTTTGTGGAAGTAACGATCCTGGGATACGCCAAAAGCTTTTCCCCGGTGTTCCCTTTTTTGGGGACTGAAAAAAATGAGTTGGCGGCTATCCTATTGAAGGAAGAAGATCAGAACCTGGATGAAGTAACGGTAACCGCCACCCGGCCACTATTTGAGTTGGAACAGGGGAAAATGGTGGTAAATGTGGCGAACAGCATATCAGCAGCCGGCTTATCGGTCATCGATGTGCTGGACAGGTCTCCCGGGGTAATGGTGAACAGACAGAGTAATTCGCTTTCCGTTTTAGGTAAAAACGGTGTAGTGATCCTGATGAATGGCCAACGGTTCAGAATGCCCCTGGAGGCGGCCTATCAGATGCTGGCCGGTCTCAATTCAAGTGATGTCGAAAAGATCGAAATCATTACTGTTCCCCCTGCCAACTATGATGCAGACGGTGATGCCGGATTTATCAATATTGTGATGAAAAAAGACAACGATATGATAGGCACCAACGGTTCTCTGACTGTCGGCCAAGGCTATGGATCTGGCTATAACGGCAATATGAGCTTCAACCTCAACCATCAAGGACCAAAATTCAGCTGGTTTGGTCTTTTGTCTGCGACCTATGTAGATCAGGATCAGGAATGGGAACAATTTAGAGGCAACAACAATGGATTTGAAGACATTGGCATTGATACCAACACCGATCGGTTTTCCACCAGAAAGTCCATCAATTATCAGGCAGGTTTTGACTACAAATTAAGTACAAACACCATCTTCAGTGGCTTGGTCAGTGGCTATACTAATCGTTGGGATATGACTGCACCCAATGTCACAAAATCCAATTATTCCATCTCCCCGGATACCCTTTTTAGAATGACAACGGTAGAAGCTAATAAATGGAGTCATATCATGGGCAATATCAATCTTCAGCATACATTCCGAAATGGTCAGGTCATCAGTACCAATGTAGATTACCTTACCTACAAAAATTCCAACCCATCCGGGTATACCATTATGAATTATGATGAATCCAATGATTTGATCGGTTCAGAAGAATTCAGAATAACCAAAGATACCCCAATTGAGCTTTGGGTGACAGATCTTAACCACTCCATGAAAATCGGGGAATCAGTAGCCGTAGAATCAGGTCTCAGAGCTACTTTTTCAGAATTTACCAATACGGTGCTCTTCGAAGAGAAACTTGGATCAGATTGGCTGGTTGATCCAAACTTCACCAATGATGGCTTTCTCGAAGAAGATATATTGGCAGCTTTTTCCACAGCAAAAATTGAATTTGATGAAAAAACCACCTTAAATGCAGGAGTAAGGTACGAGAACACCAAAACCAACCTGACGACCGTTTCAGGAGAAAAAATCGTTGACAGGCATTACGGGGATTTCTTTCCAACGGCATTTTTATCCAGAAAAATCAATGATGACAATCTGGTACAGCTGTCTTATGGACGCAGGATTACTCGTCCTACTTTCAACGAGATGGCACCTTTCGTGTTTTTTTCTGACCCTTTTACCTTCTTCGCCGGAAATGAAAATATACTTCCTACCTACACCAACAACATCAAAACAGATTATTCTTACAAGAGTATGATTTTCTCGGTGCAGCATAGTATGGATAAAGATGTAATCGCACAATTTCAACCTACCCTAAATGAAGAGACCAACACCGTATTCCTTAAAACAGAAAATATCGACCAAAGGCAGACGGTATCCATGATTGTCGCTTTCCCCTTGCAATTGACTTCCTGGTGGGAAACCCAAAACAACTTCACGGCAAATTATCAGAAAGTCAATTCAGAACTGAATGGAGAGGCCTATGATGTTGATCAGAAAGGTATTCAGGTAGTGCTCACAAATACCTTTACACTTCCCAAAAAATATACCATAGAGTTGATGGGATATTATATGTCTCCCAGTATCATGGGATATTACAAGGTACTTTCGCGGGGCTTTCTCAATCTGGGAATCCAAAAAGACTTCCAAAAGGCCGGGGTGTTGAGGGTATCCTGCAACGACATACTCGAAAGCAGTCAACTCAGGTGGAGATCATTCGATGGTGCTGATTTGGAAATTACAGGTAGGCTCAAGTTTGAAAAAAGGGTGTTTATGGCCACCTACACCTACAAGTTTGGAAACAGCAAAATCAAAGGAACCAGAGACCGAAAAGTAGGCTCCCAAGAGGAACAGAAAAGGGTGACCAATTGATCATTTTTCTCCTTAAGTAAATAAATCCATTCATTCGGACAAAAAAGAGGTGGCTTCGCCCTTGATGGGTTTCATTTCAAAAATTGAAATGGTAAATTTTAATATGATTTATTATTGAAAGTCAGATCATTGAATCCGTGCATGTTTTTTCCAAAATCAAATGTTATACGATTCAAATAACCGATTCCTATGAAATCAGAAAAACCCGCATACTTCTGCTTGAAACCTATAGGCTACGGATATTCCCATGCCGAATACCGCCATTGCATCTACACCAATAACTAACTTTTCCAAAGTTTGGAACTTTGGAAAAGTTAAAAAGTAACTTAACCATTTAAAACAGAAAGAATTTTATGAAAACACATGAAGATGATTTAAAAATTGCCACCCATAATCGGGCTGTCATAGATGGACTCTATAAGGCCTTTGCCGTTGGCGACATTCCCGCAGTTCTGGGAATGATGGATTCAAATATCATTTGGAATGAGGCTGAAGGCAATGCCTATGCAGATGGCAATCCATATAAAGGACCAGATGCGGTGCTGAATGGTGTTTTTGCCCGCATTGGTGAGGAACATGAATATTTTAATTTGAAGGATATTGAGCTACTCGAGATGTTTAATGACAAAGTACTGGCCACCTTACGCTATGATGCCAAAACCAAAAAAGGAAAAACATACAATGCCCAAGTGGCCCATTTCTGGACATTGAAAGACGGGAAAGTGGTTGCTTTTCAACAATATGTGGATACGAAAAAATTACATGATGCTTTGAATGAGTAAAACCAATCCGGTCTCGAAATATACCCCGATGCTCGATTATCAGGATCCTAGAAAAAAATCTCCAATGGTCTATTTCAGCAAGTTCGCAATCAACGACCTTGGTATCAAGTTCTAAACCGTCTAAGCACCTTTGGGAAGCCTATTGAATCATAAAAAAACTATGGCCAAAACCCTAATCCTTGTCTCCAATAAACCTAAAAGCCTAAAGATATAACTTAAATAAATCATGAAAAAGACCGTATCAGCCTTAATCGGACTATTGCTATTGGTTTCTTGCGGAAATGAAAATCAAACCCCTCACTACGCCGATGTTGCTATTGCCGATGAGGAGCAGACCTCTGACTGGCTTGCGTACGGACGCACACACAACGAGCGGCGGTATAGTCCTGCAACTGACATCAATACCGAAAATGTGGCTGACCTGAAAGTGGATTGGTTCATGGAACTCCCAGATGATGTGGGCCTGGTGTCAACACCTCTGGTGGTAAATGGCGTGATGTACTTTACCGGAACCATGAATATCATCAGGGCGGTAGATGCAACGAACGGCGCTCTGATCTGGGAATATGATCCCAAAGTAGTTGACGAAATAAAGGGAAAGAGGAAAATTGGATGGATTCACAGCCGGGGGATCTCGTTTTATGAAGGTAGGATTTTTGCCGCCACCTGGGATGGCAGGCTGATTGCCATTGATGCGAGCACCGGCGCCGAGATCTGGTCGGTTCGTACCTATGATATGGAGCGGTCCCTATACATTACGGGAGCTCCGAAGGCTTTTAAGGGAAAAGTGCTGATCGGCAACGGCGGAACGGAAAATGGCCCGACCCGCGGCTGGGTTACTGCCTATGATGCAGATACCGGAGAGGAGGCGTGGAAATTCTATATTGTTCCCGGTAATCCGGCCGACGGCTTCGAAAATGCAGCCATGGAAATGGCGGCTGAGACCTGGACTGGCGAGTGGTGGAAGCACGGCGGGGGCGGAAATGCTTGGAACGGGTTTACCTATGACTCCGAACTGGATATGCTCTATATCGGAACGGGTAACGGATCGCCGTGGAATCGGAAAATCAGAAGCCCAGGCGGCGGTGACAATCTTTTTCTAAGCTCCATAGTGGCGCTGAATCCGGATACGGGCGAATACATCTGGCATTACCAGACCGCACCGGGAGATACCTGGGACTATACCTCCAATATGGACATTATTCTGGCTGACCTGAAAATTGAGGGAGAAGAGAGGAAAGCTATTCTGCACGCACCAAAGAATGGCTTTTTCTATGTAATTGACCGCAAGACGGGTAAATTGATTTCCGCAGAACCCTATGTTGAAACTACCTGGGCCTCCCATATTGATATGGAAACAGGCCGTCCCGTAGAAGTGGAAGGTTCACGGTATGAGGACGGGCCAGCTGATATTACCCCCAGCCCCTGGGGTGCTCATAACTGGCAGGCCATGTCATACAATCCGCAAACCGGGCTGGCCTATATTCCCACCCATCATCTTTCAACAAATTTTTCCGATGAAGGGATCAATCTTGAAAAGTGGCAGGCCCGGGAATTTATTGGTGGAACCGGAGTACGACTTGAATTCCCCGAGGAACAACCCAGAGAGTATACTGCATCGCTGCAAGCCTGGGACCCGGTAAAACAAGAAGTGGCCTGGTATCTGCCACAGGATTCTTTTTGGAATGCCGGTACATTAACTACGGCCGGAAACCTTGTTTTTCAGGGGCGGTCGGACGGTAACTTTTTGGCATATGAAGCATCAACGGGAGAAATCTTATGGGAGTTTGATGCCGGGCTGGGTATTTCTGCTCCGCCAATCACCTACACGATTAACGGGAGGCAGTACATTTCTTTACTGGTTGGCTTTGGCGGTGGTTTTGCAGGATACAGTCCGGCTGCCGAACTGGGTTGGTCATACGGCGTACATACCCGGCGCCTGATCAGTTTTTCGCTGGAGGGTTCTGCAGAGATAGCCGCTCTTCCACCGCCATTTTTTCCCGAACCTCTGAATGAACCTAATTTTACAATCAACGATGAGATGGCAGCAAGAGGGGCCATAGTATACGGGGGCTGCGGTGGTTGCCATGGACCTGGTTTAATTGCCGGAGGCATGGCACCGGACCTGAGGGCATCGGGTCTTGTTTTAAACAAAGAAGCTTTTTCTTCTGTCGTGCGCGATGGCATTTTAGCAGGAAGAGGGATGCCGGGACAACCTGAAATTACGGACAGAGAGCTGGAGGATTTGCGGCATTATGTCAGGCAAAGGGCCATGGAAACTTCAACTTCGGATAGGGCACTAAGCACAAACAATCCTAGGAAAGAGGTAGGATCACATTAAGCTTATGCAATCAGATCTACATCAGTTCATCAACCTGATCCTTGCTTGAAAGAAAATCATCATCGGTTAAAATCAAATACTTCAAAATTGTCAACCCAAGTTTCCACACTTTAAACTAAATCAAAACTATGAACGTATCCGCTTTTGCCGCCAACGGCCCACATGAAAAATTAATGCCCTTTTCTTACGAAATGGGAGAACCAGGTGCTGAACAAGTCGATATCCGGGTGATCAACTGTGGCATCTGCCATTCAGATCTCAGTATGATGAACAATGACTGGGGAATGACGGCCTATCCCATTGTCCCCGGCCACGAGATTATTGGTGAGGTGATCGCAGCAGGCAATGCAGTAAAAAATGTGAGAGTTGGGGATAAGGTCGGTGTGGGTTGGTTATCGGGATCCTGCATGGCCTGTCATGAATGTATGGATGGCGCGCATCATCTGTGCGCTTCTGCCGAATTCACTATTGGTGGCAGGCATGGTGGCTTTGCTGACTACGTTCGAAGCCATTGGTCCTGGGCAATCCCACTTCCCGAGGGTATCGATCTGGATAAGGCTGGCCCTTTGCTCTGTGGGGGAATTACCGTGTTTAATCCGATCATTCTCGCCGGAGTCAAAGCCACTGACAAGGTTGGCGTTATTGGCATTGGGGGCCTGGGCCATATGGCACTAAAATTCCTAAACAAGTGGGGCTGTGAAGTCATCGCTTTTACCTCCAACCCGGATAAAAAGAACTCCATTCTGGAAATGGGGGCCACCCAGGTTGTGGATTCCAGGAATCCTGAGGAACTGGCAAAAATCGCCGGAAGTCTGAATTTCATTCTGAATACAACCAATGTGACCTTGGATTGGAATTCGTATTTGACCGCTTTAGCTCCAAAAGGAAAGTTTCACAATGTGGGAGCGGTATTAGAACCGATGGCTATTCCTGCATTTTCTCTGATTATGGGAGAAAAGTCTGTCGCAGGAAGTCCTCTCGGAAGCCCGGCCTTGACACGAACCATGCTGGAATTCTGCGTACGACACGACATTTATCCGATTACAGAAGAATTTCCCATGTCTCAAGTCAATGAAGCGATGGAACATTTGGAATCCGGGAAGGCCCGTTTCCGAATTGTATTGAAAAACTAGGGGATTCAACTAGCCTATCATTGGAAGAATTTTCAAAAACGGGTAGGCCGAAAACCGATTTAGCCTAGGTAGTTAGTAAACAAAAAAATATTTATGGAATTAAAAGTTATTGGATTAGGTCTGGGAAGAACCGGCACCTATTCGTTGAAAACAGCACTGGAACAACTGCAACTGGGTCCTTGCCACCACATGGAGCGTGTGGCGCAAAACATGCCCGTTCAACTGCCCCTTTGGAATGAGCTATTGAATCATCCGGCCAACTTTGACGCTGTTTATGAAGGCATGCAGAGCGCCGTTGACTGGCCTACCGCTGCCTTTTACAAAGAGCTTTATGCAACGTATCCGAATGGAAAGTTTATTTTAACACACCGGAGCAAAGAATCGTGGGCAGAAAGCTTTGGTTCTACGATCTACAAACTGCTTAGCGGGCGGGAAAACACACCAGCTCCCGTTCAGGAATGGCTCAATATGGTGGTGAAGGTGATTGAAAAATCAGGTTTTCCAATGGGCCTTGATTTCGAGGGCCTGGCAGAAAGATACGAAGCACATAATAAAGCGGTACAGGCTTTAATCCCACCCGAACAACTACTGGTATATCAGGTAAAGGAAGGCTGGGAACCATTGTGCGGGTATTTAAACGTAGAGGCCCCCGATTCGGCGTTTCCCCGCACCAATAACCGGGAAGAATTCTGGGATTTGGTAAATGCTGCCACAAAGCCAGCATCTTGATTTTTGGATTGATTCATGGGTATTTATTGCTGTGGGTAGGAGAGATATTTTATAATTATGCTTTGATGGGATTTTTGGTTTATTCCTTTCGGAATATGGCTCCCAAAAATCTTATCCTCACTGCAATTATACTTTTCTGTATTGGAACTGCCTGGAACCGAAAAGACCCTGAATGGTTTGCTAAGGTGCAATAAGCTGAGGTTGCTATTGCTTCGAGTCAGGAACCTTCAAAGGAACTGAAGGAGGCAATGGATTCATGGGACAAAAGAGAAACTGGAACTTCCCCGGAAGTCACGAGTAAATTTAATGGGGAAACTGGGGAGCATGCCGGTAAAATTAGAAAAACAAATCCCTGAATTGGGAAAGAAAATGCGCCCTTTCGTCCTTGATGGATTTCAGTTTTCATGGCTATGTGCGTATTCGAATTAGGTATTAGTAAAGGACGGTGTGAAAGGAGTGGAAGTGCTGAGGAAATACAATAGGTTGAATCAGTAACATCAAACAATATGAAAAAAATCTTAGCCCTTTTAGCTTTTGCAGTTTTACCCACACTGGAAGCTTTTTCACAAAAGCGAATTATCGACATGCATATTCACTCCTATACAGAGAGTGATTTTGGCGAACGGGAGCCTGTTACTGATCACTATGGAGTCAAAGGGTCTGCTAATGCGAAAGCGCATCTTACAGAGACTTTTGCGGCAATGGAGCGATTGAATATTGTGAAAGCCATGGTCAGTGGAAATCCTGAAAGTGTAAGAATCTGGAAAGAAAATGATAGAGAGAACAGGGTGATTCGGGGTATTCTGAGTTTTTTGCCAGACGATCATGATATGGATATCGTCAAGTTTGAGCAAATGATTAAAGCCGGTGAAATTGAAAATGCAGCAAAATTCCTGAAATTGGAAGCAGTTGGTAAAATAGATTGACTAGCTTTAATAAAAACCACAAAACATGGACCAGACGCATATTTTACCGGAACAAAAAGGACGCATCTTTATCGTAACAGGAGCCAATACAGGTTTGGGTTATGAAAATAGCCTATCCTTGGCAAAAAAAGGAGCGAAAGTGATTATGGCTTGCCGGAGCCTGGAAAAAGCCAATGCCGCTAAAGAAAACATAAAAAAAGAAGTACCAAAGGCAGATGTAGAAGTAATGGAAATTGACTTAAGTAGTTTAGATTCTGTGCGGAATTTTGCCAAAGCCTATCAATCAAAATATGACCGCTTAGATGTTTTGATTAATAATGCCGGTGTGATGATGCCTCCTTATACCAAGACGAAAGATGGCTATGAATTACAGATAGAGGCCAATTTCCTGGGACATTTCCTGCTCACTGGCTTACTATTGAATACAATCCTAAAAACACCCAATTCCAGGATAGTAAACTTAAGCTCCATCGCCCATAAAAATGGGAAGATCAATTTTGACGACCTGCAAAGTGAGAAAAATTATTCCGCATCAGCAGCTTATGGGCAGTCAAAGCTGGCATGCTTATTATTTGCTTTTGAATTGCAAAGGAGGTTAGAAAAAGCCGGGCATGATCAAACCATATCAACGGCTGCACATCCAGGTATTGCCACTACCGAGTTGGCCAGGCATATGCCGAAAATTGTTTATGGTATATTGAAATACACAGTTGCTCCACTTCTAACGCATGCGCCAAAAGAAGGTGCAAAACCTACCATGGTAGCGGCAATTGGTGATGCAGCAGGGGGTGACTATTTTGGCCCAACAGGATTTAACGAGTTCAAAGGAAAGCCCGGTAAAGTCTCCGGCACCGCATTAGCAAATGATGAAGATGTGGCAAAACGTCTCTGGGAAGTAGCGGAAGAATTGGTGGGAATGAAATATTTATAAAAGATGCCGTAAACCAACGCGCTTTGATTTTCTATCCTGTAGAAATGATCATTTTTTATCCGCCACTGGGATTGATATTTTGTTAGGTAGGTAAAATGAATTGAAAAAATAACGTAAAGCTTGTCTTAAAAATTAAATATTTCAGGCAAGACCACGCTGCATTAAAGTGTTAACTTCGCAGATTCAATATGCTAGTCAAACCACCTACAATAAAAATATTAATGTAAATTTGTTTTAAAACTGACAAATGGAAGCATTACTTAACAGGATTGAGTTAAATCCCGATATACTGGCCGGAAAGCCAGTCATAAAATGCACCCGATTGTCCGTACATTTCATTATTGGATTGCTTCCCCACGGAGAAACTCCTCAAGCAATTATTGAAGAATATAATTATATAACCGAGGAGAATATAAGGGCCTGTTTGCTGTTTGCAAACGAAGTATTGGAAAGTAATTTTTTCATCCCTTTGGCACCTTCCAAATGAAATTCATCGTCGATGAATGTACCGGCCCGACTGTTGCAAAATGGTTGGCCTCAGAAGGTCATAATATCCTTTCAATTTCGCCGGATAGAAAAGGGATTTCGGATAAAGAAATTCTTAAAATAGCTGTAAGTGAGGAGAGAATTTTGATTACCAACGACAAAGATTTCGGTGAGTTGATTTTTAAAAACAGGCAGTCTCATTGCGGTGTTATTTTTTTGAGGCTCACTGACGAAACCTCAAGGAACAAGGTATTAGTTTTGAAAAATCTGACCAAAAACCACCAGCAAATTATTGAAAAAGGACATTTTGTGGTTGTGCCTGAAAAAAGTATTAGGAGCATTGGATAGACCGGGAAGAATTCTGGGATGCTGCTGTTTAAAACGTAATTTATGCGCGGGGATAGGGCAAATCTTGTGATGCCTGTGTGTCCCCGAACCGCCAGCATCCGCCCGGGCTAGTATTAGGTGGCTAAGCCGGTCGCTACGGCCCCGGTTACACGAGTTGGATTTCTACTGCCGACACCGAAGCAGCCGGAAAGGACCACGCTCCGTCGGCAGGTGCCTCCTTTGTTTGTATTTGGAGTGGGTCGGGCTCCCGGGCGATTACTTCAAACTCCGGATCGGCTGCCATCTCGTGCACCTTGATCGAGGCTATCGTTTCCCCTTTTAGAGATAATGTGGTTTTTACGGGCGAAGTTCGATGCGTATTGACTACGTGCGCAAACAAGGTATTTCCTTTTCTACTTGCCGTAACGTCCAGGTAGGCGGGCATTTGTGTGGTTGCACAATAGTTGGTGCCGCTGTATTTTCTGTAGAGTTTCATCACTTTGGCAACCGGCATCAAAAATGCTTCCCCGTAGGATCTTGGGATAGGAATCATCAGGGCGTTGACCTGCCAGCGCGTGCCGCAAAAATCGGCCATGGTCGCGATCTTGAGCAGGTCCCCGTGACGTTCGTGTAAGTTTGCCATGCGGGCATAGGAAACACCGGTGGCCCAGGTGGACATCACCTCGTTTCGGTTTCTGCCCGGAAAACTGTAGTGGCACTCGGTCAGGGCCATGGGCATTTGGTAGGGCTCCACCTGTTCCCGCATGGCTAGTACTTTTTTCTCGTGAAAGGCACAGGCATTCATCAGGTATTCCCAGGTTCGGGCAGGATCTTTCCGGTAATCTACTCCTTTCAAAGGGTTATCCTGCTCCCTGCCGTAGGGGTTAAACATGTGGTGAAACGCCACGTAATCCAGGTGCTCTCCGGCACGCTCGATCATTTCCCTGGCCCAGAAGGATTCTTTTCCTTCACCCCACCGTTGCAAACCACCCCAGCCGATCAGTTTGATAGACGGATCGGCCCGCAGCATCTCTTTGCTAAACGCCAGCGTCTTCTGAACGGCGGTATCCAGGTGAAAACGTTCGTTGGCATAGGAGGTTTCGTTGCCGATTTGCCAGAAGGGGATGCGTAAGGGGCCGTCAATCCCGTGGTCTTTTCGCAGGGCGTTGTCCGGATTATTGCAATAGTCCACCCATTCGGCAGCTTCCTGGGCGGTGCCCCGCCGATCGCTGCCCATACCGTCAATCGACCATCCGGGGCTTCCTTCCGACTCAAAGTTCACACACATGAGCGGATCGGCCCCTACCTGCCTGCAAAAGTCGACGAACTCCGCCGTGCCTACCTGGTTTGATTCATACCCGCCCCACAGTAGATTTTGCATGGGTACACGACTGCTTCGCTTACCGACGCCCTCTCGCCAGCGGTAATACGAACTGAAAATACCGCCAAATCGCACCATGCTGGGTGCCAGCTCCCGGGTGGCTTCCAGCACGTCCTCACGCCAGGCGTGTTTACTAAAATCCCATGCGGCCTCCACCGACCCGTCGGTGCGGCCCAGGGGTTCCATAAACTGCATGTACAAATAAGGAGACAAGGCAAAGGTAGGCTCGGGATCAATTTCGATTCCCTCTTTTGCCTTAACGACAACAGACCTGGCTCCGGCTGACAGCTCCGGGCTAGCTGCTAATCCTGCTCCGGCAAAAGCAGCGGATTTAATAAAGGTTCTTCGGTTGATACTCATTTGTGAACTAGGGTCGTGTACGCAAAAAACGGACGGATAGGTTACAAATTCGGCAATAAAGCAGCAGCTGTGATCATTGGACAAGCCAATAGGCATCGCCCATGCCTACCTGCCTTCGTTTTAAATTAATAAAAATTCAATAATCCACAAAAAAATAAGAAGGGCAACACCCTACACAAAAAAGTGGCAGGATGCACCTAAGAGCGAAATGAGTCGTGATTATGGATGCAGGCCTGTAGGTTGGAAGCGCTGCACGCCTACCCCATGCACCTGCGCGTTGTCCAATTGATTCCATCGATGTCGCTTGGGGAGCGGTCCACCACTACCGGGATTAAATCCGCGGGCGGACGTAAGGTTTTTAGTAAATGATTCACATTGGTTTGATCATGCGACAAATGTTGGGTACTTTTCTATCGGAAACGAATTCATCCCAAACGGTAGTCAAAATGAAAACAACGCTTATTCAAAAACTAATGAGAATCCTGCTGGGTGGCCTAATGGTACTGGCGGGACTCGGACATTTGACTTTTCAACGGGAGGAATTCCAGGCCCAGGTTCCACGATGGCTACCTGAGGATCCGGCGTTTATGGATTTTGTCGTCATATCCTCTGGCATTGTAGAAATATCGCTAGGACTTGCGATGATCTTTCTAACCGGGTATACCTATTACGTGGGGATTGCGTTGGCGGTCTTTTACGTACTTATCTTCCCTGGAAACCTATCTCAGTACACCAATGGCATCGATGCTTTTGGCTTGGATACAGACCAAAAGCGATTGATACGGCTATTTTTCCAACCTGTACTGGTTGTATGGGCTCTTTGGTCCACCGGCGCTTTCAATAAATGGACCCAGAAAAATAAAAATAGAACCTAAAACATGTGTTATTATTTTGCAGCAACGCATTTTGCCAGCTCACCCATGGAGTGTGTTTTGTTTTGACGGATAAAGTTAACGTGATTAGTAAAAAATGCGTATCCCCGCTTCACGTTTCTAAAATCGGAACCTGGCTGCTTGGTTGGAGATTGCATCAAATGGAACAAAAGCGATGAAATCAGATGTACCCTGAATCGGCATCGAAAGACAACAAAAACCAATTCCTACCCCTATGAAAGCGGTCCAATTTACAACATATGGCAATCCTGAACGAGTGCTTGCTGTAAGGGAGGTGGAAAAACCCATTCCCAAAAATCACGAGGTATTGGTAAAAATACATGCTACCGCCTTAAACGATTACGATTGGAGCCTGGTAAGGGGCAAACCTTACCTTTACCGACTATTATTTGGCCTGTTTAAGCCCAAGGTGCCAATCCCCGGAATGGAATTGGCCGGAATGGTAGATGCAGTCGGGTCGGATGTAACAAAATTTACCGTTGGAGAGGCCGTATTTGGAGATATTTCAGCGTATGGTTTCGGAACCTTTGCTGAATACGTCTGTGTAGATGCAAACGCTTTAATTAAAAAACCTGAGAACCTGAGTTTCGAAGAGGCCACGGCGGTACCTCATGCATTTTGTCTGGCTTTGCAAGCGCTTCGGGACCTGGGAAATATCAAAAAAGGGCAGAAAATCCTTATCAACGGCGGCGGTGGAGGGGTAGGGACCTTGGCCGTTCAGCTGGCCAAACTGGAAGGTTGCGTGGTAACCGGAGTAGATTCAGGAGAGAAGCTGGAGCAAATGAAAGCCATCGGATATGATTTTGTCGTTGATTACAAGAAGACCAATTTCACAAAGAGGGGCGAGACCTACGATTTGATCCTGGATTGCAAAACCAACCAGTATCCCTGGTCTTACTTACGGGCTTTATCCCCGAACGGAAAATACGTTACGATCGGCGGCAAACCGGCCAGCTTGCTAAACCTCCTCTTTTTTGGCAAAATTCTATCCCTATTTTCCACCAAAAAGCTTCAAATAGTAAGTTTAAAACCCAATAAGCATTTAGACTATTTCCTGGAACTCTTTAGCCAAAAGAAGATTCAGATCTTCATTGACGGGCCCTATTTACTCGGGGATACACCCAGACTGATTCAGTATTTTGGTGAGGGAAAGCATCAGGGGAAGGTGGTGATCAGGCTGGGACATGCTGAATAAAAATAGACCATGGAAAAGCTAGTAAGAAAAACAAATCCCAACGTAAAGGAAGTATTTGACCGGTATCCCGACCCCGTTCGGGATAAAATGCTTTTTTTACGGGAATTGATTATCGAAACGGCCGAAGAAACGGAGGGGGTTGACGAACTGGAAGAGACGTTGAAATGGGGGGAACCAAGCTACCGGACCAGAAAGGGCAGCACCATGCGAATGGATTGGAAAGCAAAAGCCCCGGATCAGTATGCCCTGTATTTCCAATGCACGAGTCGCCTGGTGGATACCTTTCGAATGGTCTTTGACCGTACCTTTCACTACGAGGGAAATCGGGCCATTATATTTGCAATAAACCAGGAAATCCCGGTCCCGGAACTAAAAGACTGCATCAAAGCGGCTTTACGATACCACAAGGTCAAAGACCAACTGACCTTGGGGATTTGATAGGGCAAACGTTTTTATTGTTACTTAGCCCCTCTACAAGGCCTATTTAAATTTAAAACCAATGGATAAAGGGTAGCGTGGCAGCAATTCCCTTCCCCATTAGCCTTTTTGTTGGTTCCTGCGCTGAAGTAGCCTCTTGTTTGGCGCTTTTAATCCGTGCAAGAAGATTCGTCTGCTTTTTATAATCGTAGGCTTCAAAAAATCTTACATTGTACGGTACAATGATTAATTTCACCAACATGTTTAAAATACTGCTCTCAATCACAATAACTTTTGGCCTGGTTAACCTGATTTTTGCCCAGGCCGACTCTAACGACCGCCCATTAAAAATTAGTGGGTATTTGGAAACCTATTACGTGTACGATTTTGGCGAGCCCGTGGACCACAACCGCCCCGATTTCCTATATTCATTTAACCGCCACAATGAGGTAAGTTTAAACTTCGGGTACATTCAGGCCGCCTATGACAACGATCAGGTAAGGGGTACCTTGGCGTTGATGACAGGAACCTATGCCAATGCCAATCTCGCGGCCGAACCCGGAGTTTTGAAGAACATATTTGAAGCCAATGCGGGGGTAAAAATCTCCAACACCAAAAACCTGTGGGTGGATGCCGGCATCTTTGGCTCTCATATTGGCTTTGAAAGCGCCATAGGGGCCAATTGCTGGAACATGACACGGGGTATTTTGGCGGAAAACTCGCCTTACTTTCTCTCCGGGGCAAAAGTTTCATATACCAGTGATAATGAAGCCTGGTTTCTTAGTGGCTTACTCCTTAATGGCTGGCAGCGCATACAACGGGTTCCTGGCAACCAAACCCCTGCTTTTGGCCATCAACTTACCTGGACGCCAAATGATAAGGTAACGCTCAACAGCAGTTCCTTTATTGGCAGCGACACGCCGGACAGTACCCGACAGATGCGGTATTTTCACAATTTCTATGGTCAATTTCAAATCAGTGAAAAATTTGGTTTGATCGCTGGTTTTGATATGGGCGCCCAGCAAGTGGAAAAAGGTAGCAATGATTACCATCATTGGTATTCGCCTGTGCTCATAGGGCGATTTACACCTACCGAGAAATTGGCTGTTTCCGCCAGGGCCGAGTACTATTCGGATAAAGATGAAGTGATCATTTCCACCGGCAGTGGCTTTCAAACGTTTGGGTATTCTGTAAATGTGGATGTGCAGGTAATGGAAAATGTGCTCTGGCGGGTAGAAGGTAGGGCCTTTAGTAGTCGGAGAGATGAAATTTTCCTGGACAGTCAACAGGCTCCCACGCAAAGCAATTTCTTTATTGGAACCTCTTTGAGCATCGGGTTTAATTGATTAGAGTTGATGATTGATAAACGATAATGGGCAATGGCGACTACCTGAGGCTTTTCAGGTATAAATTAAGCGTATTGGCTATAATTACTAAAAGACACCAAGTAGTTGACTGGTTTTGAAACAAACATTGCCAATCAATGGATTTCTGTCGACATTGGGAGCGGTCAGGTGCTGAAAAATCGCACGCTTCCGGCAGTAGGATTGAGCTAATGAGCCCGCGCATTGGTCGAACAACGGATAGCGCCAGAAACGGTTCAATATCTCCTCTTGTACCTATGGAGGTAAGCAGTATTTTCATGCTATACGAATAGTTTGCCACCAATCCCCGGTCTTGTTTTTTTGTATTCCTGGTAAACCAGAAGTAAAACAAGGATAATTTCACCAATAAAATAAGCGAACCCCAACCAGGTTAGTTTTTCACGATAAACGAACGTCAAGGTAGCAGTTGCCACACAATACGCAAGATTCGCAAAAAGGATGATTCCGAGATAGCGGGTAAAACCGCTTTTTGCCAGCAAGTAGCTGCCCAGTGAAAAAGCCGCAAAGCCCAATGCAACGACCGAAAGTACGTAGACGGTCGCCTTTGGCATCCCAAATAGCGATTCATACCGAGCCACTACCTGACTTAGCAGGGTAGCCGTCATCAAGGCCCCCACGCCATCCAGCAATAACAAGTTTTTCGCAGAAATTGTCATGACTTCTCTTCCCGTAGTTGAACACACAAAAGTAAGGACTCGGCTTGTCTTTTCTTTTGACGCACGTCAAAAAACCAGGTCGCATTCCGTAGCGCATGGCAAAATGAGCCGTGATGTCCTTTCCGTAGTTAAAATAGTACGACCGTAAAATTCCGGACTTCACAATAAATAGGCTATTTCAGGTGGCATTTGACGCGTAAATGATCGCTCCTCGACGGTAACTAACCGAAGTGAGTATCCCATCAAAGGCCTCCATTACTTGTATCAATAGCTCGTTTTTCCCGCAGGTGGGTTTGGTTACCTCCACCAGCCGAAATACTTCCGGCCCCCAGTAGTTGCTGCATACAATGGCTTTCATTACTTAGAAATTAAATCCAACATGCAATCCGGGTTCGCCAAATAAAAACTTGGACCATTGATCGTCCTGCTGCCGGAACCCATCCGGCATTTTCGTATGGTAGGGGCGATGGGTAATCGCAAGGGACGGTTCGATGGCCTTTTTCGGCCCGGAGGAAGAGCGGTTGAACAATGGCGAAATTGCCCGTGTATACTCCAGCAAATCCTCGATTGTTTTGCAGCAAACCCCTGTGTATTCGCCAGAGCTAAGCTACCGTAGCAACGGTACAGTTTACACCTTGGCCTTGCCCGTCCCCCGTAGAAATGGCATTCGGTTCGAAGAAATCGACGGTTTCGTTCAGGCGATTGCGGATATGTATGTTTACCTGTAGGCCGCAGAAATCCCTTTCCGGAACAGCAAGGTCCGGTGAACCTTTCCGAAACCGAGCATGTGTTGGAACCGCATGCGCAGCAAATCCAGGGCCTGGCAGCGCACTTGGGACTGGGCCTGTCCGACAGCTATTTGGCCTTCAAACAACTGCTGAAGATCGGTGACCGCGTCGCCGACCGCATGTCCCAATCCAACCACCCCAACACAGCGGGCCATCGCCTCATTGGCCGGGAAATCCTGAAGTACTTTTAAATCCGTGTTGAACGATTACCCAGGCCTCCCACTGCAAGAAACGGAAACAGGAATGGTCTTTTTTCATGGCTTTCCGGGAGACACACCGGCAGGCCGTCTATCTTCCGATCACAAAACGGAACGATTTGGGCCTCTCCTCCCCGAAACCTTGCGATTTCAGGCTTTTCTGGCTATTTTCGACTCGGAATAATGATAAGACGACCCATGAATAAGCCTGGTTTACTTATTGGATTGGCCAGCATCCTACTTGCAGGAGTCATTTACTATGCCTTAACCCAGGAAAAGGAGATTGATTTCAGCACCCAGGTAAAGCCCATACTCAACCAGCACTGCATTTCCTGCCACGGAGGAGTTAAGAAAAACGGAGGCTTCAGCCTGCTATTTGAAGAGGAAGCCATTGCGCCTACCGAGTCCGGCCATCCGGCCATCATCCCGGGAGATGCGCACGGCAGTGAATTTATCTCCCGCCTGAGCGAAAGCGATCCGGAAATACGCATGCCTTACCAGAAAGCACCTCTCAGTGAGGAAGAAATCGAAATTCTCACCCAGTGGGTGGAAGAGGGCGCAAACTGGGGGCAACATTGGGCATACAAATCGCCCACAAAACCGGTGGCTCCCCAGGAGGGCCTTCAGGCAGGTTTTCTCCCGGAAGAGGCTCCGCTTTTCATTCAAAATGACATTGACCGGTTTATTGCCGAAGGGCTGACCCGGCAAGAACTTAGCCCTTCCCCAGAAGCAAGTAAAAATATCCTTATTCGTAGGCTGAGCCTGGACCTTACGGGACTGCCGCCTGATGAAGCCCTGGTAAGCCAGTGGAAATCCGGTCGGATGAGCTATGAGGAATTGGTAGATGCGCTATTGGATAGTCCCGCTTTTGGTGAAAAATGGGCTTCCTGGTGGCTGGACTTGGCACGCTACGCCGATACCAAAGGCTACGAGCGAGATGTCAGTCGGGAGATCTGGGCCTATCGGGACTGGGTGATCAAGGCGCTGAATGCGGACATGCCCTTCGACCAATTTACCGTGGAGCAGCTTGCCGGTGACTTATTGCCCGAACCGGATTTAGATCAACTCACCGCCACGGCTTTTCACCGCAACACCATGGTTAACGATGAAGGGGGTACTCAGGATGAGGAATTTCGGGTAGCAGCCGTCGTTGACCGGGTCAATACTACCTTTGAAGTCTGGCAGAGTACAACCATGTCCTGCGTGCAGTGCCACAGCCACCCTTACGATCCTTTTAAGCAGGAAGACTATTACCAGATCATGGCTTTCTTCAATAACAGCCGGGATGAGGATACCCATGGGGAGGAACCCAAATTAAAATTCTATTCCGGGGAAGACAGCGTCCGCATGGAGGAAATAAAATCCTGGGCTGCCCGGCACGGTAACCCAGGGCTCAAAGAAAAAATGGAGGCCATTCTGCTTTATCAGGAACCCAAATACCATGGCCACATTGCCGAGGACTTTGAAAATGGCGAATTGATCGACACCAAATGGCTGGGCCTTTGGGACAATGGATCCTGCTACCTCAGGGACGTCTATACCGAGGGTTCGCCCTACGTTTATATTAACTACTGGACGGGAAACGAAGGAAACCGGCTAACGATTCGTAATGGCGGTCCAGAGGGGGAAATTTTGTCTCAATTCACGCTGGGAAAAACAGAAGGCAGGGAAATCCGCCGCTTTCCCATCAAAGAGCTACATGAAAAGGTAGACCTCTACCTCCACATGGAGAACAAATCCCTGAAACCGCAGCAAACCAGTTCCACCATCAATTGGTTTGGCTTTTTTCCGGAGCTACCAGGGGAAAACCAAGCCGGGCATGAAGAAATGGACCGCGATTTTTTAGCCTTGCTAAACAAAAACACCCCTTCCGTTCCGATCCTCGTAGAAAACCCGGATTACATGAAGCGGGAAACCCATGTGTTTGAAAGAGGCAATTGGATGCTCAAAGGGGAAACCGTAAAACCGGATGTCCCCGCCGTTCTCAACACCTGGGATCCGGAATGGCCTGAAAATCGGCTTGGCCTTGCCTACTGGCTGACCAGCAAAGAAAATCCGCTGACGGCCCGAACCCTTGCCAATCGGATTTGGGCACAGTTATTTGGCCGGGGACTGGTCAGCACCCTGGAAGATATGGGTACCCAATCAGCCCTTCCCAGTCATCAGCAATTACTGGACTGGTTGGCCATACGACTGATGGAAGACCATGACTGGAAGCTAAAACCGCTTATAAAAGACATGGTTTTGTCAGGCACCTACCGGCAGTCCTCTGTTTCATCTACACTCCTACATGAAAAAGACCCTGAAAACAAATGGTACGCCAGAGGCCCAAGATTCCGACTCAGTGCCGAGCAAATCCGGGATCAGGCACTTGCTGCCTCGGGACTGCTAAGTGGAAAAATGTATGGCAAACCGGTGATGCCCCCCCAGCCGGACAATGTATGGCAAACCGTCTACAACGGAGAATCCTGGGAAACCAGCGAGGGCGAAGACCGGTACCGACGGGCCGTATACACCTTTCTAAAGCGCACCAGCCCCTATCCTTCTTTTATTAGCTTCGATGCGGGTAGCCGGGAGGTTTGCACCATTAGCCGTACCGTAACCAATACTCCCTTGCAGGCGTTAGTTACATTGAATGATCCGGTATACCAGGAGGCTGCGTTTCACCTGGCCCTTCGCATGTACCGGTCCGATGCTGCGGATCCCATTTCCTGGGCTTACGAAAGGCTTTTGTTGCAGCCCATCAGCCCCGAAAAGCACGAACACCTTCAATCATTGTACGCATTCGCCCTGGAAGATTTCTCCACCGATACCGAAGCGATGGAGGAGTGGCTGCAATTTGCGGAAGAGGATCAGAAAAACCCGGAACTGGCCGCCCTGGCACTCATCGCCAATGCGCTGATGAATTTGGATGAATTTCTAACCAAATCCTGACATGGACAAGATCAAAAAATTACTGGCTGAAAAACTGGAACGAGAGCTACAATCCCAAACCCGCAGGCATTTTATACAAAGCTGTGCCAGCGGTCTGGGGGGGCTGGCACTGGGCTCGCTGGTCGGATGTCAAGCCCCCAAACCCAAGGGCATGCAACTCTCCGAGCGGGATCTTAATCCCCTTTCAGCAGCGGCCCCTCCCTTTGCGCCCAAAGTCCAATCGGTAATTTACCTGCACATGGCAGGAGCCCCATCCCAACTGGAAATGTTTGACTACAAACCCGAGCTTGTCAAACTACATAATCAGGAATGTCCGGAATCCGTGCTGCAGGGAAGAAAGTTTGCTTTTATCAGGGGCCGGCCAAACCTGCTCGGACCACAGGCTGAATTTGAGCAATCCGGGGAATCTGGCAACTGGGTATCTGACTACCTACCACATTTCAAGCAGGTGGTGGACGAGGTAGCCTTTTTGAAAGCAGTCCATACCGACCAGTTTAACCATGGACCGGCCCAGCTTTTCATGCAGACCGGCAGTCCGCGGTTGGGAAGGCCCAGCATTGGTTCCTGGGTCACCTATGGCCTGGGATCGGAAAACCAAAACTTACCAGGCTTCGTGGTGCTTACCTCTGGAGGAAAAACCCCGGATGCCGGAAAGAGTGTTTGGGGCAGTGGCTTTTTACCCTCCGTTTACCAGGGGGTGCAATGCCGTTCCAAAGGGGATCCGGTATTGTACATCGAAGATCCGAAGGGCATGTCCCGATCCATGAAACGAAAATTACTGGACGCGATCAACGCCATTAACCAGGAGGATTTCCAACACTATGCAGACCCGGAAATTTTAGCCCGTATCAACCAATACGAGATGGCTTTTCGCATGCAGATTGAGGTACCGGAAGTCATGAACATCAACGAGGAGCCGGAGTACATACACCAGCTTTATGGTACGCAACCTGGAGAAGAATCCTTTGCCAACAATTGCCTGCTGGCCCGAAAAATGGTAGAAAAAGGCGTGCGTTTTGTTCAATTATACGACTGGGGCTGGGATGCGCATGGCACCGGTGAGAGCACTGCCATTGACCTGGGCATGAAAGATAAATGCACGGAAATTGACAGACCCATCACCGCGCTGCTTACAGACCTCAAGCAAAGAGGCCTGCTGGATCAAACCCTGGTGGTATGGGGAGGAGAGTTCGGCCGCACCCCTATGCAGGAAAACCGGGAGGGAAAAACCCAAAGTTACAAGGGCCGGGATCATCACGTAGATGCCTTCACCATGTGGATGGCCGGGGGAGGTATTAAAAAAGGAGCCTCGCATGGACTGACAGACGAAATTGGCTTTTCCGGGGTGGAAAACAAGGTGTCTGTACATGACGTACACGCCACTATCCTCCACTTGCTGGGATTTGACCACGAACAATTTACCTTTGACTTTCAGGGCAGGCCATTCCGCCTAACGGATGTGGAAGGACATGTGATTCGGGAAATCTTATCCTGAATAAATCCAAAAACGCCCGTTTTATCAAAACAACTTCAGAAAACATCCAATGGACCGAAGAAAATTTATTCAACAAAGCAGTTTAATTTCACTGGGATTAGCCAGCACCCCCTATCTAAGCCATGCCGCCCCAAATTTACAGGAACGAAAATTCCGTGTGAGTTTGAATCCCTACGCCATCGGAGTATCCATTGATCAGGAGGAGATGATTGATAAGGCTGTTACTTATAATTTTGAAGCCATCTTACCCGTACCCGCTCAGTTGATGGAAATGTCTCCTGGAAAATTCGACGAGTTTCTGGCTAAAAAGGAAGCCCATAACCTAACCTGGGATGCCGCAGGACTACCGGTTGATTTTCGAAAAGACAAGGCTACATTTGAGGAAGGTATTAAAGGCTTACCGAAGGTAGCCGCCATCTTGCGAAAAGCCGGTGTAAGTCGTGTGGGCACCTGGATCATGCCCAGCCACGATGAACTGCCCTATCTGGACAACTTTAAGCAACACAGCGAGCGCCTTGGAAAGGCTGCCCAGGTATTGGGAGAAGAAGGGTTGACACTCGGATTCGAATACGTGGGTACAAAAAATTTAAAAATCATCAACCGCTACCCCTTTGTCGGAACCCTGAAAGAAGTTCAGGACCTCATCGCTGAGATCGGGCAGCCGAATGTAGGGGTACAGTTAGATAGTTTTCATTGGTACACTTCCAGCGAAACCGTGGCTGATTTGGAGAACCTGACCAACGAGCAAATCGTGACCTGCGACCTTAACGATGCCACTGCCGGCAGAAGCATTGCCGAACAGATCGATGGTGAACGTCAACTACCAGGCGATAGCGGCCTGATAGATTTGAAGGGATTTATGCAGGCCTTGGTGACTATTGGATACGATGGGCCTGTCAGGGCGGAACCTTTCAATGCGAAATTGAATGCCATGGAAAATGAGCAGGCTCTGGCCGCTACCTCCAAAGCCATGTGGAGAACGGTGAACCTGATTTAGAACAGGGAAAACTTCAGTTTATCGGTTAGCAGCTCCAAGGCCTTGATCGCTTTTACGGAGTTTCCTTTCTCATTTAATTCGGGAGACCAGACGGCGATGCTGAATTTGCCGGGCATGACTGCCGCTATTCCGCCCCCCACGCCACTTTTGCCGGGTAATCCCACGCGAAAAGCAAATTCACCGGATTCGTCGTAAAATCCGCAGGTAAGCATGAGTGCATTGACCCGCCGGGATTGGCTTTCATTTAAAATTTCCCGTTTGGCAAAAATAGAATACCCGTCGTTTGCCAGGTAGGAAAAAGCCTTTGCCAGTTCCTCGCAGCACATTTCTATGGAACATTGGGATACATAGGTCCGGATCACTTCCTGGATGTCGTTCTCAAAATTCTTATAGGCCTTTAGAAAATAAGCCATGGCGGTGTTTCTCTCCGCATGCAGTAGTTCCGATTGCATCACCTCCTCATTTATACGCACGCAATGCTGTCCCGCCAACTCATCTATAAATTCCCGTATACTCTGAATTGGATGTTCAAATTTACTCGTAAGAGCATCGGTGATCACCAAAGCCCCTGCGTTCAAAAAGGGATTTCGGGGGATGCCTTGTTCATATTCCAATTGCGCAATGGAATTAAACGGATTACCACTCGGCTCCACATTCACCCGTGACCAGAGTTTACTACGAAACCTATGAAAAACCATGGTTAGGGTAAATACCTTGGAAATGCTTTGAATGGAAAAGGGCTCTTGATAATCCCCTACCCCATAGACCTTCCCGTCCAGATCTACCAAAGCAATACCAAACCGGTCTCCGGATACCTTTGCCAGCTCGGGAATGTAATTGGCAACGTTCCCCTTTAGGCCCAGTTGATTTACTTCCTGATATACTTCTGAAATTAATTCCTGATAATCCATGATGGCTTCGTTAGATCACGGGTAGGTCCCGTTTATCAAAAGTAACCCTATTTTATTGAAGGGCCCCATTTGAAACGGATCAAAAAAAACAGCTGGCCAATTTATCAGCCAACTGTCTTTCTGCTGAGACATCCTCCGGAAGGGTTAGCGAAAACCAAGGGGTACTGGGTTCGCTTATTCTACCCCTACCTCGTCCACATTTTTAAAGTAAACCTGCCTATCCGCATCCAGGTCTACCAATACGGCACTGTCATTTTTGATGTAGCCACTCAATATTTGCTTGGACAATTCATTCAATACCAGTCGCTGCATGGTACGTTTTAAAGGCCTGGCGCCATACTGCGGATCAAAACCAACCTCCCCCAGGTAATCCAACACGTCCTGTGTGGCATCCAGCTCGATGCCCGATTCGGCAAGTCGGCTCTGGACTTCCCTCCATTGTATGTCCACAATTTTCCGCAAAATTTCCTTATTAAGCGGTTCGAACATGATGGTCTCATCGATACGGTTAAGGAATTCCGGCCGCACTGATTTTTTCAACAAGCCAAAGACCTCTTCTTTCGTTTCTTCCATCACCTGCTCTTTGTTCCATTCCTCCATGCCATCAAAGCGCTCCTGAATCAGCGTCGAGCCAATATTGGTAGTCATGATGATGATGGTGTTTTTAAAATTGGCTATCCTTCCTTTATTGTCGGTTAGCCTGCCATCGTCCAAAACCTGCAGCAGGATATTAAACACATCGGGATGGGCTTTTTCGATCTCGTCCAGCAATACCACGGAGTAGGGCTTTCTTCTCACCGCCTCGGTCAATTGCCCTCCTTCGTCATAGCCTACATAACCTGGAGGTGCTCCTACCAGGCGACTGACAGAATGCCGCTCCTGGTATTCCGACATGTCAATTCTCACCATGGCATTTTCGTCGCTAAACAGGTATTCCGCCAGGGCTTTTGCCAATTCGGTTTTTCCCACGCCGGTGGTTCCCAGAAAAATGAAGGATCCGATGGGGCGCTTGGGATCCTGTAATCCCGCACGACTTCTCCGGACGGCATCAGAAAGGGCTACAATCGCCTCCCGCTGCCCGGCAACACGCTTACCCAGTTCCTCTTCCAAATGCAGTAACTTTTCGCGCTCGCTCTGGATCATTTTAGAAAGGGGGATGCCCGTCCACTTGCTCACCACGGCTGCAATGTCTTCATGGTCCACTTCTTCCTTTAACAAAGGCGAGCCTTCCTGCATTTCTTTGAGTTGCTCTTGGAAAGACGCTAGCTTTTTCTCGGTCTCACCGATTTTTCCATACCGTATTTCAGCTACTTTACCAAAGTCTCCCGCTCGCTCCGCTTGCTCTGCTTCCAATTTGAATTTATCGATGCTTTCCTTCTCGCGTTGAATGCCTTGGATAACCGCCTTTTCGCTTTCCCACTTGGCTTTGATTTCCTGCCTTTTTTCGGAAAGTTCCGCCAGTTCCTTACTCAGTACGGCCTCCTTATCCTTGTTTTTTTCCCTTCGGATGGCTTCGCGCTCAATTTCCAATTGCATGATTCGACGATTGAGTTCGTCCAACTCCTGAGGCAAGGAATCGATCTCCATTCGCAATTTAGCAGCCGCTTCATCCATCAGGTCGATGGCCTTGTCGGGCAAATAACGATCTGAAATATAGCGCTGGGACAGTTCCACCGCCGCTATGACGGCATCGTCCTTGACGCGGACCCCGTGATGCAGTTCGTACTTGTCTTTGATTCCCCGCAAAATGGAGATGGCATCCATCACATCGGGTTCATCGACGATAACCTGCTGAAACCTTCGCTCCAGGGCTTTGTCCTTTTCGATGTACTTCTGATATTCCTTCAGCGTGGTGGCTCCAATGGCATGAAGCTCTCCCCTGGCCAAAGCAGGCTTTAACAGGTTGGCTGCATCCATGGCCCCTTCTCCGCCGCCACCGGCACCGATCAGTGTATGAATTTCATCTATAAACAGAATGATTTCTCCATCCGAATCGGTTACTTCTTTGATCACTGCTTTTAGTCGCTCTTCGAACTCCCCTTTGTATTTGGCACCTGCCACGAGTAATCCCATATCCAGGGAAATCAGCAATTTACTTTTTAAATTTTCCGGCACATCCCCACTTACAATTCGTTGGGCAAGACCTTCTACTATTGCCGTTTTACCCACTCCCGGTTCCCCCAGAAGAATGGGGTTGTTTTTGGTTCTTCGGGCAAGTATTTGCAATACCCGTCTGATTTCCTCATCCCGGCCAATAACCGGATCTATCTTGCCTTTCTTGGCGAGTTCGTTTAGGTTTTTGGAGTATCTTTCCAAAGACCTGTACTTGGATTCTGCGTTTTGATCTGTCACTTTATTTCCTTTTCTAAGTTCTTTGATGGCTTCGATTAGCTTTTTTTCATTCAATCCCTGATCCTTCAGCAACTGGGCGGTAGCATCCGAACCGGCCAAAACCCCCAGTACAAGGTGCTCTACAGCCACATACTCATCACCGAAAGTTTTCAGGTACCCCTTCGCCTTTTCCAGCACCTGATTGGTGGCATTGGAAAGATAAGGTTGTTGCCCACTTACTTTTGGGAGTTGACGGATGATCTCCTCCAGCTTTTGAATAATCAGACCGCTATTAACTCCCAACTTTTTAAATAAAAAGTCGGTTACATTACTATCCTCCTGAATGATTCCCTTAAGCAGGTGCGCAGGCTCTATAAACTGCTGCTGCTCGGCGGTGCATAGCTCAAGTGCCTTTTGAATGGCTTCCTGAGACTTGATGGTAAATTGCTTAAAATCCATAATGGTCCGGGTTATTTGTTTCGCTGTTATTTTCTTCTCTTCATAACACGGATCAAATATGTAACCAAACCCGATCTGCTGTAAAACCCTGAAAAAATGTCCGATTTCGAACAGGAAAAGTGACGTTTACAGACTTTTTGACAGTATATTGGGTCGGAGTTGCTGGGAAATCAGCAAAAGCGAAATACAGTATTCTTCCATTTTTCTATCTTTGTCCCATGAAAAAAGGCATGCTAGATTCCATGAAAAAAGGTTTACTTATTTGGTTCCTGTTTTGCTGCTTTTCCTGTGGTAAAAAGGAAGTAGAAAAACCAAATATTGTCGTCATACTGGTAGACGACCTGGGCTGGGCCGATGTAGGTGCCAATTTCCCGGAAACGTTTTACGAAACCCCAAATCTCGACCGGATGGCAGCCAATGGCCTACGTTTTTCTCAGGCGTATTCGGCGCATCCGGTTTGCAGCCCTACGCGAGCCGCATTGATGACCGGAATACATCCAAACAGACTTAACATCACCGACTGGATCCCGGGCTTCAGCCGGAATAAAGAGGATTGGCCGCTTTCCACGCCGAGTATTAGCCATCAGTTAGAATTGGAAGAGACCACCCTTGCCGAAAAATTTAAAGAGTCGGGGTATCATACGTTTTTCGCCGGCAAATGGCATTTAGGGGAAGAGGATACGTATTGGCCCGAACACCAGGGTTTTGACCAGAATATAGGCGGATGGAGCGTGGGAGCACCACAACTGAGGAAGGGAGAGGCCAATGGCTATTACGCTCCTTATGGAAATCCACGGCTAGAAGATGGTCCTGAAGGGGAGTACTTGACGGAAAGGCTTACCGATGAAAGCATCCAATTCCTGCGGCAAAAAGGAACGGATCCCTTTTTTCTTTACCTTTCCTTTTACACCGTCCACACGCCCATTCAGCCAGCCCCTAAAAAGTACGACTATTTTCTTCGCAAAAAAGAAAAATTGACCGCCCCCTCAGGGTTACAAGCCTACCGGCAGGAAGGCGCAGGGCAAACCAAACTCATCCAGGACAACGCAGCCTATGCGTCCATGGTCGCCTCCATGGATGAAAATGTCGGCAGAGTCCTGCAGGCGCTCGAAGAAGAGGGACTGGATAAAAATACTTGGGTAGTTTTGACCAGCGACAACGGCGGGCTTTCCACCTTGTTTAACGAAGGAGCCCCCACGGCAAATGGACCCTTACGCGCTGGCAAAGGCTGGTGCTACGAAGGAGGCATCCGGGTGCCCCTGATCGTTCAGGGTCCCGGGCTTTCGGATAAAGGGAGAGTATCCGAAACTCCTGTGGTCAGCATGGATCTATTTCCTACCCTGCTTAGCCTGGCCCAAATCCCGCATCAAGCCAACGATGGCAAAGACTTGTCAGGACTGATCCGCAACGACGATACCATTGAGCGTGAATCATTGGTTTGGCATTATCCGCATTACCATGGAAGTGCCTGGAAACCTGGCTCCGCCCTACGGGAAGGCCAGTGGAAATTAATTCACTTTTATGAAACCGGAATCAGCGAACTCTACAACCTGGAAAAAGACCCGGGTGAAATGGAAAATCTGGCCAAGGTGTATCCCGATAAAACAGAAGTACTGCAGCAAAGCCTGATGCGAAAATTAAGGGAATCAAATGCCAGGTTTCCCGAACCCAGGCCATGACAGAGGTCCATTTTCAGGTGGAAGGGGTTGGAATCTGAACCAATCTGTAAGTGTTTTATGTTTTTGAAAGTCCTGAAAGAAAAGAAACCATGCAACAAGTCAACAAACAAGATATTCGTAAATTAAGCCTTCAGGAGTTAGAGCAGTATTTTGAGTCGGTGGGAGAAAAACGGTTCCGGGCCAGGCAGGTCTACGAATGGCTATGGAGCAAATCTCTCAAAAACTTTGATGACATGACTAACTTATCAAAGGCCACCAGGGAGCATTTAAAAGAAAACTTTGACATCAACCACATACTAGTCGACCAATTCCAACGGAGCAATGACGGGACGATCAAAAACGCAGTCAAATTATTTGATGATCAAATCGTGGAATCGGTCCTGATACCAACCTCAAAAAGAATCACTGCCTGTGTGTCCTCGCAGGTAGGGTGCAGCCTGGATTGTAATTTTTGTGCGACCGCCAGGCTAAAACGAATGCGTAACCTGAATCCGGATGAAATATACGATCAGGTGGTCGCCATTCAGGAAGAAGCGCGTCTCTATTTTGACCGGCCTTTGACCAATATTGTCTTTATGGGGATGGGAGAGCCCTTGCTCAACTACCAGAATGTGCTGGCAGCAATCGAGCGAATCTGTTCGCCTACGGGCCTGGGGATTTCGCCAAGACGCATTACCTTGTCTACGGTGGGGATTGCGAAAATGATCCGAAAACTAGCCGACGACGGTGTGCGATTTAATCTGGCCCTTTCCCTGCACTCGGCTATTAATGAAACCCGAACCCGGCTGATGCCTATCAACCAGACCAATACCGTAGAAGAGCTAGCAGACGCATTGAAATACTGGTATTCCATCACCAAACGAAAGGTTACCTATGAATACGTCATTTGGGACGGCATCAATGATGACGAACGCCACGCCAGGGCCCTTGCCAAATTTTGCAAGCACATCCCCTCAAAAGTGAATATCATTCAATACAATCCAATCGACGAAGGGGAATATCGGCAAGCGTCTCCAGAAAAAGTTTCTCTTTACCTGCGGATTCTGGAAGATTCCGGGATCGTGGCCAAGGTACGAAAATCCCGGGGACAAGATATTGATGCGGCCTGCGGGCAATTGGCCAACAAAATTGATTGGTAATTAGCTACTTACTTTTCTGGCAGATGTTATGGATATGAATTCCTTTTTTTTAACTTTGAAATACGTATTAAAGTACAGAAATGACTCTTCAAACCATTATAGAGAAATCCCTCCTCGTATTAAATGACCGTGGATACCATGACACGGATATAGACCGGATTTTGGAAAGTCTCCAGGTCAGGCCCTCAGATTTCTACCGGGACATACGGGACTTTGATGATTTGATCGTACGCATTTTTTATCGTTTGTGTAACGAATCGGATGCGGCATCGGCTGAAATTGACCTTTCTAGCCCTTCCCTTGAGATCTTATATTCCAGCATTATCAGCTCTTACCGGATACAGGTGAAATACCATTTTTTATTCGCAGACCTGGGAAGCATCATTCAGCGGCATGAAAGGGTAAAAGACCGTTATTTTGAATTGATTTCACTCCGAAAAGCGCAACTGATTCAACTCTTTCAAAAATTGAACGAAGAGCATATTTTTGAAAAAGAAAATTTTACCGGAAGTTATGAAAACCTGGCCAATCAAATGACCATGCTTTCCGATTATTGGCCCAGCCATAATCAAATAATTTTCGGTCAGGAAACCTTCCACTACCAGTATTATAGCAAGCTGGTCTTTTCCATGGTATTGCCCTTTCTGACCGACAGTGGATTGGAACTGTACAAAAAAATCTTAGGTTACGATAAAAATCCTAAATAGACTTCTTTGATACTGAAGTCCAATGGCTTCTTCCAGGAACTGGCTCCAAATTTGGTTCATAATAGACTTTAACGGAAAAATAATATGCGGTTGCTCCACCGCTATTTCCTCTACTAAAAGGGGGCAAAATGTTTTATAAAAAAAACAATTGACTTGGCTAATTAAAAACGCATCGAAGAAGGATTTTAATTTCTTAGAAAATTACACCACCCTCGTCTCAGAATACAGGTCATAAGCCGCTACCAGAAGCTGGTGGTCGGGTGCCTGGCCAAGGCGGGGAAATTGTTGGAGTTCATCCCTGTCATTGGTATAAACTGGAAGGTAAGCAGTGTCCAGTTCATCCCAAATGATCAACAAATAAGAATGAGGTATTATTGTTGACCTTCCATTTTCAAGCCATTCGCCGAAAAGCGATTCATCCAAAGGTTGGGGATAATTAGGACCTTCAAACATTTATCCGAAATTTAGTCATGAATTTCAAAGATAGTCGGAGCGTGGCAGTATCCGAATGGTAATTGAGCTAACGTTTAGACATCCTTATTGCTAAAATCAAATAACTTACGTTTTTCCTCTTTACTCAGGTTATCGTATCCCTTTTCCGCTATTTTATCGAGGATACGATCGATTTCTTCCTGTGTACTTTTCCCTCCTCCTGTATTTGAAACGGTGGTGCTGCTACTGCTTTTCTTTTTGGCGGATTCCGGCCCCCTTCGGTAGGTTACTTTAACCTTAGGTTTCTGGGAAAAGAGGTTTTCAAAAAACAACCCTACGCTTTGAACAGGCTTCCCCAAATCGATCCCTTTCTGGAGTTGTAAAATATAGAAGTAACCCAGTGCTGCGCCACCCAAATGGGCCAGTTCGCCGCCTGCATTGGAGCCTGCGGAATTAGCAAAAGCTATTAACACATAGAAAATCGCGATGTATTTAATTTTTACCGGTCCGATCAGGATGAGTTGGAACTGGGTATCGGGCCTAAGCGTAGCAGCAGCCACGACGATGGCATATACTCCTGCACTGGCACCCAGCATCAGCGAACCGTCGACCTTATCACTAAAATACGGGGCAATATTGTAGAGTACCACGTATAACAGACCACCTGCGATACCTCCGAGTATGTAAAGATTGACCAATTTTCGATTTCCCAGGTATTCCTGTACCAACAATCCAAACCAGTATAGAAAGAGCAGGTTAAAAATAATATGGAAGAAGCCCTCATGCAAAAACATGTAGCTGAGCAAGGTCCAGGGTTGGGTCAGCAGCCGGGGTAAGGAAGCTGGCATCATGAAGTAAGAAACAATCGAGCGGTACAGGTCCTCAGCCCCTCCGATGGTAAGAAATACCCTCATGACCATCAAGACCAGAAAAGCGAGCAAGTTTATGGCTATAATTTTATACAGACCATTGTCTTTATGGTCAAAGGCATGCCTTATATGATACCAAAATCCTCCGTACATGATGTATTAATAGAAATTTCTCCTGTCCTTCTTCCAATAGGTGACCAGTACCGCACCAATGACCAAGCCCGATAGGTGCGCAAAATGCGCCACGTTATCCATCGGATTCGATACAAATATATTATAAACCGTGTATAGTCCATAGAACAAAACAAGGTATTTTGCTTTGACGGGCATGGGTGGGAACAGCAGGAACAGCTGGGTATTGGGAAAAAGCATGCCGAAGGCAATAAGAATTCCGAACAAGGCTCCCGAAGCTCCCACCATGGGAATATTCACCTGCCTGTCCCGGATATCCAGCATGGTTCGCTTGGCCGCGGAAACCAGTTCAGTATTTTCCGGATCTCGGCTGTATTTGTCAATAAAGTCATAAATGGCCGGATTGAACAGATGCCGGTTATCTGAAACAAAGCGATTGAATGTTTCTGGATCCGGATCGTTGGTAAAGGCTTCTATCCGGTCGTTCAGGTTTCCCATTTTATATGCGTTGTATCCGGAATACAATACCCCGGAACCAATGCCACACACCATCCAAAGGATCAGTATCTTTTTCGGCCCCAGAAACTGCTCCAGCAGCGGGCCAAAAATAAAGAGCCCGAACATATTGCCAAGCAGGTGCCAGAAGTCGGCATGCATAAACATGTAGGTCACAAACTGAAAAGGCATAAAAAACCTACTTTCCACATAATAGAGCGCAAAAAGGTTTTTTAACTGAGGGATAAAAAAAGAAGCAATTACATGCATCCCCACGGTGATTAACAGTAAATTTTTCACAATGGGGGTAAGGGATCTGAACATAGGATTCCGTTTTACTTTATCAATAGAAAAATTGCTCTATCTTGTTTACATCTAATTTAACAAAGGTCTTTATGCCCTCCGGACTGTAGTTTGGATTTTGGCAGGCAAACAGTTGTCCGGCCAGGTTTTCCATTTCCTGGGTTTTTAACATATCCCCCTTTTTAATAGCCGTTTTCTTCGCCAACGACCTTGCCAGATTTTCCTTTCTGCTAAGGGAAAGTTCATTTTTAAAATGTTTGAATTGCTCGAGCAATTCTTCAAACAACACTTTTTCACTGGATATCGAAATATCCGCCGGAACCCCGTTGATCAATAGCGAGTGCTGTCCAAAAACCGTCAACTGAAACCCTAAATCATTCAGCTCTTCCTTTAAGTCCATTACTAGCGCAAAATCGGCTGGACTCAAGTTAATGGTTTGTGGGAAAAGACATTGCTGGGAAGCTCCACCGGACTGCTCCAACTGCCGGAAGTAGCGCTCGTACAAGATGCGCTGATGAGCTGCCTGTTGGTCAAAGATAAGTAATCCGGAGGAAGTCTGCGCTATAATGTACGCTTGTTCTACCTGAAAGGTCTTCCCAGATCCCATGGATACCTCCGGGGAGGCCGATTGGGAACCTTCCTTTTCATTGGCTTTACTGGAAAAGGTCACCAATTGCCCCTCCTCAGGATCGCCCCTATCCGGATCAAATTGCAGGGCCCGGTCTTCCGGATTCTGCCGGAATAGCTGCTCCCAACCTTTGGTGCTTTTATTTTGCAGGGCAGGCCCTCGGTAAGTTCGGTAGTCGTTTTCGGCTCCTATTTCCTGCCGCTTTGCGCCATCAGTACTCCAGTTGTTAGCTAGATTCACATCCATGCTAAAATCGATCATGGGAACTACATGGTGTGCTCCCAGGGCTTGCTTGACTGCAGACCGGACCACTCCGTAAATGGTCCGTTCATCGTCAAACTTAATTTCGGTCTTCGTCGGATGAACGTTAATGTCAATGTGTTTGGGATCAATTGTCAGAAACAACACGTAAAACGGGTGTTGATCGGAGCTGATCAGGGCCTCAAATGCGTTTTGCACCGCATGGGCCAGGTAATTGCTTTTAATAAAGCGATTGTTGACAAAAAAGTATTGTTCTCCCCGGGTCTTTTTGGCCTGTTCCGGTTTCCCGATATACCCTTTGATGGAAATATGAGGTGATTCTTCCTGGCAGGCAATGAGTTGATTCCGGTATTGCTTTCCAAATACCCCAAGAATTCGCTTGCTGAGCTTTCCTTCGCTTAAGTTAAAGAGTTCCAGGTCATTTTGAAAGAACGAAAAGGCTACTTCCGGATAGGCCAGTGCCACGCGCTGAAATTCCTCCACCAAATGCCGGGTTTCAACTGCATGAGATTTTAAGAAATTTCTTCTGGCGGGCACGTTAAAAAACAAATTCTTGACGGAAATGGAAGAACCGTCCCGAAACACGACCGGCTCCTGTTTTTTCACCATCGAACCTTCAATGACGATGCAGGTTCCCAATTCATCCTCTGCCCGTTTGGTCTTCATCTCTACTTGTGCCACCGCAGCGATAGATGCCATGGCCTCTCCCCGGAACCCATGGGTCCGGATGGCAAACAGATCGTCTGATTTCCGGATTTTTGAAGTGGCATGCCGTTCAAAACACATGCGCGCGTCGGTGATAGACATCCCAATTCCGTCATCGACTACTTGAATCAGTGATTTGCCTCCATCCTTGACCACCACGGAAATGTTCCTTGCCTTCGCATCAATGGCATTTTCCAACAACTCTTTCAAGGCTGAAGCCGGTCGTTGCACCACCTCTCCTGCGGCAATTTGGTTGGCAATCGCATCGGGCAACAGCTGAATCAGGTCATTCATTTATTTTTTTTGGGTTTTAATTTGAACAAGCCAATGAGTAAGGCCACTGAGGCTCCCAGGTATAACACGTAATAGAAAAAATCAGGCCCCAAGTACAGGTATCCCACAAAGCCACCCACCAGCAACACAAAAATAATCATGCGCATCATACCGGTACTTTGCATCACCGACGATGGCTGTTTTTTGATTGGGCTCCCGCTGGTGAATGCGCCCCTGATACTGGATCCGTGGGAATAGCCACTATCTGCCTTTAATTTCTCTTCGGATTCAAGGACTCCCCTGGCTTCCAGTTCCCTTTTGATATTTTGCGTTCGTTGATCAATCTCTTCTCTTACGGGATCGTAATGCCTGGGATTTATTTGGAATCTTCTGGGTTGGTTGGTCCGGAATATAGATGGAAATTTCATTGTTATAACGATTGAATGCCCGGGATCTGCCAGGTTAACTTTTATCGGCTTTTCCTCTTCTCAAGTAGGTCAAAGCAAAAGTGGCTGAAACCGAACTTACTTAACTATTGTTTATTGAATAAAATAAATTCTGCTCATCACTTTTAAGTAGGTAGCTGATCGGAATTTATGTAATTTTGGTTAACTCTTTAGCCTATTGTCTGCAAAGTTATTCTTATTATTATAATCGATAAAATTTTAACGCCCCCATGTGTCAAAAAGTTTATGCATTGCCTTTTTGTTTCCTTTTGCTGCTAGCTTCCTTTACGGGTAATGGGTTGCAGGCCGCTTCCGATCCTTTCCCCGGAGAAAACAGCCCGAAACAGCAGCATTGGGTTGACAGTACTTTTAATTCCCTGAGTTTTGAAGAACGCCTGGGGCAACTATTTATGGTGGCGGCCTACTCTAATAAAGGATCCGCACATCGGGAAGAAATTTCACGCCTGATTCGCGAGGAAAATTTGGGAGGCTTGATATTTTTTCAGGGAGGTCCTGTCAGACAGGCGCATCTGACCAACCATTATCAGCAACTGGCTAAAACACCCCTCTTTATTGCCATGGATGCGGAATGGGGCATGGGGATGCGTCTGGACAGCGTATTGCAATTCCCCAAGCAAATGACCCTGGGCGCAGCCAGCGATGATGGACTGGTCTACCAAATGGGCAAGGAAATAGCCAGGCAGTTTAAGGAAATAGGCATGCATATTAATTTTGCCCCGGTAGTGGATGTCAACTCGAATCCGGAGAACCCGGTTATTGGTTACCGGTCGTTTGGAGAACAAAAGAACCTGGTCAGTAGAAAATCCCTGGCCTATATGAAAGGGATGCAAGATAATGGCGTCATGGCCAATGCGAAACATTTTCCAGGACACGGGGACACGAATGCAGACTCTCACTATACCACTCCTGTAATTTACAACAGCAAGGAACGGATAATGGACATTGACTTATATCCCTATCGGGAACTAATCGATGAGGGACTTATGAGCATCATGGTGGCCCATCTGCATATCCCCAGCCTGGGAAGTGAGGCGGACCTGCCTACCACGCTCTCACCAAAGGTAGTCACCGGGTTACTAAAGGAAGAAATGGGATTTCAGGGACTGATTTTCACCGATGCTCTGAATATGAAAGGGGTCAGCAATCTATACAAGCCGGGGCAGGTAGACTTAATGGCCCTCCTGGCTGGAAATGATATCCTGCTTTATGCAGAAGATGTGCCCAAATCCAAAGCCCTAATCCTGAATGCAGTGGAATCCGGTATAATCACCCGGGAGGAAATAGATCTCCGAATACGCAAAATACTCCATGCAAAATACTGGGCCGGATTGCACCAAAAACAAGAAGTATCCACCCAAAAACTGGTAGAGAGAATCAGTAATTTTGGTACGCAAGCACTGATAGAACAGCTTTATGCTGCTTCCATTACGGTGGTCAACAACCAGGAGCAAGCCATCCCTGTACGGCACCTGGATATGGAAAATATGGCCTCGCTTACATTGGGTGGCAGGGGAGAAACCTTTAAAAACTACCTGGACAAATATACGGAATTTACCCATTTCACTTTACGACCAAACAGTAATCGGGACAACTACGCCGCCATGGAGCGCAACCTGAAGGATTTTGGCACCATCGTGGTCGGGGTGATGGGCATGAGCAATAATCCTCGGCGGAATTTTGGATTAAATACCGAGGAAATTGAGTTCATTAACCGTTTGCAGAATGACCATAAAGTCATCACAGTGGTTTTCGGCAATGCCTACGCGGCTGAAAATTTCAAGGGACAGGAGAATCTCATTTTAGCCTACGAGGAGAACGATTTCACCGAAAGCCTGGCACCTCAGGTAATTTTTGGAGGAAGGGCAGGGACCGGAAAGCTCCCCATTAGTATCTCGCAAACCTGGAGTCAGGGGCATGGCATCGCTACGCCACATCTGGACCGGCTGGCATACAGCACCCCGGAAGCCCAACAGATGGACAGCCGGGTTTTGATGAAAATTGACGACCTGATGGAAAAGGCCATTTCATCGAAAGCCACCCCGGGAGGCACTGTGCTGGTCGCTAAAAATGGTGCGGTGGTCTTTGAAAAATTCTATGGGCACCTGGATTACGAAAAAAACGTACCCGTCACGGACAAAACCATGTACGACCTGGCTTCCCTTACCAAGGTGTTGGCTACCACACAGGCCATTATGTTCTTAGAAAACCGGGGATTCATTTCGTTGGACGAACCTTTACAAACGTATCTACCGGAGCTTAAGGGAACCAATAAGGCCCCACTACGCATCCGGGATATTTTAACCCATGAAGCCGGATTGGTGCCCTACATTCCTCATTTCACCAATACCCTGGAAGGAACGGAATGGAAGGAAGAATACTACAGCAGTGAACATAAATCCCCGTATACCATTCCGGTAGCCAAGGGCGTTTTTGCCCACCATGCCCTTCCGGACAGTGTATGGAAATGGACGCTAGCCTCAAACCTCCGGTATGTCCGTCCCCGGAATGGAAAATACAGTTACCGGTATTCAGACGTGGGGATGTACCTGCTACACCGCTTGATCGAAACACGGGTAAACCAACCCATGAATGAGTTTTTGGAACAACATTTCTACCATCCATTGGGCATGTATCGCTTTGGGTATTTACCCCTACAGAAATACAAACCAAAGGAAATCGCTCCTACCGAAGACGATCGCATCTTCAGAAAAACCCTGGTACAGGGATACGTTCATGACCCGGGAGCCGCATTGTATGGCGGAGTGGCCGGTCATGCGGGACTCTTCGGCACGGCAAATGATCTGGCCAAAATAATGCAAATGATGCTTCAGGACGGAAAATATGGTCCGGTAGAACTGCTCAATTCCGAAACGATAGAAAAATTCACCAGTAAGCAATCCTTCCGCAGCCGGCGTGCATTGGGTTGGGACAAACCGGACCCGGAAAAAGACAAAGGACCCACGGGCAACCTGGCTTCCTTAAGCACCTTTGGCCATACGGGTTTTACCGGAACGGCCGCCTGGGCCGATCCGGAAAATCAGTTGATTTATGTGTTTTTATCCAACCGGGTACACCCTGATGCGGGAAATAATCGACTACTACGTGAAAACATTCGTTCAGACATTCAGGATATTATCTATAATTCCATAAAAAGTGAGTTCCTTTTGGCGGGAAAATGAACAAAACAATATAGGTCTGGTGTTGAACTTGGATAAAATAGCCTTCACAAAAATCTTTTAGGATGAAAATCGGGATCGTCTGTTACCCCACCTTCGGTGGAAGCGGAGTAGTCGCAACTGAGTTAGGCAAAGCGCTAGCCGCTAAGGGTCACCAGATTCATTTTATCACCTACAGCCAGCCCACCAGACTTGATTTTTTCAGCGAAAATCTCTTTTACCACGAGGTGGATATTAAGAGTTACCCGCTTTTTGAACACGCCCCATACGAACTGGCACTGGCTAGTAAAATGGTAAATGTGGTTAAATACGAGCAATTGGACTTGCTTCACGTTCACTATGCCATTCCTCATGCATCAGCGGCCTATATGGCCAAGCAGATATTAAAACGACAGGGAATCATCATTCCGGTAGTGACCACGCTACACGGCACAGACATTACCCTGGTGGGAAAAGATCCCAGCTATGAGCCCGTCGTTACCTTTAGCATCAATGAATCGGATGGCGTAACGGCCGTTTCGGAAGACCTAAAAAAGGACACCTTATTGCACTTCGACGTGGATAACCACATTGAGGTTATCCCGAACTTTATCGATCTAAATCGCTTCAAAAAACAAAAGAAAGAACATTTTAAGCGCGCCATATGCCCAAATGATGAAAAACTCATGGTTCATACGTCCAATTTCCGCAAGGTAAAGCGGGTGGATGATGTGATTCGGGTTTTTTTTGAAGTTCGAAAAGTCATCCCCTGCAAACTATTACTGGTAGGAGACGGTCCGGAAAGGGATAAAATGGAAAGGCTTTGCCGACAACTGGGGACCTGCGAGGACATCCGGTTTCTAGGCAAACTGGAGGCGGTAGAGGAAGTGCTGTCCGTAGCGGATCTATTTATCATGCCTTCCGAAAAAGAAAGCTTCGGATTGGCCGCCTTGGAAGCCATGGCCTGTGAAGTCCCTTTGTTGACTAGCAATGTAGGCGGAATACCCGAATTAAACATCAATGCTGAAACGGGATTTTTATGCGAAGTAGGAAATATCGAAGAGATGACCGAAAAGGCACTGATTATCCTGGATGAAAAAAACCTGCCTGTTTTTAAAAAAAATGCCCTCGCCAGAGCCAAGAAATTCGACGTGACGGCCGTTTTACCCTTATACGAGGCCTTTTACACGAAAACCATCGAAAATACCCTGCTTGCCGAAAATCAATGAGTGAAATCAGGTATGTTTTTTGCTATTTTTGAAACCAGTTACGGCCCTCAATACGTTAAATTGACAAATAATACCAAATGATGGTTTTAATGCCTACATTAGGTATTAAAAGAACGCACATTGACCAAACGTTACATAAAGAATGAAAAAAATTGGAAGATTGGACCGGCCAGATAATAGCGGTTCCGCCAAAATGTTTACCAATCCCGCATTGGAAAAACTAAGCAGGACCCATATCAGCATACCTATCGCCATTTTTCTAGGTGTAGGCCTTTTTTCGTTATATTTTGGAATTTTTACAGCCAGTATTTCCTTCTGGAAAGGAGCGGGTTTATTATTAAGCGGATTTGTGTTTTTTACATTCGTGGAATACCTATTGCACCGGTATGTCTATCATATGGTTCCCGATACCCGCTGGAAGGATAAATTACAATATTCCGTCCACGGAGTGCACCACGATTACCCCAAAGACAAGGACCGATTGGCCATGCCTCCGGTTATATCGGGGCTTTATACGGTAATACTCTATTTCCTTTTTGAGTTTATCATGGGTGACATGGTCTTCTATTTTCTCCCCGGATTCCTGGTCGGTTATGCCTTGTACCTGGGGGTGCATTTCACCGTCCATGCTTACCAACCGCCAAAGAATTTCCTCAAAATTTTATGGGTCAATCATGCGATTCACCATTACAAAGACCCGGATGTAGCCTTTGGAGTCAGTACGCCGCTTTGGGATTATGTATTTGGTACCGCTCCGAAAAAACACTGATATAAGCAGCCTTTTCGGCGATCCTGAGAGGGCCAGGTATATTCATTTATTTTGAAGGTGCTTTGATCGGCAAAAAAAAGGTTGACGCACTGATTTCAATTTCGGAAAGAAATTGTTTTTCTCCGAAAACCAAAAATAATGACAATAAGTATAATTGGACTAGGCTGGCTGGGCCTCCCGCTGGCCGAATTCCTTCAACAGAAGGGGTTTTCAGTAAAGGGTAGTACCCGCAGCCAGGAAAAAAAAGCGCATCTGGTTCGGCAGGGAATTCAGGCGGATCAACTGCTGCTCAGTCCCGGTCTTGCCGCTACTTTCCCCTCTCAGCTTTTTGAGACAGACCTTTTATTTATCAATATCCCGCCATCCCGCCGCACCAAGTCAGATGATTTTCACCCCCAGCAAATCAAGTACCTGAGGCAAGTAATCAGAGAGCTGGGCATTGGAAAGGTGGTCTATGTGAGTGCTACTTCCGTTTACCCCAGCCAGAATCAAATCGCCCGGGAAACCGATGAACTCACTGCGGAGACTACCGGGAATCCGGCTTTATGGCATGCAGAGCAGCTTTTGTGGGAAGAAAAAACCTATGACCTTTCGGTTCTTCGTTTTGGAGGGCTATTGGGCGATGACCGGATCCCGGGAAGGTATTTTTCAGGAAAAGAACAGGTCCCCGGGCATCCTCCGGTCAATTACATTCACCGGAAAGATGCAGTCCAGGCTATTTATTGGCTAATCGATCAACACCTTTGGAACGAAACATTTAACATCGTGAGCCCCGAACACCCGGCTAAAAAAGTCCTTTTCGAAAAAAATGCCGCTGAACTAGGCTTTCCACCTCCTGCCAGTTATGAAAGTCCTCCCGCGCAAAAATGGAAAGAAATATCCAGCGAAAAATGGCAGCAAACCGGTTTTCAGTTTGAATATCCAAACCCTTTGGATTTTTCCTATTTCGGATAAGGATGCCCGGCGTTCATTTTCCGACCCACAAGCCCCTTCCGGTTTATTACTCGGAAATCAGCCTATTTATCAAAATCTCATCTTTTTTTGACTCAACCCCTGTCCTGATATCAGGGAATTCAGAATCAACTTTTACGAAAGAGATAAGAAAAAAAGGATATACTACCATATTTATAAATACAAACTATTATATGGATGTTAAAAAACAAAAATGCTGATAATCAGTTCTATTTGTATAACCGCATATGCGGTTTTTATTAAATAACATAAAGACTTAATTTTGATTTCTGAACATTTCAAACTATGGATAAATATTCTTATATCTCCAATGCCCATGTAGCCTACATCGATGAGCTGTATGAGGATTACCGGACGGACCCAGAATCCATTGATAGCAGCTGGAAGGCTTTCTTCGATGGGTTTGAATTTGCAATAAACAAATATGGGGAAGATGAAAATGGAGGTGCCGAAGCGGGGAGCAGTACTGCCGTCAATGGCAACCTGGCTACCAAAGGCACCATCATGGACATGGAGCGATTGCCAAAGGAAATAAAAGTCAGAGCGCTGATCCATGCCTACCGCTCCCGGGCACATTTGCGCTCCAAAACCAATCCGGTAAGGGAAAGGCGAGACCGGAAGGCTCTTTTGGACCTGGATGATTTTGGATTAGATAAAAATGATCTGGACACCGTATTCCAGGCCGGGAACGAGATTGGTATAGGTGATGCCAAGTTATCCAAAATCATTGAGTCCCTAAAAATCATCTATGAAGGATCCATGGGATTTGAATACCTCTACATACGCGATCCCGAAATGCTCGATTGGTTTCGGATCAAGGTAGAAAAGGAAGCTCTGGAATTCAATCCGCCGCTGGAGGATAAAAAAAGAATTTTATCCAAGCTGAACGAGGCCGTTGTCTTTGAAAATTTTCTCCATACCAAGTATTTGGGGCAAAAGCGATTTTCATTGGAAGGTGGAGAGAGTACCATCCCTTTTTTAGATGCCCTTATCAATAAAGCGGCTGACCTGGGAGTGGATGAGGTGATGATCGGAATGGCCCACCGGGGTCGTCTGAATGTATTGGCCAACATCATGGGAAAAACCTATGAGCAAATCTTCTCTGAATTTGAAGGAACGGCAAAACCGGACCTGACCATGGGGGATGGGGATGTGAAGTACCATATGGGCTTTTCTTCGGAGGTACCTGCCAAAAACGAAAAGCTGATGATCCTGAAACTGGCACCCAACCCTTCCCACCTGGAAGCGGTCAACCCGGTGGTAGAAGGCTTTGTACGTGCTAAAATAGACGATCATTACCAGGGTGACGAAGACAAAATGATCCCGATCCTGATACATGGCGATTCCGCCGTAGCCGGACAGGGAATCGTGTATGAAGTTACCCAAATGGCGAATCTAAAAGGCTACTACACCGGGGGTACTATCCATTTCGTCATCAATAACCAGGTAGGGTTTACGACGGACTTTGACGATGCCAGAAGTTCGATCTATTGTACGGATGTAGCCAAGATCATTGATGCCCCGGTTATCCATGTGAATGGAGATGATCCGGAGGCGGTGGTCTATGCTGCCAAACTTGCCGTCGAATTCCGCCAGAAATTCAACCAGGACATTTTTATAGACATGGTCTGCTACCGAAGGCACGGTCACAACGAATCGGATGAACCCAAATTTACGCAGCCGGAATTATACAATCTGATTTCCAAGCACCCCAACCCAAGAGAGATTTATAATAAAACCTTGCTGGAAAGGGGGCAGGTAGATGCGAAGCTGGCCAAACAAATGGATAAAGAGTTTCGGCAACTGCTTCAGGATCGATTAAATATGGTCAAAGAAAAACCCCTACCTTATACCTCCTCTCCTTTCGAGAAAGCATGGGAAGCTTTGCGCAGGGCCAAACCGGAAGATTTTGAGAAATCCCCGGAAACGGCCATTCCCCTGGAGGATATAGAAAAAGTCGCCGAAGCACTTACCTATCTGCCAAAAGGCTTTAAACCCATCAAGCAGATTGAAGCCCAGCTCAAGCAACGAAAGGAGATGTTTTTCCAAACCAAAACCCTGAATTGGGCGGCTGCGGAATTACTGGCCTATGGATCCCTGCTTTTGGATGGCAAAACCGTTCGGATTACCGGTCAGGATTGCCAGCGGGGCACCTTTTCCCATCGGCATGCGGTGGTTCATGACGCCAACACCAACAAGCCGCATAATTCCCTGAAGGAACTTAAAGAGAGTAAAGGGAAATTTTACATCTACAATTCCCTCTTGTCAGAATACGCTGTTCTGGGCTTTGAATATGGGTATGCCATGGCAAACCCGAATGCATTGACGGTCTGGGAAGCCCAGTTTGGCGACTTTGCCAACGGTGCCCAAACCATGATCGACCAATTCATCACTTCAGGCGAATCCAAGTGGCAAAAAATGAATGGTCTGGTCATGCTTTTACCCCATGGGTATGAAGGGCAGGGTCCGGAACATTCCAATGCCCGACCGGAACGTTTTCTTCAGTTGGCAGCGGAGTACAACGTAATCGTTGCCAATATCACGGAACCTTCCAACTTCTTCCATTTGTTGCGACGACAACTGGCCTGGAATTTCAGAAAGCCCTGCATCGTCATGTCGCCCAAATCCCTGCTTCGACACCCTAAAGTAATGTCCCCAATTGCAGAATTCACCAAGGGTGGGTTTCGGGAAGTACTGTTAGACGATCAGGTGGATGTAAAAAAAGTAAAACGCATCGTCCTTTGTTCGGGAAAGATCTATTACGACCTGATCGAGATGAGGGAAAAGGAAAAGGTCGAAGATGTGGCTATCATCCGCCTGGAGCAAATTCACCCCCTTCCTAAAAACCAGCTATTGGATGCCATTAAAAAATACGGGAAGAAAACCGAAACCGTTTGGGTTCAGGAGGAGCCGGAAAACATGGGCTACTGGGCCTTTATTGTCAGGAATCTATTTAAAGATCTGAACATGGATGTCATTGCCCGAAAGCCAAGTGCTTCGCCTGCTACCGGCTATCATAAAGTCCATCTGGAAGAACAAAAGCAAATTTTGGAAAAAGCTTTAAAAATTAATTCTTAATTTCCCTTTTCATTTTCAGTTTATAACATAAATCGAGATAAATGCTAACCGGAACTTTATGCATGATCCGGTAAAAATCAAATAACCGATGAGTATAACAATCAAAGTGCCTGCCGTGGGCGAATCCATCACCGAGGTTACTGTAGGACAGTGGTTTAAGAATGATGGCGAATTTGTAGAAATGGATGAGGTTCTATGTGAACTCGAATCTGATAAAGCTACTTTTGAGTTGACCGCTGAAGCGGCGGGAATACTGCACACAAAAGCTGAGGAAGGGGACACCCTCGAAATAGGAGCTGCCATTTGTGAAATCGATCCGGAAGGATCGGAGTCGGCTGCCAGCGAGAAACCAACTGAGGAGGAAACCAAACCTTCCGGGAAAAATGAAGGCAGCTCGAAAAAATCCGGGGAAGTAAAAGAAATGCATGTCCCTACTGTGGGTGAATCCATCACCGAGGTGACCCTGGCCACCTGGCTCAAAGAGGATGGCGATCATGTATCCCTGGACGATATCATTGCCGAAGTAGATTCGGATAAAGCGACCTTTGAACTCCCAGCCGAAGCGACCGGAATATTGAGGCAAGTAGCAAAGGAGGGAGATACCCTGGAAATAGGCGGGCTGATATGTAAAATTGAAGTAACCGACGGGGTTCCGGAGGAACAGGAGGAAAAAACACAGGAAAAAAGCAGTCAGCAGTCAATCCAGGCTGATGGTAAGAAGGAAGAAACGTATGCCGCTGGCCATGCTTCACCGGCGGCATCTAAAATCCTGGCTGAAAAAGACATTGACCCCAAATCCGTAAATGGCACGGGCAAAGACGGCCGTATCACCAAGGAGGATGCCCTCAAAGCCGAGCAACCGAAAGCCAAGCCAGCCTCTGATAAAGCCGCCACACCTGAAAAAAGCAAAGCGGAAGCGCAACCCAACGAAGGGAAGAAAGCCGGAGCGCGTGATAGTCGGAGAGAGAAAATGAGCTCGCTGAGAAAAACCATCTCCCGGCGCCTCGTTTCTGTAAAAAATGAAACGGCCATGTTGACCACCTTTAACGAGGTAAACATGAAGCCCATCATGGATCTACGGAAGCAATACAAAGACAAATTTAAAGAGCGGTATGAGGTAAACCTGGGTTTTATGTCATTCTTTACCAAAGCGGTATGCATCGCTTTGGAGGAATGGCCTGCGGTCAATGCTCAAATAGACGGCAATGAAATTATTTACCATCATTTCTGTGACATTTCCATTGCCGTTTCGTCACCCAAAGGTTTGGTAGTCCCGGTGATCCGGAATGCGGAACAGCTTTCATTTGCAGAAATCGAAAAAGAAGTGGTGCGGCTGGCAATTAAGGCAAGAGAAGGCAAACTGACCATCGATGAAATGACCGGGGGAACCTTTACGTTAACCAACGGCGGTATCTTTGGGTCCATGATGTCCACGCCAATCATCAACGCCCCGCAAGCCGCCATTTTAGGCATGCACAATATTGTAGAAAGACCAATGGCCGTGAATGGTGAAGTTAAGATCCTTCCCATGATGTACCTGGCCCTTTCTTACGATCACCGAATTATTGATGGGCGGGAATCGGTAAGTTTTCTGGTGCGTGTGAAAGAACTGCTGGAGGATCCTTCCCGATTATTACTAGGCATTTAACTTTTTCTCACGTAACCCTGCCTGAAGGTATTAAAAAGGCAGGAATATAAACCACGATCAAGTATGTATGATTTAATCGTAATCGGTTCCGGGCCAGGTGGCTATGTCGCCGCAATAAGGGCGGCACAACTGGGCCTGAAAACTGCCATTATCGAAAAATATTCCACCCTTGGCGGCACCTGCCTCAATGTTGGCTGCATTCCATCCAAAGCCTTGCTAGACTCCTCGGAGCATTACCACAATGCGGCCCATACCTTCAAAAACCATGGTATTGACCTGAAGGACCTGAAGGTGAATTTCAAACAAATGATCGAACGGAAGCGGGATGTCGTCAAGCAAAATGTAGATGGCATTCAGTACCTGATGAAAAAAAATAAAATTGACGTTTTTCAGGGATTGGGATCATTCAAAGATAAAAACACCGTAAGCATCGCCAAAGAGGATGGGAAAAAGGAAGAAATCGAGGGCAAAAACATCCTCATTGCCACCGGTTCCAAACCTGCCAACCTGCCATTCATCTCACTGGACAAAGACAGGATTATTACCTCCACGGAAGCGCTTGAGCTAAAAGAAGTACCGAAGCATCTGATTATCATTGGAGGAGGCGTTATTGGCTTGGAACTGGGTTCAGTCTATGCGAGGCTAGGGGCAAAAGTTTCCGTCGTTGAATACCTGGACAGCATCATCCCCACCATGGATAAAACCATGGGAAAAGAGCTGCAAAAATCGCTGAAAAAGTTAGGTATGGAATTCTACCTCAAGCACAAAGTCACTGGAGTGGAAAAAAAGGGGAAGGAGGTAACCGTTACAGCCGAAAATTCGAAAAAGGAAACAGTGAATCTAAAAGGGGATTATGTTTTGGTATCCATCGGAAGGAAACCCTATACCGAAGGATTGAATACAGAAGCCGCCGGCGTTAAACTCAATGATAAGGGTCAGGTAGAAGTAGACGAACACTTGAAAACATCCGCAGACAACATCTATGCCATCGGAGATGTGGTAAAAGGGGCCATGCTTGCCCACAAAGCGGAAGAAGAGGGGGTATTTGTAGCCGAGCAGCTGGCCGGTCAAAAGCCTCATATCAATTACCTGTTGATCCCCGGCGTGGTTTACACCTGGCCGGAAGTAGCTTCAGTGGGCTACACAGAAGAGCAGCTCAAGGAAAAAGGTATTCAGTACAAAACCGGAAAATTCCCCTTTATGGCTTCTGGCAGAGCCAGGGCAAGTGGAGATATCGACGGGCTCGTGAAGGTGATGGCGGATGCTGAAACGGATGAGATTTTAGGAGTACACATGATCGGACCCCGTACTGCGGACATGATAGCAGAAGCGGTAGTGGCCATGGAATACCGGGCCTCAGCCGAGGATATTGCCCGAATGTCCCATGCTCACCCTACCTATACGGAAGCGTTTCGCGAGGCCTGCCTTGCCGCTACCGATAACCGGGCACTACACGTGTAACATCCGGGTCATTAATCTAAAAGCCCCTGAGCTCATCAGGGGCTTTTTTTTATCATTAGAAAAGCACCTAATAATCCACCGGAGCTAAGGGCAAAACATCAGATAAAATCCATCAGCGTTTCCAGTTTCATTCCCCGGCTACCCTTGATCAGAATCTGGTAGTCCTCCAGGGAAGAATCCTGTAGCCAATTTCGCAAGGAAAAAGAGTCTGGGAAGTACAGGGCATACGGTACCTTCGGTAAGGCATGTTGTATGAGTTCGCCGGTCAGGCAGACCTTATCCAGGCGCATCCTTTGCAACAATTCTCCTAGTTTTTCATGTTCTTCCCTGGTATGGGGACCCAACTCTAACATGTCCCCGAGAATCACCATTTTGTACCGGCGCTTATTCAGTTTTTCAAAAGCGTTGAGGGCTTCTTCCATGCTGGAGGGGTTCGCATTGTACGCATCCATAAAAATCCAATTACTCCTTTTTTCCATTATCTGGGAGCGCATGTTGGCTGGGACGTAGCTGGCGGCTGCCCTGGCAGCATCCCCGGCCGGAACGCCAAAAAAAGCACCTACACAAATGGCTGCGGCTATATTATCAAAATTATAGCTTCCTATCAACGCAGAAGTATAACGTTCCGAACCACCTTCCACACTAAACCTCACATACGGATCTGCATCCAGCATGGATACCGAACAGAAATCACCCGTACCCGGAAACAATACCGGATCTTTAAACCTGCGTATCATTTGCGAGAAGACCTGTTGTTTGGTATTGATAAACACCTTCCCTTCTGACTCCAGTAGAAACTGGAAAAGTTCGGTTTTTGTCTTCAATACTCCTTCCGGCCCCCCCATCCCTTCCAGGTGCGCTTTGCCGATATTGGTAATCAACCCATGGGTAGGCAAAGCGATATGACATAGCTCTGCGATATCCCCCTGCTTGTTGGCTCCCATTTCGATGATGGCAATTTCGGTCTCCTCCGTTATCCCCAAGAGGGTCAATGGAACGCCAATGTGATTATTAAGATTACCTGCTGTCGCATGAACCTGGAATTTCCGTGACAATACCGACTGCATTAATTCTTTGGTGGTGGTTTTTCCGTTGGACCCGGTGAGACCAATGACGGGTAGATCGAATTTTTTTCTATGGAAAGTGGAAAGGTCTTGAAGTGCTTTCAGCGCATCTTCGACCAGAAAATACTTCTCTCCTGCCCCCACTTCAGGATCGTCTACTACTACCAGGGAAGCCCCTAATTCCAGGGCTTTTGCCGCATAACGGTTTCCATCAAAATTTGGTCCCTTAAGGGCAAAAAACAGTTCCCCCGATTGTAGTTTTCGCGTATCCGTACAAACACCCGTAGCGAACTGAAAGTGGTTATACAATTGTGTGATCTTTTCCATTGCTGGTACGTTGCTTCCAAATGCTAAAAATCAGGGGTATATAGCTCCCCGTTCAGGCAAAAGTAACATATCCGTTTTCATTTTTTATCGTTAAAGAACAAAAATAACTATAATAATGGCTCGCAAACCATTAATTTCACCTCAAAGCTTACAAGCAGATATCCAACTCCTGATGACTCGAACGTACTTGGTTCTATTCCTGACAATTGGCCTTTTTATGAAGGGCCATTCCCAGGACATATTTCAGATTGAATCAGACATCCGCGTAGTTTCCAACTCCGAACAGGAATTTACCATGCCTTTTGCGGGAGGTATCAACGCTTCCCAGTTCCAGCAATTTGATCTGGATGGAGACGGGGTGGAAGAATTGATCATTTGGGATATCAATGCGGGTAGAATACATGCCTACAAGGAAACTGCTACCGGGTACCAGTACTTTCCAGGCGCAGAATACTTTTTTCCGGAGGATGTCAATGCCTTTCTGCTGCTGGCAGACTTTGATCAGGACGGAAAAAAGGATTTGTTTACCGGCTCTCCTTTCGGAATCAAAGCATACCGGAACATTTCTGTTGCGGAGGATCCGTTTCCTGACTGGGTAGTAGCTCAAGAATTCCTGAGACTAGAAAATGGATCCAATCTGACTGCAAATATACTGGATGTACCTTTGATCGATGACCTGGACGGGGACGGAGACCTGGATGTACTCACCTTTAATTTTGCTACCGGGGATTACCTCGAATATTACCGGAATACCAGCGTGGAGCGTGGCGGAGCGCCAGACATTGACGGTTTTGCCGCTGCTGTAAATCGATGGGGGAATTTTGAATTTTGCGGTTGTGATGCGATTAGTTTTGGACAGACCTGCGGCGGACAGCCCATTACTGTGAATTCGTCGCCCAGCTCCCTCCGGACCATGCATTCCGGTGGTCATACACTGCTCTACCAGGATTTTGACGGAGATGGGACTAAGGATTTACTTATCGGTCAGGACTTGTGCAAAACACTGTATTTTCTTCCCAATCAGGGAACGGACAACGAGCCCTTTTTCGAAACGTTTTCCAAATCACTTCCGGATTTTGGTGCTTTACCCGAATTCCCGATTTTTCATGGTGCCTTTTCTTTGGGAGAAAAGTTAGTCGTATCCAGCCACTCCTCCGAACCTGCCCTCAATAGCGGAGCTGATTTTTCTAATAGTGTGTATTTGCTTCGACCCGACCAGTCGGACCCCGTTGAAACCCCGGCTTTTTTGCAGGAGCAAATGTTGGATTTCGGAGAAAATTCCCGCCCTTACTTTGCCGGAAACCAATTACAGGGAAATTTATATGTTGGAGCGAATGTGCTAACGGATAAAGGCGTTCAGGGCCGGATTTTTGAATTTGAGCTAACGGATAAAACGCTACGGTTAATTAACGATGACTTTATGGAATTGTCAAAAACGACCGTTCTGGAACCCGGTTATCAGCAATTCACCAATGCTTCCAATCAAACTTTTCATATACTCAGCACCGAAGTATACACCAATCAGATTCCAGAGAAAAAGCTATGGTTTTCTCCCCTATCCGCTCCTGAGGAAAAAATAGCAATTTCATTGCCTGAATTTACCATGCGGGGATCAGATCAGGTATACCTGTTTCATGATTCGAGCGATAATTATCTCCTATTGGCCCGGCAGACGGGAGAATTGGTATTGTTTTCGATTTCAGATAATACTGTTCCAGAGGTAAGGTTGCTGGAACGGGAGTTTCTTGGTTTTGTCGATAACCCGGTAAGCAGAAACCTTTCGGTGGCTGTGACTTCCGGTCCCCAGCCACATTTGATGGCCATTGACCAGCGGGGAATAATGTATGCCGTAAAAGATATTTTAGGAATGCCGGAAATCAATCCGGTTTTCATTCAGGTAGCGGAAAAGACATTTGAGAATACCCGATACGGTAGAAATACCTGGGTAAGTTTTGTCCCGGGACTTCTGGGGGAAAAACCCGACTTGATAGTTGGAAGCCGGGGCGGAGGACTAGAGTATTTGAGCAGGATTCAGAATCCTGATGGTGAGGTACCGGACCGCATGGAGGTGCTGGTATTTCCTAATCCCAGTGAAGGGAAAAATATTCAATTAATTGTCAATCAAGGGAAAGTGAAACTTTCTATCTTTGATAGCAACGGCAAGCTGGTAAAATCGGGGCTTTCCCTTACTGAAAACGAAAGAAACGAAATTGACCTCTGGGGCTACCCTCCGGGGTTGTATTTGTTGGAATTTCAGGCTCCCGATCATCCAAGGATTTACAGAAAGCTCTGGTTGCGCCCCTAGGTATTATTTTAAGTTAAAGGCATCTGCATCTTTCCAGGCGGGAAATTTCTTCCGGTATTCGATAAGTGCGTCGCCCTCAAGGGTAACCCGAACAATTCCCTCCTTCTCTCCCCCGTTGGCGAGGCAATTCCCCTTAAAATCATATGCTGCAGAATGGCCGCAGTAACTTACTCCATTTCCATCCTGTCCGACCCGGTTAACGCCCACGCAATAAGCCAGGTTTTCCACCGCTCTGGCTTGAAGCAAAATATCCCACGCCTGAACCCGGGGGGCAGGCCATGAAGCTACATAGAAAATCAGATCGTAATCCATTACCCCCTCTTCGGAGGCCTGGTTTCGGGACCAAACCGGAAACCGTAGGTCGTAACAGACCTGTGGTCGTATCTTCCAGCCTTTCAGGGTAAAAAACTCGTTTTTGGTACCCATCGAGTAGAAGTCGTCTTCGTCAGCCATTCGAAAAAGATGCCTTTTATCGTAATAGGATACTTTCCCACTGGGTTCTACCCAAAGCAGGCGATTATAAAAGTCTTTCCCGGCTTTGATGATGACACTACCCGTAATTACGGCATTCATTTGCCCTGCCATTTGCTGCATCCACCGGGTACTGTGCAAGTTCATCGGTTCGGCCTGACTCCCGGTATTCATGGTAAAGCCAGTTGTAAACATTTCGGGAAGTACCAATAGGTCGGCCTTACCTTCCATACGCCATATTTTCTCCTCAAACATGGCCAGGTTAGCTGCAGAATCTTCCCAATGAAGTGCTGTTTGAAATAAAGCTAAGGTGATATTTTCCATAAACGGGTCGCTACTAAAAATACGAAAAACAGCTTATCAGCCGGGATAGACCATGCGGTAGTCGGTAGGTACTTTTCCTTTGCTGATGTCCAATAATTTTCCTTTAACCATCCGCTTTTTCAACCCTTTGAGGTAATCGACAAAAAGAATGCCTTCCAGATGGTCGTATTCGTGCTGGATTACCCGAGCGGTCATACCGGAAAATTCCTCCTCTTTCAGGTTCCAGTTTTCATCAAAATACTCAATGGTCAATTTTTCAGGACGGGTAATCTCTGCGCGTATTTCGGGTATGCTAAGGCAACCTTCTTCAAAAACATATTTATCACCATATTCATCCAGGATTATGGGGTTAATAAACGCTTTTCTAACTCCCTTTTCCGTATCATCCTCATCCAACATCAAACTGCTATCGATCACGAACAGCCGAATTCCCTTATTTATCTGGGGAGCCGCCAGCCCTACGCCGCTAGCCAGTCCCATGGTCTCAAACATGTCTTTGACCAAACCTTTTACATCTTCACCTTCCTGTATTTCTTCGGCTTCTCGTTTCAAAATAGGGTTTCCATATGCGACTATGGGGTATATCATCTCTTTTCAAGGTAAGTTTGTAATATAATGGCCGCACTGATTTTATCCAGATTACCAGCCTTTTCTCTTCTGTCCTTCTTGCTGCTTCCCATTTCTATCATGGTTTGCATGGCTAATTTGGAAGTAAAGCGCTCATCGACCGTGACCACTTCGACAGCCGGATAGCTTCGTTTCAGTTTTTTCTCCAACGCCAACACCGGCTGCGTCATTTGCGTGTCTTTTCCGTCCAAAGATTTTGGGAAACCAATCACTATTGCTGTAACTTCTTCCTTTTCCAAATATAATTTTAGATAGGTAAACAAATTATGTGTTGGGATAGTTTCCAGGGGATTGGCCACCATGCCCAGCGGGTCTGTCACGGCCAGACCCGTTCGCTTGGTCCCCAGGTCTATGGCCAGAATCCGGCCCATTAATTGTTTTTTATTTGGAGGGTGAGTTTACGCTTAACTTCCTTTTCCAACTCAATCGCTTTGGGAAAAAGCAGGTCATTCTCAATTTTCGCATGGATTATCAGCTCTTCTTCCAACTGCTGCAACTCATGGAAAAGAACTTTCATAGACACTGTTGCACTTTTCGGTATATGGTAATCGTTGGTAAGTTTTCGTATCCCCTCCATCTCATCGTCATGAGCTTCATGGTCAGCCGCCATGATCGCAATGGGGGGCAGGGTGAATACCTGGATGGCATCTGTAAGGGGTAACATGGATGCATCGATATCTCGCAGAAGACTAATTCTCCGAAACAGGGTATCTTCTTCTTCATGGATATGATGAATAAAATCATCCACAAAGAGGGGGAACATTAACCTCATGTCTGTCATCAGGTTTTTATGTTCCGAACCTAATTCAATCCCCTCCACCATACTTGACAAAAAGGGAAGTGCTTGTCGCACGAAGTACCGGTGTTTTTTCTTAAGGTAGCCTACCACCAATTCTATGGGGTGCAGGTACAATTCCTCTTTGGTAGGCTCCTTTCTGGAGGCCCAGTCTTCCAGTGCAGCTATTACCTGCGAAGGGTTCACTTTATGCGCCTGACATGCCTCTACCAAAGAATGGGTTTCATGCTGAAAAAAACGGATGCCAAAATAATGCAATACCCCCGCCAGAACGTGGTTTTCACTGACCAGATCCGCGATGGACTTTTTATCGTTGTATTCAAAGGCATGCATGGCTACAAAATTAAAATAAATTAACGTAAAAAAAGGGATGTTGCGGCATCGATTTGAATTTAATTGCGTTAATTTAAACGAAACGCATTCAATGCATGTTTAATTGTATATTTGGTTAAAATGAATTATATTAAACGATGCATTTTCTTGCATGGTAAAAATAAAACCGAGACAACGTGAGTATAGAGAAAAACACCAAAGCACAGATCAGACTCCCCCTTTTTCTTGCCCTGGGTATTTCAGCAGGAATATGGATTGGAGCGACCTTTGCAGAACCAAAAACAGACAGGAATGATTTAAAATCGGCAATTTATAAAGTGCAGGAGATCATTACCTATATCAACAGGGATTATGTGGACAGTGTGGACACCAATGAGTTGGTAGAATTTGGCATTGAAAAAATGTTGGGAAAACTGGATCCGCATTCCAGCTACATTCCTGCCGAAGATGCCGCGCTGGCTAAATCTCAATTAGAAGGAGAGTTTGACGGGATTGGAATTGAATTCGGTATTTTAAGAGACACTATTTACGTTGTTTCGCCGCTAACAGGAGGGCCATCCGAGAAAGTTGGCCTGCTTCCTGGCGACCAAATCGTAAAGGTAGATGGCGAAACGGTTGCCGGAACCGGAGTTACCAACCGGGACGTATTCGACCTGTTGAGGGGACCTAAAGGAAGTGAGGTAGTGATTGATATCAAAAGGAAAAACGAATCCGATCTGCTGGAATACAAAATTGTCAGAGATAAGATCCCTCAGCACAGTGTCAACGCCTCTTACATGATTGACAATCAAACCGGTTATATCAAAATAACCCGATTTGCCGCCAATACCCACGAGGAATTCCGATCGGCTTTACAGGAGCTCAAAGGAGATGGAATGGAACGTTTGATTCTGGATCTTCAGGGTAACCCCGGAGGTTACATGGGGGCCGCCATCAACATTGCTGATGAAATTTTAGATGATAATGCTGTCATCGTCTCGCAGGAAGGTAAACTCAAGCGCTACAGCCAAAAAGCAAGGGCCATCAGGCCGGGTGCCTTCGAAGATGGTTCTGTAGTGGTACTGGTAAACGAAGGAAGCGCATCCGCATCGGAGATCGTCGCTGGGGCCTTGCAGGACAATGACCGGGGATTAATTGTGGGTCGAAGGACCTTTGGAAAAGGACTGGTACAAATGCCCATAGACCTGTCGGATGGTGCTGAGCTAAGACTCACCATCGCACGATACTATACACCCTCTGGCAGATCCATTCAAAAGCCCTATGGTGAAGATGAAGAAGAATACGCCATGGACTACTATAATCGCTTAGAGCACGGTGAATTTTTCAATGCGGATAGCATAGAATTTAACGACAGCTTGAAATACCAGACGGTAAAAGGAAGAACCGTGTATGGCGGAGGAGGGATTATGCCAGATTACTTTGTTCCGCTAGACACCACTATGACCAGTTCTTACGTAAGCAGATTGTTTAACTCTGAATCCTGGAGAGAGTTCATTCTGGATTACCTGGATACGAACAAGCAAAAGTTTGAAAATATGTCGTTTGAGGAATTCCATAACGAATTCAACGTTTCAGACGGTATGCTAAACACCTTGGTTAAGACCGGTGAAAAATACGATGTTACCTACAACGAGAAAGATTTTAATAAATCCAAAGTCTATTTGAAAATACTTCTCAAAGCGCACATGGCTAGGAACATTTACGATGACAATGCCTTTTATAAAGTCATTAATGACATCAATGAAGTCTACCAGCAAGCAATAAAATTGTTAGACAAAGCGGAAAACCTAGCGTTTTTCGATGAATAACTCAGTATAACATTCAAAAAAAGCCAGAATTTAACATTCTGGCTTTTTTTTATTTCTTAGATTTGGTATCTCTCATCATTTCAGACAATACCCAAAAGCTATGAATCAGAAAAGCATAATTCCTTCAGTAATCATTTTATTAATTTTCATTTCTATGAATGCGTACAGCCAAACCAAAATCAATCATTTTGCCGTATATGCCAAAGATCTCCAAGAAAGCAGCAAATTTTATGAAGAGGTTGTAGGTTTGACAACAATTGAAGAACCTTTTAAAGACGGGCTTCATGCCTGGTATGACATAGGATTTGGGCTCTCCATGCACCTTATTGAACGGGAAAAGCCCTGGAAAGAGCCTGTAATAGACAAAACAAACCACCTTTGCTTTAGTGTGCAAGACCTGGATAGTTTTATCGAAAAATTGGGGCGGCACAACATTCCCTTTGAAGACGCGGTGGACAACAAGGGTAAGATTAATATCCGCCCGGATGGGGTCCGTCAAATTTACATCCAGGACCCGAACGGCTATTGGATTGAAATCAACGACGAATACTAATTCCATTTCAAAAAAAAAGGCTGAACCATCGATTTTGGTTCAGCCTTTTTTGTTAGCGGTTGAGAACAGCTATTCGTAAATAGCCGCTGGCCAGGAATCGTTGGCAATGTTCACGTCAGGAAGTAATTTGTCCGGATCAATCTCTACTTTCGTTAGCTTTTTATCCGATCGGTGCTGGTAATTCCATCGATCTCCCCGCTGCCAAATTTCGACAGGAAGCATGACCGTCTCTTTGGACCCATCCTCATACGTTAAGCCTAGTTTTACAGGCATGGGCACTTCTCCTTTGTTTGAAAGGATAATCACTTGATCGTTTCCGTAAGAGACCACGTTTTCGATGGCCAAATCAATATTACCGGTACCATAAAACCAGGATTTCCAAAACCAGGATAAATTTTCACCTGCCACGTTTTCCATAATGTTGAAGAAATCACTGGGTTGTGGGTGTTTATAAGCCCAGGCTTCAATATATGCCTTAAATGCATTATCAAAGCGTTCCTCTCCTAGCACATACTCCCGAAGCATGAGCAATCCCATGGCTGGCTTCATATAGGCAATCATACCCAAATTAGAAGTATTGGCCACATCGGGATAGGTGTCTATGCCTTCTCTATCGGGATTGGTGAGCCAATTGACATACCGGCGGGTCTGTTCCAAATCGGATCCATATTCCCCATCATTAAAAGCTTCTGAACTGTAATGATTGATAAAGGTATTGAACCCTTCATCCATCCAGGCATATCTCCTTTCGTTCGTCCCCACTATCATAGGGAACCAGTTGTGCCCAAACTCATGATCCGTAACTCCCCAAAGAGACCTCTCGGTACTTTTATAACTGCAAAAGTTCAAGCCCGGATACTCCATCCCATTGATATCGGCAGCCACATTTACGGCTACCGGGTAGGGATATTCGTACCATTTCTGAGAATAATACTCAATGGAAGCTTTGCTATATTCGGTGGACCTTCCCCAGGCCTCCTGTCCATCACTTTCTTTAGGATAAGCACTTTGTGCCATGGCTTTTTTACCACTGGGCAAGCGAATCATGGATGCGTCCCATATAAAGGCTTTGGAGGATGCAAAAGCCACATCCCTGGCATTCTCAATCTTGAAGTGCCAGGTACTCGTTCCCTCTTGCTTGGGGCGGGTAATTTCCGGTTGGGTTACCTCCTCGGGCCGAACCAAATAAACCGTGGTATCGCTATTACCTGCTGCTTCCATTCGCTCCTGCAATTCGTTGCTAAGCACCTCTTTTGGATTTTGCAGTGCTCCGGAACCTACCACTATGTGATCGTAGGGGACCGTCACTTTGTATTCAAAGTCCCCGTATCCAAGGTAAAACTCTCCTGCACCCAGGTACGGTTCAATATTCCATCCTACCACATCGTCAAACACAGCCACTCGCGGGTACCACTGTGCCAGGGCATAAATGGTGCCGTCTTCCACTGCCAGTCGACCCATCCGGTCCATCCCCTTTTCGGGTATTTTAAACTCGAAGTTCATCGAAACGCTGGCTTTCCCGCCGTTTGCTGCAATAGGTTCATCAAAAAAGACCTGCATGCGCGTATCTGAAATCAGGTATCGTGAGGAGGCATTACTTCCCCTTTTGTCCAATTGAGCAGATACATTACTGATAGCATATCCCCCATCCATATCCCCTGAATAGCGATTTCCTTGAATGGGTGTGGTAAGCGAACCTCTGGAATCTGCTTTAAAGCGATTCTGCTCCAAATGCAACCAGATGAACGGCAACGAATGCGGGCTATTATTGGTATAGGAAATGACTACTCTCCCTGCCAGAACGTGTTCCGTTTCATCCAGGGTAACTTCAAGTAAGTAATCCGCTCCGTTTTGCCAATACTCAGGTCCCGGCACACCTGATGCCGAGCGGTAGGCAGAACCTCGTTTATACATAAAGTCATTGAAATCTTCCTGGTTATTTTCGGTCTCCTGAGCCGCCAAAAAATGGGCGGAAAACAGGAGCATTACAACCATCCATTTACCAAATTGCGTATGCCTCATCATTTTTTCTTTTTGCCAATTTAATAGATTTATGTAAAAAAAGAGAAATATCAGACGCAAGAAATAACCATCCGAATTAAAGTGGTTTCCCATCAATTTACTTACCTAAAGCACTATATTCGATCCATTATTCTATTTATTTCCTGTATCCTAACTGGATATTTTACCCGGATTAGAACTTCCTCGTTTTCTGATTTGTATTTTTGCCTTTTAGGAAGGTACTTTGACCCACCTAACCATACGTTATCGATGAAATATTTTCTATTAATGCTCTTCTTCGCTGGAGTTTCCATGCCTTTACTGGGGCAAGAAGACAGTGTCACCCATACACTGGATGAAGTTATTATAAAAGAGAACCGAATGGAAATCCCTTTTTCCAAAAGCTCACGAAACATTCATATAATTCACAGAAAAGCGATTGAAACCACGCCTGCAAGGAGCCTTCAGGAAATCCTATCTTTCACACCGGGAGTAGATGTCCGACAACGAGGGGTCAGTGGCGTACAGGCAGACATCGGAATTCGCGGAGGTTCTTTTGAACAAACCCTAATGATGGTCAATGGAATCAAACTTTCCGACCCTCAAACTGGCCACCACATGGTCAATATTCCGGTTCCCCTGGCGGGGATTCAGCGTGTGGATGTCCTCAAAGGACCCGCCTCCCGAATTTATGGACAAAATGCCTATTCAGGAGCTATCAATATTATCACCGAGCTGCCTGAGACCTTACAGCTACATGCCAATATTTATGGGGGAGATTTCGGAATGCGCGGAGGAACGGTCCAACTGGGTATACCACTGGGGAAATACAAACAAAGCCTGGCTATTTCTCATGATGGAAGTGAGGGGCATTGGTACAATTCCGATTACCGGATCACCAACCTTTTTTACGAAGGAGGATTTTCAATTACTCCCCATCAGGAATTAAAAACCATGATCGCTTATGCCACCAGGAATTTTGGAGCGAATGGTTTTTATTCCAGTTCCTTCCCAGACCAATGGGAAAGTATTCAAACCACCCTGGCTTCGATAAGCCATACCCTGGAAAAAGACAAAACCTACCTTCAAACACGTGCCTATTGGCGAAAAAACCAGGATGAGTTTAGATTGCGCAGGTACGAACCTGATTTTTTTCAAAACCAACACGATACAGATGTGGTCGCCCTTGAAGTCAATGCCCGCAGAGAAATTGGAACAGGCACGCTGGGCCTGGGAGCGGAAATCCGGGAAGAACGTATTGATAGTAATAATTTAGGCAAAAGGGACCGAACACTGTTGGGGGCATTTCTTGAACATCGTCTTGAATTTGCTCAAAAGGGAGACATACGAGCCGGAATCTATTCCAACTATTATTCTGAGTACGGCTGGAAACATTTTCCTGGTGCAGAGGTAGGGTACCAGCTACATCCCTGGGTACGGGCTTATGCCAATTTCGGTAGCAGCTTCCGGATACCTACTTACACCGATCTATATTACCAGGGCCCTACCAATATCGGTAATGATAAGCTGGAACCTGAAAAAGCTCTGAATTACGAAGGGGGATTTAAACTATTAAGAAAGGGGCTCCGGGCGGAACTAGTTTATTTTAATCGGCACACCAACAACCTTATCGAATGGGCAAGACCGGACGCTGACACAGCCTGGCAACCCCAAAATTTCAATGAAGTCGTCTTTCAAGGAGTGGAAGCGGGCCTCCACTATTCTTTTGGTACTCAGGACAGGGCGATTAAATTGGATGAAATTTCAATCAGTTACAACTACATAGATGCCAACCTGGTAGAACGTGAGGGTCAGGAAACGCAGTACTCTTTAAATGCACTAAAACATCAGCTAATAGGCAGTCTTCAAGCATCCTTTAGAGAAAGCCTGGAGTTAACAGTAAAAAGCCGGTACATAGAGCGAATGAAACTAGCTCCCTATTTTCTTTTAGACCTGAGGGTTGATTACAATCGCCTGAAAAACGTGGGCTTCTTCGCGGAAATATCCAATTTAAGTAATACCGACTATATAGAAGCAGGTACGGTTCAAATGCCCGGCAGATGGGCCAGAGGAGGCCTTTCCGTTAATCTGAGTAAAAAATAAAAAGACGTGAAAAAAATGCATCAAAGTTTTGCATCAGAAAAATTTAAACCTACATTTGCATTCCCATCTGGTTTAGACGAAACCAGATGATAACTTTCAAATCAGTTTTGCAGTTGATATACAGAAATTTTAGCTCAGTTGGTTCAGAGCATTCCGATTACCATCGGAAGGGTCGGGAGTTCAAATCCCGGGAAAACCAATTGACTTATTGATATTTTGGGAGTTTAGCTCAGTTGGTTCAGAGCATTCCGATTACCATCGGAAGGGTCGGGAGTTCAAATCCCGGGAAAACCAATTGACTTATTGATATTTTGGGAGTTTAGCTCAGTTGGTTCAGAGCATTCCGATTACCATCGGAAGGGTCGGGAGTTCAAATCCCGGGAAAACCAATTGACTTATTGATATTTTGGGAGTTTAGCTCAGTTGGTTCAGAGCATCTGCCTTACAAGCAGAGGGTCGGGGGTTCGAATCCCTCAACTCCCACTTGATTATCAGCCACTTACAATAAAAAATTGTAAGTGGCTTTTTCATTTGCACACCATTTGCATAATAATAGTGCCTTAGCCCTTCTTTAAGGCACTATTTGGACCAAATAAATTCATGTGATTTGGGTATTGCATTTGACTTTTCAGTTTTTCGAGTTCTGTTTTATTTTATAACTTTAAACCCATGCCTATTTTCTCAAATAACTGATTTTACTTTTTTTGGCTGGCTTCTTATATGGCTTGTTTGCCCTGGCAGCTAGAACCTCATTGAGCATTTTTATTTCCACCATTACCCTGACTTTTCTTTTTAGCTTTTAACAATAATAGTATAGATATCAGGGGTTGGATTTAAAGTTGAGTGTCAATCTTTTAATGATCTTACTTATTTAACCTCAATAATCCTTTCATAATAAAATTTCCCTGTTTTTGTGTCAATAACGACATTGGTTTCGCCGGATACGGGTTGGTACCTTCCATTTTCACCATACCAGAAAAATAAAATTGAAAAAATGATTAAAAAAACTAATGCAATTTTCCGCTGATTTTTTAAATGCTTTTTCCATTCCTTCATTTCTAATGATTGGGCTGAAAAATCACCACCCTCGGAATCTATTTTTTTCCCATCCATATTTTTGAATTTGTAGAACCCAGGTTTTAACATCTTAGGAATACTTGGTTGTTTGAAATTAAAATATGATTTTTTTTGTGTCTGATTCTTCAACATTAAAGCAATATTTTCATCCATCAATTTAATTATCACTTTTTTGCCTTTAACAAAAATTGGAACCTCGTCTTTAGCTACTGAATTTTCAATTATGGAAGGTTTATTTTCTTTAGGCATGCTTTTTGTTGCAAATCCCAAATTTATTGCTTCTTTTGTGGGCCTTTGTGTTGTTTCTTCGAAAATATAATTCCCTAAACTGTCCTTCAAACCTTTAGAAATATACCAACAGTTCTTAATTAAATGTTTTTTACTGTCAGGATTACATTTTACATGATTTAGGAGGGATTGATTGTTTTGATTAATAATACCCCATCTTAAACTTCGTAAACATGTTGTTTTTATGCTTAACATTAAATCAAAGAGCTTATTTAGATTAGGATACTGAAAATCAATGTAAATTGAAAAAGTTCCTGGGTTTAGAAAGTGATTTTCAAAAATTGGAAGGTAGAATTTTTTTTGAGAAAGTAGTTCAAAAGTTTCTTTGCCAATTAGTCCTGATTCAAATCTATTAAAATTAAGATAACTAGTAAGTTGGGTAATATTTGACCATAATTCTTGTATCTGTAATTCTGGAACGTTATTGTTTATAAAGGAGATAACTTCTTGAACCTTTGTATTGTGTTCGAAATCTATTTGCTCTGGAATTGGTATCTCATTATTTTTGAAATCCTGAAAATATTCTACACAAAATTTGTAATATAAATAGGATGTCAACTCTGTACCCTTAAAATTATGTTTCTTTTCAATAACAATTATGTTTTTGAGTAGAGGTTCATAATACTTCGTCAAAAATATTTTTTGAATAGAAAGGATTTTTTCTTTTTCAACTTCTTTGTTGATAGAAAAGGTATTACTTAAATGAATAACACTTGAATTTCTCATTAATGGAGTAATATCGTAATGTATGAAGTCATGGGAAAAAAAGGAAAAACCGGAACCACCAATTTAAAAAATTCTTTACAACCGGCATCAATTTTTTGAATAATAATTATTTAGAGTAGTAAAAAAACCTTTGGTTCCTTGCTGATTAGTATCCTGGTCGGTTTTACCATTTAATTCGCAATAAATCTGAATTATCGAACTTCCACTAAGACATTTTTTCTCTTTTAAATTGAATTATTCCAGGTTGCAAACTACTTTTTATCAGATTGCTAAATCTCAAAATCAATTTTTTCCTTTTCTCTTAATCGCTGCAAAACCATTTTCATCAATTCCTTTTTTGTGATCCGGAATGGACTCAGGGTATAGGCAGCTGAACCTATGCATTTGTCAAATTCACTTTTGGCCCATTCTATTTTGGAGTTCACTTGGTGGAATTCTAGCTCTTCTGGGGTATAGCCTTGGTATTCCAGTTTCCAATAATCGATAGCTTTGGGATTGGCGGCAAGTGAGATGCTTCTCAGAATCTTATCATTCTCAAAAAAAGTCGTAGGAACATTGACCGTAACTCTTCCCACCATGGCCTCTCCCTCCGTGATGACGACTTTGAGGATTTTTTCTTTACTCATTTTGATGATCTCATACCAGTGAACTACCGGAACCACCAATTTGCAAGAACCTGTGGTCCGGGCTTCCAGGTCCTTAACGAATCCCCGACCAATTAACTGGATCCTGCCGTCAAGCACCGTGATTTCAATGCGGGTTGTTACTTTCCACGATTTAGCCGCATTAATGACCCGTTTGATTTCGTTAAAAGTCCGGAAGAATAGCTTGTTGTTGACCTCAATAATGACCATAAGATGAAGTATTGCTTAAATCATGTAGTTTTGTTCTATAATATAGGACTTTTTATTTCTTAAATCTTCAACAGATTTTAAAATAAATCCTCATTTCTGTAAGAACTTTGTGCTTTATGGCCTGATGGTTCAAGTATTCTCTTTTCAATTTTCCAAATAATATTTCCTTTTCATCCAATTCAGAAATTATTTTGCCATTTTTCCATTGACACTCATTTTTTTGGTTGTGAAATGTTTTTGGTTTTATTAAATCTCACAAAAGTCATTTTTCTTCCCTATTAATTATGTTTAGTGATTTGTAAATATGGTTAGTAAAGGGTTATTTGTATAGGTGCACATGTCATTGGACATGATCATGTACACTTCTTTATATAGCTGTACATGACGTGTACATACGGTGTACTTTTACTTTATATAGGTTTACTTATGATGACCGCCCACAATCAAATCCGTTAAGTCGGTCCTTTGCCTTTTTGATGGCCTCATTTTCTCGAATCTTTCGAGCTTTTTCCTTAGTGGCTTTTCTCTTTTTCTCCACTTGAAAAATTAAGTCTTCAAGCGGCATAGAAAATGAAACGTAAAATCCTCTAGTGGCTTTTCCATAATATGATAGGCCCCATCCATCGATTAGGTCATTCCTTAGTCGTTCCAGTTTGCGCCTGGTATTCATTTCGGAAACCTCTGGCGCAATATCAGATAAAATATCGGCCTCAATAGCTTTTATCTCCCCTGCCATTCTACTAAGCCAAAACTGGTTCGTTGTTTTCGAATATGCTTTATTGCCTATTATACTTTTCAAGGCTAAATAGCCAAGTAGACATACAACCTGCCGTTCACTCACGTGTTCGTATTTATACCTTTGGAGTACCGACACCTTCATTCCGGTCATGGCAGGACGTTTGCCAAATGACATTTGATCTACATAGTCAGAAATCCTTCGGCCTTTTAAATAGGCTTCTTCGCCCCCTAAATCACCATCAACTCCTAAGTAAGTAACGGCACTATCCATTCGTTCTCCATAATCCCCCAATTCCATTTTAGACGCTTGTTTATATGCGGCAAAATAGGCGGCACTCTGCAAAACGTGAAGGTATTTCTTATCAGATCTTGAACCTTGTACTCCTTTTAGAAAACCTTTTAGTAATTGAATGGGGAAATTGATATAACGGTCCTCTCTATATCTTCGCTTAGTCATTTCAGCCTCCGTTCCTTCTTTATCACAAAGCTCTCGTACGATCGAGTTCGGATATAAATTCCCCCATTAGCCTCTCCATGACCCTGGTAAGCGTCCTTAATCTCACTATATTCATCCTTACCTACTTTGACTTTAAATTTGATAGATATGGATGCTATTTTTACCATTACAATAGTTCCGATACCTGGAATATACTTTGGCGGTCCTATGGTGTTTCTTCTACCTTCTGCACCTTCAAAATTAAATGCAGTTTCAAGAATCCTCCCGGAATAACAGGTGCCTTCTGGCTGGTACCCTATATAGCTGATTGCGTCAATCCTACGTTCTGTTAAGCCATTGTCAGTCATGTATTCACATGATTTAGCCATTAGGAAAGCACGGTCCGGCACCTTGGGATATTTACTCCTAGTATTGCTCGCTCTTAATTTTGCAAGTTCTTTTAGGTTGACGGACAATTTCGTAACTTTACCCTGTCGAGTAGCTTTGACACTTAAGGAGGAAGTATTTGGATCCCTATTCATGACTTCCTCCTTTCCTTTTGGAAATGATTTTTTTTGCCGCTTCCTCAACATCAAAGGACCGTTTATTGCCCTCTTTTATCCATTGAGTCAGATCGTTTTTAGAAAAATACAAACGCCCTGCCCGTTTATGGTGGGGTATCAACCCTTTTGACACATAGGCATAAAGCGTTTGTTTTTTTACGTGAAGAAATTCGGCTGTTTCCTGGATCGTCATTAGCTGGTCTCCGGAAGCGGTCGCGGCATTCTCCAAAATAAGTGACTTGATTTGCTTTACCTCTTCAAACAAAGAGGCCACCGCTTTAGGCAGTGACTCGAAATTGATTTGATTTGATTTCATAAGTGAAACGTTTAAAGTGATTCACAAATAAATAATATCTTGCAAGATGGAATTTTCAGGAATTTTCGGGAATGAAAAAAAATCCAAGTAAATCAGAAAAATCCAATAAATAAACTACTAAAAAAAAGTCAACTAGAATTTTCAGGAATCGAATGCGGTCATTACCTGAAAAACTTATCAAACTCCTTTTTAATCTTCTGATTAACGGACTGGAAACTCTTGTAAGGCTCGCTTATGTTTTTATTATCTGGAACCTTAAAAAAATCGCAAAGGACTTTTCCCACAATCTTATAATCTAGGTTATCGTTTATTGAATTACCTTTTAAAGAAATATAAAGACCTGCTAAAAGTGTCTTTCCAGTTGAAAATGGTGAATTTCTGTTCGTAGTCAGTTGGTAGTCCCCATTCCACAAGGCTAGATCAATACCTTTTTTTAAAACTTGATTGATTGTCAATTTTGGCTTAGCTTTCCAAATTGTTTTTAATTCACTGTTTTTCTTGTCTTTCTTAACCACGTATAATGACCAAAAATTACCTCTGCTGGCGTAATCAAAAATGGAGAAAAATAAAAATAGGGAGCTTTCATATTCATGAATAAAAGGAACTTTTTCATTTTCTTTAATAAGTATTTTTTTAATTTTTTTTCTAATTTTCTTTTTATTTTCTTTGGAAATTTTAGAATATCGTTGGTTGTAAAATACTTCGTAGTGAGGAAACTGAGCATAATCGGTTGATTTACCTAATTTCAAATCAAAATACTCAATCAAAAACCGAAAACCAGAACTTGACAACTTGACAAAATTATTAAATGATCCCCCATTGATTTCATATACGCCATCAACAAAATTTTCCCATACCTCAATTTTTGAACTCGGAATCAAAATTGCGCCTAATTCTGCGATATCTAATAAATGCTGGTTATTTAAAAAAACTTTGCTTTCTACTTCAACGGTATTTAGTTTTTTAAGTACAATTCCTGAGATAAACCGTCCCCGTGATAATTGGTAGGATTCTTTCTCCATGTAATATTTGGATTTTGATAAGTCAATCTTTAACTAATTCCAAAAGCATTTTCAAAGCGGCCATCTTATCATGTAAGTAAATACCTACCCCATTCTCCTGTTTTTGTGCCATTTTGATGGCCCCAGTCTTTTCATGGCCTACCTCTTCCAAATTTTTAAGTGACCAATCCGGATTTAAAAAATCACCCATGTTGGAAAATGCAACGGTGGCCAATTCTTTAATCATTCTTCTCTGGGTGACCTCCAGGCTTTCCAAATGAGGTTTAGCACGGTACTGAAGGTATTCTTTGATGTAAGGTTTTGTCAGGTTTTCATGGCCTTGCTGCCGTGCGCAATTCATGCTATATCCTGCTTCTTTGGCTGCTTCCGTAGCATTGAATGAACAAAGGTAATGTTCTGCAAAACGAAATTCCTTTTCTGTTAGGCGGACTACATCACCGCCCAAGTCAAATATTTTTTTCATGTTTCCCTTAATTATTCATAAATATAAAAAAACACAGTGAAAAATGAGTTATCCCTATTGAACAACATTCTTATCTGCTCCCTTTTTGGTATTGAAGGTAGCCCAGTCTAAGACCGAAAGGCTAGACTTATTAGTTTAGGGTCTAGCGGGTAAACAGGGACTTTAATTTTAAGTTTAACATACATGAATGGTAGCCTGCTGTCCTAAACCTCCTAATACGGGATTAATAGTATGGGTCGTTGAACAAGTCCGCATCCTAGCTTTTTTTATAACTGATAAAGGATTTGGATGGGGGCTCTTGCAATACTCATATGGTTGAGATTGCCTTTAGCTGGCCGGAGTCCGTTGGAGATATCCTATACAATGTACACTTGAAAAAATGTCAGAAAAGCATGGAGACCAAATGCTTCCATCTGTCAAAAATTTAGTACGCCTTATCTGTTGCTTCTCTTTTACCAACTTTGTGAAAATTAATCGGTTAATTTTCCTAATAATTTGGAAAAACAATGTAATATTACCAACAAGAAATTCTCGGTTTTTGGTGTAAACCCAAAGTAATATTTTTGGTAAAAAAGTGAGGCTCCTAAATTTCTATTTAACACACTATTTAGATTATATAATGAAAAAAAACTCTGTTTTTATTTTAATTCTTGCTATTATTTCTTTCTCTTGTAATAATTCATCATTAGATAAACACAAAACAAAGAAATCGGATGTAGAAATCGGCTATGATATTGCCGATTTGACTTTGGAATTTGATGCTGAAAAAATTGGATTATTGTCCATCATGAAAGACGTTTCACATGAAAAGGTACATTCAATATTAAGAGATTATTTAGTAGTACGACATGTTTCTTATTTGAATATAACTCAAAACCCGAATTATATAATTGATGCTGTTGATTCAATATCACAAAAGAACGAATTGGCATTAAATGTAACAGCTTCAATAATCTATAATTATAAGTATGGAATGATTTCGGACGATTATTAAATCAGTATTGGTTTGAGTTGTATTAACGGGATGGAGTCTGTTTGCATTATCGTTATTTGTTAATTTTACTTCACACTTTCATGAAGATATAATAGTAAAATAATTCACGACCAATCCCTCCAAACAAAGAACTAAACCAAAACAGAGTAGACTACCAAAAAGCCCACCTAAAAAGGAAAGTCCTTGGCGAAAATAATTAATATAGGCATCTGGGTAATAAACAAATCCTTCGCTATGTGTCGGGAACAGGTTTTAAAGTCATTATTTACATAATATTAGATTAATATATAATAATGAATTATTTAATAAATTCAGTAAATCAAATAATTAAAATATCTCTTAATCCCTTATACAGCGGACTGAACGCCCCATTTCTTTACTACTGCCTGTAGTTCTGCTTACTAAGTTACTATTGTAAATCATGCTACGGCTCCACGGATGTGTATCATTGCCCTCCGTTGAACTCCACCAAATTCCAGCACTTCCAATGCTGTAGAATGCGCCATCTCCGAAACGACCACCGCCAGGAAGGGCCGTAAAGCCTGTTTCGTTGGTTACTTCGGTTTCTGAGATTCTCCAATGTAAATTACCCGTTGCTTTTAGTTTACCGCCTGCATTGCTTGCTCCTCCCAAATAATCGGTTAGTTGAGTCCACTCTGAATCGCTTGGCAAATGCCATCCGGTTGGGCAAACCCCCTGTATTCCACTTGGGTTGGCAGTACTGCTCTCCGCTCCATTCATAGCCGCTGGCCAATTGTATAAAACACCATAAACAGAATATTCCTCTGTAGCTTTGGCCTCATTTACCACTAATCCATCATAGTTGTAAACGTAATAGTAAGCATTTGTGTTTGAGCTTGTGGTGGGGCTAACTACGCTTGGTAAATATGCAAGATTTTCTGCCATCCAAACCTGATTGCCTATTGTTACTGTTTGGTAAATGTTTCCGTCGCGGCTATCAGTAAATGTGTTTTCCTGAGTTATTACAGGCTGATCAACTTCCTTACAACTATTTGTAAGTATTATCAACAATCCCATAAAAATGAAACGACTAATTAGAATGGTCCTTTTTTTTGTCATTTAAATTAAATTTATTGGATTAGGTACTTAAATACTATACTTAATTTTACGATCCTATTAAAGAAGTGAATGAAATGCAATCACTCCAAAACATTTTTTTACCTCATAAAATCCGTAATATCCTCCAATATCTCTTTTTTGGTCTTGTCCTCAAAGCCTGCAAAGTAGTTTTTTGTGGTTTTTAGATCCGAATGGCCCAGGGCTTCGCTGACATATTCCATACTTGCTTTTTTCCTAACCGCTGTGGTGGCAAAGGAATGCCGGGCCCAATAGGTGGAAATATCCCCGGTCAGGCCATTGGCTTCTGCCAGCTTCTTAAGGTGCTGATTTATGTAGCGGATAAAGTTTTGCTTTCTTTTGTGCATTTCTTCCTCGGTCATTGATTCATCCAGGATGGGAAATACAAAACTGCCATTTCTTTGATCCTCGTTCCTGTACTTTTTAATAAACCCTTCCGCAAAGTCCGAAAGGGGTACCTGGATTGGTTTAATGTTTGCCTTTTTGGTAACTTTTGTCTTTTCTCTGATAAAGACTATTTGACCATCCTGAATATCTTTCCATTTTAGATGAATAATGTCCTTCATGTTCATCCCATTGCATACGAAGGAGAAAAACCAAAAATCCCTGGCTTTTTCCTGTTCAGAGGTTTTGGGTTTCGCTTTGAATAGAATGCTTAGCTGATCGCTGTCAAAGGATTTTTTTACATTGGTAGAAGCTGGTATTTCATACTTTTTTACCCCAAAAGGATAAAATTCTTTGTCTATGGCCTCGGCATCTATAGCCCTGTTAAAAATGGTCTTCAATGCCCTCAGGTACATGCTTACGGTAGTAGTAGACCTTTTCTTAATGGCAGTCATCCAGTATTCAAAGTCATTCAAAAATTTAACGGTAACGTCTTGGAAAATCAGGCGGGTGGGTTGCCTTCCTTTTTTTTCCCCAAGATACGATTTTAAAGACCTCATGCTTAATTCGTAATTAGAGGCTGTTGAAAATTTATTGTACCTTTTTAGTTCCTGGATATAGTTTTCATAATGGAAAAATACATTGGTATACTCCCCGGACTTGATGGATAATGAATTTTCCAACGCTTCAAAAGTAAAAGCATTGATGTTATGTACTTTATCCTGGTAAAAAGATAAAATTCCTTCCAGACTATTTTTAAATTCCCTTTCCTCCGGTCTCAATCTTTGCCCCCTTTCTGGGAAGAGTATTTTATCAAAGTTTTTAATGGACAGGTCAAAATCGGTGGTATACAGCCTGGCTCTTTTGGTGGTACTGTCATAAACCCTAATCCTCACTGGGAAAAGACCGTTATCCTTCTTTCTCCTGGTATCATGGTAAAAGTTTACGGCAACAGGGTCCTTGGCTTTATCTGTTTTTTTTCTCATGTCGAAGTAGCTTTAAACAAATATAAGCATTTGCACACCATTTGCACAAAAATAGATCCTAATTTGCATAATCAAACAATTAGTAAACCAATACCAAAAGAACATAAATACCTAATTATCAATGTATTTATATAATATAAAAGGAATAAAAAAATAGAGTAATTTCTACCTTACAAGCAGAGGGTCGGGGGTTCGAATCCCTCAACTCCCACTACTTTGGCCCTTAATCAGGGCC
>NZ_WNKF01000021.1 GCF_010119225.1 Cyclobacterium roseum | reverse complement strand
AATCCTGCTGACGTGCACTTCTCGGGGATTACAAATCCCCTTTATCTGACCCACGAAATTACAAATTCCGCGGAGCGAGATGCCACGCTGTTCGGGATTTGTAATTCCGAACCCAGATAACGCAGGATTTGTAATCCTGCTGACGTACACTTCACGGAAATTAAAAATCCCCTTTATCTGACCCACGGAATTGCAAATTCCGCGGAGCGGGATGCCGCTGTTCGGAATTTGTAATTCCGAACCCAGATAACGCAGGATTTGTAATCCTGCTGACGTACACTTCACGGAAATTAAAAATCCCCTTTATCTGACCCACGGAATTGCAAATTCCGCGGAGCGGGATGCCGCTGTTCGGAATTTGTAATTCCGAACCCAGATAACGCAGGATTTGTAATCCTGCTGACGTACACTTCTCGGGGATTACAAATCCCCTTTATCTGACCCACGGAATTGTAAATTTCGCGGAGCGGGATGCCACGCTGTTCGGAATTTGTAATTCCGAACCCAGATAACACAGGATTTGCAATCCTGCTGACGTGCACTTCTCGGGGATTACAAATCCCCTTTATCTGACCCACGAAATTACAAATTTCACGGAGCGAGATGCCACGCTGTTCGGAATTTGTAATTCCGAAACCAGATAAGGCAGGATTTGTAATCCTGCTGACGTGCAGTTCTCGGAGATTACAAATCCCCTTTATCTGACCCACGAAATTACAAATTTCGCGGAGAGGGTTTGTGTCTCATCATCTCTTCGTCTCTAAGTCTCCCAGTCCCTCCATCCCCACCCGTCAACCAAAACAAAAGCACCGCATCAAAAGCCGCATGCGCCAGGATGGACGTGAGAATCCCCACCTGCTGGAACAAGTATCCGAAAAAGGCAATCAGGCCCACCATTAGGATTCCGTACACACTGATCCGCCAATTGAAGGGATTTAGGTACCCGTGCAACAGTACAAAAAGTACGGTTGTCGTCCACAGTCCCAGCAAGGGCTGCAAACCTGCCCGAAAAAACAGTTCCTCGCCAATACCGGCACAAAATGAAATAAAAACGATCCCTGCAGGTGTCCAGGACCACTGATTTATCAGATTCCGGTATTTAATCTTTTCTTTTTCAAAAAATGATCGAAGGATCAGCCACCTGGCAAAAAATCCTGAAATCAGGCCGGCCAGTAGTCCGATAAGTACCTGGATCCAAAGCGGCCCATGTCCGGCCAGCAGCGCCCAAACCGAGGTTTCCTGAAAAAAATACACCAATGCAAGTCCTGCCAGTCCAAAACCCCACAGCGTGAGCCATCCCAATAAGCGCATTTGTTGATTCATAGTTTGTTTAGATTAAGGCTCCTTTGCCTGGAATGGATTAAAAAATGGAACCCTATATCATTGTAATTATAAAAGGTATTAGGAAGAAAGGCAATATGTAAAAGCGTTTTTGAAATTCAAATACCTTGTTGCCGCGGATTTTAAACAAAAAGTGCCAGAGACAGGTCCCTGGCACGTACTATTATTCCCTGGATCAAATCAGGAACTAAAGGAAATATTCAGGCTAATAGGCACTGAGCTCAGGGCCTTGCTGACCGGGCAATTGTCTTTGGCCGCTTCGGCCAACTCCTTAAATTGCGCCTCATCCATACCCGGAACCTTGCCTTTCAAATCCAATACAATTCCGGTAATGGAAAATCCGGCATCGTCTTTTTCCAGCGAAACCGTCGCCGTGGTATTCAGTTCCTCCGGGGTTAAGTCTTTTCCTGAAATCTGAAAACTGAGTGCCATACTGAAACAACCTGCATGGGCTGCGGCAATCATTTCTTCCGGATTGGATCCCTTGGTACCATCCTCATTTTCAAATCTGGTTTTAGCACTATAGGGAGAATTATCAAAAAAACCACTAGGGGCTGATAGCGTTCCGCTACCCTCCAGGCCTGTTCCTTTCCAAATTGCTGTTGCTTTTCTTTTCATGTGTTTGTAATTTGCTTTTTAACGGTCACATGGAATCTTTGACGATTAAAATAATCATTGCCCTGTGTGTTTAATGATGATTTTAATCGTGTCGATTTCATGAATTAGTTATGTTTTTAAATGAATACCTTATCAAGGTATCAATAAATTACCAAAATACCCAAAACAGCCGGAGACAATCCATCAACAGGTATTCCATTAATCCCAGTTCATCTATCGGATACAAGTGGATTCCTCTTTACTTGCCCTCGCTCCTACTTCATCCGGATTTTCTTAAAAAACGGTCACCCCCATGGTTACCTCCAATTCCACTTCCTCACCGAGCAACTGTTCGATCTCATTTTTGATGCCTTTCAACTGGTCTTCATTTAAACTGCTTTCGGCCACAATTTTCACCGCCAACCGAACGGGTTTGATCCCGCGAACGGTAATATCCCGTAAGACCGCCCCTTCTACCCGGTAGCCATCCAGTTTGGAAATCACATCCTTTTCCCGGACCATGTCCATAAAACCAAAAAACAAGGGCAGGCTTACTATGCCAACGACGATAAGCGAATAGGCGATTCCTTTTCTGGCCAAGCGGAACGGGCTAAACCCCAACAACAAAAAGGTAAGGGCCGCTGCCATCACCATACCGGCCAGGTTGGTCATTAGTAATAATAACGCTCCCTGAAAGATGCTCCAATCCATCCAGCCCAGGCCTATTCCGGAAACTGCCAGTGGCGGCACCAGGGCCACTGCTATGGCCACTCCCGCCAGCGTTTTGGCGATCTCTTCCTTGGCACTGGCATAGGCGCCGGCAATGCCTGAGCCGACAGCTATCCCCAGATCCAGTAAATTGGGTCGGACCCGGGCCATGATTTCTTCGTTTGAAAGGTTAAGGGGCGTGAGCCAGGTGATGACCATTGCGCAAAGATACCCGAGGAGCATGCCCCAACCGATGGCTTTGGAGCTGTTGATAATCAAATTTTTATCCTGCCGCAATACGCCCATGGCCAGAGATATGATGGGAGCCATCAGGGGAGCCAGTATCATCGCGCCGATAATCACCGGAGAGGAGTTTCCAAATAGCCCCAGCGTGGCAATTAAGGTAGACAATACCATCAGCACCAAATAACTGCTGCTGGTACGTGAGCTTGCTCGTAAGCTGGAAAACAATTCCTTAAACTCCTCGGTGGAGGCGTGGTTGATTAGCGGAAGCTTTCTTTTCAGCAATTCATCCCGCACCTCGCCCCGGGGAAGTACCCGAACCTTAAAAATATCTTCATCCGAACCCTGACCTTCCAAATCCAGGAATTTCCCGGGGACCATTTTCAAGGCCTTCGGCTTGACTTCCAATTCCAGTCTTTTTGCGCTCAAAAGCGCTCCATCCAGGGAATAATTGATGGCTTCCTCACTGGAAATACACAGAGAGGAGGTTTTAATATGAGCCGCAAAAGGGGGCAGTGTACTTTTTCCCTTTTTCCGGAAAAAACTATCCAACCCAAACCACCATAAACCGGAAATGCTCTTAGGCGAAAGGACCATGGCATGCAACTTTCCATCGTTGATATAGGAATCTTCCAGCACCTTTCGGCTCAGCAAATTGCTCTTACCATGCTGAACGATGACCATCCCGATGGCGGCCGTGTCCAGTTTTTCCTTTTCATGTGCTTCCAGGCAATAGGGATGCGACTCAGCCACCCAAAATAGCTTGAAAAAATAGCTGACTTTCTTCCAGAAACGCCTCCAGCTATTGTTGGCCACAGCCCCTGTCATCAGGCTTAGCGACTCCCCTATCACGACACTATTAAAAACAGGCCGGCCATTCAGCGTAAGCATGTCTACCTTTTCCGTCTCTTCAGCTTCCAGCACCTGATCCAAACATTCTTCCAGGTTGTCATCTACTCCAAACCCTTGCCTGCCATGTAGGAGCTCCGGATGGGGCAGCAGGGCGATTCGCCAGTCCTGCTCCAGGGCCAGCGGAAATAATTCCTTCAATTGATCATCTGACAAATAGGTAACCACAAAATCCTCCTTCCCCAATTCCACCGTCAATTCATTGGTAAAGGGTAATTTGAGTTTCAGATCCGCGCCAAATCGGGGAACGATGGTGGTATCTACGGCCTCCACCATTTTTGGATCGTATAAAAGGATTATGCTTTTCATAGCCATGAGGATAAATGCGTCGGCGAAGGTTCTAGCATCAGGCACTTCGAATCCAAGGTAATGAACAATAGCCAAAGAAACCGTTCCGTATTCAAAAAGATATCGGCAAAACGGGCCGCCTATCGTTCAAAAATACATTTTAATCATTCTCAAACCAAAAACGTTCCGGGGATAAATGGGGGTATAATCAAGTCCCAATTTGATTTTTCAAATAAAAAAAAATTAAAAACCGCCTGAACCAACTTCTTTCCCACAAAGTAAAAAAGTCAAGTAAAAAGCCATTTTTTATTTAAGATAATTTTCCACATTTTTGTTTCCCCTTGTAAAGGAGTAAACACAATTTTTCCACTCTCGGTTAAAACAGATTTGATGAATTCAGAGGCGATAGCTATATGGACTGAATGTTTGCGGGTAATCGAAAAACATGTCAATGAACAGAGTTTTTCTACCTGGTTTAAGCCCATACAACCAGCAAGGATCGATGGATCTGTTCTCACCATACAGGTGCCGAGCCAGTTTTTTTATGAATGGCTGGAAGACAACTATGTGGACGTACTCAAGTTGGCCATTAAAACCGTCATTGGAGCCAATGGCCGCCTGGAATATGCCGTGGTGGTAGACAAGGGAAACTCGAACAATCAACCCTATATGGTAAGCTACCCGCAGGGGGTAAGCAATCCCGCCGCCAAAAAGAAAAAAGAGACCTTGGCGGCAGCGGCTCACAGTCCGTTTGATCTGTCAAGCCTGGATGAGCAAACCACCTTGCAGTCTAACCTCAGCTCCAGCTATACCTTTAATTCATTTATCGAAGGAGACTGTAACCGGCTGGCACGTTCGGCTGGATTTGCCGTTGCCAATAAACCCGGGATCACTTCCTTTAACCCCCTGATGGTCTATGGAGGCGTGGGATTGGGTAAAACCCATCTGGTGCAGGCCATCGGAAATGAAATCAAAAATGGCCCCGAGGACAAATTCGTATTGTACGTATCTTCGGAAAAGTTTGTGAACCAATTCATGGATGGCATCAAAGATGGCAATATCAAATCGTTCACCAATTTCTACATGCAGGTGGATGTACTCATCATTGATGACATTCAATTTCTGGCCGGGAAAGGAAGAACGCAGGAGATGTTTTTCCATATTTTTAACCACCTGCACCAAAACAAGCGGCAGATCATCATGACCTCTGATTGTTCCCCGAAAGACCTGATGGGATTGGAAGAAAGGCTGCTTTCCCGTTTTAAATGGGGATTGACGGCTGATTTGCAAATGCCGGATTTTGAAACGAGGATCGCCATTATCCGGAAAAAAATGCAATCGGAAGGCATCCACATCCCTAACAATGTCATTGAATACCTGGCCTATACCGTGGATACCAATGTCCGGGAATTGGAAGGTGTGCTCATTTCCCTCATCGCACATGCATCCCTAAACCGCGTTGAAATCAGCCTGGACCTCGCCAAGTCCATTATGAAAAACATTGTGAAGGATATTGAAACGGAGGTTAGCATTGAATACATTCAGAAATCCTGTGCTGAATTTTACGGCATAAAGGTAGAGGATCTAAAGGCCAAGACGCGAAAAAAAGAAATTGTTATCGCCCGGCAGGTGGCCATGTATTTCAGTAAGGAATTTACCAACCATTCCCTGAAATCCATCGGATATCACTTCGGAGGAAGGGATCACAGCACCGTGATTCATGCCGTCCAATCTGTAAACGACCTCATGGAGACGGATACTTCTTTCCGAAATGCCGTACAGGAGCAAAAAAAGCAGTTTAAAATCAGGTCGTATTGACCGCTTGCGTTTTTTTAAAACAGGAGACATCACCCCATCCCCAAATCACACCATCAATAACCGTCATTGCGAGCGCAGCGAAGTAATCTGATCCGAAGCGAAACCGCAAGTCCTCTGTAGAGTAACATTCAAAAATGAATGATGGATACGTACTCCGACAGACTGCCGCGGGTGCGACGAGTCATGCGATCCTCTTTTGTCTCAAAACGCACCCTCGCAGTGACGAGAACCCGTCATTGCGAGCGCAGCGAAGCAATCTGATCCGAAGCGAAACCGCAAGTCCTCTCTAGAGTAACATTCAAAAATGAATGATGGATACGTACTCCGACAGACTGTCGCGGGTGCGACGAACGGATGCGGCCATTCGTTTGGACTCCATCTGCACCCTACCGATGACGTATTTTTACCACCCCCTGTCTCCCCCTCCTGAAAACAGGAGGGGGCTGGGGGGAGGTTATTTGATATCGCTCTTTATTTTTTTTAACACGTTGATTTTTAAACAGTTAAAAACAAATACCGTCATCCCGATTTCTGCGTTTTTTAAATGTTAATACTCGCAGTGACGAGAACCCGTCATTGCGAGCGCAGCGAAGCAATCTGATTCGAAGCGAAACCGCAAGTCCTCTGTAGAAAGCAAGTAAAAAAACGAATAGCGCAAACGTACTCCGACAGCATCACATCACCGCATCATCATATCATCACCTCACCGGCACCCACAGCACCGCATCCGCCACCACATTCCCATCGGCGTTTTTATTAGACACTTCCACAAAAGGAGCGGTACCGGGTTTGAAATCAAAATCTCCCAGGTGCACCCATTCGCCGGAGGTCTGCCCCTCCACCCGGACATCTTCTTCCCTGATCACCATTTCGTGTTCCTCAAATCCATCTCCCAATACAATATGAGTTTGGGAACTGGCATCGGCTACCCTGGAAAAATAAACATATACGCTGTATTTTCCTGCATCTTTAATGCTTGGGCTAAAACGGGCGGAATTATTGCCTGCACTGCCTGCAAATAAAAAACTGGGGCCATAGCCTCCCCTACTCATCTTTTCCCAATCTCCGGACAGGCTCACTTGTGCTTCATCGTCATTGTCTACCAATATATCTGCCGTGCTCCCATCTGCCAGGGGGTTGGATTTCAGCTCTTCCTGAAGGGCTGGCACGTCTACTTCCTGGACCGCCTGTCCTGCGTCAATCGCCATACTGGCCGCCACGGCGGCCGACTGACCCAACACCATAAATACCGGCTCCATACGGATGGAACCAAAGGCAATATGACTGGCTGACATGGCTGCCGGAACAAAAAGGTTTTTGGCTTCCTCCCTTTTGGGAATAAGGGAGCGATACGCAATGGGATAGGGTCCAAAACCACCGATCTCCACATTTCCTTCATTTTTGACCATTTTCTTGCCATCCTTTTCGATCACAATCCGCTGAATATTGTGGGAGTCCATGGTATAGGCCGCCATGCCGATGCCATCCTCCACCACTTCTTCTCCTACACAATTGGCCTGAGTCATCACATATTCACCTATCATTCTCCTCACTTCCCGTACATAAAGCTGTGGGGTCCAGTGGTCGTTGTCTACGTATTCGTCTTTGGGATATCCCCATTCCTGGATCTGCTCCTGAAGCTCTTCTGGGACGCGGGGATCAGTCTTGTAGAAATAAAGCAGCGATTTGGTATAATGGGTATGGGCATCGATGATTTCTTGCCTGCGCTCGTAATCTGCCTCCGGATATTCGTGGTTCATGCCTATCATATCCGTAGAAAAACCACCCCTGTTGTTGATATCCGTTTTGTTGTTCGGCATGTGGCTCCATATAAAATAATTGCCGAGACTGCGCCGATCGGGTTGTGCCTCAAACAGCCGCACCAGCAAGTCAAACATGGAAGGATCATAGCCCTCAGGCTCGGTGATTTCTATCCTGTTGGCCGGGTCATTGGTCAGACAAATGCGGTAATTGTAAGCCTGAATCTTATCATCGCCAGAGCCATCAGGCTGCAATTCATCCTCACTGATACCCCACAACAATCCGCTGGAAGGATCACCCGGCGTTTTGTACGGATCGATGCCATCCGGAAACTGGTGCCCGGTCATCAGTTGCACGCCATTATAGGTTTCACCATACACGGAATTGGCCTCTCTTCCAATGGCATAACTTACCCCTGACAAAGCCATCAGGTCTCCCTCATAGGTAGCATCAATTACCATTTTCCCTGCCACCTGCCGGTGATCAGCGGAAGGATTGCCGGACTTTTCCAACTCAATTTCCTGGATAAATCCATCTTCTTTATTGACACCTATGACACGGTAATCATATTGGACATCTATGCCCGCCCTGTCCAGGTAATCCTGAAAGGTTTTTTTGGCCACACTGGGTTCAAAAATCCACTGCTCAAATTTGCCATAATGATCACCCAGCCTGCGGTAAAAATCCCTGGATAAGCCCGTTACGGCATATTTATTACCAATATCCGTATATCCCAATCCGCCGGTGGTCAAGCCGCCTAAATGTTGGCTGGGCTCAATCAGCACTACCGATTTCCCCATGGTTTTCGCCGTGTAGGCGGCCATGATTCCGGCTGAATTGGCTCCATATACCACCACATCATAGCTTTCCACTTCAGGTTCCTTTTCAGTAGAACAGGAAAAGGTCAGCCAAAGGAAGACAAAACAAAGGGATACAATTGGATTTTTCATGATTTTGGTTTTAGGTTAATTCATTCTTTTAAACAGCAGCAGCCTGACATCCATGACCTGGTCGCCAGGGATCTCCAGGGCTTTTAATACCATCTCGGACCTTCCTTTATTCAATTTGATCCTTCCCAGGTTCATGGGCTTAAAATCTTTCACATAGGATTCCATTCTTTCCACCCGGTCGTTTTTCATGCCCCGTATGGGAGGGTCATGCGCCTCCAATACCCGAGCTTGCACCTGGTTTCCCCCCACTGCCAACTGTATCCTGGAACCCAGATTCTGCTCGCTACAGGTGTAATACAGCTGCACCTCAAATTCACCGGCTTCCAGGACTTCCACATCCCAGGTGATTTTATCCGTTGTACTGGTCCAGTTGGTGAAAAATGAATCGTTGGGAAACCGGTTGCTGCGCTGTACATTACCATGGGCTATCCCATCCCGGGCGGGCATTTGGGTGATGGAGGCTCCCGGGTATCCCAGGGTAAATGGCCTGTCCTTCCCATCCAACTCCGCAGCCATTTCCTGGTCCCAACTTGTTTTCGCCTGAACAAGCTGTTGGGCAATTTCCGGATATTCACCAGCGATATCCGTAGTTTGTCCCGGATCATTTACCATATCATACAGCTGGTCCTCCTTGTCCAGGCGGTACTGCTGGGTACGGACACTGGTGTTTCCATTCCAATGGCTGAAAATCATCCGTTCTTCCCAGGACGGATTGTCCTCCACCATGAGCGGCAGCAGGCTTTTGCCGTCCAGTGGCTTAGGGAATGAAGGCTCTAAACCAGCCAAATCCACCAGGGTCGGCAAGAGGTCGATGGCCCCTGCTATCTCTGTAATGGTCTTTCCCTGAGGAATCCTTCCCGGCCATTGGATAAAAAAGGGGCTGCGAACACCACCCTCATCGGTAGCTCCTTTCCTGCCCTTCATGTCTCCATTCCAGCGAAAACTGTTGGGGCCATTATCGCTGAGGTAAATCACAATGGTATGCTCTTCCAGGTCCAGCTCCTTCAACTTATCCATCACCCTTCCCACATTCCAATCTATATTTTCACACATAGCAAGGGCTGCCTTGGTGAATGGAAGGTCTTCATTTCGATCTTCCGGCAAGACCATTTCCAATTCCCTTGTCTCAACTTTTTCCCACCATTGGTCGGGAACCTGCATGGGTGAATGGGGGGTATTGTAGGGAAGATAGACCAGAAATGGGGATTCCCGGTTATTTTCAATGAATTCGATGGCCTTTGTGGTAAAGTCATCCACTACATAGCCTTCTCCCTGTACCATTTTTCCGTTTTCCTCCAGTGGAGGACTGAAATAATCTCCCCAATGGCCGGAACAAAAGCCATAAAAGTAATCAAAGCCCCGCGCATTGGGATGATAGGGATGCTGCGTGCCATTGTGCCATTTACCAAAGGCACCCGTAGCATATCCTGCTTGTTGGAACAACTCAGCAAAAGTGGTTTCGTCCAAATCCAGCCTTTCCGCGCCTGCGGATGTGCCACTAACCCCTCCCCTCAGGTGGTACCTTCCGGTTAGCAATTCAGCCCGGGTTGGAGAACAAACAGGGGCCACATAAAAGCGGTAAAAATTCAGCCCGTTTTGCGCCAGCTGATCGATATTTGGCGTGGATAGGTTGGTGTTACCGCTGTGACTCAAATCCCCCCAACCCTGATCATCTGATAAAAAAATGACCACATTGGGAGCTGCGGAGCGTTCCTGCTGCACAGGCTTTTGACAGCCCATGCAGCACAGAAGGCTCAGGAAAAGAAAGAAAAAAGGCTTTCTCAGCGGGACCATAAACACTAGTTAGATGCTATCCTGTCTTCTAAGGTAAGGACTTGTCCATCCTCCAGCAATCTTGCCTTCAAATCATCATAGGAAAGGTCTTGTACGGGGATTCCCTGCTCCATGGCCATCACAGCCGCCGTAGCGGCGGATTGACCCAATATCATAAATACCGGCTCCATCCGGATGGAACCGAAAGCGATATGGCTTGCTGAAACAGCCACAGGAACCACCAGGTTTTGGATCTCCTCCTTCTTTGGCACCAGGGAACCGTAAGCAATTTCATAGGGCTGTGGCAACGGAACACCAATATCCCCTTCATTGTGTACATGACCGTTCTCATCTACATACCGCTGTATATTGTGGGAATCGATGGTATACGAACCCATTCCTACCGATTCAGGGGTGGGTTTCTTTTGCAACAATTCGTTTTCCGTCATCACGTATTTACCAATCATGCGGCGGGCCTCCCTAACATAAATCTGATGGGGCCAGTTGCCATTGTCGGTAAACTCATCTTTGGCCAATCCCCATTCCTGAAATTCCTCCTGGGTTTCCTTCGGCACCCTGGGGTCATTGGCTACAAAATACAGCAGTCCCTTTTGATAATCCTCGTGCTCTTTGATGATTTCCTTTCTGCGTTCATAGCTGGCTTCCGGATAATCGTAGTTCATGCCAATATTATCCGAACTGAAGGGACCATGGTTATTGGTATCTGTTTTGCGATTCGGGATCATGTCAAATTTCCCGAACCATTCCCTCCAGCCGGCATCAAATATGCGGACCAGGAGCTCATACTGGGCGGAATCGTAATTTTCTGGCCGGGGAAAAGGAACCCGGTTATCCGGATGGTTGGACATGCAAGTACGGAAGCAATACGCCTGTACTTTGTTGTCGCCCTCTCCTTTGATACCCGGGTCTTCTGCGCTAATCCGCGGCAACAAGCCGGAGGAAGGGTCTCCCTTTGTCCAATAGGGGTCAATGGGTTGGTCCAACACTTTGAAATGATGCCTGTGGTGGTAAACACCAGTCTGTACGCCGTTCCATTCTTCATCATAGACACTGTTGGCTTCCCTGCCTACATGGTAACTTACTCCGGCAGCCGCCATCAGGTCCCCTTCATAGGTGGCGTCAATAAACATTTTGCCTTTGAACTTTTTCCCACTAAGGGTACGGATCGCCGTAATTTTACCTTCCTCTACGGTGACACCGCTTTCCCTGTCGAGCCATTCATCCCGCAATACTTCAATACCCAGTTCTTCTACCCACTCATCGTATACTTCCTCAGCCACATGGGGTTCAAAAATCCACATGGTGCGAAATTCACCGTCGATCGCAGGGGTACCTTGCCCTTGATTTCCAAAATCAGCGCGTTCTTCCCATTTCCAGGCATCTTCTTCCTGGTATTTGTCATATACTCGCTGGTAAAATTCCCTGGAAAGCCCACCGATCACTTCCTTCTTTCCCGTATCGGTCCAACCCAAGCCGCCAGCGGTCAATCCTCCCAGGTGGGTATCCGGGGAAACCATAATCACGGTTTTTCCCATCTTCTTAGCCTGAATCGCCGCTGTTACGGCTCCGGAGGTACCTCCGTATACGATTACATCTGTGATTTCTTCCTGATTCTCCGTAGGGCTACAGGCCATAAAAGACAGCAACAGAAAAAAGGCCAGGAGAAGATTTCGTAAATTATCTAACATTTTCATCATTATTTGGGGTTTTTTGGGTACTATTTTCGTGTTATAACTTTCTGATCTTGATATTTTTAAACCATACCGGACCGCCATGACCCTGCAGGCCAATTTTTCCGGACAATTGCATGGCAGTCGAGACACCATCCAACAATACCTCCCATCCTTCCGCTTTTTCGGCATCAGTCAGCCTGTTAGGTGCTTCCGGCCTGGCTGTAAAGGCTCCCTCCGGCATCTCTTTTTCCTTTCTGTCACCTGACCCGCAAGCACTTATGGTAAGGAAGATGAGGACAATATAAATAAATTTCTCTAGTTGCATAAAGTCAAATGTATGGGTAAATGAATCCTATCCAAAGGGTTAAACCTGATGTACAAGCTCCATCTTCTCCGGGTCCCAGCCCATGATTTTTTTCTCAAAATAACTGATATTCCCTGCTTCTGTGGGTCCGGATGCACGAAGTCCGAATACCGCATCCTCTACGACTGGTTTTCCCGTCCGGATGGAGTCAAAGAAATTGACAAAGTGTTCGTATCGATCTCCCTTGTAATCGGAAGGAACCTTGAATTCAAACTCGGAGGGGCCTACCAGAGAGGCTGTAGCTGGGTATTTTTTATGGTGATCTGCTCTTATGGCTTCCTGCATGGCTTCGGGAAAACTGTTGAGGGACATCCCGGGGTCTTTGGGAAAGGGCGTTTTGCGTAAGGTAAGGCCGGTAAAGCCGATGGAAATATCCCCCTCCGACCCTACAATCCGAAATAGAAAATTATCGCCTCCTCCACTGACCAGATTGGTTCTTAATGCCAGGTTAAAAGCCGGATGTTCAGCTGATTCAGGATAGTCAAATAATCCCAGATGCAGATCCGGTACATCCCTGCCATCTTTCCAGTATCGCAGGCCGCCTGTGGCCATTACGCGGTTTGGTCCTTTAGAACCGGTTACAAAGTGAAGCATGGAAAGCATGTGTACATACAGGTCACCGGCCACCCCGGTTCCATAATCCCGGTAATTTCTCCACCGAAAAAACCGGAGTGGATCCCAGGGCCGGTCAGGTGCCTGCCCCAGATAGGTATCCCAGTCTACTGTCTGGGGAGAAGCATCCAGCGGAACGGTATATTGCCAGGCCCCTCTGGCACTGTGCCTGTCGATTTGGGCTTCCGCAAAGTTGATCTCTCCAATTTCCCCGGCGGCAATCAGCTCCTTTGCTTTGGCATGTATAATGGAACTTACGTATTGACTCCCCACCTGAAATACCTTACCGGTCTTTTTTTGCATGGCGATGATGGCATGACCGTCTTCGGATTTTTGGACCATGGGTTTTTCACAATAGACGTGCTTCCTCTTTTCCATGGCATCCAAACATATTTTTTGGTGCCAATGGTCTGTGGTGGCATTGATCACGGCATCCACATCGGATCTTTCCAGGATTTCCCGGTAATCTTTGGTGGTAAACAGGTCCTTTCCCCATAGCTCTTTTGCACGGACAAGCCTCCCATCGTAGAGGTCACAGGCAGCCACCACTTCTACACCTTCCACCATGAGTGCGGTATTCACATCCCCTATACCCATGCCACCGGTTCCGATGACCGCAATCCTAATGCGGTCATTGGCCGTCCTGTTTTTTCTTCTTCCTTTCTCCAAAATTGAAACGGCCACTTTTGGAGAGGCAGTAGCCAGGGGTACTCCTGTGGCCACCACGGCAGAGGCACTGAGTTTTTTGATAAATGATCTCCTGGTGTTATCCGTTACATACTTCATGTGTTCAACGTTTAGGTATTTTCCGGCCATTGGGTTTGGATCCCCTGAGACCGGATGAAATTTTGAAATTCAGTTAATAATTTACTGTTGGCCCTTACTTTCCTGGGGGATATTTTTTTATTTTTTGCAAATGCAATCAACAAACCGACTGCCTCCCCAATACTCCATTCTACTGGTGCCAGGCGGTAACAGCCATTGGTAATATGGGTGGTTCCAATATTTTTACTGGCAGGAATCAGGTTTTCCACCCGAATGGGTAGCAGGGCTCCCAATGGGATCTGAAAGGGAAACGGCCATGGTTGCAGCAAAACCTCCCAAGCCTCCTCCGGCGACGATTATATCTGCTTTCATTTCTCCACCTACATCATCCGATTTTACCGGATTTCCAAAAGTAGAAAACAAGGGGAAAGCGGAAGTAGCTATTCCCCCTGTTGATACAAGTCCTATAAAATCTCTCCTTTCCAATATTCCTTGTTTTATCTGCCTCCACCTTCCAGTCAGGAATGGCTTCTGATTTGGTTAACCAATGTGTTATTCATGGGCTAAAATCTGATTATCATTCAGCAGCTTATCTTTCAAATCCCCGTACGGTACTTCTTGCACCGGTATATTTTGGTCAATGGCCAGTGCGGCGGCCGTGGCAGCAGATTGGCCCAACACCATAAATACCGGTTCCATCCGGATTGACCCAAAGGCCACATGGGTGGAACTTACGCAAACGGGAACGAGTAAATTTTCTTTTTCACCTTTTTTGGGTACAATGGCGCGGTAAGGAATCGGGTAGGGTTCCGGCACATGGGCTTCAAAGTTGCCTTCATTCTGCACGTAGCCATTGTGGTCCACGTAGCGCTGCACCATATGGGAATCCATGCCATAGGCCGCCAAACCCACCACATCTTCTACCGGTGGCTCCAGTCCTTCACAATCCCGTTGGGTGACCACATAATCGCTGCGCATTCTCCTTGCTTCACGGATATAGAGTTGGGGTGTCCATCCGTTTCGTGCTTCAAACTCATCCTTTGCCATTCCCCATTTGGATACCACATCCCTAACTTTTTGAGGAATGCGGGGGTGGTAAGCCAGTGTCCACATCAGGCCTTGCTGGTATTCCAGGTGGCGCTGTGCAATGGCCTCCCGCTCTTCATAACTGGCATCAGCAAAACCGTGATTTTGACCTACAAAGTCAGTAGAAAATCCCTTTTGGTTATTGGTATCGGTCTTTCGGTTGGGCATGGGGGTATTGATCCAGGGTACCAGGGGATCACCGTAATGATACATTTCTTCCAGCGGTCCGGTGGCAGCCTCGTAATTTCTGAACAACAACTCGTATTCCAGTTCTTTGTAGTTGTCGGGCTTTTCAAAAGGAATCCGGTTGTCCGGATGATCGGTCAGGGTCATTCGGAAACAATAGGCCTGAAGTTTATCATCAGCCGAACCATCTATTCCCGGGCCTCCTTCAATGATAAAGGGCAATAAGCCACTGGAAGGGTTTCCTTTCTCCACATAGGGATCCACTCCGGGAATGAAATTATGGTGAATGGCATTGCGGGAGACATTGTTTTTCAGGGTCCGGTTGTAATAATTGGCCTGAACACCATTAAGGGTTTCTCCAAATTCGCTGTTGGCTTCTCTACCGACCATGTAACTCACCCCTGCTGCTGCCATCAGGTCTCCTTCATAGGTGGCATCCATAAAGACTTTGCCTGAAAAGGTTTCCCCACTTTCCATGGTGATGGAGCTGATCCGGTTATTTTGGCTTTTTACCCCGGCGGAACGATCCAGGCGCTTACCGGTGACAAGGGTGATTTTTTCGGCAGCCATCATTTGCTCATAAACCGCTTTGGCAGCGGAGGGCTCAAAGGTCCACATGGCATCTTCTCCTTCTTTGGACCTTCCCTGATCCGGACGGGTAAAATAGTCGGACCGCGCCTGCCAGTTCCAGTTGTCCGGATTGTCGTAGTAGCTTTTGATCCCCTGATAAAACTCCCTGGAAATTCCTCCAATGGCTTGCTTGTTTCCAATATCGGTGGCTCCCAGTCCTCCGGTGGTCAGCCCCCCCACATGAGCAGAAGGCTCGATGAGGACTACAGATTTGCCCATGCGGGAGCTTTGGATAGCAGCTGCTACTCCGGCGGAAGTGCCTCCGTAAATAACGATATCAAAAGATTGGTTTTGCGCCTGAACCGGTGGAAGGGTCAGGAAAGAAAAAACAAAACATAAGGTCAATAAGTAATTTTTCATCTGTTTATAATTTGATTTTTAATGGTCAGATGGAATCTTTGACGATTAAAATAATCATTGCCCTGTGTGTTTAATGATAATTTTAATCGTGTCGATTTCATGATTTTTTATTTTAAAGAATGGAATTTTTATTACTCCAACCGTTGCTTCTGGGCGATTAATGCTGGTTTTAATTTTTTTTAAGGTATGATATCATCGCATTTTTTTGTTTTCTAAGCAGACCCTAATTAATTATTTGAATATCTAACACAACGTCGAATCATTTTATTTTGCGAAATTTATTAAAAATACTCAGGTTAATAATAACCTGAATTAAATTAAAGATTGCTTTAATTTAATAAAAAAAACAAAGGAGGGAAAACTGATTCTCCCTCCTTTGGCATATCAAATGCATTCTATTTTATTCCCGAAAATAAAGACTTAAAACAAAAGAGTTGGGCATAATTACAAGTACTTCCCTACCAAGTAACCTATAACTCTTTCAGTTGGGGATGTGAACTTGGTAAGGGGCTATCCATGAAAGTATTTAGAGTTCACGAATAATGGACACTAGAATTATGAAAAAGACGGTTTTATTGTTGAGATTAGCTTACTGGCAGCTAATACCCTACGTTACCGTCTCATACCCCCCAAGTTGCACTGCAAGAAATGGCTTACTTGGGGCTACTGAAATTACACCTACTAGGGTCGTTATCTTTTTAATTGTCATCTGGATTTTGAAATTTCAATTCTCATAATTTGGTCAATTTTTTAGAAGTTTTCTTCCCATATCAGTTTAATAGTCCAAATGCTGTTCGACATTAGGATTACCCAGAATTTCATTCAAGGGTATTGGCAGCACATAGTCTTCTGGGGACAATTGTCTGTCCACATCATAAGTATCTATGAATTCCTGTATATAATCACCAAGATAATCCTGTTCGCCTCCATACGTACTTTTTCTTTTCAACTCTGCATAGGTTTCCTGTTCAAAAGCAAACTCCAATACCCTTTCTTCTACAATGGCATCTCTCAATTGAGATTGGTCCAAATTGGAAAGAAGGGGTAATCCAGCTCTGTTTCTTACCTCGTTAATCCCAAAATAAGGATCCCCTGTCCCACTTTCATTTGCCGCTTCAGAATGACCCAAAAGGACATCAGCGTATCGGAGATATACAATATTTTTTTCAGTAAGGGAAGGATTTGCAATACCGATTTGCACCCATTTTGAAGTCCAGGCGTTGGAATACACCAAAGTCTCTGGATCATTGGGGTCTGCGCCTGCAGAAACCAAGCCTCCAAACCGGCTCAAATTATAGGAAGTATTGCCACTCCACTTCACTATTGGGTATTCTCCTTCATCGTTCATACCCACACGGTTGCTGGGGTACTCACTGATAAAGGTGCCAGGAATTCGTTTATCATCCGGATCATATTTCATTCTAAATGCTTGTGTACCGTTTAACCAATGCCATCCCTGTCCCCCAATACTATTGGGAAGGTCAGCAGGAACAAAATGAGAATGATGATTGTGGTTTTCACTAATTCCTGCGGATGCTGAAACCTGGGCTTCAAATATCCTTTCTCCTGAATTTTCATGCGCTACATCAAAATTATGGGCAAAATCCTCGAATAGCGTAAAACCTCCCTCTTCCATGATGGTTTCCGCAGTATTTTTAGCATCCACCCATTTTTCATCCAGCAAGTAGGCTTTTACCTGTAGGGCCATCGCAGCCCACTTGGTAGCCCTTCCCAAATTGTCAGCTGAATAAATTCCAGGTAATACATCGGCAGCAAATGTCAAATCCCTTTCAATCAAGTCAAGGACATTACGTTTGCCATCCTGATTGGAAGGCAAATCCTCATCATTGACCGTCATCCTATCCGTATAAGGCACATCATCGAAATACCGGATCAGGTTAAAATAATAAAAAGCCCGTAGAAACATGGCTTCTGCTTTTACTCTTTCCAACAAACCCTGGTTGGGAATCCCTGCTTCCTGCAATTCATCCGCTTTCTCTATCAGTGCATTTGCCCTGTTGATGTTCTCATATGAAATTCTCCAGTAAGTGGCGATGTATACATCAGTGGATGTCACACTTCCATTTTGGAAATCAGAAGGTCCTTTTTCCCACCCCACTTGGTAACCTACCCTGCATTCAAACACAAACCTGTTGTAAAAGTGATTCCAGCCATCTCTTCCTCTTCCTATCCCATCATATATTGCATTTACCCCCAATTCCATCTGTTCGGCTGTGGAGAAAAAATTATCCCTAGTGATAAAATCCGGATTTTCCTCCAATTCTTCGCAGGCCATTAGCATCAGGGCAAAAAAACAGCCCATGATAATTATTGTTTTATTGTATAAATTTTTCATGATCATTTCTAATTAAAGTCCAATATTGACGCCAACGGTATACGTTTTGGAGCGTGGATAAGCATCGTAATCATCTCCTCTGTTGAGATTATTCTGTCCCAGATTATTCACCTCCGGATCAAAGCCCTTGTATTTGGTAAACAGGACTGGGTTTTGGGCACTGATAAAAAACCTGGCGTTTCGAACAAATTTGGTTACCGGCAGGGTATAACCAATCGATACATTCTGCACCCTTATAAAGCTTCCATCTTCAATAAAATAATCAGAGGCCCGGTAAGAATTGGCAAAATCCCGGTTGCCGTCAATTACCGGCCTGCTGGCATTCCGGTTTTCTGGAGTCCATGAATCTTCCAGAATATTGGCTATTTGGTTGATTTTCTGAACACCGTCGCCCAGTTCAGACTGTTGAAGATTTCTAATATCATTTCCATGAACTCCCCTGATAAACAAGTTGAAATCTATTTTTTTATAATTAAGGGTTGTAGTCAACCCCCATGTAAAATCGGGATTGGGATCTCCCATGATGGCGAAATCTTCAGGGGTGATGGTTCCGTCATCATTGGCATCCCTGTATCTAGGATAACCTGGTTTATCCCCCGATCGGGAGGGGTTATTGTCGATCTCTTCCTGGGATTGAAATAAACCCACAAAATGGTAACCTCTCCAAACCCCTATAGGGTTTCCATCCTCTACCCAGCTTCCCGGAATACCTAGATGCCCCGAACTAGTGGAACCAGAAAAGAAAGGAGTGCTGCTTCCCAAATCAGTAATCTTATTTCTCAGAAATGAAACATTACCCGTTATGTCCCATCGGAAATCTGCACGGTTGATCGCTACATAATTCAAGGAAAATTCTAACCCCCTGTTTTCCAAAGAACCGGAATTTTTCAAAATTGAATCAAAGCCCAGACTACTCGGTATGGTAACAAACAAAAGCAGGTCCTCCGTGTTGTTGTGGAAATACTCTGTGGTCAGGTTCAAACGGTTTTCCATAAAGGAAAAGTCAAGTCCCAAATTATACATGGTAGTGGTTTCCCACTTTAGGCCGGGGTTGGATAATCTGGCGTCGGCCAGACCAAGTACCAAATTCCCTCCAAATACATAATTATATTCACTTAAATTGGCTTGGGAGTTATATACTGGAATTTCTGAATTTCCGGTTATTCCCCAGCTGGTCCTGATTTTCAAATCACTGACGACATTCGATAAGGAACTGCTTTGGAAAAAACCCTCCTCTACCAAACGCCAGGCACCCGCAACCGATGGGAAGTTGGCCCATTTATTGGCTGCTCCAAACCTGGAGGATCCATCCCTTCTAAAAGAAAATGTAAGCAGGTATTTTTCCATTAGGTTATAGTTGATCCTCCCTAAAAAAGATTTCAAAAGCCATTCTCTCCGGTTTGAGGATGGTATTTGGATGTCCGTTCCGCCTCCCAAAGTTGCCTGATCCACATGGCTTGCGGATAAGCCCCTATTGGTAGCGGACATGCCTTCATTCACTTCCTTCTGAAAGGTATATCCTGCTACAATATCCAATCGGTGGTCTTCATCAAGTTGATTGGTATATGAAAGAATATTCTCGTTCAGGATGTTTAAGGAGTTTCTGTTTGCTTTGGTCAATTCACCAGCTCTGTCCCTCCCCAATCTGGAATTTTCATTGGGAAAAAAGGTAGTTCTGCCAGCTGAAAGTATATCTGCCCCTATGCTCGTTTTAAAATTAAGACCCTCAGAAATTTTATATGTAAGGCTCGTATTACCCAAAATTCTATTATTAATGTCCCGATCGGTTACATATTGCAACTCCTGCAAAGGATTGGTTAAAAACCTGCCATCATAGGAAGCCAAAGCATAGGTCCCATCCTCGTTTCTTACTGGAACAGTTGGATCCAAACCTAAAGCGGTAATTATGATTCCCCCCGGTCCTCCCCTGTCCGTAGGAGCATTATTGGACTGGGTCCTGTTAATTGACCAACTTGAATTGATAGTCAATCGATCATTTAAGGCTTTATTATCAAGATTAAGTCTGATACCATACCTTTTAAAATCGGTGTTTTCTATGATCCCTTCATTATCAAAGTAATTTCCAACCACCGCATATTGGGTTTTTTCATTACCTCCTGTAAAACTCAACTGGTGGCTACTGATCAAACCTGTTCTTGTGATTTCATCCAACCAATTGGTTCCTTCACCGATAGCTTCAATTTCAGACTGGGTATAGATAGGAGCACCACCCTGACTTTGTTCCATGGTATTCAGGTAGGTGGCATAATCCTTGCCATTCAAAACTCCGATGGGATTGGAAATATTTTGAACAGACATTGAAGCTTCGTAGTCAATTCTACTTTCACCGGATTTTCCCCGCTTCGTTGTGATTAATACCACACCATTAGATCCCCTGGAACCGTAAATTGAAGTAGCTGAAGCATCCTTTAAAATTTCAATGGATTCAATATCATTGGGATTAATTGTGGCCATGACATTGGAGGGCTGACGGCTACCTCCTACCCCATAAGCACTATTGTCTGGATAAATGGGGAACCCATCAATGACATAAAGTGGTTCGCTACCTGAATTAATGGAATTGGAACCCCTAATCCTCACTGATACTCCGCCCCCCGGAGCTGCTGAGGCCTGAGTTACCTGTACACCGGCAGCCCTTCCCTGAATGGCCTGGTCAATTGAGGTAATCGGGAACTCCTTAACTGCATCTCCCTTGATGGAAGAAATGGAACCTGTCAAATCACTTTTTTTCTGAGTTCCATAACCAACCACTACCACTTCCTCTAGGGAAGATTGGTCTTCCATTAAAGTTATGTTTAAGGAAGTTTGATTTCCCACTTCCACCCTTTGGGATTCGTATCCGATAAATGAAAAAACCAACACGCCCCCATCGGGCACATTGATCGTAAATTCCCCATCAATATTGGTGGCGGTACCGGAGGTAGTACCTTCCACCAATACAGTTACTCCAGGAATCCCCTCTCCGTTAGAGTCTATCACTTTCCCGGTGATCGGACGGTTTTCTATCAAAATTTCAATGGGTTCTTCGGGGGTTTGATTCCCCCTAGCCACGTAGATGGAGTTGTCTACCTGCTTGAATTTCAGATTGGCCCCCAAGGCTATATCCAACAGCAGCTCATTCACCGATTGCCGTTTACTCTTTAACTGAAGCCGGGCCGTATTCGTCAAAATTTCTTCGGGAAATACGAACTGATAATCAGTCTTACCTTCCACTGCCTGGAAGATTTCCTCGAGCCCCCATTCCGCCTTATTCAGCCGGATATAGGACTCGTCAATGGGCTTGATTTGCGCGTGAATCTCATGTGCCATCAATGTAGTCATAAACAAACATTGAAGAACCAGCCCGTACAATAGGTTTTTCGATACCATTTCGATTAGGTACAGTAATTTTCTTTTCATAATTTTAAAGGATTTTAATTAGTACAAATTAAGATCTGCAGGGTAAAGCATTTCATTTGCCGATGGGAGTTTTACCCTGCTTTTTGTTAGTTCATAGGCTTTCTTTTTTGATGAATACTACTTTTCCGTTTATTTCAAAATCAAATCCCATGGAAAACCCCAGTCCTGTCAACACATCGGACAGGTTCTTATTTCGAAAGGTGCCGATCACCCGTCGATTTAGGTTTAACTGCGGATCTATTTTCATTTCTACTCCATACCATGACCTCAAGTCCTCCAATAGGACCCTTAGAGGTTTGCGGTCAACCACCAATTGTCCTTCTTTCCACCCAACGATTCTGTCAAAATCAAATGAGTTGACTTTTAAGTCATTGGGATGTAACCTTGCATTCACTGTGGCCATTTGACCGGAAGTTAATTCGACGCTTTGGCTCGCTGCATCAATCGCCACCCTTCCTTCGGTTAATGCCAATGTATACTGATCTGATCGCGCATAGGCATTGAATTCGGTACCCAGTGCAGTGGTAACCATCTCATCGGTAATCACCTGGAATGGACGTAAAGAATCTTTGGCGATAATAAAATAAGCTTCTCCGGAAAGGTGTACCACTCGTTCGTTTTGCCCAAAATGGGAAGAAAAGGAAAGGGATGAATTCGCATTTAGAGTGATTTGAGTGCCATCTGGCAATTCCAGCCTCAGTTTTTCACCGTTTTGAGTTGCTTTCGTAATTGTTTTTTCAATTTTTACCGGGATGGGATGTTGGTGTTCCATGCCCTGCTTCAAAAAATAGGCAGATCCGACAACCAAAATCAGGGAAGCAGCTATGCGAAAAAATGTTGTCCAGGAAAAGATGCGTTTGACTTTTCCCTTCCCTGATCCGGGCTGCACTTTCTCATGAATCCGCTGTAAGAGGGATTCGTAATCCGTCCTATCCGCATCGGAAGGACTGGCATCCTTCCATATTTCCTTTAAATACCGGTCAAAAGTTTCCCGCGCATTCTCCTGCTCCAGCCACTTCAATACCAGGTTCTTTTCGTCCTGGCTGGCCGTTCCATTCAAAAACCGGGATAGTATTTCTTTTTTCACTGGGTTTATTGTGCTTTGGTATAGAAACCATCAGCCAGTCCATTTACTTAATGGAATTCTAAAAAACCCTCAAAAAATTTTATGAAAATCTATTTTTATGAAATTATAGAATATTATTTTGATATTATCGCACGCCTCTAACAAATACCAAAACTTATACTGAGAAACAGAAGTCCGGAAAAGGTAGGATGCTGCAGCAGGTTTTTTTTCAGTGATTTTGAGGCCAGGTAAATGTGGTGCTCAATGGTCCGTTTAGATAAATTCATCTGTGACGCTATTTGATCACTACTCATGCCGTCGAGCTTGTTCAGGCGAAACACTTCTTGTTGCACGGTCGGTAGTCGGCTAATTAACTCCATCGCCCACTCCTCTAATTCGTGGTAGGCCATGTCCTTTTCCTGACTTTGGTCCACAAACTCCGGACGGCCTGCTACCGCTTCCAGGCAACACTCCTTTTTGCGATTGCGAATGTGGTTATATACGTAGAATTTGACCGATTGAAAAAGGTAGCTCTTGAAGGATTTAGACGTATCCAGTTTTTTCCTTCGTTGCCAGATTCTGACAAAGATTTCCTGAACCGCCTCTTCGGCAAGATATTGATCTGTAAAAATAGTACGCGAAAATGCCATCAGCTTTTTAGCATACCTAAAATATAGCTCATCGAAGGCAGCCATGTCTCCCTGCCGGAGACTTGCCAGCAATTCCGTATCTGTATGTTTTTGCAAAACTCCCATGGACTCACAATTGGGGAAAGGGTTTATTACATTGGACAGTAAGCAGGATACTTCAGCAGGTTTGGCAGTTTCGGGAATACAATATACCTTATTTCATTTTAAATAAAAAAATACCTTTTTTAAAGATGCTTTTTACGAAATAGTTACTTTCCCGTTTTTGCTGTAATCCAGCGAATGGCGTAATACTCACATTCCCCCTTACCCACATTGCGAATGCCATGAGGGTCATAGGCGGATAAAAACACCAAAGAGCCCGGTCCCAGCTGGTATTCGGTGCCGTTGATATGCTCGGCTACATGACCCTGCAGCACCAGAATAATTTCTTCATCAGCGTGCACGTGAGGATCGTGACTTTTTTCACCTTCCTTTAAGGTGGTAATATGCATTTCGAGTTCTTGTAACGTTTCCGTCGCTTCTCTCATGATAGCGCGTCTGCCTCCCTTGGCAGTCTCCTGAAAGTCCATGGCTTCGTAATGGAAGATTTTTGGCTCGGGACGAACCGTTGCTGCCTCTTTAGCGCTGCCCTCAACCGCCCATCGTATCAGGTAAACAGAAGCAGTGGAATTTTGCGGAGTCATTTTAACGTTTTTATTCCGGGGCAACCAGGCGATACTCCGTTCTTCCAGGAGCTCCTTAGAACGATCTGTATCCAATTGAAGCGCCCCCTCCAATACCAATACCAGCATTTCCTTGTCGCTTTTTATTTCAATAGCATCTTCCGTTTTCAGATCAAGCTGTTCGACATGAAAATTTTCCAGCGTCTTGGTGGGCCAATCCATCAAATGCCTTTGCGCTGTCTCCTCCCGGGTTGTCACGGGTAACATTTGGTACTCAAAAACAGCCGAGGGATGGGGTTGGTAATGTTGGGCTTGTACCTGGGAAAAAGCCAGAGACAGCAGGAGTAGGGTAAGTATCTTCATAACGGTATTTGGGTTTATTTACCGGTGAAAGTAAAACTATTTCCGTTCCAATGCAACGCGTATGGCAAAGTCCCTATAAGCACCGGCTTACTGTTGTTGCCTCCGTTTGGCTTTTTCCCAGGTGCTTTTCTGACTTCCCTTCAGGAAGCGGATCAGTCCAGCCACCACCGCGTAATTCATCAGGCAAAAGTAAAAGGGGACAAAAAGTGCTTTTATCCTTAATTTTCTGTTTTCGAGAAAATAACCCAAACCGGCAGCCAGGTAAAACAGGATCTGCCCAATCATCAGCAGCTGATAGACCCAACCTTGAGTCCATAAAAACAGATTCGAAATAAAGATGAAAATAAGCAAAAACGGGGTAATGGTCCATCGAAGCACCCGGTGGGAAAGGTACTGGAAAAACAACAGCGGTTGGCTAAATGGCGTAATTTGGAAAAATAACCTTTTCATGGACTGCCAACCGCCAGCACTGATTCTGATCTTTCTTTTTAACTCCTCCGGAATGGAATCGGAGCCTGTTTCCATGGCGTAGGCTTCCGGTTCGTATACAATTTTATATCCTTTCGAGGCGATAAGCATGGATTGCATAAAGTCATCCAAAATGGTGTCTTCCGGAAGCGTCTGGTAAAGGGTAGCGCGAAAAGCTACCAGCTCACCGGCCGCTCCTACTGCGGAATAGAGGCTACTATCCAGTTTCTTAAGAAAGGATTCGTATTTCCAATACATGCCTTCACCAGCCGCACTGGCCGATTCAGCCGATTCCATGAGCACGCGTTTTTCTCCGGAAACACAACCCACTTTATCGGAAGAAAAATGACGGATGATGTTTTTCAAGGCCATTTTATTGAGAAGGGTATTGGCATCGGTAAAAACGACAAATGGGCTTTTGACTTGGGTCATGGCCCGGTTTTCAGCAGCCGTTTTTCCTGCCCTGCGGTCCTCATGCAGGATTTCCACCTGCGGGTATTCCGCTAATACTTCCCGAAAGTTATCGGTGGATCCATCGGTGATAAAAACAACTTTATAGTTGGAATTGGGATAATCCAGGGCGAGCGAGTTTTCAGCCTTAATCCGGATGACATCCGCCTCATTGAAGCAGGGGATTACCAAGCTAACTTCCGGCCAATTTTCAGGAAAAGACACTGAAGGATTGCGCGTAAAAATTCCTTTAAGCTTCACCAGCAAATACAAAATCACTCCGTAACCTAAAAATGCATACCAAACAACGACAATCGACATCCAAAATAGAACCTCTAGCATAAGATATAAATTTGCGACTGAATTTGATTTTTAAATTTTAATATCGATTTTGTAAAAGTAAGTGGAATGATTGAAATGGATTGTTGAAACAACCAATAATTTTCGTTTTTTTACCCATTGAAACGTTTGATTAACTTCTTTGCGTTTGTATTTATTTTAATAGTAACTTTAATAATAATTGATTTTACCGCCAACTTGCACCAGTCACACCATGAGTAAAGGTAGTTCTTTAAAGGGAAACAATATGACCAGCAGGGTTTCCGGATTGTACCTCGGAAAGGGCATTCCGAATAAAAATTTTGACCGGATCGTGGTTTTAGCGAAAAAACTTACAGGTTGCAAACATGCGTTTATAGGCTTTCCAGATGCAAAGGGTATTTGGTTTAAATCCAATTCTGAAAGTATACCGAAAGACAACATCGCTGCAAACGATCCCTTCTGCCATTACCTATTGGATAGCAGGGAATTTCGGGATACGAAGGAAGTTTTCAAGCCGCTGGAAGAAAGCGATTTTTTACAATCTTTTAATGGTATTGGTTACCTGGCCGTTCAGCCGGTGTTAGAGGTGGGGAGTGATGTGGTTGGCTATTTAGTAGTAGCTGATCCGGCTATTCCCGGAAATTTAGCCACCATACCGGAAAGCCTTGCGATTCTATCAGAAGCAATTTGGGAACATATCCGTATAAAAACAGAGAATTTCGAAGATCGGCTTTTAAGCAAAGCCCTCTCGCTCTCTCAAGACCTCATTACCGTAATTCGTTTTGACGGGAAATTCATCAAGGTAAATAAAGCCTTCGAAACCTTGCTAGGGTATGGGGAAGCGGAACTTTCGGAAAAACCCATGGCCGATTACATCCACCCGAAAGATGTGGAACAGACCATGGTGGAGATCAATAAACTGATCAAGGGTGAAGCGACATCCAATTTTAGTCACCGGTTGAAGACCGAAACGGGTGCCTACAAAACCTTTGCATGGACCGCTACCGGAGACCTTAAAAACAAATGGATTTTTGCAATTGGCAGGGACATTAGTCAGGAAAAAGACAAAGAGAAAAGGTTGCTCTCCAGTGAGGAAAAATTTCGGTCCTTTTTTGAAAACAGCCAGGGGCTGATGCTGACGCACGACCTCGAGGGTAACTTTTTAAGTTTTAATAATTATGGTGCCCGGCTGTTAGGGTATACGGTAGAGGAGATGCTATCCAAAAAACTTTGGGACATCATTCCTTCGAAATTCCATCCGGAAATTGATACTTATTTCCAGGAGTTAAATAAAGACGGGAAAGCCCAGGGACTGATGACCACCCGGCAGACCAATGGTAAACTAAAGGTCTGGCTGTACAGCAACACCCTGGAAAAGGATTATCAGGGCAATAGCTATGTAATCGGCAACTCCATCGATATTACGGAAAGGCTACGGTTGGAAAAAACCATCCAAAATGCCAAGGAATTGCTCAGCCAAACGCACATGATGGCAAAGATTGGTGGCTGGAAATACGACATGGAAAAAAACTCCCTTAGCTGGACCGACATTTCCAGATCCATTTTTGAAGTTGGGGAGGATTACATGCCCCGTCTGGACGAGTCTTTTCAGTTTTATAAAGAAGGATTTTACCGGGAGCGAATGCGGGAGCTTTTTTCGCTGGCCAGCGAATACGGGAAAGCCTGGGATGAAAAATTAAAAATTGTAACCGCCAAGGGCAAAGAAATTTGGATTCGTACCATTGGCGAAGCCCATATTGAAGAGGGAAAATGCCTTTACCTATTTGGAACCATACAGGATATCAACGAAGCAGTGAACAGAGAGAATCAATTGATCCAGAAAGAACAAATGCTTTCTGCTATTTCCAAAGCCACTGATGAGTTGCTTTCAAATAGAAATCTAAAAGTAGCCATTTCCAATAGCCTGGAGTTGATTGGAAAAGCGGCCGATGTGGACCGTGTTTATTATTGGGAAAACAGTAAAGCGGAGGATGGGTCTACACTGACCTCTCAGCGATTTGAGTGGAGTGCCGATGAAGTAGAACCCCAAATAAATAATCCGGATCTTCAGGATGTTCCCATCAATTTTTTTGGGGAATTTGTGGAACCCATGGAAAATAACGAGGTTTTTCAGGCCATTCTTTCCAAAATGCCAGAATCCTCTTCAACGCGGGAATTTTTGGCAGAGCAAAACATCAAATCCATCCTGGCCATTCCGATATTTACAGAGGAAGGTTTTTGGGGCTTTATTGGGTACGATGATTGTAAAATGGAGCGAGAGTGGTCACAAGCAGAGCTTTCCCTTTTAAAAAGCTTTGCTAACAGCATCTCCAATGCCATTGATCGGAATTTTTTGGAAAGAAATCTGATCGAATCAAAAGAAATTGCTGAGAAGGCCAGCCTGGCAAAGTCAGAATTTCTGGCCAACATGAGCCATGAAATCCGTACCCCCCTGAACGGTATCATTGGGTTCACGGATCTGCTGCTAAAAACCGAACTTAATGATGTTCAAGACCAGTATATTGGCATCGTCAACCAATCCGCCACGACATTATTAAATATAATCAACGACATCCTTGACTTTTCAAAAATAGAAGCGGGGAAATTAGAATTAGACATCAGCAAAACGGATATTTTTGAACTGGCGGGGCAGGCCACCGACGTGGTCTCCTATCAGGCCCAGAAAAAAGGAGTGGAGATGCTTCTAAACCTGGAAAAAGAACTCCCCCGTTTTGTGCACATTGACGATATCCGCCTCAAGCAAATCCTGATAAACCTGCTCGGAAATGCGGTTAAATTTACCAAGGAGGGAGAAATCGAGTTAAAAATTCAGCCGCTGGAAGATTTGCCGGACGGGTACAAATTGATTCGCTTCGAAGTTCGGGATACGGGTATTGGCATTTCGGAAGAAAACCAGAAAAAAATATTTGATGCCTTTTCACAGGAAGACGGCTCCACTACCAAACAATATGGGGGAACGGGATTGGGCTTGACCATTTCCAATAAACTCCTGGCCATGATGGGTTCCGAATTGAAACTAATCAGCCAGTTAGAGAAAGGGAGTAGGTTCTATTTTGACATCCCCCTGAAAACGGAAAATGGCAATTACATTAAAAAAACCGATACTGATTTTATCAAAAAAGTGTTGGTAGTGGATGATAACGAAAACAACCGTCTCATTTTAAGGGAAATGTTTTCCCTTAAAAATATACAGATGGATGAAGCGACCAATGGGTTCGATGCACTCCAGAAAATTGAAAATAATGGCGATTACGATACGGTATTGATGGATCTAAACATGCCTTACATGGATGGTTTGGAAACGGCTGCAAAAATCAGAAACAATTTTTCGCAGGAAAAAACCAATTTGCCCATCATGCTTTTACACAGCTCGGCAGACGACGATTATATCCATAAAAAATGCAAGGAATTGTCCATCCAGATAAAACTATCCAAGCCGATCAAAATCAAAGCCCTTTACGATTCCTTAGCACAGCTAAATCACCGTAAACCCGTTCAAAAGGCAACGGCTGCCTCCCCTCCTTCACAGAAATCCCTACAGGACAATTATCGCGTGCTGATCGCTGAGGACAATACGATCAATATGTTTCTGGCGAAAACCATCGTTCTTAAGGTTTCTCCCAATACCGAAATCCTGGAAGCCACCGATGGACTAGCAGCATTTGAGATGGTAAGAGATTACCATCCCGACATCATACTAATGGACATTCAAATGCCGGTGATGAGTGGCCACGAAGCGACTAAAAAAATCAAGGAATCTCCTTTACTTAAAGACATTCCCATTGTGGCCATCACTGCTGGAAATATCAAAGGGGAGCGAGAAAAATGCCTGAATTCAGGTATGGTAGATTTTGTGGCCAAACCTATTGTGGAAAAAAACATCCGTCAAATTTTTGAAAAATGGTTGCCCCCCAAGGACAAGCAGGATAAAAAAAGTCCAGCAGCCATAAGCCAGAACAAAGAGGTGGACAGTGAGAATTTGAGCCCGGCAGATCTGGAGCCTTCAGCCCATTTTAACGTGGAAAAAGTGAAAGAATACTTGGGCGATGAGGCGGAAGTAATCAAAGAAGTGCTAAAGCTTACGTTAACCGAACTGGATCACTCCGATAAGGTTTTACAAAAACACTTTTTCGATAAAAACCTGGCTGGGATCTGTACGGAGGGTCATAAACTAAAAGGCTCTGCTTTAACGGCCGGGCTGGATACGATGTACACGATTGCCTTGGAACTAGAGAACCTGACAAAATTCGACGAGTCCAGTATTAAAGCCCTGTTGGAAACGTTTTCTGCAGAAAACAAGCTTGTAAAAAAATTAATAGCCAGGCATATTGATTCGGAGTAGCCCGGTAAAAACCTACCGGCATGTCACGAACAGATTCCCATCACAAACCGTAAATTCCTGTCACAAAAAATTTACACTTTTCTTCAATTGATCTTTATACTTCGCGCCGATAGGAATGATTTTTCCATCCACGACTGCGGTGTCACTGTCGAAATCAGTCAGGTAATGTAAATTGATCACGTAGGAGCGGTGCACCTGAACAAATTCCGAGTTGGAAGCCAATTTTTCCAGAAAGTTAGAGATGGTTGACTTAATGGTGAATGTTTGGGCCTTGCATTTTAAACTGATGTAATCTCCTTTTCCCTCACAATAACTGATTTCTGAAAAGAGGATTTTTTTGTATAACCGATCGTCCTTTACAAAAATAAAATCCTTAGAATAGGAACTCGGATCGATTTTTACCTCGGCTTCTTTGCATTTTTCTATTCCTTTCAGAAATTGGGGATAAGAAAAGGGTTTGGGTAAATAAAAACAAGCATTGGTCTCAAAAGCGGAAATCGCATTTTCATGATTTGCAGAAATGACGATCAGGGATCCATCGTACTGGCTGTGTTTCAATATCTCAAAACCATTCATCTCAGGCATCTCAATGTCCAGGAAAATTAAATCGATGGTGCCTTTATTTTCGATCAAAAAGTTCAACCCGTCGATGGCATCTGTAAATTTCGCCAGCAATTCCAGCGATTTTGTTTTTGATATGTAATGCGAAAGCACTTCAATGCTGGCCGCATCATCATCTATGATTACACAACGATTCATTTCCCTATCATCAAGTTAACTATATTCATTCTCATTATTGAATCCTCCAGATCATGTGGTATAAACAGACTCCGGTTCCGGTAATTTTCTGATTAATCGGGCAGGCACACCTCCCACCAAGGTATAGGGAGCTACGTCTTTCGTTACGACGGCTCCCGCTGCCACGGTGGCCCCTTTGCCAATCCGAACTCCCTTTAGCACCATGCACCGGGTGGCGAGCCAGGCATCGTCCTCTATAAAAATAGCACCGGATTTTCCTTTTTCATCCCGATTCGCTACCCCATGGAAGTCCCCATCCATAATGATAACCTGATTGGCTACCTGACAGTTTTTTCCAATGGATATGTGCTGGCTTGCCGACAAGATACAGGCCGTATTGATAAAGGTGTCCTCCCCAATTTCCAACAAAGCTCCCCGATCGGCATACAATTGCGTGGTACCCATATGCGACCAAAGTTTACACCGATCTCCAATTCGTATGGCCCCATCACCTTCTACTCGGAGATTTCCTCTTACGGTTACCAATCTGCCCACCTGCTCACATTTTCTGAGTCTGATTTTTGCATTTAGTAAACGGATTATACCTTGGAAAACTTCCCTGAAAAAAGACAGGTAAAGACGAATTTTTTCACCTGGCGTGCGCGCTTCCCGTCCAAAAAGCGCATGGCTTTTTCCCTGTAACCTATCCGCTAATTTTTGCTGAATCATGTATCTTTTAAATAATTAATGAATATATAGGGTGAAAATTTAAATTCAAAAAAAAAGGATAAATTAAAATTTTTAGTACTTTTATTTTAAAAATAAGGCAAAAACAGTAAAATATTTTACATAAACTTATTTTTGTAATTAATATATAAATAAATGAAATTCATGGTAAAAAAACCTTTTAGGTGCATAAACCTGGGCCTGATTTACTTTTTAGGATTTTTTACGATAGGTGGATCCGTACTGGCTCAACAGGATGGAGAGGTATTGGGAGAATTGGATTTGAATATTCCCATTGAAAATCAATTACCTGCGCTGGATAGCCTCATCGACCTGGCTATTGGGCAACATCCCACCGTCCAACTCAACGAAGCCCTTGTCGGTTCTGCCGAATCGAGACTCAAACTGGCAAAAAAATCCTGGGCAAATTTATTGAGGGGCTATGTGGATTACGGCTATGGCAATCAGGCCATCGTCACCACGGGGACGCAGGGTGCTGATCTTTCCAATATTGCCAATGGATACCGGACCGGTGTCAATTTAAGCATTCCATTAGCTGAAATAGTGAATCGGGGTGATCGAATCAGGCTGCAACGAAATGAATTGGAAGCGACCTTTCACAAAACCCGGGAAATGGAGCTGGTGATATCGGAACAGGTCATTGAACAATATAATGACTTGCTACTGGCTCAGCGATTAATGAACATTCGCGCTCAAATGCAGGAAAAAGCAAGAACGAACGTGTTGCAGATGGAAATGGAATTTAATCTGGGTAACCTGGATGCCACCAGTTACATGCGTAATGCGGAGATTCATACCATCGCCCAATCGGAGTACGAAAATGCCAAAAGTAGTTTTTTTGTGGCGGTTCAAAAACTGGAATTATTAATCGGTGTCCCGCTGGGTCAACTAATTCGCAATTAATGAGTATTAAACACCTGATTCGTCTTCTCTGGAGAAACAAATTCCGGATCCTGATTCCGCCAATTTTGGTAGGACTGGCTGTGTTTTTCCTTACTCAAAACATGCCGCGCGAATACGAAAGCAAAACCATCATTTTCACCAATCCCAATACCAACCGTGGTGCTACCGACGGCGGCGTGGTACGCATGGATTTTTACACCTCCAATAACCTATTTGATAACCTTACCTTGCTGGTCAAATCAAGGGAAACCATAGAGGATGCCGTACTCCGCCTGCTGGCCATGCACCTGTCGCTTCCTGAAGTTGTCCCCAGCATTATTCAAGAAGATTCCTATCGAAACCTGCAGCAACACATTCACCCGGAGCTGTGGGAAGAACTAGCGGTCCCCGGCAACCTGGAACAAACCCTCGTTCGGGTAAAGGAACATTACCAAAACACCCCCGGCTCACCAATCGAATACCTCCTTCGGGAGCACGAGCACTATTCCATTAGAAAAGTACTGGAAAGGTTGTATGTAGGAAGAAAATCCTCCTCCGATATGATGGAAATTTCCTATCGGACAAATGACCCGGGTATTTGTTTCCATACATTAAGACTTGTTTCAGAAGCTTTTATGGAACGGTATTCGGGGATGAAAGAAATGGAAAACACCAACTCCATTGCCTACTTTCAAAATCAGCTTACCAAAGCTCAGGACAAATTGCGGGAGGCCGAAGGTAATTTGAAGGTCTTCATGACTCAGAACCGGATACTAAACTACTACGAGCAAGGGAAATACCTGGATATTGCCAAACTAGAACACGAACAAGACGAGGAAAGGTCGAAACGCCTGCTCTCCGGCACCCGCTCCAATTTGGATGAAATACAGGAGATGTTCCAGAATTTTGACAAAAGGCAGGTAATTATTCAAACCATTTCCTCCCTGCAAGATGAAATTGTTGTCCGGGATATGGAAATCCAGGGCTTACGTGCTCAGAACGGCTCGGCTGCTAAAATAGAAAGGTTAACGGCTGAAATAACAAATCTAAAATCCCAGATCGAGGAAGCCTCCACAGAACTATTCCGAAATAGCAACTCCCTTCAGGGAATCCAACGAGAGACCTTGTTAGAAGAGTGGTTAGGGCTAAAAATACTATTTGAACAGCAGAAACAATCGCTGGATGTAATGCAAAATAGAAAGGCCTACCTATCCGGAAAAATTGAAGAATTTGCGCCACTAGGTGCAGAATTAAAGAAATTGGAGCGGGAGGTAAGTGTCAATGAAGAACAGTACCTCTCCATCCTTCACGGACTAAACATGGCTTATTTGCAGAAATACGACCTGGAGATGTCTTCTTCTCAAAAACTGATCGATGAACCCTATTATCCAAAAACACCCCTTCCTTCCAAGCGCATGTTGTTTATCCTGGGAGGCAGCCTGGCCACTGGTTTCATGGGGTTTTCTCTGGTAATCTTATCTTTCTTCCTGGACCGAACCATCAAATCTGCTCCACAGGCAGAGAAAGTGACCGGATTAAAGGTTTCCGGGGCATGGATCGATGAAAAAGTCCTGAGCAAGGCCGTAAAAAAGGACATCTTATACAACCGGTTGCAGAAGCAGTTTTACAACAACATTGGAAAATACCTACCCCAACAGGGGAAAAAACTTATTCTGTTTTATAGTTTAAAGCAAGGAGAGGGTAAAACCTTTCTAATCCAGAAATTGGTGGAGGAACTAACCGACCAAAACAGAAAGTCGGTCTATTGGGGAAGCCCTGGAGATGCGTCTCAAATTTCCTGTGAAAGCCTCTCCTACCACCACGAAACAGTCATTTACGACCGGAAAGATACCTATTGGGAAGAACGAATCGCCCAAACGGAAAAGGAATTTATCCTATGGGAGCTTCCCAATATTGAAGAGCTGCCCTTAAATTACTCCCTTATTAATCAGGCAAATGTATTGGTGATGGTGTTAGATGCCGAACGTAACTGGAATTCATCCGATAGTCGCTTTCACGAAAGTCTAAAAGAAATGATAGAAATCCCGCATGTGATCTGGCTAAATAAGTTGAAAGACGATGAACTAGAGGATGTCAATGGAGAGATCCCCCGAAAAAGGTCCTTCCTACGCTCAAAAATTAAAAAAATCTTATCCTGACCTATGGATTTATCCCGAATTCAACTAACCTTTCCGCTGACAGTACTGGTCTTATCCCTGCTGGTCAGCCTGTGGGTGGTTCAGACCGGGATTTTCGGAATAGGAACTTTATTTGCTATTCCCTTGGGAGTGGGTCTTGGCATCTTCATGATGGGCCACCCTGCCCATTGCTTGTACACCGCCCTGGTTTTTGCCTTTGTGTCCATAGGGGCGAGTAGGTATGTACCTAGTCTGCCGCTGGGATTAACCGTAGACTTTGCGCTCGCAGCCGTGCTTATCAGTGCTGTTTTTCATACCCGCGTTAAGACGGATTTCTCCTATCTGAAAAACCCACTGATGGCCGTAACCCTCATTTGGATGGGATACAATGTGGCCGAAATTTTCAACCCCGAGGCCAGAAGCGTTACCGCCTGGGTGTATGCCGTCCGGGGAACGGCCCTTTACATGTTGCTGACCGTGCCCCTCACCCTACTCTACGCGAATACCCAAAAAGACCTGGACCGGTTGCTTAAAATCATCATTCTGTTTTCCATCCTGGCTTCATTCTGGGGGCTAAGGCAATATTACATTGGATTAGACTTTGCCGAAAACCGATGGCTGGACCAGGGATCCAGGTCCACCCATGTCTTATTTGGCAACCTGCGGGTTTTCAGCTTTTTTTCGGATGCGGGCCAATTTGGGGCGGGAATCGCCCATTCCGGGATGATTGCACTGGTATTGGCATTGGGGCCTTTCCGGACAAGGTACCGGATCTTTTTCGGAGGGTGCGCCTTGCTGTTTTTCTACATGATGATTATGAGCGGAACCAGAGGAGCCTTGATGGTGCCGGTAGCGGGAACCCTGGCCTACCTCTTTGCATCGAAAAACTTTAAGCTCATGGCCATGGGATTAGCGGCACTGGCCATGGTGTTTATCTTTCTAAAGTTTACCAGCATCGGGAACGAAAATTATCAGATACGAAGATTGCGCTCTGCATTGGACCCCAACGACGCTTCGCTTAATGTTCGGCTGTCCAACAAAGCGAAGTTTTCCGAATACCTGAAAAACAGGCCATTTGGGGGAGGTGTCGGCACCTCTGGTTTTTGGGGGCAACGCTTTAGTCCCGGTACTTTCCTGGCAGAGACACCCAACGACAGCTGGTTTATTAAAATCTGGGCGGAATTGGGGATTGTTGGGCTTTACCTGCATGTCTCCATACTGGCGTTTATTGGGATCATGGCACTCTTTCGGATTTGGAAAGTAAAGAGTCCCCAATTAAGGCAGAAATTACTTGCCCTGCTCGCTGGGTACGCCGGAATTGCTGCCGCTTCCATAGGGAATCCACTATTGGGGCAAATGCCCACGGGAATCATCCTGTACATGTCCTGGGCCTACTTTTATCTTTCTCCCCAACTGGAAAACAACATAACAAAATCGGATAAAAATGGATAAACCGCTGATCTCTGTCATTACCATTAATTATAATGGTTTGACACATACCCTTGATTTTCTGGCCTCGTTTCAGAAGGTCACCTATCCCCGGCTAGAAATCATTGTGGTAGACAATGCCTCAAAGGAAGACCCGACAGCGATTCTTGACCGGTACCCAAACACCATCCTGGTCCGAAACCCGGTAAACGAGGGGTTTGCGGGGGGCAACAACCGGGGAATGGAGGTGGCCAGCGGCGATTATTTTTTCCTTGTCAATAACGATACCGAGGTTGCCGAAAACATTCTGGATGTACTGCTTGAGCGCACCCTTTCAGACCCAACTATCGGGCTGGTTTGTCCAAAAATCTTGTACTACGACGAACCTGACACCATTCAATTTGCCGGATTTTCAGCCATCAATCCGATTACAGGAAGAGGCAAAGGAAAAGGGTATCAGGAAAAAGATCGGGGACAATATCAAAAAGCGGAAATCACACAGTTGGCTCATGGAGCCGCCATGTTTATTCCCAAATCGGTGGTGCGGAAGATCGGTATGATGGCCGAATTGTATTTTCTCTATTACGAAGAAATGGATTATTGCGAGCGAATCAAGGATGCGGGCTATACCCTCTGGTACGAGCCCCAGACGTATATTTTACATAAAGAGTCCATGAGTGTGGGGAAAAACTCCTTGTTGAAAACCTACTACATGAGCCGAAATCGCTGGCTATTTTTGCGCAGAAATGTCCCCTGGCCTTTATTCTTTTTTACAGCTGCCTATTATCTGGGCATCGCCTTGCCCAAAAATCTTTTTATGTATCTGCTGCAGTCAGAATGGGCCCATGCTAAAACCTATGTCAAGGGCTTTGCAGACGGCTTATTTATGCAAAATATTAATGAAAACCTAAATTTAATTCAGCATGAGGATAGGCATTGAGGCACAACGAATTTTTCGTAGAAAAAGGCACGGCATGGATATGGTGGCCGTTGCACTGATTCGCAATTTGCAGGAAATGGATACCGAAAACCAGTATTTCATCTTTGTCAATGAAACAGAAGATTCATCTCCAATTCAGCCGACTGATAATTTCACCATTATCCCGCTTCCCGCTTCTCCCTACCCCATCTGGGAACAATATCATTTGGCCCGGGCAGTAAAAAAATACGAACTTGATCTACTGCATTGCACCAGTAATACGGCTCCCGTATTTTGCCAAACAAAACTCGTCATAACCCTTCATGATATCATCTACCTGGAAAAAATAAACCTGAAAGAGGGCAGCTGGTACCAACGAATGGGCAACATTTACCGCCGGTGGAATGTACCGGCCGTGGTGAAAAAAGCGGCCGGAATTTTTACGGTATCGGCGTACGAACAGGATAGAATTACCCAGCATTTCGGATTGGATTCCTCGGCGGTAGCAGTTGTCTACAACGGTGTTGCCAGCCATTTTAAGCCCCAAAGTCTTGCCAGGCAGCAGGAGGTTCGGGAAACGTATGCACTACCGAAAACCTTCATGCTTTTTTTAGGAAATACCGATCCTAAAAAGAACCTAAAAGGGGTATTGAAAAGCCTGGCACTTTTGGAGTCGTCAGCCGAGTCGTTTCCCGATTTGGTCATGCCTGACATCGGAGAGGAAGTGCTTCGATCCATGCTTTCCGATATCGGAGCTCCTCAGCTACTTTCTAAAATCCACCTGACCGGGTACATTCCCAATGAAGACCTCTCAGCCATTTATAGCCAGGCCCTGCTGTTCCTTTATCCTTCTCTTCGTGAAAGCTTTGGGCTACCGATCCTGGAAGCCATGGCATGCGGCTGTCCGGTGATCACTTCCAACACCTCTTCCATGCCCGAGGTGGCTGGTAATGCCGCCCTGCTCATTGACCCTTTTGATCCGGAGAGTATCCGGCAGGGCATCGAACAACTTCTGAAAAATGAAGGCATCCGGGAAAAATTAATAGAAAAAGGGAAGGAAAGACCTGCTCTATTTGATTATAAAAAGGGTGCCGCCACCACATTGGCCAACTACCAGGAAATACTACAGCGGACATGAGCGATAAAAAGTATTGGCTAAAAAGCGGCTTTTTTACCATGATGCACCGCGGGGTGGATTTTTTGCTGGGGTTTGTTGGATTCATGTTATTGGTTCGTATTTTCTCCCCAGAGGATTTTGGCGTTTGGGTCCTGCTCATCACCATTACGTCCATTTTGGACATGGCCAGAAACGGCTTTATCCAAAACGGGATGATCAAATTCATTGTAGGAAAGAATCCGGCTGTAAAACGAAAGATCCAATCGGCCGCACTTTTGCTCAATGCCTTGCTTAGTTTCCTGATTCTCGCGCTTCTTGTCCTGGCTGCTCATCCAATCGCTGAACTTTTTAATGCTCCGAAACTAGCGGCGATATTAACCATCTATGCCTGGGTGCTCCCCGTCCTGGTTCTCCACACCCATAACCTGGTTTTGATGCAGGCCAGTTACGATTTTAAGGCCTATTTCCTGGCAGGAATCAGTAAAAGTTTACCCTTCTTTCTGGTAATTGTGATGGGGTACCTGAGTGACTACAAACTAACCCTGGTTCATCTTGCCTGGTACCATAATGCCGCTTTTTTGTTAGCTACCCTGATGTCAGCCTATCAGGTTCGGCGCTATTTTGGTTTTCAATGGCGGGTAAAAAAATACTGGCTGGCAAAAATATTTCACTTTGGGAAATTCGTATTCGGAACCAATCTGGTGTCCATGCTTACGAATGGCCTTGATAAATTTCTACTGGGTGCCTTGCTCTCTCCGGTGCAGGTAGCCATGGCCAATACGGCCGGGAGGGTATTGAACATGGTGGAGATCCCCGTTAATTCCATTGCCTCCATTAGCTACCCCAAGGCAGCAGAAGCTCACGACACCGGAAAAACCCAGGCGCTAGGCCAACTCTATGAAAAGACCACCGGAATGATGCTTAGCCTGACCTTCCCCTTTTGGCTATTTTGTCTGGTATTTGCGCATTACATAATTTTATTTATAGCAGGAGAAAACTACCTGGATGCAGTTCCTTTTTTACGAATCATGGCTTTTCTGGCACTGATCAAGCCTTTTGACAGGCAATCCGGAGTCTTTTTAGATGCCATAGGCAAGCCATTTATCAATATGCTAATGGTTTTTGGGACCTTGATTTATGGCGCAGGATTGAGTTGGTTTTTCATTCATTGGATAGGCTTACTGGGAGCTGCTTACGGGTTGGTCCTGGCGGTTTTTTGTACTGCTTTAATCAAACACCTGGTCCTCAGTAGATACATTAAAATGCGATTTATCCATTGCTGGGTACAGGCAGCACGTGCCTATCCAACATTAGTAGCCTCCCTTATGGAAAAAATCCAAAAACGATAAATTCATTCTTATCGCTTTTACTTCCACCATTCTTCCAAATGGCTGAATTCATGCTGCCTATTTTTCCAAATCGGCTCTATTTCAGTGATTTCCTGATGACTGGTGGCCATAAAATCCTTGCTGGCTTTCCGAATTTTCAGCATGCCGGACAATTGGCCCCAAACGAAAAGGGGAATTTTTGGGATGGCTTTGATAACTTCCCCTGGTGTATGGTTCCATGCCAGAAGCGTCAGAAAACCCAACCCAAACAAAATCAAAGAGCCCGCCAAAAGAAAAAAGTAACTTACCTTTATCCATAATGCCGCAACACTGAGCAGCAAGCTTACTCCTACCAAAATGACCATGGGGGGCATAGAGACCATTACCGCAAAGTAGATGCGGTTCCAATCCCCGGAAACCAGCCCTTTCAACAGAAGCCGGAATGATGTTGGAATCTGGCCAAAGTAACTGTTCAGCCACCGGCTCCTTTGCCTACCAATTTGGCGAGCAGCCGTGATCTTTTCATCAAAAACGATTGCCGCCGCCGCATACCCGATCCGGATGCCACTTCCCACTAGCTGCACCTGCAGGGATTTGTCCTCTGCCACTACCAACCCCTTGTCCTTGAGCACCTGCATTTCATGGGAAATGTTTTGCTGGTAAATTTCTCTCTCCAATGACATCCCCGAACCGGCAATCGTAGAGGAGGAGCCCAAACGGTAGGGGACGTTCCGGACGGCAAAATCATAGTAATACTCGCCCAAGGCATCCAGGGCAGCGTAGGTACCCGAGGTGTTTTTTGCGATCCGCTTCCCTTGTACTGCCTGAAACCCCGCAGCATGATAGCGATTGAGCACTCCCAGGAAATGGGGAGGCACCAGGTTATCCGGATCGAATATGACCACATGGCTGTGCTTCTTTTTCATTTTTTCCAAAACAAGTGCGATGGAGGCCACTTTGCTGTTTAAAAAAGGGTTGGGTTGAAAAAGGGTAAGCTTTTCATCCTGTACCTGTTTTTCTAAAGGCTCCTCGATCCCGTCCGCCACCAGGTATACCTGATAATGGGGATACTCCTGTTTCAGTAAAGCCCGTACCAATGGCCAGGCAATATCATTTTCTTTATAAACGGTGATAATACAGGCAAAATCAGCTGAAAAAGGCTTCTCCCGAAGATTTTCCCTTGGCCTGAGGACTGCCAGCAAACCGGTAAAAAGGGGAAACAGAAGATAAAAACAACAAAGCCAGACAATAATTTCAAACAAGATCAAAGCATCAAAAATTAATGGTTATTTTTATTTTAAATTTACAATTTACTCCTTAGAATACGACAGGTACAAGGCTAAAATAACGGTTTTTTATGAGCAATTTTTCGATCAATGAATTCAAGCAACTTCCCATAGTCATGACCAGCATGTCCCGATGGGATGGAGACTTTTCCTCAGCTTCCTGGTCCCTGGCAAAAACCTTTGCCCAAAATCAGATCGTCATTTATGTGGATTACCCATTTACACTAATTGATTTTATCCGGGAAAGAAAAAAAAAACATCTCAAAGCGAGAATACCTGCCTTGCTTTATGGAAAAAATTGTCTGACTCCCCTGACCGAATACCATACCAATCTTTTTGCGCTGACCCCTCCCCTGATGCTTCCCATTAATTGGCTGCCTCCCGGAAAACTATATCGCCTGCTTGCGGGATGGAATAACCGGCGATTGAGCAAAAGCATTCAAAAGGGACTCCTAAAATTAAATATTACAGATTATATTTTTTTCAATTCCTTTAACCCACTTTACCTGAGCAGCTTGCCGAAAGGGTTTACTCCCAAAGCCTTTGTTTACCAATCCCGCGACAATATAAGAGCGCTGGAGCCTTACCTCCGGAAGCATGGTTCCTACCTTGAAATTGAGGCGGTAAAAAATGCCCGGCTAAGCCTGGCTACTTCCAGATTGCTTCAAAAGGATCTGGAACAACTATCCGGAGAAAATGTGGCTTATTTTCCCAATGCCGCGGATTTCAATTTATTCAAATCAGCCTTTGAAGACGAAATTCCTTTACCGGAAGAATTGAAAACCCTTCCCAGACCCATCATTGGATACACCGGCAATATTTGCCATCGGATTGACTACGAGCTCTTAAAAGGAATTTGCGAAAACAATCCCGAAAAAAGTCTGGTCATGGTAGGACCAAGAAACCATTGGGGGCATACAGACGTGGATTTGGACAAGTTACCCAACCTGCATTTCACCGGACCAAAAAAAATAGAACAACTTCCTTCGTATCTGGCCCATTTCGATGTGCTGATCCTACCCTTTCTTTGCAACGAGGTTACCAGAAGCATTTACCCACTGAAGATCAATGAGTACCTGGCATCCGGCAAGCCTATCGTGGCCACACCATTCTCGGAAGATATTCAATCCTTTTCGCCCCTCATCCGTCTCGAAAAAGATGCCCAAGCCTTTAGCCGGACCATCACTGAGGAATTGGAATCGAATACGCCCCAAAAAGGCCTGCAAAGGTATCAGGAAGCCTCTAAAAATACCTGGGAGGGGCGCGTTACCCTGTTTTGGAAATTAATAAATCAAACGTTTTCGCTTTGAAAGAGAGCAGGAATGGTCCGAAGCAATATTTTCAGGTCAAACCAGATTGAAAAATTCTTGACATAATCGTTGTCCAGGCTTAGTCGCTTTTCCTCCGACATCTCCCCTCTTCCTCTTTTCTCTACTTGCCAGAGACCGGTTATGCCAGCTGGACCCAGGAACCGCAGGGCATATTTGTCGGTGGTGATTTTCTCCGCTTCGTATAACGGAAGGGGGCGATTTCCAACCAGAGACATGTCCCCCTTCAGTACATTCCAAAGTTGGGGCAACTCGTCTATACTGGTATTCCGAATAAACTTTCCAATGCGGGTGACTCTGGGATCATCCTTAATCTTAATAAAGGCGGCATCCTGATTGCCAGATTTTTTTGCTAACAAGAGTTTTTCACACACCATCTTATTATCGTCATACAGCGGCTGAAGACAGCCACCCCCAGCTTGTTCGCAGAATTCGCAAAGCTCTTTTACGGAACTTGACCTCGCCGCGGTTACTTCTTTCGCACTATTATCTTCTGGCTTTTGGTACTGATTCAGGTGTTTTAATTGTTGGAGCTTGGCATCTGCATCGGGATCCATTGAGCGGAATTTGTAAAATTTAAAAATGGTGTAACCGGTGCCAACCCGGTATGAATAATAAAAAACCGGTCCGCGGGATTCCAGTCTTATTAAAATCGCAATTACTAGAAACAGAGGAGACAAGGCTATTAATATCAAACCGGAAACCAGGATATCAAATAGCCGCTTAATTTTTGGAATTTTATACTGTTTTAGGGGAGTAATCTTTGATTCCTTTATTTTCTGAATCGGATGACTGATCTGAAATTGCAATCGTGTCAACAACTTTCGTCTATCAATCGGCTTGAAAATAAAATCAGAAATACCCTGCCTTACGGCTTGAAGAATGTCTTCACGACTTGCCTGGTCTACCACTAAAAAAAAAGGAATGTGGCCAAAACCCAGCTTTTCCATGGTATGCTTCAGCGGAAGCCCGTGAACCCCTTTCATAGAGGATTCGCTGATAACCATTGCAAATTCAGACTTAGCCTGAGATAGCTGGTTGTAAAAAATGATACCATTGGAATAAGTAGCAATCTCAAAAACCCCTGTCAGAGCCTGGTTCACTACCTCCACTAGCTGTTGATTTTCAGATATCAAGGCAATCTTTGGTATCGTATCACCCATTGATGGATTCCAATGCTGGTTTACCAGTCCTTCTTAAAATAGAATTTATCCGAGCTTCCAATTCTTTTGGGTTGAAGGGCTTCACCATGAAATCATCCGCTCCCAGGTTCAAAATATCGATCTTCTTTTCCGAAGATTCTGTGGCCGAAAGAACGATCAAAGGGATGGCCTCAAAAAAACCACTGGACCGGATCAACTCCACAAACTCTGTCCCGCTGATTTCCGGCATGTTCAAATCACAAATAATAATATCCGGCAAATTTCCTTCATGCATGGTGGCAATGGCATCAGCAGGCTTATTGAAAACACTGACCTCAAATTTTTCCTTGAAGTAATGTTTGATGATCAGCAATACCGAAGGCTCATCATCGATTGCAAAAATTTTATAAGTGCTTTTCATGGCAACATGTATTATGGGTGATGAATTTTTACCTAATAAAGGTAGTAACCAGAGAACAAATAAAAAAAGGTTTTACCGATTATTTTTAAATAAAAACAAATTATTATTGTTCATAAATTAATTTTTATTTTGATTTATTACAAATTACAAAATTTATAATTTAAAAAACTAAAATCAGTGTTTAAAGAAACAGTCCATTAAAATGCTACTAAACAGATTCATTCAACTGGAAAAAGCATGCATAAAAAAAGCATTGCCCTTCCGTAGAAAAACAATGCCCCTAAGCTCATAAATAGCTTGACTAATACTGTCCTTCGCTCAAAACCTGCTCAAAATACTGGATGGTTTCTACCAGGCCTTCTTTGAGATGCACCTTTGGTTCCCATCCTAATTTTTCCCTGGCCAAATCGATGTTTGGCTTCCGCTGCATGGGATCGTCTTGAGGCAAGGGAAGGAATTTCAGTTTGCTTTTGGACCCTGTCAATTGCAGTACATTTTCCGCCAGTTCCAACATGGTAAATTCCACTGGGTTGCCGATATTCACGGGTCCTATAAATTCATTTGGGCTATTCATCATCGAGTGCATCCCTCTAATCAAGTCGCTGACGTATCCGAAGCTTCGAGTTTGCATCCCGTCTCCAAAAATGGTAATGTCCTCTCCTTTCAATGCCTGCACGATGAAATTACTCACCACCCTACCATCGGAAGGATGCATGCGCGGTCCGTAGGTATTGAAAATCCGTATGACCTTTATGTTGAGTTTATGCTGCCTGTGGTAATCAAAAAACAAGGTCTCGGCACATCTTTTACCTTCATCGTAACAGGCCCTTGGGCCGGTGACACTCACACTTCCCTTATAGGATTCTGGTTGAGGGTGCACCTCCGGGTCTCCATATACCTCACTGGTGCTAGCCTGCAATATTTTTACTTTTAATCGCTTAGCAAGGCCCAGCATGTTAATGGCACCAATCACACTTGTTTTGGTCGTTTGTACCGGATCAAACTGATAATGCACGGGACTGGCGGGACAGGCCAGGTTGTAAATTTCATCTACCTCAACATACATCGGTAAGGTCACATCATGCCGTAGAAATTCGAAATTTTTGTTGTCCAGCAGGTGGTGGATATTTCTTCTTCTTCCTGTAAAAAGATTATCGGCACAAAGGACCTCATGTCCTTCACCTAAAAGTTTGTCGCAGAGATGACTGCCTAAAAACCCAGCCCCTCCGGTTACTAAAATCCGTTTCATTTCCTTAAAATAATTATTTCAAAATTTAAACCTGTCGTTCAACAGAAGCAAAAACCAAAAATAATAATTTATTTGCCATTGCTATACTTTTTTTTTAAAGTAGTTTGATTTTATTTACATTTATGTAACGAATCCCCGATAGGGGTTTTCTTAACACACAAAACTCAAGATAACATGCTAAAAAATTGCCCTCTTCTGATTGCCGGAAGCCTTTTACTACTGTTTACTTTAACCAGCTCCTCGCTTTCCCAGGCACAGGATGGAAAAAGAGATCTTTACGAATTGAAAATTTACCATATTGCCAACCAAGGCCAGGAAAAAATGGTGGATGAATACCTGAAAACAGCATTTATTCCAGCAGCGCACCGGGCTGGTCTGAGCAATGTGGGGGTATTTAAACCGCTGAGTTCTGAAGAGGATGCCGGAACAAAAATATACGTACTGCTCCCATTCAAAAATTCGAAAGCGTATTTTCAATTTCAAGTAAAATTGGATAAAGACCAGGCCTACCAGAATGCCGGCAAAGATTATATCCACGCTGCCCATGACAAAGCTCCTTTTGAGCGTCTTGAAACGGCTTTACTTCAGGCATTTACAGGTAGCCCAAGAATGGCTACACCAAATCTGACTGCCCCCATGTCAGAACGGGTGTATGAACTCAGAAGTTATGAAGCCGCCACGGAAAGGCTTTACCGCCAAAAAGTAAAAATGTTTAATAGCGGTGAAATTGACATTTTTGACAAACTTAATTTTAATCCCGTTTTCTACGCAGAAACATTGGCAGGAGCGAATATGCCAAACCTGATGTACCTGACCACCTTCGAAAACATGGAAGACCGGAATGCACATTGGGATGCCTTTCGGACCGATCCTGACTGGGATGCCATGAAAGACCTGGAAGAATATCGGAATACGGTGTCCAGAAACGATACACGCTTGCTTCAACCGACTGACTATTCGGATATTTAAATATTAAATAATTAAGGTAGTTTCTAAAATCTGCAAACCTGTCAGGTTTTTGTTGCTATTCAAGCAACAACACACTTCAAGTAGATGAAACCTGACAGGTTTCATTCTTCTTTATCAGATGTGAATAAGATCATCCAGCGAATTTAAGGTAGTTACTTAGTGCTGTTTCCGATTCGGGACAGCACTTTTTTTATGGCCTTTCCGCTGCTATAAACGCACTAACCGGGAGGGTCTTTTGAATCAAGTTTACCTCAGCCAAAATTTTCATGGTGTTCTCCAAATGCACCGGAGGAATCTCCTTTGAGGTAGCCCAGGAGGTTTGTTCCAACCATTGATTCACATCATCGGCACCCAGGTGATAGTCTTTTTGAATCGTCGGAGCAATTGCTTTTTTATCCTGCATCAGGCCCGTGTTGATGTCATAAATGGCATTCAGCAGCCTGTCGGAGAGACCCGGGTGATTCTTTAGAAAATTATCGGAGGCCACAATCACAAAACAGGGCCAGGGAGTAGGTATTTCACCGATCCTTCGGAACCAACCCTTTGATACAAGGGGCTGGGTGGTATATTTTTCCCAAAGAAAGGCTTTGGGATTGGCACTCTTAAACGATTTGATGGCACCATCCAGATTACCAATAATTTCAAAATTAATGTCCGCTGTGTCCCAGCCATGCTCTCTGGCCAGGAGAAAGGCCATCAAATGAGACCCTGACCCCATCCTGCTTACCAAAAAAGGAACGTTCTTTAATTCAGAAACCTCCTCCAATTTGGAGCTTCCAGGTACATGGATTCCCCATACAAGAGGTGATTCTACATGAAAACCAATCATTTTTCCCGGGTTTCCTTCAATTTTGTCCTTTACGAAACTTTCGGTAAGAATAATCGCCAAATCCGTATTTCCCTCCCGGATGGCTTTATTCATGGCTCCAGAGCCTTTGGATTCATTTTCCCATACAAGTTGTATCTCCTCGTCCAAAAATGGCTGCTTTTCTACTAACTTTAACCAAGGGAAATTAAAATGTTCTGGTACTCCGGTGATGGTTATCTTTTCCATAAATCAAAGATAAAAAGGAAATTTTATAGTTTCTAATAAAGATTAAAACCGTGTTTCCACTAGCATTCTTTGGCAAATCGGTTATTTTCATGCAAATCATAAGGCAATTGTTCAACGGTATTCCTATCTTTGCACTCTGATTCTTTATTTCTTCCTGAAATAGAATCCTACTATCATTCATCAAAAACCATTCCTTATGAAATTCAAACCTGGAGTAAAATACGGCGAAGAGCTGAAAGACCTGTTGGCCTATGCCAAAGAAAGTGAATTTGCAATGCCAGCTGTAAACTGTATCAACAGTAATACCGTAAATGCTGTGCTGGAAACGGCAAAAAAAGTCAATTCTCCTGTGATGATCCAGTTTTCGAATGGGGGTGCTCAATTTTTTGCTGGAAAAGGCTTGCCCAATGACAAACAACAGGCTTCTATCGCTGGTGGTGTTTCCGGAGCCATGCACGTACAAAAAATGGCGCAAGTTTACGGAGTGCCCGTAATTTTGCATACGGATCATGCGGCTAAGAAATTGCTTCCCTGGATTGACGGCTTACTGGCCGAAGGAAAAGCTTATTATGAAGCCTTTAAAAAGCCTTTGTTTAGTTCGCACATGCTGGACCTGTCAGAAGAGTCGTTGGAAGAAAATATTTCCATTTCGGTAGACTACTTCAAAGAGTTTGCAAAACTTCAAATGGCAATAGAAATAGAGCTGGGGGTAACTGGTGGAGAAGAAGATGGCGTAGACAATACCGATGTAGACAGCTCCAAACTTTACACACAGCCCGAGGAAGTCGCCTATGCTTACGAAGAGCTAAACAAGGTGGGTGACATGTTTACCATCGCTGCTGCCTTCGGAAATGTGCACGGGGTCTACAAGCCCGGCAACGTTTCACTTCGGCCAGATATCCTAAAAAACTCGCAGGATTTTATCAATAAAAAATTCGGAACTACCGGTAAGCCTGTAAACTTCGTATTTCACGGCGGGTCAGGTTCCACAGTGGAAGAGATCCGGGAAGCAAATGGATACGGCTCCATCAAGATGAATATCGATACAGATTTGCAATGGGCCTTCTGGGAAGGGGTATTGAAATATTACCACGAAAAAGAAGGATACCTTCAGACGCAACTGGGAAATCCCGAGGGCGCGGATAACCCTAATAAAAAATCCTACGATCCACGGGTTTGGCTACGTAAAGGAGAGGAAAATTTCGGAAAACGACTGGAATTGGCCTTCGACATGCTGAACGCCATTAACCGTAATTAAAACGGACAAGCGATAACCAAGTAAAAGCTACCCCTTAGAATACGGGGTAGCTTTTACTGTTTTAGGGCCAACCACCCCGATACATGGATCAAATTGATATTGTTCTTATACAAATCAAGGTTGCAGCCATTCCTTTAAATAACCGCTTCTTTCTTCAATATCACCCGTTTGAATAACCTTTATTTTTTCCATGGTTGCTCGTTCCGGCAACAGGGATTGACCCTCGGAAGGCATCCCGGCGGCACCGCTCTGCAATACCAGGGGTCTTTTGTCCGCCAGGTTTTCCAACAAATCAGGCAAATCATAATGGGATACCGAGTTGGCCACGGCAAAAGGAATCAGGGAAGGGTCGTAGTTTCGTTCTTGCACCAGCGCTCGGTAGGATACCATGGGGTCGATTAATGCAATCGATGAATAGGCCTCATTGTAATTTGCTGCATGCAGCAGAACGGCTGACATGCGTCCCTTGGCCAGGCCTTTGATGGTTTTACTTCCGGATACTTCCTGCAGCACCTTTGCCAGTCGATTGGCATCCCCGGCGTGCAGGCCCACCAGACTCCGCCCGATCAGAATGCTGCCAAACCAATGGTTATAGGAATTTCCTTTGAAATTAGAATCCCCATTAAATCCACCGCTTCCCATTTCCCCCGTATTCAACAAGTCAGGTGCCATGACCATGGCGCCTTCTTTTACCAAAGCCTCCATCTCGCCCCCGACTGAGGCATCAGCCGCTTTACCCTCGGGATGCAGGTAAAGAACCGCCTCGGTGGTAATCTCCTCCGGTACCAGTAGCAAAAAAGGAATCCAATATCCTCCCTCTCCTTTTATCAGGTGCTTTTCTACCGTATATCCGTCGCGTTGGTACCTGCCAGTCATCATACGCTCCGATGTACCCACCGGCTCCAGATATCCGGATAATTCCCTTGAATCCGCAACCCGCTCCTCCAGGGTTCCCGTAGGTGGATCCGAAAGGAATTCCAGGTTAAGTTGCTGTATGGTCTTTCCCGGGTACGTTTCCAGTAATTGTCCTTTTGGACTGACCTGGAGTTCTTCGTTGCTTAATGTATCTATCTTTTCATCTGATGACTCACCAGGTAGATTTAAATGATTTTGGAAAAAGGCATACATGGCCTCCCTGTTTTTCTGCGTTGATGCGTGGCCCGCGTCGTCTTCCACCAAGGCAAAATTACCCGGCGCATCGAAAGCCTGGTAAATCCGGCTTACCTGCTTTGCCGTTTCTCTTGCCCCTTCAATATTGAAAATATCTCTGCTCGTGGCGATAAGCAAATTGGGTTTAGGTGCTCTCACCAGCAGCAAGTCGGGTTGATCCAGCCCGGAAGCAATCCCCCGATAGAAATTTTGTTCGGCATCCTGTGGCCCGTGAGTTAACCAGAGCCGCTTAAAATTAGTCAGGTAATTCTCCGGAGCGGAAGCGTAAATACGGTCATCAAATGCAGCGATGTAAGCCGCTTGGGTCCCGCCGCCGGACCTGCCGGTGATGCCTAATCTATCCGGATCCACTTCTGAGCGGGAAATCAGGTAATCAACCGCCCTGATACCGTCCCATATCATGTATCTTGCCTGGGAGGAGCCGGCAATAAAAGCCTGTGCACCCGGAAAGGAATGCTGTTTGGTTGGTCCGCCAATGGTAGGCTTTCCCGTAGCGGAATCATAGTATTCGAGTCGTTCTCCCTGACCTACCGGATCAAAAGCCAAAACGATAAACCCCTTTTTTACCAGGTTCAAAATTACATGTTGGTAGGTAACACTTCTATAGGATTCCAGGGCATGTCCCGAACAATAAATAATGGCCGGGGCTTTTGATTCTAATCCATCCGGGATAAAAAGAGTGGCACTAACATAGAACGCGGGCTGGGACTGAAAGACCAGGTGTTCCATCCGATAGCCTGGCTTTTGAATCGTTCGGGTGATTTCTGGCCGAAGTGGGGTCTTTTCCGGGAAGGGTCCCACTACTTGCATCAATGTTTTTTTTACCTGTTTCTGCCAACCTTTCCAGTCCCCAAGGGTATGCAATTTCTCTACCGCCTCCTCCCTGGCATCCAGCATCTGAAAGGCCTGCGCTGCCTGATGCTTGTAAAGCGCATTGGGGCCATCCGTAAAACTGACCCAATGCGATTGGATGACCTTTAAATCTTCCTGAGCTTGACTTGAAAAACCAAGAAAGAAAAAAATCAATACGGTGAAGAATATGCGATTCATAAGATAATGGGTTACAGAATTGGAACTACTTGATTCATCATACTAAGCGACATTTTTCGGTATATTTCGAAAAATCCGGCAGAACCGTTAAAGCCGAAAAACAAAAGGGAATGACATCATGTCTTCCCCTTTGTTTCTATCCTGCCCGAAATTAAACCTGTTCCGGAACCACATAAGGTGGCCGGCTGGGCCTGGTCAGCATGGTATCTGCCTCTGTATCATTGGCAAACTTCTCATACTCTCCCATAAATTTCAATTCTCTTTTCAGGCGATAGGAGATATTTGCAATCAAGGGCAAGGCGGAAGAATAGTATCCCTCCCGGATATCACAATGCAAGCTTTCCTTTTTACCATCTCTGACGGCATCCAGAAAGTTAGCATAATGTTCGGATCCTCCAGGAGCAGCCAACACATTGGATCCTCCCGAGGTTTCAGCCTGCGCTTTCTGGGAGCTGGCAAAAGGCTCTTTTTCATCCTTTCGAAAGGCCTTCCAGGTACTACCATTCAGTTCGAGGTAGCCATCCGTCCCGTAAAACATGTTTCCTATTTTAATTCCAAGGCTGGATTCCCCATGGGTGTACCTGCCCCGGGTTTCGAATTCCAGCATTTTTCCATCATCGTAGGTGAAAAGGGAGGTCTGCGTATTCGGTGTTTCCTGCGAGCACTCTTGAGGAGAAATCCCGTAAATTCCACCTGCAGAATACACGGATACAGGGTGCTCATTTTTATTCAAACCCCATCTGGCGATGTCAAATTGATGAGGCCCTTGATTGCCGGTATCACCGTTGCCGGTATCCCAATGCCAGTGCCAGTTGTAGTGGCCTTTTTTCTCATTATAGGCTCTGTAAGGAGCCGGGCCCAGCCATAAATCATAGTGAAGGCCTTCCGGTGGGGCACTGTCCCTTGAAATACCAAAGGAATTTCGTGGCTTATAGCACAAGCCGCGGGCCATATACACCTCTCCAATATTGCCATCATGTAAAAATTTCATGGCTTCCATTACGTTCTGGATGGAACGATTCTGAAATCCTACCTGTACAATCCGGTTGTATTTTCGCGCTGCTTCGATCATCTTTCTCCCTTCATATACATTATGGCTGGCCGGCTTTTCCACGTAGACATTTTTACCTGCCTGGCAGGCCCATATCGTACCCAGTGCATGCCAGTGATTTGGGGTCGCAAAGGAAACCGCATCTACCTCCGGGTCCTCCAGAACCTTTCTCATATCGTATTCGGTACCCGGGGTATCTCCAACGCTATCCTTTACCAGTTTTACTTTTTCGGCCCAGGTATTCTCATCCGCATCACATAAGGTTTTAATTACTACGTTCCGGCTTTCTTTCAGTTTACAAAATTGGTTGATATGATTGGTTCCCTGTCCCCGGATTCCGATAACAGCCAGATGCATCCGATCATTGGCTCCCATAATGCTAGCGTAGGACTTCGCACTCATACTCATTCCCGCTATGGCAATACCCGCACTACCCAGCAGGCTTTTTTTAATAAATTCTCTTCTTTCTGACATACTTAGTTTTAGGTTTCTTTTTTTAAAAATCAGATATTTTTCATGAACACTTCGAAAAGCTCTTTTTGCTCTTGCATGGAAGCGATTTTATCTGCGGGATCGCTATGTGCTTCCAACAATACCCATCCCTGATAGGCGGCGCTATCCAATAGGCGGAAAAGCTTCTGATAAGGATAGGAATTCTCATTGAAAGCCCGCACATGAGTAGTATCTCCCAACCACTTCTTTACCATGGCAAAATTCGCTTCCAATCCAGGATCCATCAGATCCGTATCGTTGCTATTCCAACAAATTTTCACATTTGAGGATGTTACCTGATCAAATATTTCCTTCATCACTGGTAATTGCTGGGTAGTTCGCCCGTGAACTTCCACCCGGATCAGTTGTCCGTGATCAGCCCCATACTCCCCTACTTCACTCAGCGATTTAGCAATTTGAGCGATGGTTTTTTCCCGGGAAATTCCCTCCGGCAAGGTATTGGGCTTTACCTTGATCCCCGTAGCACCAATGTCCCTGCAGAGTTGAATGTAGGCTTTGGTTTGCTGAATGTTTTCGATCAGGACAGCGGGCTCCGGACTGTGGTATTCAAAGTTACTGCCATACCCGATACAAGTCACCGGACTATCCGCAAACCGTTTCCGGACTTCCCTTCTTTCCGTTTTATTTAGGTGTGCCTCCACGCCATGGGCATGCTCGGTACGCAATTCGACTCCCTGATACCCCGTTTTTTCACAGTTGGCAATCAGTTCAGGTAAGGACCAGTCTTTCCCCCATAAATACGTCACCAGTCCAAATTTCATGGAAGAAGCGTTGGCGGACCAGGCTCCCAAGGTACTCAGCGCCAATCCCGATACCAGGGTCTTTTTTAGAAAATCCCTTCTGTAGGTTTGCTGTTTGTTCATTTCTAGTCCCATTTTACATTAAAAATAGAGGTAATCCCACTTTCAGGAAAGGGGTTGTTGTCATTAAAGGGATACAGGGTCTCTTGCGTTTCCAACACTACATCCGCTTCATTTAAACTCCCATCGGCATGCAAGGCTTTTGAAAGATCCAGTCCCAAATGTTTGGCCAGAAAGGGATAGACCGCTTGTCGCTTTTTGGCATCGTATCCGTGGTTATCTTCTGGTATATGTACATTTTGTACCCTTTCCGGCTTTCCCTTCAGATTGTAAATATATTGTATGTGGGGATATTCTACCACTGGAGTATTTTTGGTCCAATCCCCTCCAACAGATACCAATAACAAAGGTTTGGGGGCGATCATCGCTGCGATTTCCACGTTATTGGTTTGAAAATTTTTGGATTTATGAATGGGCATGCCACTTTCACACACACATCCACCAAAAAAATGAGCCGAGACCATTACCACCGGTGCAGCCACGTCAATTCGATCGTCCACTGCTGCCAGCAAAAACGATTGGGTGGCCCCACCGGAAGCTCCGGTAACGGCCAGCCTTTCCGGATCCGCGCCCAGGGAAAGGATAAAATCAACCCCTCGAATGCTGTTCCACAGCTGCAGCTTGAGCACTTCTCCATCGGCACGGTGCTCCCAACCCAGCTCCTTTTGCTGCCCGTAGCCCACGGCATCGTACGCAAAGACCATGGCTCCCATTCGTGCCATGGAAGCGAATCGTTTTTGGGCATCGGCCCGGTAGCGTCCGACATCCCCTTCCTGATCCCAATGTCCATGCGGACTCAAGATGCCCGGCAGTTTTCCGGAATTTTCGAGGGGCATGTAAATGCTTCCCGTCACATATACCCCTGGCAGGCTCTCAAAGGCTACATTTTGAACTTGATAACCCTCATGTACGCGCACCTCTCCCAGAATAGGATTCAGGGCCGTTTTTTCAGGCATCCGCTGTAGCTCCGTTCCCTTCAGAATCTGTTTTCGAATGGCTTTGGCCCGTTTATCCCAGGCCCTTTCACTTTTGTATTCTTCCCGCATCATTTGAAGGAATGCGGCTCCTTCCTCTTCGGTCCAGTGCGCCCCCACACAAAGCATCTCATCTGGCTCTTTTTGGGCCTCGGCGGCAGTGATGGATAGCAGTAGCCAACAAAAGGGAACCAGCAGGGCACTCGCCATTTGGGTAATAGGATTATTTTTCATGAAATTATTTTTATGTTTTCAGCCATTTGTCCCACCAGGAAAAGGCTTCCTGCTGCATGGCCTGATCAAATTTATGTGGGCCCGGATAATAGGAGGCCTTGTAACGATCCGCTGCTCCTGCCTTTTCAAAGACCTCCTGCAAAATCAGATCGGCCTTTTTCATTTCGGGTAAGGTGTACAATTGATCCTGCTCGTCATTTAACACCAAGGTTGGTAGTGGAGCCCGCAGCCCCAGGATTTCTGGAAAATCCAATTCCTCCGGCAAGCGGGGAATATAAGTCATCCAGGTATGGGTATAGGCTTTATTTAGCATAAAGTCAGTCCAGGTACTCATAAATCCCACACAAACGGCACATTTGATTCGGTGATCCAAACCGGCCATCATTACGGTACGTAGACCGCCCCCGGATAATCCGCCACAGCCTACGTTCTCTTCGTCCACATCCGGACGGGACAAAAGCAGATCCAGGGCTATCTGATCTTCCGCAAAAAACACCCCCGGCCAGGTAGTGCCGCCACAAAAAAGCGATTTGGCCATTACATGCTCGTGCTGACCGGCCCATTGGTTATAAGCTTCGATGGATTCAGGATTTTCCGGATCCTTGTCGGACAGTCCGGAACGTTGATCTTCGGGAACGTCTTCCATCATTACCCTTCTGCTGGCAAAGGTAAAGGCATCTGGTATCATGACCACATAGCCCCTTTTAGCCATCTCATTGGCCCAGGCTTTTCCTTCGTAATAATGATCCTGATGACTCCTCATCAGTTCGTGCTGCCCTTTTCCGGTTTTCGTAATTTTCCTAAGGCCAAAATACTTGTTCCCTCCATGGTCATGAAAAGCAAGGATCGCTGGTAATTTACCGGTAGCGCCCTCCGGTTTCAAAATAAGTGCTTTCGTAGGGTGTCCATAGGATAACTGCCAGGAAACCTCCTCTATCTGCAACCCATCGTACACCTGAGAATCATGGACCTTCATGCGGGGTAGCTCCCCCAACGCCGGTATGCCCAGCCTTTCTCTGGTACGGCTTAGAGCAAGGGATTTCCATTCGTTCAGATCGGTAAACGAATCATTACGAAATGAGAGGGATGGTAATTCCCTATTCATGACACGATCCAACCAAGGGCCGTAAGGTCCTATAATACTCTGTTCGGTACGGTTCATTTCGGTTTTGGTATGGGCCGGAGCGTTTGCGATGGCAGCGGGGAAGGGGATCCCTCCTGTCAGCCCCACCCCAACCAGGCCAGCCTTTTTGATAAACTCTCTTCTTTCATTTTCCATGTACAGATTGCTACTGCAATTTATTGAGCCAATTCAAGCCCTCTGGTGGTGACATAGTATTTTGCCAGCATGTTAGGAACTTCCCAATCGGGCAATTTCCCCTCGGTGAGGTATTGGATGTACGCTTCCGTTACCTCCCTGAAATGATCTTCATGACTCGTCCTGAATGGCTGTGGAATGACTATTCGCCAGGAATTTTTCCCTTCTACCTTCACTACATCGAGCCCGCTGAACTTACCGGACAGGTTGCTGACCTGCTCCTGAACCGTCGTTTCAAATGCTTCCGGATCCACTCCTTCCACCGGTTCCAGATATAACTCAGGTGTGTAATTTTCTTCCGCATCCTGCCGGATCACCAGATTAGATTTGGTTCCTCTCATAATGGAATAATGGGTATCGGCAGACCCTTCGGGTGCGATGTAATTCCAGATTACAGATACCTTGGCATGAATTCCATTAATCTTATAGTTTATCTCCCCGTTTCCATACACTTTTAAGGTGTCGTTTTCTACCACCCCTTGCAAGTAATCCGGGTACGCGTCCAAACCTGTGGAACGTGAAAACTGTTCCATGCTCAGGTCCGTCGTCCATCTTCTGGCCTCAAGCATTTCAATATCGGTCTCATAATTAATAACCGTTTCGGGAAAACTTTCCCATTGTACTAAGTCTACCAGGTGGGTAGTTACGTCCACTATTCCATTTCCCTGCTGGCTCACGTCGTAAAACCAGGCGGGTCGAATCAGCGGCTTGCCGGAAACCTGCTTGTAAAAATGATGCACACTTTCTTTGGTGATCGCTGGGTCTTCCAGGCTTCCTTCCACCAAGGTGCCGAATACCTCCGGAATCATGGAAAATTCCCGTTGAAGAATGGTCGAAATTTCAAACCGTTCGGTCATAATATCATAGAGCAACACGTTGTTTTCACTGGCCGAGGCGAACGCTTCTTTGAGCAATTCAAACCCGGCAACATCAATGGCCATGGGCTTGTCTGCCAACACATGAAAACCAGCATCTACGGTCGCCTTGATATTTGCGGTCTTTTCCCGGTTATTACCGGCTGTCACCATTACATTTCCCTTCTTTTCCCGGATCATTTTTTCCAGGAAATCATCCCCCGTGTATACTTCCAATTGCCAATTGGTAGGGTTTTCTTCCCGGGTATTGTAACTTTCTATGGCTTGCAGGTAAGCCTCCAACTCCGGGCCGCCTGGGGCGTAAACATGTACTTTTGGATCGACCTGCTCGTACATGGATTTTTTTACCAGGTGGGCATGAAAATGTCCCGGGTCTAAGGTTAATAACTTGATTTCGTTTTCTTCTCCGTTAAAGGTGGTTTTCACTTCTTCTTCCACATTTTTTTCGTTGGAACATGAGAGGGATAAAAGTAAAATTGAGGCTGCAACAGGTGACCAAAATTTACTATTGAATTTCATAAGTGTATTTTTAAATATTAAAGTTTAATGAGATTAAATTAATTATCACAGTACTTTCTATGGTACTCACGGCATAGGCACTTTCATTTCCTGAATAAGAATTAGGAAACGGTTTAATAAAGGATTAAATATAAAGAATATAACAAAAGAATAAAACATATAATAGCGCAATCGATTGCATTTGCTGGATTATTTCCTTAATATTCATTTTAAACAGTCTCAGGGCTGTTTTGCTATTTTTGGTTTCCTGGACTTCCTAATGAAAAAAAAAGAAAAAATTACCATTCATGACATCGCCATGGAGGTGGGTGTCACTGCCTCTACCGTTTCACGGGCATTAAACAATCACCCCAGAATAAGTCCTGCTACAAAAAAAATGGTTTTGGAAGCTGCCAGGGCGATCAATTACAAGCCCAATCGAATTGCCGCGGCCCTCCGACACGGAAAAAGCAAGCTTATTGGCATTATTGTTCCAACCATCAACCGGAATTTTTTCTCCTCCATCGTCCGTGGAATAGAAGAATATGCCAATGCCCGGGATTACAAAGTCATGATCAGCCAATCGTATGATGATTATAAAAAAGAGGTTGAAACGATCGATGCCCTGTTAGATGCCCGGGTGGATGGGATCATGGTTTCCCTGGGAAAAAACACGCATTCATTTGCGCATTTTGAGTCCGTCATTCAAAAAGGGATTCCATTGGTATTTTTTGACAGAACCACGGACGAACTGGAAGTGAATCAAGTAATAATCGACGACTATGCCGCTGCCTATCAAGCTACCAACCATCTGATTCGACAGGGATACTGCCACATTGCTCATTTTACCAGCCATATGAAAATAAAAATTTACCAGGAAAGGTTACGCGGATATACGCAAGCATTGCTGGATAATGGTATACATTTTGATGCCAAGATGGTAGTAGAAAGCAACATGCAACTGGATGGGGGGAGGAATAGTGCGCGATTTCTATTGGATCAGAGTTTTGGGTTTGATGCCATCTTTTCGGCAAGTGATTACGCCATTGTGGGTGCCCTGCAGGAATTGAAAAAAAATCAGGTAAGGATTCCACAAGAAGTGGGGCTGATTGGTTTCAGCAATGAACCCTTTACGGAGTTTACTGAACCTGCGCTGAGCACAGTCGATCAGAAAGCCATTTCCATCGGCGAAAATACAGCCGCCCTGTTTTTTGAAATGATCAACGGAGATTCCAGACCAAAACCCAGGATTAAAAAAGTCCTGGACGCGAACCTGATCATTCGTACCTCCTCCAGCAGAATTCCAAATATCCAACTTAATACTAACTCAACTAATCCTGAATAATTTATGAAACCTTTACACAGAAAAAACATTCCCTCCGACCAAAGCAGACCGTTAAAAATAGTCCAGTTTGGTACCGGAAATTTTTTGAGGGGATTCGCCGATTGGATGGTGGACCTGCTGAATGAGAAAACGGATTTTAATGGTGACATTCAAATGGTACAGGTACACAGTCGCCAACCGGCCGCCGGGATCAATGCCCAGGGTGGCCTGTATCACCTGCTTACAAGGGGCTTCCAAAAAGGCCAAACCGTCGAAGAAGACCGGTTGATTCAATGCGTCAGGGGGGCTATTAACCCTTATATCGATTACCCCGCATTTTTGGCGTTGGGTAACGAGCCGGAATTGGAGTTTGTCTTTTCCAATACTACCGAAGCTGGGATTTATTTTGAAGAAAAAGACATGGACCGCACGCTGACCCCCGATGCTTTTCCCGGAAAACTGGCAGCAATGCTCTACCAGCGTTTTACTCATTTTAACGGAGACCCTGAGAAAGGACTGGTAATCCTTCCTTGTGAACTGGTGGAATCCAACGGAGATAAACTCAAAGAAAACGTCCTCAGGTATGCCAATCTTTGGAACCTTCCCGGTTCTTTTGAAGATTGGCTGGTGAAGTATAATTCTTTTTGCAATACCTTGGTGGATCGTATCGTGCCCGGATTCCCGGTAGAGACAGCCCCAAAAATCCAGCAGCAACTTGGGTTTAGAGACGAGCAGCTGGTTATAGCCGAGCCATTTCACTTTTGGGCCATAGAAGGACCCGAATGGCTTCCAGAGGCTTTTCCGGTAGCGAAACTGGGACTGAATGTGAAATTTGTAGACGATTTAAGTCCTTTCCGCACACGGAAAGTAAGGATATTAAACGGTGCCCATACCAGTATGGTACCGGTAGCTTATCTAAATGGACAGCGTTTAGTCAAGGAAGCGATGGACGACTCCGAAACCAGTGAATTTGTGGAGAAAACCATTTTTGAAGAAATCATCCCTTCCATGGATTTGTCTCCCGAACTGTTAGAACCTTTTGCTGCCGATGTGCTGGATCGATTCAGAAATCCGTTTATCAAACACAAGCTGATGGACATATCCTTGAATTCCATCGCCAAATGGAAGGTACGGGTGCTCCCCTCGCTGTTGGAGTATATCCAAAAAAAGGATCGGTTGCCTTCGAACCTGTGTAAAGCCTTTGCTGCACTGCTGGTTTTCTACCGGGGTCATTACAAAGGAGAACCCATTCCCCTGCGGGATAAGGAGGAAAACCTGCATTATTTCGATCAATTATGGAAGATCAAAACGACGGAAGACCTGGTTGGCAGTGTACTTTCCAGAATTGATTTTTGGGACGAGGACCTGAATCTGGTTCCAGGGCTCAGCGAAGTCCTGATCAAGGAAATAAATGCCTTGCTAGCCCAGGAATAAAGGACAACCAAAAACGGCTTCTCATCTAAAGAAGCCGTTTTTGGTTTTACTATTTATATGGTTTTTACGTATTATATGTACTGATTGAGGATATTTTCGTACATCTCTTGTTTCCCACTGATCATCTCTGGCTCACCGATTTCCAATGCATGGGATCTCAGATCTTCCAGACTGAGTTTTCCTTCTTCAAAATCCTTTCCCTTACCACCGTCGTAGGAAGCATACCTTCTTTTGCGGAGCAATTGATAATCGGATTTTTCCATGATATCAGTGGCAATGAGTAAACTTCTGGCAAATGCATCCATGCTTCCTACATGGGCGTGAACCAGATCGTCCAGGTCGGTGGAATTTCGCCTGATTTTGGCATCAAAATTTACCCCTCCGGTAGTGAATCCAGGCCCCTGTAACAATACCAGCATGGCTTCGGTCAGTTCCTGAAGATTGATGGCAAACTGGTCGGTGTCCCATCCATTTTGATAATCTCCCCTGTTGGCATCTATGCTGCCCAACAAACCGGCATCCTGAGCAACTTGCAACTCATGCTGAAAGGTGTGTCCAGCCAGGGTGGCATGATTCACTTCAAGGTTTAATTTGAAATCTTTATCCAGTCCGTAGTGCCTCAAAAATCCTACGACTGTTGCTGCATCGTAGTCGTATTGATGCTTGGTGGGCTCCATGGGCTTTGGTTCGATCAGGAATGTACCCTTAAATCCTTGCTTTCTGCCATAATCCCTTGCCATGCTGAGGAATTGTGCCAGGTGCTCTGTTTCCCGCTTCATATCGGTATTCAGAAGGGACATGTACCCTTCTCTTCCTCCCCAGAAAACGTAATTCTCGCCGCCAAGAGCGATGGTGGCATCAATGGCATTTTTGACCTGCGTGGCCGCCCTGGTCAAAACGTTGAAATCAGGATTGGTAGCAGCACCGTTCATGTAGCGGGGGTTGCTAAACACATTGGCCGTACCCCAAAGCAGTTTGATGCCTGTCTCCTGCTGCTTTTGTTTTGCATATTCCACTATGGCCTGCATGTGCTTTTCATAGGTAGCAATATCTTCCCCTTCATCTATCAAATCCACATCGTGAAAACAATAAAAAGGAGCACCTATTTTACTGATGAACTCAAAGGCAGCGTCCATTTTATCCTTTGCTCGCTGAATCGGGTCAGATGCTTTGTCCCATTCCCGCACCAGGGTGCCCGGACCAAAAGGATCGTTTCCTGTGCCGCAGAAGCTATGCCAATAAGCAATCGCAAACCGAAAGTGGTCTTTCATGGTTTTTCCTTGAATGATCCGGTTTTCGTCATAAAACCGGAAAGCCAGCGGATTTTTAGAATCCCGCCCCTCAAATTTGATTTTACCGATAGTTGGGAAATATGATTTTGACATGGTAATCGATTAGTTAAGGTATTTACAATTGTAATTAATTTATTTCACTTGATTGAGGTTGCTTTCCCATTGCTGGTAGACATCCTGGTAAGCCTTGATTTTTTCCATCTCCGGATCCAATACCTGAATTCGCTCCAGTCCCTCAAAAGCTTCTCTCGGACCGGCGTAAATTCCGGCTCCAATACCTGCTCCCCTTGCGGCCCCCTGGGCTCCATCGGTATCGTACAATTCCAAGGAAACCTCATTCATATTCACAAAAGCTTCCCTAAAAAGGGGGCTCAAAAACATGTTGGCTTTCCCTGCTTTCACCGTTTTTAGGTTGAGCCCCATGTCTTTCATGATTTGAAACCCATAGGTAAGGGCGGATACGATTCCTTCTTGCCCGGCACGCAGCACATGTCTGTGGTCATGCTTCAGTAAATTTAGCCGGGACAGATGCGCCCCCACCTGTTGGTTCTGCATGATTCGTTCTGCCCCGTTACCAAAAGGAATGAAACTCAAGCCTTCCGAACCAATGGGGACCTCTGCTGCAAGTTGGTTCATTTGCTCGTAGCTGTATTGGCTTCCTCCCAAGAGCTTTTTAAGCCAACTATTCAAAATACCGGTTCCGTTGACACATAGTAACACTCCGTACCGGGGATCATCAGACCGGTGATTCACATGAACAAAGGTGTTTACCCTGGAATGGGGATCAAATACCGGACGAGAGCTGACCCCATACACGGTTCCCGAGGTTCCTGCTGTCGTCGCCAATTCACCTTCTTCCAGCACATTTAACGAAAAGGCATTATTCGGCTGATCGCCGGCCCGGTAGGTGACCGGAATGCCCGGCTCCAGCCCTAATTCACGGGCAGCGGATTCCGACACCTTCCCTTGGATTCCAAAGGAAGGAACGGCCTCTGGCAAAAGCGATTTATCAATTCCGTAGTGGCTCAACAGCTGGCCTGAAACATCGTTTTCTATGAAATCCCAGAACACGCCCTCCGATAATCCGGTTTCGGAGGTTAGGATTTCATTGGTGAGCTTCATGGCAATGAAGTCTCCCGGAAGCATTATTTTGTGGATGTTGGAATACGCTGCCGGTTCGTTCTCTTTCACCCACTTGAGCTTGGACGCGGTGAAATTTCCTGGGGAATTCAACAGGTGCTTCAAGCAGTAATCCTCTCCCATTTCCTGAAAAGCCTTTCTTCCAATCGCTACGGCCCTACTGTCGCACCAGATAATGGCGGGACGGATCACTGAAAAGTTTTTATCCACCAACACCAGACCGTGCATCTGGTAGGAAATACCGATTCCTTTCATTTCGCCTGTTTTTACATCGGCTTTTCGGAGTACTTCCTGGGTCGTAGCCCGAATGTATTTCCACCAAAGCTCCGGATCCTGTTCGGCCATGTCCGGCTGAGGTGCATCGATGTTCATTTCTTCTTTGGGTAATCCTTCTGAAGCCACCACTTTGCCAGAATCCGCATCCAGCAGGGTAGTTTTAACCGAAGAACTTCCCACGTCATATCCAATCAGTAGTCGTCTCATGAAAGTGTATACTTTTTTTGAATTACCAGAATACTATGTAGAGGGCAGCAATGATTCCCGAAATTAAAATGGCACCGATCTTAAATTTTGTACTGGTAACAAAAAGATCTTTTGTGATTTCAATTCCCTTCGGATGGTCTTTGCCTTTGCCTTCAAACAAACTGATTCCGATAATCAAAGCGGAAATGATAAGGAAAACCACCCCCATCCGGTCGATAAAGGGAAGGCTCGGAGTCAGGAATTTGAAGGCTGTCGATAGCGGAATTGTCAATGCTGCAGCCGTAAGTGCGGCATTGGAAGTAGTTTTTTTCCAGAAAAAACCAAAAATGAAGATGGCAAATACGCCGGGAGAAACAAATCCCGTGTATTCCTGAATGTACTGAAACGCCTGGTCCAATTCGCTCAATGCCGGTGCGACGATGGCTGCAACAATAAAAGCAACAATTGCGGTAATTCTTCCTACCCGCACTTGCTTATTTTCCGAGGCTTTTTCATCTAAAAAGGTCTTATAGATATCCAGGGTAAATATCGTTGAAGTACTATTGGCCATGGAAGCGAGCGATGACACGATGGCAGCCGTCAACGCTGCAAAAGCAAGTCCCTTCAACCCTGAAGGCAAGAGTTGTAGCAAGGTAGGATACGCCCGGTCCGATTTTATAATACCCGAATCCGGATCGGTCATGGATTCTATGAAAGTAGCATCTAAGCCCTGATTGACGATAACAAAGGCAGCAATACCCGGGATTACCACAATCAGTGGCATCAATAATTTCAAGAATCCGGCGAAAACCATTCCTTTTTGCGCTTCATTAAGCGATTTGGCTGCGAGTGCCCGCTGGGTAATGTATTGGTTAAACCCCCAGTAATTTAGATTAATAACCCACATACCCCCAATGAGAACACTGATACCGGGAAGGTCCATATACGCATCTCTTTCTCCTCCAGAACCATCCGGAATCATCATTTCACCTTCATTAATGATCATTTGAAAGTGGGAGGGGGCCTCCTGAAGCAGGGATGCAAAACCTGCCAGTACATCGCCTGATCCCACAATGGACAAGGCCAGGTAGGTAGTTGCCAGACCACCCAAGATCAAAAAGAAAACCTGAACCACATCTGTCCAGGCCACTGCCTTTAATCCCCCATAGATGGAATATAGCATGGCAAATACGGCAAGGCCGGCAATTCCGTATACCAGCGGGACACCCAGGATGGTTTCCAGGCTTAGAGCTCCCAGGTAAAGCACGGAGGTCAGGTTTACAAAAACATACACCAAAAGCCAAAAGACGGCCATGACCGTTCTTACCCGGGAATCATATCGGCGCAGCAGAAACTGCGGCATGGTGCTGATGCCTTCTTTGAGGTAAATCGGTAAAAAGAAAATGGCGACGATTATCAGCGTGGCAGCTGCCATCCACTCGTAGGTAGATATTGCGAGCCCAAGCGCAAATCCAGATCCTGACATGCCAATAAACTGCTCTGCAGAGATATTGGAAGCGATCAGGGAAGCGCCCACCGCCCACCAGGGCAATGCTTTACTGGCTAGAAAATAATCGTTTGAATTTTTAATGTGTCCCTTTTTCTCCCGGGATACCAGGTATCCCATCAGGAGAATTAATAAACAGTAACCTATAAAGATAATGAGGTCTAAGGCGGTGAAATTCATGAACAAATGGATTAATGGGTTTGGTCTTTTGTCAATTCACTTGGCACTGTACAGAAAATTAAAGGTGCAATATAGTCAAATAAGGTTTTTATAAAATTAAAATCACCCAGAAAGTAAATCCTGCCGGAAAAGAACACCGCTACCGAATAACGGCAATCGTCCTGGTGAGCGATTCGCTACGAGGGTTTTGCACGTCTGGCCCTTGATACTTATGGGATAAACAGTATCTTTGAAATGTATAAAATCAACCAACGTAACTTAAACCATGAATCGCAACCAACTGATCCTTCGCACTGCTATCCTATCCTTCCATTCCCTTTCCCGCTTGCTAATAATTATTTTGGGACTTGCCTTTTGGGTTTCCTGCCAATCGGCTCAAAAGCAGGAGGACACCTCCATTCCATCTGCTGAAACTCCTGCACAACCCAAAGTAGCCATTGATGATATTGAGGCAGGGATCAAAGCCTATATTGATGCCAAAACCGAACAAAACGAGGGGTATTTTTTGGTAAAGGACGACGATAAACTGCTGCGATTGCGCTTGGTCCGGGTACACACGGAATACCTGTCTAATCTGGGTCCCAACAGCCATTTTGCCTGCGTGGACCTGGCAGATATCAATGGAGATGTCTACGACGTTGATTTTTTTCTGGAAGGCAAACCCGGGGCCATGGATGTGACCCAAACCACCGTGCATAAATTAAACGGAAAGCCTTTTTACAGCTGGAAACAACGGGAGGATAAAACCTGGTTTCGTTTACCCATGGAAGAAGCTACGAATGAACTCATGGGCGTGATCGAAGGTCAGGACCAGTTTCGGTTTCATTACAAAGCCACCGTCCCCAGCCTGGAGGTCCCTGCAAAAATGTGGATCCCAATAGCTGTCAGCGATCCCTTTCAAACGGTAGAACTCGAATCCATGGAAGTCCCCGGCACCCATCGTATGATCAAGGATGAAAAAAATTCCAACACCATTCTCTATATGGAACTGGCTCCCGACCATAGCGGTGACGAAATCGAGTTGACGTACAAGGTAACCCGAAAAGAAAAGGGGCCTTATGAAGATGGAGGGAATGTAGACGACCGCTACCTTGCTTCCAACAGGCTCATGCCAGTAGACAGAAGGTTTCGTGAAATCGCTTTGGAGGCCATTGGGGAGAAAAGAAACGACAGCCAGTTGATGAAGGCAAGAGCTATCTACGACTATATTATAGACAATATGCGCTATGCCAAATCAGGGGAATATGGCAAGGGTGATGCGGTTTACGCCTGCGATACCAAGACCGGCAATTGCACCGAATTTCATTCTCTGTTTATTTCACTGGCGCGCTCGGTAGGCATTCCTGCCCGCTTTTCAATCGGTGCAGCCATTCCCTCCGACCGCAACGAAGGCGGAATAGACGGGTACCATTGCTGGGCTGAATTTCATGCAGAGGGAAAATGGTGGCCACTGGATATTAGCGAAGGGAACAAGTATACCGCCCTTGCCACCTACTATTTTGGAAGGCATCCCGCCAACCGTATTGAATTTAGCAGAGGCAGGGATTTGGAGCTGAATCCGGGACCTTCCTCAGGGCCCATAAATTTTCTAGCCTATCCGCTTCTTGAAATTGGCGGTCAGCCAGCGGTAGCCCAATCTTCCTTTTCATTTACAAGGATCCTTTAATCCCTTATGGGGTTGAAATAAAAAACGAAGTGTTAAAACACAACCGATCTATTTAAAAAATAAAGCGATCAGAAGGTATTCTGATCGCTTTATTTCATCGAATCGTCTTGTACTTCAACACTTCGTTTTAGCCCTTGATTAAAAGGGGAAGCATTTCTTACTGCCGATTATTCAGGATGCTCATCCCCACCTTCCGGATGTTCAGCGTCTCCCTCAGGATGCTCGCCTTCTGCTTCCGGATGGTCTGCAGCTTGCTCGGTATCATCTGTTTTCTTGTTTCCACAGGAAGTAACGGTGGCAGAAAAGAAGAATCCCATAAGCAACATTAGTAGTGCGATGGATTTAATACTTTGTAAGAATTTCATCGTTTATTCGGTTAATGGTTATACACATTGGTAAAGATACACTTTTTGTAAAAACTTCCAAGACACCGGTACGGGGTAACAATATCAGCATCACCGGGTATTTGGACTACAGGGATTTTGTGCGTATTTTAAGATCTTCAATTGAAAATTTTTCAATTCAATACCTACTATTTTAAAACCATAACCCAAAACATGGAAAAATTAGCCTATAAAAAGAAGGTGATGGAGCAAGCCATCATTACTCAGGAAGCACTGGTAGCTGATTTTAGAAACCGCATCAAAGAACTGAGAGATGGGGAGCAACAGACACAGGATCAGCCGTTTGAATACGATCAACAAGGACAGGAAGATGAGAGTGCCATCGTAATCAATCGCATGGCGGATGAGTTAAATTTTGTCATTGAGGAATTGGATTTTCTGAAACAGATGAAAACTGCCGCCAACCTTTTCGAGGAAGTAACCCTGGGAGCAATAGTCAAAACCGATAAAATGACATTTTTCCCAAGTGTAAGTATTGAAAATTTTGAAGTGGATGGCGAGAATCTTTTTGGTATATCGCGAAAGGCGCCCATCTATGCAGAAATGGAAGGAAAAAAGAAAGGGGATTCCTTTTCTATGAATGACCGGACCTATACGATTTTGGATGTGTATTAAAAACTAATTTAATAATATATTTCAATTCTGGCAGGTAGAGTATGCCTATAAACTGAGGTACCATCCAAACTTAAACCAGGTCCGTTGTCTGAAGGCGGCATCAAAAAACCGATCGGTCCGATAATCGATTCCGGCCTGAAATTTTTGTTTTCCTTTAGATAGATGACCTAATGCAGCTACTAATCTGTTTTCCAGGCCACTCTCTCCCGATTGAAGGCTGTAAATGGGTTCATCGCTAACGACCAGATAAAATTCACCCGGATCAAGACTTTGGCCCTCTAGGGGTATTTCAATGGAGACCTGATACCTGAACCTGTATTCTATCGGATCATCCGGCGCAAAAGTCTGATCAGTACGGAACCGGTGTGCCATTTGATAAGTACCTTTTCTTTGCAAAAAGGAGATTTGTTGAATGGCCCGGTGGCTGTTGTCGCTTCCGGACTCCAGGCGATATTGATAACCACCCGTGATCGCTACAAACGGATTTAGGGATTTGCCGATGAATCCCTGAAAATCGGTTTGGTTGTGGTAGTATCTCCAATCTGCCTGTTCGTGCGCTACCTTGTCCACCATTCCAAGCTGACTTTCTATTTTTCCTGTAATTTTAAGATTTTCTGCAGCACTAAATCCAAGTTGAAATTCCGGAAATAGCCCGAAATTTGTTATCCTCCCCTGCCCCATCAACTCCATCGGCAGGGCCAATAAAATGATCCAAACAATTCTTATCATTAAAAAAATAAATTATCTGCCGGTGGAATAATTATGACTCTTTTATCTATTAAATGGCCGTCCTTGTCAAAAGTACCTTCCCATAAATTCTTACCATCATCTCCCTCTCCATAATATTCTATTTCATACCTGCTTAGGATTCCCTCCATTTCATCTTCATCGATGAGATCTTCCAGATCATCAGGGGAACCACTGAATTGCAACTGAATTTTTTCAATCCTCCATTTACGGTAATTTTCATCAAAATAGGCCTGCAGGTTTTCCCTCAGGCTATCCAATAAGTCTTCCCAATTTTTTTGTATTTCAATGTCTTCCACTTTTCCCGAAAGGTCAAACTCCACACTGTAATCTGCTTCCTCCCAATTAAATTTGGCCTCATAACTACTTTTTCCCGAGGTTTCTTCCCTAAACCACTTTACTCTTTTACGACCTTCAAAAGCATCGTTTAACCATTCCCTTGCCTCTCTGGGTGCTTCCTTCTCTTTCACACGATACTCGCGCTCTATCTTTTCCTGCCCAAAAGCAGCAATGGGAATCCATACGAAGAAAATACAAACAATTCTCCAAACCATTTTTAAATGAGTTTTACAACTAAAGGGCATATCAAACCATATGCCATGATTTTTGAACACTGCGTATCTGACGTAAGGATAGGAATACCGTTTTCCAGAGTGTTCAATGAGTTGAAATACGCAGAACCATGTTCCCTTCCAACTCAATATTCATGAGACAGGGGAACTAATCGGGCACTTAGGTCCGGGGTTTCCATGTCTTTATCGAAGGGAAACATGGGCCGGTTTATCCGCTTAAATTCCAGCCGCTCCAAATCCTGATCCACCCCTCCGGGAGTTAGGGCCATGATCCAATCGGCCCGCATATCATACAATTCGGGCACCAGGTAGCCAATTTTCACTACTACGATATCCGTTTCCCGTGGGTTTAGGCCCAGGTTGGTAAAATCCCGCTCTCTATGGTATGGTTTTCGTTTTTTGGTGACAATCACCTGAACGCTTCCAACTGCTACCACTACCTCTGTCTCTGCATTTCGATCCCCGTGCTCGATGGCCTTAACGGTGCCCGTCAAGGTTAGGGGCGGTGAAAACCGGTCGTCTACTGCAGCACCGGCTTTGGCGGATACCTCTCCTCCCACTCCGGCGGCTATGGCTGCTTCTACCAATTCAGGACCAGGAAGAGAAGCATATATTAATGAAGGGCCGTCCGGGGATTGGAACTCCGGCCTGGCCAATATCTCTCTAAGGGTCCAGGTAACGTCTCCGGCACCTCCGGCAGTGGGGTTATCTCCCATATCACTAATCATAAATGGCTTTTTGTCACTGGCAATAGCCATATCCAGACTTTCCTGTAAACTGGCAGTTGGCGCGATAAAGTCAAATTCAAATCTTTTATCCCAAAAACGTTGCGCCAGCTCTTCCGCCGTTTCCGTCACTTTGGATTCATCATCTCCTGTCACCATGACCACTGCATGGTTTCTCGGCTCATCAGCCCAGGCATAACCAACCCAGATAGCAGCATCTGTTACCCCCTCCTGCTCAGCAGCAGGATACACCTCCGCATAAAGGCTTTTTCCAGGATCCACCCGGGTACTGGTTTTTTCGCCAGGAAGCAAAATGGGAACGGGTATCCAGGCCTTGTAAGCGGGCTTTCCCGCGCCAGATTCCAGCCGTTCTAACAAATTGTCCATTGCTCTTTTTTTGGATTCCAAGGCATCTTCGTGCGGAGCCATTCGGTAACAGGTAATCAAATCTGAATGGGCTGCGAGACGCCAGGAAACGTTTCCATGCAGGTCCATGGAAGTGGAAATAAGGGTTTCTTCCCCTACTACCTCACGAACCCGATTGATAAAATCTCCTTCCGGATCATCCAAACCTACCACGCTCATGGCACCGTGAATATCAAAAAACAAGCCATCGTAAGGTAGGTTTTCTTTCAACCTGTCCAGGGTCTCTCCTACAAGGGATTCGTACGCTTCCCGCGAAACGATGCCCCCAGGAATGGAATGTCCACGCAAGGTGGGAAACCAATTTGCCCTGGAACGATTCAGAGAGTCTTCATGCATAAAGGGGTAATAATCAAATATTTCCGCGCCTCTTCGGGCAAGAAAGGCTTCCTCCTCCGTCACCGCAGGAGAAAAAGTACTCGATTCTATGGCCAATCCCGCTATCGCAACGCGAGGCAAATTTCCCGACTCATTTTCGGTGTTTTCAGTATTGTTGTTACAAGCAATTAGCAACAGGGTAATCAGGGCACAGGACAGCCCGGATAGAAGGAGATGCTTCGAAATCATAAATCAATTAGTTAGTTGAAATTTAAAAACGCAATCGCTGAGCTACTTTGGGGTGCAAGTCAAATAAAGGTAATTTCTCGGACAACTCCAGGAATTACCAGGTATTTTAAGATTTATGGATGGCTCAATTTATCCAAAATTTGCCGGAGTATTTGGTTTTGCTCCTCTTTAAGGTCGTTATGCCTTTTGGCCCATTTGAAAACAACAATAAAAATTACAACTAAAAGGATGGTGTAAAATGCGGAGAAAAAAAGCATGGTTGGCAGAAATTTAGTACGACTTTTATTGAGCTTTTAAACTACCTGTAAAAGGCTGTTTACATATTATTTATGCAATCTAAGGAAAGTAACTGGCTTTTTATGCCATTTTCTGGTTAAATTAAACCATCAAACTACAAATTACTTTTCCTGGTAACTCAACGTTTTGAACATGCTTTTAAGTGATCAAGATTCCCCTATTTTTAAACAATGGCAAAACCGGTTAGATCGGTTTTGTAAACGGGAAAAATTACCTGGAGTCATCCTCTCCCTGTATCAGGAAAAACAAGAACCCCTGGCCTGGAGTGGCGCCTCTGGAGTTCTCTCCGCAGAACAACCCTACTTCATCAGCAGCGTGGCAAAACTTCACTTAATGGCTTTGCTGGTGAAATTAAAAGTGAGGGGAAAGGTTGAACTGGACAATTCCATGGTTCATTTTCTCCCGGAAAAAGAATATTCGGGGTTATCCGTAATCCGGGATCAGGATTACACCTCTGATATTACCCTGAAACACCTGCTTTCCCACCTTTCAGGATTGCCCGATTACATGGAGTACCCATTCCAGGGAACAAAAAGTCTGAGAGAGGAGCTTCTTGCCGGAAATGACCAATCCTGGACATTCAAAGAGCTAATTAAAGCCGTCAGGAGATTAAAACCGGTTTTCAGACCAGGTAATTCCAAGAAAATTCATTATGCAGATACCAATTATCAACTGCTTGGAAAGGTGATAGAAAAGGTTACCGGCCAACGTTTAAAACAGTCCCTGGAAGAATTTCAAACCCAACCCCTTGGCTTAAGGGAAACCTATGTCTACTCCGATCTCTATGACCGTACTCCGGCACCCTTTTACCATGATGGCAAAGAACTGCACATTCCGCGCGCCATGACCTCTTTTGGCCCTGCAGGCGGAATGGTCAGCACCGCCAGGGATAGCATGCGATTTATGAAGGCACAATTTCACGGTCAGCTATTTCCGCTAACAGAACTGGAAGCCATTCAGAAATGGATCCCAATGGGACCGTCCCTTTCCTACGGCCTCGGAATTGCCCGGTATCAGAAAAGCAGGTACGGATTTACAGGAGCAAAGCTTCCTGAAATGATCGGGCACACCGGTATGTCAGGTGCTTTTGCGCTTTACGTACCGAAGCTTCACCTGATTCTAACCGGGACTGTGAGTCAATCAGACGATCCCATGCTTCCCTTCAAGCTGGCACATAAGTTTATTCAAACCCTGTAAAAATGCGGGTTCACCCCCAGCCTTCATTTTAACCAGTCTGGCTTGGTGGTATCAATTGAAGCTTGAAGCTGATTCAGTAAGTTGTACAAGCCGAAATAGGTTCTGTTGATGTACAGCCCGTGTCTTGAACCCCTTGCCTGTTTGGATTTTCGAAACATTTTATCGTTGGAGATTTTGTCTCCCAGGGCGAATATCTGCTGAAAATAACGATCGTCAGCAAAATCAAAACGATCTACGTGGAAAGGCTTTCCTAACAGGGAAATCATTTCCTTGAAGATGGATTTAAAATACTCCTTTTCTACTTCAGAATCTTTATCGCTGATAAATTCCAAATTGTAAAAGATTTGATTCAGTTCCTCTTCCCGGATTAACAAATCCTTTTTGATCAAGGAAAAATAACCCTGATAGAATTCCTCTGGTATTACTTTCACACAGCCAAAGTCAATTACCGCCAGTTTATTTTCTTCCTGAATGATGAAATTTCCCGGATGGGGATCGGCATGAACCTGCTTCAATTCGTGAACCTGGTGATGGTAAAAATTCCATAAGGCTTGCCCCACTTTATTTTTTGCAGCCTGGTCAGGTGCTGTCGCTAACCACTCTCTCAGGTGCAATCCTTCCATCCAGTCCATGGTGATAATCCGGGGACTGCTCAATTCCTCGTAATAATTGGGGAATTTCAGGTTTTCGATATGGGAACAAGCTGCCGAAATCTCTTTGCTTCTTCTCACTTCCAATTCGTAATCCGTTTCTTCCAGAAGCTTTTCTTCCACCTCTTCCATGTAATGATCCAGTTCCCGCTCGTTCATGTTGAGCAGGCGCAAGGCAAATGGCTTGACTAACTTCAGGTCCGATCGTACGCTCGATGCCACCCCGGGGTACTGAATTTTGACAGCAAATAGTTTCCCGTCTTTGGAGGCCCGATGCACCTGGCCAATGGAAGCCGCATTGACCGCCGAAGGAGTAAACGTGTCAAATAAGGTTTCCGGACCTGCTTTGAAATACTGGGCAAAGGTTTTCACCACCAGGGGATAAGATAGGGGTGGCGCGCTGTACTGGGCCATGGTAAATTTATCCTGGTAGGCCCTGGGCAGCATGTTTTTGTCCATTGCCATCATTTGCGCCACCTTCAATGCACTCCCTTTCAGTTCACTAAGGGAGTCGTAAATATCGGTGGCATTGTTCCGGTGAAGGTCATCCTTATTCATCGAAGGGTTCACTACCTTTTTGGCGTAGTGCTTCATGTAATTTCCGCCTACCCTGGCTCCGGTACTAATAAACTTAGCCGCCCGCTGCACTTTGGAAACGGGGATGTTCTGTTGTTCTTTTACTTTCTCTGTCATGGGTTACCTGGATTGGAATAGAAATTTGGCAAAATCTACGAAACTATCCACTGCGGACTTTCCCATGAGATCAAATGCCAGATTCACTGATTTTTCAATGGCTGCATCGGTCTTTTCGAAGGCTGGGGAATCGTCTTTAAGCCAAAACCGAAAAATAAACAGCACCTGCAGCCAAAGCGCTTCGTCATAGCGATCTGCCACATAAGGGCGATTAGCAATTTCTTCCGTCTCTTTTCCCTCCAAAATCAGTTCATTGACGAATTCTTTAAAGCGATGTTTAAATCCCTTTAATTCTACCGGAAAATTTCGATCTTTGAACACGTTCTGCCCGTAAACTGCCAAAAGGTAGGAACGACGACTTTTCATTTCTTCGATCCAGGTAAAATAGAATCCCAATAGTTTTTCCCGGGTACTGTAGGATTTATAGACCTCCTGGCTTTCAAGATTGGTAATAGTAGCTTCAAAAACACGCTCCCACACCGCTTTCTTGATGGCCTCAAAGTTGCTAAAATGATCGTAGAAGGATGCCTCCTGCATTTTTAACTCTTTGGTAAATTTAAAAACCGATGCCGGTTCTTTGCCGGTTTCCAACACATGATGGATGTAGGCATCGATTATTTTGTTTTTATCCGTTTTTTGTTCTTTTGATTTTTCTGTCATTGCTTTCTCTTTAATGAACTCCGAACAAACAACAACTAGAGGCAGGAAGTGGTTTGTAAAAAGGTGTAAATAATTTTTTATCATTGCCTTTTGAAAAGCCAGGGGAATTTTTTGGCAGTGCGGAATTGTTAGCATCCTGTACATCCATTTCGACTTTTTTCTCGTTAATCTTTGGTAGAAAGGGAAATTATAGGTTATGACATTGAAATTGAAAAACTATTTTATTGGCTTCTTACTGGTATTTTCATTCACCCTCACCTCGTGCAACGAGGATTTGGGAGAAACGCCTTCCAGCCAAAACCTGGTGAAAGAAGCCATTTTTGAGAGCATGAAGGAATGGTATTACTGGAATGATGAGCTGCCGGTGGCCATAAATCCCACCGAATACCGTAGCAACGATGATCTATTGTATGACTTAATGTACCTGCAACTGGATCGCTGGTCTTACCTTACCACCCGGGAAGCTTTTGACAGGGCTTTTACAGGCCAAAATGCAGGTCATGGATTTGGATTTGGATTGGGTGAAGATGGAAAATTGTATGTGTCCTTTGTTTATGAGGACTCACCGGCAGGACGAGATGGTTGGGAAAGGGGCTGGGAACTTACGAAGATCAATGGAAAGACCATCGAAGAATACCGAATAGGTAGCGGATATAACTTTGAATTAGGAGAGAATTCCCCGGGGGTCACGAATACCTTCACTTTCAAACTGCCCGATGGATCGACCACCACCCGCCAAAATACAAAAGCTGAATACCAGGCCAATTCTGTACTTTACCGGAATGTGATGGAAACTGGCGGCAAACGGGTAGGTTACTGGGTTTACAACAGTTTTAAAGTCAGCCCGGGGGTTAGTCCTAACCGAAGCGAGGAAGTAGAAGAAACCTTGTCCTATTTTGAAGACGAAGGGGTCGATGAGCTTATCTTGGATTTGAGGTATAATGGCGGTGGGTCGGTAGATGTGGCCGAACAAATCATGAATGCCTTGATCCCAGCGGCTGATGACGGAAAACTCATGTATACCAATGCGCTCAATCGGGATAAAAGCGATTTGAATGAAACCTTTCAATTCACTAAAACCGGTAGTTTGAACCTGAATCGCCTGGTGGTGATTACCTCCAGGGGTTCTGCCTCTGCCAGCGAGCTACTGATTAACTGTCTGAGCCCCTATATGGAGGTGGTATTGGTGGGTCAAAAAACCTATGGCAAACCGGTGGGATCTTTCCCCCTTTCTCAGTTTAATCAAGTACTATCGCAAAATGAAGTAGAACTGGTTCCAATCACCTTTGCCATTGCCAACGCAGAAGGAAATGCCGCTTACTACAATGGATTCCCAGTTACCATCCCCTCCGTAGACAACCCTGCTTTTAATTGGGGAGACACCCGGGAGGCAAATCTGGCCAGTGCCCTGACCTTTATTCAATATGGTAGTTCAGCGGTCGGTGCGCGGCAGAAAGTCGGCAAGGACCAGTGGCAAATGATCGATAACTTTTCCGGATTGGCCAAGGAATTTCCCGTATATTGAAGTTAGCTGCTTAGCTTTACCTACGTTAGAGAATCGCAAATCCCCCCTCTATGAAATGCATTTCATTCGAGCACCTTTCTATGTTAATGCTGAGTTTGCTCATCGCTTCCTGTTCGAGCCCATCCGCGAAAACCGCTGGAGAAAACGAAACGTTCACACTGGCCTTTGGTAGCTGCAACCGGCAGCAACTGGACCAGCCTTTATGGAAACCAATTTTAAATGATAATCCGGATGTCTGGGCCTGGCTAGGTGATAATATCTATGCAGATACGCCAGACATGCAGGAAATGGCCGCCGATTACACCATGCAATTTAACCAGCCTGATTATCAGAAATTAAGAAAATCAACTCAAGTGGTGGGTATTTGGGATGATCATGATTATGGGATCAATGATGGAGGAAAATTTTTTAGCCAAAAAGATTCCAGCCAGCAGTTATTACTGGATTTTTTAGAAGTGCCTGCCTCCAGCCCCCGAAGAGCCCGGAAAGGTGCATATTCGGTCCATACTTTTGGTGCGGAAGAGCAGCAAGTGAAGCTTTTTCTACTCGATACCCGGTATCATCGAGACACGATAACCAGGGAAAACGGACACTATATTCCTAATCAGGAGGGAACCGTTCTGGGAGAAGCTCAGTGGAAATGGCTGGAAAATGAATTGGAAAATAATGAAGCCGCGATAAACCTAATTGCTTCAAGTATACAGGTCATTCCGGAAGAACATCGATTTGAAAAATGGGCGAATTTCCCGAAAGAAAGAAAAAAATTGCTGGACCTGATCCGTAACACCGCTCCGAAGAATACGGTCCTGCTAAGCGGAGATCGACACATTTCGGAAATATCCCGAATGTCTTTGGGAAATGGAGATTCGCTATATGAGATTACCAGCAGCGGCCTGACCCATGCTTATACCGGCTATTCAGGGGAGCCAAATCGGTATCGGATAGGAAAGGTCATACACCAACTTCATTATGGCCTATTACAGATCAATTGGCAGGACCAACTAATGAATTTTCAAATCAAAGGAGCAGGTGGGGTTCCTTTATTGGAACAAGAAATAGCATTTTAATCCGAGAAGAACCAGGAGTAGATTAAAAGAATAAGCTAAAAAATCAGGCAGGTCAGGTGACCATTTTGATATATAAAAGGCGGTGAGAAGCTCCCACCGCCTTTCAGTTTTTCCGTTATTAATCCAGGATCAATACCCCGGATTTTGTGGTCCCAGATTAGGGTTTACATCCAACTCAATCCTCGGCAATGGCATCAGATAGTCTCTGGCAGGATCAAAATTAGGGTGTGGCTCCAGGCTTTCACTTCCTGTAAACACCTGCGTTCCGAGCTCTCTCCTTTTGATATCGTACCATCTTTTGTACTCAAAGGAAAGTTCCAGTCTCCGCTCATTGAGTACCAAGTCAATAAAGCTTGCCTCATCCAGGCCTGCCTGGACATCTTCCGGGAAGGTATTTTGTACCCCGCCCGCATTTCTAGCCCGCTCCCGGATGGCATTGACATAGCCAATTGCCTCTGCTGTAGGGCCGTTATTAACTTCGGTCGCCGCTTCCGCAGCGATGAGTAGCACTTCTGCGTACCGCATGGCCGCATAATTATGGTCAGAATACCTTCCATCGGAATTGCTATTCCCTGGGTACATTCTGTATTTGGCGATGTGCGGCCTTTGTGTGTTGGCGAATTCCGAAAAAGGTTCCAACACCTCGTCTATCAAGGCCTCAGACTGAAAGCTAACTTCTTTACGATAATCCCTATCATCCCAGGTATTGTATACAGCCATCGAAGGAACTAAAACGCTCCAACCAAGCTGGTCCGCCCCCCGAATACCTGTCATTGGTGGCATGAGATCGTCATTGGCACCGCCGCCACCATTTTGCTGTCCCAAGAAGTCCAGCGCAAAGATGTGTTCCTCCAGGTTATCGGCCATTTCGGCCCGGAATAGGTTTTGATAATCTGCCTCCAGTGCGTAGCCAAACCTTTCCTTGTTGTCAATTACCCATTTGGCTTCTTCATAAGCCGCCGGATAATCTTCAAGTGTGAGGTGAACGGAAGCAAGGTACGAAGCTGCCGTACCCTTGGTAGGCCTAGACCGTACATTGTTTGGTTGGTTATCGGGTAACCATTGTTTGGCATATTCCAAGTCAGCCACAATACCCTGATATACTTCTGATGCGCTGGTCTTGGAAATATCCTTAACCGCTTCCGGATCATTGATAAAATAATCGATGTAAGGAATGTCGCCAAATACCCGAACCAAATGAAAATAACTAAAAGCCCGTACAAATCTGGCCTCCGCCACCAATCTGTTTCTCACTTCTTCTTCTAATTCCAGGCCTTCGGTTCCCGAAATACCTGCATTTGCCGCACTTATCACCTGGTACCAATACGGCCAGAAAGACCTGACCATCCCGTTATTATCATCCATATTGAAATCATTCACTTGCTGCCGCTCGGCAGGAGTGCCTCTATCTCCAATATCTACCATATCACCCCGAAGCATCAGGGCGGATACAAACTGCCTTCCGTACAATCTTTCGGAAGCCATCCAGCCATAAGCTCCGAAGATGGCTGTTTCCACATCTTGGGCAGAATTAAACAAACTTTCAGGTGCTAACAATCCTACCGGTCTTTCTTCCAGATCCGTACATCCGGCAAACCAACAGGCTGTGGCCAAAACCAAAGTTTTATATATTTTCGTTTTCATGGTTATTTCAATTTAGTTGGCTAATTTAAAATCCTACGTTTAATCCCACGGTATAATTTTTTGCGTTGGGATAACTTCCGTAATCCAGCCCCATATTTCGGTTACCATCGGTGGCACCGCCAGAGCGGTAATTCACCTCGGGATCATATCCTTCGTATTCGGTAAATGTCAAGACGTTTTGCGCACTGACATAAACCCTCAGCCTGGAAAGATTCAACCTGTCTACTATTCGTTGAGGGAAATTATATCCCAAGGAAAGGTTTTTCAAACGGGTAAAGGTGCCGTCATAAATCCAACGGGTAGATACCCTTCTTGTCCTTCCGTTAAAAGCCTTAGGGATATCTGTTTGTGTATTTGAAGGTGTCCATCGGTTCAATGCCGCCGTGGTGGCGTTATTGATACCTGACATTAAATCCAACTCCATAAGGGTATAACTCAGGATATCGTTTCCGAAAGAACCCTGAAAGAATATATTGAGGTCAAAATTCTTGTATCGGAAATCGTTATTCCAGCCCCAGAAGAAATCAGGATGTGGGTTGCCAATAATTTCCCTGTCATCACTGTTTAAGGTCCCATCTCCATTCAAGTCCCGGAACCTTTCTCCACCAGGAGTCTGCTCAAAACCGCCCCCCGGAAGGAAATCTTCGCCTTCCTGGTACACTCCATCATAGACCCATCCGAAGAAACTTCCTACGGGGTATCCTTCTTTCAGCAATTGCGTGGTGCCAAGGCCTACCATGTGTCCGGGTCCGGACCCGTATTGGATTTCGTTTCCTTCGGGCAATGACAAGACCGTATTTCGGTTTCTGGAGAAATTGACATCCATATCCCATTGAAAAGCCCCTACCAGATTCCGGGAACCAACGGTTAACTCTATCCCCTTATTCTCCACTTCACCTATATTTCTGAGTTGGTTGGTATACCCTGAATACTGGGGCAATTGAACGGCAAACAACAAATCTGAAGTGACCATACGGTAATATTCAGCCGATAAAGTCACCCGATCATCCCAAAAACCTATATCCGTTCCCAGGTTAAATTGAGCGGTAGTTTCCCAGGTAAGGTTATCGTTGGCTACTGTTGTTGGGCGAACGGCATTCACAGCAGCCCCGTCGATTACGGTGAATACGGGCGAAAATCTAGCCAGTGTTTGGTAAGGGGATATGGCTTGATTTCCGGTAATACCGTAGCTTACCCTCCACTTCCAGAAGCTAATCAGATCTGAAGTTTCGAGAAAGCGTTCGTTTTTCATATTCCAGGCGAAGGCACCAGAAGGGAAAAAGGCCCACTTGTTATTTCTGGAAAAAGAAGAAGACCCATCGTAACGCGCATTAAAAGTCAGCAGGTATTTGTCTCCCATCGAATAGTTCAATCGACCGTAGAAAGAAGAGATTCTCCAGTCAGAAAGTCCGGAACTAGGCCTTTGCCAGACCGCAGCAGAACCCAGGTTCCGGTATGAAAATGCATCCGTAATAAACGAAGTGCCCCTGGCTCCCCAATTTTCATTTTCTGAAGATTGGTAAGAGTACCCCGCCATGGCCGAAAAGGTTTGGTCTCCTGCAAAATTTTTGGTGTATGTCAGGTAGTTTTCATTTAGTAGCAAGGTATTTCTGGAAGCATTTATCCGGGCATCGCCTCCTACATTTCTACCTTCAGTAACAGTAGTCGGAGAATACAGGCCGGTACGACTGGTATTGGCCGTAGCACCGAAGGTAGTTCTAAACTTCAAATCCTCCAACAAGTCATACTCGGCAAAGAAATTTCCCTGAAACCGATCGTTTACATTTTCATTGATCAGTTGGGTGGCTACTGCATAGGGATTGTCATGCGGGTCGTTCAGTCGGGCTACCGTGAACGTTCCGTCCTCCCGGTAAATCGGCTGGTCTGGTTCAAACTTAAAAGCCGAGGCCACCACACCCGGAGTAAGACCTCCGGAACCTTCCTGCGTTCTCACCCCGTCACTACTGCTCCGGCGAGCAAATAAATTCAAACCGAATTTAAGTTTCTCCGAAGCCTGAATGTCCAGGTTACTGGTAATGCTAAACCGATTGAAATCCGAATTGATGATCACCCCTTTTTGATCAAAATAGGCACCGGAAACATAATAATTTACATTGTCCGTCCCTCCGCTGATCGACAGTTGGTAGTTTTGTATGCCTCCTGTCCGAAATATCTGATCTTGCCAATCTGTATCGCCCCCCGCAGGCTCAATATTCGGCCTGGCATCCGAAATGTAGTCGTTGAATTGTTCTGCATTCAACAAATCCAATCGGTTGATTTCGTTTTGCATGGAATACGAGGTATTGAACTCAACCCTCGCAGCTCCGCTTTTACCTCTTTTAGTAGTCACCATGATAACCCCATTGGCACCTCTGGAACCATAGATGGCGGTGGCCGAAGCATCTTTTAGCACCTCAATGGAAGCAATATCTTCCGGAGGGGGCATGGCTGCCCCAATGAAACCATCCACCACAAAAATCGGATCACTGCTGGCATTGATGGAAGTACCTCCTCTGATTCTAACTTTCAAACTGGACCCGGGAGCACCATTATTGGCTTGAATCTGAACCCCCGCAGCGCGGCCCTGAAGGGCTTGCACCGCATCAATGGCTGGATAAGCTGTCAATTGCTCGGCTTTTACCGAAGAAACAGCCCCCGTCAGATCACTCCGCTTTTGAGTTCCATATCCAATTACCACTACTTCTTCCAGGGATGATTCATCCATGGTCAAGGAAATGTCGATAACGGTCTGGTTTCCTACCGTAACTTCCTGTGAATCGTAACCGATGTAGGAGAATACCAACACCGAACCATCGGGTACCGTCAGGGAGTAACTTCCATCCAAGTCGGTAACCGTACCGGTAGAAGTACCCTTGACAGATACCGTGGCTCCGGGTAAGGGCTCTCCCTGATCGTCTCTGACCACACCACTCACGGTCTGATCTACCACGGTCACGCTTTCCGTTTCATCCGGGCTTACTTTCCTGACATCTATCTGATCGTTGACCTGCCGGAAACTCAGAGAAGTTTGCTGCGCAACTTCCCGAAGCATGGTCTCCACGCTGGCATTGTCGGACCCTAATTCAACCCGCACCGTCGGGTCGATATCGTTACGATCATAGGAGAATGAATAGGATGTACTGGTCTCAATTTGTCTGAAAAATTGACCCAGAGACATTTCCTGCCGGTTCAGGGTAACCCAAACCTTGTCTATCGTTTCATATTGGGCGTTAACATTACCTGCCAATACCAGGTTGAGAAACACCAACTGCAAGGTGAACCCATAAAGAAAATACCTTGACAACATGTAGATTGTCTTTTGTAAGTTAAATTTCATACTTTTAAGAGGTTTATTGATACATTCATTAAGCCTGGTTCGGTGATGGTGCATTCCCCAATGACTTTCCATGCCGAACCATTTTTTTTGAGCCGTAGCTCCATTTTTAATCCTTTGGGTTTATTTCATATTTTTAAAATTTTAAGTGAACATTTTTTCCTTTAATACGGTAATCAAACGATTCTATGTAAGCCATTCGGTTTAGCACCAGGTCCAGATTTTGATTGGTGTATCGGCCACTTAATCGCCAGGAATTATCCGGACGGCCTGAAAACGTGATCTGTACCCCATACCAGCGCTCCAGGCTATTGATTACCTCCTCAAAACCTGCGTTTGAAAATTGCAATACTCCATCTTTCCAGCCCAGTATTTTATCAACCGAAAAGGAACCCACCTCCATGCTTTGATTGGAATTTCTGTAACGAAGTTGCTCTCCGGGATTTAGTAAAACGGTTTCCCTTGTGCTGGTATGATTGATTTTTACTTTACCGCTGACCAAGGAAATTTCCAGCTTGTCCTCCACTATGTCATTAATAGCAAAGGAGGTGCCTAAGGCCTCGGTGACTATTTTTCCCGTTTCCACACGAAATGGCCGATGGCGATCAGGTATCACTTCAAAAAAGCCCTCTCCGCGGAGAATGACCCTCCGTTCCAAAGAGTCAAATTTTTCCGGAAATTCCAGTTCACTACCCGAATTCAACCAGACTGAAGATCCATCAGGAAGTTTAATATTCAATTTTTCCCCGAATTGAGTAACTTTGGTAACAAGTTCCGGTACCGGAATCACCTCTTCTTCCTGAGCGGACGGTGAAATGGTCATTTTATTAAAAAAAACCGTAGAAAATAACGTCAGGAATAAGATGGCGGCTACTTTAGTCCATTGATCAAGGGCAAACCAGAAAAAGGTTTTGGTGCGATCAATAGATTTCTCTGAAAATTGCTGATCCGATATCGTTTCACTCACTAAAATAGTTTGCAGAACCCTACTTTTGGCATCAGCATCTGGTCTAAAAGATGGTTGCCGCAAACCTGCCACCATTTCCCTCGCCCTTTTTACCGCTCCTAGACTTTCAGGATGAGCCAGCATCCAGTTTTTCCAATAGGTCTCTAGCTCTGGACTCGGCTTCTTTACCCAGCGGACAAATTCCGGATTGGTTAATAAAAATAAGAAAATATCATCTTGCTTCTGCATGTGCTATAGGCTTACATCCCTATAAGGCAGCACGACATCAAATGACATGGGAATTTGTGAAAAAAAGTTTCTTTTTCCAGACCTTACCTTAGTAGATTAAAATTTAGCGCGTACGGGAAACCCTTATTACTTGGATTATTTCAGCTCACCTTTACTGGCTTTCTTAAGCGACGAAATCGCTTGATATACCAGGTTTCTCGCCGATTTTACATGAGAAAGCCCCATCAAATCACTAATCTGCAAGTAGCTTAATCCTTCAAAATAAAAATAGTACAAGGCTTCCTTTTTTCTGCCGGAAAGTTGTTTCAAAGAAGCGTTGAGCAACGAGGCTTGTTCCTCATGAATTTGCCGGTCAATCAGTGTTTTCTCGTGCGAATAGGTAATCAGAAATTGATCGGGATAGGTAAACTCCGTGGTATTTCTGTCTTTTTTCATCTCCCGAATCAACTTCCGCTTTAGGCATTTCATCAGATAGAAATGAATGGAATTGGTGTCTCCCAACCCTGCTCGCTTTTGCCTGATTTGAATAAAAACATCCTGGATACAGTCCTCTGTTAATGCTGGCTTGCCGGAAAGTTGATTGCCATATTGAAACAATTTTTCAAAATAGCGATCGTAAATAATAATAAAAGCCGACTCACTTCCCTTTCTAAACTGATCCCACAGTTCTGTTTCATTCTCTTTCACACCTGGTGAGAGGGCGGACTGATCCGGAGCTACCGGAACGGAATGTATTATTTTGGGTTTGTGCATTATGAACCTAAATGTAACCCAATTATGTTAGAAATAAAAGAATAGGTAAATGGCCGATAGAAAAGAGGGTTTTCTCCTTTCGTTTAGATGAATTTTATCACCTTTCGTAAAAAATATTCCAAGCGATGAAATAGTAACGAAATTTGGGATTAATTTTACGCTTCTCATTAAATTTTAAAAACAGTGATCTTAATAATTTTATTCTTACTTCATTGGTATTTCTCCCTGTTTTGTCAGAGTTTTTTCCTGCACCGTTATGCGGCTCATCAGATGTTTATCATGAGTAAATTCTGGGAAAAGTTTTTCTACCTATTTACCTGGGTTGCGCAAGGAAGTTCGTACCTATCTCCGCGAGCTTATGCCATTTTACACCGGATGCACCATGCTTATAGCGATACTCCCAAAGACCCACATAGCCCACATCACACTGAAAATTTGTTTACCATGATGTGGAAAACTAAGAAAATCTACAACGAACATTTTACCTTCAAAGTACAGGCAGAGGACAGGTTTTCAAAAGATGTCCCTGATTGGAATCGTTTTGATCGCTTCGCTGACACCATGATTATACGCATCGGTTGGGTATTGGTGTATGTCCTTATTTATGTGTTGAGCATTAGCGTATTTGAATTGGCGGGAACCCATTGGTGGATGTACTTTCTACTCCCTATTCATTTCATGATGGGCCCGGTACACGGTGCCATCGTCAACTGGAGCGGTCATAAATATGGTTATGCGAATTTTGACAATAACGACCATTCTAAAAATTCCTTGTTTCTGGATTTTTTGATGCTGGGAGAACTATTCCAAAACAACCATCACCGGTTACCTATGAGGGTAAATTTTGCTGTGAAATGGTTTGAATTCGACCCTACCTACCCCATCGTAAAATTATTGCACGCTACCGGGATTATTAAATTGAAACAGGCGCGTTAGGCTCAATGTAACAGCTTTTGACGCGTGCCGTTCCTTTTTTCTGAGAGGCCAGTTATTTTTGGCCAGTGTATTTCATTTTTAGTAGTATTTTTTGAATAATTCCTTTTATCACATATTTTTTTTAAAAAAGCTTTGCAATTAAAAAACTAAATGGTTAAGTTCATGCAAAATCACCTACTTTATTAAAAATTATGAGAGAATTAACAAGAGCAGAAGAGCAGATCATGCAGATTCTATGGGACATTGAGAAAGGATTTGTCAAAGATGTCCTGGAAAAAATGAAAGCACCAAAACCGGCGTATAACACGGTATCCACCATAATACGCATACTGGAACGGAAGGGTTTTGTCAAGCACCGGGCGTATGGAAAATCACACGAGTATTATCCCATCGTTTCGAAAGATGAATACCGGAGCTTCACTATAAAAAACCTGCTTTCAGGTTACTTTAGTGGTTCATTTGCTAAGTTGGCTTCTTTTTTCGCAAAAGATGAACAGCTTGATGTCAAAGCCTTAGAAAAGATTATGAATGAGGTAAAAGACGATGTAAAGAAGTAACCGGTATTTCCATTAACTAAAAATAAAAAAGGGTGACGAAGCATGCACCCTTTTTTTTATTACTGATATACCAACAAGATTCCATTTTTCAATCAGCCGTCCCGATGGCATGAACCTGAAATCCAATCGATTTTAATGCTTCTTTATCCAATAAATTCCTGCCATCAAACACGTGCGCTGGTTTCAGCATACTATCATATATTCGTTGCCAGTCATAGGATTTAAATTCATCCCACTCGGTCAGTATGGCTACGGCATGAGCTCCTTCACAAATTTTATAGGGATCGGAACCCACTGAAAGGTTCGCCCGGTTTTCTTCTGGGGATCTTGATCCTAAATAGTCCAGATCGGTATATATTTGTTCCTTTTTTACTTTTGGATCATATATTTCGATGGCCGATTGTTCGTTCAAAAGGTGGTCTGCCACATATATCGCAGCTGATTCCCGGGTATCGTTGGTGTCCTTTTTAAAAGCCCATCCCAAAAAAGCGATCTTTTTCCCACTCACCGTGTTGTACAAGCTGTTAATAATTTTCTTGGCAAACCTTCTTTTCTGGTGGTCATTCATGATGATCACTTGCTCCCAGTAATCCGCCACTTCCTGTAAACCGTAGGTTCTGGAAATATATACCAGGTTCAAGATGTCCTTTTGAAAACAAGAACCCCCAAAACCAACAGAAGACTTTAAAAATTTTGGTCCAATCCGTGAGTCAGTTCCTATCGCCCTGGCCACTTCATTGATATCCGCTTCGGTATGTTCGCACAATTCGGATAGGGAGTTGATGGAAGAAACCCGCTGCGCTAAAAAAGCATTGGCAGTCAGTTTAGAAAGCTCCGAGGACCAAACGTTTGTCGTCAGTATTTTTTCATTCGGAACCCAATGAGCATAAACATCCACCAGTGCCTGTATGGCCACTAACCCTTCTTCTGTCTGATCTCCGCCGATCAATACCCGATCTGGTTTCATCAAATCGTCAACAGCCGTGCCCTCTGCCAAAAACTCAGGATTAGATAGAATCTGAAAACTCAATCCATTTCCCGTATGAGTCAAAATATCTTTGAGTGTGCTGGCGGTTCGGACCGGTAAAGTGGACTTTTCTACTACAATTTTATCTCCTTTTGCCACCCGAGCAATCTGGCGAGCACATAATTCGATCCATTTCAGGTCCGCTGCCTGCCCTTTACCCTCTCCGTAGGTCTTGGTAGGGGTGTTCACGGAAATAAAAATCATTTCAGCCTCGTCAATAGCCTTGTCCACATCATTCGAAAAAAACAAATTTCTTCCCCTTGCCTCGGCCACAACGGCAGGTAGACCCGGTTCATACACGGGGATATTCTCCACATTTTGATCGTTCCAGGCAGCAATTCGCGCCTCGTTGATATCCACTACGGTAACCTTAATATTGGGACATTTTTTAGCGATTACGGCCATGGTAGGACCTCCTACGTATCCTGCCCCAATACAACAAATGTTTTGTATTTTCATTATCTATGGTTTAAAAACTACACGAGCATGCTGCTACTATAAAATTGATTATCTTCTCCCTGAATAAAAATTAATTCTGAGTTTCAGAAAGAAAAATTTCTTTCAGAATTCAAAAATAAAGCATTCCCTGAATTATCAAAAATAAAGCACTCATTTTCATCAAAGAAAGCTCCGCAATTAGCTTCAGGGCCTCAATTTACAATCAATTAAATCCTGTTTAATAATTGTTCTTTACCGATCCCAACCCGTTCCCTGCCGAAAAGTCGGAGTAACCTGATCTGAACAGCGTTTAAGAAAATATCGCTTGTTTTCCCAATTGATCGGGACATCCTACCTGGTGTGGTTAGCGTCATACCCGTCTGGCTCAAGTTCGATTACCTATCTAGAAATGCAGCGTCGTTACCCATAAATTGGCTAATCCGAGAAATTAGGATTTCTTGCCTTATTTCAAATTACAATTCCAGCTACAACCTGGGAATAAATGCCGGCAAGCGATGAACCGGGTGACGCATTGATAACAGACCACTGGATAATTCGAATCAAAAAAGGGAGCCCGAAATCGGACTCCCTTTCATTAACTCCTTACTCACCTTTTAGCGGACTACAATTAGTCGCTGCATGTCCCGGTGACCCGAATGGGTGATGGTACTCACAAAGTACACCCCTGCAGGCAGGTCATTTACGGAGATTTCGTAGGACTTGCTCAATGAGCTATCACCTGGCACGAAGGTATTTACCAACCTACCTCTCAGATCAAATATTCTGACTTCGGCGATCTGCTCCGTCTCATGATCCAAGCTAAGTTTCAGGAAGGTAGATGCCGGATTCGGATACATTTCTATCGTTACCGGACTAGCTGTTGATGAATCAACTTCCAAGTTTGCAACGTCTTCAAAAACCGTAATCTGTAGCGTTTCGGTATAAAGTGGTACACCGTATTTACTGATTCGAGCCTTGACTTCGTATACCCCAGGTTCGGTATAAATCGAAACCGGATTCTTTTCCTTCGAAGCATTACCATTTCCAAAATCCCAGTAGTAACCCAATTCCGGATCAGCAGTTCCTAGTAAATCTCCTGAGAATTTCACCATCAATGGTCCCGTTCCCTCCATGGGACTGGCTACCAGCATGGGCGCACTTTCCTCAGTGGTACGCAACCCAAGGTCAGTGGCGATGGATCCACCGCTTACACTGATTACCTCGAACGCTGATAGTTTTGGCTGATTTACTCCGGATAAGGAGGACAAGTCCATGTTTAACTCCCCGTCACTCACCGTTACTTCAACGCTTTGCGTCAGGACGGTCTGTGTTCCTACTTCTGCATTGATATCCAAGCCATCCAGTACTTGCTCGCCCTCAAGGCTTACATCAAATACCCGCTTGCCTGTGCCACCGGCACCGCCAGCGTTTGCCCCCCAGTAGATCTCCGCAAAGTGGAGAATCACCTGGTAGGTTCCGTTCGCAACAGGTACTGCATAATCAAACACTTGCGCTGGTGAACTTCGCTCCGTCTGATAAAGAGCCGGTACCGTCGCACTGCTATTGGTGTAGCTTTGTCCGCCGATAAAGTAATTATCCGCTTCGAAGGCCTTACCATCGTGGCTCAGCGCCGGACCACCGGCATTGATCCGCAGCTCGAAAGGATCATCCGGTATCACTACCGCTTCTTCCACAGCGATCTGAATGCTGGCATTATCCGTTACGCCCTGGGCATCTGTCACCGTCAAGGTCACTTCGTAATCCCCTGCTTCTGTGAAGGTATATGCCGGATTCGCTTCCGTGGAAGTAGCTCCCGTACCGAATTCCCAGAAGTAGCTCACCGCACCTTCCGCATCGCTGCTGTTCTCTCCAGTGAAGTTAACCGTCAGCGGAGCAGTTCCCGAAGTTTTATCCGCAGATGCTTCGGCTACAGGTGGCTCATTAATTCCGAGGATTTCAAAAGCTGATAGCTTCGGCTGGTCCACTCCCGGTAACGAGGTGAAATTCATGCTCAACTCACCATCAGTCACCGTCACTTCAAAGCTTCGCGTCAGTACGGTCTGTGTTCCTACTTCCGCATTGATATCCAAGCCATCCAGTACTTGTTCGCCCTCAAGGCTCACATCAAATACCCGCTTGCCAATTCCGTCAGCACCGCCTCCGTTAGCTCCCCAGAAAATCTCAGCAAAGTGGAGAATTACCTGGAATGTACCATTTGGCACGGGCACCGCATAGTCAAAGACTTTAGGTGTCGAGCTCCTTTCAGTCTGGTAAAGTGACGGTACCGTCGCACTGCTATTGGTGTAGCTTTTTCCACCGATAAAGTAATTATCCGCTTCAAAGGCCTTACCATCGTGACTCAGCGCCGGGCCACCGGCATTGATGCGTAGCTCGAAGGAAGGATCTACTGGTATTACTACCGCTTCCTCCACGGCTATCTGAATGCTGGCATTATCCGTTACGCCCTGGGCATCCGTCACCGTCAAGGTCACTTCGTAATCCCCTGCTTCTGTGAAGG
>NZ_WNKF01000020.1 GCF_010119225.1 Cyclobacterium roseum | reverse complement strand
AGGACGAATCTCTAATCACCGGGGCCCTGAACAGGGAGCCGGGTGAGAATGTCGGTACTTATGCAATCACCCAGGGAGACGTAACGGCCGGGGCCAATTATACACTAAACTTTACAGCGGCCGACTTTACCATCAATCCGCAAACCTTGGTACTGACTGCCGATCCCGGACAAAGCAAAACTTACGGCCAAACCGATCCGGTATTTACCTTTACCAGTAGCGGTTTCGTTAATGGAGAGGACGAATCATTACTTTCCGGGTCCCTGAACCGGGAGCCGGGCGAGAATGTAGGTTCTTATGCTATTAGTCAAGGGAACCTTAGTGCGGGTGCCAATTATACAATGGACTTTACAGCAGCCGGATTTTCAATCAATCCACAAACCCTGGTGCTGAACGCCGACGCCGGACAAAGCAAGGTTTACGGGCAGAATGACCCTATCCTTACCTTTACCAGCAGCGGTTTCGTAAACGGAGAAGACGAATCGTTACTTTCCGGGGCGCTGGACAGGGAGCCGGGTGAAAACGTTGGCGTTTATGCAATCACCCAGGGAGATTTAACGGCCGGTGCCAATTACACGCTAGACTTCACAGCGGCCGACTTTACTATCAATCCAAAAGCCTTGGTGCTCATCACCGATGCTGGACAAAGCAAAATCTACGGGCAAGCCGATCCAGTATTTACCTTTACCAGCAGCGGTTTCATAAACGGAGATGACGAATCACTACTTTCCGGGTCTCTAAACAGGGAAATTGGGGAAGATGTGGGCGCTTATGCCATCAATCAGGGAAGCCTGAGTGCAGGCACTAATTATCAAATTCAATTTTCCGGAGACACTTTCCAAATTCTTCCTCGTGTCAAAAACAGCACACTGGTCCTTGATGAATCAGGAAAAGCAACCTTGGAACCTGTGAGTCTGCTTGATCAACCGCTGGCGGCCGGTCAACTCGTAGTTCTTGACAGGGTTGATTTTGATTGCACGACTTTAGGCGAACAGGAAATTGAGGTGAGTGTTTTGGATAAAAATGGAAACGCATTTACTTCAAAAGTACTGGTGAATCTGGAAGACCAATCCGCTCCGCTACCCTCCCTCGCCAGCCTTCCCGTATTGAGAGCGGAGTGTGGTTTGGAATCCTGGGAGCCTCCCACTGCGAGCGATAATTGTGATGGAAATATTTTTGGAGTACCTGATAAAACCCTTCCGATTCAGGAAAATACGCTGATTACCTGGACATTTACTGATTCGAATGGAAACAGCAGCACCCAGACGCAGGAAGTAGTCATCGCGGATATCACTGCGCCGGTGATCGAATCCATTCCGGCGGACCAAACCATATATTTGAATGGCAGCTATGAATTGCCAGACTTCACCGAAGTGGCAGTAGCGCGGGACAATTGTGAATTATCTCATTTCGTTCAGCGTCCGGCTCCGGGAACGAAGTATTCCGATGCCGCAACCATTCTTGTCCAATTAACAGCTACCGATAAAGACGGTAATGATAAAACCGCTGAATTCGTGATAACGCTGGTAAACCTAAACCTGTTAGCCATAGAAGATCCAGAGTTGGTCGCTATCCCATGGAATACCCCACTTGAAACCGTTTCCTTCCCGGATAAAATTACCGTACGGCTCAGTAATGGACAGGAAACCAGCATTCCGGTTAATTGGACGATTCCTGTATTGGATACCAAAGTAGCTGGTTTGTATCAATACAAAGGCACTCCGGACTTTGGCAACATTCAAAATCCGGATGGGTTGGAACCTATTCTAAGTATCTTAGTTGAAGACAAAGCCCTTCCGGAAGGAATCACGCTATCCACCGATGAGTTTGCTGCTGATAGTGATCCCGGGACGATTATCGGTGCCTTGAACACCTTGGATCCGGCAGACAATATTCACCGATATGAGCTAACAGGATCAACGATGGATAACCGCTATTTCGGGATTTCAGGCAGTGACTTATTTTGGAACAGTCAGGAAGCCCTGCCGGGAAAAACCTCCTTTAGCCTGCAAGTAAGCAGCACGGATAGGGCTGGGAATACCATTTTCCAAACTTTCACCCTGAACAGGAGCAGGGCCGATCTGGAAGCTATTTTTGTACCCAATTCGTTTACGCCCAATGGGGATGGCATCAACGACGATTGGGGTGTAAATGATCTCCGATATTATCAGGATAGCAAAATCGCAGTCTATGAAAGAAGCGGCAAGCGCATCTTCTATACAGAAAACCCGAATGAGCGGTGGGATGGAACTTATTTAGGTAAGGAATTGCCTACCGGAACCTATTTCTGGGTGATCAGTTTGGGAGAAACGGACGAAATCCGACGGGGAGTACTCACTATTTTTAACGATTAATCAAAGGAACATGAAAATCAGCCATGCACCCATAACAGCCTGCCTCGTTCTACTGATACTGGCTTTTCAAACCGGTAATCTCCAGGCACAGTCAAGAAAATACATCAGTCAGTTCAGCCATTTCCAAAGTTATTTCAACCCGGGCCTAACGGGTTATGAAGGGAGTACTTTACGAGGATTTGTTAGAAATCAATGGTCCGGAATGGAGGGGGCTCCCAAAACCTATTTTATTGGTGCCGAAATGGATTTTGCCGAAGCGAAAGGACTGGAAGACCCTGCTCTGATGGGGAAAAATGCCTACAGCATTAACCTGATGCATGATACCTATGGTGCTTTTAAAGAAACGGAGCTATTGCTTGCTTATGCCAGCAGGGTTCGCTTGACTAGCGAGCACCAATTACGATTGGGGGCTGGCCTAAATTACCAAACCATTAGGCTGGATGGAAATGCACTATCCAGTGAACAAGCCGGGGATCCCCTTATTGGTCAATACCTGGGCAGCTTTTCGGACATGCAAATTTTTGATTTTAACATTGGGCTGGCACTTACCCATAAGTCCTACTATTTTTCCTATGCCATGCAAAACGTAAATAAAGGGAGGATAGTTAGCGGAGAAGAATTCATGGACGGAAGGCCTGTCACCTACATTGCGCAAGCTGGCTTCAGAGAAACCCTCTCTCCACAGGTTGCTTTGATTGTCAATGGTTTTTACCGGAATCAGGAAGGATTGCCCGATAACATTGAATTCAATTTAAAAACCCTACTGGGAAACAAGCTATGGATTGGTGGGGGGCATCGGTTTGACTATGCCAGCAACCTTCAATTTGGGGTGTTGTTCGACAAGTTTAGATTGGGTTACATCTATGAATTTCCGTCAAATCGAAGCTACCTGTTACCAGGTCAGACGCACGAATTTGCGCTGGTCTACCACCTATTTGGTAGTAACGATCAATCAACCAATAATGAGTTAGTAATCTGGTAAGGAGATGTAAGCCCTTTACTTATTCACAATGGGTGATGTTTCCATCCAGTAGTTCCGTGGCCTGTGCAGCAGGAAAGGAAAGGGAAGGGCTCAGGTAGGGTATCCCCCAGCCCATTCCTCTAATGATAAATAAGGTGCCCACTATCAGGGCAAAATACGGTAGCAATCGATTTACCCTCAGCCGGAAGCCAGCAGAGAAGGCATTTCCGGAGATCATCAAAAGGATCATTACCGGAAACGTCCCCAAACCAAAAAAGAACATGTAAGCCATTCCTTGTATGGGCCCTTGGAGCCCCAACGAGGCCATCAACGCCATGTAGACCATCCCACAGGGCAGAAAGCCGTTTAATATTCCAGATAAAGCAAACGCCCGGGAACCACCGGGTCTGATTGTACGCCCTAAACGGGATTTTAATTTGGCTAATGCAGCGGACAAAAAGGAATTGGAAATCCAGGTTTCGGATTTGCGGTAGGAAAATGCCATGATCAGCAGGACCCCTCCTGTCAAAATGGAAAGCCATTGTTGAATGCCAGCCATTGCCAGGGAAAAGCCAAGTAAGCCCACCAGCCCCCCCAATAGGGAATAGGTAAGTGTTCTCCCGGAATTGTACAGAAGTTTATTTACCAGGTATTTGTTTTTATCCTTTCCTGCCAGTGCCAGCGCAATGGGACCACACATTCCAATGCAGTGGAAAGATCCCAAAAATCCCCATATAAAGGCGGTCCAGAGCATCGTTAATTATAAATCAATCTTTTTCTCTTCAAAGAAACCTTTTCCATTTTCTTTCCAGGTAAGTTTTACACGCCAATACCCTGTCTCAAGGTCATTGAGGCTGACCGTATTAACATCCTTTTCCATGATGTCCACCGCAATCTTTCGATCCATTTTGGCATCCGATGGCCGGAACAAATGCAATTCTCCCTGAGCCCCAATGGGAAGGTTGAGGGTCAATACCTTTTTCCCGGCATCAAACCGCAAGGCTTTTCTTTCAGACTCAAACGAATTGCTGACCTTATCAATATGTTCCTGATACCTGATTTCCTCCTCATAATAATTATCCGTCACCAGATGAAGGTCATCCTGTTTCATACAGATGGTGACCATGGTTGCCATTAAGGCTACGAATACGAAAAAAACTACTACTATTCCATTTCCCCAATTCATAGTGTTATTTTTAATGCGTTCAATTTTTTACCGGCCCCATAAAACTGGTGGCCATTTTGTCAATGGTTTCGCCGTTTTGCTGCAGGAGAAGGACGATGCTTTCCTGCGGCACGACCATGTCATTCTGGTCCTTTACCAGAAAAAAACGACCTTCAAATTTAGACTGCCCGGTTAGGTTCCAATCGGTGTCCCCCACTTTTTCCATGCGAATAGTAGGGTCCTCCGGCACGATACTTACCTCCTGTGCCTCAAAGGTCTTGTTGATCAGCGTTACCTCGTACAAGTTACTAATCTGACCACCCTCTCGCTCCTGATAGGTCATTCCCCGAAACCGGGTCACGGTTGCCGCCAGATCATCTCTCGTAACCAACAAGGCTACGAATCCAGCAATTAACAACAGAAGTAGGGAAGAATAAGCTTTTACCCTGCCGGTAATCAATTTAGACGTTCCGGTGACGATGCTCGTTTCCGAAGCATAGCGGATCAGGCCTTTCGGGCGATCTACCTTTTCCATGACCTCATCACAGGCATCCATACAAGCTGTACAATTGACGCACTCCATCTGCACCCCATTTCGGATATCAATACCCGTCGGACAAACCTGAACGCAAAGGGTGCAATCCACGCAATCTCCCAATGCCTTATCTTCCACCTTATTTTTCCGAATGGGGCCCCTGGGCTCTCCCCTCACGTAGTCGTAACTTACGTTGATGGATTGATTATCCAGCATAACTCCCTGTAATCTTCCATAGGGACAAACCACAATGCAGGCTTGTTCCCGAAACCAGGAAAATACAAACAGAAAGATACCGGTGAAGGCGATCAAACCTAAAAATCCGGCCGGGTTTTCAGCAGGAGATTGCTGGACAATTTCCTTGACCTGATCTATCCCAATCAGGTAGGCCATCACCGTGTGTGAAATTAGTAAGGAAATGAGAACAAAGATCGTCATCTTCAGTCCTTTCTTTTTCACTTTTTCTCCATTCCAGGGCATGGCATTTAGTTTCCGCTGCTGGTTGGCATCCCCCTCAATCCAATATTCAATTTTACGGAAAACCATTTCCATAAAAAGGGTCTGCGGACAGGCCCAGCCACAAAAAACCCTTCCAAAGACCACGGTAAACAAGATAATAAACACGACAAAAATCAGGAGTAAAAAAATAAGCAAATGGGTATCTTGTGGCCAGAATACGGCCCCGAAAATAATAAACTTGCGCTCAAAAATATTGAATAACAACCAGGGGCGACCGTCTATTCGAATGAAGGGTCCGGCAAACAAAATGGCAAGTAAAATCCATGAAAAATAGGTTCTCCACTTGTAAAATTTTCCGGAAACCTTCTTGGGATACACCCAATTTCTCCCTCCCTCTTTCGTGACGGTTCCCATGGAATCCCGGAATTTATCCGGGTCAAGGTTTTCATTTTTTATTGCCATAACTATATTTTACTTTAAATAGGTAAAGGCGGGTAATGGAAAGTCGGGACACACTGTCCCGACCCAAATAGATTACTCCACCGGCTCTAAACCCAGCTCATCTTCTCCCAGCGCATCGATTGGTTCTTCAATGGGAGCTTCGTACTTTTCTCCCTGAGGTTCTTTGGGATTGGCAGGTGTAATTCCCTGGAGAGAAAGGATATAACTGGAAACCTGCTGCATCTGCTCGGGACTAAGCTGATCTTGCCAGGGAATCATTCCCTTTTCGACCACACCGTATTTAACCACTGAGAAAATATCTTTTATGTCCCCACCGTGAATCCAATACTCATCTGTAAGATTCGGTCCAACACCTCCGCCTCCATCCATGGCATGACAGGCGGCACAGTTTCCTGCGTATAATTCCTCACCTGCTTCAATGGTAGGAGTAGAAGCATCAAATTCCACGTTGGTCTCGTCTATGGATGCCAGCATGGATTCCCCTCTGGCCTCTTCTTCCATAGCTGCAATGGCCAATTCCTCCTCGTATTCTTCGTATTGATTCTGCCCCAATCCAAGTACGGAGTAATTAACGAAATAGATCACTGCAAAAGCAATACTCATATAAAACACGTATTTCAACCAGGGAGGCATGAAATTATCCAGCTCCACGATCCCATCGTAACTATGGTCTAACTGAATGTCTTTTTCTTGCTCAATCGGTTTCATTTTGCCCGTTACAAATTTCACTTTGAATGTTTCCCACCAGGAAGGCTTCGCCGCCAGGGCCGGATTATCCTTGCGAATCACGGTCATCAGAAAAGACAACAAATACAGCATCAAACCCATGATGACCACGATTAAGAGCAATACCACCCCAATGATCATCAACAAGGCTGCCTGGCCGCTATCCAGTTGCTGCAGTTGGGCGGTCCAGCTTTCCTCACTCTCCTGAGCAAGGCCAGGGATTACCAAAAACAGGGACAATAAGGAAGCTCCAATCAGTTTAAACGTTTTCATAGGACTCATCTTTTTGAGGTTCATCTTTCAAAGGCATTTCTTTCATGTGGTCAATGTAATTCTTATCTACACGAACGACCCACCAAAACATCCCCACAAAGAAGATTACAAAAATCAGCAGGGAGATGATGGGATAAATTTCAATGTTTTCTATGGATCTTAATATTTCCTTTTGCATGATCGTTTCCGTTTTATGGGTTGGAACTGGTGGTTTTACTGATATCGGTACCTAGTCGTTGAAGGTAGGCAATCAACGCAACTATCTCGGATTCAGGCAGGACTTCTACGCCAGATTCTTTCAGCCCTGCCACAATGGATTCTGCCTGAGCGTTCAAATCATTGATGGCTGCTTCATCATATCCCTCGGGATAGGGAACCCCTAGTTTTTGCATGGTCCGGATCTTTGCGCCTATATTACTGTGATCCATCAAATTGGTCGTCATCCAGGGATAGGGAGGCATCAGCGACCCCGGCGACATGGTCCGGGGATCTACCATATGGTGGTAATGCCAGCTATCGGGATATTTGCCTCCTACCCGGTGCAAATCCGGTCCAGTACGTTTAGATCCCCACAAGAATGGCCTGTCGTAAACGTATTCGCCTGCTTTGGAGTATTCGCCGTAGCGTTCCGTCTCGGATCGGAATGGCCGAATCATTTGAGAATGGCATCCGACACATCCATTGGAAATGTAAAGATCTCGACCCTGCAATTCCAACGGCGTATAAGGTTCCACGCTGCTAATGGTGGGCACGTTGGATTTTATCAAAATGGTAGGAATAATTTCGACAACACCGCCAATCAAAATGGCTACCGTGGCCAGAATGGTGAAGAATACGGGTTTTCGTTCCCATGCCCGGTGCCAAAATTCGCCCTTGGTAGACACATGCTTGGCCAGCGCTGGGGCTTCATCGGCTTCTTCTTCGAGGAAGGATCCGACGGCAGCCGTTTTCACCAGATTATAAACCATGATAATGGCTCCTGACAGGTATAAAAGGCCACCGAATGCCCGCAGCATGTACATGGGAACGATCTGAATGACCGTTTCCAAAAAGTTGGGATAGGCCAACCTTCCCGCATCTCCGAATTCCTTCCACATCAAACTCTGGGTAAGCGCTGCTACGTACATGGGCAGGGCATAGAAAAGAATACCCAAGGTACCCAACCAGAAGTGGGTATTGGCCAATTTTACAGAATACAAATTGGTTCTCCACATTTTTGGCCACAACCAATAGAGCATGGAAAAGGTCAGGAAGCCATTCCATCCCAAACCGCCGATGTGAACGTGTGCCACGATCCAATCGGTGTAGTGGGCGATGGCATTAACGTTTTTCAAGGAGAGTAAGGGACCCTCAAAGGTAGCCATGCCATAGGCAGTAACCGCTACTACCATAAATTTCAGTACCGGGTCTACCCTTACCTTGTCCCAGGCCCCGCGAAGTGTCAGCAGGCCATTCACCATGCCTCCCCAGGAGGGAGCAATCAGCATGATTGAAAAAGCAACGCCCAGGACCTGAGCCCATTCCGGCAGCGCGGTGTACAACAAATGATGCGGTCCTGCCCAGATGTAGATAAAGATCAGGGACCAGAAGTGGATAATGGAAAGCTTGTACGAATATACCGGCCGGTTTGCGGCCTTGGGCAGGTAATAATACATCAGGCCCAGAAATGGCGTGGTGAGAAAGAAGGCCACCGCATTGTGTCCATACCACCATTGTACCAGCGCATCCTGAACGCCAGCATAAGCTGAATAACTCTTAAAAAGCGATACCGGCAAGGCAAGGGAATTAAATATGTGGAGCACCGCCACGGTCACAAAGGAAGCCAGGTAAAACCAAATAGCCACGTACATGTGCTTTTCCCTACGCTTGATTAGCGTGCCGATCATATTCGCTCCAAAAGCCACCCACACAATAGCAATGGCAATGTCAATGGGCCATTCCAACTCTGCATATTCTTTAGAGGAAGTCAAACCCAAAGGAAGGGTGATGACAGCAGAAAGGATGATGATCTGCCAGCCCCAGAAGTGAAACCAACTTAGCGTTTTGTTCCACATAGGCGCTTTCAGCAAGCGGGGCATGGAGTAATAAACCCCGGCAAAAATGGCATTGCCCACAAAGGCAAAAATTACGGCGTTGGTATGTAACGGTCGTAACCTGCCAAAAGTAGTATACGGATTGCCCATGTTGGCCTCGGGTAGAAAAAGCTGCGTCGCAGCAATCACCCCGATCAGCATACCGGCTATCCCCCAGATAATGGTGGCGGCACCAAAGTATTTTACGATCTTATTATCGTAACTAAACTGTTCAAGTAATGGTCCTGACATATCACTTCGTTTTTTTAGGTGTTTTATTTTTTGTTTTGTTTTTAGTTTTTTGATCAAATAGTATTCTCATAGCCGGTGTGTGCTGATCATCGTATTGCCCGCTTTTTACCGCTTTGAAAAAAAGCACTAAAAAACCACCGGCCAAGACCAGGCTCACTCCAATTAATACAAATATCACTTCCATACTGATGTGGGTTTTTCGTTCATGCCCTTTTGACGGGCAAAATAATTCGTAGCCAAGGTCGTAAACAAAACAACTGAAATACTACTTGCAGGCATTAAAATAGCGCAAAAGACTGGACTTATCAACCCTTGAACCGCAAAGAAAACGCCGAGGGCATTATACGCAAAACTGAGTCCAAAACTGCTTTTGATGATTCTCCTTCCCAGCCGCGCAAATTCAAGATAGGCGGGTAAATAGCGTAGTTTTTCCCCATCCAAGAGGGCATCACTTGCCGGACTAAAATGAGATATGTTTTCCGTAACCGCAATGCCCACCTGCCCTGCTTTCAATGCCCCTGAATCATTTAGTCCATCGCCGACCATCAGTACCTGCTTTCCCTCTTCCCGAAGCCATTGAATTTGATTCAATTTATCTTTTGGACTTTGCTGAAAATGCATGTGCATTCCGGGACCAAATTTTTCCTCCAGGTGCGCCCTTTCATGATCCTGATCTCCTGAGAGCAGGTGGAGGGAATGAGATTTACCCAGTGCTTGTATCATTTCCGCCATGCCTTCCCGCATACCACTCTCAATATAGAAAGTACCCAAATGGACTCCTTCTAAAAGTAGATGCACTTTATTCCCCTTACTCTTGAAACCGGTCTTGTCATTCATCCCGGAAATGGACGCTGCTCCCAAAAACACGTCCTGCGATTTGTAAATGGCCTTTAGTCCTTTGCCTGGAACTTCCTCCACTCGCTCCAGCTTGGCAGCTGGTATATCTCCCAACCAGCGATTTATCCGGTTACTCAAGGGATGAATGGAGTGATTTACCAGTGCTTTCAAAACCGAAAGGGTTTCCTCCGAGAGTGCTTCGCCTTCGTAATGTATCTGCGCTTTGGAAGGCGAAGTAAGCGTACCCGTTTTGTCAAATACCAGGGTATCCACCATGGCCAGCTTTTCTATAACCTGGGAGTTTTTTAGAAAAAATCCTCGTTTTCCAAAAATCCGCATCACATTACCCAAAGTAAAGGGCGTGGACATGGCCAGGGCGCAGGGACAAGTGATAATCAAAACAGCTGTAAACGCACGGACTCCCATGGGCAAATCATAAAAACTCCAATAAACCAGCGCTCCAAAGGCAATCAACAGCACGGTAAGGGTGAATTTACCACTTATGAGGGTAGCGAGGGAGGCAAGGGAATCTTCCCGATTTTCCTTGTTAAAGGTTTCCTGATTCCATAAGTCGGTAAGATAGCCCTGAGAGGGTGATTTCTGAACCAGTAATTGCACGGACGAGCCTTTCAACCTTCCTCCTGCATAGACCAACGCTCCTTTTTGAACCCGTACCGGGACCTCCTCGCCAGTCACAAAACTATAATCTATCAATGCCGCTTCATCCAGCAATACACTATCAGCAGGTACCAACTCCTCATTTCTCACACTGATTCTATCTCCGACCTGAACTTTCGTCAATGGGATCACTTCTTCCCGGTCTTTCACCATCCGGCTCACCGCAATGGGAAAATAAGAAGTATAATCCCTGTCAAAGGATAAGGTATCAAAGGTTTTTTGTTGGTACCATTTACCTACAAGTAGGAAAAACAACAGCCCCCCCATCGTATCCAGGTATCCCTCCCGACCCATCACGAAAATTTCATACAGGCTATACAAAAACAATGTGGCTATGCCGATCGCAATGGGTACTTCCATACTCACCGACCTGTTTTTCAATGACATCCAGGCGTTTCTAAAATAGTCCGTCGCCGAATAAAAAACCACGGGCAATGCCAACAGGACGTTCAGGTAATGAAACAACTCCCTGAAACCATCCCCAAGTAATTCCGCCTCTGAAAAATATTCCGGCAAACTGAAAAACATCATGTTGCCAAAACAAAAGCCCGCCACAGCCAATTTGTAGACCAATTTCCTATCTACAGCTGGCTTTTTTGGATGAACCATGTCCGACAAGTGGATCTGCGGTTCGTAACCAATGCCCGCCATCAGGGATACCAGATGCTTTAAGCTGATTTTTTCTCTTGAAAATTTAACCTGTACTTTTTTATTGATAAAATCTACCCTTGAATAAAAAATGCCGTCGTGCAACCGGTGCAGGTTTTCCAATAGCCAAATGCAGGAAGCACAATGGATCAGGGGCACATAAAAGGTAATGTGGATATTTTTATCATCCTTAAAATCGACCAGATTTTCTAAAACTTCCGGATCATCCAGGTAGTCGAAGCGGTTAAAGCGGCTATTTTCCTTTTTCCGATTACTTCCTGGGGTTTCAGAGATATCGTAGTAGTCGCAAAGATCATTTTCATTCAACACTTCGTAAACCGTTTTACAGCCGGTGCAGCAAAAACCTTTGTCATCGTGGAGAATAATTTCCTCGTCACAAAGTTCCCCACAATGGAAGCAGGTGGTGCGGGTTTCATCATGAAAGCGGGTCGAAGTCTTTTCCATTTGGCAGCAAGTTACATCAGCTGAAAAGTCAAAAGTATGACGAAAGTCATTAAATATACTGATTTATAAAGCCAAATAAAAAGAAAGTCGCTCGTACCACATGCCTCCCTTGTAAAAATGAAAAAGTACTTTGGCCAGATCGGCCTGATTATTTTTGGTCGTGACGAGTAACGTACACTGATGTTTAACTGCATAGGACCAGAAATCCCCGATTCTGTTAAAATTAAATTTTATAAACGAGGTTTCTGCCGTACGATTCCGCACCTCTTGAATGATCTCATGCTCCTCCTTTAATTTCGATTTGGGTATAAATGCCGGAGAGATTATGGTAGCCTTGCTGTTTGAAATATTTTCTGAAAACAATTCCAGAAATTGCTTGATAATCTTAGCCGAAGCCGGTGTGCCGTCGTAATGAAAAAGTAATCGTTCGAAAGATAGCTCCCGGTCGTACAGCAACACCGGGACCTCACAGGGTTCACTTTCCATGGCCTTGGGGTAATCCAATCCATGCAGCCAATCCAGCACCTTTGGCAAGCGGGCCGTGTAGAGTTGCGCCGGTCCGCTTTCCAACAGCCGCTGATTTTCATTCCCTATCGCAGTCGTAAAACCTTTCGGTGAGGGAACCCGATAATGGGCAGTAACCAGGTCATCGGGAAAGGCAAAATGTACATCCAATTTGCGCTGCATAAGCCAATCTTTTTTTTACAAAGCTAGCAGCAGTGGAGACTGGAGATAGTGATATTGGGAAGGCCCGAACATGATTAATGTCATGTTTTACCCAAAAGGGCTTTTTCTGAAAAGAGGGGATAAATTTTATTTCCAGCCTATCGGAGTAATGTATTCAATAATTACGAAATTAGCAGCAACAAATTTATTTCGATGAAACAGCACCTTACTGCCGTCATTTTTGCCCTGGCTATTGTTAGTTCAGCCATTATTTTAGGCAATGCCTTTTGGAAAAGAAGCCTTGCCCAATCCAAAATTTCCGTCACTGGTCTCGGAGAAACTGACTTTATTTCGGACCTGATCGTTTGGGATGGGCATTTTGAAAAACAAGCGTATTCTCTCGGAGAAGCCTACACGGGCCTGGAAAAGGACAGAACGGTGGTAATGGAATACCTTACTTCCAAAGGAATCGCCCAAGAGGAAATTGTCTTTAATGCTGTGCAATCCCGCCGAAATACGCGGGCTGATTACAATGAAGAAGGCCGGTTCATGGGCGATACATTTCTCGGATATATCCTGAGTCAAAACATCAGCATTGAATCGAAAGAAGTGGAAAAAGTAGAGAAAATAGCTCGTGAAATCACAGAATTACTCAATAAAGAAATCCAGTTTTACTCCCAGGCACCCCGCTATTATTTCACCCAGCTAGCCGACTTGAAAATAGAACTCATATCTAAGGCCACCGAAGATGCCCGACTCCGGGCAGAAACGATCGCTGAAAATTCAGGAGCAAATCTCGGCAAGCTGATTACCGCCAATATGGGAATATTTCAGATAACCGGGCAAAATTCCGGAGAAGATTACTCCTGGGGAGGCACTTTCAATACTTCCTCAAAAGCAAAAACGGCTTCCATCACCATGAAACTGGACTACCAAATTAAGTAAATCTACCTATTTTCGGAGATTGAAGGTTCCCAATTCTTCGATCCGGTACCCTTCGGGATAAGTGGCACGCTTTCTTTTTGTTCCCAGGGCAGGCTTCTTTCGCTCCGGTACTGAAGCCTGCAAAAACGCCTTTAGCCGCATAAATTTAGCTACCATCAGCGACATGGGTTTTGGTGGATTGGGCAATCCCATCGCCATTCTTAGGGGATCATCCATCAGACAATAGGCCAGGGGCCTGCCCAAAGGGATCAGTCTCTCCGGCAAATAAAAGCCAATTAGCAAATCCAGAGTTTTGTCACCTATTTTTCTGTTTGCCTGATGAAAGGAAAAATGGGAATGCTCATATTCCAGGTTAAAGGCTTCAAAGGATGGTAGCGAATCGGGTACCTGTTTGATGCCCATCCTTTTGGCCAACTCCTGATAATTGATTAGTATGGCTCTTTTTTCCAAAGCGGTAAAGGGCCGCCAGCCCCACCTATCCATCCAGCGAATGGGCTCAAAAATAAAGGTAGACAGTACGTACAAGTAATCCTCATTGGAAATTTTGAACCGCCCGTGCATGTCGTTCATGCGTGCGATTGCGGCCTTGCCTCGCTCGCTGTCCATCCCATTTTCAAGAATTTCATACAGGATCAATTCGGTGTCATCGTAGCGCTTACGAGTCCGGTTTACAAATTCCCCGGTGGCTACCAATAACCGCGATACGGAAGGCACAGCAAACGTCCTGAAAAGTGCAAACTCCAATGCTTTTTCCATGTCCCAGGGAAAACAATGAAAGGTCAGCAGGTAAGCGATTCGTTCGTAATCCCGTTTCGGATCAAGACCGGCAATTTCCTTCGTGTACGATTTGAAATTCATCTTTGACGCAAGTAACAGGAAAGCAAGTTAGCTGCTTTATTTCAGGCATGAAAGCCGATAATCGGTAAATTGTAAAGGCAATTTGATTACGGGAAAAAAAATTCCTTATTTCCCACTAAAACTTCCGAATATGTATAAATTGATTCAAACGCTGGTCCTGATGGGAGTCATTTTTCCCACCTGGGCACAGGATTACCAAAAACCCGGTTATAAAATATACCACAGCCCAACCGAACAGACGTTGGAGCTTTCGGACATCATTAGCCTTTCTGACCAGGCAGACGTAATCCTCTTTGGTGAAGAACACAACGATAGCCTGGCACATGCCCTTCAGCGGCAGCTTTACGAGGACTTACTTACAACCCGCCGGAAGGTGATTCTCTCCATGGAAATGTTTGAGCGGGACGTGCAGCTGGTCCTTAACGAGTACCTGGCAGGGCTGATCAGTGAATCCAGCCTGATCAAAGAAGGCAAAGCCTGGAATAACTACGCAGATTACGCCCCTTTGGTGAACCTGGCTAAAAAAAACAACCAACAGGTGATTGCGGCAAATGTCCCTGCCCGGTACGCTAGCATGGTTAGTAGAAAAGGAATTGGAACCCTTAAACTCCTGGAAAAGAAAGCCAGTTCCTACTTCAGTATATTTGAGCCTCCTGGAGAAAACGACCCCTACCGCAAAAAATTCGATGCCGCCATGGGAGGCCATGGACATCACATGGGTCCCTCCGTTTTTCATGCGCAACTTCTCCGGGATGCCACCATGGCGGAAAGTATCCTAAAGGCGTGGAAAAAAAATAGAAACAGTATTATTCTGCACCTAACCGGAAGATTTCACAGCGATGGGGGATTGGGAACGGTTTCCGAGCTCAGCAGCAGAAAGAAAAAACTTCGCCTGCTTACCCTATCCTGCTTTCCTGCGGAAGACTTTGCTGATCCAGATTGGTCAGCTTATGAAAAACTCGCAGATATTATCATTCTTACCGATTCAAGTAGCCCAAAAAGTTTCTGACCGGAAAACCGAGGTGAAAGGGTGGAATGGATGGCATAGAGGTTCCGCTATTTTATGATCCATTAATACTCAAAAAAAGCAATAAAACATGAAAGCCACAGGCCTTCATGTTTTATTTTTATGCTTTTATCAATAACCCGGATTCTGTTCCAGGTTAGGGTTGATGTCAATTTCGGATTGTGGAAAGGGAAACAAATAATGTTTGGCAGGATCAAATTCCCTTCTTATACCAGATCCCGGTTCAACGAGGGTTGGTATGTATTCTTCAGCATATCTCCACCTTTTGATATCCCTGTACCGCATGCCCTCAAAGGCAAATTCCACCCTTCTTTCGTTCCAGATTTTATCCCGCATTTCATCCTGGCTCAAGCCTTCGGGAAGAGCTGGCATATCCACCCCCGGGCGGGTTCTAACGGCGTTTACCGCATCATAAACGGCCTGCGTAGGGCCGTTCAATTCATTCGTGGCCTCCGCAAAATTTAGCAGAACCTCTGCGTACCGGATCAATACCCAATCCTGCTCACTTTTGGTGGAATAATCAATCGGCAGGGTTTCTACATTTCCCCCTTTGGCTGGCATCAGGCCGGTCATGGAAACCCCATTATACGCAAATTCCACTACTTCACCTGAGGCTTTAACAGCCGGATCATTAAAATCCCGCATCGTCTTACCTAGCCGGGGATCCCTGTTTTCTTTCCAGTTATCGGGGTCATACAAGGGCGATTCAGCAATGGATAAACCATCGATGCATTCAAAGGCATCTCTCAATTCTGGTCTTGGATTCCATATGCCATGCCAGAGAATTCTGATATCCTGATTGCTGAAATTATCGGGATTTAGGTATTTGGTAGAAAACATGATCTCAGGGTTGTCATTCTGCCCTTCCGCCAGGAACATGTTTGCCCAATCTTCTTCAAAAAGGCTAAACTGCCCGTCTGACATTACCTGAGAAGCGGCTTGTGCCGCAGCAGCCCAGTCGGATTCAAATAGGTGTACCCGACTCTTCAGGGCCAGTGCAGAACCTCTTACGGCGTGTCCACTGGAACTGTAATCTGTATTGGGAAGACTCGCAATCGCTACATCTAAATCAGCCAAAACCTGATCGATCACCTGATCCCGGGAACTTTGAGCCACCTTGGCATCATCAGCGGATACCGGGGAGGTATAAAGGGGCACTCCTCCGTAAAAGTCTGCCAGGGTAAAATAGAAGAAAGCACGTAAAAAGAGTACTTCTCCCTTATATCGGGTGGTCCTTTCTTCAGGCATGTCTACCCGGTCAATATTCTCCAAAAAATAATTACAGGTAGCTATCCCCTGATAACAATGGTTGTAAACATTGGCCAGCAAGCCTCCTGAAACCGCTTCCATTATCCCCATGGCAAAAGTGCCCGTCGAGGCAGCTCCAAGACTCTGCCCACCTTCATTCGCATCCCCAGCCATGATGGCAAGGGAATAGACCCCTTCATGGTTAAAGGTATTGGTATTGAGTCTGGAATATACTCCTGCCAGGGCCAGATCGGCATCCTTCTGGGAATTCCAAAAGGTAGGGCCTGATATTTGCGTGGTAGGATTCCTTTCAAGAAAATCTGTACATGAAACAGAAAACAAAACGACCAGGCCTATCAGAAAATGATTGACTATCAGAAAATTTATATAGTTCTTCATGGTTATTGCTATTTTGATTAAAGAGAAACTTTAAGGCCTAATGTGTAACTGGTGATCTGTGGATAGGCCTGAAACCAATTGGTATTGGCTCTTTCAGGATCTGAACCCGGCCAGTCGGTGATGGTAAACAAATTATCCCCTGACATGTAAACCCGGGAAAATTTCAACCCTAATTTTTCATTCAAACGAGCTGGTAAATTATAGCCAATAGCCAGATTTTTCAACCTTAAATAGGAAGCATCTAATAACCAGTAAGAATTACGTGTACCTGTCACAGGAGCATAACCCGAAATATACATCGCTGGGTGTGCATTGGTCGAGCCCTCACCTGTCCACATATTTTCGATAAAATCCACCGGAGGGGGTGAACCCTGGATATAAGGCACCAATCCCCAGGATAATCCCTGGGTACTCTGCTTGTAGCCTTCCAAACCCTGAAAAAATGCATTTAAATCAAAATTCCTCCAGGAAAGATTGATGGTACTCCCGTAATGAAACCTCGGGTAAGCACCGTCCATGACTACCCGGTCATCCGCATTGATTACTCCATCTCCATTTTGGTCTACAAATTTCAAATCACCAGGCTTGGGATTGAATTGGTGCTCGGGGCTGTTGGCAATTTCTTCTTCATTTTGGAAAATACCATCCCACTCCACCATGAAATGAGAATTAAAAGGCAATCCTTCCTGAATGGTGAAATTGCCATAAACCGGGGAAAGGATCCGCAATACTTCATTTCTGAAGGTGGAGAAATTGACGCTGACATTATAGCCAAATTCCCCAAATCGTTTCATGGATCCCAATTCCAGCTCGATGCCGGTGTTTCTCATCTTGCCATAATTCACAGTGGGCGGGGAAAGTCCCACACTGGCCGGAATAGGCACATTGTACAGGATATCATCCGTTACCTTATCAAACCAATCGAAGGTAACACTGATCAAGCCCTCTTTTAAGGAAAGATCGAACCCAATGTCAGCCATGGTGGTGGTTTCCCATCTCAAATTGGGATCTACCAGGCGGTTAACATACGCCCCGGGATGGGCCGTATTAAATGGATAAGAAGTCGTGGTCAAAACTTCCTGAAAAGGATATAAGCCAACATTCTGGTTGCCCAATTGCCCCCAGGATCCCCTGATTTTAAACTCATCTATCCAAGAATTTAGTTGCAAAAATTGTTCTTGGGAGACCCTCCATCCCGCAGAGACAGAAGGAAATACTCCCCAACGGTTATCCGGAGAAATCCTGGAGGTTCCATCGTAACGGATATTGGCCTCTACCAGGTATTTCTCCTTATAATCGTACATGGCGCGTCCAAACAAGGACATGATGGCCCATTCCTGCAAATATCCTCCGGTAGTTTGGTCCAGCGGAGCACCACCATCCAGTTCTTTCAGTTCATTGGTTGGAAAATGGACCCGGGACCCTCTCAACTGCCTATTCAAACTGTATTCCTGGTTGTATCCGGCTAAAATATTGACATTATGGGTTTCATTAAACAAGCGCCTGTAATTCAATGTGGAATAAAAAGTAGTCCACATTCCGGTATTCCAGGTTTCCCTGACTCCCAATTGCCAGGTGGAGTTATTGTGGGCATAGGAGCCATCCTTGAAAAAATAATTATCCACCGGCGTTTCATGGTTTTTCAGCGCGCGGTTGTCGTAAGATACAGCTCCTTTGGTATACCAGGTCAGGTGCTCGGTGGGCTTGATCTCCACATAGAATTGGGGCAATACATTGTAGTTGATATCGGTTTGGATGCCACTGGCATCCTGAGCATCCGGATTCCTTACCGTCCATTCTCCAATATTGGAGCTGTACCTGGCCACGTATCCGGTAGACCCATCAGGCAGGGTCATGGTAGGTGTATAATTGGGACCCGCCCCATAGATGGCCAGGATCTGGTAATCAACGTTTCCATTATCCCAATTGCTGCGTTGAATATCCTTGTTGACCAGTTGAATGTCGCCGCCTACCGTGATCCAATCATTGATTTTGGAATCCACCGTTAACCTTGCATTGTATTTTTTGAATTCATAAAGACTGGTCAATCCAGGTTGATCAAAATAGCCCAGAGATAATCCAACCGTTGTTTTTTCTGTGCCACCACTCACTCGAACCGATTGCATGTTGGCAACCGCCGTATTGAAAGAATGATCTATCCAATCAAAGTTGGGATAATTGATGGGATCGTTCGGATTGTTTCTGAAGGCATCAATCTCCTCCTGACTGAAATAGGGTGCCTGACCTCCGGCTCTTTGCCTTCCCTGATTCCAATACATCATGTAATCGGCAGAATTGCTCAGCAACCTGGGCAACCGGGTAGGCTGATGCACCTGCACATTGCTGTGGATATCGATGCTGAGCGCACCTTCAGTGCCTCTCTTGGTGGTAATCAGAATGACTCCATTGGCAGCTCTGGCGCCATATATGGCACTTGATGCTGCATCTTTCAGAACAGAGACTGATTCTACATCATTGGGATCTAAATTGGTCATGTCACCGGCGATACCATTGATAAGAACCAACGGCTCACTACCGGCAGAGCTGAATGTACCTAAACCTCTAATTCTTAGGGAATTATTTTCGCTTCCAGGTTTTCCGGAATGGGAAGAAACCTGCAAACCGGCTACTTTTCCCTGCAGGAGCCCGGCCACATTGGTCAAAGGTCGCTTGATGATTTCATCTGCCCCCACCGTAGCTACTGACCCGGTCATATTGGCTTTTTTCTGGGTACCATAGCCCACCACTACCACTTCGTCCAGGGAGGCCAGGTCTTCTGCCAATACCACATCAATGGTACTTTGGTTGCCTACCTGTATGGTTTGGGAAGTAAAACCAATGAAAGAAAATACCAGCTCAGCATTGTCCGGAACCGTTATGGAATACTTACCATCCAGATTGGTAACAGTACCCCTATTGGTGCCCAGAACGGTTACGGTAACCCCCGGGAGGGGAACCTCATTTTCGTCTGTAACGGTACCTGATACAGCAATATCCATGTTTGCGCCTATTCCCGGTGGGATCGCCCCATGGGCCCATGTGCATCCAATAAATAATAAGTGAAGTAGCAGCAATGACAGCATTTTTAACCGCAAATCTAATTGCCTGAATACAGTTGTTTTCATGATTTTTGTGGGTTTAGGTTGATGTTAATTTTTGAAATACTAACTAACGCTCCACAAAGCTGAAGAATACTAAAAAGACCCAAAGAAAATAGCCGCAGATCTTTCTATCGAAAGTCCTCATCATTTGCCCGGAACATTAAAAGTGGCACTGGGAAAAATGAAGCTGTTGGTCCTTAATAAATCCCAGCTGTATAGGTTTGATCAGAATTTACTTTATTCTGTTCGATTAATGTAAATAAAATTTAACAAATATTATAACCATTAATATAACCTTTTATAATGAACTTAAACTATAAAACAGAATTAAATATTTATTTTATCGCACATTAAAAAATAACCTACTTAAATGGTAATATTATTTTGTTATTTCAAATATAAAATACTAAAAATAATACTTTATTGATTTAAAAAAATATTTTTATTACCTATTAAAGGGCTATCCTGTATATTAATTTTAAAACATCAGGTCTTTCCAAACATGGATTTCTGTTGTCCTTTTATTGTCAATTGGTCCGTTTTAAATCTACCGATAGCAGATCACCCAATATTACCCTTACCAAAAAAATAGCTTTCCAATCCCTAAAATTCCATTTTAATGTTTATATTATTAACCTAAAAATGTTAATTAAATAAACAAAATGTACCTCAATTGCCACAGTCGCTATAGTTTCAAGTACGGCACGCTTTCCGTGGAAGCATTGGTAGCGGAAGCTAAAAAGCACAAACTGGATGCGCTGGCCCTGACGGACATCAATAGCGTTTCCGGAATATTTCCATTTATCCGGGAAGCCCAAAAAAATGGGATTCACCCGGTGGTCGGCACTGACTTCCGCATCTAAAGGCGCATTACCCCCTGGAATTTATGGTGGGGGTCATCAATAATTTCGGGGGCTTTTATCATACCGAGTTTTACATTCACGAACTCCGGATGAATGGAGCCGATGTACAAGCTCCGCACATCAATGAAAGCGAAAACCTGACCCGCATCCTGGGCAAAACCGTCTACCTGGGCTTTGTGCATATGAAATTTCTCCAAAAAGAAACCGTCGCCCAAATCCTGCAAGAAAGACAGCAGGGAGGAAGGTTTACCAGCCTGGTGGACTTTGTCTCCCGCGTGGACATCAGCCTGGAGCAATTGCTGATCCTGGTGCGGATCGGCTGCTTTCGCTTTACAGGCAAAAGCAAGCAGGAGACACTCTGGGAGGCGCATTTTATCCTGCACCGCAAAAAAAACCCTTCAAAGGCCGGGGCATCTACCTGATCAAGGGAAGGGTAACCGAGGAATTCGGCTTCTATAGTGTGGAAGTCAGTAGTTGCGAGCGGATGGCGTATTGGAATGCGGATGATTGACCAAGAACGGAGGCAGATTTAATAGCCTGGGGTTTCAACGCCGGGTTAAAAAATCACGCAGCCCCGCCAGTTTTGGCCGGGTAAGACCGCCGTATCGTCCAAGGCCTGCCGCCAAAACCCATACCCGGTTGATATGGACGCTAAGATTTAGCCCGTTTATGACGAGTCTAATCTCCAACACCTAACCAGAACGCAGCCATCTTCCACCTGTCCTTGATACGTCCATCCACTAAAGACATATCGTTTCAATTAAAATTGGCATTTCCCAAATTTTCATTAATTTGCTAGTCAAAAAACGTTGGTATGAAAAACATTACTGCAATTTTGCTACAACTGTGTTTGGTCATTCACCTCTTTTCCTGCGGTCCCGCCACCACAGATAGAGTGTCAAGCACTTCCTACACGTTGGAAATAGTGGATTCGGTACAGGTGGATTTTCTGGGGAGCCTGCAACTTTATGCGATTCATTCCAGCAGGGATTTATTTCTTTTCTCTGAATTTCGGCAAAAAAAACTGGTCCTTACGGATCAAAGTGGGGAAGTCCTTTCCACCTTTGACCAACCAGCTGATGCTCCCGTTTCCTTTGGCAATACCGCTTGTGCCGCTACTTTTGTCGGAGACAGTATCGTGGTCATGGGGCCACAAAAACTGGTGATTTATGACCTTGATTTTAATTTTATCAAGAGCCATCAAAAACCTTATGCGGGCAAAGGAATGCTTTACTCTGGATATGACCATCTACAGAAGGCCGAGGTAAACGACGAAATCTGTTTGGTTGCTTTTACGGGTGGTCCCCAACATCCCGCTGCTACCAATCAGGAGGCCTTTTATACCCATTTCAATACCTTTGACCTTGTTAGCCTTGATACCGGAGGCTTCAGACCCATTACGCCCCTGCATCCCAAAAGCAGGTACTTTCAGGGGGAGGCTTTTAATTTTATTCGGCCGGTGTTTCAGGTAAATGAAGACCTGATCCAATTTGTTTTTGCCACAGACACTTTGTTTCATACCTATGATCTGAGCCGACAGGGGAATGAGTTGTCCATCGAAGGCATTCCCTTTGATAAGTTTATTCTCAATCCCGGATACCCTCTTGGGGGAAGGGAAGATTATGATACACCAAAACCTACCGAAGGTTCGATAAGAGGTTATTTTAACATCAATAAAAAAGATTTGATCCTCTACCAGTCTGGTCTGCCTCTTGAAGATAAGCCTGCACAGGGAACGCCCCGGGAGGTATGGAACGAAATTAACGCAAGGTTGAATCCCTTGAAATTTCTGGTAAGAGAAGCGGAAGGGGAATACAGTAAAGTAGGCTACTGCCCGCCACTTTTCAGCCTTACCCATGTGGATGAAAAAAATCGTTTGTGGGCACGACAAAACGTTGAGATTTTGGATCAGGAACCTGAATTTTTCACCTTCTATCAGGTAGAACTGGTCACACAGTAATACGCATTATGGAAAGAGTTAGGTTCATTCATACAAAAACCTCGCGGTAAATAGCCCCGGGTTAAAAAATCACGCAGTCCCACCAGTTTTGGCCAGGGAAGACCTCCCTATCGTCCAAGGCCTCTCGCCAAAACGCTTAGCTGGATGGTTTGGACTCTCTGGCTTTTAATTAATTTACCGCGAAAAACAGGCAATGAGCTACTAATTGTATCCTGACGGTATGGTCTCCAACCCTCGCAGTTGCCAAAATTAACGATAACTATTTTTTTTAATGCCTGTGAATTACCATCGCTTCATTTTCCTTTTCCCATAATTGCTTTATTCTGGATAAATAAGTCTCTACGCAAGCTTCCAATTCAAAAAAATCTTTAAAATTTGTAGTTTCTAACTCGTTTTTAAAACTAAGAAGCAATTGATGAAGTGCTAACAAGTCAAAATCACTTTCCACTCTCTGATAAAATTCGGGAAAATAATACGAATATCCATTTTTCATAGCACTTCGAATCACACCGTACACTTTGCCATAAATATAATTTTCGATCCCCATACCTTGCTTTCTGTCTAATGGAAATCCGGTATTACTGCGATCAAAAACACCTAACAATTTATTCAAAGCATGGACCAAATTCTTTCTCACTTTGTCAATTCCTTTCTTGTCCAACTCAGACATGATGGCAGATTTAAGGTTTTCCAATTGGGTCCGGTTCTCATCTTTCTTTAGGATTATCTCATTTGTATCTCCCTCGCTTACAACATGAGTAAAGGCTGAACTTTCTTTTAAATCCCTATACTGAGCAATTTTACGAAACACATCCTTTTCCATCACATATCCTGATTTATGCTTTCAATATCAATTATTTTTTGAATTAACATTCCTTTCTCCATTTCACTTATGGAAAAAGACCCGATTAAACTAACTGCCGCCACAATATCGGATTTTTTTTCGACAATGACATAACGTAAATCATCCAAGGTAAAATTCAAAAAATCTGGATTTTTATGATAAATTTTATTGATGTCAATTTTGGTTTGTTTACTATTTGAAGCTGAAAATATTTTTTCAGTTTGGCCTGGAACCCATCTCCACTCACGTTCCAAATAATAATTCACTCCTTTTGCCAATGAATCTTCATAAATTTTTATAAATCCAGCCAGATTTAGCGCACAAGATTTTAAGTTATTTATTGATAAATTAATATTTTCAAATTCCGAAACGAATTTTAATTCTTGAGATTTTTTGAATTTTTCAAGCTCAACAAATATTGATTGGGTTTCGCCCGTTAGGGTTAGTATGTATTGTTCGATAAAGGAGTTTTCCGTTCTGTACATGATCGGATTTATCCCATTCTTTATTCCCCAAACTTTTTTGAATCCAAGACCAAAAACACCATATATTTCTGTATGGTTATCAGAAACATTTTTAAGCGGAATATCACAAAAACAAACCATTGGTATTGCCAGGAATTGCTCATCAGGGTAAAACCCTCTGATATCCTCAATATTATATGATGCACGCAGCCTCTGGCTTTCAAGAATAATCTGAAGGGTTTTTAAATCATTTGTAAAATGAAACAAGCTACCTGCTATCATATTTAACCAATCAATGCAACATTAAAAACTGAAAATAAGTATTAAAACAGGTTTTTTTAAGATTAAATAGTGAATAATTTTGTTCCGGCATAATATCTCTTCAAGTCCGCTTCGTTACCTCTTGCTCCTGCATCCACTACCAAACCTATGTTGCCTTACCTTTCACGCGGAATTTTATATCTGGTCTCTCTTCGGCTGACTTGCCTACCCCCTTTCTTTGTTACATGATATCAATTCCACAAAAAGCCCTTACTTTTATGGGACCCGTTTGAGTTTGATATGAAATATTATCCATTCTTGTTCATTTTTTCTGCCATTGCTTTTGGTAGTTGCCAAGAGGCACCATCACCGGCACCTATTCCCGCTTTTGACCTTTATTTTCCACCTCTCCAATCGGGAAATTGGGAAACTACCAGTTTGGGATTGGAGGAAGAAAAGTTACAGGAGCTGGAGCAATTGCTCGCCCAAAACGGCACCAGGGCTTTCATCATTCTTAGGGATGGAAAGATAGCCCTGGAGTACTACTTTGGCTACAGGCTGGTCGGTAATCAACCCTTCCAGGAAAATTCAGCCTGGTACTGGGCTTCGGCGGGAAAAACACTTACCGCTACTTTGGTGGGCATCGCACAAGCTGAGGGAAAATTATCCCTGGACCAGCCCACCTCCGAAATCCTGGGACCCGGATGGAGTAGCCTGACGGCGGAACAAGAAAACCGGATCCAAATCCGGCACCACCTGAGCATGACTACCGGGCTGGACGAGGGGCTAAGTAATCCCGATGATTATACTTCCGAAAACCTTCGCTATCTGGCTGATCCCGGACAGCGATGGGCCTATCACAATGCGCCTTATACTATTTTAGACGAGGTCCTTAAAGGAGCTACCGGATCGGATATCGCCACCTACTTTCAACAAAAAATAGGATCAAAGATAGGCATGACCGGGTTTTGGCAGGAAATAGGTTATAACCGGGTCTTTTTCAGCGATGCCCGCTCCATGGCCCGTTTTGGCCTGATGATACTGGCCAAAGGAAAATGGGAAAACCAAGAAATCATCGGCGACCAGCATTACCTTCAGGCCATGGTCACTCCCTCTCAAGCTTTGAACAAAAGTTACGGCTATCTTTGGTGGCTGAATGGCCAGGAAAGCTATATGCTTCCCGGGATTCAAAATCCCCTTCCGGGAAGTTTTATTCCCAATGGCCCCTCGGATATGGTTTGTGGCATGGGCAGGGATGGGCAATTCCTGTGTGTGGTTCCTTCCGAAAAGCTGGTATTGGTGCGGCTGGGCGAAAATCCGGATCAAAGCCGGATCCCTTTCCGGTTTTTAGATGCCATATGGGAAGTACTCAGTGATTAGGTAACTGCTTGAGGACATTCTAAAACGGAACGAGCTGTTTAAAGACAATTATAAACATATGAAATCGAGCATGACGTACCCGCCACACACTGGGATGATTATCAACCATGTGAGATTCCATGTGGCCTTTGAAAAGCAAATTATAAACACATGAAAAAGCCTAGTTCTGAGCAATGCATTTTTGGATTGAAGGGATGCTATTTATTCCTTTTCGGTTTTTTGGAAGGGTGCTGATAGGTACTAAAAACATCCGTGACTATCACGATAACACTTTCAACCCTATATTTGATTTTATAATGATATTCCAGTAAATTCTAAATTTTGGACATCTGTTTACGAAGACGTTCTTTAGCGAGCCATCGCAAATGGCATGTGATGGATGACGATTTTAAAGGAGGTTAGGAATAATAGGGTGTAGCGGATTCTACACCCTGTCGAGGAACATATACCGCAAATTTTCTCGAAGACAGGGAGTGGTATCGGTCTTGATGACTTTACGCAGGATATTCCGGTTGACTAAGCAAGGAGATTTTATTCTATCTTTTATTTACGTAAATTTGTTTTAAACAAGGACTAAAGCCTATACCACTTTTTAATTGATACAATAGTCGGGGATACGAACGCCCAAAAAGCTTATATGCAATGAGAACACAATTTATAACTGACGACCAAGGCAAAAAACTCGCCGTCATTCTTCCCATCAAGGAGTACAACAAAATGGTCGATGGTCTGGAAGAACTCGAAGACATCAGGCTCTATGATGCCGCAAAAAATGGAAAACAGGAATATATAGATGCGGAACAGGCTTTCAAGGAGATTGAAGAAGCCCGTAGGAATGAAGGTGTATAAAGTCCGCCTGGAACGCAGGGCCCAGAAAAAACTGGCCAGGATACCGGAACCCTATTATTCCAATATCAAGACCGCCATACTGGACTTGGGGAGCGACCCTCGCCCAGTAGGATGCAAGAAACTAAAAGGCAGAGATGGATTCCGTATCCGTGTGGCCGATTACCGAATCATCTACGAGATACAGGATAGCGTTCTTTTGATAGACGTGATTGATTTAGGACATAGAAAGGATATTTATTAAAAAGTCCGGAAAGTCCGGGCTTTTATTGGATTTTATCTTTAATCACCATCTGATATTGTGTTTTCTCATATCCTTCGCTGGGTTTAGTTTGCAACTACACCCTTCTATAAATACCAATTTGTAATTGGAAATTGGACGGAATCACCACTAATCCAACGCTATCAAACCTACCAATTCAGCATAATTCCTTGCATCTGAACACCTACAAGATTCCGGTTTTTCAACGATTCCTACCTGTACCTGATTCTCATGGATATAAAACGTGCTCCATTCGATCATTTCAGTTCGATAAAGTTCAATGGCATGGTTTTCATGTGTACTTTTTCAAACCCAAGCCAAACACTGTTTAAAATTTTGGACATCTGTTTACCTAGAAATTCTTTTAGTAAGCCATTGCAAATGGCACGTGATGGATGACGATTTTAAAGGAGGTTAGGAATAATAGGGTGTAGCGGATTTTACACCCGGTCGGGGCCGTTTTGGTTTCTTCAAAATGCCTTTCGGAGCAGACTTTAGTGTCTTGAACGGTGGTCATTCATACTTTAAATTTATTCGGATCCTTCCGATTAGGCCTAAAACTCACGACCTCTAGATGATCTTCTTTGATGCGATAATAAATACTCGTCTGTTTACTGAAAGTGCATTTTCTCAGGCCTTTTCTTATATCGGATTCGCGGTACATCTCCGGTGATTCCGATAACAGGCTCAAGGTTTTTTCGATATTGACATATATTTCTTTTGCTTTCTGTTGTCCGAACTTCCGAACTACGTATTCCAACAATTCAATTTCCTCATGCCTGGCACGAAGGGAATAGCGGATCGCCAATGCCAAACCTAAAAGTTGAATCGGTTTTTGATTTCCTCACGGACGGATTCATGGGACAGGTATTGCCCTTTATCCAACTGCTCAAGGCCCTCATCTATGGCCGCCCGGTCTTCCTCACTTAACGCTTCCCAAAAATCCCCATCATCCTCAATGTTCAAAAGCGATTTGACGGCGTTTAAAACACGCTCATCCTTGGTATTGATGATTTCCGATATGATCCTGTATTTTACCGAATTATCCATTTGATGGTTTTTAATTATCCCATAAAGTTAATAAATTTTAGGCTTATTTTAATCCTTCGCTGGATGTGGTTTGCAACTACACCCTTCTATCAATACCAATTTGTAATTGGAAAATGGACGAAATCACCACCAATCCACCCCTATCAAACCTACCAATTCAGCATCATTCTTTGCACTTGAACACCTAATAGCTTCCGGTTTTTCCACGATTCCTGCTCGTACCGGATTCTCATGAATATAAAACATGCTCCATTCGATCATTTCGGTTCGATAAAGTTCAATGGCATGGTTTTCATGTGCACTATTTCAAACCCCAGCCAGACACTGTTCAAAATTTTGGACACTTGTTTACTAAGAGGTTCTTTAGTAAGCCATTGCAAACGGCATGTGATGGATGACGATTTTAAAGGAGGGTAGGAATAATAGGGTGTAGCGGATTCTACACCCTGTCGGGGATTATCTTTTGTTTTTCCAGACCCTTGGGTTCCTACTGGTATGTGTAACAGCAAAAACAATGACTGATCTGTCCGGTTCTTCTACCCGGTAATGAATCTGGTAGGGGAATTTTTCCACTAATATATTTCTTACGTCCCGATACCGAACCTGACAATGCAATGGATACTTTTTTATGTAATTTAGCCCTGATTTTAAGGATTCAAAAAACCGATCGCCTAAACCCGGCTTTTCTTCATCGTACCATTCCATTATTTCCCTGACGTCGAAACTGGCTTCCGGGAGCAGCTTAATCCGGTAGGTCATAAATCCTTTTCAAGCTCTTTCATTACGTCATCCCAGTCCAACGCTTTGCCGGGATCCTTTTCATAGGAAGCTATCCGCTCATCCAATAACCCCTTGTGGGCATCGCTTAACCCTCCCTCCTGCCGGTGTTTGAAAGCCTGCAACTGTTCCAGTATTTTCGGGTCCTGTAGCTCAGTGAGCCAGTGGATAAGTTCGACTTTTATTGATTGAGTATCCATACTGATCATTTTTTATTTAATCCCTAAAGTTAACGATTTTTATGTTTATTTTAGTTTCTCCAATACATGCTGATGGCGATTTGGTAGGGTAGCAATAGATTAGCGAAACAAGTCCATTGCCGTTAAAAAGCTGTAAAAAGCCCCAAAGCGCTTCAATAGGCCCCGTATTCAGGCGCTCAGGTTCTTCGATAATATCTCATCCAAGGTCTTCATGGAGGACAAAACCACGACCGGACAACTCAGGCTAATTCAGCAACTCGAAGACGAGGACCGGCAGGCTGTCTTCAAACGCAACGACAAAATGTTCACTAACGAAAATTCAAAGGCTTCTTCCAGAAAAATGTCGCGGCTTTGGAAATCAAAAAAGCAAGGACGAACCACCGGATTTTTCTTTTAGAAACTTGCTCTACCTTTTAGGATGTCAACCAAACAATCAGCTTCCTATTTTTGTGAAAATTAATTTTGAATCAACATTCTGCTTACAATGAAATTATCCAAATTACTAGTAATCTTAAAAGAATCGCTAATCCTCCTAATATGAGGACAAAAACCAAACCCATTCGCTTGGACTTCCAATACATGTTAAATATTGAAATACCTGCTTTATCCTTCCGCAATTGCTTATTGTAAAGGTAAAGCCCAATAAACAACATAAGTAAACCTAAAAATAACTCCATTTTATTTCCTATCTTGCATATTCTCCCTTTATGCCGTCAGCTATATTCAATGAGGATTCGAGGGTGGATTCTAGAACGACCTGTTCCGTCCAGTTGATTATCCTCCTTCTGTTTCTGAGATTTTTTATCAAAGAACTACCATACTTACCTACCACCATCATTCCGACATCACCAAAACCACCACTAATATTCCCCTCCGCAAAATTCATAGTAGCACTTGCCACACCAGAGATTGTAGAAACCGAGCCACCAACTGCTAATAACCCAACTCCAAAATGAGGTACAAAAGGAGTTACTACTGTCCCAACTGCTGATATTCCCGCTCCCGTATTACCTACACCATCAATGGTACTTCTAGTCATGTGTTTGGCAAAGGGCAAGGCTTCGCTTCTTATTCGCTTACTATTCGCCCTCATCCCCTTTACAACAGGATTACTCATTACCTTGCCGTGCGAGGTCGCTTCACCTGTTACGGTAAACGCTGACATTGACCTGACACCCTGGTCGATGCTACCGTCGGAATTGTATAACAGCGTGTTGCCCGAGGTTTCATCCAAACCTATTCCTGATTTTCCCAAATATTGATCTCCTGACTGCGGGTCCAGATCTTCGACGGAGTTTACGTTTTCACGCCACTCAACCTTACCCTCCTTGGCCTTTACCCAATCATCTGGTGCAAGACCGGAGGGATCAATCATTCTGAGGGGATTGTTGAAAACGAAATTATACGGAGACCATTGTGGCATTTGACCTGAAAGGGCGTCAACACCCCACCATCTTCCTACGACAGGATCATACTGCCTGAACTCGGTCGTATAGCTCCTTCCGGGGCCATTTACCTCGTCATCGGCTTCCATGCCATTGAACCCGTAACGGTATGCCCCTGCACAATATTTTCAGTTGGTTTTCAACTCTCTTTCACAACTTCTAAAGAACGTTTCGCCCCATTAGACAACCATAAAGATAGTTTTTTCTTTCAGTTGAAAAGTTTTCAGTTGAAAAAAAAGAAGGTGTGTACGGAGTCCCTTTAAAAAATATTTCTTATAAGAGGAAACGGAAAAAAGAGAGCGCCCGATCCGGCGGGTATGGGCAAAAAGCATGGTGATTTGTGCTGCTGAATAAAGGATGATGGAGGTCTTACTGGCAGGTGTGGCTTTTTGCCGAATGAGAATGACGAACACCGCTAACCTTTAAACTGTATTGCTAAATTTTCTTTTCTAAGTGGCTATCACAAATGAATGCAGTTGGATCTTGAGGTTTTCATACCAATCCGTATGGGTTCAGGTCTTGCTTTTCCAGACCCGGGGATCCCTGCTGGTATGTGTGATCGCAAAAACAACAATCAATCCGTCTGTTTCCTCTATTCTGTAATGTACCTGATAGGGGAATCTGTCCAATAAAATGCTTCTCACATCCCTATAGCTAACCTGACAGTGAAGTGGATACCTCTGGATATAATCAAGCCTTGATTTCAATGCCAGATAAAACCCCTTACCTAATCCAGGCTTTTCTTCATTGTACCATTCCATTATTTCCTTAATGTCGAAACGGGCCTCCGGGAGCAGCTTTATACTGTAGGTCATAAATCCTTTTCAAGCTCTTTCATTACTTCATCCCAGTCCAACGCTCTGCCGGGATCCTTTTCATAGGAAGCTATACGCTCATCCAACAACGCCTTGTGGGCATTGCTTAACCCTCCCTCCTGAAGGTGTTTGAGAGCCTGAAGCTGTTCCAGTATTTTCGGGTCCTGTAGCTCCGTGAGCCAGTGGATAAGGTCGACTTTGATTGTTTGGATATCCATTTTGATCAGTTTTATCCGTTCTTTAAAGTTAATGGTTTTTTTGCTCAGTTAAGTTTCTGCTGTACGAAAAGATGGCATTTCCACACCGTCGTCCTGATACCTGAGTGACGGCAGCTGCTTTTTACTAGCGCAGCGAATCACCGCATCCCGGGAGATTATCGGAATGTATGAGCGTGGGGATGCCGTCCCGTCCATCGAGGCGGCAAAAAAAATAGCGGATGCCTTCGGCGTGTCACTGGACTATCTGGTCGGCGAGGGGGTCAACAGCTCCTTCGACAAAAAAACCGTCAAAAGACTGCAGGACATCGAAAAACTACATCCTTAGGACAGAAAACACATCTTCGCCCTGATGGACGCATTCCTGTTCAAGTGCCAGGTTCAGAACTCGCTCAGCGCATAAAACACAAAAGCCCGGCAGTGCCGGGCTTTTTAATAATTATTAAAACTTATGCCTACCTAATTCCAATTCTTGATGATATAAATTATCAATGCTATTATCAAACCAATTAAAAGAACTATTAATTGTCCTTTTGCTGCCTTACCAAACGGGTCATTTATCCTTTTCATCTCCATGAGTAAAATAACCAACAACTTTATTATATAGACTTCCTAACCCACCCAATACAGTTTCAGTTATTGTTTCTTCTTGAGAATTAGTAATATTTCCAACCCTTTTTGACTCTCTTACAGCTGCCTTGGTTAAACTGTTGGTAGCCACCCCACAAACAATATTCCCTTCTTCAATAGAAGCATTTCTATTATCCCCTTCACTATAATAAACCAATCCCTTCATTACTTTGCCAGCTGCTGATGTCACCTCTCCAAATGGAACTAGTGCCAAAGACATCCCCTCTGCCGGAATTGCCAATGCCACGCCAGCATCTGAAATCAATCCACCACCCTTGTCCAAAGTGTTGTCAACGTCCATTGTAGCTTCCCTTCCGAGAATTTTACCTACGTCAGTCACAGCATTTAAATCCGAAGATATTCCTGCTATCTTAATTGAGGTTCGCATCTCTTGATTCATCCCAATATTGGAAGGTGTATTTCCTGAAGCCCCCGATATTAACCTTTGAGCTGGTGCATTGGATTGGCTTAGAATTCCCGAATATTTTGCTTTCACACCTTGATATGCATCATAAAACGTAGGCCAGCAGCTGGGACATTTCCCATCTGGATCATTATACCTGATCGGGTTATTCCAACTGAACTGGTAAAGAGACAATCCTATTTGTCTTGGATGGTCGGCCAACACATCGATACTGGTGATCCTGCCTATCGAAGGATCATAAAACCTTGATTTGAAGTCGTATATTTCCAGATTAAGGTCCCTTATGATCTCGTTGCCGTTGTAAAGATAACGATACTTTCACCATTCTCCCCGGTCGTACCGCTGCGTTTTACTCTAAATTTGCCACCGGCTTCACCTCCACATTAAGGGAATCGATTACATTGACTTCATACCCCAAATTGATTTCAACCTGACTTACCTCTTCATTAAACGCTGCGGCCCCTTCCGGACTGATTTGGGTCTCCCAGGCGTAAAGACGCCGCAGATTGGGAAGCCCTGCCAGATGCTCCAGGCCGGCATCACTGACCTCGGTTCCATAAAGGTTTAGGGATTCCAGGTATTCCAGATCCGCTAAATGAGCCAAGCCGGCATCCGTAATACTTGTTTTTTCCACTCGTAGGCGGGTGAGGTTTTTCATTTTCCCCACTGCGACCAGCCCCTCATCCGTCAACGGCGTGTCTTTGACATCCAGCCAGGTAATTTGCTCGGGGAAGTCGGTCGCCAACCGCTGCAATACTACATTGACGGAATCCTTTGCAGACAAGGTCACCTGCAGCCAGTTGGAATCATTGGAAAGGGACTTTACCGCCATTCCCTGCTCGGAATAGGCCTTTAGCTTTTCCGGATCCGGTGGGGTGGTGCCTTCCGCAAGCAGGATCTCCACTTCGGACTTATTCGCATTGGGATCGGTAAGGGTTAGTAATACAGATTGTACCTCCTGATTCGCTTCGAGTTCGGGCACTTTTTTATCGAAGGGAGCTCCTTCGTTGATCCACCATTCCAGTAGCAGTACTTGTTCGTCCGATAACTGAGACTTGCCTTTCGGCGGCATGTGGTCATCGTGATTTTGGTCCAGGTGAATCCGTTTGATCATTTCGCTTTCGGCCGCATTTCCTGCCTGAAAGATGGGACCATTTTCCCCTCCTTTCAGCAGGGCTTCTCTCGTATGCATTTGCAAATCACCCTTCTTTTTGCTGGCGTTATGACAGGAATTGCAGCGAATTTCCATGATGGGATGGATGATTTCGGTATACACCACGGCCTCATCCAGATTTTCTATTAATTGGGGTCCTTTTTGTTCAATCGGCATACCGGCGAGCTGTTTTATTCCATCAGGCAGGTATTGGGTGAGGTAATTTGCGCCGTGGGTCAGGGATCCGCCATAATGGCCGGCCACGGCTAAGAATACCATCATCAGGGAGAAGGAGCCCAGGTAAGCCCGGTTAAATTTCAGCGTTGCCTTCTTCTCCTTTTGGCCGTACAGCCACCAGGTTCCGAAAGCAAAGAGTACCAACAGGATTCCAGACCACTGATGGACAAATAACAAATCTTCTCCATAGTCTCCTGCCTGCGCCAGCATCAAGCCCAGTATGGCTGTCACCAGAGCGGAAAGTGCTCCCAACCCCAGCACAAAGCCTATCGCCGGCTTCAGGTAGGCAAACTTTTCCCGGCGGGAAAGAAATTCCATAAGGAATCCCAGGGCTAAAAAGCCAATGGGAAGGTGTAAAAACAAGGGGTGAAACCTTCCGAAGAAGATGATGATGTCTGATGATAGCTCCATGTAATTTATGCGAATAATTTATGTATTACTTTTCCTGACACGTCGGTCAACCTAAAATCCCTTCCTTGGGCAAAATAGGTAAATTTTTCGTGATCCATGCCCATCAAATGCAAAATACTTGCCTGTAAATCATGGACATGCACTTTATCTTTTATGCCATAATAGCCTATTTCATCGGTTTCACCATAGGTCGACCCTCCTTTTACGCCTCCACCGGCCATCCAAATCGGAAAAGCTTCTGTGTGGTGATCCCTTCCTTTGAAGGGCCATTCCATGCCTCCCCGGTTTTCCTGCATGGGGGTACGGCCAAATTCACCTCCCCATACCACCAGCGTCTCGTCCAGCAAGCCCCGCTGCTTTAAATCCTTTACCAATGCTGTCATGGCCTGGTCTACGGGCTTGCACTTGATGGGTAGTCCCTCGTCCAGGGATTCGCGTTCCGCTACCCCGTGCATGTCCCAGCCCCAATCAAATAACTGCACAAAGCGAACGCCTTTTTCTACCAGCCTTCTGGCCAGCAGGCAGTTGTTGGCAAAAGAGGTCTTGCCCGGCTCCGTACCATACATCTCGTGTATATAATCCGGCTCATCCTTTATATCCATCACATCAGGTACCGAAGTTTGCATGCGGTAGGCCATTTCGTATTGGGAGATACGGGTCAGCGTCTCCGGATCGCCAAATTCCTGGTGTTCTTTCTCATTGATCCGGTTAATGGCATCAATCGTCTGCTTCCGCAAGGACCCGTCCATGCCGGAAGGATTGGAAACATAAAGGACCGGGTCACCTTCGGACCGGCATTGGACTCCCTGATACACGGAAGGCAAAAAGCCACTGCCCCAGACGGATTTACCCGCGTCGGGTGTATTCCCTCCGGATACCAACACCATAAAACCCGGTAAATCCTCGTTTTCAGACCCCAGCCCATAGGTTACCCAGCTTCCCATACTCGGCCGACCCAATCTTGGTGAGCCCGTCTGCAATAGCAATTGTGCAGGCGCGTGGTTAAACTCATCTGTATGCATGGTTTTGATCAGGGCCACATCATCCACAATCGTTGAAAAATGGGGTAAATTATCGGACACCATCATTCCGGATTCTCCTCTGGGCCTGAAAACAGCCTGAGGCCCGAGCATTTTGGGTACGCCCTGAATAAAGGCAAACTTTTTCCCCTCTAAAAGCGATTGAGGACAGTCCTTTCCATCCAGTTTTGCCAGTTCCGGTTTGTAATCAAACAATTCCAACTGCGAAGGTGCTCCTGCCATGTGCAGGTAAATGATGCGTTTTGCCTTTGGAGCAAAGTGGGGTACTTGCCGGAGCAGGCTATCCACCTGTGATTCCAGGGCTTGCTCCTCTCCGGACTTTTGACAACCCACCATACCACCAAGGGCCAATGCCCCTAATCCGGTGGTGCATTGTTTCAGAAAGTGCCTGCGGGTTTTACTTTGCAGGTATCGGTATCGTTGTTCGTCGGCTAAACTGATTCGCTTACTCATGACTTCATTAGAAATTCGTCCAGATTCATAACGGCATTTGCCATCACGGTGTATACTGCCAATGCTTTATTCTCCTCTCCTACCAACTGGCAAATGGCATCGGGCTGGGTTTCAAAATAGGTTTCGGTTTGGCGAAGCAACCTACGCAAATCTCCCAATTTATCGGGGTCGATCCCTCTCCTCATGGCCAGACTATACAACAAGGCAAGTCGCTCCTCGTCCTCAGAGTAATTCTCTAGCACTTTTCGCCCTAATGCGATGGCAGCCTCCAGGTAAACCGGATCATTTAAGGTTACCAGGGCCTGAAGCGGTGTATTGGTATCAATGCGTTTGGGCAGGCAAAATTCCCGGCTTGGCGCATCAAAGGCAATAATGGAAGGGTAAGGACTGGTTCGCCTCCAAAAGGTATACAGGGCCCTTCGGTGCTTGTCTTCCCCTTTGCTGGTGAGCCACTCGTCGCCACTATATACCACCTGCCAGATGCCGTCGGGCTGTTCGGGCATCACGCTGGGTCCCCCCATTTTTTCGCTCAACAGTCCGGATACGGCCAGTGCCTGATCCCTAATCTGCTCGGCGGTCAACCTAAGTCGGGGCCCTCTCGCCAGCCACTCGTTTAAGGGATCCGGGTCTTCCTTTGGATCTTTAAAATGGGAGGATTGACGGTAGGTGGCAGACATTAGTATTTCCTTGAGTAGTTTTTTGATATCCCAGTCCAGGTCTTGGGAAAACCGCAAAGCCAGCCAATCCAATAATTCAGGATGGGTAGGGGCATATCCTTGCGAACCAAAATCCTCCATCGAAGAGACCAAACCCCTACCGAACAATTGTTCCCAGAGTCTATTGACCATTACCCGTGCCGTTAGCGGATTTTCCGGGCTAAAAAGCCACTGGCTAAACCCAAGGCGGTCCGGATCATAGTTTCCTTCAAAGGGATTCCAAATGGCAGGCAGGCCCGGAGAAACTAGCTCACCTGGTACCATCCAGCTTCCTTTTTCAAATATCCGGCTTTCACGCTGGTACCGGTTCGGAAGGGAAACCATCACAGGGGTGGTTTCTTTTTCTGCTTCCGAATTATAAAGTTCCTGAAAGGCTTGTGCTACTTCCTCGTATCCGGCCTGTTCCTCCCCCGGAAGTGCATGGTGCAGCATGACCCATTCGAAGGTACAGGTGAGTTCCTCTCCATCCACTCCTTCATAGGCCAGGTATAAATCATGCGTTCCCTGCGTTGGTTTTACCGGGATGGATACCACCTCCATCACCGAATACGTTTCATCCTCTTTTGTTTCTTCGTTAAACCGAGTTTTGGTTTTAGGCTGCACATTCCAGGATCCAATTTCCCTTCCTTTCAGGCTGTCCAGCCGAAAGCTAATTTTCCCTTTCCCTTTTTGGGCTCTAACCTTAAACAGGATCCGGTCCTCGCCAACAAAGGGTAAATTCCGGGTCCTCGAATAAATATCAGGCTCCACTTTAAAGGTGGCCGTACCTTTCACGGGAATGCCCTTGTCCATTTGTTCAAAATAATGGGGATGGATCTTCGCTTCTCCCAAACGGATCAGCCGGGTAAAGTAATCCGGATGCTGTTCCTGTTGTTGACTTCCTTCTTCACTGACCCAGGTTTGAATTCTTTTTAACTTTTCCTGGTCTTCTTCCGACTTAAAATCGATCAGGACCGGAGCCTCACTGGGAATATCGGCATCCGCAGTCTGATTAAAAAATGCCAGGCTACGGTAGTAATCTTCGTGTCGAATCGGATCATAAGGATGGCTGTGACACTGCACGCATTCCATCGTTGTTCCCTGCAATACCGTCCAGGTTGTATTTACCCTGTCCAGCACCGCCGCCACACGGAATTCCTCATTATCGGTGCCCCCTTCGTCGTTGTTCATGGTATTCCGGTGAAAGGCGGTAGCAATGTAGTTTTCGTCGGTAGGATTGGGTAATAAGTCTCCTGCAAGCTGTTCGGTGACAAACTGGTCGTAAGGCATGTTATCGTTAAATGCCTGGATCAGCCAATCCCGGTATTTCCAGATCTTTCGGGGCCGATCTGCCTCGTATCCCTTGGAGTCTGCATACCTGGCCAAATCCATCCACATGGCCGCCCATCTTTCTCCGTAGGCAGGGGAATCCAAGAATTGATCCACCCATTTTTCATAGGCATTTTCAGAACTGTCGGCCAAATAAGCCTGAACCTCATCCAAATCGGGAGGCAAACCCCGGGTATCAAAGCTAAGCCTTCGAATCAGCGAATACCGGTCCGATAAGGGGTTGGGTTGTAATTCCTTCTCCTCCAGCGTCTGCATGACAAATCGATCGATATCGTTGAATATCCAGGAGTTATCCCTGTCCGGTACTTCCTGTGACAGTGGTGGTTTGTAGGCCCAATGGTCATCCCAGACCGCACCCTGATTGATCCATCTGGTCATTAACTCAATTTCCGCTTCGGAAAGCGGTTCTTCCTCCAAAGGCATCCGGTATTCCGGATCCGCATGGTTGATTCGGTTGATAAGTTCACTTTTCCAGACATTTCCGGGTACGATGGCTCGCTCTCCGGATTCGTTGACCGCCAGGGCTTCCTCTTCGAAAAGCAGGCTGAATCCCCCTGATTTTTTTACGCCTCCGTGGCAGGCGATGCATTTATTGTTGACTATGGGGCGGATGTCACGGTTGTAATCAACCCGTTCTCCCAACACAATGGCTGGAACGATTCGGTGCTTGTTTTCAAAGGGGACCACGCGCAATATCCAAACCAAAAGGCCTAGCAGAAATAGCACGGAGAAGGTATAGGTAATGTACTTTTTTTGGGTGCGCATACAAGTATTGCCAACAGCGTCAATATCCGAAACAAAGTAATTAAAAATCGTCTGAATTCAAACCTTACCCTTACCGACGGTCCATTTTATGCTATTTTCGGCACAACAACCGAATCAGCTCTAGTCTTCCTGACACAGCAAAGCGGCTTGCCGGTCACCCAAACACCATTTTATGTTGAATGCGGAGCAAATAAAAAAAGGTAAGCGCATGAGCACCTACCTTTTCCAAAAAGAATAATTAAAAAATCACCAACTTACTCTTTAATGTATTGCCTCATCAAACTGCCGGTGGAACTATTGGCAGCCTGAATAAATTCTCTCAAGTGTTTTTGTTTTTCATCTTCTTGTAAGATCCTGCGGTTTTCCCAGGAGTGTTGAACAGGCTCATTCGCAAGGTGAGAATGGCTCCTCTCCCCCGAATGCGGTATCTCATGCCGCTCACAAGTCAGGCATACCAACAAAACCAGAAAAACATCAGGCAAAAACAACCATTTACTTTTCATCGTTAAATCGTTTGGCTTTTTACTCTATACGTACGGTTCAGAAAAAGTGTCCTGAAAAACGTAAAAAATTTATTCCCTTTTCTTTACGATTTCCATGTCAGGTAGTTTAGGGGTCTCCATTCCCACTCCTAAATAAAAATCCGTGTGAGGAGGTTGGTTGTATCCTACGTTTTGCCAGGCGATACTGAGACGGTATTGGGGGTTGTGCATCAGCGTCGTAAACCGGTGCGAGGTAGCTTCCGTAGTGGTATAAATTCTCAATGACTGGTTATCCTCCGTTCTAAAGATCACTTCCTCCCGCCAATCTCCAAACAAATCAGCGGAAAGCGCAGGGGTCGCCTTGGAGCCGTTATTGGATTCAGATCCCGTCGCCGTCAGTAAATTACGAAGCTTCTCCTCCTTGTAATCCCATTTATCAATGCGATTTTTATCCAGCAACTCCCTGAGTAAGTCCCCATCCCACCAAAGGACAAAATTGATGCTATTCGGTTTTTTCCCAATTTCTTCTCCCTGAAAATTGTACAATCCTTCGGCTCCGTTCCACCAAAATTCAGCACCCTCATGCCGGGGATCAATATCGGCCGCCAGCCCCCTTCCTACGTCTGTTCCCTCAGCGGCACCCCAAAGAATCTGCCCGGTTCTGGCATTGAAAAGTGCTGCCCCAAATCCGGTCTCCTTGGTTTCGTTTTCATGAATTCCCCAAACCAGTTGATCCGGGTAGTCCGGGTGGAAACGGCTGACGTGCAGGGCATCGCCATGCCTAAGACCCGTGCTGTAAATACCCCTACCATCATCGTCAATGGTCATCGCCCCGTAGACAATTTCATCCTTCCCATCTCCATCAATATCATTGATGCTTAGACTGTGATTTCCCTGGCCAGAATAGGGATTTTCTCGTCCCTCCGAATCAAACACCCACCGCGATTGAAGGGTTTCCCCATCAAAATCCCAGGCAGCAACCACTGATCTGCCGTAATACCCCCGGGCCATTAGCAACGAGGGTTTTCTACCGTCCAAATAGGCAATGCCCGCCAGAAAGCGGTCCACCCGGTTTCCGTTACAATCATTGCCGCCGTTTCCTCCTTCACCTCCCCATCCGCATAAATCTCCTCTACCTGGGATGTAGGCTACAGTGGACAAGGCCTGTCCCGTCTGCCCGGAGAAAACCGTCAAATATTCCGGGCCGTCCAGAATTTTCCCCTCTTCATTTCTCCAATCTTTGCTAGCATTTCCTATTACCGTTCCTAATCCGTCCTTACTGCCATCAGCCGTTTTACAGGCTATTTCAGCAATTCCATCCCCATCCAGATCGTATACCATAAATTGGGTGTAATGAGCTCCCTCCCGAATATTTATTCCCAAATTGATCTCCCACAACCGCTTTCCTTCGAGGGTATAGGCCTGTAGTATAGGTGGATCGGTAACCCCATTCTGGGAATTGTCTTTGGATCTGCCGGTCATGTGCACCACCAATTCATACCGGCCATCACCGGTCAGATCGCCGACGGAAGTATCATTTGGCCGGTAGCCGTCCGGCGTTTGCAGGGGAACTTCCCAAAATTCCTGTTCCCAAACCGGTGTTGGTTTGCTAGGGCCTTCACTTGCATTACTAACCGAATACCGGGGATGTTGGCTTAGATCGGCTTCCGGATCGTAAAAGTTGGTGGTCTGATTTAAGGGGACATCGTTGATTTTTTTGGCAGGTTTCCCTTCGTATTCCCTGTACAGGTCAAACCCAGTATCTACGGATTCGTCTCCCAACAAGCGCCAGCTCAGAAAAACACCCCCATTTCCGTCTTTGAGGGCGACCAATCCACGGTCGAGGTACTCCATTTGCCGCTGTCCAAAAAGAGAGATACTTAGTGTGCCAACAAATAGGAAGCAGGTGATACGGAATCCATGTAAAGGGCTCATTTGTTTCTTTTAAGGTCCTGATTTTTTTCGAAATGCTGTTAATAATTTCAATATAAAGTAATCATATGGAAATTCGGAATGAAATCTGACCAAAGGTCCCCTCCAGGAACCCTGCACCCTGATTGCTTTACAGTGCGTTGAAATTGACGATGGCAAATCTTTACCCAGTCCGCTATTGCGGATACACATTACAGGAAACACGGCTTTACACACTACCATCAAAATGTTATTTGGATTGAAATGTAGTGTGTAGCCTTTACTATTATGTAAATTACTTTTTTTCGTCACGCAACCATTTAATTCTCCTTGGTGTATAGACGAATACCAACCCGACAACCCCAGCGAATGTGGAAAAATACTTGTCAAATAAGCTTATAAACGGAATTTCCAAAGCAGACCGAAAGAGTCAGGAAGAGCTGTATAAGCAGTTTTACAGCTACGGAATGAGCATTTGTCTCCGGTATGCCGCAAACAGGGAAGAAAGTGTGGAAATACTTCACGACGGCTACCTGAAAGTATTCCATTACTTTGACCGGTATGATCCCAAGCGTCCTTTTACACTTTGGTTTAGAAGAATATTGATAAACGGAGCCATCAATTACTACAAAAAAAATCAAAACCATTCCCAAAATATAGGTCTGGAGAATGTTTCGGAAATCCCAGATCTTGGCAAAAACGCCACCGATGATCTGAAATACATGGAAATGATCCAACTAATACAAGTGCTACCGATGCAGTATAGAACGGTATTTAATTTATATGCGATTGAAGGATACGATCATCGGGAAATTTCGGAATTGCTAGGCATTTCCGTAGGCACTTCAAAATCCAACCTCCACCGGGCAAGACTAAAGTTGAGGGCCATGTTAACTGTTAGAAATCATGAAGAAGCAGGTATCAAAAATGAGTGATAAAGAGCTGGATGATTTCTTTAAAAAATTATCCTCAGAGCCTGAAGTTCCCTACGATCCTCAGGATTGGGAAAGGTTTGAAAAGAAATTAACGACAGACCAGGCAGCCCAGCCCGTCAATGGATTTAAATGGTTCTTGCTTGGGTCCTTTATATTAATCGGCCTTATTTTCACTGTCTGGATGACGGCGTCAGATAGTCTGTTTCCATTTGGAGATAAAGACGCCTTTCATCCTGGACCCTCCTCCATGCTAACGAAATTAGATTCGTTTGATGAAATGGAAGTACAAATCCCAGCTAGAAAAAATCCCTCCATTACTTCTCCTGTGAACGAGCCTGTAAGGGCGATGGATACCGCTACAATACACCTAAACCAACCCCCACCGTCGACTGCTCTCCCGCAGGAAGACCTGGCAAACGAGCGATCTCGAATGCCTCATCTAAAATGGGGTTCTGATTCAAAATGGAGCCTTTTCCAGGATTTTAACCGCATTTTACCTGTAGAACGAAACACAGGCATCCAGGAAAGCTCCCTGATTCAGTCTGATCGGATCCCCTCTTCGACACTACAGAATCAGATCGCCCTTGGGATCATGGTTGCTCCAGATATCAGTGCGATTCATTTTGACCATTTTCCCTCGTCCGGCAAAAGCATCGGATTCAGACTGGAGTATTTCATTAGCAACCGCTGGAGCTTCTCCATTGGAGCTGTTCATGGTCAGAAAAAGTATCGTGAAGGACCGGGGTACTGGGAGGGTTACGACTCGGCTCATCAGGCGCTAATTGGAGATTGCCGGCTTATTGAAATCCCGGTAAACCTTAGATTTTATCCCATCAGCGGATCAAAAGACCGCTGGTTTATCAGCTCAGGTTTGTCCTCTTATTTCATGTTGAAAGAGAAATATTCGCTGGTCTATGAAAACTATAGTGGAAATCACTACACCGAGGAAATGGAAATCAACAATAGCAACCAACATGTCTTCGGGGTGTGGAATATGGGATTGGGCTACGAGCGGAAAATAGGCGAAAAATTCACCATACAAGCCGAGCCTTATATCCGGATGCCGCTGGTGGGTATTGGAGCGGGCAACCTCGACTTAAAAAGCATGGGCATTTTCTTCGGCATCAACTATTACCCATCAAATCAAATCTTAAAATTTTAAACAATAGAAATTATGAAAACGGTACAAGCAAACATAATCCTGTTATTCGTTATTGCGCTATTTGCAATGGCATGTGAGAAGGAGGATGAAAGTCCTCGGGTTATTCAGAAAGCGTATACATTAAATTCGGTGTCGGATCCTTCCATTCAGGGGACCGTTACGTTCACCAAAGAAAGTGAGACGAGTACCCTGATCCGCATTGAATTGGAGGGAACAACAGCGGGAGATGCTCATCCTGCCCATGTTCATCGCAATGCGGCCAGTGATGGAGGAGGAATTGCCATTGGATTAAATGACGTCGCAGGTGCAACAGGCGTTAGCGAAACGGTGGTCACCCAAATGGGTGACGGTACACCAATTGATTATGAGGGGCTGTTGAATTTCGACGGTCATGTTAACGTGCACCTAAGTGCTACCTCCATGTCGACGCTAATTGCTCGTGGCGATATTGGCAGTAATAGCCAGGCAAACAATGATTCTAACCCTAATGATACCACCAATGATGACTATTAAAAACTACCTTTTACCGGGTTTCCTGGTAATTCTTTCGTGTTCTTTTCTAGCCTGTACGAGTGAAAATGAGGAGGATATAGAACCTGATGACCAGGAGGAACGGTGCGTCGAATCGGTATCCCTTTCAAATGACATCATTCCGATTATCAATCAAAACTGTGCCATTTCAGGATGCCATGTGTCAGGAACCAATCGCGTAAACCTAACACTCAAAGAAAATATTCTTCAACACGCAGAGCAGATCAAAAACTTTACCCAAAGTGATTACATGCCGCCGGAGGGATCCGGAAAACAACTTAGCGAATCTCAAAAGGAAAGCATCTTTTGTTGGGTAGATCAAGGTGCTCTGGACAATTAACCTTCTATGAAAAATATAATTTTAACAATCATTTGCCTGCTTACCCTGGCCACGGCCAGGGCGCAGGATTATAAAACGGAAACAGGAGAGGTAGTATTCTTTAGCAGTGCCCCTGTAGAGGACATTAAAGCAGAAAACAATGCGGTAACAGGCTTGTTCAACACGCAAACAGGAAGTCTTGCTTTCCTTGTCCCTATAAAAGCTTTCCGCTTTCCAAAATCGCTGATGCAGGAACACTTCAACGAAAAATTCATGGAATCCGATACGTATCCTGAAGCTACATTCGACGGAAAACTAACCGGCTACAGCCAATCCGAAACCGGATCTCAGGATGCTCACGCTGAAGGAAAACTGACGATTCATGGTGTCACTGTCAATTACGACATTTCGGGCACGCTCCTGATCGACGATGACCAGATTAAAATGGAAGCAGTGTTCCCGGTAAAGCTGGAAGACCATGCTATTCAGATTCCATCCGTTCTCTTTTACAATATCGCAGAGGAGGTAGAAGTAACTGCCAATTTTGTATTTGAAGAAATAAAAAAATGACGCGCAAAGCCCTACTCCTTTTCTTTCTATTATCCAATTTTGTCCTTCCAGCAGGAGCCCAGGAGAATCTATTGGATCAACTGAAGTCAGAAAGTAAAGCCGATTCCGATTGGAAAAGCCCTACCTCTACGTTCAAAGCAGTTAGGCTAATCAATGGTCACACAGTGGAAACCCGAAGAAAAGGAAACCTGGAATTCCTGATTTCACATCGGTTTGGAAGAGTCAATACCGGAGCCTATCAATTTTTCGGTATGGACCAGGCAAACATGAGGTTGGGCCTGGACTATTCATTGGAGGATTGGCTTACGCTGGGGATAGGAAGAAATTCGTTTAACAAACTATATGACGGATTCGTCAAAATCGGCATTCACCGCCAGGGTCAGTCTAAAACAAACCTTCCGATCTCCATTGTCTGGGTCTCGAATACATCCGTCAATACGCTACGCAGACCGGAGTTACCCATGAACCTGGAACGAAGGTTACGCTATTCCCATCAAATGCTTTTAGCGAGCAAATTGAATCAATTGGCTGCCATCCAGTTGATGCCTACCTACGTTCATCAAAACCTCGTTAGCGAAAGAAGTGGAGAAAATGGTCTTTTCGCTCTTGGAGCTGGCGCAAGCTATAGGGTTACCCGAAGCATTCACGTAACCATGGAATATTACCATCGTTTTACCAACGAGAATAACGGCAGCACCAATCCCCTTTCTTTTGGTGTGGATATCGAGACCGGGGGCCATGTTTTTCAGCTACACCTGACCAATAGCCAGCAAATGACAGAAACCGGATTCCTTCCGTCCACTACGGGAGATTTTTTTAAGGGCGATATCCATTTTGGATTCAATATCACCCGAAATTTCCAGTTGACTAAACCTGACTAATTTTATTTTAGCATGGGTTTGGCCCTTTTACAAAACTGAATGGAAAGGCCCCAGGGGTCTCGGAGCATTAGCAAGCGGGTTCCGTCCTCTAAGGTGTCATCACTCACAAGTTCCGCACCTGCTGCTACCAGGCGCTTTTTTTCCTCCTCCGGGTTTTCCGACACAAATGCCAGATGAAGCATCAATGGGTCTAACTTGGCATATTCCAAGACAGGAGCCTTGGCATTTTGATACAGTTCGATCATCACCTTGCCACTATCATCGGCCAAAAAGGTCATGAAAGGGGCGTTGGCCATTTTTTTAACCACCGTCAAGCCAAGGTTTTTCTCATACCAATCGGAAACGGCTTGTGGGTGCTGTACGTTTAATGCAATGTGTTCAATTTTCATACTCGTAAACTTGATTGATTAATCGGATGATTTTCGTGAAAAATACAAAAAACCCCTCCATAGGCCAATACGGCCAGCATGGAGGGGAAAAATTAATGTTTTAAGCCCGATTTGGACTTGGCTTGATACTGGTAAGGTCGGCTATCTTAACGGGGCCCTTGCTATTAATACTGTTTCGGGCTGCCACACCAATAAGTACGGACATGACACCATCTCTTATTCCTGCAGCATGTTTGTAGGGGTCTGCCGCTTCCGGGTTTTTGAAGATTTTGTCATGGAGTCTTTTATCTCCACCCCCGTGGCCACCGCGTTCACTTACCACTTGAATAATCTGGGGCTTTTCCCAGTTTTTATGTAATACCAGCGGCTCCCGGTGCATGTCTTCACCGGCATTCTGATTCATTTCGGCCGCATGCAGCGCTTCCTGGTCCATGGTTTCGTTACTCATAAACGGTATATCCAACCAGGCATCGATTCTACCCTTCTGCCCGTTAAAAGCGATCTTCCACCCTTCGTAGGGACTGTAGGTAGTCAGTGAATAGTTCACCACGGCATTGTTGGCATATTTGATATTGGCAGACATTTTATCATAGATATCTATTTCATGCCGATAGACGCAACCATCCCGGAAATAACCATCGTGGTGCTCGTTTTCCGCATACAATTTCATATCCCTTGGGCTTTTGGTGATATCCCAATAATACGTGCAATCGTCTTTGTGGGGACAAGCGCGACAGTTTTTACCCCTAAAAGGACCGTTGCTACCGTAATGCTCCAGGTCCCCGTAAGCAAATACTTCGGAAGGGTCTGAATCCAGCCACCAGTTGAGAAGATCAAAATGATGTGTCGCCTTATGCACCCAAAGCGACCCGCCATTTTCAGTCACCCCATGCCATCGGCGAAAATAGGAAGCACCGTGGTGTATGTTGAGATACCAATGAAAATCGATCGAGGTAACTTCCCCGATTTCCTTATTTTGCAGCAGTTCTTTGATTTTGGTGATGTAAGGACTCCATCGGTAATTGAAACCTACAATCAGGTTTTTATTGGACTTCTCTTCCGCCTCAAGGATTTGCTGGCATTTGTTTTCGTCGGTGGTGAGCGGCTTTTCAGTAAGCACATCGCTTCCGGCCTCCAGTCCCTTGATTATAAATTCATGGTGCGTTGAATCCATGGTCGTCACGATCAGCAAGTCCGGCTTGGTGCTGGCCATCATCTCGTCAAAGTCAACAAATGTGGGGCAATTCACTTTCATGTATTCCAGTGCATAATCCAACCTTCCGGGATTGATATCACTCAGCCCTACAAATTCCAAAATATCGGAGTATTGCTCAACCAGTCTTCTCCCCCAAAACGATGTCCCTCTTACTCCGGTACCCACCAGCGCTACTCTAAGTTTTCTTTTCATCCCAAAGCCCGTTAGGGGCGTGCTCACCGCTGTGCCGGCTGCCAGCAAACTTACGGCATGCAGAAAAGACCTTCTTGAAAATTTATTTTCCATGGCTAATAATTGGTTAAGGTTTGTTTTAAGAGCCTTCCAGCTCGGTGCTATTGCTTTTTGCGCAATCGATTGCATTATAAATAAAAATTAAGTAATTGACAACTATTAACTTTCATACAGAAAAATACAGTCGGTAACCCCATAAAAATAAAAAAATCATTTTATATGGTTAATAATATGTAAGTCTAATTCCAAAGGAATAAAATTCTGTTATTTTATATATTTCAAATTATATTCTTAAACTCATTCAGGTCACGGTGTTCCGCTTTCGTTCTAATTTATAATGATTATACATTGATTAGGGCCATGCGGGTTTGGTTTGGTCGACATTACTCTTAAATTGCTTTTTCCAAGAATTTCCTGCCGCCAAAAGTTGACGGCAGTTTTTTTCACCAATTTAACCATCTCCATGAAAAAACTTAAATGGGGCGTCTTAGGCGCTGCGAAAATAGCCCGGGAAAAAGTGATTCCTGCCATGCAAAACAGTGATCTTTACGAAATTTACGGACTGGCATCCAGAGACCCGGAAAGAGCCAGGTCCGTGGCCAATGAGCTGGGAATTCCCAAAATTTACGGATCCTATGAGGAATTGATCCAGGATCCCGATATTGATGTCATATACAACCCGCTTCCCAATGACCTCCACGTACCCTACACCCTCCAATGCATCAATGCCGGCAAGCACGTTCTTTGTGAAAAGCCCCTGGCCCTGGATGCAGAAGAAATCGATGAACTCATCAGCGCCCGGGATAAACAAGGCGTAAAAGTAGGGGAAGCGTTTATGGTCGCCTCCAATCCGCAATGGATTAAAGCAAGGGAATTAGTACGAAAAGGGTATCTCGGAAGACTAAAGGCCGTTCACGGGTTTTTTAGCTATTTCAACGTCCAGGAGGATAATATCCGTAACATCCAGGAAAAAGGCGGCGGAGGCATCTGGGATATTGGCTGTTACCCGGTATTTACTTCCCGTTTCGTTTTGGAAAAGGAGCCCGGAAGGCTGGTATCCATGCTGGAATACGATCCCCAATTCAGAACAGATAAACTCGGATCCGTACTGATCGATTACCATGAAATTCAGATGACTTTCACCGTCAGCACCCAGCTTACGCCCTACCAGCGCATGCTTTTCTATGGCGAGGAAAAAATAATGGAGGTCCGGATACCCTTCAATGCACCTGCAGACCAGGGCAATGAATTGTTTATCCACGATGGCAATATTCTGAACCCCAATCCTGAGCGAATTGTGTTACCTGCCAGCAATCAATATACGGCTCAGGCGGATGACTTTTCCCGTGCCATTCTGGAAAACACAGCGGTTCCCGTTTCCCTGGAAAATGCCCGGGCAAACACCCGTGTGCTTCAGGCCATATTTGAGTCAGATCAATACGAAAAATGGGTCGCTATTGACTAATCGCTTCCGTTTCTGTGTGATGGATAACTTTTCCCTCCACCATGGTCATACTTACCATGATATTGGAATCAAACAATAGCAAATCGGCGTCCATTCCTTCCTGAATGGCGCCTTTTTTATTTTCAATCCCCATAATGCGGGCGGGCGTTTGGCTTATCATTTTCACCGCTTCCAACATCGATACATCTGCCTGTCGAAGCATGGTCCGGACCAATCGGTCCGCGGTGGCCACACTTCCGGCAAAGGAACTTCGATCCGGCAACTTGGCCACATCGTCTTCAATGATCACTTTCAATCCGTCTTCTTTGTGACCGAGCATGCTTTCACCTTCCGGCATCCCTGCACCCCGCATGGCATCGGTAATCAAAGCAATCTTATCAGGACCTTTTATTTTGTAAATAAGTTTTAACAAGGGAGCAGGCAAGTGGATTCCGTCTGCGATAATTTCTACGTCCAGCGCGTCCAAAAGCAAGCTGCTTTCAATCACCCCGGCATATCGAAAGGCATTTTTCCGCGTAACTCCAGACATACCAGAGTACAAATGCGTTGAAAGGGTGTATCCTGCTTCGACGGCGGCAAGGACTTCCTCGTATACGGCATCCGTATGGGCCATGGCAGCTAAAACGCCTTTTTCCCGCAGCCTTCTCCCAAATTCCAAGGCTCCTTTTCTTTCCGGAGCGGCACTCCATCGGGCAATAAGATGGGAATAATTTAAAATTTCCTCGTACTCCTCCGGATCGGGATCCCGAATGTATCGCGGATCCTGGGCACCCCGCTGGTTCATGGCAAAGTAGGGACCCTCCAGGTGCATGCCTAAAAACACTGCCCCCCGGTCATTTGCATGCGTTGCCTTCTCATAGGTGCTAAGCAATGCCAATAACTGCTCCCGGGTGCTGGTAAGTGAAGTAGGTACCATAGACGTGGTCCCATGCCTGCCATGCATGCGGGCAATTTCTAAAAACCCTTCCAGATCGCCGTCCATAAAATCATGCCCTCCCCCTCCATGCACGTGCAAGTCAATAAACCCGGGAGAAACGAATCTCCCCCGGGCATCAATCGTTTCTACTTCCAGAAGCGAACGGTTATCGGGAAAAACACCCTCAATACGCCCGTCTTTTACCAGGACAGAGGCATGATAGTGTATGGCAAATGGAGTGATTACATTACCATTAACTATTTGAATAAATCCAGTTTGCATCCGCTTTACTTCAATATCAACTTATTGGTCTTTTTCGGGAGAAATCAATTGCAGTTTCTTACCGGTAAGATGACTGATAACGGCCACCAGACCCAGTATTATAAACAGTAACAAGTCCAATCTCAAGCCAAAATACATATCAGGAATAAAACCAGCCAGCGAACTTAGGAAAACTATTAATCCTACAAGCGAAAGGTAAATAATGGCCGGAGAGACTTTTCGATCACTAAGGATCCCCAGGATAATCATAGGTCCCATAATACCGGTCCCGGCAAAACTTACCCTGGCCAGTAACACTAATTGGTCAAAAACGATAATGGAAAAAAAGAAAGCGATGACGGAAAAAACGAAAATGCCAATCTTCGTATTCCGCATGATGCTACTTTCATTTCCACGCAGCAAGCCTCTTAATTCCGAACCCAACGCAAATATTTGCGCATTGGTGGTGGACAACCCGGCGGCAATCAAACCGATGATGGCGAGGGCCGCGACGGCATCCGGTTGGTCATAAAGAAAGGCATTGGCGAAGAATTCGTCTCTTCCATACTCCGAGTACAAATCCGCACCGTACATTCCTATGAAAATAGTCGGTAAAATAACCAGAATGGCAAAGGCACCCAGCGACACCGCCATAAGCTGCATGGTCTTCATGCTTTTCATCACCACTATCCGCGTCGTAAATTGTGGCTGCGTAACGGGAATCATCAAAATGGCTATCAGAGAAGCAATCAAAAATTGAGGTGTCAACAGCCCTTGAGGTCCTGGCGTGGACAACAGGTCTTCCTGTACGGTGCCAATTTTATCGAACATGGGGCCAATCCCGCCAAAATGATTGAGACAAGCCCAGCCAATAATCCAGATAACGGCCAATAAGAGCAATCCCTGAATGGCATCGCTGAAAATGATTGCTTTCAGACCGCCGATTTCACTGTATACCAACATGATCAAAACAATACCGGCTGACCAACCCCAGGCTGGAAAAGACCCCGGAAAAGCCGCATCCATAAAGATCGCAATGCCTTGTATCTGTATGCCCACATACGGTATCAGAAATAAAAACGCGCTGAGAAAGAATACGTATCCGGCAAGCTTGTTTTCATAGCACCTGGTGATCAGGCCTGAAACCCCTCTGAACTCCATGCCTTTGACCTTATTCCGGATATGGTAGCCGAACCATAAGAGCAAAAATACCATGGCACCATCGGATACGGCCAGAAATATCCAGGCCCCTACCCCATTGATCCGGAAAAAATCCGGCATGCCTAAAAAAGTAAAGGTACTGAAAAGTGCCGCCGCAAAGGTCAGCACACCAAGGGTCAGTCCAATATTAGACCCCGCCATCATAAACTCTTCGGAGGACCTGTTTTTCTTGTAGGATTTTAAAGACGCGAAAACCAAAAGGCCTGCATAGATGAGGCCAAATACCCATACCCAGAATATCATACGTCCTCCTCCTCATTTTGCATACCTGGATGTACCCGCGTTCCGATGTAGGTGAGGACAACCAAAAGTACCGTGATAATAAAACTGGTCCATAAACTGTAGGGTACGCCCGCTAATTCAGGCGTGGCAATTCCCTGCGGTATGACCAAAGGCGTAAAGGTAAGGATGCACAGGAAAATCGCAGCGATGCAACATATTCTCCAATAGAGTCTCTTTTTTTCCATTTGAATTGGGTTTAGGTCTTTTAATTGACAATATACAATTGTTGACTGAAATAGTACGAAAATTTATTAAAACAGGCAATTGGCAGCAATCAAACCGCCGCCAATTGCCCGGTTTTTATAATCTGGGGATGGTCAAGCCGCCATCAACCATGATCACCTGGCCGGTGGAATAGGGAAAATCCCCTTTGGCCAGGGCAGCCACAGCCAGTCCCACATCCTCTGGCAAGCCCCACCTGGCCTGCACACATAGCCCTTCCGCAAGAAGTTTGTCGTACTTTTCCTGTACACCGGAGGTCATATCCGTCGCGATGATTCCAGGTCGGACTTCAAATACGGGAATATTGAATTCTCCAAGGCGCACCGCAAAGAGCTGAGTAGCCATACTCATACCGGCCTTTGCGATACAATATTCTCCCCGGTTAACGGAGGCCACCGTGGCAGAAATGGACGATACGTTTATGATGGAACCTTTAAAATCGGGATTCTCCTTTTTCTGAGCAATCATCCGATTCGCCGCTAACTGCGAAAGGAAATAGGCAGAATGCAAATTCGTTTTCAAGACATAGTCAAAGCTTTCTTCAGAAGCCTCCAGAATATCCTTTCGCTCTTTAGGAGCCACTCCGGCGTTGTTTACCAACACATGCAGCCTTCCAAAATGAGTTTCTATGGAATCCATAATTCCCTGCCTGTCGGAAGCACTCCCTACATCTCCTCTGCAATACAGCACTTCTGCCCCCAGCTCCCTTAGTTCATTCAGGCTGTCTGCGGTATCTTCCTCTTTTCGCATACCGTTGATCGCCAGATCATATCCTTCTTTCGCCAGGCACCTGGCAATTCCCAGACCGATGCCTCTTGATCCTCCGGTAACCAGTGCTACATTTTTCATAGTCATCTAATCTTAAAGTTCAGGAATATCAACCCAGGCTCTTTTAGCCCAGCTTTCCAGGCCTTTCTCAGCCAATTGAACTCCCCTGGCACCTGCTTTCATATCCCAGGGAAAGGGCTCATCAGCAACGACGTGTTTTAAAAACAACTCCCACTGCACTTTGAAAGCGTTGTCCATGGGCTCTTGCTCAGGTACCTTCGACCAACCTTCATAAAAGTCAATTGGCTGCACGATATCCGGATTCCAAACCGGCTTGGGCGTGTTGCCATAATGTTGAATGTAGCACTCCCTTAGCCCGGCTACGGCCGATCCCTTGGTGCCATCCACCTGGACTGTCAACAAATCATCTCTCCTGACACGTACCGTCCAGGAGGAGTTAAAATGGGCGATGATGTCTCCTTCTAATTCAAAGGTGGCGTAAGCAGCATCATCCGCCGTACAGGTATAGGCTTTACCCTGTTCGTCTACCCGTTCCTTAATATGCGTGGCCCCGGTACAGGATACGGCTTTTACCTTCCCAAATATATTGTCCAATACGTAGCGCCAGTGGCAAAGCATGTCCACGATGATACCGCCATCGTCTTCTTTCCGGTAGTTCCAGGATGGTCGTTGGGCAGGTACCGTGTGTCCTTCAAAGACCCAGTATCCAAACTCCCCTCTCACCGAAAGAATCTCTCCAAAGAAATCATTCTCAATCAAACGCTTCAACTTCCGGAGGCCGGGCAGCCACAATTTATCCTGAACGACTCCGTTTTTCACCCCGGCTTTATTGCAAATTTCATAAAGCTCCAGCGCGGTGTCGGTATCCACCGCTACCGGCTTTTCACAGTAGATGTGCTTCCCGGCTTTCACAGCCTGTTTGACAGCATCCGCCCTTCTGCCGGTGGTCTGGGCATCAAAATAAATACTGTACTGCGAGTCCTGCATGACCGCATCCAGGTCGGTGGTATACTTTTTCACGCCGGACCTTTTGCTGAGCGCCTGCAACTTGCCCTCGTTTCTTCCCACCAGCACCGGATCGGGCATAATGGTATCCCCGTTCGCAAGTTTGACACCGCCTTGTTCGATGATTTCCACGATGCTACGCATCAAATGCTGGTTGGTGCCCATTCTACCCGTGACACCATTCATGATGATTCCTACTTTATGTTCCATATGTATTCCTATTTTACTAGCAATGATAATAACTTTTTACAATATCGTTTAAAAACTCCTTTTGGTCTCGGGCCCAGTGACGGTCCGAAAAGATTTCCACTTCATTAAATCCAGAAAAACCGGCCTCTTCAGCCCATCCGCGAATCGTAGGGATATCGATACAACCCTCGCCCATCAATCCGCGATCATTGAGAAAATCTACCGTCGGACTCATCCAGTCACAAATATGAAAAGCGAAAAGGTTTCGCTGGCTGCCACAACGGAGCAGTTCTTCTTTAAGATCGGGATCCCACCACAAATGGTACACGTCCGCTGCCACACCGACATGGTCCGAACCGATCGCCTCCGCCATTTCATTGGCCTGACGCAGGGTATTAACCGCCGACCGGGTGTCTGCATACATCGGATGCAATGGTTCGATCGCTAATTTGACTCCATTTTGCATGGCATGAGGCAATACTTTTTCAATGCCCTCCCGGATCTGCTCTCTGGAGGTTTCCAACGATTGTCCCGGGTCGGCCCCACAAACCAAAACGATCATGGGAGCCCCTAGCGCAGCCGCTTCGTCAATTGCTTTGAGGTTATCCTGGATGGCCAGCTCCCGGTCTTTTGTGGAAATGGAAGGAAAGAATCCTCCCCTAACCAGGGAAACAATTTCCAGCCCATGACTTCGGAGCCGGTCGCCAGCCGCTTCGATATCCCGGCCACCTAAATATTGCCTCCATACAGAAATCCCTTTGACGCCTGCCATTTCATAATTCTCCGCCGCTTCCTCCAGACTCCAGTGTTTGGTAGTGATGGTATGAACGCAAAGCCTGCTTAAATCTTTGATGGGTTGTGTACTCATGATAGACAATTAAAGAACGTATAATAAGGATCCTTATCAATGATTCGCTGAACATACAAGGCTAGTTCCCTTGCGTGATAATCTCCCCACATGCTGGATTCATTGCAGGCAATTTTCTGTCCTTTCGGCACATTGTCCCAACCATTGGGCTGGTGATAAATGGAATGCAACAAAATGCCTTGGTGACTTTTGTCCGTACTTAAGTAAGGCTCTTCCAGCAAGGTGCGGAGGACGGTAAGTCCTGCCTGCCAGTATTTTTTGGCTTTCTCAGTTTGCCCCTTTCGTTGCAAGTAATGACCCAGTCGCAGCAATCCCTGGGCACCTATCGCTGCAGCCGTGCTGTCCACCGGCTCATACGCATTGTAGGGATCAGCAGGTTTGGATAGGTAGTCTCCCAATTTATGCAGGTTTGGTGCTCCGGTATCCCAATAGGGTACCCCGTCTATTGGCGTATGATCAATATAGAAATCACAACTAGCTGTGGCCGCTTTTAGCAAAAAGGCTTCAATCTCCACCGGTGAACCATATGCCTTTAAGGATTCATCTGACAAGTTGTCTATGTATTCCAATTCTTCGGCGAAACCGCACATAGCCCAAGCCAATCCCCTGGTCCAGGTAGAAAACCCCGTATATCCCTGCTGGGTATTGGGGCAGCGGTAATTGCCATCTCGCGTATTGAAGACACTTTCGTGAGCCGTGCGACCCCATACATCGTACCGGTCCCTACCTTCTCCATAATACACCGAATAGTCTGCCGTGGCCTTGGCATGTTGTAGTCCTCTGACAAGTAAATTTACTTTCTTATCGTTTTCTTCCTGCAGCACATGCCCCAGACTATAGCTAAGCATCAATATCCGGACGGTTCGGATGGTATCTACAAAAAGTGAATGCGGTCCGTTAAAGGAGTGAATGAATCCTCCATCCTTAATAGGAGTCCATCGGCTGGCTTGTACTGCCCCAGAAATTTTCAGGGCTAATTCATAAAAATTTTTCTCCCACTCGTTGTAGGGTATTTTTTCCTCCATCATTAACCGCAGCAGGTTGCCATAGGTACTTACATTATTGAATCCATGGTCATGGACACCGGTATGACTGATATGAGGAGCCATCAGTTGCAGCGTCTTCATTTTACCCTTTTCCAAAAAATCCATTTCCCCGGTAGCATCAAACTGCAAGATGGAAGAGCCGAATTGAAAGCCCTGTGTCCATTCTGTCCAGCCCCGGGTGGTATATTTACCATTTACCGTAAATACCGGTGAACCCTGGTTTTGGGGGTATTCTTTTTCAATCGCTTTGATTTTTTCGGCAGAAAGTTGCCAAAAGCGCTCCAGTCTCTTTTTTAAGTCTTGAGCTTGAATTTCAGAATCTATTGCTATCATTTTTTTAATGGGTTTAAATTTGTTTGGGATAAATTCATCCAGCTGTCTAATTCAAAATATTAATCGGAATTCAATCGTGAAACCTTGCACTTTTTATTTTAAAGCTTAAAACTATCTTTATTTATCGTCATTATAAAGGCATTTTTTAATTTAAAGCTGGTACTTTTCGTTCTCAGACTTTCTGAAGTCCGACGGGGATTTTCCTGTTTTCCTTTTAAAAATCCGACTAAAATAGGATGGGTCCTGATAATTCAACTGGTATGCGATTTCCTTATTGGAGAGATCGGTATAAATCAGGTACCGCTTTGCCTGAAGCATTAGCCGGTCGAGAATCACTTCGCCAGCCGTAAACCCTGTAATGTTTTTTACATGTTTATTTAAAACCGAGGGCGACAGGGCCATCATGGCGGCATAATCTTGCACCTGATGTACCTGTCGAAATTGTTGTTCAACGAGCGCATTGAATTGTTGGACGAATGCAAAATGCGGATCCAATGTCTTATTTTTATCGGCGAAGTACCGCAGATAATATTGTTTGCATTTAATCAGAAATATTTGCAAAAAATGACGAAGAATCTCAGAAGTGAAACCATCCCAATGTAAATACTCTTTTCTTATCGACCGGATCAGGTGCAAGAGCTCCCCAAAATCATCCTGAGAAAGATTAAGGATTGGAACCAGGGTGGGATTATTGAAAAATGGCAATGCAAATAGGATATCATCCTGTCCGGCTTCTAAGCCGTAAAAATCCCTTGAAAACACCATTAAATACCCATGGTAGTCGTTTTCACGGCTTATCAGGTGGATTTGGCCAGGAGAAAGAAAATGCACGCTATTGGAATGAATGGGGTGAGACTCAAAGTCTATCTCATGTTTCCCTGCCCCGGTGATAAAGACACATATTTCATAGTATTTATGTCGGTGAGGTCGGTCTGTTTCATGAGGGTAGGTACTATTCCGAATCGTCTTTCCCTGAACTTCGTAAATCTGAAATGCTCGCTGATTGGTGATTTTCGGCATTTCATACGTTTTTATTGGCTCTCCCATAGACATTTTCAGCATTAGAGCCTAAGTTAAGGAAAAAACAGCATTTACAATTCCTCAAAGAGACCCGTCCTATTTCGTTTCTGTTTAATGATATTTAAATTTATGAGCTAAATTTTTAACAATAATGTATTTTTTTAAAATAATTATTAAATTATTTTCAATTTATAACCCCATGTATTACCTTTGAATTATAAGACAAAGACAAAAGGTCTTTTTTACAATGTAGGATGATGAAATTGGCAGACATGCCCTCCTGTCTCGGGGGTGGGGAATCCAGAAAAAAGCAAATAGCGAGCTCGTATTTTGCCTAACTGCCCCGTGGAGGTTCGACTCCTTCTCCTACAGCAGGTTATTTTGGGTTTATTGTTAATTGACTAAAGCTATGAGACATTGTTTCATAGCTTTTTTGATTTTATCACCGTTTGACTTCGGTCCTTCTCCAGTTTCACCCATTCGTTCGTACCGATGACCAAAACGTACTATTCGGAAAACCTGGAAAAACACCCGGCCCAATTGGAGCCGTCCTTCGGAGTTTGCCCCAAGCTCCTTCCCGTGGGTACTTCCTACGGCTGCTCCCAGGGAATCAATCCAGTATGAGGGATATAGAGTCTGCTTTGGTCCGAATTTTTAACCAGGACCAGAGGCGTTCTGTTTCTTTCTCTTCAGGAATTTTAGAGAAGGTGGCAACGGCTATTAACACCGTGTCCTGCCTGTTTTCGGTAAGATTAGCTATCACCGATCGGTTTACAGAAAAGGCGACAAGGTTTTCATGATGAATTTTGGCTTCTCGCGCCAAGTCAGCCACCATACCGGTAGAGGCCGCATATTTTGCTACCTCACGTTCTAAAAAAGCGATTTTTTGGTCCTTCCCTTGTATCATGGCTTCATTTCGCTCGTAGAGGTCTTTTAGCACATCCGAGCGCAGCATGTTGAGGTCCATTCCGGTATCGCCGCTTTGCTTGACTAGCAGATAAGTGTTATCCAATTTAAATGTTGCCGTCTTTTTTTGGATCATGGCTATTTCTTCCTCCTCGATTCGCTTACCTACCAATGCCAGCTCAATGACACTACTGTCCGGTTCATACTGGAAACTACTGGTGATAATTTGCGTGCTTGGGAAATCAAATTCCGCCTGAACAAACTCTTTGGCCGACTTTTCCCAGAGCGTTCTTTTGACGATATTATATGCCAGGTAAATGCTGGGAACAATGGTAATCATAATAAAAATACTAATGTAATTGCGTACCCGCCTTTCCCGCTTGCTGTCAATAAACTCCTTTTTAGGAAAGCCCATAAACCGGACGATAAGGTAGGTCGACAGGCTAATAAATACAGAATTGATAAAAAACAGATAGAAAGCACCTAGAAAATAATAGATATTCCAGGTAGCCAGGCCATACCCCGCTGTACACAAGGGCGGCATCAAGGCCGTGGCGATGGCCACTCCCGGAATGGCATTGCTTTTTTCTTTTCTAGAGCCGGCGATAATCCCAGCCAATCCGCCAAACAGCGCGATCAGAACATCCCAAATGGTGGGCTCTGTTCTGGCAAGTAGTTCAGACTGGGCATCGTTTAGCGGGGTAAATGAAAAATAAAGCGTAGAGGTCATGATACTGATCACAATCGCAATCCCCAGATTCTTCATGGATTTCTTTATCAATTCAAAATCATTGATACCTGCCGCCATACCGATCCCCATGATGGGGCCCATCAAGGGTGATATCAGCATGGCCCCTATAATCACGGCCGTGGAGTTGACATTCAGACCTACAGAAGCCACCAAAATCGCAAAAATAAGGATCCAAAGGTTAGCCCCTCGAAATTCCACATTTTTCCGTATGTATTCAATCGTCTCAATTTCATCTTCTTTGCCTTCATGAAGATCAAATCGGTCGCGGATAAATGTCAGGAAGCCTGCTATTTTTTCTGATAATGCGTTTAGCTGCTGTCGGTCGTTTTTCATCAAATCCCTCAAAAGAAACCCCTGCAAGTTATCTAAAAAACCCTTTACTGGAAAAAATATTATGAAAACAAAAAAGCAGGAGAACCTCTCCTGCTTTTTATTTTGAAAACTAAACCAACTATTATTTAACTACCATAATACAAACAAAATTAATAATAACTGATTGAAATCAAAATTTCCTGGAAAAAAAGTAAACAATAATTTATTTTTTACCCCCCACTTTGTAGAGAATGCCCAATGCCAATGCCTGGCTAACCTGCACCCCGGGATCCTGATCCAAATCGTACAGGGCAATACCGGTAAGGGTGACATTGATGATGTCGGTGATCTTAGCGGTCAGGGTCAGATCCAATCGGTGGTCAATGGAATCGAATGCCAGCGTTTCGTAATTGGCAAATAGTGCGTAACGGGTTTTAAGATTCAGATTTTCAGCCAAATCCTTATCCAGGCTGGCAAAAACCTGCATGGCCAACCATTCGATTCTAACCGTCTCCCCCGCTGGTACGCCGTAATTCGACGGCACATTAGCGATAATTCCTTGATCCGTGACAAATGTAAATCGGGGCGAAAGCGGTCCTATTCGCAAAAAAAAGGTTTCATTGGGTTGGTATTCCATTCCCAGAGAGGAGGTCAGAAACCCCGGAGCCATAAATTTTGAAATCAACGATTTGGTACCATCGTCGTTAAATGTATAACCCTCGGCAAATTGGGTAAGATAATTAGCCGAAAAGTAAGCCGACCACCTGTCAGACATTTGGTAGCCTAATTTTGAATCCAGAAAGACCCGGTCATTGGACTTTCGCGTATCCTCTCCTTCATTACGGACGATTCCAAACAGTAATTCCAATTCATTATCCCAAGAGAATTTTTCTTTTCCATACGATGCCTTTCCTGCAACCAAGCTTCCAAAAGCCACGGAATTGACACCTCCCGCCTTCCAGTTACTACTAAAGCCTGCTTGATTAAAATTCAATCCGGCACTAAATTCAGATTGCCAATAGGTGGTGTCTTTTTCGGCCGGAGGAGCTTCTGCCACTTGAGCGACTACTAAACGGCACGATAATAATGTAGCGACTAAAATAAGTAAATAGGTTTTCATTGAAAATTTATTTGGTTTAAAAGTTTAAAGTGACAATTTGTACAATTGTTTCAAAGTTATACCTTTAAATTTGTGCTTTGCATCATTATTAGTCCGCAAGTCTATGGAAAAAATAACAGAAGAAACACTTATAGTCCGGGATTTTTTGGCCAGACAGCGTACCAAATTGGCAAATGACCGAACGCTTTTGTCCTATATCCGAACGAGCTTGTATTTTATCGTCAGCGGAACCGCCCTGATTAAGGTAAACGATCTGGAAAATGTGAAAGAGCTGGGGTATTTTTCCTTCCTGATAAGTTTGGTGTTACTAATCCTGGGATTTATAAACTTCTTTAGATTAAAAAGGAAATTAAATAAGGGAAGATATGAAAAAATGTGATTTTCTAAAGTAGCTTTTGGGTGATACATAAAATTGGTAAGCTATTTGTAGCGCAATGGATAGAACCAAACTTTTAAAATCATGAAAATCTTAGGAATTATTCTAATTATTGCGGGTATCGGTATGTTTTTAGTTACCGGGATTTCCTACACCACGGAAGAAACGGTGATTGATGCCGGTCCGCTGGAAGTCAATGCTGAAAGTGAGGAATCACTCAACTGGCCCCCTTATGCTGGAGGAATCGCTGTCATCGCAGGATTTGTTTTGCTGGCAGTAGGCAGAAAAAAATAGGCATCCCATTCATTACCCAACATTATACTTCATTATCTGATTAGGTAATGTAGCAGGAGTTGTTTGCTCGGCGATCATCCAACCGACCAAATAACTCCTTTTTGTAACCAGTTCTTTTTCTGAGGAGATTATCATGATCAAGTGAAATTAGCAGCTATAGATATTGGGTCGAACGCCGTTCGCCTACAAGTGACGCAAGTCCATTATTTTCGTGGGAAGTATACCTTTAAAAAACTGGAATACCTCCGGTTTCCCCTACGCCTGGGAAGGGACGTGTTTTTGAAAAAAGAAATTTCTCAGGAAAACAAAATCAGGTTTAAAGAACTGATGAAAGCATTTCAGATCCTGATCAACCTCTATGGAGTGGATGATTACATGGCTTGTGCCACATCTGCCATGCGGGAATCAGAAAATGGAAAAGAAATCGTTAAAGAAGTTCGAAATGACCTGGGCCTAAAAATCAGGATTATTGATGGAAATACCGAAGCAGCCCTGATAAATAAATCATTGGGAAATCATATCGACCATAAAACATACCTCCATATAGATGTAGGAGGAGGAAGCACAGAATTGAATGTTTATAAGAAAGGCCTGAAAGTCAGCTCAAAATCGTTTAAAATCGGATCTGTCCGAACCTTGGATAAGGCGCTTCCCGAGTCCGCTCTGCGTCAAATTAGAAGCTTCATTACCAACCATCTTTCGCTGGAAAAAACCGTCACCGGAATCGGAACAGGTGGAAACATAAATAAAATTTTCGAATTGGCCCGTCTTCAGAAGCGGGGAAGTTTGCTGGAAATTCAAAAAATAAGAGAGGTTTTGCATCTGCTGGAAAGCCTTAGTAGTGAAGAAAGAATAAACCTGCTTCACCTGAATGAGGACCGGGCAGACGTGATTATTCCAGCAACAAAGATCTATCTAATTGCATTGGATGCCGCCAAAATTCAAAAGATCAAGGTGCCTGACCTGGGATTGAAAGACGGTATGCTTCTGGACCTGTTTGAGAAAAACTATGGAACCGAAAATACCAATTTCCCCTACAGGTAATGCCCCCCTATCCCTCAATTAGCCGGACTTCTTCAATCATGTCCGGCATTAATTCGAAAAATTTCTGATGAATATTAAACGGCTCCTCTCCTTCGTCAGGTTTCTTACTGATGTACTGACCATTTTCCTGCATGACGTAGGCATTTTCATTATCCCATAGATTATACCGCAAGATATTCATCAGTTGTTTTTGTAGAAATTCATTTTCCACCTTGAATAGGGATTCTAGCCGCTTATCAAAGCTTCTTACCATGGCATCGGCACTACCCACGTAGGTCCGATAGTCTTCATTGTTATGAAAATGATAAATCCGGGAGTGCTCCAGAAAATCCCCCACAATGGAGATCACTTCAATATTTTCACTCAAGCCCTTCCTTCCCGGTCGCAGGCAGCAAATGCCACGTACAATCAATTTAATCGGTACACCGGCCTGAGAAGCCTTATATAAAGCAAAAATAAACTCAGAATCCTCCAAGGAATTGATTTTGATAAATATACCGGAGGGCAAGCCTTTACTGGCATTTTCGGCCTCTATTCGGATAAATTCTATCAATTTGCTCCGCATGTCTCTGGGCGAGGTGATCAGGTTTTGATAGTTGGTCGGAGCTGAATGGCCCGTGATAACGTTAAAAAATTCGGAAACGTCATTGGCTAGTGTTTCATTGGTGGTCAACAAACCAATGTCTGTATATATCCGGCTGGTTTCTTCATTGTAGTTACCAGATCCCACGTGAACGTACCGGGTCACCCTGTTTTCTTCCTTTTTGACGATGAGCATTAATTTGGTATGCGTCTTAAAATTACTCACCCCATATATGACAAAGCAGCCTGCTTTTTGCATTTTCTTTGCTTCCCGAATGTTATTCTCTTCATCAAATCTCGCTTTGACCTCAAAAAGAACAGAGACATGTTTTCCATTTTCTACTGCTTTAAGCAATGCGCCCACGATACGTGAGTTTTTGGCAAGACGGTAAATAGTCATTTTTATGGCCATCACATGGGGATCGTCCGCCGCCTTATCCAACAACTCCAAGATGGGTTCCATGTCATTGTAGGGGTGGTGTAGCAGCACGTCTTTGTGTTTCAAAACCTGAAAAATATCCTCGGAAGCGGCTTCGGGGTAGGATAGCGGCGGGACAGGCCGGGGTGTAGCTGGTATCTTATCTTTAAATCGTTTGTTACCAATGATTTGCCATAGTCCTGAAAAATCCATCAGGCTCTTTCTCTCAATTTTGAAAATACTATCGTCGTTTAGCGTCCATCGCTGTTTAAGCAAATTGACCATCCACTTACTGTAACCTTCTTCTATCTCTATACGGACGACACGTCCGGTCTTTCGTTCGTTTAGCTTTCGTTTTACTTCTTCCAAAAAATTGCTGTCCATGTCCTCACTCTCCTCCAACGTAAAATCACCATTTCGTGTAATTCGAAATAAGTTTATGGATTCGATGGTTACATTTCTAAACAAGGAAACGATATGCTCCCGAATCATTTCTTCTATCGGAACATAAATCATCATGTCCTCTCTTTCCAGTTCGAAGAAACGAGGAATATTGGAAGGTATCTGAACGAATGAAAGCTTCTTATTGTCTTTTTTCTCCCCAGGCCCAATCGTCACCACCCCAAAAATTAGCAACTTGTTCATCAGTATGGGAAAAGTATGGTACCCGTCAAATACCATGGGGGTTAGCATGGGGTATACCGCTTTGTAGAAGTACTCTTTAATGGTTTTTTGCTCCTCTTCCTGTAAATTACGAACATTGCTTAAAATAAAACCCGCTTCCTGCGTTTTAAACAGGAGTTCCTTTACAAAATGCCGCTGCAGCCGTTTGTGAAACTGCTGGGACTCAATCATTAATTTCTTTTTGAAATCATCCTCTCTCAAGCCCGAGTAATCAATCCGTACCTTATCGTAATCCAGGTAGTTATACAAAGATCCCACCCGAATCATAAAAAACTCATCCAGATTGGATGCGGCTATGGCCAGAAATTTAAATTTCTCAAAAATATTGCGTTTATCCTTCTTTATCTGATCAAAAACCCTTTCGTTGAACTTAAGCCAGCTCAAGTCACGGCTGATAAGTTCACTGTTGTTGATGGTTTCTTCTATTTTATCATGTTGGATAAGCTTCATAATTAGTTGATTTTTATAAGGGAAAAAGTAGGCCAATGATACTAAATAAATCGAAGAATAAAAAAAAGGGCACAACGCCCTCTTTTTTATTGACAGAACGCATTCCGAAACGGATTAGGTATCAATCTTAGCGTATTTCGCATTTTTCTCTATAAAGTCTCTCCTTGGAGCTACTTCATCTCCCATCAGCATGCTAAACAAATGGTCCGCCTCTGCAGCCGAATCAATGGTCACCTGCTTCAGCGTTCGTGTCTCCGGATCCATAGTGGTGGTCCATAGCTGCTCCGGATTCATTTCTCCCAAACCCTTGTATCGCTGGATCCCCACACTATCTATCTTGCCGTCCGGAGCTAATTCCTGAGTGACCCGTTTCCGCTCATCTTCCGTCCAGCAATACTTTTCTTCCTTTCCTCTTTTTAGCAAATACAAAGGAGGAAGGGCAATGTACACATAACCATTTTCAATTAAGTTTCGCATGTATCTGAAAAACAAGGTTAGTATCAGGGTCCGGATATGCGAGCCATCAATATCGGCATCCGTCATAATGATGATCTTATGATACCGCAGATGGGACAAGTCCAACTCTTTTTCATCATTGACGGTCCCAAATTTAACTCCCAGTGCTGTCAGGATATTTTTTATCTCCTCATTATCGTAAATCTTATGTTCGTGGGCTTTCTCCACGTTCAAAATCTTTCCTTTTAATGGTAAAATGGCCTGAAAGTCCCGGTCCCTACCTTGTTTGGCAGAACCACCGGCTGAGTCGCCCTCCACCAGGTAGAGTTCACAAACCGTGGGATCCGAATTAGCGCAATCCGCCAGCTTACCCGGCAACCCTCCTCCACCAAGTACATTTTTCCGTTGGACCATTTCCCGGGCTTTTTTGGCAGCATGCCGTGCCTGGGCCGCAAGAACGACTTTTCCAACAATAATCTTAGCTTCCTTCGGGTGCTCTTCCAACCAAAATTGAAGGGTTTCGGAAACAGCACCATCTACCGCCCCGGTAACATCTGAGTTTCCCAACTTTGTTTTGGTCTGCCCTTCAAACTGAGGCTCCGCCACTTTCACAGATATAACTGCCGTGAGGCCTTCCCTGAAATCGTCTCCGGAAATTTCTAACTTCACCTTGTCTAGCATACCTGATTTATCGGCATAGCTTTTTAGGGTTCGTGTCAAGGCACGTCTGAAGCCGGACACATGGGTGCCCCCCTCATAAGTATTGATGGTATTCACATAGGACACCACATTTTCGGTGTATGAATTGTTATATCCCATCGCCACTTGTACCGGAACTCCGTTCTTTTCGGTCTCAATGTAAATCGGCGACTCGATGATTTTTTGCTTGTTTTCATCCAGGTATTCCACAAATTCAACCAGACCTCCCTCGGAAAAAAACTCGTCTGAACGATAATTCCCCTCTTCGTCTTTTTCTCTCAGGTCGTTTAAATAAATACGGATTCCCGCATTCAAAAACGACATTTCCCTCAGGCGCGTTGCAATGGTATCGTACTTGAAATCAAGGACTTGAAAAATCTCGTGATCCGGCTTAAAATGAATGTGTGTGCCCCTGCTTTCAGTAGTTCCAATTTCACGTACCGGGAATTGGGGTACTCCCCGAATGTATTCCTGCTCAAATATTTTTCCTTCCCTATGGACGGTGGCTTTCAGTGAAGACGAAAGCGCATTCACGCAAGAAACGCCTACTCCGTGTAGTCCCCCGGAAACTTTGTAAGTATCTTTGTCAAATTTCCCTCCGGCATGAAGGACCGTCATTACCACTTCCAGGGCTGAGCGATTTTCTTTAGTATGAACCTCGGTTGGGATTCCTCTTCCGTTATCTTTAACCGTAACCGAATTGTCCTCCTCGATGGTCACGAAAATGGAATCGCAATGACCGGCGAGGGCTTCATCTATGGAATTATCTACTACCTCCCAAATCAAATGATGAAGACCCTTCACCCCAATGTCTCCGATGTACATGGCAGGCCTCTTCCTGACCGCTTCCAACCCTTCTAAAACCTGAATATTTTGGGCCGAATAATCGTTCCGATTTCCTTCTTTTTTTTCGCTCATAACCTATTACAAATGCCCTTTTTTTAAATTAAAAAGCAGTTTTTTCATTCAATAATCAACCTGCAATATTACGAAAAAAAATCGATAGCACCCAGCTTTTTGAAGAAGTAAATTGAGCTTTAAACTAAATACAAGCCCCATAATCCATTAATGCCCATCAAAAAATTTTATTTCAAAATACCGGACAGGAACGTAGCCAGGCCCTGTAAAACCCTTGACTATTTTCAACAGTTCACTACTATTTTTCAGTATTTTACATGCATTTGTTTAGGTTATCTAATTAAAATTTAAACAAACTTTATTCTGTCAAAGTTGTCCACATTAGAATTTTGTTGGATTTATTTTATTTAAATTTCACCTTAAAAAAACGTTATGAACTCTGTATTAACTGCTGATTTGGTCGGTTTGGAAAAGATCATTAACAGCGACCCGGTAGCCATCACCTTCTTTATTGGCTACATGGCCATGTTTGCTTCTGCAATCTTTTTTATTGTCGAAAGAGGATCTGTGGATGGAAAGTGGAAAACATCTCTTTTGGTATCAGCACTCATCACGGGTATTGCTGCCGTCCACTATTATTACATGAGGGACTTTTACCTGGAAACGGGACAAAGCCCCACGGCATTCCGCTACGTAGATTGGACCTTGACAGTCCCTTTGATGTGTGTGGAGTTTTATTTACTTACCAAGCCTTTCGGAGCTAAGGGAGGTACCTTGTTCAAATTAATCGTCGCTTCTTTAATCATGCTGGTGACAGGATTTATCGGGGAAACTTCAGGAATTGAGAATAACGTTATGTGGGGCATCCTTTCCACGCTGGGGTATTTGTATATCGTCTATGAAGTATTTGCAGGAGATGTGGCGAAGTTGGCTAAAACTTCTCAAAGCCCTGCCTTAAGTAAGGCGATGTTTCTTTTGAAGATTTTCATCACCTTGGGATGGTCGATTTATCCAATTGGGTACATGGTATTACCAGGAAACTTATTATCAGGAGCTTTTGAAGTAAGTAGCATTGATTTGTTTTACAACCTGGCCGATGCCATTAACAAAATCGGTTTCGGTTTGGTGATCTACTCCGTAGCCATCGCTGAAACGGCGAAAAACAGAAAAGCAGTAGCTGCCTAAAATATTACAAACTGCCCTATTCTACTGGGGCAGTTTGTTTTTGTCTTATAAGCTTGAAATAAGCTACCCTAAGGTCCGTACCCATGAGCACTCCCAATTCAACCTACGATTTTATTATTACAGGATTTGGCTGTGCCGGAATGAGTTTCGTCTATCACCTACTGGACAGTCAATTCAAAAATAGTCGGATTCTGATAATTGACAGTTCCAATAAAAACACCAACGACCGTACCTGGTGCTATTGGGCAGAAAAGCCGCTTTCCATTCACCCAAAGAATTCCCCGATTGTATCCTGGCAGAACATCAGCATCAGTATCGGAAAAAAAACGTTGAAAAAACAACTCGGTTCGCTCAACTATTTTCACATTAAATCTTCTGACTTTTATTCGGAAATCAAACAACGAATCGGCTTGTTTCCCAACGTGCATTTCGTTGTGGATTCGGTTTCTTCCATTGAAAACAATAACGCTACCAGTGTGTCAGTCAATACCCTGGGAAATGGAACCTACTTCGGCCAAAAAATCTTTAATAGCATCCCTAATGGTCCCCTATTACCTGAAAAAAACAGAATCCTCAGGCAGGTTTTCCTGGGTTGGCGAGTGAAAACCCAGAACACCTGCTTTGAAACGGACACTGCTGTGTTGATGAACTTTTTAGGCAATTCGAATGGTGACACCGATTTTTTTTATTTGTTACCCTTTTCACCAACGGAAGCTTTGATAGAGTACACGGTGTTTACAACGGAGCATTTGGATGCTCAAAAGATGGAATTTGCTTTACAACGCTATATTTCACAACGATTGGGTCAAGAACCTATTGAAATTTCCTTCAAGGAAGCGGGAAGTATTCCGATGACCACCTATGCTTTCAGTAAAATCAAGCATCCAAACATCACCCATTTGGGAACGTTGGCGGGGTGCAGTAAACCGAGTACCGGCTACACCTTTCATACCATCCAAAAACACTGTGCATCCATCGTTAGAGCACTTGAAAGTAAACCCGATCAAGCAAGCCTGATATTTAATAGGAAAAAAAGATTCTCGTTTTACGATAATATCATTCTTAACATTGCAAAAAAATGGCCCCATGAGCTCCCTCGAGTTTTTTTCAACCTTTTTGAAAAAAATTCCGGACCCGAAATATTGCGATTTCTAAATGAAGAAACCAGTTTTATTCATGAACTCAAGCTTCTTTCCAGATTAAAATTTTCCATTTTTATTAAATCCCTACTTCGTTTTGAGAAACATTGAAAATAGCGGTAAGGTACTGGGGGTTTTTATTGCTTTGGCATACCTGGTTTTCTTTCAAGGAAACGAGACGTTTGAATGGATTCTTATCGGCTTAGTATTAGTGACGGTGGGCATTCCCCATGGATCTTTGGATCATCTGCTTGCTAATCCCAGGATCAATAGAGAGAACCTAATCCGTTTCATCCTTAAATACCTGGCGATCATTTTCGCTTATCTATCGCTTTGGATTCTTTTACCCATACCGGCATTAATTGCTTTTATTATCATGTCTGCGTATCATTTTGGGCAAAGTCATTTTATCCAAACCCCCTTAACGTACCATAAAAAAGCTACCTACTTTTTTACCGGTCTTTTTTACCTAAGTGTGATCTTGTGGGGTAGTTTCGATGAGACGGGCAAAATCCTTGAGGAAATAGCAACGATTGCGGCGTTTAAATCCATTGGTTGGTATATCATCTCTGGAAGTTTTCTGATAAGCAACTTCCTGTTTTTTCGGAACAGGTCAGGAAAATGGCTGTTTTTTCCGGTAGAAATGGTGGGCCTGGGGCTATTACTTTACCAATTGCCCCTTCTGATGGCTTTTATAATCTACTTTGGATTTTGGCACGCCCTTCCCAGTATGAGCGAAGAATTCCAAGCTTTGAAAAAACACTTTGGAAAAAACAAACTTAAAAGTTTTATCTCCAGGATGATACCGTTTACCACGCTAAGCCTGGCAGGGATGGCATTGATAATCGCCTTCCTTTATAAAAGCAGCGAAGTAGAGGAAATCATCTTCGTGTTTTTTGTTTTAATCTCCCTTATTTCCGCCCCACATGTCTGGTATATGAATCGATTCCTTGAATCCGATAAGGATTAAAATTGGCCCGTGCTCAACATTACCAAATTACAGGCATTCAATACTTCGATCCCTTGGCTTTTCGCCAGGGCATAGAATTCCGGATTTTCTGTTCCCGGATTAAAAATGATTCGTTCCGGTTGGAGGGAAATCAGGTAGTCGTACCATTCTGGTTGATTTTGGGGGCCGATATACAAGGTCAGTGTGTGAACACCCTCTATTTTAGGCTTTTCCCGAAGATTTAGAATTTCTTCACCTAGTACCTGCCCTTTTTTGATACCGACAGGCACAAAAGGAACCTCGTTTTCCCTAAGCATTCTGGCCGCCGCATAGGCATACCGGGAGGTATTCGGACTGGCACCGAGAATAACTGTCTTTTTATTTTCTTCCATACCTTATTTTTACCCCAACATTCAGGCCAATCTGGTTCGGTGGTATTTGGCCACAAGCATTTCCGCACATCGTTCGCCATCCATTGCTGCCGAGACGATGCCTCCTGCGTAGCCAGCACCTTCACCACAAGGGTAAAGGCGGTGAATTTGGGGATGCTCTAAGAGCTGCTTATCCCGCGGAATCCTGACCGGAGAAGAGGTTCTGCTTTCAATCCCAATCAACTGGGCTTCATTGGTAAAATACCCTTTCATCCGCTGATCCATTAATGGTAAAGCCATTTTCAACCTTTTGCTGACGAAGGCCGGTAGAAGCGCATGCATGTCCGTACTTTGGAGACCCGGCTGGTAGGAGCTGGCCAACAGTTGCTTACTTTCCTTACTTCTCACAAAATCTTCCATTCGCTGAGCCGGAGCCGCCTGCGTTTTCCCGGCAGCGACCCATGCAGCCTGCTCCACTTCCTGCTGAAAAACCATTGCTGCCAGCGGTCCGTGCTGATGGTACCCGTCCAGATCCTCCAGTTCTACCGCTACCACCATACCCGAGTTCGCAAATTTCCCGTCTCTACGGCTGGGACTCATTCCATTGACTACTATCTCACCGGGTGAGGTTGCCGCCGGCACAATAAATCCCCCGGGACACATGCAGAATGAGAACACCCCTCGCTGCTTTCCTTCCAACATCGTTTGTTGGACAAGGCTGTAGGACGCAGGGGGTAAAAAACTTCCCCTATCCACCGGACAATGGTATTGAATTTTATCAATCAGATTTTGATCGTGCTCCACTCTTACTCCCAAAGCAAAAGGCTTTGGTTCAATAAATACCTGCCGCTTTGCCAACAGGTGAAAAATGTCTCGGGCGGAATGCCCGGTGGCGAGAATGACTCCTATGCCTAAAACCTTTTCTCCGCCCGCGGTAAGGACTCCCCGAATGGTATCCCTTTCCAGAATCAAATCCGATACCTTGGTCTCAAAATAAATTTCCCCTCCGGCATCCAGAATACTTTGCCGAAGATTTACCACCAGTGCAGGCAATTTATTGGTACCAATATGGGGGTGGGCATCTACGAGAATTTCTTCTTTGGCGCCATGGGAAACGAGGATCTCCATGATTCTGCGGATATCCCCCCTCTTTTTTGAACGGGTGTATAACTTACCATCTGAATAAGTCCCTGCGCCTCCTTCTCCAAAACAATAGTTGGAATCGGGGTCCACCAAATGATGCTTGTTCAGGGCGGCAAGATCCCGCCTTCGGGAACGCACATCTTTTCCCCGTTCCAGAATGATGGGCTTCACCCCCAGCTCAATGGCTCTCAACGCTGCAAATAAGCCAGCCGGTCCTGCTCCCACGATCACGACCGGATCGGCGTTTCGCACATTGGGATACGTTTTTCCTGCTTCTATTATCGGAGGGGGCTTTTCTCCGGAAAAGACTTCCACCGTCACATTGATTTTCACCCTTCGGCTTCTGGCATCAATGGACCTTCGGAGGGGGCGTATGATGAGCCCTTCCGTATCATCAGCAAAACCCGCTTCTTTGGCTACTACCTGACGAAAAACCGCGTCCTGATAGGCTTCCTCCGGGCTGAGTACCAGCGTTAGTTCCTTTCTCATTACTTAGCCGGAAACACCACCCAACAACTCTTTTTCCACCCAATTTTTCCCCCAGTTATCCATTTCCGAGTCCGTCCATAGTTCGGGATAAAAAATTACCTTTTGAAATCGGGGAGGAAGAAATTTCTGCCAATTGGTTCCACCCGTAGCGGCTATATCCATAGGATCTTTTTGGAGGTATTTAACCGCTGATTTATAATGCGCCAAGGGCCAGTAAACATTCGCCTTTTCATCCAGTTCCCGCATTAGATCGGTGAGGGCTTCATCCTTTTCAGATAGGTAAAGGTATTTTTTCCAAAGGTTATTTTTCCTGAATTTGCCTATAAGCTCTTTGAGTGTGGGACCGTATTTTTGTTCAAACGATTTGAGTGTTAGTGTCTTTTCTCCGGTAGCCAGTTCCTTGGCACCGTATTGCCAATACAGAATATCGAAAAGCGAATCAATACTGGTCAGGTTGATGTCCTTGTAATCCTCCCTGGCCTCCAGGTACACTAAATTCTGGATGTCGGTACACATGATTTCGATCATCCGGTATTGGGCACTTTGAAATCCACTGGCCGGTAACAGCGACATGCGAAATTTCATAAACTGCTCGCGCTCCATACCCTTCCACATCACGGCAAAGGAAGCGATCAACAAATCGAAATACATGATCACGCGTTTCAGCCTGGCCTTGAAAAAAGAGAGGCTAATTTCTTTTTCTGCTGCCATTTGTTCCAATTCCCAAAGAATGAGATTGAAGTACAACTCCGTAATCTGATGGTACACAATAAAGATCTTTTCATCCCTGAAAGAGGTACGGGGCTGCTGTAAGGTAAGCAAGGTATCCAGATTGATATAGTCCCAGTAGTTTAGGTAGTCGGCGTGAAGCAACCCCTCCAGGTAAGAAGATAAATCCTGACCGGAAGATCGAAATTTCTCTTCCAGCAGTTTAATTTTTTCTATGATTTCTTTTTTGGGATACTCTTGTTCCATGCAGGTATGGCGGTAACGCTTCTTTTGATTATTCTTGGCGAGGAACCAAAAAAGATTTGGTTCCGGGGAGTTAAAATTCTGCTATTATCTGCAAAATAACAAATTTGACCACCAAATTAGCCCAAGACTTCCATTGATCAGGCCATCTGACCCTTTTCAGATACCCGCAAACCAAACCAATTTTTAGTCAATCCGGCTTTTTATGACAACCGTTTGGGTAGGGTTCAAGGGATCATTGCTAAAAAACGTTAGGGTCTTATGATCAATTCCTCTTCTTCCCTTCGGATCAAATGTGAACTTCAATTCGATTTCAGCTCCGGCTTTCAAGTCGTAGGCCGGTATTTCAAAGCGTAGGCAATCGCAATTGGATACCACCTTTCTGATATTTAGAGGTTGGGAACCTGTATTCTGTAGGGAAATCGCTTTAGATAGGGTATTCCCGGAACTGATTTTCCCCAAGTCTACCTCCCTCTCGCTAATGTCTAATTTGGGTACCTGATCTACCTGATCCACCGGAACCGGATCGAAGTGCTCGTGTACGGTCGCCATCAGCCTGATGGGAAGTTCGAAGCGCTCGGATGAAAGGAAAGCAAGTCGAAATTCTTCTTCCATAAAGCCCAGCTCATTCTTTTTAGCGGTATCGAAGGTAATGGCCAGCACTCCTCTGGTGTTACCCTGCACCATATTCGGATGCATTTGCGCCTCTATGTATTCGGGAAGATGCTCTTGAATCTGATTTAGCTGAATCGGAAAATCATTGAAATTAAAAAAATCCAAGTATTTCGTTTTAGGCTCATCAGTGAATAAGGTGCCTAGATTATTTACCTTAAACACGAAGCCAAGCCCATTTTTTCGAACCTCATAGTGGTTTTCCGGATTTTGCGGATAAGGCACATTAACCCCTTCCAAGAACAAGGAATCCCCTTGCGGATCCACGTTGGTACGAACCAGGATCATTTTTGAGAAGGATCCACCGCGGGATTGCGGATCATAGTTGATTTTCACCAATCCTACCTTGCCGGGAGCAAGGGTATCATTGGAATATTGCGCCACAGTACAGCCACAGTCCGTTTCCACCGACTTGATGTAGGCCGAGGAATCGGTCTTGTTTACAAAATAAAAACTTGCGGTCGCCTCACCGTTTTCCGCCAGCACCGCACCCAGCGATTGGAGGTTTTCTTCCCAAGCCAGACCAGTTCCTGCAACGTCCTGACTATTAACATCCTCAGAACAAGAAAACAAAAAACCGCACATACCCAATAAAAATATTGTCCTCTTCATACCTGCAAATAACGTCAAATTTCCACATATTATTCCTTTAATTGCTTAATTTGCGTCAAAAATACAGCAATGGCAAGAGTATTGACAGGAATTCAGAGTTCGGGAAAACCTCATTTGGGTAACGTGTTAGGCGCCATCCAGCCGGCTATAGACCTCATCAATAAAGACAATAACGAATCTTTTATATTTATTGCGGATTTTCATTCCCTGACCACCATCAAAGATGCCGCAGAACGTATCGAAAATGTAAATGCAGTGGCTGCGGCTTGGTTGGCGTTTGGTTTGGATATCGAAAAGACGGTCTTTTACCGCCAATCCCGTATCCCGGAAGTTACCGAACTCACCTGGTACCTGAGCTGTTTTACTCCCTTTCCCATGTTAGCAAATGCCCATAGCTTCAAAGACAAATCGGACAGGCTGGCAGATGTAAATGCGGGGCTATTTACCTATCCGGTTCTGATGGCAGCAGATATTTTGCTTTACGAGGCGGATCTGGTACCGGTAGGAAAAGATCAACTCCAACACCTGGAAATTTCAAGAGATATAGCCAACACCTTCAACCATCGGATTGGGGAAGACCTCTTAACCATACCCGAAGCAAAAATCTCGGAAGAAGTGAAAACAATTCCAGGTACGGACGGGCAAAAGATGAGTAAATCCTACCATAACTACATCGATATTTTTTTACCCGAGAAACAACTGAAAAAAAACATCAATACCATCGTTACAGATAGCACGCCACTGGAAGAACCTAAAAATCCGGACACCTGTAATGTATTTGCCTTATATAGCTTGATCGCTGAAAAACCTCGGATTGAAACGTTAAGAAAAAGCTACCTTGGAGGGAATTTTGGATACGGCCATGCAAAAAAAGAACTCATGGGCTTGATTCTGGATAAATACCAAAAAGAAAGAGAGACGTTTAATTATTACATGAGCCACCCTCGCGAACTGGAGGCCAGGCTAGAAGCAGGAGAAAAGAAGGCCCGCTCTGCCGCTATGGTTTTATTAAATAAAATCAGGAACCGCCTGGGATTCAAGTAAGCATTATAATAAAAAGCATCCTTCAGACTTGGGGAGTACTCCCCTTAGGTAAATTAAAAAAGCTCCCTAATCGCCTCCAGGTAATCAAACCCATGTCCCACCGTTGGTTCGATATGATTGCCCTCCAGGTATTCATTCCAGCAGCAAACCATCAAGGTATTTCCGTTTGTTGCCCGATTTGCATCCAGCACCTTTTTAGCAGCTGTAAGTTTGGCCTTAAAGGATGATTTATCTGATATAACCCTGTCCTTTGAAGGCTCACTTGGAAAGCCGGTTCGCTGTGGCCAGGTTCCTCCCGCCGGTCTACGGTCCCAACCCATTGCTACCGGCACCTGATAGTCAAATTCGCTGTCATTTTTAAAATAATTGGACCATTTGCCCCAGTGTCCCTGATAGGTTTTCCGCATATCCGCATAACTTGTATTATCCTGATCGTAAAAATCATGATACATATATGCCGTCATCCCATCAAATCCCAACGCTTTTAATCGCGGAACATAATCCTGAAAAAGCAAGCGATCTGCATATTCCCCTCCCAGCCAGGGTTGCTTTGGATCCAGTGGCTTCCAGGAGGTCGGCATGGCGTAGGCTTTTTGGGAAGTGGTCATGGCTCCGGAGGTCACGGCAATAAATTTCACTCCGGAAAATCCCGCTTCTTTCACCAAATCTTGGGACCTTTCGATTAAATCATCCAATCCAATGCCGTAATAACTTGCCCGGGCTTCCGTGTCATGGGGAAAATAAAAGTAGACGACAGGCCTTCCGGTTTCGTCCTTCAGGTAATCATCCCGATGAAAATACTTATCTATCCAAAGCAGGGTGATTTTATCGTGAACTCTCAGGTACAGTTCCTTATCAGGGGTTTCTCCCGGATAATTGATGCGCGAATTGATGTTTTGAGGAGAGGCCATGCGTAGCCACTGGGTCCATCGGTGCTCACTGTCGTCACACCAGTTTAAGGCAAATTTCAGTTGCTTATTTTTAGGTCTTTTGGCATTCTCCTCTAATAAAACCTCCAGTGGGTCATTCCATTCTTCCACACCTGGCACCGCTACCCTGCCATCCCGTGACTGGTCCGTCGGCCACTTATCCGGGTAATACACCCTGGCCTGAGGAGCAAAGTCTTTGTGGTAATAATAATGCCTGCCAAAAAACCAATTATAGGCAAAAAAATCAATGCCATAATCATACATGTAATCCAACTGTTTTCGAGCAACTTCCGGGTCATCTCTCTTGTAAAACCCCTTCAGTGCTTCTATGGGTTTTTTATCCAGGTAGGGGCCTTCATAGGGAAAACTGGAATTGTAAATTCTCCCACGCGGACCCCAGGCACTTTTGTCAGTCAGAAACCTACAATTCTCCCTGCCCTGTATACAGGACCAAAAACTATCCACATCTTGTTTTTCATTTCCGGATACATTCCAGGAAGGCATATAAAAAATACCGACATTAAACGAAGCTGAATTTTGAATTGCCGCTGCTTCCAGTACTTCGTTGGTAGCAGCCGCTGAAGCTTCCATGCCTTTCCGATTAGTAAGAAAGCTCTGACATCCGGAAAAAATCGGAATTAGAAAAACCCAAAGAATAAAAATCCGGACAGTAGCAAGCATTTAATTAGGAGTATCTATATATACAATTGTTAAACCCTCAACAAAACGTCAAATGGCCTGCTTTTGAGCCCTCCCCTATCTTGACCGCCAAAGGTCTTTGAGGGGACGCCCATTGATTACCATAACGAAACGGGCGGGATTAGGCACCAGGGCGATTCTCACATCCTGCCCGTCAAACTGCTCGGATTCGACCGGCACCCCTTCCGGCCCCTGTACATCATAAGTGACCACTCCCCTGGCATCGGGCTGCATGGGTATGTATTTATTAGCCAGATAGGCCGAGGGCAGCAATACGTCATTATCAGAAGCCAGGGTAGCATAGATCTCTTCTAACTTACTCTCCAGTTCATCACCATATTGCTCATTTAGCGTGTCCTCCAGATCGTGAAGTTCTTCTTCGATTTCATCATAATCCGGATCTGCATAAGTGATACTACTCAAACGAATGCGTAACTCTACGATTGCAGAAAGTTCTTTGTCAAGTTTATCAAAATCCATAAAGGCTAAAAGCTGTTTTGCGTGTTTGAAAATATGAAGGTAGAGAATATGGGCACATATTCCAACAAGGGCATTTAAAAATTGGAAAAGCCCCATCTTCTGCCCACTCCCATTCAAAATTCAGGAATCAAAGTAGGCGGAAATCCATATTAATGCTTATATTTTGGCATTCAATTATAAACCAAAAAAACTTTTTTTACCCATGACAGATGCAGCCATCATCAGTAAGGCCCAATCCTGGCTTAATAGCAAACTGGATGCCCAGAGTAAAGCAGAAATACAAACATTGCTAGATTCGGATGATCCTACCGAGTTGATTGACTCTTTTTACCGGGACCTGGAATTCGGTACGGGAGGACTGAGAGGAGTAATGGGCATTGGATCCAATCGCATAAACGTGTATACCATCGGAATGGCAACACAGGGATTGGCCAATTACCTTAAAAATAACTTTCCTAGTGAGGAGATCCGGGTTGCCATTACCCATGATTCCCGCATCAATAACACCTTGTTTGCCGAAACGACGGCCAATGTACTCACGGCAAATGGAATAGGCGTTCGCTATTTCCGGGACATGCGCCCCACCCCCATGCTTTCCTTCGCCATTCGACACTATGGCTGCAAAAGTGGGGTGATGGTCACCGCATCCCATAATCCTAAAGAATACAATGGTTACAAAGTGTACTGGGATGACGGGGGACAAGTGGTGGCTCCCCATGATAAGAACATCATTACCGAGGTCCTGAAAATAAAATCCATAGACGATGTCAACTGGGACAAAAATGACCAGCTCATAGAATATATCGAAGAGGATTTTGATTTAATTTACCTGAATGAAGTAAAGAAGCTCAGTTTATCCCCTCAAAATAACATTGTTGAAAAAGACATGACCATTGTCTTTTCCCCAATCCACGGGGCTTCCGGCAAGATGGTCCCGGCAGCGCTGAAGGTATTTGGCTTTGAAAACATACATGTAGTCAAAGAACAAATTGAGCCCGATGGCACCTTTCCAACTGTAAAATACCCCAATCCGGAAGAGGCGGAGGCACTGAATCTTTCCATCCAACTGGCCAGGGAGGTTAAAGCCGAATTGGTGCTGGCTTGCGACCCGGATGGTGACCGATATGCTGCTGTCATACCCAACGAAAAAGGTGACTTTGAACTATTAAATGGCAACCAAACCGGAGCCATTATCATCTATTACCTCCTGAATCTTTATCGGGAACAAGGCCGGCTTACCGGCAAGCAATTTACCGTAAGTACCATTGTTACCACAGATTTACTGGGGGTCATTAGCAGGGATTTTGACGTGGATTATTACGATGTGTTAACCGGGTTTAAAAACATCGCATCCGTAATTCTGGCCAACGAGGGGGAAAAAGAATTCATTGCCGGAGGCGAAGAGAGTTATGGTTTCCTGATCGGAGATTTTGTTCGGGATAAAGATGGTGTCTCCGCCTGCGCCATGGTGGCAGAAATCGTAGCCTATTACCGGCAAAAAGGAATGAGTCTGATCGATGTTTTGTCCGAGATTTACGTCAAATATGGTTTTTATAAGGAATCTCTGATCTCCATTACCAAAAAGGGGAAGGATGGTGCGGAGCAAATTCAGGAATTGATGAAAGGTTTTCGAACCAACAAACCTACCTCCATTAATGGCCTCAAAGTAGCTAAAATAGTCGATGTTCAGGAAAGTAAAATATACGACATGAAAGCGGGTAAGGAACGTCCGCTGGACCTCGAAAAATCAAATGTCATACAGTTTTTTCTGGAAGATGGAAGCAAAATTTCTGCACGTCCATCCGGTACAGAACCAAAGATTAAATACTATATTTCCGTAAACGAAAAACTGCCCAACCGGGAAGCCTACCGGGCTACAGAAGCCTCCCTGGACAAAAAAATTGAATCGCTAAAGCAGTTTTTTGGCTAATCGAGTCGATTCTGTTCCTTTATGAAAAGAGCCCCTAAAAATTTACGGGGCTCTTTTCATTATTCTAGTGCTGTTACATTTAAGCTGAGTACAGGCTTATCCAAGTAAGTAACCAGATTTTCGGTAACCGAAGGTGAAAACAACTGCTGCAAGTCCGTTTTCCCATGGGTAATCACTGCCACGGCATCAAGCTCCGCAGCCTGTGCAAATTGTATGATTCCTCGCTCTACATTGTATGCGCTGTAAATATGAATGTCATGGGCATAGTAGGCGAACTTTTTTAAAAATTCTTCGCCTAATTGCTTTATTTGAGCATCTTCCATAAAATTAGCCGGTGTATTTACAAATAATACCTCGGGAGTAGCTCCCAAAAAACGAATGGTATCTCCAAGTGTCTGGAAGGCCTTTCCTGAGGCTTCCTTGAAATCAGTTGCCAATACCACTTTTTTAAACCTAAAGGGGGCTTTAGCAGGTTTTACCACAAAAACCGGTATGCCAGCCTTCCTCAGGACAGTGTAGGTATTAGAACCCAAAACATGTGCTTTAAAACCATACTTACCATGCGAGCCCATCACCACCAGGTCGATTTTTTCAGAGGATAAATACGAAATAAGCCGTTCTTTTCCATCGCTAAAATGAATCGATTTACTGGCCCTTACGCCCGCTTGTTCCACCTTAGCCAGTCTAGCGGCCAATTCTTTTTTTGCCCTGTGGATAACTTCCATCGTATCCGGATAGAGCGCTTCCTGCTCTTTGGTCAATTTTGTCCAGTTTACGGGTGTCAGAACTACATTCAGAAGTAAAATTTCAGCTTCCTGCTTTTTGGCCAGTTGGGTGGCAAACTCAAGAGCAGCGTCGGCATAAGCCGAGAAATCCGTGGGAACCAATAGCTTTTTCATATCCGTTTCGTTGAAGGGTTTGCATTGATTGATGATTTAAAGTTAGGAAACAGAAAGGGTATTATTCCTTACTTCGATCAATGAAGAATATGATAAACGTCATAAAAGAGGATTCCAGCAGCAATTTTTAGCTCCTGACCTGTCGTCCCTTTTCTATTCCTTTTCCTGCTTCTTTCTGGCATACACCCCGAACAAATACGAAGCGATGACGGTGCCTCCACTAATAGCGGGGATATAGGGGTGATAAATCACACCGAAAAAATGAAGCATGTACAGGAGGGCTGCCAACAGACCAATAGAAGCAACTGAAATTTGAAGGGACTTATTCATAATCATTTAAGGGAAAATTCAACCGTAGTTCCTGTCTCCGGAAGGTAAAAAGAAGCGTCTTTGAATGTCGGGGCGGAAAAGGGTTCGCGCGCATCATTGGAAAAGCCATACGCATCCTTGGGAATGCCGAAAAGTGACTTTCGCATCTTGCCGTCTTCGTCGGCATCATGAAAGGCAGATAAGGCATAAAAACCCTCCTTTAACCCCTCAAAACGAAATGCCGCCTTCCCAGATTTTATCCGTTCTGACGTGGATCGAATGGCCTTGGCGGGACGATCCGGAAAACCGGAAGGGGAGTCAAAAACCAATAACTGAACCAATCCGTCTGTTTCCCCTGGGATAAGGACTGTAATTTGAAGCGCCATTTTTTTTCCGTCACTATTCATTAGAATGCCGAATGCAAAAATCAAACAAATCAATCCCTTTCCCATGATGCTAAGGTACGTAATTGATCTATTTTTCCAGTAGATGTAAACAAAAAGTGGGGTATAAAAAGGACGGATTTTGGGTCTTGATAGCGGGGTAACAGCCGTTTTGCTGCTTTCAACAGGTGACTTGCGCTTTCTGTATCCTCATCACCTTCAATGACCAGGGTAAGTGCTTGTCCGAGTTTTGGGTCCTCTATTCCGGTAAGAAATGAATTTCTGTTAGGAAAAACCTCCTGAAGTAGGGGGCTAATTTTCTCTAAAATCGACTCCGGATACAATTTTATTCCTCCGGAGTTGATTACAAAATCAGCCCTCCCCTTCCATATAAAGGTGCGACTAGATGTCATTTCCACCAGGTCATTGGTAACGACCCAGCCTTCGCCACTCATGGGAGATTGAATACAAAGCTTCTGTGCCTTATCCACCTTCAACGTTACCTGTGGAAGCGCCCGGTATTCCAATGGTCCATCGGCTTTCATATCCGCCAGGGCAAAATGCGAAACCGTCTCCGTCATTCCGTAAGTTTGGTACACCCTACCCTTTATTTGCCTCATTTTTTCTCTAAGTACGGGACTTACCGGAGCTCCCCCAACGATCAACACTTCGATCTGATTTAGGGCTTTTCGGCTATCCGCATGACCGTAGCAGGCTTCCACCTGCAAGGGGACCATCGCAGCAAAATCAAAATGGTAATCCAGCAAATTTTCAAGAGGGTTTTGTTTTGGGTGAACAACCACTAGTATGCCTTCCCACTCCAATGCCCGAATCAACATCATTTTTCCGGCAATTTTGCCTGTATCCAGGCAGCAAAGCATTCGGCTCCCTTTTTTTAGGCCAAAAAAACGTCTGGTAGCTTGAGCGCTTGCCAGCATTTGCTTGCGATGTACCCGTACCGTCTTTGGGTCACCTGTGGATCCCGAAGTTTGCAGATCAAAGCAGGACGTTCCATTCAGCCATTGCCGGCAAAATTCAAAAGCAGTCACAAACTCAGGTTCCAAGTTACCTTTTTTGCCGGCATTGATCTCCTCGGGAGTATAGGTTTTGTTTCCAAAAATGATCATCAGTGCTTTTTTGTAAAATAACTAAAAAATCCACCCATGGTCGAGAATCTACCTGGAATAATTTCTGAAATGTGACATTTGGCTGTTATCTTGCAGACAAAAAACATCTGTATAATGATTCATTGGACCACTGTAAAAGAATACAAGGACATTACGTATAGAAAATGTGAAGGAGTAGCCCGGATAGCATTTAACCGACCGGAGGTACGAAATGCGTTTCGCCCTCAAACGACCAGTGATCTTTACGATGCCTTTCTTGATGCCCGGGAAGACACCAGCATTGGCGTGGTTTTACTATCTGCAGAAGGCCCTTCCCCCAAAGACGGCGTGTATTCCTTCTGTAGTGGCGGAGATCAAAAGGCCCGGGGAAAACAGGGATATGTTGGCGAAGACGGAATGCACCGACTAAATATTCTGGAAGTACAGCGCCTGATCCGGTTTATGCCAAAGGTCGTAATAGCAGTGGTACCTGGCTGGGCTGTAGGAGGAGGCCACAGTTTGCACGTGATATGTGACCTTACCCTGGCCAGTAAAGAACATGCCCTTTTTAAGCAAACCGATGCAGACGTGACCAGTTTTGACGGCGGATATGGCTCTGCCTACCTGGCCAAAATGGTGGGACAGAAAAGAGCTCGGGAAATCTTCTTTTTGGGTAGAAGCTACACCGCTCAGGAAGCCTATGAGATGGGTATGGTCAATGCGGTCATTCCTCATGAGGCATTGGAGGATACGGCCTATGAATGGGCCCAGGAGATTCTGGCAAAATCCCCTACCTCTATCAAAATGTTGAAATTCGCATTTAACCTCACCGACGACGGCATGGTGGGCCAACAGGTCTTTGCGGGCGAGGCTACTCGTCTGGCCTATATGACAGAGGAAGCCAAAGAAGGGCGCGACGCTTTCCTCGAAAAAAGAAAACCCAACTTCAAGCATATCAAATGGATCCCCTGATATCTGTTTTAAATGGATCTACATACTCTAATAATTAATTGCTTGGTGGTAAATTTTTCCAGGGAGGAAAGCTACAACTACTTTTTTCCTTTGTGATCTTTATTACATTATAATTCCTTATTTCTTCCTTCTTTGGGGCAACAATTAACCAAAAAAACTAATGAAGAAATATAAAATTTTAATTGTAGGCGGAGGCACGGCAGGAATCATGGTGGCTGCCAGGCTAAAAAGAGCAGAGAAGGACCTACAGATCGCAATCATCGAACCCTCCGACAAGCATTATTACCAACCTGCCTGGACCTTGGTAGGTGCTGGCACTTTTGATATGCAGAAGACCATCCGGGAAGAAGCGGAGTACATTCCTGAAGGAGTGGATTGGATAAAGGATGCCGCCACATCGATAGATCCCGAGACAAAAACGGTCGGTACCAAATCCTCCGGACAGTTTACCTACGATTACCTGGTGGTCGCTCCGGGACTGGTCATGAATCTGGATGGAATAGAAGGATTAAGAGAAAGCCTGGGAAAAGACGGCGTCTGTTCAAATTACGTAGATCCGGAATATACCTGGGAGGTTTTGCAAAACTTCAAGGGAGGCAATGCCGTATTTACCCAGCCTGCCACTCCCATAAAATGTGGAGGAGCACCTCAAAAAATCATGTACCTGGCCGAGGATTACCTAAGGAAGCAGGGACTTCGTAAAAAGTCCAACGTCATCTTTGCCACACCCGGGTCGGTGATTTTTGGGGTGAAGGATTTTGCCGACACCCTAAACAAAATCATACAGGAGCGAGATATCTTTTTCAAACCGTTTTATACGCCTGTAAAAATCGATTCCAAAAACAAAAAAGTCCATTTTAAGTATTCCCAGTCCGGTATTAATAGCTGTATTGGAACAGAAGATAGCAGCATCAATGAGGAGATTGTGGGGGAAACAGAAATCGTCATGCCCTACGATATGTTGCACCTGGCGCCTCCACAAGAAGCGCCCAAATTTATCCAGGAATCCCCAATTGCCCATCAGGAAGGCCCCTCAAAGGGCTGGGTAAAAGTAGATATCAATACCTTGCAACACCTGGACTATCCGGAAATTTTTGCTCTGGGAGATGTGGCTGCACTACCTACGGCCAAAACCGGAGCGGCTATCCGAAAGCAGGCTCCGGTCGTCGCCAATAACCTGATTCAATTGATCAAACACAATAAGATCGGTGAGAAGCTCTACGAGGGTTATTCCAGTTGTCCGCTGGTTACGGGCTATGGAAAAATGGTGTTGGCCGAATTTAAATACGACAATGTCCGTGACAGCGACCCGCTTTTAAGCAAGATATTTGATACTAGCAAAGAGCTCTATCCGATGTGGCTGCTCAAAAAATACGGGCTGCCTTATCTCTATTGGAATCAGATGCTGCGAGGAAAAATGTAACTAAAACGGTTCCGTTTTTAATAAAACCTGATGATCATCAGGTTTTTTATTTGAAGCAAATTTTGAAAATTCATGGATCAATTTGTATTTTCGAATTTAAATAAAAAGAAACCAAAACAATTTATGGATTTTGATTTAAGGACCTACGGTATAGAATTAACCGAGACTTTTAGAAATAGCGAACGTGCGATTCTGTACGAATCGGCATTGCGTCTGGAAAAAGGGTCCGCCATCTCTAATAAGGGTGCTTTGATGGTTTACTCAGGCAAGAAAACAGGCCGAAGTCCAAAAGATAAACGCATTGTACGGCAGCCTGCCTCCGAAAAAAACATTGATTGGGGTCCTGTGAATTTTGAAATGGACGAGCATACTTTTCTGGTAAATAGAGAAAGGGCCATTGATTACTTCAATACCCGGGATCATCTTTATGTAGTCGATGCCTTTGCCGGATGGGATCCGAAATACCGGTTAAAAATCCGAATCATCTGCACCCGGGCCTACCATGCCTTGTTTATGCAGAACATGCTCATCATGCCCACCGAAGAAGAATTAAAAACCTTCGGGGAACCGGATTATACCATCTTTAACGCCGGTAGTTTCCCTGCCAACCACTTTACTACCAACATGACCTCCAAAACCAGCATCGGAATTAGTCTGGAAAGAAAGGAAGTCGTCATTCTGGGAACAGAGTATGCCGGGGAAATGAAAAAAGGAATTTTCTCCATTATGAACTACCTGATGCCCATGCAGGACGTGTTACCCATGCACTGCTCGGCTAATGTGGGGGATCAGGGCGATGTGTCGCTGCTGTTTGGATTATCCGGCACCGGCAAAACCACCCTAAGTGCAGATCCAAAAAGAAAACTTATCGGGGATGATGAACACTGCTGGCATCAGGAAGGGGTTTTTAATATCGAAGGTGGCTGCTATGCGAAGGCAATTGATTTGAGCGCAGAAAACGAACCGGATATTTTTGCCGCTATTCGCTATGGCACTGTTTTGGAAAACGTGGTTTTCGACCCCCTCACCCGCGAAGTAGATTACAGCGACACCTCCATTACCCAAAATACCCGGGCATCCTATCCCATTGATTTTATTGCCAATACCCAGATTCCATGCATGGCCGGGCATCCTAAAAACATTATATTCCTTACCTGCGATGCCTTCGGGGTGCTGCCGCCAGTGAGCAAACTCAGCCCCGAACAGGCCAGTTACCACTTTATCTCCGGTTATACGGCAAAGGTGGCGGGTACAGAGATGGGAGTAAAAGAGCCACAAGCTACCTTTAGTGCCTGCTTTGGGGCCGCATTTATGATGTGGCACCCTAATACCTACGCCGAACTCCTGGCCCAGAAAATGAAAACGCACAAGGTGAATGCCTGGTTGGTAAATACAGGCTGGAGTGGGGGTGATTACGGGCTGGGGGCGCGAATCAAACTCAAATACACCCGCGCCATCCTGGATGCCATTCACCATGGTGATTTTAATGAGGTAGCCGTTCATAAAGAAAAAGAGTTTGGACTGGAAATACCCCTGTCCTGCCCCGGAGTCCCTGCTGAAATACTGGTGCCTGAAAACACCTGGGAGGATAAAAGTAAATTTGATAAGACGAAATTGAAGCTGGTAAACCTATTTGTGAAAAATTTCAAACAATTTGAATCACAGGTAAGTCCGGAAATTTTAAAAGCAGGCCCCCATTAATCCAGATGATTTTGAGCTCAATGGAGAGGCATTTATGGAAAAAATCCTGCTTTCTCAAAACTACGCTTTTAATACGGGGCACATTGACATCAGCGAGGAAGTCCTAAAATTATTGGCATATGGTATTGAAAAAAGTCCCCATTTCAATCGCGAGAATCTTTCCACATTTCCTTTCTACGATGTATTCATACAAGCGGATACTCGTAAGAAAAAAATCACAAAAGCACTATTGGGAATTCGGAATAAAAGTTATTCCAAAGATGGCTATTTTTACCAGGTAATGCAGCAGGATGATTGGAAAAGAGCGTTGGATATCAGCTATTTCGGGAAATACGAAGAAAAACTCCTTAAAAGTATTGAAACGTTAACGGACAAAGAAGATGCAATAATTCTGAAATACAAAGTTGGATTTTAACCAATAATTCCCCAATTTCTATAATAAAAACCCAGGGAACAACGTATAACACTATCCTCACATGAACAAAAAAACCTTCTTCCTTTTATTCCCCTTGTTGATCGGTCCGGCAATGGTGTATTTTGCGTATGCCCAAACTTCCCTACGGGAAGTGTATAAGGTCGCTGGCAAGGATAGTCTAGCACTCGAAATCTATTCTCCGGACGGCAACGATTCGCCCAAACCTGCTATGGTTTTCTTTTTCGGAGGAGGTTGGAATCAGGGTAGCATCGAACAATTCCGGCCCCATGCCGAACATTTCGTTCAGAAAGGGCTGATCACCGTGCTGGTGGACTACCGGGTTCGCGGCAGGCAACAAACCAGCCCCTTTGATGCCCTGGAAGATGCCAAATCAGCGATCCGGTACCTCAAACTACATGCAGAACGACTAGCTATCGACAGCAGTAAAATAATTGCATCCGGAGGATCTGCGGGAGGTCATTTGGCGGCAGCAACGGCGCTGATTTCCAGATTTAACGGAAAAGAAAATTCCGAAATCAGTACCCAACCGGCAGCACTGGTGCTTTTCAACCCGGTTATTGATAACGGACCTGGTGGATACGGGTACGAAAGAATAGGCGCGCAATACCAAGATTTTTCCCCCCTTCATAACCTTGCTGAAGGAGCCCCGCCCACCCTCTTTTTTCTCGGAACCAACGATCATTTGATCCCTGTAGTCACCGCTCAATATTATACCATGGTCATGAAAAAAGTGGGGAGCTATTGCGAATTGATCCTTTATGAGGGTGAAGGGCATGGGTTTTTTAATGTGCGCAACAAAGAAATCTACCTTCAAACCCTTGAAGAAACCGAGGCATTTCTACAAAAAACAGGTCTTATGCCTAAGGCAAACTAATGCTATCTGTATTTCTGAAAACGGGTAAATTCGTTAACTGAGTTCGGTTTTAATTTAGTACAATTTGGTTCGTTTGAACGGCTTTGTACCTGATTCGGGGCTTTTCCGGAAAAAATGTACAGGCAATCAAGCCAGATATCAAATTTGTGATGAAGTTTCCAAATAATCCCCGGGTTTCGCCGGGTTATTATTATTGAAAACCTAAAGGATTCGGATTCGAATAAGAGCTTGTTCCTTGGGAATTGATAGGTGACCTTACTATAATGTGATTAAACTAAAGGGAAAAAATACCCCATAAAAAAGCCGCTACAAATCTGCAGCGGCTTTACCATTTAGTTGGCATAAAGCCCAATCAATAACCGGAGTTCTGATCAGAGTTAGACAGGGCAGAGTTGTTATCAATTTCTACCAATGGAATTGGCAGAACGTCATTTCTGGATTGAAACTCTGGGATTGGTTCGGAGGGCAACACGCCTTGCCTTCTCCATCTTCGGATATCCCGATTTCTAACCTGCTCGCCCGCTAGCTCTACCCTTCTTTCATGCATGATGGCCAACCGCATTTCTTCCTGGGATCCAGTTGGAAACTGAGCGGTGGGATAAGGAGGCATGCCCACGTCTGCTCTGGCTCTCACCTGATTGATGTAGGGCAAGGCTGCCGCAGGTCCGGAGGTTTCGTTTTCCACCTCTGCCATCATCAAAAGCACATCTGCATAGCGGATTACCCGAAAGTTAATCCCCGAGTTGGTATCTTCATTTTCCCTTTTGTAGATGGCCTGGTATTTCTTCCAGCTGGGTCGGTCTGTGGAACCCTGAACTTTGTCTTCCGTCAATACGCTCTGACCATTATTGTAGGTATCTCCAATTCTATAAAAGGTATATTCCCCTCTGGGATCGTCTTTCTCTGCCCCGTTTTCTACCGTCTCATAAGCTTCTACCAGGCTGATAGAAGGGATAACATTTCTCCAGGCGGTGGGACCGTACTCCTGCCCACGGAACGTCACTTCGGCAATATTACTTCCATCAGCATTCCAACCACCAGCATTTCCGAATTCTTCGGAAAATTGCACTTCCCAAACAGATTCGGAATTATTTTCGGTCTCCGCTTCGAAATTATCTAAATAGCGATCCACCAATTCATATTCTCCTGAGTTGATGACCGCTTCCAAAAATGGCCTCGCCGCTGGGAAATCACCTCGAAAAAGATGGGCTTTGGCAGCCAATGCTTGCGCAGCACCTTTGGTAGCCCTCCCCAAATTCTCTCCTGAATACTGGCTTTTCAGCGGAAGTCGGTTAACGGCCTCCTGCAAATCCGTGAAGATAACCTGATATACTTCTTCTTCAGAAGCCCTTGGCAGTCCATCTGGTGAAGAAGCAGAGGCAGTCATCAAGGGGACAGGGCCCCATAAACTGACCAGTTCAAAATTAGCCAAGGCGCGGAGAAAATACGCTTCTCCGAGGATTCTGCTCCTCAGGTCATCCGTTATTTCTTCTACCGTGTTCTCGGCATTTTCCAACACCAGATTGGCCCGGTGTACTACTCGAAACCATCCTCTCCAGTTAGCCGTAATTACCGGGTTGGATGCATCAAAAACGTGGTTGAGTACCTGTGCCCGTGGTGCTTCCAGTTGGGGACCGCCCGTATCGCAATCATCAGACAGCAGGTCCTGAAGGAAAAAATATTCCCGATTGTATAAATTATTAGCCTGAAGACCGGCGTATACTGAATTAACCGCAGCCTCTAACTGAGGACCTGTTCGGTAAAACGTTTCAATACCCAATTGATTGGGGTTTACCGGATCCAATTTATCCTCGTCGCAGGAAACGATTCCTACAAAGAGCATCATAATCATACTTATATATTTCGTTTTCATAGGTTTGTATCTTTTATCCCGGTAATTTAAAAGGTAAGTTGTAATCCTGCCATAAGGGTCCGCGCAGCTGGGAACTGACCGTAATCAATACCGGTTCCCAAGGTGGAATCGACCCCGGTCCGAACGGCTATTTCGGGGTCATACCCCGAGTAATTGGTTAGCGTAAGCAAATTCTGGCTTGATAGGTACACCCTGATGGATGATATCGAGCCTCTGCTAAAGGACTCCAATGCTCCGGCGGGAATGGTGTAACCCAACGACAGGTTTTTGATTCTGAAATAAGACCCATCCTCTATCCATCTGGAGCTGGCGCGTGCATTTCGGTTGGGATCTCCCGAAACCGCCCGGGGAATATCTGTATTTGGCATTTCCGGAGTCCACCGGTCCAATACCTGCGTTCCTGCATTAAATAACCGGGTCATTCCTTCTGTATGGAAACGCAGCAGATTGAATATTTCATTTCCCTGAACTCCCTGCATGAAGATGTTCAGATCGAAATTTTTATAGTTTGCGGAAGCGTTTAGTCCATAGGTAAAGTCAGGTAAGTAATGGCCCAGAAAGGTTCTATCCGCATCGGAGATGGTTCCGTCTCCATTGACATCTACGAATCGGATATCGCCGGGAGAAGCATTGGACTGCATACTGGTATCGTCTCCTTCCTGAAAAATGCCATCCGTCTGCCAGCCATAAAAATAGGCGATCGGCTCTCCTTCCTCAGTGAACGTCATTTGATCTCCCTGAAATCCGGGTCCAAAGATAGTGTTACCTGTTCCCAGAGAGGTTAATTCATTATTGACAAACCCAATATTCCCATCCAGAGAAAATTGAAATGCTCCGGAATACTTCCGGTAACCAGCCGTAAATTCAAGGCCTTTGTTGGATACATTCCCCACATTTGCCACCGGTGCGCCGTCGTAGCCAAGGGATGGAGGAATGGGTACGCCCAGGATCATTCCTTCTGTCGTGTTGTCAAACCATTCAGCGGAGAGGCTGAACCGATCATTAAACAGCCCCAGATCCAAACCAATATTTCGCATAATGGTAGTCTCCCATCTCAAATCGGCATTGGCCAATGAGGAGATAGTACTTCCTCCCTGAAGGGCACCATTAAAATTATAAAAGAAATCACTATTGATGGTTCCCTGATATACGTAATCACCGATACGGTCATTACCAGTTTCTCCATAACTCGCTCTCAATTTCAGATCGCTGATCGCTGGAACGGCCTGCATAAACGTCTCTTCACTTATTCTCCAGCCCAATGAAAGGGACGGAAACGTTCCCCATTTATTTGCCGGACCAAATCTGGATCCACCATCTCTTCGCACCGAAGCACTGATCAGGTATTTTTGGGCATAATCATAATTTATCCGTCCTACATAGCTGATCAATGCATATTCCGTCTCGTTACTGCTGGTGGTTTGATTTTGCACCCCCTGCAAGACCCGAACATCATTGGTCAACTCGTTTTGTCCTAATCCCTGAAGCCCGGTCTGCTTAAAGGTTTGCTGCTCCAATACGGCTAGCGCATCTATGGTATGATCTCCAAACGTCTTATTGTAAGAAAGCTGGTTACTTATCAGCGGCGAAACGAAAGTGGACCGGTTTTGCTGAATGGATGCAAAAGGCTGAAAATTAAAATCCCCTGCATCAAATCTGGGGGTATATTGATCCTGGGTTCCCAGACCGATATCCAGCCCCACCAAAAATTTGTAGGATAGTCCATCGTAAATATCCACATCGATATATCCCGTTCCTAAAATTTTAAAATCCTGTTGTCTGTTGGTTCTCAATTCGGCATTTAGAACGGGATTTTCAGGATCTGATCCATCTACCCGGTCCGGGGAGCGAAACCCACCCAACCGGCTGGCATCACGAACAGGTATGTACGGTACTTGTTTAACGATATGTTCTATTTGACTCCTCCCGCCAGAAAAGGGTTCATTGTCCCGATCGGAGTATGCGAGGGTAAGCGTCTGACCGATACTGATCCGGTCATTGATTTTAAAGTCGGTATTGCTCCTGAAAGATACCCTTTCAAAGCCCGTTCCCCGCATGATTCCTTCCTGCTTAAAGTAGCCGACAGAGACATTGTACAGCACGCTTTCGGTTCCTCCTCTGATGGCCACGTTATGATCCTGAATGGGAGCCGATCGGAACATTTCGGATTGCCAATCGGTGTCCACATTGGCAAATTCACCAAGATTGCCGAAACGCTGCGGGATGGGCTCCCCTCCATTGAGCAGCAAATCACTTCCAAAATCAAGATACTGCTCTCTGTTGAGCAAATCCAGTTGCTTCCAGGCAGTTTGTGTTCCGAAATAGGAATCTACGGACACTTTTGGTGCTCCCTGTGCCCCTTTCTTTGTCGTCACCAGAACGACTCCATTGGCAGCTCGGGATCCATAAATGGCTGCAGCGGAAGCGTCTTTAAGCACTTCGATCGATTCGATATCGGCCGGATTTATCTGGTTCAAACCTCCTGCTGGCACGCCATCGATGACATAGAGAGGATCGTTGTTGCCCACGGTACCTATTCCTCTTACTCGAACAATGGGGCTGGTTCCCGGGGCACCAGCGTTGGTTACACTTACACCAGCAGCCCTGCCCTGAATGGCTGAAGCCAGGTTCGGAACCGGAAGTGCGCGAATCTGTTCACTACTCACAGAAGAAATCGCGCCGGTAACTTTGGCCCTCTCCTGAGTACCATAACCCACCACCACGACTTCAGTCAGCGCTGACATTTCGGGCTCCATTGCTGCATCTATAGTGCTGTTATTACCAACGCGAACCTCTTTCACTTCAAACCCGATAAAAGAAAACGATAATACCGCATCGGCCGAGGGCACCTGAATGCTGTAATTTCCATCAATATCGGTGGCCGTTCCTACCGAGCTTCCTTTAATAAGAATGTTCACTCCTGGAAGGGTTTCTCCCGTATCAGCGGAGGTGACGGTCCCAGTGACCGTACGTTGCTGGGCAAAAAGGGTGCTGCTGATAAAACACAACATCACAATCGCCCCTACTTTTGCTGAAAGAGACCAAAACGGCACCCTCTTCCACTCAAATTTGACTAGGTTTTTCATAGGTTTCTATTTTAGGTTTAACGGTATTTGTTAATCAACTTCACTAAAAGGTCCACCAATGGTCGCTTTCTTTAGAAAGACTTGAAGAAAGCCAACAATTTGAAGCAGTTCAGAGAAATTTCAAATTAATTTTAATCATTTTACAGGGAAATACCAAAGTATTAGCTGAATAAATGCAGTTGGCACATAGTACCTGCAAAGCGTGCAATAATTTCCTTAGAATAAGACGAACGAAATATTAGCAACCGCTATTTCATAAGCCGAATAAGGCATCTACCGATCTAAAAGAGATCAATAAGCAATTAGTGATAAGCCAAAACAGCTTTTTTAATTGTTTAAAATACACTTAAATAGAAGTTTTACCGCCTTAAATGTAAATTTTTATTCTGCCTTAAGTCGATTATCAAAATAAAATATCTATTTCACTTTTTTATTACAGATAAGTACGCTTGCCCCTTGTCCTTCGGTTTGAATTTGTTAAGTTTAAAGAATTATTAGTATTTTAATACTTACTCAGTAAGGCAATTTGCCAAACAATATAGCTGTAGTCAGTTACTATAAACCCATACCAGGAGTCTTTGCGAACCATCGGCTCCTTTTTTTATTTTACCAGAAATGCTTCCAGTAAATCCCCCACATAGAAGGCTACCAAAGCCGCCACAAAACCCAATGCAAGTGTCTCAACAACACTTCTAAAAAGCCCCGTTTGGTTTACCCAACTTTTCAGGGCTCCTACAAATAAAAAGGCCATTCCGGTGAGTAGGCAAGTCCAGAAAAACACGTCGAAGGCGGTGGTAAAAAAATAATCCCACACGTATACGGTAAGGGGAATAAATCCGATCAAAATAAACGAAATCAACGTTGCCAATCCAATTTTAAAAGGACTTTTGGTTTCTTCCATCATGTTGAGTTCGTCTTTCATCATTTCATTAACCCATCGATCCCTATCAGAGACGATGACATCCACCACCTGCTGAAGCAATTCACCCTCAAAACCTTTTTCCTGGTAGATTTCTTCGATTTCCTCCCGCTCCTTTTTGGGTAAATTATCCACCTCCCAGTATTCTATGTTTTTGTGTTTATCATAGTTTTCCTTTTCAGACTTAGAAGAAAGATAGGCTCCAATGGACATGGAAAGTCCATCCGCAAACAAGTTGGCGAAACCAAGTATAATGATAACCATGGGGTCCAGGTTGGCCCCAACGGCACCGGCTACCACAGCAAAGGTAGTGACGGCACCGTCTATTCCACCATAGACAAACTCTCGCAAATATTCCTGAAGGTTTTTAAAAAAAGGTATTTCCTGGTGTAATTCTGATTCTTTCATTTTCATCGGATGATTTACCAAAACAGCAAGTAACAATTAGAAAGGTAACCATAAACTTTAATTTATGAAGATTTCGAAAACGAAAACTGGGTATTGAGGGTTCATAATTAAGTTTAAACGGCTTGGTACCGGCATTCAATAGGCATTTTTTTTCAATCCATTCAAATTTAAGGAGTCGGTTTTAGACCATGACTTAAATCAATCTCATTGAGAATGAAACCAATAAAACTAACCTGGATTTTTTTTTCTTCCTGCCCTTGTGTGAAAAAAAACATTCTCCTACCTTTGCATCACTTCAAAAGAGAAGAAAAAAACAAGACAAGAAAAAATATAGTGCTTGTTCATTGAAATCATCTATAAATGATAGCCGATCCCGATTAGCATCGGGACTAAAGCCTGCTCAGACGATTTCGTAAAAGATTGAAATAGTTCAGCTGGTTAGAATGTCCCGACTCGTCGGGAAGGTCGCCGGTTCGAATTATAGAAAAAATATTGGAGTGGTAGTTCAGCTGGTTAGAATGCCTGCCTGTCACGCAGGAGGTCGCGGGTTCGAGTCCCGTCCATTCCGCTTAAAAGCCTGGGGTTTCCCGGGCTTTTTTGGTTTTACCCCTTTCCTAACCCAATCTCAGCTGGGTAGATTGTCCCGACGCGTCGGGAAGGTCGCGGGTTCGAGTCCTCCCGTAAATACGGGACAGGCTGTCCATTCCGCTTAAAAGCCTG
>NZ_WNKF01000001.1 GCF_010119225.1 Cyclobacterium roseum | reverse complement strand
CCACAGATATTTCCACCAATGCAGGGGATATCAGCACCCTAAATACGGAAGTGTCTCAAAACACAACAGATATTTCCACCAATGCCAGCAATATCGCATTGAAGGAAAACAGTGCCAACAAATCCACCGACGGAACCCTGGCGGACGGTACAGACACGAAGTTCCCTACCGAGAAAGCGGTCAAGACCTATGTGGATGGAAAAGTGATTGAGTTGACTTCTAATGTGACAGGTATATTACCGGTTGCCAATGGAGGTACAGGATCAGCAACTCAAAACTTTGTGGATTTAACAACTGATCAAACCATAGCCGGCAATAAAACGATTTCTGGAGTTACAAACGTTTCCAACACAACTGAATCTACCACAATCACCACTGGTGCATTGGTAATTAATGGGGGTGTTGGTGTGACTAAAAATCTAAACGTTGGTGGTACGATCAGAACTGGCGCCGTAACCTACACCAATACCGACGGAACAAATGGCCAAGTGTTAATGACTGATGGTTCTGGAGTAACCTCTTGGAGTAATCCTACTGCTACGGTTATAGAAGTAGCAGATGAGTTTAGTGCGACAGCATCCCAAACAAGTTTCACCTTAACACAAGCCCCTTCGGCAAACAGCAAGGTAAAAATGTATGTAAATGGTATTAGAATAAGCAATACGGCCTATTCTTGGTCTGGGACTACATTAACATATGTTCCTGCAAACAATGGTGGTAATTCCTTAACAGCTGGAGATCGAATTCAAATGGATTATTCTTATTAATTGAAATATAAAAATGAAGAAATTCCCAGATGAGGTCACAACTTTCATTTGATATAAAAACGTAATATTATTTCTTTAGGATAAAAAATTTTAATGCAACTTAATAAGTTACAAATAGATGCAATTATCAATATAATGAGATTAAATAAATTAAGATTTGCTTTTAAAAACGGCTCAATTAAATTTTATTTTTTGTGCGCCATTTTAATAACAGCAATTTCTTCTGTAAGTGCGCAAGCACCAACAGGTTTTAATCTTGTTGCTTATGAGGGATTTAATTATACGAGTGGTTCCTCCTTGCTAAATGCAAATGGTGGAACGGGCTGGACAAATTTCTGGACGAAATCCTACCAGGATAGATTTTTGAAAACCTCTACAACAGGGTTTACCTATTCTGGCCTTACAACTACTGGGCTAAAGGCTGAATTTGATAATACTTGTTACGGGAGCTGTAATGCTATCGCTTCGCTTAGACGGACATTCCCTTTACAAAATCAAGGGGTGGTTTATTTTCAATTCATATCTGTTTTTGAGGCAAATGGAGGTTTTGGCACTCCTTCCATTCGACTTTTTAGTGAGGGGACACGGACAGGAGGTGTTGGTGCGAGTAGTGGTTCTTTCATGGCCATATTGGATGCTTCTCTTAGTAATACAGCTACCTCAACGGCAAGTTTGAGTGCAAAAAACCTGGTAGTAGTTCGCATAGACTATAATTTGAATAAAACGGAAATGTGGATAAACCCGAATTTGTCCACCTTTGATTATTCAAATCCGACAAGTCCCTCAGCGGAAAAAACAGGATTTTCGCCTAGTTTTGACAGAATGGATATCTTCATAAGGTCCGGTAGCATTGATGAGATTTCAGTGTTTTCAGTTAAATCTACTACACCACCAACGAGCATCTCTGGAAGTAATGAGATTTGCGCCGGTGACAATACCACATTGTCCTCCTCTGGCGGAACTACTGGATCAAATGTAATTGATGTTTGGCATTCAGGGTTATTTGATGAAGCTTTTTCTGAAGGTTGGGATACGCAGCCTTATACCACAGATCAAAGTACAATTAATTCTACTAACAACGGAATTCTAAATGTGACGTCAACCGGGGGTGACCCAAAAATAAATATGAATAATCTAGGTTCATTCGACCCTTCTGTTTATAAATATATCAATTTTCGATACAGAGTGGTTTCCGGAACAGCAAATTCAGCTGAATTATTCTTCTTAAATGGAACAATGACAGGAGCTAGTGCTGCTAAAAGGTTAGGTATTTCTTTAATATCCGATAATTCATGGCACATTGGAACTATTGACATGTCGTCACATGCAAATTGGACAGATAGCAACATTACCGGATGGAGATTTGATTACACTACCGCTTCTGGTGTAACCATGGATATTGATTTTATACAACTAGGTAAAAGCCCTATTGTAGCAACTGGAACATCTATATCGGTTTCACCAACAGTAAGCACAACTTATTCTGTGAATAGAAAAGGCCCGGGTGTCAATACAACGGCTATCTCTCAGTTAATAACCGTAAATCCATTGCCGATACCAACGTTTACGGCACAACCGGATGATATTGTGATTGATTCAGATGTAACGTATACTACTCAATCGGGCCAATCTAATTATGTTTGGACAATTCCGGGTATTGTAAATAGCGATTATTCAATAAGCTCAGGAGGCACTTCCACTGATAATGCTGTTGTTTTAAAATGGTTAAAAAAGGGGAGTAAAGCGATTCAAATTAACTATACCAATTCAAATAATTGTGTGGGTGCTACAGCAACGTCTTCTAATAGCATTAATGTAAGAAACCATGGAATAACTAAAAACGGGCTTAAAATTTCAAATCCTGTCAATTCTATAAACCAGTATGGCGCAATAGGCACTGGAAAAAGTTTAAGCATTTATGGTGAAAATAGTGACACGCCGTATAGTTTGGTTGCATCGGGCTTAATCATGCATTTGGATGCTGGTAATACATCTAGTTATCCAGGAACCGGCTCAACATGGTCAGATTTGAGTGGCAATGGTAATCATGGAACTCTTATAAATGGGATTGCCTATACTAGTGCTAACAGTGGTTCTTTAATCTTCGATGGGGTGGATGATTATTTTGTAACCAACACTAATTTAGACCTTTCTAATACAGATAAACTAACCGTTCAAATCATTCTAAAAACGGCAACTACTAGCGAAAAAATGATTATGGAGCATAGTATAAACTGGAATTCAAATAATGCATATGGCGTTTTAATCAATAGCAATAAAATGCAATTTACAGACCATAATCAAGGTTATAATGTACGCAATTCAGTAGCGACTATAAATGATAATAATTGGCATCTTTTATCAGCAACCACAGATAGAAGTTTAAGTGCTACCAATCAAACACTAATATATATTGATGGAAACTCAGCAAGTAGTGTAATTGTTCCTAACCTTGTAAATGACAACAGCGGAAATTTTACAAGTCATAAGCTATATATTTCCTCTAGAGCAGGATTAAATTACTTTTTTAACGGAACTATTGCTCAAGTATTAATCTATAATAGAGTGCTTACCGCTGAAGAAATCCAACAAAACTACAATGTCGTAAAATCAACATATGGTTTATAATGCTACTTCCTTTTATGTTTAAGCTCCCGCCTATTGAAAATTGGTGTACTTCAGAGGTTTATGATCCTCAGGCCAAAAGAGGTGGACAGAGGTATAAAAACCGGAAGGCTGGTCTGAAATACCTTTTTGCTGATCGGGCTTTTACATTTTTAAAAGTCGAATTGAACATAAGTAATTTTAATAATTGGCTACTTAATCCTACTGAAAATGGAAATCAGAAACCTGCGAAAATGGATCTTTAATATGGATTACAAAACACTATTATTCTTGGGGATTTTTATTTCCTTCAGCATTTCAACGGAGCTCTTTTCGCAAAGCTTAACGTTAGTTGGTGATGCCAAGCTTAGTTTGAAGGGAAAAGGAGTGATTTTTTCAGCGCCTTCGATACAACTCAAAGATAACAGCCAGCTGAGCAATCCTGAAAATATAACGTTGACAAAATCCGATTTTATCAAAATCATCGGTAAGGATGCAAAAATAGTCACCAGGCTTCTGGCTAAGGGTGAGATATCAAGAATAGCGGTGGGAATAGACGGTAAGACGAATTTAACCATCAAAAATACCGGTTCGAATACTACTTTTATTGTCGGAATGGAAGTCCTTTCAGACTCCGATGCTTTACCTTATTTATGGAGGATCGAAGCTGCTGAAAAATTCGGGTCAGAAAGCGCTAGTTTGCAGTTTTCATGGGAAAAAGAGGCTGAACCAGCGTCTTTTTATCCAAAAGCACTGGCCCGTCGAATGGACTCCCAATGGCTTTTTCTAAAAAATCAAACCCTTTCCGGTGAGTTGGTGAGCCTTGAGGATTTTAAAGAATCCGGACCGTCAGCCTCGTCTTTTGCAGTGAAGTCAAGCTTGGTCGATACCGACCAAGATGGAGTGCCTGATATTCTGGAAATCCAACAAGATTCTGACTATGAAGATCCGTTCGCTTATTTGGACACTGATGGCGATGGTGTACCTGATTATATTGAATTGATTCAAAATTCAGACCCATCGAATCCTTTGAGTTACCTAGACTCAGATGGAGACAGCGTCGCAGATTATATTTTTGAAAGATCCGTCGTGGTTTTATTGTTTGCCTCAGAGTTGCAAGTGCCATGGGGTTATCCCGAAATGGACCAATTCCTAACAGATTCCATCAGTGGGATGCTTGGTACTGGGATGATCGTAGATCTGGCCATCCATTGGGATAAATCTGATGTGAATATCTATAAAAGTGGCAATTATCAAATAGAGGGTGAAATCGGTTATCCAATTGGAGTATTTGATGGGTACCATTTGAGTGCAAATGTTGCGGTTGAAATCCTACCGAAGCCTGCTCCTCTGGATGTCGTCCTGGATAACGACAGCTTTACCGCAAGTTCAGAAGCGTTTTTCTTAGCAGTGGGGAGGTTTGATGTTTTGGATCCGGTTGATGACATCCACGAAATCATGCTCTATAATGAAGGGTACGACAATGGTTTTTTTGAGATCAAGGACAAAATCTTGTATTGGAGCAGCGATGAAAGGGCGGAAGGGAAGACAAGCTTTACGATCATTATCAGGGTGACCGACAGGGATGGCAATACACTGGATAAATTCTTTAAGATACACAGAGCCAGGATGCCATTCGAAGAAATCCAGATTCCCAATACCTTCACACCAAATGGAGATGGTATCAACGATGTTTGGGCTGTTTCTGAATTGAGAGCCTATCAAGGAGCCAGAATTCAAATTTTTGATGGTGGAGGTGTCAGGGTCTTCTACACTGAAAACCCTGATATAGGTTGGAATGGAAAAAGGGATGGAAAGGATATGCCAATTGGAACGTACTACTGGACCATAGAAATAAGAGAATCCGGAGAAACTAGAAGAGGCGTTTTGAATATGCTCAGGAAATAGGCATCAAATTGAAAAGGACACTTTTTATTAAAATGATATGAAAAAGCATCTGTTACTATTTTCAATCTTGCTGCTAACAGTATTGGAGGTAAATGGGCAATCTAGAAAATACATCAGCCAGTTTAGCCATTTGCAACATTATTACAATCCTGGGCTTGCCGCCTATGAGGGTTCCATGATACGTGGATTTGTAAGGAACCAGTGGCTGGGCTGGGAGGGGGCCCCCAAGACCTATTTTATATCTGCGGAACTTGATTTTGGACAACTTGCCGGGGAAACTGACCCTGGTTTGTTGGGAAAGCATGCAGTGAGTTTAAGTTTGCATCACGATACCAATGGTGCTTTTATGGAATCAGAGCTTATTGTGGGTTATGCCTCTCGGGTCAGGCTTTCGAAGACGACTAATCTTCGGTTGGGCATAGGGATCAATTACAATACAGTGAGACTTGATGGCAATAGACTGACCACTGACCAGGCTTTAGATCCAACTGTGGGTAGCTATTTTGGTGGTTTTGCCAATATGCATATTTTGGATTTTAATTTAGGCATGGCACTGACCCATAAAAACTATTATATTAGCTATGCTGTACACAATGTAAACGAAGGGAAGCTGAATAAAGGGGATGTCTTTATGGATAGAAAAGCACCATCTGGAATATTCCAGGGAGGTTATCGCAACAGGATTTCAGACAACATAGCGTTGGCCACAAATGTGATGTGGAGGACTCAGGCAGATCTTCCGGAAAACGTCGAATTTAACTTTAAGGTTTTGCTGATGGACCGGATGTGGATAGGCGCAGGCCATCGGGTAGCTTATGCAAACAACCTTCAAGTTGGTTTTGATCTTGGCGAATTAAGGATGGGATACATATATGAAGTACCGATGCTACGATCTTATCTTTTGCCCTACTCGACACATGAACTCATGCTGACTTACAGTCTTTTCAAGGATGCAACAGGAATGATATGGTGATGTATATGAATAAATTTATTCCGCTAATGTTGATTTTTTGCTTGGTTTCCAAGGCAGGAGCGCAAACGCTCAACCCCGAATTTGAAGATTTCAATCCCATCCAAAAAAATTCTTTCGATGATAGTTTTGAAATAACACCGCCATTAAGTGATAGTGATGGGGAGTTTACATTTACCAGCAGTAACCCATTGGTGGCCACCATTTCAGGTTCAACTGTTCAAATCATACATCCGGGAGAAACCACCATCACCGCCATACAGGCAGCTTCGGGTGATTTTTTCAGTGGATCTATCAGTACCACCCTGACTGTAGAACATATTTTTGTTACCAATGCTTTTGGGGCAACCATCGATTCGGGAAATAGCTATGTGGACATCAACGGTAAAAAGGGTGGAGCCTTAGGTTTAAGCATCTACGGTGAAAAAAAGCGGATTCGCTTTAATGACGGGTTAAGCATGGAAACGGCATCTACCAGTGCCTATCAAATAAAACAGGATTATCCGGAATCGGAAGACGGCTATTATTGGATCGCTCATCCCACGATAAATGCGGGGGAGCCTTTTCGGATTTATGCGGATATGACCACCGATGGCGGAGGCTGGACACTGATCCTATGTAATGTAGGTTATTCAGGATGGACCGATAGCAATGCAATATTGAGGAATCAGGATTCACCAGGATTGTCAGCCAACTATTCGATCATTGCCTGGGCCGATGTCATTAAAAAGAGTGCCAGTGGCTTTCAATACATGCTGGAAGCTTCTGCCAGAAACAGGTGGGGTGGAATTTTCACGGCTAACCAGGAATATACGTTCGTAAAAACAGACAATTCTCAAACCGACATTACCCGAAATATCAGTTTTGATAGTTATGCCTATAGCCTGGCCAATTCCAATTCTTTACAACCGCGAATGCCCTGGAGGTCTACACATAATAACGCCTTTGTCTCAACAGATAATGGTTCAGGGAATTGGTGGGGAACATTGGTCACAAGTCATTCAAATTGGAGGACTGCTCCCTGGATGAGTACAGAGCACCCCAGGCCAACGGTAATTCTATACTGGGTTAGATAGCCGAAAAAATCAGGATTACTAATAATTTTACAAAAACCTCTCCGTTTAATTTTTTATCAGATTTTTATATAAATCCTTATCAATTCTCTGTAATATTGGCAAATATCTCCGATTTTTGCAGGATAGGGATGGAAATCGGGCTTCTTTTTATCATTATTTTACTGTCAATAGGGGTATTCAATAGTTTACTTTTAATGGTCAAGGATATTTCCGCCCGATCGAACGATCGGTTTCTGGACAGTTCGTTATTTCTTTACAACTTTTTTCTGTTGGTCTATTTTTTATGGATAGAAGCCGGATACATTTTGGACATGCCCTCCATGCTGAGGGTAATGAGCCCTTTACTGTATTTGTGTGCTCCCCTGTTTTATGTTTATGTCCGAAATTCCCTGGAAAAAACCAGTGATTGGAGAAAAAGTGATTGGTTGCATTTTATTCCGGTAGTGATCCATTACCTGGATTTGATTCCCTATTTTTTGGAGCCATCCACGTTCAAACTTGAAAATGTGGCGATGGCAGTTGCCGATCCCCGGCAAATAGATCGTATTGCCAGTGGATGGATCCCCATGCGGATCCACTATGTCCTTCGAATTTTACTTCAGACAGGGTATTTTAGTTTTATTCTCTATCAAATAGTTAACGCAAAGCCCGGGTTTTTTAAAGGTGCCTTTAAGCCGTCCTCATTGAATTGGTTGGCGGTAGTGATGATTTGTATGGGATGGCTAGTGTTTTTTCAATTTTCCTTTTTGGTGGTGGAATTATTGAGTGTTTTCGAATTAGCGACATCCGAGGGTTTTGATTCCCTCTTGCGAAAACTCTCCCTGGTAGGGCTGTTATTTTTAAACCTTTACATCAATTTCAAGCCAAACCCGCTATTCAGGCCCATTAAAAAGGGTAAAATCCAGGCCAATTCCCTCCCGGTGCCAGTGGCCGATAGTAGAGAAAATAGGGACATTTCCTCCAATGGAAATCAAGTTTCTCCTCTAAAAAAGCGTATTATCGATTTGCTGGAGGAAGAAAAGGTATATCTCGAGTGTGGGTTGGATTTAGCCGCGTTTTCCAAACTTTTAGGTATTCAAAAGAATCAGGTGTCCCATGTAATCAATGATGAATTCGGTAAAAGGTTCAGTGAATTAGTAAACCAATACCGGATCAAACACGCCGTCCAACTCATACGGGAAGGCTACCTGGATGATTATACCTTGGCTGCGTTGGCCGAACAGTCAGGATTCAATTCCCGAATTACCTTTTTTAATGCTTTTAAAAAGGAAATGGGTATAAGTCCCAGCGAATTTTGGAAAGGCTTTCAGGCAAATTTACCCTAATGGGATAGAAATAAATCATCCCGGTACGCTTTAAAAAAGGCCTGCCTTTATTAAGGGCAGGCCTCTTGGTAAGGTTAGCACTTAGGCTTTCAAAGTAAACTCAGGTAACTTCAAGATTTCACCGCCTTTCATGGCTGATTCATGGGCTAAAATTCCCACACAAGTGATATTTGCTGATTGGCGTGCATCCGGGTAAGGTGCCCTTCCCTTATTTAAAGCGGTAAGAAACTCATGAACCAAATGCGGATGAGAACCACCATGTCCAGCACCCTGGATAAAAGATAGGTGTTGGTTTTCATCGGAATCATACACCCCTTGCTGCGTGAAACCTGCAATTTCATCGGGTAAAAGGTGTCCAAAATCCGGTATTTTTACTTTGGCTGGTTCCTCTCCGGTATGCACCACGCTGTCTTCGTGTTCGATCAGCGTCCATTCAAAGGACTTTTCAGAGCCATAGGCATCAAAACTTTCCCGGTACTGTCTTGCCGTATTAAAGAGAGACCGCGTTACCTCTGCGGAGAGGTCCGAATCCTTCAATTTGATATGGCAGGTTTCGATGGCGAATGGAGATCCGTATTTTTCAATCAGGTTTTCGTCTATCCTTCCGGAGCCAAAACAGGAAACATATTCCGCCTGACCTTTGGGCAATGCCAGTACCGGACCTACGCAATGGGTGGCGTAGTGCATGGGGGGCAAGCCTTCCCAATACCCCGGCCATCCGGCCATTTCCTGCTGGTGGCTGGCACGCAGAAATTGCAGTTTGCCCATTTCTCCTTTTTCGTACATCTCTTTGACAAACAGGAACTCCCGGCTGTAAATCACCGTTTCCATCATCATATAGGTTAGGCCGGACTTCTCGGTCTCTTCCACAATTTGACGACATTCATCGACGGTGGTTGCCATGGGAACGGTACAGGCTACGTGCTTGCCTGCACGCAATGCCTTGAGGGACTGTTCTGCATGAGCCTGAATTGGAGTGTTGATATGGACCGCGTCTATATCCGGGTCTTTTAGCAGTTCATCGTAGTCGGTATAGCGTTTTTCGATGCCAAACGCATCTCCGATTTCGTTGAGTTTTTCTTCGTTTCGCTGACAGATGGCATACATATTGGCCAGGGGGTGCTTTTGGTAGATGGGAATAAATTCCGCCCCAAACCCCAGACCGATAATGGCAATGTTGAGTTTTTTGTTAGACATAGCAAGGGTAATTTTATTTTGATGCAATTGGTTTAATTCAGGTACTGGCCCAGTCCTTTAGAAAGCGGAAACCATCGGATGCCAGGGCATCCTGACTGGTTGCCAGTGGTTTCCAGATACAGACGGCGCCGGCCAATTCCTTGATTTCCGGAGTGAAGCTTTCGATGGTGATGGTGCCTTTATAATTCACTTTTTCCAATCCCCGTTTGTAGTCCTCCCAGCGCGTTTGGCCGGTACCGGGGGTTCCCCGGTAATTTTCGGAAACCTGAACGTGAATCAGTTTATCACCTGCTTGCAAAATGGCCTTTTCTATATCCGGTTCTTCAATGTTCATATGAAATCCATCCAGTAAGACCTTGGCTGCCGGGTGGTTGATATCGGCAATCAGACGCATGAGTTCCTCCGTGGTATTAATCAGGTCGGTCTCAAAGCGATTTAAAGCTTCCAGTGCAATTTCCTGACCGGCTTTTTCAGCCATTAGACATACTTTATGAAGGTTGGTGACCGCCCGATCCCATTCTATTTTCTTTTGTTCCGGTGAAACCAGTCGGGCTTTACCTACGGCCGAGTACATGGGGCCTGCGACAAATTTAGCCCCCAGCTCCACGCTGATATCCAGGCATTGCTGAATATAATCAAAACTGGTTTGGTGAAAGGAAGGATCCTCATGGGTCAGATCTCTGCTGGGGCCAAAGGCACCGCAAATGATAGGACTTAATCCATGGTCTTCCAGTGCTTTTTTGACGGTTTTAGGATCTATTAACCCGGGGTCTTCTACTGGAATTTCGACCGCATCGTACCCCATTTTTTTAATTTTTGGAAAAAGGGAGACCGTTTCCGTGCTGAATGGAGAGGTCCACAGCCAGGTAGTGACTCCCAATTTGATATCTAAAGCCATTTTTTGGTATTTAATGAAAAAAACTATTCTACGATCATGATTCCATTCATAATTCGCCAGTGGCCCGGTACCGTACAAAGGTACGGGTATTCTCCGGGTTCACTGGGCGCGGTGAAGACCAGCGATTCACTCGTCTCCGGATTGACTAAAGGCGTGGAAGCCAACACCTCTGGAATCTGAGGTACAAAATTTATCGTAACGCCATTTGGATCCCGGGCCAATTCATCGGCCGCTTTGCCAATGGTTTCCAAACTGCCCGCAGCTCCAATCAGCAGGTTATGCTGCATGAAATCGTCATTCGTAAAATCGATGGTAACCTGTTGCCCTGCCTTAACGGTGAACGTGGGTTTGTCAAATTTCATCTCATGCTGGATCACGCCCATTTTTATGGTGACGGTACCCGTTGAAGGCTCATTTTGGCTTGCTACCGTATTTTCAGAAGTACCTTCGGCTGTGCTGTAGGTCGGTGCTTTAAGGTTGAGGTGAGAGCTACGGCTATTCATCCTTCCCCTAAAGTAAAACCGATCCGGATAGGTGCCGACCTGATCGGAACCCATATTGTCATGCCCGATCCGAACCCGGTTTGGGTCTAATTCCTGAATAAACAATCCCGGTGCTTTGGCTGTGCCGACTTGTCTGTCGTCGATGGTTACAACCATGCTCCCATCTGCTGACAGACTTGCTTTCAGTACAAACTGTTCAGAAGGAAGGCCGGTTCCGGAGGAGGCCTGATAGGTCTCACCATTCTGGCGTACCAGCCAGTTTATTCGGTTATTCTGAATATACAAACTGTAGCCGTTGTTGCTATTTCCCTGAGCCACGATGATCCCTTCCAGTGGTTCCTCTCCTTTGCTCAAGGTTGCCTGTAGGTGCACCTCTTTTCCCAACACATCAGGAGGGTAGGGGATTCCGGCCCTACGATCCAGGTTGTATTGTTCCGAAGCCAGACTCTTGGATACCCGTTCGCGTAAAGAAAGAAGGGAATCCGGCTTATTAAGATCGAGCATGCTGTCGGATAGCTTTGCAAAGGATTGCGGATGGGAAAGAACCGATGCGAAAATTGCTTGCGGCAGGTAGGGGTCTTCGCTATTATCAGCAGCATCTGTAGATGTTAACAGTAAATTCGATACTACTTCGGAACTTGGCATATCCGCCAACGCTAGGAAGGCCGCTTTTCGGGTATTCAAATCCTTATCTTCCAATATATTGGTCGCCAATACTGCCTCCAGACTTGCCGCATCTCTTGGCATCACCTGTAAGGCATTTTTCCTTACTCCCGCAGCAGGGTGATTCAAGGCCCGGCCTACTACCTGGTTTACGGATGCGTTGGAGCCATCCAGGGCACCAAGTCCGTGTAGGGTCCACAGCGCATGAACTGCCGGACTGTTCAGCCCGATTTCATCCGCGGACTGGTTGTCCACCAGTTTTAGTAGTTCGGGAATCAGATCAGTGTTTTGATTTTCTACTATCAGACGCTGCGCGGTCAGGCGCCAGAACATGTTGTCGCTCTTCAACCCATCCATCAGATCGCTATTGCTGTCTGGATCGATGTCCATGACGGTGTAATCATCGGAGCCCTTGTATACCATCCGGTATATTCTGCCATGTTTGGCATCTCTCAGCGGATTAATATAGGCATTGCCTTCACCGTTTTCGAATCCCTTGGGTGTAGGATTGTGCTGGATGATAAAATTATACCAATCAGCTATCCACAGGGCACCATCAGGACCTACTTCTGCATGGACCGGTGAAAACCATTCGTCCGAACTGGCCAGAATATTGAAACCATTTTTTTCTCTGAATCCGGAACCGTCTTTTTCGATGATGGCATTGTGCAATACCCTTCCGGTCGGTTCGGCAACGAATGCGACCCGATTCCAGTAAGATTTGGGGAAGTTCCGGGCCGTATAGAAATGGTGTCCGGCAGCTGCTGTATAACCACCATGCCAGTCCACCTGCCGGAGGAAAGGAGTGAGGTGTGGCATGTCGTAATGACTGTCGATTCCATGGACGGCATTTACGGAACCGCCATTTACAGGTCTCCTGACATACTCCCTGGGCATGGCCAGGTAAGCACTGTGCTGCCCGTTTGCAGTAGAAATGAATACATTGAATTCTTCGCTGAAGCCAAGGCCCCAGGTATTGTTACTCGTATTGCCAAGAAAATGGAAATCCGTTCCGTCGGGGTCAAAGTGGTAGACTCCCTGACTAAATGAAAAGGGCTTGTTATCGATTTCCCCCCGGAAGCCGGAATATCCCAATACTCCCCAAATTTTATTGTCAAACCCATACCTCAGGTTTGAGGGTCCCGCATGCGTGTCACTTTTTCCCCAACCCGTAATAACGGTTTCCTTCAAATCCGCCTTGCCATCTCCATCCGTATCTTTCAAAAAAACGAAATCGGGAGCCATGGAAATCAATATGCCACCATTTACGGCAACCAGACTCGTGGGGATGTTTAAGCCATCTGCAAAAACAGTGACTTTGTCTGCGCGACCATCTCCGTCGGTATCCTCCAGCATCTTGATTTTATCATTGCCACCATCTTTCCGCACTTCATTCGGGTAATCGGTGGTCTCAATGACAAATAGCCTGCCTTTTTCATCCCAGCACATGGCCATTGGGTTGATGATATCAGGCTCGGATGCAAAAAGTTGCAGTTCAAACCCTACCGGAACCTGTACCAATTTCATGGATTCTTCAGGGGATAAGGGGAGCTGGTACCTGGGAGCAGGATCTCTGTTTTCGTAGTTGGGAATTTCCGCATCTTCAAAAACCGGCTGAGGGATGTCGTATTCTGCAACCTGTGCGGCTACTTTATCTCCTATGGCCCACAGGACTCCATTGGCTACCAGTTTCTGGAATTCGGGTTGATCCCAGGTTCTCTCGTCGTGACCATAGGCAGTGTAAAATATGCGGCCATCGCCTTGCGATCGCACCCAGGTATAGGGTTCACGGTGCTCACCGTCTACCCGTTCCATAAGCACGATCATGTCCTCGTTAAGGTTAGAGTGCACGTAGGTTTCATCCCAGGTTTCAAATTCTTTAATTCCGCTCATTACCGGATGCGAATCATCTACGATCGATGCCGTAAAATCTCCGGTACCGTGGGAGGAAAACTGCCCGCCAACAGCTTCCACAAACCAATCCGAATTGCGAAAACAAAAAGACGCACTATGGATAGGGATAAGGGCTTTTCCCCCTTCGACATAATTTTTCAGCGCTTCTTCCTGTTCGGCAGTAATCTCATCGTGGTTGGCGTAGATCATCAAGCCGTCGTATAGCCGAAGTTTTTCTGGATTCAGGTCATTAGGATCCGCCGTGTAGGTGAGGTTGATCCCTTTCTGAAACAGATGCCTGGCAAGAGTGGGCATCAACTTCTCCGAATTATGATGGGTACTTTCGTGTCCCAAAAACAGGATTTCGGCTCGTCTGGGGCCATCTGAAAGGCTTATTTCTGTTGATTGCTTTCCACAGCCCGTGAAAATGAGCATGGCAATGGCGATTAACCCGTAGTATTTCATTGTGATTTTTGTTTGGGTACTATTGTTTGGTATTTTCAATATACTAATTTGAGGTATTTATAAGTGTATTTCTTACTGTTTTTTACCCAATACCTACTGTTTTTTGTCATTATTTTATATATTTTGCGTTATTAATAGCATAAAGTTGTTACTCGGTGAAAAAACCTTTTCAAAAATCCCGAATTCCGGAGCAAAATGCCTTTGTAGTCAAAGAACTGGTAGCACCCTACTTTGACAAGAACTGGCATTTCCATCCGGAGTACCAATTGTTTTGGGTGAAAAAGGGTAGGGGTACCCGTTTTGTGGGTGATGATATGCGGGCTTTCAAAGAAAATGACCTGGTCTTTACGGGTCCTAATTTGCCCCACCTTTGGAGAAATGACCTGGAATATTTTGAAAAAGGAAGCCCGCTGGAGACACAGGGAATTGTGGTGTATTTTCCGGAAGATTTTATAGGGGGAGACCTGATGGCGAAAGAAGAATTTGAGGAATTGAAGGTCCTTTTGGAAAAAGCAGCCATGGGCCTGGAGGTAATGGGCAGGACCAATCAGGAAGTCAGACCCTTGCTGGAAGCCCTGGTTCAAAAAAAAGGACTGGGGCGGATTATTGGCCTGTTGGAAATCTTGCAGCGATTGGCACGGTCCACAGAAATTTCTCCTATTGTAAACGCTGGGTACATGAATACCAACAAGGAATCGGAAAAAGACCGGATGAGTAAAGTGTATGCTTTTGTGATGGATCATTTTCAGCGATCGGTTAAGTTGGAGGAGGTTGCCGACCTGATAAATATGAGTAGCAGTTCGTTTTCACGGTACTTCAAATCCAGGATGAATAAATCGTTTTCGGATTTTTTATCTGAAGTGCGAATTGGCCATGCCTGTAAATTATTGCAGCGGGAAAACATGAATATCAGTGAAATCAGTTACGAATGTGGTTTTCATACCTTATCTAATTTTAATAAGCAATTCAAGGAGCGGATGAAGATGACGCCCATGAATTACAAAAAAGATTTTCTCCAACGGTATGGTTAAGTCAGTTTCCAAACCCGTATATTAAGGCCATGAAATTCATCTTAGCATTTTTATCACCTTTTTTCGGTTTATCGGAGCCCGGTATTTCCACTAAGTTTAGCACCCTGCTACATCCAGAAGTCATCCTTGAATTGGGCAATGTCAAGGTTCCCCCGAACCTCAAAAATATGTTGAAAAGGGAGTGGTCCCTAATTCGGCGAGACGAGCCCAACCCAATTTCTGAAATCCATTACGAAGGACTATTAGACAATAACCCTGCCCGAATCAAAACTGTGCGGCATCTGGAGGACATGGATAAGATAGCCCTTTTTTATTGGCACTATGCCTTATTTAAAGACCCCCATAGCCTAAAGAAAATGATTGATTTTAGTCTTAGCTGGGCAAGTAGCTACCAGGCAGACGGCAATCCGATTAACGAGAATAAATTGCTTCCGGTCGTTTATGCGTATACCTTTTTAAGCCCCGATTTGGATAGCTGGCAGCAAGATATTTTGGAAGAGTGGTTTAAAAAATTGGCAAAAGCTGAAATGGGAAATGATCGGGTTCCTTTAAATAACTGGGAAACCAAGCGCATCAACCTGGTGGGGACCATAGGTTTGTTGTTGGAAGATGAAAGCCTGGTTTTTTGGGCAGAGAAAAAAGCCACTTACTATGTGGAGAATGCCCTTTTTTCCGATGGGAGCAGTGCAGATATCCGTCAGCGGGATGCGCTAAGTTACCATGTAAGCGGGTTAAAGCCACTTTTACAATTTTTAATTTCTTTAGAGCGGGAAAAAGGTCGTGGAAAAGCCTTTTTCTACAAGGAAACGGCAGATGGAGCCTCTGTCGCACGATCCCTTGATTTTGTAATGCCTTATGCCAGGGGTGAAAAAATTTACCGGCAATGGGAAAATTCGAAAGTAAAGCTGGATCAGGAGCGGGCCGCAGCCGGATTGGAAAAATACCAACCCGGCACTGCTTATGATCCCGAAAAGTCCTATGAAACCATGGCGATGGCAGCTTATTTTGATAGTAAATATCGTATGGACCATTGCGGTTTGCCTTTGTGTCAACTAGCTGCTTTATTCGATCCAGCCTTGTGAAAACCGGATTAATTGTTACTGCTAGAGACAAGTCCGAGTTTGTTATGATCGACTTCTAAATAGTCAAGAGGGGGATTTATCCCAAATCAAAGAAGCAGCAGAGAAAGGTACAATTCCGCTGCCATCCCAACGAGCAGTACCGTCAGGTACATGCCTCCTAGTACCCAGAACTTGATCAGGGTCTTGAACCAGTGCTGCTTGTACAAACGCAATAGGGCCAGGTAGGCATAGGATGTTACCCATACAAATGCAGCCAGAAAAATCCAACTGCTGTTGATTCCACCAAAAAATGCCAGAAGTATGACGGTACCATACAGCGCATAAGCGAAGGCATGCAGGTGAAAACCCAAAATGATATTTTCAATAAAATAGACGGTTCGGCCGGCAAAGAGTATATGGATAAAAAGGGCGAAAACCGGTAGCAATACCAGCATCATCAGCGGCAGATTTTTGGCCACCTGGATCAGGAATAGGTTAGAATGGGCCACCAGGTCCCGCTTTTTTTGCAGGGATAGGCCAACGTCAAAAGCATAGGCACTGCTGTCCAGAGCCTGCCCGAATTTTTCCGTACTCACCTCGGGGTCAATGGATAGAAAGCGGAGTGTTTTCCAGGTATAGGCCTGCTCGGTTTCACTTGCTGCCTGTAGCTGTGAAATCTCTACCGGAGAAATGGCGTCGACCTTTTTCAACGCCTCCTCCACCTGCTCCTGTGCTTCGGGATCGAGTGTTTCATTTTCCCCTTTGGATTGTTGCTGTTGTACAGTCGAAATGGTAGCCTGACCGGCATTTAACAGCCTGTCAAAAAAGTCTTTCGGTATCAGGAAGCCGATCATAAAAAAATAAAACAGGGAAAACACCAGGTATAGCCGTACCGGGTGGGTATATTTTCTGCGCTGCCCCTCATTGAATGCCCTTGTGAGCTTGCCCGGTTTGAAAAAAAAGGCCGTCAGGGTCCGTATAAATCTGCCGTCAAAGCTGAAGAGGCTGGTGAGCAATTCTTCCAGAAAAACGCCAACAGGCACCTTCTGATCCTTGTTTTCCTGTCCACATTCCGGGCAGAAATTATCCCTTTCCGGCAAGCTGCTGCCGCAATTCAGGCAATGGTCATGCTTCCGATCTGCTTTCACTGCTATTATAATAGGTACCGGTGGCAAAAATACCTTTGTCCAGCTGATTTTCAATTGCAGACAGCGGATTTATTTTTTTAACAGACCCTGGCCCGCCTTCCCCCGTCACCGCGTATGGCATTTATTGCTTTCTTTCCACAATCGGCCGGGTAAGCCTTCCAAAGAGTGCCATTCGCTGTCCGGAAATATTTCCCGGCCCGCATTCCTGCAAAGCAGCCAACAAGGCAGGGTGCCGGTAGTAACCATATGCAAAATACAATGCATTGATCCGGTTGGAAGTGAAGCAGTGAGATTTGATGGGATTATCGACGACAAACAAATACGCCTGAAGGAGCGATCCGGACCCATCTTCGGCGATGTGATCGTATAGGCTGGTATCTCCCAGCCTCCGGAGAAATTCCGCATGTGCTGTAAGGTGCTCAATAAAAGTCATGGTATAATGTGTACCGCTGCCATCCGAGGGCAGGTGATCTCCGTCAATGGGATCATCACCACGCCGAATTTCCTCTGGAATGGCTCCGTTGGGTAAAATACCCCAAAGAGCTACTTTCCCATCCATTTTCCATTCGTCGCTGGTGAGCAAACGGCCAATCTGGTGTTGATTATGAGACCAAAAAGCTTCCTCCGGACTGAGCTTTTGTGCCGTTGGGCTGATTTCCTCCAGATCCCAATCAGGATGATCTCTCAGGTACCAGGCGATAAGGGCTGATGAAAAGGAACCCGCCACCCCCCAGTTGTTCTTTCTCCATCGGCTTGCCCAGGCCACTTTGGGATACATGATATCCCGTAGCCATACCTGATAGCGTATCTTGTCCTTTTTTGACCAACCCGGCCAGGATTCCAGAAGGTCAGCAGCATAAATGTACGGAGTACCTCCACGGGCTAAATTCAATATTCCCTGAGCTCCCCAGTGAAAGGTATCTTCTGCATCATTTCGGTACCCGTAGGTATCCGTAAGGTCCAATATGAGCGACCGGGATTTTCGGGCATATTTCTCCTCCCCGGTCAGGTGCCAGGCAAGGGCCGTTCCATATACCAGTTTGCCCCCGGTCGAGCTTAGCTGAATGGGACTTGTGGAACTGCGGTCATACACGATTACTTCCCCAGAGAGTTCTTTCCATTCAGAAGAAGCCGCCATCAAGCTGTCCGTAAAGTGCAGAAACGCCTGGTAATTTTGTTTATAAGGTTCCACCCCATTCAGAGCTTGTGTTTTGATCTCCGCCAGTTCCCCGACAGAAACAAGTACGCCATTTGGCTGTCTGTTTTCGGTCTGGGAAATAGTATTTCCAGTAATAAATAGCAAGGAAAGTAGCCCTAGAACCAGTTTAGCCATGAAGAAATTCATCAATTGAAAATACGTGTAGGTGTTTTTACTAGTGGGTTGCGCTATACCTTAACGAAGGTTTTGTTCACATACATGTACCAGAGCAAGGTATAAAGGATCACAAATCCTCCGATACTGGTCCAAACCGGATACCAGCTTTCGCTGTATTGTTCCAATCCAAACACCAAATCATTCGCAATGGCAGGAAAGTCAATCACATGGGAAAGTACATAAGCCGTGATGGCGTTCATGCCGATCACTTTTAAGGGAAAAGTCCAGGCAGTCTTGCCTTTGACATCAATGATCCAATAGAAGGCAGCCAGTAACAGGTAGCATACGCCAGAGGAGGCCAGCACAAAGGAACTACTCCATACCTTTTTTACGATGGGATGCCAAATGCCCCAAACCAGCCCTAAACAGAGGGCAATCAAACCCGCTGCGACCAGGTAGAGAGCTACTTTTTTACGGGGCATTTCAGATTTGATCCATTCTCCGGCAAATAGACCAGACAAGGTGGTAGCTGTAAAGCCCAAACCCGACAGCAACCAGGTATATTGAAGCCCATCGTCAAAAGGGCCAAATACCAGCCGGTCCACATAAAGGGCAAAGTTTTGGTCCGGTAAGAGGGTGCTTCTACCTACTCCCGGAATTTGAGGAAGCGTGAGTAGTAGTGCATAGGCAATCAGGCAAAAGACAAACAACAGGTAGCGACCATTTCGACTCAGATGAATAAAGGCCAGACAGGAAAAAACGTAGCCAACAGCAATGGCCTGTAAAGTATTACTAAAGATCTTAAACTGGCTGGCATCCAGGGCCAACAGATTCCCCTGCACGATCCAGCCCAGGATAAAAAGAATGACGAAACGCTTGAGTAATTTGCCATAAAGCTGTGCTTTACTGCTTTGGTCTTGCATGCGTTGGGATAGGGAAAAGGGGATGACCGCGCCTACCACAAACAGGAATAGGGGCATGATGATATCGTAAAAGGTGGAGCCAAACCATTCCGGGTGTGAAAATTGCCGGGCAAGAATGCCGGTAAAGCCTGTATCTGCTCCCCGGTGCAGAGAGGCAAAAAAACGGTCGGCAAAGATGATTAGTAACATGTCAAAGCCTCTCAAGACATCAATCGAGAGGATTCGGGGGGAGCGCTGGGGGATGGCATTCATGAAAAGGTGGGGTTATAAACTTTATTTTTTCGATTACTAATTCTGGTAAAAATAGAATAAATAGTTTAACCCGGCCATTCCCGGCGGTAGTTTTTTTATATCATCTCTTTCAAGTAGCAGGGCGGTGTACTTGGTAAATGACGCTCTTTACTCCATAAGATATTGTCGAATCTACGTTAGGGAAATGAATCGAGCGGTAGCGATAATTCAAACAGGAATCACTTCCACACATTCCACCCAGTGTTTTGCCGTCTTTCCGGTAAAATGGGCGATCTGATGACGGCAGCTAAAGCCGCACGCTACAAGTTCGCTTTCTTTGGGTGTTTTCCTGATTTCCGGAAACAACACCTCTTCACCTATTTTTTCGGATAGACTATAGTGCTCTTTCTCGTAGCCAAAGGATCCTGCCATGCCACAGCAGCCAGAGGGGATTTCCGTGCAGGAGCTGGGTTCTTTTAAGCTGCTTTTCATGGCTTGCGTTCCGTAGAGGGCTTTCTGGTGGCAATGCCCATGGATCCGCAGGTCGGCTCCTTTGCTGCGCAATTTTACGCTCAGGTTTCCCTTTTCCATTTCCCGGGCAAGAAAAACATCAATCATCATTACGTTTTCCTTCAATTTTGCCGCTACTTCTTTTTCATCCAGTAAATCAGGAAAGTCATCGTTTAAAGCCGAAGCACAGCTGGGTTCGCAGACCAACACGGGAAGACCCTCATCGATAAAGGAAAGTAACTTCTCTACGGTAGCCCCCCCTTCCTTTTTCGCTTCTCGTAGAAAACCATGGGAAATTTTGGGTCGTTGGCAGCAGCCCACATTCGCCAGGACTACTTCGTATCCGCATTCATTGAGTAGTTTTACCGCTGCCTTTCCAATGGAAGGTTCGTGATAGTTTAAGTAGGTATCGGCAAACAGTGCTACTTTTTTACCGGTTTTTGGTTGATTTTCTCCGTTTTTGTTAAACCATTGATAAAAAGTTTGGGTCGCATAGGCAGGTAGCGTGCGCCGGCTATCAAATCCTGCTATTTTTTCGAGGCTTTTTCGGAATAGGGGGGAAGATTGGATTGAATTGATTGGTTTGGCCAGGATACCTGAAAATCGTTTGGCCATCTTGGCTGCATCGCGGATCATTTTATCTCGTAAGCTAGCTCCATTGGCATCGTAATACCATTGCATCACATCGCTTTTCATTTTGGCCATGTCCACATTGCTGGGGCATTCAGATTTGCAAGCCTTGCAACTCAGGCACAGGCTCAGGGTTTCCTGCAGGCGTTCACTGCTTATACCTTTTTCGTCCAGCTGTCCTGACATGGCCATGCGTAAGGCATTGGCCCGGCCACGGGTGGTATGCTCCTCGTCCCGTGTAGCTTTAAAACTGGGACACATGGTTCCTCCCAATAGCTTTCGACATTCTCCCACACCCGTGCACATGTGGACGGATTCCTGAAAGCTCTGTTCGGACCGGTAGTGAAAAACCGAATCCAGGTCCTGGTCTTTGTAATGGCTGCCATAGCGCAGGTTTTTGGACATGGATTCCGCCTCTACAATTTTACCCGGGTTCATGCGGTTTTCCGGATCAAAAAGGCGTTTGACCTGGATCATGGCCTGGTACAATTCCTTCCCGAAGAAACGCTCGTTAAAGGGACTGCGTACCAATCCGTCTCCATGCTCCCCACTCCAGGACCCTCCGTATTCCATCACCAGATTGAAGGTGTCTTCCGCTATGGCTTCCAGCCGTTCTATGTCCGTTTGCTGCCTTAGGTCCAGGATGGGCCGGACATGGATGACTCCCACACTGACGTGGGCATACATGGCCACCTCGGTCTGGTGTTTTTTACAAATTTGCAGGGTACGGTCAATGTATTCGCGCAGGTGCTGGGTAGGAATGCCCGCATCCTCTATAAAAGGCAGGGGTTTTTTCTTGCCCTTGATACCTAGCATCAGACCAAGTCCTTTTTTCCGAACCACCCACACATCCTCGTATTCGGGCCCCTGCGGAAACAGAGGGAAGGCATATCCCAAACCCTTTTCCTGCAACTCCTTTATCATTTGAGTGGGCCGGTCCATCACATCTGCCAGCGTTTCTCCGTAAAATTCAACGATCAGAATGGCGGCGGGGTCTCCCTGGATAAAGTGACAATGCCGTTTGGTCGTAAGGTTTTCCCTACTCAGATCTACCACTATTTTATCAAGTATCTCAACGGCGGAAGGTTGGTAGGGTAGAATGCTTGTAACGGCACCAACAGCATCTAATAATTGCTTGAAATGCAGCACGCAAACAGATTTAAACTGCGGCAAGGGTTCGAGATTCAGTTTTAATTCCAGGGTAGTAGCTAAGGTGCCTTCGCTTCCGGTGATCAGTTTTGCGAGGTTCCAATTGGAAGTATGGATGAATTCGTCCAGGTTGTAGCCCCCCACACGGCGCATGACCTTAGGAAATTTCTGTTCGATCCGTTCCCGGTTTTTGCTGATAATTTTTTTAAAGTTGCGGTATATCTCTCCCTCCCTGGAATCCTGATCGGCAATCTCCTGATAGGTGTCCGGGTCGGTTTTCTTCAAATGCAATCGCGTTCCGTCCGCCAACAGCACGGTGGCTTCCAATACATGGTCCACCGTCTTGCCGTACAGAATGCTTTTGGTTCCGGAGGAATTGTTGCCGACCATTCCTCCCACATTTGCCCGGCTGGAAGTGGCCGGATCCACGGCAAAGTGAAGCCCCAATGGGGCCAGTTCCTCGTTCAAAACATCGCGCACCTTTCCCGGCTGAACCCGAACCCATCTTTCTTTGGTGTTGACCTCCAGCGTTTGATCCATGTATTTGGAAAAGTCAAGAACGATGGATTTTCCCACCGTCTGTCCGGCCAGACTGGTGCCTCCCCCGCGAGGTAAAATGGTAACTTGATTCTTGTTAGCCCATTCAAGGGCCTTTTTCACATCGTCCTCGTTTTTGGGTAAGACTACGGCAATCGGAAAAATCTGGTAGATGCTCGCATCAGTGGCATAGATTCCCAGTGAATAGGAATCAGTCAAAACTTCTCCTTTTATGCCGGCAAGCAGATCGGATACCGTTTCCTTTGCGGTTGGGGGATTTGTTCGCATGGGGTTTATTGTCAATTTGTTCAAAGATATTATTTTTTGTGGTTTGATAACAAGCGCAATTATTTTTATCTAATTGACTGCAGCCTTTGACAGAAAAATTGTTTGAACTTGAAAAGACATATTGTATTTTACGCTTGATTTTGAAAAAAACAGGTCATTAGTAACGCAGTTATAAATTATGGATAGTAAAAACAATAATCGGCGAACATTTCTTAAATCCACGGGCACCGCAGTCATTGGCAGCGCAGTGTTGCCCATGGGGTTTTCGATCCGCCAGGGCTATGCTGCCCGTAGGGAGCCGTTGAAAGTAGGTCTTATCGGATGTGGGGGAAGAGGTACAGGGGCGGCCGCCCAAGCCCTTAAAGCCGACAAGGATGCCGAACTTACTTGTATGGCAGATATTTTTTCAGATTACCTGGAGGAATCCTTTCAGTCCTTGAAGAAAATGAATCCGGAGCAAGTTAAGGTTACGGATGCGCAGAAATTTGTTGGTTTTGATGCCTACCAAAAGGTATTGGATGCGGGCGTGGACGTAGTGATCCTTACCACGCCGCCTGCTTTCCGACCAGCGCATTTTAAAGCTGCCGTAGATGCTGGCAAGCATGTATTTTGTGAGAAACCCGTAGCGGTGGATGCTCCTGGAGTTCGTAGTGTATTGGCATCTGCCAAGAAAGCGAAAGAAAAAGGGCTATCGGTGGTGTCGGGTTTTACCTTTCGATACGACTTTCCGAAACGAGCTCTATTTGGGCGGATTTTAGATGGGGAGATTGGGGAGGTGACCAACGTATTTACCGCCCGAAACGGAGGCGGTTTGTGGTATAAGCCCCGGCAGGAAAATTGGACCGAAATGGAGTACCAGTTGAGAAATTGGTACTACTACGATTGGCTATCAGGGGATTATATCGTTGAAATGATGGTTCACAGCCTGGACATGATGTCCTGGGCACTGGGAGACAGGTTGCCGCTACAGGCTACCGGAACCGGTGGACGCCAATCCAGGACCGAATCTCAGTGGGGTAATATTTACGATCACTTTGCCATTGAGTACGAATACGAAAATAATATCAAAGGGGTGCATTTCAGCAGGCAACAAAAAGGTTGCTCCAACACCAATAAAGTAGATATCGCCGGAACCGAAGGGTTTGCCTCCGTTGATATTGGTAAAAGGATCCACGCTACCATGGGCTCCGAACGCTGGGATTACAAGGGAGAATCCAACAACCCCTACGAGACGCAGCACGAAGAACTTTTTGCCTCCATTCGAGCAGGCCAACCCATGAACGAAGGCGAGCTGATGGCAAATAGTACCATGCTTGCCATTTTAGGCCGCATGGTGGGCTACAGTGGACAAACCATTACCTGGGAGCAGGCGATGAACAGCGAACATAAATTGGGACCGGCCGCAGATGATTACCGCTGGGATCTGGTGGTAGACGTGCCGCCGATTGCCGTTCCGGGAATTACTAAAGTGGTGTAGCATCTGATGAGTTTTTAAATTAATTTTATGAATAATAGACAAATAATACCCGTATTTCTACTTTTCCTGCTGCTTTTTTCTACAAAACTAAAGGCCCAGGATTTATTGTTTGAGTTTGGAAAGGAGCAAGATCTGAATGCCTTGATTCAAGGAAAGACCAGCGATGAACAAGGCATTCGCTGGATAGATGTCAATACAGGTGCGGATACCTGGAGATTTGAAGGAGATGAACTGGTCTGTGAAGGCATGCCCATAGGAGTTATCCGGTCGGAAAAGCAATACGAAAATTTCATCATGTATGTGGAATGGAAGCACATGGAGGCCGGCGGAAATTCCGGTAGCTTTGTCTGGTCCGGAGCAGTGCCTGGCGAAAACCGCCTTCCTGATGGAGTGGAGGTGCAAATGCTGGAATTGGACTGGGTTAACCAAAATAGAAGGCCTGATGGGGAGCTACCACCCATAGCCTATGTACATGGGGAATTATTTGGTGTGGGTGGAGTGGAAACCGTTCCGGACAACCCGCGGGGAACCCGGAGCAAATCCATCGAAAACCGATGCCTGGGCAAGGGAGAATGGAACACGTACGTTGTCGTTTGTGTGGATGGTGTCATCAAACTGTCTGTAAACGGGAAGTTTGTAAACGGCATCAGCCAGTCAACGCAGAAAAAAGGGTATATCTGTCTGGAATCGGAGGGGGCTCCGATCCATTTCCGCAACCTGACCGTCACCCCACTTCCTCCCGGCGTTACTTCGGCGGAGCAAATCGCCCCGTTATTACCCAACCCTTAATACCGATCCTTATGGTGAACGACCTATCCCAGATTCATGAACTCCTATCTGATTTGTTTGAGTGGCCACAATCGGAGAAAGAATGGGAAAAGTACCGGCTCTCGGAGGAACAAATTGCTTTTTTCAAGGAAAATGGCTACCTCTCCCATATCAAATTATTGGATTCCTGGCAAATAGACCAGCTAAACGATGAGTTGGAGGCGTTAACCGATCCCAATCACCCCGGGAATGAATTGTTTTACGAGTTTAAGTCCAATGAATCAGAGGATCCCAATACGGTTTTGTTTCATTCCTTGGGTCATTGGCGCATAAAAGAGGGATTTCACGATATTTTGTGGAATCCGGCCTTTTTAATGGCGGCCAGCCAGCTGCTGGAAGATAAATCCGTGCGGTTTTGGCACGATCAGCTGTTCTGTAAACCCGCCAAGCATGGCGGGGTAGTTGCCTGGCATCAGGACTACTCCTATTGGACCCGCTCTGTCCCCATGCAGCACCTCACCTGCTGGGTTGGCTTAGACGATGCAGACATTCAAAATGGCTGTATTTATTATGTTCCGGGCAGCCATCGCTGGGGCTTGCTGGACAAACCAGAGTTGGCCGGGAATATGGAAGGCCTGATGGACTACCTTACCGAATCACAAAAAGAAGAATTCCGGCCTGTTCCCATAGAAATGAAAAAAGGATACGGTACCTTTCACCACCCCTTAATGGTGCACGGATCCTACGAAAACAAGTCCGAAAGGTCCCGAAGGGCGTTCGTTTTGAATGTATTCGCGGATGGGACTCAATCCAATACCGATCAGGAACTTTTGGCTGGAGTGCCGGTGTACCGACCAGGGGAAAAGCTAGAAGGTCAGTTTTTCCCACTTCTGCTGGACAGGGATAAAATCTATCCAAAGGCCTGAAAAGTAGCATGCGACATATCCGAAAGAACAGCATTCCTACTTGCCCGTGGTTAGGCCGAATACTTATCTTATTATTGGCGGGGTTCACTTTCTACGGTTGTACAGAACCGATTATGGATCAGGAGGCCTGGGAGTTACCTGATGGCTATATTGTAGAGGAAGCCATCGAGCCCGGTCTGGTCCGGTATCCCATGTTTGTCGTATTTGACGATCAGGGAAGGCTGTTTGTGATGGAGTCCAGCGGACAGACCGAGAGTACCGATGCCATTTTGGAACAACCTGATTTTAGCATTCTCCTTTTGACGGACACCGATCAGGACGGGGTATTTGATCACAAAACCGTTTATGCTGATTCCATTCCCCTCCCCATGGGAGGCGTTTTTGTAGCGGGTAGTTTGATCGTTACAGCCGCTCCGAATCTGGTTAAATTTACCGATACGGATGGAGATGGCGTGGCAGACGAAAGGGATATTTTACTATCTGGCTGGAAACTTAGCCACAATGCGGCCATCCTGAGCGGTCCTTTTATGGGACCAGATGGATGGTTGTACCTGGCCGATGCCAGACGGGGATTTGATATTTTAAGTAAGGAATTTGTTCATTTCCAGGGAAAAGGAGCCCGAATCTGGCGATGCCTTCCCAATGGAACCCAGTTGCAGACTTTTGCGGGGGGAGGTTTTGACAATGCGATTGAGTTGGCGTTTACACCTTCCGGGGAAGTGTTGGGAACCATGACCTATTTTACTGATCCCAAAGGCGGGTATCGGGATGCACTGATGCATTGGGTGGAAAACGGTGTCTATCCAAAACCACATCCGGTCATTCAGGAAGACCAACTGGTGCAAACGGGTCCATTGATGCCGGTGATGCACCGCATGGCCAGGGTTTCTCCTTCCGGCCTGATGCGGCATAGCGGTTCGGCCTGGGGTGAGGAATTTACTGGAGATTTATTTCACGCCGAATTTAATACCGGAAGGGTCATTCGCACCAGCTTGAATCCCGACGGGGCTTCTTTTCAAGCCAACAGTCAGCCGTTTTTCCAAAGTAAAATCCCTGATTTTCATCCAACCGATGTGTTGCAGGAACCGGATGGGAACCTGTTGCTGGTCAATACTGGAGGCTGGTTTATAGCAGGATGCCCGTTGAGCCGTACCGCTAAGCCAGATGTGCCGGGGGGTATCTATCGCATTCGAAAAACGGAAATCAAGGGAAAAGCACAGGATCCCTGGGGCAAGGCCATTCCCTGGGAAGCATTGTCCGTAGGCCAATTGGCAAAGCTGCTGGAAGATCCACGAGCGGATGTGGCTGAAAAAGCAGGAAATTTTCTGTTGAAGCAACCGCTGTTAGCCATTCCTTATTTGCAAACCCTAATGCGCGAGCACCCGGAGGAACAAGTGCGAGCGAAGGCTGTATTTTTACTCTTCCAGACCCAAAACCCCAGAGCGTGGCATCAATTGTATGTCGGCCTGGAGGATTCCAGTGATCTGGTAAAAACCGCTACCGCACGCGTCTTGGGCATGGCAGAGGTAATTACCGCCCGTGACCAGCTTATTCAGTTGTTGGACAGCAATCCCAGCCTTCCTGTGGCCAAACAAGTAGCTACCGCGCTAGGACAAATCGGCGATCCTAAGGCAACCAAACCCCTTTTGCGGGCCTTGGAAAGGTATCCAGAAGACAGGTATTTTGAGCATGCTGCCATTTTCGCACTCATCGAAATGAAAAATGAGGACCTGCTGCTGCAGGAGTTGGCGGTATCGGGCTTCAACAAAGCGGTCTTAATTGCGCTGGACCAAAAAGGCAAGGAATTGCTTACGGAAGAAATGATTGCTCCTTACCCGGTATCTCAAGATAGCACGGAAGCAAATACGGCGGTTTGGATTTTGAATAACCATCCGGATTGGTCCCGTTCCTTTATTTCGTTTTTTGATTCATTTTCGGTAGAAAACAGCAAAGAGGAGCACCTACTGCAAGAAATTTGGCCCTCCTTTATTGATAATGAGCAGGTGCAAAGACATCTTTCCGAAAAGCTAACTTCTAATTCGGAACAGCGTAAATTAATCCTATCCATGCTTGCCTCTTTTCCACCCAAACAAGTAGGGTTTTCGCTTAGGTCAAGTCTGCGTCAGTATTTAAAATCAAAAGATAATCAAACCAAAGAGGCCGCATTACAGGTGATCATTCAGTTGGGGCTGAATGATTTTTATCAGGAATTGCTGGACCTTGCCAGGGCTGATACCGAGAAAATAGCTATTCGTTTAATGGCCTACCAAGCCCTGGTGGTCCAGGAAGCAACGGTATCAACACAGGAATTCCAGTGGATTACGAAGCAGCTTTTAGATTCAGAGCTGCGGACAGCTCATTCATCGGTTCTTCGCATTGTCAGAAACCTATCATTGGATCGGGGTAGACTGGATTGGATCCTTGATCGGATATTTCCTGAGCTTTCTTCTGAATTGATTCCTGCTGTTTTAGAAATTTTCGAAGGAGCGCAGCAAGCTGAAACCCTGGATCGATTAGAACAACAACTATTGCAACGAAAAGAGGTTTGGGATAACCTTTCTATCGATTTGGTAAAAAGGGTTTTTCCAACGGGAAATCAAGTCATATTGGATAGTTTGGAACGGTCTCAGGAATTACGGTTGCAGAAACTGGAATCCGTTGAAAATAGTTTGATCCGGGGAGATGTATCCAGAGGACGAGCGCTATTCTTTGGTAAAGGCACCTGTGGGACCTGCCATGCCGTTGCCGGTGAGGGCGGTGATTTTGGACCTGATCTGACCAATATTGGTGAAATTCGTTCCAGGCACGACATCCTGGAGGCCATCCTATACCCGGGATCCAGTTTTGCCAGGGAATACGAAACCGTTACGATGAAGACGGCTTCCCAACAGTTTTCCGGAATAATCAAACGTCATGAAGCGGGCAGATACGAAATAGCGCTCGGTCCGGGGATTACCCAATTAGTAAACGAACAGGATGTGGTGGAGCTATCCCCGTCCGGTCAATCTTTGATGCCGGCAGGTTTGGAAAATGTCATGGATACTCAGGAATTGAGTGATTTGATGCTTTATTTGCAATCCTTACCCGATGGCATGTATGCTCGTACTGTAGATAAATAAAACTATGAAAATCTTTAGAAATCTCCTTTTATCGCCCATTTTCCTGTTTCTTATGGGCATTTCAATTTTTGTAGTCCTTCCTGGTGTTGGACAATCCCTGCCGAGCCCAACAGCATGGCAGCGGGGAACAATGATTCCCTTGTTTGATGGGAAAAATCTCAATGCCTGGTATACCTTTATCCAGGATAGGGGCCGTAACGAGGATCCGCTACAGGTATTTCAGGTGGTAGACGGTATGCTGCAAATCAGTGGGGAGGAGTGGGGATGCATTACGACGAAGGATCCCTACGATAATTTTATCCTTAAGGCTACCTTTCGCTGGACCGGGGAAACCTATGGGGACAGGAAAGCGAAAGCCAGGGATAGTGGCATACTGATTCATTCACAGGGAATGGATGGGGGCTATAATGGAATCTGGATGCACGGCATCGAAGTTCAGATCATTGAAGGTGGCACGGGAGATTTCATAGTAGTTGGGGACGGTTCAACTTCTTTTGGGATCAGTTCACCGGTAGTACACAAGGAACCGGGCAATGCCAGGGTATTTGATCCCAAAGGAAATTGGGAACGAATCCATGGGGGTCGAATCAATTGGTACGGCAGGTCTCCGAAATGGTCCGATACCATTGATTTTAGGGGCAAGCAGGATGTAGAAGCGGAGGTTGGTGAATGGAATGAGTTGGAGATACAAGCCTGGGAGGGGAATGTGGCCGTTTACCTTAATGGTAAGTTAGTTAATTTCGCCAAAAGTGTTCGTCCGGAGTTTGGGAGAATTCAGGTTCAGTCGGAGGGAGCTTCAATTGCATTTAGGGAGATCGCTTTATTTCCCTTGCTAAAGAAATAGCTAATTGGCACTCGTCCTCATCGAATATTTTTTTAACTTGAACGTAATTAAGCAGACAAAACAAGAAAAAATAAACCAAGGCATCAATAAAAACAAATAATCATGACCCAAGAACCAATAAAAATTTTAGTAGTGGGTTGCGGCAATATGGGCGCTTCTCATGCATTGGCTTATCATCAACTGGAAGGCTTTGAGATCGTTGGCCTGGTATCAGGAGGAAAGACTAAAGAAGCACTCAATGAAAAACTAGGTGGTGGCTATCCTCTTTTTGATGATTATTACTCGGCGATGGATACGACCAAACCAGATGCCGTCAGTATCAATACCTACCCGGATACGCACGAGACGTTCGCTGTGGATGCGTTTGGGCGAGGGTGTCATGTTTTTGTGGAAAAACCATTGGCGGACACCGTAGAGGGAGCCCGGAGAGTGGTCAATGCAGCCAAAAAAAGTCATAAAAAATTGGTGGTGGGATACATATTGCGGCAGCATCCTTCCTGGATTAAATTTATTGCTATGAGTCAGGAATTGGGTAAGCCACTGGTGATGCGCATGAATTTAAATCAGCAGAGCGAAGGCAATATGTGGACCCTGCATCGAAATCTAATGAAAAGTTTAAGTCCCATCGTTGACTGTGGGGTACATTACATTGATGTCATGTGTCAAATGACCCGGTCCAAGCCCACACAGGTGTATGCCATTGGAGCCAAGTTAACCGAGGAAATACCCGATGGAAATTATAATTACGGTAACCTCCAAATTCGTTTTGAAGACGGCTCGGTGGGATGGTATGAGGCTGGCTGGGGTCCGATGGTCAGTGAAACAGCCTTTTTCATCAAGGACGTATTCGGTCCCAACGGATCGGTTTCCATCGTGGCCCGGGAAGCAGGCGGGTCTGGAAAATCGGATAGCATTGAATCGCATACCAAAACCGAATCCTTGCTCTACCACCGGGCAGCCTTGGATGCCGAGGAAAAATTCGCTCATGAAGACGAGTGGATTGATCTGAGCGATGAACCCGATCACAATGCCCTTTGTAAGCGGGAGCAGGAATATTTTCTGAAAGCCATCCATCAGGATACGGACCTTAGTGATCATATGGAAGACGCTGTGAATAGCCTGCGAATTGCCTTTGCGTGTGACGAGTCGGTTAGGACAGGGAAAGTAGTGAATTTGTGATTTTCAGGAAAAGGGGTTCCTTTTCCGATTAAAAATACGATTAAAAGCAAACGCATGACACCAAATTTTGATCCCCGGGACTACCCTGTGGGCATCATTGGCCTGGGGCTGATGGGGAGCAGTATTGCCGCTTGTATGTTAATGGCCGGTCACCCAGTGATAGGGGTGGAATTGATGCCGGATGCACTGGAAGCAGGCAAACAAAGGGTAAGAGACCATTTTAAACTGGCGGTAGAAAAAGGACTGATCCGGGGCAAGGCCGAAGACTACTTGAATAAATTCACTGCATCCGCTGAATTGAAGGACTTAAAGCCAACGCGCCTGGTTATTGAATCCATTAAGGAAGACAAGCGGCTGAAAGGAGAGGTGTTTCAAACGCTGGATGGGATTGTTTCCAAAGAGACCTTGATTACCACCAATACCTCCGCCATTCCCATTACGGATTTACAGCAATTTGTGAGTCACCCGGAACGCTTTTTCGGCTTGCACTGGATGGAGCCAGCCTATACCACCCGGTTTTTGGAGGTGATTTGTGGGAAGGACAGCGATTTGGAGAAAGCCCAATTTCTGTACGATTTAGGTGAGCTTTGGCAAAAGGAAACGGTACTTGTCAAAAAAGACCTGCCCGGATTTATTGCCAATCGGCTCATGTACGCCATGTACCGGGAGGCCATGCATTTGGTGGATCAGGACTACGCTTCGGTGGAAGACGTAGACCGTGCCTGCAGAAACGTTGCAGGCTATTTTTTGCCCATGATGGGCGTGTTTCGTTGGATGGATTTCACCGGGATCGCGTCCTACCGTGAGGTGATGAAAGACCTGTTTCCAACCTTGAATAACGACCCATCACCGGGAAGGGTTATTAATGATATCGTGGATGCCGGAGGTAAGGGCGTTACAAATGGTCGTGGGTTTTATTCTTACACCGAAGAGGAAATTGAAATCTGGAAAGAACTTTACAGTGAGTTTTCGTATGAAATCCGGGAGCTCACCCAAAAATACCCGGTAGATATCATCCAGCAACGACTCGAAGAAAAGAAGGCTAAGAAAGCAGCGGAATCCAAAAATGACGGGTCCTCTTAGAGGATTTCCCGGGCTTAGTGTAAAGCAGGCGCAATCGGCAGACGCTTTATGACTTCGCCCTCGAAGACCATCATTTCATGCAAGCGGTCGTAGACCGTTTTCTCGTCAAAGTACTGCAACGCTAGTTCAACAAAAATGTTTCCGTGTTTTGCCTCCGAGGTCCAAAGCATTTTATAGAATTTTTTCAATTCTTCATCGCTTTGTGCCTCCGAAACCATACGGAACCGTTCGCATCCCCGGCATTCCACAATCGATCCCAACAGCATCCGGGACAGAAACCTGCTTTCGGCTGTCCCACCATGTGTAAGGGGGGTCAATTGCTTGATGTACGGATCCTCCTTCATTTCTTTATTCAGCGGAACGCCTTTTTGTTGCATGATCTCGAATACCTGCTGAAAATGCTCCAACTCTTCGATGGCCGTTTCTATCATGTCAGGAATGATTTTTACCCGATCCGGATATTTGGCAATTAAGGAAGTAGCCATCGCCGATGCCTTTCGTTCGCAATCCGCATGATCTTGTAAAAAGGAACTAAAATCAGCCATAACAGCAGCCAGCCAAGCATCAGAGGAAGGAACTTTAAGGTCAATGGAATATTTCATTACAGGTTCAATTTTCTATATCCGGCAATTCCGTTTACGTTAAAAGCAAAAGTAAGGGATCTTTTTCAATTTTAAATCCGGAAAGTACAAACGGTTCGCCCGTGTCGGTATTTTTTGTACTTTTCTGAAATAAAACACCCGCCGATGATATCCACTATGCAAGCCATTATTTCTACGTATACCAAACGGTTTCAGGTAAGGGAACCCTACTTTAAGGAGTTTCCGCCTGAGGACCTGTCTTTGGTGGTGGTTATTCCGGCTTATAAGGAACCCAATATCGACATCACCCTGAATTCACTCGGAAAATGTCGTTCTACCTCGGGATCGGTAGAGGTGATTTGTGTTGTCAATGCACCATTAGACGCTTCAGAGGCTGTATTGAAGATCAATCAGGAATGCATCCGGCAGATTCAGGAGTGGAAGACACAGCATCCGGAACACTTCATTCAAGTAAAGGTAATTCGGGAGGAGGCACTTCCAAAAAAGAAAGCGGGAGCCGGTTTGGCACGGAAAATTGGCATGGATGAGGCCTTATGCCGCTGGGGCCTACTGGGAAAAAATGGCCCCATTCTCTGTTTGGACGCAGACTGTGAGGTTTCTGAGCAATACCTGGCTGCTGCCGAAAAGGCTTTTCAGGACCCCTCTTTGGACCTGGGGCATTTTATGTTTGAACACCGGTATAAAAACGAACCCAAACCGGCACTTGCATCAGGAATCATCCAATACGAACTCCATCTAAGGTGTTACATTCAGGGGTTGAAACGGGCAGGCTATCCCTTTGCCATCCATACTGTTGGTTCCTGCATGGCCGTCAGGGCTGCGACTTACGCGCGTTCTGGCGGGATGAATAGTCGTAGGGCCGGAGAGGATTTTTACTTTATGCACAAGCTATTACCCGTAGTGAAATTTTCCTACCTGGATGCGACGGTCTTTCCTTCCTCCAGGGCTTCAGACCGGGTACCTTTCGGTACTGGCCGGGCACAATTGGACTTTCTGGGAGGCGATTCAATGGCAAAAGAAAGCTATCATCCGGATATTTATGCCTGTTTAAAGGAATTATTTACCCAAATACCCCTTATTTATGAGCAGGAGCCTGACAAATGGCAATTGCCTGTGCCCTTGAAGGAGGTGTTGGCAATTGTTGAATTTCAGGAGAGGGTGCAGCAATTAAAGCGTGAATCCACCACAAAAGCTTCTTTTTTGAAAAAATTCTGGCAATGGTTTGATGGGTTTTTGGTGCTCAAATTAACCCATCACCTACGTGATCGTTTCTTTCCAAACCTACCGGTATCGAGGTCCGCGCAACAAATTTTGGCCAGTGATTCACCGGATTTGCAAGACCCGGAGCCAGCAAACTTATTGGCATTTTTCAGGAAGAGGGATGCGTTCTACTCCTCAATGGGCTGAATGAGGATCGCAATTTGCTGATCTTTTTCCAAATCGATTTCGATACCCGCTATCAGTTCCTCACCGCTGTAACTTCCCGAGGCATCTCCGGAGGGGAAGTTCACCTGGTACTTTTTCTCCGGTGAAACCACAAACCACTCCGGAAACTGATTGATTCGGGGATAATCCAAGGGAAGGTTAAAAATGTGTTGATGCCGTTCCCGGTCAAATTTGAGGGTGCCTTTCCAGGGTTCTTCGCTCAAAAGGGAAACCAAAATTCCATTTTCGTCCGGAACAGCACCCAGATACAAATCCTTATTCCAGGGATAGGCGGTTACCCCTTGAGCTTTCCAAAGGCAGTACATCAGGGTGGTTCTGGCAAAATTGCCATCCCCATGCCAACCCTCGATGATGCCATTGCCCCGGTAGGCCTCCGTTCCACTACGATGAGCTGAATCCTGCAGGGACCACATGTGTTGAATCTGGCTGTCGATCCAGTCTTCGGTTTCCAGTAGTGGTTCCCGGTTATAAAGATTTAAAGCACTCTCAATGGCATCTGCATAGCCATCAGAGCTTCCCCTTTCCCAATCGTAGTACTCATAATGGTTCAGGTTTTCCAGGGCTCTTAGCACAGCCTGCTGGTAGGGTTCGTGATGATCCAGTAAAAACAAGCTGTAATAGGCATTATACGTATACCCCCAGGTATCAGCAATTCCCTCATCGAGTATTTCTCCGTTTTGAGGATTTATTTGATTGTAAAACAGCCCGTGTTCATTGGTCCCCACTTCCAGAATTCGGTCCATCATTCGATAGATGGCCGGTTGATACGCTGCTTTTTTTTCCGTCCTGGCAAAGGCGGTCGCCACATAAAGTTCACAAAGCCCTGAGACAATTTCACAACCGTGATCCCGAAGCCGGAGTAAGTCGAAGTCATCGGTGGGATGATGGTCACCTAATAGGTAATAGTCTCCCAGTCGAATGGCCCAGTCCAGGTATTTTTCATCCCCAGTCATCCAGTATACCCTGGAAAGCGCCTGTAGTAATTCTCCATTAACCTCTACATTCAGTGAAGGTAGGATTCCATAGGGAGTCTCATTAGCGGCATTCTTCCAAATATCGTCTAGAAGTGCTGTCATGCGATCGGACCAGGGGGTTTGTCCAATGTATTCCGTCAGCGGGAGTAATCCATCTTTAATATATTCGGAGGCACCAAAAATAATTTCCTCTTTAACCAGTTCCTCCTTCTCAAAATCACCCTTGGAAAAGGAATAGGTGTCGGGTAGACGGTCTAGACGGTTGGTTAGCCTTTGTTCGGTTTCCAGGATGCTTGCCAGCTTTCCTTCATAAAGGTCGCTATCCAGTAGGGAAGCGGTCAGGACCATAAAGGGGTAATTATCCGCTGCGGCATCTTTTGCATTCCAGATATCTTTGCTCTCATTCAGATTTCTGGGAATTAAACCGGTTTCCGGATCCGCGTACTCCAGCCAATCCCTTGTAAACTTCAGACTCCGGGTGTATCCTTCATGGGCCAGGTAGCCGTTTTCCATCGCCTGCGACACATCGCTTTCTGAAGGCTGTACGGCGTTTTCTTGACAGGAACCCAACATTCCTGCGGCCAGGGCGATCAAGCAGGCATAAGACAGAAGGAGTATCGCATTGTATTTTAATAGTGGAGTATTCATATAGGAAAACATTATTGAAGGGTCAAGCCTTGATTAAAAGTAGCTTTGATCAGTTGGTGCGGAAAAGACTGGCTTACGTAATAGGAGCCGGTATAATCCGGCTCGTAGCTTTCAGGGAATAAAGGATTGCGAAGGCCGTTGAAATGAATCGCTAATTTAATTGCTCCGGTGCCTTGATAGGTTAACTTTTCGAGGACTTTCACATTGACATGTATGTATTTGGGAAGCAGGAGGAGGCGCTGTTGATTGGGATCTTCTACGCTGCGCTTTTCGACGAGTGTCAAATCAAAAAAGCCCAAATTGATCTGAGAGGTCTCGGTAAGCGGTAGCTGGCTAAGGGCTCCAAAAAATTGATAAATGTCCAGTAAACCCGCATTGGGGAGATTGATGGATTGTTGACCCTGGCTTTCATTGACTGCCGTCAGCGATATACTGTCCTCCCCATAGGCAATTTGAATATTCGTTTCCTTAAACGTAAAGGACCTGGACACGGGTAATCCGGTTTCCTTATTCACCTGCAGCACTGCAGGTGCCAATTCCAATGCATTCGCATCCATTGTGGGAACAGATGTAGCAGATCCGGTGTAAAGTGCGTGTTTTTCAGCTTCGCGAAAGGCAGAAATGGTCGTCACCAAAAATTCTTCAAAGGGGTCATTCATCCTTGCAGCGGTAGCCAGCTCATTGGTTTCGAATAGACTCAAAATCGATTCTTTCAATTGAGTGGTATCGGAAGAATCATCAAACGTTTTGAAGATCTCCATAAAACGTTCATTCATTTTCTCCACCTGTTGGTAACTGAGTCGCTGTTCGATTCCAGGTGTACCGGTATCTGATTCCGGCATGCGATTCTGCAGGCGGATTGTTTGGAGGCCGTCCGTTGAATCCTTTTCTATCCAGGTAAGATTCCATACCGGTAGGTTCTCGAAAAAAACGGTGTAGTCATTTTCCCAGGAACCGGGGTTTAGAACGGACGGGTTGGCAAAGCTTCTTATTTGTTGGCTATCCGGGGAATTGCCCTCAAATGCCTGATTGACAAGAGGTACTTCAATGGAGGCTGGTTTTGGGTCAATTAACAGACTGTTGCTATTTAGTTCGGCGACCAGGGGAAGCTGCTCCAGGTCCTGGGGGGCTAACCGAACCGGAATGGGCTCAAAAAATGAACGGGAATCGATAACCGATGGGTCTATTGCGTATTTTTTAATAAAAATTTCAGTTTCCGGATTTCCATCGACTTTGTAAACAAAATAGTTGTCCAGATAATCAGGCCCCTCATTGGTAACGAAAATTCCAGGTTCTCCCTGAAATCCGTTTATCTGAAAATCAAATCGTTGGTTTAGATTATTTCCCTCCGCAAATCCGGCACCTGTTAAAAGCTTTTCCGTTGGAAAATAGCTGATTTCACCGGATGAGATGGTCAGAGAATTACCCCTTGAATAGACCGTTCCATCCAGGTCGTTTATCAGAGGTCTGGGTACTTCCCGATCGCTCACATTGAAATGGAGTTTCACCTGCTTACCATCTATTGCTGCAAAGGAGATGGTCCCCTGCACGGTAACCCTGTTGCTTTCCATTTTATATAGAAACCCTTCCTGCGAGTTGGCTTCGGAAAAATGGCTTTCCTCCAAATCCGGTAGGCATTGGGTTGTGTAAAACGCAGCTCGATCCAGGGAGCCTTGCCAATTTTCATCCGAATGAAGCGGTTTTTTCAGGACCAATTCATTCCATCGGATAATGGGCGTTGAGAGCTCGGTCAATACATCAGGAAGGAGAATGTATATCCGTTCTTCTCCTCCGGGAAATACCTGTACCTCCGGCAAGGGGATGGTAATAGGACCGGAAGTTGGGGAGATAATTTCCAGATAGTTGGATCCTGGCGCTGCTGCCATAAGTTTTTCAGGGCAAGGCTGGGCTTTCGCCTGATAACATACCACTGCCGTTCCTACGAGGAAGATGAATGTCGCAAAAGAAAATCTGTCAGGCATATATTAAGTTCCAATTCATTACCATCACCAAGACAGTTTAATTTAGCACTATTTATTCAAATAAAAAACCACTCGGAGGTAGAAATAGCAGGGGAGTTGCTTGCTACCATTGCTTTTGTTTCCTGAATTGGATGCTTCAAGGGGTTTTGTTGTAGTACAGGAATGAATCAGACAGATCAAAGAAGGGCAATCCAGGTATCTATTTTTTTCCCGAAGGTTTCACAATCCTCTTTATCTTTCAAAATAAAGCTGTTTTTTTCGAGCGATCCCAATACCACGTCTCTTTCTTCAGAATCCTGGTAAACCATGTTTCGAAATGGGTTCTCGTAGTCCTTTTTTCGGGAAAGGTAGGTTTGTTCGGACAGCCATGAGCGAAAGGACTTGGCGGTTACCAACATGTCTTTAAGGATAGTTGCATTCATTTGGGATCCATCCGGTCCATAAGCGGCTAAGGCTAAAGAGAAGGCATGGATGGTTTTTGTTTTTTCATAGCTTTCCCCCAGAATTTGATACCGGTCATGAATTTTTTTCCAGCTTGTGATGGAGCCTTTCTTAATTTCTTCTACCAGGCGATTTAAATCCTTTTCCAGGATTAATTGCCCGCCTACGTTAATCCATTCGAAAGAAAGACTTTGTTTGGGGAAATAGGGGGCAAAACTTTTAAAATCAACCGCTTGGTCCGAATGCAGACTATCTACCAGACATTTGATAGGGTAATATTGAACCAGTTTCTGGTACATCAGATAGGCCTTCCGGACGTTCACCAAACGAACATTCCGCTTGCTGTTTTCCCAATGATTGGCAAATACGTCTAGTTTATCCACTTCATCTTTCTTTGAAGAAAGCAGTTCCCTTCCTTTGCTTCGCAGCAGGTCTTTGCCTGGGTGCGGTTGGGAGGGTTGTCGTTTATACCAGGCTTCCCCACATAGTTCTTCCAAAATAGCCAGCCCCCGGAAAACCTCCAGCATGCTATCCGGTCCCAGGTAATCGTATTCCAGTTTTTGTGTTTGAGTGGTCCGTTTGTCCCTGTCCCTGTATTTCCATGCATTTCTGGCTAGTGCATAGAGGTTGTAGTAAAACCAATAGGCAGGTCGAACCACCAATTCGTTTCGGTGAACATCGTTACTGATCAGGGAAAAGGGGAGGGGAATATCCATCTCTGCCGGGTAATCTCCTTTGGTTACCAGGTTGAAGGTAGCAAACCGGGAATTGTGCTTCAGGCTTACACAGAGGCCCGGCCAGAAACCCCTGCCCGCGACAATTTCCCCATCGGCACCTCTGGAATTGTGATTAGATCCTACCGTAGCACCTGCCGCCATGTTGCTTTGTCCCTGAACGAGTGCCGCACAAAGGAAGGAATTGTTGTGGTGTTGCTCGTGAGCCGGAAATATCAGCGAGTTTAGGACTTCACAGCAAGAGATGGTGGCGTTTGAGCCCAGGTAACTATTGATCAACCGGGCACCATATTTCAGCTGGGAATGTGCGGCCATAACAAAGCGCACCGCTTTTACACCATAAAAAACAGTGCAGCCTTCACTCACAATGCCATTCACCAGTTCACATCCTTCGCCGATTTGGGTAACAGCCTCCGGATGGGAGTGAATGCTCAGGTTTTTTAGCTTATTTGCTCCTTTTATATAGGCATCTGAACCGATCCAGACATCTTTTAATATGAGGGAGTTTTTAATGATGCAGCGATCGCCTACTTTTCCATAATAGCCTCTTTTATGGTCGAAGGCTTTTTGGGTAAAGGCCAACAACTGTTCTTGAAGCGCCTCATCAGCCCGAAAGCGGGACCAAAGCCAGGCATCCCCCGGTAGCATACCGCTAAAGGGAGCGATCTTTCTGCCTCCGTTTTCATTGCATACTTCTAGCCAGATTCGCAGGGATTCGGGTTCTCCTTCTTTGATGATTCCGTTCCCAAATTTTGCGTGGCTGGTGGTGGCCATTTCGTTGATATTTACCAAAACCACCTCATTGCCTAAAATGTAGTGAGAAAGGTAGTGGACATTATCAATCACCACATTGTCTCCGATATCGCAACTAATGATGTGGCTGTTGTAAATTCCTACCGGCATGCGCAGGTTATGGTATTCCAGGAAATAAGGTTCCAGCTTACCGATGCGTACCAAGCCAAAAAATTTGCAGTTTTTGACCAATTCCGGGTTGAAGGCATCGGATACCAGAATATTATTCCAGTTATCGGATTGGTTCTGGTTGCGAACCAATTGCTCAATTTCCCGGGCATTTAATTTCCGGTAAGTGGTCTCGGTTCGGTTTTGCTTATTTCTCAAGTAGTATTCATCCTTGCCTTTAGGTAAAAACCGGTCCTCAATGAATTGGTATCCCAAATCGGACAATGGATGTCGCGTTATTTTATTCATGGAATTAGCCTGTTTTTTATTCGACAGTCACTGATTTTGCCAGATTTCTGGGTTTGTCCACATCCAGGCCCTTTGCCAGACCGGTGTAGTAGGCCAAAAGTTGCAAGGGGACTACGCTGAGAAGGGGGGCAAGAATTTCATCGGCGGCAGGAACCGCAATGGTTTCATCAGCGATGTCTTGAAAAACCGTATCGTTTTCAGAAATGACCGCTATTACGCTTCCTTTTCTTGCCTTAATTTCCTGTGCATTGCTAATTAATTTGTCGTGGTAGGAATCTTTTGTGGCGACAAATACCACCGGTAAGCTGTCTTCTACCAGTGCAATGGGTCCGTGTTTCATTTCCGCTGCAGGATAGCCTTCGGCATGGATGTAGCTGATTTCTTTTAGCTTTAAAGCCCCTTCCAGGGCGATCGGGAAGTTGTATCCCCTTCCCAGGAATAAAAAATCCCGGGCATCTTTGTATTTTTCAGCCAGGGCGGCCACTGCTGGTGCGGACTTCAGTACTTCACTGATTTTATCCGGAACTAACGCCAATTCTCCGATTAGGTGAAGGTACCGATCCCTGGAAAGACATCCCTTGGCATAGCCTAGCTTAATGGCAATAAGGTACAATACGGTAATTTGAGCCGTAAAGGCTTTGGTGGATGCCACGCCAATTTCAGGACCCGCGTGGGTATAGGCACCCGCCTGAGAAAGCCTGGCGATGCTCGAGCCCACCACATTTACTACACCAAAAATGAAGGCCCCCTGGTTTTTTGCATTCTCCAAGGCAACCAGCGTATCTGCCGTTTCCCCGCTTTGGGAAATCGCGATGATTACGTCTCCCGGATTAATAACCGGATTCCGGTATCTGAATTCCGATGCGTATTCTACTTCTACAGGAACCCTGCAGAGTTCTTCAAAAACGTATTCTGCCAAAAGCCCGGCATGCCAGGAAGTCCCACATCCTACCAGAATAATTCTTTTGGCTTCTTTGAGCAGTTCCAGATGCTTGTCGATGCCCCCCATTCGGATGGTCCCTGCCTTGGCATCCAACCTCCCCCGAAGGCAATCAAATACAGCAGTGGGTTGCTCGAATATTTCCTTTAACATGAAATGCTCGTACCCTCCTTTTTCTATTGCCGCCAATTCCATATCCAATTTGGTGATAAAGGGGGTAATGCGTTCATTCCCTGGATTTTTTAGAATTAATTCATCCGGTTTGACGATGGCCATCTCGTAGTCATTGATATAAACGACCTCTTTGGTGTATTCAATAATTGGAGAGGCATCGGAGGCTAAGAAATGTTCGTTTTTGCCAATTCCGATCACCAGGGGACTTCCTTTTCTGGCAGCTATCAGGGTATCCGGATGCGCCTCATCGAGTAGGATAATTACATAGGCTCCTATGATTCGCTTTAGCGCAATTCGCACTGCTTCCTCCAGGCTTGTTGCGTCGTTATGGTAAATATCTTCAATAAAATAAAGCAATACTTCTGTATCCGTATCGCTTTGGAAAACATATCCCTTATTCTGCAACTCCTTTTTGATCGGAGCAAAATTTTCAATGATTCCATTGTGAACCATCGCCAGCTTTCCAGAGGGGGATCGGTGGGGATGGGCATTACGATCCGAAGGTTCTCCATGGGTTGCCCATCGTGTATGGCCAATGCCTGATTTGGCATGAAGGTTTTTGCCAATAAGTGACCCTTCCAGTTCAGCCACTTTACCTTTTTTCTTGTAAATAGTTAGCTTCTGGTCTAGCAGGGCGACACCGGCACTGTCATACCCTCTATACTCCAATCTTTGCAAGCCCTTCAAAATTATTGGATACGCCTCCTGGTTTCCAATGTAAGCAACAATACCACACATAATAAAATATCGAAATAATGTTTGTTAAAAATAGTTCTCTTGCTCTTTGAGCGAAATTTAATAAATAAAAAATGATATCTGCAACAGCCTCTTTGGAGCGTTGCGAGTAAAAAATTCATTAAGTTTTTTCCTGCTTTTCTATTTTTAGTTTAGTGATTAGACTTGCTATAAAACTTCGACTATTTAAAGCATGTAAAACCTAAATTTGGTCAAATATTTAACCTGGAAACGTTTGCTTTTAAAATGAACGGACCGGTCGGAAAACAATTTACTTTCATTTTTTTTAATCAAAGGCAAATTATTTTTCCTTTTTAAAATCATCTATCCAGTTTTTATAGAGTATATGCAATTCCTGGGTTTTCTCCGGATGTTGTGTGGCTAAATTGCGAACTTCTGTGGAATCGCTTTCCAGGTTTACCAGGTAGAGTTTATCAGCGGCATCGAATTGCAATTTTCCAGTGGGGTCGCTCGGATTACCGATTAGTTTCCAGGGACCTTTACGGACTGCCCAGGGATGATTGTCATTTTCGGGCAGGCCGGTTCCCCAATACATCGTCTGATGCGGACTGGGGAGTTGTGGATCTAACAGTAAAGGAAGCAGATTTTTGCCGTCGATTTGCTGACTTGCGGGCAGGTCAATATCCGCTAGGGCTGCCAGCGTAGGCATCCAATCGATGCTATTTGCCCACTGATGCCTGAGTTCGTTTTGAGGAAGTTTTTGGGGGTAGCGAATGATAGCCGGAACCCGGATTCCTCCTTCCAGCATGCTGAATTTGGCACCGCTGAAAGGCCCCGGGTCTCCTCCTCCAAAGAAAGCTCTTTCCTCCACGCTGTGACCATGATCTGACTGATAAACGATAATGGTGTTTTCTAATTCCCCAATGGCTTTTAAGTGGGCATACACCTCACCCACCAACTCATCAATAGTAGAAACAAAGGCGGCGTATTCCTTCCGGGGGCTGTCCAGGTCGGCGTACGCTTCCAGCCATTTGGGATCACCCTGATACGGATAGTGCGGCATATTGATCGCCCAATACATAAAAAAGGGTTTATCTGAATCCTGATCCATAAAATTTTTAGCTTCATCCACCATTAAGTCACCAAAAAATTCTCCCGGACGGTAAATCTCTTGGTCGTTCTGATACAAGTCGTGGAGGTTGGGTCCACTCCAATAAAAAAAATGAGAGAAGTTGTCAATGCACCCCCTTTGGTGGCCAAAGAAATAATCAAAGCCCTGGCCATTCGGGAGTTTTTCCGGAGTATGTCCCAAATGCCATTTACCAATTAGTCCGGTTCGATACCCATTGCCTTTAAACAATTCCGCCATGGTTATTTCGGAAGTGGGCAGCCCTGAATTGCCTTCCGGATCCCGGTGAGGAGGGGCCACATTGCCAAAGAGGCCTGCGTTGAAATTGTATTTTCCGGTTAGTAAACCGGCACGTGATGGAGAACACACGGGTGCGGCAGCATAAAATTGGGTGAATTTGACTCCTGTGTCGGCCAAACGGTCAATATGAGGTGTTCGGAGATCCGTAGCTCCATAACTACCCAAATCCATATACCCCTGGTCGTCGGTCAGAATCACCAGGACATTCGGTTTTTTCTCTTCTGAACTACCCTGAGCCCATGCCAAAGAATAGAAAGCAAATAGGCAAGTGGAAAAAAACACAAATTGTTTCATTGGGGTATATGGTTTTTATGAGTAATTGTTAAACGGTTTTTCTAAATTAGTTGCTTAAATACTCTGATAAAAAAGTTTCACCAAATAATTCACCATGAAGCATAAAACTATTGTTCTTTTTTTAATTCTGTTGATAAGCAATGCTTCATTGAAAGCTCAGGAAGAGATTAAATGGGTTGACCCACTTCATAGTGATTTTAAAGAGGCGGTCATCCATGGGCAGGGCTGGGAAGGAATCGGATTTCACAGACTTCCCGAACAGGCAAAGTCAGAGGTTAGAGAACCCGTTTGGCGGCTTTCCAGGCATTCGGCAGGAGTGAAGCTACGCTTTCGTACCGATGCCAAAAACATTCAGGTTCGATACACTGTATCTGGCAATATGGATATGCCGCACATGCCTGCAACGGGAGTGAGCGGATTGGATCTTTACACAAAAAAGCAGACAAGCGATTGGACTTGGGTCAAAGGGGATTATTCATTTGGCGATACCATCAGCTATAAGTTTCAACTAATAGAGGAAGGAACCAGCGATAGGGAATTTGACCTATATCTTCCGCTTTACAACGAGGTGTTGTACCTGGAAATCGGGGTTGCAGGCAGTGCCACGTTGGAATTATTGCCCAGAGAGGCTACTATCTTACCCATTGTAGTATATGGCACTTCTATCGCGCAGGGTGCTTGTGCCTCCAGACCTGGGATGGCATGGACAGCGATTTTGGAAAGGGCGGTAAATCGCCCACTCATAAATCTTGGTTTTTCCGGGAACGGGCAACTGGAAGACCCATTGATACGGTATATGGCATCTATCGAAAGCAGCTTGTATGTACTCGATTGCTTGCCCAACCTGGTGCGGGATACCTTTCCCGAAGAAGAGGTCAAACGAAGAATTCACGCAGCTGTAACGTATCTTAAATCCAAACAACCCGACACCCCAATTCTTTTAGTTGATCATGCCGGATATACCGATGGCCCGGTCAACCAAGATAGGAGAGAGGCTTACGAAAAAAGAAATCAATGGTCACAGGAGGTGTATAGGGAGCTTTTGACTTCAGGTGTAAGCGAGGTGTATTACCTGGAGAAGGATGCCATCGGCCTTTCCATGGATGGGACGGTTGACGGTACGCACCCCTCCGACCTGGGTATGGATCAATATGCCCGGGGCTATGCAAACCTGATAAACGATATTCTTTAATTGATGATCAAGGTTGCAGGTTCAGTATCTCGAGGGCGTTGGTACGGTAGACTTTTTCCAACACCTCTTTCGAAAGGTCGTACCCATGCATGGGCCAATGATAGGAGGAGATGTTTCGGTCGTAAAAATGTTCGTCAGCAGTTTCCAGAATACGGAAGGTGGTGCGGTACATATCTTGGCTAATACCCATATCGGTTCCATAGACTAACCGGTCAGCGTACTGGCTGTAGAAGCGATTTACGGTTCTGGGGATGGTGGCCGTTTCGGCATATCGGGCACTGTTATCAGCATATAAGTTAGGGTATTTGTCAAAAAGATTCCCCAGGATGCTCAAATCGTAACTGCTATTGGCATAATGACAGGCAATAAACGTTGTCTCTGGGTTTTGGGAGACCGCCTCTTCCAAAATGGTAATCATACCCCCATGATCCACGATCCCCTCCTGATCATCCAGGCGCCATTTAAAAGCATTCATCAACCCATCGTTACTGGCATCCATTGGCTGGTACATCCAGATGGGTTCCGCCACATGGATGCTCACGGGCATATTTAGTTCCGCACATTTCTCCAAAAGCGGTTTCATCTTTGGGTCGTTGATGTGCATGCCAAAGGCTTTTGTGGGTCGGGAATAGAAAAGACCTTTCCCTTTGTCTCCCAGCTCGCCCACACCTTTAGCACCGACCGAAAAACACCTTTCCAATTCTCTAACTGCGGAAGCTCCGAAATCATCTTCCTCGTACCCTGAGTAATCAAATCCACAGTAAAGAACAAAGCGGTCCGGGTACTTGCTGTAGGCCTGTACCAGGGAATCAAATTCAGCTCCAGTTCGATAGGTTTGAATGACCGTCTTTTCAATTCCCACACGGTCCATGATGGCTACCCATTCTTTCAATTCGTCTTCTGACTTGGCATAGGGATGGGCATGCATGTCGATTACAGGGAACGCAGCCTTCTCCACAGGATGTTCGTTTCCTTTATACAGTGAAATCGGTTGATGATCCTTTAGTAGGAGGTTTTCGACAGCATTTTCATGGTTAAATTCCGTATCGGTAGGGCTGGCTTCCTGTTCGGGATTATTGCAGGAAAAAGAAATTAGGACGGTAAGCAACGATAGGGTTCCAAGAGAATGGGTTCGCATGTTTTTAAACGAGTTAAGTGATTTGAAGTAACAGAAAAAGGAAATTTTTGAGCGTCTTTTCTTTTTCCAGCTTGGAATAAATGTAGCTAAATATTTCATAAATTTTTAAAGTAACAAAAAAACCATTCATCCTTTTTTTTAATTCAGATGTTTGACCCTGTTCTTTGAAAAGCTATATTTGAAATAGCTAGTGATGCATGAAATTTCCGAATCTGGTTTTATGAGAATTCGCCAATGAGTTGAGGCATTACCTGTCCTAACCAAGGGCTGATCTATTTTCGATTGCATCCTTGGGTTATATTTGTTTTTCTTTACAGAGCAGTAGGATTTTCTTCAACATATTAGTGTAACGTCCGGGAGGACAATTTAAAACGATCAATTAATAATAGCGTATTATGAGTAATAAAAGGAGGGAGTTTTTGAAACTCTCCGGCCTGGCCGGAATTGGAATGATGGGATCGGGGTTTACCGGTTTATCACAAGAAGAACAGGAAAAAGTACTTGTTCAAAGCAAGAAGCAGCATGCGCAGCGCTTTAACATGTCCGGCTATGCGGCCCCCAAACTGGACGTGGTTCGGGTAGGAGTCATTGGACTGGGGATGCGTGGACCGGGAGCAGTGGACCGATTGAGCAAAATTCAGGGAGTAGAAATAAAAGCCCTGTGTGACTTACGGCCGGAAATGGTAGATAAGGTGATGAAAAGCCTGGAAGGAACCTCCCACAAACCAGCTACCTACAGCGGCAGTACGTATGCCTGGAAAAAAATGGTGGACAGGGATGATCTGGATATGATCTATATCGCGACTCCCTGGGAATGGCATACGCCCATGGCGGTATACGCGATGGAAGCAGGAAAACATGCCTTTTCAGAAGTGCCCATAGCCATCAGTCTGGAAGAATGCTGGCAACTGGTAGAGACCTCGGAACGAACCAAAAAGCATTGCATGCAATTGGAAAACTGCTGTTATGACTTTTTCGAATTGATGACCCTGAACATGGCAAGGGATGGCTTTTTTGGAGACGTTATCCATGGGGAAGGAGCGTACATCCACGATCTTCTGGACCTGAATTTCAAAAAAGACACCGGGTATCAGGATATGTGGCGACTGAAGGAAAATTATCGGGACGGGAACATTTATCCCACACACGGGCTGGGCCCGGTTTGCCAGATCATGAATATCAACAGAGGGGACCAAATGGACTACCTTACCTCCCTGTCGAGTCAGGATTATCATATGAAAGCGCGGGCAGAAGAATTAGCTGAACAAGATGATTTTTATGCCTCTTTCGCTACCAAGCAATTCCGGGGAAACATGAATACCACCCTGGTAAAAACCAAAAAAGGCAGATCCATCATGATTCAACACGATGTGAGTTCTCCGAGGCCTTATTCCAGAATTCATCTGATCAGCGGCACCAAGGGCATGGCAAGAAAATGGCCTGTCCCCGGGATTTCTTCCGGCCATGGCTGGATGGAAGAGGCGGAAGTAAAAGCACTGGAGGAAAAATACACGCCGGAAATCGTCAAAAAAGTGGGCGAAATGGCCAAGAAAATAGGTGGACATGGAGGCATGGACTTTATGATGGACTGGAGATTGATTGATTGCCTGAGAAACGGGCTTCCGTTGGATCAGGATGTGTACGATGCGGCACTCTGGAGTTCGATCACTCCCTTGAGCGAATGGTCAGTCGCCAATAGGTCCAACTCAATCGATATACCGGACTTTACGGCCGGATCCTGGCAAACCAACCAGCCGGTGGAGCTTACCTTGAAGGGAGGGGGGACCACGGGAGTAAACGTTTGATAGTTTTCTAAAAGTGGCAGGAATCTTGGTATTCCTGCCACTTCATTTTTTTAAGTGACATACATTACCAGTCCTTTCAGATAGGATGTCTCCTGATGAAATACGTTCACCGGATGGTCAGGTCCTTGCGATACCTGATGCAATACCTGGGTCTTTCGGCCTGTTTCCAGGGCGGCAGCCGTTACCGTATGGTTAAAGAGTTCCCGGTCAATGACCTGCGAACAAGAAAAGGTAAACAGGATACCCCCGGGTTTTATTTTCTTCAGTGCCAGGGCATTTAATCGTTTATACGCCTGGACGGCATTGTGACGCGAGCGAATATTTTTCGCAAAAGCTGGCGGGTCGAGAATGATCACCTCGTAAGTGTCATCCATGTTCTGCAAAAACTTCAGGACATCAGCCGTAAGGCAGGGATTTAAACTGAAGTCAAAGTGGTTTAATTCCAGGTTTTTTTGACAAAGCGCAATGGCATCCGACGAAATATCTACTGATGTAACCCGGTTAGCACCGGCAGCAAGCGCGTACACCGAAAATCCACCGGAATAACAAAAGGTATTGAGCACTTCTTTGCCCTGGCAATAACGTTGAAGAAGGGACCTGTTTTCCCGTTGGTCAAGAAAGAAACCTGTTTTCTGCCCCTTTTCCAAATTGATTTCAAAGTGGAAGGCATTCTCTTTTATTCGAACGGTTGTATTTTCCCCAAAAATCCAGCCGTCGGCCTCATTGGTTTTTCCATGAAGGGCGGAGGCACTTTTGTTATAGATGCCTTTGAGATCCTTGCCAAGGAGTTGTTGGAGCGCATTCGAAATCGAGGGCAATTCTTTGACAATTCCCAGGTGATGGGCTTGAATTACCAAAACTCCGTCGTAATAGTCGATAATCAGGCCAGGTAGCATGTCTCCTTCTCCATGAACCATTCGATAGGCGTTGGTTCTTTCTCTTTGGCCGGAAAATAGTTTTTTTCTTAACTGGTAGGCGGCGGAAAGTTTTTCCAGCCAAAATGCCTCCGTTATTTCCCGATCACTAAAAGTAATCATTCGCACCATAATGGACCCTGGTGAATAAAAACCAAGTCCCAGCACCTGTTTTTTGGAATCCAGGACTTTCACCAATTCCCCGTCCTGGAGGTCCTTGGGTTTTTGCTGAATGGCGCCGGAAAAAACCCAGTGATGCTTTCGTTTCAGGGAAATTTCTTTCGCTTTTTTAAGGACAATTTCAGGGTAGTTAGTCATTACGTTTAGGTCTGGGAAATAAGAGCGAACCGCCGATCATGGCAGCCACACTGACTACCAATGCCGCCAAATGGTGCGGAAAAGGCATCGCAACAAATTCAAAATAAAACAACAGATAGGCAAGCATTCCACCGAAAATAGATCCTTTGGCACCTGCAGGAGAGGCGTTATTCCAGTATAGGCCGGCAGTTAACGGGACCAACAAGGATACCAAAAGCAACATCAGGCATAAGGCACCTCCAAAAGGGTCTTCCATGACCCCAAGCAAGCCATGTTTAAGGTATTCGGAAGAGGCACCGAAAATGGTTTCGGACCCAAACCAGGTAGCAAATAGGGCGGAGGCACTTAAAAATAGGGGAAGCTGCCTGCCTGCCAGCATGAAGTCACCAGAGGTTTTGACCCTACGGGAAGACCAGGCACCGAGTGCCATGGTTCCCAGTAGGTAACAAACGATTGCAGTGGCCAGCAACTTTTGTCTATTAAAATTTAATGGTACATTTTTTCCCTCAATGCCCTGATTTCAGCATCTTCAAGATACGATTCGTAATCCATTCGCCGATCGATGGTACCTTTAGGGGTAAACTCGATGATCCGGTTCGCTACCGATTGAACAAAAGCATGGTCATAGGATGAAAACAGAAGGGTTCCCGTGAAATCAATCATGGCATTGTTCAGGGCATGAATGGACTCCAGGTCCAGGTGATTGGTAGGCTCATCCAGGACCAGGAAGTTTGGGTTTTGTAACATCATCCGGGATACCATGCACCTCACTTTTTCTCCACCTGATAATACAGAAGCCTTCTTCAGGGACTCCTCGCCTGTAAATAGCATTCTTCCCAGGAACGTTCTTACGTAGGCTTCTTCCTGATTTTCGCTGTATTGGCTCAACCAATCAATCAGCTTTAAATCCGAATCGAAAAAGGCAGAATTATCGTTGGGCATGTAGGCTTTGTTGATGGTGACACCCCATTTGAAACTTCCGGATTGAACGGGAATTTCTTCCATGATCGTTTGGAAAAACTTGGTAACCGCCTGCTTGGTCCGCGAGAGAAAGGCTATTTTGTCGCCTTTGTCGACCATCAGATTGACATCGGTAAAAAAGATTTTTTCCTCGTTTTTTAATTCTAACTGATCGGTCAGCAACAATTGATCTCCGGCTTCTCGTTCCGGTTTGAAGATGATGCCAGGGTATTTTCTGGTGGAGGGTTTGATTTCGTCCACATTCAGTTTCTCCAGCATTTTCTTTCGGGCAGTGGCCTGTTTGGATTTAGACACATTTGCCGAGAAGCGCTCAATAAAGGACTGCAGTTCTTTCCGTTTCTCTTCCGCCTTTTTGTTTTGATCCGTTTTTTGTTTGGCAGCCAGCTGAGAAGATTCATACCAAAACGAGTAGTTTCCCGAGTAAATATTGATTTTGCCAAAGTCAATATCTACGATATGCGTCGCTACCTGGTCCAAAAAGTGCCGATCGTGGGACACCACTATTACCAAATTCTTGAAGTTGATTAAGAAATCTTCCAGCCAGCCAATGGTTTCGGCATCCAAATCATTGGTAGGTTCATCGAGAATCAGAATATCCGGATTGCCAAACAAGGCCTGCGCCAGCAATACCCTCACTTTTAGATCACCGGAAAGGTCTTTCATCAACTTGCCGTGGTATTCCTCACTCACACCCAGACCGGATAATAGGGCAGCAGCGTCGCTTTCGGCATTCCATCCATCCATCTCAGCAAAATCGGCTTCCAATAAAGCGGCCTTGTTTCCATCTTCTTCCGTAAAATCCTCCTTCATGTAGATGGCATCCTTTTCAGTCATGATGTCAAAAAGTTTTTGATGTCCCATGATTACCGTGCGCAAGACCTCCTCGTCCTGAAAGGCAAAGTGATCTTGAGAAAGCACGGCCATCCGTTGGCCGGGAGTGATGTTTACGATCCCCGAAGTGCTGTCGATTTCTCCGGTGAGAATTTTTAGAAAAGTGGATTTTCCAGCTCCGTTAGCACCGATGACACCGTAGCAATTTCCGGGCGTAAATTTCAAGTTTACGTCTTCGAAAAGGGTCCTTTTACCAAACTTTAAGGATAAATTATCAACTGAAATCATTGTATGTACTTTCTGAGAATTTTAACAAAGCGCAAAGTTAGAAAAATAATTGAGCATCACCTATTTTCCTGCTCACCTGGGAGAAAGGGCCGAATTCTTTTTTCCAAGCGCATATAACTCCCCGGTGGTATGGTAGTAGTGGATCAAAACCAGTCCTGCCAACAGGATACATCCTGCCATAAGCAGTATCATGGGCATGGCTGTTCCGTTGTGAAAAATGCTTACCAGACCGGTTATTATCCCCCCAAACGCCATTCGCATAAAGCCCATCATGGCAGAGGCGCTTCCGGCGTTCTTTTCAAAGGGTGCCAGCGAAATAGCAGCCGCATTTGGTACACTCAACCCATGGCCCGTGAGAAAAATAAACATCATTCCTATCAACATCCAGACGTTAAAGACATCGGTACCCACTCCGGTGATGATGACCAAGCCAACAATTAATTGGTAACTCAGGGCGGTAATCACGATCGTTCGGTTACTAAAGTGATTTAACAACACGTGATTTAGCTGGGTGGCTCCGATCATGGCTACCGACAAAAAGGCAAAAAGCCATCCGTATTGGGTAGCTGTCAATCCATAAATGTTGATAAAAACATCCGATGATCCCGCAATGTAAGCAAAGGGAGCCGCCCCTGCGATTCCTCCCACCAGGATATAGGTCAAAAATTGTTTGTTTCGTAACACTTCCAGGTACTTTCTTAACACACTTTTTGGTCTTAACGAAAGCGCTGGGTCTGGCTCAGCCCCGTCCGGCAATTGCCATTTGCAGGCCAGAATTATCCCCATGCAAATGGCAGCCAGCAGAATGAACATCCAGTGCCAGTGGAAATGGGCGGTCAAATATCCTCCCAGAGTAGGAGCAATCATGGGTGATACGGCGATCACCAGGGTAAGCATGGCGAGTGCCTGTGCGATCTTATTTACTGGAAATAGATCTCGAACCAGTGCCTGGGCGGCCACCATGCCCACACAGCCACCGATGGCCTGAACAAACCTCATCGCAATCAGCGAATTGACTGAAGTGGTGAGGGCACAACCAACCGAAGCAATCACATAAATCCACAGACCGGCATACAAGGGCTTTTTTCTGCCAAATTTGTCCAGCAAGGGGCCGTAAAATAGTTGTCCAATGGCAATACCAATTAAATAACTGGTCAGGGAAAGCTGTACATTGGAAATACTGGTATGGAGGTTTTTGGCTATGGCAGGAAACGCAGGCAGGTACATATCTACCGAAAAAGGGCTAATGGTACTCAAAGCGCCCAATACCAAAACTAAAATAAAATAATTTTTTTGTTGTTTCATTGGAAATCACAAAAATAGGCAATTAAATAAATTTACCGGCTTATTGGGGTTGATAAAAAAATAACTGAACTATCAAAACAATAAAAATGTATTTGAAATAAAATAAAACGTTTTTTAACATTGACATTATTGGATTAAATGTTTAATATTGTGAAGTCGAAACAGCATAATACTTTTAAAATTTATAATAAAACAGTTTATCAATTTAATCTTCCGTTCATCATGGAAACAGCGAAAAAAAACCCTATTTTATTTTTTCTATTCATAGCTTTTATTAGCATTTCCCCTCAGAATAATGTTTATTCTCAAAATGCTAGTTTCAATCAGACTTCTCTGAATTTTAATGGTTTTCAAAACATTGATCTAGGCACTTCCCTACAATTCGGGCCCGATGAAAGGCTTTACGTGGCTCAGTTGAAAGGGGAAATTAAAATTTACACCATTGAAAAAGAAGGCCCCAATGAATACCAGGTGGTGGGAGAAGAAATTTTATTGGAAGTAAAAGACATTCCAAATTACGATGACAATGGGCTACTGGCTTACGACAATCGGGGGAACCGTCAAATTACGGGCTTAACAGTCGTTGGCACAGCCCAAAATCCCATTATCTATGTGAGTTCCAGTGATCCTAAATGGGGAGGTCCCAGTGGAGATAAAATGCTGGACACAAACTCGGGAGTCATTACCCGTCTGAGCTGGACCGGTGAAGTCTGGGAGGTAACGGATTTAGTTCGTGGTTTACCCCGGTCGGAAGAAAATCACTCTACCAACGGGCTGGAATTTACTACCATTAATGGCAAACCGTATTTACTGGTAGCAAGCGGAGGATTGACCAATGCGGGAGCTCCATCGAAGAATTTCACCTATATCAGTGAGTTTGCGCTTTCGGCGGCGATTTTAAGTATAGACCTTGATGCCCTGGAAGCACTACCTACCCAAACGGATACGCATTCCGGCCGTGCCTATAAATACGATATCCCTACATTGGATGATCCGAGCCGGGAAAACGTAAATGGGATATACAATCCGAATGATCCTGGTTATGATGGGATTGATGTCAATGACCCTTTCGGTGGAAATGATGGGTTGAATATGGGAATGGTTTCATTAGACGGGCCGGTGCAGATTTATTCACCAGGATTTCGAAATTCCTATGATCTAGTAGTGACAGAGGACCGGAAACTATTTGTGACGGATAACGGTGCCAATATTAACTGGGGCGGGTTACCCATCAACGAAGGAAATGCCTCGCTGGTGTCTAACGATTACGATCCCGGAGAACCTGGAGCAAGTCCCTTGAACCCATCTGCTGATGGAGAGTTTGTAGACAATCAGGATCATTTACTGTTGATCACCACAGATTTGGATGCCTACACACCGGGCACTTTTTATGGAGGACATCCCACGCCCATAAGAGCGAATCCAGGGCAGCCCTACCAACAGGGAGCACCATTCCCCTTCGAGCCGGGTGGTGCTGGATTATACACAAAGCTCATCGGTGATAACAATGATTACAGTAATATCACCCCCGCATTTACTCCCACAGATAAATTCAGAACTCAGATTCTGGAACCTGTAGCTCCGGGTCAAACTGGATTTGATGAGTACGCGGCGAATAGCCTACCTGCTAACTGGCCTCCGGTGCCCCAAAGCCTTGCCAATCCGGCCGAAGCAGATTTTATAGCACCTACCCTGGCCAACTCCAATGGCCCGCAACCCTCCATCGTCACCGTTTTTCCTAACAATTCCAACGGCATTGTCGAGTACAAGGGTACAAATTTTGACGGCGCTCTAAAAGGATCCCTGGTAGTAGGGAAAAATGGGGGTACTCTCCACTTAATTCATTTAAATGAAGATGGATCATTGAAGGATGCTGAATACAGCAAATGGAATCTAAATGGTGGAAATGCCCTTGGTCTTGCTACCAACGGAGATGAGGAGATTTTTCCAGGAACCATTTGGGTGGCGACCTTTGATAATAGAATAATGGTGCTTACCCCGGCCGATGATGTTTTCTGTATTGCAGTGGATGATCCCGCTTTTGATCCCAATGCAGACTATGATCACGACGGCTATACGAATCAAGATGAGTTGGACAATGGAACCGATTATTGCTCCGGAGGTTCGGCACCGGATGATTATGATAAAGACGGCATTTCCAACTTGAATGACCTGGACGATGATGGAGATGGTATTTTGGATGCCAATGACCCCTTTCAGATTGGCTACCCTACCGATTTGCCTCTGGAGAACCAGTTGTTTACCAACCAGTCAGATGCTTCCGGGGAAGAGTTTGGGTTCCTGGGATTAGGGTTGACCGGATTGATGAACAATGGAAATGCTAATCCAAACTGGCTGGAATGGCTTGATAAAGGAAATGATAGTCCTGGTCCTCCCGATATTTACGGCGGGACCGCTGGTGCCATCCAGGTCTCCATGACCGGAGGTACAGCAAATGGAACAGCTAATAATCAGGAAAAAGGGTTTCAACTGGGCGTAAATGTTGGAACCGAAACCGGTAACTATGTCATTTCCTCAGGTCTTATTGGCCTGTCTTCTCCAGGACAACTGTATGACTATGCCGGAGATGGAGAGGTAGGTATTCAGATAGGAGATGGTACGCAAAGTAATTTCATTAAATTGGTTTTTACCAAGGAAGGAATTCGGGCTGTTCAGGAGCTTAACGATGTAGTGTCATCCGAATCGCTCTTCATGGAAATTCCTGTTGATCAGCGCGCCGATGCCAATACCCTTATCGAATTGTCTTTTGTAGTAAATCCAATGGAAGGAACGGTAGTGCCGCGGTATGCCTATAACAACGATCCTGCCATTTCCCTGGGTACCATGGATGCCAGTGGAGCTGTTTTAGAAGCCATACAGAATTTGTCTAAACCTTTGGCAATCGGTATTTACGGATCATCTCATGACAGTGGGGATAGCTTCATAGGCGTATGGAATTATTTCAAAGTCAGTGGTGAAATTCCCTACACCATCCGGAACTTGCGGGATGTGAATCGACTGATAGGCGATCCGGATGTAATGGTCAATCTGGACGAATATTTTGATGATAATGAGGGAGTCAATAATCTAACGTATTCTGTTTCCGGAAATACCAACCCAGTGGTCGGTACTCAGGTTGAAGACAACCTCCTTCGTATAATGATACCGAGTGATGAAGTGACCGCTAACCTCACCATTAGGGCTACTGATTCCAAGGGATTTTATTTGGAACAAACCTTTGCCGTAAACATCGAACAGGATTTTGGGGTATTGTTACGTATCAATGCCGGAGGTAGCCTGATTAATGGGGAAGAAGGCGCGCCTAACTGGCTGGCCAATAGTGTCACTGGCCCGGAACAAACGGATCTTTTCTCTGTCTCCGGAGGTAAAAACGCTGTGAATTTTTTTAGTGCGGAACAAAGGCATGAATCCATTCCTGAATACCTTTCCGACTCCCAATACGAACAGCTTTTTAATAGGGAGAGGTATACTCAAGAGTCGAGTATGGAATATAGCATTCCATTACCAGATGGGGATTACCTGGTTAATCTGTACTTGGGAAATGGTTTTGAAGGCACTTCAACGCTATTAAAAAGATATTTTGATATTCAAATTGAGGGAGAAATGGTAGCATCTTCTTTCGATCTTGTAGAAGCATTCGGTCATCTGATTGGTGGTATGAAACAGTATGAAGTGTCTGTGACCGATGGGGAGCTTAACATTTCCTTCCTGAAGCAAAAGGAAAATCCTTTAGTGAACGGTATTGAAATTTTAGGAAAGCCCATTCAAATTCCGATTGAATATACGGCATTAGAGGATCTGATTAATTTCTCAGGTCACGAGTTGGATGGAAGCATGTTTGTGGTAGCTTCTGGTGGAAACGGAAACCTTAATTACGCTGCAGAAGGCTTGCCCCCGGGTGTGTACCTGGAACCTACCAATGGCACCATTTATGGAAAAATTGAAGAGGGTGCGCTGGCAAACAGCCCTTACCGGGTTACCGTTACGATCGATGACGAGGACGAAATTCACTCCGATGCGGAATCCTTCAATTTCACATGGACTATCAGTCCAGACCTGGTGGACCAGGAATGGCATGTAAAAAATGAAAATACTTCGTATACCGGCAGACATGAAAATAGCTTTGTGCAGGCCGGAGATAAGTTCTACCTGTTGGGGGGAAGAGAAAGTGCGAAAACCATCGATATATACGATTATACCAAGGACGAGTGGCGATCCCTTCCCAATATCAACCCGCACAGCTTTAATCATTTCCAGGCAATTACCTATGAAGGGCTCATCTGGGTAATTGGAGCGTTTCAAACGAATAACTTTCCTAACGAATTACCCGCCACTCATATTTGGATGTTTGATCCGGTAGTTGAGGAGTGGATACAGGGAGCGGAAATTCCGGACGGTAGAAGACGAGGATCTGCCGGCGTGGTGGAACACAGAGGGAAGTTTTACATTATAGGGGGGAATACAGATGGCCATGACGGTGGTTACGTTCCTTATTTTGACTCCTTTGATCCAAAAACCGGTGAGTGGACCGTCTTAGAAGATGCTCCCAGACCCCGCGATCACTTTTTTGCGACGGTTATTGGAAGCCGATTATACCTGGCATCCGGAAGACAATCCGGTGGAGCCGAAGGAACCTTTGCTCCGGTATTACCGGAAGTGGATGTATACGACTTTAATACGCAAACCTGGAGTACCCTTCCGGAGGGACAAAACCTACCTACTCCAAGAGCTGGAGCGATTGTTAATAATTACCTGGATAAATTGATCGTTGCAGGTGGTGAAGTGGATACGAGTTCTGTTGCATTAAATACCACCGAAATGTTCGATCCACTCAGCCAAACCTGGCAAACGTTAAGTACGCTTAATTTTGCCCGGCACGGTACGCAGGGCATAGTATCAGGAAAAGGATTATATGTGCTGGGGGGGTCACCTACAAAAGGTGGCGGAAATCAAAAGAATATGGAGGTTTTTGGTTTCGATCAACCGGCAGGTGATAAACTGGTCAAAAGCGAATTGGTGGTGCCCGATTTGGTTCAATTTAAAAAGGGCCAGCCAAAAGAAATCGAGGTAGCACTTGAAAACGGAAACACCGGCTTGTGGATCAGGTCTGTCAGTCTCACCGGTCCAAATGCAGCAGATTTTCTGGTGTTGGAAGGAGAGGCTACGGAATACGAATTCTGGGAGCCTGGTCACCGATTTACCATGTTGTTGGATTACGAAGGAGATGCCTTCGAAGGAGAAGCAAATCTTGTTATTGACTGGGGAAAAGAAGGCCAAACAATTGTCCCCCTTAGGGGTGATGGAGAATTTGAAGCCGTTTCGCTTTTCTACAATGCAGGAACAGGTGACGATGTTCAGTTTGGAGGGAATACCTACGTTGGAGACTCGAATCTTTCCGACATTCATAATGGTGGATCCGTTTACAATAACGTTAATCTTACAACGGAACCTCTCTATCAAACCGAACGGTTTTCAACACATCTTAATTACCGGGTGCCCGTTCCAAATGGAATCTATACCGTGACGACGCATCATTCTGAAACTTGGTTTGGTAAACCAGGAGGAGGTACAGCAGCAGCCGGTAAAAGGGTATACGATATTGCTCTGGAAGGTACGGTTGTCAAAGATAAGCTGGATTTATTTTTAGAAAGTGATAATGAACCGATTGCGCTGGTTTTTGAAAACATCGAAGTCAACGATGGTTTTCTCGATTTGGATTTGGTTGCTTTCAGTAATAATGCTTCTATTTCCGGTTTTTCCATTGTAAACCAGGGGGAATTAGGTACGGTGCCACTGGCATCTATTTCGGCCTCTGGTTTCTCCGGAAGTGCTCCCCTGCAAGTGAATTTTTCGAACGAAATCAGCAAACCATCTGATTTTACTTTCTTTTGGGATTTCGGAGATGGAAACTTCTCCGCAGAACAAAACCCAACCCATGTTTTTGAAACGCCTGGAGAGTACCAGGTAAGCTTAACGGTGTATAATGATTCAGGTGATCAGGCATCCGATCAAACTACCATATCGGTGCTAGGTGCAAATGCCTTTTCCATGCATGTAAACGGTGGTACCAATAATGCTACCAATTATGATGGTAATGAATTTCTGGGAGAAAGTAATGCTGAGATTAGTTTTTCAACTTCCAGTACCTACAGTAATAATGCCGCTGGAAATCCCACCTTGTTTTTGACCGAAAGGTTTGGAACTGACTTTGAATACAGCATCCCGGTGGCCAATGGCGTATATACCGTAAAAACCTATCACAACGAGTTGTGGTACGGTAAAAATGGACCTGCAAGCAGTGCCGGGAAAAGGGTATACGACATCCTTTTAGAAGGGGAGTTAGTCAGGGATAATTTCGACCTTTTTGTCGAGAATGGAAACCAACCTGTCACATTGACCCACGAAAATGTAACGGTTACCGACGGTGTTATGAATATACGGTTGGTGGCCTCCACCAATAACGCTACGATTTCCGGATTCTCATTAATTGCAGAAGAGGAGGGAACCGTCCCTGTCGCCATTCTGGATGCCAGTAAAGAAACAGGTACAGCACCTTTAACCGTCGCATTTACGGGTAGTAATTCCACTGGCCTGGAGCCTTTGCAGTATGCCTGGGATTTTGGAGACGGGCAGGTTTCCAATGACGCGGACCCGGTGTATACCTATAATAATACAGGAACCTATACGGCTAAACTGACCGTTACCGACAATGAGGGTAAGCAGGATGTGTCCGAAGTGACGATTCAGGTAAACCAAGCTCAAACGCAACCCGCTTTTTCATTGAAGGTGAATGCAGGATCTGATAATACCGTCAATTACTTAGAAAAGGATTTTGTTGGAGAGTCAACATCAGGGGTAACCTATTCCAGCTCTTCCACCTACAGCAATAGCAGTGCCGGTAGTCCAACCTTGTTTTTAACGGAAAGGTTTGGTCAAAATTTCTCCTATTCCATCCCAGTAGAAAATGGATTGTATACTGTAAAAACCTACCATAATGAACTGTGGTATGGTAAAAAAGGACCTGCGGCTACTGCTGGCCAACGGGTCTATTCCATCCTTTTGGAAGGGGAAACGGTGAAAAGTAATTTGGATCTGTTTGTCGAATACAATAATCAACCGACTGAATTGACATTTGAAACGATAGAAGTAAGAGATGGGGTTCTGAACATCGGTTTGGTAGCCCAGAGCAATAATGCGACGATCTCCGGATTTTCTATAGAATCCATCACAGAAGGATCCCTGCCGCCTCAGGCGGCCATACAAGCAAGCGCGATGGAAGGGGTTGCACCGCTTGAAGTGTCATTCAACGGGTCCGGTTCGAGTGGAGAGGGATCGCTGGTTTATTCCTGGGATTTTGGAGATGGAGCCAGCAGTCAGGAGGCAAATCCAGTTCATGAATACACCGTTGCCGGCACCTATCAGGCGCAACTGACGGTTACGGATGAAAATGGAAACAGCAATTCGGACCAGGTCACTATTGATGTTTGGGAGGTAGCGCCCTCCTGGTCCTTAAGTCTGAACGCAGGAACGATCACTTCCATTAACTATGAAAACCGGGAATATATAGGTGATCAAAATTATCCAGAATATTATTCCAGCAACAATACCTTCAAAAACGTTTCGGCTACCCATATAGAGCTTTTCCAAACAGAGCGGTTTAGTCAAAATCTAAGCTACGACATACCGGTTGAAAACGGGACTTACAGAGTACGCACTTATCATAATGAATTATGGTATGGATTGGCAGGTCCTGAGGCTGGTCCAGGTAAACGTGTGTTTGATATCCTAATTGAAGGGCAGATGGTGAAAGATGATTTTGATATTTTCGTTGAAAGTAACAACATGCCTACGGAGCTGGTATTCGAAAATATAGAAGTTTCGGATGGTGTTTTAAATCTGAATTTCACGGCTTCAAAAAATAATGCCAATATCTCGGGTATCGTTATAGAGCGGGTTGACGCCAAAGAGCCTATTCAAGGTAGCTCATCGAGACTGATCGTTCATACCGATTCCGATAAGGAGATGGAGTCGTATTACCCCGAATCGTCCAGCTTGCCTACGGTAAAGCTGTATCCAAATCCAGCAAGTTCTGAGGCATTTGTTAGCATGGAAGGTGGTATTCCGCTGGACTGGATCGGAATTTATACCTTAAGCGGACAGCAAGTAATGTTGTTGAATGTACGGGATACTAATCAACCGGAATATGCACTGCCGGTAGGCCGATTGGAGCAGGGAGTTTATCTGATTCGCTTGATTTCCAGAGGCGGCGAAACGGTACAGGTAAGGTTGATTGTAAACCGGTAGTACGTTTTTGCCAAAATAACTTGGGATTACGGACTTCAAAAACTGACCACCCCCCAGCCCCCTCCTGTTTTCAGGAGGGGGAGTATGGGAACGTTTGGGATTACGGATTTTGAAAACCTTGCCGTTCATCAGCCCGATTAAAGGAGCAAAATTTCAGCATGAAATTGAAGCCCCCCTGTGTGTCCTCCTCCTGTAAAAAAACGGCATTGGTAGATTTTACTTTTATAGAAAGCAAAAAAAAACCTGGTCAAGAGACCAGGTTTTTTTATTCACTTTAACCACTAACAACCACAAATAACATTCACCTGTCTAGGACAGACAAACCCTATTTGTTGTAGTCCGTACGGGAATCGAACCCGTGTTTCATCCGTGAAAGGGATGCGTCCTAACCCCTAGACGAACGGACCCTTTTAAAGAAAAGAACCATTAATAAATTTGTAGTCCGTACGGGAATCGAACCCGTGTTTCATCCGTGAAAGGGATGCGTCCTAACCCCTAGACGAACGGACCATTTTATCAAAGATTTAGCTCTTTCCTAAAAGGTGTTGCAAATATAGGGCCTTTCAATAATAAACCAAAACCCACCAAAAAATTATTCGGTGAAGAACGGTCAATCCTTTGAAAATTAGCGATTAAATTTGAATTACTTTAAAAAAGGTACGATTCAATAAACTTTTTTTCACCAACTACCGTTTCCCTACTAAATCTATAGAATAATTTAAATTTATATAATTATGTCATTACGATTAGGAGATATTGCACCGGATTTTACCGCAGATTCCTCGGTTGGTAAAATCAATTTTCACGAGTACCTGGGCGATAGCTGGGGGATTCTTTTTTCCCATCCTGCTGACTACACGCCGGTTTGTACTACTGAACTTGGTGCAGCAGCCAAGTTAAAAGATGAATTTGACAAAAGGAATGTCAAAATGCTGGCATTAAGTGTAGATGGGGTCGAAAGTCATAAATCCTGGATAAATGACATCAATGAAACCCAGCATACAACCGTCAATTTCCCCATCATTGCCGACGAAGACAAGAAGGTATCCGAACTGTACGACATGATCCACCCAAATTCCAACGAGAATTTTACGGTACGTTCGGTTTTTATTATCGGGAATGATAAGAAAATTAAATTGATCATCACGTATCCTGCCAGCACGGGTAGAAATTTTGACGAATTGCTTCGGGTGATAGACTCGTTACAGCTTACAGCCAATTACAGTGTGGCCACTCCCGCCAACTGGAAGCATGGAGAGGATGTGGTCATTGCTCCGGCCATCAAAAATGAAGACATTCCAGCCAAATTTCCTAAAGGACACAAGGAAATCAAACCCTATCTGAGGACTACTCCTCAACCGAACCTCTAAACAGGCAAAAAAGGATGATCAATATCATCCTTTTTTTGTTTTCCCCCTATACGAAAGGATAATGCCATTTTTTGAAGTCCTTGCGCCATCATCGTATTAATGATATCAAATCAGTTTTAAATTTCTATCTCTGCTACGGGAAAAATTATTACTTTAGAACTTTTATTTTCCAACTGAATTGTTCACTGATACAATAGCACATGATTAGTAGTATTATCAAAGGGTCCGGAAGTTATTTGCCTGCTATTACCGTTCTGAATGAAGATTTTTTGTCTCGGGAGTTTTACGATACCAATGGAGAACGGCTGGTAAAACCGAATCCTGACATAGTAGCCACCCTTCAGAAAATAACGGAAATCAGCGAGAGAAGGTATCTCGAAGATCATCTGATGACTTCCGATATGGGCTACCTCGCAGCGAAAAGGGCGCTTGAAACCTCCTCTATTGATGGTGAATCGCTGGATTACATCATTGTGGCTCATAATTTTGGAGATATTCGAAGCGATAATATCCGTATCGATACCTGCCCGACCATTGCGGCCAGGGTCAAGCACAAGCTTGGTATCGCCAACCCCTACACGGTTGCTTACGATTTACCGTTTGGTTGTCCCGGATGGCTGCAGGGGATGATTCAAGCCAATTATTACCTTCAATCGGGAGATGCCAAACGGGTCATGGTAATTGGTGCCGAAAATCTTTCCCGAATATCCGACCCGCACGATATGGATAGCATGATTTTTTCGGATGGTGCGGGTGCGGTGATCCTTGAGGCTTCTGAAACCCCGCAAAAGACAGGGATTCTATCTCATTTAACCCGTTCAGATACCCTCGATCATGCCCATTTGCTCAGTATGGGGCCCTCTTATAATCGAGATTTTCCGGACAACACCTTGTTCCTAAAAATGAATGGGAGAAAACTGTACGAGTACGCAATCAAAACCGTTCCTCCTACATTAAAGGCATGTATCGATCGCTCAGGAGTTCCGCTGGAAAAGATCAAAAAAGTATTGATTCATCAGGCCAACGCCAAAATGGACCACAACATTCTGGAGCGTTTATTTAAGTTGTACCAACAGACAGAAATACCTGCGGACCTGATGCCAATGAGTATTCAGAAATTTGGAAACAATTCGGTGGCGACGGTGCCCATCTTGTACGATTTGGTGGCCAAAGGTGAAATGGAAAACCATCGGTTTGTTTCCGGAGAATATGCATTATTTGCTTCGGTAGGAGCCGGTATGAATATTAATGCGATGGTATATCGCCACCCCTAATTAAACGTGTAAGCTATGGAAAAAATCGATTCCCATCAGCATTTCTGGCACTACGAACCCATGCGGTACCCCTGGATAGGGGAGGATTTGGAGTCGTTAGCTAACGATTTTCTTCCCGATCAGTTGCATTCCCTTATGCAGGCAAATCAGGTAGTCGGCACCGTTGCAGTCCAGGCTGCAGCTGACGAAGCGGAAAACCAGTTTCTACTAGATCTGGCAGAAAAATCCCCCTTTATCTTAGGCGTGGTTGGTTGGATCGATTTGACTTCTGACCATTTGACAGATCGATTACATGCCTATCAGCCCTTTTCCAAATTGAAAGGCTTTCGGCACCTGCTGCAGGACGAGACCGATCCGAATTTTATCTTAAAACCAGCTTTTCAGCGGGGATTGGCAAAAATCTTTGAAGCTGGGTACAGTTACGACCTGCTGGTATTTCCGCATCAGCTGGACGGGGTCCTCCAAACGGTAAAAAATTTTTCGAAGGGAAGGTTTGTATTGGATCACCTGGCGAAGCCCTCCATTCAGAAGCAAGAACTAAGCAGCTGGAAAGATAAGATCATGGAACTCGGCCGGTATCCCCAGGTATCCTGCAAAGTTTCCGGCATGGTGACGGAAGCGGATTGGCAGAACTGGGAGAAATCCGACTTCTATCCCTATTTGGATGTAGTAATGGAAGCGTTTGGGGAGGACCGAATACTGTTCGGGTCCGACTGGCCGGTTTGTACGCTAGCTGCTTCCTATGGAGAGGTTTGCGGAATTTTGGAATCCTATTTACAGGGGAAACCGGAAAGCCTTCAACATAACGTTTGGTATGAAAATGCCCGGCGGTTTTACAGACTTTAACACAGAATCACATGAGACGCTATTGTTTGGCATTAGACCTGGAGGATAACCCCGAAACCATTGCCCGGTACAAGGCAAGTCATCAAGCGGTACCTCCGGTCATTGAGGAAAGTATTCGGGGCGCAGGTATACAAATCATGGAGATCTATCTGACCGGAAACCGGCTATTTATGATAATGGAGGTAGCGGATGATTTTTCCTTTGAAAAGAAAGCCCGTATGGATGCGGCAAATAAGAATGTAAAGGAATGGGAGGCAAAAATGGGAAGCCTTCAAAAATCCCTCCCCTGGGCCGCTCCGGGTGAGAAATGGGTCCTTATGGAACAGATTTTTTCGCTAGGAGAATCCCAATCCTCGAATGGGAAATAGCATCGAAACCAATTTGGCTTCACAGCAAAGAAAAAAGCCGCCCGGAAAAAAGGGCGGCTTTTTTAATGAATATTACATGTTTTTCACTTCGCTAACCAGCCCATTAAGGACCTTTTTTGCATCACCGAAAAGCATTCTGGTTTTCGGGTCGAAAAAGAGGGCATTCTGGATACCCGCATAGCCGGAACTCATGCTTCGCTTAATAACAATGACATTGGTTGCTCTGTTTACTTCCAGAATAGGCATGCCATAAATGGGACTGGAAGGATCGTCATTGGCTGCCGGGTTCACCACATCATTCGCTCCGATAACCATGACCACGTCCGTATTGGGCAGCTGTTCGTTCATGTCTTCCATTTCGATCAACTTGTCATAAGAAACATCCGATTCAGCGAGCAATACGTTCATATGCCCGGGCATCCGTCCAGCTACAGGGTGAATCCCATAGGTAACTTCTACGCCTTTCTCTTCCAGGATTTTTTCCAAATCATGCACCGCATGTTGCGCCTGAGCGACAGCCAACCCATAGCCAGGCACAACTACTACGCGTTTGGCATAGGCCAGTAGGATGGCACTGTCATAGGTATTGATCTCCTTGGCTACCTGATCTCCGTCTGCCCCAGCTGCGCTTACCCCGGAAGCGGATCCGAAGGAAGTAAAGAGAATGTTACTCACGGAACGATTCATAGCCTTCGCCATCAATAAGGTCAGCAGCAAACCGGCCGATCCAACCAGAATACCTCCCATCAGCATCACTTTGTTGTCGTACAATAAACCAGTAGTAGCGGCGGTCACCCCCGTTAGGGAGTTGAGCAAAGAAATCACCACCGGCATGTCCGCACCCCCAATCGGGTAGACGAATAGCAACCCATAAATTAAAGCCAACAAGACAAGGCCGTACACCAGCAAGGGCTGGGCTTCCCCTGCGTTCAGAACATAAACCGCCAGGGCGATGGAAAATCCAAGGACAATGAACGCGAGTATCTTGTTGACCCGAATGTCTTTGATCACTCCCTGAAGTTTTCCCATAGCAATCATGGAGCCGGAAAAAGACACGGAACCGATGATAAGGCTGGCCATCAACACGGCTCCTTTTCCCGTGTCACTGACAGGTAGGTCGCCGTACTCTACCAGTCCAATCAAAGCTGCGGCGGCGCCTCCCATGCCGTTGAAGAAAGAGACCAATTGGGGCATTGCTGTCATTTGCACGGTTTTGGCGGAATACAAACCACCTACCGTACCCAAAGCGATGGCAATAAGAATTAGCGCAATATTATTCAGACCAGGGGTAAGAAACGAGGCCACGATAGCCAAAATCATTCCTGCCAATGCAATGCTGTTGCCTTTTCTGGCTGACTCGGGATGACTCATCAGCTTTATTCCCAGAATAAAAAGCACCACCGCTACCAGATAGCATATATCGATTAGTTGTAAAATCATAATTATTATTTTTTACCGGGTTTCTTTTTAAACATTTCTAACATGCGATTGGTGACGGCAAAGCCTCCGACCACATTCAGCGTGGCAAGCAACACCGCTAAAAATCCCAGCACCAATCCCAGGTAGTTAGCAGGGTCGGTTTTTCCCAGGACGATAATGGATCCCACGATTACCACTCCGGAGAGGGCATTTGACCCGGACATCAGAGGGGTGTGTAACACCGTAGGAACTTTGGAAATCACCTCTATTCCGACAAATATGGCTAGAATGAATATGTAAAACTCTTGTTGATTAACAGAAATATAGTCTATGATCGCTTCCATTTTATTTTAATAAAGGTTCATAAATAACTTCACCATCGTGTGTGATGCAGGTTCCTTTGATAATCTCGTCTTCAAAGTTGAGGTTTATTTGGTCTTCTTTCAGCAACAACTTCAGTAAATTTTGCACGTTTTTGCTGTACATTTTGCTGGCATCTTCTGGCATGGTGGACGGCAAAGCCGAATTTCCTATGATGGTGACACCACTTAAGGTGACGGTTTTGTTGTTTTCCGTTCCTTCACAATTACCGCCATTGACAGCCGCCAGATCTACCACTACGGCACCAGCTCTCATCTTTTCCAACATGGTTTTCGTGATTAAAACAGGAGCTTTTTTGCCGGGGATCAGTGCAGTGGTAATGACCACATCTGATTTAACAATGGATTTTTCCAGCATTTCGGACTGCTTCTGTTTGTATTCTTCGGATTGCTCCACGGCATATCCACCGGCTCCTTTGTCCTCTACGGCTCCCGGAACCTCTACAAATTTGCCTCCGAGGCTCTCTACCTGCTCTTTTACAGAGGGTCGCGTATCAAAGGCTTCGACCACTGCCCCTAACCTTTTGGCTGTAGCGATGGCCTGAAGACCGGCCACACCAGCTCCGATGACCAGCACTTTGGCAGGAGCGATGGTTCCGGCTGCGGTCATCAGCATGGGGAAAAACCGGGGTAAATTGGCAGCAGCCAACAAAACGGCCTTGTAGCCCGAAACGGTACTCATGGAAGACAATACATCCATGCTTTGCGCCCGGGTAATTCGCGGAATGGAATCCATACTAAAGAGTGTTACTCCCGTTTCTGCCAATGTTTTCATCAGGTCCCTGGCTACTAGCGGCTGGTAGACTCCAATAAGGTACTTTCCTTTGGATAATTTTTTTTGATCTTCCGGTTCAAGCGGGTTGATTTGGAAAATCATTTCAGCGGCATCCAGCACTTCTGCTCTGGATTTTACGTTGGCACCTGCGTCCTTGAAAACCTCATCCGAAAGAAAGGAAGATGCTCCTGCTCCTTTTTCAATCAGGACCTGATTGCCCGATCCCGTGAGTACCTTCACTGCCTCCGGATGCAGGGAAATTCTGGTTTCCGGTGACGGTTCTTTTAAAATTCCTAAAATCATATTGGTGGTTAATTGATTACTTCAAAACAATTCCAATTCCAGCGGTTGCAAGTGGTTGTGGTTAGGCTGGCCATTTAACGTTGGCAGTGCAAAAAAAGCACTTTTTTAGAGATTTTACAGTAAAGTCTTTTAAAAGTTTACTAAAATAAAGTGCAAAACCATTTTTTTATTTAAATTTCAAAACATAATCGAAAATATAGTTAAATAGTTTTCTGATTGTAGTTAGAACATGGGATTGATTACATTGACACAACAAACATAATATAGAGCTATGCGAATGACACGTTTATTTTTGCCAATTCTACTTACAGTTCCTTCGCTGGTATTTTCCCAGAGTAATGCCAGTGAAGAAAGCCTGCCCTTTTTTGATTATTGGCCTGTAATTTTATTGCCCATTTTCGTTATTGTATTGTACCGGCTCTGGAAACGGCGTCGAAACAAATGAGCCGTTAGAAACCGGCCGCCGTGCTGCGAAAAGACCCGTAACCTATAACCCCAAATAATGATCCAACTAGCTCCAATCCTGGTAGCACTCCTTTTGCTCTCTCCTTTCAGTGCTTCCGCTCAAGAGGCTGTTCGTCAGACGATCGCTGACGAGATGGCCTATTCCATAAAGCAGGAAATGATTAATCATTGGTATCCCAAGGCCTATGACACCGAGTTTGGAGGCTATTTGAGTAGTTTTGAATATGATTTTTCGCTCTCTGAAAATCAGCATAAAATGATCGTCTCCCAGGCAAGGCATCTCTGGACCTTATCAAAAATCAGGGATAGGTTTCCTGAAGTGAGGCATTACGAGGCAGGAGCAAAAATGGGCTTTGAATTTCTTCGGGACAAATTTTGGGATGCTGAATACGGAGGGTTCCACACCCTGTTGACACGGGAAGGGGCTTTGCCCGAAGGCAGTGCCGGTGAGAAGACAGCCTATGGCAACGCTTTTGGTATCTATGGGTTGGCAGCCCATTACAAGGGGACTGGAGATCCGGAAGCTTTGAGTCTGGCAAAGAAAGCCTTTTATTGGTTGGAAGACCACAGTTATGATCCGGTGCATGGGGGGTATTTTCAAAACCTTTCCCGAGATGGTGCGCCCCTTGTGCGCTCAGCAGAAACCCCTTCTACCTCCACCATTGGGTATAAAGACCAAAATAGTTCCATTCATTTATTGGAGGCATTTACCGAATTGTATCAGGTTTGGGATGATCCACTGGTGAAAAAACGTACCGAAGCACTTTTAAAGTTGATTAGGGATACCATTGTCCAGGAGCAAGGCTACTTGCAGCTTTTTCTGGAAGCAGATTGGACTCCGGTAAGTTTCCGGGATCAAGGTAGGGAGGCCATCGAAAAGCACCATGCCATCGACCACGTTTCCTATGGCCACGATGTGGAGACAGCCTACCTGATGATGGAGGCTTCTCATGTTTTGGGTTTGGAAAATGATTATAAAACCTGGGAAATCGGAAAGAAAATGGTAGACCATGCCCTGACCTTTGGTTGGGACGAGGCCAGGGGTGGCTTTTTTGATGGGGGATATTATTTCCCCGGACGGGAAACTCCCGAAACGGTTAAGGATACGAAAAACTGGTGGGCGCAGGCTGAAGGACTGAATACCTTACTCATCATGGCGGATTTGTATCCGGATGATCCGCATCATTATTTTGAAAAATTCAGGAAACAATGGGATTACATACAGAAATACCTGATAGATCACGAATATGGAGAATGGTATTCGGGCGGACTGGACAAACAGCCCGATCTGAAATCGGGAAAAAAGGGTCATATCTGGAAAACAGCCTATCATAATTTCCGATCGCTGAATAATTGCGAATTGAAATTACGGGATCCATCGCATTTGAGCCTTACCATTAAAAAGAGCGATAACTAAAAAAAAGATGTGAAAGCTACGTTTATAAAATATTAGTTTTTCACTCTTTAACTTTTTCCTATATTGACGGGCAAATTTTAATCCAAAATTTGGCTTCCCAGGTAATGGAAGAAAAGCAAATTACACACTAATTTAGATGGTATCCATAAACCTAAAACCTGCTATTACTTCGAACGTTTTGCCTTTTGCAATCATCTTCGGGTTAACTTTTTTTTATTCCTGCAATCCACCCCAGGAAGAATTAAGAATCAAACGTATTACCAGTGAATCAGCTACCCAAATGGCGGCTGAACTTGAGAACCTGGTCCAACCCGAATTGGAGGAAGGGCTGGAGATTTCTCTTTGGGCATCGGATTCCTTGGTGTTTGATCCCATTTCCATTGATTTTGATGATGAGGGAGCGTTGTATTACAGCCGCACGAACCGCCAAAAAAGCTCCGAGTTTGATATCCGGGGACACCAGGACTGGGAAATCCGATCCATTGGGCTCCAATCGATTGAAGATAAAAGGACATTTCTCAGAGCGGAACTTTCGGAGCAGAATAGTGATAAGAACGAGTGGCTGAGGGATGTCAATGGCGATGGAATCCGTGATTGGCGGGACATGACCGTAGAAAAAGAGCATATTTACCGGCTAGAGGACACAGACGGAGACGGCTTGGCCGACCAATACCAATTGGTTTTTGAGGGATTAAATGAAGAGGTAACGGATGTAGCTGGTGCGGTCATGAAATACGGAGACGACCTTTTTGTAGGAGCAGGACCGGATATGTGGCGCATGCAGCTAGACGAACGAACGGGTCTGGTCGAAGAAAAAGAATCCATCGCTCACGGTTTTGGAGTGCATATTGGTTTTGGTGGACATGGGATGTCAGGAGCAGAAATAGGTCCTGATGGCAGGGTTTATTGGGGAATAGGAGATATTGGATTTAACGGAGTGGATCAGGATGGAAACCAGCACAAGTATCCCAATCGGGGAGTCATCGCCCGATCCAATCCGGATGGCAGTGATTTTGAAATTTTTGCCATGGGGGTACGGAACACCCACGAGTTTGTTTTTGATGATTATGGCAATCTGATCAGCGTGGACAATGATGGGGACCACCGCGGAGAAAGTGAGCGGCTTGTCTATCTGGTCGACGGCTCGGATACCGGTTGGAGGATAAACTGGCAGTTTGGAAAATACCGGGATCCCAAAAATAACTCCTATAAGGTTTGGATGGACGAAGGGATGTACTTGCCCAGACATGAGGAGCAGGCCGCTTATTTCATTCCACCCATAACCAATTACGTCAACGGCCCTACTGGTATGGTATATAACCCAGGTACCGCTCTGGGAGACAAGTGGAAAAACACGTTCTTCGTAGCGGAATTTGTCGGTAATCCGGCTCGTTCCGGTATTCATGCCTTTAAGCTGGAACCCGAAGGTGCAGGATTTGCCCTGCAAGAGACCCAAAAAATAATGGGAGGGATATTGGCTACTGGTATGGATTTCGGTCCGGATGGTGCTTTGTATTTCTCCGACTGGATTGATGGTTGGGGCACAAAGGATTATGGTAGGGTTTGGAAACTAGACGATGTGTCGGGGAAAAATGATCCGGTAAGAAAAGAAACGGAAAACCTGATGCGGGCTGATTTCAAAGCCAAGGACCTCTCGGAATTAGAATCTTTATTGGGTCATGCAGACAAACGCATCCGGCAAAAGGCACAATTTGAACTGATCACCCGGGGAGATAGCGGGTGGGAGGTATTTGAAAACCAACTGGATCAGGAGGCTAATCAACTGGCACGAGTCCATGCCATATGGGGAATTGCCCAGATGGGTAGGGCAGGAGATAAGGAACGCGCGGGCGAACTCCTGATGAATCATCTTAATGATGGTGATTCGGAAATCAGGGCTCAGGCCGCTCGCTGGATAGGGGATATGCGCTTTGAAGATGCGGGAGATGCCTTGATTCCCTTGCTTAAAGACAGCTATCCGCGGGCTCGTTTCTTTGCCGCCGAAGCCCTGGGAAGGATTCGTCACCATGCCGCCGTACAACCACTCATCAGCATGCTTGAAGTAAATAATGACGAAGATGTTTATTTACGGCATGCCGGAAGTCTGGCTTTGGCTAGAATTGGAGATCAGGAAGCAGTTCAGAACTTGCACAATCACTCCTCCCGAGCAGTTCGGATTGCCGCAGTAGTCGCCCTCAGGAGAATGCAGTCGCCTTCCATTGAGGTGTTTTTAGAAGATGAAGAGGAATACATTGTAGCGGAAGCAGCCCGCGCCATCAACGATGATTTTTCCATTGAGGAAGCCTTGCCTTCCCTTGGGAATGTTTTACAACGAACGGACCTCAGTTCCGAGCCACTCATTCGAAGGGCTATTAATGCCAACCTAAGAGTCGGCTCTGAATCGGCCCTAAGTAATCTCCTGAACTATATTACCAGGGAAGAGGCACCTGAGGAGATGCGAAAGGAGGCCATAGATGCCCTTGCTACCTGGGCATCTCCATCCCTATTGGATCGGGTGGATGGCAGGTATCGGGGAGAAATGAGTAGGGATTTGTCCCATTTGAAGGCTCAGGCATCCGATGTGATACAGGAAATGCTAACTCACCGATACGGCAGCCTTCGTTTGGCGGCCGTTCAGGCAGCTGGCAGATTAGCCTTAACCGAAGCTGCCGATCTTTTGTTTGCAACCCTTCAAAATGACGGTAACGAAGAAGTACGGGAAGCTGCATTGCGGGCATTGGCTGTTTTGGAATGGGATGGAATGGATCGCGCGCTGGAGCGTGCCACTCAGGATCCGGCAAAAATCGTCCGGATAGCGGGGCTGGATTTAATGGGGCAGATGGAATTCGATGGAAAATTGCTGGCGGGTTTATTGAAGGAGGTGATTGATAATCAGGAAATTGAAGAAAAACAAGCGGCCCTGCTCACCTTGGCTGATGTGGAAGAAGCACACGCGATACCTGTAATGGAAGATTTACTTGATAGATGGGAAAATGGAAACCTACATCCGGGACTGGTTTTAGAACTGGAAGAAGGGCTGGAAACACTTGGTAATGAGCGGTTATTGGAAAAATTTGCAACGATTCAGTCTTCATTGAGTACGGACGAATTATTGGCCTCTTACGCAGGCAGCTTGTACGGGGGAGATGAGCGTGCGGGAGGAAGAATCTTTTTTCAACACCAAAATGCGCAATGTATGCGTTGTCATGCATATAACGATTATGGCGGTATGGCAGGTCCCCGTTTGAATGGAATAGCGAAGGTGCTGAATAGGGAAGAACTGTTGGAGGCCTTGATCAACCCGGGTAAGCGAGTGGCTCCCGGATACGGGGTAGTCACACTTAAGTTAGGTGAGGGCGAAACGGTTTCCGGAATTTTGGTCTCTGAGGATGAAGAAGTGGTCAACCTTAAAATCGGAAATGATCCTGAAAAATCGGTACCTAAAAGTGAAATTGAGGAACGGACAGATGCGATGTCCTCCATGCCAGATATGAAAGGATTGCTATCAAAGCGTGAAATTCGCGATTTGGTCAGTTTTTTGGTCACCCTGACCGATGAATGGTAAGTGGGGGTACCCGATCGGATTTAATAAATGAACGGAGTAACAAGAAGGGAATAAAATTGGTTATTATCACATGTTAAAGAAAATTCAGTTGTCAAATAGACCCAGCCGTATTATAAACGTATTTTTTTTGATTACACTTACGGTGTTAATTTTTCGCTGTTCGGAAAAAACGCAAAAGCCGGCACCTATTGAATTGACTCCGGAGGAAGTAAATAAACAAGCAGAGGCGGTATTGAATTTGGTGAAGCCCGAAACACACGCTGACTTGAATTTAGATATTTGGGCTGTTGATTCACTGGTAGCGGATCCCATTTCCATGCAGATGGATGATTTAGGCCGCGTATATTACACTAAGACCAATCGAAGAAAAATTTCCGAATTTGATATCCGTAGCCACCAGGACTGGGAGATCTCTTCGATCAAAATGCAGCATGTAGAGGATAGAAGGGACTTTCTTCACAGGGAGTTGGCCCCCGAAAACAGTGCCGAAAACGAATGGTTGCCGGATATTAATCAAGATGGCTCACACGATTGGAAAGACCTGACAGTAGAGAAAGAAAACGTTTTTCTATTGGAGGACACGAATGCTGATGGAAGAGCCGATCGGTCGCAATTGATAGTAAGTGATTTTAATGAGGAAACCTCAGATGTAGCGGGTGCGGTTTTGTACCATGATGGGGAACTATTCGTGGGGGTTGCTCCGGATCTGTGGAAGTTGCGTGATAGCAATGGAGATGGCTTCATGGACGAGAAGGAATCTTTGGCGCATGGTTTTGGTGTTCACATAGGTTTTGGCGGACATAATATGTCTGGGTTAAAAATGGGTCCGGAAGGAAAGATTTACTGGGGTATCGGAGATATCGGGTTTAATGGGGTGGATAAGGAAGGGAATGAGCATGTTTACCCCAATTGCGGGGTAATTGCAAGGGCAAATCCGGATGGAACGGATTTTGAAATTTTTGCTTATGGTGTACGAAACACCCATGAGTTTGACTTTGACGAATACGGAAACCTGATCAGTGTAGACAATGATGGGGATCACCGGGGAGAGCGGGAACGAATCGTTTATCTGGTAGAGGGCTCGGATACGGGATGGCGGATCAACTGGCAATTCGGAAAATATCGGGATCCCAAGAACAATTCTTACAAGGTATGGATGGATGAGGACATGCATTTACCTCGATCCGAAGAGCAGGCTGCTTATTTTATTCCTACCATCGCCAATTACATCAATGGTCCAACCGGAATGGTTTATAATCCGGGCACAGCATTAGGGCAACAGTGGAAAAATAAGTTTTTCGTAGCAGAATTTGCTGGAAATCCCGCCAGGTCTGGTATTCATGCATTCGACCTGAAACCTAAGGGGGCAGGATTTGAAATGGGTGAAACGGAGCAGTTGGTAGGAGGGATTTTGGCCACCGGAATGGATTTTGGTCCGGATGGTTCCTTGTACTTTTCGGATTGGATTGATGGTTGGGTAAATAAGGGGTATGGCAGAATTTGGAAGTTAACCGACCAGACCGCTTCCGAAGATCCCATGAAACGGACCGCATCCTTTCTGGCAGCGGATTATACCGAATTGGAATTGGAAAAATTAGCTGAGTTGTTAGCATATGAAGACCAGCGCGTGCGTCAAAAGGCGCAATTTGAACTGGCCAAGCGCGGGGAATCCGGTTTACAGGTATTTCAGGAGAGGTTGACGAACGGCACTGATCAGCTGGCTCGGGTTCATTCCATTTGGGGGATTTCACAGTTTGCCCGAAAAGATGCTGAAAGGGGAGCCATGCTGTTGCCTTTTCTATCGGATACTGATTATGAAATCCGGGCCCAGGCAGCCAAATGGTTGGGAGATGTGCGGTATGCTCCGGCAGGAGAGAGCCTCGTTCCGCTATTAATGGACGAGCATCCCCGGGTTCGTTTTTTTGCAGCGGAAGCGATTGGTAGAATTGGATACGAAGCGGGCAAAGAAGCATTGGTCAACTTATTAGCTGAAAATGATGATGAAGATGTGTACATCCGGCATGCTGCCAGTCTGGCACTGTCCAGGGTGTCTAATCCTGGCTTTTTGATTTCCCTTGCTGACCATCCTTCCGATGCCATCCGTTTAGGAGCCGTACTGGCACTTCGGAGGCTTCGGCACGAAGGAATTAGCGAATTTTTGATGGATGAGAGTGAATACATAGTGGCCGAAGTGGCCCGGGCTATAAACGATGATTTCTCAATTCCAGCGGCAATACCCGCTCTTGGCAGGCTGCTGGTAAATGGAAATTTTGATTCAGAACCCTTGCTTAGAAGAGCCATCAATGCCAATCTCCGATGGGGTACCGATGAAGCACTTTCTAATCTGCTTAGGTATATCAATCGGGCTGATGCGCCGGAATCCATGCGAACGGAAGCGATTGCGACCGTAAGTACCTGGGCCTCCCCGTCCGTGTTGGATCGGGTAGATGGCTGGTACAGGGGAGAGGTGCAGAGAAGTGTAGCCGATCTCAAAGCCACAAGCGCCCAAACATTGATGGAAGTGGCGATCAGTGATTCTCCGACTATCCGGGAGGCAGCCGTGCAGGCATTGGGGAGCCTGGCGATCGGCCAGTCCTCCGAAATTCTGATACAGCGCCTATCGGCTGATCCGGTGGCAGCGGTGCGGGAGGCCAGTCTAAGAGCCTTGGCCAAAATGGAACAGGCACCTATTGATCAGGCCATTGAGCAAGCGTTGTCGGATCAGGAAAAAAGGGTGCGGGTCGCAGGCCTGGATTTAATTGCGCAGCTGGATATAGAAGATGAAACCAAGGCCAGCTTGCTGGAAGAAGTAATTCAAAAAAGAACGGTAGACGAACAACAAGCAGCTGTTTCTACTCTTACGAAATTGAATGAAAATGTGTCCCTGCCGGTTTTGGGAAGATTGCTTGACCAATTGGAAAACGGAACCCTCCCGCCTTCTATAGAATTGGAGTTTTTTGAAGCCATGGAAAATATGGAGGCAGGTACCTTGCTTAGTCGTTATGAAAAAATTAAATCCGAAATGTCGGAAGACGATCTGTTGGCCAGTTATAGCGGCAGTATGTATGGGGGAGATGTATCCAAAGGGAGACGAATATTTTTCCAACATGCCTCAGGTCAGTGCATTAAATGCCATGCTTACGACGACTTTGGTGGAAATGCAGGCCCTAAACTAAACGGTATCGGGAAAAAATTAAATAGAAAGCAACTGTTGGAAGCATTAATCGCACCCAGTGAAAGGTTGGCACCAGGCTTTGGTGTGGTTACCCTTACCTTGGAAACCGAAAAAACCCTGGCCGGTATCAAGGTGGATGAAGATGATTCCAGTATTACTGTAAAAATGGGAAACCAGCCGGATACCCTAATCCAAAAATCAGCTATTGTAGAAAGAAGGGACGCACCATCCAGTATGCCCGATATGAAAGAATTCCTGACACGAAGGGAAATCAGAGATTTAGTGAGTTTTCTGGCAACATTAGAAGAACCATTTAATTAATTTTGCATCTTTGCGCCCATGATCCGTCACCTTCGCAATACTGGTTTTTTGAAAGGCTTGTGGGCTTTTATGGCGGTGTACATGCTAAACTGTAGCGTGGATATCGCTGATGAGAGGGGGGATCATATCCCTGAAGATCTTACTATAAACGACCAGGAAAGTTTCATCGAATTGGTTGTGGAGTTGGGCTTTGGAATGGAGGATGCCATTCCGGAGAAAGAAGATGCAGATGGGGATCAGGAAACGTCTCAGAAAAAAGGCATTTCAACCGATCTGATGTTTTTTATTGATTGCCCCTATAATAGAGTAGGACGTTTTGCAGTGGATACTACTGATTTTTTACCAAGTACCCTTGGATGGGTTTCAGCTGGTTTTTTTGCCATTTCTACTCCTCCGCCGGATATTTCATAAACATCCGCTTTAATTGATTTATAGCTCCGCATCTCCTGCAGGGCCTGTTTTTTTATGTCTAATTTTATTACCAATGATGAATCAAATAATCAGGATCGGTATTATACTGATTGGAATTAATTACCAAGTACAAGCACAAACAGAAATAGAGGTCTCCAACGAATTATTAGATAGTATTTACATCTCTGATGTCGAAGAACGAAAAACTCCTACCAAAGTGTTGCATGCAGAACCCTTATACATTGATCTCATTCGGGATCTGGGTGCAAGAAAAGGGGAAAAGGAATGGAATGTTGGCCTGGGACTTACTGATAAGGAACGATATGACGAATACCTGGCCTTGGTGGAATACGAATGGGCTCCCATGGATAGATTAGGGCTGGAGGTGGAATTGCCGTTTTCTTTTTATTATCCCATAAACGGAAACGGAGCGGCTCCCGGAAATAAACTTAACAGTCTGAAACTGGCAGGACAATATACCTTCTTTGTCTCGGAGAAACACAAGACCTCTCTTGCCCTCGGATATATTCATGAATTCGAGATGAATCAATTCTCCAACTACAGGGAGGAGCGTATCTTTTCAGGTAATGCCTATAATCCCTTTTTTATTGCTGCCAAAAGGTGGGGATTCAATTACCATACACTCATTTACACCGGTCCGTTTATGCAGAATCATTACGGAGTTTCCGGATTGGAAGTAACCTGGCAAGTCAATACCAATTTCCATTACATGATTAGCGGAACCCGAAATTTTATCGGTATCGAATTCAATAAGGAAATCACAAGTGAAGATTTTGACATGATCATAAGGCCTCAGATGAGGCTGGGTATTGCAGAAAACCTGTTGATTGGGATTGTTACGGGGATTCCTGTAAGCAGAGAAAATGAACGGTTTAGTTCCTTTTTAAGGATAATTTACGAACCGGGTCATTGAGGCCCGGATCGTAAATTTCCACTTATATAATTTTTATTTTAAAGCTAGAATGAGTTAGATTCAATTTGCCTGAGAAATGTACCTTTGTATAGCTTCTTTGGGAATCCATTGATAAAACCTGTTTTTAAACGATAATCCATTATAGAATATGCCCAGATTTCCTGTCCGTATTTATTTTATTATCTTCTTTATTTTTCCGGTCAGCCTCTTCGCTCAGCAAAAAGAACGATCTGAATTGAAATATTCTTTAAATGAGGATGGGAGTCAGTACGTAAAATTGACATTCTTGAATCAAATTTGGGTACGCAATACCTGGAATAACCCTGGAACCACCGTGGATGGTTACCTGGAAGATCAAACCTTCGATATAGGCCTTCGCAGGACCCGAGTCCAGTTATTTGGTCAATTGACGGACAAAGTGTTTTTCTATACTCAATTTGGAACCAATAATTTAACCTATTTGGGAGAAAGAAAACAAGGTTTGTTTTTTCACGATGCGCTGGGAGAAATAGCCCTTTGGGATGAAAAGTTATCCATCGGTACCGGACTTACGGGTTGGAATGGGGTATCCAGGTATTCTTCTCCTTCTGTGGGCTCGATCTTATCATTGGATGCCCCCTTGTACCAGCAAACCACCAATGATGTCACCGACCAGTTTCTGAGAAAATACTCCATTTATGCCAAAGGAAAAATAAATCGCCTGGACTACCGCATGGCACTGAGCAAACCCATGGCGGTAAGTCAGTCTTCCGTTCAGGGAAACAGCCCTGGATTGGAGGCAACTTTTGCCGGATCACCTGCCGGGATGCAGGTACACGGATATTATATGTATCAGTTTTTGGATCAGGAGTCCAATACCACCCCCTATAATGCGGGTTCCTACTTGGGAAAAAAGCATGTCTTTAATATTGGAGCGGGGTTTCTTTACCAAAAAAAGGCCATGTGGTACCTGGAACAAGTAAACGGACCGACTGTCTATACGGACCTGGCCTTGCTGTCGGTCGATGTGTTTTATGATAAACCGCTCAATCCTAGCGAAAATACAGCCCTTACCCTTTATGGGGCTTTTCATTCCAATGACTATGGTAAGAATTACGTTCGAAATCTGGGTGTCATGAATCCTACCAATGGAACCACCGCCCAGGCTGGTTTTAATGGCCCAGGAAATGCGTTTCCTATGATGGGCACTGGAAATAGTTTTTACGGACAAGCAGGTTATTTGATGAAAAAAGATCTTTTAGGCACTTGGGGGACGCTTCAGCCCTTCATCACCAGCCAGATTTCGAAATTTGATTTGCTGCAAGACCGGGTAATCACCTATGAATATGGGTTCAATTGGTTGATCAATGCAAATCAGACAAAACTATCCCTAAACTACCAGAGTCGACCTGTCTTTCTGGATTCTCAGGAAGGCGTATTCTCATCCGATAGGAAAGGAATGCTGGTTTTTCAATTTCAGATTTCCATTTAAGGGAATAAGCATTGTCTTGATTAAAAAGGAGTTATGGGGTTTAAGCATTTTCGTTTTCATCGATATGGATAGGCCCCTGCCGGTCTCTTAAATGAGTAGGGTGTTTAGCAGCAAGTACCGTCATGATTTCCGAGATTACCGATAGAGCGATTTCTTCCGGGCTCTCAGCCCCAATGTTGAGCCCCATGGGTCCATAAATGTGCTTAACTTGGGCTTCGTCCAGTTGAATTCCCGCTGTTTCAAGGTTTTCAATCAATTTCTCCAGCTTTTTCTTGGGTCCCAAGACCCCCAAATAAGGAAAGGTATAGGGAAAAAGCCCTTTCATGATTTCCAAATCATAGTTGAAGTTATGGGTCATCAAAACCACGGCCGTTCGCTGATCGGGTGTTAATTGCGCAAGGACCTCCTGAGGTGTTCCGACCAGGTATTGGGAAACCATTGGAAAGCGGACGGGGTTTACATACTCCGATCTGCCATCCGCTAAGACCATTTCCCATCCCATCACATCTGCCAAACGGGTCAATGGGATAACATCGTTTCCGGCACCGATTAGCATCAATTTAATCGGAGCTGGAACAAATTCTATAAATGCTTGTAAAGGCGATTGAACGTCAATGGGTGTAATGATCGAGTGCTTTTTTCGCAAAACTTCTTTCGCCTTGTCCCTGGCAAAGGATTGTAAGGAATCGCTGAGCGGATCAGCACCGGAATTTTGAGCATTAATGGTCTCACTTAACAGCAAACAGGTACCTGTCTGAACAGACCGTTTTTCCCGGGTATTAAAAATGGTAATGATTACCTTTTCTTCTCTGTCTTCCAGGCAGCGTTTCAAAAGGGCAATCGGGTTGTTTTCCACTTCCGGTAGAATGGGTTCAATGAGAATGTGAATGATACCATTGCATCCGAGCCCAACTCCGAATTTGGCATCGTCATCATCCGTTGTATCGTAGGTGACCAACATGGACTTCTCACTGAAAATGACCATTTGAGCCTTTTTTAGGGCATCTCCTTCCAGGCAGCCTCCAGAAATGGCACCGGTTAGTTGCCCGTTTTCGGTAACCAGCATCCTGGCTCCCGGTCGTCTGTAAGACGAACCGTCCACTTTTACGACCGTGGCCAGGGCAGATGCTTCTCCGTTTTGGACCGCCACTTCATGAGCAGCTACTATGGATTTAATTTCTTTCATTTTTCTAGAAACCGTCCTTATGAAAATAATTTAATGGAAAGACATCGTTTTTTTTGAATGTTTCCTTGTCAGCTGGCAAACTTAAAAAAGCATCTGCCTCCGAAAGGTGTACCCAATCCCCGGATCCAGAGTTTTTTATCGGGTAAGCCATGATGGTGCCATCCCGGATTTCAGTTCTCACCAACAGGTGATAGGTTACCGGTTTTTTAAAAATCACCTCCTCCGCTAATATCCCGGAGGCCTGGGGCTCTTGCCTTCTTAACTGTTTTGACAGCCAGGGTTTAAAATAGTTGTGAAAACACACCAACGAGGAGCTGGGATTACCGGGAAATCCAAAAACGAAATTTTCATTTTTCCTTCCAAATAAAAAGGGCTTCCCTGGTTTCTGCTTAACTCCATGAATCAGAATTTCCAGTCCAAGTTCGTTTAATACTTCGGGAAGAAAATCAAATTTGCCCTTGGAAACGGCTCCGGAAAAAAGCAGAATGGCATGGCTTTCCAACGCTTTCTCGATTGCGCTGCGGAGTGCTTCCTTGTGATCCGGTAGGTGAGCTGTTTGCGCCGCTATGCCCAGGTTTTGTAATGCGGCCGCTAGCATGTACACGTTTGAAGTGCGGATTTGGTGGGGTAGGGGCTGCTGATCCACTTCCACCAGTTCATCACCAGTGGCGCATATAAGCACCTTTGGCGGCCTGACGACCGTTACTTTTTCCTGCCCAAGAGAGGCCAGCACACTCAAAATTCCAGGATGGATCCAGGAATCTTTTCGTAAAATCAGGTCGCCTTTCTTTGCATCGGTACCCTGGAGGTGGACGTTTTTGAATTTCTCAAATTCCAATTCATTTACTACAGCCATACCCTGGTTGATTTGGACCATTTCGTAGGGCACTACACAGTCTGTATTTTTCGGTAAGACCGCGCCGGTCATCACTTCCAGACAATTTTCGGAATTTTTCAGCGTCATCTGTTCCTGACCGGCTGCCTGAATCCCTTCAATTTCGAATTGCTTTTTTGTTTGTAGCACTGCGGACTGAATGGCAATCCCATCCATGGTAACCCGATGAAACGGCGGTGCATCCCGATCTGCATATACATCTGATGCAAGGGTGTGGTTCAGACTTTTTTGGAAGGGAATGAACTCCTCCGGTAAGGATAAGGGATTACTGAAAAGAATTTCTCTGGCTTGGGTTACACTAATCATGGGTAGTAGGTTATTGCGATAAGAAGCCCCTATGGGAGACCTTACCCGCCTAAGAAGGACATCGATTTTTTGGGGATTTTCTGACTTTGTGCTTCGGCCTCAAAGCCATCTTTTTCTTTTTTGGCTACCGCCTGAACTATTTCATCCATAAGGGCCATATCGCTCGCCCCACTTCTTAAGACATCCCTAAGATTGGTTACCGGGGGACCATACAGACAAGTTCTCAGTTCTCCGGTGGCCGAAAGCCGGATTCGGTTGCAGGTACCACAAAATGTTCTGCTATAAGCCGGAATGATCCCAAAGGTGCCTAGAAAGCCGGGGATCTGGTAATTGACAGAGGTACTGTTTTTTTCATCCAACACCTTCCGCATAGTTGGGAAAAATTTGTTGATGTATTCCAGGAGAGCGATATGGTTCCATCGAGGTGGGACAAACTTCCCGGTACCGTTAAAGGGCATTTCTTCCAGAAAACGTACGGACAAGGGGTAGCTTTCCGTTAATTTGACAAATGGAATAATATCTTCCGTGTTTTTATTACCATCGACCACGCAATTCAGCTTGACTATAAACCCCTGATCCATCAGGTTCAGAATGCATTGGTATACCTCTTCAAACCGGTCCCTTCGGGTGATCTCAAAAAAGCGTTGCTTATCGAGAGAATCAAGCGATATATTGATCTTCCGGATGCCCAGCGTTGCCAGGTCCTGAATTTGGGTATTCGTGATCGATCCGTTACTGGTAAGGGTAATTTCTTCAAGTTCAGGTTGTTGGGAAAGTTGGGTTAAAAAACCCATTATTCCTTTTCTAACGAAAGGTTCACCTCCTGTAATTCTGATTTTTTTTACCCCCAATTGAATAAATAACGAAGCCAGGTAATCGAGTTCTTCGTAGGAAAGCAGTTCTGTCCGGTTAACGAAATCCATACCTTCTTCTGGCATACAGTAATAACACCTGAAGTTGCATCGGTCTGTAACGGATAGCCTCAGGTAATCCAATTTTCTGCCGTACCGATCTATCAATTCTTTCTGCATGCTACTCTATTTTCCTTTTAGTCATAACGCATCCTATGGGTGTGCGTTTACCCAAACCGTCTGGTCGGCAAAATATTCCTTTTTCCAGATAGGAACCTTGTTTTTTAACTCATCTATCAAAAACCGGCTAGCCTCGAACGCATCTTTTCGATGGGCTGTTGCCGTACCGATGACGACAACCGGCTCGCCAATTTGTTTGCTTCCCAAGGCATGCACCATCAAGAGTTTTTTAATGGGCCATTTCTCCATGGCAGCAGCAGCCAATTTTTCCATTTCCCGCAGGGCCATGGGCTTATAGCCTTCAAACTCCAATTTCACAACAGCTTTTCCCTGAGCATGGTTTCTTACATTTCCGATAAACAGGTTTATGCCGCCAGCCGCGGGGTCTTGTAACCAGGAATAGACTTCGTTGAGATTGATTTGGTCGACAAGTGTTATTTTCTTCATATCAACCGCCGCTAACAGGTGGAATTAAAGCAATTTCCTGATTTCCGGAGACAGGGGTTTCATCGTCAGCATATTCCTGATCCACAGCAATGGCGAAACTGTTTAAATTCCCCATTTCCGGGTATTGATTTAATATCCATCGCTTTAGCTCCAATACGTTGGCAATTTTTGAATCTACTGGTAAGGATAGCACCTGCTGCCCCATCAGCTCCTTTGATATTCCGAATAAAAGCACTTCCATAGTTGCTTGAGATTTATGGCATGATGAGTCTAAATTTACGCAAACCGTTTCGATTAAGCACGAAAATAGATCGCTTATTGAAGGAAAATGGTAATTACACCAGTAGTTGGAGCTTTTGGATGAAACCACCGGCCCTATTCCCGATTTCATTTTAATATGGTATTAGTGTGTTAATTCAAAATAATATTATAATAGTGATTGATTATTATTTATTATGATTTATAAAAGGGGGTTATTTATTAAAAAATATAATTTTTATTTTTCACTTTCATTAAAAAATATTCAATATCAGCGAAGCTTTCGATAAAACAATTTAGTTAGAAATTTTATTTTATAAAAAATATAAAATAAAATAAAAAATTGTGATTTTATGTAAAAATACATTACTTGTATGTATGTAATGCTAAAAAATACCGATGTCAACTGAAAACAAATACTCGGTTCCCGAACTCGTAGGCTTTTTAAGGCAAGGAGACACCAGTGCATTCCAACAATTATACCAAAGGTTTGCCGCCAAAATTTTCAGAACCTGTAAAAAAATGTATTTGTGCCACGAAGATGCAGAAGAAGTGGTCCAGGAAGTTTTCTTAAAGGTTTGGGAAAAAAGGGAGCGGTTGGATGATTCGCTTTCCTTTAATGCCTATCTGCTCACCATCATGCGTTCTTCCATTTTTATCCGATCAAGAAAACAGGCCTTGGACCTTGCTTACAAGCAATATCAGTTAAATTTCAGTGCCCAAGTAACCCGTAATACCGAAGAAGAAATGGAATATCAGGAATTGAAATTGTTTTCAGAAAAAGCCATCGCATCGCTTCCGAAAGGGCAACAGGAAGTATTTAAACTCAAATTCGCCGAACACCTATCTGCGGAAGAAATAGCGCTTAGGCTGCATTTATCCAAACGAACAGTGGAGAACCAGCTTTACAAGGCAACAAAACGGTTAAAACAAGAATTTCAATCCAGTGAACTGATTCCTTCCGATTTATTCTTTCTGTTGTTGATTTTTTAAAGATTTGATAGTTTAGATTAATAATTCTTTAGGAATTACGTATTGCATTAAAATATATGGAAATAATTTCGGTTACATAAGTAAATATCCTTATTAAAGCATATATACCGTATAACCTACCAGGTGTGTATGAAAGGTTTTACTAAAAAATGGAACGATTTCCAGGAAGGCAAATTGTCAAGAAGTGGTGCGAAGGCATTTTTAGAATACCTGCATAGTCCTGATGGTAAAAAAGCGTATCAGCAATTACTGGAATCAATTTGGGAGACTGAAATCGACCCGGGCAGAACGGATGCTTATTTACCTTCCATACCGCAATATCCAAAGGAGGAGGAAGATCAAAAAAAAACGAATAGACAGGTTCGTGATTTTCCCGGAAATTCACCCCGTATCTATCGTTGGATTCGATATGCGGCCGCTGTGCTGATCGTTTTACTTATGTTCCGGGAATGGGGTTACCTGCCGCCCTATGAGGGAGAACCAATCGCTACGGAGTTGGATTCGGAATTGAACTGGATTACGAAATCGAATCCCAAGGGCGTAAAATCAAAAATCTTGTTACCGGACAGCTCCCGCGTTTTTTTAAATGCCAGTAGCGAAATCAATTATCCCCGAAATTTTACAAAAAACCGTCAGGTGAAATTAAAAGGAGAGGCCTTTTTTGAGGTAGAAAAGAGCGGAGAAAGGCCCTTTACAGTTCAGGCATCCCACGCAACCACCACCGTTTTGGGTACTTCTTTTAATGTAACGACCCATTCACCGGAATCCATAGAAATAGCCTTAGCCACTGGGAAACTACGAGTGAGAAATGAGCGAACCGGTATTAACATGCAACTGGCTCCGGGCGAAGGGAGTGTGGTTCCTTCTGGAAGTCAACCCATGCAAAAAATGGACATAGACCCGAGAAAAATTTCCTTGTGGAAGGAAGGAATTCTGCATTTTGATAAAGAGCCATTTCAATCGATACTTATAAAACTAGAAAACTGGTATGATGTCGAAATAGCGGTAAATGGAAATTTCCCTAACGACCGATGTTCCGGCACCTTCCGGAAAAACGCCTACCTGACTGATGTGCTAAACGTGTTGGGCCACTCCATGCGATTTGATTTTGAATTGACTGGAAAGAATGTGTCCATCTATCCATCCCCGAGTTGAATTGCTTGTGTCTTTTACGTAGAATTTAAACCAATACCCAAAATCCCATGAAGCATGTTTTATTAAAACCCATTAAAGATCTAAAAGTCAGGATGCTGGCTTTAGGAATGTTAAGCCTTCTGGTATTTCATACCGGTTATGCCTTTGACAGTGTCAAAAGTATTGAAGATGTGGTCATTAAGTTAGATATCAGGCAGGGGAGTCTGCAAGATATTCTTCAACACATTGAAAGTAAAACCGATTTTCGGTTTTTTTATCGCGATAGCGGCCTTGAAGATTCCGAAATCCTGCATTTGAGTCAAGTTAAGGGAAGCGTTGCAGATATATTGAGGGAGCTGGCTCAGGAAAAGAACCTTCATTTCAAACAGGTGAATAACGCCATCAGTGTGAGGGTTTTAAGCGAAAAGATCAATGTTGATCATCTGGAGGAAATTCGAATAGAGATAGCGGAGATCGAGGTGTCGGGCCAGGTGGTCGACCAGTCGGGCGAGCCCTTGCCCGGTGTGGCGGTTTCCGTGGCCGGGACCACCATTGGGACGATTACCAATATTGATGGAGAGTACTCGTTAAATGCTCCTGAAGAAGGCGAATTAATATTTTCCTTTATAGGCTTTGCGACTCAGCGGATCGGTATTAATTCCAGGTCAATTATCAATATCACCTTACAAGAGGATATTGCCGGTTTGGAAGAAGTGGTCGTTACAGCCTTGGGTATAAAACGAGAAGCAAAAAGCCTGGGGTATGCCACCTCTACGGTAGAATCCGAAGAGATGACGATAAACCGAACCCCTAATTTTATGAATTCCCTGCAGGGAAAGGTAGCCGGAGTGAACATCTCCTCTATGGGATCTGGGCCTCAGGGCAGCAGTAAAATCAGGATTAGAGGGGTTTCGTCTTTTGGTGGTAATAATTCCCCCTTGATTGTTGTCAATGGGGTTCCGATTGACAATACCAATTTCGGTGTAAGTGGAGATGTTTCGGAGGTAGGTAGCAATCGTAAATCGGATAGCGGCGATGGATTGAGCAGTATCAACCCGGATGATATTACCTCTATGTCGGTCTTAAAGGGGGCAGCTGCTTCGGCATTATATGGAGCCAGAGCAAAGGATGGGGTCATCATGATCACCACCAGAAACAGGGCCACCGGATCGGGAATCCAGGTGGAACTCAATTCCAATTACACACATGATACGCCATTGGATTTTACGGATTACCAATACGAATACGGGCAAGGCGAAGGGGGAGTACGGCCCAATTCCCCAAGGCCCGTATCGGGAGTTTGGAGTTTTGGTGAGAAATTCGAGCCTGGAATGACCCAAATTTTGTTTGATGGCATTGAAGTACCCTATGAACCCCAGCCTAATAAAGTCAGGGATTATTATCGGGATGGATCCACTTTCTCGAATACCATTACCCTCTCCTCGGGAGGGCCAAATGGTGGTTTTAGCCTATCAGTAGCCAATATGGACAGCAAGGCAATCCTTCCTGGCTCCAATTACAACCGAAAAACGATCAATCTGGGCTTTACCCAGAATATCAAAAAATTGACCGTTTCCGGTAATATCAACTATTCAAAGGAAGACCGGATCAATCCTCCGAATATTGCCGAGCAGGACTTTAGCCCTGTGGTAATATATACCCTTGCTACTTCCATGCCCATGGACCTATTAGAGCAATATGCCTTCGATGAAAACGGAGATGAATTTCCATATTCCCGGTTTACCAACCGTACCAATCCTTACTTTGCCCTTTCCCGTTTTGAAAATAATGTTCGGGACAGGGTTTATGGCAACATTACGGCGAGATATGACCTGACCGATTGGCTCTATGTTCAGGGGCGGTTTGGGCAAGACTTTTTCTCCAGGGATTCCGAATACAATTTGCCTACGGGCTCTCAACGACAATCCTCACCACCCCCCGGATTTGTAAACGGCCAGTTCGTTCAGGATTTGAGACGCTTTCGGGAAGTAAATGCCGATTTTTTACTGGGATTGGATAGAACCTTCGGAGACTTTGGTTTACGGGTCAATCTGGGGGGAAATCAGATGTATAGACGGCTGGATGTAAATACGCTTCTAGGCGAGAATTTCTATACCCGTGGCCTATACACGATCGGAAACTCCAGTAAAATCACTACGAATTACACCCTGTCGGAACGACAGGTAAATTCCTTGTACGCCAGTACGGAGTTGTCTCACAAGGGCTACCTATTCTTGAACGGTACCGTTAGAAACGATTGGTTTTCTACCCTTTCTCCGGCAAACAGGAGCATTCTCTATCCTTCCATTACCGGTAGCTTCGTTTTTTCACAGGCCTTTGCCAATCTTCCCAACTGGATTTCATTTGGCAAAGTCAGGGTAGCTTATGCGGAAGTAGGAAGCGATACCGATGTGCAACCCTATGCCAATAATCTTTTCTATAATATCAATCAGCAACAGTTTCCCAACTCCAATGGTATCGCTCAGCCGGTAGGGGCTATCAGCGGATCCGTCGTACCCAATGACGACTTGCGGCCCATGAGGGTAACTGAAAGAGAAATAGGACTGGAAATGACCCTTTTCGATAACCTCCGGTTTGAAGTTTCCTATTATGATAAGCTATCCTCGGATCAAATCCTTCAGGCGCAGATTTCAGACGGCTCTGGTTATTTGAATCAATTAATCAATGTGGGAGAAAGCGAAAACAAAGGAGTGGAAATGTTTGCCGCCATCTCACCAGTGATCAGCAATAATTTCAATTGGAATTTCAGTGCCAATGCGTCCTACAATCAATCCAAAGTGTTGAGTTTGGGAGACGACGTAGATGGAACGTTCATCACAGTAGGTACGGCTGAGTTCCACGGTGAAGTAAGGCAGGAGGTAGGCAAGCCCATGGCCCAATTGTATGGTTGGGGTTACCTCAGGGATGAGCAAGGACGTCAGATATTCGATCCGAATAATGGTCGACCCCTTCGATCTAACGAACAACTGAATTTTGGAACGGCCATTCCAATTTGGGTGGGAGGATTTACAAATAGTTTTTCCTATAAAAATTTAAGTTTTTCTTTTCTGATTGACTACAAACTAGGGCACAATATGATTTCGGGAACACATACCAATGCCTATCGGCATGGCCTGGACAAAGCCACGCTGGAAGGCAGGGAACAGGGTTTTGTGGTGGGGGACGGTGTGAATCCCAATGGAGAAATAAACACGGCCCAATCTCCGGTTCAAACCTATTACGAAACGATTCGCTCCGGTCGCATGTCAGAACAGTCGGTCTTTAATGCGGGTTCCTGGCAGCTCAGGCAGCTTACCCTGGGCTACGATTTTACATCACTGGTTTCGGAAAACAATTTTATCAGGGGGTTGCGGCTAAATCTGGTTTCCAACAACGTAGCCGTCCTTAAAAAATGGGTGCCTCATATCCATCCGGACCAAAATGGGATTATCTCCGACAACAATGCAGGATTGGAGGCGACCGGCTTGCCGGTTACCAGAAGTATCGGATTTAACCTTAATGTGAAATTTTAATCGTCCATTGAATCATTGATCACACCATTAAAATGAACTGAAATGAAAAATTCAATAAAAATATATCTGTTTATGGGGTTGATGGGAGCCTTTATCCTGACCTCCTGCGATGAAGGATTCGACGAAATGAATACCAATCCAGTGCGTCTTACCTCTATTGATCCGGTTTTTCAATTAAATCAAGCCATAATATCAAGTTCTCCCGGTTACAATAACCTTACTTACGAAACAACTATCGTAAAGCAGATGATAACTCCTTTTCAGGGAGTCGGTACCGGCGGTAACCTAAATCAGGACAACCGGTCTGCCACTCAGGGAAATTGGCAAAACGGTTACCGAACGATCGCTAAAAATTTAATTGACGGGTTGGAAAACCTTGGTGCGGACACGGAGCGGACGAACCTTTACAATATCATGCGCATATGGAAGGCCCATACGTTTATGATGTTAACCGATACCTATGGTGATGTACCCTATTCAGAGGCTGGATTGGGATATATAGAAGGAACGGTATTTCCCAAATACGATTCGCAGGAGTCTATTTATTCGAATATTTTAAATGATTTGGAGATGGCTGTTCAGGGTCTGGATGAAAACAAGGACCCCATCAATCAGGAGATTCTCTACAGCGGAAATATCGGCCAATGGAAGCGTCTGGGTAATTCCCTGCTGTTGCGGGCAGCCATGCGGCTGGTAAAAGTCAGTCCCTCCACAGCCCAGGAGTATGCTACTAAAGCCATCAATGGAGGGCTGATGCAATCCAATGAAGATAATGCCTTGGTCCGCCATAATGCAGATTACCGGAATAATGTGGGAACCAACCTGAATGGGGGACAGGCACCATTTTATTACCTGGATGAAGATTTTGTCAACTTTCTGCAAAGCAATAACGACCCCAGACTTGCTTCCATAGCCGTCCGGTACGTAGGAGCATTGAGTGGGGGAGAGCAAATCGAAGCCAATGCTAACCGGTCCCCGGGTGATCAAATTGGCATGCCTCAGGGATACGATAATACGACCATTATTCCGGTGGCGGAAGCGGCCGGATTGGCCAGTTTGTTTAGCTACAGCCAATTGGACCGAACCCGATTGGGCAATCCAGAAGCCCCGAATTTCCTGGTTACCTATTCGCAGACGCTGCTGCTTTGGGCGGAGGTAGTTGCCAGAGGCTGGGTTTCCGGCGATGCCGAACAATTGTATCAGGATGGGATCCGCGCGCACATGGAGCAAATGGCGCATTGGCCAAACGATACGGAGATCGCAGCGGAAGCCATTGAGGAATACCTTCAAAATCATCCGCTCGAAACGGGTAAAGAACTGGAGCTGATAAATACCCAATATTGGGTGTCTTCTTTCCTAATCGGCCCGGAAACCTGGGCGAATTTTAGAAGAAGTGGGTTCCCGATTGTGAATCCCAATCCCTACCCGGGAAGTGATTTGCAAAATGAGGACTTCATCAGAAGACTTACCTATCCCGATTCAGAGCTAACGGTGAATAGGGAAAATGTGGACCAGGCGACCAGCCGAATGGGACCGGATGTTTTGGATACCCGGGTTTGGTGGGATGTACCCTAGGATTTCATGTATAAAATTCTAACTTTAATACATCTTTCCAAATAACCAACCTTTCATATTAAATGAAACATTTAAAAAAGCGTTTAAAATCCGGAGAAACATTAATTGGTTGCTGGTTGAATTTAGGGAGTTCCATAACGGCTGAGATAGTCGGTTTATCGGGATTTGACTGGGTGCTGATAGATCTGGAGCATGGTGCAGGAGAACCAAAGGATCTGCTGCATCAGCTTCAGGCACTCGAACACACGGCGGCAGCTCCCATTGTACGGGTAGAAAGTTACCAGAAAGAACGGATTCACCGCGTCCTGGATTTGGGGGCAGAAGGGGTGATGTGTCCGAGGATTTTTACAGCAGAAGAGGCCCAAAAAGCCATAAAAGGGATTCACTACCCTCCGATAGGCATTCGGGGTGTGGCCAAAATGGTCCGCGCTACCGGGTTTGGGAAGGATTTTGATAAGTACAAATCCGGTACCAGCGACGCTTTGGTTGGGATCATCCAAATCGAAACGGCAGAGGCTTTGGAAGAACTCGATGAGATAGCCAACACCCCGGGCGTGGATGTGCTCTTTATCGGTCCGGCTGATCTTACCGTGGCCTTGGGAATAGATGGGGACCTGAACCATCCTTTATTTATAGAAGCGGTGGACCGGATTGTTACCGCTGCCAAAAACGCTTCCAAGGCGGTGGGCATTTTGATCTTTGATCCAAACGATTTCAAGAAGTATCAGGACCTGGGAATACAGTTAATAGCCTGTGGATCGGATGCCACCTTTGTTGCCTCAGGAGCCCGTGACCTGCAACGCAAATTAAGCCAATTTAAAACGTCCGATACATGATGCAGGATCCATTTATCATTTTACTGATAGGAATGCTGATCGTGGTTGGAGGGATTATTGGGGGAAAACTCAATCCGTTTATTGCCCTGCTGCTGGCAGCATTGGTGGTAGCCTGGATGACCCCTGCAGAGGCTATCCGGGAATTTGCCCTCAGTAAAGGCCAATCCGAATCTGCAGCCAATGCATTAGCCTTTACCTCTATTGGAGAAAGGATAGCGGATGCCTTTGGCAGTACCGTCGGTAAAATCGGGATATTGATCGCCATGGCTGCCATTATTGGAAAGTCCATGCTCATGAGTGGGGCAGCAGAGCGCATTGTGCGATCAATTCTAGGACTTACAGGTGAAAAAAATGCGCCGCTGGCCTTTTTGAGCGGTAGTTTCTTTCTGGGAATCCCGGTTTTTTTCGATACGGTTTTTTACCTCATGATTCCTCTGGCCAAAGCCATGGCCATGAGACTGAAGAAAAGTTACCTTCTGTTGGTCCTTTGCATTACGGCAGGGGCTGCCATGGCTAACTCCCTGGTTCCCCCAACCCCCGGGCCCCTGTTTCTCATTGCCGAAATGAACATTCCCATCGGTATGATGATGGTGGGAGGCTTTCTGGTTGGATTGGTGACCATTGCTGCGGGTTACGCTTTCGCCGTTTGGGCAAATAAAAGGAACGAGATACCCTTGCGGGACTCGCTGGATGCCCCCCTGAGTGAAATCAAATCCCTGGCGGATAGACCAAAATCCCAATTACCATCCTTGGGACTGGCGGCCTCACCGATTTTGGTTCCTTTGCTGCTCATTACCGGAAGTGCTTCTATCAGCACTTTCTGGGGAATCCATCCGGGACAAAGTGCCTCTGCTTTTGTGGATAGCATTCACTTTCTAGGAGAAAAGAACATGGCCTTAATCCTGGGGGCATTGGCCGCCTTGTTGACACTCTTTATTCGGCGTAGCAGAGAAGGTGGTGAAATGAAAGGAGCGGTTCAGGCAGCCTTGACCAGCGGTGGAGTGATTATTCTGATAACGGCTGCGGGAGGTGCCTTTGGAGCCATGCTTCAGCAAACCGGAATTAGTTTGAAAATTGCCAGCCTGACCCAGGGGTACCAGATGGCATTGATTCCGTTGGCTTTTTTTATCACCGCCTTGGTCAGAACCGCCCAGGGTTCGGCCACGGTGGCCATGATCACCGCTTCCGGGATTCTATCCGGAATGTCCACCGCGGGCCTGGACTACCATCACCTATACCTGGGACTTTCGATTGCCTGTGGATCCAAACTCATTCCCTGGATGAATGACAGTGGTTTCTGGATCGTGTGTAAGATGAGTAACTTAACTGAGAAGGAAGCTTTAAAAACCTTTTCTCCTTTGCTGACAATTATGGGACTGGTAGGCTTGATGACGATTATGGTTGCGGCCAGGCTCTTCCCATTGGTATAAAATATATGAAATAAACCCGATTGAGCTATGAAAAATATCCTGAGAAATCTACAAAGAAGAAATTTTGTAAAAGTTCTTGCTTCCGGAACAGCCGGTGCTTTTGCAAGTGCTTCGATGGCATTCGGATCACAGAATAAATCCGAACCGCAACTTAGAAATTCGGCCGCTCCGCGAAAGGAGGTATTGATGAAGGTAGGCTGTCAATCCGGAGGGACTTCCGAGGAAAACCTGGCTTTTAAGGCACGTCATGGAGTATACCATTTGGATGGCGGCATGCCGAAATTTATTGAGGGCAAGGGTTGGGACCTGGAAGATTCTTTAAAGAAACGGGAGGCCTGCGAAAAATACGGCATCCACCTCGATGCCTATCACCTTCCCTTAACATCTGCTGGAATCGACCGGGTAATCATTCCCCATATCATGATGGGAAAAAGCCCCGAAAGGGACCGGGAAATAGAGATGGTGCAGCAAATGATAGAAGTAGCCGCAAAAACAGGAGTGAAATTACTGAATTACAACACCACCATATTGCCCGTTTTGCGTACGGGAAGAACGATTGATCCCATGAGGGGAAATGCTTCCTACAGTACCTGGAATTATCAGGAAGCCTTACAGCGGGAACAGCAATTAACCAAAGCTGGCAGGGCAGATGCGGATGAAGTTTTCGAAAGAATTACGTATCTTTTGGATAGAATTATACCTGTAGCGGAGGAATATCAGGTTAAATTGGGGAATCACATCGCTGATCCACCCGTTCCGGATGCCTATAATGGCATCATGCGTTGGAACAGCCCCGAAGTTTTTGAGGGGATCAAACGATTTGCCCAGTTGTACGATAGTCCTTATCATGGCTTTAATTTCTGTATCGGTTCCATTGCAGAAGGGCTTCGGGATCCGAAAAATGAGATCTTCCCCATCATTGATTGGGTAGGAAAAAGAAAACAAATCTTCAATATCCACCTGAGGAATATTAAAGGAAATTTTAATAATTTTCAGGAAGTCTACCCAGATAACGGAGAAATGAATTTCTTTCACGTGATGCGGGCACTACGGGATGTGGAGTTTGACGGTATGGTGATGCCGGATCACGTTCCTCAGCACGAGGCAGAAGGAGCCGGTCTGCAAGCCTTCGCGTTTGCTTACGGCCATATTATCGGAATGCTACAAGCGTTGAAGGACGAAGCCTGATAGGGACTTATAGTTAAGATGAATAAATTTTAGGAATAATAAACCATTAATTATGATGAAGAAAGTAGGATTTATAGGTTTGGGAATTATGGGAAAACCCATGGCCATCAATTTGGTGAATGCTGGATATGAATTGTTGGTATTGGAATCCAACAAATCTGCTGGCGACCTGACTCAAAAAGGTGCCAAGGCCTATTCCACCTGTAAAGAACTGGCAGCAAATTCAGAAATAGTGATCACCATGCTCCCGGATTCACCTGAAGTGAATGAAGTTGTATTTGGAACGGACGGGGTGCTTGCAGGCATCCGGTCGGGGAGTGTTTTTGTGGATATGTCCACCATTGCGCCTTCCACGGCGAGAGAGGTGGCGGTTGCCATGGAGGAGAAGGGAGTAGCCGCGCTGGATGCGCCGGTCTCCGGAGGTCAGGTTGGTGCTGAATCAGGAAACCTTTCGATCATGGTGGGCGGTGCCCAGCAGGCCTTTGATCAGGTAAAACCCTTATTTGAAATCATGGGTAAAAGTGCCGTGCTGATAGGAGAAGCCGGAGCCGGACAAATGACAAAGGCCTGCAATCAGATGATTGTTGGGATCACCATCCAGGCCGTGGCCGAATCCTTTGCCCTGGCCAAAAAGGCAGGAGTGAACCTGGAAAAAATGAGAGAAGCTTTATTGGGTGGTTTTGCCCAAAGCCGGATACTAGACTTACATGGTCAGCGAATCATTGACCGGAACTTCGAACCTGGATTTAAAATCAAACTCCACCGAAAGGACATGAACATTGCCCTGATGGCTGGCAAGGAGTTTAAGGTGCCCCTTTATGGCTCAGCATTGGTGGCGAGCCAAATGGATGCGGTTTTGGCTGCTGGATGGGATGAAAAAGACCACAGTTCATTGGCATTGCTGATGGAAAAAATGAGTGGCATTGAGTGATCTTCCGCGACAAAAAGTAATACAGCCATGACGCATTCCATTTCAGGCAGCGGGCCGCGGATTCGGTCCATGCACATCACACCGATAGCCATCCAGGATCCACCCTTGCTCAATGCTGCCGGATTGCATGCCCCTTATGCCTTACGAACCATTGTGGAACTGGAGACGGAAGATGGCGTAACCGGGATCAGTGAAATTCCCGGTAATGAGGCTACCAATCAGGCCCTGGAGGAAGCTTCCAAATTAATCATTGGAAAAGACGTGTACCAATTGAATCAAATTCAACGCGAGTTAGAGGCGTATTTTGGAAAGGATTTCAGCGTCGATCGCGGAGACGCACCTTGGGACCAGCGAAAGCTGGTCCACGTATTTTCTTCTTTGGAAGTGGCTTGTTTGGACTGCATCGGCAAATTGGTAAACCGCCCGGTGGTGGACCTACTGGGCGGAAGAATGCGGGATTCGGTACCCTTTGCTGCCTATTTGTTCTTTAAGTACGAAGGAGCTGGAGGACCCTGGGGTTTTTCCAAAGACCCTACTGCCCGGAACTGGGATGCCGCGAGGCAAGAGGCGGCCATTGATCCGGAAGGAATCGTAGATCAGGCCATTGCCATGTGTCAGGAATTTGGATTCCAATCCATCAAGCTCAAAGGGGGAGCGTTTGAACCCGAGTTGGAAGTGGCTTGTATGCAGGCCCTTTATCAGGAATTTGGAAAATCAGCTCCTTTACGCTTTGATCCCAATGCCATTTGGAAGCTTGAAACCGCATTGAAATTCGGCAAGGAAATGGAGCCAATTTTAGAGTACCTGGAAGACCCGGTCAGAGGACAGGAAAACATGGCCTGGCTCAGAGGACAGATTAAAACACCTCTGGCCACCAATATGTGCACCACCTCCTTTGATGAAATCCCCTCGTCCATACAAATGGGTTCGGAGGATATCATCCTGAGTGACCATCATTTCTGGGGGGGATTAAAGGCTTCCATGGAACTTGCCAGGATTTGTACCGTTTTCGGCAGGGATTTGTCCATGCATTCGAATAGTCACCTGGGAATTTCTCTTGCGGCGATGGTGCATTTAGGGGCAGCACTCCCAAACCTACGGTACGCACTGGACACGCATTATCCCTGGCAATCCGAGGAAGTAATAAAAGGCGGGCGTTTGGATTTTGAAAATGGTGCTGTTGCCGTTCCTTCCGGCCCGGGATTGGGCGTGGAGTTGGACAGGGAGTCCCTGGAAAAACTGCATCAAAACTACCTGGACTGTGGTTTGAAACAACGAGACGACCAAACCGAAATGCAGAAGGTGCATCCCGGCTGGACCTTTCAAAAAGTCCGTTGGTAAAACCCGACTACCTGTTTTTTTTGAAACAATTGACGAAAAATAAATGAGAAAATTTTACTTATTCAGAGGGCTTGCTGCCCTTATTACACTTGCGTTGTTTTTGAGCCAGAGTCAGGCCCAGCAGATTAGCAAAGAGCAAATGTTGTTTTTAACGCCAGAATGGACCGGAGAGCGGTTTGAGGATGGGCGACCCAAGGTGCCTGATTCCATTTTAGAACGAATGAAAGAAGTAACTCATGAGGAAGCCTGGGCCGTAATGAAAAATGAAGGCTATAAATACCAATATGCGGAGGGCTGGGAGATGATCAATCCGGATTCTGTCCTGATTGGCAGGGCATTGACGGCTACTTTTATGCCTGGCAGACCGGATATTCACGGTGCCATCGATAAGAGGGGTAAAGCAGAAGGAAAGAAGGGTCAGAATGCCTGGCCTGTAGACCTGCTGGTGCCGGGAGATGTGTACGTAGCGGACCAATTTGGCCTACACGTTGGCGGACCTACCATCGGTGATAACGTAGGAAATGCAATTTTCGCCAATTCCGGTAATGGCATTGTATACGATGGTGCCGTACGCGATATCAATGGGTTGAAGGAAATTGGCGGCTTTACTTCTTACTTTACAAGTTACCACCCATCCCATCACAATCAATCCGGAGATTTGAATACCATGTTGGTAGGTATCAATACGCCTACTAAAATCAGGCAGGTTACGGTGATGGCGGGGGACGTGGTGTTGGGAAGGGATGGTGCGGTTTCCTTTATCCCGCCTCATCTGGCTGAAAAAGTCGTAGTGACCTCTGAGATCGTCCGGCTTCGGGACATGTTTGGTCATCAACGAATACGGGATGGCGTGTACACAGCAGGACAGATTGATACCCGGTGGGCAGATGAAATAGAAAAGGACTTTTCTCAATGGCTCAACGATCATATGGACGAATTGCCGGTTTCCAGGGAGCAAATTCAGGAAATTTTGAAAAACAGAACCTGGTAGAAAAAGGCAACATGTAGGCCTGAAATTTTGAGGGATTGCCAATCAACTAACAAAATAAACCAACCCAAAATAATTTATATATGAAAAAAAATGTTGACCGAAGGTCTTTTTTATCCAAAACGGCCCTGGCGGGCCTGACAGGCAGTGCCTTTTTTACCAATTTTGGATCTGGGCTGGCTGCTGCCGTTGAAACCATGACTCAGGCCTCCAACCCTTCCGATTTGAAAATTACGGATGTCAAATGTGGATTTGTCAGAGGGGCACTCTATGTAAAAGTGTATACCAATCAGGACGTTTGGGGATGCGGGGAAGCGGTGGATGCCATACACGGAACCTATCACCTGGTCAAGCGCCTGGGAAACCAGATCAAGGGGCAAAACCCACTAAACCCAAACCGCCTGGCCGAGCAACTCCGAAAGGGAGCCTTTTTTGGAGGAGCTCAATCCGGCGTGTTCGTGGCGGTGCTCACAGCCATTGAAACCGCTCTTTGGGACATTACAGGAAAGGTTTTCGGCGTTCCGGTTTACCAACTTTTGGGAGGTAAGTTTCGTGACAAAATACGGGTATACTGCGATACGGCCCTGTATACGGCTACTAATCCCAGCCCGGAAGATTACGCACAGGCAGCCAGAGGAGCGGTAGACAGGGGCTATACGGCCGTCAAATTTGATGTGGATGACGGCAGGGATCCCAATAAATACGACCGCTTCAACTGGACGGCCAGTCCCATGGAGATTGATCGCATGTATCAAGCCATAGCGGCAGTACGGGAGGAGGTAGGCCCCAACATTGATATTTGTGTGGACATGCATGGGCGGTATGATTTTATCACGGGTGTGAAAATGGCCAGAATGTACGAGGATCTGGATTTGATGTGGTTGGAGGAACCCATTCCGGCCGATAATCCGGATCTTTACCAGAACCTTACCCAGCAAACTTCCACACCTATTTGTACTGGTGAAAATATCTACCTGGCTTATGGTTTTGTGAATCTTCTCAGTCAGGGGGGAGTGGATATTATCATGCCGGATATCCAAAAAGCAGGAGGATTGGGAGAAGCTCAGCGAATCGCCAATTTATCCAACCTGTATTACGTGCCTTTCAGTCCGCATATGGTGGCCTCGTTTTTAGGAGCCATGGCTTCCTGCCATGTATGTGCTTCGGTTCCCAATTTTCAAATTATGGAATGGCAGATCTATATGGATACTGATCAGCTATGGCAAGATATAGTGACCTATGACGGTCCCAGAACGGAAAATGGATTCATCACCTTATCCGAAAAGCCAGGAATAGGAGTGGAGATCAATGAAGAAGGAATGAAAAAATACGCGGTGAAAGATGTTCCCTTTTTTGAATAACCGCTCAAACGATCGCTGGTGGAGCTGAAGAGCAGTGAGCATAGCCAACCTTTCCTGTAAAATAGCTAGTGGGCGGGTTGTTTTATTACGTTCTTTTCCACAACTTGAATTTAAAAAACCAATTAAATCGAAAATGATGAAGAAATTAGCACTTATTTGTTTCGTAGGCCTCCTGATTAGCAGCATTCAGGGATATTCGCAACAAGTTACACCTACACCGGAACAAATCCAGGCGTTAACCTCGGAATGGGATGGGGAGCGCTTTCCGGATGGAAGGCCTAGAATTTCCGATGAATTGCTCGAAAGGTTGAAAGCAATCTCCGTGGAAGAAGCATGGGGAATACTTCGAAATAAAGGGTATAACAACCAATTTGAAAACGATTGGATTATCTTGCACGAAGATGAAGTCATGACAGGGAGGGCAGTTACCGCCCAGTACATGCCCTTCCGTGAAGATGTAGATAACCTGGTAAAGGAAATCGGCAAGGAGGAAGGCCGTGCCCAATCAGGAGGGACCAATTCCTGGCCCATTGATGCCCTTGTAGACGGAGACGTTTATGTAGCGGACGGATATGGCAAAATTGTCGATGGAACATTGATCGGGGATAACCTGGGAAATGCCATATATGCCAACTCAAAGAATGGTGTGATTTTTAACGGGTCGGTCAGGGATATGGCAGGACTCAGTAAAATTGATGGGTTTAACCTTTGGGTCAAAGGCCATGATCCTTCTTATATTCAGGAAATGATGCTGAGCACCATCAATTACCCGATCCGTCTGGGTAGGGCTACTGTTTTGCCAGGAGATGCCGTCCTTGCCAACAAATGGGGAGTTATTTTTATACCTGCCCACCTGGTTTCTGAATTGGTGATCAACGCTGAATTTACAGGGTTAAGAGATCAGTTTGGCCATCAACGATTGCGGGAGCAGAAGTATACAGCCGGAGAAATTGACAGCCGATGGAGTGATACCATTAAGGAGGATTTCCTTGATTGGCTTCAGAATAAGCAGGACCTGCCCATGAGTAGGGAAGAATTGGATGCTTATTTGAAGGATAGAAACTGGTAACCTGATTTCGCAGACTTATTCCGGACTGCGGCAACTAATAGGTAAGATCAATCCGCAGCCTGCTACCAGGATAGGCTACAGGAAATAAATGTCAGGGCCAAATAGGCAAAACAGGGGTTTTCTTTGGTGAGAATCCCTGTTTTTTTATGGATACTTATTTCAATTTAATTATCTTGGATTTCTTTTTGATTAAAACAGACCCAAAATGCCCATGAACCGCCGAAAGCTATTCCTCCGCCTTACCCTGAGTTTGTTAGCTATTTTCTTCGGGCTGTCGCCATCTTTTTCCTTCACAATTTTGGGCGAGAAGAACGAAACGTTGGAAAAGCCCCGAAAATACTTGTATGTAGCGGTACCGGGAATAAGGAACTACCTGGGATATGGGGGGCATGGGATATTGGTTTTTGATATGGAAGCGGAGCACCGTTTTGTCAAAAGAATTCCCGTGCAGGGTTTTTCCTCCAATGGAAAGCCTTCCAATGTAAAGGGAATAGATGTCAGCATACCACTGAACAGTTTGTTTGTAAGCACCCTGGAAGGTGTACAGCGTTTAGACCTGAAAACCGAAAAAATCGTTTGGGAAATCGCTTATGAAGGCGGTGCCGACCGCATGTCCATTTCCCCGGATGGATTGACCATGTATTTGCCCTCCCTGGAGAAAGATTTTTGGAATGTAGTCGACTGTGAAACGGGTGAAATTATCACGACCATTCAGGTATATGACCGGGCGCACAATACCATTTATGGTCCCTCTGGTAAATTTGCCTATATGGCAGATATTAGTTCTCCCTTTCTTCATGTAGCCGATACCCGGACCCATACCATCACAAAAAAAATTGGCCCTTTCTCCCATGGCATCCGTCCATTTACGATTAACAGCGATGAAAACCTGGTTTTCGTCAACGTAAACGAGCTGCTAGGTTTTGAGGTGGGTGACCTGAATACAGGAGAGGTTAAGGCTGCCATCGAAGTGGAGGGCTGGGATAAGGGTCCGGTCAGGCGCCATGGCAATCCCAGCCATGGCATAGGCCTGACACCGGATGAGAAAGAAATATGGATCAGTGATGGGCACAACATGAGAATGCATGTTTTTCAGGCCTTTCCACCTTACCAGCAACTGACCACCATACCGCTTCAGGACATGCCGGGATGGGTTACTTTCAGTTTAGATGGCCGCTATGCGTATCCTTCCAGTGGGGAGGTAATCGATGTCGAAACCCGAAAAATCCTTCACTTGCTTCAAGACGAACACCACAATTTCGTGGCGAGTGAAAAAATGATCGAATTACATATACAGGATGGGAATGTAGTGGCTGCGGGTGATCAATTTGGAATAGGAAGAAAAAACCAATAAATAAAACCTTAATAGAAATCATACAACCTCAATCGACGCTTTTTAAAAACAATTATGAGCAACGCTGAAATTAGTATTCGGGATAACTTGCAAGAAACCTACGAAGATGTCTACACCAAAGAAGTATTGGAAGCATTACGTGTGCTGGCTCCTTTTAATCAGGACGTAAAAAAGCTAATGGACATCCGGCTACGCAGAAGAAATGAACGGGCCCAAAAAGGCAAACGAATTGATTTCTTAAATCCCGACACCAATATTCCTGGAACCGATTTAAAAGTGAAAGATGCCAGGGAAGGAAATTTCGAAGGGGCTGCTATACCAGACGACCTGCAGCGGCAATGGATACAGGGAACCGGACCCGGAGCCAAGCCCAATGCGCCGCTGGAAAGCAGCATTCGCAACGTGGCCTATGCGCTCTTATCGGGCGCAGACGGGTGGATGTTTGATGGGGAAGATGCCCTTGGGCAAGTGAGTACCATGTCCCTGGACAATCAGCGCAACCTTAAATTGGCCATTCACAATTCACCGGTTTTTTTGGAGGTTGCCGAAAGGGTAGCCTCTCAAATGAACAGTTGGAGCAAGGGTTTCTTTGGTGAAGAAAACATTTCGAATTGGAAAGAGCAGTTGAAATTTACCACTAAAATTTTTAGGGCAAGGGGCCTTCACCTCGATGACAGGCATTTGCGCCTTTCAGATGGAGCTTCTTTTTCAGCCTCCATCGCGGACCTGACCTTGTACGTGACCAATAACTACCGGGCCTTGATGGAAGCAGGATCTTCGGTGGTGCTTTACCTACCCAAGATTCAGACCGCCGAAGAGGCAGGGCTCTGGAATAAAATGATCAGTGCTCTTGAAACCCATTTGGGATTGCCTGTGGGGACCGTCAAAGCATACGTACTGGTAGAGCAATTGGAAGCAACGTACCAGTTGATGGAAATCAGGGCAGTACTCGGGAAACACTTTGTAGGGTATAATACCGGTCGCTGGGATTACATCAATAGCGTTTCGGATGCCCTTTTTTGGGACAAGGATTTTATCAACCCCAACATAGAGTCCATAGGCATGACCTATGGATATATGAGAAATTACGAAGACCGGGTGCGTCGGGCAGTAAACACGCCCGATAAAGTTGGCCATTTTGCACTATGGCAAGGAGGCATGGAGCCAAATATCCCGGTAGGATCGGAAGAGGGGGTTCGTTCCAGCATGGAAAAGGCACTGGCAGGAGCTGAACGAGAACAACGGGAAGGGGCCAGTGGAAAATGGGTGGCCCATTGGAAAATGGTTCCTATTGTCCGACCCGTTTGGGAAAAGACGGGTACCCCCAACCAAATGGGCAGGGAATTTCCAGCCCTGAGCTATGAACCCGAAGATGCTGCAGGACTGATCCTGCTGGAAGAAGCTCCCAGAACCATTCGGGGTGCAAGAAACCTACTGAGTGTAGGTTTGCAATATGGGAATGCTTTCGGTCAGGGAATGCAGGCCGCCGCACTAAAGCCCGCTGATTTTTTCGGGAATGACGATGTGTTATACCTCATGGAAGATATGGCTACCGGCGAAATTCGACTTAGCATACTCTGGGAGTGGCTGCACAAAAAGGCAGTGATCACCGAAGATGATCCCGGGTCAGGAGTTCAAAAAGGGGCCATTTTTACCCAGGAATTATTTTACAAATTACTTGAAGAAGAATATGATAAATTGCTGAAAGCCAAAGATAAAGACGTATATGAGTCATCCAAAACTTCTACCCTTCCCATAGCCAAAAGGATCGTGGAGGTTTACGTTTCGGAGACAACAAAAATCCCTTGGTTTATAGACCTTTTGAATATTAATCTCAATAATTTCAATCTCAAAGAAGCTGAAAAAAGGATCGGCCAATATGTCAAACAGCTAAAGGAAAAGGGTCAGCGAATTACCGAAAATATGGATTTTACAGTCTAACTTCCTTTATCAACTATGGCTGCGATGTCTTCCGATCTGATGTTTCTTCTTGCGATTTGCCCCATTTTGATAGCGGGTTTAATGCTGGTAGGTTTTAGACTCCCCGCCAGAACCACCCTGCCGCTGACGTTTTTTCTAACGGTGATCGTGGCCTTTGTTTTCTGGGAAATGACCTTTAGGACCATCCTGGCCTCCGTACTGCAGAGTTTCTTTATCACCTTTGACATTCTCTACATTGTTTTTGCAGCCATCCTGCTGCTTCACTTTCTCAAATACTCCGGGGGAGTGGATACGATCCGAAGCGGATTTCAGGGAATTAGTGGCGATAAGAGGGTACAGGTTATCATTATCGTCTGGCTATTTGGTTCCTTTATCGAAGGGTCAGCCGGATTCGGAACGCCAGCAGCCATTGTTGCCCCCTTGCTGGTGGCTTTAGGGTTTCCGGCTCTGGCCGCGGTGATTTTGGGAATGATGGTGCAAAGTACGGCCGTAACCTTCGGAGCCGTAGGAACGCCGATTCTTGTGGGAGTCCGAGGAGGACTTGAAAATCCGGATTTGATGGCAAGGTTGGATCTTCTGGGTTGGGAGTTTTCGGAAGTATTGCTTGCCGTGACGGCCAATGCCGCCATTATTCATGGATTGGTGGGGACACTGATGCCGTTTTTGATGGTTTTGATGCTCTGTAGGTTCTTTGGAAAAAACAGGTCCTGGAAAGAGGGGCTTCAGCTTTTCCCTTTTTCTTTGTTCGCGGGTTTGGCTTTTACCATACCGTATTTGCTAACCGGGCTCTATTTGGGCCCCGAATTCCCTTCCCTGATTGGTTCGCTACTTGGTTTGGCCGTGGTGGTGACGGCGGCAAAGCGGGGATTTCTGATTCCCAAAAAGTCCTGGGATATCGAACCAGAAGCTAATTGGCCGGAAGCTTGGAAAGGAAGTCTCAATATCTCAACCGGCAAGTTGGATTCTCCTTTGGCCGGAGAACGTATATCCTTCGTAAAGGCCTGGATGCCTTATCTTTTACTTGCCGGTTTGCTGGTCCTCAGTCGCTTGCCACAACTGCCCTTTAAAGAATGGCTGAATCGCTTTTCGATCGGAATTGAAGGGATTCTGGGAACCGGGATTGCTGCCAGTAGTACCCCGCTGTACCTACCGGGTACGCTTCTTCTCTTTGTTTGTCTCATCACTTACTTTCTTCATGCAATGAATGGATCCATGGTTCGATCGGCTTTTGCCGATAGTGGCCGGATGATAATTAAGGCAGGTGTTGTGTTGCTTTTTGCCGTAGCCATGGTTCGGGTGTATATTAATTCAGGAGAGAATATTTCCGGCCTTACCAGTATGCCTATTTTAATGGCTGCATGGACGGCTGACAAAGTCGGTATGATCTACCCTTTTTTCGCCCCTATGATTGGTGCTTTGGGTGCTTTTATTGCCGGAAGCAATACGGTGAGTAACTTGATGTTTAGCCTTTTTCAATACGGGGTGGCAGATAATTTGGGAATGGCACCTACCTGGATTTTGGCCTTGCAGGCGGTAGGTGCTGCCGCTGGCAATATGATCGCCATTCACAATGTAGTAGCGGCCTCTGCTACGGTAGGACTATTGGGAAAGGAGGGGAGTGTTCTTAGAAAAACCATTTTTCCAACCCTTTACTACCTGATATTTACTGGTTTAATTGGGCTGGTTCTTATTGGTCTCTTTGGGGTGGTAGATCGTTTTCTGATCAATGTTTGAATAATATCACCTTTTTTAATGATAAATTTGATTATCATCTAATTAGATGATATATTTAAATATCATTTAAATACATGATATTTTTACATATCACTTAAATACGTGATGTATTGAGTTTTCGTTTAAAGAATAAATACACGCAGCCCCATATGATGGCCATTATAACAGGAGATATACAGGGTTCCAGAAAAGTGTCGCCAGACCAGTGGATGAAGACCCTAAAAGAGGAACTGAATACCTGGGGCAAACCTGGAGAAGACTGGGAAATATACCGGGGAGACAGTTTTCAGCTAAAGATTAAAAAACCGGAGGACCTGCTCCTGGCCGCCATTCGGCTAAAGGCAGCAATCAAATCCATAGACCCTTTGGATTGCCGGATGGGAATGGGGATTGGAACAGAGGATTTTAAATCAAAACGCCTATTGGAAAATAACGGTACGGCCTACATTCATTCGGGGGATGCTTTTGGAAAATTACCTGACAACCATCAGAGTTTACTGCTGAAAACCTCCGATACAGCATTTGATGAAGAAATTAACCTGATGTTAAAAATGAGTCTGGCGGTGATGGACAACTGGACTTACAATTCTGCCAGAATGGTGTTCCTGGCATTGACCTATCCCGAAAAATCCCAAACTCAACTGGGAGGAATGGAAGGGATAAGCCAACATGCGGTAAGTGCCCGCTTATCCCGGGCGCATTTTGACCTGACCCAATCTTTTCTGGGGTATTTTCCAAAACGACTGAAACGAAGTTTGCTATGATCTTGCTGACAAAGCTAATTCTAGCCCATTTGATAGGTGATTTTATATTGCAACCAAGTTCTTGGGTGAAGGCAAAGGAAGCCAAAAAACTTCGGGCCATTCCGCTATACCTGCACCTATTGGTTCATGGCGTTCTTATTCTGTTGTTGGTAGCCAATCTTGAATTTTGGCCTTACTTGCTGGCTATTGTTTTGGCACACGGAATCATTGACTTGATAAAAATTCAGGCACAAAAGCCAGCTACCCGACGATATTGGTTTTTTGTTGATCAGGGAGCACACCTGTTTACCCTGGTATTGGCAGTCGGTTTGTACGACCCCTCCCTGATTCCGGAGGTCTCCTTTTCGGAAAAATACTGGTTATTGATTACCCTAGGTGTATTTTTAACCTTGCCATCTTCGGTGATTATCCAAACCATCATATCTAAATGGACCCCATTATCGGATGATTCCGAAAGTTCTTTAGATAAGGCCGGTCAGTATATCGGAATTATGGAACGCTTGTTTGTTTTTGCTTTTATATTATCCGGGAGGTGGGAAGCTATAGGCTTTTTAGTGGCGGCCAAATCGGTATTTCGGTTTGGGGACTTGCGTCAATCCAAAGATAGAAAGTTGACGGAATACATCCTGATCGGAACCTTGTTAAGTTTTGGTTTAGCCATTGTATGTGGCCTGTTGTACGATCAATGGCAATTGATTTACCCCTAAAATGATTTTATTGACAAAAAAAAGGAGGAGGTAACCTACCCCCTCTTTTCCTTTCCAACTTATTGTAGATAAAAAAATTAACCCTAGTTAATACCTGGAAACAGATTTAGTAATAGAAACAGGAGGACATTCCACTTGCCCCCATTTGCCCGATGGGTGCTCCCGCAGGAGCCGGTAAGGGTTCCAAAATCATAATTTTATCCTCCGGATTTAATTTAAATTTTTCCAATTGATCCAGGCAATAATCCAGATGGGCTTTTTGCGCAAAATCTCTGGTACGCTGCTCCAGTATCCAGGTCTTTAATTCCTCTGTTTTGGCTAAAGCAATCGCTCTCACCTGTGAGCTGCCTGATGGTTGTATGGCCAATTCCATTAAATGTTGAAGTATCAATTTGTCTACCGAACGTTTAATCTCTGCCTGATAGCTTGTTATGGTAGTAGTTTTCCAGGTTGCTTCCAATATAAGATCAAGATATTCCTCCAATCGGAGCTGATTATCATCCAGGGCGCTTTGACTTATCAGGCGGGAAGCTCTCTCCGGATGAAGGAGAAAGGACAAGGTGTGATGGGCAGCAATTTCAGCCGGGGCGATGGGATCGAATACCAAACCTGTATGCCTTTTAAAAACCTCCCTCGAATCCGGATTGTAGCCAAAGGGCCTGGGAGGAAGTTGTTCCAGAATAGTCGGCGGCAGGGTTAGGGTTGCGGGTTCCAATGTACGCAGCAACTGCTTCAGGGCCTCCAATTGCTTGTCGCGAGGGACTACCTGCTGGCCTTCCATGGCATCTCCTTTCAAAGCATACCCATACCTAACCCCTCCGATTACCTTAGCGGCAGCCTCTACCTGGTATCGGTGTAGAAGATAGAGGGGAACCAAAAGCTCCTCCATTTTGGCAAGGGGCGTTCCTGTAGGAATGTTTTTTGGTCCAAAATCTTTCAGTGCAATTTTTCGAATTTCCAAAGTGTTTTCTAGTTCCTCAACCGGGTCACTTCCATTGTCCCATAGGTGGGTTTCCGGATGGGCCGATCCTGCTGGCCTCGCATCCTGATCCGAGAGAAAATCCAACCCTTCTTCCCGATACTCCCGGACCCATAGGTCGAATGCTTCCTGCTCATCCATGCCGGAGGGAATGGATCGATAGGCCATTTTAATCGCAGTAATATCCCAGCTTCCGATGCCTTCGGCATAGGCATTGGAAAGATCAATGACACCGTTGTCTATTGACAGGGTAGGGTGCGGATAATCCATTACCGATGTCCTTCCTTTGGCACTGGCGATGTAGTTATGTGGCAATCCCAGCGTGTGACCTACTTCATGAGCTGCCAGCTGCCTCATCCGGGCCAATGCCAGATCCATCATCACTTCATTATCAGGGTTGGTGGTATCGAAATTTCCAGCCAATGCCTGGGCAATCAGGTAATCCTGACGCACCCTTAAGGATCCCAGGGTGACCTTTCCTTTTATAATTTCACCGGTTCGTGGATCGGTCACTCCGCCTCCATAGGACCACCCTCTGCTAGATCGGTGTACCCATTGCACCAGGTGGTACCGTACATCCATTGGATCGACATCTTCGGGGAGCAATTTAACCTGAAAAGCATCCTTGAATCCGGCAGCTTCAAAAGCCTCAGCCCACCAGGCCGTTCCGTCCATTAATGCGGTACGAATGGGCTCGGGTGTGCCGGGATCTATGTAGTAAACAATAGGTTGCTCTACCTCACTAATGGCTGCCTCCGGATTCTTTTTCACCAGACGATGTCTTCGCAGGATCTTTTTTTCAAGGTTCTGGTCCACAGGAGTAGAGTAATCGTGATAACTGAGGCCATTCACCCCAGCCCTGGGGTCAAATGTCCGGATTTCGAATCCAGGATCCGGCAAAGCCACAAAGGAATGGTGGATATGCAACTGGATGGCGTTGGGATCCGGCACGATTTGACGTATAAAATTTCCAGGTTGGTCTCCGGTAAAGGTAATGCTCGCCTCAATCTCTGTGTTTTTTGGAAAACTTTTGGTGTTTGCCTTGTAAAGAGCCGATCGGGAAGGATCGATTTTATAGGTTCCCTGTCCCGAGCGTTTGATGGCACCAGCTGCCTGTATAGCATCCTGTAAAAAGAAATCGGTGCCATCTACCAGTATCCGGTCATTATCCTTAGCTGTTATTTTGAATGCCCACAAAACGGAGGAGGCAAAGGATTCTTTTACAGCTTGTTTTTCCATGGGATTGGATGAAGATGCCCTGTACCTATAATTTTCGGCTTGCATCAGCAGTTTATCTCCCACAGGAACAAACCGGATGACATGGGCTCCGGATATCCGTCCTCTATCAAGCCCAATATCATTAGAGCCTAGTCCGGAAGCCAAAGACGGGTAATAAAGGAGTTCTTGTTCATCATTGGGAATGGCCATCCATACTTTACCTTTCTCCGAGTCCCAGAAAAGGTCAATTAAACCGGGCATTTCCTCCATCTCCCGGGTTATTTCGGAGAGGCTGGATTTGGTTTCGCCTTGGGGCTCCGTGCCCTGAGCAAGCACTTCCTGGTATGGCAATAGGAAGCAAAACAATAGTCCAACGAGTAGCGGATTTTTTAATACGATCATTTCATTTAGGGTTAGTTAGCTATAAAAATAAATGTTGTAATGCCAAAATAGCAATTACCCCGATGAAATTTCTGTGAAAGTGAATGCGTATTTAGCGCCGCTGGTATTCCGGAAGGACCGTACTCTTTTGATTAAAAATAAAAGGGAAAGTAATGGGTTCAGTATCCACACTCGCAGACTGAAAAAATGGTTTTTTAATAAATTTTTCATAGATTTGACATGAATTAGTTGTTAGTGGCTAAGTTCAATCTGAGGAAGCTCCGGGCCCCAACCTGGGGTTTCCTCTCTTTTTTTATCCTTTAAGTCTTTCCATCATGGCTTCAACGGTTGTTAGAAATTTATCTTTAACGGCCGGATCAGGACGGGTATCCCAGTTACCTTCGATGTGATTCCCACCTAACATGATGCCATCTCTTCTTGGAATAACATAAACGCCGGACATATTTGCCCTGTAGTTTAATTCCGGTTGTGGAATGAGAAAACACAGCTGACCTGAAACCGGAAGCATGTCTTCATCGCCAAATAGTTTCATGGATCCCAGTCCAGTGCAGTTTACGATGCATTTTTCTGGCAAGGAATCGACATCTTCCATTCGGTTAAATTCTTTTATTTCAAGCTTTCCTCCAGTTAATAAAAAATCATTGGTGAGCATTTTCAAGTAAGAAGGTATATTGAAAATGGTAGTAGGGTTTTTCGTGACATTTTTGAATTTAAATGGATTTTCTCTGCGGGATAGTGGTTCTCCTTTCGGGTAAAAATCCATTTCTTCAGTTATCAGGCCGTCTTTAAGTCGGGGAACTGCCGGTTTGGCCTGCGTTCTATCACCATTACCTGTTTTAATACTGTAATTATCCATCCAGTCTACCACCTGATTCAATCCCAACATTCGCTGATAGGTGTAATATGAATGGTAATAGGCCCTCTGAAATTTCTCTCGAAATTCTTCTGTTATTTTATCGTTGTCAATTAACTTATGCGAAGGAGACCAAGTGCCGGTTGCCATGGCAGAGGTCACGTTTGGGTAGACATCTTTGGTGTAAATGGTTACCTGATAGCCTTTTTTCTGTAGTGTCCTGGCAGTGGAGAGGCCCAATACCCCACAACCCATTACCCCGATTTTTTTTAAATTGGGATCGTTGGGGACCAATTCACAGGCAAGCATGGCGGAACCCCAGGATAAGGACCATCCGCTTCCACCATGACCATAATTGTGGATCAATAATTTATTACCCAGTTCCTGGGCTTCTATTCTGGGTCCAGATCGGCGAAAAGGCCTCAAACCGATGCTCTCTTTTATTACCCGCGAGGAAGAAACCTTGACCTCCGGCAATCGTACTTTCTTCAGGATTTCAAAGTTACCTTTATTGACCTGGGGGGCTGCCGCCATGCTACTGCTGAAACAGCCTGCTCCCAGGGCAGCAAGTCCCACTTTTCGAATAAAATCCCTTCTTGGCTCAATCATTTCAATGTGGTTAAAGTGGTAATCGGATTCGGTTGAAATGGGCTTATTGAAACGTTGTTGAGTTCGCTGGGTTTAATTTCATATCAATATTATCAAATAAATAAATCAAAATCAAAAATAAGGGTGATATTTTGATCATATTGGTGATTAATGTCATTAAATATTAGAAAAAAGGCTTTCAAAAACCCTGTGTTGACGAAGTATTCCTTTAATAGCAGTTGCAAAAACTCATTCAGGCAAGTCCATCAGCTGAAACCGGAATTTTTCACCAGGCCTTAATTGGGAAAGGGTTCCTATCGACCGCTGTGGTAGCTGTAATAGGCGGTGGTAACCACCCGTTACCTGAGCATCCAACATCAATACAATTAATTTTCCAGAGGAAGTTAATTGAACGGTACCTGGGTAAACAGGGGTCGTTATCATTTCCGGTAGTGAATGCGCAATTTTTTCTTCCAGATGGATCCCCATCCGGTTTTGCTCCCTGGAGAGGGTGAAGGTGCCGGATTTTAACCGGTGCTGTTGATCGGATGAAAGCAGGGAAAACGATGGGCCCCTATAGGCAGGTAGAGGGTCGGAATTTGAAACTACGCTTGATTTTACCTTTGCATGCAAAAGGGGTATGCTGTGTTCGGCAGCCTGATAATGAACTTCCTCTCCGGAATTTAACCTTCCCTTTTCGGTAATTCTCGGATAATAGCTTTGGCTACCCATAATGTTTTCGGAAAGAAAGGATCCATTGATAGCCAGGTAGGCCCATTGGCCATTTTTAAAACCGGAAAGGGTCAATTTTTCCGCTTTTTGCACCGGTATGATTTCATTGGTGAGATAGGACTTGCTTCCGCAGCTAATTTCTCCGGAGGCTCCGGTTAGAACCACCTGGCAGGTGCTGTCAAAGACCATTTCCAGGTTTCCCATATAGATTTCCAGGCAAGCATCAGCAGGGGACTTTCGCATTAAGTGATTGGCGAGCAAAAAAGATTGTTTGTCCATAGGTCCTGACAGGGGCACGCCTAATGCGGAATAGGCAGGCCTACCCAGATCCTGAATGGTGGTCAGAATACCTGATTTTTCTAATCTTAGCTTAGCCATTTTCCTCCCACTTTGTCCAGGAAAAATTTTCTTTTTGCTTTAACTGGTTAAAACGGGAAAGGGATATCGATTCGAATTGGATGGCATCTCCCGGACGAAACGGAACCCTTAACTCACCTTGACCAAAAAAGGGGATGGGCGTTTTGCCTACTTCGTACCATCCGCCTGGACTATCCATCGGATAAACGCCCGTTTGACTTCCGCCGATGGCCACCGAACCGCCAGGGATTTTTCGATCGGGAATGGCCTTCCTTGGAATATGAAGTCGCTCTTCCAGCCCCCCCAGGTACATAAATCCCGGTAAAAAACCGTAGAAATACAAGCGGTAGCTATTTTCTGTGTGCATTTCTACAAAATCCCCCCATTCAATAGACTTCTTATCAAGGTAGCGTTCGAGTGCCGGAACCAACTTTAAATCGTAGCAAACCGGAAGTTTCCATGTCCTGAATTCCGACGGATTATATCCGGGTTGAAAGTTTTCTTTCAGAATGGCATACACCTCGCTAATACGGGTTGCCAAATCCTGGCCTTCTATTAACACAATCCCCAGGACTTGATATCCATGATACATACGATGGATTTTACCGGTCCATTTTTCATGTAAAAATCGCTTAACGGCCAGGATCTCAAATAAAATAGGCTCACTGATTTTTTCCGGCCAGTGTATTTCCAGGATGTCGGGACTGATGGGAATTATCTGAACGGGATGATTCATAGCTTTTTGGTTTCGCCCATTTTTCGTGCTATTAAAGTTACGATTTCCACGGCCAAGGGATGGTCTCCATGGACACAGATCGTGTCTGCTTTGATGGGCAAGCAGGTTCCATCCACTGTCTTTACCTGCTGAGCTGCCAGAAAAAGGGAAACTTGTTGCTCTATTTCGAGTAACGTCATCAAAACAGCCTTCGGATCCTTCCTGCTCAACAATTGAACCGGGGATTGATAGCACCGGTCAGCAAAAACTTCGTAGGCAATCGGTACCTTTTTCCGATTGGCAGCCCTGGAAATGGCAGAGCCAAACGGTGCATAAATCATTTTACCTGGAAATTCCCGCTGTATGAATTGAGCCAATTTCTCCGCCAGAATGCCGTTGCTAAGGCTCTCCAGGTACAGGGCACCATGAAATTTAATGTGGTGCAAGGGTAGGTGCCATTCCTCTGCCGCTGATTTTACCGCATGAATCTGGGCCGAGAGGCTCTTTTCCAACCTTTCAAAATCAATTGCAAGGGGAACTCTGCCAAAATTTTCCCTGTCCGGATAGGAGGGGTGGGCACCCACGTTCACCAGGTGTTTTCTGGCCAATTTTACCGTTTTTCTTATACTCCCTTCGTCACCCGCATGGCCCCCACAAGCAATATTGCAACTCCCCAAAAAGGGCATGATTAATTCGTCGTTCTGCATGCCTTCACCCAAATCGCAGTTAATGTCCCAGGTTTTTACCATTACTCAAAAGGATTTTTGGATTATTTTATGGATTAATATTTCCATAGCCGTTGTGCTTTATAAAGGATCATTTTATCCGATTCTTCACAACATTTTTGATTTGATTTTCGTCTTGAAGGTAAAAATTAAGGTACAGATTATGAAATTTACGTTCAGCATAGTGATGGTATCCGCTTTGATATGGATTACTTCTTGTAGTCCGGTGCGGGTGTTTTTGGAGAAAAATGAAGTAGCTAGCATTGAAGATTATCAAACCTTTTTTGTAATCAATCAATATTATGACAAAGTAGCCTTTGAGTCCCCTGTATTGGAGGATAACCTTCAGTACAGGCTTACGGAAGGTATGAAATCATTTGGTTTTGAACAGGATATGGAAAAGCCGGATTTAATTGTACGGTATAATACCAACCTAACGGACCGACAGAAAGAGGTTAATTCCACACCCATGATGAGTCCATATTTCGGAATGGGCATGTACAATCCCTGGATGATGCCCTATGGATTCGGTAATAGCGGATTTAGAGTGGAAAATTACGATATGGGAGAGCTGGTGGTAGATTTTATTGACACCAGGCAGGATAAGGTGGTGATGCGGATCAGTGCCGTTGGGGAAATTACCAAACCCAAGCAAAAAAGCAAAAACCTCCAAACCTCTGTGGACAAAATTCTAAAGGAGTTTTCAAAAAAAATTCCCACCTAACCGCTATGCAAAGATTCAGTATTGTAAATCATAGGTAGCTTTGAGGTGTTGATAAACCTTGTGTACAGGGAGACCCATGACCGTATAATAGGAACCCTGGATGCTGCTGATTCCAATTAATCCGATCCAATCCTGGATTCCGTAGCCACCTGCTTTGTCAAATGGTTGATATTCTTTGATGTAGTAATCGATTTCAATGTCTTGAAGTGGAGCAATATCAACCCGGGTGCGGTCTGAAAAAACGATTTTATGTTGCAGGTCTCGGATGCACACACCGGTGATCACTTCGTGGGTTTTTCCCTGAAGAAGTTGGAGCATTTCCCGGGCCTCGCGCGCATTGGCTGGCTTATTGAAAATTCGGTTTTCATAGATAACAGTCGTGTCGGCGGTAATCAAAACTTCCTCATCATACAAGTATGGTAAGTAAGCGTCAGCCTTTTTTTCGGCAAGAAATTCAGCCACGACCATTGGATCAAGGTGTTCCGGAAAAGACTCATCCGCATTCAGGCTTCTGACGGTAAACGAAAGGCCCATTTCTTTCATTAACTGTTGTCTTCTCGGTGATTTTGATGCTAAGACGATTGTTTTGTTACTAATTTCCATAAGATATAATGATAAGCCGAAGGAACGCTTTCCCGTTATTTTATTATTTACAAAGCCGTTTTGACTCTTTCCGGGCAAGCCGGACAAAATTATTAAATCTTATTTGGAATAATTCAGTAAGTGGCTTCAAAAGAAAGAAGAAACCAAAAATCGGTGTAATTTTGCGGAAACCACTTAAAAATAGTAGTTTTGGAGGTTTGAATTCCAGAACAGAAGCTAATAGTTGAACATCAAAAGTATTTGCACATTGGATATATTTGAAAAATTGAACACCAACCTCGGTCCTTTGGGAAAGCATTCCGAGATATCAGAAGGGTACTTCACATTTCCAAAGCTAGAGGGAGAAATAGCTCCCCGAATGAAGTTTAAAGGAAAGGAAGTACTGACTTGGAGTTTGAATAATTATTTAGGGCTGGCCAACCATCCGGAGGTAAGAAAGGCAGATGAAGAGGCTGCCCGAAAATGGGGCGCCGCCTATCCCATGGGTGCTCGAATAATGTCTGGAAGTACGGACTTACACGAAAAGCTGGAAGATGAATTGGCTGAATTTGTAGGAAAGGAAAAGTCCTATTTGCTTAATTATGGCTATCAGGGAATCATGAGTGTGATCGATTCATTGATCGATCGCAAGGATGTGATCGTATATGATGGTGAATGCCATGCTTGCATCATCGATGCCCTTCGAATGCATATGGGCAAGCGTTTTGTGTTTCCACATAACGACATGGAAAGCCTGGATAAGCAATTGAAACGAGCGGAAAGGCTTACCAAAGAATCGGGCGGTGGCATTTTGGTCATTACTGAGGGAGTCTTTGGGATGACCGGGGATATGGGGAATCTCAAAGAAATTGTCCAATACAAGGAAAAATACCAATTTCGTTTATTGGTAGACGATGCACACGGCTTCGGAACCATGGGAAAGACGGGAGCCGGAAGCGGTGAAGAACAAGGCGTGCAAGAGCAGGTAGACCTTTATTTTTCTACTTTCGCCAAATCCATGGCAAGCATTGGCGCATTTATTGCTGGTGATGCTAAGGTAATTCATTATTTGAAATACAACATGCGTTCTCAAATATTTGCCAAAGCTTTGCCGTTAATAATGGTAGAGGGAGGATTGAAGCGACTGGAAATCCTCAGAACCCGACCTGAATTCAGGGAGAATTTGTGGAAAATTGTTCACGCTTTACAAGGTGGGCTGAAGGAAAAGGGCTTTAGTATCGGTTCGACCAATTCACCCGTAACTCCGGTAGTGCTCAATGGAACGGTAGGAGAGGCGGCAACGCTGAGTAAAGATTTAAGAGAGAACTACAATATTTTCTGCTCAGTAGTGATTTACCCTGTGGTTCCGAAAGGAATGATTATATTGCGGTTAATTCCTACAGCAGTGCATAGCCTGGAAGATGTGAAGGAAACGATCGCGGCATTTGAAGCCATAAAGGGTAAGTTAAGCAGTGGATTCTACAAGACCACCGAATTGGCAACTTCATTTGGTGAATAAAAGGAGAAAAAACCGCTTAAACTGTATATTTATAAACATTTTAACTATATTGAATCAAAAATTAATCTCATCATCAACCAAATTAACTTTTAATTATGAACAGATTTAGTGAAATCAAGGATCTTATCATGTCGCTGGAAGCTGATTTTGACAAATTTTACGATAAGAAAAATCAAGCAGCTGGTACAAGGGTAAGGAAAGGCATGCAGGATTTAAAAAATTTAGCTCAGGATATCCGTAAAGAGGTTCAAGACATCAAAAACTCTTAATCTGGTAAAAAAAAGGAACTCAATTTTGAGTTCCTTTTTTTTACCCTTTTAATGATTATTAATCCAGGTGGGGAGAATAGAAATGCCTGCTGTTGACATTGTTTGCAGCCAGATCAATTCTGCTTTTCAAATCTTCAGAAGCCCTAAGGAGTGGGAGTCTTACATAATCGCTACAAAGGCCCAGCTTTTCCATGAGACATTTTACACCTACAGGATTGCTTTCTTCGTACATCAGTGGATTTATCTCCAGTAAACTAAACGTCCCCTTCTTTGAGTAAGAAGCGTTTCCATGGATAATGGATCCAATTATCTCGGGATAGGCATTCGCTAGAACGGAAATCACCCCTTCAGCACCGATACTTCGCATAAAAATAGTGGTCATGTCATCACCGGATAATAATAAAAAGTCCTCCGGCTTGTTTTTCGCAATGCGCATGCATTGATCCAGATTTCCACTTGCTTCTTTGATACCTATTATATTAGGATGTTTCGCGAGACGAAGCGTAGTTTTGTAGTTTATGTTTGACATGGTCCTTCCCGGCACATTGTAGAGAATTACCGGAACAGGACAATGATCTGCAATGGCCTCGTAGTGAGCGGCGATCCCTTCTTGACTGGGTTTATTATAATACGGACTAACGGATAATATGGCATCAATTTCTGAGAAATCGATTGCATTCATGGTATCTAAAATGGCCTGCGTATTATTACCCCCTAATCCATAAACAATTGGAAGCCTTTGTCGGTTTATTTTTTTGATAAAGCGAAGGACTTCCGATTTTTCTGTTTCCGACAGCGTAGCCGATTCTCCTGTTGTGCCCTGAACGACCAGGTATTCTACGTTCCCGTGAATAACGTGTTCGATCACCCGCTCCAAAGCAGGATAATCAATGGAACCATCCTCCGTAAAAGGAGTTACCAACGCGACGCCGGTACCTTTAAACTTTTTCATTATGCTAGTTGATCTGCTTTAAATACTTAATCAATGATGCCGTACCCGATTGTATATCTTTTTTTTCTTCACTTAGCATCAGATCCAGATAAGGTTTCAATTCCTCGCTAAAAAAACCCATACTGTAAGATGCTGATTGTAATTGAAGCAGATAGAGGGTAAAGTAATTCAGCTTTTCAGAGGTAAAAATAATCAAATCTGGTCGAAGGGAAAGTAATTGGTTTAGTTTTTCTCCCGGTTTTCCAATTAGTGTGAAATCTTTGTAGGAAAATGCCTGTTGATCCTCCGATTTTTCATCGTAGTAATTACCCAGAATTTTAATATCCTTATTCAAGTCCCGGTGAATAACTTCCGATATCTGCTCAATTTCATCTTTATTATTCCCTAATATCGCGATCGTTTTAATATTTTCTATATGCAATAAGATGGACTTTTGGGCCTTCTTTTTCTTTGGCTTTTCCAAAGCATTCTTCACAAAATATTCCCTAATCCATTTCATTATTTTCTTTTAGACTTTTATGATGTTTTACAAATTTCAAGAAACGCTTCTTCTGTGATCAACGGAATTCCCAGCTTTAGCGCTTTTTCTTTTTTACTAGGTCCCATTTCTTCTCCCTCAACGATAAAATCCAAATTTTTGGATACCGATTTCACGTAACTGCCACCATGGGACTCGATAAAATCGATGATTTCATCCCTTTTAAAATGGATTAATCGTCCAGAGGCCAGGATTTTCTTTCCTTCCAATGCCCTGCTTACCAGACGCATTTCCGATTCTTCCAACTCAAACTGAAGTCCTTTTTCCTTCAATCGTCGGATAATTTCACCATTTTTTTCATTATTGAAAAACTCACGGATACTATTAACCAGGGTTTCTCCCACACCATTGATATCCAGAAGATCCTGATCAGAAGCATTCATTAGATGAGTGATGCTTTTGAAGTGCTTTGCCAATAAGACGGCTGTATTTTCCCCGATATTCCGAATACCCAGGGCGAATAATACTTTTGGAAAAGGTTGGCTTAGGGATACCCGGATGCCTTCCATCATATTAGTTACCACTCCTTCCTGAAAAGTATTCCCTTTAAGCTTATTGATTTGATCCTCCGCTGCCTCCGGAATTTCAAGTTTTCCCTGGATTAGCAGATCATGTAAACTGCTCCTGTTTTTTGATTGGGCGATGAGGTTCGTTAAGTTGGCTTTTCCTTCCGGTAGGATGCTTGCCAGGACAAAGGCAACAGGCACAAAATCCGGCACAGAATCAAAATCCTGATTTCTTACCAAATCAATCAGTTTTTGTAGCCTCAAGGCATTTTCTTTTCCTCTTCCAGGTTTGACTTTCTCCCTTTCGGCAAAATTCAAAAGCTTATCGAGCTGATTCAAGGAAGTATTCTGATCGAGAAATCCTTCAATATCTTTTAAGGTAACCTGTTGGACCAGGGCATACAGGGCTTTTTTTATGCTGACCAGCAAATACCCGTCGCTACTTTTCGAATACTGTTCCTCCGAAATTTCGAGACCAAGCAGTTCCCGTTTTTTATCGGGCAGGTCATAAATATCGGCGGGATTGGACACGTAGCCCTGCTGGATCAATGCACGTAAACGCTCGGTGCCTAAGGAATCAATATCCATGGCCCTTTTAGATACAAAGTGTTCGATTCTACCCAAAATTTGCGGGGGACATCCGTCTTCGTTGGGACAAAAATGTTTCGCTTCTCCTTCCTTTCTTTCCAATGACGTTCCACATTCGGGGCAGGTATCGATATAGCTGATGGGAATGCTGTCTTTAGACCTTCTTTCCTGTACAACGCCGGTGATTTTGGGTATTATTTCGCCTCCTTTTTCTACCAGCACCACGTCGCCTTCATGCAAATCCAATCGTAAAATTTCATTGGCATTGTGCAGGGAAGCTCTTTTGACAATGGTCCCTGCCAGCGAAACGGGAGAGAGATTAGCTACCGGCGTAATGGCTCCTGTTCTCCCAACCTGATAAGTGACCGAAAGCAAGGTAGCTTCTGCACTTTCGGCTTTGTATTTGAATGCAATAGCCCATCTGGGAATTTTAGCCGTAAAGCCCAGCTCTTCCTGTTGCCGGTAATCATTGACCTTGATGACCACTCCATCGGTTTCTACCGGTAGTTGCTGTCGCTTGTCTCGCCACTCTTCAATGTAGTCCATTACTTCCTCCAGGCCAGCGCATTTCCTAAACGTAGGGGAGACATTAAAGCCCCAGTTGATTAAGTTGGCAATGGCTTCTTCATGCTTTATCATGGGAAGTTCATCCGCTATCAACTGATAGAGGTAGCAGTTCAGCCTTCTCTTTGCTACAATGGACGAATCCTGCATTTTCAGGGTTCCGGAGGCAGCATTCCTGGGATTAGCCAGTGGGTTTTCTCCCCGGCTTATTCGCTCCTCATTGATCTTATCAAAAACGTTCCTGGAAAGAAAAATTTCACCCCGGACTTCAAAGTAGGGGGGAAGGGAATTCTTATTTTTTATTACCAAGGGGATGGAGCGAATGGTTTTGACGTTTTCCGTCACCACATCTCCTTTGTATCCATCTCCCCGGGTGACGGCTCGTACCAGAAGGCCATTTTCATAAACCAGACTGATGGCCACTCCGTCGAATTTCAACTCACACAGGTACTCAAAATTCCGATGTCCCAGCCCTTTCGCCACCCGCTCATCGAAGGCAACCAACTCTTCCTTGGAGTACGTGTTTCCCAATGACAACATGCGTACTGCATGTATGGCAGTTTCAAAGTTTTTTGTAATCGTACCTCCTACGCGCTGGGTAGGACTATCTGGTTGTTTTAACTCCGGATAAAGCGACTCCAAAAAAACAAGTTTTTCCAACAACTGATCAAACTCAAAATCACTGATTTCGGAACGGTCTTCCTGATAATACAAATGATTGTGATGATTGATCGTCTCCGCCAATGCGGCAATCTGTTTTTCTGCCTCTTCTTTGGGTGGTTTGTTCATGAAAAAAAGGTCCGATTATCTTCCGGCAAATGTACTATTTTTGGATTACATACCATGTACCGCAAACGTAATTCCAGGAAAGTTTAACTGATTTAATTCCTGCATTAATCTTCTGCCTGGTCTTCTTCCAGAAATGAATTTCTTATCTCCTCCTCGGTTACCTTCAATTTTTTCCGGCAGGTTTTGACCAGGGAACCAGCCTCCCGAACCAAACGGGTAAGCTCGTCCATGCCCAAATCCTGTTCCTCCAGTAGGGCCACGATTGTTTCCAGTCTTGAAAGTGCCTCGTCGTAGGAGAGGTTTTCCGTGGTATCACTCATTTTTCTCTATTTTTTTGATTTCAGATGCAATAATGTTTTGCTGACTAAATGTAACGATTTTATCTCCTGGTTTTAGATCGGTTCGATGTATGGGCACACCGTTTTTTTCCGTCCGGGTATAGCCTCTTGCCAGCAGGAACTCCGGGTTCGCACGCTGTATGGCTTTCTCATGTTGCTCCAACTTGCTTTGTTCTTTTTGAATACCCAAAAGGCTGGCTCTTTTTAAAGATTGCTGCCGGGTATCCACCTTTAAGGACATTTTTTCCAAAGCATGTAGTGAAAGCCGCTGGGTTTGCCGGGAAAAATGATCCAGGTTGTTTTTCTTTTCGGAAATTTTTCCCTGAAAGAGGCTTTTTAGCAAATGGACTTTTCCCAGCAGGCTGTCAGAACTCTTCTTCAAGGTCTTTTGGGCATATCTTTCGACGAAAAGCAGTTGGCGACGAAGCATGTCCTCGTATTCCTGAAATCCCGACAATATGAAGCTAGCAACAGCAGTAGGTGTTTTCAATCGCGTATGCGCTACCATATCGGCTATGGATTCATCTCTCTCGTGTCCGATTCCTGTGACAATGGGTAGGGCCGCGTTAGCGATGGCTTTCGCCAGTTCATAATCGTCAAAGCAGTCCAGATCGGTTTGAGCACCACCACCACGGATAAGGACTAGCAGGTCAAAAGGAGCTTTCATTTGCTGCGCTTCAACCTGCTGTATACACTGAATGATTTCTTTGGCGGCTTCCTTTCCCTGCATGGATGCCTGAAAAAAGCGATAGTGTACCTGGTATCCGTTAGCATTTTGTTCCAGCTGGTTCACAAAATCTCCGTAACCCGCCGCTGTCACGGAGCTTATTATGGCGATTTTCTGGCTTACTTTTGGAAGAACGAATTGCTTATTTAGATTCAATAGTCCTTCCGATTTCAACTGATCCAGTATTTCCTGCCTTCGCCGGGCCCGTTCCCCCAGGGAAAAATTTGGATCGATATCCTTTATCACCAGGCTTATTCCATAGAGCTCATGGAACTGAACCGTTACCAGTGCCAATATTTTCATACCGCTTTTTAAACGTGTATTCGTGGCCGCTTCAAATTTTCTTTTAATCGCCTGATAGGTGTAAGACCAGATATTTCCCCGAATTTTTGCCAAAATACCCCCTTCGGATTTTTCAATAAGGTCCAGGTAGGCATGCCCTTTCACAGCTTCCCTCAATTCGCCAATTTCGGCAATCACCCAATAAGTTGGAGAAAGGGTCGTGTCCAGGGTGTTTTTTATCAGCTCATTTAATGCTATTAATGATATTGCCTGCTGCATGGTACAAATAAACGAAAAATTACCGGGTATAAACCAAAAAAACCGGCTCATTGCCGGTTCTTAAGGTAGTTTACCATCCCTTGTAAAAAGGTGGTGTCGTTGGTTTATTACTTGTAGTTGGCTTATTCCCGTGGGTTTTTCTCCCTGTTCCTCCGCTGCATCCGATATATATGGCGCGTAAAATCTCGATTTGCCTCGTTTAACTGCAAAGCTTGTACCGGAGTTAAAGCTACCGACACTTTTTCCATAAATTCTTTTTCCTGATTCAGCAATTCTTGTTGCAAGGAAAAGCGCTGCTCAATCATTTGACTCGCTTCGGCATTACTGATCGACTCCTCTTCACCTTTTTTGGATATACCGCGCAAATCCCACATCAGTTCTTCCCTGCTTTCCTGATATTCATTAAACAGCGGCCAGAATCGCTCTGCTTGATCCGGAGTCAGCGAAAGTCGATTAGTAATAAAAGCTACTCTTGCGGCATCCAGCTTTTCTCTATCTATACTTCTTTCCCGCTGCCCGTATCCGTTTAGGCTAAACCCAACTAGAAGGACTATAATGATCCATTTTTTCATGTGTTTATAATTGTCTTTTAGTGGTCACATTGCCTGTCCCGATACCAAATCGGGAGAATCTTTGACGATTAAAATAATCATTGCCCTGTGTGTTTAATGATGATTTTAATCGTGTCGATTTCATATCAATACAAAATTTCATTCAACAACAATTCTTCCCCCTCTTCACCAAGTTGGTAATTCCATTCTTCTTCTGCAATTGCATCCAGCAAATCATTCGGATTTTCTGCCAATAGCAGCACATCTTCTTCGTTCCAAGCTCCCGTACTGATGTAATATTCCACATCTTCATTGATCTCAGCTTGATAATTTACCCATTCAATCTCAGTGGAACGAACCATCAGAAAGAAAAAACCAATGATGCAAACAGCCGCTGCTGCGACCCCACTAAGGTAGAATTGTTTGATCCGTTGTTTCCTTTTTGACAGGATTTTATCTGGAAGACTTTCAAAGTAGTTTTCCGGAACCTTATGTATTGTTTCTTTTGGAAATTTGCTCATACTACGTTTTAGACAGAATTATTATCCAAAGGTTTACTCCTCCTTCAGAATTTCTTCAAGTTTTTTTACAGCATGATGATAACTCGCTTTCAGGCCACCTACACTGGTTTGGGTCATCTTGCTGATTTCCTCATAAGGAAGTTCTTCGAAGTACCTCAAATTAAACACCAATCGTTGTTTCTCCGGTAAGCGAATAATGGCTTTCTGTAGTTTCCGCTGGATTTCATCGCCATCTACTAAAGGGGATTTGTCCAGGTAGCTCTCCATTACTTCGTGATGATCCTCCATTGAAAAAAAAGTCCATCTTTTTTTCTTTTCCAGGAAATTCAGACTCTCGTTTACGGCAATTCGATAAATCCAGGTAAACAAGGAGGATTTGTGATTGAATTTATGGATGTTTTTAAATGCTTTGATAAAGGTATTCTGAACCACATCATCGGCGTCTTCATGGATGATGACCATTTTTCGAACCAGGCCATAAACTCGTTTCTGATAGGTTTCGATAAGCACCCGATACCCTTTGTCCCGGGTTTCTGGGGTTTTTATCATCTCTAAAAGTTTTGCATCTATTAAGGGTACCATTCAGAAAGTTAGACCGCGTAAAGACAGGTAAGTTTAATGGCCTATGGAATATCCATCGATTTTTACGCTAGTAGTAGAAGTGCCCTCATTTATCCAGGCTATTTGGGTCTCCAGATCTTACTATTAGTCAGTTCCTCCTGAGTTGCCATCCCTTTTTGTCAGTGGATTTCCTCGCAAAAAATCTGCAATCCCCATTCGTTTCTTTCCTTCCAACTGCAGTTCATGAACGGCTACCATTCCCTTCCCCGTTTGAAAATGAAGGTAGGATTGGTTATCGGTAGCGTATTCCCCGGGGTTCAGATCCGAATCTTTTTGCAGGACCTCACTTTCGAAAATTTTGCATGTTTTGGAACCGATTTTGCACCAGGCAGCGGGATAGGGGGATAGGCCTCTGATCAGGTTGTGTATTTCGCCTGCGGGCTGCTTCCAGTTTATTTCACAGGTTTCACGGTAAATTTTTGGTGCGTGATGCAGGGATTTGGAGTGATCTTGACTTTTAGGATTCACCTTATCCAATGCGATGGCTTCTACCGTTTTCAGGACGAGTTTGGCCCCCGTTTGCATCAGTTTATCGTGCAGACTACCGGCATTGTCTTCCGGTATGATGGGTTCTTCTTCCTGAAAAAGAATGTTTCCGGTATCAATTTCTTGTTGCAAAAAGAAAGTGGTGACACCCGTTTTACTTTCCCCATTGATCAAGGCCCAATTGATCGGTGCGGCTCCTCTGTAATCCGGCAGCAGGGAAGCATGAAGATTAAACGTTCCCAGAGGAGGCATGGACCAAACTACCTCCGGGAGCATTCGAAATGCCACCACTACCTGAAGGTCGGCCCGGAATTGTTTCAACCTTTCCAGAAATTGCTCATTCTTTAAGTTGGGTGGCTGAAGTACGGGTATGTGGTGCTCCTCTGCCAGGAGCTTGACCGGTGAGGATTTAGGTTTTCTTCCTCTTCCCTGAGGCTTATCCAAGGCGGTGATGACCGCCACAATGTTCCACCCTTCCTTGATCAGTAGTTCCAGCGGGGCTACCGCAAAGTCGGGTGTGCCCATGTAGATAATGCGAAGCGCTTTTTTCATATCGGGTTTATTCGTAAATCAGGTAGTTGGCTCTCATTTGAAGGTATTGGTCCAGGTCTTCCTTCCAGTACTCCCGGATTTCAGATTCATTGTCCCCATTCAAAATAGCTTTTCTCAGGGCATCCGTACCTGCCAGTTTATCAAAAAAGTTATTGAAGAAAGCGGGCCCATTATCCGCTATACGATAGGCTTCCAGAAGGTATTTCAGGGTAAATTGATGGGTAAGAGGCTCCGATCGGAGATCCTTGCCGTAGCAAAGCTTGTCTTGCTGTGGGGGATTTTTTGACATGCCCTCTATACTTACCGGGGTGAAGGTAAAGTCACCGAATTTCGGATCGGGATAGCCATACACCTGAAATGGGAATAAGGTTCCCCTTCCCAAACTGATATTGGTGCCTTCAAAATAGCAAAGTGAGGGGTAAAGCCGGATGGAAAGGTCATTGGGAAGGTTGGGGGAGGGTTTTATAGGTAATGCATAAGGATCCGAATGCTTCCATTGATCAATTTCAATAATATCTATTTCTGCCTGGACCCCGTTTTTTAGCCAACCCTCTCCATTGATCATCTGGGCTAATTCACCCACCGTGAGCCCATGTACGACCGGAATGGGATGCATGCCAACAAAGCTTTCAAATCCCGGCTGTAATACAGGGCCGTCCACGTAGTCGCCGTTAGGGTTAGGACGATCCATGATCATCAATGGCTTTCCTTGCTCTGCGCAGGCTTCCATCAGGTAATGCAAGGTACTGATAAAGGTATAAAACCGCACCCCCACATCCTGAATATCAAATAGCACCACATCTACATCGGACAAGGCTTCGCGGGATGGTTTTTTAGAGTCGCCATATAAGGAGACTAAAGGCAAACCTGTTTGAGGGTCTACTTGATTTTCTACTTTTTCACCGGCATCGGCATCTCCCCGAAAGCCGTGTTCCGGTACAAAGACCTTCTGAACGGCAACACCTTCCTCTAACAAGAAATCAACCAGATGCTGGTGCTTTTTTTGAGTTAGGACGCTGGTCTGGTTTACGGCAAGTGCTACCCGTTTGTCTTTTAATTTCGGCAAATATACCTGGGGCCTGTCTGCACCGGGGAGGATAGGGTTGGCCGTATCCAGGGAATCCATCTTTTGCTCGTTTTCCTTGGAATCGGACCGGTTGGTACAAAAAGTCAGATTCCCGAACAAAAATGTCAATAGAAGTATTAATTTTATATCCTTCATGTTAATTTGCATTTTATCTAACAAAATAAACGACTTCATTGAACCTTTCCTACTTCATTGCAAAAAGAATCAGTTTTAAAAAGACGGGAGGTTTCACCGGTACCATTCATCGGATTGCCGTAGCCAGTATTGCGTTAGGGCTTTCGATCATGATTATTTCGTTTCTAATACTGGAAGGGTTTCAAACGGTTATTTCCGATAAGGTTTTTTCTTTTACGGGCCATTACCAGGTCAATAGGTTTGTCATGAGCCAGGCCCTGGATGAGTCTCCAACCAGTACCGAGAGCAATTTTTATACGAATTTTGAACAGCTAGACTATATACGACATGTGCAGGGTTATGCGAATAAGCCTGCCTTGATTAAGGGTGAAGAGGAGGTAGAAGGGGTGATGATGAAAGGGGTGGGGCCTGAGTTTGATAGTGTCTCGTTCAAGAATTCCCTGGTTGAAGGTCGGTTTATCCAATTTTCCGAAGGGCGTTCCGCCTCCAATGAAATCATTCTCAGTTCAAAGATCGCCCGGAAAATGCTTCTGGAACTCGGAGACCAGGTGACGATGTACTTTGTACAGGATCCCCCCCGGTTCCGAAGACTTACAGTAGTGGGGATTTACGAAACGTTTCTGGAGGATTTTGACGATAAAATTGTCCTCGGTGACATCCAACTCATTCGGATACTCAATGATTGGGACATGGATCAGGTAGGAGGTTTTGAGGTCTTTTTGAACGATCCGGCACAAATTGATCGTTTCGAAGCTGAATTGTATGATTATATTGACTACGACCTGCGACTGGTAAAGGTGACGGATAAATTCATTCAAATTTTTGATTGGCTGGAACTGTTGAATAACAATGTTTATGTGTTTTTGGCTTTGATTCTCTTTGTGGCTGCCTTTAATATGGTATCGATTTTATTTATCCTGATCATGGAAAGAACCTCGATGATTGGACTATTAAAAGCACTGGGAGCTAAGAACAAACAAATCCGAAATATCTTTATTTGGAATGGCATCCGCATCATTGGGAGGGGCCTGTTTTTAGGGAATTTAATAGGACTTGGGTTTGGGTTTATTCAGGAACAAACCCGTTGGGTAAGCCTCAATGCAGAAAATTACTACATGAGCTATGTTCCGGTATTCTGGGATTGGCCCACTATTATTGGCCTTAATGTGTTGGTATTAGGCGTGACAACCATTGTGTTGTTCTTACCTGCGATGATCATCAGTAATGTAAACCCGATCAAATCCATCAAGTTTGATTGACTGGCCGGTATTTTTTAAACATGCTCTTTAGCTTCATGTAGATCACGCCAAAAACGGCTTCTCTGAAAATGTGTTTGGACATTTTCGAGGTACCTCTGGTTCGGTCCGTAAAAATAATGGGCACCTCAAAAATATCGAACCCGAGTTTCCATGCCGTGAATTTCATTTCTATTTGGAAAGCATAACCGATAAACCGGATTTTTTCCAGATTGATGGCTTCCAATACCCGGCTTCGGTAACAAACGAAGCCAGCGGTAGTGTCTCTGATGGGAATACCGGTAATAAATTGCACGTATTTACTTGCGAAAAAGGACATCAACACCCTTCCCATGGGCCAGTTAACCACATTCACCCCTGATACGTACCGCGAGCCAATTACCATATCGTGCCCATCCCGGAAAGCCGCCTCGTATAATTTGCTCAGGTCCCGGGGGTTGTGGGAAAAATCGGCATCCATTTCAAAAATGTATTCGTACCCATTTTGCAGGGCATAGGTAAAGCCCTCCAGGTAGGCAGTCCCCAAACCTAGTTTCCCTTGTCGTTCTTTTAAAAATAAGTTGGAGGAATAAATGGTTTTCATTTCCCTTACCAACGCTGCCGTGCCATCCGGAGAGCCATCATCGATGACCAACACGTCAAAATGCTCCGGGAGCGCCAAAACTTCACTAATGATGTCCTGGATATTCTCCTTTTCATTGTAAGTAGGGATAATGACTAATTTATTGCTTTTCATATACCGGAAAACAAAAGTAAAATTAAAAACCGTATTTTCTTTGGGATACGGAAATTTTTAGCCTTTCAAAGAAGTTAAAAATTGTAAAAAAGATGGTTTTACCTCAGTTGCTAAGGGTTAGCGGCTTTCCGCGCATCGCGAAAGGTTTGATTTGGCCAGTAGATTACCGTTCCTGGCAGCGGTTTCCAGATCAAAACAGGCCTGACGTGGATTTTCTTCTATTAAGCACAGTGCCCTCCTGGCCAAGGCATCATAATGTTTAGGTTCTTCCTCCAATACCCAGTCAAAATCTTCCACAGCCCATTCTATGTAGCCTAGTTTCATCAGGGCAAACCCTCTGTTATAGTGAGCAGTAAGGTTATCCGGCTCGATCTCCAGGTATTTGTTAAAGGAAACAATTGTTCCCAGACCGTCTCCTGAGTAGGCCATGGCAATGCCCTTGTAAAAATAAGGCTCGGGCTCATTAGGTTGGAGCTGGCTGGCCTCTTCCAAAAACTCAACCGCACTTTTGTATCTACCGTTTTTGATCAGGGAGCGAGCCAATAACAACAGGATGTCATAGTCTTCGGGATCGTGCATGGCGGCCAGTAGAAGGTTTTTTTCTGCTGTTTTCAGATCCTCCTGCTCCCAGGCGATCTTTCCAATGCCGGCATAAGCTTGTGCATAGGTGGGTTCCAAGGCTAAAATTTTACGATAATCGGCCAATGCTTCCCGGTGTAGCCCTAGTTCTTCATAGGACCTTGCCCGCAGATGAAGCGCTTTAATATCCGTTCCGCTTATAAATAGGACCCTGTCAAATTCCTTTATGGCCCTTTCATAGTTGCCATTTAAATACAGGGATTCTGCATCTCTGTAGCTACCGATACAACTTATATTGAAAAACAACAGACACCAGCAGGTACCATAAAGACAGGTTAGGGGTAGTTTGGTTATTAACATGTTAGTTTAAATATAGTAAAAATAATTTTTGCAACAAAAAATACCAGGCATTCGATCCAATAATGAAGGGACTTCGTACATACTGGAAAACAAACTCTTGAGGTTTTAACCACCGAAAAATGCTTGGTAAACCTATATTAGGTCCAGGTAAGTAGAAACCGAAAGCGTGCAGCAATAAGAAAAAAGTGGTTATTTTTTAAAAGGGCTATCCAAACGACAGGATAGCCCTTTGTGTTTTACAAGGTGCCCTTGGTACTGGGAAGTTGATCCAGGGCTTGAAGGTCCTTTCGTACTGCCATTTTGATGGCTCGGGCCAGTCCTTTGAAAATAGCTTCAATTTTATGGTGTTCGTTATCCCCTTCGGCTTTGATATTCAGATTACACTTTGCCGTATCGCTGAAGGACTTAAAAAAGTGAAAAAACATTTCTGTTGGCATGTCTCCGATTTTTTCGCGCTTGAAATCGGCTTCCCATACCAACCAGGGCCGCCCTCCAAAATCCACTGCTACCTGCGCCAGACAGTCGTCCATGGGTAATAAAAATCCATAACGATAGATTCCCTTTTTGTCTCCCATCGCCTGAAGATAGGCCTCTCCCAGGGCCAGCGCCGTATCCTCTATGGTATGGTGCTCGTCTATATGCAAATCTCCATCGACCTTAATGCTAAGGTCTGTGCCGCCATGCTTGGCCAACTGGTCCAACATGTGATCAAAAAAGGGCAAACCGGTATGCACCTGGCTTTTTCCCGAACCATCCAGATTTAGATCAATTGCAATTTTAGTCTCTGATGTATTTCGGGTGATGTGGGCTTTTCTTGGCGGCAATTTTAAAAAAGCATACACTTCATCCCAGGAGTCAAAACACCGGTCCGCATTGGGTTCTTGCTCTTTACCGAAAAAGATAGATTGGCATCCCATATTTTTTGCCAACTGGACGTCCGTTTTTCGATCGCCGATCACATAGGAATTTTCCAGATCGTAATCGCCATTGAGGTAGGAGAGGAGCATACCGGTGCCGGGTTTCCGGGTAGCTGCCTTTTCATGCTCGAAGGTTTTATCAATATGTATGGCGGCAAATACCACCCCTTCCTGCTCCAACGTTTTTAACATTTTGTACTGGGCAGGCCAGAAATCCTCGTTGGGAAAAGACGGCGTACCCAATCCGTCCTGGTTGGTCACGAGTACCAACTCAAAATCTCCATCCTCGGCCAACTTACTCAAATTGGTAATGGATCGGGGGATAAACTCTAGTTTTTCGAGGCTATCCACCTGAAAATCCGTAGGAGGTTCTTTAATAATGGTGCCATCCCGATCGATAAATAATACCTTCTTCTTCATGATTTTACGAATTTACAACCTCGGAAATGAACGGCTCAGATAGGACAGTTTGCAACGCCTGAACAAATTGGTCGTTTTCCAATTGATTTCCTACCGTAATCCGCAGGCAATCTCCACAATGCTGTACGGCCGATCGGTCCCGCACGATTATCTTTTTTTCTACCAGGCGTTGGTACACTTTTTTCGCCTGGGGTACTTTGACGAGAAAAAAGTTCGCCTGAGAGGGATAGACCTTCTCTACTTGCGGTATTTTTTCCAGTTGCTTCCGAAGCGACTCTTTTTGGACGAGGATTTCCCGGACCATTTGCTCCAGTTTTTCAGCGTTTTCGAGCGCCACCACCACAGTTTCCTGGGTTAGACCGCTGATGTTATAGGGAGGTTTGATTTTATTGAGAATGGAAATGATATCCGGAGATGCAAAGGCCATCCCAAGTCGCAGCGCCGCCAAGCCCCAGGCTTTGGATAGGGTTTGCATGACGAGGAGGTTTGGAAATTGCTCCAGCATGGTTGAAAATCCCGGTTCTGCGCTAAAGTCTATGTAGGCTTCATCGATAACCACCAAGCCATGAAAACGCTCCACTACCTGAAGAATGGATTCCCGTTTCAGCGTATTGCCGCTGGGATTATTAGGGGAACAGATAAAGATTATTTTCGTGTGCGCGTCAACCGCCTCCAGCACCTTATCCGGTAGTATTTGAAAATCAGGGGTTAAGGGTACTTTTTTTACGGCAACGTCGTTGATTCCGGCACTGACTTCGTACATGCCATAGGTGGGGGGTAGGATGATGACATTGTCCCTCCCAGGCTGGCAAAAAGCTCTGAAAAGCAAGTCAATGGCCTCATCGCTTCCGTTGCCCAGAAAAATCTGCTCTTTGGGTACCTGTTTTATGTTAGAGAGCTTCTCTTTCAAAACATTCTGATAAGGATCCGGGTACCGGTTGAAATCCTGTTCGGTAATTGAGCCCAGGGGATTTTCATTGGCATCCAAAAAAACCCCTTCTTTACCACTGTACTCGTCTCTGGCGGAGGAATATGGTTTTAAGGCAGCAATATGTGGACGCAAAAGCGTTTGGAGATCGAATTCCATCTTACTTACTGTTTGAAAGGTGGTTTAAACGAACAGTTACAGCATTTTTATGGGCCTGCAGGTTTTCGTGTTGTGCCATGATTTCGATGGCAGGCCCCAGTAATTGAATCCCCGTGGGGGTGATTTTCTGATAGGTTATCTTTTTCACAAAACTGTCCAGTGATACTCCGGAATAGCTTCTGGCATAACCGTTTGTAGGCAGCGTATGATTGGTGCCTGAGGCATAATCGCCTGCCGACTCTGGGGTGAAATTCCCAATAAATACCGAACCGGCATTTACGATACCCTGAATGGCTGTTTCTTCATCATTGACAGCCAGAATCAGATGTTCCGGTGCGTAAGCGTTGATCAGGTCAAGAGCCTGATCCATCTTCTCCATAACAATGGCTACACTATTTTCCAGGGCTTTTTTGGCTATTTTTTGCCTGGGAAGTTCTTCTAGCTGCAGTTCTACAAATTTCAGGACCTTAGTCACGAACTTTTCTGAAGGACCGATTAATACCACCTGACTGTCTACTCCGTGTTCAGCCTGGGACAAAAGATCCGCAGCGACAAACTCAGGTACGGCACTTTCATCGGCATAAACCAAAACCTCCGAGGGTCCTGCAGGCATGTCGATGGCGACTCCCTGCCGGGTGGCAAGTTGTTTGGCTGCGGTGACGTATTGATTGCCGGGGCCAAAAATTTTATCTACCTGAGGGACGGAGTCCGTTCCATAGCACATGGCTGCAATGGCCTGCGCGCCCCCAGCCTTTACAATTTTTGTAATGCCTATTAAGGAAGCGGTATAAAGGATGGCCGGGTGAATTTCACCCTTTGGATCCGGGGGGGTACACAACACGATTTCCCTACATCCGGCCAATTTTGCCGGAACGCCCAACATTAGCACCGTTGAAAACAGGGGGGCGGTACCTCCCGGTATGTACAACCCTACTTTCTGGATGGCCACGCTTCGGCGCATGCAAGTGACCCCTTCCGAAATTTCAGAACTGATGGAAGGCATTTCCTGTAGTTTATGAAATTTCTCAATATTTCGTTTGGCTGTTTGGATTGCCTCCCGTAAATCAGGACTCAGTCGTTCGCCGGCAGCATCCAGGGTACCCTGGTCTACCAGTAAGGAATCGATTTCTGCATGGTCATATTCCAGAGCAAACTTTTTCAAGGCTTTATCTCCCTGGCGTTTGACCTTTTTCATGATCGGCTTGACGATCTTTTCGATTGCCTTCATTTTTTGAACGGGTCGGGCCAGTTCTTTATTCCATGTTTTGCTATCAGGGTTCACCAGAATTCTCATGTTGTGTCGATTATTAGTCCCTCAAATTAACGAAAAGCGATTTAAAATTTCTCAGGCCGGGGTGAGAAAAGCAAGCCTCGGTTGCTCTGGTTTTAAAGGACCATTTTTTCTATGGGCACGACTAAAATCCCCTGAGCCCCTGCCGTTCTCAATTCTTCAATGTTTTCCCAAAACTGGTCCTCACTAATCACTGAGTGCACGGACGACCATCCTTCCTCTGCCAGGGGTAGGATGGTCGGGCTTCTCATACCGGGAATCAGAGAAATGATTTTATCAATGGATGCATTGGGTGCATTTAAGAGTACGTATTTGTTTTTCTTGCCCTTTTGTACTGCGTCCATTCGAAACAGCAGTTTTTCTACGATCTGCTGCTTTTTAACCGGAAGCGCATTATTGCGAATCAAGACGGCTTCAGATTGGAAGATTTCTTCCACTTCTTTCAAGCCGTTCATCATTAGGGTGGAGCCGGAGCTTACGATATCGCAAATACCTTCAGCCAGGCCGATGCTGGGAGCAATTTCCACGGACCCACTGATCTCATGTATTTCAGCCTGTACCTGCTTCAATTTCAGGTAGTCACCTAGAATTTTCGGATAGGAGGTGGCGATATTTTTACCTTCAAAATAACCGACTCCGGAGTACTCTTCTCCCTTGGGAATGGCCAGAGATAGCCTGCATTTGGAAAACCCAAGCTTTTTAAGAACCGTTGCATCCTTATTTTTTTCGACCAATTCATTTTCTCCAACGATACCCAAATCGGCCACGCCGTCCGCCACGTATCCCGGAATGTCATCGTCTCTCAAAAATAAAAATTCCACTGGAAAGTTGGTGGCCGTGGACTTTAGTTTTCCGGTACCATTGTGAAATTTGATACCACATTCTTTGATAAGCTTTAGTGATTCCTCACTTAGCCGCCCACTTTTTTGAACGGCTATTCTGATATTGTTTTCCATGAATTATTAATACACTGGTGTCTATAAATTTTTTGAAGAAAATAAATGTTCCCTGCAAAGGGAAGGTCGGACAAATCCCGGGATCAGCAAGAACGGTGACCCGCATGATGCCAGCGAGCATTTGCTAAATGGAAAAATGATGCTGTATGGCAATTGTGCTCGGGGATCTTCATAATATCGCAAATTTAATGAGCTATTGCTAACATACAAAATAATGGGTGGATTACTGACCTAAAAAAAGAGGCCCCAATCGGAGCCTCTCTCACATTAAACCAACCAAACCAAAAAATAATTATACCTGTTATGCCATTCTGAAAAATCAATTGCGCATAAAAAATTCATTCACCAGGCGATCGTAATTCACCAAATCCTTGTACGGCGTGTTCATTTGTATTTTTTTAAGTGACTTCGCCAGAATACCTGCAAAAGACCTGGGAGATAAGGTTTCTTTTTTAACCGAAGGCTTAGCGATGGTTATTACCCTTGGAAAGCCGGTGTCTGCCTCACCGATTTCGATGAGTAATTGTTTAGCCGTCGCCAACAAGTCCTCTCCTTTTTTTTTATCCATCAACTGAAAAAAGTGTTTGTTTCGCTGAGCAAGCAGCGGTTTTACCTTTTTTAACCAGCGTTTATTTATCTCCATCTTTCCCTGAATCACCTGATAAATATCAGAAAGCTCGAAAAAGATCAGGTGAGAGTGGGTTTTAAGCAAATCAAATTTATTGCTTTTCACAGCCAGGTCGATCAACACTTTCATGGAAGAAAATTGAGTAGCTGAAAAATCCGGTATAGACACCTCTTCACTATCCTCTAAAGTCGAAATAAGGATATCGTTTTCCTGAATCACATTGCCCAACTGCGCCATGGGCTCATAAATGAATTGATTTAATTCATTCGTATTCAGTGCAGCAAATGGTTGTATGTTTTTTTCAACGATGACTATGTTTTTAAAACCTTTGCTTCTCAGCTTTTGAAACACCTTTTTTCCCAGAGCATTGAAGCCTATGATGGCAATTTTGGGCTGCTTGATTTTTTTTACCAATTCCGAAACCATGTCCGATACCGTAAAAGAAATGGAAAAATTGGGTGCCTGGTAACTTACCTCCCCAATTAAAAACTGGTTGGTGGTTTCCAAAAAGTTTTTCCACTCGGCTAACAAGGGTCCTGACGTTCCGACCTGCACGGAAACTTCAAGTGCATCCATAAACGCGGCATAGAGCGGAATACTTCCATAGGTGGTGGCCTGCACTCCGAAACATAATTCTGTTAGGTGCGAAAACGCACACTCTTCGTTACCATTCTGCTGAAAAAAACTTGATAAAGGCAACTGTTCACCCACTTTAATATTCCGAATGGCCTGGAAAATTTCATCTTCCTGACTTTTGGAACTATAATAAAGAATTTCGGTGCGTTCCGCATTAGAAAGCACCATGGCCTCTTCTAATGCTGGCCATTGTTTCATTTGCTGCAATAAAACCTTGCTTTCTTCCAGAGTTAACTGAAACCTGCTGTCCTGCTGTTTTTGTAAACCAGTACTGAAACTTAAAAGTCTAAACTGTCCCATTGTATGCTGTTTTTTCTTTGCTGTTAATTTTGGAAGGAGTTACGAAGCTCCAACCATTACCGGATTTACCGGCTTAAAAATTTATAGGTTAAAAGTAGCATTTGAATTTCTGTCAGCGGGATTTATTCGATGAACCGGACAGCGCGATCGGTAAATGAGGTAAAAATGGGGGTTAAAAAAGTGGCGAAGTATCTCCGGTAAATCCGGAACGGCAATCAAATTACGTTAGACCGATTTTTGAATAAACGGATTCGCAAGGCTGGAAAAGAAAGGAATACCCTTCAATACTTCCACCGTTTGGCTAGTTGAACCAATGAAAGCATCACTGGTACCTCAATAAGGACCCCCACAACGGTCGCCAAGGCGGCACCGGAACTCAACCCAAATAAAGCGATGGCCACTGCCACTGCCAGTTCGAAGAAATTACTCGCACCGATCATGGCCGCCGGTGCACAAACCCTGTACTGTAATTTGAGGTATTTTCCCGCAAACCAGCTTATAAAAAAGATAAGATAGGTTTGAAGGGTTAATGGAATGGCTATCAGTAATATATGTTGCGGCTGCGCAATGATTTGTTCCCCCTGAAAAGCGAAAAGCAGGACCAAAGTGGTCAACAAAGCAATCATCGAAAGGGGTTTTAACCTGGGAAGAAACCGTTCTCTCAACCATGCCTCTCCCTTCTGCCTGATGACGAAGCGATTGGTCAAATAACCTGCTATCAATGGAATCACCACAAAGACCAGTACCGAGGTGATGAGTACATCATAGGGTACCTGAAAGTCAGTTATTCCTAACAAAAATTGAACAATGGGAACAAAGGCGACCAACAGGATGAGATCGTTGACTGAAACCTGAACCAGGGTGTAATTCGGGTCTCCATTGCTCAAATATGACCAGACAAAAACCATGGCGGTACAGGGGGCTGCTCCCAGTAGAATAGCTCCGGCAATGTACTCATCCGCCTGTTCGGGAGTTAGCCAGGCACTGTAAAGGTGATCGAAAAATATCCAGGCAAAAAAGGCCATGGTAAATGGCTTGATCAGCCAGTTAACCACTACCGTTAATCCCAGTCCTTTGGAATTACGGCCAACTTCCCTTAAAGACCTGAAATCCACCTGTACCATCATTGGATAAATCATCAACCAAATAAGGATGGCGACAGGGATATTCACATGGGCTATTTCCAGAGAGGAAAGATAACCCATTTTTTCGCCAAAAAAAGAGCCGATTACGATGCCTGCAGCAATACAAAGCAATACCCATACCGTCAGGTATTTTTCAAAAAAACCTATTCCCTTCATATAATTTTAATTGTCTTATAATGGCCATTAAAGGAGTAAAACCAGGAAACGATGACCCCTTTCTACCCTATATGACTCAGGATTTCACCTGAGACATCAGGTAAAACATTTCGGTAGCAATTTGGCGGGTGCGTTCATCGTAAACGGCCGCCTCTTCTGTCGTTCCATCTGCTTCTTTTGGATCCACATAGGGGATGGGTAAGCGAAGGGAAGCTCCGGGAATAAACGGACAGTTCTTATCAGCATCGGAACAGGTCATAATGGCCGCAAAGTTTTCGGAGGCATTGAAGGGATCGTCGTATTTTTTGGAAAAACACTCGATTACCTGTCCCTCATCGGCAAAACGCACCTCGTAGTGGGGGTTGTCTCCCTTGGTGTGATTTACCCGGAAACCGGCGCGCTCAATGGCCGCCACGGCTCTGGGGTTAAATGCGGTAGTCTCGGTACCTCCGGAATAGGTATGAATACCATCATTCAGCCCGTAATAGGCAGCTGCTGTAGCTGCCCAAATCTGGCTGAGGTGACTTCTTCGGCTATTGTGCGTGCATATAAAGGTGAGGTTTGCCGGTTCATTGGATTGCTTTTTTTCCCGAACAAACAGGGCAACCTCTTGTAGCAGTTCCTTGCGGTTTTCGGGAATTTCCTCCATCGCAGGGACCAGGGATTGGATGTAATGTGCTAATTCGGGGTAAATGGCTTTTTTATCAGATTTAGTTTCGGTGGACATGGTAGCTTGGATTGGGGTGATTTCAGATACGTTGATGTTCCCGTTTTCCTTTGTATCCGGAGAACAGGAAAGGAAGCAGAGAATAAGAACGGAGAAAGGTAGGATAGATCTTTTCATGGCTTTTTTATGGACAAAGCGTTAACAACAGCCGGATCCTTCCTGGCAGGAAGTAGCTTGTAATGCTGATGATTCTATTTTTGGCTTTTTCTCGCTATTTCCAGGCTTTTCCCCGTACACAGTAATGCTGTAGATGCCTGTTCCGCCCTGATTGAAGGCCGTTACTTCCTCGGGTAGGAGGTATTTTCCTAAAATATCTTCCGGAATGCTTATGGATTTCTCTTTTTGTAAGGTGATATTTTGAAAACCTGCTTTCTTAATCTGTTCCAGATAGGCTTCTTTTTGAATGGCACCCGCTACGCAGCCGGCATACATTTCAGCATCTTCTTTCAGTGCTTGAGGAAGGTCTCCGACCAATACGATATCGGAAATGCTAAAATGGCCACCCGCTTTGAGCACACGGAAGATTTCTCCAATGACTTTTTCCTTGTCAGGAACCAGATTCAGCACACAATTGCTGACCACCACATCCGCCACTTCATCATTTACCGGCATGTCATCGATATCCCCTTCCCGAAACTCCACGTTATTGAAAGCCAGTTTTTCGGCATTAAGCCGGGCTTTTTGGATCATGGCAGGTGTGAAGTCGATACCGATTACTTTTCCCTCCGGACCTGTCTCGTGCCGGGCTACAAAACAGTCGTTTCCTGCGCCAGAGCCCAGATCTATGACGGTGTCGCTTTTTTTGATGTTGGCAAAATGGGTGGGCAATCCACATCCTAGCCCCAAATCCGCATCTTCCACGTATCCACTCGTTTCGGAGTAGTCATCCATCATGATGTTGTATACCTTGTTGGTTGGAGTAGTGGCTCCGCAACAGGATGCTGCGTTTTGGGCTTTTTCTTGATTGGCGATGCGTGCATAGCGCTCCTTCACCAGGTTTTTTAGATCCTTATCGGTTTTCATCGTATTTCCTTTTTTTGCAAGTGATCGTTTATTTTTCTATTGCTTAGCAGCATTCCCCTGGGATCGCAGTAGGGTATTGGTCAAACAATTCATTAAATTGATTTTTTATTTCAGTCCAGCGTACGGGGTTGATGCAATAGCTGATACGGGAGCCCTCTATGGTTCCCTGTATGATACCCACTGATTTTAGTTCTCGCAGGTGCTGGCTGATGGTCGCTTGAGCCAGGCCCAGTTCCTGTACCAAATCTCCATTGATGCAGGCATTACTTTTTAGTAAATGCTGAATGATCGCCACCCGAGCGGGATGCGCCAAGACTTTGGCTACCGTTGCCAGTTCATTTTGCATTTCATTGAATAAATCGCTTTTAGTTACCCCCATCTCGACCTCATTTAAGTTAATTGATAAGTACATTGCAATATTACGATGTATTTTCCTAAAAGAAAAGTGCTCCCGATAAAATTCACATTTTGATAACCTGGAATCATACTTTACTGTATTCAAAGTATCAGGCAATTCCCCTTAATAATTAATGGCTGCCTAATTCAGGGATAGGGCTCCTAAAGCCTGGAAATTACAAATACATATCCGGTAGCCCCCGAAGAAACGGTGACAACCCAAAGTTTTGAATTGGATTAAGCCATTATGGGTGGTAATACTTTCCATAACGAGGTCGTTATTTTCTTCTGAAGCGCGAATCATTAATTTCACTCCCATATTTTCCTTAAAAAGTAAATTATTTATAATTATTACTGTTTTTAAGTGACCTCTTCAAAAAAAGTTACAGATTGGAAAATAAATGATTGGTAGCACCCTCATTCCAAGCGATTGGTAATCCCTTTCTCCCCATTTTGTAAATTTAATAGCTACAAAAAAGTGAAAAATCAAAAATTCAAATCAATTCTTTACGCTTCTGTTTTCTATTTCATTATAGTATTGAGTTTTTTGTTGATATTTCTCAGTTTAATGTCCTTATTTTATGATTTTTCATATTGGTTTATAAAAATTCTGGATTTTCCTAGGATCCAATATTTTATCGTATGTCTTGTGCTTTTAGTCTTATTCTATTTTTTAAACAGGAAATGGGATTTTAGTTCCTTTTTACTAATTACCGGCATTTTAACTGCCTTGACTATTCATGGCACCAGGCTATTACCGTATATTGTAGGGAAAAAAACAGTTCCTGACGCTGCGTTTACGTCGGAAGAAAAGAGTTTGGGAATTCTCTTAGCCAATGTACTAATCAAAAATGAAGAAACTATCAGGATTAAAAAAATAATCAATGAGATCAATCCGGATTTAATTCTGGTGATGGAGGTAAATAAATGGTGGATTTCGGAACTTCAGGAGTTAAAAAATAAATACCCCTACTTTATTGAATACCCGCAAGATAATGCCTACGGGATAGCCCTGTATTCAAAATTGAAATTCGAAAAGCAGGAAATACAATTTCTTAATGGCGATGATGTCCCATCTATTCATACCAGGTTATTGATGCCGTCAGGAAAGGAAATACAATTACATTGGATGCATCCGGTTCCTCCCGTGCCAAGTAATAAATATCCGGATAATGTCGGTAATAAAGAGGTTGCTTTAATGAAAGTAGCGAAAATGGTGGCGAGGGATTCCTTACCCGCTATTGTTGCAGGAGATTTTAATGATGTATCGTGGTCCCAAACCACCCGGATGTTTGGGAGCAAAGCGAATTTAAATGATGTTCGAATAGGCCGTGGTTTTTTTAATTCATTTGATGCGGGCTCATTCTATTTGAGATGGCCTTTGGATCATATTTTCGTAACAGCGGAATTTTCGTTGGTGACCCTTGAGCGATTGCCGAAATTTGGTTCAGACCATTTTCCTATTTATACTGAATTGGTCCTGAAAAGGTAAGGAAAGTCAGGTTAAGGAAACCCCAACGATCATAACCGTTGAGGTCTTCGAGACCTCGACGGTTTTTTCTGTGTACGTTTCGCGAAAAGAACGGGGTTGGGGAAACCCAAACGTCAACCTAACCTTTGAGGTCTTCGAGACCTCGATGGTTTCACCCTAATGTAAATTGATGTTGAAAATACGAATATTATTATCGTAAAAGACCGTCGGGGTTAGGGAAACCCCAACGGTCATAACCGTTGAGGTCTTCGAGACCTCGGAGGTTTCACCCTGATGTATATTGATGTTGAAAATACAAATTTTGTTCTCGTAAAAGACCGCCGGGGTTGGGGAAACCCCAGCGGTCGTAGCCATTGAGCTCTTCGAGCGTTAAGCCCTGCAATTAAAGGATATAATTATCTTTTATTTGCAGCTTTATTTTTATACTTTAGCCTCAGAAAAAACGGATGGGAGTCAGTTTTAATTGCTGACCTAAACCGCTGCTACTTTTATAGCATTTCCAAATTTCATTCTGTATGACCAAGCCCTTAAAGCGACATTCCTCTTTAATTCCAATCTCCCGGGACCATCATTTTGGTTTACTATTGGTCTGGAAGATCCGCCAGGGAATAAAAAAACAAGTGGAAACCAAGCGGATGGTGGATTACCTGTATTATTTTGTTCAGCAACATCTAGAGCCGCATTTCCAATTGGAAGAAGAGGTGTTGTTTGGTTTTCTGGCCAAAAATGACCTGATGCGTAAAGAGGCGGAAGAACAGCATGCCTCCATTCGTTCCCATTATACCCGGATTTTTGAGGCCGGTGGAGATACGGAGCGGCTTTCCCAATTTGCAACGGAACTGAAGGCCCATATCCGGTTTGAAGAACGTAAACTCTTTCAATACATGCAGGTAGAGCTGCTGGAAGAGGACCTGGAGAAAATGGAAGCAGCCGTTAAGGAAATTCATCAGAAAGTCGAGGAAGACTGGGAAGACGCGTTTTGGGAAAGGGATTAAGAAACCGAATCCCCAGTTCGGGCAATCTACAACAAACCAACGCCCGGCCCTTTTGGCTCAGCACGCCCGGCCAAAGGTGGGATGTGGTTAGCGGATATTCCTCCATCGCCGTTTCAGAAACCAAGCCCTAATCTTCCGTTTTATCCAGGGGTTCGATATTTTCATAAAAATTGTGTATGAGCAGAATCAACACACCGAAGGAAATTGCGGAGACGACTAGCACATTGTTTAATAAACCTTCCGTCCCAAAGGAAAGCTTGATCAGGATAGTCGAAATGACAAAACCCGAATTCCTTATGACGGAGCGAAAGCTGGAGGTATGCGTATAAGAAATCAAAAGCAACAAGACATCGCTTAAAATCAGAATGGTGAAAAATTCGTCAAAGAAAATATTATTAATATCCTTAATGGAATCCACCTTGTGGGATACATCAAAAAACAGTTGGTTAAAATAGTTACCGAAACTGTATACGGCAAGAAAGAACAAAACCACAATCAAGACAATGGCAAGCTTCTTTTTCGTTTTTATAAAACGCTGGGTTTGCTCTTGCTGGGGTAATTTCCCCTGTTGCACCGCAGTCCGTTTGCTATTTAAGTAGTAAAAAATAAATATCAGGGTAAAAATAATCAGGGTGGCCCCGATATCATAGGTGAATTGCAAATCGTCCTGGCTACTGAACCAACTCTTTTGTAAATCCAACTGCGCCAGATCCTTAAACAGCCTGCGTATCAGGATTAGCAGGATTATTTCGTACTGCTTTCCAATGTAGAAGGTGATGGATTTTGGCAGAAAATAAACCAGTAAGTACACCTCATAGACGAGTATAAAGGAAAAAGGCGTATAAATGGAAGCGATTGGATTGTCCAGTAAGCCAGGGGCGTAATCCGATTCAAATATCCCAAGGATAGACAGGATAATGAGCGAAAGATGAATGATGAATCCTATCACGGCTATGGTGATAATGATTTTTTCGCTTCTTTCTTTCGTTTTTTCAGACAACAAGGCCTTGGAAGCGTTGTTCCAGAAAAGGGTGGATCTACCTGGCATTTGATTTATTTAAGGAATAAACTCCTTCCAAACCAGATCGTTTAAAAAAAAAACCTTACTAAGGTTACAGTTATTGTTATTGAAAAATGGAAATCAGATGTACCCTCTAAAAATCGAGTAGGAGTTCGTTTGCACTGTAGACGTTAGCCCATTTATCGTTGTTTCAAAAAATCCTGTAAATCCTTATTGGCACCATAGAGTACCAGAATATCCGATGCTTCAAGGTTTTGATCGGGGGTTGCGATGCCTTGAATTCTAAATTCCGTTCGGCTTTTACCCAGAACGCTTTTTACTTCCGTTTTTTTCATGATGGTGAGCACCAGCAAGTTGTACTTAAGTCTGAAGCCTACTTCCCGAATGGTATTGCCCACGCACTCTTTCGGTACGTTGGCTTCAATGATGCTGAAATCATCACTTAGTTCGAAGGAGTCAACCACATTGTTAAGGCAAAGCTTCTTGGCCCAGCGTTCGGCGGTTTCCTCTTCAGGGTGTACGATTTCATCAACGCCCAACGCTACCAGTACTTTTTCGTGAAGCGGATTGATGGCCCGACTGATCAAACGCTTCACTTGCATGTTTTTAAACAGGGCGGTGGTCATGATATTCGAACCCTGGTCTTCTCCAATAGCCACGATGACCACATCTGTGTCGTCAAGAGGTAAGCCAGAAACGGTAACATCCTCTGTGGCATCCATGCAGATGGTGTGCGATATTTTTTCCTTATACAAATCTACTTTCTCCATTCTGTTGTCTATGCCGATCACCTCATTGCCTTGGCGGGTGAGTTTTTGGGATAGAGAAGCGCCAAAATTGCCTAGTCCTACGATGATGAATTTCATATGTTTATAATTGTCTTTAAGCGGCCCTATGAAATCTCGCATGCTTTATAATCATCCCTCTGTGTGTCGCCTCCATCATGCTCGATTTCATGGATCAATTTTTTAGTTTATCGTTATTTCCTCAGTCGGGTATCGGTAGTTTTTTCGTTTTACTTTCTTGAAAACCGCTATAACAATGGTTAACATGCTTACCCTGCCCACAAACATGATGACAATAAATATCAGCTTACTTTCAGTCGCCAGGTCTGCTGTAATGCCCCGGCTCAAGCCAACGGTGCTGTAGGCAGAAAAGCACTCAAAACCAATGTCAATCAGGCTTTTATCACTTTCAAACATGGAAACCAACATGATTCCCGAGCCGATAACAATGAGTGATAGGGAAATTATGGCAAATGACCGTTGGACTGAAATACGGGCAATTTCCCTTCCGAAAACCTCAATTCTTTCCTTTCCCTTTGCCAAACTGAGGATATTCAGTGTCGCAATGGCAAATGTACTGGTCTTAATACCTCCACCCGTAGAGGCCGGTGATGCCCCAACCCACATTAGTAAAAAAACCATCATGGTCGTCGGGAAAAGCATAGATGCGGTATCGATGGAATTGAATCCGGCCGTGCGCGGCGTGGTGGCTCCAAAAAGTGCTGTAACCACTTTTCCTATACCCTCATGCTCCGATAAGGTATTATTAAATTCCAACAGGTAAAACGCTACAAATGCAATGGCGCTGATGGAAAAGGTTGTAATTAAGGTAATCCGGCTATTTAAATTCAATACCCAGGGCCGATAGCCTATTTTATTTCGGCCACTTGAAAACAATTTTCTTATCCGGTATTTCAAATAATTAACAATATTGGCCACGATCGGAAAACCCAAGCCCCCCATTACGAAGGTCAGGATGACGGTTAACTGTAGAAAGTAGTTGAATTTAAAATCACTTTCATACAAACTGTTGGATAAGGTAGAGAAACCGGCATTGCAAAAGGCAGAAATCGCATGGAAAACAGCGAAAAAGACCCGGTCATATTGCGACTGATGGTGCAAGGGTTCCAGACTGCTATAAATGAGCAGTCCCGAAACCAGTTCGATGCCAAAGGTGATCAGGATGATGTATTTAAGGGTGGAAAAGACATCTCCGATCTTTTTGGAACTTGTAATATCGGTCAGCGCGAGCTGATTTTCATAGGTGGAACCGCCTTTGAAAAAGTAACTAAAGTAACTGGCAAACGTCAAAATACCCAATCCGCCTATTTGGATAAGAAACATAATGATGATTTGACCAAACTCAGTGAAGTAGCTACCCGTATCGACTACGATGAGCCCTGTCACACAGACGGCACTGGTGGAAGTAAATAGGGCATCCACAAAGGTAATTCCCTCATAAGTCGCTTTGGGAAGCATCAATAAGAAGGTTCCGAATAGTATGATGAGCAAAAAACTGGCGACGAAAAGTTGCGCCGGATTTAATACCGTTCGTTTGTAGTTAAAACGTATTTCCGAAAACTCCCTGATAAAGGTAAAAAGTACGGCAATTCTAACCCATACGGGGTTTTCAAGCAACAAATCAGTTTCAAAGGGTACACCAACGAAAAGGAACAGGTAGAAAACCCATAGCGTAAAGCAAATGGACAAAACATCAAAAATAAAAACTTTTCGTTTGATGAGCTTGTCGTTTTCCAGGTACCGGAGCACCGTGGAGATTACTCCAATTCCCAGCACTACAAAGTAAAAACCGTCTAGAATTTGTTGGGACAGGTCGTTTTGGGCATACCCAAAATCAGAAATAATGGCGATTATTCCCAGAACGCTAATCCATAAGGCAATCTTATAGAGTAATTTTAAGTTCATGTGTCTGGAGTCCCCGTTCGGTTACACTTTTGATAAAGTCGGAAGCAAAGCTATAAAAATTCCTTTCTACAGAATTATTATAGGAAAATAAATTCAGGGTTTACTTTATCCTAGACATCGAGAAGCCTTGCGCTACACAGCTAGATTCCGGCCAAATATAGGCTCCTGATGCCATTATTGTGGCTATTCAGAAAAATCTACCAGGCAAAAAGCCATGTATTGAAGCGATCAACTGTTGCCAACCTGAATCGGGCAGACATCTTTCTTATTTTATATACAATAATAGACAGTTTATTCACATTTATTTGCTATTAAAAGGATACGACAATACAGGCATCCTCTTTTCGATTTATAATTTATTATATTCAATCTCAATATAAAGCAAAAAATTTATGGAAACGTTAGGGAATGCTACTTTTGAAAATTATGTTGGACTGGAAAACGGGTATTCAGAAATGGCCTACCAAATGGTAGCCCATATTCTCACGTTAGGCTATGCGGTGATGCTGGCAGCGTTACTCTATTTTGTGCTGACAATTAACTACGTAGCTCCCAGGTTTCGGATATCTTCTGTGCTATCGGTGGTAGTAATGGTTTCTGCATTTCTTTTGTTATACGCACAAGCAGGAAACTGGACTTCCTCTTTTATTTTCGATCAGGAGACAGGAAGGTACTTTTTGGGAGAAGGTCAGGACTTGTTTAATAATGGTTACCGGTATTTGAATTGGTTGATTGATGTTCCGATGTTGCTTTTTCAGATACTCTTCGTCGTATCACTTACCAAAAGTAAATTTTCCAGTATTCGAAATCAGTTTTGGTTTTCAGGTACGGGAATGATCATTACAGGATATATTGGACAGTTTTATGAGGTAACTAATTTTCTCACCTTTGCTATTTGGGGTGCTATTTCCACCGTCTTCTTCATCCACATATTATGGCTGATGAAGAAAGTAATCGATGAAGGCAAGGAAGGGATTCCGGAAGCCGCGCAAAATACGCTGAACACTATTTGGATTTTATTTCTCGTTTCATGGATGCTCTATCCCGGGGCCTATTTGATGCCCCATTTAGCAGGCATTGAAGGCGGTTTTTTTAATGAAACCGGGGTAGTGGCGAGACAAATTACCTATACCATCGCCGACGTGTGTTCCAAAGTTATCTATGGTGTATTGCTTACCGTAGTAGCCCAACATATTAGTAAAGCGGAAGGTTACGTCTACGGCGAGGCTAAATCATAAGCTAATTTTAATAAAAACCGAATCTGGCGATAGCTTCAGATTCGGTTTTTTAATAAATATCAGAAGGTTATCGTTCCATTAGGTTGAATCAGATACCGAAACGTAAAATAGGGGCTTGGAGTGGTCATTGGGTCCACCTCCGCTAACGGTGGATTGTCCTGGTAGTAAGATAGGATCTCCATTTTGGCATAGTTTCCTTCATTGGTCTGAATCAGCAATACCCGACCGGGAATCGGACTGATAATGTGGCTGCTGGGATTGTAATTGTACCATCCGTTTCCGGAACCGGTAGGAATGGCTAATCCGTTCTCCCCATCGCTCTTGAAATCCGCAGCAGATGGCACCGTAGATATTTCGTCAAAGGTACCCGTAACTACCGATGCCTGTGCCGTACCGGGTCCACTGCTACCGCTGTTCACGATAAGGGTCGTTCCTTTGAATCCAATGTCCCAGTCTCCTTCCCGGCTTTCCACCATTTTATTGTCTTCCAGGCTAAAGTACCGAAAAGGGCGGACTTCGGTGATTTCTCCGGTACTTCGGTCCATCAGGTCTCCCGGAGCGTGAAGATTTTCGACCGTTACCGCTTGTAACTCAATTTCCGGCTCATCCACGGTGTTTTCTTCACAACTTGTACTAAGGGCAAGCAATAGAATGCCTGCCTGAAACATGTTCCATTTGTTCATTGTAATAGGTGTTTATTTAGAATTTACTAATTGATGAAAAGGTACTTTTGCTCCCACAAACAGGGTTCTCCCCGGATTGCTGGGCTCGTATTGATTGAGTTGATTCAATAGATTAAATCCTCCGGTCTCTAGCAGTACGCCATTGCTAAAGGCCTTGCTGAGGCTAAGGTTCCAGCTGGTCATTGCCCGCGCGTATTCGGAAGGATCGTCGAGAATTAGATTCCCGTTTACGTCGCCAAACCCAAACTTCCCCCGGTGTATGGCGCGAAGGGCCAGGTTGATGCCGGAAAGGGGCTCCTGGTAGCTGATTTTCAGGTTGCCGCTGTGGCGACTTCGGTTGAATAAGCCTCCGTAATCGCTTCGACTCACTCGTTGGGTCCGGTTCTCCGAGTCCCTGCGAAATAACGCTCCGGAATCGATTTGCTCCAACACATCCAAATCGTTGGCATCCAAATACATGTATCCAGCGGATACCTGTAGCTTTGACGTCAGGCGCCAGGTCCAATCCAGCTCGATTCCCTGCGTACGAACGCGAGAAACGTTGAAGTAGGAGAAGGCATTTTGACCGGAGGTCAGTCTGGCGAAAGGAGCCGTCTCAATCAGGTTGAAAATGTTGTTTTGGAAGAAGTTTCCCTGAAAGAGCAGGTCGTTCGAGAGTTTCCAGCGAAAACCGGTGTTGATGGCCAGGGAACTTTCTGCCTTTAGTGCGCCAAATTGAGAAGGATCCAGCAGCAGCTGCTGTACCAGTCCCTGCGATTGAAGCCGTTCGATGCCTTCCTGCACCAAGTTGGCCCCAAAAACGTAATATCCTGCGGAGGCATTGTTGAAATTCAGCAATAGCTGCCGGAAATCGGGGGCTTTAAATCCGGCGCCCAGCGATGCTTGCCAGCTAAATTTTTCGCTGATTTGGTACATCCCGGAGATTTTCGGACTGATTCTTTCTCCGTATTGGCTGTGCAAGTCACCCCGAACACCGGTAACGATGTTCCATTTGTCCGTTGGATCCCATTGATGCTGAAGAAACAAATAGCCGGCATCAAAGCGGTTTAGGGCCTCGTAGCGCGTCGCGTCAACGGTCTCCAGAAGGTGCCCCATCCCCAGCGTTAGTAATTGACTGTTTCCCAGTTGCCGGTCCAATTGAAGCTCTGTACGGTGGTACCGCTGTTGGAAATCCTGTGCATCTACGACGAAACCGTCTTCCTGCATCTCCGTCAGCGAATGCGTTTCGAACAAGGAGGTCATGCTCCGAAGCGTCAATTGCCAGTGCTCGTTGGGCCGGTAGGTTACCGTGGGATTGAGGTTTACATCCCGACGTTCGGAGCTCATGTCCGCCAGTCGCCCCTTTCCGTTTTCAATGACTTGCAGGACATTATCCGAATCTTCCCGATACATGCGGGAATAGAGTCTGAACTCCCATTTACCGGACTTCTTTCCCAATTTAACCTGCCCGGTCGTGGCCTGAAATGGTGCCTGGGTATTTCCCGGGACATTGGGGTTCAGGTCAAATCCATCGGTACGGAAGCGATTGAGGTAGGCCTGAACCGACCAGTCGTTTTGGTTAAAGCTCGCCTCCCCGCTCAGATCCATGGTGGAAAAGGACCGGTACCTGGATTCCAGGGAGGCTGCAAACGGCTCGCGGCTGCTTTTGGTGATGATATTGATCACACCGGCCATGGCTTCGCTTCCATAGATGGCACTGGACGGGCCCCGGAGTACTTCTATCCGCTCGATGTTTGTAACCGAAATTCTATCCAAATCAAAGGTTCCGGCGGTTCGACCGATCAGGGGTTCCCCATCCAGGAGTATCAGGATGTAATCGGAAGATAGCCCCTGCATCTGTAGCCCGGCACCGTGGTCGCTGACTACCTGCAGGCCCGTTTGCTCCCGCAACACCTCCGAAAGGCGCATGCCACCGGTTTCTTGAATTTGTTCGCGGGAAATGACCGTTACCGGCATGGGCAAATCTTCCAGGCTGCGGTCGGTTCGCGTGGCAGCGACGACGACTTCACCCATTTGCCCAATCTTTTCTGTCAAGCGCAAACTACTCAATTCGCTTATTTCCCTGACCCGAATCTGCCGTGCATCAAATCCCATCGCAAAGACCTCGATCAACTGGTCCGCTTCCAGGTTATCTGGAAGGTCAAAAGAACCCGTACGATCCACGGGAACGACCTTGTCCGGTCCGATTTTTACATAGGCATGCGGAATGGGGTTGCCTGCCTGATCCCGGATGCAAATCGGATCGGAAGCATGGCTCAGTAAGGGAAAGAGAAAACATCCCAAAAGCCAGTAGGTGAATCTATTTTTATTAAGATTGATTCTACACATAGGGGTAAAATTTTTCCCGACGGCCGGTGGACCACCGGGAATGTGTTAAAGTTGGTCAATCAAATGTTTCCATTGTTCTTTCTGCGGAAGGCCTGGCTTCCGGAGCCCAAAAAACTGGGCAATCATCTCCCCGTCTGCATCAAATAGCTCCAGGGAAGACACCAACCCATCGTCGGTATTTTTATGCACCACCCAGGCCGAGTCAATGCAGGACTCGTCCAGGTGCATGTTGAAATCCGGATCCATTACGTTCAGCCAGTTTCCCATTTGCCGGATGGTACGTACTTTTCCCTGATGGATTTGAATGTTTCCTTTGTTTCCCACAAAAATCATGATGGGCAATTTTTCTGCGGAAGCCAGGTCCAAAATTTTCCTAACCGATAGGCGATCCACGGGGTAGGCCCATTTTTCACCAATCCATTTGATGGCGTCTAGCCGGTGAATATTGTATTTGCGGAGCATACCGAAGAAATCATGGGTATCTTTCATGTTTTCCCAGTCCCGGACAAAAGCTTCCTGATCCACGGAAGTAGCGTGGGTCTCTTTCTCGAAAGGTTGTACTTGAATCCCCTGCAAGGGTTCCTCGCTACGGTAGGCGCGAATCAGATTGTCGTAGGCATCCTGGTTGCTTTTTTCCTGGAGGTAAATTTTCATCACGGCCTCGCCGGACTGGTCAAAAAACTGAAGGCTGCGCATGATGCCCCTGGGCGTATCGGTGGCCACGGCAAAGCCGTATTTCCACTTGCCAAAAAACACCCGCTGCTCAATGGGTCCGATCACCGTGGCAATTTGGTGGGGAGCGGTGCCATGGATAGTGATTTTTTGAAAATTTCCTTTGTGCTCCAGGACACAGCCGTCGTTTCTGGTCAAGGCCATCACTTTTCCCAACTCCCTGCAGGAAAGGAGGATATTCGCCCAATCGGTTTTCAATCGGATGGGGGCCGGGTTATCCGTAGTCAGCAATAGCTCAAGTTCGGACACCTGAAGCATGCGTGCGGCGTCTCGTATTCTCGTTTTTGGCTGATTTGACTTTAGTTCCTCCCAGGCCTTTTTTAACGCGGTACCGGAGGGATATTTCAGAGTAGTTTCCATAATTAAGCGAGTTTATACGTATAATTGGTTGATGAAGTAGCAGATGAAGGAAGGCTGCTGATATAAATCGGTGCGCCGGGACCGTTCGATTGTACCGACAAGGGATAGTCAAATACCCCTTGCAGGTTTTCCGGAGTCATTGCGGCCCGTATCGCACCCTGGCGTAGTACCCGGCCTTGTTTGAGTAGCAGGGCCTTGTCGGCATAATTTGCCGCTAGGTTCAAGTCGTGGAGTATGGCTAAAATGCCAATATTCCGTTTTTTGAGTTGTCCGATGATTTGCATGATGTGGTGCTGCTGGGCAATATCCATACTGGAAGTCGGTTCATCCAGAAGCAAGTACCGGGGAGTGGCCTTGATTTCCCATATTTGTGCCAATACCCGTGCCAGCTGTACCCGCTGCTTTTCGCCTCCGGATAAGTTGCCATACAACTGCTCTTTCAGGTGCCAGGTTTGGGTAGCCGACATGACCTCTTTTACGATTGTTTTTGGGTATTTGGGCCGGCTGTACATCAGGCCAAGCGATACGACTTCCTTTGCCTGAAAGGGAAAGGTAAGCGTACTGTGCTGGGGCATAACCGCACGCAAGGAGGCCAGCTTTCTGGTTTTCATTCCTTTTATCGGCTGCCCATTATAGGTAATCCGACCCTGTTTGCAGGGTAATTCTCCGGATAGCAGCCGGAAAAGGGTCGATTTTCCGGCACCATTCGGGCCGAGAATGGCTGTCAGTTCTCCGGGAAGCACTTGAATGCTTGCCCGATTCACAATGGGCCGGTTTCCTATATAATACTGAATGTGTTGTGCGTCTAACATATCAACTGTTGAGTTTTTTTACATGTAGGATGAGCCAGATAAAGAACGGAGAGCCGAGGATTGCGGTAATGATCCCGATGGGCAATTCTGCGGGCATGACCACCGTTCGGGCGAGCAAATCGGCGCCATTGAGCAGGAAAGCGCCCAGAAGAAAGGCTCCGGGAAGCACCAGGCGGTGGTCGGCGCCAAAAGACAGCCGCAACAGATGGGGTACGATAAGCCCCACAAATCCAATGGTACCCGTCATCGACACGCCTACGCCCACCACCAGCGCACTCATAAATAACACGATGTATTTTACGCGCTGTACGTCCACTCCCATGTGAAAGGCCTCGTTTTCTCCGATAGCCAGGGCGTTTAGGTTTCGAAACTGCTTGATAATCAGTAGGGAGGGAAAAAAGATCAGGATAAAGGCTATTTTTACCTTGTCCCAATTCGCTCCCCCCACATCTCCCAGGCTCCAGAAGGTGAAATTTCGCAAGGCGGCCTCGTCTGCATAGAAAATGGCCAAACCAATCAGTGCGCCCGATAGTGCGGTCAAGGCAACGCCCGCCAATATGAGCAGGGAAATATCCGTTTTTCCTCCCTGATTGGCCATTTTGTATACCAGCATCACGTTTATCAAGCCGCCAATAAAAGCAACCAGGGGCAGGCTGAAGCTTCCAAATATCCGTCCAAGCCAGGGGAAAGAGGAGCCGAAAACGATAAAAATGACCGCAAACAAGGCACCCCCGCTGCTTACGCCGATGAGTCCCGGCTCAACCAGGGGGTTTCTAAAAAGGCCTTGCAAGGCCGCTCCGGACACCCCCAATCCACCACCTACCAGAATGGCCAGCAAGATTCTCGGTAAGCGGATTTGCCACAGCACGTTGGCCTCTTGTTCGGTGAAGGTTCCCGAATCAATGCCCAGCTGGCTCAATAAAATGGAAACGGCATGGCCAAAGGGGATGGGAAATGCACCAATGGTGATGGAAAGCAGCCCAAGCAATACAAGTCCGATTCCCAAAGCAGCCAGTACCAGGGACTGTTGAGCCGTCTTTGAATAACTCAGGTTTTGAAGCATGCTTAGTTGCGGTTTACACTTTTGGCCAGTTCCAATGCTGCTTTGGCTACCCGCGGACCAAATCCGGACAGGTAGAGCCCGTCAAAGGCTATAATTCCATTTTGGTTGTAGGCAATAGTTTGTTCGACGCCACGGATATTTTTTACGGCTTCCTTTCCACCAAGCGAGCGCAGACTGGACTCAAAGAACAGCAGGTATTCCGGATTCATGGACACCATTGCTTCCGGGGTAAGCGGGATGAAATCGCTGAAGCCCTTACCAACCGATTCGATGGCTGCCATTTGCAGCAGGGACTCGGCAAAGGTATCTTCTCCGGCTACAAAGACGTTTTCCCGGCCACGGGCCATGACAAAAGCCATTTTTGGCTTTTTTGAAAGGCCAGCTGTGTAGGCTTCCAAGGCTGCTATGTCCTGATCCAGCTGCTTGGTAAGCGCCTTTCCTTTTTCAGGAACCTTCAGAAAATTTGCCAATTCCCGAATGATGCGGTAGGTGCCGGAAACGTCGGTGGGTTTGTCAAACTCGTGTATTTCCAGTCCGGCTGATTTAAGCTGGGCGACCACGTCCGGATTGAGGTATCCGGTCTCTATCAAAAGCAGGTCCGGTCCCAGTGCCAAAATACCCTCGGCTTTGATTTGATTTCGGTAGCCGATGGAAGGCAGTTGCTGCATGGCAGCGGGGTAGGTGGAGGTGATATCTGTGGCGATGATCGCCGATCCGAAACCAAGTTCGTATACGATTTCTGTAATGGTACCTCCTGCGGTAATCATGGAGGTGTCGTTGGATTGAAATGCCTGCACATGGTTCGAAAGAAGCAGGGCAATCACCAGTAGGGGTAGCATCAGCGATTTCATCATTTATTTAGATCAATTTTAAATACAGGTACAAATATTACTCTATTTAGATTAAATCCAAATTAAATTTAATGGATAATTTCTATGAGGAAATAGATTTGATTGACAATCAATTAAATGTAAATCCGATAGATTTTAGCAATTAGCAACAGGAGAGATGTTGTTGGTTTTTAGGCTGCCATTTTGAGGCTCCAGCGAGGTGGGAGCCTGAGATTGCCTGAGAAAAAGCTGATTTATAGGCAGGGTAGGGTGAGCGGTAGGCGGATCGGGGAAAAAGGACCGGAGGCATGAAAAAAATGGTGCTTCAGTAGGGAACAGGCATGTTAACCCTCTAAAACGGACGATTTGTGAAAACGGAGGGCTTTTGGATGTTGGTGGAGATAATCGACTAAGCAGGGGAGAGGACCAAAGCAAAAAAATCCGGAGGATCAACCACCGGATTTTTTTGCCTTATAGCCTTCTTGCTTCAGGTACTCCAGGATTTTGTCCCGGTGATCCCCCTGAATCAGGATCTCACCCTCTTTGGTGTTGCCACCTACGCCACATTTGGTTTTCAGGGTTTTCCCCAATGCTTTCAAATCCTCCTCTTGCCCCACAAAGCCCGTTACCAGGGTTACCTGTTTGCCGCCTCTGGATTTTTTATCCAACATGATGCGCAGGTTTTGCTGGGGTGGGGGCAGGGTATCCTCAGGAGAGCCATTTTCTTCCTCATAATCAAATGAATCCGAAGTAGAATACACCACTCCGTCTCTTTTTTTCCAATCGTTGTCTTTCTTTCTACCCATAGAAACGGATTAATTTTTAAATTTCATGGTCCAGACCGGCCTTTTGGCGCTATTTACCACATCTTCGGCAATGCTTCCGCTAAGCAGGTGCATAAAGCCCGTCCTACCATGGGTGGCCATGGCGATGATATCGGCATCTACCTCTTCGGCAAACTCAATAATGCCTTCTTCTTCGGTATCTGCGTTGTAAATGTCTATTTGTACGTTTTTAAGATCATTGGTGTCGATAAAACCCTTGATTTTATCCATAGAGAGCTTTGACTTTTCAAAGGAATTGGGAGTGTTTACTTTTACCAATCTGATCTCAGCCTCCAGCAGTTCCTGCAGGTCCTTCAGATTTTTCATTACTTTCTTACTATCCTCCCCAAAATCGCTGGCAAAAACAATGGTCTTCAGTTGATCGGCTTTTACCGGGGCTTTTACGGTGATGACCGGACATTTGGAAAGCCGAACTACCTTTTCGGTGTTAGACCCAATCAACAATTCCTCTAATCCACTGGAACCTTTGGACCCCATAATCACCAAATCTGCCTTGATTTCAGTGATTTCACTGGATATTCCTGCGTAAGGGTTTCCATACGATATGGTAGTGCTGAAGTCGTAGGGCTTCACGGCATGTGCTTCTTCGAGTGCTTTAAATTGCTTTTTTCGCTTTTCTACTAAATCCACCATGTAGATTTTGTCGATAAAATTTTCTTCCATATTTACTTCCCCCATCGTATTGAAATGTTGGGCAGTAGGAATCTCGATCACATGAACCAATTTTAGTTTACAGGACGCTTTGGCTGCAATTTCCTGTGCCAATTGGAAGGCATTTTCTGCTTCTTCAGAAAAATCAAAGGGTACTAAGATGCTTTTCATAGGTATTTGCCGAATTAATAGTTTACACGCAGTTAAACTACAAAAAACTACAGAAATTAAATAAGGATTTGACCATTTGTTTAGAAAATCATCCATCCCAGCCCAAAGAGCAGGACGCATAAAAAAGTCCCTAAAGCCAATACTTTCAGGTAGGGGTCCAGTTTATCGGGTGCATTAAATGCCTTTACCGCCCAGGCTGTTTGAAGTATCATGGGGGCAGCCAACCAATATAATAACGCTCCATAGGCTTCCTTTTGCAATACAAAAACGAAAAGCATTACCAGCGCAACGGACAGCAAGCTCCAATGATATACGACGGCCGCCTTTTTGCCAATTCTAACAGGGATAGACTTTTTCCCGGCCGTCTTGTCTGATTCTATGTCCCGGATATTGTTGATATTTAAAACGGCTGTGCTTAAAAGCCCTACGGCGGAAGCAGGAAGCCACAGCGACGCATCAAAGGCAAGGGCATGCAGGAAATAGGTGCCCATAACGCCAATCCAGCCAAAGAATATAAATACGGCAAGGTCCCCCAATCCGGCATACCCGTAAGGTTTGTTACCAGAAGTATAGGTGATGGCTGCCAGTATGGCCAACAGACCCATTCCCAGGAAGCCTAGGAACAGTGCGGTATCGTCCAAAGCGACGGCCAAAAGCCACAAGCCACTTAACAGGGAAAGGATTGAAAAAAGAATCATAGCCTTCTTCATGGAAGCAGCACTGATGGCCCCGGATTGAACCGCACGGGAAGGGCCTTTTCTGTCTTCACTATCCGCGCCGTGGATGCTATCGCCATAGTCATTGGCCAAATTCGATAAAATCTGTAATAGGGTAGTGGTAAGGGCCGCTAAAATAAACACAATCCAACGAAACTCGGCGTTTTTGAACGCGATGATGGACCCCATGATGATGCTGGAAAGGGCTAGTGGTAAGGTTCTTAGCCGAAAGGCTTGTACCCAGGCTTTATTGGTGGAAATGACTGCCAATGCAAAAAAACGAAAATAGCGTTAAACAATAAATAAAACAAGCCTTCCACAGAGGTGGAAGGCATTTTTGTATTTCAATAGTTCCAATCAAAATAAATTTACGACTTGATTAGTTTGATAATTTCCTCGTCCATAGGTTTTACCGAGGAAGGAAAAAACTTGACCAACTCGCCTTTTTCATTAATAAAATATTTACAGAAGTTCCAGGAAGGCTCGGTATTATTCCAGCCGTTCAAGTTCTTGTCGGACAACCATCGGTAAAGGGGGTGTTTGTCAACTCCTTTCACCGATATTTTTTCAAACATGGGGAAGGTTACGCCATAGTTTTCGGTACAGAAGGTTTTGATATCTTCGTTCGTCCCCGGTTCCTGCCCTCCAAAATTATTGGCAGGAAAAGCCAAAATGGTTAGTTGCCCTTTGTAGGCATCGTACAATTCCTGTAATTCGGCATATTGGGGGGTGTAACCACATTTGGAAGCGACGTTTACGATCAGAAGTTTTTTTCCTTTAAAATTGGAAAAATCGACCGGATTTCCATCAATATCATTTAGGGTAAACTCGTAAAAATCATCGGCTCTATTCATTGGCGACTCGTTTTCACCCTCGATCGGGTTGGTTTTATCAGAAACAAAATTAAGGTGATTTGATAGCGGCATTTGAATGACAAATATGCCACTGATGATTAAGTAAATTAGCGTGTTCATAGTTACATTTTTTCGGGTACATCTATTCCCAATAACTTCATGCCGGACCTAATTGTTTTGGCTACCTGTGCAGATAAGGCAACACGAAAGGCCTGCACTTCAGCTTTGGTTTCACTAAAGATAGGAAGTTCCGCATAAAAGCGGTTATAATCTTTTGCTAAATCAAACAAATACTGAGCAATTACCGCCGGAGAAAGTTCTTCAGCGGCCATGCCGACCTTACTCCGATAATCGGTCAAATGAAATATCAATACTCGCTCGGTATCCTGCAGGTCGGTATAGGGTGCGCAGCTTTTGGCCGAAAAATCCAGCTCGATTTGACTTGCTTTTCGTAATATCGCTGCGATCCGGGCATGGGTATATTGTATAAACGGCCCGGTATTGCCCTGGAATTCTATGGATTCCTGAGGATTGAACAACATGCGTTTTTTTGGATCCACTTTCAACAGGAAATATTTCAATGCCCCCAATCCCAACATCTGGTACAATGCTTCTGCTTCTTCCTGAGTGAAGCCTTCTATTTTACCCAATTCCTGGGTATGATCCCTGGCAGTGTCTACCATTTCCTGGATCAGGTCGTCTGCATCCACTACCGTCCCTTCCCTGGATTTCATCTTACCGGAAGGCAGGTCCACCATGCCGTAGGAGAGGTGGTAGAGCCCCTCCCCATAGGGTCGCCCCAACAGGCGCATAATGGAAAACAGCACCTCAAAATGATAGTCTTGCTCATTTCCCACTACATAAACGGATTTTTCAATCCCGTGATCCTTGTACTTTAAATCTGCCGTGCCCATATCCTGGGTCATGTATACCGAGGTACCATCTGCCCTTAGTACCAGCTTTTCGTCCAGCCCCGCACTGCTAAGGTCGGCCCAGACCGAACCGTTTTCTTTTTTGAAAAAGACCCCTTTTTCCAACCCTTCATTGACGATGTCCTTACCCAGCAAATAGGTGTCCGATTCGTAATAATACTGGTCAAACGTGACACCCAGACTACGGTAGGTCTCATCAAAACCCTGATAGACCCAGTTGTTGAGTTTCTTCCAAAGATCCACGGTATGGGGATCACCCGCTTCCCATTTGACTAGCATCTCCTGAGCGGCTTTCATCCAGGGAGCTTCTTTTTTCGCCAGTTCTTCGCTCATTCCCTCCGCTATCAATTTCTTGATTTGGCTCTTGTATTCCTGATCGAAAAGGACGTAATACTTTCCTACCAGGTGATCTCCTTTCAATCCGGCGCTTTCGGGACTGGCATTTTCCCCCAATTTTTCATAAGCGACCATGGATTTGCAAATATGGATGCCCCGGTCATTGACCAGGTTGGCTTTAATTACCTCATAACCATAGGCTTCCAGAATATTGGCAACCGAAAAACCCAGGAAATTATTTCGAAGATGGCCCAGGTGAAGGGGTTTGTTGGTGTTAGGGGAGCTAAACTCCACCATTACCTTCCTACCCTTCGCCGGAAAGGAGCCAGGATCTTCCGCCTCGATAAGCTGTAGAAATACCTCTGTCCAATAGGCGGCCGAAAGGGAAATGTTTAAAAAGCCTTTTACTACATTAAAGGCAGCCACTTCGGGCAGCTTTTCCTGCAAGTAGGTACCGATTTTCGCCCCACTTGCTTCCGGGGCACTTTTCGTGATTTTTAAAAAAGGAAATAAGACGAACGTATAATCTCCACTGAATTCTTTTCTCGTCGCTTGGAGCGAAAGGGTCTTCGGATCTACCGTATGATCAAAAAGTTCCTGAAATGCGTTAGAAATGGTTTTTGAAAGTTGCTGCTGTATATCCATATGTGGGGAAGGCCTCGGTTTTACTGAGGCGCAAATATAAGGGTTTCGCTACAAAGTTGGTAGGAGGCCCTCAGTTTATCTTGGTACGTAAGTTTGCCTTACTGGTAAAATGCGACCAGAAGCTTTTGACCGATAGATAGTTGCCTGCCTAAAATCATCCAATTGTGGAAACCCTATCTAAATGCCCCGCTCCGGGGAACCTTGCTTTTAGATAAAACCTGCTTTAAAAGGAGTACTTCGCGAAAATCGGCTGAATGTAGAACAAAGCATTGATTCCATCTTTTAAAAAGGTATACCACCGGTCATAAAAAATTGATGGAATAGGTGAGTTTATTTACATGTTGGGGTTGATTATCCACAATTAGACTGTGAACTGAAACCTGCCATAACTAAACCTAGAGAGATTTCTTTTCTTAATTTCCTGGATTTTACCTTAAATAAGGGCTGTTTTTATAATATTAATACCTTTTAAAATTACTTGGAATGGCAGTTGAATAAGGATAATTGAAAATAATATTTAAATAATATTGTTTTCAACCAACTATTATTTAACACCATAAACTTAAAAATCATGAAAAAGTTAATGTTATCCCTTGCTGTAGTGAGTGTATTTGCCATCACCGGCATCCATGCCCAATCGCTTCCAAACGAAGCAACCGAACTGGTTCAGGAAACGACAAAAATCGATCCGGAAACCCTTCCTGAAAAAGTGAAGGAAACCATCCAGAATGATGCAACGGTGAAAGACCTGACCATCAGCGAAGCGCATCAGGTAATGAAAGACGGAGAAGTCGTTTACAAGATCAAATTTCAAGGTGCCAACGCTGGTGAAGAGCTGACAAAGAAGTTTGATGCCATGGGTAAGGAATTGGAAGACGAGAAGAAAGAAGAGCCCGTTAAATAAGTCGTTTAACCCAACTTTTTAGACAACTAACCAACTTAAGGCAATGGTCGCTGACCATTGCCTTTTTTGTGTAATAGCGAACGGTCATTATTATTGGTTTCGAAATATACGGTACTGGTCGACGATTTCCTGTTTTTTTAGCCCCTGGTGTACCAACAATTGATTTCTAAACACTAAAGGAGCATTTCTATCCAGTGTGATGGGGTTTTGGCCAGGAAAAGCCATGTTTTGCATGCTGTTTTTGTCTCGGAGAATCCATCCCTGGTAGGAGGGAAGCTTGTCCGGCTCGCCCATAATTACCAGTCCGGGGTCTTCCGGGTCTCCCTCGGTTAGGTTGATCCAGGCTCCTGCAGTTACCGGGATTTCCTGGGGAATTACCGCATCGTTTTCATCGTAAAAGGCTGCATTTTCGGTCAGTTTTACCCGGGGAGAAAAGCCACCATAACCCTTTGCATCTTCTGATCCCCCTAGTCGAAGTCCCTTAACCAGGGGTTTCAATTGAATCGCAAAGGATAATTTGTAGGAATAGGAAGATACGCGCTGGTAATCAATCCTAACCGTTTCTTCCAGCAGGTTTTTTTTGACAGTGCCCGTCCCTCTCCAGATAACTTTCGCCTCTAGGGTGGCGGATCCGTTGGGGTTGACGGCTGTTTTTACGTTTTTTACTTCCCAGCGGATTCCTTCACAGACCCAGGGATCGGCGACGCGTTGATCGTTTACCCATAACTGGTGCCAGGTCCAGAAAATACCCCGGTGATGCGGGTGGTCCTCCGGAAAATCCTCGGTAAGGATCTCTCCATTGGTGTGGTACAAGGGGTGAACGTAGTTTGCCCTTGGATAAAGACCGTCCAGGCTTTTTTCAGTAGCCTGGTAAAAATACCTGGGTTTGCCGTCCTCCGTAAGCAGCCAACCATCTTCCGTTTCTTCAAAAACAAGTTGCTGGGCCGTTAGCTGACAGGGGCTTGCCAGCAGGCAAAGCAAAACCAAAATCGCTTTTGGCATCATAAGGTGAGGAGCAGGCATCATCGGTTTAGGAATGGGTTGGAAATAAAAGTAATGGATTCTACGTAATTAACCTAGTGGTTTTGAAACCAAAAAAGCGGAAAAAAATGAATTTTTCCGCTCCTTTGCTGTCGTGTGAACCGCCTATTTTCTTGCGATAGCCTTTTTTGCTGCCTTGACGATATTCTCGGCATTCAATCCGTATTTTTCCAACAGTTCTTCCGGTTTTCCTGATTCCCCAAAGGAATCGTCCACACCAATAAATTCCTGAGGAACTGGCTGATTTCGAACCAGCGTCTGAGCGATGATGTCACCCAATCCACCATTGAACTGGTGTTCTTCGGCTGTGACTGCACAGCCTGTTTTGGCTACCGAAGCCAGTACGGCTGCGGTATCCAGTGGCTTAATGGTGTGTATATTAATGAGTTCTACGGAAATACCTTCTTCCCTGAGCATGGCTTCTGCCACTACGGCTTCCCAAACCAGGTGGCCGGTAGCGAAAATCGTTACGTCGGTTCCTTCGATCATTTTCCAGGCTTTTCCGATTTCAAAAGGCTGATCCGCAGGGGTGAAAATTGGCCATTTGGGCCTTCCAAAGCGTAAGTAAACCGGACCTTCGTGGTCGGCAATGGCGATGGTAGCTGCCTTGGTCTGGTTATAATCGCAAGGATTGATGACCGTCATGTTTGGCAACATCTTCATCATGCCTACATCTTCCAGAATCTGATGGGTGGCGCCGTCCTCCCCCAGGGTAAGACCGGCATGAGAGGCGCATATTTTTACGTTTTTCTCGGAGTAAGCAATAGACTGCCGGATTTGGTCATACACCCTTCCTGTAGAAAAGTTGGCAAAGGTCCCGGTATAGGGAATTTTACCGCCGATAGTCAGTCCGGCTGCCAGGCCCATCATGTTGGCCTCAGAGATGCCGACCTGAAAAAAGCGATCCGGAAATTCGTTTTGAAAGGCGCCCATTTTAAGCGAGCCAATCAAATCGGCACACAAGCCCACAACGTTTTTATTTTTCTTTCCTACTTCCAGAAATCCATCTCCAAAACCGGAACGGGTATCTTTTTTTTCAGTGTAGGTATATTTGGTATCGAGTATTTTTTCCATTATTCAAAATTTGTTTTAGATCAAAGCCGCGCGGGATCAATAATCGCCCAGTGTTTCTTCCAATTGCCCCAGGGCGTTTTCTAATTGCTCGTCATTTGGTGCTACTCCATGCCATTTGTGGGTGCCGACCATAAAGTCAACGCCATAACCCATATCTGTATGCAGCAAGTTGAGCACTGGTTTTCCATTTCCCAGCAGGGATTTAGCCTTTTCCAGGGATTTGATGACCTGAGCGATCTCGTTTCCATTTTCGGTAACGATCACTTCCCAGCCAAATGCTTCCCACTTGGCTTTCAGGTCAAGCAGGTTCATAATTTCCTTGGTTGGTCCGTCGATTTGCTGACCATTGACATCAATAGATGCGATGAGGTTGTCTACCTTGTGGTGAGGAGCACACATGGCGGCCTCCCAGATTTGGCCTTCTTGCTGCTCACCGTCTCCCATCAGGGCATAGACCAGCCGGTCATCGCCATTGATTTTTTTGGCCAGGGCAGCACCAATCGCAACGGATAAGCCTTGGCCCAGGGAGCCGGAAGCCACGCGAATTCCGGGAAGTCCCTCTTCTGTAGCCGGGTGACCCTGTAGCCTGCTATTGATCTTTCGGAACGTTTTTAATTCCTCCGTATCAAAATAGCCGCTTCTGGAAAGCACACTGTACCATACCGGCGAGATGTGTCCATTGGACAGAAAAAATAAGTCTTCACCTTTCCCGTCCGGATTAAAAGATGAATCGTGTTTCATTTGATCAAAATAAAGAGCTACAAAAAATTCGGTACATCCCAGCGAGGCACCCGGGTGACCGGATTGGCAGGCGTGCACCATGCGTAAAATATCTCTCCTTACCTGAGAGCATACAGCGTTTAATTGTTCGGTTGAGTGTTTTTCCATTGATTTGGAATTAGTTAAGTATTTGATTGGTATGTTCCTTGGTTTTTACTTTTGAGATAACCTCCTTGATGATACCTTCTTCATCGATCACAAAAGTAGTTCGGGCGGTGCCCATGTATTTTCTGCCGTACATGTTTTTTTCCACCCAGGTACCGTACGCTTCATGAACGCTCTTGTCCTCATCGGCAATGAGTGGAAAGGGAAGCTCGTGCTTCTCAATAAATTTTTGATGTGATTTCTCTGAATCGGAACTGATACCCAATACTACGTAACCGGCATTTTGAAGCGCTTCGTAATTGTCCCGTAGGTTACAGGCCTGGGTGGTACATCCGGGTGTATTGTCTTTGGGATAAAAATACAATACCACTTTTTTGCCTTTAAAATCGGAAAGCCGGATGGGGTTGCCATCCTGGTCTTTGGATTCAAAATCCGGTGCTTTTTGGCCTACTTCTAGTGACATAATACGTCTTTTTAGGTTGGTTATTTAATTTCAAGTCACAAATATCGGAATAAATTAAATTTTTCCCTTATAAATGGCTTCGTTATTTGCCTGGTCCCTGACTTTTAAAAGAACTTCCCCTTCCAACACCTTCCCCTCAGGCTTGTCAGACCAGATTACGGATTGCTTGTGTTCGTATCGCATTTGGATCCATTCCCCATCCACCCAGGCATTGAAATCCTGAATACCGGACAAATCATCCCGAATCACAAAGCGCAAACCCCTGCTGCTAACCCGTATGGGCCGGATAGAAGGAGCGAGGGAATCGGTGGCCAGCACAAACCTCCCGAAATTTCGGGTATGGAAACCAATTCGGTTACCCTCCCAGGCACCACCTTCAAAACTTCTGTAGCCGTTGTCATACAATCGGTACATATGGGTTTGGTTCTTATTACCTTGAAAGCCCGGAAAATGGGCATTTACTTCCATGGAATGCCATAAATAGGAGTAGGGGTCGTTAATGGCGATACCCGGAAGGCCTTCGTCTTCGAAAGCTTTTAAGCGAAGGTAGAGGTCATCCAGCAGGGTTTCTTTTTCAAAATGTATGCTTACCTGTCCGTCGTTATAATGGATTTCTTTACCCGCGGGAATAATGGCATTTACCTCAGGGATAAGCATTTCCGAACAAAGGTCCACGGAGTCCGGAACTCCAAGGCGCATGTCCCAAAGATAGGTGCGCTTGTTGGTGCCCTGATAGGCATAAGGGATTTCCATGCTGTAACCGTGCACGTAAAATCTCGCCAGACTTCCCTGATCACTGATAGGAGTATTGATGATTAACTGGTTTTCAACGTAATCCATGGATTGCCTACCAGAAGTGCCATTATAGCTTCGTAAAAGCGTGGGGGCATCTTCTCCCAGAAAGTTGAGGATCAAATCCGTTTCGTTTTGATAGGCATCTTCCAGCCGGACCCTGATGGCTTTGGTTTCCCCAGGTAAGGCTGAAATGGCCCCGCTGTATGCAGAATCAGGCTCGTAAAATTCAAATTTATTGGCGGGCAACTTATACAAGCGGGTGTAGCGATTGCGGTAGGTGTGAAGCAGAATATGTCGCCCCAGGAAAAAATCAACCCCATTGACCTCTGAACGGAACCGTCGCTGCTCCTCCTCATAAATCTCGAAAATAGGAAAGCCGTTTCGGTTGTACATTTCGTCCAATTGGTCGTATGCCCATATTTCGATCCCTACCTTCCCGGATATGCGAATGGTCCGGGGAACCCGAAAAGCTCCGCTGCTATAAATCAGGGAAAATTCCTGTCGCTGAAACTCCCCGTTTACCCGGCTGTCCCCGTCCAGGGGGGTAATGGCCACCCGCCGCACGATAGGAGAAGTACTGTCCTTTATTTCTGTAAAGCCCGCATGCAGCGGGTCAATGGCCCGGTCCAGCGAATCCCGGATCTCAAAATGCAAATGCGGACCTCCCGAGCTGCCGGTATTTCCGGAATAGGCGATGACCTCTCCCTGTTTGACCGGGAGCAGGCCGGGTTCCGGAAAATACTCATAATCATTTTGTTCGGCCTCGTACATCTTGGCCTGCATGGCACTGGCAATGGGCTCTTCCAGCTCCCGGAGGTGGGCGTACACGGTGGAACTGCCATTGGGATGTTTGATGTACACCACGTTTCCATATCCAAAGGAGGAGATTTTGATTCGTGACACGTACCCGTCGGCTGCTGCATACACCGGCAAGCCCTGACGCCCTTCGGTTTTGATATCCAAACCGGTATGGAAGTGATTGGGCCGGATCTCACTCATGTTGCCGGCAAGGAAATTTTGTTGGCCGGGTTTGATGGGAAATAGGTAGTAGTTTTTTGCCGTTTGCGAAAGCAAGGCAATACCGGAAGACAGCAGTAAAAGAAAAAGTAGGGGTTTATTTAACTTCAAAGTCTAGTAATTTTTCTTGCTCCACATAAGCCTCCAACCGATCCCCAATGGCTACTTTTCCCACACCGGCGGGGGTACCGGTAAAAATCAGATCTCCTGTTTTAAGCGTAAAAAACTGCGAGACATAAGCCAAAATCACATCAAAAGGAAAAATCAACAGGGAGGTATTGCCGGTTTGCCGGCGTTCTCCATTCACATCCAGGTGAAAATTAATATCGGCTACATTGGGAAAATTGGCAACCGGACGAAAATCACCGATAGGTGCCGAGCCGTTAAAGGCCTTGGCAATTTCCCAGGGAAGGCCCTTTTCCTTGCATTTTCGCTGCAGGTCCCGGGCAGTAAAATCAATGCCAATACCGATTTCATCGTAATAGGTATGCGCGAACTGTTGGTCGATGTATTTACCCTCTTTTTTAATTTTCAATACCAATTCCACTTCGTGGTGAATGTCCTCCGAAAACTCCGGATGGTAAAAAGGGGCGTTGTTTTTTAGCAAAGCTGTATCCGGTTTGAGAAAAACCACGGGTTCAGTAGGCTTTTCATTTTGGAGTTCTTCTATATGAGCGGCGTAGTTACGGCCGATGGCGATTATTTTCATTTCGATGCATTTAAAACAAAGTGCAAAGAAAATGATTTAAGCAGTATTTCAAAGGGAATTTAATTTAAGTGCTGGGATCTTTGCTTATACAGGTTTGTAGCGAATGATGTTATCCATCGAGATGGCAATGCTGGAATCATCGACCGAAAGTTTGTTCAGGTTTTTGGGCTCGGAAAGTAATGTTTTTGTAACATGCGCTCTAATTCCGTATTATTAGTAAGATCAAGGCTTAAAGGCGTCAGGGAAACAAGGCCGTGGTTTACCGCCCAACGATCGGTTCCTTCTTCTGTTTCTTCAATAGGTTCTACGGTAAACCAATAATGCTGTCTTCCCATGGGGTCTTCGGCAGGTTTGACTACACCATCGTAATGGCGGACAGATTGCCTGGCCCATACGATGCCACGTGGGTTAATTGGGAAGTTGACGTTGACAAGGGAAGGGCTTTCTTTTTCCTCGGTCAGAATTTTCAATACGTTTGAGGCGAATTTTTTTATGGCATGAAATTCGATTTCATCTTGGTGGCTCGGAGTGCTAAAGGCGATTCCTTTAATTCCCAAAAGGGCAGCTTGTTTGGCACCTGCCAGCGTACCTGAATGCCACATCGAATTACCGAGGTTGGAGCCTATGTTGATGCCAGACAATACCAGGTCCACCTTATCCCAGTGGAAGCAGCCGAGAGATACACAGTCTGCCGGTGTGCCGTTAACCCGAAAAGCTTCAAAATGGCCAATTTTGGTCTTTTTATAAGAAAGCGGGCGGGACGCGGTGATGGCGTGGCCCATGGATGATTGCTCAACGTCCGGAGCAACGATTCTGACATCGCCGAAATCAGCGGCTATTTCCGCTAGAGCTAAAATGCCAGGACTATATATGCCGTCGTCGTTTGTTATTAAAATTTTCATTTACTTAAATCTTGGTTTCAAACGTTACATTTAAGGTACAAAAATCGGGCGATAAAATGGAATAATTGGAAAAAGATGCATATCAACCTTATCTATAATGAAACGGCAGGTGATGGAAGTCATTCCATTGCAGGTATTGTGAAAAGGCTCAAAGACCACGGGGCCAATGTTCTAGCATTCAACAAAAAATCAGTTGATCTTAGCGATTTTCTTATGATAAAATGTGATTTTTTGCTGATTGCTGGGGGGGACGGTACGGTACAGGAAGTGTTAAAAAAAATCGTACAGAACCCTGTACCTTTTGCGATTTTGCCATTGGGAAACGCCAATAATATGGCAGAAAGCCTGAACCTTGATGATTATTTGGGCAAAATAGTAGGTAATTGGAAAAATAAGAAAACAACACCCCTTAGCATAGGCTATTTGGAGCAGGAGGGGAAAACCGACTATTTTTTTGAATCGGTAGGGTGGGGGTTGTTTGCCGATACACTAGCCAGGATAAAAAAAGAAAAAAAACGGTGGGCTAGAAGTCCCGATGACAAAGTGGCATTTGGACTGAAAAAATTAAAGGATTCCATAAATGACCTCAAATCATCCCACTACCAAATAGAAGTCGATGGAAGGGATTATTCAGGAGAATACGTATGGATAGAAGTGATGAATACGCCCTATATGGGTCCAAATCTCCATTTAGCACCAAATGCAGACCCTGAAGACCAGTATTTGGATGTCATTTTAGTAAAGAAAGCCGAGAAAGAAAAAATTGAACGGTTTATCGAACATCAGAAACAAAAGGATCAATATGGATTTGATTTGGCCCTAAAAGCGAGGGAGGTATTGATCAACTTTGAAGGGTCGATGCATGTTGATGATGAATTATTGGAAAGGGAATCAAAGAATCGATCCCGTCAAAACTGGCTAAAGATCTGTTTGTATCCAAAAAAGTTAAGCCTGGTACCCAGTTATTAATCCTAATGGCTCACAGAGCCTTAACGGAAAGAACGGTTTTTAAACCAAAAATCACCAATTATTTGGTCCGTTGATTTTGTTTAAATGGAAAATATTCGATTATATTTGCATCAAAATAGAGAGTTGGGTGAGTGGCTTAAACCAGCAGTTTGCTAAACTGTCGTACGCTTAACAGCGTACCGGGGGTTCGAATCCCCCACTCTCTACGCATAAAAACCCTAACCAATTGAATATCAATAAGTTAGGGTTTTTATTTTTTAATCAGGAGCGGAATATCATAAATTTTATCCTGCACGTTTACCCCAAATGCCGATTTCATATTTTTTTAACATATGCAGGACGTATAGCCAATAAATAAAACGTTTGCCCTGAGATCCATATTTTGGTCAACAGAAATTATTTTCATTACAGCAGAGGAGTGGGAGGGACCTGGAAACGGAAAAGGACGTTCCAGTCGAAGAAATATTGCTCAACCTGATAGGCAACATGAACCGCTATATCTGGAGCAGGAATATAATTCCGCGTTCTGAGAAAATTGAAAAAGGTCAGGTTACACGAATAACGCTTAAATAGCTGACGATGATGCTCCTGCATGGGCATTTCTTCCCTTTCATCAACGAAAACGGAGAATATTCGCCTTTAACGTACGGTGAATATGCCTCCCATGGAGAAAGTGACTATTGCGTTTTATGGCAATGAATATGGGGGTTGGTTCTTTCATTGCCTTATCCTTACCACTTGATGGGTGGAATGGCCAGGGTAATTAGTTATGACACAAAAGGAGACCCAAGAATGGATCCTTATTCATTTTCCAAAGTTGTCAGTCTTTGGATATTACGAATATCAAATTGATGCCGGATTGGTAAATAACCTGGAGTCAGGTCAAAATTTTGAAGAAGAAATTGTATGGAATTCAGGTGCAAAATACATGCTATCTAAGAATTTTTCACTTATTGCGAGTTATGACAACCGGTTTGGTGCTGGTGCGGGATTGTCAATCATGTTTTAATAAAAGGTTATGAAAGAAGATTACAAAAAAAATAGTTTAAGCCTATCAGGAACCGTTTCCCTAGGAACAGGGGTAATGATCGGTGCAGCCATTTTTGCCCTCCTGGGACAGGTGGCTGAACTTTCCGGTGCTTTATTCCCCCTTATATTCCTAGTTGGGGCAATTATCGTAGCATTTAGTGCTTATTCTTATATAAAGGTGGCCAACACATATCCATCGGCTGGCGGAATAGCCATGATATTGCAGAAAGCTTACGGGAAATCAACCATTACTGCAGGCTCAGCCCTTTTAATGGCCTTTGCCATGATTATTAATCAAAGTTTGGTAGCCCGGACTTTTGGCTCGTATACTATGCAGTTATTTGAGGTAGGAAATAGCAGCTTTTGGATACCCACCTTGGGCGTGTTGTTATTAATTGCTACTTTTCTTATTAACATTGCCGGCAACAAGGCCATCCAAAGTTCAGCACTTGTGATGGCTATTTTGAAAGTTGGTGGTATCACCATTTTCGCTGTAGGCGGATTATGGGCAGCCGGTTTTACCTTTAAGGAGGCTATTCCTACGGAAATTTCTGAAGAATATTCAATTGCCAGTTACCTCGGTGCACTGGCTCTGGCAATTTTGGCCTATGCGGGTTTTACTACCATTACCAACAGTGGAGCAGAAGTGAAAAATCCCCATAAAAACGTTGGGAGGGCCATTATCATCTCCTTGTTGATTTGTGCTGTGGTTTATGTATTTGTAGCAATTGCAGTAGCTGCCAATTTATCCGTACCCAAGATCATTGAGGCCAAAGATTACTCACTGGCAGAAGCCGCACGCCCTTTATTTGGCAATTATGGTTTATGGTTTACCGTCTGTATCGCTATTTTGGCCACAGTCTCAAGTGTAATTGCCAATGTATTTGCCATCTCCCGCATGACGGCCATGTTGACTAAAATGAAACTCATTCCACATAGCCATTTCGGTATGCCTGGGAGAATTCAAAAGCACATGTTGGTTTATACCGTTACTATTGCTATAATTCTCACTATCTTCTTTGATTTAACCCGGATTGCCTCCTTAGGTGCTGTTCTATACATTGTGATGGATATGGTGGTTCATTGGGGGGTGTTTAAGTATTTGAAAAAAGAGGTAAATGCCAATCCGGTAATTGTAATCACTGCCCTGGTAATTGACGGAATCGTATTGGCTGCATTTCTTTGGATTAAAGTCTCTTCAGATATTTTAGTTGTATGGTTATCAGTTGCTTTAATGTTTGTGATTTGTGCTGGTGAAAAGTGGTTTTTAAAAAGAAGAAATAAAATATCAGATCAAAATGAAAATAAGAACGATGAATAATGAAAAAGTAAATACATAATATGACCCTTTGAGCTGGTCCCATCAATAAGTTGAGAAAATTAAAGAGTTTCAATCACAAGGCGAATATGTTGTTATGACAATAGCCTTGATGCGAGAGGAGGTGTAAAAGTAAGATTTTTTGAATCATTTATTGAATGAATATGGGTGATCACTTGTGTGATAATTGTTACATCATTTTACTTATGTGTGATAATTGTTACATCTTTTTACTTACATAATCATTACATTTATTTTTTATCAAAAAAACAAAAGTAATACAACAAAAATAATATGAGAAAAATTGGCTTTGACTATTCGATTCAAAAAGCATCGAATTCCCTGGAATAAGATGGATTTAGTCTAATTGCCGAAATTAATTGTTCACGTCTGATAAAAAATATGTTATCGGTCTTCTAGTAGCACTTGTCGTCCTAGAAAATAATAAGCTAAAAAAGTTCGGATTAGGCCAGATTTATATGTAAACCAGTGATTCTTTCCGTAACTGGAGATTCATGGCAATTTATTAATCATAGAAATTTATAAAGTTATGATGTTTGGTTGGATTATTGGTTTAGTACTCGTGGTTGTTCTACTTATAGCATTAAACAGAGGGGGTATTTTTCAAAGGAATGCCGGAAATAATGCTGCCAATAACAATAGTAGTCCGGCGATCGAAACACAAAAAAACCACTATACCAAAGGCATAATAATATTTATAATAAAGACCATTCCTAATGGTTAACAAAATCAGGAAAGTAGTAAAACTAATTTTAAACTAAACATCTAACACAATGAGGACAATTTCAAATACATTACTGTTTATGGGTATAATGGTGGCGGCTGTAAGCTGCAAATCAACCTTTAATGCGACAGAGGCAATGGAACTTCAAAACAATCGGGAGGCGGTATATCATGAAATAATTTCAAATTCGGGCCAAGTGAAAGAATTTATTGAGTTGGCACAGCAAGATGAGGAAGCAAGCAAGGTTATGATGCAAAGCCATATGCAAGCGATGGAATCTGGAAAAATGAAGGAGATGATGAAAAATAATCCTGATATGAAGGAGAAGATGAAGTCACATATGCAGAAAATGATGGAGGAAAATCCTGACATGAAAGAGAAAATGCAATCAATGATGGCCGAAAAAATGTTGCAAAGTCCGGAAGGAAGAAAAATGCTTATGAGAAAAATGCATGAAAACACAGAAATGAAAAAGGAAATGATGGGAAAAATGAAAGAAAACCCGGAAATGATGGAGGAGATGATGGCCATGATGAAGGAGAATCCTAAAAATATGGAGACGATGATGGATAAGATGATGACAATGATGCATGAGAATCCTGAGATGATGGAAATGATGAAGAAAAAAATGAAAGAACATCAAGCAAAGATGGAGAAACAGTAGAGACTAGATAAAACTTCCTACAGTTGTAGGAAGTTTTAACTATTATGCTTGAAGGGAGAAACCGGTAAGGTTTCGAACCCTCGTCCAAGCTTAGACAGAGTTGAGATTACAGTCTCTTTATGATATTTTGTTTTTCAATAAAACATTATGGATACATATAATAATATTTGTAAAACCCTTCTATTTACAGGATAATATAGTGATTATTTCTCTTTCATTCAAATGTTTAATGGCTTATTATGTGATATTAATTCTTCAAGCTTTACCGCTTACTACAACAAATTGTGAGCACCAACTGCGCTGATTGGTCGTTTCCGTCCAAGGAACTCTTTAGCTACCGTCTTTAGGCAGGCGTTCCTGTTCCACTGGACCATAGGAATTTCCTGAAATGCCCCCTGACAAGAGCCGCGCTGAAAGGCCCATACAGACCCAGGCCTATTCTGGAAGGGTAACTGATACGGGCGATGAAACACCCTGTGGGTGCGGGATCATCGCTGGGCAACTTTAACTGACAAAACTCCCCGTCACGGCAGGAAGGGTGTTCCAGTTTGCTGAACCGGTTGGTCCAGTAATAAAATGTGATACGGACGATACCTTTTCACTGGCAAAATTACCCTCAAGTGGGAAAAAAAAGGGATTTTCAAAGTGTAAACCTGATACTCTAATGGCTGATAATGGATTGGAGAAACACTAGGCATACGGCCTCCAAAAGGTGCCATCGCTAAAGCTAATATCAGACTGAGCATGGAAAAAGGGACCATTTAGCCCCTTCTTTTTTATCAATTTCAGTGCATTTCGTTAAATCTTCTGTTTTCCATTTGGGCAATGCTTCTGTGCTCTCATTTATATTTTTATTTTTGCTACACCTTAACATCAAAATTTTATGAAAAATATTGTTTCAGTTATCGTCTTGATAGGGCTGTTTATGTCTGTTCAAACGGGGTATAGCCAAAAGAAAAAGAATAAAAATAAAAACACCCCTGTAACAGCCGAGAATTCAAGTAAAAAGGATTCCTCTTTTAAAGAATATTCGGAAGTAATTACATCATCGGCAATTTCTGACGAAGGTATTTTTACGGTCCATAAGGTAGGTTCGGAATATTATTATGAGATTCCCTTCACTCAGTTTGGGGATGATATGCTCTGGGTAACCCGGATTTCAAAAATCCCTGATGGATTCGGTGGTGGCTATGTGAATGCCGGGTCAAAAACAAATGAACAAGTGGTACAATGGTCCAGAGTGGATAACTCCATTTTACTTCGCTCCATTTCCTATGCCAATGTAGCCAATGACAGTTTGCCCATTCACCATTCCATCATCGCCAATAACAACCATCCGATAATAGCGTCGTTCAAAATTGAGGCTTTTAATCCCGATTCTTCAGCGGTAGTCATTTCGGTAAACAATCTATTTTTAGACGATAATAGGGCAATCAGTGGCGTATCTGAAAGCATGCGTCAGCAATACAAGGTAAAGGCCCTGGAAAAAAACAGGAGTTTTATAAATAGGATGGCAAGTTATCCGGAGAACGTTGAAGTCAGGCATGAAATGACCTATGCGGCATCTGAGCCACCTTCGAATAGTAAGACGGGTACCATTTCGTTGGAGGTCAGCCAATCTATGTATTTACTACCGGAAACACCTATGCAGCCCCGATTGTATGATAAAAGAGTCGGTTGGTTTACCCTCAGTCAGGTGGACTATGGGTCGAAAGCCCTTAAGGCGGACAAAAAGATCTATATAAGGCGTTGGCGATTGGAACCAAAAGATCCTGAAGCTTATGCCAGAGGGGAATTAGTGGAACCGGTAAAACCGATTACCTACTACCTTGACCCCGCTACACCCGACCGATGGAAGCCCTTTTTTATACAAGGCGTGGAAGATTGGCAAGCAGCCTTTGAAGTGGCCGGGTTTAAGAATGCCATCATTGCAAAAGAGGCGCCAACGCCAGAGGAAGATCCCGACTGGAGCCCGGAGGATGCACGCTTTTCAACGATACGTTACATTGCAACGACCACAAGAAACGCAATGGGTCCTAGTGTCAGTGATCCTCGATCTGGCGAAATTATCGAAAGTGACATTGTATGGTACCATAATCACATTCGTTCCTATAGAAATCGATACCTGCTCGAAACGGGAGCAGCTAACCCGCTTGCGAGAACATTGCATACACCCGAGGCAGAAATAGGTGAAATGATGAGAATGGTCATCGCTCATGAAGTGGGACACGCCCTTGGCCTACCGCATAATATGAAAGCGAGCTATTCCTATCCCACTGACTCGTTACGTTCGGCAACGTTTACCCAAAAATGGGGATTGGCAGCTTCCATAATGGACTATACGCGGTATAATTATGTCGCACAACCTGGGGATGAAGGGGTGCGTTGGGTGCGAATGCTCGGACCGTATGATACATATGCCATTAACTGGGGATACCGGGTAATCAGGGAAGCGGAGTCGGCAGGGGATGAGAAAGTTACGCTCAATAAATGGATACGTGAAAAGGAGGGCGATGCGCGCTATCTTTTCGGTAGCTATAACGCCTATGATCCAAGTTCACAGACTGAATCCGTAGGAGACGATCCCATTAAAGCCAGTAGCTATGGACTTTCTAACCTCAAAATTGTCGCAAAAAACCTCAAGGAATGGACGAGCACTCCTGGCGAGCCCTATGACGATCTTAACGAGCTTTATGGAGAACTTTTAGGCGTTTGGGCTCGATATGCCGGACATGTAAATATGCTGATTGGAGGCATTTATCAGGAATACAAAACCACCGACCAGTCGGGTGTTATCTATTCACACATAGCAAAAAGCCAGCAGCAAGAAGCACTAAGGTTCATTAACAAAAACGTATTTGTAACGCCGGACTGGCTTCTACAGGATGATATATTGCAAAACATTGAAGCTTCGGGTGCATTAGCCAAAGTGAGGAGCCTACAATCGGCACAATTAAGCAGGCTGCTGCAAGCGGACAAAATGAAGCGAATGATTGAAAATGAAGCATTAAATGGAAACGAGGCGTATACCCTTTCATCTATGCTTTCTGAATTGAGAAATGGAATATGGTCGGAACTTTCAGCGACTCAAAACATCGACGCTTTTAGGAGAAACTTACAGCGAGAGCATGTAGTAGGGCTGGAGAAATTAATGATAAATGATGCCAAAGACCGATCGGATATTAGTGCCTTGGTCAGAGTTGAATTAAAGGAAATCCAAAAGGCTGCCAGGTCTGCTGCACTCAGATATGGATCCGAGTTAATGAAAGCGCATTTGCAAGACATAGATGCCTTGGTTGATTCGATATTGGATGAAGAATAAATTGCAAGGCATCGATGAACGGAAGGTAATAGTAGCATTCACCAAATACCTCTAAAACCAGGTGGATCAATCCTCCGGATAAGGGTGAATACCTATCTTCACAGGTTAGCAATTCGTTTACTTCCTGCTAGGCATTCTGCGTTTTGTGTTAGTCAAAGCACGTTAAATTACAGATCTTTGTGATGGTTTTAAAAAGCGGGTAAAATAATGTCCTTTATTAAAGTAGCTTCTATCAGCCAATTACATCAGTTAATGGGTCTGCCAAAACCGCAACACCCCCTTATTTCATTGGTAGATGTGTCAAAAATACAGGTCACGGATGACCAGGTTAATGCCAAGGTGATTTTCGACTTTTACATGGTGTCGCTAAAGGATAAAAGTTGTGGTTCGGAATATGGCAGAAACACGTTCGACTTTGATGAAGGGGTGATGATTTTTACAGCACCCGGACAGGTGTACACTTTTACCAAACCTTTCAAACCCGGGGAAATAAGCGGCTGGATGCTGTTCTTCCACCCCGATTTGATTCGAAATACCCATCTTGGTAAACAAATAAATGAATACTCATTTTTTAACTATGAGGTGTTTGAAGCGCTGCATTTGTCGGCCGATGAAGAAAAAACCATGAATGGAACGGTTGCCAATATCAATGAAGAATATCAACAGCGTATAGACAATCACAGTCAGCGTGTAATTGTTTCGAATCTTGAACTGCTTTTAAATTATAGCCTGAGGTATTATGAGAGGCAGTTTAACACCAGGGCAAGTCAAAGTCGAGATATCATTTCGCAATTTGAAAAAGAGCTTAAAATTTACTTTAATACTGAAAAAAACCTTGATTTAGGGTTGCCGGGAATTCAATATTTTGCTGAGCTCGTCCATCTTTCTCCCCACTATTTTGGCGATTTGGTCAAGAAAGAAACCGGCAGGACTCCCAAGGACCATATCCATGATTTTGTAATAGACTTGGCTAAAAACCTATTGGTGGGCTCAGAGCAATCCGTGAGTGAGATCGCTTATCAATTGGGTTTCAACTACCCACATTATTTCACCCGTCTATTTAAATCAAAAGTGGGACATACGCCTGTAGCATATCGCAAGCTGAATTGATTCCGTATTTTGTGCTATTCTTCCTGCAATTCGTGCGATGGGAGCGAATGGATATTCATCACTTTTGCACGGTACAAACTGAAACAAGATTATGAAGAATACAGCATTAATCACCGGAGCAAGCAGTGGCATAGGCAAAGAGTTTGCCCACATACACGCAGAAAAAGGTGGCGACTTAATCATCGTGGCCAGAAGACTGGAAAAATTGGAAGAGCTCCAAAATGATCTTGAAGGAAAATATAAGGTTCGGGTACTACCAATTGTCAAAGACTTGGGTGCGCCGGATGCTGCCAAAGAACTTTTTAAAGCGGTAAAAAACAAAAGCATTCAGGTAGATTATCTGATCAATAACGCGGGTTTTGGGCTCAGAGGCAAATTCCACGAACTGCCCTGGGAGCGCCAGATAGAAATGATCAATCTCAATATGATTGCCTTAACAGAGCTGATGTATTTGTTTTTACCGGAAATGGTCAAGAGGAATAGCGGAAAGATCCTAAACATTTCTTCAACGGCTTCCTTTATGCCTGGTCCGCTGCAAGCCGTGTATTATGCGTCCAAATCCTATGTGACCTTTCTTAGCAATGCCGTGGCCGAAGAATTACACGATACGAATATTACTGTAACCGCTTTGATGCCGGGAGCTACCGAAACAGAGTTTGCTAAAACATCGGGTTTGGAAGGTACAGATTTGTTTAAAAATACGGCCAGTCCAAGGAGGGTAGCAGCGGAAGGATATAAAGCCATGATGAAAGGGAAACTGGATAGTGTCTCCGGTTTGCCCATTTCTCTAAGAATCTCGACTGCATTGCTTCCCTTCATACCTAAAAGAATAATGCTGAAACAAATCAGGAAGATGCAGGAGTTGAAGTAGTTTAGATTCGTTTAAGAGGAAGTAGTATGAAAGGCCTGCTTGGATACCTAGTTAATCAAGGCCTTTCAGCACTTACTTGATACCCAGTCTTGAGCCCCTGCCACCAATAGATTTTTTGGCGGGGCATTGGAGTTTTTTCCTGACCCTCCATTCGGTTTCCGAAAAATCAGATCGTGTATACAGTGGTTTTAATTTCAAAATATGTAAGAGATGTACCTTATTTTGAAATTTGTGTAACGTCAAACGCTGCAATCTTACGTACCTGTCAGCATTGATAAAATGCTAGTTAAAATTGAAACCCTGCTAAAATAGATAGAATGAAATTAATATTAATGTGACCGGTTCCGAAACCCCAAAGGGTATTCCAGCCTGGGTTTGGGCTTTGATAGTGGCATTTATTGGCTTTGCACTTTTCTATTTTATCATGTATTCCACTCCTGAATTTTACACTTCTTTTTTCTGACGGAGATAGAAATTTTTATATCCTGGAAAAATAGACTAACGATTGGGCGATCTGAGAGCGTGGCAAGAAAAAGCATTGTTGGTTGAAGCGGCGATCGATATCAGACAGGATCCAGCTAGCAAAATGGGTTGGATCTGATTAATTGATTTGAAACCGGGGATCGTTGACTATTTCTATATCAGAAATTGGACCGCTCACAATGAGGCGCCGGAAAAACCGAATTTATGCTTGCAAGTGAAAGAAGACACCCGAGCCCGAATTCAACACTACTAGCCAGTCGTTTCAAATGCCCAAAACAAACTTTTTTGCTTTTTCGCTAATATCTGGTTTTTTTGCATCGTTTATTATTCCCTTATCCTGCGGGAAAGCTGGATCGCAGGTATGCCGATCCGGAGATAATGAACTGATTGCAAGCTCATTCAGCTTGGTATATGGAGTTAGTAATAATGCTTTTTCGATCCTTTTTGGAAGGAGAAGCGTTCAGCTTGGAATGGTATTATTTTAGCCGTTAGGTAGTTAAAAACCAAATTTTGATGTCATGACTAAAAGCATTGAAAATCTTCTGAAACTGGAAGAATTGGGCCAGTTTTTACTTTCAATCATCTTATTTAAGCATTTAGGCTATTCTTGGTGGGTTTATCCTGCCTTGTTACTGTTACCAGACCTATCAATGGTAGGTTATTTGGTCAACACCAGAACAGGTGCCTGGCTCTATAATTTATTTCACCATAAATTGGTTGCCATTCTCATTTTGGTTTTGGGATATTGGTTCACTATTTCAGGGCTAACCTTGGCAGGTGTCATTTTGTTTGGCCATTCTGCGATGGATAGAATTTTTGGGTACGGGCTGAAATTACCTGATAATTTTAAACACACCCATCTAGGTTGGATAGGAACCAAAGGTTGACTTACCCAAAAGGAAGTAGGATATAAACAAGGGTCTTCATCTTAATGCTCCAGATGCGCTGTATGTGTACCGATAATGCGTTTCAAAAAATTGGTTTATCGGTCCTACCTACCAGGCATCAAATCCTTTGCGGTCCAGCCTATGTTGGAATCCGTCAGGTGATCTCCTAAACAAACAATTTTTTCCCTAATCTCGAACCAATAATCCGTAAAAAGACCCATGCCTAGGAATCGATTGCTAAATATTTGTATAGTTTTGTATTAAGCGAAAGGATTACCCACTAATTTCTTACCAGTAATACATCAAACAATATGGCTAAAAAACCTACGAAAGATAAAGCCACGGACCACGGTTTCAATACAGTTGCCGAAAAGAAAGCGAGCAACACGTTCTTAACTCGACGTGAAATGCTTGGGATAAGCAGTTTAGCCGGTTTGGCCACTTTTACTGGAATCGGGTTTAATGCTGCTGCCCAGTCTCCACAACGACGGCCCCGCATCGCCGTTTTGGCCAGCTATTGGGGTGCTACCAGATCCCATGCAGACTGGATCGTAACCAAGTTGATTGACGGATATTGGTGGCAGGGTGCCCATACACCATCACGAGTTGAGGTAGCTTCTATCTTTCTGCATCAACATGACCAAAGCGAACTGGGCCAGAAGGTAGCAAAGGCCAAAGGCATTCCGCTCTTTCGTACCGTAGGGGATGCTGTCATGTTGGGAGGGAAGGAACTAGCTGTGGATGGTGTGGTCATTGTGGGAGAACATGGAGATTATCCAAAGGACCTGAAAGGACATTGGCTTTTGCCTCGTTGGCTGATCTATAGCCAGGTGATGCAGGTTTTCGAGCAGAGTAAGCGGTCCGTTCCGGTCTTTAATGACAAGCACCTCTCTTACAATTGGGATGAGGCCAAGTGGATGTTTGACAAATCCCGAGCGCTCGATTTCCCCTTAACCGGCGGGTCCTCCATACCCGTCTACTACCGTAAGCCTGAGATAGAACTCGATATCGATACACCCATAAAACATTCGATCGTTCTTGGTGGAGCAGCAGACGAAGGCGGTATTTTCCATTGTATTGACGTACTTCAAGCCTTTGTAGAACGCAGGAAGGGAGGAGAGACAGGCGTCAAGTCAGTACAGTCCATCAGAGGGCCTGAAACCTGGAAATGGGTGGAACGGAATTCCTGGGCACTCAATTTGCTTGATTCGGTGGAGAAAAAATTCGAACTAGCGCCTGGACATTTTCAGCAGAACGCCCAGGACTTGTGTTTGGTGGAGTATAATGATGGAACGAAAGCGGCTGTACTCTCTGGCCGGGGTGTTGGCTGGACCTACGCCGGCGAAATCGAAGGGCAAAAAGATCCGGCGATCATCTCTATGCTGGGTTGGGCAGGCCCTTTCGATCAATACCATGCCTCAAACGCCCAACCGCACTGGATCACCGAGATGATGGTTACCAAAAAGGAACCATTCCCTGCTGAGCGACTGCTGCTTTCAACCGGAATTGTAAACCATTACATGGAATCTAACTGGGAAAATGGTCGGTTCACGGCCATTGGACGTACCATCGAGACGCCTTACATGGACATGACCTACCAATCCACCCGGGGTCCACAATTTAATAAAGGTGAGCGGCCCCCCAGCCGGCCCTATATTAGGGGGTTTGACTCATAATTGATAATTTGATAATCTCATGAAACGCCGAGACCTGATAAAAAACTTAACACTTCTTCCGATTGCAGGAAGCATGTTTCCAATAGAAACCTTAAACGCTGCTTCTGCCACCGGAATGAGTCTTCCTGCAGATCCCCCCACCAAGCCAATAAATGATTTACATCACCAGGCCTTGGTGATGGACGGGCATACGCACGTCATGACCCGCGAGCTGCTGTTCGGTACCGATATTGGACAGCGCTATACCGATGGGACCGTCGATTTGCCAAGGGCTATAGAAGGTGGTGTAGACGCCATGTTTTTTTCTGTCTATACCCCAGAACACTATTATCCCGGAAGGTTCGAGACAAAAAACACCTTTCGCGTGGTGAACCTGGCGCTGGACCAAATCGAAAAGAACCATGCGGTGATCGAACTTGCTCTTACCGCTTCGGATATCGAACGCATCACCAAAAAAGGAAAGATTGCGGCATTTCTGGATTTAGAAGGTCCGTTTGACCTGGACGGAGATATCAACCTTCTACGTGCACTTTACCGATTAGGTCTTAGGTCCATGCAGCTAACCGCCCACAATACCACCAATGCGTTTATAGATACCTGTAATGATGTCAGACGATGGGGTGGTATTAATGAGCTCGGGGAAAACATCATCGCCGAAATGAATCGACTTGGAATGGTCATCAATATTGCGCATGCATCCAATGAGGCGATCCTGCAAACGGCCGAGGCGAGTAAGCATCCTATTATTTATAGTCATGGAGGTTTCTACAGCATCGTGCCTCATCCGCGCTGTATTACCGACGAAGCAGCGAAAGCGGTGGCATCAAAAGGGGGCGTAATAGGGATTCACTTTGGCAGCCTGTTTAACAACCCAAAATACTGGGAATGGCAGACAGATACAAAGGAAACGACGCCCGCTTCCGTTCAAGGTGCTGAATTGAAGACCATTGAAGAAGTGGATCAGGAACTGATGAAAGAGGTCCCACTGAATTTCACGGGAACGATTCCCGACCCCTATTGGATGCATGTAGATCAGTTGGCGAAGGTGATTGACTATGGGGTGAATTTGGTGGGAGAAGACCACGTTGCCATCGGTTCCGATTTAGACGGCGGTCCTGAGTTGCCTCGGGAAATTCAGGATATCAGCGATTTTCCCCAGATAACCATGGCCATGCAGCGGCTCGGTTATAGCGATAAGCGAATCAAAAAAATCCTTGGCTTAAACTGGCTTCGCGTGATCCGGGAGGTAACAGGGGGATGATACACTAGACTTTTCTTTGGCCTTCAATTTAAACTGTCAAGTTAACAGCGTACCCATCCTTTTCGTATTTCCCGATAAAGGTTACCAACCGTTTTACTGAAATCATTCCAAAATGAAATCGGCAGCCATCCTTGCATGAAGCGTTGTGGTAGCAAGCATTGGCAGATCAAAATCCGTTTCATTCATAAGAATTGGGAGCTCTGTGCATCCCAGAATAATACCCTCCGCTCCATTTTGCCGTAACAACTCCATTTGTTCCATAAAAAACGTTTTTGCCCCGTCGCTGAAAATACCCTGCGTCAATTCATTGGAGACATACCAATGATTTTGCGCGATGTAGCGTTCGTCAGGGATGACTGTCTGTATGCTAAATTTCGTTGCTAAACGAGAAGGAATGAAATCACCGGTCATGGTGGGCCTGTTACCCAGGAGGCCCAGGGTCTGTAGCCTTTTTTCCTGTGCCTCTTTCCCCACGGCATCTGCGATGTGCAATATTGGAATGCCTACTTGCGGTTGCACGAAATCGTACACCATATGCGGCGTATTGGCACAGATGACCAGGGCTTTTGCACCTGCCGCTTCCAGGGTTTGGGCAATTTCCAGGTATTTGGCATTGATTTTTTCTTTATCCTGGGCCCGCATCAGTTCTATATTCAAGCTGTAGATAAGCAACTCGGGATTTCCCTGCGTACCGATCCTTTCTCCCACCATCTCATTTATAAGGCGATAGTAAACAATGGTAGCATGCCATGAAGTGCCACCGATTAAACCTATTTTTTTCATTTGTAACCTGATCTGATTCCATCACAAAGTAAGAAAAAGACTTTCCTTTTCCTTCCATTTGAAATATTTCATCGATCAGCGACCCATGGGAGGGAGTGCGACAGGAACGCGCACTTCGTTTTTATAAAGAGAAATAGGCACAATTACCGTTTGTTGGTTTCCCCATTTTGAAGCCCACTTTCAAAAAATCCCGTTTCATTTCTACTTTTGATTGCTCAAAAATTCATCATAAAGACTTTTTGATTTTAAGCAGATATATAATCAGCTGTCCTTTAAGGATATTGACTATTAGGAATATAAAAGCGGGTAAATCCTGTCCCTGTTCTTTTAATCTTTCTCGTCATGACAAAATTATTCGAAAAATTTCTTCGGGGAAAACGGAATCAAATTCTATTTTCAACAGTTGAAGCATGAAAAGCTACAATCAATTTTTATTACTACCGACCTACTTCAAAGGGTCTTCTTCCTCAGCATGGGGCAAGCATTGAAAATCCAGAAACCCTTTCCGACGGTAATTTGGAGAATGACCAGGCAATAGAAAGATTTAACAAAACAGCCGAAAAATCAAAAATATGATTACCGAAGAAGTATGGTTGTAATTGAATAATAGGAGCAAAGTGTAGGTACCATTGAAAGCATTTGATTTGGATATTAAACCATGTTCCTTTCTAAGTTGTGGCGTAGAGACGATGAATATAAAAGATTAATCAGCGACCAATAACTATTAATACAATGAAATCAGAAATAATTTTAATAAAAGCTTTTATCCTGATCTTACTCATGTCATGCAATGCCGCAGAAAAGGAAAGCGCTAAGGCTGTAGCTCAAGATAAATTTATTTTGACCGGACGCATAGAAAATGCAGGAGAACTTGAAAGCGTACGGCTGCTAGAAGGAGAAACGGCTACCCACGCTATCGAATTAGAAAGTAATGGGGGGTTTAATTTCGAAGGAAGTACGCCTGATGAGGCTTTATATACCTTATTGGTGGGAGAGCGATCATTTATGCTGGTACTAAAAAATGGAGAAAAAGTCGAATTCAACGCTGACCTGTCCAACCCTGACCATTACACGGTAAAGGGTTCGGAAACATCGGCTAAACTACAAAAGCTCGATGCGATTCGTCAAAAATTTGATAAAGAACAGGTTAAATTACATGCTGATTTTGAAAAGCGAATAGATAGCGGCGAAACGATGCTATCGATACAGAATGATTTGATGGCCAAGAATGAAAGGTATGTCAGCGAGTTATCAGAGAAGGTGTTGCAGTTTTTTTTGGAGAACAAAGATAATCTGGCCGGTTTTTATGGAATGATGACTTTGTACTCCGTTGACCCGACAGCACATGAGGAAGCAATCATTGAACACATGGAAGAATTCCGGGAAAAGTTTCCAAACAATCAAGATGTGCAATCCTTCGCCTCACATATTGAAGAGATAAAACCATTAAGTATCGGACAGCAAGCGCCGGACTTTAGCTCCTTGACACCGGAAGGCAAAGAAGTCAAGCTTTCCGACTTCAGGGGCCAGTACGTTCTTTTGGATTTTTGGGCGGCCTGGTGTGCGCCATGCCGGGAAGAGAACCCTAATATCGTTTCCCAGTATCATAAATTTAAAGATAAAGGGTTTACCGTTGTAGGACTATCCCTGGATAGCGATCGGGATGCCTGGCTTAAGGCCATTAACGACGACAAACTGGTATGGACGCAGCTATCAGACCTCAAAATGTGGGATAGTGAAGCAGGCAGATTGTATAACATTACGGCTATTCCAGCATCCTTTATGATTGACCCGGAAGGAAAAATAATTGGAAAAAACCTGCGCGGACCAGCACTGCAACGGTTTTTAGAGCGCAATTTATAATATGGGTAAGCCTTTACAGAGGGTATAAGGCTATCCTAATAGCCAATTTAAATTATTAATTTATCAGGTTAACTATTTGTCGTACAAATGCACTTCAGAATTAAACAGTAATTTTTAAGGAAAAAATAGGTGGCTGGAAATATTCTATTTATAATTAATCGTTATCTTTATGTAAATGTGATAGGAACGGACTTAGCAGTAAAAAAGAACCTGTCCATTGAAAACCTTTCCAGCATCCGGATCTCCTCAATTGACCGATAAAATGGTCAGCCGTTCATACCACTACTTGGTTGAAGAAGATTATAGGACCATAAATAGTGTAGCGAGAAAAACCTTGTTGATTGACGTTGTTCCCCAGTGATAATTTTACCGTTTGGTTCAACAATAGACTCCAAATATGAATTATCAAATTAAACATCAATGGCTTAGATAAAAAATATTTACCCACCAAAACATCATTTAATATGGCCAGCAAGCAGGATATCGATTATACCTATTCCAAAATGGACAAAATATGGAGGTGGAGCGTGGGGGAAACGGCTGATTTTACCGGGGCCAAGTATGATGGTGATTTTTCACTTTCACTGGAAGCGGCCCAGCGAAATAAGCATACGTTTATTGCTGAATACCTGGAAATAAAAGCGGGTGATCGGGTACTGGATATCGGTTCGGGCTGGGGGCCGTTTTTAACCTATATCAAAGAATTGGGTGCAATAGGAACTGGCATTACACTTTCGGAAGGGCAATACAATGCTTGTAAGCGCAATGGCCTTGATGTACATATTTGTAATTACCGCGACCTAAGCCCGGCTACCTTTGGAAAGTTTGATGCCATTGCCTCGGTTGGGGCATTCGAACATTTTTGTTCAGTGGATGAGTATAGGGCGGGTAAACAGGATGAGGTTTATCAACACTTTTTTAAAATTGTCAGCAGTCTACTACCGGTGGGCAAGCGGTGTTTTATCCAAACAATGGTATTTGATAAAGGCATGATCGACATTGACAGTGCCGATATACACGCACCTAAGGATTCTAATGAATATTTGTTAGCGCTGATTATGAATGAATTCCCCGGTTCCTGGATCCCATATGGAAAAGAGCAAATCATAAAAAATGCAGCTCCGTATTTTAAGCTCGTTACGGAACATAGTGGGAGGCTGGACTACATTGAAACCATCAAAGTTTGGCGGCAAAAACTGAAATCTTTTGGATGGAAAAAGTACTGGGCCTACCTTCAACTTGTGCCTCAACTGTTCACTGACCCGTCGATGCGTAAACGCCTGAGCAACTTGAAAGTAGCCCCTATCAAAGTTGCTTTCGAACGAGAAATTTGGGACCATCACCGCCTGGTGTTTGAAAAAGTAAGTGATTAATTTGCCCCAATTCTAAAATGGGTGCTGAGGATTGATCATGGTTTAAGGAAATTTTTGTCTTCCTATGATTCTGACTATCCTGACCTGATCGTCTACTGTGAAAAATATCGTATGCGAGATGTGGACACAATAGCTATATCCTTCCCGAATATGGGAAGCCAAAGGAAACATCTTGGGGTTTTCAGCTATCCTCTCAAATGCTTTTTCAACTGAGCGGTGATACTTTTCTGCCTGTGTAGGTCCAAAAACTTCCAGACCATACAAGTAAATTGCGATAAGGTCTTCCTCAGCTTGGTGCGTAAGTACGTACTTCATTATCCTTTTTTAGCCCGCTTTTTGGCCTCTTCCAATATTTCGGCCATAGATTTACGGGATAGACCGCTTTCCTCACCTTTGATTAGCTCATTCCGTAGCCAAATTCGTTCTTCTTCTTGTTCTCTTTGCCTACGGATCAAGTCATTGATCAACTCACTCTTACTTGCATATTCGTTACCCTGGATCTTTTCCTTCATCCATCGGTCGTTCGGCTCGTTTACTGTTATTGTTTGTCTGGCCATACTTGTGTAGTTATGGTGTAATAATACACCGGAAAAACCATAAAAGCAAGGTTAATAGTTCCTGTTTTTAGTGACCAACTCAGATACAATTTTTTTTTTAAATTGCAATTTACAAAGCCTTTGTTTTTGACAATCAGGTTGAGAATAGGTTAACCTAGTGGCGGTACAATTCCGGTACAGAATTAAACAGTGGTTTTTTAAGGAATAAACAGTGGCTGGGATTATTCACATAATCATTTTTTATAATTTATCGTTATCTTTAAATGTAATTATGATAGAAATGAACTTAGCTGTTAAAAAAATAGAACTGATCAATTGGTTAACCAGGCAAGATGAAGCCATGGTCGAAAAAATTGATGACTTACGTAAATCTTCCATGGAATCGGCATATCATTCGAGAATGGGAGAAAAACTGGAATCCAAATTAAAACGCTCAGAGGCTGACATAGAAAGCGGGAGGACCCATAGCCAGGAAGATATGGAGACTTATTTCGAAAGCAAGTTTAATCAGTGAAGAAAGCACAAGTAATCTGGACCGATGAATCTTTAGGCGATTTAGAAGCCATCTATGATTTTCTTCTTGACAAATCTCCCCAAGCGGCGAAGAAGGTGGCCAGGTCTATTTTGGCAAGAACCCGTCAATTGGAAGCTTTTCCAGAATCTGGATCACCTCAAGATACAGATAAAACTGTAAGCCGTTCATTCCGCTACTTGGTTGAAGGTAATTATAAGATCATATATAGTGTAGAAGGAAAGGCCTTGTATGTCGAAGCGGTGGTAGATACCAGAAAGGATCCAGCCAGTACAAGGATTTAAGACATTCGCTAATTCTGGAACTACTTGCCCAAATACTGAGAAAGTGCTTTTTTTATTTTTTCATGCATTCGAAGTTTTATGGCTTCGGGAAGGGTAGGAGGCTGGATAGGGTGATGATGAACTGAGATCCTGTAGGAAAAAAATAATGCTTATTTTACTGTTTACCTGATTCTTGCCTACCGTCCATTTTATAAGCTTGAAAAAGCAACTACATCAAGTAAACGCATCCTTTCTGATCTTACCGATGTAAGCACCCTTTTTGGGTTTAAGCATCAGGCTGAGGGTAATTTTCCCTAAAATTGATACCGATTTGCCATAGCAGTAGCAATCTTGGATTTATTTTTGGAAAAATAAGAAATAAAATCTTCCGGTAGTGTCAGGTGTTCATACACTTCATCATAGAAATGTAGGGAGGCAGCGAATACCAGGGTTTTCATTTTGTGCAATCGAAAACATAGCGGGCCCTCTTCGAATTCCATCTGGCAAACCTCCATATCGGCTTCCCGGTTGAGGTATCGGATCCAACTATTGTTGTAACCCAATGCTTCAAAATCTTTGATGCGCTGGATCCTAAACCCCTCCATAAACTCGCCAAGACTTTCTTCTTCGGAAAATAAACTAAAGGAAAATTCCAGTTCTTCCATTTCAAAATCATAATTGGAAGAAATTGCCCCGTCAATCAAATAAATGGACAGGCCATTTTGGGTTTGGAATCCGGGTTTTTTGGAGGAAAGGTACTGGGCTAATTCTTCGACTGGCATTTTAGGTATTGTTAAAATCGAGGGTCAATCACTAATTTTCACGGTGAAAGGTTACTTTCCGATACGGAAAGAATAATTACTTATTTTACCCATTTTCATTATAATATTATCAAGCAACCCAAAACCAAGCGTGTAGATTTAAACCCCTAAAACAATGGATGCTTCAATATCCAATTTTCGGCTTATTTCACGGGCAACTTTAAGGGTAGGTTCACTTTTCCCATTGAGGTATTCGCTGATTCTGGAACTACTTACACCCAAATATTGAGAAAGCGCTCGTTGATTTAAACCTCGCTCATGCATTCGCAGTTTTATGGCCTCCGAAAGGGTAGGAGGCTGGATAGGGTGATGCAATTCCTCGTAATCCGCCACCAAATCGGAAAGCAAATTGAGCTCCACGTAGCCCTTAGCTTCTGTATTTTCTATGTTTTCAGCAACAGAAAGTAATTCCTCAATTCTGTTTTTTATGGCAGTATATTCTTTTTCTGACTTAATCATGGCTCAGGTATTTTGAATGTCCTTTATTTTGTCATATTCCGCATGGGTGCCAATAAATCGTATATATACTTTCTTAGCATTAAATGAAATAATAGCAATCAGACGATAGTCGTTCCCTTTAATGTTGAAAACAAAACGGTGATTACCAACATAATCGACCGAATTAAAATCTTTCTTGATATCGTTTATTGATCCCCAATCTTTCTTACTTGTCACCGAATACCAAAATCGCAACGGAATTTCAGCATCTGCATGTTTTTCTGAAAATTCTTTGATTCGCTTAAACGTAACGATTCGCATTTCGACGGAATAGCTGTACAGAAGTTTTGATATTTGTAACAAAGTTACAAAATATAAAATTTATCTTCAATGGAATCTTGAAAGTTTTAGATCTATTTAATCAGGTAAAGAAGGGTGACCGCTTTTTCTTCCAGGGTAGGGTAGAAGCCCTCTACACATGCCGATCTGTGAAATAGTACTTTCAAAGCTTCTGTCCATTTCATAAGCTTGAATAAGCAATTCAACTGGTAAACGCATCCTTTCTGATCCTTCCTAAGTTAATTGGGTTTAAGCATCAGGCTGCGGGTAATTTTTTCCTAAAATTGATACCGATTTGCCATAGCAGTAGCAATCTTGGATTTATTTTTGGAAAAATAAGAAACAAAATCTTCCGGTAAGGTCAGGAGTTCATACACTTCATCATAGAAATGTAAGGAGGCAGCGAATACCAGGGTTTTCATTTTGTGTAATCGAAAACATAGCGGGCCCTCGTAGAATTCCATCTGGCAAACCTCCATATCTGCTTCCCGGTTGAGGTATCGGATCCAACTATTATTGTAACCCAATGCTTCAAAATCATTTATATTTTTGACCCTAAACCCCTCCATAAAGTCATGCAGACTTTCCGCTTCGGAAAATAAACTAAAGGAAAATTCCAGTTCTTCCATTTCAAAATCATAATTGGAAGAAATTGCCCCGTCAATCAAATAAATGGACAGGCCATTTTGGGTTTGGAATCCGGGTTTTTTGGAGGAAAGGTACTGGGCTAACTCTTCAACGGAAATGTTTGACATGCTCAAAAATGGGAAAAATTAATTGTATTTCATTAATTTATTAAAGTAAGATCCTTCAGATGTCTGGATCTTTGCTCAGAAGCTTTGGTGTTTTTTCCATAGCTATTCAAAAAACCATACTTACTTTCCATATCAAGACATGTAATCATAGAGTAGGAAACCTTCTTTATCTGTACTCAGATTTTCAACCAAATTCCCTTTTGAATCCCAAACTGCGGATTGACCTGCACTCATGAAATTGTCACAATATCCAACGCTATTTACAACAAGAACTGGCATTGAGTTAAGAGAGGCTATTTTGCTATAGTATTTATATGCTTCGGATATTCCTTTATCATGTTTAGAAACACTAGCGAGATAAATAGCTGTTCCGAGCGTTAGGCAATTTGTTAAATGGCTTGGATTCAGAGATTCGTAGCAAATTGCAGGTGCAATACAAGTATCATTAACTGACAAGATGGTTTGGCTAGTTCCTGGAGTAAAATATTGAATTTCATCTTCATGAAGCCACTGCTTTGAATAGAATGTTCTAGGAATTTTCGGTTGAAATATAAGCATGGCAATTTGAATACCTTGAGTTTTTTTTAGGGGTAATCCAAAAGAAATTGAGCAATTCATTTTGTCACTATACTTCTGGAAAACATCAAATCTCTTGTCCGACTCTTGGAAGGCCAATTCCTTAGCAAGTGTTGGTTCAAAACCGGTAATTGAAAGTTCGGGGAAGATAATTAAATCGGGATTGTGCATAACAACTCTTTCTATCCAACTGATGTGGTTGGCGATGTTGTGAGATACGTTTCCTTTCTCCGCTTTGAGTTGGATAAGAGCTATTTTCATCTTGCAATTTTAGAACGAAGTAAACATCAATTAATTTGATTGATTACCTAAATCAAGGCTTATCTTTTTTTGCTATGACATTTTTAGATTCAATTATAAAACTATCATGAGATGGAATCGGATCGGTACTAGCTGGGTTGTTGCCGCAGCTACTGAAAAGTTTTATTACTAATAGTGTGAAAATTGATTTTAACATTGGTGCCTGTTTTAGTCTTTATTAAATATAGAATACAAGAAGTTGAAGTGTCATTTTTTGACATCATCATTGTCTGTGAAGTGCTTTCTTGACTTCTCTTGTGCAAACTTGTTTTTATTAAAGTCCTTGGATTTTCCTTTTGGAATGGAAGGGCTCACCCAATTAGAACCTGTTACTATTTTACCGAGAAATACAATTTGGCCAACGTGATAGATGTAATGACAGAGCTGTCTGTTGATTGCTTCCATGACTGTATGACCTTCATTTCTGATGTAAATGATCTGGTCTAGTTGATCAGCTTTAAGCGGTTCTATGGCTTTAAAAAGACAATCCCAACCTTCATTCCAAAGTTTATACACCTCTTTTCGATTGGTCAATGTTCCTTCAAACTCTTCGTCTCTTTTACGCCATTCTTTCTCTCCATCAGCGTTTAGAAAATCTGTCCATCTGGAAAGCATATTACCGTGAAGGTGCTTTACGATTATGGCAATTGAGTTGGTATCGTCTGCCGGTTCGTAGAATAGCGACTTTTCATCAATCTGGTTCATAGTGTACCAGCCAAGCCCTTGGTAATACTTGAATTGCTTGATGACACTTTCTAAATAATTTTCCATAAGTCTATCGTTGGGCATAACATACGGTGGGTGATTTCTCTATGACATTGGCGTTCAAATAAAAACCAACAACAGCTTGGCCTGTGAGTGATGCATTGCTCAATCTGAATGTTTGCGCTATTCCTGAAAAGGACAGGACTGTTAGTGAAATGAATAGAATTATCGTTTTGTTTCTCATATCGTTTGTTGCTTTAATGGTTTCCCACAATATTAGGTTGAGATAACCGAATCATGTTAGTGCCTAAGTTTCAAAAAGTGTAGCTAAATGATCAACTATTTTGATACTTTTTTGGCGTTGCTCCATACGCTTTTTTAAAGGCATGAATAAAACTGGATAAGGACTCAAAACCTACTTTCAAATAAATTTCAGATGCGTTAGCGTCTGAACTCTTGAGTAATTGCGCTGCCTTTTCTAATCTCTTTTTTGTAAACCATTTGCCTGGTGTTTCACCGTAAAACTGAATGAACTTACGTCTGAATGTGGAAGGACTCATGTTGCATAAAAAGGCCAATTGCGATGAGTTTAGGTTGTTGGTGATATTGCTCTCTACGACCTTTTTAAACGCTATATCACGATAGGCTTGGAGATGATCAAGGAGAAAGGAAACCGATTCCGTGCCGTACAAATCGACAATCTGCAGTAGCAGTTCTTCAGCCTTCAATTCACTTATGCTTTCAGGTAGATCCTTTTTACTGTCGAAGTAAGGTAGCAACGAGTAGGCAATTGAATTGAGCAAATCATCTTTCTGCAATACTGAAAAGCCGCGATCTGTGCTTGCTGATGATAAGGCAAGGTTATATTTCTTGAAGAATCGGAGCAGGTAGTCGTTGTCAAAGAATATCAACAGACTTTTGAAACCACCTTCGCCTGATAGCTTTTCGGTCATTAGGCAATTGCCTTTTTTGAGCAGGATAAAGCTGTCGTTTTGGAAGGTTACTTTTGAATCAGGTAGTATAACGCTTTTTTCCCCTTCAAGTAAGAAACTCAAAACGTGGGTTTCCATCAGTATCTGTGCCTTGTCCACTTTTTGGGCATTGGTATATGGCTTAATGAAACAAGAAACCGAATTCTTTACTGATTCGAAAAATATAGATGGTATACTGTACACTTGATCAGTTTTCATTACTTGTCTCATTTAATGCTATGCTCCTTGATATCTTTTCTGATATGCGATAAAAGCAATAGTATTCCGATTGGTTAGAACTTCACTATTATCTGCGATCCCTTAATATGTTTAAACCCTAAGAAGTTCTAAAATTTCGTGGAAGTCGTTACAGGTGAAATCTGCCCATTTGCTTGTATATCCATTTTTGCTAAATTCAGAAGAAAGAAAAATTGTAGCCATACCTGCTTTTTTAGCGGCTTTTAAACCTGTCACTGAATCTTCTATTGCAACGCACGTATTGGGAGGTGATTTTAGTGCTGTTGCAGCACTCAAATAAACAGCGGGATTTGGCTTACCTTCAATTTCATGTTCTGCTGAAATAATAGTACTGAAGAAGTTGGCCAAATTCAGTTTATTCAATACGGTTGGAATTAGCCTGTAAGGGGAGTTTGTGGCAAGTCCGAGTTTATAGCCTTTGACATGAAGTTTTTCGATCAATATTTTTACACCTCCAAATGGTTCACCATCCATATTAATAAAATCACCGACCCGATCAATCACTTGGCATTCTACCTTTTTAAGTGACACTCCGTCCCAGGGTTGTTGTTCAAACCAAAACCTGGTTACAGCGTCAGTAGTCATATTTCGGGTTTTCTCACAATCCTTATCATTCAACTTCACACCAATGGATGAGAACACTTCCTTTTCAGCCTTTGTCCAAAATGGCTCGGAATTGATTAAAACTCCGTCCATATCAAAAATGATGGTATCAATATCTTTCATCTATCGGTCTCTGTAACAAACTAGCAATGAAGTAGCAATACGTTTCAGCTTATGTTATTATTTGTTGATATAAGGATACACTATGATTTTCACATTTTTTATGGGTACAAATATCCTTAATGCTTTTTTAAAATAAAAGTTCAGCTTCTTCACCATCTTTTAGGATTTTACACTGATTCTCCAAGTTGTGTGATTGTAGAAAACTACTCAGAAATGCTCGATTTTCTGTACATGGACTAATGGCTTCCAAATGCGTGACCCATATCTTAGTACCAGGCGCAGACCTTGCAATCTGCTGAATATGTTCAGCGGTCATTGTAACCGGTTCACCAATAGCGAAAGTAGCTGCACCGCCTGCCACAATAATGTGTTGAGGTTGATGCTTGTCAATGGCTTCTTTTACATCATCGCACCAAACCGTGTCACCAGCAAAATATACTTTCTGGTTGTTATGGTTCAGGATCAAGCCATTCACTAAACCCATTTTTTGACCAATTTCACCGGTACCATGCTTTCCGGTCGTTAAATGTAGGTTAATATCATTAAAACTCTTTTCGGTTTGAAAAGGCTGAACGTCATTAAAACCGTAAGAGGCTATCGCTTGCGCAATAGGTTCAGGGCAAATAATTGGAGTTGACTTGGAAAGGAGATTTACTGCTGCTTCATCCCAATGATCTGGGTGAAGATGTGAAACGAAAACCGCATCTATGTTCTTGAGTTTTAAAGCTAATTCGGAATTGGAAAAGGGTAAATCTACTAAGGGATTTTCTCTGTTATCGTTAGTCCAAGGAAACTCGCCGAATGAACCTTTATTTCCAAGCATAGGGTCAATTAGAAGCTGGCTGCTATTTAGTTTAAGTTGTAAAGTGGCATTGCGCCAAAGTTGTAGTTTCATATCAAAATTCTTTTATTCGGGTAAACGTAATGGTGCTTTACTGGCTTAGCAAGAAGGTTACTTTTAGGTAACTTTGTTTTTCTCCAAAAAAGGACATGGACTATAAGGATTTTGAAAATTGCGGACTAAAAAAAGCGTTGAATATGGTTTCTGGAAAATGGAAACCAATGATTCTGCATTTCCTTTTTCATTATGGAGAATACAGGTTCAATGACCTGTGGCGATCTATGCCCAAAGTGTCAAAAAAAGTGCTTACCGAACACTTGAGACAGATGGAAGAGCAAGGTTTAATCAAGAGACGAGAGGTCAATGGATTTCCTTTGGAGGTTTACTATCACCTTTCAGAAAAAGGTCGGGAGTTAGGGCCAATACTTGCCGCTTTGGATGAGTTTGGTAATTCTTGACTTTTCGCTAGTAAAGCAAGTTCGATTTGGGAGCGAGGATTTCTCTTTATTTACTTTTTGCCTGGCTTAAAAGTTTGACCATTGGGAGGTATAAATTGGTCAAAATGGACAATAGCACCTGGTTAATATTGTGGACTAATGTTAGAATAGTTTGGTGAATCATGCTGAAAATACTTTCCTTTACTAGGATGGACAAAGCGGTGGCAAGGCCAATACAATTAAGACTGGTAACAGAGCAGGATGCTCCGTTACTCTATGATTTAATGACAGGTGCGAATTGGCTCTCTCACATTGGCGATAGGGGTATTAAAACAGTTACTGATGCTAAACAATACATCTTGGATAAAATGCATCCTGAATTGAGCGTAAAGGGATTTGTCAATCATGTAATTATCGATGCTGAAACCAAGGAAGAAGTCGGCACTTGCAGCCTTCACAACCGAGAAGGTGTGGAAGGTTTGGATGTTGGCTATGCAATTTTAGAATCGTTTGAAGGAAATGGCTACGCAACAGCATCCGCTCCAAAAGTGGTTGAATTAGCAATTCATACTCATGGTGCGGAAATAGTCCGTGCCATCACTACGGATTCAAACACAGGCTCGTGCAGGGTATTGGAAAAAATAGGATTTCAGCATGATGGCTATGTTCAGCTACAAAAGGGTAACGAGCAATTCAAATTGTATGTTTTAGCTAAGAAAGAGTGGAAGCAGAATAATTCTTGATTTTTGGAAAAATAAGAAATAAAATCTTCCGGTAATGTCAGTTGTTCATACACTTCATCATAGAAATGCAAGGAGGCAGCGAATACCAGGGTTTTCATTTTGTGTAATTGAAAACATAGCGGGCCCTCTTCCGATTCCATCTGGGTAACCTCCCTATCTGCTTCCCGGTTGAGGTACCGGATCCAGCTATTTTTGTAGCCCAATGCTTCAAAATCTTTGATACGTTGGACCCTAAACCCCTCAATAAACTCGCCAAGCCTTTCCTCTTCAGAAAATAAACTAAAGGAAAATTCCAGTTCTTCGATTTCAAAATCATAATTGGAAGAAATCGATCCGTCATTCAAATAAATGGACAGGCCATTTTGGGTTTAGAATCCGGGCTTTTTGGAGGAAAGGTAGTGGGCTAATTCTTCGACGGAAATGTATGGTATGGTCAAAAATGGCGAATTTAAATCGTATTTCATTACTTTATAAAAGTAAGACGCTTCGCATTATAAAGTATAAAATACTATTTATCAATAGGTTAAACTATTGACGGTACAAATACAGAACAAGTATTTGCGGTAATTTTTGAATACATTTGAATACAATTATACCTTTTCAGGTATAATTTCAGTTAATATAAGTTTTTTATACCCTAAAAGGTATAAATTAAAAATTATTGCTAAATTTGTACCCAATCAGGTATAAAAAACAGATGGATCTATCCGAGTTCGTGAAAAATAAAAGAAAAGCGGTTGCTTTGACGCAACCTGAATTGGCCAGTAAAGCCGGGGTGGGGTTGAGGTTTGTACGTGACCTTGAGCAGGGCAAGCCTACCTTAAGAATGGACAAGGTTAACCAGGTGTTGCGCTTGTTTGGCTATGAATTAGGTGCCGTTGAGATTAAACAGGATCACCATGTCTAAAAGGATTGCGCAGGTATTTATTCATGACCGTTTTGCCGGACTGCTTATTCAGGATGAAGATGGCTATCATTTCAGTTATGATGGTGATTATCTAGCTTCAGAAAACCCAGAGCCTGTAAGTTTGACTTTGTCCTTGTCTGGAAAGTATTTTCATTCCCTAACGATGTTTCCTTTTTTTGATGGCCTGATACCGGAAGGCTGGTTACTGGATATTGCGGAGAAAAGTTGGAAACTCGACTCACGGGACAGGATGGGGCTTTTGTTGGTTTGCTGTAAGGATACGATTGGAGCGGTCAGTATTGTGCCACAAATAGAAGAATTGTGATGGAGAAATGTTTGTACTGTTATAAGCCCCTGCAGGATGGCGAAACCGATTTTCATTCCTCCTGTAGTAGGAAGATATTTGGCTCTCCCGTTCCGCCGGAATTGCCCTATGCTGAAAATGAGATGGAAGAGCTTGCCAAAAACATCATCAAAAGCCAAGTCACATTGACTGGGGTTCAAGCGAAATTGTCCTTACATATTTCGAAAGGTGATTCGGATACGAAACGTTTTACCATTGTTGGTTTATGGGGTGGATATATTTTAAAACCCGCCTCATCCAATTATCCGCAACTTCCTGAAGTGGAAGATCTGACCATGCACCTGGCGGAGATCGCCAAGATTCCCACGGTGCCCCATTCCCTGATCCGGATGAAATCAGGGAATCTTGCCTATATCACCAAAAGGATCGACAGGATTAAGAAAAGTAAACTTCACATGGAAGACATGTGCCAGTTGACGGAGAGGTTGACAGAGGACAAGTACAGAGGATCCTATGAACAGGTAGCTAAAACGATTTTAAAATACTCCAAGTTGCCCGGCTTGGATCTTGTCAATTTTTATGAACAGGTGGTTTTCAGTTTTCTGACCGGGAACGCCGATATGCACCTTAAAAATTTTTCTTTAATCACAAGGCCCGGTTTTGGGCCGGTACTGAGTCCGGCATATGATATGCTCTGTACAGGCATCGTCAATCCAGCGGATGATGAAGAGCTTGCCCTTACCTTAAACGGCAAAAAGAAAAAAATTAGAAAGGGGGATTTCACACAAGCATTTAATGTTGCCGGTTTAGACAAAAGGCAGCAGGAAAACATCATCTCCAAAATGATGGCATGTAAAGAAGATTGGATGACCATGATTCAAAAGAGTTTTCTCAGTGATGAATTTAAAGAGAAATATGCTGAATTACTGGTGGATAGGATAAGCGTATTCGAAGGGTGAGGGCAATTTATGGATACGCTTTATTTTTGAATCCATAGATGAGTTGACAATGGCGTTTGCTTCTTGGTAGGTAAAGAGCTCGTTGGGGCCGATAATGTCGTAAACATCGGATAGGGAATGTAATTCTCTTGTTTTTTCTCCCTCACCCTCGATCCCTCTTCCAGCGGAGAGGGAGGAAGATGCATTTTTTTTACCTAAAAAAACAATTGATTTAGACGAATTTTAAAAAACAAAATAGAAGAACTTGTAAAAATGTGCGCTTACTTCCCGATACAAAAAGTAATTAACATTGATATTCAATTACTTATAATTTAGGGGTACAAATAGGGTACAATATTGCCTGAAAACCCTATAAAAACGCTAAAATTCTGAATCACCATTGCATGAAATTTAATATTTAGATTGCTTCTTTGATTCCTTTTCATTGGAAATGGATCAGTAATTTTTAACTTTATTCAAATTAAATATTAAAAGAGATGTTCGAAAAAATTGCTTTAGTAATTGTTTTTTGTTTTTTACTTATCCTACCGTCTTTCTCTCAAGTTGAAGAAATTGGAAATTTTAGGTTTGACAAAGCAGAAAGAACCGTTTCCTGGGTTAAGGTTTTTGAACCTGGGCAGGATATTGATTTCAATTCGTTGAAGACCTACTTTTCAGAAAATGGAATAATTAATATTATTTCAGAGGATTCCAATTCATTCAAAGGAGAATTTGAAAAAAGGCCAATTGATAATCAGAAATATGGGTATTCAAGAGGCAGAACTCCAATGGTTTTAATAGATGTGGAGCAAATTTTCAACGTATCCATTGAATTTAAAGAAGGTAGGTATAGGGCTATTTTGACTAATTTGGGTTATATCGATGATGGGGTAATGAGTGATTTAATCAACAGATCATTGGTCGGTCAAACCTCAACAACTTCAAAGGGAAATGTTGAATCTTATAATGGAGATTTTAGTTTTAAGGGAAATAATAAGGTAAGAAAAAACATAACTTCTATTTTAGAACTTTTAGACAAATTTTATCTTGATATGCTCACTTTTAAAACCGTAGAAAATCTAGACGAAGATTGGTAAAAAAGTATTTTACCAATTCAAGAAGGGTAAATTAAATTTTCAATTTTTCTATGGTCAATTTGTTCGCTATTGGTTATTTGCTCCATTATTCGCAAATACTTTTTGGTTGGTCTCCCGGCATACGTTTTTTTAAAATGCTTTTTGTACAGTTCGCTGTATAGGTTATCACTTTTGAAGTACGCCCCGTATGTTTTTTCCAGTTGCCTGTACTTTTTACTGTGGGTTTGGGATTCGTACATACAACCGTTGAACGCTTCACGGTGCAAAAAGTACCCGCCTATGGAATACAGTTTCCGGCAACGCTTGTTTGTCCAAGGGCAAAGGAAATACCATATTTCGCCCTTGTTTAGATTTGAAGGGGTTGAGATTAAATATATTTTGTATTTCCGGGGTTCGTCCTTGTACTTGTAATTCAGTTCAATATAGGGCCTACTGTCAAGGGTGTAAACCTTAATTGAAATACTACCTGTGGGGTTGCCGTTATTGCTCCAATTAAGCACTCCGTTAATTACTTGTCCCGGGGTAAGATAGCCCCAACTTTTTAGCTTTGAAATATTAATTTGCAAGGCTTCATTATAAAGTGTTGGGAATGTATAGAGTTTTGGCATTTTATCGGACGTTTGAAACCTAAATTATTAACGAATTTAGTGTTTTTTAAGCTGTTTTAATTTCTTTAATCGGTTCAAGTAGGGTAAAAAGGTTCGTTTGCTGTTGTTCGCTTTCACGGTGGCAAAGTGGCATTTAATGAATTTGGAACAATCTGTTATTGTACTGAATCGATTCAGTTTTACAGGTTTGGCAGGTATTTCAATGTTTGCAAAGTAGGTTTCAAGTTCTGAAATACTATTGTTCCAGGATTCGGACTGCTCTTTTATAGGTGGTTCGATTTGGCTGGATTTTACTATTTCAGAATCTGGTATTGGCGGAGATTGATCTAATATTTTCAACTTTGGGCCTATACTTATTCCATGTTCAGGCTTTGGTGACGGCTGTTCCTTGGTATTCCATTTTCTGTACGTCCGCCAATCCTGTTTTATTAAATAATCTGCCAGGTCGTTGCCCTCCTTTTTGTCTTTTTCAGGTGCCAGCTGTTCCAATAGTTCCGAAAAAATAAAACGTGTTCCCGGTAAACACCTTTCGTATTGTTTGGCTTTTGTTTCCCATTCATTGAAGGTATTACCATTTTCTGATAAGTCCGGGAATACGTACACAAAACGCCCTTTCAATACGGTCAGCTTGTCAAATGAAAAGCTGCTTTTGTTGTACACTGCCAACCAAACAAGGCTTTCAGGTGTTTGAGGTAAGCCAAAATACAAGGTGCCGTAAACGGCTGTTTTTGGTGCTTCTACCAGGGCAACCGGGTTGCTGTGGTATTTGCTTAAAAGGTGTTCGCCAAACAAACAGGAAACCCGTTTATCCTGCTTTTTGTAGGCTTCCAACCATTCAGGCAAAGGCTTATTATTCCGGGTGCGGTGCTTTTCAATGATTGAATGTAAAAAGTCCGTGCCTGTGGTGTGGTTCTGTTCGTCAAATTGTTTAACCTGCACGGATCTTACATTGCCCTTTATATCAATAAAAGGAAAAGTAGTTGCCCCGGCTCTGTAACCATTTGAAACCGTCCCCAATCGGTATAATTCAATTACCCTTGTGACTGCCTGGGTGTCAAAAGGGTAGGGGACGGATAAAAGTAAGTTCTGAATAAAAGTGTTTTGCTCATAGCGATTTGCCTTTAATGTTTGCCTGAATGTATCAAAGTCAAAAAATACGGATTCAGGTGAAGGCTGTGGTTTTCCCTTTTTTCGCTGTGGTTTCCGGTTGTTCGGCAAATTTGAACGTTTGCCCTGTTCCTGTACCCAAATTGCTTTTGCGTACCCGTCTAAATAGGGGTTGAGGTGGTACAAACACTTGCTTTCACGGTCGCAACGTCCGTACTGTTTGGGTAAATAGTCGCCTGTTTCTGTATCAATGTACAGTACAAACGTCTTTTTATTACAGTCGGGGCAATAGTGCTTTTTACTGCCTTTTTCTAAACTGTATCGGTGCTTATCCATTTTTTGAAATGATTGTTTGGCACGTGGCACAAGTGGCATTTATGGCATAAGTGGCATTTAATTTTGCGCCGTTCGTGCCATTTGTGTCAATTGTGCCAAATGCCATTTGATTAATACCGCTTTTCATATTCGCCCCTTGTATGGTTGTTAAACAATTCCCTGTTTGACAGAAACCGCTTAAAAGTCCGTTCAGCCACGTCAAACCTTCCAGCAACCTGTAAGCCTTCACTTGTTGTAAAGGTGTCGGGCAACGCTATGTAAAGGTTTTGTTTGTCGGTGGGTAACTTATCTAATGGACTTGCATTTGATACAATAGAATGTACCTTAATCGCTGTTTTTTTGAAGTACTCAACCAACTTTAAAGCCCCTTGTACCGCTTCTATTCCAACTGCTTGTTTATTGCCTTCATTACTGGCATACCGTACCATTTGAAGTATTAATGCCAATCGAACAGCATACATTTCTATTTTGGCATTTATTCCGGTTATGGCTTCGTTTTCGGGCCTATTACTTTGGTCTGTTAATTCCCTTTGCCATTCAAATAAAAGTTGCTTTGCTTCGGGTTTAAACCTCAATATTTCAGGCTGTGGGTTGTTGGTTTCGTCTTGAATTATTGAAAGGTCCAAAAGATTTGAAATAATGGCTTGCCAATTCTCAACTATTGACGGGCTTAATTCCGTTTCGCTCCAGTATTCTTTTTTCAGGTTATCGGGCACAACAAACAGCAACCTATCTAAAAACCCGTTTTCGGTTCTATTGTCTGCCAATTCATTAAGTACGCCCGGTTGTATTGTTCCTGCAACCGAAATAAAGGGCAACGGTATGTAAGTCGGTTCGCTTGTTTTTCGGTTTATCCTTATCGGTTTACCGCTCCATACACTTAACCAAAATTGTTCTTCACTTCCTTTGTTGTATCGGTTGAAATTCTTAAACCAACTTGCCAACTCATCTGCATAAACGCCAATACCTCTTTTATTGAATTTATGCACCTCTGTAAGTGCTTCGGGTGTAAAGTCGGTAACTAAATGCTGTTCCCAAATTGGCTTTAAAGGTTCGTTATATCCTTGCTGTTCCCTTTCTTTTTTGGTAAGGGCTGAAATAGTATCGTATTCCAGTTTTTCGGTTTGGTATTTCTGAAACTTTAAATTGTCCCGTTGCTCAATCGGTTTCAATGCAAAACTAATTGGGTGACTTTTATTCGTTCCAGGTCGCCCTACAATCGCAAGGTATAAAACAGCGTTCTGTTCGTAACCACTCATTATTTCAACTCTACGGGTGTTGCTTATCGAAACAGAAACAGCGTACAATATTGAAGCCCCTATAAAGTCAATAGGGAAATTCAGGCTTTCATTTGTGGCTGTAATTATTTCCTGTATCGGTTCGGGGAATACCTCAACCGGGAAAGGGTTTTGTTTCGCTTTCTGTTCAGCTTCGACGGTCTTTTGCAGCCCCTCAACGTGGTTCACCATGGTAGCCGGGTTGTTGAGGTCGTCAAATACGGGGTTCAGTTTCTTCGGATCCATATTTAGAAAAGGTTTAACTGGTTGTTATGTGGAGCGTTTTGAGGGTTAGTGCTTAAATACCAAGCTTTAAAGCCTGTTTGCTTGCACTTCTTTTTAGTAATTTCCCAAAGTCGCCCCGCTTTTTCTAAATCACGTTTGTACCGGCAAATATTCTTTTGAGGTATTCCCGTTGCATCCGAAACCATTGAAGCTGTGGCAATATGTTCCTGTAAATACTGAAATATGGTTTTTAGTTGGTTTTTAAAATACTTACTTTTACTTCGTCTTTTATGCAAATAATTCAAGGGGGTATTCAATGGCTTATTCATTTTTACCCCCTTTCTTTTTTAGGAAACTTTCTGCTTCCTGCTCAATTTCAGCGTTTGATTTTTTACGCCCCTCTTTAAGGTATCCCAATAATTCAGCACGGGAAAAGTACAGTCGTTTGCTTCTCTTCATTACGGGCAATTCGCCTTTACTTACCTTGCTGTAAATGGTAGGTACTTTAAGGTTTAGAAATTGTGAAGCTTCCTGAATGGATAAAAGCTGTTCGGGTTGATCGGCGGGGGCAACCGGTTGGGATTTGTGTTTAATGTCAAGTATTAAGTTTTCAATACTGCTTAACCTTGCTTCAATTTCTTCAAATGGATTATTCATTTTACTACATTTTTAGATTATTAATGCAGCAAATGAACAGAGCAAAAAATACCCCTATCAATACCCAAATAGGTTTAGGGGGTAATTAGTGGTATTGAATTTTTAGTTTTGTTTGTTTTTTAGTTCGCTACTCCAATAATGTGGTAGCCAATTGGGTGTGCAAATCCTTTCTTTGGGTGTTGGTTCAGCTTCTCTTTCCTTAGCTGAATTGGTTAAATGGGTTTTAATGGTGCTTTCATTAAAGTTTTTTACCTCCTTTTTGTCGCCCAATTTCCTAACGTAAGCAAAATTTGAACATATCCAAGTGTTAATTTCTTTTGGGGTACTTATTAAAAATCCGTTATACTTCAACCTTTTAAAGACCTCAACAAACTTGTTTTGGTTATGAGGAAATAAAAGTATTTCGCTTAACTGTTCGCCTTGTAAGGCTTTCAATAATTCGGCTTCTTTATTCGGGAAATACCCTTTTAGTTCAGTATGTATTTTGTCAATTGTGTCGCTGTTTTTGAATGTAATTAGTTTTCCATTCAGTTCAGGTTTTTGCTTAACAATCGGTTGAGGTGACAACGATTCAATATTGGGGTGTTGCTGAATTGTGGAGGGGTTCAAAAAACTGATTGGTAATGTAAATTTTTTGAGTCCTGACTGAAACAATTTAACCGCTTCGCTAATATCACTTACCTGTATAGTTTTTGTCTCAAAAGGTTCAAATTCATTATGTTCTGTTTCTTTAAAAAAATCGAATAAACTCTTTAATAATTCGTCCAAATCGTCAAAGAAAAAACCTAACCCAAAAAATGCTTCGCCTTTAGTCTTTTTCCTGTATTCCAAATATCTGTTTTTGTGGATTAAAATTTCTGGTAAATCGTCTTTGCTAAAATTCTTTTTAAGTTTGTTTATTTCGGTACTGTTCCAATTCCAAAGGGTTTCAGTTTTATTCGGGTCGCAAATATTTAATTCAATAGCTTTGGATAGTATGGGTTGCAAAATGTTATCCTTAATTACTTTGAATTTGCCTTTAATTTGTTCCTGTAACTCGTCATATTTTAATTTGTCTTTAAAATTCTTTTGAGGGCTTACCAGTTTTCTTTCGTAACCAAGTAAATATAGTTCGTCTAAGACCCTATCATACTTTCTAAAATTTTCAATATTAGCATGTAAGTAATCAATAAATTGAAACAGGGCTATTATTTTCGGTGTTATCATTTGTCTTTTATGCTTTTAGTAGTTAAAAATCCAATTTAATTTTATCCGCTGCTTTGCGTTTGGTATCGTCTACAATCTTAGCGTATATCTGGGTTGTTTTCAGGTCTTTATGTCCTAACATTTTGGAAATGGTGTAAATATCTGTACCATTGAACAGTTGAAGGGTGGCGAAGGTATGCCGGAAACAATGAAAGGTTATATCCTTTGAAATTCCAGCTGCTCCAATCCATTGAAACAGGTGTTTGTTATGGTAGGCCGAATACTTCAATCCTTCAAATACTTTGGCTCCGGATTCGCCCCGGGTACCGCAAAAACTGAAAGCCTGGTCGGAAATAGGGTAATACTCAATACCACTGGTTTTCTTTTGGCTGAAATTCAGAAAATACCCTTGGCCCTCAATGTATTCCAGTTCCCCCCAAACCATTTTTTGAATATCTGAAAAACGCAATCCGGTTAGGGCTGAAAAAAGGGCCGCACGTTTCAATAAATTATTGCTGCACGGTGTTTTTACCAATGTGTTTAGTTCCTCAATGGTCAGGTATTCCCGTCTGGTTTCCGCTGCTTTAATGGGCTGTATTTTGGCGTTGAGGTCTGTTTGTAGTATGTCGTCTTTAAAGGCTTGCTTTAAGGCTGCTTTTACCTTATTGAAGTAGGAAACCGCTGAATTTCTGGAAAGGGTTACTTTGTCGCTTCTATTGCTTTTGGTGGTCAGTAGGTATTCTTTAAAGTCTTCCAGGAATTTTTCGTTAAGGTCGGCAAACCTCCACTTTCCACCGGTGAATTTTTCCAGGTAATTCAGGGCTGAAATCCAATTGTCATGGTTGGAAGCTTTTCGCTTGTTCGCTAATTTCCGGAAATAGGCAACAAAGCATTGTTCGCCCAATTCTTTTACCCGTAGTTGCTCTTTTTCGTATTGGCTGTATATTTCGGGCTTATTCAAAAAGTTTTCCCGTTTTTGCCGTATGCTTTCAGCTATTTTCAGATTTTCTGTATTGTGCTGTTTGTCAATTGGCGTTTTGGCTTTTTCAAATAGGTACATACCTAAAAATTCCCTGCGGGTTGGTTGTCCGGTGTCGGGGTGGGGTATGGGTGGATAAAAGTCCAAATACAGACTTTGCCGTCCCTTGCTTATTTTCTTTTTGCGTAATGTTACTTTAGTTGCCATTGTCTTTTATGCTTGGGGTATTGAAAGGAAGGGATAAATTAATTTTGTTGATCCATTACTTTATTTAACTCTGATCGGTTTACCCTTGTCAGCCTTTCAGATAAATTCACGCTTTTTAGCTTTCCGGTATCTATAAGCCGGTAGGTTGTACGGATTGAGCAACCTAGTAATTTTGAAACCTCCTTAACGGTCAAAAATTCTTTTGCTTTCAAATCCTGTATTGGTTGGCTTATAATCCGTTCTGTTTCAGTATTGGATTTTTGTACCTTTTCAGCCCTTTTGCGGGCCTTATAGGCGCGTTTCGCACAATCATTGGAACAATACTTTGTAACTGTGGTACGGGCTGTAAACTCCCTGTTACAATGCTCACAAATCCGTTGAATGTAAATTTTTGAACTCATTTAAGTGTCATTAAATGTATTTAGATGTCTTTAAGACTAAATAGGTGTAATTAAGTGCCATCATTTCGCCAAAAAAGGGTTGAGATTTGTACCTCAACCTTTCAGGTACAATAAAGGTACAAATTTGTACCTAATAACGCAAAATAAGACAAATAAAACAGTTAGGTAAAAACATAAAAAAAGCCCTTAAAAAGGGCTAATTCAATGGTTTATGCTAGTTTCTATTTTGTTTTGTTTGTGGTGGTTACTTTCCGATACAAAACTTACTAAAAATATTCGCCAACAAATCATCCGTGGTAATCTCTCCCGTGATCTCACCCAGGTAGTGCAGGGAGCGGCGGATATCCATGGCCAGAAAGTCGTTGGTCACTTCCTGATCCAATCCACCCAACACATCCAACAGTGATTCCCGGGTCCGGGTCAGGGAATCGAAGTGCCGGATATTGGTGACTACCGTGTTGCCAGTTCGGAATTTATCCAGATTAACCAGTTCCAGGACTTTAACCTTTAGCTCGTCGAGGTTTTCTTTTTTGCCGGCGGCGATAAAAACAGTATCCGGGTGTTTTTCTTTTAATGCACTTATAAATTGACTATTAGCCTTATCCAGTTTATTAGCTACTTTAATAAAGGGCACGCCTATATTTTCCAGTTGGTTTACGTCCCGGTTGATTTCCACCATATTGGTATCCCCTAAATCAAATAAGTAGAGAATCAGGGAGGCGGATTTCATTTTTTCCCGCGTGCGGTTTACGCCCATCGCTTCGATGGTATCGGTGGTCTCGCGAAGTCCGGCGGTATCAATAAATCGAAACATCACCCCGCCAATATTGATTTCGTCCTCGATCAAATCCCGGGTGGTGCCGGCAATATCGGAGACAATGGCTCTTTCTTCATTCAGCAGGGCATTGAGTAGGGTGGACTTGCCTGCATTGGGTTTGCCGGCAATAACCGTGGGCACCCCGTTTTTAATCACATTGCCCAAGTCAAAGCTGCTGATTAGGTTTTCCACGACCCGCAACAGCTTTTCAACCAATACCCGCAAATCATCCCTGCTGGCAAATTCCACGTCTTCTTCCGTAAAATCTAACTCCAGTTCGATCATGGAGGCAAAATGAATTAACTTTTCACGCAATTCGCGAATTTCCTGGCTAAAACCTCCCCGCATTTGATGCAGGGCGGCTTGATGAGAAGCCTCCGAATCGGAATGGATCAGATCGGCGACGGCCTCCGCCTGGGCCAGATCGAACTGCCCGTTTAAAAAGGCCCGTTGGGTAAACTCTCCTGGTTCTGCCGGCCGGGCACCCTGACGGATCAGTAGGCGAAGGACCTGGTTGATAATGTAAGAGGAGCCATGGGTGGAAATTTCCACGACATTTTCTTTGGTAAAGGAGCGGGGCGAAATGAATACGGATACCAGTACTTCATCGATCACTTTATCCCCATCGCGAAGGGTACCGAAGTGGATGGTATGGCTGGCTTGTTCTTCCAGGTTTTTTCCAAAAAATACCCGGTTGCATATCTGTATGGCTTCGGTACCGGAGAGGCGGATGACGGCGATGGCACCTACGCCCTGGGGTGTCGCCAGTGCCACGATGGTATCATCGATTCGGCTGATTGGAGCGGCCATTTAATGCTTGAAGTTTTCCAATAGTGCCACCAGTGAATTGACAAAAGGCTTGGCTTCCCGGTACCCTGGCAATTGGGTAATGTTTTCCATGGCAGCATCCATAATGACGAAATTAGGATAGGACTGCACCCGCATGGCACGGGCCATTCCTTGTTCCGAGTATTCCTTGCCCCGAAAGTCAAATTTTTTCTTGCTGTCCTCGGCATTGAGTTTTACCGCATAAAAATTCTCATTTACGTAAGCGATCACGTCTTTATCTGTAAAGGTGTCTTTGTCCATTTTCTTGCACCAGCCGCACCAGTCGGTATACACGTCTATCAGGATCATTTTGGGATCTGCTTCTACCTTATCGATGACCTCCTCAAAACTATACCAGGTAATTTCCTTCTCCTGGGCTTGCAATTGACTGCTGATCAAAAGCCCCATTACCAGCATTCCCAAAACTTTTTTCATTGCTGTTTATTATTTTTCTAACTATTTTAAAATTTCTACTTCTAATATGAGACAAGAAGTGAATCTTTCGGGTAAACGATAAAACGATTCTTCAGGTTCCGTGGCTTTTAAGATGGGTGCAGGATTACCTGTAGGTTGGCCGCTACCTCCCGGGATAAGAAGCTCGTTTTATCCCCGTCTACCCGTAATTCCAGGGAGCCGTCAAATTCCACTTTATCCAGCACCTCAATCCTGGCTCCTATATAGATCCCTACCTTATCCAGGTATTTCAAAAAAGCCGCCGAACTATTGGTGACGGCCACCACTTTTCCAGCACTACCCGGCGGCACTTCCTGAAGGATCATTCTGGGAGTATGCGACCATTCTCCAAATTCATCCGGAATGGGATCCCCATGCGGGTCAAACTTCGGAAAGCCCAGGTATTCATCCAGGCGCCTGACGAGTGGGGGCGCTTTTACGTGTTCCAGTTCTTCGGCTATGGCCGCTACTTCATCCCAGTTAAACTTTAGCTTCTCCACCAGAAACACCTCCCAAAGCCGGTACCGACGCAAGATGAGCAAGGCTGTTTTGGCACCTTCTTCCGTGAGGCTGACACCATGGTATTTTTGATAGGAGAGGAGTCGTTTCTCTGCCAGCTTTTTTAACATGTCACTAACGGAGGCGGCTTTGGTTCCGGTCAATGCTGCGATTTCATTGGTACCCACTTTCTCGCCCCCATCCTTCAATAGCTGGTAAATGGATTTCAGGTAATTCTCTTCCGTGGTGCTGAGGACTTGCATAGGGTGAATTTTTGACAAATATAAGATTTCGATTGGTCTAAAAAAAAGTTTAATTTGAATCTAAATTGATTGTGGACAACTACCGATTCGGTGTTTTGTAATTTTTAGATCAGTCTAAAAAATATTTTAAGACGATCATAATAAGTTGTAAAAACCTGTAAATCAGTGATATAATGTAATAGGTACCGCGAGTATAACCCAAGAATAGGGGTATTATGGGATCTTGAAAAAGTACAATTCGGGTTTTTTTTACAGTTTTTCCAAAAGTGTTAACAGGCGGTTTTTTTCTACCTGCCAGTCGATTTCTTCACCGGGGGCTTGCTGGTAAAACGTCAGGGAAGTAAACCGTTGCCAGGTAGCGGGAAGGTCCTGCAGCTCGGTAAAGTTGATCTCCATACCCGCCGGATACCTGTTTAAGATGGAGCCCCACAGGGGATTTTTGCTTATCAGAATGGGCTTCTGCAAGGCAATCCCTTCATACAATTTGGTGGGGATTTTGTCCACAATACTGGGCAGCAGGCGATAGGGTAATAGCAAAACGTCCGCGGCACGGAGTGATTCTTCTATCTGGATTTTTGGTAGGGGCTGCGGCGAAATTTCCAAGTGGATATGGGGATCAGCTGCCGCCTTTTTTTGAAGGGATTTTGCAAGGCTTTTCATTGGGCAATGTCCCAGTATGTGCAGCTGCGCAAGAGGAACGGTTCTGCGCAGCTTGCGAAACCAGGCGATGGCTTCCCATACGCCATAAACTTCCGTAATGGTGCCGGTAAGTAAAAGCTGAGGTCCATGGGGATTTGACAATCGAAAGGCAGGTAGGAGCTTCTTAGGAAGTAGTGCTTTGTTTTCGAGAATATGGGCGTTTCGAAGCCCCGGCATTTCCTTTTGGTAGCACTGTTCGGCCAATAAATGGGCATCTATAAACGGCCTCGCCAAGGCCTCTATTAGCCGGACCAGGTAGGAGGCAGGGAAGCTGATCAATGGGGGCAGCGTGTTATTATGGCGAATATTTTTGCTATGGTTTTCCTGTACATCATAAATGAGTTTGTAACCCAAAAACCATTTGCCCAGCACCGCCGCCGGTAGCAGTTCGAACGTAGTAATCATTACCAGGCCGGGTCGGATGTTGAAAAGGTGAAAAAGAAAGGAAAAGGGTACCCGCAACCGACCCGGGTGGGTTCTGGATTTCGAAAAAATTTCAATAAATCGGATATTTTTAATCTTTGGCGTTTTTTTTGAAGAAAAACCTATGATGTTTAGGTCGTATTTATTTGTTTCACGCATTGAAAATCCCAGCTTATACAACATTCTGGAATCATCTACAGGTTTAAGGACGGCGGCTAAGATTACAGGGATTTTTTTGCTCATAGTATTAGAACCATTCAAACAAAGCTAATAGATTATAACTTATGGAAGAATTACAGCACATTATAGAAAAAGCCTGGGAAAACCGGGATTTATTAAACGAAAAAGATGTTCAAATCGCTATTAAGACGGTTATCGCAGATTTGGACAACGGTTCGTTGCGCGTAGCTGTTCCTGCAGCCGATGGATCCTGGACGGTAAACGACTGGGTAAAGAAAGCTGTAATTCTTTATTTTCCCATTCAGAAAATGCGTACCATCGAAGTGGGACCCTTTGAGTTTCACGATAAAATGGCTCTGAAGACCAATTATGCCAAGCAAGGCGTTCGGGTGGTGCCCCATGCAGTAGCCAGATATGGCGCGTTTCTTGCTAAAGGAGTGGTAATGATGCCTTCTTATGTGAATATTGGAGCATACGTTGACAGTGGCTCCATGGTGGATACCTGGGCTACGGTTGGGTCTTGCGCTCAAATTGGGAAAAATGTACACCTGAGCGGAGGAGTAGGAATAGGAGGGGTATTGGAACCCATTCAGGCCGCCCCGGTTATTATTGAAGACGGAGCTTTTATCGGATCCAGGGCCATCATCGTAGAAGGGGTACGCATTGGTCGTGAAGCGGTAGTTGGGGCAGGTGTGACCCTTACTGCCAGTTCTAAAATCATCGACGTGACCGGAGACGAGCCCAAAGAGTACAAAGGATATGTGCCTGACAGATCGGTGGTTATACCCGGTTCTATAAATAAAAAGTTTAAGGCAGGGGATTTTCAGGTGCCTTGCGCCTTGATCATAGGAAAGCGTAAAGCATCCACGGACCTGAAAACGTCTCTTAACGATGCCTTAAGGGAAAACAGTGTAGCTGTATAATGAATTTAACCTAATTTATGATTTCTATTAACAACCTATTAACTACCGTTGGTGTCGCCCTGGTATTGATTTCCTGTGGTGACAGTGCCTCTTTGGAAGGGGATAAGTACTACAGTGAAGGACAATACGAGGAAGCGATTATGGCATATGCCAATTACCTGGAAAAAAGGCCGGATAATGTAAAAGCCCTGTATAATAAAGGGCGTGCGCATGAGGAGTTGGACGATTTTAAAGCGGCAGAAAATAGCTTTAAACAGGCCCTTTCTCAGGAGCCTAAGAACATCCAGGTATTGCTGAGTTTATCTAATTTGTACCACAAAAATGACAATCCGGAACTGGCCCTGATGTATGCTGACAATGCAGTGGAAATTTCCGGGGCTCCCTCAACGGCTTACTTTCTGAAAGCCAGATCTATGCATCGCATAGGAAACGTGAAGGAGGCACTTCGGGAATACAATGCTGCGATTAAAATGAGTCCTAAAAATGGACAGTATTATTATTATCGGGGCATGTTGTATGTTGCCACAGAGGAAGTCGCTAAGGCTTGTGAGGATTTTAGGACTGCTTTAGATAATGGTTACGATGCAGCCGTTGAAGGCTTGAGTAACTATTGTCAGTAATTCCGTTTGGATTTTCCATAAAACAGCCGACATGTGGTGATGCATGCCGGCTGTTTTTATTGTTCCTGCTGGTGATTACAAATTGTCTCTGATTCCAGCTTCCCACTCCCCCCGCAGGTGCGGCATTCGCCTTGCTCTACCAGGCTGCCGTCACATTTCGTACAAGTAAGCCTGCCTTCCCCGGAGCAGCGTTCGCATTCGAAATATTCCACGATATTGAATACATTTTTTTTGGTGACCAGGCCGTCTCCTGCACAGCGGCTGCAGCCGATTACCCCATGCCCTCTACAAAGCGAACAAGCTTGCTCGGTATGGCCTTCGCCGTGGCAGGTGGGACACGTTTGGTACCGGTATCCTTTGGAATCACAGAATTCACAGGAGCGAATGGCTGCCATGGGAGCTGCTAATTTCTCCAGCAGGGCCCTGGCTTCCGCATAGTGCTCGCCTTCAAAACCATTCAGATCCAGGTATTTGCGGACAAAATTATCGCTATTATGATATTGGCCCAATTGATAGAGGGTTTCTGCAAAATAATAGGGCATTTCCGGGGGGATCGGTAGGTTACTGGCGATTATCTCCCGAAAATGGGCATTGGCATCCTGGTATTTTTCATTGGCCATGGAAGCAATGGCCCGGTCCATCAATCGGGCAGTGGAACCCAGGCTGGGCCGATGCTGAGCCTGTGCCGCGAAAACATTGAGGCTGAGAAAAAGCAATACCAAAAAGCCTTTACCATTATTCCAACCAATCTTCATAGGATACCTTTTTTTCTAATTCATTTTCAATACTATCCGGAAGGTGAAAAAAGAAATCAATCCCGGAAAATTGTTCTAAGCTATCTACAGAAATAGCATAATCCAATAAAGGTCGGGTTGATTTTTGATTTTTTAACAAAAAAGCAATCATTTTATACGAGGGGGGATGAATTTCAAATAGTACTTTAAAGAAATAATCGGGCACCAGGACTTCATTTTCGCCAATACGTTTTGGTGTCGCCGTCGTGAATAGGGGACCGGTAATCACCAGCACCTGTTCGTATTCCCTGGCCCAGGCGCGCACCTGATGTTCCAATTTTCTCCAGATACCTCTGTTAAACCCGGGTACCTGGGGGGAAATATTACTCATGAAAAAGCTTTTCTCCATGGCCTGTTCGGAGAAACTGAAATCGGCTGCCGGTGCCAGATGCCCCCTGTCGAAACCGGATAAGCGGTAATCATCCGGATGAGCAGAACCGGTAGTCACGAGCTCGTCCTCCCGAAACACATCTTTTCGGCGGTGAGGACCGGATAGCTCATCCCGGCTTAGCTGATAGGCTACCCAGGCGGCCTGTTCATAGGACTCCAGATAGCCAAGCAAATAAAATTCGTGATCCACGATCTGAACGGAAACCCCGTCCGGCATATTGGCTAATAGCAGTAAGGAAATTAGTTCCGGATCAAATCCCTCATTTTCCGCTAATTCTTCCGGTGGTTTTTTCGAACTATTTTTCTCCTGATCCGGATGAGAAGTTTCTTCATTTGTATTTTCTTTCGGAGCATCTTTTTTCCCGGAATAGAATTGGTCTTTATTTTGTTGCCATTCCTCAACGCTCAGTAGCGCCAGGAAAAAGAATATCAAGGGGATAATCAGAAGCAGCCAAACCGAATTTTTCCGTCTTGTTTTATGCCTTCTTTTTAATTTTTTTCGCTGTTTTGACATGGAATTCCTTAAAAATAGATAATTTTGTGGTTAATACGCTACATTCACTTTCTAATAGCCCTTACATATGACAATTGGTGTGGTCGGTGGTGGCGCTGCAGGTTTTTTTGCCGCCATACATGCCGCCTGTTCCGGACATAAAGTTATACTCTTTGAGAAAAACCGGAAAGTTCTTTCGAAAGTATTGGTATCGGGCGGGGGTAGGTGTAATGTAACTCAAGGTACTTTTAAAAACAATGAGCTACTTAAAGGGTATCCCAGAGGAAGCCGGTTTTTAAAAAAAGTTTTCGAGCATTTTACCGTGAAAGATACGTTTTCCTGGTTTGAGAGCCGGGGAGTGCCCCTGAAAACCGAATCCGATGGAAGGGTGTTTCCTCAAAGCGATGACTCCCGGTCTGTCGTTTCGGTATTGGTTAATGAGGCCACTCGACTGGGGGTGCGCATCGAATTAAACAAGGCAATCGTGAATATTGAAGTCCTCAGGGAGGGTTTTAAGGTGGAAGGAAAAGCCTTTTCCGAGAAGGTGGATCGCCTGATTATTTGTTCGGGAGGGTCGGCCAAGCGAGAGGGATATGCATTATTGGAGCGCTTGGGGCATTCGTTAGTGCCTCCGGTTCCTTCCTTATTTACCTTTAATGCTCCGGAAACCGGGTTGATTAAACTCAAAGGCATAAGCATGCCCAATGGACTCATTCGTTTTGAAGGAAGTAAACTGAGTTATTCCGGCCCCATTCTTATTACCCATTGGGGAATTAGTGGCCCGGCTGTATTGAAGTTGTCCGCTTTCGGTGCCAATTGGTTGCATGATAAGCACTACCAGGCAGTAGCCCTGATTCGATGGGATGAAGGTTTTACCCCAGAAGGATTGGCCACACAACTGGCAGCGTTTAAAAGGGAACATGCCCGAAAGGCGATTCGGAAAAACCCGTTATTTGGAGTCCCCACCAGACTTTGGGATTTCCTGGCGGCTTCGGCTAGCATCGAAGAAGAACTGAAATGGGAAGACATAAGTAAAAAAAAGATAAATAAATTGATAGAAAATCTATTCAAATTTCCATTAATAATCTCAGGAAAAACTACCTTTAAGGAAGAATTTGTTACGGCAGGAGGGATTTCCTTAGACGAAGTAGATCCCAATTCGCTTGAAAGCAAAAAGATACCGGGCCTTTACTTTGCGGGAGAAGTCATGAATGTGGATGGGATTACTGGAGGGTATAATTTTCAGGCGGCCTGGAGTACCGGATTTTTGGCAGGTAAATCTTCAACGCAAGCATAACGTATGAATAAACAGTATAAGAACATCGATTTCCAGAAAATTGATAATATGGTGGAAGGCGATATCGACTTTAGAAAACAGCTTTTGGAAGCTATTGAAGTAGCACTTATCGAATTAGAGAATAGTTATCTGATCGGTATTAAAGAAAAAAGCCTGCCGGTCATCAAGCAGGCCAGGCACAAGATTAAACCAACACTGGGATTGTTTGATTTGGAACGACTAGCGGTGGTCTTGGGTAATGGGAAACGATTTATGCAGGATCATGGCTTTGGAGACGGGATTGAAGGACATAAGAAAGAATTCCAGGAGGCTGTTCACGCAGTATTGGAAGAAGTAAAACGGTACCGGTAAGCGCAGGCTTTCTGTTGCAGATTTTTCTGAATCTATTTCGCTTTTAAAGCCATTGATAACTGATTTTTACCCCTTTATTTTTTATTGGATTTACGCAAATCAATTGTCTCCGGGAAAGTAGCTGAATTGATTTCCGTGAATTACCTTTGTTTTTAAAATGGCGAGTCAAATGGGGTTTCAGCCTTGAAATGGGTACATCTCAATCACCGAAAATATACATAGAGATACTTTAAGTATGAACATTAATTTATTGATGGTAGACGATAGTGAAGTCGATGCCCTCCTGGTGGAAAATGCCCTGTCAGATGAATTAGAGTGCCCGAATTTTAGTAACTATACCGATCCGGAAGCATTTTTGTCCTTTATGGAATCCCACCATGGTATCGAAAAATCCCTGGTCTTATTGGATATTAACATGCCCAAAATCAATGGATTTGAGGTGCTGGAAAAACTTCGATCCACCTCCGGCTGGGAGTTGGTGCCGGTGATTGTGTTTTCCACCAGTTCCAATGAAAGGGATGTGAAAAAAGCCATTCGGCTGGGAGCAAATGCTTACCTGATCAAACCGCTAACCATTGACGAATACCAGGATTTAATCCGTGCCACGATTCACTTTTGGAAATGGCATCATCAATAAAAATATCCCGAATTATTCGATTTTTGAAAGTGCCAGGGAACAAACCTTGTCACCGATTGACAGCGCACTGGTGGCGGCAGGCGAAGGCGCATTGATGACGTGGACCGCATTAGCCGTTTCCCGAATAGCAAAATCATCCAACAAGCCACCGTCCCGGTCACATGCCTGAGCCCGTACACCTGCGCCCCCGGCTACCAGGTCACTTTCCTGAATATCCGGAAGCAGGGCTTGTAAGGCTTTAGTAAAAGCCTTTTTAGAGAAAGACCGCTGGTATTCGCCCAGTCCCGTTTTCCAATATTTAGCGGCTACCTTTTGCAGGCCTGGCCAGGTCACTGCCTCATAAAACTCTTTTAAGTTAAAATCTGATTTTTTGTATCCTTCCTTTTTAAAGGCCATTACGGCATTGGGACCGGCTTCCACGCCACCTTTCATCATGCGTGTAAAATGGACCCCCAGAAAGGGAAAATTGGGGTCAGGAACAGGATAAATCAGGTTTTTTACCAGGTATTCCCGTTCCTTTTTGATCTTATAATATTCTCCTCGAAAAGGTATAATCCGGATGTCCGGAGATTGGCCCTCATGTAGTTCAGCAATTTTATCGGCATACAATCCCGCACAATTAACGAGCAACCCGGAGCGGATTTCTTCTTGTGAAGTAGTGATCAAGATAGAATCATTTAGTGTGTTAATATTCAATACTTTATGAGAAGTTAGAATCTCTCCTCCCTGATCTTGAAATGCCTTGGCATAGGCAAGGGCAACCGCGGTATAATCTACAATTCCCGTTTGGGGAACGTGCAGGGCTCCCAGCCCCCGACAATAGGGCTCATAGGCTTTCAACTCCTCGGGGCGGATGGACCTGATGCCGGAAAGCCCGTTTGCCAATCCTCTATCCATCAACATCTTCAACTGGGGCAACTGGCTCTTTTCCGTCGCCACGACTACCTTGCCGGTTATTTCATAGGGGACCGAATGCGTTTCGCAAAATTCCAGGAGCTGCCGGTATCCGTCGATGCAATTCCTGGCTTTCAAACTTCCAGGCTTGTAGTAAAGCCCGGAGTGAATTACCCCGCTATTATTTCCGGTTTGGTGCCGGGCAAGGGAATTTTCTTTTTCCAATATCACCACAGACAAATCCGGTCGCTGGGTTTTTATTTTTAATCCCGTGGCCAATCCCACAATTCCTCCGCCAATAATGGTTATATCGTATCGCATAGTTGTTGATTACTTCGAAAACAAAGATAATGGGAGCAAGGCAATTTTTCTCAAAGGCCTGCGGAAGTTCTCCAAATTCCAGCAGGGGAACGGTGCTTACCACTGGTCATCCTCCTTATCCCGGTCGGGTGGCTCATCGGGTCCTTTCAAATCCCTAAACCAATCTGATAGCTCCTCTCCAAATTCCAGTGTTGCCGCTTGTAAGGTTTCGTTGACCTGAAGAAGGGTTTGGTAAGTGGGATGCTGCACATGTACCGGGATCTTGTAAAGCCTGGGATCTTCTTTTTCAAAACCGGTACCGGCATTGAAAATATACGGCCACAAGGTTTTGGAACAGGAATACCCGATCACATCCACCGGATGATGGCGTAGGTAAGCGGTGATTTTATCATGAATCTCCTGGAAAAAAACCTCCGATTCTCCCAGACGAACCCTTGAACCGGCCCTGGATTTCCCTTTGGTTTTCAGGTATTTGATTTGGCTTTTTCCTTGCTTTTTTCGGACCATATAGGCCCGAAAAACCCGATGCGAGAGGTTGTTGCCATTTTCAAAATATCCCACGGCGGCGATTCCGGCGCGAACCATAAACAGCACCCAGTTCCTTTGCTTTGGTCGGATTTTTCCGGTTTCCTCCTCCCATTGATAATTTAGAGGAAGCCGCAACGCACCCACACGTGTTCCTGATTCATAAATCGTCATTTTATGCTGTACAGGTAGGTACTCCCATTCCATCGCCTTATCTGCGACCCATTCCAAAAATGCTGGGAGGGTATCGGCTTTGATCAGTCTGTGCATGTTGGAGTTGGAAAATTCATAGTTGGTTAAATGGATGTTTTAGTATCAATCGATGGAGAAAACAGGTAGATTCGTGGCACATCCATTTTCATTACCCGTCAATTTTACTACATTTATTTTCAAACCCAAAAAAATAGATCCATGAATATCGCCATGCTCGGTTCGGGCTTTATTGCCCGCTTTTATGCCAACACCCTTCACGCCCAACGACGAAAGGACCGAATCCTCTCCGTCTATTCCCGAAACATCGTTAACGCCAAAAAGTTTGCGGCTGATTTTGGACTGAGCAGTTACGGAAGTGAAATGGAAAAAATCATCCAGGATCCAGCAGTAGAGGCTGTGATTGTGGCGTTACCCAATCATTTACACGAAGAAGCCGTCCTGGCCTGTGCAGCCGCTAAAAAAGCGGTTTTGTGTACCAAGCCCCTGGGTCGCAATGCCCGCGAAGCCAAACGCATGTTGGAGGCGGTGGAAAAAGCAGGTGTATTTGCCGGCTACCTGGAGGACCTGTGTTATACCTCCAAGTTTTTGAAATCCCTGGCCAGCATAAAAGCGGGAAGTCTGGGCAAAATCCTTTGGACCAAATCCAGGGAAGCGCACCCGGGGCCGCACAGCGATTGGTTCTGGGATAAGGAAAAATCCGGTGGGGGAGCTATTATTGATTTGGGCTGCCATTGTGTAGAAATAAGCCGGAATTTTATAGGTAAAGGGGTTCGTCCTATGGAAGTGATGTGCTGGGCAGACACCCAGGTGCACCCCATTGATGCGGAGGACCACGCCATTGGTTTGGTGAAGTATGAAAACGGGGCCATTGGGCAATTTGAAGTTAGCTGGACCTTTCGTGGCGGAATGGATTTACGGGACGAGGTGATGGGCACAGAGGGCACGGTTTGGTTAAATGGCTTTTTACGCACCGGATTTGAGATGTTCACGACAGGAAAAGGAGCAAACTACATTGCCGAAAAGGCCGAATCCGATTCCGGATGGTTGTTTCCGGTTGGTGACGAGGCGCATGAACTTGGGTACCCGCAAATGTTTAGCGATATGTTCGATGCCATGGAGCAGGGAAGGGAACCGCTGGAAACCTTTTACGATGGGTATGTGGTGAATGCCATTCTGGATGCCGCCTTTCTCTCTGCCAAAAGCAAAAAATGGGAAACGGTGATGCTGGACGATTGGAGAGGAGAAGGCAGTGGATCTGAAGAAAAAAGTCGGGTTTCTTACGATGAAAAGTACTATCTGATCAAAAAAGAACTACTACCTAATGGCGAAGCGAAAGTAATCCTGAAAGACAAGGTAAGCGGCGAAATCAAACAAGCCACCGTAAAAAACTGACCACTTATACCTTCCATGGGCTATCAACGTAAAATTCGGTGTAATTTCAGAATTCAGCCCCAAAAAAGGCCTGTAATTATATTATTTAGGCTATAATTGCGCTTCAAAAAAAATATTAATCTAAGCATGGGTACGGTTCGTCTGCCGGATGGGCTGTTGAATAATATGGGAAAAGCGTTACGAATTGGTTGGTTGATTTTAGTGGGAGTATTGTTATGCCTTCCGGCATTGGCTCAAAAGATCAATGACGATTACAAGTTGCATATCAAGCGTGCCAGTTCGTCCATTTCGATCGACGGAATTGTGGACGAACAAGCCTGGGAGGATGCAGAGGTGGCCAAGGATTTCTATATGATTCTTCCCATGGATACCAGTTACTCTCAGGTAGAAACCGAAGTGATGATGACCTACGATTCGGAGCACCTGTACTTGCTGGTAATCAACCACCATGCCGTGCCGGGCCCTTACTATGTAGAATCCTTGCGACGGGATTTTTCTTTTGGAAAAAATGACAATTTCCTGTTGTTTATGGACACCTTTGATGATCAGACCAATGGCTTTTCATTCGGTGCCAATGCGGCCGGTGCCCAGTGGGATGGCATCATGTATGAAGGGGGAAAGGTAGATTTAAGCTGGGACAATAAGTGGATTTCCAAGGTTCAGAATTATGAGGACAAATGGGTCTTTGAAGCGGCTATTCCCTTTAAATCCATTCGATATAAAAAAGGGATCAAGGAATGGGGTATTAATTTCAGCCGGCTGGACCTGAAGACCACCGAAAAATCGGCCTGGGCACCGGTTCCCCGACAATTTCCCTCTGCATCATTGGCTTATACCGGAATTTTGGTTTGGGACGAGGCGCCCCCGGAAGCGGGCATGAACGTGTCCATCATTCCCTACGCTATGGGAGGCAGGGTGAAAGACCGCGAAGGCGGGTTGCCTACCGATTACCAAAACAGGGTAGGAGCAGACGCAAAAATCGCCATCAGTTCTTCCTTAAACCTGGACCTTACCGTAAATCCTGATTTCTCTCAGGTGGAAGTGGACCGACAAATTACCAATCTGGACAGATTTGAATTGTTTTTTCCGGAAAGAAGGCAATTCTTCCTTGAAAACGGGGATTTGTTTGCCAATTTTGGTTACGAAACCATACGTCCCTTCTTTTCCAGACGGATTGGACTGAATGCACCCATACAGTTTGGGGCCCGATTGAGTGGTAAAATCAACCGGGATTGGCGAATTGGTGCCATGAACATGCAAACGGGACAGGTGGAAGAAACACAGACCCCCTCTCAAAACTTTACCGTGATGGCAGCCCAGCGGCGCGTGGGGCAACGGTCTAATATCGGAGCGATTTTTGTCAATAGGGCTTCTATTGGAGAGATGCCCGGGATCAATGGGACCGATGCCGCAGGAACCACTTCGTATAATCGAAACCTGGGGCTGGAATACAACCTGGCTTCTTCCAATAACTTATGGACTGGAAAGGCCTTTTTCTTAAAATCATTCAGTCCCAATCAAACCGGAGAAAGCCTGGTGCATGCCGCCAACCTGAAATATTCCAGCGGAAACCTCAGCTGGGAATGGAAACACGAGTATGTTTCGCCCCGATACACCGCCGAAGTGGGGTATGTTCCCAGAAATGGTTATTACCGGATCAATCCGAATTCAGCCTATTTGTTTTTCCCCAAAAGCAAAAAAATCCTGCGCCACGGTCCCACGGTCAATTCATCATTATTTTACAATATGAATTGGGAACAGACCGACAACATTACCGAACTGGGCTATACGGTCCGGTTTAGAAGTCAGAGTAATTTGACGGCGAGGTATGCCTATAACCGGATTTGGTTGCAACAACCCTTTGACCCAACCAATTTTAGTGGAGATACCCTGGCGGCCTTTACCAATCATACCTGGAGTTCCGTAGGCATGGAATACGTTTCCAAACCTCAAAGTCTCTTTACGTATTCGCTATCCTCCCAATACGGGGGCTATTTTGCAGAGGGGGAGCGATTTAACTTTTCCGGGGAATTGGGATACCGCTTTCAGCCCTATGTAGGCCTGACCTTAACCGGAAACTATAACCAGTTGGATTTGCCGGAACCCTGGGGGGATACCCGATTTTGGCTGGTGGGGCCCCGAGTGGATGTAACCTTTACCAATACCTTGTTTTTTACGGCTTTTGCCCAGTACAACGAACAAATTGACAATATCAACCTAAATACCCGGTTTCAATGGCGGTTTAAGCCAGCTTCCGATTTGTACCTGGTGTTTACGGATAACTATTTACCAGCGCCGTTTTATGTTAAAAACAGAACGTTAGCCTTAAAATTCACCTATTGGTGGACCTGGTAGGCTTACCACAGGTCCAGACCCAATAGTTTTCTACCCAGCGGGCTGAGTTTGGCCTGCGGATACTTGGTTTGTTCCCAATTTCGGGGATCACCGGGAAACGCAAAACCATCCGGAGCAATGCGGTCCCGCCAGGAACTGATCCGCCAGTTTCTTAGTTCCTCATTTTCATTTTCCGCTGGCATCATGGAGATGTACTGAGCCATTCGAACGCTGTCTCTACTGCGATTAGGTCGAATACCATGGGGCAACTTGCTATTAAAAATCAGCAAATCTCCTTCTTCCAGTTTTACTTTCGTCAGGTGATAGCCGCTGACATCGGGTTTAAAAATGTCCCGATCTTTCGGTTGGTCTTTTTTCCAGGAATCGTAATTGCGGTACAGTTCCGGCACGCATTGAAAGCCACCTACATTGGGATCGGACTGATCATTCAGCGCTACCAAACCCTGTACATTGTCCTCGTCTGATTCCGGATCGTAATCCCAATGGATAAACCCCTTGAATTCAAAGTCTGGTCGGGCAGGAATATTGAGGTTGGCCCGGTCTATGGTTACCCACAATTCGTCTATTCCCCATATATCGGAGAAGGTTTCGTATACTTTGGGATATTGACGGATGTCCCAAAGGTACTGGTGATTATATATTTCCACCATGCCGCTATTGGTGAGCTCTTTCATTTTCATTTCCCCCTTGTTCGCAGCATACCAGGTTTTAGGATCCTCAGGGTTCATCTCCTCAAATTCCCACAAGAGCCCTTGCAAACGCCGGGTGTAGTCCCGTGGAACCGCCTTTTTGACAATCACATACCCATTTTCCTTCCAGAAATTCCAATCAACCTCCGTTAGTACCTTCAAGGGTTTGCCTTGGGATCGATTATTCAATTTCACCTTCCCGCTAGCTGTTGCAGAAGGATTTCCCGGAATATCTTTGTGTTTTTTCGTTATGGCCATGGTAAAATTTACTTATCTTACAGCCAGAATATACTAGTAAAAATTAACTTTACCAAGCGGTACTTCCGTCCGAATAAATTTCCTAATATTAGCAAACCTGTCAGGTTTTTGCTGATATTCAGCCAACAACAAAGGTTGAGTAGATGAAACCTGACAGGTTTTATCCTGTTTTTATCAGTTGAATATAGGATAATGTTGCGGTTTTAAGGAATTTCTTCAGGTTTTTAAACTGCTTATATCTCCACTAATGTAAATTAGTTTTAGGATCGCTTACACTATGCTTAGCTTGAAATATGAAACCTTCACCAACTCGCCTTTTATCTTTCGTATTCTTATTCTTCCTGGGCTTTTTTCCGGGATTTTGTTCGATCACAAACGCCCAGAGCAGTTCCGAAATTTACCATGAATTACTGAAACTTCGTGAAACCAAGCGGGTCTTGTACCTGGCTGCGCATCCGGATGATGAAAACACAAGGCTAATTGCCTATTTGGCTAATTCCGTTCACGCAGAAGTAGGATACCTGTCCCTGACCCGGGGAGATGGTGGTCAAAACCTGATCGGAAAAGAATTGGGTATTGAATTGGGAATGATCCGCACGCAGGAATTACTTAAAGCAAGGGAAACCGATGGGGGCTGGCAGTTTTTTTCCCGGGCCATTGATTTTGGATACAGTCGTAATCCCGATGAAACCTTGAGTAATTGGGATCGAAATAAGTTACTATCCGACCTGGTATGGGTTATTCGTAATTTTCAACCGGACTTGCTCATCACCCGTTTTAATACCAGTCCGGGAACTACCCACGGCCACCATACCACCTCAGCCATTCTTGCCGGAGAGGCTTTTGAACTCGCGGGAAATCCCGATGCGTTTCCCGGGCAGTTGAAATGGGTGAAACCCTGGTCTCCGAAACGGATATTCTGGAATGCTTACAATTGGGGAGGGCAATACGAACCTAAACCCGATATTCCCTACCACACCTTTCCAGTCGGTGAATTCAATTTCCTTTTGGGTACCAGTTATTCGCAGATTGCTGCTGATAGCCGTACCATGCATAAATCTCAAGGCTTCGGCTCCACGGCCAGCATAGGAGAAAGTAGCGATTTTCTCGAATTTGTAGCCGGTGCTCCGTTTGAGAACGACCCCTTTGAGGGGATTCCGGACCGTTGGCTAGGCCTGGAGGGAGGTACCGCATTCGTCAATAAAGTGGAAGCCCTCCTGGATGCGTTTGATTTTGCAAATCCAATAAACAACCTGCCTCATTTGCTGGAAATTAGGGCCCAGTTAAATCAAGTTCAGGAACGTTTACCCTGGGTCAAGGAAAAGCAAGATCAGGTCGATCGGATTATTCTGGATGTGCTGGGTTGGAAAGCGTTGTTTCTGGCAAACAAGGAGTTATCGTTTCCATCAGATCAGATTCAGGGGAAACTAATTGTCAATTTACCGGGGGATCGGGGAGTCCGGTTGGAAAAATTTGAGGTACTGGATACCGCCTATGAGTTAGCGGGCAGGGTAGCGGATAATCAGCCCTTTGAATGGGAGCAGGAACTCCAGATACCAGCAAGCCATCCTGTATCGCAGCCTTACTGGCTGAAAAGCCCTCCCAGGGAAAGCCTATATGTTGTTGAATCTCAGGAAATGATCGGAAAACCCTTTAATGATCCTGCCGTTTCGGGAAAGCTGCATTTTAGGATTGAAAATCAACGTTTCGAAGTAAACATCCCGCTACAATACCGGTACAACGATCAGGTAAACGGAGAGATCATTCAGCCCTTTACCGTAGTGCCAAAAATTTCCCTTTCCATTGACCAGGAAAACGTTTTTTTATTGGGAGAGCAGGAAGCGCAGCTAGGGGTTACCCTATCATTCGAGGGGGATTTGGAGGAAGGAACGCTAGGCATCAGCGGATTGGGTAGCGAGGATTATGTTGTGGAAGAGCGTTTGGAGGATGCAGCCAATAACAGATTATACTTTAGCCTGAGGTTGACCAATCCCAACGGGGAAGCGCGATCTTCCCATACGGTATTTTATAAGACGGGCGATGGAACGGTTTACCAACAGGGTAAAAAGCGAATTGTGCATCCCCATATTCCCAACCTGACCTATTTTCCCGAGGCTTCTTTTAACCTCATCAGGCTAAATATGGACATGCGAAACCAAACCATCGGCTACATACCGGGTGCCGGAGATGATATTCCGGAAGTGTTGAGAAACCTGGGCTATACCGTGGAAATTTTGGAAGATAGCAATATGGGGCCGGGTACTTTTAGGAACTATTCCACGTTGATTGTGGGAATTAGGGCCTTTAATGTAAACCAAAACCTGGCCAATCAGACGGCGGCATTGATGGACTATGTCAAGAATGGGGGCAATTTGATCGTTCAGTACAATACCAGCTCCCCTTTGCTGTCCAGAGATTTTGGACCCTATCCCCTGGAATTATCCAGAGACCGAATTACCGTAGAGGAATCACCGGTAAAAATACTGTTGGAGGAGCATCCGGTATTGAATTTTCCAAATGAGATCAGCGAAAGCGATTTTGAGGGATGGGTACAGGAGAGGGGCTTGTATTTTCCCGGGAATTGGGATGATCGCTACCAAACGCCCCTTGAAATGCAGGATCCGAACGAACCACCAACGAGGGGATCCCTTTTAGTGACCCGCTATGGATCCGGACATTACAGTTATTCGGGCATTTCCTGGTTTCGATTATTGCCGGCAGGGGTGCCGGGCGCCATTAAATTATTTGTAAATTTAATCGAACAAGGGAATGAGTAAGGAAAAGGACTTTCGGCACTGGACCGGTTTGTATTGGATGCAGGTGGTGGTACTTGCCATACTGATCGGGTTGTTTTATTGGTTAACCCTGGCTTTTTCATGAGTTACCTCGACTGGGCCATCATGTTTGGCACCTTGCTGGCCATTGCTTCCTATGGCATTTACAAAACCTACGGCCCAAAAGACATGGACAAGTACCTCCGGGGAGGGAATGATCTTAGCTGGTGGACCATTGGGCTTTCCATTATGGCTACCCAGGCTTCGGCGATTACATTTTTAAGTACCCCGGGACAGGCCTATGCAGATGGTATGCGGTTTATCCAATTTTATTTTGGATTGCCAGTGGCGATGATCATCATTTCAGTCGTTTTTTTACCCATTTATTACCGGCTAAAGGTATACACGGCTTATGAATTTCTGGAATCTCGTTTTGATCTTAAAACCCGAACCCTTACCGCCGGACTGTTCTTGATTCAACGTGGCCTGGCGGCGGGAATCACCATTTACGCTCCTTCCATTATCTTATCCACTCTTTTGGGATGGAATTTGACGATTACCAATATATTTATCGGCTTGATGGTGATCATTTATACCGTATCCGGGGGGACAAAAGCCGTATCCATTACCCAAAAGCAACAAATGACGGTCATGATGGGAGGGATGATTCTAGCAGGAATCATCGTAATCCAAATGATTCCCGTGAAATTTACCGAGGCCTTGCATTTGGCAGGAAAGATGGAAAAATTAAACATTGTCAATTTTGACTTTGACCTGTCGGATCGCTATAATTTTTGGTCAGGAGTGACCGGGGCGTTGTTTTTATTCCTTTCTTACTTCGGAACCGACCAATCTCAGGTCCAACGGTACCTGACGGGACGATCGCTGACACAGAGTAGGATGGGATTGATGATGAACGGATTTTTGAAAGTTCCCATGCAGTTCGTGATCCTGTTTATCGGGGTGATGGTTTTTGTATTTTACCAGTTTTTTCAGCCTCCCGTTATCTTTAATACCATTCAGTTGGATAAACTCAAGCAGAGCGAATACCTGGAGGAATTTGATGCCTTGGAAAAGGAATATACGGAGGTATTTGAAAGCAAGAGCGAACGCATTCAGGAAATGTTACAAGCCATTGAATCCGATAATGCAATCGAAACGGAGCAGTATCAATCAGAGATTTTTGAACATTCTCAACAGCAGGAGCAGGTACGGGAGCAAGTCAAAGCGTTAATTGTCAAACACGATCCACTGGCAGAGACAAACGATACCGACTATGTATTTATGCGATTTGTAATGGATTACCTGCCAAATGGGATTGTGGGACTGCTGTTCGCTGTGATTTTCAGTGCAGCCATGTCTTCTACCGCATCCGAGCTAAACGCCCTGTCGTCTACCACCACCATCGATATTTACAAGCGTTCCCTGCACACCTCCGGGAGCTCCCGGCATTACATGCTTTCCTCGAAATGGTTTACGGCACTTTGGGGCTTGTTTGCCGTGCTTTTCGCCACTTATGCCACCTTATTTGAAAACCTGATACAAGCGGTTAATTTGCTCGGATCCCTGTTTTATGGCACCATTCTGGGTATTTTTCTGGTGGGATTTTTTCTGAAATGGGTAGGGGGTAAGGCGGTGTTTACCGCAGCCATTATTGCAGAATTGATGATTTTAACCCTGCACTATTTCAACGGAACCAGCGTGTATGGTTTTTTAGTAGATGTGGGTTACCTATGGTACAACGCCATTGGCTGCTTATTGGTAATGCTGATGGCCATGCTGATTCAGGGATGGCGTGGACCGGAACCGAAATCGGCCAGCGAATCAACTGAATAGAAAACATTGGAGCTGCTTTTTTCGCAGCTCCAATGTGTCATTATTATTTAAGTGATTCAATCAATCGATCGTTTAATCCTACGTAATCCGGATTTTTGGCTTCTTCGGCCATGGCTTTTGATCTTTCTGCCGTGGCGATGGCTTCGTCATCCATACCTAATTTTGCCTGAATTTTCGCCTTTAGGTGCACCGTATAGTACTTGGCGTCCTGGTCCACGGATTTGGTGATCCATTCAAGTGCGGTATTCAGGTCCTTGTCATTGGTGAAGTAATAATTAGCTGCTTGAAAATAAAGGCCCGGGTTATCCGGTTGCTGGTCGATTAGCAATTCCCTGATTTGTTTCATGACAATCGGATCTACTTCAGATTCGATCCGGAATTCAATTTGGGTTTTATCCCATGACAGGTTAACGGTAGCACCGGTATCCGAAAGGTCCATAAACTGAATGGTCATGGTTTCCACTACTGGTTTTTGCTTCTTTGCCGGTACCTGTATACGCAGGGCATCGTCTTCTGCACTGTACCCCATTGCTCCCCATAATTCGGTCTTTTTGGAAAAGATGACGGTCCATTGCTTTTTACCTGGAATGGTATACAAAGCGTATTTTCCAGCGGGTAGCGCCTGCCCGTTTACACGAATATCCGTATCAAATTCAAGTGTGCTGGGATTATTGGCACCGGTTCGCCACACTTGACCAAAAGGCACCAGTTCTCCAAAAATTTTCCGTCCCTTTTTTCCCGGTCTGGAATAATCCAGGTGCAGCACGGTCAATCCCATTTGTTGAGCTACCTTGCTATTGGGACTTGCCGGCGGCATGTTGATCTGAGCAAAAGCTACTAGTTGAACCAATGACAAAATAGTTGCTAGAAAAAGCATTTTTTTTGTTTTCATAGATATTTATAATTAATTTGAAGATGTAATTATGACAAAACATAACCGGTTTATACGACTGGTTTTTTCTTTATAGCAGTGGTATCAGGTATGTGGGCAAAGATAGTTAAATTACCATCAATATTTGTGTGGATTTTCGTAGTTCTTACGGGGAGTCGGTCCGACCGGAGTCCATGGCTATTACGAATATCCGAAAATTATTTTAACTGGTTTTTAATATAAACGACAACATTCTTTCAATGGGACTAGCAATTATTGCACCAACTAAATCAAAGCAAGAAATCGCTGATTGGATTGCGGTTTTCAAAGAAATTGATCCTCATATTGAACTTCAGGTTTATCCGGATGTCAATCAGAAAGAATCCGTAGAAGTAGTGGTTCTCTGGCAGCATCCCAAGGGAATTTTAAAAGAATTTCCAAATTTAAAACTAATCTGCTCCATGGGTTCCGGCGTGGATCATATCATGACGGATTACGTTCCTGACAATGTTCCCATTACCCGGATAGTGGATCCCCGGTTGACCTTTTCCATGACCAATTATGTGGTGATGGGGATCTTAAATTACCATCGGCAGTTTCTTCGCTATGTTCGGGATAAGCAGTCAAAAACCTGGGATATGAGCAATCCCGAAATCCCCATTACCGTGGGGGTGATGGGAGTCGGCGAACTGGGAGGTGACGTTCTCGACAAAGTGGCCGGTTTAGGTATTCCGGTCATCGGCTATGGTAACCGCCCGAAATCCGGTTTCAGGCATCCCTATTTTCATGGAGGAAAACTCCAGGAATTTTTAGATGCAGTGAATGTGGTCGTTTGCCTGTTACCTTTAACTCCCAAAACCGAGGGATTTCTGAACAAGGACTTGTTCCGGAAATTTAAAAAAGGCACCTATCTGATTAATGTGGCCAGAGGAAAGCACCTAATAGAAGCAGATTTAATTCCGGCCATCGAATCCGGCCACCTTTCAGGAGCCTTATTGGATGTATTTCAAAAAGAGCCATTACCTGCTAATCACCCCTTCTGGGAGCAGGAGCAGGTGACCATTACCCCTCATATAGCCAGTATCACCAACCACAAAGCTGCAGCACCGCAGATTATGGAAAATTACCGGAACCTGCAGCAAAACCTCCCCCTGAATAATCAAATTAACCAAGAACAGGGCTATTAAACCTATTATTTCTTTATGAAAACCTATACCATTCTTTGCCCCACCGACTTTTCGGAATGTTCGTTAAATGCCATCGAATATGCTGCCAAACTGGGCGAAAAATTGCAAGCAAAGCTGATTCTGTTCCATGTGCCGGATAGAGAAGATTACGAAAACCTTTTTCCCGGAAATATTTTGGACGAAAGCCTGCATACCGCAAAGAAAAAATTGCAATCATTAAAAGCTACCGTGGAAGAAGAAAGCCTTGCGAAGGGGCTTTCCTCCTGTGAGGGTGTCATACAGGAAGGAAAAACAGTAGCCACCATATTGGAATTTTCTGAAAGTGAAGGGGCAGACCTGGTCATCATGGGTACTGAAGGAATTAATGAATTCAAGGAAAATTACATTGGCACTAAATCCAGCCAAGTGGTGCTGAAGGCAGCCTGCGATGTCTTCATCATCCCGCGAAAGGTCTTTTTCAAGGTGCCAAGAAAGTTGGTTTACGCAACTAATTACCTGGAAGAGGATAAGCTGGCCATTCAGCGGGTGGTGGAAATCGCAAGGATGTATGATGCGGAATTGGACGTGGTTCACGTCAGTACCAAAATAAGATCCATAGATAAAGCCTTGCATATTAGCATGGTAGAGGAGCTTCAGCCTTTTATCCACTATGAAAAAGTGAATTTTGTGTTGAAGTCCTATCGAGATGAGCCAGGACTTGGCCTCGAGAATTACCTGATCACGGCCAAAGGAAACATCCTTTTTACCCTGAGTAAAAAGAAAACCTGGTTCGAACAATTATTTACAAGTAATCTTTCCAAAAAAATGTCATACTTTATCAACAAGCCGCTATTTGTGATCAAGAACCTTTAATCTTTGTCAGAATAAAGGTTTTGAACTCGTTTCGGGTCTCTTTATTCGTAAATAGTTGTTTAAGGGTAGTGAAAAAGTGACTCAAACTACTGTACCTTTCCTCTTGCTCCAACTGGAAAGGCACATTTGCTGCTCTAGGTCCATCTACGGTTTCCGGTTTCGGTTCAGGAGATTTGGAAGGTGAATGACCGGTAAGTTCGTCGGCGACGGAAAAACTCTTCCGGGAAGCGCCCAAATGCCCTAATTTTTCCTCAATTATTCCTTTGTTGTTTTGAGCAACCGCATCTTCCGGATCCAGCGCAATGGCACGCTCGTAATCATCAATAGCCCCTTGAAAATCACCAATACGATCTTTAAAGTAGGCCCTGCTAGAATACCGATAAGGGTTTTGGGGATCCAGGTTTAAGGCCTGATCGAATGCCCGCATGGCTTCGTCGTTTCGTTTCAGAAGGTGAAGGACCACTGCCCGGTCACTGATAAAGGTTGTATTATATGGTTCCAATTCCATCAAGGCATCAAAATCGCTGATGGCTTGTTCCAAGGCTCCGAGTCGGGATTGTACCCTTGCCCGGTAGTGCAGGTATTCGGCCTTAGGCCCCTCCAAACTTACCAGCCGATCAAAAACCTGCAATGCCTCCTCAAATTTGCCTTCTTTATAATAAGTAATTCCAATTTCCAACGTTTCCACCATGCTTTTCTTTGATACACTATATATACAAAAGTAAGCAAGGTAATGTTTCCTTTCATCCTTGTTAATCCTATATTCTTTTTATATTTGATCTCTTATCGAGCCATTTTTAAATCAGGTATGCCCAGTAAGCCGGAAAGTATTCTCAAAGATCTGAAAGCAAATAAGTTTGCCCCCGTCTATTTTCTTCAGGGAGAAGAACCCTATTTTATAGATAAAATCACCGGGTTCATTGAAAAACATGCCCTGGCACCACAGGACCGCGGCTTTAATCAAACGATCCTATATGGAAAGGATACGACCATAGGTGAGATTCTTACCAATGCCAAGCGATTTCCCATGATGTCTGACCGGCAGGTGGTCATTGTAAAAGAAGCCCAAAATATTCAGGAGCTGGGCAGGGAGCAGGGAGATCAATTGCTGATCAACTACATTAATAATCCACTGCCCAGTACCATTCTCGTTTTTGCGTATAAATACAAGGTATTGGATGGCCGGAAAGCTTTGGCTAAAGAATTGGACAAAAAAGCGGTGTTGGTCAAATCGGATAAGATCCAGGAATACAAACTGGCACCCTACATTGATCAATATGTGAAGGAAAAGGGATTTACGATTGAAACCAAGGCCTGCCAGGTCCTGGCGGAATCCATTGGTAATAATATGGAAGTGCTGACCAATGAAATTGATAAGATGCTTATCAATTTTGATGAACCGGTAACCGTTAGCACCGCCCATATCCAGCAATACGTTGGGATCAGTAAGGACTTTAATAACTTTGAGCTCACCAAATCGCTTAGCTACAAAGACGTGAATAAAGCTAATACCATTATTTGGTATTTCGCACAGAATGCCAAATCCCATCCACTGATTCCACTGTTATCCCTGCTTTACATGCATTTTAGCCGCTTGCTCCAGGTAAAAGCCAACAAGGGAATGGGAGATAAAGATTTGGCCGGCGTACTGAAAGTAAATCCCTACTTCATAAAAGAATACACCGTTGCCGCAAAAAATTATCCTTTAGGCAAGATTATTGATATCATCGGATACCTGAGAGAAGCAGATTTACGTTCAAAGGGCATAGCGGCCAACAATATGGAAGAGTCAAAAATTCTGAAAGAACTCATTTTTAAAATTCTTCATTAATCCGGATAATGAATAGAATACGGTTAGTAATATTCGCAGTTTATTTAGTTGCAGGGGCACAAATGCAGGCATGGGCGCAGGCCAGCCTTAGTCAGATGCATCCCGAGTTGGAATACCAGGCGGCCCTGGATTTATTTCAGAACGATCAATTTGCTGCGTCCCGAGAAGCATTTGAACGAATGGAACTTCATAATCAACAGGGGGATCGAACCATGGAGATTTCCTATTACCTCGCTCTTTCCTCTTTGAAGGGCGATTTTCCGGAAGGTTCATCGGCTTTGGAAGGCTTTTTGCTGGATTATCCGGGAGAAATCCTGGCACATGAAGCGGCCTGGATTCTGGGCAATCATTATTTTACCGCCCGAAACTACCGAAAAGCCATTGAGAAGTTTGGTTTGTTGAGCAACGTCGCCCTCAGCGAAGAGCGCCATCCGGAGCTTTTTTTTAAAACAGGCTATGCTTTTTTTCAATTAAAAAATTACCAACAAGCCCAGCGGTATTTTGAGCGGGCCAAACGATACCGAAGCCCTTTCCTGGCATCTTCGTATTATTATGCAGGCTTCAGCGCGTTTCAGCAAGATGATTTTGAAACGGCAGTCAGCAATTTTAAAGAGGCCGAAAAATCCAGGGAATACAGCCTGAAGGTTCCCTACATGTTGTCGGCTATTTATTATCGGCAGGGGGAGTTGCAACGCCTAATTGATTATGCTTCCCCCTTGATCGGTAAGGCAGGCCTGGAAAACCGGGAGCAAATTCATTTACTTCTCGCCGAGGCCTATTACGACAACAAGGCCTATCCGGAGGCAGCGGGACACTATCAATCCTTCGTTACTGCGAATAGGGGAACGTTATCCAGAGACCAGCAATACAAAGCCGGTGTGGCCCATTACGAAAGCAATCAATATGAGAGGGCCAGTACTTTTTTTAAGCAAGTGGCCCTGAAAAAAGATGCCTTGGGGCAGATTTCCAGCTATTTTCTGGGGCATTCCTACATTCAGCAGGAGAATTTACCCTTCGCAGCCAACAGTTTCAGTGCCGCTTTTACGATGGAATTTAATCCGGAACTAAAAGAAGAAGCCTTATTTAACTATGCCAAAGTGAATCTTGAGATGGGTAAATTTCAAGAGGCCATCACCGCATTGGACCAGTATCTGGATGAGTACCCCAGCGGGACCCAAGCCGCGGCAGCAGAGAATTTACTCAGCGATGCGCTTATCAACACGAACAATTACCTCAGAGCTATTCGGCATATTGAAAGCATGCAGCAGAAATCGCCCCGGATAAGGGAAGCCTACCAGAAAGTAAGCTTTTTTCAGGCGATGGTGTATTATCGGGACAATAACCACCCTGAGGCCATCCAGATGCTGAACAAATCCCTTGCTTTTCCGGAGGATAAGTCCCTGCAAACAATGGCTCAATACTGGAAAGGAGAGGCTTACGCCGCCAACAACCAAGCAGATGCCGCCATTCAGGCCTACGAACGGGTTTTGGCCATGAATCCTCCGGCATCTGATCCAGCGGTAATCAAGACCCATTATGGCTTGGGATATGCGTATTTCAATCAGTCAAACTACCAAAAGGCCGAAAATCAGTTTAAAGCCTATACCGACAAGCTACGCAGCAGCAAGGAGAAGCAACAGTATCACGATGCCCTGATTAGGTTAGGAGATGCCTATTACGTGCAGAAAAAATTTGAAGAGGCGGCAGCCACTTTCCGCAGAGCCATTCAGGAAGACAGCCCTTACAGTGATTATGCGTATTTCAGAGGGGGAGTGGTGGCTAACTTTCAAAACCGAAACCTGGAAGCCGTCCGGCAACTGGACCAGGTGATAAACAAGTATCCAACTAGTCTTTATCTGGAGGATGCCTTGTTTCAAAAAGCTCAAATCCATATGGAAGATTTGAATTACCGGCTAGGCAGGGACGTTTTTTCCAAACTTATTTCATTAAAACCCAACAGTCCCTTTATACCTTATGCCTTGGAAGGAAGGGCGGTGGCCAATTATTCGCTTAAAGATTACGATCAGGCCATTGCCGATTACAAGACGATATTGAACCGTTTTCCCAACGCATCCAACGGCGAAACGGCGCTGGTAGGCTTGCAGGAGAGTCTTTCCCTTCAGGGAAGGTCTGAGGAGTTTTCTACGTACCTATCAGAATACCGGAAATCCAATCCCGCCAGCAGTAATTTACAGAACGTAGAGTTTGAGGCTGCCAAAAGCTTGTTATTTAACCAATCCTACCAGCAGGCAGTCCGGGCATTAGAGGATTTCCTTCGAAACTATCCCAATTCTACTCAGGTACCCGAAGCCAGGTATTACCTGGCCGATGCCCATTTCCGGATGGAAAATACCGACAAAGCCCTGGAATTGTACTACGAATTGGAAAACACCGGGGATACGCAATTGAAAATCAGGGTATATCAAAAGATTGCGGTCATAGAATTTGAACGGGAAAATTTTTCCAAATCCATCCCTTATTTCCAGTTTACCGCCGAAAATGCGAGAAGCACGGCAGAAGAATACGAGGCGTACTATGGATTGATGGTAGCCCATTTTGAGACCAATGACTTTCAGGAAGCGGTTAGCCATGCCGATAAAATTCTGGACTTGGGCAATATTACCGTGGATGCGGCTCCCAGTGCTTTGTTGGTCAAGGCAAAGGCACTGGAAAACAGTAATCAACCGGCCCAGGCAGAGCCGGTCTATCGGGAATTGATTGAAAATTATAAATCGGAGCAAGGTGCTGAAGCTCTTTTCCGGCTTGCTTCGCTCAGCCACGAAGCAGGTGCCTATGAGGCATCCAATGAGTTGATTTTCGAGTACTCCCAGCCTTTTGGCTCGTATGAGTTGTGGTACGGCAGGCAATTTATACTGCTGGCAAAAAATTACATCGCACTGGATGAAACGTTCCAGGCCAAAGCCACTCTGGAGTCAGTGATTGAAAATTCGGGCATGGAATCAGTCAGAACAGAAGCTGAAGAATTATTGGAAACCATCAACACGACCGCAGAATGAAGCAGTTCATACAGTTAATAGTCTCAGGAGTTGTATTGGCAGTTGTAGTGGTGGTGCCGGTTCAGAGTCAGGATATGGAGGAACCGGAACGCGGAGAAATCCGGGATACGGAGTTTATCATCCGGAAAGACAGGGTGTTAAGCCTTCCCAAACAGTCCCGGGTTTTTGAAAAAAGTCCCGCTTTACCGCCGGTAAGCACCTCTACCGATTATACCTACCAGGTAAACGATTATTTTTTTCCATTGGCTCCGGTAGCACTGGAAACACAGCCCTATCAAAAACCTTTCCCAAAGCCTGAAACGGACCAAACCATGGGGATGGCCCAATTGGGTTTCGGAAATTACTCCGCTCCATTATTCCAGTTGGATCTGTTTCCTCAACCCTATGAAGAAGCTGGTTATGGTTTGCACCTAAAGCATGAGGGATTTTACACCGGGCCGGTGGATGGACAGAATTCAGCAGAGGATCATACGGATGTCTTTTTAAATGGTAGTTTGTATAAAGATATCGTCGAAATTTTTGGTAAGCTGGGATACCAAAGAGATATGTACCATTTTTATGGCTACACTCCTCAACCTGAAAATATGGTGCTTGCCGATACCATACAGCAGGTTTTTAATACCATTCACACGCAGATAGGTCTGAGAAGAATTGAAAAGGCAGAACCATTCAATTACTCGGCGAGCCTTTCCCTGAGGCTTTTTAATGACCGATACGAGGCCCAGGAAAGTGAGGCCCTGGTAAAGGCCGCTGCGGGGTTTCGCGCTAATGACAACCTAAATGGGGGAATAGAAACCGAATTGGCATTTACTTCTCCCAGTGATGTGAATTACGAATCCATCAATAGAAATTATTTTAAGCTGCACCCTTATGTTCAGTACCGGCAGGAAGGATTGGACATTAAAATAGGGGCAAATGTGATTCATGAAAACGACATCGTTCCCAATAAATTAAAGGAGTTTTATGTATTGCCTGTAGCATCCGTTTCGTATCAATTGATGCCTGAATTTGGCATTTATGGAACTTACGAGGGAGATGTAAAGCGAAATACCTATTATAGCTTTATTCGGGAAAACCCTTTTTTAGGGCCATCTGAGCAGCTTAGGAATACCATCCAAAATTTTCAGGTGGATGCCGGTATTTCCGGTAATGCCAATGACCTTTTCAATTACCGACTAGGATTGAAATACGGAGATTTTACCAATATGCATTTCTATGGAAACAATGCGATGGATAGTACCCGGTTTCAGCTCATTTATGATAACAACACCAAAGTACTGGAATACCATGGAAATCTGAATTATAGTTTTGATGAAATCTACCAGATGGATGCTTCCTTGCATTTTTACCAATACACTCTGGATGAGATCGGGATCGCCTGGCACCGGCCAGAGTGGGAGGTACGTATAAATAATTCCTTTACTCCCAATGAACGATGGACCCTTTATGCCAACTTGCATGCACTGGGAGGAATCAATGCCATCAATCTAGCCTCCGATACCGAACGAGATCTGGATCCCTTGCTGGATTTGCATTTACACGCGAATTATGCCTTTTCCAGCCGGTTTTCGGCTTTTCTTAAGGGGAATAATTTATTAAACCAGCCCTACGAACGCTTTAACTATTATCCCGTGCGTACCATTCAGGTGATTGGAGGCGTAGGGTTTAAATTTTAGTCCGCATTGTCGTTCGGTACGGGTAGGTGAAATCCGGGAAATGTGGTGCCAATATTGTCGAATTGATGGTTTTACTTTAGCTTAGCAGATTGAAACAATCTTTTTTGATATGTCTGAAAATAAATCCAAGGATCAAAACAGCCAACCAAATAACGATGAGGACTTTGGACTGCCACCTGTTTCCGTCAGGCCACTGGAAAGTCCCATTGCCAAAACGGCTGCATCTCCGGTACCGGTGCCGGTAGGAAAGGGTAAAACGGAGACGGGAAGATCAAAAAGTGGTGAAAAAGAGAAAAAAGAACGGCGTTCCAACTGGGCGTTGTGGCTTATCCTTCTTTTGATTTTGCTAATTGGATTTGGGGCTTATTATTGGGGTAATCTCGGCTATTTTAACCCAAATCCGGAAGAAAGTGATGCGCCGGTTGCCCAATCAGAAGAACCGGCAGAGGCAACACCCGAACCTGCGCCTGTTCCTGACCCGGTAACCGAAGTTCCCGCCCCAGCAGTAGAAGCGGTTACGCCGGTACTGACAGAAATTGCCGAAAGAGCCGATTCTCCAAGGTATTTTTTGGTAGTTGGCAGTTTTATAGATGATGATCTTGCCAGAGATTATTCAGAACGACTCAATAAAGCCGGACTGGAAACGTTTTTAGTGCATCCCTATGGAAGCATCCATTTCTACCGTCTGGCAGTGGGACAGTATGAAAACCTTGATTTGGCACTGGAGGCCATGGATACCTCCCAAACGGAATACGAAGAAAACTTATGGGTACTGAAATATTAATATGATCCTTTTACAAACGTTGTCAACCTCAGACGGCCAGCAGGCCGTCGATTCACTTGCTCTCATGGAGGGGGCCGGGTCATCCGATATTGGCCTATTGGAGTTATTGATCAAAGGGGGGTACATGATGATCCCGCTTTACTTGCTCTTTATTTTAGCCATTTTTATTTTTATCGAGCGCGTCATCACCTTAAAAAAAGCCTCCAAAACGCCCAAGGGCATGATCGATCAGGTCAAGATGATGGTTCAGAGTGGAAATATTGAGCAGGCAAAGATGATTTGCCAGGGAGAGGAAACCCCGGTGGCAAACATGATCAGCAAAGGGCTGGAACGCATTGGTAGCCCTTTGAAAAACATTGAGGTGGCCATCGAAAACGTTGGCAAAATTGAGATTTATAAGTTGGAAAAAAACCTGGGGTTGTTGGCAACCGTTTCGGGTGCTGCGCCCATGATCGGGTTTTTGGGTACCGTTGCCGGAATGATCCGGGCATTTATTGGTGTGGCGCAGGAAGAAGGAATGGTTTCGCCCAAACTGCTTTCTACCGGAATCTATGAGGCCATGATTACCACCGCTACGGGTTTGGTGGTCGGGATCATCGCTTATCTGGGTTACAACTACCTGGTTACACAAGTCTCCAAACTGATCCATAATATGGAATATACCACGATCGAATTTATAGATTTACTTCAGGACAAGAAATAACATGGCCCTACAGTCAAAGAATAAAATCGAAGCCGCCTTTAGCATGTCATCGATGACCGACATCATTTTTCTGCTGTTGATCTTTTTCATGCTTACTTCTTCCTTCATTACCCCCTCGGGCTTACCCGTAAACCTTCCGAGCAGTGAGGCCTCCGACATCGTGATGCAGGAGGTGACCGTAAGTATCACCAAAGACCTTAAATATGCCGTGAATGACCGGCAGGTCAGCCGAAATGAAATTAAAGAAGCGTTAACAACGTTATTGAAAGAGAAGAAAGGGTACGTTGTCTTGCACATCGATCAGGAAGTACCGGTGGAGCATCTGGTAGAGGTAGGGGGGATCGCCGCCGCACTCGAAGCCAACGTCACCATCGCAACAAAACCATACAAGTAAGAATTCGAAATGGAAGTTTGGGAAGACCGGAAAGAAACCCTGGAGAATAAGAAGAAAGCCATCCTCATCACGTTTTTAGTAAACGTATTGGTTTTGGTAGGCTTTTATTTTATTGTGGTTTGGAAACAACCGGTTCCTCCTATGTCTCAATTTGGACTGGAATTGAACCTGGGTTTTTCGGATGCCGGAATGGATAGCGAGCAGGCAACCACGGAATCTACTTCCAATACGGAGGCGATCGAAGAAGCAGCAGCCCCGGGTGATCCAGCTTCCCAACCGACTGAAAATGTGGTACCGGTTAGCCCTCCCGAACCGCAACCCACACCTGCCCAGCCCAGCCAAAGTCAACCCAGACAGCAGCCGCAGTCACAGGTTCCCAGTCCCGTTCAGACCAACGAAGAACCGGAACCGACTCCGGATACGCCTACCGAAACAAACGAAAACCCTACCGAAGACCGGGTAGAGAATCAACCCGCCGAAAAAACGGCTCCGGAAAAAGTGGAAGAGAAAAAGCCTACCGTGGATCCGCGTGCTATCTTTGGTGGGGGAGGTAAAACAGGAACCTCCAACCAACCCGCTGCAGGAAACAATGAAGGAACCTCCAACCAGCAGGGCAATGAAGGCAACCCTCAAGGTACCGTAGATGGAAGGTCCATCTTGCAATCCGGCCGCGGGAACACAGGCGATGGCTCTGGCTACAACCTGGATTTGGCGGGTTGGGACTTTGCCTCCAGGCCAACCATTGAAGATAATTTATCCAACCGGAACGGTCGCATTGTATTCCGGATTACCGTCAACGACGACGGCCGGATCGTTCAGGCCATTCCTCTGGAATACAACGTTAGCAATGAGGTATTGAATTACTATCGAACCGTGGTCAATGGCCTTTCTTTTAAAAGACAAAGTGGAAACCCCACTGCCGAATATTCCACCGGGAGAATTACCTTTGTTATCCGCGTAGATTAATCCTTTTTCATGAGCTATCAGGAATCCCTTGACTTTTTATACCAGGCTTTACCCATGTTTCAGCGGGTCGGTGCCCCGGCGTTTAAGAAGGACCTAACAAACACCCTCCAACTTTGTGAACGCCTGGGGAATCCGCATCAGGCATTCAAAAGCATCCATATTGCCGGTACCAATGGAAAAGGCAGTTCGGCCCATGCCCTTGCCTCGGTGCTTCAGGAAGCTGGGTACAAAACGGGGTTGTACACCTCTCCCCATTTAAAGTCCTTTCGGGAGCGAATCAAAATCAATGGCCAGGAAATCCCGGAAACAGAAGTTTGTACCTTTGTGGACGAGCAACGAGAATTTTTGTTAACCCTAAAACCCAGTTTTTTTGAAATGACGGTGGCGATGGCCTTTTCCTACTTTGCCCGGGAAAAAGTCGATATTGCGGTCATCGAAACGGGAATGGGCGGCAAGTTTGACAGCACCAATGTGCTGCTGCCCGTGCTTTGTCTGATTACGAATATTGGCCTGGATCATGTTCAGTTCTTGGGGGATACGCTTGAGAAAATTGCGGGCGAAAAAGCGGGTATCATCAAGGAAAAGGTACCGGTAATCATCGGGCAGACCCAGGAGGAGACCACTGCTGTTTTTCAGCAGGCCGCCCGGGAAAAAAATGCTCCGTTAATTTTTGCTGAACAATACGTTGAAGTCCTGCCCAAAGGATGGAAGCAAGCGGCTGACATGGAAACCCTGGCGCGCTATGAAATCCGGGAAGCCGATGGTAGCACCTGGGAAGTCTCGATGGATTTATTGGGAGATTACCAGGCCAAAAACCTGCCAGGAATCTTGCTGGCCAGCACCAGGCTCAATGAAATGGGATATACCATTTCTTCCGGGCAACTTCTGCAAGGATTGGCAAAAATAAGGGAAAATACCGGATTGAAAGGGCGCTGGCATATACTTGAAAAAAAACCCTTAGTAGTCTGTGATACAGCTCATAATGCTGATGGATTTAAACTAATTATAGAGCAACTTCACCGCCTTCCACATCGCAACCTGTACCTGATCCTGGGAATGGTTCAGGATAAGGACCAGGGGCAGGTGTTGGCACTTTTGCCCAAAGAGGCGCGGTACATTTTCTGTCAGGCAGATCAGCCCCGGTCCCTTCCTGCCGAAGCGTTAAAAGAAAAGGCAGCCTTGTATGGCCTACAGGGAACCTGCATTGCCGACGTCAATACAGCCATCGCCTATGCCAAAAAAAATGCCGGGACCGATGACCTGATTTTCGTTGGAGGCAGTACATTTGTCGTGGCAGAAATAAAGGAACTTTAATCGGTATGGGTAGAAATAAACTGGAACGCTTTAGGCAAAATGAAGCCAATCCCAATGTGGTACAACCCGGGAAACAGCGTTTTGAGGAAATAAAGGGAAAATGGAAGGAACTGCAGTTTCAAAATGACCATCCATTGGTAGTAGAGCTTGCCTGTGGCAGAGGGGAATTTACCGTGGGCCTGGCCAGGCACTATCCGGAGAAAAACTTTGTAGGAGTAGATATCAAGGGTTCCCGGATATGGAAAGGAAGTTGTCAGGCTTCCGAAGAGGGCCTGGAAAACGTGGCTTTTCTGCGGACACAGATTGAAAACCTGGAAGCGTCTTTTGCTCCCGGCGAGATCGATGAATTATGGATTACTTTTCCTGACCCCCGACCTAAAGACAGGGATGAGAAAAAAAGGCTCACTTCCCCCCGGTTTCTTCACATATACCGGCAAATCATGGATCGCGCCGGTACGATCCATTTTAAAACCGATAACACCGGCCTCTATACCTACACGGAAGACCTTCTTTCCAGCAGGCAGGATATAAGCGTAGAACGAAAAACCAGGGATTTTTACCAATCCGAATGGAGAGACGAACATCACGGAATTCGGACGCGCTACGAGAAAATGTTTATGGAAAAAGGAGAAACCATCAAATACATCGAATTTTCCTTGATTCCTCTTTAATCTTCAACTTCCAGGGCCTCAAGAATATCGGCCAATTCATCAAAATCCTTAATTCCAGGTCGGATTTCATGACCTCCTTTCATGCTAATACCTTTTATACCAGTCGATTCAAGAAGGCGGTCAATATTCGCAGCATCAAATCCAAATCCCAGCAATACCTCACAGTTTGTTGCCAGTTGCGCAATCATTTTCACTTCCTTTTCTCCGATCGAATCTGCTCCGGTGTCCGCTTCCAGATTAAGAATAATCTCGTGTTCTCCCAGGCTTTTCGAAAATGTCAGAATTTCTTCCCAATCGGCTGCCTTTTTGATAGTGTAGGAATAAATCAATCCGTAACCACTGTTTTCCAGCATTTGCAGGTGGTGTTTTTCGCGTACCTGAATCCATTTGAAGCCCTCGTATTCCCGAAGTGTTTCAAGAAGTTGGTCCGGATGGGATAGGTTAAATTCAGCTACGTATTGCAGGCCCGAAAGCCAACCGGTGATTTCTTTGAATTCGATGGGGGAGACAAAGTATTCTGAGTTTTCCTCCAGGCAAAACCCCATTAGATTTACATACATTCCCGCACAATACCTCGCATCACTTAAATTGTTTACATTGCTTATCTTTACAAAAGTTTTTAGAGCCATTTCGATTTGGAGTATTATTTATGTAATTTTCAAAGATTTCAAAGATAGAGAATGAAAGTTTTGGAAAAAAGCAGTTGGATGCTGCTGTTAGGGATTTTTGCGGTGGGCTGTGAGGTGTTGCGGGAAGAACCTCCCATCATTACTTCCACTTATTATCCCTTGGCAACGGGAAATTTTTGGGAATACCAGGTGGACAATACCCGGTATTTTGGTGAAGAGGATTTCGAAACTACCGAATTTTTTTACCGGGATGAAATAGTGGACCAATACCTGAATGCCGATAATGACCTGGTATACCGGGTAAGGAGGCAGTACTCGGAAGACCGGAATCGTTGGGACGATGAAAAAAGCTATACGCTGACGTTTTCCAATAGCCGGATCATCCGTCATGATAATAACCTACAGGAAATTGTGCTAAGCTACCCGGTAGCAGCGGATACTGAATGGAATGGCAATGCCTATAATTCGCGTCCTAGCACTTATTTTTTTATCGAAAGAATGGGGGATTACCTGGTAGAAAACAACTATTTTCCTGAAACCGTCACCGTAAGGCAAAGCGAAGAGGATGACCAGATAACGCTGCGAGATATCCGCTACGAGGTATATGGTAAAGAGGTAGGGTTGATAGAAAGCTATTATGAGGTATTCAAGTACTGTTCCCGAAATGAATGCCTGGGAGAACAAATTATTCAGGAAGGACGTTTTACTCATTTAAAATTGATTTCTTATGGGAAAGACTAGGTCTGTTATTTTTATTTTTTTCCTGTTTAGCAGCTGGACTTCCCTGCTGGGACAAGACCGGTATGCGGTGCATTACCGCTTTAAGCCAACGACTACCTATAGTTTGGATCGTCCGGAAGAATTGCTGGGCGAGAAGGCCCTTTTGCGGAGGGAAAGGGAACACATCGCGTTGGATAGTACTGATTTACCGGTTTCCAGTCAGTATGCCTCCTTGATAGCCAATGAAGTCGAGGAAATATTCTACCATTCAAAATGGCTCAATGCATCCGTGGTTTTGGCGGACCCGGCGGCGATTGAAAAAATCAGGTCTTTTCCTTTCGTTGAGGAAGTGCTGTATGTGGGAAGGGGAGGCCAGCAGGTAAATGGCAACGAAGGAACAAAGAATTACCTGGATCCAAAACAAGCCCGAGGCAATAAAGCAACAGCGAGCTATACCTTTGACTTTCAAAATCACATTCTTGGAATTCCGGAAATGCATGAAGATGGCTACAAGGGGGAGGGGGTCACGATTGCTGTCTTTGATGCGGGGTTTTTAAATACCGATGAAATTATTGGATTGCAGCATCTTTTTAACGAAAACCGGATTTTGGCTACCCGGGACTTCGTACGGAATGGAGCATCCTCGGTCTATCGTACCGATACGCATGGCACAGGTGCCTTGTCCCTGCTGGCCTCCTACGACCCCAGCCAATTGGTAGGAGGAGCCTATGCGGCGAATTATATTTTATGCATTACAGAAGACGTGGATTCTGAGTTTCGTATAGAAGAATACAATTGGGTTCGGGCCGCGGAATTTGCCGATAGCCTGGGCGTACAAATTATCAATAGCTCGCTGGGCTACAATACTTTCGATGATCCGGAAATGAATTACGGCAAGGAAGACTTAGACGGCAACACGGCGGTCATTTCCAGGGGAGCAGGCATGGCTGCTGAGAAGGGCATTCTGGTGGTCAGCAGCTCCGGAAATGAAGGTAATATCCGGTGGCAGACCATCACCGTCCCCGCAGATGCCAAAGGAATTTTAGCGGTTGGCGCAATCAATAATCAGTTTACCAAGGCCGGATTCAGTTCCATCGGTCCCAGCAGTGATGGGCGTATCAAGCCAGAATTGGTGGCGTATGGTTCCGGGGTGACCCTCTGGCGCCAGGTTGAAGGAACCAGTCTTTCCAGTGGCACCTCCTTTTCAGCGCCACAGGTAGCGGCTTTGGCAGCAGGATTATGGCAGGCCAATCCTGGTTTTACACGATCCGAACTAATGGAAAAGCTCTTGCAAAGTGGTTCCCAGGCAGCACAACCGGATATGGAATTGGGATATGGTGTTCCAAACTATTTTAGAGCGATGTATAGCAGGGAAGAAGGGACCCTGGTGGATTTACCGTCCAGAATTTACCCAAATCCGCTGGATGATAAAGAATTGTTTGTTGAATTCGGCCAGGAAAATTCCTGTCAGCTCACGCTGTATGATTTGCAGGGAAAGCTGATCAGTTCGCTTCAGTTAGACCGGTACGTTATGCGCGATCCTTATCGGGTAGATATGGGTACCCTCGTCCCGGGTATGTATTGGCTTGAGTTAGAGGATGATTCTTCTGCAACCCGTATGAAGTTGTGGAAGAAATAAGGAAATGAGAATAATTTTTCCTTTTTTTGTATTGTATCAGATAACTATAATCTGATTTCCTTCAAATCAACCCCCATTTTATGAACCCATTGATTGCCCCGTCCGTTCTTGCTGCTGACTTTGCCAACCTTCAGAAGGAAGTGGAAATGATTAACGGCTCCGCTGCCGATTACATTCATGTAGATATCATGGACGGTGTTTTCGTGCCTAACATATCCATGGGTTTACCAGTGGTAGAAGCCATTAAGCGCTATGCGACCAAGCCCTTAGACGTGCATTTGATGATTGTAAATCCGGACCATTACCTGGCTGCTTTTCAAAGAGCCGGTGCCGCACAGATTACGGTGCATAGTGAAGCTTGTCCGCATCTCCACCGAACCATCCAATCCATCAAAGAACTGGGCTGTAAAGCAGGCGTGGCGGTGAACCCCCATACGCCCGTATCACTATTGGAAGATATTATTCGGGAGGTGGACCTTGTCATCCTTATGTCTGTAAATCCGGGCTTTGGCGGACAGAAATTTATTGATAATACCTACAAAAAAGTCCACCGGCTTACCAAATTAATCGTGGAAACCGGTTCTCATGCGAAGATCGAGATCGATGGGGGAGTCAGCATGGAAAATGCAAAAAAATTATTTGACGCCGGTGCCAATATCCTGGTGGCTGGAAATTTTGTCTTTTCCTCAAAAAATCCACAAGAAACCATTAAAAAGCTAAAAAATATCGTTTAAATTCAAATTATAGGGGGTTCCTATAAATTATGGCGCATTTTTTGCCTTATTATTTGCGAAATAAATGGATTCTAACTTAATTCGTGAGTATATAGCGTTTAATAAACTGAAATGGAAATTATGAAAAAATTATTTGTATTGGCTTTCTTGTTAGTTGGTGTAATCGGATTTACGGCTCATGCGCAGGATGAAGCTGTTGAAGAGATCACCGATGAGGAATTGGCAAAATTTGCTGCCATGGAAGATTCTGTAATGGCTTTTTATGATCAAAAAAATGAAGAGCTTGTTTCGATGATTAAAGACAACGAGGTGATAGATGGGGCCGCCCGATACAATGAAATCAAGGATGCTTGGGAAGACGAGGAAAAAATGGCTGAAATCGAGGTGACTGACGAAGAAAAAACAGCTTACGAGGCAATCCTCGAATTTATGAGTTCGCTCGGAAATGAGGTAAGGGATCTTAAAATCGGTTTGATCAAAAACGATGAGATTCTGGGAGTTGCTACCTATAATAAAGTAAATAAAGCCATCAAGGAAAATCCGGAAATCAAAGAAAAGGTAGACATGATGATGGCCGAATTGAAAGAAAAGCGAAGTGAAGACTCTGAAGAAGCGGAGCCGGACGCAGGAGAATAAGATCACTTCAAAATAAAATTAAAAAAAACCCTCCCGTTTGTGAGGGTTTTTTTGTTTTTTACGTTAGTTAGTAAAAACCGGTATGAGATCTCTCTGGAAAAATACCCTGCTTTTTGTGTGGCTGCTTATGATGGGCAGCAGCCTGTTTATTAGTCCTCTTGTTGCTCAGGAAGATATTTTTGGCATAGAACGAAAAATCAACGGTCGGAAAAGCAATAACGAACTAGGGAATGTTTTCAGAAACATGGTCAGTAACTTTTCCTTTGAATTGTCTACCGGAGCAGGATATCAGCAGCACGAATTTGATTTTTCAAGTGAAATGCCCGGTTCTTATCCGATCAGTAGTGGTATGGAGCAGACCATGGATTTGGCAGCAGGAGATACCCTGTCCTTAAGTACCGGAAATTTTGCGTATCCACTTAATATCGGGATGCGCATCAATGTATTTGACTTTATTAGTCTGGGAGTCGGCTATGGCAGAGAATGGGGGCGGATTTCGCCGTTGGAGGCGCAGGGATATTCCTTTGATTTCCAAGAGCAAGCCTATACCTACGACAAGCTGTATGGTACCCTGGGACTAATACTCTGGGACGCTGGCAAGCGTCGCTCCGTTCTCCGCTGGCAATATCGAAATTACTCGGAGAATAACATTTACATGCAGTCGGAACTAAAGCAGCGGGCAAGACAGATTTATCCCTGGCGATTTTTGGTGGAAGGGGAATTTGGTTCCATGATGCTTCGAAAATCCGTGGATCCAAACCTGAGTGCTCCGGATCCATATTATGGCCTGGGACTGCGGTTGGAATATGATTTTTCAGAATATACCCGGGCATTCATAAAACCGGCAGTGGAATTCCGCTCCTTTGCTTACACCAATCCGGAGATTCCGGAAACCCAATCCCTACTCCAACGCGTCTACAACCTTCAGGTAGGCGTGTCCATTAGCTTGCCAGGTACTAAAAGGTGCAAAGTGGGCGGCTGCCGGGTAGTCATGAAACATTTGCACAATGGGGTCGAATACCGGGGCAGTTCCATTTGGAACAGACAAAACCGAAAAGTCGGGCAATGGTAATTTAAGGGTGGAAAAAAAGCTTTTCTTAACCCAAACCCCAAACTTTTTGACTAAAATTGGGATATTAACTCCATGAAAATAAACTGGATACCCGTTTGGAGCTATATTAGAAAAATTATATTTTTCTAAACCTGTTCTTTTTGCTATCTTGCAGGTTATTAGCGAGGAAATTTAATTATGGCTCAAGGAGAGAACGAGAACATCATCCCGATCAATATTGAGGAAGAAATGCGTGGTGCCTACATCGATTATTCGATGTCGGTAATTGTTTCCAGGGCTTTACCGGATGTAAGGGACGGTTTAAAGCCAGTACACCGCCGAATTCTGTATGGGATGCAGGAATTAGGGGTAACCCACAACAAACCTTATAAAAAATCTGCCAGAATAGTGGGGGAAGTACTCGGTAAATACCACCCCCACGGTGATTCAGCCGTGTACGAAACACTGGTTCGAATGGCGCAGCATTGGTCGCTGCGCTACCCGTTGGTTGACCCGCAGGGAAACTTTGGCTCGGTAGATGGGGACAACCCCGCTGCCATGAGGTATACCGAAGCCAGGCTTCGGAGAATTGCGGAGGAATTACTAATCGATATAAATAAAGAAACGGTTGATTTTCAGCTGAACTTCGACGACACTCTGAAGGAGCCGGTCGTGTTGCCGGCTAAAATTCCTGCCCTTTTACTAAACGGAGCGTCCGGAATTGCCGTCGGCATGGCCACCAACATGGCTCCTCATAATCTAGGTGAAGTCATCGGTGGAATTACTGCTTATATTGATAATAATGACATTACCATTCCGGAATTGATGGAACACATCATAGCTCCTGATTTTCCTACCGGAGGGATCATTTATGGATATAACGGAGTGAAGGCGGCATTTGAAACCGGCAGGGGAAGGATCATCATGAGGGGAAAGGCCACCGTTGAGACCAAATCCAACGGCCGGGAAATGATCATCATCAATGAGATTCCCTACCAGGTAAATAAGGCCTCCATGGTCGAAAAAACCGCCCAGTTGATCAATGAAAAAAAGCTGGACGGCATTTCCGCTATCCGCGATGAGTCGGATCGGCAAGGCATGCGTATTGTCTACGAATTGAAGAAAGATGCCGTTCCGAATGTTATTCTAAACAATCTTTACAAACATACCCCGCTACAGACTTCCTTTAGCGTGAATAACGTGGCACTGGTAAAGGGTCGCCCTTACACCTTGAATCTGAAGGAGTTGATTGTTCATTATGTCAATCACCGTCATGAGGTCGTCATCAGAAGAACGGAATACGAACTAAAAGAGGCGGAAAAGCGGGCCCATATCCTGGAAGGATATCTGGTGGCATTGGATAATCTGGACGAAGTGATTAAGTTGATCCGGGATTCCAGGGATCCGGAAACGGCCCGAAATGGATTGATGGAGCGGTTTGAGCTTTCGGAAATTCAGGCGAGAGCCATTCTGGACATGCGTCTGCAGCGTTTGACCGGCATGGAGCGGGAAAAGATCCAGCAGGAGTACGATGAACTGATGAAATTGATCGAGGAATTGAAGGAGATTCTGGCCAACGAGGATCGACGGATGCAAATCATTAAGGATGAACTGCTGGAAATGAAAACCCGTTACTCGGACGAGCGCAGGACGACCATCGAGCACAATGCCGAAGACTTCAACTATGAAGACATGATCCCCAATGAGGAGGTGGTCATCACCGTCTCGCATCAGGGATATATCAAGCGAACCGTTCTCACCGAATACAAGTCCCAGAGCAGGGGAGGTGTTGGTTCCCGCGGTGTCAGTACGAAAGAAGACGACTATACCGAATATTTGTTTACAGCACTGACGCACAATTATTTATTGATTTTTACCGATCAGGGCAAGCTTTTCTGGTTAAAAACGTATGCCATTCCGGAGGGAAGTAAAACCTCCAAGGGAAGGCCGATACAAAACCTGATTAACATTCAAAGCGGAGACAAAATTCGGTCTATCATTCAGGTGACGGATTTGAATGATGCGGATTACATCAATAACAATAATATTGTGATGGTAACCCGCAAAGGGATCATCAAAAAGACCACCTTGGAACAGTATTCCAGACCCCGGACCAATGGAATCATAGCGCTCAATATCCGGGAGGATGACCAATTGCTAAACGTGGAATTAACCAATGGGGACGCGCACATTGTCATTGCATCCAGTTCGGGAAGAGCGGTTCATTTCCATGAATCCAATGTTCGACCCATGGGGCGGACGGCTACGGGCGTTAAAGCAATAAATTTGGGATCGGATGACAATCTGGTAATTGGCATGGTTTGTGTTCAGAGAGAAGAAGCCACGCTTTTGGTGGTCACCGAAAAAGGATTTGGAAAACGGTCTTTTCTCTCGGAATACCGCATCACCAAACGGGGTGGCAAAGGCGTTAAAGCCATGAATATCACCGAGAAGACTGGCGGACTGGTTGCCATAAAAGAAGTGGTCACTACCGATGATTTAATGATTATCACCCGATCAGGTATCACCATTCGAACACCCGCTACCGGAGTTCGTGTGATGGGTAGAGCGACACAGGGCGTAAGGCTAATTCGATTAAACGAGAATGATGAAATTTCCTCGGTCGAAAAAATTGAGAATATTCTGGTAGAGGAAGAATCCGATACGGGAGAAAATCCTTCTACTGACAATGAAGTAAATCCCAATAAAGAATAAAAGTTGAAACCAATAAAGAATAACATTCCTAACATGAAAAAGTTAATTTTATCATTGGCTTTGGTGGGCATCGCTGCTACAGTTGCCTTTGGCCAGAAAAAGGTGGTACGATCTGCCGAAAGAAACCTAAGAAGAGGCAATATTGAAGAAGCCTATTCAGACATTAAGAATGCTGTAAAGGATGAAGAAACCGGAAACGAATCGGAGACCTATTTCATCAAAGGCAAGATAGAAACACAGCTGTTCGAAGCAGACTCTTCCAACACCGAAGAAACAGTGAGTTTGGGAAGAGAAGCAGAGTCCAGTTTTATGACCACCTTCGAAATGGAGGATATGGATTCCACCAGTAAGGTGAGCAAAGACCTGTTTAAAGAGGTCGTTCCAGAGCTTCCTGCAAACTTACAGGGAGAGGGCGTGTACCGATTGAAAAATGCTTCATTAAACAAAGGAAGTGAAAGGTATGAAGCAGAGGACATGGATCAGGCATTTGAATTCTTTTCTTTGGCTGCTGACCTGGATCCCAAGGACACCACAACGGTTTTTAATGCGGGATATACCGCTAATATGATTGGCAATACCGAGGCGGCGAAAAAGTATTTTACGCACTTGTTGGACATCGATGAATACAATAAACTCAACGCTTATTATTTCCTGATCCAAATCGCCAGTGCGGAGGAAAAGGATCCGGAAGAAGCGTATAGATTGGCTACCGAAGCCCGGGAACTTTATCCGGAAGACAAAGGACTGGCAGAATTTGAGATTCAGTTGTTGTTGCAATTGGATAAAATGGATGAAGCCATGGTTTCCATAGAAAAAGCATTGGAAAACGATCCGGACAACCCTGCCATACGCTTAAGATACGGGTATTTGAAAGAAAGTTCCGGAGATATGGAAGGAGCATTGGAGGAGTATAAAAGAACGGTAGAAGCTGATCCTGATTTCTTTGAAGGAAACTATTACGCCGGAGCCATTTACCTGGACAAAGCAAGAAATATCATCACGGAGGTAAACAACTTTTCTGATGAAGAGTGGGAGGAAAAATCAGATACCATGTTGGCAGAAGCTGATGGTTTGTATGAAGAAGCGTTACCTTACTTTACCAAGGCGTTAGAATTGAAGCCCGATAACACGGAAATAATGCAGATTTTGTTTCAGATCCATACGCGTCTGCAAAATGAAGCAAAAGCAGAAGAATACGATCAGAAGCTCTCCGATATACTTGGAGACGATTGGATTTCGCAATAATGAAGTAAATACGATTGAAAAAGGGGGATTGCCGACAAACGTTCAGCAATCCCCTTTTTTGTTTCAAAAAATCTGTGTTCCCTTTTTAATTTGTAAAGTCACGCCATCTGAGAGCCCCTGATGTCTCCTAGTTACTATGCCCCTAAGTCTCTCGGTCCCTTAGTCTCCAAGTCCCTTAGTCTCTAAATCCCTAAGTCTCTCCGTCTCCAAGTCACAATGTCCTTAAGTCACCAAGTCTCTAAGTCCCTCAGTCACTTAGTCCCCAAGTCTCCGAACCGCTCTCCAAATCCTACTTCCATGCCTCTGGAAAAGCTAGCATGGAAAAGTCCCAAATCCAGGGAACGTAAAAAAGCGTAAGAAACAGAATGAATACAATGGAAAGCAAATTGAGAAAAAACCCAGTTTTCATCATGACCGGAATGGTCAGGTAGCCAGAGCCAAAAACCACCGCGTTGGGAGGGGTTGCCACCGGTAACATAAAGGCACAGGAAGCAGCCATGGTAGCTCCAACCATCAATCCAAAGGGATGTACCCCCATGGCCAAGGCTACGGCTGAAAGTATGGGGAGCAGCATGGAAGCAGTAGCCACATTCGAGGTGATTTCGGTTAAGAAATTAACAGCAGCGATGATCAGCAATAAAAACAGCCAAAAAGGCACGTTTTGAAGTAAAATAAATTGCTCCCCGATCCAGTTTGCCAGGCCCGTTTCCTGAAAGCCCTCGGCCAGGGCCAGACCACCTCCGAAGAGGATCAGAATGCCCCAGGGGATTTTTTCGGCTACCTTCCAATCCAGAAGGCGTTCCTTTTTTTCATTTCCCGCCGGTATCACGAACAAAAGCAAAACGCCTGTTAGCGCGATGATCGTGTCGTTTAGCACCGGTATGTATTTTTGTAGGAGAAAACTTCTGGTAATCCAGGAAAGGCTGACGCCCATAAAAATCCATAGAACCCGTTTTTCCTGTATGCTGATAGCCCCTAATTGGGCCAGTTGCCTTTTGATTTCTTCTTTTCCTCCAGCTATTTGGAGGGATTTAGGAAATTGAAAAGCCCAGTTTACCAGGTAATACCAGCAAATAAAAAGCAAGCCCACAGAAATGGGAAAACCGATCAGCATCCACTCACCAAAACTGATTTCAATACCGTAGGTATTTTTGACCACGCCCGTCAAAATGATATTGGTTGGTGTGCCGATAATGGTGGCCAGACCACCAATGGATGCACTGTAGGCAATTCCCAACATCAGTGACTGTCCAAGGGATTTTTTTATGGTGTCATTGCCATGACTGATCTGTACCACTACTGCCACGGCGATGGGCAGCATCATCAGGGAGGTGGCGGTATTGGAAATCCACATGGATAGAAAGGCCGTGGCCACCATAAATCCTAAAATGATTTTTTTTAAGTCTGTACCTAAGTACGAAATGATTCGAAGCGCTATCCGCTTATGCAGGTTCCACTTTTCGATGCTTACCGCAATCATAAACCCTCCCATGTAGAGCAATACCATGGGGTCCGAGTAAGGAATAGAGGTCGCTTTGATCCCCAATACGCCCGTTAGCGGAAAGACGACTAAAGGAAGCAGGGCAGTAGCGGCGATGGGAATGGCTTCGGTTATCCACCAAATGGCGATCCAAAAAGTAATGGCCAACAAGGCAACACCGGAATCCGATAATCCTTCGGGAGTGGCAAAGAAATAGATCCCTAAAAAGGCCAATGGCCCCAGGATTAAGCCAATTTTTTGAGTTTGCATAGTTTGGAATAAGTCCTAAGAATAACTATAAAACGGCAAAATCAAAAATATTCCTAACACAATTCTAATAAGAGGCTTGGTTTTCGGCGATTTACCTTTCCCATCCATGGACCATACAGGACAGTGCAGGATAGAATTTCCCAATTCATGTACTTTATTTAAGAATAATTGGGAAATAATGTTAATATTGAATTAACCTAAACCTGAATCAAATTAAACAAATACAAATGATCCAACAGCATTTAGATCGAATTAACCGCGTGAAGGCCTTGTTCTGGGTAGTGGTGGTCTCCTTTTTTGCTTTTCAGTGCGGTCCGGAGGGGCCAAAATTAGCATTAAATAAAGGAAATCATATCGTACTTGTAGGGAATAATCTGGCCTCTAGAATGATGAATTTTGGTCACTTTGAAACCGAAATGCACGTTCGTTATCCCGATTCCTTACTCTACATCCGAAACATGGCAGATGCGGGAGATACACCCGGATTCCGGCCACATGCTGGCAGGGTTTCTCCCTGGGCTTTTCCTGGAGCGGAGGAATTTCAGGATGAACTGGCTACCAATTCGGGCAGTGAAGGGCATTTCGAATCACCGGATGAGTGGATCAAACGGCACGAAGCAGATATCATTGTCGGGTTTTTTGGATACAACGAGTCCTTTGAAGGGCAAGAGGGCTTGGAAGATTACAAAAATGAGCTTGAGGCATTTATCAATCATACGAAAAACACACTCTATAATGGCGAGGCAGCACCGCAGCTTGCACTGGTTTCTCCAATAGCCTTTGAAAACCTGAGTGGAGATTTTGACTTGCCCAACGGAGAAAAGGAAAACGATCACCTGAAACTGTATACTCAGGCCATGCAGGAAATAGCTGCTGCCAATGAGGTATTGTTTGTGGATGCGTTTGAGCCTTCGCAATCCTGGTATGCCAATTCAGAGGAATACCTTACCATCGATGGCTTTCAGCTTACCGAGGAAGGATACAAGCAGTTTTCTCATTTTCTGACCGATGCCCTCTTTGGATCTGACGATGCCGTGGCAGAAGACCGGAGAGAAGCCATTCATGCCGCAGTCCTCGAAAAGAACTGGATGTGGCACAACGATTATAAAATTCCCAACGGCGTTCACGTATTTGGTAGAAGGTACAATCCATTCGGGCCGGATAATTATCCCTACGAATTGCAAAAGATCCGTCAGATGACCGCCAATAGGGATCAAGCCATCTGGAATGCCAGCCAGGGCGAAGCTTTTGACCTGGCGGCGGCGGATGAAAATACGATTGAGTTGCCTCCCGTAGAGACCAATTATAACCCGGAAAAAAACGGCGACCTTGACTATCTTTATGGCGAGGATGCCCTGGAGAAGTTTGAGGTTGCAGAGGGCTATAAAGTGGAATTGTTTGCCTCAGAATCCGAATTTCCCGACCTGGCAAACCCGGTTCAAATGACCTTTGATACCAAGGGAAGGCTTTGGGTAGCCGTAATGCCCAGCTACCCGCACTACAAACCGGGAGATCCCAAACCCAATGATAAAATACTCATCCTGGAAGATACCGATAATGACGGGAAAGCTGACAAGCAAACCGTATTTGCAGACAGCCTGCACCTGCCCATCGGTATGGAAATTGCGCCTGAAGGCGTGTATTTATCCCAGGGCACCAATTTTATCATACTCAAGGACAACGATGGGGACGATTATGCTGAAGAGCGCCAAATTCTGTTAAGTGGCTTTGACGACCACGATACCCACCATAATATTTCTGCTTTTGTGGCGGATCCGTCAGGAGCCATCTACATGGGAGAAGGCGTGTTTTTGCATACCAATGTGGAAACTCCCTATGGTCCGGTTCGGGCGACAAATGGTGGGTTTTACCGGTACAATCCCGCTCGAAAGCGCCTGGAAAGAACCGCACAGCTCCCCATTCCCAACCCCTGGGGAATTGCCTTTGACGATTGGGGGCAAAACTTCTTTGCAGAGACTTCAGGACCGGATGTACGCTGGATGATGCCCGGCTCTGTTAAGCCTCGATATGGTGAGGGCACGCATAAAGGCCCCAACCTGATTGAAGATGCCCACCGGGTGCGCCCGACTTCAGGGCTGGAATTTGTATCCAGCAGGCATTTTCCGGAAGAAGTACAGGGTGACCTGCTCATCAACAACACCATCGGCTTTCTGGGCATGAAAATGCACAAGATGATGGAAGATGGCACCGGGTATGATAGTGAGCACCGGGTAGACCTGATCCGTAGCGATGACCGGAATTTCCGGCCGGTAGACATGGAATTTGCCCCGGATGGCTCCTTGTATTTCGTGGACTGGCATAATATCCTGGTAGGCCACATGCAGCACAATGCCCGTGATCCGTTGAGAGACCATGTGCATGGCAGGATTTACCGAATTACCTATCCTTCCCGACCGTTGGTAAGCCCTCCGGAAATTGCCGGCGAAAGTATAGAAACCTTGTTGGACAACCTTACCTTGCCGGAATTCAGGGCCCGCTACCGCACCCGCGCGGAATTACGTGGCAGGGATGAAGCAGAAGTTTTGGTGAAAATGAAGGACTGGATGGCCAATTTGGATGCCAATGACTCCCGCTATGAACACCATTTGCTGGAAGCCCTTTGGGTAAGCTGGGGATTGAACCAGGTGGATCAGGATTTGATGAAAACACTGTTTGCTTCCGACGATCACCGGGTGCGCGCCGCCGTGGCCCGGATATTACGGTATACCGGTCATCAGGTGCCCGACCAGGTAGAGATGCTGAAAAAAGCGGCCGCCGATCCGCACGGAAGGGTTCGATTGGAAGCCATCGTGGCCGCCTCCTGGCTGGACAAAGAGGATGGGCTGGCCATTTTGGAGGTAGCAAACGAGCATCCCAAAGATGATTGGATGCAAAAACCCTTTGAGACTTCTTTAGCTCACCTGAACGACATGTCCGTAAGCAACATGGTGGTGAATCCGGATGGTAGCATCGTCTTTCAGGAAGCGGCTCAGGAAGAAAAACCATCCAATAGCCGTCTAAAAGGAGAAGACCTGACCCTTTTTCAAATGGGTAAAGCCATTTACAGCAGGGAAGGCTTTTGTATCACCTGCCATCAGCCCGACGGAAACGGCCTAAGTGCTTCCGGATTTCCACCGCTAGCGGGTACTCAGTGGGTAAATGGAAGCGAAGAGCGGCTGGTGAAGATTATTCTCAATGGCCTAATGGGCCCCATTGAGGTGCTGGATAAGGAATATCCGGGACAGGTGCCCATGACCCCATACGCCGGTATGCTCAATGATAAGGAAGTAGCTGCCGTGGCTACCTATGTACGGAATAGTTTTGGAAATGAATCTTCCCCCATCAAACCCGAAAAAGTGGCCGCAGTGCGGGAAGCTACCAAAGGCAAACAAGGATTTTATTCACCGGCGGAATTGCTGCAGGAGCATCCCATGGAAGCGGGAGAATAGTAACAGAAATAGTAAAAAAGCAGGCAGCTCCGGAATTGGAGCTACCTGTTTTTTCTATCCGTTTTATTTGAACTGCTCGAAAAAATCCCCCTTTCCCCCTTAAAAAGGGGGAATTAGTTACGTTTGGCTTTCAAACCAATTTTTGCCAGTGCGAACTAGTTGAACAAAAAAACACTACAAAAGTCCGCCGTAGGAAAGGCTGACGGGCACGGTATATTCACCGAGCTGCACCTGGTGCTTTCCGATTTTGTCCATGCGGTGTTTATTGGCAATAAAGGAGCGATGGGTGCGGACAAAATAGGAGGGTAGTAACTTTTCCAGCTCCTTGAAGGTCATGCGGCTAATGACCTTTTCCCCCTCCAGGTAGAAGGTCACGTAGTTACCGGTGGCTTCACAAAACAGCAGGTCTGCAAAGTGGACCTTGATTTGGCCCTCGGAGGTTTTAATGAACACATGTCCATTTGTTTCAGAAGGCTGCAGCTCTTTCCAGTCCCGTGCTTTTTGACAAGCCTGCAGGAAACGGCTCAGCGAAAAAGGCTTGAGCAGGTAGTCCAGGGCATTGAGCTCGAAGCCCTTGACAGCATACTCCGAATAGGCCGTGGTAAATACCACCATGGTTTCAGCTTGCAACATGCCCGCCAGGTCGATTCCGGAAATATCCGGCATGTTGATGTCCAAAAAAATCAGGTCAACGGGCTGGGTTTTGTGGTAGTCAAAGCCCGTGATGGCATCCGAGAAAACCGCCTCTAACTCCAGAAAGGGCACCTTAGCCGCATGGGATTTAATGACTTCCAATGCCATGTTTTCGTCGTCTATTGCTATAGCTTTTAGCATATCAGTTGGATTTCAATTTGTGCAGTAACAACACGGAACCTTCATTTTCAAAATGTTTGATTACTTCTTCCGGATAGTTTTCTGGCTGAGTATCTGACACAAATGAAATGGGTTCGATCAATGTGACCACTTCCCCGGTGGGAGTAATCGCTGTGGGAAGGATCAAAGAAGGAAAATGAACGTCAGAAAAGTCAATTTTATCAACATGTAATTTATCGGTCTTTAAATTAATAGCAAATGTCCAGAAATCATTTTTCGTACTAACAATCACGCCCAAAATCAAATTATTGGTTATCTTAACAGGTAATTGAAGGTAATGGTGATTTAGCCCTTTTGCTTTCAATTCATCAGCAAGTGTAATATCATTGACAACATGCTCAGGCAATTTACTGTCTCCAAAGTCTATTAAAATTTGATGTTCTAGTTTTCCTGCACTGGAAAAAAGGCGCACGGTATCATCAGGAGGCCGATTATAAACAATGCCAGAAGCTTGAGACAACAAACCTGCATGGTAATATACATTGGTATTCCCTCCGATAGCTGTATAGCCGAAATACAAACTGTCTAACTTAAAAGAAGTATCAAAACTCCCAACTTTGGGATAATTCGCAATGGCATCGTTTTGATTGTCATTGTTAATGGCGAATAGCCAGCCGGTCTCTGTTTCTATAAAACCTCCTGCATTTACAGGAATGGAAATATTTTCGACCCAGTTTCCTTCAGGAGAATAGACAATAATTTTGTTATCAAGCGCATCTAAAACCAATATTTCTCCGTTTTTCCTTACCTGGAAATCTTCAATGCCATTTAGTTGATACGGCCCCTCGCCAAAATCACCAATCTTACGGATAAAGGTTCCTTGCGCATCAAAGACCAATACTCCGGAGTTATTGATATGATCAAAAAGGTAAAACTGATCATTGATCGCTAATAACTTATCCACTCGTTTAAACAAAGCCTCTTCTTCTATGCTCAAAAGAACGTAACGTTGATTCTCAACGAATTCTTTGGCATCCAATGGTGCCGCTTCATCAAATGAATAAATCGTTATATGGGATAAGTCGGATTGATCTTTCGGTCCCTGACAAGAGATTCCCCCTATCAATAGGCAGATCAGGTAGCGTAATTGGCGTTGATGTATCATTTCATGTGTTTATAATGGTCTTTAAGTTGCCACATGGAATCTCGCATGCTTTATAATCATCCCTCCGTGGGTCGCTTGCGTCATGCTCGATTTTAGGTTAGTCTATTTGGACCGAAAAATGAACAAAATGCTCCGTATCGTTTGAAACAATCGTTAAGTCATGCCTGTCGGGATACAGTACCTGCAATCGCTTGCGCACATTGTCCAAACCGATACCGGATTCATCGGTAGGGTCTTTCAGGGCCTTGGGCGGATGAAGGGAATTGACCACGTCCAGGTGCACCGATCCGGCCAGGCAACGCAGGTTAATCCGGATCCAGGATTTATTTTTAGTGCTGATGCCGTGTTTGAAGGCGTTTTCTACGAAAGGGATTAGCAGCATGGGGGCGATGGTTCCTTCACAGTGTTCTTCATTCAATTTAATGCTAATTTCCAAATTATCCTCCTTTTTAAAGCGCAGCATTTGAAGGTCCAGGTAGTTGCGCAGGTACTCGATTTCCCGTCGTAGGGGGATTTTATCCAGTTGGTTTTCATGTAGCATAAAGCGCATCATGTCGCCCAGTTTTTGGATGCCATCCGAGGTCTTTTCGGCATTTTCCATCAAAGCCGCCCCATATAGGGTATTCAAGGCATTGAACAGAAAATGAGGATTGATCTGGGACTTGAGAAAACGGAGGTCGGCCGATCCGCGGTCTACCTGATGGCTGAGGGTTTCTATTTTGCCTTTCATGCCAAAGTACTTTTCGAAGGCCAGATCGGAAAGGGGCAGCACGACCAACTGGATGACCAATCCGGTGCCTAAGCCCAAAAGCACCGTGCCTGGATCCTGTTGCATAAGCCCTACAAACAATAAAAAACCGGGAAAACCCACGATCAGTAATATGTTAAACCAAAGGGCGGCGCGTTGCTTTCCATGTAAGCGCATTCTGTAGATCAAAAAGAAATTGTACAACACTACCAGAATGGAGGCTGGAAGAAAAAGTGCCAGGATCACAGAGATGTTCCGTGAAACCAGAAAGTCGAATTTAAATAGAAAAAGAACCACAAAGAAGAAAATACTGCTCAACCTTAGCAGGTTATACGTCAGAAAGTCATCCATCTTAGGGGGTAAAAAAACCTCCTTTAGCAGGAGTACCCAAACCAGGTAGCCACCATACAAGGCCATAGCCGTAAAATAAAATGGGGTAAAGGGAGAATTGGTAATTTCGGAGCCCACTGAGAATAAGGAAACAAGGATATAGGACAAGGTGAAAATCAGTAAGCCGTAGCCAATTAAAGGTCCTTTTCGGTTTGTTTCTCGATATCGGGGGATCAGCACCCGATGCATCAGGTAAAAGACCAAAAAGAGGATTAACGGAATAAAAACCCTGGCAAAATAACCAGTGGGATTGCCTGGGAAATAGTGAAAACTACTGCTTCCAGCACTTAGAATATTTACGAGCACAAGAATCAAAAAAACAAAGGTGACAATCCACCATTCGATTTCCTGAAATGCTAAGGGTTTGTTTTTCATATTGTATTCCATTTAAAAATGTAAATTTAACCCGAATACGCTGTACCTGGTTTGCGTTGGGATGATTTGTTTGGCCTCTGCACATGCGCTACAGGTCAAATAGATATTGTATAACAAACCGGCGAGAATCAGCGCAATATAGGTTCTTTTAGTAGCTTTGGTCATGGTGTTTGTCAAGGTAAAATGGTTCCGGATTTTGTCATTCCTTTCTGATCGGAATCCGGAAGCATTAATCATGACACAAGAATAAACCAAGTAAAAATTTCAATCAAATTTATGTGATGAAATGGGGGAAAGTAGGGATGGAATTTAAGGGGTTAACTATTTATGGTAGGTAATCGATCTAACTCCTGTAAAATTTGCTGATTTTCTTTAGTTTTTTTAAGCGTTAACTATGATTTTTTCAAGTTTAAACGTAGCTTAATTTTACAAAAATAGAGGGCCTGAAAAATAATAACTCCGGGTATTTAGATCTAATGCAGGCTATAAATTGATTTAGGGAATTATTTTTATGGTCTCGGGGTATTCGTCGATGATTTTTCCATTTTCATTGATCATCAAAAAATACTGTTGAGGCCCCTGAAGGGTAATAATTATGGCCGAGTTTTCCTCGGCAGATTTCCGTAGGTACCAGACTTCTTCCGGGGTTTTGGGCTTCTTTTTCGCTACTCCCCAGGAGCCATCACCCAGGTACACGATCCCATTGGGGTGGATGGCATTGTTTTTTACCGGGTAGCTTCGCTTATAGGTATGGTCGTCATTTTCCAGGGCCACCCGAACCCCGTATTCCTCAAACAGCGGAACCCAGTTATCGAGTACTTCTTCAGACCAGAATTGGATGCGTTTTCCTCCAGGTTCCACCCGGCCGGATGGATACGCCGGCTTGTGGTAAACGGGAAGTAGGTGGGGCCTATCCTGCCGCTCCTCCAACGTGCTTTTCAGCCATTCGGTTTGGCTGCCACTGATCAGGTTGCTGTGCGAACTGTCCAGGATGATCAGGCTCAGGTAGTCGCCGATATCCAGTACGCCGTAGCCGGGTTGGCCGGGGAAAGCGAATAGGGGATAGAAAAAGGGTCCTTTTGCCAGGCGTATGGCATCAGTGGGTTCCTCCATTTCGCCCGCTTTCACTTTTGCGATAAAGGCCGGCATGCCCATGTCCGCATCGATCACACTTTCCGATGCCGGGTAATGGTGGTTGATGACATCGTGGTTACCCAGGCCTACAATGATCGGAACGACACGCCCTTCTTCGGAGATAAGCGTTTCCCGGATTCCATCAAACCATTGGTACCAGAGGTCCACGTTCTCCTTGTCTCCATTGGCATAAGCCAGATCTCCGCCCCAGACGATAAAGTCCGGATCATACCGCATCACGGCACGGTTCATTTGGCGGAACAGCTCCCCATGCGAGGTATCCCCACCGGCAGCAAATCGGAGGGGGCGGTTGTTTTTGGCCGGCAGGGTGCGAAAGGAATAGATCCGCTGGAATTCCCCTACACGAAATTCATAGTTGGAATCGGGTTTCAGGTTGCTCAGTTCGATGCGGTGAATGCGACGATCCGAATGGGGGAAGGGAAAGGATTGGGACGGAGCGGCCAGCCATTCGGATGTACCTTCGGAGCGATAAGAAAGCGTTTCCAAGGCATTATCCTCCGGAAGCGTATGCCAGTCGATGCTAATGGTCGTAGTAGGGTCATGCTTCCAGGTAAGCAGGATGGCAGCAGGTTCGGTTTGGGCCAGGGCAGCTGAACACAGGCAAAGGATCAGCAGTTGACCGGTAAAAAAGCGTAACCAAAGGCTGAGGGTAAAGCGGGATGGCATGGATTTGTTGTTTTTGGTAAATATACCGGAAACGAGAAAAAGTGCCTATTCCCAATGAGTTAAATTGGCCTACCCCTGCTATTTTCGGATTTCTAGTGTATTCATCTCTTTGTTGTTATACATTTAGTACGGTAATCCATTTCGTGATTGCTTAATCAATGTACTTGTTAGTTAAAAAATACAGCAGGATAGGGGAGCTGGTGCTGCTGGTGGAGACTTTGGCAGAGCTGTTCGTTTACCGGTAAGCAGATAAGCGGTACAGGAGGAAAAGACGCTAGACGGATTTCCACCAACAGAGGAGGTGCTAGGGGCTTATACGCCAAACATCAGCTTGCTATACCATTTGAACCGGTAGAAGCCAGCCCATTTCCACATTTTCGGAAAGTCTTTTTTCTCAATGGCCTCCAGGGCAAGGAGTCTGTAATAATCCACCACAGGTCGGTATAAGAAGGGATAGATGAGCGCAAATAGTACAAAAGAAATCGATCCCGGTGTACCGGCTTCTACCCAAAACCAGATATAAATCAACGCAGGTCCGTCTGCAATCAGGTGATACGTCCAGACATTCTTACCGTACTTTTTCATTTTCTTTGATTGTTTCGTTGATTTAAACAACCCGGTACAGTCAGACAAGCGATAAAGGAATTTTAGTGTAAAAAGACTTTATTCAAATTGTAAAGTGTATATTTACACTATTCAAAATAAATGATCAAGACATTTAAACATAGGGGTTTAAAGCTGTTTTGGGAAACTGGCAATAGTAAGTATTTGCCTGTCGTTCAGCTTAATAAGATCCGTAGGGTACTGGATATTATAGATAATTTAAGTGATGTACCGCAGGACCTGTCGCCATTCAGAGGATTGAGACCGCACCCGTTAAAAGGAGATCTCCAAGGATATTGGAGTATGGATATCACCGGAAACTATCGGATACTGTTCAGATTTGAGGATGGTAAGGCTTATGATCTAACCTATGTTGATACACACTAAATTAAATTAAATGGCTTATGAAACGTGGAATAGAACACAATACACACCCTGGGGAGGTGTTAAAGGAAGAAGTAATTCGTGCTAATCGATTGACGATTGGCAAGGCGGCTGAGCTGCTTGGGGTTACGCGACCTACGTTATCAAACATTCTAAATGAAAAGGGATCTATCACACCAAATATGTCGCTTAGGCTTGCCAAAGTCTTTGGAGGAAACGCAGACTTTTGGTTAAGGATGCAGCTTTCACATGATCTGAGGAAAGCTGAAAAACAGTTTAATGAGAATCCCCCGAAAATAAAGCCATTCGAACTTCAATCGACTCATTGATTAAATTCCATCAATAAAATTTTGTCTGATGAAAACCATAACAATGACCGAATTTCGTAAGTCCATGAATAGGCATCTTGACTACGTATCCAAGGATTTAGGAACGATTATCGTTCCCAGAAAAAGTGGTCAGCATGCAGTGGTAATGATATCAGAGGAGGAGTACAACTCGATTAACGAAACCCTTCACCTGATGTCAACCAAGGCGAATAGGGAGCGTCTGGATGAATCAATCCAACAAAGAGAAGAAGGGGCAACAGTTCCTTTTAAGCCTTGATGAACACTGAGTTTACGTTCATCAGTTTTGAGGGGGAACGCAAACCCGAACCACTTAAAGGGAATTATAGAGGATATTGGTCCAGGCGTATCAATAAAGAACCCCGATTGGTTTATGCTGTATCCGGAACAAAAGGGAGGGACCAGAAATGTACGATTATTCAGTGCAGGTTTCATTATTAATTGATGGGGTGGAATTGTCAGTATTTAACATAATATAAATTATATAACAATTGGAGAGATTTGCGTTCAGACGCGATAGCGGATGATTAACATAAGATTAGTTATAATAAACCTATTGAATCATTATTGGTTTGACCTCGGACCCGGTAACGAATGATTTTCTTAAGATCAGTTCTTACGCTAAAGCAAATCACAAAGTATCATTTAGATAGTCCACCATTAGAAGTTGAATCCAAATTCCACCCGTTAGTTACCAAGTTTATAATCAAACTTTCTAAAATCCACCACCTTGAGCAAATACTGGATACCCGGGAACCTGGGATTAACCAATAGATTGTGTTCTTCCGGATAAAAAGATAAGTGCAACCGGGCGGATGGAACCCTTAAAAATGGAAAACTATTTTCTACCAGCCACAGTTTGCCAAAATCTTGTGTTGCTTTGTTATGTGGCAGCATGTCCCAGTTCTGTGGCAGACTTTGTTTATCAAGGGTACCAATCAGTTCACTGTCAAGGATTTCATAAATAACCACATACCAGGTTTCAAGAGCAGTAGAAGTACCTTTGATAGACAGGTATTCCAAAGCCGCCAGAGCTGCCGAACTACTGGCATAAATCATAGGATAAGCTTTGGGATTCCACCTTCCCCCTGACAAAGAACTACTAAAAGGTTCCCGGTGGTATTTTTCCGACATCATACGGTAATAGGTCAACATGCCTACATGACATTTCCGAAGTGAAGGGCATCTATGGCTTCATGCGCCAGGTCTATCCCCGTCATGGATACCAATAGGTCCCTGGGTTTGACTTGACCCAAAGCCATATTTGGTGTATTCAGCCAGGATTTTAAGCTGGATTCCCGACCAAAAATCTCCATCCCTTTTTTGATCACTTCGTCCATTTTAAAAAACTGGTAAGAACCAGGTATGCCGATTTTACTGTCAGCAGACCACCTGGAAACAGTGCTTTGGGAAACTGCGGCCGCCTTGGCCAAATCAACCATTTTAAGATCCAAAAAATCAATTATCGGGGAAATCTCAGCATAGGTCAATTTATCCTCAAGCTTTCTAGCCACCTCTGCCAAACTCCTGGCACCTTTAAAATCCTTTAGGAAATAACCATATCCGTTCTTGACCACATAACTGACTTGCTGGTCTCCCTTATTGACCACAAAAGTTTCAGAAATGTCATATGGCTTTTCATAATCACTAATATAGGATAGGTCTTCCGACTTAAAGGCTTTGTATTTCTTACTTTTTTTCATTTGACATACCAATATATATCATTTGAAGGATTAATACAAACTTTATACTATCTTTTACTTTGTGTATTGATTTTCAATTACTTAACACCTTCCCACTCCTTCTATTCTCCGACTCATCCACCCAGTAGATGTACCAAAGCCTGGCATCTGAAGGAATAGTGACTTTACCTTTGGCTTTATCCAGCGGTATCCGTTGCCAGTCCCTTTCCGGACTCCGTTTGTCACCTGCGGTGAATGCCAGGTAAACTTCTTTCGGCGCAGGAGCAATCGAATACCCGACCTCACTCCCCTTTTGTTTCAATTTAATTGAACTATTGAAATCGTTTTTATCTTCTAGTATGGTACTGATAAAGTTGTAAATTTCCCCGGGTTCTGCTCCGTGCAAATGGCTGTGTTTCAGTTCGGGTATCATGGCATACTGCGCATTATGGGCCAGGTTCGCTGTTTTTTGCCAGTTTTCAACGAAATAGGCAAAATCATTGGTGCCGTTGATAAACAGCATTGGTACCCTTGCATGGGCCACATAGCTGGAAGGATCCCAAAGTTCCACCCAGCGCTGGGTGGCATCTGCTCCCAAGGAATCAAACTGATTGTCCCAGGCACTACCCTGATGGAGAAATCCCGCTCCATACACAGGTACGGCCGCATTGAACCGGTGGTCTACTCCTGCTACCAGATTGGTAAGGTAACCGCCCCAGCTGATACCTGTTATCGCTGTCTTATCCGGGTTTATCTCCGGAAAGGACCGAATCAGGGAGTGCGCACGGATAATATTTGATACCGAATGGAATTGCCATTGGACGGTAAAGTTTTCGTCTAACCGGAAAAACTTGTGCTCGTCGTCCTGCTTTGGCCCTCCAGCGGCCAGCCGGGTGCTTTTTGAACCCCAGGGGTTGTCCTGCTGCTCCGTGGGTAATGGCTGATTACCACTCAGGTCCATGGCAATGGCGGCGTATCCTCTTTCGGCCCATTCCTCTGCCCAGATTCGAAAGGCCGTCCCTCCCCCACCGTGAACCAGCACGATTCCGGGAAACTCTCCGGTTTCCGGATTCTTTTCTCCCAAGGTTGCCGGGCTGGCGTAGTAGGCAAAAATTTCCGTCACCTTCCCTTCATAGACTTCACCGGTATAGATCAGCGATCGGACCGGATCGCTCTGATTGACCCACCGGAAGTCAGGAGCTGCGGATAAGACCGGTAAATCCCAGGGAATTCGCCCCTGCAGGTCGGGCGGTAGAGAAATACCGGTCTGGGCAATAACCATACCCTGCAAAAAAATCAGCGTTAGGCCAATTAAAATAGTTTTTTTCATATTGCTGCTGTTTTTGGGTAGACAATTGCTCCTGTTTGGCATTCCGGCTTTGTTTAATGTCAGCCTGGGATAATTTACAGATACGTTACAAGTACTCATAAAAGTAGTAGGTTTTTTGGGCTATTTTTCCAAATTCGACCAAAATTCCCTCGGACACCAAACAAAACTGGATATATTTATTCCGACAAATTATGTAGTATAGCGTTGGTTTTGGGGATAATAATGCTTTAAAATAAGATTACATGGCGATTTTTAGACAATTTACTGCAAACAGTATTTCAATGAAGCCCTACCCTTTCTGGAAGGAATTGGCAATGGAAGCCTATTTATTGGAAAACGAGGATATATTAAAGTTAGACGAGCAGAATTTTTCTGAGGTAGAAGTTCTTGATGCTGAAATCGCCTTAAAAAGTGGAAGAAAATCTGGAGATGGCCGAATAGATATTTTGGCTAAATACGGTGGAGAGTATTTGGGAATTGTGGAAATCAAACTGAATGAAATCAATGAGTTTAGTCTAATCCAGCTTGAAGATTACCTTACCGTTCGTTCTCAGATACTTTCTTTGGGAGAATATTGGCAGGAAGGTGCCGAACCAAAATGGGTTGGCCTACTTGTAGGTTCATCGATCAGCGCCGCCCTTCAAGACCGTTTATCACAAGGGTATCAATTCAATGGAATTCCAATTGCAGGAATGACGATCAAACGATTTCGCAGTGAGAAAAATGAAGTGTTTGTAATCTCTGACACGTATTTCAATTTTTCCTATTCTACCAAAGATTATTCAAAATTCATTTTCAAAGGAAAAGAATACAATAAGGGAAGGTTGGTTAATGAGGTAGTCCGCGCCCATGTAGAAAGAAATCCTGATATAACCTATTCCGAGTTGAAGCGAGACTTCCCGGATCATCTACAAGGAAGTTTTGGTGTAATTGACTTGACAAGCAATGCTGAAGATATATTTCAGCGATGGGGTCATAAAAGACACTACATTAAGGAAGAAGAAGTGATCCAACTTCAGGATCAAACCATTTCAACCTGCAACCAATGGAATCCGGAAAACATCAAATCCTTTATCCAACAAGCAGAAAAGTTGGGATGGCGGATAGAGTTGAAATAGGGGGATATTGGTAGTAAAGTTCAATTTGCCGGTAAGTTGCTGGACCTTTTTGCTGGTATTTCGGTTGATAAAATTCAATTAATAGTATTAGTTGAGGCAATGGCGTTTAAGAACTAAATTTGCTGGGCTTTTAATCCATTGGTTATTATTTCCATTCCTCCTAGAAGTAGTGTGTTGATAGCATTTGGTATTAGTCTTTAATTGGCCTTCAAATGATGGTAGCGGAAAAGAACTTTATTCTTGAATCCTAATCCATCAAAGGCAGGTCGCCGCCTCGTTCTCTGGCATTCCCCCGCGCTTCATGCGATAGTGATGCTGTTATTGGAAAGTTCTAAAACTTTTAACCCTGTTTCAAAGACTATGATGAAAATTTACGTTAAGTAACTTACTCCGGTGTAAAGTGCATTATTTCAAGAGCTTAAGATTAACGAAACTATTATTTATAAAAGAGTTAGACGGAATAAAGTAGGGTCTCCTGGCTCGATGATGCCTTAAATGCCAGAAAATCAGGTTGGTTATAGATTTTAGCTTTGCTCCACTAACTTATTTGACATTGCATAAACCTACCAACCCTTAAATGTCTATAACTTCAACTCCATAACCATCTCCGCAATAACTTCACTTGTCGCATACACCACCCCTTGCCGATTCATAAAGGTGGTTTCCGGCGTATTGAGGTGTAGTTTTTCACCCCTCATATTGGAAACTGGTAAGCCCAATTCTTCAAAAATCAGCCGGGTGGCGGCAAAATCCCAGATGCTGCCGCCTCCCGTTTGCGGTCGGGGGAATTTTACGTAGCAGGCATTTGCGTGGGACAAGACAGAGAGCGCATTCCGGACCGCGCCAAAACCAATAAGGTACACCACCTCCCGGTAATTTTCGGCTTTTGCCCATTGCTTCATCTGTTCGGTAAAGGCATTGAAATAGTCGGCCGACTGCATGCTGCTGTCCATATAGATATGGAAGACCTTATCATCGCTTGAATTTCCTAATTTAAATGGTTGTCCATTCAGGACCACCCCTTCTCCCTTTATAGCGCTGTAACATTCATCCTCATCCGGTATATAGACTACGCCGATCAGCGGATCTCCGGATTGGGAAATCAGGGCAATGGAAACGGCATATCCCGGCCGCTGCTCTGTAAAGGGCAGGGTACCATCCAGGGGGTCAATGCACCAGAAATAATCCTTGTGTAATCGGGTTTGATCGTCGGCTGCTTCTTCCGTCAGTAAGCCCAGATCGTATTGGGCAATACCGGGCCGTAAATGTTTTAGAATGAGTTCCTGTGCCTTAAAATCCACCTCGGTCACTACCTGGTAAGCCCTGGAATATCCCCCCTGCTTGTCCTGTAGGTCATGGGGTTGATCAACTTGCGATTGAATCAGATGCCCTGCTTCAATACTTGCGTTGATGGCGTTTTGGCAAAGTGTGGAAAGGGTACTTTTATTCAGCATTTAAACGTAATTTAATTCTTCCAATACGGACCGTGTCAGTCGTTCGCTATAGCCATGCATCTTCCAGTGACCGGCACTCCAGCCATCCAGAAAGCGGTAAATATCGGCCCAGGCGAAAGCGTATAGCTCCATCCATTCATTTTTAACCAATTGAAAATCATTATACTTATCAAGTGCCATTTCAAGTGAATTAAAATAGTGGTTCAGCAATTCATCCTCATGTATTTCGCAGTCTTCTTCGGAAAAACAACTGCTGATAAAATAGGCAACATCTTTTATACCACAGCCTTTTCCAACGTATTGAAAATCCACCGCTGCCACCTGGTCTTCCGGGCCGAAACAGAAATTGGCCAACTTGGCATCGCCATGTACAAGGGTTTGATAGGTAGCTTCATTGAGCCGTTGATCAATCGCCGAAGCGGCCTGCTGCAGGGGAATATGCTTCATTTTTGCCCACTCATCGGGGCGGGTTTCCAGGTGCCAATAGGTACCCATTTCCCAGAGGCCAATGGGCGGTACCTGCATAAATTTGGCATGAAAACGGGCCAGCCAGGTCAGGCAGTTTTTGGCAGCTGACAAGGAAACCGTATCGGGCGTCAAACGTCTGGGAAAACCCAAGGCATTCAGGTCTTCCATAATCAAGAGTCGCATGCTTCCTTTTGCTTCGGTATGTAATAATTGAGGCACTTTACACGCTGCTCCCGTTAGCCGGGCATAATGCTCGTACCAGTAGCTTTCCACGGCATAGGATTTGATTTTACGTTGATGGGACAAATCGGTATTCCAACCCCGGGGGTGTTTACCGGACTCAGGTAATTGTATGTGCTTGACGATAACCGACGGATACTTCCCTCCTTCTAATTTATAGCGTTTAATGGAGCCGTAACCACTCCATAAAGTCTGAACATGAGCGATCTCCCGGATGGTGGTGGCACCGGTACATTCAAGAATTTGGGAGGCTATGGGAGGCATGGTTTTTTTGGAATTGTATGGTTATTGAGATGGGGTTGGCCCAGGTAGAATCCTGCGCCCTTTATATGAGAGGCTATACAGGCTGCGGTCCCAAATTAATATTAATTTTTCAATTTCTCTTACATTTTTCCTATTGAGGCAGCTGCCAAACTAATATCATCAGTTTCAATGACTTTTATCATTAATAATTTGTATTTTACCCTTTAACTTACCTTTTCATTTACATTCAGCTCCTACTATGCCAATAAATTGTATTCCCTTTTCAGCCATCAAAAATAAAGACCTCCCCCTGGTAGGGGGAAAAAATGCTTCTCTCGGTGAAATGCTGGCCACTCTTGCTCCCCTGGGTATTAAAATTCCGGACGGATTTGCAGTTACAGCTGCAGCATTCCGAACCTTTATCAAAGAAAATCAACTTAAGGAAAAGTTGGAAGCCGAATTGTCAACATTGGATAATGAAACGCTGGACAACCTGTCAACCATTGGTGCCAATTGCCGCGAGATCCTGTCCTCAGGGAAAATACCAAAAGAAATAGAAAAGGATATCGCCGCTTCTTTTGAGACCCTTCGGTCTGGCAATGAAATTTCAGTAGCCGTAAGGAGCAGCGCCACTGCCGAAGATTTGCCTACGGCAAGTTTTGCCGGACAGCATGATAGTTTTCTGAATATTGCAGGTCTGGACAACCTACTGAAAGCCGTTCACCGCTGTTACATTTCGCTTTTCAATGACCGGGCAATCAAATACAGGATAGACAATGGTTTTGACCATATGGACGTGGCCCTATCTGTGGGGGTTCAGCACATGGTTCGCTCAGATAAAGGCAGTGCGGGAGTAATTTTTACCATTGACCCGGAGACGGGATTTCAAAACGTAATTTACATCACTGCTGCCTGGGGATTGGGAGAAAACGTGGTGCAGGGAGCCGTAAATCCGGATGAATTTTTTGTTTTTAAACCATCCCTGGACAGCCAGAAAAAAAGCATCATCTACCGGAAGTTGGGAGAAAAGGAGAACAAGATGGTATATGCGGTAGGATCCGAAAAACCCATCAGGAATGTAACCACCAGCCCCACAGAAAGATCCGTTTTTTGCCTTTCAGACCAGGACGTACAGACACTGGCGGAATGGTCCTTTAGTATAGAAAAACATTATCAAATGGCCATGGATATTGAATGGGCCAAAGATGGACTGAGCGGAGAACTATTTATCGTTCAGGCACGTCCGGAGACGGTGCATGGGAAGCGGGATGCCATTTCCATTAAAGAATATACCTTAAAAACGAAAGCAACACCCATCTGCAAGGGAAAAGCAGTAGGGAGATCCATCGCCAGTGGCAGGGCCTGTATCGTCCAATCTCTGGCTGATGCTGGGAAAGTGCAAAAAGGAGATATCATTGTCGCAGACATCACCAATCCGGATTGGAATGCCATGCTGCGTAAGGCGGTATGTATCATTACCAATAAAGGAGGAAGGACCAGCCATGCATCCATTGTAGCCAGGGAATTGGGTATCCATGCCGTGGTGGGAACTTCTGATGCCACTGAAAAACTACATGATGGTCAGGTCATCACGGCTTCCTGTATTGAAGGGGATGAAGGCATGGTTTATGAGGGAAAGCTGGAATGGGAAGAAAAGGAAATCAACATCAGTGAAGTGCCGGAAACCCGTACCAGGCCCATGTTCATACTGGCTGACCCCCAGAAAGCGTTTGAGTTGTCTTTTTATCCCAATCAGGGCGTTGGCCTGCTTCGCATGGAATTCATCATCACCAATTCCATAAGGATCCATCCCATGGCTTTGGTCAAATACCATGAACTCAGTGATAGCAATGACAAAAAAGCCATTGAAGCCATTACCCACCACTATGCCAACAAGAAAACTTATTTTGTGGAAAAGCTTTCAGAATCACTGGCGACGGTCGGGGCAGCTTTTTATCCCAAGGAAGTGATTGTAAGGATGAGTGACTTTAAAAGCAATGAATACGCCCAACTGATCGGTGGTAAGATTTTTGAACCAAAGGAAGAAAATCCAATGCTGGGATTCCGGGGTGCTTCACGCTATTATAATGAGCGGTACCGGGAAGGATTTGGCTTGGAGTGTGAAGCGATACGGCTGGTCCGGGACGAAATGGGACTGACCAATATCAAGATCATGATACCTTTTTGCCGGACTGTGGAAGAAGGCCGATTGGTTTTGGAAACCATGAAGGATTTTGGCCTGGAAAGGGGAAAAAATGGGCTGGAAGTTTATGTTATGGCCGAAATTCCCAGTAATGTGATTTTGGCCAAAGAATTTGCAGAAATATTTGATGGCTTTTCCATAGGTTCCAATGACCTGACACAACTTGTTCTTGGGATTGACAGGGACTCTGCCATCATCAGCGACCTGTTTGATGAAAATAACCAGGCGGTAAAACAAATGTTGTCCGATGTGATTCAGACCGCCAAAAAATCCGGAGTAAAAATTGGCCTCTGCGGTCAGGCCCCAAGTGACTATCCCGAATTCGCAGGATTTCTTGTGGCCCAGGGCATAGACAGTGTTTCTTTTACTCCCGATGCTTTACTCAAGGGGATAGAAAATATCAGTATTGCCGAGCAAAAAGAATCTATCAAAAAATAGTTTAATCATAACATTACCCTGAAGAAAAGGATAACCCGAGGAATTAACCGAATCTCTTCCACTACTCTGGTCAAATGCTTTCTCCCTGAGGAGAAGGCCGGTACCCGGTGGGATGGGTAAGCCCATCAGTTGAATTAGTCAGTCCCCAATTTTATGCCTGCACAAAAAACCAAAGACCACGATAAGACCAAATATGCATGATCATGCTGATCTTAGCCTGAATTTTCGATTATTTTTGTACCTTGAAAAGGTATTAATTGCAAAACCATGAAAAAGAATATCCTTATTGGCACCGGTGTCATCTTGCTGATTTTTATTATCTGGGTGGTCTATGGATTATTTATCGCCACGCCGGTAAGTCCTCCGGCCACCGCTTCCTATAGCGATGGCGGTCTGGAAATCAGCATCGATTACAGCCAGCCATCCAAGAAAGACCGGCTCATCTTTGGTGAAGAAAGTGCCGGTGCCCTGCAGCCCTATGGACAATATTGGCGGCTGGGAGCCAATGCCCCCACAGAAATTACTTTCAACCAGGATGTTACCTTTGGCGGCCAACCGGTAGAAGCGGGAACCTACCGCATGTATGCCCTGCCCGGAGCAGATGCCTTTGAAGTGATTCTAAACAGTGAAACCGGGGTGTTCTTTGGTGCAGCGGAACCGGATTACGAACGGGATGTAGTGAAAGTCCAGGCCCCTGTACAAAAAATCGATTCCGTCGTGGAGACCTTTACCATAGATATCCGCTCCTCCGATAATGGTGCCACCATAGCCTTTAGCTGGGATGATATTTTGTTTACCGTGCCGGTAGCCGGGCAATAATGAATTTTCACAATATCCTTTCTCCCCCTTCTGTTTTAGGAGTGGGGCAGGGGGGTGGTTGAAATCGTGACCGCTTTTAAAAAAAGATTTCAAATTAATGTTTAAATACTGGTATAAGTTTACAGTATTATAATCCTGCAAAGAGTTTAGAAGTATATCCCCCTCCCGAAAACAGGCGGTTGGGGACTGACTCGTCCTGAAATTGTTTTACAGCATTAATTTTTTCATCTTTTAAAATCCAATGCCTGTTGGCCGATTTTGCTTGAAAATAAGCGTAAGGTATACTGATCTGCGTTTTTACCACCCCCTGTCTCCCCCTCCTGGAAACAGGAGGGGGTTGGGTCAGAATCAGCTTGAAGTTAATTTTCCAAGTATGATTCAATTACCTTTAAAACGCTCATAAGTTCTTCCTCCAGCTTACTATTCGAAAAGCGCAGCACTTTGATTCCATACGATTCCAGAATGGCATCCCTTTCCCTATCAGACAACCGCCCTTCCTCGGTGTAATGAGGCGCACCGTCCAGCTCGATCGCCAGTCTCGCTTCCGGACAATAAAAGTCCAAGATAAAATCTCCGAAACTGTGCTGCCGCCTAAATTTTTTACCTTTCAGTTGCCGGCCTTTTAGCTGTTGCCAAAGGTCAGATTCGGCTGGAGTAGGACTGTTGCGCAAGGTTTTCCGGATTTCTTTAAGCGTTTTTTTATTGTTTAGCTGTCCCATTACTGTCGTAATTGTTTCCATATTATGGTATTGCGGATTTATTGCTCAACAACTTCAAGTTACTAAATAATAGCCTGTTATATCAAATTATATCTCAGGACGAGTTACTATTCTCCCCCTCCTGTTTTAGGAGGGGGGCCGGGGGGTGGTCATACCACTATTAAAATCAAAAAAGGGAAACCAATAATTGATTTCCCTTTTTTAATCTTTCAAACCCGACTATTCTACTAGCCAAATACGGGCATTAAAGTTATTACCACCATCTAACCGCTCAATTGCCGTTTGATACGCCGCTTCATTCAAGCTTTGTTCCTCGCCCGGATACAAAAACCTAAGCGGCAGCTCGTTATTATTATTATTTTCACAGGCAGCATTCATAAACGGAATACCATCAAAGCTCATTTCGGATTCAAAATACCACCTTCTAAGCTCGAAATAAGGCTCTAATCCATTAAAGTAAAGTGCCTGCCATTTTTGCTCCCAGATATCTTGCCTGTTTGTGTAAGCTAAAGAGGCTTGATTGTAGAAATCATCAAAATCCGCCCAACCGAATGCTTGGTAGTTAACCTGGTAATAGTCCATAGAAGCCTTGATACCATTCTGGTAATGAGGCTCTACTGCATCGTCTATCCAGCCCTTGTCCGCTGCTTCTGCCAATAGAAACGCTACTTCAGCATAGGTTATAATCATGCCATTAGGATCTTCTAACCCCAATTCAGTAGCTGAGGTTTGGTTGGGATCGTCAAAAAACTGCGCTCCTAACCGAGACCCCGAGGTAGCACAGGATTCCCCTACTCCGTTGTCAGCACCCGTAAAGGTAGGATTGCTGTAGTCGTCGTTATCAGGTCGCGCATAGCGGCTTAGTCGGGGGTCCTTATTCTCATCCATGACCCCGAGCAAGGTACTACTCAACGCCACGGCATCAAAATCACCCGTTTTCAGGGGAAGCGTCGGAAATTGGTTTGGAAAACCAGTTAAATAATCCAAAATGACATTTTCATTGTTTGAAGTAATTATATCCTCCTCAGCTACAATCTGTGCAAACTGAGTTCCTGCGTCCTGAATCTGATTATTGGCAGTCATGAGGAGTCGGAGACGTAGGGAATTGCAAAATCGTATCCAGTGATTGGCATCTCCCCCAAGCAAGATATCGCCTGAACCAATCATCCCGTTTCCGGAAGCTAAAAGCGTATTGGCCCTTGAAAGCTCATCAAGCAGGTCGGCATAAATATCCTCTTGCAGATCGTATTCCGGAGTAAATTCAGAATCAAAACCATTGATGGCACTGGTATAGGGTATATCACCATAAGAATTTGTTAGGTTTGAAAATATCCAGGACTTTAACACAATTATCGCTCCTTCCAACACCTCGTTCCCATCTTCGACGGCTTTTCGTTCGATCACCACGATATCCGTAAGGCTTTTGTAAAAACCTTCCCAAACGGTTGGGAACGCATTCCATCGATAATCATCAACTTCCGTACGAAGCGTCTTCGCGGTCAGCTGTGCGATGTTGTTCCCTAATAGAAAGGATTCGGTTACATGCGTATTCACGCTCTGCCGGATGGCTGATGGCAACAGTACGTTTGTTGACACCTCTGCAGGTTCGTTGGGATTTTCGTTCATTTCTTCAAACTTCTCACAGGAAACAGACAGTGTCAGTAGTGAGAAGGCAAGGATTATATATTTCAATTTCATGCTTTTTTCTTTTTATGTTCTAATTGCTGGCCAGCTTTTTAAAAGTCGAGATTTATGCTAAAACCATAGCTTCTGGTGGATGGCAGCTGCGTGCTCTCAAACCCATTCACGAACATTCCATTTCGAATGGAGAACGTTTCCGGATCAATGCTTGGAACATCGGTAAATAACAAGAGATTTCTGCCTATAAAGGAGACACTCGCTCTGGGAATTCCTATTTGATTTGTTAGTGATGTTGGAATTGCATAACTGATACTCAGTTCCCTCAATTTCACATAGGTGGCATCATAGGTGGCCGCTTCGATATTATCTCTGTTAAAACCATTACCATAGTATTGGTAGAAATAACCTGTGTACTGCGCTCCTCCCGAAGGTACAACCACATCATTTTCAGCGAGTTCTTCTGTTTGAAAGGACCCATCTTCATTGACGAAAGCTCCGTCTCCGTTACCGTCTGTCCAGTTCCAACCTGGCCCCACAACACCGCCAGCATTTTCCAGCGTGTAGACCGGATTGCCATCACTGTCGTAAGCTACTGAATGGACTCTTCGTCCTTCCATTGTGGACAGCGGCAGGTTAGGATCGTCATTATTGGTAATGGCCCCACTGGTACCATATAGTGCATGGGAGCGGGAGTATATTTTACCCCCTATTTGTCCATCGAAAAGAACGTTCAACGTAAGGTTTCTGTACGTAAAACTATTGTTAATACCAATTCTCCAATCGGGCTGGAAGGAGCCTGCAGATACTTTTTCATCAGTCATCATAGGAATACCATCCTGATGGATGATACGGCCATCGGGCCCCCGTTCAAAGCCAAGTCCGTATAGCTGCCCCAGCAATTTGCCTTCTTCGGCTACAAACTCAAGGTCAGAACCCCCTTCGTCGCCTGGGAATAGGTCGGCTATAATAGAGTACCGTCCACTATTTATGATATCGGGTAGCGATTCAATGACGGATCTATTTCTTCCGGCATTCAACATCACATCCCATTTAAGATCCTCATTATCAATCACTCTACCCGCCACAGTTAACTCTAATCCTCTATTGCTGATTTCTCCTCCATTGGTCCTATAAAATTCAAAACCACTGGTCTTGGCAACTGGCAAATCTATAATCTGATCAAAGCTTAACATTTCGTAATAGGTCAGGTCTACTCTAAGTCTACCTTCAAAGAATCGTGCATCTATCCCGGTTTCCCATGCCTGTGTGCGCTCTGGCTTAAGATCCGGATCAAAGAAAATAGAATTGGTTGTGTACGCCGTTTGTGAACCAAAAGCCGGTTGGGGAGCAAAGGTATTTCCAAAAGAGTAAGGAGGCGCACCATTCCCGACCTCAGCAAAAGATCCTTTTAACTGCAAAAATGCAAATTGCCGGGAGATGTCGAGTAAATCGGAAAGGACGGCACTTACAGCTACAGATGGATATCCAAAGCTGAAATTAGAGCCCTCAAGACCTTCCATCGGATTTACCAGCGTGCTATTCCAATCGTTACGGAAAGAGGCTTCTAGAAACAGGCTGTTTAAATAGGACAAGGTTGTTGTTCCAAACAAACTATTAATACCAGTTTCAGTCTTCTGAGATTCTACTAAAACACCTGATCGAGCATTTGCTAAGGTGTAAATGCTCTCCGTGTCACCAAATTCGGCTAGTTCAGGATTGTTGGCTACCAGAAAATTTGCATTTTGTTTCATAATATTGCCCCCAACACTTACATCCAGGTCAAAATTTGATAAATTGTCGCGATCCGTGTTGTAGGTGAATAATAACTCAGCGTTGGTCTCGCTAAAAGAAACTTCATCTTCCCGGTAACTTCCTCTTAAAACACCTTTAGTTGACGGTGCCCTACGATATTGTCTTTCTTCATCCAATACATCCGCTCCATATCGGAACCGTGCTGAAAAGTTTTTTGAAAAATCGTACTCTGCTCTCAGGTTGGTGATGAAGCGATTGCTTTTAAATGAATTGGTATTTTCCTTCGCAACTAACCAAGGGTTATTTACCCAAAGATCCTCCACATAGCGCTGTTGTACGCCTGGAACTTCCCAGTAATTTTTCAGATCATTGATCTCCACCTGCCGCGGATACCATAACCAACCGTACATGATGGAAGATGATTCATCATAGCCAGCATTGGGCACATTATCAGAATTTGATGCTACATACATGGAATTCACCCTTATTTTTAAGCGATCGTCCAGTAATCTCCTGCCAATGCTCGCTTGAAGTGTATTTCTATTCAAGTTGGTATTGGGCGCAATGCCTTTGTTTCCCAGGTTGGTATATGAAAACCGTGAATCGCCGTTTTCATCTGAGTTATTTAGCGCAATATTATTAATGGAGGTGATTCCTGTTCTAAAAAAGTTGCGAATATTATCGGGTGCCGGTGTAAAGGGAACGGGTTCACCATTTGAATTAAACTGCTTAATAAGCTGTCCGTTCATTCTTGGGCCCCAATTTTCACCGTATGCTTCATACGATTCATTGGGACCAATGTAGTTCGAACCATCGACGTAGCTATATTTACCGTCCGCACCAAACCCATATTCATTTTGAAAATCAGGTAATCTTAGGATGTTTTCAAACGTAGTGCTTGAGTTAATTTCAACACCCATTGGCGTATCGGACCCCTGCCCGGTTTTGGTCTCAATAAGAATTACTCCATTTGCTGCCCTACTTCCATAGAGCGCGGAAGCGGCAGGGCCCTTCAGAACATTAATGGAAGCGATGTCGTCGGAATTTACTATTTGTGACGCATTCCCAAAATCAATGGTTGTGGAGCCATTTAACCCATCGTCAAAGCTGTAAAGATCGTTTGTGATCGGCATCCCATTCACAACAAACAATGGCTGGTTATTTCCCAATAAAGAAGCTGCTCCCCGTATAGTAATGTTCGCAGAAGCAGTAGGACCGTTTCCGCTTCCCGTTATGTATACGCCAGATAGCTTACCGGAAAGTCCATTTATTGGATTGATCGCTTTTACAGTGGCTAAATCCTCACCATCTAATCGTTGAACGGAATATCCAAGTGCTTTTTCCTCTCTTTCTACTCCCAAAGCCGTTACCACAATTTCGGTTAGCCCGGTAACATCCTCCTTTAATACTACGTCAATTTGATCTTTGGTCCCTACATCTATTTCCTGCGAATCAAATCCAATTGAACTAAAAACAAGAACGGCATCAGATTCGTCTATCTCAATTTTATACTTTCCATCAAAATCTGTAACGGTCCCTTCTGATGTCCCTTTTAATAGTACCGTCACTCCTGGTATTCCAAACCCTGTTTTGTCAGTAACTACCCCTGAAACCGTTGTCTGGGCATGGGCAAAAAAAGGCAGTGAAAAAAGGACCATCGTACAAAAGACCTTCGTCAATTTGTTTAGGTTTTTACTCATAAAATTAGTAGTTGTTTTTTATAATTAATAGATTTTTTGATTGAGGGGGACAAAGGTAACATTTTAATCCAGGTGCCCTCAAGGTGGAAAACTTACCCACCTAAACTAATTAATTAGATAAATAGAGAGGAGAAATATTGATCAGGTTTCAGAGTGTATTCTAAAAGAAGTATTTCGAAATTTGAGGAAATTTTAATGAAAAAATGGTTGGAAGAACGATGAAAGATTTTTACTATTGCCACCTATACAAAATAACTGATATTTTATTATTTAACATGCTTTCCTTGCTATTTCACCCTCATTTCTCTCATTTTTTGTTTAGTTTACTTAATTCGATTTAAATTGTTTACATGAATAACCAATTTTGTGTGTCTTGTTTACAAATAGAAGCATTTTAAGACTTAAATTCCATTTGCCTAATCTTCTCCCGTATAGGTAAAATTGTAAAACGAAGCGGTATTGGAGGACGGACTGCCCGAGGAACTGGCATAAGGTCCCATGGTCACTCCGACGAAGCCACCGGCTACACGGGTACTGAGGTATTCTCCTTCTTTGAAATCATACAAGGGCAGCCAATCTCCGTTCTGCTTGATAGCAAACCGGTACGCTGGCATGTCAAAATCTACTTTCATGGTTACCTTATCCTGCGCCCCATCCAATTCCTGCGTTGCCAGGACCTCGTATTCCTTCGCTTCGTTGGCTTTCAGTACTTGCACCATTGGCTTGCCGGCTGTATTTTGGCTCATGCAGAGCAACAGGTGATGGGTCTCGTTTTGGAAAAGTAACAAGCCGGCTTTTTCGTTTGGATTCCGGGCATTAAAGGACATTTCCAGTGTGGCCTGCCCTTTATTATGTTGCTGCCTTCTGCCGATAAAACTGGGATTGGAGGTTCCAAACACCGTTTCCGGCCTTACTTGAAAGGTGAGCTTTTTGTCCTCGATCCCGTGCCATTTGCTCGTTGGCACACGGATGAAAAACCAGTAATCCGCCAGTTTTTCCTTATCAAAATCATCGGAAATGGTAAAATTTCCGGAGAGCGGAAAATGGTCTTCAAAGGTATGTTCCGGCAAATCCGGCCTGGGGTATTGGTATTGCACTTCTTCGTAATCAGGATTAATGATGGGCCAGTCGTCGTCGGTCCATTTCACCGGAGCTAAAAAAGTTTCCCTTCCAATGTTATAATGATCCTCGGTGTCATAAGGTCTGGTGGCGAGAAATACCGCCCACCAGTCGCCATTTTTAGTTTCTATCAGGTTAGCATGCCCGGTTGCCGAAATGGGATTCGGCCGGTTCGGGTCCAAATGCCGCTGGGTCAAAATGGGATTGTCCTCGTATGGAATAAAGGCTTCATTGAGGTCTCGGGTTCTGAAAATTACTTGGGAGTGGTTGACGCTGGTCCCTCCTTCTGCTGCGCAAAGGTAATAGTAGCCCCTGGTCTTAAAAATATGGGGACCTTCTATCCATACGGGTTTTTCATCTATGTTCACACCGCCGTTCACGAGTACCCGGTCTTCCCCCACTGTTTTCAGGGTTCCAAGGTCAAACCCGATGATCCGGATGGTTCGATGCCCACTGTAAAGCGGGCGGTTATTCGGGGCGTCACCATTGTATATAATATAGGAATTGCCGTCATCGTCAAAGAACAAAGAAGGATCTATGCCCCGAACAGCAGGCAACCAGATGGGCTTGCTCCAGGGGCCCTCAGGGTCGGTGGCTGTTACCACAAAATTACCCCCTTTGCCTACCAGGGTGGTCAGCATGTAAAACACCCCATCATGGTATTGGATGGTGGGGGCAAATATTCCCTCGGAAATACCCAAACCTTCTACATCCATCTGCTCGGGTCGGTCCAGGATATGTCCTAGCTGTCTCCAATGCACAAAATCTTTACTGTGGAATAAAGGTACTCCGGGGAAAAAGGAAAAAGTGGAATTGACCAAATAAAAATATTCCCCCACTGCGTAAATACCCGGGTCTGGAAAAAAACCGGGGAAAATAGGATTGCTAAAGGTTTCCTCACTTTGCTCCTGGCCCCAAACGGGGACGGCCGAAAAGTAAAAAGCGGCACTAAGGATTAAGGGCAGTACTATTAGTCGGTCAATTTGGAATGGATTTTTCTCCATGGATTTACTGATTTTTCATGAGTTCAACTAATGCATGCACGATAGGTTTCGCCTGATACTCCCTATCAAAAAGCAGTGGATAATCCGTTCTACCCCGGACCGGCCAATTGTTTTTCCAGGACTGCGCATCTGCCGCACCCCAGGTGGTTACACGGCTGATTTTATCGGCATGTTTCAGAAACATTTTGAAAAAATCCAGGTAGCGTTCGGTGAAAGCGGCATTCACCTCATCTGGCAACCCTTTTGTATAAGGGTTGAACTCTTCCTGATAGGCCCTGGTATCGGAAATTTCAGCTCCTCCCGCATTCCCGGGGGAAGGCAACACACTCAGATCCAGTTCGGTCACCATCACGGGTACCCCAAGAGCTGCAAAAGTGGTGATGCTTTTTTCAAACTCATCCAGGGAAGGGTGATGCATCCCCACATGCCCCTGCATGCCAATGCCATCTATTCTTAGTCCATTTTCCTGTAAAGCCTTTACCATTTTAACCACTCCTCCCCTTTTACCGGCATTGGCCATGGAATAATCATTGTAGTACAATGCCGCCTCCGGATCGGCCTCATGGGCATACTGAAAGGCCAGTTGAATAAATTCCTCGCCCAGAATCTCGTAAAACTTGCTTTCCCGGTAGGATCCATCGTCAAGAATGGCTTCATTGACCACATCCCAGCCATGAACCCGCCCTTTGTACCTGCCCACCACGGTTTTTATGTGGCTTTCCATCCGTTGTTTTAAAACGTCGGGGGAAACATCATTGCCTTGTCTATCGGTAAAAAACCAGCGAGGGGCCTGAGAATGCCAGATCAAGGTATGTCCGATGATGTGCATGTCATGCGCTTCTCCAAATGCCACAAAAGCATCTGCCAGATCAAAGGTAAACTCCCCCCCACGGGGCTGCAGGCGTTCGCTTTTCATCACATTTTCCGGGGTGATGGAATTAAACTGCGTTTTAATCAGCGCTACTTCCGCTTGATTTTCTCCGGTAATTTGACGGCGATTCATGGCCGTCCCAATATAAAACTTCCCATCAAACAGCTCCTTCAGTGACTGAGCAGCCCCATCCGTGGAGCTATTAGAGGTGGTTTGCGCATGGCCTCCCCAATTTAATAGTACTGCAATTGTAACTAAGATTATTTTCATCGTTTTTCTAGTAAAAGATACCATCAAAGAATTTCCTCATTTCGGCTGCATACGGCTGGCCATAGCGGGCAAAAGTAGCTCTGGTTTGCGCATCCGGCTTCCAGTCGAAAAAAGCATGACCTGCACCCTCTACCTGTATGTAGCTGACCTTTTGTCCCTTATCCTGAAGCACCTCTACATAAGATTGAACCATCTCATGCGATATAAGCGGATCCTTCGTACCACGAACTATGAAATGAGGTATTGCCCGCTTCCGGACAGAAGGTACCTGCCTGATGGGGGAAACCGCATCCCAATATCCGCGATCTGTCTGCTCCATAAATCCTTTAAAATCAACGGCATCGGACGGACCATAGCTTGGAGCCGCTGCCTTTATGGCCCTACTGATTTCCTCTTTTACCTGATCTACTGATTTTGAGGGGGGAACATAGCTGGGCATAAACGCATACAACCCCTCCTGCTCTCCAAAGCCACCATTTCCAATATGCGGACTGAGTAGTGCCGCCGCTTCTGATAAATGGCCACCGGCACTGTCTCCGGTTACCGCAATCCGCATGGGATCGGCACCGTATTCCAGGGCATGCTCCTGAATATGGGCAATGGCTCCAAATACATCTTCAATGAGCTGGTGCATGTGGTTGGGTGCAGGATCTCCATCCAGTTTATTGATCCAGCGGTAATCTATACTGAATACAACGTATTTTCCTTCTTTGACCAGCTCCCGAGCCAGTCCACGCATGATGTCTTCGTTATTGGAGGACCAGCCTCCGCCGTGGATGATGACGATTGCCGGAAGTTCCCTGGCTCCCTTAGGGGAATAAACATCGTATTTCAAGGGTTTTACGCCTGGTTGGGCATATACCATATCCTGAATTACCTGGATGTTTTTCACCAGGGAATCTTCAACAAAAACGGCACCCAGAGTCATGTCCTTTGTCACCGTTAGGGTAACTTCTGAGGAAAAAAACTCATGACTTGTCGTTCCCCACATGCCTCCTTTTACCGTGTAATAAATGGCATCCAGGCTATAACCAGAAGCAGGAGTAGCTTTGACGGTTAACCCTGTCCCCGCTTTTACCATTCCGTCAGCAGGAATTTCCGGCCATATACTGAAAGACCCGTTTTCCGCTGGACTGAGGGTTACCTGGTAGCTGACTGCTGAATCTTTACCGGAGGCCGCTTTCTGATTCGTTTTTGCCATCAATCGTGGAATTAGAGTCATCAAGAAAATTAGAAATACTACTGAAGATCGTCGCATAAATTTGTTGAAAGATAAAGCGCACGAATGGCGGGAATTGAATACCCTCCAGCACGTGATTGGCGCTGATGCAGGCACTACCAAGAGGCTATGAATTGAAATTGGCACCCGGGCCTCTGAACTTGGCAAACCTATCCGGGCCTTGATAAGCAATAAGCATTACCCAAGAAACCCTATCCGCACTAATTACCCGCCTTGATATACGCCCAGCCTTGCTCCTGTTTAATGATGATTTCTGCCAGAGCCGAAGGAACGGTAATTACGCCGGATATTAGGTCATCTTTACTTGCTCCGGCCCTTCGCATGGTATTTTCACAGGCAGCGAAGACAACCCCTCGGCTAAGCAGGTCTGTAATACCTGATTTTACCTGGCTTTGGGCTTCAAGAAGTAGCGGCAAGGCTTTTCCATGACAGATCACCTCAATTTCCGCATTGGGCAGGGCCCTCAGGATGTTATTGAGTTGGCCTATGGCTTGTTCTTGGTCAGCAGCCTCTCCTTTAGTAACCTGAAATACAACCCGGTGGACTTCCTGATCCACTACCTGCGCCCGAAGCAGAAAAGGACAGGCAAGCACTACTAATAGCAATATTGGACGAACAAATGATTTCATAAATCTATAAATTTGTCCGAATATACGGGTATTTTACCATTTTACGCAGATATCTCTTCCTGCTTTTCAGCTGGTTTTGCCGCTTGGACCAGGTCATCAAAGATCATATAAAGACAGGGTACGATTACCAAAATAATGCCCGTGGCGAAAATAATCCCAAAGCCTAAGGAAATGGCCATTGGAATCAATTGCATCGCCTGACTGGAGGTTTCCAGAATAATAGGTGTCAACCCGCCAAAGGTGGTCAGGGTTGTCAAAATAATGGGTCGGAACCTTCGTACGCCCGCCTCATGAATGGCTTCAAAAGCAGTGGTATGCTCGCCGCGGTGCTTGTTAGCATAGTCGATCATAATCAGGGAATCATTAACCACCACTCCTGAGAGCGCAATTACTCCCATCAGACTGACCAGGGAAAGATCATACCCTAACAGAATATGTCCTATTACGGCCCCTACGATTCCGAATGGAATGGCCATCATGATCACAATGGGCTGGGTATAACTTCCAAGAGCAACTGCCAATAGACAGAAAATAAGTAGCATGGCGATAATAAAACCGGACCACAAAGCCTCTGTGGATTCGCGCATTTCCGCCTGACTTCCTTCATAGGTCCAGGCTAAACCAGGGAAATCTGCTCGCAGCTGTGGCAAAACCCGCTCGTTCAAAGCATTCAGCACTCGGGTCTGAGCCGCTGGAGGTTCTACGTCCATGCCTACGTTTACTACTCTTTTGCCATCCCGGCGGTTGATATTGGTAAACGTTTCCCCTTCTTTGATACGTACCACATCCAGCAAAGGTACTGCGGTGCCATTGGGAGCCTGAATGATAAAGTCCTCCAGGTAATCCATGTCTTTTCGTTCCTCCAGGGGCAATTTTACCCGGATCTCAAACTCGTTGATTCCCCGTAGTTGCCGCATAGCCAGCGCACCAAAAAAGGCATCCCGGATCTGCTGGCCTACGATATTTGGCGTAAGCCCCAGGTTGCGACCTTCCGGCAACAGTTCAAATCCCAGTTGCAGCTTGCCTTTATTGTAATTATCGCTTACATCCCGGGTCTCGGAAAATTCATTTGCACGTTGCAAAAATTCTTCCGTGGCCCGCTCAAGGACATCAATATCCGGGTGACTTAAATCCACGCTGATATCCTGTCGTGCGCCTCCCGGACCGCGTTCTGCTTCAAAGTTAATTTGGTCTACTCCTTTAATATCACCAATATTATCCCGCCATAGCTCGATCAATTCTTTGGGACTCATGTCCCGCTCATCCGGTGGTTTCATGACAATTTCCACATCTATAAAATCCTTTCCCCGGACATTTGTCTTTACCCCTTCTGCCACCTCATACAGGTTATGGGTTTCAAACATGTTTCGGGTATTCGTAGTGATTTCCCTGGCAATTTTTGCGGCCTGGTCATTAGTGGTTCCAACCGGAAGGCGAACAGCAGCCTCGATTTCGTCAGCCGCTACTTCCGGCATCAATACCATCCCCATGTGATCGCTATAGCCAAACCCACCTACCAGAATTAAAAGAGAAATGGCTGCGGAAAAAGTGAGATAACGATTTCGCAGGCAAAGATCCAGGAAAGGCTTATAGGTTCGATTGACAAAACGGTTAAATCCTTCTGCAATGGCCCTTTGCCAGGTTTCCAGTTTAAGAATCCAGGGGTGCTTTTTTGCTTTTGGTGTCTTCGTAACATGAGACGGTAAAATGTATAGGGCCTCAAAAAGCGAAACAAAAAGCACCACGATCACCACCACCGGGAGGGGCCACCAGTATTTACCGGTTTCACCCGGGATAAATAACAGGGGAACAAACGCAATTACGGTGGTCAGAATACTGATAATCACCGGTTTGGACACATCTTTGGCACCCAGAATGGCTGCATCCATATAGGAATAGCCCTTTTGCCGGTATTCGTATATATTTTCTCCGACCACAATGGCATCATCCACTACGATTCCCAACACAATCAAAAAGCCAAACATGGAGATCATATTGATGCTGATCCCAACTGCTGGAAAAAAGATCATGGCACCCACAAACGAAATGGTCATGCCCATCATGACCCAAAAAGCCAATCGGTACTCCAAAAATAATCCCAAAATAACGAGTACGATTACGATGGCCATCAAGCCGTTTTCAGTGAGCAAGGAAAGTCGCTCGCGGAAATCTTCTGCCCGATTACTCTCAATCCGTACCTGCACCCCCGGAGGTAAACTAGGTTTAAACTCCTCTAAAATTGTTTTAACAGCAGCTTCTATTTCCAGCGGAGATTGATTACCAATTCGGAATACCTCCAGGTCCACCGTATTCTGTTGTTCAAATTGCCCGTGAAATCCGACTTCTTCAAAACCGTCCCGAATAGTGGCGATATCTCCCAGAGTGACCGTAGAGCCGGATTCGGAAGATATGATATCGATTTTCGCAAATTCGTCGGCAACGAGTTTGCGCTCTTCCATGCGCAGCAGAATTTCTCCGGATAGGGTTTCAATCGATCCGGCAGGGATATCCCGGCTGGAGTTTTCGATTAGATCCGCTACCTGTCCTAAGGTGAGATTGTACTTCAGCAAGGTGTTGCGGGGAATTTCCACATGCGTCACGAAATCAGGCACGTTGCCAATTTCTACCTGGGTGATTTGATCATCACTTAAAAAGCGAGTTCGAAGCCTTTCTGCCAGAATACGCAACGTCCAGACATCTACATCCCCATAAATCCCCACCTGCATTACATCCATCTGCTGATTTTGAAGCACAATCTGGGGCCTTTCAATGTCGTCAGGAAAGGTTTGTATCCGGCTTACCGCCTGATTGATATCCTGGAGGGCTTTCATGCGGTCCGTACCTGGAATCAGCCAAATTTCCACGGTACCCGAACCTTCATTCGCTGAAGAGATGATCTCTTTAATGCCTTGCACTTCCCGTACGATTTCTTCCACTGGAAGAACGATGCCCTGTTCCACTTCCTCGGGTGCCGCACCCGGGTAGACCACGGATATTTCCACAATGTCCAGTTGAAACTGTGGAAAAACCTCCTTTTGAATGGTATACATGGTATAAACACCACCTGCAAGCAAGATAACCATCAGCAGGTTCGTGATGATGGGTCTTCGGGCCATAAAGGCAATGGCTCCTTTTTCAGTATCGGGCTTTGTTCCTTCTTTCATGACGATGGTAGGTTAATCTTCATCCAGGCGAAGCGGCGAACCGTCCACCACGGTAGCCAGATCGGTGGCTACTACCTGTGCGTTGTCTTCCAATCCTTCATTGATATAAGCATAATCCTGATCTTCAAATAGAATAGTTACTTCCCGGATAGCCAACTCCCCTTCTTCCATGACCCAGACGGTATTTCCAGGTCGGATGTACTGGCGTTCCAGACGGGTAACATCTTCCAGTTTCCGAGCTTCAATTTGAACTTCGACAAACGTTCCAATAATTAGCGGTGGTTTATCCGGGTCGGGTTCCCGTCGCATCAGAGGATCTTGTACCTGTATGATAACCCTTGCGAGCCGGGTTTGGTTATCCAATGAACCCACCAGCCGCGAAACCTTACCTTCCCGGAATTGGCCGGGCTCCCAGGCAGCGGGGTGAACGATCTTAACCGGAGCTCCTGAACCATCTGTATTTTCTCCAATCTCCAGCCAATTTACCTTGGAAAGGGGTACGTTGGCCATTACCCAATATTCGTCAATACCTACCAGGCGGCCAATATCTGAGCCGGGTGCGATTTGGGAACCGAGGTTGACATTCCGCGATAAAATATGTGCATCGAAAGGTGCCCGAATGCTGGCCCGCTCCAAATCCAGCGAGGCTTGGTTAACGGCCGCTTCGGCAGCAGCCACATTGGCCTTTGCCGCTTCCAATTGCGGTTTGCGAAGGACAAGATTTCTGTTTTCAGTGGATAATTCATCCCCGATAAGTTCGTAATCTTTTTGGGCCACGTCCTGCCTGCCCAGCTCCACCTCATAATCGGATTGAGCAAGAGCCAAATCACTTTTCCTAAGCATGAGGGTGTTTTCGAAATCGGCAGGATTAATTTGAAGCAGCAGCTCTCCCTTATTCACATAAGCTCCCGGAAGAAATTCAGGGGCGATACGGGTGACCTCCCCTCCTACCTGATTGCTAAGCGAAATATCTGTAGCTGGCTGTACAATGCCGGTAGCCACCACGGTAGGCGAAAAATCTCCCCTTTCGGCTTGTACCACATCTACTAGCATGGCAGTGGTCTTGGAAGCTCCTTCCATCTCCGCTTCGGGGGCTGTCCAAAAAAAGATCAGGACTACGAGAATACTGCCTGCCAATAATCCCAGGCTAATCCATATGGTTTTCTTTTGCGTCATTCTGTCGGAATTGTGTTTTCATTAAAGCTAAATTCTCCTCCGGTTTCGTTGGGCGTTTCAAAGCCTCCTGCAAGCGCGCGAAATAGCGCAACCCTAAATAGCAACTGATCTAATTCAGCACTTACCAAATCTCTTTTCAATTGCTGCATTTGGTCCAGGCTTACCAATACATCGAGGTAGGCAATGGAACCATTTAGGTATTCGACACGTAATTGCTGGAAGGCCCGTTCGGCCAGGTCAAGCTGGCTTTCAAGATAGCCTATCCGCTCTTTTTGAAGGCTTTCCCGGATCAAGGCATCCTCCACTTCCTGAAGCGCCAACAACACGGTCTGTCCATAAGCTTGTATTTGTTGCTCCCGGAAAGCCTCTGCCTGTTCTTTCTCAGCATTTAGCCTTCCTCCGTAGAAAAGAGGCATCAGCAGACTACTGGTCAGTGACGCTGCCTGGGACTCTACCAGATTGGTGAGCGTATTCGATCGGAGCGCTCCGGTAAAGTTAAATGTCAGCCTGGGGTACGTATTGCTTATGGCAACTGCCACTTCCCTATCTGCGGCCTCCATTTGATTGAAGCTACTTTGAATATCCGGCCGACGGTTGATTAATTCCATCGGAAGGCCTGCATCAGGCAAGGGGCCTAATTCGGGAAGGGCATTTTCCGATGGAAGGGAGATACTTCCCGGTGCCGCTCCCAATAAGACGGTTAACCGGTTCTGGAGTGTTTTCACTTCTATCTGAATGGCGGTTGCCTGTTCTTGGGTATTTTGGATCAACTGCTCCTGGCGCAGTATGTCTACTCCCCTCACCTGTCCGCTGGCAAATCGGGCCCGGATCAATGCCAGCACCTGTTGATTGTATTCCGTTTGCTCCTGAATCAGATCCAACTGTTCCTGAAAGGCCTGCAAGGAAAACCAGGTCAGTGCTACTTCTCCTGCAATGCTAATGGCCAGGGTTTGGTAGTCTAGAAAGGAAGCTTTTAGCCGGTTTTGAGCGGCTAGCTTGCTCTGTTTAACCCTACCCCAAAGATCCACTTCATAACTACTTCTCAATGATAACTGGGTATTTTCACCACCTACAAAATCAGGAACTGGCCGACTGGCGCCACCCTGTAACTCTAAAAAAACCTGTGGAACCCTTTCAGATGCTATAATGGCCACATTACTGGCTTCCTGCGCTACCTGATACCAGGAACTTTTCAAGTCAAGGTTATAATAAAGCGCACTATCAATTAATGAATTCAGGGCGGGATCTTCAAAGGATTTCCACCAATCCGTTTCTAATGCTGATGCACCTGTGGAAAGGGAAAAGGTCTCCGGAACGGCCACCGGAACATCTCTGGTAGTAATTTTATTCCCACAGCTTGCAGCAAAAACCAGAAAAACCAGGGACCAAATAGTCCGAAGCTTACCTCGCCGCAAAATGAATGCAGCATCTAAATTCATTTGAGAAGGGATTTTATAGGGCAAAAGATCCTTAGTTTTTATTGAAGTTAGCAAAAATCACCGGGTAATCAATCCCATGAAGGGAACGTGAACCCCAGGCAGAAAGCAAAGTAGGGCAACAATTTGAAGAAAATCTGATTTTGGTCGAATGGTTTCCTCACTTAAGGAACGTTGTTGATTGGCTTTTTGAGATTTTCAAGCTGTTCCCGATAGTCAAATTGAAGGTCTTCGTGAAGCTTGCCAATAAGCTTCTCAACTTTACCCACCTGCATGGCATACAAGTTATCAATGACTGGATATCGGTATTCCAGATAGCCAAACTCCTCTAGTTGCTGACAGAAAAAAGTGATTAATTCAATCTTTACCTGCGGATCTTTGGTGAATTTAAGGTTTTTGTTTAAAATTCTGCGAATGCCTTGTGCAGCCTTTTTCGCTACATAATAGTTTTTGCTATTGGCGGAGTAGAATGCACTTTCCAATTCTTCTTTTACCGTATCCAGGAATAGGGATGCATCCTCAGTCTCGTATAATTTAAAGTATAGAAAGGCCTTGTTGTCCCTGCTGAACTTACTCAAATTCAGGATTAGCTCGATCAATTCGTTAGAGTCTCGATGCTGCAGTTCTTTTTTAAGGCTGACTAGGCTGGGTAATTGCATGATTTTTAGGTGCGTAATGGTTACAAAATATTACCGGAAAATTCCGAAGTATGGTGACAAAAGTAAACCGTTTTTAAAAAACCCCTACTCTTTGCTAAAAGAAAAGATGACCCTTAACTCAAAATGAAACCGTAAAAATCGCAGGTAGGCTCGATTTTATTTGAGGTCATTTCTCTACCATTTTCCGGCAGGTACCTGCGTTTCTTTCAAAGCGAGACCTATTTCAAGGTCGGCAAATTTCTCCATGAAATAATCATAAAAATGAAACTTGCCATTTTAACGTTATTGTAAGATGGATACCACCATAGGCATTCAATCTAAAGCCTATTCATGTTTAAATAAAGTATGAGAAGGCCGCTGGATTATTATTCACAATCCGTGCGACAAATATCCGGTACCTTTGTCAAACGAGAACTTCGTAAGATACGGTGATGCCCTAATTCATCGCTCACAGGGCTACTGTGGTTTACCGCGCTGGTAGCTTTGGAAGTATCTGAACGGAACCGCTGCCGGTAGCTTTGATTAAAGGCTTCCCGTTGATCTGCGTTTATAAAATTACTTGTTGCCTCTGCTACCGGGGCATCGTCCAAACCAGACACATGGTCAAAGACATTTTTAATTTGCGGCAATACTTCTACGACCACTACACTCAGGGATGCGTCGGTAGGTAAACCATACAACTGCAGTAATTGACTGATTTTTTTGTTTGTCCAAACCGTGGTTCCATATTTGGTGGCACTCTTGTTTTTATTGCCGGCGGTTTTAAGTTTCAGGAATTTACCGGCTTCCGATATACCCTCCTGGCCTTTCTGTATTTTTACTGCCGCCTGGTTAAGAAGTTGCAATTGCTGATTCGTGTACGGTTCCCCTGTATTTCGCTGGGATGGCGGCCTAATCTGTATTCTCCAATCCAAGGGCTGGTCATCCAATAAGATATTGCGGTAATCCTGATTATCCACCCGCGTTACCTGTGCATAGAGCAATGCCCATAACTCCGTTCGTGGCGGATCCGCCGTTACATTTTTACCCTTATGAACAGCTACCGCATAGGGAGCGGTTACCCAAACCTTTTCTTTATCCCGATTGGGTACACAGGCCAGGACAGGAGCAGGATGCTGAATCCCCTGCATTTTTAAACGACGGCCAAACCTGCCTTGAGCGGTGGTCCAAACCTTTTCTGCCGGATCGCCCTCATCGACCGGTTTCCGCTCGAAATGACCTACTCTAAATTCATAGGTAAAAAACCCAAACATTTCATCGCTGTGGGCATGAAGACCCGGTGGAAGCGGCAGGATGTAGTGTACGTCGCTATCTTTACTTTTGAGCATGGGCTGCATGGCGTTCAGGCCAGCTAAATCATTGGAAGAAGCCGGAGAAACGATCCTTATGGGTTCGGGATCTATTGGTAAGGAGGGTTCCTCCGGTGCCAAAAATAGGGACGGATGATTATTGCTGATCAACTGATCCGGCGCCTGAGCCAGGACCCGGGCAAAATAGCAATCCTGAGGGTCTTCCACCGGTTGGTCAAACTCGATCCACAAATAGCGTTTTCTGGATTCGCTATTGGCATATTTTTCGTCCCGAATGTAAGGAGACAGCGCATAGCCAGCCGAAACGATTTTGGGCACCTGAGCGGGCGGGCTGGTTATGGGTAGGGTTATTTCAATGGTTTCCAATGCATCATTGGTGGCTCCATGATCTGGTCTGAACCGGGCTTCCAGGCTGTAGCTCAGGTCAATGGTATCCGGAAACGCTTTCGTGTCCTCGCTTTTGGGCTCCACGGCGTCGAAAAACACTAGCTGGCTACTGTTTCGCTGCGGTCCGTCCAGGGACTCGAACGAAGCCGTGCGAATCATTTTGAGTTTTCCTGCGATTACGTTAATTTCCCCTTCCTCGGTATCGTGGGTAAATTTTTTGGATCGTCTTACCCAAAAAGCTTCTGTCTCGAGGGCTTGCCACATCCAGTCCCGATCCAGTTCATAGTTTAAACAACATATCCAATGATTGTACAAATCGCCTTTGGAAGCGAATGTAATGGAGGAACCATCCGGAGCGAGGCTATGCCGAATGCGGCTGCTGCAACCAAACACCACGCGTTTTCCTTCTAAATGAGATCGGGACAACAACTTGTTTAATTGTTGGGAAGCTTTTTTGTCTGCCTTGGTCTTCAGACTCAGGGGTTCCATCATTCCGGACAAGGCGGATTTTCGGATTGGCTTTTTCATGGAAAAGGGGTTTGCGGCTAAAAATAAAATGGCGTTTTCAACTGATTTATAATCAGTTTGTTACTAAAAATAAATGTAATGGGATATTCGGAAAGCCGCAATCCCCATTTTGGGGGATTTTTTTAAATAAAACCCGATTTGGAGGCTTCTTTAATGAGTTGGGCCGTGTTTTTTACGGCAAATTTTTCAATCAGATGCTTCCGATGAGAAATAGCCGTATGGATGCTGATGTAGAGTCTATCAGCTATCTGCCTGGAGGAAAATCCCTCCCCAATCAGGAACAGCACCTCCATCTCCCGATTGGATATCCCACAGTTTTTTTGCTGTACAGAAAAACGAAATCGGTAAAAGGTATTTTCGATACACTCTTTGTTGGTTACATCATATAAATAACTGATTATAAGTTCATTATATGACTTTATTAAAAGAGATACCTGGTGCTGTATCAGGTACCATTTCCGATAAGCATCCTGGATATGGTAAGAAAAAGAAGGAACTGAATTTCGTCCATTAAAAAAATCCGGGTTTTGAATGAGGGACTCGAATACGGGACGAATTCCAGCTAATTCATCAGGCCTGATTTTCTGAAACCAAAAATCCCAACCTCCCCGAATCATTTCTTTCCTGCTGTAACCAAGAATGGTTTTAAAGGAGTCATTATGGTACAAAAATTCCTTATTCCTTTTATCAAACACACTGATCATTAAGTTTTTATCTCCTTCACAACAGCTAGAAAGTGCATGAATTTCCTCCGGGGACAAAATGGCTGAAGCGTCCGATCCGATTTCATTTCCTGATATCATCCTTACAGGTTTTAAAAAAAAACTAATGTGTTTTATATCAATTATTTATACCTAAATATAAAAATATTTTCGGAAAAACAGGTATGCTCCAGACCTCTTACTTACAAATTTTTTGATCCTACTACCTATACCAACCATTATCTCCTTTTCTAACATTTTAACAAAACAATGACTTGCATTTTTTCAAATAATACGTACATTTAATAGCCAAACGTTAAATTATTTATACTATGTGGGACGACGAAAATACGCATTTCCAGGTGGTGGTCAACCATGAGGAACAATACAGCATCTGGCCGGCAAACCGGGAACTTCCACTGGGCTGGACTTCAGTAGGAAAGGAAGGGAATAAGCAGGAATGTCTGGATTACATCGAAGAAGTCTGGACCGATATGCGTCCGCTTTCCCTGCGTAAAAAAATGGAGGAAATGGCGAGAAATCAGCAAGAGGGCAACTAAATTTTCCTTTTACCGGTCGGTCAAATTAACAGCTTGTAAACCCAAAATACCCATCCTATGAGAACGATTGCGACAGGCAGCATACTGCCGGTCATTACTTTGATACTTTCATTTACCAATTTCAGCCGTGCCCAAGAACTCGATACCATCCGAAAACGAGTAGTGGCCGAGTTGATGACTACCTCCATTTCTATTGAGCGGGTAACGGATATCCTGGATCGAATGGATTCGGACGGTTCCTTTCCAGCGATAGACTATGCGGATCTGAGTAGAACGGCTGGATTTCCTCATCGGCACCATACGGCTGATCTGGTTTACCTGGCGAAAGCCTATACCATTCCTTCCTCCCCCTTTTACCAAGACCCGGAGTTAAAGGAAAAGATCTCCTTATCGTTGGAATATTGGGTGGATAACGATTTCGTAGGGGACAACTGGCACAACAACCAAATCACCACTCCCACCAATCTGGTCAACCTGATGCTTTTGATGGGGGATGAATTACCGGAGGATTTGGTGGATAAAGCCCAACCCATCATTGGCAGAGCCCATATGGAGGCCTCTGGCGCACGTCCCAGCGGAGACCGGATCGTAATAGCCGGTATTTTGGCTAAAAAACTGCTTTTCATAAGAAATAAAGAAGCCTTTGACGAGGTCATTTCCATCATTGCCAACGAAATCAAATTTTCTACGGGAGAGCGGGGCATACAGCACGACTATAGCTTTCACCACCGGGTGGATCGGGTAAATAATACCACCTCCTACGGCTATGGAAAATACGCCAATGCCTTTGGTGAATGGGCAGACTATGTAGCCGGAACTTCCTACGCCTTTGACACCGACCGGATCAACCAGCTGGTGGATTATTACCTGGACGGGGTCTACAAGCAACTGGTTTACGGTATATACGAAGACATTAGCGTAAAAAACAGGGCCATCTCCAATCCATCCACCTTCCAACCTAAAGGTACGGTGGAGATCGAACGGCTTTTGCGTAGTACCGATTACCGCAAAGAGGAGCTGGAGGAAATCATACAGCTACGTAAAGGCGAGCGATCCCCTACCCGCGCTTTTGCCAAGTTTTTCTGGCAGACCGAACATTTTGTGCTGCAGCGACCGGATTTTTACACTACCGTACGGATGTTCTCCACCCGCAACCGAAACATGGAAATGCCCTATAATGGTCCAGGCATCACCACCCACCACCGGGCGGATGGCACCAATTACCTGTTATTAAATGGCGATGAGTACCATGATATCTGGCCCGTTTACGACTGGCAGAAAATATCCGGTACCACCATTCTTCAAAAACCCGAATTACACGGTCCCGATGATATCCAGATGGATGGCTTGACGGATTTTGTGGGTGCTGCCGAAGACGGCTATTTTGGTGCGGTAGGCTTTGATTTTATCAGCCCGCACGATGGTACCAAAGCAAAAAAGGGATGGTTTTTCTTTGATCGGGTCTATGTCTGTTTAGGAGCCGGAATTGCTTCGGATAAGCCCCATTACGTAGCCACGACGGTGGATCAGGTCTTGCTCAGGGGCCTGATCCGGGTACAGCAAAAGGACAGCGATTCCCGGGTCTTACCTGAGGGGGAACACAAACTTGAAGATTTGGAATGGCTGTACCATAATGGAGTCGGCTATTGGTTTCCCAACGTACCTACCCTGACGGTTAAAAACCAGGAAGAGAGTGGAAGCTGGGCCGACATCACCGATCAGAAAAATGTTTCCACCAAAGAGGTCCGAAAAAAAGTTCTGACCGCTTATTTCGATCACGGCATCCGTCCTCAGGATGCCGGGTATGCTTATCTGGTCGCTCCAAGAATCGATCTGGAAGAGCTGGCTTCCCTTTCACAGTCCGGGTTAACCATTCTGGCTAATAATCAGCGGCTACAGGCGGTGCACCACCCTGGCCTGGAGCAAACGCAAGCCGTATTTTACGAAGCCGGTACCCTTTCCCTGACCGATGGAGCCGAACTGACCGTAGAGCAACCGGGAATTGTACTGATTAAAAACGATGGCAATTCCATTCAATCTCTGACCGTAGCAGATCCTGGTCGGAGCAACAGCGAATTCAAGATAAGCTTGCCAGGGAAATACAAAGTGGCATCCAAAAAAGGAAAGGCAACATGGAACAGAAGCACCAATACCAGCCTAATCACCCTGCAATTGCCCGATGGCGTTTATGCAGGCCAATCCCTTACGGTGGAATTGAGCCCTCGCCAATGAGGCTTGCTAGCAACCGAGCATCGAATTTTTCCCGATGAAAGCGGAAGCAAATTATTCCCGGATTGATGCATGTCAGCATTGGAAAATCTTCGAATTTAAGTTAGCTTAATACCTTAAAAATAACCGTTTAAAGAAAGTTCCATCACTAATTCCCCTCATTTTGAAACCAAATCCTCTTTTCTTCCTCCTCTGCATTTTTCTGGGTATACCGGGGACGATACCTTCCCTTAAAGCCCAACAGCCCCCCAATATTATCCTGATTTTTGCCGATGATCTGGGCTATGAGGTCTTGCCGGCCTATGGGAATAAAGAACATCAAACGCCCTCGCTGGACCGCATGGCTGCCAGAGGAATGGTATTTGAAAATGCCCATGCCATGCCCTTGTGTACCCCCTCCCGGGTAAAACTCATGACAGGGAAATACAATTTCCGCAATTACATCGGTTTCGGCTTGCTGGATCCTAACGGGAAAACGATGGCCCACTGGCTTCAGGAACAGGGCTATGCCACCTGCGTGGTCGGTAAGTGGCAATTGTATGGCAATGCCCGGCAGCGGGAATTGGCCGGGGGAAAGGTTGGCAGCCTGCCGGAGGAAGCCGGCTTCGATTCCTATCGGCTGTGGCAGGTGAGCGATCTGGGTTCCCGGTACAAAGACCCCTTATTGGAAACTAAAGGCAGTGGACTGGAAAAGTTTGACGGGCAGTACGGTCCGGACCTTTTTACCGACTATCTGGAGGATTTTGTAGAGCAGCAGGCAGGTGATCCCTTTTTCGCTTATTTCCCCATGGCGCTGACCCACGATCCCTTTGAGCCGTATCCGGGTTCCCCCGATTTTGCATCCTACGATCCCCAAAAGCGTGTCAACGATCCTCAGTATTTCCCTGGGATGGTAACCTATATGGACAAGTTGGTGGGACGGATTATCGACAAGGTGGCGGAACTGGGCATTGCCGAAAACACGCTGATCCTGTTTGTGGGTGATAACGGCACCGACCGGGATGTGGTCACCAGGTTTAAGGGACAGGAGTTGCGCGGAAACAAGGGCTATACCAACGATTTGGGGACGCATGTGCCGATGTTGGCCTATTGGCCCGGGACGGTCGCTGCGGGCAGCAGAAATGAAAACCTGATCGACCTGACGGATTTTTTACCCACTTTGCTGGAAGTATCCGGCAAGAAACCCAATGCCTTGCCTGGACCCCAGGATGGGATCAGTTTTTATCCCCAATTGACGGATTCCGGGTATACCGGACCGGTTCGGGAATGGGTATTTTGCCATTACGACCCCAATTGGGGCAATTTCAAGCCCCGGACCTTTGTTTACGACACCGAATGGAAGTACTATGCCGATGGGGAAATTTATGATCTGCGGAGCGATTTGCTGGAAACGCGACCGCTCGATTTTGCAGAGTTGAATGCCACGGGTAAAAAAGCGATTCGCAAATTCCGTAAGGTGCTGAAGCAGATGCGGTAGTAGACGGTTGCGAAATAGAAAACCATATAAGGCATTGAAGGCGATATAAGTGTGTTAAAAAAGCAACCATATAAGGCATTGAAGGCCATATAAGTGGTTTAATAAAGGAATCATATCAGGCATATAAGTGGGATCTAACACAGAAAAATAACCTTTATCTTGATTTACAATTGGATATTATACAAAAAATAGGCAGCAATCCATAATATCAAAAAAGTCTTATATGCCCTTATATGGTTTATAAAATTAAAGGCGTTTAAGATCGAAAATCACCCTTCCCTCGGTTTAAAAGTGCGTATTACACAGGAAATTATCAAAAAAATCTTATATGCCCTTATATACCTTATATGGTTCAAAAGAAGGAACTATATGAGGCACTTAAGGGCATATTAGAGGAACCTGACCCGGAAAAATGATCTTTTCCAAGGTTTAAAAATGGGTAACGCGTACAAAAAAAGCATCAGCCCCTATTATCAAAAAATATCTTATCTTCTCTCAAGTGTCAAATGAGGTTCAAAAAAGGATTGTCATTTCAGATCTGAAAAATAAATTCTTGGGGATCGTTTAGCCATACCAATTAATTTCGATTCCATTAAAGTATTTTGAAAGATTTAGTTAAATTGGGGACTAAACATTTCATCCTTATATAAAAACCGAAAAACATGTCTGTAATAAAACATTATGTGAATTATCCTTGGATGAATATTTTGCAAATGGGAAAAATCATGTTCCTTTTGGTTTTGGTGTTGCCTGGGTTTACCAATCTCTCCTTGGCACAGGAAAGCGCATTTAGGGTCGTAGAAGATGGTGGTACTGGACCTTACCCTGCCATCATGGAGCAAGACCCTTCATTACGCACTCACACCGTATTTAGACCTCAGGACCTGAGTGAATTTGGTGATAAGGAGAAATTGCCCATCATCGCCTGGGGAAATGGAGCTTGCGCCAACTCCCCCTGGGAACACGTGAATTTTTTAAGTGAAGTCGCTTCCCATGGTTTTTTGGTCATAGCGCTGGGACCAATGCCCAAGGAAGGCGAGAAAGGGACCGGCAAGTCAACTTCCGCTCAAATGATAGCTGCTATCGATTGGGCCATTGCCAGTAATGAAAATGAGGATAGTCCACTCTATAAGAAAGTGGATACTTCAAAAATTGCGGTGAGCGGTATGTCCTGCGGGGGGTTGCAAACCTTGGAAGTGGCACCGGATCCAAGGATCACCACCGTGGTGGTATGCAATAGTGGTATTCTCGCGAACCCAGGGGACGGGATGCCCGGCATGCCCAGCCTCGACAAAGCACAGCTAAAGCAATTGCACTCCCCTACTTTGTACTTGTTGGGTGGTGAAAAGGACATTGCCTACAACAACGGCATGGATGACTTCAACCGAATTGACCATGTTCCTGTATTTGTAGGCAATATGGATGTGGGTCATGGCGGTACCTACGCCCAGCCGCATGGAGGGGAGTTTGCCAGGGTAGCGACAGCCTGGTACAAATGGCAGTTAAAAAGAAATCTACAAGCAGGAAAGTTGTTTTCAGGAGATCCCAGCGGACTCGCACAATCCAAAGAATGGACGGTTCAAAAAAAGAACATGCCCTGATATGGTTTTTTCAATAGACTCGATTACAAACAATTTAGCTATGAACCCGAAAAAATTACCATTATTCCAAATCGCTCTTTTAATCGGTTTTACCCTAACTTCTCTTTCAGGCAGCCCCGAAAAGGGGAGATTAGGAAGGGATATTTCCAACTTGTCGCCCATAAACTCAACAGGAATGAATGTTGAAAATATGGCTACCATTGAGTTCCAGCGCGATAAAGGGCAGTTGAAAGACTCCGTCGACATAGAAAAACCCATCATCGGTGCAGATATTTCTTTTGTCCCACAAATGGAAGCCAGAGGAGCTACCTATACGGACAATGGTCGTGAGAAAGATGTGGTGCAAATTTTAAAAGACCACCGTTTTAATTGGATCAGGTTACGGCTATTTGTAGATCCCACTTCAGAAGACGGCTATTCAAAGGAGGGCTATTGTGGCTTGGAAAAGACCTTGGAAATGGCCAAAAGAGTAAAGCAAGCCGGGATGAAATTTCTACTGGATTTTCATTACAGCGATACCTGGGCAGATCCGGGCAAGCAGTTTATGCCTGCATCATGGGCTGATTTAAAAGGATCCGCACTGGAAGACAAAATTTATAGCTATACCAGGGAGACCGTTAGCCGATTTATCGAAGAAGGGGTGGCCCCTGAAATGGTGCAAATTGGTAATGAAATCCACAACGGGATATTATGGCCCGAAGGAAAAATTGAAGGAAGCGCATCAGGCTCCTTTTATGAACTGCTAAAGCGCGCCAGTGAAGCCGTGAGAGATGTTGACCCCGAGATCAGTATCATGGTTCATATCGCCAAGTCCCATGATCTGAAGAACTCCACAAAATTTTTTGACAACATCGTCAGTAAAGGTGTCCACTTCGATATTATCGGGCAGTCTTGTTAACCTGAGTTCGATTTTAATAGATGGCAAATTGGTTTTTTTGAACGGTTGTGTATTTGATTCCGGGCTTTTTGAAAAAAAAATGTTCAACCCACTTTGGGGTTGCTGGAAGGATAAATTGGCTCATAAACCCCGGGTTTCGCCCGGGGTTATTATTGTTGAAGCCCTGCAGGCTTCGGAGTTGAATAGGAGCTTGTTTCTTGGGAAGTGATTTGGGACTTCACTGCTTTTGATTAGGCTTAATTTGGATTAATCTTTCTAGATACCTTTCATGGTCGTTTTTAAATCCCATAAAGACTCCAGGCCTGAAGGGCCTGAACAACAATAACCGTGGGTTGCACCCACGGAAAGCTAACAAAAACGAACCTCCAACCCCGGACGGGGTTGAACCTTTTTACGGAACATAGATCGAACTTAGGTTATTACCCGGAATGGCATGGCACACTAAAGAATATGGAAACCAATCCTACGTTTGTTTAAAACTACAAAAAAACAAGCTTTTCGCATTGATAAAAGCAAGGGTAGTCTCTTTTAGACTTTTTCTTTGTGCTGATAAAAAACCTGCCCTGCCCGATCAATGTGTTCAACCAAAGAAGAGGACTTGAGCAAGTGATAAATGGAAATATCAAAAAGGTATGGGGTATTCAGTTCATCGATGTCCTGCTTGATAGAAGTTAGGTGGTTATAGCTTAATTTTTAATATTTCTTGTTTTCTATTATCAAAACGTTCGGGACTTCTTCAATTCCCCGAAGAAGAAGTTTTGAATATTCCATGACATTGTGGGCATAGGCACCCAATACGATGTCCTTGTCTCCATCTCCGTCTATATCTCCCACATCCATGGTCAACCATTTTCCCATGGCCGCTTCCGGAATGAATCTGGGCTTAAAAGTCATGTTCCCCATATTTTCAAAAAGCAGGAACTGCTGTTCGGGATGTTGAAGTTCATCATAAAAAGCGATCGTCGCAAAGTCCAAATCCCCATCTTGATCAAAATCAACGGCCATCGCTTTTGCGGCACCATACTGTGGATAAAACCAGGCCTCCTCAAATACTTCATTTCCCTTGTTTTCATAAATACGGAAGCCGTGATAAGGTTTGGGTACAGATGAATAATCCCAATTGTCCCCATTACTGACTAGCAGATCCAATTGCCCGTCGGCATTCAGGTCACGCAGTTCAAAATAGCTGGACCCCATCACTGGCGGAAACTGGAGCAATATTTTTTCACGCTCGAATTGCCCGTTGCCTTTATTATAAAAAACGGATATCCGTTCGTTACCCTGGCTAAATAGAACTACGATATCCGGTTTTCCATCCCGGTTAAGGTCACCAATTTCAACTTTCCTGGTACCTGCACCTCCAAGTTGAACCGGTTTTGATGCCAAATCCCCATCCTTATAGATGGATAGATTTCCGCCATTATGGCCATAACTACAAATCAGAAGATCCGGTTTCCCATCCATTTCCAGGTCTTCCCAAATACCATATACCGGCCTCTCTAGTTGGTCCACTACTTTATTCCAGGTGTTGGCAGCTAAATCCATTTCATAAACCGCACCTTGTGAAAGGTCACTCGGGGCTATGGATCCCACGGTAATGAATTGAAATACATTTGGGGCTTTTCTGATGTAATTCACAGCGGGACTTGTGATCGAAGGAAGCGTAAAGAGTTCATCGTTTTGATCCTTTACATAAAGCTGATTGGCAGTAGCATCTGAAATAAAAAGTTCCCTTCTTTCTTCATTGACAGCCACCAGGCTGGTTTTAGGAGTTTTAATGCCTTCTATAAAAAGCTTTTTTGCAGTAACCTGTTGTAGCAGTACCGGCGCTTCTTTGAGGTTTTGAGGCGGTAAGGTTTTAGGGGATTCGGCAACATAAAAATCGACTATCGCCTGAAAGTCATCGTTGCCAAGTTGCGGTGATGAAGGGTATACGCCGAGCTTTTTCTGAATGGTAATCTCTTCTTCTGTTTTATTTTCCCAAACCCCCAGGCTATCCTGAGCCGTCTGATCTCCCATCATGGCAGCCATTTGAGGCAAAACCTGGTTTTTCCATATCGATTTGGGTAAAAGGGAAGGCGAGGGATAAGCATGACAGCTAGCGCAGTAGCTTTCGGACAAAGCCCTTCCTTTTAGCAATTGGTCCTCTTGTGCCTGAACAAGAAAGCAGCACGGTAACCCCAGACAGGTAAGCGTAATGAATTTACAGATCAGTGACATTTCTCGGCCGGAATAGGATTTTTTTTAACAATAGCATTCAGATAAGTACGAAAGTTAGTTTTTTTCAAGTTCCAGACGTTGATTTTTATATGATTGTTTGAATTTAATAAGTGCAAGACGTATTTTCGGATGTAATTTAAACTTCAAACCATGACCGAATTACAAGAATTCATTGAGGCCTATTCGGATTTATTGAAATCAGAAGATGTCATTGTTCACTGCGATACGGATGGAAATATTTATTCCACTGTAGAAGCGGCTTATGCTGCCAAGAAAGCGGGTAAATCCATCGAACTCATTAACCTTAAGGAAACCGCCATGGAGGAATTAAAGGACATGGGAATTAACAGGTCGGAGGCATCTCAATTGATTCGACTATTGGAATTCCTGTATACCGGAAAAAAAGTGCGAAAATCAAAGCGGTAACCAATGCCACAGCCAGTTGTAGGATTCGGCTGGATGCTACCATTTCCCTACCCGCTTTTAGATGATCAGAAATATTTGTTTATTTGTTTTTTTATAGTAAAGAAATCCACCTTACATAAATCAAACGCATACTACATGAAAAGAATACCACCAATTGCAATGGCCATGCTCCTGTTTGCTATTTTCAGTTGCAACAACGCCAAAAAAGTAGAAGAAACCGAAACACAGGTAAGTGCCGAAAATTTCGACCTGCTCAGGGATTCAACAAAGGTAAGCTTTGTCGCTTATAAAACCACCGATAAAGTGCCTGTTGGCGGGGAGTTTACCAACATTAACATCTCTAATTTTGGCTCCGGCGATACGGCATTGGAAGCAATGGACGGGACAGAATTTAGTATTCCGGTCAGCAGTCTGTTTACCAATGATCCTACAGGAACCAGAGATCCGAAAATACTGGAATTTTTCTTCGGTGCCCTGGACGATACCGAGCTGATTTCGGGGGTATTTAACGTTGGGGCAGATAAGCAATGTGCTATTGATATAACCTTAAACGGACAGACTGAGACGATTCCTTTGACCTATTCTACTATCAACGATACCAAATTTGTTTTTGATGGGGTTATGGAACTGGCGAATTGGGATGCATTGGGAGCCGTGGCCTCCATTAATAAAGCCTGTGAAGCATTGCATACTGGCACCGATGGTATTAGCAAAACCTGGAGTGAAGTAGCTGTCCACGCAGAAGTGATGCTAGCTAAAAAGTAAGCTGCCTTAAACGCGTCGAAAAGCCTTTTCCTCCCACATCAAAAAAACAAATTTGGTGTGGTTTTTTTTAATTTCCCTCCCTATTACCCGTGGAGTATGGTGGACTGGGTATCGTATCCACTACACCCTCTTTCCACTAGATGCAATAAAGAACGAAAACCTTATGAGTCCATTTTCATTGGCCTTTCGCTAATGTTATCCAAAATCTAACCTTCCATTTAGGGAGCTCATTTGTCCGGAACTACAGGCGGTGAAATCAGGCTACCTTCCTTCTTTAATTATTGCTAGGGCATTTCCAACACCGGTCGTTGATTCGAAAAATCCAGAAAACCAAAATACCCATTACCTCTTCCTATTCCACTATTGCCAACTCCTCCAAAAGGAAGATAGGGTGACATATAATGCACCGATGAATGATTGATAACACTTCCTCCTGCGGTGGTGCTACTTATAACTTTATCGGCTGCAACTTTGTCTTTGCTATATACATAAAGCCCCAGCGGCTGTTCTCTTTTATTGACAAAGTCAATGGCATCCTCCAGCGTTTTGTATGTTAACACCGGAAGTAAAGGCCCAAATATTTCCTCTTTCATAATCGCAAGATCCGGATCGACATCATCAAGCAAAGTAGGAGAAATATAGTTTTCCCCATCATTTGTCTTCCCTCCGGTCACTAATGAAGCGCCATTTTCAAGCGCATCATCAAGCAGCCTTTTTACACGCTGATAATGATTGTTGTTTACCAATCGGGCATATTTTGAACTTTCAATACCCGGTCCGTCCACACCGTACATATGTTCAATGGTTCCTTTTAAATGAGTGATAAATTCGTCTTTGCGATCTTCCGATACCAAAACATAATCCGTAGTAATACAGGTTTGACCGCAGTTGAAAAATTTAGTCCACACAATTTTACCTGCCGCATCGGCAAAATCAGCTGAATCATCAATAATGGAAGGGCATTTTCCACCAAGTTCCATTGTTACCGAAGCCATATGGTTGGCAGCAGCTTTCATCACGATTTTACCAACCCTTGTGCCGCCTGTATAAAAAATATGGTTAAAAGGTAAGTCCAATAACTCAGAAGCCACATCTGCCCCTCCTTCCATTACAAAGACTTCATCTTTAGGAAATACCGATTCAATAATTTCTTTAATTAATTTGGATGAATGCGGTGTGAGTTCAGAAGGTTTTATGATGACGGTATTACCTGCTGCCAAACATGAAACCAGCGGTCTGAGAGTTAGTAGGAAAGGATAGTTCCAGGGAGTTAAAAACAAACAAACCCCTTTTGGCTCTAAAATAATTCTCGATACTGATGCTTCACCACCTAAACCTTCGGGCGTAGGAACAGCCTTTGGATTGATCCATGTTTCCAGATGGTCGGTGACAAAGTCAATTTCCACAATAACGGAATCGGTTTCAGACGCTTCTTCCTTTGGTTTCTTGTAATCCTTGTAAAGTGCCTCATATACATTGTCAATGTTGGCAATAACTGCTTCTTTAAATTTGAGCAACCTGGCAATCCTTTCCTGAGCAGTGGATTTCTTCAATTGCAGGGCTTTGCGTTGCTGACTTTGAAATACGTCAGCAAGGTCAACTTTTGAAAGTGTCTGTGTCTCCATCGTGTTAGTTGTTAAGGTTAATTGTTTAAGATTAATAAAGGTGTGTGAATCCAAGGGTTATAAATTCAACTGCTGGTAGATTCAATGTTCAATATTACCTACTATATAATCCGAGCATAAAATAGGTAAGTGTATTGGCATTGAACCTGAACAAATCTAAAGAATAGCGGGAAAATGAGTTAAGCCAAATGTTCCAAAAACTGGTGCATTTGTTCCATAAGCAAAAAAGTCGCAGTGGCTATGGCTATAACCGGTTTGCAAAATCAGCCGGAAACCATCGAAGCCATTCCGGACTTTGATGCTTCCACCCAATTTTACACCTATGGATTTGATTGGTATGAAGACCGCATTCGTTGGTGGATGCTAAACCCCAAAAGCGGCGAAAAAATTGTGCTGTGGGATTATCAGGGATCTACTAGAGGAATTCCTCAACACCGTACCTACTACCGGATGAATTTTTGGCATACCAATAATTGGTCCGTGGAAACCAATCCGCTTTCTATTGAAAAACCACTGCAACCTTACGAGCTGGAGGTGGATTGGATGTCCTATGAGCCGTTTAAAAGCGATGCAAAATAACCTCCGTTACGTCACTAGCGTATCTCTCTTGAACTTCTCTTCTCCTACTTGATGCTATTGAACCATCTGGGCTGAGCGAAGTCGAAGCCTATTTCCCCACCCTAACCCCGGCATAGGTCTGGCGCAGGATTTTGCCATTACGAATAATAAATGTATCCGTCGCATAGGTCAGGTTAAATTCCGGCGTATTGGCCTCCCATAAAATATAGCCCACATCTTTAACCGCCAGGCTTTGATTTAAAGTTAAATCAGCTCCCTGTGAGGGAAAGGCTTTAAAGGCATTAACAAAATTCCCCCTGATTTCCTCCAATCCACTGTAAGTTCCATTTGGAGTAATCAGAATGGATTCCTCTGTGTAATCCTCCATCACCCCTTCCAGGTCATTGTTTATAAATGTTTCCCAATGGTGGTCCAGCACCGCCTCGGTTTCGCTCTCATCAATTTCTCCATTCGAAGAACTGGATACACATCCGGTAGCCATCAGACCTATAAATAAAATGAGAATATATCGCTTTTTCATGGTGTGAAATTTTAAAATATAAGATAAGAATAAACCTGGATACCATTCAACCTGTCCTAAAAATCAAAAATGCGGATTGTTAGCCAATGAACCAAGAGTAATGAAAAAACAAAGGCTTATTTAGGGTTTCAAGAAACACCATTTAGTTGGCTTTTTCTAATTCTACTTTTTTCTTTTCAAACTCCTCTTCATCGATCTCGCCTTTGGCATAGCGGTTTTTGAGCGTTTCCATTGCAGAACTATTTGTGTTTCCTTCCGCGATTTGGCCGGTAGTTTTTTGGAAAAAACCACCCCTTCCCACAGCTACAATAATAAAAACGATAAGTATCAGTCCAATAATCCATCCGTACATCATAATCATTAAATTTAAGTGTAAAATTAGCCGAAGAACCTACTCAAATATATTAAGAGGTTCTTTGGCCTAAATATATTTAAAATAAACTATCAGTGATGACTTAGCCTTTCCTTGTCATTTTTCTTTTTATCCATCATCTCATGCCCCTTCATCATTGACTTCTTATTCATCATACCTTCTTCATGCATTTTTTGCATCATGTTTTTCATCATGTCGGGATTATCCATCATTTGCTGCATCATCAATTGTCTATTTTCCTTATCACCCATCATTTTTTGCATCATCATCTTTTTATGTTGGGTTTTTTGCATCATTTCCTTCATCAAAACATCCCTCGCCTGCTGATTTGAGGAAAGTCTTTGTGAAAATTTTTTCATCATTTCCTCGTTATTCATCATGATCGTAATCATTTCTTCCTGATTGCTTTCATTTTTCATCATTTTTTCGAAATCCTGAGCGTGTAAAGCATGGTTAAACGAAAAAAGTAATAAAAATATAATTGTTGATATTTTAGTTTTCATTATTTAATTATTTAGATTTATAATCGATTTAATACTTATTCTTTTTAAGTGATTGTAGCTGAAATACTACTATTTTTCATTTATAAAGGTTGAGTTCCCTGTTTTGACACATAGGGTAATCACATTTGATCATTTCAGTTAGAAGCCTTACCCCTTGTTCTTGTAGGCCATCCACTACTTTTTACTATTTGTTAATTTTATTAGTATAATTATTCAAAGTGTAAAATGATGTGATTTGTGTCACACAACTGTTTTTTTTTGATAAAAAAACAGTTTCTCAAAACCTTACTGACAGTCCCCCTCCTGCCCCAAATCGATTGTCATAACTGGCCATTAGGGAAAAATTTCTTGATAGGAAATATTCCAGACCAGCATTCCATACCAGTTCTTCATTATAGAGGCCATTTCCAACGAGATTCTCTTCCTCATTGATATCATTCACTAGCCCAAAGTCCGCCTGGTATTCAATCTCTCCAAATAAAACCGTTCTTGGTAGTATCATTATTTCGCGTTCCAAGCCAATCTGCGGCCGGAGAAGATGGTCAATGCGAACATCCAAATCAAACATATAGGGGGTAAAAAAGCGTATTCCGACTACTGCTGTAGTTACTGCTTTATCTATTTTGTTTTCTGTTTCGTTCTCTACATTTACTCCACCAAAAACCCGAAGGTAGTCGTACAGGTACCGTTCATAGGTTACTTCGGCTTCGGCTATTTGATTCCAGCCGTACTCTAAATTCAGGTTAAACTGATTTCGGGTGTTGGAAGTCACCAGGTTTAGACCGATCATGTGTGAAGCTGCATCCAACAATCCCCATGAGTAAAACTTATCAGTTTCATGGATAAGATTTGCTACCGGATGTTCCTCCATACGGGGATCGCGTGGAGTATCGTAACTGTAGACCCTTGCCATACCGCCAAGCATGTGGTAGAGTACATGACAATGGAAAAACCAGTCACTGTCTTCATTGGCATCAAATTCAATTTTTACACTTTGCATAGGAGGAACATTCACCGTGTGCTTTAGCGGACTTCGATCACCATTTTTATTAATCACCCTAAAAAAATGTCCATGCAAGTGCATGGGATGGTGCATCATGGTGAGATTATTGAGGGTAATTTGTACAACCTGTCCTTTCTCGATTGATATCTTATCAGCTTCGGATAGCGGAACCCCATTAAAGCTCCAGATGTAGCGCCACATATTACCGGTCAGGTTAAGTAATACCTCCTTCACTGGTTTTTCTTCCGGATAGTCAGTATTTTTTACGGCTTTTAAATAATCGTAATTGTATTCGGAAAACATTCCCATTTCGCCGTCCTCCATTTTTCCATCGGTTTGCATCCCATCCTGATGGGCATGCTTCATAGACGTATCGCTCATTTCTGATTCATCCATTTTATGATCCATATTCCCATCCATTCCCCAATTAGCTCTTAATTTGTATGGGTTTTCATCAGAAGGATTAAATTTCATGGCCGGAGCTCCCATGCGCATTTTCATCTTTGCCATTTCCTTCATCATGGCTATTTTGTCAGGCTGGGGCACATCGGGGGCTGAAAGCGTATCCCCCGTACCCAGGAATGCGGATGTTTGTCCGGAGCCATCCTGTACAGAAGCCCTGACTTCAATCTGACCCTCATCGGGTATGGTTACGATAAAATCATACGTTTCCGCTATGCCGAAGAACGTTTTATTATGCTCAACAGGAACGACCCGCGGACCGTCAGCAGCCACTAACAAGGGATCATTACCACCGAAGGTCAGCCAATACTGTGAAGAAGCTGATGCGTTAATAATGCGCAGCCGCACTTTTTGGCGCGGATGAAATTCAGGATAGGATGCGTTTTGCTCCCCGTTCATTAAAAAAGCTGGGTAATAAATATCGGCAATATCTGCACCTTCCATGCGCTGACGCCAAAAATTAAGTTGAGCTCCTATCCCACCCCGGGCAATAACCATACTGAGTGGCGTGGAGGTTCCTTTTTTGATACCATACCACTCATTACCTCGTTTAAGGTTGCGCAGCACGTTCATCGGTTTTTGGTTTGTCCAATCGGAAATGACTAAAACAAGGTCGCTATCGTATTCCAGCGACTCCTGTTTGGAATCTATTACAATAGAACCGTACACGCCACTTTGTTCCTGCAACAAGGTGTGCGAATGATACCAATAAGTACCCGATTGTATTAGTGGGTATTCATACTTAAACGTTTCACCAGGCTTTATTGGAGGAGTTGTAAGATAGGGAACACCATCATAGAAATTGGGTAGCAACAAACCATGCCAGTGCACCGAAGTTTCAACATCCATTTTGTTTTCCACAAAAATCACGGCATAATCCCCTTCTTTAAAGGTTAAAGTAGGCCCCGGAATATTTCCGTTTATGGTCATCCCATTCACTTTTTTTCCAGCTTTGTTGACAACTTTCTGGTCTATGGTGAGGCGGTAGACAATCGTATCAGTTTGGCCCAATAAGCAATGAGAAAGGGCAAACATAAAACTCAGAAATAGGATACTGTTTTTTATTTTCTTCACTAATATCAGATTTTAATTTATCAAAAAATTTCGCATCATTCCCATATCCTCATGTTCCAAATTGTGGCAGTGATAGAGAAAAAGCCCTTTAAAATTCTCAAACCTCATAATGATTTTGACTCGCATGCCTGGCATTAACAAAACGGTATCATGCCAACCTTCTTTTATAAAGCCGTCTTTAACAGCATCCCATAACTCAGGATCAACGTCATCAACAATATATTCCAAAACGTTAAATTGAAGCTGATGCAAGTGAATGGGATGAGCCATTTGCATCCGATTACCCATACCGCCCCGGCCCATTTCATCTCTATTCATCATTCCCCCATTACCCATCATGCCACGGCCTTCAGAATCGTCATTTGGGTGACCTTCACTACCCATCATCATTTCTCCATTCTCATTTATAAGCTCCCACACTTCGGTGGTGTTAAGCTTAACTTTTTCCTCCTCACTTACACCTGTTGTTTCCCAGGTGCGGCCGTTAATTGTCCATTCCATATGAGACATTGCAAAAGTGAATTGTCGTGGATTAGTTGCGTAAATTGCATCAGAAGCCTTTAAGTAATTATCCCCTGCCAGTTTATCCGGCAGTTTATAACGGTTACTGCCATTGCTGCTAATTTTTATCTTAAACACATCATATACGCTTCCCTGAGGTAATGAGCTTTCATCGCCGTTCATCATTTCCCCCCCCATCATTCCACCACTCATCGCCTCCACCAGGGGGAAAGATTGATTTTCCATGGTTAATTCCGCGCCCTGTGATATATCGGTTAAATCCAACCAAACATCTACCCTTTTAGCGGGCCCCAGCATCAAATAGGGCAAATTTTTCGGCTCATTTAATAAACTTCCATCGACACCAAAAACCGTTACCTTTCTTCCATCAGACCATCCCAATTTGAAAATCCTTGAGTTAGAGCCATTAAGTAGCCTCAATCTGTAACTACAGCCGGCTTTCAGGTCCAATGTCTGGTTAGCGTTTCCATTGACCAAAATCTGACTCCCCAAAAATCCCCTCATCCTATCCCTCCTGCTTTCGACATATACCAGCTGATTATCATTGTCAAAACTGCGATCCTGTATCACCACGGGAACGTCAAATTCTTGAGCTGGAAGATTTAGGCTTTGCTCTTCCTCATCTGTTACCAATAAAAGACCTGCCAGGCCATTATAAACCTGAGGACCTGTGCGGCCATGTGGGTGGGGATGATACCAATAGGTACCTGCTCGATTTAAAATTTCAAATTCATAAACATAAGTTTCCCCGGTCTCAATTACATCTTTTGGGTGCCCATCATACTCTTCAGGTACGTGCATACCATGCCAGTGAACAATTGTTTCCTCCGGCAAACTATTAGTAAATCTAATCCGTATTTTTTGTCCTTTTCTTACCTTTATAGTCGGACCCAAATAGCTTCCTTCTACCTCTTCGAGTACATTTTCATCACCTTTGATTAACCTTCCTTGAAAATGCCAGACATTGGTTTCGCTGCCTGGAAGTATAGCCATCCTGCTCTGCACTGCAGTTAGCTCCAGATCAATATCAGGCTCAAAGGATTTAGTTGCCTCAGTACTTCCTTTCGATCTGTTGCTATTGTCACAGGAAGACAATATGGGCCATCCCATCACCAGGGCTGCGCCAGAACCTGCTTTGGAAATAAATTTTCTTCTGTCAATTTTCGAAAGATCAACCATTTTTTTGTTTAACTTTTTGCGTAAAAATTTCAAGTACTGCGTTCCAATGCAGCTTTCTTTTTCCTGAACTCAAATCATTATCTTCTCGGGAATTCATTAAAGGCCTTTGCCCTAACCTCGGCTCATATACGGCCAATACGATTCGCATCAGGGGGTGGTATAGTTTAAAATCAGGCAAAAACCGAACCATTATTATTGAAGCCGAGGAACGGCCGGTCTAAACTGGAACATCAGGAATGCCCAGCGCTGGTCCTACACCGCAGCAGGTTAAGTATGCCAACAGAAACTGGAAACCTAAGAACGTGGAATTTCACAGATGGGACTTGTTTAAATCCCTGGGTTATCTCATCCTTCATCACCCTTCGATTCATTTTATCAGGCACACTAAAAGTTAAACAAATAAAATTTGTTTTTTCAGTAAATTTATTATACTTTCCTTTTATAGTCGCGAATTAAAATACAATTAAATTTTAATTGGTAGGGATCAAGCCTGAAAGTTTACCAATTCTTTCCGCCCCTCATTCAAAACTTTCCTGAGCAGATTAATAGCGCCAACGAATAATACCTACCCATTCCGGACCTCAACAAACCGGTGAATCGCAAGGGAGTAAAAGTTTGGCAGGAAGGGGTAAACAGATAATTAAAGGAAAAAATATGAAACGAATTTCGCTCATTTTCCTGATTCCCCTGCTACTTTTGGCTATTCTGTTTCTTGCCTTCCCATCCCCCATAACTGCGCAGACAGATGCATTTAGCTTTGAACGGTTTTCCACCGAAAATGGCTTGCCCAGTAATTCCATTCTGGACATTGCCCAGGACCACCAAGGATATATGTGGCTGGCAACGGAAGATGGGTTGGTGCGATACGATGGCTACGAGTTGCGAGGCTATAGCAACATTCCCGGTGATACTTCTTCATTATCCCAAAATCGGGTTGAAAAATTGTTTGTTGATTTTAAAGGGGATTTATGGGTTGGCTCTAAATCTGATCTTGACCGATACAATCCGGCCTGCGATTGCTTCATCCGATATTCTTCTAACCCTTCGGCCCCAGCCAATGAACAGGTTGGACAAATCAATTCCTTTACCGAAGATCCGGACCATAACCTTTGGATTGGCACCCAAAATGGAGGGTTATTTCGCTATGAACGGGAATGCGACCAGTTTACCCGTTTTTTGAACGATCCAACCGATTCGGTAAACCTGCTTGAAGATGAGGTACGGGTCCTGGAAGCTGATCGAAACCATCAGCTTTGGATCGGCACCGGTGAACCGTTTGATGCCCATCGCACCGGAGGAGGTCTGATCCGTATGGATATACAGACGGGTAGCACCAAACGCTATTTGCATAATCCGGAAAATCCAAACAGCCTTATTGATAATCGAATTAGCGCACTTTTTGAGGATCGCGATGGCAAACTATGGGTTGGTTCCTGCCAAAGTGGTCTTCACTATTTCGACCCGGATACAGAGGAGTTTATTCGGATGTTACCCGATCCTTCCAACCTGTACGCCCCCCAGGGGGAGATGGGCTTATGGTCCTCCTGTCCGCATGTGAAAATTATTCACCAAGATCCTAATGGAGAGTTTTGGGTGGGTACCTATAATGGAGGACTAAACCATTATGATCCAGTCAACCAAAAATTGACCTTCTATACCCATGACCCTGCCGACCCTGAAAGTCTTGGTTCCAACCAGGTCTGGTCATTTTTGCAAGACAGTCAAGATCGATTATGGATAGGTAATTTACCAGGAGGGCTGCATAAGTTGGATCCCTCTCTAAATAAATTCACTATCTATTCGCATGAACCTGAAAACCCAACAAGTCTTTCCTATGATCATGTCATGGGGGTATACGAAGCGCCGAGCCAACCCGGAGTTATCTGGTTGGGAACCAGAGGTGGTGGATTGAACAGGCAGGATTTAAAAACGAAGGAATTTCATCATTTTCGTCATGTTCCGAACGAAAAACAAAGCATTAGTAGTGATATCGTGTGGACTACCTATGAGGAAAGTGATGGAACATTTTGGGTAGGCACGGAAGCCGGAGTAGACATCTTTGATCGCCAAAAAGGACAATTTGTACCGTATAAGCTGATGGAAGACAATACTACCCGTACTCTCTCGGATCCTGTGATTCGTATGCACGTGGATGGGAAAGGCAGGATGTGGCTCGGAACCTGGAGTGGAGGAATCATCCGGTTATCGAAAGACAAGCAATCATTTAAGAGATATCATTTCTCAGATAACAGTCCCCAATCCTATTATAATAGCGTCTTCGATATCCACGAGGACATAAAAGGGACTTTGTGGGTGGGTATTTTTCAGGGAGGCCTGTTTCGGTACGATGCCGCAACGGACCGTTTTTTACCTCATCTGGAAAAATATGGGGTAACCTGCATGCTGGAAGAATCACCGGATACTTTTTGGATTGGAACAACAAGCAACGGCTTGCTCCATTATAATACCGTGACCCATGAACTCGAACAGTATACCACGGAAGACGGCTTGTCAAGCAATACTATCAATGGAATTCTGGAAGATGAAAAGGAAAATTACTGGCTTTCTACCGGCAATGGAATTGTGCGCTTTGATCCAAAAAACCTGGACTTTACAAATTATGATGCTTCAGACGGCCTTTCCATTACCAGTTTTAATCATACGGGTGCTTTTAAAAGTGCGGATGGTCAGCTTTTTTTTGGTGGCGATGGCGGCTTGGTATCCTTTTATCCGCATAAAATAGCAGGAAACCCATACCCTCCCGAGGTGGTCCTGAATGGTATACAAGTTTCCGGAAAACCGTTTGACTGGTCCTCAAATAAAGGAAATACGGGAAAAAAACTTACACTCTCCCACTTACAAAATGATTTAACTTTTGATTACGTCGGGCTTCATTACACCGACCCATCAAAAAATCGATATAAATACAGAATGCTCCCCTATGATTCGGAATGGATAGAAGCTGGTGAACAACGAACCGCCAGGTATACCAATCTGGATGCCGGGAAGTATACCTTTCAGGTAATCGCTAGTAGTAGTGACGGGCTGTGGAGCGAAAAAGGCGCTTCCCTACAATTCACTATCCTGCCCCCCTGGTGGACCCGGTGGTGGGCCTACACCCTTTTTATCATTATACTGTTGTTACTATTCCGATGGTTTTACAAATTTAAAGTCTCCCGAAAACTGGCAGTAGCGGAAAGCAGGCGGCTAACCGAAATAGATCATTTTAAAAGCAATCTTTACACCAATATTACCCATGAGTTCCGTACCCCACTGACGGTTATTCTCGGTCTCACGGATACCCTCCGATCGAAAGCAGGGAACCACCGGTGGGAAGATACCGATCAGCGACTGGAAATGATTCAAAGAAACGGCAAAAACCTCTTGCAATTGGTCAATAAAATGCTCGATTTGGCTAAGCTTGAAAGTGGACATCTGGAACTGGAAATGCTGCAAAAGGACGTGGTTCCTTTTATCAAATACATCTGTGAAAGTTTTGAATCCATGGCCCGGGAAAAACAAATTAAGCTGGATGTTGATGCGCAGGTGGGTCAATTGGTCATGGATTTTGACCCTGCTAAACTCGCAATGATCGTTTCAAACCTCCTGTCGAACGCTATAAAATTTACTCCTGATCATGGTCAGATAACTATTCACCTTACCCAGATCTTCGGGTCAGTCACAAGATGTTTTACATTAATAGTTAACGATAATGGTAAAGGACTTCAGCAAGAGGAAATCCCTTACGTTTTCGACCGTTTTTATCAGGCAGACCAATCTTCGACCCGGCATTCAGAGGGAACAGGTATTGGTCTTGCGCTGACTAAAGATCTGGTGGAATTGATGGGGGGAACAATAAAAGTTGAAAGTCACGCTGGAATGGGTAGTACATTTACTGTCCACCTACCCATTACCTTGGCTGCCCCTAAAGCCACCGAGCAAGACCTTAGCCAATTCTTTCAACCCTCCCTACCCTATGCCCTAAAAGATATCGATGAAAAGGCCCAAGACCTGGATTTACCGCTGGTCCTCATCATTGAGGACAACCTGGATGTGGCCAATTATTTGAAAATGGCGTTGAAGAATAAATACCATTGTCTTCATGCGTTGAATGGACAAACCGGACTGGAATTGGCTTATGCACATATTCCGGACATCATCATTTGTGATGTCATGATGCCCGGAATGGATGGTTTTGAAGTCTGCGCCACGCTCAAAGCCGATAAGCGCAGTGACCATATTCCGATTATTATGTTGACCGCCCTGGCAGAAAAGGAGGCCCGGCTGACCGGACTTTCCAAAGGGGCAGATGCCTACCTGGCGAAACCATTTGATAAAACAGAATTATTGATCCGTCTGGAAAAATTGCTGGAGACCCGGAAGCGGCTTCAACAAAAGTACAGTCGGCGCTTCCTAAGCAGTGAGCCCGGCTATGAGCCTATCAGTTCTTCCATCGAAAGTTTCTTGGTGAAAGTCGAAAGGGTCATCTTAGAACACCTGGGAGAAGAGGATTTTTCAGTAGATCACCTCGCTGATGCCATTTCTCTGAGTCGGTCGCAAGTACATCGGAAAATAAAAGCCATCACCGGATACTCCACCTCCATCTACATTCGCATGATCCGCCTTGAAAAGGCAAAAGAACTGCTCACTGTGGAGAACCTTACCATTGCAGAAGTAGCCTATCGGGTAGGCTTTAAATCGCCGGTTTATTTTTCTCAGATATTCAGGAAAACGTTTGGGGAAAGCCCTACTGAAAGCCGCAACTAACTCATTTTTTGTCCTTTGCAACAATATCGAAAGGAGTTGCAACAATACCGAAAGCAGCTGTGAGCTGTAATCCATAGCTTTGAAACGTACAATTCATGTGGGCAACGAGCCTAATGCACCTGATCCGCCAGGTCTTGCCTAGAAAAATCGGTACAGGCCTTTAATTAAAATTAGAAATTGATTCTTTTCACCTGGTAAGTTTAGATCCAACAGGCTTGATTCCACATTGCTTTATTGTACGAATCTATTTATAAACCATAACCAAATCAACCATGAAAACCCCAGTAAAAAATTCCCGAAGAAAATTTATAGGAGCTCTGGCCACCGGTGCCACTGCAGGTCTCTCTGCTTTTTCCAGTCCGCTAATGATTGGAGACAAAATGGATACAAAAGTCCTCCATGAAGCAGATGCCTGGTTCGATGGCGTCAAGGGGGATCAACGGGTAGTATATGATGCTCCTGAACCAAATGCCGGATTTCCCTTTATTTGGTCCTGGGTTTTTTACCAGACCAACAACCAGACCGGCCTATCCGATGATGAAATGACAGCCATGGTTGTCTTGCGACACAATGCCATTCCTTTTGCTTTAAATGACCAATTGTGGGAAAAATATCCCCTGGGAGAAATGTTTAACATTGTGGATAACAACACCGGTGCTCCATCCCAACGTAATCCTTTTTTTATACCTCAAGACGGTGATTATCCCATGCCGGGTATCGATGGAATGAAAAAACTGCATGACAGGGGGGCCATGTTTTGTGTCTGCGACATGGCCTTAACGGTGTATAGTGGTATGGCTGCACAACAATTGGAAATGGACCCTGAAGCCGTAAAAGCAGACTGGTCCAGAGGAGTATTGCCGGAGGTTCAGATTGTTCCGTCCGGGGTATGGGCACTCTCCCGTGCACATCAAAAAAACTGCGCATACATTTATGCCGGAGGTTAAAATTGATTTCCTGATTAATCCTAATGTTCAAAAAGATGAAAAAAATCATTCTGTTTTGCCCCTTGTTTATTCTAAGCCTTGGGCTCTGGGCACAATCCCCACCGGTAAAAGTGGTGTTTGATATTACCAGTAAAGATGAAGCCACGCATCAGGCCACGCTCAGGCATGTAGGCATGATGGCTGCCAACTATCCCGACTCGGAATTTGAAGTAGTGGTCTATGCCGGTGCTTATCCCATGGTACTTAAAGAATCCTCTGCTGTGGCCAAGGAAATCCAACAGTTTGAAGGCAACGAACGGGTGACTTTCGTGGTTTGTGAAGCCACGCTGAAAAGGCATCAAATCAACTCCTCTCAATTGTTGGCAGGCGTAAAAACGGTGCCGGATGGTATCCTGGAAATCGTCACCAAACAAGGAGAAGGTTGGGGATATATCAAAGAAGCGCATTATTAAATAAAAGGAAAAATCAATCCAATATGGAGGAAAAAAAGCTGGACAAATGGCTTCGACAATTGACCTTGTCGGTCAACCTTTTGGTCATAGGAATTTTGGGCTCAACCCTCCTCTTGCTAGGCCATGCCTTAGGTATTTTCCCTTTGGAAAGTCAGGAAATTCCTCGTATGGACAGATCAGAAAATTCGGCATCCAAGATTTCGTCCACAGGAGTTTGGCAAGCACCACAGTTGGCAAGTCTTCCTTCCAATCAGGAAGGAGACTTGATCCGATATGGTCATGAGTTGATTGCCCATACGGCGGTGTACCTGGGACCAAAAGGTAAGGTGAGGCAAATCAGCAATGGAATGAATTGCCAGAATTGTCATCTAAAAGGAGGTACGGTGGCCTATGGGAATAATTATGGTGCCGTGGCTTCAAAATATCCGGTATTCCGCAATCGCTCAGGAATCACCGAAGGGTATGAGAAAAGGGTAAATGATTGCATAGAGAGAAGCCTGAATGGAAAACCACTCGATCCTGATAGCCGGGAAATGAAAGCCATGGTGGCTTATATGAAATGGTTGGGCAAAGATGTAACAAACGGACAATCCAATAAGGGATTCGGCCTGTTGGATCTTCCCCTACTCGAGGAAGCGGCTGATCCAGTTAAAGGAAAAGCAGTCTATGAGGCCTATTGTACCAGGTGTCATGGGGAGGATGGAAAGGGAATTTTGGCGGAAAATGGCTTGGAATACACCTATCCTCCCCTATTTGGAGAAAATAGCTACAATACAGGAGCTGGTCTATACCGGCTATCGCGGTTTGCGGCATTTGTGAAAGCCAATATGCCCTACGGGGTAACCTTTGATAATCCCTTCCTGACCGATGAAGAAGCCTGGAATGTGGCCGCTTTTGTCAACTCCATGCCAAGACCTGAAAAGGACCTTAGCAGGGATTGGCCTGATCTTTCCAAAAAGCCATTTGATCATCCCTTCGGACCATATACAGACAGTTTTCCTGAAATTCAACATAAATACGGGCCGTTTGGCCCATTACTATCGGCTAATAAGTAACCTGTTATCGACTGTAATTTCAAATCCGGATCAAATTCAATCATGGAAATTCTGGGCTACTTTTTTTTATTTTTTGTCGGATTGACCCTGGGGATTTTGGGCTCCGGGGGATCCATACTGGCCGTCCCTATTTTGGTTTACCTATTTTCCATGGATGCGGTGTTGGCCTCGGCTTACTCCCTGTTTATTGTTGGGATAACCAGCCTGGTGGGAACAGCCCTGAATTACCAGGCGCAGCTGGTAAATATAAAAACGGGGTCCATTTTTGGCATTCCTTCCATTTTATCTATTTTTCTGATGCGGAAATGGATTGTTCCTGCTATTCCTGATAAGATACTTCAAATAGAGACCTTTAGCCTTTCAAAAAACACCTTTATTCTTGGCGTATTTGCCTTTCTAATGATACTGGCTTCACTAAAAATGATCTACGGACGAACTTTGAATAAGGGAAATGAAAGAAAATCATCCGTTTTTTCACTGGTATTTTTCGGCTTGTTGTCTGGATTAATCACCGGCCTGGTGGGTGTAGGCGGTGGATTCCTGATTATCCCCATACTGGGGTTTCTTACTAAAACACCGCTTAAAACAGCGATTGGTACGACACTATTTATAGTAGCCAGTAATTCCCTTATAGGATTTTTGGGGGATGTGCTCAATTATTCCATACACTGGAAATTCCTTTTAGGGATAACCGGTCTTGCTATCTCAGGAATTTTCGTGGGCAGTCGGATTGTAAAAGGAATTCCCACAATAAGTTTACAAAGGTCATTCGGTTGGTTTACCCTGATGGTCGGAACCTTAATAGTAATCCAAGAATTTATTATGGATAGTTGAAGAAATCGTAAGCATTTTATTTGTCGTCAAATCAATGCCCTATGCTGAAAATTGACCTGGTGGATAAGGTTGAGCCGGAAAACAAAATAATATACCTTTTAAGAAAAGCTGCCCTGCCTACAATAAACTAGATTTGTGATGTAACCCTTATCAATCACTTAACATTTGGGATCATGCAGAATCTATTCCTGGAAAGCAACCGCTCCATGAGCAGGGAAAACAAAAGCACTGGCACCAACCATAAGCGATTAAGTTTTTTGGGAAAAGCGGATAGGGCCATTCTTGAACACCTGGAGGAAGAGGACTTCAGCGTAAATCGGCTGGCAAGTGCGATTTGTCTGAGTCGTTCACAGGTGCATCGTAAAATAAAAGCCATCACCGGATTGTCCACTTCCATCTACATCCGAATGATACGCCTTCAAAAAGCAAAAGAATTGTTGACTGTTGAGGAGCTTACCATTTCAGAGATAGCCTATCGGGTAGGATTCAAGTCTCCCGTCTATTTTTCCCAAATTTTTAAGAAAACCTTTGGCAAAAGTCCCACGGAAAGTCGGAGTAAAATGATTTCTTCCTTGTTGGGACACTAATGTTAATTGAACATTCAAGTTTACCACAAGGCGACGTGTGTGGCGAAGGAATGCACCACCATGAACCCCACTTAACGGTAATCCTAACTGATGCAAAAGTTCAAATAACCCCCGAAAATGGGGAATCTCAGGTCGTTGAAGTAAAATCAGGAACATCCCTGTGGTTTGAATCCGAAACGCATTCCGTGATAAACAAAGGGGATAAGCTTACAAAAATGGTATTGGTTTATTTGAAGGAATGATAAAAATATTTATTGTTTTCAGCAAAGACCTCAATGGTAATGACCGTTGGGGTTTCCCTAACCCCGCTCTTTTCGCAAGACGTACACGGAAAAAACCGTCGAGGTCGCAAAGACCTCAACGGTTATGACCGCTGGGGTTTCCCTAACCCCGGCGGTCTTTTACGAGAACAATATTTGTATTTTCAACATCACTTTACCTTATATCGGGAAAGAAAAAGCCTAGTCTGGGAAAGTATTCGTGTCCATTCATACTGTTTAAATTTTTTTATACTATACTATTTGCTAAAATGAATATATTATTCTAAAAAAAGTAGGTACCTCAAATAATGAACTCATGAAAACCGTATTCTCTATTATTTTGATTTTGTTGGCATCCATCGTGTATGCCCAATCACCAGAAGAAACAGCTATCAAAAGCACACTTTCCGCCGAAACCACCGCTTATATGAACAGGGACTACGATGCCTGGGCCGCCCATTGGGATGGCAGCAGGGAGGTATCGTTCCTGGTCACCAATATGGAAATGAGAGCCAACAGCTGGGAGGAAATTAGCAAGGCCATGAAAGCCGATATGGAGGCCAACTCCACTCCGATCCCGGCGACCCTGGAAACCACCGATTTTGACATATCGGTTTCAGGAAACCAGGCTTTTGTGGTCTATGTGCAAACCATGAAATTTGACGGACAGGAAAATAAAACATATGAAATACGGAATCTTCGAAAGATCAATGGGCAATGGAAACTGGCTGCTATGATTTCAAGTAGTATTGGTGGGGAATAAAAACATTTCCGTAAATAGTTACCCTAGTCCTGTCCTGGAACCCTATAAACCAATAATGAAGGAAGGAGCGCCTTGCAAACGAACTCCTTTCCTTTTATATTTCATTTCCCCATTTAACCTGCGTGTTATCTGGAAGTTTTTGCCCAAATAAACGTAAATGAGCCATCATCAGACAAAGTAAAAGTGTTGCCTTTTTCATAGTTTAAAGATTTAGTAAATAGATTTAATAAAGAATTGAATTATAATAAATGATTAAAAACATACGAATAACCCCTGGCGGATATTGGTTTTCTGCCATTTTCTGAAAAGGGAATGGATCCTTTTGACGGATTGGTAATTAGTTTCATAGCTGTCCTGCTAAAAGTTTAAAAAACATTTTAAAAAATAGTTTGAAAAAATGAAGCCCAGCTAACGAAACCAATTACTCCACCTTCAACCGGATAAATGCCAGTTCATCCTCCCTATTCTCAAAAATCCAAATTTCCCCATCAATAACGAAATGCTTTTTTGCGGGTTATCTCCAATTCAGGCACCAAGGCCTGCAACCCTAGCAGCCAAACCTATTAATCCAAGCATAGGAGGATTATTTGTTTAGCCAATTCAACGAATTATTCTGCCATCCCCTGGTTTACTATTGCGATTTGTTACGATCGCAAAAATGATCTAACAGGAAAAAGGAGTCATATAAGCGACGCTCTCCGAGCAAAACCCATTTTCAATCATAGAATCTTTGCTTTCTATAAGGTATTTCAATTTGATTTTTAGGGGGCGATGGGTATCTTGTCGGTGTTTTATTCCGATCCATGACCACCAACACCCCAAACCTGCGTACCGAAGTCTTAGCCGGCCTGAGTACCTTTCTGGCCGCATTTTACATTATCATTGTCAATCCTGCCATCCTTTCGGATGCGGGCATGCCCTTTGGAGCTGTGGTGACGGCCACGGTGCTGGTTGCTGGCTTTGGCAGTCTGATGATGGGGCTCTATGCCAAAAACCCCATTGTGGTCGCCCCGGGAATGGGTATTAATGCCTTTTTTACCTACTCGGCGGTAATCCAATACGGCCTGACTTATCAGGAAGCCCTGGGTACGGTATTCTGGTCGGGCGTTATCTTCCTGCTCTTGTCGTTTTTCAAAACCCGGGAAAAGATCATTCAATCCATACCCGAAGCATTGAGGCACGCTGTTTCTGCCGGAATAGGCTTGTTTATCTGCTTTATTGGGTTTCAGAACGCCCATTTTATTGTTTCCAGTCCTGCCACCTTAGTCGCAATGACTAGTTTCAGGGATCCGGTGACCTTGACCTTTCTGGCCGGATTGCTGCTGACAGGAGGATTGATCGCCAGAAAGGTAACCGGTGCGATTGTTATTGGAATTCTTTTCACCACTTTCCTGGCCTGGCCTGTGGGCCGTTGGTGGGGGGATGCCTCACTGATCAATTTTGGCTCCCCTACCCTGGTCAACTATACCGGGCTGTTTTCCATGCCGGATTTCAGTCTACTTGGAGAAGCTGCCATTCTCGGTTCCCTGCAATATGCCTATATCCCTGTCATCTTCGTTTTTACCTTCACCATACTTTTTGATGGCATCTCTACCTTTGTGGGGCTTGCCGAGGCTTCCGGTCTGAAAGATCCCGACGGGACACCTCAAAACATGCGCAAATCCCTGCTTACCGATGCCTGCGCCACCCTTTTTGCAGGATTGGTTGGAAGCAGCTCGGGAACAGCCTTTATCGAATCGGCGGTAGGAATCGAGGCTGGGGGGCGAACCGGAACCACCGCCGTTACAGCCGGATTGTTGTTTCTCCCCTTTATGTTTTTCTCACCGCTTCTTTCCATCATACCGCCCGTGGCAAGTTCCATTGCCCTGGTGCTGGTGGGTTCCTTTATGATGATTCCCCTGGTGCAGATCCGCTGGCGCAAGGCCGATGAAGCCATTCCCTGCTTTCTTACACTCGTATTAATCCCGTTTACCTATAGCCTGTCTACGGGCATTTCTTTCGGGTTTATTAGTTGGACCGTATTGAAACTTCTAAGTGGAAAGCGGAAAGAGATCAATCCAATTTTAGCTATCATCACTGTCTTTTCCCTCTTCTTTCTATGGATTTAAAAAAGCTACTGACCGCAATTCTATTCCTGCTTCTTTTCTTGCCGGCTTATTCCCAGCGAATGGCCATTATGGGCGCGATGGATCAAGAGATTTCTATCCTGGTGGAAGCATTGGATAAGCCGAAGGTAACCGCTATTGGGGGTATCGATTTTTATACGGGCCAACTAAAGGAAAAAAAGGTAGTGATCTTAAAAGCTGGGATCGGCAAAGTAAATGCCGCCTATAGCACGGCTGTTCTCACGCAAAATTTTAACCTGGAAGGGTTGATTTTTACCGGTGTGGCCGGAGGCCTGCATCCGGAGGCTTTGCCCGGAGACATTGTCATCGGAACAGCAATGGTTCAAGTAGACTTTGGCCTGTTGGATTCGGAGGGATTTACTCCGTGGAATTTTAAAGACCTGTCCGGTGAGCCATACAGTGAACTGTTATTAAATGCTGACTCCTCACTGATACAGCTCAGCCTGCAGGCTTCGAAATTGGCTGAATACCAACTGATCTCTAATCGAAAACCTCGGATCTTTCAGGGAATCATCAGCACCTCCGACCTATTTGTTAGCGATCCGGTAAAGGCAGATTGGCTGTACTCGGAATTCAATAGCCTGGCCACTGAAATGGAAGGGGCTGCGGTGGCCCACGTCTGCCGATTACTTGGGCTTCCTTTTGTGGTAATAAGAAGCTGCAGTGATAATGCAAATACCGATGCACACATCAACTTCAACGAGTTTGTGGGACCAGCCGCAGCGAACTCGGCCAACCTGGTGCTACGCATGGTCGAATTGATGCCGCATTAGCAGGATCCATCAAGGGTTTTTTAGCTGCCAAAAAGGAACTGTTTTATCCCAATGGGTCATTCTTCAAGGAGCAAACAGAGCGACCTTATTGGTTGGTTTTAGGAAGGAGGGGATACCCTTTTGGCCCATTTCCCGCTTTCCACAACAGCATTTTCCGGTGAATTAATCAAATAAGCCAAGCCTTTTGAACGATATATTTAAGTTATCCGTCCGCATTCGCTCTGGTCTTATGAAAGTGCCTCCGGAGGTGGATCCTTCCGCCGGAATTTGTCTTCCGGTAGCGGAATAAACGTATCTTGATCATCCGGAGGCAAAACGATTCTCCCCTGCGTCCAGTCTTCCTTGGCCTGCTCAATTCGATCTTTCCGGCTACTCACAAAATTCCACCAGATAAAGCGTTCACCTACTGGTTCCCCGCCCAGTAACATGATCGTAGAATCTTCCACTGCCTTTACGCTCGCCTGTTCGTTTTTTCCGAAAAACAGCAACTGCCCCATTTCATAGACCTGACTGCCCAATTCCACGCTACCCTTAGCGATATACAGACCACGTTCTTCGTATCCCTCCGGCACGTTCAACCTGTGTCCCTTTTGAAGTTCCACATGTAAATAGAACAAGGGAGAGTGAGTAGGCACATTGCTCTTCAAACCGTAGGCCTCCCCTGCTATCTGCCGCATCCAAAGCCCTTTTTCCTCGAATACAGGCAAGCGATCTTTTTGGTAATTGAAGAAAGTAGGGTCAGATTCCTCGTCTTTTTCGGGCAAGGCCACCCAGGTTTGAATCATTTCAAGTTGCCCTCCGGCCAAAACCGCCGGATCTTCAAAGCGCTCACTATGAGCGATCCCTTTTCCGGCTGTCATCCAGTTGACTTCCCCGGGTTCGATGACCTGCTTTACGCCCAGGCTGTCCCGGTGAGTGACGTTTCCTTTAAACAAATAGCTGACGGTGGATAAGCCAATGTGCGGATGGGGCAGCACGTCCATGTCCGGGCCCTTTTCGGTACTGAGCCGGACCGGGCCGGCATGGTCCATGAAAATAAAAGGGCCCACCATGCGGCGCATGCGAAAGGGTAGTATCCGGTTGACCATCAGTCCCGGACCGATGGCAGCTTTTCGAGCATTAATGACGATTTCGGGCATAATTGGCTAAAACCACTCGGGGATTTGTCTTAATTAATAATATTTTCCTATCCATTTTATTTTTGAAGGATCCGACAGGTTGGTTATTTTTACCTTGGAAGGAAACGAAGCCATTTGTCCATTTTCTGTTTGATAAACCTCCTCAATCTGGTATTCCACCCAATTAAAACCGGGTTTTAACTCCAATTGATACGCATAGGTAACATCAACATTCGTATCTGCATCTACAAATTTGGAAGTAGTACACATGGCCGAAACAGTCAGTTCATCCTCCAGGTAAAGTACTTCCCAAAACGTTCCTTTAACCGCCGGATGATAGGCTTCATCTTCCAGCCAGGGAATGAGGTTTTCGTCAGATACCAAAAAGACGGTTCCGGCCCATTGCCCTTTCTGAATAAGCCGGACATAGTCTACCCGTGCAGCCGGTACATCCTGATTTTCCCCAAAATCATCTCTATCGCCACACCTGAAGTGAAAATTAAAAAACAACTCACTCATAAACATGGATTTAACATCCTGTGGCACATTATGGGCATCTTTATCCCCCAATTCAATGGACAAAACACCTTTTTTATCCACCTGCCCGGCTGTAATCGAATGATCCAAGCCAAATGGCATGAGTACCATGTCCATGGTTTTTTTGGGGTGAGATGGAATTTCTCCCTGAATTCCCTGTGCCCATGCAACCGTTCCTGCCACTGTTGCCAGAAATGTGAGTAGCATTGCTTTCATTATTGAGACGCTTTTATAATTAATTTATGGTATTATGTAAGCAGAAATAACTGAATGATTATTGTTAAAACCTTTAGGGGAAATCAACAATTCTTCCGCCGCAAACCAATGAATCGCATTTTTATAAAATACCTTGTCTACCACCTCTTTGGGCAAGTGTAGGCCCCGAAACGGTTCGTTGATCAGGTCGCTTTCCATCTCGTTATCGCTCACAAAAAATTCCCAATCCCGCTTCCAGGCGGCGTCCATGGCCGCATGCAAGGCTTCCTCCGTACGGCTACCGTTATCTGACAGGTCGGTGGCGTACAATAAGCGGTCCTGATATCGGATAAAGAATTCCCGCACTTTTTCCCTGTCTTCAGCCGTTTGGTAGAAGACCTGCCCCATCCGCGCCGCTAAATCCACCGCCATGTTGGGAAAGCGGTCGAGCGTCTTTGCCAGCTCGTCTACATCGTATTCCAAACTACCCATATGGGCACCGACAAATTTCAGGTCAGGATGTTTTGCCAACATGTTGTCCCTGCGTTCGATCAGCTCCTCATGGCTGGGCATTTCGGGCTGCAGGTACATGTGGTATTCGGGATGATTTCCATAATAGTTACGGTCGTTTTTGGTAGTCATTTCCTCTAATGGAAGCCAGCAATTTTTGGGCTCTGCCAGGTGCCCCATCAGCGTCTTACCCTGTTGGCGAATGTGATCAAAGATGGGATCAAAACGGGCATCGTCAATCTGAATCAGGTTTCCGGCCGTATCCCGCGAAACCATGCCTATATTTTTCCATACCTTCACTCCCAATGCTCCCTGTTCAAAGCAACTGTCTAACCAGTGGATCACCTTTTCCTCCCAATCCGGACTGTCCCAATCGGATACCGCAAAAGCGGTCACATTGGCTACTGTTTCCGGATGGGCATTTTCCTGTTGCCGGCCGTAGGAAAATTTCCGGTACACATCATTCCAGCCCTCCGTATATTCCAAGGCTACATTGATCAGTCGAAACCCATCCGATGTAGCTTTTTCTACGAAGAGCTCGCGATCGGTTTCCATATGTACATGCACATCCATTTTCGGAACGGAAGGATAATCATCCACCGAATAATGATCGGAATCGGTCCCGCAGGCCATTCCTAGAAGCATAAAAAATACAAGGACCACATATCCGGTCAGGGGCAAGTCTATTTTCATAAGTAAATTGGTTTCCATTTCAAATTAGTACATTATAAACAAGGATGATAGGGAAACCAGAAAAATTTATTTTTGCGGTAAGCAGTTTATTATAAAAATGCGCTACTTTGGTACTTGCTTTTCGTTCCCAGCTGGTTTACCAGGGATCGAATCGCTTGAAAATAGCATTGAACAAAACCATTACTCATACATGATTGGCAAATACCTGAATTATTTTTCCCTGCTTTTTCTATTTGCTGCCTGCCAGCAGCAGGAATTGCAAAAACCAGTTTTTGACATCTCACCTGAAGGGCTCCTAGACCCAAAAAGAACGGAAGCTCCCTATCCACAGATAGAAATCCCTGAGGGGATAGATATGGAGTCCCCCCGCTGGAAGGGCATTGACTTGACTCCCGCGGCACCGGTCATCCCCTTGTCAGCGCTGGAAGAACAAAAAACCTTTCGCCTACAACCCGGTTTCCACATGGAACCGATTTTGGCGGAACCCCATATACAGGAACCGGCAGCCATTCAATTTGATGGCAATGGGAGAATGTATGTGTTGGAGCTCCGAACCTACATGCAGGACATAGATGCTACGGGAGAATTGATGCCGGCAGGCCGTATTTCCCGCTGGGAGGATACCGATGATGATGGCATCTACGAAACGGGGGTTGTCTTTTTGGATAGCCTCGTATTTCCACGCTTTGTGGTTCCATTTGGACCCAATACCATTTTGTCCATGGAATCCAATGAGGATCACGTCTACAAATACACGGATACCAATAATGACGGCAAGGCCGATACCAAGGAACTTTTTGCCACCGGCCTGGGTCGTTCCGGCAATGTGGAACACCAGACCAGCTTTCTGACCTGGACCATGGACAATTGGATGTACAGCACCTACAATTCGCGACGCATCCGCTGGACACCGGACGGAGTCATTCAGGAACCCACTGGCAATCCCTATGGACAATGGGGCGTCACCCAGGATAATTACGGACAAGTCTGGTTTCAGGACGGTGCCGGAGGGGTGCCCCAAAACTTTAACTTTCCCATTGTGTATGGCAATTTCAGGGTGGAAGGGCAGTTTCAGGAGGGCTTCCGCGAGCCGTTTAGCCTGGTCGCATTGGCGGATTTTGAACCAGGCATGCGGGAGACAAAGCCCGACGGCTCATTAAACAACGTCACCGGAGCCGCAGGAAATGATGTGTTCCGTGGTGACCGGCTTCCTGAAGCGTTGGTCAACCAATATTTTTATGGAGAACCCGTTGCCCGTATCGTACGGCAGGTCCGGTCCGACAAGTCAGAAGGATTGACCTACATTCAAAACCCTTACCGGGATCAGGAAACAGAGTTTATTCAATCTACAGACCCCTTATTCCGGCCGGTAGACATGGCAACAGCACCCGACGGCACCATGTATATCGTAGACATGTACCGGGGCATCATTCAGGAAGGTAATTGGACCCAGGAAGGAAGCTACCTGCGCACAAAAATTCAGCAATACCAGATGGACGACATTATAGGCAATGGCCGTATCTGGAGGCTGACCCATGAAGACCACCCCCGAAGTACCGAAAAACCACGCATGTTTGAAGAATCTGCCAGTGAACTGGTGCAGCACCTGAGCCATCCCAATGGCTGGTGGCGGGACAAGGCCCAGCAACTGCTGATCCTGCGACAGGATCGCTCGGTGGTGCCGGAACTGGAAGATATGGCCCGGAACCATGCGCATGAACTGGCCCGCATACACGCCTTTTGGACTTTGGAAGGATTGGGATCTTTAAAAGCCGAATTGGTCCGGGAATGGATGCAGGATGCCAATCCGAATTTACAGATACAGGCATTGCGGGCAGGTGAAAGCCTGTATAAATTTGGCGATAAAAGTTTGGAGGCCGACTATAAGGAAATGATGGATCATCCGGATCCTCAGGTTACCGTCCAAGCATTGCTAAGTGCCTATGTCCTCGATTTCGAAGATGTGGAAGAAATAATGCAAGAAGCATTGGCCAACACACAGGTGAAGGGAGTGCAAACCGTAGCACAGCAAGCCCTGGATAAAATAGCTGCTGCCCGGGAAAGAGCCGCCACACAATATACTGCTGAAGAAAGAGTTCTTTTTGACGAAGGAAAATCCATTTTTGACAGTTATTGCGCCACCTGCCATGGGGTAAAAGGGTTGGGAACGCCTACCGGGGGAGCTGGTGGTGAACTCATTGCTCCCGGTTTTTCGGGATCCCCACGAATTCAGGGTCACCCCGAATATGCCGTCAAAACCTTATTACATGGGCTAACCGGTGCTATTGAAGGAAAAGAATACGAGGGAGTTATGATTGCCATGGGCGAAAACACGGACGAGTGGATTGCCTCGGTAGTCTCCTACGTCCGCAATGATTTTGGCAATCAGGGAAGTTTTATCAGTCCGGAATACGTAGCACAAATCAGGGAAGCCACCCGGGATCGGGATAGCAATTATTCCTATGATGCTTTGGTAGCGGAAGTTCCCAAACAATTGTTTCCGCAGGACAACTGGCAGGTAAGTGCCAGCAGTACCGCCTTGCAGGGCGTGGGTTCTACCCGGGATCCGGGATATGCTTTTGGCTTCAAGGGCTGGAAAACAGAAGAAGCACAAAAACCGGGCATGTGGTTTCAGGTAGTGCTTCCCCAAGCCCAAATGCTGGCGGAAATCCAGTTTGATTCCGGGGGGGAGCAATTTCCGGGTAGCTATGCCGTGGAAGTATCGGCCGAAGGAAAGGAATGGAGAGAAGTGGCTACCGGTACCGGAGAAAAAGGAATTAATGGTATCCGCTGGGAGGATAATACGCCGGTATCCCAGGTTCGACTAGTACTCAAGGAGGCAGGGGATCAGCCCTGGGCCATGAAGAACCTCCGATTATATGCGCGATAAAAAGGCAGCAGGCAGAAAGTGGTTGCGATGCAGTCACCCATTCCGGAAGCAACTGCCTGGGGCAGAAAAATGGGCCTACCCGATTTTTCTGATCTGTTTGATTTGGTTTACCCCGGGATTCACCGAGGCCCAAATTCTAAAACAGCCCATTCCGGATAAAACGGTAGTATTGACATTTGACGATGCACCCGCCAGCCATTATTCCCATGTGGCACCGCTGCTGAAGGAAAAGGGCTTTGGCGCTACCTTTTTTGTCTGCGAATTTCCGCCCAATCACGCGGACAGCAGCAAGTACATGAACTGGCGGCAGATGCAGGCCCTGGACCGGATGGGATTTGAAGTTGCCAATCATACGCATACCCATGCCGGGGTAGGGAAACTTCCCAAGGAAGAAATCCGCCAACAAATAGAATACATTGAAGAAAAAATGGATTCCCTGGATATGGTGCAGCCTATCAGCTTTGCTTATCCCGGGTACAGTATGAGTGAAACGGTGTTGACGGTACTGAGGGAGAAGAACTACCAGATTGCCCGTGCAGGGGGCAGCCGAGTTTACGACCCCTTAGCCGATCATCCCTACCTCCTACCCAGCTGGGCTACAGATGATACGAATGAAGCAACGATTTTCGATGCGTTGAAGAAAGCCAAAGATGGGAAGGTAGTCATTTTAACCATTCATGGGGTCCCAGACCTGGAACATCCCTGGGTAAACACCTCACCGGAACGATTTGCCCGGTACCTGGACTTTCTGAGTAAGGAAGGATACCAGGTGCTTTCTTTAAAGGACCTGGGGGCGTACATTGATTTTGAAGTAGCTTTTCGGTTGCTGGAAGCAGATCTCCATAAACCTCTAAGAAATTAAGCGGGATTAAACGTGGCGTTTAGTTCTTCCATACCAATGAGGTTTTGAGGACTCGATTGACTGAAATCAGTAATCTCTTTCATGGTTAGGCCAGGAGAATGTTCCATCTCAATTTTTGGCCAAGCTGGAGGTGAAAAAATCCAATTACCACTAGCATCCCTCCTATGACTCCTTTTCGACGAAAAGGTATTATTGCTAAAACCTGGGACAAATTTATTCCAGGGCAAGTTCCTGCCCTGGCATTACTTATATTAAGTAGGACTTTCTGGTCAGTGGATGCTATTTGTGGCAAAAAAGGCTGCTCACAAACTGGATTTCTGACCATTGGGTTGGCCATAACTGAATGCACGCATAACCGAAATAATAAAAAAACAGTACCTTTATACTATCCTGAAATCTCCATAAAGAATATGAAAGCACTTTTAATTACCCTTACCCTCCTTTCTCTCGCAGTATTATCCTTTGGACAAAGCCCCGAAGGTGAAACCCAATCGGATAGCCTGATGATTACCATCTTTATGAAACACCATCAGGATAAAAATATCGAAGAGCTTAAGGAAATCAGGGATAAAAATGGTTTTTTGGAAGATTTTCCGCCCCCCTCCGCCAAAGTGGTCAATTGGTATGTCATGATGGGTATCGGGCAGGTAGTAACGCTTAGAATCCCTGCCAGTGAATTGCGAAACCTGAATATGGCCGTTGAAAAAAGTGTCTGGGGGGCATTTTCTACGGAATTTTACCCAACGTATGACCTGTATCCCCACATTCAACAGGCAAAAGAAGAATTAAAGGCCAGCCAAAAAGAATAAACCGAATACCTTTCGGATTTCAGTCCTGATGAAATACCTGCTACAGATAGCTGGTTTTCAATTCATCCTGCAGTAAAATTTCATGTTGGCTCGATTCGCTAAAATCCAAAATCTCCTTCATTTCCAGCTTATTGCCTAGGGCGTGTTCAATGTTTGGCCATGGTGGCGGGGTGAATATCCAGTTTCCTGCGGCATCTTGCATGTGGCCCCTGTCAGAAAAAAAGCAATCGGCAAAATGGCTTGCGGTAAAGCATTTAAAAAGCGGCGCTGTGGCCTCATGCAAATTCCCCGATTGAAATGTTTGGTTGAAATAGGTGCCCAGATCTGACGGGAAATCAAGGGTAGAATCAAAATCGTATACCCACCACCGGCCGTTCTCCCTTGCTATAAGTACCACATGGTAATCCCACCAAACCGGATTTCTTTCTGGAAGGGGGTGATGAGCCCACAAAGGGCAATTCTTACTTACATTGGAAATGACCAGTACTTTTTTATCCAGGGTTTGCAAATCCGGATGCTTGCACAATTGCCATATATTTTCCTCGCAATAATTTTTGGTGTACTTATAATTGGTTTTCTCCATTGGAAGGGCAAAGCTAAAACAAAATGAGGGGAGAACGCCTGAATGTGCCAGGGATTTTTGGGGAATCAATTTTATAACCCATCATTTGGTTTTATAATACGCCTTTTCCTTGATCCCCTGTTTTAAAATTTTCATTTTTACCTAAAAACCATCGAATTTGGATGATGAAGAATAAAATCTGCCTGGTTACAGGTGCCAATACCGGAATTGGACTCGCGACAGCAATAGCCCTTTGCATGAAAGGTGCACGGGTGATCGTTGCCAGTCGCAGCAAGGAAAAGGCAATGGGTACGATGGAGGCCATTCGGGAAGAATTGCCCCATGCAGAGCTGGATTATGCCCTGGCTGATTTGAGTTCGCAAAAGCAAATCCGCGAGATGGCTGCCGTCCTCAAAAACACCTATTCCAACCTGGATGTACTGATCAATAATGCCGGGGCCTGGTTTTCTGAATTCGGCCTTACCGAAGATGGTATTGAACGACAATGGGCTATTAACCACCTGGCCCCTTTTCTGTTGACGCAACAACTTTTGCCCCTGCTGTCTCAGGCTGAGGATCCCCGTATTATTACGGTAAGTTCGGATTCCCACTTTCACGGAAAAATTCACTTCGATGATGTAAACCTCAGCCAAAACTACCATGGCTTACGCGCCTATGCCCAATCAAAGCTGGCAAATGTCTTGTTTACCCGGGAATTTGAACGGAGAAAAACGGTACCAAAACTGAGCTCCTATGCGGTTCAGCCAGGACTGGTAAAAACCGATATCGGACTTAAGCATACGCTGAGCCTGCATGGGCTTGCCTGGAAAATACGAAGGCTTGGGGGCAAGTCTCCCGAAAAAGGGGCAGAAACCTCTGTTTATCTGGCCAGTTCAGAAGAAGTAAGGGGAATTTCAGGTGGGTATTGGGACAAATGCAAGCAAAAAAAACCATCTAATAATGCGGCTTCAAGCAGCGATGCAGCCCGCTTATGGGAGTTAAGCAAGGAAATGTGCGGGATTGACACCTATTTTGAAGGCTAGCATCAATGCGTACTGTATACACGGAACAGCCGTTCCAGCAGGTTCATTTTTAGGGAGGTAGGCACCAGTTTCATCATTCGAACAAGCACCTGATTCAGCTTTCCGGGAATGATGACCGCTTTTCCTCTTAAAAGCCCTTCCATTCCTGATTTGGCCACTTGTTCGGGACTGGCCATTACCCATTTTGCCCGGTTACCATGCGCATCCGCACGCATTAGCGCATCCGGATTGGTCAATACCGGACCAGGGCAAACCACGGTCACCGAGACGGGACCTTTTTTTAGTTCTTCCCTTATTGCCAGGGAAAAGGCATAAACAAAGTTTTTGGTCCCGGTGTAAACCGCTTTGTAGGGCAAGGGTAAGGTTGCCTCCATGCTGCTCATGTTCAAAATATACGACTGGGATTCCTTTTGCAATAAGGGCAAAAAATAATGACACATGAGTACCATGGCCTTATTATTAAGATCCATGATTTGTAGGTATTTTTCCAGCGCAATGTTTTCAAACCTTCCTCCTGCCCCCATGCCGGCATTGTTAATCAGCATTTGAATAGACAACTCCTTATCCAGACAAAACTGATAGAGGCTTTCTACACCGCCATTTTGGGTTAAATCCATAGGGAAAATCAATACGGTCACAGAAAAAGAGCTTTCAAGTTCCCATTTGACTTCCTCTAGTTGGGCATCCGGGAGGGCTACCAATAGAAGATTCATCCCTTTTGCTGCACATTCAAAGGAAAAAGCCTTTCCAATCCCCATACTGGCACCGGTAATGATGGTAAACGCATGCTGCTTCATCTCGTGAAAGTATATAATTTGTTTGGCTTTTAACCGGAATAGGGTTTTGAACCCAGCGAAATTAAATTTTCATCGGGCATTCAGGCAAACGTAGCAATTGACAGCTCCTGTTGCGATTCATTTACCCAAATTTCTTACCTTTATGGCCCATGCAAAATAACGATATTTTACGAAGCCTTCGGTATACCTTTGATTTTGGAGACGATCAGATGATGCGGATATTTGGGATGGGAGGCCTGGAAGCAACCCGTGCGGAGGTCAGCGATTGGCTTAAAAAAGACGATGATGAAGCCTTTAACCCGCTAAGCGATTTCAAATTAGCTGCTTTTTTGAATGGCTTGATTATTTACAAAAGGGGAAAGAAGGAAGGTCCTCAACCCCTGCCTGAAAATCGGCTTACCAATAACCTGATCCTCCGAAAACTGAAAATTGCCCTGGAACTGAAAGATGGGGATCTATTGCAGGTACTGGAGCTCGCCGGAAGAACGATCAGCAAGCACGAATTGAGTGCCTTTTTCAGAAAACCGGAACAAAAGCAATACAGGCTTTGCAAGGACCAGATTATGCGGAATTTTCTTCAGGGATTGCAACAGCAGTACCGGAGTCCTGCCAATGAAAGCGATTAGGTCAATCCTTCCAAAGGATTTTTTTAGAGACTGTAGTATACTGCTTTTAATTCAGTATCGATTTTTTTTTAATCCAGCACCTTTTACCCTTTTGGTGCGTCTCGCTAAGCTTTTAACCCATGGCCATTTGCCAGGTACGGACATTGAAAAGCCAACATGGTGATTTCCCTAATCGCACTTTATTATCCGTAAATTCCTATACCACTGATAGCGAATCAAATACTTTCTGAACCAGGGATCTTATTTGGTTTTTCGAAAATAAAGCAGTAGTCTTGTCTTGAAAAGGGCATTTGTAACATCTTTGCTTTCGAAAAGCCCTTCCAATATATTCAACGCATTTGTTCAATTCATCATTAAACTCATACAATCATCATGTCCAAAAAAGTCGTCACTCTCGGAGAAGTAATGCTTCGCCTATCCACACCTGACTTCAAGCGATTTGTCCAGTCAGATACGTTTGATATTACCTATGGCGGAGGAGAAGCCAATGTAGCGGGAGCACTTTGCAATTACGGTTTGGAGGGAACGTTTGTCACTAAGGTTCCAGACAATCCCATTGGCCAATCTGCCATTAATCATTTGAGAAGGTACGGGGTAGATACCCAGTTTATTGCCAAAGGCGGAAAAAGGCTTGGTATTTATTTTTTGGAAACCGGTGCCTCCATGCGTGCCTCTCAGGTAGTTTATGACCGTGCAGATGCATCTATTGCCGAAGCAGAGATAGCGGATTTTGACTTTGATAAAATTTTCGATGGAGCGGTTTGGTTTCATACCACGGGTATTACCCCGGCCCTAAGCGACAAAGCGGCAGCCTTAACAGAAGCAGCCCTGAAAGCAGCCAAAGCCAAAGGGGTAACGACCAGCATTGACCTGAACTACCGCAAGAAATTGTGGAGCAAGGAAAAAGCCAAGGAAGTAATGACAAAGCTCTGCCAGTACGTAGATGTGTGCATCGGTAACGAGGAAGATGCCGAAACCACCCTAGGTTTTAAAAGCAATGAAACGGATGTTACCAAAGGCGAGCTGAACCTGGATGGATACAAGGACGTGTTCAAGCAAATGAAGGAGAAATTCGGCTTCAAATACATCGCCTCTACTCTTAGGGAAAGTTACAGTGCTTCGGACAACGGCTGGAGTGCCCTGGTGTATGATGGCAATGAATTTTACCACTCCAAAAAGTACGATGTACGCATCGTGGATCGTGTAGGAGGTGGAGATTCTTTCGCCAGCGGGTTTATCTATGCATTGGTAGAAAAAATGGCCATGAAAGATGCCTGCGAATTTGCGGTAGCCGCATCTGCTTTGAAGCATACCATTCCAGGTGATATGAATCACGCCACCCTGGCTGAAGTCAAGGTTTTGATGGGTGGAGATGCCAGCGGAAGGGTTCAACGATAACAAGCGGTAAAATCATGATACTTGACACCCTTGCCAATAGTAAAAAGTACCAGGCTATACATCCCCTGTTTGAAAAAGCATTTGCTTTCATTTCGGATCAGGACTTGTCTGCTATGGCCGATGGTAAGTATGAAATTGATGGAGACAAGCTGGTAGCAGCTGTTTTCACCAAACCCGGCAAAACAAGGGAGGAGGCCAATGAAAAATTTGAATGCCATGACAAGCACATTGACATTCAGGTTTGTATCAGCAGCAAAGAATCCATTGGCTGGAAACCCAGAGAAAAGTGCCGGCAGGTAAAAGGAGACTACAACCCTGAAAAGGACGTTTCTTTTTACGTAGATGCACCAGAAATGTATTTTGGCATGGAGCCGGATGAGTTTGTCATCCTTTTTCCGGAAGATGTACACTCCCCACTCATTGGCGAAGGCGAGATAAAAAAAATGGTGATTAAAGTTAAAATCTGATTGGTGTACCTGGGCAATAGCCAGTTTTACAGGTATTCCGGAATAATTTACCCAAACCATTATGAACAAAAAAGAATCAATTCTAAAAAAAATACCGGAGCAAGCGCTCCTTCCCCTGTATTTCGATAAAGACGAAACGGTAAGCCTGGAGGTGTTAAAAGCCCTTTACAAAGCGGGAATTCGTATGGTAGAATACACCAATCGCGGGGAGGCTGCGTTGGCCAATTTCAAGAAAATGGTGGCGCTGCGGGACAGTGAAATGAAGGACCTACTTTTGGGGATTGGTACCATAAAGAACAAGGAAATGGCCTCAACCTACATAGCGGCCGGAGCCGATTTTATCATTTGCCCGGGGCTGGTAGAGGAAGTTGCTGAAGTAGCCGACCAAAACGAAATGTTGTGGATCCCCGGCTGCATGACCCCTTCCGAGATCATCAAGGCAGAAAACATGGGGGCCAAAATGATCAAACTATTTCCCGGTGACATGCTGGGTCCCGGATTTATGGGAGCCATCAAATCATTGTTTCCCAATTTGATGTTTATGCCTACGGGAGGGGTTTCCCTGGATAAGGACAACATCAAAGCCTGGTTTGATGCAGGCGTTTGCGCTGTGGGTATGGGAAGTAAATTGGTAAGCAAGACCTTGCTGCAGGAAAAAAACTATTCCAAAATTCAGGAAACCGCCGTAAAGGCTCTCGCAGTCGTAAAAGAAGTAAAAGGCTGATTCAAATCAATAACCAGCAGTTAAACCAGCATTCCTCTTATCCAAAGAAGGGATGCTGGTTTTTTAGTTTCCAGAGGGCAACATGTTACGAATAGCAGCAATTTTCCAATGGTTTCCTTTCTTTACGGCGACAAACGTGCTCCACATTTTCCGTTCAGAGCCATCCTCATTTTTTATAATGTATCGGGCATCCGCCAGTCCCACGTTTTCATCCATATACCGAACCCGTTCTACTTTCAGTATGCGGTCCCCGGGATTTGTCCGGGAACTACCGGCCATTCCCTGGATAGCGGCCACTTTTCCATACCGCCACTCCCCGGAAGAAACCAATTGATCCATATCTTCGGTAATAATATCTTTTAGCAGCACCGTGTCTATCCGATCCCTGGCATCCGCATACTGTGCCACCAGTTGGATAATGGCTTTTCCATCTTCAATCGTCTGCGCCTCCAGTGAAACGGATAGCAACAGCACCATGAGAAGACTTCCTATCATCTGTTTCCCGTACATAGTCCATCTTGTTTTTCTTAAATATAATAAATTTTGCCTGACTTGCTATTCAATAACCTACCGGATTTAATCTTTCCGTTTTTTTAAAAAGCACCAGGGATATTGACTGCCGGTTATAAAACTTAAATTAAAGTCAAAACCAGTCTTTCTTCCGGTTCAAACGGAAACAAAATTTTATTCATTGCGTTTTTAGATTATGATTCGAACAAGCGTTTTTCTTTCCTTCCTGTGGTTTCAACTATTGGCTACCGGACTTCCTGCATTGGGGCAGGATTCCCCGTATACCTATGAAACTCCCAGCAGGGATGGCTCTGGAAAATGGTACATGGGTCGGGAAATATCCCAAATCATGGGCTTCCATGGTATGGCCTGGCTGGAAAGACCGGGAAGAGCCGAAGAAGAAAATACAGATTTGGCCATTGAAAATTTGCCGCTGACATCCAATAGCGTAGTGGCAGATATTGGTGCCGGATCGGGCTTTTATACCTTCCGAATCGCAGAAAAAGTACCCGACGGGAAAGTATATGCGGTGGAAATCCAGAAAGAAGCCATTGACTACCTTCAAAATAAGGCCGACAAACTTAACATGAATCAGGTTATTCCCGTCTATGGAACAGAGAAGTCTCCGAACTTACCGAATAACAGCCTGGATTTGATCCTGATGGTGGATGTATACCACGAACTGGCATTCCCGCAGGAAATGCTTCAAAACATGCGAAAAGCACTTAAATCAGATGGCAAGCTCGTGTTGATCGAATACCGGGGAGAGGACCCAGAAGTCGCTATCAAGCCCTTGCATAAAATGACCGTAGACCAGGTAAGAAAAGAACTATCCGCTAATGGTTTTGAACTGGTAACGAATGGTCAGTTTTTAAATATTCAGCATTTCCTGGTTTTTGGCAAAGAGCGGTAAGTCATTTTTTCAATTCAGGGGCCACCTCACACCGCTGACCTTCTAACAGGGAGGAAATGGCTTCCTGATCCCATGTTTGTTTGATTTTATGCAACATGGCATCGTACTCTTTTTTATAGCTCTTCCGTTTGATGGCTTCAACAAATCTACGCACATCGGTTCGGGTTTCAAGCAGCAAGGGAGGTACCGGAGTAGGCTTATCGTCCTCCCCTTTTGCGACCATGGTAAAATAGCAGGTATTGGTATGTTTTACCACGCCGGTTTTTACATTTTCGGAAATGACCTTGATCCCGATGATCATGGAACTGTTTCCAACATGATTAACGGAGGCCTTGAGCGAAACCAACTCCCCCACTTCTACCGGCTGGAGAAAGTCAACCGTATCTACTGAAACCGTGACACAATAGGCACCGGAATGCTTACTGGCGGCAGCATAGGCTACTTTGTCCATCAGCGAAAGCAAAATGCCTCCATGTATTTTTCCTCCGAAATTTGCATACGAGGGGATCATTAACTCGGTCATGGTGACCCGGGAAAAATTAGCTGGCTTTGCAGGCGGGAGAACAGTCATTTAAATGGATAGGTATACATCAACATAAATCGTAAACGAATTCAAAGATAGGCAAGATTTTTACAAATTTATACGAAGGAAATGTAGAGCCCGATGCCTAAAGCATAAGAACCAGGTTTTGCCTATCAAAATCATTACTGCTCAGATTACCTGAAGTGCCCCGGACCTGATTGTGACGATTCTTCCGACCGGTAATAACAAAAAGGAATGGTTACTTCAATCGGTCAATTTAAACATTTAAAATGCAGTTTTTTTTGGTTTCAAATCTATTTGTTATTTTTAATTTGTCGTTTATACCAAATTGAATAATTTGAATAACCCAAAAAAGCTGAAATGTTTAAGGACTTAAACCGTGACTTACCGGCCAGTATCGTTGTATTTTTTGTAGCCCTACCCCTATGTCTGGGCATAGCACTGGCCTCCGGAGCCCCACTTTTTTCAGGAATTATTGCAGGAATTATCGGAGGGATAGTAGTTGGAATAGCCAGTGGTTCTCCCTTGGGAGTTAGTGGCCCTGCCGCAGGACTGGCAGTCATCGTTTTTAATGCTGTCGAAGAATTGGGGGGTAATTGGGAATTTTTCCTGGTTTCTGTAGTCATCGGAGGGGTCATACAACTTATATTGGGATTTGCCAAAGCAGGTTTTATTGCCTATTTCTTTCCCTCATCCGTCATTAAAGGGATGTTGACCGGGATTGGTTTGTTGATCATTTTGAAACAAATTCCTCATGCGTTGGGATGGGATAAAGATGTATTGGGAGATTTTGCATTTTCTCAGATCGATGGCGAAAATACTTTTACTGAAATCGTAAAAGCCTTTCAAAACATCACGCCAGGCGCATTGTTAATCACGGCGATATCCATTGCCATTTTGATTCTTTGGGAAATGGTATTAACTAAAAAACATAAACTATTTCAGCTTTTACAGGGACCCGTTGTGGTGGTATTGGTTGGCATATTGATGCACTATCTTTACCAAAGCGGTATTTTAAATTTTTCTTTGAATAGCACTCAGGTGGTGAATATCCCTGTCCCTGAAAGTACGGTCGATTTTTTTGGTCAATTTACCTTTCCTGATTTTTCCGCACTGGCCATGCCGGAAATATGGAGAATAGGCGTGGTAATAGCTGTTGTAGCCAGTTTGGAAACGCTTTTATGCGTAGAAGCAACAGACAAATTGGACCCACATAAAAGGGTTACTCCAACCAACAGAGAGCTAAAAGCACAGGGTCTGGGCAATACCCTTTCCGGTCTGGTTGGGGGATTACCCATTACGCAGGTCATTGTCAGAAGTTCTGCCAATATTGCATTCGGGGGGAAAACAAAAATGTCGGCCATCATACATGGTTTCTTCTTGCTAATCAGTGCCATTACGATTGCCAATGTCTTGAACATGATTCCTTTGGCGAGCTTGGCTGCCATATTGTTTTTAGTTGGGTATAAATTGGCAAAGCCTTCTTTATTTAAGCAAATGTATTCATTGGGAAGAGAGCAGTTTGTTCCTTTTTTTGTAACGGTAGTGGCCATATTGCTAACGGACTTATTGCAAGGAATTGCAGCAGGCCTGATAGTTGGGGGGATCTTTTCGCTGTATCATAGCTACCGAAATTCTCACCATATGAAAGAAGAGATTTCAGATGAAAAGGGGGTTAAGGTGTATCATTTGATTCTTGCCGAAGAGGTTTCCTTTTTTAATAAAGCAAGTGTCATCAAGGAATTAGACAGAATCCCTCCCGGATCAAAGGTAGTTATTGACTGCACAAAATCGGTTGCTATTTCTTATGACGTAGTAGAGGCGATTAAAAACTTTGAGGTAAATGCAAAAATGAAAGATATTACCGTAGAAAAAATCAATTTTAAGGATCCTGTAACCAATTAATTTTAAGTATATATCATTATTTTTCTGATTTTGGTTTCAATAAATAAACCGAAAACGTAATATTCAAAAGTATTCCAAATACAGGTACAATTTCCTAAATTAAAGGAAGAGCTGTCATTCCGAAAGCAGAAGAACCCGATTTTGCCTATCAAAGCCATTCCTATGCAGATTACCTGAATTGGGATCTGGAGGAAAGAGTGGAGTTGATCAAAGGCCGGATTTTTAAGATGTCCCCCGGACCCAACAGGCTGCATCAAAAGGTATCCGGACACCTTTTTAATGCTTTTTTCAATTACCTTAAAAACAAGCCCTGTGAGATCTATGCTGCGCCATTTGATGTGCGATTGCCCGGGCATTCCAAAAAAAATGAAGCGATATATACGGTAGTCCAACCTGATATTTATGTCATTTGCGATCCGGTTAAGCTGGACAATGCCGGATGTGTTGGCGCCCCGGATTTGATCGTAGAGATACTTTCTCCTGGAAACAATCGAAAAGAACTGGCGAACAAATACGAAGTTTACGAGGAATCTGGTGTCAAAGAATATTGGATCATTCATCCCATTGAACAAACGATTTTGATTTATTCCCTGATCGAGGGAAAATATCATCCCTCGCGACTTTTTGCTTCAGGAGATCTGGTGGAATCCAATGTGATCAAAGGATTCCAATTGAACCTTGAATCATTTTTCAAGGCAATGGAATAATGCATGGGTTCCTGGTTCTTTTCCTCAATTTATAAATGTAATAACATTGTTAGTCCTTTTCCTCCTCATGTATTTCGGCCTGGTCTGCATAATGCAGGTACCGGTTATCGCCAAGTCCTAATTTGAACAAGCCGGGTTTATCCCAGGGAACCGGTTGACCCATTTGCCTGCCTTCATTGATGGGGTACAGATAAACAAAGGGTTTAAACCTGTCAGGTTTCATCTACCCAACATTTACTAATGATTAGATACCAACCAAAACCTGACAGGTTTACGGATTTTAGGTAATATATTTAATCCATCTATTGCAAATCGTATTGATTTCTAAGTAGGTTTGCTTTTTCGACCGGTGAGCAAGAAGACCGCTTTTGGCAGTGCTATAAGGAAAGCACTACCAATCCCATTTATCCTACTAACCCTGTCCCTGGAATAATGAACCAGTAATGGAATAATTGATATTTTCTAATTGAAAATGAAGCTTCCTTTTTATATTGTAGTCCAAATTTAATGGTTTCAAGCCAAGACCTTATTTAAACCCATGTACCGAATTATCACTTTTCTATTCCTGCTAACAGCATTCAGCACTCCCGTATCTTCTCAACCAACCTTCGACCCTAATGATGGCGACCGGATTATTTATTTGGGCAATGCGCTGATGGAGAACGAGCAACACTATGGATTTTTGGAGTACCTCATTACCAGCCATCATCCGGAAAAACACCTCTCCTTTCGAAACCTGGGCTGGTCCGGGGATACCGTTTTTGGCGATGCCAGAAGTTATTACACCAATCCTCCGGGTCCCTTTGATCTGTTGATCAGCCAACTAAAAGCCGCCCGGGCAGATTGGGCCTTTCTGGCCTATGGAGGCATTGAAGCGCAAAGTGGCTCAGTTGGACTTGGCAAGTTTGAACAGGGTTTAAATCGCTTGCTGGACTCACTGGATGCCATCGGTACCAAAGCTCTGTTGATTTCTACCATTCCCCAATACATGGCTGAAGATTCGGAGTTATCGAATCGGTACGCTGCCAACCTGAAAACCTACAACCAAAGCATGGCTGATATTGCAGCGAGCAGAAACCTGATCTATCTGGATGCCTTTGAAGCCTTTGAAAAACAAAAGCAAGCTAATATTTGGGAGCCCAATGGGGTTCACCTGAGCTCGGAGGGCTATCTGTTATTCGCCCAAACACTGGGAGAAAAAATAGGACTGCCGCACGTAGAACCTACTGAAATCCTGATAGACATCAGGGAAAATTCCCTCAGTTCCCCGAACCCTGGAAAACTTTTGAGCGCTGACTCCGGTTCAGGCAAACTGAAATTTATTCAAACTAATAATGGCCTACCCCAACTGGTCTCTCAGGATTCCTTTAAAGGTCCGAAAATCCGTATCCAAGGCTTGAAAAAAGGCTATTATCAGCTTTTTATGGATGGGCAACTGCTGGCGGTAGCTGATCACCGTACCTGGAACGAGGGATTTTTAATAGATCTTTCCCTGGCTGGAAAACAATTGCTCGATCAGATACGCGAAAAAGACAAAATTTATTTTCAACAATACCGGCCACAAAACAGAACCTATATCCTGGGTTTTCGCTCCTACGAGCAAGGCAGGCATAAAGCAGGACTGGAATCCCTTGATGCCCTGGTTTTTTGGTTGGATGGAAAAATCAACCGCGCCAAATATCCGAAGGAGCTGCATTTCACCTTGGAGCCCTTGCCCTGAAATAGCGGCTTTTTAGAAAAAAATTGACAATCAATCCCGATGAAAAATAGTTACCCGATGCTTCCCCCTTACGATTTCCTCCTATGTTCCGGTATTAAGCCGAAGCGGATCATTAACATATTGATTATTACCTTCTTGCTGCTATGCGGTGAAAAAGACCTTCTGGCCCAAAATGCCTTGCGGGATATCCCCTCCCCGGATCCCAAAGTACAAATGGACATGTTCCAGGTAGCCGATGGTTTCGAAGTGAATCTCTTTGCTTCCGATCCCATGGTGGTAAAGCCCATTCAAATGAACTGGGACGAAAAAGGAAGGCTTTGGGTAGTTAGCAGTACGGTTTACCCACACTTAAGACCCGGGGAAACAGCCAATGATAAAATAATTGTTTTGGAGGACCGAAATGGAGATGGAAAAGCCGATACATCTACGGTTTTTGCAGATGGGCTGATTACGCCTACGGGAATTCTTCCCGGTGACGGTGGGGTCTATGTGGCCAATTCCACGGAGATATTGCATTTAAAAGATACGGACGGTGATGGAAGGGCCGATGAATCCCAAACCATCCTGACCGGATTTGGTACCGGAGATACCCATCACCTCATCCACACCTTCCGCTGGGGACCGGATGGACTGATGTATTTCAATCAGTCGATTTACATCTACAGCCATGTGGAAACTCCCTGGGGAATCCGCCGGCTCGAAGGGGGTGGGGTTTGGCAGTATAATACCAAGACCCGTCGACTGGAGGTATTTGCCCGGGGCCTGATCAATCCCTGGGGATTGCAGTTTGATAAATGGGGAAAGGCTTTTCTTACCGACGGAGCAGGTACGGAGGGCATTAATCACGCTTTTCAGGGAGCCACTTTCGTTACCGCTCCCGGAGCTGACCGAGTTTTAAGAGGTTTGAACCCCGGTCAACCCAAGCACAGTGGCTTGGATATTGTTTCCGGCAGTCATTTGCCAGCGGATTGGCAGGGAAGCCTTATAACCAATGATTTCCGTGCCAATCGCATCAACCGGTTTACACTGGAAGAGCGGGGCAGCGGGTTTATTTCCAAGCCGGAAGAAGACATATTGTGGACCGACCATATTGGTTTCCGTCCGGTGGACATTTTGCAGGGTCCGGACGGGGCCATTTATGTAGCCGATTGGTACAATCCCATCATCCAACACGGAGAGGTAGACTTTCACGACCCAAGAAGAGATCAGCAGCATGGCAGGATTTGGAGGATTACCAAAACGAACAGCCCCCTGGTAGCAAAACCCCAGCTGGATCAAATGAAGATTCCGGCACTTTTAGAAGCCCTTAAAGCTAAAGAGAGTGGTACGCGCCTACAGGCAAAACTATTGCTTAAATCAAAACCCGTATCAGCTGTCCTTCCTGAACTGGAAAAATGGCTGGAAAACCTGTCACCTGCAGATCCTGATTACGAACACCATTTATTGGAAGGCCTTTGGGTGCACCAGGTCCTGGGTAAGCCCGCCCTTCCCCTACTCAAAAAAGTACTACAGGCCAAGGATCCCGGAGCCCGGGCAGCGGCAATTAGAGTGTTAACCCACTGGCGGGATCAGGTACCGGATCACCTGCAATACCTAAAGAGCGCCATTACAGATAGCCATCCGGAAGTCAGGTTGGAAGCCGTGGTTGCTTTGCAGCAGGTAAATGAAGCCGATGCTGCTGCCATTGCGCTCCATGCCCTGGATCAGGAGATGGATACCAATCTGGAATTTGCCCTTTGGAATACCGTGAAAGCGTTGAGCGAGAATTGGCTGCCTATGGTTTTGCAGAAACCGGACTACTTTGGAGATATATCGAAAACGGTTTTTGCGCTGCAGACAGTCAGTGATCCCAAGGCCATTTCCTTGCTCGGTCAATTATATGAGCAAAATAAAATTCCACAATCATTCCGGGAACAGGTGTTGCAAGCCCTGGCCAGGTATGGCTCTGAACGGGAATTGGCCATTATTTTTGACAAGGTTCTCTTAGCAGATACGGAAAAGTCCGGGCAACTACAGGCATTGGATGCCTTGTTTCAGGCCTCGCAGCGACGAGGTCTTTCGCCGCCAAATGCAGGACAGGGCCTTGAACCCTTACTTGAATCAAAAGACCAAGAGCTGATCAGCAAAGCCTTACTCCTGGCCGGCCATTGGAAAAGAGTGGAATTACGAGGGCGTGTGATTCAGTTGATAAACCAGGGAAGTCAACCTGTGCGGAAAGCGGCACTGCACGCATTGGCGCAAATGGGAGACGAGTCCAGCGAGCAAGCACTACATGACTTCGCTACCAACACCAATAAGCCAAAAATACAAGTGTTGGCCCTTATCGAGCTTGCCGCCGCAAAACCGGAGGAAGCTCTTCCCTTAGCGATAGCTCTTTGGAATCAAGAGATTTCGGAAGCCGCAGCAGGAGAATTATTCGGTGCCTTTATGAACACCGAGCCGGGAACAGTGGCACTTGCGGAAAAGCTAAAAGAATCGAAAATTCCAGACCCCATGGCCCTGCAGGGAAGGAAGGCCATGCAACGCTACATTCCCTGGCAACGAAGAGGCAGTCCGGCTGCCAGGGAACTCCTTTCAGCACTGGAAGCATCCGGTGGGGTTTTACCCCCAGAGCGCATGCCGCAAAAACTGGATGCCAACCAGGTATACGCCCTGGCCCAGGAGGTTAAGACTAAAGCGGACCCGGTCATCGGGGAAAGCATTTACCGCAGAAAATCGCTAATGTGCCAAAATTGCCATGCCCTTGGAGGAGCTGGCGGCCGCCTGGGTCCTGATTTGAGTTCGCTGGGTACCAGCTCCCCTATCGATAATATCATTCAATCCCTGTTGGATCCTTCCGAATCGGTCAAGGAGGGGTACGAACTACAACGCGTGAATAAGACGGATGGAACGGTGATAATGGGCTATCTGGTAAGTGATGGCTCTGAGGAATTAATCATGCGTGACATGTCGGGATCGGAAATTTCCCTTCCCAAAAGCCAGGTTGCTAATCGGGAAAATGTCCCTGGTTCGCTGATGCCTCCCGGCCTGACGGCAGGTCTGGAAAAGGATGAATTTATCCATTTGGTGGGGTACCTGGCCAAACTGGGAAGTTCGGGAGATTTTCGGGTGACCAATGAAAAAATGGTTCGAAACTGGCTGGCGGTAACAGATTCCGGGGAAATAAACAAGCTTCCCTCCAAAGATAAGGTAGGAAAATCGAGCCTCCCTCCTATTAAAAAGGGCAGCCTGCCTCTTTACAGCATGGTGGCCGGAGGCTTGCCCCTTAACGAAATTCCGTCTTTTACAAAGTCTGACGGTAGAAAAATGGGGCTGCTGCAGTTTGAGGTAGAAGTACTCCGCGAAGGGAAGCTTTCCCTGCAGGTTAATTCAGCGAAGGGCCTAATGGCTTGGGTGGGTGATGAGTCGCTCGTTTTTGAAAATAGGCAAGCTTCCTGCCAGCTTCCACAAGGGAAACACCTGGTTCATGTGGCCATTGACCTGGAGGAAAGGGAGCAGGATGTCCTTCAGGTAAAAATAATTGAAACGGGTAATAATGATTCCCAAAATAAATTACTGGTCGGAAATTAACGACGTAACCTCAGCTATTTCTGGATTTAAATCAGGGCTCGGCATGCCTTAATTCCAGTCCAATGGACGTTCTGGGTACAAAACCCTCCCAGGTTTCCTCCAGGGAATTCTCTGGCAAATCGAGAAATGATTCGTAATCCAGCCCTTTTAGGTGAAGGCCTAAAAAGGCGGTTACAAAGTGCTGATTGATATTATTGATTCGGCGCTCCTTCCAAACCGGCTCGCTGTAATGCATGTAATCGGGCTGATCCAGGTCCGGAGAAACGGGCGGATTGGGCGCTACATTATGGCGGGCATTCAGGTACGTCAGCAGGTACCGGTCTGCATTGATGGCTCCGTCATAAATGGCTTTTACTCCTTCTTCATAACCCGAAATATCGTCCTCGCTTCCAGCAATCAGGAAAGTAGGTATCCGGAGGTTTTCCAGTCCTTCTGCATCCCATACTCCCCGCTCCATGCCCCAGGGTGCAAACGCCACAATCGCTTTTACCCGGGGATCTACGGTCCCGGCGTAGGCAGTGTCAGCAAGGCTGCGTTGGGCTAACTTTTTACTTCCTCCGGTCATTTGAGAAAAAGCCTGTACGAAACCGGGAGAATAGCCTGCTCCCCCTGCGTTCAACACCCCATATCCTCCCATGGAATACCCTACCAATGCCGTAGATTCGGCATCTACCATTCCGGATAAAAAATGTTCTGAACCAAGTTCAGTCAACCGGGCCATTTCCTCCAACACAAAGTAATCATCCAGCGCCCGGTGATAGAGCGTGCTGGCAAATTTTCCCGCATCCGCATGCGTAGACTCGGTATGGTCAATGGCCACCACCACGTAGCCTTTGGAGGCCAGGTTTTCAGTCAGATAAGTCATCAGAAACCTGGATCCCGGGTAGCCGTGTGAAACGATGATGAGCGGAAATGGCCCCTCACTTTGGTTGGGAGTTGCATTTCGAATGGCCCGGCCAGAAAAGGAAAAAGGTTCAAGCGGACGATCCGGATCGTTGGGACTTCCTAGAAAGTCCCGGTAGCTTACGCCTGGTGCATCCGGGTTTTCCTTAGCCGGATACCAGACTTCCACTGTCAGCGGCCGGTCGTATTCGGGACGTTCATTTTCGGTAAAATTCAGGATGTCCGGCTGATCTTTGTGAATTAATTCCAGCGTCTGAACTCCTACCTGATAAGCACCTCGGAAGGCCAGTTCGGGGGCATCCGGCAGCGGGTCGCCAAATACAAAGGGATCATCCTGAGAAAGCACCGGCCTACTAAGGAAAAACAATGAAAGGACCAGGTAAATCGTAGTGATTGTTAACGTTCTGTTCATAATAAGATAGCCGGTTGGGTAAAAGCCTGGCCAAAGATAGGAAAATTACTGATTTCCATTCTTTAATTCTAGTAATCTGTCAGGGTTAGCCATTAGGAAAAAGAGAAGTTACCAGGCAAAGCCAGCCAATCATTCGGTCCGGGTTGACGAATTTATAAAAAATAAAGATTATGTTTGCTTAAGGAAACTCGAACCCTTCAAATTTTTCCATTTTGAGTAAAAACCAACCCTTCAAACAATTGATCGAAAAGCGGCACATTGAGGATATTGGCCGCTCTGTATTTAGCAGCCCGGGAAAAGATATCCCGGCCGGAATCGTTGTATTTCTGGTGGCACTTCCGTTATGCCTGGGCATTGCATTGGCCAGCGGTGCGCCCTTGATTTCAGGTTTAATATCCGGTATCATAGGCGGGGTGGTAATTGGAGCGATCAGCAAGTCTGAGGTCAGCGTCAGCGGCCCGGCGGCAAGTTTATCCGCGGTGGTGCTGGTTGCCATCAATAAGCTGGATAGTTTTGAAATATTCCTTCTTGCCTTATTTATCGGAGGCCTGTTACAATTGGTATTTGGCCTACTCAAGGCTGGACTAATTGCAGATTACATGCCTACCAGCATCATAAAGGGCTTGCTTGCTGCTATTGGACTTATCTTGGTTTTTGCTCAAATCCCCTACGCATTTGGCGTGAAAGAAGATTCCGAAGGCATGGATTTCACTACGCTAATGACAACCGGTTTTCCAGATTTTAACCAGGTGGTTCAGTCCTTTTCACCCGGAGCGGTGTTTCTAACGATATTTTCCCTTGCCTTACTGATATTCTGGGACAAAACCTTTTTGAAGAAAATCAAACTCTTCCCTCCCTTCCTGATGGTGGTAATCTTGGGCGTGGTGATAAATACGATTTTTAAATTTCTACTTCCTGCTTTTTACCTGGACGGAATCCAATTGGTCAATATACCTGAAGTAGATGGATGGTCTTCGGTGATCACCTTTCCAGACTTCGGGGCCATTGTTAGTTTTCAGGTTTGGACCTATGCCTTTACCATCGCCTTGATTGCCTCTATCGCCTCGCTTCTCGCCATAGAGGCGGCGGATAATCTCGATCCCCATAAAAGACGCAGCCCTCCTAACCGGGAACTGGTTGCCCAGGGAATCGGTAACTCCCTGGCGGGGCTTTTGGGAGGCATTCCCATCACTTCCGTAATTGTGCGTAGTTCGGTCAATATTGAAGCAGGAGCAGAAACCAAATTATCAACCATCCTGCATGGTTTGTTATTGACCGCAAGTGTTCTTTTTCTAAGCTCCGTAATCAATCAAATTCCCCTGGCATCCCTGGCGGCAATTTTGTTGGTCGTCGGTTACAAACTGGCCTCGATCAGCACGTTTAAAAGCATGTTTAATAAAGGTCTTTCCCAATTTATCCCTTTTGTGGTCACGGTTTTGGGTATTTTGCTTACCGATGTATTACTTGGTGTACTCATCGGTACCGCGTCAAGCGTATTCTTTCTGTTGAGGGGAAATTACTATAATCCGTTTTTTATTGAAGAAACCAGCAAATCAAACAAAAAGAGATCCATACGCCTGGAACTGTCTAATGAAGTTTCATTTTTGAATAAACCGGCTATCAAGCGAACACTCTGGAACCTTCCCCATAAATCCAAAGTAATCATCGATGCCACCTTCTCTTCCTATATCGATCGGGACGTGTTGGGTATTCTAAACGACTTTCAAAATACCTTCGCAAAGGAAAACGAAATTGACGTAAATGTTATCGGACTTCAGGAAAGTTACAAGCCCAAAAGTGATATTAAAGTGGAAACCAATGTGCTGCTTCCCAAGAAGGAATTGATTACACCGCAGGATGTATTAGACTACCTTCAGGATGGAAATAAACGCTACATAGATGGGAATCTGGTCTCCCGCCGCTTCCGAAATAAGGAATTACTGGACTTTATCAAGGACGCACCCTTAGCCGTAGTTATTAATTGTATTGACATGCGTGAACCGCTAAACATGCTATTGAATACCGGCATCGGTGACTTAATACCCCTAAAAGCCGCTGCCAACCTGCTGGACAAGAACCTCATCCAAACATCAGAGATGGCCTGTTCCTTTCAAGGCGCCAAACTAATTCTGCTATTGGGAAATAATAAAAACAGATTGATCAAACATGCCCTGATCCAGCAAGTCAAAAATCCTGAAAACCCGATTAGTTTCCTTTTAGAATCCGCCTTCCATTCAGGCGTATATGCGGTGGACGAACTAAAAGAAAATAATCTAAACGAACTGACTGACAAAATCACGCTTTTCAACCTAACCCTATCCAGATCCAAGATTTTGAAAGAAAGCTCCTGGCTGAATGAAGCGATACAATCCGGTAAAGTAGGCATCGCTACTGCTTTTCTGGACCGTAAGACCGGAGCGATCCAATTTTCCATTCTGGAGGAAAACCTAGTGCCCTAGCATTTTACAATTATTAACAAAGAGCCCGATTTGAACGTAAATCAAAATTCATGAGATTAACACACCTAACCCTATCCCAGCCTTTATCCAGGTTATTGATACTGCTCTTGGTCGCAGGCTTTTCAGTAGCGATTTATGCTTTTACACCTACCCAGCGTACCAAGTCCCGGACCGACGAATGGCAAAGCCTGTTCAATGGCAAAGACCTGCAGGGATGGGTTCCCAAATTTCACCACCATGAAACCGGAGAGAATTACGCCAACACTTTTCGAGTAGTGGACGGAGAAATTCAGGTAAATTACGACGACTACACCCGTTTCGAAGAACGCTATGGCCATCTGTTTTATGAAAAACCATTTTCATCTTTCCATCTCAAATTTGATTATCGATTTACCGATCAATGGATGGAGGATGCCCCGGAGTATACCTACCGAAACAGCGGTGTCATGTTCCATTCCCAATCCCCCGAGAGCATTCTCAAGGAGCAAGATTGGCCGATTTCGGTCGAATACCAGATGCTCGCCGATGCAGAAGACGGAAATCCAAGACCCACAGGCAATATGTGCTCCCCGGGCACTGAGGTTTTTTACCAGGGAGAAATGGATCCCCGTCACTGCATTAACTCCAGCTCTCCCACCTTTTCATGGGACGAATGGGTGCATGCCGAATTGATCGTTTATGAGGATTCATTGGTTATCCACAAGGTGAACGGTAAGCAGGTGCTGGAATACACATTGCCCCAAATAGGTGGCGGTGTGGCCAATCGGTTTGATCCCGAGCTAAAAGTGGACGGCAAGCCGCTGACCGAAGGGTATATCGGATTACAGGCTGAAGGACAGGGAGTTGTATTTAAAAATATTATGATCAAAGAATTGGATTAACGTTTCTTGAATCAGGGATTGGCCCCTGAGAAATCTGGTAAGGAAATTGCGGTTATTTTTGTATAAACCCGTTTCGAAACCAGCAATTTTATGAAGTACGTTGTTATCACCTTTGGTTCTTTAATCATTCTGGTATCTGCCTTGCCTTTAATTGAAACAGGCACCTGGTGGATCCGAATTTTTGATTTTCCAAGGGTTCAGATTGCGGTGCTCTGCTTGCTGGCCATGGCCTTGGCTTTTTATTTCCTCCGCAAAGAAAACCGCTGGTTCCAGACTGTATTTATGGTTTTATTGGTAGCCTCTTTATTCTACCATGTCAGCAAAATCATCAGCTTTACCCCATTGGTAGCCCCAACGGCTAAAAAAGCTACGGATGAAGGGCAAAAGTTTTCCCTCCTGGTCAGCAATGTGTTAATGGAAAACCAGGATTTTGAAAAACTCAAAAATTTAATCGCCTCCAGGGATCCTGATTTAATACTACTTACGGAGCCAAACCTTCTCTGGACCAGAGCCCTAATTGAGCTGGACGAGCGATATCCACATACGATAAAAGAACCGCTGAACAATACCTATGGCATGATTCTCCTTTCCAAGTTTCCGCTAAAAAACGGTAAGGTCAATTATTTAGTTGAAAATAACATTCCTTCCATATTCGCTCAGGTTCAGTTACCCAATGGGGGACAATTTGATTTTTTTGGGGTGCATCCGGAACCTCCCAAACCGGGTTCGGACACCTATGAAAGGGATACCGAGCTGCTGATCGTTGGCAAAAAAATAAAAGAAGATCCCGGACCGGTTCTGGTTGCCGGTGATTTAAACGACGTGGGATGGTCCAAAACATCCACCTTATTCCGGGAGTATAGTCAGCTGGTAGACCCCCGGGAGGGCCGGGGTTTTTTCAATACCTACAGTGTTTACCTGCCGCTTTTACGATATCCCCTGGACCATGTGTTTTATTCCAACGACTTCGGATTGGTTCGAATTGAGAAACTGGAGCCGATAGGTTCGGATCATTTTCCCATGTGGGTCGAACTAAGCTTTGAACCGGATTCGACGGAGGCGGAAGAGGTAGATAATACAGATGCAGAAGAAAATGCTGAAGTAGAGGAAAAGGTGGAAAAAGGAAATGAAGAAAGCCAGGAATCTTCAAATTGACCCTTTCTTTTTGAAGCCAAAGGATGTAAGGAACTTTTTAGAACCTATCTTAAGAATCGGTTAATGAACGCCTCTTTATAGGCCCTGCCCAGGGGAATTACTTTTCCACTATTCATAAAAACCTGGTTCCCACTAATTTTATTAATTTCCTTACTGTTGATTACAAAGGATTTATGCACTCGGATAAAAACTCCTTCATCCAGCATTTCCACCCATTTTTTTAAGGGTTCGGCCGAAAGGTATTTTTTTTCTGAGAGGATAATTTCACAATAGTCCCCATCGGCCATAATGTACTGAATATCCTCAAAGACGATCCGTATATGTTCGTACCCAACCTTGATAAAGCACTCCTTCTTTGCATCATAGATCCGGGTTTCTTGTGAAAATTCCTGCTTGGAAACCTTTCCTATGGCTTTCACAAAACGCTGGAAAGAAAAGGGTTTCAATAAGTAATCCACCACATCCAATTCATAGCCTTCCAGCGCATATTCCGGATAAGCCGTGGTAAGAATGACTTTTGGTTTGAATGACAGGCTTTTAAGAAATTCGATACCCGAAATCTTGGGTAAATGGATATCCAAAAACACTAAATCTACCGGCTCCTGCTGCAAAAAAGCCATGGCTTTTACCGGATCGCTGAACGTTCCTGCCAGGGTACAGGTACCCAACTCATCCAGGTATTTCTTTAAAATTCGCTGGGCAGGTGGTTGATCTTCAATGATGATGCAATTCATATCTTTCGAAGCTGAAGGGACAGGAATACATGGTAATCCGTATCGGTTTGGCGAATCGTCAGATCATGGCTGTCCGGGTAGAGCAAAGCTAGTCGTTTGCGAACATTTACCAAGCCAATCCCCTTTTCACTAGAAATCGTCTCATTTTCAGAAAGATAATTATTTTGACAGTTAAATGTTAACAGGCCTTCCTCATTTACCTCCAGGTGAATACTGATCCGGATTTTTTCCGACTGACTGGCCTGACTGTGTTTGAAAGCATTTTCAATAAATACATTTAATATCAAAGGGGCTATCCGGAAACCTGAGGGAACGCTTCCTACCTGAAAAGACACTTTTCCTCTGTCCTCAATTTGCAACTCGTACAATTGCGTAAAGTTTCGCAGATGATCAATTTCCTTCATCAAAGGAACAGACGCCTCCCTACACTCATATAGCATGTAGCGCAACACTGAACTCAGTTCCAGAATGATTTCCGGGGTTTTCGCTGATCCTTCTACTGCGTAAGCATACAGGTTATTCAGGTTGTTAAACAAAAAATGCGGATTGATCTGAGATTTCAGAAAGGCCAATTCGCTCTCACGCACCATGGCCTTTAATTCATCCAATTGCCGTTGTTTTAGCAAGGCATCCCAGGCAAATTTAAACCCGGATAGAATGGCCAGGATGGGCAATACCTGTCCCAAACTAAAAATGACTCCGGGAAAATTGGTGCCCCTGGAATCTGGGAAAAACCAGCGCTCCAGTACCATTTCTTCTATCAGAATGACCAGGGCCACAACCAAAAATGTCAATAATGCGAAAAGGGTATACCTTTTAGGATAAAAAAAGCGGGGCAGAAAAACATAGCTTATCAACAAATTCGCCCAGGTGTAATTAACAAAAAACATAAAATGATAGGTCTCAAAAGTATACAACACGTCCGGATGATGCCTGTCAATGGTATAAAAACTAAAGACCAATGCATGCAGGATGAGTTGGAAAAACAACTCCCCTTTTCCAGGATGCTGCTGTAATAAGGTATTGCCCATTTGTCAAATTTACATAGATGAAGGGAATTGCCCCATTGGTTCCGGTAAACAACCGCTTTAGCCGGATAAATGACCAAAACATACTACTCTGCCGTTCATCTGATGATACCCGTCGTTTGTCGATTTTATTTCTTTTCAGCTATTTTTATACGCAGCTTTGTAGTGTTACGTAAACACAACTAACCGATGAAAATACAAGTGCCTTTTATTTTAAGTATGTGGCTGGGTCTGGGCTTACTCCAGGCACAAGATATAGAAATTACCGGCAAGGTGGTCCATGCCAATAGCCAAATGCCCATCGAGTTTGCAACCATAAAACTCCTGGATGGAGAAAACGGGCAAATGATTGCCGGTACCACCACCGAAGCGGATGGCGGGATTTTATTGACCACCCAAAAGGAAAGTTTCATTGTAGAGATCAGTTTCATAGGCTTTATCACCCAAACCATTTCGGACTACGACATGGTAGGTGGAAAAGTGGATCTGGGAACCATCCCTTTGGCAGAAGACAGCGAACTAATGGATGAGGTGGTCATTCGTGGAGAGCGGTCTACCACCGAATTCCGATTGGATAAGCGGGTATTTAACGTAGGCCAGGACCTGAGTAGCACCGGGGCCAGTGCATTGGAGGTACTGAATAACGTACCTTCTGTCACGGTCAATATCGAAGGGCAAATTCAACTCCGGGGAATTGGTGGCGTGCAGATCCTGATCAATGGCAAACCTTCTGTACTTGCCAGCGATGGCGGCAATGCCCTCGGAACCATCACAGCAGACATGATAGACCGCGTGGAAGTGATCACCAACCCTTCCGCCAAATACGATGCAGAAGGCACCTCCGGAATCATCAATATTGTTATAAAAAAAGAAGAGAAAAAAGGAGTTAACGGATCCCTGACGCTCAATACCGGCGTACCCAATAATCACAGCTTGGGTTTTAGCCTGAACAAACGCACCGAAAAATTCAACCTTTTCAGCCAATTGGGCGTGGGGCACCGGACGTTTCCGGAAACATTTGAAACCATCAATAGCAATTTAGCCGAACAATCCTACATCCGGAATAAAGGCGACGGGGAAAAGAACGAAACGTTTTTTAATCTAATCCTGGGAACCGATTACCATATCAACGATCGCAACGTCCTTTCGCTCACCGGTAATTTTGCCTATGAATGGGAAACGGAGTATTCTACCGGCAATTTTACCTCTGAAAACAGGTCTTCCGGGCCTGAAGCGGGCTGGACCCGGGATGAATCCACCGAAGCCACCAATCCCAAATGGCAGTACGAGTTGCAATACAAAAGCGACTTTTCCGATAGCGATGATCATTACCTGCTGATCAGTGCGTTGGGAAGCTCCTTTGCCAAGGATCAAATGTCAACCTTCAATAACATCCCCTCTTTCGGAGAAATGGCCCTGCAGGACCGACAGCTGACGGATACGGATTTTGGTCAGGCAGAATATACCTTCAAAGCAGATTACACGAAGCCCATCACAGAGGAAATCACCTTTGAGACGGGAGGGCAGTACCTAATCACCGATGTTAATAATGATTTTTCCATCGCTACTTTTGAGAATGGCGCATGGGAGCAAATCCCTGAACGAACCAATACGTTTTTTTATACACAAAAAGTGCTGGGAGTGTACAGCACCGGTGCCTATGAGGGAGACAAATTTGGACTTAAACTGGGATTGCGGGTAGAAAATACGGATTTGAATACCTTGTTGAAGCAAAACGAATTGGAAAATCAGCAAAACTTCACCAACCTCTTCCCTACCCTGCATAGTTCTTACAAACTGGCCGACAACTTTTCCCTACAGGGAGGGTACTCCCGTAGGATATCCCGACCCAGGCTTTTTGACTTGAATCCGTTTTATAATATCCGGAACAATTTCAGTATCCGCACCGGAAATCCGGACCTGCTACCGGAACTGACCGATAGCTATGAAATTACCGGAATACTCGATTTTGAGTTACTTTCTTTAAGTAGCTCCGTGTATCATCGCTATATCACGCAGACGGTAGAGAATGTGACCACATTTGAGGATAATGTCGGCATTACCATGCCCATGAATATTGGTACCAATAAAGCGACTGGGGTAGAGTTGAACGGAAAATTCACCCCCAACGAATGGGTGTCACTTAGCGGGGATTTTAATTATAACTACTTCAATCGGGAGGGAACCTTTGAGGCCAGCCCTTTTGATTTTACCGCTGACCAATGGTCCGCCCGACTGACATCTAAGTTTGACCTTCCGGCAGATTTCACCCTGGAACTCATTGGTAATTACCAATCCGCCTACCAGACTTTTCAGCGCAAAATTAGCGGTTATGCATTGGCTGATATCGGAATACGGAAGAAAATCATGAAAGGAAAGACCATTCTAAACCTGAGTATAAGAGATGCCTTTGCTTCTCGGATATTTGAAACCGAAACCGTACAGAACAATTTTTCGCAGTACGATTACCGACTCCGGGGCCGCTTTATCACGTTTGGCATCAGTTATGGCTTTGGCAAGGGCGAAGCCATGGAGTTTAGCGGGCAGAAAAGATTTTAGATCACCTGCCAAATCGCTTGAATATCAGTGCTAATCCGGGCTCATTTGGGCTCGGATTTTTTATTGCATTTTACATTCCTCATTCTAATTGCGGTCCATGTGATTCAAACTACCGGTATAAAATTCGATGAGTCATTTATAAAGCAAAAAGAAATGTATAATTTGACAAAAAATAGCACCAATGAACCTTCAAATCTTGAAACCCAGAAGGGCCCTTAACAAAGCCTTTCTTAAAGTCAAACCCAACCGGATTGAAATAGAACGTTTCAAGTACCAGTTAATCTACCTATTAGATCGATCGAATGTAACTCCCGGATGCCGACACGGTCGAACTGGAAAAACAAATCGACCAACTGGTCTACGAACTCTATGAGCTGACCGCCGAAGAAATACAGTTAATCGAAAGTCAGCTTTTGGTAATTTAAAATAACTTTCAGTTAAAATGTTTCACCTTTCTAGTTCAAGGCTGTCAGTTTTAGCTGGCAGGGGGTACTTCGGAACTGGTGGAACCTGCCTTTTGTGGCAGGTACACATTAAAGACGGAACCCTTACCCCATTCACTCTCAGCTTCCATTTCACCACCTGCTTCCTCTACCATTTTTTTAACCAAATAGAGTCCGATTCCGAGACTTTCGCCCGGATAGGATTCGTCGTGAAGCGTTCCGAACTTCGTGAAAAGTTGATCCATCTTTTGGGGTTTTATGCCGGTGCCATTGTCCATGACAGATAGTACGACATACCCCCCCTTTCTATAGGTACTAACATGGATGGTAGCGATCCGATCCGGGGATTTGTATTTTATGGAATTGGAAATGAGGTTAAATAAAATACTCCTTAAATTTTTTTTCGGGAAATTTAGATGGCTTACCTGTAGGGAATGAGACAAAACAGCCCCGGAATTAATAAATTGGCCGTTGATACTTTCAAGCACTTCATTTAGTACTTTTTTGATGATTACCTGGCCCTTTACATCCTTTTCAACTTCTTTTCTATTTAGTTTTAGAATTTCATTCATTGACGCTTTAAAATTATTTATCGACTTTAATACCGGTTTGGAGAGGGTCACCATTTCTTCCGGGTCCTGGGTATCCATCATCAAGTTGATTAAAGAAATAATATTATTTAACGGCCAATTTAAATCATGAGATATATGGTAAATGACTGATTTATATTCTCTATTTGTATATTGTAAATCACGTATTTCAGCCATTAAACGCTGATTTTCCAAGGAAACCTTTTCAAAGTCAGCTTTGTTTATTTCAACCTCATCAGACTTATTAGGAGCCATCCCGTTCGTCCGATTTCCAACGGATTTATAAAATTCACTTTTCATTTCAATCTGATTTTTAGCTGTCGTTATTTAAAATATAGCTACAAGGTATAACAATCAAATAGAAATAAATTACATAACTTTTGGTGATATTTGTAAAAATTAATTATCAACTCAACTGTGGTCTTAACAGGATGTTTTTATTAGTAAGATAAGCATTCCATCACCCCTCGAAAATAGAAAACCTGTGATTTATGTAATTTTATTCTATTATATTGTAAATTATTCAGAAAAGGTTCATTCAATCTTTGTTTGTATGGACAAGGTTACCAAAAGAGGGAATCAACGGGAATCACCTTCCTGACGAGCAATTCAGCGTGATGGAATTAGTGAATTCGAATAAATATTAGTAACTTAAAACTGTGACAAATCTTCCCAAAATTCATATAAAATTCATGGTCAGTCTTCGCTGTAAGATGATGGTCAGGCAGGAGTTAGAAAAACTTAACATCCCTTACACCACCATCCAACTCGGAGAAGTAGAACTATATAAACGGCTTACGCAGGAGCAGCATGACAAATTGCAAAAAAATCTACGGAAATCAGGCCTGGAATTGCTCGATGACAAACGAAGTATCCTGATCAATAAGATTAAAAGTGTGATTGTAGAGTTGGTCCATTATACGGATGAAGTCCCGAAAATCAACTATTCCGACTATATCAGCGAGAAACTGGGCTATGATTACATTTACCTGTCCAATATTTACTCCGAAATTACGGGTATCACCATCCAGCAATACATCATCATTCACAAAATAGAACGGGTAAAAGAGCTCCTGCTATACGATGAACTCAATCTTTCCCAAATTGCCCACCTGTTAAATTACAGCAGCTCCGCACATCTTTCCAACCAATTTAAAAAAATCACAGGACTTACCCCTTCCTATTTTAAAACCCTGAAGAAGCGAAGGGATACAAACCTTGAAAATTTGTAAACTAATTTTTACAATGTATAATACTTTTTAGTAAAAATAATTCAATCTTTATAAGAAATTATAAACCATTGGATAATGATACGTTCTAATAAAGGTGATACTGGTAAAGATGGCAAAGATTTAGAAAAGTCAACATCACACGTAATATCAAAGATCATCGAATACTTACCCCGGTCTGTGATAAGTAAAACCGTATTAAAAAAGATTACCGGGAATATAACGGTTTCCTGTCTGGATGCCGGGCAGGAGATGGAAGAAAAATCGCTTCCATTTGATATTTATGTTCAGATAATAGACGGGGCTGCCGAAATTCTGATAGATAAGCAGGTCTATCAAATGGTCTTGGGCGAAGGGATTATTATACCAGCCCATTCCACCCATCATTTCAATGCCAATGAGCAGTTCAAAATGATCTCGACGGTCATCAAATCAGGTTATGAAGACTGAGGGTTAAAATTAACTGGCATATACCCGAATCAGCTCCTACTGCCCGGTCGCAGCAGGTGGGGTTATTTTTTCTCGTTAAAATATAGTGCCAAACTTTCAGATAATATGCTTAGTTTTAAAGTTCAATGCTTAGGATCCGCATTGGACTTTATAGATTATCAGACACCATTTAATGGAAGGTGAAGCAAAAATTATCGGCAGCAAAAACAAAATCGAAAAAGGCCTGGTTCTGAAGGTTTCTAAAATGAAACCGGTAATCAAACCTACCAAACCCCATCGACACGAAGGATACCACGAGCTCATCTACCTTTCTAAAGGAGCCGGTTACCATACGGTGGGAGACCTGGCGTATGAAGTGCAGCCTCCTATGGGATTTTACCTGAATCTGGGCCAGGTACACTGTTGGGATTTTTCAAAAATCCCGGAGGGGTACGTGGTCTTATTTAAGGAAGAAGCCCTGAGCAGCTACCCCAGGGCATTGGCCCATCTTTATAACTTGCAGGAAACCTTTACGCTTCCGGGGGTAGACCCTTCCTTACTTCAATTAGCCGAAGTATTTTACCTCGACTTTAAAAACAATGCCTCCCTGGACCTTTTATCCGCTCATTTAAATACGCTTATCTACAAAACGATTCAGCTTCCCCTTCAGCAGGCAGCCATTCATCCGAATGTATTGGATGAATTTGCCCGGTTTAAAAAACTGGTGCAGGAAAACTACCTGCACATGAAAACAGCAGAGGCCTACGCCAAGGCCATGCATATCAGTATTCGCAAGCTAAATCAGCTTTGTCAAACGGCTACCGGTGGAAATGCCATCGAGGTGATCCGCGAACGGATGCTTATCGAATCCAAAAATCTGCTCAGCCATACCGGATACCCCGTGGCGGAAATTGCCTATCAATTGAACTTTTCAGATGCTTCTAATTTCATCAAATTTTTTAAATCTCAAACCACTCTGACGCCCACCGAATACCGTGCAAAACTGTAAAATCTACCATTATTGTCAATAATCTACCGTAAGAATGCAGGTATTCTGAACGTACTTTGGGACATGAATTCTTTATTGACAAACGTTCTACTCACCTGCTTTTTACAACTGCTCCTTTGTTTTCCCATTTTTGCGCAAATTTCCATACAGGGAACGCTCATGGATGCCAATGAAGACAGTCCCATTGAATACGGAAGTGTCGGTCTGTACGAGCGGTCAGATTCCAGCCTGGTGGCAGGAACCGTCACAGCGCCGGATGGGAGATTTGAACTAAACGATGCCAAACCCGGCAATTATTATCTTCTCATCCAATTTATGGGATATAACCCCTATGTGATGGAGGAACTGGCACTTAGCCGCGGACAGTCGCTGGATCTGGGTACCATCACCTTATCCCCAAACGAGCAATTGCTGGAGATGGTCGAGGTCTCAGGAACTCGCTTTACCACCATGCACCAATTAGACCGGCAGGTATTCGAGTCATCGGAATTCAGGTCGGGGCAGGGCGGCACGGCCATCGATCTGATTCGAAATCTTCCATCGGTAAGCATTGATGCAGCGGGGGAATTGTCCGTCAGGGGATCCACCGGATTTGTGATCATGCTCAACGGTAAACCCCTGCAATCGGACCCTTCGTCCATCCTAAGCCAATTGCCGGCCAATGCCATAAAAAATATTGAAGTGGTGACGGCTCCCTCCGCCAAATACGACCCGGAAGGAAAGGCAGGCATTATCAATATCACCACGGAAAAAGGTGCCACCGACGGGACGTTTATCCAACTTAATACCCGCATTGGAGCCCCCAGCATACAGGATTACGATAATAAGGAAAAACCGCAACGGTATGGAGCTGATTTTACGCTTAACCACCGGAAAGGGGATTGGGACCTATCCCTGGGAGCCAGTTATTTGAGAAATGATGTCAATGGGCAGCGTATAGGAGATGTGTATACCATTAGCGGAGACACGACCACACGCTTTCCTTCAGAGGGTGAGCGGGGTTTCGATGAGGAAGCCTATTCAGGTCGCTTTACAGTAGCCTACACGCCGGATGCCAACAATGAATTCAGTCTGGGTTTTTACGGAGGGATCCGGAGCAAAGACCGGACAGCCGATATTGTGTATTTCGACAACCATGCCAGCGTAAACGGGGAGCGATTGTACACCATGCAGTACTACAACGAAAACCTGCGAATCCGGCGTAGTGATTTCGCGCTGGGAAGCTTCGATTATTCCCATACCTTTGAAAACGAGTCCCGTATTTCCAGTTCTTTTCTATACGAATATACCATGCTGGGAGGTCCCACCACCAACCGCAACCTGGGTTTTCCGAATACCGATCTGGTCTATCAGGACGAATACAATACCAACGACAATCCTTTGCACGGAATTCGCTGGCAGGTAGACTACGAATCCAAACCGACTCCCTGGGGAATCATAGAAACAGGCTATCAGTTTCGAAACCTGGATCATCAGGGAGATTTTGTTTACGAGCGAAGGAATAATGAAACGGGCGATTTTGAATTGGTACCCGAATTTTCCTCCAATGTGGAATTAACCCGGGTCATTCATTCCGGATACGGACAACTAACCGGACAAAAAAACAAATGGGACTATTCCATCGGTTTACGGATGGAATACATGGACCGCAAACTGCTCCTACAGGACAAATCCAATACCGTAGACAGTCTTTACACCTACGATTTTTTTCTACCCTATCCTTCTGCCAGCATACAATATCAGTTGGGAGATGATACCCGGCTGAAGGGGGCTTACAGCCGAAGGGTGGAGCGAACCACCACCTTCAAAATGAATCCTTTTCCTGAACGGGAGCATTCCGAAACCCTGGAACAGGGAGATCCCACCTTGCTACCTGAATTTATTGACCTGGTGGAAACCGGATTGGTACAGGATTTTGGGGAAAACAGTGTCTACGCCACGGCCTACTACCGGCATGTAAAAAACCTGGTCAACCGGGTAAATACCATTTATAACGATACCATCTTGAACCGAATCTATTCCAACGTAGGAAACGGAAGGTCCATGGGAATGGAAGTGGGCCTGGAACTAAACCCTGGCAGCAAATGGAAAGTGTTTGCAGGGGGAAACCTGTACCGCTACCGGATCAGCGGAAGTTTTGATGAGCGGCCGATCAATAACGCCGCCTGGGTCTATTCCATCAATGCCAATACCAGTTTTGACTTCTCCCCAACCTTCAGTGCCCAATGGTCCATAAACTACCTCTCGGACCGTATTACTGCCCAGGGAGAGGATTCCCGGTTTTTATCCCCCAACCTGGTACTTACAAAGACGTTTATGAACGACCGGCTTAATGCCAGCCTGCAATGGCTCAACATGGACATGGGCCTGCTGCCTACCAATGAGCAACGCATCAGCACCTGGAGGGAGAACGAATTTTACACCACCACGAATTACGTGCTGGAGGTGGATATGGTGCTATTGAACCTTAGTTACACCCTTAATCCTTCCCGTGATAAATCCCGTTTTATCAAAAGTGAATTTGGTGAAAAGGAATTTTAATTACCGAACGTCGCCTTTCAGTAACTGCCCCAATACCATTAGTTGTTGCTCCAGCTTTTCGGACCAGGGCAAGCCATAATTGAGGCGCAGGCAATGGTGAAATTGGTTTTGAAGGGTAAACATCCTTCCCGGCGCAAAGCTAATTCCCTGAGATAATACCGGGTCAAATAGTTTTCCGGTATCTACCTTTTTTGCCAGCTCCACCCACAATACAAATCCCCCCTGAGGCCGGCTTACCCTGGTTTCGGCCGGAAAATGATCCGCAATGGTTCGGATAAAATGAAGGGAATTGGCATGCAGGGTCTTTCGTAGCAATCGCAAATGCCGCTCGTACCGATCGTTTTCTAAAAACAGGCCAATGGCTTCCTGTGTCAGCGCGGTGCCGGATACGGAATGGAAGAGTTTTAGCTTTAAGATGTCCTTCATGTATTTTCCAGGTGCCATCCAGCCCACCCGATAGCCCGGGGCCAGGGTTTTGGACACGGATCCGCACCACAAAACCATCCCTTCCTGATCAAAGGCTTTGCAGGGCTTGGGCCGGTTTGCTCCAAAATACACGTCTCCGTACAGGTCATCCTCTATCAATGGAATCCCATGCTGCGCCAGGATCTGTACAATCTCCTTCTTGTTTTCTTCCGGCATGCAACTCCCGAGCGGGTTATTAAAATTACTGACCAACAAACAAATATCTATTTTACCGATCACCGCTTTTATGTCTTCGGGACTTACCCCAAACACGGGATGGGTAGGGAGTTCTATGACCCGCAGGCCCATGTTTTTTGCCAGTTGCAGGATGCCGAAATACACTGGGCTTTCGACAGCGATCCGCGTTCCGGGCCGGGTTAATGCCATAAATGCTAAGGAAATCGCATGCATGGCTCCGGAAGTGGTGACCAGGTCCTTGGTACCCAAATTACCCGACCAGGTAAAGGACCATTTGGCTACGTTTTTCCGGAGGCGCAGGTTGCCCTGAATATCATCGTAACCGGTTCCCCCGGAGGACAGCGTTTGCGTTGCTTTCCGCAGGCATTTGTTAAGGCGGGCCACTGGAAAAAAACTTTCGTCGGGTACACTCAGGGATAGCTGGGTGATTTCCTTGTTGACAAAATTACGGAACACCTTTCCAATCAACCCATCGTCTGCAGCATCGGCGGGATGATTTTGAGGCATGCTGGCATCGGGCACGGGTAAGCGTTGATCTGCTTTTTCGCAGACAAAAAATCCTGCCTGTGGCCTGGACACGATGCAGGACCTGCTTTCCAATACCAGGTAAGCCTGAATTACGGTATTTTTACTTACCCCGTATTCCTTGCTCACCGTGCGAATGGAAGGCATCTTATCCCCCACTTTTAGGCTGCCCTTGTGAATAAGGCCCTCGAAATTAGTCGCCAACTCCTGATACAATGTCATTTACACCTGCTTTAACTGTACCCCTCAAAATTAAATAAATTGTATCTGTAACCAATCATTATTCCTTCGTTTATTTGCCTTCGCAATTGGATTTTCCGTAATAGGGTCATTCGTTTCCGCCTGAAATAGCATCTATGAATTTGGAAGTACTAAAATACCCACTTGGGAGGTTTCAACTCCCGGAACAGCTTACCACTGAAAAGGTGCAGCAGGCCATGCTGGGTATTCAATATTTTCCAGAGGATTTACAAGAAGCTGTAAACAATTTAGGCGATGAAATGCTTGAAAGAAAATACCGACCTGCTGGATGGACCATCCGGCAAGTGGTGCATCACCTGGCGGATAGCCACATGAACGCCTACATGCGTTTTAAGTTGGCTTTGACGGAAGAAAATCCGGTCATTAAGCCCTACAAAGAAAACCTTTGGGCAGATCTTCCCGATAGTAAACTTGGAATGCGTGGATCCGTTAACATACTGACAGGCATCCATGAACGATGGACTTACCTCATGGTGAATATGACGGAAGCGCAATGGAACAAAAGGTTTTTTCATCCGGAGCAGGACAAGTTCATACCACTAAAAGCCAGTGTGTGTTTGTACGATTGGCACGGCAGGCATCATTTGGCCCATATTTATCAGGCAAAACGAATAGAAAATTAACTAGTAAGACATATTATGAACGAAACTGAAACCCGAAAACCCGACTTTGATTTTGAAAACTTCACTTTTGGGGTTCAATCTACCGACCGCATGCTCCTGGCCGCTTACCAGCAGGGGGAATGGTCGGAACACCGCATAGCGCCGGTACAGTCCATCTCCCTATCCCCTTTGGCCATGTGTTTTCACTACGGGCAGACGGTATTTGAAGGACTCAAGGCCTTTCGGATGACGAATGGGAACATAAATATTTTCCGTATGGAGAGCCATTGGAAACGAATGAACCGTTCCCTGGAAAGAATGGCCATGCCTCCCCTTCCTCGTCATCTATTTATGGATGGAATTTTAGAGCTGCTAAAAATGGAATCGGATTGGGTCATCGATGATCCGGACTATTCCCTTTACATCCGTCCTTTTGTCATCGCTACGGAAAAGAAATTGGGCGTGGATGCTTCTCAGGAATACCTGTTTATGGTCGTGCTTTCGCCAATGCGAGCCTATTATAATAAGCCACTCAAGGTAAAGGTAGAAACCAACTACATTCGTTCTGCCAGAGGAGGCGCCGGTGCGGCAAAAAACGGGGGCAATTACGGTGCCACCCTACTACCCCAAATCAATGCCAAGAAAGAAGGTTTTGACCAGATTATCTGGCTGGATGCGAAGGAAAAAAAGTATATTGAGGAATCCGGGACTATGAACATTCTTTTTATACTTGATGGCAAGACACTGGTGACGCCCGCCCTTAGTGATAGCATCTTGGATGGGATTACCCGGGATTCGCTATTGAAATTGGCCAGTGAAGAAGGATTTACCGTGGAAGAAAGAGCGGTGGCAATTGAGGAAATTACGGAGAGAATTGAAAAAGGCGAGCGGGTCGAAGCTTTTGGAGCCGGTACAGCGGCTGTCATTTCACCTATTGAAACCATAAGCTACCAGGGGAAATCGTATGCGACTTACCTGGAGGCAGATGCTGGAATGTACCGGCTAAAGGATAAACTGGCAGCGGTCCGAAAAGGAAAAAAGCCGGATACTTACGGCTGGAATCAACTGTTGGATGCTTGAGATCGAAAGCTGTGAATAAATTGGAAAAGTGAAAGCAGAACGTTTTTAACCGGAGGTCAAATAAATTGACCACCGGTTAAATCAGCTACCAATCCTTGCTCCGGTACTGTTTCTTTTGGGATTGGATCTTTTTGGCTTTTAGTCTCTTTTCTTTGGCTGCTTTCCCTGGTTTGGTCGCAATCCTGGGTTTCTTTTTATGAAATGCTTTTTTTAACAAGCCATAGAATTTTTTGATGGCTTTTTTCTTGTTTTGGATTTGGGAGCGGGAGTCTTGGGAGGTAACAACCAAATTGCCCTCTTTATCCAGCTTTTTCGTCAATTTGCGAAGCAGAATGGCCTTTTCATGATCCTGCAGCAAATTGGATTGGGGTATATTGAACAGCAGTATTATTTTGGTATTCACCTTGTTTACATGCTGCCCTCCAGGTCCACTGCTTTTACTGGCCTGAAAGGAAATCTCCGGGTTAAAATATTCTTGTTCTATTTTCTGTAAAATGGACATAACTGATTTACCTGGAATTGGAAGGGTTTATTTCGCTTTCCATTCTGTGTGAAAATGCTCCTCCGAATCCGCATCAATGCGCTGGTAGGTGTGTGCTCCAAAATAATCCCGCTGCGCCTGAATCAGGTTGGCGGAAGAATTTGCCGTAATGGCCCCCAGAAAATAATTAATGGCGCTGGACAATAACGGCACGGAAAAACCGTGCTGAAGCGCTTGTCCCACCACATAGGAAAGGTCATTTTGGTAACCCTTTAAGGCTGTCACGGCTTCATAATTAAGCAAAATGCGATTGTTTTCCAGGAACAGTTCCACCAGCTCTTCCATCAGCCTGGAGCGAATGATGCAGCCATTGGTCCAGACCCGGGCTATTTCAGAGAAATTCAGGTTCCAGTTGTTTTTTTCGGAAACCTCCAACATGAGGGAGAAGCCTGCATCGTGGTTGATGATTCTGGTGGCCTGATAGGCAGCCTGCAGTTTATCCAAAAACGCTTCTTTTCCTTCAATGCCTGAAATTTTTTCCGGCGTATACAACCCGGCGGCAATCATCCGAAAGGGTTTCCTGGCAGAAAGGTTCCTGGCCATTACGGCTTCGGTCAACACGCCATAAGGAACCCCGTACTCCAGCGCCGTGGTCACAGACCATCCACCGGTTCCTTTCTGGGCGGCCTGATCCAGAATTTTATCCAAAAGGGGTTCGCCAGCTTCCTTTTTTCGCAAAATATCAATGGTAATTTCCAACAGGTAGTTGGACAGATCGCTATCCATCCAGGATTCAAAATTGGCAGCTATTTCCTCCATGGGCATTTCCAGGTAATGCCGCATCAGGTAATAAACCTCTGCAATTGCCTGCATCTCCCCGTATTCAATGCTATTATGTACCATTTTCACAAAATGGCCGGATCCTTCCGGGCCCACATAGGTGATGCAGGCTTTGCCTTTAAAATCTTTAGCGGCTATTTTTTCTAAAAAAGGAACCACCTGCAAAAAGCCCTGTTGATCTCCTCCGGGCATTAAAGAAGGCCCAAACCGGGCGCCTTCCTCTCCACCGGAAACGCCCATTCCCAAAAACAACAGGTCTTTATCCTTTAAAAACCGGCTTCTGGAAACGGTATCTTTATAGTAAGAATTGCCACCATCCACTAGCAAATCACCCGGATCCAGAAAGGGTAATAATTCATCGATTTGCTGATCTATCACCTCTCCGGCCGGGATCATCATCAACACTTTTTTGGGTGATTGAAGGCTTTCCATAAAAGGTTTTAATTGATCAAACGCACGCACCTGACTCAGGTCCGGATTGGCTTCCAATACTTTTTCCGCTATTTTTTCCTCTTTGCCCGGCAGGTGCCGGTTATAAATCGACAGACTGGTTTGATGATCAGCAAGATTGAGGGCCAGGTTTTTTCCCATGACTCCCATTCCAATGATTCCTATTTCGGATTTACTTTCCATTGTGCTCAATTTTTTCGTTATTTCTTCCACCACTTTTTCCGGTGTCATTTCTACAGATATTTTCCAGCCATAATCGGGGATTTCCAGGGTATCCATCTGCGAATCCAGGAGGGCAGGATTCATAAAATGCCCGATCCTACTGGCCAACCTGGATTTGATCAGGCTTTTGCTGCCCTGCAGTAAGACCCAATGAATTTGCGGTACTACCTTCAATATCTTGCGGTATTTTTCATTTAATGCCGAACAAGCCAGAACAGCGCCTCCCTGCTTTTCCCATGAGATCATATTCCTGGCAATATTATCCAACCAGGGAATACGATCCTCATCGGTCAGGGGAATTCCAGCATTCATTTTCTCCTTGTTGGCTTTCGGATGAAAATGATCGCCATCGTAAAAGGGAACATCAAGTTGATCAGCAAGTAAGGCTCCGATGGTGGTTTTCCCACATCCGGTGACACCGTAGAGAACTATAATCATATACGAAATTAGCAAAATTCGCCCGGATCGAATCAATTTAATGACTAATTTTGCCTTCTGAACCATAGGTTCCGGTTTTGTTGTTATAGTTGAAATTTTAACCCCGGAAAAGGTAAAAGATGCATCAAATTAAAAAAAGAGTGGTCGTAGGACTTTCCGGAGGCGTGGATAGTTCAGTCGCAGCCAGCTTGTTAGTAGATCAGGGATACGAAGTCATTGGTTTGTTTATGAAAAACTGGCACGATGAATCCGTGACCTTATCCAACGAATGCCCCTGGGAGGAAGACAGTACGGATGCCATGCTGGTAGCTCAAAAGCTGGGCATTCCTTTTCAGGCGATTGACCTGAGCGAGGATTATAAGGAACGGATAGTCGATTACATGTTTGCAGAATACCAGGCCGGTAGAACGCCCAATCCGGATATCCTCTGCAACCGGGAAATAAAATTTGATATTTTTCTAAAAACAGCTTTGAAACTGAAGGCGGACTTTGTGGCCACTGGTCATTATTGTCAAAAAGCGGAGGAAAAATTTAATGGCGAAAAGGTTTACCGCTTGTTGGCAGGGGCAGACCCTAATAAGGATCAAAGCTACTTCCTATGCCAACTAAATCAGGAGCAACTATCCAAGGCCCTTTTCCCGATTGGTCACCTTCAAAAATCCGAGGTCCGGAAAATTGCTGCCTCGCTGGACCTGGTAACGGCAGAAAAGAAAGATAGCCAGGGTTTGTGTTTTATCGGTAAAGTAAGGCTGCCCGACTTTTTGCAACAACAACTAAAACCAAAAAAGGGAAAAGTGATCGTTGTGCCGGAGTCCTCCCCATTGTACCAAGCCAAACAGGTTCCAGCCGGGATGGATCCGGACGATTACGATCAGCAGCTCCTGGAGGAAATTTGCCAACCCATCAGTTACCAGGAAAGCGACGGAGAAATGGTAGGTGAACATAATGGGGCTCACTATTTTACAATAGGGCAGCGAAAAGGCCTGAATATCGGAGGAACCGGAAAACCTTTATTTGTCATAAGTACCGACACAAGTAATAATATTATCTACACCGGTATGGGAGAAGAACACCCCGGTTTACTGCGGAATGGTTTGTTTGTACCCACCGACGATATCCACTGGATCCGTCCCGACAAGGCATTAGAGGTGGGTGAATCGGCCGAATACCTCGCCAGGATTCGCTACCGGCAACCCTTATCCAAAGCCATGCTTAGGATGAAAGAAGATGGCTTGTATGTCCTTTTTGAAAATGCCCAGCGCGGAATTGCTTCCGGGCAATTTGTAGCCTGGTACGAAGAAAATGAGGCCATTGGTTCCGGAGTCATTGCCTGATATGAGGCAAATCCCCCTACTTTATGAGGATAACGATTACCTGGCGATAAACAAGCCTGTAGGCGTATTGGTGCACAAAACGCCGCTGGAAAGAAGCCCGGATGCCTTGTTTGCTGTTGAACTACTTCACAAGCAGCTAGGATATAAAGTGTATCCCTTGCATCGAATAGACCGGCCTACCTCCGGTGTATTGCTGTTTGCTAAAAACGCTCCGGCCGCCTCCCGCTTACAACCCGAATTTGCAGGTACCTCTATTAAAAAAGAATACCTGGCGATCGTTCGGGGTTACATGCCGCAGGCTCATGCGCTGATTGACCAGCCCCTGGCAAAAGATTTGGAATTTGAGCTTCAGGATGCCCAAACGGAATATTGGACCCTGGCCCAAACGGAAATTCCCTTTCCATCCTCAAACAGGTATACCAGCAGCCGGTATTCCCTGGTGAAAATCTATCCGCATACCGGAAGAATGCACCAAATCAGAAGGCATTTTGCGCATCTACGCCATTATATCATTGGAGACAAAACGCACGGGGATAATAAGCAAAACAAGTTTTTCGACCGTCATTTCCAGATGCGCTATATGTTGCTTCATGCTTGGAAACTGACCTTTAACCATCCTGAATCCAACGAGAAGATTACTATTCAGGCTCCTGTACCGACTCATTTTCAGGAAATGAGCCAAAATTTGGGATGGGAGCCGAGGGAATTTTTTCCCTGATTGCCCAAAAATAATTACCTATATTTAAATTAAAAAGTACGAAATGAACATCAAACTAGTATCCATTGGCTTCGCCTATTTATTGATGTTTTCTTTTTTCCAGGCAACCGCCCAAAAAGAAAACATAGATACGATCCTGCAGGAAGCCGAAGCACTCTCCCACTTTAAATTTCTGGCTGCCGACGAATTGATGGGCAGGGATCCCGCCCGACCTGAAATAGATATCGCAGCCCTTTATATTGCCAACCAATTTGAGAAATACGGTGCCCGGCCTATGGAGGGATTAAACGGGTATTATCAGCAGGTTCCTTTCATGTATTCCAGCCCTCCGGATATTGGAGAAATCCATTGGAATCAGGACACCTTACACCATGGTAATGAGCTCCTGGTGCTGGGGGGCCAGGACATTTCCGGTGAATTTGAACTGGTGGTGGCCGGATACGGGCTGGAAGAGGATTATGAAGACAAGGACGTGGCCGGAAAATGGGTAGTAGTCCGGGTGGGTGCTCCTGACAGACTATCTCCATCCGAACTTTTTGCAGCGGGCAGGGAAAAAACAGCACTTGCCCAGGAAAAAGGGGCACTGGGATTGATCGAAATGTACAATGTTCCCACTACTCCCTGGAGTCTTTTGGTGAATTACCTGAATAAACCTCAGATGGGTCTGGATACCAACCCGGATGCGGACAAGGCATTTCCCTATTTGTGGATGAAGGACTTGACCGGCGAAATAATCAATGCCATGAATTCAGGGGCCAATACCATGAAAATTCAGGTCGCCGGTAAAATCAACAAAAAGATTACCGGAAAAAATGTGGTAGCCGTTATCCCGGGAACGGATGAAGACCTAAAGGAGGAGTATATCATGTTATCTGCCCACTATGACCATTTGGGGATCGGAACAGCCAATGCAGCAGGAGATTCCATCTACAATGGTGCCAGAGACAATGCCGTCGGTACCGCCGCACTGATTCAGGCTGCTCATTATTTTGGAGAAAACCCTCCCAAACGGTCGGTCCTTTTGTGTGCATGGACGGCAGAAGAAAAAGGGTTGCTGGGATCGGGGTATTTTGCCGATAACCCGCCATTGGACTTGTCAAATATTATTTTTAACCTCAATATTGACAATGCAGGCTACAATGATACCAGCCTGGTAACGGTAATCGGACTGGGCAGAACCTCTGCCGATCATCACATCCAGGACGCGGCCGAGGCTTTTGGATTGGAAGCCATCGCTGACCCGGCACCTGAACAAGGGCTTTACGATCGCTCAGACAATGTCAATTTTGCAAAAAAAGGGATCCCCTCTCCTACTTTCAGCCTGGGTTTTACCGCTTTCGACCAGGACGTAGCGGCCCATTACCATCAGGTGACCGATGAAGTAGGTAATTTTGACCTGGACTATGCCCTCAAGTATTGGAAATCCTTTATTCTTTCAGCGGAAAACATTGCCAATGATCCCAATCAACCGCTTTGGAATGCGGGGGATAAATACGAACCGGTTTCCAAAACGTTATATGGGGATTGAGTATTGATTTGACAAAAAAAATGGCGTCTTTCTCCGGCTGATTTTTGATTGCAGATCAGGTGAATTTGTTCAGGGTGTAAAACATGGACTCCCTGCGGCAAAGGTTCAACCCCATCCGGGGTTGGAGGTACTTCTATGTTTGCTTTTCCGTGGGCTGCACCCACGGTTATTGTTGTTCAGGCCCTTCAGGCCTGCCTTTACTGAGAGAATCATCAACAATCTAAATTGGTATCTATAGAAATTCTTTACCTTTAGTCCAATTACATTATACTGAGATCCCCTATCACTTTCCAAGAAACAAGGTTTTATTTGACTTCGAAGCCTGTAGGGCTTCAACAATAATAACCCCGGGCAAAACCCGGGGTTTAAGAGCCAATCGATCCTACTGTCAACCCCAGAGAGGGTTGAACACCATCCTGCGTACAAATAGTAAAAAAACAATGAGTTGTAAAAACTCTACGTCATCCCGATTTCTACATTTTTTAAAAAGTTAATTCCCGGAATACCGGTTTTATTATTAAATTCGGTCGAACTCAGGTTAATAATATATGCACCAAATACTAATCCGGTAACCCATGGAGAACGATCACTATTTTTCAATATACCACCTCATCCTCGTTTGTTTCCTGGCTTATTACGGGACTGCCTGTACGCAAACCAAACCAGAAGGTGCCGGGGCTGACTGGGCAACGTACCTGGGTCACCCTAGCAGCAATCAGTACTCCAGGCTGGATCAAATAAATAAAGGTAATGTGGCTGAATTGGAATTGTCCTGGACGTATAAAACCGGTGAGGCTGCCAATTACCAAACGAATAACATTATAGTCGACGGTTGGCTATACACGGCTACCCCACACAGTCGGGTGGTGGCACTGGATGGGGCGACAGGGAAGGAACACTGGATATTTGATCCTTCCGGGATTCATGAATCCCTTGCGGATGGGGATCAACGGGGGCTAATGTATTGGGATGACGGTGATGCTGGGCGCCTACTCACCATGAAAGGAAACCGGCTTTTTGCATTGAATGCCAAAACGGGCGAACTCATTGCCTCTTTTGGCGAAAACGGATCGATTCACCTGGGTGAGGGAATGGACCTCCCTGGCAAGCCGAATGTAACGCTCAATACCCCCGGGCAGATTTACAAGGACCTATTTATCATTGGAGCCAATGTAGGGGAAGATGTCCCCGGTGCGGTGCGTGCCTTTGACATGCGTACCGGAAAGCGAAAGTGGATTTTTCACAGCTTGCCCCGCCCCGGTGAATTTGGATCCGATACCTGGCCGGAAAACTATTTGGATAAGACCGGAGGAGCCTCTGACTGGTCGGGTCTGGCCATTGATATACCCCGCGGCATTGTCTATGTATCAACGGAAACGGCCGGTCCGGATTTTTATGGAGGCAGCCGGTATGGAGAAAATTTATTTGCCAACTCGCTCATTGCCCTCGATGCGAATACCGGAAAGCGACTCTGGCACCAACAACTGGTACATCACGATCTTTGGGATCTGGACATTCCTCAGCCACCGACTTTACTGACGGTATACCACGAGGGAAGAGAGGTTGACATTGTGGCTGTCGGCACAAAAATGGGCCTTTTGTTTGTGTTTGACAGGCTTACCGGAGAACCACTTTGGCCGATTGAAGAACGTCCACAAGCAGCCACTAAAATCGATGAAATCCAAACCTGGCCCACACAACCTTTTCCAACCAAGCCGCCGCCATTGATGCGGCAGGAATATACGGAGGAGGACTTTTCGACCATTTCTCCTCGAGCGCAGCAAATGAGCCAAGAAGTATTCCGTCAATCGGGAAATTACGGGGCCTACCCTCCCCCCAATACCGAGCAAACCATCATGTTTCCCGGATACGATGGCGGCATGGAATGGGGTGGCGCTGCAGCAGATCCTGAGGGAATCCTGTATGTGAATGTTAATGAGATTCCCTGGTTTTACCAGCTGGTTCCCACCAAAAAGGCCGATGGTAGCCCCTTGCCTAACGGCGAAAAGCAATACCTGATCCATTGCGCCTCCTGTCATGGAACGGATCGTAAAGGCAATCCTGCCGGCGGCTTCCCTTCCCTTGAGAAGGTTTCCAGCCGATTAGGCAGGGAAATGGTAATGCAGGTAATGAAAAAGGGAGGAGGACGAATGCCCGCCTTTGATCAGGTCCCCCAATCCCGCCTGGACGCCATCGTATCGTTCCTGTTTAATGAAGAAAAGGCGATAGGCTCCAAAGACAATCAGGATGATGATGTACCTCCATACGTCTTCCGCGGTTTCCAACGCTGGAACGATGAGGAAGGGTACCCCGCCATTAAGCCGCCCTGGGGCACTCTAAATGCGGTAGATCTCAATACAGGCACGATCAAATGGAAAGTGCCGCTGGGAGAATACGAAGTGCTGACCCAACGGGGCGTTCCGATTACCGGCACAGAGAATTATGGGGGTCCGGTCGTAACAGCCGGAGGGCTACTATTTATAGCTGCCACTGCTGATGCCAAAATCCGGGCCTTTGACAAAGACAACGGACAAGTACTCTGGGAATACCAGCTACCTGCTGAGGGACATGCTACGCCCAGTGTATATGCGGTGAATGGCAAGCAATACCTGGCCATCTCAGTAGGAGGCTCAAAACTAAAACCCCACCCGGAGGGGGCTGTGTTTGTGTTTAGCCTCCCCGATTGATGTAATCTTGATTTTATGTCATTCAGGCGGGCACAACCTAACATCCGGTGAAATGGAGCGGAGCGTTAAGAAATGATTTGCCGCGGCGAGTCAATTTAGCGAAGGGCCGGGATGCAGGGTGGATACAACCTGTTCCGATTCATCGGAAAGACCCGAACGCCGGATGGTGAGAGAGCCTCAACCTGAGCTATTTAGCTCAGGCCGGGCTATTCGATAATCAGTATTTTCTATTTAAATCGGTCAAATAAATCACCAAAATTCTCTGGAGGAATTTCATCATTGTTACTCCCATGGCGGACAAAATATTTACTATTATACACTGAGGGTTTACTTCCTGATTCAATTTTCAGAATTATCACAGTTTTATTAAAGTAATTTACAACAGAAATATTTCTAGAAATATTATCTTTATCTCTCTCACTAATAGGTTCTCTTTTGATAAGTTGAGATATTCTCGTAAAATATTTATCTACATTTTCATAATAGGTCTTTGCTTCATCTTGAACTCCGGTTATAAAAAAGTTGGAATATTTGAGAAAGTCGCTTCCATATTTTTCTTTGTGTTTATCAGCAGTGCCTATACTATCAGCAACCCCTATTAAGCAATATCCTGTAGCACTTGGTAGAGTATTTGCCATAGCTGTTAACGTTTTGATTATTTTCGAAAATGCGTCATTGTTGAAGTTTTTCTCTGAAGACAAAGGGTATAATCCCACCTTAAAGTCATATAAGACTTGTTCAGTTGATGACTGCATTAATATATTCTCAAATCTAGTAATCCATTGGTTTCGGGCGGGGTCATTTGCTGCCGATTTGGTGAAACAAGGTCTTATAACTCCGCTAAAGGCATTTATTTGGGTTTGCTTTTCTTTTGCTGACCAATTTCCTCCCCCCCCTGCTAATTTAATCGTTTTATCGCCAGCTTTATCAAGATGTAAAATTAAGCCTTTCTTATTTTCAATTTCTAGATTTTCATCAATTATAAGTTTGTAAAATGAGAGAAAAACAATTTGAAAATATCTAGCAATTTTGGCTTGTTGACTTACAAAAAGCAAAGAATTAAAAGTTTTTCCAGATTCATTTACCACCTCAATTAAAGTATCAAAAACATATTGCACGTTATCCTGAATAGTTTCCTCATTAACTTTTTGAATTTGCAATTCTAATTGACTTGCCAAGGTTGTCTCTGAGTCCTCTGAATTATATCCATAAAGTTGATTTAATATTTCAGAACTAGACCGGACCCCTTTATCTATACAACTCCAAGCTACAATATCTGCAATTACCTCTTCGTCTTTTGATTGCCTTAAGTCTTCCTTTGATATTATATTATTTTGAACCCAAAATATTTCTTCAACAGAAATACCATAATCTAAATTCCTATTTGTGATGCTTATGTTTTTCATTGAATTGAGATCTAATATATCTCGTGCACTAGAATCACCACGAATATTGCTTGCAAGTTTTCTAACAATGGAAGCGAACTTGCTCAACGCTCCCGCCTGTCTGAGCTCTTGTTTCGAAAGATGCTTTCCTCCAGAATTTAGCCTTCTAAATACTTCATCGATATGGCTTGTACCAGATTCTTGAAAAACTGAAAGAGGTATTTGGTACCTTACAATTTCGGTACAAAGCATTCTATCCATCAAGGGCATTTTTTGATCAATTTTACGTTCATCTTTTAAATACTTTGTATCGGCCATGGTATCTAAATCGAAATATGCCCCACCAATATCAAATTCTTGATCAATAAATGACATTATCGCATTCATGCGCTGCATTCCATCTATTATTTCGAGTTTTTTTCCTTTGTCCCCAGAAACTTCCGCTAGCAAAACCAATGGGACCGGGTACCCTTTGATTATTGAATCAATGAATGATCTTTTTTCTTCAATTGACCATACAAGTTTTCTTTGATATCGTCTATTAACCAAAAACGTTTTTGAGAGGTACGAGCCATAAAGACTTTGTATACTTTCTCCTTTGATTGATAAATCTTTTGTATCTGAACTCATTATATACTTACTTATTTTTTAAAGGTAGTACTATTGTTTTAAGATCATTACCGATAACGGTCGAGTGTAAGTGCCGTAAGGGATTACGGGTGATTTCCTGTTATGTTAAACGAAGAGTTAAAGCGGACTTCTGACCTTCGCAAACCTCTGAAACCCTTATGGCATTTACACTTTGTTGGCGGTTAGTGCTATTTGTCATCCGGTCAATGTCGTTTTTTGTTGTCTCTTTACCGTTTTCTTAAATTGGCCATTGTATCTCATTAAATTGTTTAAAATATTTTTTTCCTAATTCTTTTTCTACACCATTGACGAAAGCAATATTTCCTAAAAGCCAGTCTTTAAAGTTTCTATTTGTAATTTTTGAAGTTGTTAAATGATTTTGAACCCCGTTTTTAATGCAATGATGTAAATGATGTTCAATTTCAAGTTTTTTCTTTTTCGGAACTGTTACCGTGTCGTTGTGAACAGATAGTCCTGTTACGAAAAAAGGATTGCCACGCTTGAGTATTTTAGTCTTAGAATAGTTAGGATACAGATTTTCTTCTCTAATTATTCTGTAAACAACCTTTTTGATTTTAGATAAAGTTTCAATCGTTCCTGAAAAAGTTAAGTCGTCAGCATATCTTGTGTAATTCAAATTATGTTTGTCTGCTAGATTTTGCAATCTATTGTCAAGGCTAATTGTAATAAGATTTGATATTTTAGGACTTGATGGCGCACCTTGTGGAACAACACCCAATCCATCTTGTTTTATTTTCTGTTTTAAATGTTGTTCCTTTTGTTTGAATGAACTTAAAAAGGTGTTGTCAGGAACTATTGTGCAGATTTTAGCTAAAGAAACACTTAGATTTGGGTGATACCCCAACGATTTGAACAAACCATAAACCCTTTTTTCATTTATTGAATCGTAAAATCGCAACAAGTCTATTTTTAAAATTCCTTCTTGTTTCAGATGTTTTTCTGCATTTAGTTTAATTGATGTATCTGGGTCAAAACCTTTGCAAGCATTATGAGAATTCTTTTTATTGAGAATGTTTTCGAGAATCCATCTTTGTAAATATTTTAATTCGTCTTGTGGTGTTTGAATAACTCTAAAACCTCCTCGTTTTTTTTTGAGTTTAAATCTTTTGTAGTTTTCTTGTCGGTTTGAAATACAACAGTTTTTTATGTGTTCAAGATTAACTCCTGCCATTAAACATAAATGATTTAATGAATAAATGACCGGAAGACCGTTTTTTTCTAAAACATGTTGATAAGCCTTAATTTCATTTTGATATTCGGCTGAGTGATTCTCTAGTGTTTTATTCAATGGGGAAGTCATAAGGGCAACTCTAATTTAAGAAGATGCGAAGCATCTTCAGCACGACCCGAACGCAGTGAGGCGTTGTGCTGAAAATGTTGAAAAGATGCTTCAGTCCTACTCGGATTACTACCCAAGCATTCTCGTCCTTTAAATACAAATTGACTCGAAACGGCTTGCCCTTTATGACTTTCCATTGAATATTTTTGGTAAATAGTTAACTTCCCTAATTCTATAATAATCTTGTTTATCTTTTTCTGAATATCTTTTTCTTGATTCAATACATTTTTTTGCGTCATTATACAAATCAAGCCCAAATAGCGTCAACGTACCGTCAATATTCATAATCCCTTTGGTTACACATTCAGAAATGATTGCCTCATAATCTTTGTGTAAAATCCCTAAAATCTGACAAATACTAACAGATGTATATTTTTTCCTAGACAATTTTATGATTGAATAAATTGAAAAATCAATTTTATTAACAGATGTAAAATGACGTTTACCTCTTTCTACTGAAAACGAGAAAAAGGTTTCTTTCAATTGGTCACTGCCAAACTCTCTTAAAATTGAAAGTTCGTGTGAAATAGATTTTCTCAAATTCTTTGAATTACTAATTCTGTCTACGGAAAATCTTGGTATCAGTGGAATCCAACCTTCTTTGTTTGCCCAAATAATTGGGAGCGTGTTGTTGGGTGTTCCGTATGAGAATGAAACTAAAGATTGAGAATTGCCATATCCCAATACATTGTCTTTTTCCGATTTACTTTTTTTAGGTGCAACAAGTTTAGAACCGTGTTTATAGCAAAATTCTCTATGTTCTTTGTAATTTCTATAACCAAAATAACTGGCTTCGCTTGAAAATGCTTTTTTGAAAATATTTGATTTTGGAATATGAACTGTCGCATATTTTTTTACTTCATTCACCCCAAAGTCCATTCCTGCTATACCAATGAAATGAATTTCACTGAAATTCTCTTTATGAACTGAAATTTTTTCATTAAAAAATGAAACAAAGGAAGAACCTGTCCCAATGAAATCGTCAATAATGACTAAGGAATAGGGTTTGCTGATGTCTTCAATATTATCTAAACTGCTTTTAAGATGAATTATTTTGTTTTTAGAAACACTTGTCTTTTGAAAAAAATATGAAATCATACTTCCGCTTTTACCAAACTTTCCAAGTGGTATGACTATAATTTGATTGGTAGCTGGAATTTTATTTATCAAGTCAGAGAAAGAGTCGTTTAATATATTTTCAATGTCGTCTGTGGTGTAAACCGTAAGATTTTGAAGAATGTCAATTGCAAAATTATGCTCTGACTTTGGAAAATTATGCAGCCATTTTAGAATGTCAAGTTGACTTACAATTTTTTTAAGTCTTGTCGTCAAAATGTCAAGTGTAATGTTGTCAATTTCTATATCAAGAGTCATTACTTTATAATTTTGTTACTGTCTTTTAGCATTACCGCCAACTCGTATATCTATCTATCAAAGTTTCACAAATCCAAAAAGCGGGTGTTGGATCTGTATACCCTGTTTGCACAAAATAGAAATTACCAACTGCACCAACCTCTCCCCTCTTCATTCCGCTTTCAAATTAATCATTTCGGATTAGGATGCAAGCAACATGTTTACATTTTTTCGAATGCCGCCCCTGCTGATTACTTTCATCTTTAAGGAAATAATTGGTTCCGTTCATAGGGGTAGTTCTTTTATTCAGTCTTCTATTGCCATACAACTGGCTTTAAAATAGCCAAAACAGGTACTTCCAAAGTCCCCAAAGGGCACTCCGAACCCCATCTAAGGACTTCAGAAATGGACGCCTGGACTAAAAACTGACAGCCTTGAATATAAAAAATGCAAGGTTTCGGTTCGAAACCCGGCATTTGAAGCTCGAAACCGAAGATTTTTATTAAAAAGGGATAAAACTTTGTTTCCAAAACCAAATGGCTGACATTTTTACCGGAATTTTTTGATTTTATTATTAAAATGGGGACTTCTGAACCCGAAACATGTCCCTCAGAACCTCGCCTGTTAGTTTTTTATATGCAACGTTTCGATTTTGAGGTGAATCGTGGAAGTTTTTTGGCAGCTTATTGCTCCTTTTTTATGCAAGGTTTCACCTAAAAGGTGCACCGCTGAATAAAAAAACTGAGCGGTTGAAGGTTGGAAGCGAACCGTTGAATTTCTGGATTGAAGCAGTGGGTTTCTGAACCTCGGCATTGATGTTCATAACCGCAGTTAGGGGCTTATGAAGTCGGTCAAGCAATAAAAAAGGTCCGCGTAATTTTCAAAAGGCTCCTAAACGCAGACGGTGCAGACTGGAAACACCGCTGTATCCCTTTCAAGTTCGTCTCTTCGTAATGTGCCATTCATTTCATACACAACATTTTTAATCTCTTTCCAGCTTTTGGTATTCATCGTTTATTCCTAATGGTTCGGCCTTTTTCTTTTCTTCGTTTGGATGCTGCTTTTTGAGACTTTTCCTTCTCCTTCAATTTCTCAATAAATTCACTGATCTCCTTTCTTTCTTTGTCTGAAAGTGGAGGGCTTTCAATTATAAAGTCAACGTTTTCTGGTTCTGCTATGTGTCCCATTTTATTTTGTTTTAAAGTATTTCATGTGTCTATAATTTGTTCTTTAATGGCCACATGGAATCTTGCATGTTTAATAATCATCCCACTGTGTGACGTTTTCGTCATGCTCGATTTCATTACAAGTCTTTTGGCAGCTTCGGTTGCAATAATCATGCGTTGATTTTTAAAGTGAAATGCTCCTAAAGTATCTTCGTAGTGCTTTATCAATTTAGATTTTGCAGTAAATGCCACAAAGCCTTCAAATCCCTTTTGGAAAGACAATTTACAGGCATAGGCTACAAGGTTTCCAGGCACACCTTCATAAAGTTTATCCTTCCCCAAATTGAACGGAGCACTTTCCAACAAGTTAATGAATACGTGGTCTTGCTCAATGGAAATACTCATCAGTCCTTGGATAATGTCCGGATTATTTACTATGGTAAGTTTATTAACTTCTCGGGACAAGTCATTAAACTCGGATTTCCAGTTGAATTCCCAATCCTTCCTTTTTGTCACATGTCGAAGGTCAGATCTTTTGAGTGTCGCAACATCAGTCTGGAAGCTGTCTCCTGATATTGTGTTTAATACCGAGTCAGTCAACCGATCAACAATAAAACCTTGTTCAATTTTATCCATTATTTAAAGATACGAATTAGCAATGTGTTTCTTTTAGCTGACGCACAACATTCCGGCTAAAGTACACCCTCCACTTTATTCGCCTTGCAATCCTAAGCCAATTTAACTATGTTTTTATATTTTAATAGAATTTCTTGCCAATTACCTGTAAAATTTCCGGACCAAAATGCCGCCCCCTCTATTCCATAGAATTCAGGATGTATTGGCTTGTATTGAGTCCCTTACTCCCGGAATCGCTGGCTGGCCAGGGCTTCGGTTACCATTAGTGCCCGATCGAAAAATCGCAGGTAGTGCACTTCTCCATTTAGGGCAGGGCCTATTCGCAAGGTAGGGGAACCTGCGGCAGACTTCAAATAGGGACTGAATCTGCCCCAGCCAAATTGCCTTTCTTCTCCCCCATCATTGAAGCGCTTGTCTACGACAAATGCGATGATCTTTGGCCCTCCATCCACAATGATACTTACCTGATGGCGCGTACCGGGCTTCAATAATCCGGGATCAGCGTTCCAAACCGCACCTGTCTGGCCATCATTCATTTGAAATTCCAGCGTTTCTTTTTCCGAAATCCTTATCCACCAGCCTTTGCCCGAAGCATCTCTGGTATCTGCCAGCACCTGGCCTATACTGAGTTCATTCAGCACAAATCCCATTTCAATGGTAAAACCATTCGTAGTGTTTTTGCCCCTGTAATCGGCTGTGTTGGTATCTCTGATCCGAAAAGAAGGCATAGCTGGTGCAGGAAGCTCCGCTGGTAGGACTGAACCTTCACCCCGCCAATCTATTTTTAGGTACTCATTTACCGGGGAGACGGCGTCGAATTGATTCCAAAGGGAGTTGAGAAAGCTGCTGTCAATCTGATGGAGGCGGGCAATGTCCTTCTGGGTTTCGGTCATATAATAGTTGCCATCGGCCTCTATCAGGTCAGGGTAACTTATTCTAATCAAGGGGTCATCATCGTAAAGCAGGATTTCGGGTTGACTCCATTGTATGATTTTCCCATCATCCCCATCTACTTCCTTCCCTCCTGCTATCCACACGGGATTTCTGTCATTGTAGCCAATAGCTCCCGGATTGGGATGTTCTCTGATAAATCTGCCCCCATGATTGTGAAACCAATACAGAAACTTTCCGTTTTGGCATTTCCAGGCAACATTGGCTGCCCGGGGATGCTTCATCAAGCGGCCGTCTGCATACCTCATGTACTGCGGAGGATCCCAGGTTTTGCCCTGATCCCGGCTGTAACTGTATACCGGATGCCCGTCCAATGATCGATACACCACAAAGAAGGAACCGTCGCTTAATACCGAATAGCTATGTTCGGCAGCTATTGGACCACCATTTTCTGGCGTTCTCAGACCAATATCCCCCTCGGGTAGGGTTTGCCAAACAGCCCTATTGGGATCTGATTCCCTAAATAAATTATCACTCTTTAACAATACCCCTTCATTGGAGGTGAAAAACCCGTTCCCAAAGCCGCCAACTTTGGTCAGCGGAACAAAGGCAGTCCCGTTATGTGAAAAGGCTTTTCCAACGTTCCAGAAAAAGCGGATATCCCCCTGATAGGGATTGTTTCGGTCGATTTCGAATTCACGTACCGGAATGGTATACCTGCCTTCCGACCAGGATTTGCCGTGATCGTCAGAATATTTGAAAACAAAATAGCCCTGACTGTCCACCCTTCTCACGATGCCCTCTTTGTAAGGAGGATCATCCCCTTTCAGCTCCCGGAGATTGTCGGTATTGTGGTTGTAGAATACAAATACCCGACCTGAAGGCGCTTTCAAAAGCACGGCATAAGAAGCCTCAGGGCCATCTGCTGGCTCTATTTCTACCCTATCTTCCCAGGTAAGGCCCTGGTCAACACTTCGCTGGCTGATGATATGCTGTCCACTGGCACCTTCATGCCCGGCTCCGGTAGTCATCACGCATAGCCAGGCTCCGTCATCCGTTTTTACGATGTAGGGCTGGTCACTATAGCTTTTGTCAGGAATGACCGAGCCATTTTCAATATTTCTCCAATCGGTTGCCTGGGCTAACGCAGAACCTGCATTACCTGCAAATGTCCCAAATAACAGGGCAACCAAAAGGCTATGGATGGGGCTTAATTTTATGTTCATAGGGTCAAAAAACAAACTCAATACGACGCATCAATAGATAACCTACTAGTTAAGGTAAAAAATGGGTAAAGCCGAAATTTATGCGCTAAAAAATGAATAAAAACATACGGATTGAGGAAAAATCCCCCTTGCCCCCTTTAAAAAAGGGGGAATTGGATACGTTCGGTTTACCAGTAACGGTATTCACGAATAGTTTTTTCAGCCCGTTTAAATGGCACCTATTTAGCTTCAATCATGCATTTCAGCAAATCCCCCATTTAAGGGGGTGCAGGGGGATTTTTTCGTGCACATCTATGCGCTTACGATTTTGATCAGATTTTCGTCCGTAAATCCCCCTTGCCCCCTTTAAAAAGGGGGATTTTGTTTACAGTCGGACTTGTAGGTACGTAAATTCCAGCCAGCTCCCGTATATTATGAACAGTGCTGACCTTTTCTAATTCAGCCGTAAGCCTGTTCCAATTCTGCCGTAGGCCGAACGAAGACAAATCCCTCCGCCGCAGGAGGGACTTCGTTTACTGATATCCCATATGTGCTTATCCCGAAACCGCTTTAATTTGACCTAAATTCAATTAATTTGACCTTGATTTAAAAAGCTAAACCTTGATTTAATAAACTAAAATTACGTTTAAAAAAAAATATCAACTCACTGACATTCTATTACTTATACTATTTTTATTCGAAATTGGTTTAGGGCTATTTTTACGCGCTTGAGCTATTTTGGTCTAGCTGAAAAACAGGGTAGTTCGCTACAATCCTCGCTTAATAAATGCCAGCAAATCAGCCATCTCTTCCACGCTGATTTGATTTTCCAATCCCTGGGCCATCCCTGACACCGGCAGGGCTTGCATGCTGGAAATCTCTGACCGGGAAATGGTCCGGGTTAATCCGCCGGCCTGCACTAGCTCAATGGCAGTGGTTGTCTCATGGGAAATGATTCCCTGGACGGATTGGCCATCGGAAAGCTCCATTTGCCAAAGATCATAGCCATCAGCTATGGAAAGGTTGGGATCAAGGATGTCCTTAAGGATACTTTCATAGCGTCGGTTTCGAAGGGATGCCAGGTCGGGACCATACAACTCTCCCCGCTCCTCCGTCATTTGATGACAAATGGAACAATTATCTTCGTAAACCTGCAGGCCTTTTTCAGGAATGCCTTCCAGCTCAAGGGAGGCCTGGAACGAACGAATGACATCCTCTCTTTCGCTTTCCGAAGGCACCAGCAAAGCCCTGGCCTTATCCCGGATGGCGGGGTCTTTTTGGTTCATCAAAAAGACCGTATTGCCCCAGGGAATGTGGCTGGGCAAGACGGTTCCCTGCTCCAGCCCCTCCAGTAGCGCATGAATGCGAGTGTCACTATTTAAAAGAGAACCAACCGCAGTATTTCGTACCCCTGGGCTAAGTCCCTTCCACCGCTCCATCAGAAAGTCAGCATATCCCCCATCGGCCGTGTTGCTTAAATAGGAAAGTACTTCCTGCTGTAACCTGACTGGCTCTTTTGGTTGAATCAATTGCTTTAATTCTTGGGATACATTTTCAGGCTGAAAAAGTGCCATGATCCGCAACCCAACCAGTCTATCCTCTTCCTTCTCGGAAGGATTTAGCGTAATTTCGAATGCCTGATGGATTATTTCGTTTTGTGCTGGAATTTCGGGTATCGGTCCCAGGGACACCAAATCAATAAAAGCATTTTTTAGTGGCGGCGAGGAAATCACCGGTAGCTGCAGGATTATTGCTTGCTGCAGGTCTTCCCAGCCCTTTCCCGAAGGAGGGGAATGTTGCAAACCGGAGGCCATGCCCTTTATGAGAGAGGGCTCCCAACCTGCTGTAGAATAACTTGCCTGCACTAATGGAGTTATTTTGGTCTGTACTGCTTCAAATCCATCCCTTGCGGCCTGCATGCGAGCGGCTTTCTCAATCATCTCATTGTATCCGGGCTGTTCGGCACGGTACCCGCTGATCAGTTCTTCTAGTATATCCTCCTGATTCCATAACGGTGCGGCCAGCACCGCCAGCTGCACCCATTCATCGTCCATATCCTTTTTCATGACGTCCATACGGGTAGCAAATGCCCATGGTTCTGAAAGCGTGCTTAATGTGTTTACCAACTGAAACCTAACCTTGGGATCCGGATCATCGACCATAGCCGTTAGGTCCTGATTCCAGCCTGCCAGTTTTTCTGGAAAAAACTCCGCCAATTTGAGCGCATTTTTCCGAACCCCTGCCTCCGGATCTTGCAATGCTTCTTTCACCTGTTCTGCCTGCAATTTTCCCAAACCATGCAAGGTCCATAGGGCATGAAGGCGGCCCAGTGGCTGGCTGGCATTTCCAGCAAGTTCCACCAATTCCCCGGGAAGGGGATTCGGATTGCGCTCCACCAAAATCCGTTGGGCATTGGATCGCCACCAATGGTTGGGATCCGATAATTTTTCAATTAAGTCTTGATCCGTAAACTGCTCCAAATCAATGGACTGTGACCAATCGGCATTTCCCGACCCCTTTGGACTGATTCGGTAGATTCTGCCTTTATCCGTTCCCTCATAAAGCGCTCCGGATTGCGTCACTTCGTCCGCCATCCATTCCGGATGTTCGATGATTTTTCGGTGGTAGTCCAGCAAGTACAAGGCGCCATCCGGCCCCAGATACATATTGACCGGCCTGAACCAGGCATCCCGGGATCGAAGAAATTCATTTCGCTGATATAATTTGCTCCCCGTAAAGGTGGCACCTATTTCATGTAAAATATCTGCGTGAACCAGATTACTAACGGGTTCTGCCGTAAAGACCACCTGATCAAATGGTTCGGGGAATGCTCCTCCCAAATAAGGGGTGATCCCACAAGCGGAGGTCATGACCCCGATATCCGTCAAGAGCTGATGTTCGGGATTATCTGTGATGGGATACACCTCTGCAGCATTACCGTGATCGGATACGGATTGGGTGACATTGCTAATCGGGAAAAAAGGGTTTTTACCCAAATACCTGGCAGGAAGCACTTCGTGAATCAAATGGTTATTATTATTGATCAGAAATCGTTCTCCCCATTTATCCGTGGCATGGCCGAATTGCGTCCTGCTCGCCAAGCGTTCCAACCCGGACCCATCCGGCTTGAATCGAATGCTTCTGCCACCTGCATTGACGGGCAATTGGGGTCCTTCCGGGAGAAATGGAAAGTGGATTTCACTACCTTTGTCACCCAGTTTTTCCGTAAACATCACCGTCGTGACCGCCGGTTCATGGCCCAGGTAAATCCAGTTATCCAATCCGTAGCGGGGGCTATTTACATTATGTTGCGGATTGGAGCGGGCAAAACCGGTTAAAATCACCTCCCGCTTGTCTGCTATTCCATCCTCATTGGTATCCTCCAGGTAAAGCACATTTGGCGGGTCTGTCACCAACACACCCTTTTTCCAAGCCATAATACCCGTAGGCAAGATGAGATTATCGGCAAATACCGTGTGCTGATCCATGACTCCATCCCCGTCGGTATCTACCAAAAGTTTTACCTTTCCACTGCCACTTACGTCCAGTGGGTAACCGTGCATTTCTACCACAAACATCCTTCCCTTTCCATCGATGCACATGTCAACAGGATCCGCCACCAGTGGTTCGGCAGCAATTAACTCCATTTGGAACCGCTCGTCCAATTCAAAACCTGCCGGAAGATTTGCAGGGGAATTTTCATGTTGGCAGGCGCAGACTACCGTTAGTAGGTACAGGAATGCTGGTAGATGAAAGAGTACGTTTTTCATAATAGTTATTGGCAATTCATTTTTATTCAGACAACCATCCCATTAAAAAAGAAGAAACAGCGGAGACCAGGTCATCACCGGCTCTCGGTGTAAATGCATTTACCCGTTCTACTTCGTATCCCCCATGGGCATAGGCCGCTGCGGTGGGCAAATACCCCAGCCAACCATTGCTATATCCATAATAAAAGGTATAGGGAAAAGGAGAATCCTGACGAACTTCGTTGGACAATTCACAAAAGAGTTCCAATGGAGCACTCCATAAAGCGAGGGATTGATTGATTCTCAGAAAGCGGATGGGCAATAAAACTTGAGGTTTTCCCTGCGCGTCATTCCGGGTATACGCACTGAGGTCATCTGGCCAGCCGAGCTCATCCTTTCGCGGAGTGGTTACCGTCAAAGCAGCGGTTTGGAGATCGATATCTCCCGTTAGCGATTGAATTTTTCGATAGGCATCCAGGATTTTGTCTCCCAGCAAAACCTTAAACTGGCTGAGATGACCGGCTGCTGGATTGGGATATACACTATAAATGGGTGCCAGGTTACCCGCTGCTCCATTAATAAAAAGCATGGGCACGCCAAGTTCCTCCTCTACATAACTAGCCACAATTCCCGGGGCATCCCCACTAATGGTCGTATGTTCCTGCCCCAAAACGGTCCCATGAATGGGATAATTGGCCACTAATGCCAAGGGATCCCCATTGGCTTTGTCGATGCGGATCAATCCAATTTTGCGATCTACTGGTCCATCCGGATTCAATCCCAATGACGCTTTTCCGTTTTCGTCGATGGCCCTGCGGTTAATGTTGGCTTGTGAAAATCCCCAGCCCCAGCCCATTTGTGCCGGTTCCAGGTTTTTTAACCCTTCTTCTATGGCCGCCAGCATTTTATCCGTCACCATCCGGGTATATTCCCGATCCCATTCGTGGGTATACCGATCTCCCATAAAGGCTTCGGGTAATCCCGGAGGACCTACTTCGGGCGCAGAATGGGTGTGCGTTACCGTCCACCAGATATTCAGCATCGGAATACCAAAACGATTTTGGATTTCCTGTGCCACCCGGTCGTATTCGGCAGGCGAAACCAGGCATATATCGGACGAAATCAAACAAAATGTTTCCCTGCCGTCGTTCAGAAGGATGATTCTATGAAAAATGGAATCGTTGATTCCGGTAGATTTTCGGGGGCCATATCCCAGTAGCCACTGGCTGTTTTCAGGGGTAATATCGGTCTTTGTGACCGAAGCAGATAACTGTTGCCCATTGGTCGTTCCCACCGCACCAAGCGTTGAAGCCATCAGGAAGAGAAGCAGGAATTTTCGGTACAGGCTGGGTATGCGTGACATAGGCCGTGGATAAAAGGGAGAAGAATATATTTGAAAGGTATGTGTTGAATTATTAAATGAATTCCTGTATCATTGCAATCAGAACCCAGGTCGTTAGCTCAGTTGGTTCAGAGCGCTGCCTTGACAGGGCAGAGGTCACCAGTTCGAGCCTGGTACGACCTACAACAGATGAGTACTTTCGTGTCGTTGTAGTTTTCTTTTCAGGTCTTTGACTTGTTCTTCCAGGTCCTCGATCTTTTTCTGTAAGTGACTAATTGCATGAAGGCCTTCCAAATTTATTTCCATTTCGTAATGCAATCGTGACAGGCGCTCCAGCCGGGCAATCTCGTCCAGCAACACATAGGTAGTTGCCTCTCTCTCCACCAACTCACAAAGTCCCTGCTCGGATAAGGCTTGTACAAAGGAAATCTCAATTCCACAAGAGGTACAAAATTGATTCAGGGATATAAGGGATTCATCGGGTTTATTCATGATTTATTCAGGTTTGCCAATTCCGTAAACAATTTCTTTTCCTCCTCCGAAAGGTTTTTGGGTATCTTTACCTGATAGGTTAGATATAAATCACCCAAAACACGTTCGTTTTTATATAAGGGAAAACCTTTCCCCTTTAGCTTGACTTTGGTTCCATTTTGAGTGCCTGCGGGTACCTTCAATTTTACCTTACCGGATAAGGTTTCTGTAACGATCTCTCCTCCCAAAACAGCTGTATACAAGTCCAGATGTTCCGTTTTGTACAAATTCTTTCCTTCCCGGGTACACACGGGGTCTGGCAGAATTTTGAACGTTAAATAAAGGTCCCCCTTTGGACCTCCGTTGACTCCTTCGCCTCCATGCCCTTTAATTCGGATGGTTTGTCCATCCTCTACCCCTGCGTGGATGGTTAGTCTGATTTTCTTGTCGTTTAAGGCAAGTGTTCGTTTATGGGTATGCAACACTTCTCTTAGAGGTAATTCCAGGGTAGCACGGACATCCTGTCCTTTAAATCTGATGTTCGATTCTCCCCTTGCTCCGCCCCCTCCAAATAAGGACTCAAAAAAATCAGAAAAACCACCTTGTCCAAATGCCTGTTCAAAATCCTCAGCCTGATAGCGCCTGCCCTGATTTCCTGCGGAACCTCCTTGAGACCGACCTTGAAAGGAATCAGCATGCTTCCAGTCTTTGCCGTACTGATCGTATTTTTTCCTTTTCTCGGGATCGCTCAGAACTTCATTGGCTTCATTCACCGCCTGAAATTTCTTTTGCGCATCCAGGTCATTGGGGTTTAGATCCGGGTGGTATTTTCTGGCTAGCTTTCGATAAGCCTTTTTAATGTCTTCCTGGCTCGCCTCTTTGCTTATCTCCAGAACCTTGTAATAATCAATAAAATCCATCGTTATCAGTCTTTCTTGAGGAGAATAAATTTTTTGATTTCGGTCATTCTATACGATTAAAATTCTTCCAGAATTTTAATTCGCTTTTCGATGGGCGGATGCGTGGCAAATAAGCCCGTAATAGCAGACACCATTCCGGAAGACTTATCCGGCTTGTTTTCAATAAACAATTCCGCCACATCATCGCTTTTTACCGTTTGCACCCGAAAATTCCCCGATATTTTACTAAGAGCGGCTGCTAAGGCCCAGGGTTTTTTGGTCATCTCTGCTGCACCGCTATCCGCCATGTATTCTCTTTTTCGGGATATGGCAAACCGGAACAGCATGGATAGCAGGAAAGCTACCAAGGCAATTACAAGCGCAATAATCATGGCCCGGTTATCGTTTTTGCCTCTCCTTCGGCCTCCTCCAAATAACATGCTTCGAAATAAGATTTGGGCGATAAAGGAGAAAATACCGACAAAAATGATGGAGATGATCAACAGCCTCACATCCTTATTCCTAATATGCATGAGCTCGTGAGCAATCACTCCTTCCAGTTCTTCGTCGTTGAGTTCGTCGATAATTCCTCTTGTAAGGGTTACGGTATACGTTTTTTCATTTATTCCACTGGCGAAGGCATTTAGTGCCGGATCCTCAATAATCTGAATTTTAGGCATTCTCATGCCTTTACTGATGCACAGATTCTCTAACAGATTGTAGACACGCATGTTTTCCTTCCTTTCCAAAGGCTTGGATCCTGCGGCCCCGCTAATCATTTTGGTGTGAAAAAAATAAGCAATCACAAACCAAATAACCACTGCAATGAGTACTCCCGGTATCGTACTTAGAAAGTTATCATTGATGGCTTCCGTAGAACCATCGGGTGGCAAGGTGAAATAAAGGAAGGCATAAACCGCCGCCAAAATAAGTAATGGGAATCCCAGCAACAACAAAATAGAACGGAAATTATTTCTACGGATTTGTGTTTGAATCCCTATATATTTTGCCATCTATTTCCTAAAATTTAATTTCGGGTGCCTGGTCCAGTCGCTCCCTTTCGGAAGTGCCCACATCAAACATTTGCTCGGTATGAAATCCAAACATCCCGGCAATCATATTGGAAGGAAAGCTCTGAACGGCCACGTTGAACTCTTTGGTTGCCGAGTTGAAATACCTTCTGGCGGCTGCGAGTTTGTTTTCCACATCGGAAATTTCATTTTGTAACTGCAGGAAATTCGTGTTTGCTTTAAGGTCCGGATAGGCTTCCACCTGAATCTGCAATCCTTGCAAGGCGGAACCCAGCTCCTGTTCGGCAGCAATCTTTCCATCTATGGTAGAGGCGTTCATGGCACGAGACCTGGCCTCCGTAACCCGGGTAAGTACTCCCGCTTCGTGCTCCATATAGCCTTTCACACTGCTTACTAACTGTGGAATCAGGTCGTGGCGTTGTTTTAACTGCACGTCGATATCAGCAAAGGCATTTTCACGGTTATTTTTATAGGCGACAAGCTTGTTATACAGTGATACAACAAAAATACCGACCACTACGACGATAATAAGTACAATCCAAATAGTGCTCATAGTTTAAGGGTTTTTTCCATTTAAGCCTGAATATACAAAAAATGGGATTTATTCTTATCTTTAGCCGCTATAACTTCAACTTCAAGGCTATGAAAAAATTTATTGGTCCGGTAGCTATAATACTGGTCATCCTCCTGGCAGGTTTGTTTTGGTGGCGATACTATTTTGTATTTGCCGAGGGGGTAAAAGCCGGGAATCTCAACTATTTTGAAAAAAAAGGATTCCTTTTCAAAACCTGGGAAGGTCGCCTGGTACAAGATGGCTTTCAAAGTCCTAATCCAGGAGCCCTTCAAAGCAACGAATTCCGCTTTAGTGCGGAAGGAGATTCCGTAGCCTTGATCTTGGAACGATCTGGAGGTAAATTTGTGGAGCTGAGGTATAAGGAATACTTAAACCCCATTCCCTGGCGAGGGGCCAGCGAATACGTGGTAACCGATGTGCTAGAGATTGGCGAATCGAATCGGTCCGGGTTACCCGTTCAATGATATCTTTGAAACATTAAAAAAGGCAGCCATTTCTGGCTGCCTTTTTTAAAATAATGATCCGGTTAATTACTCATCAGGCCGGATCTCCTAAATTTACGTTTTTCATTTCCTCCTGTTCCATAAAAGGCTGGTTTCTCACCCGTTTGCCGGAGGCCCTGAAAATGGCATTGGCTATTGCCCCTCCTGTTGGCGGCAGGGCAGGCTCTCCCAAGCCGGTGGGATCAATGCCATTATCAATAAAATGAGTTTCAATTTCGGGAATCTCATTCATTTTTATCAATCGGTAGGTATCAAAGTTTTTTTGATCGGCGATTCCATCTGTAAAGGTCATGTTGGTAAACATGGCATGACCCATACCATCTACCATTCCCCCTCGCACCTGCTGGTCGGCCCCGGTAGGGTTAACCACGATACCGCAGTCTGTGACCGCATAGATTTTGTCCAATTTGGGTTTGCCGTCGACCATTCTGGCCTCGGCCACCTGTGCTACATAGGATCTGTGGGAGAAATACACACTGAATCCCTGCGAGACACCAGGTTTCTTTCCCCATCCCGATTTTTCCGCTGCCGTTTCTACGACCGTCCGCATGCGATCGATATCGTAGTGGATCACACCGACGGGATTCTTTTTGGCCCGGTCCAATAATTCCAATCTCAGTGCTACCGGATCCTTTCCAGCTGCCTCGGCGACTTCATCCAAAAAGGACTGCTCTGCAAAGGCCAGGAAGTTGGTAATAGGTGCCCTCCAGGCATTGGTGGTGATGGGAGACTTGTATTCCAGGGACTCTATCAAAAGATTATCGACCGAGCCCGACGGGAAGTTATTTTCCCGGGTACAGTTACCGGCATTAATCCCGACTCCTCTTAACTTATACCCGATCAGCTCATTATTGCTATCCAAAGCCGCCTCAAAACGGTATTTCACCGCAGGCCTATAGGCCCCTCCTGTGAGGTCATCTTCTCTGGACCAGGTTAATTTCACCGGGGCTTTTAGCATTTTTGATAATTCAACGGCCTCTTCCACAAAATCTGCCCGCAACCGTCGTCCAAATCCGCCTCCCAGACGGGTCATTTCTACCGTTACTTTATCGGGTGAAAATCCACAAATCTCAGCAGCTGCATTCCTGGCCCTGTCTGGAGTCTGGGTGGGACCGATCAATTCTACGCCATCCGCCTTCACATGAGCGAAGAAATTCATCGGTTCCATGGGGCTGTGGGAAAGGAAGGGACATTGGTATTCACTTTTGATCACCTTGGCAGCAGAACGGAAAGCGGTATTCACGTTACCATCCTCCCGTTTGACATCGCCCTTGCCCGTATCGAGCATTTCGTCAAAAATCCGGTTATGAAACTCAGAGGATTCCAACTGCCCGTCAATGGGTTCGTACTGAATTTTCAACTGCTTTTTTGCTTTCATCAGAGGCCAGGTGGATTCACCTATTATCGCTACGTTGTCCTTGAAGGTAACCACGTCTTTCACTCCTTTCACCGCTTTAGCTGCGGCTGAATCTACGGATTTCAGTTTCATACCAAAGGGTGGACGCTGAATCATGGCATGCACCATGCCTTCCCGGTAAAAATCCAATCCATACAGGGGCTGCCCGGTAAACATGGCTCGATTATCCACGTTTTTAATTGGGGTTCCGATGATTTTGAAATCTTTTGTATTCTTAAGGGTGACTTCCTCCGGAACGGGAACAAGTGCTGCTTCATTGGCCAAATCACCATAACTCAATTTTTCAGAACCATGGATAACCTGCCCTTTTTCGGTGCGCAAATCAGAAACCGAAACGCCAAGCCTTTTAGCCGCTGCCTGCAAGAGCATTTGCCTGGCAGTAGCCCCTGCTTTTCTCAATCGTTCCCAGGAATGAGGCATGGCTCCTGACCCTCCGGTCACCTGCCGGTCGTATTTTTCAGTATCCAAAAAAGCCTGTTTCACTCTTACTTTAGACCAATCCACATCCAACTCCTCGGCCACAATCATTGGAAACGAGGTCTTGATATTTTGACCCAATTCGGGATTTGGGGAGAAAATGACCACGTGGTCGGTTGGCGAAATAGAAAGGTAACTGTTAAAGCCTAAGGCACTATTCATGATTTCTTCCTCACTGACCACCTTCATCTTGGGGGAATCGCAACTGGACCAGTTAAAACCGATCAGAAGTCCTCCTCCGGCGGTGGCGGCAATTTTCAAGAAATCTCTTCTGTTTGTTTTTAATCCTTTATTCATGATTAGTTGGTTTTAGCTGATGCCAATTTTACTGCTTCCTTAATTCGATGGTAGGTACCACACCTACAGATGTTAGCGTTCATACCGTTAATGATTTCCTCATCACTCGGGTTGGGATTTTTCTTTAACAAAGCCGCTGCCGTCATAATCTGTCCTGCCTGACAATAGCCGCATTGAGCCACGTCTACTTCTTCCCAGGCTTGCTGTACGGGATGGTCTCCCTTTTCGGACAGGCCTTCTATGGTCGTTATTTTATCCTCTTTTACAGCCGAAATGGGTAAAACACAGGATCTTACTGCTTCGCCATTGACGTGCACCGTACAGGCACCACATTGAGCGACTCCACAGGAGTATTTCGTGCCTACCAGGCCCAGGTTGTCACGGAGTACCCACAATAAAGGAGTGTCTTCATCCACATCTACTTCGTAGTTCGTGCCGTTGATTTGAAGTTTGTAGTTAGCCATTTTGTTATTTGTATTGTTATTGTATGAATTTACTACATTTTGTTTGGTATTTCAAAGGGATCTACCCCTGATAAACAAAATAATGAAAAACGACAGTGATTTGTACTACCGTTGAAATAATTCCAAGGGAAGCAAAGGTTACAATCAAAGTGTTATAAATTAAAAATACAACTTGTCCCTATTTTTTAACTGATTTTGAATCATTTATGATCTCCAAAGCTGTAATTCATATTTTTTCTAAATAAGCTGATCGATGATAAACGTACTTTTTCCAACATTTCGGTAGGTAGGCGCGTTTCATTTGAATTCCAGCGTAATAAAGATAAAAATTTCTTTGATCTTCTTGTTTTAATAATTAAATTTTGGTTTGAAATAAAAAGGCATTAGATCTGACTTATCTTATAATCTAAATCAGTATGAACAGGATTTTTGGACTACTTCTGGTAGCTTTGGCCGTCCTGGTGATCATCGTATTCTTTGCCAATCCTGAACTGATCGAAACCGTTTGGTTTTGGCTGGTTGGCTTTATTGGATACATCATTTACTTTTCTAGAAAAGGACTAAAATCACTTAAAAACCTTTTTAAAAACGATCGGCCCACTCCCTTCGCTCTCACACCTGAAACAAATAAATCCCCTTCGGGAAAAAATAAGGAAAGGGAAGAGCTGCTTAAAAACCTCCCCGAAACCGATCCGGAAACCTGGGAATTTCTGGCCAGTTCTGAATTAACTCTTTTAAGGTACCTGGATGACGGCAATACGAGTCTGGGCCTATTGTACCTGGGAAAGCAGTTTTTCTGTTATACCCTGGAAGATACCCACCGGGATGAAAAATTACCCGGTGGTACGCGAATACCAGAAGGAAAGTATCCCTTATCTTTCAATCCAAGCTTAACTGAGCTAACCAAAAGGTACCGGAAGCGATTTCCCTGGTTTGAGTACCACATAGAAATCAAAAATATTCCCAATTACGAGTTGGTCTACATTCATATCGGAAACAGCCATCAGGATACCAGGGGATGCATACTCCTTGCCGACGGAGTGAATACCGGTTCAAGTGAAAAAATGGTCACCCATTCCCAGCGGGCATTTGAGCGCTTTTACAAGAGAATCTATCCTAAAATTACCTCTCAGAAAGGCCTTGCAATCAAAATCCTCAATGAAGATTGGATGGAACGAGCAGGACTCAGGCAGAAAACCCTGGAGGCTGTCAACAACTAAAAAAAACACCACCTATAGTCCCTTTACACATGGAAACTGCTGATAACAAACCGGAAGCTACAGAAGAGAAGAAAAAGGATTCTTCTGAAAAAAAGTATGTACTGCTACATATTGGCTCCATTTTCTTAATAATGCTTGCTGTATTGCTATTTATAGTCCCGGGAATGGAGTCCGCTAATTACGGCATTGCATCCGGACTGGTAGTAGTCGTTGCGCTCGTTTTTATGTATGCGCTATTGGCAAGGTATTTTAGTCCAAAAACTAAAGACCGTAATCCCAATTTCAACCCCTATCATACCTTTTTTTTCAAGGGCACTGTTATTTTATCCACTCTTTTGGTAACCTTCGGAATCCTGGGAGCTTTTTTCGTCTATATAGAATATAATAATCTGTTTCAAGCAGTGGGATTGGCAACCTCTGTCATATGGATTGCCTTGTTTCTTATTTATTTCATGTGGTCGGTTTACCACTACAACATTAATTACGGGCTAACGGATCAAGATTGGCAGCGGATCTACGATGCAAAAGACAGGCATAGTCAGGGCTTGCCGGTGAAAGCTTCCGAGATGAGCACTCCTGAATATAATCCCTACCGAAGCCAAACCTTTGGACTGCCTCCCGGAACGGTCAGGGGAATGATTGCTTTTACGCTGTTGATGGGAGGAATGGCCTTGTTGATAGTAAGTTTCGGCACCCAATACTCCGGAGTGGATTCGGCTTTGCTTAGCCAGCAGTTTGAGTTTTTTGAAACCGCATTTTTAATGATGATTGCCTTCTATTTTGGAGATAAATCGTTGAAGTACCTTCAAAACCGCTGGAGCCAGAGGGGAGCGGCCGAAAATCAAAACCAAGCTAATTCTGAGCAGGGTGCAGCACCCTCCCAACCTGGAAAATGGCCCGCATTCCAACCCCAAAGCAACCTGGATATCGATGAAAACACCTTTAAAATGGATGATTCGGCCTTCGCCGCCAGAAATCCCGAATCCGAAGAGGCAAGCCAGCTAAAAGATCAGCGGGTTTCCCTGTCGACCGGTTTTGATGTGCCGCCGGAGGATTTTCAGTTTCCGGAAGAGTTTGTTCAAATAAAAGATAATACCAACAGCAAAGTCCTAAGCGATATGGACATTCGGATGGCATTGGATGAATTGGAACAGCGGGAGCAGGTAAAACTCAGCCTTCCAGTGATCAAAGCGGTAATTGCGGTAGAATCTGCCGGCAGAGGGCATTTAGACGATGGCCGTGCCAAAATCCTCTTCGAGGGACACAAATTCTGGCATTGGCTGGAAAAATCGGGGAAGGATCCCAAAGCATTGCAGGCCGGAAAGGAACACCTGATTTATGAAAAGTGGACAAGAGAACATTATCAGGCAGGTGCCAAAGAATACGAGCGCTTGGAACAGGCCAAAAGCATCGATCTTAAAGCGGCCGTTTACGCCACTTCCTGGGGTCTTTTTCAAATTCTGGGTGAAAATATGGAGCACTTTATCAAGGGAAGGAAATACAAAAGCGTCGAGGAATTTGAGGCACGTCAACACGAGTCGGAATATTTTCATTTCCTGGATTTTCTGGAATTTATCAAAACCAAAAAAGTTCGGGGCAAAACTTTGTTAACTTATATCTCCGAAGAAAATCAGGGTAATTACGATTGGGAGTCATTTGCTTATGGATATAATGGCAGCGGGTATAAGGTCAATCAATACCATCTGAAAATGAAAAACCATTACGAAAAATTCAAAAAGGAACAGACATGGATGGCATAAAAAAAGTATTGCTCCATGGATGGACTGGGGTGATTTTCTGTTGGATTTTCTGCTCCTGCCAGCAAGATGAAAGAGGCTTGGTAATTGGTAAAATACAGCAAGCCAGCGACCTGGTGGTTTCGGAATTTGTCATCGATAAAGTAGTATTCGGAAAAAAAACCAAAAACATACTATTTATCCCCGTGAATGAGGCCTCTTTTATGGCCTATTCCCGGGCAAGCATTAAAACAGGAATCGATTTGAACCGAATAAAGGAGGGAGACATCCGCATCGACGGAAGCAAAATAAACGTAAACCTGCCTCCCATTGAAGTAATCAACTTTTCTTATCCTCCGGATAGTTTTATTGCCGACACGCTGATTTCAAACCCAGATCGCTTTTTAAATAGCATAAATTTAGAAGATCAGGAAACATTTTTCAGGATGGCGGAAATGGATATTCGGGATCACCTGCCCTATATGGGATTGGTGGAATCCAGTCAAAATCATGCCCGAAAACTCATGCATACGGTTTTAAAAAGCTTTGACTTTGAGGAGATCTACATTCAATTTGAAAATGATTCGTTGGTGATTCGTCAGGTAAACAGTCCTGATAATTTATTAGAGCCATGATACGTCAGCTATTGCATAGCGCCCGTTTTGTTGTGGAGATTCTACTGGTAATTCTCGTAGTTGGATTGGTCTACTGGTGGAATCCGATGAATATCTTTGGAGGAAAACCAGGGATTGAATCGACCGCAAACATCATATCGGAGGTACGTGAAATGGGGGAATTGATTACTGCCGAATATTACGGGGAAGTGGTGGCTTCCATTGATGAAGCCCAAATGGATTTGCTTCAAGAACCGGAAATCCGGGCGCAGGCGGAGCTTACCTTTGATGAACTACGGCTTGAACTAGAAAATCTTCGAAATTTTCATACCCTTTCAGCGGATAACCGGATCGAATTAGGAGGTGAATCCGGCGACCTGAAACGTCGAGAGCGTAAAAGAATCTTTGTTGATCAGGTTGGCCGGAAGAACATTCTAGAAAAGCTGTATTTTCTGGGAGAATGGGATCAAACCAGTCAATTGCTACTTTATGAGGAAGTGCTGGCCTTCCTTTTTCTGCAATTCCAAGGCGAAACAAATTCCTCGGTAGAACAATTAAATGATCGGGAAACCCGGCAAATCCTATTGGCCCTGTATGAAAATCCCGGAAATAACTGGTGGAATACAGATGCGTTTCTGACGGCCTATTTTGGAAACAGACTGGCCGCTCTTTCTCGCAGGGAGGCCAGAAAAAAATTAGCTATGATTGGGCGGGGAACGGTAAAAGCCGGTTTTGATTTTCAAGGAATGAGTGAAAACATGTACCACTACGATGAGGAACTGAGCGAGCTTCATTTCTTTGGGTTTGCCCCAAAAATACTCAATGCAGACATCAACCCCTGGTTCATCCCTGAAAAAGGCATTCCTGGTTTTGATATTTTGACCTACAATGGAAAGGTGGATTTCAACGATAGTAAAAAAGTAAAAAGCTATGCGGTCCAAAAGCTGACCATCAATGCCCGGAATGCTGGAATCATAAAACAGGCCGAAATTCATGGCGGAGAAACGCTGAGCAGGCTGTTTACCTTACTTACCGGAAGAGAGATCAAACGAGTGGTCTTCCACCATGACGAGATCATTCAGTTGACGGAGGATATCACCAGTGATTACTACATCAGCTATGAAGAGGCTTCTCATTTCGAAAATACCATTGAAAAGGAGCTACTTGTCATAGATTCACTTAGAAATGCGAGTGAAGACCGGTACAATAACCGGAATCTGGCAACCAATAAATGGAACACCTTATTACTGATGGTTCGCAACATGCAGGAATTCGAATTTGAATCCGAGGAATTACCTTACCACTATTATTCCACCTTCTGGTACCGTATCTGCAGGGATTCCATCATTGATCAGTCAGAATGGAGGGCTCTGAAAAAACAAGCACTGAATTCCTTTCAAAATGATTCGGAAACTTCCTCGATCTGGGCCCTTCAGGACTCCTTACTGCTCCCCTCTCAATTCAGTGCCGGGGCCTTGTCTCTTTATCAAACGGGTTTACCCATCGGAGAATTTCGTCCAGATACGCTTTCCGTCGAAGCATGGAAGAACAAGGAAAAAGAAAGTGCCAAAATCAGAAATATTTCTTACCAGGAGGATGAGGTTATTTATGAAGAATTTTGGCCTCAAACCGGTCAGCGGGATAGTTTACTACAACTGATTTTCCCCATTAAGTACAAGCCTGAAACCTGGGAATCCTGGATTACCACTAAATCCAGCATCACTACGCTTGCGGATAAGGATACGATCAGCGCCTTACCATCAAATAGGGATTCTTTTTGGGTCGTGGATCAAAGTCAACCCGACACCTTGTTTCAATTTAATATGTCGTTTGATAAAATAAGCTATCCGGAAATCGTACTACCTGATTCACTAAATTCCTTGCAAAATGTAGCTATTGATGATTGGATTATTTTTAGGAGTTCACAAGATTTACAGCATGACCTGGAGAGCCCCAATCCAATACACCGGCTTTCTGAAGAGCAGGTTGATCTTTTGAAAACCTTTCTCGAACAACTCTACACACAGCACCACTCCTACCACAATCGAGATTTCCTGACGCGAACCAAAAGCTGGTTTGCTGAAAAATGGGAACGTAAATCCGGCATTACGGATGAAATTCCATCGCCATGAATTGGAGGAAACGTTCGAGTTAAGAACGCACTTAAAAGCCCGCTGTATCGTCAGTATTTTTACCACCCCCTGTCTCCTCTTCCTGAAAACAGGAGGGGGCTGGGGGGAGGTGATTTGATGTGACTCTTTAATTTTTTTAACATGTTGAAATTCAAATATTTAAAAATAAATATTGTCATCCCAATTTCTGCGTTTTTTAAAATGCTAGGTCTACCGATGACGTTTTTACCACCCCCTGTCTCCCCCTCCTGAAAACAGGAGGGGGTTGGGGGGAGGTGATTTGACTCTTTATTTTTTTAACATGTTGATTTTTAAATAGTTAAAAATAAATACCGTCATCCCGATTTTTGCGTTTGAAAAAAGTTAATTCTCGAAATGACGGTTTTATAATAAAAATAGGTCAAACTCACGTTGAAGGAAGGAGCTTGCTCATATTATCTTCGAATACGTTTCAAAGACATTTCCTGCGAAGAATTTCCCAAAACTGGCAATGGCCTTGATTCCTTCCTCCTTTGATCTGGGATGAATGGCCTTAACGGTTCTTAGTTGGCGTAACAAGTCAGCCACCTTAATTACCAGCTTGCCCTTGCCCAGTATTTTTCCATCAGGACCAGTGCCCTCGTAGAGTGCTATGAAAAGCGTGGTGGTATCTTTCCAGGCATCCACTACGTAATCGTTTTCAATGTCTTTAAACCCTTCAAAATAATAGTCGCCGCCATCCGGACTTAACAAGTTTGCCATGTACCGCATCTTTTTTTGCCTGCTTTTGGCTTTTTCCTGAACAAAGAGGTTAAACTCCCCTTGATAGGCAGTCAATGCGTCTTCAAACAGTGATGGAACGCTCATAGAACCCAACATGGCACCGGGGTGGTCCTCCCTGGCTACAAATTCATCCATATCCTCCGTTTGAATCGTAAGCGTAAATTCGAAAGGGGTATTTTCGGCCTTTCCTTTTTCATAGCCTGCGTCAAAATCAGCTGTTTCACCCCAACCGATGAAGCCCTTCATGGTTTCCGTAAACTGAACCCCCGTACCTGCGGGCTGTTCTCCGGGAGATACCCTATGTTTTTCCTCAAATTCATCTGATAGCTCGTATCCTTTTTCCTTAGCGACGAGCTCACAAGCCCGTTCTGCCAGCGCACTGATGGTTAACAACGGATTCGTGCCTACCGGCCTGGGTATGATCGCTCCATCCATGACGTACAATCCTTCATGCAGCGCATTTCCCGTTTCTCCTTCAAATACCTGCCCCTTATGATTCACGACTCCAAGATCCGCAGTATCTGCCATGCCACAACCACCCAGGGGATGTACGGTTACCAGATCATAGTTCATTAATCGGTTCCAGGTAGGGTTGGGTATCTTGGTCCCTCCAAGGGCCTCGGTGGCTTGATACATTTCACTGTTTACCTTTTTGAAAATCTCCTGCTTTCCTACCCCTTCCCAATTGATGGTCAGTTTGCCTTCCTCATTCATTTTTAGGGTACCATTGCCATCGTCATGAGTCATTACCAGGTAGACCTGACTTCGCGCCAACGCCCCATGAAAGGGGCCCAAAAACAGGCTTCGTATTTCACGCCATTTTTCTTTAAAATAATCAATAAAGCCCCTATCCGAATCTTTTCCCACCAGCCGTGAAAAAGTAAAGAGGGCTTTGGGCATGAGGCCACGGATAGGGCCCGGAATGGTGCCTTCTTCGAGGGTCATCCCGTCTTCCAGCTTCTCACGCTCCCGCAGGTCAATGACACTAGTAATACAGGGACCCACATTGGCGATCTGCTCCGTTCCTTTTTTCCCGAGCCCGATACCATTGATCCGAACATCGTTATTATAGCCAAAACCTAAAACATCTCCATTTCCCGTAAACCGATGCCCCAATTTTTTGGACACATTCAACCCTATTTTGGCAGACCGCAACAGAATTTCGGTGGACCCCAGGGAACCCGCGCCAAGAATTACATTTTTTGCCTTAACAAATAACAAAGGTGCATCAAACAAGTCCCTGCCTATACCGATCGGATGGAAATATACCTGCCAGTGATCCTGACCTTTTTTAATATGGCGGACATTAATTTCCGTGAAAATTTCTGCCCCGTGGGAGCAGGCATCGGGGAGGTAATTCATCGCAGTGGTATTCTTAGCTCCAATGTTACAGCCTGTTACACAATCCCCGCAATTTGTACATTTGGGTTGATATACACCCACATGATTGGTCTGATCTTCGAAATTTACATTGATATCGAGCAGCCGAAAAGGAGCCGACATGTGGGCTGCCGATTTTCTCATCGCCTCAGTCTTTTTCAGCAGTGGATATCCGTTTTTCTTTTCCGGGTAGGGATTTGGTCTCAACATTTTCCGGGCTCGGGAAACTCCGCGCTTGAATGAATCCAAGTCCTCCCGAATGGCTTGGGGCCAGGCATTATCATCCATTACTCTCGATTCAGGTTCAATGGATACATTGGCATTTACCAGGGAAGTACCGCCCAGTCCACAGCCTTTAAAGACATTGATACCACTGCCCATGGTAAATTCGTACAAGCCGTTTTTTTCCAGGTTGCCCGATTTTCCACCGATAAAGTTCATTTCTCCGGAAGCCTTAAACAGCGTATCGGGAAACTCTCCTGGCAAAAATTCCTTGCCTTTCTCAAAGAGGCAGACCGACTGACCACACCTTGCCATTCGGGATGCGGCGATACTTCCACCATATCCTGAACCGATGACCAGGTAGTCATAGGAGGATTTGAGGGCGGTTAATGGTTTAGCTAATCTTTTCATTTTTTATAACTATTGGATCTTCAATCAATTCATAGGATACAGGTCCCCCTTCGAATCTTGGATTTTCTTCAGTACCCGTGTTTTTCCAATTGCGTACCACCTTTTTCAGACCGATAGGATAAATGGTTACGCCTTCCCTGGAGATCGAGAGACGTAAGAAATTTTTATACCCCTCCCAGCGATAGGAAGAGGATGCTTCGGTAATATGATTTTTTAAAACTAAAACACTAAAGGTAAGGTACACACCAAATAGTATTCCGCTGATAATGCCCCCTACCAGTATCATTTCTGCCATGAACAGTAAAACCTGGTCGGGATTATTTACCCCCATACCCAAAGTACCAAGATTGGTAAAAGAAAATAGCCAAAGTAGAAAATAAAAATTCATCAAGTGCAACCCTCCGTGAATGGCACCGGCGATGTAATTCAGGTTTTTCCTTCCCGACTTGGTATCTGTAAAAAGGAGTATCCCAATAAACAGCAGTAGGTTTAGAAATAATGCTGCGGGGTGATGACTGATCCCGGAAATAATGACCCCAAAAAACGCCGAAAAATCCCCGTCTAATAAGTCCAGGCTGGCCATTTTCTCCATAATGGAATCCGGGCTTTCCTCATTTGACTGAAGTATCCAAGTAGTAAACGTATGAAAGATACCAAAGAAAAATAGCATGGTAAGGCTAAAATAGGGAAAAATCAAGTTGAGAAAACTCAGTTTAACCGAATCCCCTTTTGAAGGAAAGACTTTTTTCAAGGCCGCAGGTTGCCCTTTCAGGCTTTCGATTTCCGCTTTTAGGGTATGGGTTGGATGCATAAAAGCTCCTCCTCCCCCGGCTGTAATTAATTGACAAGGCCTTTCTTTCTCTTTTACCGTTTCATACCGGGCATAGTGGTGAAGGTCCCCGGTCAGGATGGCTATTACCTTCAGGGACCTATTTTTTTCTTCGTATTCCGCTTCCCCTTTTCCAAAAAGCACCCTGTCAATGAAAAACTGCAAGCGATCAAATGACCCGTTATTTTCATCAAAAGACTTGTATACCCAGGAAGGCTCCGCAGTGCACAAGATGACTTTACTTTGGCTGGTGAAATGTTGCCTGGCAATTTCCCTAAAGTAACAGATCTGCGGGTAATCTATATCCGCATTCAGTTGCACATCTATCCCTACCAGCCAATTATCATGAGGCAATTTTAGCGCAAAGTAACTCCTGTTTTGTTGCGTTTGCCAGTTACCGAGGGAACGCTTTTGCGTAAATAACCGAAGAAAATTGGTCAATCCATCGTACCAGTCATGATTTCCGGGAACAGCAAAGACATCTGGCCGGTTGGAATCATTTTCATCTTTGGGAAAAGCGGCGTTGTAGGGTCCTCGCAGACGGTTGTTGTATTCGATAGGCTCCGGTGTTGGATAGACCTCATCCCCTCCCATTACCAGCACTTCTCCCCTTTTCAAGGACTTGCCCCTCAAGGTCAATGATTCTCTGGCCAATAAATCGGCCAGCGTAAAGGTAGGATTGAACCCATCTCCCAAATCTGAAATAAAGTCCAGCCACATTTCCTCCCTATCCGAATAGTCATAAAACTGGATTTCCTGATCCAGGGCTGCCTGGAGTTCCCGCCTATCAGCAAAATTTCCGAACACGGAAGAAAGCACCGTTTTGACACCTGTGAAGGCTAATTGCTTGGGGTCATACCAATTGACCATCGGTTTTCTTTCAAACTTCATTGTACAACATTTTTTTTAACATTTTAAATTTAAACCCTATTCCTCCGCCAGCTCCGTCGCTCTTTTTTGCCAATGCCCTCCAAAACCCCTTTATTCTGGATGCAAAGGACTGAAAGAGGGTACCTTCCATAGCGATTTCCAGATCCACATCCCCTTTGAGATACAAGACCAGCTCCAGCTCCTTAAAGTCCATCCCCAGCATCCAATGCCAGGGACTATTGGCACGAAACCGGGCCACTACCAGGCATACCCTGTTTTCGATCATCATACTCGTTTCTATTTCATAAATAAAAAGTCCGGATGCGTTCGTTTTTCGTCGAAACCGCGTCTCAAACCCACTGTACTCGCGATCTAAATGCGCAATAAAAAGACTGGTAAAAACATCCATTCGCCCATTTTCAGGTAGATCAGCATACCGTAAAAATACATACATCGTTACCCGATCGACCTTTTCTTTCCAGGCCAATTCGCCAGAAAACTGAAGCCGAAACCCAAGGTAGTTTCCAATAGCAGGTGTGCTGGTCAAACCCTCATTCAATTGGGCACCGGCTTCAGGGATATCCGACAGGTATTTTTTAGCATCCTGATATCCCATGTTTATCAGGTCCCTGGAAGTAATTTTATGAAAAAATAAATCCGGATCAAGGGGAAGGGGAAGCGGCGGGTGTATAAGGTGAACTTCAATAGGCCGCTGCTGTCCGAATTCAGACTCCCCTCTTTGTATTCCTTTATTAATCCATTTTATTTGTTCAAATTCTTCCCATAAGGCTCCATTGGCGCTCATTTCAATGGAATGCACATATTGGTTCAATGCCCCTGAAAGATAGTCGGAGTGGTTCCCTATTCCCCAAATTACCCAAATTTCTTCTGCACCCCGTCTGACTGCTTCCATTAGGTGGGCATCTTTGATCCAAACGGCATCAATAAACCACTCGTCGGATACTTTTAATGCAGGCATCACAATGGGTAATGAAATTCCTGCCAGCAGGTGATTTTCATGAAGGTCCTTCGTCGGAATGGCTTGTACCACTTTTTTCGAATAGTTACACAAGGAGAAGGTGATAGGAAGTCCCTTTTCCCTTATCGTATCCATTCGAATTTGAAAATGGGGTAGCACCTTGGTTCGAATGGCATCCGTATCTCCCATTCCTTTTAGTTTCCAGGGAGTTAAATAATCCCAGAATCTAACCGGAGAAACAAAATGGGCTAGATTCAAACGAATCCAATTATTTCTCAAATCATCCACCTGCTGCCCGGATGCCAGCATCGCTGCATTGAAGATGCCACCGGAGGTACCGTCCACATGATTAAATTCCAGCCCTTCCTCTTCCAAAGCCTTCAAGACTCCCACCTGATAAGCCACCCTAATGCCGCCACCTCCTAAAATCAGTGACTTTATGGCTTTTGTTTCGTTATGGGATTCTTGGATCAGCATGGGGTTAGGTTGTCAGCGAAAGCAGCTCGTTTAAATAAATCTAGCCATTATAATTCATCTTTATCTGAACGGAGTATTTTCAGGTAGAGTAAAAAAACAATCCCTGAAAACAAATCAAAAAGGGCTACTCCTAGGGCCAGGGCAGAAAATAATCCCTTAAAAACACCAATCGCCACGGCGATAAACGCGCCAAATTTTTGAATGGCAGACCAGAGAATGATCTGCCTGTTACTTACGGAACTGTAGACAGCATGTAAGACCATTCCACCAAATAGGGCCATAAACATCCCAACGATGGCGAAGAAATGGGCGGCTTCCGGACTGCTACCGGTTTTTCCCACAAAACCCAGAATAAACGTCGGTTTTACTAACTGAATCAATCCGGAAAAAAGGGTGATAAAGCCTATTAATACCACCAAAAGCTCGATGTATCGGGTGGAAATGCCGAAAATTTTATCTTTATTCATGGGTTTTCTGTTGATGGGTTGGTTTTGCTTTAGCGATAAAGAAATACATGGTAATACCCCACATAAGCGTCAGGATTATCCAGCGAATGTCATTTAGCCACATCCATTCCCGGAGCAGTACCTGGAGGGTCGCTTCGTCGCTTACCCCAGCCTTAAATTGATTGTTGATGTCCTCTATATAAGCTTGTTGAACGATGACAGGAGCCAAAAGTCCGGGTATCCAGGCAAGGGGAACCCAGCGGAGTCCCGTCTTCCATTCCGAGATCAGCATGATCACCAATGCAGCGGCCATAAGGGGAATGGTGATGAAAAAAAAATTCGTTGCCAAATCCGTTTGTGGAATAATGGCATCGTAGTAATTGTCGAGCGTTAGGGTATTGGGGTAATTCGGAAACCAAAAGAAATGCAAGGACCAAAACATCCCCAAATAGATGGATGCACAAAAGAAAATATAGGCATTATTCAGGTCAAGGAGGGTTTTTTTGATGGGGTTCATGATTGTGCTTGACTAATGGGTTTGGATTCGAAATTTCTCGTAATCGGTAGTCGAAGGCGGCGGCAGCCATTCCTCGCTAAAACCGAGTGGGTAGACTGTTTCCAATCCTTCCGGCATGCTTTCAGGCGGATCTTCATACGTCATAAACCAGCATTGGAAATGGTCATCCAGGATACCATTCGTTTCAGGCATAAAAGTGGTAAAAAAGGGGTCTGGGTTTAAGTCAATATGCTGTAGAGATGCTACCCGGGGATGGTCACCGATAAAGAGCTTCCCCTTTGCTTTTCCGAATAAGTTGATTCCCGCCTTGGATTCAAAATAAATGTAGGAGGCCATCAGCATGTTCCGAAACCGGCAATAATTCGTGGCTCCCACTTTTAATTTGATGGAAGGCGAACGGGGTTTTTCGATTTCAATTCTAAAGGCAAATTGCCCATCCTTTTCATACTGGCTACTCACCTGTTCCGGACTTTCTATAAAATCCAGGTTGGCCTGATGTTTGGGCATACCCCATATTCCTTTGCCCCCCTTCACTGAAATCTCACTACTTACCGGCAAATCCAGAATGTATTGACCTGTTCCATAATGTCCCAGTAAAATGGAATTTAAAAATCGTGGAGCCGGCTTGGATCCATGGGTGCATGCGATGGCTATACTATATTCAATGTACTTTCCGATGCTGGTATCCAGGTAATTAATGACGGTGATTAACAGTGCTGCTCTTCCATTCGGCAGCTTTAATGCATGTATTTCATTGCCGGGCAACAACTCATTGGCTTTCTCCCAATCACAGGAAAAACCAGCCATTAATGCTGGCGACCGGGATGAGCTTACGGGCATTTGGTAGGGTATTCCGTCTACATGGGCGTATCTTCCGGTGTATCGTTTGATTCTCTTGGGGGGCATAGCTGGGAATTATCCAAGTTCTAATTCATTGATCATTTTTGGAAACACATCAATGTGTGCATTTTTTCCGAAAAATACATCCAAATGACTGTAGCCTTCCAATAGGTACAACTTGTGGAAGTCTGGCTTTGTACTTTCCAGAAACCGAAATGTTTTTTCCTGGCTTTCTGATAAAAAACATTTGTTCTTTTTTCCCCCAAACAAAACCATTCTGGCCGCTGTTTTGGGAGGTTCTGATACGTAATCACGATCTTCGTTATTAACGGGCGTCAATGCTCCGTGCCGCACACATTTTTGCATGTGCCTGAAAAAGGAAAGGGGAACATGCGCAAATTCGTACTGTATCCAATCCTTGGTTTTCTCGTCCAGATTCTCCAATTCCCAGAGCGCTGGGAAACCGGAACCGTAAGTAAAGCTAACCATTTTACCCACCGTGGAGTCCTTTTCCCAGTGGGTGGCTTTTACAAAAGCCAAAATAACTTTAGATTTAAAATCGGGAGCTGCAAGGCCCCACTGAGGATCGAAATAGTCGAAAAACCGACTTACTATGGGAACCAATAAGTTCAACTTGAATTTAGAAAAGGCCGGAACGATCGGATGTAGCGAAACCGCATTGCTAATAATCAATTTTACTTCCGGAATCAACCCCATAACGGCCGACATCATAAAACTGGTGCTGCCCTGACAGTGAATAATCGCTTTTATCTCTTTCGAACCGGTAATTTCAGCCACCTTTTTCACGGCTGCCGGATGGTCATTTCGGGCAACCTGATCCAGGTTCCACTCGTTAGGTTCCAGGTGAATACTCCCCCTCCAATTTTCTAACCAAACGTCATATCCTTCTTCTGCCAGTTGAAATATGATATTATTCTTGGAAGGGGGGTTAAAAATATTGCTACTTACACCGGCACCATGCACTAATATGACCGGTCCTTTAGTAGCTTTATTTGATTTAAGACGCTTCAAATCACATTTAAAGCCATCTAATGCCTCAAATTCTATGGTCTCAAAATAAGCTGTCATATGAATTGTTTTTCACAGGATTAATTTAACAAAATAAAATCAATTCTTCATGTAAATTTCCGGGATTTTTACCAATTAAAATAAGGCGTATCTATCAAATTCCATGCATCTGACGGTATCAATAAATATTCTATCTTTGATTCAAATTAATAAAATTTAGACCATGAAGCGAATACTTATTCCTTGTGCCATGCTATTAATGATTGTGATGAGCTGTAAATCAGACCTTAACTCTTCGGAGGAACAGGATATCCGGGAAATAAAAGCCATGAGCCAGGCAAGGGCTGATGCCTTTAATGCTGGTGATGCGGCTGCTATTGCCACTTATTTTACCACCGACGCTGTTCTAATGGCACCTAATACCCCCAAAAAAATAGGTCCTGAAGCCGTAGAAGCCTATTATCAGGAAATTTTCGATAACTACAGAACAGGTTTAGAAAGCGGATATGACGCCGTTCGGGTTGACGGAGATTTGGCTTTTGGCAGGGGCTTTGCCAAGGTTACTCTCTTCTCCAAAACAACTGGAGACACCACCTACGCTACCTCTAAATACCTGAATATCCTGGAAAGACAGCCCGATGGAAGCTGGAAGACAACCCATGATATTTGGAACGCTAATGAATAGCGAACCAAACGGCTATCGAATAGCAGTCTACTAAAAAGGATCCACATCCACCAAAAAACGAACCGATCTGAATTTCTTTTCGGCCTGCAGCTCCATAATTTTTTCCATTAATTGCTTTTTGAAATATTCCTGAACCGAGACTGATTTTTCCAGTTTGATCCAAATTTCAAAGAGGTACAGGTTTTTAATTTTTCCAATTAATGATTTTTCCGGACCCAAAACAATTTTTTTGGCTTCAATAGCCGTTACCAGATTTTTTAGGTGAAAGGCAGCCGTCTCCGCTGTTTTATAATCTTTGTGTTTGGTCGTCACCTTAATATTTTTGATAAAGGGAGGATAAAAAAACTGCTTGCGCTCACGGATCTCCTGTTGGTAAAAATCTATGTAATTTCCACTCATTATCTGATTGAAAATCAGTTGATCAGGCCGCCGGGTCTGAATCACTACATCGCCTGTTTTCTCCCTCCTTCCGGCGCGTCCAGCCACCTGGGTAATCTGTTGAAAAGCCCTTTCCCCTGACCTGAAATCCGGGAAATATAAAATACGGTCGGCATCAACGACTCCCACCAGGGAAACCCGGTCGAAGTCCAGGCCTTTGGTGATCATTTGGGTGCCCACCAAAATATCCACATTCCCCGCCCCAAAGTCTTCTAATATCCGTTGGTACCCGTATTTGCTGCGGGTTGTATCTAGGTCCATTCGCGCAATGCGTGCCTCCGGAAATAACAAAGCCAGGTTCTCTTCAATTCGTTCCGTGCCTACGCCTACAGTGGTCAATTTATGACTTCCGCAAGCCGGGCAAGCCTTGGGTAGCTTTTCCTTAAACCCACAATAATGACAGCGGAGTTCTTCCTGATATTGGTGGTAGGTGAGACTTACATCGCAATGCTCACACTGTGGGATCCAACCGCAATCCTCACAAGAAATATAAGGTGCATAACCTCTCCTGTTCTGAAAAATTAACACCTGTTCCTGCCTGTTCAGGGCATCTTGTATTTTTTCTCTTAGAATCCGGGTGAAATCAAGTTTCAGCAGGTTTTTCTTTTTGTCCTTGAGTATATCGGCCAAATGGAAGTGGGGAAGCTCGGCATTTCCATACCTTTTGTCTAGTTTCACATACCCGTATTTTCCGTTTTGAGCATTGAAGAACGATTCAAATGCTGGCGTGGCAGACCCCAAAACGGTTTTGGCCTGATGCATCCAGGCTAGCATGATGGCCGCATCTCGGGCCTGAAACCGGGGAGCCGGATCAAATTGCTTGTAGGAAGGTTCGTGTTCTTCATCTATGATCACCAGACCCAAACTGTCAAAAGGTAAAAATAAGGAGGACCGGACACCAATAACAAAATTAAACCGCCCCTTGAGCACTCCCTGCCAAACCTCTACCCGCTCATTATCGGAGTATTTGGAGTGGAAGACTCCCATCTTGTTCCCGAATACCTTTTTCAAGCGAAATACCAGATGGGTGGTCAGGGCAATTTCCGGGAGCAACAATAATACCTGCGAGCCACTGTCCAATACTTCCTTTATCAGCTCAATATAAATCTCCGTTTTGCCAGAGCCGGTAATGCCATGGAGTAATAGCGTGTTTTTGTCCTCAAATTGCCTATGAATTTCCCCCACGGCTTCCTGCTGAAGCGGGGAAAGGGTGATCGAATCATTGCCAGTCGCCTGTTCATCAAACCTGCTGATCGTTATCCGAAAGGATTCCAGGATCTCTTTCTTAATCAAGGTATCGATGGAACTCTGCGAGCAGCCTGCATCTATCAACACCTTTTTTAGCAGCCCGGCATCATTCAACTCGGGCTTTTGAAACACCGGAATAAGCTGTAAGTATTGGAGCAACACCTGCTCCTGTTTTTGTTTCCCCTTTAGCTCCAAAAAAAGATCCTGCAGCTTATTTTCTCCGGCAAGAAATCGATTGGTTAATCGGATTCGGTGCTCCGTTTTAGGACTGTATTTTTCTTTGACCGATTCGTAAAGAAGCACGGCTCCCTTTGAAAGCAGGCTTTTAATAATCTTATGACTTATTTTTCCGGGCAGCATTTGCTCAAACTGCTCCACCCGCATGTCATCATGTTTGGCCAGCGTTTCTAAAACCAGTAGTTCCCGATCGTCCATGGGAAACCCTGGGGCTTCCGGATCAAAATTAGGATGCAGGTGCACCCTGCTTTCGGTAGATAACTTTAGCCCGCTAGGAAGCGCCGCATTCATCACCTCCCCTATATGGCAGCAATAATAGCCCGCCATCCAGTTCCAGAATTTGATTTGTAGCGCGTTGACCACGGGAAAATCATCCAACACATCCAAAATAGCTTTGGCCTGGTAGACTTCCGGTGCTTTTTGGTGAACCTTTGCCACAATACCGGTTAGAATTTTGCGATTACCGAAGGGTACCATCACCCGGTACCCAATACCAATTTGCTCCTGAAATTCAGCTTCTACCTTATAGGTAAACCATTTTGGAATGGGTACAGGCAATATGACATCGGCGTACATGGACTTGGATGTGGCTGCCGGGTAAGTATGCGCGAAAAGATCCTCCAATATATATTTGTTTTCTTAGCGGGGCAAATGAGGTAATTGAAGCACTGCATCCTCCAAACTGCTAACCGGCTGCTTACAGGTTTTATCAAAACATACAAAATATTGATTCTTTTCCGCAGGCTTGTCATTCAATAATGGAAGCTTGTCCATTCCTGTACCGGCCGCAAGTACCGTGTTGGGATAATAGTGCTTTTGAAAATCCAGCCCATTGCTTTCTGCATTCGGACCCAAAATGGCAATTTCAGCCGTTGGCAGGGTCTTTTCTAAATAAAAGGTAGCCCAGTTGGCTAAAAAAGAGGGCTCTTTCAGCAGCAATTCCTGAACCAGTTGCACCATATTTTCTGCCCGATCGAGGTACTCGTCTTTATACAAATAGATCCCCAAACGGTGTAAATTTCTGGCCATGATGGAATTGGATGCCGGAATGACATTGTCAAAAATTTCTTTTTTATCGGCAATCAGTTTTTCTTGTTTGGGATCATTGAAAAAGAACAAACCATCAGATTGATCCAGAAACCGATCCATGACTCTGGCCATCAACTGATCGGCCCGCTCCAGCCATTTGAGGTCAAAAGAAAGGGTGTATAAGGAAATAAACGCTTGGATGACGGCAGCATAATCTTCCAAAAACCCGGAAGTATAAGCTTCATTCTCTTTGTAGTTGCGAAACAATTCATTTTCCTGCACCATTTCATCCCAGATAAAATTTCCGGTTGCAAGGGCTTGCTCCCGATAGGATTCGGTACCCAGGGCATGGTAGGCCTGGCATAAACCTTGTATGACCCATCCATTCCATCCGCTAATAATTTTATCATCCAAACCAGGTCTTACCCGTTTGTTTCGTTGTTTAAAGACAATTTGCTTTGCTTTATGGAGCTTTGCCAAAAAATCCGATTCTGATAGTTTTAACGAGTCAGCAATCTTTTCGTAGGACTCCTTCTGGAATAGGATGTTTTCACCGGCTTCCCAATTTCCCTCAGTCTTGATAGCATATAGCCTGGCAAACCAGTCGTAATCCTCGCCTAAAAGCTGTTGGAGTTCGGCGGCATTCCAGATATAGAATTTCCCTTCTTTCCCCTCGCTATCCGCATCCAAGGCAGCGTAGAAGCCATTCTCAGGGCTTTTCATTTCCCGAAGCAGCCATTGAATGGTTTCTTCGACTTTTTCTTTAAAAAAGGGATCTTTTGTATACTGAAAGGCTTTGGCATACAGACCGAGTAGTTGTCCGTTATCATAAAGCATTTTTTCAAAGTGAGGCGCAAACCATTCCCCATCCACGCTATACCGGCAAAAACCACCTCCCAAGTGGTCGTAAATTCCTCCCATTCCGATCTTTTTCAGGGTAAAGCAGACCTTTTCGCCCAGGTCATCCTGTCGGTCAAGAATCGCTAAGTCAAGTAAAAACGCCCAAATGGAAGGCATGGGGAACTTAGGTACTCGTTTCATGCCTCCCCAAACCGAATCGAAGCCATCGATTAATTTGTCTCCAATTGCCCGTATATCCTGAATCTGAAACGAAGATTTTTGGGCCTTTAGGCCATACTTTTCCACCAGGGATAGCCGTAGACTCTTGCCAAATCCCCTGGCACTTTTTGCCAACTCTTCGTGCTGATCCGAATAGGCTTTTGCTATTCCGGAAAGCACTTTTACCCACTGATGTTTTGGAAAGTACGTTCCCCCATAAAAAGGTTGTTGATCCGGCATCAAAAAAACATTTAAAGGCCAGCCTCCCTGTAAACCCATGGCCTGTATGGCATCCATGTACAGGTTATCCAGATCCGGACGCTCCTCTCTATCAATTTTGATGGAAACAAAATGGGCATTCATTAAATCGGCTACTTCCGGATTCTCAAAACACTCTTTTTCCATGACATGACACCAATGGCAGGCTGCATATCCGATACTTACCAGCAAGGGTTTGTTTTCCTTCCGGGCTTTCTCCAGGGCTTCTTCTCCCCAGGGAAACCAGTCTACGGGATTGGTAGCGTGTTGTTTAAGGTATAGGCTTTTGCTTTTATGTAGTCTATTCGTCTTCATTTCTTTGGTTTAGGGATGAATTTTGATAAGCCTCAATTTGATGGAGTTGATCCAGGATACTACTTCTTTCTGTAGCAAAATCAAGGTCTGTAGGCAAGCTATCTACTTTGTCCAACAACCCTTGCAGAAACTTTCCGTGTTGGATGGATAAGGGTTCAAAGGGCCTATGGCTTAGGCTTTTGTGTAATTGATCGATTTCTTTGATTAACTTGCGGGTTTGGGCATCGAAAAAGGAATCCTGAAATTTTTCCCAAATATAGTCTTCGGCCATGGTATTTGGGTGAATGAGATCGTCTTTGTAAAACCGGTAGTCTCGTAAGTCATCCATCATAAGTTCGTACGCCGGAAAGTAGACGACATTCGACTTGCTCTTGGCTAGTTGATCACAAAAAACCCGAAGAAGACTTTTGCTTAGTTGATTTTCCGGGACCCCATCTTTAATATGCCGAATCGGACTGAGGGTAAGGATGATTTGAATGTTGGGATTTACTTGTTCCAGTAATTTGTAAAAGGCCTCAAAACTACCTTTCATTTGCTCAAGATCAAGCAGCTCCTTATTAAACTCAGGTTGAGGAATTTTATGACAATTGGCCACGATACTATTGAATTTTTTGTGGCGATAAGCAAAAGCGGAACCAAACGTAATAAACAGGTGGCTGCCTGCTTCCAGGTGATGGAGGGTTTCCCTTTGTTTTTGGGCAAGCAAATCCATCAATTCCGCTTTAGAGAGGGCATTCAGGCGCGAATGGGAATGAAAATGGTAGTATTTTGCATGCTGCTGTATGCTTAAACCGGGGTCAAATCGCTGACCGGAAAGGGATTTGGTAAGGTTCTCAAAAATGGAAATGGGATTGTAAACCACTCCAAAGGGATTGACCGAAATTTGAAATTTGAATTGATGTAAGCGATTTCCTATCGTTTCGGAAAAACAAGACCCAATGGTCAGCATCTTTTCAGCATGCGTAATCCTTCGCTTACAGGGGTTGATTCGAAATTCCGTTCTGAAATTTTTCATGTTTTTCCTTTAATCAAAGCAAATTAACCAATGCCCGGGAAGAACGAAAGCATGATTTCAATACTTCTCGGCGAAACCGAAAAAAACATGTGTTCGGATTGCCCTAAGATTTCATTCCGATAAGAAAAAAATGGATTTAAATAAAAAAAGCCAGTACAAACTGGCTTTTTTTATTTAAGATCGAATAAGGGAATTATTCCGCAACTACCAGAAATTTAACATTGGTTTTTACTTCCCGGTGAAGATCCACTTCTGCTTCATATTCTCCAGAAGTAGACACGGGCTGATTGATGGATATTTTCTTCCTGTCAATTTCAATGCCTTTGTCTGCAAGGGCATCCGATAGTTGGAGGGTGGTAACCTTTCCAAATATTTTACCGGAGTCTCCAATTTTGGCTTTTATTTCCAAAGTGATTCCTTCCAGTTTTTTGGCTACGGCTTCGGCTTCCGTCTTTATTTTTTCGGCTTTGTGGGCTGCTTGCTTGATATTTTCTTCCAAGATTTTCTTGTTAGATGAAGTAGCCAAGACCGCAAAACCCTGAGGGATCAGATAATTTCGCCCATAACCTGGTTTTACATCCACCAGGTCATTTTTATATCCAAGTCCTTTTATATCCGTTTTTAAGATAACTTCCATTTCGAGTAATAATTTTAGTAGGTGAAGGATACAGAAGATTTATTTCAATCCGTCTGCTACGTACGGCAACAAGGCCAAATGCCTGGCTTTTTTAATGGCCTGAGCCACTTTTCGCTGGTATTTTGCAGAGTTACCTGTAAGTCTTCGGGGAAGAATCTTACCTTGCTCGTTCACGAATTTTAACAGGAAGTTAGGATCTTTGTAGTCAATGTACTTGATGCCAAGTTTCTTGAATCTACAATATTTTTTCCTTGTCTGTTCTCTATTGATCGGTTCGTTTTTTAAAGTCATTTTGCTGGCTCCTCCTTAGCTTCTGTTTTTTTGTTGAATTCACCTTTTCTCCGTCTCTCTGCATACACAATACCATGTTTGTCCATGACAGTGCTCAAAAACCTTAAAACAGTTTCATCTCTCCTGAAATTCAGCTCAAACTTCTTGATTGCGGTAGGATCTGCCTTGTACTCAACCAACACGTAAAAACCGGTGGTCTTTTTCTGAATCGGATACGCTAATTTTTTTAGCCCCCAATTTTCTACATTGATTACATCTGCTCCCAATTCCTTTAACAAGCCTACGTACTTGTCTACGGTATCCTTCATCTGAACTTCAGACAAAACGGGAGTAAGTATGAATACCGTTTCATAATTTTTTTGGAACATTCTTTTAAATTTTTGTTTGTTGTTGTAAAACAGTTTGCAAAATTAAGGCTAAACCTCCGAAAAACAAAAATTACCCACTTTATTTTACCTCGAATGTACTGCTTCCGATTTCCGTCCCCTCTGCATAAACCCTTACGGTGTATAAACCGCTGGGATAATCGCTTCCCTTTTCGTAGTAATAGGTAAGCTGCTGTTGACTATTGTTAAAAATAAAATCCTGTCGAGAAGTATAAAAAACCTCTTTCCCATCCAACTCAAACGTCCCGGAGCCTTTGGCAATATCAAAAATGACCTGATCATTTGGCGTTAATACCTGAATATATACATCCCGTAGGCCTTCGGGAGCCACTTTATTTTCGGCAATGGTAAAAGATACCTTTAATTTTGAAAGTTGCCGGTTACGAAATTCGTCTATCCTTTCCCTACCTCTGGAATTTACCGCCGCAACAACAATGTTTTCAGCCTTCAACTGGGATGCGATCGTTACTTTTTCCTCCAATTCATCCGCTTTAATATTAAGCTTGACCACCTCTTCTTCTACCTCTGCCTTGCTGGATTTTAATTCTATATTTTCTGAAAAAAGTTGTTGATTCTGCTCTCTTAGCTTGATGATATCGGTGTCTTTCTCTTTTAACAAACCTGAATAACCGTCTATTCGCTCGTTTAACGCCGCAATCTCTGAAGCCGAGCGGTTGGTTTCTATTTGCCTTTCCCGTATTAATTGCTCCTTAATCCTAACCAGTGAGTCGACATTTCCACCCAGCTTTTCGATTTCCTGAATCCGTAGATCCAATTGGAAGGTCATGGAGTCCAGCCGGATATTTAAATCGCTGTTCTCTTCCGTTAAGATAAGGATCTCTTCATTTTTTTGGGATTTCTCCCTGTGATCGTTCAATAATCGCCAACCACTTAAGATAACCAATATGATCAAAACAATGATCAGAATGTTTTTACCCTTATCCGTTCCAGGAGTATTTTCTTCAGGCTGCTCTTCCTTTGTCATAGCGTATGGAAAATTCTTTAGTTATTAGCTTCATCAACACCTTACTTTTTGTCATTAACCCATCCCTGTGCCTGATCAGAATTGCGTTTTAGTAATCAATCCTTGAAAGGTAACTTACACTTCCCTCAATTATCAGACCAATCACCATTCTAATTTTGGTAGTATCTCAAATCTGCTATCTAATCCAATATTCAACTGATAAATAAAGGGTTAAACCTGTCGGGCTTCATCTACTAAAGCTTATTATTGGCTGAATACCAACAAAAACCTGACAGGTTTACGGATTTTAGATAGTTTCGCAACCTTAAAAGCCTACCGACAAATATATTACTTGAGATCGAACCTCAAAATTCGGGATGAAAAAATCTGCATTAGATCGCCATGACCAGATGAGACCTTACAGGTTCCGGACGGAAAAACAATACCCCACAATCAAAGAAATCCATGCTGCAAGTCACCCGAGGTGAACGCTTCAGATGATTCCAGGCCCGTTTCATTTCGAGCGACCAATGAATATCGGCAAGCACTACAATGCTACTGCCGTGTAATTTGGGAGAAATAAGGTCAAAATAGGCAATCGTTGGCGCATACCTGTGATTAGCATCCATGAGCACAAAATCAATGCCCTGCAATCCCTGCACTACTTCACTCAACGTTTCATCCAGATTTCCAGAAACCAACTGTACATTGAAGTGGCTGTCCAGGTGTTTTTTGGCTAACTCCATTTGGGCAGGATCTCCTTCAAACGAATAAAGTTTCCCCTTTACACTTTTACTCAGATAAGCCGTGTTGATGCCAAGGGAAGTGCCCAAATCCAGAACTATATTTGCAGGGGTTTGCTTGCACAAAAACTGGTATACCAGGGAAAACTTGAGCGGGGTAGTCACCCGTTTCATAATCGTAGAAACGGTTCTCCCGGAACCGGACTCCCATCGGGACCCTGCTCCATAGTCTTCACTTACAATTTTGGTGTTTTGTTCCAGAAAAAGTATCCGCTTCTTCTCCAGGCTGCTGATCCCGCCTTTGTTAATTTTCAGATAGCTTATTAATTCCCGGTAGCAATTAAAATAAAAAGGAGAATGCAAGCTATGTTCGTCCTCTTTTTTTAAAAAATAAATGAAGTATTCCCATAACTGGAAAAACATGATGCGGGATCAATTATCGAAAATGGTAGCAATTAATTGAAATTCAGGAATGACCACCGTTAGCAATTTGCCATCCAGCAACTTTTCCATGGTGTATTTCCCTCTCATTTTGCCCATTCCAGATTTTAGATTACAGCCAGACATATACGCATGGCTTGCACCGGGTTCCAATACCGGCTGCTGCCCTACCACTCCATCTCCTTCCACTATTTTCAAAGAAGTAGCCGCATCGAATATTTCCCACTTCCTTTTCAACAATTGGATGGTAAACGCGCTGTGATTTTCAATGGTTACCTTATAGGTAAAGACATGATGATGCTGACCGGGATTAGAAAACTCCTTTTGGTAGGTCGCTTCCACGCTTACTTTTATTCCTTCTGTAATCGCAGTTACCATTCTGTTTTGTATTACAAAAACTTATTCGAAATTTGAATTGTCATAACAAATATACCAATAGAAATTTTATTAATGGAGGTCAAAATAGAAAATAGTTGGAAAGAATTGTTGCAGGAAGAGTTCTCAAAGCCTTACTTCCTCTCGCTTGCAAGCTTTATCAAACAAGAGTACCAAACCAAAACCATCTATCCGAAGGGATCGCACATCTTTAATGCCTTTGATTGTTGCCCGGTAGAGGATACTAAGGTAGTTATATTGGGACAGGATCCCTACCATGGACCTGGACAGGCACATGGTCTTTCTTTTTCTGTGCAGGAGGGAATCCCATTTCCGCCCTCCCTATTAAACATATTCAAAGAACTAAAAAGCGATTTGGGCTTGCCCTTTCCGTCGCATGGCAATTTGGAAAAATGGGCAAAACAAGGGGTGCTCTTGCTCAATGCCACCCTGACCGTAGAAGCCCATAAAGCCGGTAGCCACCAAAATAAGGGTTGGGAGGCGTTTACCGATAAAGTGGTGGAAAGGCTGGCTGGTAGAAAAGAAAATATTGTATTCCTACTTTGGGGGGCCTACGCACGAAAAAAAGCACAAATCATATCAGAAGACCGGCATTTAAAACTCCATGCTCCCCATCCCAGTCCGCTATCTGCTCACCGGGGGTTTCTGGGGTGTAAGCATTTCAGTCAGGCAAATGCCTACTTGGAAAAATCTGGGCTAACGCCTATAAACTGGTAAAAAAATAGCACCGGCCTCAAACCGGTGCTATTTCGTCAATGGATTTCATCAACTTAATCAATGGATTTGAAAAAGCGATTCCATCTGATTTTATTAAACATGGACTTGTGTTTTTCCAGCGAAAGCCATAAAAACCAGGCTTTTCCCACCACATGGTCTTCGGGTACAAAACCCCAGAACCGGGAATCCAGGGAATCGTGCCGGTTATCCCCCATCATAAAGTAATAATTCTGTTTAAAGGTGTAGGATTCTTGCTTTTCTCCATTGATAAATAGGTCGTTACCTTCTATTCGCAGCTCTTCATTGTTTTCAAAGTTCTCGATGGTATACCCATACCGGCGTACATTGTCCTCGGTGAGTTGTATGGTCTTTCCTTCAGCCGGTACTTCCAGTGGGCCGAAATTATCTTTGTTCCATCCATAATAGGCACCGTCCGGAAAAATATTCGGGTCTCCCTGCCCCGGTTTGCTTATCCGCTTCCTTACGGAAGCAACAGCAGGCGATTGCTCCAATTCCCGGACCATATCCTCCGTCGCAAAAATGAAATAGCCTGAGTTATCTGAAAACGGATAATAGCTGTCTGGATTTATACCAAAACGATCAAAAAAATCAGCATTCAATGGACGGTTGGTAGTGAGATCGTAAGAAAACTGCATTTCCTCCGGCAGGGCAGCCGCTTCTCCATTCACGAACAATTTTGCTTCCCTGATTTCAATTACATCTCCCGGCATCCCTACTCCCCGCTTGATATAATTCGTCTTCAGGTCGACCGGATAATGAAATTCTTCCGGATAATTAAATACCACTACATCATTTCGCTTGATGGAAGTAAATCCCGGTAAACGATAATAGGGCAACTGAACAGCTTCGGAGTAGGAAGGGATTTCGGTTCCCCAAATTTTCTGATGGGTCAAGGGTACTTGTAGAATGGTTTTGGGCACCCGGGTACCGTAATGCATTTTACTGACAAATAGAAAATCCCCAACCAACAGGGATTTTTCCATTGAGGCCGTGGGAATGGTAAAGGGCTCCAAAAGTAACCAACGGATCAGGCTGGCTGCGATTACTGCAAATAATAAGGCATCTACCCATTCCCTTGCGGCTGATTTTTTCTTTCTTTCTTGACTCATTTTTATACTAATGTTAAAACGTTAAAAAATCATTCATTGATAAGATACCTTTTTTGCCCGGGAGCCATTCGGCTACCAGCACGGCTCCCAATGCAAAACCTTTTCTACTATGGGCCGTATGGCGAATCGAAATGGTGTCAATATCCGAAGCATACATCACGGTGTGTGTTCCAGGGGCTGGATCAATCCGTTTGGATGTAATGGGAAGTACCTGGTTTGGAGTGGAATCCTTTTCTTTCAATTCCCACTTTTGGTACTGTTGGTTGTTTTCCAGCAAGCCTTCAGCAAGGGTAATGGCAGTCCCGCTGGGAGCATCCTTTTTTTCGGTGTGGTGAATCTCTTCGATGGATGCCTGATAGCCTTCCTGACCGCTCATTAAAGTGGCTAAGAAGGCATTCACTTTAAAAAACAAATTAACGCCAATGCTAAAATTAGAGGCGTAAAACAGAGACCCGTTATGCCTTTCGCAACGACTTTCAACGGCTTCTTTCTGATCCATCCACCCGGTAGTCCCTACGACCACCGGCACATGATGCTCCATGCACCAGTTAATGTTTCCGACGGCCGACTCCGGTTGACTGAACTCAATGGCCACGTCGATTTCTTTCGTATCCAGGGAGTCTAAGTCGGTAACATTTTCAATATTGATTTTTGCCACAATGTGATGGCCTCTTTGTTCAGCTATTTGGGCGATAATTTTCCCCATTTTGCCATATCCCAGGATCAGAATATTCATATTAGAATTTAAATTTTAATGCAATACCTACCGCATGTCCGTACGCCATGATCGGTTCTGTGGTCGGTTCTATTTTTATACTCAGGTCATCACTAACATCAAAACTGGAAAGGTGAGCATCCACAAATGCATCCACAGCGCCCAGCGCATAGATGGCTCCAAAAACCATGTACATGGCATCCCTGTTTCTACGCCAATAATTAACATTCCTAATGATACCATCTTCGTTCAGATTCGGAAATGGGCTCGGCTCCCCTCCCTCCTCTCTTACGATTTCCAGGGCGGCCAAAAACTCCTGATACCTCCTGTTGTTAAACTCGAGAAAATACACTGAAGTGGCTACCCCGCCGTAAAGTAAAGGTAATTTCCAGACTTTTTCATTATACACCTGTCCCGCTCCGGGAAAAATCAGGGATAAAAGTACCGCTTTTTTAGGATTTTTAACACTATCGGGAGCCACTAACACAATGGTGTCTTCATCCGAAGTCTCAATCTCACTTATTACCTGTGCCGCCGCCTGAGGAGCTATCTGCAAATGGCACAAAAGTAAAATACTGCCAGCAAAAACGAATTTAACCTGACAACGGCTAAGAAAAAGACGTATCAAACATTTCACTCAGATCAAATCAAGTATTTCTAAGATTCTGTTCAGGTCGTTGGTGGAATGAAAAGGAATTTTGATCTCCCCTTTATCTTTTTGATCTGATTTTAGGGATACTTTGGTTCCAAAATGGGAAGCCAACTTTTGCTGCAATTTGTTGATTTCATACTTCTTTACCGGGTCCAGTCCAGGTTTCTCGGGCGTTTCCTTTTTTTCCCGACCTTCGCTGAGTTCCTTTACCAGTGCTTCTACCTTTCTGACGCTTAGTTCCTCCGTGACCATGCGCTTAAAAATCGCCAGTTGTTTGTCCACATCTTCGATATTGATCAAGGCCCTGGCATGTCCCATGCTGATTTTTTGATCGCGAATGCCTGCCTGAATATCCGGGGGTAGCTTAAGTAGTCTGAGGTAATTATTAACAGTGGTTCGGTTTTTACCAACCCGATCTCCTAATTGCTCCTGCTTCAAGTCGCATTCGGACAGTAAACGCTGATAGGAATGGGCGATTTCAAGCGCATTCAGATTCTCTCGCTGAATGTTTTCTATCAAGGCCATTTCCAGCATCTGCTGGTCATTCGCAAGTCGAACGTAAGCAGGAATTTTATCCAAACCGGCAATCTTGGAAGCTTGGTACCTTCTTTCACCGGAAATAAGTTGGTATTCCTTATCCGCTAATTTCCTAACGGTTATGGGCTGAATAATTCCCTGAACCCGAATGGACTCTGCTAATTCTTCGAGTGAGGTTTTATCAAAATGAGTCCTTGGCTGAAACGGATTTACCTGAATTTCTTCCAGCCCTATTTCAAAAATACCTGCAATGGGGTGGCTAACTTCTCCTTCCGTCTTCCCTTTTTGGGGAGAATCATGCAACAATGCGCCCAATCCTTTCCCCAAAGCTCCTCTTTTCTTATTTGTTTTACTAACTGCCATTTTTTTTAACTAATCAATTTACCTTGGCCATGCCATTTTTGGTAGCAATTTCATTGGCCAGATTTAAGTAAGCCACCGCACCTTTTCCTGTCGCATCAAAAGCCACAACAGGCATCCCAAAACTGGGTGATTCACTTAATTTTACGTTTCTAGGGATAATCGTTTCGAAGGTCATGTCTTTGAAATGCATCTTTACTTCATCGACTACCTGATTGGATAGCCTCAGCCTGACATCGTACATGGTCAAGAGAATGCCCTCAATTTCGAGCTCCTGGTTAAGTCTGGTCTGGATAATTTTGATGGTATTCAGGAGTTTCCCTAAACCTTCCAGGGCAAAATATTCGCATTGCACGGGGATTATCACCGAATTGGCAGCGGTCAGGGCATTGATGGTGATTAATCCAAGAGAGGGTGAACAGTCGATGATAATAAAATCGTATTGATCCCTTAGTCCCTGGATGACGCCCCGCATTTTCTCTTCCCGGTTTTCCAGATTAACCATTTCGACTTCTGCCCCCACCAGGTCAATATGAGACGGCACTAAATCCAAATTCTCTATCTCAGTAGTAATAATAATATCCTCTATTTCATTCTCGTTTACCATGCATTCGTAAATGCTGGTATCAATCTCTTTGGGGTCATAACCCAAGCCTGACGTGGTATTGGCCTGGGGGTCTGCGTCGATCACAAGCGTCTTGTATTCCAAAACAGCCAAACTGGCTGCCAGATTCATGGCCGTGGTCGTTTTACCCACTCCCCCTTTTTGATTGGCAATAGCGATTACTTTTCCCATTATTTCTTAAAGCGTAATACTTTCCCCTATTTGAAGCAAAAACAATTCTTTACCGGCTTCTTTTGCCGACTGCCTTACTTCTTCTTTATTGATGGTGATGTAAGGAAAGGTATCGTAGTGCATGCCTACGATCTTTTCCGTCCCGACAAAATCAGCTGCCTTGATGGCATCACTGATGTCCATTGTAAAGTTATCCCCTATGGGCAATACAGCAAAATCAATAGCAAAAGATTCTCCTATTAATTTCATATCGTATGTCAAAGCCGTATCTCCAGCATAATAAAACGCTCCCTCATCTGATGTGATCACAAATCCACCCGGATTTCCCCCACTTGACCCATCTGGAAGGGTGCTGCTGTGAATGGCGTTTACATATTTAACCTTTCCAAAGTCAAAAACCTTGCTGCCCCCATGATTCATAGGGTGGACATTTTCAAGGCCTTTTCCCTGAAACCAGGAGATAATTTCAAAATTGGAAACCAACATGGCACCACTTTTCCTGGCTATCCGCTCCACATCGGCTACGTGATCTTCATGTCCATGGGTCACAAGTATGTAATCAGGATTAATTTCTTCAATGGCTACATCCTTAGCAAGCGAGTTGGGAGTTATAAACGGATCAAAAAGAATCTGTTTTCCGTTTATCCTCATCAAGAAGGTCGAATGACCAAAGTACTTGAGTTCAATCATTGATTTTTGATTTTTCGGTTCCTGATAGCTTCACAAATATATCATTTTAATCGGAACTATGGTCAGGTACTTTTCCACATCACCCGGTGGAAAACTTTTATATCATTGAACAGCAGATACTTGTATGCATATAAGGTCCGCATCCGAACCCCTAATAGCCCTGCAGAATGAAAAAAAGGCATGGGAAATCCCATGCCTTTTGATTTCTAAGACCGAGAAAATTATTTCTGCTTCCCTTTTTTCTTGGCTGGCTCGCTTTTTTTATTCTCCGCAGCCTTCATAGCCTGCTCAATTCTCATTTGAAATTTGGACTTTTTCTTATTGGCATTTTTTGCCTTACTCTCTTCTACTTTTTGTCTGATCTTACTATCATCTACAAATTGCTTAATCAAAGCCTGCTGACCAAAAGTTACCATATTGGAAACGAAGTAGTAAAAACTAAGTGCTGCAGGAAAGGAGTTTAACACAAACATGAAAACAACAGGCATGATATAGCCGATGTTTTTCATAGGCCCCTGTGCCGTAGTCAGTTGGTTATTAAAATGAGTGTAGGCAATTTGGGAAAGGGTCATCAATAGGGTAAACAAACTCACATGGGACCCATAAAATGGAATCGTGAACGGTAGATTCAAAATGGAATCATAGGTAGACAAATCATGCGCCCATAGAAAGGATTCCTGCCGCAACTCTATGGAGTTGGGAAAGAAAAAGAACATGGCTAATAAAAAAGGCATTTGCAGCACCATGGGCAAACAACCGGAAATAGGACTTACTCCCAGCTGCCCGAACAGTTTCATCTGTTCTTGCTGCATTTTAGTTTGATCATCGCCATATTTCTCTTTCAGTTCATCTATCTCAGGCTTGATGACCCTCATTTTGGCCATTCCTATATAAGATTTATAGGTTAGCGGTAATAGGAATAATTTGATAATGAAAACAATCAGAATAATGATTACCCCGTAATTATCAAAAAAGTTTTCCAACCAATGAAACAGGTTTACAATGATGTATTTATTTACCCAACTGACAAACACGTAGCCCATATCCACGTTTTTGTCAAATTCGGGAGTAACCTGTTTCAGTATTTTGTAATTGTTAGGACCAAAGTAATAGCTTACTTCCTCATTCATTGGTAAGGTTAGTGTCGCATACATGCGCTTTACCGATGAAGCATCCAAAGGAGTCTCTTGAGCTAAATTTCCTCCAGCAAACTGATTGGACGCAATAACCCCCGATGTGAAAAACCGCTGCTTAAACGCCACCCATTTTAGTGGCTCTCCTATTTGCTGCGCATCTTCGGAATCGCCGGTGGTGAGGTAATCATAACTTTCATCCACGGTGTAGAAGTTCATATAGGTTTTCCTACGAGACTCCTCCATGTCTTCTTCCAACTTTTGGAGCTCAGTGCTCCAGTTAAGGGTAACGGTCTCATCGGAAACCAACGAGCCAAGTCCGGAACCTTCTAAAACATGGCCTAACTGATACCCGGACTCCGGGAGGGTATAGACCCTTTTTAGGGTTCCAGCACCTACATTGGCGGTGAAAACAAGTTGATTTACTCGTTCCTCAGCCGTACCGGAAGTCGATTCGCTGACATCAAAGTAAAGCTCATTCAATCCTATTTTGCCCTGCGGGGCATTTATTTCGTACTCCAGGTCTCCAAATTCCTGATCAAATAAAATAAGCGCTTGCTGATCGTAAGTTTTAAAATTCTTTACTTCAACCCGTTGAATTTCCCCCCCTTTGCTCGAAAAGGATATTTTAAGACCATCATTCTCCAGGGTATAAAAACGCTCCTCCCCGTTGACCAGGCTTGAAAAGTCCCCGTATTTTTGTTGGGTCGCTATTGTTTGCAGGCTATCTCCCGGTGCTATACTATCCGCTTCTGCTGCTTCTCTATCAGGAGATTGGGATTGCACCTGTGTAGTGTTGTCCGTTTGAGGTTCGATAACCGGTTCCGGTCCGCTGGCAAAAAAGAGCGAATAAACCAAAATTACGGCTGCGAAAAGAATAAGTCCCGTCGCTTGATTTTTATCCATGTGTCAATTGTTTATGAAACAGACTTCTTAAATCTGCCCTTTTCAATGCTATTTTTTTAAGATTTAGATTGCTTTTTTTCTCCCACAGCTTTTATAAACCGGACAAATAAGGGATGCGGATTCAATACCGTGCTTTTATATTCGGGGTGAAACTGGGTACCAACGAACCAGGGATGATCTTTCAATTCGATGATTTCTACCAATCCCTCGTCCGGGTTTTTTCCTGAAGCCAACATGCCGTGATTTTCAAAGTCCTTTAGGTACTTGTTATTAAATTCGTATCGGTGACGGTGCCGTTCGGTGATTTTTTGCTTTCCGTACGCCGTAAATGCCTTGGTACCTTTTACCAACTCACAAGGATAAGCTCCTAACCGCATGGTCCCACCCATTTGGGTGATGTCCTTTTGCTCTGCCATTAAAAATATTACCGGATCTTTACAGTCTGGGTTTATTTCCGTGGAAGATGCATCTGTCAAGCCCATCACATTTCTCGCAAATTCGATTACTGCTATTTGCATACCCAGGCAAATCCCGAAATAGGGAATCTCATTCTCCCGGGCAAATTTAGCGGCTTCCAGTTTCCCTTCCAAACCACGAACGCCAAAACCAGGAGCGACCAGTACCCCATCCATTTCATTTAATTTCTTTTCGACATTATCGATATTTATTTCCTCGGAAGATATCAAATGCAGGTTCACTTTACATTCAAGTGAGGTCCCGGCATGGATAAAGGATTCAATGATGGACTTATAGGCATCCGGAAGCGAGACGTATTTGCCGATCAGAGCTATATCCACCTCCATCGTAGGGTTTTTCAATTTGCCCAGAAACTCCTTCCACTGCTCCAACTCTGTATTCGTTTTGGAAGAGATTTTGAGTTTACTCATAACCCGCTCGTCGAGCCGCTCTTTTTTCATCAAAAGGGGAACATCATAAATAGAATCGGCATCCATGGCCTCGATCACGCAGTTCAATTGTACGTTGCAAAAAAGCGCAATTTTCTTTTTTACATCCAAGGGTAGGTGACGCTCCGTCCTGCAAACCAATATATCCGGCTGAACACCCGCCTCCAGCAACTGCTTAACCGAATGTTGGGTCGGCTTGGTTTTCAGCTCTTTTGCAGCAGATAGGTACGGTATCAAGGTCAAATGAATCACCAAAATATTATTAGGACCCAAATCCCACCTGGCCTGCCTCACGGCTTCCACGAAGGGTAAGGATTCAATATCCCCCACACAACCTCCGATTTCGGTGATGATCACATCGTACTTGCCGTCCTGGCCTAATTTGTAGAAGTTATTTTTAATCTCATCGGTAATATGCGGTACTACCTGTACGGTCTTACCCAAAAACTCTCCTTTTCGTTCTTTGGTTATGACGTTGTTGTAGATTCTACCAGTGGTAACATTATTGTCTTGAGAAGTTGTAGCATTTAAGAACCGCTCGTAATGCCCCAGGTCCAAATCGGTCTCCGCTCCATCTTCTGTAACGTAGCACTCTCCGTGCTCGTAGGGGTTCAAAGTCCCGGGATCGATATTCAAATAAGGATCGAACTTTTGGATGGTGACGGAAATGCCCCTGGACTGTAAAAGCTTGGCTAGGGAGGCGGCAATAATCCCTTTTCCCAAGGAAGAGGTGACCCCTCCGGTAATAAAGATGTGTTTAGTAGAAAAACCCATAAGAACGCGTGGATGAAATTTTGTTTATATTCTTATGGGATTCAAAATTAGGTAAAATAATTGACTTGGACGTGGACAAACGATTTAAAATTTTGTACCAATACCCTTAGACCAGACCAGAAGTCCCGATGGATTGGTTTAACCTGCGCTGTAGCAATTGGTTACCTTACCTATAGAAAATTTTAGCTGGTTTCTGCTAGGCAACCAAATTGATAAGGGTACCGATTCCGTCGATATGGATCTTGATTTTATCGCCGGATTGCAAGGTAAAGGTATGATCCGGTACGATACCTGTCCCTGTCATTAAGAATGAACCTGAAGGAAAGGTATACTCACGATAGAGAAATTCCACCAGTTCACTAAACTTCCGCTTGATCTGATCGATGGTAATGGAATCACTAAATACCAGGTTACTTTCCCGGATGATTTCCAGTTTAATGGACGTGTCCAGCGGCAACGCTTCTTCGCTGATCAGAATGCAGGGGCCCAGGGCGGTGGAACCATCGTACACTTTTGCCTGTGGAAGGTATAAAGGATTCTCGCCTTCTATACTTCTTGAACTCATGTCATTACCGATGGTATAGCCCAGAATTTTCCCTGAACTGGAAATCAGCAGGGTGAGTTCGGGTTCGGGCACATCCCAGTTTGAATCTTTCCGGATCCGAACCTGCTGCATGTGCCCCATCACTCTTGGACCAGTAGCTTTCATAAATAATTCCGGCCTTTCTGCCTGATAGACCTTCTCATAGAATGTTCCCCCGCCGCTATCTTTTGATTCTTCCTGACGCCCCAACTTACTCCGAAAATAGGTCACCCCACTGGCCCATACTTCCTGACTACCGACCGGCGGCAGTAGGGCATTGGCCAGCCAATCATGCGCCTGCTTATCCGGAGCTAACTCCTGCACCATGTTGGTGAGCTTTTGGTATAAGCCATCATCATTGATGAATTCATCCCAGTTCTGGTCTTTTACCAGGTATAAGTCTTGTCCGTCTTCCAGGACGATTCCTTTTTTGGTTCGGTATAGTTTCATGTTATACTATTCATTAGGTTCTAAAATTAATATTCTATTAATCAGATGAATAAAGATAAGATCAAAACCAGAAAAAACCCGGTAAGAGAAATAATGGTTTCCAGTGCCGTCCAGGTTTGAAGGGTTTCTTTTTCCGAAATGTCCAGGTATTTTTTTACCAGCCAAAAGCCGCTATCGTTTACGTGGGACAAGATACAGGAACCGGCCGCAATGGCAATACCAATCAGTGCCTTGTGCGGATCGGAGTAGTCCAATCCACTCAGAACCGGAGCGATCATTCCTGCCGCCGTCACCATGGCTACCGTGGCCGAACCCTGAATAATCCGAATGACTACGGCAATCAGATAAGCCATTACAATCGGTGCCACATTGTAGGCGATAAATACTTCCGCTAACGCCTCTCCGGCCCCGCTCTGGACCAGTATTTCCTTAAACATTCCTCCCGCACCGGTAATGACAATGATCAGCCCGGCTGGCGCGAGGGCTTTGTCGGAAAATTCCAAAAGCTGTTTGGCTTTAAATCCCTTTCTGAACCCCAGGAAATAGGAGGCGACCAAAGTAGCGATGGTTAGCGCGATGAAGGGGTGCCCTAAAAACTGAGCCAAACGGATCAAAAAGTTATTTCCATTGATATAACCCATGTCCACAAACATGTCAGAACTCGTCGCGATCAAAATTAAAAATAAAGGCAAAATGATGATGAATGCGATCATAAAAAAATCATTCCTGCTGGCTTTACTTTCCTCTTCATCACTGAATTCAATATGCGCAGGAACCGGTACAAAAATTCTCTTTGAAATAAATCCACCAAATACCGGACCGGCCAAAATAGCACAAGGAAGCCCGACCAATACCCCGAAAACAATCATCCAGCCCAAAGGAGCTTGAATGATTTCCGCCACCGCAACGGGCCCGGGTGTTGGCGGAATGAACGCATGTGTCACTGCCATCCCTGCCAGCAAGGGGATCGCAAAATGAAGCAGGGATTTTTGGGCTTTATGGGCCAGGGCGTATACCAGTGGTATTAAAATAATAAAACCCACATCTAAAAATACCGGAATGGATACGATAAATCCGGTCAGCATCAACGCCCAGGAGGTTCGCTTCTCCCCAAAACCCTTAATGAGAAAATGCGCCATGGTCTGCGCGCCTCCGGACACTTCAAGTAATTTCCCCAAAATCGCTCCTAATCCGACCACAATGGTAATAAACCCCAAAATATCTCCCATCCCCTTCTGGAGGCTGGCAATCAATTCCATAAATGGCATTCCGGCAGCCAACCCCACAAAGCAACTGGCAAGAAGTAACGAAATGAAAGCATGAACTTTTAGTTTCATTACCAACACCAATAAAAGTACGATTGATAAAGAGGTGATTATAAATAAATAAATGGTTTGGTCCATGAGGGTTTTGGGTGTTGATTTTAGGTTTAGGTTAATTCAAAGGCTGCTATCAGTTCGTATGGCTATCGGCAAACTTCTTATAGGCCTCTAAAAATGAATGAAGATGGTTCGTAAGCCCCTTCCAGTCTTTATTTTTAAGGAATTCTTTGGGAACCAATGCACTGCCCACACCAACAGCCTTTGCCCCTGCTTCGAAATAGGCAGCAATGTTACTCGCATTCACTCCTCCCGTAGGCATAAGGGAAATATCATTCAATGGGGCCAGGACATCTTTGATATAAGCAGGCCCCATGGACCCAGCCGGAAATACCTTGACCATCGTGGCACCCATTTGCCAGGTCTTGAAAATTTCAGTAGGGGTAAATGCCCCGGGAAAGACCGGTATTTTCTGGGCAACACAGTAATTAATTACATCAACATCCGAAATGGGAGTCACTATAAACTGGGCACCGGCTTCGAGTGCTTCGTGCATCCCATTCAAATCACAAACGGTCCCCGCTCCAATATTCAATACCTCTCCAAATTCTTTTACCAAATGGGCGATGTCATTTTTGGAATTATCCGAGTTCATCGTGATTTCCATGGTACTGATTCCCGCTTCCTGAAAACAGGAGGCCACCCGAATCAAATCCTCACTTTCCAGATTCCTAAATATGGATACAATGGGAGCTTTCTCAAAAGCTTCCCAAGAAAATGCTTTTTTCATGATTATTGGTATAATTAAATATTTCCAGTTGACCAAATACCACCGCCTGTCGGACTTCTTGCTGGCTAAGTATGTTAGCTTTTATTGGTAAAATTTCCATGGCTCTGGAATAGGTTGAATGTAAAGTACCTTCGGCACATAAATAAATCGGAAAGTCTCCATTAGTTGACAAATTACTAAGTTCGTTGCCAATCAACAAACCGCTCAAATAATGAAAATTCTCGGTTTTAGTAAGCTTTCCAAATAATTCGTTGGTTCGAACGTGAAAAAGGCTACCCAATAAATTGCCCTTAGCTCCCTCTTCTACCCCTCTGGTAAAGGCATATCCCAGCTCAGAATCCACCAACGCTCCCCCACGAATACTATCAGAAAGCAAGCTGTGACGGGAAAGAATCTGAAAAACCTCCCCGGTCATATAGGTTGTGAAGTCGGAAATTTCACCAGCTGAAACATGGATATGTTTGGAGTGCGTACCCGGAAAGATAAAAACCCCCTCTCCAGCAAAGGAGGGCAGTTGACGAATAATCCCTATTAGTTGGGTTTCCTCTCCCCGCATCACATCCCGGGTACTTTTGACACCTGACAGCAAAAAAATCGGATGATCTATTTTATCTCCTGATCTGTAAAAATGCATTTCCATGGTAGACCCCTTTACAGGGAAGGGAAGCGTCGCATAGGGTAACTCTCTGATGCCTACTGTAGAAGAAGCCATTCCGGAACACAGAATCATGGTTTCGGTCAGATCCAGGTTCAGCTTTCTTTCCAGTGCCTTTACCCCCTCGTTAAGCAAATCCATGTAAAACTGCTCTCTATCTGTATTGGGTCCACTTTCCTGAAAATTTTGGAAAGCCTGTTTGACACCCAGTCCGGAAATATACTCTCCAAGAATCTGCCGATCATCCACTCGTACCAATCGAAGTCTGAACGAACTGGTTCCCCAATCACAGCTTAAAAACCGAATCATATCAATCGTAGGTTACTGGGTATATCTTTTACCTGACTTATTCCTTTCTGTTTCTATCAAACGTACCAATCATTTCTGAATTATCATTAATCACGAACCCGAGGCCACCATCCAGCCTCTTGCTTTGAGCTCGCACCACCCTTCACAAAAATTAGCTTCATTTTGGATCTTTTGACCCTCCAAAATGTTCCATTTAAAATAATTCAGCTGCTGAAATTAAAGAATTCAAATTTAATTTCAGAAAAAAAAGAAAATTTTACCACTATTCCTTCTTTTAGGAAGTAAAAACAGCCAATTGGGGAGCATAAACATATTGAATACGAGCCTGCCTGAGGCAAAGTGGCATGATAAAAGCGACATAAAGTTGGACGTAGCGATAATTATCGGGGGAAAAAAAACGAGATTTCCTTAAAAAGTTCGGGATATCCCAATCATCGGAACGGGACAAGTTCTCACCATTTGAAAGAATAATTAGCCCATGGATAAAGAAAATGCAGGATGCCAACCTACTTTATTGACATCCTTCATTTATCCAGAAATTTAAGTCAGATCAAGGGCTGTTTCACCTCCCATGAAAGGGTCGGAAATACTGTGTTTTCCAAATTCAAGTCGGCCACAATAGCGTTTGTTAAAGAAGGGATTTTCTTTCATCCGAATGGAAAAATCATACCATCCATTGCTGGAGCGCGTAGGAATACGAACTGATTTTTTTTGTCCCGCCTTGATGGTAATGGATTTATTCCCCTGGCGGTAGGCATTATCAGAAACCGATAGTGCTATAGGTTGCGACTCTCTGTTTTCTAAAACCACCTTCACAAGTCCTGATCCGGAAATAGAATCATCCGGTAGGTATTCGGATTGCGTATTCAGGATGGGGGAACCTTTTCTGCCGGAAATCTCCCTGAAGAAGCCATTAGGCCCGTATACCAACAGGCGATAATCTTCTCCTTGAAAATTTTCCAGGGGCCAATCATAATTTAGTTCATCTCCCGATTTGACTGCAAAGGACCAGCTGCGGCAGGTTTCGGTTTCCCCGGATTCAGCAGATGTATAGGCTCCTGGTACATAAACTACAAATGGAGCTCCAAGGTCGTTTTTACCAAATTGCATATTCGAAGCTTCAAACCGAATCCGGACCACATCTTCCGTCTCTTGTAGGTTTCCTTCCACATAGAGTTCATAAGCAAGTGCATTCGAGGGCTTGGTGCCCGGCTCCTGACTTGGGATCCAGGGAGATTGCTGAGGATCTTTATTGGCCTCTTCAATTTCTGCTGGTTCAAGTGCTTTGAAATTATTCGGGATTTCTTTGAATCCGGCTCGATGAATGGCTACCACATGTTTTTCAAAATCCACAAAATCGGGCACGTCTATGGCTTCACCATTATAAGGTCTGAATACAGAGGTAAGATCCCCGGAGATAGCTCGTCTCCAGCTACTGATATTATCCTCCCGAATGGTTTTTCCCGTTTTCCGGGATAGGAATTTTTCCAAAAACAGAATGGTAGAGGAAATGTCACAGACTTCGGAGTTTACCCATCCGCCCCTGCTCCATGGAGAAGCCACGATCAACGGTACACGATAACCCAATCCTACTGGGCTTTCACGGGCATCTTCGGGACGCATACCCGGATAATTTATCTCCTGTTCTTTGGTCACGAACTCCGTCCGGGCATCCAGTCCTTTGGACAACCGCCCCGTTGTGGAGTCACCCGGCTTGGGTGGTACAAATGGAGGTACGTGATCAAAATACCCATCGTTCTCATCATAATTGAGAATAAAAATGGTCTTCTTCCAAACCTCCGGGTTTTTAGTTAAAATCTCCAAGGCCTCTGACACATACCAAGCCCCATACCAGGGTGCACTGGGGTGGTCGGAGAACTTCTGCGGTGCCACCAGCCAGGAAACCGTAGGTAACTTTCCTGAGTCCACGTCTTTTCGGAATTCGTGAAAAATATCCCCTTTTGGAATTTTGGTGGACCTTTTTTCATTCCCTTCGGTATACCTCAGCTCCTCTGTCCGGTGATAATCCGGGTCGGCTGTATTTGTCGTAAAAGCCCTTTTATGTAATTCCTTTTCCTTTTCGCTTAGCCTGGCAAAAGCTTCGGGATTAAATTCTACTAGCGTTTTTTCTATAAATTCCAGTTCCCCTTTTCTCGCTTCCAGTTGGCCTAAAAGTTCATTCTTCCTGTCTTCCGCCGCTCGGGCAATTTCCATCTCCAGTTTGGAAATTTCGATCGGGAGATTTTTTTGGTGATGCTTCAGGAAGGCATAATGGCCGGGAGTAAACCGAACACCAAACTGCTTAAACCACTCCAGGTTATTGTCGGTAAAATTAGCCAGCCAGGATTCATCTTCCCCTTCCAGAAGGGTATTAACACTCACTTCATTTTGATACACCCTCCAATCCACTCCCTGTTCCTGAAGGCGGTCAGGGAAGGTTTTCCAATCGACTTCTTTACCATAGGTATGTTCCCCATTTCTTACCAATGGCTTCTCTCCCGGTTTACCCACCGTTTTTCCCGCCCAGAGGTAATTTCGGTTAGTGGTGGTTCCGGTCAGCGCAGCGCAAAAGTGCTGGTCGCAAACGGTAAAGGCATCGGCAAAGGCGTAATAGAAGGGAATGTCCTCCCGGTCGTAATAGCCCATCGTCATGGGCACCTGACTAAACTCTTTTCTCCCGGGACGTTTTGCCTCGATCCATCCATCGTACTTCCCGTTATTTCGGGCATCCACCTGATTTTCCCAGGAATGGGGAATGTCTCTCATCCAGGTAGCTTTCGTATCTTTGATATTTAAACGGAAAGGAGCAAAAGTCTGCCCTTTGCTATCCCGCTGCAGCCAAACCAAATCCTTGCTTGGAAGCCGGATGGCCCGGGGGTCATTAAAACCACGGACCCCTTTTAACTTTCCAAAGCAATGGTCAAAAGAGCGGTTTTCCTGCATGAGTATCACCACATGCTCCGCATCCATAAAGGTGGTTCCCGGATCGGGACTGATTGCCATGGCTTTTTGAATAGAGGATGGCAATACCCCCCATAGGCCTGCTCCACCAGAAAACAGGGCTGCTTTCTTTAGAAATTCCCTTCTATTTTCATTCATAATTAATTCACTGACTTTTTACGATACCGTCCTTTTATCCGTATTTGAATAAACGTTCGATTATTTTCTGACAGACTTATAAAAATTACCAAAATCCCCGATGGTATTTTACTCGATGCCTTATAATCAAAAAAATACCAGACAGGTATCTTTCCCGTCTGGTAGCTAGCTGTTTATTCCACATCCCACCAAACGCGGGTGGTGATTCTATCCTCTCCCTGAACACTCACGGCCTGCTCGTAATTTTCCTTGTTTAGCGCCTGTACACCCGTGGGATACATAAACCTTACGGGCACCGTTTCTATATAGGCTGCCGGACCGGGCTCGATCTCCGGAATGCCCGTTCTTCTCCAGTCAAACCATCCTTCCAGGCCATTGAAGAAAAGTGCCAGCCATTTTTGGGTACCGATCTTTTCTAATTTTTCCTGCTGGCTACCCGTATAGGCAACATCTTGTTGCGAATAATAACCCGCTTCCGGCTGCACCACATCTGCCAACTCGGTAAGGTTGGCAACCCGCAGTCTTTCTTCATAATAATCAAAGGAGGCTTTTATTGCATTTTCGTAGTACGCGCCTGCGTCGCCAACAGAAATGTAGTCCTTTTCCCTGGCCTCGGCCAATAGAAACTGTAATTCTGAATAGCCCATTAACATGGTTTGAAAGCCGATTGGAGAAGCGTAATCCGAACAAACAAGGCAGGAAAATAACAAACCTACCCTGGAGATAAAATTGGAACCTCCCCTTTCAGGATCACCAGTTGGGGAATATTCGAGTGCATCCTCATCGGCAAGTCCATTCGGTACCCCGGCATAGTCCTCGGGCGCACCTATAATTCCTGCACCACTAGCATTGGTAGGTTGGAAATAGGCAAAAAGACGTGGATCACTGAGGTCCTTCAAATACCCTTCCACCGTAGTACTGAGCCGGTATTCATCAAAGGAGCCGGAACGGGTGGTATAAAGGTAATGTTGATTTGGAACATCCGGTAAATACTGAAGGGCTGCATTGTCCTCGTTCCCTTCAAAGATGGGAAATTGCTGAGGGTTCGCTACAATTGCCTGCATGGCTGCTGATGGATCTTCCCGATCCGAAAGTCGCATTAAGGCACGTAATCGCAGGGAATTTGCCAACTTTTTCCATTTCAAAATATCCCCCTGAAAGAGAATATCCCCGTTCAGTGCCTCCGCAGAAGTTCCAAACAGCTGATTGGCCTGCTCCAAATCACTTAATATACCTTCATAAATAACTTCCTGCCGGTCAAATTTCGGGTAGTTGATCCCCTCCTTTGCACCGGTAGCTTCTGTATAGGGAAGGTCTCCATAGGCATCGGTCATAAAGGCATACATGAGGGACTTCATTACCAAAGCTGCGCCTACGTAGTTGTTCTCTCCCTGTTCCGTGGAAATCAAAACCACATTATTCACGTCCCGTAGGGTGTTGTAAAACACACTGTAGGGATTCCCTTCAGGTCCCCAGTTATACCGGTCTTCGTTGGTAAACTGGATCTTTGATGTATACTGCATAACCACGTTTCCAATTCCCCATCCTTTGCCTATAATCTCGTTGGAGGCGTTACGAATAATATTGGGTAATAAAAGCGAAGAAGAAACGGTCTCAGGACTATTGGGATTCCTATTTACTTCCTCAAAATCTTTGTCACAGCTGCTGACCATGCCTACCAATAATAGCAAGGTCAAAACACCCACTAATTGTTTTTTTATATCTTTCATGATGCGTTTGCGTTTGGAAATTAAAACTTAAGGTTTAGATTAAAACCTATGCTTCTGGAGGAAGGAAATGCCATGTCTTCCACTCCGGGGATCAGGGTTCCCCCACTCATGGCCATGGTTTCCGGGTCAAAGTGTGGATTCTCTGTCCACAGGGCCAGGTTTCTCGCTACCAGTGAAAAACGGGCTTCCTGAAAAGGTAATTTGCCCATGGATGTTCCCGGAATGGTATATCCCAACGTCACTTCCCGCAGCTTAACAAAAGAAGCATCGTATTTCGCGGCCTCTACATTGCTTCGCTCATAGTATCGGTTGTGCCAGTCTCTTGAACTAATTTTCCGGTCATTGGGCACAAAACTATCATCCGATGTCTGAATCACCCCCGGGCTGATGATACCATTTCCCTCCACAGAGAGATCGTAGCCATTTTCACGTCCCAGTAAGGTCTCTTCCAATTGCCCCGCCGTACTGCCAATGGTCTTGGTTCGGGAAACAACGATGCCGCCTTGACGGATATCAAATAGAAATCCAAATGTAAATTTTTTATAGTTAAAGTTATTCTGAATTCCGAGCATCCAATCGGGGTTGTAGTTCCCTTGAAGAACCAGTTCGGGAGAAGTTATGGGTGTTCCGGTAGAATTATGGATGATTTGGCCAAAATAAGGGCTGTTTGGATCCTCCACCCGGGCAAATCCCCTTCCGTAGATATTTCCCATTCGCTCTCCGATGCGGGCCTGAATGGTGGCCCCATTTCTCCCAACCATGGAATAGGATGTCAAATCGTCGGTTAATTCTAACACTTTACTTCGGTTTCGGGTAAAATTAGCCATGATATTCCAGTTCAGGCCATTCACATTTTGCAAGGGGCTACCGGAAAGAACGAGTTCGATTCCGTTGTTTTGAATTTCTCCGGCATTGATAATTCGGCTGGCGTAACCTGTAGAAATATCCAATTCTATCGGAATAATCTGGTTACGGGTACGATTGTCGTAATAAGTAAAATCAAGGCCCAACCTTCCTTTTAGCAAGCGAATATCCGCTCCTACTTCAACCGATCCTGTTCTTTCTGGTTTCAGATCAGCATTTGCCAATCGGTTGGATTCTGTCTTGCTTTGAATGGAACCCCACGGTGTAGCCGGGTTGAATACATTCGTCAGGCTGTACGGATTAGTATCATTACCCACTTCGGCATAGGCGGCTCTTACCTTGACAAATGAAAAAGCATCCGGCAGTGTAACCATATCCGAAATAATCGCACTCATGGTAGCTGAAGGATAGAAATAACTATTGTTTGTCACCGGCAAGGTGCTGGACCAGTCATTTCTTCCCGTAATATCAAGAAAAAGGATGTTCTTGTAGCCAATTTGGCCAAACCCGTACAAGGAATTGATTCGTTTCTCCGAAACCATGTGTTCCACCTGCAGGTTAACTGCCGTGTTAGTGAAATTATAGATTTCCGGTATCAGCAACTGTGGTGCCATGGTCCGGGTAAACCGGTTTTCCTGGATCATTTGGTTTCCTCCCAGGGATATCGAATACGACCAATTTGGATTTTCGGATTCGGAATACGTGAGCAAGAAATCGGTATTCCGCTCATTGAAAGAGACGGCATCCTCTCGGTAGCTTCCAAATGGAAAACGCTGGGTACTAAAGGCTCTCTTTCTGTCTCGAAGGTCATTATACAAGTCAAGCCCTGTGCGAACCATCAGGTTAAGCTTATCAGTAAATTTGTAGTTGACAACCACATTTCCGAAAATACGATCTTTGGATTGTCCATTGGTATTTTCGTACACGTTGAAATAGGGATTATCGTGGTAGTTGTAATTATAATTAAACTGCTGTCTTCCTTCCAGTCCAGGCATCCAGTAATCCTGCAAATTTCTTGTATTGATCTGCCTTCCGTACCAAATCCAGAGGTACATCAAGCTTTCAGTACCATAGCTGATACTTGGACGATTGCCGCTTACTGAATTTTGATAATTGATGGCCGTGGTGATGGAGAGCTTATCAGTGATTTGGCTCATCCCGTTAAAGGCCAGGGTATTTCGCTTTAAATCAGTGTTTGGAATGGTACCCTTTTGATCCAGGTTGGTCCAGGAAAAACGAAAATTTGACCGTTCGTTTCCAGACGCAATGGAAATGTTATTGGAAAGGGTAACGCCCGTTTGGAAAAAATCATTGATATTATTGGGCTGTGAAACCCATGGTGTAGGTGTAATGGTGCTGCCCTCCGGGGCATTCAAATCGCCACCACGGTATCCGGGAACATCCCTGGGCGAATCAAATTGGGGAATTGTGCTTCCCTGATCCATCAGAGGCCCCCAACTTTCATCGACTCCATCGGCAATACCTGCACCCGCACCATTTACGAAGGTGAACTGCCCATTATTTCCCTGTCCGTACCGGTCTTGCCAGTCAGGAAGCCTCAGGGGTGTATCAAATGTGGTGTTGGAGTTAATACTCACGCCCAATCCGCGTTTGTTTTTACCGGATTTGGTGGTAATCAAAATCGCTCCATTCGCCGCCCGTGAGCCATACAAAGCGGCGGCAGCCGGGCCCTTCAATATACTCATCGAAGCAATGTCATCCGGGTTAATTTCCCCTGCCGGATTACCATAATCCACCTCCTGATTACCCGATCCGGAGGAACCCACGATATTGTTGCTAATGGGAACGCCATCTACTACGAATAAGGGTTGATTGGCATTAATATTCAGCGAAGATTCACCCCGGATGGTTACCCGGGAGGACCCGCCTACCCCGCTCGAGGAATTGGTGATCTGTACGCCCGCCACTCTTCCACTGAGCGAATTGATCACATTGGTTTCCCTGGCCTCCGTAAATTTGTCTCCATCTACCGCCTGCACCGAATATCCCAGGGCCTTGGTTTCCCGCTCCACTCCCAGGGCGGTAACCACTACTTCATTTAATTCTTCGGAGGAATATTCTAATACCACATCCAAAGTGGATTGGTTTCCCACCGCAATTTCCTGGGCCTGAAAACCAATATAAGAAAATACCAAAATGGACTCATCTGAGGGAACTTCGAGCTCGTAGTTTCCTTCCAGATCGGTAACGGTTCCCCTGGTGGTACCCTTTATTAAAATAGAAGCCCCCAGAATCGGCTCTGAACTCGAACTTTCAGTCACCTGCCCGCGGACCGTGCGCGACTGGGCACGAAGTAATTCGGTACTGCCTAATAGCAATACCAGGATCAGCATTCCCAGGCCCTTGCAGGAACTGAAAAATCGACCCTCCAAACAAAGTAATGATTTCTTCATAAAGATTGGTGGTTTAAGAATTGGTAAAGAATGAATGTAGGGGAATAAAAAATTCCCGAAAATAAATGTAGGTTCAATAGGGTACCTGAGATTAGTATTCACTTCTTTAAGGAAAATTTAGAAAGAGTGATCAATTTCCTCCTTTATATTTTCCAAAGAAGCACTCTAATCTCGTCGATATTAAATGTAAATATTTTTTATAAAATATTTTTTACTATATCGCAAAATTATAAAAATAATATTTCCCTGAAAAAACATCTCTTTTACGAATTTATAAACAATACTCGAAAAACTTAATAATTCTATAAAGTCTGCGCCTTGGCTTTTCCTTGTCTCCAATTAACGTTTCAAATGATACGCCTTTGGTTGGGTAAACGCCCGAATCCCCTGATAAGATAAGGTCACCCCTAATCCGGAGTTCTTACGACCTGTCCAGGGAAGGTTTGGACTGACCCGGTCGCAGCAGTTCCAGTAGGCCGTTCCTGTGGACAATTGATCCAACACTCGCATAGCCCGCTCCTTGTCGGCTGAAAAAACGGCCGCCGTTAACCCATAAGGGGTATCATTCATCAATGAAACGGCTTCGGCATCGTTTTTCACCGATTGGATCCCAATAATAGGACCGAATGATTCCTCCTGCATCAGCTTCATGTGATGCGTTACGTTCGTCAACACCGTAGGCTCCCAGTAGTACCCCTTTGCCTCTTTTCCTTTCCCACCTGTCTTCAGCTCGGCACCCAGTGCGATGGCATCCTGTACCTGATCTTGGAGCACCGCGAGCTGCTCTTTTCTGGTAACCGGACCTATAAAAGTGCCTTTCTGCAAAGGATCACCCATTCGGTAGGAGGCAACTTCCGAAACGAAAGCCGCGACAAAAGCATCGTAAATGGATTCATGCACGTAAATACGCTCCACCGCACAACAACTTTGACCGTTATTATAAAAGGCACCCTCTGCTGCATTGATGGCCGCTTGCTTTACATCCGCTACGTCCTCCATTACGAAAAGTGGATCTTTCCCGCCTAATTCCAATTGGACAGGCACCAGTTTGGGCGCAACCTGTTGAGCGATGTATTTGCCCGTCCGATACGATCCTGTAAAAAAATACCCGTCCAGGTCCGCTTCCAGTAACATTTCTCCCACCTCGGCAGCTCCCACAAAACATTCGAAAACATCCTCTGGAACACCTGCTTTCCAAAGCAACTCTCTGAATTTCAATCCTGTTAAGCTGGCAAATTCGGATGGTTTGTAGGCGACGGCATTTCCGGCAAGCAAGGCGTACAAGAAAACATTGTAACCCACGTTGTAAGGAAAATTCCAGGCGGAAATGTTAGCAATGACGCCTAACGGTTCGTAAACGATTTCCTCTAAGACCGCTCCTTCAGACGAAATGGTTTCCTTACTTAACCAGCGCAATCCATTTTCCTTGATGTGTACAATTCGGTTATGCGCTCCGATTACTTCGTTTCTGGCCTGCTCCAGCGGCTTTCCGGTTTCTGAGGTAAGGACTTCTGCAAGTATTTCCACATGCTCCTCCACCAGTTCTCCAAAGCGAAGAAGAATATTTATCCTTTCTTCTATTGAAATCTTGCTCCAGGCCTGCTGCCCATTTTTTAGTTTTTGTACCTTCTTGCTTACTGAAAGATGATCGTCTGTGGTAAGCGATTGAATTACAGTCTCGTTGGCCGGGTTGATAATATCCATCATTATAATTGATTTTTTACTTTTTCTACAAAATAGGCATATAGACGTAGCGGATCCAAGTGAGGAGGCATTTTACCTACAGAGAATTCTGGGTGCCATTGCACTGCGATGGCATTCAGATTTGCAGCCCCATTAGCCTGCACTGCTTCCACCATCCCATCTTCCCGGCAACTAGCCAAGACTTCCAGTCCCTCGCCCAGCTTCTTTATCCCCTGATGGTGTACGGAATTAACCGTATCCATTTCTTTCTCAGGGTAGATTTTTTCCAGGGTTTTGCCGGGTACCAGTTTGATTTTATGGGTCACCTGATCGTATAATGCCGCATCTCTATGCACAATTGAGCCCGGGACTTGAAGGCTAATATCCTGGTAGAGCGTTCCACCAAAATAGACGTTCAACAATTGCAAACCCCTGCAAATACCCAGGACTGGCTTTTGATGCTGGATGGCATAATCCATTAATCTTAATTCGTACGCATCCCGATAGGGATCTCCCAGCCACTTACCTGAAACGATGGGTTCCTCTCCATAGCTTTGGGGTGCCAGGTCGGTACCTCCCTGAAAAACAAAACCATCCAATTCTGCCAGAATCCCTGTTAATTTATGAACGGGTAAATCCGGAATCAACACGGGCAAAATCCCCTCTTGGGAGACATACGAAAACATATCGCCTTCTACATAGGCGAGATGCTTAGGTCCAAAAACGACCCGTGATGGATCGGGATACATAAAGCAGGCACTGATACCAATTTTGAGCATGACTTATAACGCGTTGGTATACATCATTTCAAAATCTTTTTGGCTCACTGGCTTGGGATTATTGGGATGGCAAAAATCGGCAAGGGCTAATTCAGACAAAGTAGCGATATGTGACGGCTGCACCCCTATGGAGCTGAGGTTTTCTGGCAGGCCCAATCGGGCATTCAAGGAAGCGATGTATCGCGGAAGCTGTGAACCGTCTCTCTTATTGAGGCCGAGCATAAGGGCCATTTGTTCGAATTTTTCTTCAAAGCCACCGTAATTAAATGCCAATCCCTGGGGTAAATTGACCGCATTGGCCAACCCGTGATGGGTATCAAGGAGGCTGGAAAGCGGATGGGCCAGGCTATGTACTACTCCCAGCCCCTTCTGAAAGGCAACCGCTCCCATCATGGAAGCCATCAACATGTCGCTACGGGATTCCAGGTCTGGGCGAAGAGTGGCTTTTTCAAGGGATTTACCGATTAGTTGAATGCCCTCCAATGCAATACCGCTGCACATGGGATGCCAGTTTTTAGACAAATAAGCCTCCATATTATGGGTAAGCGCATCCATTCCAGTTGCAGCCGTCACAAAAGCAGGTAAGCCCATCGTCAATTCGGGATCCGCAAAAACAATTTTGGCCAGGAGTGAGGGGGCAAATAGAATTCGCTTCTTCTTACTCTCGTCCTCAGAAATAATCGCACTTCTACCTACTTCACTTCCGGTGCCTGCCGTCGTAGGGATGGTCACAAAATGAGGGATGGGTTCGGTTACGTATTGGTCTCCCCCGATCAGATCGTCATAGTCAAACAAATCCCGGTGGTGGTTAATACTTAAGGCAATGGCCCGGGCCACATCCAGCCCTACGCCCCCTCCTATGCCAATGATACTGTCACGATCAGATTCCTGATAGCGCTTCTTACCTTTGAGGACATCGGATTTTACCGGATTTTTATGGACCTCCGAAAATACTTCTACCGATATTCCAGCTCGCTCCAACCGCGAGGTAATCTTGGTGAAAAAATCCAATTCCCTTACCAGTGGGTCTGTTACCAAAAGAGGCTTGGTAAGATGTTGATCTTTTAAATACTCGCCCAATTCGGCAACAACCCCGGCTCCAAAACAGATGGTAGTAGGAAAGCTAAATGTATACTTTTGTGGGGATTTCATATTATTTTTAGTATTTCTTTGTAGGTTTTTTTACCATTAAATGATTTCAAAATACCGTTTCCGCTCCCAATCCGTCACTTTTGAGGCGAACTCCCGGCATTCCCATTCCCTGGTCTTGCAGAAGTGCCGTACAAAGTCACTTCCAAAAAGGGAATGGGCTACTTCTGAATTCTTCATTGCAGCCGTTGCTTCCTGAAGCGAAGTAGGAATGGAACCGTTGGAATAATCCTTGTAGCCATTTCCAACGGTGGCTGGTTTATCCAGGTCCAATTGATGTTCGATACCATAAAGGCCGGCAGCCAGACAGGCAGCCATGGCAAGGTAAGGATTGACATCCGATCCAATGACCCTTGTTTCCAGTCGGGTAGATTTTTTGCCTCCGGACAGCACCCGCAGTGCTGTGGTCCGGTTGTCCCGGGCCCAGGTCAGCGTGGTCGGAGCCCAGGCCCCTTCCACCAATCGTTTGTAGCTATTGATGGTGGGGGCAAATAGGGGCAGCATGTGCGGCAGGCAATATAACTGCCCGGCAATATACTGTCGCATCAGCTTGCTCATGCTCCAATTATCATTAGAATCGTAAAACAGGTTTTTTTCGAGGCTGGGATCCCAGATACTTTGGTGTACATGCCCGCCATTTCCCGGCAAGGCCTCGGTCCATTTGGCCATGAATGTTGCCATGAGTCCGTGTTTATAAGCAATTTCTTTGACGCTGGTCTTGAATAAAGTGGCCCTGTCCGCTGCCAGAAGGATTTCGCTGTACTGAATGGCCGCTTCATAAACCCCCGGACCTGTCTCGGTATGCAAGCCTTCCAAAGGAATATCAAAACGACCACAGAGATCAAAGAGGTCATGAAAGAAATCACTCTTCAGCGAGGCCCTTAGATGAGAATACCCAAACATTCCAGGAGTCATGGCTTTGGGTAACGAACCGTTTGCCTGAGCAAATTCATCGGGAGTCACTTCAAAATTAAACCACTCAAACTCCTGAGCGAAAAGCGGCTTGTACCCCGCATCCAGGGATTTTTGTGTTATTTTTCTTAAAAGAGACCGGGGACAAACCAAACCACCCTGCTCCTTGTCCTGATGGAAATCGGCTAAAAAGAAAGGCAGGTTTTTTTCCCAGGGAATGTTTCTTTGAGTAGACAAGTCAATGGTTGCATTAAAATCGGGATAACCTGTATGCCAACCCGTCACCGACACGTTATCATAGGACTTATCCTCCATATCCCATCCAAACACGACGGCACAAAATCCCATGCCTCCATCCAATATCGAAATGAATTTATCCAACGAAACCACTTTGCCCCTCAGCACCCCGTCAATGTCTACGATGGCCAGTTTTATCTTTTCACAAGAGCGTTTTTTTAATTCTCTGATTACTTCTTCTTTTGTAGGAATCATTTCAGGTTAGGGTTTGTAAATGAAAATTCTAAAAAACACAAAAGAACCAATTAACATGGCAAAAAACAGCAGGGCCAGCATAAAATTATAAAGAATCATGGCCAACATCGAAATACTGGCGATGACCAATGCCACCATCGGGAATAAGGGATACATAGGCACCCTGAACGGTCGTTCCAGGTCCGGTTCTTTCTTTCTCAGGTAAAAAAAGGCAATCATTGATAATATATACAAGCCCAAAGCACCAAATACAGCAATGGTGATGATCTCACCTGTCTTGCCAGTAAGCAGAGCAATGATTCCAATAACCATATTGAAAAGGAGGGCATTTCCAGGGGTTTTAAATTTTTTATTGACCTTTCCAATGACTTTTGGCGCATATCCTACGCGGCCAAATTCAAAGGTAGTTCTGCCTGCGGCCAGGATGATGCCGTTAAAAGAAGCCACCAGCCCAAATAACGCAATAAAAGTTAATAAATGATAGTAAGAATGATCGGACCCTACCACCATTTCCATGGCTAGCGGCAAGGGGGAGTCTGAAGCGATGCCGGTTTCATCCGGATAGACGATGGCTTCCCAGCCACCCACTCCCACCGCCGAGACAAAAGTAAGCAGGCAAAGAATCACTAATGTCAACAATGCGGAGCCAAACCCTCTCAAAATATTCTTTTGCGGGTTAATGGTTTCCTCGGCCACATTGGCTACCCCTTCAATGGCCAGAAAAAACCAAATTGCAAAAGGAATGGCTGCAACGATCCCCATATACCCCTGGTGAAATCCCTTGGTACTGAGATTGGATGCATCAAACTCGGGAAGCGTAACCCCCGCAAAAAACAACAGTCCCAGCACGGCCACGATGGTGATAAATAACTCGAAAGTGGCCGCTATCTGTAGTCCGACTACATTTAACAAGGTAAATATCAGGTAAGCACCGATCCCAACCCATAGCACATTCCATTCCGGAAAAAATATGCTAAAGTAGGCCCCAATAGCAGAGGCAATGGCTGGAGGTGCAAAGATAAATTCTATATTTTGGGACATTCCGGCCAAAAAGCCGAGCTGTTTTCCCAACCCCCTTTCGGCATAGGAAAAAGCTCCGCCTGCCCGCGGAATGGCACAGGCCATTTCCGTATAGCTAAAGGTGAACGTAATATACATGAGAATGATAAAAAAAATGGCAATCGCCGCTCCCCAGGTCCCCCCTTCCGCCAATCCCAGGTTCCATCCAAAGTAATTTCCGGATATCACATAACCCACTCCCAGTCCCCATAGCATGAAGGGACCCAGGGTTTTTTTTAATTCATTTTCCTTGCCAGTGATTGGTTGATTCATATTACTTTTACTTAATAATCGTTAGAACAGACCATTTGCCGGGTATTGAGAGGTGTTCATAGAAGCTAGTTTGGGCGTTGATTTGAATGGCAAATTTTCTAAAAAGGATGTTTTAAAATTAAAAATAAATTTGAAATAAAGGGTACTTTCGCCCCATTATTGAAAAAAAAGTTAAAAATGCATATCGCCATTTCAGGAAATATTGGAAGTGGAAAAACCACTTTGGTAAAAAAATTATCAGGACATTACGGCTGGAAAGCAGAATTTGAATCCGTGGAGGAAAACCCCTATTTGGTAGATTTTTATAAAGACATGGAAAAATGGGCTTTTCACCTGCAGGTCTATTTTTTACACAGCCGTTTCAATCAGGTCAAAAGAATCCAGGAAAGCCAACTTTCAACCATACAGGACCGCACCATCTACGAAGATGCCCATATCTTTGCTGCCAACCTTTATGAGACGGCGTTAATTTCGAACAGGGACTATAAAAATTACCTGGAGCTGTATCAATCAATGGAAAAATTTATTAGCCCACCGGATTTACTGATTTATTTGAAATCGGACATTCCCAAATTGGTAGATCAAATCGAAAAACGGGGGAGAAATTACGAACGAAGTATCCAAATAGCATACCTTAAAAGCCTAAATGAGCATTATGAAAAATGGATAGCTGGCTACAAACACGGAAAACTATTGGTAGTCGATGTCAACAACCTAAATTTCGCTGATAACCGGGACCATTTTTCGGAAATCGTAAGCAGGATTGACCGCGAATTATTTGGGCTGTTTCCCTGATCAGTCCATCTTTCTCACCAACCAGCTACCAAGTGCCTGCAAAGTAGCTTCATTTGGCTGCAACAATAACTTATCTATTCGCTGTAGTCTACCGGCTATCATTAGGTTTTCGTAGGCTGGAATGCGGATAAGCCGATACCCCTGCAACCGGGCCATCAAATCGTATTGCAAATCATTATAGGCATTAAGTTTCCAACCAGGAGATCCATTTCCAGTCAATTCTCCAGGCTCCTCTGCTGCTCCAAAACAGTTGGATGCAAGCGGAGGGCCATTCCATACCCGTTCCTGTAAACCAGAAAGAAGGCATTCGCGTTCGTGAGAACGGCACATGCGCAGGTAGCCTGAATGCCAGGAAAACTGAAAGACACGATACAATTCCGACTTTAAAGTGGTTTGGCGATACCGGTTAAAATGGTTCGCATCATCATATATCAATAAATGTTGACCTACTTTGACGGGTACCTTCAATTGACGCAATACCGGATAGGCTCCCTGCCCACCAAGTCCCTTATACGCCTCATTTAATAGTTCTTGTCCTTTACCATCCAGAAGGGCCGGTTTTACCGGAACATGAAAATCTACCTCATAGTCGTGTTCGATAACTTCCAACGCCTCTATCAAGCGTGACATTTTTAGTTGATGCATAGATTAAAAGGTAATGAAAATTCCGTTTCTGAAAAATCAGCGTTGATTATTTTCGATTCTTTCTTTCAAATTTCCTTTTGAACCAGGAAAGGTGGTCTTTGACGACATGTCTATCCCAATCAAGATCATAATAATCATAAAAACCAGTCCAAAAATGAGGAATATCCACTTATTTCGATTCATTGACAAGCAATTTGATGGGCCATTTTGATAAAACTTCAGATTCACGAAATAGTTCCCAAGTAAATACAAAATTAGGGAATATTGAGGGTTTTGGTTCGTTTCTCAGTTGAACATTAACAGTTACTGCCGTGACAAAAGGGAATTTTTTTAAATTTATTAAAGTTTTATTAAGCCAATACATCTATTGAGTGCTAGTTTTGCGTTTACGTAATAGTAGATTATTACAGGCAAACTTATTTATCACCTTTTCTTTACTGCTAATTTCCCAATTATATGTACAAACAGATCAAACCGGACATGATCTATCATTATTTTGATCAGGACCTTGACCTGATTTATGAAATAATTGAATTGGTCATTGATCTGAATATTCAGGATTTAAAAAACCTGATGCCTTTGTATGATTTGGGAGAAATAACCGCTATCAAGCAAAAATTTCATAAAACCAAGCCTGTATTTGGATTTTTGGGAGCTACTGAGATCAATGAGCATATTGAAAAAATAGAGGCCGATATCCCCAACCTTTTTCCGCTGTATCATAAGGACCTGTTTCAAAAGCTTCTTGAACTGGAAGATGACTTACAGTCTTTTTTAAAGAAAATCCATCACTAAAATTAAGTGGTGAAATAAATTACTGAAATTTCAGATTTTTCGGAAGTTTTTGATAATTTGCCTCCGAAATATACCCAAAAGGCCTTTTCTATTTCCTATTTTCGGTAGTCGACCTCGATTTTTACCATCAGCAGATCAAACCACTAACATATAATTATGAAAATGAAATTTGTAAAACCGGCCGCCTTTCTATTTGCCATTATCCTTGGACTAGCTGTTTCCTGCCAGCCAAAAGAAAAGGCCGAAGGACTGTTGTCCTCTAATGCAATGGTCGTCTCGGCCCATCCCCTGGCATCGGATGTGGGAAAGGATATTTTACAGCAAGGCGGCAATGCGATAGATGCAGCCATTGCGGTACACATGGCACTGGCAGTAGTTTACCCTCAAGCAGGCAATATTGGTGGCGGGGGATTTATGGTTATTCGCGAGCAGGATGGTGCCTACCACTCCCTGGATTACCGGGAAAAAGCTCCCCTGGCAGCAGGAAGAGATATGTACCTGGATGAAGACGGAGAAGCACTACCCGATAAAAGTAGAAGCGGACACCTGGCCTCCGGGGTACCCGGTACGGTGGACGGCATGGTGAAAGCCCATGAAAAATTAGGCTCCATGGAATGGAGTGAATTGGTAAATCCCGCCATAAAATTAGCCGAAGAAGGATTCGAATTGACCGAGGATGAAGCAGCCTATTTTACCCGTGCATCTGAAAATCTCAAAAAATATTCCACGGTTGACCCTGTCCATTTTACCGGAAAGGCATGGAAAGCCGGTGACCTTTTTGTCCAAAGCCAACTCGCCACTACGCTGAAACACATCCGTAATCAGGGAAGGGAAGGTTTCTACGCCGGCTCAGTGGCAGATTATATTGTAGCTGAAATGGAAAGAGGCGGTGGAATCATCAGCCTGGAAGACCTGGAAAAATACGAAAGCACCTGGAGGGAACCTTTGGTAGGTGATTATAAGGATGCGACCATCATTACCATGGGACCTCCCAGTAGCGGGGGGCTAATCCTTCTCCAAATGTTGAGTATATTGGAAAAACACCCCATTTCCAATGAAAACAAAGCCTATGCAGGTTACCTTCATTTGAAAACAGAAATGGAAAGAAGGATATTTGCGGACCGGGCCGCCTATATGGGAGATGCAGATTTTTACCCGGTACCGGTGGCTGAATTATTGGACGGTGAATACCTTTCTCAGCGGTTTGCCAATTTTGATCCTGAAGCGGCCACTCCTTCTGATGTAATCATGGAAGGTAAAATTTTGTCCATGAGTGAGGAGACCACTCATTTTTCTATTGTAGATGAGCAGGGCAACGCAGTTTCCTGTACTACCACCTTGAATGGCGGAATGGGATCTAAGGTCCTGGTAGATGGGGCAGGATTTATACTCAACAACGAAATGGATGATTTTTCTATCAAACCTGGATTTCCCAATATGTTTGGTGTGCTAGGCGGAGAAGCCAACAAAATAGAGCCCGAAAAGCGAATGCTGAGCTCTATGACGCCTACTATATTGGAGAAAAACGGAGAATTATTTATGGTAGTAGGTACTCCAGGCGGATCTACCATTCCCACTTCTGTTTTTCAGGCCATCGTTAACGTAATGGATTTTGGCATGAACATGCAAGAAGCTGTAAATGAAAAAAGATTTCATAGTCAGTGGAAACCGGACGTAATCTCCTATGAAAAAGGCTTTGAAGGAAACGTGATATTGGAATTATTACAAGCCAAAGGGCATGAACTCAATGAACGAAGTGGCATCGGACGTGTGGACGCTATTTTAGTAAGGGAAGATGGTAAACTTGAAGGTGCTGCTGATCCAAGAGGGATGGATTCCGCCTCAGGCTTCTAATAAAATAGCAAAAACCAGTATGATGACTAGTATGTAAGAAATGTTATTAACCAGAAAGTAAAAAAACCGCAACCATTGTTGCGGTTTTTGGATTTCTACAGGAGTTCCTCTCTAGCCCAAATTCTGTGCTTGGAAAGAGATTTCAAAAACCCATCACTGGTGGTATCAATAAAAAGTTCGGAGGCAGTTTTCATCTCCGTTTTACAACAAGGCAGGCCTAAATCTTTAATAAACCCTTCCACCCCTGACAAGACCAGAATTGGCTTGCAATGGTTAAAAGCATCCATCGCAAATTCTTTCACTTTTCCATGGCCCAAAAGTTCGGCACTACTCATCTTCCCACCTCCTATTACGAGGGCATCATATAGGACGGAATCCGTGTTAAAAAATGTTTCGGAAATTTCCACCTCTTCACCGGAACCAATCTGAATTTTTCCAAGTCTGGTAGAAACGACTTTCAATTTAGCTCCTTCCTTTTTTAACTTTCGCTCCAATTCTTTAAAACCTTGTATTTCCTCCTTTTCAAGTGTGAGGTAGGCGACATTTCTCGTCTTTGCAGCGTGCTTCAGATTTTTAATGATACTGAGCGCATCATCGGAGTTGGTTTTGGGATCTTTTACAATAGAAGTGTAGTGTGTTTTATCCGCATCTGCCGGTATTCCTTCATTTACTGGCTTGGCGGGTTTTTCTGGGATGTCGACACCGATGGCCTCAGCCACTTTTTTTGCCAGATTCATATCAATATTGGTCAACTGATCAACCATATTCTCTCGGACAGAGTTGCGCGTTACTTTGGAAAGTTCAAATTGCAGGGCATTTATGATGTGCTGTTGCTCCGTCTCGGTCTGACTTCTGAAAAACAGCCGGGCCTGACTAAAATGATCCATAAAAGACCTGCTCCTGGTGCGGATCTTCTTTCCGTCGATCCGTTCTTGATGGCTGTGAAACCCACCATCTTTCATCATTGCCTGAAACGGGCATCCCCCTCCTGTTGTATTTGGGTGGTAGCTAGAGACGCCTTCATTAATTTGTTGCCGCATGTGCCCATCTCGCTGGTTGTTTCTGATCGGATTGATGGATCTGTTGATTGGGATTTCATGAAAGTTGGGACTTCCCAATCTACTAAGCTGGGTATCCGTATAACTAAATAGCCTACCTTGCAACAAGGGGTCATTGGTGAAATCAATACCCGGTACCAAATGCCCCGGATGAAAAGCTACCTGCTCGGTTTCGGCAAAGAAATTTGCCGGATTCCGGTTTAGTGTCATGGTACCAATTAGCTTTACCGGTACCTCGGATTCAGGGACCAGTTTTGTGGGATCAAGTAGATCAAAATCAAATTTATGTTCATCTTCCTCTGATATCAATTGAACCCCCAACTCCCACTCAGGAAAATCGCCTTCTTCGATGGCATTCCATAAATCCCTTTTATGGAAATCGCTGTCTTTCCCGGAAATCTTTTGGGCCTCGTCCCAGAGGACCGAATGTACGCCCAACTTTGGTTTCCAATGAAATTTCACAAAAGTGGACTCATTTTTATCATTGATCAAGCGAAAAGTGTGGACTCCAAAACCTTCCATCATACGTAAACTACGGGGTATCGCGCGGTCGCTCATGACCCACATGATCATGTGAAGCGATTCTGGCATCAGGGAAATGAAATCCCAAAACGTGTCGTGAGCAGATGCCGCTTGCGGCACTTCATTATGGGGTTCAGGTTTGACAGCATGCACTAAGTCGGGAAATTTCATCGCATCCTGAATGAAAAACACGGGAATATTATTCCCCACCAAATCGTAATTTCCTCCTTCTGTGTAGAATTTTACTGCAAAACCCCGAACATCCCTGGCCAAATCAGTGCTTCCCTTGGAACCTGCGACAGTAGAAAACCTGGTAAAAACGGGCGTTTCCACGCCTACTTCAGTAAAAATTTTTGCCTTGGTATATGCACTCAGAGAGGTATGCAACTTAAACACCCCATGTGCACCAGATCCTCTGGCGTGTACGATGCGCTCCGGAATTCGCTCATGGTCAAAATGGGTAATCTTCTCCCTTAAAATAAAATCCTCCAGTAGCGAAGGCCCCCGGTCTCCAGCCTTAAGGCTATTTTGATCATCATTAATTTTGAGTCCCTGATCGGTAGTCATGGCCTCTTTTTCATTTTTCAAGGTGTTTCTTTCTAAATCCTTGCGCTTTTGGTTTGGCTGATTTTCGGAATTTTTCATTTGGATGGTATATTTAGGTTTATTACAATTCCTGATTTGTAATGACATCACTCCTATAGCAGCGGTACCTTATACTAGTTAGTTTACAGATTCCTGCACTTGGAATAAAATTATTAATGAAGTTGCTTTTTAAAAGAAGTCCTAACCAATCTTAAAAACATTTTCCTTCAAAAGGTTCTCAGTTAATCGATTGTCAAACATCTTGCCAAAACCAATAGCGATGTCGAATTTAATGGTATAATTTCAATTTTTTATTAAATTTTTTATTAATAATAAATCTATTTCTATAATGAATTTATCTAATATTAATCCACATCGAACCCATACATATTCGCGCTGTTTATCACAAGACCCCGCAATCGTTTGCAGACTGGAATTTTCAGAATATTCGGAGAATTGGGAGAATAAATGACTAAATTTCGCTCCTATCGAAAAGGAACCCATGAAAAAGAATACCGGAAATGTTAATTTAAAAAACGTATTCAAAACCATTATCTGGCCTAGAAGAAAGTTCGTTTTTATAGGCCTGATACTTATCGTCATCAGCCGGCTGTCGGGATTGGTTTTGCCCTATGCCAGTAAATACCTGGTGGACGAAGTGATTCCCTCCAATAATTTTGACTTGCTAAAATGGCTGATACTGGCGGTAACCGTGGCCGTGACGCTCCAGGCAGTTACTTCGTACGGACTAACCCAGATACTGAGTGTGGAAGCTCAGAATTTGATTGCCAAGTTGCGTACCCAAGTGCAGGCGCATATCATTCGCCTTCCGATACGCTTTTTTGACAATGCCAAAACCGGTGAACTCGTTTCCCGGGTAATGACTGATGTGGAAGGAGTTCGAAATCTGGTCGGTACCGGACTGGCTCAGATGGTTGGGGGCGTTTTAACCTCCCTGATTAGTCTGGTTTTACTCATTTACATCAGTCCAAAAATGACGCTATACGTACTTGTCCCGGTTATTATTTTCGGCTTCATCTCTCTCAAGGCTTTTGGTAAAATCCGTCCTATCTTTAGGGAACGGGGAAAAATAAATGCGGAGGTTACAGGAAGATTGACCGAAACCCTGGGAGGTATCCGTGTCATCAAAGGATTTAATGCCGAAAGACAGGAAACCGCCATTTTCGAAGCGGGGGTTCACCGGCTTTTCCTAAATGTCAAAAGCAGCCTTACGGCCACCAGCGTGGTCACCAGTTCTGCCACTTTTCTATTGGGGCTGGCATCTGCTGGAATTATGGGGATCGGGGGGTATATGATTATGGAAGATCAACTTACTTTCGGTGATTTTTTGGCGTTCACGTTACTGCTGGGATTTATGATTGCGCCCATTTTACAAATGAGTAATATCGGCAGCCAGCTAACCGAAGCCTTTGCCGGACTAGACCGCACCGAGGAACTGATGAATTTACCGCTAGAGGCCGATCCCATTAACCGAACCATTTCTCTAGAAAACATACAGGGAAAGGTCGTATTTCAGGATGTACATTTTGGATATGAGCCTGGAAATGAAGTCATAAAGGGCATTACATTCGAAGCAGCTCCCGGGTCGGTTACCGCACTGGTAGGCAGTTCCGGGTCCGGAAAAACGACGATTTCCGGATTATTGGCCTCTTTTCTGTTACCTACCGAAGGATTAGTAACCATAGACGGGCAGGATCTTAGCAAGGTAGCGTTGGATTCATTCCGTAGTCAGTTAGGGGTGGTGTTGCAGGATGATTTTTTATTTGAGGGAACCATTCGGGAAAACATTCGCTTTCCCCGACCCGATGCCTCGGAAGAAGCCTTCCAGGATGCGGTCTCATCGGCCTATGTGAATCAATTTACCGATCAATTTGAAAAAGGCCTGGACACCGTGATTGGGGAACGAGGCGTTAAACTTTCCGGTGGGCAGCGGCAGCGGTTGGCCATTGCCCGTGCTATTTTGGCGGATCCCAGGATTTTAATTTTGGATGAAGCTACCAGTAATTTGGATGCAGAAAGTGAAAATTACATCCAATCCAGTCTGAAGCGCTTAATGAAAGGAAGAACCACCTTCGTAATTGCACATCGCTTAAGTACGATCCGGCAAGCCGATCAGATTTTGGTTATTGAAAAAGGTAAAATTGTGGAAAGGGGCAAACACGAAGAACTGATTGCATCACAAGGCCGGTACTTCGACCTGTACACCTTTCAGGCCAGAATTTAATCTCCTATTTGAATCAATCGTGTACTATCAGATCCATAACGGTAAAACAGGTAGCATTGATCCGGGTTACTAATCTCCGGCGATAACTGCCTCTGCTGCTGACCTACCAGAGGTCATGGCAGCATTAATGGAGCCATTCAGCATATAGTCCCCTGCCAGGTGAACATGGTCGTACAATTTGGTATGCTGATACGGCATCCAGTTTTTTGAATCTTTAATCTGCGGCAAAGCCCTTGAAATCGTGTAGGTTTTTACATGTTTGAAATAGCTGGCTTTTATTCCAGAAAGTACCTGTAACTCCAATGCGATCAGCTCTTCCAGGTTTTCCAATTCTTCCACATTTTTGACTACCGAAACGGAAAGCAAGGCCCTTCCATCCTTGGCATAGGACTGACTTACATCCGTCATAAAGGTCAGGTTATTAATCAGAAATTTTTCATCGGTCACCAATCCAATCATGGGTTTACCGATAAAGGACTTTTGCAATGTGAAGTACAGGTTGGTAACCTGGTGAAATTTGGCTTCCCCCTGCCCTGTCAATTCATTAGGTGTCGTGGTAAGGATAATATCATCAGCAGTAATGGTATTTCCATCGGCCAACTCGATCTGATTTTTCTTTAACCCGGTAACCCTTGTGTTGAACCGAATCTGGGTGTGTTCCAACTTGTCAAAGAGCTGTTGCGCAATTTGTCCCATCCCCAAGGCAGGAACACTGGCATGCCCTTCTGCAAACATTTTAAACACAAATTCAAACATCCGTGAAGAAGTAGCCAGGGAGGTTTCCAGAAAGATTCCCTTAAAGAAGGGAGCAAAGAAGTTCTCAATAATCTTTTTTGAAAATCCGAATTTGGTTAAATATTCAAGTGTACTGCTTTGCGGGGAAGAAAAAATGGCATCTATTTCCTTTTCTTTCAGGTGCTTGATTAGGGAAAATAATTTCACTTTATCCCATAAGGTTCCTACCCTGGAGAATGCCATCGAAACACCTTTAAGCGGGTTTCTCAATGGATCATGAATAACAAAAGTAGCATCCGGCTTGAAAATGATGGCTCCGGGTCTAAACTTTTTTAGTTTCAGCTTTTCCAAATCCAGGTATCGATGGATTTCAGGATAGGCTGTAAGCAAAACCTGAAAACCCTGGTCAAGCAAATAGCCGTCCACTTCATCTGTTTTGATCCTTCCACCTATTCGGTCCCCTGCTTCCAGGATGACCGGATAGTAACCCGCTCTTTCAAGTTCAATGGCCGCTACCAATCCAGAGATTCCAGCTCCTATGATGTAGATGCTTTTGTCATTCATGGGTAGTTGTGTTTAGTTCAAGGTGTTCTTTTTATTCACCTTTAATGTTTTTCCGTTTTCGGAATTTTCCTTCCTGCGAGGAAGGGTTTCCCGATTCTTTTCGTTCTGCATCAGATCGGGCGTTTCCCGTTGCCTGGGAAGGATTATCCCTAAATTTGCGCTTGGATTTATTGGGTTTGCCTTTTGGCTTACCACCGCCCTTGGGTTTTCCTCCGCTTCGTGGATTCCGGGAGGGGGCACTTTTTAAATCCGGTCCCGGCCCGATCACTTCCGGGTTTGGTACTACCTCAATTTCCAAGCCAATTAGGTTTTCTATGTTCCGGTATTTGTACCGGTCTTTTTCATTGACAAAGGTGACGGCCTTTCCTTTCTTTTCGGCTCTGGCCGTCCTTCCAACCCGGTGAACATAATCTTCCGGGTCATTCGGGGTATCAAAATTGATCACCATTTCGATATCTTCCACATCTATTCCTCTGGAAAGAATATCCGTCGCCACCAGAATTTTCAGGGACTTATTTTTAAAGGAAGACATGATTTGCTCTCGTTCCGACTGATCCAGGTCGGCATGAAATGCTTCCACCTGAAACTGTTTACGAAGGGTTTTGAACAAGGACTTGACTTTATCCTTGGTAGAGCAAAAAATGATTACAGCCTGAAAATCCTGAGAATTCAGGATTTGCCGCACCAATTCTTCTTTTTGACCGTCATAGACATGATACACATATTGACTTACCCCTTTTGCGGTTTTTCCAAGTGCAATGGAGATTTGCTCCGGTTCGTGGAGTATTTGCTGAGAAAACTTTCGGATCTTTGGCGGCATGGTTGCCGAAAACAGCAAGGTTTGCCTTTTATTTGGCAGATGTTGGATAATCGTGAGGATGTCCTCCGAAAAGCCCATATCCAACATACGGTCTGCTTCGTCAAGAATTAAATGTTCCAGGGCTTCAAATTTCACTTTTCCACCTGCCAACAGGGCAATTAATCGTCCCGGAGTGGCCACCACAATTTCCGCCCCTAACTCCAGCGCCTTTCGCTGTTGCTCCCAGGTATTTCCATCCCCTCCCCCATAAATAGGAATGGAACTAATCCCCAGAAAATAAGCCAGCCCTTGAATTTGCTGGTCAATCTGTATGGCCAGCTCTCTGGTCGGGGCAATAATGAGTACTTTTACGCCTTTTTTCTGACTTTGGCTGATTTGATTGAGCACCGGTAAAATAAAAGCAGCTGTTTTCCCGGTACCGGTTTGGGCAGTTGCTATCAGGTCTTTTCCCTGCAAGATCAGCGGAATGGCCTGCTCCTGTATGGGCGTTGGTTTTTCAAAACCCATGGCATCCAGGCCCTCCTGGAGCTCGGAAACAAAATTAAATTCACTAAAGGTCAAATTTTCTAAATTTTAAGTGTACAAATAGGCCCAGCCTATCAATACCAGTTGCATCGGAAGCCGAAGCAATAACAACCATCTCGGAAGTCCTTTGTTCTTCTTTTGATACATGTACAGATTGGCCGGAAATACCGCAATCAATAACAGGATGATTCCATAGGCAGCTACTGATCGGGTAGATTCGAAAATCAAGCCCAATCCCAATACCACTTCTGCTACTCCCGCCATTCTGTTAACAAGTCTAGGAGCCGGAATGTAGGGCGGTATGATACTGATATACAACCTCGACTTCACAAAATGCATGAAGCCGGCAATTATATAAAAAATTGCCATTGCATAAAGAAAAGCTTCATCCATAAAAATTAATTGCATAAATTTCTTTATTCATTAAAATTAGGACTTCCAAATGGTAATACAAAAAATTAACCGTCAATTACTGTATTTATTTTATATTATCCTTTTTTGGTCAATAAGCTTTCGGCCGGTTTTGGGGCAAGGTACTCAAAAACCCGTACTGCACGGGAAGCATTGGATGGCCATTACCGGCAAACCGTTGGGTGCTACCGCCGGAGCTATGATCTTTCAAAAGGGAGGAAATGCAGTGGATGCTGCTTGTGCCATGCTGGCGGCTACCTGCACCATGTGGGACGTATTAAGCTGGGGCGGGGAAACCCAAGCATTGATATACAATCCCCACACGAAAGAAGTAGTGGGAATCAACGCGCTGGGAGTGGCTCCTACCGGGGCGACCGCAGCATTTTACAAAGAAAAGGGGCTGAAATTTCCTCCCAGTTTCGGCCCTCTGGCAGCAGTAACTCCCGGCACTCCGGGCGGCCTGATCACCATGCTTTCCCGGTATGGGAAATTAAGCCTGGAAGCGGTACTGGAACCGGCCATTGAAATGGCCCGTGGCTACCCCATAGAGGCACAGACCGCAAATGCCATTGAAAACGATAAAGAGGTGATCAAACAATGGCCTTATTCCAGGAAAGTCTTCCTGCCACACCTTGGTGAAGAACGGGAAGCTCCCTACCCCGGGGAAGTATTTTCGCAGCCTGATTTACTGGCTACCCTGGAAAAACTGGTCGCAGCTGAAAAAGAAGCCCTGCAAGAGGGCAAATCAAGGGAAGAAGCATTACAGGCAGCTTACGATCGGTTTTATTTGGGTGATATAGCAGGCGAACTGGTAAGGGGCGTACAAGAACAGGGAGGGCTGATTACCATGGACGATTTAGCCAAATGGAGTGTTAAAATTGAAAATCCGTTGCAAACCTCCTACAAAGGAATCGAGGTTTATAAATTGAAGGAATGGACTCAGGGACCGGCGTTGCTCCAAAGTCTGAACATCCTCGAAAATTTTGACCTTAAGGCCATGGGCTACAATTCATCCCGTTACATCCACACCTTGTATCAGGCCATGAATCTGGCCTTTGCTGACCGGGATTTTTATTATGGTGATCCTGACTTTGCTCCTAAAAGCCCGATGGAAGGACTACTTTCCAAAGAATATGCGAAAGAGCGATCAAAATTAATAACCGACACAAACAATCCCTGGACCAATCCGGGAGACCCCTATCCCTATCAGGGCCAAAAAAATCCCTATGCCGACCAATTGGAAAATTACGGTAAAAATTATTTCCGGTACAGTGAGGATGCCGATGCTGATGTCAGCGATAGCTTTCTTGAGGATTTCACAGCCGGTACCACCTCCATCGTAGCCACTGATGAGGAAGGTTGGGTCGTTTCGATTACGCCCAGCGGGGGGTGGATTCCGGCCGTTATCGCTGGTAAAACGGGTGTCGGACTCAGTCAACGCATGCAAAGTTTCGTATTAGACGAAGAAGTAAATCCATTTAACGTACTAGAACCCGGTAAAAGACCCCGGGTCACGCTCACTCCCTCCCTGGCGCTAAAAGAAGGAAAGCCCATGCTGGCTTTTGCCGTACAGGGAGGAGACACCCAGGATCAAAACCTGCTGCAGTTTTTCCTTAATATGGTGGAATTTGACATGAACGTACAGGAGGCTGCCGAAGCGGCCAACATGAACAGTTACCAAATGCAGGCGGCTTTTGGCAACCATGAAATCAAGCCAGGTGCCATGACGCTAGCCACTGAAACACCCTCCTGGGTACGGAAGGATCTCCGGCAAATGGGGTATTCCATCGATTTCAGAGAACGAACCTCAGGACCTATCAATGCCATTTGGATGGATTGGAAACATGGAACCTTTTGGGGAGGAGCCAGCAATCACGGTGAAGACTACGGTATAGGATGGTAAAATGATCAGGCCGATGTCCCTTGCAGGTAGCTCCTTATAATTCTGCTGCCTGTATGTGCATCCAGTCAAAATTCCTACGTCTCCCCAGGCTTACCCAGCCCTCTTCTTCCCAGCAACGCCACCATTCATTGTAAATGGGATGGGCGAATGCAGCACGGTCCCTCCCCCATCTCAGCTCGTTCCTGTCGGGATCAAAATCCACCGCTATTCCCCAGGAGTGAGTCGACCACTGGCTTCCGCCCCGCATTAAGCGGTTGTTAAAAGAACCTCCAAAATAATTCAGCCGTAAGGAGTTGATATCGTTTTCGCCGTACGTGTTACGAACATTCTCTAAAACCTTCGTCAGACTTTCGGCCACGTTGCGGTGACAAGTAATTTTTCGGGCTCTTAGACGGAGATCCCAGGCTATTTTAAGCTCGTATGGTGCACTTATGGTCACCAGATTTTCGCCGCGTCTACCATAATACTCATGAAATTCGGGACTGTTTTGCCTGGGCCATCGATTAGCTGGTTCTATTTCCTCAGGTCTCCAGGCAGCTCTTTTACGACCATGTTGATAAAAAAAGACCAGTTCTTCAAAAGCAAACTGCGTTTGAGTTCCCCAAAGACCATCAACTGCTCCTGCCTCTATGCCTTTTTCATTGGCTCCCAATTGAATCATGGCAGCAATCTTTTTGGTATTTGGCAATTGGGGGTTCATCCCCTCTATCCGATGCAAGGCGGCAAGGGTATTGTCGCCAAGTATCCCGTCAATGGCTCCCTGGTAAAGTCCTTTTTCGGCAAGTAGCCGCTGGACCACAATGATTTTTTCTTTCATGTTTTACGATGCTTATTTTAAAGCAATATAAGCTTATTCCGGAATAAATCTTAATGAATTTTACCTTCTTTTTGTATTTCATTCCGTATGCACTGCATCAATACCTCCTCTTTGATACAAGAATTTCCTGCAGCCAAGGTTTTCAATCCTACTTGCTGGATGATGTTGACAATATTCGCTCCGGTTAAGGGGTATTTTTTTGCCAGGTCTTCAATTTGCAGTGACTTCTCCAAGCCAACGGATTTGGGTAGATTTTTTTTCCAAAGCATCGCACGTTCCCTGGCTCCCGGAGCTTCAAAATCAATAATGGATTGAAATCTTCGTGTAAAGGCGGTATCCAGGTTGCTTTTAAAATTGGAGGCTAAAATGACCATCCCTGCGTGTTGCTCTATTCGCTGCAGTAAATAGGCAACTTCCTGATTGGCATATTTATCATGGGCATCCCGAACATTGGTACGCTTTCCAAATAAGGCATCTGCTTCATCAAAAAATAGAATCCAGTTTTTCCCGGCGGCCTTTTCAAATAAGCGGGATAGGTTTTTTTCAGTTTCTCCTATGTACTTGGAAACCATTAACGAAAGGTCGATTCGGTATACTTCTTTACCGGTAAATTTACCCAGAAGACCGGCAGTCAGGGTTTTACCCGTTCCGGGAGGACCAAAAAACATCACCCGATAACCGGGTTTAACTCTTTTCTTAAGGTCCCAGCTTTCCATCAGTTGGTCGTTATAGCTTAGCCATTGTTCCAGTCCCCTAATCTGAACCAGCGTTTTTTCGGACAGTACCAGATCTTCCCAGTCCAAATCGGTCTGTATGCGTTCGGCAGGAAACCCCGAGCTTGGTTGCGGTGCTCTTACCTTTTCCAGCAAAAGCTGCTCGGCAAACTCCCCATCGAGAATTAACGGACCGGCATAAAAGGGTTCTTCTGCTGCTGTGTTTCCGAGGCTTACGTAATGGTGGGTAACTAATGGGGAGTCCTGAAAAATATTCAGGTATTTCTTGCGCGTAAGGGGATCCTTTCCCGCCAGCAGGTACAACAAGGTTTCTCCTGTAGGAATAATCCCCCGGTGGTAGGTACTTTTATATCCTCCAAATTCCGGAAAATCTGCCCCCTCTGGAAAATAGGAATGAATGGTTCTACTTAACAAACCTGGATCCAGATAGGGAGAAAGGGCCAGTGCCAGTAACAGCAAATCCTGGTCTTTGATCCCCAACTCTTTGATGGTTTTTCCAAGAAATTGGTTCGGATCAAAAGAAAGTTCCATTTGGGGTTTCAGCAGGGTTTTGGTCTTTCCCAGATCGTGGTCCAGGCGACTTTTTATCACCACTTTCAAAAATTCCAGCAATTCCCTCATACAAAAATCCGGTTTATGAAAAATCCAGCTAAAATAGGCTTTTCATTGGTTAGCATCCAACATCTGCTTATATCGCAACGCTTTGGGGAAATCAGGCTTAATAGTCAGGGCTTTATCCAGCCAGGTAGTCGCCTTTTCCATGTATCCTTTACCTAAGTACACAACTGCCAGTTCGGTCATTATCTGATAGTTCTCAGGATTCATTTGAAGGATCATCTCCAACTGCCTGATTCCTTCTTCCCAATCTCCCATGGCCAGGTAGTTGATAGCGAGATGTTGCCTGCTTTCTACTTCGTCCGGATTTTCTGCCAAGGCCATTTTAAAGGCTTTTTGAGCTAAACCGAAGTTTTTAAGTTGGTATTCACACTGCCCGATCATCCGCCAGGCCATGACATTCCCCTCAGAGGCCTCTATTCCATGCAGGGTTTTCAATGCTTTTTCCCAGTCCTTTATTTTCATATACACTTTGGCCAGTTCGATGGCGTACACACTGCTTGGTGCGGACCGCATCAATTCCTGCCAAATGGCAATTGCCTTTTTAAAATCTCCGGTGTGTGCGGCCAAATGTGCCAGGCTGACCCGGGCACTATTGTGATTCGGTTCTTGCTGTAGCGCATTTTCATACTGCAAAGCCGCATCCTCGTACTTACCCATCATGGCGAGTGAATTACCTGCATTGACCATAAACTGAGGCTTCTGAGCCAGGCTTAGTGCCCTTTCAAAAAATTGCAGGGCTTTTTGGTATTTTTTTCCCTGATGGTAATAAAGTCCGAGGTTATTCAATAGCGAAGCGTTAGTAGGATCCAATTCATAGGCCTTATTATAGCATTCCAATGCCTTATTGAACTCTTTATTGAGAAAATGGCTGGCACCCTCATTGTTCAGTGCTATGGCTTTTTCTTTATCCATTCCCCCAATTTAAGCAAATAAATCGTCTTTTATATCCGAAGCCAGGCCTTTTGCCATATCGATTACGTCCAGGTCGGGATAGATGACTTCAATGTCATCAAAGGACATATCAAAAGGCTCCCCTTCCCGGTAATGTACCGGGAATACAATCCCAAACTGGATCCCAGGCCCCCACTCATAGGCTGCCAGGTTGTGCCGCCAGGTTTCCGATATGGACAAAAATCCTACCCCCAAACTGGCTCGGGCAAAGGCATTGATTTCGAAGACAAATTTTGGGTTTACCGTAATCCTACCACTGGCATCCAATGCCAGGCCCGTCTGGGGACTCCAATTGACATCTACTTCTGCCAGGGCCTCGCCTTCCAGTCCCAGGGTACCGGTAAGTTCGATTCCCCCTGACAAGCTGGCGATGGCCACACTCACTCCCAAGCCCAAATCTCCTCTTAGGGTCAGCCCCGCATCTGCAGGGATGGCAAACTCCCCATGACCGGCAACGGTGGTTTCCTCCTCCCGCTCAGGGTTGTAGGTGATTTCTGCCGACAGGTTGCGCAATTCACCCGGACCAAAACCAGCAGTGAAATCCAGTCCGCCGCCAATTTGGGCTACCAGCCCAATACTTCTTGGCCCCAGCGGTATGGCAAACAAGGGGATTTCAATAGTCGGTACCCGAAAGAGGTTTCTATTAAATTCCCTTCTTCGGAATACTTCATAGCTTTCGGAGGCCAGCCTGGCGTTCACCTCAATTTCCCCGGTAGGTAACAGGCGGACCCCGGCGGTGGCTGCCAACCAAGGCGTAAGCTGTAAGGTTAGTTCCCCTCCACCATATACCCGCATGCTTTCGTCGGGTTCACCCGCAGGTTGCCCATCCTCACCAATGGGCCGGTTGGTAGCTCCCACTTCAATGGTACCGCTTAACATTCCCCGACTGTAGGAAGCCGAACCTTCTATGGTTAGTGCACCGTTTTCGTAGGTTACGGCTAAGGACGTGGTAATTCCCGGAATATCAGGTTGGGCAGTACCGGACACAAAAACCTCATAAGCTTCGGCTCCAGCGGGTTTAGATACCCTAGCTTCGACGTTTCCGCCGGTTATACCTGGAATATCACTACTCAGATCAAAATTTCCTCCGATGGAAAATCCCGCTTCACCGTATTGTATATCCATGCTTCCACGCTCAATGCCTGGAATATCCAGTTCGGCCTCCGCCGAGGCTGCAAAGTTGTTTTCACTGTAGGAAGCCGTAATGGTGGCACTTTTGACTCCCCGGACTTTTCCTTCCGGAATACCTATTTCGCCGCCGATCGTCCAGGTATTTTCTTTGTATTCCACGTTGATCTCGGCCGGATCAAACAGCTCGGAATCGAAATTAAATGCACCCTCCAGTTCAAAACCTCCGGAAGTCGAAGCCGCTGCGCCAATATGGCCTTCGCCGACCTGGTTTATTTCAAAATTCACTTCCCCTGCTATGCCCAACCCTGCTGTTCCTGCAAATATTTCAAGCGAAGTATTGGAAATAGTAAATGGAGAAGGAAAGTTAAAATCACTTGCGCTAAAAATCTTGCTAATTCTAACACCATCTGAGTCAATTTCAATAGTAATTCCTGCATTAGAGATAAGAGGAACAGTTGGAGCAATTGTTCCAGAGGCTTTCAGGCCTACTTCATCATCTAATTCAGCGGTGGAAAGCGTGATGGGACTTAGCTGCCTGAGCTCCAAAGCGTGCAACGCTGCTTGTAACACACTTGGTCTTGAAATTACACCTCCATAGGACACACCAGGGTCAGGATTTATCGTAAATGCGAGGTTGGTTTTCTCCCTTATCATTCCGTCTGCGCCCGGAAAAGCGGTGCAAATTACCGCTCCATTTCCACCTTGCTCCTCCCCACTTGTTGCTGAGGTGTAAATAACGCTATCAATTCTTAAATTGGCACCTCCTCTTTTTCCTATAAAAATACCTAACTCACTTAAACCATCTTTTCTTCCTGCACTCCGTGCAGTTTCATCCCAAGGTATTTTTATCATCCGACCGCCAGTAGCATTTGAATACAACACCAATTCATTAGGACTACCTCTTAAACCTGCTGCCTCTACTTCTGCTTCCGAAAAAAATTTCAATCCGCGTAAATGACGACCTTCTTTTACGCTGTCCAATGACCAATATTGATTTGAATCTGCTCCGCTAGCAAGGTTCATCCCCCTGCCTGCGGCCACTCCGTTTTCTACGGTAATCGCATAATTACTTTTAACTGTGTCGAAATCCGGTGGGTTTAACAAAAAATCGTTGGATTCGGTAAGTGCTAGTCTAATTCTCCTATTGATTTCATTATTAATCAGAGAGCCCGAAGAACGATTCGCCGATGACTCTAACATCCACATGTTTTGTAGATCCGTCTCGTTCCCTCCAAGTTGTAGCTCCCTTTTATGGTCTACGTCATGGGGTTTGTACTGACCTGACGAAGTCCAATACGGTCGGGAAATTCTTCTTTTAATTGTTGCTTCACTTCCAAATATTACACCTTCCTCCCCGTCAGATTGCCCCCTGGTTTCCCTTGCACTACCACCCTTCAGTGTTAAATAGTAAACTGGCGTACGAATTTCAGCCAGTGGTGGTGGATTTTCTTGTCGAATTTTATTGGAAAATTCATCTGAAAAACCGCTTCCACTCATCGCACTGGTTTCCCATACGGTCAAATGATTGTTTTGGCGATTTGGGCCTCCTACCGGCAGCTGAAACCTCGTATTTGGGCCGAAGGGAACCTTAAACCTGGGTACACCAATCTTCGGTATCGTTATAGTTTGCAGACTGGTATCAATCGAATAGTCCTCTCGCGTACCTTGGTCTGTGAAAAAATGCGAATTAGACACTGGCTCCGAAACTTGGTCTTCGGTTTTTTGAATGATACTTTTTTGTACGGTAGTGCTTGCCCCCTGCTGAAGCGTGTGTGTCAACTCATGGGCCAACAGGTGTTGCCCGGATTGACTGGAGGGATTGTATTTACCTTCGTTAAAATAAATATCCCTTCCATGCGTAAAGGCCTGAGCCCCCAGGTCCTGGCTCATTTGAACCGCCTGCGCATCGGTATGAATGTTTACCTGGCTAAAATCCGCCCCAAAACCGCTTTCCATACCTTTCCGTGTCGTTGGATCCATGGCCGATCCTCCGGATTTTTGGGAAATCTGTGATTCCAGATGGGTACTGATTTCCGAATTGGCATCTTCCTTCCGTTGAAGCATCCCGGCATCCTCCTCCGCAGGGAAAGCATGTTCCCCGGACTGGGTATCCCGATGCACCTCTTTTTCTTCCTGTTTTTGGACTATTTCTTCTTCCGTAGCAGGTTCCTCGGCAGCTTCTGACCGAAATACAGGCGTTACACCGCCCGCAAGGGGCTGTGCTTGTACCTCGCCTGCCGGGTGCTCCTTTTTTTGGACCCGATTCACTGTATCCTCCTGTGCTTGCAAGGAGCCAGATTTTTCCTCCAATTGGGATTCGGAAGACCTCTGAACCACCTGATCTGCCATGGCATCGGCCTCTTGCTCGTATTTGTCCCCGGGCTGCCCCACCTGAAGTTTAGCTTGGAAAAAATCACCGCTTTGCTCCGTTGCGGGAGCTTGATTGGGCTTGCCTGATGTCCGTTGAAATACTTTCATGGCAGTACTAATTAAAAACTATTTCTCCAGGGTATATAAATCCACCAGGCTAAAAAGATCAAATTGGTTGACCTTTTTGTTCTCGATGTTTTGATTGACGGTATCTAATTGCTCCTCATTGGTTTTTACCAGTTTAGCATCCGCTTCAGCAGCGGTATAGCCAGGGTGTCCTCCTCCTCTCCACATGATATTATCCGGATTGGACTGATGATGCAAATCCTTTATAAGCCCCCCTAAAAGAGATTTTTCTTCACCTTTTTCTATCAGGTGTTTTAATTTAGATTTCAGCCCTTTTTGCTGGATGGTATGTGTAAGCTCATGTGCCAGGAGTTGTTTTCCCGCTTTGGTATCCGGATGGTAGTTGTTTTTATTAAAGAAAATATCATTTCCATACGTAAATGCTTTCGCATTCAGCTCCTTGTTCATCCGCTCGGAAGTAGCATTGGTGTGCACACGGACAGCACCAAAATCAGCACCAAAAGCTTCCTCCATTGATTCCCGGGTGTGGTTTTCAAGAGGCCTTCCCTTGCCCGTTTCCTGACGAAGCAGCGGTTCCATTTTTTCCGCATTCCCTTGCCTGTCAAAATCAGAAGCATTTTGGTTTGCCTTGGCTTGAACCGACTCTTCTTCTTGCTGCATTTGAACCTCTTCCTCGGTTTCACTCATCACTTGCTCTTCTTCCGATTCGGTCATCTGAACTTGCTCTTCATCGGATTCGACCATCTGAAGATGCTCTTCTGCTTCTTGTTCCTCCACTTGTTTTTGCAGTAAATTTTCAGATGACTCCTCCTCTTTTGAGGCGATCCTTTGCTCCGAACCTGGGTTGCCTGAACGGAAGAACGGATTTTCTTTCCTGTGATGGAAAAATGGGTTCATAACCCCGACGGAAGATCTTCTATAAACAGCTTTTTTCATGTCGTTAACAAATTACCATTCTACCCATACTAATTTTGAATGCCAGGGAAGCTTCACCAGGGATAAATTCCACGGCAAGCTCTCCAATAATATATCCTGAGGCTTTCGCTCGACATAAAGATGATCAGCGGACGATTCGATGACCAATTTACCTCTGCGATTAATAAATTCGTTTCGGACGGTTTCTTTTCCCGTGTTTTTCAGCTTTCCCCAATGTTCTAGTAAGGATCCTAATAACCTCTCCGTATTTTCTTTAACGGCATCTGGTAAGGTGATTTCCCGGGAAACGGGCATTTGCAATGGAATGCCGCAAAGGTATTTTTCAAAAAGCAGTTCAAAATCAAACGGCTTCTCCTCCCTGTTCGCCAGGAAATAAAGCGAATGAGCGGCCAACTCTTTTTCAATAAGATTTCCTTTTTCATCCAAAAATCCGCAATCCGCAAAAAAGGCTTTCAGAAAGGGGTGAATCAAAATTAACCCGGCACGATCCACATATTGCTCAGCTTTCTTTACCCCCTCCTCTATTTCCAATTCGTCAAGCTCTTTCTCCGTATATGCCTGCTTTTCGGTTTCGAATCCTGACTCAGGCCCCGCAAGTATCCCTTTCTCTAGAAATGTACTCCAATCCCGTCGATCTTCCGCTGAAATCAAGGGAAGAATTACTTTAATTAACTGGGTTTTACCTTCCTGGGAAACATGTTCACGAAACCAGCGAGCCATTTTTCCGGTCTCTCTTGCCATTTTCAGATGATCAAACCCCTTGGCAACCAAGATCCCCACCAGCACATGCCTTTCCTTTGCCGGGAATTTTTCTAAAAGGGCCTCCATTGCCGACTTTTCCAGAGACACCCATTCTTTAAGACCTTCCCAGAGTACAGCACTCAGCTCTGAAACGGAATATTGTGAAATCAGTCGATACCGTACCTGAGAAAACTGCAGGCTATGCAGGAAGGACCTCCGTTTGCCAATGGCTTTGAGCTCAGAGACCAGGGTTGCCCTTTGAAACGCTTCTTTTGCGAGTTGGCTTTCAAACCACCAGGGCAATAAACCAGTTTGAAGGAAATGCAGCCAAGCCTCAAAAAACCGATCCTCTTTTTGCCTCAGCTGTGGACCTTTCTCTATTTTTTCTTTGGGAAACGTTTCATTTCTTCGTGCCGGAGAAGTTGGCTTCCCATTTTCTTTATACCTGTAGGCAAAACTTTCAATGGGAGAACGCAATTCAGGCATTTCACCGATAAGTTCATTCATTGCCATGCGAATGGGCCGCTCAAAATTTGGCTCACCGAAAAAATCATCCGTTTCGAACTGTAGATCTAAAGAAAGGCGGGGTATCTCCAGCGTCTGCTTTCCCAACTGCGCTTCCAATTCATCAAAATAAGCTTCCAGGTGGGGTAGAATTTTCTGATAAAAAAAGGTTGCCGCCTCTCTTTCCATGAGTTTACCTGTTTCCGTCGAATTGGTAAAAATGTCCAGAGTAACTTTTTGAACGATATGGTTGCCATTTTTACGCATAATTGATTTGATTCGTAACTATTTTTCTGTATTTTTATCTCTGCAAAGTCGCAAGACAAAGCATTATTTTACTGGCAATTAAGTATGGAATAGGAAGCAGTCGTAAAGTCAAAATATCTGGAAATTGCGCGTTCTTTTGTGTTGTTTACATCACTTTTGAGTCGTTGCGTTACTAGATTAGAGATTAAAGTCTGTAGAACTAGGAAAGAAGCCCATGAGGGACCAAACGTCATCCGGAATTTGTACGTTTGGTCCCTTTTCATAGCCTGATCTTTTCTGCTATACCATCAATTACCCTTCTTCTACTGCCTGTTCTAGGCCCCTCAATGTAAATATCGGCTACATCTGTCCAGTCCTCCATCAATGCTTCCATACTGGCCCGATCACCTTCGCTGGTCAAAACGATGAATAAGGAAGCTTTCGTCGCCTGTTCCTTTTCATGCAATTTAGAGCGTAAATTCAGAAATCGGAATATCAGATCACTGGTATTACTGGTGTTTCGATAGTCATCAATCATTTCTATACTAGCCCAACTACCCCTCACCCAGTCTCCTGTCAGGTAAAGTTGATGGCTGATTTCCGATTGCTCCAGGACATTCCGAATCCGAGTGATGATACGTTGCAGGGAGGCAGGCAAATCGTCGAAGCTTTGGGGTATTCGGGGCTTGTTACTACCAGTAAACCGCGGATCCGTTTTCAACTGTTCAATCAATCGGTACCACTCCTGCCACTTTCCTTTATATGCTCCGTAATCGTCATCTTTATTTACGGGCGCAAACTCTTCCTGTAATTGCAGGTAGGTGGCGGGCCGGTACTTTCTGACTTCCTCACAGCGAACAGCATCCAACCGAAAGGTCTGGTCTGCTTTTTCCATGCCATCCTGGGTGTAGGTGTACAGCGGACTGTTGATATTTAAGGTGATATCCACGAAACTTATACTGAATTCGTCGTCAAATGGACGGCTAATTATCAGCCTTTTAAGCGATTCGTCAAAGTCAAAAACCAAACCATCCGGAAAGCGCTCATTTAGCATTTCGGTGATGGCATGCATTCTGCGACTCGCTACGGCTTCCAGCGGAATAGTCAAGGTAAGCGGTCCACTGATCATCGGATGCCCATTGATCCTATAATCTCTCACAACCAAGCGGTAATTTTCGGGTTGTATCCCAGATCTGCGGGGGCTTCCCTTCAGACTACGCGACAGGTTGTTCAAATATTTTAAACTACTGATCCATGGATAACTACAAGCCGCCACCCGGATATGACTGGCTTTTGCTTCTTCAGACCTTGCCAGCACCCGATAATCCAAAGCCAGGTCTCCAAAAACCAGATTTCCATTGCTTAACAGGACATATGTCCCCGATTTGGGCACTCCTCCCATGGAACGGAGCGAGGGATGCCTATCCAGGAAAGCATTGAAATCCGATGGATTGACCGTGAGATCAAAGTGATATACCTTAAATTCCAAGCCGAACTGTTTTACCATGGATTGAATGGATTGAAACGTACTTTCGGCATCTGTTTCCAAATGTCCTCCAATCAGGTACCGGTCCAGCCCGTTATACTCCATGAGTAAGGGATTACTTCCCATATCGTAATGATAGGTCACGGGTATTGCCGGCCATTGCCAATGAATAGCAAGTTCCGGATTAGACTGATAATAAAAGGGGATGGAAGGAAAACGGCCATCTGCATGGTTCAATCCACTTGGAATGATGCGCAGGCCATCACTCGCATCCAGGTCAAAGGAATGTAACAAGTAAAATATTTTTTTTACCAGGGAAGCAATTTCATCCTGCTGGTGATTCGCATTGCTTAAGGCCGGGGACGGGTAAAAATCATGTCTATAAGCCCTATCTCCTATTTTACCAAGAAGCAGGTGCTTTGGAAAAGCGTTTACATCCGGATTTGGCCAACTGTCAAACGCTTCCAGGGCTTTCAATAGCTTATTAAAAGTCGCCAGCAAATCCTTCATTAATAGGTATCGGTACTGCTGGTATTGATAACTTTCCTCTTCCTCTGTGCCAAAATGCAGCAGCAGCAATTCATCCAATTGACTAGTTAGTTCTGCAAGAGTGGGGTCCTGCTGCAATAAAAAGTCAAATTCTGAGCTAATAAGTTGCAAACCAGCGCGGAGATCAGTCAGGGTATTTCCTTCAAAGATGGCATTTCTGTACAACCGGTCCATCTGCTGCAAGGAAAGCGAGTTTTCTTTTTGGTGAACCACCTTTAGCAGTTGAAGTGGCGATAGCGCATTCAGGGCCTCGCTGATTTTTCGTTTTCGTAAAAAGATGGGGTCATGGCTAACTAGACCTTCCACCTGCTCTTCTTCCATCAACAGAATTCGCAAGCGGCTTACTTGTTCGATTCCCTGATTATCGCAGTTAATATCCCCACATATATCCTGCGGTTTGGGGTAACACTCCAGGTAAAGAAGAAAGACCTTATCTTCCCATCCGGGCAATTCCTCCAGCGGCTGTGCTTCCTCGTCGCCTTCCTCACAAAGTTCCCACAGGGGCATTTGTTCTCCTTCTGGAAAAAAATAGGGACTGTAATTGGCATTTTCATCTGAAAATTCACGAAAATGAGAATAACTTAACCCTTCGATACCAATGGTGTTCTCCGGTGGTTCGGTTTCCGGTACCGCTTCGTGAAGCAAAAGCAGATCGCCGTCAGTCGTAATTCCCACGCCCTGACCGATGCTCACCTGCGGGCCTTCGCCTCCCTCATCCAGGGTAACGTTAAATCCATGAACGATTCCGGCACCATGAAGGGCCAATCGCGTCAGCCGATCCTGGTCTTCAAAGTAGGAAATGGATTCATTTAGCTGCGTGTGGGTAAGTACCTGATCCGCCTTGTAGCGCCTGTAGTTGTAAATAACGGAACTCAATTTGTTTGACATGGCCTGTGTGATTAGATGGTTCCTAGATTCGTTCTTCCTAATATAATCGTATCCCGAAGGGCATTGCTTTCATCTTCCCTTTCACAGTTATAAAGCGTGCCTGTGGGATAAATAGAGCGTAATTCTGCTATTGTTTCAATAAACGGTTGGTGGGAGGCATAATCCCCCTGACTCAGCCCTTTAAGAAATTCCTTGTAGGATTCCTCGAATTGGGCCAGCTGATCTACCTGTTCCAGATTTCCCGTTTGAGCCTTTCCGATCCAGCAAATTTTTGCGAGAATGTGGGCGGGTAATTCCTCCCGAATTAGATTTTCCAGAAAATCCCTGAAATCCCGGTCGGCAAACCGGAAGGTATTACCCGGAAGGACAATCGTGACTTTAAATGAGTAAGGATCCAGGCAAGTGCCCGGCTGGCAGTCGTCTTTACAAAAGGGCAAAAAGGTCTTTTCTACCTTGGATTCCGGATCAAAATCCGGTCGCAACAAGGTGTTTTCTACCAGAAAAATCCCCTCATCATCGAATTGCTGGTTCATAAAATCTATAAAAGAGAGCATTGCGGGTAGTATATTTGGAAACGCGTAATACCGGTATTGACTGGCAATGATGTAATCAGATGTCTGCGTATCCTGCACGGAAGGATTGATGATGCTGAACGAAAACCTTCCCGAAGGCGATATCGTAATCCGGAAACAGCCCACCGCAAATGCCTGGTCTGGAATTTCCTCCAGTTGCTCAAAATATTGAATCAATGTTTCCCTGGGAAACGCTTTCACCAATTGTATCGCCAGGTAAATTTCCCGGTGTGCGGCTGAACGGCTCGGGTAATCCTCTGTTCCGTTCAGCAAAATACTGCGGTTTTGATCATAGACCCGCCATCGGTAAACAGCATCACCATCCGAATTGGTAAGCGGGTAAATCTCGAAAAAGGACCGGGCCAGATTTTTACGCATAAAATTGCGGATTCCTGCCAATAAAGCGACTCTTTTTTCTATTCCCGAAGTGTTATTACTATCCCATAAGTTGCTCAAGGGCTGACGGTAGTAATTCATGGCTGAAGCCCTTTCCACGCTGAAGTTCCCATATTCTTTCAAAAAATAGGATTTGGTATCGAGCACCTGTTGATCCACTCCTTCACCGTAAATTTTTTTCATAATAAAGGCGTACTCACTGAATTTTTCAGCAAATCTGGCAAGCAAGTGATCTTTAATTTTTTGATTTCGGGCATTGGATTCGTCAAAAGCGGAAAACAGTCCTTGCTGAAAGGATTCTTCCGCATATTCCTCATTCAAAAAACCGCCTTCATCACCGATATCCGTAACCGCCTGCGAAAAATACGTTCTTTCGGAAGTTGTAAATACGGAAAGTAATGATTTTACCTGAGACAAATGCTTAAAATAACTGCCTAGAATCTGATCGAAGAAAGTTAGATAAGCCTTGAACTGCTCGGTCTGGACCTTTCTTTCAGCATCAACGGAATCCGGCAAGCCTACCGGGCCTACTCCGTACACTTCGGGAAAGTCATTCCGGATACTGATGAATTCTCCCAAAGGATAGTCTTCTGGTTCTGGCATGGAAGGCTCTTTGGCCTTTCCCTGGTATTGCGCATCGTATTGTTCTCTTCGTAACTTCTCTTTATGAGCATTTACTGCACGTTCATTCACATTTACCGGAAGCAAGCCCTTATAAAAATTAAACTTGCTTTTATCACAAAGCCCCGGCTTTTTACCCGGGTCAATTTTCAGGACCCAACTTCCTTGTTCACTTCCCTCCTCACAATTGTTGATGCGAATGTCCCGAATGGAATTCACGCCTTCCACCTCCATGATCAACTGGATAATATCTGACTGCCGTACTTCCTTTCTAAGAGAGGCTTTCCGTACTTCTTCGGGATCCAGAAAGCCATGAGTCAAGGATGGCCCTTCAAACATCTGATCCATGGAATATCCTTTTGCAGCCATTTCCTGGAAAGAATAAAACTGCAAATCCGGAGAAAAATACTGCTCAATCTTCCATTGTATGATAGCCGAAACCTGCTCTTCGTTTGCTTCCGGGGCTATGTCAATAATGGCACACACCTGTATCGGCTGGGTAGTCACCTCCACTACCTCCACTAAATCTTCACACAGGTTCCTGTTGGCATGATACAGGCGGAAGACCTGTTTTTTAATGGATGCAATAGACACTTCTGGCTCGGTATCTACAAGGATGCGATGCAGACCCTTCAGATCAAAGGAACGGTGGTATTTTTGGGGCAGGCCCTCCCATATACCCGAATCATAGGATAGTTTGAAATTTTTACAATCCGCATACACCGTTTTCGTATAGGGCTCCAACCAGCAATTTTTGACCCCTTGCAAATCGATAACCAACATCCTGTAGTCCAGCTCAGTAAGCGCCTTGCAGGGCAACACCTCAGGTCCCAGGTGAAAATGGTCTTTGAGGTAATTTCTTTTATCCCCTTCGAAGAGCAGGTCCTGAACGGGCAAAGATAGCCGGTAACCCAAATCGGTTAGGGCATAACACAAGATCTCCAGTACGGTAATTCCCGGATCGTGCGTATTGTAATCCGTCCAAATACTTCGACTCATTTCCTGTATGTAAGAAATGCCTTTTTCCCTTAAAAATTGAAAGTCCAGGTCGTCATTACTGCGAATGTTTTTGGATAGCGGGCTATATGAAGTAGCTGTTGTCATGTACGTTTTTTAGCTGATTTCATACAAGGATATATCGTGTGATTCCGCAGATACCAGAATGTGTTTCGGGCTCTTGGGAAATACATTGTCTTTTACTTCTACCTCATTTTTGAACAAAATAGGCCGTTGAATAAAGTCAACGTAGTCTAGTTTCTCCATAAAGTAGATTAAGCCACTCTTATTAATGGAGCTGCTAAAATCAATGGCTTGTTTTTTACCGGAAGTCCAGGGAGATAAGAAAAGAATGAGGTCTTGTTCCATTTGATTTCGGTAAAAAGCAGCATCCAAACCCTTTTTGAATTGGACTTGAACTTTGATTTTTATTTCCTCATACAAAGGGTTGATTACCTTCACCTCCACCTGCGGGGAAATTTTTTCTGATAAAAAGGATTCTATCTGTTCCAATTTGGCACCACTCAGGGCCGGTTTAAAAATATCGTACACATTTTTATTCACCGTATCGGGCACCGCGATCAACAGAACGTTGCCGGGCGATAAAAAAGAGGAAGAACAGGTGTGGTTCAGGCATTTCACCTTATACACTTCCGGAAATTCCTCCAGAATCAAATGCTCAAAATCCCATAGCGAAACGGCTCTGTTTTTATGGCGCAGCCGTTCGCTCACCCGGGTTTGAAATGCCACATCGGTCTCCGGTGCCTTTCCTCCAAAGGAATTGAAGGGCTGAAACACGGTTTTAACCCCCGCCTTTCGTTCTACCATTTTGCTGATGCTTTCAGCCGGTAGGCCATCCTGCAAATGGCTAAGCTCATTTTTACGATCCTCAAATCGGGTTTTCACTGCCTGCGCATACACGCCCAACATCCGGCTGCTAGCATCAAAAGCTTTAGAAGTCCTTACCCGAATCCACACCAAATCATCCTGCATTCGGCTGTGTGATTCAAAGGCCTCCTTCGGCAGGTTCAAAACAAGAATGCCAGATCGTAAAAAATTTTCGGTTTGATTGGAACCCAGCTGATCCTTCGTCAGCAACTTCCAATAATTACCGGCCAATACAGACCATTGCAGCGCGGTTTCAGGAGTGAAGCTCGCATTCGATGGATTTTCACTACCTTCCAAAACCTGAAATAGCAGGGATAGTTGCTGGTCTTTTAACAGTTCATTAATTCCTATAAATAATTCTCCTCCCTCTCCTGGAAAAGCGAGCAAATAATTCTCCTCTGCGGACTGGAAATCTACCGACTTTCTGTCGTTTTCCTGCTCAAAATGTCCGAAATCATCCCGGTAAAACAATTCTACCCCCCCGTAATTCCCCGAACTCAGATCGTAGGTTTCGTCGGTTTCAAAACCTATCTCCAAACGCTCTAACAAAGGCGTGTATGGTTCATTAGGGATGGGTGTTTCCGGCTGGTCGCTGGACATGGCCAATGCGTATAGCCTGGGAAAAAGATCATGCAGGAAGGATTGCAAGGTGGTAACTTTAATACCCCCGCTCGCAGAAATACTGGTTTTTCCAGCCTTCGGTGAAATATCGGTCGCAAAAGAATAGTCACCCGGATCTCCGCTAAACAAAGGGACATCATCTTGATAGTTCGTCCAATCTTGATCTTCTCCCATCGAAATGGTAGCCTTGAAATAAGCATCATTCTTGACAATCAGGTTGGATGGATCGGTATTCACTTTAATCTGGCTCGTCAATAGAGGTGTCTTCAGTCCACCCGGCTCCCATAACAAAAACTTGATCGGCTGGCTCAGGCTCACAAGGGGGGTGAAATGCTGGGAAAGAAAGTTGTCCTTGCTTAAATAGTCTTCTCCTACATCCCGGTATCCAAAATACCATTCTTTAAAGCCCATCGGGGTATTCGACCACTTTCCATCTATCTGCACTCTGGAGGGACTCTTTACTTCCCAATCCGGGTACTTAATATAAAAACTGCTACCCTTTTTGGGTATGCTTCCGAAAGGCTGAAACGGTTTCGCCGGGTTAAGTATTCCTAAATCAGATTCCAAAACCGTCTGCCGTATGCCTTTGTATTTTGCGTAAATCCTGATATTCTTTAATGGGGTTTCACTCAGTCCCTTGATCCAATGGTATGCCTTGGAACCGGAACATTTCAGGTCAAACCAAATCAACGGAGCCCCGCTTCCAATTACCGATTGGTGAACTTTTTCTTCCTGCCCCAATAGTGACGGCTGTTGCTTATCAAGGTGCAGAACAATACTCATTTTCTTTCCTGAAACCGAACAGCTCATTCCCATTTCAGGGTGATTGGAAGGAGAAAGTACCACCCAGCCCTGTTCGCAAGTACAATGGCAGGAAAACAAATCCACGACATCTGATGGATTGCCGGAAAAAGAAAGGTTATTTTTAAACTCAAATTCAAATTTAAAATAGCGGTCGGCTGTGCTTGCAGACCTAAGTGTCGCTGTCGAAACCCCAAACCCGAAAGTACCGGCTTGTAGTGCGGGCAATTCCTGATTATCTCCTGAATGTCCGAAGGGCCACCAGCCTTGATTTGCTGAGGAAAACGAACTACCATTACCATCCAGGGAATCCGCTATCTGGCTAATCCGAATTTTTTTACCGGAACCATCTACATATCTGTTTTTCAATACCGCTACACGGGCCAGATTTGGAAAGAAATCGCTTAACGACCGATAATGCCGGGCGATTCCCAAATCGTCTTTTCCACCGTCAAATAAAGTGCCTGCCGGTAAGTAAACCGGCAGGTTTTTAGCCATCTCGATTACCAAAAAAGCCTCATCAGATCGGGCCGGATTCTTGGGTACCTTCAAAACGGAACGGTAATAAAAATCCAGGTGCCGCTTCGTTATCCCATTTATGCGCTCCCGGGAATAACCCAATAGCTTGAGAAATGCCACCAAAAGGCCAAGTTGTGGGGCAAGGTCTCCTGAATTGGAAAAATGGGCGATTTTTTCCCGAAGACTTCTTTCCAGGTTTTCATATGCTTCTGTTCCTTTAGAGGGTATCTCTTCAAGTTCAATAAGATCCGAAAAAAACACCTGCCAGTTTTGGATGGTTTGACGGGAACCTGAGGTAGCTAAAAAAGGAATAAATCGGGCAAAATTATGGGCAAAAAACACCCAGTCTTCCACATTCAGCCCCATAAGATCCAAATTTTCAGGTTTCAGGGATGCATGCTTCCTGTCTTCCTGGGAAGTGCCTTTTCGCCACAAAATTTTCAATATGTTCAGGTTTTCCGGCTGCATGGTTATAAACGACCCCTTCCTTCAGTCAGGTAATAAGGGTAAACGAGATTCATTCTGGAATTGGTCCCTCTTACAAGGTAGGTCAAATCAATGATTAGCTTTCCTTCAGTACTTTCATCTTCTTTAATGGTAATTTTTTCAACCTCTATCCGGGGTTCGTGGTACAAAATAGCAGTACGAATCAATTCTGACACGTAGGTAATGGTGGTTCGGTTCAGTGCACCGAATTGTAGTTCATCCAACTGACAGCCATACTTTGGCTGCATGATTCGTTCTCCCAGGCGGGTAGATAATAGAATCCACAGGCTTTCCTGAATATCCGCCGTTCCGGAAGACATACTCACAGCTTGGGTCTTCTCATCGAATGAAGGAGGAAAACGCCATCCCCTTCCCAAAAATCCCATATCTTCTTCCATAATCACTTCTGTTAGCCAATTAATACTGTTGGCAGTCCGGCTACGATCGAACCGCCGTGTGTAGTACTGTCGCCCATCCTCGCTGCAGGCATTCCCCCAATAAAAACCGTAGAGGAGCCAGCAACGATGGTATCCGGCGGACCCGAACAGGTAGCCATGTCGCCGACTTTAGCGGCTGGCATCCCTCCTATTAGTACGGTTGGCTCCCCGGGTGGCATGATCGGGCCACCTACATGAGGCACTCCTCCCGGGTTAACCATCGGGCAAACATGCATGTCTGTAATTCTTGCTGCTGGCAATCCCATATACGTGCTAGTTTATTTGAATTAAAGAGCCTTTAACTGTAGTGGTTGCACTGCTAGACAAGGTGGAACCGGCAGATCCTTCAGCAGTGAATTCAGCCTGTGCCGTTATTTTCACATTTGTACCTTCCAGGGAAAGGTCACCGGAACTTTTGATTGCAATGTCACCGGAACTTTCGAAAACCATTCCCCCGCTGTCCATTACTACCGTATTTCCATGGTCATCTTTCAGTGTCACCTGGTCACCGTCATCATCCAAAACAAGGGTTTTTCCGGAGGGTGTTTCCAGGGTCAAAGCCCCCAACTCGTCATCGATGGTGATTTTTATCCCGGCCCGGGATAAGTATCCCTTTTGGTGGTTGTCGTTGGAGCCTGGAAAAGGGCTCGAATGGCTGCTACTATGTAAGGAACCCAACACCACTGCCTGGTTGGGATCTTCATTGATAAAACCTACAATGACTTCATCTCCTATTTCAGGGCGGAACACCAGTCCCCGTTCCTGCCCGGCATCCAGGCAAGCCAGCCGGCACCATACCCCCTGTTCTTCTTCGTTGATGACCGGTAAGGTTACCATGATTCGTTCTTCCCCATCCGGATCATCCTCTAGCTGAGAAACCTTACCGATCTGGAGCCCTTTGACAGCAGCATACAAGCCCGATGCCGGTTGAGTGTGGATGGGATTGGCTTCTGAAAACCAGTCCGGGTCCAAACCAAATTGCACATCCACGGTCCAGTTACCGCCAGCAATTTGGTGTTGTACTCCCGACACATAGGCCGTACCGGAAAACCGGTCCCCCACCCCACTCAGCTCAATCAGCTTTCCCGGTAGCACCTGTGGAATTCCCTGAAATTTCACCCTTCCCCTTATTTTTGACAATTGCCGGATCAACCAATTTGCATCGGCCCAATCCTGAAGACTTGTTTCCGAAATCCGGCCGCCATTTCTTAGTTCCAATGGCCCGGCTCCCATCCTTTCCGATAGGTTTTCCGCACTGATATTCCCGTTTAATCGTACCCCAGGATCAGCCCCCTCAATTTTCACCATTTCCTGATCTGTAGTGTTCCAGCCGTAAGAAGCTACTGCTGAAAATTGGTTTCTACCGTCCATTTCGGCATCAAACTCCAAAATATTAGCTCCAAAAGTAGCCGTCTCCAACGGTGTCTGGCCTACGTCAGGAGCGTTTACCTTTACTTTCCCATCTTCTACCTGCACTAACCTACCATTGGCCTGAGCACGTGTGACTAAAAAGTCCCAATCGGAGCATTGGTACTGGATCAATTCCGGATGGGTGTAATGGGTGGATTCCACCTCAGCTTCCAGCTCGTTTCTCTGAATGAGCACTTCCATCAGGTCACTATCAGCCTGATCGTAATAATACCCTGATTTTCTGCCCTGAGTCATTTTGTAAGCTTTGTCCCGGCAGTCCAAAACCAACTGTTGCCTACCATCCCTAATCCGCAATTTGTGGTTGGTGATAATTCCTTTAAAAACCCCTGAATTGTCGTTATGATACCCGCATAAAATTTCGATTTCATTGCCTGGTAAAAAGGTTTCTTCATTGCTGATCGGAAAGTCCCTTCTGGCCACATCACCATCAATCAGGGTAACTCTGGCATACGGAATCCGGTTGATTTCCCGTTGGATAGATACGGATTGAATTTGAACCGTATCCGGAACGGACTGTCCCTTAACAAGCAGTTCCAGGGTAACCAAATCTGAACTTCGCCCCGTTTGGATTACATCATTATTAGGCATGTCATTGTTTTTGAAGGGGTGGAAAATAGAGCGTCTGTCCCGGTTTTAAGTTCCTGAAATTTGCCAGTTTATTTGCTCTGGCTACTTCCAGGTAGTAACCAGGGTCTCCATAAATTCTCTGCGCCATTAGGGGGAGGTTTTCCCCTGCTTTTACCACCCGGTAATGGGTCAGATCCGGAGAACTGTTATTCTCTTTTGCCGCCCGAAGGTTGTCCTCAACGAACCCTTTGAATTTGGCTTTGGCCAGGGCTCGTAAAGGGGTTCCATCCGAGCGAAACAACTTGAATTCCAGCGTCATTTCGGTGAGGCACCCTTTGAATAAAAGACTTCCCCAGGAAATCATGACATAATTAGGTTTATGTTCTTCCCCGTTATAGTCTAATATCACTTTTTTGAAGTGCTCAATGTCGTCTATTACCCCATCTTCCACCGCCTCCTTACCGGGTACGATGCCCGTGCGGTCAAACAGAAAATCCAGTTCTAGTTCCTCTGGTAACTTCTTATTAAAGCGCGTGGGCGCAGCACTGGTCCCGGGCGCCTGGTCTTCGTTTTGATCTATCTTGTACTGATAGCGGTATTTCTCCGGGTTCAATAAGGTAGAAAATTCCCCGTCAGCGACCTTTTCATTGAACTCCGGGTCGCTGTACGCAATTAATTTTAACTTTTCTAACTTTCCTTCGCTCATGCTATTACCTTTCTTTTTGAAGTTTGAGCAATTCCATAACCTGCTCCACGCAGATGGCTACCACTTCATCCGTTCCGGTACTTTTTCCTTTTTTCGTTTTTCCCGAATCATCCACATTGATCTTGATGTGTAACTCTTTGATTTCTATAGGCATCAATCTAAAATTTTAAAATAGTGGTATGAAAATTCGAGGGTTTCGATGACCAGTTTGCTTTCCTGGGCATTAAAATCATCCATTGCCCATTTGACCGGGAAAGCATGGACTACATTCCAGGTCCGCAACGGCTCGTGCTTTTCATTCAAAAGGCGAATGGTAAGGTCTTTAGGTATGAATTCAAAACCCTCCATGGCATCTCTGCACCATTGGATCAGCTCTGATTCTAGCGCCATTCCTCTCTTCAAAACCAGATTCGGATACTTGGTTTTCACCGGAAATTTATGCTTGAACCTGTTTTCACCCCCTTCCGCAAACTCCTCTGTCTCCATATCAACCGTCAATCCAGATACAGACTGAAATTGAGTATCACCATCTTCTTCCAGTCCGGTAAAACTGACCGAAAAATGAAAACCAACCGGCGGGTAATCATAAGCCATACCTATTCGTTTTGAATGCTCAGACCCTCATGGACCAACTCCATGCTTTCAATCGCCACCTCATTGCCATCTGCTTTTAAATCTGTAGATTGCACCTTGGTAGGCCAGGCATTTTTTACCTTCCAGACTACCACTGGCTCGTGTTCTTCATTCAATAGCGATATGGTAATGTCTCTCCTTTCTATTTGATTGAGCTGTACTGAATTCCACCAGGCATAAAACTCATTATCACTGGCAAAAGTCCCTCTTTTGAGGGTAATGTTGCTAAATTTCTGCATTCCCGGCATTTTGGTTTTGCTGTATTCGGGACTTGCCCCGTGCCGGTATTCGATGACCTCCGTTTCTACGTCCAGGCCGGAAACTTCTGTAAATCCGATATTCGTTCCAGCCCATTCTACCTGGAAGTGAAACTTAGATAATGGATAACTCATGGTTTGTTACATTTTAGGGTGTGAAATTACGTAATCAGGACTCCTGCATCTTGTGAGAAAACTTCAGGATGATAAATTCGGCGGGTCTAACTACTGCCATACCGATTTCCACAATCATTTTTCCTTCCAATACATCCATGGCAGTCATGGTCTGCCCCAAACCAATTCGAACATAAAATGCATGTTCTGGTTTTGCGCCTGCTAATGCTCCGGCGCGCCATTGTTGGATCAGGAAGTTTTCGATCATAGCGCGAACCTTCACCCAGGTATTGGCATCGTTTGGTTCGAATACAAATTGTTCGGTGGCTTTTTTGGTCGATTCTTCTACCATATTGAAAAACCTTCTGACCGATACATAGCGCCATTCGTTATCATTACCTGCCAGTGTACGGGCTCCCCAGACAAGGGTGCCTTTCCCGGTAAAGGAGCGGATGGCATTGATGGATTTTCCCGCAGTGGTGTCCACATTGAGCCTGTCCTGCATGTCGTTAGTGATTTTAACGCTTGGCTTTACCACGTAATTTAACGACACGTTTGCCGGTGCTTTCCAAACACCGGTATTGGAATCGACGCGCGCATACACGCCTGCTATTAGTGAAGATGGGGGTAACAGGACTTTTAGTTTGTTAATTTCTGCCTTGATATTATTGTAGGTAGCACTGTCTATGTCCTCCACTTCACTTAGAGAAAGACCTTCAAGCTCTCCTTCCGACACCATATCCAATTCCTCAATATCCAGGAGGGCATCTAAAATCGTCGGATCGATCAAATCCAGGATACCCTGCAAAAGTGTGTTAATGTCCGTACCGGTGAGGGTGGTTTGAGCATCGGTAGAAGCTTGCTTAACGGCTGCCCCATTGACATCGTCATTAAGAATATCCAAATGCCCCTGCAGTCCCTGGATAAGAGATGGTAAATTGGCGGCATCCTCCAGTTCATCGTTTAACGCATTAGAAGCCTCGGTAGCAACTGTTGCCAACGTTTCGTCCACCTCTTGAGCAAGTGCTGCCACATTGTTGGTATCCTCCACCACTTCGGTCATCAGCCCCGCAAAGGCATTCAATCCATCCACAATTCCCTGCAATGGATCAATCACCGTTGACTTGGTGGTAACTGCATTTTCATCCGTTTCTGCCTGAAGGGCGGTATTGGCATCCGAAAATGCGGTGACTTCCGAAGGCAAATCCGTCATGATTACTTCCGCTTCCAGCAAAATATCATCGACCTCCTCCAGTATATCTGAAACCGGGGAAGCATCCGAAATGACATGCGTAATTTCGATTTCCTCGGGATCGTATTGGTAATTCAAAATAGTTTCCAGGTACGGAAAATAGACTGCTCCGTATTTTTTAAGTTCCAAATCCGAAGTAATCAATTCCCTTACGCCCGTTTCCAGCGAAATTTCCGTTTCCATGTTGTTGGTATAGGTATCCAAAATGGTAAACCTGTCTCTCATTTTTCTGCACAAAGCCAGGGCATTATTATACAATGAGTAAAATTCGCTTGGCTCCGGCAAGGAGGTGGCATCCGGAAAAAGAATCAAGGTTGGTTCATCCTCCTTTTCCAGCTCCTGCAAACCTACGTTTAAAGCGGCCAAGGTTACCGGTGTAATTGGATCGGCATCCGCATATACGCCCACCGAAATAATATAACAGGGACCGCCACCATTGGCAAAATAAGCCTGCAGGGCATAGTACATCAAAAAAGGAGACTTGTCTTCCGGGTCGGGGTGCTCGACCAAAATATTCTTTTCTCCTAGTTCTTCGGTAACCTGAACCTTAATCTCCGTTTCGGGTTCCGGTCCGCCAAAAAAATTCTCGTATTCCAATAAGGATACGATTCTTTTAGGTTGGTTCGAAAGGGTTTCGGTAGTATCTGCTTCTTTTTCACGGGCTTTTTCGGTGTATCCGATAAATGCCGGAATGGCGGTTTCTACCTGCGCTACGGATGGAGGAAATTTTGAAATTTCCTCAATGTAGACACCCGGGGTTCTGTAATTTGCTGCCATGATTCATCCTGTTAAATGGTGATTTCTGAATAATAATTGTTTCCTTCTGAATTAATACGTTTTATCCCCGGATTGGGGAACCTGAATTGGCTGATTGATCCCGCATCCACATCAAAATCGGCCTCAGGGTCAAGTTCCACAAAACCATTTTTTGTAAGCGGTTTGGGTTGGTTGGTCTCTATTTCCGTTCCGCTGGAGGCTTGCAAAAATCTCCAATAGGTACGACGGTTATTGAAATGAATTTTAAAGACCGTAGGCGTAATTTTAATAGACTGATTGATATTGATTACGTTTCGCGCCCCGGATTCTCCCTGCATCCGAATTAAAAGTAAGCCCACAGGCGAAACTCCAGTATGCAGACCCGCGTACCTTTCCATTAACACCTGAAAGTTTTCACCGGATACCAGCCAATTGTCAGAAAAATATTCGGATTCATTGTCCAATGGAATGGGGTGGAAATTCAACCCCTCTGGTTCTTCTGGTTGAAAATTAGCAAAAAGCATTTTATTCCCAACCAGAAAAGGCATGTCGGTGTAATTTTCAAAATGCGGATCCCTGTATTCAACCGTAAAGGCAAGCGTCAACTCCTGCTCTATCGGAATAAAACTTTCCTGCGGCGCATCCTCGCCAACCCTTACCAGAACCCGGAACTTGCTGGAACTATTTTTTACAAGGAATTGAAAGCGTTCCAAATTTCTCCGGGTTGCTGTCGTAGGATTAATTTTCAAAAGGGATTCCCAACGATAAAACCTTAGTGCTTTTTCCCTATCATTATCCGGCATGTCTTCAAACCGCTCTTCCCCATTATTTAAATGGAAATTGTGCAGAATATCAATTGAAAACAGGGTTCTATAGGCGGCGACTTGCATAACTATGATCGGTTTTTTACATCGGAACGAATGCGCTGAATCAATGGCCCCTTTGATTGGCTCATATCCCTTTCCAGTGGAAGTAGGTTTAGCTGGTACAGCGCGGATGGAAATTGCTTCCCCCCCAAGGTGCCCCAGATAAAATTCAATTCCTCGAAAGTAGGCGTGTATAACTCCATGGTAAACCGGAAATTCCCCACCTGTTGCATGGAGTCTAGTTCCCGGTCAAAAACAGTATTGCCCTGCGTAAACAGTTTTTTTCCCTGAAAAAAAGAGATAACGGCCGATAAATCTTTTAGGGATTTGCTGTACATATTGCGATTGGCAGAAAACAATAAAAACAAATGCAGGTTAATCACCCGATTCCGGTACTGTACCTGATCCTCCCTCAACTGGTGATTGGGAAAATTCTTCATCGTTCCTTCCTCGTGGAGGTTTACCAGCGTTAAAACCATTTTATCCCGCATGGCATCCGCTGCGTCGGAAGATCCTTCTGCCAGGGCGATGTTTTCTATAATTAATTGAGAATCTTCCAGCCCCATTTCCTGAAAGTATTGGTTTACCTGCTCGCTGAGAATCTGGAAAACTTCAAAAATCATTGGTAATTATGCTAAATTATACGCGTCTAAAAGATCAATATTCCTGAGCCCTGATGCTTCCCTGTGATTTATCCGGAGTAAACCGTTTGAAAACGTTCGAATTCCTCCGATAAGCCAGACACCGAAGTAGTGAAACAACTACCGTTTAGCTATAGATAGCTACTAAATTTTGCTGCTTGTATCACAGTCAAAATTTAACACTACCTTCTCAAATTTGAAAGAAATTTACATCAAATCCAAGTGTTTCAATAAAAATTTAAAGGGTAAAAAATGAGGATTTGCATATAGAAAAATAACGTTTTCATCGCTTTTCTCATAAATGGTATTTAAAGATTAAAAAAGAATACTTATCTGTTTCATTTTTCTCCCTACCTGTTGGAACCTTTCCGCAAAAGCCGTTTCTTCATCATCGGATCGATATTCCCTTTTCGATCCGATTTGGAGCGAAATAGCTCCGCAGCATGAGAAATATTCTAGTCCTAATGGCCCACCCTACATTTGAGCATTCCAGGATAATGAAAGGCATGGTAACGGAAGTCCAGGACATGCCACATGTGACAATCCGTGAATTGTATAAGTTGGATTCAGATTTTTATGGGAAAGCTTCCATGCAGGAAAAATTGCTCAATTCCGAATTAAACCGTCGATTTAGTCTGAATGATCATGCCTGGGATGCCTCTGTGATTAAGGAAGGTTTAAAAGAAAATAAAGAAAAAGGCGGTTCCTAAAGAAAGGTTACCAGGCTTTCCCTATCTTTTCCAATATCTTGTAGGTGATCAGGTAGGTAGGTCGTACACCGTCTTTTCCCAACGCTCCTGAAGCCAGCGTGCTTCCGGTTTCCAGGGGATTGTCCGAGGCATAATAGGAATACATTACCTTCACACTTTTGCGAATGCTGTTTCGAATTTTGCTCGCCGATTGAATGGCCTTTTGGTAGTGGGCCCCTTCCATTTCCAAGCCGATAGCCTGCCAGGAGGAGTCCATAAAGTAACCTAACACATCCCGGTTTTGTAATGAGGTGCCCAGGACGGTAATCATAGGCCCCTCATATACACCCAAGCCGTACCCTTCAAAATCTTCCGGATCCAATTCATTTTTAAACGGATAATTATCCGCAGTCCCTTCAAAAACATGGGAATTGGGAATCATTATATCCCCTTTTTTACCCTCTAATATACCCGCCTTGCCCATGATCGAGCTTGAAATGATATTCAGCGGTATTTTTTGCTGACCAATTTCATACGGCTTTAGCAACTCGTCAAAGCATTCGTAGGCTTGTTCGCCAAAGGCGTAATCCATAACCACCAAAACCGGCCGTTTTTTGCTTTCCTCAGGTAAAGGCAAACCCGGTAAAAGCGTACCGGACTCCATTTTTCCGGTATCGATTATCTGTACTCCGATATTGGTACCCGAAGTATCCGGAACAGAAATCAAGCCATGACTCCGGGCATACTCCAGCATTTCCTTTTCCCTATTGCCTTTCGATTGAATGCTTATTTTTAAGGCCATTTCCTCAATCGCTTCGTAATTTTCCAGCCCAAGGGCCTGGTGCCCATAAATGGTATTGACCACGCTGTGAAGGTTAGCACTGATTACATGCATTGGGCGCTCCAACAGGTTTTCCTCATCCAGCACCACCTTGATCGTATTGGCCCAGCTTTCTCCATATACATGGTGCCCCACCCGTTCTCGGAGGGTTGCAGAAAAAGAAACTTCCCGGTCATTCCCCTCCAATGCCTCTTCCATGGATAACCGTCCCATATGGTAAATGATGGCAAACAGGCTGTTACTATTCTGAGAAGTCTTGAATTTCTGTACGGCGGATTTGGTCTCTTCAAAGGTTCTTCCCGTAAGGTGGCTTAGGTAAGAACAAGCAGCCTCTTCATTGAACTCCTCGCCATTTTCTTCCTGGCTAACCACCTGCTGTAGTTTTTTCCAATTTAGATTGATCCGGCCTTTAGGATCACTACTATTCTTTCGAATTTTTTCAGATTCAATGAATAAAAAAGTAAGGTGGGTCAGGATGTCGTAGATATCACTTTTTCCCCGGGTCATTTCCACATACATCTGTTCCTCATCCACCCGGTAACAATTTCGCTTTCTTTTGGCCGGAACCAAGGCGGGAAATCCGGAGTCCTCGTACCCTTCCCTACTGATCAGGCGAATGTACCGACACTCTTCGATTCCACTGGGTAATCGCTCCATAACGTACAATAAGCCATCCAATTCCAACTTTTCCGGGTCATTGACCAAACCATAAATTTCCGGACTTAATGTGAGCAGTGCCTGTACCAGCGACTCCCCCGAAACACCTGTAGGCTTGTAATTTCCCCGCATGAAAAGGTGACGCATGGTGATGTACAATCGCTCGATTGCAGATCTGGATTCCTGAGCTTTAGTTCGTTTCATAAAAGTATAGGCAGTAACATTTTTACAAACTTACTACTTTTTACCGGGCTGATGCCCTGCTCAAGCGGTTAAAAAGTAAAGCATCAGCTGACTTTACTTTAACTTTTCAGCAAATACCTTTTTAAATTTTTCAACCTTAGGCCGAATCACAAACTGACAATAAGGTTGATTCCCATTTAATTCGAAATAGTTAGTATGGTATGCCTCTGCGGGGTAAAAGTTGGAAAAAGGGGTAATTTCAGTTACAATGGGGTTATCAAATGCCCCAGATTCGTCCAGCGACTGCCTGAGTTTAAGTGCCTCTTGTTGCTGGTTTTCTGAATGGTAGAAAATTGCCGATCGGTACTGCGGTCCCACATCTGCCCCCTGTCGATTCAAGGTCGTTGGATCATGACTGGACCAAAAAACCTCCAACAATTCGGGAAAGGCAATGACTTCCGGATCAAACACCACATGGACCACTTCGGCATGTCCTGTGGTTCCGGTAACCACGTCCTGATAAGAAGGGTTTTCTACGTGCCCGCCTGAAAACCCGGACTGCACGCGCTCTACGCCTTTCAACTTTTGAAAAACGGCCTCCGTACACCAGAAGCAGCCTGTTCCAAAGGTAGCAGCTGCTTTTGAATCCGGTATTTGTACGGTCGTTTTAGGTAGGTCGCTCATAATTATTCACATTTAAGTCTAATGGTAACAGGTTCCGATAATGAAAAGTTTGACTTCACCGGCTTACCATTTACCAACACTTCCAATAGCCCCTCTCCCTGAAGCCAGGTAAGCGCACATTTTTCTTCCTCTAGAAATGAACGCCAGTCAATTGGATAGATCCAGCGTAACACGTCGGTGGGGCTAAAGTAGCTCCCCTTATTTCTTTGGGCCATTTCCATGGTAGCCAGTACCAATATGCCTTCGTCCAGGTAATTCATGTTAGAAAAGATTCAGTTGTCCATTTCCTTTAAATATGTCCAAATCAAACGCAGGCATTTTTTCGCCCTTTAGGTGTTTTCTTACCGAAGCCCGAAACAGTCCTGCTATGCTATCCGCTAAAATACCGTCTCCTTTGATCCTTCTTCCCCATTCCGTGTCATTACTATGACCGGCGTGCAACGATTCTATCTGATGCATAACTTTATGCTTTCGATCAGGAAAATGTACTTCCAGCCATTCTTGAAACAACTCTTTAAGCTGCCCGTTTAGCCGAACGACCGTATATCCCGCTTTTCTGGCACCTGCAGCGGCCGCTTGCCGAATGATTTCCGGCATGGCTTCCGTGTTGATTCCTGGAATTAACGGTGCAACCATAATGCCACAAGGAATCCCCTGCTCTGAAAATGTTCGGATGAGTTCGATTTTTTTTCGGGCGGTCGCCGTTCGGGGTTCCAAAATCCGTTTTAATCCGGGGTCAAGATGGTTAATGGAAAAATAAACATGAACCAACCTTTTTTCAGCCAATAATTTAAGTGTCGGTAGGTCCCTCTCTATCAAGCCATTTTTAGTAATGATACTGACCGGATGGCAAAATTCCAGGCAAAGTTCGAGTATCTTAGCGGTCAGTTTAAATTTCCGCTCCGCAGGCTGGTAACAATCGGTGTTTCCGGATAACATGATGGGGTTGGGCTTGTACCGCTTCTTCTCGAATTCCCTTCTTAGGGAGGAAACAATATCCTTTTTTACCAAGATCTTACTCTCAAATCCCAAGCCGGCATCGTAGCCCCAATACGTATGGCTGTTTCGTGCGTAACAATAGATGCAGCCATGCTCGCATCCCTGATACGGGTTTACGGATGAACTTAAAGGTATGTCCGGACTATCATTGGTGCTGATTGCTGTTTTGCTGCTCACCATTAAATACTCGGTGGTCAGACGCTGCTCGGTTTCATCCAGATCCATACCCTCTGCATGTTCCCTGACAAATCTGTTTTTTTCATACAAATTATCAGGCCTGTTGCCCGTACCCCTGCCTTTTGGAAAATTTGATTTCATCAAAGGCAATATAAAAAATTAACGGAACTTATCCGGCTATCAAGTATTGCAGATGATGATAAATGCCGGAGGAAAATTTTTAAGCGTAAAGGCTGTTTTGATATTGCTGAAATAGGAAGCAAATTGAAAACGCAAAAGGTAAGAATAACAAATTTGAATGAAAAACCCGCTTGGTTTCAGAATCAACCGGCTTTTTTCATAAATGGCAGTTCTGGATTCTTTAGGTATAAGGCTAAAGGGCAAGGAGGACAAAATCAAATCCACCGCTTTTCCGTCCAAATGCTTGTCGAGGTTTTCGGCCGAATCACATATGATTTTTACATTTTCCGAGGCAAATTGCCGGCTCAAATTTCTGCAAAAATGCTCGCTGATTTCAAAAACGTACAAAACTGAATCTGAATCCATGCGTTCCACGATTCCACGGGTAATGCTTCCATCTCCCCCTCCTAACTCAATAATGACTTTTGCTCCGTTAAAATCAGCAAATGACAACATTTTATTTACCAGTGATTTTGAGCTAAATGTAACCGCACCTGTAGTTTTTATATTGACAAACAATTCTTTAAAAAGCGAACTTTTCTTCATTTGGAAATGGAATTAGCCTGGGATAGAATTAATTATTATTTTAAATAGGTCCTTCTTATTATTCTGTTCTATTAACAAACTTCAAAGTTACTAAAAACAACCTCATTTAAGTCACTTTTTTGTAAAAAAGGGGAAATCATTTCTTTCCATTACATTATTCAGCATTTATAAACCATTCCTGTATAGAAATGAAAGGCTGGTAAAAAAAATATTCAATTTTGCATATTACTGATTTATTTTGTTGTTTGCCAGGATTGTTATCAACACCCAATGAACGTTAGAGACCTATTAATACCATTTTCCGTTTCCTGTTTATTCCTTTTTATTCTTATAACCCAACCGCTTTTCGGGCAAAGCGACCGGAATGGTGAGAGAAGGTTAGGAAGCAGTTACGTAATTACCAATACCACCTTGATTCCATCACCGGGAAAAATCCTCCAAAACCAGCACATACTGTTTGAAGAGGGTATCATCACTGCTGTTGGTAAGGACCTTTCCATACCGGCAGCAGCTCAGGAAATCAAAGGAGATTCCTTATTTGTATATGCCGGGTTTATAGACATGGCCAATAAAACAGGAGTGGTGGAACCCACCCTACCTGAAAAACCGGAGGGGTTCGATCCTTCCAAGCCCATGCCGGAAATTGCGGGCATTCATCCGCATTTTAACGTAACGGAGTATTATCAACAATCAAATCCCCATGATAAGGCCTGGCGTAAGTTAGGGTTTACCCTGGCGCAAAAATTACCCCTGGGTAAAGGAATGCTTCCAGGCACCTCTGCCTTGGTAATCTATGGGCAAGAGGGTAAAAACAACCTGATCGCCGAACACCAATCGATCTACTTCAAATTTAGTACGGTTGGTGGGGTATACCCCAATACCAACCTGGGTGTCATGGCTACCTGGAGAGACCTTATCCAAAATGCCCGTCTGTACAAAAAACATCTGGAAATGTATGCAGCGAATCGGAACATCAGCCGGCTGGAGAAAAAACCTGTTTTAGAGGCATTGATGCCCGTTATTAACGGTGACATGCCTGTTCTTTTGGAAATTTCCGATGAACTGGATATCCGGAGAGCCCTGAAAATGAAAGATGAAAATGAATTTCGATTAGTTCTTACCGGAATCAATGAAGGAGACAAACTCATTCCGCTGCTGAAGGAAAAGAAAGTAGGTGCAGTCCTTACCTTAAATTTGCCGGAGGATCCTTCTTCAGAAATTCCTTCAGGTGAAAAAAGCGAGGACTTTGAAACCCGAATGGATAGAACCAAAGGAGCGTACAAGCAATCCTTGGCGCTGGCAGGGAAATATGAAGCGGCGGGCATTCCTTTCGCGCTTACGACCAAACATTTACCGAGAGGAGATTTTTCTAAAAATTTACAACTTATGGTTGAAAATGGCCTCAGTAAAGATGGAGCACTAGCAGCATTAACCGTAAACCCGGCAAAATTACTCGGAATAGACGATAGAACCGGTACTATTTCTGAAGGGAAAATGGCCAACCTCCTGATTATGACCGACACGCTATTTACAAAAGGGGCTGCCATTCAGATGGTGGTCAGTGATGGCTACGTGTTTGATTATTCTGAAAAGCCCGAAAAAGGATCAAAGGAAGAGGCTACCTGGGAGTATGAGGCTGAAACGCAAGGAGGGAAATCAACGGGTACCTGGAAAATCAATCTAAGTGACGGAAAATGGACCGGGACCATTACCTACGAAGATCCGCAAGGGCAAGGGATGAAAACCTCCTCGATCGAAGATGCCGTTATTACCGAGGAAAAAATGCAATTTTCTTTTACCGTATCGGTGGGAAGCGATAAGCTCGACGTAGAGGTCAGTGGAAACCTATCGGGAAAAAAATTCACTGGCGATATGAAGATAATTGGATATGGCACTTTCCCCGTGAAGGCTGTCAAGAAGGATAAACCGGAAAAGAGCAATGGTTAGAAAAATACTAGTTTCAATAATCATCCTGACCCTTTTTATAGGTACCAGTCAGGCTCAGGAGATCGAAAAGGGTGACGTTTTCATTCAAAACGCACATGTCATCACCATTACGGACGGAATTAAAGAAAATACCGATGTATGGGTCAAAAATGGGATCATTCACCAGATTGGAAATCAACTTCAGGTTCCCAGGGATGTTCCTGTCATCGATGCCAGCGGAAAATTCCTCATGCCGGGAATTATTGATGCGCATTCCCATGTGGCCCTTGGAGCTATTAACGAGGCCAGCAGCCCGATCACAGCAGAAGTAAAAATGGAGGATGTGATCGATCCTTTTGATATAGGGATTTACCGGGCACTGGCAGGCGGAACGACTATCTCTCACGCCATGCACGGTTCCGCCAATGCCATTGGGGGGCAAAACATCACACTGAAGCATCGGTACGGCACCTTTAATCCGGATGAATTGGTCATGGAGGAGGCTCCCCGAACCATAAAATTTGCCTTAGGAGAAAATCCAACGCGGGTACACGGAAGGGGCAAAAACCTACAACCCCGGTCCCGAATGGGGGTTGAAGCCGTGATCCGAAATGGTTTCGAAGAAGCCCTTCAATACAAAGAAAGCTGGGAAGCATGGAATAAGGTAAAGGACCAGAAAAATAACCGGCAGGTACCCCCTACTTTTAATTCCAGGCTAGAGACGCTGCTGGATATTCTGGATGGGGAAATCATCATTCATTGTCATTCCTACCGGGCAGATGAAATCTACATGCTAATCCAGGTCTGCCAGGACTATGGTATTGATAAAATTGTGTTTTCCCATGTAAACGAGGGGTTCAAAGTAGCCCCCGAACTAGCCAAATACACAATGGGAGCATCGGTTTTCTCCGATTGGTGGGCTTACAAATTCGAAGTGTATTATTCCACGGCCTACAATGCCGCTATATTAACCAAAAACGGTGTGATTACTTCCATCAATTCGGATTCTGCTGAATTGATCCGGCATTTGTACCATGAAGCCGCCAAAACCCAACGGTATGGTGGCCTATCCGATGAAGAAGCATTGGCGTTGATTACCATCAATCCTGCCCGACAACTGGGCATTGATCAATGGGTAGGTTCCATTGAAGAGGGTAAGCAGGCCGACCTGGTGCTGTTTGATAAGCATCCCCTATCCATTTATGCCATTCCACAGATGACCTGGGTAGATGGAATCAAGTATTTTGATCGAGAAGAAGATAAAACAGACCAGCGATTGAAAGTAGATCCGGAAGAGACGCTGGAACCAATGTTTCTCCATGCAGATCATATCAATTGCATGAGCGATGTAGATTTCTATTTTACCGGATTTGGTCGTAATCTTTTTGAACACAATCATTAGTCTCCCCTGCTAGTTTCACCATGAAAAATAAGATATCCATACTATTCCTTTCCCTGCTATTACTCCATCTACCCCTCTTTGCACAAATTGATGGTGAAGTAATCAAGGCGTTCAAGGGAGATTTTCTTTTGAAGAATGCTCGTATATACACCGTCTCCTCAGAAATACTGGAAGGAACTGATCTATTGATTCAAGACGGTAAAATAGCCGCCATTGGCAAAGGATTACCGGAGGAAAATCACCTGGTTATCGATTGTTCTGGCAAACGCCTTTATCCGGGATTTATTGACAGTGGTACCAGTCTTGGACTGGTGGAAGTCAACTCCCTTCCGGAGACGCAGGATTACATGGAACTGGGCAAAGTAACTCCCCAGATGCAAGCGCTGACAGCCGTCAATCCCAATGCTGTGGCCATACCCGTCACCCGGGTAAGTGGTGTCACCACCGTGCTTACCCAACCTCGGGGTGGTTATTTCCCGGGAACCGCTGCGCTGATCCAGTTGAATGGCTACACGCCCGATCAGATGGATGCCGGTTTCCGTGCCGTATTGATGAATTTTCCCTCGGCGGCAAAAGCAGGTGGCTATGATAGCCGGTCTGCCGAAACCATCCAAAAAGAAGCAGAAAAAGCAGTGGAAGAAATCGATGCTATTTGGGAAAAGGCGAGTACCTACCACCAAATTCAGGAAAAGGGGGGAGAAGTAGACTATTACCCGGAAATGGCGCATCTTGCCAGGGTGGTGAGCGGAGAACTACCGCTATTTATTGAAGTGAATGCCGCCAAAGACATCTTAAGTGCCCTTGAATGGGTGAAAGACAAGGAAATCGATGTCGTCTTTACAGGAGTCGCCGAAGGATGGAAAGTGGCCGAAAAACTTTCCGAAGCAGGTATCCCTGTGATAACCGGACCTGTATTGGCATTGCCTACGAGGAAGTCAAATGCCTACGACTCGTCCTATGCCAATGCTTCTGTCCTTCAAAAAGCTGGCGTGAAAGTGACGATCCGAACTCAGGATACCGAAAATGTACGAAACCTTCCTTTTCATGCAGGTTTTGCCGCTGCTTATGGAATGGGAACGGAAGAAGCTCTTAAAGCGATCACGCTACACCCTGCAGAGCTATTTAATGTAGCAGACAAATTGGGATCCCTTGAGGTGGGTAAAAATGCCACCTTATTCCTTGCCGATGGCGATCCCTTCGAACCTAAAACCCAAATACACCAGGTATTCATTGATGGATATAAAATCCCCATGACCAACCGGCATATCCGGTTATACCAGGAATTTTTAGACCGGGAAATGAAGCCGGAGAATTGATGCAATTTTTTCACTAATTGTCCCTTTTTAGTTACATTTGATTAAATTATTAAGGTAATTTTATGAAAAATTCGTTTTTGTTATCCATTGTCCTTGTTTTGATACTCTTCTCTTGCCAGGCACCCATGCAAGAAGAAAGGGTTCAATCCATCATCGATTCCACCAGAGCGGATTTTGCTCCAGATAAGCGAATTGCACTGTTTGATATTTACTGGGAAAAGGGAACGCTCGCAGGAGAAACCAATTTACCAGAAGCCCACCAGGCACTGTTAAAAAAACTCGCCGCTGATAACCTACCTTTTAAAGACAGCATTACCCTGCTACCCGAATCCGGATTGGGTGAAGCCACCTTTGCTTTAGTCACCAATTCCGTAGCAAATATTCGTAGTGAACCCAAGCATTCGGCGGAACTGGCCACGCAAGCCTTGATGGGCACTCCGTTGAATATCCTGAAGGAATCGGGTTCCTGGTACCTGGTTCAAACCCCGGATGATTACATTTCATGGGTGGATGCAGCAGCCATTGTCCCCATCGACCAAAAATCCCTGGATGACTGGATGGGTAAGGAAAAGGTGGTGGTCACCGAGATGATTGGTAATGTCTACGCGGATAAAAATCAAGAAGGTATTGTAAGCGATATCACGGCTGGAAATGTATTGGAAATAGTAGAACGCTCTCCGCAGGGCTATCAGGTAGTATTGCCCGATGGAAGAAAGGGGTTTATTGCTGACGGGATGGCCGTTCCCTACGAAGAATGGATAAACAGTCGAAGTACTGATGATACCTCTTTGGTCCAAACGGCAAAAAGGATGATGGGTTCCCCTTACCTCTGGGGAGGTACCTCGCCCAAGGGCATGGATTGCAGCGGTTTTACAAAAACCATTTACTTTCTTAATGGGATGGTGATTCCCAGAGACGCTTCCCAGCAAATCCTGGAAGGCGAACTGATCGACAGCGATAAAAATTGGGAGAATTTAGAGATCGGAGATTTGTTGTTCTTTGGCGTTCCCGCCACTGAAAACAGTCGGGAACGAGTGGTTCATGTGGGCATGTGGATTGGAGATAATCAATTTATCCATTCCAGAGGCAGGGTACGGATCAGTAGTTTTGATCCAAATGACGAAAACTACGATGCGTATGAGTTGGGCCGTTACCTTCGAACCAAGCGAATTCGTCAGAACCCAACAGAGCGAATTGTATCTGTCAACCAAATTCTTAATTAACCATGAAGAAATTAGCGTTAATTTTTGCCATTTTTTTTTATACGGCATGGGGATATTCACAAGTGGAACGCCTCGATGGATTTTCTTCCATTGACAGCAAGGCTCAGAACGAACTGGAGGAGCATTTTATGGAATCCGTCCATTTTGCTAGTTTCAAAACCCATTTGGCCACCATTACCCGGCACCCCCATATTGCCGGAACCAAAGCAAACGAAGACGTGAGAGACTATATGGTCGAAGTCATGGATGCCGCAGGTTGGCAAACCAAATTGTATCCCTACGATGTTTACCTGCCCAATGACCCCGGCCGATCACTGGTAGAAATAGTTACTCCAAAACGCAGCCCCCTGAATCAACAGGAATACATTCTGGAAGCAGATACCTTTTCCAGGCATCCGGAACTCAAGAAAGGCTGGAATGCCTTTTCCGGATCCGGTGACGTAACCGCTGAGGTAGTTTATGCCAATTACGGAACCAAATCCGATTTTGAGAAACTGACCTCCATGGGTATTGATTTGAAAGGTAAACTCGTCATCGCCCGTTATGGTCAGAACTTCAGGGGCTATAAAGCGAAATTTGCCGAACAATATGGCGCAGCTGGATTGATTATTTATACCGACCCGGAAGACAGAGGCTTTACCAAAGGGCTGGTGTATCCGGATGGCCCCTTTTACAACGAGAGTGCCATACAAAGAGGCTCTCTGCTGACAGAAAGCTTTACCGGCGACCCGCTAACCCCTTTCGAGCCCGCGCTGCCGGTATCGGGAAAAACAAAAATAAACAGGCTGGACCCTGAAGATACGCAATTACATACCATTCCCGTGACCCCCATCCCTTATGGAGAGGCAGCAAAAATATTGAGCCAAATGAATGGAAAGCCTGTTCCTGCGGGCTGGCAGGGAGGGTTGCCCTTCACCTATCGCCTGGAAGGTGGGCCCCAACTCACCGTAAGGCTGATGGTGGACCAACCCATTGCTTTAGTACCGATCTACAATGTAGTTGGTACCCTGAGGGGAAGTACCTTCCCCGATGAATGGATCATTTTAGGATGTCATTACGATGCTTGGGCATTTGGAGCCACCGACCCAAACAGCGGGACTTCCATGTTGCTGACCCTTAGCGAAGCCCTGGGCAAGCTCGCCCGGGAGGGAAAGCACCCCAAACGCTCCATCCTGATCGCCCACTGGGACGGGGAGGAACATGGAGTTATCGGATCGACCGAATGGGTAGAGCAAATGAAAGAAGAATTGGGGGCGAAAGCAGTTGCCTATCTGAATTTTGATGCGGGCGTATCCGGAAGAAACATCGGAGGCTCCGCCGCACCAAGTCTGAAAAAAGTCATGGTAGATGCTGCCCAGCAAGTAAGCTACCCGGATTCATCCAAATCCGTGTACGAAGTGTGGAAAGGAAACCAGGAGGAGCCAAGTATCGGAAATTTGGGTGGAGGGTCGGATCATATCGCTTTCTACATGCACACGGGCATTCCTTCCCTTAGCGGCGGCGCAGGTGGGCCCACGCTGTATCATACCAACTACGATGATTTTTATTTTTACGAGCATTTTTCGGATCCCAGCTTTCAAATGGGGGGAACCATTGCCCAATGGGCCGGTATCATGGCACTGAGATTGGCTAATGCCACGTTGATTCCCTATGATGTAAGCCGATACGCCAAAGATCTCACTTTGCATATGGGCGATGCAAAATCCCGTATTGCAGAGTATGCTCCGAATTTTGATGGCTTTACAGCTACAAAACAAGCCCTGGAAAAACTGGATGCTGTCGGTAAAGAAACGGAGGTAAAGATTAGGGATGGGCTGGAAAGAGAGTCGTTGAGCTCCGGGGTGATCTCACGGGTTAATAGCGAACTGTTACGCCTGGAAAAAAGCTTTCTGCTAAAGGAAGGCATGCCCTTCGGTAATTGGTACAAGTCCCTTTATGCTTCCACAGACCCATATAGTGGCTACGCTTCCTGGATGTTACCTGCCATTCAGTACGAAATTTCGAATGAATCCACTACAAATTTTGAGAAATTGGACCGGCAATACGAAGCGGCTATTCAACAATTAATAAAGAGTCTACAGCGTATCGGGGCAGAATTGGAAAATGACTAGGAAGGGGTAAACGACCCCTTTTGTAGACTCCCCTTAAAACGTTGGTGAAAAGGATCTCCTGGCGGGAGTTCCCTTTTGCGCAAATTGGAACATCGCAAAAGATTAATCTTTTCCCGGCACCCTGCTTCCCCGATACAATTCAAAAACCAGCAAGCGGCAGTCAATCGTGCCATTGTAAAAGGGTATCCTCCTTTTGGGCTTTAAACCGATTTTTTTACCCAAATCCAAATTACCAGTAAAAACCAGGCCGGTATAGCCCGGACAACGCTGCTTCATAAAATCACCGATTTCCCGATAGGTTTCTTCCAGGGTTTCCGTGTCCCCTAGCCGCTCCCCGTATTCGGGATTCAAGAAAAGAATACCCTTTTCGGTGTCGGGAAGCGTTGTTTCCCGAAAATCACATACCTCAAACTGAATCAAATCTTCCACCCCGGCAAATCGCGCATTTTCCCTACTGGCGCTAATGGCCCGCTCACTAATATCAGATGCCAGCAAGATAAGGTCTTCAGCCGGTTTGATCTTCGCCTGCAATTTTCCCTTCAATGCGTAATAGACCCCCGCATCGTACCCTTTGATGTACATCAGAGCATAGTCATCTCTGTATAAGCCTGGATAGCGATCAGTAGCCATCAATGCCGCCTCGATGGCGACGGTCCCAGAACCGCACATGGGGTTGACAAAAGGGCTTTTTCTATCCCAATTCGAAGCCAACAGGCATGCCGACACCAGCGACTCCATCATAGGAGCTGCTCCAGGTATTTTCCGGTAACCATGTTTGATCAGCGTATCGCCGCTGGTATTGATGTACAAACTAGCCTCCTCCCCTTTCCAGAAAAATTGAAACACTGCTTCGTTTAAACTGGAACCGGAATCAGGTCTTACGCCAAATTTTTCCCGAAAACGGTCCGCAATGGCATCCTTAATTTTTACATTAACAAAAAGGGGATTGTCTACCGAATCGTGTTTGACATTGCTGATGACCGAAAAATAACCGTCTGTATCAATGAAATCTTCCCAGGGAAGGTCTTTTACCACTTTATACAGATGCTGAACATGATCCAAAGTAAAGGAATGTATTTCATATAGCACGTGGCTGGCCGTTCGCAAATGCATGTTGAGAAAAATGCAATCGTTTAGACTTCCGGTCAGTTCCACATGGGTCCGAAACACCTCCGAAGGTGCAAAACCCAATTCAATCAATTCCGCTTCTAAAAATGGGGCATTTCGATCGTAGCAGGTCACCACCAGCCTGCCCGCCTTCTCAAAATCTATCATATAGCAAATATACCGCAAATAGTATTCATAAACCCGGTACTGCGGTTTAGTTTTTGGTTGTTCCCAGTGCATCCAGGGCAGCACGGTGCTCCTCCGGATGATTGACGTTTCTGAATTCTCCGGTATCGGGAGCCTGTAGCAATTCAATGGCTGAATTGATCAGGACTTTTCGGGGACAACTGTATCCCTGACTCAAAAAACGCAGCAAGACCGGATATGCCCGAGGTTCCCACAGGGTTATCAGGGGTTCAGGAAATTCGCCTTTGGGGTCCAGAAAGGCGGTGGCCAGTTTGGAAGGATTTCGGTGTGTAAACAAATGAGACAAGGTGTTTTCGGTAAGAAAAGGCAAATCACAAGCTACCGTCATCCAGGCCGATTCCGGCTTTTCCATAAATGCCGACACCAGGCCCCCAAAGGGCCCCAGGTCCAGTATTTTATCTGCAATCACCGGGTAATTATTCGCCAGGTCTTTGGCCTGAGCCGGATTACAGGAAAGATAAGTTTCCTGACAAAAAGGCTTGATTAATTCCAACATGTGGTCCTTCTGGCTTTGTCCGTGATAAGCCAAATCGGATTTGTCCCGACCCATCCGGGTACTTTTGCCTCCGATCAGTACCAGTCCATTTACGCTGGGAATTTGGGATTTTAAAAACCCTGCCACAAAATCGGTTATTTTGGCTACATCCTCGAAGGGCAAAACAGGTATGGATTGCCAATCTCCAAGATGCTCCTTGACTGCATTGGGTATTTCGGTGACACCTTCCTTTAGTAGGATCAGGCTTACAGTGGTTAGCTTATGCAGCTTCTTATCCATGGGTTTCCCCGGATCTATGACCAGTATCTGATTGAGTGCCTTAAAATGGTTGGCATTGATCAGGATCAGGTCCTGCCGGTTAAACCATTCCCTTTGTTCAAATACAGAGGTATCCTCGAGCCGCCTGTCCAAGCGCTGGAAGACGATTTTATCCCGGTATTCGATTACGCCCGGCGTTTGCATCAAACTATCCGGTTCGCCCTTGCCCTCCTTCAACTGGTCTCCTTCTTTGTGATCTGCATCCACATAGACCAGGCCCAAGCCAGGACAGAGGTTCCGGATAAGCTTACCAGCAAGTTCCTGAATCTGACCACAGGAAGTACCCAAAATACCTAATTCGACTCTTCCGTAGTCTCCGTAGCCAGGTCGGGCCAGTGAGGCATGCTTTTGGTGTTTACCGTTTGAAGTCACGCTTTCCTCCTTTTTTTTCTTCCAATTTTATATCTTGAATAACGATGTCATGAGACATTGCTTTGCACATGTCATAAATGGTCAGGGCCGCCACCGAAACACCGGTCAGGGCTTCCATTTCCACGCCGGTTTTACCTGTAACCTTGGTGCTGCAACGGACGATGACCTCCGAATCATTGAGTACATCTACGGTCACTTTGCAATCATCCATTCCCAACGGATGACACAAGGGTATTAATTCCGCTGTTTTCTTTGCTCCCATGGTGCCTGCAATAATGGCGGTTTGAAATACTGGGCCCTTTTTGGTCATCAACTCTGTCCCTTCGGTTAGTTGTTGCAGAATTTGCTTGCCCAGAACTACCCGGCAGGAGGCAATTGCCAATCGCTGGGTCTGGGCCTTTTCTCCCACATCTACCATTGCCGGAAGGCCGGTTTTTTTATCCAGATGAGAAAATTCGTTATCACTCATGGTTTGTATCTTTCAGGTTCCCGAAAGGGTCCCTTTTTTCATTGTTTGGTGGGTTTCCTTTATAAAATCAATCGCAAAGTCCACATCCTTCTTCGTCGTTGATTTCCCCAACGAAAGTCTCAAGGTAGCAACAGCTGTTTCGGAATCCAAACCCATGGCCCGAAGCACATGGGAGGGTTTGTCGGTAATGCTACTACAGGCAGAGCCCGAGCTTACCGCCAGGTGTTTATTGATGCGAATTAAAAACGGTTTACCCGGAACACCACGAAACGAAATGTTGCAGACATGGGGCAGTCGGGAATCACGGGCACCATTCAGGTGAGCTCCTTCGATGGTGAGCAGCTCCCTTTCCAATTTATCCCTGAGTTCAGCTAACTTTAAAGCGTCGGAAGGAAATTCCACTCGTGCTAAATCAGCCGCTTTTCCCAATCCCACAATTCCCGGAACATGCAGCGTTCCACTACGTCTTCCTGTTTCCTGTCCTCCTCCTGTAATTTGGGACTCCAGGGCAATTCCCGGCTTGGACTTCCTTAGGTAAAGGGCTCCTACTCCCTTTGGTCCATACATTTTATGTCCGGAAAGTGCCAGCATGTCGATGCCTAATGCTTTCACATCTACCGGTATTTTTCCAACTGCCTGGACGGCATCGGTAAAAAAAAGGACTCCCCTCTCCCTGGCAATCGCTGCCATTTCTTTGACAGGATGCAGGTAACCGGTTTCATTGTTGGCCAGCATAGCAGCCACCAATACCGTTTCGGCTTTAATGGTCTTTTTTAGCAAGTCCAGCGATACGGCTCCATCCGTTTGTACGGGAAGATAGGTGACCTCAAAGCCTTGTTTTTCCAGCACCTGCATGGTATCCAGGACCGCTTTGTGTTCGGTTTCCAGGGTGATCAGGTGATTACCTTTTGATTTCAGGCCAGCAACCGCTCCCCTTAGGGCTAAATTGATGGCTTCGGTGGCTCCGCTGGTAAAGATAATTTCCTTGGGGGCCGCACCAATCAGGCCAGCCACCTGCTCCCTGGCCACTTCTACTGCCTCTTCTGCTACCCAGCCAAAGGGATGCTGTCCGCTGGACGGATTGCCAAAATGCTCCGAGAAAAAGGGCAGCATTTCCTCCACTACGTCGGGATGACAGGGAGTCGTCGCATTATAGTCCAGGTAGATGGGATACTTCATGCAGCGATGGCTCGTTTTTAGTCGTATTTGCTTAGGGACGCCGCCAGTTTCAGCGCTTCATAAGCATTCACAACACCTCCGGTATAACTAAGGGAGTCGAATCCAACCATTTCATCCTTCCCGGGCAACTGTACGCTTTCGGTGGTCGGTTTGTACACGGAATTGATCAACACTTGTCTCATCTCCTTTGGTTTCAAATCGGGATAATAGGCCCAAATCATGGCAGCTACTCCAGCCACAGTGGGGGCTGCCATACTGGTGCCGCTGTTGGTGTCATACTCCGATCCAGGGACGGTGGAATAGATATCTACGCCGGGAGCAAATAGATCTACTGATTTCTTACTGAAATTAGAAAATTGTGCCGGTATATTTTCCGTGTCTATAGCGGAGGAGGCCCCTACTTCCAGCCAGGAATCAGATTCTCCCCTCCTATCGTAATACCTGTTGGGGAAGTTGTTATCCGGGTTGACTTCTTTGGAACTGTTTCCAGCGGCATGGATTAACAATACCCCTTTTCTTCTTGCGTATTTCACCGCTTTGTCTACGTATCTTTTCCCGGGAGAGTAAGACTTGCCAAAGCTCATATTAATAATATGAGCTCCATTATCCACGGCATACCGGATCGCATTGGCTACATCCTTATCTCGCTCATCCCCATTGGGCACTGCCCTGACCGGCATGATCAATACGTGCTCAGCAATACCATCGATTCCCAGATCGTTTCCTCTTTTGGCAGCGATGATTCCTGCTACGTGCGTTCCATGAGTGGGATCCGGACCGGTAGGGTCATTGTTTCCATAATATTTCTCTTTATAATCTTTTGGATCGTCTCCCACAATATCCCGGGGATTGAAATCGGTATTATAGGCATAATTGGCCTGCACTTCAAAATGTTCTACCGCTCCTCCTAAGACATCTAAAATCTCGTTCACACCTGGTTCTTGTAAATTAACCATAGAAAACAACTGAGAAAGCATTTCCAGTGCATTTTTCACCTCTTCCTCCTCTGATTCCATTTCCTTTAGATCCGTCAAATTAAAATCAGCTACTTCAAATTCTTCTTTTACCAATTCGGCCATATTGGTAAACCCATCCAACATATTGGAGTACATGTTGTAATTCATTTGCGCCTCTTTCTTGCTTTCTTCGAAGTTTTCACTCACGCGCTGCCAGTAGGCATACTCTTCTCTATTTCTTCTCTTTACATCTTCCGCTGCCATATCTTCATAGATGGCTTTCAGACGGGTGTATTCCCGCGTAAGTTCGTGTGAGTCTTCATCCACATGCGAACCATCTGCTCCCCCGATAAAATTCCAGCCATGCACATCATCGATGTAGCCGTTTCCATCGTCATCGATTCCATTCCCCGGAATTTCGCCGGGATTTGTCCAAATTTTGTCCTTCAGATCCTCATGCACAATGTCTATTCCCGAATCGATTACCGCTACGACGACGGTTCGTTTCGGAGATTTATCTTTCAAAAGTTTTTCATGAGCTTTGGTGGCTCCAGTACCCAAATAGCCATCTTCAATGGGGTCCAGGAGGAACCAATTTTCAGGTGTTTTGAGACTGTCTTTGTGATAGGTAAGATCCGTTTCCCCGGATGAGGTGAAAATGATGCCAAAACAGAGCCCTGCAAGAAGGGTCCAAAAAGAATTCCTTAAAATGGTTCTCATAAATTAGTGTATGATATAGAAATAAAGTATTAAAATTGACGGTAATTCCCTGTAGCTACCCTATCAATAACGAGTGAAAGTTATTAAAGATACCTTTTGAATCAAATTTCAAAAATGTTTACGGCAAGAAAACCTTTTGTTTGGTTTTAAAAACACTTAAAAAACCCATCCCAACCGCAGTCCGATGTTCTCTGCGACATGCCCATGTGCTTTCAAATCTCCTCCCAGCAGGAAGCCTCCCGGAAACCGGTAGGTCAAGCCATATCGCTGAAAAAACCGGCGTTTTTGGCCTATTTTTTCAGGTTTAACCAGGTAATGTCCCATGCGTTGATTAAAATCAAACCTACCAAAAATCAGATGGTGAGACAGAAAAACTGCCGGGACTAATCCCGTGCTGCTTGCATCAGTTTTCAGCGATTGATCCCTGATTAATTCTGCCCCGGTCCCCAGGCTATTGAGCCGGGTTAGGCTATGCATGATGTCCACAGAGACACCCATCGCCGGTACCCTACCGTCACCATCAGGATTATCCCTAAAAGTACCAATGGTTTCCAGGATGACCGAAAAATGGCGGTTTAGCGGAGGTTTTTCAAAGAACGGAAATTCGGATCTTGATAACCAATACGATGCCCCAATTCCGATGCCCGGGAAATTCATTCCTCGATTGGGCTGCCTTTGTCCGCCATTGGATATGTGATTATAATGCCCGGACAGAAAAAGCTCCCAGTTACCTGACAGATTATAGGAGAGTTTGGGAGCTACTGACAATAGAAAGCTGATGCGGCTGCTAAAAAAAGTGTTTTCAGGATTGGAGTCGGGATCGTATACGTTACTGAGATAGCTAATTCCAAGCTTTGTCCGAAGGCCGAGCCTCCAGGGAAGATTTTGCCAAAGTATGGGTTCAAAAAAACCGGATAATAAAAAGGCATTTCCCAAAACCCTGGAATTGTTAAAGTCGGTAAAGCCCAATTCTCCTCCCCAGAAGTAAAAACAATTGCAATTTTCCCAGGAGGCTTTTTCCAGGGAGAGTTTTTCATAGGAGAGCCGAAATCCCCTGGGGCTGTATTTGGAAATAGGTACCAGCTCCGCCGAATGGGGAATAATCCAGCTATTCTGTCCTTCCAGGCTTGCCTTCCTTAACGTCTGACCGATGACATTTGGCCGTACTGTGATACCCATCAGAATAATCAAAGCAATCCATCTCAGTTGTTCCATTTGTTTATCTCACTGAATATCTGGGATATTGTTTCAAATAAAGAAAAAAATACGCTAAATCAATTGGAAAAGATACCATTGTCCGCTTATTTTGTAGCATCCTTTAACTTTTTTAAAGTATAAGGATTTATAGAGAAGAGGTAAGAGACAGGCTCGAAGACCCTCTGGCAACCTGGAAAATCCAAGGTGCCAATTCCTGCCAGATGCGAATGGTTCCGTCTGGGAATATAAATTCTGTAAAGATGAATTCATTTCTGATTCGATTAAAGGGTAAAATTTCCGCTAAATTTCTTCAACATTTTCACTATCCTGTGCGTGACTTCGCCAAGAGTTGTTGCATGCGTTTTTAATTTTACGGCTGCTATTTGTTTAAGCATTTCATATCAATCTGTACATTGTAAAAATAAACCTAAAACACAACAATCATGTCAAAAGCGTATCGTTTCGAAACATTGCAAATTCATGCCGGTCAGGAGGCCGATCCTACCACCAATTCGAGGGCAGTACCCATTTACCAAACCACTTCTTATGTATTCAATTCAGCCGAACATGGAGCCAATTTGTTTGCATTAAAGGAATTTGGAAACATCTACACCCGGATCATGAATCCGACTACCGATGTATTTGAAAAAAGAGTGGCCGCCCTTGAAGGCGGGGTAGCAGCTGTCGCCACCGCTTCCGGACAAGCTGCTCAGTTCCTGGCGCTAAATAACTTCCTGACCGTCGGTGACAATTTCGTCACCTCTCCTTTCTTATACGGGGGTACCTACAACCAGTTCAAAGTATCCTTCAAGCGGATCGGCATCGAAGCCCGCTTTGCAGATTCGGACAAAGCAGCGGATCTGGAGGCGAAAATTGACGATAAGACAAAAGCGATCTACGTGGAAACCATCGGTAATCCGGAATTTAATGTTCCTGATTTTGAAGCAGTCGCCAAGGTCGCCAAAAAATACAATATACCGCTAGTGGTGGACAACACCTTTGGGGCCGGAGGCTACTTATGCCAGCCAATCAAACACGGAGCCAATATCGTGACCTCCTCGGCCACCAAATGGATAGGCGGACACGGAACTTCGATAGGGGGCATTATTGTAGATGGCGGGAATTATAACTGGGGCAATGGTAAATTCCCTCAATTCTCCGAACCTTCGGAAGGATATCACGGATTAAATTTCTGGGAAACGTTTGGAGATAACAACCCGCTCGGCATGCCCAACGTGGCTTTCGCCATCCGGGCAAGGGTGGAAGGCCTTCGGGATTTTGGGCCGGCCATAAGCCCATTCAATTCCTTCTTGCTGCTGCAAGGCCTGGAAACCTTGTCGCTGCGAGTACAGCGAACCGTAGATAATGCCCTTGAATTGGCGAAATGGCTGGAAAAACACCCCAAAGTAAAAAAAGTAAATTACCCCGGATTACCTTCCAGTCCCTATCATGAGCAGGCTAAAAAATACCTTCCACATGGATACGGTGGGGTATTGAGCTTTGAGTTGACGGGAGATAAAGAGTCTGCTTCCAAATTTATCAGCAGCTTGGAATTAATTTCCCACCTGGCAAACGTCGGGGATGCCAAAACCCTGATTATACAACCTGCGGCTACCACGCACCAGCAACTTTCCGACGAAGCTCAGCTTGCGGCGGGTGTTACGCCGACCATGCTGCGAATTTCCTGTGGCATAGAACATGTGGATGACCTGAAAGCAGATCTCAGCACTGCTTTTGATAACCTTTAATTGCATAAAATGAACCTTCAATCGCCGCATTTGTCTATTGAAATGACCCGAGACATTTTCTATTGCAAGGATGCCCTCCCATTGGAATCCGGAGAAGTATTGCCTGAATTTCAGTTGAGTTTCACCACCCAGGGACAACTTAATGCGAAAAAAGACAATGTAATCTGGATCCTGCACGCACTTACTGGTGATGCCAACCCTCAGGAATGGTGGGCTGGCCTGGTGGGAGAAGATAAATTTTACGACCCTGCAAACTATTTCATCATTTGTGCAAACTACCTGGGATCCTGTTATGGATCCACCCAACCGCTAAGCGAACGTCCGGAAACAGGGAAACCTTATTATTATGATTTCCCGAACCTTACGACCAGGGACATCGCAGCATCGCTGGATCGGTTACGCATCCACCTGGGTCTGGGGAAAATAAATACGGTGATTGGAGGTTCTTTAGGTGGTCAAGTTGCTTTGGAATGGGCTTTTACGTTGGAAAACCGGCTGGATAATGCCATCATCATCGCCTCTAATGCCAAGGCATCCCCTTGGATTATTGGCTTTAATGAGACCCAACGCATGGCCATCGAATCCGATGAAACCTGGGGACGGGAGCATCATGCTGCCGGAAAAAAAGGGCTGGAAACCGCGCGAGCCATTGGCATGCTCAGTTATCGTCATCCGGAGACATTCATTCAAAGCCAAAGTGAAACCGAAGAAAAAAGAGATCATTTCAAAATCAGTAGTTACCTGCGCTATCAGGGACAAAAACTAGCCAATCGCTTTAATGCCCTCTCCTACTGGATATTGTCCAAAGCCATGGATAGCCATGATTTGGGGCGGGCACGAGGAGGAACCGCCAATGCCCTGGCACGCATCCAATGCCGGGTCTTATCCATTGGGGTAGATACGGACGTATTGTTTACCTGTGAAGAATCCAGGTATATTTCCCGCCACGTAGCCAAAGGAACCTACCGGGAAATCAAATCGGTCTATGGACACGATGCCTTTTTGATTGAGTACGAGCAGTTGCAATACATCTTGCAGTCGTTTTATTTAGAAAACAACTCTTGACCTGCAAAAAGCACAGCCATGATCCCCTATACCCGAATCAAAGAAACCTGCCTGTATATCGATGACCTGGACAAGGCCCTTGTATTTTATCAGGGGCTGCTTGAAATGCCGGTCATTTCGAAAGTCGATGGCAGACACGTCTTTTTTCGGTGTGGGGATAGCGTTTTGTTATGTTTTTTACCGGAAATCACTCAAAAGGAAACCATCTTGCCTCCGCACTATGCACGTGGGAAACAACACATTGCCTTTGAAGTAAAGCAGGACGATTACCAGCCTACCCTTAAGCGGGTAACCGGAAAAGGAATTCCCATCACCCATGAGCAGGACTGGGGTTCAGGCAGGCAAAGCTTCTACTTTGAAGACCCTTTCGGTCATGTGCTAGAGATTGTTCCGGAGGGTATTTGGGAATAAAAACGCCAACCCAGAAGTTTTTACAGGTAAGATTACCTTATATATCATCATTTTTTAATGCTTTCTTCACAAAGAAATATTGCTCATTCCCTTTTCTTTTAGAATATTGCATAAAACTTTTAAAACCTCCATGATACAAAAAATACTCCTTACCTTTCTAGTGACTGCGGTAAGTTTACTGCACAGCCAAGCCCAAAACATGAAATTCCATACCAATAAAGTCATTGCTCATCGGGGTGCGTGGAAAGCGGCCCCCCACCCACAAAATTCATTAGCCTCCCTTCAGCAAGCAATAGATATGGGTTGTGAAGGTTCGGAATTTGACGTTTGGATGACGGCAGATGGAATATTGGTAGCCAACCATGATGCCGACCATGAGGGAATGATGATTGAAGAAGCTACCTATGCCGAACTCCTGCAAAAGCCACTTCCCAACGGAGAGAAACTACCAACGGCGGAAGCATACATCAAAAAAGGGATGACTCAACACGGCACCAAATTGATTTTCGAAATCAAACCTTCCCAAATTTCCAAAGAAAGAGGGCAGGAATTAGCCACAAAATCCGTGGAGCTGGTAAAAAAACTGAAAGCAGAAAGATGGATCGATTACATCACCTTTGACTATGATATTGGCCTGAAGGTATTGGAATTGGATCCCGAGGCAAATGTCGCTTATCTCACCGGAGATAAAACCCCTCAAGAATTAAAGGATGATGGTTTTTTTGGTTTTGACTACAACATTAGGACCGTTAAAGAAAACCCACAATGGATAGAAGAGGCCCATACATTGGGGCTCACGGTAAATGCGTGGACGGTCAATCAAGAGGAAGACATGCGTTGGCTGCTGGAAAAAAAGGTTGATTTCATCACAACAGACGAGCCCGAAATATTATTTTCTCTGATCAAGTAAAAGTATGAATGCCAGCGATCTAAACCGGCTATCGTTTCAGCTTGGAGCCTTGTTTATTCTTCTTTGCAGCCTGAGTTGCCAGCGGCAAGTTCCGGAAAGAAGGGCTAAACATGTGGTTTTAATCGGGCTCGATGCCTTTGGTTCCCGAGGTTTTCAGAAAGCCGAAACGCCAAATATCAATCAAATGGTTGCAGAGGGAGCCGTTGCCCCTTTTGCCCGTGCGGTTTTGCCTACTAACAGCTCTCCTAACTGGACTTCCATGCTTACCGGAGCCGACCCGCTTCAACACGGAGTTTATGACAACGATTGGGAATTGGATAACCAGCGTTGGCCGCCGGTGATTGCCACGGAAAAAGGCATCTATCCCAGTCTCTTTAATTGGATAGACGAGCAGCTTCCCGAATCCAAAATGCATTTTTTCTATGAATGGGGTGGGCTTGCGCGCTTGTACGATTTGGAAGGAGTGGATAAGGTTTTTCACGGAAATAGCGGGGATGAAGTCTTTTCCAGAGCGGTAGCGGCTTTTTTCGAAGAAAGGCCTGACTTTCTTTTTATCGATATTGACGAAATCGATCACTATGGACATCAGGACGGGCACGACTCCAAGGCTTATTTCCAATCCATAACCCATTATGATAGCTTAATAGGCGATTTTGTCGGAAAATTGAAAGAAGCGGGCTTGATGGAGGAGAGCCTTATTTTGATCACCGGGGACCATGGTGGAATTGGAAAAGGCCATGGTGGAAGCAGTTTGGATGAACTCGAAATTCCCATTATTCTCTACGGAAAAGGGGTTCAAAAAGGCTTGGTCGTGGAGAAACCCTGTTACCAGTACGATGTGGCCCCAACTTTGGCCTATGCCCTTGGAATCTGCCCTCCTGATGCCGGGGTGGGCAGGCCGATTTTGGAGGCATTCGATCCGAAGGCAAAATCCGGTACTTTTGTGCCCATGCCGGTTGTGTCTCCATTAAGCGGTTTATATAAGCAAGAAGAACTAACGCTGGAAATCAGAGTAGACGCTCCCGAGGCAGAAATTTGGTACACGTTGGATGGCACGCCACCTTCGGCCGGCAATGGGAAAAAATACGAAAGCCCTATCACTATTACTGAAAATAGCCTGGTAACGGCCGTGGCCTGGAACGAAAACAAAAGCAGCAGGCCGGAAATTCAGCAATACAGAATATCGAACGAAGAAGGAAAGGTGAATTGGAAATATGCAGAAGGAAACTTTACCCAGGTTCCTGACTTCGCCATCCTGGATGTCATCGCCTCCGGAAAAAGTTCAGAGATCAGTCTGGATGAGATTCCTCATAGAGCGGATCATTTTGCCCTGCACTACACTGCCAACCTGGTCCTTCCCACATCCGGTACCTACACCTTCTTTTTAAAATCGGACGATGGTAGTTTCCTGCTTTTGAATGGAGAGAAGGTTATTGACAATGATGGCTCACACTCCACCAAGGAAAAAACTGCCAGTCTTTACCTGGAAGCTGGCATTCTTCCTCTGGAAGTGTATTACTTTGATGACATTGCCGGAGAAGCTCTGGAAGTATCCTTTGCCGGACCGGATCTTCCCAGACAAATCATTACAGAAGCCTTTTTTCAATAACTTTTAATAGGAGTGCTTAATGGGGATTACCGAACTACCGTTCGGGGAATAGCTGATGGTAAGCGGCTTAGCATCTCATTATTTAGCAATTGGGTGACGTTGGTAAAACTGGAAACGTTGATTACGTTATTATTCTGCCTTCCTATCAACACCACTTCCTCTCCCACCTTCACTCCTGGGATATGACTGATGTCAACCATAAACAAATTCATATTGATCAAGCCTACGATCGGTGCCTTTTTTCCGCGAATAAGTACCTGTCCCCTATTGGAAAGGGCTCGTGGATAGCCATTGGAATACCCCAAAGGTAACACCGCTATTGTCATTTTCTGCGTAGCCTGGAAGGCAGTACCGTACCCGATAAATTCCCCCTTATCTACTTCCCGAATATCCATTACATCTGTCTTCCAACTAAAAATCCGCTTCAGTGAGGTGTCGGATTTTTTATTGGTTTCGTGGAGATGTGAAAAATAGATATCAGGACTGGGCCAGAAGCCATACTGCGCCACACCTATCCGAACCAGGTCATAAACGGTGTCTTTCATGGCCAGAGCAGCAGCGGAACAGGCGATATGACGTAGTTTGGGCATGAATTTTTTTTCCTTGCATTGCCGCAGGAATTCCTTGTATCGTTTGTGCTGCCGGTCGATTTTAAACTGATTGCTGGCACTTTCGGCCCCGCCGAAATGGGTACATAGCCCTTCAAACACCAGCCATTCCTCATTTTTTTTCAGGAAAGCAATCGATTTGGGAAATTCCTTAGCGTTCATGCCGGTTCTATTCGCACCCGTTTCCACCTCCAAGTGTATTTTGGCTTTTTTTCCCACTTTTTTGGCCGCCTCCAGAGCCTTTGGCAAGCGATCAAAATAGTAAACAAAGAAGGCTATGTCATGGGCTACCGCCCATTCCAAATCCTCTTCATAGATAATCCCCATTATCAAAATTTGACTTTCGGGTTTGCATACGCTCAACACCTGCTCGGCTTCAAAAGAAGAAGCCACACAAAAGTGATTGATTCCACACTTTTCTGCCATGGGCACAAAAGACTCTATTCCGTGGCCATAGGCATTGGCCTTGACCACGGAAGAGAGAATCGGTTTTTCACCTATCTTTTTTCTAATAAAATTAACATTGCTTTTATACGCACTCTGTTTTAATTCAATTCTAGAAGAATGTTTTACCATTGTTTTTTAATTTCCAGCCAAGTATATGATTTCCCCCAGCTATCTTTGGCTATCTTTTTAACTTTTTCTACTTCAGCTTGAGGAATTTTATCCATGTTGGAGGAAGCCTCCAAGTTATTGTAGTGAAAGGCATAAACCCTCGCTGCAAACTGATAAAGCGGCAAGGAGGATTCCCCGTGAATCTCACCGTTTCCGTAGACAGAGGGTTTTATCTCCTGTCCCCAGTCCTGGCGTCCCTCATTATTGGGATTTAGAAAATAAGCCCGAACGTTTCCGGATGGATCTTCGTCTACCCGGAGTAGCGATACGGCATGAAACCCAAGCATTTCTCCTTTGGCGGAAGTAATGAAAATGCCTACCGGATTAGGATATACCAGTCGGTGCCCCCCATTAAACCGCGGATGACACATCGCATAGAATACCCGTATAAAACCATCAAAGTCTACGATGGCATTGGACAGGTAATCGTAAGCGGAAGCAAAGCCTATCTGAATCCATTGCCCGTACAATCCCGGGTTGGCCCATTTATGGGGATCTTCTCCTCTTCCGGATGCCCTTCGCATCATTTCATTGTACACCCTATCCAACATCGGAACCAGTGTGACCGAAACGGCATCCAGGTGATGATCCAGGTTTTGAACCAATCCGGCCGGAGTGGTCGAATAGCTTATTTCCTGTCCCTCAAATCGAAAACTCAGGTCATTATGTACCGCAGCTGTTTGCACCATGTGAATCAGCTTTGCCGGAGCATGCTGGCTCCACATGCTGATGCCACGGGCACTCTGACAGGTGGGGTTGTTCCCCTGACCAACGCCTAGCGGCTGACCCAATATCCTTAGCAAGGCACCAATGAGGTATTGCTTGGGGCTTACTTTTTCGTGAGGGGTCCGGGTCGACTTCAAAATGCGGTTAGTAACTTCCGGATGGATACTAATCTTACAAAGATTATAGAGTCCGGACCTCACGGCTTCCCTGGAAATGATTCCGTTTTCTAGCATTTTTGCCAGTCCAAAGATGCATTGTGCGTTAAAAGGATGGATTACCTGAAGAATCAAATAACAGACGAAATCTTTGAATTCATTAAACCGGGCCACACCCGTCGGATTCAAACCAAGGCAAACCGGGATCAGCTCGTGGTACTCTTTGTTTACCAGGTGTAATAGTAATGTAGCCTGATACGTACTGACAAGCCCAAACTGAAGCATGCTGTCACCCATTGCTTTGGCCTCTTTTTCCAGGGATGCGATTGACATCGTCTGGAGAAGCTTGCCGTAGGAAACATGATCTTTGCCATCCGTGGCAGGTGATGGTTTGTAAATAGCCCTTTGAAAGGCTAACAACTCCATGTCTGCAGGATGATCCGGATTCAATTCAATTTTTTCCTTTACCAACGCAATGATTCTGCGTTGCTTTTCGGTAACCACCGGCCGCTGTTCACAAATAAGCGTTAACTCTTCCACCAATTTGGATTTGACCTTGGATAGTTCAATTTTTTCCAAAATAAACTGGAAGAGGGCATGAACTTTACTAAGTTCATGCGCACTCATTACCAGTCTGGTTTCTTCCTGCGGTTCATTAAAAACAAATTCCAAATTGTAAACCAAAACTTCCTGCAGGTAGCTATCGGCTTCTTCCTTCTGAGACGCAGAACCCGCGATATTGCCTTCCAATATAGCCAACATTCTCAACTCACTAAGGAGCTCAATGGTGGAATTTGGATGGCCGCTTTTATAGGTTCCGTTTACCAGTTGAGGCACCAACTTACCGGGGTGTTCCCATGGGCTGTCTTTAAAGATTCCCGCCTCGGTCAGGTCGGGAACCTTATCATACACCTCTCGTATGCCTTCCAGCTTGTTGCACCAGGTATCCAATTGGCCCATGATTTTTTGGGCCTTCTCCCTCTTTGTCAGCGGAGTCGCCGACACATAATTCTCAAACAACTCTTCAAAAGATGCCAGGTTACTTTCTGAGATCACTCCTTCTTGCATATATTCTGATTTATAAAACTCGTTTCTAATGATAAAAATCTACATTTTCATAATGTAGCAATAACTCCGTCATTCGGTCGGGATCATTTCCCTTAAAATTAACGGTTCCAAAATGATTTCCAAAGCCTTCCCGATCACTAATCTTCTGACTACTGAGCGGAGGGACCAGGTTATGATCCAGAAAATACGATTCTTCCTTCAACTCTTCCGGAATAATCAATTTTGAAATTTGGTTTTTGTGCGGATAAATCATCACATTTCCATAGAATGTTTCGGGTCGGGCATCCAATGGTGGTAATATTTGCTTGAGCTCCTCCTCGCTGAGATCCGGATCATGACATAAGACGAAGGCGCCCAATGCATCAAACCCGTACGCTTGCCCGCACAGTTCCAAAATATGTCCCCCTGGAATTCTACAGGCAACCTCTCCAAAGCTCAGTTCATCGTTTTCGGTTAAAAACCACTCCGGGTGAATCATGCCGTACTGGATTCCAAAAAGATCAACCAGCTTTTGCATTTCCTTCAATATTTTCTCCCTTTTGGAATGAAGGTAGTTACCTTCCGGAATAAAGTTGGAATAACCCAATTTAACGTATTCGGTGATATTCATAAAACGGATCTTTCCACCATGGATAAACGCCTCGCATGAAAACTCTTTTCCGGGAAGGTGACTTTCCGCCAAACAAGGAAAATCTTCATCCTGACATTTGGAATCCACATCGGCTTGAGATCTTAGTAAGCGATGTCCCACCGTTCCGGCAGAGGCGAAAGGTTTGATATGAACCCAACTGTCTTCTTCTCCATCAACCTGAAGATTGGCCTGATTAAGCCGGTTCATAAAGTTTTTTACACCTTCTTTATTATATACCTCCTCGAATAGTCCGACACGAAGGCCTCCAATCAAGGCTTTTCTTTTCATCATGGCCTTGTTACGAAACAAGAATGCCCTGTTCAACACCCGGGGATCATCTCTATAAAGAGAATTCAATGCACCGGCCCATTCTACCGTTTCTTCAAAAAGTGGCACCGCTACGTCTGCACCGAAGGCATCCAACTTATCTTTCAAATCGAGTGAATTCGAAGAATCGCTCCACTCGTTGAACTGGTAGGATACAAAAGGAATGTTGTTTTCTTTGGCATACCCCTCAAAATCCGGGTAAGAAACTACTACATACGGTTTGTTGAGTTTTTGCATACTTTCTATCACAGGTAAACTCCAACCCATTAGTGCAAAACATTTTGCCATTTTATTTTTTATGTTTGGTTCGGTTAAACCATGCAACAAAAAACAGGCTAAAGTCAATTTTTAATCAGAAATAAAAAAAACTTCCTATTATAGTTACCTATTTTCTTTATTTAGTGAAAAATGAATACGATAAGTAACATTTGACCCTTCAACTAACGCTTATTTTTCCAGTATTCAACGACGAAAACGCAGGGCATTATTTTTGCGAAGTTCGCGGCAAATACAATCTGCTTCTAAAATTTGTATTTTTGATCAAATAAATAAATATTTGTAGGGTTTTCCTATGATAAAAGAGACGCACATATCCTCCCTGATTTACCTGGCCCATGATAATCTTTTTGGGTATCCGATATTGTCTTGCATCAAAACTTTCAGGAATGTTTTCAGGGCATAGTCCCTGTATACTTTATTTGGTATCCTATGTGGATACTTCCTCTTCGAAAGCGTTCAATCATTCATTTCAACAACCTTCTTAGGGCTGACTGTCAAAAGCAAATCAGATGGGAATAGCCGGTAAGCCCAAAACAATGACAACATGTCTAACCAGAAATTCATCATAAAACCAGCGGCAGAAGAACATTGCCACTATGCAGAGACCATTACCGAAGAAATGGAACGCTCCGCTCAAGCCCGGGGAACAGGAATAGCCAAAAGGTCACCGGAATACATACAGACCAAAATGAGAGAAGGGAAGGCAGTAATCGCACTTTCTAAAACCGGGCAATGGGCAGGTTTTTGTTATATTGAGGCTTGGGGCCACGGGAAATTCGTTGCCAACTCGGGGCTTATCGTTTCTCCTGAGTTCCGGAAACATGGCTTGGCAAGGGAGATCAAAAGAGAAGTTTTCAAACTCAGCCGCAAAAAATATCCCGAGGCGAAAATTTTCGGGCTTACCACTGGTGCTGCCGTCATGAAAATCAACTCCGAATTGGGCTATTATCCGGTCAGTTACTCCGACCTCACCACCGACGATGATTTCTGGAAAGGATGTCAGAGCTGTGTGAATTATCCTATTCTGATGAGCAAAAACCGATCAAACTGCTTGTGTACTGCCATGCTCTACGAGCCAAAAAAGGTAAAAAAAGCAGAGCAGAAAAAACTTTCAGCGGATTTTAATAAAAATCTCAGCCTTTTTGAACGCTTAATCAAAATCAAACGGGCCATGTTTCTTAATATTGCCAAAGGAAAAAGAAATGCCCTGGCGAAAGTAAAAGAAAAAGTCAATCAATCATCTTAAATAAAGGTTTGCTTTCGGCAAGGCTTTATAACGATAATCTTAAATATGAAAAAAGTAGTTTTAGCATACAGTGGCGGGTTGGACACGACTTTTTGTGCCATCCATCTGAGTAAAGAAAAAGGATTTGAAGTTCACGCTGTATTAGTCAATACCGGAGGATTTGAGCAGGAGGAATTAAAAACCATTGAAAGCAGAGCCAAAAAGCTGGGGGTGGCCTCTTTTAAAGTCCTTGACGTTACCAGCACCTATTATGAAGAAGTGCTAAAATACTTGATTTTTGGCAATGTCCTTAAAAACCAAACGTATCCCCTGTCAGTAAGTGCAGAAAGGATATTACAGGCCAAAGCACTGGCGGAATATGCTAAAAGTATCGGAGCGACGGCTGTGGCACACGGAAGTACCGGCGCAGGAAATGACCAGGTTCGATTCGATATGATTTTTCAAACCATCCTTCCGCAGGCAGAAATCATCACTCCCATCCGGGACCTTAAACTGAGCAGGGAGGAAGAAATCACCTATCTCAAAAAGCACGATGTGCATATGAATTTTGAAAAGGCGGCCTATTCGATCAACAAAGGCATCTGGGGAACCTCTGTAGGGGGAAAGGAAACCCTCACCTCGGATCAGGCCCTGCCCGAGGATGCTTATCCTACCCAGGTAAGTAAAACCGAAGCGGAGACCCTTACCATTGGATTTGAAAAAGGTGAAATCAATCAGGTAAACGGTGAATCCTTTGATCATCCGGTAGCTGCCATCTTAAAAATCCAGGAAATAGCCGGGCCTTTCGGTATCGGAAGGGACATCCACGTCGGGGATACCATTATCGGTATCAAAGGAAGGGTAGGATTTGAGGCTGCCGCTCCGCTCCTGATTATTAAAGCCCATCAGTTGCTGGAAAAGCACACCCTGACCAAGTGGCAGACTTACTGGAAAAACCAACTGGCGGAATTCTACGGCAACCATCTGCACGAAGGGCACTACCTGGATCCGGTGATGCGAAACCTGGAGTCCTTTATGGCCGACACCCAAACGTATGTAAGTGGCGAAGTGAAAATACAATTAATGCCTTATCGCTTTAGTATGATCGGTATCCGCTCCGAACACGACCTCATGTCTTCCAAGTATGGAAGTTATGGAGAGATGAACAAAGGGTACACCGCAGAAGATGTCAAGGGTTTTAGCCGAATTTTAGGCAATCAAACTGCCATTTTTCATAACGTAAACCAGCCGAAAAATCATGACAACGATTAACACGGGAATCGTCGGTGCTGCCGGATATACCGGAGGCGAATTGATCCGCTTGCTGCTACACCACCCAAACGTAGCCATTCAATGGATCCACAGCAACAGCCAGAAAGGGAAACCGCTGGAAGTGGTCCATCCGGATCTAATTGGAGATTCAGACCTGGTATTTACAGATCAGATTGTTACCGATGGCCTGGACCTGGTCTTTCTTTGTCTTCCCCACGGAGAAGCAAGACCCTTTCTGGAAACCCACTCCTTCGGTTCCAAAACGGTGATCATCGATTTAAGCACCGATTTCAGAGACGAGTCCGATGGTTTCATTTACGGATTGCCGGAAGTGAATGCTGCCCGAATAAAAAAAGCAGGGAAAATCGCCAATCCGGGTTGTTTTGCTACAGGCATTCAATTAGCCCTGGCCCCCGCTGTAAAGGAAGGATGGTGCAATCAGACCCTGCATGTCAACGGTATCACCGGAAGCACAGGGGCGGGCAAAAAATTATCGCCAACCACTCACTTTAGTCAGCGAAATCAAAACGCCTCCGTTTACAAGTTGTTTTCCCATCAACACCTGAAGGAAATCAACCAGACCTTCGGACAGCTGGACCCTGCTTTCAAGGGGCAGGTTTTATTTGTCCCGAATCGCGGTAACTTCACCCGGGGAATCTGGGTGACGGCCTATTTCCCTTTTTCAGGAAGCCTGGAAGAAGCCCAGGCTGTCTACCGGGATTTTTATAAAGAGGCCGCCTTTACCCATGTCAGCCAGCAGGATATTGATCTAAAACAGGTGGTCAATACCAATAAATGCATTGTTCACCTAAAAAAAGAGGCCGGCCAATTGGTGATTTACTCTATTACAGACAATTTATTAAAAGGAGCTTCCGGACAAGCAGTACAAAACCTGAACCTGGCGTTTGGGCTGGATGAAAAAACCGGATTGCGATTGAAAAGCACTGCTTTCTAAAAAATAATTTCCCTACGTTTAGAAAACGAAACCTTCAACGAATGAAGCTATTTGATGTATATCCTTTGATGCCAGTGACACCTGCAAAAGCGCAGGGGGTTTATATTTGGGATCAAGAAGGAAATAAGTACCTGGACTTATATGGAGGTCATGCCGTAATATCAGTAGGTCATAGTCATCCCCATTTCGTTAAGTGCTTACAGCAACAACTGGAAAAAATCGCTTTCTATTCCAATTCGGTTAAAATTCCGTTGCAAACAGCGTTTGCTGAAAAATTGGGTAAGCTGTCCGGATACCCCGATTACCACCTCTTTTTGTGCAATTCCGGTGCAGAGGCCAATGAAAATGCCCTGAAACTAGCTTCCTTTCATACGGGCAAAGCAGGAGTCATTGCTTTTAAAGGTGCTTTTCATGGAAGAACATCCGGCGCGGTAGCGGTAACTGACAATCCAAAAATAGTAGCCCCATTTAACGCTGGCCACCAGGTGTTTTTCGAAGAAATAGACGACCTGGATGCGGTAGAGGACACGTTAAAAACAAACGAAATTGCTGCCATTATCATCGAGAGCATCCAGGGAGTAAATGGTATCCGGATCGCCAATCCTGATTTTCTGCGTGGCTTATCCGAATTGGCCAGAAAATACGAGGCCATTTTAATAGTGGATGAAGTGCAAGCTGGCTATGGAAGAACCGGCAAATTCTTTGCTCATCAGTGGACGAGTGGCTTGGAGCCAGATTTAATCACGGTAGCCAAAGGGATGGGAAACGGGTTCCCGATCGGAGGGGTCTTGATCCATCCTAAGTTTAAGGCTAGTTTTGGCCTGCTTGGAACCACTTTCGGGGGAAACCATTTGGCTTGTGCGGCAGGATTAGCAGTACTGGAAATTCTGGAAAAAGAAAAGCTGATGGAAAATGCAGTAACGCAGGGGGAATTCCTAATGAAAGCCCTGGCCAGTGAATTTTCAGCCGTGACGGGTCTGAGAGGTAAAGGCTTGATGATTGGTTTCGACCTAAATGAAGTCGCCGCTCCTTACCGGACCGAACTGGTCCAGACTCATCGGATTTTTACCGGAAGTGCAGCCACAAAAGAAACCATTCGCCTCCTTCCTCCCTTAGGAATTCAACAGGCGGAATTGAGGCATTTCCTGGACAGTTTGAAAAAAGTAATCGAACCAAATGCACATTTAAAATAACACATGAAAAATTTCACACAATTTGATAGCAGTTCCCTGGCAGCCTCCCTTATCGATAAAGCCCTGACCTACAAATCGGCTCCACTACAGGCCCAGGAAAAGGGGAAAGGCAAGCGACTTGGCCTTATTTTTTTAAATCCCAGTTTGAGGACCCGGGTGAGTACCCAGCTAGCTGCTTCCAATTTGGGAGTGGAAAGTTTCGTGCTCAATATGGACAAAGATACTTGGGCACTGGAAATGCAGGACGGGGTGTTGATGAACAAAAACAAGGTGGAGCACATCAAGGACGCGGCGGCTGTCCTGGGAAGTTACTTTGATTTTCTGGCTATCCGGGCATTCCCTTCTCTTACCAACAAGGAAGAAGACAGTCAGGATTTTATCCTCAACCAGTTTATTCGGTACTCAGGTATTCCTGTCATCAGTCTGGAGAGTGCGGTACGGCATCCCTTGCAAAGTCTGGCGGATATGGTAACGATAAAAGAAAATTTTAAAGAAAAACGAAAGCCAAAGGTGGTACTTACCTGGGCCCCACACATCAAATCCATTCCTCATGCGGTAGCTAATTCTTTTTCAGAATGGGCTGTCGGCTGTGGTCACGACCTGACCATAACCCATCCGGTTGGATATGAGTTGGACGAACAATTCACCAAGGGAGCCACCATAGAATACAATCAAAAAAAGGCACTGGAGGACGCAGATTTTGTTTACGTTAAAAACTGGAGTGCTTTCAATCTTTACGGAAAGATTCTCAAAGTAGATGAAAATTGGTTGTTGAACGAAAATAAGTTGGGGTCCAATTCCAAGGCAAAAGTCATGCATTGCTTGCCGGTGAGAAGAAACCTGGAACTGAGCGATGAAATTTTGGATGGAAACCGTAGTCTGGTTCAAAATCAAGCTAAAAACCGAATTTTTGCCGCACAAGCAGTTATTGACAGCTTGCTTTAAAACCTCCTTGCCATGGACATCAGCGTTATCAAAATCGGTGGAAACGTAATCGATCACCCTGAAAAATCCACCCAATTTCTTAAGTTATTTTCAAAGTTCCCCGGTCAAAAAATCCTTGTCCACGGAGGAGGAGTCATGGCAAGCCGCATTGGTCTATCCCTAGGAATCGAACCTAAAATGCATCTGGGCAGAAGAATTACGGACAAAGAAACCCTGGATCTGGTGACCATGGTCTATGCCGGACTGATTAATAAAAACCTCGTGGCCGAACTCTACACCTACGGGCAACAGGCAATCGGCCTGACCGGCGCCGACGGCAATGCCATCCGCTCTCACAAAAGACCTGTAAAGGGGGGCGTAGATTATGGGTACGTGGGGGATGTCGACCAAGTGCATACTGAACTGTTGGAATCGTTGCTACAACAAAGCATTGCCCCGGTTTTCAGTGCCATCACCCATGACGGCAAGGGGCAACTTTTAAATACAAATGCAGATACCATTGCCTCCGAAATTGCCACGGCTCTGGCAAAAAAACACAAGGTAAATCTGTATTTTTGTTTTGACAAAACCGGTGTGCTGATGGACGCAAGTAATGAAGCCTCGCTGATACCGCTGATTAATGATGATATCTATAAAGAACTTATCCGGGATCAGGTCATCCACTCCGGTATGATTCCCAAATTGGAAAACGCATTCAAGGCACTTAACAAAGGAGTCAACCATGTATGGCTAGGCTTACCGGAAAGCCTGCTTTTAGCCTCTAAAGGAAAAAATGCCGGTACCATCATCGAATCCCAAAAGTACGGTTTATACTGACCTAACCCCTTTCCCACATTGGAATCCCTCAACCAACTACATACAGAAGCCCTGGAATTACTTAAGGACCTGATCCGAACTCCTTCCTTTAGCAAATCCGAAAACCAGACCGCAGCGATAATCCGTGCTTTTTTTGAAAAAAAGGGTACCTCCGTCCATCAAAAGGGAAATAATATTTGGGCGTATGCCAGTGCATATGATCCTGCCCGACCTACGGTCATGCTTAATTCGCACCACGATACGGTAAAGCCCAATCAGGGATATACGCTGGACCCCTTCGAACCGATAGAAAAAGACGGAAAACTATTTGGTCTGGGATCTAACGATGCCGGGGGTCCGCTGGTGGCCTTAATAGCGGCCTTCATGCATTTCCGAAACCAACCCCTGCCCGTAAACCTGCTGATGGTGGCATCAGCAGAGGAGGAGATCAGTGGAAAGGATGGCATTGAATCCCTGATTCCGGAATTTCCGGAATTGAGCGTCGCCCTTGTAGGCGAGCCTACCCAATTAAAAATGGCGGTGGCGGAAAAAGGGCTAATGGTAATCGATGCCCTGGTAAAAGGCAAAGCCGGACATGCGGCCAGAGAGGAAGGGCTGAATGCTATTTACGAAGCATTGGATGATTTAATCGCCATTCGGAACTTTCAATTCCGTCATGTTTCCACCTTTTTGGGTACCAGTAAGGTTTCGGCTACTCTGATCCAGGCCGGTTCCCAGCACAATGTGGTTCCCGATCGCTGTACCTACACCCTGGACGTACGTGTGACCGATGCCTATACCTTGGAGGAAGCCCTGAATGAGCTCCGCCAATCATTGAAAGCCGAACTTCGTCCACGCTCCATGCGTTTAAATTCCTCTCGTATTGGTGCTGCCCACCCGATGCTTTCGGTGGCCAGGTCCATGGAGTTGGAAACCTTCGGTAGCCCTACCCTCTCCGATCAGGCCCTGATTCCCTACCCTTCCGTTAAAATTGGCCCGGGAGATTCGGCCCGATCTCATACCCCCGATGAATTCATTTATATAAATGAAATTAAAGAGGGTATTTCACTGTACATTGCATTACTGGAAAACTATTTTTCCAAACTAACCGAAAACGAAAAATGAAGCTTTGGCAAAAAGACAAAACGAGCAAAAAAGAGGTAGAAAATTTCACTATTGGTCGGGATCCGGAATTTGACCTGATACTTGCCCCCTTCGATGTCACCGGCTCCATGGCACATGCCATCATGTTGGAATCCATCGATTTGCTGACGGCCGAAGAGCTTCGGATGCTTAAAAAAGGATTGAAAGAAATCCGGGAAGAGATCCGCCAGGGTACCTTTTCCATCGCTCCGGGCGTCGAAGACGTTCACAGCCAGGTAGAATTTTTACTCACCGAGCGATACGGAGATGTTGGCAAAAAACTTCATAGTGGCCGCTCCAGAAACGATCAGGTTTTGGTCGATCTGAAATTATATTACCGGCAAGCCATTCGTCAAAGCCTGGAGGAGGTAAACGACTTGTTTCAGCTTTTGCTTCAACTTGCCGAAAAGCATAAAAATGACCTGATGCCCGGGTATACCCACACCCAACTGGCCATGCCTTCTTCTTTTGGTCTTTGGTTTGGTTCGCTGGCTGAAAGTCTGGCCGAGGACATGCACCTCTGGCAAGCTGCCTATGCCCTGGTAAATCGCAATCCACTGGGTTCCGCTGCGGGTTATGGCTCATCATTCCCGCTTAACAGGTCCCTTACTACCGAATTACTGGGTTTTGCTGACATGCATTACAATGTAATCAATGCCCAAAATAGCCGGGGAAAGACGGAAAAATCCCTTTCTTTCGCCCTGTCGGCAACGGCAGGAACCCTAAACCGACTGGCCACAGATTCTATCCAGTATATGAACCAGCATTTTGGTTTTATAAGCTTCCCGGATGAATTAACCACCGGATCCAGTATCATGCCTCATAAAAAGAATCCGGATGTATTTGAGTTGGTCCGTGCAAAAACCAATCAAATCCAAAGCTATCCTCAAAGTATTCTGATGTTGCTTACCAACCTGGGTACAGGGTATCACCGGGATTTGCAGTTACTAAAGGAAACCATTTTCCCAGCTTTTGAGCAGTTGGTGGATTGTCTCAAAATCAGCCGGTTGATGCTTGAAAACATTTCCGTCCAACAAGACCTTCTGGATGATGAAAAGTTTGCCTATCTTTTTAGCGTGGAAGAGGTCAACCGCCTGGTACTAGGGGGTATGCCCTTTCGGGATGCTTATAAAAAGGTAGGTATGGATATCGAAAATGAGCGTTTTTCCCCGGGAAAGCGTGTGCAACATACCCATGAGGGAAGTATCGGAAATCTCTGCCTGGACGCTATCAAAAGCAAAATGGAGGGTCTGGCCCTTGATTTTCAGCCAGCACTTCAGGCAGAAGAGCGGCTATGGGAGAGATAGCATCAAATAGAGTCCTGAATCAGGTAAACCATTGCGGAAGCCAGCAAATATCCTCCCAGAAAGGATATAAAATAAGGCCAGGTCAAATCGTATTGTCGGTAGAGAGCGTTCCTGGCCGAGCTGGTAAATTGATTGAATTTGTCTGACCTTTTTACCGGAAACATGGACAGAAATAAAAGTCCATAACAAAGGGTAAATAACAGAAGTGCTACGAATGTTTGCATAACTTTTTACCGTTGGGACAAAGGTATGTGCTCCTCCTTAAACCACCAAAATACCGGGTTGAAATCATGAAAATATATTTACATGAATCCCAGAGGTTTCGGTATACATTTCTAGTCCTGTTTATTCAATGTCTTAAATTGAATATATTGAAAAAATCAAACCTCCGATGACGCCGTTTGTATTTGTATTTCATTTTGGCATAGGTATAATTGGGAACGATCCGGAAAGAGAGCACTATTATCAGAAACATCAAGAGCAGCGACCCTATAAATACCACATCAAAACTAAAGCCAGCATCTACCACTACTCCGTAAATGGCTGGGCCTACAGCGGAACTCAATACCATGACGGAAGCAAAAATGCTTCGCACCTTGCCAATGAATCCGGCCCCAAATAATTCTACCTGAAGGGCTGAAACGATTGCATTTCCAAAGCCTGCTGATGCGCCCATCAAAATCATGTATGGAAATATGACCAGCGGGTCGCTGAATATCCAAATAAACAAGATGGCCAATAGAAACGGAATCAGGTAAAACGGAAAAAATTTCCTTGCCGTGTACTTATCAATCAGGGGACCGGCAAATAGTATGGCCAGCGAACCCGAAATGGCGTAAAAGGTAAGCCCTACCGCCATCCATTCCAGCGTCCAACCCTTGAATTCTGCAATGGCAAACTGATAGAAAAACAACCCGGTAACGGTGAAAGAAAGCACAAATAAATTGGGTGCTAAAAGCCAAAATGTTCTGGATTTCATGATTTCCCATTGGGAAACTTCTTTTTTGAATGAGGAACTGTCGGTAGGGCTCGCCTCCTCGTGCACAACCAGTTTTTTCTCATCGATGAAAAAGTACAAATACAAGGGTACAATGGCCAACACGATCAAGGCATTTACCAGTAAAGATTCCCTCCATCCAAACAAATTAATCAACCCCACTACCATGATCGGCAATGCTGCCTGACCGAAAGGGTGCCCCAGGGATGCCAGACTGATGGCCTTTCCCCTGCCCTTTTGAAAGTACTTGGACATACTGGTAATCGCAATGTGGCTAAATAGCCCCTGTCCGGCGATCCGAAGGCCAAAGAAAGCGAGGGGCAGGAAATACCAGTACTGGTTAAAACTCATCAATACCATGGCCAGAATAAAAATAACCGTTGCCATCAGGGTGTATTTTACCAGGCTGATTTTATCGATGTATTTTCCAATTTGCGGTAAAATCAAAGCACTTGCAATCGTAGCCACCATGTAATACACACTGATTTGGGCATTTTGAAGGGTAAATTCCTCAATCAGGTAAGGTACATAAAGGGCCAGCAAATAGGTTTGCCCATATCCGGAAAGACAAGTCATCAGCAAACCGAAAGCCAAGAGTTTCTTATTTTCTAAAACAAAATTCAAATAGTTCATTAAATGCTTGTTTTTTCGCTACCAATAAAAAGGTTTTCTGGGCTTTCACAAAGATAATTTGTAAAATTAGGGATTAATAATTTTCAAAAAAACCAAATAAGATAAAAATGAAAGAATGTTTTACAACCTATTAACACTCCCGTTTTTACCTATTTGTATCACCCTTGAAAGGAGCAAAGCCGATTCTTGGATAAAAAATAAATAATACGTTCCCCCGCCATAAAGCCGGCAAGTTTGATGAAAGAGTCACATTTTTTTCTTTATTTAGCCAATCAAAACCGAAAACATTCCAAATATGACCACTGGATTCCAGCATCTCCATTCTTTCCTGGCCTATATTGTTCTGGCAGGAATTCTATTTAGCTTCGTACTTGCCCTCTATGGTGCCTTAAGTAACAAAACCTTCACTGAAAAGGACCGAAAATTTGGATTGATAGGCATGGTGCTTTTACATATTCAATTACTGGTTGGAATCATTCTATATTTTCTTAGTCCCCTGGGCTTTTCCAACCTAAGCGGAGAAGCCATGGGAGATTCCATGAGCCGCTTGTACGCACTGGAACACCCACTGATCAATATCCTGGCTGTGGCATTGGTTACCATCGGTTACAGTAGAGCCAAAAAATTGACAGAAAGCCGGAGCAGGTTTCGAAGTATTTACATGTTTTATGGCATTGGCTTTATCCTTATTCTTAGCCGAATCCCCTGGAACGCCTGGTTAAATTAATCGAATTACATCTTGGATAATACCATTTTACTCGACCTGGTCTCGAAAAAAATGCCCTTCGGTAAATACAAGGACAGGTTGATTTGTGATATCCCCGAACACTACCTTATTTGGTTCAAGAGACAAGGGTTTCCGGAAGGAAAATTGGGCATTTGGCTTGAAACCATGTATGAAATCCGGCTGAATGGCCTGGAACATTTGCTGGATAGATTAAAAGCAAAAAGGTAAGTATATTCAATATTGCCATATTGTTGCAATCATTGATAAATTTGGATACCTTTGTGTTCGTTTTCAGATTTCCATCATCCAAATTTATCCTGTGAGGATTGTAATTCTATCCTGTTTCTTCCTGGTTTACCTGTCTCTTTTTTCCCTGGCTCAGGAAAGGGCAATCCTTGCCATTGAGGGTACGGTTAGAAGCGAATCAGGGGAGGGGTTGCCTGCCACCATTATCGTCCATGAATTGGGGAATGGAACAGCAGCAGACTTAGAAGGTAATTTCCGAATTGAAGGGTTAAATCCTGGAAATTACCATCTACACGTGACCCACCTCGGGTACAAAGCCCTGACCAAAACAATCCGGTTAACCAATGAGAACCTGCAACTTGACCTCAGGTTGGAAGAATCAGCGATTACGCTACAATCGTTAACCATAGAAGCCAATCCCTTCAAAAACGGACCGGTAGAACAGTCCCAGAGCATTGAAGTAGTGGACAGGGAATTTATGGAAAAAAACAACTCGGGCACTTTTGCCAACGCCCTGGAAAAATTACCGGGAATCAGCACCATCAATACCGGAGTAGGCATCAGCAAACCCGTAATCCGGGGAATGAGCTTTAACCGCATCATGGTTAACGACCGGGGAATCAAGCAGGAAGGCCAACAATGGGGTGCTGACCATGGTTTGGAAATCGACCCCTTCGACGTGGACCGGGTAGAAGTGGTAAAGGGTCCGGCCTCTCTCATTTACGGTTCGGATGGCATGTCAGGCGTGATCAATATTTCCCCAGCTCCACTACCTCAGGAAGGAAACATTCAGGGCCATCTGATCAACAGCTACCGCACCAATAATGCCATGAGAAGTCATTCGGCCATGGTGGAAGGAAACCAAAACGACTTTGTATTTAAAGCGCGAGTGACCCTCCAGGATTTTCAGGATTACCGGGTGCCGGCAGACAGGTTTGTCTACGCAGGTTTTGAATTACCGGTTTATGATTACCGATTAAAAAACACGGCTGGTAGAGAAAGGCATTTTTCCCTCATGACGGGATGGCGAAAAAACTGGGGAAAATCCACTCTGACGGTAAGCCGGTTTCAGCAAAAAGCGGGCATTTTTACGGGGGCAGTGGGCATTCCGAACAGCTACAACCTTCGGCATAATGGGAATTATGGAGACATCGAATTTCCCAGACAGGACAATACCCATCTAAAAGTTATTTCCAACACCACGATTCAATTGAACGAAAATTGGTTGGAAATCGATTTGGGCTACCAACGGAATGAGCGAATGGAACAATCCCTTCCCCATATCCATGGGGTGGGGCCCACACCGGAGGGGAATTTGGCCCTGGCCTTATACCTCAATACCTTCACAGCAAACGGCCGGTTCAATTACCATATCAATTCCAAGCACCAATCCATTATTGGATTTCAATCCTCGTTAATGGATAACCGGTTTGGAGGCTTTGAATTTCTATTACCTGCTTTCCAGTCCTGGAATGCGGGCTTTTTCTATTTCCACGAATACCGGTGGAAAAATAATTGGATAGTCAACGCTGGCCTGCGACTAGATGGAGCCCGTCATGCAATTCAATCGCACGAACAGCCGGTATACGATCAATCCTTAAATCCTACCGGGGAAATGGTACAGCGAAACCCGGATATTGAACGGGGTTTTGCCAATATCAGTGGTTCTACCGGTTTTTCCTGGATCCTTAACGAGCGTAACAATTTCAAATTAAACCTGGGAAGCAGTTTCCGTATCCCTACTCCTATCGAATTGGCTACCAATGGCATTCACCATGGGAATTTTAGGCATGAAATTGGCGATGCCGGGCTAAAAAGTGAACGAAGCTATCAGGCGGATCTGAATTTTACGCATTCTTTAGAAAGGCTTCTGGTGGGAATTAGCCCTTTTATGGCCTATTATGAGGATTATATTTACCTGGCTCCTACCGGCAGGTTCTCTACCCTACCCGGTGCCAGTACCCTTTGGGAATACCGACAAAACAATGCCTTTTTTGCCGGAGCCGAGTTGAAATTTCAATGGGCACCAACGCAAGAGATACAGTTTTCGCTTGCAGGAGAATACATTTATAATCAAAACCTGGATACCCGTTTGCCCTTACCGCTGACCCCTCCGGCGAGTGTGTTAAGCAGTATCGAATACTCCTTTCCAGAAACGTTCCGCTTCTTTGCAAACAGCTATTTCTACCTGGAATACCGACAGGTAGCCGCGCAAAATCGGGTAGATCGAAACGAGCGAACTACTGGTGGCTATGGCTTGCTCCAAGCCGGACTGGGATGGGAAGTCCCTATTGGCTCCAATCCTTGGAAATTTCGAATCAGTGGCCAAAACCTGCTAAACACGTTTTATTTCAATCACCTGAGCAGGTACCGTTTACTCAATTTGCCGGAGCAGGGTAGAAATATCAATTTCAATTTAAAGATTCCCTTCCAACTCAAAAGTAATTAAGAAATAAGCGCAAACTTTTTGGAACTCTTCTTCGTTTGTTTTATTATTGCAACAATAATGCATGTGCAATAATATTGAATTGATAACCATCTCCATAACTACCAAACAATTTATGAAACGAAACGGAATAGTATTACTGGCTTTTGTATCTACTTTATTTCTGGCTTGCGACCCTGTAAGTGAGTCTCCACAGGATCTAGAGGCTCCTGTCATCGACCATGCCGATGGGCATGACGAAATCGAGCCCGAAAACGGGGAAGTATTCAGTGAAACCGCCGACCACACCCACGTTAGGTTTTCAGTAGAAGATCCTTCGGGGATCGGTCAGGTTCGGGTAAATGTACATGCCAATTTTGATGGCCACAGTCATGCCCGCATGAACAACGATTTTGTCCGACTGGATGTCAACGATATTTACAGCCCGGAGGCATCTAATCCGGATTTTCGATTTCCTGAAGGAACTACCCGGATCAATATCGATGGCCCTGGTACCGACATTTACTGGACGGGCACCAATTCCCGATTGACGGGACCGGTTATCGCCGGGTCTTATGACGTGGGCATTGAGGCGACGGATATCCACGGTAACCAAACTGGATACGACGACGGAAGCAGCTACCTGGCCACCATTCAAATTCGCACTCCGTATGCCCCTTCGATCAACATTACCAATCTCCATGATGACGAATTGGAAGGCGAAGTGGGGATGCCGTTAAACGTTGAAGGCAGTATTAGCAGGACCGGACATGAATTGAGTGCTCCGATTTCCTTTTTATGGATTAGATTGACAGAGGAGCATGACGACCATGAAGGTGAGGACGATCACAATCACCGCCTCTCAGAGGAAGATTACTACGATAAAATGTGGGGAACTTCGGCATGGCTGGATGAAGGCAGTGGCCCGGATTTACCCCATGATGAAATGCTGGATCTTTCTAAAATTTTAAGCGGAGATAATGCCATCCAAATACCTTCCGGGGAAGATCACCTGGACTTAGTTATTCGTGCGGAGGATGTAAATGGTAATACAACAGAGAAGACATTTACGGTGCATATAGAATAAGCAGTAAAAAAAAGCGCTTTCCCCAGGAAAGCGCTTTTTTGATTTTTAAGTATATAGTGGTTTAGTTTAATTTCGTTCCGACCAGTCTACTTTTATTTGCGTGTGCGGCAAATCAATACGATACCTGACTAAGTCTTCTTTTATCGACCATAAAGTGCCTTTTATAGATTCCGTCAGTTGATCTGATTTTGTAGAAAAATCACCCATTTCGGAAAGCGAATTCCAAAATCCTTGCTGGCTGATAAAGAAAAATGCTACAATAATGATCAGGTACTTGGCGGAAAATCTCATATCCCATTTCGTTTAACATGTTATTAACATTTATTAAACAAAAATGTTTGATTATTCAGGAAATAAACGCGGACATTAAGGGATTTATTATGATATCCAACTCATAGTAACCTTCTTACACAATATTATATTACACGACCTCTGTAAAAAATTATCAGATAGTGATTAATTATTCAGGATAATTAGGTGAACACAAAGCTATTTTATGGGTATTAAAATAGTACAGCGAAGTATCGTTGGTGCCAATATTTCCGCTAACCAGAATGACATCATAGTCAGGCCCCTGGTCAGCAAGATGGATTTTTATATGCCCATCGAAATTTTTTAATGACTCAAAGTCCGGCTCATTGCCATTTGATAGTCTTCCAATAACGGTTCGACTTTGCAGGGTGCGGCTGTCAATGGGGCTAAGCAGCTGTGCAATCGTAGCATCTTCGTCATCAAGATTTCCAAAATGTAAGTGCCCCGTGTAAAAGTAAGGATCTTCGGAGGTTACGCCATCCAACTGGATCAATAGCTCCACAGCATCTTCCCTTAGCTCAAAGGTAGCGGTGCCTTCAAAGGCATATTCTCCGGTCTGATATAAAGGATAACTTACGGATTGTATTTCAGGTAAATTTTCTTCCGTTTGGCATCCTGCTAATGCCCATATTACAATTGCGATAAATGGAATATTTTTCATTTGATAGTTGTTTACTTACCAATTTTTAAACGAACAATTAAAATTATTGGTTTATGAAGAACTAAAAATTGTGAAAATATATGAGTAAAATCATTAAACGGGGATGAAAAGATTTTCAAAATTGATCAAGCAGCTAGATCAGACCAACAAGACCGGAGATAAATTAGGACTGTTGGAAGCCTATTTTGCCGAGGCTCCGGACCAGGACCGTCTTTGGACCATGGCGCTTTTCACCCATAAACGACCCAAAAGAACCATCAACAGCAAACAACTTCGGGACTTATGCTGTGAGATTGCCGGAATTCCGGATTGGCTGTTTGAAGAATCGTATCAAACGGTTGGAGATCTGGCCGAAACCATCGCCCTGGTTCTCCCTGAATCTCAGGAGCATTCCGACAGGCCCTTACACGGATGGATTGAGTTTTTGGAAGCACTCAGAAACCGGGACGAAATCGATAAAAAAGCGGCTGTCCGCCAAGCCTGGCAAACACTAACCAAAGAGGAGCGCCTGGTATTTAATAAGCTGATTACCGGCGGCTTCCGGATTGGCGTAAGCCAGCAACTCATTACAAGGGCATTGGCAAGCACCTTTGACCTGGAAAAAACGGCCGTGGCACATCGGATCATGGGCAACTGGAATCCCTGGCAAACATCTTTTAACGATCTGTTGTTTCAATCGGATATTTCTGCAGATCTTTCCCGCCCCTACCCATTTTTTCTGGCGCATCCATTGGAAAAACCCGAAGATTTACCCGGCGAAAGGTCAGACTGGCAGGCCGAGTGGAAATGGGATGGTATCCGTGGCCAACTGATCCATCGGGGTGGGGAGGTGTTTATCTGGTCCAGGGGAGAGGAATTGGTTACGGATAAATTTCCGGAATTGGAAGCCATTGGAAAAGCCATTCCGGATGGCACCGTTTTGGACGGTGAAATCATGCCTTTTCAGGAAGGCCGGCCGCTTCCTTTTGGCCTGTTGCAAACTCGTTTGGGTAGGAAAAATGTCAGTGCCCGTCTTTTAAGAGAAGCACCGGTTTCCTTTATGGCCTACGATTTACTGGAATGGGAAGGCCAGGACGTTCGGTATTGGAAACTTTCCGAAAGAAGAAAAACCCTGGAAAGACTGGTCGGATCTCATTCTGAAGCCAACCTATTGCTCTCTCAAGTGCTCGCAGCCACTACCTGGCCAGAATTAGCCGAAATCCGGGAACAATCCAGAGAGATGAAAGCGGAAGGATTGATGTTGAAAAGAAAAGATGGGTTGTACGAAACCGGTAGAAAAAGAGGGGGATGGTGGAAATGGAAAATAGACCCCCTTACCGTTGATGGGGTGATGATTTATGCACAAAAAGGCCACGGTCGCCGGGCAAATATGTATTCGGATTATACCCTTGCGGTTTGGAATGGGGATGCCTTGGTTCCTTTTGCGAAGGCCTATTCCGGCCTGACCGATGCCGAGATGAAATCAGTTGATACCTATGTCAAAAAAAATACCCGAGAGCGATTTGGCCCGGTAAGGACAGTCAAACCCGGTTTGGTTTTTGAAATTGCCTTTGAAGGGATTCAGGAGAGTTCAAGGCATAAATCCGGAATAGCACTTCGGTTTCCGCGAATTCACCGCTGGCGAAAAGACAAAGCCATTGAGGAAGCCAATTCTCTGGAAGATTTACAGCATTTATTGGAAAAATATGGAAAGTAGCTGGGCAGAGAACTGGTTTCAAGAGAAAGGATGGACGGCGTTTGATTTTCAGAAATCCTGCTGGAAACACTACCTGCAAGGCCAAAGTGGCTTACTAAACGCTCCTACCGGCTCCGGCAAAACCATGGCCCTGTGGATGCCCATACTAATGGAATACGTGCGGGAGCATCCCGACTCCTGGAAGAAGCCTCAGAAAAATGGCTTGCAGGTTATCTGGATCACCCCCTTGCGGGCCTTAGCGCAAGACATACACCAGGCCATGAGCCGGGTTTGCGAAGAAACCGGCCTGCCCTGGCGGATAGGAGTCCGAAATGGAGATACCGGAACCGCTGAACGCCGGAAGCAAAAAAATTCCATGCCGGAATGCCTGATTACCACTCCCGAAAGCCTGCACCTACTGCTTACCCAAAAGGATCACCCCCTGCTTTTTAAAAACCTGAAGGCGATTATCGTCGATGAGTGGCACGAACTGCTGGCCAACAAACGAGGGATTCAGGTGCAACTTGCCCTTAGCCAAATCCGCACCTTGACCATCCAGCCGTTAAAGGTTTGGGGCATATCCGCTACCATTGGAAACCTGGCTCAAGCCCATCAGGTATTACTGGGTGATGAGCAGCCGGAGCTTATCGTCCGATCCGCAATCAAAAAAGAAATCCAGGTACAATCGATCTTGCCTGATGAAGTGGAACGATACCCCTGGTCCGGGCATCTGGGCATCAAAATGATCCATAAAATACTACCGGTAATCGAAGCCAGTCAAAGTGTCTTGTTATTTACCAATACCCGCTCGCAAACCGAAATCTGGTATCAAAAAATCCTGGAAGCCAAACCGGAATGGGCAGGAATAATGGCCATGCATCATGGCTCCCTGGATCCAGCCGTCCGGGCCTGGGTAGAAGCTTCCCTCCATGAAAAAAAACTCAAATTAGTAGTCTGCACCAGCAGCCTGGACCTGGGTGTAGACTTCAGGCCGGTGGATACCGTTATTCAGGTAGGCGGTCCCAAAGGAGTCACACGCTTTGTCCAGCGCGCAGGCAGGGCAGGCCACCAGCCTGGAGCCCTTAGCAGAATTTATTTTATCCCCACCCATTCCCTGGAATTGATAGAAGCAAGTGCGCTAAGGCAGGCCATTCATAGCGGGCAATACGAGGATCAGGTTCCGTTGGAAAACTGCTACGATGTATTGATTCAGTTTTTGGTCACGTTGGCTTTGGGCGAAGGCTTTTATCCGGACCAACTGTTTCCGGTCATTCAGTCCACGCATTCCTTCCGATCACTGAGCCGGCGAGCGTTTGACTGGATGCTGGAATTTATCACCGTGGGAGGCAATGCCCTGGGAAGCTACGAAGAATTTTCAAAGGTGGAAATCCAGGCCGATGGGCTTTACAAGGTGAGTAATAGGAAAACGGCCATGCGACACCGCTTGTCTATGGGCACCATTGTCAGTGATCCCATGATCCAGGTAAAATTTATGACCGGAGGTTACATTGGTTCGGTGGAGGAGAGCTTCATATCTAAGTTAAAACCAGGGGACGTTTTTTGGTTTGCCGGCAGAAGCCTGGAGTTTGTACAAATAAAGGAAATGAAAGCCCTGGTACGCAGGTCAAAAAAGAAAACTGGATCCATTCCCCGTTGGATGGGGGGACGCATGCCTCTTTCTTCCAGGTTGGCCGAACTGATTCGATCCGAGTTACAAAAAGCGGCTGATCAGCAGGAGGATTCCATAGAGCTACGGACTATTCAGCCTATTTTGGCCCTACAGGGATCCCTGTCCAAAATACCGGATCAGAAATCTCTGCTGGTGGAAAAGTGCAAGAGCAAGGAAGGGTACCACGTCTTTTTCTTTCCATTTGAAGGAAGGTTTGTTCATGAAGTGCTGGCAGCCTTACTAGCGTATCGCATCAGTATCAGTAGCCCAATCAGCCTGAGCATCGCCATGAATGACTATGGCTTTGAATTACTTTCTGATAGCCCCATTCCCATTGAAGAGGCCCTGGAAGAGGATTTATTTTCAGCCCATAACCTGATGGAGGATATCTATGCCAGTATTAATGAAAGCGAAATGGCCCGGCGACGCTTTCGGGAAATTGCGGCCATTGCAGGCCTGGTATTTCAGGGCTACCCCGGGAAGGGTATTCAAACCAAGCATTTGCAGGCCAGTTCGGGTATTCTGTATGGCGTGTTTGAGACCTATGATCCGGACAATCTCCTTTTGGAACAGGCCAGACGGGAAGTATTGAATGTTCAGATGGAAAAAACCCGTCTTGAAAAGGTCATTGACCGCATTAACCGGCAAAAAATACAGTTGCTAACCACCCCGAGGATCAGTCCATTTGCCTTTCCGATCATGGTCGACCGTCTGAGTAGTAACAGTCTCAGTTCCGAAAAATTGGAGGACCGCGTGCTGCGCCTGCAGGCGGAACTGCTCTCTTAAAACTTGTTTAGAAGCTATTTTAAGTGTAATTTAACCTTTTATTTAATTACCATAAACCAAAATCGCGCCTTTATGAAATCATTATTTCTTTCCCTGCTAATGACCAGCCTTTACGTGGCCTGCATGGGCCAGACACCGCCCAATGGACCGGAAGTCACTGAGCCTGAATGGGACAACTACACCATTGAAACGGTAGTTGATGACCTGAAAATACCTTGGGGAATGGCCTTTTTGCCCGATGGCAGCCTGCTCATTACGGAGCGTTCAGGAGAATTGATCCATTTCAAAAACGGAGAAAAAACCGAAATCAGCGGAGTCCCGGCCGTATGGGCCAAGGGGCAGGGCGGATTACTTGATGTGGAACTTCATCCAGATTATGCCAACAATGGCTGGATTTATCTTTCCTATTCCTCAGAAGAGGGACCGGGAGACGGAGCACACACTGCGATTAGTCGCGCAAAGCTAGAAGGCGATCGCCTGACGAATCAGGAAGTGCTATACAAAGCCGGCCCCAACACGGAGAAGGGTCAGCATTATGGATCCAGAATCGTGTTTGATAAGGACGGATACCTGTTCTTTACCATTGGTGAAAGGGGTAATCGGGATGAAAACCCCCAAGACATTACCCGGGACGGTGGGAAAGTATACCGATTACACGATGACGGGAAGGTGCCGACGGACAATCCTTTTGTAAATTCCACCGGAGCAAAAAAGGCAATTTATTCCTACGGCCACCGAAACCCTCAGGGAATGATCGTACATCCCGAGACGGGAGAAATATGGGTTCACGAACACGGCCCTCGCGGCGGTGATGAAATAAATGTAGTCAAAAAAGGGGCGAACTATGGTTGGCCGGAAATTTCGTACGGGATCAATTACAATGGCACTGTTCTCACCGAGGAAACCTCCAAACCTGGTATGGAACAACCGCTTTATTACTGGGTTCCTTCCATTGCCCCGAGTGGGTTTGATGTCGTCAGCAGTGACCGGTATCCACAATGGCAGGGAGATTTGTTGGTGGGTTCGCTAAGCTTTGCTTATCTGGAAAAACTCACCCTACAAGGGGATGAGGTAACGAAAAGAGAAAAAATCATCGACGGTATGGGCAGGGTCCGAAGCGTGGTGATGGGACCCGATGGCTATATTTATGCCGGTGTGGAAGGAAAAGGAGTTGTAAAAATCGTCCCCTCCGCCAACTAATCGAATTTGCTTACTACATAATGACCTGGGAGCAGCAAAAAAAGAAACGAATCGTTGCAGAAAGAATAAATGATGTCGAAAAACACCTATGATTTTATTATTATTGGCGGGGGGTCTGCTGGAAGCGTCTTGGCCAATAGATTAAGTAAAGACTCAAAAAATAAGGTTCTTGTCATAGAAGCAGGACGAATGGACCATGCCTGGGATTTTCGTATCCACATGCCGGCAGCCCTTACCTATCCGCTTTCGAATAACTTCTATAACTGGGGTTACACTTCCGAACCGGAACCCTACATGCATAACCGACGCATTTACCAACCCCGGGGAAAAGTGCTGGGAGGATCCAGTTGTATTAATGGGATGATCTATATCCGTGGAAATGCATTGGACTTTGAAAAATGGGGCGCAACGGATGGCTTGGAGGATTGGGGATACGCCCACTGCCTTCCCTATTTCAAGCGCATGGAAAACCGCTTAATCGGAGGTGATGACTATCGGGGAGAAGGAGGTCCTTTGCACCTTACCACCCCAAAATGCGATAACCCACTGTTTGATGCCTTTTTTAAATCCGTTCAGCAAGCCGGTTACCCACTTACCGAGGATGTAAACGGCTATCAACAGGAAGGATTTGGAAAATTTGATGCTACGATCTATAAGGGAAAGCGTTGGAATGCTGCGCGGGCATACATCCATCCGGTGAAGGACCGTGAAAATCTGACGATTTCCCTCAAATCCACCGTCTCCCGCATACTGTTTGACGGAAACCGAGCCATCGGGGTGGAATACATAAAAGGAAATAAAACGCATAAGGTCTACGGTGAGAAAATCATTTGTAGCGGCGGAGCTATTAATTCCCCTCAGGTTCTTCAGTTATCCGGCATTGGCAACGCTGCCGAACTGAAAAAGCTAGGGATTCCGGTAGTAGCAGATCTTAAAGGAGTCGGTGAAAACCTTCAGGATCACCTGGAGGTATACGTTCAGTGGGCTGCCAAAAAGCCGGTTAGCCTCTACCCTTCCCTGAAATTTTACAACCAACCAAAAATCGGCCTGGAATGGCTTTTTAATAAAACAGGGATCGGTGCCAGCAACCATTTTGAGGCTGGAGGTTTTATTCGCGGTAACGATGAAGTCGCCTATCCCAACCTGCAGTACCATTTTCTCCCCATCGCCATACGATATGACGGCTCGGCACCGAACGAAGGACATGGGTTCCAGCTTCATGTGGGCCCCATGAACACGGATGTAAGAGGCCATGTGAAGATAAAATCTGCCGATCCCGGTGAATATCCCAGCATTTTGTTCAATTACCTTTCTACCGAACAAGAACGAAAGGAATGGATAGAGGCCATCCGCTGTACAAGGAGTCTTGTTAATCAACCGGCTTTCGACGAACTGCGGGGAAAAGAAATCTCTCCGGGTGATGCTGTAGAAACGGATGAAGAAATACTTGACTTTGTTGCAAGAGAAGGTGAGAGCGCATACCATCCAAGCTGTACTTGTAAAATGGGATATGACAATGAGTCGGTAGTGGATGCCAACCTGAAGGTGCATGGCATTGAAAACCTGAGTGTGGTGGATGCTTCTGTGATGCCTGCCATTACCAATGGCAATATTTATGCACCGGTAATCATGATTGCAGAGAAGGCAGCGGATATTTTGTTGGGCAATAGCCCCGAGCCGCCGCAGCAGGTCCCCTACTACACCCATTCAACCGAAGTGGAAAAAAACCAAGTTTCCCATTAATGACTATACAACCCTTTTTTATGGATGGCTCCTGGGTAGCGGCACAAGCAGGCAACCAACGAACCATCATCAATCCTTTTGATCAAAAACCCATTGCGCTGGTCGCTGAGGGAGATCGTTCCGATGCCCGGGCAGCTATACTGAGTGCGCGGAAAGCATTCCAGGAAGAAAGCTGGAGCCAGATGCCTGCCCCGGAGCGGGGAAAGATGCTTTATGAATTGGGAGATCTGATCGCCGCCAATAAAGAAAAATTGGCCGAACTGGAAACGCTCAACACCGGTAAAACCTATACCGAAAGCCTCTGGGACATGGATGACATTGCGGGCATCTTTCGGTATTATGGAGGCCTGGCGGACAAGCATGCAGGAGAAGTCATCGCCAGTCCCAATCCCCATAGCCACAGCAGACTGGAAAAAGAACCGGTTGGCGTGGTGGGCATGATCTGTCCCTGGAACTATCCCCTGCTGCAGGCTGCCTGGAAAATAGCTCCTGCGCTGGCCGCCGGTTGCACCCTGGTGATCAAACCGAGTGAACTCACGCCCTTGAGCACACTGGAATGGACCCGCCTGGCCGAAAAAGTAGGCTTCCCAAGGGGTGTTATCAATACCGTTACCGGAGCGGGCGCCACGGTCGGTGCCGAACTGGCAGAAAGCCATGAAGTGGACATGATTTCCTTTACCGGAGGGGTAGTCACGGGCAAAAAAATCATGCAGGCGGCTGCTGGAAATGTAAAAAAAGTAGCACTGGAGCTGGGAGGAAAAAATCCACACATCCTGTTTGAAGACGGGGATTGGGAGACCGCCATCGATTTTATCCTAAACGGCGTTTTTTTTCATGCCGGGCAAATCTGCTCGGCCGGTACCCGGGTAATGGTTCATGCCACTATCCACGATGCGGTGGTGGAACGACTGGAAGCCAGAATCCGCAAAATACGGCTAGGAAATGGAATGGAAGACACCAGCCAAATGGGTCCACTTATTTCCGCAGATCAACGTGAGAAAGTAGAAAATCACGTTCAGACAGCCATCCGTGAAGGTGCAAAACTGGTCTGCGGGGGCAAAAGGCCATCGGGATCTGAATTCAGTCAGGGTTTCTTTTATGAACCCACCCTACTAACCGACTGTACACCGGAAATGCGCATTGTTCAGGAAGAGGTTTTCGGTCCCGTCGTGCATGTGGAGAAATTTGACAGCGAAGAGGAAGCCGTACGGCAGGCCAATGATACCATTTATGGTCTGTCAGGAGGATTCTGGTCAAACGATCCCGATCGAATATCCAGGGTGTCCAAAGCACTTCGTTTTGGCACCATATGGATCAATGATTTTAACGTGTACTTTACACAGGCTCCCTGGGGAGGGTACAAGCAGTCCGGCCTGGGCAGAGAACTGGGCACAACCGGCCTGGAAGAATTTCAGGAGATCAAGCATGTCTATCAAAACTTCAACCCCCAACCCCTAAACTGGTTCGGGAAATAAACTCTTACAACTATCGATACCACAAGCCTAGGCATTATCGTCACCGTTTTTTTTTACCTGATCATTTTACTCACGGGCTATTATGCCAGCAGAAAGGAATCGGGTGATCAAACTTCCCAGGGAATGTTGCTGGCAGGTCGGAAAATGCCCGCCTGGATAGGTATCTTTACGATGACCGCTACCTGGGTAGGAGGTGGATACATCATTGGTACAAGCGAGGCAGTGTTTGACAGTGCTCGTGGCCTGGTATGGGCGCAGGCTCCCTGGGGTTATGCCCTAAGCCTGATTCTAGGAGGCTTGTTCTTTGCCCGTAAAATCCGGAGTTTTGGATTCACCACCTTTATCGATGTATTTGAAAACAAATACGGAAAAAAAACCGCTGCCATTCTGTTTATTCCTGCCCTGATCGGGGAAATTTTCTGGAGTGCGGCCATTTTGGCGGCCCTGGGAATCACTTTTGCCACCATTTTCGGACTGGATCTGGAAACCTCCATCCTCGTCTCCGCCGCCATTGCCGTAGGCTATACCATGCTGGGTGGACTATGGTCGGTGGCCTACACGGATGTCGTGCAACTGATTTTTATCATCATTGGCCTGGGTATCAGCATTCCATTTGCCCTGGATAAAATCGGCGGAATGGATCAGGCATTGGAAATATACGATCAAACCATAAGTCATGGGTTTCAGATTTTTCCTTCCCTGGAGGCCTTTACCGGCAACGACCCTGCCTGGGGAAATGGTATTTGGGTATGGTTGGATTTTGCGCTGCTGCTCATTATGGGAGGTATTCCCTGGCAAGTCTATTTCCAACGGGTATTGTCCTCCAGTTCGGACCGGTCAGCCGTTCGGCTTTCCATCTATGGGGGGATTTGTTGTGCGCTAATGGCCATCCCTGCCGTACTTATCGGCCTGGCTGGTGTGGGATTTGACTGGAGCAATTCTTCGTTGGGAACAGCCCCGGAAGCCACCATGGTACTGCCTTACGTTCTTTTGGAAATGACCCCTCCGCTGATTGCAGCACTGGGGCTCGGTGCCGTGGCAGCGGCAGTCATGTCCTCCGTGGATTCCTCGGTGCTCTCGGCTGCCTCCATGTTTACCTGGAACCTGTACCGTCCCCTGCTTCGTCCGGGATGCACCGACAAACAGATTAAAGCTACCATCCGCTGGGCCATTCTGGGCATCGGCTCCATCGCCACCTGGCTCGCACTCACGCTTCAAAGTGTATACGAACTTTGGTACCTCTGTGCAGATCTAGTCTATGTCATCCTGTTTCCACAGTTGGTTTTGGCACTTTATTTCAAAAAAAGCAACCAGTACGGAGCCATCGCCGGAATTTTGGTTGGTTTGGTATTGCGATTTGGCGGTGGAGAGCCAATTTTCGGAATCGAACCCTTTCTGCCCTACCCCATGAATGATCCGGTCGAAGGACTCCAATTCCCTTTCCGTACCTTTGCCATGCTGGCCAGTTTGCTTACCATAGTAGTGGTTTCCCTATTAACGCCAAAAGCCTACAACCCGCAAGAAAAACGATAAAATCGAACTAAATCATGAAATCCTGGTTTTTATTATCCCTCCTTTGCTTTCTTTCGGTAATTACCGTGGCTCAAACCGAAAAAATCATTCTGGATACCGATCTGGATTCCGATGTCGACGATGTAGGAGCTTTGGCCATGTTGCATACCCTGGCGGATCACGAACGGGTAGCCATTTTGGGAATAATTGTTACCAGCAATGACCTTTTTGCCCCACAGTGCGCCGATGTTCTTAATCATTATTTCAAGCGCCCTACCATTCCGATTGGCGTTGAAAAAGGAATTTCCTTAGAAAACGCTTCCAAATACACCAAGGCCCTTACCCAGGCTTTTCCACATCGGCTACAAAACTATGACGATGCCGAAGATGCCACCCAACTTTATCGTAAGCTGCTGGCGGCAGAACCGGACAGTAGCGTCACCATTGTAACCATCGGCCATTTGACCAACCTCAGGCATTTAATCAAGTCAACTCCGGATGCCATCAGTGAACTTTCCGGATTGCAATTGATTGAAAAAAAGGTAAAACTATGGGCCTGTATGGGCGGGCAATTTCCCGAAGGCAAAGAAGCAAATTTTTATAGGCCGGATCCGGAATCTACCAAAATAGCCGTGGATCAATGGCCGGGCAGGGTGATTTATTCCGGCTGGGAGATTGGCAATAAAATCATCACGGGAGGAACCTACTTGAAAAAATCCCTTTCCCAGGCAAGCCCCGTTTACATGGGCTACGAACGATACAATGATTTTGCGGGAAGGCAAAGCTGGGACCAGTCGATTTTGCTGTACCTCATCTCTCCCGACAGCTACTGGAACTTATCCCCCAGTGGCAAGGCTCTGGTTCGGGAGGATGGCAGTAATGCATGGAAACGAGATGAAGAAGGCCATCAACAGTACCTGGTCGAAAAGACTCCACCGACGGAGCTGGCCAAAATTATTGATGCCTTGATGGTAGGCATCTATCGGGATGGTTTTTAATTGGTTTTCCGGTAAAGGCAGGGCAGCTCATTGTTCTGCAAATTCTCCAAAGTGACCGTAATTAAAAAGACTATTTTCCCGTTAGTAGAACGCGATTCACTATGTTTTTTGAAGATGGGCTTTGTTACAAAAAAAATGCCGGAGCCCCATTGTTCATGAAGCCCCGGACAAACCCTACATTAAAAAATAACCAACTAACCAATAACCAACTCAAAAGGCAATTCCTTGCCTATTATTCAAGCTACCTACTCATCTCCAAAAATCCGATGATCCAAACTCAAAAATTTCTTTTAATCTTATTCCTGTTTGATGAAATAAAGGTAATAGATAAAAATTAGTAATTATAGTATTTAACAATATTTTTTACTTTAAAAATGAACAAAACAGTTTTTTAATTTTGAATTACATAAATTTTAGTATGGATAATTTTAAATCACTAATTGTGTATTTTCCATAATGAAAAAGTCGGTTTATCCAATATAGTGCGCTAAATTTCAATAGGTTACAATTATCCTAACGAAGTGAATATTTCTCACTCGGGTTTTGACCCCAGGACTTAAAAAATTGGTAATTTAAATTCATAAAGGGTAGATTAGTATCAAATTTGCTCTACATTAAAAAAACGCTACTACTTCAATTTTTATTTATGAAAGCATCCGATTTATTTGTCAAAGCCCTGGAAAAAGAAGGGGTAGAGTATATTTTTGGCGTTCCCGGGGAGGAAAACCTGGACCTGCTAGAATCCCTGAGCAAGTCTTCCATACGCCTGATCCTTACCCGGCACGAGCAGGGAGCCGGTTTTATGGCCGCTACTTACGGAAGATTGACCGGCAAACCGGGCGTTTGCCTGGCCACCCTGGGTCCCGGAGCGACTAATCTCGTAACTCCGGCAGCCTATGCGCAGCTCGGAGCCATGCCCATGATGATGATCACCGGTCAGAAGCCCATCAAAAAAAGCAAGCAGGCCCGTTTCCAGATCATAGACGTGGTGGACATGATGCGTCCCATTACCAAGTACACCAAGCAGATTGTAAATGGCAGTGTCATCGCTTCGAATATACGAGAGGCGTTCCGTCTGGCTACCGAAGAAAGACCCGGTGCCGTACACCTGGAATTGCCGGAAGATATCGCCCAGGAGGAGACGGAAGATACCGTATTTGAGGTGGTCGGGCACATCATGCCGAAACCGGATGATGCGGCCATAGATGCGGCCGTTACCATGATCAAGCAAGCTAAAATGCCCTTATTGCTGATCGGAGCAGGAGCCAACCGTAAAGTAACCTGCGATGCCTTGGCAGATTTTGTAGACGAGACAGGAATTTATTTTTTTACCACCCAAATGGGCAAGGGGGTCATCGACGAGCGCCATCCCCAATACCTGGGAACCGCTGCATTGTCCAGCAATGATTTTCTACATGCCGCCCTGGATGAGTCCGACCTAATTATCAATGTGGGGCACGATGTAATCGAAAAACCCCCATTCTTCATGAAACATGGGGGTAAAAAGGTGATCCATGTGAACTTTGCCCCTGCCGAACTGGACCCCGTTTATTTCCCCCAACTCAACGTGGTGGGAGATATCACCACGGCGGTGGAAAAACTCACAGAGAAAATCACTAAAACCAGCAACTGGGACTTTTCCTTTTATCAAAAGGTAAAAGCAGAAGTGGCTGGCCATTTGAGCAAATATTTTGAAGACGAGCGCTTTCCTACCCTGCCCCAGCGCCTGGTAAACCTACTGCGTAAAAAGCTGGGAGATACGGATGTCATCACCCTGGATAATGGCGTGTACAAAATTTGGTTTGCCCGTAACTATACTTGTTACCAGCCCAAAACCCTGTTGTTAGACAATGCCCTGGCCTCCATGGGTGCTGGACTACCTTCAGCCATGACCGTCAACCTGCTTTATCCTGACAAGAAAGTCGTGGCCGTATGTGGAGACGGAGGTTTTATGATGAACTCCCAGGAACTGGAGACCGCCGTTCGGCTGGGCCTCAATCTGCTAGTCATTATTCTTAATGATCAATCCTATGGGATGATCAAATGGAAACAGGAAGACATGGGTTTCAAAGACTTTGGCCTGGATTTTAAAAATCCGGACTTCATTCAGTATGCTCAAAGCTATGGTGCCCATGGCTACCGGCCGGGAAGCGATCAGGAACTTCAGGAAGTTCTGGATAAAACCCTGAACAGCCCGGGAGTCCACGTGATCGATTTGCAGGTCGATTACTCCCTGAACCATCCCATTTTAAACGTAATGTTAAAAGAAAAAACAGCGAAATTATGAGTACTACACATAAACTAAAAGTACATTCCCCCTTTGATCAACAACTAATCAAAGAGTTGCCCATGATGGATGAGGCTGCCGTGGAAAAAACCCTCCAAACCGCTTATGCGCTGTTTCAAAACCAGTCTGCCTGGATACCTGCCTATAAGCGAATAGCCATTCTGGAAAAAGCCCGTCAACTTATGGAGGGAAAGGTAGAAGAACTAACCAAAACGGCCGCTCAGGAGGGCGGGAAACCCTATAAAGACTCCAAGGTGGAAGTACTCCGGGCTATTAATGGGGTAAAGATTGCCACCGAAGAGATTTCACAGCTTAAAGGCGAACAGGTGCCGATGGGCATTACCGAATCCTCGGTCAACCGCCTTGCTTTTACCATCCGGGAACCAATCGGTGTCGTGGCCTCGATTTCCGCTTTTAACCACCCGCTAAATCTAATCGTGCACCAGACCGTAACCGCCTTTGCGGCGGGCTGCCCTGTGATCATTAAACCTGCCAGCACCACTCCCCTATCCTGTCAGGCACTGGTAGAAATCCTAAAGGAGGCTGGTGTACCGGAAGGCTGGGTTCAGATGGTGCTCTGCACCAATGAATTGACCGAAAAGCTGGCCACAGACAAAAGGGTCAATTTCCTCTCCTTTATTGGTTCGGGTAAAATCGGATGGTACCTGAAGTCCAAACTAGCTCCCGGCACCCGATGTGCCCTGGAACACGGCGGTGCTGCTCCGGTGATCGTAGCGCAAGATGCCGTCATGGAAGAGATGTTACCGTTACTTGTAAAGGGTGGATTTTACCATGCCGGACAGGTCTGCGTATCCGTACAAAAAGTATTTGTCCATGAAAAAATAGCCAGAAAACTGGCCCAGGACCTGGCCGAGGCGGCCGAAAAATTGAAAGTGGGCGATCCCCTGGATGAAGCTACGGAAGTAGGTCCGCTGATCCGCACCGGAGAAGTGGACCGCGTAGAGGAATGGGTGAAAGAGGCCGTGGATGGTGGCGCCGAATTGCTTTGTGGCGGCAAGCGAATCAGCGACACCTGTTTTGCTCCTACGGTGTTGTTTAATCCGCCCCACGATGTCCGCGTTTCCAAAGAGGAGATTTTCGGCCCGGTAGTCTGCGTGTATTCCTATTCAGATCGGGATAAGGCCATAGAATTGGCCAACAGCCTGGAATACCATTTTCAGGCGGCCGTCTTTACCAAAGACATCGACCTGGCCCTGGACACTGTACAAAAGCTTAACGCCACCGCCGTCATGGTCAACGATCATACGGCATTTCGGGTAGACTGGATGCCCTTTGGCGGACGGGATGCCTCCGGAGAAGGGCTGGGCGGCATCCCCCACTCCATGCAGGACATGACCCGGGAAAAGCTGATGGTCTTTAAGAGTAAATTGCTGTCCTAAACTCAGATAAATCCCATTCGAAAAGGCCTTCCATCGGGTGATGGGAGGCCTTTTTTTGATTAGCTTGGACTTGAATGCAATTGGGAGCACTGATTTGGCTAAAGCCTTTGATAGGGAAAAAATCTCATTTCCTAAAGCTAAAGCAGTAGGCAATTGATTAAGAGGGTACTGGTTCCTTGTAAACCAAGAACGCATTTGGGGGTTCGATTCCGATGATCCACCTACTAACATCCGGAAGGAAGTGTCCTGGGACCGATCTGTAGCCATAAGGATTGGTTGCAACGCCATCACCGCACAGCAATGATGGCGTTTTCGTTTTCCAAACGAGCATTTTAACGGCTATTGGAGGGGACGCTACTTTTTGATTATTTATTATCTATTCCTATCTATCTTTAATAGTCCAAAAACCACCTTTCATCCATTCACAATCGTTAATCCTTCGTGCGCCAACTCCATGGACTCGACCGCAATTTCATTGCCCTCGGATTTCAAATCAGTACCTGTGATTTTTATGGGCCAGGCATTCAGTAAATTCCAGGTCATCGATGGGTGACCGTTCTCATCTAACAATTGAATGGTTACCGTTTCTCGTTTAATCGTATTTATACTAATGGCATTGTACCAGGCATAGAAATGGGTATCGGACTGAAAAATCCCTTTTCTTAGTGTTACCGTGCTCCCTTTGGCAATCCCCGGCATTTTGATTGAAGAAAATTGATTATGTCGATAACCGATTGTATCCGTTTTCACGTCCAGGCCAGTCACCTCCTGAAACACCACTGCATCTTCCATCGAATCAAATCTAACGGAAAAGTAAAATTTTGGCAAAGGCCACATCGAATCTTGAACGTCTTCTTCCATGCTCTTACAGGATTAAAATGTAAATTATTTTTCGTTGCGGGAATCTGTCAATAAATCCCCTATCCGATGCTTTGAATAGTCCATTAATCAGCAATCTCCCGGTTATCATTCGTAATAGTATTGCCGGTGTTTTCGTTGCCGGTGTTTGATCAGAAAGTGGTGGCTAATATCCCTATCTCAAAAGGATGGTTGCTTGCACACAAACCATGCGCCACCCGACTCTCGGTTTTCAATAACCAAAATAAGGATTTCGGATAGGAAATCAAGGATAATCGGCTTCTATTTTTCGGGAAGTAACGTGAGTTCGACCTAATTTAAAAATCAAAATGTTAAAAAAAATAAAGAATGGCATCAAATCACCTCCCCCCGGGCCCCCTCCTGTTTTCAGGAGGGGGCCCGGGGGTGGTAAAAATACGTCATCGGTAGTTTTTTGGGATAAATCTATAACAATGACAATCGGTTACAGGTATCAAAAACCAGAGGGTGGATTTTTTTTCAGGGCTGATTACACCCCTATGCTTAATTTTGAAGGTTCCGAATTTGCTGAAAAACCCATCCGTTTTTTCCCATTCAATGTGGGGATCAGCCTGGGTAAAAGTTTTTGAAGAATTAAACGAAAGACCACCGAGATTGTAAAAACCTCAGCAGTCCTGTTCAGAAATCCAAAATTATCCTACCTTCGCCACTATTGTCTCTCTTCTTCTCATCTCATACCAATTTAGTTATCTCATTTTATTCTATTTGGGGGTAAGAAAGGAAGGGATTCTCCTGCCAAAAATGACGGTTCCGTTATTTCAGTCTATAAAGATAGGGCGCTTTGTTTTTCGCTCCGGTTAACTTTTTTTCCAAACGCTCTAGTACATCCATATCCAAAATTTTCTTTTGAAAGTTGCTGCGGGTAAATTCCTTTTCAAATATCGTCTCATAAATTTGTTGCACTTCCTTCATCGTAAACTTCTCTGGAAGTAGATTGAAGGCATTGAACTTATGATCGATGTCTGCCCGGAGTGCCGCTAATGCTTCTTGAAACACCTCGTCGTAGTGCATGATCATTTCGGGTACTTCCTGAATGGGATACCAGTCTATCGAAACGTCGAACTGAGTCAGTTTGGGAGTAGCTCGTTTCATATCCACCAGGGCATAGTAACCAATGGAAATAAAACGTTTTGTAAACCAGGCATACGCATTGGCATTTTTCGTTTTCGTGATAAATTTTTGGTCTTCGGAATAATTCGATTTTATCAGGGAATCCAAAAACTGCTTCCGTTTGTTGTCAGCCTTGCCAAAAACCTTGAACTGCTGCAGGTAAATATCTTGAAAGCCGGTTCGGTCTTCCAAAATTCGCTTGGCAGCCTCATCAAGATCCTCTTCCTGCTTAATAAAGCCGCTGTGAAGCGCATAAAAGTTGCCCTTGAAAGCCAGTTTGGAAAGCAAAACCTTCAATTGGCGATTCTCATAACCGAAGATTACGCAATCGATCGCTACCTGTGGCATATAGTTTTTATCGCTCAATACGTCCATACGAATACCAGTAAATGGTGCCAATTATCTAATAGATGTAAGCTACTTCGAGTAAACCAAGCGTGCTCCCGTGATTGATAGCAATATTAGTAAAAAAATATAAAATATATTGTATATTTTTTTATACAATAAAAAATTTTAATACTTTTGGTTCCTAGTCAAATGCGTTTTTATGAAATCGATACCAAAATACCTGGCAATACTGCTGGCCGGGCTGAACCTTTCCTGTGCCAGCGAAAAAGAGACAGTGGAAACTTCTGCCCTTTTTGACTTTTCCGAAATGGAACGGATTGCTGAAGTGGATGAACGCTACCAATCTGTCAATGTAGAGATGTGCGAAGTGGTCGGTGGCGATTTCTGGGTTCCCTACAGTGAAATTGATACGGCCAAGGTTCAGGCCCTTGGTTTTGCCGGTCTCAAGCAAAGCATCCCGTCAATCAACCTATATGACGAAAAACTACGTACCCTTTCAAAGGCATTAGGCCCCATGTACATTCGGGTAAGCGGCACTTGGGCCAATACCACGTATTTTCAGGACAACGACGAGCCGAAAATGAGCCAGGCGCCCGAAGGGTATGAAAATGTATTGACCAGGGCTGAATGGAAAGGCGTTATCGATTTTTGCAAGGCCATGGACGCCAGATTGGTTACCTCGTTTGCCAACAGTGAAGGCATACGGGATGCCAACGGGGACTGGACGGCTGCACAGGCAGCACCGCTTTTGGACTACACCCATTCCATAGGTGGAGCAATCCATGCTGCGGAGATGTTCAATGAACCCTCCCATGCCAGCCATGGCGGCGCACCCGAAGGGTATGACGCGGCGCAATACGCAGAAGATTTTGCGGCTTTCGAAGCATTCGTATCCCAGGCTGCTCCGGAGATGAAGATCATGGGGCCCGGATCGACCGGTGAAGGGGGAATCATCCCGGGAATCGATTCTACCCTAACCACCGACAAAATTCTTACGGCCAGTCCGGCACCGGAATTTGAGATTTTTAGCTACCATTACTACGGAGGCGTCTCCCAACGATGCATGGGGCAACTTACCCCGGAAAATGCATTGAGCGAGGAATGGCTTTCAAAGACTGAAGAAGGATTTGCTTACTATGAAGAAGCCAGAGACCGGTATTTACCCAATGCTCCCCTATGGTTGACTGAAACCGCTGAAGCGGCCTGCGGGGGAAATCCCTGGGCAGCTACCTATGTAGATAGCTTCCGCTACCTGAAACAGCTGGGGAGACTGGCCAGAAAAGGCGTACAAGTGGTCATGCACAATACACTGGCGGCCAGTGAGTACGCCTTGCTTGAACAGGACACCCACAACCCACGACCTAATTATTGGGCCGCCTTGCTGTGGAGTAAATTCATGGGAAATCAGGTATACGATGCTAAAGCTCCTATGGATGGACCCGACCTATTTGTGCACAATTTGAAAAATGCTTCCAATGGCTATGCCGTGTTGTTGGTAAATCCAAGAGATACCGAGACCTCCTTTCACATCCCAACGGATGCCGTGCAGTACCTGCTCACGGCGGATGACATTCTTTCCAAAGAGGTCAAACTGAATGGGGAAGTACTTCAACTCAAATCCGATAATACCTTACCTGAAATCCAGGGTAAAAAGGTGCAGCCAGGAGAATTGGTGATGCCATCTCATAGCATCCTGTTTTTGACCTTCAGCAATATTTAAGACATGAAGATCGCCGATAAATTATGGTTGGTTACCGGAGGTGGAAATGGCATAATGGATTATATGTACCGAGTCAACCCGGATTGGGCCATGCGCGTCATGGCCAGGAAAATGAAGGGCCACCTTTCGAAAAATCATTAAAAAGGGAAACCCAAAAAGCACCATGAGAAAAATAGAATTCGTCCTGTTGAGTGCCATCCTTGTCGCATGTGGCGAATCAGGATTTGCGCAGACCAGTTTGTTAACTACCGAATGGAAATTTACGGCTACCGATTCCCTATTCGCGCAACCCTATGTAGACATTGACGAGTGGCGGGATACCCCACTAAGGCATCGATATGTGCATGGTGGATTTGAAGGTACTGACACCCGGTTTTCTTTTTACTTTCCGCAAGAGGAAAACTATGAGGGTCGCTTCTTTCAGTACATTACCCCAATACCCGACAACGAAAACCTGTCTCAGGGTGCTACAGGAGAAGAAGACAAAATCAGTTTTTCTATTCAAAATGGTGCTTACTTTATAGAGACCAATGGTGGCGGAAACCCCGGATTCGGTGCCGATCCCCTTTATAATCCATTTAAAGCCAATGCCGCCAGTGCAGCGTTCTCCAGAACAGTGGCCAGGCAAATTTACCCTGCCGATCAGAGGCCGTTCGGTTATGCATTTGGTGGTAGTGGCGGAGCCTATCGGACCATAGGTGGTTTTGAAAACACCGATACCTGGGACGGAGCCGTGCCGTACGTGGCCGGTTCGCCCATGGCCATCCCCAACGTATTTACGGTACGCATGCATGCGATGCGGGTATTACAGGATAAGTTACCACAGATTGCGGATGCCGTTGAAGCAGGGGGTGGCGATATGTACGCCGGGCTAAACCCGTTGGAGAAAGCGGCCCTTATGGAAGTTACGAAGATGGGCTTTCCCAAACAGGCATGGTTCAACTATGAAAAAATGGGGATACATGCTTTTCCGGCTATATTTAAAGGAATGAAAATGGCCGATATGGCTTATTTCACTGATTTCTGGACGGTACCCGGTTACCTGGGAAAGGACAAATACGAAACGATTGAGAAGGATCGCCTGCAACAGAAAGCCCGGATCAAAAAAATTATCACCAAAAGGGAAGCGTATGAGTTGGGATTGACTATAGCAAATGGCCCCGGCAGGGCCCGTGGAACGGCCGATGCCGCCTGGCAAAATCTGGACCGAAAGACGGATACCATCCCGGTCGCCTTTCAATTGGATTCGAGGCTGCCAGAGGTGAAATTTTTAGGAGGGGAACTCAAAATCCTATCGGGTGAAACAAAAGGGAAAGCTTTGGCACTCAAATCCATTGACAATGACCTGGTAGTAGTAGATGCAATAGACCCTAAAATTGCTGCTTCCCTCCAGATAGGTAACGAGGTACAGGTCGACAACAGCGATTACCTGGCCGCCCAAACCTATCATCGTCATCAGGTACCTGGCCCGGAGTATGCGGTATGGGATCAATTCAGGGATGCAAACGGAAACCCCGTCTATCCCCAGCGTCCTACACTGATCGGACCTCTATTTACAAAATCCACGGTGGGTTCCCTACCCAATGGGGATTTTAGGGGAAAAATGATTTTACTGGGTTCGCTGTGGGATACGGAGGCGTATCCCTGGCAATCGGACTGGTATCGAAACCAGGTAAAAGAATCCCTGGGGGATGCCTTTGAAGATAATTTTAGATTGTGGTTTACCGATCATGCCAATCACGGTGACGTTGCGGTGCCCGGTGATCCTACCCATATTGTCAGCTACCTGGGAGTATTGCAGCAGGCCCTGCTGGACCTAAGCAATTGGGTCGAAAAGGGAATCGCACCCACCGCGGCTACCAACTATAAAATTACCGATGGCCAGGTAATCGTTCCTGATGAAGCCAATGAAAGAAAGGGTATTCAACCCGTAATCCACCTCAACGTAGATGGAAGCCAGCGGGCAGCGGTATCCGTAGGTGAAAACGTCACCTTGTCCGCTCAGATAGAAGTACCCGAAAATCAGGGAAGCCTGGTGGATGTAACCTGGGATATGGATGGATCGGGTGATTTTTTGGCGAAGGAAAACCTTAGGGATTCGAATCAGCACAAAGTGACCCTTACCCGAACCCATTTCTTTTCGGAACCGGGCACCTATTTTATTACACTTAGAGCCGTCTCTCAACGAAATGGAGATACGAAAACGCCCTTCACCCGTATTCCTAATCTGGATCGGGTGAGAGTAGTCGTGAAGTAGCCCAGAGGATGACAATCACCTAACCCAAGCGAAAAGAATAATTCCGGTCAACCAAACTGATTAGAAATGGAATGGAGAGATCCATAAACGATCCTTTGGCCTTTATTATACGGCTTCAAAATTATCGTTCCAGTCCGGGAAATCTTGGAGGTTTACGCTAACCATTTTACCTGAAGGCCCTACGGAAAGCTGGCCAGTACCTCCATGACAAGACACATTGTCACTATCCACAGTCAGACCGGTAAGTCCGACTTAGAAGTAGGAGAAAAACCAGTATCCCTGGTCGGCTTTTTTACTTTGTCCGCAATTTTCGGTGTTTCAGATATTCTTTCAATTCCTGAAACGTCATGTCATAGGTTTCTTTGGCTATTCGTTCCTTAATCTCTCGGAAAAATGGCACCGTTTTGAATGCTTCTTTATTTGTTTTAGTCTTATCCATGCGTTATAATATCTTTTGGAGATCTTATTTCTAGTTGTCTATATCCGATTTTCAGGTTTACAGAGTCATTGTATCAATGTTTCATTGAAGTTTACCCTGAGCCTGTCAAGGGTTCAACACTGCATTCAGACTAGGCTGTTTCAGCCGTCAGAATGCTTAGCTATTGTGGAATCAGTATTTATTTTTCTTCATCCATGCACTTTTTGATTTCAAAAAATCCTGTTGAAAAAAACCTTCCTTCCCGGAACACCGGGAAAATCTGAAGATATATATAGTTGGAGAATCTTACCCCCGTTTTCCACTCTATTCTATCTTGATTTTACTTCCCGCTATGGCTTTTAATAACTGGTTTGAAACCGTCGCCGCCATGCAACAAACCATCGAAATCCCTGTGCTAATTGATTTCGTACATGATTAAATTCAAGTCATCGACTGTCCTGAATTGCTTGTCTGCCGTTAATAATGGTAATTTTGAATAAAATGCTGTCGCTGCGACAATAGCATCCGGAATCTTTAATTTTGATTTCCTACGGATCTCAATTGTCAGGTCTTTGACTTCTGATCTGATATCAATAATCATACAATTCTTTAATAATCCTTTGATGGTATCTTCCGAATCCGGGGATATTTTGGGAAATGAAAGAAGTTCAAGCTCTGTGATGAATGAAATCACTGGATCCTTGTCCGAAATAATTTCGACTACTTCCTGATCTCCTTTTAAAAAATAGAGTAGAATATTGGTATCAACACAAAGTCTATTCCCACTCATCTCTCATCTGTCTTTGATAGGCTAATGGGTCTATGCCGGTTTTTAACTTTCCTGCATATTTCGTGATATCTCTCTTGGGAGATTTTGAAATAACTTCATCAACCCGTCTCTTTATCTCCTCTTTGGGAGTCCCTTTTTTTATTATTGTTACCATATACTGATCTTCTTTACCCAATATAACAATTCTTTCAGGTTTCGGATCTACGCTTTTCAATTTTTTTGGCATTAGCATTAACATAAGGGTATCTATTTTTTGAAAAAGACAATATAGAGACTTGTACTGCTCATTCAAATAACCAGAGACCCACCGCTCCGGTAGCTATCTACCGCTTCCGACCGCCATCTTAAATCCCCACTCCACCAATAAGCTCCAGCTCCTGCCCTTTGGCTGGCGGCCCATCCAGTAGGGGCATGGCCTTCCCGATGAGTTCCCGCACCCCTTCTACTTTCAGGGATTGGTCGTGGTCCTCTTTGCTGTCCCAGATTTCGGTAATGTGTACGGAATGGCTATCGGCTTTGTCCTTTCCGATTACATATAGCCTACACCCTTTAGCGGTAGCCACCAATTGGGATGCTTCCAGTAAAATCGATGCCAGGGCTTCCTGATGCCCGGGCTTTGCGGTCAATTTGCCATTCAATAGGTATTTGTTCATTTTTGTAAGGGTTAGGTTTCATTTTTTAACCAGCAGCTACTAAAAAGGAAACCTAGCACTACTTGTTTCCCTGCAGACCTACCGATTTACCCCTCCACCACCCGATGCTCCGCCACAAACCTTGGATCCAGCGTCACGCCCAGCCCCGGTCCGGTAGGCACGGTCACTTTGCCGCCTTTACTGGAAAGGCTGGAAGTTGGACTGTCCAGGGGGATTTCATTGTTAAACCCCTTGAATTCATGAAACGGTCCGGCATTGGAAACGGCCGACACAAAATGCATCATATACAGGTAACCCAGACCCGAACCGGAAATATGGGGCGTGCAGGGCTTTCCTTTCAGGGCCGCCATTTTGGCCACCTTCATGGACCGCACCATGCCCCCAAAATAGAAAATATCGGGCTGCACAATGTCCAGGGCATCCTCTTTGACCAGCCAGCGGAAACCATGCAGGCTGGGTTCCTGTTCCCCACCGGCCACCGGAATATTAACTGCTTTGGTGACTTCCAGGGTTTCTTCATACCAGTCAAACGGAACGGGTTCCTCGTAAAAATCATATTGGTATTCTTCCATGATCCTCCCTACCCTTATGGCCTCCTCAGGGGTATAGGAACCATTGGAATCGGCATAAATCACCATCTCCGGACCAAAACGTTCCCTCACCAGAGGGATCAGCGCTTCGGTCCTTCCGGGGGGATAATCGGCATTGTGACTCATCCGGCCACCCACCTTGAATTTCAGGGCCCGGGCATCGGTTTCCCGGACATGCTTTTCAATCAGGTCTATGGATTCCTCCGCCGATTTTCCCCGGTAATTATTGGCCTGGTACACGGCAATCTCCGGATGGTAAATGGTTTCTGCCAGCAAGGACCCCATGCTTTTATGGGCCAATTTTCCCAGCAAGTCCAGAATGGCAAATTCCAGCGTAGCCAGGGGCACCCAGAAGGCCAGGTTTTGCAATTTGTAATTGCTCTGGTACACGTACACCTCTTCCAAAAGCTTTTCCCATTCCCGGGCATCCTTGCCGATAAAAAAGGGCTGAATGCGGTTGACAAAAATGGGGTACAGGTGCTTCATCTGCATGTTATTGCTTACGGATAGCCCTTCGGCACCCTCTTTGGAGCGAACGCGGCAGATAAAGTTATCTCCCTTGCGCAGCAATTCTACCGTCTCAATCCAGACCGGATCCTTCAGCTCATCCAGGCGCAACACCGGTTCGGCCAAAATTCGGTCCAGGGCCTCCTCCTGCCTGTCCGGCTCCGGCGCATTTTTTCCAGAAACGCCCGCAGCCAGACCGGTCATACCGACTACTGCTCCCAGGGCAGAACGCTTGATAAACTTTCTTCTATCTCCTTTCATGGTTTACTCGTTTCCGGCTACTTTTAATTCCACCGCATACAGTCCGGTCCTCGCAGTTACAAAAAGCGTTTTCCCCTCTGGTCCTCCAAAGGCCAGATTGGAAGGGGTTTCCGGAAAGCGGATGGTTCCCAGCAGACGGCCATTGGGAGCAAATACTACCACCCCTCCCGGCCCGGTGGCAAAGAGGTTGCCCTGCTTATCCACTTTAATGCCATCCGGATTCCCATTGCCAGACAGACCTGAGGCATTGAAAAAAAGGCTCCCCTTGCCTACCTTCCCCCCTTTGCTAACGGGGTACTTCATGTATTTTTTGGGCCGGTCCGAATTGGCCACGTACAGCGTGCGCTCGTCCGGCGACAGGGCCAGCCCGTTGGGCCGGTACAGATCCTCGTCGATCAGGGTTGTCTTCCCTTTGTAAAAGCGATATACTCCATAAATACCCAAGGTATCGCTGGCATCCGACGGCAAGCCATAAGGAGGGTCGGTGAAGTAGATGGCTCCATTGCTGTGCACAATCAGGTCATTGGGACTGTTAAGCCGGGTGCCTTTGTATGCTGTTACCACGGCATCGTACTGTCCCTCCGGACTTAGGCTGGCGATCTTTCTGCCACCGTGTTCGGCCATCAGCAAGTTCCCTTCCGCATCGTAGGTCAGGCCATTGGAATTGTTGCTGGGTTCCCTAAAAACGCTTACTTGCTCTCCAGGCTTCCACTGATAGATGGTATTGGCGGGAATATCGCTAAACAGCAAATGACCTTCCTCCTTGTTCCAGACGGGCCCCTCGGTAAACCGAAAGCCATCTGCCAATTTTTTTATTTCCGCATCCTCGGCTACCAAATCCAGCAGGGCCTGGTCTTTTACGTCCAGGTTTTGACCAAAAACCGGGAGAAGAAAAAGGAAGAAAAGAGCGAAAAAACTGATTTTGCGGAGGTGGGAAGTTATCTTCATGGTTTTTGGGTTTGATGGTTCTAAAGGAAATATACAGGAATCCATCTAAAAGGCAATGGCCTAGCGCTCAAATCATCCGGAAAAAAGGGAGGATGGCCGTCAATAACTCATCTCATCAATCTTCACTTTGCCGCGGAAGGTGAGGTACACAAAGGTCGTGTACCCAATTACCAGCGGGGTACCGATAGCAGCAAAGGTCAGCATGATTCCCAGGGACTTGTCCGAAGCAGCGGCATTATAGACAGTGATGTTATATTGAGAATCCAGGGTAGACACCAGCAGGTTGGGGTACAATTCGATCGCTACCAACACCAGCAACAAACTAATCGTCAGGGAAGAAAAAAAGAATGCCTGCCCGTATTTCTTTTTGCTTGACAAGCGGGGTACATTGGCTATACTCAAAAAAACCAGCAGCGGAACGATAAATAAAACGGGTTGATCCCGAAACGTGTCGGACAGATGCGGAATGTAAATCAGCGTATACAGGGAGGTGATGCCAAAGCTCACCATAAAAAAAATCATGCCCTTTTTTAGTAAAACGGTTAGTTTGGCGTACATCCTACCTTCTGTTTTCAATAGCAGGTAGATGGCGCCATGGCTCATCATCAGCGCGAGGGTAGAAATACCTACCATCAGTGCAAAGGGGTTCAGGAAGGTGAAAAAACCACCGCCCTCGTATTCAAAATTTTCCCCTATGGGCAAGCCAAGCAAAACGTTTCCCAGGACCACCCCAAGCAAAAAGGGCAAAACGATACTGGATACGGAATAAGAAATATCCCACATCTTCCGCCACCAGGCCATTTCCTCTTTGCCGCGGAATTCTATGGACACGGCCCGAAAAATAATAAACATCAAAAACAACATAAAGGGGATGTACATTCCCGAAAGCAGGGTAGCATACATCACCGGAAACCCGGCAAAAAGGGCTCCTCCGCCAATGACCAGCCAGACCTCATTGCCATCCCATACCGGACCAATGGCATTCAGTGCCAGGCGCCGGCTTTTTTCCTGTTTAAAAAACAAGTGCCAGGCCCCTGCGCCAAAATCAAATCCATCCAGGATGGCATAGCCCGAAAACAGGCCACCAACTACCAGAAACCAAAGTGTGGGATAATCGATACCGGCTAGTGTTTCCATGAGTCAGTTTTTTGGCGTAGAAAATGATTGGGCGACTTCCCGTTGAAAGGGACGGTCATCGTCTTCCTTTTCCTCATAGGGCCCATGTTTGATCTTTTTATTCAATAAATATAAAAATAAGAGCAACAACAGGGTGTAGATAAAGAAAAACATAATCAAGGAAAAAAGCACCTGATTTTCCGTTACCGATTTACTCAGGGCATCGCTGGTACGTAAAAGCCCATAGACCACCCAGGGTTGCCTGCCCATTTCTGCCGCAAACCAACCCACCTGGTTGGCTACCTGCGGCAGGATAACCGAAAAGGAAAAAACCCAGAGCAGGCCTTTGCTTTCGAACAAATCACCCTTGATCCACTTGTAACAGGCAAATAGGGTCAACGCAATCAAAAACATCCCAATGGATACCATGATGTGGTAAAACTGAAATACGGCGTTGATCTGGGAAGGACGATCTTCTTCCTTGAAGGCATTGAGGCCGGTAACCGGTGTATCGAAGCGGTAATCCAGCAGGAAGGAGAGTCCACCAGGCACCTTTACGCCCCACACCTGTTGCGATTCTTTGTCTACCCATCCAAATAGGTACATGTCTCCGGGGGCAGCGGCTTCGAAATGCCCTTCAAAAGCCGCCAGCTTCGCGGGCTGGTTCTCTGCCACGCCGTTTGCCGAACTGTGTCCGGATACCAATTGGGACAGGGAAAAAATGGTGGCTACGACCAAGGCAATACGAAAGGCTTTTTTGGAGATATCCACAAACCGGCCTTTGCGCAGGTAGTAGGCATGCACGCTTAAGACCAGAAAAGCTCCTGCCAGAAAGGCTCCCTGCCATGTATGAATCAACCGGTCCATGCTGGAGGGGTTGAATACCATTTCCCAGAAATCGGTGATCTCAGCCCTGGCTTCCATCCCCTCTCCCACCACGTGGTAACCTGCCGGAGTTTGCTGCCAGCTATTGGCAATGACGATCCATACCGCCGAAAACATGGACCCCAAAAAGACGCCCATGGTAGCTACCCAGTGCACCCAGGGCTTTACACGGTTCCATCCAAACAGCAGCACCCCAAGAAAACCGCTTTCCAGCGCAAAAGCAAAAATACCTTCCGCTGCCAGTGCGCTTCCAAACACATCGCCTACATAGCGGGAATAAGTGGCCCAGTTGGTCCCAAACTCAAATTCCATGACAATACCTGTCGCCACGCCAATGCCAAAAGTCAGGGCAAAAATCTTGGTCCAGAATTTGGCCAGGATTTCGTATTCCTTATTTCCTGTTTTCAGATAAAGAGACTCCATGATCACCATGATCAGACCCAGGCCAATACTAAGGGGCGGGTAGATGTAATGGAATGCGATCGTAAATGCAAATTGAATCCGGGATAATATTTCTACATCCATATGCGGCAAGGATTGGTGAACAGGCAAGGCATACCTCTAACGTAGATTTGGGATAGCCTCCAATTTTTGTCGAAAATACCGAAGCCTAAATCTCTTAAAATCAAGGCAAAAATCCACTTACACCGGCTGTAAATTTTCCTGAATTTTATCATGTATATCAGGCCACCTTTACCTTTTCCCGGGATGATAGGTTTCCTCAGCCCTTTTTTCTACATCTTCCCGGTAGTAGGCTACCTCCTTGAAACTGCCATCTGCATACATCTGCGCCTGATCGTCAAAATGAGGGGACTTCAGATCACTGTTTTGTCCACCGGCCAGCAGGCTTTTCGCCCGTACCTTTTCTCCAAATTCCACTGCTGCCACAAAGCTGTTTCCGGAGGAGCCGTAGAGCTTTTTGGTGTTTTCCCGGGCACTGGCACCAAAAGAAGCCAGGGCCCCCCAGCGACCCGAGGCCAATCCAATGGGGAGGCTTTCTTTGGAATCATCATAGGCCAAGTCTATATCCCCACTCAGTCGTTGAAAGCGGTTGATCTCTCCCCAGGGCATTTCCCAGGAGCCAAAATCAGCTTCCAACTGCTCCACCGCTGCGTTAAAGGCCTCCAATACATCCTCCGCTTCATAATCCAATTCGTTCCCTTCCTTTTGGTTAAAAGGTATCAACCGATAAGGATTTCCAATCTGCCTGTTGAACCACATGCCATAAAAATGAGCCAGGGACATGGCCACGGAACCTTCACCGGTCTTGTAGTCCCATTCTTTTAGAACATCTATCGGAGCGGCTAAATCACTGTAGGATGCCCCTTTCGTCTCAAATGCCGCCAGCAGCTCCGGAATAAGGTATTCAAAGGCCGGCAGGTAGGGATCGTATCCGAGTGCAATCAAATCGTCCAGGGAAATCTCACTTGCCTGGGAAAGCAGGTCTACCGCATGGATGCCGCGAAAATTCTCGGCATCGGGAGCCATGTAATAGGGATAATCCTCCTGTTTGGGACTGTAAGGGCCTGCCGCAGTAAAAGGAGTGGAATTGCAATTTTGGATCCATCCGGTTTGGGGGTTGTGAATGACAATGCTCTCTGCTACCGTATGCAAACCCTGCCAGTCGGTTGCCGGATCGCTGCCATCCACCGGCCTGGAAAAATCAAAGGAGGTGTCCCTTTTGGGAATAAAGTTGCCGTGAAAATAGGCAATATTGCCTTCAGCATCTGCAAAAACGGTATTGTTGGAAGAATTGGTCCGGATGTCCATCATTTCTACAAATGCCTCGTAGTTATCCAGTTTGGTACGGGTAAAGCTTTGGATCAGGGCATTAACAGGATCCCAGTTGATTTTGGTGGCCACCCATTTGTCATCCAGTTTATGAGTAACCGGTCCGTGGTGTGTACGGTACATGGTGAAGCTTTTTTCCTGCAATCCTTCCGGGGAACTATATGAAAGCGTAACAGGAATTTCCTCTACTGCCCGCCATTCATCTCCATAAGCATACTCGTAGCCATTTTCGGCTTCCCTTACCTCTTCCAGAAACTCATCCATAAAGTCCAGGCGGGTAGAGGTATGCATCCAACCGGTCTTTTCATTGAATCCCTGATATACGAAAAATTGTCCCCAGGTAACGGCTCCATAGGCATTCAAGCCCTCTTCACTAGCCACATGGATTTCCGGGCGAAAATAAAAGGAAGTATGGGGATTGATCAGCAATAGGGCATTACCTGATTCGCTCAGTTCTGGCGCAATGGCGATGCCATTGGAACCCTTAGGCTCTTCATAGGGATCAGGGTGTAGCAGTCCATCACCAAATTCGGAATAGGCCAGGGCCTCCTGATTTTCATAAAAAGCTTGAATTCTCTGGGTGGAAATCCGCTCTATATCTCCACCAATGGAGCCTTCACTGAAAAACATGGGAAACCAGGGTTCATAGCGGGTCAACACCTGCGGCGCTACTTCAGGGTGGGTTTCCAGGTAATAATTGACCCCATCGGCAAAGGCATCGCAAAGGTCCTGAAGCCATTCCGGAGCTCCTTCATAAGCTGCTTTGGCCTCTACTTCGGTCATGTATAACCTGGCTCGGAGGTCACTGTATAGGGCCTGCTCTCCTTCCAGTTCGGCCAGGCGGCCGGTTGCCCAGATATAGTTCCGTTCTACCCTTCTAAAGTCATCTTCACACTGGGCGTAAAGCATTCCAAAAACCGCATCCGCATCCGTGGCAGCATAAATATGGGGAATGCCGTAATCATCCCGGATGATGGTCACCCTGTCTGCCCGTTGTTCCAGGTCATTCGATTCGGTATGGACTGGAGCCTGGCAAGCCCATAACAACAGGGCAAGCAATGATAATTGTAATTTTTTCATGGTTGGTGGTTAAACGTTTCTAGTCAGAGGCCAAAAAATGATGCCCCCTATGGAATAGCGGCTGATTCCGGACCTCTGATAATTGCCTTCAATAATAGGCAAAAATCCAGTATCTGGCAATAAAATAACCAACACAGTACCATTTTTACACCAAGGGTTCTAAAATAGGACTTCAAAACCTACAGTTCTATAACAAAAAGAGTCCCTAACCGAAAAACCACCTCTAAAACCAATGGTGTTTGGAGACAACCAAATTATTCAAATGCGTATTTTTTTAACCCAATAAAGCCAACAGCAGACCGCTTTCGGTCTGCTGTTGGCTTTAAAAATACAATTGTTTACCGATTTGGAAGAATCAGCAGTCATGAAATTTATCCATCCTGCTAAAAATCAGGATAGAACGGATCAATTAACTATGGTAATGCTACCTGAACTTACCTCTCCTTTAATGGTATGCGGGGATCCATTCATAATTACCAGGGATCCTGATTATTCACTTCCCCCAATTCTGGCCCTTCCGCTTCCGGTATGGATTTCGTAATTGAAAGCAGCCAAATTACTGTTGGTCTGTATGGAAATATTACCAGAGGAGGCTTTAAAGGAGGTGTGTTCGCTTAACCCAACGTTGCTACCTGTCACTTGGCCGGAACTTAGGCTTACCCTTCCCAAAGCCTGTACCTGATCCATGACGATTTTTCCGGAACTCAACTTAACATCCAATAAACCGTTGATAGCCATGAATGCCATATTTCCGCTGGATGTTTCTGCATCCAGGTCTCCCTCGATTTGTTCCAGGCTCAGTTTCCCAGATGAAACGGATGCTATCGTGTTTCCTGCGATGTTTTCACCTACAACCTCACCTGAGCTTGCTGTAAGGTACACTTCCAAAGCATCAAGATTATTGGCACTGACCCGGCCGGAATTCACTTCCAAATCAATTCTATCTCCCACCACATTTTCGGCATGGATCGTACCGGAACCGGCATGCATCTGCAAGGACATGTGGGTCGGACCCGTAAGCCTGATGTGTCCCTCGGACCGGCCCATTCTCAGGCCATTTTGATCCAGGCTGACGATGAGTTTTTCACCTACCACCCTGTAGGCAATTGTCTTTCCCCCATCCACATTGGATCGAAGTAAGGCATCCAGGGATACTTCCTCCAAATCAGGAGATCCGAGGTACTCCGCTGGAAGAAAGCCGGCATCCACTTCAATAGAACTAATGCCCACAAAACGTTCCTCGATATCCGCCACGGTTTCCAATTGCGGATCCAGGCAGGAGGTAAAAAACAGCATGCCGAGTACCAGCAATCCGCTACCATTTAATTTTTTCTTGGAAGGAAAACTAAAATTCCAGATTTTCTTTTCCTGTTTACCTTGTATTGTTTTCATTTGGTGATGTTGCAAATTTTTGTTTCTATCAAAAAGATAAATCCAATCTGATGCCAATTACGAAAATACCCCCAATCGCTGAAATTTCCGGGAAAACCTTCGAAACACCGCTAAGACCTGTTCAAAATCGGACAAATTCAAAACCTTTTCGGACAGCATAAAGGGTACATCAGGGCATTAATTGCCGCTTATGTAAGGAAGAGGGTCTTACTCCAAATTGATTCTAAATTGGAAGCTGGCCCTGTCTCATAAAGTAATTCTTAATATATTTAATGTAACGTTTTCAATCTTTTCTATAACAAGGCAAACTACCCATGATCAGTGACACCCCCACCGCTCCTTACTATGCCGTGATATTTACCAGCATCAAAAATCCGGACGCCGGGGAAGATTATGCCCAAATGGCCCGGAAAATGGAGGCATTGGTAAAAATTCAGCCCGGCTATCTCGGTCATGAATCCGCAAGAGAGAACTTGGGAATAACGGTCAGCTACTGGGAAAGTCTGGAGGCCATTGCTGCCTGGAAAAACGAAACCCGACACCTACTCGCCCAACAGCTCGGTAAGGAAAAATGGTACCAAAACTACAAAATACGGATTTGCAAAGTAGAAAGGGAGTATGGCTTTTAATGCTACCCTTAAGCATCATCAACCATTATTATTAATTCACTTATGACAACCAAACTTTGTGCATTGCTTGTATTACCGGCCATCCTTTTGCTGGGCGCTTGTTCCGAATCCCCGGAAACCGCCACCCGGGTATTTACCGGCGGCATCCTTTACACGGTAAACGAAGACTACCCCACCGCCGAGGCCATGGCCATACAGGGAAATAAAATTATTTATGTAGGAGATCAGGAAGGGGTAAAACCTTTTATCGGTTCTGAAACGGAAGTGATTGACCTGGAAGGAAAAACCTTGACACCGGGTTGGATTGAAGGACACGGGCATTTTATGGGCCTGGGCTACAACGAACTGAACCTGGATTTATCCGCTACCAAAAGCTTTCGGGAAATCGTCGCTATGGTAAAGGAGGCCGCTGATCGGACGCCTGCGGGCGAGTGGATTACCGGTCGTGGCTGGCACCAGAGCAAATGGACTGAATCGCCGGGAAAACAAATTAATGGCTTCCCCTTACACCAGGCCATTAGCGAGGTATCTCCGGATAACCCGGTCTTTTTGTACCATGCGAGCGGTCATGCCGGCTTCGCCAATGCCCGGGCCATGGAAATTGCGGGCTTAAATCCCCTCGGAAAAGAACAATTAAGGGATCCCAACCACCAGGAAGGAGGGGAAATAATCCGGGATGAGAACGAAAACCCCACCGGTATTTTCAACGAAACGGCCATGGGTTTGATTACCCGCCACATTCCTGCAAATAGCCCGGAAAAGGACCGACAGGCATTCGAATTGGCGATGGCTGCTTGCCATCGGAATGGCATCACGGGATTTCACGATGCGGGAATCGGTTCAAAAACGGTAGACTTATACCAACAAATGAAACGCGAGGGGAAAATGAAACTCCGCATGTACGCCATGATCGCAGGAGGAAACCGGGAATTCCTGGACGAATGGCTGGAAAAAGGTCCTGAAGTGGACAGCCTGCTTACCTTCCGTTCGATAAAGTTGAGTTGCGATGGAGCCCTTGGTTCTCGTGGAGCCTGGTTACTGGAGGAATACAGCGACAGACCTGGTCATTTCGGCCACGAAACCCTTCCCATGGAATACGTCTATGAAGTTTCAAAAATGGCCCTGGAAAAAGGGTTTCAACTCTGCACCCATGCCATTGGAGACCGGGCCAATAAAGAAGTACTGGACCGGTACCAGGCCGCCCTGGAGGAGTTTCCCCATAAACGCAATGAGCACCGCTTTCGCATTGAACATGCCCAGCACCTGCATCCGGAGGACATTCCCCGCTTTGCAGCCCTGGGGGTGCTTCCGGCCATGCAGGCCATTCACCTCTCCTCAGACCGGCCCTGGGCCATTGAGCGACTGGGAGCGCAGCGGATCAAGGAAGGAGCTTACATGTGGCAAGCCCTACTCCAATCCGGCGTTCCCATCATCAACGGTACCGATGTACCCGTAGAACCCATCAATCCCCTGGCTAATTTTTACGCCAGCGTGACCCGCAAAACCCTGGAAGGAAGCCCAGAGGAAGGCTACGAGGCGGATCAAAAAATGACCCGGGAACAGGCATTGAGAAGTTACACCCTGGATGCGGCTTATGGAGCCTTTGAAGAAAGCATGAAAGGCAGCCTGGAAGTAGGGAAAGTGGCAGATTTCACGATCTTTGACCGAAATATCATGGAAATTCCAGAGACTGAAATCCTGCAGACAAAAGTCTCCCTGACCGTAATGGATGGGCAAATAGTCTATGAACAATGACTTCTATCATGTCTATAACTCGTTAAATTACAATAAACTATTTTTAACTTGCAGCAAATAATTTTGTAAATGATTCACCGGATAATCGCTTTCAGCGTAAAAAATAAGTTTATTGTTCTTTTAGCGGTACTGGGCCTGGTGATATGGGGACTTTTTTCCTTCCAGCGCTTGTCCATTGGGTCTGTCCCGGACATTACCAGCAATCAGGTACAAATCATTACGGTAGCGCGGAACCTGGCCACAGAGGAGGTGGAACAATTTATCACTTTTCCCATAGAACTTTCGGTAGCCAATTTACCCGGGGTGGAAGAAATCCGCTCGGTCTCCAAATACGGGCTGTCCACCATCACGGTGGTCTTTGAGGAAGGCATGGGCACTTACCTGCCCCGGCAATTGATTGGAGAAAAACTGGCGCAGGCAAGCAAGGACATTCCGGCACATTTTGGCAGTCCGGAAATGGCACCCATTTCCACCGGCCTGGGGGAAATCTACCAATACACCCTGGAAACGCGCCCGGGCTACGAAGACCGCTATTCGGTGATGGACCTGCGGGAAATCCAGGATTGGCTGATAAAGCGGCAGCTCACCGGCATCAAAGGCGTGGTGGAGATCAATACCTGGGGGGGTTACCTGAAACAATACGAAGTGGCCATGCAGCCTGAGAAGCTCCGAAGCATGGACATTTCCCTTCTGGAAGTTCTAAAAGCCCTGGAGGACAACAATGAAAATGCCGGTGGGGCCTATCTGGAAAAAAACCAGACCAACTATTTTATTCGAGGCGAGGGCATGATCCAATCCCTGGAGGATATTCGGAAAATTGTCGTGGCCAACCGGGGCGGGGTGCCCCTGACCATAGGTGACCTGGCAGCCGTGCGCTTTGGATACGCCACCCGTTTTGGGGCCATTACGGGTAACGGAGAAGGGGAAAAAGTGCTGGGACAGGTCATGATGCTGAAAGGGGAAAATTCCTATGCGGTGATCAAAAGCGTCAAAGAGCGCATAGCTGAAATAGAAAAAATACTTCCGGAAGGGGTGTACATCAATGGATTTCTGGACCGTTCCATGCTGATCGACAAGACCACCTCCACCATACAGGAAAACCTTATCCTGGGCGCCTTGTTTGTCATCTTCATTCTGGTCATCCTGATGGGAAATTTTCGCAGCGGATTACTGGTAGCTTCCGTCATCCCCCTTTCCTTGCTTTTTGGCATTTCGCTGATGAGTCTTTTTCGGGTAGATGCCAACCTGCTGAGTCTGGGTGCCATTGATTTCGGGATTTTGATAGACGGAGCAGTAGTGGTGGTCGAGTATGTGGTCTACCAAATGAGCAAAAAATTTCCCGGCTTGAAAGGGAATGCCCAAAAAGAAGAAGTAGACAAACTGGTCATTGAGAGTTCCAACCGAATGATGAACGCCGCCATTTTTGGTCAGATCATCATTTTGATTGTTTTCATTCCCATCCTGAGCTTTACCGGGGTAGAAGGAAAAATGTTTCAACCCATGGCATTGACCTTTATGTTTATTCTGGCAGGAGCCATGATTCTCTGCCTGACCTACGTACCGGTCATGGCGGCCCTTTTTGTCCGGCCATCCAAAAACGAAAACAAGACGGTTTCTGCCCGGATCATCCGAACCGTGCACGGTTGGTACGAGCCGGTATTGATCCGTGCCCTAAAGCATTCGAAGCTTGTTTTGATTACGGCCCTGATCGCGTTTGGAATCAGCCTGTTTATATTCTCCCGGCTGGGTGGAGAATTTTTGCCCACGCTGGACGAGGGCGATTACGTGATCCAGCCGGTATTGAAGCCGGGAACTTCCCTGGCCCAGACCATCGAAATCACCACCAAAATCGAGTCCATTCTGCTGGAGAAATTTCCCGATGAGGTGGAACAAGTCGTCAGTAGAATCGGGGCAGCGGAGATCCCCACGGACCCCATGTCCATGGAGATGTCGGATATCATCATCAAGCTAAAGGACCCGGACAATTGGCAAAGGGTGGATTCCAAAGCGGCACTGGCAAACCTTATGACGGAGGAGCTCTCTGTTTTACCGGGCATCACCTACCAGTTTACCCAGCCTATTGAGATGCGCTTCAACGAACTGCTCACGGGGGTTCAATCCGACCTGGCCATCAAGATCTTTGGGGAAAACCTGGAAACGCTGTACCGCTACGGCCTGGAGGCCGCTGACATTATAAGGGATGTGGAAGGGATCGACAATATCAAAGTAGAACAATTGGTAGGACTGCCGCAGATTTCCATCCGCTACGACCGGGAAAAACTGGCCCTTTATGGCCTCAGCATTGCCGATGTGAATCAGGTAATCCGTACCGCCTTTGCCGGCAGTAGTGTAGGTACCATTTTTGAAAACGAACGCCGCTTTGACCTGGCCCTGCGCCTGGATAGGGAGACAGTAAGCACCGAGGTGGTAAACGAGTTAAGTCTGCCCCTGGAAAACGGGGAAAAAATATTATTGAAACAAGTGGCTGACATCAGCTTTCAGTCGGGGCCGGCACAAATATCCCGGGACGACACCAAAAGAAGGATTGTTTTGAGTTTAAATGCCAGCGAAAGAGATGTGGAATCCATTGTCACCGATGTGCAGGCATTGCTGGAAGCTGAGTTGGATTTGCCCACGGGCTATTCCATCGCCTATGGGGGACAGTTTGAAAACCTGAACCAGGCCCGGGACCGCCTGATCAAGGTGGTACCGCTTGCCTTGTTGTTGATTGCCATTATGCTTTACTTTACCTTTCATTCTGTTTCTGAGACGATCATGGTTTTCTTGTCCATCCCTCTGGCGGTAATCGGCGGCATTGTGGCGCTATGGATAAGGGGCATGCCCTTTAGTATTTCCGCAGGTATCGGTTTTATTGCCTTGTTTGGCATCGCCGTGCTCAACGGCATCGTGCTGATCAGTTACCTCAATGACCTGGAAAATAGCGGAGAAACCGATATACGCAAGAGAATCCTGAAGGGCTGTAAAAACCGTCTGCGGCCGGTGCTATTGACTGCATCCACCGATATCCTGGGCTTTATTCCCATGGCGCTATCCACTTCTGCAGGAGCGGAGGTACAACGGCCCATCGCCACGGTAGTAATAGGTGGGCTGATAACAGCGTTTTTTCTCACATTAATAGTATTGCCGGTGGTGTATTATGTGGTCAAATCAAGGAAAACAAAGGGCCTTGGCCGGCATAAAACCGCCTTCTTGCTGCTTTTGCTGATAGGGGTACCTTTTTTGAGTCCGGCCCAGGAGGGCCCTGTAGATCCGGAAGCGGCCTGGTCCATGGCACTGGAAAATAATTTTGAATTGGCTGCCGCCAGAATATCATTGGAAAACAGTCAGGTCCAGACCAAAACTGCCTGGGACATTGCCCCATCCCTATTCTTTATCGGCACGGAGGAAAACCAAAGAAACCTGGAGGGAGATGGAGTAAATTCTTTCGGATTCCAACAGTACATTGATTTTCCAGGAGTCTATGTTTCCCGAAAAAAGGTACTGGAAAAGGAAAGCCTGATCACAGAGGATCTTTATGACATCAAGACCCTAAACCTGAAAAAGCAACTGTATAAAGCTTGTTACCAAATGGATTACCTGGTCAAAAAGAAAGAACAATATGCCGGATTTGATTCCCTGTATCAGGAATTGTATAGGGCCTCCGAAAAGCGGTATGCCGCCGGCACGACCAACCGGCTGGCCATGGTCATGGCAAGAGCCCGGTCTGAAAAAGTCCGTATGGCTTATTCTCAACTGGAACAGGAAATCCAAATTGTTTACCGGCAAATTCAGGAAGTAGTACAGTCCCCGGATACATTACTGCTCAAGAGCCCTCCACTGACCATGGCTTTCGCTGAATTCCCCGACCTGGAAAATCATCCTTCCTACGGCTATTTGATGCATCAAAAAGAACGTTTTGAAGCGGAAAAGAATCAGATGCAAAACAAACTGCTTCCCGGATTCTATGTACAATACATGTTCCAGAAAATTGATGGTGTCAGTGGTTTTTTCGGTTACCAGGCCGGCATACAGGTTCCCCTTTGGTTTGGACCCTCCCGGGCAAGGGTGCAATCCGCGCGCCTGTCCGTCTACCAATCCCAAAACAAGATCAATGATTTAGGTGTGCGCTGGGAATCGGCCATAAATCAGGAAAAAACCAGGCTGGAAATGCACCTCAAAGAGTTGGATTACTATAACCAGGAGGGGCTACCGATGGCGGAAGAAATCATCAACACGGCAAATAGAAGTTTTAACCAGGGGGAAATTGATTACCTGGAGTACATCCGCAGCCTGGAATATGCCAGCGAAATCCAAATGGATCACCTGGATCTCTTGAACGAATACCATCAAACCCTTATTGACATTCACTATTTTAACCTGCCATGATATTGAGTAAAACGAGAACGCCAGCCGGAGAGCTGAATATCAAACTATCGAATCTTTTCCTCCTATTACTACTTTTGAGCGGATTGATGGCTTGCAAGGAGGATACACGTACCACGGAAAGAAACGAGGAATCCATGGAACACAGGGAAGCAACGGTAGAGTTGACACCGGAACAAGAGGTGATTACGGGAATACGTCGTGGAACCTTTATCAAACAACCCCTGACCAACCTGGTGAAAGCACCCGGATTCATTGACTCCCCTCCCCAGTACAAAGCCACCATCAACTCCTTTACCACGGTCTTTGTCGAAAAGATCCACTTTATCGTAGGCGATCCGGTGAACAAAGGCCAGGTAGTAATCACTGCTTCCAGCCCTGAATTTGTATCCATGCAGCAGGAATACCTGGAAACCCTCAGCAGCCTCGCCAGCCTGGAAAGCGACTTTGAACGAAAACAAAGCTTGCGGGAGGATAACATCTCTTCCCAAAAAGAACTAGAAGAAGCCCGGGCGGCATTTCAGGCAGCCAGGTCCAAAAAATCCGCCCTGCAAAACAACCTGAAACTGATGGGAGCGGATATTTCTTCCCTGGAACAGGGTACCCTGCAGTCAAAAGTGCTTTTAAAAAGCCCGATTTCGGGTAAAATTTCCGCTTTGCAAACATCTGTCGGGCAGCACAGTGCGCCGCATGAGGTGTTGATGGAGGTGATCAACAGTGAACACCTGCATGTGGAGATGAAAGTATTGGAACAGGATATTCCCAGGGTGATGGAGGGCCAGGCGGTGACCTTTACCTTACCTGATTTTAAAGAGCAATTGTTTTACGGACACGTTTACCGAAAAGGAAACACCATAGATCCCAAAGGCCGTTTTGTACAGGTGCATGCGCACTTGGATACTGAAAATGATTCCTTCCTGCCGGGAATGTATATCAATAGCTATATTGTAGTGAACCAGGACTCTGTATGGACGGTACCTTCCGGGTCTATTGTCCATGAAGGAAGCGAAACTTTTCTTTTTGTATTACAGGATAGCAAGCAGGAAGGGAAAGTATATCAAAGAAAGCAGGTCCGAACCGGAATCGAAGCCATGGGCTACACCGCCATCATGAACCCAGACGAAGCCCTATTTAAAGATAGTGTGGTGGTGGCGGGCACCTATTATTTGTCCAATGCACTGAACGAATCCGGAGGGCACGACAACTAAATCGAACCTTCTTCCATCAGTTCTTCTCCTGTTTTCACCGGCAGTAAATGGGGCAGCTCTTCTTCAGTAAACAGCCGGGAGCGGATCAAAAATCGAATTCCCAAAGGAATTTCCAAGGAAAAGCTACTTCCCCTTCCCGGAGTAATATCCAATGTCAACTGGGTGTGTTTCCAGTATTCAAACTGATCTGCATTCATAAAAAAATCGCATCCGTGCACCTTGCCCATCCAAACATCCTGAGAACCTACTTTAAAATCTCCTTTCTCGAAACACATGGGAGCTGAACCATCACAGCAACCGCCACTTTGATGAAACATCAAATCCGAACCATACTGGTTTCTCAATTGATCAATTACTTCTTTGGCTTTTTCTGTGACCAGAACACGTGGAACCTTGGCTTTCATTTTTATGGTTTGGTTAATTTGGGAATTTGAAAAACAATGACCGCCCCCATAAGGAGCGGCCCTTGTATCAGGAATTAAAAGAAACCCAACTTATTTTTATCATATGAGATGAGCATGTTTTTGGTCTGCCGGTAATGGTCCAGCATCATCAGGTGATTTTCCCTTCCGAAACCGGACTTTTTATACCCTCCAAAGGGAGCATGTGCCGGATAGGCATGGTAGCAGTTGACCCATACCCGGCCTGCTTTGATAGCCCGAGGTATTTGGTAAAGTTCATGGGCATCCCTGGACCACAGTCCGGCTCCCAGGCCGTACATGGTATCATTGGCAATTTCTATGGCTTCTTCGGTAGTTTTAAAGGTAGTCACCGAGGTCACCGGACCGAAGATTTCCTCCTGAAAAACCCGCATTTTGTTATGCCCCTTAAATATGGTGGGCTGTATGTAAAAGCCATTTTCCAAGCCAGAATTCAGGCTGGCCTTATCTCCGCCACACAACACTTCGGCACCTTCCTGCTTTCCAATATCGAGATAAGAGAGGATTTTCTCAAACTGATCATTGGAGGCCTGCGCCCCCATCATGGTATCTTCTGCCAGGGGATGACCCATTTTAATGGCTTTGGTGCGCTCCACCACCTTCTCCATAAATGCATCGTAAATGTCCTCGTGTACCAAAATCCTGGAGGGGCAGGTGCAGACCTCGCCCTGATTCAAGGCAAACATCACCGCTCCTTCTACTGCCTTATCGAAGAAGGCATCGTCTGCGTCGGCCACCGATTTCATAAAGATGTTAGGTGATTTTCCGCCCAATTCCATGGTCACGGGAATGAGGTTTTCGGAGGCATATTGCATGATCAGCCTTCCGGTGGTCGTTTCTCCGGTAAAGGCCACCTTGGCCACACGGGTAGACGTAGCCAGCGGTTTTCCGGCTTCCGGACCGAAACCGGTCACCACGTTCAATACGCCCGGAGGCAGTACCTCACCGATCAGGTCCATCAAGACCATAATGCTGGTCGGGGTCTGCTCGGCCGGCTTTACCACGGTACAACAGCCGGCTGCCAGGGCCGGAGCGATTTTCCAGGTAGCCATTAGCAAAGGGAAATTCCAGGGAATGATTTGACCCACTACTCCCAGGGGCTCGTGCAAAGCAATACTTACTGTATTTTCATCGTGCTCGGAAATGCTACTCTCGTCAGCTCGGATTACACCGGCAAAATACCTGAAATGATCTACCACCAGGGGCAAATCCGCTGCTCTTGTTTCCCGGAGAGCTTTTCCATTGTCCATGGTCTCTACCCTGGCCAGCATTTCCAGGTTTGCCTCTACCACATCAGCGATTTTATTCAGCACCCTGCTTCGCTCTGCCGGGGAGGTTTTGGACCAGGAGGGGAAAGCCTGGTGAGCGGCATCCAATGCCTTGTCAATGTCCTGCTTGTTGCCCCTGGCGGCCCTGGATAAAATGCTGCCATCTACGGGAGAGCTGTTGTCAAAATAGTCGCCGGATGCGGGAGCGACCCACTCCCCACCGATAAAGTGATCGTATTTTTCTCTTACCTTAGGCCTGTCTACAGGCTTTGATTGTGAAATTGTTTCTGTTGACATAAAATAGTTATTTTGAGTTTATCCAAATGTCACCAATTACTTTTTCAAAAAATCCACCTGAAATCTCATTCTATCCACCTGAAAAGCCTTTCAGCCATAACAATCCAAGCCGATCCGTCGTTTTTAAATCCAACAGCCTATGAAAAAACACCAAAATTCCGTATCTTAATTGGATTATTGACTGGCAAAATGGCACTTAAACCCTTAGCAACCAACGCTCCCTGGAGGGATGAACGGGATCTGAAATCCCTGGTGGAAAACAGAACCACCTATACCCTCAATAATTGCGAATTAAATATTTTTGAAACCCACCAGAAGGCCTCTGATGTCAACCTCAGTTTTGGCGATTTGGTACTGACGACCATGCTCAAAGGGAAAAAAGTCATGCACCTGTTTGACAAGCCAGGTTTTGATTACCTGCCAGGGGAGTCCGTCATCGTGCCGCCCCACGAATTGATGAAAATAGATTTTCCAGAAGCCCAATGGGACAATCCCACCCAATGCATCGCTTTGTCCATTTCCAGGGAGATGATTGAAAATACCTTTCAACTTCTGAATGAAAAATTTCCGGAAAAAATCTGGCAACAGGAATGGGGCCTGGACCTAAATTATTTTCATCTAATCAATTCCCGTGATTTATCAGGGGTAATCAATCGCTTTATCAACATCGGCGTAAAAGAAAGATCCCGGGAGAAGGACCTGATCGCCTCCCTGGCATTGAAGGAATTGCTGATTCGTTTGTCACAAACCCAAGCCAGGGACATCCTTGAAAAAACGTACCGAATCCACTCTGACTCCAATCGGATGGCCCATGTGGTTCAGTTTATCAAAGCTAATATCAGGGAAAACCTTAGCCTGGATCAGTTGAGTGATAAAGCCTGTATGAGCAAAGCCCATTTTTCCCGATCATTTAAGAAAGAGCTGGGCATCAGTCCTATGGAATACATCCTGGACCAACGCCTGAGCCTAGCCGCAACTTATCTGAAGCAAGGCCTGACACAGGTGCAGGAAGTTTGCTTTATGGCTGGCTTCAATAATGTCACGTATTTTATCAGAGCGTTCAAAAACCGTTTTGGAAAAACCCCAAAAGCCTATCAGAATACTCTGCCTTAAGTAATTTTTTCTGAATTTTACCTTTCTTGCATCCAGTTGCACCGGTTCTGATTCACCTACCGGTAGCCACCGTCTATCAGGATTCGGGTCTTCCGAATGGCCCTTTTCTGAAAGAAGTGGTATAGGTTATAGAGCGCATCGTCGCAGACCCAATCACAAAAATTTATTCCATGATTCAATCGCTGAAATTCTATTCTTTTGGTCTTCTTTTATCTGTCTTTGTTTTACCCCTGGCAGCCCAGCAAACCCTCTGGGAACCGGTAGCCGATAAGGTATTCCTCCAGGAAAAAAGTGAAATCCTTACTACCCCATCGGCCGTCACACAGGTAGCCATTTTGTCTGGCCGTTCCTATGCCGTTTTGGATGGAAAGCTTCAGGAATTAAAATCGAATGGACTCCAGCCTGTACCCGGAAGTCCGGCGGGAATAAGCAAGTTGGAGGTATTGGACCATTCGGCCTGGGTGATGGCTTCCTCCGGATTTTACCGCTTTGCCGACAATTCCTGGGAAAAAATCAGTGATGACAACTTTGTGGATGTCTGCCTGCATCTGGGCAAGGTCCATGCGGCCACCCGGGATGCCATATATGTATATGAACAAGGAAAATTGACCGATATTGAGCCCAAAGGGGGCTACCTGTCCAGTGACGTGACCATGCTGATGGAAGACGGCACCCAGCTACTGGCCGATCCGGTGAAATTGGGTCCCATCACCTCCATTGCCAGTTACAGCGGTACCCTGCATGTCCTTCGACCCGGGCAACTGGTGCAGCTTTCCGGCAAGGTAGTCAACGAGCACCTGATCGACTGGGGCAATCTACCCTCCAAAAATACTGGTGAATTGCTTTCCATGGGCAGCAGGCTGTTTATCAGCACGGACCGGGGATTAGGCGTTCTCCGGGGTGCTTCCCTGCAATCCATCCAGGGAGAAGATGGGCTTCCTGTGGAAGAAACCCGGCAATTGGTACAAGGGTTTGACCGGGATGTATGGATCGGCACGCCCAGAGGAGCGATACGGATGTTGAACGAGGACTGGCATTATTTCGGTGCCGATCACTGGCTGCCGGACAATCGGGTCAACGACATAGCCGTGGCCGAAAACGAAGTACTGGTGGCCACGGAAGGCGGCATTGGGATTATCCGCTACGAACCGTTTACCCTGAGGAAAAAGGCTGACCACTACGAATACTGGTTGGAAAATTGGGGCCATAAGCGCATGGGCTTTATTCACACCATCCGCGATTACCAAGGCGAATGGGTACGTGAAATCAGTGATAACGACGGTGCCCATACGGCCACCTACCTTTCAGCCATGAGTTATAAATACGCCGTAACAGGCGAAGAAGCCGCGCGCAATGAGGCGGTGGATGCTTTCCAGGCCATGTTGTGGCTGGAACGGATCACGCCAATTGATGGCCTGATCGCCCGCTCCATCTGGTCTCGCAAAGGAGATAAAGGCGCCATGGGGCAACGGGGTTCCGGCGGCCTGCCAGCCAAATGGAATGCCACGGCAGACAGTTTATGGTATTGGAAAGGAGATGCCTCCAGCGACGAGATCATCGCGCATTTCTACAGCGTTTCCTTGTTTCATGATCTGGCAGCCGAAGGCAAAGAAAAAGAACTGGCCAAAGAACACATGCGCCGCATCGCCGGATACATCATGGAAAACAACTGGGTGCTGATCGATTCCGATGGGCAACCCACCCGCTGGGGGCGCTGGAATCCGGAGTACCTGCTCCGCCCCTATGGCTGGTCCGACCGGGGCGTGAATGGGCTGGAAGCATTGGCTTTTTCCTATTCCACCTATGCCCTGACCGGGGAAGAACGCTTCAAGAAGGGATACCAGCAATTGGTAGACTGGGGCTATGCAGAAAATACCATCAAGCAAAAAAATACCTTCCCTCCTTCCCAGATTGCCCCCTGGGATGACAACCTGGCCTTTGAAGCCTACAATACCTTGCTGCGCTATGAGAAGGATCCCGAAATGCGTTCCATCTACCTGAGAAGCCTGGAGCGTACTTTTGAAATCAAGCGCATGGAGAAGATTCCCTGGTTTAACTTTACATACGCTGCCATGACCGGAAACGATGCGGATTTGGATGCTGCGGTACAACACCTGCGGGAATGGACCCTGGACGCTATCGAACACAATTACCGCAATTCCCACCGGGATGATTTATTTGTGGAAGAGGGCTACACTTCCTATGAAGGCGGGGTAAAAGCCATTTCCCCCCGGGAAGCGGCCGTCACCCGAGGTGCCAGAAGGGCCATTGTCTTGGATGGCGGTCAAAATAGCAAGCGCATCATGGAGCCGGTGGGCTTTATCAGGGATTACTGGATGGGCCGACACTACGGCCTGATCCTGGACCCGGAAGTGAACGATCCCGAATTGTTGGAGGTGGATAAACGTTCAGGGGAAAAAGTGGGAGCGGCGCCTTATGATGGACCGGATCGGCCTGATTTTTTGTAAAATCCTTCGTAGTTAATCTTAGTCAAGATCAAGGACAATACGAATATTTTCCCTAACCTGAACCGTTAATTCATCTGGTAATGTACCTAACCTTTTGGTAAGCCTTCTATTATCTATTGCCCTAACCTGGTCAATCATAATATCACAGGGTTGATTCAGATTTGAAACACCCTTATTCAAATGAACCCTTAAAATCTCCACATCTTCTCGCACGTTTGTTGTGATTGGACAAACAACCGTAGATGGATGAGGGATTTTATTAAGAAGGTTTGTTTGAATGACCAAAACGGGCATTTTCTTTACCGGTTCAGTTCCTATCTGAGGATTCAGGTCTGCAACCCAGATTTCAAATTTCTTAATCGCCATAATCAATGGCTTCAAAATCCTTGAGGATTTCCATCGAATCCGCTTTTACGAGGTTGGATTCAATTTTCAACTTCTTCTCAAGAAGCTGCTTGCGTTGAAATTTATTATAAAAGGCGATTGCTTCATTAATATAACGATTCCTGGGCTGCTTCATTCGCTCACGTATTTTTTCGGTTTCACGAAAAACCAGGTCGTCAATTTTAAGGGATATATTCTTCATAATAAATTTTATATCACAAAAGTATATACTTTTAGTATACCATTCAAGTATTAATTAACCATGCCAACACAACGCGTTTTGGTCAGGGATGTAAATTCCGGACCATGCTGACGTGCACTTTTTAGAAGCAAAATAGCTTGATTGCAGTGTTGGTTGGAAAGTTTCGGTGTAGGACAACAACGCTGTCATTAAGTGGAAAGCCAACACCCCGGCGAACCAAGGCACGAGATATCTATACTTTCGAAATAATACTTCTAGTTTCCTTTTTATCGAAGTCCAACGTTGATTGATCCTAGTGTAGGATCAAAAGTTAGTACCAAAAAGTCGCCCTCCTTTATTACCATTTATCTCTAATCACTGGAACGAAACCGGTATACCAAAGATAATACTCGCAAGAACCAAAAATTACAAACGATGGAATAGAATCATTCCGGAATTAGAGCCGATTTAACGAATTTTACAAATAAACGAAATCCCGTTACACTTTTTTTCATTCAACCAGCTTTTCTAACCTAACGCACAGAATTTCCATATTCCAGCTGCAATTAGCAGTGTACGCCCACATTTAGTTCCGTTTCATACAACCATAAATAAGGCCTTTTTGAATATTAATGGAACACCAATTTGCATTTTACTTATTTAATTATTAATTTGGTTTTAATATAAAAAAAACAAATATAAATCACACTGAAATCTCTTTAGAGTAATTTAAAGTAATAAAATAGTATAAATACCTATTTTATTATGTAGTAATTATTGTTCTTATACATTGTATTTGTGCAATATTTCCAAAGGCTGTTTGACCGTAGTGAACAAAGATTTACGAGAAATTTCGCTGCGGTGCAAGGGAAACAAAAAAGAGTTAAACACATATACCAAGTCGATTTCTTTAAGGAGTCTTCATCATTTTGATCACGAAACCGACAGATCTAAAGTGATGGTCGACTGACTACGGGAACAAACCAGGGATCGGCAGCTACCAGGCCGTCTGAGTGAACCGGATAGCACTAAAAGAAATCCAATCGTTGTGCGGAAATTAATCGAACGGAAAATAGACAGAAAGGCTACGATTATTTCATATCAAACCGTATATGTAGACTATTTCCAGGTATAAACAAGTAAAAGCAATCATTTCAATCAAAAAAGCCTATGAAAATAATAGATTCCAAAATCCATTAATTTATCCAACCACAATTAAATCCCAGTACTATGAAAAAACTAACTTATTTCTCTGTTGTAGCCGTATTGTTTGCGTCATGCGAGGCTACGTTTGAAGACCCAACTCAAGAAAAATTGGTTCTAATTGAGAGCAAAATTGCGGGCCCCAATTCGGTGTTCTCGCTAGATTTCAGTGACCCGTCGGATGTGGCTGACAATACCGCAGGAACAGCCGGCTGGGTGCTCGATAGGTACAATCCGTCATTGGGTTACCCACCCGTTTCCTTTACGCAGGATATCTTTGATGGCGAGGAGATGCTACGTATCAATATCAGTGAAACCGGTCCAACCTCGGGGTTTTATGGGTATCAGGGAAAAAAATATCAAAATGCCGGTGGCACCTACTGGAACACGGATGCAAATTCCTTTTTTTCCTATTCTTTCTATATCGACCCTTCCTGGGAATCGGATGGAGTTCCTCAACAAACTGGTGTTTGGCCTGTTTTAGGTAATGCATACGGAAGCATTAGTGCCTATCCGATATTGGAGTACCAGGACAGCGATGCTAACGATAACGGCGTAGCCGGATTTAGGGTATATGTTTACATTTTAGATGATGAAGGCAAACCTAAACCCATATGGGTATATCTAGGTCTTCCTAAACAGCTCAGCATTGACGCTGAAGTAGGTGGTTGGGTAACAATAGACGCTCAACTGCATAAAACAGAAAACGGTTCGGCATTAAAGTGGCGAATAAATAATCGACTCGTTGCAGATGAAAGGGGATACAATGTCTTTTCTCCAAGTACTCAATTTTTAGAATTCATCTTCAATAGTCCTAATTTTGGAAACGACCAGGATTACTATTACGACGATATCGTCCTAACGAAGCCTGGATCAGCAGGGAAAAAATAATCCGTGAATTCCTATCTACATTAAAATGGGGTGCGATTACACCCCATTTTATTTTTTTTACCCAATTTTCCCATTAATGAATTGGCTCTAAAAAAACCTGCGTGAAATTCAGGTTGAAAACGTCAACAGGGATGGATGGGATGGGATCCAAGCATATTCCATTTAGAACGGTCAATTTTTACGCTTTAGAAACCCCAAATTGCCTCAGGTGGTGGTCCAGGTGCTTGTAAAACATATTGTTCCATTCTTCTTTGGACAATTTACCGACGGACAAGGATTCCCTTCCATCAAAATGGTCTGCTCCCAACGCTACGGTTTTGTGCAAGTACTGGATCAGTCGTGCTTTCTCCTCCTCAAAATCCCGCTCATCTGCGACGATAAACGCCGGAGCTGTCCAAACATTCTTCTTGTAAGGGGTTTCGTTCACCACCATTTTTTTGACAAAGGCTTTGAGGATCAATCCCATAAAAAAATTGGGTTTGGGATGCTTGTTTTCATAAGCCATCTCATAGGTGACGTTGCAATGCGCCAACATTTGAGCCACACTCATTTTTCCCCATTGCGGCTGGGTACTGGGTGTCAGGGAGTCAATCCGCCGGATCAGCTCCGCTGTTACTTCTTTGTCGAAAATAGTGGGAAAAGCCATATCAAGTTTAATTGGTTTCAATTTAACGTATAAGGGTACCGACCCACAAATCAAGCCGCACAACTCGCATTAAAATACCTGAAAAACAACAGAAATTCACTAATCTACCTTCTTGCCAGGCATTTTTTGTCCACCCTGAAAAAGGGTCAGGCTTTCTACCACACCGTTTTTGCTTTGAAAAGAAATGCTTGCTTCCACCACAGTCAGGTAAAATTTAGTTTGGCTTTCCATAAAAATTTCGAACCGTGGCTGATCGGTACCCTGCACAAACAACTGCTTCCCTTCTTTGGAAATGCTGATCATAAAATCAGGCGTTAACTCGTAAACCCCCACATACCGTTCAAGGATGGATTCCGGTACATCCACGGCCTGATTCTTGGACTTCACGTTCACTAATTGCGAACTTGGATTGAGTAAATGGAAGCCAATATCACTCGAATCCATGGATGAATTGGTAAAAAGAACCACACCAACACCGGTTTCTTTGACGAATCCGGCAAATGTCCTGTAGCCGCCGGTACCCCCACCGTGCCAGATGACATCTCCAAACTTACCACTTCTATAATTCCAAGCCATGCCCACTTTCCTACCTTCCGCTTTGCGGTGCCTGACTTTATGAGATAAGGCCATTGCTTCCTCTAAGGGACTTTCTACGTAACCCAAATTGGCAGCAATAAAGGTCGCCATATCGGAGGTGGAACTTCTGATCGCTCCTGCCCCGGCAAGCGTGGGGATGTCCCAATTTTCAACCACAGTGCCTCCGCTATGTCCTAAGGCAAGATTTTTCTTCATTCGATCCGTCAAGGCGATTCGTGTGTCCTCCATTTCCAATGGATCGGCAATCGTCTGCACCATCAATGCTTCATAGGTATTGTTTTTATTCAGGGCCAGCAGGTGACCCAAAAGTCCCTGGGCAAAATTGGAATACTCGTAATTTGTGCCCGCTCTCCTCCCGGGCTTATAGTCTGAAATAAAAGCATACATCTGATCTACCGTGTAGTCAGCATAAGGATTTTTAGGATTTGATGGGGTAAAATTTTCCGGCATCAAGGGGAATCCAGAGGTATGGTCCGTAAGGTGGCCAAAGGTAATTTCTTCTTCCCCTATCGCAGCGGCTTTTATACCCTCCGGTAAAAAGTTGTTGATCTCATCCTCCAGTTTAAGGTCTCCATCCAGCACTTGTTGGGCCAGCAGGATCCCGGTAAATACTTTGGAAATGGATCCTATTTCATAGACGGTATGCTCATCTACCGCCTTACCATCTTTGGAAGTTTTACCAAAATTATGGTAGGTTATTCCAGCAGAGTCAATTAAAGCAATTGCCATGCTTATCGTGCCCCCATTCGCTATCCGTTTTTCGATGGTGGCTACGACTTCAGGGGGAAGTGTTTTTAGCGTTTTCTTACCCGAAGTAGGCTGACATTGAAAGATTGCAAAAGCTACCAGAAGAATAAAAAGGGTGACCTTAAAGCGGTTCATTGATATTTTAATTTTAAGGGTTCAATTAAAATCTATCCTTCATCCAAAATTTCCCCTCCCTAAATTAATCATTTCAGTCAAGGAATCAAGTAGTTAATGCCATTTTGAATAGTTAATCTAGATTCTTTATCTGGTCGAATACAATATAAACAAATGGATATTTAAATGAAACAATACACCATTTCACGCTAAGACCGCAACGAAACGCTGAGAAGGCAGTGAGAGGCAATCCATGAAACTTGACAATTAGATTGCCCGATTGTCTTCGGGCAAATAAAAGCTGAAGCATGAACCTTCGCCAAATTTGCTCTGCGCCTGAATGATTCCCCCGTGCAACGCTACGATTCGTTTGCAAATAGAAAGTCCTAACCCATTACTTTTTTCCGATCCGGTGGGTAAGGTACTCGTTTTTTGAAAAGCAGAGAAAAGTTTGTCCATGTCGTCCTCGCGAATACCCTGGCCTTGATCAAAAACGCGGAAGTATAGCTGACCTTCCTCCAATTCGACCACCAATCGCACCGTTGTATCCCTGTGCGAATACTTGATTGCATTGCTTAGCAAATTATCCAGAACCTGTTCAACCCGTTGGGGGTCGAAGGTCCACGAATCCGGACCATCGAATTGCAATTCAAGCAGAATGTCTTTCTTCTCCGCAGACCGCCGGTTCAACCGTATCACCTTGTCCAGAAATCCTCTTAAAGGCACTACTTTTTTCTCAAGAACAAGCTGTCCCGTCTCGATTGCAGAAACATCAAGCAAATCGTCAATCAATCGCAGTGATTTCTCAGCTAGCTCATCTATAAGTTTAAGAAACTCTTTCCTTGTTGCGGTATCAGTCGAATCTTCGGCAATCACATCATGGCACATCTTGATGGTTCCAAGGGGCCCTCTGAGATCATGAGCCACCATACCTATCATTTGGTCCTTCTCCTTGTTGAGCTTAGTCAGTTCAATAGTGCGTGCTTTGACCCGCTTCTCGAGATCCTTGTTTGCTTCCTGCAATTGGTTCACAAGCTCCTTATTACGAACAATTAAATTGTGTCGCTCGAAGGCTTCGCGAACGATTGTATCAAGCTCAACGGGATCCCAGGGCTTTGTAATATATCGGAAGATGTTCCCCTCATTAATGGCTTCAATTACCGACTGTATATCAGCATATCCAGTCAACAAAAGGCGAGTTGCCTCCGGATAGTCATTTTTTACTTCATCAAAAAACGCTGAACCGTTCATTCCCGGCATCCGCTGGTCGGAAATAATGACCTGAATTGATTGTATTTTCATCAATTCCAGACCCTCCTTTGCATTGTGGGCGATATGAACCTGGTAATTTCTACGAAATTGCCGTCTCAATGAACTGAGTATCGAAGGTTCATCGTCAATGATTAGTAAGTTGTTGTCCTTGTCACTATTTTTATCGATTTCAGTGCTATTTTCATTCATGAGTTCATGCGTTTTTAGGTAAACTGATGGTGAAGGAGGTTCCTTTTCCAACTTCACTGTCCACGGTGATTTTTCCATTATGGCCATCTGAAATAATCTTGTAGGCAATCGACAGTCCCAAACCCGTCCCTTCGCCTACTGGCTTTGTCGTAAAAAAAGGATTGAAGATTTTCTCTTGAGTAGCCGCATCCATCCCGATACCATTGTCCGTAAAGGTCAAAACCAATGCATCTGTCGTTTCTGAACCTTTAATTTCGAGGCGGCCATCCTCTTTCACCGCCTGAGCCGCATTCATGATCAGGTTAAGGAAAACCTGATTCAATTCAGACGGGCGGCATTTAATCGGGGAGAGATCATTAAGCTGACAGTCGATCACCAAACGATTCCTAACAACGGACCCTGCAATCTCCAGCGTACTCTCGATGCACTCTTTCATTGATGCAACCTTCTCTTCTGCTTCATCCAGCCGGGAGAAATTTCGCAGGCTCCCAACTATACCCTTGACTCTCTTCAACCCATCGATTGAACTATTAATCAAATCATCAAGATCCTCCGAGATAAAGTCCACATCTGCCTCCTGGCTAAGTTTCCTGGCCAATGCTTTCAAATCCTCATTGCCAGAGGCATCAACAGCCGTATTTAATTGTTCATAAGCACCTTTCAGGTCTTCAGCCATCTGTTTGAGCGCATGCATATTGCTTGCAACAAAAGCCACGGGATTATTTATTTCGTGTGCAACCCCGGCCACCATCTGCCCTAATGCGTTCATCTTCTCCGAATGGATCAGCATTGATTGCGTTTCCTTAAGCCTCTCCAGCGTCTTTTCCAGCTCAATCTGCTTGGCGGCCGTTTCCCTACGCGCCTCCTCCCGGTCTGTTACATCGTTTTGAACGCCAACAAAATGAGTAAGCTGGCCCTCTTTGTCGCGAATCGGAGATATGATTAAGTCATTCCAGAAAAAAGTGCCGTCTTTACGGAAATTTTTTATAAGTACCTGGCAGTGGTTACCTGAATCCAGCGCCTCCCGAATAATATACCTGGCTTTCTGATCACGATTTTCACCCTGAAGGAATCGACAGTTCTTGCCCACAACTTCTTCTTCCAGATAACCACTCATTTCACAAAATGCCCGGTTCACATAAATCAACGGCATATCCGGTTTGCGTGCATCCGAAATAGAGATACCGCAACTCGTAGATTCCATGGCTGCATCATGAAGTTCCAGCTCTTGTTGGATAAAATTATAATCCTGGGATTCATGTTTTTTCATAGTCCTTATCCTCTATTATCACCTCAGTATTTTCGAACTTAATTAGATAGTATTTGCTACAATTAAGAAGCCGGTACAAATATCGTAATGATGCTTTCTTAGCTGCAGCATACCCTATCTATCTCTTTCTTTCCATCACCAATAAATTAGCAAATTGCCTGACATACAGGATCAAAATAAAGCTCATTCCAATTAATGTCCACTTTCGTCATAATACCAACCCAAAGTTTGATTGAATTTTTGAACTTCTCACCATAGGAAGAATATCAAATTGTCAAAATATATATCAAGCACCTGATTTACAGTAGGTTTAACCTGTAGAATAAATGTCTTAAAAAATGAACAGAATCAAAGCCTGATAATTTTTTTCTTCCAAAATAGATCTCATGAATTAAATGTGATGCAATTTCACCCCACAATTTTTTAACATGCCAAAGTTATTTTTTCATGAACAATGAGCCCGAAAATAGCTGTTTAAAGCTTTCTGTAACGTTTAAATAACCCAAAAACCAAAGGATTACCCGTAGGTGTAGGCTTGACACCAGGATGGATAGAAAATAAAAAAGCCAATATACAAGCCCATATCACATGTTCAATTTTTATGCTTAGGGAACCCCAAATTGGATCAGGTGCTGGTCCAGGTGCTTGTAAAATAGGTTGTTCCACTCTTGTTTGGACAACTTACCGAAGGACAAGGATTCCCTTCCTTCGAAATGGTCTGCTCCCAACTCCACGGTTTTATGCAAGTACTGAATCAGTGGCTCTTTTTCCACAGCAAAATCCCGCTCATCCGCAATAACTATTGCCAGTGCCGTTTGAACGTTATTCCTTTAAGGCATTTCGTTCACCAGCATCTTTTTAATAAATACTTTGAGGATCAACCCCATTAAAAGGCTTCCGATTCCGTATATTTTCTTCGGATAGTTTTTTCCAGGGACACCAACACAAAGAGGCACACACCTGCACCCAGCACCCTAATCCAGGAATCCAGACCAATGGGGGCCGAGTGGAACAAGGTATTCATCACCGGCGCATGAATGAATACGAGTTGCAGGAGTAGCATGGTGAAGGCACCCACATACACCCATTTATTGGAAAACCAGCCGATTTCCCGGACCGATCTTCGCAAAGAGCGGCAGTTAAACAGGTAGAAGCCTTCCAGCACGATAAATACCGTGGTGGCCACCGTCTGGGCTTCGGCCAGGCTGGCCCCCAGGGACAACTCGTAACGAAATAGCAAAAACGAACTGAGCATCAGCAAGGTCCCGACCAAAAGGGTCCGCATGATCAGGGGAAAGGTAAGGATGGGCTTGTCCGAGGGAACCGGAGGCCGGTCCATGATGCCTTTTTCCTTGGGCTCAAAGGTAAGCATCAATCCCAACAGCACGGCGGTGGTCATATTAATCCAGAGAATTTGAACCGGGGCTAAAGGCAATTGGGTACTAAAGGCAATGCTGGCAAGAATGACCAGGGCCTCTCCCAGGTTGGTCGGAAGGGTCCATACAATAAACTTAGTCAGGTTGTCCAAGACTCCCCTTCCCTCTTCCACAGCGGCCTCTATGGAAGCGAAATTGTCGTCGGTAAGCAACATATCGGAAGCATCCTTGGCGACTTCGGTGCCTGTAATGCCCATGGCAATGCCAATGTTCGCCTGCTTTAAGGCCGGCCCATCGTTTACCCCATCACCGGTCATGGCCACCACCTTGCCACTGGCCTGCAGGGCCTTCACCAGCCGGAGCTTCTGATCCGGGCTGACCCGGGCAAAGACCGCCACCGCTCCGGCCACTTCCTGCAATTGCTCGTCCGAGAATCCCTGCAGTTCCAGCCCGGTAAGGGCCAGGAGTCTTCCGTTTTCGGTTTGTCCACGGATCCCCAGTTGCTCGGCGATGTTGGCTGCGGTAAGGGCATGGTCGCCGGTGATCATTTTTACCTGTATGCCTGCTTGTTGACAGAGGGAGACGGCGTCTACCGCTTCTTTTCTCGGCGGATCAATCATGCCCTGAAGTCCGGTAAAGACCATGCCTTCAGACAGGTCCTGGTGGTCCAGTTGATGTTGGTCGGGGTTGCTCGTTTTAAAGGCAAAGGCCAGGACCCGCAGGCCTTCTGCAGCCATTTGATCGGCGGCCTGCTGAACAGCGGAAAAATCTAGGGGAACGATTTCTCCGGTTTTGTCCAGCGCCCGATCTGCATAGCGGAGCACCGACTCCACCGAACCCTTTAAGAAAATCACCGTCTGATCTTCGTGCCGGTGAAGGCTGCCCATGTATTGGTTTTCGGATTGGAAGGGAACCTCGTCCAGGCGGGGATATTGCAGATCGGTTTGCTGCCGGGTGATGCCGGCTTTTTCGGCGGCACTGATCAGCGCTGCCTCGGTGGGATCGCCTTCCGCTGTCCACCGCCCCCCTTCTTCCACAATGCGGCTATTGGAGCAAAGCAGCCCTGCAGTCAGCACCTGATGCAAGGCCGGCTTTTCAGAAAGATCTACCGCTTGCCCGTAAAAAAGCACGTTTCCTTCCGGATTGTAGCCTATCCCGGTAAGCTCAAAGGCCTCCCCGCCGGCCAGGATTTTTTGAACCGTCATTTGGTTTTCCGTGAGCGTTCCGGTTTTGTCCGAGCAGATCACGTTGGCACTGCCCAGGGTTTCCACGGCCACCAGTTTGCGGATAATGGCCCGCCTTTTGGCCATCTGGGCCACGCCAATGGCCAGCATGATGGTCACCGCTGCCGGAAGGCCCTCGGGTATGGCACCCACCATCAGCGCCACGGCCACCATAAAGGCATCTGCCAGGCTCTCTCCCCGCAGGTAGGCCAGCGCAAGTATCAACAAGGCCAGGCTCAGAATGACCCAAAGTAAGGTATGACTGAATTTTTTGATTTTCAGGGTCAGGGGGGTATCCAGTTCTTCCGCAGAAGCGATGGATTGGTTGATCTTGCCTACCTCTGTGCGGTCCCCGGTAGCCACCACCAGGCCCTTTCCCGTTCCGTAGGTCACCACCGTGGTGGCAAAGCCCATGTTGTGCCGATCCCCGAGCAGGGCATCCCCGTCTGTGGTCTCCGGATTTTTTTCGGTGGCCACCGACTCTCCGGTCAGGGCCGATTCGTCCACCTGCAGGTTTTTGACGGCGAAGAGGCGCAGGTCGGCGGGAATTTTATCCCCCGGCTGCAACAACACAACATCCCCGGGAACCAGGCCCAGGCTGTTTATCTCTGACTGCCTTCCGTCCCGGATAACGGTGGCCCGGGTGCTCATGCTTTTGGACAGCGCATCGATGGCCTTCAGGGCTTTGGTCTCCTGTACATAGCCGATGATGGAGTTGATCAATACCACGGCAAAAATAACGGCGGCATCGGTGTATTCCTCCAGGAACAGGGTAAGGGCTGTAGCGCCCAGCAAAATATAAATCAGGGGTTGGTGAAATTGGAGCAAAAAGCGAACGATGCTGCTCTGGCTTTTTTTGGTGGTAATGCGGTTTTCCCCATACTGCTGCAAACGTGCCTGCACCTCATCGGGCGAAAGGCCCTGTTGCAGGTTGGTTTTCAGCGCTTCTGCTACCTGCTTGTAGCTGTGTGTGTGCCAGTGCTGCTGCTTGTGTTCCATTCCTATTTATATTATCCAAAAGTCAAAAAAACCGATGGTGAATATAACCTAAAAACGGAACGAATCAAACGGATACGCTTTTCTCGGAGGGGGATTCGTTCACGTTCGGATTTACGGTATTCAAAAGCCTTACCGTCTCCCGGCCCGATTGCATACGAAGCGCACAAATACAGGCTAGTTTCCATACCTTCCGATAAACCCATATCTTTCGGCTTCCTTGGGATTACACAAAAAAGATGATAAATTTACAGCATAATTACAGCAGTTATGGGTAGAAAAACAATCGATTTTGGCGAGACCTTAGATCAGTATATTGATTTTGCCGTAAAGCAAGGTGGGTATAAAACCGAAGCTGAATACTTGCGGTATTTGGTTCGGAAAGATGAAGAGCGCAACAGGGCGTTTTTGATTACCAAAGCGGCTGTTCAGGAAGGACTCGAGAGTGGTGTCAGTCCTAAAGTCAGGACCGCAGAAGAAATCGTAACACTTGCCAAGAAAAGAGCGTTGGGAAAAACGGATGTAAACCAGCATGGCTAATTACGTTTTATCTGTCAAGGCAGACGAAGATGTGGATGCTATTGCTGACTACTCTTTAGAGAAATGGGGTGAAAAACAAACCCTTGTTTATATTGAAGAGTTGTTCAACTGCCTGGAAAAAATCGCTATTAGTCCTGAAATTGGGCGAGATGCATCCGAATTTTCCACACACCTTAAACGCTATAACTACAAAGCCCACAGTATTTTTTTTGTACGTTCCGAATCGAAGATACTGATTGTGCGTATTTTAGGGCAGCAACAAGATTTTCAACGTCACTTATAATCGAAATCCCTGGGAGCGTCCACACTAGAAGTAAGCTTAATTTTATGTTCTCTATCAGCTGCGTAGGCAAGACAGGCCTTAATATCATCAACTGTAAGTTCCGGGAAATCGTAAATAATTTCATCCTGGGTCATTCCGGCAGCTAACCATCCAAGGACATCAAATACGGTGATTCTGGTATCCCGTATGCATGGCTTTCCAAATCTTTTGTTTGGATTGCGTTTGATTATTTCCTTATAATCGATCATATCATTATTGCTTTTTACAAAAATACTAAAAATTAGACATACGCCGATTTTTAATTGACAGACCCTGATTTTGTCAAACTTTTCATCCTGAAAGCTCAATGGCCGCTTGTTTTGATCGTTAGCGAGTTCTCCACTCCTCCACACCACCGAATCGGAATACTGCCAGGGACTGATCAATTCCATCCAACCGGACTAGTTCCGGATGCCCTGCTCCTGGTATTCGAAGGCGAAAAAGTGAGGGAAGTGATGTGGAAGCTATTTGTAGCCGGCTTTGGGTGGACGAACTATACCAACTAATTTCAATTTGCTTTATTGCAGGCAATTCCCATGAACAGAATTTTAATAACGTCCCATACGCAGCATATTGCAAATTTCTTTTTAAATTTAGCTTCTTCCCCTTGATGGAGCTGTTTCTTGTAACGTCCCCCATCGTGGGATAATATGTCTGTACAATAGAAGTCGAATCCATTGAATGTTTTTGACGGTAATAAAATGTTGGGCCACTTACTACTTCAAGCCATTTTTTTTTGACGTTGAGACATTTTACGTTCTATTACCGTCTCGATGCTAAATATCGTTGATCATGAGGAATCTCTTGTTTTTAGTATTGGTTATTTTCTTTCTTTCCTGTGAGGAAGACAAAGCCAATCCGTATGTGGTAATACCCTACGAGGTAGAGGAGGTTCAAACCGATCTTTTCCAATCCTGGGGCTTTCTGTACTTTACCGATCGGATAAGGAACAGGCGCGATCACCCACCGGCGGATTTGGTTCGCTTCAGCAGCGAAGGGTTGTTTGGGCGCATTAGGGTGCGTTTCACCAAAAACCCATCAACCCTTTCAGAGGATGAAGGGATGTGGACTTTTCACGGAGCCGGACCTGTCAACGGCTTTGGAGGAGCGTATCAGGTGGATGAGGAAAAGGGTAAAATTTGGTCGAACGGAAGAATTGGCTCAACCTACAAAGGCTCCACTAAGACAATGATGGATTTTGAAGACCGGTATTTTTCCGCCCTTCGGTCGATGCGAAGTTTTTCTATTCACAAAAACCTACTCACGATCCGCTTTGGCGATAGTACCGACGAGATGGTCTTTGCCCAGATTAATCTTCCTGAAACCCAGACGAGTGATGAATTCAAATTAAATCAGCCTTCGCTTCCTCAGTAAGTCTGTAATGGCCCATTATTGATTGCCCAATTCTTTCTTTGATTGTGCAAGGATTTCTTCGGGACTCGTGTTTGTAAAACCACTATGTTCTGCTTTGATAAGTTTCCTGCGTATCCAGTCTATCTGCCTTTGTTGGGCACGTGCTTGTCGGATTAAATCGTTGACGAGCTCACTTTTGCTGGAATACTCTTCACTATCGACCTGGGCTTTGAGCCAATCGTCGTTTGGTTTGGTTAAAGAAATACGCTGTCTTGCCATGGTTTTATTCTTTACTAGAATTGTTGATGCAACAAATACATCCTTTCAGCACCAAAAACAATTCTATCCTAATTTTGTCGTCTACTATATTTCTAAAAAGAATCCGGTCAAATTTTTTCACCTTAAAAGGTAATGCCATTTGTGTTGATTAGTAGCATTTCACCCCTCCTCCACAATCACCACCGAATCGGTGTATTGCCAGGGACTGATCAGCTCCATCCAGCCGGACCAGTTCCGGATGCCCTGCTCCCGGTACTCGCCTGTAAAAATATTGAACCAGGTGATTTTCATCTTTCCACTAGCCGGCTTGGGAAGCACCGCATTGACCCGCTCGCTGTCTTTGGGAATAAACATCAGGTACAAGCCCTCCCCATTGCTTAGCGCATAGCCATTGGTGGCCAGGTTGTCCGTTCCTACCCGGCTATTGGTAGTAATCTTGGGATAGCTGGGTTGCAGCTCGTTGAAGTTGTATCGGGTAAACAGGCCGGCGAGGTGCTTGTAGTAGTCAAACCGCGGCGGCTCAAAATCCTGCCCCTCCGCAAAAGGATCGTGGACCACGATGTTCCAGGAGCTGTTCTGCCAGTAATAGGAACCGTACACCCCGGCAAATACGCATTCGTAGGTCCGCACCAGGCAGGTTTCGGGGCTGGTGTAATTGCCAACAAATGTTTGGTAGGGGCCGATTTCGTAGCCTCCGTGTTCGATGTTGACCACCGGCTTACCGGCATGAACGGCCCTTCCCTGCAGCATCAGGGAATACAGATTGGAACGCCAACTCTGGATGGAAATAAAATCCACCAGCTCCCCGTACCGGGAATTGAATTCGTAATCGTGCACGGTGATCAATCGGTTGTATCGGTCTTTTTCCCGAATCCGGCGAATCCGTTCCTGAATGTAGGGCGGATCGGCCCGCTCGTAATCCAGCGCTTCTTTGGAAACGTCCCAGATCACGTTGGAAAAGGCTTGGTAGCGGTGAATGATGTAGTCAAAATACAGGTTGTCCCCATGGGAGTACATTTCCGGCCAGTTGACCAATTTGTTCCAGACATAGATCATCAGATGGGCATCCAGCCCTTTGCCTTGCATGCTGGCCAGCACCCGGTCCCAATGCTGAAAAAGGTCCAGGTTCAGGCGGCTGAAATCGGGGTTTTCGTTGCTGCCTTCCCATGCGGTATAGGGTGGTTTGCCGTAGAAGTATTTTTCTGGCACGTCGTCGGCCACTCGCCAACCCACATCGTAGGCGTAGATATTTGCCACCACGTGATTGAATCCGTTTGCTTTTACCTGGTCCAGGAGTTGCTCGGTCTTAGGAAGGCCGGATTCGTTGCCGTAGTCCAGGGCAAACAACCAATCCAGTTCAAAGGCCAGCATAAAATGGGGATCGCCGTTCGCATAGGCAAAGGCCTGGGGATTTTCCGGGTCGATGCCCACCGCTCCTTTTTGCCGGGGCCGGGAGTTCGTTTGCACCTGCAGTTCCCCGGTAAGTCCACTGAGTTTGGGTTCGGAGGAATAGGTCACAAAGGTCCAGTTTCCTTCCCCGGCAGCCGAAAAGCGGCTGATCCATTCGTTTCCGCCATTGTAAAAGCCGGTAAGATCTAGGAGCTGCCCATCGGGTCCGGTATAAATGGCCCCGAATGTGATGTCAAAGGGATTATCATCGGGATCAGTTTTGGCAGAAAAGACGATGTCGTTTACCTGCCATTGATCGATTTCCACTAGGGCTCCCTTTCTGAATGGAGAGGTTTGTATTTGCGCACTGGAAAAATACGGGAGTACCAATACCCCAATCAATAGTAGTAGCAACGTTTTCTTTACCATGAATCCTTCCGATATATTTAAAGTAATGAATATTCGCTACTAAATATAAACGATTTTTGATCGGGGGACGAAAATTGCCCCGGTTTTTATTCGGTTGTCGGGTAGCACCTTGATTAGGTAAATGGGGATACGAACGGAAAGCTGGTTTGTGTACGTTTGAATGGTCGGTATCTTACTTTAAAAGCCTTGCCTTCCCCAACCCGATTACGTCACAAAATTTCAGTGACTCGTCCTGAAATAGGTTTACGCAAATAATGAGGTAAATGGAAAAAAAGAGTAAACCTAATTTAGGACAATGGTGCGTCACCCGGCCTGAAACTGGTCAAAAGACAAAAAAATCCCCCTTGCCCCCTTGATAAGGGGGAATTGTAACCGTTCGGATTAACGGAATTCAAAAAACTTACCATCTCTCTGCCCGATTACATCACTCCATTTAAGCAGAAAACACCCTTTTCAGACACGAAAAAAAACCCTACCCCTCCGCGGAGGGAATTGTAACCGTTCGGGATTACGAAATTCAAAAGCCTTGCCGTCCTTCAGCCCGATTACATTACCTAAATTCAATCTCCTTCCTTATCCTGAATCCCTGGATAGGCAACGCTGCGGGACGTTGATCCTCCAAGTATAGCGACCACCATCCCACTCCTATTTTAGGGCAATGCGCGCTACATAACTATCGGCCGTGACAAAGAGCATATCTTCTTTTTCGTTTAATGCCACATTGGAGCAAAGTTCTCCGAGACTCAACCTTCCCAATACCTGCCCCTCCTGATCAAAGACCCAAACCCCGCCGGGGCCGGTAGCAAAGACGGTTCCGTCGCTGCTAACTTTCAGACCGTCCGGTAGGCCGGGCTGGTTTGCTAACACTTCACTAGCATCATAATAAATCTCTCCTTCGGTGGGAAATCCATTTTCATCCAGGGAATACCGGTACCAATAGGGTTTTTCCGGGTCTGAATTAGCAATCAACAATCCCTTTCCATCCGGTAAAAAGGCCAATCCATTGGGACGGGAAAGGCTGTCCAATAGCAAATCCAATTCGCCGGTGTTGGAGTAACGATACACGCCTTGAAATGGGATGGCTTTTGCGGGATCATCCATTCTGGATTCCAGCCCATAGGGCGGGTCCGTAAAATAAAGATTCCCATCCGCATCGTAAACGGCATCGTTAGGACTGTTAAATGGCATGCCTTCGTATTCGCCGACGATGGTTTCAAAATTGGATGCGGGTTGGTCTAAAGGAGCCAGCATCCTTGCCATCCGCCGGTCTCCATGCTGGCAAAGCACCAGGTTGCCTTGAGGATCGAGCAACAAACCGTTCGACCCCAATTCCCCTCCCCGACTTCCATCTCCGGTAAATCCGGCCGGATCCAGGTAAACTTGCGGGGCTTCTCCTTCTTTCCAGGAATGCACTTTATTGCCTGGAATCTCCGAAAACAGCAACATGCCTTCGGAGGGAATCCACAAAGGCCCTTCCGTCCAGGCATAGCCACTGCCAATAATAACGGTCCTGGCTTCCGGGTCAATAATAGCACTCAACGCATCTTGTGCATCGAAAATCTCCAGGGGAAGGAACGCTTCCTGTACGGTAGCATCGGCCGGGTCCTGGTCTGTCGTATTTTTCGTGGAATTACCCGAACAGGCCGATAGAAACACCAGCAGTACAAAGCCTACTATTTTCCGAGATTCCATTAGTCAATTACTGAAAATTTGTAAATACATTCGTGGGTGTACGTCTCTTCTGGATTCAAGGTCACCGACGGAAATTCCGGTTGATTGGGAGAATCCGGGAAAAACTGGGTTTCCAGGCAAATAGCTCCCCTCTTGGCATAGGTTTTATCTCCCTTGGAGGCAGAGGTTCCGTCCATAAAATTTCCGGTATACACCTGAACCCCGGGTTGGTCGGTGTAGACTTCCATTTTCCGGCCATTTTCAGGCACCCATACCGATGCCGCTAAAATGGTTTCATCGTTCCCTTCTTCTCGATTAATCACCCAGTTATGATCGTAGCCTCCGCCCTTCTGCAACTGCTCGTAGTCATCGTCTATTCTTTCTCCTATCAAATGAGGTTCTGTAAAGTCCATCGGCGTACCGGCCACTGGACGCAATTCACCCAAAGGGATTAGCACCTCGTTTACGGGTGTGAAGCGGTCTGCATTCAATTCCAGCATGTGGTTGTTGACATTTCCTTCCCCATGACCGTTCAGATTGAAAAACGAGTGGTGGGTCAGGTTCACAATGGTCGGTTTGTCCGTTTCGGCTTCGTAGGTGATTTTAAACTCGTTGTCATCGGTCAGGTAATAATTCATCAATACGGTAAGCTCTCCCGGAAAACCGGCCTCTCCATCCGGAGAAACGTACTTCATGGCCAGCTTCTGATCGGTTGCTTCCAGTACCTCCCATACCACAATGTGATAGCCCCCCGGCCATCCATGCAGGTTGTTGGGTCCGTTATTGGCTTCCAGGGTGTAGGTCTCGCCATTGAGTGTAAATTGGGCATCGGCAATGCGATTGCCGTACCGGCCTATGGGCGCGCCATAATAGGAAGTAGGGCTATTGATGTAATCTTCCAGGTTGTCATATCCCAGCACCACATCTTCCAGGTTTCCGCCGCTATCCGGAGCAAAAAGCTCCACCACCCGGGCACCGAAGTTGGTGACGGTCATTTCCATGCCATTGGCATTGGTCAGCCGGTATAATTTCACTTCTTTTCCGTCGATTGTTTTTTCAAATTTTGCTTGGTCCATTTTCGATAGGGTTTTGGTAGTTTGCTCTTCTTCCACTTGTTGCTTTTCTGCTGGCCCGCAGGCTAGCAGCAGTCCCGAAATGGCCAAGGCACTAATGAAGGATATTCTCATTTCATAGGGATTTTAATAGTGTATAATTCCTGGTGCTTGTTCCGCAAAAAGGCGGGGTCAAACTTGATTACTTTCCGGTCATAGGTCATCAATCCGTTTACTTCTACTTCCACGTCGGTAGTTTGCGTGTAGATGGCCGCCGACAGGCCTCTTGGGATCAAGGGTTTCAGGTCCCGGATCAAGCGACTGTAGCGCTCCTGTAGCTCTGATTCATTCTTAAAGCTCTGGTAGCCCCAGTTGTCTTTCTCCTGCCAGGTGTGTCCATCTACCGGCAAGCCCAGGCCGCCATATTCTCCCAGGACGATCACCTGTTCCTCGCCCCAAATTTGGGGATCCGGCATGACCGGGTCCGGATAGTTGTGCATGTCCATGATCTGTCCTTTCAGGGTGTAATTCCCTCCACTGGCACCATTTACCAGGCGGCTGGGATCGTAATCTACTGTCCATTGCACGATTTCATCGGTATCAAACTGCCCCCAGGCCTCATTAAAGGGCACCCAAACCACAATAGAAGGAAAATTGTAATTGGCATCCATGATGGCTTTCCATTCCTTCCTGAAAATTGCTTCCGATTCATCCGTCCGGTCCTTCTCGGTTCCTTTCCCAACTACCCCTGGTCTAGATTCCCAGCGATTTCCCATGTCTCCGCTGGGCATGTCTTGCCAAACGAGCACTCCCATCCGGTCGCAATGGTAATACCAACGGGCGGGTTCGACTTTCACATGCTTCCGGATCATGTTGAAACCCATATCCATGGTTTTCTGAATATCAAAAAACAATGCTTCGTCCGTAGGTGCTGTATACAAGCCGTCCGGCCACCAACCCTGATCCAGGGGACCGTACTGGAAAACAAATTCATTGTTTAGCATCATCCGCTGAATGCCATCGGCATCCTTTTCCATACTTATTTTACGTAAAGCAGTATAGCTGTTTACCTGATCTACTTCCTTTTTACCCTCCATAAGGGTTACTTCCAAATCGTATAAAAAGGGATTTTCCGGACTCCATATTTGAGGATCATCCAGGGTGAATACCGCTTCCTGCTGGCTAGCGACAATGGCTTCTCCCACTTGCACCTCATCTGACAGCAGGCGGACGCGGACGCGGTGATTTTCCCCAGGGGAGGAAATATTGGTTTGCACCCGGATTTGATTATTGTCAACGTCTGGTGTGTTTTTCAGGGAAGCGATGTATTGGTCGGGAACCGCTTCCAGCCAAACCGTCTGCCAGATGCCCGTAACCGGTGTGTACCAGATGCCCCGGGGTTCATTTACCTGCTTGCCTCTGGGCTGCGGTCCCTCGTCGGTAGGATCCCATACCCGAATGGCAATAGATTGCTTTTTTCCGGATTGCAGGGATTCACTGATTTCAAAGGAAAAAGGATCGTAACCGCCCTGATGCACGCCAACGGACTGTCCATTGACAAAAACTTCCGCTTCCCAATCGACTGCCCCAAAGTGCAAAAGCACCTTTCCGCGACGCATGGATCGTTCGATTTCAATGTCCCGGAAATACCATAATTCCTGGTCCTTTCCTACCCGGCTACCCACACCTGACAAGGCCGATTCGATGGGGAAGGGCACCAAAATCTCCCCCTCATAATCCTGGGGCATGCTAGCCCCTTTGGCTGCCAGGGCATAATTCCAAAGCCCGTTTAGATTGGTCCAGGCATCCCGTGTCATTTGCGGTCTGGGGTACTCCGGAAGCGGATTGGCCGGGTTAATTTCTTCCGCCCAGGGGCTTAGAATTTTGGCATCCACCGGGCTCCAGGTTTCCTGCTGGCCAATAGCCGGCAAGCTAAGGAGTAAGGTAATTAGCCATAAGGTAAGAATAGATTTCATAGAATCGGTTAGGTTTACGTAATTGATTTTAAAAATTCTGATTTTAGTAAAAGAGTAAGGCGAAAATATTAAAAAATATGGATAATGACACTGAATCTAAGGTTAAATTCCATAATTTAATGCGGCCTTGCAAAACAAACGTTCGTCCATCATGCTAAACTTCAAATGATTATCCCCATTCCTTTTTACACCCCAAAATACAAATGCTTTTCCATCTCCCTGGGCCTGATGGTAATCCTTCTGATCGATTGTGAGCAGCCAGAGAAATTTGAGCATTCCCTGGCCGCCAATGAGGACGTGGCACGATACATGGAAAATTTTGAAGGCAGAGGAGACCTGACCGATCCCGATTCCCGTCCCACGGACCCAGAAAAATCGATTCAGGCCTTCCAATTGCCGGATGACTTAAAAATAGAATTAGTTCTAAGCGAGCCGGATATTGTCCAACCTATTCACATGAGTTTCGACCAGCGTGGCAGGCTGTGGGTCGTGCAATACCACCAATACCCCTACCCGGAGGGATTAAAAATTACTTCGATAGACAACCATACCCGTGTAAAATTTGACCGGGTACCGAAAGCACCACCGGAAGGGGTAAAAGGAGCAGATGTCATCTCTGTCTTTGAGGACAAGGAGGGTGATGGAACGTTTTCCCATGCCTTTGATGCCATAGAGGGTTTAAATATTGCTAGTTCCGTGGCGTTGGGCAGAGACCGGATTTGGGTTTTAAATCCACCCTACCTGCTGGCTTATCCGGACCCGGATGGAGACGGTAAACCGGACACAGCGCCGGAGATTCATTTGGAAGGCTTTGGACTAGAGGATACCCATGCCATCGCCAATAGCCTTCAATGGGGCCCGGACGGATGGCTTTACGGGGTTCAGGGAAGCACCACCACCGCCAACATCCGGGCTGAAAACAGCAATCCCGTTTCCTTTCAGGGGCAGGCCATCTGGAGGTACCATCCGGAAAACAAAACCTTTGAACTGTTTGCGGAAGGAGGAGGAAACAACCCCTTTTACCTGGAATTTGATCGGAAAGGCCGGATATTTTCCGGCTCCAACGGCTATGGCCGCGGTCCGTATTACAAGCAAGGCGGCTACTATGTGAAAAGCTGGGGCAAACACGGAGCCTTAACCAATCCGTATGCGTTTGGCCACCTTCCCAATATGCCTTTAGATGGTGAAAAAAAGCGGTTTACCCATGCGGTAATGATCTATGAAGGAGATCTTTTACCGGCTGCTTACCACCACAAAATGATGGCTCTCAACCCGCTGCATCATTATGTCCAACTAAGCACCTTCCAGCCATCGGGATCTTCTTTTACTACCCGGGATGAAAAGTTGCTGGTAGAAACGACGGACAAATGGTTTCGTCCGGTGGATATTAAAACCGGCCCGGATGGGGCCGTTTACCTGGCCGATTGGTATGACAGCAGGCTCTCCCATGTGGATCCCCGCGATACCTGGCACAAAAGCAGCGGCAGGATATACCGCATCCTACCCAAAGACACCTCTCTCAGGAAAGAAGCCTTTGATTTGGCTCGTGCCGATTTAGCGGAACTCACTGAATTATTAACGCACCCGAACAAGTGGTTTCGCCAACAAGCCTTACGACAATTTGCTGACCGAAAAGATTCGGCTGCCCTGTCAGCATTGCATTCATTATTTGAATCAGAAAACCCTCAGCATGCCCTGGAAGCCTTATGGGCGATTCATTTGTCCCAGGGTTTTGAAGATACGTTTATCATAAATGCCTTAAACCATAATGACCCCATCGTACGATTGTGGACCTACCGACTGGCAGGAGACCAACAGGCGGTAAGTCCGGTGGTGTTGCAGGAAATGACTGCAAAGGCAAGACAAGAGGAAGATGCGGAAGTGAGCGGGCAAATCGCCTCCACAGCCAAACGGTTACCAGCAGAGCAAGCCCTTCCCTTATTGAAAGCTTTGATCCAGTCAAATCCGGATGTGGAAGATCCGGATATTCCCTTGCTAACGTGGTGGGCACTGGAATCCAAGGTTACCGGAGATCTACCGCTGGTTTTGGACTTTTGGAAAGACCCTCGAATCTGGGAAAGTCCCATAAGCAAGACGCATTTGGCTGGACGTATGATGCAGCGCTTGATTCGGGCGGATCAATACGATGCCGCTACCCAATTGCTTTCGCTTTCTCCGGATGAGTCCTTCGATCAGGTATTGATAGCTGGTTTTTACGAGGGTCTGGTAGGCAGGGATTTAGTGAACCTCCCAAAACCGCTCTTGAATAAGGTTTCAGAAAAAGAAAAGGATACCCAGCCCTTTGAGCTAGCGTTGCGGTCCGGTGACTTTACAAATCTGGACGAGGCCATCGAGCTAATCGCTGACAGCGAGCAAGCCTTAAATGCCCGGTTAAATATGGTTCATTTGCTAGGGGAACTACAGCCAGCGGCGGCCCTGCCGGTCTTAGTTAATCTCATTGAATCCGGTGCCAGTCCGGGATCCCTCAAGCAGGCCTCCATTCATGCTTTAAAGAGATTTGACAGTCCGGAAATTGGAAAAACAATGGCCTCTATTTATCCGGGAATTCGGGCAGATGCCTACGTTCGGGAAGAAGCCATCCGGTTATTTAGCAGCCGGCCGGAATGGGCCAGGGCATTTTTAAAGGAAATAATAGAGACGAAAGTAATCCACAAAGAAGACGTTCCCTATTCCCTTGCTCGTCATTTTCACTCGTTGGATGACGAAGTTGTCCGTCAAAAAGCAGTGCAAATTTGGCCGGAAACCAAATTGATGACTTCCGAGGAGAAAAACAAAGCCATATCAAACTACAAGGCTATTCTAAAATCCGGGCAAGGAAATGCTATTGCCGGAAAGCAGGTTTTCGCTCAAAACTGCGGTAGTTGTCATCGAATGGATGAAGGAGGAGGTGCTATCGGTCCTGATTTGACGGGCTATAACCGCAGTGATTTGGATTACTGGTTGCTCCACACCGTTGATCCAAATGCAGCCATACGAGAAGGGTACGAAACCATGGAGGTCAGGACCAAAGATGGAAGGACCATTTGGGGGAAGTTGGAGAACGATGAAGGGGAAACCAAGCACCTGGTTCCGCCTTTGGGGGGCAAAGGGGAATTCCTTTCCGGGAATGACATCCAAACCATGGAAATACAGCAGGTTTCCATCATGCCTGAACGGCTTCTGGAACCCTTGAACGATCAGCAGATCAAGGACTTATTTGCTTACATTCTAAAATAAATAGATAAAAAAAGAGGCTGTTTGAGCAAAATACTGACACAATTGCTTAATTTTGATTTTGAATGTAGTCATACTCATTAAAATGTATTTCTAATTATTAAATTTGTTTTTTATCGTGAATCATTTTTTTAGAAGGATCTTTTTTAGGCCAAAATTAAAGGGAAGTTTGTGGGTAATGGCTTCGCTAATGGTTATTTTTTCTATTATACAATCCAAAGGAAACGGCTGGAACTTCTTTGCCCCCATTACCATCACCGGGCAGGAGGATGTGAGCATCTATTACGATGAAACGAAAGAAATAACGCTTGACATGCTTACCATTGATTATGGTGGGGACCCGGATGACCTAACCATTCAGGTGGAACCCGGGACTGGCTACACTAATACAGGGAATTCTATTAACCGCACCATCGAATACGACCAAAAATGGGATGCCGCAGGAGAAGAAATTTCGGTAAATGTTCGGGTAAGTGATGGGGCGGATCAGGCGGATTTTGAATTAACGGTGCTGGTCATCCCTCCATTGACCCAGACCAGATATGAAGAAAACCCTTGCATGGGTATGATCACACTGGAAGTTAAAGCATATCGTCCAATTCCAGGAATTCCCTCAGAATCATTCCCAGTCACTTTTACCTTGGTAGATTTGGAGGGAAATGTCATTGAAGAACAAATTTTCACCAGTTCCTTTCCGGGGCAAGGAACCGCCTCCGCTAAATTTGATTTTGAAGAGTTGGATCTAAATAGAATTGGGACGTATGATGTAATTGTAGAAGATAATTTAGGTCGAGTTTTTAACAAGCAAGTTGGTCCACTTGGCGAAGCTTATTCCATTAATTTTGATATTAATGTATCCGGCCCTTTATGTGCTGAAGATCCCGGCGGAGTAGTGGAGTATATTTTATATAATGCCGAGGCGCCTCTAATGTCATTTATTATTTATGATGAGGATAACAACATTGTAAGGGACACTTATGAAATAATTAGTCTGACAAGTGATTATCTGGTAATAAATTCGGATAATATCGGGGCAGGAAATTTTACGATGGAGGTAATTGATAGACTTGGCTGTATGGGTTCGGAGGAATTTGAAATTGTTTTACCTGAGCCTATTGTAGCGACGGAAACCATTCAGAATCCCTCTTGTTTTGGAGAAAGTGACGGTCAGATAGACCTTTCGATAAGCGGAGGCTGGTCCCAACCTTTTGATGGCAGTCCGATCGAAGCGGCAAGGGACTATTCCATTCAGTGGTACAACTCCTCCGGTGACGAATTGGGTACCGGCACCAACAGCCCAATCGAAACCGCGGGTGAGATCGTAGGCATGGAAAGCGTTCTTTCCGGACTGCCTGCAGGTAGTTATTATGCTGAGATCACTGAAAGCGTCCGACGTTTTGAAATCCCCGATGCCGATCCGCTGGTATGTGCTTTCGTTACGCCTATCTACGTAGTTGAAGGTCCGGAACCCCTTGATTTGGGTGCAGTTGCCAACGACATTTCTTGCCATGGAGCCGGAGATGGGTTCCTATCCATTTCACCTACCGGAGGCACGGAAGCCTACACCGTCAACTGGTACGAAGGCAACTTTGCGGATCTGGATGCGCCGGATGCTTCGGGGCTTAGTCCTTTGCCAGAACAAGGAGGGGAAGGCTCCTTCCAACGTCAGGGAATCCCTGCAGGTGACTATGCCGTGTGGTTGACCGATGCCAACGGATGTTTTATCGCCGAAAACTTTAGCATTTCGGAACCCGATCCCCTTTCTATTGTTGAACGAACGGATCTTCGGGAAAATGTGCAGTGCTTTGGAGAAGAAAGCGGTACCATAGTGGTAGAAGTAGATGGGGCTACCACTTCTCCCTATTTCTTTGAGGCATTTAAAGATGGGGCCGCCACCGCAATCACAGCTGACCCCATCGTTTCCCTGGGCTTTAGCCCGGTATATTTTACGGAGCTTCCGGCTGGGGAATACCGGATTCGGGTTACTGACTCCAATGGGTGTACGTTTGATATTGATGGCATCTTGATCGAGCAGCCCGCTACAGGGTTGGTGATAGAGGAGCCTGTTATCTCGGATTACAACGGATTCGCTATTTCTTGCGCCAATGCTTCCGATGGAAGCATTGAATTGACCATAACCGGAGGAGCAGGATCCTTGGAATACTTATGGACGGGCCCTGGTGGCTTTGAATCGACAGAAAGGGATATTTACGACTTGTCGCCGGGCCAATACCAGTTTTTAGTGACCGATGAAAACAACTGTACGGCCACCATTGGTTCCATCGAAATGATCGCTCCTCCCCCGCTTACATTAGATGCGAATATCCCATTGTATAATTTGTTCGAAATCAGTTGCAATGGCAGTGAAGATGGAAGCATTACTTCCCTTCCAAGCGGGGGAACCGGTAATTACACCTTTGATTGGACGGGTCCGGATGGCTTTACCGCTGCCGGTCCTGCCATTGATAACCTTGGACCCGGGCTTTATTCTTTGACCGTCACCGATGAAAATGGCTGCTCCGCCCAGGCTGATTATAACTTGGAACAACCGGAACCGCTCGGCATTAGCGAAAATCCAGATGAAAGGGAAAATATCACATGTTTTGGGAATGATACCGGAGCCTTAACCATAAGCCTCGTTCCAAGCCTACCTCCATTTGAACTTGAACTGGGACTTACGGGGGAGACCGACCCCCTTCGAACCATTACCAATTTTTCGGAAGAAATGTATGAATTCAGTGCTTTGGAAGCGGGAAATTACTGGGTGCGTGTTCGGAACATCAACGGCTGCACGGATATCGTAGAAGACATTCCAATCACGCAACCGGCTATCGGCCTGGAGTTTAGTAATGTAATGGTCTCGGATTATAATGATTTTGAAATCTCCTGTGCCGGCGCCAATGATGGATCCATTTCCCTGGAAGTAACCGGCGGTCAGGGCGATGTCAATTTTTCCTGGACCGGACCGGGTGGCTTTACTTCAGAAAGCAATGTCCTCACTGATTTGGCTCCCGGTAGCTATGAATTGCTGGTAACGGACGAATCTGGCTGTACACTCGCTGAAACCTTTGAGTTGACCGAGCCTGAAGCCTTAACGGTATCGGAGGACATTTCTGATTTTAATGGTTTTGGCATTCAATGTCATGGCGGAGATCAGGGGTTCATAACGCTTTCTCTCTTGGGAGGGGTGGCTCCCCTGTCCATTAATTGGACCGGACCGGGTGGCTTTGTATCCAGCGAACCCGCTCTAGAAAATCTGGAAGCAGGCCTGTATGAAGTTTCCATTACCGATCAAAATGGCTGCGAGATAAGCAGCAGTTACAACCTGTTGGAGCCAGAAGAACTGGAAATAATAGAACTAGCTGAGGAGAAGATAGACGTAGCTTGTTTTGGACAAGAAACCGGCCAGCTTGGTGTAAGCTTAAGCAGGGCATCCACCGGCCCGTACCAATTTACCCTTGAAAATTCAGACGGAACGATCACCCGCGAGGAGCTTTCCAATCCGGATACTACCTGGATCGTGGAAAACCTTCCCGCTGGTACGTATCGCGTTCAGGTAACCGACGGAAACGGGTGCCAGCAAGAAATAAACGATTTGGAAATCACCCAACCCGAAGAAGGTGTGCAAATAGAATCCATTGACGTATCGGATTACAATGGCCTCAATATCAGCTGCTTTGGTGCTGGGGATGGATTTATCGAGGTACTTGTCACCGGTGGTTCCGGAAATTATGATTTCTCCTGGACTGGCCCTGAAGGCTTTTCCTCTGACCAGGCTGTCATAACCGATCTGGGTCCGGGTACTTATCAGCTAACGATTGCTGATGAAAATGGATGTACGCTATCCGAAACAGTGGATTTAACCGAACCGGAGGTTTTAGCCCTTTCCGAGGAAATAGCTGACTATAATGGCTTTGCCATCCAATGTAATGGAGGTAATGAAGGTTTTATCAATTTAACCCTCTCCGGAGGGGTAGAACCGCTGTCCATTAGCTGGAGCGGTCCGGATGGTTTTAGCTCCAGTCAACCTTCAGTGGAAAATCTGGCTGCAGGTGTCTATGAGCTGACAGTCCTGGACCAAAACGGATGTCAAATAAATCGTACCTACACTTTGCAGGAACCGGAAGCCCTGGAAATCAAAGAGTTGGACGACGAAAAAATTGATGTGGCTTGTTTTGGACAAGAAACGGGACAATTGGGAGTAAACTTGCTGCAAACTTCTCTGGCACCCTATCACTACCGCCTACTGGACGAGGAAGGATCTATCATAAGGGAACTGGAAGACAGCAACGATACAAATTGGATAGTAGAAAATCTTCCGGCAGGAACCTACCGGGTTCAGGTAAGCGATGGAAACGACTGTTTAGAGGAGCTATCAGACCTGGAAATTACGCAACCAGAAGCAGGCGTACAAATCGATTTTATTGATATATCGGAGTATAATGGATTTAATATCAGTTGCTTTGGTGCTGGTGACGGATTTATAGATGTGACGGTTTCAGGCGGCTCCGGAAATTACGCCTTTTCCTGGACCGGACCCAATGGATTCAGTTCGGATGAAGCCAGAATCGAAGGTTTGGAACCGGGAACCTATCAGGTAACCCTGACGGATGAAAATGGCTGCGCTATCCGTTCGGAAGCGTTGGAAATTCTTAGTCCGGAGCCGCTGGAAATAAATCCGGAACTTTCCGAATTCAACGGTTTTGAAATTAGTTGCTTCGAGGCAGCCGATGGATTCGTCCGCCTGGCAACAGATGGAGGAACGGGTACCTATACCTACACCTGGAGCGGTCCGAATGGTTTTTCTTCGGAGGACTCCGAGATTTCCGGTCTTTCTCCCGGCACTTATGAAGTCCTGGTTCAGGATGAAAACGGGTGTGACGTCCGACAAGCGTTTGTACTCAACCAGCCTGAAGCACTGACGGTAGACCTAACCAACCAGGTGGATGTTTTATGTTTTGGAGAAGCGACCGGGTCCATCGATATTGCCGTAGGTGGCGGTGTGCCAAACTCCTATGTCTTTGAATGGAGGCGGGATGGAGCGGTGATCGAATCAACATCCCAAAACCTGGATGCCATTCCGGCAGGAAGCTATTCGTTAACGGTGACCGATGCCAATGGATGTACCGCGAGAATCCCTGAAATCAACATCTCGCAACCGGATGCAGCCCTTGAGCTTACGCTTAATCAAACTCCGATTTCATGTTACAATGCCAATGATGCAAATCTCTCCGTGGATATCGAGGGAGGGGTTGAACCCTACCAGATCAGTTGGAATATCGGTTCCACTCAAAGAGAGTTTACTGGTATCGGACCAGGCTTTTATCAGGTAACCGTCACCGATGCGAATGGCTGTACCCAAATCAGGGATACGGTCATTGAAGACCTTCCGGTTTATGAAATCAGCCCTGAGGTCGTTCCGATTTCTTGTCACGGCGCCGCAGATGGTAGCATATTATTGAATCTGGAAGGAGGCGAAGCCCCGGTAAGGGCCGTTTGGGATCATGGCCCGGAACAGTCCTCTTTGTATAATTTAGGACCGGGTGAATACCGCGTGGTGGTGGAAGATGCCAAAGGGTGCACCATTGAACAAACCTTCAACATCGTAGAACCGGATCTGCTGGTAGTAGTAGAACAAATACAGGACGCCCTTTCTTGTGAGGATGGACAGAGTGGATCCATCGACCTGATTGTTTCCGGAGGCACGCCACCCTATGCTTACAATTGGAGCAATGGAGCTACTAGTCCCGGAATTTCAGGCTTGACCAATGGTACTTACTCGGTGGAAATAACCGATCAATCCGGATGTTTTGTAAGCCAGTCTTTTCGGGTAAACCGGCCTGCTCCCATTGTTATTGATATGGTTTCTACTACCTCGACTAGTTGCGAACCCAGGGAAATCATGGAAACCTTTGAAATCAATGTAGATGGCGGGGTGGCTCCTTATGATATTCAATGGAGCAACGGGGAGGTTTCCGAAGATGGGTATCGCATGGAAACAGACGAACCGGGAACCTATTTTGTCACCGTAACAGATGGCTACGGCTGCGTTCAGTCCCGAAGTTTTGAAGTTGACAATAGCCAAATTCTCGTAGATGGTGACTTTGCCTCCAGCTCCTTTCCGATTTATGGTGAAAATCTGGTTAATTTTGACGTGCAGTTTATTAATAACAGCAGTGGAAACATCCGCTCTTATTACTGGGATTTTGGGGATGGGAACAATAGCCTGGAAGCGGCTCCCTTACATCGTTATCAGGAAGCTGGGCTATACCAGGTGGAACTGACCGCCTTTGATGCCTGGGGTTGCGAAACTTCCACCACCTTTGAAATTGAAATCCTGGATTACTTCCTGGAAGTGCCAAATGTTTTCAGTCCAAATGGGGATGGGATCAACGATTTCTTCTTTCCAAAATTTCTTTATATAGAAACGCTGTCGTTTACCATTATGAATAAATGGGGAGAGATCTTATTTCATACTGAGGAGTTGGATTCCCAGGGATGGGACGGTACCTATCGTGGGCAAAAGGCTATTCCCGGGAATTACATTTATAAAATTAATTTTACCACCACCGATGGCAGAACGTTTTCTGATACCGGTGCATTGATGCTGTTGGAATGAAGTACATACGAAGCGCAGCCCTGGTCGGCTGGTACCTATTAATGGTTTTTTCAGAGGCTAAGGGTCAGGATTTTCACTTTACCCAATTTTATGCCGCCCCCTTGAACCTGAGCCCGGCTTTTGCGGGTGCCATGGAAACCACCCGGGCAGGAGTTAATTACCGCAAACAATGGCCAGGTTTTGGCTATGATTTTAATGCCGCAGGTTTTTATTACGACACCTACTTTACCGAATCCAACATTGGCATCGGTCTTTCTGCCTCCCAGTTTACCGAATCCTTTTTAAAAATCCGCTCCGCCGACCTATCCGGATTTATTTCTTATCGGCTGAAATTGTATGAGGAGACTTTCTTGCGCTTCGGAGGGCAGTTTGGAGTGGTCAATAGAAGCTTGACGCTGCAGGAATTGGTTTTTGGGGATCAGATCGACCTGCTTACCCGCAGCATCAATCCCTCTACCATTGACCGGCTTCCCGGAGAGGACAGTAACTGGTACCCGGATATTTCCTTTGGAGCCCTGGTTCAGGGGACAGATTTCTGGTTTGGCCTTAGCAGTGCCCATGTCACCCAACCCAATATCGGCTTTCTGGATGATGGCATTGGAAATAACTTGCCGATTAAATGGGGGGTACACGGCGGGTATGTCAAAAACCTGGACAACCGTATGTTTAAAACCTATCCCATACGAAAGGTTTTCTCCGTTTCTTTTAATTATAAACGACAGGGCACTTTTCAGCAAATCGAAGTCATTCCGCAATTACAGGTAGAAAATTTTATTGGAGGCCTGGGCTTTCGAAATATTACCCGATTCAATGAGCTGCCCGACCAAAATTCCATCAATGCCGTTTTGGGTTTTAGTCTGCTGGATGGCATTACCATGGCCTACAGCTACGATTACATGCTAAACCGCTTTAGCAGCCCTGCCCACGTATCGCATGAAATCTCCATCTATTTTACCGATTTAAAAAAGAAACGGATGATGCAAACCATACTCCCCTGTCCTCCGGGCAATGCAAATTGGCGGTACTAAAAATGAAGATCCGCAAAATCCAGGTATTGCATCCAGTCGTATTCCAGCAAACCATGGCCGCCCGACCGGACATGGTAACCAATATGCCCCATTTCCGGATGATTTACCGCTGGCGGGGAGGATACCGGCATACCTTCCAGGTCAAAAAGCCTGTAAACGGGACTGGCGGCTACACAGGATAAGAATTCGCCTTTGGGATCCGCCCAGCGATCTTCTACCCCACTCGCTACATAGACCGGTCTGGGAGCCATCAGGGCAAGCAACTGATGCTGATCAATTGGTAATTCCATTTCCCTTTCGTTGTATTGATTAAAGTTCTCCGCAAACCAATGTGGAAAAGACCGGTTAATCCTTGCCACGGTTTCCCCGTATTGTCTTCTGGAAAGTGCCGCTCCCCCGCAGCCGGAATTATTGGAAATGACCAGGGCAAAGCGGTCGTCCATGGCACCAGCCCATAAAGCCGCCTTACCTAGGCGACTGTGACCCAATACCGCCACTTTTTCCGAATTTAGCCAGGATTCGGTTTCCAGATAGTCCATTACCCGGGAAAGGCCCCAGGCCCATCCGGCCACACTACCCCAGGATGCTGCGTCTCTGCTTTCCTCCGGAAAAAGGCCGTGCACGCCATTCTGAAAACCGTCGTCAAAATCCGGATCCAACTCCCCATAATACAGGCTGACCAGGCCATAGCCTCTCGCGACTATTTTCTCATAAGGCCAGTTTGAAATTCGTTTCCCCCTGCCAGCCTCGGAGGCTTTATTGTCACTACTCCCCATGGTTTCGTTGTTTCGAATCCAGGCAGTGGGAACGACAACCTGAGAATCAGTAGCAAGGGTATGGTTGCCATAGAAATTCAATCCCAGAAAAGCCGGTACCGACTTCCGGGTATTGGGGTAAAAAATAAGCAAATCCAATGGCAGGTCCTGACCGTTTCTTTTTAAGTGCAACCGTATCCCTTTCCGGGTAGCCTTTCCATCCATAAAATCCGGATTGACAAATAAAACCTCGGCTTCCAGTTCCCCATCCCATTCAGGCGACTTGCCATACACTTCTTTTTCAAATATTTTAAAAATTTCCTGCCTTCGGCTATTCCATTCCTCCAGACTGGTTACGGTATCACCATTGGCAAACAGCAAGGGATCAGGAAGCGAGTAAGAAGGCACTAGTCCCTCCTCATAGTTGGGCTCAAAATCCTGGGCTTGGATGGGTTGGAAAAAGATTCCACTACCTACTAGCAGACTAATGCAGAAATTTCTCATAAGGGCTATTCTTTGATACAAAAGTTATGAAAAAATTTTAATTTGGCAGGACTTATTTTTATAAATCCAGAAATGATAGGAATCATTTTTAAATGAAAGAGGGTTGGTGCAGGATAAGGCGCATAATAAGGACCATTCGTTCCCTCCTTTTCCACAGATAGCTTTATATTTGCGGTCGCAATAAACAAGCAGCGCAAGCATGAATGACTTTATAGAGGAATTAAAGTGGCGGGGGATGTTGCAGGACATGACCGCCGGTATTGAGGAACACTTAGAAAAAGGGCGGGCAACGGCCTATCTGGGCTTTGATCCAACAGCCGACTCCCTTCATATCGGCCACCTGGTGGGAGTCATGACCTTGCTGCATTTCCAAAGGGCAGGACACCAGCCGGTAGCACTGGTTGGCGGAGCTACCGGAATGATCGGTGATCCCTCGTTTAAATCGGCCGAACGGAACCTACTGGATAAAGAAACGCTGGATCGTAATATTGCCGGAATACAAAAGCAGCTGGGAAAATTCCTGGACTTTGGTTCAGAAAAGGCCAATAAGGCAGTCCTGGTCAATAATTACGACTGGATGGCTGACTTTTCTTTTCTGGAGTTTATCCGGGATGTTGGTAAATACGTTACGGTCAACTACATGATGGCCAAGGACTCTGTCAAACGCAGGCTGGAAGAGGGAAACGGCTTATCCTTCACCGAATTTACCTATCAACTCATACAGGGCTATGATTTTTACCATTTGTGGAAATTTCAGAATTGCAGCATACAGCTGGGTGGGTCCGACCAATGGGGAAACATTATCACGGGAACCGAACTCATTCGAAAAAAAGGAGGCGGAGAGGCCTTTGCCCTTACCGTACCCTTGATCACCAAGGCAGATGGAAGCAAGTTTGGCAAAACAGAGGGTGGAAGTGTCTGGTTGGATCCCGAGAAAACTTCACCCTATGCCTTTTATCAATTTTGGCTAAATGTATCCGATGAGGATGCATCGAAATACATCCGTATCTTCACCACACTCGATAGAAATACCATTGAGGAACTGGAAAAAGAGCATCAGCTTGCCCCACACCTTCGGCTGCTTCAAAAGGCCATTGCTAAAGAAATAACCATCCTTGTTCATAGTGAAGCCGACTATGAGATGGCGTTAAAAGCTTCCGTTATTCTTTTTGGGAAATCCTCCCTGGAAGATTTAGCAACTCTGGACGAACGGACATTTCTGCAGGTATTTGAAGGCGTACCAGTGATGGAAATCAACCGCAATGAGTACGATCAGATCGAAAACATATTGGAATTGCTTTGCAGGGATCAAACCATCTTTGCTTCCAAAGGCGAGGCCAGAAAGTTAATACAGGGAGGCGGGCTTTCTATCAATAAGGTAAAAATCACGGATCCACAGTCAAAAAACGAGGTTCCGCTGCTTCAGGACAAATACCTGCTGGTACAGAAGGGCAAAAAGAACTATTTTATCATTACCGTTCGTCATTAAACAAATCTTTTGCAAAAATTCTAGAAAGACAACTCCAACCAAACCCAATCAACCAATATGGGTGTTTACGAGAGACAACAAAAGGAGAAAAAAATCCTGGAAGCAGCCATACGGCTAGTTGGCGAAAAGGGACTTCATGCCACTACGGTAGATGAAGTTGCGAAAAAAGCAGGCATTAGTAAAGGCCTGGTTTATTTCTACTATAAGAGTAAAGAGGATCTGTACATGGCGATCACTAAAAAGGGCTTCGATGAACTAAGGGAATTATTTCATAAGTCCTTTGGAAAATCAAAAGAAAAAACCGGCTTGGAAGTCATGACGGATTTGGCAGAGAGCTACCTTGCCTTCGCCAGGGAAAAAAATGTCTTTCACGACGCCGTCCTCCATTTTTTAGGACTCCTAGACCAATACCGGGTGGATAAAGAAATGGTTAATCCCCTTATCCGGGATAGTCAGTTTTTTACCAAACTGGTTCAAAGTCATCATGACCTAGCCAAACTGGGCATCAAGGCGATTTCTACAGGCATTAAAGACGGAAGCATTAGGCCTGATTTGCACGCAGAGAGCACATTTTACACCTTGTGGAGCATGATGATTGGATACTGTCGGATTTCCGGATCAATCTCCCTGGAGCCGGGTGAAATAAAAATCAATACAGAAAGCTGGAAAAATGGATTCAAAAGACTATTTTTTGAAATCCTGAAAGGAAGTAATACTCCTTCTGTAAGTGCCCCCGTGCAAGGAAAATTGTTTTAGGAGCTTCCCTTCTTACCAGAAACCCGGTCATTCGAATCTTAAAATAAGCACACAGGCAAAACTAAATCATAGGTTTAAACGATTAGGCACCTTTCTTGTTCTAACTTTGTAAAGCATGTTTAATCAAACCAAAATATCATGGATTTAGTAATAGGCGCTTTATTTGTTTTTGCCATTGTACTGGCACTTTATTTATTATTTAAACGTATTTTTAATAAACGGAAGGACAAGGTCGACCAGACACAGGAATTGGCCTCTAAAGAGGTCATAGGCAAGGAAGTCTCCAATTTTGACTCCGATTCCAAACGGAAAGACGAGCCATCAGATCACAAGGAGTAATCATTGGATCTGCCATCCCACAGGACGATCATGTGAAATGGTCAAAAAAAAATTGATCGGCAAGCATGATAAAAGGCATAATAGTGGATTAAATTCGTAAGAATAGTTTAAATTGAACATAAAATAATATCCCGATTTTTCGACCAATAATAATATGGATTTAAGCACACTATTTTCCCTTCAAAATAAGGTAGCCATCATCACCGGTGCCAGCAGAGGCATTGGATTTTCGATTGCTCATTATTTTGCCGCCGCCGGAGCCAAAGTCGTTATCAACAGCCGGAATCAGGAGCGGCTGGATGAAGCAACGCGTCGATTAAGGGATAAAGGGTATGAAGTAACGGGGATTGCCAATAATATAGGGGATCCGGAAGGCCGCCAAAACCTTATAAATCAGACCGTTGAAAAGTATGGGCAAATAGATATTCTTGTCAATAATGCGGCCACTAACCCGGTTTACGGGCCAATTGAAGAAACCGATCTCTCGTTGTTTGATAAAATATTGGACGTGAACCTGAAAGCACCATTCGAACTTTCCAAACTCAGCCTTCCTTTTTTGAGGCAATCCTCCACTCCGTCTATCATTAATGTGAGCTCAATTGCGGGTTTGTCTCCCGAAAAAGGACTGGGCCTTTACAGCGTTAGCAAATCTGCTTTGGTTTCCCTAACGAAGGCATTTGCCAAGGAGTGGGGAGCATACAACATTCGTGTGAATGCCATTTGCCCCGGATTAATCAAGACAAAGTTTAGTGAGGTTTTGTGGTCTGATGAGGCAATCAAGGAAAATTTTCTTTCTCAACTACCGTTAAAACGAATTGGTGAGGAAGGGGAAATAGGCGCAATGGCATTGTTTCTGGCCTCACCGGCATCCAGTTATACAACCGGAACCATTTTTACCGTGGATGGTGGTTTTAATGCCTAAGAATGGATAGGCTCCCCTTCTTCGGGTTCATCCTCGTCCAGTTCGATTGTCTGTATCTTAACTGCCTGTTTAATCGGCGTAATATGTCCACCGACATTCTCCGCAATAAAATAGGTCAATTGAGCTCCAAACAGAAAAATGACTGCTGAATAATATACCCAGATCAAAATGATCACCAGCGATCCGGCCGTTCCGTAATAGCTTCCCACATCGGCATTGCTCATGTATAAGCCAATCAGGTATTTGCCAAGGCCGAATAACAGCATGGTGACAAAAGCTCCCAACCAAACGTCTTTCCAATTGACCACCGCATCCGGTAATATTTTATACATTAGCCCAAACACCAAGATCAATATTCCCTGCGTAACGAAGAAATTGATGACCGACGCTAGCCGTAAGGTACCACTATCGAAAAGCTCTGAGAAATAATTTAAAAAGATGACGATTAATGCGTCCGCTACCAAAGATGCCAGTAATAAAAATCCGATGGAAGCCACCATTGAAAAGCTTAGTAAGCGGTTTATAATAAATTTTAAGATGCCTTTTTCTGGTTTAGACTTTATTCGCCAGATATGATTGATGCTGTTTTGAAGACTTACAAATACTGTCGTAGCTGAAAAAACAAGTACCCCGATTCCCAGAATCCTGGCATAAATACTCTGTCCGCTGACCGAAACATTTTGCATGACAGCATCGAGGGTATTGGCACTATCGTCCCCAATTAATTCTGAAACCTGGTTGAGCAACTCATCTTTCACGGTACTTTCACTATACAAAACCGAGGCGATGTTAAGAACAATTATCAGCAAGGCAGGTAATGAAAAAATGGTATAGAAGGCAGTGGATGCGGCAAAAGTGATGGAGTTATTCTTTCCAAATTCCTTAACGCTGTCTATTAAAATTTCAAAAACAGTATAGTTTTTTAGCTTCTTAAATTTTCGCTTGATCATAAAAGAGGTTGATTTTATCTGAAAAATGTGGTTCAAAAATCATTCCTCAAATCCCTAAAAGAACTTAATATTTAAAATCTTAGCGAATGCCCTGTTCAGGGTGTTTTCCTGTAATGGTTCTTCCAAACGCTTTCATCTCGTCTATTTGTTCATCCATTTGACCATTGGGAACAATCACCGGCCCAATTCCGGCCAGTTTCCTTTTATAATCAAGAAATCCCACCACCACGGGCACGCCTGCCCCCTGGGCTATATGGTAAAATCCCGATTTCCATCTGGGAACGTATTTCCGGGTACCCTCAGGTGTGACCATGATGACCAACTCCTCCCTATCCTTTAACATTTGAATCATTGCTTCGGTATAGGTCTGTTTTCTTCTTCCTGGCCTCCGGTTTCGGTCGATGGATATGCCGCCAAGTGCCTTGATCAACCAGCCCAGCGGTCCTACCATAACTTCCTTTTTTATGGTAAACCTGACCGGTACGTCCATCAGGTAAAAGGCAGATCTTGCATACAACAAGTCCCAGTTGCTGGTGTGGGGTATGGCGATCAATACGGCCTTTTTCAGCCCTTCAGGCCATTGGCCGGAAATCTTCCAACCTGTTATCCAAAATATAAAGCGAGCAAGTAGCTTCATGGCCTGATAGAATCCAAATTTTGATTACCGAGTGCTGTCAGTTGGGGGGAATCTTCTAAATATTCCCGGCAAGAAGCATATCCTGCCGCATAAATATCTTTGGCCCTCTTTATTTCCAATACGCCAAAACTGGCGAGACCAGGGGGTTCAATAAAGTAATCGCATAAATTCCTCCTGCTATACACATTGTAATTCATGGATAAAATCACTGATCTTTCGATTAATGCCTTGATATGGCTGATAGTTTGTAGCTCGGGTAAGTGGTTGCAATTCACGCCAATAATCGTTTGGCACTTATCTCTCAGAGGCTCCACGGGCAGGTTATTCAACACACCTCCGTCTACATACAAGGCTCCATCCAGGGAAATCGGCTCGAACATTCCCGGAATACAGGAAGAAGCCATTAGCTTTTGAATGATGGATCCCTCTGAAAAGTAAACCGTTTGTCCGGTCAAGATATTGGTAGACGCTATATACGTGGGGATTTCTAAAGCAGAAAAGTCATCTACCGGGATGTATTTTGCAAAAAGGCCTTCGAAAAGATCCATTTTCAGAAGTGCCTTGAAGCTGATCGCCGGTTTGAAAAACTTAAAATAGTTTGTTTGAACGATGATATCCAGAATCTGCTCCGGTTTGTATCCGGAGGCATACATAACGGCTGCAATCGCCCCTGCACTGCTGCCAGACAAGTAATCCGGGTATATCCCTTTTTCGTTCAATGCCTGTAGCACTCCCAGGTGGGCAATTCCCCTCACCCCACCACCGGAAAGAACAATGCCTATTGAATGGTTGTGTTTCAAAATGATGTACTGGATTTCGGAGGGTATGATTTACCCTGGTTATTCATTAACAACACCCATGGAGCAGAATTTATCAATCCGTGTCACGATCCGTTTGTCGGGATTGATTTTGTCCAATTCCTTTAGCGATGTAATGATGGTTTTTTTCATTCGGGTGGCCATATCCTGCATGTTTCGGTGGGCTCCTCCCAGTGGTTCTTCTATAATGGCATCAATCAGGCCATTAGCCTTCATGTCAGGACTAGTTAGCTTCAGTGCTTCGGCAGCTTGTTCTTTATAATCCCAGCTCCGCCATAAGATGGAGGAACAGGATTCCGGTGAAATAACCGAGTACCAGGTGTTTTCGAGCATAAAAACCTTGTCACCAATAGCGATCCCCAGCGCACCTCCAGAGGCACCTTCCCCAATCACGATACAAATAACCGGAACTTTAAGCTTAAACATCTCCCGAAGGTTTCTGGCGATCGCCTCCCCTTGGCCGCGCTCCTCTGCTTCAATACCCGGAAATGCACCAGGAGTGTCAATCAGGGTAACGATGGGCTTTTTAAATTTCTCCGCCATCTTCATCAACCGCAGTGCTTTACGGTATCCTTCGGGATTCGCCATTCCAAAGTTTCTTTCCTGGCGCTGTTTGGTATTCCTGCCCTTCTGCTGACCAATAAACATAACTGTTCGGCCATCCAGATCTCCCAATCCTCCGATCATGGCTTTATCGTCTTTCACCGTACGATCGCCATGCAATTCGATAAAATTATCGGTCATTTCGTAGATGTAATCCAAGGCATAAGGCCTGTCACCATGACGGGAAAGTTGTACCCGCTGCCACCTGGTCAGATTCTGGAAAGTCTCTTTTTTTAAGCTATGAAGTTTTTCTTCCAGCGATTGAATATCAGCCGATAAGTCAACGTTTTTCCCCTTTGCCAATTGAATCATTTCGTGAAGTTTATGCTCCAGATCAGCAATAGGTTTTTCAAATTCTAATACCATAAAGTGCAGTTTTGAAGTTACAAAGATAAAAATTAATTTTTGAAACCACCGTTAACCTTTATCAAAGATACCGGATATCGTTTTCATTTTATCTTAAAATTTTCCCATCTTCCATGGTAAGCATGCGATCCGACATTTCGGCAAGTCCCTGGTTATGGGTTACGATGATAAACGATTGGCCAAACTCATCCCTTAATTTGAAAAACAGTTCGTGCAAGGCCTGCGCATTTTGCGTGTCCAGGTTACCACTGGGCTCGTCTGCAAAAATCATATCCGGATTGTTGACCAATGCCCTGGCGACTGCCACCCGCTGTTGCTCCCCGCCAGATAATGCCGCCGGTTTATGCGATAGCCGGTTTTGGATGCCCAGCAATTTAGCCAGCTCTTCGGTTCTCTTTTTAAGCGTAATTTCGGTTTTTTTTCCCATCAGTCCCGGGATCATGATATTTTCCGCTGCCGTAAATTCGGGTAACAGGTTATGAAATTGAAATATAAACCCGATTCTGTTATTTCTAAAAGTAGCCAATTTATCTCCATTTAATTTCAACAAATCCAGGCCTTCCACTTCCAGATTGCCGGAATCTGCTTTATCCAGGGTTCCCAATATATGTAGCAAAGTACTCTTTCCAGCACCCGAAGCACCGACTATCGAAACAATCTCCCCCTTTTCAATGGAGACATCTACTCCTTTTAAAACGTGAAGTTCACCGTAATATTTATGAATGGATTGTGCAATGAGCATAGACAGGGGTACTATATTAAAAGGTATTGAAATAAGAGAACATGGGTAAAATTAATCAAAAATTTAAAAAAGCAGGACACGGTCTTCGTTAATCGCCGGCAATTTTGGTATTCTTCTGATTTATAATGGTATAGCCTTTTTATTAATAGAATAGAACGACAATCTTTCCCCGTTTGGCCAAAAAGGCCAAAGCAAACCTTGAATTATCGGACATTTGACATTAACTTCGGGCAAAAATTTGATCCGAATGAATATACACGAATATCAAGCCAAGGAAGTTTTAAAATCTTACGGAGTAAAAATACAGGAAGGAATCGTAGCAGACAGTCCCGAAGCAGCCTTAGAGGCTGCAAAAAAGCTGAATGCAGATACCGGCACTTCCTGGTACGTGTTAAAAGCGCAGATCCACGCTGGAGGAAGAGGAAAAGGGGAGATAAAGGAAACCGGCTCACGAGGGGTGGTTTTGGCCAAATCGCTGGAAGAGGTTCCGGAGAAGGCAAAAAATATATTAAACGGAACCCTTGTAACCATCCAAACTGGTGAGGACGGAAAATTGGTGAAGAAAATTTTGGTAGCCCAGGATGTTTATTACCCTGGAAAATCAGAACCAAAAGAATATTACCTGTCCATCCTGCTTGACAGGGCCACGGGCAGTAACGTAATCATGGCATCCACGGAAGGCGGAATGGACATTGAGGAGGTAGCTGAGCATACCCCTGAAAAAATTATTAAGGAGTGGGTAGATCCATCTTTGGGTATTCAGGCCTACCAGGCAAGAAAAGTGGCTTTCCAACTTGGTTTGGAAGGAAATGCTTTTAAAGAGATGGTCAAATTTATTCTGGCCTTGTATGCGGCTTATGATGCTACCGATGCCTCACAATTCGAAATCAATCCGGTATTAAAAACCTCTGATGATCAAATACTCGCTGTAGATGCAAAAGTAAACCTGGACGACAATGCTCTTTTCAGAAACAAGTCTCTTGCAGCGATGCGGGATATTGCCGAAGAGGATCCGTTGGAAGTAGAAGCCGGGGAATCAGGCCTGAACTATGTCAAACTTGATGGGAACGTTGGCTGTATGGTTAACGGCGCAGGTCTGGCAATGGCCACCATGGATATGATCAAACTTTCAGGTGGCGAACCAGCCAATTTTCTGGATGTTGGAGGAGGGGCTAATGCCCAGACGGTAGAAGCTGGATTTAGGATAATCCTTAAAGATCCCAAAGTAAAGGCCATACTCATCAATGTCTTTGGAGGTATCGTTCGTTGTGACCGGATTGCTACAGGGGTGGTGGAAGCCTACAAATCAATCGGAGACATACGCGTCCCCATTATCGTTCGATTGCAGGGAACCAATGCCGAGGAGGGTGCGAAAATAATCGATGAATCGGGCCTAAAAGTTACCTCTGCCATTACTTTAAAAGAAGCTGCAGAAAAAGTACAAAATGTACTGAAACCTTAAATAAATTTTATTACTTTTGCGCCACACTAACGCAAAAGGCACCCGTAGTTCAACTGGATAGAATATCGGATTTCGGCTCCGAGGGTTGAGGGTTCGAATCCTTCCGGGTGTACAAAAAAGCCTCCTTTTAACCAAAAGGAGGCTTTTCACTTTTCTACATCACAAGCCACGTCACCCTATTACTAATAATGATGGGGAGCCATGATATAGATGGATTAGCGGGCTATCAGGCCTCTTTAATCCACTTGAATAAGGTTTGATAGGTAACACCTGTCTCTTTACTAAAGTCGGCTTTTGTTTTACCTTCTGCTTCTGCTTTTTTCCAGGCTTTGAGGATATTCGCTTTTTCCTGATCTGAATAAGTTCTCCTTCCCCTACTCATTGGCTTGTCACCTTTACCTTCTACTCCATAAATAAACTGAAGTAAACCAATAAATTTTGAAGCCTCATTTTTAGAATGAATTCCAAGCTCACCCAGGTCAGCAAGTGCAGTATCTTTTACATTCTTTGTAACGAATGGATGCGTGCCCTTCTTGTGTGCTTCATCTATTGAGTGAAATACGTTGCCTTCTGCATCTTCCATGTAAACGATAGCATCTGATTTTGAAAGATCTGCATACTTGTTTAAAAACTCCTGAATAGTCATTAATAAATTGATTTTAATTGATCGATATATAAATAAACTTTATTTCCGCCAAATATACAAATAAATTATTATACCCTAACACAATACAATTTAATTCTATATAAAAAGGTATGGTTATCTAATTTCGTATATCTAAATGAAAACTATATAAAGCAAAAGCTGTTCCAATCCTGCGAATTAAAAAGCTTGCCATTTACTGAAATCCAAACTAACATTTTCCTTCCGGACCATTTCCCAACCGCCCAGGCCATTCTTTCATACTTCTCATACCTTTTTCTGATTTCTTTAAAAAAAAATTGTCTTTGATTTGGATGTTTAAAACTAAATGGTTAAGTTTATTTCGTTCTACAGGTCGATTTAAAGACATGCATCGAATTCATTTATTATAGTAAAAGAAAAGGTATGCTAAATCCTTCCTGCAAATGAGGAATACAATGTTTGTATTTGAAAACCTCATGAGCGTATCCATCACCCATTTAAAATCATCCAACTGGTAAACTGAATAAATATGGCAACCATTATCAATTATGTATGGCAAAGTACATTCTGTCTTGGCTTTTTCTATGGACTTTATTGGGTATTCCTGAAAAACGAAAAAACTTTTTTATTCAACCGGATTTTTTTATTGATAACTCCCCTGTTAGCAATTCTATTTCCATTGGTGGAAATCCCGGTAACGTTTGATAAGCCCAGCATATCGCTGGAAGATACCGCCTTTTTAAAAGCATTCGATGTTATGGAAACATCGGAAATCGTTGGAACGTTTGGCTTACCGGAAGTAACGGTTACGGGCAGTAAATTACCCGTCCTATGGGGAATTACCGATTACCTCTTTTTAAGTTACCTGATCGTGGCAATGATACTTTTTTGTCACTTATTGTGGCAATATTTACAATTAAGGCAATTAGTCGAAAGGGGATGGTATCAAACGGTCTATATCCTAAAGGGGAACTATTTTAAAGTTCCAACGTACGGCATGGCTCCGGTTTTTTCTTTCTTAGATAAAATCTTTTGGGTGGACAATCCACAGTTGCAGCATCAGGAAAAAGAGCAAATATTGGCGCATGAGCTGGAACACGTAAGGCAGCGGCATACCTACGATGTGCTGTACTATCAGGCACTCAGCATCCTTTTCTGGTTTAACCCAATGATCCACCTAATGCGCATGGCATTGGTAGACCTCCATGAATACCAGGCAGACGCTCGGGTGTTGCAACATACAGAAAACAAACTATCCTATGCGCAACTCATTGCCAGGATGGCCTTCAAAGGGCTGGACTTGCCCTTAGGAAGTTATTTTGTAAGGTCCACCACCCTAAACAGAATCCTAATGATGAAACGAGCCCAAAAAACCAATTGGTTGAAAATAGTGATGTTGCTACCCCTTATGGCGATGCTTTTTGGATTGGTCTCCATGAAAACCAAAGAAGGGGTTACCTTATTTAGCAAAATAAACACCCGCCCGGTGCATCAACTTAAAAGTCAAATCCTTGCTGCCCAGGATTCCATTCAGGTAGGGATCAAAGTCAAAAACGTGAAAAACCCGGTACACTACGAAAGCATTGGTATATTGGAAGACCAGCGTTTGGTCGCCCAACTAGGGGAACTTTCCTATGAATTTCTGGGAATCCAAAATGAAAACGACTATTTCAAGGTTTTGGAACTGATAGAAACCCTTCGTTCCAATTCAACCATGGTCCGGCAGTATGGCAATGCACTTACTTTTGATAAGGTTGACCATAAACCAATCCCGGAATCTGGTTGGGACAGTTGGTACGACTACCTCCAGCAAGGCCTGCAACCCTATCAGGAGGAGCTGGCACCTGCCTCAGGTCCGGTGGAGTTGGAGTTTATTATCGACCAGGAAGGAGCCCTGCTCCATCCGGTCATCCGAAAAAGCTTCAATAGCACCGTTGACCAGCAGCTGTTGAAGGCTGTCAGCAGTCAGAAGGCTCCGCAGTGGAATCCAGGTATTCAAAATGGAAAAACCGTACCCGTGGTTGTGCACACCAAACTCTTCATTTCAGGTAAATTGGACGCGACCCGAAACAGAAAGGTGGTTAATCCTGACCCTGTATTTCCAAACGAGGCAATCGAATCTGCTGAAATTGAAAAAGATAGACCAACCTCATCCCTACATATTTCCAAAATTGAGACCGATACTAAACCCACCAACGACCTGAAGTCCGGTGCCATTACCTTGGGTTCGGAAGCCACCAGACATTTTACAAAAAACCTAACCTATCCGTCAATTGACCGAAAAAACGTAACTGTAGGTACGAGCCTGATTCAAATTAGAACCGATAGGCTGGGTAAGGTAGTCGATTACCAAGTTATCGATCCACTCTCGTCCGAAATTCAGCAAATGTTACTTGAGGTGTTAGAAGATATCCCGGCTCTTGAGCCTGTTGATCCCAAAGATGAATACCATGTCATCCTCCCAATTACCTTTCGGCTTCTTGAAAAAGACATTCCACTACCTCCATCTCAGAAAAAAATGTATGGAGAGGAAATAACCGTCAATGGATACGGAGCATCAAACGCAGGAATGAATAAGATGCCGGCTCTTCCACCCCTGACAAAAAAAGTTTCTCTGAAAATTATCAACAAAGACTACCTTACCATTGATGGATTTACCCTTCCTTTATCCATAGGTCTATCGAATAGTATCAAAAGCATCATCCGATACCAACAATGGAATCCGGATAAAATCGAAGTGGTATTTTATGCAGCCAAAGGAATTAAAATGGAAACCATACAAAAAGTGCAGGAAGCATTACGGATAAATGGGGTCAGAAAAATCGACTATGCAAACCAGTTTCAGTCCGAGCCTTTTGATTCCTCGAAGGACCCCTTGATTCTTATCGATGGCGTAGTGCAGAAAAATAACATTACCTTAAGCAATACCCGTTCCGAAAGTATTAAATCCATCCAGGTGATGAAAGGAGACCAAACTAATTTGTTTGGGAAAAAGGCTAAAAATGGTGTCATCTTAATTGAAACAAAAAATTAAATTACCAGCAACCTTTAATCAAAGACTCCTGCCAACTTACGGAAGATCCTCTTCAGTAAATTGGTAGGATTTTTTATATTGCATGCTATATATCCCTAATAGAAACCCAATTCAATAACTTCCCATGACATTCAAATATTTATTATTCCTTTCATTATACGTGCTGTTTGCTTACCGGACCCCTGCACAGGAGGTATTTAATTACGATGAGTCCAACGTTCCCTCTTTCTCCCTACCCGATCCTTTTGTATCTCAAAAAGGACAAGTAATTGAAACCGTTCAGGATTGGGAGTTTCGGAGAAGGAAGGAGATTATTACCTTGTTTGAAAATCAGGTGTACGGACAACTTCCCCGGGAATTGGATAATATACGTTTCCAACTTGTCTCGGAAGATAAGCAGGCGATGGGCGGCAGTGCCCATTTGAAGGAAATCGACATTCAAGTGGAGCGGAATGGAAAAAACATCACCATTCGACTGATTTTGTTTGTTCCAACCCAGACGAGCAAACCAGCCCCGGTATTTTTACTGATTACACACCGGGACCCGGAAAATATTGATCCTACCCGAAACGTGAAAATGGGATTCTGGCCCGCCGAAGCTATTGTAGAAAGAGGGTTTGCTGCGGCAACTTTTCATGTGAAAGACGTTTCGGATGATAACAACGATACGTTTAAGGAGGATATCCTGAATACCTTGTATCCCGAGCAACTGGAAATGGATAACGGGATGCGGGGCCTGGGATCCTGGGCCTGGGGCGCGATGAGAGCCATGGACTATTTCGAAGCAGACCCGCTTATTGATGCCAATAGAGCTGCCGTGGTAGGCCATTCCAGAGGAGGAAAAGCCTCTCTCTGGACCGGAGCACAAGATACCCGCTGGGCCATCACCATTTCGAATGAATCCGGGTGTGGAGGGGCTGCGTTGTCTCGAAGAAAGTTTGGAGAAACGGTCAAAAGAATCAATACCAATTTCCCCTATTGGTTTACGGATAATTTCAATCAATACAACGACCGCGAAGAACTACTTCCCCTGGATCAACACATGCTGGTTGCGGCCATTGCTCCCCGAGCCGTGTATGTAGCGAGTGCCTCTGAAGACGAATGGGCGGATCCGAAAGGAGAGTTTCTCTCCCTAAGCCTTGGAACCCGGGTACATCGCGAAATATACGGTATGGAGGGCCGCTTCCCATCCGCCCTTCCCGACGTTGAATCGCCCGTACATTTGCCTTATGCCGGACACCATATTCGGGAAGGTAAACATAACCTGACCCCTTACGATTGGGATCGTTTTATGGATTTTGCCGATCAACTGTATGGGATACATCATGAGTGAAAACGGAAGTATCTTCTGAAAAATACAGAGGACAGCAACGTAAAACCGGGCTATAGCACCATCGGTAGGTACTATGCCATCGAAATACATTTGGGGAATGATGGAGGGAGGGGGAGAAAGCGGCTAATAAAGATTCAAGTACCCACGATATCTGAAATGTTTAGGTAATACATTTGCCGGCTACCTTCGTGGGTGGAATCAAAAAACACCCTCCTTCCCTGCTGGTCGCAACGTGGGTGCAAGTCGCAACGCCATTCCCCCACGAAACGCTCCGGAGAATGGAACTTCCCTAAAATGACCTTTTTATTGCTGGGAATGTGGTACAAATAAAGCGTTATCATCCTTTCCTTATCCGGATACGTGTCGTTTAAGACCCATTCTTCATTGGTATGCGGGACATAAGTATTGTGCCCGTTTCGATCCATGGCCTCCTCTCCTATCAGCTCCATCTCTTCGGTCTTGTCTTTAATTAACCAAAATCCTGCTTGCTTACCCACGGGACGGGTCCAGACGAAGATATGGTTTGGGTCCCTCCAGACAAAATGGGAGGAATTTCCGGATGGATCCGCTACAAATAGGTCCTCCCCCCTTGTATTGACTGTTATCATTCGGGTGACAAAGCCGGTTCTTGCCATGATTTGATTGTCCAGGATTTCGGGTCGCCAGCGGTGAAGAAAGAGCAGCCGTTCACTATCGGGACTCACCAGCAAGTGATTGAACCAATGCCAATTGTCAGAAACATGCGCTCCCAAATGAGGAATTGCCGCCAAATCGGCTAAACTCAGCAAAGAAGTGGTACGCCCGGTTTTTAAATCCAGGGTATACAAGCCTATCTCATCAGGTGCTTTGATAGACTGGTAAGGATCGGGAATGCCCGCATAGCCATAGCCCGGCCGCAGGTTCTGAATTCTATTAAAAGCTGTTCCTATACCAAAGGAACCATTCGGAGCCAACGTATAAACAGGCTCCGGCAAGGTTCGGGTTTGCCCGGTTTGAATATGGTAAATACGGCTGACATAGCTGTCGTTTTGCCGGTCATTCCAAATCAGCTCATGAGCGGAACCCGGTATCCACTGCAGCATGCAGGACTGTTGCCAGCTCCAGGCATGGGTTTCACCAATTTTCTTCCAGCGATTACCATTTTCCAGGTCGATCAATCCAATCTCCAGTTTGTCAGTACCCAACGGAGACCTGCCTTCAAAGCCCACCCGGCATCCCAAGGCATAGCGTCCGGATGGATCCACCTGCCACTTGTCGTAATACCCAAACCAGTGGCCGGAAGGCCCTTCAGTAATCCGTACTGGGGTTTTATTAGCTGTCTTACCCATCCAGGCCGGACCGGTCGCCAACAGGGCACTACAAGCTGCCGATGAGCGGATAAAATTCCTTCTATTCATCATTATCGGTGGTATTTCGACGTGGGTTGCAAATTAACGGTATCCCCATAATGAATTCTGGCCTCCTGCAACTGTTCCTTCATTGAATTTACAAGTTCCTGATATTCCGGATCGCCATACTGGCTGTTCATTTCATTGGGGTCAGTCTTTAGATCAAAAAACTCCCATTCATCAATCGTATAATAGTGGATTAGTTTGTATCGATCGGTGCGAATGCCGTAATGCTGCCGTACCATATGCCAATCGGGATAGGCATAATAATGATAGTAGATGTATTCCCTCCAGGTTTGCACACCTTCCGGGTTTTGCAACAGGGGTACCAGGCTTCGGCCCTGCATGTCCCCGGGAATGGGGCTTTCAGCCATGTCCAGAATGGTTTGGGCGAAATCCAGGTTTTGCACCAGGTGGTCGATCCGGTGACCTGCTTCCGTTACTCCAGGCCATTTTATGAGCAAGGGCATGCGCAAGGATTCCTCGTACATCCAGCGCTTGTCATACCAGCCATGATCTCCTAAATAAAACCCCTGGTCCGAACTGTAAATCACAATGGTGTTTTCCGCCAGGCCCGACTCCTCCAGGTAATCCAACACCCTTCCTATTTCCTTATCCATACTGGTTACCGACCGCAGGTAATCTTTCAGGTACCGTTGGTATTTCCATTCGGTCAATTCCTTACCGGAAAGGTTGGCTTCTCTGAATGCCTCGTTTTCCGGTCCATAGGCAGCTTCAAATTTGGCCAGCTGTTCCTCGTTCATATAATCCGGGTAAATCAGCTTTAGGTCCCGCTCGTTCATATCGGCGGCGATCTCCATTTCCTGTTCGCGGGTAGCACTGGTCCGGTTTTCGTATTCATCGTAAAAATTAGAAGGCAGGGGTAGATCCACGTCTTTGTAAAGATCGTATTCCTCCGGGGCGGGTACCCATTCCCGATGAGGGGTTTTATGGGAATAGGCCAGAAAAAACGGCTTGTCCTTCCCGGTTTGTTTTTTCAGAAAATCGATGGCTTTATCGGTAATAAGAGTAGCTGTGTAGCCCGTTTCCTCCTGCTGTCCGGCTGCTTCCGTAAAGATCGGATTGTAATAAGAACCCTGCCCGTTTCCTCGGGTCAATACCGACCAATGGTCAAAGCCGGTAGGGTCAGACAACAAGTGCCACTTCCCTATCCAGGCGGTCTGGTAGCCAGAACGCTGAAGAAGTTTCGGAAAGGTTTGTTGGGCTGCATTAAAGGTCGTATCGTTGTTCAGCATCCCGTTAAAATGGCTGTGTTTTCCGGTCAAAATTACCGCCCTGCTGGGACCGCAAATGGAGTTGGTACAAAAGGCATTGGTAAACAATACGCCTTCCTTCGCTATTCTATCCAGGTTTGGGGTTTGAAGAAAATCGACTAATTCCGGGTTATTTTCCTTTGATCCATAGGCTTTTATGGCATGTGTGGCATGGTCATCGCTAAAAATAAACAGGATATTGGGCCGTATAGGTTCTGACGCTTTCCGGGATTCGCAGGAAATCAACAGTAGTAGAAAATTACCCACCAACAGATAGAGAAAATATTTCATATTCAGGAATTAACAAAATTATTATTTAATTTACGTTTCGATATTACCTAATTGATCCTAAAAAAGAAAACAGTCGCCCGAAAATTACACCTTTGCTACCTTCCCATATTGCTTAAATGCCAAGCCATTGTTTTTATTAAATCCTATTGGCATAGCCCATAATTCCCTTACCCGGTATACCTATTAAATTCAAGAAAAAATGAAAACCTGGATAAAAATCACGCTGGCGGTACTGGCAGTTTTAATTTTCCTGGTCCTAGGTTATGGTACTTATCAGTTTCGGGACCGTCATTCCGGCTATTCGATAGACCTGTTTTTGGAAAACCAGCGCCCGGGACCCTTGCAGGCAGGCTTTGCAAAGGTAGATATCAGCCCGGTTGGATTTGATACCTGGGAGGATACCAATGGAGATGCCCGCTATCAGGAAGCGGACGGGGATCGGTTTCATGATCTTAACCAAAACGGAGAATTTGACCCCATATGGGTGGCAGGTTTTCATCAAAATAAACCCGCTTCTGGCATAAATGACCCCCTATGGGCCAGAAGCATGGTCCTAGAGGACGGAGAATTCAAATTAGGGCTTTGTATCATCGACATGATTGGTTTTGGTAATGATGAGGTGCTGACACTTAGGAAACGGATTTTGGCGAAAACAGACCTGGACCACCTCATCATTGCCAGCACCCATGTTCATTCTTCTCCTGATATGATGGGCATGTGGGGACCGGGGCCTTTTACCAGAGGAGTCAATAAAGAATACCAACAGCGTGTTTTTGAGGGAATCGAGACGTCCGTTTTACACGCCATGGAAAATAGCCGACCGGCAAAAATCAAATTTGCTATCAATGAAAGTGATGCCTTGCCGTTGGTGGGCGATAGCCGGGAACCGGTCGTATTGGATGCCGCCATTCGACTGATGCAGGTATGTGACCGGGAAACGAATGAAACACTGGGAACGCTGTTAAATTGGGGAAATCACCCGGAAACACTATGGTCCAAAAACACGCTGATCAGCTCGGATTTCCCCCATTACTGGAGGCATTACATGGAAGAGGGCATCGTTCATGAAAATGAAATTATCCATAAAGGTCTGGGGGGTGTGGCTATCTTTATGAATGGAGCCCTGGGAGGATTAATGACTACCCGCCCGGGTGATGCCATCAATCATCCTTTCACCGGAAAAGTCCATACCGAAGCCGGGGTGGAGAAGATTGAGGCACAGGGCCTGGCATTGGCAAAGATAAGTTTCGAAACCCTTCAATCGGGCGGGGATAGCATCACGGAAGGCAGCCTCTCCCTGCGGGCGAAAACAGTAGCTTTGCCAATGAGCAATAAGCTATTTCGTTTGGCGGCCTTTGTTGGTGTTTTTGACAGGGGCTTTATTAAATGGGGCCACGTGCGGTCGGAAGTAAATGCCTGGACACTGGGACCGGCTTCCTTCATCCATATTCCTGGAGAGTTATATCCGGAAATTGCCAATGGTGGTGTTGAATCACCAGAAGGTGCGGACTATGCCATTGACCCGGTGGAAGTTCCGGCTATCCGTAGTCAGATGCCCGGTAAATATCGTTTTTTCAGTGGGATGGCCAATGATATGATCGGCTATATCATTCCAAAAAGCCAATGGGACGAAGAAGCCCCCTTTACCTATGGCAGGGATTCCGCTCCCTATGGCGAAGTCAATTCCCTGGGACCGGAAACGGCACCTATTTTACACCGCGAAGCCCTGAAATTGCTGGAAGATCTGAACTAAGCGATTGCTGATAAAAAAATAGGGTTGAACCTAAATTCAACCCTATCAAAATCATGTTTCGAAAATCCCGAATCCGTTATTTTTTAGAAATATACTGAACCAGATCTACTACTTTGGTGGAATAACCCCATTCGTTGTCATACCAGGCGACCAGCTTAACAAATTTATCGCTCAATTGAATGCCGGCACCGGCATCGAATATGGAGGTCCGGGCATCACCGATAAAATCATTGGATACCACGGCATCTTCGGTATAACCCAAAATCCCTTTTAAGTCTCCTTCTGAAGCTTCTTTCATTTTAGCACAAATTTCTTCGTAGCTGGCTCCTTTAACCAATCTAACGGTAAGATCTACCACCGATACATCAGGCGTGGGAACTCTAAATGCCATTCCGGTCAATTTGCCGTTCAATTCGGGAATCACCTTCCCTACCGCTTTGGCGGCTCCTGTGGAAGATGGAATGATATTTTGACCTGCACCTCTTCCGCCTCTCCAATCTTTCATGGAAGGACCATCTACCGTCTTCTGGGTAGCGGTAGTAGCATGAACCGTCGTCATCAGTCCTTCTTCAATACCCCAGTTGTCATTGACCACTTTCGCAAGGGGAGCCAGACAGTTGGTCGTACAAGAAGCATTGGATACATATACCATGTCCGAAGTATAGGAAGATTCATTTACTCCCATAACAAACATAGGGGTATCGTCTTTGGATGGAGCAGACATCACGACTTTCTTAGCACCTGCATCTATATGACCTTTGGCGGTTTCTTTTGTCAGGAATAAACCGGTAGACTCCACGATTATTTCAGCACCGATATCAGACCATTTCAGATCGGCAGGGTTTTTCTCGGATGACACACGGATGGCATTTCCATTTACCACCAGTTTCCCGTCTTTTACTTCCACATCACCCTCAAATCGACCGTGGGTGGAATCGTATTTAAGCATGTAGGCCATGTAGTCTACACCAATCAAATCATTGATGCCTACGATTTGTACATCATCTCTTTCCTGGGCGGCGCGGAACACAAGTCTTCCAATCCTACCGAATCCATTGATACCTACTTTGATTTTTTCCATAATGTTACTTGTCTAATCTAAGGTTTAAAAGATTAATAGAAATTGTAAACCTTGCCTAAACTACCCTGATTCGAACCCATTGGAACAAATCAAAATTAGCTAAAGAAGGTTTTTATACAATCCCATCGAAATTTTCAATGGTCAAATTTATAAAAATTAAACTTATCATTGAAATTTTGCATTTGATTACTTGTAAAAACTTTCAAATAAAGAAAACCGCTCTTTTCTTGTTGATTTATACTATTTTTGAGCTTTTTAATAGGCAATATGGAAGAATTAGATCAGTTGCAGATACACTTTGACGGGGATTCCTTGTTTCTGATGAATGTTTCCCTGGCAGTGATTATGTTTGGCGTGGCGCTGGATATCGACCTTCAGGATTTCAGACGCATCTGGGCTCGTCCCAAGCCGTTTTTTTTGGGTATACTGGCCCAATTTCTGGTGCTACCTCTTTTTACCTGGCTGTTCATCCTGCTGGTTAAGCCTCTTCCGAGTGTTGCCTTAGGCATGTTTCTAGTAGCGGCTTGTCCCGGTGGAAATATTTCCAATTTCATGACCCATCATGCCAGGGGAAACAGTGCCCTATCGGTCAGTCTTACCGCATTTGCTACCATTTCCTCCATTGTGCTGACCCCTCTGAATTTTGCCTTGTGGTCAGGTTGGTACCATCCGGCTTCCGCACTGCTTATCAGCATTCAGCTTGATTATTTCGAAGTTTTCCAGACGGTGGCTTTGATTTTAGGAATCCCCCTGGCCCTGGGAATATATGTTCATCACCGAAAACCATCCATGGCTCGTAAACTGGCTGGTTTACTAAAGCCACTCAGCATAATGGTCTTTATTACAATCGTAGTCGTCGCGTTTTACAGCAATTTTAATCTGTTTACCAAAGTGATCGGACTTATTTTTGGATTGGTACTCGTACACAATCTCCTGGCCCTCCTGTCGGGTTTCTCTCTTGCCAAACTAGCAGGACTGAAGTTGGCGGAAACCAAAACGCTGACCATTGAAACCGGTATACAGAATTCCGGACTGGCCCTGGTGCTGATTTTCAACTATTTTGAGGGACTGGGAGGCATGTCCATCATTGCCGGATGGTGGGGAATCTGGCACATTATATCCGGGCTAACCCTGGCTTCCCTCTGGAAACTGCAAAAAAGGGAAGCAGCTGTTTCTCTCTAACTCATCCGCAGGTGAATCATACTTTGTAATATTCTACCATTCGTCCATCAAATCCAGCCACTTTTTCTACCAACTGGTTTCTTTTGGCAGCATCAAAAGATCGGAACCTTTTAGCGTAATCGATTTTTTCGGAAAGCATATCGGCATCATCCGCTCCGGTGATCAGCACACTGATCGGTAGGGACCATGAAAAATGCACCGCTTCCTCTACCGTGAGGGCATTGGGAATGATTTTGGGCTTATCGCCATGATTGAAATGCGAAGTTCCACCAAAAAAACCACCATTCGCCAGGGTTTTCATCGCCATGGGGGCCATTTTTTTCTCGACCAATTTCGGCATTACGTTGGTAATAAAACTCTTATAGTTGGGATCAAAGGCATTTACCGGCATCTGGCAGGCCTGAAGTAGGTCCGTACGCTCCAGCATCCGCAGATGAGCATTGAAATCGGAATGACCTGAAAACCCAACATACCGAACTTTTCCACTATCACGTGCCTGCTGAACCACATCCAGCACCCCATTGGCCAGCCTGCCATCCACATCCGATGGGCTGGTCACCGCGTGAATCAACCATAAATCCAGGTAATCCGTTTTCATACGTCGGAGGGTTCCCTCCAGATGCGCCTGGGCAGTCTTCCCATCTCTCGCCGTGGATTTGCTTTGAATAAAAGCCACATCCCTGTATTTTGGGCTAAGGTATTTACCATACCTTTCTTCTCCCCTGCCATTTCCGTAGGATTCCGCATTATCAAAAAAACGGATCCCTCCTTCGATGGCGCGTTCGATGGTTTTTTCGGCTTCGGTTTCAGGCATTCGGGCAATATGGGCTCCTCCCAGGCCCAACATGGTAACCGCTTCTCCTGTATTTCCAAATTTTCGTTGGGGAAGCAATTCTCCCCATTTATCCCTTGCATAAACTGCTTTTGATCCGGAGTCGGAGGTTGCGCCTTGCAATCCGGAAAAAGGGACGGGCAACATGATTCCAGCCGTCAAGCCCGCAAGGGATTTCAGGAAGGAACGCCTTTCATTTTCGTATTTCATGGTTTTCTTGGTTAAAATTGAAAATTGACACCAGCGGAGAAGTTAATTCCCGGCATGGGGTACCCGTTTTCTAGCTGGTATTCACTGTCCAGCAGGTTATTCGCCTGAATATGAGATTTCAGATTTTTCAATATCTGGTAGTTTACCTGCACATTCAGCAAGGTGTAATCCACCGGTTGGGCCTCCCCTGCCATTGAATTGTTCAGCCCAAAAACCTGCTGGGCAAAGGGCATCACCCGCAACTTCCCAACCTGTGCGTCCATCTGAAGCTTTAGGTAATGCTCAGGTGCAAACAACACATTTTCAGAGACATCTGCAAAATTATAGCTGAAAATAAACCCAGGAAAGGCATCCGGCCGGTAATTGATTTGAGCTTCGAATCCTTTATTTCTGAAGGCTCCTGTGTTTCTGTTTCTGGGAGGAGCCTGGGCCGGATCCACTTGGATCAGGTTATCCCCTTTGGCATAATAAACAACCAGCTCCAGGTCCCATAGACCATCAGGAGACCTGCGAAGGAATCCCAGCTCATGGTTCCACATGGATTCAGGTTGCAGTTCTATATTGGAGGGTGGAAATAAAAACAAATCCACCACTGAGGGGCTTCTGAAAGCTTTTGAAGAGGAAAACTTGAATACTTTTTGCGCATCCATTTCGAAAGATAGCCCGAAACCGGGAACGGTAGTCCAGCCAAATTGAGAATTATAGACCTCCCGAACCCCTAAATTGAGGTGAAGCGTTTCCCAAAGGGTTTGCTGCCATTGCATGTAAACCTCCGTTTGATGCACCTGCTGGGATTCGTTCAATCCAACCGCCGCAGGAGGCGGAAGGTTCTCGTTACTGGCCTCCCCCCCAAACCGGTTAAAATCGATTCCCAGGGTGATGGTCTGACCGGGGACAAGTTTTATATTTTGATAAGCAGCAATTCCCTGATTAAAATCACTGGATTCAAATCCACTGGTAAATTGATGTTCTCCAAAATTGTGAAAAAACAACGTGGCCCCGGAGATCTTATCTCCCTCGTTGGTAAGGCCCAGAGCTGCCCGACCTCTAAAATAGGTTCTTTTATCGTCAAACAATGGAACCTCCAAGGTCCCCGGGTGCTCGTAACGGGCGTCGGATAATTGAAAATCTCCTGATAGTTCCAAATTGGAATCGATCTGGTGACTGAGTTTGTAAAAAATTGCCGTGTTTTCGAATCCATCTGCCGCATCTTTTCGGTACCCCTCCGTTTTGCTCCGGTTTAAAGAAAGAACAGATTCCCAGTTTGCAGAATGATATTCCACTTTCCCGGAAAGGTTGTGGGTACCATATGAGCCTGCAGCCGCACCTACCTTTCCGGACCAACCCGGTTCGGCTGTTTTGGTGGTAATTAAATTAATGGCACCGCCCATGGCATTGCTACCGTAGAGGATCGATGCCGCTCCCCGGATCACCTCTACCCGCTCGATATCCGTGGAATGGAAAGAATCGGCAATGGGATGACTGAATATCCCCATGTATTGTGGTTGTCCATCAATTAAAATCAAAATACGATTATTGGGAGAGCCACTTATGCCTCGGATAGATATATTCCCTCCCGATCCCGGACCTACTCCGTATCCCAGTGTTGATCGATCATTAAGCATGAGTCCCGGAACATGCTGTACCAGCGAAGGCAGTACGTTGACATGTGCAGATTGATCCAACTGCTCTTTATCGATAATCGTAATGCTGGCGGAAACCTCAGAGGCCGCCCGGGCGGCACGGGTACCGGTCACCACCACCTGATCCAGTGCCATGCTAAGAGAGTCTGAATCCTGTGCCTGCAAAGGCATCCGGAAAAAAACCGTCCCTAGAATAAAGCAGGCAAGGGTTAGTCTATTCATCCACCGATCGCGTCTTTCCAAGGCCATGCCACACAGGATTTTACTTTGGGAAATAATACGAAATCGCCCACCCCTTTTAAAACAAAAGTGTACACCTCATGTCCGGAAAGCTTGTCCTTTACGGTAGCCAGTGTTTTTCCGGTGACTGACACGTCATCTACAATGAGTATGCGGTGATGGCTAAAAAAATCCCAATCGAAATCAGTAAGCGTCTCCGGAGATTCGTAAATGGGTTCGTTGTCATCGTTTCTGTAACTTATTCGGACAATTTTTAACGCTGCGCCCAACTGATGAGCGATCATGCAGGCAGGAGAGGTTCCCCCTCTGCCGATTCCCAACACCATGTCTATTTCAGGGAAATCAAAAGCATGCAGTGCTTCGCTGATCGCATCAAAAGTAATCTCCAGCTTTTGAGTCATTGGGGCTCTTTCTATTTATAGTGTACAAAAATTTACAGCATACGCTCCTTTTTCGCTTTCTCCATAAACAGGTAACTTAGCAACAGGAGAATCAAGATCCCTGGAAGGCCGTTATATAGAGATTGGATAAAATAACCTACAGGAGGTAGGGGCAATAAACCGAATCCCAAAATAAGTCCTGCGCCTCCGACTTTAGCTAAAAGAATCCCTGGTACTACTGCCCAGAACGGAACCTTTTTTGAAAACAAATAGCTGATAACGACTGTAAATACCATTAATTCCAGCGTTAAAAGAATTAACAGCGACCATTGCTCGTTTCCGGAAATTAGAAAATTAAGCAGCGGTGAAAGGGCTGCTGCTACGAGAGCCGGAACCTTATCAATTAAAATGAAGGCAAGCAAGGGGACATAAAACATCGGAAGCAAGATAGCACCTAAAGGGATACCCTGAACGGGGGGACCCAAGTGTACCACGATAGGAAAGAGTACAGCTACTAGCAATGTCACTAGCATGATCGGTACGGGGCTGTTTTTGTATTGGTATTTTATCAAATGTATCATCGGTAACCGGTAAATTGTTGTGTTTAAAGTAGGTAAAAATTTTCAAGCATACAATTTTTAAAGCGAAATTCCTGCCAACAGGCTGAATTCGGATCGTTTGGGTTTCTGGTCTGATAATTGTGCAACCATTTTTTATAGAAATTTTGATAATCATTAGCTAAGAGAATATGCCAGTAATCGGTGAATTGATAAAAAAAGCAATTGCTATAGGAGAAAAACTGAATACAGATGCCAGCCCTTTGGAAAAGCAAACCAAAGTATTGCAGGAATTACTAGAAAAGGCCAACGAAACTTCTTTTGGCATCTACCATGGATTTGATCAGATACTGAAGGAGGAGAATCCCATCGATAAATTTCAGGCTAAAGTACCCTATCATGATTATGATAAAATCTATCAGGACTGGTGGCATAAGATAAGGGAAGGGCATAAAGACATTACCTGGCCGGGTATAAATCGATTTTTTGCAGTAAGCTCCGGTACCACCAGCAATAGTAAGTACATCCCTGTGACGGATGATATGTTGGATGCCATTCGGAAAACAGGTGTTCAGCAAATCGTAAGTTTGTCTCATTACAATTTACCTGCTGACTTTTTTGAGCGACAGATCATGATGTTGGGTAGCTCTACAGAATTAAAGAAGAACGATGGGTTTTTGGAAGGTGAAATTAGCGGAATTAGTGCCAGCCAGATACCTTTCTGGTTCAACAATTTCTATAAGCCCGGACCTGAAATCTCAGCCATTGAGGATTGGGACGAACGCATTGAAAAAATTGCAGAAAAGGCCGGGGAATGGGACATAGGGAGTATTTCCGGAATTCCATCCTGGATTGAATTGATGATGAAACGGGTGATTGCCTATCATAAGGTAGATACCATCCATGACATCTGGCCACACCTGGAAGTATACACTCCGGGAGGCGTTGCGTTTGAGCCCCACCGGAAAAGTTTTGAAAAAAACCTGGCGCATCCATTGGTCTACATTGATACCTACCTGGCATCGGAAGGGTTTCTTGCGTTTCAAAAAAGACCCGACACCGATGCGATGGCTCTGGTATTGGACAATGGGGTCTTTTTCGAATTTGTACCGTTTAAACCGGAAAATATGGACGAGTCAGGTAGTGTCCATCCGGATGCTCCGGCGTTGACCATCGATCAGGTTGAAGAAAACCAGGATTATATATTGGTTATTTCTACGGTTGCCGGTGCCTGGCGATACATGATTGGCGATACCATATCGTTTACCAATAAAGAGAATGCCGAGATTAAAATTACGGGCAGGACAAAGTTTTTTCTCAATGTAGTCGGCAGCCAACTCAGCGTTCATCAAATGGATAAGGCCATGGAAGCCCTACAGGACCAATTCAACCTTACCATCCCGGAATATACGGTCAGTGCCGTTCAGGAAAACGGGGAATACCTGCATCGTTGGTATTTGGGAAAGGAAACCGGGGAAGGCAATAGAGAGGAAGTAAAGGAATTCCTGGACCAATTCCTGCAGGAAAATAACAAAAACTACAAGGTAGCCCGCAGCAAGGCATTGAAATCCATAGAAGTAGAAATTATTCCGGCTGCTGCTTTTGTCGATTACAATGAAAAGCAAAAAAAGAAAGGAGGACAGACCAAATTTCCCAGGGTGATGAAAGAAAACACGTTTTCCAAGTGGGAATCTTTTCTGAGTCAACAAGGCCATATTTCCAGCAGGTAAAAACCGTTCCGCACTGACATTTTGGCAAAATAAGCGTACTTTTGAGCGATCATTCAACCACCGGAACGAATAAAAGGGAACGATTGTACGGGGAATTACTATGTTGATTTTTAAGTCACTGTCTTCTAAAAATTATCGCTTTTTCTTTACCGGTCAGGCCTTTTCCAACCTGGGAAACATGATGAAACAAGTGGCAGTGGGTTGGCTAGTCTACCGGATTACCGGCTCTGCATTGCTGTTGGGGTTGGTGTCTTTTTCCAGGGAAATTGCCGCCTTTTTATTTTCCACAGTCGCTGGAGTATTGGCTGACCGGTATAACAAGCATCGCCTGCTGATGATCTGCCAATCCATCATTGCTATCAATGCTTCCGCTCTGGCTCTTTTAACCATTTTCGACCGCATTAATTTCGAGCTGTTATTAGGGTTGGAACTCCTTTTCGGAATGGTCAGCGGCCTGGAAATGCCCTCCAGGCATGCCTTTGTTAATGATTTGGTAGAAGATAAAAACAACCTGACGAGTGCCATCGCGTTAAATTCCTCTCTTTTTAATACCGCCCGGATCCTCGGTCCGGCGCTGGCCGGAATGCTGATTCCGGTTATTGGAGAGGGATATTGTTTTTTGATTTATGCGTTGGCCAGCTTTTCGGTGGTTGGCTTTTTTGCTGGCATCCGCTACCAGCCCAGTGCCAAAAAAGTGCCGAATAAAAATTTCAAAAATTCCTTCCTGGAAGGAGCCGCTTACTCCATATCCACCAAATACATTCGCTTTATCATTCTCTTTGTCGCGGGAGTGACCCTTTTGGGCGTATCGTATATGGTGGTATTGCCCGTCGTTGCGGCCGAGGTGTTTCAGGGTGATGCGGTCATTTTTGGGTATATGACAAGCGCAGTGGGCGTAGGCAGCCTGATCGGTGCCTTTTTCATGGGATCTAAAACCAATGCCCTTGGCCTGGATAAATTGATCCTTCTGGGTACCCTTGTTTTTGCCCTTGGCCTGGCAGTTTTTTCCTTTAGTACCTTACTATGGTTATCCTTGCTAGCCCTGCTGACCACGGGTCTGGGAAGAGTGATCATATTCACCGGCTCCAACACCTTACTTCAAACCATTGTACCGGAGGAAAAAAGAGGTCGGGTGTTGAGCTTTTATATCATGCTCTTTATGGGTTCCTTGTCCCTGGGAAGTTTCTTGATCGGTTTGGCCACTGATTGGATCGGAGCTCCGCTTACCTTATTTTGCGGAAGTATAGGGGTCTTACTAATGGCTGCCTATTACGGTAAAAGTCTTCCCCTTTTACGCAAAAGAACCTATAGAGCGATAAAAAAATCGGCATTACTTTGGGAAAGAAATTGACATGATCCTAATCATTAAACGCCTGTTAACATGAAACCATTACCATTACTGCTGCTAAATACTTTTAGTTTTGTTGTCGTATTGTTGTTCAATTATCTGGGAGGAGCCGGAGATTATTTCGGCAATTCGGTCGGGGAAATCAGTTCCTATTACCAGACTCTGCTGACCCCTTCCGGCTACGCGTTTTCTATTTGGGGTTTAATTTACCTGGGGTGGCTGGGCTTTCTGGTCTTCCAGTGGTACGGCTATTTGTCAGATAGCAATTCAACCTCCCTTCTTCCTGCAGGGATTTGGTTTTTTATTGCCAACCTGAGCAATGTGCTTTGGATTTGGGCCTGGACCTCCGGGAACCTTTGGCTTTCCCTGCTTATCATCGGCTGTTTGTTATTTTCCTTAATGCGCCTGGTGATCAAGCTTGATCTTGAATTAGGAGATGCTCCCTTACGCACCGTTTTCTGGATTTGGTGGCCTATCACTATATACAGCGGATGGGTGATTTTGGCTACCGTCCTGAATGCCTCCATTGCTTTAAAAAGCCTTGATTTTTTGGCCAGCCCGGATGGAGAAGTGGTCTGGGCGGCAATCGTATTGTTAATCGCCACCGGCATATACCTGCTGCTTACCCTTTATAGAAATATGCGGGAAGCCGCCCTGGTCGGCACCTGGGGATTTGCTGCCATTGCTGTCAATCAGTGGGAGCAGTCTGCCTTCGTCGGCCTGTTAGCAGCTATTTTAGCCGGGGTATTGCTGGTAACGGCTGGTATCCACGGATACCTTAACCGAAAAACAGCTCCACTGGTAAAAATTCAGAAAGGTGAATGGAAGTGATTGGGATTCAAAGGATTCGTCACCTATTTTCCTTTCCTTTGGTCCCATTTCCTAAGAAAAAAGTCTTCATCACCCCCTGAGCCAATTTATCTTGGGGGGTAAAGTCAGGAACCCGCTCTCGCGACTTTGGGTACCATTTCCAGAAATACACGCCTTGAAACCAGGGTTTGTCCCATACCGCCTCAAAAAAGGCCTGGTAGCATCGTGCCTGCATTTCCTGGGATATGGGGACCTCTTTGCGCTGGTTGGGCCATAACCAAGGCTCCTGTGCGGCATCATGTGTATCGCAATACCCCAATTCGGTAAACAAAATCGGTTTTCGAAATTCCCGGCTGACCTTTTCCAGGATTGGTAGTACATTTTGCCAACCCTTGTTCAATCGAGTCAAGCCCGGTTCTGCACCCATTGCGAGCGGGAAATAGGCCTGAACCCCGATGTAATCCAAGGCGTCCCAAAAAGATACCTTTTCGTATTCGGTAAAGTTTGCGGCATAAGTCAGCTTTCCCGAGTATACCTCCCTTACGGCAGTGATGATCCCCCTCCAGTCGGCTTCCCGATGACTGGTTTTTTCCAGCTCTGTCCCCACGCAAAGCAGCGGCATACCATTTTCTTCAGCAAAATGGGCATAATACAAGATAAAGGCTTTATAATTCCGAAACCAGGTTTGCCAGTCGGCTTCACTCTTCATTGAAATTTCACCAGGCCAGGAACCGCGCACCCAGAGATGAGGCTTTAGCATGCTACTCAGGCCCAGAGCCCTTGCCGAATCGAGGGTTGCCTTTAAGCCATTCAAACTTTCTCCCCACCACATTTTGTCCGTGTGGGCCTCCCAACGCAATTCCGGATCCTGTACCTGTGATTGCCAACCAAAGGGGGTCTGAGAAATATGACTGGCCCCGATAGCTGTCAAGGCCAGCAATTCTCCACCTTCAAGAGGATTGGGACTGGCCACCCAACAAACACCCCGGTGTTTTACGCCATCCAGCGAAGCCAATGTTTCAGCATTTTTGGAAGCAGAGCATGCCAACGACCACATCACCAGGAAGGTCAGGTTAAGCGTATGATTACCAATTCGTTTCTTGCAGCTCATGACTATCTCCTACTATATAATGAATAAAGAAAAGACCCGATCATCAGCAGGTAAATCCAACTAAAAGGCAAAGCCATTACTATTAATAATTGACTTATTGATTCCAGCAATCGTTCCTTTCCGATAAAAAGCGTAGCAACGGTGAAAAGGACCAATATCAATCCCCATACGAGCAAGTTTCGTTTTTGTGGGTCCCTGTTACCATTATCGGCAAACATGCCCAAGACATAAATCGCCGAATCGATGGAAGTAATCAAAAAGGTGAAAACCAAGAGCAAGGACAATGGTTTAAGCAAGCTTCCCAAAGGAAGTTTGTCAAAAAAAACAAATATGGATCCGTACAGGGAATCAAACTGTCCCTGATAGGATTCCGGGCTTCCGATAAGCACAAAGGCTTCTGTTCCGAATACCGCAAACCATATGAACGTTCCAAGGGTTGGAACCAATAATACGCCTAAGATAAATTCCCGAAAGCTTCTTCCCTGCGAAATTCTTGCGATAAACACGCCTGTAAAAGGAGCCCATGATAGCCAGAACGCCCAATAAAAGAAGGTCCAATCCATCAAAAAGGTATCCGGTACTTCCATCTTACCCATGTTCAGACTCATCGGAAAAAAATCGTACATATAAGCAACCAGTGCCTGTATAAAATTACCTGCCATTTGTCCGGTATTTCCGGCTAACAAGGTGACTAAAACTAAAAACAAGGCGGTGGCGATGTTAAAACGAGATACGTTTCGTATCCCTTTACTTAGTCCGGAAAAGGCTGAAATCGTGGCCAGGGACCCCAGAAAAAGAACGACATAGGCATTATTGGAATAACTCATTTCTACTTGCATAAAGAGCTGACTAAAGCCAGCCAGTAGCTGCCGACTTCCCAGCCCAACCGCCCCAACCACTCCAAATAAGGTGCTGAGAATGGTGATCACGTCTATCGGAACGATCAGCCAGGACCGCTGGTATCGCTCATTCAAAATGGAAGAACTAAGCATCTTACGGGACCGGCCGTATACCAGGTAGCCAATGATCAATCCAAACATCCCATAAAACGCCCAAGGTGTCAGGCCCCAATGAAAAAAGGTATACTCCAAAGCAAAGATATCGGCCGCCCAGTTCGAACTCCGCGGAGGCTGGGTATAATAGAAAGTGGGCTCCTGCACGGCCCGCAGCATCAGCCCTGCTCCCATGCCGGTACTGTAAAGCATGGCTACCCAAGAAAACCAACCATAGGTTACCGGACCCTCTCCCAACGTCTTTTTTCCCCAGGGAGAAAGGGCGATGCCCAACAGTACCAGGACCATAAATAGCCCCAGATACAAATAGAAGTTTCCGAAATAGTACAGCGTTAAGGAAGAGAAATCTTCAAGCCAATCCTTTAACCCAGTGGGAAATTGAAAAGCGACCACCAGAAAGAGCAGGCAGGTCAAAACAGTGGCCAGAAAAGTTGGTTGCGCTTTTAGTGTCACGGTAGTAAACTATTATTTCGCTGAATATACCAATCTATTACTTCCTTAGCTGTTATTTGGTTGTTTTTTTTTCTGATAAATCTTAATTTTCAGGATCAATGGAAAATCCAAGCTTTTCCAGCCCCCTGTTCACTTCTGGTGCCTGCATAAACAATTTCCATCCCAACCCGCTGCGGTGATTTTCAATCATCGCAACGAAACCATCGAGAATAAATGCCTCAATTCGATCGACACTTTCGTCACTTAGTTCTAAATGTGCCGTTTCTAAAAGCTTAGCCCTAAATAACCCAAATAGATAAAAGGAAAGCCTTCAGTTACCGGGAAAACCACCTGCTAAACAAATTATTTTTCCACCTCTTGGGCTTTACCCAATCTTCTTCCATTTCATACGGGAGTTTCCACACATTGCCATCGCTATCTCCAAAATACAGTCGGCTTTGACTGAATTCATTCGGGTCACCATCTGCCCAGAAATAATAGAAAGGATCCGAACCATTCACGACTCTGCGGATGTAGTTATGGTTTCGTTTACTCCCCTTTGTCAACTGCCGACTCATTTCCCAGGTTTTACCCTGGTCATTACTTTTCCATAGCTGCACTTCTCCACCAGCACCCCAAGCTTGCGGACGATTGGCCGTCGGGCCTATTACCGTCCATTCATTTTCTTCGACCCAGAGGCTCCCCATATCGTAATTTTGATCCGACTGAGTAATCAGGTGGTCTTGCCAACTGTTACCATCCCAATGCACCACATGCCAGGATCTGGGACCGTTTTCCGGGCCGGGCTGATGTCCGATTCCTTCCACATACAAACCAATTGGATTCCCATCCGCATCGAAATTCACATCCTTCAGATATACATTTCGTTTTTGACTAAAGTATTCCCTCACCAACCCCGAAGAGGTTAAATTTAAGACCGGAATTTCCACTTCATTCCCCTCACTATCGGTCCATGTTTGTCCAAAATCAGTGGTTTGGAAATAATACAAATTGGTTCGTAAATCCACATTTCCATTGGGATGCCAATTGCAAAAAAAACCGATTTTATTTCCTTGCTGCCCGGACACCTGATAATGACCGCTGTTCGGGTCTCCGTTACGTTTGATAGCTACTACCTTTTGATCAGGGCTCCATTCCAAGCCATCGGGACTTGTTTCCATGTATAACTCCCGAACGCCGGTGTATTTGGTGAACAAATTCAAAAAACCCTTCCCCGGTATAAATTTCGGTTGTGGGTAGGTCATTTCCTCCTCACTAATCAAATCAAAAGAATCAACACGGTAGGGTTCGCTGCTCCGGTATTTATACCCCATCCTTCTTCTACCCCTGCCACTTACAAAAACCCAGATATACCCTTGCTCATCAATGGCCAGGCTGGGGTTGTCATGCGGATCATCCACCCCCTCTTTATCATGGACCACTACTGGCTTCGACACCATTCCTGTTTCATGATCAAAAACCCCTATCATGCACAACAAATGCTTCTCTTCCGGAGAGCGGGTTCCCCCATAGACAAAAAAGGTTCGGTTAACTTCCGGTGCATGGATGGCCAGGGGGACGTGTTTGGCGGTATAGGTTCCCAGACCACCTGAATACTTGTCTCCAAAATCGGAAAACTGCCCCAAGGTAAACCAGATGCCCTTGTACCCATCGGCGGTGGGAAATTTCTCTTGGGCAAACAATTGTTGCCCAAAAGAACTAAAAATAAGAAATAAGCTGGAAAGGATAATTTGTTGCGATCGTTTCATACGTATTACTCTGATGAAACAACAATAATAGGGAAATATTCGCGCTTTAAATAAATCAAAACCCGAACAATTAAGGGGTCAAAGGTTAAATTTTTCTTTTAGTTGAATAAAATCCTGAATACTAAAGGGCTTTACCCAGAAATCTACAATTCTCGGGTAACTCTCTGCATGCTTCTTATCAGCCGCTTCTATGGACGAGGTAATGATAATCACTTTCAGGTCTTTGGGAACATTCATTTCACTGAGAGTATCCAGCACATCCCAGCCGGATAAACCTGGCATATTTATATCCAGAAACATCAAATGCGGTTCTTCAGGGGAACCATTTTTAGCTAAAAACTGCAGCGCGTCCTCCCCATTATTAAATGAATCAACCTGATGGGTAATCCCTGCTTTTTCCATCAGCTTTTTTTGTAATAATATGACGATAGGGTCATCGTCTACCAATAATATTTTCACCTGATACCAATTAATGTTGTCAATTTAAATCCAAAAAAAACAATCAAGTCCAATCGGGATTGAAACAAACAGACTTGAAAAATGGTATTTTTTTAACATGCATATTTGTATATATAAAATACATTTTTTCAAATGTAAACTAAGTGAAAGAAATTAAAAAATATTGATTGGTTTTTTTCGTAAAATTTTCCGGATTTCGAATATTGTACTAAAAAATATAGGTTCGGTTATAAATAAATTAAAAGTCGTTCCATTAATAACTTATTAACGATAGGTTACCATTGACCAGAGCTGTTGTCTTGTCGATTAGCTTTCAACGAAACTTTCATAATGAGGGCTATTGGCGAGAATACCGCCACTTTTTTGATAAAATTCCTCACCGGTGGGATAAACCCCCTCCCGGGTATGGACCCAGGCTGCCTCAGACATGGGGTGGTAACTAAGCATTTTATCCCAGTTTTTGTAATACTGGTGCCCGTTCGTTTCCTGCAATCCAATATTCATATCCGGAAACGGAGCTAACCGCGCAGCCACGTTTTTATTCCAGTCCACCAAAATGGGATTCACCGTTAAGTCTGCACAAAAACAGGGCACGTTTCGTTCGTAAGCCGCCTGCGCTATCTTCATGGTCATGCTCATGGTTTTAGCAATGGCCTTCACGGCTATTGCACCGTATCCCTGCTCTATCCGAGTCAATGCATCCTCTACCGTGTGAGCACTCTCATCAGCTGCAATGCGGACCCCCAGGTCCCCGACAAAGGTTTCATTGGCTTCACCAAACGGTTCCTCAATGACCGCAATCTGATCGAAGGCTCCGATTTTTTTGGCATGGTCCAGAAACCGCTCCAGGGTTTCCTTTTTCTCATACCGCTCGTTCACATCAAAATAGTACGGGATTTTCCCATTTTTGGTATAGGAAGTCTCCCGATTTCCCAGGGTCTTGTGAACTGCCGTCAAAAATTCTATGTCCTTTTCCAGCATTTCCCTCTGGGTACCCGGAGAGCCCGTTTTCAATTTCATAATGAAATGACCTTTGTCCGCGGCATCCTTTATGTCATTAATCGATGCACCCACACTGAACGAAGGAATACTGGCCACTTTATCGTGCTTATGAGACAGTCCCGGACGGTAGGCCTCCGGGATCATCTCATCAAAGGTCTGCAAGCCATTCTCCTCTCCGAATAACAACCAGGCTGCATTGTCTACGGGTACCAGGGCATTTAAGGCAAAGGTCTTTTTAAGATCCGGGTTTCCGGTAATTTTTACGCCATAGGCATAAACTTCCGGCAAAATATCTTCCAACAAGGTTACCGGATCGACAAAGTGGGTACCTTTGATGATTTGCAAGGCTCTCTCTGTCATGGCATACATCAGGGCATTACCTGCTGTAGTGGAATGGGCTTGAAACACCGCCTTATCGGACCATAAAGTCCCCTGGGTGCCGATACCAATTTTATGCCTGCCACTTTCGGCTTTCATCAAGGCCACCGTTTGCCAGGCTTCCGTAATGGCACTTCCCTTAAACCGATACGGAAATAGGGGTTCCCTTTCAAAATTTGAATCGGTATGGGTGATTTTGATTTTTTTATTCATGTTTGGTTCGATTGATGCACCGGCAAACCCGGAATGGGGAAGTCCAGCCATGCTTCCCAGGGCCATGACAGTCCCTGACCGTTGTAAAAAAGTCCTGCGACTCCACTCTTTTTTAGTATTATTTTTCATGGTACCGGTTTAGTTTGGAATGTTATTAAGCGTATACCAGGCCTCTGAAGACCACAGCGAACTACCCGTTTGACTTTTCAAATCCTCGGATAATTTAAAATAAATAACGTGCTTTTCAAGCAATCCCGGGATGGTTACTAGAAGCCTTTTCCCATCTCCGGATAGTTGCATGGATTCGGGAATTAGCTGCGTTAGATCCAACTTGGGACCACCGTAGGAAGCCGTGGGCTCGTACCGCCACTGCTGAATTTCCAGCAAGGCCGGATCCAGTACCTCTGCTGCTATTGGCTCGGTGAATTCTATTTCAAACCCATCCGGTTTTGCACGTATGGCCAGCATTTCAAAGGTGCTATCGCCGTTGTACATTATTTTTTCCAGGCCATATTGGTTTCCTTTCCAGCTCCAGCCACCTACCATTCCGACTTCTCCCACGTATAAGGCACCATCCGGTCCCCAAACCAGTCGATTGACCCCTGCTGTAAAGCCCTGAGAAAACCGGAATACGGCACCTTGGTAGGCACCGTTTACCTTTTCCAAAAAATCCCGCTTGATTCCCCCATTGGTTACATCTCCATGTAATAGCTGCCCCTGATAGGGCCCGTCTTTCATCAGAATAGGCTCAGAAGGAGAGTTTCCGATTTCTTTGTCCGGAAGCCAAATGGCAGGTGGAACCATGGCAGGAGGGTCCAACTCTTGTTCCGCCGAAAGCCCCCAGGCCATGCCATTATACGCTCCCTTTTGAACATGAATCAGTTTGTTTGCCGGTAGCCACTGCCCTTGATTATCGGTCACAAATAACTCCTCATCCATACCCACACCGATTCCATTGGGGGTTCGCAATCCATAATCAACCCATTCGTAATGACCGTCCCGATCGATCTTCAGGGTTCTGCCGCGGTCCGGGAGCTGCCGCTCGTTAGCCATCAGCCGCATGGCCATGGACAAGGTGATGTAAAAGTGATCTTCTTTATAAACCAGGCCAAAGGCAAACTCATGGAAATCATCCCGTACTCCCCATTCGTCACAGACTACCCGGTACTCATCGATCACATCATCACCGTCGTGATCGATTAACTGGGTCAACTCATGTTTTTGTAACACAAATATTTCTCCATCCACCACTTCCAAACCCAAGGGTTCTGCCAGTCCAGCTGCAATGCGCTTTACCGATACCGGATCCCTGTCCCCTTCCAGGATATTATCAACCAAATACAGGCCTCCTATGGAATCCCAGGTACTGACCAATAGCCTACCGTCTGGCAAAAAATCCAGCCCGCCGACCCTTGGCTGAAAAGATTCAGTATGTAAGGTCGTCAGATCGTAACTCGGATGCACTCCTTCCAATGCTGCACCATGGCCGGGCTTCGGAGATGGAGATTCTGTTTCAATTTCGGTAGCTGGCTTCTTTACATTTGCCTGACTTTCCCTGGTAAGGGTCGACTCCTTCGGTTTGTGGGTAAAAATATAATCCAGCATGGTTTTGATCTCGGCCGTAGACAAATCCGGATGCGGGTTCATGGGCGTATCTCCCCATACTCCGTTTCCCCCCTCTTTTATTTTGCCAGTCAACAAAGAGTAGCTCTCCCGATTTTTCGGGTACCGAGTGGCAATTTGCTCAAACGAAGGGCCAACGGTAGCGTTCTTTTCTTCATGGCAGGTGTAGCAGTCGCTATTTTCCATCCACAAAATGCCCAGGTGATCGTAACTATCCCCAATGGCAGGCGGAGATTGCTCCGGAAGTTGCTGAAAATAGTCAGCAGCCAAAAGATCTCCGGAAAGTGTCACCTGCACGTTATCATTTGCCGACCGCAGGGAAACTTCCAATCCCGCTGGAATGTCAGACCCAGCAAAGGAACGTTCGAAACCCGGTTGATCCTGTACATTCCGGACAAATTCCGGACGCTCGTTAATCTTAATCCGTGTTCCGTCTTCCAAAACCAGTTCAAACCTAATGGTGATGCGATTATCCTCCAAAACGTAGCCTTTGTACTGCATTTCGAAGGGAAGTTTTTCTCCATTTTTGGACACCGACCAGCGATTAGGCAGGGAATCCTCTCCATAATACGATGTCCCCCAGGAGCTGGGTTGAATATTTTTCTTATTGGTGAAAACCGTTCCTTCCCGAAGGACTCCCCCCTTCCACACCTTGTAGAGCTGTCCTTTGCCCAAATCATACGCGGCAAAACAGGCCGTATCCAGGGCCAGCGTCAACATTCGAGGGTGTTTATCCAATACGGAGCGAAATGCCCAGGGATCCATCGGTCGGGAGGGAATATCTTCCGGTTCGGAGTTACAGGAAATACCCATTATCAAAACTGCGGCCATGCCGAAAAGCACTCCTTTGACGCGTTTGACAAAATCCGTTATCGCCATCCTTGGGGTATCCATTAAAAGGGTCCTTTATTCGTAGTTGTCAATGCATCCGGTCCTCCCGGCATTTGCCCACGGGTCCTTTCTATGTCCAGGGCTTTTCCAGTTTCCTTATCGTACCAATCCTCCGTCAAATCACTCGGAACCGTATCATCGGTTTCTTCACTCCATTTCTCCAGTATTGCCCGCAGGTAATCCAGCATCCCTGTGCCGTCCCCTAAGGTGGCTCTGTTCAGAATCTGGTATTCATCCTCCTCAACCAGATAAAACTCTTCTGCGGGCCTTGGTGCCGCAAATACGTCTGCCTGTGCCGGATTGAGACTCCCCTCGTCTCGCACCCGTTTTAAATCCGCAAAGGCCTCTGAGGCATTCGAATCGGCAGGTCCCGGATTGCTGAATCCGGGCCGGTTGTTTTTAATGTACAGGTAATTTTTAGTCCGTACCATTCGGGCATGGGCCTCGTGGTCGTGCCAATTGTGTTCGGCGAATACAAATTTGCGAAAGGGCAGGCCCGGATTTTCTAACACCGCCCTGAAACTTTTCCCCTGAAAGGAATCAGGAGGGATCAATCCGGCAAGTTCCAGAAAAGTAGGTGCCAGATCGATGCTGCTCAGCATGCTTTCCGAAATGCTTCCTGCTTTGGAAATTCCCTCGGGCCATTTTACGATCAGCGGAGACTTGATCCCAGAATCAATTAAGCGCGTTTTACTTCTGGGGAAGGGCCTGCCGTTATCCGATAAGACCAGGATGATGGTGTTTTCCAACACCCCTTGCCGGTCCAATTCAGCTTCTACCTCTCCGATAAAGAAATCAAATCGGGAAATTTCGTCGTAGTAGCGTGCCAGATCTGTTTTGGTGGGCATTTCATCTGCGAGAAAAGGAGGCACCTGTACCGACTCCGGCGTATGGGTTCCTGAAAAAGAATTAGTACCCCAGGGTCTATGGGCATCCAGAGAGGCCAGCCAGAGGAAAAAAGGCTTGTCTTTGGGTCGCTCTTCCAGTAGGGGAACCCAGCTATCCTCTCCCCCATCACCCATCGTGGGGCCTTTATCGTAAATCACATCAAACCCCCTTCGTGGAGCGGGGCCCATGTGCCATTTTCCTGCCTGTCCGGTAAAATACCCGGCCTCCTTTAACAACTCCGGAAAAATAGTGATGGACTCCGGAAGTGTAGTATGTAATTCCGCCGCCCCGGTATTGTGTGGGTAGCGTCCGGAGATCATGCTGCACCGGCTGGGACTGCAGGAACTGGTAGTTAGATAGAAATTGGTAAAACGGAGTCCTTCCGCAGCAAAACGATCAATGATTGGGGTCTTTACCTGGGTATTCCCGTAAACCCCAATATCCTCATATCCAATATCATCTGCGATAATCATGACGATATTGGGCCGGGTATCCTGAGCCCAACCCGGGCTAATTCCTGTCAGCAATAAGACACTGAGGACAAACCAAAAACGCCATCTTCTTTTCATTCCTTAAAATCAGTTTCATAATCCGTATCGTTCACCCATCCGGTATTAAAGGATTCCCCCTCCATAAAACGCGTGTAAAAATCCCGTTGGCTCTCCTGAGCATACTCATAGGAATCAAAAACGTCTCCATTCCCGAACATTCGTGGATCTTCCTGTGCTTCCAACTGCTGGAATAACGCTTCCTTTAGGTTTTCTTTAATGGCCTGGTATTCGGGATGCAGGGCCAGATTATTCAGTCCTTCCGGGTCTTTTTGCCTGTCATAAAGCTCTTCCTGAGGCCGCTTGCCAAAGGAAAGATTCCAGAAATGAGTATTACCGTCTACCCTTCGCTGATTTAAAATAACCGTCTTGGTTGGGCTTCCATCGGTATTAAGGTAACCGGTTTCCGGATTTCCCGCCGGCCAGCGATCTGTTTCAAAGTTGTGAATGTAGGTAAAATCCTCCGTAACAATACCCCGAATCGGATAGCCCTGATCATTTGGCCTCCCGATATCGTGACGCTCTTTTCCTATTAATACGGCATTCCGTGTAGGATCTGTTTTGCCCGCTTGATCGGTTAGAAATATCGGTACTAAACTTTTTCCAGTCATGGGGGCCATACCGGAACCGTCCGCATCTATTTTTGCCAATTCCAGAAATGTAGGAGCAAAATCGGTGAAATTGACAAAATCATCGATGACCCTCCCGGGATTTTGGATGTTCGTGCCCCACATTATTGCCAGGGGCAGATGGTTAGAATACTCGTAGGCCTGCCCTTTGACGCGCGGAAATGGCATGCCATTGTCCGAGGTTACAACGACTACCGTATTCTCCAATTCGCCCCGTTTTTCCAGTTCCTGAAGCATGACCATCAGGTGTTGGTCAAAATATTCGACCTCATAGGCATAATCCAGCAAATCGTTTCTTACCGAATCATTATCTGGCCAGAACGCCGGAACATGGTCAATACTCTCAATGGATTTACCAGCGAGTTCCGCCCCGGAACCATAGGCATAGGCTCTATGGGGTTCGGTAGCACCATACCAAAAATAAAAGGGAGTCTCTTCCGGTTTTTCATCCAGAAACTGGCTGAAATTGGCTGCGTAATCTACCTTGCTTATCTGCTCTGTGGGAGGATCCAATTGGATATCACTGTACCGGGGCCCGGTAAGCATTCTGGGTTTTCCGTTCCGCTGACCGGGATTTCCGGGTGCCCAACCCTTTCCGGTAAAACCGGTGAAATAGCCATTTTCTCCCAGGATTTCTACATGGGAGGCAAAATTTTCCGGAAAAAACGGAACGTGATTGGCGGCTTCTTCCAGCTGCCAGGAGTTCCTTCCGGTAAGAATAATGGATCGCGAAGGAGAGCATTTTGCATTCGGAGTGTAAGCCCGGGAAAACAGCAAGCCTTCCCTAGCCACCCGGTCAAAAGCCGGTGTCTGAATCCAGTCAATACCGTAGACTCCCATATGCGGATAGGACAAATCATCTGCTATGGCAAACAGGATATTGGGTCTTCGGGAGCTTTCTGCTACTTTTTCCTGACAAGAAAATAGGAAACAGCAACCGAAAACATACAATAATAATAGGTTATTTTGGGCAGCCATACGTCTCGTTTAATTGGAGGATACACAACGGAATCCGGTATGCTCCAGTCCGGTATCTGCGGATGACTTCATCTTGGCACTCACCCGGTATCCCTCACAGTAAGAAACATTGCAGAGAAAAGAACCCCCTTTGACAACTTTCTTGGGAACAGTGGGCTCTTGCGGGTCATAGCTATCGGATGGGCCTTGTGGGTTTTCCTGGACTTCGTCGTTCAAGCGGGAATAGTAGTCTTCCCGGTACCAATCGTTGGTCCATTCCCAAACATTGCCGGCCATGTCGTACAAGCCATGGGGATTGGGCTCAAATGATTTAACCGGTGCCAGGCCTTGAAAACCGTCCTCGCCTTTATCCGTCACCGGAAACTCTCCCTGCCAGATATTGGCCATAAAACCACTTTTTTCTACCGGGTCGTCTCCCCAGGGAAAGGACTTTTCTTCCAAGCCTCCTCTGGCGGCAAATTCCCATTCTGCTTCTGTCGGTAGTCGCTTTCCTGCCCATTTGGCATAAGCCACGGCATCGTCCCAGGCTACGTGCACCACCGGATAATCTTCTTTGCCCTCAATGCTGCTTCCGGGACCTTGTGGCTGTCGCCAATTGGCTTCTGGTGTCCACTCCCACCAATGGGAGGCATTGTTTAAGGGAACCGACTGGTCAGGCGATCGGAACGTAAGGGAAGCCGCTACCAGTACTTCATCCGGTGGTTTGGGAGTGCCGGGTGGCAGTTGTTTTTTAATTTCTTCCCAATCTGGTTTTTTCTCCGCCACGGTTACGTAACCGGTAGCCTCCACAAATGCTGCAAATTCCCGGTTGGTCACTTCGGTTTCATCCATCCAGAAGCCATCAACTTTAACCGTGTGGGCAGGAAGTTCATCCTTTCTGCCCCGGCCATCCGTGGCACCTCGGGTAAAGGTTCCACCTTCTATCCAAATCATTCCTTCATGTGATTCCGGAGCATCTCGCTCAGGAATAGCATTTTCCGTAGCAGCATTGCCTGCGGAAAACCGGTCCGGGATGGTGCCATGGCAGTCCGTCATGTCTTCTGCGGTCTCTTCGTTTTCAGAAGAATCGGAAGAAGACGAGCAGGAAACTTGCCCTATTAAAATTAGTATTAGAAAAGGCCAAAGCCTAAAACGCATATTCATGTGAGTTGTATTTGTTTATCGGTTTCAATTTAATGAAGTTAGCCAAAAAGCCCTATGGATCGTATCAATTTTTGATGAACGCACCTTTCTTTCCATAAATCAGCCGTTTTACCAGGTGCCTTTGAGGTAAGCGAGTCTTCGCTCCACCTCCGGATTGGAAGCCCTAACGACCAGATCACCCGGATCAGACTGTGGCCTAAACCGGCTGTGATCAAGGAAATACACCAGTGTATTCAGGCCGATCAATGCTTCTACCGGATCCCGCGTACCCTGTATCCAGGAAAACAGGGCCGGAAAAGGATTGTCTATTTCAAGGATTCCCATCAACTCGATCGCCCGTAACTGCACCATGGCTTGCTCCTCTTCCCTCCAATCCGGGAATGACCCGTACGACGAGGCAATGCTTTTTCCAAAAGTTGCGGCCACCATATAGGCCCAGTACCTTTCCAGGTAGGAACCCGATTGCAGGGTCTGGAAGATGTTTTCCCGAACTTCCCTCCATGGTTGGGTCGCCCAGTCTGAAATACGGATCAATTTTACCAACTCCGGATGAAAAGCCTTTCCATAAACCACCGGATTATCCATGGCCTCGTTCACAAGCAGGTTTTCAGGTAAGAACCCCAGGTCGTTATGAGCGGAAAGCCATTGGTTTAAGCCTTCTCTCATTTCGTTCAGGACTGATATTCTTGCAGGATCTACGGCGAGATTTTTCGTTTCAAAAGGATCCTGCTCCAGATCGTAAAGCATTTCAACCGGCTTGGCTTCAAAAAAAGCTCCTTCGATTTCGTCCAGTTTTCCCTGTTCGTGTAAGGTTCTCCATTCTGCGAAAGCCATCATTTTGTACCGGTAATTATTTTGCAAGCCATCCGGATACCAGGGCTGGTAATGGCGGATGTATTTCCATTTGCCCTTGCGAAAGGAACGAACCATTTCGTACTTTTCATCAAACCGGTCCGCATGCCCGTAAGCCTCGTCCCTGGATTCCAGTTCGTCCTGGGCCAAACCCTCACCCAGAAAAGGCTTCCCATCCATGGGTTCCGGAATTTCTATTCCGGCCAGGCGAAGAACGGTGGGGGCAAAATCAATAAAACTAACGAAGGCTTCGGGTGAATCTCCTTTTTGATAGGGAACCAAATGGCTCCAGTTTTCAGGTATGCGAATCACCAAGGGTACGCTGAGGCCTGTTTCGTACAAATACCCCTTACTACCTGGCAAAACGCCTCCATGGTCACCAAAGTAAAAAACGAAGGTATCTTCCAATATGCCTGCCTCCTCCAGCTCCTTGATTTTCTGGGCCACCCAGTCATCAATTTCCCGAATTTTATCTCGATGGTAAGCCGTGGTATAACGAAATAAGGGTGTATCTGGAAAATGGGGAAATAGCTTAACCTGAGCCGGATCGTCCGTAGGAAGGTAGCTATTCATCCGTTCCTTGTCAAAATGCAAGCGACTTTCGTGAGATCCGGTAAAGGTTTCCTGATGAAAAAAGGGCATTTCCGCCTGGGGCTTGTTTTGCCAGGAAGCCAGTTTGGAAGACAGATCCCAAACCCCTTCGCCCTCCTGGGCATTGTAGTCCTTTTTAGCATTGTTGGTGGTATAATACCCCGCTTCTCGCAAATAGGCCGGAAACATTTCCAAGCCATCGGGCATGGGAGCAGACTTTATCTTCCGGTGAAGGTGAATTCCCGTTCTCGTGGCCAGGGTGCCCGTGATAAGCGTGCTTCGGGCCACCGAACATACCGGCGAATTCGAAAACGCGTGCCCGTAGCTCAGCCCGTGGTTTGCCATTTCTTCAATAGCCGGTGCGGACACTCCGTTTGGGTCAAAAAGCTTCATGAAGTGTTTTGAATTGTCCTCCGATATCAAAAAGACGATGTTTGGCTTAGCCGCCCTTCTTGACGGTTCTTTTTTGCCAAAAACCGTCAAAAAAGGAACATAAAAACACAAAAGGGTGATAAATAGATAACGAAAGGAAGGTAGCGAAAGGAAGGTAATGGGCATATTTGCGAATTTCAAGTGATTTGTAACGTTTGATGAAAAGGTGTAAACCCAGTTAGAAAAACAGTCGGAGCATCCTGTTTTGGTAAAGCTCCCCTTAGTTGCACCCAGCGGTGCTGATGCTGGCCAGGGCCAAAGTGAATGGCCGAACCAGCATGGGAGTATTTCCCCACCCCTTCTTTCAGATAATACGTGTCCTCCAGTTCTTCGTGAGGAACCGTCCCCACAAAGGTGCCCCCGGGTCTGAAAATAAGTTCCAGTGCCACCGGCACCCGCTCGGTGCCCTCAATGCTGATCTCCAACGAAAACCCCTGCTCCACTTCGCGAATGGTAACCCGACTGTAGAGTTCCTGGACTTCGGATTGAGGTCGTTCCGATCGGGGCATTTTAGACCAATCCCCATCCCCGGGGATTTTGTCCTTTGGAAAGGGCTGGTAATAGGGTCCTCTCAAATAGCTGCTGAGAATATAGCTGCTATTTTCTTCTTCCAGACTTTCCGATACAAATTGCCCTTTTCCGAAAAAAGCACTGGCAAACCGGATTCCCTGAAGTGCCAGCGAAGATTTGTGAAAGGTGAAAAACACCGGGCTACCCATCAGGATGGACGCATCGTAGTTCCCTCTACGTATTCGGGCCAGATTTGAATGTCGAAATACCCTGGCATAAGAAATTGGCAGTGGTTTCGGTTCCGGCAACTCTTTCCACAAGTCCTTGTCTTCCAGAAAATAATATAAGAATCCGGTAGTTTTCTCGAAAGCGGTCGCTTCAATAAGTCTACAGGCGGCCGCATATTGTCCGTTCCCATCCTTGAGTGCCATGTACCGATACGGATAATAATATTTTTCAAGCGTTCCAATAATAGAATTATCCTGCCTTCCGGAAGCTTCGGTGACAATCTCCCCGTTCGGGTGCAGGTAATAAAAATTCATGTCCAGATTTCGGCGCACATAGGCATACAGTTCCGGCTTATCGAATCCCCGTGCCGTGCTAATTAACACCCGGTTACTGAGAGATGAATAAATATAGCTGCTTTTTTCCTCATACTGACCGTCTGCATCCATATCAATTCCCTCGGAAAGCCAACGTTCGGCACGGGCCAAATAGGCCGGATCCTGCTCGATTTTGTATAATTCCGCTAGTGCCGAACACACTACCCAGCGATGGTTGGGGGTATGAATGCCGCCTACCTTTAGTGCCTCTCCAGCCTGCAACAGAAATTGCTTGAGGGGAACGGTGATGGTACTTTTTTCCGGCACGGAACTATTTTCCAGCAAACGCCAGACAGGTGCCAGCCATTTGACAATAAACCCGGTATCGGGAGTGGAATGAAAATTGGTTGACAGCAAATCAATGGTCCCGTCTTCATGCTGCAAACCGAAAAGAAATTCAGCTGCATGGCTCAACCTTTCCACCAGCCCGGCATCGGCATGGTAGGCAGATTCGGGACTTATCAGGGCGCAAATACCCGTTTTCAGAAAGCTTGTAGCGGCATGAGGCGAGGGCATTCCATACCCATCCAAAACGTCCCCGTAATGGGGAGAGTCCGGATCCGATACATACCGTTGCTGTACCCTTTCCAGGGAAGCGTCGTTATTGACGATCATTTTCTGGAGCCATTCCGGCTTTTCATCAGGCTGATTCCCTGCAGTAAAAAGGGAAGGTAAAGCGGCGGGTACCAAAGGAGCCAACAGGGCCACTTGTCCGTTTTTACGAATAAACGTTCTCCGTTTCATGAAACGAGGTTATTTTTGGGTATTTACCAAGATTTGAATATACCAATTTTTGCCTTCTGAAAAAGAAAGCTTTTCAAAAAATTATGGATAGGCCCAGCTTACCTGATCCCAGATTTCAGGGCCGTCGTTTTTTTGCTTCGGACCCGGTGTACTTCTACCCATTTTTATTAATGTAATCAGTTCTTGTTTTAAGTCCTCCACTCTCTCAGGATACCGATCCACCAGGTTATTTTCTTCTCCGGGATCGGTAGCCAGGTTGTATAGCTGAAAATCCGGTAAGTCTTCCAGGCCGTTTCTGGTAAGCGGTTCGGTCCAGCCCCCGGAACCGGGCCAACAAATCAGTTTCCAGTCCCCTCTGCGAATCGCAAAACGGCCTTCGATGGAATGGTGGACGATAGAAGTCCTTTCGGAATCCGAATTTCCCTGCATGAGGGTAGGGAAAAAGCTAAAGCTATCTTCACCTGCATTTTCCGGAAGTGGCTTCCCCAACATTTCGGCCGCTGTAGCCATTAGGTCGGTGGTGCAGATAAGCTGATCTGAAGTGCCGCCGGCAGCAATTTTCTCCGGCCAGTGCACCAAAAAGGGTACCCGGTGGCCTCCTTCGTATATATCCGCCTTGTGGCCCCGCCAGCCATTGCTGGGATCGTGCCCGACCTGCGCCAATTCGGGGTAATCTGCCCGTGGGGAGCAGCCATTATCCGAGGTGAAAATAATCATCGTATTCTCCAGCACCCCTTTTTCCTCCAGAGCCCCAATGATCTGTCCGACCACATCGTCTACCTGCAACATAAAATCACCGTACATATTCGAGTTGCTTTTACCCATAAATTCGGTAAGGGGTAATATTGGGGTATGTGGTGCAGGTAGTGCGAAATAAAGGAAGAACGGATCAGCCGAACTTGCCTGCCGGTCAATGTAGCTTACTGCTTTTTCAGTCAGGTGCGACAACGTTAACGTATGGTCAAAATCCGAACCGGTGGGTCCATCTCTCCAAAAGCCCTTTTCGTCTGCATTGACGGTTCTTCGGTCGGGCAGGGCGGTCACCCGATCGTTTTCCAGGTAGACGTAAGGAGGAATATCCAGCGAACTGCTGATACCATAGGAATAAATAAATCCCCTGTCGTTTGGACCATTTTGGATGGGCTGGGTATAATCCACCTCCAGGATCTTATTCAGGTTGTTTATATGCTCATATTCTTGTTTGAAGGACCAGTCCCATCCCAGGTGCCATTTTCCCACGAAGGCGGTATGGTAGCCAGCCTCCTGCAGGTAATCCCCTACTGTGAGCCGCTCATTTGAAATCAGGGGAGCCGAAAATCCACCCAACACCCCGTTTTTCAATTCCGAACGCCAGTTGTACCGGCCGGTCAGGATTCCATACCGGGTCGGCGTGCATACCGCAGAGCTGGTATGTGCATCCGTAAATTTCAACCCCTCACTTGCCAGGCGATCAATATTCGGCGTGGTAAAAGCGGCATCGGAGTTGTAACAGGAGGCATCGCCGATACCCATGTCGTCAGCAAGGATATAAACAATATTAGGTCGGGTGTTTTCCTGCGCCATGGCCTTAATGGCCAAACAAAAACAAAAAACGATAAGATACCTGAAATGCATCATGCTTTAATTGGTTTCAATAGAATGTACTCTCAATTAGAAAGAAAGATAGCCGATTACTTTTCCCAAATCAACCGGTTGTCCCGAATGTAGGAAAAAATTTCCCGGTACAGGACCAGTTGAATGTCCAGTAGTTCCTCGTAGTTGGTGCCGTCTTCCAGGGTTCCGTGTGGGCTTTCGAAGGTAAAGGCCATGGTTCCACTGGCATGGTGCAGGGCACTTACCAGGTTAAAGGAGGCCCTTGGAGGAAATTTCGGATCGTCGTCTTCCAGACTCAGTCCCCAGTTTTCGGGCCTGTGGGGCAGGTCGCCGGCAATAAAAGCCTGGTTCAGTTGTTGGGCAAAATCGGCAATCCGCTTTTTCATAAAAAGAGGGGCATGACTGTTCTGGATTACAAAAGGAGTGCAGGAGCAGGAGTGCAGGGAAACACTCAGGTCGGGGACCTCCTCTTTGGCCAACTGCATGATAGCTTTGGTTTCCGCGGCCATGGGATCAAAAAAATCGTCGTGCATGATATTGATGCCGTTGTCATTAAAGTAGGCACCCAAAATACCCAAATCTCCTTTCATGGGATGCAGTGATTTGGCTCCTGGCCAGCGCCAGAGTGTACCGTCCTGCCGGGTACCCTGCCCGTATTTGGTCATGATTTCTTCAGGGAGTCCTTTAAAGGTATCGTAGGGATTTCTTCTCCTTCCATCCGGATTGCCACTGGGAACGATGATTACCCGAAACTCGTCAAAGAAGGCCTGCAGCTCCGGCCATTCCCTGCCCCGGTAATCACTGCCCGTTTCGGCGATATGCAACAAGTTAACCAGACCGGAAATTCCTTCCCCTTCCTGCCCGTGAACCGGGCCGATAAAGTAAACCACCGGTTTGGTATCTGAGCTCTTTTCGGCAAAAAAGGCCGGATTCCGCGCCGCTACTGCCGAGTTATAATTCGCCTGACTACGAAAATCCTCCTTTTCTCCATAGAAAACGGCGTACAGGGGTAAGCCTCCTGCCGAGTAGGCAATGCGTTCGACTTTTCCTTTTTCGAGCAGCGCCAGTTCCGTTTCGATATCCGACAAGCGGGATTTATAAAAGTCGGGTATATCCGAAGGGTTTTCCGGATCTCCGGGCTCGGGTAAGGGCTGGGAGAACGTACTTCCGGCCAAAAAGCAGAAAGTCAACAGGAGAGCTGACAAAGAAAAGGCTGTGTTCATTGGGTTGGGTTTTAACATTCAAACAGTTAATTTCAAGGCAATTTATAGAAATATAAAGAGAACACCCCTAATAATACGTGGAATAGGTTTCGTATTAGACCTGACAGGTTTTAAAAACCTGTCAGGTCTATTCACGCTTGTTGACTACTATCCTTAGGGTTTTTTCCCTTCTAGCATATCCAGCATTATGGCTACCGCCTCCTTTGCAAAAGCCACATCATTAACCGGCAAGGCTACAGGGATGCATTCTATTTCCGGATCCAGATGGGTTTTCAGGGCCTTTTCAAAGGCCTTTACGCACTTTTCATCGTGAAAATAATTTCCCGGAGCATCCAACTGGGAAAAGCCTTTTGACGGAATGAGCACTTTTGTCTTTGCTTTGTTTTTGCTCCTATTAAGTTTTTCCGCGATCACTTTCCCGAGGGTAAAGTTCTCTTCTTCGTTGGTCCGCATCAACGTCACATCAGGTGCCCATTGGTAGAAAAGCCTGTCCTTGTAGGTTTCAGGAACGCTTTCCCTAGGGCCAAAATTGACCATGTCCAGACAACCGGGAGCCAGCAGGTTGGGAATACCCATTTCAGCTGCAGCCCTCAGTCGATCCGGTCCGGCACTTAAGATCCCGCCACACCGTTCGTCTGCCAATTCGGTAGTGGTTAGATCCAGTACCGCATCAAATACTCCTTCACGGATTAAGGCTTCCATGGCCTTCCCCCCCACTCCGTTAGCATGGAAAGCCATCACCTCATACCCCTTCTCTTGCAGCATCCGGGTGCATTCATTTACGCAGTCGGTGGTATTTCCAAACATGCTGATGGCGAGGGTTCCTTTGCCAGTGGTTTTCCTTTGCTTCGGAACCTTCGACATGGCAGACAGGGCGGCCGCTGCCTGATCGATGATTGGACGGATAATCGCATTCAAGCCCGCCACATCCACCACCGAAGGCATCAATACAATATCCTTCACTCCTACCAAATGCGATACATCCCGGGTAGCCAGGGTGGAAATGCAGATTTTGGGCAGGCCGAGGGGCAAGACCTGCATGGCTTTGAGTAACAGGTAGGTCCCTCCACCGCCTCCCATTCCGATAACGCCCTTGATTTGCCCCGGAAAACTGCGGAAAAGTTCACCGGCTCCCCGGGCCATCACCTCCAATGCAAGACCACGGTCATTTTTTTCACGGAGATCGTGAAGCGAGCTTCCTGCTAGATTGGCCAGGTAATCGGCTTCCACATCCACCGGAAACAAATCGGTACTGCCGAAAATTCCTGCGTTGATACAAAGGACGGATTCACCCCTTGCCAGAAGTTGTTCGCGCAAATGTGCAAATACTTCTCCTTTGGTATCAAAACATCCCAAAACGAAAAAGGCAGGAAAGGAAGGCGGCATAGGGCTAGGTTTTATTGCTTATCACATGAATATAGGAATAAAAATACATTCGAAAAAATCGGGTTCAAGTACATTTTATCCGGTAAGCAAAGCCTTCCATCGAATTTGTAACGGTTCTGTATTTTCATTCCATGCTGCCATCTGTTATATTTAAGTTTCCTATTTATTCACCAACCAGTCAACAAAAACATGGCCACGGACAACCCACTATTTAAAAAAACCAACGAGGACCTGAAATTTCTGACTCGCTGCTTCCAAAAAGTATTGCACCAACTTGGCGAATTTGAGCTGGAAAAGATCCTTACCCAAAAGCCCGAACTCCCCGAAATCAATTGGGAGGCGGGTGAGTTGGAAGAAAAGCACATACAGGTATTAAGTATCTACCTGCAATTAATGAATCTGATCGAAGAAAATGCCGCCGTGCAGGGCAGAAGAAATAGGATCAATGAAAAGGGTGTTGACTCTATTCGCGGATCCTGGGGCGAAACCCTGGCAAGATGGCAGGACCAGGGATGGACGGAAACCCAGATGCTGGATTGCATTAAAAACACCCAGGTTTATCCGGTTTTAACAGCCCATCCCACAGAGGCAAAGCGAAAATCCATTCTGGAACTACACCGGGAAATCTATCTGAATCTGGTGAAATTGGAGAACAACTCCTATTCCCGGCTGGAGAAGCAAGGGCTGGAAAGGGAAATCATGGCCTTACTGGAGCGCTGGTGGCGATCGGGAGAAGTATACCTGGAAAAGCCTACCCTGGAAATGGAGCGGAATAATGTGATGCATTATTTTTCAAGGGTTTTCCCCCGGGCTTTGCAGCAAGCTGACCAGCAACTTATGGAAAGCTGGATAGCGATGGGGTTTGACCCTGGCCGATTTGATACGGCAGCTTCTTTTCCTGACTTTCAACTGGGAAGTTGGGTCGGTGGGGATCGGGATGGACATCCCTATGTTACGGCTGACTTTACCAGAAGTACGCTGCTGGAACATCGCCAAACTGCTCTTGCACTGGTGAAAGAAAAATTGCAGCACCTGGGGGCCCAGATGAGCTTCTCGGATATCCGAAATCCGGTACCCCAGGGATTCAGGGAACAGATACGTGGCAAAGCCGAATTCCTCGGCGATGAAAGCGAATCTGCTTTGAAACGAAATCCGCGGGAACCCTGGAGGCAATTCATTAACCTGATGTTGGTACAAATGGAGCATACGATTCAGGAAAACGGGCAACCAGTGTATGCCGATTCCAAAGAGTTGATAAGCGATCTTCAAATTCTGCGAGAAAGCCTTCTTGAAATCGATGCAAGCAGCATTGTACAGCAATTTTTATTGCCGGTCGAAAGACACGTTGCCTGCTTTGGTTTTCACCTGGCCAGACTGGATATCCGGCAAAACAGCACCTTTCATGAAAAAGCCATCGATCAGATTCTGGCAGGTACGTTTTCCGAATTAACCCCTTATTCCACCTGGTCTGAACAAGAGCGGGTAGCATTTATTACTGAAGAACTCAAAAGCAACCGTCCTTTTGCCTTTTCTGGCAAAACCTTCGGGCCGGAGGCAGATAAGGTATTGGCGAGTTTTCAGTGTGTCAAAAATCACATCGATCAGTATGGAGACGAGGGCATCGGTTCCTTTATTGTCAGCATGACCCGCTCCCTGAGTGACCTCTCATTGGTATACCTCTTTTTGAGGGAAGCCGGTTTAGACCGAAACAGGTATCAGGTAGTCCCGCTTTTTGAAACCATTGAAGATCTGCAGCGATCGGACAGCGTTCTTGGGGAATTCCTTTCCCATGAATCCTACCCGGGAAATTTTTCCTTTCAGGAGGTAATGCTGGGATACAGCGATAGTAATAAGGACGGTGGGATCACGGCAAGCAGGTGGAACATCTATCAGGCCGAACAAAAACTTACCGACCTGGCCAAATCCCATGGTACGCGGCTGCGGTTTTTTCATGGAATCGGGGGAACCATCAGTCGCGGAGGAGGAAAATACCACCGTTTTTTGGAAAGCATGCCTCAGGGTAGCCTGCAGGGGTCCATCAAAATTACGGTTCAAGGAGAAACGATCTCCCAGCAATTTGCCAACCTGCTAACGGCTGGCTACAACCTGGAAATGCTGTTTTCAGGCACGGCCCTGCAGACGGGCTATTCCTTATTTCCGAGGGAAATTCCGGATTTCCCCATTGATGCGCTGCAGCAACTATCTGAATTTGCCCAAAATCACTATCAGCAATTAATACGCCATCCGGATTTTCTGGAATTTTATGGAGAGGCCACCCCTATTGATGTATTGGAACTTAGTAAAATCGGCTCGCGGCCAGCGCGAAGAACGGGCAAACGATCCCTGGAGGACCTTCGGGCCATTCCCTGGGTCTTTAGCTGGAGCCAATCCCGATTCAACCTCACCGGATGGTACGGCATTGGAAGTGCCATCAAAACCATAAGCGCGTCGCATCCGGACCTGTACCAAAAATTACAGGATACTACCCAATCCTGGCCGCTTCTGCGATACATCCTGATTCAGGTAGAAACAAACCTGCTGAATGCGGACCAGGAAATCATGAACCTGTATGCCTCCCTGGTTCAAAACCGGGATACCGGTGTGACCTTTACCAAATGGATTATGGACGAACACCAGCTAAGCCTGGAAGAAATCGGTAAACTCCTGGGCAACGAAAGGGAAAGCCGAAGAATAGGCTTGCTGGACAGCATCAACCGCAGGAAAAATGCGCTTCACGGATTGCACCAGTTGCAGTTAAAAAACCTGAAACTTTGGCGGGCATCCAAAGAACCGGATTCTCCCCTGGTAACACGCTTACTTAAAATTACTACTGCCCTTGCAAGCGGGTTAAAGAATACGGGCTGATGAATGCTAAAAAAGTGAAACCAATGCAGTATTTGAACAATAATTGAGTGTCCTTTATTAGGACGAGTTGCCTTCCCCGTTCTCTCAGGGGGCAGAGAGCTGGTCCAAACCAGAGTCGGGAGGAATTTTTCCGAATATTTTAAATTTATAATACCTTGTATTACTGGTTGCTGAAAATGGGATTTTTTGCTGAAATTGGGTAATGCAATCGGTCTAATAAACGCCAAGGTTTTTAAATTCCGTAAGCCCGAACGTGCACAAATCCCCCTTATCAAGGGGGCAAGGGGGATTTTTTCGTGCCCATACCATTTATACGCTTACTGATTTCTGTAAATTTCCGTTATGGCTAACGATAAATAAAATTTAAATCTGTAAACTTTTTTCAGGACGGGGCAATTTTCGTCTTTAAATCCCCCAGCCCCCTTTGGGAAAGGGGGATTTAGTTTCTGTCGGTTTGGCGTATACGTTCTAGGCTTTGTATATAGTTGGCCCGGTTGAATGATACCCAACTCCAGGGTTCGGCCTTAATCACGCATTTATCCTTATAATCGTAATATTCCGGATTAATTTCCCCATCCTTGCGGATATAGGGTAAGCCATCATCTTTTTCCGGGTCCGGCCACCAGTAGGTACCCATGCTAATATAATCGTGTTTGTCACCACTGGGTGGCACTTGTGTTTTATTTACCACAGAAAAGGGTCCCTCCGTCAGCTTTTCATTAGCCCGGTCCATCAGTTGTTTTAATTCAACCGGAAAAGCTTTATCCTGTTCTGAAGCTAATTTTTGTTTAACTCCCTTGAGCACATCTGCTTCAAGGATAATGAGTTGCTCTAGCCCTGGACTTTGTGAAATCCCCGGAAAAGGCGTGAAAAGGAGCATCCAAAAGACTACAATTCTTTTAACGATTGCATCATATTACTTTTTACCAATGCCCAAAACAATGAAACAGCATGATATAACGATTCTATTCGACATACTATTTCAGAAAAGAAAATTACAATGGATTTCAAAGGTGAAGCCCCATAGCTGGACTATTTTTTATCTCGGAAAGTCAGTACCAAACCAATAATCAGCAGTACGACGCTAACAATCACAGGTGTCCAATTGGCCGAGCTGACGGCAATATCCAAACCCAGTAGACTGAAACTTTCTGAGTCTTGCATCGCCTGGATGCCAAATACGATGGTGCCAACGGCCCCTAAAATCAATAAAATGATGCCTGCGGTTTTCATAGTGTTGGGTTAACCGGTAAATTATGTAAATAAGAAGAAAATAATTAACTATCAATTTAAAAAATTCCGTTGATAATTGGTACTATTTGATTATAAAGAATTTGAAAGCATACTATCCAATCAATGATAAATCTACGATCATAAAATCTGATAATGAAAATTATCAAAAACTAATCCAGATCTTTAAATACATATTCCAGATCAAGTCGGAATTCAGGGATACTATTGGATTCAATAACATCCCCTGAAGTGAAAAGCCGGGATGGAATATATTTCCCTGTGGTAAGGGTATAAGTCATGACGGTCTGCTCGTCAGGATGGATAATCCAATATTCCTTCACTCCACTTTCTTCAAATACTTCATATTTGTTTTTCAGTTCTTTTTTATTGCTTCCGGGAGATAAAATCTCTACAATCAAGTCTGGGGCACCGATGCATCCCATAACATCTAATTTGCTTTTATCACATATTACGCAAATGTCTGGTTGGACCACGGTATCAATGTCCTCATTTTTCTTTGATTTTACGGGCAACCTTACATCAAATGGCGCTTCGTAAACCTTGCAGGGATGCTTCTCCAGAAAATTAAACAACTTATTAAAAATCTTTCCGGAGATCTCCTGATGAATCCTTCTTGGCGCAGCCGCAGCAGACCTGAATACCTTGCCTTTAATCAATTCTACCATTTCATCCAGCTGCCAGGTCAGGTAATCGGCATAAGTATACCTACCATAATCGGTAAATGGTTCGTTGATTTTATTTTTGGTTTCCTTCCGCTCCATTTTACCAAAATACAAAAAAAGACCGAATTAAAATAGCCAATCCATTTCCAGCTAAGGGTTCAATTTGCCAGAAAATAAGTTTATCCGAGAAAGGTATATCCGTACCTATCATTTCGCTGAATCCAATGGTTTTACTAGGAACCAAAGTTCGATCTATTTTACGTAATAAGGTTCAACCCCTTCCGGGGTTGGAGGTTCGTTTTTGTTAGCTTTTTCCGTGGGTTGCACCCACGGTTATTGTTGTTCAGGCCCTTCAGGCCTGCTTTTACTGAGAGAATCATCAGCAGCCTAAATTGGTATCTATAGAAACTTCTTCCCTTTAGTCTAATCACATTATAATGAGGTCCCATATCACTTCCCAAGAAACAAGCTCCTACTCGACGTCGAAGCCTGGAGGGCTTTAACAAGAATAACCCCGGGCGAAACCCGGGGTATATGAGCGTATCTATCCTTCCAGCAACCCCGGAGAGGGTTGAACATTTTTTCCAAAAAAGCCCGGAATCAAGTACAAAACCGTTCAAACGAACCAAATTGCCATCTATTAAAATCGAACTCAGGTTAGGAATACCACATACCTAATCCAAATCCTCAAAAAGCTCCCTTACATCTAGGTGAAAACCTGCAATGCAGCTGGAAGATACGATATCTCCTACCGTAAAAAGTCTGGAAGGCACATATTTTCCCTCCCTGAGGCTGTATACCAATAAAGTCTGCTCCGAAGGATGAATGACCCAATATTCCTTAACACCAGATTCTTCATACACGTTGAATTTGTTATGGATTTCTTTCCTGTTGTTACCCGGAGAGAGTATCTCGACTATCAGATCTGGTGCCCCTATACATCCCGCCTCATCCAGCTTTGTCCTGTCACATACCACGCAGATGTCGGGTTGCACTACCGTGAAGATGTCTTCATTTTTTTCCGAATGAGCAGGTAGCCGAACATCAAACGGGGCCTCGAAAACCTTGCATGTCTTATTTTTCAACAAATAGTACAGCTGGGAAGCTATTTTCAGGGAGACTTCCTGGTGCTTTCTTCCCGGTGCGGCAGCTGCTTTAAATACTTTACCTTTAATCAACTCCACCATTTCATCTATCTGCCAGGTCAGGTAATCGGCATAGGAATACGTTCCATAATCGGTAAAGGGTTCCTTAATTTCATTTTTCGCTTCTTCCTGCTTCATCTGACTAAAATACAAAAAAGAATCAAGTACCTAAAATCCGCAAACCTGTACCGTTTTTCAACCAACAAGAAGCTTTGACTAGAAGAAACCTGACCGGTTTTACCGATTCTTAACCAATTGAATATGGGATTATACCAGGCCCGTTCTTATTCCGCATTCGGATATACCGGAACCATATGATTTTAAAATTTGACTGATTATTCCCAACTAACCGTGACACTTTTTTCAAAAAAACCATGCCCATAACTCAGCTTGAGCTGATCATTTTCCTCCAGTGGAAGTACGTGAGCTCCTATGCTAATTTCGGAATCCTGTATTTTTACCCTTCCCTCCACTGCCAGGGAAAAGGGAGCGGCTTCTTTCAATTCCACTGGGATGCTTTTACCGGCTTTATTGGTAAGCCAAACCCTGGCATGCTCCTCCTTATCCGGGTAAAAATTTATCGGAGCCTCCAAACGGATGATCAGGTCACCAGCATCGCTTTGCCTGCATTCCAGACGGGTATAATAATTGGCCATGTAAGCCATGCTCAAATTGAAAGCCGTATTGAATTGAACCCAGCCTTCGGTCCAGCCCAGGTCTCCAGCTTCCGGGTAGTTGGGGTAATGGAAAGATTTGGGTGATCCGTCAAACACGAATGGAACCTCGTCCAGCAAGCCAATGCCTCCCTTATGCCTGCTGTACCAACCCAGGTCCACTCCTTCTATTTCCTGCGGACCCTTAAATGAAAAATGCCTTCCCGTAGGATTTCTGCCAAAGGCATTTTCCAAATGTGACCAGGCCAACACCTCCATATCCCGGATCAACTCCTTGTCCTCCAGCAGGGTCATGGCAGCAAAAGCTGCCGCTGGAAACCCCAAGATATTTCCGGTTTCATTCCATCCCGGAGGGGTCCATTCGGCTTCATCGTATTTTCTAAAATCCCACATGTTGTCCGAGCGGGAAAGGGCTATTTTTGCCCAACCCCTTACTTTTTCTTTTAATCCTGCCGGTGCCCTGTCTGGAAACTCGGTATAAAAATAAGCAAATGCCCGCATGGTCATGTGTTCGGACATCCGTTGCCCCTTGGTGGTCATGGGATCTTCCCAGTCCAGGTTTTGGATCATCCATGCCATCTGCCGGTAAGCAGCATCAAAATACCTATCCGCATCCGGTTCCTTTTGACGCTTGCTCACTTCATACATCATAAGATTTGGGATCACCGAAAATCCGGGCGGCATTTCTCCCTTGGTGGTACCCAATTGGGTTTTAAGCGATAACAAATTATGCTCCGGGCTCTTATCGTACTGGGAAAGGGAATGCTCGGAAACCTCCCTTTTCTCCCAAACCGAACTTGCATATTCATACACCCGGTCAAAATTTTGTTCCGGCAACCACTTTTTTAGGTAGGGCCAGGCATAGAGGAAATGGGCCAATTCGGCCTTTTGCATTTCGTGGTCCAACTTTTGAGAGACCTTCACATCCGCATCCCAATGGATCAATTGGATAATGTCAGGAGTATTCGGTCCAAAAGGGGTTAAATCTCCCCATAAACCTTGATATTTTTCCGGAAAAGATTCATTCGGAACATACCGGGAAGTCACTTCCATCCTTTCATAGGCTTCCGGATTGGACAGGTACATGGCCACAAGACTCTGCATGGACCAATTGAAAAAATCTCCGTCTCTCCAGGCGAAGGATATGGGTCGGATATCATCCACATTGCCCACATAATGTCGGGCATCCAGCATAAAATCCACCATATTCCGGTACGTAACCCGCTCCAACCAATAAGGACCAATACGGAAAGGAAAAGAAGTCTTATCTCCTGAAACTACAAGATATTCCGAGGTTGACTTCGGGTCAAATTCCGAAAAATCACCTTTTTCTCCTTCAATTAATCCCGAAAATACTACCTGTCCACTACCCTTCTCCTGTATCAAAAAAGGAGTTTCATCGGCTACGCCGGGTGCGGTAAAGCGCTTTGGCCTACCAAGGTTATAACCGCTTTGATTAACCAACAGGGGCTTGACTTCGCCTGCATTGTCATCCACATACTGCTGTCCAAGGACTTGCAGTTCGGCAATGTGCAGGGCTTGTTTATCGGCAGCGATCAATCGTATCCGATCGGTAAGCAATACTTTTTCGAAGGTAACTGCCACCTCATCGTTTTGGTTTTCATTTACCGAATGATGGTTTCTCCAATCCCCGTTAAGTAAATATTGAAAATGAAAGCGTTCGTTAGGAACCGTCCCTTCCTGGAAAATTACCTTGAAACCGGCGATTTCGGTAGCACCCGGAAAACGTATCGCTATCCAGGGTTCCGTATCCCCGGCTGCACTTTCCCAATAGCTCCGGGTATCATTATCAATGGCCAGCTTTGCCTCCCGGTCCTCCTCTGAGGAACTACTGGAAATCATGCCCGAAGGAGCTAAATTTTGTTGCGCCAGGGCATCGTTAATATGACCCGTGGCCAGTAGAAAAAAGGAAGTGATTAATAATAAGATAGCTTTCATTTTCATAGATAATTAATAACACAAAATTCCAAACAAAGCGGCAGGGGTAGTAGCGGAAGGATGTTCCAGCCTGAATGTTAGCGATTTGGTTTTTAGGGGTTGATCCAGTTTCAGGGTGTAGCTGGACTGATGATTTTCCCGAACCTCGGACAGAAGTGTCCCATTCCCATCAAAAATGGAAAATTTTCTCACACAAAATGGCATCACGGACTCGGGATGCCCCATTAATGTAGATTCCATCGCATGATCAAAGTCGGTATCAAAAAACAATTTTATTTCACTGATTACTTGTGTTTTATCCCACTTCAACTCAACAAACGGTTGACTCTCATTTATGGCCGCCACCCAGGCATTGGTCCGAGTGGTAGGGCGGAAAAATCCATTGACCAATTGCTCGGAAGAATAGCAGTTCACCGGGCTTTCCAGCTCAAAACTCAGGTTATGTCCCGCAGGTCTGCGCTCGGGCAACCAGAAGTCAAATGCCTCCATACCAATGTTTTCGGGCGGTTCTTGCCTGCTACTGGTGGCTACTGCTTTATTAAACTTTTGAAAAACCGTCAATATGCCCGTCAAACGGGTTTCGGAGCATTTGATTTGCACCTTATCATTGGCAGAAAAGCCCACAAAATAATATTCTGAATTTTCTATATTACATTGTAAATCAACTGTTATAAACCGATCACCTAAAGTTAAATCAAATGTCTCTTCAGCCAAAATAACTTCAGGAGTAAAGTTTCCCCTCTTCAGACTTTTCAGAAGCCTAACGGTTATTTGGGTAGGTTCAGCCGCTTTAACCTGGAATCTAATCGCCGGAATTTTCCCTTTTTGTAAAGGCAGCATCTGGGCCATGGCAAATTCCAATGACTTCCAGGGGCCATCGGCGGGAAGGCCTTTGAGCGTAAATGTGTCCGATGTATTTATGGTGGCCTGCTGTGCCAATTCATCTGGATCCGACAATTTTATTCCGGGTATATACTGTCCGGATCTGATCAGGCGGCGCTGAAGCAGTTGCATGGTTGAACTGCCAGTTACTTCCGCAGGTGCCAGCTCTTTTTCCTTGCACAAAACGGCAGCCATGGCCACTGCCTGTGCATTGTGTCCGCAAGTCGCCATTACCCGGGTGGACCCGAATGCCACGTGGCTGCTACTTACTATTCGTCCCGCCAAAAACAGGTTTTTAACGTTTTTGCTGTACATGATCCGGTAGGGAATCTGATATACTCCCTTGGTATGCCATTGGGTACAACCGGGTTGATCTCCGTATACCCCATCAGCCGGATGCAGGTCCAACGCCCAACCCCCAAAGGAAACGGCATCGTCAAATTGCCGCTGTTGCACCAGGTCTTTTTGGGACAACATAAACGGCCCTTCAAAGCGCCTGCTCTCCCTTTTGCCTGGAATGGTTCCTACCCATTCCAGGGTATGGGTATCCATATCAGGAAACTCCCCTGAATTCTTAAGGTAATCCCAGATCCCGTAAATCACCCGCCAAAGTTCCCATTTGATATTTTCACTTTCGTGGATGGTGTCCCTCCTCCCCCCATACTCGACCCACCAAAGCCGGCAACCATGATCCTTGAGGTTAAAGGATTTAAAACGGGGTAATTTTGCTAGTTCTTTATTGGTGTAGGACGGGGCCACAAATCGAACAGGCTTTCCGGTATCCTTGCTGTAGAAATACAGGCTATGCCCCAGCAATTCCCCGTATTTGTGATCCGGAGCAAAGGGTTCGTCAAATTCATCGGCAGATTCAGCTCCCATCCGGAACGCGGCACCTGCCAGAAAGGCCATGATACCATCCCCGGAAGCATCTACGAATAAGGGGGATTTTAGATGGTATTGGGTGGAATTTTGACTGCAAAACGCCAACACATAGTCGATTTCATCGGCTCCCCTTTTGACCAAATCATACATGGCCGTGTTTAAAAGTAATTTAATGTTGGGTTCAAGGGATATTTTCTCGATCAGAATGGTATCCAATATCAATGGATTACCTTCCGGGTTGCGATAAAGGTTTTCCACCAAAATTTCATCCATGACCCCTCCTTCCCTGGCCCATCGGTTATTATTTCCCATATGAGAAGTGGCCCCCAGCATCCAAAGCCTGATTTCTGAGGACCCATTTCCGCCCAGTACCGGTCTGTCCTGCACGAGCGTTACGTTTAGCCCCTGTCTGGCAGCCGTGATGGCACAACAGGTGCCTGCCATTCCACCGCCCACAATCACCAAATCCGAAGTGATGCTGGCTGTTTTTAATCCTCTTTTTCCCGTATTAAAACCTTCCTTGATCATACCAAATATTTATTCCCTCAATTGATTTTACTATTAACTTCCCTTCCTATTCGTCCGTGTAAATTTCACCAGCCCCAAGCCTAATATTAAAATTATCACCCCCATCAATAGCGTATAGAAGATCCCCTTTTCTGCAATCAGGCCCAGCACCAAAAACATTATCCCTATGGAAATCAGGGCCAAACCGATCACCTTGATGCCAAAACGGTTTTGGATCTCGGCTTCTTTGTAATGGGAATCGTTTGGCTCTCCTTGCCGCTGTTTCCATTCTCTGTAAAACTGTAACCTATTACTAATTTTGCCTTTTCTAGAAGCATATACTTCATACGTAGCCAGAAGCAATAACGGCAGGACTACCCCCAGTACCATCTCCTCACTTCTATTTAGTGTAAATCCATTAAGCAAGGGTTGGATAAATTTAAAATGCAGATTAATCAGGAGACTGATGGCCGTAACGGTCAGAATACTGGTTCCGGTTTGCCTTTTTGAAAACAAGCCCCAGATGGCCGGGGCATACAAAGCACCACCTGTGACGGCCCCGATGCTCAGGACTACTTCCACGATTCCTCCTGCCATCGGCACCAGAAAGGCAACCCCAACCGTACCTAAGCCAAAAATCAACGTGGCCCAGCGGGCTACGCGCATCAAATGGATCGCCTTGGAACCCGGAAACAAGGGTTTGTATACATCGTTGGTCAACACTGCCGCTGCCAGGTTGAGGGAGGTATTGACTGAACTGGCCGTAGCAAAAATCATACCCCCCAACATCAAGCCCAGCATCCCCACCGGTAGCACATTCATACACATCATCAGGTAGGCACCCTCGGTTTCCAGGCCGACCAAACCCGGATCCACCACCCGGTAAATCATGGGCGGCAACATCCAAATCAAGGGACTGATCAAATACAGTGCGCCAAACAAGTAGCCGACTTTTTGCGCTGAACGGGTAACCGCCACGGAGGTATACCGCTGCACATACGCCCAATTCCCGCCAATAAATACGGTATTGTATCCCACAAAGGCTAAAATGAACCAAAAGTTATATTCCTCATTGAATAAATGGAAAAAGGTATCCGGAGCAGCCTGGACAAACTGCTGGAAACCACCTACTTTTTCCAGAGATAAGGGCAGTACAATCAATACCGCGGCCGTTAGAATGACAAACTGCAGCACGTCTGTGACCACCACCGCCCAAAGCCCCCCTACTGCCGTGTATATCATGATAATTGCACCCAATAACATGATCGCATGGTAAATATCAAAACCGGTAACCACATTGAGAATCTTAGCAACGGGATATAAAAAAGCTCCGGTATATCCCAGGGATAACACCAGAAAAACATAGGTGTAATACTGCTGCGTTTTCCTTCCAAATCTTTGGGTAAGGTATTCGGCAACGGTAAGCACCTGGGCATTTTTCCACTTTGGTGCGATATATGCCCCGATCAAAAAACCACTGATGCACATGGCCATCTGAATGGAAATGGCCACCCATCCCCATTCGTAAGCAATGGAACCCCAAACCACAAATGTTCCTGCTGAGAAAAAACTCATAAACAAGGACAACCCATTTATGGGCCATGGCACAGCCCCTCCCGCAGCAAAAAACGATTTCATATCCCCGCCCTGTTTTCCGAAAGACAGGCCGGCAATAAGGATAACTCCAGTAAAAATGCCGATCGTTAAAAAATCAAGTAGTTCCATGCAATCAATCCTGTGGCAAAGTCGGGAGGTTATGAATGCTTAATGGCGATTCAATAATGTCCATAAATTCGTTGAGGTGCAGGGTATATACCTCTCTGGGACTGGCATTGTTCTTCCTGGCCACATAAGCTGCATAGCCAACCGCTTCCCCCATCATCCCACAGGTTCTCATGACGCGGGTACTCCCGAAAGCCACATGGGTGGTACTGATATCCCTTCCCGCCATGTACAGGTTGTCTATATTTCTGGAATACAAACAACGGTAAGGGATGGTATAGGGCTGTACTTTGATGTGTTTGGTCGCGGCAAAGAACTCTTCCCCCTCGAAATACTGGGAGTTTTTCGCATCCGGAAAATGGAGGTCAATGGTCCAGGTGGCGGTCACACTTCCGTCCGGATACATGATTCCGTCCTGTATGTCCATCTGGGTCAAAACATGGTCGCCCATCAACCTTCTGGACTCTCGCTTACCTCCGATATAAGCTACCCAGGCAAGTTCATGGTGGCTGTACTTTTCCGGTTTCTCGTTTTTCAGGTACGACCAGTTGCCGTAAATCGCCCGCAAATTATGGTCGCGGATCTCCTCGGCTTCATAAATGGTATTGAAATTACCAAATCCGGTTTCCCATTGCCAGTCGGCTTTGTGATCGTCAATATGGTATTCGTCCGAAAACTGAATTGCCCAGGGCGTTTCTGGGAAATCAGAAGGCTCCTCCCGCTCCAGGGAGGCCCAAAGATTAGAGGTTCCCAGGGTGAAATCATCCGACTCTTCTGGGGCCAGGGATTCACCGGTCTCGGCCCGGCTTTCACGGCCCATTCGGTACTCTGCTCCTGCCAGGTAACCCAGCGTACCATCTCCGGTGCAATCGGAAAAATAAACCCCTTCAAAACGATATTCCTGATTGGTAGCGATGTCTCTGCCGATTACTGCTTTGATTGTATTGTCCTCCATTTCCACCTCGTAAACGTGGGTATTCAAGTGGAGGGAAATATTGGGCTCTGCCCGTACAATCTGCAATTTTCGCTCGTCTCCGTAACGATCCGCATCCGGATTGCCGTTTCCGGGATCTCCATTGTCCAATTCCCTGACAATCCGGCCCAATTTGGCATTATGGTTTTGATCCACCCGGCCCATCAGGTGCACTCGAATTTCGGAACTGTTATTACCTCCCAAAACCGGCCGGTTCTGGATCAATGCCACCTTCAATCCCATGCGCGCTCCGGAGATGGCTGCACAGGTGCCTGCCATTCCTCCACCGACAACAACCAGATCAAATTGCCCCACATCTTTGGCTTTTTCGGTCAGATTCAACAATTCTTTCCGGAAAGCCAGTAGTGCTTCATTGTCGTTGGTGGGTACATCTCCCTCCTCCGTAGAAAAATAAATGGCATCAAAACGGCCATTGAACCCCGTGAGATCCCTGGCTTCAAGGGTGTTTTCGCCCTTCTTCATGTCAACTTGCCCACCGTAGTACCAATCCCAGTCGGCAGAACCGCTTACTCCAAAAGAATCATCCAGCGGCTCCTCATTAATGGCAAGTTGAAATTCGCCCGGCCCGGTAGGAAAAGGTGCCCAATCTTTGGTCCTCACCCATACGTGGTACTTTCCTCCCTCTGAAAAATGGACCGTGGTCCGGGCATCTTCCACAGGTCTGCCCATTCCATGTGCCATGAGGTAAGAGGAATAGAGTACGTCAAAGGACTGTTGGTCGATTACCCAGCCTCCGATGTCTTCAAATGATTCTGCTTCTACCAATACCCTATTTTGGGCGAAGGATACCAGGGATATGCCTAGCAACAGGCAACAGGTTAGGATGATTCGTTTCATGTTTTGGGTTCGTTTATAGTATTTATCGATTATTTTTCAATGCTTTTTTTACCTCTTTCTCAGGTTTGTTCTGGATCTCCAATACCGCGAGCAATTCCTGCTCCCACAAGCCTTTACCCAGATAGGTCAATATCATTTCTTGCTGCGCCTTTCCCAGATTTTGTTGTTTTCGCAAAACCTCAAATAACCTCTTTCGTTGGGCAGGATTGCTTTCTTCTAATTGGGCCAATAGCTTCATTTGGCTTTCCGGCTTCAATTCCAGCGAAGCCATCTTTTCCAAAATATGCATCTGAAGGCGATAAGGGGATTCTTCGAAGGTTTCCCAGAGCCAGGCCTGCCGTCCCTGAGAATGAAACATCTCCGTTGGTAATTCTTTTAGAAGATGGGTAGCCAGGAAAATATTCTTTCCCCTGATCATTTGCAGCAAGGGCTCCGCAAAGCGGGGATCATTTTCAGCACCCTTTTCCTGAATTTTCTCCAGCGCCCAATATTGGTAAGGATGATGCCCGCTCTCTAAAAATCGAATTAGGGTCTTATCAGTATGCTGATCTTCTGTATGGGCTCTTGTCCTTTCAGCAAGATTGCCATGGGCCAGGTGCCAAAGGGTGTAACAGGAATAAACAGCTCCCGATATCACTTCATTCTGAATGGTTTTGGAGGTCGCACCCGTTACAGCATCTACCCCATTGGATTCTGCCGTGTTGGTGCTCCCTACCAAATCCGTGATGGAATAATCCCCCAGAATGGAATTTTCATTGCTGAGTATGGCTTCCAATTGCTCATAATCCTCCTCTTCAAAGGGAATATGATCCAGCTTGGTCAGGATCTCGCCTTCCGGCATTTCAAATTGCTGAAAATTACCCAACAGGTCCCAGTAAAAATTAATATACACCGGATAGCATTTATCGGTATGACAAACCGGAGTAAAAATTTCCGCCAGGTATTCCCTGGCAACCCCCTCAGCATCTTCTATGACAAACAGCTCGTAACGAATGGAGTCGGTTTCAACTACCTCAATTAAGCGCTTGTTTTCCACCTGATCCTCCTGCGGGTCTTGTAAGCTCGCAGCCAAACTGATCAACAGTGTTAGACTATAGGTCAATATTTTTAAACCAGGTTCAACCATTATTATTCAAAAACAAATAAGTGCCTTTATTCATAGGTAAATAGGGCTGTAGCAGTACATTTATTGTTCGCCACCAAGCGAACCCACCTGGCCTCCAGCTCCTCTGGAAAGGTCTCCAGATGTGTTTGACCCGGGGCTACTGTAACTTCTTTCCAATCCATCCAGGGACCATGGCCTATGGGTTCAAACTGTATGGTGAAGGTTACCTCTTCAGGAGAATCGTGCTTGATTTCCAATTTCCGCTGATCATAAAAGGCAAACAAATACGGGTCGGATGGAACCCCGGCTTCAACTGACGTACCGGCCCAGGGACCTCCCGTTCCTACCGGTTTGCCCAGTTTCCACAGGTCGTCGATCACCCCAGCCCAAACCGCCAGTTCGCCATCTTCAGAAAGAATGATGTGCTCATTGGCAGCAGCTGACTCAGGGTCAACCCCTGTCAGGAGCAACATGCCCCTGTAGGAGGCATAATCATTGACACGCAATTGATGGGAGGAGACGGGCCTGATCTTGGCAAATCCGTCGGCATTTTCTGCCGGCAATTCATAGAAAGTACCGTGACAATTGAATAAATCCCTTTCAGTGGCTACCTCTCTGGCAATGCGCAGCTTTCCTTTCAGCGATGGATCCGTAAAGGCTGCCTCTCCTTTGGGGAGCCGCCAGCTCCTGCCCTGATCATCTTTTATCAACACGGATGCTTCATCCACCTCGAACACCTTTTCCGGAATGGCAAAGCCCTCATTGATAAAAGCCTCTGTTTCGGGATCGTTCACTTTGACCAATTGAAGCTTCTCGTCCATTTCATAATAACCGGCATTTTCAGTGCTTTCTCCCTGATAACGCCTGGCAGCAATGCCGAGTTTCCGTCGGTTATCTCCTAATCCGTACAACAGTCCACCCATAAATTCATCTTCCTCAATGGAATGAATCCCTTGAAAAATATTCTCTTGATAGGCCGATCGGCTTTCCGGATTGGAAAAAGCCAAGTGCACGGTGGCCCGGGTAGCGGCATCGCTTTGGACCCGGATCCACTCTCCAGCAGTTTCCTGATTGAAGGAAAGCCAGCTACTTTCAGCTCCGTCCAGAGAAACTTGTTCCAGTTCTTCCCAATCTCCATTTCCCGACCGATCAATTTCAAGGGTAAAATTTACTGCCTTATCACCCTGGTTTTGCAGCCATACATTTTTCTCCTGCCAACCTGAAAACAACATGGGTTCGGAGGGTTCATTGGCACCTACCTGCTCCTCGAGCCAGAGGGCACCGTTGGCGGTGGCCGGTCCCAATTTATCCGGCATGTCCATATCGGTAAACCAAAGATTGGAGTTGGATTGCCCCGGGCCTTCGATGTTTCCTTTTGCACTTCGCTTGTTTAGAAATTCCCGCTGGGCAGAGTCATCGCAGCCAAAAACCAATCCGTCCTGCCAGCGGGTAAAATCACCAATGACCTTCAGGTAAGCAGAGCGTGGCCGGATACCGGCGGTCTGCCCCTTTTGGAAGGTCTCCGGAAATTTCCAAAACATGCCGTGCATGGTCATGAGGTAATCCGGTGCTTCCTCCGTGCCCACATCCCGGATGCGGGGCCATTCGGTATTCCAGCCATGTGCCCCATCATAGCTGTGACTGGCTTTGGGAAGTCGAAAAAACTCCCAACCTTCATCTGCGTCCCGTACCCCAAGGATTACCGATTTGTGATCCCATCCGGTGGCCCAAATCGGGTCGGTTTCGGGATTCGAATTACCATGGATTCCTCCTGGGCCCGTCACTTCTACAAATTGATTTCTTCTGATCAGATGCCAATCGGCTCCATCCCACTCGTACAGGGCTCCAGCTTCTATAGAAAAATCCTTCTTTGCTGCCTCACCGGTTTCTCCGTTGTTGGAATAAACCATTACCCCTTGTCCGGAATACAATCCTTTCCCATGGGCACCCAATAACAACTCCGCCTCCTGCTCCATTTCTCCTTCCTTACGGGTAACGTTCCCGTCTACATACAGGGTTTTGGTTTCCAGGCTGTGCACATCCACTTCGTAAAAACCCTCTTCCATGGTCCCGTAATAGATCTTATTGGCCGGATCCGTCAGGTGCCTTGCATTTCCGGTATGGCGGCCCGGCATGGTTTCATACGAGATGGCTCGCACATTACCGGTTTTGTCAATGGCATAGGGGCCAATAAACAGTTGCTCGCTTTCCTTGTGGATCATCCGGTTGGCCGGGGTTCCTCCTAGGCTTTCTTCCCGGGTGGTAAAACTCAGATCCGGATTGATCTCATAGAGTTTGTCCGATGAGCCGAAGGGGAAATGGGGACCATAGGTCACCACCCAAAGCTTATCCGCCCAGGGGACTACGGCACCGGTGCCACATTCGCCTTCCTCATTGTAATAAGCCAGGTGGGGATAGATGCCGCTGATGGAACGAGGTACCTCCGATTCAGGCGTATCGTCTGCCCTATTGCATCCAGAGAGAAATAGGCTTACCAAAGCCATGAATACCATCCATTTTTTCATTATCATCTCTTTATTAATTTAATGAATCATTTCTTATTTAACTAATTATTTAATAACTTATGTGCCCGTATTTTTTGTTGGGCATTTTGAATCACTGGCTTAAACTTGTCATTTTTCGCCAAATTATCAATTTCATCCGGATCTTTCTGCTGGTCATACAACTCAATGTGATTTATCGTATTCAACAAACTATCATTATAAGTTTCTATGTATCTATATCGGTTTGTGATGAATGCTAAATTGGGTTTTGCGCCTCCGTAGGTCCCCAATCCTTCGTATACAAATCCCTCCCGCCAATCATTACGCTCTCCTCTTAAAATGGGCACAAGGCTGCGACCATGAATGGACGGAGGAATGTCAATTCCAGCAAGCTCCAGAATCGTTGGGGCCATGTCAATATTGAGGACCAATTCCTGGTTAACACCTGGAGCCAGTTCTGGCCCTAGCACAAAAAAAGGTACGTGGGTGGAAGGCCGGTAGGGTAACACTTTACTCGTAAAACCATGTTCTCCCAGCATCCATCCATTATCACTCATAAAAAAAATATAGGTATTTTCTCGAAGGCCTAGCGTTTCTATGGATTCAAAAAGTTCGGATAAAAAATGATCCATTTCCGTAATTACTGCATAGTAATCTCTGGTATGACTCTTAATTGAGTCTGCATTAGGATAACCATAGCTTCTTGCCTGGGTTAAATTTCTAACCGTTTGAAGGTATTCAGGCTTATCGGCAAGATCATCCAGGCGACTGTGAGCCACTGGCATATTTTCAGATCTGTATTGAGCCTTGGTTTTTTCTTTGGCATCCCAAATCAAATCCCCATTCATGTGAGGCAATTGGGTATTGTGGAATAGGAAAAAGGGTTTATCGTTCGCTGCGGCATCTTTTAAGAAGTCAACTGAGCGGCTTGCACAGTACTGATCACAGTGAATTTCAGGAGTAATGGCCTTACCCTCATCATAAATCAACCTGTTGTAGTAATCGCCGTTGCTTGTAAAGAATACTGAAAAATCAAATCCTGTTTCCGACGGCTTTTTGCCAATATGCCATTTGCCTGACATTCCGGTAAGATAGCCCTCCTCCTTCAGGTACTGTGCTACCGTTTTTTCTCCCTGCTTTAAATCACTTCCCAATTCCAGCACGCCATTTGAGCTTCCATACCTACCCGTCAGAAATGCCGCCCGGCTGGGACTGCATAATGCAAATACAACATTGGCATTCGTAAATTGAATACCCTGACGGGCCAATAAATCCAACTCTGGGGTAATTATCACGGGATTTCCATTGGCACCCAATGCATCGTAGCGCTGATCGTCTGAATAAATAAATATAAAATTAGGCTTCTCTCCGCCCGGACCGCGATGCTGATAAGCAACAGCCAAGGGGGCGATACAAAGATATAATAATGCTAAGGAAAATACATTTTTCATAATCAATTGCAAAAACGGTTCACCGTCCTGGAAAGTAAAGGGAAAACACCAATATCTGGAAAGGGTATAAATTCTCTCATCCGGGCCAAATAGCGGCCTGAATGAGAGAATTATTTATTAAAAGGTTCGAAAATTAATACCCCGGGTTTTGATCCAGGTTGGCATTGATCAATATTTCCTTGGAAGGAATAGGCCAGAGGTACTGCTTAGGTGCTTCAAACCTTCTGATGGCCAGTCTTTTTACCAATCCTGCTTCATACATGGGAGAAAGGTCTGCGACCCCGTCTTCATCAATTTCCGGAGTCATGGGGAAAAACCAAAGATCCTGGTCCACTACTTTCTCCTTCAGTTCTTCTACATCCAGCATGCCATAAATATCCCTATTTAAGACTTTTTCTGCTATCTCCCATCGGATTATATCGCTGTAGCGAATTCCTTCAAAACCAAACTCCATCCTTCTTTCGGTTCTCAAAAGAGTTCGTAAAGCTACCTGATCTGTAGTAGTTATGGCGGGGTAAGCATCGGTTTGAGCCGGATCTACCCCGTATGCACGGGCCCGCACCGCGTTCATGGCCTCATGTACGCTGGGATCAATTTCTCCTAGTTCAATTTTTGCCTCGGCATACATCAGCAACACGTCTGCATAGCGCATTAAAATCTCGTCGTTCTCCGCCTGGAAATTGGGGAGCCATTCTTCATCTACTCCTTTTTTCATGAGTAGTCCATTGAATGAGGCAAACTGAGCAACCGAACGGGTATCATTATTCGTCTGCATGCTTCCTGTATTGAAATTCATTACCATGGTAGAATCCGGATGAGGCTGATAGGAAAAATCAAGGTGTCGGGATCCAAAGGGAACAATGGTGGCTGCACAGCGAGGATCCCTGTTGGCAAATGGGTTTTGAGGATCATAAAGGGGTGATTCGTCTATGGGCAAACCATCTGTGCATAAATAGGCATGGAACAGGTCCCAAGAGGGAGCTACGGCACCACCCCAGCCGCCTCGGTTTCTCGGAAGGTAATTTCTTACACCCCAGGTAACATTCAAGGCCCGGGATCTGGGCATGGCAAAGATCACTTCCTGGGGATTTCTTGTACTGGTCAGAAATAACTCCGAATAATCCGGATAGAGTTCGTATATCTCCAGGTCCATACAAGCCTTTGCCGCATCTCTGGCAATCGCGTAATCCCCCATTTGCAGGGCAAAGCGGGCTTTGAGCGCATAAGCAGCCCCTTTGGTGGCCAATTTATTTTCAGAAGACCCATAGGCTTCCGGCAATAATTCAGCAGCCCGGTTGAAATCTTCGTACACAGCTTCTTTTACCGTGTTTTTTTCGGTTCTGGACATGGTAAAGGCTTCATCCAGATCCAGGATAGTCGTGGAATGGACCACATCCCCGTATAGGAAAACCAATTCTCCATATTTGGCTGCCCGCACAAAATGGGCATTGCCCGCAAATTTATCAAGGGTTTGTTCCGGGACAGTACCTTCAATCTTATCCAGGTTTAAAAGAATGGTATTGGACCTGGCAATAACCTTGTAGGTATTGCTCCAGATAGAGTTTACCGTCCCCCATTCCCCATTGATAGTGGCATTGGTAACCGGAGTAAGTGCTTCCCTGTTGGTGTAATCATCCGTCCAGGAATCGCTATATCCGGGCCAAAAAACCATTCTGAACAGGTCATTAACAGACATTTCTACCTCTGTCTCATTGGAATACCAGGCTTCACTCGATCCTTCTGAAAGCGGATTCAAATCCAATTCAGCACAGGATACCCCGCCCAATACTATTCCAGTATATATGATTGATTTTAATTTCATGACTGACTTTAATTTAGAATTGTACAGAAACACCCATTAAAAAGGAAGTGGTTATCGGATATCCACTTGCCGAAACTTCCGGATCCCAACCTGGAGGGTAGCTGTTGACCGTCCAGACATCCGAAGCATTGGTGTAAACCCTAATATTTTGCATACCCAATCTTTCTACCACAGGCCTTGGCAGGGTATATCCCAGGGAAATGTTCTTTAGTCTGAAATAGGCACCGTTGATCAACCAGAAATCGGACATGGCAAAATTATTGCCATCACTGTTTCTGGAAAGTCTCGGATAACTCACTTCCCTGTTTTCCTGATCGGTGTTGTAGGTGCTCCAGAATTCACCGTCCAGAATTTTTGGAACATGGCCCCAATTTTCCATGATGGGTTGTACCATCAGTCCGGAAAGGCGCGAATTTTGTTTGCCTACCCCTTGAATCACCACACCAAAATCAACGTTTTTATAGTCCAGGCGGATATTGCCACCATACAGGAATCTTGGCATGCTACCTCCGAGTAATACCCGGTCGTACTCCGGGGAGATCCTCCCATCCGGTTCACCATTGGGGCCACTGATGTCCACATATTTCACATCCCCGGGACGTACATTTGCATTCATTACGGCAGAATTATTCACTTCTTCCTGACTCTGGTAAAGTCCATCAGAGACGTAACCATACCATTCGTCAAACTCGGAGCCTTCCATCCGTACCTGATTTCCCAGAAACTGTATGCCTCCAAGATCACCCATCACGGAACGAAAATCTGACAGATTGAAATTTACGGAATAACTCAGCTCGTTGATATCGTCGGCCCAGCCCATATCGAGTTCCCAGCCCTCGGTATACATTTCACCGGTATTTTGCTCCGGATTATCAAAGCCTATATAGTCTGGAATTTCCAGGGGCAGTAACATATCGCGGGTGGTCTTTTTAAAATACTCACCGGAAACACTCAGTCGGTAATTCAGGAAATTGGCATCCACTCCAATGTTATAGGAAGAAGTTTTTTCCCAGGAAATATCGGGTATGGCGTATTGCCATTGCGCAGCAGATTGGGAAGAAACCACGTTAGAACCCTGATGGAAAAGCACATTGCTAAAGCCTATGGTGGATTGATATGGATAATTCCCTATCCGTTCATTGCCCAAGGTCCCGTAAGACCCTCTGAGTTTAAGGAAGGAAATGGCACTTGCATCCTGCAAGAAACTTTCTTTGGTCAGTACCCATCCTGCTGAAAAAGATGGAAATGATCCCCATCGGTAATCCTGTGCAAATCGCGAGGAAGCATCGTATCGGATATTCCCCTGAAGAAAATATTTCTCTTCATAATTATAGGAAACCCTTCCGAACCAGGAATTATATGCATTTTCAAAGGCACTGCCACTATTGCCTCTGAATTCCAAGGGACCCAGGTTCAGGTAGGGATAATTGTCCAGCAAAAACTGATCTCTGGAGGCCCCCAGGTTTTCATAAAAGGCCTGAAAACTCTCATTCCCTGCCATTAAACTGAGGTTATGCTTTCCAATTACCTTATCGTAGTTTACCAATAACTGAGTCGTCAAATTATAATTATCGTTTCGTGACTCACTCAAGTTGGTTGAATTGGCCCATTGCAGGGTACCCAGCGTTGCGGAAGGATCATCCCAGGCGGAATAGGTGACCCTTTTTTGAAAATTCTTACCTTTATTAAAGCCAAAATTGGGAGAAGCAATGGCGGAAATCTTCAATCCCTCCATTACCTCATAATTAAGGCCCAGCCGACCTCCGACCTGGTTTTCCCAGTTTTGTCTGAATCCGCCATACTTTAATTGTCCGTAAATATTGGCTCCGGTTTTGCCTTCAGCTACCCTTCCGTCCTGCCATTCGGCAGCATATACAGGGGCAGAAATATTCATGTAATAGATGGGGTCGATGCTGGGCTGGTTGAGAATCTCCCTCCTTAAAAATATATCAGCAGTAAACCCTAACCTATCGGTAATGTTTCCATCGGTATTGACTCTGGCCGTAACCCTTTCAAATGTCCTTCCTTCGTATAAAGCATCAAATTTATCATAAACGATGGAAGCTTTGGTCCGGATGGCTTCACTCCCACCTGAAATGTCCAGCGCATGCCGTTGCCTGGGGGCATTACTTTTCAAAATCAAGCCCACCCAATCGGTATTAGGGTACAAATCAGGATTGGAAGCGTTCAGTTCCATGTAGTTTTCCACCATTTCCTGAGGGTAAAGAGGATATTCGTTGCCATCATTTCCATTGTCATTCCATCGCAATTCATTGACAATTTCCATATACCTCACCACATCCACATATTCCGGAATTCTGGTGGGTACTTCCGTTCCATATTCAAAGTTATAATTCAGACTCAACTCTCCCTTTTTTGCCCGTTTGGTGGTGACCAGAATCACTCCGGCTGCTGCCCGGGAACCGTATATGGAGGCTGATGCCGCGTCCTTCAGCACAGAAATACTTTCGATGTCATTTGGGTTGATATGGTCGATGCTATTAACCGGCACGCCATCCATGATGATCAACGGATTGCTATCCCCGATGGTGGTAACGCCCCTAATCCGGATATTGGCAGAGGAACCAGGCGCATTGTTATTTCGGGTCACCATGACACCTGATACCTGACCTTGCAAGGCCTGAGAGACGTTAGGGGTACGCCGGTCGGCCAAATCTCTTCCGCCGATTGTTGCTACCGCTCCCGTTAAGTCACTTTTCTTTTGGGTACCGTAACCTACGACCACTACTTCGCCCAATTCTGACATATCGGGCTGCAGGCTCACATCTATTACCTGCCTGTTATTTAATGACACCTCCTGGGTGATATACCCCAGAAATGAAAATACCAGGGTAGCACCCTGATTGGGCACATTAATTTGATATTCCCCATCAATATCAGTGACCGTTCCCGTACTGGTACCTTTGACCAGTATGCTGGCTCCCGGAAGTGGCTGATCGGATTCATCCAAAACAGTACCACTTACCTGGACCGATTGTCCAAATGCCAGGCCCACTCCTCCCATAAAGAGTAGCCCCAAACATAATAGTAATTTTGTTTTCATTTTTGGTTGATTTTAGGTTTCACAATATCATTAATTAAAATAATAGTTAATCAGAATATTATTCCAATATTAATAGGATTTTACGCTATAAAAAAGTTGAAAATCAATAATAATAGAATTATTATATTGTAAACGTTATCGAAAACGTTTACATTTAGTAAAAATTCAAAAAATCGGGTCTTTTGTTAACAAATTGTGTTTCTGCTGCATCTGATACTCATTATTCAGTAGTACCTTTAAAACATGGCCTTATGTTTGTGCTGATTTCAGTAATCTTTGACCCTTATGAAAAAACCCACCACCATCAAAGACATTGCCGAAAAGCTTCAGGTTTCCATTGCAACCGTATCCCGTGCACTGCGGAATTCCTCGGAAATCAAAAAGGAAACCAAAGAGGCCGTGCTGAAAATGGCCAAATCCATGGATTACCACCCCAACCTGCTGGCCAGTAGCCTGAGTAGCAAGAAATCCAAAATCATCGGCGTGGTCGTTCCGACCATCAACCGCTATTTCTGGTCCAATTCCATTTCAGGTATCGAAAACATGGCCTATCAGGAAGGCTATAAAGTGATGATTTTCCAATCCGGCGAATCCTATAAAAAAGAGGTGGAAATTGTGGAAACACTGGCCAATAGTAAGGTAGATGGCATTATCATCTCTTTTTCAAAGGAGACCTGGACTTTTGATCATGTACAACATGTAATCGATAGAGAGGTGCCGGTGGTGCTTTATGAACGGACCTGTGCCAATCTGGGAACCTCAAAAATCAAAACCGACGATGAATACGGTGCCTTTATCTTAACCAACCATTTAATTGAAAAAGGTAGAGAAAACATTGCCTATATCGGTGGCCCGCTTGCCCTGGGTGTCTGCCAGGACAGGCTGAAAGGCTACCAAAAGGCTTTAATTGCAGCTGGCTTACAGGTGAAACAACATTTGATCATTACCCTGGAAGATTTTACCTTTGACCTTGCCGGTGATGCCTTGCAACAGTTATGGGCCCATGCGGACAAACCGGATGGACTCGTTTGTTTTGCGGATATTCTGGCCATCGGAGCCATGCATGCCGCCCACCAACTGGGCATTCAGGTTCCGGAGCAATTGTCCATTGCCGGATTTGGAAACGACGAAACCAGCCGATTCATCAGTCCGGCCATTACCACCATGGCCCAACCCTCTTTTGAAATGGGGGAAATGGCCGCCCGGGTACTGCTGGAGGAGATCGCCTGCTCCGGGGAGGCCCATAAGAAAAGACACGAGGTCATCAAATCCAGGCTGATCGTCCGGGAAAGCACCTGATTTTTTTATCTCTTGAGTAAACCCGTAGCGTATTTATTGCATTTTTGCTTGTTGTTACCGTTAAAATCTCCAATGCTCTCTCGCGGCGGAGGGAATAGCTGAAATGCTGATTTGAAGGCATTTCTAGGGTTATATTAATCGTAAATTGACGGATAAAGTCTGTTGGCTAAAGTCAAGGAGGCTGCAATACCTTTATTGCCTACAGCTATTAGGCAATTGAGTGGGTAATTCAATCCCATTCATCCTCAATAGGAATGTGGCTTTTAGCCCATTCCCTGAAATTGAACCCCGTAAACCCCGGCTTTAGCCAAAATATATGAAATAGCAAAATGTGGATTCGATAGGTTTATGGATAAATGATTTGGCTAAAGCCTAGGAGAGGCTGTAATACCTATATTGCCTACAGCTAAAGCAGTAGGCAATTGAGGAAAAAATCCAGGTTCCAAATGATTACTCCTCAAATAGGAATGCGGCTTTAGCCCATTCCCTAATTAAATTCCTACTTTCGCTTTTCCCTTTTGGTCTTTTTTTCGAAATAGGAAACAATTTCCTCAGGGCTTAAATCCATGATGTCCTTTGAAATTCGATCTCTCTGCTCACGCATAAATTTTACCGCGTCAAACGATTTTTCCTTATTTTCTTCTTTAGTCTTCATATTCTAAAATTAGGTAATTCCATCGATTTTGTATATCTAAATCCGGAAGATTTGGCTAAAGCCAATGGGGCTGCAATATCTTTATTGCCTACAGCTATTAGGCAATTGAGTGGATAATTAAATCCCTTTTATCCTCAATAGGAATGTGGCTTTAGCCCATTCCCTGAAATTGAACCCCGTAAACCCCGGCTTTAGCCAAAATGGATGAACAGAAAACCTTTTGATATATACACATTCCGGGCGGAATTTTATTCCTGATTTTGATCGGGCTGGGAGAGCTTTGTCCCAGCCCTAAAAAAACTTTCGATGAAGGCCACCGAATAGCTGAAATAATCCTGCTTTTTTACTTTTTAAATGAATTCTGGTATCGGTAATTCACTTTTTGACCTGACATGGCACCTTAAGCGACCCAAAAATTCCGACTCAAACTCCATAAGCACTTCACCGGTTTCTCCGAAAAGATCGGGGCAGGCAGCTCAACAGCGTTTTCATGCTTGGCTTTACAAGCCGCACAGCATGACCCGCCAGACCGGGGAAAATTTAGTTGTTAGCTGATGTTTTTTATCTTTTTAATTCGAATTCCTTAAAAACTCCCTCACCCAAAAATTCAAATTTCTTCCTAAATAATGTTGAAAATTTCTTATTAGCTGTTGCAAAGAATATCTGTTTATTCTCCTTGACAATAAAATATCTTAAGAAATCCAAGAAAGATAAAGCATTAAAATCATCAATAAAAGTAACAGGATCATCAAATATTATAATATTCGGACCATTCTTCAGCTTTCGGTTAAGACTAATAAAAATTGATATTACTAATGCGGCTCTTTGTCCGGTACTTATTTGACTTACTGAATGCTTATCCTCATTTTTGTATAAAACCAATCTCTTATTCTCAAATTTTAAATCTGTAAATTCCTGAGGTGCGTGAATCGTCTTAAATATATCTTTTATTTCTTTCAAATTTTTATCAAAATAATCTGCTAAGACACTCTCTCCATCGTTTGATTTTAGTTCTTGAAGTACCTCTACAGCCTTTTTAAGACGAGTATGTTTAAGTGTATTTTCTGAAATGAAAGACTTTGCATCTTCCATTTCTTTTATAACTCTTTGTAGCTCTTTTTGCCTATTCTCAGAGTCTCTGAGAGATTTGATGTTTTCTTCTAAAACGTACAAATCTTTACTTAACTCTAATATAGATAGATCATCTTGAAGGTCTAAATATGTTTTAATCTTAATAAAGCTACGCTCTACAGCTTTTACCTTTTTGTCCTGGAATTTTATTTCATCTAATATTTCTGAAATATCATTTTTGGTTTCCTTAAGTTAGAGCGACTTATTTAAGTCCGAAATAAGTAAATCATTCTCTTGATTTAGATTTTCGACAGTATCGACTATTTTTTTAATATCATGTTCTAAGTATAATAAAAGCTTATCTATGTCAATTTTTTCAAAAGAAGTACTAGTATTCAAATATGTACCGATTTCTTCCCTTAATGAATTGAACTCCGAAACAGAACCTCCAATAGCTGTTACTTGGGCTAAAGTTTTTTCTATTTTTGTTTTCCCCTGTACTACTGATGCTTCTTCATTCAAAATAGAATTTAAGCGGACGCCAATTTCCTTTACAGATAATGTCTCATAACCCAAGACTTCTTCCTGAGCTATAAATTTTAAGGCATTTAACGTTTTTAATTCAGAGGTTAAGTTTGCCTCCTTGGTTTTTAACTCCGATAATATTTTTGATTTTCCTTCCAATATGCTCTTATCCACATTATTTTTGAAATCTTCATCTAATTTATCTGACAACTCTTTATGGGAAATTTGTTGCTCACATAGAGGACAGTTCTGGGAGTGTTCATTATGCGATAAAAAATCTCTACCCAATAATTTGATTTTATTGAGTATGTCTTCAACAGCTGAGAAATTTTCACTTAATATTCTTATTTCATTTTCTGTGTCTTTTCTATCGGAACTAACCTTTTGAAAATCTGCGTTTTTGGACTTTTGCAAATCCTCAAATCCTTTATTCTCATTCAAAAAAGAATCAAAATTTAATATAGAAAACTCTTTTCTAATCTTTTCTAATTTTGAAATTTTCAAATTATACTTTTGAAGTTGCTCCTCAATATCTTGCATGCTTCTAAGGTCTTCAATGGCAAAATATTTAAGTATTGATTTAATTTTATCACGTTTAACTTCTAAAGTCCTATGCTGGCTAAGAAAATCTATTCGTTGAGTAATTCTTTCATTATACTTATCCTTTAGAGTACTTACCGTATCTAATTGTTCATCAATCTGGCTTCTTAATTTATTAAGGGTGTTAAGGTCAAAAACGGAATTTTGATTAAGAATGTATTCGATTTCCGTCTTTATTTCATTGATATACAAATTTGAAATTGAATAATTATCTACAGATAAAGTATTTTTATATCTAAGGGTTCGAATATTAGCTTCTATATTTTTCTTAATATCTTCAAGATTTCTATCAGATTTTAAACTATTAATTAATTGTGTATGATATTTTATTAATTCTTTTTGTTCTTCTAATGTTCTTTCTAAACTATTTAGCTCGGGTCTTAATCTACCTTCAAAACCCTGAATTCTATCTCTCAAAAATGTGTATTCAGCACCAAGAATAATTTTTTCTAAAGATTCATTAATCTGATCTTCGTGGTCGGAAGATGCGAACTGATATGCAGCATCAGTATTAAAAAAGTTAAACTGATTAAATGATTGATAGCAATTGTTTCCTCTTACAAGATGATTACGACTATACCACTTGGTATCTCTGGCCTTATACTTACCATTATCGTATGGCGTATATACTTCTTCAATATCATTGTTTAAAATAGCACTTATAGATTCCGCTTCCTCATCTCTATCGCTATTTCTATTTGTTTTACCAGTTAAAATGAGTTCAATTGATTCGAGTAAACTTGTTTTTCCTGTTCCATTTACTCCATTAATCAGATTTACTGAGCCAAATTCAAAATTTCGCGCTAAAGGTAAATCTCTGTAATTATCTTTGAGACTAATATTTGTTATTCTTTCTATTGTTGGAGTACTTGGTAAGTCTCTTGATGCACCTTCGTTTACTTCCTTAATTGTTGAATTTTCAAGAAAGTTTGCAACAGCACCTACATAGGAAGCTTCACTATAAACTTCCTGTAAATCCACACTCTTGAGCTCCTTTTTCCATTCAGAAACTATATCGGGTAAAGGGGTTTTATTTGATCTTTCCAACTCAAAATAGTCCAGAAACTCATTTTCTTTGAAGAATAGCTTACGAGCATATTTATCGTTAGATAATATCTTTGATTTTAGTTCTTCATTAATAGTACTGTTAATGAAGAGTAAATATATATTCCATTGAAGGCTGTCTTCATTTTTGTAAAATTCATCAGCCAAATATTTATATTGAAGTTCTTCAAAATCTTCTTCGCTTATTCTTTCACTGAAGTTCAAAAAATAGATTCCAGCCAACTTATCGTTTATTTGATAGTTGCCCTTATACAAAGTATCATTAATCAGCTCAAAATGAGTAAATAATTCTCTCGATTTCTCTATAATTTGGGAAGTATCCATAATTTTTAAAGAATTGAACTATTATCATTAGAGGGAGTGGTAAAACTGCCTGCAGTTTCATCATATTTAGAACGTAAATCTGTTCCGTTTTTATAAAAAACAACTATTCTACGTTTACTTTCTGTCCCTTCGTCAAATAGTTTTTGTAGTTCATCATAGGTGTTTTTAACCTGACTAGCTGAAACATTACCTAAATAACAAACTGTTGCCATTTTTGTATCACCATTTTGATTCGTTAAATTATACTTGTATTTATAGGTAGATGCATCCTGAGAATACGAAAGAATAATATTATGATAAGCAAGATCTTTTATACTTTCTGGATATTGAGATTTATCTGGTAGAATTGTCTCATCCAATTCTATTAAATAAGTGCAATTAAGGGTTCTAATCATTTCACTTGATGTATATGTATCTTCCACATACGTCATTCTACAATTACACTCATCTGCTTCTTTCAGATTGAAGCTATTCAAATAAAGAACTTCACACCATTTGTTTTCAAGCTTACCAATGATTTTGCCAGTGGAAATATTTATTAGTCTTTCCTTATCCACAATTGAGTTATCCGCATTAAGTAAAAAGCTATTAGTAATCCCTCTTTGATTAAAAAATTCTATATGTTGATCATCTATGGATTGTTGTTCTGTAAAATTAGAAGTTCCCACATCAAATGCATAAACTATTTTAGCCTCAGGTCCTTCTCTTCTTCTTTGTTGAGCAACTCCTTCAATAATATCAACAGGCTTATTTTCAATCTTAATTAGTTCAATTGTGCCATTTAGAAAATAAACAAACTTATTTCTAATTATATGCAAGAAATAAAATCCTTTTTTGTGATTATTGATTATTGTATTGGGAGAATAGTCCAATTCAACATCTGATGTTTTAAAAAACACCCCACTTCTTGGTGTATTAATATCCTTTGGATACCAAGGTTTATTATTGAAAAATGTTTCTTTTCCCCAATTAAGAGATATGATTTCTTTCTTATTACCTTCAAAAATAAAATCTCTAAATCTGATAAATTCGATATGTGATGGGTTAGGATTAATTTGGGGATTAAGAATTAGAAAGGGCTTATCATTCCAATCAAGAATATTATCTTTAACATCTGGAGTTAGTTCTTGTCTAACATTCATTGCCTCCGAGCAAATAAAAGATACTAACCTAGTTGAACTATTTGAATTTTTAATAATATAAATATCATTACCCTCAATCAAATTATCAGCTTCCAATTTTCCACCGCCCCATACTCCCATATGCCTTGTTTTAAATTGGATAAGGATAATCAACTTAGGAATCCCACTATGTTCACCATTAAAAACATAATACAAAGGGTCTGAATATCTTTTATCCGTATTGGAAATTACGTCCTCACAATGTATAAGAATATCATCTTGATTAACTGCAAGTAATTGTGTTATTTCCTCTTTACTAATTGATTCTCCACCCAATACCCATACTTTATTTAATGGAGGATGCACCTTTTTATTACCAATGATGAAATCAATAACACTTTTAGGACAAGAGTATTCAGGAGACAAAACTAGGGCTATATTATCTTGTCTTGCTTTTTCTAAAACTTCTAAAAACTTCGTATGAGCACGTTTTTGATTAGCATTGCCTATCCTATCATTATCAGCAAAAAAGCCGCCTTTATGCTGGTATAATAGAAAGCTATTAGGTTGGGTATCTCGTTTTAAAACGTCAAGATCTGTTAATATGTTTAAATCAGATATATCTATAAAATTCATTTAATCTATGTTGTTTTTAAATATTAGCTAACGTTTCGCGTATATGACTTGTGGCGGTTTTCAAAGCCCTTTCTTGTCTGCTTGCTCCAAATTTATTTAAAAGCACAAAACTTGATTTTACCACTTTACCCGCCATAAGTTATATACGCTGTTGTATGCTATGCTTTACTTCAATAGAAAATATATTGGTTTATATCCACCCATGTAAGCAAAACGTGAATAGAAATCTAAGTTCATGCTTTCCATTTTTATTTTTCTAAATGCTTCAATTGCATTGTTTATATCGAATATTCTAGATTTTTTGTTTATCAATTGATGAATTTCATTGTAAGACGTTAAGACTTTTTCTGATAATGGTTTCTCAGGTTTAAAGGAATTTTCAAATTTGATTTGATATTCCAGTTTCGCACCTTTTTCAAAGTCTAGATTTAGCCATAAACATTCGGGGTTATTACTTAATTCCCAAAAATTTCGAACTAATGGTAAGCCTCCAATGATAGGAATTCCTTGAACTTGTCCGCTTCTTGCACCAAGAATTATTTGTTCACTTATTTTGATGAAAATGCTATCAGCTTCTTTAGTGGAAAGCTTTGGTCGTCTTGGATACAATCCAATTATCTTAAATTCATCATTTTTATGAACTAATTGAGAGATAATTCCTCCTTCTCTTGTCATCCAAGGAAATATAGGGACTACAAATTCAAACTCTTCTTCAAGAATTTTTTTGAACATTGGTACAATTGTCAATTCTACTGTATGTTCTCCGATAAAACTTGTAACTTTTGACATATTAGTTTAACTATCAATATATTATTTTTGCTACAGCTCTTACCAGCATTGCATACAACTTACATATCTGTTAACCAAAGGTATAGAGATCCATCATAGGTGTGATAAATCTGTATACCTTATCGGTGCTCACGAGAAAGCATCAACTCCACCAAACCCTCACCTTTCCGCTTTCAAATTAATCATTTCGGATTAGGAGGCAAGCCGCATTTTGATATTTTTTTGAATTCCACCTTTGCCTGGTTCCTTCATTTCCCGGGTATTTACCGGTTCTGTTGATACAGGAAGTTCTTCTATTGTCCTATACCTGGCTTAAAAACAGCCAAAACGGGCACTTCCAAAGTCCCCAAAGGCTGCTCCTATCCCCACCTGAGGACTTCAGAAATAAAGGCCCGGACTAAAAACTGACAAGCGTTTACCAAAAACTGACAGCGTTGAATTTAAAATATCGAACGTTTCGATTCCGAAGTCGACTTTTGAAGCTCAAAACCGAAGGATTTTACTAAAAACTGACAGTTCTTTATTTCCGAAACCAAAAGGCTGACATTTTTACCGGAAATTTTCGGTTTTATTTTAAAAATGGGGACTTCTGAACCCAAATCCTGCAGTTCAGAACCTCGCCTGTCAGTTTTTTATATGCAACGTTTCGATTTTGAGGTGAATCGTCGCAGGTTTTTGGCAGCCTTTTGCAGCTTTTTTATGCAAGGTTTCACCTAAAAGGTGCACCGTTGAATAAAATAAATGAGCGGTTGAAAGTAGGAATCGAACCGTTGCATTGCTGAATTGAAGCAGTGTGTTTCTGAACCGGAGCAGCGATGTTTATAACCGCAGATAAGGGGTTATGGAGTGGGCTAAACCATAAAAAAGGGTCTCGAAGTTTTCAAATCGGAAAGGGTGCAGCCTGGTAAGATCCAACTGCACCCTTTAATTTGTTTTAGGTGACATAAGCAACTTTTCTTTTTTTTACATTTCCGTTCCGTTATTCGATGGGCTTGCTGATCTGGAAAACCGCTGCCTCAGGTCCTCATAAATAACCTTGGCATCGGCTACATTTATTCTTGCCCCGTATTTGACAGAATTGTAATAGCTATCATAGGCTTCCGAACCTGCCATCATCACCGAGTCATTGAGGTTACTTTCCAGTTGTTGCAGGTCCCTAAGTACAGGCATCAGGTTTTTGACTGTCATCCAGTCCTTTTCCATTTCCTGCAATTGAACATAGGGTGGCAAAAACTGTCCGTCTTCCTGGGCATACTCCATGGCCTTTTCCACAAAGGGAATGGTGCCATCGCTCATTTTGGGAACCGTCTGCCGCCGGGCAGGCGTCAGGGCGATCAGGTAAGGACCCAGTGTAGTTTTAAGTGTGTTTAAGGCTTCCCTGATGGACGTTAACTCCGCCTCAGGAATCTGGATGGAAATTGAGTTGTTGGTACTCATAACAAATAAAGTTAAAGTTAAACAAAATTATACGTATGAAAATAACTTTTTTGATTTTAAAATACAACTATTTGCAGTTGGAATTTATTAAAAAGTTAATTTCAGTAAAAGGTCGGTAGTTATGAAAAATGGGCACCATGCCAGGCAATTGGTCGGATTTCATTGTCACAACGCTATCTGAATTTAAAAAATCCCCTTGGCCCTCCGCCGTGGAAGAGGGAAATAGCTGAAATGCTAATTGAATTGAAGCCATTGCAAGTCACTGAGCAAATCCCATGGTAATAACGTGTCCGTAAATCCTTACGTACCCAAATCCCCATTTCTAAGGGGGGAAAAGCGGGATTTTAATATGTCAACATTCTAATAATCAACCTATTAAAATTAAAAATGCACGAAAAAATCCCCCTTGCCCCCTTGAAAAGGGGGAATTGCTGAAATGCTTATTTTGATGCTGAAATGAAGCCATTGCAAAGCGATGAGCAAATCCCACGGTAATAACGTGTCCGTAAATCTTATGGGCCCAAATCCCTCCGCCGCGACGGAGGGAAAAAGAGGGATTTTATTACGGTAACATTTTAAATCAAGCCAGGTTACTATACTCACTTCAGGAATAAAAACCTACTCCAAACAAACCAGCGGGTACCTTCTTCTCGGGGTGTTTGAGCTGAAGCACAATTTTTTTAGCCCTGATAGCGGGGGCAAGGACAATCTCACACCTGCTTTGGTGGTTATTTTTTTCCTCAAAAAGCAGGCTGCCCCGCTCATCGAGCAGCCGAAACTCCCGCACACAAAAAGGCATCACCCGCTCCTCATGGCCCCTTAGGGTCGACTCCAGGGGGTGATCATAGTCCGTATCAAACCAAAGCAAAATTTTCCTGATTTCCTGCTGCAGCGGCCAGGAAAAAACGAGGGTAGGTTCGGGATCCGTTGGATCCGCTACCCAGGCATTGGTTTGGGTGGTTGGCCGAAACATCTCGTTAAGCAGGAATTCCGAGCGGTACAGATTTACTGCCGGCGTGCAGCCGATGGCCAGGTTATGCCCTCCCGGCCGCCTTTCGGGCAACCAAAAATCAAAAGCATCCACGCCCAGGCCTTCCGGCGGTTCCTGTCGGCTGCCTTTGGCAACATCCAAATTGACCCGGTTAAAAACCGTCAGCAAGCCGGTTAGCCTTAGCTGGCTAATGCCTACCTGAACAAAGGGATTTGCCTCAAAAGCTATAAAATAATACGCGGATGCATCCAGTAGTTGACCAAAATCCACTGTCAGTTCCTGTACCCCTTTGGAAACCGAAAACTCTTTTTCGGCCAATTGCCTGTCCGGGGTAAAGTTACCCGGTAGGCTACTGCCCAATAAGCGGAGTACCAGATGGCTTGCTTTCTTTGCCTTCACCTCAAAGGTAAAAACCGGAATCCTACCTGCTTCCAGTGGAAGCATTTGCGCCATGCTGCTGTCCAGGGCTTTCCATCCGGCATCTGCCGGTAACTGCTGCAAACTAAAAGTAGAAGAAACAGATAAAGAAGCCGTTTTGACCCGATTATCGGTATCCCGCAAATGCATTCCAGGCAGGTACTGCCCCATACCCATCAGTCGCTGCTGCAAATTATCCATCAGCTCCCCTTCCATCAGATCCCGGGGCAACAGACCCTCCGCTTTACAGAGCGCGGCAGCCATTCCTACTGCCTGGGCATTGTGGGCACAAGTGGCCATCACCCTTGAGGAACCAAAGGCCACATGGCTGGCACTGATGATCCTGCCTGCCAAAAACAGGTTGTCGATATTTCTACTGTAAAGGCAGCGGTAGGGAATGCCGTACACCCCTTTGGCATGCCATTGGGTGCAGCCGGGTAACTCCCCGTAAATGCCATCTGCCGGATGCAGGTCCAGGGCCCAGCCTCCGTAGGAAACCCTATCTGTAGGCCTACGCTGCTCCACTACATCCCGCTGGGAAAGCATGTAATCCCCCTCGAAACGCCGGCTTTCCCGCTTACCGGGGATCATGCCCACCCATTCCAGGGTATGGGTTTCCATCTCGGGGTAGTCTCCGGAATTTTTGATATGGTGCCAGATTCCATAGATGATGCGCCAAAGCTCCCATTTGATGGTTTCGGTGGCGTGTATGGTGTCCAATCGACCCCCGTATTCCACCCACCACAAGCGGCAACCCCTGTCGTACAGGTTAAAGGTATGAAAACGGGGCAGGCTGGCCAGGTCGGTGTTGGCAAATGCCGGAGGAAAAAACCGCACCGGCTTTCCCGTGTCCTTGCTGTGGAAATACAGGGAATGGCCCAAAAGCTCGCCATAGGCCTCTTCCGGAGCAAAGGCTTCGTCAAACTCCTCCCGGGATTCCGCTCCGATGCGAAAGGCTGCACCTGAAAGGTACCCCAGGATTCCATCTCCCGAAGCGTCTACGAACAAGGGTGCCTCCAGCCGGTACTGGGTGCTATTTTGGCTGCAAAAGGCCAGCACTTTGGCGATTCGGCTGCCGCCCGCTTTTTCACAGGCATGGACGGCCGTGTTCAGCAATAGGGTAATGTTTGGCTCCTGGGTTACTTTTTCCAGTAGCACCGTATCCAGAATCAGGGCATTGCCTTCCGGATTCCGGTATTGGTTTTCCAACAAGATTTCATCGATAATGCCCCCCTCCCTGGCCCAGCGGTTGTTATTGCCCATGCTGGAAGTGGCTCCCAGGATCCAGAGCCGGATCTCGGAAGAGGCGTTTCCCCCCAGCACCGGCCGGTCCTGTACCAGGACCACTTCCAAGCCCTGCCGGGCAGCTGTAATGGCGGCACAAATACCGGCCATCCCACCACCAACGACAACCAGGTCGGCAGAAAGGGTTTGGGAGGCTAGGAATCTATTCCCGGAAAAAGGAGCTTCAATAAGCATAGAGAAAGATTTTATGGATAATACTACTTTCTCGCAAGGTACATAACCCGATGCAATTCGAATTTTAGAATTCAATAAAAATAAGTAGTTTTAACAAAAAGTTATTTCCCAAAAACCTGATCTAAATGAAAACCTTATTCCTTCGCTCCCTTATCCTTGCATTGACCGCCTTCCTTACCCTTGCTGCCCAGGCGCAGCAGGAAATTCCCTCCGGATGGAAACTGGGCAGTCAGGCCTATACCTTTCGCCTCTTTTCCCTGGAAGAAACCCTTGAAAAACTTAACAGTATCGGCGTACGCTATGTGGAGCTGTACCCGGGGCAAAAAATCACCAAAACGGGTGATGCCACCACGCACTTTGCGGCATCACAGGAAGAAAAGGATAAAATCAAGTCCTTACTGCAACAGTACGATATCGAAGCTGTAGCCTATGGGGTAGCCAGCCCCAGTGATGAGGAATGGCCGGACTTGTTTGCATTTGCCAAAGAAATGGGCATAGGCATCCTGACCACCGAGCCCAGGCCCAATCAATTCGACCTGATCGAAAAGTTGGCCATAGAACACCAGATAAAAATTGCCCTGCACAACCACCCCCTGCCTTCCCTATACTGGCATCCGGAAGTGCCCTTGCGCTTTCTGGAAGGCCGGTCCGAACTGATGGGGGTCTGTGCGGATATCGGCCACTGGGTGCGCTCCGGCCTGGATCCGGTAGCAAGCCTGCGCAAACTGGAAGGAAGAATCATCAGCCTTCATATGAAAGACCTGAACAAAGCCGGTGTCCGGGATGCACACGATATCCCCTGGGGCACGGGCACTTGCAATGTAGCCGGGGTCCTGCACGAATTGAACCGGCAAGGGTTTGAAGGTGTCTTTTCCGCCGAATACGAACACAACTGGGAAAACAACCTGCCGGAAGTCAAAGAAAGCATGGATTATTTCAAGCGGGTAGCCGGGCAGTTTTAGGGTGGAAAGAGAAAAGGTAAAAAGCTATTTGATATAATTATAATAGTCAACTATGAAAGTAACTTTAGACATCAAAGACAGCAAAGCCGCCGCTTTTCTCAATTTCGTGAAAAGCCTGGATTTCATTCGTATCCATAGGATTTTGAGGAACCTAGCAAGCAGGAAATTCTGGAAAGTATCCGGCAGGGTATGAAAGAAGTAACGCTTCATCAGGAAGGTAAAATCTAAAAATCCCAACGTAAACAATTCCCCCTTTTTAAAAGGGGGTTGGGGGATTTTTTCGAGGATTTCAACTATTCAATATACTGAAATATTGATAGTTAAGTAAAAAAATCCCCCTTGCCCCCTTGATAAGGGGGATTTGTGCACGTTCGGGCTTACGGAATTTAAAAACCTTGGCGTTTATTAGCCCGATTGCATTACCCAATTTCAGCAAAAAATCACATTTTCAGCAATTCCCCCTTTCTAAAGGGGGTTGGGGGATTTTTTCGAGGATTTCAACTATTCAATATACTGAAATATTGATAGTTAAGTAAAAA
>NZ_WNKF01000019.1 GCF_010119225.1 Cyclobacterium roseum | reverse complement strand
GGGGGTTCGAATCCCTCAACTCCCACTACTTTGGCCCTTAATCAGGGCCTTTTTTGTTTATGCATTGCCATTTTTACATACTTTACTCCGAAATTAAAGACCGGTTTTATATTGGAGCTTCCTGTGACGATTTAGCCGAGCGCATTCGAAAACAGAACTCCAACCATAAAGGGTTTACCGGAACCGTTCCGGATTGAAAGCTGGTGTATACCGAGGAATTTGATACTAAAGAAGTGGCCTTCGCCAGGGAAACTCAAGTCAAAAAGTGGAAAAGCAGAATTAAAATACAGGAACTGATCCAAAAATCCGGCTAGTTGGTTCAGAGCATTCCGATTACCATCGGAAGGGTCGGGGGTTCGAATCCCTCAACTTACATTCTGAATCTATAAGTGAGGCTTTTTTGTTATGCTTTGTTACTTTTTCATCCTGTTTCCGTAAGTCAAAAAAAAGGCTGTTCAAATTTTAGAACAGCCTTTTTAATATTTATTGGATCAAAAATTATAAGTCCAAATCATAGTAGGACCGTTGACCATTGGGATATACGCCCAATATAGTTACTTCTTCTCCTTTGTAGTTTTTGAGTGCTTCCAGCACGTCTGCACCACTCATAATTTTGGTTCGGCCAATTTTGGTAATGATAAATCCTTCATTGACTCCGGCTTCCCGCCAGGTATCATTATCAATCACTGAAATAGATGCCCCTCCTTCCAGCTCAAGTCGTTCTTTAACATTAGCATTCAAATCTTCAAAAATCACTCCTTCAAACTCAGTTGTTTTGGGTAATTCTTTAATGACCACTTTCGTGTCACCAGATATATTTTTCAAGGTGGCCTTGGTAGTCATTTCCTCCCCATCTCTCAGAAAGGTTACTTCCACCTCGTCACCCGGACGTTTTCTGGCCACCCGTTCCTGCAGGGCAGAAGTAGTGTAGGTATCAAAACCATCTACGCCGATAATAATATCGCCCTTTTGCAACCCGGCTTCTTCACCCCCACTGCCTTCGTTGACTTCTCTTATATATACTCCTCTATTCACAGATACCTCTTCACCGATGAATTCCTCCAAATCGGCGCTAACATCCATGATGACTACTCCCAACAATCCTCTCTGTACCGTTCCAAACTCTAGCAAATCATCCATCACTTTCTTGGCAATCGCACTTGGAACTGCAAAGGAATAACCACTAAAACCACCCGTCCGGGAGGCAATGGCTGTATTGATGCCCACGATTTCGCCATTCAAATTCACCAAGGGTCCTCCAGAATTTCCTGGATTCACTGCTGCATCGGTTTGAATGAATGATTCTACCTGCAGGCCACTCTCGTCTCGGAGAATCCCAATATTTCTGGACTTGGCACTGATAATGCCGGCAGTAACCGTCGAATTAAGCTCATAAGGGTTTCCTACTGCCAACACCCATTGCCCAATCTTTGCCTGATCCGAGTCACCAAATGGAATAAAAGGCAAGTTATTTGCGTCGATCTTTAACAATGCCAAATCAGTCGTTGGATCCGTCCCAACCACTCTTGCGGTAAAACGCCTGTTGTCTTGGAGAGTGACATCTACTTTGGAAGCATTATCTATCACGTGGTTGTTGGTCACAATGTAACCATCTTTAGAGATGATGGCTCCAGACCCGGAACTTCTTCCTTGTCTCGGAGGCGCTTCTCCCCGGGGGGACCGAAACCCGAAGAATTCTTCCAGGGGATCCACTCCACTTTCTCTATTTCCCATGGTAACCGTACTTCGTACATGGACAACCGCCGGGGTTACCTGCTCTGCAGAAGCCACAAAGTTGATTCCTTCCGGAATCACAAATCGATCGTCTGCCAACCAATTAACTAAACTTGTGTCTTGTTTTTCTGTGAAATTGGTGGATGAGTCCTGGTTGTTTTGTAACAAACTGACCCCCAATATGGCTACCATACCACCAATCAGGGACGCCAGGATCATTCCTAGGAAAAACTGTTTTCTATTCATTGTATACCTTTCTTTTAAATTACCTCAATTATACACGTCTTTTCGTGCAATAAGTTGTTGCCAAAACAATGCCACTACACTAAAATCGAAGGATTTTAACAGCAATTAACAAACATTCTTCTCTTAGGCTTTTACTACCAATAAAACACAACTCGTTAAAGCCATTCAATCGCAACTCCCCTATAAACAAAAAACATATTAAATTAAATCTCCTGATCCGATATTTTTCTATTAAATTTAATTAAAATTCATCCGTTTCCTTTATGCTCAACCTTCAATTCATCAAATGAGCAGGCATACCTCGATCTTCACGACTACTTTAAAAAAAGTGGGTACGGTGTACTACAGTCTTTTTTATGGCCTCTTTTGTATAATAAGTTCGGTTTCCGCCTTTTCTCAAAGCGGTAGTCAGCTTCTTGATCTAGTCCCGCAAGTGAAAAATGACACTGTCAATCTGGCTGACTCACTGGCAAAAGAACCGTTGAGTATGGGGCAACGCATACAGCAGAACCAAAAATTCCTGAACATTTTGCAAGAAACTCAGGCAAGGCTGCGACAAGCTCAGGATACCTCCTTCCTTCAGGAAGAGCTTCCTGTCATAGAAATGGTGCTCAATCGGATTCGCGAACAATCTCTGACGGAGCAAAGCACGGTGAATTTACGGTTTTTAAATGAATTGGAAAACCTGATTATTGGGTATAACCAACAAGTAAACAAATGGCAAGAAGCCATCAATAAAAGATCTACCGACTTAATTGATGCGGAAGAAAAACTAAGCAGCATTAACCAAGTTCTACATGAAGATAAAGGCAAGGAAGAACCGCAACCTTTGCAGGGCTATTTACAGCAAAAGGAAGCACTAGAGAAAAGATTCCAAAACGTAGACAGCCTGTATCGGGTAAAGCGTTTTGCAGGGCTTCGGATTCAGACGCAACTTTCCGGAATAAAAATCCAATTGGACGAGCTGCTGGAGTCGGTGCGCTTGCGACAAGCAGAATTCAGGCGTGATCTTTTGAAAAGAGACAGTCCATACCTCTGGCAGGCTCATGCCACTACTTCTAAAAAACCATTTTCGGAGGTTATTCAGGAAACCTTGATTCTCAACCGGGTAATATTGAAACACTACCTGGAAACCAAGTATGGTTGGCTTATTTTTTTGATAGCTGCCTTTTTACTTATTTACTTCTGGATCCGAACGATGATTGAAAAAATCAGTCAAACCAAGGATTTTTCCAGCCTTATCCTACAACGCAGCAAATACCTGAGGTATTCACCCTTCTTGGGAACAGCCCTTATCCTTTTGACGGTTGGCCCGTACCTGTTTAGTTTCCCCCCATATTTATTGATCCTAAGCTTTTTGTTTGGAAGCGTTTTGGTGACTACTTTTCTTATTCGTATAGTCCTCGATCGCTCTTCCATGGTCCTGTGGTCGGTAATGGTGGGCTCCTTTTTGGTATTCGGGTCTAGTAATCTTATTACCCAATTGGCCCACCAGGAAAAATGGTACTTGCTGGGCTTCTCTATGGTGGGTATCGTTATGGGGATTCAGCTTTTGAAACTGATTAAAGAAAAACAGCATCTGTTTCCAATTAATTTACCCTACCTGATCTATTTTTTTCTTGCCATGCAACTCATGTCCATTGCGTTTCATATCGTAGGAAGATTCAGCCTGGGGAAAATTTTGGGGGTTGCTTCCACTCTCAGCACCATGCAGGGCATATCCCTTTATGTATTTGTCCTGGTGGTTATGGAAGGAATTTACCTGCAATCGGAATTAAGTAAGGAAAACCAAAAAGACTACGCCAATTTCCTTAACTACCAAGCCATTTACAGTCGCTTAAAGAAGATTTTCTCCTTTCTAGCCCTGCTGATGTGGCTTTATTTACTGTTGGTAAATATATCTCTTAACCAAACCCTGGGGGATCAGTTGATTACCTTCCTGCAGAAAGACAGAACATTTGGTAACACGAGTTTTACTTATGGGAGTATCTTAACCTTCTTTCTGTTGATTTGGGTATCTTCTGTGCTCGCAAAAAACATTGCCTATTTCGCATCCATTCGTGACAATCAAAACCTGGAGCAACGGGATAAACGCCTGGGGTCCTCCATATTGCTTATTCGGCTTGCCATTCTTACTATTGGTTTTTTCCTGGCAATAGCTGCTTCCGGTTTATCCCTGGATAAGCTAGCCATTGTATTGGGAGCTCTTAGTGTAGGAATAGGATTTGGGCTACAAACCATTGTCAACAACCTTGTCTCAGGAATCATCCTTGCCTTTGAGCGCCCCATCCAAGTAGGGGATGCCATTGAGGTGGGAAACCGGTCTGGAGTAGTGAAGGAGGTAGGAATACGGTCCAGTACCCTTCAGGCCTATGATGGTTCTGAAGTCATAATTCCAAACGGAGATCTCCTTTCACAGCATCTCGTAAATTGGACCTTATCCAACAAAAGCAAGCGTATAGAACTAATGATAGGAGTGGCCTATGGTACGGATCTAGAAAAGGTTCATAAAGTCATTGATAAAATTCTTGATCAAGACGGAATTCTTTCTTTCCCTAAATCAAATATTTTCGTCCATAATTTTGGCGACAGTGCTGTCGAATTCCGGATATTGTTTTGGGTGGCCAATTTTGATCAATGGCTACAGGTAAAAAATCAAGTTCTTCGTGAGATCTACCAGGCTTTTGCATCCGAAAAAATAGAAATCCCTTTTCCCCAGCGGGATTTGCATATTAAAACGGAACAGCTCCAAAAAAAGCCTCCCCATAATAAAAGGGAGGAGTAATGGATGAATAAAGCAGCTGCTATTTAGCCTCTCTTTTCAGCTCCTGCTTTTGTCTTTTTGAATTATCATTTTTTAACAATGGATTTAAAAGTGAACCCATCAGGTTGGCCGGTCCCTTTCGGAAAAAAAAGGCTGAAGACATAGCCAATAAGCACACAACTTAGAACGCCGATAGCGCCATACAAATAGCCGTTTACATCGGTATATCTGCTTATGGAAAAGGTAATCACCGCTCCGGAAATGGTACCGATAATCACCCCCGTGGCATTAGCTTTTTGGCTAAAAATGGCCAGCACAAAGACCCCGGCAAGGCTACCGCCTATCATTCCGAGCAGCTTTTGAAAAAGGTCAAAGATAAACCTATTGGGTCCCGGTTTTGAGCCTTTTATGGTAGTAGTAGGAAACAGGTTTAACATGTATGGTATCAGTCAATTAGTCAAATTTAAACAGGTTAGGTGTTTATTGACATTCTCGCGTTATTTGATTAATTCAAAAGCGATATTTCTAAAAGAAGCCTACTCATCATAGAGCCAATCCATGTCCACTTTGCTGACATTGGTTACAGATAGGCCGGTTCCAGCAGGACGGTTCCCGGCACAGTACCCCAGCAAAACATCCTCTCCAACAAAATCCATGGCAATATAACAATACCAACCGTCAGGGTCATCTTCCAGGGTTTTGGTCATTTCCCAGGTTTTTCCCTCGTCTTTTGAAATGGCCGCATTTAAAGGCGTTCTGAGCTTGGATATTTCCGGGTCATCGGATAAATTATTGTTCCATACGGCCAATAGGTCTCCGGTACTCGGAATTCTTTCAATAGTGGCCGGGGATACTGGAGACACTAAGGTACTTTTTTCTACCTCAGACCAGGTTTCGCCCCTATCCTGGGAATAAGAATAGCATTGTACCCCTGCATTGGAACGGATAAACATTAAAATGGATCCATCCTCCAACGCCACCAAGCCGGGCTCCTGAAGAACAATATCCTCTGGATTGGGCACTTCTTCACTGCTTTGCCAGGTTTGGCCATTATCATCCGAGTAATAGGAGAATATATCCCCTTTACCACTCCACTCCATGTCCGGACCAGCATGCCTGGCCACAGAAAGCATTAACCGGCCGTCCTCCAGTTGAATGACCCGGTCATTGTTCAACACAAAATAACCTTCCTTATCTGTAATACAGGGTATGGCCTCTGACCAGGTTTGGGTTTCATCCTTGGAAATCCGCATCATGGGGATACAGTCATCCGTATCATTTTTCCTTAAATAGAACATGGCAATATCCCCATTTTGTAAGCGAAGGAGGGAAACAGACATAACGTTCATTCCCCCTTCGTTAGGAAGGATCTCCACATCCTTATCTGTCCAGCTTTCCCCCTGATCGGAAGAGTACCTTCCAGCCAAATAGGCCGTGGCATGATCACTGGAAGACTCCCCATAGTAATGGGAGTAAACAAAAAGAATGCGGCCGTCATTTAGCTGAATAAAATCCCCTTCACTGTTTCGGGGATTATTATCTCCGGGATTGAGCACCAGATTTCGCTGAATACCATCATCCACTTTTTCAGTATTATTTTCCATAGCTGTCTGCTCTTTCACTTCCTTACTTCCACATCCATAGGCTACCAGAGCTGTGATAACCAGTATTCCGATGACTCCATTAAATTTGTCTTTTACCATATCCTTATCATTTAATCATAAAATTCCTTTAAGCTTATTTTTCGCAGTACCAGTGGTATTTTTTCTGTTAATCCCAATCTTTTTGTTTCCATGTAACCCGAGAAATACAAATTCAAGGTCTCTACGAAATTTCCGGCAACCAAACGCTGTTACGCTTTCAGAAAATGCTACACCCGATATTTAACTTAGTCCATAGCGGACAAATCATTGGGAAAACGGAAGTTAAGAATGCCGTCATACATCGGGATTTATTGAATGAGCTAAAAGAAGGGACTCCTTCGAGTTTCAGGGAAAAAATGAGCGTGCATTTAAAAGTATATTTCGATAACGTCGACGAATAAAATGTAAAAGAGAAGGCAATATGACATTACCTTCTCTCTTTATATGATTTGGTCTTCGGGAATTCTCCCTACAATGCCTCCACTCGCTGCCTGGAAACACCCAACCCTTCAATACCCAGCTCCACTTCATCGCCGGCTTTGAGGTATCTGGGTGGTTTTAAACCCATTCCCACTCCGGCGGGAGTTCCGGTACTGATAATGTCCCCCGGTAGCAGACTCATGTATTGGCTGATATAACTTACCAATTGAGGTACATTAAATACCAAATCAGAGGTGCTACTATCTTGCATCATTTCTCCGTTTACCTTCAGCCATAGCCGCAACTGATGAGGATCCTTGATTTCGTCCTTTGTGACCAGGTAAGGCCCTAATGGAGCAAAGGTATCACAACTCTTGCCTTTCACCCACTGCCCCCCATGCTGCAACTGAAACTCCCTTTCACTGACATCGTTGTGAAGCACGTACCCGAAAACATGGTCCATGGCTTCTTCTTCCGATACGTAACTTGCTTTTTTACCGATAACAATAGCCAATTCCACCTCCCAATCAGTAGCTTTCGAATTTTTTGGAATGACAATGGGATCGAAAGGACCCGACAGTGCCGAAGTGGCCTTCATAAATAATACCGGTTGCTTGGGCACTTCCATGCCACTTTCTTTGGCATGTAGGGAGTAGTTCAACCCAACGCACATGATTTTAGATGGATAGGGGACAGGCGAACCTAACCTTTCATCTGCACCTACCTCCGGACAAGAGTCGCTATTCGATGCCAACCATTTTTTAAAATCTTCCAAACGACTTGCCTCACCTAAAAAGGCCGCCGTCCAGTCGGCTCCATAGGCAGAACAATCTAGTATTTTCCCGGAGTCAGTGACAACACCTGGTTTTTCATTCCCTATTTTTCCAAAACGAATTAATCTCATGGGTTACTTCTATTTATAGTTGTTACATTTTTAATTTACAAAAACCACCATCTACCAGGTAATCTGCGCCTGTCAGAAAGGCTGCTTCATCCGAAGCCAGGAAAAAGGCCATGTTGGCCACCTCTTCCGGACTTCCCATCCTTCCCACCGGCTGCGTGGCTGCCAGCTGATCAAAAATTTCCTTTTCTTTTCCCGGATACGTTTTTGCCAGGTAATCGTCTACAAAGGGAGTATGAATCCGGGCAGGAGAAATGGCATTGCACCGAATGTTATCCTTTACGTAATCCCGAGCTATGGTCAGCGTCATATTAAGCACCGCCCCTTTCGTCATAGAATAGGCAAATCGATCGGGAATTCCCATGGTAGCCGAGACCGAGGCCATGTTGATAATAACGCCTCCTCCCTGGGATTTCATTCTTCCAATCACTGCTTTCGAACAGTGAAATACTCCTTTTATATTAACCGCATACAGTCGATCCAGGTCCGCCTCCTCCGTACTTTCCAGGTTGCCGATATGGGAGACCCCTGCATTGTTTACCAGCACATCAATGTTCCCTTCGATCCCATCCACCACTTCCTGAACTTCTTGTCGGACTGCGACATTCATTTTTCTAAATTCAACCCGAAAGCCTTCCTCCTTTAGCCTTGAGGTTACTATCTGACCATTTTCTTCATTAAAATCCAGTAGGTAAACCTTACCTCCGGCAGCAGCAAATTTTTTGACGATCGCTAGTCCAATACCACTGGCACCGCCAGTTACCAAAATATTCTTTCCCTTCATGTGTTTATAATTTTCTTTGATTGGTCACAACTTATCCCCTACCGAAGGTCGGGATAGCCTGTCCCGAAACTGATTTGGGATGATGTCGCACCTACCTACCGGCAGGCAGGTCCTTTATTAAATTCCCTCCGATTGGCATTCTCGTCAGGGTCGATTTCATTAAATTTACAACATTTAGAGTAAATCGATTCGGCTACTCATTAGCTGATTGCACCAAAAAACTCATTTTCCAAGCATGGGAAAAAGCCTTTTCAAATCTTCCTTTGAAGGTTGGGAGCCGTACTCACAAACTTCAAAGGCTTCTGCATATTGAACCTCCTCAGCCCTACCTGCTCCATACCATTTTTCGAGGCTTTTCCTTACGGCGGGGTTAATGCTGCCAAATCGTTTCCCTTTTAACCATTCCTTTCGTTCCTCTTTCCCTTCCGGAACTTCATCTGCATAGCCACCAATCCAGGGCAACCACTCGTAAAACTGAGATTCGTGAGCATCCATGCCGTTGATTTTTTTATCGATTACAGGAGTGATGTCCACAGCCACGTGTGGCTCAAAGGGATTGGGTTTTTGAAAATGGTCTTGAAAATACAGAAAGACTGGGTTTTTATTTAATGGCGGCGTATCCGGGGCCACATTAGGTACCCCAACCATGTAAGCAGCATCCTGCACCAGCACCCCGGTATATCGGTGATCGGGATGGTAATCGTTGGGACGGGGCGCAATGACCACGTCAGCGTTCCATTCGCGGATTTTCCGGATTATCTGAAGGCGGATTTCCAGCGTGGGCAACAATTCTCCATCGTGATTGTCAAGCACATCGTACTCCACCCCCATCCTTCTGGCTACTTCCTGGGTTTCGGCAATACGTCTTTTGGCCAGCATTCCTCCTCCCTCTTCCATGTGCCCCGCATCCCCGTTGGTCACCGAAACAAATTTCACCTTATGGCCCATGGCTACATATAAGGAGGCGGTTCCTCCACCTTTTATATCACAATCATCCGGATGCGCACCAATCATGATAATCCGTAAGGGGTCCTGCTGGGCCAGTACCGAATAAACGGAAATAAAACAAAATAAAACGGCAAAAACCTTGGCTTTCATATACTAAATTAAGGGTTGGTAAAAGATAAAGTTTGAAGATAGTCAATTCGCACAATTTTGCCAATCAGGGATTCCAAATTATCCATAAAATACCGATTGCCCGAAACTTATTCCTTATCTTTGCAAGCTAAATTTTGAACTGAAAAAGCCCCCAACCTATGCTTCAGGTAAATGAGATAAGAGAAAATTTCGAGCGTGCCTGCCAGGGTTTAGCAAAAAGAAACGTTCCAAATCCGGAAACCCTGCTTCGGCAGGTGCTGGATCTGGATGATAAAAGGAAGCAAACACAGGTAGAAAGAGACTCCCTACAGGCCGAATCCAATGCCCTGGCAAAACAAATCGGGCAATTGATGAAAAGTGGGAAAAAGGAGGAAGCCGAGGGCCTTAAAGAACAAACGGCTGCGAAAAAATCCCAAGTCAAAGCGTTAGAGGAGCAATACAGTAGCTGCGAAAACTCCCTGACGCAATTACTCTACTCCATACCCAATATACCGCACGAATCGGTGCCGGCAGGGAAATCTGCTGAAGACAATGAAGTCGTACTAGAAAACGGGCAAATCCCCGAATTAAACCCCGCACATAAATTCCCCCACTGGGACTTGATAAAAAAGTACGATATTGTTGATTTCGAACTGGGTGTTAAAATCACAGGAGCCGGGTTTCCGGTTTACAAAGGAAAAGGAGCTAAATTACAGCGGGCCCTTGTAAACTTTTTCCTAGATGAAGCGGAAAAAGCGGGGTACCATGAGGTCCAGCCCCCTATTATGATTAATGAGGAAAGCGGATACGCCACGGGGCAGTTGCCGGACAAGGAAGGCCAAATGTACCTGGCCGCCGAAGATGGACTCTACCTGATTCCCACCGCAGAGGTTCCAATCACCAATATGTATCGTAATGAGGTGCTGGCAGAAGCTGATCTACCGAAAAAAAATGCGGGATTTACCCCTTGTTTCAGAAGAGAAGCTGGTAATTGGGGCGCACATGTGCGAGGGCTTAACCGGCTTCACCAATTTGACAAAGTCGAGATCGTCCAAATAACGCATCCTGAACAATCTTACCCAACCCTGGAAGAAATGAGCCTTCACGTGCAGCAGCTTTTGCAAAAACTGGAGCTTCCCTACCGGGTTCTGCGGCTTTGCGGAGGAGATATGGGATTTACTTCTGCCCTGACCTACGACATGGAAGTTTTCTCCGCCGCCCAGGAACGGTGGCTGGAGGTAAGTTCGGTGAGTAACTTTGAAACTTATCAATCCAACCGGTTAAAACTACGTTTCAAAAATCACGACCGGAAAACCGTGTTGGCCCATACGCTTAATGGGAGTGCCCTGGCATTACCCCGGATAGTTGCTGCTTTACTCGAAAATAATCAGAGCGAAAAGGGAATAAAAATGCCTGAGGTCCTGGTTCCTTACCTGGGATTTGAGTGGATTTCCTAATTCAAAGTTTTAATATTCCTGCAAATTTAGGGCATCAAATCCCCAGCCGTTCTTTCCATTCCTGAACTTCACGGTGTCCCTGATCAATTTGGTCCTGCTCATCCCTACTCAGCGATGCGTTTGACCTTCTGCTTGTAATTTCGAGGTCCAAACCGGATTTATTCAGGTAGTAGCGGGACGATAACTGGTAATTGACTGTGATTCTGGACTCCATTTCGGTCAACTTATCCTGAAGCCAATCCACTTCCGCTTTTTTGGCAGGATCTTCGGCATGTTGACAAATCCAGGCAATTACTTCCGGGTAATAATTGCCGGCAATTGGGGATAACCCTGCTCCTCCTGCGCGCAGTGAGGCGACGGCGCTTCCCATATGGGCATTGTAAAGACCAAGGTCAGACCCCTCAGACAGGCGAAGCTTTTTACGGATATGTTCGATGTCTTCTGTGGTGTCTTTGTGGTAAACCAGCCGCCCGGTACCCAAAAGAAAATCCAGCACTTCCAGGGACAAAATCCGCTTGTAGGGGCTGGGACACTCGTAGGTCCCCAAAGCCAGGGAATTGGTTTGGTTCAGGTAAGCTTCCAGGTTGCGGATCATGGTTTTATCCGATTCCTCAGATGCTGCAAAATGAGAAGTAATCAAAATGACTGCATCCACTCCAGTATCCGCCAATTTTTTGGAAAACGTCGCCTTCTCGGAAGCATCTTTTCCAAAGGAACCCGTAGCGACCACCGGAAAGCGCCCGTTGACCCGATTGACTACCGTTTTCGTTACCTTCAGTCGTTCTTCGGGACTCAGGTCGTACATTTGGCTGCTGAGACAGTTGGCAAACAAACCCCTGGCACCGGCTGCCAGGTAATGATCTGTCAGGGATTCCAACCCTTTATAATCCACCGATTTGTCCTTATTGTAAGGTGTCAACATTACCGGTACAAAGGATTTTTCTCCCATTGATTCCTTCATTTTGTCCCAGGCTTGCAAACCATAAACGGGCATCATGCTGGCAGCCGTTCCCAATACCATTTTCTTCATGAAGTCTCTTCTTTGCTTCAGCTCGATCTCATTGGCTATTTTATTATCCATAAAAACAATAAAATTTGGTATGCTTATACAATTTCTCCAGATTTCGGTTATCTCACTAAATGAGAATCCCTATTATAGTTACCCGCCTTCCGTTGATTTAGGCTAATCCCCATACAAAATAACCCTATTATCGCTGACAATAATATCCCTCTGCCTATATTTGCCGCAGTATGTGGAAGGAAATCGTCCTATTAGTCAGAAAAGAAGCAGTCCTGGAGTGGCGACAAAAGTATGCCATCAACGGTATTCTTCTATATGTAATAAGTGCTGTTTTTATCACCTACCTCAGCATGGGTGCCGGTAAGGGGAATCTGGGAGTACCTGTATGGAATGCCCTTTACTGGATCATTATTTTGTTTTCTTCTGTAAATGCGGTGGCTAAAAGTTTTGTGCAAGAGCATCAGGGCAGGCAACTGTATTACTATATGATTGCCTCTCCGGAAGCGATCATCCTTTCCAAGACCATTTACAACACCCTGCTTACCCTAGTGTTGGCCTTACTGGGTTACCTGGTTTTTGGAGTGGTGTTTGGAAATCCGGTGGCTGACCAACCTCTTTTTCTGCTCAACTTATTTCTTGGAGCGCTGGGTTTTTCGGCTTCCCTGACCATGGTTTCGGCCATTGCTTCCAAAACCAGCAACAACGGCACCTTGATGGCTATTTTGAGTTTTCCCGTTTTGATCCCCATTCTGCTCATGGCCATCCAGGTTTCAAAAAATGCGATCGATGGTTTGGATAGGGAAATTAATGTCGAAAAAATAGTAACACTATTGGCCATTAATGCCATCGTAGCCGTCAGTTCCTATATTCTCTTCCCCTACCTTTGGCGGAGTTGAGACACCATTAGCCGCCGGTAATACCTGCTTTTTACCTGCTCTCGACCGGTGAGCAAATAAACCCGACAATTGTAAATAAATCACTTAGAAACACTTATTTTTGCCACTGAATTGACGGAAAGATTTCTACCTTTCTCCGGGCTTAATTTCCCAATCTGAAATTTCATTTCCGGCCGGAGAGGGGAGTTTAGTTGCTCCTGAGGAATTGGAAAGGAGTGATCTCTAAAAATAACTGTAAATGAAAACTTATTGGTGGAAAATCCTGGCCATTGTGCTGTTAGCCTATACGATAATTGCAGGTTTGTTAATCGATGTGCCCCGGTTGCCGATTTTAAATGAAACCATCCGAGCCTTGTTTTTCCACGTAACCATGTGGTTTGGCATGCTGTTAATGTTGATTGTTGCCGTATATTATGGGATTCTGCACCTTCGTTCAGGTGATTTAGTTCATGATGACATGTCCGTCGAATTCACCAACACGGCCATCCTTTTCGGCGTGGTGGGAATTAGCACCGGAATGATTTGGGCTAAATTTACCTGGGGAGATTACTGGACGAATGATCCCAAGCTCAATGCATCGGCAATAGGCTTGCTGATGTATTTTGCTTATCTGGTTTTACGAAACTCATTGACAGATGTGTATCAGCGGGCTAGAATAAGTGCCGTTTATAGTATTTTTGCTTTTGCAGCATTCATTCCCCTTATTTTTATCTTACCGAGGTTGACGGACAGCCTGCACCCCGGGAACGGCGGAAACCCGGGATTCAATGCATACGACATGGATAGCAATCTCCGTACGGTATTTTATCCTGCCATCATCGGCTGGACCCTTTTGGGCACCTGGATCAGTACGATCCGGGTCCGTTACAGGCGTTTGGAAAGAAAATTAGAAGACAAATTGATTAACCAATAACATGAAAAAATACATTTTCATTCTCCTTTTATTGATTAGTTTTACCGGCACAGCACAGGATAAAATTGACATTACGGCAGAAGATTATCAAAATTCCACCGTGCAAATGGCTGACGGCATGCGATCGGAAGGAAAAATCTACGTTTTAGTGACCATTATTGGAATTGTTTTGGGTGGTATTCTGGTTTATGTCATACAGACCGATCGTAGAATCAGCGGACTGGAGAAAAAATTTAACGATTAGATCATGAAAAGAGGACATATTATCGGCCTGGGAATCATTGGCGTGGCCATCATCATCATTATCACCTCTATTGGCGATGCGAGCACCTATGAAAGCTTTTCCACAGCCAAATCAATGGCTATCAATGGCAATACAGAAGCCATTCACGTGGTGGGTCAGTTGAAGAAAGATTCCGAAGGCGAAGTAGTAGGCATAGAAGTGGGACAAGATAAAACATCTTTCACATTCGTAATGGTGGACAATGACGGTATGGAGCAGCAGGTATATTACAATGAACCCGTTCCGGCAGATTTCATTCGATCTGAGCAGGTGGTGGTGATCGGTACATACAAAACCGAAGAAATGTTTGTTGCAGACAAGATCCTTATGAAATGCCCTTCCAAATATCAGGAGACTGATGTCAAGACTGCTTCATCCTGAAGCATCAGGAAGTAACACACTTTAAATTACAGTAAAATATGATGAATACCTTTATGGGTAATCTGGGCCATTTCATGGTAATTCTGGCTTTTGTCAGTGCATTGATTTCTGCCATTTCCTATTATTATTTTACCCGTGCCAGTGAACTGGAAAAACCTTCCTGGAGAAACTTTAGCCGGATCACGTTCTACATTCATGGGATTGCATCCGTTGCCATTGCATTTTCCTTGTTCGAAATTATCTACAACCATCGTTTTGAATATTTTTATGCCTATTCCCATTCCTCTATAGGCCTACCTGTTCATTACATGATATCCAGCTTCTGGGAAGGTCAGGAGGGAGCCTTCATCCTTTGGATTTTCTGGAATGTGGTATTAGGATTAGTGGTCATTCACACCAACCGGTTTTGGGAAGGCCCGGTGATGCTGGTATTTATGCTGGTGCAGGCATTTTTGGTTTCTATGATTTTAGGAGTAGTGATTGGCGACCTCAAAATCGGTAGTTCTCCTTTCATGTTGCTTCGGGATGTATCCGATGCCCCCATTTTCCAGATCAATCCCGAGTTTGTCCCCGAGGATGGTACCGGTTTGAATCCGCTCCTTCAAAATATTTGGATGGTCATTCATCCACCAACACTGTTTTTAGGCTATGCCTCCACACTCATCCCTTTTGCCTTTTTGATGGCAGGGCTTGGGTTAAAAAAGTATTCTGAATGGATTCGACCCGCTTTGCCCTGGGCCATCTTTTCTGCTATGATCCTTGGGATGGGTATCATTATGGGTGCCTATTGGGCATACGTGACGCTTAATTTTGGAGGCTATTGGAACTGGGATCCCGTGGAAAATGCGGTATATGTACCCTGGCTTATCATGGTAGCAGCGATCCATACCATGATTACCTTCAAAAAAAGCACCACCGCTTTGAAAACTTCCATGGTGTTGGTTATCGGCTCCTTTATATTGGTATTATACGCTACGTTTCTTGTAAGAAGTGGCGTATTGGGCGACTCATCGGTGCATTCTTTTACCGATCTCGGTCTCTCGGGACAGCTGTTGATTTACATGCTTTTCTTTCTGGTAGTAGCTGTTTTTCTGGCCGTCAGGGAATGGAAACATATTCCTACTTCCGAAAAAGAGGCCTCCGTTTATTCCAGAGAATTCTGGATATTTATTGGTGCCACTACCCTGGGTTTAATGGCCTTTCAGGTCATTATTCCAACCTCTATTCCAGTATACAATGCCTTGATCGAAAGTTTTGGAGGCCTTTCAAATTTGGCACCTCCTGCTGATCAAATTGGTTTTTACACCAAGTTTCAGGTCTGGTTTGCTGTGGCCCTGGCGTTACTGACTGGGATTGGGCAGTTTTTCTGGTGGAACAAGATGGATAAAAAGGATCTGAAAAATTCCCTGGTCACCCCTTACATCATCTCCATGGTGCTGGCTGCGTTGATCATCACCATCGGGAAGGTTTATGACATCACTTACATCGTGATCGTTCTGGCAGGTGCCTTTACCATCGTTGCCAATAGCACCATCCTTATCAAACTTATAAGAAAGAAGACCTTCAAGCTTTCAGGAGGTTCCCTGGCTCATATTGGATTGGGAATGATACTGATAGGAGTAATGTTTTCTTCCGGCTATTCCGACACCATCTCCATCAACATGTCCGGTTTGACGTATAAAAAAGACTGGGAGGATGATCTGAATAAAGAGAACGTACTACTTTGGATTAACAAGCCTTTGCAAATGAAAGAGTATGAGGTCATTTACAGGGGAAGGTATAAGAAAGTGACCGGGGTTCCCGGCTATGTGAAAGCCGATGCCCTGGAGGCTACAGGCGAAATAAACCAGGCAGTAGCACTGGAGGATATACAGTTCAATGACCAACTCTACCATTCCAAGGGGGATACGGTAAGCCTTGTTTTGCAGGAAAACTCTTACTTTAAAGTAGAGTATTTTCAGGATGACGAACTTAAGTTTACCCTTTACCCCATGTCGCAGCCCAATCCCACCATGGGATTGATTTCCTCTCCGGATTCGAAAAGATACCTGACCCGAGACCTTTATACACATGTCTCTGCCATAAATGATTACGAAGAACCCGAATGGAAAGAGGCGGAATCAGTGAATGCTGCCCCCGGTGATCAATTTTTCATAAACGATTTCGTTACCCAGTTTGAGGGTGCCGAAGTGGTCAATGAATTGGATGGGGTACCATTGGAGGAGGGAGATGTGGCCGTTAAAGCCAACCTTACCATATTGGATTACGATGTGGAGAAAAAGCTGGCACCTGTTTTTCTGATCCGTGGGAATCAGGTGGGCAAGATTGCAGACATTGACAATGATCTGGGAATTAAAGTAGAGGTTGAAAACATCGTACCGGAAGATAACAAGTTTGTCTTTAAAATAAGTACGTATCAAAAGGACTATGTGGTAATGAAAGCGGCTGTAAAGCCGATGATAAATGTCCTTTGGCTGGGTACCATCGTGATGCTAATTGGATTTAGCGTTGCCATTTTCAGGAGATTTGATGAGTTTCAGAAAATGAAGAAAAAAGGCCTTGAATAACGTGCCGCTACTCAGAATTTACTTAACCCCTGATGTGAATTAGGGGTTATTTTTTTACTTTTCAGGCATGAAGTTCACAATTGCAATTATTGGTACTGGAAATGTGGCCTATCACCTTTCTTCCGCACTGGAAAATGGCGGACACGTCATTTCAGAAATCTATGGGAGAGATTTAGCTGCTGCTGAAAAACTTTCATCCCGACTTTATGGCACGGAGGCATGCGATGTCTTGGATTTTACGGAAAGTTCAGCCAGGATCTATATACTCGCCGTGAGTGATCAAGCAGTAGCAGGCATTGCAGAGGCGATATTACTCCCTGAAAACAGTACCCTGCTGCATACAAGTGGCGTGCTGCCGCTGGATATTCTGGCCCAAAGTTCGGCTGATTTCACGGGTATTCTCTACCCACTTCAAAGCTTAACCAAAGGCCGGGAGATTGGGTTTGAGGAGGTGCCCTTTTTATTGGAAGCAGATGAATTCGAAACAATAAAAAAACTTAAAATCCTCTGCAAAAGCCTTTCTTCCCCCTATTATCTGGTTCCATCATCTGAGCGCCGTGCCATTCACGTGGCGGCTGTTTTTGCGTCCAATTTCACCAACCATATGCTATTGGTGGCCGAGGCATTGATGAGGCAGCAGGGACTGGATTTTGAGATGTTAAAACCGCTGATCATCGAGCAAATTAATAAATCCCTGCAGATGGGGGCCAAAGCTTCCCAAACAGGGCCTGCGGTGCGAGGGGATTTCGACACCCTGGAAAACCACCTCCGCTTTTTAGCAACCAACGAACAATGGGCAGAAATATACCAGATGGTATCCCAGGATATCCTTGATAATCAATAGGATGACCCATTGATTACCTCCCTTTTTGTAGTGCTGATGGTGGATTTTTTTTCCATGGAAATATTACCCTTATTGATACCATTGTCGTTATTTTGCATTATGAAAAACAAACAGGCTTCTCCGACTTTTACCTTCCGTGCGTTTGTGAAAATCATCCGTCCGGAGAACCTGCTCATGGTTGCTTTTGCGCAGTTAATGACTGCCTTTTTTCTGGTGGGCACTACTCGCTCCGGGGAATTTATTTTGTTGGATTACCATTTGTACCTGCTCATTACCTCCACGGTAATTCTCACGGCATCTGGGTATATGATCAATGACTATTACGACGTAAAAATAGACTACGTGAATCGACCCAAGGCGGTGATTATTGGAAAGGGAATGAAACGGCGGATGGTCATGATCCTGCACACGGCCATGAACCTGATTGGAATTGCTTTGGGCATGCTGGTCCACCCAAAAATTGGTGCCATAACCTTCCTGGCAGCCTTTCTACTTTGGCTCTACAGCAATTCACTCAAACGGTTGCCCTTTATTGGCAATCTCACCGTGGCCGCTCTAACCGGTTTGGCAATTTGGATTGTAGGCCTTTACTACCAAAAATCAGAGCTCTTGGTACTCACCTATGCCCTGTTTGCCTTTTTTATTAATTTAATCAGAGAAATACTGAAAGACATCGAAGACCGAAATGGGGATCGGAAGCACGGTTGCCGCACCCTACCCATCGTATTGGGTTTTAGAAAAACCAAGCAGGTGATCTTTTTCATCGCTTTCCTGTTTGTCAGTGCCATTCTCTTTGTCACATTTAAAATTAACGAACCCTTGTTATTTCTTTATTTCAGCGGATTGAGCGTGTTCTTCGGTCTGTTTATGGTGAAAATATACAAAGCCGACAGGAAAGTGCATTTCACCGAATTAAGTACGTTTTCCAAAATCCTGATGCTTACCGGGATTCTTAGCATGGGCTTTCTTTAATCTTTTCTATTAATTGCGTTATATTGAGGTATGAAAAACACGTTGATGCAGTTCCTGGCACTTTTGGTTTGTTCCCTGGTTGGAGCCTGCCAGTCTAATTCCACTACCGGAGAAAGTAGTGAAACTGACGGTAATTTACCTTATCCCAAAGAGATTATCGAATTTACTCCCCATCCCGGAAACCCTCTCTTCAGTGGTACCGGTGAAACTACCTGGGATCGCCGAATTAGGGAACGGGGTTTTATATTAAAAGAAGCTGACGGGTATCATCTGTGGTACACGGGATTTGAAGATTACGAGGAGAATACCATCCTGAAACTTGGCTACGCTCATTCCGAAGACGGTTTTCAATGGAACCGGCACGAAGGTAATCCCATTTTCAAGGAAAGCTGGGTGGAGGACATGATGGTGTGGAAACAGGACGGTAAGTACTATATGTTTGCCGAGGGGAAAAACGACATCGCGAAAATGCTGACATCTTCAGACAAAATACACTGGGAAAACCAGGGAAACCTGGATATTCGCCAGGTAGACGGATCCCCATTGAGTGAAGGCCCTTACGGCACCCCTACCGTATGGGTGGAAAACGGAACCTGGTACCTTTTTTACGAACGGAACGATCAGGGAATCTGGCTGGCCACTTCAGAGGATCTAACTACCTGGACCAATGTACAAGATGATCCTGTGATCCAAATGGGGCCTGAGTCCTACGATCAATATGGGGTAGCTGTAAATCAAGTAATTAAATACAAAGATCACTACTATGCCTATTACCACGGCACTTCCCTCGAAGACTGGAGTGACTGGACCATGAATGTAGCCGTCTCCAAAGACCTGGTTAAATGGACCAAATATCCTCAGAACCCCATCATGGGGGATAATAAGTCCAGCGGGATCCTGGTTCATGATGGTTCTCAATTTCGTTTTTACACCATGCATCCGGAAGTAGCCGTCCATTTTCCTGCTGAATAAATCCAGCTGGATTCCCTTGCGTATTAGAAATTCTTTTTTTCATATCATTTTATCACCTAACTAAATTTAGCAGATCTTGAAAAACCTTGCCATTCTCGCTTCAGGAAGCGGCACCAACGCCCAAAAAATCATGGAATACTTCCAGGCCTCTCAAAAAGGGAAAATTGTATTGGTCGCTTCCAATAAAAAAAATGCATGGGTACTGGAAAGAGCGAAAAAATTCAATGTTCCTACCCTAATTTTTTCGAAATCCGAGCTGGAAAATGGAGCAGTAGCTGCGGAGTTGGTTAAATATAAGGTTGACTTTGTGATACTTGCAGGGTTTTTGCTTCAAATCCCCGTGGACTTGATTCGGATGTTTCCGGACAAAATGGTCAACATACATCCTGCCTTACTTCCCAACTACGGGGGTAAAGGGATGTACGGTATGCGTGTTCACGAGGCTGTCAAAAATGCCGGAAATGAGGAAACCGGAATTACCATCCATTTGGTGAACGAAAATTATGATGAGGGAAAAATTATTTTTCAAGCGGCTGTTGCCATTGACAAAGAGGATAGTCCCGAACAGATCGCCGATAAAGTTCACGAACTGGAACACAAATACTATCCAAATGTGATCGAAAGCCTGATTTAATGCCCTGATTTTCCTACCTTTGCCTCCTTAAAAGAAATTTAAAATCAAAATCACCAACGATATTTCCGGTTTATTGGGATCCTGCAAATGCATCGACTACCAAAAACGGAAAACAAAAAAAATAACATACCTGATGGCTGAAAAAAAAATACAATCTGCGCTCATATCTGTTTATTATAAAGATAACCTTGAACCCATTATTGACCTTTTGAAGAAAAATGGTGTCAAGATTTACTCCACCGGAGGGACTCAAAAATTCATTCAGGATCAAGGTGCCGAAGTAATGCCCGTCGAAGAACTAACGGGATACCCCTCCATTTTTGGTGGCAGGGTTAAAACGCTTCATCCCAAAATTTTTGGAGGGATTTTGCACCGCAGAGCCAACGAAGATGATCTTGCGCAGGCTGAAGAATACGCTATTCCGGCCATTGACCTGGTCATTGTAGACCTTTACCCTTTTGAAGAAACCGTAGCCTCCGGAGCGTCTGAGGAAGCCATTATCGAAAAAATAGACATCGGAGGCATTGCATTGATACGGGCAGCAGCTAAAAACTTTCAAGATGTAACAATCATTGCCTCCCGTGATCAATATGGTGACCTGGAAGAAAAGCTAAGGACGCAGAACGGGTCGCTTTCAAGCAGTGATCGCAGGTATTTCGCTGCCCGGGCATTTAATGTTTCCTCCCACTATGACACCCAGATTTTTAATTACTTCAATCGGGAAGAAAGCATTCCTGCGCTGAAAATCAGTGAAGAAAAATCCAAGCAACTACGCTACGGGGAAAACCCACATCAAAGCGCTCATTTTTATGGGAATCTGGAAGATTTATTTGAGCAGTTAAATGGCAAGGAATTATCGTACAATAACCTGGTGGATGTGGATGCAGCGGTAGCTTTGATCGAAGAATTTCCGGGGGAAACTGCTTTTGCCATACTCAAGCATACCAATGCCTGCGGTGTGGCCCTCGGCCAAACAGTCAAAGAGGCGTACGAAAAGGCTTTTGCTGCAGACACCCTTTCCGCATTCGGTGGGGTTTTGATCACCAACCAACCCGTAGACCTGCCAGCGGCAGAAGCCATGCATGGTTTGTTTTTTGAAGTGCTGATTGCACCGGAATTTGACGAAGATGCCTTGAAGGTATTAAAGGGCAAAAAAAATCGTATTCTTTTAAAGCAGAAAATAAAACTGCAAGGAACCGATCAGGTAAAGACCTTATTAAATGGTTATGTGCAGCAGGACAAGGATTTGAAGACAGAAAGCAAAACCGAATTTCAACTGGCCACAAAAAAAGCTCCGACTGCCGATGAAATGGATGCCTTGGTGTTTTCTTTGAAAATTTGCAAACATACCAAATCCAATACCATTGTCTTGAGTAATAAAGACCAGCTATTTTCCAGCGGAGTAGGACAAACCAGCCGGGTGGATGCCTTGAAGCAGGCCATTGAAAAAGCCAGGGCTTTCGGGTTTGACCTGAAAGAAGCCGTGATGGCATCGGATGCCTTTTTCCCGTTCCCTGATTGCGTGGAGATAGCGGATCAAGCAGGTATTCGTGCGGTAGTGCAGCCCGGTGGGTCAATAAAAGACAAGGATAGTATTGCGTACTGTGATGCCCACGGCATGAGCATGGTCATGACAGGTATCAGGCACTTCAAACATTGATTTGGGGGTCTTCTCCGGTTAATTGCTTCTAATTAGGTAGAAATCGAAGAAAATTTCCGAAGCATGCGCACATGCTTACGGACTTTTTTTGGTTTTGCCGCTACTAAGAATAAATAGGGGAATGCATTAAGGAATAAATCCGAAATAAGATACTATTTTTGCAGGCACCCGTTCTTTTAAAGGACTGAAATATGCTACCTTTAAAGGAACAATAATCATTTAATTTAGAAAAGACCAAGATGGGATTATTTGACTTTTTTTCCAGTGACATTGCCATTGATTTGGGGACAGCCAATACACTTATTATTCATAAAGAAAAAATTGTGGTGGACGAACCGTCCATTATCGCCATAGACAAAACCAATAATAAGGTCTTGGCAGTGGGCAGAGAGGCCATGAACATGCATGAAAAAACGCATGAAAATATCAAAACCATTCGCCCGCTAAAAGACGGCGTAATTGCCGACTTTTATGCCGCCGAGCAGATGATCCGGGGACTAATTAAAATGATTCCCGGACATAACAAGGGTATGTTTCCCCAATCGCACCGAATGGTCATTTGCATTCCTTCCGGAATTACAGAGGTAGAGAAAAGAGCGGTACGGGATTCTGCCGAACATGCGGGGGGCAAGGAAGTCTACATGATTTACGAACCGATCGCTGCAGCCATAGGTATCGGAATAGATATAGAAAAGCCCATGGGATCCATGATCGTGGATATTGGAGGGGGAACCACCGAAATTGCCTTAATAGCATTGTCAGGAATTGTTGCTGACCAATCGATTCGGGTGGCAGGTGACACCTTCACCAAAGACATCTTGGATTACATGCGACGGCAGCATAACTTATTGATTGGAGAAAGGTCTGCGGAGAAGGTGAAAATTGCCATCGGTTCGGCATTGACGGAATTAGACGATGCGCCGGAAGATTATGAAATTCGTGGCAGGGACTTGATGACGGGAATCCCAAAGGTAATCAAGGTTTCTTATTCTGAAATAGCCTTTGCTTTGGATAAATCGGTTTCCAAAATTGAGGAAGCGGTACTTAAGGCACTGGAAATAGCCCCACCCGAACTATCCGCTGACATCTACGACAATGGCATTCACCTTACCGGTGGCGGCGCATTACTCAAAGGCCTGGACAGAAGGTTGCATCAAAAGACGAAATTGCCGATTCACATAGCCGAAGATCCGCTCAGAGCAGTGGTTAGAGGCACCGGAAATGCATTAAAAAACATCAATAATTTCAGAACAGTACTCATGACGTAAAAATAGAATGCAGCAAATATTTTTATTTTTATACAGACTAAGGGCACTCATTCTTTTTCTTGTCCTGGAGTTGTTGGCAGTAGGGATCGTTTTTACCCATAATTCACCTCAGGGAGCGGTTTTTTTTAACAGCAGCAATAAGCTGACCGGAAGTATACTGTCGGTTAAAACCAACTTTATGTCCTATTTTTCCTTGTATTCCGTAAATCGATCGCTAGCCGAAAAAAACGCTTCTCTACTCAATCGCCTGGATGAATTAACCCCGGTTAAGGATTCCACGGAATTAATAATGGATAGTACCCTGGCTAATTCTTTTGAATTCTGGTCGGCAAGGGTGATCAATAATTCCATTCATCAAAGTCAAAACTACCTGACTTTAAATAAGGGGTCCCTACATGGGATCAAAGAAGGAATGGGGGTTTTTAATGGGCAAGGAGTGATCGGCAGGGTGAAAGGTACCAGCAATCATTTTTCCTCGGTAATCTCGTTATTGCATACCGACCTGTTGATTTCCTCCAAGATTAAAGACACAGAAGTCATTGCGTCAACCAAATGGGATGGAAGAAAATCGGACGAAGCCAAACTATTGTATGTGCCACGCCATGTAGAAGTGGCTCCCGGCCAGGAGATCGTCACCTCGGGGTATAATGCTGTTTTTCCCGAAGGGATTTCCATCGGGAGGGTCAAAGAGGCCAATCCGGGAAGCGAAACCAACTACCTGGACATTACCATTAGCCTGAGTGCGGATTTCAGTACCTTGAATTTTGTCTACCTGGTAGAAAACGACCTTCGGGAGGAGTTGGATAGTTTGGAAACCGAACCTATGAACCCGCAACCATGAGCACAGGTAAGATTTTTAAATATAGCCTTAGTTTTATTTTATATTTTCTGGTTCAGATTTTCATCTTGAAGGATTTGGTATTGTTTGGATACGCCTTTTGTTTCCTCTACGCCTTTTTCATTTTAAGCCTTCCACACGAAATGCCTACGATTCCGTTGATGCTCATTGGATTTTGTATGGGGCTATTGATCGACTTATTCTACGATAGCCTAGGAATGCATGCGGCCAGTGCCGTTTTTTTAGGATTTATTCGGAACCCATGGATAAAGGTAAATACTCCGACGGGAGGATACGATGACAACGTCCCTCCTACCTTTTTGAACATGGGTATGGGATGGTTTATCTTTTACAGCCTGCCGCTTTTACTCTTACATCATCTATTATTTTTTTATATCGATAGTTTAGGAACAGAATTGTACATGCCAGTCGTTATAAGAGTACTAAGCAGCACGGCGTTTACTTTTATTGTCGGTGCCATCGTGCAGGCACTATTTTATAAAAAAGAAAGGGTAATTTAAATGTATACAGGCAGGTCGTTGGTAGTTGCGGTCACTATTGGGCTGATAGCGTTCGTACTTTTGGGGAAATTATTTTTGATTCAGGTCACCGATGACAGTTACCTGCGAAAGGCCGAACGAAATGCCATTCAACGGGTTGTGGATCATCCGTATCGGGGCTTGGTCTATGATCGAAACAATTCCCTTTTGGTTTTTAATGACCCGGTTTTTGACCTGATGGTCATTCCCAGGGAATTTCACCTGCAGGATACCGCCCGGTTTTGCGAGCTTTTCGGCATAGAAAAGCAGTCATTGGTTACCAATTTTAACGCCGCTAAAAATTATTCCTGGGTAAAACCCTCCCCTTTGATCAAGCAAATTTCAAATGAAGAGTTTGCACGGGTTCAAGATTTTCTAATTGATTATAAAGGGCTGTTTGTCATGACACGATCTGTGCGGGCCTATCCTCAATCTGCCGCATCCAATGCCCTGGGCTACATCGGAGAAATCAATGCTCCTCAGCTGGCGCGTGATAGTTCCGGGTATTACACCCAGGGGGACTACGTAGGCTTAAGTGGCATTGAATCTTATTACGAGCCGGACCTTCGGGGAAAAAAGGGGGCCAAATACAAATTGGTGAATGTCAGAGGGATCGATAAGGGTGCCTTTAAAAATGGGGATCTCGACACCCTATCCATCGCCGGGGAAAACCTCCAGGCAACGCTGGACCTGGAATTACAAGTATACGGAGAAAAACTCATGACCGGTAAGCGAGGTTCGGTAGTAGCCATTGAACCAAAATCGGGAGAAATCCTGACTATGATTTCTGCCCCGGTTTACGACCCCAATATTCTCACGGGAGCCAAGTTTGGAGAAAATTACCAAAAGCTAAATCTTGACCCTGAAAAACCGCTGTTTAACAGGCCTATCATGGCCATGTACCCTCCCGGGTCCATTTTCAAAATTGTACAATCCCTGATCGGATTGCAGGAAGGCATACTTACTCCCAACACCACCTTTGCCTGTAACCGATCTTTGGTGAATTGCCATAACCACCCGAGTCCGGTAAACCTTTTCGGTGCTATCCGCAACTCCTGCAACCCTTACTACCACCAGGCTTTTCGGCAAATTATCAATCGCGAAGTATCCCAAAATACCTATACGGACACACGGATAGGATTAGATAATTGGAGGGAGTCAGTCTTGAAATTTGGACTTGGGGATCGTCTGGGAATCGATTTGCATGGGGAAAAAGGTGGCTCTATTCCCTCCAGCCAGCTCTACGATCGGATATATGGTGAAAACCGCTGGAAATATTCCACCATCTATTCGCTTTCTATCGGACAAGGTGAGATGCTGGTCACTCCCCTTCAGATGGCAAATCTGGCCGCCATATTTGCCAATAAGGGATATTACTATACCCCTCATCTTATCAAAGCGATCAATGGTGACCCCTCCAGAATTCCGGATAGATTTAAAACAAAAAGATACACCGGCATCGATTCGGTGCACTTTGACATGGTTCAGGATGCCATGGCCGCCGCATTATCAGGAACTGCCGCAAGAGCCATCATGGATGACATCGCCATTGCCGGTAAAACGGGTACTGCCCAAAATCCCGCAGGAGAGGACCATTCCGTCTTCATCGCCTTCGCCCCCAAAGAAGACCCCCAAATTGCGATAGCCGTATACGTGGAAAATGCCGGATGGGGGGGACGGGCCGCGGCAAGTACCGCCAGCTTGCTTATAGAAAAATACCTGACCCGGGAAATTAACAGGCCCCTATTGGAGGAGTATGTGCTAGCCGGTGAATTCATTTATTAATTGAGACAGAAAGATACATATTTTCACAAAATAGACTGGATAACCATCGGTCTGTATTTCGCCCTGGTGTTGGTAGGTTGGCTGAATATCTACGCAGCAGTTTACGACGGGCAAAACAATACCTCTATTTTCGATTTTTCCATCAATTCAGGAAAACAATTAATTTGGATAGGGACTGCGGTGGTATTGATCACGTTGATAATGGTAGCAGATTACCGGCTATTTCAGAACTTAAGCCTGGTACTATACCTGGTCTTCATCGTCATTTTGTTTTTAACACCGTTCATAGGCAAGGAAATAAACGGTCAGCGGGCCTGGTTTGAACTGGGGATTTTTCGACTCCAACCCGCCGAATTCACAAAGTTTGCGACGGCATTGGCGCTTGCTAAACTTATGGAAAACCCGACCTTTGATCTTGGAAAATGGAGTCATCAGGCCAAGGCCATGGGCATCATTCTGCTTCCTGTTGCCTTAATCATGCTGCAACCCGATACCGGTACCGCGATGGTCTATAGCTCGTTTTTTATCATGCTGTACCGCGAGGGAATGCCTCAAAAATACTATGTTTTTTCGCTGGGCCTTATCGGCCTTTCCATTCTTACCCTAACGATCAACAATAACTGGTACCTTTTTGGAGGGTTGGCGGTGGTAGTAGTGCTAATGGTGCTGGCCAGTAAAAAATCCTGGAAAAACCTGCTCGGCATTTTCTTTCTAGGGGTTTTGATGGTGACCTACGCCTATAGTCTGGATCGGGTAGTGGAAAAATTACCGCCCCATCAGCAAAACCGAATCATGGTGCTCTTTGACCCGGATGTAGACCCCCTGGGAGTCGGCTGGAATGTTACCCAATCTAAAATCGCCATTGGTTCGGGAGGATTGTTAGGTAAAGGCTACCTGGAGGGCACCCAAACGAAATTCGATTTTGTACCCGAGCAACATACCGATTTCATTTTCTGTACACTCGGAGAAGAGTTTGGCTGGGTAGGGAGCCTGGTCATGATTTCCCTGTTCGTTGCCCTGCTACTCAGACTTGTATTCCTGGCCGAACGCCAGAAAACTCGCTTTTCCAGGATTTACGGGTACTGCGTGTTAAGCTTATTATTCTTCCATTTCTCCATCAACATAGCCATGACCATCGGCTTGTTTCCAGTGGTTGGTATTCCATTACCGTTTTTTAGTTATGGAGGTTCTTCGCTATGGTCCTTTACACTCCTTCTTTTTATATTCATTAAACTGGACTCTCACCGGATTCAAATATTGGGCAGAAGTTACTAAGTTCAAACCATTCCGCCCACTCCCAAAAGCAGGTAGATACCGGCTGCAAGGGCAGCACCCAGAATCGGTCCCGCTATCGGTACCCAACTGTAAGCCCAGTCGGAGCTTCCTTTCCCTTTAATGGGTAACAATTGATGCATAATCCTGGGCCCCAGGTCCCGGGCGGGGTTGATTGCATAGCCGGTAGTACCGCCCAGCGAGAGACCAATGACCCACACCAAAAATGCCACCGGCAGGGCACCCAATGAACCTAATCCAATAGGAGTACCTTTGCCATCCTGCAATACGGGACCGGTGGAATAAAGGATCACGATGATTAACACAGAAGTACCTACGATTTCCGATATCAGATTGGAGGGCAGATTGCGAATAGCCGGCACCGTACCAAAAGGCGCAAATTTCAATCCAGGATCTTCCGTGACATCAAAATGGTCTTTATATACCAGCCAGGCAATACCGGAACCAAACATGGCTCCGAGCACCTGCGCCAGTACGTATTTGGGTACCTGGTTCCACTCAAAATCGCCGGCTATTGCCAGGCCAATGCTTACTGCAGGATTTAAATGGGCCCCACTATAGGGGCCTGCCACCACTACTCCGATAAACACCCCCAGGGCCCAGGCGGTGGTGATGACAATCCATCCGGAATCAAATCCCTTGGTCTTATTTAACACTACGTTTGCCACCACTCCCGAGCCCATGGCTAGAAGAAGGGACGTTCCGACAAATTCAGCTGCAAATACGTTCATCGCTATCAGTTCGTTAACCAGTTAAGGGTTCTTCCTACCGCCTTGTGCCAGTATTCCAGGTTTTTATCCATGGAAGCCTTATCCTGTTGGGGGGTAAACGACTCGTCGGCCTTCCACAATGCGTTGATTTCGTCCATATCCTTCCAATATCCGACCGCCAAGCCGGCGAGATAGGCGGCTCCCAGGGCTGTGGTTTCAAGGATTTCAGGTCTTTTGATGGTACATTGGGTAAGGTCTGCCTGGAACTGCATCAAAAAATCATTGGCGGTAGCGCCGCCATCTACACGCATTTCTTTGGCATCTTCACCCGCATCTTTTTCCATCGCCTTTAACACATCGTACACCTGATAGGCTATGGCTTCCAATCCAGCCCGTACCATGTGCGCACGGGTGGTACCGCGGGTAATTCCAAAAAAGGAACCGCGCGCATCCTGGTCCCAGTAGGGAGCTCCCAATCCCGTAAGCGCAGGCACAAAGTAAACGCCTCCATTATCGGGAAGGCTCTTTGCCATTTTCTCGCTATCCTTTGCGTCGTTTAGAACAGATATACCATCTCTTAGCCACTGAATAGCCGCTCCACCAATAAACACACTGCCTTCCAGTGCGTACTGCACCTGGTCCCCCACCTGCCAGGCAACGGTCGTCAGCAATTGATTGTTGGATTTTACCGGTTTATCCCCGGTGTTCATTACCAAAAAACACCCCGTCCCATAAGTGGTTTTGGCCATGCCCGGTTCGGTGCATAATTGACCAAACAAAGCGGCCTGCTGATCACCGGCTATTCCGGCAATAGGAATCTTTGCCGACAATAGATCTCCGGAAGTGGTTCCGTACACTTCACTGCTGGACTTCACTTCAGGCAAAATGGCCTTTGGGATATCCAACAGCTCCAATAATTCATCATCCCAGGCTTTGTTGTGGATATTGAAAATCATGGTTCTGCTGGCATTGGTAATGTCCGTAATGTGTTCCTTCCCACCGGTCATTTTCCAAACCAGCCAGCTATCCACCGTACCAAAACAAATCGCTCCTTTTTTCGCTTTTTCCCGGGCCCCTTCCACATGGTCTAATATCCACTTGATTTTAGTTCCGGAAAAATAGGCATCAATGATCAATCCGGTTTTATCTCGTACCAAATCGGCATGGCCCTGTTCCTTTAGGGAATTGCAATACGCAGCCGTTCGCCTGTCTTGCCATACAATGGCATTAAAAATGGGCTCTCCGGTTTCCCTGTCCCATAAAATGGTGGTTTCTCGTTGGTTGGTAATACCGATACCGGCAATTTGATGCGCACTGATATTTGCCCGTGTGATGGCCTCCGTCGCTACCGATGCCTGAGAGGTCCATATCTCTCTGGGGTCATGCTCTACCCATCCCGATTGTGGAAATAGTTGCTCGAAATCCTTTTGCGCAGAGGCCACTACCTGCCCCTTTTTATTAAAAATGATGGCTCTGGAACTAGTCGTTCCCTGATCCATCGCCATCAAATACTGGTTATCCTGCTCCATTGGGTTTATTTATGAATTAAATATTTCTTGGCTAATCTATAAAAATCTTCGAGTTCTGACATGATCCAGGCCTCATCTTTTCCAAGCTCTGAAGCCATTAGTGCGGCTACTTTCGGTGCCATGTGCAATGCCGCCTTAGCATCCAACAACAAAATCCGACACCTTCTTGAAAGAAAATCTTCTACCTTTTGGGCCATTTCTTCGCGTACCGCCCAAATAACTTCCGCACCCGTATAAGGATAATCCTCGTGAATGGGTTTGGCCCAGTCAGGATTAGTATTCTGGAGATGTCGGATTTCTGCGGCTTCGGAGCCATATAGCTGGAGATGACCTTCCTCCAAGGTATCCGTATACCCATGCAAACGCTTATTGGCGGACTTGCTCTCTGCGACTTTCAATGAATGCACCTTGTAGTGGGCATCTACCGTGTCTTCTCCCATTTTCCGAAACGTAGTCCATTTACCTCCCGTAATGGTAATCAATTGGCTATCGGAAACGATCACTTTATGACTTCTGGAAATTTCCTTGGTCTTGGTACTGCCTTCCTTAGGTGCTGCCAGGGGCCGTAAACCGGCAAACACCGACAGCACATCGTCCCGGGTAGGGGCCTTTTCCAAATACTGTCCAGCCGTTTCCAAAATAAAAGCGATTTCGGAGGATAGTGGCTGAGGCTCCATTTTTGGCTTTTTTCGCAAGGTGTCCGTGGTGCCGACGACTAGCTTTCCCTGCCAAGGTACCGCAAAAAGAACCCTTCCGTCCGAGGTTTCCGGAATCATCAGCGCATTCGATGATCCTAAAAAAGAGCCGTCCAAAACCAAATGAACACCCTGGCTGGGCTGAATCATTTTTGGCGTTCCGGGCTGATCCAGCTGGAGTATTTTATCGGCAAAAACTCCCGTTGCATTGATCACAGTCCGAGCTTTTACCTGGTAATTTTTCTTTTCGATCACATCCCGGAAGGTCAACCCTTCGATTTTTCCGGTATCATCTTTACACAATTCGTTTACTTTGGCATAATTTACCATGCACCCTCCCATATCGTTGCAGGTGCGGGCTACCATCAAGGCTAGTCTGGCATCGTCAAACTGTCCGTCTTGGTAAACAATCCCCCCTCTCAGGCCCTTTTTGCGAATCCTGGGAAGTTTTTTTAACGTTTCTTCTTTTGATACAAAAGTAGACTTTCCCAATCGCAGGCTTCCAGCCATCCAGTCGTAAATTTTCAGGCCTATGGAATATTTCCAACGGTCGATGAACGTATATAAGGGAATCACAAACGATTGGTTAACGGTTAGATGAGGAGCATTTTTTAAAAGCCTTCCCCGTTCTTTCAAGGCTTCCAATACCAAGCCCAACTCACCTTGAGCCAAATACCTGACTCCTCCATGCACCAACTTAGTACTCCTACTGGAAGTCCCCTTGGCAAAATCCGATTTTTCCAATAACAAAACTTTTAGACCCCGGGACAAAGCATCCAATGCCACTCCTAAGCCCGAAGCTCCGCCTCCTATTATTACTAAATCCCATATTTCCGCTGCCTTAGCAGCGTTTTCTACCCTGGATAAATTATCTTTTCTTTTCATTACCTACCTTTTACCTTACTAAAGTAAGTCAAAAGGAAACAAAAAGAAACAAAAAGAAATATTTTTTTATATCTTTAATGTGAAATAGCTTCAATATGGTAATAGCGGAAAGACATAAGTACATCTTGGACAAGTTAGATCAGGTTGGATATGTGAGCGTAGCGGCCCTGAGCAAAGAAATGAATGTGACCATGGTAACGGTTCGGAAAGACCTGAAAATACTTGAGGACAAAGGGTTGCTATTCCGGTCTCATGGCAGTGCTACCCCGGTAGCACCTTATGTAAATGACAAACCTGTCTACGAAAAACAACTGGTACAAGTGGAGCAAAAGCGGGCCATTGCCAGAAAGGCAGCTGAACTGCTAAAAGAAAAAGATGCGATCATCATCGGATCGGGCACCACGGTACTCGCTTTTGCCCGTGCCCTTCCAAAAGACCTGCCCTTGACCGTACTTACGGGAGCTCTGAACGTCAGTATGACCTTATTAGACCATCCCCAGGTTGAAATTGTCCAGTTGGGCGGGGCAGTTCGAAAAAGCAGCAGCTCGGTGGTAGGTCATTTTGCCGCATCCATGATCAAGGATTTTGCCTGTAGCAAACTTTTCATCAGCGTTGACGGCATTGATTCTGAATTCGGCCTGACCACCTCCAACATGATGGAGGCCCACCTCAATCACATCATGATCGGATCGGTTCAAAAAACCATCGTTTTGGCAGACAGTAGTAAATTCGGAAAAAAGAGCTTTGGAAAGATCGCCAATATCGAGGACATTGATACCATCATTGTAGATCAGGACCTTCCCCTACACTACGTACAGGTGTTAGAAGATAAGGGCGTCGAAGTACTGATTGTCTAAGCCAAAATACTTTTATCAAGAAGGCTGTTCTCCGTTTATTTCCCCTTTAATAAACTGATCCAGTTTTCGTTGATATCCTTCCTTTTCACCTTGATAAATAGGAGTAAACCCTTTTTTTTCAGGGAAGGTTTCCATGTGTAACGTTTGAGTAGGAAAGGCGAAGCGCACTTCAAGTTTGTTAGCCAGGCGGATGGCAGCTAAAATTAAATCTTCCCTGGCCTTTAGCTCCTCGGGCCAACTTGGCACTTCAAAAAACACATAGAACATAATATCCAGGCTGTAGGCGGAAAGGTTGTTCAGATAAATATTATAAAAATCCTTTCTGGTTTTGGGATGATTCTGAACGATTTTTCGCAGCCCCTCCACAAATACTTCAACCAATTCCGGTGGCGTATCATAGGTTATCGTAATGGTGCTGTAAAATCGTCGGTAGTTACGAAGACCGTGATTATCAACCGTGGCATCTGCAATTTTGCCATTCGGAATATACATTAACGAATTTCTAAACGTCCGCACCCGGGTAGACCTAAACCCTACCTCCTCCACGGTGCCATCCACGTCACCGCTGGTGATCCAGTCTCCTACCTGAAATGGCTTGTCTACGAAAATCATAACCGATCCGAAAAAGTTCTTGATGGTATCCTGTGCTGCCAAGGCAAATGCCAGGCCTCCGATCGATAATCCGGTCAAAAATGGGACGATGTCAATTCGCAGGCCATACTTGAGTACAAACAGGGACCCAACCACAATGACAAATGCCTTCAGCGTCTTTCGTACCAATGGTACCAGCTGGTCATCCAATGTAGACCGGGTCTTCTCTGCCATCCGTTCCATGTAACCGGAAAAAACATCCACCAGCTTGTAAAAGATAACCGTCACAATAAACGGTTTTACCGCATTTAGTAAAATCGTCACCCAGGAAACGATCGAAATGGGTAGTTGGAGCACCCGAATAAAAATGGCAAGAAATAACACAATCAGGTAGATACTTACTATCCTTGCCACTGGCAACAGGTATTTCTTACCAAGCTTTCCGTAACCCGCCCTGACGAGCATAAAAAACAGTCCCCGGTCTACCAGAAAGGTAAACAGCTTATGGCTGATAAAGACCATTAGTAATAAAAAGAACAGGCCAAAGAGCTGCCAGAGATGAAGGCCAAAATAAACCTCACTGCCAAGCTTGGGTAATAAAGTCAGTAACTTATCGGTTCCATACGGATAGGTTTCCTTATGCAGCGATTTAATATTCTGAACGGTGACAGGTGAAAATAGCCAGCGATTTCCAACTTTTTCCAAATAAACAGCGGGTAGGATAATTTCGTCAAAAACGTAAATCTCCTTGCCATTTCGCACCGTATCCCGATAGTTAGGGGTATTGGGTACGTCGTTCATCTGTACGAAAACGCCATTTCCGTCAAAGACCTGTTTTAACATGACGGCCAGCGCTTCCGGATTTTGGCCTTCACTTCCTTCCATATTCAACGCCTCTGCGGAAATAGATGGATCAAAGTTTTGTTCATTCAGGTGATAAAAAAACGTGTAGGTAGTGTGATAGGGAGTGCCGAAATCATGGTTATCGGTGGTATCGGGCAGGTAGGAAATGTCGGCATCAAATACCTGCCCAAAGGAAGCAGAGGAACAAAAATAAAGCTGAGCACACAGGAAACTTAGAAGAAGTAAAAAACTTTTTTTCATAGTTGCAAAAGAAATACTTAGGGTTACAAAGGTACTATATATTCATTCATCTGGTTCATATAAACCGTCACAAGGGTATATTCGTTGCGGCTTCCGGAAAAGCGGATCCAAAGATCTCCACTTACATTAATCGGTTTCTGGTTTATAAGATCTCCCTGTTGATTATACAAATATGCAAATTCCTGCATCCTATCCAAAACCACAAAAATGGCGTTATCCGGACCAAAAGAAAAAAACCTGTAATCCAACCTATCGGAGAGGATGTCCATTTCAAAGAGTAATCTCTCCTGAGAATTCAGCACCCTAATTTTATTGTATTCCTTGATTACCCAGACAAAATTAGCCCCATTTTGATCGTTGACAAGCTCAAATTGGGTATCCCGGTCCGGTCGAAGCAGTTGATTTCGATACGTTAGTTCTCCTTTAAAATTGACTTTGACTACCTCTCCCGCATCGTTAATGGTTACCAATTTTACCTGCCCTTCTGAAATTCCTTCTTCTATCCCATAGGAAGTGGACAGGCTTTCTCCCAGTACGATTGGCCCACCCGTTTTCGATTCTCCCCTGCGATTGTACAAACCTAATCTGCCATTGGTATGCATGGACACCATAAAATCGCCCATGCCGGGAACTCTGTGGTGGGCTGGTGGAGCGGTCAACTCCCCTTGATTGGTTGTTTTGGGCTCCCATTCCGGTAATAACGCTCCCTTGCTTGAGTAAAGGAATAGGTTGCCCTCCTGATCGGACACAAAAAACCGATAATCCTTATTGTTGTCGTAGTCCAATACATTCAGGAAGTCGATATCCCTGCCCTCTTCAAAATGAATAGGAAAGCCAGGCAGCAGGTTTCCAAACCTGTCCAATGCATAAATCAAGTCTCGCGTGGCAAATACTAGCTGAAGCTTTCCATTTTTATAATAATCAATCTGAAAAACATCCGAAATAATTTCACCAGGCACTCGCTGAGAAAAAATGGTTTCCCCTTCGTTCGTAAGCAAATGAATGAAAAAGTTTTCGTCTTGAACCAAAAAATCGGTACTTCTATCATTATAATTCTGTAATCCGATAGGCCCAAAAATCAAGGGACTCTCGAAATCCGTACGCCTGCTTTCACTTAAAATAAGCCTTCTATCGCCACCCTTTTCTTCTAAATCTATTCCAAGGTTCGCCTCCATTCGTCCATCTTCAAAAATCGATATGTCCAGCCAGTCAAACGAACCAAAAACCCCGGAATACTTTTGAAATAAGACATTCCAGGAAGGATGGCTGCTACGGGTCAATATGGGGTAAAACCGATCATTGTTCAGAAAAAACTGGAAGGGAGCTGTACTTTCCCGCGCTTTCAGCATCTCATGATAGCGAATCGACTTTCCCCAGGTGTTGTCCTGATAGAGGTCTTCCAGTAAATTCCTCAGGGCCCGCAAACTATTGGAAAAAACCAGCTTGTCATCCACCACCGTAAGGTAACATTTCAAAAACCCGGTAAAATTACCGCCAAACACATGTGCTGGAAATTCTTCCATATCCAATAAAAACAGTTCTTTCCCCAGGTAGTAATCCAGGAATAATTTCGAGCTGTCGTTTTGAACCTGCGAAAGCGCAAATGATTTTAGATTATTAATGGCGCGATCCGGATTATCGGCCTGTACAATAAGCACTTGCTGGGAAAGCTCATCCAGAAGACCTTCCGAAACCAACGCCACTTTTCCAGTAATTGCCTGACGAAATTCCCGGATGACCTCATTATTCTCCAATGCTGCCTGCACGGTAGGTAAAGGCGAAAAATTATCATTGGAAATCAATTCAAAATCAGCCGGCTCGGATAATAAATAGCGTGAAACAGATACCGCCCGATTACTAATTAGCGAAGAAAAAAGCCGGGTATTACCTCCCTCTTCCTCCAAATCCACCTCGTACAAACGTCCTTTGGTGTATAACTCTCCCTTTAGAGAAATTGCTGCTCCGGAAATTTGGGGAACCAGATTTGCTGAAAAATCATTTCCAAGCAAATCGGAAGAAAACGTATCCGTACTTCCTGTAGTAAGGTCCTGAATAAAACCAGCCAATCCGTCACCAGAAACCCGCAACATACCACCTTCGGGTAGTGGGTTCTGAGGGTCAAATAAATGGGGATAGGTAGCCTTGAAATTGGCCACCCCCTCGGATTGAGCATAACGTATGGCATCTTCTACCAGAAAGGAGTGGTAGCTTCCGAGTAAAACATTATCAAAAGTGGCATAAGTAAAGCGATTATCGTCATCCCCCAGGCCGACCTCAGAAAGAGAAATGCCACTGTACGTTCTTTTTTTAACCGTCCCCCCCTGATTTTCAAATTGCTTCTCCAGATTTTTAGTAAAACGAATAAATTCCCGATTTTCGAAGGAAATCCCCACCAAAAACCCGTAAGCCTCTTTCCCAAGCGGATGTAAGGACAGCCTGAATCGCTGGTTTTTTAAGTATTGATGTAACTTTCCCTGCCTTCCGGAAACACTATCCAAAAAAATTAATTGGGATTCTAATTCCTCCAGTCCGGGCAATTGACTCAATTTTCCCCATATGGGCTTCTCCACCAGGGAATTCCAGAAGCCAACGGGATTTTCTGTTTCAAACAAAAATACAGCATTCGGCGATACCATTTCGATACCGTCCCATTGGTCTTCAAAATAGTCCGTTTTAAGGATCAAAAATACAGCGACCCCCAGGACCAGAATCACTACCACCACCAGCAGGTTTTTTAATTGGCTCACCACAGATAACGTTTATACAGAACCAAAACAACAAAAAAATCCCAACGGATGAAAGTTGGGATTTCGAAAACTGACAATGTTTATCAATTATTTTTCAGCTAATTTATCAAGGACGGACATGACTTCCTTGACATGCGTCCTGGAAACTTCCAGCAATGCTTTTTCTTCGTTATTCAGATCAAGTTCGATTACTTTTTCGACCCCATTTTTACCCAAAATCACCGGTACTCCCAGGTAACAATCGTCAATACCATATTCCCCGTCCAGTTTGATACAAACCGGGAATACCCTTTTCTGATTTTTAACGATAGATTCTACCATTTGGGCCGCTGCTGATCCAGGCGCATACCAGGCGGAAGTCCCCATCAATTTCACGAGCTCTCCGCCTCCAAATTTGGTGCGTTCAATGATGGCATCCAGTTTGTCTTTTGCAATGAGCTCGGTCACGGGAATACCCGCCACGGTAGTATACCTTGGAAGTGGAACCATGGTATCCCCATGTCCTCCCATCAAAATGGCTTGAATCTCTTTGGGAGAAATATCCAATTCCTCCGCTAAAAAGGCCCTGTACCTGGCAGTATCCAGTATTCCTGCCATTCCTATCACTTTTGTTTTGGGCTTTTTGGACGTTATGTGTGCCTGATAGGTCATGACATCCAGGGGATTGGAAACGATAATAATAACCGCTTCCGGTGAGTGCTTGATCACGTTTTCAGTAACCATTTTTACGATTCCCGCATTGGTCTCGATGAGATCGTCACGCGTCATTCCAGGTTTTCTCGGCAATCCAGAGGTAATGACAACTACATCGGACCCAGCCGTTTTGGAATAATCATTGGTACTTCCGATGGTTCTGCTGTCGTATGCGTTGATAGGAGCTTTTTGCCAGATATCCAACGCTTTTCCTTCTGCAACTCCCTCTTTGATATCCACTAAAACAATTTCCTCGGCAATCTCTCGGTAAGCTAGAACGTCTGCACAGGTTGCACCTACATTTCCAGCTCCAACTACGGTTACTTTTGTCATTATTTATAATCGGTTTAGATTGTGATTTTTCAAAATATGCGCTAAGATATTAAAGAATGCGCTTTTAATGAAGGAATATCCCGAATTATTCGAACATCTGCCCCAGGTTAAAGAACCCATAGGAATTTCGGTAAGAAGAGAATAATTGTTGATTGGTTTCGTTGTAAAAGTCAGCTAGCGCAGTCATCATCTTCGCTTCTATTTTTTGGTTATTTTTAAAAATTTCCAGGATGGCATAATTCGGTATCACCCATAAAATGGCCTCCTCGGTGCTTACGATGGCTGTGTAGATTCTTTTTGAGTCTGCCAGCATGGAATTTTCTCCAAAAGGTCTTCCTTCCTTTAGTTTGATGATGGTTTCAAAGTTGCCCCGAACGTCAATGTTTAGAGTAACCTCCCCTTTTTCCAGGATGTACAAAGCCTGACTCGGATCATTTCTGAAAAACACGACTTCATCCCTTTCGTATTTCCGTTGATGTATCGCCGGTAAAAAACGAGCTAATTCATCGAAACTGAGGTCTTGAAAAAACCTGGCTTTGCCTAAAAAATCGAATTGATTTAACTCAGAAGGACTGAATTTCTTTTTAAAAGGATTAAACATTATCATTTTTTTTTAAAATACACGACTTCTTTGGTGGCCTGAGTTATTTTAAACCGATCGTCTATTCGATGACCAATCACCCAAACAATCTCACCGGCAGAACAAAGTACCTTCACCCGGTCTTTCAAAATTAAGGGCACTTTTGTATCTATCAGAAAATCACTTACTTTTTTGAACTGCGCCATGCCCAGGGGTCTGAACTTATCTCCTTGCTCCCAGTTCCTTACCTGTAGGGGAAATTCCAGTAACTGCCTGTCTAATAGCGCATTATCGGTGGACCGGTCCAGCTGCCATCCTTCCCTAAGGTGGATAATTTCATAGCTTGTCTGATCATCGGTCCGGAATGATATCGCATGTGTCTCAACGGTCATGGATACCTCGCCGGACTGTTTTTTGCCTAAAATTAACCTTTCCCGGTCAATGTTTACCATCCAACTCCCGGAAAAAAAACATTTCCCGGAGACGGAATCGGCCATGGCTTGTACCATTTCCTTTACCTGCGCATACACAAATCCTTTTGACCGTAACCAGTAAAAGAGCAGGGAAGTCTTTCCCGGAACGCCCTCCAAACTTTTAAAATCCAGGTACTCATAGGATGAAACCTGAATTACGTGCTGCCTAAGCCATTGTTCAAAAAAATAAAAAAATGCTTTTCCGGTATCCTTGACCCTGTCAAAACTGTAATTCATGAGCTCCGGTCCTTTGGGATCAAATTTTTGCAGCAGCGGAAACAGTTCGTGCCGAATAAAATTTCTTTTGTAGATCGTTTTCAGGTTACTGCTGTCCTCTCTCCAGTGCAGCGATTTGTTTGTAAGATACGCTTGAATATCAGCTCTACTAAATGGTAAGAGGGGCCGAAGGACACAACCTCTCTTTTCGGACATACCATACAAGCCCTCTATTCCTGTCCCTCGCAATAAATTAAGCAGGATGGTTTCGAGCTGGTCATCGGCATGATGCGCCACCACCACCCCATCGGTCTGGTTATCCCGGTTCATTTGCTCAAACCAGCCGTACCTCAGTTCTCTCGCAGCCATTTGCAAGGATACGCCCTGGGCTTTCATGTAGGTCTCGGGCTCAAAAACCTTGACGTGAACCGCACAGTTCAGCTTTTGGGCCAGCTCACGGACAAAAACCTCGTCCGCATCGCTTTCTTTTCCTCTCAACTGAAAATTGCAATGAAGGAAACTAAACGTAAACCCCGCCCGATCCATCAGGTGTGCCAGTACCACACTGTCAATTCCCCCGCTAATCGCCAAAAGATATCGATTGTCGACATCTAAAATGTTATTTTCCCGTACATGTTGGATAAACCTCCTGAGCATATCCCAAAAATACCATTTTCTATTAATTTTGACCTGGAATTACAAACGAATGATACGAAACAAAATTCTTTTACTGGGGCTTTTCATCCTGATGGCATCGCTCCAGGCAAAAGGTCAGGAGGAAAAAAGCAGACTTGAAATCCTTCACGCCGAAAAACTTCAGGCAGGAAAAGGTTTTGATCGCTTACTGACAGATGTGATCATGAAGCATAAAAGCTCCCTGATCTATTGTGATTCCGCCCATTTTTACGCCCAGGATAACCTGGCCAAATTATTCGGCAGTGTCAAAATTGAAAATCAGGAAGATTCGGTAACCGTCACCAGCCTCTATGCAGAGTATGACGGAGACACCCAAATGGCCCGCCTGCGAAATGAGGTAGTCTTGGTGAATGAAGAAACAACCTTGTATACAGACTTTTTAGACTATAACAGGGAAACCGGAGTGGCCAATTATTTTAACTCAGGAATGGTCAAAGACAGTACCAATACGCTCACCAGCGTAGAAGGGATCTATGATACCCAGCAGGAAAAAATTACTTTTATGGAAAAGGTCGTTTTGGAAAATCCAGACTATACCATGAGGTCTAATATCCTCTTTTACTATACGCAGACAAAGATTGCCGAAACCGAAAAACTCACCAATATACTTTCGAAAGAAGGAAATAAATTAAATGCCCAAAGGGGTAGTTTTTACGATACCCAAAATAAAATTTTCAGGTTTTACGATGGGGATGTGGAGTCCGATAATAGCATCGTCTCCGGGGAAATCCTATACTTCGACGAAAGTGAGCAGTATTACGAGGCAAGGGAAAACGTGAGTATTTTTAACAAGGAAAGGAACGTGGAGGTATTCGGTGAAGAGGGTCGGTACTGGGAAGAACGCCAATATTCCAAAGTGTATGGAAAAGCACTGGTCCGCAAATATTTTGAAGCCGACACACTCTTTATGATCGCTGACACCTTGATCTCCCAGGACAGTGAAGCCCCTGAGGACAGATTCACGCTGGCTTTTCCCAATATGCGTATGATCAAGTCAGAACTTGCCGGACGGGCAGACTCGATGGCCTACCAATATGCGGACTCCACCGTTTATCTTTTCTCAGACCCGGTATTGTGGAGTAATAAGAGTCAAATCACAGCAGACAGTATCCGGTTTATTATAGCAAATCAGGAAATTGACCAGGCACTATTGGTAGACAATGCGTTTGCGATTACCCGGGATACGGTAGCTAATTTTAACCAAATAAAAGGGAGAAAAATGACAGGGTATTTTGTAGAGGGGGATATGGATTTATTGGACGTGGAAGGAAATGGCGAATCCTTGTATTTTGCGCTGGAAAACGATACCACTTTTAAGGGGCTGAATAAATTGCTTTGTGGCCGTATCATCATGGAGTTTCAGGAAGGAAACGTTTCCAGAATCAGTCATTCGATAAAACCTGAAGCCTCCTTTACGCCCCCCCACCTCATAGAAGAGGACCAGACCCAATTGAAGGGTTTTACCTGGCGATCCGAGGAAAGGCCTGATCGGAAGGCCATTGACGACTGGAGAACTCCCCGGAGAAGGGAAAAAAACAGGTATAGTTTTTTTGACGAGCCTAACGTGAGCATACCCCTACCTTCCGATGATGAAATACAAAAACGTATAGATAATTAATATTATTTATCTGTTAAGTGACATTTTTTTGAAAAGCCGGTACTTTAAAAACCATTTTCTAACGGTAGACAAGAATAAAAATTTTATCAAGGTTAACATTTTTTAACCGGAAAATGGGTGAAAAGTGGAACCAATTTGGTATTTTTATCCGTATATACTAGTAACGAAACAAAACCGCAGTCATTATTGAATTAAACTTTACATGAAAATTTTTCTCGCCCTTTTAATCACTTTTACCTTGTACGCTCAGCTACCTGCTGAGGCGAGACAAGTGCGTGTATTGAGTGAGAAAGTAGAGTTTAATGGTAAAGTAAATACAACACAGCGAAAATCCGTGATTATTCAAAATGAATCTGAGGAAACCGCTTCCTATTATTTAAGATATCTCCGCGGAAATATTGGCTCCTCTCAAAACATCCTGGTCTGTTTGGGAGAGACCTGTTTCGACCCCCGGGAAGATCTTTCTCAGATAAAACTCGACCTGGAACCCGGAGAAATCTACACAGACCTTTACATTGAATTTGAATTGGGGATTACACCTACCAAAGGTACATTTGATTTGCAATTTTTTAACCGTACCAATTCACGCGATGCTTTTGTAATCGAAAGCGTGTATAATGTGACTGGGGACAATCCTTCTGAGCAGGTTAGTCACAAGGACGTGGACATGGGAAGCATTTATCCAAACCCCAGTGTTCGGTCAGCCCAACTGGATTACAAAATAAAAAACCCCAACGCTAACGTAAGGGTCGTTATTAACAGTTTCATAGGAAATCCGATTTATGATTTCAGTCTGGATCCCGTTCAGGAAACCCTGGTAATACCCGTAACGGAATTGAATCCCGGCACCTATTTTTACACCCTGATCGTTGACAATAAAAATATTGTCACCAAAAAACTCTACGTCAAAAGGTAGGTTTATCCGGGATTGGATAAACGACCTTGATAACCAATTATTAATCCCTTATATTTGCAGGCTAGATGAAGAAAACAACCCTATTATATATTAATATTCTATTGCTATCCACGGTAGTATTGTCCGGGTGTGGCGAATTTTACAAATTAGAAAAAAGCACCAATTGGGACGAGCTGTACGAAGCAGCAAACCGCTACTACGATGAAGGGGAGTATAATAAGTCCATCATTCTCTATGACAGGGTGCTTCCGGTAATCAAGGGTAGTGGAAAAGCGGAATTGGCGGAATTTAATTATGCCTATGCGCATTTCAGGACCAAGCGATTCATTGAATCTGCGGGTTATTTTAAAACCTTTTTTGATACGTATAACCGGTCCCCTTTAGCGGAGGAAGCCCTCTTTATGCATGCCTATTCGTTGTACCTCGATTCTCCGGATTACAACCTGGACCAGAGGAGTTCAAGAGAAGCGGTAAATGCCATCCAATTATTCATGAATCGCTATCCGGATTCCGACTCGTACGAAAGAGCCATATCCATGATTGATGATCTCCAGAAAAGGTTTGAGGAAAAAGCCTACGAAGAATCCCGGATGTATTACCGGCTGACCGAGGGGCTCTTTCCCGGGGAATTTTACCGGGCGTGTATCATTAACTTTCAGAATTTTGCCAAGGATTATCCAGACAGCGAATACAATGAGGAATTGGCCTTCAAATTGGTCGAGGTGAGCAATGCCTATGCGGAAAGAAGTGTCTTCGATAAAAAGGAAGAACGTCTAAAACAATCCATAGAATTTGCACAGGATTTTGCGCAGAAGTACCCAGACAGCAGTTTTGACAGAAAAGTCAAAAACCTCATGAGTGAATCCGAAACTGAATTGGAGACGCACTACAGGTTAAAAGAGCAATATGAATCCCGTTCTGCAGAGGCCAGAAGGTTACGCGAAGAGGAAGAAAGGAATCAGAAGGCAACAGAGGCATTACGAAACACAGAAAATTAATCAAATAAACTATCATGGCAGTTAATCCGTCAATCGTTACCAGAGACCTGGATAAAGTAGCCGAAAAATCAGGCAATCTTTACGAATCCATATTTGTGATTTCACAAAGGGCAAAGCAAATTTCTTCCACAATGAAGGAGGAGTTAAACAACAAACTTTCCGAGTTTGCTTCCACTGTGGATAACCTGGAAGAGGTGTTTGAAAACAAGGAACAAATAGAAATTTCCAAGTTCTATGAAAGGATGCCCAAACCCAGTACCATGGCGATGGAAGAATTCATGGAAGACAAGGTTATGTTCAGGTATCCGGAAGAAGAAACAGAATCCTAAATGCCACTATCAGGCAAGCGAATTCTATTAGGGGTAACCGGGGGGATTGCGGCCTATAAATCGGCGCATCTGATTCGGTTATTGATCAAAGAAGGGGCAGAAGTCAAGGTCATTATGACGACTTCTGCCCTTTCTTTTATCGCTCCATTAACTTTGGCCACCCTATCGAAAGGACCGGTATATCATGCGTTTTTCGATAAAAATACGGGAGAATGGACCAACCACGTTGAACTGGGTAACTGGGCTGATTTGATGGTGATTGCTCCCTTGTCGGCCAATACCCTGGCAAAGATGGCCGTCGGTCAAAGCGATAATTTGCTTCTCTGCACCTATCTTTCCTGTACTTGCCCGGTATTGGTGGCACCGGCTATGGACCTGGACATGTACCGCCATCCAGCCGTTCTACAAAACCTTGCTACCCTACGACAGCAGGGCATTGAGGTAATGGAGGCGGCTACCGGGGAATTGGCCAGTGGCCTCAGTGGACAAGGACGTATGCCCGAGCCCGAAGACATTCTCTCAGCCGTTTCTACCTTTTTTCATCCAACCAGTAGTTCTTTAAAGGGGAAAAAAATAATGATCACCGCCGGACCAACCCGTGAAGCGATGGATCCGGTCCGCTACATTAGCAACCTTTCCAGCGGAAAAATGGGTATTTCTCTTGCAGAGAAAGCAGCCGAACGAGGCGCCCAGGTGACCCTTATTTTGGGACCAAGCTCCCTGAATGCCAAGCATCCGTCTATACAAACGATCCCAGTGTCCACTGCGATAGAAATGTATGAGGAAGCAAAAAAAAACCACCCACAATCAGAGATCGCCATTTTCACGGCAGCCGTGTCGGATTACCGCCCGGAAAGCCCTTCACCCGAAAAAATCAAAAAAAAGGACGATAAGCTACGCCTTACGCTGGTAAAAAACCCCGACATTGCCCGGAATCTGGGACAGGAAAAAAAATCCGGACAGATCCATGTGGGCTTTGCTTTGGAAACAGACGAAGGCTCCGAAAGTGCCAGCAATAAACTGCAAACCAAAAATTTCGATTTTATCGTATTGAACTCCCTACTGGATCCGGAAGCCGGGTTTCAGAAAGACACCAACCAGGTGACCTTCATCGATATAAAGGGGAAAAGCCAGAAATCTCCGATATTGAGAAAAGAGGAGTTGGCCTCCGTGATTCTCGACAAAATAGAAGTCTTTTATCAGGCAACAGATCCATCGGAAAACCGTTAGATAAGGTGTGCTTTAAAACGAAAAAAATGTTCCGTTACCTCGTTCTTTTTGGTCTATTGGTACTGGTTTCCCTGCCGCAAACTGGAATCTCTCAACAGTTGAATTTCACCGTTACAATTAACAGTGAGCGGGCCAGGACTCAGGATAGGGATATATTTGAGCAAATGAAATCTTCCTTTGAGCAATTTTTAAATGGTCGGAATTGGACGGACGATGAATTTAAGCAGGAAGAAAGGATCAAGGGAAATTTACTGATAACGATCAATGACATGCCCCAGGTAGGACTTTTTACGGCCACTGTGCAGATCCAAACCGTCCGTCCCGTCTATGGTTCCAACTACGAGAGCCTGATGTTGAATTTTGCCGATCGAAATTGGACCTTTGAATACGTAGATTCTCAGCCATTGGAGTTTAATCAATATTCATTTTTAAACAACATCACCTCCCTGTTGGCTTACTATGCTTACATTGCTATTGGGATGGACTATGACTCTTTTGCTCCCAGAGGTGGTGATCCCTATTTCGAAACAGCCAATAACATTGTATCCAATGCGCAGCAGTCTTCCAGGCCCGGCTGGAACCAAAACCCCTCGGACAAAAGAAACCGATACTGGCTTTCCAATGAATTGTATAGCTCACAGGTGATGGTTCCCGTACGTGATGCCTATTACCTGTATCACCGAAAAGGCTTGGATTTTTTGACCACAAAACCGGAAGAAGGTTTTGCAAACATCCTGGAGGCCATCAAATTGGTAGAAGAAGCGAATCAGGCGCAGCCCAATAGCATCCTCACAATCAGCTTTATGGATGCAAAGTCAGACGAGATAAGCAAACTCTTAAAGACTGCTCCTGATGCAATAAAACAAGAGGCGGTGGAGGTTTTGCTAAAAGTAGACCCGAACAACGCCCGAAAATACAACGACATTTTGAAAGGATAATCCTGTTTTTTTGGTTAATTTTGGTTTCCTGAACGAAACCAAAGCACCATGTTGACCAACCTAAGCATAACAAACTATGCTTTGATAGAGAAATTGGAAATGAATCCTTGCCCGGGATTGAATATGATTACCGGGGAAACGGGTGCTGGCAAGTCCATCATGCTGGGCGCTGTCGGTTTACTTTTAGGGAACAGGGCCGACACGAAATCACTTTTTGACGAAACCAAAAAATGCGTCATAGAAGGTGTCATAGCCATCCAGAATTACGGCCTGCAATCCTTTTTTGAAGAGGAAGCACTCGATTACGAGCAAGCTTGCATTATCAGAAGGGAAATCAGCCCATCCGGAAAATCCCGGGCTTTTGTCAATGACACGCCCGTAAAACTAGACACGCTTAAAGTCCTGGGGAAAATCCTGATGGACATTCACTCCCAGCATGAAAACCTACTTCTCGGTGCTTCTGCCTACCAATTGTCGCTAATAGATGCCTTTGCTGACAGCAAAAAGGAAAGACAACTTTTTAAAGAGAAGTTTGAAACGTTTCAGATCCTGAACCGACAAGTTCGGGAGCTGGAGCAAGAAAAAACAAACCTGCAACAAGAAGCCGATTATAATCAGTTTCAACTGGAGGAATTATCCTCCCTAAACCTGGAAAAGGGGGAACAGCGCCAATTGGAAGCTGAAGAGGAAATCCTGAACCACGCCGAGGAGATCAAAGCCAGAGCCATTGAAGCACTGGGCTTATTGGACAATGAAGAGTTGGGAGCCTTTCAACGGCTGGGGTCTGCTAAACAGCACTTTCAATACCTGAGCCGGTTTGGAAAGTCTTTCGAAGAATTGTCTCAACGATTTAATAGTATCCTGATCGAACTGAAAGATATCGTGGAAAGCCTTTCTGCAGAGGAGGAAAGTATGGAAGTGGATCTGGAAAAATCCGAGTGGATCCGGGATCGGCTGAGTAAAATCTATCAACTCCAAAAAAAACACGGTGTTCAAACTGATAGCGAGCTGCTCGAATTGGCTTCTGTGCTGGCAGACAAGGTATTTCGGGCGGATCATTTGGAAGAGGAGCTAATCCGGAAAAAGGCGGAATTAGAATTGGCAGAGAAAGAACTACAGTCAGCTGGCAGCCAACTTTCCAAAAAGAGAATCTCCATTTTCGGAAGTTTTAGTAAAGAAATTCAAGCACTTCTATCCCAGCTAGGTATGGAAAACGCAAAAATCGAAATCCAGCGAAATCAGATACCAGCTACTGCTTCGGGGATAGACGAGATTGACATTTTATTTTCCGCCAATAAAGGGATTGCAACCCAAGCCATAGGGCAGGTAGCTTCCGGTGGAGAATTTTCGCGGTTAATGTTCGCCATAAAATACGTTATGGCAGATAAAATGGCCTTGCCTACCTTGATTTTCGATGAAATAGACTCGGGTATCTCTGGGGAAGTGGCTTTGCAGATGGTGCGAATGATGCAAAAAATAGCTGAAAACCATCAGGTTATCTGCATCAGCCACCTCCCTCAGGTAGCAGCCAAAGGCGAAAAACACTATTTTGTGTTTAAGGATAACAGTGCCAAAAAGACCGTCAGCAAGATTAAGCTGCTAACTGAAGAGGAACGGCTCCTGGAAATCGCCAAAATGATATCCGGATCTAACCCTTCTGCCTCCGCTTATGAGAGTGCCAGAGAATTATTGGCTAATTAGCAGCTATTATTCGCTGTATTGATTAAAAACACAAAAAGTTTCAACTATATTTAATTAATTTTATAAAATAATATTTAATTTAAGTCAGAAAATCAAAAGTAAAATATGCCTGAGAATCTATTAAAAGGAAAGAAAGGAATAATTACAGGTGCCCTTGATGAAAATTCCATTGCCTGGCAAACGGCTTTAAAGGCAAAGGAACAAGGGGCAACGTTTGTACTTACAAACGCTCCCATAGCCATGAGAATGGGTGCTATCAAGGAACTGGCAAAAGCCTGCGATACGATTGTCATTCCTGCGGATGCCACCTCCGTAGAAGATATAGAAAAACTTTACGATGAAGCCAAAGAGTACCTGGGAGGAAACTTTGATTTTCTTTTGCACTCCATCGGAATGTCACCCAACGTTCGAAAAGGAAAGGCCTATGGAGATCTGAACTATGAATGGGTTCAAAAATCCTACGACGTTTCGGCGGTTTCTTTCCATAAAATGCTTCAAATAGCAGAGAAAAAAGATATTTTAAATGAATGGGCCTCTGTGGTGGGCTTAAGTTACATTGCGGCTCAGCGGGCCTTCCCGTTCTATTCCGACATGTCCGAAGCAAAAGCCATACTTGAAAGTATTGCCAGAAACTATGGATTGCGATACGGGAAACTAAAGAAAGTGAGGGTCAATACCATCTCCCAATCGCCCACCAAAACCACGGCTGGTTCCGGAATTGGCGGATTCGATGATTTTTACGATTTTGCGGACATTGCTTCTCCCCTTGGAAATGCGTCCGCTGAATCCTGTGCCGAATACATCGTGACCTTATTTTCTGATTTCACCCGGATGGTCACCATGCAAAATCTCTTCCACGACGGAGGCTATTCTTCCTGTGGCATTACACAGGAATTAATTGATGTCTTCGTAAAAAAGAAGTAATAGTTAGGTACCCTTAAAAAAACCGCCCTGGAAAATACTCCAAGGCGGTTTTTTTTTTAAACTAGCTGTTCGAAAATCAAGCCTTTCCGATCTGTTCTGCTACCCAGTCTCCAACTTCAGAGGTCTTATAGGAGGTTCCACCATCTGCCAGGTCTTCCGTCACCATTCCTTTATCCAGGGAGAGGTTCACGGCATCCGATATGGCTTTTGCTTCATCCATCAAACCAAAAGCATACTCAAACATCATGGAGGCAGACAAAATGGTAGCCAGTGGATTGGCAATGTCTTTACCTGCTGCCTGAGGATAGGAACCATGAATGGGTTCAAAGAGCTTGGTTTTAACGCCAATCGAAGCCGAAGGCATCAACCCCATAGATCCACTGATCACGGAAGCCTCGTCTGTAAGGATATCTCCAAAAAGGTTTTCGGTAATCAAGACATCGTAGGCTTTGGGCCATTGAATTAATCGCATGGCTACCGCATCTACGAACTCATATTCTACTTTCACGTCAGGATATTCAGGAGCCAATCGCTGCACTGTTTCTCTCCATAACCTGGACGTTGCCAAAACATTGGCCTTATCCACACAAGTAAGTAACTTTCTGCGCTTTTGGGCAAACTCAAATCCCATGCGGGCTAGTCGCTCGATTTCTTCCACCGAATACACGCAGGTGTCAAAGGCCTTGGTTCCCTGTTCATTTCTTCCCCTGGGCTCTCCGAAGTAAATCCCGCCCGTAAGCTCCCGGAGGAAAACCAGATCCGTTCCTTCTATTCGGTCTCGCTTAAGGGGAGATTTATGTACCAGCGAAGGAAAGGTAAACGTAGGGCGAACGTTGGAAAAAAGCCCTAACCTTTTTCGCATTTCCAGCAGGCCTTGCTCCGGGCGAACTTTTGCGCTGGGATCATTATCAAACCGAGGATCACCTATGGCTCCAAAAAGTACGGCATCGGATTCCACACATACCTGGTGCGTTTCCTCAGGGTACGGGTGACCGACTGCGTCTATCGCTGCAGCCCCCGTAATGGCCTCCTTAAAGGAAATCTGATGTCCAAATTTTTTCCCGACTGCATGAACCACTTTTACTGCCTGCGCAATGACTTCGGGACCAATACCATCACCAGGCAATAGGGCTATATTCATTTCCATATGGATTCTTTTTTTCTGTTTTGTTATTGTTTTTAATTTGTTCGATGATATTTAACATTTTTTCAGTAGCCTTCATGGCCGCAATGGTTTGATCACTGTCCAGGCCCTTGGTTTTAAAGATCCTTCCCGAAAGGTCCCAGGTGACCACGCATTCCACAAAGGCATCTGTTTTTCCTCCCGGCGGGATGCTGATTTGAAAATCAGTAAGTTTTGGTAGTTCTTTATCCAGAGATTTGTAAATCTTCTTCAGGGCTTTCATGAACGAGTCGTATTGACCATCGCCGGAAGCATTCTGCTCATAAAATTCATGGAAAATTTTCACCCGCAACTGGACCGACGGTTTTAATCCTTTTGAATGCACCATGTGGTACCCATCGATCACAATATCCTTGTGAATAGAGTTGTTTTGCAAGACATCGGAAATGATATAGGGCAAATCCTCTGTGGTTACCCTTTCCTTTTTATCACCTAGCTCGATGATTTTCTGAGTTACTTTTGCCAATTCATCCGGTTCCAGAGATATCCCCAATTCCACCAGATTTTTCAATATATTGGCCTTGCCCGAAGTTTTTCCCAGGGCATATTTCCTCGTTCTTCCAAAACGCTCCGGCAACAGATCACTGAAATAAAGATTCTTCTTATTATCCCCATCTGCATGAACACCCGCCGTTTGGGTGAAAACATTTTCTCCAACCACTGGCTTATTGGCTGGAATTCGCAATCCCGCAAATTGCTCAATCAATTTACTGATCCGGTAAATTTTGTTTTCCTGGATATTTAACTCAAAGTCAGTAAAATCCTGAATGACTGCCACGACTGACTCCAAGGGCGCATTTCCTGCCCGCTCTCCTAATCCATTCACCGTAGTATGCAATCCGAGCGCACCCGCCTTTACAGCGGTCAGCACATTGGCGACGGATAGGTCATAATCGTTGTGCGCATGGAAATCAAAATGAACATTGGGAAATTCCCGGCAGATTGCATCCATAAACACCTGCACTTCTTCCGGGCATAAAAGTCCCAGGGTATCCGGAAGCATGATGCGCTTTACAGGTAAATTTGACAGAAACCGGATCATGGACATGGCGTACTCTCTGGAATTCCTCATTCCATTGCTCCAATCCTCCAGGTATACGTTCACTTCAATTCCATTTTCCTGGGCATAGCGGATGGCCTCAGCTATTTCTTCAAAATGAGCTTCCGGCGATTTCTTCAGTTGATGGGTTAGGTGGTTGAGCGAGCCTTTCGTGAGCAGATTCATGACTTTAGCACCGGCATCTACGATCCAATCCACGGATTTTGGCGTATCGACGAAGCCCAGAACCTCCACTTTGTCCAAAAAACCCTTCTCAAAAGCCCAATGGGTAATCTTTTTAACGCCTTCTAACTCTCCTTCCGAAACCCTGGCAGATGCCACTTCGATCCGATCTACCCGCAATTCCTCCAACAAAAGTTTGGCAATCTGTAACTTTTCCGAAGGAAGGAAAGATACACCTGAGGTTTGTTCACCATCCCTCAGGGTGGTGTCCATGATTTCTATTTTCGTTTCTCTACTCATTCCCTTTCCATTAATCAGTCCTTCGGTGTTTCACAACTGAACACGCTTACATTACCTATTGGCCTCAAAGGCTTGGATCTCATCATTCAGATTTAATAAATAATCAATATCATCAAATCCATTTTTCATGTTTTGCTTCTTGTATGAATTAATATCGAAACCCTCTGATTTACCCGTTGATAGCAGTGTGATCGTTTGCTTGTTGATATCCACTTCCACCTCTGTAGCAGGATCCGCCTCCACAGCTTCAAATAGTTCATCCGCAAATTCCGGGGATACGGTTACGGGTAACACCCCAATGTTCAGACAGTTGTTTTTAAAGATATCCGCAAAAAAGCTGGATACCACGCATCGAAATCCGTAATCGTAAATCGCCCAAACGGCATGTTCCCTACTGGATCCCGAGCCGAAGTTTTTACCCGCCAAAAGGATCTTTCCCTCGTAAGTAGGATCGTTTAATACAAAATCCGGCTTTGGATTACCTTCGCTATCGTATCTCCAATCCCTGAATAAATTATCTCCAAAACCTTTCCGTTCCGTTGCTTTTAAAAACCGGGCCGGAATGATCTGATCCGTGTCTACATTTTCAGACGAAAGGGGTACTACCCTGCTGGTCAATATATCAAATTTATCGTATGCCATGGTCTTATTTTTCTAAAGCTAATTCCTCAATCAAATCCCTGGGATCCGTTATTTCTCCCGTAATTGCTACCGCCGCGACTGTTAAGGGTGAGGCCAGAAGTGTTCGGCTCCCCGGTCCCTGCCTTCCTTCAAAATTTCGGTTAGAGGTGGATACGGCATACTTACCCGATGGTATCTTATCATCGTTCATGGCCAGACAGGCCGAACAGCCCGGCTGCCTTAATTTAAAGCCTGCCTCTTCCAGAATTTGAACCAATCCCTCAGCCATGGCTTGCTTCTCTACCTCTCTGGAACCCGGTACGATCCAGGCAGTAATGTTGTCCGCTTTCTTTTTGCCTTTGACGAAATTGGCTACGGTCCGTAGGTCTTCTATTCGGCCATTTGTACAGCTTCCAACAAATACATAATCAATCTTTTTACCCTTCATTGGCTCACCGGGCTTGAATCCCATGTAATCCAGTGATTTGATATAGGATTTCTTTACGCTCTCTTTCATGCCCTCAGTGGTAGGGATATGATCCTTTACCTTTACCCCCATACCCGGATTGGTTCCGTAAGTAATCATGGGTTCAATATCCACTGCGTTATAGTGATATTCCAGATCAAATGTGGCCCCTTCATCTGTTTTCAGGGTTTTCCAATACGCCACTGCCTCATCCCAGGCTGCTCCTTTCGGCGCAAAATCCTTTCCTTTGAGGTAATCAAAGGTGGTTTCATCCGGGGCGATCAATCCTCCCCGTGCACCCATCTCAATGCTCATATTACAAATGGTCATCCTCGCCTCCATACTTAAGGACCGGATGGCACTTCCAGCGTATTCGATGAAGTAACCGGTACCTCCGCTGGCAGAAATCTGAGAAATGATGTATAAGATTATATCTTTGGAGGAAACACCCGGACCTAACTCGCCATCTACCGTAATGCGCATCTTCTTGGCCTTGGCCTGCATGATGCACTGGGTGGCAAAAACCATCTCTACTTCAGAGGTACCAATCCCAAATGCTATGGTTCCAAAGGCTCCATGGGTAGAAGTATGGCTATCTCCACATACAATGGTCATTCCGGGTTGCGTGATTCCTAATTCCGGCCCGATTACATGAACGATCCCATGATGATCTGTTCCCAAATCGTGCAGCTCAATGCCATGTTTGGCGCAATTCTGCCGGAGCTTTTCCACCTGCATCCTGGAAAGCTGGTCTTTAATCGTCTTGTCCTGATCGATGGTAGGCACATTGTGATCGGGGGTGGCTACCGTTCTTTCTGGAAACATGACTTTGTTACCTCGTTTCTCGAGGTTAAGAAATGCTACCGGGCTGGTCACTTCATGGATAAAATGCTTATCTATGAAAAAAACGTCCGGACCATTTGGGATAGATTTGATCACATGAGCGTCCCAAATCTTATCAAATAATGTTTTATTCTCCATCTATAGTATGTTTTTGTCAAGTTGCCTTGACCGGTAATTTATTTAACGCATCTAAAAAGGCTTTTGCGGAGGCCAGGACAATGTCTGTTTCGGAACCAAATCCGTGGTACGGCTTCCCTTCATGCATCAGGCGCATGTGTACCTTGCATGTATCGTCGCTGCCTTTAGTCATGGCCTGAATCAGAAATTCATCCAGAATTACTTCATGTGGTATCAACTGCTTGATGGACTTAATCACCGCATCCACAGGTCCATTACCGATGGAAGACCCCTTCTTTACTTCCTCCCCAATATTCAAGGCAACTTCAGCATACGCTTCTTCCCCTTCTTTTCCCTGATAGGAAATTTCTTCGAGCGCAATAAAAGGAGAATGCTCCAGGTGCTCCCCTAATAAAGAAAGTAAATCTTTCCTTCCTATGTCTCGTTTAGAATCCGCAAGTACCAAAAAGTCTTCGTAGATTTCGTCCAGCTTTTCTTTTTCGAACTCATACCCAAGCAATTTTAGGTGGTGTTTTAGCGCTGCCCTGCCACTCCGGGCGGTAAGCACAATGGAAGACTCTTCTACCCCCACCTCTTTGGGATCGATTATTTCATAATTCTCTCTGTTTTTTAGCACCCCGTCCTGATGGATTCCACTGGAGTGAGCAAAAGCATTCCTGCCCACAATCGCTTTATTTGGCTGAATGGGCATGTTCATCAACTTGGAGATAATCCTGCTGGTTTCGTAAATCTTTTTGGTATTGATATCAGTATACACAGGTATCTCCTTATGGCTTTTGATAGCCATCACCACTTCTTCCAGGGAGGTATTCCCCGCTCGCTCTCCAATACCATTCATGGTAACTTCCACTTGTCTGGCCCCATTCATAACACCTGCCAGGCTATTGGCGGTAGCCAGCCCCAGGTCGTTGTGACAATGGGTGGCAATGATGGCTTGGTCGATATTGGAAACATTTTCTTTGAGGTGACGGATGATTTCTCCATACTGCTCAGGCAGACAATAACCGGTAGTATCCGGAATGTTTACCACCCGGGCACCCGCCTTGATCACAGCCTCCAAAACCTGCACCAGAAATTCCGGTGATGCCCGTCCCGCATCTTCTGCATAAAACTCCACTTCCTCCACCAGGTTCCGGGCAAACTTTACCGCCCGGACGGCTTTTTCCAAAACAGCTTCCGGAGTACTTCTCAACTTATGCTGAATATGATACCCCGACACACCAATGCCGGTGTGAATCCTGCTTCTCTTGGCAAAACGCAAGGCCTCTGCAGCCACTTCAATATCTTTCTCCACCGCCCTGGATAAGGCACAGATAATCGGATGCTCTACTGCCTTGGATATTTCTACAACAGAATTGAAATCCCCGGGGCTGGATACTGGAAATCCAGCCTCGAGAACATCAACTCCCAATGCCTCCAAAGCCTTGGCTACTACAATCTTTTCCCTGGTATCGAGCTGACATCCCGGTACCTGTTCACCATCCCGAAGGGTGGTATCAAATATCCAAAGCTTTTCTGACATAAAATTGATTAATTATTTTCTGGTCTTAATTTACGGACGGTAGATCCTGCCTGCCACATTTCTGATTCTCGCAGTTCTTTCAACTCTTCCTCCAGTTTCACCCGGTAATCAGACTTGCTGTTCGATTCAATAGATTTAGCAGCTTCCTTTCCGGTTTTCACACTATTGTACAATTCTTCGAAAACAGGCTTGGTCGCATCTCTAAAAGGCTTCCACCAATCAAGGGCTCCCCGCTGAGCGGTAGTAGAACAATTGGCATACATCCAATCCATTCCATTTTCTGCGACCAAAGGCATCAGGCTTTGTGTCAATTCTTCCACCGTTTCATTAAATGCTTCTGAAGGGGAATGACCATTGGCTCTTAACACCTCGTATTGGGCAGCAAAGATCCCCTGAATGGCACCCATCAAAGTTCCTCTTTCCCCCGTGAGGTCGGAAGTTACTTCCTTGTAAAAATCCGTTTCGAATAAGTATCCGGAACCTACTCCAATTCCCAAAGCCACAACCCTGTCTCTGGCTTTTCCTGTAGCATCCTGATAAATGGCAAACGAAGAATTCAATCCTCTTCCTTCAACAAACATTCTCCTCAAGGAAGTTCCTGACCCTTTGGGGGCCACTAAGATTACATCCACGTCTTTTGATGGGATGATTCCTGTCTGATCCTTGTAAGTGATCCCGAAACCATGGGAGAAATACAAGGCTTTACCAGGTGTCAGGTGTTTCTTCACCGTTGGCCATAGGGCAATCTGACCGGCATCGGAAAGCAAAAACTGAAGGATGGTACCTCTTTCGCAGGCCTCTTCCAACTCAAAAAGGGTTTCTCCGGGAACCCAGCCATCTGCAATAGCCTTATCCCAGGTTTTGGACCCCTTTCGCTGTCCGACGATGACATTGAAGCCATTATCTTTGAGGTTAAGCGCCTGTCCCGGCCCCTGTACCCCGTACCCCAGTACGGCTATTACTTCATCTTTTAGTACTTCTTTGGCTTTTTCAAGTGGAAATTCTTCCCTTGTTACGACATTTTCTTCAACTGTACCGAACTTCAGTTTCATAATTATATATTAAAATTTAATGTAAATAGGTTACAAATATTTATCGATCGTTTCCATGGGTTTGGCCACCGCCACTCTCCCTGAGCGTACAAATTCCAAGACATTAAAATCCTTTAAAACTTCTAACAGCTCCTGGGTCTCTTCTTTATGCCCCGTCATTTCGATGACCACAAAATCTTTCTCCGCAGAAATGATCCGGGCATTGTGCTGACGGATCACTTTTTCGAGCCCGGAATCAATGGAGTCAATGGGGATTTTGTACAGGGCAATCTCCTGAAAAACCATTTCATCATCCAGATAATAAAAGGCTTTGATCACATCTATGATTTTTTCTATCTGCTTGGATAGCTGTATGATCTGCTCCTCGCTCGTGGTCACCACAATGCTAATTCGATAGATGCCTTCTTCCCGGCTTTCCGATGCCGTAAACCCATCAATATTGATGCCTCTTCGGGTAAATATCAGCGTAATCCTGCTGAGTATACCAATGAAATTTTCTGTGAAAACAGAAATTGTATATCTCTTATTCATTTGAATCAACTAAGTCTTACTTCTTCTACTGAACTTCCCGTGGCAATCATCGGAAACACGTTGTCTTCTTTTTCTACGACTACTTCTAGAAAATAAGGTCCTTCGTGTACAAACATCTCGGCAACTGCTTGCCGCAGATCTGTCCGCTCATCTACTTTCTGGACTTTGAAATTGTACGCTTCCGCAATTTTAATAAAATCCGGGTTGTCTAATTCGGTAAAGGAATAACGCTTATCAAAGAACAATTGCTGCCATTGCCTTACCATTCCCAGAAAGTTATTATTCAACAACACCACTTTTACCGGTGCCTTAGTCTGCATGATGGTCCCCAATTCCTGAATGGTCATTTGGATGCCGCCATCACCTACTACACAGATAACCTGCCGGTTGTAATCGTGCAGCTGAGCACCCAAAGCCGCCGGAAGGGCAAAACCCATGGTTCCCAGCCCTCCGGAAGTGACCTGCGTACGGGTGGTTTTGTATTCAAAGTACCTCCAGGCGACCATTTGGTGTTGGCCTACATCGGTAACCAGAATGGCATCATCTGCCTTGAATTCGTTGATGTGCCGGATTACTTCTCCCATGGTCAAACCTACTTTGGTCGGCGAAAGGTCGTTTCCGACTACTACGCGCTTTTCCTCGGCTTCGAGCTCTCTGAATTTCATGATCCACTCAGGATGGTTGCCCTTCGCTACCTTTTCGGTGAGCTTTTCCAAACTAACCTTGCAATCTCCCAAAACTGCTAGCTCGCATTTTACATTCTTATCTATTTCTGCCGGATCCAGTTCCAGGTGGATTACTTTTGCCTGCTTGGCATAGCGCTTTACATCCCCGGTTACCCGGTCGTCAAAGCGCATCCCAATGGCAATAAGCACATCGCACTGATTGGTAAGCAAATTGGGGCCATAGTTGCCATGCATTCCCAGCTTTCCGACAAAGTTCGGGTGGCTCTCCGGAAGTGCCCCTGTTCCCAGTAAGGTACAGGCTGCCGGAATGCCGGTTTTGTCCAAGAAGGCACGCAACGCTTTTTCTGCTTTTCCCAAAACAACGCCCTGTCCAAAGAGCACATAAGGTCTTTCGGCCTGGTTAATCAGTGCGGCCGCTTTTTCAATGATATGATCCTCAACTTTTGGATAGGGCCGGTATGACCGGATATTCAGGCAAGGAACGTAATTGAATTCCCCAAGCGCAATTTGCGCATCTTTGGTAATATCTATCAAGACCGGCCCCGGCCGACCCGATCTGGCAATATGAAAGCCCTTGGCAATAGCCGGAGCGATGTCCTCCACTTTTCTGACTTGAATGTTCCACTTGGTACCGGGCATGGAAATACCCACCACATCCGTTTCCTGAAAGGCATCTGTACCCAAAAGCGGAGAGACCACCTGCCCCGTGATACAGACCAACGGAGTACTGTCTATCAGCGCATCCGCAATCCCTGTTATCAAGTTGGTAGCCCCTGGACCGGAGGTAGCCATGCATACACCAACCTGGCCGGAAACGCGCGCATAACCCTGGGCTGCGTGAATAGCGCCCTGCTCGTGTCGGGTAAGGATATGCTGGATTTGATCCATGTAGTCATAGAGGGCATCGTAAACGGGCATGATAGCACCTCCGGGATAGCCAAAAATATACCTGGCATTTTCTGCCACCAATGACTTGATGACAATTTCGGCCCCTCTTATTTGTGAATCATTCATAATCGTTAACTTTTATCGGTCACGCATCCTTCGGATGCCGTAGAAACTAACTGAGAATATTTTTTTAGCGTTCCAATTAAATGGCTTAAATCTTTGTTTACCCAGGATTTTTTTCGCTCTGCAAAGATTTCCTCTGACACATTGCAGCTGATTTCCAGGGTCTCCGCATTGATGGTGACCACATCTCCGTTTTGCAACAGCCCAATCGGTCCTCCTGAATACGCCTCAGGGGTTACATGGCCTACCACAAAGCCGTGGGTACCTCCAGAGAAGCGACCATCAGTGATCAAGGCCACATCGGATCCCAAACCGGATCCAATGATAATGGAGGTCGGTTTCAGCATTTCCGGCATACCGGGGCCTCCTTTAGGCCCTACATACCGGATTACCACCACATCTCCCTTTTGAACTTCCTGGTTTTTCATCGCCTCATTGGCCTCCTGCTCGGAGTTGTATACCTTCGCCGGACCGGTAAAGGAGACCCCTTCTTTCCCCGAAATCTTCGCAACGGCACCCTCTGGTGCCAGGTTACCATTCAAAATACACAGGTGACCTGTTGCTTTGATGGGATCTTCCAACGGGTGGATGACATTGCCTTTTGCAGCCTTCACCGGAGTCACATCGGCCAGGTTTTCAGCCAGCGTCTTACCGGTTACCGTCATACAATCTCCATGAAGCAAGCCGTTATCCAACAAATACTTCATAAAAGCAGGCAACCCACCCTGGTCATGCAAGTCCTCCATTAGGAATTTTCCGCTGGGTTTGAAATCGCCCAACACCGGCGTGGTGGCATTAATCTTTTTGAAGTCCTCCAAACCGAAGTCAATATTGGCTGTTTTTGCAATCGCCAATAAGTGCAACACCGCATTGGTACTCCCCGCTAATGCTACCACTACTCTGACAGCATTCTCCAGACTCTTTCGGGTCAGGATATCCTTTGGCTTCAGGTCCATGGCCAATAAATTAGCGATAAACTCCCCAGCTGCTTCACATTCTGCCGCCTTTTCCTTGGAATTGGCGGGATTGGAAGCACTGTAAGGAAGCGACAATCCCATGGCCTCAATGGCTGATGACATGGTATTTGCAGTGTACATGCCACCACAGGCACCCGCACCCGGACAGGCGTTTTTTATTACTCCCATATAATCCTCATCGTTTATCTCATTTTTGAGGCGCTTTCCATAGGCTTCAAAAGCGGACACGATATTAAGCTTTTCTCCTTTGTACTTTCCGGATCGGATTGTTCCTCCATAGACCATGATGCTGGGGCGATTGACCCGCAGCATGCCCATGATGGCTCCTGGCATGTTTTTGTCACATCCTGCTACCGCAACGATCCCATCAAACGAATGACCTAATATAAATGACTCAATGGAATCGGCAATGATCTCTCTGGATGGCAGGCTATACCGCATACCGGCTGTTCCCATGGAGATGCCATCACTAATTCCAATGGTGTTGAAAACCATGCCTGTGAGTTTCGATTCCACGGCTGAGGCCTTAATGGCCCTCGCAAAATCATTGAGATGCATGTTACAAGGGTTACTTTCATAACCACAACTTGCCACGCCCACAAACGGTTGTTTCATCTTTTCATCTGAAAGACCGGTGGCGTACAACATGGCCATGGAAGCAGGATTTTCCTGGTTATCACTTACCTCCCAACTGTGTTTCTTCGAATTACTCATTATTTTGTATCGGTTTTTTTAAGGACTGGCTTATAAAAAAAAGTGCTTCACTCAAATGAAGCACTTTATTGATTCTTTCTATCGGTAATAGATCAGCGCTTCATCACTTACTAAATGATAATGACAATTAGGACGACGAGGCTGACTAAAACGAACATTTTAAATACCTTTTGATGGGTTTCGTTAATTTTTTCATCTATTTATAATGCAATATTAAAACCCATATTCCACACTTACAATATTTTATTTCTTTTTTTAATTTAATGAAATCAAGAAAATTATGTAATTGAATTTAATTTAGAAATTATAGTTTATTATTACAATTATAGAGAAATTTAATTTTTTAAATTTTATTAATGTAAAAATTTTCAAAATATTATTCTGAGGCAGTTATTTGCTATTTTTTTTGCTTTAAACCACCTTTTATCCCCGGCAGACCCGACATTGCCAGCCCGACAATCCATTTCCAAATCCCCGTATTTACCAGCGGTTTGATACTTTTCCAACACTTTCTTTTACTTTTGAATTCAAATTCGATCTCGCTATGATTTCCTTTCCAAATGCCAAAATTAATCTGGGACTGCATATTCTTAGTAAAAGGAGTGACGGATTTCACGAAATCCAAAGCTGCCTCTACCCCGTTCCCATCAGCGATGCCCTGGAAATTATTCCCGGAACTACCACGGAATTTAGCTGTAGCGGAATCCCCATCCCTGGCGAAAGTACAGGCAACCTGATTCTGAAAGCATACCAATTAATAGCTGCTGATTTCCCCGGTATCTCACCCATTACGGCTCATTTGCACAAGTGCATCCCCATCGGTGCTGGTCTGGGAGGGGGCTCTTCAGATGCCGCATTTGCATTAAAAATGCTTAATGAAATGTTCAAATTAGATCTGAATGATGAGAAATTAAGCGACTATGCCGGGAAATTAGGAAGCGACTGCCCCTTTTTCATCCGGAATGAACCCCAATTGGCGAGCGGTAGAGGGGAACTCCTTGAAAAAATACAAGTCGACCTCGCCGGGAACTGGTTGATCCTCATACATCCGGGTATTCACATAAGTACCCAGGAAGCCTATGCAGGCGTGACACCAGGACCGGCAACAAAAAATATGGCTGAGGTATTGTCCGATCCCTTATCCTGGAAATCTGATCTACTCAATGATTTTGAAAAAAGCATTTTCGCTAACCATCCCGAAATCGCAGCTGTCAAAAGTCATCTTTATCAGGCAGGTGCCTGGTATGCGGCCATGTCTGGTTCTGGATCAGCCGTATTTGGTCTTTTTGAACAAGAACCAAAAAACCTGATTTTTCCCAAAAACTATGTTCGCTTTTCGAAACCACTCTCCTGACCTACTGAATGCGTCGTAATTGACGGACTCTTTTCTGACGAAGAACAAACTGGATGACAGGATACATGCAGACGGAGGCCAAAATGATTCCGGTTCCCCAATAAAATTCCGGACTCATTTTTTCTTCATTCCCAAAGACCAATACCGCTAGTAATATCCCATATACCGGTTCCATATTTATGGTCAGATTGATGGAAAATGCCGTTAGCCGTTTCATCAATTCTACCGACACGGTAAAGGCAAATACGGTACATACCTGAGAAAGGACTAGCAACCAAAACCAATCCCAACCACTGGGAAACCCGGAAAATACACTGTCAGAAAAAAAGAAATAATAAATTGGTAAAAAACACAAAGACAATAAAAACGCACCCCCCATTTCGTAAAAGGAAATGATAAATGGGCTGTGCCTGCGGGTTAGTTTCCCGTTAATGACGGTAAACACGGCGCCAATCATGGCTGAAAATACCGCCATTCCCAACCCCAGCCAATAGCCTGACTCAAACTTAAAAATAACCATCAATCCAATAATGGCCACCAGCCCCAATACCACCTCATACCATTTAATAGGTTGCCGGTTAGCCAGCGGTTCAATCAAAGCGGTCCAAAGCGAACAGGTAGCCATGCCTGCCAGGCAGACCGATGCCGTCGAAAGCTGGGCAGACCAGAAAAACAGCGTCCAGTGAAGGCCGATCAATGCTCCTGTTCCCAGGAACTTTCCCGCATCTTTCAGCAGAACCTGTAGCCTCCTTCCTTTTAACCAAATGAGAATGGCCAGCCCTGCACTGGCAAGCAAGGTGCGGTATAGCACAATCTCTACCGGCGAAATACGGATAAGCAATCCCAAAACAGCGGTAAATCCCCAGATGAGTACGACCAAATGGAGCCAGAGATAATCTTTTATCAGCCCTTGATGCATATCAACGGGGAACGGTCTTGTACAAAACCAGTCCCGTAAGTCCAAAAACGATATTGGGTATCCAGACAGCTAATACGGGATAGGCAGTCCCTGCTTCCGCAAATGTTCGGGAAAGTAAAAAAAGTATGATATACACAAAGGCCAATAGGAACCCCAGGGCAATCTTAAATCCGGACCCACCCCTTGTTTTTTTTGCCGATACGATCACCCCTATAAAGGTGAGTAGGATAGCCGCAAAAGGAGACATAAAGCGCACGTATTTTTCAATCCGGTAATAGCTGATATTATCCGCACCCCGCTCTTCCAGAATTTGAATTTGATCGGTCAACTCGGGAAGGGTAAGGGTCTCATGGTGATTTAGCGGAAGATCGAAATCATCGGGTGTGATCGACAGCGTAGTATCCATCTCGTCTCCGGTAGACCAGTTTTCCTTCATTTCTTCCAATTCACGCAACTTCCAATTTCGGGCACTCCAGACATTTTTAGCGGTATCCCATACGATGCGGTCCGCCGAAAACTTGGATACCAATCTCCCGGAATCTATGTGCTCTAACGTGAAATCACGGCCCGTATTGACGGAAGTATAGTACCTGGAAATGTAGGCATAGACCTCCGGATCCGAAGCTACTTTAATATGAATGTTTTGTTGATTGGATTGGTATTGCTTATCCAGATATTCTTCCTTAAACTCCGAAACTCCGGCCGTTGCTACGGGCAGCACCCAGCCATTGAGAAAAAAACTGACGACAGCTATCAATAAGGCAGAAAATAAAAATGGAACCATCATCCGTAAAAAACTTACCCCGCTACTCAAAATGGCAATGATCTCTGTTCTGCCAGCCATCTTTGAGGTAATAAAAACGACCGAAATGAAAACGGTTATCGGAGTAAGCAAATTATTAAGATACAATCCGTAATTCATCATGTACTGAAGCACTTCACTGGTAGGGACGTTATTACGGATGTAAGTGTCGTTTTTTTCCGTAAAGTCCAGCACCAGCACAATCAGGATCAACATCAAAACCACGAAAAGGTAGGTTTTGAGAAAATCTCTAATGATAAGTTTGTCCAGTAACTTCATTCCAAAGGTTCTTTTATATCGTTTTGAAAAACGGATAAATCCCAGCTAAGTTTATAATCGCCTGTTTACTTTTTCTACCATCTCCGTTTTCCACGATAAGAAGTCTCCGGACTGAATGTGTTCCCGCGCCTGCTCGGTGAGCCAAAGGTAAAAGGATAAATTATGAATGCTTGCAACCTGAGCTGCGAGCATTTCTTTGCTAATGGTCAGGTGCCGCAGGTAGCTTTTGGTGTAAAAGTTACTCACATACGATTGAAATCCTGTATCCAGCGGCGCAAAATCCAATTTCCATTTTTCATTACGAATATTGATAATTCCTTCCGTCGTGAACAACATGCCGTTTCTTGCATTTCGGGTAGGCATGACACAGTCAAACATATCGATGCCCAGCGCAATCCCTTCCAATATGTTGGCTGGCGTACCCACACCCATCAAGTACCGGGGTTTTTCTTCTGGCAAAAGGTCCGTTACCAGATCCGTCATTTCATACATCAACTCGGCCGGTTCCCCTACCGAAAGTCCCCCGATCGCATTCCCCTCCCGGTCCTGATCGGCTACAAAACGGGCGGCATCTTTTCTCAGGTCTTTGTAAGTACTCCCCTGTACGATGGGAAAGAGGGCTTGTTGATACCCATATTTCCCCGCGGTCGTATCAAATCGTTCCATGCATCGCTTCAACCAGCGATGGGTCAGGTCCATGGAAGTTTTGGCATAACTTCGTTCACAAGGGTAAGGCGTGCATTCATCAAAGGCCATGACGATATCAGCACCGATGGTACGTTGGACGTCCATGACTGATTCAGGTGTAAAATGGTGCCTGGATCCGTCGATATGGGATTGGAACAAGACGCCTTCTTCGGATATTTTACGACTTCCTGCCAGCGAAAACACCTGATACCCGCCACTATCAGTAAGGATCGGAGCGGACCAGCCCATAAATTTATGCAAGCCGCCAGCAGTTTCCAGGACCTCCAGCCCGGGCCGAAGGTATAGGTGATAGGTGTTGCCTAATATGATCTGAGCCTTCACATCATAAGTCAACTCCCGCTGGTGTACTGCTTTGACAGACCCGGCCGTACCCACGGGCATAAAGATGGGGGTTTTGATTTCCCCATGGTCGGTTAGGATTTTGCCAGCTCTGGCTTTGGTAGCCGGATCCTTTTGTAGAAGTTTAAATTTCATTCCTGCCTTTCATTGAAAAATCCCCCATTTACTCCGTATATTTGGGCACAAAAATAGGGGCATTTCTGCAAAAGAAACGAAATTTTTGATTTAATCTTACCCTACCTACTGAGCGGAATACTATGGAAATGATAATTTGGGGGCTGTTTTTTTTGGCTGCGGGAATTCAGTTTACCTATTTACTCTTTGTTTTCGGCAGGTTTGCCTTATTCTACAAAGATAAAGGGGAACAAGACCTGGATTTGAATACGAGTGGGGTATCCGTTATCATTGCAGCAAAGAATGAAGCCGCACATCTAAAGGACCTCCTTCCACTGCTAATGCAGCAGGATTACCCGGATTTTGAAGTAATCATCGTTAACGACCGTTCTACCGACGGATCAGAGGAGTTACTAGCAGCCTTCGCAAAGGAATATGCCAATCTGCGATCCGTAACCATCCGTTACACACCGGCACACCTGACTTCTAAAAAATATGCCCTTACGCTGGGGATCAAAGTTTCCACATACGATACCGTGTTGCTGACAGATGCCGATTGCAGGCCCGTTTCCTTGAATTGGATCAAAAGAATGTCGGCTCCCATAAGAAATGATCAAAAGACCTTTGTGCTGGGACACGGATCCTACCTGGCCTTGCCGGGCTTGCTCAATAAAATTATTCAGTTTGAAACCCTGATGACGGCGATTTATTATTTTTCATTCGGATATTGGAAATCCCCATTTATGGGCGTGGGCAGGAATCTTTGTTACCGTAAGGATTTTTTTATGGAGAAAAAGGCCTTTAAATCCCTCTGGCATATTGAAGGAGGAGATGATGATTTGTTTGTAAACCGATATGCAAATTCAAAAAATACGGCCATCGTCGCTCATCCGGAAAGCATCACCGTGTCAGAACCCAAAACCAGTTTCAAGGAATATTTTGTGCAAAAAAAGCGGCATTTTCATGCGGGAAAATATTACCAGGCGAAAGACAAACTAAAATTGGGGCTGTATACGTTAAGTCATTTGGTGTTTTGGTTTGCAGGCCTCGGGATTGTTATTCTTGACAGCTCCTGGGAACCAATTGCCTTGGTATTGGGGTTAGTTTTGGCAAGAGCCATGCTTCAATATTATATCATTGGCGAAGCCAGAAAAAAATTGGAAGGCAAAGGAAAAGTGATATGGACCTTGTTTTTCGATTTGATGTACATGATGAATTATTGGGTTCTGGGTGTGCAAGGCTACCTTTCAAAAACGGTTAAATGGAAATAAACGAACGAGGATTTTCAGAAAAGGCATTGGAGGATTTTGAACTGATCGATAAGGCGGTCAGGGAAAAAGATCAGCAGGCCTATGCCTCGCTGATGAAGCGTTATAAAAAAGCCGTTTATTTCATGATCCTGAAAATGATCCGGGACGCAGATGATGCCGAAGACCTGACCATGGAAGCATTTGCCAAGGCATTCCGAAACCTGCATAAGTTCAAAAAAGACTATACCTTCAGCACCTGGCTTTTCCGGATTGCCACGAATAATGCCATCGATTTTATCCGCAAAAAGAAGCTCAAAACCATGAGCCTGAACAATACCATGACGGATGATGGTGGCAATTCCGTTACCATCGATATTGAAGACGATGACAACAATCCTCAAGATGAATATATCAAATCCCAGCGAAAAGAAATGGTGCGTCTTTTCGTATCCAAACTTCCCGCCAAATACCGAAAATTGGTAAAATTGAGGTATTTTAACGAGCTTTCCTATGATGAAATTGCAGCGGAACTGGGGAAACCTCTTGGTACGGTAAAGGCCCAGTTACACCGCTCCAGGGAATTACTTTTTGAAATCGCCCAGGGTAAAAACAAGCATATCTAAACCATGAATCCAGACCATTCGCTGATTCAGTCCTATTTCCAAAACCTAAGTCACCGTCAGTTGGAGCAGATGGAGCAATTGGCGGCCCTTTATCAGGACTGGAATTCTAAAATCAATGTGATCAGCAGAAAGGACATGGATCATTTCTATATCCACCACGTCTTGCATTCGCTGGGCATTGCTAAAGTCATCGCATTTTCACCGGGTACCAAGGTTCTCGACATTGGCACCGGAGGAGGATTTCCAGGCATCCCACTGGCCATTTTGTTTCCCGACGCGCACTTCCATTTGGTAGATTCTATCGGGAAAAAGGTTGCGGTGGTCAAAGATGTAGCCCGGCAGTTGGGATTAAAAAACGTGGAAGCACAACAGGCAAGGGCAGAAAGCTTAAACCGAACCTATCATTTTGTCGTCAGTAGGGCCGTTACCCAAATGGAAAAATTCTACCCCTGGGTGCAGCGCAAATTCCGGAAAGAAGACATACACAAAGACTTTCCCAATGGGGTTTTTTACCTGAAAGGAGGAGAAGTAGATGAAGAATTGGAGGCACTGGACCTGAATTACGTTCCTTATTTTTTGGAAGATTATTTTAAAGAGCCCTTTTTTGAAACCAAAAAAGTAATTTACATTCCCTATGAGGGAAAACGATAAGCTTCCTTTTTGTGTGGAAGCCTACTCTAAATCAAATTCTTACTGTTAGCGTTGAAAAAGATTGCCTACCCCCCTAGTCCTGGCGTGGATCATCTAATACGAAGTGCCCGATTACCTGACCAACAGAAATTCCGCCGTTGCTTCTTCTACGGTAAGCCCATCTATTTCAAATTGTTCGAAATCTGAAACATCAGGAGTGGTAGCTACCCGCAGCCGATTGGATGTAAATTCGAGTATATCCATTGCAAAGGTATCGTCCTGATCTTCCATTAGCAGTTGTCCGTCTTTAAGCTCCCAGGTGCCGGCAAAGTTTTGATCTCCGCTGATTGGAAAGCGCTCCTCTGCTAACGGCAAGCCGATCGCACTTACTTCCACAAGAAACACAAAGCCTCCCGCTGCTTGTACAGTTTGAGGGTTTTCCCCAAAATCCACGGTCATTTGGTAGTCCTCACCGGTACCGGTAATGGAGACCGGGACCGAATTTTGTGTACCGGGAATTATCGCCCTGCCAGAAGCCTGTACGCTGGCTTCCTGAAGGGTCCAAACCCCAGCCGATAATTGACCCTGCTCCGGCGTTTCCTCTGTAGATTCGCACCCAAACAACAGCATCAATCCGAAAAACAATAATGAAAGCAGTCTCTTCATAATTTATTTCTTTTTGTAGGTAATTTTGATGGGTACCCCTTCAAAATCAAAATTCTCCCGCAATCTGTTCTCCAGGAATCGGGTGTAGGGAGACTTGATGTATTGAGGTAAGTTACAGAAAAAGGCAAACACCGGATTCTTGGTTGGCAACTGCGTGATGTATTTGATTTTGATGTATTTCCCCTTGTTTGCCGGTGGGGGGTATTTTTCTATTTCCGGCAGTAACAGCTCGTTCAACTTGGAAGTGGGGACTTTCCGGTGTTTATTTTCATATACCCTCATGGCCAGTTCCATGGCCTGAAAAATTCGCTGCTTGGTCAATGCGGAGATAAAGATGATCGGAATCCACTTGTTTTCCCCTAACTTATTGGTCATGTCTTCCTTAAAGGTTTGCATGGTCTTGTGATCTTTTTCAATCAAATCCCATTTATTTACCATGATCATGATCCCTTTATTATTTTTGATAGCCAGGGAAATAAGGTTGACATCCTGGGCTTCCAGCCCACGGGAAGCGTCCACCATAACGATGACCACATCTGAGTCTTCCAGCGTTCGCAAGGAACGCATGACGGAATAAAACTCAATATCCTCTTTAACCTTCGCTTTTTTACGGATTCCTGCCGTGTCGGTAAGGATGTAATCCTTCCCATACAATTGATAACGGGTATGGATCGCATCCCGGGTAGTACCAGCTTCATCGGTGACAATGGATCGTTCTTTTCCAATCAGCGCATTAAGAAAAGATGATTTACCCACATTAGGCCTCCCTAAAATGGATAGTTTGGGAACTCCCTCGTCGGGGTCTTCTTCTCCTTCATCCGGAAATTTTTGGATCACCTCATCCAGCAGGTCCCCAATTCCACTGCCGCTGGAAGATGAAATGGGAAAAATGGTTTCCTCTCCAATGCCCAGGGCATAAAATTCATTGGCCGTCAGCATTTTATCCAGGTTATCTGCCTTATTGGCCACCATAAACAGCGGTTTGTCCGTGCCCCTGAGTTCTTTGGCAAATTCAGTATCCAAATCGGTCAGGCCATCCAGGCAATCGACCACAAATAGAATCACCGAGGCTTCATCAATGGCCAGGCGTACCTGTTTCCGGATTTCTTTTTCAAAAATATCATCCGAACCCGTGACATACCCTCCGGTATCGATAACAGAAAAGAACTTTCCTCCCCACTGTGCATGGCCGTAATGCCGGTCCCTGGTCACTCCACTAAGATTATCTTCGATGGCTTTCCGCTCTTCAACGAGTCGGTTAAAAAGCGTGGATTTTCCCACGTTAGGTCTCCCTACAATTGCTACTATATTAGCCATATACTGCTGTTTTATTGGTCGTAACCAAATTTTCTAAGTTTGTTTTTATTTTTTCGCCAGTTTTCCTCCACCTTGACATAGGTTTCCAGAAAAACTTTCTTTCCAAAAAATAGCTCCATTTCCTGCCGGGCTTTTGTTCCCACCTTTTTCAGTGCATTACCCTTATCCCCGATGATGATGCCTTTTTGGCTCTGTCGCTCCACGTAAATAATGGCCCGCATGCGGATGAGTTTATCCGTTTCTTCAAATTCCTCCACCCGCACCTCTGTGCTGTACGGTATTTCCTTTTTGTATTGAGTAAAGATTTTTTCACGGATAATTTCCGAAGCAAAAAAACGTTCCGGACGATCACTTAGTTCTTCCTTGTCATAAAACGGCGGGTGTACCGGCATCCGATCCAGGATTTCCTGCATGATTTTTTGCAGATTAAAGTTTTCAAGTGCCGATACCGGGATGGTCTCCACGGCTTGAATTCTTTCCTGCCAGTAAGCGGTCACTTCCTGCAGCTTCTCCTCTTTATTGAGATCTATCTTATTGATTATCAAGAGTACCGGCACTCCGGCAGCATTGATTTTCTGAATGATTTCTTCAATATCCGTATCGTCTTCAAACAAATCCGTCACGAACACAATCAGGTCTGCATCTTCTAGTGAAAGGTTCACGAAGCTCATCATGCTTTTGTGCAATTCGTACTTCGGTTTCAACATACCGGGCGTATCTGAAAAGACAATCTGGTATTCGGGTTCGTTCATAATTCCCAAAATCCGGTGGCGAGTTGTCTGCGCTTTTGAGGAAATGATAGAGAGCTTTTCACCCAAGAGGGCATTCATCAAGGTAGACTTCCCCACATTGGGTTTTCCTATGATATTGACAAAGCCTGCTTTATGGTTACTTTCGGACATGGACTCATTTTTTTTACAAAGGTACTTGATTTTTGAGAATATGTCCTTACCTTTGTACCACAATAAAGCAAAGGGCAACAAAAAACGTTTGCTGCCGTATAAAATACTGAAAAGCGATTATAACTATTTTAAAAATATATCGCGGGATGGAGCAGTTGGTAGCTCGTTGGGCTCATAACCCAAAGGTCACAGGTTCGAGTCCTGTTCCCGCTACACAAAACCCCTTATACGTCCAGTATTTGGGGTTTTTCTTTTTTGGGGAGCTGTTTGCAAGGATTCAATAAAGTTTTTTGTCTTTTCAACACCTTTTTATTATGTCGAAAAACTCAACTTAATTTTACCAACCCTTTATATAGACTCTAAAAATTCAGACTTGACTTAGTTAGCTAAATCTATCGGGAGGTTCGCCAAGTAACTAAGTTGAAGTGTTTTCCGGTCCTCGTTTAATAAGTCGATTGAAACTTTCAGTTCACCTGTCACATTTTTTAGCTTTATGCTTTAGGCTCTACTTATTAGTCCAAACCTATTCTAGGTTCAGGTATTTTTATAAGAACATAAAATATTTTTTTGATCATTCTTTGGTACATACCAGGCTTTTGCCTAGTTTGGTAATCGGCTAAGTTTTTCTCAAACACCCTTTTTGGACCGTTAACACTATTTAGATGTCCTTTTAAAATACTAATGATGATTTTAATCGGGTTTTTGGAGGCCTTTTTTAAACCTTTTTATTATCTAGTTTTAAATTATGGAAAAAAAATCTAAACCTTGGTACAAAAAATGGTGGGCAATTACTTTGTTTGTCTTTCTTATCCTAATCATAATCGGATCATTATCAGATAGTGACGATTCAAGAAATGAGTCAACAGACTCAACTGAAGTTGAGACAATAAATCGTTGTGAAGATGCTCCAGACTTCATCGTACGACGGCTAACGGATGGTTTAAACACTGACGGCATTACACTGCGAAATGTGAAAGTTGTTAAATCGAAAGATTTTGAAAGCGTTTATTTTGTTAGCGCAGACCTTCAAGGTCCTGGATTAGAGGGGGAAAGTGATATTGCGACATTCGCTACTAATAAATTGGATAGTAATGGTTTGACGTTTTCAGTTAATTCAATTGCCGAAGAATTCTCTGATTGGCCCCCCGGTAGTAGAACTGGTTTTAATTTAAGTATGAATGATGACGGCGCAAAAGAGTCAAGAGATTGTGTGAACTAATAAATACAATTAAAATCGAAATAAACCTTCCCGCAAAATTGATAAACGGAACGTTGTGCATTTATATCGATATTTAAATAACGACCAAATCCAAAATAAATATAGGTAGCCACATTGATTGGGTGTTTTCACTGGTGGAAAAGTTAAAAATATGATTATATGTAAAACTAACCGTTCTGTGAATTTTTTCACTGACTGAAAATTATATTCCTACCCATTCAATCCCAGGAAAGAATGACCAAAAACCCTGCTTATCAGTTCTCTCTTTTGTTCCTGCTTTCTTTTTTCATCCTCATTCGAATAAACCCATTCGGCAGGTGCTATGTATTTGCCATTTGCTAGTAAAAATTCCATATCATCTTTTGAAATAGTCCTTTCAAAATAGGCTTGCAATATTTGGGCTTTGTCGCTCCTGGAAACTGGCATATTATCGAAATAAAGGTGGAATGATACCCGTATTTTTACCGTAATTTACGAAAAACCAAATGAATTGGCCATCTGCTAAAAAACCGGATTTTTTTCAGCCATTAATATGAATTTCTTTGTCCTGTCATCAATATACTTTGTCCCGTCGATGCTGTCCCAGGATGCAGGATAGCTGTTTGATGTTAATAGGATTTGGTTTTCAAAGTGAAGCCCCTGGATATATTCATCAAAGGGGATAAATTTAGTCGGGTATATTTCAGTTTTTACAGGTTGGCCTATGGTTCCTGAAAATGGGGCAGGTCTTTTCCGGTAAGTAAATATTCCGCTCGGGGTGATGCATGGCAGTTGTGCTTTTATTTCATCCCGTTTTGGTTTTTCATCCAGTGACCGGATTAGGTCTACTTCCTTTTTGTATTTAGTGTTAGTCAACCAAGTCAGCAAACTGATAGTGACGGGATTCCCAGGGGAGTTGTAATTTTTGAAACAACTTATTTGCCTGGCTGTTGCCATTCCTGCCCGCTATGTACACCGGCATCACCTGTCCCGTCCCGGGATTGGCGATTGAGGCGATCCCGGGCTGATAGCCGTAAGTCTTTTTGTAGGTTTTTTCGGAATCGTATTTTTCGGTGGGCTGGACCTGGTTGTCATCATCAAGATCATGGCGTTTGCTTTTTTTGAGCTGCCCGGTCTTTTTTAAAGCTTTCACCATCAGATCATTGAGTTTTGGGTATATAAATTTGAAATTGCCTCACAATCAGGGTATATTTGCATCAATAGTATGAATATTGAAACATTTAAAAGGTCTGGATAATGGCAACGATCAGGAAAACAATTACACTTACAGACAAGCAAGATGAATGGATTAAAACTCAAATTAAAAATGGCGGTTTTACCAATGAAAGCGAATATATCCGCGATCTTGTGAGGCGGGATCAAAGCCAGAACGCAGAATTTTTGGCGACCAAAGCCGCTATCGAATACGGATTTAAAAGCGGGATCAGTGATATGAACGTTCCTGAAATCATAAAAGAGGTGGAAGATAGGATGCGCAAGGATGGCCGTTTATAAATTATCAAAGGCCGCAAAAAATGACCTTGCCAGCATTTATGAATTTGGCATTGAGACTTTCGGCTATAATCAAGCCCAGCTTTATTTAACGCAACTTCATAAGCATTTTTTAACCATGGCGGAAAATCCCAGCATAGGCCGTGACGCTTCGGAGTTCTCGGAGGGCTTAAGACGTTTTGTTTTTGAATCCCATACGATTTTTTATCAGCCGATGGATACAGGGGTATTTATAGTCCGCGTATTAGGGCAGCCCATGGATTACCAAAAGCACCTATAACTCACACATTATCGGTCGCTTAATTTCATTATTTTCTTGAATTAATCTTTTTCTTGGATTGGACAAGAATTTCTTCCCTCTTCATCTTAGTAAATCCGCTTTTTTCAGCCCTTATAAGTTTTGAGCGTATTGCTTCTATTTCGGATTTGGGGAGCTTTTGTCGGGGAATGGTCTGGACTTATTGATGGTGCATTTTTCATCTCCTGGTTGTTTTTGGCGATCTTAACCGGGAATTGGACCGGAGAAAAGAAACAATTTGGGAAAAAGAGAAGCAGTTTGATACTTGGATTGTTTGCTTTTTTCACCGTCTTAGGTCTGGAGAGCTTAGGTTTTGGATTATTAAAAAGCCTACTAGATTTTCTTATGCCCTGGCTAAAATGGAGCATTCAAAACGAAAGTAATGGCTCAGATCCTTTTGATTTTCCAAATTTGTCATTTCGTCTAATTATCATAGGTGAGGGCATTGATCAGGTAAGGATTGATATAATAATTGGGCCGGCCTTCCCGCTTGATCAAAACCCCATCTGTGGAGAGCTGATTGAGATAGGTAGCGGCGGTTTGTCGGGATTTGAGCATCAGCGCCTGCTGTACATACTCGATTCGGGTATAAGGATGGTTGAAAAGGTGATTAAGCAGGTCCTGACTGTAGAACTTATAGTTTTGCCTCAGCACATTTTTGAGTGCCAACATGGCCGATTTGATCTGGGCTACCTTTTGCTGTGTATACAGGGCCGTACTTTCTACACCTTGTATCATATAAAGCAGCCACCCTTCCCAATCGCCTTGATCCCTAACGGACTGTAAATGCTGATAATAGGCACTTTTGTTTTGGATAATATAGCGGCTCAGGTAGAGTATAGGCAGGTCCATCAAATCCTGCAATACCAAATAAAGAATATTAATGATGCGACCGGTACGGCCATTGCCATCATAAAAGGGATGAATGCTCTCAAATTGAAAGTGGATCACAGCCATCTTGACGATGGGGTCCAAGTCGCTCATTTCCGGATCGTTGATAAACTGCTCCAGGTTCTGCATCAGTGCAAGAATGGTTTCTGCATCCTGTGGTGGCAAGTAGACTACTTCACCCGTGCGGTCATTTTTGAGGGTGGTGCCAGGAAGTCTCCTGAATCCGGCATTGTTTTCTTCCAAGATTGCCTGGATCTCCAGAATTTGATTGCAGGTAAGTAATTGGTTTTTCTTTACCAGGTCAAAACCTCGTTTAAGTGCAGCCACATAGTTTCTAACCTCCTTGGTTTCAGGGCTCATGTCCCGGTCCAGTTCCAAGGTAGATTTATAAAGCTCGTCGTGTGTGGTGACGATATTTTCTATTTCTGAACTGTCTTTGGCCTCTTGAAAAACCAGGGAGTTGATCAGAATATCCTGCCTGGGGATACTTTTTGCCAAACCTTTGAGCTGTCCCAATGCTTGATGAGCCGTAGTCAATGCCTTAAGCACCACACGGGATTCCAGGTCATTTGCGTAAGGAAGGTTTGTCGGTTGCCAACTCATAAAACCAATTTTAGTGTTAATGTAAGGAAATAATTTTAACACTATTTGAAACAATGTTAAAAAAAATCGATTTTTTTAACATTAACCGCTGCCAATGTAAAACATTTCTCATTTCTTTAACATTAGCTCCAATGTTTCCAAGTCCTTCCGGTTTTCCTCCACCAGTTTCTTCAAGCCTTTTGCATCTTCTTTCCCATGGATGATTTCTTCGGGCGTATCATATTCCACCGCTTTACAACCGAAGAAATGATAAAACAACCAAAAACCCAACTTATTTTTTGTGCTAAAAAATGTGTCCTACCTAAGAATGACAGCACTTGCACGCGTTCAAAAATGATATTTGCAAGTGATCTTCTAAAATAGAAGTTAGCTCCAAAAATCCCTTCCTAAACTAAACCACCTTTCAACTTTTTTTCACTCCCAATGCTTCCCATCAATACAGATACGGGTGGTAATCTGTTGCGGGTGCAGTCACCTGATACTCCGATTGAAGAAAAGCAACCAAATCAATCAGTTCCTGTACGGTCATAACCTCGTTGTAATTCTTCATCTTGGAAAGACCTTCTTCGGTACGGGCATTTTCTTTGTATATCCACGCAATTTTATGGGAAGGGTTGATGACCGAAGTGACTAATTCTCCATAGGATTTTTGAGTGCTTACTTCACCGCCGAGCGGTATTCTAAGACCGTCATTTTCTCCCTGCCACTCAATCCCTGAAATACTATGGCATGCATTACAAGCCAATCTCGTATAGGTCGCTTTCCCTAATTCAATATCACCTTCAGGTAGCGCAAAACCACGCTCCTGCGTGTTACAACTACTCACAAATAGTCCCCCACATACTGCGATAAACAGCACTAAACTACTTGATGCGGTGCTAACGGTTTTCTTTTTCTTTATACGAAACATACACGATTGTTTTAATGAAAGATCTAATACACTCTACTGTCTAATAAGAATGAAGGTAGCATCTTAAGCTACAGAACAACAATGATTTACGTCAGATCTGTCATTGATTTTACTCAGTAAGTTACTTCACAGATGGCAAACCACTACCAGCGGTAGCGATCTTCACCAGTTTCTGGAAATAGGAGATGCGTATTTTTTCTAGCTCATAACTGAAATTGACCGTATGGTTTTTTTCATTTCCTAAATTGATATTGGTGACAAAGTGCCTTTGTACGGAAGGAACCGTTTGACGTAGTAAATTAAAAGCATCCGGCTTTCCACCTACTTCCCTTCCAGCTATCGCGTCTGTTTCGAAGGAGAACTCTTCGAAAGACCAAACTCGCTTCTTATCCCAACTCCTTAATTCTCACCTAATTTGACAGTGAAGTTTTTTGTCCTACTCGTGTTGACTGCCGCATGGCTGCTGATGACCTCCCCTTCGAGCTCGCTTGCGCAATCGAAGGAGATCGAGGTTGCATTTCTTTCCGACATCCATTTACAGGATGTTTATGCTAAATTGCAATCAGCGGATTTCAAGGGGGTATTCCATCCCAAAACGGGTAAGTATGCGACCATTCGCAGCATGAAAACTTAAATACCTTTGTCTTGAAGATCTAAAGAAGTAAACGCATAGGGAGGGGAATTCCTTTCAGATAGGCTTTACTACGCATTATGGGAAGGCATATTGGGGAATAGGAGATGTCATCTTTCATCACCACTGGAAATCACGATTCAATAAAGCTCCTTGGGGGATTTGCGGGTAATAGACCAGCGCTCCATGGCGTTTGGTTTGCGTCCATTCCCCGGAAGAAATTAGGGATCTGAGTTATCCTAAGCTTTGGGCATGGAGCCAAACATGAAAAAAGCCGGTAGGGAACTCCTCACCGGCTTTTGTATTCTATCAAACCGAAATGCGATCAATACCCCGGGTTTTGAACCAGGAAACCTTCTTCATTGGAGGCCCCATCTATGGCTCGTTGCGGGATGGGAAACAGTCGTTTGTTTGGGTCGCTGTCGGTTTTTCCCGTCCAGTTGTCCTCGTATTTTCCGTACCTGATCTGATACACCCTTCGTAGCCCTTCCCAATAGAGTTCAAAGCCTGACTCCCTAAAGAGAATATCCATATCGATGGCATTCAGCGGAGCAGGTGTCTGAGCAGGGCGGGCATTTCTGGAGGTTCTCAGGGTATTCACATCGGCGAGTGCACCGGCATTGTCTCCCTTGCGCAATTGGGCCTCTGCTCGCATCAGATAGATCTCGCCCAATCGGATCAACACGATGTCCACGCTACTGTTGGTACAGCAATTGGGTGCTGTTCGGCTGAATTGGTATTTGGAGAAGCGATGCCCTGTGTTGTGAAGGCTTCCTTCACTGCTGAAATCTACCTGGAAGGTATGGTCCACGTAGCGGATGTCCGCTCCACTGCTTCTTCGGTTGATCACCGGATAGATTCGTATCTTTCCATCCTCACAGGTTAGTATATTTCCACTGTCATCCTTTCTGGGACCCCAAATGATACCTCTCAGAAACCCGCGATTAATTTCAAATGCTTCTGCGTCCACACAATAGTAGTGGTCAGCGTCATTCGTCGGGTTTACATCGCTCAAATCCCTGAGATTTTCTGGAATAAGGGTGTTTTCCTGAAAAAACCGTGCATCTGCTTCTGCAGGATCAACCTCCCCATAGGCATCATACCAGGTTTGAATAAAGTCAGGAGTGGCTGCAACGGCATCGGTACCTCGGCTATTTGGAAATTCCGGCCTGGGCGTGAGATCTCCCGAGATGGACCAATATTGCCATCTGCTGTGTTCTGTTTGGAGTACCCCGCGCTGATCCAGGGAAAAAATAATTTCCGGATTGGTATCGTTATCGTCATTAAACAAGTCAAAGTACTCAGGCGACAGGGAGTAAGGTCCGTTGATGATATTCGTGGTATATTGGATGACTTTATCCAGGTCTTCCGATCTGAAGTCCGGCGTTCCATATGGATCGCGATAAACCGCTGCATTCAAATACAAGCGAGCCAACAATGCTTCTACGGCAAACTTATTCATGCGTCCGGGACCATTATTGCTACCGATGACATCGGCTACCGAAAGCAGCTCTGACTCTAAATAATCAAAGGCCTCTTATCTTCTTAGAATTTCAGATTGCTGGTCAGAATTATCCTTTTTGAATACAAGCCCCCAATTATCCATGGCGAGCATATTGAGATAAGCCTTCATGGCAATCATCTCGTACAAGGGGTTTTGGGCATTGGTATTCCCGTTTTCCACTTCCAACCGCAATAGCTCCTCTGCGGCTACAGCTCTGGATAAAGTCAAGGTAATAAAGGTCCAGGAATCTCCCACCAAGCTATTGCCGGGAGTCATCAGGTGCTGGTGTATTGCGATGAATTTTCCGCCATCAAACCAGTCTGTCCCGCCCCGGTAGGGGAGAATTCCCTCATCCGAGGCAACTTCCTGAAGGCCAAAATTTACGGTGTGCAACCATACTTGACGTAGCATGCCATAAACCGGGGCTATGGACCCACTGACGACCTCAGCCTGGCCCGTTCCTGTCAGCGATTCATCGAGAATTTCTTCATCCAATGTCGTACAACTGAGGAAAGCCAGAATGAAAGCGAGCGTTGGCAATAATTTATGATATCTGATAGTTTTCATACGATTTTTATGTTCTGGTAGATTGAATTTTATCTACTGGTTTATTTAAAATGTTGCGTTCAGGTTGACCATAAAAGTCCTCGCCCGAGGGTAAGTATATCGGTCAATACCGAATGTTTGGATTCCGCCTGAGGTAGCTCCTGTATTGACCTCCGGATCAAAGCCCGAATAGTTTGTAATGACAAACAGGTTTTGGCCAGTCACCGAAAGGCGGATCGCTTGAAACGCATTGCCCAGTCCCAGACGATTTGGACGTACATTGTATCCCAGCGTAGCATTATTTAGCCTGAAGAAGGCACCGCTTTCCAGGAAACGGGTTGATACCGTATTGGAGTTGTTGAATGACTCTTCTGGAAATTGTACTGCAAAATCAGTCGTATTATTGGACCTTGAAAGCTGGGCCTTGGTAAAGAGGGACATGGTCGTGTGGTTGTAGATTTTATTTCCCGCTGTCCCATTAAAGTTCAAACCCATATCAAAGCTCCTATATCTAAAATTGGTGTTGATTCCGTAGATGACCTTTGGAATGGCACTTCCGACTACAGCCCGGTCATTGTCCAGGATTTCTCCATCTCCGTTGGTATCTACGAATCGGTTTAGTCCGTCTTCACCGATCCCGTCAAACTGCAGCATGTAAAATGCGCCAATAGGCTGATTATTGATGTAGCCATTGATGGTAGCGCCTGTCTGTCCGGCGCCTTGAGCCGCTCCTGTGGTCAAAACCGAGTAAGGGGAATCCCGAACTTCATTTTGGATCAAGGTGATGTTTCCTCCGATGTCATAGGAAAAGTCTCGTTGGGCCATACTGCTGAAATTCAAGGCAAGTTCAACGCCACTGTTGAATATTTTCATGTTGTCAATATTGTCCCAGAAAGTAGAGGTAGGCTGTACCGGGTCAGCGGGAACTACCTCCAGCAGTATATTGGATGACACCTTGTTAAAATAATCCAATGTACCGGTCAATCGATTGTCGAGCAACGCAAAGTCAACGCCTACGTCAAATTGAGTCGATACCTCCCACTGTAGATTTGGGTTGGCCAATCGCGTGAAGACAATTCCATACGGATAGCTATCCAGGGTATTGCCATCGGTATCGATTGGGTAGGTACTAAGGCTACCCGCGCCGGTAGCCAGTCGATCCTCCGAGAAACTTGCTTTGGTGATTTTGGAAGGAATCTCCTGATTGCCTGTTTGACCCCAACTTGTGCGGAGTTTCAGGTTGTCGAAACCCGAGTTGGCCATAAAATCTTCCTTGCTCAAATTCCATCCCAGGGCGAAGGAAGGGAAATAGCCGTATTTGTTGTTATCCCCAAACTTGGAGGAACCGTCTGCTCGGAAAGTAGCCGTAAACAAGTATTTTTCGGAAAAGGTATAATTCAAGCGGCCAAAGAAGGATTGCAGTTCATTGCGGGTAGCAGAGGAGTTGACCGTCGTCGGAAATTCACTGGTACTGTTATGATCCTGATAGCGCGGGTCAATGTTGTTTGCAGCAAAGCCCCTGGAAGCAGTCCTTCTGAATTCATCCAGAAAGGTCTGGTAGGAATGTCCGGCCAAGACCGTGAAATGGTGCTGGTAGTTGTTCCAGTTGTAGGTCAGGGTATTCTCTACCAGGCTGTTGGTATTGGCCGTGGTCAATTCATCCAAGGTGCCGTCTGAGACATTGGATTCGTTTACTACTTCTGTGAAAGGTCGGTATTGGATGTATCGGGCAGTATTGGAATAATCCACTCCCAGATTCAACTTATAGGTAAGTCCGTCCAAAATTTCGAAAGAGGGAGCAATGGTCCCTAAAATTCGATTGTTTGCCGCGTCATCACTATAGAGCTCATTTCGCTTCAGAGGATTGAGGGCATTGGTATTGAGCAGCGTGGGTTCCCCATTCGTGTAGGCGGGGATGGTCGGATTCAAATACAGCATGTCACTGGTGATGGAACCAATCGCTGGCCTTAGGTTTTCGGTAAAGGAGGCCGTCAGATTGTAGTCTACGATCAACCTTCCCTCAAAAGCCTTCTGATTCATATTCAGCTTTCCCGAATAGCGTTTCAATTTACTGTTTTTCAAAATTCCTTCCTGCTCTTGATAGCCCAATGAGGCGAAATAAGAGAAGCTCCCTTTATTGGCACCACTCATGGAAAGGTTGTAATCCTGAGAGCGCCCAACCTGGGTCAATTCATCCTGCCAATGGGTGTTTCCTCCAAAATCTTCCAGGGCACCGCCCACGGCTTGCACCTGTCGACGAAATTCATCCGCATCGTAGACCTCTATCTGGCTGGCCATGGACGACCAGGCAGTGGAAGCGGAAAGGTTCACCTGAGAGGCTCCTGATTTCCCCTTCTTGGTAGTGATTACCACTACCCCATTCGAAGCTCTGGAACCGTACAGTGCCGTGGCACTCGCATCCTTCAACACATCGATGCTTTCAATGTCATTGGGATTTAAAAAATTAAGCGGGTTAGAGGCAATGCCGGTATCGGAATTATCCAGCAGAAATCCGTCCAACACATACAGGGGTTGCGTGCCGGACCGCAAACTCCCGATTCCCCGGATGATTACATTTTGATTGGCTCCCGGTTCGCCACTGGTCGAGGTGATATTTACTCCGGCGATTTTTCCCTGTAGCAGATCCACCGGGTTGGTGATGACTCCCCGGTTAAAGTCTTCGCTTTTTACGGAACCAATGGCTCCGGTCACATCCGACCGCTTCTGGGTACCATAGCCTACCACGACCATTTCTTCTAACTGGGTAGCGTCCGGTTCCAATTGAATTTCAAAGATAGATTGCCCGTTGACTTCAATTTCCCTGCCCATGTACCCCACGTAGGAAACCTGAAGAATGGCACCTTCGGGCACATCCAGGGAAAATTTTCCATCCAGGTCGGTGACTGTTCCGGTGGTAGCACCTTTTACCAAAATGGTAGCCCCCGGTAGAGGCATGCCGGTTTCATCGGTTACGGTTCCGCTAATTGGCTGGAGCAGGGTTTCCTGGTCAACTTTGGAACTCTTTGCTCCAATTTCGGTCCCTAAAGCTGCTGCTTTGAGTGGGACAGGGCTGGTAGCTAAACCCGCCCAGAGGATAGAACATGCGGCGGCATAGCGGAGTTTTGATACGTGTATTCGTAATTCCATAAAACGTTGGTATTGTTTGATTAATAGACTGTTACCTACCTGAATTAAAAGGTAATGGGGACAAGTACTTTTGTAACCCAGCGGCAAAAGTAGGCCAAACAATGATGCGGTGTGGCATGGGTTAGCTTCCAGAAATACGAATTAAAAAAAACTTAATAGTCGGCTGAAAAGTATAATCGAAACGTAAAAAATCGATCAATTTACCTTTATAATAGGATCGTATTATATCAAGCTTTCTACTTTCGGGCAGCCGTATTTGAAGGGAGTTGGTAAAGCCCATGGATGCGTACTGCGTCCGGACATTTATCCCTTCGGGCTGTGCGCAATAAACCCTCGATCCATCTAGCTGTGTAGGCTTTCCGAACCAGAGAAAACGCTGGCCATTCCCCTCCCAGGAGGAGAGTGTCGGTACCCTTCTACTCAGGGATGTGGCGTTTTTTTACCGATTTGCGAAAGGTTCATGAATCACTATGAAAAGCACAGCGAGGTGAAGCCACCCGTTACTATTTCTTTTGGATTTCAAGCATATCAATCAATTTTCCATCTGCTGTATATATGCGGAGTTCGAGTCTGTCGTAGGTAATGGCTATCGTGCCGTAATGAAATCCGCGGAAGGTTTCGGCGGAAAACGGGACCCGATTCGGTGCAAATTCTTCCAGATTTCCCAGGTACTTTCCTGAGCCGTTGCATTCGGGCAAATAAGCAGAAGGAATGCTAAATAGAAGATATTTTTCATCGGCTTTATATTTTACCACATGTTAGCTAATTCAGGTTCCCTGAAAGTAAAGAAAAAATGACGGAATTGTAAAATTTCAGGATTCGGTGGATACAAACAAGCGAATACCAAAACCAAAAAAGGCTGCCCAAGTCAAGTGGACAGCCCTTTTTGGTTGCTAAGGTTCGTTTTCTCAATCAAATAGATCGAACTTCAGCCCGAAATTAAACCGGGCGTTGTAGTATTCCATTTGCATCGTGCGTGATCGGATTCCCTGGTAGTAGCGCAAAGGCTGGTTGGTGAGGTTGTTCCCCTCGGCAAAGAGTCGCCATTTTGGTGTGATGGCATAGGAAGCGTTTGCATCCAGAAAAACCTGTCGATCGTAATACCGGTCTTCAAAGCCTTCCCCGCCCAATTCATCCAGGTAATCGGAAGCGTAGTTGAGCGCCAGTCGCAGTACCAATTTGTCCGTTTCGTAGGATAGCGAAGCGTTGACCATGTTCTCAGCCGTACCTGGCAACACCAGGTCATCGTTGTCTCTTCCCTCTATTCCTGTGGTGGACGACCGGGTATAGGTATAGTTTAGGTAAATCCCCAGCCCTCTCCATATTTGGCGCTGAAAGGATGCTTCAAGTCCGTATACACTGGCCGTCCCGCCGTTTTCTGGTCTGGAGTATTCTAGATTTGAGCCAAAAACAGGATCATTAAATCCCTGGGTAGTAATCGTGTAAATAAAATCATCAATGTCCTTATAAAAGGCACCGGCAGATAGGATACCGACGCTGGAATAATAGTGCTCCGCCATAAAATCAAAATTCATAGACGTGGTTGCCCGTAAGTTTGGGTTTCCCCGGGCCAATTCCTCATCATCCGGGCTAAACTCTGCATAGGGCACCAGGTCAAAATAATTAGGCCGGGCAATCGTATTGGTCCAGGCAAACCGGAGAACGGTGTTGGCATCGGCATCGTATTTCAAATGAAGGCCTGGCAGCAGGTTGGTGTAATTCTGTTCGCCAGCGGTGGGGCTTATAGTTTCTTCATCGATATTAAAGCTATTTCCCCGGTAGTCAATGGCTGTATTTTCTACGCGAAGACCTGCAATAGCCGAAAACCTATCCGAAAACTGATGGTCAGCCATCGCATAGGCCGCCGTGATGTTTTCATTAGCGGTGTAGTTTCCGGGTGCATACTCCTCTGGCAAGTCGGTACCCTCAAAAAGGCTGGAATTTCCCAGATTTAATCCTCCGAGGAATTCAGGTGTCGCAAAGTATCCTGCCTGATACTGGGATCCAGCCAGGTAGTTGGCATCGGTGTAGTCTCTGTTTGGGACGGATCCGACGCTTGCTCCAAAGCTGTCTTCATCCATTGGCTCAAATTCAAAGAAGTCATTCTGACGTTCTTTTCGCTTGCCTCTGTAGCGCAAACCAAATTGCAAAATTCCTTTGTCGGTGTAGGGCAATTTAAAATCCAATCTGGCATTCAAATCCCGGTCAAAAGTAAACTGGTTTTCCTCCGAAATCTCATGAAATCCAATCCCGAAATTATCCTGAGGATTGGACAAATTGACGTTCGGGAATTCGGGATTGGTTAAATCTACAAATACGTCCTGATTGGAGGACCTGTAAGAAATGTAGCGCTCATTCGGACGCTCTTCGGATGCGCGTGCATAAGTGGCGCTCCAATCCATTTTTAGTCGGTTAAATAAATGGTTTCCTCCCAGGCTCATGTTATAAACCCGCTGATCTTCGAGTCTTCGGTTCCCGACTCTACCACCGTCTATTCCTCCTTTGGTCTGGTATTGCACCCTCCCTCTGGTCTGGAATACATTGGGACTGCTCTCGGTAAAGTCTCCGTCATCAAAAGAATCATCCAGGTTGCCTACCCGCATTCGGAATCGGTTTTCCCAATCATCTCGGTGGTTATACATCCCGGATAGGAACAGTTGGTTATTGTCATTGATTCTAAAATCGGTTGCGAGGTTTACGGATCTTCGGACACGCTGCACCAGGTATTTCCGGATGTCAAATTCTTCCAGTGCCACGCCATTATCTGAATTGTACCAAACAGCCTCCACATTGTCTGAGCCAAAGTTGTGGTTGTTGTAGGAGCCCGATAGGATCAGGCCCAATTTGTCATCCAGGAAGCGGTCACCCAAAACCAATCCCCCGGTCCAAATGGGCTTATTGGAAAGCAAGTTGATTCCGCTTGCAGCGGTACCAGATATTCTCAAATTATTCGGTGCCTGACGGGTTACCAAATTGACCGAACCTCCGATGGCATCGGCATCCATGCTGGGCAATACTGCCTTATTTACTTCGATCGTTTGGATCATATCCGAGGGAATCAGGTCCATTTGAATATTTCGGTTGTCACCTTCAGCGGACGGAATTCGTTCCCCGTTTATTGTCACGGAGTTTAGCTGCGGAGCCATTCCACGAATGATGATATCGCGCGCCTCTCCCTGATCATTTTGCATGGTAATGCCCGGAATACGCTTCAGTGCATCGCCGACGTTGGCATCGGGAAAGCGCCCGATCTGGTCAGAAGAGACGATATTGGTGATGTTGGCATTGTTCTTTTGCTGATTCAGTGCCTTGGCCTGCCCCTTCAGACGGTTACCAAATACAATAAACTCTGCTGCATCCAGTGCCGTTTGGTCCATTCTGAAGTTCAGCGTGGTTGTAAGCCCCGCTTGAATTTCCACATTTTGGGAAAGCTGTCCGTACCCCAGGTAGAATACACTGACTTCATACGAACCTTCCGGCAGGTTGGAGATGGAAAAGTCCCCTTTCTGATCGGAAATGGTCCCGTAATTGGTACCGGTCAATACCACATTGGCACCTGGAAGTGAAAGATTCTCAGCATCGATCACTCGTCCTTTCAAGACTCCTTGTGCCCATGCATTTCCTGCCAGCAGGAAAAAGAGCAACAGGGAAGAAAATAAACGTAGATGTTTTTTCATGATTACTTATTGTTGTTGGTTGATGTACGTTTCGAGTTGTTCCCAGGAATAAATCTGAAAGGTCTTGTCATCCGACATGGCGACAAACAGTCCTTTTGAAAAATCTCCTCCCAGGTTTACCGCCGTGACTTCGTTGCCATCGCTGGAAAGGGTACTCAAAGGGATTTTAACCAGGAGGGGATGATCGTGCGGCCCCTTATCACTTCCTTCTCGTGGGAATGTGTGAAAGAGATTGGCTCCCTGGTCGGACACCAGCAGGTAGCCTTCCGTAGCGGAGGATTTGTAAATGGAAATTCCCTCGTGATCATCGGTAAATCCTTCGGTAGCAAAAAGGGCCAACTCCTCGTTTCCCATCTCCGGCTCCGCATGGTACTTTCTTACTCCTGCACCCTCATCGGAATAATAGATATAGCCCAGCTCCTGATCCACGGCAATGGCTTCGATTTCTTTCTTTCCGGAAAAATTTCCGAATTTTCGCACCAGCTCAAGCGATACCTCGCCCTCCGCTCCCCGCACTTCGTACTGCCAGAGGTACGTACCATCGGTCGGTCCGTTTTTTCGGCCTGCGATGACATAGGTTTTGCCGGATTTAGGGCTTTGGTACACAGCAATCCCCATCAGGTCGCGGTATTCTTCGCCAGTTTCTCCCGCATATACCTCCAGTCCTCCGGGGTTGATTTCCTGCATGTCGGGAAGCGCGTAAAAGCGAATACGTGAGGTCAAGCGTTCGCCCGTGACGGCAAAATCCACGGTATCCCTATCCAGGGGCAACCCGTAACCCACATCCACATTGTTGGGGCGTTGAATACCCCGCCTGACCAGACTGTCGATGACTTTTCCCCTTAGATCAAACACGTACAGGGCGCCGATGGAATCTTTGTCTGTCCCGATGATGAGACTTTGATCTGGATTTGATGAATTGATCCATATAGCGGGATCGTCGGTATCATGGATGACCGGGTCACTCACGTAAAGCGGTTGGATGACTTCGGTAGTAGTTTCCGCTGATTCATTGCCTTTTTGGGTAGTCCCGTTACAAGCAATGAGTCCCGACAAAACAAAAAATGAGAAATAATACGTTCGTTTTTTGAGCATAATTTACTTTTTTTATCTTGCAAGATTCGGAAAAGCTGCGGATAAAAAAGGAAACAAACGGTTAAGAATGCAGCCCCACTGGCCAGTAAAAACCGTTAACAAAACCGAAACAGTTTTCAAAAAAATGATGATAATATATTGATTTTTAGGTTATTAAAAAGTGTTAACCTAAGATTAAGAAATCTTGAATCATAAACAGTGGAGGTAATGCTGCAGGTCCCTGCCCTCCGAAAGTTTCAAACGCTTTCGGAGTCTGTACCTGGAAATCCGCAGGCTTTCCATGGAGATTCCCAGGGTTGCGGCGATTTCCCTGCTGCTCAAATTCATCTTCATCAGGCAGGCAAGTTTGACATCTCCCGTCGTGAGCGATGGGTTTCGACTGTTGAGGTTTTTTAAGAAATCCTGATGCACGTTTTCGAAGGTCTGCTTGAAGCTTTCCCAGTCGCTGTCTTGTCCCAGGTTCGCGTCGATTTGCTTCATGAGGTTTCGAAGTTTCTTTCGTTGTTCCTTGGGATCTTGCTCCAGGGCAGCCTTCAATTTCGATTGGATTTCTTTGAGTATTTCATTTTTCTCGAGCACGTGCAGGGTTTGGGCAGACAGCGCCTTCTGCTGGGCTCCCACCTCGGCAGCCATTCTTGCTTCCAGGAGATTGATATTTTCCTTCTCGGTCTGAATCAAGCGTTCGTTGATTTCCAGGAGTTCCTCTTGCTTTTTTAAAGTACTTTTTGTGGTGCGCATTTTCAACCGCTGCTGGGAGATCAGGCCCCATCCAAGTCCCAATAGCGTCAAAATTAGAATCAATAAAAGCCAACGAATTCGGGTTTCGAAAACATGAATACCTTCCAAATGGGCTATTTCCTGCTGTTTTTCTTTGATTTCATAGTGAAACTCCTGTGTGGCCAGTTGCCGTGCAGCTTCTTCGGAAAAAATCGTTTCACTCAATTTGCGGGCTTTGGCCAACTGTTCATAAGCCTTCTCAAAATCTCCCAATGCCGCATACGCCTTACCCAGGTCCACCGTAGCACTTCGTTCCAAATAGTTGTTTCCAAGCTCCTGACTTATCCGGATTGCTTCTTCGTAGTACGAAAGTGATTCCCCGGCTCGATTGGTTTTTCTCCGCATATCCCCCAGATTATTGATATTCCCAGGCATATTCAACTTGTTTCCCATGGCGATATTTAGCGCATAGGCCAACTGGAAATAGCGCTCGGCTGAATCGTATTTTTCCAGATCCTCGTAGATGCTGCCAACGTTTTCGAAAAGAATGCTCAAGTCAGTCGAATCACCGCTACCTCGAATCAACTCAATGGCATCGTTCTGATAAACCAGTGCCTGCGTGTAATCGCCCAACTTCTCATACATCGATCCAATCAGCCCTTTTGACCGGGCTATTCCCTGGATATCCTGCACCTCCTCGTATAAATGAAGCGCAGCTTTGTGCCGTTGTAGCGCCGCTGAAAGGCTTTTCGTTTTGTAATACAGCTTCCCAATTTGGTTGTAGACGTTTGCCAGACAAGCGGTGCAGGCCATCATTTTAAAAAGTCCTTCCGCTTCATAAAACTTCGTCGTTGCTTCGTTGTACAAGCCAAATTCCATCAAGAGTTGCCCCTCCAAAAAGGTAGCATCGGCTTGTTCGGCTAAGCTAAGGGGCGGATTTTGCTCAAGGAAATCCGAAAGCTGCTGATAGGCTTTTTTGGGGTTGGTCTCGGAAATACGCTGTAATCGATCCAAAACATCGACCGAATTTTGCCCAAACGCTCTTCCCAATGGTATGAAGCAAGCGATGAGGCAACAAACGTTCACAAAACGAAACATCGTACAAGATACTTCGGTCATGTAACGTTAATGTGATGGGAGTTTTGTCTTTTTGTAAAGTGAAGTTCTAAATCGGTCAGACGGTTCAAAACCGTCAGACCGATAGACCGATCAAAACAATGTTTCTGACACATCAGGCGGAATTACCCGATAGGACTCTTGATAAAATAACTCCTTTGATATATCAAGCAGCTCGATCGCAGTCTGCTGATCACATAGCGAACCATTTCTCATACCCAAATAATCGGTAAAAGAACTGAACTCCCAATCTTCCAATTTACCAACTAAACCCGACCGTAAGGGATTTTGGTGGATATAATGGAAACATATAAGCGGATAATGCTCATCCCCGTCTTCCAATAATTTTGCTTTTGTTTTTTGACGAAAAAGCGAACCCGATCGCCCTTCTTGTTTATTGATGGCCTGTGCGTAGGAACTGAGCAACTGTCTGAATCCATTGTTTAAAGCAGGAACCATCAAACTTCCCACTTGCATCTCGACAATTGAGTCTTTGATGGTATTGATCAGAAAATGAAAGTGATTTGGCATAAGGCAATAAGCAAGTACCTGACAGTGAGGCGAAACATATTTTCTAAACTTTTCGAGAAAGTATAAATGGTTATCTCTTGAGAAGAAAATCCTTTGCCGATTATTACCCTGATTGTAGAAATGGTACAGTTTGTTTTCTTGCAGGCTCATACGGTTCGAAATTTATTGCAGTTACTATACCTTACCTTACCTGTCAGACGGTTCAAAACCGTCAGACAGGTAAGGTACAAATAAACCCCTCATTTCTTTACCATTAGCCCAAGTACGTCCAGGTCTTTACAGTTTTCCACCACCAGGTTTTTTAAACCCTATTTCCCATGGATGATCTTTTCGGCTTTATCGTATTCCACCGCTTCATAAACAATTTCCTTGTAAAGGTCTATACTCAGGCTCCTTTCGTTGGCCTGGATTTCGAAAACGGGAACAACGAATGATTTGTTCATGGGAAAAATAAAAAAGCAGATGACAGATAGCGTATAAATTTCCCTCTATCAAAAAACATATTGCACCCCTCCAATCATTCCAATATGCAGGGCAAATAAACCCCTGCTGTTGTATTTTTCGGTAATCTTCCAGCCGGAAACCGGCCAGTTCCAGGCCTGATCCAATATACTAAAAGCCATGGTAGGCCCGGCGAAATAGTTGATGCGGCCCCTTTGATATCCCTGCAGGAATCGTAAAGAATTAGAATGATTCGTCATTCCACCAAAATCACTGCTCCATCGGTTGACCAGCTCAATATCCATAAAATAAGACTTTTTTCGGAAAGCATGCCAGCCAAATCCCAGGTCCAGGCCAAACATGGTGATCGGATGCAGCCTTATCCCCGTACCCAACAACCCGTAAAGTTTCTTTCCTCCGGTTCTCAGGCTGAGCTGCACAAAGGAAGATTCATCCATACCAACAGAAATACTTTTTTTCCCATCCCCAATGATATTGATCAAACCCAGGGAATAATCACTGGAGGCTGCTATATTCACCAATCCCGCCAGCTGAAACCCTGAAACAGTATCTGCCTTATTGATCAGGCCGCTAAGTTGATAGGCTACATTGCCTCCGGAATGATTGGATATTCCGGCGATTTGAGCACTGCCTGCCTCCCCTTCCGTGTGGTTATACAGGCCTGCCAGCTGGAACTCATCGGTGCTCCGGCTAAGGTTAGCCCAGCCAGCTATTTGGATCCGGGCCTTGCCGTCCACCTGGTTGACCAATCCAGCCACCTGGGCACCATCCAAATCACTCCCTGTCTTGTTTAGCAATCCGGCCACTTGAAATCCGGTCAGGTCACCATACACATTATTGAAAATTCCGGCTGCCTGAAAACCGGAAACATTTCCACCTACCATGTTGAAAAGCCCCGCAGTCTGCATGCCGGTGACCATCCTTTGATTCATATTGAAAAGACCAGCCACCTCCAGGCCTTCCACTCCTGCCGAGTAGCCCCCCAGCAGGTTAAGGGAAAAATTATTGATCATCTGGCTACTGAATACTCCCTGTGTACTCAGGCCCGGTGTCAAAGACATTTGAACCGGACTCTCTGCAAAGAAACCAGCCAGGTTTAGCCTTTGCATTCGTTGCCGAAACCCAATAAACATCCCGCCCCAAAAACTATCTTCCAGGTTTTCGGAAGACCCATTTTGTGGAAAGAATCGAAATTTTCTTTCTTCCTGGCTGCGGCTCCCCACATACACGGGAGGAAGTAAGACAAAGGAAGTATCCCTGTATTCCTCCTTGCGCAGGCTCAACCAAACGGAGGAAGGAGCAGTGGATTTCAACTTCAGCTCAAACTCTCCCTCAGCATCAGACAAGGTAAAGTCCGATCCATTTTTTTCAAAAATACTGACAGTGGAAAGGGCTACCCCACTGTGAAGGTCCTTGACCTTACCTTTAACCAGCAGCATCTTTCCTTCCTGCTCCATTTCAAGTTCCGCATCCAGTTTTCCTGGGGCATGGCGGATGATCACATAGCCATCGTGCTCCCTGAATTCGTAGGAATCACCAAAAACTTTTTGAAGAAATCCGGCTAAATTACCCTGATAGGATTGAAAAGGCAGCCCTGCATCCAAATCTATCAAAGAGCTTTGGTAGGAAAAATAAAATCCCTGATTGGCAGCAATTTCTTCCATAACCAGGCCCAATTTATTTTCAGCCGGGTTAGAGACATCCAACTCCCTTAAAAGATAATCCTGGGCCTGAACTGCCCCTTGAAAAGCAGGCCCGATTGCTAAAAGCAATAAAAACAAAAAACGAATAAAACGCATCGACAAATCATCATCCCTACATGAATGTAAGGAATTATTCCACAACTATTCCATTCTCCTTTTGGATAATGCTCAAGCCAAGGGTTTCCCTGATCACTTCCAGGTTCTTTTCCAGCGAACCATATTCCAAAGTGGTAGTAATAAGCATGTTTTGAGCCCTTTCCGAACCAATTGCTATTTTGCTTCCGTAGGCCTTGTTCAGGGCCTCCACCAATTCCGGTAAGGCCGTAGACTCGGCCACAAACTTCCCTTCCACGTAGTAGCGGAATAGCTTATCCCTGTTCATCTCTTTCTCCATACCACCTGAAGCCGTATCGATGGTTACTTTCTCATCCTTTTGCAGAAAAATTACCTGGTCCTGATAGGCCACCTTTACCTCCCCAGCATCCACTATGACCTCAATCATTTCAGGTGATTGGTTGACATGAAAGGAAGTCCCCAAAACCGTTAAGATCATTTCCTCAGCGGTGACTACAAAAGGCTTTGCCTCATTTTTTACTACCTCAAAATAGACTTCACCTCCCGCCAGGTCTACCAGCCGCCTATTTCCCAAAAGCTTTTGAGAATACCTTAAACTGGAATTTTTATTCAGGGTCAACACCGAACCATCTAATAGGATCTCTTTCATGGTAGCTTCCCGGGACTCAAATATTACACTTGTATAAAGCGCACTGACAGGCCCGGGTAAATAGGATCCTACCAGCCATCCGCCCAATATGACCAGGGTGATCACAGCGGCTACCCTGAGCCAATCAGGGAAAAATATCCGTTTCGGAGTGAATTGACTTTTTTCTTCCATCCTGTCCCTGCGATCCTTAAATTGACTCCAGGCCACGTTATTATCCACCTCTTGCTTTTCAAGCAGATGGGCGGATTTGTCCCAAACCCAACTCATCTGCTCAAAATAGGCACGGTTCCGGAGATCAGCTGCAATCCATTGTTTGACCTGATCCGTTTCCCTGGGATTTGTTTCTCCGAGCAGGTAATTTATAAGTAGTTGATCATCCATAATTTAAACTATAAGCTTCCACATCATGATAAGGAGAGGTAGAAACTCCGCCAGCTCTATCCTCAGTGTCTTCAGGGCCTTACCCATATGGGCCTCCACTGTTTTGACTGAAAGCCCCAAACGCAAAGCAATTTCCTTATATTTTAGCTCTTCGATTCTGCTAAGAAGAAAGACCCTCCTGCATTTTTCAGGCAAATTGTCCAAGGCATGGTTTAATTTCGATTGCATCTCCTGGTCCTCAACTGAAAATGAAGCATCCACACTCTTGGTATTGGCCATCTCATACCGGTTTAATTCCAAATGTTTCATTTTTACTTTTTCATGCTTGATATAATTCAGGCAGTCATAATAAACGCACTTGTACAGGTAAGCTTTCAGGGAGATGGAAATTTCCAAATCCTCACGTTTTTCCCAAAGCTTCAGAAAAACGGTTTGAACAATTTCATTGGCCGCCTCACCATCCTTCAACAAGGCCTGTGCATAGGCATGCAGCGGACCGAAGTAGTTTTTGAATTGTGCTTCAAAAACGGCTTCATCCAGTAATTCTGGCAAATCTTCACTTTCTTCAGGAACCTTTCTCACTCCTTACGCAGGTTAAATCGGGCATCCATACTCGCTTTACATCTAATTTATTCATGTTACTTCTCCTGAAATCCGAACCAGGGTTAACCTTTTGACTGCTGGAAAGGCGCTATTAATATAATTCCTTTTCATTTTAACTTAATCTATTCAAGCAGGCAACACCTTTATTCACTTTTCCCCGTCATAACTGGTTTACTTCATTGCCTCCAACAAAACGGTACTGAAACTTGCTTTAAAGGTAGCCTTTTCATTTTTACTGAATACGTATTTGAAGCCCAGCATTGAATCCCCAGTGGATAGCTTTAAAGGTATTCATTTGGTTCTTGTCCCACATTTTAAACTTTGCCAGATCCCGACCTTTAGGATTTTGGGTATTCATGTAATTCAAACTGGGACCGGCATACAATTGTAAATTTCTGGAAAGTTTCAATACCGGAAGGAGGCGAATTCCAGTTCTGGAATATCCTCCCCATTTCTTAAAATTAGTCCCCCATACATTGCTTGCTTCCATGTCCAGCCTGAATAGTTTACTATCCGATAGTTTGATACCTATACCCGTTTCCATGGCGTATGGCAGATCACCATGGGTAAAATTAGAGCCCAACCCAATGATTCCATACATGCGACTGCCTCCAGAACGAAAACTAATCAACTGGGTGAGATTTTCATCCACCGAAATGCCCAGCCTTTTTTCTCCATCAGTGATCAGGTTAAGGATGCCTATGGGGTAATCACTACTGTCGGCAATATTGATCAAGCCGGCCAATTGGACGCCTTTTACGGTTTTGGCTTTGTTTATCAAACCTGAAACCTGAATACCATTAACTTCTTCGGCCAGATTCAGGATTCCGGAAAGTTGAATTCCCTTTGCCTGGTGAGAAAAATTGGCAATCCCCGTTAACTGAGCCCCCTTGAAGGAGGCTGCGGCATTGACAATTCCTGACAGCTGAATGCCTGATGCTTCCTTTGACCTATTCACCAAGCCAGCCACCTGAATGCTCTTACCTGCCTGCCGGGCTTGATTGACAAGCCCGGAAACCTGCAAGCCCCTGACTTCACCGGAAACGGAAAGCCATAATCCCGCCGATTGAAAGCCTGTAGCATTTCCTTTGATAAATCCCCCAAGTCCATAGATCGCCAGGCCTCGTTCACCCCCTGAAAGCCCGGTAAGGGCATGGATACTTACATCATTAGAGTAGTCTGCAGCGCGCACACCATTTGTACTGAGGGGATAAAGAAAACCCAGGTGGGCAGGCCGCTTTTCCTGAGCCGTAGCACCAACTGCAAACAAGGTGGCAAACAGGCTGCTAATAGCAATCAAATAATAGTTTTTTTTCATGGTTTTGGACATTTCAATTTGTGATATAGTCCTGTGACAACCAAACCAAAGTTTACCCTTACTCAAAATAAAATATTTATGACATAGGGTAAATTAAAACTTGCTTGTCATACCAGCAAGAGCTAAAATCTATCGAAAATGAAAAAAATTGGAAAATTGGACAAACCGGACAATCAGGCAACTGCTGAAATTTTCAAACATCCCATTTTAGAAAAACTAACCAAAACTCATATAGGGATACCCATCGTACTTTTCCTCCTGCTTGCAGGCTTCTTGCTGTACCGGGCTTGGTTTTATAGCCATTTACCTGTAGGTTTAGGAATACTATATTTTCTGGCTGGCTACCTTGCTTTTACCCTGATGGAGTACCTGATGCATCGCTATTTTTATCACATGAATCCTATTCAAAAATGGAAGAAGAACATCCAATATTCGGTTCATGGCATACACCACGACTATCCAAAAGATAAAAAAAGGCTGGCCATGCCACCCATGCTATCAGTAGGATACGCTGTTGCGTTATACTACCTATTTAATTTTTTGATGGCGGAGCAGGTATATTATTTTTTGCCTGGATTTTTATCCGGATATGCTAGCTATCTGGGTATACACTATATCATCCATGCTTTTCCACCACCTAAGGGGCTTTTTAAAGTCCTTTGGGTCAATCATGCCATTCATCATTATAAGGATCCGGATGTAGCATTTGGGGTCAGTACGCCCCTTTGGGATCATGTTTTTGGGACCAGCCCTAAAAAATAAAAAACCATCCGGAAATTCCGGATGGTCAGTTTCGTCCTATATCAATTGACTATTCCCTAACGAAGGGATAATCATCTTCGGCATATACGTCTTTGAAGGCATCCTCCCCTTTTGGCCAGGGAGACTCTTCTGCAAATTTCACCGCATCGGCAACCTGCTTTTTAACCTTGGCTTCGATTTTTTTAATCTCCTCTTCCGTAAGAATTTTGTTATCAAGGATGGTAGCTTTCACCTGCTCCACCGGATCACGCTGCTTGTACTCTTCCACCTCTTCTTTCGTCCGGTATTTTTGAGGATCTGACATGGAATGCCCCTTGTACCGGTAAGTTCTGAATTCCAAAAGGGTGGGGCCATCTCCTTTTCGGGCTCTGTCAGCGGCTTCTTTTACTGCTTCATGAACCTCTTCCACGTTCATGGCATCCACAGGGAAAGAAGGAATATCATAAGCCTCCCCCAGGGTGTACAACTCATCCACATTGGAGGAACGCTTCACAGAGGTACCCATGGCATATCCGTTATTTTCGATAACAAATATGACTGGCGTTTTATAAAGCATGGCCAGGTTTAGTGCTTCATGAAAAGCTCCCTGTCTCACTGCCCCGTCGCCCAAATAACAAATACATAAATTTTTTGTGCCTTTGTACTTTTCGGCAAAGCCAATTCCAAGTCCCATGGGAATCTGGGCACCCACAATGGCATGTCCGCCCGCAAAATTCTTGGATTTATCAAAAATATGCATGGAGCCCCCTTTTCCCTTAGTGGTTCCTGTTTCTTTTCCAAAAAGCTCTGCCATGACAGCTCCCGGATCTGTTCCGAGGCCCAATGGGGTAGCGTGGCACCTGTAAGCAGTGATCCATTTATCGTCTTTTTCCAGGGCAGTGATAGCTCCCGAGGCGCAGGCTTCCTGCCCGATGTAAAGGTGACAAAATCCACGGATTTTTTGCTGTCCGTAAAGCTGCCCGGCTTTCTCTTCAAAACGCCTCATGAGCAACATGCTTTCAAACCAATAAGTGTAGGTTTCTTTGGAATATTTTGTTTTAGATTTACTCGTACTAGTACTCTTCTTTGCCATACCGTATTGTATAAAATATGCTAACTTTGGTCTCAAATATAGTGAAAACGCAGCAATTTTGAGTCCTTTTGCGAAAATACTAAAAAACATCGATTGATAGGCCCATGTACCTGAAAAACTTAGAGCTGATCCAATTTAAAAATTACGAACGGCAACAGTTGGAGTTCAACTCAGAGGTCAATTGCTTTTTGGGAGAAAACGGGGCCGGTAAAACCAATCTCCTGGATGCCATCCATTACCTATGCCTGACCAAAAGTGCCTTCCTGCCGGTAGATAGTCAACATATCCGACATGGCCAAACCTTCTTTACGCTGAAAGGAACGTTTGAGTTAGCGCAGAAAACGCTTTCCTTATCTTGCGTATTTGAGAGCCATAAAAAAAAACGATTTGAAGTAAATGGCAACCCCTATCACCGACTGAGTGAGCACATTGGTTTGTTGCCACTGGTCATGATTGCTCCAGACGACACCTTGATTATTACTGGCGGCAGCGAAGAAAGAAGGAAATTTTTCGATGGCATGATCAGCCAAACGGACAGCCATTACCTGCAATTGCTAATTCGATACCAGCACTATTTGAAACAGCGGAATGCCTTACTTAAACGCCTTTCGGAAGAAGGGAAAAAGGACCTTCTTCAGCTTAGCCCTTACGATCAGAAACTTATTCAGCTCTCAGTAGAAATTCACAATATCCGCAGCCGTTTCCTGGCGGACTTCATGCCCTATTTTCTAGACCATTATGCCGCCATTTCCGGCCAGAAAGAAAACGTAAGCATCGATTACAAAAGCCAGGTAAGCCAACCTGATTTTGCCAAAAATTTTGCTGCTTCCCTGGACAATGACTTATTCCGGAAACGAACCGGCCTTGGGATCCACAAAGATGATTTTGATTTTCAATTGGATGGATACCCGATAAAAAAATTCGGATCTCAAGGACAGAAAAAATCCTTTTTAATCAGTCTCAAGCTGGCCCAATTTTTCATCTTCAAAACGCTTAAAGGAACCACCCCACTACTACTGCTGGACGATATATTCGATAAATTAGATGATCAACGTATCTTCCATCTATTGTCTCAGGTGGCAAAAAAAGAATTTGGCCAGCTTTTTATTACCGATGCCAGGCCGGAAAGATCAAAGGAAATTTTAAAAACCATTAAGGCCAGGATCAGCTTTTTCTCCATTAATAAAGGTACCCTATCAGAGGAGAACGTTGATTAATACCTTCGCCTTTTCAGAATTTGACCATCCAAGGACAACTTTCCCGGCCCAGTAAATAATAACACAACAAAAACCAGCAAATACATCAGGGAAAGTTCCTGCCGATTGAAGGGATCGTCACCGTGTACTACAAAAACAATCACTGCCATATTGATAATTAGAGGAATCAAAAAAACCCTGCTCATAAAGCCTAGCATAAGAAATATGGTGCAAAAAAACTCTGCAAAGATGACCAATTGCAACGAAACTGCCGGTCCCAGACCAATGGGGTCGGCAAAATTATTCAACCGTTCACTGAAATTGGTGATTTTTGCCCAGCCATGGGTCAGTAGCATCAGGGAAGTTCCTACTCTTAAAAAAAATATCGCCAGGTCTGCGGCAACAGGAAAGTGCGAAAAAACAAGTCGTTTCATTCTGTGTCGATTTTTTTAGAAAATATACAAAAATAAAGTTATATAAATTTCAATGGGAATAACAGCATTTAAACCACTTTGAGCTTTTTACATTAAACCAACGATGGAATTCTCTCAAAAAAAGTAGTTGTGGGCAGTTATACGAGTTAATGGTTCTTTACCACAATCTTTCCGGATAAGCACCCGCTGCATGCAAATTTCGAAGGGCCTTTACCACATGTTCCCGGTCTTGGGAATAAGTAACGCCGAACCATATTTTCCCTCCTTCCAGGATTTTGACTTGGGCAATATCCTCCTGAATGAGTGAATTAACAACTTTTGGAATGTAAAATTCAGACTTAAGATTTTCCTGGTTTTCTGCTAAAAAAGGAATCCATAATTTCTCTGTTTGTTCGAAAACAGCCGGATGAAACCCCCAGCAATTCATAGACACCGGATTTTCCGGAGAAATTTCTATTTTATCGGAGCCTTCCTCGTGAAAAATCCCTCCTTCTTTTCTGGAAATAGCCGTACGCTCAATCATTCCTGTGAGGAAACCCTCAGGAGAATATTCGCAAACGCCTCTGCTCACAGTACCATAATCGGACAAAACATTTTCTAAGGCATAACCTACCATGCAGTGAAGTTGGGGGCTTACCTCTTTGCTTAAAAATGCAGCAAGGATCTGAAACGCCTCCACACCATAAAAATCATCCGCATTTATTACAGCAAATGGCTCTTTGATGGCATCCTTCGCACACAACAGCGCATGTGCCGTGCCGTAAGGTTTTTTTCTTTCCGGTTGCCGGTAGGCCTCCGGCACCATGCTTTCAAGTGATTGAATAACGAATTCAACCTGAATCTTATCTCCAAACTTTGGAACAAAAATAGCCTTGGCTTCTTCTAAAATTTCCTTCCGGACAATAAAGACAATTTTGCCAAATCCGGACCGTATGGCATCAAAAACGGAATACTCGAGAATGGTTTCCTTATTGGGCCCAAACCCGTCTATTTGCTTGTCTCCCCCGTACCGGCTGCCCATGCCTGCCGCCAAAATCAAAAGTGTTGGTTTTTGCATAACTGAATTAAAATAGGTATTAAATTCCTTACCCAGGAAAAATTTATCAGCGACAAAGGTACTTTTTTTACCCTTTCAATGGATTTAATTTGCTGCTTTTTTTGTCCGAGGCAGACCAAAAATAAAATATGTGTTTCGGTTCACAAAAAACCCCTATTCACTCTTCAGTAATAACCTATTCAAAAAATTAGGGGTATATTTAAGTTAAAAACACCTAATAACACGTACATCTTGTCTTATCTAGTATATTTTTACTCCATTTTTCATATTTTCTTCACTTTTTAGCCAGAATTAATTGTTAAATCGGTTTTGATTTTTAATTTTGAAAAAAATAAAATTTTTAATGATAGAATTAGCAACGAATTACTAACCCTGTTAAGAAAATGAAAAAAATTGAAGCATTAATTAGAACTTCAAAATTTGATGAAATTCACCAATGCCTGTCCAGCCTGGGTGTAAAATTTCTGACCTTTTATGAAGTAAAAGGAATGGGACTGCAGCATGCCCGCATGCAGACCTACCGTGGCGTGGCTTACGAGCCAACGTTCATTCCCAGGACTAAACTGGAAATCGTCGTACCTGATGAGTTAGAAGATGATGTGGTCCAATGCATCCTGAAAGAAGGAAGAACCGGCGAAGTAGGTGATGGAAAAATATTCGTCTACGAGGTGGGCAAAGCTTTTAGAATACGCAATGATGACTCCGGAGAAGCGGCGCTTTAACCGTACTCCTGGCAATTTATCATCTAACTAATATTCCAACTTATACTAAATATCAACAAAATGAATCAGGAATTATTTACTGTAAACAATCTTTGGATCATGGTGGCCACCATTTTGGTGTTTATCATGCACCTGGGATTTGCTGCGCTCGAAGCCGGACTTACCCGGGCAAAAAATACCGTCAATATTCTTTTTAAAAATACCATCATCCCCGCCTTGGGTCTAATAACCTATGCGTTTGTGGGTTTTAACCTGATGTATCCGGGAGAGGCGTTCTCAGGTGGTGTTTTTGGATTGAGTGGTTTTGGACTTAGCCTTCCGGAGGGATGGGATACCGCTGCTTATTCCGAAGGATACACCTTTTTTACTGATTTTATCTTTCAGGCCATGTTTGCGGCCACGGCTGCCACGATCGTTTCAGGGGCCGTTGCGGAGCGCATAAAATTAGGCCCGTTTATTTTCTTTTCATTACTCTATGTGGGGATTTGTTATCCCATAGCCGGAATGTGGAAATGGGGTGGTGGATTTCTGGATACACTCGCAATACCATTTTATGATTTTGCCGGCTCCACCATCGTTCATTCCGTCGGCGGTTGGGGTGCTGTAATTGGTGCCTATTTACTAGGACCAAGAATCGGCAAATACAAAGATGGTAAAATGAACGCCATCCCGGGCCACAACATTCCCCTGGCTACCTTTGGGGTGTTTTTGCTTTGGTTTGGCTGGTTTGGTTTCAACGGTGGCTCGGTTCTCTCCGCTGATCCCGGGGCCGTTTCCCTGGTTTTTGTCACGACCGCACTGGCAGCCGCCGCTGGAGCCTTTGGAGCCTTGCTCGCATCCTATCTCAAATTTAAAGCTTATGACATCACCATGGTCCTGAATGGCATCCTGGCTGGGTTAGTCAGTATTACTGCCGGTGCAGATTTGATGTCTCCCACAGAAGCAGTGATCATTGGCTTTATAGGAGGGACTTTGGTAGTATTCGGGGTGGTCTTTTTTGATAAAATTAAAATTGATGATCCGGTAGGTGCTATTTCCGTTCACCTGGTTTGCGGTATTTGGGGAACATTGGCTGTCGGCATCTTTGGAGACCTTGCCGGTGGTGGACAACTTTTATCTCAATTGGTAGGGATCGGTGCCATTGGAGCCCTTTGTGTGTTGTTCAGTTTTCTGGTATTCTTTACGCTGAAAAAAACCATTGGTATCCGCGTAGACGAACAAGAAGAAATAGAAGGACTCGATATCAACGAGCATGGCATGCATGCCTATCCGGATTTCGCTACAAAAGAATAAGCATTTCTGACTACAGCTATATCGTAAAAAAGAGGCAGGGTTTTCCTGCCTCTTTTTTTATTTGATCAGGAAACCCCAAAGGTCAACAATTTCTATAACCTTTGAGGTCTTCGAGACCTCGAAGGTTTTATTCGTGCACGTTTTGCGGAAAGACCCTCGGGGTTGGGAAAACCCCAAGGGTCAATGTCACTATAACCGTTGAGGTCTTCGGGACCTCAACGGTTTTAAACGTAAGCAATGATGATCAAGTGTTGCGTTTATTTACTTTTCCTTTTTCATCGGGTTAGGGCCGGAAGAAGTGCCCCTGGCAGGTGCCCGCTGCTTGAATAATTCGAATTTTGAAGGCTGAAATTGTCTGGGCCAGTAGTTATTGTTTTCATCTATATCCGCCGTCTCCCGGTAAGGGTCAAGCACAATCTGGACTACTTCCTTCTCTTTAGCAAAAACTTTGCTCACCTGGTATTCATCCATTCGCCAAATCTGAGCTGGGATCCGTTCAATCTCCGAACTCCCGTCCTTATATTGAAATTCCAGAATAATGGGCATTACCAGCCCACCGACATTTTCGAATTGGATTTCATAGAAATTCAATCCGCTTTCGAGCATGGTCCTTTCCTCGGCACTTAGACCGGAAAGGAAATCCTGGTAGGCCTTTTCATCCTCGGGACCTACACGGAATCGATCGTAACGGTTATAGAAATCCGCGGCCTCCGGATCTTTCTCCACTACTGTTTCCGGAATATCCCGGGCATTTCTTATCCTGGAGATATAGTTTTCTTCCCTTTCGTAGGCCTCCCGCTCATCGGCTTTTACTTCGGCTGGCTTTTTACTGTCGATTTTATACCAGGTGACATCCTGTATGGCAATGTCCACGGGTTCGGTGCCATAAAACCATCCCCTCCAAAACCAATCCAGGTCTACCGCAGACGCATCCTCCATCGTCCTGAATAAATCCGCCGGAGTGGGGTGTTTAAACATCCAACGTTGGGCGTATTTTTTAAAAGAGTAGTCAAAGAGCTCTCTACCCATCACCGTTTCCCGAAGAATGTTCAGGGCAGTGGCCGGTTTTGCATAGGCATTGGGCCCAAATTGGATGATGTTTTCGGAATTGGTCATGATCGGTTCCAGCAGGTGCTTTTCGCTTCTCATATACGGAGCGATCTTGTGTGCAGGACCTCTGCGGGAGGGATATTCCCGTTCCCATTCCTGCTCCGCCAAAAACTGCATAAAGGTGTTCAAGCCTTCATCCATCCAGGTCCACTGCCGCTCATCGGAATTTACAATCATGGGGAAAAAATTATGCCCTACTTCGTGAATAATAACGGATATCATGCCGTATTTGATGGCCTCGGAGTAGGTACCGTCTGTATCGGGCCTTCCATAGTTAAAACATATCATCGGATATTCCATTCCGTTTGTCGCTTCTACCGATATGGCCACCGGATAGGGATAGTCAAAGGTACGGGCGGAATAGGATTTCAGGGTATGCGCTACCACCCGGGTGGAGTATTGTTCCCAAAGAGGGTTGGCCTCCTTGGCATAATAGGACATGGCCATGACTTCCTTCCCTCCAAGGGATACGGCCATGGCATCCCAAATGAATTTTCGGGAAGATGTCCAGGCAAAATCCCGAACGTTCTCTGCATGGAATATCCAGGTTTTCTTTTCCGTGGACTTTCCTTTTTCAAGTTTCTCTGCTTCGGCTTGCGTTCGGATGATAACCGGTGCGTCAAAGGTGGTTTTAGCCAATTCCCAACGCTCCAATTCCTTGGCATTAAGAACATCTCCAGGGTTCTGTAAAACACCCGTTGCTCCAACCATGTGGTCGGCAGGTACGGTTATGGAAACCTCGTAATCACCAAAAACCAATGCAAATTCCCCTCTGCCTACAAATTGCTTGTTTTGCCAACCTTCAAAATCGGAGTACACCGCCATACGTGGAAACCACTCAGCCATGGTGTATAAATAATTTCCGTCCCCCTCGAAATATTCGTATCCGGGCCTACCCCCAATAAAACTCATCCGGTCATGAATGGAGAAACTCCATTCGATATGAAACTCAAAACTTTCTCCCGGTAGAAGCGGTTCGTCCAGATCCAGTCGCATCATCGTACGGTTTACCGTGGCAGGAATCTCATTTCCGCGGGAATCCGTTACGGAGTAAATTTTCAATCCCAACTCCATATCGTGCCATAAGATCCGTTGAAGCTGCCCCAAGCTCATTTTGGGCTGAATGCTGTTGCTGCTCATTTTCGGAGTTTCGGAATCCCTATCTCGCTCATTTTGATCTAGTTGAACCCATAAATAATCGAGAGGGTCGGGTGATTCGTTGTAGTAGGTAACTTTCTCCTTTCCCTGAATGGATTGGTTTTCATCATTCAACTCCACCTCAATTTCGTAATCGGCTTTTTGCTGCCAATATTGGTGACCCGGTGCTCCGGAGGCCGTGCGGTAGACATTGGGTGAGCGAAGCAGGTTACCTAATTGCTCAAAGCGATTGCCATGACGTTGCTCATCCACCTGAGCCAAGGCAGACAGGTGGATGAGCATCCCTACGAATAAGAAGACAAGAATATTTTTCATAAAACTAGAATAGATTATTACAAGGCGTAGGATAACCCAAGCCCTCAAAATGGAATTAAAGTGGAATTTAACAAATTAACCGTATTATTATACCCTATGTTGGTTAAAATTCTTCCTTTTCTACCAATAGCTGCTATCGATCATCATCATGGTGGCCATTCCCAGGACGATGGATGAAACGACCAACACCCACTCTTTTCGATTCACCCCGAAAATCCCTACGATCAGGGAAGATATCACCAGAAATCCGATCACAATTACCAATTGCCCCACTTCCAGGCCCAGGTTAAATGCGAGCAGCGGCTGAAATATCGATTGTTCCCTGCCCAGCAGGGATCTCAGGTAATTGGAAAATCCCAACCCGTGGATCAACCCAAAAAACAAAGCAAACAGGTAATTGAGCTGTACTCCTCTCCCTCCGGAAGGTCTGGGCTTGAGGATATTGGCAGTGGCGGTGATCGCAATGGTTACCGGGATCAAAAATTCTACCAGGTCAGTATTGATTCGAACCAATTGAAGGGTAGCCAGTGCCAACGTCAGGGAATGCCCTATGGTAAAGGCAGTAACCAAAATGACAATTCTACCCCAGTCCCGCATCATGTAAACAACCGCAAGTGCAATGACAAAAAGAATATGATCAAACCCTTTCAGGTCAAGAATGTGTTGGATTCCAAGGTTAAAATACAACTGAAATTGGTTCATACAACAGGTGATTTAATACTTTTGCTTTGAAAATTTTGTTGTAATATTAATGCATATTTCAGACATAAAACAAAATTCATTACTATAAATGCCTCTAATGAACCCAATCACCATCGTCCTCTCCGTTTGGTGGCTAGCGCACCCCTTTTATATAAGCCTGACAGACATGGTATACAATGAAGAGAATCAGACCATTGAAATCGCACAAAAAATTTTTTGGGATGATCTGGAAGTGGCCCTATCCAATGCAAGCGGGACTGCGGTAGATTTCCTGTCGCCAAACCAACCAGAAAAACTGGACAGTTTGATAGCCCGGTATCTGCTTGCCCATAACCAAATCCTTATTCAGACTGATACCGTCCGGCTTCATTACCTCGGACACGAGGTAGAAGGAGAGGCCGCCTGGTTTTACATGGAATCGGAGAAAATTCCCTCTCCGGCGCAAGTCACTATTTACAATGCCGTTTTGATCGATGACTTCCCGGAACAACAAAACATTATCAATTTCTATAAAAACCGGAAACCAAAAAGCCTGCTTACCCGAAAGGACAAGAAAGGGGGGATATTAAACCTGGAAGATTAGTGACCTTTAACCTCCCTTACCCTCCCAACTAAAAAAAAGCCACCCTATAGTTACAGGATGGCTTTTTGTATACAATAGATTAGGTAGGTTTAATTGTAGCCTTCGTTTTGAACCAATTCAGGATTAATGTCCAACTCCCTTTGAGGGATTGGCAAAATGGTTTTATTCTGTCCAGCCTGGGATGCTTCGTATTGCTCATCTCCCTGAGGACGTAACGCCCTTCCATACCGCAGCAGATCCATCCTTCGATGCCCTTCAAACGCCAATTCCTTTCTTCGTTCCTCCAGGATGAAGTCAACAAAATCTTCTTTTCCGGAAAAATCGCTTGCCGCCATTGGGTCCAATCCAGCCCTTTCTCTCAACTCGTTTACTAAATCAAGAGATTCCTGGTTCACACCATCCATTTGCGCCAGGGCCTCTGCCCGGTTAAGTACCACTTCAGTGGTTCTAATGATGGGTGAATTGTCGGAATGATTTACAGGATCCGGAAATTTAGTTGTGTACATCCGTTCGTTGTCTCCCTCTTTAGAAAGCTCTGTATACCGTTGATCATTGGCATCGTAGGCCGCCAGTAAATACTCGGAAAAGGGAGCATCCCCTCTGGCTCCGTCTTCAGCAGGATTATAATAGGATGCCCAGCCTCCAGAGCCGGTTCTTCCATTATCAATCTCGGAGTTCTGAATAGAAAAAACATATTCAGAATTATTTTCACCCCAAAAATTGTAATTGGAAGCCAGCTCGTACAGGGATTCGTTTTCCAAAACGTCTTCTGCCCTTTCAGCAGCCAGTTGCCACTGTCCCCGGTAAAGGTATACTCTGGAAAGTAAGGCATTCGCCGCCCCCTGTGTCGCCCTTCCGCGGGTAAAGTTAGCCGCATCATACGAAACGGGCAGATCATCCACTGCATCGATCAGGTCATTCAAAATGAATGTGTGAACTTCTCCTACTGTACTTCTGGGATATCCAACGATTTCACCGGTAAACGGCTCGGTCACAATGGGAATACCCGGAGTACTCTCGCCCCCCACTTGTAAGGGATGCGCAAACAGGTTCACCATTTGAAACATCAGAAGTGCCCGCATGAATTTAGCTTCTGCCACAAATTGAGCCCTTTCTTCCTGAGTCAGGGATTCATCGGGAGATTCAGGCGTAAATTGGATGACCGCATTCGCAGCCAATATCGCCCGGTAATGACGTCTCCAAAGATCTCGGATCGTGGCATTGTCGGATTGGGTGGCATACAGGCGAACATCCTGTAAGGTTGGAAACGAACCAATAAAGTCTACATTGTCGGATTGGAAATCGGCAATTACCTGGGGTAAAGAGCCAAAAACTTCAAACTCCTGTGAAAGAGAGTAGACACCCAAAAGGGAGCCCTCCACGGCCTGCTTATCGGCAAAGGCCAGCTCGGTCGAAAGGGACTGTTGCGGATCGATTTCCAGATCCTCACAGGAAGACAAACTTCCTGCCAGCAAGCCCATACTAATTAATATTTTTAAATTTTTCATGTCCATGTTATTTTAAAATCCTAAAGACACACCCAGCGTTACGGATTTCGCCTGGGCAGGAGTAAAAAAGGACTCTCCCTGTCGCTGGTTATTTCCTCCACCATCGTTGACTTCGGGTTCCAGGCCATCTTCAAGGCTGGAAAAAGTCAGGAAGTTTTGCAACATTCCATAGATCCTCGCGCTTCTGATAATCTTCGTGTTTGCTAATACAGCGGTAGGAATGGTGTAGCTAAGGGACAAGTTCCGCAACCGGATATGATCTCCTTTTCTTAATTGCTGTGTAGAACGCTGCGCAAAGGTAGACTGTGTATCACCGTTTAATTTGGGTGCAAAACTGTTTCTGTTGTCTTCTGTCCAGTAATCCAGCAACTGAGGGTCCAGGTTGAACGAGTTCAGGTTGTTTGGATTGTTTAGGAATCTCAAATCGTCATACATAATGTAGTTTCCTTCGACAAACGTAATCAAAGCCGAAAGCACCAGCCCTTTGTACGTAAAGCTATTGGTCAATCCACCTGAAATTCTAGGGATAGCAGATCCCACGATTACCCGATCATTTGCACTATAGGTATTGGTCGTTTCACCATCCTTGGTTAGCCATTCTGCTTCACCCGTTTCCGGATTGATTCCATGGTACCTCACCAGATAGAAGGTGTTTACCGGATGCCCCTCAATGGCTCGCTGACTGGCAGATCCCTCGACAAACCGCCTGCCCTCACTATCCTCGGAAGCTCCGGGCAGTTCCAGCACCTCATTTTTAAGGAATCCGGCATTTAGGATTGTTTTCCATTCAAAATCCGGTGTCTGAATATTCGTGGACTGTACCATTAAGTCTATTCCCCTATTCCTCATGGAGCCCGCATTTTGAGTAAGGCTGGCATATCCTGTTGTATAAGGGATGGGCACATCTAGCAAAAGTCCCTCTGTATCTTTATTCCAAACAGAAGCTTCAATATCCAAGCGGTTATCCAAAAGACTGGCATTAACCGTAAAGTCAAACTGAGCAGACTCCTCCCAGCCTAGCAGTGGGTTGGCTGGCTGGCTGGGATAAATACCCGGGCTACCTGCATAGTCTCCTAAGGTCCCTGCCTGATAGAGCCCCAGGGATTCAAAGTTACTGATCCGGTCATTTCCTGCGGTACCATAACTTACATTTAACTTAAGGTAATTCAGCAGGCTATTACCCTGCAAAAACCCTTCTTCTGATACCACCCATCCTCCGGACAATGCCCAGAAATTACCGTACCTGTTGTCGGCACCGAATCGGGAAGACCCATCTCTTCTGGCACTTCCTTCAAACAGGTATTTGTCATCATATCGGTAATTTACCCTGGCAAAATAAGAGGCAAGCCTCCAGTTGGTACCGGTAGCACTTGTGATCGTGGGTGTAGCGGCTGAGGCGACATTGGGAAGCTGGTCACTGACGAAGCCTGATCCCTCTACCGTAATGCTGGAAAAGTCGGCCTGCTCATAGGAATACCCCAGTAAACCTCCTACGTAGTGGTCTCCAAAATATTTCTCGTAATTCAGGGTGTTGGTGGACAACCACTTGTAGTCCTGAATGATTCGCTTGTACCCGCTACCGGTTGGCTCTACGATATCCGGAAACCTAAACGTCTCTTCTGTCTGAATCTGATCGATACCCCAGTCGGTTTTAAACGTCAGGTCGGGAAGAATGTCTACTTCAAAGAAGGTATTCGCGGTAGTCCGTCTCGTGATGTATTCCGTGGTAGCCAAATCCTCAATGGCGAGCAGGTTAGGCACAAATCCCAGTCGGGTATAATTGCCGTTGTCGTCAAAAGGCCTGTTGTAAGGCAAGTGTAAGAAGGCAGAAGTCAAGGGCGCGTAGGTGCTATTGTCCGAATAAATCCGGTCGTTGTTCGTTTTAGCCAACCCTATATTCGCTCCGAAACGAGCCTTTTCAGAGAATTTGTGCGTCATGTTCAGACGACCATTAAATCGGTCCAACTCGTTACCAAGGGCATAGGTGTCTTGGTTGAAATACGTTCCGGAGATAAAATAAGTCGTACTTTCACTCCCTCCGGAGGCACTGACGTTCAAGTTCGAAATGGACCCTTGCTGGATCACCGCCTCCGGCCAATCAAATCCTTGTTGCGGAAATTCGGATACCGGCGTTTCAGTCCGTAAAGATCGGTATTGGTTGTACTGCTGAAGGGACATGTAAGGCCGCTGGGTAGTTGGATTCTGGATGCCCTGATAATAGTCTACGTTGATCCTGGACTGTCCGCTTTTTCCTTTCTTAGTCTCGATGAGGATGACTCCATTTGCGCCTCGAGACCCATAGATCGCAACCGCAGAAGCATCTTTCAGCACCGAGATCGATTCGATCTCATTCGGGTTAATTTCCATCAGCGGATTAAGTGCTACAGCTCCGGAAGAATTGGAGTAATCATCACTACTACCATCATTTAAAGGAACTCCGTCCACTACAAACAGCGGTGAGCCACCGGCTGTCAGGGAGGCTACTCCACGAATCCGGATATTTTGCTGGGCTCCGCCGACACCGGAGGTACCGGTAAGCTGGACTCCTGCCGCCTGCCCTTGCAAGGCTTCCTGGGCTGTAAATATGGGCATTCCTTCAATTTGGGAATTGTCCAGGGTGGAAATACTCTGAACGGATAATTTGGAAGACTGCGTTCCATAGCCGACCACCACCACTTCTCCCAATGTTTTCACATCAGGCTCCATAAACACATCAATACGGCTTTGATTTCCTACCGTCTTTTCTTGGGGAATAAACCCCACGAAACTAAACACTAGTACGTTGGATCCTTCCGGAACTGTTAAGGAATAGGACCCATCAATATCGGTGATGGTCCCTGCCATAGTTCCTTTGATACTTACATTCACGCCCGGTATCCCCCCTGGCTCGTCTTCAGAGGTAACCTTTCCGGTCACAGTCCTGCTTTGAGCCTGTAAGGAGATTACCGCCAATAGCATCAATGCGAGGCTAAGTAAAACTCGTTTCATTTTAGTAAATAGATTAAGGTTTTTTAACAATAGTTATAATGCAAAATTCCATTAATTTATTTATAATAAAAAATAAACGTTACTAGTGTTAAGTTAACTATGATATGACGTAATAATTGCATACCTTTAAAAAAAA
>NZ_WNKF01000018.1 GCF_010119225.1 Cyclobacterium roseum | reverse complement strand
ATAACAATTGTCCGAAAGAAGCGGACGTACATGGAAATTATAGCTGATCTGGTCTGTTGAATTCAGGCCATTTCCTTCCGAAGGACTCTCCGAACAGGATGCCAAACAGCAGAGGGTGATTAATAATAAAAAGGAATACCTAAGCATCGATTACAGACTTTCTTAATTTACTAATAGTCAACAATTTCATAATTAATCGCTGAAATTACAAGCGTTTAGTGAAATAGCCCTAAAAATGAAGGGTAGGCGGAAACAGTACTCATTTAGGCGGCAAGAATTAAAAAAGGGAAGACCATGGTCTTCCCTAAAATATCTGAAAATCAGCATTCAAATGATGAATGTTCGAGTTAGCTTTTTTCCTGAGAAATACTGGAAAAATCAAAAGTATCCAGGAATTTGGTCGTAAAATTTCCAGCGACAAATTCTGGGTCATCCAGCAGGGCCAGATGAAAAGGAATAGTGGTTTTGATGCCATCAATTACAAACTCTGCCAAGGCGCGTTTCATCCGAACGATTACTTCTTGTCTGGACTGTGCACTTACGATCAACTTGGCGATCATGGAATCGTAATTGGGCGGAATCACATAACCGGCATAGACATGGCTGTCAATTCGGACCCCCTTTCCGCCAGGCAAATGCAGATTTACAATTTTGCCCGGGCTAGGCCTGAAACCATTGGAAGGGTCTTCGGCATTAATCCGGCATTCCATGGCATACAACTTTGGAAAATAATTTTTACCACTGATGGGCTCCCCTGCGGCGACCTTAATTTGTTCTTTAATAAGATCAAAATCCGTGACTTCCTCTGTAATGGGATGTTCTACCTGTATCCGGGTATTCATTTCCATAAAATAGAAATTGCGGTTTTTATCCACGAGAAACTCTATGGTACCGGCTCCTTCGTAGGAGATGGCTTCCGCCCCTTTTATGGCAGCTTTTCCCATTTTTTCCCGAAGTTCATCCGTAATAAAAGGGGAAGGCGTTTCTTCCACGAGTTTTTGATGCCGACGTTGAATGGAGCAATCCCTTTCTGACAAATGACAGGCTTTTCCAGTGGAATCTCCTATGATTTGAATTTCGATGTGCCGGGGTTCTTCCACAAATTTTTCGAGGTACAATCCGGCATTGCCAAATGCTGCGGCGGATTCCTGCCGGGCATCATCCCAGGCTTTTTTAAAACCTGCCGGTTCCTTCACGATTCGCATTCCCCGCCCGCCACCTCCAGCGGTGGCTTTTAGGATGATCGGATAACCTATTTCCTCAGCTAGAACCAAGCCCTCTTCAACGGATTTTAACAAGCCCTTGGAACCGGGGATGGTAGGTACGCCCGCTGCTTCCATGGTGGCCTTGGCTGTGGCCTTATCCCCCATCTGGTTGATCATTTCCGGACTGGCACCTATAAATTTGATGTTGTATTCTTCACAGATACGTGAAAATTCAGCATTTTCGGAAAGGAACCCATAACCTGGATGAATGGCATCTGCATTGGTGATTTCTGCCGCTGCGATAATTCGGGGGATATTTAGGTACGAATCTTTACTAGGGGGAGAGCCGATGCAAACTGCTTCGTCTGCAAAACGCACGTGCAAACTATCTTTATCGGCAGTGGAATAGACCGCTACCGTCTTCACGCCCATTTCCTTACAGGTTCGGATGATCCTTAGTGCAATTTCCCCTCTATTGGCTATTAATATTTTATTAAACACGTTGTTTGGAGTCAATTTAATTGGAAAAAACGATCAATTCTGAGGTTCGACCAGAAAAAGCGGTTGATCGTACTCAACGGGAGAAGCATCCTCTACCAAGACCTTCACTATTTTTCCGGAAACTTCAGATTCTACCTCATTAAAGAGCTTCATGGCTTCGATGATACAGACCGTCTGCCCTTTTTGTATGGTATCACCCACATTGATAAAAAAATCAGAATCAGGGTTAGGAGATCGGTAAAAAGTACCAATCATGGGAGATTTTACTTCCAGAAAATGGGAACCGCCGGGATTGGTATTTTCCGGCGAATCCGCTGCCGGTCGAGCTTCTTGTCGGACCACAGGGGGATTATCGACACTTTTTGCGACAGGGTTTTCTGAATTTTTCTTGATAGAAAGCTTGAATTCATCCGTTTCAATTTTGACTTCGGCCAGCCCGGAATTTGAAATAAAGTCAATTAATTCTTGTATTTCTTTTGCCTTCATAAATCAGTTTATTTGGTTATCTCCAGAGAAAAGGATTTCCCTGTTGACGAGGTTCTGTTTTTTATTTGTTAAAACTATGTAATATAATCAATTTCTGCTGAAATATCAGCATTATTTCACCCTTTCCGAGTAGGAACCGTCCCGTGTATCGACTTTAATAAGAATATCCTGTTCTACAAAAAGCGGCACCATGACTACTGCCCCCGTTTCCAATGTGGCCGGTTTCAGGGTATTGGTAGCGGTATCTCCCTTGATCCCGGGCTCTGTATAGGTCACCATCAGTTCTACGAAAGGTGGAAGTTCCACTCCCAGAGGCTTTTCTGTTTCTGCATGAATCAAAATATCCACGACCTGCCCTTCTTTCAGCAGTTCGGACCTTTCGATTAGTTTTTTTTCAATCGGAATCTGCTCGAACGTTTCGGTATCCATAAAATGAAAACCAAAATCGTCATTGTAGATGTATTGATGCGGTCTTTTCTCCACTCTGGCGGTGACTACCTTTTCTCCTGCACTGAAGGTTTTGTCCAGCACTTTACCTGTGGTGAGGCTTTTGAGCTTGGTTCTTACAAATGCGGGGCCTTTGCCGGGTTTGACATGCTGAAAATCAACTATCGCCATGATGTCGTGGTTGAATTCCAAACAAAGTCCATTCTTAAAATCAGCTGTGCTTGCCATATATAACGGTTATTATAAGTTTTTTAACGTTGCGGGTCGTATCCCCATTTTAAATATATCGCTCCCCAGGTAAATCCTCCCCCAAATGCTGCCAGGATTAAATTGTCACCTTTTTTTAGCTGGGATTCGTAATCCCAAAGGCACAACGGTAAGGTCCCAGCGGTGGTGTTTCCGTATTTTTCAATGTTTAACATTACTTTCTCCGGCCCGATTCCCATTCGGTTTGCCGTGGCATCAATGATCCTTTTATTTGCCTGATGAGGAACCAGCCAGGCCACATCCTTTGCTTCAAGCTGATTTCTTTTCATGATCTCGGCACTCACGTCAGCCATCTTGGTAACGGCAAATTTAAAAACCGTTGAGCCTTCCTGAAAAACGGAATGTTCCCGGTTTTTAACGGTTTCCAATGTGGCCGGCTTTCGACTGCCTCCTGCCCGCATGTGTAGGAAATCAGCACCGGAACCATCGGTATGGAGTAAAGAATCCATTATTCCCAATGATTCCTCGGTAGGTTCCAGAAGGACTGCTCCGCCGCCGTCCCCAAATATAATACAGGTGGTTCGGTCCTGATAATTCACGATGGAGGACATTTTGTCCGCACCGATTACAATCACTTTCTTATGAGCTCCGGTTTCAATAAACTTGCTGGCGATGGTCAGGGCATATAAAAATCCCGAACAGGCAGCAGAGATGTCAAAACTGTAGCTATTTTTTGCTCCAACATTATCCGCCACAATATTGGCAGTGGCAGGAAAAAGCATGTCAGGGGTTACCGTTGCACAAATAATTAAATCAATTTCCTCCGGGTTGGTATTGGTTTTTTCAAGTAGTCCTTTTACTGCTTCGGTGCCAATCACGGACGTACCCTGATTTTCTCCTTTTAATATTCTTCTTTCTTTGATTCCGGTCCTGCTGGTGATCCACTCGTCATTGGTATCAACCATGGTTTCCAGTTCTTTGTTGTCCAAAATATAATCCGGTACCCAGGCATGAACGCCTGTAATTACAGCTCTTTTTTTCATTTGATGTATCTTGTCTCAAAAAGGAATTGGGCAGGACTGTCAGTTGTCTCCATGGTTCTGACAGCGAATTTTGGCAAATTCCGGTTTTTTACTGTTTATTTTAAGGTTTGATCCTGACAGTATTAAATTAAGAATCCCAAAATTATTTAAAATGTCCTTGCCCACCAAAGATTTTACGGATATATGGAAAATAAATGGATATTGTGCTGCTAGTCTTACTTTACTGAACAGGTTCATTGTATTTCTCCGTTGAATTAATTAAATTAATCGAGATAGATGGAAACCCAAAGGATATCATGAAAATTAGTGTAAATAATAAAGAATATACTGTGGAAGTCGATGGGAACCCCAGCCTACTGGAGGTTCTCCGGGAGCAACTGGATCTCACCGGAACCAAATATGGTTGTGGGGAAGCAGCTTGTGGAGCCTGCAAGGTGCTGGTAAATGGCACACCCACTCCCGCCTGCATTACTCCTGTAACCAGTGTACAGGGAAAACAGGTCCTGACCATAGAAGGATTGGAAACCGAAGGGAAGTTGCATCCGGTTCAGCAAGTTTTTCTGGAGGAGGACGTGTTTCAGTGCAGCTATTGCGCTCCCGGAATGATCATGACCGCAGTCGCGCTGGTGGAAAACCAAAAGGCAATGGGAGAGCAGGAGATTATTGACGGGATGAATGGAAATATATGCAGGTGTTGCACCTACCCCGCCATTGTGAAAGCACTCCATAAATTAACTCAAACCGAGACTAAAGGATGAAAGATACCCCGAATAATCAACCCGATACAATGAAAAAACCGGCTCCTGAAAAGGGGATCAGCAGGAGAAAGTTCTTCAAATACATGGGTACCGGAATTGCCACTTATTTCGTTTGGACGGATTACCTGGCTTCCGAAGCCCTTTTTCCCGGAGAAGATGCACAGGCCGCTCCTGACCAACTGTCTTCCTGGATTCATGTTTCCGAAACGGGAGCCATCACGGTGTATACGGGGAAAGTGGAAGTAGGGCAAAATATCCGGACCTCCCTGACGCAGGTGGTGGCCGAGGAGCTTTTCGTTCCGGTTTCGGCTATTACGCTGGTCATGGGGGATACGCAGCTTACTCCCTACGACAGGGGTACCTACGGAAGTCTTACTACCCCGCAGATGGCACCCATTTTGCGAAAAGCGGCGGCTAGCCTGCGGGAAATATTGCTACAGGAGGCAAGAAAGGAGTGGAACCTCGGAGAAGTGGAGCTGACCTTAGAAAAAGGCACCGTACAGCATCCTGGAAATGGGAAGAAACTGGGCTATGGAAGTCTGGCCAAAGCCAAGCGTTTGCTTCAACCAATGGATGAAAACGTAAAGACCATTCATCCGGATAAATGGAAGGTTTCCGGAACCTCTGTGAGGAAGATAAAGGGAGAAGATTTTATTACCGGAAAGCATCGTTATGTCTCAGATAAGGTACTTCCGGACATGGTGTATGGGAAAGTGCTCCGAGCCCCTGTATATGGTGCCAAACTGCTTCGGGCAGATACCAGCCGTGCTGCCGAATTGCCTGGCGTGCAGGTGGTGAAAGAGGGGGACTTCATTGGCGTGACGGCAAATAATTCCCGATCGGCCGCAATGGCACTTGCCATGATCGAAGCCGAATGGGAAAAATCCCCACAGGTCCCCGGTAATCAGTTATTTGAGCACTTGGAAGAAAGTGCCGGAAATACCGATCCGGTACCTGCGGCAGTTTCGGATGCTTTTGATAATGCTGCTACAAAAGTGGCGCATGATTTTAAGGTCAGCTATATCGCACACGTGCCCCTGGAACCCAGAGCGGGTTTGGCCCGATGGACCGGTGACCAACTGGAAGTCTGGACGGGCACGCAAAGACCCTTTGGAGTTCAGGAAGAGCTTGAGAATACGTTTTCTATTCCCAAGGAAAAAATCAGGGTATACATGCCCGATACCGGCTCCGGATATGGAGGAAAGCATACGGGAGAGGCCGGAATAGAAGCCGCCAAACTAGCCAAAGCAACCGGCCGACCGGTCAAAGTCAATTGGACCAGGGAAGAGGAGTTTAAATGGGCTTACTTCAGGCCGGCGGGGTTGATTCGGGTAAAGGCAGCCCTAACTGGTAACCGCATCTCCTCCTGGGAATTTCATAATTTCAATTCGGGGGGAGCCGGAATCTCATCCCCTTATTCCGGACAGAACAACTACCAGGAATACCACCGCTCTGATTCTCCCTTAAGGCAGGGATCCTATCGTGCATTGGCATCTACGGCGAATATCTTTGCCATCGAATCCATCGTCAATGACCTCGCGGGAATGGTCCGGACGGATCCAATGCAATTCCGCTTGGATAATCTGGAAGACGAACGCTTAAAAGCCGTTATCAAGGCTGCTGCCAAATCCTTTGATTGGAAACGAAAAAAGGCTGGTACCAACCATGGTTTTGGGATGGCCTGTGCGGCGGTAAAGGGAGGTTTTGTGGCCACCTTTGCGGAAGTGGTGGTAGATCCTGACAGCAGGGAATTGAAGGTTTTGTCTGCTGTCACGGCCTTTGAATGCGGAGCGATTCTGAATCCCAGGCATTTGGAGAGTCAAATTACCGGATGTGTGCTGCAGGGGCTGGGAGGAGCACTCTTTGAGGCCGTTGAATTTAATGAAGGGAATGTCTCCAACGCATTTCTATCCTCCTACAGGGTACCGCGATTCAAGGACGTTCCTGAAATGAAGGTTGTGCTGGTCAACCGCAAGGATCTCCCCTCGTCCGGAGCAGGCGAAGCACCCATTACCTGCATTGCTCCTGCGATTCGAAATGCAATAGACGATGCTGTCGGGGTCAAACTTTATGATTTGCCCATGCTTCCCTCTGGGGTTGTTCCCCGGTCTTGATGAATGGGTTAACGGCCCTTTCCCCATTATAGGATATACTGAGAAAGGTCTCGGTTCTTGACCAGACTGCTTAGCCTTTCCTGAACCATTTCTTTGGTAATCATGATTTTACTATTGGGTCCGATCGTGTCGGGAACCTCGAAAAGAAAATCGTTTAAAAGGTGGCTCATTACGGTATGAAGTCTTCTGGCACCGATGTTTTCCACCTCCTCGTTGATGCTGAAGGCCAAGGCGGCGATCTCATGAATGGCATCATCCGTGTATTCCAGGTATACTTGCTCTGCTTCGAACAAAGCCTGGTATTGTTTGGTCAGGGCATTTTTGGGATCTTTCAGGATTTTATAGAAATCGCCTCTGGTCAGGCTGGATAATTCCACCCGGATTGGAAACCGCCCCTGCAATTCCGGAATAAGATCCGAAGGCTTGCTGACGTGAAAGGCTCCTGCCGCAATGAACAGCACGTGATCGGTGTGTACCAAGCCATATTTGGTATTTACCGCACTTCCTTCTACAATAGGCAGTAAATCTCTTTGCACGCCTTCACGGCTCACATCTGGCCCTCCTCCGGATTTTCCCGATCCGGAAGCAATTTTGTCGATCTCGTCAATAAAAATAATGCCGTTATTTTCAGCGAGATGAATTGCCTGCTCCTTTACTTCATCGAAATCAATTAATTTGGAGGCTTCTTCCTCCATTAAAATTTTCCTGGCTTCGGAGATGGTTACCTTTCTTTTTTTGGTTTTTTTAGGCATCATATTGCTCAGCATGTCCTGGATACCGGCCATACTGGCTTCATCCATCATACCATTGCCGATCATGCCTATTCCCGAAGAAGCAGATTGTTTGACATTGATCTCGATTTTCCGCGATTCCAGTTCCCCGTCTTTTAATTTTTCCCGAAACCGTTCGCGTGTTTTTTCATTCAATTCCTGCTCGGAGGCCTGATCCGGGTTGAAGTTCTCTCTGGAAGTAGTGCTGGGAGTGAACCCACTTCCTTTTACCGGAGGAATAAGTATATCCAACAGCATGTCCTCCACAATCAGGGCTGCCTTTTCTTTCACTTCTTCGTTTTTGGTTTCCTTGACCAAATTGATGGCATGTTCTACCAGGTCCCGGACCATGGATTCTACATCCCTGCCCACATAACCTACCTCGGTAAATTTAGAGGCCTCTACCTTGGTGAAAGGGGCATTGGCGATTTTAGCTAGCCTTCGGGCAATTTCTGTTTTACCTACCCCGGTAGATCCAATCATCAGAATGTTATTGGGGACGATGTCTTTCTGAAGTTCGGACTTGACCATCAGTCTTCTGATCCGGTTTCTAAGTGCGATGGCTACATTTCTTTTGGCATCATTTTGCCCAATAATGTATTTATCCAACTCAGCAACAATCTGCTTTGGTGTCAAATGATTCATGGTGTTCCTGTCTTTAGTTTCCCCCGTTTTCCCGGGATTTTGTATCAAAGGTAAACGTCACCGGATGGTCCACTGTTTCAGGAAGCAGCGCGATGCGCAATACCTCACTTACATGATCCACAAAATGGAAGTTAACTCCTTTAAGATAGCTTTCATCTATTTCTTCAATATCCCGCTGGTTTCGCTTACAAAGCAGGATATCCTGGATTCCTGCCCGTTTGGCAGCCAGAATTTTTTCCTTAATTCCCCCAACCGGCATCACTTTTCCGCGAAGGGTAATTTCACCTGTCATCGCCAGCTTGGATTTTACTTTTCGCTGGGTATAAACGGAGGCAATGGCCGTGAGCATAGTAATTCCGGCCGAAGGGCCGTCTTTCGGCACCGCGCCAGCGGGAACGTGTATATGGAGATCGTATTGGTCAAATACCCGGTGATCAATATTCAAGGTGTCCGCCTGCGATTTTAGGTAGGAAATGGCTGTCATCGCTGATTCCTTCATGACATCTCCCAATTGACCGGAAAGGGTCAATTTTCCTTTTCCACGACTGATACTTGCCTCTATAAAAAGGATTTCCCCACCTACAGAGGTCCATGCCAGTCCGGTGACTACTCCGGCCAGCGAATTGTCCTGATAAATTTCTTTATCAAAGATTTCTCCGCCCAGGACTTTACGCACCATTTGGGGCGTTATTTTTTTCTGGTAGGTTTCTTCCAAAGCGATCGATTTGGCAATATTCCGTATCATTTTCCCGATTTGCCGCTCCAGGCTTCGAACCCCCGATTCTTTCGTATAGTCCTCAATGATTTTTACCAGTGCCTCTCTGGCAAAGGTGACATCTTTGGCTTTTAAGCCATGCTCTTTACGCTGTTTGGGTACCAGGTGTCTTTTGGCGATCTCTACTTTTTCTTCCATGGTATAGCCCGTCACCTCGATGATCTCCATCCGATCCCGAAGTGCTGGCTGTAGGGTTTCCAGGGTGTTGGCAGTAGCTATAAATAAGACCTTGGACAAATCGTATTCTACTTCCAGGTAATTGTCCACGAAGGCACTGTTTTGCTCCGGATCTAAAACTTCCAGAAAAGCCGAGGAAGGATCCCCTCTGAAGTCAGAGCTTAACTTGTCAATTTCATCCAGGACGAATACAGGGTTTGAGGATTTACCTTTTTTCATGTTCTGGATAATTTTTCCGGGCATGGCTCCTACGTAGGTTTTTCGATGTCCCCTGATCTCCGCCTCATCGTGAAGTCCACCAAGAGACATGCGGATATACTTTCTTCCCAGGGCTTTGGCGATGGATTTCCCCAGCGATGTTTTTCCCACACCGGGAGGCCCGTAAAGGCAAAGAATGGGGCCTTTCAGATCCTGTTTTAACTTCAAAACAGCCAGGTATTCAATGATTCGTTCCTTTACCTTGTCCAATCCGGAATGGTCCCTGTCCAGAATTTTTTTTGCCCGATTGAGGTCAAAATTATCTGCGGTAAATTCATTCCAGGGCAGATCCACCAAAACCTCTGCGTAGTTTAGGGAGATGGGGTATTCCGCCGCTGCAGGATTCATCCGCAGGATTTTATCCAGTTCTTTATTAAACTGTAAAGCCACTTCCTTAGGCCATTTTTTCCGTTTTCCTTTGGAGCGAAGTTCTTCCACTTCTTTTTCCGGTCCCTCTTCGCCCAATTCCGTTTGCAGCACTTTCATCTGCTGTCGAAGGAAATAGTCTCTTTGTTGCTGGTCAATGTCTGTGTGGACTTTTTTCTGGATTTCGCTTTTGAGCTCCAGCATTTGTATGTCCTTCATCATGAATTCCAGCAAGAGCGTCGCCCGCTCAATACCGTCGTTTATTTCCAGCAGCTTTTGCTTGGATTCCACCGGAGCATTAATATTAGAGGAGAGAAAATGCGTTAGAAAGGGCGTGCTGTCAATGTTATCCAGGGCTACCTGAGCCTCTCGCGGGATCTCAGGATTTAACTGTAGGATCTTAAATGCCGCCTCTTTCAGGGACTGCTCAAGGGCCTCGATTTCCTCGCTATTGTTGGGAAAGGTTTCTTCCAGGTAGCGTACATTTGCCAAAAAATAAGGGTCCTCTGTAAGTTCTTTATCGATTTCAAAGCGTTTTTTCCCCTGAATGATTATGGTCGTGTTTCCGTCGGGCAAGACAATCATCTTGATGATCTTTGCCAATGTTCCCACATGGTAAATGTCTTCCCAGGAAGGATCTTCCATGTTGGGATTTTTCTGCGCACAAACCCCAATAAGTTTATCGCCTTTTTGTGCTTTCTTGACCAGTTTAATAGACCGTTGCCTGCCTACCGTTATGGGGATTACCACTCCGGGAAACAAGACCGTATTTCTTACCGAAAGAATGGATATTTCTTTGGAGAGGTTCTCATCCTGCAATGCGCTCTCATCCTCGTCATCAGTAATCAGTTGTATCAGATCTCCTTCTCCCGAATAATCGCCTAACATTAATGAATGATATAGTTGATTGTCGTTATTGTTCATACAGACAGAATGACAGGTGTAATGCCATGTTTAATTTTTAATGTTGAAAAAACCTCTGGTAAGCCAGAGATTACGGTAAAAGTAACCAAGGCTTGTGCCAACTTGGTACTACGAACAAATTGTCAGGTAGTAAAGTAATACGTGTCGCAAGCCTTGCATCCTGCTGGAAAAGCTTTCACTTTGCCAGTGAGTCAGGGTCAGGCACCTGTGAATATTTTAAGTATATCATTGCCGATGGCAAATGCCATGATTGCCAGGAGCAATACCATCCCTACTTTCTGTGCATTTTCCAGAAAGCGATCCGAAGGACTGCGACCTGAAATCATTTCATATAACAAAAACATGACGTGTCCACCATCCAGGGCGGGAATGGGGAGCAGGTTCATAAATGCCAGAATCATGGAAATCAGACCGGTTATAGACCAGAATTTAGTCCAATCCCAGGTAGAACCATAAATTTTCGCCATGCCAATGGGACCGCTGACATTTTTAGCAGAAACCTCTCCGGTAAACATTTTGCCCATGGCCCGGGCATTAATAATTACAATACTAAAGGCTCTTTCGGTTCCTATAGGGATTGACTCGATAAAAGAGTAGGTTTTTCTCACCGGCTCCAGCAGGTTTTCGACGGCAATGCCGATCGTGCCCTCTTCGCTGACATCCACTTGGGTTATCAGTTCCTGTTTATCCCTTTCTATGGTAAGCTCCACGTCCTGGCCTTTTTGTTCTTCCAAAGCCGCTTGTAGTTCGTTGAAATAATAAACTTCCGTCTCATTGACGGCAAGTATTTTATCTCCGGGCTTCAGTCCGGCTTTTTCTGCATTGCCATCAGGACTTACGTCCAATACGGCAAAGGGAAACCGGATCTGCACGAAGTTGGACATGCTTTCTTCGTTAGAAAAGGAGTTAATGAATCCTCTGGGAATGTCCACACGCAGGCGTTCACCTGCTCGTTCCACGGTATAAAACCCATCAGAACTCAACAAAGCATCGCCACTACTGAGGTCGTTCACAGATTCATAAGGAATGCCGTTGATATCCAGTATTTTATCTCCGTCCTGCAAACCGATTTGCTCTCCAATATCGTAGGCCACTATTCCATGTTCCATCACCTGGTCTCTGGAATAAAAGGTTTCCCCCCTGTCGTATACCAAAAAAATAAAGATAAATACGCCCGTGACAACGTTTACAAAAATACCTCCCAACATAACGATTAAGCGCTGCCAGGCTGGTTTGGATCTAAATTCCCAGGGCTGTGGCTCGGCGGACATCTGCTCTGAATCCAGGGACTCATCCACCATTCCGGAGATTTTGACAAAACCTCCCAAAGGAATGGCTCCAAGGGAATATTCAGTGCCCTTCCATTGGAAACCGGCGATTTTGGGAGGAAAACCGATGGAAAATTTCTCTACCCGCATGCCAAATAATTTTGCTGCCAGCAAATGTCCCATTTCGTGCAGACCTACCAATAGTGACAAGCCCAGTAGCAATTGTGCTACCATTATTAATGTATCCATTCTTTATAATCTACTGATGATTTGTTCTGATAATTTCCGGGTTTCCTGATCGGTTTGAATGAGATCATCCAAACTCGGCGTTTCAATAAAACCAATTTTTTCCATACTCTGTTCAATCAAGTCGGACATTTCAAGGAATCCAATTCGATCCTGCAAAAATGCTGCCACGGCTACTTCGTTGGCAGCATTCAGAGAACAAGCCGCATTTCCTCCTTTTTCCAGGGCCTGGAATGCCAGGCCTAGATTTCGAAACGTCTCTTTATCGGGTGCTTCAAACTCCAGGTTCGGGTAATTTTTGAAATCAAACCTGGGGAAAGTGGATTTAATCCGATCCGGGTAGGACAATGCAAATTGTATGGGGATACGCATATCGGGTAGACCAAGTTGCGCTTTTATAGACCCATCTTCAAACTGAACCATTGAATGAATGATGGATTGCGGGTGGACCACTACCTCAATTTGGTCTGTGTTCAAGTTAAAAAGCCATTTGGCTTCAATTACTTCCAGCCCCTTATTCATCAGCGAGGCCGAATCAACGGTGATTTTGGCTCCCATGTCCCAATTGGGATGCTTTAGGGCCTGTTCCTTGGTAGCACCTGCGAGGAATTCTTTGTCTTTTCCCCGAAAAGGGCCACCGGATGCAGTCAGAATTATTTTTTCAATGGGATTGTGGAATTCACCCACCAAACATTGGAATATAGCAGAGTGCTCGGAATCTACCGGATAGATATTTACCGCTTTTTCCCGGGCTCTACGGGTAACCAGGTCTCCCGCCACTACCATGGTTTCCTTGTTGGCGAGTGCAATGGGTTTTCCCGCCTCGATTGCTTTTAACGTCGGGATAAGCCCCGCATAACCCACCAGGGCAGTCAGTACAATGTCTATTGTGTCCATTTCTACTATGGAGGCAATTGCATTTTGACCCGTATATACTTTTATAGGATACTTCGCTAGTCGCTGCTTGACATCGGCATACAATGCCTCATTCCCTATCACCACCGCATTGGGCTGAAAGCGGATGGCCTGCTCAATAAGTAATTCCTTATTGTTCTGGGCGGTAAGAATTTCGGCCTGAAATTTCTCCGGATGTTGTTGGATGACTTCCAGGGTTTGGGTGCCAATGCTTCCCGTGGAACCCAGGATAGCCACTCTTTTGATTGTTGACATGGGGTCGTTTTACTTTCTTCAAAAAGTACACTGCTAAATCCGACAGTTTCAATTAAAACTACTGACAAATTTACAAGGTAAAAACAGTTTTTCCTGATTTTTTTGACCTTTTTACACATTCCCCTTTTTTGGCATAGAATTAGAAATTAAATCGGCCTAAAAGGTGGCCCCGGTTTCTTTACTAAATTGTGTTAAATTAACCGATGGGATATTAGAGGTTTTCGTAAAACAGAAAAACTAGTCACAAAGTTATGCAAAAATATTTGGTTGTCATCATCACTTCATTTTTAGGGGGAATTTTGGGAGCGTGGTTTTTTGCTGCTCAGCTGTACATTCCTCAGCATACCCTTTCGAATCAAGAATGGCAGGAAAACCTGGGCTACCGCACCTCCAATCTGGAGGAAAAGTCAAATGAAAGGATAGAAACCAATAAAAGTCAAACGGAGAGGGTTCCGGACTCATTTGTAGACGCTTCTGAAAAAAGTACCGGATCGGTGGTGTTTATTAAAAACTTTTCCGGAACAGATTCCCGGAGGTACAGTATTTTTGATTATTTCTTCGGTCAGGGAGTTCCACAGCAGACCGTAAGTACCGGATCAGGGGTGATTTTTTCTGAGGACGGATACATCATTACCAATAATCATGTGGTGGAAAGGGCGGAAACCATCGAGGTGGTCCATAAAAAACGAACCTATAAGGCCAGCTTGATAGGAGCAGATGCCAATACGGATATTGCCGTTTTAAAAATTGAGGCCGAGGGGTTGCCAGCTATAAAAATCGGCAGTAGCCGATCCTTACAAATAGGGGAGTGGGTGCTGGCGGTGGGAAACCCCTTTAACCTCACTTCCACAGTGACCGCAGGTATCGTATCGGCAAAGGAAAGACAAATCAATATCATGGGAGGAGAATTTCCATTAGAGTCATTTATTCAGACAGATGCACCTATCAATCCCGGTAATTCGGGAGGTGCGCTGGTAAATGTTAACGGAGAATTGGTAGGAATCAACACCGCTATTTTGAGCCGAACCGGATCCTACACCGGATATGGATTCGCAGTTCCGGTGGATATTGCGACCAAAATTGCCAACGACCTGATTCGGTTTGGAGAGGTGCAAAAAGCCATTCCTGGTGTTGAAGTCCGGGAAATTACGCCGGAGCTGGCCGAAGAAATGAATCTGAAATCGCTGGATGGAGTAGTGGTCTCCCACGTCATTCGAAATGGTGCAGCAGAAAGATCCGGTATTCAGCAAAACGATGTAATCGTGAGTATAGATGGAAATCCCATTTCAGGAAAAGGTAGTTTTGAAGAAGCATTGTCTTACTACTATCCTGGAGATAGGGTACAGGTATCCTACCTCAGGGATAACCTTCGTCAAGAATCAGAATTAACGCTTCAAAACCTATTAGGAGGAACCGGAATCATTGAAAAATCCTTTTATTCCTCTCCTTTGCTGGGGGCAAAACTTGAATCCATCAATACGATTGAAATGGATCGTTTTGGTTTGGAATATGGAGTGAAAATAACGGGATTGACCAGAGGCTACCTTAGGGATTTAGGAATGGGAGAAGGCTTCATCCTAACCGAAGTTAATAATAAGCCGGCGGACGACCCGGAGAAAATAGGCCAATACCTTGAAGCATTCAGCGGGCGATTAAGAATAGAAGGAATGACGGCTGGAGGTCGGCCATTTGTGCAGGAATATACCATTCAGTAGTTATATTTTGGGGGAGTTCATAATTAACTCACGAGCGCTTTTTTGTTCCCCGGATCCAGCTACCGACAAAGGCCTTGATTGGATGGGGCCTTTCCAGTGCCGGGATTTGATGTATTTTTTGTATATTTGCACTTGTAAACGACGTGTAGTGACCTGGTAATCTGTCAATTCTGCAAGCCTAAACACCGGTATAACCTTTGCTGCCTCTGCGTATTTTCTACCTACTACATGTGCGTGGGTTCCTTTTAGTAATGGGGAAAATGGAACCCCCAGGAGCTATAGCTGTTAATCACATTGAATCATGAAGTATCGTACCAAAAATCATCACCTTATCGTTTTTTCTTGTCTATTGTTTCTGGTATCCTGTTCGGAAACCAAAACAATGGAAGTAACGGCTACGGCCTATAATTCATTAGAGAGCCAGACCAAAAAGGGAGATGCCGTGACAGCCGCCTGGGGAGATCAACTCAAGCCCGGCATGAAAGCCATCGCCGTTTCCAGGGATTTGCTGGAGCTTGAGGGCATTGAACATGGCTCGAAGGTATCGATAGCGGGCTTGCCAGGAAAATTCACCGTGTTGGATAAAATGAACAAACGGTGGAAACAGAAGATTGATATCTATATGGGGGAAAATGTGGGGCAAGCTAAAGAGTGGGGCAAAAAGAAGGTGGAAATCAGCTGGCAGGTAGACTAAAAAGTAAGCTAAGTGTCATTTAGATTTAATGTAGCCCAACAATGTTCCTTGATGAACAAAATGCCCCAACTCTCAGGTGCCAGGTAATGGAAATTAGAAAAATGCTTGCTACATGAACAAAGGAAGACGCGAAGAACTGACAAAGCTCAAATACATCAGAAGGTGCAAAGCCATGGGATATGATCCCAAGAAGAGTTATGCCTTCAAGGCGCAGGGAAAGCCATGTAGCTGTAAGCTCTGCCGCAGTAATAAATACGAAAGAACAGTCAAGCACAGAAACATGGATGGAGACCGGGAATGGTATCGGGACCGGACACAGTATTAAAAGGTTTTTTATAATCTAATCCCGTACGGGTTTCTGGTTTTCGCTGGCTTATTCCAATCCTTTTAAGAGTCACCTATTTCTTTGACCGGTTGATCTGCTTTGGGATAGGCTAGTCGGGCTAATTTTTTGCCTAAGTGATAGCCATCCAGTCCGGACACCGTAACCGTACCTAGTTTTTCCAGGTCAATAAAACCCTCCACTCCTAAGGCCTCTTCCTGAACATAAACCTGATCGATGCTTCCGATAACCAGCACCGTATCGTTTACAGAAAGGGTTTGTCGATCCAGGAGCGTACAACCCACTTTCAGCGGGCTTTCCTTTACATAGGGGGCAGGGAATTCATCTCTGTACTCTTCTGTTAGTCCGGTGCCCTTAAATTCTGAAATAGGCCAACGAGCAGCGCAATGATGGGCTTGTTTGTAGATGGCTTCTGTTACATGATTTAGTGTAAAAAAGCCATTTTGAATGATGTTTTCAAGGGTGTGCCGTTCAACCGTATGGGGTCTGAATAAAACCCCTACCGTTGGCGGTGAGGCTCCAATATGGAAAACCTGGGAAAAAGGTGCCAGGTTGGTTTCGCTGTTTTGTTGATTGACCGTGCCAATGAGGTTAAGGCTTTTGTACCCACTCAGGCAATTAACAAAATCCCTACGGAAGGATTTGTCTGCCTGAAGGATCTCTTGCTGGGTAAAGTGCTTCATCAGGTTAGAATTGCTTCCTCCATAGAATCACAATATTTAATATCCAGATTTTCGATAATGTTCCCCGGATTATTTTCAAGGATTTGCTTTTTGGCAATCATCACCATTTTTTCAAACCATTTTTCCGGGGGAAGGATTTTTCGATGTACGGTAATGCCCTCAAAATACATTGCTTTTTTCCAATCTAAAAAGTACCACTCCATGCTGGGCTGGTGGAAGGCACGCAATGCTCTTTTGTCAAAAATGAATTTATGGTAAGAACCTTTTTTAACGACTGATGCTATTTTATGGAATGTTTCTTTAAAATCTTCAATGGGAACGTAATCCACAAGCAGTTCGCAGATGATTATTCCACGGGATTCATCGACATAGACTTTGGCATACCTTCCCTCAAAAGAAAGGTCAAAGTTTTCCATCGCTGATTTATTTAGGGTGTCGTTCATTTTTGCCTCTTTTTAAATCAAATACCTTTTAATTTACGGAATTTTTGAATAATGGATTTAATGAAAAGAGTTTTTCCGATGTTTTTTTTCATTTTCTACCTCTTCTTTAAAATTACCCAGGTCTTCTTCTAACTTGATCGCGTAATTGATGGTCGTTTTCATCAATTCCTGCTGCGCTCCAATTTGTTCTTTTAAACGAGCGAGTTCGCGATTCATTTCGGCTAGTTTTTCCTCGTATGCCTTTCTCAACCGCTCTTTCTCAAGCTGCGCCTTCTTAAGCTCTGCTTTAAAGATCAAAAATGATTCAGGTGGAGTCCTCATAAGTATGCAATTATTTTTTCAGGGACAATACCCTAATCGTTACACTTTGTTCAACATAAAGGTTTTAAATAAACGAAATTTTTACCTTACGGCTGACATCCCTCCATCGACTTTTATTACTTGTCCGGTCATCCAGGAGGACTTTTCAGAAAGTAAAAATAATATGGCTTCTGCCATATCTTCCACCGTGCCAAACCTTCCCAAAGGGTGTCTTTTTCCGGCAGCTTCTTTCTTTTCAGGGCTGGAAAGTAACGCTTCTGCAAGGGGAGTATCCGTAAGTGAAGGGGCCACGATATTTACCCGAATGCCTGCAGCCGCCCATTCGGAAGCAAGGGAGCGCCCCAGTCCTTCCACCGCTCCTTTTGCACCTGCGATGGATGCGTGAAAACCCAAGCCCGTCTGAACGGCCACGGTACTGAGCAGCACCACGGAGGCGGCACCTGATTTTTTTAGCGGTCGTTGAAGCGCCTGTAAGACCTTTATTGCCCCCAGGTAATTAATTTCAAGATCCTTCCTGAAATCTTCCAGGCTGAAGCGGTGAAAGGGTTTCAATTGAATGGTTCCCGGAAAATATACCACTCCGTGGATTTTTTCAGGCACGCCCGCAATTTCTTCAAAGTCCTCCGTCACATCCAACTTGTTTTCGCCTTCCTGAGATCGGGAATACGAAAACACATTGGCTCCTTCAGCTTGAAGCAGTGCTTTAACTTTCTCTCCGATTCCACTATTTCCTCCGATTATTACTATGTTGCTATTTTTCATGATATGTCATTGCTACGTAAATAATAATGAATAAACCCTCAAATTGTTTGATTTAAAGTAGCGAAAAAGAGGATTATCCATTTCAAAAAAAACTCCCCCGATAATAAATCGACGGAGTAATTAATTAGAATCCAGCCAGTGATCGCAATAAACGCATTTCTCGGTAATGTTACCGGGGCAATTCCAGGTATTTGAGAAATTCGTTTCGCTTCTGGTCTTCGTTCTCGAATCGACCGCTGTAAAAGGACGTTACCGTGCTACTACTCGTGTCTCGAACGCCTCTACTGGATACGCACATGTGATCGGCATCCAATATTACCGCTACATCTTCTGTGTTCAAGGCAGCTTTCAGTTCGTTACCAATTTGTACCGTTAATCGCTCCTGGACCTGAGGTCTTTTGGCAAAATATTGGACGATGCGGTTTATTTTGGATAAACCTATCACATGGCCGTTTGAAATGTAGGCCACATGTGCCTTGCCATAAATCGGCACAAAATGATGCTCGCAATGAGAATAGAAGGTGATGTCTTTTTCAACCAACATTTCATTGTAGCGAAATTTATTTTCAAAAAGCTTCGCTTCAGGCTTGTTTTTTGGGTCAAGACCGCTAAAAACTTCTTTTATAAACATCTTTGCCACTCGTTTTGGGGTGCCTTTCAGACTGTCATCTGAGAGGTCCAACCCGAGAACATGCATGATTTCTTTAAAATGTTTTTCTATTAATTCCATTTTGAGATCATCATCCATTTCGAATGCATCTTCTCTTAATGGTGTATCGTGAGAAGATGAAAGGTGTTCATCCCCAAATTCTTCAATGGTCTGATTAAGATCAATTCCCGCTGAATTCAACAAAGTTTCTTTCTGTTTCATATAATCGAACTGTTAAGTCGTATTTCTTTTCTATTTTTTCCCTCAAAATATTCCAAATAACCACAGCAATGTTTTCTGCAGTTGGGTTAAGTACTTTAAATTCATCTGTATCTAAATTTAGGTTTTTGTGATCAAATTTATCGGTAACATGTTCCCGGATAACGTCTTTCAATCGTTTCATATCATATACATACCCCGTTTCCGGATCGATTGGTCCTTCCAGTTTTACGATTAAATCATAATTATGACCATGATAATTCGGATTGTTGCATTTTCCGAAAACCTGTTTGTTCTTCTCTGCCGTCCAGGAGGCATTGTGAAGCCGATGGGCCGCATTGAAATGTTCTTTTCGGTAGATGGCTAATTTCATAGAATCACTAACAGGTATTTCCCTTTTTTTGTTTATTATTTAATTCAAAAAACTCAACAAAAATTCCACGTTTATTTTTTGAGTTGCTGGCTTCTTAAAGGAAAAAGGACAACAAATCGTTTGATGTTAAGCGTTTTTCAAGCGAAACAACAAGAAAATAAGCCTGTTGGGTTCAAATTAAAAAAAAATATTAAGCGAAAGAAAAACATCAAAATAAATAAGCGGCGTGAAACTTAACCGAATTCAAATGCTGTTATTAAGCTACCTTTGGTGGCGGATCCTTTTATCCTGACCCGGCATGAAACTAAAAACTTACTCCATGCAACAACTTGTATTTATTCTTCTTTTTTTCGCCAGCCCCGTGTTTTCTTCTGGCGATGCGAACTTGTCGGTGTCGGATTTAAAGGCTACGGCGCAGCTAGGGACATCGGAACGCAAGAGCCCCCCTGAATTGGTAGAAAGCATTTGGACAAATGTAAAAAAACAAGCGCCGGCATTACGGAAAGAGGTTTTGAAGGTTGCTGTTCAAGGATATCGTATTTTGCTCGAAAAAGGAGTTTTGCCAGAGGGCAAACCCCTTACCATCATTGATTTTGATTTGCCGTCTACCGAACGGAGATTATGGATCATCGACATGGGTACTAAAAGTCTGACCCATGAATCGCTGGTTGCGCACGGCAGGAATTCCGGGGAATTACTGGCCAGAAAATTTTCCAATAAATCGGAGAGTTTTATGAGCAGCTTGGGCTTTTACCTTACAGGAGAGAGGTATGTGGGCAAACATGGGGCTTCGTTACGTCTGGATGGATTGGAAGAGGGGATCAATGATCAGGCCAGAACCAGGGCTATCGTAATTCATTCGGCTGACTATGCAACCGAAACGTTTGTTAAGAGGCACGGGAGGTTAGGCAGAAGCCTGGGCTGTCCCGCGCTTCCAAAGGAAAACCACGAAGAGGTGATCGATCTGATCCGGGACAAAAGCTGTCTTTACATTCATGCCAGCCAGGAATCTTATAAGGAAAAATCAATTTTGCTCTCCCATAACGCTGCTAGTGAGAGGGGTCTGCAGCAATTTTAATAGTTCACTGTCCCGGTCATAAATATCCTTTCGGATATTTTGTATCTGATTGGAATCGGTCCAAAAGGTGAGGTAAAGGATGATAACAGGAATCTTTTGATTTAGTCTGACGATTTGTTCCGTTTTTTGCTGCATGGCACTCCGGATCCGTTCATCCGACCAACGGGGCTGGTCTTTCAATAATAATTGGGCCAATTCAAACGGCTTCTGTATGCGGATGCAGCCGGAACTCAGTGCCCGGTCTTCTCTGTAAAACAATTCCCTGGAAGGGGTATCGTGAATGTAAACACTGTAGGAATTGGGGAACATGAATTTGACCAATCCCAGGGAATTTTGAGGGCCAGGATTCTGCCGGATCAGGTAGGGGAAATTGGCTCCGGTCATTTGCTGCCAATCCACGGTGGTAGGGTCGATTTCCTGTCCTGAATGATCGATCACCCGCATATTTTTTTGGGCCAGATAATTGATATTTTTCCGGATAGCAGGTAGCACGTCGTTTTTTAGGATAGTGGGGGGAATGGTCCAGGTAGGACTAAAAACCAGGTAGCTCATGTTTGCATTAAACACGGGTGTTTTCCGGTAAGATTTTCCAACAATTACATTGGAATGAAGCAAGGTGTCCCTATTACGGATTAGATCCATGGAATAATTGGCGATATTTACCAGAATAAAATCCTGTAGCGTGGTATCCGGCAGCCACCTCAGACGCTCCAAGTTCACCGCTACCTTATCCATTAATTGTTCCGGACTCTGGTTCAGGGCCTCAAGGGTAGCCCGGCCAAGTACCCCATCCGACTGAAGGCCATTTCTACGTTGAAATCTCCTAACGCCTTCGGCCATTATGCTATCGTATTTATCCCTTTGCTCCGCTAATACCGGGTAGCTTTCCAGGTCTCCCCAGAAAACCAATTTCTCCCGTATTTGTGAGACGTGTTCGTTTCGTTGATTTACTTCCAGGGGTTCCTCAACGGAGAAAGCGATCCAATTTTTTTGGTGGTACGCCTTCTCTAATCCATTTAGTTTTTTCATGGATTGCCGCATCCTTTCGTAAATGCCGAATTTTGGACGCAGGCTCAGGAGCTCCTCTTTGACATGAGTGCCTGAAAGTGCCCGGTTTAATCTTCCCAAGGTGCTGGGTTCATTTTGTTTCGTTCGGATGTCCCAAATCCCATTCAGGTGCTCTGGATGGACTTTTCCCTTATATAGGTGATGCGCATACAAAAGGAATGCATCACTAAGAAGAATATCCAGCAGGGCAAGTTCTCTTTCCGAAAGGGATGTTCCCGCCATGTCTTTATCAAAAAGAGTGTTGATCGCTTCAAGGTGATAATCCTCAGGCAGCAACCCATCGAACCCCGCCTGGCGGATTAAATACTGAAGGTCCCTTGCCTTACATGTGGGTTGTTGTGCAACCGACCATCCGGGAAGAAAGGCTCTCTCGGAGTAGAAGGTGAGCAGAGTAGACCTGGAATGGATAGGGGAGGGGTTGTTCGCAACGCTTATCTGGGTTTCGTTTCCTTCCAGCAGGGATCTGATTTCCAACGCAATAGGGGCATCGTTCGAAAAAGCCTTTATTGGGAAAAAGGTCACCTCCGACAGAATCGATAAAAGGAGAAGAAGGAGTACCCGGAAACCAATAACTGTGCTCATATCAGTGAAAAATCTTTATATCGGTCACCCATCTCCCAGGCCTCTCTGATCATACCAAGAAATGCTTCCATTTGAGAAAGCGGCACCATGTTGGGGCCATCACTAAGTGCCTTGGAAGGTTCGGGGTGGGTTTCTATAAAAAAACCATCTACCCCTGCAGCTCCGGCTGCACGAGCCAGGTAGGGAGCCATTTGCCGCTGCCCACCACTGCTTCCCAGGTTGGCGCCGGGTTGCTGCACACTGTGGGTCACATCGAACACCACCGGGGCAAACTGCCTCATAATCGGTATCGCTCGCATGTCCACCACCAAATTATGATAGCCTAAGGCAAAACCCCTCTCTGTCAGGCATACGTTCTGATTGCCCGTGGAGCGAATTTTATCTACGGCGAACTGCATGTCTTCCGGGGCCATGAATTGCCCCCTTTTTATTTTGACTGCTTTTCCCGAATTCCCAGCGGCTAGTAAGAGATCGGTTTGCCGACACAAAAACGCTGGGATTTGGATGACATCTACGACAGAAGCCACGGATTCTACCTGGTAGCTTTCGTGTACATCCGTAAGTAAGGGGACTCCCAGTCGCTTTCCTACTTCTTCGAGCACCTTGAGGGATTGATCAAAGCCAATGCCCCGAAAGGAATTTCCGGAAGTCCGGTTGGCCTTATCAAAGGAGGCCTTGAAAACGTATTCAAATCCATGGGTTTGGGCATACGCTTTCACCTTGCTTCCGATTTCCAGACAAATGTCCAGGCTTTCCACCGCGCAGGGACCGGAAAACAATACTGGCTTATTTCCCCCTAAAATCAGTTGATTCCGAATGGTCATGGTGTACGAACTTCTTTTCATTGCTAGCATTTGGGTTAATGTCCTGAGTCAGGTTGGGAAATGGTGGAAATAATTGCGTGCAGTTTGCCCTGGGCAAACAGGATCAGGTCTGCCAGTTCTCGAAAGGATCCCCTGCCTCCGGGTTTCGAGGTGACATAATGGACCTGATCGCATATGTAATTTATGGCATCAGCCGGTGCGGCTGATAAGCCCACTTTTTGCAATAACTCCAGGTCGATCAGATCGTCGCCTATGTAGGCCACCTCCGCCGTGGAAGTGTTGGTTTTTCTTAAAATTTCCGCTACCGTGCCCCACTTGTCCCTTACGCCATGCAAGTGAAAATCCACCTTCATTTGATCACAACGCTTTTTGGAGACCGCTACTTCCCTGCCGGAAAGAACACCGACTTTTATTCCGGTTTCCTGTAGGTAGCGAATAATTTGTCCGTCTTTTACTTGAAATTTTTTGTACTCCATACCCTGGTCATCTAAAAGAATTCCCCCATCTGTGAGCACCCCGTCCAAATCGGTAAGAAGTAGTTTGATTTTTTTTGCCCGGTCCAGGGTATCTTTACTTACATGCCGATAATAGTCCATCACCTTTTGTTTTTCCATTGGATGGAGTAAAGATCTAATCTTCGTTGGGCCAGATTCCTCACACTGCCTGCTTTGCGGAGTTTGGTCAATAAATCCAGGTCAACGTCCGCTACAATGGTGGTTTCCGTATTTAGCGATGCCTCCGCAATGATGGCATCGTGAGGGAAGGAGAAGTCAGAGGGCGAATAGATGGCCGCTTGCGAATGCTGAATATCCATATTTTCTACCCTTGGCAGGTTACCAACCGAACCGGTAATGGCCACGTAGCATTCGTTTTCGATGGCCCTCGATTTCGCGCAGGTGCTTACTCTAAGGTAGGCATTTTTTGTATCCGTCCAAAAGGGAACAAACAGGATATCCATTTCCTTTTCGGCTAATATCCGGCTCAACTCCGGAAATTCAATATCGTAGCAGATCAAGATGCCCACCTTTCCCGCATCGGTATCGAAGACTTTGATCCCGTTTCCACCCTGGAGGCCCCAATAGGACTGTTCATCCGGAGTGATGTGCAGCTTGTACTGTTTGTCCATGGTGCCATCTCTTCGGCAGAGGTAACTCACGTTGCGAAGTTTCTTATTATCGTATTCCGGCATGCTGCCGGCAATGATATTGACATTGTAGGAAAGTGCCAGGTCACGCATTCGATTGACGATCTCCTCCGTGTAATCAGCCAGGTTTCGGATAGCTTCCGAAGCATCCATTTTATTAAATTCAGCTAGTAGCGGGGCATTAAAAAACTCCGGAAAGAGGCAGAAGTCAGATTTGTAATCGGAAACTGTATCTACGAAAAATTCTACCTGCTGCATGAGGTCGTCTACGTCATTAAACCGCCTCATTTTCCATTGTACCAGCCCCAGTCGGACGATGGTTTTTTTATTGCCAATAAGTTTTTCGTCCTTTTCGTAATAAATATTTATCCATTCCAGGAGGGTGGCATAGGCCCTGGAGTCCGTATCTTCCGGCAGGTATTTGGTGATTACCTTGCGGACGTGAAATTCGTTTGCCAGCTGAAAGGAAAGAACCGGATCAAAGATTTCCTTGTTTTTTACCAATTCAATGTATTTCCGCGGCGACATCTGGTCGGCATATTTGCTGTACCCGGGTATTCTGCCTCCTGCAATGATGGATCGGAGATTAAGATTTTCACAAAGTTCCTTACGGGCATCGTAAAGTCTTCTGCCCAGACGAAGGCCACGGTACTCTTTGTCTACAAATACATCCGTACCATATAAGGTGTCTCCATCTTCATCATGGGTGTCAAATTTCCCGTAACCGGTAATCTGATCGTAGTTATGATTATCTCCGTATTTGGAGTAATCCACGATAAGGCTTAAAGCAACGGCGACTACCTTATCATTGTCTTCCAGGCAAATCTGACCCTCTGGAAAGGCATTCAACTGATTCTCGAACTCCTCCTTTGTCCAGGTCATACCCTGGGTTTTATAGGCTGAGACCATGATTTTACGAATATCATCAAAATCGGAAAGTTTGATGTTTCGGAGTTTTAGTCGGTGTTCGAGTTCTTCTTTTTGCTTACTCATATCGTAAAATTAAGCACAAATTTACCTAAATTGACTGCCAAAGCTGTATTTACACCGCGAATTTATCCTTCTTTTTTCAACAAAAAGGCTAATTTACGCAGATAAAAATCCGGGAATGCTTTTTCCCGGATAAAGACTTTGAAAATGAGAAGTGTTGGTCTGCCAACCATTTCAGCAGGGAAGTGTTGATTGGCTAACGATTAATTTCTTTATATATGGATGAGATAATAGAAGATATAGAAAATGGCGATTTTGGAGCCTTTTTGGAAAAATTCAATGAGTTTTTAAACCTAAAATTACTAATGCTCGGCGAGACCAAGCTGACCATTGGTTTATTCATAGGATTGACCTTGTCCATTATTCTTTTGTTTGTTATTTCTGAAATAGCCAGAAAATTTCTGGCTAATAAAATATTGGCGCGGTATAATCTAGACCTGGGGATCCGGCAGTCCATTGCTACCATTTTCAAATACCTGGTGATCATCTTTGGCCTGGTAACGATCCTTCAAAACAGCAATGTAGATCTGAGTGCCTTGGGAATACTCGCCGGAGCCATTGGTGTAGGGATTGGCTTTGGACTGCAAAATATCACCAACAACTTTATCAGTGGCTTGATAATTCTCGTCGAAAGGCCCATCAAAGTAGGTGACCGGATAGAAGTAGATGATGTAAACGGAGATGTGATCAAAATTTCTGCCCGATCCACCATGGTACTCACCAATGATAACATTTCCATCATTTTACCCAATAGCCAGTTTATCGACAATCCGGTGATTAACTGGTCGCATAACGACCGAAATATCCGGTTTAACATACCAGTTGGAGTCTCGTATAAGGAGGATCCGGCAAAAATTAAACGAATACTGATGGAAGTCGTCAAAAACAATACGGGTGTTCTAAAATATCCGGAACCTGATGTACTCTTCGAACAATATAACGATAGCAGTATCGATTTCAACCTCAGGATTTGGACTTCGGAATACATTAATAAACCCAAAGTGCTAAAGAGTCAACTCTACTATGCCATTTTCGCAAAATTTCGGGAGGAGCAGGTAGAAATCCCCTTTCCCCAGCGAGACCTGCATATCCGCTCCGGACTGGAAAAATTTACACCTTCCTAATTTTTTTTATTATGCCCTTTTCATTTATCTTTAGGCCGTTAAATATCAACGGATTATTCGGGTTGGAATCGGGTGTAGTAGTTTTATGATATGATAAGAACCGTATTTTTTTTAGCCTTATTTTTAATTGTGTCTTCCAAAGAACTGCTTTCGCAAAGCATGTATCGATTTCGATTCGAAGAGCCCTGGTCTTTTTCCTTGCAGGCGGGACCTTCGCAGTATTTTGGTGACTTATACGCCCTTTGGCAATACTATGAAGGAATACAGCCGGATTACAATGCCGCTTTTAGTGCGCGGTATACATTTGGAACGAACTTAAAAGCCAGAGCAGACATTACCTATATTGAAATTTCCGGGCAGGACGTTAAGGCAGATCCTAGGAGCGGCAGGATTCCCAGGGATTTGCATTTCAGAAGCAGGAACTGGGAAGCGGCCTTTCTGGTAGAGTATTATTACAAACCGGTCAAAGTATATAACATTACGCGTGAATTTCTAAATCCCTATGTATTTTTTGGCGTGGGGGCGACCACCAATGATCCCAAAACACAGTATAGGGATCAATGGGTGTCTTTAAGGCCGCTGAGAACCGAAAATGAATTGTATTCAGACATTGTCATGGTTTTTCCCATGGGCCTGGGTTTAAAATACAAGGTAAATGTGTACATGGATTTTTTTATAGAGGGTAACTATCGCTTCACGCTTTCCGATTACCTGGACGATATCAGCACCTACAATATTTCGGCGTACCATGAAGAGTTGATTGCCGATTATATCTCCGGAGAAAATCCGGATCGGCTTCGCTTATCTGTCCGGCAGGAGCGGTACCTGCTTCCGAATGGCGAACCCAATGTGGAAATGATTCGAAATAGTAGGGGAGCCCCCAGAAGAGGAAGCGGAGACCCCAGACTCAATGAACCTGAAGCACGGTACGACGGGTATTTCACCTTAAATTTCGGTGCCGAAATTTACTTTTCTCAGGACATTTGGGACAATTGGATTTTTAGATATCGGGGTAGGGGATTTAGGTTCTGGTAAGATTCTTTCGGTTTAACTACCATTGATTGTACTATTTTCACAGATCTCCTGCTATATTCAAAATGAATACAGATATTTTTTATAATTTTGACTTTGAAATAACCAAAAAAACTGACCAAAACAGCACATGTCTGAGTATAATTTTCGCGCCATAGAAAAAAAGTGGCAGGATCGTTGGGAGAAAGAGAAGCTTTTTAATGCAAAACCGGACCCTGAAAAACCCAAATTTTATTCCCTGGACATGTTTCCCTATCCCTCCGGAGCAGGCCTTCATGTAGGACATCCCCTGGGATACATAGCCTCCGACATAGTAACGCGATATAAACGGTTGAAGGGATTCAACGTCCTGCATCCGATGGGCTATGACTCTTTTGGGCTGCCAGCCGAGCAGTATGCCATACAGACAGGGCAGCACCCTGCTATAACGACCGGAGAAAATATCAAACGCTATACAGAGCAACTCAAAAATATCGGGTTTGCATTTGATTGGGAAAAGGAAGTGCAAACTTCCGATCCGGACTATTACCGATGGACCCAGTGGATATTCATGCAGCTTTTTGATAGCTATTACGATTTGGATGCGGATAAGGCCCTACCCATAAGCCATTTGGTTTCCATTTTTGAGAAAGAAGGCAGCCGTACTGTCAGGGCAGTCTGTGATGAAGATGCTACTGACTTTAGCGAAGCAGATTGGCAGCATTTTTCAGAATCAGAGCGGCAAAAGATACTGTTACAATACCGACTCACCTTTTTGGCAGAGACCACGGTAAATTGGTGTGCAGCCTTGGGGACAGTCCTGTCAAACGACGAGGTGAAAGATGGGTATTCAGAGCGGGGAGGCCATCCGGTGGAGCGAAAACGAATGATGCAATGGAGCATGCGGATCACTGCCTATGCCGAGCGTTTACTAAAAGGGCTGGATTCGCTGGACTGGCCCGATCCGGTCAAGGAAATGCAACGAAATTGGATAGGTAGATCGGTAGGAGCGGAGATGTCCTTTGCGATAGAGGGAATGGAAGAAACCATCAAGGTTTTTACCACCCGAATTGATACCATTTATGGGGTAACTTACCTGGCATTGGCTCCTGAGCACGAGTTGGTAAGTCAATTGATCACGGAGGATCAAAAAGAAGAGGCCCTAGCCTACGTTTCTCAGGCAAAAAACCGATCAGAGCGAGACCGGATGACGGACGTAAAAACCATTTCAGGGGCCTTTACCGGAAGCTATGCCACCAACCCATTTAATGGAGAACGGATCCCTATCTGGATTGCAGACTATGTCCTCGCGGGCTATGGAACGGGAGCCGTGATGGCCGTGCCGGCTCATGATGAGCGCGATTATAATTTTGCCCGACACTTTAATCTGGAAATCCGCCAGGTGATAGAGGGGAGCATGGAAAACGGTTCCTTTCCCGGCAAGGGCGGAACGATCATGAATTCCGGGTTTATTTCTGGTATGGAGATGCAAGAAGCCATGGATAAAGCCATTGCTTTTCTGGAAGAAAAAGGAATTGGAAAGGGTAAAATCCAATATAAAATGAGGGATGCCATTTTTACCCGGCAGCGCTATTGGGGAGAACCGCTGCCCGTTTATTTCAAGGAGGGCCTTCCGTATTTGATAGATGAAAAAGAGTTGCCACTACGCTTGCCGGAAGTGGATAAATACCTGCCCACTGAAGATGGGGCACCTCCTTTGGGACGGGCAAAGAACTGGACCTATACTACTTCTGAGGGAACGTTTCCGTTGGAGATGAGTACCATGCCGGGTTGGGCTGGATCCAGCTGGTATTTTTTCCGGTATATGGATTCAGCCAACAAAGAAAACTTCGTCAGTAAGGAAGCGGCAGATTATTGGGGAGCGGTGGACCTGTATATTGGTGGCGCAGAGCATGCTACCGGGCATTTGTTGTATTCCAGGTTCTGGACCAAGTTTCTCTATGACAGGGGCCTTGTGCCCATAGCCGAGCCATTCCAGAAAATGATCAACCAGGGCATGATTCAGGGCAGGTCAAATTTTGTGTACCGGAAAAAAGGAAGTAATACCTTCGTAAGTCATGGATTGATCGGGGACCATGAAGTGATCCCCATGCATGTGGATGTCAATATAGTACATAACGACCAATTAGATTTAGAGGCATTTATACGCTGGCGTCCGGACTTGGCTGATGCGGAATTTATTCTGGAAGAAGGCAAGTACCACTGCGGTGCTGAGGTGGAAAAAATGTCCAAATCCAAATACAATGTGGTCAATCCGGATGATGTGATCGAGAGCTATGGGGCAGATACCCTGCGCCTGTACGAAATGTTTTTGGGCCCCTTGGAACAGTTTAAGCCCTGGAATACCAATGGGATAGATGGGGTGTTTAAATTTTTGAAGAAATTGTGGCGGCTATTCCACGATCAGAACGGAAATTGGCAGGTGAGTGAGGAGAAGGCCTCCAAAGAAGCTTTGAAAGCCCTTCACAAGACCATCCAAAAAGTGGAGGAAGATGTGGAACGTCATGCCTTCAATACATCGGTTTCTTCCTTTATGATCTGTGTCAATGAGCTGTCTGCACTCAAGTGCAAGCAAAGGGAAGTTTTGGAGCCTTTATTGGTCATCCTTTCCCCCTATGCTCCCCATATAGCGGAAGCACTTTGGGAGAAGCTGGGCCATGCCCAATCCATCATACATGAGCGTTACCCAGAAGCGGAAGAGCAATACCTTACAGAGGACAGTCATGAATACCCTGTTTCCATCAATGGCAAAATGCGGGCAAAGATCAAGCTGTCACTGAGCCTTTCCAGGCACGAAATCGAATCAGCAGCCCTGCAGCACGAGGACCTGCAAAAATGGATAGCCGGCAAGACACCCAAAAAAGTCATCGTAGTCCCGGGCAAGATTGTGAATATCGTATTGTGATGGATATTTGGTGAGGCGGGAGATGGTGTTTGTTTAAAACTTATAAACAGATATTTCCATGATGAATAAGAGCAAATCCAATAAAGAACTCGATGTTGACTTTATTGGTGGTGAAGAGCTTACCGAGCGAGAAGAGCGTGAAATAAAAGAATACTTTGCTAAACAAAAAGCAGGTAAGCAAAGAAAGCCAATAACCAGAAAGTCAAAAGAGCGAGTGAAGTAAAACACAGGGCATAAGACGGGTTTTGCGTCAGGCGGGGTGAACTTGAACTGGTACATTTTAACCGACAGAAAAGGTTTCGTATTAATGTTCGTCCCCAAATAAAGCGTCCATTTTTCGATTCCTGCCCCCAAAGAGGTGATTTCGTACTTCAATACTGCAGTTCAGAACTGAAACGATCCGCTTTTTAACTGCAAAAAGGCACCTTTTCACCCGGATCAGCTGCCAAAATGGCATCCTATTCTGCCTTTTAGCTGCATTGTCCCACTTCCGAACTCCAAGCTTGCGGTTCAGAACGGGACAGGCCGGGTTCCGAAGTACCCCCCCCCCACTTCCGAAGTACCCTCTTCCAGCAGAAAACTCGAAAAGCTTCGGTCAACCTGTCAGGTTTTTTATATTTTAACCGGAAAATTTTGATTTTTGGGTCAAAATGTACCGTTCTGAACATCAATGGGGGACTTCCGAACCGCAAGGTCCGAGTTCCGAACCTCGAGCTTGTCACTTTGAAGTCCCTCCCCCCACTTGCGAAGTGGGGGGTACCTTGGTTCGATTCACAGTAAATTACGGTATATTGGAAAAAGATTTTGTCAGAGGCAGCTCCATCTCCAGATCGGGGCTTCTTTAAAGCTATTGAACTTCAAATCACATGCCCAGAGAATTTATGGACAAAAAGGTTCAATCCATTTTCGAACTATCGTTCTCCGAATGGAAGGCCATATTGCTAAAAGTAAAAGACCAGATTGGTGAAAATAATGTGGTAATTGTTTCGGCCGGTGTGGGATTTTTTGGTTTTTTGGCCATTTTCCCTGCCATTATGGCCCTGATTTCCATTTACGGTTTCGTCATGGATCCTCAGGAAATAGAGGAGCAGGTATCCAAAATCAGTTCCATGCTGCCAGTGCAGACCCATGAAATCCTCCAATACCGGGTGGATCAGTTTATCAAATCCACGGGAGAATCCTTGGGCTGGGGTACCGTTTTCGCCATTCTGCTGGGCATTTGGATTGGCAATATAGGGACCAAATCACTGTTTAGGGGAATAAACATTGCCTATGAGACCAAAAGTCACAGGGGGATCCTAAAACACAATGGGCTTACGTTACTATTTACCTTTGGGGCCATTATTTTAATCATTCTAAGTGCAGCCTTGATTGTGGCATTTCCTTCCATCATCGAACAAATAGGTTTACCGGATAATATTGAACGCCTTATCAGTTGGCTTCGATGGTTGATCATGGGGCTTATTCTGGTGGGTAGTATTGGCCTGATTTATAGATTTGGACCAGAAAGAAAACGGCCTACGTTCCATTGGGTCATTCCAGGTGCCGTTTTAGCCACCATTTTGTGGCTTTTGGCTTCCTGGGCATTTTCATTTTACATCCGCCATTTCTGGAATTTAGGAGAAATCTATGGCTCCCTGTCGGCGGTTGTTTTTCTGATGCTGTGGCTTTTTATCAGCACATTTATCATTCTCCTGGGAGCAGAATTGAATTCCGAAATGGAGCACCATGCCATGGAGTAGTCGGTGGATCCTTAAAGAAGAAGGATGCCATTTTCATCGTTCCGGTAGGAATCGTTTACTAGCTACATTTTAAAGAGGTATAGCCCTTGCTACACGGGTAATAGCAGGGAATAGCGTTAGAAAATTTTTAGTGGAAAAAAGCGAAAATACCGACCCGGTTTTTTATCAGAAGATCAATGGAATGATTGCCGATGATGCGATTAGGACGAGGGTTACGAATAGATCCATCACAGAAAAAGGAACTGGACAGGTACTATCAGGCGCTAATTTCAGCCGTTTTTGGGCTGGAATTTGAGCAAGGCCCTTGGAATTACCCCCCTGCGCCGCGATTACCGTCATGGGTTTTCCGGGAGAAAAGCTGAATAGAAATGAAAAACCTAGTTGGTGATCCTTGCATTTTTCTTATTTTTAGGAGATCTTACTTACCTTGCCAAGAGCGAAATAACCGCAAGGGTTGCGGTTAGGCAATAGTTGTGGCACATACGAAAATGAAAGATTGGACAGAAATAAAGAACAGAATTCTCTTTTCATACATGGGGTGTGACTTGACTTCTATTACTGTCGACAAAAAAGAAGCTGGACTAATAAGAGATTATTTAGAGAAAATTGTAAATCTGGAAAAAACCTCGGACTACATTTTCAAATTCGACAACTCTGGGACAGAAGTTTACTTTTACTTAAACTCAGACCAGCATTTTGACTTTGATCCTAAGACGATTTCAAGTGCAGAACAATGGAACAAATTTCTCAAGACCTTTATTAAAATCTCAAAGGACATGGAGAGTGAAGTTCTTTTTCGTCCAGAGGACAGCAATCCAGGAGAAAATATTATTGTCAAGCTAATAAATGGCAATGTTGAATATGACTTTGACGTATTTGAAACATACCGAGAATAAAAAAAGTACGTGCTACAACCTTGGCTTGAGTGCAGCGGGCAGAAAGCGAATAAAATAAAATTCAGTACAATGAATTACGTTTGGGTTAGCCGGACGGAAAGCACTCCGAAAGTGCCTACCGCACCAAAGCCTGGACGTTGTAGCGCATTACCCACATCAAGAATTCGTTTCTTAAGCAAACGACAAATGTGGGAATGTGAATTGAGTAAAAAATGAGAAATTTGACAAAGACACAAAAGATTAATAATTAATAACAGAATTTGAGGTTAGTCAAAATTTGAAATATGACCGACAATATGAATTATATCGACCGTGATGACCTTGGATTATTTTGTGCCTTCATTGAACGAGTTACTGTGACTTTTAACCTGACAAGAACAATTAAATTCGACATCATTAGACCCGTGGATCTATCAGAGGCAAAATTACGGTACAATAAAGGAACTCTGACATTTAAAAATGTAATACAAAGTGACATAAAACTCAAAAATGAAAGACACGAGTACCCAGAGTTTCATCGTAGCGCAATTCTTGACAGAAGTGACTTACTGACCACGACAATTGAAAGCAAAGGCACTGACAAAGAAAACTATAAGGACTACTACATGTTAATAGACCATGGAAACTCACAAAACTCATATCATATCATCTGTGGGACACATGAATTAATTATTGAAAACAATCCAAAACATCTTAAAGAATATGACGGATTTTTGGAATGAATAATAGAAAAACGCGCTACAACAACTAAGTTTTCCCCGCTCTGGCGGAGCAGGCTGTGCGGCTTGTAAAAGCCAAGCATGAAAACGCTGTTGCACGGAACCGGTGAAGTACCTATTATGGGGATTGGGTCTGGATTTTGTGGGTGCCTGGTGGCTCTTTCCGGACAAAAAAGTATCGGGGAGATTACCCATCGCTTAAAAAATCTGTTTTGAATGGATTTTTAGGCCTTCAGGACCTTTTTTGGAAGAATAATTTTGTGGTCTGGGCATAATTTTCCAAGGCCTATCAAAATCCGGGGTTGAATTTGGTATGGGATAGATGGAAAAGCAGTTTTGGGAACTACCGTAGGTTTAGTGCAACAGCCAAAAAAGCGGTAGAAATGGCGATTGAGCAAGATGAGGAAACGGCTATGCGATGGATAACAAACTAGTAATCTTCAAACAGTGAGTTAATGGACGAATTAAGCCCTAATCAATCATCATTTATACTTTACACGTCCCAAAATGGAGATGTAAAAGTAGATGTACTGCTACAAGACGAAACGGTTTGGCTCACCCAAAAAGCCATGCAAGAGCTATTCGGCAAGGCTAAAGCAACCGTTAGCGAGCATATCAGCAATGTATTTAAAGAGGGAGAATTAGAAGAAAATTCAGTTGTTCGGAAATTCCGAACAACTGCCGATGATGGCAAAGAGTACACCACATCGTTTTACAATTTGGATGTCATTATCTCTGTTGGTTACCGGGTAAAGTCACATCAAGGCACACAGTTCCGTATTTGGGCTACTAAAACCCTTCGAGAATACATCATCAAAGGTTTTGCGATGGATGATGAACGCCTCAAGCAAGGTCACGCAATTTTCGGTAAAGACTATTTTGATGAGTTACTGGAGCGTATCCGTGAGATACGTGCCAGCGAAAGACGTTTTTATCAAAAAATCACCGACATCTACGCTCAATGCAGCATTGATTATGACCCAAAAGCTGAAATCACCCAAACTTTCTATAAGACCGTTCAAAACAAATTGCACTGGGCGATTACAGGTCATACAGCAGCCGAAATCATCAAGCAACGAGCCGATGCAGACAAGCCCAACATGGGATTAACCACATGGAAAAGTGCTCCTTCTGGAAAAGTATTAAAAACGGATGTTTCAGTAGCCAAAAACTATCTCAGTGAAAAGGAATTAAAAGACCTCAACCGAATCGTAACCATGTACCTGGATTTTGCCGAACTACAAGCAGAAAGGCAAAATCCAATGAAAATGAACGACTGGATAGGGAAACTAGACGGATTCCTCCAATTCAATGATTACAAAGTATTGAAAGATGCAGGTAAGGTAACGGCTACCATCGCAAAGCAACTAGCGGAACAAGAATACCAAAAATTCAGAATAGAGCAGGATAAAGCTTTTGAGTCAGATTTTGACAAGGAAGTAAAACGAATTACTAAGAAGAAGAATAGCAATGAATAAACAGCCTACCCTTCTCAGCCACACACAAATTGTCCCGACCCTTCGGGATTGCCAAGCCGCTCAAGCCAACCGCACAATCCAAAACATGTCAATAAGTGTGTCTTTCTCCACGCAAGGACGGAAGAAAAGAAACCACGATTGCCTAACATTGGGTATAGTGCCTAGCTTCCTGAACGGTCCCGCTACGCATATACTAGCCGCTGCGAATATAGTTATTTGGAAAAACCATTTTGGTATTTTTTAACGGCTGCGGACACTTTTCTGCGCACTGACTGATTTTTGATAGGGATTGCGAAATAATGGTGCTTTTCCCCTTTCTATTTGGTAATTTTAGGCTATGAATATAGGGGATAGGGTCAGATTGCTTCATGGAAAAGAAGAGGGTGTCATTACCAGGCTTTCGTCCGGTGGACAGGTGGAAATTGAAATCGAAGACGGTTTTCGGATTCCAGCCATGAAATCGGAAGTGGTCGTCATTGACAAAGCAGAAAAAGAATATTTTGACACACCTTCCTCATCCGGCGCTATTTATACTGGAGAAAACAGGCCCAAACCAATAGAAAACGTTCACAAAGGCGGGTTTTTTTTAGCTTATGTACCCTATAACGATCAGGTTCATGATGTCCTGCTCATCAATACGACAAAAAAAGAGTACCTTTTTTCGGTGGATGAGCTACAAGGGGAAGCCTCAAAAAATGTGGCAGCAGGCGTATTGCAGCCTGGTAGCTCCACGAAGGTAGCTGAAAAAATGATTCGGGATTTTGAACAATGGCCTCCCTTAAAATTCCTAATGGTGCCTTTGAATAAACAGGTCGAGGCCAGCCCAAAACCCATTGAAAGAAAAGTGAAATTCAAAGCCAGTGCCTTTTTTAAACACAAGGGAAAGGCACCTTTGATTGAAAAAGAGGCTTATTTTTTTAAATTGAATGAGCAGGAAAAACTACTGGATGTCAAAAAGTTGAATGAAGAACTGAATCCAACCGATGCCAGTACCTTTCCAGCAAGGAAGGTAAGCCGACCGGCCGCATCCATTGACCTTCACATCGAAAAACTTACGAAGGATCACGATTTGATGAGTAATGGGGAAATGGTACAGTTGCAGTTGGCAGTTTTTGAAAAGAATTTGAACGATGCCATTGCCTCCGGGATGGATGAAATTACGTTTATTCACGGGATAGGGAATGGGGTGCTTCGAAAGGAAATTCACCGTTACCTGAGCCAGATGAAAGGGATAAAATATTTTAAAGATAGCCAGAAAACAAATTTTGGCTATGGTGCAACCGCTGTTAAAATTCATGAATAACGATGGAATCTACCTTACCATTCATTATGCAGGTTTTCGACAGGCACTTTGATGCCGGTAAGTCGGTTTTTGGTGAATTGTCAAAAAAGATTAAGTCCAGGAAGGCACTGGATTTACAGGAGGAGCTATTCTTTTTCAAGTTGTTTTTGCAGGTTTTAGAAAAGGTTCATTTTGAGAATAAGCAACAAGTAGCCCGGGCCTTCACGCCATTCAAGTATTTAAATAAAAACCTGCGTAAGGTACACCATATCCGTTTGATAGCGGAGGGATTTGATACTTATTTCGGAGAAAAAAGGGCCGATTATGGGGATTATGAGAAACAGATCGCCCAAAATAAAAAGGAGGTATATACCCAGGTTTACGAAATCATACTGTCCATAACCTTGAAGGACTGGGAAGACCTTTACCATCAAGTCAGACATTATTCAGAAGGCTTGTCGGTACTGACTATCAATACCGCTACCACCCAAATCATCAACGAAGAGGTTGATTTTTTTTATTTTGACACCAAATCAAGGCTGGATCCTCAAACCCTTTATGAAATTTTCAACGGTTTAAAAAGGGTTACTGCCTTGGAAAAAATTCGTTTAAGTATTGGGTTAAACACCATTTTTACCGACAAAGTACACCTACAAATCAACGAATTGTCTCAACAAATGGAAAGCTGGCAAAGAAGTCAGTTGCTGCTACAGCATTTGGGTAGTTTCCTCGGACAGAAAGAAAAGGTAAGTAAAAAATACCAGTTGGTACTTACTCAGGTTCAAAATGCCCATCAGGAAATCACGCAATCCGTAGCGGAAAGGTGTCGCGAATTATTCACCAAAATGCTCCATTAATCCCTTAGATGGTATCCAGGGCCTGGGCGATGTCATTTTTCAGGTCTTCGGCATCTTCTATTCCCACACTTAACCGGATCAACGAATCCGATAGTCCCACCTTTTCGCGCTCTTCTTTTGGAATGCTGGCATGAGTCATGGTGGCCGGGTGCCCGCATAGCGACTCGACTCCACCCAACGATTCTGCCAGCACAAAGACTTTAAAACTTTCGAGCACCTTGATGGCATCGGCTATCCGATTGTTTTTTAAGGTGAAGGAGACCATGCCTCCAAAATCCCGCATTTGTCTTTTAGCGGTGGCATGGTTGGGATGATCTTCAAAGCCCGGCCAGTAGACATTGTCTATTTTGGGGTGATTTTTAAGGTAGGCAGCAATGGTTTTTCCATTTTGACTGTGCCGTTCCATGCGCAGGTGCAGGGTCTTGATGCCTCTTAGGACCAGAAAACAATCCTGTGGTCCAGGTACCCCTCCGCAGGAATTCTGAATAAAGGCCAGCTTTTCTGCTAATTGACTGTCTTTTACCACAAGGGCCCCCATGATGACATCCGAGTGTCCGGCCAGGTACTTGGTGACCGAATGCATGACCAGGTCTGCACCTTGATCCAGCGGGTTCTGAAGGAAAGGAGTGGCAAAGGTATTGTCGACCCCAAATAGGATACCGTGATTTTTGGCGATTGCTGCCAACGCCTTGATGTCAATGATGTTCATCATGGGATTGGTAGGCGTTTCGGCCCAGATCAGCCGGGTGTTTTTATTAATGAGCGGTTTGACCTGCTCCATGTCTTCCATATTGACAAAATGGAAGCGGATGCCGTAGTTGGAAAATATCTTTGTAAAAATCCGGTAGGTTCCTCCATACAAATCATTGGTGCTGATGACCTCGTCTCCCGGTTTGAGAAGTTTAAGAACAGCATCTATTGCTGCCATACCTGAGGAAAAGCACAGGCCATGCTTGCCGTTCTCCAGTGCAGCCAGATTGTTTTCCAATGCTTTTCGGGTCGGGTTTTGGGTTCTGGAATATTCATACCCCTGATGGTCGCCCGGAGATTTTTGAACGTAGGTGGAAGTCTGAAAGATTGGGGTCATGATCGCCCCGGTACTGGGATCAGGCTCAATACCTGCATGAATGGCTTTGGTTCCAAATTTCATAAGTAGCGAATGATTTTCCAATTTGCTGGCACTTATTTCTGTCCCGAAGGTGTATAAGCTCCAGTTGGATTGAATTAAAGTTGGTATTATTTTTAGCTTTGCCCAAAGATGAATAAAAAACCCACTATTTTCAAGCAATTGACCGTTATCTATCGTAGAAACCCCTGGGTGCTGCTTGCTTTTTTATGGACAGCTACGGTCCCTTCCCTGGGAAGTGTGCTGATCGTACATTGGCTGTATGAGAATTGGGGGGAGTTTTTCATTCCGTCTTTGTGGGCAGCTGATACCGCATTATTGTATGGAATCGCCGGCGCACTCCTGATGGGGCTGGCCTTGATACCCACCACCTTGTTTGCTATACTCAGCGGATTCCTTTTTGGCTGGCAGGCATTTCTGTTGTTGGTGCTGGCTTACAGCCTTGCCAGTGTTTTGGGGTATCTTGGGGGGAGATTCTTAAACAAGGATAGCTTGCAGCATTTACTGAAACCCTATCCAAAAGCAAAAGATATCATCGAGCGTAAAAAGGATCAAATGGGCAAACTGGTGTTTTTTGTCCGGATTAGCCCCGTGGTTCCCTTTGCCATTTCCAACCTGATTTTTGCTTTGCTGGGTAGCGGGCTTCAGCGGGTGGTCTGGTTCGGTTTATTGGGAATGCTGCCAAGAACTTTTCTGGCCTTTTTTACGGGAACCCTTGCCAGTAGCATCCAACAGGCCCTGGCCTCCGGTACCTATTCCTGGCACTATCCGGCAATTGGTCTTTTGTTGGTAATTAGCCTTTGGGGGATTTATTCGTTTTTTAAGCGGTAAAGCATGGCTAATCGATCGCTATAGGTAAACACGCTCCAGTAAGTACCCTTCTTTTTTAAGCAAGCGGATCAGTCCCTTTTCTCCGGCCAAATGTCCGGCACCCACCGCAAAAAACATGGTTCCCTTTTGCATCATGGCACCCATGGTCTTGATCCAGTTTTCATTTCTCTTATCGACCAGGACTTCTTTGTAATCCATATATTCAGGGCTTTCGGTGACCAATTCCAATAATTGCGCTATGTCCTCTTCCCGGTAGCTAGACAGAAGTTTTCGAAACTCTTCTTTTCCTTGTTCCAGATTTTCGGTGTAATTAAAAAAACTTCGGTACTGCTCCTTTAATGGGATCTGCTCAAAAAAAGCCAGTTGCTCATCCACCGATTCCAGGCCGAGTACCGAAATGTTTTCAGCTTTGGCCAACTTCATCAGTTCGCTTTCAAACGCCATGGTTTCACATTCGAGCAAGTTGGGGTAAATTAAAGACATCAATATCATAGGCCGCATGCGTTGCATTTGGTCCATATCCATTCCGGTTCTTTCTTTAAGAAAATTTCGGATTTTCTCGTACTCGGTTTCCGACAGAAAATCCGTGATCTTCTGACCGTCTTCATTGTACATGTTTTCCATCATGTTCCCATAAAGTGCAGGGTCATCCAAATCTACCTCCATGACCAAGGCATCCGCAATCCCGAGTCGCTTGCTTACCTGCTGACTAATTTGAAAATCGTCTTCACACATTATATGGATGGTGCCAAAAAGGTAAGAGGAGGTTTCCAGGTCCTTGCCGGATATCTTCCAAAAGACCCCTTCATCCTGTGAAAAAGCAGAAACTGCCACCAGGAAAAAATAAATGCATAGTATGAATCGCTTTAGCATAAGAAATTATTTAATGGGCCACCTTATTAACCACTAAAAGTCTGATCCAGATGGCGGTCCCCGGTCTTTAGCTGCTCAAACTCCAAAAACTGTTCCCAAAAGGACTCCTCCGGAAGCGCGGCTCTGAGAAATAGTTTTTCTTTTTTGATAGGGTGAACAAAAACCAGGTGAAAGGCGTGTAGGTTTATACTTCCATCGGGATTCGGTTTGGCAAAACCATACTTGACATCTCCTCTTATGGGGCATCCTATGGCGGCTAATTGGACGCGCAACTGATGGGGACGGCCGGTTTGCGGGCGAAGTTCTACCAGCCAGTGGTCATTTAATTTACCCATTCTTTTATAGCCTAGTTCGGATTTCTTGGCATCAGGTACTTCCTTATCGTAAGCCTTTGACAGGTTTTTTTCACTGTCCTTTACCAGCCAATGAGTCAGTTTGGCCATTTCCTCGGATGGCTTTCTTTTGACTACGGCCCAATATACTTTGTGTACTTCTCTTTTTCTGAAGAGGGCTGTCATGCGTTCCAGGGCCTTGGAAGTACGGGCAAAAACCACGATGCCACTTACAGGTCGATCTAGACGGTGAACCGGGTGTAAAAAGACAGCTCCTGGCTTGTTGTATTTTTTAGCGATGTAGTCCTTGCAATAATCCGTTAGTGTCTTGTCTCCGGTTTTATCTCCTTGTACCAACACCCCAGCGGACTTATTGACTACCAGGAGGTGATTGTCCTCAAAAATTACATTGAATGGTTTTTTCATGATAGTGGGCCGTTTGATTAGTATTCGGAAGTGTAATGAAATTCGATATCCGGAAAATTATCCTGAACCATTTGTAGCCAGGCCTTACTTTCGGCCATAAATACCAATTTCCCATCTTTATCCCGGGCAATATGCCGTTGTTTGGATCGTACAAATTCATCCAATTTCTTTTTATCGCTACTATGGATCCAGCAGGCTTTGTACAGGTTCATGGGTACAAAATCCGCCGTGGCATTGTATTCGTTCTTGAGCCTGAACTGGATGACTTCAAACTGGAGTTGACCAACGGTACCTACTACTTTCCGGGCACCGATTTCAAAGGTAAACAATTGTGCCACACCTTCCTCCATTAATTGCTGCAGACCTTTGTCCAGTTGCTTGGTTTTCATGGCATCTTTATTCACCACTTCCCGGAAAATTTCCGGAGAGAAACTGGGAATTCCCTTAAATTGTAATGTTTCGCCATCCGTAAGGGAATCACCTATTTTCAGGTTGCCGGTGTCGTAAAGCCCGACAATATCCCCTGGGAATGCCTCCTCTATGATTTCCTTGTCCTGTGCCATAAAGGAAGTCACATTTGAAAAGCGCAGGGCTTTGGTTCCTTTTACGTGGTTATAGGGCTTGTTACGTTCAAACCTTCCCGAGCAAATTCTTAAAAAAGCGATTCGGTTACGGTGTTTGGGGTCCATATTGGCATGGATTTTAAAGATAAACCCGCTAAAGTGATCTTCATCCGGTTTTACTTCTCTTTCCTCCGTTACCCGACTTTTGGGCCCGGGAGCGATTTTAATAAAGGTATCCAGCATTTCCTGTACACCGAAATTATTGACCGCAGAGCCGAAAAAGACGGGCGCAACCTTGCCTTCCAGGTATTCCTTGGGGTCAAAATCAGGATAAACTCCCTCAATTAATTCGACGTCTTCCCGCAATTGCTCCGCCAGGTTACTGCCAATTATTTCGTCCAACTGGGTATCACTAAGGTCTTCTATGATGATTCGGTCATCACTTACTTTTCGCTGGCTAGGGGTGAATAGGTTTAGTTGCTTGTCGTAGAGATTGTAAACGCCCTTAAAAGATTTACCCATGGAAATGGGCCAGGAAAGGGGTCGCACCTTGATATTTAATTTTTGCTCCACCTCATCCAACAGGTCGTAGGGGTCCTGTCCTTCCCGGTCCAGCTTATTGATGAAACAAATGACCGGCGTATTTCTCATCCGGCAGACTTCCATTAATTTTTCCGTCTGTATCTCCACCCCCTTGACACAGTCAATGACCATGATGACGGAGTCCACTGCGGTGAGGGTCCGATAGGTGTCCTCCGCAAAGTCCTGGTGACCGGGTGTATCTAATAAGTTTATTTTTTGTCCTTTGTATTCAAAACCCATCACTGAGGTTGCCACTGATATTCCCCGCTGTTTTTCAATTTCCATCCAATCGGATTTGGTAGCCGTATCGATTTTATTGGATTTTACAGCACCTGCCGTTTTTATCGCTCCTCCAAAAAGCAGCATTTTTTCTGTGAGGGTGGTTTTTCCTGCATCGGGGTGTGCGATGATACCAAAGGTTTTTCTTTTTGCAATCTCTTGAATCAAACTCATGGGGCAAAGGTGTTTTCAGGCTGCAAAGGTAGGTAAATCAGTCGAGAATGTGTGATCGGAACCCAGTTGGTGGCCAATTTTATGACCCTTGTGGGTATTTTTGTTTGTTTGCCCTATTTACTTTAATTTTGTTTCCGTCTTTGGCAATGCATGAACACAATCGAACATTTCTTTCATAGGTTTTTCAAGTTCATTTGGAATGCCATCTTTGTTTTAACCTATCCGGTTTTGGCTACCTTTGGTATAATATTCATTGGAGTCACCTACTTTTTTTCATTTATATCTACCCTTCTGGCCAGATTTAGCACCTCCTCACCCGAGATGGAAAATAAGTCCGAATGGAAGCAGCTATCCCCCGAGTCGGAGCTGATTGAAGGGAAGCTGTATAAGCAGATTATTTTTGGGCCGGAATGCTATCAGTTCAGGAGAAAAGATGGAATACCCTCCGTGATGGATGATTTTATTTTTGGAAAAAAAGTGATTGTATTGGAAGAAGGCTTGCTTTTGGAAAAGTGGAACACCACAGAAATGGCTCAAATACCTGATTTTGATATTTGCCTGTACCAGCCGGAAGCGGATAAACTGGTTAAATTAGCGCATATCAAGTGCTTTGATTGGCACCTTTCTGATAAGCGGGATGACATTGTCTACTTAAAATGGTTTGATGGAACCCAGGGTGGCGAGATGGAAGTGGCACTGACCTGATGAAAGATCTGAAACGATTTCTGGAAGAAAAGGTAAGCTTGTATAACCGCCCCGATTTTATTGAAGACGACCCCATATCCGTACCCCATCGGTTTGCAAAAAAACAAGACATCGAAATTTCTGGTTTTTTTGCCGCCACACTGGCTTGGGGACAACGAAAGACCATCATCAATAAAAGCCTGGAGCTCATGGCGATGATGGATAATTGTCCCCATGACTTTCTCTGCCACCATACGCCAAGCGATCTGAAGCCATTTTTGAAATTCAAACACCGAACGTTTAACGACCTGGATACCCTGTATTTTATTGATTTTTTGTCCCGGCACTACCGGCAACACGAAAGTCTGGAAACCGCCTTTACCCCGGGATGGACAGGGGAAGTGGATATTATGGAGCGGCTTTTAGGAAACTTTCACGAATTATTCTTTGATGCCGCTCACGCTCCTCACCGAACCCGGAAACATGTGGCCACGCCAAAGCGAAAGGCCGCCTGCAAGCGGATAAACATGTTCTTACGGTGGATGGTGAGAAAGGATGACTGTGGAGTGGATTTTGGCATTTGGAACCGCCTCTCACCCGCACAGCTTGTTTGCCCCTGTGATCTCCACGTAGACAGGGTAGGACGTTCCCTCGGGCTGATCCATAGGAAAGCAACCGATTGGCAAACGGCCCTGGAGTTGACACGCAATTTGAGAAAATTTGACCCGGAAGACCCTGTCAAATATGATTTCGCTCTCTTTGGGATGGGGGTAATGGAAAAAGTGACCAATAAAAAGTGAGCTTAATCAGCCTAAAACAATTGTAGGCAACCGGTTCGTTGGGAAAGCCTCCTTAGCACCAGGCAACATTCCCGGCGCATCTGATTGCTGAAAAATAGGCAACGATTTCGTTAGATTTATCCCTGTTAATGAGTAATTATCAGTTTTATTTCGGCCAGGTATCCGGTTCGTTTCGCCAGCTGTCCAGGGCGGACATGTCTTCGGTGGAGACGTATCCTTGTTCCAATGCTTGCGGCAACATGGAGGCATAGTCGGAAAGGCATACCAATTTCACCTTTTCTTTGGCAAAGTTTTGAGCTGCTATATCGAAGCCGTAGGTAAAAATCGCCACCATTCCCAGTACTTCAAATCCTGCGTTTCGCAGATCCTGTACCGCTTTAAGCGAACTTCCCCCCGTGGATACCAGGTCTTCCACAACGACTACTTTTTGCCCCGGGGTAATTTTTCCTTCAATCATGTTTTCCATGCCATGACCTTTTGGTTTGGAACGCACGTAAACAAAGGGAAGGTTCAGTTTGTCTGCTATCAAAACACCCTGTGGAATACCGGCAGTGGCGACACCCGCAACGGCTTCTACATTCAAAAAATGAGTCTGAATGGCTTTCGTTAATTTTTCCTGAATAAGACTACGAACTTCCGGATAGGATAACGACAATCGGTTGTCGCAGTAAATAGGTGATTTCCATCCAGATGCCCAGGAAAAAGGTTTCTTAGGAGAAAGTTTAATGGCCTTTATTTCCAAAAGCTTTTTAGCAATAAGGGGGGCAGTGGCTTTATCATAAATTTCCATAAGTTAAAATTAACCAATAAATGCATACTCACGGTTGTGAGGCCTTGAAAAAAAATGCATTTTTGAAAAAATAAGCGTTGATTATGAAAATTTTCATCAATGATAAGCCCCTGGATTTGGTAGCCGCTTCCGAATTCCTGCCAAAGAAAACATTTGAATGTGTGTATGAAAACCCCTCCGAATTGCCAGCCACGGCGGATTTTCATGATGATGTCCTGATTATAGATCCCTCCCGGGATATTATTGTACGCTTATTGTATCTGATGCGCCATCGAAAGCTGAAGAATCTGGATAGCATCACCCTGGTGACGAAGGAAAAGAAAGCGTTGAAATCGTTTATAAAAAGTAGGTTTATGATCATAAAGGCGGCTGGGGGGATTGTAACCAAAGGGGAAAAAGTACTTTTTATACACCGATTGGGGAAATGGGATTTGCCGAAAGGTAAATTTGAAAAAAAGGAATCTCCCAAAGCCTGCGCCCTCAGGGAAGTGGAAGAGGAATGTAACGTGAAGGTAAAGCTAAACGGCCCCATTTGCAAAACCTGGCATACCTACACTCAAAACAGAAAAAGCATTTTAAAAAAGACCTATTGGTACAGTATGGAATGTGTCGATGATTCGAAGATGAAACCCCAGCTGGACGAGGGAATTGTAGACACCAAGTGGATGAATCACCAGGAAGCCAAGGTGGCCTTGATTAATTCATACCCTTCCATGCGTTATTTGTATCAGCAGTTTTTAAGGCTGCATCCGGGGATTTATCAGACTTTATAAGGAAGAAACTTATCTACATTGCCTCCATAGCGGTGGACTTCCCGGATGATCGTTGAGCTTATGGCAGCAAATTCCGGGCTGGTGATTAAAAAGACGGTTTCTAATTCTTCATTCAGGTAACGGTTCATTTGGCTGATGGTGTTCTCATACTCAAAATCCGTAGTGTTTCGAAGTCCCCTTAGTAAGTATTTCGCATCATGGGCCTTTGCCAGTGATGAGGTAAGCTCATTATATACTACTACTTTTACACCAGAAATACCGGTATACAGCGATTCAATTTTGCTTACCATTAAATCAATGTCAAAATACCGGTTTTTTTTGGTCGTATTATGCCCGATGCCTATGATGATTTCATCAAAGAGATTTAACCCTCTCATGACGATATCATGGTGTCCTTTGGTAAAGGGATCAAATGAGCCCGGGAAAAGGGCGGTTTTTTTCATAAGGCCTAATGTTGATGCCAAAAAGCTTCCAAAAGCTGTGTGTTCTTAAAATTTTCAGCCCCCTTTTCATAACTCACCTGTTGTGCTGGGGTTGGTTGGTGGATATTTTTAAAATAGTTACGTAGGTTTTCCAGTGAGGTATGAACCCAATCCAGGTTTCCATAAAGATTGATTCGGCAGTGAGCCTGGTCAAAAGCGAGTTGCTTAAGTACGACAAATACGTAGCGCAGGAATGCTGGCTCTTCGTAGACGAGAAATCGGTTGAATACCACTAATTCTCCTGCTTTAAATCCGGCGATGTAGATGCTATTGGGTGCTGCATGGATAAATAGTTCCTGATCGAGTAAATCTTTGGTATGGCTCAGAAAAAAATCCAATACATGGGCTGCCCCGTGAGCTAGTTCTAGTTCCGGTAGCTTGCTGTCCAATTGCCGGAGCAGGAGTTTTGAACTGGTTCCCAGGACCTGAATGCTGTTATTTTGAATGCCTGTATAGGTAACTTCGTCCTTTTCCAGGTCCACCTCGGTAGAAAAGCCCAGGTAGAGGCTACTATGCGCTGGGTTAAAAACCATTCCCGGCACCAGGGTGAATCCCTGATGGTGATGATATAGTTTTCCGGCAGTATTGGGAGCGTTGATTAGTTCATCGGAAGCAAGGGATTGCTCCAAATCGTCCTGACCGGAAAGGGTGTACAGATTAGCGGCAGCTATGGCATTTCCCGACTTGCTATGGGCTATGACGACCAGGAGGCTTTCATATAAGAAAAGCGATAAACTTGATAGGTTTTCGCTATCAAATTTATCGCTAATAAATTTTCGTTGGGTATGAGCAGTATCCTTATCCAAACTTATTCCCAGTTTCCTGAGGTAGAAGAATCGGTTCTTGATCCTACCCTCAATGCCTTCTCATTGTTATTCCTTCTTCGCTCGGGATTGATGGGTGCTGGGTCTCTTATTTCAAACACAGCGATTTCCCGATTGCTTCGTTCGATTTTATCCGCAAAAAACTCGAAGGTTTTTCCTCCAGAACCAGGTACAACATTCAATAAGTCCAGATTAAAATCAGGGAATTTATTCTCATTAAAGAGAGAGTCCTGAACATTGACAGAACCCAGGGTATCTACAGAAACAGTAGTTACCTCTTCGCCATAGTCCAGCAGCTCAGTCGTTTCAGTTCTTTGAACGATGTAAATCCGTCCGTCTTCAATAAACTCCTTGAGCTCGTTCCAGTTGGATGCATATTCACCATTAGAACCCTGATATGCAATCTGCGCATCCCGCAGCATTTCCAATTTCTCAATGATCCTGGCTTCGGTTCTCTCAAGCATTTTCTCTTCTTCCACTACTTCGTCCACTCCCAAGTATAGTCTATACCCAAGGCCCAGAGCCGCAAGGAGAAACACAATCGATAAAATTTTACTCAATGTCATGTCAATATTTTTAAAGCTTGATTAAATTTTTGAAGGTTAGATGGTTTTTTCCAGAACGCTATTTTATGGAATTATTTTCAAAATTAAAATATCCTTTCCATATTCTTACATCATTGAGTGAATTTATTCCCCGGAACACGGCATGTTTTTCAGAATAAGGAATATTTTTGATTTCATCCAGGTCTAAAAAGCGGATTTCCTCAATCAGTTGCTGTTCATCTCTCAACTCCGGATCCTTTCCCAGAACTAACCTGCCTCCCATTAGCTGCACTTCAAAAAACAGTTCGATGGCATGAAGGGGCGGAGCGAGCAACTCGTGTACAAAAAGATAGGACCCGACTTCAATTTCCAATCCAGTTTCTTCCAGGAATTCCCTGCGAAGATTTTCCCGGGCATCCTGGCCATAGATCATTCCGCCACCAGGGACATTCCAAAAGGAGACGTTTTCGTCCATCCGGTGTTTGATCATGAGCAGCTTGTCATTTTGAATTAATATTCCATTCACCCGGGTCCTCAACCGGTTTCCGAAATTATCCGCAATATCTTTTTTTATGTTCGCCATTTATCATTTAGCTTCGTCCTCCATCTGTAAAGATAACCAAGTGGTACCAAAGCCCTCTGAATCCATTAAGAAATTTTTCCCCCACGAGCCTACCCGTGATCAGCATTGTTTTTTTGAAGCAATGGATGATTTTCTTTTGGTAAAAGGTACGAGTAGATCCTTTATTCTTAAAGGCTATGCGGGTACCGGCAAAACCTCCGTCCTTGCAGCGCTGGTTCGTGCATTGCCCGGATTGGGACTAAGGCCTGTGATGCTGGCACCTACCGGTAGGGCGGCCAAAGTCATGAGCTCCTATGCAGCGAAAACAGGGTATACCATTCATAAAATTATTTACAGACCGAAGGAGAAATCCGGCGATGGACTGTATGGCTTTGAGGTTCAAAAAAATTATTACCAGCATTCGGTTTTTATCGTTGATGAGGCATCCATGCTTTCGGATGATAAATCTACGGGTAATTCGCTGCTGTCAGACCTGATCCATTTTGTTTTCCAAAACCCGGATAGCCAACTGATATTAGTCGGGGACCTGGCCCAGCTTCCACCGGTAGGAAGTGATGCCAGCCCGGCATTGGATAAGGACTACCTGGTGCGACGCTTTAACCTGGAAGCCAATGAGGTTGAATTGAAAGAAGTTACCCGGCAGCAATTGGATTCGGGTATTCTGGTAAATGCCACCGCACTGCGGGAGCAAATTCAGGAAAAGGTTCCGAAAATCTCTTTCAGAACAAAAGGATTTGGGGATTTTTTTAGAATGACCGGCGAAAGGTTGGAGGATGGGCTGCGGTATGCTTACGATAAATTTGGACTGGACCATACCATGATCATCACCCGATCCAACAAAGCAGCCGTCCAATACAACCGTTACATTCGGAATTCACTGTTTTTCTACGAGGACGAATTGAGTGCCGGGGATCGGTTAATGATTGTTAAAAACAACTATACCTACATGGAATCGTCTGAAAAGGTCAGCTTTTTGGCGAATGGAGATTTTGTGGAAATACTAAAAATTCGTTCATTTGAGGAATTATATGGCCTGAGGTTTGCTACGCTGGAACTTAGGCTCATAGATTATCCGGAAGAGCTGCCTTTTGAGGCGAAGGTGATTTTAGATACCCTTCACACGGACACGCCGTCGTTGGGTTATGAGCAATGGAAAGAGTTATACAAGTTGGTGACCGAGGATTACCTGGATTTATCCAGCAGGTCCAAAATCAGAGAGGCTTTAAGGAAAAACCCCTACCTGAATGCGCTGCAAGTGAAATTCGCCTATACGCTGACTTGTCATAAATCACAGGGAGGGCAATGGGATGCTGTATTTGTGGATCAGGGCTTCCTAAAGGAAGATCAAGTGGACAGCACTTACCTCCGATGGCTATACACAGCGGTGACCAGAGCAAAGAAAGAATTGTATCTGGTGAACTTTCACCCAAATTTCTTCCTTTAATAACAGGCTTTGAAAATGAATGAATTAATTAAATCTAATAAACAGCTATGAAAAGGTTAGTAACACTCGTATTGGCAATGGTCGTTGGCGCTGGATTCGCCATGGCACAGGAAAAGGCCGTCGACGGGCCCGTAATTACTTTTGAAGAATCCTCGAAGGATTTTGGAGACATCACCCAGGGAGATAAGGTCGAAAATGTGTTTAAATTTGAAAACACAGGAAATGCGCCCCTGATTATATCCAACGTGGCAGCTACCTGCGGATGTACGGTACCAAGCTGGCCAAAGGAACCCATTGCACCTGGAAAAAAAGGGGAGATTAAAGTATCTTTTAATTCGGCTGGCAAAATGGGAAAGCAAAATAGCGTCGTTCGCATTTACTCTAATGCTAGTGAGCCCATAGAAAAAGTATCTATGATCTCCAATGTACTTCCAAAGAGCAGTAGGTAAGCAAGTATTGCTTTAGATAAAACGGCCTGGCGATTACTTTTCGTCAGGTTTTTTTTGGTCCGGATCGTTAAGGATTCCCGTTTTCATGATGGGGGCAAGGGCCCTGGCCCAATCCGAGTAAATGTATTTGTTGGGATGCAGCCCATCTGATACCAGGTGCGCCGACAGGCCTCCTTTACTTCGGTAGCTTTCCGTAATTTCCAGGAAGGCCATCCCCCTCTTTGATGTTTCTCTTTCAATGATTTGATTGAACCTATCAATCTCCGCAGCAATGCGACCCACCTCCTGCGGCCCGTTTTGACCAAATGGAGTCACGCCCCAATCCGGAATAGATAGTACGGCAACTCGGTTAGTGTTACCGTTGACTAAGGTGCGGCACAAATCCAACAGATCCTGTAGGTCTGTATGAAACGTTTGCGGAGACTCACCCCGATATTGATTATTTACTCCTATGAGCAAACTAACGAAGTCAAACCGCTCGTTTTTCAATCCCTGGTTAAGGGTGGCTTCCAGCAATTCACCGCTGGTCCATCCTGTTTTGGCTAAGATCTGAGTGTTGGAAAATGCCCAGTCTTCCACTTCCAATATCCTTTTCACCTGTTCCGGGTAGGTATTTTCTCGCTTTTCTCCCTCTCCTATGGTATAGCTGTCTCCCAGGGCAAGATACCTGATTTCTTGGGGCGGTTTGGAAGTTTCGGTTTTTGGGGGTAATGGCAGCATGGAGTCTTGATTGATACAGGAAGTTAGTAGGCAAAGGTAAGCTATTAGCCAGCGTGGAACGGGACCAATTCGGCTGCTGGACTTAGCAAAATTCATGGCTGTTTTTATTGAAAAATCGGCCCATTGGTTTCTAGAATTCCTGTTTCCGCATCCATGGTCATCTTTGCTCCGAAGGGTAGCAAAAACTGTTTGGGAACATGTCCGATCATGGCTCCCCGGTAGGCGGGAATTTTCAGGTGCAGGAGGTAATCGTCCAGAATTTGGTCTATGGTGAGGTTGCCATAGCCCCCACTGGGGTCACAATCCGTACATTGCCCAAACACAAAGCCTTTTATTTCATTAAAAACTCCCATTAGCATCAGCGTACTCATCATTCGGTCGATTCGGTAGGGCTCCTCCCCGATATCCTCCAAAAATAAGATTTTATCTTTAAAATCAGGCAGATAGGGCGATCCGGCCAAAGCGGTAAGAACGGTTAGGTTTCCGCCCACAAGTTCTCCGCTTGCTTTGCCGGGGTAAATGGTCCGGATGCGGTTTTTCTTGATTACCAGATCATCGGTATCCTCCTGCTCATTCTGATAGGTGATTTTATTCTGTTCGCCAAAAAAGACGGTTCGAAACTGATCGGCATTAAAGGGATTCCAGCTTCCCGAACCATTGGGACCATGGAAGGTCACCAATCCGGTTTGCGCATGGACGGCATTGTGCAGGGCAGTGATATCACTGTAGCCGAGAAGGGGCTTTGGATTGTTTTGGATCACCTGATAGTTTATGAGGGGTAGTATTCGGGCGGCACCGGATCCACCTCTGATACAAACGATCGCTTTGATGGCCTCATTCCCAAACATTTCATTCAGATCAGCCGCCCTTTCTGCGTCCGTGCCAGCCAGATGGCCTCGTCTGCTGCTGAGGTACTTCCCTTCTTGCACCTGTAGCCCGAGCGCCTCCAACGCTTCCCTGGCAAAGGTAAATTCCATGATGTCCCCGGTTGCTGCCGAGGGGCTGATCAAACCAACCCGGTCACCGGGCTGCAGCCTATGGGGAAGTAGGTTTTTAGGGGCAGGTTGATCCTTGCCGAAGGCAGGAATGCCTGCAACCGAACCGAATCCCATTCCCATCCCCAGCGTTTTGATAAAGGTTCTTTTTTTCATGGCAAAATTTAGAAATTATCCCGGATATAAAGCAATACTTTTTCCATTTCATTACGCACCAGAGAAGCTTTGTGCGGGTAATTGTTATTCATAAAAGCAAATGCAAACACTTTGTTTTTCTTGGTTTTAAGAAATCCTACCATGCTATGGTTATTGCTGATCGTGCCCGTTTTGGCCATTACATAAGGCACAGGAGCCTGGTAATTGTATTTCAAGGTGCCTGTCCGGCCGCCGGTAGGTAGTAGACGGAATAGGTCTTCGTCCGGAAATAAGCGATATATCTTTTCCGCCAGGGTCACCATCGTTCGGGGGGTAAAGAGGTTGTGCCTGGACAATCCTGATCCATCTACCCACTGTGGCTCATCGGGCAGATCGTACAAATAAGTTTCTTTTATGTATTCGATCGCTTTCTCACTGTTTAGTTCCCGATGGACTTCATCTGAAATTTGAAGGAGCAGCTGTTCGGCGATAAAATTATCGCTTTCCAGCAACATTTCTTTGTACAGGGACAGCGTCGGAATCCCTTTTAAAATGTAGTGATCCGGAGGAAGTTTTTCATCAGAAAGTACCACCTTTACCCCCCAATCATCGGATGCCAGGCTGGCAAATGTTTCGTGAGAAGTGATGAAAGGTACGCGCATCTCCCTGCCATTGTAGGTTCTGGGGTTGTAAAAGAACCGATTGCTGTGCCAGTCCCTTTGGACGTTTTTTAGAGTTTTTTCAGATGTTTCTACTGAAAAGTAGGTAGGGCTTATGACGGGGCGGTTATTGATGTTTCGGGATCGAATCAAGTTACCAAATAGGGGAGTGGGGGATTTTTCCGGAGAATAGGAATGGTAGTAATCGTCCCATTGCCAGCCATAGCCAAAAGGATCGTCTTTCCAGTTGCTATGAGAAAAATACACAGTATCGTAATCAGACAAAAAATCTTTTAGGTCTGGAGAAGGGAGCGGCGGATATTTCCAGGAAGGGTCTCCCGTTCCCCATAGGATAAGTTTTTCTTCCTTATTAATAAACCTCAGGAAGGTGGTGCTGTCTCCCAACACCATTAATGAACCAAAAAAAGTGAATAATTTAGTAGTGGAAGCTGGGATAAAGTACAGATGACTATTTTTGTCATACCTCACCAATTGGCTGTCCAGATCGTAGAGCATAAATCCGGTCAGGTGATTATCAAAAAAAGAACCATCACCCAACAACTTGTCCAGACCCAAAAAGTTAGCTTTGGCTTCCTGGGCATGGGAGGATTGGACGATCAGACAAAGAATAAAAATCCCCAGAAGGCTTCTTTTACGCATAGGTGATTATTGATTTTTTTTGCTAATACTAACAAATAACATTATCCACCCTAAAATAAACCCAATGCCGCCAAGTGGGGTGATCGCTCCCAGCCAGGTGACCTGACTCAGGCAGAGCAGGTAGAGGCTCCCGGAAAAAACAATCATACCTCCTAAGAAAAACCAGGCACTTAGGCGAAGACCTTTTAGCTGAGGATTTTGTTGATAAAGAATTCCCACCATCAACAAGGCAAGACTGTGGTAGAAATGATAATCAACGGCAGTTTGGTACGTATCAATCCTTCCTGTTTTGACCAATAAAGGCTCCAGGGCATGAGCCCCGAATGCCCCAAAAATAACTGCCAAAGCTCCGAAAATGGCTGCCAGTTGCAGCATGGATTTTGCATTCATTTCCTTCTATTTTAATGGTAATTTCTTTCGCCAAAAACGGCACTTCCGATTCGTACCATGGTACTTCCTTCTTCCTGCGCAATGCGGTAGTCTCCGCTCATGCCCATGGAAAGCTCGCTCATCTGAACTTGATCGGGTAAGTCCATGTTTTTAAGCTGCTCAAAGAGGGCTTTAAGGCCCCGGAACTCAGATCTGATCTTTTCGGTATTCTCCGTATTGGTGGCCATGCCCATTAAGCCCAGGATGCGGATATTTTGCATCCCCTTTATTTCGTCTCCGTTTAGAAAAGCAGTCAATTCCTCTTCATCCCAACCATATTTGCTTTCTTCAGTGGCGATGTGTACTTGCAGCAGGCAAGGTATCACCCGATCCACTTTCTGTCCCTCCTTATTTATTTGTTTAAGTAAGCGCAGGGAATCTACGCTGTGAATCAGGTGAACAAATGGAGCGATGTATTTTACCTTATTCCGCTGCAAATGGCCAATCATGTGCCAATGGATATCTGTAGGCAATGCTTCCGCTTTTTCGGTCAATTCCTGCACTTTGTTTTCTCCAAAGTCCCGCACTCCGGCATCATAGGCCTCTTTAATGGCTGAGCTGGGCTTGGTTTTACTGACGGCTACGAGCCTGCAGGCGGGGTCAACAAACGAACGGGTAATGGCCGAGATGTTAGTGGTGATGGTCGGTTTTTCCATATGCTAAGCTTTCCTATTTTGTTCGGAAACAAAGATATGGGTATATTGATAAAAACACACTTTTTACCGACTTGTGAGTTAGAATACCAGGATCCGAAAATCAATAATTTAATGATGAGCAATTTTGAATTAAACTTAAAACGTATGAAATGGAAAGTATTGCTTTTGCTGGGCGGCATGGTGTCCGGAGGTTATTGTAAAGGACAGGAGAGTGCATCCGTTCGTGAAATAGATCAGGACCGCAGGGTACTTGAAAGTAGGGGGATGCTGGTATTGGGAACCTGGGCAGTCGGAAACATGGTATGGGGAGGGATCGAAGCTTCCCGGCAGGAAGGAAAAACAAAGGCTTTTCATCAAATGAACCTTTATTGGAATTCGGTGAACCTGGCGATTGCTGGCCTGGGATATTTCAATGCCAAAAAATCGCGGGAGAAGGCTGGTTTGTGGGAGAGTTTGAGAGCTCAGCAAAAGACGGAAAAAATTCTTTTGGTCAATGCCGCCTTGGATTTGGGATACATGGCAACGGGTATGTATTTGAAAGAAAGGGGTAAACGCATGCAAAACCAACAGTTACGTGGGTTTGGAAATTCCGTTATTCTTCAAGGAGCATTCTTGATGGTTTTTGATGGGATCTTGTACGCATTGCAATCCAAGAACGGAAAAAAATTTGAACCTTGGGTAAAAAATGTGAATCTTAGTACCTCCGGGCTGGGTTTAAAAGTAAGATTTTAAGTAAAATTGCCTGCTGACAAAATTCAATCACTGTGAATACTCATTGCTGCTGATAGGAGGGGAATGTTTGTATTTTGTTGGGATCTCATCCGAAAAAGTGTAATTTAAATCAATAAACCGTAACGTAACGCATAGCTATTACATGAAAATTAGAAAAACTAACTTAGAAGAAAAGGAGATTCCGGAAAAATGGTACAATATTATTGCGGACATGCCCAACAAGCCGCTGCCGCCGCTGCATCCGGGTACCCTGGAACCTATTGGTCCCGATTCGCTGGCTCCCTTGTTTCCCGAAGCACTAATCAAACAGGAGGTAACCACCGATAAATGGGTGTCTATTCCGGATGAGGTTCGGAACATGTATTCCATTTGGAGACCTACCCCGCTGTACCGGGCATATGGACTGGAGAAGGCCCTGGACACTCCTGCCAAAATTTATTATAAATACGAAGGCGTGAGCCCTTCAGGATCGCATAAGCCCAATACCGCCATTCCACAGGCCTATTACAATAAGCAAGAAGGCATTAAAAGAATCACAACCGAAACCGGTGCAGGACAGTGGGGATCTGCCTTGAGTTTTGCCTGTCAACACTTCGGTATTGCCTGCGATGTGTACATGGTAAAACTCTCCTATAATGATAAGCCCTACCGGAAAATGATGATGAATACCTGGGGGGCTAATGTCTATCCCTCTCCTTCGGACCGGACGGAGGCAGGAAGAAAGATCCTTGCCGAAAACCCAGATTCTCCCGGAAGTTTGGGGATTGCGATTTCGGAGGCGGTAGAAATGGCAGCTACCAGGGACGATACCAAATATGCACTGGGTAGTGTGCTTAACCACGTCAAACTGCACCAAACGATCATAGGCCTGGAGGCGATCAAACAAATGGAAAAAGCAGGTAGTGACCTGCCGGATATTGTCATTGCGCCATTCGGCGGCGGATCAAACTTTGCCGGATTATCTTTCCCCTTTCTGCGACTGAATCTGGAAGAGGGCAAAAAGATTCGGTGTATTGCCAGTGAGCCTTCTTCCTGTCCTAAATTGACCAGGGGAATCTTTCGATATGATTTTGGGGATACGGCCGGCATGACTCCCCTTTTGCCCATGTATACCCTGGGGCATGATTTTATTCCGGCGCCGATCCATGCGGGAGGCCTGCGTTACCATGGTGCTGGTGTCATTGTCAGCCAATTACTTAAAGATCAACTGATCGAAGCCCGGGCTCATGATAACCTGGAAATTTTCGAAGCCGGCGTTCTTTTTTCCCGGGCTGAGGGAATTATACCCGCACCGGAGGCCAACCATGGCATCGCAACGGCCATTCAGGAAGCCAAAAAATGCAAAGAAGAAGGGGTGTCCAGAACCATTTTATTTAATCTCTGTGGTCATGGCAATTTTGACATGAAAGCGTATGACGATTATTTTGCCGGAAAAATCCGGCAACACGAATTGAGCCAGGAGGAAATTGATGCATCCATTGCCAAATTAGGAACGCCTACCATCCCGGCATGATCCTTTCGGGAAGATTATGAAGAGAAGGAGTTTTTGTAAAAAAGGAATGGCGGTATCCGGTGCGTTGGTAGCGGATCCCACATTCCTTTTTCCCTTTGACCAGGGATGCCAAAATCCTTCGGATATGCCGCTGGTGGATACGCACCTTCACCTTTGGGATTTGTCAGCGATGGATTATCCCTGGTTACAGGGGGCGGATAATCCGCTAGCGAAAGATTTCTTATTGCCGGACTTCCGGCAGGCAAGCAACGCTTTTCCCATTTCTAAAATGGTGTTCGTAGAATGTGGCAGGATTCCCGAACAGTATTTACAAGAGGTAGACTGGGTGGTCGACCAATCTGAAAAAGATCCGCGAATAGCAGGAATGGTCGCTTATTTTCCGCTGGAACAAGGTGATAATGGACTAGAGGCCATGGAAATGTTGGCTGAAAGGAAAATTGTTCGGGGCATACGAAGGAGCCCCCTATTCGGAGATTCCGGTTTTTTAAGAGGTCTTGAACATTTGAAGCGTTTTGATTGGTCCTACGACCTGAATGTAAATTCCAGGCAATTAAAGGAGGTGGTAGCTTTCGTAAAAGGTTTCCGGAATCAGCCATTTATTTTAAATCATCTTGCTAATCCTGATATTGCAGATGGAGACTGGAAAACCTGGGCCCGTGCCCTGGCCCCTTTCGCTTCCATGGAGCAGGTTTACTGCAAGGTCTCCGGCATGCTCACCAAGGCAGGGGCGGGTTGGGAATTGAGCGACCTGCAACCCTATTTTGATACTGTTATGGAGGTTTTTGGCCCGGATAGAGTGGTATTCGGTGGCGACTGGCCGGTGGTACTTCGAGCGGGCACCTATAGTGATTGGGTAGCAGCCTTTTATTCCTTGTCTCAACACTTATCTTTGGAAGAAAAGAAGAAATTATATTATCGAAATGCCGAAAAAGTCTATGATCTTTAAAATAAGTGGCTGATTTGGTGAAAATTGAGAGTCGGAATCTGCTTTATCATAAGGACAAAAAGAATTGTTTTTTTAAATTTAATCCACAGAAAAATAGCTAAAGATGCGAAAACAACCGAATAAAAGCGAAACGAATGATTCCCGGAGACAATTTGTCAAAGCAGCCTCCCTCAGTGCAGCCGGTTTTTTTATCGTTCCAAGGTTCGTGCTTGGAGGAAAGGGACATGTGGCACCCAGTGATAAGGTCAATGTGGGAATGATCGGAGTAGGGGGAAAGGGCCGTCAAAATGCGCTGGACCTGATGAAACTGGATGATGTTCAGATTACTTCCATTGCCGACCCTGGGGAATATTGGGATTTGGCGAATTTTTATTACCGCTCCATTGCGGGCAGAGGTCCGGTAAAGCGATTGGTAGAAGGGCATTACGAAGATAAAACGGAAAATTACAAACTCAATGAGTACCTGGATTTTCGTGAAATGCTGGAAAAAGAAAAAGGATTGGATGCCATTTGTTGCTCCACTCCGGACAATACCCACGCCTATGTGACCTATGCCGCAATGAAATCCGGAAAACATGTCTATTGCGAAAAGCCCCTGACACATAATATTTGGGAAGCCCGGATGGTCAAGCAATTGACGCAAGAGACCGGTTTGGCCACTCAAATGGGAAATGTGGGCCATAGTACGGATGGTATCCGGCAGACGGTAGAGTATTTGCGAGCCAGGGTGATCGGAGAGGTAAGGGAAACCCATTCCTGGGTTCCTGCATCCCGCTGGATTCCAGAGATGAAAGGTGTTCCTGATGAAGGTACGCCCAAGCCTCACGGTTTGGACTGGGACCTCTGGCTAGGTCCTTCTGCTAATAGGCCCTATCACGAGTGGTATTCACCGGTTACCTGGCGGGATTTTTGGGACTTTGGCTGCGGTGCGCTAGGAGACTTTGGCTGCCACGACATGGATGCCGCTACCTGGGCATTCGAACTGGGGTATCCGGAAACCATCGAAGTTTTCCCTGCAGGATTTAGTAACGAGCACATAGCCCCTTATGGAGAGATTGGCTATTACCATTTTCCGGAGAACAATACAGGGAAACCCATACAGTTAACCTGGTATTCGGGCGGTGTAAAACCTCCGTTACATCCTTCGCTTCCAGCAGGATATCAATGGCCTTCCCGAGGAACCTTGTTTATAGGCGATAAGGGAATTATTGTTAATGGCGGTGATCGGGTACCCCACGTGTTTCCGGAAAGTCTCGCAGCAAGTATGAAAGTACCCGAGGAAATGATTCCCAGATCAAATGGCCATTTCAGAGATTGGGTGGATGCCATTAAGGGCGGCCCGGCAGCTAGTGCCAATTTTGAATACGGAGCCCATCTTACAGAGATCACCCTTCTGGGAGTCTTGTCTCTGAGAATGGGGGGACAGAAAATTCATTGGGATTCCGAAAATCTCAAAGCAAAAGGATTAGACGTGGCAGACCAATACATCCGCGAATCGGTCCGACCCGGCTGGGAAATGGGGTAATGAATGCAAGGCCTACCATGCCGCTACCAGGCCCGGTCTGAATTGGACCGGGCTTCTTTTATTCAGAAAGTCGAATTAATCCAGCAAAAAGTTATTGAAAAAGGTGCTTTTTAAAAGCATCCAGACAAAGAAGAACAAGATCCCCCAAAAGAGGTAGGGCCTGTAATAGTCCATGGTTTCTTTGTACCGGGACTCGATGATTTCTGCTTTTTCCAATTCATCGATTTTTGTAAAAATAGTTTCCAGGGCACCATCGTCAGAAGCTCTGAAAAACTCACCTTCGGTAATGCGGGCGATGTTCCGGAGGGTTTCTTCATTCAGGTAACTCTCGATCATTTGGGGCCGGCCAAAAAAATCCGTTCCGTAGGGGACCATTCCGTCTTTTCCAACCGCTATGGTGTAAATTTTAATATCCATGGCCTCTGCAAGCTGGGCGGCAAAAACCGGATCTACATTACCCGCATTGTTATCGCCGTCGCTGAGCAAGACCATGACCTTGGATTTGGCTTCTGATTCCCTCATTCGGTTGATGCCAGTGGATACCGCACTACCAATGGCGGTTCCTTTGGCATCCATCATATTGAAGGTGATGCTCCCTACCAGATCTGTTAAGAGTTCGTAATCTGTGGTGAGTGGAGCCAGGGAGAAGGCCTCACCGGAAAAGATGACCATTCCGATCCGGTCGGCGATGCGGCCATTGATAAAATCAATAGCGGTTTCTTTTGCTGCTTCCAGGCGATTGGGAGAAAAATCCTGTAGATCCATGGATTCGGAAATGTCCAATACCAACATGATGTCTATCCCTTCGGTGTATTGTTCCACTTTTTCATTGGTGCGCTGAGGCCGGGCGAGGGCGATCACTACCATCCATAGGGCAAATAGAAAGAAAAGGGAGGGAATGAGTCTTAAATAGGTCCAGAAATTTTTCTGCGAAGCCTTTTTTGGAAGCGAAAGCTCCAGTACAGGTTTTTTCAGAAATTTGATGAATTTTCGAAGTAGAAAAAACAAGGGAATCGCCCAAATCAAATGAAGCAGGAAAAAATTCTCCCATTCAAATGACTGCAGGGTTTCTGGTAAAAACCAATTCCAGGAGATATAGGAAGAGAGGTCATTCATGATGTTGAATCTTTTCAATTTTTTCTTCCAATTGCCGCTTCGAAATTTGAAGTAAATTTTCGCAAGCTTCCCGGATATTGCTATCTACCCGATTGGCATAGATGATTAATTCGATCTTCCGGAAGTCTTTAATTATGTCCGGTTGCCGGAGGAAGATAGAAATTTCGGTACTGGTCCACTCGTTGACAGGTCGTCCGGTAAGGGTTTCCAAATAGCTTTTCCAAAGTCCCAGCAGTTCATCTGCTTCCTGGATTTGAGGATTTTCTACTAATCTTTTCATGGAAAGTTCCCAATTATCCAAGAACCGTTTCCATTTCTTTTTCTCCCGGCGAACCTGCCAGCGTTTCTTCAAGCCATCTCCAAAGAAATAAATGGCCCCAGCCAAAAGAATCAAGGCTGCTACCAAAGCCATAATAAGATAGGGGTAGTTAAAAAAAGAAGGGAGGTGTTGGTAACTGTCGTTTTGGCGAAAGGCCAACGATTCCGGGATTTCATCAATCGTCAACTTCAGATTCAACAAAGCGGCTTCTGGATAATGACTAATGCTGTCATATTTCAGAATCTCAAATACCGGAATGCGGTAATTTTGAACAGAGTCAAGAGAAAAGTTAGCCAGCCAAAAAACAGCACTATCCAACGTGGTACTATCATCAGAAATGGAAGAGAAGGATTGTTTTTCCAGCAATTCGAAATCCCCGAAACGGTAGGTAGAATCCGGAAACAATACCGGCAGGTCGCTTGGGTATTGCGCTTTGAGCACGTAGCCCACTCTTTCCCCCAACCTGGCCGAATCCTCCATAAAGTACCCTTCAACGGATATTTCCTGTCCCTGTATCCGGTAAGGCTGTGCCATCAGGAATACCACCAAGACAAACAGCTTCACTATTTTATCCACGTTTCATGGTTTTGTTTCTCAATTTGAATAATTCCATCAATGGAAGGACGATATCCTGCCGGGTGTCTATCTGAAGGTAATTGATCTGGTTTCGTTTACAAAATTCCCTGAGATGGTCTCTTTCGGAACCAAAAGAGGAGGCTATTTTTCGCGAGAAACCGCCAAAAGCAGTATTTACCCAAGTGGTCTTTCCACCCTCTTTATCAAATACGGGAATGATTCCCAGAGAGGGGAGGGCAGATTCGATCGGATCGGTCATTTGCAAGACCACCAAGTCGTGTTTCTTGGCCAATGCTTTGAGCGGGCGTTCGTAATCGGAATCAATAAAATCGGAAATCACAAAAAGGATACTTCGCTTTTTGATCAGGTTGAGGCAGAAGGTAAACATGCCGTTAAGGTCAGTACCTTGGGATTTTTTTTCCTGGTCAAAGATACCCTTGATGATTTTTACCGCTTGCCTGCTGCCTTTTCCGGGTAGTATTATTTTCTCTTTTTCGTCCGAATAACTTATTAATCCCACCTGAGATCCCTCATGTACAGCTGCCAGTGTTAGGACCCCGGCAATTTCTCTGCCCTGGTCGATTTTTTTCCGATCCTTACTGCCGATGTCCTGGGACCCGCTGGTGTCTAAAAGAAAGTAGACGGATTGATCTTTATCCTCCTTAAAGGTCTTCACGAAGGCTCCATGACCCTTGGCAGAAACTTTCCATTCTACTGTCCGGATATCGTCGCCATACTGATAGGGCCTGAGATCGTCAAATTCCAGACCGGCCCCTTTAAAAATGGACTGATGGTCACCCTGAAGGTGGCTATTGGCCACTTTTCTCAAGGTGATTTCATACCTTCTCAATTTTTTAATCAGTTGGTTCATTTTTCAGTTTCAATGAAAAGCCTAATTTAGCAGTCTCCCTTGAATAATAAAACGACTTCGCCTTTACTTATTGCCAATTGTAAAAGGAATTGGGTAATTTTGTGCCGTGAGATTTAATTATAGTATAGTTGCCCTTTTCATAGCGCTGGTTTCCTGCGGAGGCAAGGAGAAACCCGAGGAACTCTTGTCAGAGGATAAGATGGTGGAAATATTAGTAGATATTCACCTGGCAGAGGGCTTTGTCCAATCCCTTTCCATTCCCTATGATTCCTCTAAAGTACTTTACCCCATTCTCGAAAAGCAAATTTTTGAAAAGCACGGAATTGCCGATACCGTGTATATCAACAGTCTGGAACATTACCTGCTGGATGCCGCCAAAATGGAATACCTTTACGAGCGAACGATTGATTCGTTAACCTTAAGAGAAAAAATCGTACAATAATTAATGAAATTATACCCTGCAAATCTGGAAGAAAAGATCGATTTTGATAAAATTAAAGAATTGATCAAGGAAGAATGCACCGGTAGTCTGGGCGCGGATTTCGTAAAAAAAGTCTCCTTTTCCAAAGATCGGAAGTTGCTGACGAAACTATTGGCTCAAACGGAAGAATTCCGGAAAATCCTGGTTTCAGGAGAGCCCTTTCCTGCTTCCAATTTTATCAATATATATCCTTACCTGGAAAAGGCTAAAATTGAGGGTACCTTCCTGTTTGAAGATGAGTTTCATGAAGTCCGGCTGGGACTGAATACCTTGCAAGGATGTGTTTCATTCTTGACTAAATTTCAGGAAGAATACCCTCAGCTATCGCAATTGCTGGGCATGGTGGAGGAAGACATTCCCCTGGAAAAGCGTATTGGGGAGGTGCTGGACGAGCGGGGGAAGATAAAAAATAATGCCTCACAGGAATTGAACCTGATTCGAACACAGCTGGCTTATGAGGAAAGCCGGATACGCAAAGTGCTGGATCAAATATACCGTTCGGTAAAGGCCCAGGGCTTCACTCCTGAAGATGCCTCGGTTACGATCCGGGGGGGGCGCATGGTGATTCCGGTTTTGGCAGAATATAAAAAGCGCATCAAGGGCTTTATTCACGACGAATCGGCTACGGGGCAAACGGTATACCTGGAGCCGGCAGAGGTTTTGGATATTAACAATGAGATCCGGGACCTCGAATACATGGAACGCCGCGAAGTACAGAAGATACTGACGAAACTCACCGATGAGTTGAGGGTTTACATTCCGGCCCTCCGCAGGGCATTTTATTTTTTAGGGATGATCGATTTTATTCGAGCTAAAGCAAAATTTGCCTTAAAAATTAATGGAGTAAACCCGAGGATGGCTTCTGTCAGGGAAATGTCCTGGGAAAAAGCAAGGCACCCGCTGCTGGAAATGGCTCTTAACCAACAAAAAAAGGCTATCGTTCCGGTCAGTTTACGACTGGATCCCAATCATCGGCTTTTGGTAATTTCCGGGCCCAACGCAGGGGGGAAATCCGTTACCTTGAAGACCGTAGCATTGGTACAATACATGTACCAATGCGGACTGTTGGTACCCATGGAGGCCAACTCTACCTGTAGCATTTTTGATCAATTCTTTATCGATATCGGGGACGAGCAAAATATCGAAAATGACCTGAGCACCTATAGTTCCCATTTGATGAACATGAAGCATTTTACGTTTTATGCCAATAAGAAAACGGTGTTTTTCATAGACGAATTCGGAACCGGTACCGAACCGCAATTCGGAGGGGCGATTGCCGAGGCAATATTGACGGATCTTAATAAGTCGGGTTCCTATGGAATTGTTACCACTCACTATGGAAACCTGAAACAACTGGCCTCCAAAAGTCCGGGGATGGTCAATGGGGCCATGCGGTATGATGTAGACAAGCTGGAGCCCTTGTATGAACTGGAGATCGGAAAACCGGGAAGCTCTTTTGCCTTTGAAATAGCCGGAAAAATTGGAATACCAAATGAGATTATTCTGCACGCGAAGGCACAGGTAGGGGAAACCCGTGTAAAATACGACAAACTCTTACTTAGAGTAGAAAGTGAAAAGAGCAAATACGAAACCCTGATGGCCGAAGCCCAGCGGAAAGACCGGCTTCTAAGCCAAAGACTTCAAGAATACAATTCACTCAAAGCGACACTGGATGATCAGCGAAAGGCCATTATAAATGAAGCCAAGGCCCAGGCGAAGCTACTTCTGGACGATGCGAATAGAAAGATTGAACATACCATTCGGTCGATCAAAGAATCTCAGGCCGATAAAGCTGCAACCCGTCAGCTAAGAAATGAGCTGGAGGCCCATAAGACCACCATAAAACCCGAAAAGCAGGCTGTGGAGCCACCAAAAACTATAAAAGTGCTGGAAGGGGAAGTGAAGCCGGGAGATCAGGTGCGGGTGAAAGACAATGGTGCGCTGGCTGAAGTATTGGATATCCGGGGATCGCAAGCATCCATTCTTATTGGAGACCTCCAATCAAAAGTTAAATTGAATCGTCTGGAAAAGATATCCAATACCTCCTTGAAAAAGGAAAAGAAGGCGGTTGAGAAACGGATAAGCTACGATACCATGTCCAAAATGGTGGATTTCTCCCCTAATTTGGATATTCGTGGAAAGAGGGGGGAAGAGGTGCTTCCCTTGATCCAAAATTTCATTGACGAAGGATACATGCTTGGCATGAATGATCTCAAGATCATTCACGGCAAAGGCGATGGGATTCTAAGGGGATTGACCCGAAACCTGATCAGCAAAATGCCCTCGGTAGCTGGATTTTCCGATGAGCATGCCGATAGAGGGGGATCGGGGATCACCCTCGTCCAACTTAAAGTTTAATGGTTGGTATTTTTTACCGTTTGTAGGCTTGGCGGGCCAATAAGGTCCAGTTTTTACCTTTTTTGTGCCAAACGGTCAAAACCCCCAGGTTTACAGGAGCCGGGTCGCTGTTTCGGTTGTGGGTTTTTCCGATGAGAAAATGCCTGACCAATGCGATGTTTCCCTTAAGGTCGACGGTCTGGTTTTCAATATTGATTTCCGTAAAATTCGATTCTCCGGAACTCAATGCAAGGATGTATTCGGACTGGTTTTCGATCAAACCATTTGAGTGCCCGTAGGTCAATTGGGGATCTGTCAGTTTTCTTAACTGAGATTCGTCAGCGTTGACCATGGCCTCCATCAGATCATCTACCGCATTTTCTACGGCTACCACCTCTTTACTCTGGGCATATAATGCAGAAAGGGAAAAGAAAAAAACAATAAGCAGGTATTTGTGCATGGGTTTAGTAGTTTAAGGTAGGGGTTACTCCATTAAAACCAGATCGAACACATAGAAGCCAGCTAAAGCACTTACCCGGGCATTTTGAGGGGCAGGTACATTCCATTCGAGCCGAAGTCGGTTTTGCGTTCTGGTAAAAGATATTTCCCTGTTCGCGGCAGGTTGGATGCCGGAAAGGATGATTTTATCGTAATTTTCACCCTCGAAGGCCCAGTTGCCATTGCTGTCAAATAGCAGGTTGCTGTTTTCGGTGAGGTAGTTTTTTCCGGTATTGTTGGAGATAAATCGAATCTCGAAATCCGTGTAGGTGTCGTTTTGCAGCGTTCCATCTTTTGAGACGGAGCCTCCATTTCTTACGGTCCAGGTTTCGCTGCCGGAGGCTCCGGCTAGTTCTTCGATGGCAAGCTGCTCGGCTGTCTTTTCCGGTTCATCGGTACCGCCACCATTGCATGCTACCAACCCGACTAAAAACAGTGCTGTCCAGTAAAATTTCACTACCATTTTCATAGACTATTCCTAAAGAAGTAAAATTAATCAATTCCAAAATTAATCAAAGTAATCTTTGCTTTTTATAATCTTCAAGACAGAGGATTTGTTCACAAAAGTCATACTCTCTGGAGTCATTGGATGCAATAAGCAGGCATTTTGATTTTCCGAAATCAGCTATCAGGTTACGATACCATTGGATTCCTGTTTCATCCAGATTGGAAGTGGGTTCATCCAGCAGCACCAGCGGGCTTTGCGAAAAGAAGCATATTCCAAGCTTCAATCGTTGTTTCATCCCGGAAGAAAAGAGGGAGATGGGTTTGTTGATGGCTTTTTTCAGATGGAGCAATGCTGCTAAATCTTCCATCCGAACCGGGGCATCCAGTGATTTAAAGGAAAAATGAAAGCGAAGAAATTCTTCAAGGGTGAATTCTTCAGGCAGCTCCAGGTAAGGAGCGCTGATCACCAAATGTTTGTAAATATCATCCGTTGCTATACTGGATTCCTCAGAAGTGAAGGTCAATTTCCCCTCTGTCAGCGGCATTTGGCCGGAAAGGCATTTGACCAAGGTCGATTTACCAGAGCCATTTGCACCGGTGATAGCCAATTTTTCTCCGCTGGAAACCCGAAGGCTTAAGGCCTTAAAAATCCATTCTCTTTGAAATTTTTTCCCTCCCAGGCTAAGGTCTACCGAAAACATGTTATTGAATATACCCTTTCATGACACCCCTTTCGGAGGATCGGATAAAATTCACTATTTCATCCCGTTCCTTGGTTGCGGGGAGATTGATTTCGATCTCTTCCAGTGCCCGGCTGTTGTTCCAGCTATTTAAGAAAAGGTATCGGTACACTTCCTGAATTTCACTAATCGTTTTTCCTTCAAATCCCCTCCTTCGAAGCCCCAGGGAGTTTACACCTGCATAACTCAGCGGTTCTCGTGCTGCCTTGGTAAAGGGGGGGACGTCTTTTCGGACCAGCGAACCACCGGATACCATGCTGTGCATGCCGATTTTCACAAATTGATGGATGGCACTGCTTCCACCGATAAAGGCCCAGTCATCAATGGTCACATGACCGGCAACCTGTACCGAATTGGCAATGATCACCCGGTCATGGATCAGGCAGTCATGGGCTATGTGAACATAGGCCATCAAAAGACATTGTTTTCCGATCTTGGTGGTTTGCTTATCAGCAGTGCCCCGATTTATGGTTACAAATTCCCTGATAGTCGTCTCGTCTCCGATTTCAACCAGTGAATCTTCCCCCTTGAATTTAAGGTCTTGCGGAATGGCCGCGATGACGGCACCAGGGAAAATCCGGCAATTTTTTCCAATTCGGGCCCCGGGATAAATGGTCACATTGGAACCAATCCAAGTACCATCCCCGATTTCTACATTGGCATGGATGGAGGAGAACGCTTCGACAGAAACGTTCTCCCCTAGTTGGGCCTTTTCACTTATTTCGGATAATTTATTGATCATGCGTCTTTTCTTACGATACTGGCGGTCATTACGGCTTCACAAACCAGGGCGTTTCCAACAAACGCTTCGCCTTTCATTTTTGCGATTCCTCTGCGAATGGGATTGAGCAATTCGCATTTGAAAATTAAGGTATCACCAGGCAGTACCATTTTTCTGAATTTGCAATTTTCGATGCTAAGGAAATAGGTCCAATAATTTTCAGGGTCTTCTACGGTACTCAAAACCAAAATTCCACCAGTTTGTGCCATGGCTTCCACTTGAAGTACGCCTGGCATGACCGGATTATTTGGAAAATGGCCCATAAAGAACGGTTCGTTGATGGTCACGTTTTTCACTCCCGCTACCACCTTGTTGTCCAGATAGATGATTTTATCCACTAACTGAAAGGGATACCTGTGCGGTAAAATATTGCTAATTTGGTTGATATCCAGAACGGGAGGAGATTTCGGGTCGTAATAGGGAATGTTCATCGGCCCGGCTTTCTCCATGGCTCGCTTAATTTTCTTGGCAAAAGCGACATTGGCTGCATGCCCGGGCCTTGCGGCAAGAATTTGAGCTTTTAGCGGCCTGCCTACCAGGGCCAGGTCACCGATAACGTCCAGCAGTTTGTGGCGGGCGGGTTCGTTTTTATAACGAAGTTCCACATTATTAAGGATTCCCTCCTTCTTTACTTCCACTTTTTGCTTGTTGAACATTTTGGCAAGATTGGATAATTCCGCCTCCTCTACCACCCGGTCCACTACCACAATGGCATTGTTCAGGTCTCCCCCTTTAATTAAATTGTTGTTGTAAAGCATCTCCAGTTCGTGGAGGAAACAAAAGGTCCTGCAGGAAGCGATTTCCTGCCGAAACTGGCTAATGTCTGTGATGGAAGCGTGCTGACTTCCCAGGACAGGGGAATTGTAGTCCACCATGACCGTTACCCGGAAATCATCCAGGGGAAGCGCTGCCATCTCCACTTCTCTGGCACTATCCTTATAATGAATGCTCTCCGGTACCTCAAAAAACCGGCGAAGCGCATTTTGCTCTTCCAGGCCTGCATCTTCCAAGATGTCAATAAACTGTATGCTGCTGCCGTCTAATATGGGAGGTTCCGGTCCGCTCAGTTGGATCAACACATTGTCTATTTCCATACCAACCAGTGCTGCCAATACATGTTCTACTGTAAAAACCCTCGCGCCGCTTTGCTCCAGGGTGGTACCTCGCGATACATCCACCACGTTGTCTACATCTGCGTCTATGATCGGCTGTCCCTCCAGGTCCATTCGCTGAAATTTGTATCCGTGATTCGGATTTGCGGGCAAAAAAGTCATGTTCGCTTCTATCCCGGTATGTAAGCCTACCCCGGATATGGTCACCTGCTTTTTTATGGTATGTTGTTTTACTTTCATTAAAATAACTAACTAATAACTGAGATCTGCCGAATGACTGACAAATTTATAGTTTTTTTTCCAGCTCTCTTAATTTGTCCTGAAGTATGGGTAATTTTTTGAATATAGTGTATGATTTTAAGAATGCTTTAATATCAAAGCCTATATAACCAAAAATAGTTTGTCCCGGTTCTGTAATTGACTTCATAACTCCGGTGTTGCCTCCGACGGTTGTTCGGTCTGCAAGCTGTATGTGGCCCACAACAGCACTTTTCCCAGCCAGAATGCAATTTTTCCCCAAGGTAGTAGATCCGGCTACCCCAGCCTGAGAAGCGATTACCGTATTTTCACCCAGAATGACGTTATGGGCAATTTGAACCTGGTTGTCTATTTTCACCCCTTTACCAATTCGGGTTGATCCCATTGTTGCACAATCAATGGTCGTATTGGCACCAATGCTCACATGGTCTTCCAGGATTACATTTCCTAACTGTGGTATGTTTTTATAAGTCCCGTCTTCCTGCGGGGCAAAACCAAAGCCATCCGAACCAATGACGCTGCCGGCGTGAATTTCGCAATGGTTGCCGATGATTGTCCCGGGATATAATTTTACTCCGGGATACAAAACACAATTATCTCCAATCGTCACCTGGTCTCCTATGTATACTTGAGGATGAATTTTGACATTAGTGCCGATGGAACAGCCTTTACCTATATAGGAGAAAGCCCCCCGGAAAAAGTTTTTGCCAATAGTGCTGCTTTCGTGCATATGGCTGGGCGTTTCCGTCCCTATCAGTTCTGATGTTGTTATTTCTTTGTAAGCTTCTAACAGTTTCGTAAAACCCGTGTAAGGATCTTTTACCCGTATGAGGGTCGTTTGTATTTCTTTTTGAGGGGTAAAATCATTCGAAACAATGATTGCGGAGCATTGGGTAGTATAGAGATATTGCTCGTACTTCAGGTTGGACAAAAACCCGATGCTTCCAACTGTCCCTTCTTGTATTTTTTCAAGGCGGTTGATTTTTATCGAACCATCCCCTTCCACATTTCCATCTAAAAGTTGCGCAATTTGATCGATGGTAAATTCCATGAGGTTTAGTTTGTTTTACCGTAAAGTTAAATTTTTAGCATGACAAGCATAATATTTTTTAACAATTTTACTCATAGCCTTTATGTTTGGCAGATCCGCAGCCTGTGCCACATCCATTACCTCACCCTTTTTGGTCAAAATATAGATCTTGTCTTCTGCCAGGTATCCATAGTTACTGATTACTCCTGACGAAAAAAAATACGGCATGTCGCGATCAGATAGGCCCAGTTTGGATTGCAGCCCGGACTTCATTCGGTTGATCTCATCCTCCGTGAATGCCCGGTTTACGAGCTGGATTTTGAATAATTTTCGGGTCAAAAACATGTGGGAAATCTCCCGAAGGACCAGATCGCTACTGTTTTTCCACAATTTGATAGCCCCCCACACATCATAGTCATCTAATTGGGAAAAATCTTCCAGCCAATCGGGAATTTCTGCGGCTGGTCCAACCGAAAGGTCACGTTGAAGAAATTCCAACAATTCGACCGAACCTGCCAGCCGTTCACCCGAGTACACAAGTTCTTTTGCCCTAAGAATAAGGTTAATGAGCATTTTTTCTGCACAGACAGTGGTTTTGTGTAAATAAACCTGCCAGTACATCAGCCTGCGGGCATTTAGAAAATTCTCGATGCTGTAAATTCCCTTTTCTTCTATTACCAAGCGATCATCCACTATGGTCATCATTTTTATGATGCGATCAGCACCGATGGTACCTTCCGAAACACCTGTAAAAAAACAGTCTCTTTGGAGATAGTCCAGGCGGTCAATATCTAACTGGCTGGAAACTAATTGGTGAAAGAATTTTCTTTCGTAACTTCCCAAAAAAATCGCTTTAGCCAATGAAAGCTGGCCGTGAAATTGCTTGTTTAGCTCATCAAAAAACAAGAGCGATAAGGATTCATGGTGAAATCCTTTCAAAAGGATGGATTCCAGCGCATGGGAAAATGGCCCGTGTCCAATGTCATGAAGCAGTATGGCAATTTGGGAGGCTTCATACTCCTGCTCGCTGATTTCAATCCCTTTGTTACGTAATTGGTCCAGTGTAATGCTCATCAGATGCATGGCACCTATGGCATGGTGAAATCGGGTATGTAGGGCTCCCGGGTATACCATATCTGTCAAACCTAGCTGTTTGATTCTGCGTAACCTTTGGAAATAGGGATGATCAATAACGGCAAAGATCAGTTCACTGTGGATGTTGATAAACCCATAAACCGGGTCGTTGATTATTTTATGGCTTTTCAATGTCCTGTTCATTAAGACAACGTGCTAAAAGTTAAGTAAACTTAAAAAGAATTAAACCAATTGATATGCAAAACTTCAAAATTTTATGGGCCGATGATGAGATTGATCTCCTGAAGCCCCATATTTTATTTTTACAACAAAAGGGCTATGACATCGTCACCGTTAACAGCGGATTGGACGCAGTGGAAAAAGTAGAGGAGGAAAACTACGATCTTATTTTTCTTGATGAGATGATGCCTGGGATGACAGGTTTGGAGGCCTTGCAGCAGATCAAGAGTTTGAAGCCCCAAATTCCGGTAGTAATGATCACCAAGAGTGAGGAGGAGCATATAATGGATGATGCGATCGGCGGAAAAATAGCTGATTACCTCATCAAACCCATTAACCCTAACCAGATTTTGTTGTCGGCAAAAAAAATCCTCCAAAACAAACAGTTGATTAGTGAAAAGACCAACCTTTCTTACCAGCAAGACTTTCGGAATATCAGCATGGCCTATAACGATGCCATTGATCATGAAGAATGGGCCGACATATTTAAGAAGCTGACCTATTGGGAATTGGAAATTGATGAGACGGAAAATAAAAGCATGCAAGAGGTGTTGGAATCTCAAAAAGTGGAAGCCAACGTCAATTTTGCCCGGTTTATCAAAGAAAATTATCTGGATTGGTTGAATGTACCCAATATAAGCAAACCCGTATTGTCTCATCAGGTGATGAAACAGCACGTGTTTCCTAAATTGTCGGAAGGGAAGCCTTTGTTTTTCATTGTCATCGATAACTTGCGACTTGACCAATGGGAAATGATTGAAAATCAATTACGGGATTACTTTACAGTAAAGGAAGACGAAACCTATTATAGTATTCTACCGACCACCACGGCGTTTTCAAGAAATGCACTTTTTAGTGGCATGATGCCATTGGATATGGCCAAATCTCATCCTGACCTATGGGAGGGGGAGGATACGGATGAAGGTAAGAATAACAAGGAAGCCGAATTTTTGAAAGTAAACCTAAAGAAAAACCGGCTTTCCATTCGCTCCAGCTACCACAAGATCCTGCAAACCAACCAAGGAAAAGCAGTTCTCGATCAGTTTCCGAACTTAATTAAAAATGATCTGAACGTGTTGGTTTATAATTTTGTGGACATGATGTCTCATGCGAGAACCGACATGAAAATGATCCGGGAACTGGCACCTGATGAGTCAGCCTACCGCTCGCTGACCACCAGTTGGTTTCAGCATAGCTCCCTGTTTGAGTTGTTCAAAAAAATCAGCCAGGCGGGAGCGGATGTGGTTGTGACTACCGACCACGGCACCAAGCGGGTTAATAAGCCCTACAAGATCGTTGGCGATCGGAATGTGACCACAAATTTGAGGTACAAACAGGGAAAAAATCTTAATTTTGAATCCGGAAAGGTATTTGAAATCAAAAAACCAGAGGAAGCCCGACTTCCTCAGTTAAATATTTCCTCGAGCTATGTGTTTGCCGTGGAGGACTACTTCTTTGCTTATCCGAATAATTACAACTACTACGTAAACTTTTATAAGGATACGTTTCAACATGGTGGGGTCTCTCTTGAAGAGATGATTATTCCCATCGTTCATTTACAGCCAAAATAGCGATCATTTGGAATCCTGGGAATGCAAACAGTTGGATGAAATTTCAAATTCCGCCGAATTAATCCTAGATTTATGCAGTGATTACACGGTGTGGGTATTCAAGGGGGAGATGGGGGCCGGCAAAACTACCTTGATTAAGGAAATTTGCAACTTGCTGGCGGTAGTAGACCCGGTAAGTAGTCCTACCTTTTCCCTGGTGAATGAATACGAAACCAAAAATGGAGAAATCATCTATCATTTTGACTTTTATAGAATAGAAGACCCTATGGAGGCAGTCGAAATAGGTGTGGAGGAGTATTTCTATAGTGGTAATTACTGTTTTGTAGAGTGGGCAGAAAAAATTCCTGGTTTTTTGCCCGATACATTCGCATTGATAGAAATCGAAAAAGGAATGGAAGAAATTAGGCATCTAAGGGTAAAAATCAGCCATCAATGATAACGGGATCAGGATTTTCTGAAATAGCTAAGGAAACGGGAGTGTTTACCCAGGAATCGGTGGCCAGGGTAAAGAAGAAGGGTTCGCAGGTTTTAATAGGAATCCCCAGAGAGGTAGCCGATCAGGAAAAAAGGGTGGTACTGACTCCTGAAGCAGTTTCCCTTCTGGTTCAAAATGGGCAACGGGTAAAAGTTGAAACCAATGCCGGCAAACTGGCGAAGTTTTCGGATAGGGATTATTCCGAGGCAGGTGCCTCGGTGGTTTATTCCCCTAAAGAGGTATTTGATGCAGACGTGGTTTTAAAAGTAGAGCCGCCAACGCTCGAAGAAATCGAGTACATGCGTCAGGGCTCCTGTCTGATTTCCGCGCTCCAATTGGGCAAGCAAAAGGCCGCATTTATTCAGGAACTGAATCGAAAAAAGGTTACCGCTGTGGCATTCGAGCATCTGGAAGATAAGGTAGGTGGAATGCCGGTGGTCCGTGCCATGAGTGAGATTGCGGGAAGTACGGTGATGCTCATTGCTGCTGAGTACCTGAGTAGTGTAAGCGAAGGGAAAGGGCTGGTATTGGGAGGTATAACCGGTGTGCCGCCTACTCAGGTGGTGATCATCGGGGCGGGTACCGTGGCTGAATATGCCGCAAGAGCCGCTTTGGGCCTGGGAGCCAATATCAAAATCTTTGATAACCACATTTATAAGTTGCGCAGGATCAAACAAGTCTTGGGACAACAGGTTTTTACATCCACCATCGATAATTTTGTGCTGGGGCAGGCCCTAAGGGAATCGGACGTGGTGATCGGTGCGCTTCGGGCGGAAAAAGGTAGACCAAAAGTAGTCGTTTCAGAAGAAATGGTTGCCCAAATGATGGATGGAAGCATTGTTATAGACGTGAGTATTGATCAGGGGGGCTGTATTGCTACCGCAGAAATGACCAACCATAGCGATCCGGTATATGAGAAATACGGGGTCATCCACTATTGTGTACCGAACATTGCCGCCAGGGTTTCTAGAACGGCTTCATATTCCCTAAGCAATATTTTCACGCCGATTTTACTTCAAATGGCAGACCTTGGAGGTGCTGAAGAAATGATTTTCAATTACAAGTGGTTTATGAAAGGAGTCTATACCTACCGGGGTAGCCTCACCAATGCCCATCTGGGGAGAAAGTTTCAAATGGCCCACAAAGAGCTTCAATTGTTATTGGCAGCGAGGTATTAGTACTGACAGCCTTAAGAGAGTAGGTTCTGTCGAAGAAGAAATTCTAATTGGTCATTGGCCTTGAGCAAACTATCGGTAAGCTGTTTGTTTTCCCGTCTCAGGGAGTAAACCTCAAATGCATTTTTCACCACGGTACGCAAATAATCCTCTTCCCAGGGTTTGGTCAGGTAGTGGTAGACTTTACCTTTATTGATCGCATCAATAACTGCCTGAATATCGGTGTAGCCGGTGAGTAAAATCCGCATGGGATCGGGGTGCATGGGGATGATGGATTCCAAAAAATCTACCCCGTTTTCTTTAGGCATGCGTTGGTCGGTAATAATAATATCAATGTCCTGCTGTAATAAAATATCCCTCCCCTCATCAGCTGATTCTGCCAGATAAATCTTATAATCCCTCCTAAAAGTAGCCTTAAACGCCTTAAGGTTATTTACTTCGTCATCTACATAGAGTATCGTGATCTTGTCTTTTTCCATGCCTTAAATATCGTAATTGCCCTGAAATTTGAAAAGAATAAAAATTTGATTTTTAATTTTAAATAAAATAACGGTCTTTTTCAAATATTATTCATTAGTTTAATCGTAATTTATTTATATTCAAAAGTTTATTTTATAAATTAAGGATTTAAACCTAAAATACAAAAAATAATATAATAAATTAATTCTGTATTTTTGATTGTTTATGAACACAAAAATATAACTTTACCAATATTATCACCTATTTTAGTCATAAAATTATGGACGACTCAACTGATAAAAATGAGTTAGATCATGTATGGAAACCTGTAATATTATCACCTAGAGACCCGGTGGATAAGGAAGTAGTAACAAAACTGAAGGATACAGGTAAAGTAATGTTTTTTGATACTTTTGAACTGCAATTGACCGAGCTGATAAAAACTTCGAACCCCAAAAGGAGTTTGAGCCTGGAGGAGTTGTCGGAGAAGAAGGTGGAATTTTATACTGCTTCTGGCAATAGTGCTCAGGAAAGCGGTAATTGGATATACTATCCCTGGAGAAAAACGCTGGTCCGCATTTTAGAGGAAAAAGACTTTATCCGGTTACGTACCGTCAGAAATAAGTATAAAATCACAGAAGAAGAACAACAAAAGCTTCAGGAGCAGTCTATTGGGGTAATTGGTCTGTCAGTAGGTCAAAGTGTCGCGCTTTGCCTGGCGATGGAAAGATGTTTTGGAGAGTTGCGCATCGCTGATTTTGATACCCTGGATTTGAGTAATATGAATCGGATCCGTACAGGTCTATTTAATTTGGGGCTGAAAAAGTCCTGGATTGTGGCCAGGGAAATTGCAGAAATAGACCCCTACTTGAAAGTCAGTCTGTTTAATGATGGCATTTCTGAAGCGAACTTGGAGGAATTCCTTACCTGGAAAGGAAAGAAGCTAGATTTGCTGATCGAAGAATGCGATAGTTTACCGGTAAAAATCCAAAGTAGAATCAAAGCAAAAAGTTTGGGCATACCGGTAATAATGGATACCAGTGACAGGGGAATGATGGACATAGAAAGATTCGACAAGGAGCCGCAAAGGCCTATTTTTCATGGACTTTTAGCCGATTTTGGTAAGGAAGCCGATTTAATGGCTAAGCTTCCGGATAAAGGTAAGGACGTTATGATGGCTTTGCTGCAGTTTGATAACCTATCCCAACGGGTACAGTACAGTTTTTCGGAACTTGGAAAATCCATAACTTCCTGGCCTCAACTTGCCTCCTCCGTTGTTTTGGGAGGAGCGGCTTGTTGCCATTATGCCAGAATGATACTACTCGGGCTACCCGTAGCATCCGGAAGGTTTTATGTTGATTTGGACCAAATAATCGATCTGAATGAAGGTTAGAGTTAGGATAGTCAGGGCTATTGACGACATTGAAGCCACGGAAAAATATATATTTGGGCATCATAAAGTTCTGGAGTCGTATGGGATTACGAAAGTGACTTCCGCGGATCGGTCCTGGGCGTTGAATCCGCATGTCTACCTGATTTTGTTCGAGTCCATGGAGGATTTGAGAATTTTGGGTGGCGGAAGAATTCAGCTTAGAACCGAAAACTTTCCCCTTCCTTTTGAACTGGCAATAAGAGAAATTGATCCTCAAATCAATGATTACCTTTCGGAATTTAAGGATTTGGAGGTAGCCGAATATTGCGGATTGTGGAATAGCCGGGAGGTAGCCGGATACGGTATAGGTAGCATTTACCTGGTAAGAGTAGGAATTGCGATTCTTCCGCAGTTGAATCTGAAAAAACTCTTTGGACTGAGTTCGCCTGTGACCCTGAGTATTTCCAAAAGTGTCGGGTACCAGGTGATTTCCATTTTAGGAGACAATGGTTCCTTTTATTACCCTAAAGAAGGGCTCATAGCCACTGCGTTGGAAATTAACGATATCAACGAGCTTTCACATGCCCAGGATTCCGAGCGGTCTTATATTTTTGATTTAAGAAAAAAAATAAATTTCAATACGATCGAAAGTGGTCCGAAAGGGAAGATGGAATTGCAGTTTGAACTACAGATACCAAAGCCTGATAAATGAAACATTTATACCATTACATGAGGAGCATCGGCTTGTCCTTGTTTTTGATTTTGTTCGTTACTCTTCCGATTATTTATTATTTGGGTGTCTTTAGCCAGGATGAGGGCATGCGTTTCCAAAATTTCAGTTATTTCACCACCAAGGAGGATTTTACTTTTTCCTCATTAGACAGCGAATTGTTTGATAAAGAAGCCTATCAAACCATCGATTTGGGGGTTTTGGAAGAGGATTTGTACGTAAAAATGGATTTAGACCAAATAGATGGACTAATCCAGGACAGTCTCTATGTGATTGAAATCAGCAATCCCTCATTTCGGGAAGTAGAATTGCTTCGATTTAATGCTTCGGGAGAAATCGCCTCCCGGATCAGTTCGGGAACCAAATTATCAAAAACGAATCCCTTAAAGAACCCTAATCCGTTTTTTAGAATTATTCCGGGTGAAGAACTCAATTCCACCCTGGTTTTTAAAATAAGATCCAGCGTTCCAGTAGAATTTGATGTTTCGATTTCCCCCTCGATTACTTTTTTTCAAAATTACAGCCTGCGGTTGATCATCATCAGCACCTATTTTGGGATCATGATCGCTTTATTTTTGTATAATCTGATCCTTTATTTTTCTGTCAAGGATAAAGTTTATCTTTTTTATTGTTTTTACATTCTTTTTATCGCCCTGGCCCAACTTTCCCTGTCGGGGTATTCGTATTTTTTTCTGATGGAAAATGCCTTTCTGTATGAGGTAAGTATTATTGGATTTACAGCGCTTTCGAGCATCTTCGTCATTCCTTTCATTCAATTGTTTTTGAAAACAGATGTTTATGTCCCCAAATACGATAAATTTCTTTACCTAATCCCATTATCATACGTATTAGCCCTGATCTTTAGGGTTTTTGGATTTGTTCAGTGGAGCTATTCCCTAACGGACCTTAATGGGATGGTCTTGGCCATTTGTTTTTTCTCCGTTGGGATAATAGCAGCCAGAAAGGGGTATCGGTCTGCCTATTTTTTCTTGCTGGCCTGGAGTTTTTTACTTTTTGGTCTGGTAGTATTCATCCTGCATAATCAGCGGGTCATTGATTTGGGTTCCTATGCTAATTTCCCGCTGTTGGCAGGTACCGCAATCGAAGCCTTATTACTTTCCTTTGCATTGGCTGACAAAATCAATATATTAAAAAAGGAAAAAGAACACGAACAGCTGGACAAATTGGAAGCGCTGAAAGAAAACGAGCGCCTGATTAAAGAGCAGAATCTTTATTTGGAGGAAATGGTAAAATCCAGGACCGAAGAATTGGAAAAAACGCTAAAAAACTTGCAGAATACCCAAACACAGCTCGTCAATCAGGAAAAAATGGCATCTTTAGGTCAGCTAACCGCCGGGATTGCCCACGAAATCAATAACCCAATTAATTTCGTGAGTTCCAATATTTCTCCCTTAAAACGGGACCTGAAAGATATCTTGGAATTAATGGAAACTTACCGGGAGAAAGGAAAAGAGGAGTTTACTGAAGAAACCAAATCGGAAATAGAAGAGTTGGAGGAGGACATTGAAATCGAATACCTGCTGGAGGAAGTAGAACAGTTGCTCAATGGCATGGAAGATGGTGCCAGGCGGACCGTTGAAATCGTACGGGGGCTGAAGTTGTTTTCGAGAGTGGATGAACAGGATGTTAAAAAAGTCGATTTGCACGACGGTATCGACAGCACCTTGATTCTACTGAATAGCAACATGTCCGGGAGGATTAAATTGACGAAAAATTACGGGTCGATTCCGATGGTAGAATGCCTGGCTGGGAAAATTAACCAGGTTTTTATGAACATTATTAGTAATGCCATCCATGCCCTTATGGATCATCCCATCGAAGGAAGAGAACCCGAACTTACCATCAGTACGGCTTTCGAAAACCAACGGGTGATCATCAAAATCCAGGACAATGGACCGGGTATGCCCCCCCAGGTGAAAGACAAAATATTTGAACCTTTCTTTACAACCAAGGCGGTTGGAAAAGGAACGGGGCTGGGTTTGTCTATTGTGTACACGATTATCGAAAACCATAAGGGTACTTTAAAAGTTGATTCAGAAGAAAATGTAGGAACTATTTTTATAATTGATTTACCGATAGATCAAAATTAACAGCTGATGAAACAAAAAATCAATGTGCTGTACATTGATGATGAAGATAATAATCTGAATTCGTTTAAGGCAGCATTGAGAAGGGAGTTTAAAGTCTATACCGCACTGGATGCAGAAGAAGGACTGGAAATAGCCAGAACCAAAGAATTTGAAGTGGTCATTGCCGATCAGCGGATGCCAGGCCTGACGGGAGTGGAGTTTTTTGAAAAACTGGTGGAAATCAATCCGGATCCCATTCGGATATTGCTAACGGGCTATTCAGATATTTCCAGCGTGATTGATGCCATCAATAGGGGAGAGGTATACCGATTCATTGACAAACCCTGGAATCTGGAACAAATCAAAAATGCGATAATCAATGCTGCCGAGATTTATTTTGCGCGCAAAGAGCTAAAGGAAAAAAACGAGCGCTTGCAAAAGTTGCACTCCGAAATGAACCAGTTTGTTTATAGTCTTTCTCATGAACTCAGAGGTCCATTGATGAGCATTTCCGGTATTTCCAAGCTGGCAAAAACAGAAGTCCTCGAACCGGGAATTATAGAATATTTTGAAATGATCGACTCGGCTACCCTTAAACTAGACGATTTTATTTATAAAATGCTGGACTTTTACCGATCTACCAAAATCGAGAATAAAGTAGTAGCCATAAATTTCAAAGACATCCTGGATCAATTGGTAACGGAATATAAAGAAAAATGGGACTTGAGTTTACTTGAAATGAAGCTTGATGTAGTCCAGGAAGGGTCGTTCTATTCCGACGAGTCAAAAATTCGGGTGATCATCAATAACCTTTTTAGTAACGCTTATAAATTTCAAAAAGAAGGTGAAAAAGGGTGGATTCAAATCAAAATTAAGGCGGGCACCAAAAAAGCGAATATGGAGGTAGCCGATAATGGAATTGGAATCGAAGAAAAGCATCAAACCGACGTGTTTAACCTGTTCCATCGTGCCACGCAGCGCAATGTAGGCTCTGGGTTGGGATTGTATATGGTGAAGGAATCAGTAGAGCAGCTCAAAGGAAATGTCATTCTTGCCTCCGATGTGGGTAAGGGCACGGTGATTTGCGTGGACTTGCCCAACCTGGGAGCCCCGGAATCAGATACACCTGAAGCAGATCGGTAGCAATTATCTTCATTTAAATTAATTCAAAGGGGTTTTTGGTGAAAATAGGCTTTCCAAGCACCGGCTTCCATTTTTATTTTGCTTGTCCCAAAATTTTATCCTGTTTCCTTTGTCGACCGGCAAAATGGAGCTAATTTGCATGCTCAATAATGTTAATTAAATTGTTTTTTATATGATTAATCCTTGGCATGATGTCAGCATAGGTGAAGATTCTCCAGAATACGTAATGGGAGTAATCGAAATTCCCAAAGGGAGTAAGGGAAAATACGAATTGGACAAAAAATCCGGAATGTTATTGCTCGACAGGGTCCTTTTTTCTGCGGTTCATTATCCGGCTAATTATGGGTTTATACCCCAAACCTTTTGCGAGGATCACGATCCGCTGGATATCTTGATCATTTCCCAAATCGACATTCCATCCATGACGCTGGTAAAGGCGAAAGTCATAGGGGTAATGCGTATGGTAGACGGAGGAGAAGCCGATGATAAGATTATTGCCGTAGCTGCAGACGACCAATCGGTCAACTACATAGACGATATTTCAGAGTTACCTCCCCATTTGATGAAGGAAACGCACCGTTTTTTTGAAGATTATAAAAAGCTGGAAAACAAAGAAGTAAAGGTGGAGGATTTTTTAGGTAAGAAAGATGCCATGAGAATCATCAACGATGCGATCGCCCTTTACGACCGAACCATTAGACCTATCAAGCATAAATAAGCAGTCGAAAACACCTATTTTAAAAAGTATTATTTTGAAGAGCAGGCATTTAGCGGCTCTTTTTTTGTGATTATACAGGTCATATCATGCCCTTTTCTTTTGATTTTACATCCCAATGGTTAGTTTTCCAATTTTTTCAAACTTTCCTCCAGTGCTTTCATCTTCGACTGAGCATCCGCCATTTTTTTCTTTTCTTTTTCCACGACGGCCTCCGGGGCGTTGGAAACAAATTTTTCGTTGGCCAGCTTTTTCGAAACGGAATTCAAAAACCCTTTGGTGTATTCCAATTCTTTCATCAGGTCTTCTTTTTCTTGCTCCAGATCTATTTCCTCCTCCAATGGAATGTAGATCTCATCCGCCTTCACAACAAAGCTAACGGCATTTCCTTCGGGATCACCAAAATCTATTGCCGAAATAGTGGCCAATTTTTTTATGATTTCTTCAAATCGGGTATACAGGCTTTGAGTTTCCGTGTGAATGTATAGGTGTAAAGGCAGCTTGGGAGAGAGTCCCTTCGATGCGCGAATATTTCTGATCTGCGAAATTACTTCAAAAATTTGTTGCGCCTCGGAAACAATTTGTTCGTCATAGGGGCTGTTTTTTGGCCATTGAGAAAGCATGATTGCGTCTCCGTCTTTCCGCTCTCCAATTTGCTGCCAAAGCTCTTCCGTAATAAAAGGCATGAAAGGGTGGAGCATTTTCAATAAATCCTCGAAAAAAGCAACGGTGCGTGCTTTCGAATAAGCATCTATTGGTGCCTGATAGGCAGGCTTAATCATTTCCAGGTACCAGGAGCAGAAGTCATCCCAAACCAATTTATATACCGTCATCAGGGCATCCGAGATGCGGAACTTTTCGAAATGGTCCGTGAGCTCTGCCAGTGACTGCTGAAATTTACTTTCAAACCAGGCGATAGCGGTTTCGTTTGTAGGATTGGGGCTAGAGCTTACTTCCCACCCTTCGATCAGTCTGTAGGCGTTCCAGATTTTATTACAAAAGTTTCTGCCCTGCTCCACTAGTTTTTCATCAAAGGGCAAGTCATTGCCAGCCGGGCTGCTAAACAACATGCCTGTCCGAACCCCGTCAGCGCCATAGGTGGCTATCAGGTCGAGAGGATCCGGAGAATTGCCCAGCGATTTGGACATTTTCCTCCCCAACTTATCCCGTACGATTCCAGTCAGATAAACGTTCTTGAACGGTTTTTCACCGGTATACTCGTAGCCGGCAATAATCATTCTGGCTACCCAGAAAAACAATATCTCCGGGGCAGTTACCAGGTCATTAGTCGGGTAATAATAGGCCAGATCCCGGTTTTTTTTGCCCGTTTTGAAAAAATCAGGATCAAAGACGGAAATGGGCCACAGCCAGGACGAAAACCAGGTGTCCAGTACATCTTCGTCCTGCTTCAAATCGTCCTCGGTAAACTTTTCATTGAACTTTTCCCTGGCAAGGGTAAGGGCTTCTTCAGTACTATTGGCAACAATATACTCCCCATTGGGGAGGTAATAAGCTGGAATTCGGTGGCCCCACCAAAGTTGGCGGGAAATGCACCAGTCCCGGACATTTTCCATCCAGCTCTTATACATGTTTTTGAACTTGGGAGGGAAAAGCTGAATCGTATCGTCCATCACCGCCTTCAGGGCCGGTTGGGTGATTGCTTCCATTTTCAAGAACCATTGCAGGGAAAGCCTCGGTTCGATGACGGCATCGGTTCTTTCCGAATGCCCCATGTTGGAAGCATAGGCCTCCTCTTGAGTCAGCTGTCCGGCCTCCTTGAGAAGTTTTGCTATTTTTTTTCGGGCAACAAAACGGTCTTCTCCGATTAAAATAGTGGCTTTTTCATTCAAGGTTCCATCATCGTTCAAAATGTCAATGACTTCTAATTTGTGCTTTATGCCAATTTCATAATCGTTGATATCGTGTGCAGGCGTAATTTTGAGACATCCGGTTCCAAACTCACGATCCACGTATTCATCTTCGATGATCGGAATCGCTCGCTCGATCAAAGGGATCAATGCTTTTTTACCTTTTAGATGGCGGTACCTGCTGTCCTCCGGGTGGATGCATATGGCAACATCTGCCATGATGGTTTCCGGACGGGTAGTGGCAATGGTCAGCGACTCGTCCGAACCCTCAATTTTGTAGGCAATATGGTATAGGGTGGATGGCACTTCCTTAAAAATAACCTCGTCGTCCGAAAGGGCCGTTTTACCTTTGGGATCCCAATTGACCATTCGGATTCCCCTGTAGATGTTTCCTTTCTTATGTAATTCTACAAATACATTGGTAACGGCTTCGCTCAGGGAGGGGTCCATGGTGAATCGGGTTCGGTCCCAGTCACAGGAAGCTCCTAATTTCTTTAGTTGTTCCAGAATTATCCCCCCGTATTTTTCTTTCCATTCCCAGGCATGGTCTAAAAAAGCTTCCCTACTGATGGATTTTTTCTCGATTCCTTTCTCTTTCAACATCGCCACTACTTTGGCTTCAGTAGCTATGGAAGCGTGATCCGTTCCGGGAACCCAGCATGCATTTTTACCTTCCATCCGTGCTTTTCGAATCAGGATGTCCTGGATGGTATTGTTAAGCATGTGGCCCATGTGGAGTACACCGGTTACGTTCGGCGGTGGTATGACAATGGAATAAGCCTCCCGATCATCCGGTTCGGAATGAAACATGCCGTGATCCATCCAGTATTGGTACCATTTGGATTCGGAGCTTTGGGAGTCGTATTTGGTAGAAAGTGACATGCTGATTTAATTTAGGGGGCAAAAATAACACAAAAAAGGATGAAGGTATACTTTTTAACCCTCTGAATTCTAAAAAATCCATCAATTGAGCAGATCCCGTGCAGGCACTGTCTAGAGCTTCCTTTGCTATTTCAGATGGGCCAACAGCGGGGAATGTGTGCTTGGGGATTTTTCGCCGCAATTAAAACCACGGGAGACAAGTTGCTCCACGGAAAAATCAGCATTGAAAAAAACAGTTCCGATGCTCTTTTCCGGATAGAAGGCCCTACGAAGCGGAAAGGAAATTCGTTTGGTACTGGAATTGGGAGGGGAGTACGACTGGTCTTCGTCGTTTTGAATGGTGTCCTCTATTGAGTTCTGGTAGGCAGGCTTGTATTCTTCCCCGTTGAAATCACCTGTCAGGATGCAGGGCAAGTGCTCCTTATTTATCTCCGTGATTTTTTTATGTAGCCGCTTTTTACTCTCCTCCAGGGCAGATGGATCGATGGGATGGTAGTGCACGTTAAACACATAAAATAATTCATCGTTTGATGTTTTGAATTTACCCCAGGAGCAAGTTCTGTTGCGGGCGATATCCCCACCATTCACAGGCTTTTCCGGAGTCGGAGCAAGCCAGAACGCCCCTGTATCTAAAAGCTGAAATTTTTCAGGATTGTAAAAAACGGCACAAGATTCTCCAGATTCCCTGCCTTCTCCTATATAAGGGAAATCGAGGTCCTTGTTAAGGTCTTCCACCTGCGTGTACAAGCCTCCGTTTCTTCCGATAATATCCATTTCGTGGATTCGGATCAGGTTAATGAGTTGAGATACCCGGTTTTCCCAGAGATAGCCTGAATCAGATGGGGTGTCCAACCTGACATTGTATGTGGCGATGGAATCCGGCTCCTGCGCCCATAGCCCGGTGATTTTTAAAAAGGGGAGTAGCAGCAAGAACAGGTAATATTTTGATAAGGGGAATGACATGGATATAGTGAGGTATTTACCGGGGTTTTAATTGCTTAGGTTATAGATGATATAAATTTAATTAGTCAATTTCCGGTAGAAATGGGAGGATGGCCATTCTACCTTCCAGTTTTTTCATTCGTTCCATTATCTGGAATATTTCGTAGGAAGCCCCATATTTTACGCGATTGTAGGTGCTTTGCACATCGGTGCCAAAGTCGGACAGAAGTTGTTCCAGGAGGGTTTTTTGTTTCGGATAAGCAACGACCCGATAGTCGTCTTCCAAACCTGCCTTTTGAGCAGCTATGTGAATGGCATCTTCGAAGCCGCCGATGACATCTACCAGGCCAATCGTTTTGGCCATGCTTCCGGACCAAACCCTGCCACCGGCAATGGCAATGACTTCCTCCCGGCTCATTTCTCGGCCATCAGCCACGCGTTGAATAAACGTATCGTAGCCTTCTTCCACCTTTTTTTGCATGATGGCTTTTTCTTCTTCGGACATGGCCTTGGTAGGATTTAGGAAGTCGGAATAAGTCCCGGTGCTGACCACATCAGTCGTGATTCCTAGTTTGTTGTTGAGAAGCCCCTGTGTGTTAAATAGAATGCCGAAAATACCAATAGAACCCGTAATGGTATTGGGCTGCGCTACAATGGTATCGGCGGGTGCGGCCAGGTAATACCCACCGGAAGCGGCATAGTTAGACATGGAGGCGATGAGGGGTTTTTCCTTTTGCGCTTCGGATAATTCCCTCCATAGTACTTCTGAAGCTACGACGGAGCCTCCCGGGGAATTTATTCGCAATACGATGGCTTTCACATCCTCATTTTTTCGTGCTTTTCGGATCTCCTTCAGGAAGAGGTCTGAACTGATCTGATCTGGATTTTGGCCGCCGACGATCTCACCATCCGCCATGATGATCGCTATTTGATTCCGCGAAAGCCTGTTCTTCTCTTTCGCTGTCTGATTGATTCCGCTTATGTTTATACTATTGATATCTTCATCTTCTTCCAGGCCCAGTTTTTCCCGGAGCCTTCCTTTGACCTGATCGTCGTACCAAAGGGCATCTATCAATCCCAGGGAAACGGCATCCTGGCTGTTGCGGACAGACATGTTGTCGTTGATTTCCTGAACAGTTTCCAGCTCCATTGAACGACTTGCTGCCACTTCATTCAGGACCACCTGATTCAGGTCATTCAAGTAAACGCTTGTTTGCAAGCGGTTTTCCTCACTCATCTTTTCCAGGATGAAGGGTTCGATGGCACTTTTAAATTCCCCCACCCGGAATATTACCGGTTCTACTTCGATTTTATCCAGCAGGCCTTTTAGGAAAATGGGATTGGCGGAAAAACCATTAAACTCCAAATCGCCGATGGGATTGAGGTAAATTTCGTCCGCTACGGAACATAGGAAATAGCCCGTTTCTGAAAAATATTCGCCATAAGCGACGATAAATTTCCCGCTTTCTTTAAATGATTTTAATGCATTTCGAATTTCGAGGATGTGCGATTGACCGGCGGAAAGAAGGCCGCTTTCCAGGTAGATGCCTTTGATATCCGAATTTTCTTTGGCCGTTTCAATGGCACGGATGACCTGATTGAGTCCTACACTGGAAACATTTCCAACGAAAGGCAAGGGAGGTAGGGACATGTCGTCCTCCGGAGCGCGCTCTACCAGTACGACACCATTTAAATTAAGGTGAAGAAGTGTATTTTCTTCTATTTCTATTTCACCGGAACCGGCAGTGACGGCGATGATTCCCGCCATAATAAAAAAGGCAAGCACCCAAAAAACCAGCATTCCGACGATCACGGCTAAAACGTTGCTTAAAAATTTCATAGACACCCTCTGTTTTAGTAAGTTTCAAAAATAACCTATTTTTGCCAAAACTGAGTATTTTGAATTAATAAAATTGGTTATGCATACGGTGGTACTGGGCTTGGGTGGAAATGAGGGCGATAGGCTGTTATTATTGAATGAAGCAGTAAATTGCTTGCTACAGGAGATGAAGTTAGTGAGAGCTTCTGCTATTTACGAAACAGAAGCCTGGGGAGGGGAATCACGTAGCCCTTATCTGAATCAGGTACTGGTACTCCAAACAAAAATGGATCCTGAGAAAACCCTCGCCTGTATCCAGCAAATAGAGCGTCGCCTGGGTAGAAAACGGGAAACTAAATGGGGAGACCGAACCATGGATATAGATATCCTTTATTTTGACGAAGCGGTTATCCAATCGGAGGTATTGCAGGTACCCCATCCTCAGTTGCGCTTTCGAAAGTTTGTACTGGTGCCCTTGGCAGAGGTTTTGCCCGAGTATATTCACCCATTGGAAAAAACAAGCAATAAAGAACTATTGAAAAAATGCAAGGATCCATTAACCGTCGGTCTCTATTCCGACGGTTAATGGCTTGGTTTTGATTTATTCCATCGAGTCGACTTCGGCTTCTTTGTGTATTTTTTTAACCAATCCCTGCAGGACCTTTCCGGGTCCACATTCCATAAATGTTACGGCCCCGTCTTGCACCATGTGCTGCACCGATTGAGTCCATTTGACAGGTGCTGTGAGCTGTGCAATAAGGTTTCTTTTGATGGTTTCCACATCCTTCACGGCAGTAGTACTAACGTTCTGGTAAATAGGACAATTAGGAGTTGAAAAAGTTGTGGAATGGATGGCTGATTCGAGTTTGACCCGGGCTGGTTCCATCAGTGGCGAATGAAAAGCACCGCCTACAGGTAGTGGAAGGGCTCGTTTCGCCCCGGCAGCTTTCATTTTTTCACAGGCGATTTGTATTCCTTCCAGGCTTCCCGAGATGACTAGCTGCCCGGGACAGTTGTAATTAGCAGGAACCACTACATGTCCCACAATGGTGGAACAAATGGCTTCTACCTGTTCATCGGGCAGTCCGAGAATGGCTGCCATGGTAGAGGGGTTAATTTCACAGGCCTCTTGCATGGCCAGTGCCCGTTGATGAACCAGCCGTAACCCATCTTCAAACCGCAATGCCTTATTGGCCACCAATGCGGAAAATTCACCCAGGGAGTGCCCGGCAACCATGTCAGGCTGGAATTTCTCAGATGTCAAGGCTGTTATTACCGAATGAAGGAACACCGCTGGCTGGGTGACATTGGTTTGTTTCAAGGCATCGGCAGTACCTTCAAACATGATATCTGTAATCTTGAAATCTAAAATTTCATTGGCCAGTTCAAATAGTTTTTTTGCTTCGGGTTTTTGGGTATACAGTTCTTTTCCCATTCCTGGATACTGGGCTCCCTGGCCCGGAAATACGTAAGCTACCATGATAAAAGGCGGTTTTGTTGGTTAAGGGTACAAAGGTAATGAAAAAATTAAGGCAGCTTCAACCGATGGTCCGAAGCTGCCTTAAAATCAATTCGCTTAGCTGCTTAATTTTCGAAAAACTGCACCTGGCCCGTTTCTACATTGTAAACGGCTCCTACTACCATGATTTTACCCTCTTTTTCCAGGTTACTGATGATCGGACTTCGTTCTCTAACTTCTTCCATCGCCTCAAGCACATTAAAGGTAGCCACTTTCTCTATGAAAACAGAATCTTCTGTGGCCCCATTGGACTCTTTTGTAGCCCTGTCTATCGCTGGTTTGATTTTATGCAGAAGGGCCGTAATATTTCCGTCTTTTACCTTTTTACAGGCACTGGTTACGGCCCCACATTTGGTATGCCCCAGTACCAATACCAATTTCGAACCAGCGTATTTCACCGCATATTCCATGCTACCCAAAATATCTTCGTTGACTACATTTCCGGCTACCCTGGCACTAAATATATCGCCTAATCCCTGGTCAAAAATCAACTCTGCAGATGTTCTGGAGTCAATACAACTCAACACAACCGCAAAGGGCCATTGGCCATCCCGGGTCTCGTTGACCATTTGGAGCAGATTTCTATTCGTGCTCAGGTTACTGATAAATCGTTTATTTCCCTCCTTTAAAAAAGTCAGCGCATCTTGCGGGGAAAGGCTATCTTGGGTTGTTTTAGTATGGGCTTTCATAAAATCCTTGTTACTTTATAGGTTTAAAATTTAAATAAATTGATTTCTTTTCAATAACCACTAAATTAGTGATTTGGCGTTACTTCATCAACTGAATGGTACCTTTACTTTTCTTTTGGCGAAGGTTTTCATCCAGTACATCGAAGTAAACGGTTGCTTCATAGTAATAGGTTCCTGACGGCAACTCATTGCCTTCAGTGTCCCTGCCATCCCAATTAATGTAAATATTGTTTTCAGTTGCCAGCGTGCTGTTATAGGAATGAACCAGGGTACCCCAGCGATTGTAAACATTGATTTCTACCGCCTCCACAAATCGAGGACACTTGTCATACGGGTTGTCAAATGCCTGAAAGGTGTCATTAATGTTATCTCCATTTGGAGTAAATACATTCGGTAATTCATAATTAGGGCAATTGTCTATACAAACGACGTTGCTGGGTTCACTTTCATTACCTGACCGGTCGACGGCCGTGATGTAATAGCAACCTTTCAATTCCGTCAGCCCTTCAATCCGGGTCTCCATTTGAATTACGGGAACGGTGGACACCAAATTAAACGTTCCTTCCTCTCCAGTATTGGAAAAGTAAATGCGATAACCGTTCAGCTCCGAATCACATTCCCCGGTAAAATCTGGTTCCCAACTCAGATCGTGGTAGAAATCACTAAAATTACATGGTTTGTCTGCCAGGAAGTCAGTGCATTCGGGCCCCTCATAGCTCAATACCGGAGGGCAGGGAAGCCGGTCGTCATCAGGCCGGGCACACACGATCTGGGAATTATTCGCCAGTGGATATTCCAGAATATCCAGGTTGTAACTTCCATTTGTTACCACGTAATAGCAATACTCCTTTTCGGTATCCAGCGGTACGCCATTATGACTACCGTCATCCAGGTAAACGAACCCATCTTCCGTTACATTTACCTCGGCTATAAGCGTGAAATTTTCGGTGTCTTCTCCCGCTGCATCAGTACGGTTTCGGTATACCAAATGGGGGAAACTTGAATCCTCGTTGTTCCACGGAACCTGAAATTCCCATTGAAGTTCGATGGCTTCGTTGATGATCGTAGGATCAACTCTAACCGAAGAAGCAATGCTGCTGGTGTCTATTTTTTCCCCATCCGAAAGCAGGATGACTTTGTAATTATAGACCAGATTTTCGGTATTTAACTGACTATCCGTAAATACAGTATCGGGAGTGGTAATCAATGACGTGGTGCCACTTGTTCCGGCAAAACCCTGATTGCGAATTAGCTCATACGTAAAAGGTACCGGATAGATGTCGGTATCAATATCGTATGGGGGAGTCCATCTCACCAGGATTTCACCAGATTCCGAGCTGGTTTCTTCTACGCTCACATTGGTAATCAAGGGTACGTCCACGTCTACGGTGATACATATTTCTTCAGAAACGTAACTTTCACCCGATCTGGGAGAAGGAAAGGCAGCCACCAGGCGGTAACAGTAGGTATTGCCGGGACTTAATCCCATCCCCTGGTTGGTGTCCTGAAAATCAAACGTATCCATGTTGGTTTCTCCTACCAGCGTGTATCCCTCCCGAATTCCGGTTTCACAGGAATCTGGTTCATAGGGGTCGCTGTTGATCCTGCGCCAGACCTGCATGGTTTCGGCTGCATTGGAGCAAACATAGGGATCCCATTCCAGGAGAGCTGAGCGGCCTTGCTGCTGCTCGATGGCATAAGGCGTGGGGGGAGGGGCCACTACCGTGATATTCCAGGTTTGAATATCCACTAATGCCGGTCCCGAATCCGGCTGATCCTGTATCCGGACCCGGACTTGATACGTTCTTGCCCTAACATGATTACATACCGTCTGCCATTCAAAACTAATAATACCAGGCGAGGGTTGGAACGTCGATTCGGGACTGTACGAAGCTGGTGAAGAGGTGATTTCTACCGGATCCCCAAAGACTTCAATCATGATTGGGTCCCCATCCGGATCCATTCCCTGGAAGATTTCAGTGATCTCGGTACCTGCTTCTACACAGATGTCCTCAGGCATGATCAATTCGGGCCTTCGATTATCCGTATTTTCAATGATGATCTGCATGTCCCGTAGTACATAACCTATGCGCTGCCATTCTCCTGCCACCAGGCGCCATTCCTCAATTCGAAAAGCCACATTGTATTGACCTGCGATTCCGGGGGCATCCCAGATCAGGTCGCCGGTGACAGGGTCCAGTTCCAGAAAAGGAGGGGTGGTACCGTCCTGCCGTGTAAAACTAAATTCTCCCGAAGCCGGGCTCCGATAGTTATTTACTTCTCGTTGGAAAGCTTGTTTCGGGACATCCAACACGTATGCGAGGCTATCCCCGTCTGGATCATAAGCTCCCGGATTGTGAATGTAGGTCTGATTTACCGCACCATTATCTACGGGAGCGATGGTGAGTATGGGAGAATTATTGACACCTAAAAACGGATCAATGCTGATCATGGTCTCTATATAAAAAGGAGTGTCCACCGACTGGTCCATGTTCAAGGTGTTTGCATTTCGGTTAAATTCCATAAACCGAATGGTGTAATTGCCGGGACCCTGGTAGGTGTGGGTGATCACAAATACATTTTTCTCAATATTGTTTCCAAGATTTTCGGTAAAGTTAAAGGCACTCTCCGTATTCAAAACCTCTGATCGACCGTCCCCAAAATCAATCTCGCCCGGACCAAAAACAACGGTAGAACGGGTATCGGTATATCCCACTACGGTAATCTGATAGGTCAGCGTTTGGGTGGAAATTCTTTCCGCGATGATTTCCCCAGCCCGGATGTGGGTGGCATGGGAGGAGGTAACCGAGGCAATCATGAGGACAAAAAGCCCCACAATAAACGGAACGTACTTCATTATTTCGGTGGATTTGTGCAAGTTAATCCGAGGTTGATTTCCAATCATTAGGGTTACGTTTATACAAAGTCTCTTTTACGCTAATGCAGGGATATACCAACAAAACGTTTTTATTTTTTCAATGGTTACCCTAAATTATATCTTTCTTAGGAATATTTCATTTTCCGGACGATATTATTACCCATTGCCCGCCTGATCTGACAACGACAAAAGCGCTTACTGCCTGCAATGTTCAGTCTATTGATCCATGCGAAGTCCCGGAATACCAGGTAAAGGGATTCTGGTGTCTGCTGTCTCAAAAGTAAACGTTTGGAGACGTACATCCTCTCCTCCTAACCCTTTAACGCTTCATTGCTGAAGTTTATATATTTTATCAAACAAAGAAACCTGGCTAGTGGTTAATTCTACAGTTAAATTTAAGTGAATTATTTAGAACTATTTAAAATAAGAGCATTGATTGGGGTTTGATTGTTTACTATTGAATCCAAATGTAAATTTGGATCGAATAATTTAGATCAGACCGTAATAACGAAAAATTCTATGAGTTGGGTATCCAAAACCTTGAATAGTACACTTGGCAAGAAATTATTAATGGCCCTTACGGGCATATTCCTTATTTTGTTTCTGGTGGTTCACTTAGCCGGAAACTTGCAATTACTTCTTCCCGACGATGGGAAGGCCTTTAATATTTACGCTGAAACAATGGCTTCCAACCCATTGATCAGGGTGGTAGGGATTTTGAATTTTGGCTTTATCGCGTTACACGCTATCTATTCTGCCATCCTGACCCGACATAATAAAAAATCAAGGCCAGTGGGATATGCGGTTACAAACGCCTCCGCCAATAGCACCTGGAGTTCCAGAAATATGGGTATTTTGGGAGCCCTGATTCTCGTGTTTATTTTGGTACACTTAAGAGGGTTTTGGTATGAGTTTAAGTTTGGAGAGATTCCTTACGTGACGTATGATGGCGTGACTTACAAAGATGGTTATACGGTGGTTGCGGCTGCCTATGAAAACATTTTGTATGTTATTTTTTATGTGGTAAGTATGGGGGTATTAGCTTTTCATCTTTCTCATGGGTTTGCCAGTGCCTTCCAGACGCTTGGCATTAATCACAGCAAATACACTCCTTTCATCAAGAAATTGGGCTTGGGGTTTGCCATTATTATTCCGGCGTTATTTGCGCTAATACCTATCATCATGTTTTTACAGAACAGTTGAGGTGATTAAAAATTGAAATTAAAGGGAATTTAAATTTGAATATTGATGAAGCTTAATTCAAAAATACCCAGTGGTCCTTTGGCCGAAAAATGGACGAATCATAAATTCAATGTTAAATTGGTCAATCCAGCCAATAAGCGAAAATACGAAATAATTGTGGTTGGAACGGGTTTGGCGGGAGCTTCTGCAGCGGCCTCATTAGCCGAATTGGGATACAGTGTGAAAGCATTTTGTTTTCAGGATAGTCCCAGGAGGGCCCATTCCATTGCAGCCCAGGGAGGGATTAATGCAGCCAAAAATTATCAAAATGACGGTGATTCTGTTTTTCGCTTATTTTATGACACGATTAAGGGAGGTGACTACCGCTCAAGAGAAGCAAATGTGTATCGCCTTGCGCAGGTATCGGTAAATATTATTGATCAATGCGTGGCTCAGGGGGTTCCCTTTGCCCGAGAATATGGTGGCTTATTGGCCAACAGGTCCTTTGGTGGTGCACAGGTGTCCCGGACCTTTTACGCCCGAGGCCAAACCGGACAGCAGTTGCTTCTGGGAGCCTATTCCGCATTGAGCAGGCAGGTAGCCAACGGAAAGGTAAAGCTATACCCAAGAACAGAGATGATGGACGTAGTAGTGGTGGATGGTAAGGCCAGGGGTATTGTGACCCGGAACCTTATTACTGGAGCCATTGAATCTCACAGTGCCCATGCGGTGTTGCTATGCACCGGTGGATATGGAAATGTTTTTTTCTTATCTACCAATGCGATGGGTTCAAACGTCACTGCCGCCTGGCGTGCACACAAAAAGGGAGCCTTTTTTAGCAATCCCTGTTACACCCAAATTCACCCGACCTGTATCCCCGTGTCCGGAGATCACCAATCCAAATTGACATTGATGTCCGAGTCCTTGAGAAATGACGGAAGGGTTTGGGTTCCTAAAACCGTTGAGGTAGCGGAAAAGCTGCGGAAAAGAGAGATTGCGCCAAAGGATATCAAAGAGGAGGATCGGGATTATTACCTGGAAACCAAGTATCCTTCTTTCGGAAACCTGGTTCCCAGAGATGTGGCTTCCCGAAATGCGAAGCAAGTCTGTGATGAAGGTAGGGGAGTAAATGAGACCGGTGAGGCGGTATTTCTGGATTTCAGAGACGCTATCTTGAGAGACGGAGAAGACGCCGTAAGAGGGAAGTATGGTAATCTATTCGATATGTACCAACAAATTACCGGAGAAAACCCCTATAAAACGCCCATGATGATATACCCGGCGGTCCATTATACCATGGGCGGGCTATGGGTAGATTATAACCTGATGACCACCGTTCCGGGCCTTTATGCGTTGGGTGAAGCGAATTTTTCAGACCACGGTGCCAACCGTTTGGGAGCATCTGCATTGATGCAGGGATTGGCGGATGGTTATTTCGTAGCCCCCTACACCGTTGGTGATTACATCGCAGGATTGTCCTATGATAAGGTACCGGAAGACCATCCGGAATTCCGAAAAGCGGAAGAAGAGGTAAAATCCAGAGTGAAGCAACTCTTGGAGATCAAAGGGAGTAAAACAGTGGATCACTTCCACAAGAAATTGGGGAAAATCATGTGGAATCACTGTGGGATGGCTAGAAATGCGGCTGGCCTGACGAAAGCTAAAGAAATGATCCGGGCTCTGAAAGAAGAATTCTGGTCCGATGTAAACGTACTGGGAACAGGAGAAGAATTAAATCTCTCGTTGGAGAAAGCCCATCGGGTAGCTGATTTTCTGGAATTGGGAGAATTAATGGTGGACGATGCCTTGCACCGAAACGAATCTTGTGGTGGTCATTTCAGGGACGAATACCAGACCCCGGAAGGAGAGGCTTTGAGGGACGACGAAAACTTTGCCTATGTAGCTGCCTGGGAATATTTAGGAGCCGGTAAAGACGAAGCACTACATAAAGAAGCGCTCGTGTTCGAAAATGTCAAGCTTACCCAACGAAGCTATAAATAATTCATTGAACCTAAAAAATTCATTACAACATGAATCTAACTTTAAAAGTGTGGAGACAGAAAAACACCTCTGACAAAGGGGGTTTTAAGACATATAAAATTAGTGGTATTTCGGCAGACATGTCCTTTTTGGAGATGTTGGATGTGCTAAACGAAGATCTTTCCGGCAAGGGAGAAGATCCGGTACATTTTGATCATGACTGCCGGGAGGGAATCTGCGGTATGTGTTCCTTGCACATAAACGGGCAACCACATGGCCCCCAGCAGACCACCACTTGTCAATTGCACATGCGTTCTTTTAAAGATGGAGAAACCATTACGATTGAACCCTGGAGAGCCAATGCATTTCCGATCGTAAAAGATCTGGTGGTGGACAGAAGTGCCTTCGACCGGATTATTCAATCGGGTGGCTATGTTTCGGTAAATACCGGAGGAGTGCCGGATGCGAACGAAATTCCGATACCAAAGGTAATTGCGGACGAATCGTTTGATGCGGCTACCTGTATTGGATGTGGTGCTTGTGTTGCGGCGTGTAAAAATGCTTCTGCCATGCTTTTTGTATCTGCCAAGATTTCCCAACTGGCCTTATTGCCTCAGGGAAAGGTGGAAAAAAGAGCACGTGCTGAAAAAATGGTGGCACAGATGGATGCAGAAGGTTTTGGTGCCTGTACTAATACGGGAGCATGTTCGGCCGAGTGTCCAAAGGAAATAAAGCAAAGCAATATCGCACGAATGAACAGGGAATATTTCGCTGCTTCTGTAAGTACGGAAAAAGTATAGCTTTTCCTGATAAAAAGTTTAGAGAGACCGGGTAACCGGTCTTTTTTTTTATGCACTTTCCAATGACAATTGTTTTTTCCAATCGTCGAACATGAGCAAAAGATTAGGAATTTTCAGTTTTTATTGCATTAATGGGAAGCAATTTCTTGACTTAACCAGTAAAAAATGGCTTTAGTAGATTTATCCATCTTTATCATTTACATGATATTAATGCTTGGCGTGGGGTTTTACTTCATGCGAAAAAATACCGGTCAGGATGATTATTACGTGGGGGGAAGAAATATAGGGAGCTGGCACATAGGCCTTTCGGTAGTGGCCACGGATGTTGGAGGTGGCTTTTCGGTAGGCCTGGGTGGTTTGGGTTTTTTGATGGGCCTTTCAGGCAGTTGGATGCTATTTACGGGGCTATTGGGTGCCTGGATGGCTGCTGTATTGCTGATTCCCAAAGTCCGGGCGAATCCTGAATTTGAAAATTTTTACACCCTTCCCCAGATTTTTCAAAATTTATTCGACCGGAAAGTCGGCATCGTGGCTGCTGTGATCTGTTTTGTGGGATACTTAGGTTTTACCTCGTCGCAGTTGCTGGCAGGTGCCAAACTGGCAGCTGGAACATTTAAACCCCTGGATTTGGATCTTGCCTTGCTGATCATGGGGATCATTGCAGTAGTGTATACGGTGCTGGGAGGACTTAAGGCGGTTATTTACACGGACACGGTACAATGGATCGTATTGATGATGGGATTTATCTTTATCGGACTTCCGGTATCTTATTTTCACGTAGGAGGTTGGGAGGCCATTCGTGAGACGCTGCCAGCAGAATACTTTTCTCTGACAAATCTGCGCTGGCAGGATCTGGCTAATTGGGGAATTACCATCTTACCGATTTGGTTCGTGGGAATGACGCTCTACCAGCGGATTTTTGCCAGCACGGATGTGAAATCTGCCAAAAAAGCCTGGTTTATCGCGGGCTTATTTGAATGGCCCATCATGGCTTTTATGGGTGTTTCCCTGGGGCTTTTGGCCAAAGTAGCTTTTGAGCAGGGGCTTATCGCAGTAAGTCAGGAAAACCTGGACCCGGAAATGGGCCTTCCCATTTTGTTGAGCACGGTGCTTCCTCCCGGAATTATGGGGTTGATGATGTCGGCTTATTTTTCTGCCGTTCTTTCTACAGCAGACTCCTGTCTGATGGCTGCGTCCGGAAACCTCACCACCGATATTTTTGGCAGGTACCTGAAGACTAAGAAGGATGGGTTTGTGATGCGCATAAGTCAGTTGTTTACCCTTTTAATTGGTATTGTGGCCCTGATCATTGCCATACAGATGACCAACGTGCTAGAGTTGATGCTTTATTCTTATGCCTTTATGGTGTCCGGGCTGTTGGTGCCCATCATTGCAGGGTTGTTTTGGAATATGCGCTCTCCACTGGCAGCGATTTCATCCATGATCATCGGTGGCGGAACCACCGCGGTTCTATCCATGTTGAACCTGGAACTGCCATTAGGTCTGGATCCCAACTTTTTTGGAGTTTTAGCATCTTTAGCAGTGTTTTTGCTTATTTATAGGTTAGAAAAAAAATAGAAAGATAAACTAAATGCGATCGGATAAATGTCTACAATAGAAACACTTTCAGTAAAAGATAATGCCACGGCTTCACAAAAGCACGAAGTAGCCGATTTTTTGTTTCAACACCTGGATCAATACGGAGATCCAAAAGAGGATATCTTGCGTTGTCTGGACTATGCATTGGATCAGTCGGATGAAAAAGGTGGCTTTGCAGTCCTGGCAAGGGAGGATGGTAAGATAGTGGGTACGGCCGTATTAAATCGGACCGGAATGGCAGGCTATATACCGGAAAATATTCTGGTGTACATCGCCGTAGATGCCTCCCAAAGAGGAAAAGGGTTGGGTAAAAAACTCATGAAAAAGGCCATTGATATGGCCGAAGGAGATATTGCCCTTCACGTGGAGCCGGATAATCCGGCCAGAATACTGTACGAAAAACTGGGTTTTACTAATAAATACCTGGAAATGAGACTGAAAAAATAATATGGCTTTCTTAAACCTTTATCGCAATAAACTTAGAGAAAATTTTGATTTCCTGAAAAAGGAATTTGATACCAATGAGGTGTCCTGGGGCGTGGTTTCGAAAGTTCTCTGCGGCAACCGTAAATACATTAAGGAGTTGATTGACATGGGAGCAGACGAAATCCATGATTCCCGGATCAGTAATTTGGCAAAGGTAAAGGAAATCAATCCCAAGGTTCAAACCGTCTACATCAAGCCTCCGTCCAAGCGAAACCTGGCGGATATGGTCAGGTATGCGGATGTCAGCCTAAATAGTGAGCTAAATACCATCCGGTGGATAAGTGAGGAAGCTGTCAAACAAAATAAAAAGCATAAGATCATTATTATGGTGGAAACAGGCGACCTCCGGGAGGGCGTCATGGGCGATCATCTGATAGACTTTTATGCCAAAGTATTTGAACTGCCCAATCTGGAAATTATTGGTTTGGGCACCAATCTTAATTGCCTGAACGGAGTGATGCCCTCTGCCGATAAATTGATCCAATTGTCTTTGTACAAGCAGATTATTGAATTGAAATTCAATAAAAAGATTCCCTGGGTGTCAGCAGGTACTTCTGTTACCATTCCGCTCATGCTTCACAAACAGCTGCCAAAGGGCGTTAATCATTTTCGCGTGGGGGAAACCCTGTATTTTGGAGTAGACCTTTTCGAGGAAAAAACCATCGAAGGCATGAATCCGGATGTTTTTGAACTTTTTGCGGAGATTATCGAAATGCAGGAGAAACCCTTGTTACCTTCCGGAAATCTGGCGAACAATCCGCAAGGTGAAACGGTAGATATTGATGAGTCGCTGTATGGAAAATCTTCCTACCGAGCCATTTTGGATTTGGGTCTACTGGACGTGGATCCCAAGTACATGATTGCCGATGACGGCGAATTTGAAATATTGGGAGCGAGTTCGGATATGCTTATCATCAACCTGGGAGAGAATCCAGAAAAATACAAGGTAGGTGATTTAATCAAATTCCGACTTAAATACATGGGAGCGTTGGCCATTCTTAACTCCAGCTACATCGAAAAACGAGTGGTTTGACCTAATTGAGGAGGACCTGCGGTCACAAATTTTGAATGTGCCGGATGTCCTCCATTTTGTATACGGGCGTACCCCCGGAATAGGTGGCAACGAGGGCACCCAATGCACAGGCGAAGTCCAATATCTTTTCGGGAGAATCATTCGCCAGGTATTTGTACACGAAGCCAGCCAGAAAGGCATCTCCTGCACCTACTGTATCTTTAACCGCAACGGGATACCCCGGATGGCTGATTATTTCTCCGTCCTGGTAAAGGGCAGCTCCTTTACTGCCTAATGTGATGCAAATTAGTTCAAAATCAAAAAGCTCGTTTAATTTTTCCAACGCGGCCTCCATTTTGCTGGGAAGGTCATAGAAATCAGCCAAAAGGGTAAGTTCGTCTTCATTGATCTTCAATACATCGGCCTTCGTTAACAAATGCTCGATTAAATCGGCAGTATAGAACGGCGGCCTTAGATTAATATCCACAATTTTTAGGGCTGGGGTTTCCAGCAATTTATCAAGGGTGGCTTTACTTTCCTCGCCTCTTGCAGCAAGGGTGCCGAATATAAATGCGTCGGCGTTTTTCACCTCCTTCTCCATGCTTTCGGTCCATTGAATGTAGTCCCAGGCAGCAGGCTTGACGATTTCGTACCGAATGTTTTCCTTTTCCTGATCGTTCACGACTACGGTTCCTGTGGGGTGGATAGGATCTTTTTGAATAAAGCTATCCGAAAGACCGAAATCCTTAACAAAGCCGATCAATTTATTTCCAAGCTTGTCATCACCAATTCTAGAAATCATTTCCACGGTCATTCCTAAATGCTGTAATTGGAGGGCCACGTTCATGGGAGCTCCTCCGGCGATACTTTCTTTTGGAAAAATATCCCACAGCATTTCTCCGAAACAGATAATTTTTTTAGGCATTGTCTTTACTAAATTCTTGTTGAATTTCTTCCAGGGATCTGCCTTTGGTTTCAGGCATTTTAAATTGCACCCACAACAGCTGCAATACCATCATCAGGGCAAAGAAAGCAAAGATGATTACCGGGCCAAATTGGTTGGCAAAGAAGGGAAATACATTGGCAATAAGGGCAGCAAGAATCCAATGGGTAAAACATCCGATGGATTGACCATAAGCTCGTATTTCATTGGGAAAGATTTCGGAGATAAATACCCAGATCACCGCACCTTGTCCAATGGCATGAGAGGCGATAAACATAAAAACAAAGATTGGCAAATAACTACTATTGATTTGACCACCTGAAAATGAATACGCAATCAAACATAAGGAAATGATGTATCCGACGGATCCTGTGTACATCAATTTTTTACGACCTATCCGATCAATTAAAAATAAGCCCAGCATGGTCGCCACCATATTAACCGCCCCGATACCTACGGTGGAAAGCAAGGCACTTTCGGCACTGATACCGGCCATTTCAAATATCCTGGGGGCAAAATAGATGATGGCGTTGATCCCTGATAGCTGATTGAACATCGCAATGAAGATCGCTAATAAGGTTATTTTTAGGTATTTAGCATGAAACAAGGCAGAAAAACTCACTTTTAGCCTATTGAGCTTTTTCTCTTCCAATGCTAGCCGAATGGCCTCCGAAACCCCTTCCGGGTCGGTGCGCTTCAAAATCCGTTCGGCGTTTTCAAAGTCGTCCCTTTTGGCAATTAACCATCGGGGACTCAGCGGTACCCTTAATACCAACAAGGTATAGATGAGAGCTGGAATGGCTTCCACGCCCAACATCCAGCGCCAGCTATCTACGGCTATGCTTATGTCGATCAGGTAATTAGAAAAATAAGCTACCAGAATGCCAAAAACCAAATTAAACTGAAACAGGGCCACCAGTTGACCTCGATTTTTTGCCGGTGATATTTCACTGATGTACATGGGGGCTACTACCGAGGAAGCTCCCACCCCTATGCCTCCGATGAAACGGAATACCATAAACGAATAGACTTCCGGTGCCAGTGCGGAACCGAGTGCCGAAATGAAGTACAAGACACCAATACCTATCAACGATGATTTTCGCCCGTAACGATCGGCAGGAATGCCTCCAAATAAAGCACCGATCACCGTTCCGTACAGGGCAATGGCCACCGCCATGCCATGGCTCCAGTCACTCAGTACCCAAACTTCCTGAATCTGTCTTTCAGCACCTGAAATAACGGCGGTATCAAAACCGAATAAAAATCCTCCCAATGCCGCAACAACGGAAAGAAATAGTACATAACTGTTGATTTTCATAAAGTAATTACTAACGATAATAACTTTTAAATCTAAACAGATATGTGCTTTTTAAAAAGAGAAAACAGAATTTATCTCGAAATAGAAAACAAAAAGAGAAGCTGGTCAGTATTGCTGCCGCTGATTTTTACTTACCAATAAAAATCCGGTAGTAAAATTGGAGCTGCATGAGCATGTCGGCCTTGATCCTCTTCTGCTGTTGATCATTACCATCTAGTTCAGAAAAGGGGCTGACTACTAAAGTTGCTTCTACTCCGATGTCCGCATCTGACTTCAAATCCTTGAAAATACCCACCCTGAAGGGAATGTAGATTCCAGCGTCGGAAGCAGCATAGGTCTCGGTTCTTCTGGAAGGATCATTTAGTATTAATTTCTCATCGGTTCTTTGGGAATAGTAATACCCCAGGCCTAATCCCGTATATACCTTTATCAATGAAGGTAGGTAACCGCTCTGATTAGGGTTGAAATGGTAAATGGGCATGACATCCGCAAAATAGATGTTTCCTTTGAAGGCATGAGGCAAATTTGATTCGGCTATCTTGTCTATTTGTTCCATATTGTAAAAATCACCGCTATTTATCATTTGCCAGCCAACTGTTGCTTTTACATCAAAGAACGTTTCAATTTTTTTGCTATAATCCAAACTCAGTACAGGAAGCACCTTAAATTGCAACTTGCTGTGAACGCCCGTATTGTCTCCGTACATTTTGGCGGGGCCGATACCAATGCCCAGTCGGTCCTTCCTATTATCCTGAGCAAAGGAGGATAGCGAAAAAAAGAATAGGATGCCGACAAAAGTTAATAAAATTGTTTTCATTCGAGTTTCGGTTTTAACTTGCAAGTTAGTAAAATCACCTCAATGTATAAAAGAATCTGTATTTGAAACCTGGAAATAGAATTTTTGGTTTAATTTTAAGTGAATTTCTATCAATTCATTGCGTATTGGTATGTACGTGATTCGGTGTATTTTGGATTTCCCATTCCTAATAAGATTTAAAGTACATTCTTGAATCAGATTGGTTGAGGTGATGGAGAAATTTAGGAGTGGAAAATAGGCTTATGAGCAACAACATTTTTTCTGATAAGGAATTTGAACACTACAGCCGGCATTTTGCCTTGCCCGGATTCGGGCCTGAGGCCCAGGAAAAGCTAAAAAAATCCCGGGTATTGGTCGTTGGTTCCGGCGGTTTGGGAAGTCCCCTGCTCTTGTACCTGGCCGCGGCAGGGGTGGGACAGATCGGAATTATAGACTTTGACCGGGTAGCCCCATCTAATCTACATCGGCAAGTGCTTTTTGATGGTTCCCAGATTGGCGAGGCCAAGGTATTGGCAGCAAAAAAGAGACTTGAAGGCATCAATCCTTACATTCAGGTTAAAACCTACGAACAGCGGCTAACTTCAGATAATGCCCTGGAAATCATATCCGGATACGATGTGGTGGCCGACGGGACGGATAATTTCCCAACCCGGTATCTGGTAAATGACGCTTGTGTATTGGCTGGAAAACCGAATGTGTACGGTTCGGTTTATCAATTCGAAGGCCAGGTGGCGGTATTTAATTACCGGGATAAAGAGGGGAATACAGGCCCGAATTACCGGGATTTATATCCCAGCCCCCCACCGGCGGGATTGGTGCCCAACTGTGCAGAAAGTGGTGTCCTGGGAGTGCTTCCGGGGATTATTGGTAGCATGCAAGCACTGGAGGTTATCAAAATCATAACCGGAGTTGGAGAGGTTAGCAGTGGAAAAATAGTTCTTTTCGATGCCCTGACCTTAGTCAGCAGGAACTTTACCATCAAGAGGAAGAGCGGAAACCCCCTGAATGGCGAACGGCCCTCGATCAACAAATTGATCGATTACGAAGCATTTTGTGGGATAAATACAGCATCCAACGTGAAGCAGCTTTCCGTCGAGGCCTTTCGGTCGTTACAAGCCCAAGGCGAAAAATACCAGCTAATTGACGTTAGGGAACCCTATGAATACGAACGGTCCAACCTAGGTGGTGAGTTGGTGCCATTGGCTCGCATTGATTCTTACGCGAAACAGATTGTTAGGGATAAAAAAGTGATCGTCCACTGTGAAATGGGTGGTCGGAGTGAACAGGCCATCAAGCACCTGGAAGATAATTTTGGGTTTTCCAATCTTTTTAATCTGCAGGGAGGTATCAACGCATACCTGGCCAAATACCAGGAGGATTTAAAATAAGGGTTCAGAGAAAACTGAGGTAGGTGGTTTCTATTGTCCCTCCTCTTCCTCAGGATTCGGGTTCTCCAGGGGTTTGAAGTTATCCGGGATGGCAGGATTGAGTTCCTCATCATCCTTTTCATACGGAAAGATCTCCACGATCGGACTTTCGCTTACTTCGGGCACGTTAAAACTAACCAGCATGTTGTTCAGGCTCTCGTAAATTCGTTCGTAGGCCTCTTTTACATGGTGGGCAGTGACGAGCATGTACTGAGTCACCTTTTTTTCCTTGCCACTATCTGCATCCGCCACGATGTAGGTAATCTTGCATTTGTGCCAAACGTCAATATCATCGTAGAAAAACACATCCACAATATTGCTTTTGCCGATACTCGTTACCTGAAAGTCGCCGCGGATAACGCTGCCGAGCATGTCGTATATGCGGGCTTCGGCCTCCGTAAAGGAGACAGCATCTACCAGGTATTGTTCGGATACATTTTTGAGCAGGCCCTGCTCGTTTTCTTTGGCATATTTTACTTTACACAAAAACCAGGTTCTCATAATTCGTTCGCTTCAGAATTGCTTTGGAGCCACGAAGGTAAACCGAAATCCCTAAAACAAAAAAAGGTTTTTTTCAAATCGTTTGGAACCCCTACCAATAGGGGAATCCCTTACTTTTTTGTCAAATCATTCGCTTTTTTACAGTAGTTCTTGAAAATTCAGCTTATTTTGGTGTTTTTCCAACCACCAAGTGCCAGTGATGAATGTATCAGGGAATGCCAGTGGCGTATCTGCTGCCAATAATTTCGGTCTTTTTTTGGGACCTTTTCTGTTTGCTGTATTTTTTGCCGGGGAGTATGCTGCTATCTGGACCTTGGGTGAGAGTGGAAGCGTCATTGCACTCGGAGTTTGGATGTTGTGTTGGTGGGTGACAGAAGCCGTACCCATACCTGTTACGGCCCTATTGCCCATGATCTTATTGCCCTTGATGGGCGTTTTCGAAATGGGTGAAGCGACGGCTCCCTATGCCAATCCCATCATTTATTTGTTTATGGGAGGGTTTATCATTGCCCTGGCTATGGAACGCAACCAATTGCACCTGCGGATTGCACTAAATCTGATCAAATTCACCGGAACCCGACCGGATGGGATCATTCTGGGTTTTTACCTGGCAACCCTGTTTTTGAGCATGTGGATTAGCAATACGGCCACTGCGGTGATGATGTTGCCCATTGCCCTGTCCATTTTGCAGTTAATTCAGTCTACCAATCCGGATCTGGCCGGTAAAAAGGGCTTTTCCAATTTTGCCTTTGCCCTGATGCTAGGCATCGCCTATGCTGCCAATATTGGCGGGGTGATCACCATTATCGGCACCCCTCCCAATGTGGTTTTAGTAGGATACATGCAGGAATTGTACGGGGTTTCCATTGATTTCAGCCGCTGGTTACTGATTGGTTTGCCAATTGGCCTTATCATGGGCTTGCTGATGTATGTGCTACTGGTAAAAGTGGCTTATCCCAATAAACTGGGACATATTGCCGGGTCAGCGAAAGTCATTCAGGAGCAGTTGCAGGCGTTGGGGCCGGTGAGTACTGCCGAAATCCGGACTGCGGGCGTGCTGGTGATGACGGCACTACTCTGGATTCTCCGAAATCCCTTAAACAAACTTTTGCCTAATCCTTTTCTAAACGACACTATTATTGCGATGATAGGGGGCGTGTTGGTGTTTTTAATCCCGGCATCGCGACTTCAAGGAAGGAGGTTGCTGGATTGGAAGAGCATGCAGCAGCTTCCCTGGGGGATTTTACTGCTTTTCGGAGGAGGGATGTCGCTCGCTAAGGGCATGGAAGCCGCCGGAATCATTCAGGGAATAGGTGGGTACATTTCCGAAAATCAATGGTTTTCCGTCGCGGTACTGGTACTGACCCTCACAGCCGTTTCGTTGTTTCTTACCGAAGTGATGAGTAATGTAGCACTTGTAACCATTTTCCTTCCGGTGGTCATGGGGATTGCTAATGGGTTGGGGGAGGAGGTATTGTTATTTGCGATACCGGTTACCATGGCAAGTAGTTTCGCCTTCATGCTTCCCATTTCCACTCCTCCCAACGCCATTCTGTTTAGTAGCGGGTATATCGGCATGCGGGAAATGATGAAAGTAGGCATTGTATTGAATTTGCTTGCAATACTACTGCTGTGGATTGCTTCGTATTCGCTGATTTATTGGGTATATGTGCGTTGATGTCATGAATTCGTCTAGTACTGCTGGGAATTTAAGCAATGTCCAGGGTTTCGGTTCTGAAAGTCACCTCCTCCAGTACCAGGCCGACGGCAGGTGGTTTTGGGCATAAGGGGCTTTTTTCAGTACTTTGCAAGGCTTTTTCAAGCGTATCCAGGCCAAGCTCACCGTTGCCAAGCATAAAAAGGGATGCCGCCATTCTTCTTACCTGATGCATCAGAAAACCCGCTCCTGTTACCCTAAATACCCAGGTGTTTTCTGTTGTAAGCCAGGGTAAATCTTCCTTTACGGGAAGGATAGCAGCGTAATCGATTTGCCGGATAAAATTTTCGGTATTTTTCCCGGGGCTGCAAAAGCGGCGAAAATCATGTTGGCCCTGGAAAAGTGCGGCTCCTTGTTCCATTAGGGACAAGTTCGGGTTTTTGCCCGCGTAGGCCAGGGTAGCGGTCAGAAAGGGATGGGGTTTTTCGCCGATCGAAAAAAAGTAACCGTACTGTTTGCGACACACATCCTGAATGATGTTGAAAGAAGCAGTTACAGGCTGGCAACTGAGCAGCCGAATATCCGGAGGTAGGTTTTCATTGGCATGGGGAAGGAAGGAGGCGGTGTCGAGTGGATGTTTTAAAAAAAGCTCAAAGGCTCCATTAAGGCAGGAAACGCCACTATCCGTTCGGCTGGCTCCCAGCAGCGTGAAATCTTCATGGCCAAGCAGGTAGCGGAACCTTCGTTGCAGGGTGCCCTGTATGGTTTTTACTCCTTTTTGGACCTGCCAGCCATGGTAGCGCAGGCCCAGGTACTGTATCCGAAACAGGTAAGTGTAGGGACGGGTTTGCATAAGGTAAAACTACGGTTTGGGAAGAAAGGGTGCAAGGGTAGGCCTAAGGTTTGTGGTTGTCGTTTTTCCGAAATAAGAGATCGTGTTGGAGTGGGGTTGGAAGGAATGGATTTTTTTATTTCTCGCTGGCAATAAGTAAATAGGAAAACGACTTCTTTTAAGCATATGTTGAAAAAGTTTCTTTATTTAGAAGTTCAGAAAAATTCGGCTATGAAAATCGGAAGAAACGATCCTTGCCACTGCGGTAGTGGAAAGAAATATAAAAAGTGCTGTCTTCATAAGGACGAGGAAAAGGAAATTTTCGAAGCAAGCATGGAAAGCGACTCGGAAGAGCTGTTTCCAGTTGAGGATTTTTGGGAAGATTCGATTCTTGATTTTGATGATGATGATGATGACATGCCTCCGTTTCAGATGAATCCGGATATTTCCGATGAAGAAAACAGGCTGCTGGAAGAATGGTGGAATATTTACGATGATTTGGATAGCCCGGAGAGGATTCAAAACCATATTGAAAGCTTTATGTCTGAACATCCGGAACTTATGCCTCATCTTGAGATCAACGAAGGGGTGGTGTTTTCCATGGGAAATGGCTTGAGACGGGAAGATAGGTTTAGCGACTATGTTTCGTTTTTGATTGACTATTCAAAGCGCTTTCCGGAAGTTTACGCTGAGGCAGAGAGCTATTATAACCTGGATATTATCGCCTGGCTGATAAGTATCGGGAAAAATGATGAAATAGACCCTTATTTGACTCCATTCGTTGCTAATCCCTCCGAGTATGCGGACGAGCTATTTGATTTAGTGGATTTACTTACCGCCAAAGATATCATCAAGCCTCTACGTTACCTGATATCCAAAACGAAACCCAAAGTGGTGGATTCCATGGAGGTATGGAGAGGAGAGGATCTTCTTATCCCCCTACTATACGATAAACTAACACCTTTTTTGAAAAAGGAATATACCGATGAGGACCTGTCGAATTTGGTGGATCAATTGAAAGAATTCTACTCCATTGAGAATCGGGATGAATTGCTATCTCTTTGGACTTCCCGGTTTGGGGATATTTTCAGGTCTTATAAAAAATGGGACTTTGATTTGCGCTGGACCAAGAAGGAAAAGATTGCATTTTATTTTTCCATAAGTGATAACTACATGAGGTATTTGCATGAGCACTGTGGAATATCCTGGATAAGTGCCCAGTTTCACAGCAACATGATTTATGAGTATGGGCTGGCCTATCTTGATCTCAAAAAGGGTAAAAAGCTAAAACAACCTTTTGATTTTTCTAAAGAGACCATGGATAAAGTCATCCAAACTGTTGCAGGAGATACCTTTGGTATACTAAATCCCAATACCGTTTTCAGTTTTATAAATGCAATTTATTATTTCCCTGAATACCTGTCCGCTTGCGATATGTCGGAGGATGAGGATTCGGAAGCGGTGCGAGAAACGCTGGTTTATTTTTATGATATGCTTTTTCCTAATTTAGCTGGGTATAGTTCATTGACCTTTTGCTATAAGGAATTCCCTTTCTGGGAAAAACCTCCGTCAGGAAATTAGAATCCGGAAAGTTATTCTTTTTTAGTTTTGCGTCAGTTAATCCGTCCAAATGGTTTCCGGTCAAACCGTATTATCCAGGTTCTGAAAGGTTGGGTTTAAAAATATCAGATTGGTAAGAACGGGAGGAGTTAGTAATCGGATGATTTTCCAATTGCGATCGTTTTTTCTGCTCTGCCTTGCAATCCAGCCTTCCCGATTCGCTATGCTACTTGGGACAGGTGCTCGCTAAAAAGCATCACCCGGGCTTTTCTCAACGCTCGGTCCTCTGTATGGTGCGATTAAGGGTTATCATCATTGCCATTGTCAAGGGTATTGAAGTAAATTTCAATTCCTGTATGGTGCGATTAAGGGCATGTATTTCTGGTTCTACAGATCGTACTGGAGGTGCATTTCAATTCCTGTATGGTGCGATTAAGGGAAAGCCGGAGGCCAAGCTGAAGCGGAAGCAGCAACATTTCAATTCCTGTATGGTGCGATTAAGGGCCGTGAAAATCCCGTGATGCTGGCCATGCACAGGGACATTTCAATTCCTGTATGGTGCGATTAAGGGTTTCTGATAGCTCGAAGGAACTCGTTCAGAGTGTATATTTCAATTCCTGTATGGTGCGATTAAGGGTAATCCAATCTTCCCAGTTTCTCCAAAGTATTCGATATTTCAATTCCTGTATGGTGCGATTAAGGGCAGTTCTGTACTCAGCGGATTCGAGTTCATGCTTTCTATTTCAATTCCTGTATGGTGCGATTAAGGGTCCGAACAGAACAAGGAAAAGCGCATAGAGAAGGCCATTTCAATTCCTGTATGGTGCGATTAAGGGCGTTTTGTCTAAGGTAAGAAAACCCTTTTTCGATATATTTCAATTCCTGTATGGTGCGATTAAGGGGCTGTGCTGGCAGAAAAATGCCGTGGAGAAAGCCCTATTTCAATTCCTGTATGGTGCGATTAAGGGGGTTTAGTTACCTGTATTGGTATGGTGATTTCAATTCCTGTATGGTGCGATTAAGGGCTAATGAAAACATGAGGGCTACACTTTCAGAAATAAATTTCAATTCCTGTATGGTGCGATTAAGGGTTTAAAGCCAGGTAGGATTTGCGCTGTTCACTGCAATTTCAATTCCTGTATGGTGCGATTAAGGGATTGGTGGATAGTTCGACCGTTGCCCCCTCTAAGTGATTTCAATTCCTGTATGGTGCGATTAAGGGCGGTGTATTAAAATGATTCATTCGAAATTGAACCGTATTTCAATTCCTGTATGGTGCGATTAAGGGCGCCTGTAATAGCCGTTTCTTCAACATTCATGTTGTATTTCAATTCCTGTATGGTGCGATTAAGGGGATGGATGTTTAATATGTTTTGTGAACATAACAGGATTTCAATTCCTGTATGGTGCGATTAAGGGATCATTTATCCCAGTTCTTGAATACCTTTCGTTTGTATTTCAATTCCTGTATGGTGCGATTAAGGGCCTGACCAATACGTATGATCTAGCACCTAATACCGAATTTCAATTCCTGTATGGTGCGATTAAGGGTCGCTTAACCAATGCCGGAGCCTCTTCAAAAAAAGAATTTCAATTCCTGTATGGTGCGATTAAGGGATTATTGAAGGTCATGAAATTGATATTAGGGATAGTATTTCAATTCCTGTATGGTGCGATTAAGGGTTTACGACTGCCAAAACAGTAGTGTCCATTGTGTAATTTCAATTCCTGTATGGTGCGATTAAGGGAGTTTTGCTTTAGCATTGCTAGACTATTTCAATTCCTGTATGGTGCGATTAAGGGTTAG
>NZ_WNKF01000017.1 GCF_010119225.1 Cyclobacterium roseum | reverse complement strand
CTTATATGGTTCCTTATTTATTGCTGAAAAAAGTGTTCACCACAGATTACACCGATTCGCACAGATATTTTGAGGATCAAAAAAAACTTATATGTTCTTAAATGCCTTATATGGTTCCTTATTTATTGCTGAAAAAAGTGTTCACCACAGATTACACAGATTCGCACAGATAGTTCGAGGATCAGTAAAACTTATATGTTCTTATATAACTTATATGGTTCTCTTCTTTTACCATTTAAGGGGATATCGGCTTATAAGTAGAAATCTACATGCCCTCGCGTGGTAAAAAAAAAGCCCCAGGGCGTTTACCGAGGGGCTTTATGATGACGAAGTAATTGCAACTTATCTTGCAGGTGTAACTTCTATTTTTCGAAATTCAATCGCTCCATGATCTCCCTGAAGCATTAGTGGTCCCGGCTGGCCTTCGTTACTGTCCAGCGCTCCTCCGGTAATCCCCGGAATAATCTGATCACAAATGATTTCCTTGCCGTTTGCAATGATGGTTACTCGTCGGCCTATCAGTGTAATGTCAAACGTCTGCCAAACCCCCGGGGATTTAACCGCCATTTCGTTGGGAGTTAAAAACCCATATACGCCTCCAAAATAAATGGAAGAAGGAGGGGTGCCTTTGTTATCCTCAATTTGTACTTCGTAACGACCTCTCAGGTAAACGCCGCTGTTACTGCCTTCAGGATAGCGAAACTCAACATGGAGTTTGAAGTCTTCAAATTTCTGATCTGAAATGAGATTCGCTCCGGCTTCTTTGCTGGTCAGTATTCCATTAATGACCTGCCATTGGTTTGGTGCATTATCGGCATGCCATCCATCCAGATTTGTCCCATTAAATAATTCAATGGTTTTTCCCCACTTTGGTGTGGCATCTTTCAGTAGTAATGGTGCTTTTACAGCTGTAAAGGAATGGGTTTTTCCCATGCTGCTGACGATGCTTCCGGAAAGGCGTTCCCCTTCCAGGTTTCCTTCAAATACCATATCACGGTCAGAGTCATCCCACTGGGGCGGAATGGTGAAATTTACTTTTCCCTGATCGAAATGAACCTGAGAAATGGGCCTTGCACTTCCATTGTGGGCCACAAAATAGCCTACGAGTGTACGGAGACCTGAAAGTTTGACCTCCAGCCAGGAAGGCACTTCCTTTCCATCCATCGTAACGGTGATGTCCCAGCGTCCGAGTAGGTCTTTCTGCTCCTGAGCTTCTAAATTAGGGCTTGCTAGCAGGGAGCAAAAAATAAAAAGCACTCCTAATTGGATTTGAAATTTTTTCATATATTAATATTTGATGGTTAATAATTTTATAAAATTACTGGTTTTTTACTTGCTATTAAAGAGCATGTAAAAATAATGCCCTGATTCCTGTTCAGGGAGTAAGGAAAAGAAACTGAAATCCACATATCAATCCCAGAAATGCTCCCCAAATTAATTCTCCAGATCGATGTCTGCCCAGTTGCCAACGGGACCAGGCAATAAGTGGGAGTATGGAAAAAAGGAAAATGGCCAACACTAAATTAAGGGGAGAAATGGCGACTGAAATATAGGCAGCGATGGCCAGGTGCAGTGATACCTTAATACGGAAATTGAGCAAAAAACCAAGGAATATCAGCTGCAGTAGGATCATACCGCCGGTGAGGACCTCTTCGGGTAGCTTGCTGGCCCATAAAAATAGGGTAATGACCGTAGCTAAAAACAGCATCCAGCGGTAAAGGGAATACCGTTGCCGTCGGATAGAAACATCAAAATTGCTGTAGTGTCCTTTTCGGGTATGGTATGCGTTCCAGATAATTAAAGGGAAAATCCCTAGAAAGAGGATTCCTGTCAGGGTCCAGGTCGCCTTTACAGGTTCGAGTATGGAGAAAAGAGTATACCCTAAAAAGGCCACCAGCAGGCTGATGGGATGGGCAATTCGGGAAATATACAGTGCCAGACGGTATCTCAATGGATGGGGTAGTCAGTGGCGTAAATTTCCGGTATTATTTTCACTATTAATATCATATTTCGGATTATTTCCTTTTGAACCCAAGCGGTCCAAATAAAAGCGATATCATCCTTTCACCGATGCCAGTCAAAATTTCCCGATAAGCTTTCCCTCTACGGGTAAAAGGGTTAATTTAGCGGATTCTAAAAAAAACACCAGGTAATCCGTAAAGGAACGATAGAAATGGATGTAGCAGTGATCAAATACAATGCAGGTAATGTGCAGTCGGTATTGTATGCCATGGAGCGGCTGGGAGCCAATGCAATGCTCACGGATGATTGGGAAACGATTAAGAAATCAGATAAAGTTATTTTTCCCGGACAGGGGGAGGCAAGCACGGCCATGAAATACCTAAAAGAAAGAAAGTTGGATCAGCTTATCAGCAGCCTGGATCAACCTTTTTTTGGGATTTGTCTGGGGTTGCAGTTACTGTGCGAACATTCGGAGGAATACGATACCACCTGTCTGGGGGTGTTTCCGATCCGCGTCAAAAAATTTCCACCCAATGAAAAAGTCCCGCACATTGGATGGAATAACCTTCAGCAGCTAAAGTCTCCCCTGTTGGAGGGGTTAACGGATTCGTCCTATGTGTATTATGTACATAGTTACTATGCAGAAGTAGATCCCAGGTATACCATTGCCACCTCTCATTACATGCATGATTTCTCCGCCTTACTTCATAAGGATAATTATTATGCCATGCAGGCACATCCTGAGAAAAGTAGCGAGGTGGGGGAAACTATTCTAACCAATTTTCTGAATTTATAATGGAAATTATTCCAGCAATTGATATCATAGACGGGAAGTGTGTTCGCCTCACTCAGGGGGATTATTCCCGCAAAAAAGAATATGCCTCCGATCCGGTTGAAGTGGCGAAAACATTTGAGGACGCAGGAATTCGCCGGTTGCACCTGGTGGATCTGGACGGCGCAAAGCAAAAAAAAATAGTCAATAAGGAGGTCTTGGAGGGCATCTGTAAAGCCACTTCATTGCAGGTGGATTTCGGTGGCGGCATTCAGTCTGATGAAGATTTGGAAATGGCCTTTCGCTTGGGAGCCAAACAGGTGACGGGAGGAAGCATTGCAGTGAAAGACCCAACGTTATTTACGAATTGGTTACACATCCATGGAGGCGAGCGGTTGATTTTGGGAGCAGATGCCAAAAATAGAAAAATTGCCATTTCCGGATGGCAGGAGACTACCGCCATGGATTTAATTAGCTTCATCCGGGAATACGCCAAAAAAGGTGTAAAATACGTCATTTGTACCGATGTGGCGAAAGATGGCCTGCTACAGGGACCTTCTCTTGAATTATACCAGGAAATCATGGCGGAAATTCCGGAAATAGAACTTATTGCCAGTGGGGGAGTGGCCTCGGTAAAGGACTTAGAGGGTTTAGAGGCGGCCGGAGTCTACGGTGTCATTGTGGGTAAGGCTTTTTACGAAGGTAAAATTAGTTTATCCGAACTCAGGACATTTATAAGAAATTAATATGTTGACCAAAAGAATCATACCCTGCCTGGATGTTATGAATGGCCGAACCGTTAAAGGGGTCAATTTCGTTCAACTCAGGGACGCGGGAGATCCTGTGGAGCTGGGCAGCATCTATGCACAAGAAGGAGCCGATGAGTTGGTATATCTGGATATTACGGCCACCGTAGAGAAGAGAAAAACCCTGGTGGACCTTGTGACCAGGGTGGCGAAAACAGTCAATATACCGTTTACCGTGGGGGGAGGAATTTCCAACGTGGACGACGTCAAAGCCCTACTTAACGCTGGAGCCGATAAGATCAGTATCAACTCTGCTGCCGTGAAAAACCCCAAAGCGGTGGACGAGATGGCCAGAGAATTTGGCAGTCAGTGTATCGTAGTAGCAATAGATACGAAAAATATTGACGGAATTGATTTTGTGCATACGCATGGCGGAAGAAAGCCCACCGTTTTGCAGACCCGGGAATGGGCCAAAGAAGTTACCGACAGGGGTGCGGGGGAAATTTTACTGACTTCTATGGATCATGATGGCGTCAAAAATGGTTTTGCCAATGAGATTACAGCCGACTTATCTTCCTTACTTGCGATTCCCATCATTGCTTCCGGAGGAGCGGGAAAAATGGAACATTTTAAAGAAGTATTTACGGCAGGAAAAGCAGATGCAGCTCTGGCGGCCAGTATTTTTCATTTTAAGGAAATCCCCATTCCTGAATTAAAGAAGTACCTGGAAATCGAGGGGCTGAGTATAAGAAAGTAGTCTATGTATATTCAGAATAATCTAATTAAAAGGGAGTTGGGATAAAAAATAAGCCAATGGATACGTTAGCAATAGATTTTGATAAAGTGAATGGGTTGGTACCTGCCATCGTGCAGGATGAAAACTCGAAAGAGGTGCTCATGCTGGGATACATGAATCAAGAGGCGCTGGCCCATTCCCTGGAAAGCGGAAAGGTGACTTTCTTCAGCCGGACCAAACAAAGGCTTTGGACCAAAGGAGAAACCTCCGGAAACTTTTTATTGATTCGTAAAATTGAACTCGACTGTGATAAGGACACCCTTTTGATACAGGCAAATCCTCAGGGTCCGGTATGCCACAAGGGGGAGGATACCTGTTTTGCCCATCAAAACCAAAGCAAATCCTTTTTTATCGACGAGTTGCGGAAAGTAATAAAGGACCGGAAAAACAATCCGTCCAACAAATCCTACACGGCTTCCTTATTTGCATCTGGGATCAATAAAGTAGCACAAAAAGTGGGTGAAGAAGCAGTAGAGATTGTTATTGAAGCCAAAGATGATAACAAAGAGCTGTTTATAGGAGAAGCTGCCGACCTATTGTTTCATTACCTGGTATTGCTGGAAGCGAAGGGTTATGAACTGGACGAAGTAATGGAAGTACTGATCAGCAGGCACCAAAAATAACTAGCATGGCTGCTCCCGCAACCTTGTTTGTATATGGCACACTTAGAAAGGGATTTGACCATCCCATGTCTAAAATTCTGGCTGATTCAGCCAAGTACTTGGGAAAAGGAACCTTTCAAGGAATGCTATTTGACAGAGGTCCTTACCCGGCAGCGGTAGTATCCAACGACAAAGACTGCCTGGTTCATGGTGATGTTTATGAGCTACAAAAGCCAAACAAGGTGCTTCAACTAATGGATGAATACGAAGGAGTAGGAGAGCTTCTGGAAACGGGCGTTACTTTTGAAAGGAAGCAAGTAAAAATTCAGCTGGAGGACGGTTCGAAACGGATGGCCTGGGTTTATGTGCATAGCGGATATACGAATCATTTCATTCCTGTTGAGGGTGGAGATTATTTACACTTCAAAAAATCGTGATTTTTTTGAAAAGGATGGTAGAAATCTCATTATTTTATTGACTTTCAGTTGTTTGCAGCGTATTTTAATTGAAAAATTCGGGCTCAATGAAAATAGTTAAGATTATTCTAATCGTTCTGCTGGCATTGATCGCCATTCCATTGGTATTGGCCTTGATTGTTCCGAAGGAGTATTCTGTGGAGCGAGAGGTGCTCATTGATAAGCCCCGGCAGGAAGTCTATGACTACGTTAAGTTTCTGAAACACCAGGATAATTTTTCCTCCTGGTCTCAAATGGACCCGGAAATGAAGAAAACCTTTTCCGGAACGGACGGGCAGGTCGGCTTTGTAGCTGCATGGGAAAGCGAAAATCCAGATGTAGGAGTGGGAGAACAAGAAATCGTTGATATGGATGAGGGGCGCAGGATAGAATATGCCCTGCGTTTTAAAGAACCTTTTGAGGCATCAGATAAAGCTTATTTTCAATTGGAGTCAGTTGACGCAAATCAGACTAAAGTAATTTGGGGATTTGAAGGTTACATGGCTTATCCCATGAATAGCATGTTGCTGGTAATGGATATGGAGGGATTGATCGGAAACGATTTTTCAGAGGGTCTCGACCGGCTAAAAGCCATTTTGGAGTAAGCTCAATCCTTAAACAACTTATTTCTGTTATATTTTTTAATCCTAAATTTATTTTTTGTTTAAAAAGTTTGGTTTTTTGGATTGTATGTTGGTAGGTGGTGTACCAACTTCTATATTGTGTTTATCAAATTTTTTATTTCATTTTTTCCTTAAATCAGTTGAAACAATTTGGTTTGGTGTAGGTTTCTCTACCATAAACTACTAAATCAACACACCATGAAAAAATTAATGAGTACTTTCCTAATGGCCACTTTAATTGTGGTCAGTTCATTTGCTAACGATGATAAAAAGGATCCAATCCCGGCATCCGCTGATAAGGATATTGTGGACTTAGCAGCCGGAACGGATTTCCTGTCCACCCTGGTGGCTGCTGTTAAAGCCGGAGGTCTGGTAGACGTGCTGAAAGGCGATGGCCCTTTTACCGTTTTCGCACCTACTGACGAAGCGTTCGCTAATTTGCCTGAGGGTACATTGGAAAGCTTGTTGAAGCCTGAAAACAAAGATCAGCTGGTAAAAATCCTTACCTATCACGTTGTTCCAGGTTCTATCAAGTCTTCGGATTTGAAAAATGGAATGGAAGTAGAAACGGTCCAGGGTCAAAAAGTTAAAGTAATGTTGGCGGATGGAAAAGCCATGATCAATGATGCAACCGTCACTGCGGCGGATATTGAAGCAACCAATGGAATGGTTCACGTAATTGATACGGTTATTCTTCCGGAAATGTAAATTTAGAATCTTATAAATTGAGGCTGTTCCTTTGATGGGACAGCCTTTTTTTATTGTTTCTGCCAGTTTTCACTTTCAGGTAACCCTTATCCAGGTAGATTACGGAATGATAAGTATTCAAATTCAGGCAAAAATCAATGTCTTTTTCTAATTGGTGATTTTGCAGCCGTTTGGTATGGGATGCTTTTTGTAAAAAACCGGTCAGATCCTGCTTCGCTTTTTGAAAAAGTGCTTCCATGGCCAGGGTGGCATCGCAATCGTGCTTCCAGCCCAATTCCAGCGAAAGAGCCCCTGCAAAAAGGGAGTCTTCAAGGTTGAATCTGCCTTTCCAACCTGCGCAGAGGACCAAAACGTCATTGGTGGTACTTTTTAAATAATCTACCGTAGCTTGCAGGTTCAGGAAAGCACCAATAAGAATTTCATTGCAGTCATTCTCAGCCAGAGAAATGGCCCTCGTACCGTTGGTAGTGGTCATGGCTAGTTTTTTTCCGGCGAAGGCATTATCGAGGAAAGACAGTGGGCTGTTTCCCAAATCAAATCCATCTGCTTGTTTGCCATCTCTTTCTCCGGCAATTAGCCAGTTCTGGTCTTTGTAGTTTCGGCATTCCTCCAGCTCTTTCAGGGGTTTAATACACTGAATTCCATTTGAAAGGGCAGTGACCATGGTAGAGCTTGCCCTGAAAATGTCTACCACCACCACTGTTTTTCCCTTTAAATCATGAAGGTGTATCAGGTCAGGACTGATGCAGGTTTCTATTTTCTTCATTTTGTAAGTAACGGGAATTTTTTAACGGTGGCTTTAATTCGTTTTTTACGAACTTCAATTTCAACCGGTGTTCCCGGTTTGGAATAGGCCATGTCTATATACCCCATTCCTATACCCGTGCCCATACTAGGAGAAAGACTTCCGGATGTTACCACTCCTACCGGATCAGCATCTGAATTTAAAATCGAATATCCAGACCGGGGGATACCCTTTTCCGAAAGGATGAACCCGACCAGCTTTCTTTTGACTCCCTCCAGTTTTTGCTTCTTAAGTGCCTCGTGGTTAATAAAATCTTTGGTGAATTTGGTAATCCACCCCAACCCGGCTTCTATGGGCGAGGTCTCCTCCGTAATGTCATTTCCATAAAGGCAGTAACCCATCTCCAGGCGTAGGGTATCCCTCGCTCCAAGGCCGATGGGTTGGATTCCCAGGTGCTTTCCGGTTTCAAAAATCGCTTGCCAGACTTTATGGGCATCCTTGTTTTTTACATATAATTCAAAGCCTCCTGCCCCGGTATAACCGGTAGCAGATAGGATTACCTCTTCAGATCCCGCAAATTGAGCGGTTTGGAAATGATAAAACGGCAAGTCGGCAAGAGGAATGGATGTGAGCGGCTGCAGGGCCTCCGTAGCTTTAGGACCTTGCACCGCAAATAGGGAATAGTCATCCGAGCCATCTTCCATGATGGCTCCCATGGTATTGTGTTTTTGGATCCAATCCCAATCTTTACTGATGTTGGAAGCATTGACGACCAGCATGTAGCTGGTTTCATCCAGTTTATAAACCAACAGGTCATCCACTATTCCTCCGGTTTCGTTGGGAAGGCAGGAATATTGTGCCTGCCCGATGGAAAGTTTGGAAGCATCGTTAGAGGTAACTTTCTGGATCAAGTCCAGTGCATTCGGTCCCTTAATGAAAAATTCACCCATATGCGAAACATCAAATACGCCGACATTTTCTCTTACCGCCAGGTGTTCGGCAATATCAGAATGGTACCTTACCGGCATGTAAAATCCGGCGAAAGGAATCATTTTCGCACCCAATGATTCATGGATATCATGTAACGTAATCTTTTTTATCAATTCGGACATTAGTTGGCGATTTGGAAAGCCTAAAGGTAAGCAAAGTCCGGAGTTTTTCAGAAACAGGATACAAAAAAAGACCACTTCCCTAGGAGAGTGGCCTTTACTGGTTTGATTTTGAAAATACCCCGGAACGAATTATCCTCAGGTTACCGCCGGTGGGCATGAACCCGTATCCTAATTTGTCTTTTGCAGAGACTTATCCTCCATAACCTGGGTTTTGAACCAATTCAGGATTGGCATCCATTTCCCTTTGAGGAACTGGGAGCACCATTCTGGGGTCATCGTAACTGTACTGCAACGAATTGGTATTATTGTCCTGGATTTCCCCTCTGGTCCTTTTTATATCATGGATAAAGTGTCCTTCATGAGCCAGTTCCAGTTTTCGCTCCAGCAGGATTTCTTCCAGGCTCAGACTGGATTTGGCCGATAAACTCACCCGGGTTCGAATCCGGTTGATGTCCTCCAGCGGCGTGGCCCCAATAGCGGTCCCTTCGCGGAAATTGGCTTCTGCTCTGGTGAGGTACATTTCGGCCAGGCGGATTACTTTTACGTTGCGGAATTGGTCCCTCCATTTATCGGTACGTCTTTCACCGGCTCTGACTACAAACTGTTCCAGCCTTTCATCTCCAGCTTCGTATTGGCTGACATGTGCATCCAAAATAGTGACATCGCCACCCCTTCCTCCAAAATCCGGTGTGGAATAAAACAGGTGCATGTTATTTTCCGGATCCTGAGCATTTACCTGAATGGCAAATAAATCTTCCTGTGTATCTGCTTCATTATTGAATGCTTCCATGTAGTTATTCACCAAACTTTTTCCATTTGCCGTTGCATTGGTAATTGCCCTATCGGCTGCATCCCTGGCATCGTCAAAGCGTTCCATCTGTAAGTAGACTCTTGAGAGCAGCGCGGAAGCTACATAGTTTCTGGCAAAAAATTCATTGCTCTCTGGGAGTAAACCCTCAGCAGTTTCCAGATCAGCCAGTACTTGTTGGTAGACATCTTCTACCGTGTTTCTGGGATCGAAGGTCACTTCCTCTACTTCTGTGGTTGGTGTCAACATGATGGGGACAGCCAAATTGGTGTCCGTATTGCCTGCAGAATAAGGTAGTCCGTATAGTTTAACTAACTCAAAATAGATGGCCCCTCTGATAAATAAGGCTTCCCCTCGTATCCTGTTCCGGTCCGCTTCATCCACCAAGTTGATTGCGTCTAGTATGTTGTTGATCGAATTGATAGCACTATACGCTCTCAGCCAGGTATCGGTTATAAATGTATTATTCGTAATTATACTCTTATTATAAATTTCCCTGGGTTGATTAAAGGTGCCTTCCCAACGAATTTCATTGTTAGCACCAAGCATTTCTGCATAAAGGATGGTCCGTCCTCCCCATAGATCCTCATTTCTCAGGTCTGCATAGGCTCCTACCAGAACTCGGCTGATTGCGGTACTGCTACCCAAGGCTATTTCCGGTTCCACATTTTGAGCGGGTTTCAGATCTAACTGATCTACACACGAACTGAGCAAAGTGATTGCGCTCAATATAAGCGAAAGCTGTGTTATATAGTTAAATTTCATTGTTCTTCGTTTTTAAAATCCAACATTAAGGCCTAAAGAAAAAGTTTTGGCTTGCGGTGCAGAATAGAAATCGACACCCTGGAAAACATTCGAGTCCGAAGTAGTACTTCCCAAATAATCCGCGTTTACTTCCGGATCCCATCCCATATAATTGGTAAAGGTCAATAGGTTCTGTGCCATAAAATAGACTCGGGCGCTATTAATCTTCATTTTCTCTATTAAGCTGGAAGGCAGGTTGTATCCAAGTGAAAGGGTTTTTAGACGAACATAACTTCCGTCTGAAACATAGCGACTGGAAGCATTACAGCCATTGCATTCACCAAGTCGGGCTTGTGGTATATTAGTGACGTCACCCGGATTCTGCCATCGGTTAAATTGGATAGCGGTGCTATTGTCAAACCAATCGCCATTGGCGGCATAAAACCCACCGCCCCCTTCGTAGATATCGTTTCCGAATACTCCCTGGAAGAGAAATGAAAGTTGTATATTTTTATACGTAATATCATTGGTGATGCCTGCAATAAAATCAGGGTTGGGGTCTCCTACCACCATTCTGGTTGCTTCATTGAAATCATTAGTGGTTTCCGTAAGAGCTTCATTGCTGTAATATAGGGCATCTCCATTAGTTGGGTCTACGCCAGCGTATCTGGGTCCGTAAAATACGCCAATTGGCTCCCCAATGAATATCCCATTTAAGAACCGGGATGAGGAGGGAGGAATGGAATTCTGTCCCTCAGAAAGTTCCCGCACCCGATTGATATTTCGGGCAAAATTAAGGGAGGTATTCCAGCTAAAGTTTTGGTCGGCATAGTTTGCAGAATTCAACACTACTTCAAACCCGTAGTTCTGCATTTTTCCCGTGTTTTGTCTAAAGCTTGCAAACCCGGAAGTGCCCGGAAGAGGGAGTAATAACAGCAAATCACTGGTTCGTTTGTCGTAATAATCCAGTTCCCCTGTTATTCTATCGTCGAATAAACCAAATTCAATTCCAACATTAAATTGCGCAGTGGTTTCCCAGGTAAGGTCAGGGTTTTTGATTTGGGTGGGTTGAAGCCCAGGTCGTAAACCATAGGATGCAGGACCATATAAGCCCAAATGATCAAAGTTTCCAATCTCCGCATTTCCTGTTATTCCATATGAAGTTCTTAACTTTAGGAGACTAAGCCCTTCCTTTCCTTTCAAAAACGCCTCCTCTGTTAGGATCCAGCCGAGGGATCCGGCAGGAAAAAATCCGTATCTATTGTTCTCTCCAAATCGGGATGAGGCATCGTAACGGGCACTGAGCGTCATCAGGTAGCGATTGTCCAACTTGTAATTGATCCTTGAAAAATAGGACAAGAAAGTAAAGTTGGTGAAGGTAGAGGTGCCTTCCACAATTTCTGCAGCCGATTCGAGTGTTTTCAATGCATCCAAAGGAAATTCCTGTCCGTCCACCCGGGTGTAGTTGTCTTCTGTTTTTTGAAAAGACATTCCACCTACGACCTCTAACTGATGCCTTTCGTCAAACGTGTTGGAATAAGTGAAGTAGTTATTGGTGTTGTAATTGACAATTCTCGCCCATCGGGAAGTTCCAAAACCATTTGTACCCTGGCCGGTGATCGTTCGAGCCCCGAAAAAACGATCGTCATTTTGATTGATGATGTCCACCGCAAAATCAGACCGAAACCTCAAGTTTTCATTAAAAGAGTATTCTCCGAATATGTTATTAATATTCCGATAACTCGTAGATAGCCAGTTAGCATTCTCAGAGTCGATCAAGCTATTGTAATAGGTGGTGGTGGGACGGTCGTAGAGGACTCCGTTTTCATCCCGTATCGGGGTAATGGGCGCAAGTGCTACCAATTGAATGGGATTATTGAACTGGTTATCCTCCGGTAATCGGGTAGTTTCGGTCCTGGTCAAACTGAAATTCGCTCCTATGGTAAAACGATCCGATACTTTATGATCCAGGTTTAGCCTGCCGGAGATCCGCTCAAATTTATTCCGGATCATGATGCCATCTTGCTTGTCATAGGCGGTGGAAAAGTAAAACCGAGTAGACTCGTTGCCGCCATTTGCGGAAAAGTTCACGTTAGTAGTCCCGGCATCCGGGTTGAAAGCCTGTTCCTGCCAATTTGTATTCACCGTCCCATCCCGCCAATCGGTATGTCCCGCATAGCGATCCAGGCGATTTTCCACAAATTCAAGATCCGAATCCTCGTAATCGTCCGGATTGTTAATGGGGTCCAATCCATTTGCAAGATCGTTGTTGTATCCGGATTCCCGCATCAGTTCCACGTATTGAGACGCATTTAGAAATTCATTTTTCCGGGTGGGGCTACTTACTCCCCGTTGAATCCCCACGTTAAATTTGGTCTTACCGGCGGTACCACTTTTTGTGGTTATCAACACCACTCCATTGGAAGCCCTGGCTCCATAGATCGCTGCGGCAGAGGCATCTTTTAACACTTCAAAGGATTCGATGTCGTTGAAATTAATGTCCGCCATTGGATTGCTTTTTCCGATCGTTCCAGCGGAGGTGACCGGAATCCCATCAATGACGTAAAGCGGTTCATTTCCGCCAGAAATGGACGTGGTACCTCGCACTCTGATTTTAACTCCTTCGCCTACCTTGCCACTAGAGGATTCCACAAATACTCCGGACATTCTTCCCTGGAGGGCTTCCTGAAAGGTAGGTACCGGAACATTCGCAATCTCCGAGCCTTTTAAAGAGGCGACGTTGCCCGTCAAATCTCCGCGGGTAACGCTTCCATAGCCGACGACCACTACTTCTCCCAGCGTTTTGGCATCCGGTAACAGGGTGATGTCTATCGTGCTTTGGTTTCCTACCGACACTTCCTGGTTTAAAAAGCCAATGTAGGAGAATACCAGGATTTCTTCATTGGCGACATTGATGGAATAACTTCCGTCTATGTCAGTTACTGTTCCCCGGTTTGTTCCCTGAACGCGGACATTTACCCCTGGTAAGGTCATGTTATCCTCACCAGAAATAACCGTTCCCGAAATGGTTTTATTTTGGGACCACCCTGCCATTGGCAAAGCCAATAAGAGTGTCACCAAAAAGAGTACACTTTTTTTCATACTATTAATAGATTAGGTTTTTTTAACACTTTTAGGCCAGTTTGGGTGAACTGCTCACAAACACAGAATAATTAGCTGTTGTAATTAATTGCCAAACAGTAAATTGGCATGTGATTAATGTACAAAGTTAAATTAAAATTGTCAAATAAATAAACCAGGTGTTATTTGCTTACTTTTTTACAAAAAAATAATCTATTTTTCAAGACATTAGTTTTGTTTTTGCCATAAACAAAAAAAACCGAGCTTCTCTGAAACCCGGATTTCCATCCATTAATTTAACCCAAATATTTTAAAATCTGTACCTGCCGCTTACCATGACAAAACGGGTTTCTCTTTTGGCATAAAAGGTTTGTCGGAACGTGTTGGTTAGGCTATTTCCTGCAAACCTTCGTGTATCAAATACGTCCCGAAGGCTTATTGAAAGGGCTCCTTTATTCTCCCAAAAGCTTTTTTGAACGTTTACGTCCATGTAATATTGTGACAGATCCTTACCCTGTGCCTCTATTTCGGCGGATTCGTAATTACCTACAAGCTGAAGGCTAAATCCTTTGGGAAGCTCGAAGCTGTTCATTAACTTGGAATTCCAGGCAAAGCCCTGGTTCACAAATTCCTCCCCGATGTTCGAGCCATCTACCCGTATCCGAAAAGCAGTCACACTTCCATTGACGTTCCACCATGGGCTTATATCTGTAATACCAATAAACTCCACCCCATATGATTCTGCCGTATTAAGGTTTGCGGGTTGGGAATAAGAGATTCCGTTTTCGATAATGGTAACAAAATCTAACTGCCCATCCACGTGCCGGTAAAACAGATTGGTCGTTAGGCTAGAATTTTCAAAGTTGGCCAGGTGCCCGAATTCCAGTGAATGGATCATTTCGGGCTGCAAATTGGGGTTTCCACGGCGCACACTTAGGGAGTCAGTGATATCCGGAAAGGGATTTAGCCTCCAGGAAGTGGGCCGGTCTATTCTTCTGCTATACGAGAATTTCAAGGAATTCTCTTCATTTAACTTATACAAGGTTTGCAAACTGGGGAACAAATTAAAATAGTTCTGCTGATTTGATTCCCCTGTATTGGCCAAATAGGTATCTACATAGGTATATTCCCCCCGTAAACCTGCGGTGTATTCAAAACGCTTTGACGAGCCCGAGTAAATCAAATAGCCAGCGTGAATCTGATCGTTGTAAACAAAGCGATTACTTACATCCGGATCGGGAACAAAGTCCTGGATGTTTTCTTCAAAGCGGGTATAAATGTAATCGTTATCAAATTTCCGAATGGTGGACTTCAGCCCTGCCTCTACCTTTGCTCCCGAAGCAAGTGGAGTGGTATAATCCGTCTGAATGACGGTTGTGTATCGTTTTTCATCTGTGAATGCCCGTTCTCTACCATTTAGATTTTCGTCCAGGGGCTCCGAGCTATTCCTGAAGATATCAATTCTCTGAATTTTATATTGATTTCGATAGGAATTGCTTGCGATTACTTTGAAACTCTTGTCGGGACTGTCAAAGGTTCGTTCATAGATCAAGGCGTTGTCTATGCCATCATCCGCCTCGGTTTCCCGGTTTCTTCGAACATATTCCAGCACCAGATCGTTGGATTCAACATCCCTCAGATCAGCGTATAAGGTATTTACCTGACTATCGTCACTGGACTGAAAAAAGCCCTCGTAACTGATGATGTTATTTCCAAAGTAATAATCGCCTCCAAAATTGAGATTATGACCGAGGTTTTCACTCGTAGAATTGGTGTTTTGATCGAGTATTTCGCCGTCCTCAAATATTTCCCGTTCGGTTCGCCGCTCCCCAATAGAACGCCACCTTCGGAAGTTGTAACCGCCAAAAACATTGTACTTCAGCGTGCGGTGATTGATATTGACTCCCGCATTCATTCTCCCTCTGGTGCCATAGGTTAACTCCCCATTTCCATGAGTGCCTAGGCTTTGACCCTTCTTCAAAATGATATCAATTACCCCGGCCTCTGCTTCCGCATCATACCTGGCATTGGGATTATTGATAATTTTTATCTGCTCGATTGCACTGGCGGGGATTTGATCCAGGTTTTGAGTAAGTGAGGAATTTCTGCCATTGATCAGGACATTTGTCCCTGAGCTTCCTCTCAGGGTGATGGCTCCATCCTCCGAGACACTGACTGATGGGGTATTTCTAAGAATATCCAGCAGGGTGCCTCCTAAGTTGGACAAATTTTGGCTGGGGTTGATGGTAAGCCCCTCTGCATCGGATCGAATCGGAAACTTGGACGATTGGACGACTACCTCTTCCAGGTCTTGGTTTTCCGGAATCAATTCGATCGGTTCCAATACCCGATTTTGTTGGAGATTAATTGCGATCTCTTTTTCGTCGAATCCAATTAGAAAAAAACGAAGAATGTAGTCTCCGGTTGGGGCACGTAGTGTAAATTTCCCTTCATCGTTGGAGTCGGAAAAGGTGAGTGGTCGTTCTTCACCCGGTTTGTAGAGGGCAACTTGTACAAAGGAAAGCGGATCATTAGTCCCCCCGTCTATCAGACTTCCCCTTACCGAGAATTCCCCGGTTTGTCCATACCCTTTCCCGGCAAGAGCCAGGAAAAGGATACAGAAACTTAGATGATATAGTTGGTTTAGTTTCATGGTTGTTACTGTTATGATACAAGTATAAGCAGACAATCTGATTCAATTTTGAAGTTGAATGCTTACCCGATGTTCTTCGTCAATAAATTGATAGTCGAGGATAAAACCATGAATCCTGCAAATTTGTTGGATAATCGATAATCCCAAGCCAATGGACTCACTGTTTGGGTTTCCTTTTTTGAACCTATCCAAATATTCAGAAACGTTGGCTTTGGGTTTTTCTCCTTTGTTTCTGAAATTCAGCTGCTTAGGTGTTGCTTCAATCTTTATATAACCCGGCTTTTCATTGTGCTTAATGGCATTGCTGAGCAGGTTTTCGATCAGCATCTCGGCCATGTTTGGGTGCATTTCGATTTTGATGCCCGGTTCTATTTGGTGATGAAGGGAGATGTTTTTTATAGCTACCAATTCTTCATACCCAGCAATGGAATTTTTTAGCAAACCAGATAAATCCACGAGCTGGTTCCCTTCAAACTCCTGGTTTTCCAATTTGGCTAAGGTGGCTAACGAATTTACAATTTTACTCATCTTTTGAGTGGATTGGTAAGCCGCTGCTATCCATCTAGCTTGTTGGTCGGTAATGGGGCTATTCAGCAAGAGCTCTAGCTTACCGGATGTAATCGCGATGGGGGTTTGTATCTCATGCGAAAGGTTCTCTGAAAATTCCTTCACAATCTTATAATCACCCAGCATGCGTTCAGACATTCTATTTAGAAACGCATGCAATTTTTCAAATTCCTCTATTCGGCTTGGTTCAAAAACCAGCGGTTGATTCTCTTTAAAAGTAAATTCTCTAATTTTAGTTAAGCTGGAATGAAAGGGTTGTAGGATTTTTTTGGAAACCAGCCTGCTGGTAACGGCAATAAAGATCAAAAGTAATATAAATATGGCAACCATGGTTTGTACAACGGTCTCTGTAATATCATCAGACTCAATCATGATGTCGTACATAGACATGTAGTAATGCTTACCATTTATCAGGTAGGACCTACCTGCTTTAACTTGACGTTCCACCTGTTCCAAAGGTTGGTGCCAAGCCAGCGTGTCACCCAATTGAAAGGGAATCAGTGCTTGGTCCGATGGAAGTTCCTTAATTTCAAGCCTTTCCTTACTCAGACGGGAAGGGTTATCCATGGATTCCATTTTCCGCGCATAGCGATCGAGGTGTCTTTCCAGTTCCCTGCCTTGCTCAAAGTCAATCTCCGACTCCAGTTTATAAAAAATAAGTATTCCCCCGATTAAAAACACAATAACCGATATTCCTAAATACCATATGGTAAACTGGTTAATTAACTTCATTCTTTCGCCGTATTAAACTTATAGCCGATGCCATAGACGGTTTCGATGTAATCGGTACCGCCCGCCTGGCAGATTTTTTTCCGGAGGTTTTTTATGTGCTGGTATACAAAATCAAAATTGGCCAGGTCATCGGTATAATCCCCCCATAGGTGCTGGACAATGGCCTGCCTTCCCAGTACACGGTTTTTGTTGGTAAGGAAAAACACCAACAAGTCAAATTCTTTTTTGGTGAGATCAAGGAGGTTTTGATTTACAGTCACTTCCAAATTTTCAGGGTTAACCTGAATTTCATTAAAAATCAATTTATCCGAGCCCCCGAGTTGATTTCTTCTGTACAGTACCTTTAAGCGAGCATGTAGCTCAGCCAAATGAAAGGGCTTTGTCATGTAATCATCTGCACCTAAATCGAGTCCGTCCAATTTATCTTGGAGGGAATTTTTGGCCGAAATGATTAAAATATTACTACTATCTTGATTTTTTTTAATAAAATCAATCAGGTCCAGTCCATTTCCATCCGGAAGCATGATGTCCAGTATAATACAGTCGTAGGGGTAAACGAGTAGTCTGTCCTGAGCATCGAAACAATTATCGCAGGACTCGCATACAATCCCTTCGGATTCCAGAAATTCCCGAATATTATTCGAGAGCTCTAATTGATCCTCAATAAGCAGAATTTTCATCGATCGAATTTCGTGTTCCTTTTTGAAGCAAATTTGAAGTGAATAATGCTTTCATAGGTATATAATGTTGGATAATAGCAATAAAAAATCCCAAAACAAGAAGAGGTGTCCTCCTGTTTTGGGATTAATGGCTACTGGTTATGCTGGCCTAAATGGAGAAACTTTCCCCGCAACCGCAGGTTCTGGAGGCATTGGGATTTACAAATTGAAATCCTTTTCCATTCAAACCGTCAGTAAATTCCAAGGTAGTTCCCGCCAGGTAAAGTAAACTCTTCCTGTCTACAATAATCTTTACACCATTATCTTCGAATACATGGTCTGTTTCTGAAGTACTGCCGTCAAAACCCAAGTCGTACATGAGTCCCGAACAGCCGCCTCCTTTCACAGAAACCCGGATATTTTCTTCCTCTTTTCTATTCTCTTCCTGCTTCAATTCTAGGATTCGATCCCTGGCTTTTTCTGAAACGATGATCATCTCTTTTCAAATTTAAATTGGCGTGCTCATTTAATTATAGTAAACCGAGTGAGCCCAAAATTAATTCCATCACGGTCCATTACAAAGGTAATAAAATCCGGATACAATGTGAATCGCTCTGATTGTCATTTTAGCTGGTAGGGGAGAAGGCACAGCCCTGTAAATCCGGAGACGCAGCTACCGGATTTGATGACCGGAAGAAAGCGATTTGAAACCCTTATCACATAATCCCGAAATTAAGATGTACTGGCATCGTTGGTTCCACTGCAAATTAATCGTATTTTTACGTTTTGAAAATTAGGCTGAGGTATTTAAATCAGCAGGTCAGCAATAAGACTGTATGGATAAAGAACAAAGAACGGAGATAGAGACAATCGGGGAATTTGGATTAATTGATTTAATCCGTAAAAACACTACTTTAAAACACCCCGGGTCACTAAAAGGCATTGGGGACGATGCGGCGGTATTGGGTCCAACGGATTTGGTTCGTGTGGTGACTACGGACATGCTCCTGGAGGGAGTCCATTTTGACTTGTCCTATATTCCGCTCAAGCACCTTGGCTTTAAGGCAGTGGCCGTAAATGTCAGTGATGTAGCGGCCATGAATGCCATTCCCACCCAAGTCACCATTAGTATAGCCCTTTCTAACCGGTTTTCGGTGGAGGCAGTGGAAACCTTCTACGAGGGCGTTAATCTGGCGGCCGAACATTACAACATCGATGTAGTAGGAGGAGATACCACCGCTTCCAGATCAGGGCTGGTCATCAGCATTACCGCTATAGGGGAAGCTAAAAAAGAGCAAATTAGTTATAGGTCAGGCGCAAAGGTTAACGACATCATTTGTGTCACCGGTGATTTGGGAGGGGCATTTATGGGGCTTCAGGTATTGGAAAGAGAAAAGCAGGTTTTCTTATCAGACCCCAATATGCAGCCCAAACTGGATGCCTACCCGTACATTACCGGCAGGCAATTGAAACCGGATGCCCGAATGGATATCATTCACGAACTGCGTGAACTGGGTCTGGTGCCCAGCAGCATGATGGATATCTCCGACGGGTTGGCTTCCGAACTGTTTCACATTTGCAAGGCATCGGATGTAGGGGTGGCCATATATGAAGATAAGCTGCCGATGGATAAGCAGACCTACGATACCGCCCTGGAGTTTAACCTGGATCCCATTACTTGCGTGCTAAATGGGGGAGAGGATTATGAACTCCTGTTTACGATTGATCAGAAAGACTTCCCCAAATTGGAGAAGCATCCGGATATCCACTTTATAGGCCATGTGACGGCTCCCGATGAGGGCAAACTCTTAATTACGAAAAACCAAACGGCTGTGGCACTAAAAGCACAGGGTTGGAAGCATTTTTGAGCCGTATAACCTATCGAATGGAAGTCATTCGTTAGGGTAAGGGATGTACAGAAAATTGGTGAAGGTCTCATCAACCACGAACAGGCAGCAAAACTCATCGGGGTCCTTGTAGGTGGCTTTAAACTGTTCCAAAGCATCCTCTTGGATCAATTTTCGTTGGATAAACTCATCCAGATAGGTAATGTAATAATTCCAATCGATGGGCTTTTCCCTGTTACTGAGAAAAAGCTGCCCAATGGGTTGTTCTTCCTTGCTGATCGGGAAAATGGGGTATTCAGAAAAGCCCCTTTTTCTCACCTGGTAGGAAGCTTCTTTCAAATTCTCACAGATTTTGATAAAATCACTGCTGATGGTTCCGAGATACTTCCCATTGAGTTCCGGATCGTTATCGTTACTGATCATCATTGCTTTTTAATTCTAGTAATACTACGTTTTCTACATGATAGGTTTGCGGAAACATGTCTACCGGTTGAATCCGTTTTACATGATACTTGGCGGAAAGCAGGGCTACGTCCCTTGCCTGAGTTGCCGGATTGCAGCTCACGTATACAATTTTCGTTGCTTCCAAATGAAGCAGCATTTCGACCACGTCCTCGTGCATTCCTGCCCGGGGCGGGTCGGTAATGACCACATCCGGTTTCTGATATTGGCTTACAAAAGATTCGTTAAGAACCGCTTTCATATCGCCAGCATAGAACAGCGTATTGGTGATGCCATTGAGCAGGGCATTTTCTTTCGCATCGGCTATCGCAGGTTCCACGTATTCAATGCCGATGACCTGCTGCGCATTTCCGGCAACAAAATTGGCAATGGTGCCTGTTCCGGTATATAGATCGTAAACCGTTTCCTCACCCGTCAATCCAGCAAATTCCCGGGCAACCTGGTATAAACGATAAGCCTGCTGTGAGTTGGTCTGGTAGAACGATTTTGGCCCGATTTTAAACCGAAGCCCCTCCATGGTTTCTTCGATATGGTCTTTCCCAGCGTACACATGTACATCCAAGTCCTGAAAAGTTTCGTTTTTCTTAAGATTGACGATGTACAATAAAGAGGTAATCCCTGGAATATTTTCTTTTAAAAAGCGCATGACTTTTTCGATTCCATCCGGGTCATCCTCGCCAAACTGAACAATAACCATCACCTGGTCTTCCTGTGCCGTACGAATGATGAGATTTCTTAAAAGACCTGTCTGACCAATAATGTCATAAAAAGAAAGGTTTTCCGCCAAGGCGAATTCCCTCAGGCCATTTCGGATTTCATTTGAAAGCGATCCCTGCAGATAGCAATGTTTTATATCGACGATCTTGTCAAATCGCTTGGGAATGTGGAAACCCAGGGCGTTTCGTTCAAAATCCTCTCCCGAATCGATTTCTTCGCGGGTCAGCCAACGGTTGTTGGAAAAAGTAAAGTCCAGCTTATTCCGGTAATAGCGGGTGTTCCCGGCACCAATAATGGGCATTACCTCCGGCAAGGGAACTTTTGCTATGCGTTGGAATTGGTCCACCACCTGCTGTCGTTTGTAAGCCATTTGGAGTTCGTACGAAATATGTTGCCATTTACAGCCTCCACAAGTGCCAAAATGCTCACAAAAAGGAATGACCCTGTCTGGAGAATGTTCGTGTATCGCTATGGCTTCAGCTTCCATAAAACTACTTCTTCCGCGGGTTACCCGGGCATCCACCAGGTCGCCGGGTGCCACATTGCTCACAAATACCACTTTTCCCTCATGATGTCCGACACATTTTCCTTCTGTCGCTATTCGCTCTATTTTAAGGTTATGAAGAACCTTATTTTTCATTTTCCTTGACATAGGTTGCAAAATTAGTCAATTTCGATCAAAGGGATTTACTTTGGATCGCTTGCTTTCATCTTTTTGAGTAACTTGAAACATAAATTTAATGGATGTAAAAAATAAAGTGGTCGTCATTACGGGTGCTACTTCAGGAATTGGTACTGCTTGTGCCCGGACTTTTGGTAAAGCAGGTGCCCGAATATGGATCACCGGCCGAAGTCAGGTTAAATTAGATGCTACCCTGGTAATGCTTCAGAAAGAAGGCATTACCTGCGCCGGAGCGGTCTGCGATGCCGGAGACCCAGCTCAAAACGAGCAAATGGTACAAGAGGTCTGTCAAAAATTTGGGGGAGTGGATGTATTGATCAACAATGCCGGGATCAGCATGCGGGCCCTTTTCAGGGATTTGGACTTAAAGGTTTTTCACCAGGTGATGGACATCAATTTTTGGGGAACTGTTTATGCCACTAAATTCTGTATGGAAGAAATCATCCGGAATAAGGGGGCAATTATTGGTGTGTCGTCCATCAATGGATTCAGAGGTACACCCGCAAGGACAGCATATACGGCTAGTAAATTTGCTATGAATGGCTTCTTTGAATCTTTGCGAACAGAAGTAATGAAATTAGGCGTCCATGTTTTGGTCGTTTGTCCCGGCTTCACCGCTTCCAATATCCGTAACAACGCCCTTACGGCAGATGGAAGTCCTCAGAAAGAATCTCCCAGGGATGAAGCCAAAATGATGACGGCCGAGCAGGTGGCCGAGTCCATTTTGAGAGCGTTGATCAAAAGAAAAAGAGATTTGGTGCTCACCCGGCAAGGAAAACTGGCTTCATTTTTGAATAAATGGGTACCTGGAATCATGGATCAGGTGGTGTACAATCACATGGCAAAGGAAAAGGATTCACCCTTCAAATAAAAGGAGATGCTAAAGGATGTTTTTAAGGTATACCTGAACCGTTTGGTTGATCTCTCATCAAACAATCGGTCTATCTTTCTTCCTAAAATCATCCAGTATCAGATGATTGACCTGAAGGATTTTCATTTTTTGAATAATCATCCTTCCTTCTTTTATATCACTGAGTTGCTTGGCAGGAAGCGAAGCATACCGCTGATTCAGGTATTGGACTCAAGAGATAAAAACGTTAACCAGCTTTCGCTTCGCTTAAAGCGCTTACAGCATCAGGTTCGCTTTGCGGTCGAGGAAACAGGCGAAAAAAGCCTGTTCGTTGGTTGGCCTTTTGTGGAAGGAAAATTGGGAAATGAGCAATTGATCCGCTGCCCCTTGATTTTTTTTCCGGTCGATTTGGTGCTGGAAGATAAAACCTGGTACCTGAAGAAGAGCGTCGGAGAATTACCCTTTCTGAACCCTTCTTTCCTCTTGGCTTACAGCCAGTCACTTGGCAAGCCGTTTGACAAGGAATGGCTGGAGCTTTCCATGGAAGATTTTAGCAAGGACCCCATGGGTTTTCGGACGGATCTTTATCACTACCTGAAAAATCAGGTAGAATTAAACTTCAATCGCGAAATCTATCAGGATAAATTGGCGTTTTTTCCCGACCAAAACCGAGAGTTTTTTGAGGAAACGTTTGACACGGGAATTCTTCATCTTCAACCTTACGCCGTAGTAGGACAGTTCTCACAAAAAAGTTCTTTTTTGATGGACGATTATGAGCAGTTGATGCGAAGCGTCGGTCAGACGGATTTGGAGGAATTATTTTCCGACAAATTCGGGAACCAGGAAAGTTCCCTGCATCAAGCACAGGAAAACAACTTGTACACCACCTTCCCCATGGATGCCAGCCAGGAAGAAGTGATCAAGCATGTGAAATCCGGAAATTCCTGTGTGGTCCAAGGCCCTCCGGGTACCGGCAAATCACAACTTATCTGTAACCTGGTAGCAGACTTTACCTCCCGGGGGAAAAAAGTGCTGGTGGTTTCTCAAAAACGAGCCGCATTAGATGTGGTCTATGAAAGGTTGGCATCCCAGGGAATGGCTAATTTTACTGCTTTGATCCATGATTACCGCGGAGACCGAAAAGAACTTTATAAGAAAATTGCCCATCAGATCAGCTCGCTTGAAAATTACCAGGCCTTAAACCGGTCACTTGATGCCATACAGTTGGAACGAACATTTAGCCAAATGTGCCGGAATATCGAGAAATATTCCGATTTTTTTGACGAATACAAACAGGCACTTTTTGACCTGAAAGATTGTGGTGCTCCGGTTAAAGAACTGTACCTGACCTCTGATTTTGGCGAGGAAGGAATAGATTTGACCCAGTTTTACAGGTTTTTCAAGCTGGATGAACAGGATGCGTTTTTGAGTGATTTCGAACAGTACCAATACTACTACCAAAAATTTCAGGTCGCTTCTTCTTTCTGGCTACACCGGGTTAATTTCGCTGATATGGGCCCTGAGGCCGTGCGGGGAGTCTCCGGGACTTTTCAGGAACTCTCGTCAGTAAAACAGACGGCCAAAAAAGACCTGGATTCCATGCTCGCTGATACGTTTGAATACGGCCTTATTTATCAATCTTTTCAGCAAAAAGAAAAGATTGAAACCTTAATGAAAACCATCAACAGTCCGGAGATTTTTGAAAAATTTAAAGTCTTCATGAGCAAAGACCCGGCCGAGCTGGACAGGTTGTGGTTGGAAAATAAAGTGGATATGGTTCGCAAGCTACTTTCAGAGGAGGGAGTGGAATGGGAAATCGGAGACAACGAAGTGGAGGAAGTGCTAAATAAAGCGGTCCAGGCAAGCAAACAGGTAGAATCCTGGTATGGCAGGATGGCGGTAAGTCTGGATGGGAAAAAATACAAAGAGGTACTTTCGCTGCTAGAAAAAAATGACCTGAAACGGGAAAAGGGAGATATCAGGCTTTTGATTCACAAACTGGAGAACCGGATGAATCTGAATCATCAATACACCTTGCTGGCACAAAAGTCATGGATTAAGCTTCCGGAAAAGCCTTTTTCCATCCATTCTTTTAACCAAATGGCGACCGTACTGGTGAAAGCAATGAACGCCCGTTTTATCATGCAGGAGTTAGGGGTGTTGGCATCTTACTTTTTTAAACCGCAATTTTCGTATTCTCATTTTCAAAATCTGTTAGAGGGAGTAACGGTAATCAACGATTGGGTGGAGGCACATTTTGATACCTGGAGAAAGTACCTTAGTGAAATCCAGATCAAGCATTTATTGAGTTCAGCAGATGAGGAAAAACTTAATGAGGTAAAGGAAGGTCTTGCCAAAGACGTGGATGAATTGATCCGATTTGACCGGCTAAGGAGTCAGATGGAAGAAGATGCTAAAAAAGTAGCCGAGAAAATCATGGATGAGTATCCTCAGGGCGAATTTAGTGAGCTAAAATCCCTCTTTCTTTCCAGTCTCAAAGTAAGTTGGGTAGGGCATCTGGAAGCAAAGTACCCGGTATTGAAGGAAATAAATGGTCCTCAGATTAAGAGCTATATTACTGATTTTGAGCATTCGGTGGAGGAAAAGCTAAAAACCGCGAGGTTTATCGTGGAATTGCGTCTGCGAGAAGGGGTTTGTCAGCATCTGGAATATAATCGCCTGAATAACCTTATTACCTACAGAGAGCTGGCCCACCAGGTGGGCAAAAAAAGGCAGATTTGGTCCGTAAAGAAATTAGTTTCGTATTATCGGGACGAAATTTTCAGACTGGTGCCCTGTTGGCTGGCTTCTCCGGAAACGGCATCGGCCCTTTTTCCCCTGGATCAGGAATTTGACCTGGTGATTTTTGACGAGGCTAGCCAGTGTTATTTCGAAAGAGGACTTCCGATGATGCTTCGTGGCAAGCAAGTAGTCGTAGCGGGTGATCGGCATCAGCTGCAGCCCTACGACCTTTACCAGACCCGATTCCAATCGGAGGATGAGGAAAGCATGGAATTGGAAATTGATGCGCTGCTGGACATGGCCTCCAAGTATTTCCCTACCTTTCATTTAAGCACCCACTACCGTAGTGCGACTTTGCCGTTGATTCATTTTTCCAATGAGCACTTTTATGATGAGAAACTCTACATGTTGCCCGATAGAAAGGTGATAAACAGCGGTCACAAGGGCATTCAACTGACGCAAGTCGATGGTGTATGGGAAAATCAGACTAATCGTGCAGAGGCGGAGGAAGTACTGAATCAGATTCATATTTTGAGGGCCAAATTTCCATTGGATAGCATTGGGATAATTACGTTCAATTACTATCAGATGCTTTTGATTATTGGATTGATTGAAGGGGATGAAAACCTCTCAGATGCTTCGCGGATACGGGTAAAAAATATAGAGAATGTGCAGGGAGATGAATTTGACCGAGTCATTTTTTCTACCGGCTATGCAAAAAATCCCGAGGGAAAATTCACCGCCAATTTTGGACTACTGTCCAGAAAAGGAGGAGAAAACAGGCTTAATGTTGCCATTACAAGAGCTAGAAAGGAAAATATCCTGATTACCAGCCTACGAACCGGATACTTCAATGAACGCCAATTGCAAAACCCGGGTATCCGATTGCTTCGGGAATACATCCGCTATGCCGGTGCCATTCAAGAGGGAGAAATGCCGGAAACCACACTACAAGTGCCGGGTTATAACCGCGGTTGGTCATTGAAGGATCGACTTATGGGAACCTATGGAAATCATGAAGTGGGGGAAAACCCCTACCTGCGGGTGATGGACCTCGAGGTCCGGGAAGGCCAAAAAGCAGTAGCAGCTATTCTCACGGATGACCAGCGCTTCTTTTCTTCAAAGTCTGCTAAGGAAGCCTTTGTATACCATCCCCAGCTATTGACTTCCCGGAACTGGAATATCGTATTTCTTTTCAGCCGGCAATATTGGTTGGATAAGGAGGATTTATTGCAGACCAAAATTTCTCAAGGGAGTTTCTCCGGGGAAGACGCTTCCAGCTGATACGGAAATCACTCCACTGTCATGGCTTGGAGGGATCTCTTGGTTTTCCCGAATCCAGGGTTTTACTACTGGGCTGTTCCTCCAGTTATTTTTATTCCAACCGATTCTATCCCTCTTAGAGAATCTTTTCTCATATACTGGATTAGATGGATGCTAGATCCGATGGGAACCTCCTTTCCGGGAAGGGTGTCGTATACGGTCCTTCTGTTTCCAAATCCTTTCCCCAGCGGAACCCCCGTTTTGGAGTCAAACAGTCCTACATTTAACAGTGAGTCAATAAGAACCGTTTGAAGGCTATCTTTGAGAAGGTACCTGACGTAAAGGTTATGGTATTCATAGGTGTCGTTGTACCGTATTCCTACCGAGGTGGTGACGGGAGCGATTGTTTCCAGGGAATCCACTTCAAACGATAGGGTATCCGTCACTATCCAATGCTGCGAGCTAATATCCTGAAATGACTCGTAGAGTCTGTCCTGATTGCAGCCAATTGAGACCGGTAGGGTCCAAAGTAAAATCCACAGGATTTGCCTCCTTTCGTTACTTATCATCAGCAGCCCCTTTGTTAGGGTTGTTTTGTCCTCCCTTGTTTCGGTTAGGATTTGGTTTTCTTCTTCGATTACGCGGGTTATTACCGGCTACTTTTGAATCAGAGCTTCCCGGTTTTTCCTGAGATTGTGAAGGGTTTTCCGGGGAATTTCGATTTTTATTTCCGCGCTTCGGGTTTCGATTGTTTCGACGGGGCTTGTTCGGTGGAGCCCCTCCCTCTCCGGCCGACTGTTGCGGGTTGTTGGGGTTGGGTTTTCGGTTTTTCGGTTTTCGTTTCTTTTTTCTTTTGCCCTGGGAGAATTTTTTGTCTAATAACTCTAGATCTTCATTGGTTTTATTTTGATCATATTCTCCCTCAAATGCCTTATCTTGTTTTAGGCTAAAGGGCGTAATCCCCTTTTCGTTTTGTTCTAGGATTAGCTGTACGCGATCACAGTCTATGGAATGCCAGTTATTGTCGTCGTTATAACTAAACCACATTAACCTTCTGAAGATATCTGTTTTTTGGAGTTTGGCGGGACCTGCTTCGGTGAGCAGGGGCTTCTCAATTTTAGGAATATCCTTCAAGGCCATCAAATAGCTATCCAGCTCAAAATTAAGACAGCATTTTAACCGGCCACACTGTCCGGAAAGTTTGCTGGGGTTTAGCGACAGGTTTTGGTACCGGGCCGCAGAAGTCGTTACGCTTTTGAAATCATGGATCCAGGTAGAGCAACATAGTTCCCTGCCGCAGACACCGATCCCTCCCAATCTGCCAGCCTCTTGCCGAAGGCTTATTTGCCGCATTTCGACCCGGATTTTAAATTCGGATGCCAGCAATTTTATCAATTCACGGAAATCAACCCGGTCATCAGCAGAATAATAGAAAGTAGCCTTGGAATTATCTGCCTGGTACTCCACATCGGAAAGCTTCATGGCAAGCTTGATTTCATCGATAATCTGCTTACTCCTGTAGATGGTGGGGATTTCCCTGTTTTTTGCTTCCTGCCATTTTTCCAGGTCTTTTTGGGTGGCTATCCGGTAGATGCCGGTGATGGTATCGTCATTTTTGACCTTCCTTTTTTGCATCTGCAGCCGGACGAGCTCGCCCTGCAGGGATACATAGCCGATGTGATGTCCGTTCGGAACGTCCACGACAACGGGGTCACCCGTAGTCAGCGGCAAAAGGTTGGTGTTTCTAAAATAGTCCTTTCTTCCTCCTTTAAATTTTACTTCGACAACATCGAATTTATCTACTTCTGGTATTCCCATGTGAGAAAGCCAGTCGAACGTATTCATTTTATTGCAATCCTCCGTACCACAGCTTCCGTTATTCTGGCATCCGCCAACGGCATTGGCATCGGTACTGCAATTGGTGCATCCTGACATAATTCTATCTATTTATAGGGAGTTTCCTCCTCGTGAAAATAGGGAGTCAATTCAATTTCCGAGTTCCAGAATGTCCTGTCCGATATCCTTCCGGAAATTGACCATTTCCCAACTAATTTGGTTTACCCGCTCGTAGGCGCTTTCAATGGCTTCTTCCGTGCTTTCACCCACTCCGGTTATTCCCAATACCCTTCCCCCATTCGTAGCCACTACTCCGGAGTCTGTAGCTTTCGTCCCTGCATGAAACGTAATGGTTTGGGCAGGCCCTGGTTTTTCCAGTCCGGAAATGATTTTACCCTTTTCGTAAGCTTCGGGGTATCCGCCAGCCACCATGACAACCGTAGCGGTTTTGGTGGAAGCGGTTTGAAGTTTATAATGTTCTAATTTTTTTTCCGCAATGGCTTGTAATAATTCTACGAAATCACTTTCGATTCTTGGAAGAACGGCCTGCGTCTCAGGATCGCCCATGCGTACATTGTATTCGATGACGTACGGCTCACCTTTCATATTCATAAGCCCGATAAACAGAAATCCTCTGAAATCGATACCTGCTTTTTTCAGTCCCTTGATAGTGGGCTGGACGACTTTTTCTTCCACCTTTTTCATAAAATCCGCATCGGCGAAAGGAACGGGGCTAATGGCCCCCATACCCCCGGTATTGGGACCGGTATCCTTTTCTCCTATGCGTTTGTAATCTTTAGCTTCCGGAAGAATCTTGTAATTTTCCCCATCTGTGGCGACGAAAACGGAAAGTTCAATACCTTCCAGGAAGGTTTCCACCACTACCTTAGAGGAAGCTTCTCCGAATTTATGCCCCACAAGCATCTCCTTTAAGCTGGCCTCAGCCTCAGGAAGGCTGGCACATATCAACACTCCTTTTCCAGCCGCCAATCCGTCGGCTTTGAGAACTATGGGCAGGTTTTGAGTTTTCAGGTAGTTGATTCCCTCTTGCAGGCTATCCTCTGTGAAGGTGGCATAAGAAGCGGTAGGAATACCGTTCTCCCTCATGAACTCTTTGGAAAAATCTTTGCTTCCTTCCAATTGTGCCCCTGCTTTGCCGGGCCCAACGATGGGGATGCGAGCTGTTTTTGGGTCTGCAGCCAAAAAGTCGCGCAAACCGTTTACCAAAGGCTGCTCAGGACCGACCACCAATAAGTGCACCTCCTGTTCCAGGCAAAAATTACGGATAGCAGGGAAATCATCGACTGCTATGGAAATGTTTTGTCCAAGCGCATGCGTTCCCGCATTTCCCGGGGCAATCCATAACGTTTTACAATGTGCACTTTTATTTATTTTCCAGGCAAAGGCGTGTTCTCTGCCACCGCTTCCTAAAAGCAATATGTTCATGTAAGTATCTGTTAATTGGCGTGATCTGAGATAAATTTTATTCGGTACACCCTTACTTCCTCTTCCGAAAAGTCTTCCTCCTCCAGTTCTGCCATGGCTTCCCGGATTTTATCAGATTCTGCCGTCATAAAATAGTCATGGAGTGTTTCTTCTCGCTCGTCATCCATGATATTTTGTATGTAGTAATTAATATTCAATTTGGTACCACTGTAGATGATTTGCTCAATCTCATGAAGCAATTCTCCCATGCTGATATTTAAATTAGAAGCGATTTCATCCAAATCTATTTTCCGGTCGATTTGTTGAATGATCGTAATTTTCACCTTGGATCGGGTACCGGATGTTTTTACCACCACATCGGAGGCGGTGATGATTTCGTTTTCTTCTACGTAATTCTCGATTAGCCGTAGAAAACTGGCCCCGAATTTAGTGACTTTACCCATCCCCACGCCATTGATCTGAGCAAGTTCTTCTTTACTCGTGGGATAGACCGTCGCCATTTCTTCCAGGGAAGGATCCTGAAAAACCACGTATGGTGGCAGGTTTTTGGCTTTTGCCACCTTTTTCCGTTCAGCTTTCAGCAGTTCGAAAAGCTTCTCGTCATAGGCTTTCCCCATACTGTTCATTTCCTCAGCAGATACGGTTTCTGCCATCTCTTCGAAATTATGGTTCTTACTCAGTTTGACAGGGTAAGGGGCTTTTAAAAAGGGCTCACTCTTTTTGGAAAGCAATATGATGCCGTAATTTTCAATATCCTTTTCCAGTAATCCAAAAATCATCGCCTGCCGAATGACCGTCTTCCAGTGGGTCTCATCCTTATCTTTTCCGACTCCAAAAGTGGAAAGTTTGTCGTGATCGTAGCTCTTGATGTATTCATCAATTTCACCCCGAATAAGCCCAACGATATGATCCATGCTAAATCGCTGATTGGTTTCCTTTACGGCTTCAATGGCGATGGTGATGTCCTCTTGTCCATCAAAGGTTTCCTTGGTTTTTTTACAATTGTCGCAAAAACCACAATCTTTATCCAGCGTTTCCCCGAAATAGTGGAGCAGGAAGCGTCGTCTGCAAACTGAACTTTCGGCATAGGCTGCCATCTCCTGCAGCAGTACTTTTGCGTTTTCCCGCTCATTGACAGGTTTATCCTTATTGAATTTCTCCAACTTCATGATGTCCTCATAGCGGTAAAACATGAGGCAATGCCCTTCCAGGCCATCCCTGCCCGCTCTTCCGGTTTCCTGGTAGTAGCCTTCCAGCGATTTGGGTACATCGTAGTGGATCACATATCGGACATCGGGTTTATCAATGCCCATACCGAATGCAATGGTCGCAACAATGACATCCACTTCTTCATTAAGAAAATCATCCTGATTTTTTACCCTCACATGTCCATCCAGACCAGCGTGGTAGGGAGACGCTTTGATTCCATTTACCTGTAATAACTCGGCAATTTCCGTTACTTTTTTTCGGCTCAGGCAATAAATAATTCCAGACTTCCCTTTTTGGGATTTGATGTATTTAATGATTTCCTTTTTGGCCTCGTTTTTCACTTTCGGCCGTACCTCGTAATACAGGTTGGTTCGGTTGAAGGAAGATTTAAAAAGGTCTGCCTCTTCCATTTGAAGGTTTCGCTGAATATCCTGCTGAACCTTAGGCGTGGCCGTGGCTGTCAGCGCAATGACCGGTAAATTATCTCCTATCTGAGAAATGATGGATTTAATTTTTCGGTATTCCGGCCTGAAATCATGACCCCATTCTGAAATGCAATGGGCCTCATCGATCGCGACAAAACTGATGGAAGCACTTTTTAGAAATTGCACATTTTCTTCCTTTGTAAGGGATTCAGGTGCCACATAGAGTAACTTGGTAAGCCCCGCAGAGACTTCACGTTTTACCCGATTGGATTCTGATTTACTTAAGGTCGAATTAAGAAAGTGGGCATTTATACCAAAGGTGTTGAGTTGATCCACCTGGTTTTTCATCAATGCGATCAAGGGCGAAATGACGATAGCGGTACCGTCTTTGGAAACAGCGGGCAGTTGGTAGCAGAGAGATTTCCCCGCTCCTGTTGGCATGATTACAAATGTATTATTCCCCTTGAGTATGTTTTCAACGATGCGTTGTTGGTTTCCCCGAAACTGATTGAAACCGAATATTTTTTTTAGATTATCTTTTACTGCGTTATCCACTACACGAATAGTTTAATGAGTTGCTACATGCCAATCATTAAAGTTTAAGGTAAATCTTTTCTACCTTTATACAAAAATAACAATTAACAACTCTAAAATTGAATTTACTAAAAAATATTAAAAACAAGGCAATTAAAGTGCTTCAAAACGAAGCCGATGCGCTATTAAATCTGATTCCTCATATTGGGGATGATTTTGAGGCCTGCGTGCAAGATTTATTACAGGCATCCGGTAGGGTCGTGGTCACCGGAATCGGGAAAAGTGCCATCGTCTCAAATAAAATTGTGGCAACTTTGAATTCTACAGGGACTCCTTCTTTGTTTATGCATGCAGCCGATGCAATTCATGGTGATTTAGGTATGATAAAAAAAGAAGATTTTGTAATATGCGTATCGCAAAGTGGAAGTACACCGGAGATAAAAGTCTTGGTACCCTTACTTAAGCAGCTGGGGAATAAGCTGATAGCGTTGGTAGGGAACCGGGACAGTTACCTGGCAAAACAGGCAGATTATGTTTTATATACCGGGATCGAGGAGGAAGCCTGTCCCAATAATCTGGCACCGACCACCAGCACCACGGTTCAAATGGCCATGGGGGATGCACTGGCTGTTTGCCTGCTTTCTGCCAGGGGGTTTACGGCCGAATCTTTTGCCCGGTTTCATCCTGGAGGAGCCTTGGGCAAACAGCTGTACCTGAAGGTCGGCGACCTGATGGACAAGTCCCTGCTTCCACTGGTAGCGGAGGATGCTTCTCTTAGAGAAGTGATTGTTGAAATAAGCAGCAAACGCCTTGGGGCTACCGCTGTGGTGAATAAGCAGGGACGGTTGGTAGGTATCGTTACAGATGGGGACTTGAGGAGAATGCTTCAAATGAATCCGGATCTTTCGCGAATCCTTGCGGGAAGTATTATGTCCAAAGAACCGAAGACGATTGGAGAAGAGGAATATGCCGTAAAAGCGCTCGGATTGATGCGGTCGTATAATATCACGCAGCTGGTCGTGACGAAAGGTGATGAAGTCATTGGCTTCATTCATATACATGATTTAATGAAGGAAGGTATTGTATAATTATGGAAGTAGAGGATAGGTACATTGTTATTTTAGCAGGGGGTATTGGCATCAAGTTTTGGCCTACCAGTCGGTATCACAAACCCAAGCAATTTTTGGATTTGCTGGGGACCGGCCGTTCGTTGTTACAAATGACCTTTGACCGGTTCAGACCCTATTACGATAATCGCCAGTTTATCGTCGTTACCAATGCCCGATACCTGCCGCTGGTAAAAGAACAACTTCCGGAACTGGCAGACGAGCAGCTGTTGGTCGAGCCTCTAAGACGGGATACTGCCGTATCCATTGCGCTCGCTAGCTATAAAATAAAAAAATTAAATCCCAATGCCCGGGTGTTGATTAGTCCCTCTGACCAATTGATTTTTAATGAGAAAGCATTCTTTGAAGCGATCGAATTAGCCATGGAAGGGGCAAAAGCGTCAGGGAATTTGGTCACCTTGGGCATTCGACCCAACCGTCCGGATACCAGTTATGGATACATTCAGTATTTTCCGGAAGAAGGAAAACCCGTAAAAAAAGTGAAAACCTTTACGGAAAAGCCAGACCTTTCCCTGGCTACTACTTTTCTGGAAAGTGGCGATTTTGTTTGGAATTCAGGGACGTTCATTTGGAAAAATGAGAGCATCATTACATCATTTGAAATGCATCTTCCGGAAATAGCGGAGGTCTTTGAAGAAGGGGAGATGTATTTTTGTACCGAAAATGAGCGGGCATTTTTGAAAAAAGCCTATAGCTTGATCAAAAATATTTCCATAGACCACGGGATCTTGGAAAAATCGGATGAGGTATTCACCGTTTTGGGAGACTTCGGGTGGTCCGATTTGGGATCCTGGCAAAATCTTTACGAGGTAAGTAAAAAGGACGAGAAGAAAAACACGGTCCTTGGAGAAGCACTGCTCTACGACACCGAAAACTGCTTCATCAAGTTGCCTAAAGATAAGTTGCTGGTGGTGCAGGGCTTAAAGGACTATTTGATAAGTGATAGCGACAACGTCTTATTGATTTGCAAATTAGGTGATGAAGGGAAATTCCGTGAATTTGTCACAGATGCAAAGAAAATTAATGAGCGCTTTATTTAAAATAAAACGGGGCAATGCTTACCAATACCGGCAAATGCACAGCAAACGAAATTCCTATCCGGTAAATTAAAAAGGACTACTCCATAGGATCCTTCGCTAAATTTTAGTGTTCAGGGGAGCCTTCAATTTACGCTGTCGGAGTGACTCCCAGATTCTTTTTCAAAGGCTGCCACTGCATTTCTGACCGAGCCATGCCGATGCAGCATTTCGTTTGCTTCCTTTTCGTTTAGCCCGGTAGCTTCCATGATCATTCGGGTGCCCCTCTGCACTAATTTTTTATTGGAAAGTTGCATGTCCACCATTTTGTTACCTTTTACCTTGCCCAATTTGATCATGACACTGGTAGAGATCATGTTGAGAGCTAATTTTTGGCCTGTTCCCGACTTCATTCGGGTACTTCCGGTTACAAATTCCGGACCGACCACCACTTCTACCGGGAAAGAAACGGATTTGGCAAGCGGACTTCCCTCGTTACAAGTAATACAACCTGTTAGCAAGCCCGCAGTACCTGCCGCTATTACCCCCCCGATGACATAAGGAGTGGTACCAGAGGCAGCAATGCCAATGACTGAATCTTGTTCATTAAACCCGTGCTTTTGGATATCTTTCCAGGCTTGATCGGGATCGTCTTCGGCATTTTCAACGGCTTTTCGGATGGCATGATCTCCCCCTGCGATCAGGCCAATGACCAGGTCATGAGGTACTCCATAGGTAGGAGGACACTCGGAGGCATCCAAAATCCCCAGCCTTCCGCTGGTGCCCGCACCTATATATATCAATCGCCCTCCCTTTTCCATGCGAGGCACAATGGCTTCAATCAATGCTTCTAGTTGCGGTAAGGCTTTAAGTACAGCCAGGGGAACAGTTTGATCCTCTTTATTCATATTGGTCAGCAATTCGTTGACCGACATGTTTTCCAGGTGATCGTAAAACGACGGGCTTTCGGTAGTGCTCATATTTTTTTTTGATGGTATAAGGTCAAGCCTGCTATGGGGGTTTCGATGATGGTTTTTATTTGTATCTGTAGGTCTTCACCTACTTTTCGGAGTACGTCGTGATTGTAATAGGCGATGGATCCGACGAAATTTACCGGTTTTTCCTGATAGTTTTCGTAACGCATCACATGGCGGTAGAAAAAGTCCTTGAAACCATCGTAGATCAGCCGGTAGCAGTAAGGGTCTGATTTATGCTGGGTGATGAAGGTGCAAAATCCAGCCATGTACCGGTTGGGAAAGGGCTTTTTGTACACATTGTCCTGTATTTCAAATATGGACAGGTTATAGGTATTGATGCATGCTTCCCGGATGGATGCAGGCATGTCATCATAGATAAAATCCTGTAAAAAATGTTTACCGATATAGGATCCCCCTCCTTCGTCTCCCAAAAGGTAGCCGGGAGAGGGCCGGCTATGGGTAATCGTTTCCCCATCGTAGTCTCCGCTATTGGACCCGGTGCCCAAAATGCACGCTATTCCGGGCTCGTGTCCGCAAGTTGCCCTGGCAGAAGCCAGTAAGTCGTGGTCGACGAATACCCTCGCTGCCGGGTACAAACTGTTGATCGCCTGGCGAACGGATTCCTGATTACTTTGTGAAGTGCAACCTGCCCCATAAAAGTGAACTTCATCAACCTGCTGCTTTAATTCCAGTAGTGGGGGAGTATTAAGGCCCGCAATCATGTCCTTTTTGGTCTGGTAATAGGGATTAAACCCAATTGTTCTAAATTGAGAAACGGCACCATCTTTTTGGATTACCCGCCAATCGGTTTTGCTGGAACCACTGTCTGCGATCAGGATCATTTATTTTAGGTAGCCTATAGGTTCAAATTTATCAAATACATTTGCTGAATGAGGGGCGTTATTTAATTCCTCGGTTAGGTCCTGTCCCGCCCAGTGTTCGTAGTGACGCCCATTTTTCCAAAGCTTGGAATTTCCGAGATCATAAATCTTTCCGCAGAAAGCTATCCAAATTTCGGGCTTGTCCTGGCCGTTTCGTAGGGCCAGTTGGTTTTTTGAAAGGAAAATCATGAATTAACTTTCCTGCAAATATACCACAGGATCCGCACTTTTCATCATTAATCAGTAGAGTTTGAGCTGGGAGTTGACCCATCGTTCCGGGATTTCCCCCCGTTGGGCCGTTTGGTAGTCCTGATAGCTACAGGGGATGATGGTATCCCTGTTAAATCTTTCGTTTTGGTTTTTGGGTATTTCCATCCACCATTTTCCGCTTAATTTGCTTTTGTAAAAATGCAAAATGGAGGGTTTGGAATCTAGAGAAACCGTGTATTTTATATAATCGTTGCTTTGGAAGGACAGGCTGTCTTTTCGCTGGTAAAAGCCCTCAATAAAATACCAGATCATCGTCGCAATGACAGAGGCCGTTTTTCGACGGGGATCGTCCAAATCAGAATGGTACCCATAAATACCTATAGAGCTCAATTTTTCATTCATTCCCGCAAACCAACTGATTTGGCAGGCCTCTTCTGCACTCAGCCCAAAAGGTTGGGCATCTATCGCACCGGGAGCATCTGATGAATGGATGGCACAGATATCGAAACTCAGCAGGTCTGCATTCCGAATAAGCGGCTCTGTTTCTTTGAAGCTATCTCTTAATTGGCCCAACCGGATATGGTCGAAATACAATTTTTCCAATGTAGTTACCAACTCCGGGTCAGTTAGAAAGCTCTGATAGCCAAGGTGGCAATAATTGAACATGTAATTGGGCTCATGCAAAATAATATCCTGCGAATGTATTTCCTGAGCTATTCCCTTGTCTTCCATGTCCATTTTAGCATCCACCGTCAGCAAGCTTACCAGTTTGTTCATGTGTTGGTAGGATTTGAACTGCCCGATATCCAAATCGTGGCTGCCCCCAATAAAGATCGGAAGGATTTGCGATTTCAAAAGAAACGCTCCGATGGTACTTAAAAGCGAAATGGTTTCCTCTCTGTTTTCACCGGTTTTAAGATTCCCCAAGTCGGCAATATTGTAGTTACTTTGCCCCTTTTTTAAAGGGTATAGTTTTTCACGAATATTTTCGGTACTTCCTGAAGCACCTTCCAGCTGCTCATCCCCGGTGCCGCGGTATTCCTCAATTCCAATCAGTGCGACATGAGTACCTTCCAGATCCGGGAAGGTCTCGGCATGGCAATGAATGTGGTAATAAAAGGCATTGTGTCCAAAGGGCTGGCGTAAAAGTCTTGCAGGAATGGGGTCGAAAAATGGCTGAAGATCCATGGATAATCGTTCGAATTGAAGGACAAAATTAGTGAAAACACATGCAAAAAAAAAGGTCCCGTTAGTAAAACGGGACCTAAATGGAGTTATCCTCCAAAGTCATCAAATCGAATGTTCTCGTTAGGTACTCCCATATCGTCGAGCATTTTCAAAACCGCTGAATTCATCAATGGAGGTCCGCAGAGGTAGTATTCAATTTCATCCGGCTCTTCGATGTCTTTCAGGTAGTTGTCATAGAGTACCTGGTGAATAAACCCGACGTATCCATCCCCTTCCTTGTCGTCAAGGGACTTTTTAACCTTCCAGTTATCTTCTGGTAGGGGTTCGGAAAGACCAATGTGGAAGTTGAAATTTGGAAAGTTTTCTTCAATATCCCTAAAATGGGGGGTGTAGAAGAGTTCTTTCTTTGATCGGCCGCCGTACCAGTAAGATACTTTTCGGTCGGTCTTTTCCGTGTGAAAGAGGTGGAAAAGATGAGAACGCAATGGTGCCATTCCTGCCCCACCTCCAATGTAGATCATTTCCCGTTGTGTAGGATTTATGTGGAACTCCCCGTAAGGACCGGAAATAGTAACCTTGTCACCGGGTTTTCTTGAAAAGACGTAAGAGGAACAAATTCCAGGATTCACATCCATCCACTTGTTATTCGCTCTATCCCAGGGAGGAGTAGCAATACGGATCGTAAGCATTACTATGTTTCCCTCAGCAGGATGATTGGCCATTGAATAGGCCCTGAAGATCTCTTCGTCATTTTTCATCACCAAATCCCAGAGACCAAATTTATCCCAATCGCTCTGGTACACATCTTCAGGGTGTTCTAATTCGGGATGGGGCGTAATGTCCATATCCTTAAAGGTAACGGCAATCGGGGGAACATCAATTTGTATGTACCCTCCCGGTTCGAAGTCAAGTGTTTCCCCTTCTGGTAGTTTTACTTTAAACTCTTTAATGAACGTCGAAACGTTGTAATTTGACACCACTTCACATTCCCACTTTTTAATTCCAAAAATTTCTTCCGGAATGCGGATTTTCATGTCATTCTTTACCTTTACCTGGCAAGAAAGTCTGACGTTATTTTGCTTTTCAGCCCTGCTAAGGTGCCCTTCTTCTGTGGGCAAGACTTCACCGCCACCATCTTCTATGGTGCATTTGCACATGGCACATGTTCCTCCTCCTCCGCAAGCCGAAGGAAGAAATATCTTCTTATTTCCCAGGGTGGACAATAAGGTAGAACCGGCAGAAGCTATCAGTGGGTTTTTCTCATCGCCATTAATGATGATTTTTACATCACCCGAGGCAACCAACTTAGACTGGGCAAAAAGAAGAACTAACACCAGTAGCAAGATAATAATGGTAAATGCTACAATCGAGGTAATGATTACTGAACTCATCTAATCAAATTTTAACTTTATCAGTACGTTTAACTGGCTTTTGACTGGTACAAATATATTTATATTTCCTCAAAAGCATTGAATTATCAGGATATTTTAATCCCATGTTTTCTTTGGTATAACTCGCTAATTGCGAAGTAAGTTTAATAAAGTATACATTCTGTTTTTCAACTGACGCCTGTCGATGATAAAATCCAGAAAACCATGTTCCAACACGAACTCTGAGCTTTGAAATCCTCTGGGAAGGTCCTTTCCAATCGTTTCCCGAATGACCCTGGGACCGGCAAAACCAATCAGGGCTCCGGGCTCTGCTAAATTAAAATCTCCCAACATGGCATAAGATGCCGTAACGCCTCCTGTGGTGGGGTCTGTCATTAGGGAAATATAGGGAATACCTGCCTCATCGAGAAGCGCAAGTTTAGCCGAAGTTTTAGCCATTTGCATCAAGCTGAATCCTGCTTCCATCATTCTGGCTCCTCCGGATTTGGATATCATCAAAAAAGGCACCTTGTGCTTTAAAGAATAGTCAATGGCACGGGATATTTTTTCTCCTACCACAGAACCCATGGATCCTCCTATGAAATTGAAATCCATACAGGTAATGACCAGGTCCAAGCCGTTTAGTTTACCCACTCCGGTCCGGGCTGCATCGTTTAGATTCGTTTTGGCTATGGTATCTTTGATCCGGGTAGTATAGGGTTTGCTGTCTACAAAATTCAGAGGATCTCCGGAGGTCATGTCCTTGTCTAATTCTTTGAACTGATTGTCGTCAAAGAGAATTTCAAAATATTCCTTAGAACCTATTTTTACATGATAGTCATCATCGGGACAGACATAGGAGTTGTTTTTTAATTCACGGGTGTGGATGATATTTCCTTTCGGAGTTTTGTACCACAGACCGTCGGGGGTGTCTTTTTTCTCCTCGGTGGAAGTTTTGATTCCCGCATCTTTTCTTTTAAACCAAGCCATAAAGTTTTGTTTAAATCAGCCCAAATGAAATTGGGATTACAAATTTATGCGTATTATCCGTTAAATAAAACCAAAATCTGCATTCTCCAAAATTTCAAGGTAATCAAAGGTCCTCTTCGGGCTCGATTTTTTCGAGAAGTACCCGGCTTTTTGGAAGGGATTCAGGGAAATTTGCTTGTAGGTACGCTAACATCTTTTCTCTTACCAAACACCTGAGGTCAAAGGCGGTAGGGCTATCCCGTGCACTCATCAGGCAGCGAATTTCGATCGTTTTTTCAGTATAATCGGTAACCTGCAAAACCTGAACTTTCCCATCCCAAAGGGAACTTTCCTCTAAAATCTCTTTGAGTTTTGTTTTTAGATTCTCTACGGGAATGGTGTGGTCCAGGTAAAGGAATACCGTCCCCCAAATAGCCGCGGTGGTTCTCGTCCAGTTTTGAAAGGGGGTTTCTATAAAATAATTGATAGGAAGTACCAACCTTCGTTGATCCCATATTTTGACCACTACATAGGTAAGATTAATCTCTTCTATTTTGCCCCATTCATTCTCCACCACCACCACGTCATCAATCCGAATGGGCTGGGTGAAGGCAATTTGAAATCCAGCCAGCAAATTGGCGATGGACTTCTGGGCTGCCAAACCTACGATTATGCCCAGAATTCCAGCCGATGTAAGCAATCCCGCTCCAATCTTACGGGCCGATTCAAAATGCATCAATATGGCAGAAAGTGAAACGATCACAACCACAATGATGAATAATTTTCGGATAAACGCCACCTGCGTGAGTATCCGTCGCTCTCTCAAATTATCGTCTTTATTGGAAGTCAAATTTTCTAAAAAGGCGTGCCGCATTACATTGGAGAGCTCAATGATGATCCAGGTAAGGTTGATAATTGCCAGCACGATAAAAAAGTCCTGCTTTCCAATATGCTCCAGGTTGGGAGGGGAAAAGAAAGGCTCAATCAGCGGAAAAATGGCAATAAAGAAGCCCCATTTTAGGGCATTGGAAAACTTTAGCATGGACCGTTTGCCTTTTTCCGACTTTGGCTTGTATACCAGCTGGGCTAATTTAGGGAATAGCAGCCACAAGAAAACATGACTAAATACCAGAATGCCAAGTGCTATTCCTATAAATATAAGGGTTTCTCTTTCCATGGCGAAAATGGGGGGCTTTGTGAGGAGAATCAGGGGCAGGATTAAAATTTCCTTTCTTAAAGCTTGGCTTTCATGCCAAAAACTGATAACTTTTTTAAATTAGGGTTTATTTCTGACGAAATCAATTTTCTGATTATCTTTAAGTAATTAATCCGAATCCATACCATGCAACTCACCCATCTATTTGTTTTTTCTGCTATCGTATTGACTGCTGCCTATTTTATTTACGGGAAATACGTCTTTAAAAAATTTAAGATTAACAACGATAACCTCACCCCGTCGCATCGGTTAAACGACGGGGTAGATTATGTGCCTAGTAAACCTATAGTCGTTTTGGGTCATCATTTTGCATCCATTGCAGGGGCAGGACCCATAGTCGGCCCCATCATTGCGATTACCTTTGGATGGGTGCCTGCTGTCATTTGGATTTTAATTGGGGGAATCTTCTTTGGTGCGGTTCATGATCTTGGGAGCATGGTAGCCTCGCTTAGAAATGACGGCAAATCCATCGGTGTTATCATCCAAAATAACATCGGTAAAAAGGGGAAGCGGCTGTTCATTCTCTTTAGTTTTTCGACGTTGATTTTGATTATTGCTGTTTTTGCAGATATCATCGCCAAAACCTTTGTAAGTAGCCCCGGTGTGGCATCCGCTTCAATCCTATTTATCATCCTGGCGGTATTATTTGGTCTGGTGACCAAATGGACCGGCAATCGAAAGAAAGCCTTTTTAATAGCCTCTGTTGTGGGGGTGTCTTTGATGTACTTTTTTGTCTACCTGGGCATGCAGATTCCCTTTGCCCTGAATTACCAGGTATGGATTTATGTTCTACTTATCTATGCTTTTGTAGCCTCTGTTACGCCGGTGTCCATGTTGCTACAGCCAAGAGACTATCTTAATAGTTTTTTGTTGTATGGTTTGATTCTGGCGGCTATCGTGGGGGTTTTCGTAGCCAATCCAACCATCGCCATGGATACCAAAGTATACGTGACCGATGAAAACCTCGGGTATCTTTTTCCAGTTCTTTTCGTTACCATTGCCTGCGGTGCCATTAGTGGGTTTCATTCCTTGGTTGCTTCCGGGACCACTTCCAAGCAACTTGACAAAGAGACCGATGCCAAATTGGTTGGTTTTGGGGGGATGTTGATCGAGTCATTCTTGGCAATTATCTCAGTAGGTGCCGTCGTGGTATTGACCCGGTCTGATTACTTATCACGCCTGGGAGCAGAAGGACCGGTACCTTTATTTGCAGACGGATTGGGAGCCATCATATCTTCTATGGGGATATCCGAATCGTTTGCGGTAGGATTTGTGGCCTTGACCGTGTCGGCATTTGCCCTGACCACTCTGGACACCTGTACCCGTTTGGCCAGATTCACCCTTCAGGAATATTTTGAGGACGTAAAGCAACCCGTTGGTAAGAAAATTTCTCAAAACCGATACATTTCCACCGGTGTAGTGGTGGTGCTTTCCGTTCTTTTGTTAGGCAGCGGAGGTTTTGCCACGCTCTGGCCTATCTTTGGATCCGCCAATCAACTCCTGGCGGCTTTGGCCCTTCTGACCATATCCGTGTGGTTAATCAAGAAAAAGATTAACCCGACCTTTGTGACCATTCCCATGTTTTTCATGTTTACGGTGACCTTGAGTTCCCTGGGGCTATTTGCCTGGCAGAATTTTCAGAAAGATGCGTACGTGCTATCCATCATTGCAGCCATTTTGTTTGTCCTTTCCTTTGCCCTGATTTTCCTGGCCAAAAAAAGTTTGACGAAAGAAGCCGAAGTAAAAGAACTGGTCTAATCGTCCACGAATAGACCAGTTCTCAAAACACTATGTTTTATTAGAAAATGGTGGACGAAGGGCATCAAAATAACCTGAACCCAAGTGAGACGATTAGTTGATTTTGTCGCTGGTCCGTTTGTACCTGGGGGAAGGTATTCACAGAATTAGATAGTGCCCCTTCGTATTTCAGATCCATCAAAAAGTTGCCGATATCTACGCCGACTCCTGCCTGGTAGCCATAGGTGAACTCTTCTTTTGGCGGTATTATTTTTTGCCGGGTACCATTATCGGCTACCATGTCCCCATTGATCAGGTAACTGGCAACTGGTCCTGCCTGAAGCCGTAATACCCCTCCCAATTTCACTCCTATCATTAAGGGGATGTCTAAGCGATCGAAGGAAACGTCATAATTAAAGGAGTTGTCGGAAAAGGAGCCACCGGTATTGGTATACAATACCTCTGGTTGAAGGAAAATAATGGGTAAATTAATGCGAGCAAAAGCCCCCAGATGGTAGCCCATTTTGGAATCCTCTCCCTGGAAACCGTCTGTCACGTGTACGTCTCCTTGAGAAACACCAAATTTTGGACCGATGCTGAAAACCTGTCCTTTTACTTCTCCTAAGATTAGCCCGGACAAAAGAATTACAATTACTAAATTTTTCATCTGTTAATGCTGGTTAAAATAGTTAATGAATATTCTTGCCCTGATAACTAATTTTGTGCCATTTTTAGTATTTCTGCTTTCATTTTTTTCTAATTTTGCCCTTTTAGTTTGCAAAAAGAGAAAACAATGTATGGTTTACATACGTTACGGCGTTGTTTCTCGTGACATTGGTAATTAGCAGAAGAAAAATTCGAGCCGATTAAAATCCTATTGCATGAAATTTTTATTTAACAAACTTGCCTTTTATGGGCTACTTATTGGGGGGGTATATGCCTGTTCAGTGCCTGAGCGAGAAGATCCATTTGTAGGACTGGCGGCTGCCAGGTGGGATGTTGGAAAATCAGCTAACTTTTTATTGTCTGATGATCGGTTTACTAATTTGGAGCTGGAGATTGTTTACATGGAAGGATATAAGCCAACCGATTACTTAATGGACTCCATGGTCGAATTTCTTCAGGAAATAACGCGCAAACCCGGAGGTATTGAAATCATAGAAAAAGAAATTCCTGCGGAGGGCAAGGAATATTATTCCACTCAGGATATTGGTGATTTGGAGGACCGGTATCGCGAGCGCTATAATGAGGGAAATACGGTATCGGTGTTTTTTTTAGTAGTAGATGGTTCTTTTATGCCGGATGAAGAAGGATTTTTCACCATAGGAGCTGCTTACCGAAATACAAGTATGGTTCTATTTGGAAAGAGAATTTTCGAAAACTCCGGGGGATTTGGAAGGCCCTCCAGAGGAACACTGGAAACTACCACCGCTTTGCACGAATTGGGTCATCTTTTGGGATTGGTAAATGTCGGCAGTGAAATGGTCACCCCACATGAGGATCAGGGAAAGGAATATCATTGTGACGATGATTCCTGTTTGATGTATTGGGCAGTGGAAACCGATAATGTACTACAATTCACCCCACAAACCATTCCCGAGCTGGATGAAAACTGTCGAAATGACCTACGCGCCAACGGAGGAAGGTAAATTCCCCCCGATCATTCGGGGGGAAGGGTTTAAAATTGGTTAAATGGACTTGTTTCTTTTTTAACAAATCTCCAGGCCAATCCTACATTGAGCAGGTAGTCAGCAAAAGCAGCATCCCCGTGGCGGTAATTATCAGGGGTAGTCGCTGCAATGTCCGTTACGCTTCTCGTTCGGTTTCTGTACAAGGCTACCGGCACATTCAAATTGATGGTAAAATTACGGATCATATAACTAAAACCGGGCTCGATTGAAATCACATACCCGGGTCGTCGGAATCCTTCATCCCCGCCAAAAAGATCCTTGACAGGAACTCCTTCTACCCGTCCCCCTAAAGAGATCCCTAATCCGTGTACAAAGAGAGACTTAAAGATTCCGGTTCTAAAGGCAAATTGATCGGGAACCGCCATGATGGCTTCATTCGATAAAACGGGGCTTAAGGTTTCCCGAAAGGTACGGGTGCCATTCGTTGTTCGGGGATTGATCAGGTAGAAGCCATCGTAATACAGGACGAACTCTTTCCCTAAAAAGCGAAGGCCCTGGGTGTCCAAAATGAGTCCGAAACCGCCGTCTCCAGGCTGGATCGATTGATCTACCGGCCTTCTTTCCTGACTTCCAGACTCGCTTACATTATAGAAAGTGCTTTTCGCATTATAATCTCCGGTGGGTAATTTTATACTGGCTCCAATAGCCATGTTTCCATTTGTGGCTTTGTCACCACTTAAGAGCCAATAACCTGCCCCTATTCTCATATCCGCTATTCCCTGTGAATAACTGCTGTGCCTTTCTGTTCTGCCATGTTCGTATAAGGAACTTCTCTCATTATAAACAAAGGGTAAGGAAACCAGTCCATAAATCCGGTCAGTAAATGCATAGCTGATGTTCAGGTCCACCGAATGGGACCAGTTAATCACTTCTGTGTTGTTGGTAATGCGGTCGGGCTCTTCATGCGAACCCTTAAAATGCCTGAAGGAGCGGAAATACCGATAGTTTGTGAGTACATTCCATTCCCCTTGTTGAAGCAGTTCTCCCTGGTTGAGGGAGTTGCCAATTCCTGAGAACTGCCGGATGGCTACGCATCCTTGGGCATTTACCTTTATCTCTGACAGAAAGAGCAAGATAATGGTGCAAGAAATAAGTAAAGAATATTTATTTTCCATTGGTTAAGTGCATTAGCGTATAATAGTAAATTAATGAGGGGCACATACCTGTGTTTCCTACCGTTTGTCGTTACAGCTTTCAGCTAAAAGCGTTGTTGTTACCAAACAAGCAGTAGCCTGGCCTTGAGACAATTAATCCAAAGACCGGTTTTGCCGAACAGGTAAGAAGAAAGAAAATTTTATTTCAGGTGATGTGCCAGGGTTGCAAAAAATGCATTCCAGGGCGGGGGAGAAGGTATGCAAATTGAAATTTTATCCCATTTAGAGATAAGGAGTTCCTTCCAGTGGAATTGACTCAAATCTGGAATAGAAAAATGGAAGAAGAAAAGCGGAAGGAGGTAGTCCTTGACCGATGGTTGGCTGATTATTTTATTCTGCTCGCTTGAATTGGTGGTTTCCACCAGGGATAATACCCACTGTTTGGTATTTACTTCCAGATTGATTTTTGCCCGATCGGGTACGTAAATCAGTTCGAAGGTGTCATCAATAAATCTTTTTTTGATGGCCCGATAGGCTTTTCCGTCCAGTTTGAAGGGGATGTTAGCCAGCTGAAAGCCTTCGTCTTCAAATGAATAGGGAAGCTTCATCGGGATTTTCATGACCCGCTTCCCCTCAAAAGATTCATGGTAGACCCTTTGCTCCCAATCCTTTTCAATTTTGTATTGATACGCTGCATAGAAGGCATAGAACCCAAAATGGTAGCAGGTAAAACACCCTAAGAGCAGTATGGCGACGAATTGCTTCATTCCTATCCAAAATTATTAAAAAATAGGGGAATTGGGAATAAAGTAGAAATTCTTTTTGCGGATTGGAATAAGTTTAAAAAATGTACCTCTATTATTAATCTTTTACCTCCTCGTAATCGATGTAGTCGCCACCGGAAATGTTCCCGGAGGATCCCTTTTTCCGGTCCCCAGGCATGAAATCCACGTTTACGTTTCCGTCCTTCGGTTTATTTTTTTTTCTAGCTTCTTCCCGTTGAGCAGCCTGAACCTGATCGGCAAACTTTTTTAGTTTGCTATTCAGGAAGTAACGAAGCAGACTTGAAAATATCCAACCCAGTGCGATGAAGAATATAATTATCTTTAAAATCATGGTAACCAATTTTGAAAATCCAGTGATTGAAAAGGGACCGATACGCCATCCCCTTAATCTCCTAACGGAAATTATCATTTCACCATTCAATATTAAAAGAAAAATTATAGAAAAACCAATTTGGTTTTCTCCCGAGCCTAATAAAAAATAGCCCGGCCTCGGGTAAGAAGGCCGGGATTTAGATGCGTTCCGAATATTACCTGCTCAGGTAAAGGTTTCTCTCAGCATAGATTTTAAGAAAATAATCATCCATCAGATCCTCGATAAAATAAATGGCTTCACCCGTTGATTTCATTTCAGGTCCCAGTTCCTTGTTGACATTTGGGAATTTATGAAATGAAAAAACCGGTTCTTTGATGGCATACCCTTTTTTGATGGGGGCAAAATTGAAGTCCGTCACTTTCTTTTCGCCAAGCATCACCTTAGTAGCAAAATTAACGTAGGGCTCCTTATAGGCTTTGCAGATAAAGGGAACCGTACGGGATGCCCTGGGATTTGCTTCGATTACGTAAACTTTATCGTTTTTTATGGCAAACTGAATATTAATCAGGCCTTTGGTTTCCAGCGCCAAAGCAATTTTTTCGGTAAAGGTTTCAATTTGCCGGATGACCAGGTCCCCGAGGTTATAGGGAGGCAGTACGGCATACGAGTCGCCGGAATGGATCCCCGCCGGCTCTATATGTTGCATGATACCGATGATATACACATTTTCTCCGTCGCAGATAGCGTCAGCTTCGGCCTCAATGGCTCCTTCCAGAAAATGATCGAGCAGTATTTCATTATTGGGAATGTCCCGCAGCACGTTTACTACATGCTGTTCCAGCTCTTTTTCATTGATGACGATCTTCATTCCCTGGCCACCCAGCACGTAAGAAGGCCTTACCAATAGGGGAAACCCTAATGTTTTGCACAGCTCCAGTGCCTCATCGGTACTGTGAATGGTGCCAAATTCGGGGTAAGGAACTCCGTTTTCTTTGAGTAAAGTCGAAAATTGTCCTCGATCTTCTGCCAGGTCAAGCGCCCGGAAACTGGTACCCAGAATGGGTATGTTGTATTTATCCAGCTTTTCGGCCAATTTTAGCGCCGTTTGTCCTCCCAATTGCACAATTACACCAATGGGGTTTTCATGGAGAATGATCTCATAAATATGTTCCCAAAATACCGGCTCGAAGTAAAGCTTATCCGCAATGTCAAAGTCCGTGGAAACGGTTTCCGGGTTGCAGTTAATCATGATGGTTTCATAGCCACATTCTTTGGCTGCCAGCACGCCGTGAACACAGGAGTAGTCGAACTCGATTCCCTGCCCTACCCGGTTGGGTCCTGAACCCAGGACGACTACCTTCTTCTTATCTGAAACCTCAGATTCGTTTTCCTCACCGAAGCTGGAATAGAAATAGGGAGTTTGGGCTTCAAATTCGGCAGCGCAGGTATCTACCAGTTTGAATACCCGGCGAATACCCATTTCATCCCTTCTTTTGTTGAAGACCTCACTTTCCAGACACCCCAGTAAATGGGCTATTTGCCTGTCTGCATACCCCTTATGCTTTGCTTTTTTCATGAGTTCGGCATCGATGGTCTGCAGGGTCTCTTTTCCCAGCGTGATGTCCAAATGCACCAACTCTTCAATTTGCTTCAAAAACCATTTGTCAATTTTGGTCAGATCTTGGATGGTCCGGAAGGAAATCCCAAGTTTAAAGGCATCGTAAATGTGAAATAACCTGTTCCAGCTTGGGTTGGCCAGGCTATATAATATTTCTTCCTGATTTTTTAGTTCTTTACCGTCGGCTCCAAGCCCATTTCTTTTGATTTCTAGCGATTGACAAGCTTTTTGAAGCGCTTCCTGAAAGTTACGGCCGATTCCCATCACTTCCCCGACGGCTTTCATCGAAAGCCCCAGTTTCCTGTCAGATCCTTTAAATTTATCAAAATTCCATCTTGGAATCTTCACGATTACGTAATCGATGGCTGGCTCAAAAAAGGCGGAGGTATTTCCAGTGATCGAATTTTTCAATTCGTCCAGATTGTAGCCTATGGAGAGTTTGGCTGCTACTTTAGCAATGGGGTATCCCGTAGCCTTTGACGCCAGTGCGGAGGATCTGGATACCCGGGGATTGATTTCCACACCAATGATGGTTTGGTTATCCGGACTTACTGCAAATTGCACGTTGCATCCTCCGGCAAAATTACCAATGCCGTCCATCATGCGAATAGCCTTGTTTCTCATTTCCTGATACACGGTATCCGGCAGCGTCATGGCGGGGGCCACAGTGATCGAATCTCCGGTATGTACACCCATGGGGTCAAAGTTCTCAATAGAGCAAATGACCACCATATTGCCAATATTATCTCGCAATACTTCCAGCTCGTACTCTTTCCATCCAAGAATACTTTGCTCTATCAGTACCTCGTGGGTAGGGGAGGCTTGCAAGCCAGCGCTTAGTGCTTTTTCAAAACTTTCCGGTCCGTCTACAAAACCTCCTCCGGTGCCTCCCAGTGTATAGGAAGGTCGGATGACCAGGGGAAAACCGATTTCCTGGGCAATTTCTTTTCCCTGAAGAAAGGAAGTAGCCGTTCGCCCAATGCAAACGTCCACGTTCAACTTTTCCATCAATGCCTTGAATTTTTCCCTGTTTTCGGCAGTTTCAATGGCATCTATGTCTACGCCGATCATTTTTGTGCCGAACTTTTGCCAGATCCCCGCCTTGTCACAATCTATGGCAAGATTAAGTGCTGTCTGTCCGCCCATGGTCGGTAATACACAATCAATATCCGGGTGCTCTTTTAAAATCTGAACGATGGATTTTTTCTCCAAAGGCAACAAGTAAACATTGTCAGCCGTCACCGGATCGGTCATTATAGTGGCCGGATTGGAATTGATAAGGGTTACTTTGATTCCTTCTTCCCGGAGGGAACGGGCTGCCTGGGAGCCGGCGTAATCAAATTCACAGGCCTGACCAATGATGATGGGCCCGCTTCCGATGATGAGGACATGTTTGATGCTACTGTCTTTTGGCATGCTTGATGGTTTTAGAAGTGCTTTACTTTTGGCTAAATTGGTGCAAAATTAAACAAATTTATTAAAGATGCACGGAAAACCCCCGCCCGTTTCATAAACTTATATCGCTTCACTTTGCGAAATACCGTTTAGGCCTTTACTAAATCAAATGGCTTTTCTTTTTATAGTGACCCTACCAAGGTTGCCAACCCGTGAATTGCAAGGGACTGTTGTGAAATGCATTGCTTGTTTGTACATTTATTTCTCCAATTACTAGTAAACTATGAGTGAATCCAACGAATCCCGGTTTAAAAACACCATCAAAGATATAGATGCCGTCAATGCACAGGATCCAAATCAGGAAATGGTAAACGGCAAATCCATTGCCAAAGAATTAATTTACGGCATACGCATGTCCGAGATGTTGATGGAAACCTATCCGGATGCCGAGGAAAGCTTGCGAGTGGCTGCCCGATGTCAACATATTAGCCGTTGGTCGATTCCCAGAGAGAACTACCCCATGGATAGAAAAGGTTACCTGCTTTGGCGAACCAAACTCAAGCAATTTCACGGAAAAATGGCAGGTGAAATCATGCTAGCAAACGGTTATTCCCAGGAGGAAATTCGTAAAGTAGATGACTTTCTCAATAAAAGGAGGCTGAAAACGGATCCTGGGGTTCAGGCACTGGAGGATGTGATCTGCCTGGTGTTTTTGAAATATTACTTTGAAGCATTTCACCAAAAACACCAGCATGAAGAATCCAAACTGATCGCCATTATTCAGAAAACCTGGAATAAAATGTCTGAAAAAGGAAGGCAAAAAGCCCTAACCCTGAACCACTCCGCTGCTGCCAGTAAGGTACTGTCAAAAGCCCTGGCAGATGAAGCCTAATCAGGACATCATTTGCCGGTAGGTCATTACATCCTTTTCTATGGCAGCTAAAATTTCCTTTTTATCCATTGTAGGGGAGGAGTCGCCATGCTCTGCCCCGCCCAGGTCGTATTCCACATGGAGTATTTTGGGCAGACTTCCCGTAAACCCTTCGTGTTCCAGCAGTAGCTGGAAGTTTACGTTTCCGTCACCCAACGGTACATTTATGGGCTGATCCTTTTTGTTGGATGGATTGCCCCAAACAAAGTCTTTGAGGTCAAAGCTTCTGATTTGATCACTAATCAGGTGAAAGATGTTTTCGTAGGACTGGTAGCCCTCTACCTGGGAATGCCTCAAGTCAAACTGTACCCCGATATGATCCGGATCAATGCCCTCCAACAGGTGGTAAATTTCCCATACCGACCCTCCGATTCTTTTCCCGGCGTGGTTTTGGTAGTGTCCGGTTACACCATGTTTGGCATGGAGTTCTGCTAAGCGTCTCATTTCTCCGTTAAGTTTTTTAAGCTCCCCTACAATATTTTTTGAGGCAAATGAGAGGTACCCCATCCGGTAATCCTTTATTCCCTCTCCAGCCAGTATCCGTAGAAACTCATCCATTTGGCCCATTTGTCCGACATTCATGTCGGTGGTGAGGACTGGCCGATTCAGCCCCAGTCGCTCACTTGCGGCGACAATAGCCGGTAATTTTTTTGATAATTCATCTTTATCAAAAAAACCGTTTTTTCTAACCGGAAGGTCTATTCCCTCAAATCCCAGAGTCTTCACAGTATCCGGCAGCTCGCGGAGGGGCAGCCATTGAAGCACTTTGGTGAACAGGTAAAACGGAGCCGGTGCCCGCATGTTGGAGTAAGGCTGGGAGAACGCATTGGTATTAACTCCAGGCAAGATCAAACCGGATCCGGCCGCCCAAAGGATTTTTTTGATGGATGTTCTTCTTTGCATGTTAGGTTATTTGGCTGGAATACATTTCTCAGTGGTTCAAGGTATGATTTTGAGCGAATTACCGCAAGAATTTTATGATAAAATGGTCTTCCCGCCGAGGCGGAAATATAAATTTCCAAACCGCCCAATTGGATTTGGATTATAGAAATTCTCTCGGATAAAGCTGATGGCTATGCTAAAACCACGATCAAACCAAAACGAAAAATAAAAAGGCCACGCCCAGAACCAAAACCATTTTTTTTGCTTTTTCCTTTTGAGCTGGATCCAGATTTCTCGCTCTCAGGACCAATACTGACAGGCTGATTCCTAAAAGCTGAAAGGCCAATCCAATCCCCGTAAAATAACTGCCATAGGCGGTTCCGGGTAATTGCCAGGCAAGAAGTACCAATGGTACCATACAAAAAAGAATGCCGGCCAATCCGGCTAAAAAGGAGCGGGTCAAATACGTTTCCGCCTTGTTTGTGGGTCCTTTCATAATTTATTTTTTTTGCGCGCTTCGAAAAAGTGGGTCAGTTCTTCCACTGATTGGGTATTAAGGGTCATGTCTTTGGTTAAACCGCCCTTTCTTCCTACGATTACCCCGTATTTCATGTCGTTGATTCCCTCATTTTCATGCGCATCCGGATTAATACTCAGCGTCACTCCCTGCTCCATCGCATACCTGACCCAACGCCAATCCAGGTCAAGGCGCCAGGGATTGGCGTTGATCTCGATGACTACCTGGTAGTGTGCACAAGCATCGATGACTGCCCGATGATCAATTGGGTAGCCTTCTCTTCGAAGAAGCAATCTTCCGGTAGGGTGGCCCAGAATGGTGGTGTGAGGATTTTGAATAGCCCTAATCAATCGCTCGGTGGCCTTTTTGGAGTCCATACTTAAACCGGAATGGATGGAAGCTACGATGTAATCAAAGCTGGACAGTACGTCTGCGGAGTAATCCAGGCTGCCATCTGGGAGGATGTCACTTTCGATGCCTTTAAAAATTCGAAAGGGAGCGAGATTGGCGTTCAGGCGGTCTATTTCTTCATGCTGAATTCGGATCCGGTCCTCGTCCAGCCCATTGGCATAAAAGGCAGAGCGGCTGTGATCTGCGATCCCCAGGTACTCGTATCCGGCTGATTTGCAGTACACTGCCAAATCTTCCAGTTTATTCTTTCCATCACTGTAGGTCGAATGGTTGTGGAGGGGACCTTTTAAGTCCTCTAGCGTTACTAATTCGTCCAGGGAATGATCTTGAGCCCATTCCAATTCTCCGTTTCCTTCTCGCAAGTCTGCCGGAATGTGTGGCAATCCTGCACTGGCGTAGGCTTCCTCTTCTGAGGAAAAGGTTTTTTGGTAAAAATGTTCTCCCAGGGTACTGTTCCCTTCCACCGGGTGCAGCAAGTGCGCGGGACTGGAAGTCAGGAGGAGTTTTTTTCGGATAAATTTATCTTTTTCGGTCAAAAGCAGGATTGCCTTCAGTCCCATTTCTTTCCATTCGCCCTGCCAGCGAAACGGGCTGCACAGACGGTCATCCCGGTGCAGCTCCTCTATTTTACCAATCTTTTTAAGGGTATCTTTTGGTCGGTCGGTTCCAATTAAAAAGGTCAGTTCCTCCACGATTTCAGCCATTTTACCGTAGGCCCCCACTGCGGCTACTGGTTCATTTTCCAGCACCTTTTTCAATGCAGCCATAACCAAGGCTCCTTCTGCATCAATGTCTGCATACAGCCACTTCCCCTTATTGGCTGCATTAAATTCCAGTTTCTGAATGATGCTTTCTTGGGTTTTTGCTCCAAATCCCTTGATTTTAGCCACCTGGCCCGATTGGCAAGCCTCCATCAGTTCATGGGTAGAAGTGATTTCCAATTCCTGCCAAAGGGTTTTGATCTTTTTTGGCCCTAAGCCCTTTATTTTAAGAAGTTCGAGAATTCCCTGTGGGGTCTTTTCCAGTAGCCCGTCAAGAAAGGGATGCGTTCCGCTTTCCCGGATTTGGACGATCGCTTCGGCTATGCTTTTCCCAATTCCCGGTAATTCCTGCAACTGGGCTGGATTCAGTTTTTCCAGGGATACCCCTTCCCGTTCAATTCCCGTGATGGCAGATTGGTACCCCCTGATTTTGAAGGCGTTCTCCTCATGCAGTTCCATTAACTGCATGGTAAGCTGCAACGTTTTGACGATTTCTTTGTTATTCAAAGCTTGGTTAGTTCTGATGGCATCTCTACAAATGTCCACAATATTTGTTTTAAAATAAAATCAATAGTCTTAACTTAAGAGGGATTTTAAAACACCAGGGAGGAGATTTCAACTATTTATGGATAGAATCACAATAAACCCGTTTCTATTCTAACCTTATTGGCTTTTCACAGGTTTAACGAAACGGTTTGACCCGAAAAGTGGAAAATACCAATAATAGTGAATTCAGAAGAATGGGTTTGTGTTTAACAGGATAAATAGGTTATTGAATCCTTAGAAAATCAATAATCACCAACGTGCAGAAATGTAGCATAAACCTACTTATATGAATAATCGTTTTCTCGTTATTTTCCTTGTTTTCCTGTCTTGGAGTCCTTATACGTTGGCTCAGGTACAATTTACCCAACGTTTGGAAGTAGATACCCGATGGTCGGAAGACGATTTTTTTGTGTTGCCAAGGGAAAATGGAATGGTGGCGTTTCGAATGAAATCAGAAACCACTTATGGAGGTAAAAATATTTTCCAGTATGTGGTGGGCGATTTTCAGTTAAGGGCAGATTCGCCCAGGCAGATAAAGCTTGAGGGATATTATGAACTGGTAGGATTTGACCTGGACGGGGATTTTCTGTACGTATTGTTTAATAAAGGCTCCCAATACGGTTCTGAAAAAGCCATTTTTGAGATTAATTTGGAAAACCAAACGATGCAGGAGTTAGAGCTGAATAGTATCCTGGAGATGGAATTGCAGGATTTTCTGGTCTTTAACAAACAGGCGGTTTTCATGGGGAAATATGACTACCGCCCGGTTATTCAAATTTTCGATATATTGAGTGAAGAGGTGATTACCGTACCGGGGCTATTTGAAAAGGATGCGAAAATTTTACAGATGAGAAAAGCCCCGGAGTTAAATGTGTTTGACGTGGTTATTAGCAGTCGGGATTTTTACAAGAAAAAGATCGTCTCTATTGTTACGTTTGACATCAATGGCAACAAACTACGGGAAGTTACCATCGACGAGTTGGGAGATCCCTCAATGGAAATTGTGGAGGGATTACTTACTTCCTCTCATCAATACAAACAAGCACTTATAGGACCCTACGGATTGCGGAAAAAGGAAGCCTATCAGGGACTGTATTTTACGAAAATCAATGAATTTGGAGAATATGAAAACAAATTTTACACCGTTTCTGATTTTGAAAACTTTTTCAACTACTTACCGGAGAAAACCAGGGAGCGCAAACTCAGGAGGGTAGAAAGAAACCTGGATCGTGGGAAACAGATACCCATACGAAACGTGGTAGTCACCCGGGAAATCAATAGCTCGGACGGGTACTACCTGGTTTACAACGACCATTTTATTTCCTCTTCTTCCCGTTACATCCCCAGAGATGGCATGTATGCCAGTAATTTTTACCGTTTGAATCCCATGATGGGCGGCTACGGGGGATTATACAATCCCCTTTGGATGGATCCCCGATTCAGGAGTAGTCAGGTAAGTAATCAGTACAAATACCTTGCGGCTCAGTTTATTTTATTTGATGAGGAGGGGAATATCGTTTGGGACAACAGCCTGGATCTGGATAGCGACAGCAAAACCAGACCGGTGAAATATGGAGAAATCAGTTTTGATGGACGAAGCCTGTTTTACATGTATTTGGACGAGGAGATGTTGATGTTAAGTCAGATAAAGGATGGCGAGGTAGTCATCGAAAACGAGTCCTTTGAATTGGAATTAATCGATGAAAATGAACGCATTGCCGATACCAAAGAAAATAGCCTGCAATTGCTGTGGTGGTATGATGATTACTACTTGCTGAGTGGGAAGCAACGGATCCGTTATCAGGGAGAAGATGGGAGAGCTGAAAGCAGGGAAGTCAACTTTTTTACCAAAATTAAAGTAGAGGATTTCATTTAAGCCGGGGCGGCTCATGCAAATAATTCCTATATTTGCTCCAAATTTCAATCATGCAAAAAAGACTTGTTCTTGACCAAACCCAGCTATCCATTACCATCAGTAGGTTTTGTCATCAATTGATAGAAAACCATGATGACTTTGAAAATACGGTGCTTCTGGGGCTCCAGCCCAGGGGGGCATTGGTGCTGGACAGAATCATCCAGCGCATGCAGGAAATCCAACAGGTTTCGCTGAGATATGGCTACCTGGATGCCACTTTTCACCGGGACGATTTCAGAAGAAGGGATCTTCCACTTAAAGCAAACGAGACTAAGATCGATTTTTTAATAGAAAATATGAAAGTGATTTTGGTAGACGATGTACTCTACAAAGGAAGATCCGTCCGGGCGGCCATGGATGCCATGATTGCCTTTGGGCGCCCCCAGAAGGTAGAGTTAATGGTTTTGATTGATCGGAAATATACCCGTGATTTCCCCATCAAGCCCGATTATTTTGGCCGTCAGGTCAATACACTTGAAAGTCAGTATGTGAGTGTGGAGTGGCAGTCTCAAGGATATCCTGAAGATGCCATTTGGATCACTGAAAAGGAACAAAAATAGCCCTATGCAGCAGCTCAGCACCAGACATTTACTAGGGATAAAAAATCTCAACCAGGAGGATATTCAGTTGATTTTTGAAACAGCAGATAGTTTTAAAGAGGTGCTGAACCGGCCTATTAAAAAAGTACCCTCGCTTCGGGACATCACCATCGCCAATGTTTTTTTTGAAAATTCTACCCGTACCAAACTGTCATTCGAACTAGCCGAAAAAAGGCTTTCTGCCGATGTGGTCAATTTTGCTTCCGGGAGTAGTTCGGTGAAAAAGGGAGAAACACTTATCGATACGGTAAATAATATTCTGGCTATGAAAGTGGACATGGTGGTCATGCGGCATTCCAGTCCCGGGGCACCCCATTTCCTGTCCAGGCATATCCGGGCAAATATCGTAAATGCCGGGGACGGCACCCATGAGCACCCCACCCAGGCTTTGTTGGATGCCTTTTCTATTCGGGAGAAATTAGGCGAGGTGGCAGGAAAAAAAGTCGCCATTATCGGAGATATTCTTCATTCCAGAGTGGCTTTGTCCAATATTTTCTGCCTGCAAAAACTAGGAGCAGAGGTGATGGTTTGCGGACCTGCTACCCTGCTACCGAAATACATCCGGGATCTTGGCGTTCAGGTGGAGCAGGAAGTGTTTAAAGCACTTCAGTGGTGTGACGTAGCCAATGTGTTAAGAATTCAGTTAGAAAGACAACAAATAAAATATTTTCCTTCGTTAAGAGAATATTCACTATACTATGGAGTGAACAAGAAACTCCTGAATCGCCTTGATAAAGAAATCGTCATTATGCATCCCGGCCCAATCAATAGAGGAGTGGAGCTGAATTCCGATGTAGCCGATTCGGACCATTCCATTATCCTACAGCAGGTAGAAAACGGTGTAGCGATAAGAATGGCGGTTTTGTATCTTTTGGCCGGACTGAAGTAGCCGGTTTCATCAAATACGATCCCTATTTATTACCATTGAGTCTATAAGGCTGGCTCTTTTTTATTAAATTGCTTTAAAAAAATACAAGTGCATGATTTATAATTCGATCATAGATACTATTGGGAATACCCCCTTGATCCGTTTGAATAAGATTAACAAGGGAATAGCAGGGGAGATATTGGTGAAGGTGGAATATTTCAATCCCGGGAACTCAATGAAAGACCGGATGGCAATAAAAATGGTGGAGGATGCTGAGAAAGAGGGCATTCTGAAGCCCGGGGGGACCATTATTGAAGGAACCAGCGGAAATACCGGGATGGGATTGGCCCTGGCAGGCATCGCCAAAGGCTACAAATGCATATTCACCATGGCTGATAAACAATCCAAGGAAAAAATTGATATTTTGAGAGCTGTAGGTGCAGAGGTGATTGTTTGCCCGACCAATGTGGCTCCGGATGACCCAAGATCCTATTATGCCGTCGCCAGGAAGCTAAATGAGGACATTCCCAACTCCTTTTACCCCAACCAGTACGATAATCTTTCCAACTGGAAGGCCCACTACGAAACCACCGGTCCGGAAATCTGGAAGGATACGGAAGGTAAGATCACCCATTTCGCTGCTGGCGTAGGGACGGGTGGTTCCATGTCAGGTTCTTCCAAATTCCTGAAGGAGCAAAATAAGGAAATGGTTTCCATCGGAATTGATACCTATGGTTCGGTATTTAAGAAATACAAAGAGACGGGAGAGTTTGACGAAAATGAAGTTTACCCATATATGACGGAAGGGATAGGTGAAGATATCTTGCCCAAAAACGTTGATTTTTCGGTTATCGATCATTTTATCAAAGTCACGGATAAGGATGCGGCCGTCATGACCCGCAGGCTTTCCAGGGAAGAGGGGCTTTTTGTGGGCTGGTCCTGCGGTTCTGCTGTTCATGGTGCATTGGAATATGCTCGGGAAAATCTGAAAAAAGGAGATGTGATGGTCGTGTTACTCCCCGATCACGGCACGCGGTATTTAGGGAAAGTATACAATGATGATTGGATGAGGAATCATGGATTTTTGGAGGATAAAGCCTATGGCACTGCCAGAGATATCGTGGCGGGCAGAAACGAGGCCTATCAGCTGGTAGTAGTCCGCAAAGAAGATAAAATCAGGGATGCGATTGCCCTTATGAATGAAAAAAGCGTTTCTCAGATTCCGGTGATGGAGGACGGGCAGGTAATAGGAAGCCTGACCGATAATAAGTTGCTGCTTAAAATTATTGAAAATCCGGAGATCAAGGATGCCTCGGTAGAAAAAGTGATGGAAGACTCCATGCATTTTGTGGCCTTGGACAGCACCCTGGACGTGCTTTCGTCCATGGTAGAAAAAGAAAAGGCTGTGTTGGTGAGGGACGAAGCCCACCGGGTCCATATCATCACAAAGCATGACATACTGGAAGCAATTACCCGATAGCATTACGCATTACATAAAAAACCAAATTAGCATAAAAAAATGGACAAAAACCACCTGGAATCAATTATTGCGAAGCCCTATACATTTGACATAAAGGAGGCTTTCATTCAGGGCTGGGAAACTTTTAAGAAAGTAAAAGTGTATTCCATTTTATTCACCCTGCTAATTTTATCCATCCAATTTTTTTTCATGGTTTATGCCAGGGATTTTTTGTTCGTTTTCTCGTTATTTTTGGCAGGACCTCTTTTTGCTGGGTTTTACCTGGTAGCCAATAAGGTTAGTTTGAATGAAACAGTGAGTTACCCGGATTTTTTTAAAGGCTTTGGGTATTATATTCCTGTCATATTGGTTTGGATTGTTGGTCAGTTTTTAACGGTGTTGGGCCTATTTGCGCTATTGGTACCTGGAGTTTACCTGATGGTGGCCTACATGTTTGGGGTACTGATCAGTATTTTTGCCGGATTGGATTTCTGGAATTCGCTTGAATACAGCAGGAAAATAATTCACAAGCAATGGATGAATTTTTTCGTTTTTGGATTGATACTGGCAATTGGCAATATTGCCGGGGCATTTCTTTTTGGCATAGGATTGGTGGTGACGGTGCCGGTAACGTATTATGCCATTTACCATGTATTTGAGTCCATTACGCAGCAATCCGCCACAGAGGAAGTGCCATCGGAAAACCTGATTTCCCCCTAATGAAACCGTAAGCGTAAAAATGGAGCGCGCGTACAAAACCCACTTCATTTTCAAGCTGTTAAATACAAAAATCCGCATTTTATGGTTACATTTAAGCCCTTCTGTACGACAAAGGTCAGCAGTACTTCGTTTAAATAGCCATGTCTATGAGATTTAACACAAGAATTAAAGTTATTTCCGGTTTTTTTCTGGTTTCTTGCCTGATAGTGGGAGCCGGGGTGATTACCATTTATAGCGTTGACCAGTTACTTGAATCAGTAGAATCGCTTTCCGAGCCCAATCAGAAACTACGCAACTTAAATAAATTATTAGCAGATATTTATCAATTGGATAAATCGAGAAGTGTTATTTCTGAGGAAGATTCCAGTGATAATGTTAATTACTACCGTCAAATTCAGCAGGAAATCACAAATTTGGAAGCCATGGTGGCGGACTCTGCCGAGATGAATCAGGTAAAGCGTATCGATTACAGCGTGAACGAGCTCATGGTGGTTTACAAAGGCCTGGAGGATGTGAAAAACAACCTATACAACAGGAATTTCAGTAAAGAAGCCCTGAATAACATTGAAAGAAAGATAAAAAGAAAAGAAGAGTTGAGCAGACTGCAGAGCCTTGGAAAAATCAGGATTGGTATTAATCCAGGTTCGAGGTTGAATACGCCTGCGGGGGAAAAGAAATCAGATAGCACAGAAAGAGAAGGGACCTCTAGTGAGTCATTGGCAGCGGGTGGCAGACAAGACATGGAAAAGATATTGGCCATGCTGCGATTGAATTTGAACAGGGTAAATCCCGAAAACGCTCAACCTCTTTTCGGCTCCGATTCCATTATTTACACGGTGCGCCAAATGGTGCTCGATATCAACAATGAAGAACAATTCCTGAGATCCAGATTAAGAGAGTTGGAACAGGAGCTCAATGAAAAAAACCGGGCACTCATCATCAATATTCAGGCTATCGTAACTTCATTGCAAAATGAGGCGCTCCTAAAATCCAAGGCAGAGAATGAATCTGCCTATGCGCTTACTTACAACTTTTCCTTTCTTTTAGGGGTCCTTATTGTGGTAGGCGTGATTGGCTCTTCCGGTTTTATTTTTAGCATTGTCCGTGAAATTAAGAAATCGGAGACCTATCAGGAAAAGTTGACGGAAGCCAAAAAGAGGTCGGATAATCTGGCTAGAACCAAGCAAGATTTTCTGGCCAGGATGAGTCATGAAATACGAAATCCATTGCATGTTATTCAGGGGTATCATGAGGCACTGTCAAAAACCTCGTTGAATCAAGAGCAGCAGGAATATGCTAAAATGATTCATTTTGCCTCGGGCACCCTTTTAGGGATCGTCAATGATATTTTGGATTTTTCCAAACTTGAAGCTGGTAAGATAAAAATTGAAAAAGGAATCATTGATCCCTTACCTTTTTTTAAAAATCTGCATTCCTTTTTCCGTCAAAAAGCCCTTGATAAGGGCCTTTCGCTCGATTTTTCCGTTTTACTACCAAAAGGAAAGTTTTTTCTGGGTGATGAGCTACGACTCAACCAGGTCATGACTAACCTCTTATCAAATGCCGTAAAATTCACTGAGAAAGGGAAGGTGCAGGTGCGGGTTTCTTGTGATAAAAAAGGAAATCTGGTAGTGGAGGTGAAGGATACCGGCCTGGGAATGTCCCCTGAGTTTCAACAAAACCTGTTCAGAGAATTTAACCAGGGAGACGGAAGTATTTCGAGAAAATACGGGGGTACCGGTCTGGGGCTGGCCATCGCCAAAAAACTGGTAGATTTGCAAGAAGGAAAGATAAAGGTTATCAGTGAACCGGATGTGGGAAGTCATTTTATCGTTTTTCTACCCACCACACTATTGGATAAAAAAGAAGACACAGTGGTTCCGACGATCCAGATGGAGCGAATGGAAGGACTTCGGGTACTCCTGGTAGACGACGATCCATTGGGGCTCCAATTAGCGGGATTGTTGTTAAAGGGATTAGGGGCCGAGGTGACTTCTTTTCTGGGAGGGATCGAATTCGAGAAGAATTTCAAAGAAGAAGATTTTGACCTGGCATTGGTAGATATACAAATGCCTGAAATAGATGGTTATCAGGTTTTGGCCAGCCTTAAACGTCGTGAAAAATACCGGCAAATACCGATATTAGCCATAACTGCAAATGTATTTGCCAAAGAAAAAGAAGACTTACTTAAGGAAGGGTTTGATCAAATCATTCTCAAACCATTTACAGAGGCAGAGTTGATCGGTAAAATTACGGCCAGCCTCAGACCTGCTGCCCGAAAAGCCTCATTACCCTCGGTTAATTCCCCTAAAACTCCTGCAGCAGGGTTAAATGGAACTACCAGTGGTTACGATCTTTCTGAAATTAAAAAGTTTTGCATGGGAGACGAGGAGTTGTTTAAAGATATTTTGGAAGGTTTTTACACGCAAACGGGATTAGACCTCATTCGGATTAACAAGGCATCGGATGAGAAAGACTATCAGAAAATTCAGGCGATTGCCCATCAACTTTCTAGTCGGCTTGGTCAGCTAAAGTTTAAAGAAAGGAGGATAGCAAAAACGATTGAGTCGAAGCTAAAAATGGGAGAAACAGATGGGATTCGGGAATTAGTATGGGACCTGACAGAAAAAATAAGTCCACTACTCGAAGACCTGGCGGAGCGATTTGGGTATGCACTGGCCGACTAGTCCAGTCCGTATTTTTCAAGTTTGTTATACAAGGTTTTCCGGTCCATATTTAGCACTTTTGCGGCTTTGGATTTGTTGAATTTGGTTTCCTCCAGGGTTTTTAGGATTAATGATTTTTCCTGCTCTTCGAAAGATGACTTCAAATCTCTGGCGGAATGAATGTCCATGACAGAAATGGCCTCGCTCTCTAATAACTCCGATGGAATCACTTCCGGCTGGACCAATCCTTCGCCGGTTAATAAGACGGCTCTTCGAATGATGTTTTTAAGTTCCCGGAGATTTCCTGGCCAGTGGTATTCCATGAATATGTTCTCTACCTCCGGGCTAAATCCGGTTACGTTTTTTTCAAGACTGTCATTGCTTTTTTCCAGAAAAAGCATGGCAAAAAAATGAAGGTCTTCTTTTCTTTCTCGCAAGGGTTGAGCTCTTAGGCTGAATTCGTTTAGTCGGTGAAATAGATCCTCCCGAAACTGCCCTGATTTAGCTAATTCCTGTAAATCTTCGTTTGTGGCGGCAATGATTCGGACATCGATGGAAATATCTTTATTTCCGCCTATTTTTCTTATTTGCCTCTCCTGGAAGGCACGCAGAAGCTTAATTTGAATTTCGTAGCTAAGGTTTCCTATCTCATCCAGAAAAATGGTCCCTCCATTGGCACTTTCAAAATGACCTGTTTTATGATCGATGGCCCCGGTAAAGGCCCCCTTAACGTGTCCAAACAATTCACTTCCAGCCAGTTCCTTGGATAAAGCACCACAGTCTACCGCTACGAAAGGCCCATGGGCTCGTTTTGATTTTTGGTGAATCCTTTTGGAAATATATTCTTTTCCCGTTCCACTCTCTCCTAAAACAATGATGCTTAAATCGGTAGGGGCGACCAATTCTATGTGCTTTTCAATCTGTAGTGCCTGTGCACTTTGGCCGATTTGATAGGAAAGATCTACTGACTCCGATCGCGGAGGGGATGATTTTTTCTCTGGCGTGACGGTTAGTTTCCGAGGATCCTTTTTTAAAGCCTGCTTAACCGTAAGTAGTAGTTCATCTGGATTAATGGGTTTGGTAATGTATTCGAACGCCCCCATTTTCATAGATTTTACGGCAGTTCGAATGTCCGAATAATTGGTAATTAGAATGACGGGGATCGTTGGGAAATAGTGTGTGACCTGATCCAAAACCTCCATCCCGGTTCCATCCGGCAATCTATAGTCCGTAATGACCAGATCAGGATGGGTTCTTTCCAATGACTGCAGCCCTTCCGTCACTTTAGTACTGCTGGTAATCTCATACCCATTTTTTTCCAAAAAGTTTTTAATGATTTTTGAATAGGTCAGATCGTCTTCTATCAGAAGTATTTTTGCCATAAAGTTCCATACAGATATCGTTAAATATAAAATAAAAGCACCGATTTTGCAATCAGTGCTTTTTGGTAAACGTTGGCTTAGCTGTTATTCGTATGCGTGCAGTTGGTTGATTATGGCGCCATCTTTATTGTACATCACCAGAATATTGAAATTATCACTATCCAGGAAACAAACATCGTAGTAATTATTATCTTTCTTAGAAATTTTTTTGACCGCTGTAATCTGCAAATTATTTATAAGACTGTCATTTCTAATCACATCCCTAATAGAGGCGGGAAGGTCAGCTACTGTAATGCTTGACGTGTCTGTCTTTATCGAATCGTTTACGTCATTTATGACGTATTGGTTGCCTCCTTTTCGTTTAATATTCTCATTTAGTTGGGCCTTTATGGAAAGTAATCCACTAAGGATTAATCCCGCAAAAGCCATCCATTTAACCCATCTGGTTAATTTCCTATTCATAGTTGGTTTTATTCTTTTACTGATGAATACAGGAATTGTGCCATTTCGAATTTCAACTGATGTTTAACAAAAAGCAGGGGAAATTGGGTAGAAAATACCCATAGTGGTGATATTCGACGACTATTGTGGCTAAACATTTTTTTGTATATTTGTGGAAGTTTAATAATAGTTTAACCTCTTCGCTTGCAGATCCCCGGGTGCGTGAACCCGGGGATTTATTTTCTGAAAGCCTATTTTTTTAGTCAGAAAGGGAGCGGTACTGGGTGTATTGGTTTTAGATTTGGGTTTAATTTTGATTTATAGGGTGAGTTTATGGCAATAAAAGCACAGGCCCCGATCGGGATTTTTGACAGTGGCATTGGCGGATTGACGGTGGCCAGAGAGGTTAAAAAATGGTTGCCCGATGAGCAAATTATTTATTTTGGAGATACGGCGCATTTGCCCTACGGAGATAAAAGCACCGCTGCTATTCAGGCCTATTCCATAAAAATTGCGGACGTATTGATACAGCAAAATTGCAAGTTAATACTGATCGCTTGTAATTCGGCATCAGCAGCGGCCTATGACTTGGTAAAGGCCTATGTGGCATCCAAAGCCCATGTGTTCAATGTCATCGACCCGGTCGTAAATTACCTCAGAGAAAACCATCCCAGCCAGAAAGTAGGGCTGATTGGGACAAAGCAAACCGTTGGGTCCGGAGTATACCTGCAAAAAATCAATGCCCTTAACGCGGGAATACAACTCAAATCCCTGGCAACCCCCTTACTGGCACCCATGATCGAAGAAGGATTTCACCTGGAAAATATAAGCAATGAAATCGTCGCTTCTTACCTCTCCCAACCTGCCCTGTCGGATATTCAGGCATTGGTGCTCGGCTGCACGCACTATCCATTGATCAAAAAGCAAATTATGGATTTTTATAAAGGAGCGGTAGATCTTATCGATGCTTCAGAAACGGTAGCGCAGTCGGTCGCCGCTTTTTTGGGATACCATCAGCTCCTGGCAAAAAAAGCTACGGCTAAAGAAGATCGGTTTTTGGTTTCCGATTACACGGTGTCATTTGAGGAAACCACCAAATTATTCTTTGGCAAACAAATCCGATTGCAGAAATATCCTTTATGGGAATAAAAATTGCCAAAGTACAGCATTTTTAACCAATATCGACCCAGCTGGCTTTTTTAATTTTATTAGTTAAGTTTGGTGGGATTCAGGATTTTATTCCTAAAAAAAGGATTAACTTTGTGACTTCATTCACCCTGCCATTAGACTATGAGTGACGAGATCAAACACGAATGTGGGATTGCGCTGATCCGGCTGAGGAAACCGTTGCAGTATTATATCGATAAATACGACACGCCTTTTTATGCTGCAAACAGGCTTTATGTATTGATGCAGAAGCAGATCAATCGCGGACAGGACGGAGCGGGTTTGGCAAATATTAAAATAAATACCCGCCCGGGTACCCGATATATTAGCCGCTACCGCTCAGTAGAGTCTGAGGCAGTTACCAAGATTTTTCAAAAAATCAATAAGAAATACAAAAAGGCCAAAAAAGCCGGTACTGAGGCGGATCTGATGGATGCTAACTGGATAAAGGAGCATACCGCTTTTTCAGGAGAGGTTTGGTTGGGCCACCTACGCTACGGGACCCATGGGCAAAACAGTATTGAAACCTGTCATCCCTTTCTGAAGCAAAATAACTGGCGAAGCCGAAACCTGGTAATGGCCGGGAATTTTAACATGACCAATGTGGAGGAGTTGTTTGACAACCTGGTGAAGTTAGGTCAGCACCCCAAAGAAAAAACGGACACGGTCACGGTGATGGAGAAAATCGGCCACTTTTTGGACGAAGAAAACCAGCGAATTTTTGATAAATACAAAGGGCAGTTTTCCAACCGGGAGATCACGGAAGTGATTGAGCAGGAACTGGATGTGGCCAGGATTCTAAGAAGAAGTTGCCGGGATTTTGACGGGGGCTATGCCATGGCCGGGCTGATAGGAAATGGAGCGGGATTCGTCGTACGGGATCCAAGCGGCATTCGCCCGGCTTACTATTATGCCGACGATGAGATCATCGTGGTGGCTTCGGAAAAACCACCAATAAAGACCGCTTTTAATATTGATTACAAGCAAATAAAGGAAATACAGCCGGGAAATGCCCTTATTTTCAACAAGGACGGCTCTTATGCGGAGCATGAAATAATCCCCCCCCGTGAGAAAAAGAGTTGCAGTTTCGAGCGGATTTATTTTTCCAGAGGCACCGATCCGGATATTTATCGCGAACGAAAAAACCTGGGAAGGGCACTGGTGCCCCAAATTCTCAAAGCCATCGATTTTGACTTGAAAAACACGGTGTTTTCGTATATTCCCAACACTGCAGAAACGGCCTACTATGGCATGATCGAGGGACTGGAGGACTACCTGAGTGCCAAACGACGCGAGATCCTTATTGAAGGAAAACCGCATCTGGAAGACCTGGAGGACCTGTTGAATTTCAGGCCAAGGGTGGAAAAACTGGTGAGCAAAGACGTCAAATTAAGAACGTTTATTACCAACGATTCTGACAGGGATATCATGGTCTCCAATGTGTACGATACCACCTACGAAGTCATCCGCTCTGGGGTGGACACCATTGTGGTGATTGATGACAGCATCGTACGGGGTACCACCATCGAAAAAAGTATCCTCACCACACTGGATAAGTTAAAGCCCAAACGAATCATCATCGTGTCCTCCGCTCCCCAAATTCGGTTTCCGGATTGCTATGGAATTGACATGTCCCGAATGAAAGACTTCATTGCTTTCCGGGCGGCCGTGGCCCTTTTAAAGGAACGCGGCATGGACAGTACCTTGGACCGGGTGTACGATAAATGTACCACGGATCCGGATGAGCAAGTGAATTTTGTAAAAGAAATATACGATCCTTTTACGGATCAGGAGATTTCCGATAAAATTGCCCAGATTATTACCTCAGAAACCATTGAGGCAGAGGTACACGTGATCTACCAAACCGTACAAAACCTGCACCTTTCCTGCCCGGCTCACAGAGGCGATTGGTATTTTACAGGTGATTTTCCAACAGAAGGAGGTATGCGCGTGGTCAATAAGGCTTTCGTGAATTACATGGAAGGAAAAGTTATTCGAGCCTATTAACTGAAAAATTAGCTTCAATGATCAATGTAAATTTATTAAAGCAAATTTGTGAGTTGCCAGGAGCACCTGGATTTGAGAAGAAAATCAGGGATTTTGTAGTCGGGGAAGTCCGGGATTTGGTGGATGAGATTTCTGTCGATAACCTGGGGAATGTAATTGCGATTAAAAGGGGAAAAAGGAATCCCGAAAATAAACGGGTGATGGTCGCTGCTCATATGGATGAAATCGGCTTTATCGTCACCCATATTGATGAAAATGGCTTTTTGAGATTCCATCCACTGGGAGGGTTTGATCCCAAAACCCTGACCGCTCAGCGGGTAATCATTCATGGAAAAAAAGACCTGATCGGTGTGATGGGAAGTAAACCCATCCATGTGATGACCCAGGAAGAAAAAACCAAGCTTCCCAAACTGACCGACTATTTCATCGATCTGGGCATGGACAAATCGGAAGTAGCGCAATGGGTGCAGGTAGGCGACCCGATTACCCGGGAGCGGGAATTGGTGGAAATGGGGAATTGTGTGAATTGCAAATCCATAGACAATCGCATCGCCGTTTTTATTTTGCTGGAAACTTTACGGGAATTGAAATCTCCGGCTTTTGATGTGTACGCTACCTTTACCGTTCAGGAAGAAGTAGGAATACGCGGAGCGCAGGTGTCCGCACACCAAATCGATCCTGATTTTGGGATTGCCCTGGATACTACCATTGCTTTTGACCTTCCCGGTGCGGCCGCCCATGAGAAAATCACGGAATTGGGAAAGGGTACTGCCATTAAAATCATGGATTCATCCGCTATTTGTGATTACCGAATGGTGAATTTTATGAAAGAAACGGCTTCCAAAAACAACATTACCTATCAGACGGAAATCCTTACGGCAGGAGGAACGGATACCGCAGGAGTACAGCGCATGGGCAAACAGGGGGCCATCGCAGGAGCGATTTCCATACCGACACGCCATTTGCATCAGGTGATAGAAATGGCAAATAAAGCCGATGTGGCCGCCAGTATTCAGCTACTTAAGGCATGTTTGGAAGAAATAGATGCCTTTGACTGGAAACCCTAGGTCGAATAGAAAGGATATTTAATTTTTGACCCGTTTTTTAGCTACTTTCCGGGCTAAATATTTTTTGAGATCCTCGTATCCATGGTGCTCGTGGTTGCTGACCGTAAAGGAGTATTTGTCCGAAAACACCAAAATCAATTGCTTAAAAACGCGCTGATTGGCTTTTACTTCTTCTTCCTGCCAGGCGAGGATTTCTTCCAGGGAGTAGGTTTTTCGCCATCCCTTGAGCGGCATCCACAAGGAAACCCGGTCCTTTCCTGCAGCCAGAAATTTATAGCTTGCCATCATTTTCACTAGCAATAGGAGTATCACCACTGTGATAATGGAAGTGCCCGCCAAATAAAACAGAAGGGGGAACTCCCGGCTCCTGTAAAAATCGTTGAGCAAATAGGCCAGTCCTGCAATCAATGCAAGCACAATCAGGCTTAGGCTTAGATAGGTATTTCTTTTGGGCTTACAGGTCACCATAGTTTAGTTCTATTTGGTCTAACTTTTCTTTTGAAAATAGAATCAAATCCTGAAAAAAGTGTTTGAAGTTATCTTCAAAAAAATCGTAGTGCCGTTCGAGAAACTCAGGGGCCTTCTCCATCCCGGAATCAAAAGAAGTCCGATAGGAAAGTCCGGTAAAAGAACGTTGCAACCCATCCATTTTGCCATAGCCTTCCAACCAGTTTTCTTTTTGCATGTATTTGAAAGGATATAGGAATTTTTTTGGAAGGATGGGTTTGTGGGAGGCAATTACTTCATACACCCATTGGGTATAGGAAGCAATACCTTGGTCATGATAATCATTCCAGTTTCTTGAAAGAAAGTGATCGTAATACATATCCGTTATCACCAATGAGTATCGATGAAATGCTGGCTTCAATAACTCCTGGGCCTGTTTTACAAGGGGATGGCTGTCGGTGTAGGCATCGATTTCCCGGTGCAGGAGAATTCCGAAAACAATTTCTTTTTCAAATTGCTTTTCTAATTCCCCTCTGACAAAATCTCCGATAAAATTGCCCACCAGGACTTTCGGCCGTTCAAAAGATAAATATGCATGAGCAAGAAAATTCACCGCGTCTTCAACTGTTAATTTCTGGTAAATAGAAATGTTTTCCTTAATCTTGGGCTCTCACCTGGAAAAATTCAAATGACAAATATAAAGGAAGAATTAGCATATACTACTAAACTTTTACTGCAGGAGTGGCAGGAAGACCGGGATCAATTCCGAAACCTTACGTATAGAAAGTCTATCAAAGAGAAGGTTTCTACTGGAATGTGTTGGTATCCAGTAAGTTTAGTCAAGGTCAAGTGGGCGTTTTCTGATCAGTTGGTAATAGAAATTTCCACCTCAGAAATTTCCGAGGGGCATGGCTTTCAGTCGGGTAAATCCATCAGCTTTTTTTCCAATTCAGGTGAAAATGATCTTCGTTCGGAATACCTGAACGGAGTGATCCATTATGTGAAGCAAAATCGGATGACGCTTAGTCTTCACACCGGGCATTTACCCGATTGGATTAACGATGGAAAACTCGGGGTTGAGTTGCTGTTTGATGAAACCTCGTACAAAGTCATGGAGAAGGTCATTAAGAAGGTAATGCAGGCAGAAAATAACCGACTTGCGCAGCTGCGGGATATTTTATTAGGCCAGGTGAGACCTTCCTTTTCGGATATTCCCGCGAAAATAGATGAAAGCCTGAACAGCAGTCAAAATGAGGCACTGGACCTGATATTCCGCGCCCAAGATATGGCCATCGTGCATGGACCTCCGGGTACAGGAAAGACTACCAGTCTGGTTAGGGCCGTAGTAGCTGCGGTTTCGTCCACTTCCCAGGTGATGGTTTGCGCCCCCAGCAATACCGCCGTGGACCTACTTGTAGAAAAACTATCGGATTTAGGGCTGGATGTGCTCCGGTTAGGACATCCTTCCCGCGTGGAGGAAAACCTCATTCAGCAAACCCTGGATGCAAAAGTGCTGGCCCACCCTTCCTTCAAAGATTATAAAAAACTAAAAAAATCTGGTGAAGAATTTAAACGAAATGCCCAAAAGTTTAAGAGAAGCTTTGGCCCAGCCGAAAGGGAAAAAAGAAGTCTCCAACAGCGGGAGGCGCGCCGCTGTTTTGACGAAGCCAGACAGCTTTACGATTACATGGTGCAGTCCGTGCTGGATTCCTCTCAGGTGATCGCTTGCACGCTGGTGGGTTCTGCCGGCTCCCTGTTAAAGGGAAGGCGGTTTCCAGTGGTATTTTTGGACGAGGCCGCGCAGGCCTTGGAACCCGCTTCCTGGATACCCTTATTACAGGCCGATAAAGTGGTCATGGCAGGAGATCATTGCCAATTACCCCCCACCATTAAGTCCCGGAAAGCGGCGGAAGGATTGCAGCAGACGCTTTTTGAAAAAGCCATTTCCAGGCAGCCAGGTGCATCCAGGATGCTATCCATCCAATACCGCATGCCGGAGAAAATCATGGCATTTTCCAACAAGCTGTTCTATGGGGGAGCATTGTCGTCAGCTCCCAATACTTCCTTCCATTACCTGAGTGCATCCGAACCGGTAATGGAGTTTATTGATACGGCCGGTAGCGGTTTTTTGGAACACCAGGATCGGGAAACAGTAAGTATTGCCAATAAAGAAGAAGCCCTGATGGCACTCCGGTTGCTTCAGTCCCTGATCCGGAAAATTGGTTGGATGAAGGAGGATAAACAGTCCTGGCAGGTCGGCCTTATTGCCCCGTACCGGGCGCAGGTCCGTTTGATTCGGGAGTACTTGGATGAAAGCGAGGAATGGCTTTTTTTAAAACAAAAGATGGAAAACATTTCTATTAATACCGTAGATGGCTTTCAGGGACAGGAAAAAGACATCATCCTGATCAGTCTTACCCGCTCCAATCCACAGGGAGAAATCGGTTTTTTAAGCGATACCCGAAGGATGAACGTGGCACTCACCCGGGCGAAGCGGAAACTCATCGTATTGGGAGATAGCGCCACCATCGGCAGTCATCCTTTTTACCAGGCTTTCCTGGATCACGTGCAGGCAAACGACTGCTATCACAGTGTGTACGAGTACTGGGATGGCGGGCCTTAAACTCTGGTTTCAGGCCTGTTCGGAAGTGCGAAACCGCGCGTCCAGGTAGGAAAGCACTTCCCCAAACCGGGCAGCGGCTTCTTCAACGGATTCGGGGGCTTTTTTACCGTTTAATTTGCTCAGCAACAACCCGTAGAGGGTGTGGATATAAATCTGAATTTCGTGACCGGGATTTTCATCGGTTAGGTCGGAAAGCAGCCTGAGTAGGTGTGGCCGAGCTTTGCGGTGGAGGGCCAGGTAGTCCGGATCCGTTTTGAGTAATTTCCAGTGGTATTCTGCCAGCCGGTCGACCAGGGCTTGCACTTCGGGTAGGTGACCCCTTTCCTCTAATCCGGCCCGTTTCATGTCATCGGCCAGATCGGCCAGCCAGGCTTTGCTTTCGGTCCGGTCTTGCTGGCTTACGTTCTTGTGCGTCAATACATACTGCTCCAGGTCTTCCATGTTAAACTGATAGGCACGGATTAGGTCTTCCATGCGGTAGCAGTACAGGATGTATTCGATCAGGTGCTCGTTTTTCTTTTTTTCGGCGATGGATTTCATGTGTTTATAATGGTTTTTGAGTCGCCACATAGCCTGTCCCGATCCTGAATCGGGAGAATCTCGCATGCTTTATAATCATCCCACTGGGTGACGTTCCCGTCATGCTCGATTTCATGGCTTAGGGGTAGATTTGCTGCCGTAGGTCCAGCAGTTCCGAGGTAAAAAATGCATCCCAGCGTTTTTGTGCCTCCGCATCTCTGGGCTTGGTCGTTTGGGCATCGTATTGGGAGTCCAATCTTCTCCAGTTTTTGAAGTTTTCCCGGATGATGCCGTTCAGTTGGGTTTTGTACTGGTTTGGATCAAATGCATGGCCGTTTACATCCCGGACAATTCGGTACCCGATGATCTGGGCGATGGCGAAATGACCGTTTTCGTGGTGCAGCACTTGTTTTTTGGTGGCCTCGTCCGATCGGCTCAGAAAATCTTGACTCACCTGAGATAGCTCCTTCTGAAGGTGGATTTTGGCATTGATTTCCAGTTGTACGTGGTCGGGATAGGTATGCACCTTCAGGATCTCCACCTCGCAGGTGCTGAGGCAAATGGCGTTGATGCTGCTTTTGCCACGGATGACTTCCACCTGTTTAAAATCCTCCCAATTGAGCGTGCGGTTGGGAGAGACCGTTACCCTTCCCCTTTTGGGCGGATCTTTGGGAATCGACCCCGAAAGGAGGCTGCCACAAAAGAACAGGGCGGCTGCCACACACAGAAAAGCATTTCTATTCATTAAATTCTGGTATTTCTTCTTGTTGCCGGTGATTTCTAGGTCCATCTCCGGATGGATGCGGAGCCAGATGCCCGGCCCAAAATGGGTCATTTTCACCGAGCAGTGTTCAATATATCCCAAATATCTGCGATTTTGTAAACAAATCCAACCTGCAAGATACTGGTACCAGCAATTACGGAGCTAAACGGGGATAACCTGGTACGAGCGTAAAAGGCGCACCACCGATTACGCAGATTAGCACAGATTAATAAAGGAAAATAGGTCAATTTTGGTACCTAAAAAAATCTACTTTACTTTAGCTGGTGTTTTGGCATTTTGTATCGCAACGAGTTGCTCCACTCCTACTGGCGAAGGTGGGCATTCCTATCCTACGTTCGGACTGGGTGATTTTGAATCAATTGAGAGGAATTCGATTTTCATTCAGAAATGGACACCTATGGAAACGGTTAGTGAGAATTTGCTTGGTATGGACCTTAGAGTTAAGTCTTCAGTCCCCGTACTACGATTATCCTATTATCCAACACGTAACCATGCCTGACCTTCCATGAGAAAATTCTTCGTAGGGATACATACTGTTATATATTTAGCTGTTTTGGCGTGTACTATCCAACCGGAGAGGATGATTCTCCCTAATGAACTTGAGATAGTCAACCTTCAATCAGAACGAGATAGCATTTGCATGGCATGCAAGCACCAGGTCGTGGTATTTCACGATTTTGATAGACAGAATATTTTTCCATATAAAATACACTTTTTTTTATATCTTGTATCATGGCAAAACGCTACCACAACATACACGACACCTTCGTCAGGGAGTCATTTTCCGACGCTGAAAGGGTTGTGGCATTCTTAGAGTGTTTCTTGCCAGAGAAATTGGTAAAACATATTAATTTTGAATCCCTTACTGTCCTAAAAGAAACCTATATCAATGAAACCTTAAAAGAGCACTTTTCGGATCTCGTATTTGAAGTATCCCTTAAATCCGATAATTCGGTCAAAACGGATGTTGTTCTACTCTTTGAACACAAATCATCACCAGACCGCAACGTGCTTTTTCAAGTAGGGTATTATATGTTTGCACACTGGACAAAATGTCTTACAGAAAAAAAAGAACCAAAACCCATCATTCCGATAATTTACTATCAAGGCAAGAAAAACTGGAAATTCGGAAATCTCTCAGACCTATTTAAAAACTACCCGGAGGAGATAAGAAACTATATGCCAACACTTAACCCGATCTTCATAGACCTGAAAACGATCAGTAAGGACCAGCTTATGGAAATGCGAAATAATTTGATGAGGGCGGCAATACTTGCCCAGCAGTGGCGCATCAATCCGACAAAATTGAAGGAAGATTTCGAAAGAATCTTCCGTTTATTGCCGATAGAAGATACTAAAATGAACTTTTTAGAGATGATCGTTGTATATACATTGAATGTATCCGGAATTACAGAAGCTCAATTGGGCGAAACTATAAAATCAATTCCCGAACCTTTAAAAGAGAAAATTATGACAACTTATACGATGCTTATTGAAAAAGGAATTCAGAAGGGGAAACTTGAAGAAAAGAACGAGGTTATTGTTAGCCTTTTTGATGAGGGATTTGAAACAGCAAAAATAGCCAAAATTGTCAAATTGTCAGAGGAGAAGGTGGTGGCAATCCTCAAGGATAAGGAAAAGTTAAAATAAATTTTAGTTTTTTCTATCTCAAACTAAAAGAACTTCGGAGTCCTTATCTTGATGTAATGCCTGACTTATAATTCTCCCGTCAAGTTCACTTTACACATACCGTCTCGCCGGCACTTTTTATTCTAGGATTTTTTCCTGTCCATGTGTTGAAACCCATAAATACTAGATAGTATACACATCCGGGTGATGTATGCCACTTTACCCTGCTATCTTCGGGATTACAAACAAACAATTTAGACCCGCCAAAAAGCCATTTGCAATGGCTAGACCTGAACATATTTTAGAATAAAATTCTCTACGTGTTTTCGATGGATCTCCGGTATTTAAAATGCTTCGATTTTCGTTTGCCAATGCATACGAAGGGGATAGTTGTACTCAATTGACTAAAAAAGAAGGTGTTATACGGATAGCACAAATAAATTATAAAAATTGGTTAATCCTCTCAGCTAAGAACCACCAGAAAAAATCTGTGAGAATCTGTGCGAATCCGTGGTAAAAAAAAAGATGCACCACAGATTATGCAGGCCAACAAAGATAAATTAAAGAAAATATGGATCAATCATGACACCTAAAAAATCCGTGAAAATCTGCCTTAATCCGTGGTGAAAAAGGCCCACGGATTAAGCACAAATTCACACGACTTCCTAAAAACACAATACATGCTTAAAAAAAGAATATTTTCAATTTTTTTTACATTTTTTAAAAAATGTATTTGCAACTAATTTTTTTTTCGCACCTTGGCTGCTGTAAAACAGCTAGTTAAATTAAACTTAAAAAAATCAGGAAAAGGTCGTTTAAAATATGAGAAAGATTTTTTTTGTTCCTGCTTTTTTGCTCCTAATAATCTTAGTTGGAGGTTGTGAGTCCGGAAACAAAGAAACAGGATACTGGAATGTCCCATCGAGGGGGGGCATCGATTTAAAGTTAAGTAACCTTACTATGGATACGGTCAGTATCAACCTGGATAACACTTCAGGAGTTGGACGTTTTTTAATTTACAAAGACACCCTGGTTTTCGTGGATGAACTGTACAGCACCTTGTATTTGTTTGATGACAATTTTAATGAGGTGGACAGTAGGTTTGGACGTGGGGATGGGCCTGGCGAATTATCCGGAAGAATAGTCGGCTTTGCCGAAAATGAAGGGCGGTTAATTGCCCTGGGGCCTTCCTACGAATATTACATGTTGGATATTGGTTCTGGAGAAGTCATGAAGAAAGGTTTGTTGCGTTTCGATGACGAAAGCCAGAATAATCCAAATGAAGTGATGAACAACCCCCGTCCGGAATTCAAGGAAATCTATGAGGTGGATTATCCCGGTTTGCAAATAGCTTTTCTGGAGGACGAGGAGGTAATCTTTACTATCACCACCTCCCATCCGCTGTTCAATGCTTTTTCACACCGTGAATTTTACGAGTCTGCACGCATATTAGCCACCTTGGATATTGATTCTGGCAAACTGTCAGGAATACATGGAAGGATGTCGCCCATTTATGGGTCCTGGCGGTTTTTGCCCTATTTATCATCGGTTAAAGTAGCTGGCTGGAAAGAAAATGGTTTTTTTCTGGGTTTTGAAGCAGATACCCTAATTTATTATTTCAGGGAAGCTGATGAACCGCAATATGCTTTTGGGAATGCCGGAAGGAGTATGAAGACCGACTATGAGCAAGTGGAGGGAACGGAGGATTATGTTCAATACTACAAGGAATTAAGACCTAACTATGGGTTTTTTACTTTTCTTAAACACTTCTCTGAGTTAGACTTATTGTTCAGGGGTTACAGGAAGGGTATTAGTGAAAAAATGGACGGGCTTCAGATTTATCAAGGAAATGGATTAATTGGTGACATTGATGTACCAAAGGGGTTCAGTGTAGTTGGTTTCAGGAATGACAGGTTTTATGGAGAGATCAAAAGTGAAGATGGTCTTTCAAGTGAAGAGATACCTGTTTTGGTGAAATTTAAATGGTGAGTCAAATGAAGGTGGTTATTTATTCGATGGTATTGATGGTCATGTTCTCCGGAAGGATTAAGGCACAAAGTGATCCCATGAGGGTAAGTGCAGACTCCTCTGTAATGCGATTGTCGATGAATGACGGGAAGGAAAGTCAGCCTGCTGCTTTTTATACGGTCCTTAACGAAGCCGGAAAGCCGATTTCCGTAACGGATATCAATGGTAGCGTAACCCTGAAAATCGGCATACCTGTTACTGTGCGAAGCTATTTTAGTAGGGATACTTCCTTTATCGTGCCTGATCAGCCTGAATTTTCGGTGTCACTTAGCCCGAATGTGATTGATTTGGAGGAAGTAGAGGTCACTTCCTATACCGTGGAAAAGCTGATGACGCTTGCAGGCAGGGATTTTAGCTCTAGGTATCCTACTTCTCCGCTTCTTTACCATATCAATGCCCATAGCTTCATCAAAGATCGGAAGCGTTTCCTGGAGTTTTACCAGATGGATGGGTTGGCTTTGCTTTCCGGCAACCGTAACTGGTCCAAATGGAGTTTTGCTCCCGGTGGGAAACCGGACGCTTACTTTTACCTGTTGCCATTGGAGCAGCGCATGAGTGATCGGTTCGGCTATGACGGCGAACCCATTCCTTACGAGTCCTATGACGAATCGGGTGGCATTAGATGGGTAGTGATGCCATTTATGTCCCGTCCGGTTTACCGGGGGCTGGAAGTCTGCGGGCCGATGTTTTTGAAAAACCATAAGTACTACGAGTTTGCTTACAGCTACGACGAAGAAACGGATGAAGATTACGTTGTTCACTTCAAAACCAAGGAGAGGTACAGGCAAGAGGATGCCAAAAATATATTCCTTATAGGGGAGGGGAATTTGGTAATAGATAAAACCAACCTGAGGATCACAGAAGTAAATTTTGAATTTTCCCAATACCATGATGTCAATTTCGAGATCAAGCGTGAAGGCAGGAGAAAGGATGTTGCCGGTAAAATCCGTATGCGCTTTACAGGGAAGGACGTTTTTTACCCTTCGGAATTGGAATTTACCTGTTATTATTTGGGGGAAAATTGGTATAGCCCAAGGGAAGATCCCGTGGGTCACGGAATTGAACGTTACGAGAAACTAAGATTTGGTCCTCATACAAAAGATCCACTGAAGGAGGATATGGAACAGGTTGTCAGATCATTTGATTTTGTTGGAATGAATTCTCAGGCCGGTTATGACAGCGACTTTTGGCGGAAAGACGGACATGTTCCTTCTACCTTGTACAGCGAAATATCCAGATCCTTGTCAACCAATATATCTTTGGAAAAGCAATTCCGGAACAATTCCGGAAAAAGATGGAAAGAATGGGACAGTAAGCGGGATACTCCTCAACGTGTTTTTCCTGAGGCCAAAGATTTTGATGAGGGGGTAGAGAGGCACGAGAATTTGATCAAAGAGATCAGGGAAAAGCGTTTTAGGAATGTGTATGATTATCTTAAAATGAGGAAAGATGAAAGTTATTAGGATAGTGATTTTAGAAGTCAGGCATCTCTTGTTTTTATTTGGCCTATGTGTTTTTTTATCAGCTTGTTCTGATAAAAAGGAGAAGGTATTTGGGGCAAATGAAAGAATCATTTCTTTTTCCTCGTTCGATATCAAGCAAACGGATTATTTCCCAGAAGAATTTATCCGGGAGGTTAGATACATTCCCATCAAGCGCAATTTCGATAAAGATTATTTTACGTTTATTGATAAGATCAAATACCGAAACGGTAAGGTTTATATCCTGGATAAATCAAAAAAAATCCTAAGTATGTTTGATGAAAGCGGCCAATTCATACAAAATATCGGAAGGCAGGGAACAGGCCCCGGGGAATTTATGAATCTTTCGGATTTTGATCTGACGAATATTGGTCAGGTATACCTGCTGGATGGGTTCAGGGACAAAGACCGGCTGTTTGTTTATGATGCAGATCATGATCTTGAGGGAACGAAAGAGTTGTCCTTTGAGGCGGATGTGGTTAAAGTTACTGGTGAAGGTTCACTTCTATTTGGCCTTTCCTCCTGGAATTTTGGTGATTTTAAAGGCAAGAAAATTCTCAGGACGGATAACCAACTGAAAGACAAATTCGCAATGCTTGACTTTGATGAAGGCTTAAATGAATCTATTTGGATGGATTATCAATTTGGAAGCTACGGGTCTGAGATTTACTACAATAAGCCTATAGATAATCGAGTCCATGTCTTTGATCAGAAAGGAGATTTAAGGCAGGTGTTAAAATTCGACTTTGGCTTGCTGAATGTTCCGGATCAACTCAAGCAAAACCTCGAAGAAAATTTCGAGGAAATCAAGAACTTTAGATACATGCGAAATTTCCTGGTTGGTTTTGACAAGGGGTATCTGGGAAGCCTATACGATCAGGGAGGCTATCGGATTTTTTTGATGGATACACTTGAAAACGAGCTTTACTTAGGAGCCAAAACCGATTACTATGGGTTTTTGGGTCAATTTGTGGGCTTTGATGATGGCTATGCCTTGTCCTATCTTGATCCGGAATACATTGGCGAAGAGACGATGGAGGATTTACCCGAATGGGTAAAAGACCACCTGAAGGGAGACGAGTTTGTCATCCGACTTGTTAAATTTTAGCGGGTACTGAATCCAGGACGGCACATTTCCCCAGTTTCGGTGAAAAAGTGTACCACAGATTACTCAGATTACCACAGAAAAAAACGCCACTGGGTGAAGTATGCCACTTCACCCTGCTATCTTCGGGATTACAAACAATTTAGACCCGCCAAAAAGCCATTTGAAATGGCTAAACGTACACCTTTCCGGGAATGATTTTCCTAAAGCTCTGGCCATGAAGCCGGCATTGCAAATGCCTCGCTGGCGTAAATTAAATAATATAAGGGATGTAGACGCAATCTACACCCAGCTAGAGACCATTTGGATTGGCTAAACGTGCACGTTTCCAGAAATTAAAAAAGTGGTATATTTGTGTAAGACTATACCATTAAAGCTTATGTCCAGTCCAACAGAAAAAGTTACCTTATCATTAGATAGAAACCTTCTGTAAAAAATGGCCAAAAGGTCTAAAAAAATTTGTCCCAATATGTTCGTGACCTGATACAAATGGGGGCATCTATGGAGCAGGATGACTTCGTGATTTCGGATGAAATAGCAGAACTAAAGGGTTTATTGAAAGCCGATAGCAAAGTGCGGGTTCATAAGCGGGCCATTGAGAAAATGCGCAAGTATGACCGTTAATCTAAATATTTATCGATACAAATGTTTTTGATGAGTTATTTTCTGACGGGCCTGTCGCAGGGGACATTAGCCCTTATAGCTTTAACTCTCCTCGTTAATGATATCCTGGATTTTAATTTTAAATTCAGGAATGACATCGACCACAACAGCCCAAATGGCCCATAGATCCACACCAAGGTAATCATGGATTAATTTATCTCTCATTCCAGCAATTTTTTTCCATTCGATATCAGGATATTTTCTTCTTAGTCCAGAGGAAAGATTTTTTGTTGCTTCTCCAATTATTTCAAAGTTTCGAATAACCGCATCCTGGATGACTGATTGGCTCAAAAATTCATCCAGGGAAATATTGTCTGTGTATTTTTGTATTTTAACAATACAATCGTTTATGTGGTAAAGGTAGACTACATTATCCTTCATCAGGAAAGATTTTTTGTAAATCGCTTTCAATTCGAGGGACCAATCGTGGGGAAATGGCTTTTGTGGTGATAAGATCCACCTTAAGGTTCAATAATTCAGATAATTGCATTTCAGCACCGATAATATCCAGCAGATTTACTGTATTCTGGAATTCTACCAGAATATCCAAATCACTATTTTCCTTATTCTCATTTCGGGCGAAGGAACCAAAAATGCCGATCATTTTAGGGGTATAAGGTTGCAAAACCTCAATAATGATATTTTTTTGATCTTCGGTAATCATTTTTTCACAATGTACAAAAAATGTACGCAGATTGATTAAAATGGTTTTTACAAGTTTAGGATTCCTTTCAGGTTTCCCGCAAAATCCTGAACTTCCCTTTTAAAATTTTTAGAGTGGGAATTTATTTTATAGAAAAGGATTAGTTTATCCATATTTCCAAATTAGCGAATAATTCTGATCATCTGTTTTAGAATCTACAAACTTTCACTTGGCATATCCTAGAATTTCTCCTATTGTAAACATTATGGCTTGACAAGTAGCCATTTGCAATGGCTAAAGGTGCACTTTTCCTGGTATGGCCGTAACCTTACCTCTTCCCAAAATACTTTTTTCAGGAAGTATTATTTCATAATGCTTTTTATAAAAACTATTTTATAATTTTGCTTTTTGTAAAAATCAATGTACGGAAAGTCTGATTCGAAAATCTCTGCGTAAGGCCGATTTTGTCAAAGGAAAAAAAAGAAGGTACCTCTATGGACGAATTGATTGGGAGCAAAAACTGATCATTGTTCTTGGCTACAGGGGTTCTGGCAAAACCACCCTTCTTTTGCAGTACCTCTCTGCCATCCAAGGGAAAGGTATATATTTAAGTCTTGATGATTTTTTACCAAAGGGGTAAGTTACCTTCAGAAGCCGGAAAAGATCTATTTGCAAAACCCCAACTTTATTTACCTGTTTTCTCCGACAATGGCAAATATAGGTAACGTACGCGAAACATTTTTTCTCAATCAACTTACAGCAGTTCATTCGGTGACGGCTCCCAGGTATGGCGACTTTATGGTCGATGATACCTATGTATTTGAGGTGGGCGGAGCCTCCAAAACCACCGAACAGCTTAAGGGAGTCCCCCAGTCTTACCTGGCACTAGATATAGCCGGGGGGAGTAATCGGAGAATCCCCCTTTGGTTATTTGGCATGTTGTACTAGGTGATTCCCTGCCGGTAAATAGGATACTACCAGATTAATTATTGAAAACAGGTCAATTTTGGTATCTATTAAAAATCTCTGAAAATCAGTCTAAAGTCGTGGTAAAAAAAGTTGCACCACAGATTACACAGATTACCACAGATAAATTACAGAAAATGAGTTAATCCTCCCAGCTTATAAATACCAGAAAAAATCTGTCAGAATCCGCGTAATTCTGTGGTGAAAAAAATAATAGCGCCACAAATAGCACAGATAAGTCACAGAAAATGGGTCAATAATTGGTAGGTTAAAACACCGGGAAAAATCTGTGATAATCATTGTAAATCGGCGGTGAACCCATAGAAAGGCCTACTTCTAATTAAAATCAGCAAAACCTATAAAAACGCCGGGGATTTACTAATTTTGCACCCAGTATGAACATGCAAAAAATAAGAAATTTCTGTATCATTGCCCATATCGACCATGGCAAAAGTACCCTTGCCGACCGGCTCCTGCAATTCACCAATACGGTGACCGACCGGGAGATGCAAGATCAGCTTCTGGACAGTATGGACCTGGAACGGGAGCGGGGCATTACCATTAAGTCCCATGCCATCCAGATGAAATATCCCTATCAGGGAGAGGAATATACCCTCAATCTGATCGATACCCCGGGACACGTGGATTTCTCCTACGAGGTATCCCGCTCCATTGCCGCTTGTGAAGGGGCACTGCTGATCGTGGATGCCTCTCAGGGCATAGAAGCCCAGACCATTTCCAACCTCTACCTGGCCATTGGCCACGACCTGGAAATCATACCGGTCCTCAATAAAATCGACCTTCCTGGTGCCCAACCCGAAGTGGTGGCAGAAGAAGTCATGGAAATGATTGGCTGCAGCCGGGAAGACATTATCCTGGCTTCGGGAAAAGAAGGGATTGGCATCGAAGATATTCTCAATGCGGTAGTAGAAAAAGTCCCCGCTCCAAAAGGAGATGAAGAAGGTCCCCTGCAGGCCATGATTTTTGACTCGGTATACAATCCGTTCCGTGGTGTGGAGGTATTGTTTCGCATATTTAACGGCACCATTAATAAGGGCGACCGGATCAAATTTGTCAATACGGGCAAGGAGTACGAAGCGGATGAAATTGGCATTTTGGGAATCCAGCAAAAACCGCAGCAAGAGCTTAGAGCTGGAAATGTAGGCTACCTGGTCTCTGGAATTAAAATAGCCAAAGAAGTAAAAGTGGGGGATACCATTACCCATGTAAAACGACCCTGTAGCAATACCGTACAGGGATTTGAAAACGTTAAGCCCATGGTATTTGCGGGGATCTACCCGGTAGAAACCACCGATTTTGAAGAACTGCGGGCCTCCATGGAAAAATTGCAGTTGAACGATGCTTCCCTGGTATGGGAGCCGGAAACGTCAGCGGCACTGGGCTTTGGGTTTCGCTGTGGCTTTCTGGGAATGCTTCATATGGAAATCATCCAGGAGCGCCTGGAAAGAGAGTTTGACATGACGGTGATTACCACCGTGCCTTCGGTGCAGTTTCGGGCCATGATGAATAACGATGAATTCCGGATCGTTAATGCCCCTTCTGACATGCCCGAGCCCAATTTGTTCAAACATATAGAGGAGCCCTTTGTAAAGGTAGCCATCATCACGGCCGCAGATTACGTGGGCCCCGTGATCCAGCTTTGCATGGACAAGCGCGGGCAGATCAAAAACCAGGTTTACCTAACCTCCGACCGGGTGGAACTTACCTTCGATATGCCTCTGGTGGAAATTGTCTTTGACTTTTTTGACAAACTCAAAACCATTTCCAGAGGATATGCCTCCCTGGATTATGAACTGATCGGTTTTCGGCAATCGCACATGGTTCGTCTGGACGTGATGCTGAATGGAGAGCCGGTGGATGCATTGTCTGCCATTGTACACCGGGACAAGGCTTACGAGTGGGGAAAACGACTTTGCGAAAAACTGAAAGAGCTGGTGCCCCGGCAAATGTTTGAAATCGCCATTCAGGCCGCCATCGGAACGAAAGTAATTGCCCGTGAGACGGTTAAAGCGTTGCGAAAAAACGTATTGGCAAAATGCTACGGAGGCGATATCTCCAGGAAAAGAAAATTGTTGGACAAACAGAAAAAGGGCAAAAAGCGGATGCGGCAGGTAGGCAATGTGGAAGTGCCTCAGGAAGCCTTTATGGCGGTACTCAAATTGGATTAGAAAGGTACCTCTTCGGGAAAGGGTTGGTCTTTTTCCCCCTGCAATGCCACCCGCAAGCAAACCAAATGAAATTGAAATACCCGACGGGTATGGAATAAAGTGAGCGCAAATGGAACAAAAAGAAGGATTTATAAAAATTGACGGAAAGAAAATTTCAAGTACCATAAAGGAGGAAATTGCTGCGGAAGTTGCCCTAATGAAAGGGGAAGGGAAGCGTTCTCCACATCTGGCGGCTATTTTGGTAGGCAATGACGGAGCCAGCCAAACCTATGTAGCGGCCAAGGTAAAGGCTTGTGAACAGGTGGGCTTTGAATCTACGCTGGTCCGAATGGAGGAAACCGTTTCCGAAGAACAATTGCTGGAGGAAGTGGAGAAAATTAACGCAAACCCCGAGATTGACGGGCTGATTGTACAGTTACCCCTGCCAAAACAGATTTCCGTTGAAAAGGTAACCGCCAAAATCCGGCCGGAAAAAGACGTGGATGGCTTTACCCCTGCCAATGTGGGTAGAATGACCCTGGGTTGGCCCGCTTATATTTCGGCCACTCCCAATGGCATTGTTCAACTTTTGAAGCGGTATGAAATTGAGACATCCGGTAAACATTGCGTGGTCATCGGAAGGAGCCATATTGTGGGATCCCCCATGAGTATCCTGATGGCAAGGAATGATTATCCGGGCAACTGTACCGTGACCCTAACCCACAGCCGCACCCAAAACCTTCGCGAGATTGTTCAGTCGGCGGATATTCTGATCGTAGCCATTGGCAAAGCGGGATTTGTGACCGGAGATATGGTAAAAGAAGGGGCTGTCGTCATTGATGTGGGGATTCACAGGATTCCGGATGACAGTAAGAAAAGTGGATTTAGGCTGGTGGGAGACGTGAAGTACGACGAAGTCGTTTCCAAAGCAGCGGCCATTACACCCGTGCCGGGAGGGGTAGGTCCCATGACCATTGCCTCGTTGTTATACAACACACTTCTTGCTGCACAGGGTAAAATATACCAGTAAAAAAGACGTTTTTTAGTAATCACCAGCGGTTCAATTACCCGCTCAATCAAAAATTATGAAAATAGAAGCAGACAGCAGGGTCAGGGAAGGATTCGTATTGCCATTAATGGAAGCATTTTACACCATACAGGGAGAAGGAGTGTATTCCGGTCAGCCTGCGTATTTTATACGCCTGGGGGGCTGTGATGTCGGATGCGTGTGGTGTGATGTAAAAGATTCCTGGGAAGCGGGTAGCTGGCCCCTGGTGGAAATAGACCAGATTGTAGCCCAGGCAGCAGCCTATCCGGGCAGATTGGCCGTGATCACCGGCGGGGAGCCGCTGATGTACGAGCTGGGGCCACTGACAAGCAGATTAAAAGATCAGGGATTTAAAATCAATCTGGAAACCTCCGGGGCTCACCCTTTTTCCGGTACATTGGATTGGATCTGTCTTTCACCCAAAAAATTTAAAGCACCGGTGCCGGAAATGTATGCGAAAGCTGATGAATTGAAAGTGGTTGTATTCAATAAAAGTGATTTCGATTTTGCTCGCAAGGAATCCGCCAAGGTGACTGCTTCCTGCAATTTACTTTTACAGCCGGAATGGTCGAAAGCGACACAGATGATGCCGCAGATCGTTGATTTTGTCAAAGAAAACCCCTCCTGGCGGATTTCGCTTCAAACGCACAAATTCATGGAAATCCCTTAGTTTATATGATGCGGCAGGTACTCCTATTCTCCCTATTTTTGCTGGCTACCTGCCTTCAGGTTTCGGGTCAGGAGTATTCCATTATTGACAAACGGGCGATAAAATATTTCGAAGAAGGAGAAGTCTTTCTAAGCCGAAAGCAATTTCCCGAAGCCCGGGAAAAATTTCAGGAAGCATACCAAAGGAGCAAGGATTTTTACGAGGCTTATATCCGCCATGCCCAAACACTCCTAAGCAGTGGAAGGCCTGAGGAAGCATTGGAAGTAGTTAAATTGGGACAAAATAGGCTTTTGATCAAGGATAGTGATTTTTACCGGGGTCAGTTAGGCTGGATTGAGGGGCAGATTTTACTGGAAATGGGCCGGTTTGAAGGGGCCTTGCAAGTAATTAAAGACAGTCATGCATTTTTCACAAGGGAATTTCTGGAGTCGGATCAGTACCAGCAAAAAAAACAGCAACTTGAAATCATTGAAGAAGGGATCCAAAACCCCCTGAAGCTCCGGAAAGAAAAGCTACCATCGCCTCTAAATCGATTCCAGTTGCAGTATTTCCCGGTTTTAACGGCTGATGGCAGGCGGATTTTTTTCACCAAACGGGACGGCACATCGGTTCGGGACCATGAGGACATCTATTATTCCAATTTCGAAAATGGGCAATGGACCGTTCCGGAACCCATATCGGTGGCTATAAATACCCGCTACAATGAAGGGACCTGTACCATCTCCGCCGATGGTAATCTATTGATTTTTACTTCCTGCGATACGCCGGACTCTTTTGGGAGTTGTGATTTGTACCTGACCGAACGAATCAATGGCTCCTGGCAAAAGCCCCGGAACATGGGGAGAAGTGTCAATTCCCGATTTTGGGATTCCCAACCCTCCCTGTCAGCGGATGGGAGTACCTTGTTCTTTGCTTCCAACAGGCCCGAAGGAGAAGGAGGAAATGATATTTGGTATTCCAGGAGATCGGAAGAGGGGCAATGGGCTGCGGCCGCTAACCTGGGGAAGGAGGTAAATACCCCTGGAGATGAGGTTTCACCGTTTGTTTTTTTTAATAACACCGTTCTTTTTTTTGCATCCGACGGGCATGTGGGCTTTGGAGGAAAAGATATTTATATGAGTAAGCTCGGAAGGGAAGGTTTCGGCAGTCCGGAAAATCTGGGCTATCCCATAAATGATCAGAAGGATCAGTTGGCCCTTTTCATTGCCGCTCAAAAAGACTATGCCTACTATACCGAAAACAGCTTTCATCAAGGCAGGGTCGATAGCTCTTTTTTGTACCGCTTTGACTTCCCGGAAAGCATTGACCTGGGAGAAAAGCTGATTGTGACGGAAGGAAAGGTGGTCAATGAACAGACCGGAGAGCCGGTTGAAGCCATGCTCTCCCTGGTCAATCTTGATAATGACAGCACCTTGTATCGTTTCCGTGCCGAGGGAGAGGAAGGTACCTTTACCATGATTTACCCGGATAGTGCCTTTTCAGGACTATATGTGGAAAAGCAAGGCTTTATGCCCAAGATTTACAATGTGGAAAGGGACAGTTTGAAAAATAAGAAAAACCTGAAGGTATTTCTGGAGCCCATTGCCTCAGGAAGCCATTTTGTGTTTGAAAACGTATTTTTTGACTTTGATGATACGGATTTAAAGCCAGCCTCGGTAAGCTCGCTAAATCGGCTGGTCAAATTCTTGAAGGCCCATCCTTCTCTTGCCATTACCATCGCAGGACACACGGATAATGTAGGTTCGGAATCCTATAATCGAACCCTCAGTACCAAAAGGGCTGAAACGGTGAAGGAATTTCTGCTGGCTTCCGGTATTGTGGAGTCACGACTGGGCACAATAGGAAAAGGGGCTTCAGAGCCCATCAGGCCCAATGATACGGAGGAAAACCGGGCCCTAAACCGAAGAATTGAAGTGATAATCCAATAAGTTGGTAGATAAAAAGCATGATTTCATAAACCGAACGGTGCTTTCAGCGTTTATATTTTCATAAAACAAGCTGATCATCCGTTTACTTTGCCCTCATTGATTGGAATATCCGTGTAATTTGTATAAAATTGATTGTTCACTTCAATTGATATCATGAAGAAAGCTTTACCACTCCTATTATTATTCCTTTTTCTGGCTTCTCTGGCACAAGCGCAACGTCGAACCGTTCGCGGAACGGTGACGGATGCGGAGGAACAATTACCGATTCCTGGAGTGACGGTGATGGTAAGAGGCACGGACACGGGTACCGTTACCGACATCGACGGCACTTACCAGATTGAAATGTTTGATGGGGAAAATGAACTGGTATTCCGTTTTGTGGGAATGCAGCCCCGGACGGTTGCCGTTGGAAACAGGGATCGGGTAGACGTGGTCATGGTCCCTGAAGTGACTTCCCTGGATGAGGTAGTGGTAACGGCCTATGGAGACCAGACGCGGCGAGAAGTGACTGGTTCCATTGCCTCCGTCAAAGGAGAAATATTCCAGGATTTGCCGATGCAGTCATTCGACAGGGCCATGCAGGGCAGGGTAGCGGGTGTGCAGGTAACGGCCGGTTCAGGCCAGCCCGGAGGAACGTTGAATGTTCAAATTCGGGGAGTTGGCTCCATCAATGCAGGCACGCAACCCCTGTACATTGTCGATGGGGTGCAGGTGGCCTCCGGTGGGCTTTCAGGCCAGGGACCTCAAAATGCCCTTGCCTCCATCAATCCCAACGATATCGAATCCATTGAAGTATTCAAGGATGCGGCGGCAGCTTCTATCTATGGCGCCCAAGCGGCCAACGGGGTGGTGTTAATAACTACAAAAAGAGGAGAAAGGGGTAAAACGAAAGTTCGGGTTTCTGCCCAGGAAGGGCTTGTTCAACCACTTGGGTTTTACGATGTGATGAATGCCAATCAACTGGCTTCTATCAAAAGACAGGCCTACTTAAATGCCGGGCTCAACCCCGCAGATGCAGAAAACATCTTTGGAAGTCCCAGCGATACGGATATTCAGAATTCCGATTGGGTAAATGCGCTTTTCAGGGATGGCAGGTTAAGTGTTTACGATGTTTCCTTGTCAGGAGGGGATGAACGCTCCCAGTTTTTTATCTCCGGATCCCACACCTATCATCAGGGACAGGTGATCGAATCGGACTATTCGCGTACGACAGGAAGGATGAATCTTTCCCATAATATAAATGAGAAATTCAGTATAAATGCCAATATTTCTTTATCCAGGCAGATTACCAACGGTACCATCGACCGCGGAAATTTTGTCAACAGTCCCTTTGTAGCGGGCTATGTTTCCAGACCCAACGTTCCTATTTACAATGAGGACGGGAGTTTTGCGGAATACCCTTCCGAACACCTTTTTGGCTACAATATCGTCCAGGGAGTGCGGCAGGAGTTGAGAACCGGAACCAGTTATCAGTCCGTTTCCAACCTGCAGTTTAATTATAAAATACTTCCCTGGCTAGGCTTTACCGCTTTCGGGGGGATTGATTTTTCCGACAATAGGGACGAAAACAACCGGCCCTCCACCATTCCTGCCTTCGCCAGTTACGGTGGTTCCTCCACCTTTGTTGACCGAAGAATTGTCAACTCTAATGGAAATGCCAATTTCAATGTCAATAAGAAATTTGATGAGGTGCATACCCTTTCCGGTATTTTGGGCTACGAATACAAAATGGAAACCCAGGAAAACACTTCCGCAACGGGTCGGGGCTTTCCGAACCCAGTGTTGAGGTACCTTCAAAATGCGGCGCAGCCGTTTAACGTTGGCGGCTTTTATACCGAGTATGTACGATCGGGCTTTTTTGGACAGGCGAAGTATGACTATGACGATAAATATACGTTTGACCTGACCATTCGGCGGGATGGCTCGTCCCGTTTTGGGACGAATACCCGTTGGGGGAATTTTGGAGCCGTTTCTGCGGGCTGGAGAATCTCTTCGGAAAGGTTTATGGAAAATGCCCTTTGGGTGGATAATTTGCGAGTCAGGGCCTCCTATGGCGTTACCGGAAATTCCAATATTGGCAATTTTGAATCCAGAACGCTGGTAGGGTCAGCCGGGCAATATTTGGGAGGCGGTGCCCTTCGTTTTGTGCAATTGGGCAACGATCAGCTAACCTGGGAGGAATCGGCATCTACCAATTTTGGGGTGGACGCTACCTTTTTTAACGGCCGCATCATTGCTACGGTGGATGTTTGGAGAAAGGACTCCAGAAAATTGCTGTTCGAAACTCCGTTTCCCATCGATTCGGGTTTTGGATCCATCACCCGTAATGCCGGGAAGGTTCGAAATCAGGGTATAGACTTTGATTTACAAACCACCAATGTGGTCTGGGGTAAGTTCCGCTGGTCAACGGCATTTAATACTACCATTTATTCCAACGAGTTACTCGAGCTTTACGATGGGCTTGACCGCATTGGGAATGAATTGATCGTAGGAAAACCAATTGATTTTTTCTACGGCTACGATTACGCAGGTGTGAATCCGGCCAATGGATCGCCCATGTATTTCGATGAGAATGGAGAATATACCTACCTGGTTGCCAATGACGACCAGAAATACATCGGAAGTGCACTCCCCTGGACCTACGGCGGGCTGTCTAATACCCTGGCTTACGGACCGGTAACCTTGGAAATCTTCTTCCAATACCAATACGGAAACCTGGCATTTAATCAGGACCTGTACAACCTGGCGCAGGCGGGTTCTATCGGACAGGATAACCAGACCGTGGACCAATTGTATTTTTGGAGAACACCCGGACAAATCACCAATGTACCCCGGCCTTATGAAGGGGGGCGCATCCCCGGTCATTCAGGTTACCAGCAATTTTCTACTAAGCAGCTTTCCGATGGCAGCTATATACGGCTCAAGCAGGTAACGCTTAACTATAATTTGCCCCAAAGCCTGTTGTCCAAAGCACGAATTGAAGAAATGAATGTGTTTGTTCAGGGACTTAATCTTTGGACTCTGACCAAATATAACGGACTGGATCCGGAGGTAAACTCCCTTGGGGATACCTACGGAACGTATCCTACCGCCAGGCAGATTACCGCAGGCATCAACCTTACCTTTTAATAGTGATGATAAAAGAGATCAAAAATAGTTTCTATTATTCCATTTTGGCCCTGTTTCCCATGATGGCTTGTACCGACCTGAACACAACACCCAGGCAAAGTCTGACACCAGAGGTGGCCTTTAATGACGTAGCAGGGTATCAATCGGTTGCGAACTCGATGTACAGCAGGGCGAATAGCTTCAGTTATTATGGTCAAACCATGATGATTGCTCCGGAGATTTTAGCAGACAATTTACGATTGGTAGCGAATACTGGTAGGTATCAGGGGGAAGAAACGAACGGGGATAGGGACCACATTGCTATTTGGAATGGAGTGGTCTACGGTGGAATAAACGATGCCAACCTGATCATCGAAACCATAGATGACGAAAGTGTAGCCGGGGAAGAGGATCAAAAATCCTTCATTAAAGGTGATGCCTATTTTATGAGGGCCTTGTTTTATTTTGACCTGTGCAGGGTGTATGGGTACGAACCGGGAAGAGAAGTGGATGGATTTAATTTAGGACCAATATTACGGTTAACGCCGACCTTAGTAGCTTCTGATGCGAATTTCAGAACCAGATCCACTGTGGAGGAGGTTTATGCGCAAATTGAGAGTGACCTATTGGCAGCCATTCCATTGGTGGGAGCGGTATCCATTGGATCAGAAGGAGTTTATTATGCCAATACCGGTGCAGCACTAACCTTACTGGCGCGGCTTTACCTCTACTGGGGACGCATGGAAGATGCAGAGGGGGCAGCCACTTCAGCCATGAACTTGCTTGGATTGCGCACCAATGGGGATGGGTTATCCGAACCCGGTCAATACGTACAGGGCTTCTCCCGTGCACCGCATCCGGAATCCCTATTTGAACTCGAACTCCGACAAGTGGACTGGAGCAGTGTGGATGGCGTAAATAATAGTCTGAATTCCCTGGTTTCAGACAACGAACCGGCCGCACAATTTATCATTGGAGCCTCTAACGAGCTCATGGCGGCTTACGAAGAGGAGGATGTGCGAAGAGATTGCTGGAGGGAAACCACCCGAGAAGGTATCGAAGGGCCGGTATATGCCAGTAGAAAATGGACGGGATACAAGGGAGATTTTCTGGAAAACCTCCCCGTCATTCGGGCAGCAGAGCTTTACCTGATCCGGGCGGAGGCCAGGTATCAAAACAATCCACGGGGAGCAAGAGAAGATGTCAATGCGCTGCGATCCAAACGTGGGCTGGGTCCAGTGGATAATCTGCTGTCAGGCGAAGCGCTACTTAACCGTATATTGCAGGAAAGAAGGGTGGAATTTGCGCTGGAAGGGCACCGGTTTTTCGATCTGAAACGTAATGGAAGGGATATCAGCAAGCACGGAGACTTTCTAGAGGTTCCCTATACCGATTACCGTGTACTGGCAAATATTCCACTTGAACAAATTCAATTAAATGAAGACCTTGAGCAAAACCCAGGATATTGATATATGGCTACTAAACTAAAAACAGTTGGATTTTTCCTATTTCTGGGCATGGCTTTCTGGATCTCATCTTGTATGGATGAATCCGGGTTTAATATCGTTTGGGAAGGCATGGAGGTGGAATTTGATGAGGCTTCCAGGCCTAATAATACCATTCAGAAAATCATGACCAAGGTAGACGACAATCAGGTAGACCAGGAGTTTGTTCGGGTAAACCTGGTAGGAATTCAGGTGGATCAGCCAGTCCCCGTTTTATTGGGAGTAGACCCCACATCAACTGCCGTAGAAGGAGTGCATTACCGCCTGGAAGATAGGGAGGTGGTCATTCCGGCCAATAGTAGCTTCGTAGACGTACCGTTGGAAATTTTGACTGGCAATCTGGCTACTGACGAAATGCCTGATTTAACCTTGACTATTCTGGATGCCGGCGAAACCAAAATAAGCACCAATTACTTTCAATTAACCATTGAGATCCGCCTTTCTTGCCCTTCCGATTTGGCGGGCATTTACAATACAGTAACCGTAGGTACCGGTGGTACCGTAAATTACGAAGTTACGATCACCGAGCTGGAACCCTTTACGTACCGGATATCCGATATTACGGGAGGAGTTTATTCGCAGGTATTTGGTGCCGAGGACAATCCAGCGGTATTCACTGAGCTATGCGGGGAAATTACCATCACCGACCAACCCGACCTTGTTTTTGGGGAAGATACCTTCAACGGTACGGGAAGCGTCAATGAGGATGGTACCATACGGATTAGCTGGAGAACGGAAGAATCGGAGGAAAGCGGAGTGACCACCTTGACCCGGGTGGATTAACCCAGCCTTAGCCAAAAAAGAAGAAAAGGAAAAAGCCTGGTAAATTATCAGAGACTTAGGGAAAAATTCAGATGAAAAAATTACTCATATTGATTGCCTTTTTGCTAACCGGAGGAATGGGTTATGCTCAAATTTCGGGTGACTCTGACAGTGGACTGCGAAAAGTCAGGACGGAACTGTTCCAACACCTGCAGAACAACCTGCAACGCTACCAACTACAGCCGGCTGAAAAAGCAAGCATTGCTGCGCAATTAGGCATACCGGTTCGGATGAGGCTCGCCGATGAACGGATGGCTGTTTTTCAGTATCTGGATGATGAAAACCACCCTATTTATTATACAACCTATAATGTAGGGGCGGCCGAGACTACTGGTACGAGGGCATTACAGCAGGGAGGAAGTTTAAATCTGGATCTGGCAGGGGCTGGCATGGTCATCGGTATCTACGACCAAACCCGTCCCAAAGTAACCCACAATGAATTTGGAAATCGGGTTACTCAAATTGATGGATCCACCGAAGAGATAAGTAACCACGCTACCCATGTAACGGGTACCATACTGGCATCTGGAAATAATAGCAATGCCCGTGGAATGGCCAATCAGGCCACCGGCTGGGCGTTTAACTGGGATGCGGATATTTCCAAAATGAGTCAGAACAGTTACGATCCCGACCTCAATCCTGAGGGACATCTGGTATCGAATCATTCCTATGGATTTTTAATGGGATGGTTCAGAGATAGCAACAACAACTGGTCCTGGGCGGGAAATGAAAGTGTAAGCCCCAACGAGGATTACCGCTTTGGGTTCTATACCAATAAATCCAGACAAATAGATCAACTTGCCTATAGCAAGCCCTATTATACCATTGTGTGGGCCGCAGGCAATGACCGTTCGGATGTGGGTGACGGGTCCCGCGATGCGGACGGCCCGGATGATTCCATTGGCCCGGAAGGGGTGTCAAAAAACAGCCTGACCATTGGAGCCGTCAATATGTTGGATGATTATGCCGAGCCTTCCGATGTAATCATGAGTTCTTTTTCTAGTTGGGGTCCGGTGGACGATGGAAGAATAAAGCCTGATCTGGTAGGAAAGGGTGTGAATGTGTTTAGCGCTGCCATTTTGGAGTCCAATGGAGCAGACAGTTACGCCAATCTTAGCGGTACTTCCATGGCTACTCCCAATGTATCCGGTTCCCTGCTACTGTTGCAGGAGCTCTACAACGATCGGAATGCAGGCAGGTACATGCACTCAGCCACGGTAAAAGCACTAGCCATTCAAACGGCGAAAGAAGCGGGAATGAACCCCGGGCCTGACTATATGTTCGGGTGGGGGTTATTGGATGCGGAGCAAGCTGCCAGGATGATCATTGATGAGGATGGCAGTTCCAGAATAATCCGTGAACAGGACCTTCGGCAAGATGACGTGTATGAATTTGAGTTTATATCCAACGGTATCGAACCCATCAAAGCGACGATCGCCTGGACAGATCCGGCCGGTACGCCGCCATCACCCAGGCTCAACCCGACGGATTTAATGCTTGTAAATGACCTCGATCTGCGTATCATTGATGAAAATGGCACCACCTATTTCCCCTGGTCTCTGAATCCACTGGACGGTTCTACGGCCATAGCCAATAACCAAAACGACAATTTCAGAGATAATGTAGAGCAAATTCTAATCAACAACCCTTCCCCCCAGCGGTACACCCTGCGGGTAAGTCATAAGGGTACCTTGACCAACGGGCAACAACCTTTCAGTCTGGTATTTTCAGCAGGGGTTTCTGATGGACAGACAAGCACGCTGTATTGGATAGGGGAGGACGGCAATTGGGATAATCCCCAAAATTGGTCCTTAGCCAGCGATGGGCTGGCAGCCAACCGAATTCCTGATGAAGGCACACGGGTGGTTATAGACCGAACGATTTCTCAGGAAACCATTTCCTTAACCCAAAATACCGATGTGTTCAGCCTCAATATTTTTGGCGAAAATTCCTGGGTTTTGGATTTGAATCAAAATGAACTGTTAATCAGAAATGGATTCCGCTCCAGTAATAACCTTACGGAAGTTCGGGATGGAAGAATTCTCTTTGAGGGAGCAGATCAAAACGAAAACATATTGGATTTTGGCCGATTAAATTTCGCCGATATTGACATGGTATTTGACGAAGGCAGATGGAGAGTGCTTTCCGTGCCCAAAGTGAACCGCTTACAAATAGCGGAAGCAGCGGTTGAATTTGCGATGGATTCGCTTGCTGCCAATCAGTTTGATATGTCCGGAAATGCCACACTAACGGGTAACCTGAGGGTCCTTGAATTCGCTGAAAGCCTTCGCATTTCAAATAACGCTGCGCTGGAATCGGATATGGCGATCGTATTTACGGGAGAAGCTGGTGTTTATGAAGATTTGGCGGCCAATACCGTAGCTAGTTTAAAAAACCTGGGGGGGCAATTGGAAATAGTGGCTTCCGGAATCATCCGAAGGTTGGAACTTGGTGGAGAAACCCTGATCAGTCAGAATAATACGGAAGTAGATAGGCTAGAACTGGAAGGGGGAGCTGAATTAGTCCTTACTGAGGGTCAGTCGTTCCTGGTTCGCGAATCAGTAGCCCATTCGGGTGGAATTAACGATCAAACGGTGATTCGATCTTCTGGAAAAGCGACCTTTGTCCATGAACCCTATAGAAAATACTGCTTTGAAGGGCTCAGCGTGGAGAATGTGGATTTGACGGGATCATCCGTTATTAATCTTGATCCCCAATCCTCTGTCATTAATGCTGTCAATTGGAGTAATATCGACTGTGATAACGTGCTGTTTGCCAATTTTGAAGTTCAGTTTAACTGTGCCGGTGGTCTTACCGAGTTTATCAACTTATCGGAAGGAACCATTACCAATTATCGCTGGGATTTCGGCAACGTGGGCAGCTCCACGGATAGCCAACCTTCCTTTGTTTTTGCCAATGCCAGGATCTATAACGTGAACCTGGAAATATCCGGGCCAGGGGGTACAGCAGATTTTAACCAACAGGTTACCATTAATTCCAATTCCCTGAGAAAACCGGAAATTGTAGCCAACGGATCCCAGCTCACCTCAGTCTTGCCCGCTTCTTCTTACCAATGGTACAATGACGGCGAACTAATTCAAGGAGCTACCGGAAGGTCCATTCAGGTGTTGGATGGAGGAGCCTATCAGGTCGCAGTGATCGATGATCAATGCAATCGTATCTCCGATATCGTCGTGGTTTCCAGCGCGGATGAGGAGACTTTTGCTGGCAGAGCCGGCTATTCCATAGGTCCCAATCCGGTTGAGGACCGCCTTTCCCTGTTTATCAATAACGATTACCGTGGGGAAGTGTCCGTAAGGATTTACGATGCCATCGGAAGGGAAATGCAGCGAAATGATTTTCCCAAGACGGCACCCGGTACGGAATTTATCTTGGATTTTAACCATTCGCCAGGCTTGTACCTGATTCAGGTACAGGCAGCAAAGGAGGTTCATACCTTCAAGGTGACTAAAGAGTAGCATGGCCGTTCCATCGGAATGGAGGTGCTTCGGTAGTTTCCCCGGGCGGGCGGCTGCTTTTGCTTCATTTTTATGTAACTTTGTGGCTTCAATTGAATAGAAGCAATGGTACACGTTTGTCGGAAGGAACATTTTAACGCAGCCCATAAATTATGGAATCCGAAATGGTCCGAAGAGAAAAATAAAGCCGTTTTTGGGCCCTGCGCCAATGAAAACTGGCACGGTCATAATTTTGATCTGATTGTCACCATCAAAGGAAGACCGGACGAAGAAACCGGCTTTGTGGTGGATTTAAAACAGTTGAGCACGCTGATCCGCCGGGAGGTCATCGATAAGGTCGACCACAAGAACCTCAATGTGGACGTACCGTTTATGACGGGTAAAATGGCAAGTTGCGAAAACCTGGTCATGGAATTTTGGAAAATACTCCAGCCCCTGGTGGATGAGCTGGTCAAAGAAGGGGGACTGTACAAGCTTACCCTTTACGAAACGCCTCGTAATTTTGTGGAATACTATGGCGAATAGTCCCTATCGAAATCAACAAACTCCAGTCGGGTGAAATACTACATCATCGCCGGAGAACGGTCAGGAGACCTGCATGCCTCCAACTTGCTATACGAGTTGAAGAAAGAAGATTCCGATGCCGAATTCAGAGGCATGGGTGGGGATTACATGCAGGCAGCGGGCTGCCTGCTGACGGCCCATTACCGTGAAATGGCTCTAATGGGCTTTCTGGAAGTGGTGCTTCATTTCCGGAGGGTAGTGAAGTATCTGAATAAAATAAAGGCAGACCTGCTGGAACACCGGCCAGACGCCTTGATACTGGTTGATTTTGGCGGATTTAATATGAAGATGGCGGCTTTTGCCAGCCAAAAAGGGATACCTGTTCATTATTACATTGCTCCTAAGGTCTGGGCCTGGAACCAAAACCGGGCGTTGAAGCTAAAAAAGTACGTCGATCACCTTTACTGCATTTTACCATTTGAACCGGAGTTTTTCAAAAAATTTGACTGGCAGGTGGCCTACGTGGGCAACCCGCTGTTGGACGAAAAAAAGAAATTCCAGCCCGACCCTGATTTTTTGCAGAAGCACCAAATGCAGGCTGAAAAGCTCGTAGCACTGCTTCCTGGAAGCAGGAAGCAGGAAATCAGGCAAATGCTGCAAACCATGATTACCTTAAAATCTGAACTCAAAGAAGTGGATTGGGTGGTGGCTGGGGTAAAAAATCTGCCCGCCGAAGTGTACAATGAAGCAATTTCCGCCGGAATAAAGGTGATTTTTGATCAAACCTACGATATCCTGTATCATGCACGGGCAGCGGTGGTTACTTCCGGAACGGCGACCTTGGAAACGGCTTTGTTTAAGGCACCTCAAGTGGTGGTCTACAAGACCAGCGGCATCTCCTACGCCATTGCAAAACGATTAATCCGGGTGCCATTTATTTCCCTGGTTAATTTAATTGCCGAAAAGGAAGTGGTCAAAGAGCTGATTCAAACAGATTATTCGCCAGGAACCGTAAAGAGGGAATTGGAGGTTTTGCTTACCGGTGGACCTAAAAGAGAGGCTCAATTGGAGGGCTACGAGTCCTTATTGGAAAGGATTGGGACCCAACAAGCCTCCAGAGAAACGGCCGAATTAATTTATCGATCCCTGACCGGGGCGTGAAAAAATAACTAAGATTAGTTGCAATAAAGAGTAGTTATAACCTGATTAATCCGAAAATCTGTCTATTTCGTCACTGCCAACCCTTTTGTCCGGCCTTTGCGGCTGGAAGGGTTGGCAGCCTTTCTAAGTTTTAGATTCCCACCGTTTCTGCTGCTCAAACCTAGCCAACCGGAGACAGATTTTAAGGATCGTCGCAACTTGCATTTGCCAAAAGAGGGTTTATCTTTTGAGCTTCCTTGCAGCTAAAGGTTTAGAATCATGAACGCTATTTTACCCGGCCCGGCAGGTTCTGCCTCGGCTGGTCCGATGCTAGCATCATGTCCCCGCGGATCAGGTTTATATATAGAAAGTCGATTCTTGTTATTCGAAAAAAAAAAGCCCCCCGTGTAGACGAGAGGCTTGAATAAATTATGGAAGAATTTTCCAGGTATCAGGCTACCTGAAGCTTCTTAAATTTTGATTTTTCAAATTGGGAACTGGCGTATTCAAGATCGATGACCAGGGTTTGCTCTCCTTCTTCGGAAGGCAATTCGTACATGGCATCGGTAATGATGGCCTCGCAAATGGAACGAAGCCCCCGGGCTCCCAAATTAAATTCCACCGCTTTTTCCACAATAAAATCGATTCCCGATTCCTCGAAGGTAAGGGTGACATTTTCCATGGCCAGCAATTTCACATACTGTTTGGTCAATGCATTTTTAGGTTCCGTTAAAATCCTTTTGAGGGTGGCTTTATCCAAGGGATCCAGATGGGTAATGACGGGGAGTCTGCCGATCAGTTCGGGGATTAACCCATAGGCTTTGAGGTCCTGGGCAGTTACGTACTGCAGCAGATTCGTCCTGTCAATAACTTCAGTTCCCGTAGATTTCTTGCTAAATCCCATGGGTTGGGTATTTAACCTTCCGGCAATGTGCCTTCCGATTCCATCAAATGCACCCCCACAAATGAATAGAATGTTTTCGGTGTTAACTGAGATCATTTTTTGGTCCGGATGCTTTCTACCGCCCTGTGGGGGCACGTTGACCACTGTGCCTTCCAGTAATTTTAGCATCGCCTGCTGAACACCTTCACCACTTACATCACGCGTAATGGACGGATTGTCCGATTTCCGCGCAATTTTATCCAGTTCATCGATGTAGACAATGCCTCTTTCCGCTGCTTCCACATTGTAGTCGGCAGCTTGAAGCAGGCGGGTAAGGATGCTTTCCACATCTTCTCCTACATAGCCTGCTTCGGTAAGCACGGTGGCATCGGCGATACAGAACGGCACTTCCAGTGTTTTTGCGAGTGTTTTTGCCAGGTAGGTTTTTCCGGTACCGGTATCTCCCACCATGATGATGTTGGATTTTTCGATCTTCACATCATCCTCTTTTTCCTCTTTTTGTCCCAGTCGTTTGTAATGATTGTAAACGGCCACCGTTAGCACTTTTTTAGCCTCTTGCTGTCCTATCACGTACTCACCCAGATAGGCAGTTAGTTCTTTTGGCTTTTTTAGCTTGAATTTTGGTTTTTTGGACTGTTTCTTGGTTTTGTCCTCTTCTCCCAAAATCTGGAAAGCTTGTTCGATGCAATAATTACAAATATGCGCAGAGATACCGGAGACCATTAGGTCCACGTCTTTTTTATTTCTACCGCAAAAGGAACACGTTACTTGAGCCATTCAGTTATTCTTTTTCTTTTCGCGTCAATACTTCGTCAATCAAACCATATTCTTTGGCAGCAGAAGCCCTCAACCAGTAATCCCTGTCTGAGTCCCTCTCAATGTCCTCAATGGTTTTACCGCTGTGTTTGGCAAGGATTTCATACAATTCAGTCCTTAGCTCAAGGATTTGCTTGACGGTAATTTCCATATCCTTCGACTGTCCTTGCATCCCACCGGATGGCTGGTGGATCATGATTCTTGAATGCGGCAAGGCTGCCCGCTTGCCAGCAGCTCCACCCGCTAACAAGACAGCTCCCATAGAAGCGGCCAAGCCGGTGCAAATGGTGCCAACTTCCGGATTAATATAATGCATGGTGTCATAGATGCCTAAGCCGGCATATACAGAGCCTCCGGGACTGTTGATGTACAGCAATATATCCTTTTTGGAGTCGACTGACTCCAAAAATAAGAGCTGTGCGGTGATGATATTCGCAATATGATCATCTACGCCCGTTCCCAAAAAGATGATCCGGTCCATGATCAGTCTGGAAAACACATCAATTTCCCGGAAATTGGTGGGTCTTTCTTCGATAACCGCTCGCGTCATATTTTCGACAGACTGCGTATATTGGTCAAACGTGTTTCCGCTTATGCCTTGATCTTTAACTGCAAATTTTCTGAATTCTTCTTTATTCATCGTCTCATTTTTTATTGCACGGATACAAAAATAAAAAAAGCCCTTACAAAAGGACTTTTTATGAACAAATAATTTTTACAATTAGTTTTCGAGTAGCTCTTTAAACTTTTCTACGCCGATCTTTTCTTCCTTCGGCTTGACCTGATCCCGGACAAAACCCAGGACCTTTTCATTTTGAACCGCCGTCATCATTTGCATGTAATTTTTGCCTTCATTGCCCTGCAGGTAGTTTTCCAAAAACATGTCCATGTTTTCTTCCATCTGAGAGCCCATTCCAGAAGAGGCAAGTTGTTCCCGAATCATAGCTCTTGTTTTTTCGAGTACATCCTCGTGCTCCGCCTTGATTTCATTTTCTTTGGCAATCTGGTTGGACAGCAAGGACCAGGTCAGTTGCTTGGCATAAGCCGGAAATTCCTTTTCCACCTCTTCTCTGCTGAATTTTCCCTCATTAGCGCGAACCAACCATTCTTTTAAGAATGCTTCGGGAAGGTCAAGGGGATGGTTTTTGATCAGGCTTTCCTTGAGTTGCTCCTCATTAAAAACGCTCACCTCTTTTTGGTAATTTTCTGTAAGGATGGATTTAATCTTTTCCAAAAACTCGGCTTCACTACTTACCTGATCAGGTCCAAATACCTTGTCAAAAAGCTCCTGATCCAAGGTGGCTTCTTCTGTGCGGTTGATATTCTGGACTGTAAAGGTGAAGTCTCCCTGTAGTTTTTCGGCATCTTCTTTAGGGATGTTCAGGACTTCCGCCAAATCCCCCTTGATTGCTTTGGAGGGATCGAAAGCAATACTGTCTCCTTTTTTAACACCCAGGAATTTCTTGACAGAGCGACCGTCCATATCCTTCAGAGGGAGCGAAAGGGTCTCTTCGTAACTTCCCTCATCTGCTTTCAGGTCGCCATATAGGAAATCATTTTCCGCGCTCTCTTCCGGGTTGGTCATTTTCCCATATTGTTTTTTGATATTGTCCAATGCCTCGTCAACCTCTTTATCGGAAAGCTCAACCGTATAATTTTTGGCTTCAAACTTCTGGTCAAAGTTTACGTTGATTTTGTCAACAAAGCCAATTTTATATTCGAATTCAAATTCTTTTTGCTTTTTCCAATCGATCGATTGGGAATCTTCTTCAAGAGGGAGGGGGTCTCCCAACACCTCAAATTCTTGTTCTTTCAGGTAATCATTCAAAGACTTGGACAAAATGCCATTGATTTCCTCCAACAAAACAGAAGTACCGTAGAGGTTTTTAACCATCCCAAAAGGGGCTTTCCCCGGGCGAAAGCCCTTGATGGTCGCCTTTTTGGCGTAATCTTTTATTTTGGCATCAACTTTTGGTTGATAGTCAGCTTCCTCCAATTTTATTTTGACGGAGGCTTCGTTGGCCGCATGTTTGTCTAATGTAATTTCCAAGGGATCTGTATTTAGTGTTTACCAATAACAAAAACCCTCCATCCTGATTCACCAAAAAATCAAGATCGAGGGATTTTAAAGGTTGTGCGGATGGAGGGACTCGAACCCCCATGCCTCGCGGCGCTAGATCCTAAGTCTAGTGCGTCTACCAATTTCGCCACATCCGCAATGAGTAAATAATAAGTATCTTACTTATTTCACCTTAAATTGTAAAACCGGCTTGCTTATAACCCCGGTCTTATCTTCCGGCAGATAATTTTTTGATGGTATACCGGTGTTTTTTTAATGTGGATGCAAAGGTAATCATCAATTTTAAAGTTTCAATATCTTAGTCTAAAAAAAATAAAAATATTACTTTAAGATTTGATTTCTTCGAAGGGATTAATTTTATAACTTGTATCGTATGATCAAAGTTGATGTAGACGAAGAAAGGAAGGAAATACTCAAACGGTATCGTAAGCTGCTGAAAGTCGCCAAGCCCTTGTTAAAATCCGGCGATGCCAAATTGATCAAAAAAGCGTTCAATGTGGCGAGTGAGGCGCACAAAGAGATGAGGCGAAAATCCGGAGAGCCGTATATCTACCATCCGCTGGAAGTAGCTTTGATCTGCGTGGAAGAAATTGGTTTGGGAACGACCAGTATCGTCTCCGCCCTGCTTCACGATGTGGTAGAGGATACCGACCTCGAGCTCGAAGATATTGAGCGTGAATTTGGCGTTAAGGTCGTTCAAATCATCGATGGTTTGACTAAGATAGCAGGAGTCTTCGATTATGGCACCTCCCAGCAGGCCGAAAATTTCCGAAAAATGCTGATTACCCTCTCCGATGATGTGCGGGTGATTCTTATAAAACTGGCTGATAGACTGAATAACATGCGGACCCTGGAATCCATGCCCAGGCACAAGCAGCTAAAAATCGCTTCGGAGACAAAGTTTCTCTACGCCCCCTTAGCTCACCGGTTGGGGCTGTATTCGATCAAATCTGAATTAGAGGATTTACATTTAAAATTCGTGGACAGAGATGCCTATGAATTTATAATAAAGCGAATAAACGACAGCAGGGTATCCAGGAACAAATTCATTAAAACCTTTATTGCGCCCATTGAGAAAGAGCTACTCGATCAGGGTTTTCATTTTATCATCAAAGGGAGGCCTAAATCGGTGTACTCCATCTACAATAAAATGAAATCCCAGAACATTCCTTTTGAGGAGGTGTTTGATTTGTTTGCGATCCGCATCATTATCGATACTCCTTACGACAATGAAAAAGCGGATTGTTGGCAGGCATACTCGATTGTTACGGATTTCTACCGACCCAACCCGGACCGGCTGAGGGACTGGATAAGTACCCCCAGGGCCAACGGATACGAGTCCTTGCACACGACGGTGATGAGCCAGACCGGGCAGTGGGTAGAGGTGCAGATACGCACTCAGCGCATGGATGATATTGCCGAACGAGGGTATGCCGCCCATTGGAAATACAAAGAAAAGGAAAATGCTCCCGAGAAAGCAGCGGGAAGTCTGGATGAATGGATCACCCAGGTGCGGACATTGCTGGAAAATAACGATGGTTCGGCCATCGAATTCATGGATGATTTCAGGGGGAATTTATTCCAGGATGAGGTATTCGTTTTTACGCCTAAAGGCGACTTGAAGGTAATGCCCTTTGGGGCCACAGCACTTGATTTTGCGTTTGAGATTCACTCGGAAGTGGGAGCCAAATGTATTGGAGCAAAAGTGAATCAGAGACTGGTGTCTATTGGGCATAAGTTAAAAAATGGAGATCAGGTAGAAATACTTACCTCTAATAAGCAAAAACCCACCGAAGATTGGCTGAAATCCGTGGTGACCTCCAGGGCAAAGGCAAAAATCAAAGATGCCCTCAAAGAGGAGAAAAAGGGTTACATGTTGGACGGAAAAGAAATCGTTCAGAGAAAGCTAAAGCAGATGAAGATTGATTTTTCTTCTGAAATCGTAGAGCAACTACGAGCTTTTTTTGAAACCAAGACCACCTCGGAATTTTATTATAAAGTTGGCCGTGGAATCATTGACCCTACCTCCATAAAAAGTTTCAGGGACTTTAAACAGAAGAAAAAGTCCAGGAAAAATCCCTTGCTTCACGTTACGGATGAGAAATCCTTTACGAAAGAGATCAAAAATCTGAAAGGACCCGATCACGATCAGCTACTGATTGGGGAAGACATGGATGTGGTGGATTATATCCTGGCCAAATGCTGCAATCCCATTCCAGGGGATGATGTTTTCGGTTTTGTAACCGTCAATGAAGGAATTAAGATCCACAGAACGGCCTGCCCTAATGCATTGGAGCTTTTATCCAATCATGGCAACCGGGTAATTAAGGCCCGCTGGACCAGTCAACAGCAAATTGCCTTTTTAGCGGGGCTCAAGATCGTGGGAACAGATAGGGTAGGATTGATCAGCGACCTTACCAAAGTAATCTCCAATGAACTGAAAGTAAACATGCGCTCCATCACGGTAGATTCTGACAGTGGGATTTTTGAAGGAAGTATTAAATTGTATGTCCACAGCACTCACCACCTCGAAAAACTCATCGACAACCTTTCCAGGGTATCTGGCGTTCTGAAAGTGGCGCGATTCGATTAGCCTTAGGAAAACCTCCTTTTTAAATTAAGAACTGTATATTTGTAAAAAAAAAGTAACGTATGGCTTCAACTGAAAGTCTTTACGAGAAGGTAAAGAAAATATTTACTGCCTACTTGGAAAACAAGAAGCTTAGGAAAACACCCGAGAGGTATGCCATATTGGAGGAGATCTATAGCCGGGGCGGACATTTTGATGTGGAAGGACTGTATATCAGCATGAAAAATAAAAATTACCGGGTGAGTCGTGCTACCGTTTACAATACCCTGGATTTATTGGTGGAATGTGATCTGGTTACCAAACATCAGTTTGGACAAAATCTGGCCCAGTACGAAAAGTCCTATGGATACAAACAGCACGATCACCTTATCTGCACCGAATGCCATCAGGTAAAAGAGTTTTGCGATCCCCGCATACAGAATATCCAAAACACGGTGGGCGAAGTCTTGAACTTTAATATTATTCATCATTCTTTATTGTTGTACGGTAATTGCACGGATGATAATTGCGAATACAAGCAAGAAGCAAAATCAGAAAAAACGCAAAATAATAACATGTAATCGATGAAAGCAGCATTTGAATCAAATGTGCAGGGCGGAATCCTGATATTGAAGATCAAAGGGGATTTGATTGGCGATGAGTCAGGACCCCAACTGGTGGGGATGGTTTCCGATGGGCTACAAGAGAATATTAAAAAGTGTATTGTTGATCTGAGCCAGGTCAGGTATATCAGTTCTAGCGGAATCGGTGTGTTAATCACGATTCTCACCAAGATGAGAAATGCTGACGGAGAGGTTTACCTGACATCTCCTTCCGAACATGTGAAAAAGTTACTAATCATCACAAAATTAAACAACATTTTTACCGTTTTTGACACGCTGGAAGACGCCTTAAATCAATCCAGGTAAGTCCCGGGTTAATTTTTATTTTGAATAAAACCGAGTTGTAAGTTGTAAAATTTTACAATACTGGCAATCTTCACGGCAAATTTTGAATAACGACTTTATATTATTTGATACATACAATGAAAATGGACGTTCTTTTAGGTCTCCAATGGGGTGACGAAGGCAAGGGAAAAGTAGTGGACTACCTGGCACCGGATTATGAAATGGTCGCTAGATTTCAGGGAGGCCCAAATGCTGGTCATACCTTGGAGTTTGACGGTATTAAACACGTATTGCACCAAATCCCTAGTGGTATTTTCAGATCTAACATTAAGAATATTATAGGAAATGGGGTTGTATTGGATCCGGTGGTACTTCGAAAGGAAATAGAAGCCCTGAAAAAATTTAACATTAATTTTAGGCAGAACCTGGCGATTTCCAAGAAAGCAACCATTATTCTTCCGACGCATAAATTACTGGATGCAGCGTACGAAAAATCAAAAGGGGATAAAAAAATTGGGTCTACTTTAAAAGGAATCGGCCCAACCTATCAGGATAAAATTGGCAGAATGGCGCTACGGGTAGGAGACATGCTCGCTCCTGATTTTGAGGAAAAATATAAAGAACTGGTGAAGCGGCACCAGTCTATTTTAGATTACTATCAATATAGTCTGAAAAACCTTCCTGCACTTGAGGAGGATTTTTTCGAAGCAGTGGCCTTTTTCAAGTCCCTTCAATTGGTTGAAACGGAATTTGAAGTAAATGCGGCCATAAAATCAGGAAAACGCGTATTGGCGGAAGGAGCACAGGGAGCCCTGTTGGATATTGATTTTGGGAGTTACCCCTTCGTTACCAGTAGCAGTACCATGACGGCAGGAGCCTGCACCGGGCTTGGTGTCCCCCCTTCTTCCATTGGAGAGGTTTTTGGAATTTTTAAAGCCTATTGCACCCGCGTCGGTAGCGGACCATTCCCAACGGAGCTTTTTGATGCTGACGGAGAGAAAATGAGAAGGGAAGGCAATGAATTTGGTTCCACCACCGGCAGGGCCAGGCGATGCGGATGGCTTGATATTCCAGCACTGAAATATTCCATCATGATCAATGGCGTGACGCAGCTCTTTATGATGAAAGCGGACGTGTTAAATAACTTTGAGGTAATTAAGGTGTGTACCGGATACGAGCTCCCCGACGGCGCTGTCACCGATCAGCTGGCATTGAGCGGTACCAGCCAGGAATTGCGGCCGGTTTTTCAGGAACTAAAGGGCTGGAATTGCAGCCTGGACAGCGTTCAGAAATACGATGATTTCCCCAAACCTTTGAAGGATTACGTGGAGTACCTGGAGGGCTTATTAGAAGTACCCATAAAAATGGTTTCGGTAGGACCCGACAGAAAAAAAACCATTTTGAAATAATTCTTCCCAAATCTTATACGCAAAAAAAGGCTTCTTTTTACCATAAAAAAGAAGCCTTTTTTGATTTGATTTTTATTTACCTATCTTAATACCGGATCTAGAAGTACCCGGGTTTTCTTGTTGAGTGGATAGGGTCATTGGGGGTATCGGGTGTAAAACCTTTTGGTAGCCGAAATGCTTATCTGACTGCAAAGGATAATTTTGGTTGAAATAAAAGGATCTTCTTTATTTTCTTTCGATTTATTATGCCCAAACCAGTCGCTCTCCTAATCCTGATTTGTTTGCTTCATGCCTCCTTTAGGCTGCATGGGCAGCAGGGATTTCCCTATTGCGAATCGTTTCAGGGGCAAATACAACGACAATACACCGTCCTGGGGGGAGATGCCAAGCTTTTTGATGGTACTTTGCGTCTAACAGAAGCGGTAATGGATCAAAATGGATACGTGTACATCGATATTCCTTTTTCCTCCAGTTTTGGGGTGAAGGCTTCCTTTGAATATTTTAGTTATGGAGGAGATGGGGCAGACGGTCTGACGGTTTTTTTGTTTGATGGAGCCAGCAATGGATTTTCTCCGGGTGGGTTTGGCGGCTCTCTGGGCTACGCTCCCCGGTTGGGAGGAAATGGTCTGACCCGGGCTTACATGGGAATCGGGTTTGATAGTTTTGGAAACTTCGGTAATACATCGGAAGGGAAAAGGGGAAGTTTCCCAGGCCAACCGTCCGTGTTGCACCCAAATAGCATCGTTGTTCGCGGCCCTGGTCAGGGGATGAACGGCTACGAATTTATCGCAGGTGTCAAAACCAATGAAGGGGGCGTTTTTGGTTTGCCCGCCGATCAACGTTTTCCAATCAGTTCGGGAGGTATAGGCACGGGCAGGATAGCGGACCCCAACACTCCCGGTTACCGGAAAGTGCTGGTAAAATTAATACCTGATGATTTGGGAATAGGGTACCAATTGGATGTGGAAATGATCTTTACTACCGTTGAGGGAAATCCCAGGCAAATATCGTTGTTGGAGAATGTGAGCTATCCGTATCCCGCCCCCGAAACACTCAAAATTGGGTTTGCAGCCGCTACCGGTGGGCAGACAAATATTCATGAAATACGAAATCTTCTGATAGAAGTGGCGGATGATGATGAACTTGCCTTTCCAGCCACCGAGCCGGTAGAGGATTTAACGGTGTGCCTGGGGCAAGAAAATTTTCTCGAATTGTCGCCAGAAAAAGTCAGTTTGCCGAATGAAAATTCGCGGATATCCTGTTTGCGGTTTTTTGAGTCTCAGGAAGCCATTCCCGGACAAACTGCAGATCCTTGTTTGGAAGGAGATTGTGAAGGATCCGGCGGAATTCTGGAGCTTCAGGAGGGAACCTTTAAATACCTGGGGCAAGGAGGGCAGTTTTCTTTCACACCCAATGAAGGATTTAGCGGATCAGAGGTCAGGGCCTATTTTACGGTCACGGATAATTATGGGAAGACATCATCCGGATCTGCCATAAACCTGCAGGTATACGAAGCCCCCGAACCCATTACCCTTATGATTAATGACCTCCCCCTTGAATCTGTAGAAGCTTGCCCGGAAGAAGAATTGGTTTTGAGCGTGTATTCTCTGGATCCCATTCTTTCTTATGAATGGTATAAAGATGGTAACCTCATGGAAGCAGAGACCGAACCCGAATTAGTGGTAACCGAGTCTGGAGATTATTTTGCTAAGGTACAGTCCTTCCAGGGCTGCCGATTGTTGACGGATAACAGTCAAATAAATTACCCTGAGTTTCCGGATCTCGAAATAGCGGAATCGATTTTTGCCTGTCAGCCAGATGAATTTTCCGATGTAAGGGATTACATCGTAGACTTCGATGGGGAGCTCTATGACTATCAGGTGGAAGCAGAGGGAGGAGCAACTTTCGAAAACCAAGGCATTACAGGTATTGCAGAGGAGGGGCTTTATTATTTAAGGGTAAAACCCAGGGAAATCGACTGCTGGTCGGACCCGGTTACGTTCAGGGTTAGCGTACCTGATGAACCATTGGAGGCTTACTTTGATTACGTCCTCAATGCTACTGGGCTTAAGGAGGAATCAGCGGATGGAATCCTTGCCGATGACCGGATTCGTTTTTTGGATCAATCGGCCGGGCTTCCACAGAGCTGGTCCTGGGATTTTGGGGACGGCACGGAAAGCAATCAACGATCGCCTTCCCATGTATTCGGAGAGAAGGGGGAATTTATAGTGACGCTTACGGTCATGACCGGTAATGAGTGTGAGTCCACTTATCAGATGCCGATAATCATCAGAAGAACGTACCGGGTTATGTTTCCTACCGGATTTACTCCCACGCGTTCTGAGGATCAGCATTTCATGCCTAAAATGAAGGGAATCGCTTCGATGGACCTCAAAATATTTAGTAGTTGGGGGGAATTTTTGTTTCAAACTACAGACATGAATGGAGACGGTTGGGATGGTACCTTAGACGGCAGCCCCCTGCCTCCGGGAACCTATGCCTACCGGGCCGATTTTGAAACCACCAGGGGAGAAATAGTTTCCCGGTCTGGAAAATTCTTGTTAATCAGATGAAGAAACTACTTCAGCTAACGGTTTATTTCGTTGTAACCCTGTCTGGTCAACAGCTTGGGGCACAGGACATGCAATTTTCTCAATTTTACGCTGCTCCTATCTATTTAAATCCGGCCTTTACCGGAAGTACGGAATGGACCCGGGTGGGGATGAATTACCGAAACCAATGGCCGGGTTTGGATCATAGCTTCAATACATTTTCTGCTTACTTCGACCATTTCATTGCCCACAGGAATAGTGGTGTAGGGGTGATTGTAAATGGAACCCGGGATACCTTCGCACAGATGCAAAACATCGACTTGGGGCTTACCTATTCGTATCGGGTCCGGTTGGGGGAAGAACGCTATTTACACGCGGGTGTACAGGCCAGCTTTGTAAATCGGAATGTCAACGTAGAAGGTATTATACTGGGAACTCAATTGGATATAGACCGGGGAATAGTCGTCGGAGAGGGGGTTAATTGGGTCACGGATGTCAGCCAAAGATCGCATGAGGATATCAATGCGGGCCTGTACTATTACGATGATAAGTTTTGGTTGGGTATTGCCGCGCACCATTTGACTCAGCCCTACACCTCATTTCTTCAAATGGAGGAGAATAGGTTACCGATCCGGTATTCGGTTCATGGCGGGGTTACGTTTGATTTATTTAGCCCGGCAATTGGAGATGTTATTAACAATATTTTACAGGAAAGGACCCTTTCTCTGGCCTTTAATTACAAAAGACAGGGAGAATTTGATCAATTGGATTTAGGGGCGGAATTGTTTTATGCACCGGTGATCGTCGGGTTGTGGTACAGAGGTCTACCCACCAAGCATGCCCTTCCAAATAATGAAGCCTTGATTGCGCTGATGGGGTTTTCCCTACCCAATGATTTGCAGGTAGGATACAGCTATGATTTTACCGTATCGAGACTTGGGTGGAGAAATTCCGGTGGGGCGCACGAGGTATCGGTGCGGTACACGTTTCGCAATTATAAACTAGGTAAAAGGCATGATAGGGCCATTCCGGGCTTCAAATACTGAGTCCTCGATGAGGGTGAAAACTTTTGCTAATTTTTTTTAGCTGATTGTCAGGTACATTGAACTTTTCTTTGACTTTTATTTGTTTTATCCATTGCCAGCTCAAAAAAACGGGTCATCTTTGTGATCCCAAACGGGGGGAGC
>NZ_WNKF01000016.1 GCF_010119225.1 Cyclobacterium roseum | reverse complement strand
GAGCTCCTTGCATCAACGCTCCGGTTCAGATTGCTTCGCGGCGCTCGCAATGACGGTTATTGATGACATGGTGATGTGGCGATGCCTTTTCATTTTCTACAAAACTTCCTGAACTTCAAAACACCAAAATCTGCAAGGAAGTAGCGGTTTCTAGCAATTTTCGTTTCTACTTCTTAATTTGGGGAATTGGTTAGACAATAAACCCCATCCTAATAATGAAAATAAAAATCGGTGCGCTTTTATTTTTATTGCTTTCTTATTCCAATTCACTCGTATCCCAGACCCGCTCGCCGGAACCCCCACTGGTTTTTCCCCAGCAATTTGTCCATCCGGGCATGCTTCAAAGTCAGGCCGATTTGGAGTACATGAAAGCCAAAATACACTCTGGGGATCAACAGTGGGTGGCTGCCTACCAGCGATTGCAGGAAGCCGCCTCCCTGGATTTTGAACCGCAAGCCTTTACCCATGTGGTAAGAGGATCTTATGGCCGACAGGGTCAGGGCCATCGCGAATTATCTGCCAGTGCCATGGAGGCCTACCGCCATGCGTTGCTCTGGTATATTACCGAAAAGGAAGTACATGCGGAAAAAGCCATTTCCATCCTTGCCGCCTGGTCGGAAAAATTATGGGATTTCGATGATAATGATGCCAAGTTGATCGCCGCCCTGACCGGACAACATTTTCTCAATGCAGCGGAAATACTGAGATATACCTATGACGGTTGGGAAGATGCTGATATCCGGGCCTTCGAAAAGATGATGTTGACGGTATACTATCCGACTATCCGGGATTTTTTTACTGAAGCCAATGGAAATTGGGATGCAGCCATGATTCACACCATGCTTTGCATCGGGGTTTTCACCGACAGACCAGATATATTTCAACGGGCAGCCGAACGATTTTACTGGGGACCCAACAACGGAGGCATTACCAAATACATTTATCCCAACGGGCAAATCCAGGAATCCACCAGAGATTGGCCCCACGTGCAGCTGGGTCTGGGTGAATTGGCCAAAGCGGCACAGGTGGCCTGGACGCAGGGTATGGATTTTTATGCGGTAGCGGACAAAAGACTGGCGCTGGGTTTTGAATATACCGCAAAGTACATGTTGGGAGAAGAGGTACCGGCCTATGGTTCTATTTCTCCCAGAGGAAGGGGTGAATTCAGGGATATTTACGAATCCGTATACCACCATTATACCCAGGTGAAGCACCTCGGGATGCCTAATACGGAAAAAGCCATCCAGCAAACCCGTCCTTCATCTTCCTGGTATTTCCTGATATCGCAAAGGGCTCCTGCCCTATCGGAAACGCCTCTTTCATCCGGTCCTCCACTAGCAAGTGCAAGGCCGCAGACCGGAGCAAAACAAAATACAAGCCAGGGCATACATGAAGAAGACCTGATCGTGCCCCCTGGGGCTTCTATTCAAGAGGCCTTGGATAAGGCTGCCGGTACGGGTAAAAAAGTAATGTTGAAGAAAGGGATTTACCAACTGGATGGTCCCCTGCTCATCCCTGCTGAAACCCATTTGGAAGGACAGGGAGCAAGCAGCATATTGATGTTGGAAGCTGGAAAGGCAGGGGTTACCATTCGCAACAAAGTTCCGGATATTCAGCAGGTGGTGATCCGCCATTTGCTGATTGAGGGCGCAGCCTCTGTGGATCCCGGCAGCGATCCCAACCAGGGACGAAGAAAACGGGCACGACAATCAGCTTTGCGCCGGGAAGGGCTGGTTTTTTCAGCCGAAAAAGAGGGACAAATCCAACACATTACCCTGGAAAATGTCACGGTACGGAACTTCACTAAGCATGGCGTTTCCATCCGGGGAGCCGAAAATGTACAAATTATTGGTTGTGATTTCAGTGATAATGGATCCAATGTGGTTCCCGGAAAAGGCCTCCACCATAACCTTCACCTCCTGAGGGTGACAGAGGTAAAGGTGACGGATGGAAGGTTTAGTAACTCCCCTTGGGGAAGCGGCATACACCTATCATTTGGCAAAAACATTGTTCTGGCTGGAAATGAATCCTCCAGAAACAAACTTCATGGAATACATATTACCGAGAGTAAAACCGGTTTGCTGGAAAGGAATCTGCTGGAAGGAAACGACCGACATGGCTTGTTTTTAGATAACTGGATGGAGGGAGTTCACGATTTTGAAGTAAAAAGAAATATTTTTAGAAATAATGGCGGGAAAGGAAACAGAAGTCTCGAAGCAAAGCAGGTAACCATAGGATATAATTTGTCTGTAGACAACAAAGAAGACATCGTCCACGGCAAAACGACGGATGCTTTCCACCAAAAATACCACCACCTGCTTGGCTTGATGGATTTTGAAGCGGGCTTTTCAGCCAAATCAATCCAAAATGCTGAAAATCCGTTGGTAGCCGCTCGGGGTATGTTAGAGCACTTCCGGGAGAGAAGCGATGTAAGACACCCGGTTGACCGACAGGAACGGATGCGGCTGGAAAATCTGGCCACCGAAAAAGACATGGAAATGGCCGATAATGCGCTTGCCCATATTATGGTCGGACAACCCGCCTATCCGCCTTTTTACGTAGGGGAAGACATTGATTGGGGCAGCAGACCCGTAAGTGATAACGAATGGGTATGGCAATTGAACCGCATGACTTTCTGGGATGCCATGGCAAAAGCCTACTGGCAGACGGGGGAGGAAAAGTACGCCAGGGCCTGGGTTCGCCAAATGATGGATTGGGTAGAAAAAAATCCAAGGGATGAAGCGCATCACTACGCCTGGAGGTCTATCGAAGCTGGAATCCGGGGCCACCGATGGACCAACTTGTTTCAGTATTTTCTGGACTCCCCTTCCTTCACCCCTGAAGCCTTGGTAGACTTTTTGGCTGCGGTGCACGAGCATGCTGATTTCCTGATGACCAAATACAGCAAAGGTAGTAATTGGGCCTTGATGGAAGCGGAAGGGCTTGCCTTCATTGCCATGACCTTTCCGGAATTTAAGGAATCAAAGGCATGGATGGAAGAGGCTATTTCAAGGTTTAGCAAGGAAATCACCCATCAGGTATACCCTGATGGCCATCAACGGGAACTCGCCTTTGGCTATCACATGGGCAGTATTCGCTGGTTTCTGCGAACTTATGAACTGGCAGAAATGAATGGAAAAGGTAACCTTTTCCCTGATACATACCTACAAATGATCGAAAAAATGGCAGCGGTGCCCATGAAACTGGCTTTTCCGAACGGTACCAGTCCGCAGTTTGGTGATGCCTGGACGGGCAATCCTGGTCAGTATTACGATCGGTTGCTGGAATGGGCAGCATTATTTGATCGGTCCGATTTTACCTATGTGGCTACGGAAGGGCAAAAAGGAGAAAAACCGGCGGCCACCGCCTTTGCCTATCCGCACAGCGGGCTTTATTCCATGCGTAGCAGTTGGAATCCGGAAGCCATTTGCCTGGTGCTAAAATGTGGGCCCAATGGGGGCGGTCACAGCCAGCCGGATAACGGAACGTTTGAATTGTACGCTGGCGGAAGAAACCTCACGCCCGACTCGGGAAGTTTTATCTACAGCGGTGATCCGGAAGGCAGGGCCTGGTTTCGGCAAAGCAAGGTGCATCAAACACTTACCCTCAATGGTGAAAACATCGCCTATGAACCCCGGCTACTACTGTGGCAACCTGGAGAAAATCACGATCTTTTGGTGGTAGAAAACCAAAACTACGAAGGCCTCGCCCACCGGAGGGCTGTGATCTTTTTTGATCATTCCTTTTTTATACTAATCGATGAGGCAATTGGTGATTTTAGCGGTATTCTGGACCTGAATTTCCAATTGGCCCCAGGGCCGGTCAAACTCGATAAAGGAAACTTGAAGGCAGCTACCCAATTCACTGATGGCTATAACCTCTCCCTTAAAACCCAGGCGCAGGAGGGGCTTACACTGGAAGAAGCGGAAGGTCAGGTATCTTTTGTCTACACCAAAAAAGAACCGCGTACGGCACTATCTTTCAGAAAAAATTTGACCGAGGGATCCGTTGGAGAGCGTTTGGTCACGCTGCTTATCCCCTATCAGAAGGAAGAACCTGAGGTCGACGTGACCATTCTGGAGAACCCTCCCATCGGTTCACAGAAAATTAGTATTCAGGTAAGCTACCAGGGAAGAGAAGAAATCATCACGTACGAATTATCAGAATAACCTAAAAAAACCATGATAATACCATCGCTCCATTTTCCTATTCTCAATCGAATTTGCCTCATTTTATTAAGCTTTCTAAGTTTTCAGGCACCAAACCAGGGCCTTGCACAAGAACCCCAGCACCTTCCTTTTCAACTGACAGCTCCTGGATGGGAAGAAAGTCAATTGGAAAAAACAGAAATGCTGGAAGTAATCGCAGCTACCTGCCAGGTCATGGCCCGACAGCAAAATGAAGTGGGTGCCATAATTGACCCCTACCTGGACCGGGAACATCAGTATGCTACCCCCTATTTTGCCTTTGCCGTAGGAGTTTTGCTCGATGCCGGAGTGGGATTGGAGCTAAAAGAAGCTGGAATACAAGCCATGGAACACAGCACGATGAACTTTTCAAAAGGCACGAAATCCATCCCGGATGAGCACGGGGAATTTTTCATCAGTCCGCTTACTCATGGATTAGACCTTTACAAGAATCATATTCCGGAGGAGCTGTATGAGGAGTGGAAAAGGAGGATGGAAACTCCTTTGGCCGAGGTCATGCAGAATTTCGACGGCCGTATCAACAATTGGCGCACCTATGCCATGAAGGGCGAATGGAGTCGGGCGATGAAGGGCTTGAGCGAAAAAAAGTATGCCACCGAATTTATTGAAACCGCCTGGAATCAGTACAGCCAGCGTATTCGAATTGTGAATGACCGGTGGAACCTATACCAGGATTGGAGTAGCGATCCTCAGTCCCTGGCGGTAGAAGCCGTGGGAAGGGGAAACCTGATTGGCCTGGCCATGGAAAAATATGATGGCCCCTCCTCAGGAGAGATGCTTTCAGCAGTAAGGAGAGGTACCCGTACCAGCCTTTTTATGCAGGCTCCGGATGGGCAGGCCCCTCCCAATGGCAGGACAGATAACCACATTTTTAATGATGTACTCTATCAACTGGCTTTTGAAGCAATGGCCGAAGATGCCTGGAAGCAAGGAAATGAACGGCTGGCGGGGCAATACAGGCGGGCGGCTAACCTGGCCTTTAAAAGCATATTGAGATGGCAGCGAACAGATACTCCCTGGATGGGGTCGTTTTTCATTACAAAAAATCATTTTGAACCCGGCGAGCGTATTGGGTACCAACCGGCCAGTCAATGGGGAAATTATACCGGCGCGATCGTGCAACACCTGGCCGAGGCCTACCTTACCCGACAGTCCCAAATACAGGAGGTACCCGCCCCCACAGAAACAGGTGGGTATGCCTTTGAAACGGACGATCGATTTGGAGCCTTTTTTGCGAATGCCGGGGGCTTCCAGGTAATGGTTAATTTGCGCGGGGCCAGTGTACCCAAATATGGCTTAAGCTGGACCCCCTTGGGTACGGTTCGGATGATCAAAGAAGGCTGGGATGGACGGCTTGGCCCTGCTGATGGAGAGCACGATTTAGAAAGGGGGCAAACCGTTGATTTAGTAACTGGAAGTGGGGACAAGGTGGATCATTACCGGCCTCAATCGGGAATTTCCTTTGGGCCAGAATGGATGGAAAAAGGCCATTGGGTACGCATAGCGGATCTGCCTGCCAACTACCAGGGAGAAGCTGAGGTTCATTTTGTCCATCCCTTATTGGTAAAATTCACCATCCATTACAGCTATGTTACCGGAAGAGGGGGACCATTTTTTAGTCAGGAATTTGTGTTGACACCGGATTTATTGGTTACCCGGTTGAAAAGTGCTCAAGAGCTGCCCTTTGGCCTGACCGTTCCTTTGTTGGAAAATGATGGTAGGTCGCTGCAAACCAACATTTCGGCTGACCTGGCGCATACCGGATACAGTACCCTGGGAGATCGACAGTACTTTATCAGTCTTAATGAGAGCGTGGAACTGGATACCACGGCTGCCTCCATTCAAAGTACCTACGGATGGCTGAAACCTGTCCGATTTGAAACGCCCGAAGCAACTGTTGATCTGCTGGTTTATCCCAAAAGAGCAGGAGAAATGGAGGCGGATCGGTTAAAGGAGGAATTCCAATGGACCAGCGGGGGATTTGAAACTTCCTTTGCAAGGGTTGGGGAAAATTTCTATATCGGAAAGGAAATTGCCGGAGGCGAAGGGAAATCAATGGATTTGGATGGTGACGATGAGGCAGAGGTCTCCTTTAATCAAAGTTGCTTCTTCGTATTCCAACTGGAAAACGGGGCCATCAAACGGGCTGAATCGGACCGGGCCGTGGAAATGAATTACAACGGCAAAACCTACTCACTCAGCCCCCACCAGCCCATTGCCGTGAAGTAAAAATAGAAAATGGGAATTAGTACCCGAATCCCGGGGCAAAATCAAACATTCGCGGTAAATTTGGGTTTCAAAAAACGATCGTCCACACTCCTATACATGCAACATAAATTTCTCAACGTCCTTTTTTCTATCTTTTTATTGTTTTCCCTGCTTTCCTGTACCGGAAAACTAGATACCGGCACCATGAATATGTCAAATTGGAAAAAAGACCGGAACGGATGCCTCGGGCTGCGCATCCAGGATGTGGAAGAATTGCGTTCGATTAAAAACAGTTTTTTAGCCAGTTACAACCAGGAAATTATTAAGACGTTTGGTAGGCCCGACCGGGTGGAACTGATCGATAAAAGCCAGAGTTTCTTCATTTACTTTCTGGAACCTTCCGATAACTGCGAGGGAAAACAAGAAAAAGAACCGCTAAAGGTTCTTTTTCGATTGAATGCGATCAGTAAGGTCAGTGAAGTAACCATTACGCGTCTTAATCCATAAAACAGAGGGCAGCAGCCCCCAGTGTCCCTGCATCGTTTTCCAACGTGGCCCGTTGCATCTTAATATCAGATAGGTAATAGGGACTTAGGTATTGATGGATCGTTTTATCCATGGAGGGCATGATGTAGGACAAGGCGGCAGAAATCCCCCCTCCAAAGTAAATTTCGTTCACATCCAGGATGCGTATGGTCGATACAATGGCTTCCCCTAGAATTTCTCCAACTTCGGCAAAGGTTTTTAGGGCAATTGGATTTCCCTCGGACGAAGCACTTACCAATACGTGCATGCCCAGTTCCTGAGAAGCCAGTTTACCAGCTTCCTCCGGGTATTTTTCCAGCAAGCTACCGGCGATTTTCAGAATCCCGTTTCGACCTATCAGGGGTTCGAGGCGACTATTTCCCCGGGATAGCATGTGTCCCATTTCCATGGCATTTCCTCTGACCCCTTTAAAAACGGCTCCATCCAGAATCAAAGCACTTCCGATACCTGTCCCCAGCGTAATAAAAAGATAGTTTTGAGGCGTATTCCCCGTGCCAAAATGCAATTCGCCTACCGCAGCCGCACTGGCATCGTTTTCCAGATGAAAAATAATATCCGGGTACTTATCAAGCAGCGCATTTTTCAAATCAAACCCATTCAACTCAGAGATGGCGGGGATTTCCAGCGTGGTGGTCCGATCTTTACTTACCAAGCCAGGCAGGCCGATGCCAACATGCCGGACCTCCGGAAATTGGCGGAGGTAGTTCCCCACCACGTCTACAAAGGCGAGATTAAAGCCCAGTTCGTGACTCCGAAGCGAAGCTGTTGGTTCCTTGGCAAACTGAAGGATTTGGCCTTTGGTATTGACCAGGCCAATTTTTACATGGGTACCTCCCACATCTATACCTAAAAAGTTTTCGGTTTTCTTATCCATAGTATGTGTTACTCAAATGAACGTTAATTTTGAATCCTTTACAAGGAACCTATACTTTCCTGCTGATCTACCAAGATCGGTTATCACAGACAAGGGGTAAAAATAACGGATTTTCTGTGAAAATAGGTGAATCAACGAAAGGATTGCCGAAAAATAGCTACCTGCTCCTCTCAGGGTAAGTGAATTCCATCTTCCCTAATAACAATTTTTTTCTTTTTATAGAGCTGCCCGATGCACTGCTTAAACTGTTTTTTACTCATTCCCAGATGCTCCCGAATGCGATCGGGCTCGGATTTATCCGAAAGCGGCAAAAAACCGGTTTCCTTAACTTTGGCAAGAATAAAATCGGCCCCATCTTCGTACTTCTGCCGGCCAATGGGGGTCAATTGCACGTCCATTTTGTTATCTTCCCGGATCTTCTTTATGAAGGCCGTGACGGTTTGCCCGATTTCCAAGTGCTGAAAGACTTCATTTTCATACATCAGCCCTTCGTAAAAACCAGCTATTAATACTTTAAACCCCAGGTCCGTCCGGTCAAACACCAACGCCTGTACCTCCTGGCCCTCCTGAAATAAGCTGGTGTCTGCCAGTATAAAATCTTCGTATTTAGTGACTCCTATCAGCCGGTTGGTTCGGTGATCCAGGCAAACGATGGTCAACACCTGATCTCCTTTGTCAACCTTTTGGCGCATTTCAGAATTAGGAACAAAGAGATCCTTTTCCAATCCCCAATCTAAAAAAGCTCCGATGGGCGTTACATCTTTAACTTCCATCATCGCAAACTCGTCCAGCAAAGCTACCGGTCGATCAGTTACGGCTACGGGTCGATCTTCGCTATCGGTATAGACGAAAACCTCCAACAAATCCCCTTCTTTTTCATCCCCTTTCAAATAGCGCTTGGGAATCAACACTTCACCCGTATCACTTAGCTGCAAATAAGCACCATTATCGGTAAACCGGTTTATGCTCAGGGTACTGATCAATCCTAATTCTTTCATGGGGTATTCGGTTTCATTTGGCTCTCTTCGTGCCTTTCGGCACAAATGTAAGGAATTTACGGAATACCATCCCTGCCCTATTTGCCATTGCCCGAATGACGTGTAAAAAACTGTTCTATTATGGCCTACCCTTTTCAACGCATTTCCTGCCGCAGAAAGAAACTGGATTCAAATCGTACACTTTTTTAACCAAAATAAGATTTTATGGGTAAAATCAGATAATTTTTAACGTCAAAATCAATTGTAAACATATTTTGGCTTTCTTTGTGGTCAGTACACCAATCGACTGAAGCCAACCTTTTCTATTCTATGGAATCTATTATTTACGCCATCAATGATATTATTTGGAGTAATGCCTTGATTGTCCTTTGTTTAGGTGCAGGGATTTATTTTTCCATCATCACCAAATTTCTCCAAATACGATACTTCCGTGAAATGATCAAACTTCTTTTCGGTGGAGAATCTTCCGATAAAGGGGTTACTTCTTTTCAGGCGTTTGCGATCGCAATCTCCGGGCGCGTGGGTACTGGAAATATTGCAGGCGTGGCTACCGCCATTGCGATGGGTGGGCCGGGAGCAATCTTCTGGATGTGGATCATTGCCTTTCTGGGCAGTGCATCCGCTTTTATTGAAGCCACGCTTGGTCAAATGTTTAAGGAAATCAAAGGGGGCCAATACCGGGGTGGACCTGCCTTCTACATACAAAAAGGATTGGGAATCAGGTGGTATGCAGTATTGTTCGCCTTTGCTACCATCCTGAGCACCGCGTTCTTTTTACCCGGCGTGCAAAGCAATAGCATCGCCCTCAGCGTGGAAAATGCGTTTCAGATACCCACCTGGATTACCGGTTTGGTGATTTGTTTTTTTCTGGCATTGATCATCTTTGGCGGCGTAAAAAGAATCGGTAAGGTAGCTCAAATTGTGGTTCCTTTTATGGCAGCTGCCTATATTCTTATGGCCGTTATCATTATGATACTAAATATCAGCGAGATTCCCGGAGTTATCAAATTAATTGTTAGTTCTGCTTTCAATATGGACGCTACCTTCGGAGGAATTTTCGGAATGGCCATTTCCTGGGGAATCAAAAGAGGAATCTACAGCAACGAGGCTGGTCAGGGAACTGCTCCGCATGCCGCTGCTGCTGCAGAAGTGAGTCACCCCGTCAAGCAGGGTTTGGTACAGGCTTTTTCGGTGTATGTGGATACTTTATTTATCTGTACGGCCACTGCATTTATGATTCTTTTTACCGGCCAATATAATGTTATCAACCCGGAAGGTGGTTTTATCATCGAAAACTTACCTGGTGTACCCATAGGACCGGAATTCACGCAGTTTGCCATCAGCGAACATTTTCCCAATATGGGCCCTGGATTTATCGCTATTTCCCTGATGTTTTTTGCCTTTACCACCATCATGGCCTACTACTACATTGCGGAGACCAACTTGAGTTTCCTTCAGGGGGACGAAAACCGTAAATGGCCCTTGTTTTTATTGAGGGCATTGATTTTGATTGCCACCTTCTACGGCACCATCCGAACGGCCGCGCTGGCCTGGACCCTGGGCGATATCGGGGTAGGTATGATGGCCTGGTTAAACATCATCGCCATTTTTCTATTGCGGAAACCGGCCATGGATGCCTTGCGGGATTACGTGGAGCAACGGAAAAAAGGATTGGATCCTACCTTTAATTCGGATACCCTGAATATTGATAATACAGAAGAGTGGGATAAAATAGACTAAGGGGCTCCTACTGACTTGAAATCATTTCCTTCTTCTAAGAAAATTCAAGTTTCACGAGCAAGCAGGCGTAGGTTGGAATATTTTTCTTATCTTTTTAATTGTTAAGAGAAAACCAAATTTATCGCCATGCAGCAAGCCCCGAAACAACCGACACCAGGAGGACTGGTTTTATTACCTATCCTTTACCTGGTATGGTCGGAAACCCTGATCCAGGATCAGGAAAACCAGGCATTTATAACGTTTTTAAATCAGGCTGACTGGCTCAGCGAAGAAGATAAAAAATTCCTCCGGGAAAAACTCAGTCCGGAATCGCCACCACAACGCCGCGAAATGGATTTTTGGTGGGAAACCATCACTTCTGCCGTAGATGAAAGCAAAACCTACCCCAACCTGACTTCCCTGGGTATTGAATTATTGAAAAAGGAGGCGCCGGAAGTTGCCTATACCTTTCCCATAGAGCAGGCAGAAAAAGAACTGTCTGACCTGGAAAAACGGTTGGGCATCGTCGGTAAATCTGCTGCACTCAGTTTCAAGTCCTCTCATAGCAACATATCCACTCGCTACGAAACCCAGGTAGACTTTGATGTCAACGCCCTCACAAAAATCCTGGATGGGCAGAGAAAGCCCCTGATCGATGAACTTAAGACCTTCCTGGCTACCGATAATTTTGATTATGTCCAACCTGATAACCTAAAAACCTATCGTAACCAGGTGCTCTCTTGGTGCCAGCTCCTGGCGGATAAAGGCTATGGAGCCATTGGATTCCCGGAGGAGCATGGAGGTAAAGACGACATGGAGGCTTATTTCACCGTCATGGAAACCCTGAGTTACCGGGATCTGAGCATGGTGATCAAATTTGGTGTGCAATTTGGCCTTTGGGGCATGAGTATCCTGTCATTGGGCACCAAAAAGCATCATGACAAATACCTGAAAGCCATCGGAACGCTGAAACTCCCCGGTTGCTTTGCCATGACTGAAACCAATCACGGGTCCAATGTAAAAGGGATTGAGACCACTGCCAATTATGATCACCAAAACCAAACCTTTACCATTCACACCCCCCATCAGGATGCCCGAAAAGAATACATCGGAAACGCCGCCATGCATGGTAAAATGGCCACCGTTTTTGCCAAGCTGCTGATTGATGGAAAAGATTATGGGGTCAGCACCTTTGTGGTTCCGTTGAGGGACGAGGAAGGAAATACCTTGCCAGGCATTAAAATTACCGACTGCGGCAGGAAGATGGGACTGAATGGCGTAGACAATGGGTTGATTGCTTTTGAAAACGTGGTCATTCCAAAAGAAAACATGTTGGATCGCTTTTCGTCCGTGGATGAAGACGGGCAATTTCAAAGCCCCATTGCCAGTGATAACAAGCGCTTTTTTACCATGTTGGGTACCCTGGTAGGGGGAAGAATAGGCATTCCGAGATCTGCTCTTGCCGCTTCCAAATCCGGACTGACCATTGCGATCCGCTACGGAGACCGCCGACGGCAGTTTGGCCCGGAAGGCGGGGAAGAGATCCCCATATTGAACTACCGCATGCACCAGCGGAGGCTAATCCCCTTGCTGGCAAAAACCTATGCCTGCCATTTCGCTATGGAATACGTTACCGATCGCTTTCTTCACCGGAAGGAGGAGGAAATGCAGGAAATAGAGGCCCTGGCGGCTGGAATGAAATCCTATGTAACCTGGCAAAATACGGCCACTTTACAAGAATGCAGGGAAGCCTGTGGGGGTAAGGGCTACTTATCCGAAAACCGGATCGATGCCTTAAAAAACGACACGGATGTCTATACCACCTTCGAAGGGGATAATACGGTACTCATGCAATTGGTGGCCAAAAGCCGCTTGAGTGCCTATAAAGAGCAGTTTGAAAACATGAACCTGTTTACCATTATCAATTACGTAGCCTCCAAAACGAAGACATCCATTACGGAAAAGAACCCGCTGATCATCCGAAATACAGACGAAGATCACCTGTTGGATTCGGAGTTTCATTTGAGTGCTTTTGAATACCGGGAAAACAGCATTCTGGATTCCGGAGCAAAGCGCTTGAAGCGGCTGATGGATGAAGGGATGGATCCCTTTGATGCGGTAAACGTATCCCAGCATCACTTGGTCAATATGGGGCAAGCCTACATCGAACGGGTAATTTTGGAGAAATTTATAGCCAAAACCGCTCAAACCCCGGACCCAAAAATCAAGACTGTGCTGAAGAAATTATGTGATTTGTTTGCTTTGTACCAGTTGGAAACCCACAAAGGCTGGTACCTGGAACAGGGATATATGGAAGGCGTAAAAACCAAAGCGATCCGAAAAATGGTCAATCAATTGTGCTGGGAAATACGGAAGGATGCGGTTCCGCTGGTAAACGCATTTAACATTCCCAATGCCTGTTTAGCAGCTCCCATTGCAATGTAAACTAGTTTATGAATGAAATTATTGTATTTGCCGTACTTGGCCTTTCCCTAATCTTTTTTGTTTGGGGCAAGATCAGGTATGACCTGGTGGCATTATTTGCCCTGCTTATTCTGGCCATTCTTGGCTTAATCCCTTATGAGAAGGTTTTTTTAGGCTTTGGACATCCCGCTGTCATTACGGTAGCGGCAGTTCTGATTGTCAGCAAGAGCCTGGAGAGTTCTGGACTTGTAAACCTGATCGTCCGGATAATGGACCGGGTTGGAAGCAATCTGACCTTACAAGTCGCTTCTATGTCGGGCATCGTCGCCCTTTTATCCGGCTTTATGAACAATGTGGGTGCTTTGGCAATATTTATTCCCGTCGCCATTCAAATCGCCAGAAAAAACGATTATCCACCTTCCCTGGTGCTAATGCCCATTGCCTTTTCCTCCCTGCTCGGCGGAATGACTACGCTCATTGGAACGCCTCCAAACATTATTATTGCCGCTTTCAGGACTACCAATGAAGTCCCTGCATTCGATATGTTTGACTTCGCGCCTGTAGGCGCAGGCCTGGCTATTGCCGGACTGATTTTTATTTCTCTGGTAGGCTGGCGAATGCTCCCTACCCGGAGGTCCAAACAATCCGGGGAAGATTTATTCCAAATAAAAAATTACATCACCGAAGTGAGGGTCACTGCTGATTCTGATTTAATCAGTAAAAACATACAGCAACTTACCAACAATAAGGACATTGATGTCAAGGTGCTGGGAATACTCCGGAATAAGGAAAGAATACATGCTCCCGGACCTTACCACATGTTTAAAGAGGACGATATCCTTATCCTGGAATCCGGCACCGAAGATCTTAAAGAATTGGTCAGCAATTTTGAATTGGAAATGGTAGGACATGAAGATTTCATTGAATCTGCCAAAGATAAATCCAAAATCATTATCACGGAAGGAATTATTCAGGCCAATTCCCCGCTCGTAGGTCAGACGGCCGCAAACCTACACATGCGATCCAGATTTGATGTGAATTTGCTGGCCTTATCCCGGGGGGACCGGATCCTCATCAAAAGAATTGACCATGAAGTATTCCGCTCCGGGGATGTCCTGATGCTTCAAATGCGGGATGAGCAACTTTCGGAAACCCTGGACGAAATGAAATGCCTGCCATTGGCAAGCAGAAGCCTGGACATAGGAAAACCAAAACAAACCCTTTTGGCTATTGGCATTTTTGTTACGGCCATCATTTCTGCTGTTGCCGGTTGGCTTCCGGTAGAAATTGCCTTCACATTAGCCGCCATGGCCATGGTCCTTACCAGGATTTTACCCCTAAAGGACTTTTATACCAGTATTGACTGGCCGGTTATTGTCCTGTTAGCCGCAATGATACCCGTAGGTGAGGCATTTGAAACCAGCGGAGCTGCAGCAACGGTCACCAAGTTGATGTTGGTGTACTCAGATATTTTCCCTGCCTGGTCCATGCTATTGGTCATCATGCTGACCACCATGTTGCTTTCCGCCTTGATCAACAATGCCGCTACGGTGGTATTAATGGCTCCTATTGGGCTGCAGATCGCTTATAGTATGGAGCTTTCTGCCGATCCTTTTCTGATGAGCATTGCCGTAGGAGCATCTTCCTCCTTTCTGACACCCATTGGTCACCAATCCAATACCCTGGTAATGGGTCCTGGAGGATACCGTTTTTCAGATTACATGAAACCCGGGTTACCCTTAACCCTGCTGGTGCTGGCACTGGGCGTGCCTCTGATTCTGTGGGTTTGGCCTCTCTAGGACAGGACAAGAACTACCTGCGCTTATCGCGAAATGACCCAGGCAAATCCAATAATAGCCTATTTATGGCCCGTTTTATCTGTCGTGAATATCAGATCAATTATTCCAGCCGGAGAAACCTAAATTCCCTATTACTTAGCTTCGATCTCCGATGCATACAATTTGAAAACCGGGTTGGGTCTGTGGCTATGCTCCATCAATTCCTTCAATTCCGCCACCCGTTCGGGGTGCTGATCGGCCAGGTTGTTTTGTTCTCCGGGATCTTCTGCCAGATTGTACAATTCAATGGGAGGGTTTGGGTCCTTGTTCAGATTGAGCCGAATGGCTTTCCAATCGCCTTTACGAACCGCTTGTTTACCGCCCTGTTCAATAAACTCCCAATAAAGGTACTCGTGTTTGGCTTGCTCACCGGTTCTGCCTAGTAAAGTGGGCGCAAACGAAATTCCGTCCGTTTTTTCAGGCAGTTCCGCCCCAGTCAGATCAGCCAGCGTGGCATACACATCCCAAAAAGCAGATGGATGATCCGTGCGACCCGACTGAATTTTCCCGGGCCAATTGGCAATCATGGGTACCCGAATGCCGCCCTCGTATAAATCACGCTTGTGGCCCCGGAAGGGTCCGTTGCTATTGAAAAAGTCCGGATCCGCTCCTCCTTCCAGGTGAGGGCCGTTGTCGGAGGTGAATATCACCAGGGTATTTTCTCGTAAGCCTAGCTGGTCCAGCTTCGCCAGGATTTCCCCCACCTGCTCATCCAGCAGTTCGACCATGGCCACAAAAGCAGCCCTGGGGTTTTCCTGTGACATATAGCCTCCAATTTTGTAATTGGGACCATCATCTACCCCCTCATACGGTGTCTCTTCAAACCGCCCCAGGTGTTCGGCCATTTGCGCCTCCGGAGCGATCAGTTCCGCATGGGGAATGATGCTGGGTACATATAGAAAAAAAGGTTTCTCCTGATTGTCTTCAATAAATTGTAAAGTTTGCTCGTGGATCAGGTTGGGCGCATAAAGCCCCAGGTCTTTACCGGCATTTTCTTCCAACACCACCGAGTCCTGGTTGTGCCAAAGGTGGTAAGGGTAGTAATTATGCCCCATTCGCTGACAGTTGTATCCATAAAAAACATCCACCCCTTGATTATTGGGGTCTCCTTCCGAACCGGGATAGCCCAGCCCCCATTTACCAAAGGCACCTGTGGTGTAGCCGCTAGCTTTCAGGGATTCGAAAACAGTAAAAACGGAGTCCGGTAAGGGATATTGTCCTTCGGGTTGGATTTCGTAATTGCCCCTGACCGGGGCATGACCGGTATGCAAGCCCGATACCAGGGTACTTCTGGACGGGGCGCACACGGTAGACCCGGAATAATGAGCGGTAAAGAACATTCCATCCGCGGCTAGTTGGTCGATGTTTGGGGTGGCTATGTGTTCTTGTCCGGTAAATCCCAAATCCCCATAGCCCAGGTCATCGGCAAGGATGTAAATGATGTTAGGTTTAGAATCCTCAGCCTGGACAGACTGATCGGTGGTGCCTGAGGAACAGGCATAAAATACCAGCGCAGAAAGGCAGCAACTAATGGTACGATGCATGGACGGTTATTTTAGGGAAGAATATGGCCGACAAATTACCAATAATTGACTCAAAAGAAAATTGCTGGGCGGATTCATTGGTTTAAAAGTTTATTCGCTTGAACAAGCTTGCGGGAGAATGAATTAGATTGGAGGACTAATTTTTTTGAACCGCAAACCGGATGAAATTGAGCTGGGCAAGCAGGTATGACGCAAGCGATACACGGTGGCATGATTATCGCAACAAGATTCTAACGAATCATAAAATCAAGAATTGGTGGAGCTGGATAGAAAAAAGTCTGATGATAAGTCGGACAAAATAGGACTCAAATTTACTGAAAACCAAAAATATATGGTAACTTCTGTCTATGAAAAATAAAATAAAACAAAGAAATAATGTAAATATTTTAGGGAATGGAAATCAGCCGATGGTTTTTGCCCATGGCTTCGGATGTGACCAGCACATGTGGCGATACATTACGCCTGCGTTTGAAGAAGATTACCAAATTATTTTGTTTGATCATGTGGGTTCCGGAAAATCAGATCAAAGTGCCTATGATTTTGAAAAATACGATTCTCTCCATGGTTATGCGGATGACCTAATCGAAATTTGCGATGAACTGCAACTCAAGCAAGTGATTTTTGTAGGGCACTCAGTAAGTAGCATCATCGGAGCACTGGCTTCCATAAAAAGACCAGATCTTTTTGAAAAGCTGGTGTTGATAGGACCCTCCCCTTGTTACATCAATAAAGACGGATATTTTGGAGGCTTTACAAGACAGGATATCGATGAATTGGTAGAAACCTTAGAAAATAACTATCTAGGTTGGTCAAGTTACATCACGCCCGTAATTATCGGAAATCCGGAAATGCCGGAATATTCTGAAGAACTCAGGAACAGTTTTTGCAGTATGAATCCTGAAATCGCCAGGCATTTTGCAAAAGTGACTTTTCTGGGTGACAATAGGGAAGATTTATCGAAGGTTTTGACCTCCTCTTTGATCATCCAGTGTCATCCGGATGTAATTGCCCCGGTCAAAGTTGGAGAATTTGTTCACCAACAAATACCTAATAGTACGTATGAACTCCTGGATGCTTCTGGTCACTGTCCACACCTTACGGCACCAGACAAAGTTATATCCCATATGCAAACCTTTCTAAATAGAGCGGATTGAATTTTCAGCCATTCATAGAGGACGCAGAAGACCTGTACCAAAACGCACCGTTTGGGTACATGACCATGCGTGAAGACGGATTAATCGTAAATATAAATGCCACATTGCTAAAATGGTTGGATTATCCACGGGATGAAATCGTCCGTCAAAAATCATTTCAAGATTTTTTGGGCATGGGAGAAAAAATTTATTTTGAAACACATCTGATGCCCCTGCTTCAAATGCAAGGGGAGGTTTCCGAAATAAACCTTTCCCTTAAAACCAAAGGCTTGGCCAGGCTGCCAACGCTGATCAATGCCAGGCGTATTCTTAACCAGTCGGATTTGCAGCCTGTTTATCGTTTTTCCGTGTTGGACATCACCCAACGAAAACAATATGAGCTGGAACTAAAAAAAGCCAGAGAAAAGGCCGATCAAACTGTTTTACGGTTAAAACAGATCAACCAAGATCTTGAACAATTTGCCTACACCGCTTCCCATGATTTACAGGCTCCTCTAAATACCATATCCGGCTTGATTGGCTTGTTGGAAAAAAAGGTAAAGTTGTCTTCCGGAAATAACGAAAGACAGTACTTTTCACTGATCAAAAGTAACACCCAACGGATGAAACTAATGATCAAAGACCTGCTGGAATACTCCAAAATTGATGAAAATGAACTTGAATTTGAGTCCGTTTCTTTAAATGAAGTCTGTGAATTTGCGCTGGAGATGATTCGGGATCAGGTAAATAAGGAAAATGCTACCTTTATAATTCCGGAATTGCCAACAATTTACGGGCATAAAATCCAGTTGGTGCGGCTTTTTCAGAACCTTTTTAGCAATGCCATAAAATACCGATCCAATGAGGACCCCATTATAAAAGTAACCTATGAAGACAAAGGGGATAAAATCAAGGTTTTGGTCAAGGACAATGGGATGGGATTTGAAATGAAGTATGCGGATCAAATATTTGGATTTATGAAAAGGCTACACTCACATGACAGCATTTCTGGAACAGGAATCGGACTTTCGGCCTGCAAACGGATACTTGAAATCCATGGTGGAACAATCGGTGCACAATCAGTCCCCGGTAAAGGCAGCACCTTTTTCTTCACCTTGCCAAAATTTCCCGATAGAGAGAATTTCAAAGGTTAGCAACCTGCCGGGTGGATGGCTCCACCGATTTTGCTAAATAACATTCCCCCTAGCCGGTTAAAGAGGTAAAGGAGGTTTTCCAGTTGCCGTTTTTTCATTCTTACCCATTAGTGCCTAAAAGTTAGTTTTATATGACAGGGGATACCTGTTTTTTAAAAAGTTTTTTGATGCTACAAATGTTTGGTGGCCCTGGTGGTGAGAAAAATGACCGGAGTAGTTGGGAATTCTCGTCTGAACTGCCTGCAAATTTCAATTCCGCTTAATCCCGGAAGCATCCAGTCCAATAAAAGGATAACGGACTCCCCTGATAAAGCCAATCGAAGACCCATTTTTCCTTTATCAGCTATATCCACAGCAAAAGACTCTTCCTCCAATCCTTGTTTAAGGAAAGCCGCTATTCCCTTCTCGTCTTCAACTATCAAAATTCTCATCTACCAAATAGGCATATAACTCGCTTAAGAATCCATTAATTGAATCTTAAGAAATGCTTAAAATTCAGGAAAGCCGCTTTTTTATGGGGTTATCCTTTCATTTAGTTCCGCTATCCACACCTCTGGCTCATAAACGACCATTTTGTACTTCTTACCATCCTTTGTTTGAATGCAAATACCGGGATACTTCCTTTTTCCCACCTCTCTTTTTTCAACCCCGGAGATCGTTTCATAGTCAATATCCGTTTGCCCTTTCTGTATGTTCAGTGCGTGGGACTTGAAAATGAGCTTTTTGTTGGTTAAAAACAGTTTGCCTCCTACTCCTTCCATGCCTTTGAAAAGGGTGGCGGGAGCCTCTCGCTGGATTTCTTCCCCCGGCTCCAGTGCCGGATGGATGGCTGCACCGATTTTGCTAAATACCATTCCCCCCAGCCGGTTAAAGAGGTAGGGGAATATTAGTGCGAACGAGAGACCAAAAAACAGGCCCTGAAATAGTAAGCTTTCCGGCGAATACCTGGTTTCGCCCGAAAAATAGTCCATTGCCCAAATTCCAAGGGTATAAAGCACTCCCATTTGAAAAGCAAGCACCAGGCGGTATTTCCAATCTGTTCTCATTTTTATCTGTCATTTACTATCGTTCACATGCGCTATCATCAACCCTCTGGGTGGTGTTTTGGCCAAGCTTGCTATTAGGTAGCCTTTTTAAATGGAATGGGCTCCAGTTTGCTTCCATCCAGCCATCAGGATCCTTTAAGCCTTTTGCATGGCTTGCTCAAAAGTGATTTCAATAAATTCAGCAGGTCGGCTCACAGCGACCAATGCCCTTACCCGCATAGTACCATTCAGGACATCCTCAGCCGTCATCGTTTCCCCTACCCCAACGCGTATTGAGAAAGCCTCTGCTGGGCTCGCTCCGGCCAAAGCTCCCATTTTCCACTGCTGTGTCAGGTAATTTTCCAGCATGGATTTGACAGTGATCCAGGTAGCAGCCTGATTGGGTTCAAAGGTGTAGGCTTTGACGGCCGACATCATCGATTGTTCGATCACCATCACCGTCCGTCGCACAGGAATGTACCGCCAATCGTTGCTGTTTCCATCCAGCGTGCGCGCCCCCCATACCAGCACGCCTTCCCCAATAAAGGTACGGATGGCGTTGACCGCTTTTCCATCCAAGGGGGTATTCAGATACTCTTGCTCCTCGGTGGAAATGGGTACCGATGGCGCAATGACGGAATTCAGAGAGAGATTGGCGGGGGCTTTCCAAACCCCGCTCGTGGAATCCACCAAGGAATACAAGCCTGCCATTGCTGCAGCAGGTGGCAGCCGGTTCAGGTACTTTTGCAGAAATCCCATAAATGCTTTATAGGCCTGGCTTACCGTCAAAAGCGTGCGGTGCAAGTCAGCGGGAGAAAGTTTGCCGGAAGTATTGCGGTGATCGTCCCAGCTTTTCACGGCAACTGATGTATAATCGGGAAGTTGTTTTACCAGGGATAAAACCCGCTCTTTTCGTAGCGCTTCGCTTTTTGATTCATTTTCGGGATGATCGGTAAGCGAAAGTTCCCCACTGATCATTTCAACGAGCCGTTCCAGGCTATCGTCTGTCAGATTTTGAAAGGATAGATCCGATTCGGCTACTATCGTTGTTTCCAGCCAGGGGTAATAGGCGGCGGCGTAGCTGAGTGATTCGCTGCCGATCTCTTGGCGGAACCTGTCCACAACGGACTTTTGCAAGGCTTTGTAGCCTTGGTACACATCCAAAATGGCCATCCGGTTCCTCATCTGCCCGCAATGGGCGATTACCTTGCGGCACAGGCTATAAAATGCCTCGGCTGTATCCAGAGATACGGCATCGGGAACCAGTACCAGGGTGGGTTCCGGTTCTTGCTCCAGGGCTTGCAAACCGGTCCTAAGACTGGCCGCTTGGATCGGTTCCCCTTCATCAAATCCACCTACCGAAACGATATAGCAGGTACCTCCCCCATTTTGGTAAAACAACTTTATGGCCGCATAAAGCCGGTATGACGGTCCTACTCTACTCAGTCCATAGCCATTGATTTCGCCGATCGGATCATTTGCTTCCGTTTCGATGGTACTTTCCATAGCTACCGGTGCCTGATCCCGCTGGTTGTCTCTATCTCCTTTCGCATGAAGCCGAAACAGGCGGGGACCTGGTCCTCCAAAAAACTGTTCGAATTCCAAAAAGGAGGAAATGCGCCTGGCTTGGTTAGTTGGCCGTTTGGCTGTATACCCGATAAATGCGGGAACTGCACTTGGTACTTGCACTACCGAAGAAGGGAAAGCATTTTTTTCTTCGATGTATACGCCTGGTTTTTTCAATATTCCCATTAGTTGATGGTTAAGTGCTAAACAAGTTACACAATTTAGCCATAAAGCAGGTAACTAACAGTGGTTGAAATTTGCTTGATTTTCCTTAGCTAGGCTCACTTTTAAAGACTCTTTTAAGGTAAAGCAATTGACCGGTATGGTAGGAGTGGTGATTGGCCATGAGGATAATTTCCCGGAATATCGTGTAATCCGGAGCATGCGCAATGGGGGCAAACAGATCAATCGAATCATCTTCTACCAGCTGGATCAGTTCCTTTCGGTCGGCAAAAAAACCTTCTATAGATTGTTTCCAGGTATGCGGATCCGCTTCGGCTGTTGGCCAATAGTCTTCCGGCCAGTTCATTTCCCGATAGTTGGGGTTGTTTATAAATTCGATGATATCCCGCTGCGCCCTTCGCATGTGTTCTACCAGGAACCAGGGAGAATGGGGAATGCCCGGCACTTTTTTATTGATGGCCTCCAGCGGAAAATCGGCTATCACCCGATCAAAGGTACTATGTGCTTTTTCACCACTTAGCGATTCGATCAGGTGTTTGCGTAAAATTTGACGTTCAGTTTGGTTTAAGGGCATCGTAGGAATGGGGTTGGTTCGACTTACCAGAAATTTATAAGTATATCCCACAGGAGATTCGACCTAAACTAACAAAGGTTTAGATCTTGTTTTGTCCAAGCCACCAGGCCAATTTTTGGGAAACGTACAGAAATACATTGATTTTTTTACTCTATAGATTATGGTTGAATTCGTACGCTATGGATTGATTGAGACGCAAATGGCTTGGAGGTAACGGTTTTGCTAAGAACGGTAGCATGGCATCATGATCCGGCTGTGAGGCTAGCCCCCGAAGGGAAGCCAGACAGAGTTGAGCTAACACTCCCTTATTTTAATAATCCATTAACTGAGAGATCTTCATCAAGGCCTTCCCAGTGAATTCCAATTCCTCCTCCAATTAACCTCCAATTATTTAAATGTTCTTTTGAAGCTTGCCGAAGTTTGGAATACCATTCAATTGGAGTACCGATTTCTCTTCCATCTTCCAAAAGTACATAAAGCCTTTCTTCCGTAAACCAGACTTTTTTGGCTCTATTGATTTTTTTATCTGTTAAAGTACTCATGCCAGTTCTTTAGTATTAACGCTTTGTGTTCCTCTGTTAATTTACGTAATTTATTTAATTCAGGGGCACTAAAATTTGTTGAATTAGCTAATTCAACTGGTTCCAGCCAAAATTTCGCATGGCCTTCACCTGATTCAACATGAATATGGGGAGGTTCGTTTCCTTCATTGCTGAAGAAGAAAAACCGGAAAGGGCCTATTCGCAAAACTGTTGGCAGATAATTGGAAGTTGGTTATATGTAAAACAGTAAGTAACATCCATATAACGCTATCTCCTGAAGGCAGCGGCGTTGCTTGTAAACGAATCCTTTACCCCCCTCTCTTGATCCTCAATTTCCGGATTTAAATTAAGAATTTAGGATCATAAAACCATCGGAATCAGCAAATTTCTGGTTAGGTATTGTGGTTTTCTGGTCGTTTTATCCTTGAGACTAAACCGTCAATGTGTTCAAAAAGATGAGGTTTTATCGGATTCCACATGGGGTCTAATAGAAAGTCGATGCCCTCCCTACGTGCCAATTTTGCAGCTGGAACGAAATCGCTGTCACCAGAAATTAAAATGATTTGATCTACCTGACCTTTTAAAGTGATAGATGCAATATCCAATCCTATCTTGATGTCCACCATCTTTTGGTTAAAGTCAAACTGCACATCGTCTTCTGTCAAGTCGTCTATTGCAATTTGCTTTGAAAGTAGTTCCTTGGTTTTGGAGGGTTTAATAATCCATCTTTTCCGGTCTTCTAAAACTCCAAGACGGAGAGCAATCTTTCTCTTCTTTTTTAATTCTTCAAAAAATGCATATTGAAATTTATACTGATCAGTTTTAGAAAAATCGATTGACTTACCCGTTATCGGATTATGTTGCTTTTTGTCGTAGGGTAGACAATCATTTTGTCGTAGGGTAAACAATCATAATAAAAAATCCTGTACAAATCGTAAGTCTCAGACTTGGCTTGGGAAAGATGTTTCAAGCACATTTCCCAAAGATCTTTTGCCGTCCTCTCAGGATCAAGATTCTTGACTTTATTTATGGAGCGATACCGTTTAATGAAAAATCCTCCATCAACCAATATTGCCGTTCTTCTTTTCATTTTAATAAAAAAAGCTCTAGGGTCGGCATTCTCTCTATTTTATGAAGAATTGAGAATACGTAACCAAGAGCATTATATCTTACAAATTTACAAGTTTTTGCCTAAAATTGCAAGTCAATAATGACTTCACTGAGTTTTCGGCCATATCAACCGTTGCAACGCTACCTTGAAGTCAGCGTTGCGTGTAAACGAATCCTTTACCCCACCCCCCTCTGATTTAATTTCTGGAATTAAATTAAGAATTTAGGATCATAAAACCACCGGAATTAGCAATTATCTCGTTCAGAACCTAAGAAAATACCCACTAAACAGCTGCTTCCTGCCTTTTCGGCAGCCATTCGATAGCCAGGTTTGCTTCTGCATAAGACGTTCATTCATTGCCTGATCAGCCACACATCCGTTACCCGCGACTGCTGCCGCCAGTTCAAGTGCGCTTCGTCGGGCTTATCAAATCGGATCTCCAATTCGCCGTCGCTTATCAAGTCCCTGGGAAGCGGAAATTCCTTGAATTCCTCGTATCCCTTCTCGTATTTGGTAGGTGTAAGCCGTTGTCCATTGGCCCGCAAAAGGGCTTCCCCATAGCCCGAAACCCGGATCAGGTAATCGGAATTCGGGTCCAGCTCATCGTACGACAAGGTGGGGGTAAACTGGAACAGCTGCGTGGACAGGCGCTTGCGGTTGATCCCGTTGTTTTCCCACAAGAAGTCGATGGCATCATCGGTTTTGGACGTTACGTGTTTGGCATCGGCACTGGAGATATTGTCGTAAAAGCTTCCTTCTCCCGGGTACTCGTAGGTTCGGATAAAGTCCAAGCGGGCCAGTTTTTCGGCCTCGGACCCCAGCGAACGTACCTTTTCAAACTCGTCTTCTAACCACCAGCGGTTTTTCAGCGGGTAATCGATAAAATCCAGGATGGCACCCCGCTCGGCTCCACTGGCTCCGTATTTTTCCACACTGGTCTGCGCCCCAACGCTCTGAAATAGCATTTCTCCATAAGCAATCACTTTTTCTTTCAGGTCCTGAGAAACTGGCTCGGTTTCCGCTTTTTGCAGCTGTTGCAAAGCTTGCTCCATCGCTTGATCGGCCCCGATCGAGTCGGCTTTGGCCAGAATGGCGTAGGCTTCGGCTTCCAGTCGTTTTTCGAAAGCGAGGCGTTTTTTGATGTATCCATCGTAATGGGCCCGCATCAGCAATTGCTGCCAGCGCCAATTTCCGGCCAGGTCGGGATTTTCGGCCTCCAGCCTTTTCCACCAGGCAAGCGTTTCTTCAATAGCCGGGTTTTCCAGAATCGGCCCGTCCCAATTGTCCTCCAGCGCAAATATCCCCTGGGCAGCTTCCTCCGCCAGCTCCGCACCAAAGAAAAACCGGGTATATTCCCGCACAATGGTTTCCGGATCTTTTCCGGGATCCCAACCCAATTGGCTCCAGACGGCTTTATTTACATCGTCATGCGTACCATCGGAATACGTGATAAACCCATCGGTATGGGGGCTGTCCCGGTTAAACAAGCGCGTATACATTCGCGGCTGGGGGTTACAGGGTTCCCTGCCCAGGGTCAGCGCATAAGCCTGATCCCAGTTTTCTGCCGGATAATGGCAGCGTACGGTATGGGTAATATCGGGGTAAAACCGGTGGAGGTATTTTTCCGGTAGGAGTTCCCGTTCCAGCGCAATCGGCGGGCTACTGGGCCCGTTCACCACCCCGGCCAACCAATCTGGATTATTGGTCTGCAGGTAGTCAAAAAAATACCGCACTTTTTCTTCGTTGAATCCCTGCAGGGAAACCCAGATACCCGCATCCGGATGGTATTGCTGCAATAGCTCCGACAGCTCCTCCAGGTAGGGTATTAGCTCGGAAGGATGGTTATCCCCGGGATCGCCACCTGGAACAAATACTGCATTCAATCGGGGAACACGCGCATAAAAGTCTTCCTGTTTCTCAAGCCCCTCTTGAAGGGCTCCGGGCACACTCAGGTCTCGGGGAGCCGGGGTCCAAACCCAATAATCGGCGTCGTATTTTTCACAGATTCGGCTGAGTTCCACTTCCATCTGCTGCGGATCCACCTTAAAGTGCGGGCTGGAACCCATTTGCTGGAAAGGAATGTTTTCAAAGGCATTGGCCCCAAAGAGCACCTGCTCCCGAAAATGCTGATCAAACTGAGCCACCGTCCAGGCATCCCAGGAATTGGCGGTATTTCGGTACCCAAACTGATGTCCCCGAAGGGCATACTGCGGGGATTCGGAAAAATCGATGTCCCTGCTGAGTGCAACCTTACCCTCGCTCAGGTAGGCCGTTCGCAGCAGTTTGCCAATGCCGTACAAAATCCCGCGGGTATCGGCACCAATCACCCAGAGCGTATTCCCTGCCTCGCTGGATTCTTGAAAAATACGGTAACCCTCTTTCTCTTGTTCAGGCGCATCGAAGCCCTTGCGTGAAGGAACGGTCTTTCCATACAAGCTTTCATCCGAAGACAGCGCGAGGGCAATTTGGGTATCGGATTCCCAATCACTACCCAATTCCAGCCGGATGCCGCTCCTGTTTTCGATTTCTTCAACCAAAATGGTTGACACCGTTTCCTGCATCGGGCTGGCAATCTGCGGTGTAACCAAAATCACGGCCTTGGAAAGGTCCAGGATTTGTTGCTCCTGCGTTGAGCAGGAAACCAGGACCCAGGTAAATACGGCAAGCAGCCAAATGGATGCAAATTTTTTCATGAACTGACGTTTTATGTTGGTCTTCTGTCAATTAACCGATTGCCGGCACCGCAAAGGAGGCACCTGGCAAAAATAGCCGCACAATCAATGGTACCCCAAGGATAATACACCAAAAAAGCTAAATCCTACCAAGGAAAGATATACCATTTTTTAAAAACCCATTTCAGAGGTCTATATTTTAATTCTCGAAAACAGGTTTTTTTAGCTAAATCTTAAGGATGCAGCTAACCGTGAATAACACCTGCCTCCTTACAAGCCAATAAACCGGAAAGGTGCGGATTTCTTAAAATCACCGGAGGTTTCCCCGGAATAGGTGCGGTGATTGGCCAAATCCAGCTTGCGAACCGCTGCTTTTTCGCTAAAATCGATTTTCTTCAAATCCACCCAAAAGGCATTGGGCGTCAGTGCCGTTTCAAAATAGTACACCAGGTTTTTCTGGTCGGCCACCATGCGCCAGCGGGTGGTAGATAAATTGGGGTAACCTTCGATTTCAAATCCATAGGGAACGGATACGTTACGGATAACACTGAACACGCTGGCTACCGCCACCCGGGTGTTGTCCGTCTGCGGAATGGAGTTGAGGAAAAAAGATGCCCGCACAAAACGGTCGGAGGAGGTGACCGATCCGGGCAGAAAAGTCTTGCCAGGAATGTTTTCCCAGTACTTGCCAATGGCGAGCTGCTGCTCGTAGGGCGGATCAAGCATAGAAATGCCCCTGAGTTCACCTTTCCGCCTGATAAAAATAGCCAGGATGTCTATTTCTAGCTTACCAGCTACCACCCGCGCCACCGCCTCCAAAGCTGCCGCCCCCGAAGCCACCGAAACCTCCTCCCCCACTGCCGCCAAAGCCTCCCCTTCCAGAGGAGAAATCGCCATATTTGCCTCTATTGCCTCCAAGCATACTGGCAAGCATCATGGTGGTGAAAAAGTCCACGCCCCCACGTTTTCCACCCATGTGGTTATTGTTGTCCCTTCGGTTTTTGATCAGGGTCAATATCACAAAGCCAAAAATAAAAATCAATATAAACGGAAATGCGCCTGCAGGCCGACCCGATGGTGGTAGCTGCTCTGCGGCTTCATACTCCCCGGAAGCCAGCTTAAAGATCATGTCCGTAGCCTGGTCCAGACCGGCAAAATAATCCCCAGAACGGAAATTGGGCACAATGAGCTGTTCGACAATTCGCTTGGCCAAAGCATCCGGAACGGCGCCTTCCATGCCGTATCCCGTCGCAATAAAGACCTCGCGGTCTTTCATCGCAGCAAGGATCAGTATGCCATTATCCTTGTCTTTCCTTCCGATTCCCCACTTATCACCTAATTGAAAGGCATAATCACTTATCGCATAAGGCCCAATCGAGTTGATCAAAACGACGCTAACCTGGGAAGAGGTACTGTCATTGTAAGCCAGCAGTTTGTTTTCCAATTGCCTGACCTCCTGCTGGGAAAGGGTCTCGGAGAAGTCATTTACCAGCCGGGGTGGGTTGGGTTTTTCCGGAAAATCTCCCTGCGCCCAGCCGGCAAATGAAAGGGATGCTAAAAATAATAGGGTGAATAGCTGTCTTTTGATCATAATGTTTTATTCAAAGGAAATTTCGTTGGGTAGCTCGTTGATGCCCCCCTTCTGGTCATAAGGAAAATGTTGTCGAAGTTGCTGCCCGGATAGTTCGATGCCTTTTCTAAGGCCTTCGGTAAATTCCTTTCTTTTGAAATGAATCACCATTTCTTCCTTGATATTTTCCCAGAAGTGTTCCGGAACCACCTGGTTGATGCCGGCATCTCCTAGAATGGCAAATTGATGGTCCTCCACCGCCAGGTAAAAAAGCACCGCATTGCGGTACTTGGTTTTGTGCATCTTGAGTTTCTCGAATACCTGGGCAGCCCGGTCGAGCACCTCTCCTTTGCAATGGCTTTCGATGTGAACCTGGATTTCACCAGATGTTTCTTTTTCGGCATTCCGGATGGCATCGGTGATAATGGCCCGGTCTGCTGTGCTGAATAGTTTTTCGGCCATAAGATTTGGATTTAAAATTCTACTGTGGGTGCATTTTCAGAACCAGCTGCCGCTTCGAAATAACCCTTCGTTTCAAACCCATACCAACCGGCAAATACATTGTTTGGGAAAGTTCTTAGGTTGGCATTGTAGCCCTGAACGGACTGGTTGAAGTTTCTTCTGGCGACGGCAATTCTGTTTTCCGTCCCTTCGAGTTGTGCTTGCAATTCAAGAAAGTTTTGATTGGCTTTCAGGTCGGGATACCGCTCCACGGCCACGAGTAGCCTGCTAAGCGACCCGCTCAGTTGGTCCTGTGCTTCCTGGAACCGTTCAATATTTTCAGGTGTTAGGTCATCCGCCTGCAAGCTGATGGACGTGGCTTTCGCACGCGCTTCGATCACACCCGTCAGCGTTTCCTGTTCAAAGTCCGCATAGCCCTTTACCGTATTGACCAAATTCGGAATCAGGTCTGCCCGGCGCTGGTACTGGGTTTCTACTTCGGCCCAAGAACCGTTGATGGTTTCTTCGGTTTGTACAAAGGTATTGTACACGCCTACGGCTTTGGTATAGACAAATATGCCAATCAGGAGGATGATGCCAATGGGAATTAATATTTTTTTCATAGTTAACGTATGGATGTTTTAAAAAACAGTGCAGGTATTGGACGTAAAGGTAGGGCTGGAGGTTGTGAAAAACGATTTTTTTCGAGAAATACAAAGTCAATTCCATGGACAGGCTTTTTTGGGATTGGAAGGAACACATATAAAACTGGACCTTCCCGAGGTTTTTCTTAACTTAGGCTTACTAAATAAGCAAGCAGCCCAAAAGACCAATCTAAATTATCGAAACGGTTTTGACAAACGGCTGATTGAGGGGCTATTCGTTGAATGCCATCAATAACCCTGTCTTTCAATAAAGGAAAAATAGTTGGACATTACCTAAGGATAAACAGATGACGATCAAAGAAATAAAAGCCGAACTAAAAACTGCTACTCATCCCATTGCCAAGTCACTCCATCACGGAACAGGCTTTAAGGTACTAATCATGGGGTTCCGAAAAGGGATGATATTGCAAGAGCACAAGGCCCATACGCCATCAAAATTAACCGTTTTGGAAGGAACAGTGATTTATAAAGAGGAAAACAGGGTTATAGAACTAAGGCAATATGACGAAGTAGAAATACCCCTTGAAATTACCCATTCGGTGGAGGCAATGGAAGACAGTCTATGCATTTTATCGCAAGGGGAATAGTTGGATTTGTTTTATATTATCCCGTCATCTGGCAATGCCATGGCAGTTCTCATACCTTTACAATCATTTTCCCTTTATTTTTTCCTTCAAACAAATCCAGAAATGCCTGCGGAATGTTGTCAAATCCTTCTACAATGGTTTCGCTGAATTGTAGTTTTCCGTCTTTTAGCCAGGAAGCTAGCTGCTGTATGGCGGATGGAAATTTTTCCGCAAAGTCACCGATGATAAATCCACGCATGGTGGCACTTTTGGTGAGGAGTATGGGCTGCAATCGAGGGCCCATTGGCACTTCTGTTTCGTTGTAGAGTGAGATGGCACCACAAACGGGCAATCGCGCAAACTTATTGATGTTTGCCAATACCGCATCGGATATCTCCCCACCAACGTTATCAAAGTAAATATCTACTCCCTCAGAACAAGCTTCTTTGATAGCCTTTTTCAAATCGGGGGTTGTTTTATAATTGATGGCATGATCAAAGCCAAAAGTTGAGGTTAAAAGCGCTACTTTTTCATCATCGCCGGTAATACCCACCACATTGCAACCGACCAATTTTCCAATCTGTCCGACTACCGTTCCTACGGCTCCGGCAGCACCGGAAACCACCAGGGTCTCCCCTTGCGTTGGCTTTCCGATTTCCATCAAGCCTAAATAGGCAGTAAGCCCGGTCATTCCTAAAATCCCCAAGTAACTGGATAGTTTCGCCACTGTCGGGTCCACTTTATTCAGACCTTTACCTTTAGAAGTCTGAAATTCCTTCCACTCCAACATACCAGACACAAACTCGCCCTTTTTGAAATCCGGAAGGTTGGAGTCCACCACTTCAGCTATTATTCCCGACTGAATCGGTTTGTTTAATTCGAACGGTGGAATATAGGACTTCGCATCATTCATTCTGCCACGAAGATAGGGATCGACCGAAACGTAAACTGTTTTCAGCAAAACCTCCCCTTCTTTGGCAGTAGGAACTTCCTCACTGACCGTTTTAAAATCATCGAGGGTCGGCTTTCCATATGGGCGTTTGTTTAAAAGAATGGTCTTATTCATATGTTTCTAAGTTTCCCAATATGGTGACAAAAATGATACCGCAAGGGGGAAAAACCCTGGAAATAATTGTCCTGCTTTTACCATATTGAATTTTACAATCGGTCTGACTGATTAAGAAAGAGGCGAGGTGCAACCCTCTTTATCAAATGTGAATTTCTGCTTTGAATGCTTTAAGAACTCATGATTTGGCTAAAGCCATGGATGCTAACTGGATGCCTATTGCCTACAGCTGAAGCAGTAGGCATTTGATCAAGAGAATCCTGGCTGACTCTAAATAATGATTTTTCAATAGGAATGCGGCTTCTCACAATACCATAAACAACCCCTTCTTCCTTTCCTGAAAAATCCCATTCTGAGCAACTAATTTCTTTTTTTGATTCCCAATCCCTAATAGATTTTTTAACTTGGAATTTAACGCGATGTAGTAAGGGAACCAATCTAATGGGAAAACCGAAAAAAGGATGATTCCATCCCTTGTGAGACGGGATAGTACGGCGACAATCCTATCCTGCCAACATTCGATGCTTAAGGGCATCCTGGCTTCATTTTCTTTTAACCCTTCTACCGAATAATTTAAAATCCCTTTGCACGCCTGGCTGAACAAAACGTACAGCCTGATCCAGCTAAGCCGGAAGAACTTACGCGTCGCCGACGGCTTTTTCCTTCACCATTACCTGTTGCGTCCCCGTGTCAACTAGTAGAAGTCCTTCCTTGTCGCTATCTAATTTTTTCAAAAGTTCGCCTTGACTATTCCAAATAGCACTCTGTCCAACGCTTTGAAAATTACCACAAAATCCAATGCTATTGGACATCAGCACGGGCATTGAAAACTTCCTTGCGATTTTCGGGAAATGTCTGAATGCTTTTTCAACCCCTTTCTGGGACTTGGCAACGCTTGCTATATATATTTCTGCTCCCAGCCTGTGCGCGCTTTCCGCGTGTTCGGGTTGCAGTGATTCATAGCAAATGGCTGGGGCAATTTTATTGCTTTTTATGGTCAAAATTATCTGATGGTTGTCTTGAATAAAATATGGTCGTTCGTCCAAATGTAGTTTTTGTTTGGAATAAATTTTTCTATCCTGCCCGGGTTCAAATAGAATCATGCTGATCAGTATACCTGCGTCCGATATGGTGGGCAAGCCAATCCCAATTGTAATCTGGTTCGCGTCGCTAATTTCTTGAAATTGCTCAAGTCTCGCATCATTTTGTTGGGTGGCTAACTCCTTTGCAAGCACCGGTTCGTAGCCAGTCAACGATAATTCGGGAAATAGGATCAAGTCGGATTTTTCGGTAATGGCAAGTTCAATCCATCCCAAATGGTTTTCGATATTGCGCTGAATATTACCTCTTTCCGCTTCTGTCTGTGCGACGCAAATTTTCATGGTGTTCGTAGTTTCAAATTATGCCTAACGCATCGAAGCTTATGGTTGGCGAGCACTTTCGGAACCCGCCTCCTCCCGGCTTTTCCTAACCTATATAAATGGCAAAAGCTTTCGTCACCGACTCAAATGCTATTCCTTGATCTGTTCCTGGTGCCCCATATCTCTTTTCTAAATGTTCCTCAAAGACTGTTGCATTCATATTAGCTATATTCTCCATCTTACCAGGAATAATAATACTAAATTTTCCTTTAAAGACCATCGAAGGGAGCCTTTATCTGTTGGCATGACAGCCTACTGAACCCCTCATCCGACCAGCTCATTTTGAAACCCCATACTTCAGTTGAAATCATTCCCGAAAATGAAAAAAAATCCTGGCTTTAGCGAAAATGGATGAAATAATGAAATTTGGTTTGGAAAGGGTTAAGGATAAAGGGTTTAGCTAAAGCCATTGGTGGGGGAAAAATCAATATTGCCTACAGCTGAGGCAGTAGGCAATTGATTAAAAGCATGCTGGTTTCAAGCGATGACTCTACAATTAAATCTGGCTTTAGACTATTCCTCTAATTGAATATTTTTCAATAGGAATGAGGCTTTAGCCCATTCTTAAAATAGAATAGCAAGAACCCACGCTTTAGCCAAAACCGATACCCTAAGCAGCAGGCAATTGATTATAAGGATCCTGGTTTCAAGCGATGATTCTTCAAAAAAATGAGGCTTTAGACTATTCCTCTAATTGGTTATTATTCAATAGGAATCGGGCTTTAGCCTATTCATAAAAATAGAATAGCAAGAACCCTGGCTTTAGTCAAAATTTTTTAGCTCTTAAAATCACTAGCGTATTTTAAAAATTGATCATTTGTTTGTTTCGAGGGGAGGGAATATATAAGCACTATAATGGCTAATCGAATCATGATTCCAATAACGCTACCCTCCGGCCCCTGGCTACCGCCATTATAAATATCATGGGGTATAATACTAATATTCAGAAGTCCATCTGATTCGATTCCAGAAACAGGGAACCCAAAAATAGCGCCTTGTACAAAATTCCAGGAAAAATGAATACCTATCGGAATGAGTATGGATTGAAATTTTACAAATGAATACCCGTACATGATACCAGCCAGGAAATAACTTACAAAATAGATACCATTTGTTGGGAAATGGTATAAGCTAAAAAGAACAGAAGCAAAAAATATCAACGCATTTTTTCTGGAAATATAATGGATAAGGCTTGCAAAAAGTAAAATTCTAAAAATAAATTCTTCTACTATTGCTATGGATAAATATTTCGGAATTTGTGAAAATATTATTTTATAATTATTAGTAAAATTAAAAACAATATAATTATTATATATATTTAATAAGATGATAGAATAAAACAAAATAAGAATTAAAATAAAAAAATATATACTATAATTTAAATTCTTTAAAAAATAAATTCCCGCTATTTCTCTTAGTTTTACCTTGTTATTATAAAAAATATAAAAACCTCGAATTGAAAGTATAAAAATCAGTATAAGGCAGAGTGTCGAAAAGGTTTCAATCATTATTTTTTTTCAATAGAAACCATCAATAATACAATTATATAAAAACCTAACTTAACCGTTTAAGTAAAAAAACCTTCTGAAATTATAACGAAAATCTCTTGAACATTACTACTTCTAAAACATATAGTAATACTCCTATTATTATACCAATTATAAGCTCATTTAATTTAATATAACTCGATTCAATCCAAAACATATAGTATCCTAAAAATAAACTTATAATTGGAGCGATGTATACAAGACCATTTGAAGCACCAGCGAAAAATATAAATACTGAATACAGAAACGAACACACAATAGCAACAGAAAAAATAATCCCATTGTGTTGGAGATAATAGGAGATTTCTTTTTGAAATAAAATCATCAAAAATATAATGGTAACATTAATTAATAGTATTTTATTTTTAATCTTCATATAACGGAATAAATAATGTCCATCAGCATACTGCCTATCGACAAATTATTAGTCGGCCTTGAAATATCCACCTAAAAACAGGCCATTTTAATCCAAATACATGGTATTCTGTAAGACCCCAAGGAGGGGAAATACTAGCCTTAAGACCCCTATAAATTGGTATCGATATGAAACATCCCTATAAATTACTTATCCTAAATCCGATACAATTTTAATAATTCGTTGGTTTAATAGCATTATATAATTGAACTAATAAAACCAAAATAGAAAAAATTAAAAGAACATAGAACCCAATTTTATATTTATTATCATTATTTATCATCTTAGTCCAATTTAAACTTATCATTTAATCACCGACATAGGTAATTTACTACAATAAACTAAAGGCCTCCCATTTTAAGAGAAATCATGTAGCTATTCGTTCCCAGTGTTCTTCTAGCTCTCCTTCCACTTTCTAAACTTGATTGAAAAACCATACCAGCTAAATAGAACACATCATATAAGAAGAGATCACCTCCCATGACTGATAAATATTCGTTATTAGTTAACTCTTTCATAAGATAATAAATTAATTTTAGTTACCTACAAGATAGTGGTGGATTATAATTTCCTTTCCTTCCATCCCTAAAACCTCTTGCTATATCCCCAGAATTATTATAAAGATAAACACCTACAGAACCGACTGCTATCGCTAAAGCAAATAGTCCTATGGCAATCGAAACTGGTTCTCCCCCATTAATCACTTTTAATTCTTCTAAACTTAGTTCTTTTAACTTTTCCATAATTTTAATCAAGTTTAATTATTACACCAAATTTTTTAACATTTTAATCCTTCCTATACATGTTATAAGTTATTTTCTCTTTAATTTCACTCTAAATTAACTCTGATCAATGCAATAAAATAACATTAATCAAGTTTTCATTAATTATTTATCAATTCTCTGATACTTTAAGTATCTCAAATCTCAGATCAATATAAATTTTAGTATTTCCCTTATAAATGAAACTATTTAGTTTTCTCGAGAAAGAAATTTCAACTCCCAAATCCTTTAGGTATTCGAGGTACACGTACAATTGCCTTTTACTTATCCCCATCTTTTTTGCCATATCATTAGGACTCCCCGTGCGTTGTTCCTTTACCAGCTTATTTAATAGCTGAAATCGCTCAATCTGTCTAATAAACTCCATAATCCATGCGGTTTAACTCGTTAAATTCACTACCAAAAACTGTTTCTTTACCATTTTTGAATATTTGCCTTCCTTGCCCAGAAGGTCTTCATGCGTGCCTTCCTCTATAAGTTGCCCCTTATCCAGAACAAAAATCCGGTCCATTTCCTGAACGGCTGCCAGCCGATGGGTGATGAAAAGGATGGTTTTTCCCTCCGTTGCCAGTATGCGCATGGTATTGCGTACAAACTGCTCTGAATCAGAATCCAATGAGGCGGTGGCCTCATCCAGGATCAGAATGGCAGGATCCCGGTACAGTGCCCTGGCAATGGCTATGCGCTGTTTCTGCCCACCCGACAAAACGGCTCCGTTTTCTCCCAGATATGTTCCAAATCCGTTGGGAAGGGTTTCTATAAAATCCATCATGCCCAACTTGTTACAGATGTTGACGATACGTTGCATATCGGGTTGGTAGTCTCCTAGTGCAATGTTTTCCAGAATATTGCCAGCAAATAGATCAATGCGCTGCGGCACCACGGAGACCAATTGCCGAAGGCTCGAATGGTTAATGTATTGAATATTATGTTTTCCAATGTAAACCTGTCCCGATTGTAGGGGATATAGGTTTTGCAATAAGGCTACCAGGGTGCTTTTGCCCGAGCCACTCTCCCCTACTACTCCGGAAATTTTGCCTTTTGGAACAACCAGATTAAGGTCTTCGAAGACATTGGTTCTGGAACCATATCGAAAGCTTACATTCTTAAAAACAATATCTCCTGCTTCTTCCTTATTTAGGGGGAAGGTCTCATCGGCACTTTCTACTTCCAGATCCATGATCTCGAATAAGCGATCTGCTGCGATCAGGGCATTTTGAATCGTTTTGTTCATGCCAATAAGATCTGAAATAGGGCCCGTCAAATATCCCGTCAAGGCATAAAAAGCCATCAGCTCCCCGGGAGTTATGTCATTCCTCAACACATACCCAGCCCCTACCCAAAGAAGTATAATGGTAAACAACCTGGAAACGGTTTCTGCAGAAGTGCCAGAAAAAATGGAGCTTGTACCTGATTTGTAAACGGTACGGAGCAGGGAGACAAATCGGACTTCCGTCTTGATATTCGCATGTTCTTCAGCACCAAACCTTTTTATCGTTCCGGCAGCCGTAATGGATTCTACCAGTTGGGATTCCAACTCAGCCGATTCTTCCATAAGCCTTCGTTCAATTTTTTTATTGAGTTGGTTGGTGATGCCATAAATCAGGGCATACAGTGGAATTACCAACAGCATCACCAATGCCAGCTTCCAGTAAAAGGTAAACATCAGTGCAAAAGAGAAAAGTACGATGAAGACATTCACCACCAGGCCTATGGAAACGTCATTGATAAATGCCCTGATCTTCACTGCGTCGTTGACGCGGGAGATGATCTCCCCCACTCTCATGGTATCAAAAAAGCGTTGGGGTAGTGTCAGAAGATGTTTGTAATACCCCAAAATCAGCCTGGCATCAATGCGCTGCCCCACCTTTAACACGAAGAGCGTTTTATAAACCCCTATGGTGATTTGCAACAACAACAAGACAATCATGGTCACCGACAGCAGGTTGAGTAGGTTGGTATTTCTTCCGATAAACACATGGTCAATGATTTTCTGCACATATATGGAAGTAGACAAGCCCAGGAGGGTATAGATCATCGCCCCTAATAGGGATTGAAACATCACCCCACGGTGCGGACGCATCAAAAACCAAAACCTGCTCCAGGTGCTTACTCTTTGGTTAACCGCTCTAAAGTCATCATTGGGCATTAACAGCACCAACACTCCGGTCCAGGAATTTTTAAAATCATGATGGCTAATTTTATGAAATTGCCCGTCTGCGGGGTCCATATAGCTCACCGTTTGTTCACCCACCTTATACAAAACCACAAAATGGTGAAGTACTTTGTTGACCACTAAATGGGCGATAACCGGCATGGGTATCTCCTTTAATGCCTCAAATTCTCCGCGTACCCCCTTTGCCGAAAACCCCATTTTTGTGGCGGCTTCAATCAATCCCAATACATTGGTTCCTTTTTGGTCGGTAGAAGCCATTTGCCTGATTTTTGCCACCGGCATTTCCAACTTGTAATAGGAAGCTACCGAAGCCAGACAGGCAGCGCCGCAGTCGGTGATGTCTCGCTGTTTGATCTTTATACTCATATCGCATCCCGGTTAGGGCTGTTTGTTGACAAAAGGGTTGATCCAGTTATCCACCTTATCGTATAGCAACTGAGACAAGGAACGCCTTGCCACTACAAAGCGGGCATTGAAGGTCATCCCTTTTTTGACATGGCCAAATGCCCCATTCGAAAGGGTCAAATAAGAACGCTCTAAGAGACAGGTGACCAGGTAGCCCACTTCGTTTTCATTTATTAATGTCAGGTCATCAGCAACTTCCCACACACTACCTGTTGCAATCCCCCACTGGTTATAATTATAGGCATCCACCTGAAAACTCACTTCTTGCCCTTTTTTGATAAATGCGATATCAGCGGGGGAAATATACGTTACTGCCAATAAGGTGGTATCCGGGGAGATCTCAGCCAATTTTTGCTGAGGGTGGATAAAATCACCTTCGTTCAGGTTTAATACATTGATCAGGGTGCCATTCGTACCGGCCAAAATGCTGTATCGGTCCATTTCTTCCGCATACACCTGAAGCTGATTATTTAGCTTATTCTTTTCATTCCTGAAATTATTCAGCTCTTGCTCCCAGGCATGAATTTTCTGCTTTTGGATCAATTCCAATTGGGCCCTGGCCTGCTTGTACCGTACTTCTACCTCGTCAAAATCCGCAAAAGCCAGTGATTGGCTGTTTAGGAGTGTTTTGGCCCTATCATAATCACGCTCCAATTTCTGAACTGCCGCAGATTGGTTACTTAATTCCGTCCGGAACTCCACCAGAGAAGCCTGGAAATAATGTGTCTGTAGCAGGACAGCGCGATCGTGGTCTTTTGACAAATTTGCTCCTAGCAATTGCCTTAAATCCGAAATAAAGTCATTTAAAAGCGCAAGTCGCTCTCGCACTCCCTGCATTTCCAGGTGTAGTGCTTCTTTTCTGATCACAGCCAACACTTCTCCTTTCTGTACCTTTTGGTTTTCGGCAAGGTTCCACTTTTCCAACCTTCCCCCCACCGCAGTCATCAGCGGGTTACGCTGCAAAGCAGACTGAAAGGTACCTCGTGATTGTACCGCCACGTCTACATACACAAAAAATAGGGCAATGCTTGCGCCCAGGAGTAAGGTTAAAATAAAGAGGTAAATGGCTTGGGAGCGGACACTAATCCGGGCATCAAAAACTTCGACGCTGTGCCTTGCAATAGCGGAAGGGAAAATCCTGGCTTTCATACCTTTTAAAAGGATAATCGGTTAGAATAAACGTAAACATCCTGAATTGCTTAAAGGAACTCAGTCCCTCCTTTAACAGATCATTTCTTCAAACCGCCCAACCTTCCCGTCCAGATAAAAAATAACCTATTAAAAGTCCTAGATCACGGATACAAACTATTTTTCGATAACCCTTAAAAACCAGATTCCCAATCAACAATTAATGACAACAAAAATAAGGGCTAGGTGATGTTAGTTATAAAATCAAAAAAAACCAAATTTTTCTGTGAAATTTTTCATATTAATGATTAGTTCGGCCAATACTGAAGCAGCAGGCAATTGATTAAGAGATCCTGATTCTAAATGAATATTTTTTCAATAGGAACTTGGCTTTAATCCATTCTTAAAATAAAATAGCGAGAACCCTTGGCTTTAGCCAAAATGGATCAAATGGTGAAATTTGGCTTGGAAAGGTTCAAACATAAAAGATTTGGCTAAAGCCCTAAATGAGGAAAAAATCTCTATTCCCTACAGCTGAAGCAGTAGGCAATTTATCAAAAGAATCCTGGTTTCAAGCGATGAATCTTCAAAAAAATGAGGCGTTAGACTATTCCTCTAATTGGTTATTATCCAATAGGAATCGGGCTTTAGCCCATTCTTTTACGCGGATCCAAAGGTTCCGATCGATTTACCCACCGATAATTTTCTGAATCCGGATGCGATGCACCCGTTGCAACAAAATCGGATAGCCATTTCCGATTATATTTAACAAGGTGGTGAGAAAGAAAATGAAGGTATATCCCCGGAACAATAACATAGCCGATGCAACACCAAGCAAAATAAAGGCCGCCAAATGACCGAATTCGGATTGCCTGGTCTGGAAATCCAGGTTAGCAATCCCTGTTTTGGTGCCATCGAAATATTTCTTTCGCTGCTTCTCCTTACCTCAGAAGGCAATAAGCAGCATCCGCTTAAAATACTCCCCTCCCAACCCAAAATAAGCCGCTTTCAACCGTTCGGGTTGGCGGGTTCGGTAATAAGCCTCAGGAAGCAGCGTACTTGTCGGAAAAGCAAATCCCGGAAACGCAAAAACACCCGTTAGAAATAGAGCTAACAAAAAAGAAATCAAAACTGATTCAAAAAAGGGACAAATCAGGGATGGTACCGCGACTTAGCCCATTCACCATTTCATAAGACCTAAAGGCCAGAAAGAATGCGAACAATAGAAAACCGATTTTCTTAAGCATCTGAATGCGCATAGAAACAAAAAGTTCGACATTTTTTTGAAAAAATCATCCACAAACAGGGAACTATTTAAATCAGTTCAAAAAAAAAATTGGAGATGAAACAGCGCTGGGCGAAGAGGTGGATTTTAAACTAATACATTAGCTGCCAAACAATGCTTTTTGATAAACACCTCCTTTGATCTTATTCATTAATTCCCGAATAAATTCGTAATGTTTCACATAGTGATTGGGTACAACTATTCTGTCGATATTTTTCGAATGCAGTAGTTGCATTTTAATCTTATCTGACTCAATTCGCTTTTTATTTTTAAAATGTTCTATACCATTTATTTCAAATACCACTTTTGGCATCCTACCCTGAAAAATGACGCCGTCAAATTCCTTTTTGTTTACATCCGGATTGTTTAATTCTCCCGGAAAGACATTGATTACCTTTACATTTCTTTCAAAACGGGTGCCCTGTATGGTGCAATAATGGCTCATTGTTTTATAAAATTCGTCTTCAAATTTGGAGTCATTCGAAAATCCGATGGTAAACTTGTTTGCAATGCTATTTTGGATCTGGGTAGTACCATTTTTCTGAACATAATCAATCAGCGCGTACAAATCGTCATCTTTTCTGGATAACCTATCTATTGCCTATTTATCGGCAACCACAACCAAGTTATGCTGTGCCCTGGTAACGCCAACATTGATTAACTGGCTGTTGTTTTTTATCCAATCGTAGGTTCTGGGGCTTGTGTTGCTGGATATGGAAGTAGATATGATGATGGTTTTATTCTCTTGCCCCTGGATTTTGTGAATTGTACCGCAACTCACAGAAGAATCAATTTCGGCATTTGCTTTTGCCTTATTCAGGTAATGATTCAAAGCCTCTTGCTGATTTCGGAAGGGAGTGATGATAAACGTATCCGTTAACTTATTTTCGGCGATGTATTTGACTATTTCCTGTGCTTCTTCGATGCACGCATTTCTATCCTTTTGGGTTACATTATTCACATCTATCAGCTTCACCTCACCTTTTATTGTAATCTTCGAAAGGTTTAATCTGTTCTCATAAAACCGCATGTTAGAATAATTGATAATTTTCCTTCCACAGCGATAATGATAGCTCAGCAAAATATCTCTGGAAATATTATCTATCCTTTTATAAATGGACAGAATAGAATTATTATAGTAATCGTAGGTATTATCTACACCAAACTGGCTCATCAGGTGTCGATTTCTGCTTTCTTCAAAAACAACAATCGGCTTTAGCTGGTTTGTGTCGCCAATCAGAACCATGTTTTTGCATTTTGAAATCGGGATCAGGCTGGTGGCTATATCGCACTGCCCGGCTTCATCCATTACCAGTAAATCAAATTTATATTTCCTACCCAACTTACGACTGGATATATTGGTTGTAAGGATAATGGGGAATATTTTTGTGAGCTTCTCCAGGTTTTCGTCATCGGCAATCCATTTATTAAATTCCCTTACCTGTTTTTCGGATTCCTCAATATCCAGTATTTCTATCAATGGAGTTAAATCCTTGCTATTCAAACGCTTTACATAGCGCAAGGATTCGAAGTAGAAAAACTGCAACAGCTGTTGGTTATCTTTTATCACTTCAAATAAATTGTCCAGATCGTCATTGCTGGTTTCTGGGATTTGCCTTAGTTTTTCTTCAATGGCCTGTTTTTCTTTTTCCAGCAAATGATTTTTTCCTTTTGACAACAGACTGCTTACGAAAGACAGGTTTTGTGTCTGTTCCATGCTGGTTTCATAATTCTTAATCTTCTCCAGCAATTTTCTGTTTTTCTCTTTCGACTTTTCTTTGATATTAACCAAGAGTTTTTCCTTAGGCACATCCTTTGTTTCAAAGGCAATCCTTTCTCTAATTAAATCCAGCGCCTGGGCGACGCATTTGTTGTTTCCAAGCCTGAGTACAGGAAGCAGAATTTCCTTGTTCCGGTACCTGCCAATGTATAATTTATCCTTAATTCCATCAATGGGTACATTGTTGTTTGACGAAATCAATAGCGTTTTACCATTGGTGAGGCAATTCACAATAATATTCAATATGGTTTGTGTTTTGCCGGTGCCGGGTGGTCCTTGCACATAGGTGATGGGGTATTTCAACGCATTGTAAATGGTTTGAATCTGATCAATATTAATATTCCGGTCATACAGCGCAATATGCGGTTCGGTCCGGTTTTGCCTGTCCAGCAATGATAGGTTTTGAAAAAATGCCTTTAAGGGAACCTCCATTTCCTTTTGCTCATAGGCGGCATGTATGTTATCGTAAATTCCAGCTATATCTATCTGGGCATATCCCAAAACAATTACCTCCGGCCTGGTATTTGGCATTTCGCCGGTTTTAAAATTGGCCCGCAATAGGGCTAACGCTTCGGACTTATCCCTTAAGTACATCGCTTCATAATCTTCAGGACTTAAATCGGTGTAGTAGGATAAGGAATGCTTTACATCCTTGATATAAAAGTTGGGATTGAATAGTGTCTTGCTACCTACATGTAAGGTTTTATTGACGGGATCTAGCTCGAGTTTGCGGTAGGCAATTACAAATTTACCTTTCGAAGGTAAATCAATAGAAAATTCACATATCGCCAGCTCGTAGTTAAAATACTTGTTGTAATCGTTATGATAGATATCTTTTATGATCTGTTTTTGCTGTTCGTCGGATAACGGATACGGATTTTTCTTCGCCAATTCTGTCAAATCCACCTCCGGAATTAAATGGGCTTTGTAAAGAAAGGGGTCCTTATTGGCTTTGTAGCATTCCAGGTAGTAGTTTAATATACTATTGTCATACCGGTCAAACTCAAAAACCTGTAAACTTTCATCCTCTTCCAGCTTTTTAATCAGCTTTTCCGATACCTCATAGTGTGAAAATTTCAGGATTTCAGCAGTCTGAATGCTGGAAATAAAAATTTTGGCATCTCTGATGGGGTCATCTTTGGTAACATTAAACATGTTTACCCACAGTTCACCCTTTGCATTGATATCGAGAATGCTTATCCAAAAAGGAGTAATCTCCCCGCTCCTATTTTGGTAGGTAATATTCAGGTATCTCCCTTCCCGTATGGCTTTCCCAATAAGTGTGGTAATTTTTTTGTCGATCATTTTGGGTGCTCTTATTCTACATCTGCCCCGAAGACTAGTTCAGCAAATGTAATTTTAAAAATAGCAACAATTTCAATTTGTATCTCCTGCAACCTTTCGATCAGCGCAAACTTTCGTCTTAAAAAATGAATGCAGCTATTGGTGTCTAAAAGGTATTTCATTCGGAACCAGTATCTCATGCTTTTCAACTCGTGCTTCTTATTTCTTTATAATCGTTGTTGTCTTCCCATGCTATAAAAAGTGATTTCAAGGCCATCTTCCCCTCCTTTATTTCGAGAGATGCGATCAATTTTTCCAATGGCTTGTTATTTTAACGTGAGGTTTGCCATGCTTTTTGCTTCAATTTAGGAAATTAATAGGTCGATGGTCAACTGTTTCAAAAATTTAATTCTTAATCAAAAAAAACCAATGCCCTATCGGAGGGAGATTTTACCTGTTGGCCTGATCCCATCAGCCGCCTTGGTCCTCTTAGAAACCCCGACATAAATAGAAAAGCGCCGTTAGCCCAGTCCATAGAATAGAATCCCAAACCATCGCCTAAATCGATCAAATGGTAAAATTTGGTTTGGAAAGGTTCAAACATAAAAGATTTGGCTAAAGCCCCAGACTGGGGAAAAATCAATATTGCCTACAGCTAAAGCAGTAGGTAATTGAATAAAAGCATGCTGGTCCTAAATAAATATTTTCCTCAATACGGATACGACTCTATACCATTCCTCTAAATGGTTATTTTTCAATAGGAATGCGGCTTTGGCCCATTCTCCAAATAGAATAGCAAGTTCCCTGGCTTTAGCCAAAATCAATACCTCAATCAGCAGGCAATTAACCAAAACCCGGTGCCAAATAATTATTCGTTAGAAAGAATCTGGCTTTAATCCATTCCATAAAATAAAACCCTGAACCTTAGCCAAAAGGGATGAATTGGTAAAATTTGGTTTGGAAAGGTTCAAACATAAAAGATTTGGCTAAAGCCCTAGATGGGGGAAAATTCAATAATTCCTACAGCTGAAGCAGTAGGCAATTGATTAAAAGCATGCTGGTTTCAAGCGATGATTCTACAATTAAATGAGGCTTTAGACTATTCTTCTATTTGGTTATTTTTCAATAGGAATGCGGCTTTGGCCCATTCTCCAAATAGAATAGCAAGATCCCTGGGGTTAGCCAAAATGAATACCTCAAGCAGCAGGCAATTAATCAAAATCCGGGTTCCAATAATTACTCGTTAATAGCGATGTGGCTTTAATCCATTCCTAAAATTAGAAACCTGAACCATAGCCAAAATGGATCAAATGGTGAAATTTGGGTTGGAAAGGTTCAATGATAAAAGTTTTGGCTAATGCCCCAGACTGGGGAAAAATCAATATTGCCTACAGCTGAAGCAGTAGGCAATTGATTAAAAGCATGCTGGTTCCAAATGACTATTCCTCAATAGGAATGCGGCTCTATACCATTCCTCTAATTGGTTGTTTTTCAATAGGAATGCGGCTTTAACCCATTCCTAAAATAGAATAGCAAGATCCCTGGGGTTAGCCAAAATGAATACCTCAAGCAGCAGGCAATTGATTAAACGAACTCGGGACCCAAATGATAATTTCTCAATAGGAATGCGGCTTTAGCCCATTCTTAAAATTGGAATAGCAAAATCCCCCGGCTTTAGCCAAAATGAATTCCTCAAGCAGCAGGCAATTAACCAAAATCCGGTGCCAACAAGGAATACGGCACTGAGAGCAACCATCCCTTTTTAAAATTTCTAAATCAACTGAAAATAACCGCAACCAAGAACGTTACCGCAATGGTAATCACCGTCGCAATGGCACCTATTCCAGCCGCTTTCCAGGCAGAATAAAATTCCCCATTCGATGCCTTATGATTTTTTAGCCGTTCCCCTTGAATGCTCTCAACGATTAGGTAGATGATCACTGTATAAATTAATGGAATGAGGGCACTAGGTATGCTATCAATGATTTCTTCCGGAATCAAAAATATTCCCGCAAAAAGTACTATGCTGGCTATTACTCCTATAACAAGCGATTTTTTTGCATGATCGGGTTGTTCTAAGGTCTCATAATTTTTCTTTGCCAAATATCCGGCAGCAAGCGGTCCCCCAACGAAAGTCGCAATCGCTATGCCTCTTGTTGAGTAAAATTTTTTGGGTTCTTCCATTTTATGTATAACTCCTTTAAAGTATTGATTTGGTTTATCGTGCCGGTTTCCTAACTTCGGAAGTACCCTACCCCACTTCTCAAGTACCCCCACCCACTTCCTAAGTATTCCCCCCGGCTATCGAAGGATGGAAAAAAACGGATACAAGGTGACATCATTTCACTGCGCCTGCGAATTGATCAAGCTGTCTGAGCGCGTATTTGGTTTTCAAACTTCAATGGAAATTTTGACTTTTCCTCCCAATCCTTTTTCTACTATGTCGAAGAGTGTTTTAAGCGTTAGGTTGCTTCCGTTATTTTCGACTCTTGAAATATAGGTTCTTTTCTTGTCTACTAATTCCGCCAGCTGCTCCTGAGTCAAATTCCTGTCCTCCCGGGCCTTCTTTAATAATACCCCGATCTTAAATGATTCAAAATCTCTTTCAAGTTCGTCTCTTCGTGATGTGCCTTTCATTCCATACACATCATCTTTTATGTTTTTCCAGCTTTTTGTATTCATGGCTTCTTTCTTTTCTTTTTTTCAGCAAAGTATTGGTCCATCAACTTACTCGCCTTTTCAATTTCCTTAGGTGGTGTCTTTTGTGACTTTTTTTGAAAGCCATTTAATAAAATAACAAGCTGGCCTTCGTCAAAAAAACAAAACACTCTCCAAATATTTGATCCCAACTGAATACGGGCTTCAAACAACCCTTTCTTGGTCTTGATAGGTTGCAAGTAGGTTTTGGGTACTCTTTCCAGGGTTTCAATAGCCTCAATAACCTTGTAAATTTTGTTTTAAACTTTCGCTGTCTGCTATTTCAGAAAGTTCTCAAAATGGTCTTGGTAGGCTATGACTTCCCTTACTTTATCCATAAACGTGAATGTAACTTAAAAGTTACTATTTTCAAAATTTTAAAAAGCTGGTTAGTTGTCAATTTACTTTCTCAATATGCGCTATAATCGGGTCAGGCGGGGGAATTTCACCCCTACCTTCCCACGGAACTCCCGAAAAGTCGGGACAGGCTGTGCGTGAAACTCTCACCTCACACTGCCTGCCCCGATGCATCGGGGGCTCTTCATACCAACAACCACTTAAAGGTAATGCGCTAATTTGATCAATTAACGGTGGTCCTGCTTCTTTTCCATAAATCCTCCCCTGAATGAACAAGGTTGTAAATAAAGGCGAAACATGGTATGCTCACCCCTTCGCTTCACTCCCATTACAGGAGCCTCAACACTACTTCGAATGGGTCTGCCCCCTACATCTCTTCCACATTCCCTGAAAGTCTGCTTCCTCTTTCGATTTTACAGACCGGTGTAGAGTTCACTTGTTCCTTGAAATGGCCTGTACAGCGTTTCCCGATATCGGGACAGGCTCTGCCAACTTTACCCCGGATGCGGTGTGCCCGGTATCTTCCGGACGTCTGCCACACTTATCACAGGTACAAACGTAACTACCTGTTTTTCACATCATAATTTGCCATATCGAGACTTCATCGTTGGTTCACTCTCGTTCAGCTCCACAGTGCCTACCTACGGGAATTTATATTCCCGTTTTTCCTTAGCCATTCACCACATCGGAGTTTCCGCCAGATGCAGCATAAGGCGGTTTGATGGCTGCTCCGGCAAGCCGCCATCGGAGGGCCTCTCTAATGGTTACCCAATCGTCCTCCATCCATTTCAAAGCATTCAGCCCCTTGGGGCTGATTCAAGTCACACACGTGATTCAGCTTGGAGACGGCGGGCCTGCCTAACGTCAGGGAGGCATGCGGAGCCGCTCGCTTCCAACCTACTCCTAACTTCTTAAAGAAACTAATTTTCATATTTACACGGAACCGCCCGCTGGGTCCAAGGTGATGTTTTGCACCGTTCCTTTTTTAGTTTTTGGGTTCAATTAATTCAAAAATCAGCTCAGTCAAAGTTGTTAAGTCGCTCTCAACAGTCCCTTTCATATATCTTTCAAAAACACTTTTATTGTCGGGAGGGTTGAGGTTTAAATTCAATCCTTTTTCTAACGCTATTAATCTTAAAAACTCTCTTTGTGTTCGTCCGTTTCCTTCTCTAAAAGGATGTAAGTAATTAACATTGTCTAAAATTTCCGCCAATTTTTCAGCTAATTGCTTTTTGTTGTCTTTTGGGATTTTCTTAAAATCAGCTATTAAGCCGTTAATGAATCTAGAGGCATTGTCGAAATGCGTCGTTGGAAAAAATTGTTTACCGTCTTTACTTATCTCAACAATCCTTTTTTTACCTGCCCAATCGTAAATGTCTTGAAATAAGTGCTTATGAATTTCAAAAAGACTTTCAATGGCTTTAATCTTTATCGGATTTTCGTAAAGCTGTTGCAGTCGTTTTGTAACAGCACCACTTTCAACAAAAAGTAATACATCGGGTTCCGTAATATCTTGGAGATTTCTTAAAATTCCTGTTTTTGGGTCTGTGTAAGTGTAGTCAGGGTCTAAATATTTATAGGAATTAGACATATGCCTTTTCTTTTCCAAATTTCACTAGCTCGCTCAATGAAATTTTTCCCATTACATAGTCTCTAATTATTTCAATTCCTTTCGGAGTTGGTTTAAAACCTTCAAACATATTACTTCCTAAGGCATTCGCAGTGCTTTCAAGTGTTTTCAAATCTGAAAATTTTACACCCATTATGGTCAGATTACTCCTGTCAATTTCGATTGTGTTAAACATATAATTTGGTCTTAAACTTCTACGAAGTTACAAAATTTCTTGCATTTTTCGCCTATGTCCCTCTGTTTTAGAATGGTGCATAACTAATATATATCCCAAACAAAAATCAGGCTTATCCGACCATTTACGACTGGATCCCCCTTATTAGTCTGTCTTTTTGCCAGGGTTTATTTCTTCGACTATTGCTGTGTCCGGTAGGGAAGTAAGCCATCTAATCCGAGGTTTCGTCAGCCTTTGAAAATATATCGAGCTTCCATGGAAAAGTTGTCCAACAGCCGTTTCCAAACCCTACCAGATACACGAACAATATAGTAGTTTTATTTAAGAATGGCTGGAAATAAAATTCAAAAAATCCAGCCTACCGAATAAAAATAACCTGGGTACAAGAAAAAAATACGCCAGAACAAATCCTACCGCTCCCTCCTTCACGGAAAATGTCCAGAGGAAACAACCGGCTATTCTCCCGGCAAGATACTATCATTCACTACCTGCCTCTGGGAATTAAAAGTGCGGTCCGTAGACCTTTGCTCCTTTTACCGGAACCTTACATGTAAAAACACTTCCGCTTTGTGGGTACCGCTGTATCTTTTCGGCGGAGAGGTTTTCGCGGGCGGTGGTGATGAGTAGCTCGTCGTTGTCTGGTCCTGCGAAGGCGCAGGAGGTGACGTGAGGAGCTGGCACGTCGATTTTGTCCAGTTGCAGGCCGGTCTCGGGGTCCCAGCAGTACACGCCAAATCCCCCGTAATGGGCCACCCAGAGCTTGCCGTTTTGATCCATGCACATGCCATCCGGCGTGCCCAGTTCCTCGGGTATGGTCACGGCTACCCGGTTAAAACTGATAAAGCCCCTCTCCAGATCGAAGTCAAAGGCTTGTATCTTTCGGGTGGGGCTGTCGATATAGTACAGGGTCCGCTCGTCCAGGGACCAGCAGATGCCGTTGGAGATGCTGACCAAATCGATGACCTTCTTTGGAGCCAGCTCCTTATCCACCAGGTACAGCGAACCTACATTCTTGGTAAATTTGGTACTCATGGTGCCGGCCCATAACCTGCCCTTGCTATCACAGGCCCCGTCGTTCCAGCGGTTGTCCGGCTTGTCTTGCTCCACTTCACATAGCCAGTCGAGCTGCTCCGTTTCGGGGTTAAATTTGGCCAGTTTCCGGTCCAGCGCCAGCAGGTATTGGCCGTTTCCGTCGGGAATGACCATGGTCAAGCGATGGGGAAAGCTCCATTTTTCAGGAGTTGCTTCTCCCCTTTTCAGTCGGTACAGGGTTCCGTTTTCGATATCCACCCAGAGGTACCGGCCTTCCGTTGGCTCCCAAACGGGGCTTTCGGCCAGTACACAACGGGAATCAAGGAGTAGTGTTGCTTTCATGTGTTTATAATTGTCTTTTAGCGGTCAAATAGCCTGTCACGATATTAAATCGGGAGAATCTCGAAGGAAGCTATTTACGGCTCCCCTTGACAAGTAAGGGTTTCACGCGGCGAGCGCGGCGGATTCGCGGCGAGCGCGGCGTGAAATCAACTTTTTTTATTCCATGCGCTCATCTTTTTCCCAATTGACCTCAAACTTGCGGTCGACTGGGAGGTACGAAATCAGGCTTGTTCGGGCCAGTAGATGGCGAGCTTTTTCTTTAGAAATGCCACGCTTCTTTCCAATTGATCCATGCCGTCCACGCCGTCTTCGATGCTGACCCAGCCGTCGAATCCCACACGCTTCAGTTCGGTAAAGATGGCATCGTAATCGTTCAGTCCCTTACCAATCTCCCCATGACTCAACCGTTTGGCGTAGCCCACGGCCCCGCCTTCTTCTTTTTTGAGGTCGTCGATGGTGCCGTATTTCAGGAAACGGTCGCTGGCATGCATGGTGACCACCCGGTCCGACACCCGATGGAGCAGTTCCAGGGGATCCTCGCCGGCCAGAAAGGTATTGCTGGGATCGTAGTTGACCCCAAAATGGGAATGCTGTATGCTGTCTACCAGTTGGCAGAATACATCCATTTTCTGGGCAAATTCCGGATAGGTCCAGAAATCGTCCTTGTAATGGTTTTCCAGAATCAGGGTGATTCCCCGCTCTTCGGCATAGGGAATACAACTCATGATGGCATCGGCCGCCAGTTTTACGCCCTCATCCAGGCTTAGTTCGGGTCGTTTTTGCCCGGAAAGTACCCGGCAATAACTACCGCCCAGGGCATGGGTCATGTCGATCCAGTGTTTTTGTTTGGCAATTTCCTTTTCCCTAAAAGCAGCATCCGGATGGGTAAAATCCGGGGAACAGCACATCATGGGAATTACTTTTCCGGTATCTTCCACCCGGGCCTTGAATTCGGGCCAGCGGGTGCGGTCTTCCATTTCCAGAAAACCCGCGTACCACTCCAGTCCTTCTATGTCCAGGGTACTGGCGAGCTGGATCCATTCTTCCAGTTTCATGGTTCCGTCCTTACACAGGGCTTGCATGTAGGCTTTGGGAAATGCGGCTAATTTTGGCATAATCTATTGGTTGAAAAATTAATGAATGGTACTTGCATCTTTGGGGGCATTGCGGCCAATCAGGGGGTACTGTTCAAGTTCCATCACCTGTCCGCTGACGGGTCCGCACTCGTCGGACAGCCAGAAGATAGCGGCGGCGGCAATTTCCTCCGGAGCAATGATTCGCCCGGCCGGGGCGTACATTTTGGGAAGGTCTTCGTACCAGGTATCTGAAAGGCCATGTTCCTTTTTCCGTTGCTTTTCGGTCTCCGTGAGCACCCAACCCGGGTTGATCTGATTGACGCGGACACCCTTATCCCGAAAAAGGCTGTCGCCCAGGTTTCGGGTCATGGTCATCAGCGCGCCTTTGGACATGCTGTAGGCCAATAGATTGGGTTCACCGCTCCAGGCATTGACGGAACCGATGTTCAATACATTGCCTTTGTTGGCGGATAATTCGGGAAGGGCGGCTTTGATCAGCAAAAGCGGGGCGATGGAATTGATGGCCAGCACTTTCTCCAGAAAGGCCCGGTCCACGCTTTCCAAATCGGAGGACACCACCCAGGCGGCATTGTTGACTACGGCATCCAATTTTCCAAAACGCTCTTTGGCCAGGGCCACCAGGCGCTCCGCGCAGCCCTCCTTTTGCAGGTCTTCCACGTGCAAAACGGCCTGCTCTGCTCCTATTTGTTGCAATACCGCTTCTCCCCAATCCTTCTCCAGCCCGTGTAACACCACCTTGGCTCCTTCGGCTGCGCAGCGAAGGGCGATGGCTTTGCCGATGCCCGTGGTACTGCCGGTGACGATGATTACTTTTCCTTTTAGTCGCATGATCAGACGGGTTTGAGTACGCTTTTTACCACTTCTCCATGATGCATTTTCTCAAAGGCTTCGAGCCAGGAGGTAACGGGCCATACGCCTCCGATAATGGGTTTTACGTCCAGCATGCCGGAACCCATCATGCCAATGACTTTTTCCCAGATGGGCCAATTGTGGCTGAAACTCCCCTGAAGGCGGACGTTCTTTTGTACGATGGGGTCCAGGGAAAAATTACAGGGCTGCGGCCCCCAGCCCACCTTGGTGATTTGCCCGTTGGGGCGCACCAGGTCCATGGCGATTTTCAGGGTGGCGCTCGCTCCTGCGGCATCCACAATCAGGTCGGCACCCAGGCCATCCCGGGATCGGGCCCATTCGCTGGCATCTCCGATCAGGCCTTCGCAACCGTATCCCTTGGCAATTTCCAACCGCCCCTTATCGGCTTCCAGGCCCAGAACGGCCACCTCAGCCCCGTTTAAGCGGGCCATGACGGCGCAAAGCATGCCAATGGTCCCCGGACCGATGACGACCACCCGGTCGCCAGGACGGATATTGGAGTTCATTACTACGGAATTATAGGCCACACAACAAGGCTCGGTCAGGCAGGCTTCCTCAAAAGGCACCTGCTCTGGTACCCGGTGCAGGCAGCGGGCCGGTACTTTTACAAAGCGGGTCATGGCCCCATTCACCCCGTAGCCAAAGCCTTTTCGGGTGGGGTCCAGGTTGTACAGCCCGACGCGGCTCATGGGATTCAGAGGGTCGATCACGGCGGCGGTTTCACTCACCACCCGGTCCCCGGTCTTCCATCCTTCCACCCGGGAACCGATCTCCAGGATCTTTCCGCCAAATTCGTGTCCCAATACTACGGGATAGTTCACCGGCCAGCTGTGATCCGAGGTCCATTGGTGCAGGTCACTGCCACAAACCCCTACGTTGGCCACTTCCAACAATACTTCGTCCTCTCCTATTTCGGGTTGTTCGATTTCACGTACTTCTACAGAGCCTTTGGCTTCTGCATAGTTTACTACTGCTGCTGATTTCATGTGTTTATAATTGTCTTTTAGTAGTCACAACTTGCCCAGATCAGAATCGGAGTGCAATCTCGCATCGCTTATAATCATCCCAGTGTCTGACGGGTACGTCATGCTCGATTTCATCTTTTAATTGTTTTCTTTAAGAGCTCATAACCTGACCCGAAGCTAATTTGGGAAAATCTAGAAAGAATGCTAATCATTCCTACTCTTATTTGGTAATCTTTCACGCGGCGAGCGCTGCGGATTCGCTGCGAGCGCTGCTTGAATTCGACTGTTTTTTATTTCAATAAATGCTTCTTTTTAAGAGGGTTTTACAAGGCCAATACTCAAGTCCGATTTCATTATTTTAGTTGGAAATATCCACATCGCCATGGGCATGTACTGCATCACAGATTTTGCGCAGCGAAGCTTCCAGGTCTCCATCGGCGGTTTTAAAGGCATCCGCATCGATGGTTAGGGGTGCGCCCAGCACGACTAGCGGAGCACCATAGGTAGGCGTGGAAATGGCCTGCTCCAGGCTTAGTCCGCCTACCGCCTGCACGGGAATGCTGACGGCGTTTACCACTTCTCTAAGCTGATCCAAGGGACTGGGCATGCGGTTTCCTTTTGCGGCAATTCCTCTTCTTTCGTCATAACCGATATGGTGAACGATAAAATCACAGCCCAGGTCTTCCAGGAATTTGGCTCCGGCCACCATATCGGGACAACCCAGGTTGTCCCCCATCACCTTTACCCCATGATCTTTTCCTGCCTGCACCACGCATTTGATGGTTTCCTCGTGGGCCCGGGCCATGACGACCACATGGGTGGCACCGGCCTTGGCCATCATTTCTGCTTCCAGGTAGCCCCCATCCATGGTTTTCAAATCGGCTACAATGGGAGTATCAGGAAAGGCTTCGCGAAGTTTGCGAACGCCATGCAGGCCTTCAGCCAGAATCAAGGGCGTACCGGCTTCCAGCCAGTCTACGCCGGCACGCATGGCCATGGCCGCCGTTTCCAGCGCTTCTTCAATATTCGTTAAATCTAAACTGATCTGAACAATTGGTTTCATTCGTTTGGGTTATTTTTAAAGATTAAATTGATTGCTTGGTTACGTCTGAACGGAGGATTCCCAATTCAGTTAATTACTAATGGAAAACAGGTGTTTTTAGGTAAAAAAAATCAGGGAAAGTCGGGAAAGGGTTGGTGCTTATCATGGAAAATGGGGAATTGTTGGTTGTTATTCTGTTCGATTCCAAGTTAACTATTTATATTTAAAGCTCCTTAGGGTTTTCGCAAGTAATACGCTAATCTTTCAGGAATGGACTATTACCGTTTCGGGCGAATTCCGGTACTACTTATAATCATTAATTTTCGAGGAACATGCAGGAAAAGTGGGTTTTTGATTGGCAGGAACAGGATCCTAAAGACAGTCTACAGGCATCTTTGGAGTCCTTATTTTCAGAGAAGGCAAAGGAATTGGGGATATTTCTAAGCTATTATACCCGCTCCGAAGGAGCCATCGCCGAGAATGTCCGTCTGCTGGAAATGGAGGAGCCCCGATCCCCACAGGAAGGTTCGCTCTGGCTGGGGTTTCAGAAAGTGCATTACAATGCCTGCCTTAATATTCATGATACCGATCTGGATAAAATTCAGGTGCGATACTTTATGGATCGCTCGAACGAGAAACTAGTCCTAACCGGTCCGGATGTACCCGAAAGGGAGCCGGACGAGCTCTGATTCAGCCCATGAATGCATACGACATGGCCGTAATCGGCACGGGACCGGCCGGTGCCATGGCCGCTTACACCGCAGCCGCCGCCAACAAACGCGTCCTCCTGATCGAAAAAGAATCACTCCCCCGCTACAAAACCTGCGGAGGAGGCCTGGTATTCCGGGGAAAAAGCCGTTTGCCCTTTCCGATCGACAGCACGATAGAAAAGGAATGCCGGGAAATCGAAGTCTATTTTGAAGGTTCCAAGCGCTATTTTTCAGCACGAAGAGAGGAACCGATTATCAGCATGGTGATGCGGGATTCCTTCGACTCCCTGCTGGTGACAAAAGCCCGGGAGAAAGGAGCGGAATTGCTTGAGCGGTGTACCCTTCAAGGCTTAACGCAGGAAGAAAACGGGGTTTTATTGCAGACTTCTATGGGGGCATTCAAGGCCACATATGTAGTCGCAGCGGATGGAGCCCTCAGTCCTACCGCCAAACTGGCTGGCTGGGAAGAAAGCAGAAAACTTATTCCGGCGCTTGAATACGAAGTAGCCGTGAATCCGGATGACTTTGAGCGGTTGTCCCGGACCACTCGCTTTGACGTGGATGCGGTACCCTATGGCTATGCCTGGTGTTTTCCCAAAAAGAAGCATTTGTCGCTGGGAGTCTGTAGCCTCAAAAAGCAGAAAATAAATCTAAAGGATTACTACCAGGCCTATCTGAAAAAACTGCAGATCAATGAGCTGCTTTCCACTTCTGCGCATGGCTTCCAGATTCCGATTGCACCCAGAACAACTGGCTTTTCCAATGGCCGGGTTTTTCTGGCTGGCGATGCGGCAGGATTTGCCGACCCGTTGACGGCCGAGGGAATTTCGAATGCCTTGTATTCAGGGGAATTGGCCGCCAAGGCCCTTATAGAAAGTGGGGAATCAAGTGCAGTTGCCGGGCAGACCTATCAGGCCTTGCTGGAAGAAAGGCTGCTTCCCGAGTTGAAAACATCCAGTTTGATGGCCTGGATATTTTATGCCCAGCCATCGATGCGCAATCTGCTAATTCAGAAGTACGGGCAGCGAGGCTGTGAACTGCTGACGGACCTGTTTATGGGAAAGAAAGCCTTTCCGGATAATCTAAAGCAGCGGTTAAGAGAAAAAATACCCTTGCTGAGGTTTAGTTGAGGGAATTGTATCCCGTTTTACCTCCCAGCTCCCTCCTGTTTTAGTAGGGAGCTGGGAGGAGTTTGAATGACTTACTCCTGGGCGATGTCTTCCAGCATTTGCTTTACTTTGTCAGGAACCGTGTCTCTTTGCAGAAATCCAACAAAAATATAGGTCACCGCCGAGCTCAATACGGGCAAACTAACTTCCAGGGCCAGGCTATTTAATTCCACATTTTTGGTGATCACAAAGGCCAGCAGCCCCACCAGAATGGATCCAATAGCTGCTTTGGGTCCACAGGATTTGAACCAGGGAATCAAACCAAAAAGCATGGGAATGGCAATGGTTCCCACCAATGCGCCAAACCAACTGATAATCAGTCCCAATACGCCACCAAACCGCTCAAACTGCAAGGCAATCACGATGGTCCCCAGGGTAAACAGGAAAGTGGTAATCCTTGCAGTGGTCAGGGAGGTAGCTTCCTTTCTGAATTTTTTATTGACCGCCGGTAAAATGTCCCGGGAAATGACTGCCGAGATCGTATTGATATCGGAGGAGGTCATGGACATGGTGTTGGCAAATAAGGAAGCGATCACCAGGCCTATCAATCCTATGGGAAGGAGTTCCATGGTAAGGATACCATAGGACTGGGTGGGATCTTCCATATTGGGCAGGAGCACCGGTGCGGCCCACATGGGAAAAAACAGGATTAGGGGCCAAACCAGGTACAGGGCTCCAGAGAGCCAGGCGGCTTTCGATGCCTGTTGCTCGGTAGGTGAGGAAATATAGCGCGTGGCCAGGTTCCATTGTCCCCCGTTGTAGGAAAGGAAGTTGATAAACAAAAAAGCCAGAGCAAATCCAACCGTATAGGGATCGTTAAAGGCCTGGCTATTCCCCTCGGGCAATTGCTCCCATACGGTAAATACAGCATCTACTCCACCTAATTTCTGAAGGACCACCACAAACATGACCAGTCCGGCGATTATTTGTACGACAAATTGGGCAAAATCGGTAATAATTACCGCCCACAGCCCTCCAAAGGTGATGTATAAAAGGGAAATACCTCCCGAAATGAGAATTCCCCAGGTCAGGGAAATGCCGGTAAAGACATTTAGCAGAATGGCTATCGCTGCCCATTTGGCACCGATATCAAATAATTTCAGAATCACCCCACTCCATGCCATCAACTGCTGGGTGGCCAGGTTGTAACGGGTTTCCAAAAACTCCAAAGGTGATTGGATTTTAAACCGCTTTCTCAACCGGACCCAGAAGACCGGAAATACCTTGGCCGAAATCATCACGGTCAAGCCGATCGTAAGTGCCCACCAGATGTATACTGAAAACCCATGCGTATACGCCAGCCCGGCATAGGCTACGAAAACCGCCCCGCTATATCCGGAAACGTGGTGACTGATTCCCGATAGCCACCAGGGCAGCTTACCACCAGCCACAAAATAATCTTCCGAGTCCGTATTTCTGAAATACGACCAGATGCCAATCAATAACATCAATAAAAAAAACAGACCAATCACAATCAGGTCAAGGGTACTCAACTCCATAACAGACGATTAAGGTGGTGAAAGAAAAAAGGCCAAACCAGATTTGTTTGGCCTCTTTGAGATGTAAGAAAACTTAGACACTTGGTTCCCAGCCAGGCTCGTATTCCCTTTTCCAGAGTTCCATAGCGGTGGGATCGTATTGAATCATTCCGGTTTTCGGATCGATATCCAGGGTCCTTCCCACCCGCTGGGCAATATTTCCCAGTTGAACCAGCAGGGTACTTTTGTGTGCGCCAACGATCTCCGACCGGACTTCCGTACCCTTATGGATGCCGTCAAAAAAGTTTTGGATGTGCATCGCATCCAATGCCTGCGCCGGGTTGGTACGGTTGGTTGGATCAATCACCTGATCGTTTTTGACATCCTTCACCAATTCATTTTTCAGATTGAAAATTTTGTAGGAGTTGCCCCCTTCGATCAAGAGGCTTCCTTCTTCTCCGTAAAATAAGGTACCCACACTTCCGCTTTCGATGTGCTTTCCATTACAACTTCTCCCTTCCCAGGTGATCAAGGAATTGTTATCAAATTCCAGGTTGATGATTTGGGTATCGGGCGTCTCCCAATCGTCATCATAACGATACCTCCCACCGGAGGAATTTACGCGGCTTGGATAATCCACCTGAAGTCCCCATCGGGCCAGGTCCACCATGTGGGTGCCGTTGTTAAGGGCTTCCCCGGTACCCCAGTTCCAGAACCAATGCCAGTTGTAATGCAGAATATTATCCCGGTAAGTCTCCCGGGGCGCGGGTCCCTGCCAGAGTTCATAGTCCAGCCATTCTGGTACCGGAACCTGCTTTCCTACCCCTATGGGTCCCCTGTTATTGGCATACCAGGTTTTGGCCATGTAGGCCCTGCCGATCACGCCGTTATGCAACTCCTCGATTCCTTTCATCACGTTGGGCCAGGAGCGTCGTTGGTTGCCGACTTGGATTACCTTGTTGTATTTCTTTTGGGCATCCATCAGGAGTTCGCCCTCGTGTGGATTGTGGCTACAGGGTTTTTCCAGGTACACGTGCTTTCCGGCCTTCAGGGCCATCAGGGCAGCCGGAGCATGCCAGTGATCTGGAGCGGTGACGATCAGTACGTCCACCTCTTTGTCTTCCAGTACTTTGCGAACATCCTTTTCGATTTTGGGTGCTCTCCCCTGTATTTCATTCACCGAACCTGCAAACTTTTCCGCGGCGCGGCTATCCACATCACAGCTGTAGATAACCTCACATTGCTCCTGGCTGGCAAAATTGGTTCCAACCGCATGACCTCTGCTCACCACGCCCATGCTGGCTGCCAGGATGCGGTCATTGGCTCCCATAATTTTACCATAACTTTTGGCGGACATACCGGGCAGCATGCCTCCTACCGATGCCAGGGTTGCTCCTGCTACTGCTTTCTTTACAAACGTTCTTCTGCTATTTTTCATGTGTTTATAATAGTTTCTTTATGGTCCCATAGCCTGTCCCGATACTAAATCGGGAGAATCTTTGGGTATAAAATTAAATGCTGATTTGAGCGGCTTCTCTTCTGCCTTTGTCCAAAACGGCCTGCAGGGACACGGCCTGTCCGTTGATTTTCTTGCTTTCGTCGGCAGCTTGCATAAAGGCAAAGATTTCAATCGTTTCTTCCTCGGATACCGGTGCCTTCCCGGAATCAAAAAACGTCGCTATTTCCACCAAAAGTGGGCGGTAGCCTCCATAGGAGCCCATATCCATAATACCGTCTTCACCAAAGGCCCTTCCTCCGTAACCGCTTTTTCCGGAACGGGTGCCCCTGAAGGTGCCAATTCGGCCTCCGTCCCAGGTGCCCACCACTACATCTGCGCCGGGCGTAAACGTCCGCTGAACGGTTTCGCAACCGGTCCCCATAAGCGTATAGAGCGTTTCTACTCCGTGTATACCATACCAAAATAAATCGGGATGGGTAGGTTCCAGTTTTGCCGGGCTAAAGGCATCGGCTCCCATTACCTTTCCTATTTTTCCATTTCTGACGGCAACGGCGTTTTCCATATACCGCAGCGAGCTGCTGGAAAACACCGGCACCTTATATTTTTTTGCCGCTTCAAAAATGGCAATGGCATCCACCAGGGATGCCGAAATGGGTTTGTCTATAAAAACGGTTTTTCCGGATTTAAAGACTTCCAGGGCCTGCTCCAGGTGAAGCCTGCCGTCATTGGTCTCCAAAAGCACCACATCCACTTTGTCCAGAAGAGAGGAAATGGATTCGACGATTTCCACGCCCAAGGTTTGAATTTCCTCCGTATATCCCGGAATTCGTTCTACCGAGGAGGGTATATCTTTGCTGCCATGGGGATAGGCGGCCACCACTTTATAGCCTCCCAGGTCTGCTGCCGCATCCGTGGCATTAAAGGCCTTGGTAAAGGCGATGCTATGGGAGGTGTCCAGGCCGATAATGCCTACTCGCTTTTCGTTTCTGGGGCGAGCAAACGTAAAACCAGGTGCCAGGCTTATGCCCAGGCCTGCCAGTGCTGCCTTTTCCATAAAATTTCTTCTGTTTAGTGCTGAGTCCATAAATGATGTTGGAATGCGTTTACAAAATTATTGATTGGTTTCTGGATTATTATTAAGATTAATTACTGGTTAATGGGTCAATTTAACAAAAAAATTAAAAAAGTGCTCATGACTATTCCACGAACCGCAAAATTCCCTGCATCCCTGCATCCAGGACACCGTCTCTGACGACCTATGAACAGGTTAAAACCTTAAAAGTGATTTAATTAGCAGGTACTCCCTTTATCCTACGGGTAGCTGCAGATTTTCATGAACGGAAGCACCTTGCTGATGAACGTACTCAAAAAACCAAACAAAAAGAAAAGAGGCTGGCTCAAAAACAAGGTGAATAACGCAGTTGATGCTGACCCTTTTTTGCATTCGATGCCGCCTATGCTTTTTGCGGAATGGTACTGCTGGATTTTTTAAGCAAAAAAAACCGGTAGCTAAAAAAGTCTACCGGTAAATAAACGACCTGTTGCGGTGTAGGAAACCCTATTTTTTGGGAGGCATGCTGGGTCTTACCTCTATTTTACTGGGGAGCGTTCGAGGATCCAGGTTGAATAGTCCGACGACCATTTCGCCGATATCTTCTTTCTGGATTTTCCAGGCATCCTTTTCGTTTACTTCGTGATCGTTAAACCCCGTGGCCACTGACCCGGGCATGATGGTACTTACCCGCACCCCTTCCTGCCTCAGATCTAACATGATCGCCTGAGAGAAACCAGTCAAGCCAAACTTGCTAGCATTATAAGCCGATCCGCCTGCAAAGAAGTTGGTACCAGCCAGGCTGGATATGGTGAGGAAAAAGCCTCTGGTGGATTTTAAAGCATCCACGGATGCTTTTATCCCATAAAATACGCCCGTCAGATTCGTATCAACGGTTTCGTGCCACTTTTCGGGAGTCATCTCCTGAATCGATGCAAAGTGCCCCACACCTGCATTGGCAACAAAGTAATCTAACTTACCCCATTTTCTGAGTACATCCTGCACGCCTTTCTTTTGTGCGTCAAAGTCCCGAACATCCATTTCCAATGGAAGAACCTCTCCTTTGGTTTGGGCATTTTTGCGGATTTTTTCGGCTGCTTCTTCTGCTCGCTGAAGACTACGACTACTGATGGCTACATTCACCCCTTCAGCTGCCAGGGCTTCTGCTATACCGAAGCCAATTCCCGTATTGCCACCGGTTACGATGGCAGTTGTATTTTTTAATGACATAATTGCTACTTGTGGATTAAAATAAAAAAGGCCAATGAAAAATCATTGGCCCAAACAGTAAAGATTGTCTTATTTCGACTTTTCTTTGGCCTCAGCAAGAAGTTCTTTTCCCCTGGCTTTGGTTTCTTCAGCTACCGTAGCAATGTTCTTATTCATTTTGTCCATTTTCTCATTCATACCCTTGAGAAGGCCATCGATTTGACCATTGATGTCCTTCAAGTACGCTTCCCCTTTCTTGGTTAACTTTTTGCGAGTATCTTCGCCCTTCTCCGGAGCAATCAACAGACCTATTTGTACTCCTACTGCTACTCCTGCCAATGCGCTTAAAATAACTTTTGTTGAATTCATACTATCTGGTATTAATGGTTTAAATTATGAAAAACAAATCTTCATTTCAGAAGATATTCTATACTTAGGTTACAACAACATTTATACCAAAGTTCTGATTTTTCCAATTTTCTCTTCCATAATCCAATATTGAGTCCGATAACCGGCGGTTTTGTCAAAAAACATGGTAATTACCTTCAAAATTAACCCTAATTTAACCAATCGAAACGAAGGAAGTCGCCCGTTTGCGCTATTTTTGGAGAAATTAAAAAATGTATGAAATTATCGACCATTGCGTCTTTATTAACGATTGTTTGTTGCCTAATGGCTGGCTTCCCGGCCCCTTTGAGTGCCCAGGAAATCAACATTCACAGCCATAACGATTACTTGCAACAAGTCCCTTTTTGGGAGGCATATGCCAATGGGGCCGCTTCCATAGAAGCAGATGTGATCCTGCAACGTGACACCCTATTTGTGGCCCATGAAAAAGAGAGCATCCGACAAGGACATACCTTAACGAGCCTTTACCTGGAGCCCATTCTCCGGGCCAAACGGCTACAGCTTGGCAACCTGCATCCTTTTATTCTTTTGGTGGATTTTAAAACGGAAGCCTATGCTACCCTAAATCAACTTCTTACAGATTTGGAGCCCTATGGGGAGCTTTGGGAGGACCGGGAAAACCCGTTCGTGAAGATTGTAATTTCCGGCAACCGGCCAGAAAAAGAGGATTACCATCAGTATCCCTTTCCGATATTCTTTGATTACCAAAGCGTAGAAGCAACCGAAAACCTTCCCTTGGACAAAATAGAGTTATTTAGCCTAAGCTTTCGAAATTTTTCGAAATGGAACGGGAAAGGACGCCTTATTGATTCGGATATTGAGCAACTAAAGGAAGCCATAGATGTGGCACATAAACACGGAAAACCCTTTCGGTTTTGGGCCACCCCGGACAGTAAAACTGCCTGGAAAGCATTGCATGAACTTGGCGTCGATTATATCAATACCGATCATCCTGCCGCGGCGAAAAGCTATCTGTCCAGCCTTCAAAACAGATGGTACACCCATCCCACGCCACAGGAAGTATACCGGCCTACCTACGAATCAGACGGCACCGATCAAAAAGTCAGAAATGTCATTTTACTAATTGGCGACGGAAATGGGCTGGCCCAAATATCTGCGGCCATGTATGCCAACAATAATCAATTAACACTGACAAACTTAAAAAACCTGGGCTTGATCAAAACCCAGTCGGCCGACGATTTCACGACCGACTCTGCTGCAGCGGGTACTGCCCTGGCCTCTGGCAAAAGGGTGAAAAACCGAAGCATTGGCATGCTACCCGATGGCAGACCGGCAACAAATCTACCGGAGTACCTGGCGCCCTACGGATTTAACTCGGGAATTATCACTACGGATCATGTGACAGGGGCCACCCCGGCTGCCTTTTATGCCCATCAACCCGAGCGGGATCTGACCCGGAATATCGCTGAGGACCTGGCAAAAAGTCCGCTGTCCCTGTTTATCGGCGGAGGGAAATCGGACTTTCTGGTTGGCACCCCCCATGAACTCAAAAATCTGGAAAACGCTGGCTTTTTGCTAAGCGGCTCTTTAGAAGCATTGGCTTCTTATTCCGGGGATAAAACAGGTTATTTTGGATCCAATCAAGGCCTGCCAAAAATAAGTCAGGGGCGGAAGGATTTTCTCGCAAGAGCCACCAAAGCCGGAATCGAATTCCTTGATTCCAAAGAACAACCCTTTTTCTTAATGATCGAGAGTGCGTACATTGATTCCGGCGGACACGCCAACGAGGTAGGCACCGTTATTAAGGAAGGGATTGACTTTGATCAGGCTGTTGCGGAGGCACTTCGGTTTGCTGACAGGGATGGCCACACCCTGGTACTAATCACTGCGGATCATGAAACGGGGGGTGTCACCATCCCCCAGGGAAATGTAGCCGCAAATACCGTGGAACTGGAATTCTCCACAGAAGACCATACGGGATTGATGGTTCCTGTTTTTGCTTACGGACCTCATTCGCAGGAATTCAGAGGCGTGTATGAAAACACGGAAATTTTCAGTAAGCTACTAAAGGCTCTCCGCCTGGATCCAGCCAGATAAGGGTAGCCATCTCTTGGCCTGTTTCTGTTTTTAACGGAAATTATGCTATATTCAAAGAATGAACAGGCACCTATGTACACCTTCCCTTTATTTCAATTTAAGGAGAATCATTTTATTTCTTCTACTCATTATTCCGTTATTGCATTTTCCCCGAAAAACCATGGCTCAATCCACTAACGAAATCCTATACATAGGTACCTACAGCCAAAACGAAAGTAAAGGTATCTATGTGCTAAATTTTGACCGGTCCACCCTATCGGCCTCCATCCTACAAACTGTTCATGACAAAAAAAATCCGACTTTTTTGGCTCTGCACCCTTCGCAAAAATATTTGTACGCAGCCTACCGGGAGGGAAAAGACGCGGACGATCCCAATGGGACCATTAGTTCCTATGCAGTGGATCAGAACACCGGACGGCTTACGCTGATTAATCAGGTATCTTCTGCCGGAGCCAGCCCCTGCCATATCAGCGTGGACCCTACTGGGAAGGTAGTATTTGTTTCACATTACCAGGGAGGGAATTTATCTACGTTTAAGGTGGCCAGTTCCGGTGCTATCAGCAAGGCTGTTTCAGTCGTCCAGCATGAGGGAAGCAGTATTCACCCAAACCAAACCAAACCCCATATGCATTCCATGATTCCTTCCTTGGACAGCAAATGGGTATACGCATCGGACCTGGGCATTGACCAGATATTGAAATACGAAGTGAATCCCAAAAAAGGCAGCGTGAAAAAGGATCCAGAGATTTTTCCTGTGAAAGCAGGTTCCGGCCCGCGACATTTTGTCATCCACCCAGACCTTCCCTACGCGTACTCTGTAGAGGAACTGAGCAACACGGTGGGGATTTACACGGTTGAACCAAAAAGCGGGGACCTTTTATTATTGGACCGCGTCGAAATGCTTTCGCCGGAGATTCAATCGGATTACAATGCCGCTGCAGATATCCATCTCTCGGTAGATGGCAAGTGGCTATATGCCAGTAACCGGGGTCAGGATAACCTGGCCATCTACCAGGTAGACCAGGAAACCGGACTGCTAAAGCTAATAGGACATGTCCCTACCGGCGGTCAGCATCCGCGCAATTTTAAAGTGGATGAGAAGGGGGAGCTACTTCTGGTTGCGAATATGGAATCCGACAATGTCGTAATTTTCAGGATTCAGGACCAAACCGGCATCCCTGCGCCCACCGGAAAAAGCATCTCCATACCAAGGGCCGTCTTTATTGAGCAATTATTTTTAAAGTAACCGTTATTCCTCAGCTCCAAAGACGATGGGCTGGAAAGATTCTCTGGTCACAAAGCGTTTTTCTGTTCCTACCAACAGCCAATATCCCTCCTTTCGGTTACTTTGTAGATGCTGGTAGGTTTCCAAAAGTAGTTCCCCCTGCCAAAGGCCTTCCTTGTTAAATTGGGCGGTCTGAATGAGCGTGCCGTCTTTATCCTCCACTTGAATTACCGGCATATCCATCTTATTTCCCTGCCAAAGAACCTCAACAGGCATCATTACCCGATAAGAATGAGGCTGCTCCGTCATTAGGATCCCAAAGTCCATTTGGTGAAAAGTATTGCCTACAAAAGTTACCTCTTTGGCATAGCAGCTGTCGCAGGATTCCCAACCCATACGAAACGGTTGTAACGCTCCGGAACTGGTGTTGATAAAATGGTTAAAAGCCAATCTGGTATTTACCGTTCCCCCATACCGGCAGCCTATCCAGGCAGCAGGAACATTGGTGTAAACCGTATTGTCCCGAAATTCTCCTCCATACCCTGTTAGGCCTCCGCCAATGTAGAAAGCAGCCGCTTCGGAACGGGAAGAGGGAGTTGGGTGCTCCACGGTGATATGGTTTCCAAAAATGAAATTATCTCCGGCGCTGGCACTGTAAAATATGGCCCATGCCATCGGAGTGTACTCCGGATATTCCGGAAAGGAACGCCCGCGCACTTCGATGGTATTGTTATACACTTTATTACCAAAGGCACCCGTAGGCGACCCGGGGCTGTCGCGGTAGTCAGCAATTCGTATCGCAGCAGTGCTGAATTCCTCCTTCCCGTATTCAGTGGTAGGTGGTGAAGCTTCAATTTTAATTCGGTTATTGAATATTTCGATTCCCTTGTGACGAAAAATCTCTATTCCGGAACCCACCTCAGGGACAATGTCATTTTCATAAATCAGAGAGCTATCCCCCATGGCCATGATGCTGTAATGGTTGGTTACCAATTGTTGGTTGACGAAGGTATTATGATGGATGGAAGACTTTTTTCCCTTAAAAACCAGGCATCCTTGTCCGCCGTAAAACGCCGAATAGGCAACTTCAGACGCGTCCCTACCTCTCAGGTCCACGGCATAATGCTGGGAACCATGACGGTGAATCAATTGAGGATTGCTCACCTCAAACCGGCAATGACTGATGCTGGCCTGCGGAACGTCCACAGCCGTCGCATTGATTCCCTGGTTAATAATGGTCACGCTATCCAATATCAACTCAACATCTTCGGCCGTAGATTGGATACCCCAACTCATCACTCCACGGAATCCGGCTTTTATAGTGCCGTTTTTTATGGTAACTGTTCCCTTTCCACTCGCCTGAGGAACCTCTGACAGCGGGTTTCCGGTTTGAAAATCAGCTGTATAATCGTAAAAGGCCGCATGCTCGTTTTCATACAAATGATCGTAATGACCTTTGGGATGGGTCTTACCTACGATCGCTATACCCACGTCAAATGCCGGAAAAATACCGATTTCGTCTACCAGGCAGTCGGTTTCGGCCTTCACCCGGATCCGGTATTTCCCTGCGGGAAGCCCCTGAAGATGAGCCACTATAAAACCGCCACCCAAGCGAGGGCTTTTTTGAAAAACAGGGCTGCTTCTTTCTGGTCCGGACCCATAATCCGTCATCACTTCTACCACCTTCCCCTGTTCATCTTCCACAAATAAGCTGATTTTCATTTCATTGGCAAGATCCCCTCCCATATCCCTAAAAACCCTTCCCGTAATGCCACAGATCGCATAATAAGACCTATGGGCATAGGGTAAATCGATATAAGCAGATACAATTTCGTCTCCTTTTTGTAATCCGAGCAATTTCTCACCTACAAACGGTCGTGTTTTATTGGTTTCCAACAACGCTGCACCCGGTGCTTTCGAGAGATCCCAGCCTTCCAGCCCGCTTTCAAAGCCTCCGTTTTGCAGGCTATCATAGGTTCCGTCGGCAAACGTAATGGTATGGCCATTCAGGTCCAGCGTCAGGTCTTTTCCCAGAAAAAGGGCGCTCTTTTCAGCACGAATATCCCGGGTCAGTACATAGGTGCTGCCTTCTTTACCGAAATAGCCCGGGCCGTCAATTGGAATTACATCCGGATCTGGGGGTAAGGTTGGCAATTGTCCGAAAAGCAGCATTGGGGAAAACATTAAAACGGTTATCAAAAAACTCCATTTCAGCCATCTTGCCAGTCCAGACTTGTCCATTATCCTATTTGTTTGATTTGAAACCCGAAAAATTTCGCCCGTCAGTGAAAATCATCCAGGCTTAACCGGGCCAGGCTAATTTTTTCATACGGATGTTGATCTCCTTTTTCATAAAGGCAGAGGATTTCCCCATTTGGCAATCGGGCCAAAGCAGAATAAGCAGCAGGTCCGGTATGCAGGGTATTGGAACCCACCCAGTTTTTCCCACTATCCCTACTCAATTTTACCGTCATGTTTTCCCTTTTCGTGCTTGCGGGATTTGAGAACAAGACGACATCTCCCTCCGGATCCTTGGGCCAGGAATACCGGAGAAGTGCCGCCTGACAAACCGGATCTACCAATGTCACGGCTTCCACGGGATCCGACCAGGAATTTCCCCCATCCCTGCTGACCGATAAGGCCCGCCGGTTTTTTCCAAAATACGAACGCATGTTCATCAAAAGGCTGCCTTTCCCATCCGCCATTTCCACGACCTGGCATTCGTTCATTTTGGGTCTAATGGTTCCGCCCAGGTTCCAGCTTTTACCCTGATCGTCACTATAGATCACATGCGAACCGTATTCAAAGGGGCCTCCCCTGACATCCCCATTTGGATCATCGTAACTGTGATCCGATGGAATCACCAAACGGCCTTTATCGGGGCCATGTTGGATTTGAATGCCCATTCCCGGACCAGTGGCATACCAGCCCCATTCCGGGTTTTTGGTGCCAGGGGTAATGTCCCTTGGTTCCGTCCAGGTTTGGCCATGATCGGTGGATTTCATAACAAATACACGGCGGGTATCCTGACTCTTTTTTAGGATGATATCCCCTTCGTGGTCATCTCCCCTATTCCAGGTAAGCAGCAAGTGAATTTCTCCGGTGGTTTCATCCAGCACCGGGCTTGGGTTTCCACAGACATTTGATCCATCATCCCAGAGCACCATTTGTTCGGACCAGGTATGCCCCCCGTCCTCTGACCTTTTAAGCACAAGGTCAATGTCTCCGGTATCGCCACTTCCGGATTTTCTGCCTTCGGCAAAAGCCAGCAAAGTGCCATCTTGCGCCACCAGAAGGGACGGAATCCTATAGGTATGGTATCCATCCTCTCCACTTACAAACAGGGCTACTTCCTCCTGGTCTATTGTAGCAGGAACAGAGACCCCTTCTGCCAGCAGGAAGGGAAATAAACTCATAAAGTACGTTAAAAAGGGAATCAGCATAATTTTAAACTATTGGTTAACAGCGTATTGATTTGCTTCGGCAGCGCCTTTATATCTTGTCTTTTTCTTCCTGATAGTTGGCCGGATACCGAATGATTTTTAGTAAAAATTCTGTTTTTAGGAATTCATTAGCGAGCGCCTGAACCTGTGGTCCGGTGACACCCAACACCCGATCCGTTGCTCCCAGTACGGTATCCAAGGGCATATTGCCGCTGATGGCTGCGCTAATCTGTCCATGCCAGAAACCATTCCTTCGCAGATTTTCTTCCAGGGATATCCGTTTGGTTTCCCTTACTTTTTCCAAGTCCTCCGCTTCGGGACCATTGGTTTGAATTTTCTCGATTTCCTCCCAGACAGCGGCGGTCAACTCCGGGACAGATTCCGGGGCGCATGGAAAGTTGATCACAAAGCTAAATCGTTCATCCGGAACCTTGCTTAAGCTTCCTCTGGCACCGACACCATAGACCCCGCCAATTTGTTCGCGTAAGGATTCGATCAATTTAATGGTTAAAATTTCCCCCAGATAGGATAACTGCTGGGATTTTTCCAGGTCATAGGCGGTATCCCCATTAAAATACAGGATCACCTGACTTTTTTCGTCTACGCCGACTTTTATCAACTCCGTCTGTTCCTGCGGAGCTTTGATGCCTAAATCCCGGAATTGCTCTTTTCCGTCTACAAGATTTCCGGGTAAACTTCCCAGGTATCGCTCGACCATGGGGATTACCAGGTCTAAATCTATATTACCGGTAAACAAAACCTCAAAATCGGCCACATTGGCAAAACGTTCGGTGAAAATCTCCAAACTTCTTTCCAGGTCAATGGAATCCAATTTTTCAGGGGAAAAAATCCCCATCCCCCTGGGATTTCCGTTACTGATTATTTCATTGACCCGCTTATTAAACTGAAAATCAGGATTAACCTGCGCACTTTCCAGTTGATTTTTTTGATTGGCAAGAAATACCTCCCAAAGCTCTAAATCTACTCTGGGGGCTGTAAAATAAAGATGAATAAGCTGCAAGGCCAACTCCAGATCCTCCGGAGAAGTACTCCCGGATATGTTTTCGGAATACCTGCCAATGTTCGGCGTTACCTGAACGTTTTTTCCTGCCAGCACCTTTCTCAAATCGGAGGGAGAAAAATCTCCTACTCCCATGACGTTTACAGCTGTTCCCGCGTAGCTGGCATGGATATGGTCTTTGTCCGGATATAGGGAAGTGCCCCCTTTGCTGGACCCGGTAAACAGGATTTCATCGTTTTTAAAATCGGTGGGTTTGAAATGGACTTTAAGTCCATTGTCCATTTCGATAACCGTGATGCCGACCTCTTCCACTTCCTGCACCTTCACCACCTTGCCCGATTCGGGTATGGCCAGCATTAACTCTTCCCTCAGTTCCTTTTCCTGGTAGGGACTGGTCTCCATTTCTTTTGCTTCATTAAGCGCGTCCGCCAGTTCGGATTCTGTTGGCAAAGATTCCTTGTCCTTTTCCGGTGCGGTGACCACCACGACGATGTTATTATCCCGAACCAACTTATCGACCATGGCATTCACTTCATCCAGGGTGATTTCGGGGATTACTTCCTGGTAAAAACGATTTCGGTGAGCCGGATTATCGGCAAAGGATTCGTTTAGAAAGTGGGAAACATACCGCCCTACCAGCGAACGGGACTCCGCTTTATCCATTTCCTTAAAGGATCGTTCTGCGCTATTTAAAAGCGAACGCTTCACGCGTTCCAGTTCCCCTTCTGTATATCCATGCTGGACGGCTCTCCTGTTTTCTTCCAGAAAGGAACGCAACCCTTCCCGGGTTTTGCCCGGACCCACCACGCCGGAGGTAGTAAAAAACTCCAGCCCTTTCACTAATTTGCCATACCTGGCACCTGCAAAAATAAAAGGCGCATCGGGCTTTTGCCTGATTTCATCCAGCCGCTGCGTGAGCATGCCACCCACCATGGTTCTCAGAATCCGGCCTTTATAGTCATCGTAAGTCTCGGTAGCTACCGGTTGGTGTTTGTAGTACAATTGCACCTGAATACCGGGGGCTTCTTCATCGGTAATGATTTTCACAAAATTCTCCTCGTGTTCCGGCACTTCATAATACACCCGCTCGGGTGCCTGCACGGGATTTTCAAGGTCTCCAAAATAGTCTTTAATCAGGGCTTCTACTTTTTCGGGTGCCACATCCCCCACTGCTACTACTCCCATCAGTTCCGGACGGTACCAATCCCTGTAAAAATCCCGGATCACTCCTTCCTCCGCCTCCCGGATGATGTCCATATCGCCAATAGGCAATCTATTTGCATAGCGGCTTTCGTGTAACAAAACGGGCAAATAAGCATCTCTCATCCGCTGATCTACTCCCTGACCTGTACGCCATTCCTCCACTACTATTCCTCGTTCCGCATCAATGTCTTCTGAATTCAGCAACAGCCCTCCTGCCCAATCGCGCATCACCTGAAACCCATTTTGTATTTTCTCTTCGTCATCGGTAGGAATGGGCAGTATGTACACCGTTTCATCAAAACTGGTATAGGCATTCAGATCACTTCCAAATGCCACACCAATGGATTGTAAATAACTGATAAGTTCGTTTTTTTCGAAATGCTCCGATCCGTTGAAAGCCATGTGTTCCACAAAATGAGCGAGGCCCAGTTGGTCTTCCCGTTCCTGCATGGAACCTGCTTTGATCGCCAGCCGAAGCTCCAGTTTGTTTTCTGGTTTGGGGTTTTGCTGGATATAGTACTGCATACCATTGTCCAACTGCCCTGTTTTCACCCTGGAATCCAAAGGGACCTTATCCGTAGGGGCAAATTGACCATAAGAAAGGCCGACAGAAAAACAAAACCAAAGGGCTAGGAACTGAAATTTTTCCTTCATAAGAAATTGAAAACGATAATAGACGATATTAAGACGAACAATATGGTGAATAAAAAGCCAAATTGAAAAATATTACGGTTAAAATGGCATGGCCCTACATTTGTTTGGCTGCCATTTCAAAATTTTAGCGCGGCAAATTGGAATTCCACTTTCCCCTTACGATCTTACCATTGGATTCTGTCTTTCAACTCATATAATCTATGTTAAAAGCTTATTTTTACATCAGTGTACTTTTATTTGCTCAAATGGGCTGCTCTTCCTCGCCTATTATGAGCGTCGTATTGGATGCGGGAGAAGTGGATCGAAAAAACAGCCCCCTATTAATCCCCTTAAACAAGGATTTGCCGGCTGGAAGTGACTATGAACTGGTGAATGAAAAAAGCGGAAAGGCCTATCCGGCGCAGGTGTTGGCATCGGGAGAACTGTTGGTCATCATTGACGAGATGCCAGCCGGAACGACCGGCGATTTTGGATTGCGGCAGGCCAAGGGAACGGTTTCTAACCGGGTATCCGTAAACCAATCCGAAGAAGGAGTGGAATTGGCAGTGAACGAACAACCGGTTTTATTTTACCAGACGGCTACCGCCATGCCCTATGAAGGGCTTCCCGAATATTACAAACGAAGCGGGATGATCCACCCGCTCTATAGTCCGGAAGGCCAGGTCCTGACAGATGCCTTCCCGGTGGGCCATACCCACCAGCATGCTGTCTTCAACGCCTGGGTAAATACGCAGTTCAAGGGAGAAAAAGTAGATTTCTGGAATCAGCACCAAGAAACCGGAACCGTGGAGCATGTGGAATTGGTGCATGTGGAAGAGGGGGTTAATGCCGCTTTATTCGAAAGTCTGCTAAGTCATATTAGTCTGAAGCACGGCGAAGTACTAGCCGAAACCTGGAAAGTAATGGTTTACCCCACTTCCGATTATTACCTGTTTGACCTGATGTCAGAGCAAACCAACACCAGCAGTGATACCTTGTTTATTTTGGATTACCACTATGGGGGCATGGGGTTTCGGGGCTCCAAAGAATGGAATTCCGTGGACTCGGTTCATTATACCAACACCTGGAACATCTTAACTTCGGAAGGCTATACCGGAGAAAACGCCAACCACACCCATGCGTCCTGGGTAACGGCCTTCGGAGTGGTGGAAGGTGAGACCGCCGGGGCTACCGTGTTTGGTTATCCGGACAATTTCCGATACCCGCAAGCCATACGCGTTCATCCCACCATGCCTTATTGGGTCTACGCTCCCATGGTCGATGGCGAATTTACCATCGCTCCGGGAGAAACGTTTAAAAGCAGCTTTCGGTATTACGTACATCAGGGAGAACCCAACGAAAACGTTATTGAAAGCATCCAAAATGATTTATTGAATCCCATTCAGGTTGAAATCATTGAATGAAACTCAATAGGAATGACTAGGTCTTCAAAACTTAAGGGGTAGCCGTTTGATTCATCGTCAGCCGGTTAATTTCCTGCAACTCTCCTTCGTCCAGAACCCGGTCAAAAACGGCAAGGCCCCCAATAAGGCCGTTGAAAAAATTCCCCATGCCCCGCTGCAATACCACTGCCCCAACGGTGAAATCCGAACCATTATTCCCTAACCCATCCGGAAAATAATAGGGATTTTTGGAATGCACCAAACCGTTGGGAACTCCGGGAAAACCCTGGGTATTTTTTATAGGCTCTGGCGCTCTTTCCTTAAACTCCCCATCCAGATAGGATTTAATATACGTACCATCATAAGTAAAAGCGATAAAATGCCATTTTCCTCGGGTCAGTTCCTGTTTGCTGGCCGAGTAGTCACAGCTATACGGAAAGGGAGGAGTGGGACCCCCGCTGGCTGATACATGACCGCATACCTGATTGCCCCCGTTGTAATGGGGGAGGTCGACAAAAAGTCCGTATTGTCTTTTCCCTCCGTCTGTAAATTCATTCCACATACCTCCTACAAAACCGGTTTTACCGAACCATTTCACCCAGGCCATGACCGTAATTTCCTGTCCTTTTCCGTGAATATTGAGCGCACCTGTCTTCTCGAAAGGAAGTGCCAAAAAAGCATTTTTCTCAAAATGGGAGGAAAAACCGGAGAGCGGCCCCTCCTCCATTCGCGCGATCGGGCCGTTCCTTTCATTGAGGGGAAAGTCTCCCTTCCCTACCGCTTTCCTGGGCATTCCAGCAGGCTCTTTAAAATCCCAAAGTGCCACCAATCCCCTTTTTGCAGTCAACACCTGCATGGGGTCCTGTCTGCCAAACCCTATCTGGGCCAGCATAAAAAATAGAAATACAGGAAGCTGATAAACTGTTGACTTAACCATTTCCTTTCACAATTAAAGCCTTTGAAGCAGCATTTTGGGTAATTACATTTTTTGTAAATGCAAGATTACGAAACCATTCTATCCGGAACACCCATTGCATTCCTGGCGAAACAGTACCCTAAAAGAACTTCCATTTTTTATAAAAAACAACCCCTTCGGTAAACAACGTTGGGTTTTGCTGCGAACAAATTTCTTTGTGCGCGGAAATGTGTTTATATTGTTTCCGTTATCGTTTGCATTACATTTAAAATTCAACCCCTATTATTTATTAGAATCGTATGATGAGAAAAGTCAATTCCTTACCCTTAAAAACCCTGATCTTTATTTTGTTTGTTAGCCTTGCCATGGTTGCCTGCTCCGAAAAAGAAACAGCCGAAACCACCGCATCCGGTCCTCCCAATATTGTATTTATTTTTTCCGATGACCATGCCTTTCAGGCCATTAGTGCCTATGAGGATCGCTTTTCCCAACTTGCTCCCACTCCCAATATTGATCGAATTGCCAACAGGGGGATGCGCTTTGACAGGGCCTATGTGACGAACTCCATCTGTGCGCCTTCCAGGGCCACGATTTTAACCGGGGCACACAGCCATGTAAACGGCCACCGGACCAATGGCGATATCTTTGACGGAGAACAAATCACCTTCCCCAAGGTACTGAGGGAAAATGGTTATACCACCGCTCTGATTGGAAAATGGCATTTGCGCTCCAAACCCACGGGTTTTGACCATTGGGAAATCCTTCCGGGGCAGGGCCATTATTACAATCCCGATTTTATTTCCGACTCCGACACTGGAGCAGTAGAGGGCTATGTCACCGACCTGATCACTGACAAATCCCTGGCATGGCTGGAGGCCAATAAAGACAATGGCAAACCCTTTATGTTGATGCTCCAGCACAAGGCGCCCCATCGGGAATGGGAAAAAGGACCGGATCATCTGGAACTGTACGAAGACGTAGCATTTCCAGAGCCTTCCAACCTTTTTGATGATTACGAGACCCGGGGAACCGCCGCAAAAGAGCAGGACATGACCATTCGGGAAACCATGCAGTTAGATTCCGATTTGAAGTTATGGACGGAAGAAAACAAGAACAAAGGCAGTTTTAACCGTACCTACGGTCGCATGAATGAGGAGCAGCGAGCCGCCTGGGATGCTGTTTACGATCCCATTATTCAGGAATTTAAGGAGAAGGATCTTGAGGGAGAAGCATTGGTCCGCTGGAAATACCAGCGATACATGCGCGATTACCTGGCCACCATCCGTTCCGTCGATGATAATGTGGGCAGGGTACTGGATTATTTGGAGGAAAACGGGCTGGATGAAAACACCCTGATTGTGTATACCTCAGACCAGGGTTTTTACCTGGGAGAGCATGGATGGTTTGACAAGCGCTTTATGTACGAGGAATCCTTTCGAACGCCGCTATTAATGCAATGGCAGGGCAAAATTCCAGCAGGAACGGTCAACGAAGACCTGGTTTCCAACCTGGATTTCGCGCAGACGTTTTTGGATATAGCTGACATTGAAGCTCCTGATCGGATGCAGGGCAGAAGTCTGCTTCCCTTAATGACCGGAAATACGCCAGAAAACTGGAGGGATTATTTGTATTATCATTATTATGAATTCCCTGCCGTACATAGCGTGAATAAACACGAAGGCATTACAGGAGAAAGGTTCAAACTCATGCATTTCTACGAACTGGACGAGTGGGAAATGTACGATCTTCAGGAAGACCCCATGGAAATGAACAATATTTACAATCATCCTGAGTACGATTCCATACAAAGTCATCTGACTGACCGCTTTAAGCGAATAAAACGGCAATATGGAGTCATCCATCCTAAAAGTGATTATTAACCAAACAAAACCCATGCGAAATAACCTTGTCCTACTTCTCCTGCTGCTGACCTTCGGATGTGGAGGAAGTAAAGAGGGAGAAAACGCACGTACCGCAGAAGGACCGGTAGATTTGAAAATTACCCGAAATGAATCCACCGGGCAGCTTCAGGTCTTCAGAAAGGACCTGCCGGACGAGCCCCTGCTCGTACAGGAAACGAAAGAAGGGTTTCGGCCCTATATTCATCCCATACGTTCCCCGGATGGGGACGGACAGTTAACCGAATACAGCCCGGACCACCACCAGCACCAAACCGGGCTTTATTGGGGTTTTACCCGGGTAAACGGCCGGGATTATTTTCACAACCCGGACCAAAGCCATTGGCGAAAGGTAGCAGCCAATGTACTTCAGGAAGAAGGAGAACAAGTGGAATGGCAGACGGTGTACGAAATGCTGGACAGCCTGGGCAAGCCCCTCCTAACCGAAACCCAAAACTGGTCGCTTCGAATGGAAGATCAAAAATATTTGCTGGACCTGGAATGGGTGGGACAGGCGGAAGAGGTGCTTACCATTGGTAAATACGATTACGGAGGTCTGTTTCTAAGGATGCCCTGGTCAGAAGGAATGGATGCCGGGGTTGTCAACACCGCCAGACAGCAAAACGAAATGGCTGAAGGCCAGCCTTCCATGTGGTTGAATATTGGCATGCAGGTAGAAGGCAGGGAGGACCGGGCAAACATTGCTTTATTTGATCACCCTGATAATAAAGGCTATCCTCAAAAATGGCGGGTAGACAATCAGTTTGGTGTTGGACCGGCCTACACCCGGGATGCGGACTGGAACCTGGCAGCCGGCGAAAAATTGGTTCTGAAGCACCGGCTTCTCTTTTATACCGATGAATTTGAGGACCTGGCCTTAACCGAAGCCTGGGGCGAGTATACTGGAAATTCAGGAATGTATAATACCACCGCTCTTTGGCGCATTGCACAGGAAGAGGGGAGAAAAGCCAAATTCCTCTCTCCGGAAGAGGCCGTGGAAGAAATGACCATTAAAGAAGGTTTCCAGGTCAATGTCTTTGCTTCCGAGCCCATGATTACGCAGCCCATGGCCTTTTGCTGGGATGATAAGGGCCGATTGTGGGTTGCAGAAAACAGGGATTATGAATCCCGGGGAGATGGTTTTTCGAATGCCGGCGATAGTAGAATTCTGATTCTGGAAGATACCGATGGGGACGGGCAAGCCGATCAAAAAAAAGTATTTATGGAAGGCTTGGCATTTCCTGCGGCATTAGCGGTCGGGTTTGACGGGGTGTATGTGGGTGCCCCACCCAATCTGCTATTTATACCGGACCGGGATGGTGACGACCGGGCTGATATTGATGATATTGAAGTTTTACTGACCGGCTGGGGCATTCGGGACCGGCACGAAACCTTAAACAGCCTTCATTGGGGTCCTGACGGATGGCTGTATGGATTGCAGGGGTTTGCCACCCCCTCCAAGATCAGAAAACCCGTCGGAGAAGAAAAAAGTAAATTGTACTACCACAAGGATCCTTTTCCGGAGGACTTATTGGAGGCTGATGGTGTGGACATCAATGGCGGTGTCTGGCGGTATCATCCCGTAAAACACGAATTTGAGGTGGTAGCCCATGGCTTTAGCAATCCCTGGGGAATCGATTATGACCCTAAAGGGCAATGGATCATGAGCGCCTGTGTGATCCCACACCTGTGGCATGTGGTTCCCGGTGGAATTTATCACCGGCAGGGTGGCCAACATTTCAATCCCTACGTATACGAAGACATCAAAACCATCACCGACCATAGTCATCGGTCTGCCCACGGTGGTGCCCGTATCTATCAATCCGATGCCTTTCCTGACGAGGAATGGGGTCGGGTGTTTATGGCAAATATTCACGAGCACGCCGTATTGACAGATAATCTCATTCCAACTGGCTCCGGATTTACCGGAAAGCATGGGGACGATTTTTTAATGGCCAACAATGCCCAGTGGGTAGGCTTCAGCATGGAAATAGGCCCGGAGGGCGGGGTATATGTGTTGGACTGGCACGATGCCGATATATGCGGGCAGGAAGTGCTGCATGGAGAAACAGGCAGAATCTTCCGCATCATGCCCGAAACGTCCCGCGCTGAAGAATGGGAAGGCCGGTACGAAGATCTGAATACCCTATCCGATTCCGAGCTGGTACGACTCCAAACCAGTAAAAGTGACTGGCATTCCCGAAGGGCAAGGGGTATCCTACAGAAAAGGGCTGCTGGCAATACGCTAAATAACGAAAGTATTTCCGAATTAAAAGACATATTCAACAACCATAAAAATGGCGATTACCGCCTTCGCGCGCTGTGGACCTTACACCAGGTAAACGGTTGGCAACAAGCAGACCTTTTGGCCTTGCTGGACGACCAGGACCCGAATGTCCGGGCCTGGGGTATTCAACTGCTTTGTGAAGACCGGAACCCACCTGTGGATGCCCGGGAAAGATTTACCCAACTGGCAAAAACGGATCCTTCGGCGAGGGTTAGGCTTTACCTGGCCGCTGCCTTGCAACGCATTCCTGAAGCATGGAAATGGGATTTGGCAGCGGCATTGATGAGCCGGGAGGAAGATCGGAATGATCATAACCTGCCCAAAATGGTCTGGTTCGGGACCGAATACCTGATTGACAAAGACCCTAAACGGTTTTTAAGGGTAGCAAGCCATTCAAATATTCCGCAATTGACGACCTTTATGGCCAGAAGAGCGGTGGACGGGGATCAATTGGATGTCTTGATTTCCACCATCCAACAATTTGAACAAAACAGGGAGGCTTTGCTAAACGGAATGCTACAGGGAATGGAAGGCAGAACGGATCTTTCCATGCCGGATGCCTGGCGGTCGTTAGCCGGGCAGATGAAAGGAAATGGAGAAATGGAGCGGCTTGCAGCCCAAATTACGGCTCAATTTGGGGATGCAGAGGCTACCCAGGAAGCAATCCGTACTTTAACGGCACCAACAGCAAATAAGGAAGATAAAGTCCAGGCTCTGCAAATGCTTTCGGCGCAGCAAAAGCAAGAATTAATTCCCCTGCTACCAAAATTACTGGATGAAGAAGCGTTGAGATTAGAGGCCATAAAGGCTGTTGCCAGTTACAATCGGGCAGATTTGGGATCCAAGCTGCTTCGCCTCTATCCCCAGGCATCGGCAGCGCAGAAAACGGCGATCCTGCAATCCCTGGCTTCCAGACCGGTTTACGGCAACCTTTTGATGGATGAAATTAAATCCGGAACCATTTCCAAAAAAGAGATTCCAGTGACCTTAGCCAGGCAATTGCATCGGGTGATTGGTAGCGGTTTCATTGAAATTTGGGGCCCCATAGAGCATGTTCCCAATGATGAAGCGGCTTACCAACGATACAGAAGCCTGCTGACAGAAGAAGCATTGTCAGCGGCAAACCTGCAGGAAGGAAAGCGACTATTTATGCAATCCTGTGGGAGTTGCCACAAAATGTTTGCTGAGGGGGCAGAAATCGGACCCGACCTGACGGGTTCGAACCGGCAAGATCCCGATTACATATTGCTAAATGTATTGGAGCCAAGTGCGGAGATTCAGGAGGCTTACCGTTTGGTAGTGATCACCACCATGGATGGCCGCACGTATACTGGAAATGTAGTAGCAGAGACACCCCGGCAACTTACCCTGAAAATAGCCGGACAAGATCCGGTCCTGATCAATAAATCCTCCATTCAAAACAAAGAGATTACCGATGTGTCCTTGATGCCACCGGGATTATTTGAGCCATTGTCCAACCAGGAAGTGGTTGATTTGATGGCCTATCTGCAAACCCAACAGCAACTCGATTGAGAATAGTCATTTTACCAAATCCTTACCCGAAGACCGGCGGTCTGAGTCACCAGGTGATTCCATTTGGAGGAAGGGTTGCCCCAGCTTGGTTGGGGTCCAAAATAGTGACCTAAATCGTATTGCAATTTGTAGTAAAGGGCGAGGTAACGATTTATTTCAAAGTTTATCCCCCCATTTGGAGCAATGATTCCCCGGGTAAAGAGTTGGGTGGAATTGGTTTCTGAGGACATCATTGGCTGGTCGCTTTGGAGTGTGGTAAAGGAAAACCCTGCCTCGGCTCCATAAAAAAAGGAGAAATAATCATTGTAATAATGGTCGTACCGAAAAGTGGCTTTGGTTTCCACAATTTGTTGAGATTGACCAACACCTTCCGTATCCGAGCGATGCATCCTGAAAACGCCCACATTGGCCCCCCAGGCAATCATATCTGCTGAAAAAGGTGCCTGTTCCTGCCGGGCGGCTCCCATTTCAAAGCCAAAAACGGGTGCATAAAGCTGACGCTGTTTACCCAATAAAGACTTGTAGGTCAGCCCGGCACTAAGCTCCAATTCCTGAGCATGACCCATTGATCCCGTCAGAAATACCAAATGGAATGCGATTATTGAAAGTAGCTTCATAGACAGATGTCGATTACACGTTAGTTTTGGGTTTGGATTACTCACATTGCACGAATGCTGATTTCCGCAGGTGCAATTTTTATTCCAAAAACATATTCTCCAGAGGAGATTGGGAGGAGGTGATGACCACTTTTAAAGACGAACATTGGTTTTCCTTTTCCTATCATCACTTTTCCGCTTACCTTTGAAGCTGAATCGGGAGATGAGCATTGACCAAAGAAACAAAAGAACATTGCACCTGGGAGTGGCGGGGGAAGCAGCTGCACTTGCTTAAAGAAAAAGCCCTTTGGCTGGAGGAAGAAAAATGCCTTTTGGTGGCAGATACTCATTTCGGAAAGGCAGGCCATTTTCGAAAATCGGGTATTCCTATCCCGGAATCCGTACACGGGGAAGATTTCACTATCATGCAGCGATTAATAGTAGCCTACAAGCCCAGGCAATTTATTTTTTTAGGTGATTTGTTTCATAGCGAGTACAACCAATCCTGGGTTCAGATTCTTGACTTCATGAAATTAAATGATGCCATTTCCTTTCATTTAATCAAGGGGAATCATGATGTTTTGCCGGAGAAATTGTACCAAAACAGTCAATTCACCATCCATTCAGAATGCCTGGTTTTGGGCAAGCTATTGTTAAGCCACGAGCCTCAGGATCAAATTCCGGAAGGATATCTGAACGTTTGCGGTCACCTGCATCCCGGGGTTAGCATCAAGGGTAAAAGCAAGCAGCGAATTAGTTTACCTTGTTTTTTCTACAGGGAAAATTGCCTGGTGATGCCCGCTTTTGGTACGTTCACTGGTTTGATGACAATTGCTCAGGACAAAGCTACCTGTATCATGGTGACCACAGGGGAGGCAGTGATTCCAATCAAATTAAATAATAAGGTTGGTTAAGTAAATTTACCTGATTAATTTTGATTCGAATATCTACCTGTCATGAGCGGAAAACCAAGAAAAAAAACAAGGCTGGGGAGCTATAAATTTGCCAGTGTGCTTTTCAGCATTACCCTTTCGTTGCTGATGATTGGGATTTTCGGTGTCGTCATGATTCAGGCCAAAAAGCTGACCACCCTGATCAGGGAAAATATAGAGGTACAAGTTTTCTTAGCCAAAAACGTACAAAAAGATGCTATTGATCAAATGCTCCGGCAAATAGAAAATAAACCTTATGTACTCAGAAGAGCAGAAGAGCCGGTGATGCACTTTACTTCAAAAGAGGAGGCCGCCAGTCTTTTTCTGGAGGAAGTGGGAGAAGATTTTACGCAATTTCTAGATGAAAACCCACTGAGAGACTCCTTTACCTTTTCCATTCACGAAGATTTTCAGACATCGGAGGGCATTGCTACCATTGTCGGGGAATTGGAAGCGATCCCTGACGTTTTTGAAGTTACCTACATGCAGGATATGGTCGCCTCTATTAATGAGAACTTATTGAAGGTAAGCCTGATAATGGGGACGCTGATAATGATTTTATTGGTGACCGTAGTGATCTTAATTAGTAATACGATTAAGTTGGCATTATTTTCCCAGCGTTTTTTGATCCGAAGCATGCAACTGGTCGGTGCTACCAAGAGTTTTATCAGGCGCCCGTTTTTATGGCGCTCATTTCTTTACGGGGCGTTGGCGGGCATATTGGCATCCGGGATCATTTTTGGCTTGATGCAATATGGGAAAAATTTTATTGAAGGGCTTCAATTACTATACGATGCGGAATTATTAGCCTTACTTTTCGGAAGTTTGATTTTATTGGGGGCCTTTATGTCCTGGATTAGCACCTTTCGGTCTATAAACAAATACCTGAACATGTCCCTGGACGAATTATATTAACATTATGAAAAATAACCATTTGCCTTTTACAAAAAAAAATTACCAATTGATGTTGACTGGCATTGCGATTATCGTGTTGGGTTTTGTCATCATGGGATTGGATCAGCAGCCGCATGGATTCGGTTTTATGGGATTAACGTTGGGCCCGATCGTAGTACTGTCCGGATTCCTTTTTCAATTTTACGCCATCTTTTATAAAAAGAACAATTAATGACATTCTTTGAAGCAGTAATTCTGGGCATCGTTCAGGGGCTGACCGAATTTTTACCTGTTTCCTCCAGTGGCCATTTGGAGATTGCCTCTGCCCTTCTTGGAGGAGATTCTGTTCCTGAGGAAAGTTTACTTTTTACCGTGGTGGTCCATTTTGCCACCGCACTGAGCACCCTGGTGGTTTTCAGAAAGGATGTCTATGAGATCATTCGAGGGCTTTTCCAATTTCAAAACAACGAAGAAACGCAGTTTTCGTTCAAAATTATTCTGTCCATGATTCCAGCGGTCTGTATTGGATTGTTTTTTGAGGAGGAATTGGAGCAGCTTTTTGGAGGAAAGGTGGTTTTCGTGGGGTTTATGTTGTTGGTAACGGCCTTACTACTATTTCTGGCCGATCGCGCAAAAAGTACCGGAAAGCCGGTATCCTACCTCCATGCCCTTATTATTGGACTTTCCCAGGCGTTCGCCATGCTACCGGGAATATCCCGCTCTGGGGCTACCATATCCACTTCTGTGATGTTGGGGATCGATAAAAACCGGGCCGCACGCTTTTCATTTCTGATGGTAGTTCCCTTGATTTTGGGTAAAATCGGAAAAGACATTCTCGATGGAGCCCTTAGTTATCAAAACGAGCAATTTGGAACCATGGTGGTGGCGTTTTTAGCGGCCTTCATTGCTGGAATGGTCGCCTGCACCTGGATGATTCAATTGGTACGGAGAAGTAAGCTCAGTTATTTTTCGGTGTATTGTACCATTGTAGGCCTTTTGGCCATACTCTCCGGCTGGGTATTTTGATGGGGCCGAAAGACCAAGCATATAGAGCCGTATTTTTAGTTAACAAACCTTACCGGTGGACCTCCTTCGATGTAGTCAAAAAAATCAGAAATGCGGTCAAAGTAAAAAAAGTCGGCCATGCCGGCACGCTGGACCCGCTGGCCACCGGGCTGCTGATCATCTGTGCGGGAAAAGAAACTAAAAACATTGAAGGGTATCAGGCTCAGGAAAAAGAATATGAGGGAAGCTTTGTTTTAGGCAAAACCACCGAGTCTTTTGACCTGGAGAGAGAGGTAGTGGACGTGGCAGATCCTTCGTTTCTGGATGAATCTGCTATTCTAAGAGCCGCTGAAGCACTCACCGGGGAAATCATGCAAATTCCTCCCAGTCACTCAGCCATCAAAAAAGATGGAAAAAGGGTTTATGAATCGGCCCGCAAAGGTATCACTGTTACATTAGACCCAAGACCGGTGACGGTTAAGACATTCGAAGTGGTCCGCATTTCCCTTCCGGAAGTGCATTTCCGGATACAGTGTTCCAAAGGAACCTATATCCGAAGTTTGGCCCGGGATATGGGGGAAATACTGGGGGTAGGTGCTTACCTATCTTCTCTAAAACGAACCGCAATCGGTGAGTTCAGGCTGGAAAATGCCTGGGAATTGGATGAATTGGTAGAAAAAATCAATAAAGAGCGAAATGAAAATTTATAAATCTCTTGATGATTTTCCAGTAGTGACGCGTCCCGTGGTCACCATAGGTACCTTTGATGGTGTTCATCTCGGCCATCAAAAAATCCTCAAAAGAATACATAAGATCGCTCAGAAAATGGACGGCGAAACTGTCCTGGTGACCTTTTGGCCGCATCCCCGGATGGTATTATTTCCGGAAGAGCACGGTATTAAGTTGCTAAGCACCTTTGAAGAAAAATCCCGCTTACTGGCTTCTTATGGAATAGATCATTTGTTATTCATTCCATTTACGAAGGATTTTTCAAAAATGCCCTCCGAAGAATTTATCCGTTCGGTGCTGGTAGAAACGATTCGGACAAAAATTTTGGTAATCGGATACGACCATCGATTTGGAAAAGGTAGGGAGGGAAGTTTTGAGCATTTGAAAGCCCGGCAAAAGGACTATCATTTTGAGTTGGAGGAAATCCCGCGGCAGGACATCGATAATGTAGGTATCAGCAGCACCAAAATAAGAAGAGCACTGGAGTCAGGTGATATTGCCACCGCCAATGAATTTCTTGGAAAACCGTATTTTCTGGAAGGCGTGGTGATTCGTGGAGATCAAATCGGCCGTACCCTGGGATTTCCTACTGCCAATATCAAAATTGAAGAACCGGACAAGCTGATTCCTATGGATGGGGCCTATCTTGTTCGTGTAAATACAGGATCTGAGAGCTTTGGAGGAATGCTGAATATAGGCAAAAGGCCTACTGTTTCGGGTGAAGCTAAAAACATAGAAGTGAACATTTTAAATTTCGACGGTGATTTATATGGAAAAACCATTGAAGTTGCGTTTCTGGAATTTTTGAGGCCGGAAAAAAAATTCGGAAATTTAGAGGCCTTGAAAGATCAATTGCAAAAAGACCGACAACAAGCGCTCGCCTATTTCGGACCGGATAAAATCAAACCGCATGATAAATAAAGAAGTAAGAGATGCCGAAGATGCCATCAGGGACATCACCGATGGATCGGTGCTCCTTTTGGGAGGTTTTGGGCTTTGCGGCATTCCGGAAGCAGGAATACAGGCACTTGTCAGAAAAAATCTAAAAGGGCTTACCTGTATCTCCAATAATGCAGGTGTCGATGATTTTGGTGTTGGCTTGTTGCTGAAAAAACGAATGCTCAAGAAGCTGATCGCCAGTTATGTCGGTGAGAATAAAGAATTCGAAGACCAGTATCGGGCGGGTGAACTGGAGCTGGAACTCATCCCCCAGGGGACGCTGGCAGAACGCATTCGTGCCGGGGGTGCAGGAATCCCTGCTTTTTTCACGCCAGCAGGCATCGGTTCAGAATTGGCAGAAGGAAAAGAAATCCGCGAATTTGACGGCCGATTGTACTTGCTGGAACGCTGGATCAAGGCAGATTTTGCCCTGGTCAAAGCCTGGAAAGGAGACACCGCCGGGAATTTGATTTACAAGGGTACAGCCAGAAATTTCAATCCTTTAATGGCAGCCGCGGGAAAAACAACCATAGCAGAGGTGGAGCAATTGGTACCTGCAGGAGAACTGGACCCCAATCAAATTCACACCCCGGGGATTTATGTACAGCGCATATTTGAGGGAGCCGGTTACGAAAAAAGAATTGAAAACATCACCGTTTCTCCGTAATTTTTACCCATGCTTAGCAAAGAACAAATAGCCCGCCGAATAGCCAGAGAAATTAAAGATGGACAGTACATCAATTTGGGGATTGGCATCCCTACGCTGGTCGCCAACTACATACCCGACCACCTACAGGTAGTCCTCCAATCTGAAAATGGATTGCTGGGTATCGGTCCCTATCCGCAGTCTTCGGATATCAATCCTGACCTGGTCAATGCCGGCAAAGAAACCATCTCCATGGTCAAAGGTTCCTCCTTGTTTGATTCGGCTGATGCTTTTGCCATGATCCGGGGAGGGCATATAGACATGGCCATTTTGGGAGCACTTGAAGTGTCCGAAAATGGAGATATCAGCAACTGGAAAATAGCCTCCGGACTCATAAAAGGGGTAGGTGGAGCACTGGATCTGGTAGCTTCAGATGCCAAACTACTGGTGGCCATGCTACATTGCCACAAGGATGGTAGTTCCAAATTGCGTAAACAATGCAAATTCCCCGTAACCGGCGTGCGTTGCGTACATAAGATTTTTACAGACCTGGGCGTATTTAGCATTCTTCCGGAAGGTGGATTCAAACTATTGGAACACGCACCGGGTGTGGACCCGGATGAAATCCGAAAGAAAACCGAGGGAAGGTTGGTGATCAAGGGCGAAATTCCCGAAATGACGGGCTTTCAATAATAATCGTATCCAACTTTCGCTATTCTTTGTTAGTTTTGCCTCCTCAAAAGGTAAACATACAAAAATGAAAAAATCCGAAATCAAATTCACTGTATCCCTGGACGATAAAAACCTCCCTAAAAGTATTGAATGGGATGCTTCTGATAAAGAAGCGGAAGGAATGGAATCCACCAGAAGCATTAGCGTGAATGTTTGGGATAACTTAAATCAAAGCACCTTGCGAATCGATCTCTGGACCAATGAAATGTCAGTGGCCGAAATGAAGCGTTTCTACATCGATATCTTAGGTGGCATGGGCCAAACCATCCTGAACAGTACCGGAGACGAGTATTTTTCGGAAGAAATCAAAGCACTTTGCGACCGCTTGGTGACGCATGTCAACGAAGAAAACAAATCAAAGTAACATGCCGAAAAGGCCCAAATTTCAAAGCCCCTGTTTTTTTGGGGCTTTTTAATTCCCCTCAGGAGTCATCTACATTAAAACTATATTGGATTTTTATTACCTTAAGCGAAAACTTTTCGTTAAACAATCAAAAGACCAATTGTAAATTAATACCCAAATCATTCAATTGTTTGGATAATTTGGAAGGGGACTATCAGAATAAAATCCATAAAACAATAAATATTAACCCTAGCTCATCATGTTATGGAAAACGTTACAATGTATTTCAGGCCAGGCTTTTGGTCGCTAATTCTGGGGTTTTTCATTTCTTTTTCCCAATTAAACGCCCAAAGTACCACCTCTATTTCGGGAAAAGTGACGGAATCCGAAACCAACGAAGCGTTAATCGGAGTCAACATTCTGGTAAAAGGAAAGGTTATCGGAACCATCACAGACCTAAACGGTAACTTTAATTTAACCGTCAGCCAACCCCCACCTCTTACCCTGGTATTTTCAATGATCGGCTTTGCCAGCCAGGAAATTCAAATTACCGAAAATGAGGTTACCGGCCTACAGGTTGAATTAGAAGAACAAACCATGCTGGGGCAGGAAGTAGTGGTTTCCGCCTCCAGGGTAGAAGAAAGCATTCTCCAGTCCCCGGTGACCATTGAGAAGATGGACATCCTGGACATCCGGGAAACTGCCAGTGATACCTACTATAAAGCCATTGCCAATCTCAAAGGAGTGGACGTTACCAGCACTTCCATCAATTTTCAGATCCTGAATGCCCGGGGTTTCAATTCCACGGGTAATACCCGATTTGTCCAGTTGACCGATGGCATGGATACCCAGGCTCCTGCCTTAAATTTCCCCATAGGCAACCTCAACGGACCTTCAGAATTGGATGTGGAAAGCGTGGAGTTTATCCCGGGAGCCGCTTCTGCCCTTTACGGCCCCAATGCCTTTAATGGAATATTATTGATCAACAGCAAGAGTCCTTTTGAGTACCAGGGCCTAAGTGCCTTCTACAAGCAGGGCATCAACCATATAGGAGGAAGAGCAGGAGAGCCCGCTTCCCCCCAACCCATGTTTGAAGGCTCCATACGGTATGCCAAGGCCTTTAATAACAAATGGGCCTTTAAAATAAGTGCCTCTTTTATGGAAGCAGAAGACTGGTACGGAACGGACCAGACCGATCTCAATCAGGGAGCACAAGGAGATCTATCCTTCAACCCCGGCGAAAACCGGGTGCACGTGTTTGGGGATGAGGTGGCCAATAATATCGGATTACTGAGAAATGTGGGGGCCATTCAGCAGCAAGCCAATGCATTTGGATTGGGGGGCTATATTGGCAGCATTCCAGATCAGGTCGTGTCGAGAACAGGTTACGACGAACGCGACCTGGTAGACTATGGGGCCAAAAACTACAAGGTAAGCGGCGCCCTTCATTACCGGGTAAATGACCAGGCAGAATTATCCTATACGCTGAATTACGGTTCCGGAACTTCCGTTTATACGGGAGCTCAGCGTTACTCATTGAATAATTTTAACATCACGCAACATAAATTGGAGTTAACGTCAGACAGCTATTTTTTGAGAGCCTACACCACGCGGGAAGATTCCGGGGACTCCTACATTGCTGACCTGACGGGAGTGAATATCAACGAACAGTGGAAAGGCAATGCCCAGTGGTTTGGAGAATATACATTGAATTACCTGGGAGCCCTTGCCTTGCAGCAGGTAGCTCCCGGCAGCATGGGGACAGCCAGCCAACAAACGGAAGCCCATCGGTTTGCCAGAAACCAGGCCGATCAAGGCAGGTTTCTTCCGGGAACGCCAGAATTTGAAAATGCAGAACGGAACATCCGGGCAGATTTTATCCCGCAGGGCTCTTTGTTCAATGACCGCTCCCGAATGTATATGACCGAAGGACAATACAATTTCAAAAATGAAATTGATTTTATGGACCTTCAGGTAGGTGCCTCTTACCGGGTTTATGACCTAAGGTCCAACGGGACCATTTTCGCAGACGTAGAAGGGAATGACATATCGGTGACCGAATTTGGTGGCTATGCGCAAGCTTCCAAACGGGTTTTGCAGGAAAAATTAAAAATTACCGGTTCGGTCCGGTATGATAAAAATGAGAATTTTGAAGGCCAGTTTAGCCCACGGATTTCGGGGGTATTTACGGAGGGGAACAGCAACTTTCGGCTTTCTTACCAAACGGGGTTCCGGATGCCTACCACCCAGGCCCAACACATTGATTTAAATGTGGTTTCCGCACGATTGATCGCCGGCCTGCCCTATTACAGAGAAAAATACAATGTGTTTGAAAATGCTTTTTCCCTTGCTTCTGTTCAGGCGTATACAGAAGCGGTGGCAGCTGGAGCAAGTCCGGTAGCTGCCTCCGCCACCAACTTATTGGAGCAAGTGACGGATTTGCCGGCCCTCAGGCCAGAAAAAGTCAATTCCATCGAGCTGGGTTATAAAGGACTACTCGCCGACAATCGTTTATTGATTGACCTCGCTTATTACTACAATAGTTACGATGATTTTATCTCCCAAACAGCCATACGTAAAGCCCCGGGACCGGTGTATCCGGGAGCTTCGCCCGCTACCGATCAGGGTGCTATCAATGCCATCAATGCCCCTACCCTGTTGACACCCGTCACCATCCCCGGTCAGGAAAATACCTTTCAAACCTACACCAATATCGTTGATCGGGAGGTAGAGGCCCATGGAGCGGTTATTGGCCTCACATACAACTTGCCTAATAATTACAGCATTGGAGGAAACTACAATTTCAACCGCATGATCACCGCTTTCGAGGAAGGATTTTTATCCGAATTCAACACCCCTGAGCACAAATACAACATTACCTTCGGCAACCGAAAACTCACTGAAAACCTGGGTTTTAATGTCGCCTACAGGTACCAAACAGCATTTCGTTGGGAATCCTCCTTTGCCCAAGGGGACGTTCCGGAAGTACACAATGTCGATGCACAGGTATCGTATAAGCTAAAGCAATTGAAATCGGTCGTAAAACTGGGCGGGTCGAACGTTTTCAACAACCGTTATTTTCTGAATTTCGGTGGGCCTACCATTGGGGCCATTTACTACCTTTCCATCACTTTTGATGAATTGCTAAATTAAACCCTGCAAAAAAATGAAACGGACTGAAAATTTCCTGTATTTAGTAGCCTTTCTTTTGTTAGGTGCCTGTGATGGTTTTTATGAGTTCCCGGAAATAGAAAATCCCGAACCAAGCCCCGGGCAAGTCGATTTCAGTAAAACCATTGCGATTGGAAGCTCGGTCACTGCCGGCGTTATGGACGGTGCCCTGTATAATCGGAGCCAACAAAATTCTTATGCGGTCATTTTGGCAGAACAGCTAAAAGAAGCTGGCGGAGGAGAATTCAATCTTCCGGATGTGGACGCTGAGGTGGGGTCTTATGTTTTAAGCCCTCCGGGTACCACCATCGGAAGGCTGATATTAAGGGTAGACGCCAATTCCGGGTCCGTCATCCCCTCCCCGATCGTTCCGGGAAATCCCCTGCTTCCGTTTGATGGAAACCGGGCAGAAATCAACAATTTTGGGGTGAATGGAATGAATTTGGCAGCCGCCTTGTCCCCGGAAACCGGTAATATAAATGCTCCGGAACATCCCCTGTTTAACCTCCATTATGCTCGTTTTGCGAGCAACCCGGGCACCTCCACCTTGGTAGCTGATGCCGCAGCAGCACTGGCAGATGGCGGTACGTTTCTGATTTTCTGGCTAGGTAAAAATGATGTCCTGCCTTATGCACTCCAGGGAGGGGCCAACCCTGCCCTATTGCCAGCGGACGAAACCTTTGAGCAACTATACAACACTGCTCTGAATACCCTCCTTCAGGCCAATCCGGATGCCAAAGGAGTCGTTGCAAACATTCCCAGTTTAAACAGCCTTCCTTTTTTCAGCACGATAAGCTGGAACGCTCTCCCCCTAAACCAAAGTTTGGCGGGTTTGGCCAATGGCGCTTATACTCAATACAACCAGGCCTTGAATGAGGTGGCGCAAGCCGGGCTGATCACCGATACTGAAAGAAACCTGCGGACCATTACTTTTCAACCTGGCTTTAACGGTTTTGTAATGGAAGACAAAACCCTAACCGACCTGAGTGCCTCAGGTATCCCCTCTATTCGGCTAAGCAACGCCAACGACAAGGTAGCCTTGACGCTTGCCACGGTCCTGGGTGAACCCGTAGGAGGTAATAACAGTGCTATCAGGGGGGTGACAGTTCCCGTTGAAGATCAGTACGTGCTCCTGCCATCCGAACAGGAAATTTTGGAAGAAAAAATCAATACCTTCAATGGGTTCATTGAAGCGGCTGTTGCGTCACAAAGCGATCGCCTTGTCCTGGTGGATGTCAAGGCCTTTTTGGATCAGGTGGCTGCAGGAACTGTCAATGCGGGATCGGTACCGCTGACCAACTCTATTGTACCTCCGAACGGCGGTTTTTCGGTGGATGGCGTGCATACCAATGCCCGTGCCAATGCGTTTCTTGCCAATTACTTTATTGAGGCCATTGAGGCCAAATGGGGAAGCACCATTCCAAAGGTTAATCCCAACGCCTTCATGGGAAATGATTTGCCCAGATAGCCTATGGTAACGGGTATTGTCATTCTTGCAGCGGGAAATTCAAGCCGGTTGGGACATCCCAAACAGCTGGTGGAATTCCAGGGAAGGTCGTTATTAGAAAACACCATAAAAATGGCTCTGGAACTGCATGTGGGGCCAGTTATGCTGGTCGAGGGGGCTTATACCTTTGACCTCTCTGTTGAGCCAGGGTTGCATACCATCCGAAACAGCGAATGGAAAAGCGGCATGGGTAGCTCCATCAAACTGGGGTTGGCCTCCCTTGAAAAAATCGCAACCATCGATCAGCTCCTCATACTCCTTTCTGATCAGCCGTTGATCACCACAACTCATCTAAAAGCCCTATTGGATAAAAAAAAGGAAACGGCCCTTCCTATGATTGCTTCCTTTTATAAAAGAGTCCCGGGGGTGCCCGCTCTTTTTGATAAAAGTTGTTTTTCCAGTTTGCTTTCACTCGAAGACAAACAGGGCGCTAAAAACATATTTCACACCCATCCGGAGCAGGTTGGGCTGGTATCGCTTGAAGTTGCAAAGATTGACATCGATACGCCAGATGACCTACAGGCATTAAATGACTCCAATTGGAGTCATTTTGACTAATTCCGGCTCCATTTTCTGATCCGGTATCCTTTAAAAGCATAAAACATGAGATACAGATAGCAGGGAACCAGCACCCAATAAGCCTCCCTTAATCCGGCCGTATCGGCAAAATACCCATAAACCATGGGTAGGATCGCATTGCCACACAGTCCCATTATCAAAATGGAAGCACCCAGTTTGGTGAATTTCCCTAATCCGTCCAACGCCAGGGGCCATATTCCCGCCCAAACCAGGGAGTTTGCCAGTCCAAGCAACACCACAAACCAGATGGAAATGTCTACCTCCATTCCCAAAAATGAAACCGCTCCTCCCCACCAAAGGATACAAAAGGTAAACAACAGCCCCATGGTGGTAAAAGCTTTAAGTACCGTCACCTGTGAAAGGAATTTGGGAATAACGATGATGCCAAAGATATAGCCTGCAATCATGGCTGCCAGGGTATAGGAGGGAAACACTTTGGCATCCAGCAAGGAAATATCCATGGAAATGGCATAGCTCATAATGGTATCGATCGCAATCACCTGCGTGCCTACATGTAAAAAAATGGCTACAGCACCCAATATCAAATGGGGAAACTGAAGGATATAGGATTTGCTGGCATTCGCCTGAGAGACCGTTTCATTTTCTGCTTCGGTATTGATCTCTGGTAGCGGCGAAATTCTCACCAAAATACCCAAAAGCACCAGCACCGTGCCTACGATCGCATAGGGCACCATGACCCTGCGGACCAGTTCATCCAGAAAACTTTCTCTTTCAGAAGCTTCCATAAGGGGCAACTGCGAAATGATTTGATCGTCTGAAACCCGGAGAATGACGGCTGCAAATAGCAAAGGGGCCAATATTCCAGCCCCTTTGTTTAAGATTCCCATGATGCTTATCCGTTGGGCAGCACTCTCTTTTGGTCCCAAAATCGTGATGTAAGGATTTGCGGCCGTCTGCAACACCGCCAAACCCGCACCTATCAAAAACAGTCCCAACAGAAAGAGCTCGTAGGTCCGGACCATTGCTGCCGGCAAAAACACAAAGGCACCCAACGCCATGACCCAAAAACCGACCATCATTCCCTTTTTAAACCCTACTGCTTTGAGCAAATAAGAGGATGGAACCGAGAAAATAAAGTAAGAGATGTAGAAAGCAAAAGCTACCAGATAGGACTGGAAATTATTCAGCTCACAGGCTATTTTGAAATACGGTATCAAAATGGCATTCACCCAGGACACGAATCCAAAGATGAAAAACAAGCCCCCGATGATGGCAATGGACTGATAGGTTTGCCGTTGGTTGAGCGTTCCGATTTCTACGGTTTGGGTTTTGGGCATGGTTGGGCTTGGCTATTCGTTTACAGCAGTGGATGAATCCAGAAGGGAGGCAGAAGCCTCATCCAGGTACAGGGAACAATCCGCATGCTCCTGTAGAATGCTGGCAGGGAATTCCGGACTGGGCTCATTCTCCAGGCAGGACTTCACTGCTGCTGCTTTCCGGGCATCCGGTACAGAACAAATAATTTTTTTAGACTTCATGATCTGCCGTATGGACATGCTGATCGCCCGGGTGGGAACGGCATTCAGGTCCGGAAACCAGCCTTCATTAAACTGCTGCTTCCTGCAAGCCTCGTCCAGATCCACCACCAGATACGGCTCCTCGGTATCAAAGTCGGCAGGCGGATCGTTAAAGGCAAGGTGGCCATTTTCACCAATCCCTACCAAGGCCACATCAATCGGATTTTCCCGGATCAAGTCGCCTAATCGCTCCGTTTCCTTCTCCGGATCCCTTTCCCCGTCTATGAAATGAAAGGCTTTCAAGGGCGCTACTTTATCGACGAATCGTTCTTTCAGGTATTTTCTGAAGCTAGCCGGGTGTGAGATGTCCAAGCCCAGGTATTCGTCCAGGTGAAACATCCTTACTTTCTTCCAATCGATCTCCTGATGCGCCAACAGGCCCTTGATCGTCTCAAACTGGCTGGTTCCGGTGGCCAGAATAATGTTTGCTTCACCTTGATTCTTAATGGCAGCTTGGATGGCAAGGGCCGCTTCCTCACCGGCAGCTTTTCCAAGATCCGCCGGGGTTTTACGTTTATAGATTTTCATTCAACAATTTTTTTTTAGGGTTTAGCCTGAATGTGAGAGAAATTCGATGAATTTCCAAATAGAATTAAATACCTGGTCCTTTTTCTTTGTGAATACCCCTTCTAGGCAGTTAGAATTTTGGTGGTTCCTCCCTTACTCAATTCCACATCTACCGGAGCATTATTTTTCCAGGCACCACGGGTAAAGTCGGGCACATCGATCGCTCCACTCCTATTGGCTACCGACCATTCGCTTAATGGTCCTATGGAACTCCATGCTGCGGCATCGTACACGTCCATATCCAATGGAATCCCATTTCTGAGGCAATCAATCATTCGCCAATCCATCAAAAAATCCATACCACCATGGCCGCCAATTTGCTTGGCCAATTCCCCGATTTTTTTGACGATGGGGGGTTGGTGATTTTCTTCCAGGGTCTGCATATCCTCTTCGGATAACCAGCCTTCGTGTCCTTCGGAAATTTTGCCCGGCAGCGGATATTTCTGGGCATAGGCTTCCGTGCCACTGATGGTATGCAACCTGGAGTAGGGTCTGGGAGAAGTGACATCGTGCTGTAGCAGGATGGTTCTTCCCTGCTCGGTCTTGATGGTGGTGGTATTCATATTGCCGCGAAAATTTTTACCCGCAAACGGCTGGTAAAAGGCATCCTCGGCAGCCAGAGCCTTCGCTTTCTTTCCCATCATAAAATCCCGACTGGACACCGAAACAAGATAATCCATCCGATCACCCCGATTGATATTCATCACCTGCGCCACAGGACCTAATCCATGCGTTGGGTAAAGGCTTCCATTGCGCATGTTTTGCTTAAGGCGCCACATGTCGTAATACTTCGTTTTAGAAAAGTTGCCCTCCAGAATATCGTGAATATAAGCCCCTTCTCCATGGATAATTTCCCCAAAATACCCCTGCCTTGCCAGGTTCAATGTCAGCAATTCGAAAAAATCGTAGCAGGTATTTTCCAGCATCATGCAATGTTTCCGGGTCTTTTCGGAGACTTCCACCAATTGCCAGCATTCATCCAGTGTGATCGCCGCAGGCACCTCGGTGGCAGCATGCTTGCCCTGCTCCATGGCATAGACAGCCATTGGGGTGTGTAGGTACCAGGGGGTTGCAATGTATATCAGATCCAGATCCTCTCGCTCACACATTTCCTTCCAGGCATCTTCTGAACCCGTATAGACAGCAGGGTCGTGTGGAGTTTCTTTGATGCGTTCTTTCACGTGGCTGATTCGCTCCGGCCTTAGATCACATAACGCTGCTATCTCCACCCCCTCTATTTTACTCATTCTGACGACGGCTCCCGGGCCCCTGTTTCCCAGTCCAACAAACCCTATCCTCACTTTGTCCAGGGCGGGTGCGGCATAACCGCTCATATTAAATCCTGCCGGCCTGACCGGGATATTGCCGGGGTTAGGAGATCCGTTTGATTCTGTAGGCCAGCCGGATAGGGCAGAAAGACCTGCTAAACTTCCTATTTTAATGAAATCTCTTCGATTCTTTTTCATACCTGTATCTTGTCGTTGATTTCGAAAATATTTCCATCTGTCCTGTGGTTTTTTAAAGATGGAGAAATTAAAAATACTTTTAAATTCCAAATAAATAAAATAAATTGGTAGGAATCCGTCAAATCAAGGGATTTTCGGATATAAAACCCCAAATCACCTAATAAAGTAATCATGAGTACTACTACTTCCAGTGAACAACGAAAAGATCCTGAACTAGGATCGCCAGTATCTGCCGCTCCTTCTTCATCCAAACGTTTACTTTCCATAGATGCCCTGAGGGGATTTGACATGTTATTGATTGCAGGAGGGGGTACTTTTCTCTTCTTGCTTGAAGGCAAGACTGGAATCGGAGCCATCGATTGGATGGCCAACCAACTAACACATCCTGCATGGAATGGCTTTACCTTTTACGATTTCATTTTCCCTTTATTTCTATTTATCGCCGGGGTTTCCCTCACCTTTTCTTTGAATAAGGGAAAGGCTATGGGCTTGCCCAATTCCACCTTGTATCGAAAAACCTTTATCCGTATGCTTATCCTGATACTTTTAGGCATCGTATATAAAAATTCCCCCATCCCCTTTTTCGAACCTTCCCAGATCAGGTTGGGAAGTGTGCTGGGAAGGATTGGCCTGGCGACCTTTGTCGCTACGCTGTTTTATCTGAATATGGATTTTTACAAACGATTGGCTTCCGGGTTGGCTATCTTGTTGCTTTACTACGCGGCCTTGTATTTAATTCCTGTGCCGGGATACGGAGCAGGTGACCTGAGCTTTGAAGGAAACCTGGTTGGGTGGTTTGACAGAACCTTCCTACCCGGCCGATTGCTGCAGGGCACTTATGACGAATTGGGTATATTGACCCAAATACCCTCCCTGTGTTTGACCCTATTTGGGACTCTTGCCGGTGAAATACTAGGTAAAGCCTGGCTGGATAAGCGAAAGGGCCAGTATTTGGCTATCGCAGGAGTAGCGGGAATTGCCCTTGGTTTACTTTGGAGTTTGCATTTTCCCATCAATAAGCACCTCTGGACCAGCTCCTTTATCCTGCTGACTACAGGAATGGCCTTTTTGTTTTTACTGATGTTCTATTGGATTATCGATGTATGGCATATCCGAAAGTGGGCGTTCTTCTTTCAGGTTATCGGACTGAATTCCCTAACCATCTACTTCGCTTACAGTTTCATCGATTTTGGGTATACAAGCAAAAAATTATTTTCAGGACTGTACGCTCCTTTGCCTGAGGATTGGTACCCCGTATTCCAGGCATTTGGGGCATTCCTGTTGGTTTGGGTGTTTCTGTACCTGCTCTACCGACTGAAAATATTCGTAAAGGTCTAGCGCTCGGAATCCTTTACCAATGCTGCCATGGAAGCGGCAATGGCCATCAGCGTATCGGTTTCACTTTCGGTGAATTCATAAGGCTCCTTTTTGGCTATTCCCAAGGTTCCATAAAGTTTGCCGTCTAAAAGCATGGGAGCCGTGATAGCGCCCTCCACCTTGGTATCTTTTGCTCCAGGGCGGACCACCCCGGAGGCATCCGTCTGAAGGTTGCAAACTTGTACGGCCTCCTTTCGTTCAGCAGCGATCCCTGCCATTCCTTTTCCCACCGGGATTTGGGTCATTTTGGGTAATAAAAAATCGGGGATTCCCTGCTTTGCCTTTAACTCCAAAATAGTGGTGGTAGGATTCAACACGTGCAAGGTACCCGTCACGCAGTCAAATAGCTGTAGCGTTTGTTCCAGCCATTGCTGCCAATCCGGATTTTTGGTTGACTTTATGGATTCGATCAAGTCTTCAGATGTCATGGTTTCAGGAGGTTTATTATTGAATATGCATGCAATATTACGTATTTTCTCCCTTCATTCTGAATGAATTTTTATAAATTCGACCAAACAATAAATTAAGGATGCAACTTTTTTTTGAAGAACAAATCAACGGGGAGGCGTTTACACTGAGTGATAAAGAATCCCACCACCTGGTCAAGGTTTTACGAAAAAATATAGGTGACACCGTACTTTTCACCAATGGAAAGGGATCGTTTTTTACCTGCATGATTGCGGAAAACCATCCGAAAAAATGTAAGTTAAAAATAATCGAGCAGGAGTTTAATCCTCAGGAAACGTTTCACATTCATCTTGCTGTGGCCCCTACTAAAAACACGGATCGCATGGAGTGGATGGTGGAAAAAATTACTGAAATCGGATTTAACGAAATCACTTTTCTGAAGACCACCCATATCGAACGAAGTCAGGTAAACCTGGATCGACTTACAAAAAAACTCATTGCAGCCTGCAAACAAAGTTTTAAAGCCTGGCTGCCGCAAATGAATGAAATCACTCCCTTTGAAGATTTTGTTGCGGACAAAACGTTTGCTACCTACGATCGGTACATTGCTTATCTGGATAAAGACAATACCCAACACTTGATGCAATTGGCAACGCCTAACCGATCCTACCTGGTCTTAATCGGACCGGAAGGAGATTTCAGTCCGGGTGAGATCAGCCTGGCGTTGGAAAAAGGCTTCCACCCCTGCTCCCTGGGAAAACACCGCCTCAGAACCGAAACAGCTGGCCTCGCCGCGGTTCATTCGTTGAACCTGGTTAACCTACCTGAAAAATAAAGGGGAAACTGAGTCAAAATTTTCTATTCAAACCATTGGCAAAGGGATGGGGCGGATACGGTTTTACCGTGGGTTGATAGCATCGTAATACCGAAGGGCTCTTTCCAGATCTTCCGGTACATCGATGGCCACCGCCTGGTGGCTGGTTTCGACCATCTTCACCTGATAACCGTTTTCCAGCAGTCGCAATTGCTCCAGCATTTCGGCCTTCTCAAGTGCTGACTTCTCCCAACCGGTGAATTTCATCAGCAATGACTTTTTGTAGGCATAAATACCTATGTGCCTGAAATAATTCGGTTGGCTGTTATCGTTTCGTTGAAAGGGTATGGGCGACCGGCTGAAGTAAAGAGAAAAATTATCAGAATCGGTGACCACTTTTACAATATTCGGGTTTTGAATCAAGGCATCCCCGGAGATAGGCGTCATTAAAGAAGCTACCTGTACTTGATCGTCCTCAAATACCGCTACTAAATCCGAAAGGGATTTTTCATCCTGAAAAGGTTCGTCCCCCTGAACATTCACGATTATTTCGGCATCCAGGGAGGCGGCTGCTTCCGCGATTCGGTCTGATCCGCTTTCGTGTTCCTTTTTACTAATAAATACCTTTCCTCCCTCCTGCTGAATGGCAGCAGCTATATCCTGGTGATCGGTAACCACCATTACTTCATCAAATACTCCGGTATTCAGGGTACTGAGGTAGGTTCGGGCAATCAGAGGCTTTCCCCTTAGATCGGCCAGCAACTTCGCTGGAAAGCGGGTAGCGCCAAATCTTGCGGGAATTAATGCTACTGTTTTCATTTATTCAAATTACTGTTTTAACTTTATTCGTCCGAACACTGTTCTACTCTCCGGTAACCAATGACTCGGGGAAAGGGACAAAACTAAAAAACAAAACTACTCATTTTTTACCCAAATGAAGTTTTAACCTTTCAAATTATAAAAAGTTTACATAAGCGCAACCAAAGAAGTAAAGATGCAACCTAAAAAAATAATTCGCTACCTGCTGGGATTCTGGATCCTTTCAACGTTTTCATTAGTGCAAGCACAAAACGAAAATTACGTTAAGGAAAATTATGTCAAAACGGAATACGACATCCCCATGCGTGACGGTGTAACGCTTCACACCGTTGTCTACCATCCAAAAGATCAATCGGTGGATTATCCCATTCTGATGCAACGTACTCCCTACAATGCGGGACCTTACGGGGAAGGGAACATGCGAAATGCCCTCGGTCCCTCTCCTTTTTTGATGAAAGACGGGTATATTTTTGTTTATCAGGATGTCCGGGGAAGGTGGATGTCGGAGGGATTGTACGACAACATGCGGCCAACCGTCGGTATCCGAACTGGAGATCCTAACGAAATCGACGAGAGCACGGATACCTATGATACCATTGAGTGGCTTCTGGAAAATTTGGAAAATCACAATGGTAAAGTCGGTCAATGGGGCATCAGTTACCCGGGGTTTTATAGTGCCGCCGCCCTTCCCTACGCCCATCCTAATCTGCTAGCGGTTTCACCTCAGGCTCCCATCGGCGATTTCTATTTTGACGACTTCCATCACAATGGAGCCTACTTTCTGAGCTACTGGTTGGCTACCACTGTATTCGGGTACCAAAAAGACGGCCCGACAGACGAGGCCTGGTACGAAATGGTGAACCCCGGAACGAATGACGGCTACCAGTTTTTTATGGATATGGGACCACTGAAAAACGCCGATGCCTACTACGGGGAGGATAATTTTTTCTGGCAACAACTGAAATCCAACCCGAATTACAATGAGTTTTGGCAAGAGCGGAGTATCATTCCGCATTTAACCGATGTTTCTCCTGCCGTGATGGTAGTCGGAGGCTGGTTTGACGCAGAAGATCTCTACGGGCCCCTTACCATTTATAAAACCATCGAAAAAAACAACCCAGATACCTACAATACCTTGGTAATGGGACCCTGGTCCCATGGAGATTGGTCCAGAGAAAGAGGCGTTCAAACCGTTTCCAACATGTACTTTGGTGATTCCATTTCTACCTGGTACCAAAAAGAGGTAGAGTTTACATTTTTCAACCATTTCCTCAAAGGAGAAGGAAATGGGAATACCGGATTACCCGAAGCCTACCTATTTGATACCGGTAAGAACCAATGGGATAAATTTGAAAATTGGCCTCCAAAAGAAAGCGAATGGACGAGTTTTTACTTACAGGAAAACGGGGGCTTGTCTAGGGAGGAACCCAGTGGCAACCGGTTTTCCAAATTTGAATCCGATCCCGAAAACCCGGTTCCTTACAGCCAGGACATCAAACTCAATTTCACTCCCAGAAAATACATGGCCGATGACCAGCGATTTGCTGCCAGGCGCCCGGATGTACTAACATTTGAATCCTCTGTGCTGGAAGACGATCTAACAGTGGCCGGTGAAATCATGGCCCAATTAAAAGTGGCCACCTCTCAAACCGACGCCGACTGGATAGTGAAAGTGGTAGATGTTTTCCCCGGGGACTACCCCAACCACGAATACGTATTGGATGGTGTGGACATGGGTAATTACCACCTGATGGTGAGGTCAGAAGTGATACGAGGCCGATACAGAGAAAGTTTTGAATCGCCCCGGCCATTCATTCCGGATCAGATTACAGATGTGGATTTTCAATTGCAGGATATTTACCATACCTTTAAAAAAGGGCACAAGATCCAAATTCAGATCCAAAGCACCTGGTTTCCTTTAATCGACAGAAATCCACAAAAATACGTGGAGAACATTTTCGAAGCGGAGGAGGATGATTTTGTGAAAGCCATACATAAAGTATTTCATTCGGAGAATTACCCTAGTAAAATCAACCTGATGGTTTTGCCTAAATCCAACTAGCAGGTCTTAGATGGTCAATTCCATTCTCAAAGTGGCTTGTTTTAATGAAAAAATCGTTATTTTTAAGTTAAAGATGTAACTATATACACGCTATGAAAACAGTTGAAAGAGAAATTGTAACCTTAAAAAGGTCCTTACTTACCGATACAGAGCAAAAGCTCAACAAGCAGGTAGAAATGGAAGGAAAGTCTTCCGCCTACTACTTATCAATGGCCTCCTGGGCCGAAATGCAAGGCTTTACGAATTCCGCACGGTTTTTATACGACCATGCCGAAGAAGAGCGTGGGCACATGCTGAAATTATTCCGATACATCAATGAGGCTGGCGGGCATGCTGTTCAACCGGAAATTACGAACATTCGGCATAACTTCAACTCGCTTCGAGAGGTCTTCGAATTGATTCTGGAACATGAAATTGAGGTAACGAAATCCATCAATCTGATCGTAGACCACTGTTTTAATGTAAAGGACTTTGCCACTTTCAGCTTTATGCAGTGGTATGTGACGGAGCAAAGGGAGGAAGAAACCCTTGCGAGGAGGGCCTTGGAGATATTTGAAATTATCGGAGAAGAAGGCATAGGGCTATGGACCATAGACCAGGAACTAGGAAAGCTTCATGCCACTACCGACGGTCTTTAGGCTGATTTAGCAATGAAAAACCCTTTAGAATCTTATTTCTAAAGGGTTTTTACTTTTTGATAGGGTTTAATCTAATGCAAATTGAAAGTGGCTTAATATTTGCGCTTTTCATTTTAATCTTATCAATTAATTGTTATATTTCACTTGACATTGAACCCTATAACCATGATAAAAATATTCCCGATATGGATAGTATTGTTTTCAATGCTGGCAGGTTTAGGATTTGCGCAAATGCCGGATACCATAGAAATCGAACCGTTTCCCGAAAAGTCCCATAAAAACACCTCTCAAAAAGACCTGGAAGGCTTGTGGGAATTGAGTTACATCTACGACAAGTTCAAGCCCTTTGAAGAACTATTTCCGGATAAGAAGCCTACCCTTTATTTTGACACGGCTAATAAGACCGCTATTGGACATACTGGATGCAACATTTTCAGCATTCTTACCTACCTGGAAGGAAATGGAATCGATGTGCTCGGATTTATGGGAATGACCGAGAAATGGTGTGAAGGGGATGGGGAAGACATTTTCCTAACCGTACTCAAGTCGGCACATACGTTTGAAATTGATGAGGAGGGAGTCCTTTCATTTTCTTGTGGGAATCTGGAAATCATGAAAATGAAAAAACTGGATGAGGGTCAAAATCATCCTTTCACATTTCCCAAAATAGTGGCATTAGGTACCCCATTGCCCCGATGGTGAAATTTAGAAAAGAAAAAAAGTTAGGCTGCGCCCCTTTTTAACCATACACTTTTTTTGATCAAGTACCATTGTCCATGGATTTTAACTTCAATACCAGATTCGTTCTGAATTCATATAATCCGGCCTCTAAACCGACCGGATAAATATGAGGGTTAATAAGCCGCTTGTGGGTTTTATCAAAAGCTTCCAATCTATTTTGAGCCTTCTCACGAATTTGGTGAATGGTGGGTCTGGGGTACACTTTTTCTCCATTCTTGAATATGGGTTTCAGCAAAACTTCCGTGCTGGCGTTCTCCACCGAGATCTTTTTTCTTCGGGTAGGATCAATGGGGTCAATAATGGTTACGGAATTGCCATGTTCCATTCCTTCCAGGTAAATCATATCCGCCATGGCTTTTCCACGGGAAGTAAAACGCATTACGTTATGATACCCGGGAATGTTGATCTTAATCGACTGTTGGGATAACTTAATTTTTGGCACCCATTCTCCCTGAGGATTTTTAAGGGCAGAAAGTTTGTAAACCGCCCCAAGGGCTGGTTGATCATAGGCCGTAACGAGTTTGGTCCCTACGCCCCAAATATCTATAGAGGCCTCCTGCATTTTGAGGGAGGTGATGATATGCTCGTCCAGGTCATTACTGGCCACTATCTTAACCTCCGGAAATCCGGCTGCATCCAGCATTTCCCGTGCCTGATTGCTGAAATAGGCCAAATCACCAGAATCAATCCGGATCCCTTGCAGTTGTTTTCCATTTTCCCTTAATCTCCCGGCCAGGGTAATGGCATTTTTAACGCCCTGAATGACATCATAGGTGTCCACCAATAGTGTCGTATTATCTGGAAACGTCGCTGCATAAGCCTCAAAAGCCTCCATTTCGTTTTCAAAAGACATGATCCAGCTATGGGCATGCGTGCCTGAGACCGGAATATCAAAAAGCTTCGCAGCCATGACATTAGAGGTGGAGGTACAACCACCAATGTAAGAAGCCCGGCTGGCCGCTAACGCTCCATCTATCCCCTGAGCCCTTCTCAAACCAAATTCCATCACCGGATCGCCATTTGCGGCCAGCACAATCCGAGAAGCCTTGGTGGCAATCAGCGTCTGAAAATTTATGATATTCAATAAAGGTGTCTCCAGAAGCTGGCACTGAATCAGCGGGCCTTTTACCCGAACAAGCGGCATGTTTGGAAAGACCACTTCCCCCTCTTCCACGGCATCTATATCGCAGCTAAAGGTCATGTGTTTCAAGTAGCTGATAAATTCCGCTTCAAACACTTTTTCACCTTTTTTATCTACCATTTCCGCTAAAAATGCCAATTCCTTGTCGCCAAAGGTCATGTTTCGACAATAATCTATGATATAGTCCAACCCTGCGGCAACGGTGAATCCGCTCTGAAAAGGGTTTTTTCTAAAAAAAAGATTAAATATGGCTTCTTCTTCCGCTTTACCGGCCTTCCAGTAAGCATAGGCCATGGTAAATTGGTAATAATCGGTCAGTAAAGTCAGCGAGCTTTGGTAGAGATCTTTGGTGATTTTCATAAAAACGTAGGTATAAAACCCAAATTTACAGGATTCGACTTCTTATGCCATATTTTGACCTATTTATTTGAAGGAACCCCTCTTGAGTGAAGCAAGTTTAGTATGACCCCGGAAAGGACCAGCAGCATGCCTCCATACGTCCATAGATTATAGGTCTCTTCAAATAAAACATAGCCGAATCCCAAGGCATACAAGATTCCCACATAGTTCAGGCTGGCTACCTTCGCCAGGTTGGCATTTTGATAGGCCATGGTCATAAAATACTGTGCAAACTGAGTCAAAACGCCAATCAACAACAGCAAGCCCCAATCCCAGCCTTGAGGAGTTACCCAGAAATAATAGCTGATCAACCCGGCAAACGGGGTAGTAACCAATGGGAAATAAAAAACGATTACCAAGGGATGTTCGGTGTTTTTCAGCTTGCGGATCACATTATAGGCCAGGCCGGAAAACAGGGCTGAGGTAATCCCAATTCCTAAAAACACCGGATCAATTCGGGAATCAAAGCCCTCAATCATCAATACACCCGAAAAAGCCACGGCAAAATAGAGAAACTGTACCGGCAAGACTCTTTCTCTGACGATAAAAATCCCCAAAATGCTGGTAAACACAGGCCCCAGGTATTGGATCGTCACCGCGCTGGCAAGCGGAATGTTTTGCAAGGTATAAAAAAACGTAATCAGGCCAATAGAGCCCACCACTCCCCTTAGTATCAACAGTTTTTTGTTATTCCCCATCACGGGTACTCGCTGCTTTTTCAACAAAATATAGCTGAATATAAAACTAAAAACAGAGCGGAAAAGAATGATTTCAATTGCAGGGATGTGCGGCAAATATTTGACCGTCACATTCATAAGGGCGAAAAAAAATCCAGCCAGCAACATGTGCCGGACGCTATCATTGCTCAAACCAATCGATTTACTTCGTGAGAAAACTTTTAGGATAAGTGAAAATTACTGCTTTTGGTTCCTTTCAACCGAATATTTCAGGCTGTTTCTAAACTAATTTCCCCTCGTTTTGTTACTACCTAACATCCGCAAACCTGTCAGGTTTTTGTTGCTATTCAGCCAACAATAAACGTTGCGTAGATGAAACCTGACAGGTTTAACCCTTTATTTATAAGTTGAATATAGGATTAGGTAGCGGATTTGAAGTAATAAATCAAAAAAGAAATGGGATTAAAAATTGGTCAAAAAGCACCTGATTTCACTTTGCCATCGACGTCCGGCAAGTTATTTTCACTATCAAATGATCTAAAAGGCAAAGCCTGTGTGGTTTATTTTTATCCAAAGGATTTTACCGGTGGATGTACCGCTCAAGCGTGTGAATTCAGAGATCAGTTTGAGGATTTCCGGGGATTGGAACTACCCGTAATTGGAATTAGCCGGGACGATATGCCCACCCATCTCCGCTTCAAGAAAGAGCATGATCTACCGTTTGAATTGCTCTCCGATACGTCAGGCAAAGTATGCGAAAAATACGATGCCTTGGTTCCGCTTATTCGAATTCCAAAGCGAATCACCTACCTGCTGGATGCGGATCATCACATCAAGGATGTTTTTCAAAACATGCTGGATGCCAAAGCGCACATAAAACGCATGCTGGAAAATTACTAATAAAAAAGGGGCCAATTGGCCCCTTTTTTTATTTAGAACTATTAAACGCTGGGGAGTTTCCAGCCGTTATGATAGTCTGCCTTCATCATTTTATTGGCTTTTTTATTCGTAAACTGATCCTTGGCAGCATCCCAGTAGATCTTTTCACCTAGTTTATAGGCGACATTTCCCATATGGGCATTGATGGCTGCCACCGACCCGGTTTTTATGCCACAATTAAGCATGGTTGGGTCGTTTGCTTTGATGGATTCTACAAAGTTCTTGCAGTGGATGCGCTGGGCATTTCCTTCGGGTCGGACCAGCTCCATGGCTTCAATTTTCTCTTTTCGCTGGCCATTCACATTTTCTGTTTCCGCAATGACTTTCCAGCCACCCCTGTTGACCACCAGGGTTCCGTTATTCCCAATAAAGGCGATTCCTTCCGTGGTTCCATAATTTCCTCCGTCGATACCCGTAGCATGCTCCCACAGCATGTTAAACCCATCGTATTCGTAAACGGTTTGCAGGGTATCGGGTGTTTCCGAAGCATCATCCGGATAAGCCAATTTACCACCCGAAGCCATGATGGACTTGGGGGCAGAGACTCCCATGGCGAACAGGGCAATGTCAATCTCGTGTACTCCCCAGTCAGTCATAAGCCCTCCGGCATAATCCCAAAACCAGCGGAAATTAAAGTGAAACCGATTCGGATTAAAAGGCCTGTCAGGAGCAGGGCCAAGCCACATTTGATAATCGACTCCCGCCGGAGGCTGTGCGTTAGGCACTACAGGCACGGGCTTCATCCAGCCCTGGTAGGCCCAGGTTTTCACCAGACGAATATTTCCCAGTTTTCCGGATTTAACCATATCGATGGCCTGGGCGTATTGGGATCCGCTACGTTGCCACTGTCCTACTTGCACCAGCTTCCCGTAACGATCCGCCGCTTTTACCATCAGCTTACACTCTTCTATACTGTTAGCCAATGGCTTTTCGGTATAGGCGTGTTTACCGGCAGATAAGCTGTCTATCAGGTTCAGGCAATGCCAATGATCGGGCGTTCCGATGATGACGGCATCGATATCCGGGTCTTCCAATAGCTGCCGGTAATCCTTGTATTGTTTGGGTCTCTTTCCCCTCAGTTTATAGACATCTTCGGTGCGTTGATCGAGTACATTCTGATCCACATCTGCCAATGCTACGCAATTGACTTCTGGTAAAAGCAAATGGCTGTTCATATTGGACCAACCCATGCCCTTACATCCAATAAGGCCGAAGTTGATCTGATCATTGGCGCCGACTTTTCTAAACGGTGCATTCAATCCTCCTGCGGATAACGCAGCGGGAAAAGCCGCCATTCCGGCCGAAGCCAGTAAAGACCGGTGTAAAAATTTTCTTCTTGAATTCATGATTTAATGGGGTTATTCCAGCGAGTACTTCAGTCCAGTTTTCTCACCCAGATATTTCTAAAGCTAACAGGATTACTATGATCCTGAATATGGAAGGGTAATTTTTCGGCATGGGCTACATAATGAGGAATCCCGATGTATTCGGTAGGACCTTTCAGCTCTACATTATTTTGTACCAAAATGCCATTATGAAAAACGGTTATCCGTGCCGGTGAAATCAACATTCCATCTTCATTGAACCTGGGAGCCGTGAATACGGCGTCGTAGGTATTCCACTCCCCGGGAGCACGCATGGCGTTAACGAGGGGGGGATGTTGCTTGTAAATGCTGGCAGCCTGACCGTTCGAATAGGTTTCGTTATCGTAGGAATCTAAAATTTGCAGCTCGTATTTTCCCATAAAGAAAAATCCGGAATTACCTCTTCCCTGTCCGTTTCCTACCACTTCGCTAGGTGCACGCCATTCGATATGTACCTGAACATCTCCAAACGCTTCTTTGGTCTTTATACCGCCGGTTCTGGGAGCTACTGTCAGAATCCCATCTTCCACGTTCCATTTGGGAAAACTTCCATCTCTTTCACTTACCCAGGCATTCAAGTCGTTTCCTCCGAAGAGTACGATCGCATCTGCAGGCGGAAGGTGGTTTTCGCTACCCGGGCTGACAGGCTTTACTTTTGGTTCGTAGAATTCAGTTGCTTCCGGTGGTAATTTGGTTTCATTTTGCTGGGCAAAAAGGGAAAATGAACTGACTGATCCCAGCAGTAACAACAAGCTAAGGCATTTAAATTTCATAGGTTTTTTTTAGTTTATGGTTTATTGAAGGATCAAATTAAGGGATTTGAATGAAATAATCCTTCATCCCGGGGAAATTATTTAAAGTTTGCGGCCAATTCAGTGTGAACCGACGGGGATTCGTTTCGGTTTTATTTAACGCTGTCCTATGTGTACTTTTGCAGCATTCGTAAACCCGACCCGATACGACCAATAAACTGCATCGCAATCCATGAATAATCGTCAACTATTTCTTGCTCATTTAGCCCAGACAACCGATTTCCCGCTTATGATCGAAATAGAGAAAGCCGAGGGGGTTTTTCTCTACGGCCCGGACGGAAAGCAGTACCTGGATCTGATTTCCGGTATCGGGGTAAGTAACGTGGGCCACCGGCACCCAAAGGTCCTCGCAGCCATACAGGCACAACTGGACAAGTACCTTCACCTGATGGTGTACGGCGAATACGTGCAACAACCCCAGGCCCTATTGGCGCAGGCACTGACACAGACCTTACCCAACCCCCTAGACAACGTTTACCTGGTAAACAGTGGCAGTGAGGCGGTGGAAGGAGGCTTGAAACTGGCTAAAAGGTACACCAATCGCCGGGAAATACTGTCCTGTGAAAATGCCTACCATGGCTCCTCCCATGGGGCACTTTCCGTCGGCGGAAATGAGCTATTTAAGCGAGCCTATCGTCCGCTTGTTCCCGGAATACGCCAAATTGCTTACGGAAATCAGGATCACCTGGAAGCGATTACGACCGATACAGCAGCCATAATCCTGGAAACCGTACAGGGAGAGGCAGGCGTACGGGTGGCTGACAGGGCTTATTTTCAGGCCTTGAGAAAAAAGTGCAACGAAACAGGAACCCTTCTCATATTGGACGAGATACAGGCCGGATTCGGAAGAACCGGTACATTCTGGGCTTTTGAGGATGTTGGAATCCAACCGGATATCCTGGTCTGCGCCAAGGGTATGGGCGGCGGCATGCCCATCGGTGCTTTTATTTCGTCCAGAGAGATCATGTCAGTATTAAAGAATAATCCTCTTTTGGGGCATATCACCACCTTTGGGGGACATCCGGTAAGTGCTGCCGCTTCCCTGGCCACCATTCAGGTTATTCAGGACGAGGCATTGGTCGCGGCTGTGGCCGATAAAGCCAACTTGTTCAAAAAGCTTCTGGTGCATCCAAAAATAACCGGTATTCGAAACAAAGGACTAATGATGGCCCTGAGTTTCGAGTCTTTTGAAGTCCTGAAACCGATCATTGACCGGTGCATAGATAATGGCGTGATCACCGATTGGTTTTTGTTTTGTGACAATGCCATGCGCATTGCCCCTCCCCTGACAATTAGTCGCTCGGAAATTGAATTTGCCTGTTCCCAGATTATTCGATCCATCGATTCGTAGCGAAACCATTCCGGCTAAATAGGAGTTATGGTATAGAAATAAAGAAAGGATCGTATGGAAAATGACGCCGCAAAAAAGCTGAGTGAAGAAGATTGGAAAAGCAAGTTGGATCCGGATGCCTACCGGGTGTTAAGGGAAAAAGGAACAGAAAGGGCTTTTTCCGGAGAATATTATCTCAATAAGGCCACAGGTATTTACGAATGTCGTGGCTGCGGGAATGAAATATTCCACAGCCGTGATAAATACGACAGTGGATGCGGCTGGCCCAGTTTTACCCATCCGGTTTCAAAAGATGCCATTACCGTTACCATGGATTATTCGCACGGCATGGTGCGGGAGGAGATTTGTTGTGCCGTCTGTGGCGGCCATTTAGGACATCGCTTTCCAGATGGCCCGTCAGACAAGGGAGGTACCCGGTATTGTATAAATTCAATCTCCATGGATTTCAAAGAAAAAACATAAAAAGCCGATCTCTTTGAAAAAAATAAGCTGAATTCGTGTATTATTTTTTAGTTTTGCATGAATATTGTTGAGGGAAGCAATACGAATCAGCATTATAAAACAGCCCTATTATGAAATTTACCTATTTTTTATTTACGCTTTTTGTAGCCTTTCAGGCAGCAACCTTCGCTCAAAGTGAAAGCCCGGAAACGGAAACCGGAGAAATCGGCACCATTCAGGAACAATTTGAAAACCTGAAACGGATTTCTTCCAATTATCAGGAATATAAGGTAATCAAAAGAGCGGAATTGGACCAACTTCAGGCAACCATCCTTGATTCTACGCAGCGGTATCAGGATGAAATTCAGGAGTTAAAAAGGAGCCTTTCGGAAAACAATAACCAGATTACCCAATTAAACAGTGAATTGTCCGAAACCAGGGAGGAGCTGGCCCGTGCCATTGACGAAAGAGACAGCTTCAGTATTTTTGGGTTCCTTTTGCACAAGCAATTTTACAACAATCTGGTATGGGGAATCATCGTACTTCTACTCCTTGTTCTGATTATTTCGTTTATTCAATTCAAACGCGGTCATAAAATTACGTCCGAAACGCAACAGACCCTGGAAGATCTTCGGGAGGAATTTGATCAACACCGCCGCAATACCCTGGAAAGGGAACGAAAACTCAACAGGCAATTGGTAGATGCCTTAAATAACAAAGACTCATGAAGAGCATTGCCGTGGATATGGATGGTGTGCTTGCTGATGTTTACCGCCAATTTTTAGAAATGCATTTTCAGGATACAGGAGAAAAAATAAGTCCGGAGGCCATCCGGGGCCTAAAAGAAGCAGAGGCCTTTCCACTACTTAAAAAGCACGTGCATTCACCGGGCTTTTTTGAAAATGCTCCCTTAATTCCAGGGGCGCAGGATTCCTTGAAAAAAATAAGTGCTCATTATAAGCTATTTATTGTCTCAGCAGCCACCGAATTCCCGCTAAGTTTGTATGAAAAACACCGATGGCTGAACAAGCATTTCCCCTTTATTCATTGGCGGCAAATGGTGTTTTGTGGCTCAAAAGAAATTATCAAAACGGATATAATGATCGACGATCATTTTAAAAACCTGGATCATTTCAGCGGAGAAACCTATCTTTTCAGCCAACCCCATAATGAGACCACTTCTCCGGGAAAACATGTTCGGGTAAGCTCCTGGAAAGAGCTGGAGAAGCTATTACTTCCCGATCCTGATAAATTGGAGCAGTAACCATGTCATGGTTAGCCAGGATTAAAACCTATTTACCAGCGAGGTGGTTTTACATTTGCCAGACGCAGCAAAGCGCATTCCTTACTAGTTGAAGCCGTCTTGAATACCCAATAAGCAAATGGATTATAAAACAAAGACCGAAGTGAAAATAGGACTCTTTATCCTGGCAAGCACGGTTTATTTTCTAACTATTGGGTGCAGTTCTTCAAAGGAATCCAATAAAACCACTTACATGCAAAACCCCGAATTGAAGACCGTACACCCCTCGCCGGATTGGAAAGGAAATCCGGTCAACGGAAAAGGTCAATTTACCAACCTATACCATGAATTTGAGTCTAGTTTTGGGGACTTGTGGAAATGGCAAACCTCCAAAAACCCGCAAAAGGAGGAAAAGGAAGCAGAGACACGCACCCTGAACGTCAAAGAAGAAGCTACCCTACCAGAAGGAGATGGTGATTTTCTAATCTGGCTGGGGCATGCCAGCTACCTGATACGAATTAACGGGAAGGTGATTTTAACCGATCCGGTATTATTCGATAACATTTTTCTGAAAAGAGAAAGCAAACTACCATTTTCACCCGAATCCCTCCCGCCGATCGATTACTTACTCCTTTCTCACAATCACCGGGATCATTGTGACAAAAAAACCATTCGATTTTTATCGGATAATCATCCCCATATGAAAATTCTCACCGGCTTAAAGCTAGGAGAAGTCATTGGGGGATGGACAAACGGCCAGGAAATTCAGGAAGCCGGCTGGTACCAGGAATTTAAGACCGAAGGACTTAGCATCACCTACCTGCCAGCCCGTCACTGGTCCAGAAGGTGGCTTTGGGATCTGAATGAAAATTTATGGGGAGGCTTTTATTTGACCGGTCCGGACAAGACCGTCTACTTTATGGGAGACAGCGGATACGGAGCCCATTTCGGAGATATTTCAGACATCATGGGCAAGCCTCAATACTGCCTGATGGGTGTAGGTGCCTACAAACCGGAATGGTTTATGGCGCAAGCCCATATCAGCCCAACCGATGCGATCAAGGCTTTTAATACGCTGGGAGGCAGCTATTTTATTCCCATGCATTTCGGGACGTTTGACTTATCGGACGAACCCAGAATGGAGCCCTGGGACCTGTTAACCGCAAATCAAAACAGCATCAATGGGAAATTAGTCAATCCCGTAGTAGGAATCGATTTATTTCAGGACTGAATCTAATGCCAGCAGATAGCTAACCTCTTAGTCAGGTTTATGCGTAAAGAAGCGGAGTCTTAAAACCCTATTTTCTTTATTTTTTTCTATCTATCCTCTTAACTGCCAGGGATGCATTAAACAGCATCAAAACAATACCTGTTGGCGCTTTCACCTTCCGAGCGGCAGATCCTACCCAAAATGGGAGATGGCACGCTTCCTTTTGTGGAGAAGGTGATGGAATAGGCACAGGAGGACGAACAGTTTCTACCCCCTTTGTTGATTTTCAGGAAATAGAGTTATAGTAACTACGTTGCTGAGATGATGTGAGTACTGCAGGTGGATTTACTACTGATTTGAGTGCCATGGGCGATTTAATTAAATTAAGAAAATCAGGGATTTAATTATTCAAATTTTTTGACCACCCATCCACTAATTTCGTAAATTGAATAAAAAAAGCATGGCAAACCTGACAGTAAACAACAAGACATTGGAAAAGTATTTCGGTCTATTGAAAGGTTTGGATAATCTTTCCAAGAAAAAACTAATCATTAAATTGACCGAGTCTCTTGATGTGAATGAAGAGAAGGTGGATTTACGAACGCTTTTTGGAGCATGGGAAGATGCTAAAAGTTCCGATGAAATCATTAAAGAAATCAGAGAATCCAGAATTGAAAAAGCAGAAAATACTGGTTTCGAATGAAGTACCTTTTAGACACCAACGTCTGCATCCATTTTTTAAGAGGGAAGTATGGGTTAATAGAAACCTTTCAGGAGATAGGAACGGAAAACGTTGCTATTTCTGAAATTTCGCTTGCTGAACTAGTATTTGGAGCAGAAAACAGCACGAATTCCAAAAAGAATCTTGAATTAATAGAAGTATTTACCAATCAAGTCGGCGTAGGAGAAGTTGCCTCGCCAACCGGATGGTTTACATTCCAATCACCTCCTTCCCTCTTTTTCAAAAATTCGGGAATTTCCTCCCAGCCTTCTTAAGGAGCTTTTAGCGTGTCGGGAACAGGATAATCAAGAAAGGCTTAGGCTTGTTACTATTTTTTACAGCAATTTCACCAAAGATGAATTCCCGTTCTGTACCGGGTAATTTTCTTGAACCTGAATCCACTGACAGAATCCCATGACAGGAGCAAATTACCGAAAATGGAGGATCCATTCGTTACTTTTTCTCTAAAACTCCGGATTCTCCGGCCAAACTTCCCAAGAGATTTTTAAACCCCAATCAAGCGCATATCCTAAACCAACCGTTGGTGAAATGGTATTTTTCCGGTATATTGGATTTGTGTTTTTAGGGAAAGGCGTTTTTTCAAAGGAATGAAAGTCGGATTCCGGAAGAGAATACGTTAGGGGCTGGTAATTGCCTGCTTTTATACTGTGGTGTACAAAGGGGAACAGCACTATCCAAACCTACAGTAGGTATTAGTAAGCAAAAGGGATCGAAAGAAGTTGGCGCCATGTACGGTATCCCGGAAGTAATTTATACCTGATAGGCTAGTTTAAAATAAGGACGATAAACTGGTTTTTATGCAACCCTATTTTGAAAATAAGGCAGATAAAATAGTAACAATAAACAAGTTGTGCGTAACCAGAGAAACTACTCCATAACCAAATAGAATACTAGATCGAAGAAACATGAGTGAAGAAATAAAAGACTTAAGAAGTAGTCAATTACTCGAAGGAATAAAGAAATTAAAAAAAGAGTTTCAACATGATTTGGCTGAAAAGGTTTTAGAATTATCAACAAATTTTAAAAGTATAGAATATTTTAACCAACTTGAAAGAATAGAAAGAACTACAGACCAATATCGAAAAAGAACAAACAATCTTTTTTACATAGGTTTTCTCGGTCACTTTTCATCTGGAAAAAGTAGTACAATTAATTCAATATTGAAGCTCCATGGAACTATAGATGAAAAGTTATCCGATCATAATCCTACAGATGATCAAATAACTTTAATTACAAGTATTAACAACAATAATGATGTAATTAAATTAACTCGAAGCGGAAAGGTACCCGTCGTTATATCACAAATCGAGGGTAATGGAGCATTAAAAGACAAAGTAATTATGGACACTCCTGGATCTGGAGATCCTTCAACATATGAAGAAATTGTAAGGGACTCTTTACCTCTTTGTGATTTAATTATTTATTGTATGGCTGCGACTCATCCATTTACAAATTCGGACATACCGTTATTACAAGAAAAAGAAAAACATCTTTCAAATATTCCAACAGTATTTTTAATAACAAGAGGCAATGAATTTAAAGCAGATGATTTGAAGGAGTTGGATAAATCTAATTTCAATAAACCAAAATATGAAAAATTTGCAGCGCAACTTGCTGCAAGAATAAATCAAGTTATAGAAACAATTAGCTTGGATTACGAAGATTTTATTTTAATTGACAATAAAGAACAATTTAATATTAATTTATTGGAGACAGAAATCGACAAATATTGTAATCCTAAAAACTATGACAATATATTAAGATTACACGATCATAAAATTGATTTCTTTACGAAAACTTCAAAGGAGATCAAAATGTATTTTATGCAGTTAATAAAAACCAAGCTGGATACTATTGAGAAATATTTCAAACAGGCAAAAGTCAAGCTTGAAGAATATGAACAAAAAACAATAATAGGAACTGATAAAATGGTTAACTCATGGAGAACCATAGATGATAAAATAAAACAAGTATTTGATGGTTCAATAAATCAAAATAATATAGTCCATAAAAGTATTAGTACACCCTTTGAATTTGTAGATCTCAGTCCGATAAAAGATTTCCGGAAAACACAATTGGACTTAAGATCCTCCACTAATAAACAAAAGGTAAATGAATACCAACTTCAAATTAAATCAGAACTAATAGATTTAAAAGAAACTATTCAAACAAGCATTTATAAGCTAATTGATAACAATGAATCGATAAGTGCAGAAGCGATACATAAACTTATTGATTCTCAAATGGAGAAATTTATTTTTAATAATAATATTGAAAATGATATAGTTGAAGTATATTCAAAAAATATCCAAAATACTTTTGAATACTTAGATTTCTTTCCCTATTCTGAATTAAAAAGACAAATAGATTCACTCAAAAGTAGAACCAAGAATCATAACCCTATTGATTCAACTTCTAAGCTTATTATTGAAGGAAAGCAGGCTTTGAGCGAGATATTTGAAACCTATAAAAATGCAGTTAAAATATATACAGTCGCAGCATTTTCAGTTGAAGCAAAAAGTTACATTAAAAATTTGGGATTAAGTGACCAACTTGATTTAATCGATATTGAAGAACCCAATATCGAATCATATTTAAAAGATGCAGAATATGAGATTTTTTTGGAATATAATGATGCAAGTAAAGATTTTGAACAAGTATGCTCACAGGTCTTCGAGAAACTAAATATGATAACTTATGATAACCCTATCATTGATATTAGTATAGACTCAGTCCATATTAAAAATGATGAGAAAAAAATATTAGATTCTTACAGTTTAAAGTTTGAAGCATTAAGTCAAGAGATTAAACATAAAGTAAAAAACTATTATTCGGAAAAGATTCAATCCATAAACTCAAATTTAGCAATACTTGAAATTGAAAAAGAGAATGTTTTAAAAGAGTTAAAACGACAACGAATGTTTTATTATTTAAAAAAGTTTGTGCCTTTTGGTTTGATTTTAATTATTACAGTATTGTTGTTTTATTTTTTGCCTAAATACAACTTAACCAACAATTTAACAGTAGGTCTTCAATGGTTACTTGGCTTGTTAATTAACGTGTCTAGTTTTTTGATTAGTGCATTTATTAGCATAAAGAGAGATAAGCATGATCTAAAACAAGAAGAGGCAAAAAATAAGTTAAATAGTAGTAAAAAGGATATTGTAATTAAACAACTTAAGAATGATTTTGAAGAATTCAAAGTCAAACTATCAAGTGACCATAAAGATGAAATTTTTCAATATTTACAGTCTCAATCAAATGAGATCTTGACAATGATTTTATCCGAAAAATTCAACGTTAATAATTATTCTTTACATAAGACTTTAGTAAACAAGGAGAAAGAATTTAAACAGTATTTATTACAATATAGCGAAGCTCTAAATAAATACAAGTCTATATGTTCTAAGGTATTAAATAATATAACTTTTAATAAGAATATATTATTAAAACAATCTAAGCTTTTAAAAGAAAACTCTATAAATCCATCCTTTACTTTATTGGAACAAACGAGGAATAATATCGCTGAGGTCAAAATGAAAATTGAAGAAATTGAAGTTGCTTAATAGATGGCTACGCACAACACGCGGTCATAAGTAATGCGGGGTGATGTGGTAATTTGAACATGAGTACAATTAGTAAACATTGCAACGGTTTGGTAGGTAAGTGCTTCGAAATCCCGCACTACTCATACCGCCACCGTTGTGGCACATTAAAAACAAAATCCAATGAAAAAAAACAATAACATTGATAGAAGAACTTCATTAAAGATTGGTTCATTGGCAGCATTAGGTTTAGCTATCCCCAATTTTTCATTAGCAAGTCAAAGTACAAATAGGGTTTTGAAACTGACAGAAAACGATACTGTACCTGAACAATTCCCAAATATTACGCCTGAAATTATAGAAGAGGTTGTAGGCAAATCTCACTTTGATTTAGACCGTGTAAAAGAACTTGTAGAAAAACGACCCGAACTTTCTAGGTCTGTTTGGGAATGGCGATTTGGTGATTTTGAATCGGCTATTGGTGCTGCATCGCACGTAGGGCGAAGAGATATAGCGTTATACCTTATGAGCAAAGGTGCACGACCAACAGTTTTTACTTTTGCAATGTTAGGACACTTTCAAGTCATTAAGTCTATTGCAGAAGCGTCAAAAGGAATACAAGAAGTTACAGGACCACACGGAATTAGCCTGTTGGACCACGCTTATGCGGGGAGACGTATGAAAGACAAAATGACCAAATCCGAAATTGAAAACTTGGAAAAAACCATTGATTATTTAACCTCATTAGGAAACGCAGACGGTGAAAAATATATCGAAGTAAGTCCAGAAGAACAAAAGAAATACCTTGGTGATTACAAATATGGGTATGGAGAAAAAGAAGGTTTTACTATTGATGTAAATATGAGGAAATTGCTTTCGCTAGGCCCAATTGGCGGATTTGGCGGAGCATTATATAAAATAGGAGATAACAGATTTACTTATAATGGAGCACCTTCTGTCATCATAACTTTTGATATTCAGGATGGCAAAGTTAAAGGGCTTAAACTATCAGACCCTGACGTAACAATTACGGCAGAGAAAGTTTCATAATCAACAACGTGCCACAATCGAGCCCGACCTGAGCCAAATAGCTCAGGTTGAGGCTCTCACACCACCAAGGTGCGACAAGAAGTCGCATAGATAACTGTTTAACGTCCCATAACAATTAAATCTGGTGTTCCATCACAAAGAGCAATTTTAAATGTGTTTACTAAATTCAATTTTTTTTAGAGCTGCCCGATGTAGCACCTACTCATTTTAGCTGATCGCTCCCATAAATGTATCCATCCGAGGAACCCATTAGAATTAGGTAGGAATTATAGCAGGTAATGTTT
>NZ_WNKF01000015.1 GCF_010119225.1 Cyclobacterium roseum | reverse complement strand
CAGGCTGTCCATTCCGCTTAAAAGCCTGGGGTTTCCCGGGCTTTTTTGGTTTAACTCCTTTCCTATCCCAATCTAAGCTGGGTAGATTGTCCCGACGCGTCGGGAAGGTCGCCGGTTCGAGTCCTCCCGTAAATACGGGACAGGCTGTCCATTCCGCTTAAAAGCCTGGGGTTTCCCGGGCTTTTTTGGTTTAACCCCTACCCCCGTCTTGATCACCTGCTCTTTGAGGAAACCTTCCCTTCGCCAGTTATTGATGGTGGTACGAGAGCGGCCCAGCAGCTTCATGGCTTCGGGGATCTGTATCAGTTCGTCTTCCTGTACCGGTGGCTGCAGCTCGGGAATTATTCTGGCGGCCACTTCTTCGGCAATCTCCTGAATGAGTTGCCTTTTGTCGATGGGGGAAAAGATCATGTCGTTCATATTCGGGTATCGTTTGGTTTGCGATTCAAATATGGTCACAAGTTGGCAGGGGTAGTTAGCTGGGGTAGTACCCCAACTTTTCAAAAAGCGTCATAGCTGGCGATTATAGCTGATTTTTAAATAAAATAATTCTGGGGTAGGTTTGGATCGGGGTATATTTGTTGGGGCTTTTCCTATTTAGGCATGAAAAAACTGGGTTACTTTGTGAAAATTAGAATGCCTGCGCCGTTAGGACTTTGAGGCTATACTTCCCCACCAATGAAACAAAAAAAAATGGCGTACAATACGAAGTTGTTTCGAGGCATTTTAGGGAGTATTATTTAATTTAATGAGAAGTACCCTGGCTACTTCTCATTAAACCAACGGTGTTAATTACAATAAAATCCATAGGGACTTAGGGACCCAAACTTTGGGCTCGTCGATTTAGGCAATTTTTCTACATATTCCAAAAACTTCTCATACAGTTCCGGAGGAGGCTCCGATTCATGGATATTAACTGATGGGATGTAAGCAGTGAAATATCCCCAGCAATCCGTGTTGAAAACATAGGCTTTTACTACTTCATTATTGAGGTCACCTGGTTTGATATATAACTTAGTTTTTACACCTACATATTTCAAATGAATTGGTACCGGGATTGGTGATAAATATAGTGTATCATCGCCTCTAATAAATATTTCTCTTTCAACATCTTTTAAATCATGATTCAATTTATAATAATAATCTGCTATTTTACCTCCCTCATTTTGATTTTTTCCTACCAATGTTTGAGTAATCCCATTAGATCTTTCTTCATATCCGTATCTTACAACAAACTCGTTTTGTGCCTTTTCAAATAGATTTTTCGTTTTAAGTTTCCAAAACCCAACGTAAACATACCATAGTATTGGAGCTGTAACCGAGATCACCACCATAGATATTAGGAATTTTTTGACGCTAAATCTCATATCCACTACTACTTATTGTATTCATTTTCTTTTTCAGAATAGGATTGAGACTTCCAAACCCCATCAGATTTAAAGTCATTTCCAGATTCAACAACTCCACTATAAACCTGTATTCCTGTATTTTTACCATCTACCATAATTTCACTAATTGCTTCTACAGGATTTAAACCATCCGATTCAAGTATTTTTGGAGTACTTACATACCAATCTTTTCCTCTCTCAATGGCATTTGCCTCTCAATTTGAAATCGATATGGATTCAAAAATTATGGATTGATCACCGGTTTTTATACTTCCTCCAATCCCTGCGCCGAACCTTATTCCAAAAAGATACTCGCCGATTTGTACGCTACCACCCAAGCCCCATTTAGCACTCACCGTACTCATTGACACACCAATAGCTTCCATCGCCTTGGAAAAAGTAGGTTTATTAAATGCAAAGCTGAATCCACCGTCCATGCTCACCTCCGCACCGGCAATCAATCTTGGATTATGACTACTTTCTTCCAGGTTTTGATTTCCGGGCCACACGGCCGAATAAGTCTTAAATTGGGTTTTACCAATCATATCCCAGGCAGTACCCTTTGAAATCCCTATATTTCCACCAAAAAAGTTTCCGACTGCGACATTTAGCCCCTCTGAATAAATACTGGTGGAATTCCAATATTCTAACCCATCTAGGTCAATCCCATCAATTGGCCTATTACTCGCAAACTGATAAGGCGTGAGCTTCGGATAGCTTTTGGTAAGCGGATCCACGCTCAAAAACTTCGCTATGGAGGGCTTGTAGATCCTAAACCCGTAGTCGTAATGGCTTTTGGAGCCCCATTCACCGGATGAATCCTCTTCCTTTCCATTAAACCCATATCGGTATGCTTACCAATAAATACATTATTTCATCTTCCTGATAGGACTTCTTCAACTTTGTAAGAGGATCATTATTACTTTCAAATCACAGATACTTTTTCGCCTAATCTATTTTTCAAATTAGTTAGTAGGCCATTAAAATCTTCCAATTCCATTGAAGGTGACAAAACCGATCTGCTCATTCCTTTTTTTGTATAAATATCTATAAATGGCATAGAAGCATAACCCGTATTAGATTTTCTGATGTCAACCTTTTCTATTTGTTCGAATTCATATCTTTTTTCCTTTTTATAAAAAATCCAATTTGGATATTTAATTACAAGATTAGAATCAACAATTTCAATAACAGGAATTTGCCACATTACGTATATCAAAGCAGGAACCATAACAGCAAAAAGTGCTAAATAGTGGGCAAAAGCTCCTACGACTCCAGCGATTATCCAGGCCGGGTTAAGAAGATCTTTAAGAAAATAATTTTTAGTCGCCTTATTCTCATTCGTCATTTGAAATTGAATCCTTAGTATTTTTCACACCGTCATAGAAACTTTTTGTATCACTTCCAATGCCAATAATATTATCGATTGGAGCAGTACCTGTATAGGGTTTATTCATCAAACCGCTACCACCTCCAAGAATTCCCGCTAAACTAAAGGCACTCTTGGTAACATTCCCCAATGTCCCTCCAAATTGATTTTGGATGACGGTATTTCCATCATTTGAAAAATTTCCAGTTAAATCGTCAATCCCATTCAGGAAGCTCATCCCTGCAAAAGCTTTTTGAAGCATTGTGGGTGCTTTTAAGATCCCGATTCCAGAAATAGGCAGGGAGACGGAGGTAATATAATTTGATACAGTACTGTTAAACTTCTGCCCCCTATAACTTTGGTTAAAGTTTGAAAGTAAATTTCCATAATTCAGGTCTGCCTTTGATGCCATCCGTTGAACACCATCCTCTTTCATCTTTAAGCTTGCAACCCCAGACTGCCATGTCCCGTCCCTATCATTATAATCAGTATAAATATTTGTGACCTTTCCTTCGTTGTCAACCTTGTTGTATTGTTCTAAATTCTTTGTCCCCTCCCATTGACCTCCTCCTAGATTATCATAAGTATGGGTTAGTCGAAGTTTTGTTGATCCATCACCTGCTATGTTGTATTCAGTGATTATTGCCTTTTCAAGTCCTTCCAAATCAATACTTCTAATAACATCATTCTCAGCAAACGCGTACGGACTGTTCCATGGAAATTCGGATGCCAAAGGATCCACACTCAAAAACTTCGCTATACGTGGATTATAGATCCTAAACCCGTAATCATAATGGCTCTTTGAACCCCATTCGCCATTGGAATCATGTTCCTTGCCGTTAAACCCATAACGGTACGTACTGTCCTGAACCGTACGACCATCCATAGCCAATCCGAACGGATAGTAATCCGTGGTGTTGATAGCTGTCGTCCAGGTGCTGTCCTGGTCCAGGTGGATATTGTCACTTACGACCGCAAGGACGTTTCCAAGGTGGTTTGTAAGTTCGTACTTTTTGCCACCAAGACTTCTATATCCTGTTTTGGAAGCTTAATTAACCAAACCAAGCCTGGAACTGCCGTAGATAGCCTGTTCCTTGAGCGTTCTATTATTGTACACCCCCATCACATTACCAGAAGCATCCCTTACATAAATGGTTGTGTCACTATCGGTGATCTTGGCTATTCGGTTTCCTGATGCATCATATCGGAAATGTACCTCAGAATTGTCATCTTTAAATACTGCTCGTACCTTTCCATATGGGGTCCATGCGATACTATCGATTCCCTCCGCATTGTCACCAATAAGGTTGCCAATCTGGTCGTAGGAGTAGTTTTCAACATCCGAACCGTCTACGTTCTTTAGTTTGTTGCTCTCCTCGTAGTAGCTGTATGTCAATTCATCAAGAATCGCCGTCTGCGAGTCCCTCCTTTGTAAAGTTAATAAATTTCCGTTAGCATCATAGCTGTAATCGGTGTCATATTTATCCGTAGGATCAGTCCTCGTTAAACCGTTCTGGCCATAGGTACTCAGGCTTCTGGCCCTAACTATTCTGTGAAGCTGATCGTAGGCGTAGACCATCGCCTGCATGCGGTCGGACTCGCCCAGGCTGGGCAGGTCGGTGTTCATCCAGCTTATATTGCCATTGTATAAGCCTTTTGACTCGGTCGTGCCCCGGTCGTCCTGGTACCTGGTCCATAGGTTGTCCCGGGTATCGGAGAGCGTGATGCCGCTGCCGATCGGCGTGTAATCATCCTGATAATAGCCCAGCGAAAAGGCCATGGCATCCCCGCCGGTACGCAGACCGTTTTCCCCATCCCCTCCGGGATCGCCAGTATACGGCGTATTTACCCCCTTCAGCCAGCCCTGCAGGGTATAGTAGTAATCCAGCCCCTGTACGTTGTACTCACCCAGCTCTACCCGGGCCAATGGACCGTGCGGGTAGTAAAAGTAAGTGGCATCTGTGCTCCAAACGAACCCATCGGTGCTGCTCATTACTTCCTCTATGCGGTTGTCGGCATCGTAGCGGTAGCGGTGGATCAGTTGATCCTCATGACCGCTTTGGTAGATCACCGCATTTACATTGCCACTGATCAGGTCGTAGATGTAATCGGTACGTTTGCTGCCTATCTCCGGCAGGTCCTGAAGTAGGGACTTAACCCACCCTGCAGCCCGGCCCTTCGCTAAATTGCTCCACCGGAGCAATTCTTAACGCTCTGTCCTCATGCGCATCATAGCTATAATTTATTCTGAGTCAGAATACTTGGTGGGACACTAGTAAGACTTAGGTTCTTGTTTTACATGCCTTACCCGGAGGATTTTGATTTCGCTATCCGTATGCCGATAAGCTACCCGATAGGAGTATTTCTCAAAAGCCCTGTAGCTCCCTGGGTTGTCCTTTTTAAACCTGTCCAACGGATATTTTTCTGGGTGATCTGCCAAGTTGCGGGTCATGAATAGAATGGTGTCTTTCACTTTCTCAGCACTTGCAGGGGAGTTTTCTTTAATTTTTTTGTAAGCTTTTTGAAGTGAAATAAAAGCACTTTTGGTCCAGGATACCGTAGGTCGTTGTTTGGAAAAATTCTCTACAGGATTACCTTCTACCATTTTTTAGCCATTTTCTCTACTTCATCCTGGCTGTAGAATTCGCCCCGATCCATTTCGGCTTCAGACTCATCCATTTCCCGGTTGTATTGCTCAACGCTGATAGGACCTTTCTTGAACTTAATCAAAGAAGTTTCTAATTCAGTGAGTTCTTCTTCATTCAAGTGCATTACCTTCTCTATAATCGCGTATTTTCTGGCGGCAATTGTTTCCATTCTTATCAATATTTAAGTCTTTTCAAATATAACGATTTTAAAGGAATTTAGATTTTTCTGACTATTTCCGTTAATGGTATTCAACTCCATTTTTCAATCCAACCCTTGGACTTTCCATGGTGTCAATAAGTCTGTCGATTTCACCGGCCTTCGATCCCAATTTTGCCTGATTGAATATTGCTTTGACATTTCTAAGCTGATCGATCCTTTTCGGAGACAGGCATTCTCCGGATCGAATTTCAATTACTCTTTTTGTAATGTCCTTCTTAATATTATCCGAAGATGCGGTCAGTACTTCACCCAAAACCCGGTAAACTCCTTCTTTGGACAAGCTGCAGTTTTGATCAAGACACAGTTTGTTGATCAGTTCATTTAAGATCCCTGGTTCGCCCAATAAAAAATCAAGGGCCAGCAGTTTTTCGGTTTTATCCAGTCTATTTTCTAACGCTTCGATTTGGGTATAATCTCTTTTTGCACGCATATTTTCATAAAATTGGTGTGCAGCCTCCCTGTCAAGAATATCCAGGGTTTCAAATTCGCGGAAATTGGCCAATTTCTCAGTAGGATCCACATACTTTAGAAAAATGCCGGTCTCCCGAATGTTCTTAAGGGTATTGCCAATCAGGTTATAAATAATCCCCGCCGTAATCCCTGAAAAAATAAGGGCCATGGGTACTTTTAATGTAACGTCAATCGTCAAAACCGAAACCGCTAGCAAAAGGCTAAGAAAAGTAAGGATAATGGGATAGATTAAGGACAGGTAAATAAACCATTTTCTCCGCCGGATGAAATGAGCGAAATCTTCAAAGTGGTGCCGATTACTGGAAAAAATATGCCAACCGTACCGGTAAGCCAGCATCCTTTCTTCTTCAGAACTCCCGTCAAAAAGCAGCAGGTACTCCCGGAGTTTGTACAGCCAAAGGGGCCTTTTTGGATCGAACTTTTTCATGGTTCAAGGTTTGATTTTTCACACTGGGGCTCCCCAGGCTTTCTGCATCTCGTTTCTCTTTCTTTCTTCCGTCACTTTCACATACCGGTGAAAGCTTTTGTAATCGGCATGGCCGGTAATCTTCATTACGGTCTCTGCAGGGATTCCTTTTTCCAGGGATAAGGTGGCAAAGGTTTTCCTTCCGGTATGCGCACTGATAATTTCGTGTTTTTTGTAAATGGTAGATTGCTTGGTGGCACCCTTGTACCGGATTATTTCTATAGGATCGTCGATCCCCGCCAGCTTGCAGAGCTCCTTGATGTATTTGTTGAACTTCTGATTGGAGATCATCGGAATGGGGCTTGCCAGGTCCTTGTATTTTTCCAGGATGGTTTTTGAATACCTGTTAAGTGGCACAATTAATGGCTTTTTTGTTTTTTTCACCGTCAACCTAATTTCGCCATTTTTAATATGGCCCCGGTGAAGCTGCTCCAGGTCGGAGTACCGGAAGCCGGTTACACAACTGAAGCAAAATACATCCCGTACCTGGTCCAATCGTTTATTATTTTGAAGATTCAATTCGAATAAAAGGTCAAGCTCGGATTGGGTCAGTGCAATGACTTCCATTTTGTATTCTTTTATGGAAAAGTCCTTATGCCCTGGATTGACTTCGATTCCCTTCTTCTTTGCATAGCTAAGAAAGGTTTTCAAAGTCCTCAGCTGTTTGGAAATGGTTGTATTGTTTAGCGTGCTTACTCTTTTGGTGTTCTCGTTTACCTCCTCCCAATCAATCAAAAAGCGCTGAAATCCCTGCAGGAAGTTATAATCGATCTGATCAAACCGAACTTTTATTCGGGTGTGGTTTTGATAATTGGTGAGGTGTTTTTTAAGTGACTTATAAACTGAAAGGCTACCCTTTTCTCTAATATGCTTATGTTCTTCGATATATTGATCAATAAAATCGTAGACAATCGAGGAAGGGTTTTCCTTTTTTGTGGCTTGCTTTTGTTTCAATTTAATCTCCTCGGCAATCATATCTGCACTATAAGGAGTCTTCTCAAAAATAAACCTTGATTCTATGGACCTCACCTCAGAGATCAATGCTGACATTTGATCCTGATATTGGATCAGCTTGCTTTTAGTCGGAATGTTCTCTCCGTACTTTTTACTCAAAAGCATTTTCACTCTTTGAGTTAGTCCAACTATTTGCTGACTTTGGTTTTCCCAGAGTTCAGGAAATAGCTTAATGCCAGTAGAAACTTTCCTGCGTTGTCCGGCTATGCGAATAATAAAAATCAAAGGGTGCTCTCCATTTTTATTAACCGTATCCAACCTTAGCTCGAATCTTAATGTTGCTTCCATTATCATTTAGTTTTGAAAGCATTAATTTAAACAAAAAAATTTTGTGGGGCTAATTGTGGGGCTAAAATATGGATCAAAACAGGTTTTTACTGGTCATTACATTTTGGAAAATATATCTATATATTTGTATATAAGCCATTTATGAATATTTTTGGTTCACGATAATCATTAGGTTCGATTCCCTTCCATTCCGCTTAAAAGCCTGGGGTTTCCCGGGCTTTTTTGGTTTAACCCCTTCCTAACCCAATCTCAGCTGGGTAGATTGTCCCGACGCGTCGGGAAGGTCGCCGGTTCGAGTCCTCCCGTAAATACGGGACAGGCTGCAACCGCCCCGCATCCCGGCTCCTCACTAAAATGATCCTTTTTTTAACGTTCAGCCTAATTCACTGGAATTTGTGTTTCGTTTTGAGGTAATAGGAAAGCGTAGATTCAAAATCTCACCTTCTTAAGCCGGAAAAAGTGATTGTAGTAAGCCTAATCGTATCCTGACCCAAAGCCTCGGGTCCTTTGTGCCCTGCCAATGCGTAGGGATCCGAATCCAGCATACAAGCGATACCGATAGAAATAGGCACGAGCTACCAAAATGCTTCGGCACCGGTGTTTACGTGTTGGAACGGTCATTTTTTTGACCTATATTCACCATTCAAGTTACATATTTTAGATATAGCAAATGCGGGCTGCCTGCTTAAAACTGAAAAAAGCCAACTAAATAACTTGGACTCGGAAATGGCGGTTGAAGAAATTGCTAAAAAAATAGCCAAGAGCGAAAGCACCATAGAAAAGACCATTAAAAATTGAGAGTTGCCCGTGTAATAAAAAAAGATGGATCCAGAAAAACCGTACGTTGGAAAACCCAAATAAAATTGCCCAATTGATAAACGGCCAATATGAACCAACATTCAGAAATTGAAAAACTGAGTTTGTTCAAAAGCCTATTCAAAGGTAGGGAGGATGTCTTTGCCATACGTTGGGAAAAAGCTGCCAAATCCGCTGGAGGAAGGATTAAAAGCGGATACATGCCTGCATATCAATATGACCCCTACATGTACAGGCTCCATAAAATGAATGGGGGATCCTTCAAAAACTATAAAGATAAAACCTACCGTCCACTTACTGATCAGCAACTTCTAAAGCATTTTAATGGCGAACGGCTGATAGGCATCTACCCACTACTGCAGGATAATACATCCTGGTTCATTGCTGCAGATTTTGATAAAGAGAAATGGGCGGAGGAATGCCGTGAATTTCTCAATATTTGCAAAGAACATGCTATTCCGGCTTATCTGGAACGATCCCGTTCCGGTAAAGGAGGTCACGTCTGGATATTTTTCGACGAGCCCTATCCTGCCATTAAAAGTCGTAAGATTTTAATCTCTCTTCTGGAGCAGGCAGGTATCTTCTCTGTATTTGACAAAAGCTCCAGCTTTGACAGACTTTTTCCCAATCAGGATTTCCATACAGGAGAGAGGTTGGGTAATCTAATTGCATTACCACTATATAAACCGACAATGAAAGAAGGCAACAGTTGTTTTGTTGATGAACAATTGAACCCATATCAGGATCAATGGGAATTTTTGTCGTCAATCCAGAGGGTGACTGTATCTCATCTTGATACGATCTTTCATTCACTCAACCCGAAGAACGATCATGTCCCAAACAACATCGATTCAGGTAAGCTGCATATACAACTCAACAATTTAATTCACCTTAATCGGTCAGGTATGACACCCAAACTGATCAATTTTCTAAAAGAGGAATTAAATTTTACCAATTCGGAATATTTCATTAAAAAGAAAAGTGGCAGAAACACATGGGGAACCGAGCGGTATTTCCGGTTTGTAGAGGAAACAACGCATGAGATAATTCTTCCGAGAGGATTTATAGGTAGATTGATCCGGTACTGCAAACAGCAAAACATTGATTTCGAATTTCAGGATGAACGGAAGAAGCAGGATCCTGTTTTATTCACAACAAATTTCAGTCTAAAGTCACACCAGAAATCCGCAATAGAAGTAACCTCCCGCAAAGAATTTGGTGTCATTACCGCACCTCCGGGTTCCGGAAAAACAGTAATCGGGTTGAAAATCATTGCTGAAAAACAGCAACCTGCTCTAATTATTGTGCATCGTAAACAGCTGTTGGAACAATGGGTTGAGCGGATTCAGGCTTTTCTAGGCATACCGAAAAACGAGATCGGTAGGATTGGACAAGGAAATGCCAAAACCGGAAAAGCGATTACGGTAGCAATGATCCAGAGTTTGGGTAAGTATCTTGACAAACAGGAAACAGATGAATTTGCCCTGTCTTTCGGGATTATTATCGTTGATGAATGCCACCATATCCCAGCAGAAACATTCCGAAATACCATTTCAAACTTTCCGTCTTACTACCAATATGGGTTAACGGCAACTCCTTTTCGGAAAGGAAATGATGGCAAAATAATTTTTACCCATTTGGGCGACATCATTGCAGACATTAAACCGCAGGAAATTGAAAAATACAAGCAGGCAAAAATAATCGTAAGGGAAACGGCTTTAGATATTCCCTTCAATCCAAAAACAGACCCGTTCGAAAACTTATCAAAGGTATTGGTTCACGATTCCGCCAGAAACAAGTTGATTCTTGGGGATATTAGCACTGAATTGAATAAAGGAAGAAAGGCTGTTATTATTACAGAAAGAAAAGAGCATATTGATGCGCTTTATCAGTTTCTGAAACAGTCTTTTGAAGTGGTAACACTTTCTGGAGATGATTCGGAAAGCAACCGTAAAGCAAAATGGCAAATACTCAACAGCGGAAATTACCAGGCACTAATCACAACCGGACAATTTTTCGGAGAGGGAACCGACTTGCAAAATGCTTCCTGCCTTTTCCTTGTTTATCCTTTCTCGTTTAAAGGAAAACTGATTCAATATATTGGTCGTGTTCAACGATCTGAAATAACTCCGGTTATTTATGATTACAGAGATCAAAAAATTGAATACCTGAACCGGTTATTCCTGAAAAGGAATACCTATTACCGACAGCTTAATCGGCAAACAACATTGTTTGATGATACAGAGATTGCCGAGACCCCATTCGGGCAAACATTTACAGTTGACAAAAAGATCAAGGTGCTTATTGATCAATTGGATTTTCGTTATGGTGCGATTGCTTTCAGTTACCGAGTATCTGAGATAAAGACGGAAGTGGAGTTTGAGATAGAAAATGAGGAGGTAAGGCCTGAATTTGATGTTTTAAAGCCATACTTCTCCAAAGTATTAAAGTCAAAATACGTGGAAGCTGAAGTTTTTGCGGAGTTTGAAAATAACTTGTTGGTTTCACAAAAAGCGAGTTCGACTAGTCTGGAAAGTATCAACCGGGAGATCATTGAAAGCGTAAAATTCCGATTTATTGAACAGGGAATTCTGGGTAAGCAATATGTTCCAGGTATGGAAGAAAATTTACTCGGGCTAGACAAGATACAGGAAAAACAAAATGGTAAACCGTTCTATGATTCAGAAGACCAGTTGCTAACCGACCTTTTGAAAAATGAGAAAGTGAAGCATTACAGGCAACTACGGTATCTGGCATCCAGGCATGACGGTACTACATTAAAACTCAGGTTTGTCTTAAATCCATTCTCATTCGTGTTCCTTCTTTCCGGAACAGAACAATATCATGTTGTTTTAGAAACACTGGACACTGAAGAAGCTACTTACATCTGGCATGTTGAGAAAAACAGGCAACTGCTCCCACAAAAGCTACGGACAATTGACAAGGATCTAAATATTATCCGAAACAAAGGCCGACAAATGTTTCTTGAAAAGCAACCCGAAAATTTCAGCCGAATCTTCCATGACTATACGGACGAAAGAAAAGGATTTGTCATTTGGAAAGATAACTTAGAAGAAAGATTATTATGAAATCGAGCCAGCCTGAGGCAGACTGGCACGCCAAAAGGGGGAAATATTCGTATTAACCCTACGATATGGCATCGCCAGTATCCAACCCCTCCCGGCATCATTTGCAACTTTCATGTAAACTAGCAAATGTTAACACATCGAAAAAGCCATAAGTTTTATCTGATTGAAACAGTCATCCTTTGAACTAATTTTCGCTCTGAAAAAAAATTGGTAATTTTCAGGTGATTTAAAGCCAAGCAAATAGAACAAACCTGCACACACGATGAAGGAAGAATCCAGCAACAATAATCCCGCAACCAGGTTGACTACCGTATTATTTATTATTTACGGGCTTGCCCTGGTCTGGATCCTGCTTCTAAAGTTAGGAGTACAATTTTCTTATATGGGAACCAGAAGTACCAACTTCATTCCCTTTAATGAACCGGTAATCTTTACCGGAGAAAACTTTTTGAACGTACTGATTTTTGTGCCTCTTGGCATCTATGTAGGTGTTTTATTTACCCGATGGATTTTCGGTAAAAAACTTTTCTTCCTTTTCCTGCTTAGTTTGCTGGTTGAAGGCCTTCAATACCTCTTCCGGATTGGAGCGTTTGATGTGACCGATCTAATGACCAATACCTTAGGCGGACTCATTGGGCTACTGGTATTTTCAGGCCTGGAAAGGGCTTTCCGTAATGGAATTAAGGCGCAAAAGTTCATCAACTTCCTTGCTGTCCCGGCAACAGCCCTGTTGATTTTACTGTTGGTGTTACTAAAAATGAATCTGCTTCCGGTGAGGTATCAGTGATAGATTCTATATTTCTTCGAGTCCTGTTGTTAGAAAAGTAAATTGTCCATCTTATTTTCATTATTCCAATTTTGACCCCCTTCAATCCATTCAACAGAAAAAAGAAATGATCTATAATCCCCCCCTCTGAGTTTGCAACTACACTCGTCTATCAATACCGATTTGTAATGGGAAATTGGACGGGATCACCAATAATCCACCGCTATCAAACCTACCAATCCAACATCATTCCTTGCACTTGAACACCTATAGCGTTCCGGTTTTTCCACGATTCCTGCCCTTCCTGGATTCTCAATAATATAAAGCATGCTACTTTCGATCCTTTCAGTTCGATAACGTTCAATGGGATGGTTTTCATGTGTACTTTTTCAAAGCTCAGCCAGACACTATCCAAAATTTTGAACATTTGTTTACTAATGGATGACGACTTTAATGGAGGCTCGGAATATTAGGGTGTAGCGTCTTATCTATTCCAGGATAGATTGATCGTTACCGGTTCCCTTTGAGCATTTGGTCGGGATGTTGGTGGGTGTCAATTATATCCGTCACTATGACCCGTTTTTCGTCTATCAGATAAATGATTTTAAAGTGGGATTCGACCAATAAATAGCGGTGGCCCTGATCGAGGGATTTTAACATTTCTTCTTTCTGCCCTCTCTCCGGGTTATCCGATAAACTCTTGGCTTTTCCAAGTATTGTCTTTCTTACCTTTATAGCATAAGAATCTAATTCCAAACTTCTGTAGTGTTTACAAATTTCTTTCAATGATTCTTTGGCTGGCTCGGTGATTAAAACATTCATCCTGCTTACCAGTTTTCCGATTCTTTTTCCAGATCCTCAATACTGATCACCCTTCCTTCTTTGATGGCTTTATTTGAGTCCCTTGCCCTGGCTACCAATTCTGACCTGGTAATGGGGCCGCCGCCCGGTTTATAACCAGCTATTGGTTCTTTCTGGGAACTCAATATATCTTTGATCTGATGTATTATCTCTATATCTTCCAGTCTAGCCAACTGTTCTATCAGGTATAATTTTTCTGCTTTGATGTCCATTCCTCTATCATGTATTGTCCTCATAAAGTTAACGTTTTTTTGGGATTTGTGGGTTTCATTTCAAAGGATGATATTTCATCAACACCGCCCTTTTCAGCTCAGCCAGACACTATCCAAAATTTTGGACATTTGTTTACTAGTGGATGACGACTTTAAAAGAAGGTTCGGTATAAAAGGGTATGGCCGATTTTACATCCGGTCGGGGGCCGTAATTCCAATATTTTATTAGAAAAAACCGGGTTACCTATTGACTACCCCTTCCAGCTGCGATTTAAGCTGCTCTACCACCCGTGGATAGTTCGAATATAGGTTGTCTTTTTCCTCGGGGTCTTCCCGGATTCGGTACAACTGCCCCTTGGGCCCACCTTTCTCGGGCTGCAACCTATTGGGATAGCTAAAGCCTCCCGATCCCAGCCCATCAATGTATTTCCATTCCGGTGTCCGGATGGCAAACATGCCGGAAGAGGAATGGTGCACCATCTCGGTACGGGACACGAAACCGGTATCTCCCTGCAATACCGGCAAAAAACTGTAGCTGTCCATCGCCGCACCTTCTGGTATGCTTTGATCCAGCAAGCCGGCAACCGTTGCGAAAAGATCGGTCAGGCTGACCAGCCCGGAATAGGCTGCTGGTTCCTGTATCCCTTCCGGCCAGGAAATAATCAAGGGAATCCGGTGGCCTCCATCCCACACATCCCCTTTTTGGCCCCGCACACCCCTATTTGAATCGTGACCATACAGCAAAATCTCTTCTTCCGGCCAGTAGGCCCCGTTGTCGCTGGCAAAAACCAATAGGGTGTTTTCCAGCAAGCCCTGCGCTTGGAGCTGCTCCTTTATGCTTGCCACCACCTGATCGATATCCATGACAAAATCTCCGTAAAGCCCCGCTCCCGATTTACCTTTATGCTCCTCCGAGGGTAGCCAGGGGGTATGGGGCCCGGTCAGCGGCAAATACAGAAAAAACGGTTTAGCTGCCGATTGGCGTTCGATAAAGGCCAGACCCTGCCCGGTGATTTCATCCAGGCAATCCGCCACCCGAAAGGTAGGGGCCATCTCTCCCTGTCGCCACCACACGCCTTTTTCCCAGTACACGGCCTGATCGTTGCTGTGTTTCTTATCCCAGGAAAATTCCGTGTTTTCCTTTCGGGTAGGGTACACCTCCGTAGTCAGGATCACCCCCGGATCCAAGACCCGATGGTTCTCCAGAAAAACATAGGGAGGAATATCCAGCGATGCCGGGTGGATAAAGGAATAGTCAAAACCAAAATCATTCGGTCCTGCTCCAATGGGCTGCCTGTAATCCACGTTGGAATGCCCGGTCTCAGCATCCAATACGGCGGGTTTACCGTCTTTGGTGACCCATTCCAACCCCAGGTGCCACTTCCCTACGATGCCGGTTTGGTAACCGGCATTTCTAAGAAAAGCGGCCATTGATAGTTGATTTTTATCCATCACCGGTGGCGCAAATCCCCCGATTCCCCGGGCAGCAGCTGGCGTTCGAAAGGCGTATTCCCCCGTAAGTAATCCGAAACGGGAAGGTGTACACACCGAGGCACTGGCATGGGCATTGGAAAAGGTAATGCCTTCCGCAACCATCTCATCCAGAGCCGGGGTTTCAATTTTGGACAAGGGGTTCAGCCCCTTGATATCCCCGTAACCCATATCATCGGCAAAGATGATGACAATATTGGAGGGATTCGCTTTCCCATCCAGGCCCTGAGCATGGACATCTGTTCCCTGTAAAAGGATCAGGTACAGGAAAAGGCTATAATTCAACCAATTTTTCATGGGTTCTCAATTTAAAGGAACGGAGGTGGCAAGTGCAATCACCCGGCCCTGGTCTCCGACTGCATTGTAAAAATGATAGGTAACTCCCTCCCAAAGAATCACCCAGGGCTTATGGGCATACTGGGAGTCGTAAGGCTCGGAGGGCGCCACCAGGTCCTCCCCTTCCCAATCCGTCCAGTGGACCAGGTCGTAGGAGCAGGCAAAGCGCTCAAAAGCCCCGCGTTTCCAGAAAGCGCCAAAGTAAAACATCACGTACACCTCGTCTATCTTAACTACCTGCGCATCTCCGCAAATACCCTCTCCTCGGGTGATGACCGGTTCTTCGCCGATCCGGGTCCAGTTTATCATGTCCTCCGACCCCGCCATACCGATACTTTCGTAGGTAGCGGTATCCCCTTTGGCATTGTAATACATGACAAAAGGGTAACCAGTAAGCAGATCTTCATCCCGGATAATGTGGGATTTGTAGATTTTATCGGTTTCAAACCAGCGCGCGGAAGAATCCCCAGGCAGCAAAACCGGGTCAGCGATCCGCTCCCATTCTTCGGCCCTATCCAGGTGATCCGATTTCGCCATTCCAACCCCAAGCGTACCTGCTTCATAGCCTTCTGTGGCTCCTCCCAGGTAGGACATCCAGTACTTTCCTGCATGCGTCCCTACTTTGTTTCCGGCACCCCAATCGGTATCTACAAGTGCCAGGTAGCCGGCCTTTTGATTGGCATCCCAGGTGTCCTGTGTAAACGAGAGCAACCTGCCCAGCTCTTGCCAATCCAACAGATTGCTGCTTGTTGCCAGCCAGGTTTCATACCCCTTACCATCAAAGACGATGTAAGTCATGTACCATTGGCCTTCGTTCCGAAAGATGGTGGGGCTGTCCACCAATTTAGTGGTATCACTGTGCTGAAACACCACACCGTACTTATAGGGAGTTTTAATCCGCTGGTAAACTTCCTGCATGCGTTCGGCAGCCACCTCCACGGGTAGCTGGGGGGAAGGCTTGCAGCAAACCCCTCCCCAGCAGCATAGCATGACCAGCAGAAATTGCTGAAAACGATTCATCTACAAGCTTTTAAAGCTTGTAATATTCTTCCCAGCCTTTTCTTGGCGGAACGCCTGCCAGCAATTGATTGGCCAGTGCGTGATTGGTAATTTGCTTGGACTCCCGGTCAAACTTCAAATGGGCCTTGAGTCGTTGGGAAAGGACTCCCAGGGTAAACACCTGACTTAAGGGTCCAGCGATATCAAAGGAAGACCGGCATTTTTCCTCCCCTTTGCAGGCTTTGAGGAAATTGGCAAAGTGATTGGAAGGGCTTTCCATGACTTCGGGGAGCTGGGAAGCCATGTCTTTGGCTTTGTCCTCTGGTATGATGGATAGCGTGCTGCCATGCGAACCTCCTTTAAAGGTAAGGTCTTTTCCATAAATGATTTTACCAGGGTTGAGCTTCGCTGGTTGCAGTTGCCCGTCACTTGGCGGTGGGATATTGGGATCCAATTCGGATACCCCGTATCCTTCGGGTACGGGAGGAATGTTTTTCTGTCCATCGTACCAGGTAATGGTCATGGCCGGCATGTCAGCTCGTTTGGGGAATTTAAATTCGAGGGTGGTTTCCATGGGGAAGAAAAAGGTATTGTGCCCATCCAATCGGGTAGGAATAATTTCTTCCGGAAGCCCTAAATCCAGGAATTCGTGTGCCGTATCCATGATGTGTGCGCCCCAATCGCCCAGCGCACCCATGCCGAAATCGTACCAGCAGCGCCATTGCCCGTTTACCAGGTCTTCGTTATAGGCATGCTCGTGAGCGGTGGTGTGCCAGGTATCCCAATCCAGGGTATCGGGTATCGGCTGCTTATCCGGGAAGGAGATGATATTGGTATCCCATCCGTGCCACCTTCTGCGACCGTTCATATGGGCCGTCATATTGGTCACGTCTTTGATAATTCCGGCTTCCTTCCAGGCTTTAAATTGGAAATAATTGGCTTCCGAATGCCCCTGATTTCCCATCTGGGTAGCCACCTTGTATTTTTTGGCACCATCCATCATTAGCTGCACCTCCTGAAAGGTTCGGGCCATGGGCTTTTCTACGTACACGTGCTTGCCGAGCGACATGGCCAGCATGGTAATCGGAAAGTGAGAAAAATCCGGCGTACCTACGCTGACGGCTTCGATATCTTTCCCCATCTTGTCAAACATTTCCCTGAAATCTTTGAATCGGGGCACGTTGGGAAACATTTTCATGACTTCTTCGGTATGCGGTGCTCCCATGTCCACATCGCAAAGGGCCACAATATTGGCCAATCCGGTCTCGTGAAGGGATTTGGTGATGCTTCCTCCCCGGTGGCCGATTCCGCAACAGGCCAGGTTAACCTTTTCACTGGGGGCTACGTGGCCCAGCGGTTTGCCGAATACAAAAGAGGGCAAAATGGAAATACCGGCTGCACCTACCAGTCCGGATTTGATAAATTGTCTACGTTTATCGTTCATATAATTGAATGGTTATTTTGTTCGCTACTATTTATTGGGTGCCGATTCGGATACATCAGGGTATCGAAAAGCAGCCTTGAAGATAAAAGAAATGTGGAGAATTTCATTAAAAAACCAAAAATTACTTTCCGTGAAATGTTTGAAAAGGCTAAAAAATGCTCTTAACTTTCGACATGAATACTACCTATTCGCTCCTTTCAGCCTTGTTTGCTGCCCTTTTGATCGGTTCCTGCCAGCCCCACCAGTATGACCGGTACGAGGTAATCGTTTTGGATACCTTGTCTATTCCTTTTGAGGGGGAAGTGCATGCGGCAGATTATGAAGGAAACCGTGGCATCATCTATAATTACCGGTCCGGAAATTACCTTGCCTTCGACAGTACCGGCTCCATTTTGGTCAGCAATTCCCTTCCGGCTGAGGGTAAAAATGGATTATTTTATGTCAATGGATTGAAGATCTTGCCTGACGGCGAGGTGTTGGCGCATTCCATTAAGGGAGAAATAGGCTTGCTGGACCAAAACCTTCAACTGAAAGAAAAAATGTTCATGCCCTTTCCCAATGGTGCCATGGACCTGAAGCGAAACGTACAGATCATGGCCAAATGGCAGGATGCCCTGTTACTTTTTTACCCGGGAAGAGATAACAAAAGCCCCTATGACAAAGGCTACTTCCGGGACAATCACTTGTTGGAAAAAGTAAACATGAACACCGGTGAAATCGCCCCCTTTTTGCAACTCTCTCCGGAAAGTAAATACCAGGAGGACCTTCATTTTGAACAACCGACCCCGTTGATAAGCGTGAGGGATAATCAGTTGTACTTTGCCTTTAACAAAGAGCCACTAGTACACCGCTATGATTTGGCCAATGAAGGAAGCTGGCAAGCGAGTATTTCTCTGGAAACCCCAGATTTCGTGCAAATAAAAGGGCAATCCATCCCTCTTGGAAACGACGGATCGGTGCTCGCTGAAGGAGAGATTACCGGTCTGTTCGCTATGGACAATGGGTTTGCCGTCAGTTATTTGGAAGGCTTGCTTCAGGATCCCAAGCGTACCCCAACTTCCCTTCCGGGACAACAACTTAAATGGTTTCGCCCGGATAAAGGGTGGTCTGCCCCTTTAACGCTTCCCGCTGAAATCTTATTTCTACTTAACTTTGAGGGTATTGAAAATCCTTTTTATGCCATTCTTAATCCTTCGTACCTGAAAGGAGGGTCAAATGATGTAAAAATTCTTAAATTGCGGGTAAAACCCAGCTGATAAAAGCCTTATTTTAGAAAAAAATGATGAAGAAATTCTATCCTACCCACGTATTTACACTTCTATTAGCCTGTATGACGCTGATAGCTTGTTCCAAAAGTACCGAAACAGAAACCATAGATGTAAAATCCGAATGGCGCTCGCTTTTTAATGGGGAAGATCTTGAAAACTGGCGGATCAAAATTTCCAAGCACGAACTGGACGAAAACTATGAAAATACATTCCGGGTAGAGGACGGTTTACTAAAGGTTCGCTACGACGGGTACGAAGCTTTTGACCGGCAATACGGGCATATCTTTTACGACGAATCCTTTTCATATTACCTATACCGGGTAGAATACCGCTTTGTAGGGGAACAGGCGCCGGAAGGGGAAGGATGGGCGCTTCGGAATTCAGGCGTGATGCTTCACGGACAGGATCCGGAATCCATGACGAGAGACCAGGATTTCCCGATTTCCATTGAAGGTCAGTTGCTGGGCGGAGACGGTGAAAATCCACGAACCACCAGTAACCTGTGTACCCCTGGCACCAATGTGGTAATGGATGGAGAACTATTTACTCCTCATTGTACCAGTTCTTCATCCGAAACCTATCACGGAGAGCAATGGGTTACGGCTGATTTTCTGGTTTTGGGTGACTCTATCATTCATCACATTGTTGAGGGGGATACAGTCCTCAGCTATCACCAACCGCAGATGGGGGGAGGAAATGTAAGTAACCACAACCCCAATATCAAAAAGGACGGACAATTGATTTCTGAGGGCTTTATTTCTCTTCAAAGCGAAAGTCACCCCATTGACTTTAGAAAAGTTGCCATTTTTGATCTATCCCCTTACAAAGACGATCCCGCAAAATTGGAAGAAGTCTTGGAACTTCTTAAGACTTCAGAATAACAGAGAAAGGGCTTTTTGATTATCGGAAAGCCCTTTTTTTATCCTTTATTCAGCAAATTTTCTTTCAGAAAATCATTGACAAATTTCTCCACGGGATCCATTTTTTTCATAAGATCCGTAAAATCTTCCAGGTGTTCGTACTGAGCCTGAAGGTAGGCCGGCTCAAGGGTAAACAGTTTTCCCCAGTGAGGTCTCACACCAAAAGGCCTTAACTTGTTTTCAATTAAAGGAAGCAATTTCTGCACGTTTTCCCAATCCCGCTTCCAGGTAAAGTGGATGGCAATACTTTCCCGATCATAGGCAGGACTTAGCCATAAGGAGTCCTTCCGGATGGAGCGAATTTCCGAAATCAACAAATGGGGAAAAATGGCTCCTCCCAACGAAAAAATGGCGGCAAGGGCCTCTATTGCATGTTCCCTTGGAACAAAGTATTCTGATTGGAGTTCTTCTCCACTGCTGGGTGTAAAGTCCATTTTAAAGTGGGGAAGGCGTTCGTGCCAGGGACCGGGGATGCCCATTTGCTCCGTACAATTCACCGCTGAAATTTCCTTGATTGGGTGCAAATGCGTAGTCGCCGCACTTGCCCCAAAAATCTCCGCTGGCATCTCTTCTGTATCTCGTCGTTTAATCCACAGTTGATTAAATCGTTTTGACTGCCAATCGGTAAACAGGCTCACACTGTAGCCCGAAGAAAAGACCGAATCGAAATTTGAGCCTAATTGCTCCAGCGACAGGTTTTCATACACATACTGCCTCACCTCGAAGGTGGGCTGTATGCTCAGGGTAATCCTCGTTACGATCCCCAAAGCTCCTAAATGTACGACAGCAGCCTGAAATACTTCCGGATTTTGGACTTCGCTGAGGACCAGGATTTCTCCGTCTGCTTTCATCATTTCCATAGCAGTAACGGCGGTAGCCAGGTTTCCATTGTTATCACCCGACCCGTGGGTAGCCGTTGCGCAAGCACCTGCTACCGAAATATGAGGAAGGGAGGCTAAATTGTGTAAGGCAAACCCCTGCTCGTGAAGTTTGCGCGCTAACACCCCATATTGAACGCCACCGCTAACCCTGACCGTTCGCTGTGCCGTATCCAGCTGGATATCCGGATCCAACTCCTTCAGAGAGACCTGATGATGAGTACTATCGGCAATGCTGTTAAAGGAATGGGTGGTTCCCAAAGCCTTCACATGCGCTGTATTTTTGATGACTAGCCGGAGTGAATTTCTATCCGCAGGTACATTCAGGTTTCGGGTACTGTACCGAAGATTTCCTGCCCAGTTCACCCTTTCCGGTCCCGATTGTACTTTATTTCCTGGTTCACAGCCCACCATGGGTTACATAAGGTTGGTTCCAATTACTATAGAGGACTTTTTTAAAAACTGCCGTTTCTTCATTTTCGGGCATGTTTTAGGGGAATATTCCCAAATCCATATAAGAGATCGCGATTCGTTCCAGCGCAACAATAAAGCCCGCAGTTCTCAGATCCTTGATTTGCTTTTCTTTACGCACCCCATTCATGTGGTGGTAAGCAGTGACCATTGTTTCTTCCAGACCTGAATTGACCAGGTCTCGCTCACTAGCTCCCCGGACGATTATTTCTTTTTGGGATTCGCTGAAGGTATCTCCCGTAGCTTTCTCGATACTTTCCAAAAGTAGGTCATACTTTTTCATATCGTATCTTTTTTCCAATTTTCCGAAAGATACTCGGGACAGATTCTTAAGCCATTCAAAATACGAAACCGTTACCCCTCCTGCATTCAGGTACATATCCGGAATGATCATGATTCCTTTTTCCAAAAGGATAACATCAGCATCCTGCGTCACAGGCCCGTTGGCTGCTTCGCCAATAATCTTTGCCTGTATCTGATTGGCATTTTCTAGTGTAATCTGGTTTTCCAGAGCAGCAGGTATCAGGATGTCACAGGGGTAAGTCAACAGCGACATGGTATCTTCCATAAAGGTACCCTTACTGTACCCTTTAAATCCCTTGTTGGCTACCTGATACCTTTTTATATCTTCAATATCAATTCCCTCTTCATTCCAGATGCCGCCATTGTATTCGGCGATTCCTATGATTTTGGCTCCTGCCTCTTCTAAAAATTTTGCCGAATAATAGCCTACATTCCCCAAGCCCTGAACAATAATTTTCTTTCCGGCCAGACCAACCGTCAAGCCCAGGGCATCCATGTCCTCTTTAATACTTACGGCCTCGCGTATTCCGATAAATACGCCCATACCCGTGGCTTCGGTTCGGCCTTCAATTCCATGTTGAGATAATGGTTTGCCGGTGACGCAGCCTTTTGCGTTTATCGCATCGGGATTAAAGGCTTCAAACGTATCCACAATCCAGGCCATTTCCCTACTTCCTGTACCATAATCAGGAGCAGGAACATCAATGGCCGGACCGATAAATTTCTTTTTGATCAATTCGGAGGTATACCTACGGGTAATCTTTTCCAGTTGGTCGGTATTGTATTTGGTAGGATCAATGGTGACACCTCCCTTTGCCCCTCCATAGGGAATGTTTACCAAGGCGCATTTGTAGGTCATCAATGCAGCCAGGCCTTTCACTTCCTCTTCATTCACAAAACTACTAAAACGGATCCCTCCTTTTACGGGTAATTTGTGGTGGGAATGTTGTACCCGGAAACCTTCAATTACCTGATAGGTACCGTCCCCATTTCTGAGTGGAAAATTAAATTTGTAAACGCTATTACACTGCTTGATCTGATCTAAAAGTCCGGGATGGATGTCCATGTGACTGGCGGCATGATCCACCACCTTGGATACATCATCAAACAAACTGTACTCTTCCATATTTTTCATACATCTTCTTGGTTTACGTTCTTAAAAATATAACTAGTAGCAAGGGGTATGCCTAAAATGCTGAAACCAACCTTTCAGATTAGATTAGTCACCTTTTTCGGATAGTTCTCCCGCTGACCGAAGGTTTTTCCCGGGCATACCCTGTAGGGCATCTCCCATGTCCTCCCGGGCAAGATCCCCCAACGCCATCATTTCCTTCACCACATCCGGATATTGCTCCCGTACATTGTTTCGTTCTTCTCTGTCCTCAGACAGATCATATAATGCCATTTCCTCCAACGATAGCATCTCATAAGCTATGGGACTACCATCGGAAGGAAGCGTACTTCCTTCGGGGAGGGATCGGTAACGGTGCGGAAAAACAAGCTTCCATTTACCCATGATCATTGCCTGCAGCTCGTTTCGGTTGTAATAGATATAATAAGCTTCCTGAGGCGATTTAGCTCCTTCTTCCTGAACGATAAGGGGCCAGATATTTTTTCCGTCAATGGGTTTTTCGGGAAGGGTCGCTCCGGTAACATGGGCAATACTGGGCAATAAATCGATGCTCATGGCTGCCTGATCCTGCACCTTGCCGGCAGGTATTTTTCCGGGCCATTTCATAAGGGTAGGTACCCGTATCCCTCCTTCCCAGGAAGTCCCCTTTCCTTCCTTCAAGCCCCCTGTGCTGCCAGCGTGGGTGCCGTAGGAAAGCCAGGGACCATTATCCGAAGTAAAAATGACCAGGGTGTTTTCCTCCAATCCGTTTTGCCTAAGGGCCTTGATTACCTCCCCTACCGACCAGTCTATTTCCATGATAACATCTCCATACAATCCATTCTCCGATTTACCCTTGAATTTATCGGATACAAACAACGGTACATGGGGCATGCTGTGAGCCAGGTAAAGAAAAAAGGGCTGCTCCTTTTTTCGCTCGATAAAATCCACCGCCTTTTCTGTATACCAGGTGGTCAACAGGCTCTGATCCTCCAGGGTGTCGATGATCGTTACGTTTTCGTACAAGGGAAGGGGGGGATAAAAATCAGGTCTTTCCGGATGGTACGGCCACATATCATTCGAATAGGGCAGGCCGAAAAATTCATCAAAACCTTGCCGGGTGGGCAAAAAAGGATCCTTATGTCCAAGGTGCCACTTTCCGAAAAGGGCGGTGGCATACCCCAGCGGTTTGACTATTTCGGCTATCGTTTCTTCGTTCGGGTTCAGGCCATGTTCGCTCTGGTGGGAAAGTGCTCCGAAAATCCCCAATCGATTGGAATAACAACCGGTCAGGATAGAAGCCCTTGAAGCAGAGCAAACGGCATTTGCGACATGAAAATTGGTAAATTGAGTTCCCTCCCGGGCCATTTGATCTAAGTGGGGAGTTTGATACCCCTGAGCGCCGAAAACCCCCAAGTCCCCATACCCCTGGTCATCCGTAAAGATCAGTACAATATTGGGTAATTCATTTTTAGAATGGCCACTTTCTTTTACGGAGTTACCGGTACATGAAACGGATATACCAGCTAATACAAGTAGAAATGAATAAATTACGTTACCGGTTAGGAAATGGGTCATGATTTATTGAGAAAAATTTGATCTCAAAATTTAGTAATCTTCGCTGACTTAACAAAACCAAATTTCCCCTTTCAGCTCTACAGGAAAATTATCCGCAAGGCAAACTGGCAATATTCATCCAAAATTGCTCAATCGAGGATATGGCCTCCAAAAAATCGTTTACTTCGACTGGTTTGGTTATATAACAGTTGGCATGATTTTCATAACACCTATCAATGTCCCGTCTGGAAGAGGAGGTGGTCAGCATAATTACCGGGATTCGCTTATGGATTGGGTGGGCCTTTAGTTCCTCAAGAACCTCGTGACCACTTTTCTTCGGAAGGTTAACATCTAAAAGGATTAGGTCCGGCGTATTTCTGTCCTCAAAGCCATTGGTTTTAAAAACATAATCCAAGGCTTCCTGTCCATCCCGGGCAATACTGATCTCTCCCACGAATTTACTATCCTCCAATGCCTCTGTCGTTAGGAAAACATCACCTTCGTTATCTTCTACCAATAAAACGTGTACTGACTTCATAATCGGATCTTACTGCAATGAATTATTCTGACAATCAAACTCTCTCAATTTACATCGAAAAAGAAATTTCTTACATATTTCCATTACAAATGTATCACAATAAAAAAATAAATTCACTTGATAAACTTAAAAAACAATCCGGTAATAAGATAAACCAGCCCTGTTTAAAAAATAGGGCTGGTTTATTATGCTCAAACAGAATCCCATAGGTCAGATTGGCTAAATGGGCTGCCGGGCACTTCGGTAAAGAAGGTTCCGTCGATGTATCGATGCTGAACGGAAATCCCTTCGATTGCCTTCATATCCGCAGCATCCAGGCGAATATCCGCCGCTTCCAGATTTTGCTTGATTCTTTCTTTATTTGCCGATTTTGGAATCACGGCAATATCCCGATGCAGAGACCAGGCAATCAGAACCTGCGCAGTAGATACGCCATGCTTATCCGCTATTTCTTTAAACAAGGGATGTTCCAGCAAGATGGGATCATCCTCTTTTTTTCTTGCCTTGGGCCGGTCAGCAGATCCCAGTGGGGAATAAGCCGTCACATGGATTCCATTTTTTTTGCAATAATTGACCAAATCGATCTGAGGAAGGTAGGGATGCAATTCGATCTGATTCATCTCGGGTTTTACCTGACAAGAATCCAGCAATTCCTCAATTTTACCCTGGTTGAAATTTGATACGCCAATGTGCTTTAATTTCCCCTCCGCTTTCAGGGATTCCATTGCTGCCCATGTTTCTGATAGCGGAACCTGCGAATAATCTAGAAAATCCTCGCCTTTTTCAGGAAACATAACATGAGACTTAAGGGATACCGGCCAATGGATGAGGTAAAGGTCCAGGTAATCCAACTGCAGGTCTTGTAGGGTTTTATTCAATCCTACTTTTACCTGGTCTTTCTCGTGGGCATTGTTCCATAATTTAGAGGTCACAAACACCTCTTCCCTTTTGACCAATCCATCATCAAAAGCTTTCTTCAATGCATCCCCTACTTCCTTTTCATTTTGATAGATGGCTGCACAGTCAATGTGTCGGTAACCGGCTTCCAAAGCCCATAATACAGCCTGATATACTTCACCGGGCGCAGACTTCCAGGTCCCCAAACCCAACATGGGCAGCTTATCGTTATTTTCAAATGTAATGAACTTCATTTTCTGTAGTATTAAAGTAGTTGTAAATCAATTAATAAATTCTTGCCAGAGGTCGGCATAGGTATATGGACTGCCATTGACCACCCAGGCAGGCCCGGGAGTATAGCGGTAAGGGCCCTCCAATTTATTCAGAAGGGACATGTCCTCCGCATCCAAATGCAATTTGGCAGCATTAAAATTTTCCTGAATTCGTTGCGGATGGACCGATTTTGGTACTACGGAAGTATTTCGCTCCAGCGCCCAGGCTAACGCTACTTGTGCGGCCGTGGCTCCGTGTTTGCTGCCAATTCGGTTAAGAACTTTATCCTCCAATAAAAGGGGGAAATCCACTTCGTTATTCGCTACCCGGTACGCAGCACCCAGCGGACCATATCCTGTCATCAGGATGGAATGTTCTTCGCAATACCCTTTCAACTCGTTTTGGGGAAGGTAGGGATGCAACTCTACTTGATTTAGTTCCGGCTGCTTGCTCGCCACTTCCCTGATTTCTTCCAGCTTGCTGGTATTGAAATTGGAGACCCCAATATGCCGGGTCAGCCCCTTCTGGTGCAATGTTTCCATTTCCTTCCAGGTATCGGACAGGGGCGCTTCCTCGTAACTCAGGAAATCTTCCTTGGCAGATGGAAAATCCACGCCTTTTTTGATCGCCACCGGCCAATGCACCAGGTATAAATCCAGGTATTCTAGTTGCAAATCGGCCAATGTGGCCTTCATGGCAGGAAGCACGTCTTCCGGCAGGTGACTGTCGTTCCATAGTTTGGAAGTGATCCATACCTCCTCCCTGCTGACCCATCCCTCTGCAAAAGCCCTGGAAAGAGCTTTACCGATTTCTTGCTCATTTTTATAGATGGGGGCACAGTCAATATGCCGGTATCCGACTTTTAATGCCTGCAGGACAGCTTCGTAAACTTCATTTGGTTTGGATTTCCAGGTGCCCAAACCCAAAGCAGGCATGGTATCACCATTGGTGAACTGTAATTCTCTCATATATTGGTTTGGTTATCTAAAAATTAAAAATGGTCATGGCATTTAAAAATGCATCTTTTTGATTTTAATCCCAAATTTTGAACCTTCCTTTTCGCATCGTACCAAGTTCGATATCCCAATCCTTATCAGGTTAAAAGCGCAGGAACCACGGATCCGGAAACATCGGTAAGCCGGAACTTTCTACCCAGATGTCTGTAGATCAGCCGTTCATGATCCAGTCCCAGTAGGTGCAAAACGGTTGCCTGAAAATCATGTACATGTACGGGATTTTCAGTAATGTTGTATCCAAATTCGTCCGTGGCTCCGTACACCATACCCGGCTTAACGCCTCCACCTGCCATCCATATACTGAAACACCTGGGGTGATGATCGCGCCCGTAATTATCTTTGGTCAACTTTCCCTGAGAATAGTTGGTCCGTCCAAATTCTCCCCCCCAGATAACCAGGGTCTCATCCAACAGGCCCCGCTGTTTCAAATCTTTTACCAGCGCAGCGGAGGGCTGATCCACATCTTTGGCCTGCAAGGCCATTTCGGAAGGCAGATTGCCATGCTGGTCCCAGCCCTGATGGTACAGTTGCACAAATCGCACGCCACTTTCAGATAATTTTCTTGCCAAAAGGCAATTGGCAGCAAAAGTCCCCGGTTTACGACTATCCTCTCCGTACATTTCAAAAACATGCTCCGGCTCCCGGGAGAGGTCAGTGGCCTCAGGCACTGCTGTCTGCATGCGATAGGCCATCTCGTACTGAGCTATTTTAGCCTGTATCTCGGGATCCCCCGATTTTTCAAATGATAATTGATTCAAGGCCGCCAAATGGTCTAACATCTTTCTTCTCTCGGCAGCGCGCATTCCATTCGGGTCATTCAAATAAAGTACGGGATCCTCCCCATTGCTGAATTGTACGCCCTGATGGGTAGCCGGCAAAAACCCATTGTTCCATAATTTTGAGTACACTCCCTGCCCGTTGCCTTTACCTTTCGATAACAACACCGTAAATGCCGGTAAGTTGCTATTTTCGCTACCCAGTCCGTAACTCAGCCAGGACCCCATACTGGGTCGATTGCCCTGCTGCGCTCCGGTCTGAAAGAAAGTGAGTGCCGGGTCGTGATTGATGGCTTCCGTATGCATGGATTTGATGATACAGATATCATCTACGATACCAGCCGTATGGGGAAAGAGATCACTTATCCAGGCCCTGGCCTCTCCATATTGCTGAAAATCGCTGAAGGAACCGACCAGGGGGAAAGCGTTTTGGCTGGAAGTCATGCCGGTCAACCGCTGCCCCATACGAATGGATTCCGGTAACTCCTCTCCCCACATTTCCCGAAGTTTGGGTTTATAGTCAAAGGATTCCAACTGAGAAGGTGCGCCGTTCTGAAATAGGTAGATGACGCGCTTCGCCTTGGGAGCAAAATGCGGAATCCCAAGTTGCCCGCCACCATCTCCTGAAAGTTCATTGCCACGAAATAGATCCGGAATCATCAAGGATCCCAAGGCGGCGCTTCCCAGGCCCAGGCTCAACTTCGACAGAAAATGCCTGCGATTGATGTGTAGACGATGATCTAACATTTCCTTTTCCATAACTCAGGATTTTGTAATGGTTTCTTCCAAATTATACATCAATGAAATTACCTGCATTAAGGCCGCCCTTTCCACCAAGGGCAAGGAGTCTTTTCGTGGATACTCCCCTACTGAAAGCATGGTATCGGCTCGCTCCGGTTCCTCACGATATCCTGAATAAAAAGAATCGTAATTATTCAGAAGAATTTGAAACTCTTCTTTTTCGGGCGTTCTGCCCAATATTCGGGAAAAAGCAGCCCGGATAAGGTTTGGCGTGGGGCTTCCGGTTTCCAGAAGTTGTTCAGCCAGCACCCGGGAAGCTTCCAGCACGACGGGGTCATTCATCATGACCAGGGCTTGCAAGGGGGTGTTGGTCTGCAGCCGCTCCACTTCACAGGCATCCCGGTTGCTGGCATCAAAAATCATCATGGAGGGAGGAGGTACGGTTCGTTTAATAAAGGTATACAATCCCCTTCGGTACAAATATTTTCCACTATCCTGCAGGTACCTGGAGAGATTTCCCCTACCCGAAGTAGCCGCTTCCCATAACCCCTCCGGTTGGTAAGGCTTCACGCTGGGCCCGCCAATTTCAGGGTGTAAGAGCCCGCTGCTGGCCAGGACCAGATCTCGTATTGCCTCTGCAGGCAGCCGCTGTCGCGGAAAACGGGACAATAGCCTGTTTTCAGGATCTTTTTCGAATTTTTCAGGAGGAACTACCGAAGACTGCTGGTAGGTCGCAGACTGCATTATTTTCCGGATTAACCCCTGAATATCCCAACCACTTTCCATAAAATCCACCGCCAGCCAGTCCAGCAAGGGCTGGTTTACAGGCAAATTGCCCTGCATGCCGAAATCACCGGGAGTCGCTACCAGGCCCTTTCCGAATAGTTCCTGCCAGATACGATTTACAAAAACCCTGGCCGTCAGGGGATTTTCCGAATCAAAAAGCCATTTTGATAACCCCAGGCGATTTTTCGGCAAATGATCCGGAAAAGGGAGGATAGCCTTGGGAATTCCAGGTTCGACGGCTTCTTTTGGTGCATCGTACATTCCCCGATCCAACAAGAAGGTGCGCCGTGTACTGTCCGGCTCACCCATAACGGAAACCTTTAGCACATCAGCCTCGGCCAGCAGGGAATTGTAGTTGGTCCCCTTTCCCATATTTGCCAGCAAGGTCTGTACCCTCCTGGCACTGTCCGGTAGGTTAACAAAATGAAGGATGTCTTTTACATCCTCCTCCCCGATTTCCATTAATGGCACTTTGGCAGGGCTTTTTTTAGAAAATCCCGGACTTGCTTCCTCAATGCCCCATTCGGCCACTGTGTTAAAAAACGCAAAGGTCTGGTAATATTCTTTCTGAGAGATGGGGTCGTATTTATGATCGTGGCATTGGGCACATTCCAGGGTCATTCCCAAGAGGGCTTTTCCAAGCGTATTGGTGCGGTCCACCGCATACATCACCCGATATTCTTCATCTATCGCACCAGATTCTTCCGTAATTTTGTGGTTTCGGTTAAAGGCCGTGGCTAGCAACTGCTCTTTTCCGGCTCCTGGCAACAGGTCACCCGCCAGTTGCCAGGTAATAAAGCGGTCATAGGGCAAATTCTGATTAAAGGCATGAATGACCCAATCCCTCCAGGGCCATTGGGTACGGTAGTAATCATCCTGATACCCATGAGAGTCAGCGTACCGGGACAAATCCATCCAGTGAACGGCCATTTTTTCCCCGTAGGCAGGATTGGCAAACAAGGTATCCAGCAGGGCATCCAGGTTCAAATCCTTATCGGCCAATCGATCCAAATCCTTCGCATTCGGGGGCAAGCCAAGAACGTCAAAGTAGACCCTTCGGATCAAACTCCACTTATCTGCAGGTTCATTGGGAGCTAATCCGGCTTCCTCCATGGCTGCCAAAACAAAATAATCTATTTCGTTTTGTACCCAATCTTTGGTCTCTATGTCCGGCAACACGGCCTTTTTCGGAGGAACAAATGCCCAATGAGGTTCGTACTCCGCACCCTGGCGAATCCATTTCTTTATCAACTGGATTTGATTGTCCGTTAGGCTCAGGTTCGAAGACGGCGGGGGCATGCGTTCATTCTTGTCCGTACTAAGTATCCGCCGATAGGCTTCCGAGGCTTCCGCATTTCCCGGTACCAGGGCATGCCGATCGGGTTGTTCTTTCAAAGCAGAAAGCGCATCCGCTTCCCGATCCAGCCGTAATCCAGCTTCCCGCTTATTGGCATCCGGGCCGTGGCAGGCAAAGCAGTTTTCGGACAAAATAGGTCTGATATGCAAATTATAGCTAATCGTTTCCGGAATAGAATGTCCCCGGTTGCTCTCACCACCACAAGCCAATAATAGCAAGCAAATGCCTGGCAGTAACCCTAACAATACCTTCATCCGTACTAGCACTCCAATCATGTTCTTAAATTAGCCAAATACCTGTGAATTACAAAAATGGAGTCGAACATTTGGCTTCTGGTATTTTTTTCTATCTGTGGAAAGGGATACCTCGTTCACTCCTTATTCTGGACAAATTAGTGATGCAGATCCGTGCACCGTTTTGTTCAATATCGAACAATCAATCCTATCGTTTTTAGCAAAAATGAAACCTTCACAAATAATTTTAAAAAATATTGTGAATTGATTTTTTTCCAGTTTAGTAGTCTGAAGGGACGTTTTTGTTCTTATTCGTACATCCTGCCAGGGATATGTTTCATAAGCGGACATCATTTTGGTCCAAAAGCTCCCACTACCATTTTTAAATGCGGTGCTGTGGATACCCAACATGCAGTACTTCGATTTTTTGGCTTGTATTTGGCCATTAGTCATGTAAATAGGCAACAAAAATGTTACTAAATATTCCAAAACAATTAACCATCAAAATCATGAAAACCATATTTTCCTTCCTCTTTTTTCTTGTTTTATCTTTTGGTTCCATGGCAAATCCTGGTCTGAAAGAATTGAAAGAAAACACCCGAATTGAAGCAAAAGACCAGTTGGTCCGGGTCCATTTCAAATCAGCGATCGAAAGGGTAACGTTGCGGCTTACAGACAAAAGCGGAAAAACGTTATTCAATGAAAAATACCAGACAAAGGAACCGGTTATCATCCCGCTTAATTTATCGCAGCTTGATGAAGGCAATTACGTACTGCACGTTATCGGGGATGAGGGAAGCAACTCATATGAAATAGAAAACCGAAAAAAAGTCCTGCTTCCCTTGATGGCCTACGGGAAACAAGCGGGACCTCATAAAGTATCGCTACTGGTAGTAGGCCTCGAAAAGCCAGGGACAATTGTTAAATTTTTTGACCATGCCAACCGGCTCCTGCTGAATGAAACCATTAACGAACCCAAGGGCTTTCGAAAAGATTATGTATTTGAACACATTCCCGTTAATGGGTTGACATTAATGGTAGCGGATGCCGATGGAAGGGAAAAGTACATCCGATTTGATAATTGATAATTACTAATTGTAAATCGAACAGGTGGGACTTAGCGATAAGTCCCATTTTTTTTTCTTATTACCCGACAAATTCAAACCACAATAAATGAGAATAATTTCTTTCAAAAATAATTTTCTGCCAAAGAATAAAAAATGCACAAACTGGCACGCAAATTAGATCGTTTGTTTTGTCCAAGCGACGCTAAAAAAACAAAACAAATGAAAACAATCATCTTAGCCTTGATGGTCTGCTCAGCAGGCCTTCTGCTTTCCTGCGGAAAAAAAGCCACAGAGGAAACCTTAGTTGTACCTACTGAACAGATCGAGGAAGTCTCCGAGGCTGAAATCAAGGAGGAAATGCCTCTGCAGGCGGATTCTACCCAGTCGGAGAATCTTTCACCGGCTGTAGTTCAATAAGCTACCCACTAACCTAAGCTGCCACCTCAAATGGCAGCTTTTTTTTGACCCTTGATTTATAAGATAAACCGTTACAAAAAGAGTAAATAATACAAATACCCGGCATAGATTAATAGGAAAGTGATTCCTTCCCACCTTTCGAGCATTCTACCTTTTCCTGAGAAAACAAATAAAAATAGTAGCAATCCCGCCACACAATTCATCACAATGTCTAAAAATGTCGCATCGTGAATCACTACCGGGAAAATAGTCGAGGACAGCCCTAGTATCAGAAAGACATTGAAGATATTTGAACCCACCACATTGCCGATCGCAATATCCACTTTTTTCTTTCTTACGGCTGCCAGGGAAGTGGCGAGTTCCGGCAGGGAAGTTCCTATAGAGACGATGGTTAATCCGATAACCCGTTCGGATAACCCGAAGGTCTGGGCAATAAAAATGGCATTGCTCACGATTAAATGTCCTCCGAATACCAAACCAGCTAATCCCAGCACAAACCAGAAAATAGCACTGCTCACTTTCATTTCAGTTACAGGCACTTCTTCCGATTGGGTTTCGGGGTTTTTTGAAACCATCACGTTATAAACTAAGAAAATGACGAAAAACGATATCAGCACCAGCCCTTCGCTTCTGCTTACCAAATTAACTTCTCCCCCATCCAACCAGCGATCACTGGCCAGGGTCCAGACCAACAGGGCTGCCAGAAAACTCAACGGTATCTCTATCCAGGTAGTATTTGACTTTACGGTGAGTGGAAAAACAAGCGAGCAAACTCCCAAAATCACCAGTCCGTTGAATATGTTGCTGCCAAGTACATTGGCCATGACCATTTCTCCGGATCCCTCCATCGCCGCCATCACACTTACTGACAATTCGGGTGCGGAGGTACCAAAGGCCACCACCGTTAGCCCGATCACCATATTGGGAATGGACAGCCGGGAAGCGATACTGGAGGCTGATTCCACCAATTTATCTGCTCCGTATACCAACAGAACAAATCCAATTACAAGCAATACGAGTGAAAGTATCATTCAGAGGCTAAGATTTAAACTCCGAATATATAGGCTTATTTTATGCCATAAAACAAGATAAACAAAAATAATTTTTTTTAAACTAATCCTCTCTTTTTAATTTTTCGTTAAACCGGATAACTTCAATAGAACATGAGAGCTTATTCCGGATTAAAGACTTTTTTGTTGCTAGTTCTATCCGGACTAGTAATTCCGGTTCTCTCCTCATGCGCCGATCCTGGCAAAGAAATAACCTCAACTACTCGTACCTTTCAGTCCGTTAGTAGCACTGATTTCCAGCAGGATTCACCAGTATTCTACAAAAGCATCGAGCAGGATTCGAGCAGGAATACTGAACCTACCTACCATCTATTATCGGGATTAGGTAAAAATCGGTACGAGTGGGTGGACGTGCCCTCCGAATTACCTGGCCTTGCCGGCTGGATTTCAGGAGAGTTTGCTTTTTTCCGGCTAAGGTTGGTCCTGTTCCCCTTCCATTTTTATGATTAACGCATGAGCTTACCTGGTGTAGCATAGAAGGGAAACGTACTTCAAATGGTAGAAGTATGATTTCCCGTATCCGTGCACAGAACTCATTTCTTTACTTAATTCTGATATTTTCAAATGATACCAATAGAACCCGTCAGCCTGGGCATGTCCTTGCTGGCTATTGTGGCATTTATTACGCCATTGATTTATCATTCCAACAAACGAAAGCGCCTGGAGACAGGGCATCGCCAGAGGTTTTTCCAGGCAGCCCTGGATCAGGGAGTTCAGCTCCACCAATTCGATTTTTGGCGGGGTCAATACGCGATCGGTTTGGACGAAACCAACCGAATAATACACTATACAAACACCTCTTCACCTCAGGAATTGATTCAACTTCAGATCGACGAAATAAAAGACGCATACCTGCTAAAATCCAGCCGGTTTAAAGGAAGGGGAAGGGAAAGAGAGGAGATAATTGACCGTTTAGAGATTCAGATAACGTTTTGGAATCCGGAAACAGGCAGTGCTCGATTGCTCTTTTTCGATGGAGAAAGACACTCAGACTTATTCGGTGAGGGGCCGTTGGCTAAAAAGTGGGTTCAAATTATCAATGCGCAACTTGTCCATCCGATTAAAGATTAATTAGTTGCTTAAAACCGGGGAAATCGAATTATTCCCCGGCTTTTTTTTTACCGTTTCGGGAGGGAGTGCGTAGCCGGAAGTATGGTAAATTCCAGCCCAATTGGGTCGGGAATTGGTTTTAAAAATCCCGAATGTAAGGTATTTACACAGAAAAGAAAATAAAAAACACTCAAATTTGAATTTTTAATACTTTTTTTTGTATTTTGTAGATGATATCACCGTGCTTCGAATCTCTAACCCGTGTTCGAGCAAAGAAACTATTTTTAGAAAATAATTTATAGACATGACCAACATCCAAAATTCACTGGCGCTGGCTTTTTTACCTGGATACTTGTTTTCCAGTCAATACGAAAAGCAGCCGATCCATGTTAAAGGGGATTCCCCCCCTCCTGTCACCGCCAACCCTCAGGAAAAATCGGATCAAAAGTTAATTCGACGCTACCTGGAGGGTTTGCAACTGGAAAGTTACGATTACATCAAAGAACTGATTCACGAGGACTTTAAATGTATCAATACCAATACGGATTCCATTCGGGACAGCATGCAGGAACTAGCCCATTGGAAGTCCCAACATAAAAAAATGAGCCACCTGTCCTTTAGTGACCCGATTCTTAAAAGCATTCGGGTAAACCGGGGAATTTTGAAAGGGGACTGGACGCTGGTTTGGACTACTTTCTCCGCATTGGATGGAGAGACCTTAAAATCAATCAAATACGAATACCACATGGCAATAAAAACCGAAAACGATTCCATATTGGAAGTACAGACCTGGCATCAGGAAGACCCTTCCGAATCGGATCTTTACTAAGTCATTCTGCTATTTTTAAGTCAGGAATGGGTCATTTTTCAATATTTGGGTATATTTTTACCAATAGAAAGCCATCTTGAAAGGTGGATTTTTTATCAACCCAAAATAAAGAACACATGGACAAATACGTATTGGGAGTTGATTTTGGAACCGACTCCGTCAGGTCCGTCTTGGTGAATGCAGCAGACGGGAAAACGGTGGCCAGCGAAGTTTTTGCCTATCCCAGGTGGAAGGAAGGAAGGTATTGCAACCCTGGCAAAAATCAATTCCGACAGCATCCTTTAGATCATTTGGAGGGCTTGGAGCATACCATTCGAGCCATTATGGGAAACAGCGGCGTCCCCAAGACAGCGGTCAAGGGGATCTGTGTAGATACCACCGGTTCTTCCCCACTTCCGGTAGATGAGCAGGGAAAAGCACTAGCCTTGTCGCAAAAGTTCAAGGAAAACCCCAATGCCCAGATGGTTTTATGGAAGGACCACACGGCGGTGGCAGAGGCGGACGAAATCAATGAGCTGGCCAGATCCTGGGGAGGGGAAGATTTTACCAAGTACGAAGGAGGGATTTATTCATCGGAATGGTTTTGGGCAAAGATTCTTCACATTATCCGCGAGGACCGGGAAGTGGCCGAGGCCGCTCATTCGTGGATGGAGCATTGCGACTACCTTACCTACGAACTCATTGGGGGACAACACCTTCCTGGCTTTAAAAGAAGCCGCTGTGCTGCAGGTCACAAAGCCCTATGGCATGAAAGCTGGGGTGGGCTTCCGGATTCTCAATTTTTAGAACAGTTAGACCCTCGATTGGCAGCCTTGAAAAATAACCTTTACAAAGACACTTACACATCCGATACCATAGCAGGGTACCTTTCGGAATCATGGGCGGACAGATTGGGGCTGGAACCCGGAACCACCGTGGCAGTAGGCACCTTTGATGCCCATGCCGGGGCCGTGGGCGGAGAAGTAGCGGAGGGAACTCTGGTAAAAGTGATGGGTACATCTACCTGCGACATCATGGTCACCTCTCCGGCCTCTTTAGAAAACAAAACCGTAAAAGGCATCTGTGGTCAGGTAGATGGATCGGTCATTCCCGGTAAAATTGGGCTGGAAGCAGGTCAGTCAGGATTTGGAGATGTATTGGCATGGTTTGTTCAATTGATTCAAAAACCAGTCCTGGCTACCCTTTCTGAATCCGGCCTGGATGAAGCCACTTATACCGAGATAAGCCGAACGTTGGAAACCAATTTAATACAAACCCTATCCAACCAGGCAGCCTTACTTTCTCCGGACACCAGTCAGGTAATGGCGCTGGACTGGATCAATGGCCGCCGGACACCCGATGCCAACCAAAACCTAAAGGGAGCGCTTTCTGAATTGGATATGGGTACCCATGCCGGCAGTATCTTTTTGGCCCTGGTTGAATCCATTTGTTTTGGCTCCAAACGGATCATTGAGCGATTCAGAGAGGAGGGCGTTCCCATACAGCAGGTGATCGGATTGGGAGGCGTTGCCAAAAAATCGACTCTGGTCATGCAAACCATGGCTGATGTATTGGATATGCCCATCAAGGTAGCCAAATCCGAACAGGCCCCTGCGCTTGGTGCTGCTATCTATGCCGCCACGGCAGCAGGTTTATATGATACCGTTACGGATGCAGTGTCCAAAATGGGAAATGGTTTCGATAAGGTATATCAACCCAGGGCGGAATATCGTGACGTTTATCAAAAAAAATATCACCGATACCTGGAATTGGGAAATTATATCGAAAACGGCCAAAAGCAGTAGGTGCTCCACCTTACATGGGTTTACAGAATTATTCCACGGGCAATCATTTTTGATTGCCTTTTTTTATACGTTGAAACGCAATTGCCCCCTACATTTCTTAACTAAAGCTATCTCTCTTAGCCTCAGTAAGATAAGTTTTTTCATTTCCATAGGAAATTTTTGGAATTCCTTTTGAAAATCGCTAACATTAAAATGAATTTTACCCTTGGCCCGGCAAACAAAATTTCTATTATGAGGTTTAATCAGTATTGACAAAATTGTATTCTGAAATGAATGACGTTTTTGTTCTCACTGTTTTTACTTCAAGCCATATCACCAACACGTTCAAAACAAAATTGTATGAAAAATTTTAACTACTTCATCTTTGTTTTGCTGATCCTTAATTCAGCTTGCTTGTCTCAAAAAGATTTTATTGCCGAATACGATTATAACTACAAAGGAGCTTTTAAAAAATACAAAACCTTTGGCTTTGTGGAAGAGGAAGGAAAAAACGAAGCCGATTTTACCGGCATTATTGAAAAATCCATTAGTTCCCGCCTGGGTTCACAGGGCTTCCGGCAAAAAGAGAATAATCCTGATTTGCTGATCATTCATAAGCTATACATGAGTGAAGTCCGATACAGGGGCTACAATCAGCCCAATTTTGATTACTGGTTAAAAAAACAAGGCATCGAATTGGTAGAAGAATCCGTCCTGGACAGTCTTGAGCGCCAAAAACGAGGAGAAAATTACAATGCCGTAAAATACACCCAGAATGACGGCATGTTGGTAGTTTTGGTCATCGATCACAAAAAAGGCAATACGATCTGGCAGGGATACACTTCGGCGTATTTTGATTATGCCTCCCCAAACATCCACATTGACCTTACCCGGGCTACCTATAAAGTGATGGACCAATTCAAGATTCTTACTAGAAATTAATAAAATTATCGAAACGCCGATATCAGGCATCCCTTCATCACTGATGGGATGCTTTTTTGTTTTTCAATATGTAAAGCGTCAACCGGGCGCAGGTTCATTAATATTGGTTACTTATTGAATCTTGCTCTGGATGCGGTTTCCGAAAACGCAATCCGTACCTTTGCCAAATGACAGCAGCAAACCATTCCGACTTTCAGCCCCTTCTTGAAAATCTACCATTCGACGCATTTAACGAAATGCAACTGGCATTTTTCCAAAAGGCAGCATCTTGCAAAGAAGTGATCCTACTGGCCCCAACGGGCTCCGGCAAAACGCTGGCTTACCTCATCCCCCTCGTTCAACAACTGCAGGAAGAAGGCCCCACCAAAAGGGCATTGATCGTAGTTCCCTCACGGGAACTTGCCGTGCAGATTGACCAAGTATTCAAATCACTAAAAACGGGTATTTCCTCCTGCACCTGTTACGGTGGTCACGAGATGAAGGTGGAAACCAATCGGCTGAAAGACAATCCCGGTCTGGTGCTGGGAACCCCCGGAAGGCTCTCCGACCATGTCCTCAGCGGAAACATCGAGCCCGATGATTTTTCCCTTATTATCCTGGACGAATTTGACAAGTCCCTTCAACTGGGCTTTCACGAACAATTGAACATGCTGTTCGAAAAAATAAAAGGGGAACCTCGGTTTTATTTAACCTCCGCCACGCTGCTGCATCCCTTGCCCGAAATGCTTCCAGCCAGAGAATGGGAGACATTGGATTTCCTGAAAGGCGCTTCCTCCAATAGTCTGGAGCTAAAACTAGTGAGAACCTCCAGCGTAGAAAAAGCGGATACACTGCTCCGGTTGCTAGCGGACCTGGCCGGGGAAAGCACGTTGGTTTTCTGCAATCACCGGGAGGCCGTGAACCGGATCAGCCAGATGCTTACCGAAAACAACTTCGCTCATGCCCTGCTGCACGGTGGCATGGAACAGATAGATCGGGAGAAAAACCTGATACGTTTTCGGAATGGCAGCCAGAACCTACTAATTGCAACCGATTTGGCTTCAAGGGGTCTGGATATTCCCGAAATAAGGCAAGTGGTGCACTACCAACTTCCTACCTCGGAACAGGCTTATGTTCACCGCAATGGTAGAACGGCACGCATGCATGCTTCGGGAACCGGCTACCTGGTATTAGCCCATGACGAACAGCTTCCGGAATATTTGACCAAAGAATTACCGGAATACCAGGTCCCTGCGGACTTCACCATTCCCGAACCGTCTTCGATGGAATGTCTGTATATCAGCGGGGGGAAAAAAGACAAAATCAGTAAAGGGGATGTGCTGGGCTTCTTGACCAAAACAGGTGGACTGAAGGGCAATGAAATTGGCTTGATCAGTATTCTGGAAACGGCAACTTATGTCGCGATTCCCCGTCAAAAGGTTTCGGACCTGCTTAAAAATACATCTGGCCAGAAATTAAAAAAAGTGAAGGTAAAACTGGAAATCGCTAATTAAGTTCGATATAGTTCAATGGCATGGTTTTCATGTGTACTTTTTCAAATCTCGGCCAGACACTGTTCAGCATATTGAGTATTTGTTTACCAAGAGATTGTTTAGTGAGCCATTGCAACTTTTTTAACTGGCCAAAGGTTCCTATATTGGCGTATTAAACGCTTTAATGAATGCAAATGGAAATAAATTAAATAGGAAGGGTATTACAAAAATGACCTAATCCATAAAAAAATGTCATGTAAACACGGTGGCCTTTACGAACCGCTTTTACCAAAAAATAAAATCAAAATAATCCTTTCTGATTATGAAAAAGATAACGATTATGATACCCGAGCACAAGTATTCCTTCTTTCTGGAACTGGTGAAAAACCTGGGACTGGAAAAGATAAAGGAAGAACCAATAGAAGCAAGCCAGGAAGCTTTAGACGGGCTTGAGCAGGGTTTTAGGGAGGTGAAGTTGATCCAGGAAGGCAAAATGAAGGGTACACCGCTTCAAGAGTTCCTCGATGAACTTTGAGATTGAACTTACTGATCATTTCAAAAAAGAGGCTAAGAAGCTCACCAAAAAATACCGGTCCCTAAAAACTGAACTGAAAGCCCTGGGCAATGAGCTTGCCAAAAACCCCATCTGGGTGTAGTTTGCAACTACACCCTTCTATCCTTTTCAGTTTGCAATTGGAAATGGACATCATTACCAATAATCCACGGCTATCAAACCGTCTAATCCCGCATAATTTCTCGCGCTTGAACACATGTAGTCTTCAGGTTTTTCCACGATTCCCGACCTTACCGGATTCTCATGAATATAATTCATTCTACTTTCGATCATCTCGGTTCGATAAAGTTCAATGGCATGGTTTTCATGTGTCCAAAATTGCATTTCTCCAGATCTGTTATTAAACTTAGCATGATAAGCAAAAATCATCTTCAACCATTCCTTTCTGCTTTCCTGAGGATTTTCCAATATCATTTTGAGCAATTTTTTGCTTGTAAACTTTTTGAAATCCCGAACCCAGTCTGATAATTTTCCATCCTTTTGTTGAGCAATCAAGTGAAGGTGATTGGTCATGATGACATAACCAAACAAAAAAAGCCCCTTCTCATTTCTACAATAAGTCAGATTTTCCAAGATAAAATCCCTATACATTTTTCTTGAAAACACATCTGCCCATCCAACCACTTGGAAGGTGAAGAAATAGGGCATTTCCTGATCTCTTATCCGGTAAGCTTCGCCCATAATTGAAAATAATTGTTGTAAACTGGAATTACAAATTCCAAGGATAAAAAGGTGTAGTTACAAACTACACCTAGGTGGGGAAGATAGGAATAATAGGATGTAGCGGATTCTACACCCAGTTGAGGGATTCGAGGTCTTTCAACTAGATCTCCGAACTTCTTCGGTAATCAATAAGTCTTGGGTAAAACCTTCCAATATCCCCTGGTCCCTCCTATTCTCTCCAACACCCCTTTTTCTTTAAGGGTATTTACCTGCTCTTTGGCTGTGTAGTAGTTTATCTCCAACTTTTCAGAAATTGTCTTTACTGAGACCGTTGGATCTTTTACTATCAATTGAACGATCTCTTTTTGCTTCTCCGGCAAACCGATTGTGACGGGTTCATCCTCGGATTGGGGGGGTGTTTGGGGGGGTATTTGGGGGGGTATTTGGGGGGGTATTTCCTCCTTTTCAACTTCTTCAAGGAACCAAGGGTGAACAAGAACATTTACCTGAAAGAAACTCCTTTCCTGATCTGTAATAAAATCGGGCAGGGGAGAACCATTGGCTTTCATCGCTTTTCGAATGGTAGGGATACCTGTTGCCTTGCCTTCCGTTAAATCCAATTCTTTGAGAAAATCCCCCAAGCGCCGATTCCGATACCTGCGAGGAAAAACGGCACCCTTTCGAAATTCGCTTATCTTTATACTACGATCCGGTCCTCCATAGTTGATCACCATCACCTTGTCGGGATAAATCCGTATTTCTACTGGTTCCCGGGTTTGATAATCTCGATGGTAAAGTGCATTGGCAATTATTTCCTCAAAAGCCTCGAAAGGGTAGTTCCAAACACGTACGGATGCTGACTGCCCCTTTATTTTTCGAGTCATTTGTTTCAGCACATTGATCTTAAGGTATTCCATGGTACGATTAATCATGTAATCTACCGGACCCGTAATGTGTGGAGCCTCAAAAAACTCCGGATCGGATTCTCCCTTTGGAAAATGCACGATCTCTACCCTGGAATAGGGAAAGTATTTTTCCGGATTTTCCGTAAACATCATCAAGGCTAAATTTTAGCTAAACAAAAAGTTAATTAATTAAAAAATTAAAATAAATGATAAATCAGTTGTTTACCTGATTTATCCGTTGTATATTTAAATAATTAATTAATACAGTATGGTCCAACTTACAAAAAAGGAAGAGGAGGTAATGAAAATCCTCTGGAAACTCAGAAAAGCTTTCGTTAAAGATATTGTGGCAAAATACCCAGATCCTAAACCACACAACAATACCATTTCATCACTGGTAAGGATATTACAGGATAAAGGAATCGTGGGATTTAAACAATATGGAAACACCTATGAATATTTTCCACTGCTCAGAAGGGAGGAATACCGTAAAGGTTTTATGAAAAAGATAATTAGCGATTACTTCGACAACTCATTTTCCAATGCGGTAGCATCTTTTATAGATGATGAAGAACTTGATCGGGAAGAAATTGAAGAAATAATGAAACTTATAAAATCCAAATAAACCATGGAAGATGTTCTTTATTATCTATTGAAGGTTGCTATTGGAACTGCTGTTTTCTATATTGCTTATCATTTTCTGTTCCAGAAAAGCAAGCATTTCGTATTTAACCGCTTTTATCTTGTAGGATCTTTTATTGCCTCTTTTATTATACCCCATATAACTTTTAAAGCAAGCTCCTACCTCAGGCCGACAAGCAATTATTTTTCCTATGGCGTCAATGGTGCCGATGTTTTAGAACCTGTAACCTATGCAACAGAAGCAGAAAAATCTATAGGATTTCAGGAAGTTTTGCTGACCATTTACCTGGTAGGAGTAATATATTTTTTTATAAAGCTAGTCTATGGGTATAGAGTAGCTGCCCGTATCCAAAAAAGATGCAGGGAGAAAGTTGTTAATGGAATAAATGTTTATGTTTCCGAAGATAATGTCCGGGCTTTCACTTTTCTTAACAAGATTATTATAGGGAAAAACATTCTTAACAATCCTTCCATAGCGGTGGTTTTAAACCATGAATCAGTCCACTCAAGAGAAAAACATTTTTATGATATTTTAATTGCTGAACTGCTTTTAATTCTCCAATGGTTTAACCCCTTTGGATGGCTTCATAGTCAGGCTATTAGAAATAACCTCGAATTCCGGGCTGATGATATGGTTATCAAGGAATCTGATATCCAAATATACCTGTCAACCATGCTGTCAATGGTGCAGAATAGGGTTAAGCTCCCATTATTTACAGAACTTAATTCAAGTAACCTTAAAAAACGAATAATTATGATGAAATCAAAAAATCAAAACAGATTTGCCGGTTTGGCAAGATTGCTACTGGTACCGGTGTTTGCAGTTCTTTTGGTATCCCTTTCGGAAAAAGAAACAGTTGCTGTTGTTGATGATCCCAATAAAAATGATAAAGTCCATCAGACGCCGAATTTGAAAAAAGATAAATCTGTTACTGTCGCCACTCTATCACCGGATCCTGTGAATAGGCACTATATTGATATTTTCTTTAAAAAACACGGCCGGGTCCTTCTGAGAGGGAAAGAAGTGCCTTTGGAAGACATTTCCGGCAAAATAGTTTTGGAGGTAGAAAAACTGGATCCGGACAAATACTCCCTGACTGGATTGATAAAAACCTACACTGAAATCCCTTTAAAACAGATCCTAGATGTTAAAGAAATTTTCAACAATCATGGGATCGAGGACTTAATCATTGATACGGTTTCTTATAAAAAACCGACCGAGGTAATTGTCTTTTAACTACCGGTTTATAGTGGACTGAGAACTGATCGGAATAATATCAGCCCCAAATGTAATTGCCATCGGAAGAGTCTGGGCAAAAGATTTATTACAAATAGGAATGAACTCTCTACTTTTGGCTAATATGGAAGAAAGCCAATAACGGTATAAATAATTACGCAATGAGAATTTTTATAACAATTTTATTATTTGGTTTTTCCTTGGAGAATCATTCGCAGACACTGATTATGGGAAACTTCCGGAATTACAATTCAGGGGAAATAAGTTTAACCGCCTTAGACAACAGCTTCGGGGATATAAGCAATATAATTTTGAGAACAAATTCCTCGGGAGATTTTCTCATTAACATCGGTTTTATGGCTCCTTCTTATGTTAGGATGAACATTGGCACCCACCAAGTGGAAACTTTAATGTTTCCCATGGATACGGTAAATATACAGGCTGATGTGAAAGATTTTGATAATACAGTCTCCATAAACGGGCAACGGCTTAATGAAATTGATAGCACATCAATAAGCATCATGAACAATGCCGCCTACGGTTCCTTGGAAAGCATGGTAAAATCAATAAAGGAGCGGGTAATATTTGTTGATTTCTGGGCTACATGGTGTGGTCCGTGTTTGATCGATCATAAAATCATGAAATCCTTATTAAAAGACTCCAAAAAGGATATGAGCATTTTGTATGTTTCTTTCGACAAGCCTGAGAAAAAAGAGGTATGGCAATCCTACATTTATAAAAAAAACTTATCCGGTGTACATCTTTTAGCTAATAAAATACTACAGGAAGAATTGATAGATGGGGTAGGAATTAACAGTTTGCCGAAATATGGCATCATTGAAAACGGCAAGCTGAGCATAATAAAAATAGATAACAGCAATAACCAATCAGGTGTATATTATAGCAGCAGATCAAGGGTCTTGGATGTTGTAAAAATCTATGAGGAAAGTATCGCAAAAAATATGAAAGATTAAGGGTGAATTTTATCGAAAAGCTAATTTGGTAATTTCGCTGAAATTACCCCATCTGGGTGTAGGTTTGCAACTACACCCTTCTATCCTTTTCAATTTGCAATTGGAAATGGACGTCATTACCAATAATCCACCGCTATCAAACCATCTAATCCCGCATAATTTCTCGCGCTTGAACACATATAGTCTTCCGGTTTTTCCACGATTCCCGCCCTTACCGGATTCTCATGAATATAATTCATTCTACTTTCGATCATCTCGGTTCGATAAAGTTCAATGGCATGGTTTTCATGTGTCCAAAATTGCATTTCTCCAGATCTGTTATTAAACTTAGCATGATAAGCAAAAATCATCTTCAACCATTCCTTTCTGCTTTCCTGAGGATTTTCCAGAATCATATTGACTAATTTCTTGCTTGTAACCTTTTTGTAATACCGAACCCAGTCTGATAATTTTCCATCCTTTTGTTGAGCAATCAAGAGAAGGTGATTGGTCATGATGACATAACCAAACAAAAAAAGCTAACTTCAGCTATCTTTCTGAACCTCCACATCCGATTCCCATCCAGTGTTTTTTAGGGCCGGGTCATTTTCTTTTTTTAGAAAATCCGCCTCCGAAAGGGAAGCTGCTTCCCATTCCAAAATGGCCTCGTCTGGTACCTGTTCAATCGGTTCCTTCCAGGCAGTGGAGGTTTCATTGTATGCGATATTTGATAGGGAATTAAAACAAGAGATAATGCTCCACCTCGGTTTGTCGGATAAGTTGGCGGCCGATCGGTGTAGCAGGTTGCTATGAAAAAACAAGGCATCGCCGGGCTGTAGCTCACAATATACCAATTCCATGGTCTTCAAGGCATTGTCCACCATTACCTGATCGGCACCTACCTGTTCACCTGCAAATCCATGATTGACCCTTCCCAATTTGTGGGAACCTTTAATTACCTGCAAACAACCATTTTCCTTGTTGGCCGGCGTAAGGGCAACCATCACGCTGAGCAACTGATCCGGAAACATAAACTGATTTTTGTACCAGTAGCCGTAGTCCTGATGCCACTCCCAGGCTCCACCCACCTTGGGTTCTTTCTGCATCAATTTGGAATGAAAATGGCATACCGGGGCATCACTGTCCAATAGCTGCCCTACGCAATTCACCATCTTTTCACTGCGGGTCAGGTAGCCAAAAACATCCTTTCCTGGCTTAAACCAGAGGGATAAACGGGTCTTTTTTCCCGACTGATCGTTGAGGTCCATGGCATTTTTCCGCATGGCCTCGTCGTCCAGAGCTACCCGGTACAATCGATCCGTCTCTTCCCGGGAGCAAAATCCAGGTACCACCAGGTATCCATCGCGGGCATAATCTTCGGTTTGTTGCTTGGTAAATGGCTTCATAGAGTTAATCTAAACAGAATTACTGAAAAATAAAAGGAAAGGCAATTTTGGTGGTATTTTAGTGTTTTTTAACTAGCTTATGCGGTCGTTTCCCCGCTGGGCCGGCTTTGCCATTGTTCCTGTGTGCGACGAATTACGATAACTGAAATGCCCATGATAAGCCCTACAAAGCTACGTTCATTCTATTTGGCAGTACTCCTAAGCTGCCCCCTGTTTTCTTCCCTGGCTCAGGACGCTCCGGTCCAAAATTCGATCCTGTCCTATTTGCAACAGGAAGCTGCTGCCCTGAGCGCTGATTTTCCTCCACCAACCCTTTCCCCTTCCGACTGGGAAACCCAAAGACCGGAGCGGTACCGGCAGTTTATCGAAATGATGGGCTTTTCCATGGAAGGGCCGCGTACCGCACCCACCGTCCGCCATACGGGGACCGTTCAGGAAGATGGATTTAGGATTGAAAAATTCTATTTTGAGTCCTTGCCGGGATTGTTTGTACCGGCCAATTTGTATTTACCAGACGATACCAGCTCCCCACGGCCGCTGGTCTTGTACCTTTGCGGCCATGCACCTGGGCAAAAAGCACATTACCAGGCCCACCCACGTAGACTTGCCCAACTGGGCTTTGCCTCTTTGATTTTCGACACCTTGCAATTCGGCGAGGTGGATGGCCATCATTGGGGGCCGTATAACAAAGGCTGGTTTCACTGGTATTCCCGCGGATACAATCCCGCCGCTGTGGAGCTATGGAATGCCATCCGGGCCCTGGACTACCTGGCCGAACGAAAGGAAGTGGATATGAATAATGTAGGGGTCACCGGTATTTCCGGCGGCGGCTCCCAAAGCTGGTACCTGGCCGCAGCAGATCCCCGGATCAAAGCAACTGCCCCTGTATGTGGGGCTGGCACCATGGATTCCCAGATAGGCGATCGAAGGATTGACGGACACTGCGATTGCATGATGCCGAACAACACGTTTCAAATGGACTTCACCGACATTGGAGCCCTGATTGCTCCCAGGCCGCTATTGATTGCCCAGTCGGACCGGGACGAACTTTATGGCGTCGAATCCACTCGGGAATTCTACCAGATGTTATCCTCCTTTTACAAAAACCTGGAAGCGGAAGATCAGGTTTCCCTGGTAATAACACCCGGAGGGCATTCTTACCACGAAAAATCACGCAAAGCCATTTTTTCATTCTTCGTAAAACACCTGATGGGGAAAAACGTCCCGCCAGAGCAAATCGCAGACATTGAAACAGATCCCGCTGCCTTGCTTCCGGCCGAAAGCCTGGCGGTGTACGGTGATTCTGCACCTGAGGGAGATCTAACTCCTGTCATTCAGGATCACTTTCTAAAGATCCCTTCCCCACCGGAAATTGACAGTGAAAAGGAGTTAAACGAGCAGCGCAAAAAGGTTAAAGAATACTTATTAACCCGCACCTTTGGTGCATTTCCGAAAGCGACGGCAGCCTTTGAAGGTAAAGAAATATACCGAACGGCTGACCTGGCTCCTTTTGGTAATAAGACGTTTGCTTTTACCAGCGAAAACGGATGGCGCTTAAAGCTGAACGTATTTTACCGGCAGAATCCGGACGAAAACCATCCCCTGGTAATCATCTTAAGAAGCCCCGGGGAACAACGGTGGGATTCGGAGAGCTTTGCCCAAAAAATCGCCCGCGGACAAAACGTTGCCTATCTGGAAGTACGGGGAACCGGGGAAGCTGGCTGGGCGCCAGAATTAAACTGGCACGTGCGGAGGGCAGCGGCCTGGACGGGAAGAACTTTGCCTTCCATGCAGGTATACGATGCCTTGCGGGCCCTGGACTATGCCCGAACCTTGCCAGGGGTAGATCCGGAAAAAATCAGCATCGCCGCCAGAGACCACATGGGGCTGGTTGCCATGTATGCGGCTTTTTTGGACGAGGAATGCGAAAAGCTGATCTTGTCCCATCCACCGGAGACTCATGACCAACCCAGCCCAGTCAACGGCAGGGATACTGCCCTGGAGCTGCTAAACGTACTAAAAATAACAGACATGTACCAAATTCCCGCCCTGATCGCCCCTACCCAAACCAGCTTTTTGGGAGCGGTACCCGAGGCATACCTTTGGTCTGAACGTAGTCTGAAAAGGGCTGGAAAAAACGGTTTTATACGAGAGTAAGTTTATCAGGATCAAATGGTTATCCTAATAAAATTCTTTTGAATTAAAGAAAAAGCAATTATTTTTAAAAGCTTGATCTATTGGCCGGAATTTCTTTTGCCCGTTTTTTCGGAAGAGGCCTTACCTGGCCAGCCGGTAGCCGTCAGAATCAAACCTCAGGAAAATGCGGACGAGGTTCGTACCGAGTTTGTATTTCTGCAAGCAGCAGCAGTAAAGGGCCAATGGCTGAACGTTACGCTTTTAGACCAGGATTTCAACCCTTTGGGAAATGGATGGATTCGCTGGGAAAAAGAAAACCAGATCCAGGTTACCTACAGCTTATTTAGCTAGTTTATCCAATGGGTTTGGTGCGTCTATAATTTCGATTTAATTTCTTTGATTCTGTCTTTGACAGTCATCTTCTGAATGTCCATTGATTCTGATACGGCCATGAGGAATTCATTAACGGCTCCGGTGTGTTCGGTAGACTTTCCTTCTTTGACATCTACATAGCGCATGGTTGTCCAAAGTAAGGTTTTCAACTCCTCCTTGTTATCATCGGTCATGTAGTATTCGATGAGTACGGTTTGGTGATCATGCCAGATGATCCGGCTCATGATGCGAACCCATTCCCCCACCCGGGCAGGTCGGACATAGGAAATGTTATGATTGTACACCACCCAGGCAGCTTTGTATTTGCGGATAAAATCAATCATTTCCACGCCGTACAATTTGGGAACCTGATCCTCTCGTGCATTGAAGAAATAATCGAAATACTTGGCATTGTTCAAGTGCTGCAACGGGTCACAATCCTGAAAGCGAACGACCACCCGGCTCTCCGTTTCTTTTGGATAATGTTTTTCTTTATCAAATTCAAACATCGCTTGATTAGGAATGAATAACAAAGATATATGATTTAAATCATTGTGCCGAATAGATTAAATTTCATTATCTTAAGGATCGTAAAAAAAACCACTATGAAGATCCTTGTTCCTACCGATTTGTCCGAAAATGCGGCCAACGCCTTTTCCTTTGCCAGGTCTTATGCGCAACAGCAAGATGCCAGCATTACCTTAATGTATTCGTACTATGCCGTGTATGATTTTGCCGCACAGGCAGCAGAGATCATTCAGGCCATTGAATCCGATGCCAAGGCAGCATTAAAAAAAGTGATCAGCGAGACCGATGGTTCGGTAGAGGTGGATTATAAAATCATCCAGGGCACGGTTTCGACGGCCATATTTGCCACGGTAGCGAATGGGGATTATGACCTGATCATCATGGGAACCCAAGGAGCCAGCGGGATCAAAAAAAACCTGATTGGATCCAACACCGCTACTGTGGTCAAAGAAAGCGAGGTACCCGTCATCGCCGTGCCTTTTAATGCCAATTTCGAATCGGTCAAAAATATAAGGGTGGCCCTGGAATTGGAAAACGAGAACGAAGCCATGTTCCGAAAACTAATCGAACTGACAGAAACCTGGAACCTACCCTATGAGGTGGTGCATGTGGAAACCGGTGCTGATTTTGACAAAGACATCAGCTTTAAAGGCATTGCTGCCCATCTGACGGAAACGTTTCCTGACTGTGACTTTACCTTTGAAAAACTGATGGGAGAGGACAGCGATCAGGGACTAAACGATTACCTGCAGGGCAAAACAGAAAGTTTGCTGGTGATGTTTTCGAAGGAAAAAAGTTTTTTCAATTCCCTGTTTTCCACAAGTCATAGCGTAGAGATGGCCTATCACACCCACATTCCACTTTTGGTTATAAAATAAATACATGAAAGCAATCGTAATCACCAAGGCCGGTCCCCCGGAAGTTTTGAAGTTGGAAGAAAGACCGCTGCCGGAGCCCAGGGAAAACGAAGTGCTTATCCGCGTTCGGGCAGCAGGAGTGAACCGACCCGATCTTGCCCAACGCCTGGGAAAATACCCTGCACCGGAAGGTGTGCCGGAGGATATTCCGGGATTGGAGGTTTCCGGCTGGGTAGAGAAGTTGGGTAAAACGGTGAAAACCTGGGAAATCGGGGACGAGGTTTGCGCGCTTATTGCCGGTGGCGGCTACGCGGAGTACGTGGTTGCCCCGGCAGACCAGTGCCTTACGATCCCGGAAGGCGTTAGCCTGGAAGAAGCGGCTTCCCTGCCGGAAACCTTTTTTACCGTTTGGAATAACGTCTTCAAGATCGGCCGGTTTCGATCGGGCGAAAACGTACTGGTACATGGCGGCAGCAGCGGCATTGGTGTAGCGGCCATTCAGGTGATCAGGGCACTTGGCGGAGAGGTGTTCACGACGGCTGGAACGGATGAAAAATGCGAAATCTGCATGGAATTGGGTGCCAGCCTCGCTATCAATTATCGCCGCGAGGACTTCGAAGAAACGCTAAAAACCAGGTTGCAAGGGGCAAAAATTAACCTGATCCTGGATATGGTGGGCGGCTCCTATTCCCTAAAAAACATTCGGCTGCTCGCTCAGAAGGGCCGGCTGATTATGATCAATGCCATGAATGGGAAAATTGGAGAAGTTGATTTGATCCGGATAATGAAAAAGGAACTGGTACTTACCGGTTCTACCCTGCGTCCTCAGTCCGTGGAATACAAAGGAATCCTTGCAACCGAATTAATGGCTCAGGTCTGGCCCCTATTCCCGGATATGATTCGACCGGTGGTTCATACCGCATTCCCCTTGAAAGATGCTTTCAAAGCCCATCAACTGATGGAAAGTTCAAAACATATAGGCAAAATCTTATTATTGGCATAAACCAATATCGATCCAATACCGAGCGTACCCCCACCTAACCACGTACCAATGAAAAACCTCTCAATCTCCCTAGTTCTGTGTCTCGTTTTCATCTCCTGTGGACAGCAGACTGAAAATTATTCCTTATCTTCCGAAGATACTGTATTTGAAAATGTTCGGGTCATTGATATAACATCCGGAAAAATAGATACCAGCCATGTCATCATTAATGGCCGGCTAATCGACCGGATCGTTCCTGCTGGCTCCCCTGTTGATTGGGGCGAAGGTAACGTCATAGCAGGGGAAGGTAACTACCTCCTGCCGGGCCTGGCGGAAATGCATGCGCATATCCCTGCCCTGGAATGGAATGACCCCTTGGTGGAAGAAACCCTGTTCCTCTACCTTTCCAATGGCATCACCACCATTCGGGGAATGCTGGGCAATCCGGTACACCTACCCTTGCGCGAGAAAGCGGAAAAGGGAGAAATCCTCTCTCCTAGAATTTTTACTTCTAGTCCCTCACTGAACGGCAACACGGTGCGCAACCCGGAAGAGGCCCGGGAGAAGGTGACCGCCTATGCTGAAGCCGGGTACGATTTTCTAAAGCTACATCCCGGTATTCGGTTACATGTATTTGACACCCTGGTAAAGACGGCCAGGGAAGTCGGAATCCCCTATGCGGGCCACGTTTCGAATCTGGTGCGTATTCGTCATGCCCTTTCGAGCGGATACCAGACGGTGGATCATGTAGATGGTTTTCTGGAAGGGTTGGTTCCGGAGGAGGAAGGAGTAAATCCCATAGAAAATGGTTTTTTTGGTTATAATTTTACAGATCTGGCTGATAAAGAACTTATTCCCGAATTGGTGGCCCTTAGCCAAGCAAATGGGGTTTGGGTGGTGCCCACGCAGGCACTTTTTGACCGCTGGTTTTCGCCCACTCCCGCAGAGGAGTTGGCCAGGCAGCCAGAAATGAAGTACATGAATCCGGAAACCATAAAAAACTGGATCGCTAGTAAAAATAACCAGACCACGGGAGATAACTATGATCCGGATCAATGGCGACGATTCAATGAAATCAGACACGCGCTTATCAAAGCACTCCACATGGAAGGGCAAGGGTTACTATTGGGATCCGATGCCCCTCAGGTATTCAATGTACCTGGATTTTCCATCCACCACGAATTGCAGGGCATGCTCGATGCGGGATTGAGCCCATTGGAGGCATTGCAGATTGGCACCGTTAATCCGGCTACGTTTTTCGAAGGAAATTTTGGCCAACTAAAGGAAGGAATGGAAGCAGACCTGATACTGGTACAAAATAACCCGCTGGAGGACCTGAGCCATCTCCGGAATCCAGCCGGGGTCATGGTCCGGGGACGCTGGCTGGACAACGAGTTCATTGAAGAAAAACTGAACTCCATTGCCGAAAAATACAATAACCCGGGACAGGAATGACCCCCGAGCTTATATCCTTTAAAGCGAAAGAATCTCCGAAACTAACCTTCATTTAAAGTGACAGTCGTTGTAGACAAATTGGTTTTTTGCTAAGGGGATAAAGGAAAGTCTTCTCAGTGGAGAGATGGAATTTCTAAAAAAATATGGTTTATTTACGTTTTGGAGTACCGGTTTAAATCATTAATAAATTTACAATGAGACCCTATATATTGGCAGAGACCAACTGGAAAGCCTTAAAAGATGAGAAAATAGAGTTGGCTGTATTGCCTTGGGCAGCCACTGAAGCCCATAATTATCACCTTCCCTATGGAACCGATATTTACGAGGCGGATGCCATCGCTGCTGCTGCCGGAGAAATAGCCTGGAAATCAGGAGCCAAAATCACCATACTCCCCACCATTCCTTTTGGAGTCAATACCGGGCAGTCGGACATTTACCTGGACATGAATCTCAATCCCAGCACCCAGTTGGCCATTATCAGGGACCTGACCAATGTCTTGCATCGGCAAGGTGTCCCTAAACTGTTGATATTAAACAGTCATGGAGGAAATGACTTTAAAACCATTTTGCGCGAAATTGGACTGGAATTTCCCGACATGTTTTTCAGCACTTGCAATTGGTTTCAATCCATGGATAAGACCATCTACTTTGAACACATGGGCGATCATGCAGACGAAATGGAAACCAGTCTGATCATGCACCTGCATCCCCATCTGGTCGGCCCGCTGGCAGAAGCAGGCGATGGTGCCGAAAAAAAATCAACCGTAACGGCACTGAGAGAAGGCTGGGCCTGGGCAGAACGAAAGTGGTCCATGGTCACCGAAGATACGGGAATCGGAAATCCCAAAGCTTCCAGTCCTGAAAAAGGGGAGCGGTTTTTTAAAGATGTATCCCAGAAAGTGGCCCAATTGATGATTGACCTTGAAAAGCTGGACCTGGCAAACCGCTACGAATAAATGAAGATTCAAATTATGGAAAAGCTTTTCCTTCTCAACCCCCGGTTCATTGTGATTTTTAGCCTGGGGTTTTCGATTATATTCTCAAACGGATTACAAGCGCAGCAATCGACCATCCCCTATAGTCGGCAGGACAGTTTACGGGGAAGCATCACGCCCGAGCGGGCATGGTGGGATCTGGTCTATTATCACCTGGACATAGAGGTGGATCCCAAAAAAAAATCCATATATGGAAAAAATACCGTCCATTACAAGGTCCTTGAACAGGAAGAAACGCTGCAGATCGACTTGCAGGAACCGATGGAAATTCACGGATTTTATCAGGAAGGAACGGAACTGAGGTACTGGCAGGAAGGAAATGCCTATTTTGTGCAACTAGCATCGCCACAGGAAGTAGGTACGGTCAAGAGGCTAGAGATTCGCTATGGGGGAAAGCCCAGAATCAGTCCCAATCCACCCTGGAGTGGCGGGCTAACCTGGGAGAAAGATCAGAAAGGAAAACCCTTTATTGCCAATTCCAATCAGGGAGACGGGGCAAGTCTCTGGTGGCCCTGCAAAGATCATATGTACGACGAGCCTGATAGCATGCTGATCAGCGTTACGGCTCCTGATCCACTGATAAACGTCTCTAACGGTAGGTTGCGCTCAAAAGAAAAACGAGCTGATGATAAAACCACCTATCATTGGTTTGTAAGTAATCCCATTAGCAATTACGGTGTAAACATCAGCATAGCGGATTATGCCCATTTTTCAGAGGAATACCTGGGTGAAAAAGGGTCCCTGTCCATGGACTATTATGTCTTAAAGGAAAACCTGGAAAAAGCCAAGGTTCAATTTAAAGATGCCCCACGCCTTATGCGGGCTTTCGAACACTGGTTTGGTCCTTACCCCTTTTATGAAGATGGTTTCAAACTGATCGAAGTGCCGTATTTGGGCATGGAGCACCAATCTGCGGTGACCTACGGAAACGGTTACCAGCAGGGTTACAAGGGAAAGGATTTTAGTGAAACCGGCTGGGGCCTTACCTTTGATTACATCATCATACATGAAGCCGGGCACGAATGGTTTGCCAATAACATTACCTATCGCGACATCGCCGATATGTGGATTCACGAGAGCTTTACCACCTACTCGGAGAGCCTCTTCCTGGATTATCACTACGGCGTGTTGGCAGGGAATGCTTACCTACAGGGAGCCCGTCAGGTAATAAGAAACGATATACCCATCATTGGTGATTACGAGGTAAATCAGAGAGGGTCGGGAGACATGTATTTTAAAGGGGCCAATATACTCCATACCCTAAGGCAGTGGATAGACCAGGACGAAAAATGGCGGGCAATTTTACGTAAAATGAACCATCAGTTTTACCACCAAACGGTATCCACAGAGGATATTGAAGGTTTTCTGGCTCAGGAGACAGGCCTCTCCTTAAGACCGTTCTTTGACCAGTATCTTCGCACTGCCAAGGTTCCCCTTTTTCAGTATTACTGGAAAGGCGAACGGCTCCATTACCGTTGGCAGGAGGTGGTAAAAGACTTTTCCATGCCCATCAAGGTCCGCCAAGGGGAGCAAATCTATTGGCTTTCACCGACAGGCACCTGGCAATCGACCGATCGCTTGCAGGCAGGAATAATGTTCGAAACAGATCCAAACTTTTATAGCTACACCCAACAAATTCAGCCCCCGTCTGAATAAGTAATAAAATTACCTTTCCGTGAATAATTGATTAATTTTACCCCCTCACGTTATAAAAAAAACCAGCAATGGAAACCAACAAAAAAATCGCCATCATAGGTTGTGGAAACCTGGGACTTTCCATCGTCAATGGATTATTGGGAAGTAAGGGTTTCGATGGTAAAAACCTAACCGTTACCAAAAGGCATCCGGAAAGCCTTTTTTACCTGCAATCTCAGGGCGTACGCGTACTGGCAGACAACAAAGAAGCTGTCCGGGAGGCCGACTTTGTCATTCTGGGGGTTAAACCCTACAATATCGTTCCTGTTCTTCAGGAGATTCAGCCATTCCTGTCTAAGGAAAAGCAGGTGATTGCCTCGTTAGCATCAGGAATCTCATTGGCTGCCATTAAAAAGGAATTAGAACCCGGTACTACCGTGTTCCGGGTGATGCCAAACATCGCGGCCGATATTAAAGAATCCATCACTTGCATTTGCGGGGAGGATTTTACGAGCGAATCCGAGGACATGGTAAAATCCATTTTCAATAGTGTGGGTATCTCCATCACCATAGAGGAACATTTGATGGAGGCTGCCACTGTATTGGGTGCCTGTGGAACGGCATTTGTGTTGCGCTTTATGCGGGCCATGACCCAGGGAGGGATTCAGATCGGGTTTGATGCCAAAACGGCTAATAAAATCGTAAATCAAACGGTAAAAGGGGCCGCGGAATTGATCATTCAAAAGGGAATTCATCCGGAAGCTGCCATTGACAAGGTGACTACTCCAAAGGGTAGCACGATCAAGGGGCTGAATGAAATGGAGCACCACGGGTTTAGCTCTGCCATGGTTAGGGGCGTAGTCGCCTCTTATGAAGACATTAAGAAATAAACAGATGAAACGAATCATTCCCTGGCTGATGGGATCTGCCATTTTGCTGGTTTTCCTATACATGTTGGGTCCCAAAGAAAGCATCCAGGACCTCAGTGGTACTTATCCGGAAGTCCCGGCAGATTTGGCAAGCCTCGAAACCTATATCCAGCAGAAAGAAGATACGGTAGCCGGATTGAAACCCCACAATCGGGCACAAATCATTTGGGCTGATAGTCTTAGAAAAGCGAAAACGCCCTATAGCATTTTGTACGTGCATGGATTTGGTGCCAGCCACATGGAAGGTGATCCGGTACATCGCAAAATTGCCGAACATTTTGGTGCTAATCTCTATTTAAGCCGGCTTCCGGAGCATGGGATTAGCCGGCCGAATGCATTTGAATATCTCAATGCCCCCGATTTGGTTCAGGGAGCCCGGGAGGCCTATATGATCAGCAAGCAATTAGGAGAGAAAGTGATTGTAATTGGCACCTCTATGGGCGGGGCTTTGTCATTGGTTTTGGCTGAAGAACGACCGGAAATCCATGCGGTTCTTTTATATTCTCCCTGTATAGGCATTTATGGTGACCGGTTGGATCCCCTTTTCCAACCCTGGATGAAAACATTGATGAAGTTGACCATGACGGAAGATGGTATTATGGAAGTACCCCGGGAAACCGAAGAAGGAAAGTACTGGTCCGATCGCCTGCATATCAATGCATACAGCAGCCTGGCTATTCTGGTAAAAAGTGAGATGAATGCCGAAACGTTTAAAGAGGTGGAGCAGCCGCTGTTTATGGGCTATTTTTACAAAAATGAGGAAATCCAGGACAAAGTGGTATCGGTGCCCGCCATGCTAGACATGTACGCGCAAATCGATACACCGGAATCGCTCAAAAGAAAAGTGGCATTTCCCGATGCGGGCGATCATGTGATTGCTTCTCGCATCAAAACCGATCATTGGGACGAAGTACTGGATGCTTCCATTGATTTTTTGGAAGAAGTAGTTCATGTTTCGGCCAAGGAAGAAATAGTGACTTACTAAGAGAGAAGTTTACCTTCCGGATTAGGAAACGCGGCCAATCGTAATTAAGGGTTGGCCGCGTTTTATCATTAAAATCCGTTTAATCCCCCTGCTATAAGACTGATCACCAACAGAATTACAAATATGTAAAAAATAATTTTAGCGATGGATGCGAGTCCGGAAGCGAGTCCGGAGAAACCTAATATTGCAGCAATCAAGGCTACTACCAGAAATACAATTACCCAAGTTAACATAGTTTATTGGTTTGGTTGATTAATAAAACAATTTATTCAAAAAACACAAAAACTAAACCAAACTTCCAAACTCTTAAAGTTTTAAATTATAAAACAGCAATAACCGGCCTTTAAACCAGCTTATTTATTGGTTATCAACCAGGACACCAATCTCCGCAAAGCTTGCCGGATTTTCATCCATTTTATCCAGCGCCCTCAACTGGATATACCTGGCCTCTACTGGGGCAAAATTTACCCGTTGTTCGATGGGACTGTTTACAATATTGCCGAATTCGCCCTCGCTGACTTTCTTCCATTGTGACCCATTATTGCTAACATAAAATGCATAATTGGTGATCAAGCCGGACAAATACCTGTTTTGCATGGGGTAATAGGTAAATCCTTTAAGTAAATAGGATTCCCCCAAATCTATGGATACCGCATTGGTTTCTGTAAAGTAATTTGTTTCCGGATTCTCATCAATTAAATGGTCGGTATTCTCCCCATCACCCAATACTTTCCAGTTTTTTCGAGCTATTTGAAGTTCCTTTTTAGCCACTTCACTCGTCTCGCCCGTACCTTTATCCCTGGAAAGTACCTGGATTTCGGTTGGCTGCAATACGGTGAAGGCATCGGTATATACTTGTCCATTCTCTTTCGGGTCGGTCCCGTCCAGGGTGTACAGCAGTTCCAGGCCTTCCTCCGGTGCTTTCAGCCTCACCAAACCGGATTTTTCTCTGGTAATGCTGGGGGGAAGCAACACCTTCGGTGCCAGGAAAAAACCCAGGTGCTGAAGGGTAGGACTGGCTTTCGCATCTGTTATCACCAACCGAACAGCTGTGGTTTCTGTATCCGGCAACCGAAGTATCCTTTTATAACCGACCGTCGTTCCGGAGGACAGCTTTTGCCAGCCCCCATTCGTCGTTTTTATTTCCAGGTCAAAGGACTTAATCCGTTGTCCCAGGGCTATATTTTCTTGAGCCAAAAATCGGTTAAACCGAACTGGTTCATCAAATTCAATTTGAATAGTGGCATTGGTTGTTCCATCTTCAGCCGCCCAATACAGGTCATCATCCCCGCTAATTGTATTTTCTACTTCAAACCCCTGACCATGCGTGGAGCTTGCCGAAAGCCTTGCGTTCTCTAAAGGCAGGGGCGAAGAAAAATCCTCGTGGATTTTATCAACCAATTTCATAAGCTGGGCCTCGTCATTCTCGTGAATTTTACCACGCTTGTCAATGGGAAAGTTCAATAGTAAGGAACTGTTTCTGCCTATACTTCGGTAATAGATATCCAACAGTTGAGGCAGGGACTTTACTTTGTGATCTTCATAGGGATGATAATACCAACCCGGCCGGATGGAAACGTCTGCCTCTGCCGGAACCCAATGGGTTCCATTTTCCTGACCGGCGGAATACTTTTCCGCATATTCAGGCATGCCTCCATAAATGGAGTCCCGCATCAGGTTTGACCAGGTGGTTTCATAGGCATATCCGTGCTCATTGCCTACCCACCGTACATCCGGTCCTGCATCTCCAAATATAACGGCATTGGGCTGCAGTTCACGGATTAATTCGTAGGTAGTTTTCCAATCGTAATAGTTTCGCTTATCCACTCGCCTTTCTTCGTTGGCACCTCCGTAATAACCGGTGCCTCCATTAGCCCCGTCAAACCACACTTCAAAGATATCCCCGTAATTGGTCAATAATTCCCGAAGTTGTTCCCGAAAGACCGCTATGTATTCCGGTTTACCATAATCCGGATGATTTCTGTCCCAGGGAGATAGGTAAACCCCAAATTTAAGTCCTTCCGCACGGAAAGCATCCGACACCTCCCGAATGATATCCCCCTTACCCTCTTTCCAGGCAGCATTTTTAACCGAATGATCAGTAGTAGCTGTGGGCCAGAGGCAAAATCCATCGTGGTGTTTGGCGGTAAGAATGATCCCTTTCATTCCGGCAGCTTTACAGATCCTGGCCCATTGCGCCGGGTCGAATTCAGTGGGGTTAAACAAGGCAGGATCTTCATCTCCCAGGCCCCATTCCATATTGGTAAAGGTGTTCATATTAAAATGGGCAAAGGCATAGAATTCCATGTCCTGCCAAACAAGCTGCCGCTCGTGAGGCACCGGCAAGACGGCTTCGGGAGGATCCGCTTTAGGAGCAGAACAGGCAGCTATAAAACAAAACAGGACTATCAGCAAGTTACGATTAATCATTCTCAATTTCTTTTTGGTATTGGGATGGAATTTTTCCATAGTTGGCTTTAAAATGTTTGGAGAAATATTTGGCATTGTTGTATCCTACTTTGTATGCAACCTCGGCTACCGTATACTGATTCATTCCCAGTAATTGAGCTGCCCGCTGCAAGCGAATGGTCCTGATAAATTCCAGCGGGCTTTGACCGGTAAGGGCGATTATTTTTTTGTACAAGTGTACCCTGCTCATTCCCATGGATTTACTTAAAATTTCCACGGAAAAATCAGGATTGTCGATTTGCTTTTCCACCAAAGCTACCGCTTTTTGCATTAATTTATCATCGAGTGATTCCAATTCGGCTTCACTCGTTTCCACGGTTATCAACTTTCGATACCGTCTCTGGAGCCTTTCTTTTTCCTTCAACAGATTACTCAGGGATGAACGTAAAATTTCCAGATTGAAAGGTTTATTTAAATAAAGGTTGCAACCGGAATCCAATCCAAGCAACCGATCCTCATCGGCCGTCCTGGCGGTAAGTAAGACTACCGGCACATGCGAAGTCTTAATATCATTCTTTACCGCCCGGCAAAAAGCTACCCCATCCATTTCCGGCATTAGCACATCCGAAAGAATGATGTCCGGAAGGTGCCGGAAAGCTAATTCAAGGGCTTCTTTTCCGTTCGAGGCCTGATAAATAAAATAAGCATCCTTCAGTACTTCCACCAGGTACTGCCTGAGGTCCGGATTATCTTCCACCAACAACATCGTGGGAAGCTCCTCCCTGGGAACTCCCGATCCGGTACCGGATGCGATCAACTCTTCTTTTCCGGCATCCATGAAAAATTCTTCCCAAATCAGGTAGCCTTCACTCAAATCCAAGGGGAGAGAGACGGTAAACGTAGCCCCCTGACCCGGAAGGCTGGAAACACGGGCAGTACCGCCATGCACTTTCGCATACTCCCTGACCAAAGCAAGCCCGATGCCTGTACCCTGGTTTTCGTGGGAACCCAGGGTAACATAGCGTTCAAAGATTCGATCTAATTGCTCTTTTCCTATTCCTACTCCTGAATCTTTCACCTTGATTTGAAGGAAGCCTTTTTCAAGGCTGTGTTGTTGAAAGTCCAGACTAACATTTATTTCCCCATTAGCTGGGGTAAACTTAAAGGCATTGGATAGCAGGTTGGTAATCATTTTACCCATCATATCGGTATCAAAGGAGGCGGGGATGTTCCGGACATTGGAGCTAAAGGTCAGGCCGATATGCTTCTGTATGGCCAGACTTTGAAAAGAACGGACTTGCTCCTCCATGAATGTCACCATGTCTCCTTGGGTCAATACCAATTTCAGGCTGTCATTTTCCAATTTACGTACCTCTAGCAACTGATTAACCATCTGCAATAGCTTTTGAGCATTTTTTTGAATGGTTTGGAGTTGAAAAGCCTCTGGAGCCGATTCTTTTTTGTCTTTAAGTAATTTTTCTATGGGGGCCAGTATGAGCGTCAAGGGTGTCCGAAATTCATGGCTCACGTTCGTGAAAAACCGATTCTTCATTTGATCCAGTTCGGCTAGCCGTTTATTCTCCTTGATTTCCTCCGCACGCTGGAGCCTTTGTCGTTCCCGGGACACCAACCACTTCCAGAAAAACAGGAAAGCCAGGAAAAACGACAGCCCGTACATCCCGTAGGCCAGGGGCGTTAACCAGAAAGGAGTTAATATTTCTATGCTAAGGGATGCCACTTCATCCCCCCATACCCCATCACTCGAAGCAGCTCTAACCTGCAAGGTGTAGGTGCCCGGATCAAGATTAGTAAACGTAACTTCAAAAGGACCGGCTTCCTTACTCGCCCAATCCTTACTAAATCCATCCAGTCGATAAAGAAAGCTGCTTTTTTCAGGGTTGAGGTAATTCAGAGACGAAAAGGAAACGGTAAAAACATTCTCATGGTGCTTCAATTGTATGGATCGGGTTTTATCCAGGGGTTTTTCAAGCAATATCCTTCCATTAACCGTCTCATTGATGCCAATTGGCTGGTTAAACAGCTGAAAACCGGTGAATTTCACCTGAGATTCCTTCTCAACGAAAGGAAAGGTCTCCGGATCCAGGTAACTGATACCATCCGCTCCTCCAAAATACACCCTGCCTTCTGCCGACAAATAGGCAGCGTTTTTATTAAAATAATCCCCCTGTAAGCCATCTCCTGTAGCAAAACACCTAAATCCTAGAGACAATTCCCGTGAGTGACGATTTACGGCGGCGTGAATCAGTCCGTTCTGGGAACTTAGCCACAAATCTCCATTCTGGTCCGGCACCAAGCTAACCAGAAAATCATTTTTCAAACCGCTGGATTGGTCAAAAACCTTAAATGATTCGGTGGATTCATTGTAATAAAACAAGCCTTTTCCGGTACTTACCCAAATATTTCCGAATGAATCCCGGATCATTTCCGAAACATTCGCATTACTAAGTCCGGTACCGTCTGTTCCCTCCCCTGAAAAATACCGCTGATAGCCATTTTCGGGGTGAAAGACATCGATACCACGTCCCCCTCCTACCCATATATTTCCTTCCTTATCTTCGGTAATTCCAGTAATATATTGGTTATTCAATGGGATACCTTGCCCCTCCGCCCTGTATTGAGTAAAGGTGCCATTTTCCCTGTCCATCAGGAAAAGTCCTTCCCGCAGGGTTCCTACCCACAACCTTCCAGCACTATCTTCAAATATTTTCCATACATTATTGTCCTGTAAGGCACCTGATTTCCCCGGCTCCGCCTCAAAATGTGTAAATTCCTTCCCATCGTAATTGTAAAGGCCACGTTGGTAGGTACCAATCCAAAGGGTGCCCGATTGGTCTGTTAGCAGGTCTACTATCACTGCATCCGATCCGGGCGCTTTACTTCCCCCATTTTCCCATTGGGCACCATCCAAATAATCGTTCGATTTAGGATCATAACGCCACAAGCCACCGCCATTTGAGCCAACGATGATATTGCCCTCAGAATCTTCCTCTATGGCATTCACATCATTTCTTGGAATGGGGTTTTCCGGGTCTATTTCCCGTTTTATCAGACCAAAGCGGTTCAATCTCGGATGATACAGATCGATTCCTCTTTTAAACGTTCCAACCCATACAATCCCATCGGTATCCAGAAACAAGGCATAAACAGCATTATGTGACAGCGATTGGGGGTTTTCCGGTTGGTTGAGTACGTACCGTACCTCTTTTTTTTGGGTATCAATTATGTTGATTCCTCCATGATCCGTCGCTACCCAAATTTGACCGGGAGCATATTCCAGCACTGATTTAACCAGTGGATTATTCAGTCGAATCTCCTCGGAGGTATCATCAATAGATTGTACCATGTAGGTGCTCCCCGAAACCCAAAACACACCGAATGCGTAATCCGGACAAAAGACCCAGGCATTTCCGGCATGGTCTATTACCATCTCAAAGGAGCATTCGAGAAGGTCTTTCTTTGCATCCGATAATGGAATACGCTTAATAACCGTTAACGTCTTTCCGGAAACGATGTCGATCCATCCATTGGCATGAACCAACCAAAAATCACCATGGGGATCTTCCTGTATATCTGTCACCAGGTTACTGCTGATGGTACCTTCCTCCGAATTTTTGGAGAAAAAATACTGGGTCTCTTGTAGTCCGCTATCTAATAGACTAATACCTTCATAGGGATGTAAAAACCAGAATCTTTTTTCTGAATCTTCAAAAACCCGGGTGATGTCGGAACTCCGTAACTTATACTGCCTGGAAATCTCGTCCATGTCCCGTTCAAAAATGCCTTTATCTTTCAGGTAGACATCAACAATTTTATCGAAATCTTTAAACCATACATTTCCTTCGGGACCTTGGAAAATCTTATATATCGAATTGCTGCTAATGGTACTGGAATCTCGCTGATCTGCAAAAAAATTCTTAAGCCTGAATCCGTCATATCGATTCAGTCCATTATTTGTCCCCAACCACATGTATCCATCTTCATCCTGAAAAATGGCCTGCACATTTCCACTGGAAAGGTTTTTATCCATTTCCAGTTTTTTGAACTTAAGGGAATTCGTGTCCTGCGCGTTGAGTATAGGTAGCCACAAAAACCCAAAGCAAGTACTCAGAAAAAGGAACCACTTATTCATTACCTATTCATGTCGTGAAAACCTATTGGTAGCAGAAAAATGCCTGCCAGTGAACCACCCGGTAGCTCTGTTTAGCAGATATAGAGGTTGCCATCAATGCGCTGGTTTAGAGGGATTTTATTTGCTAATCAACTCTTCAAAATCATCTCTGATATAAATCACATTCCTACCCAGTTCTATCCACTTCTTCTTTTCCAACTGCTTTAGCAAGCGGGAAATTACTTCACGCGATGTTCCCAATTCGGAGGCAATTTCCTGATGAGTGGTGTGCAGTTCGTTGGCTTTGGCCTGTTTCATTTTGGTTACAATGTAGCGCATCAGTCGCTCATCCATGCGCTTAAAGGCTACCGCATCCAGTGTCTCCAGCATTTCCTGAAACCGGAATTGGTAGGTACTGGACACATAGTCCTTCCATTGTTTAAATTCATCGGACCATTGCTCGTGTACCTGAACAGGTATGGCCAATATAACCGAACGCTCTTCGGCAACGGCCTTTATCTCGCTGGGTTTGGAAGCAGAGCAACAGGTTAGGGAAAGGGCGCAGGTCTGCCCCGGTTCCAGGTAATATAAAAATAACTCCCTACCTTCCTCGTCCATTCGTAAGACCTTGATGCTACCCTCTAAAATGATGGGCACCATCTTTATAAACTGACCAGGTTCCATAATGGCCTTCCCCTTTTCAATTTCCATAAGCCTACCCTCTTTCACCAGGGCATCTCTCAGTCTGGAATCGGTGATAAAAGGTAAATGAGATTTAAGATCTTCTTTTTCGATCATATACATTTAATTAGATGGAGCATTAATTCGGTCTAGAGCCAACGTATTTACCTGATGAAACTCGTATACCAAAACGAAAAATAATAAATGAATCATCTGCGAGGGCAGCGCCCCCCAGTTTTCTATCATGGAGGTTCCGAACATCAGGAAGAGCATCAATATGGCTCCGGAAATTCCCGTAAGTCGGGTTTTCCACCCAAGGATTAGCAAGAGTCCTATTAACAACTCCAGAAACGGTAAAATCAGACTAAATGGTAGTACCACTTGGCCGGGTAAGAAAGATTCGCTAAAACGGCTTACCATCCCGCTACTAAATTCGTTGAGTTTGGGAATCCTTACCAGGCCATGACCAAACATGCTAATTCCAATACCTAACCGTATAAATACAAAAGAAAGTGTCTTCATCAAATTGGATTATACTCTAAAATTAATCGTTACAAGCTTTCGCACCAAGTCTTTACCTGCCTATATGCGCTCACTTTACAAAAATTTTAACCTTTTGGATCTTTCAGATAGGGGTATTCAATGCATTCCAACGCAATAAAAAAGCCCGGACACAACGTCCGGGCTTTACCTTTTGCTATTCTAAAGGACTGATTAATACCGGTAATAGTCGGGTTTGAAGGGTCCCTGTTGATTTACACCTATATATGATGCTTGGTCACCCGTCAACTCGTCTAGCTCGACACCCAACTTTTTCAAATGCAAGGCAGCTACTTTTTCGTCCAGATGTTTGGGTAGCATGTACACACCCGCTTCGTATTGATCCGTATTGTTCCAAAGTTCCATTTGCGCCAGCGTTTGGTTGGTGAAGGAATTAGACATAACAAATGAAGGATGTCCCGTGGCACAGCCCAAATTCACCAACCTGCCTTCCGCCAATAGGATGATATCCTTGCCATCCAAGTGGTAAAGATCTACCTGAGGTTTGATTTCGTCCTTGGTATGCCCATAATTCCCATTCAACCAGGCCATGTCTATTTCATTGTCGAAATGGCCGATATTGCAAACAATCGCTTTATCCTTCAATGCTTTGAAATGTGCCTCGCCAATGATGTCTTTATTACCAGTCGCGGTTACGACGATATCGGCCTCTTTTACCGCATCCATCATTTTTTTAACTTCAAACCCATCCATGGCTGCTTGCAGGGCACAAATCGGATCAATTTCCGATACGATCACCCGTGCGCCAGCACCTCTCAATGAGGCAGCCGAACCTTTTCCAACATCACCATAACCGGCTACTGCCGCTACTTTTCCCGCCATCATGATATCAGTAGCTCTTCGGATGGCATCTACCAGCGATTCCTTACAGCCGTATTTGTTATCAAATTTCGATTTGGTAACCGAATCGTTTACATTAATCGCTGGAATGGTTAACGTTCCATTTTTCATTCGTTCGTAGAGTCGGTGAACGCCAGTAGTTGTTTCTTCCGACAGCCCTTTGATTCCGGAAACTAACTCAGGGTAATTATCCAAAACCATATTCGTCAGATCTCCCCCATCATCCAAAATCATGTTTAAGGGTTTGCGATCTTCTCCAAAAAATAAGGTTTGTTCGATACACCAATCAAAATCCTCGGCAGAAAGGCCTTTCCAGGCATAAACACTTATTCCCGCTTCTGCTATGGCAGCGGCTGCGTGATCCTGTGTGGAAAATATGTTACAGGAGGACCAGGTTACCTCCGCCCCAAGTGCAACCAAGGTCTCTATCAGTACCGCTGTCTGTATGGTCATGTGAAGGCATCCGGCAATCCGTGCCCCTTTAAGGGGCTGAGAAGCACCATACTCTTCTCTCAATGCCATCAGTCCGGGCATTTCACTTTCCGCCAGCCTGATTTCCTTTCTTCCATATGCAGCAAGCGAGATATCCTTGACTTTGTATTGGGTATATTTTTGAGATTTGGTTGTAGACATGTTTATTTTACTATGGTTTAAATTAAATTTTAGCAAATTTAAGTATTCGAGGACACAAAAGAAAATAGGGTAATTAAATGAATCGGATTTGTTTTAAATCATAACTGGATGTCGTTCCATTTTGTTTCTTGATTTTTAGGTGTCCGTGCTTACCGACCCCAACTATTTTACCAGTAAATACCTGCTCATCTTCATAACTCGCCCAGGTTCCAAAGCGGTGTAACTGACTAAGGTATTCTTTGTGGATCGCTTCCTGATCACCGGCTTTTAACCGCAGGTAATAGCGTTCCACCGAAATCAGCAAACATTCGAGCAACTGTTCCAATGAATAGGATTTGTTGGTGAGGTTGGCAAGGGATGTCGCCATCGGAACCGGAAACTCATGTTGATTTACATTAATTCCTATCCCAGCCACCGAAGCAGCTATCCGGTTGGCAGACAGGGTGTTTTCGATCAGCATTCCGCCAATTTTCTTTCCTTCCGGGGAGAGAAAATCATTGGGCCATTTGATGGTAATTCCGGAAACCAAACGGCAGAGTTCCTTTTGCACTCCAAGGGCAATGGCCATATTGAGAACAAATTGCTGATCTACCTTGAGAAAATCCGGTTTGAAAATCATGGAAAACGTGAGGTTCAACCCGGGTTTGGCATGCCAGGTATTCGTTCTTTGTCCTCTCCCCTGCGTTTGATGATGGGTGAGGATGACGGTACCTTCTGCTGCCATTCCAGACCGGAGCCGGGAGACGGCTAAATCATTCGTAGAGTGACAGTCTGTCAGTATTTGCAAATCTTTTCCCAAAAATACCGTATTGGCAAGGATTTTATGCATTTATAATTAGTTATTTTATTGCATAATCAGGATATTTAAAATTGCATTGAAATTAGCCAAAAAATGGAGATTACTAAAAAAAATACCAGAAAAAATATATGACGGCAGAGGAGTTGAGCAAAGTGATAGTGAAAGGAATGGAAGATAAAAAAGCTTCCGAGATAGTGGTAATGGATTTACGAGACATCAACAGCACGATAACTGACTTTTTTGTGATTTGTTCGGGTACCTCTGACACTCAGATTGAAGGTATTTCCAATTCCGTGGAAGAAGAAGTTTACAAAACCAACCGTGAAAAACCCTGGAAAAGTGAGGGTAAAAATAACCGGCAATGGGTCTTAATGGACTATGTTAATGTGGTCGTGCACATATTCCTGAAAGAGAAAAGAGAATTTTATCAGTTGGAAGAGCTTTGGGGAGATGCCAAGGTGACCAAAATAAACAGTCACTAAATCCGATGGATTTAAACTTTCATTTTTTTATTTCGTTGTACAAAAAGTTTATAGTAATAAAAAAATCAACATGAGTGATAAAAATAAATCTAAAAAGTTTGTTCCAAAGCCACCTCAAAAGCCCAATTTTCAACTCTGGTTGATAATTACCGCGGTAATTGTTTTGATAGGCGTGACTTGGTTCAATCAGAATTCGGCCACCCTGGAAATCACGATGAAGCGTTTTGAAGACATGGTGCTAAGTAACGATGTTCAGAAAGTAACCGTGATCTACAACCAGAACTACGTAGAAGTTTCGCTACGGGAGGCCGCATTGGAAAATCAACGTTATAAAGATGAATTGGAGGCCCAGAACAGATTCTATAATCCTACCGGACCTCACTATCGGATCAACATTGCTTCTGTAGACAATTTTATTGAAAGCTATACCCGTTTGGAAGAACAGTTGCCTGAGGAAGAACGCATAGGTTATTCTGCCAAAGAAGAGGAGAGTTGGGGTAATTGGATTTCCAGCTTCGGCTTTTTGATATTAATCTTTTTCCTTTTTTGGATGATGATGCGCCGGATGTCGGGACCGAGTGGGCCCGGAGGTCAGATCTTCAATGTGGGGAAATCCAAGGCCCAGTTATTTGACGCTGAAAATAAGGTCAAGATCACTTTTGACAACGTGGCAGGCTTGGACGAAGCCAAAGAAGAAGTAGAAGAAATTGTAGAATTTCTTAAAACGCCGGGTAAATTCACCAAGTTGGGAGGCAAAATTCCCAAAGGAGCCTTATTAATTGGCCCTCCCGGTACCGGTAAAACGTTATTGGCCAAAGCCGTTGCCGGTGAAGCAGGGGTCCCATTCTTTACTTTGTCAGGTTCTGATTTTGTAGAAATGTTTGTGGGAGTAGGAGCGGCTAGAGTCCGTGACCTTTTTAAGCAGGCAAAAGAAAAAGCTCCTTGTATTATATTTATAGATGAAATAGATGCAATCGGTCGTTCAAGAGGCAAAGGACAGATGCCAGGATCCAATGATGAAAGGGAGAATACCCTGAACTCCTTATTGGTGGAAATGGATGGCTTCGGAACGGACTCAGGAGTGATCGTTTTAGCAGCGACTAACCGGCCGGATGTATTGGACAGTGCACTTCTTAGAGCGGGTCGTTTTGATCGTCAAATTAGTATAGACAAGCCGGATATGGTCGGTAGAGAAGCCATTTTCAAAGTCCATCTGGAGCCTATTAAGACAGCTGATGATGTGGAACCGAAAAAACTGGCTGCTCAAACCCCGGGATTCGCAGGTGCTGAAATAGCCAACGTTTGTAATGAAGCGGCGTTGATTGCTGCCAGAAGAAATAAAGAGGCGGTCGATATGCAGGATTTTCAGGATGCCGTGGATCGGGTCATAGGAGGTCTTGAGAAGAAAAACAAAATCATTTCTCCAGAGGAAAAGAAAATTGTTGCCTACCATGAGGCGGGCCATGCAGTGGCTGGCTGGTTTTTAGAGCATGCAGATCCTTTGGTAAAAGTCAGTATTGTCCCAAGAGGAATTGCTGCGTTGGGATACGCCCAATACCTGCCCAAAGAACAATTCCTTTACCAAACCGAGCAATTGATCGACGAGATGTGCATGGCACTCGGCGGCCGTGCTGCCGAGGAAATCATATTCGGAAAAATATCCACCGGAGCTTTGAGCGATTTGGAAAGGATAACCAAAATGGCATATTCCATCGTGTCCATCTACGGGATGAATGAAAAAATAGGAAATGTTTCCTTTTATGACAGCAAGGGAAGCGAGTACAAATTAGATAAGCCCTATTCTGAAAATACTGCTCAAACCATCGATGAAGAGGTCCGGAAGTTAATTGAGTTTTCTTACGTAAAAACAATCACCTTACTTAAGGAGCGAAAAAAGGAACTTGAGATAATTGCCCAGAAGTTGCTTGAAAAGGAAATATTGTTTCAGTCAGACCTGGAGAACCTCATCGGAAAGAGGCCTTTTGATAAGGAAACCACGTATGAAAAATTTACAAAGGTGGTAGATGGTAAGAAAATAGAAACAATCGAACCCAAAAAGGAAGATGCCTCTGGAGAGCAGGAAGAGACGAAGGAAGACGTAATCGAAAATAGGGATTGATTTCCTTGTTATTCTAATTGATGATTCCGGTAAAAAGGAGAGGCTAAGCCACTTTTTTACCGGAATTCATTATTTTAATAGCTCTCAGGAACAGGAGATAAAAAATCAAGCCGATGGGCAAGGCTTTGCTTTAGTGATTCGTTTTTATTCCGCTATATTTATAGTGTTAAAGTCATTGATAGGTCAATGCCGGTCGGTATGATTTTCCCGGTATGACTCTTTTTAGAAAATTGAGAACAATTATGTCCGTGTCCGGAACCAATACCTCTCTCCCTGGCAAAATGAAGATCCGGTTAAAAGATCAGCAAAAAGTATATTTTGTTTCTGACTTTCATCTGGGAACTCCGGACTTGAAATCGAGCAGGGAGCGGGAACAAAAAATCATCAAGTGGCTGGGAGAAATTGAAAAAGATGCCGCCGCGGTATTCTTTTTAGGAGATATTTTTGATTTTTGGTTTGAATATGAAAAAGTTATTCCGAAAGGGTTTGTCCGTTTTATTTCTAAAATAACTTCCATGCGGGCCGATGGCATTCCGCTTTTTTTCTTTACTGGCAATCATGACCTGTGGATGCGGGATTATTTTACAGAGGAACTCGAAATCCCGGTATTTCACCATCCCCTGGAAATGGAAATTAACCAGAAAAAGTTTTTGGTAGGCCATGGAGACGGGCTGGGTCCGGGAGACCGAAAATACAAGATCTTAAAACGGATTTTTACAAGCAAATACTGCCAATGGCTATTCAAGTGGATTCATCCGGACATTGGCATGGCTATCGCCCATTCCTGGTCAAAAAACAGCCGGCTAACCAATGATCAGAAACAAGAGGGGGAATTTAAGGGAAAAGACAACGAGTGGCTTTACCAATATTGCCTGGAAATTGAAAAAAAGATGCATTTTGATTATTATGTTTTCGGCCACCGGCACTTACCGTTAAACCTGCCCCTTCATGGAAATTCCACCTATTTCAATTTAGGGGAATGGGTCAATCAATCCCACTATGGCGAATTTGACGGATGGTTTTTTCAACTCAAATCGTACAATGGATATGCGATTAAATCTGATTAAAACTATTCTCTTGATTCAGGCTTTCAGCTTGGGCATAAGCTTCCCCGGCCACGTGCAGCAACTATCCGAAACGGCCTGGACGCTGGAGTTGCAGCAAGCAGACAAGTTATCCGTTGACCGGAGAGGAAATATTTTCGTAAGTGACCAAAACGGCTACTTAAGACAATTTAGCGAACAGGGTGATTCGCTGAATATTTATGCTCCCGCGTTCAGCGCGCCATTGAGCCAATTGGATGCGTTTTGGACGGTATCCATTTTCTTGTTTTCGGCAAGCCAGCAGCAAATTGAAATCCTCGATCGTTTTCTAAACCCAATCAATAGGAGTACAATGGCCGACCTGGGTATTACGGGTTATATCAGTCATGCTAGCCAGGGAAATAATCATGGGCTTTGGCTGTACGACGAGACCGACTTGAGGCTTAAAAAAATCGACCTGTCTTCCGGTAACCTGGTACAGCAACAACCCCTAATGGCATTACTTCCTCATAGTAGTTTGGAAATCCTGCAGATACAGGAAAGAAAAAATTTATTGTTTCTACAAATAGCGACGGAGGGGATATATCTTTTTGATAATCAGGCAAATTTTATTAAAAAAATACACATTCCCGGAGAGGTTCCGGCCTTTATTGATCAGGAGTTTATCTACTACCTGGAGGGTGATTACTTGCTTAAAACCAACTTTCTATCGGATGTGAGTACCCAACTTCGTTTGCCCGATTTACCGGAAATTAAGGCGTTGGCATTAACAACGAATAAAGTGATTTTATTGGATACTCATATCTTACGGGCATTCAACCGCCCGGAGGCTTTTTGAATCCATACTTAACCGGGCAGCACCACTTACATAAAACCGCTCATATTGTATATCTATCGGGACAAAAAATTAATTAATAAATTATAAATTTGTTAATTAATATTAATTATAGGTGAAAAATTAAAATTTTTCGGTTCAATTTTTGCAATTTGTGCGTTAATGGATGGAGATAAAATTACGAAAAAATACATACCCTTAGTATTCCTTTTGTTAGCTTTTTATGGTGCAAGTACATTCTTTGTAGGTGCACAGAATGTCAGGCAACTGATTGAAACTGAAATATCATTTCCCTCAGACTTGGGTTCTGCTCCGGTAAACTTTAACCTTCAATCCCTGGGGAATAAGCGATTCAAGTTGGTTTTGGAAAAGCCGAGAAAACAACTGACGGATGTAAAAATATACGATATTTTAGGGAATTTGATTTTGCACGACCAACTAAATCCTACAGACGGTATGCAAAAAAACTATGATTTTACCCATTTAAACAGCAAACTGTTTGTGGTAGAAGTGGGCAATGCAAAGTATAATAAGACCAAAAGTGTGTATGCCAACCCACCCGGAAGCATGGAAAGAAACGTGAATCTTGACGAATAAAAAAAGGGAGCCAAACGCTCCCTTTTTTCTTAACCGGCTTTAAATAACGATTACTTTACTTCTACCAATTTGATATCGAAAACCAGATCTTCTCCAGCAAGCGGGTGATTGGCATCAAGCGTGATTTTAGCTTCATCGACATGGACTACCTTTACCGGAGTTGGTTGTCCTTGTTGATTTTGGATGGAAAGATCCATTCCTACTTCAGGCTTAATTTCGGCAGGAACCTGCTCCAAAGGAACATCCAGCATCATATCTTCTCTTTTCTGGCCGTAAGCTTCCTCAGAAGGAATGGTAACACTTTTATCATCTCCAACTTGCATGCCCTCAACGGCAACATCAAATCCTTTGATCATTTTCCCATCTCCCAAGATGAATTCCAACGGTTCACGATCTTGAGAAGAGTCAAATATAGTTCCGTCTTTTAGTTTTCCTGTGTAGTGTACCTTTACGGTATTTCCTTTAGTTGCTACAGACATAAGTTTGTATTTGTTTGTTTAAACAACAAAGGTAACATTTTTATCAGGCTATTAAAATTCATTGTACAAGGAATCGCTACTTGTCCAATTGCGTACTTAAAATGTCCATTTACGAACAAATAAATTCAAGAATTGGCTTTTTCTGGTTAAATTAGCCGATGGAAACCTGGCATTATTTAAGCATTGATAAAATTAAAAAAATGGAAGAGACGAATTTGGGGAAGATTTTGATAGTGGATGACAATGAGGACCTGTTATTCGCGGCTAAAATGTTGCTAAAGAAGCATGCGAAAGAGGTGTTTATTGAAAAAGATCCCAGAAGAATTCCGTTTTTAGTCAATAACACGAGTTTTGACGTCATTCTTCTGGATATGAATTTCACGGAAGACACCACTTCCGGTAAAGAAGGGTTTCACTGGCTGCGACAGATCAAAGAAATAGATCCCAAGGCAGTCGTCATCCTGATCACTGCTTTTGGAGATGTGGAAATGGCGGTGCAGGCGTTAAAAGAGGGAGCGACGGATTTTATCTTGAAGCCCTGGCAAAACGAGAAATTACTGGCCACGCTTTCGACGGCGGTCAAGCTAAAAGAAAGCTACAATCAGGTAGATAAGTTGTCCAATCGGCAAAAGCAATTGCAGGCAGATCTAAAAAAACCTTTTTCAGAGATCATTGGCCAAAGTGCCTCGATGAAGAACGTGTTTTCCATCATCGAAAAGGTGGCTGGAACCGATGCCAATATTCTTATTCTTGGCGAAAACGGGACCGGAAAAGAGTTGATCGCCCGTGCCATCCATGATCGATCCGAAAGAAAAGATGAAATTTTCGTTGGGGTGGATATGGGTGCTATTACGGAAAGTTTATTCGAAAGTGAGCTTTTTGGTCACAAACGAGGAGCGTACACAGATGCAAAGGAAGACCGTGCCGGCAGGTTCGAAATAGCGGATAAGGGTACCTTATTTCTGGATGAAATCGGAAACCTCAGCATGCCCCTACAATCCAAACTGCTGACCGTATTGCAAAAAAGAGAAGTTACCCGTATCGGAACCAATAAATCCATTCCGGTAGACATTCGACTCATCTGCGCCACCAACATGCCGGTGCACGACATGATCCTTGAAAATTCCTTTCGGCAAGACCTGCTATATCGGATCAATACGGTAGAAATCTTCCTTCCCCCCCTTCGTGACAGGCAGGATGACATTCCCATTCTGGCATCACATTTTCTTACCGTGTACGCCGCAAAATACCGTAAACAATTTAAAGGACTAAAGCCAAATGCGCTGCAGTTGTTGCAACGGTATAGTTGGCCGGGAAATATTCGGGAACTGCAGCATGCCATCGAAAGGGCCATCATCATGGCAGAAGGAGATGAGCTGGATAGCAGGGATTTTTTCTTTCTGTCGGCCAAACCATCCAATGATAAAGTAAGCAGCAACACTTACAATTTGGACGAGGTGGAAAAAAACCTTATTCAGAAAGCCATAGACAAAAACGGCGGCAACATTTCCAAAGCAGCAAAAGCACTGGGGTTGACACGAGCCTCTTTGTACAGAAGGTTGGAGAAATATGGATTATAAAGTCGGCTTACTGGGAAGAATTTTTGTACTAACCCTCACGCTCTTTTTACTAGCTTACATCATTGTTAATGATTCCGGAGTCTTTGCGATTTCGCTATTTATTATCCTGACATTTGTGCAACTGATCCTGCTGATTCGCTATGCAGAAAGTAGCTTTAAAAAAGTGCGCCAATTTCTAGACAATATAAAACAAAACAACTACGCAACGGTATATCCGGTAAAATTTGACGGTACAGAAACCGATGACTTGCACATCGAATTCAATGCGATTCTGGCCAAACTCAAGGAAGACCAGATAGAAAAAGAGGCCAACTTCCATTATTTCAGGACAGTATTCCAACACCTCAGTATCGGATTGATCACGTTTGAGTCAGATGGCAGCGTGCAGATTCTCAATACGGCTGCCAAGCGCATGCTCAACATCGACAAACTATCCCATATTCAGGAAATCGCATCCATTAATAAAGAGCTACATCATGCCATCGAAAACCTGCGAACCGGGGGAAGCGAATTGATAAAGATTGCCCATCCGGATGGGATTATGCAGCTTTCTGTTTATGCGATTGAATTGGTACTAAGGGACGTAAAATTTAAATTAGTCTCCTTGCAAAATATTCAGAGTGAGTTAGAAGAAAAGGAGATGGAAGCATGGCAAAATCTTATTCGGGTACTGACGCATGAAATAATGAATTCCATCGCTCCGATTTCCTCTCTGGCGGCGACCATCAGCTCGGATATAAAGTCCAAGATGCGGCAAAAAGAAACCGTAGAAATGGAGGAACTGAGAGATTATCAAATGGGATTGTCTACGATAGAGAAGCGAAGTGAAGGATTGATCAATTTTGTAAGTGATTTCAGAAGCCTGGCACATATCCCGTTTCCCAAATTTTCTGCGATAAAAATCCGGGAATTGTTTGACCAGATGGATCTTTTACTTCAAAACCAGCTGGAGTCCCAGGATGTGAAACTTGAAAAACAAATTACCCCTGAAGACCTGCTCTTGTTTGCAGACAGTTCGCAAATCGAACAAGTGATGATTAACCTTACTCAGAATGCCATTCATGCCGTCGAAAACCTTCCCGATAAGAAAATCTACCTACGTGCCTTTATCGATGACAATGGAAAAATCATCATCGAAGTAGAAGACAGTGGTAAAGGCATCGAAGAGGAAGCGCTTAGCAAGATATTTATCCCCTTTTTCACGACCAAAAAGAAAGGCTCTGGGATCGGGCTTAGCCTTTCCAAGCAAATCATGCGCAGGCATAAGGGCAATATTCAGGTAAAATCCACCCTGGGCCAGGGAACCATCTTTAAATTGATCTTTAATGCCTGATATCCTGTTCCCGTACTTAACGGCCCGGTAACAATTCATTCACAACGATCGGTCGCTCAAGTACTTTCATAGCATTTTGATAAACAGCAATTCATCAACAGTTTATCTTGCCGGCCTATATTGCTTCCAAAACAAGAATACTTTGGAAACAAACTTTAAAACCATCGTTCTTTCCGACATTCATTTGGGAACAAAAGGGTCCAAGGCCAAAGAAGTGGTCAGGTTTCTCAAACAATATCAATGCGAAAATCTGATTCTCAACGGCGACATTATCGATGGATGGCAGCTTAAAAAATCAGGCAGTTGGAAGCGAAAACACACCCGGGTTTTCAAAAGGGTTCTGAAAATGATCGACTGCGATCGTACCAAAGTGATCTACCTGCGGGGAAATCACGATGATTTTCTGGACCAGGTACTGCCCTTGGAAATCGGCAACCTTTCCATACGTAAAGACCTGATTTACGAAAGCAACGGAAAGAAATACTTTATTACTCACGGAGATGTATTTGACAATATCACTACTAACCTGCGCTGGATAGCTTACCTGGGGGATATGGGATATACTTTTTTACTTTGGCTCAACACCCGTGTGAACCACTACCGTAGGAAAAAAGGATTGCCCTATTTTTCCTTGTCCCAGTATGTGAAATCCAGGGTTAAATCGGCCGTTACCTATATCGACGGATTTGAAACGGAATTGTGTAAAATAGCCCGCTCTAAAGGCTGCGATGGCATTATCTGTGGTCACATACACAAGGCAGAAATCAGGACCATTGACGGCATCGAATATTACAATTCAGGTGACTGGGTGGAATCGTTAAGTGCCCTGGCAGAAGATCAGGAAGGAAACTGGCAACTCATTTATTACAATGAGTTGGATTTCGGGAAAGCCAAACCATTCGAAAGCAAGGTAATTCCCCTAAAGGAGCCTATTGCCAGACCGCTGGATAAATTTAGCTAGCCGACAATGAAATTCCTGTTTATTGTACAAGGAGAAGGAAGGGGGCACATGACGCAGGCCATGGTGATTGGAGCGTTGTTACAGCAACATGGCCACGATATCGGGTCGGTCGTACTGGGCTCCAGCGACCGAAGAAAAGCACCGGATTATTTTCTGGAAGCTTTTCCCTGTCCCATCCACCGGATTCAAAGTCCCAATTTTGTGACCGACAAAGCCAATAAAGCCATCAAAATGGGGGCTACCTTATGGGACAACGTAAAGAAACTCCCCTACTATACAGAAAGCATCCGAAAACTAGATCAGCTTGTCCTCGCTGAGAGGCCGGATTGTATCCTGAATTTTTACGATATGCTGGGAGGAATTTATGCGATGATCTATCCTTCCAGATCGTCCTTTGTTGTGATAGGACATCAATACCTGATTTATCATCCGGATTTCACGTTTGCCCAGCCGGGGGGTATTCAAAAACTATTGTTTAAACTAAATACCAAAATCACCTGTTGGAATGCCTCCAAAATCATCGCCTTATCCCTATGGAAACCGGTAAGAAAGGCTGCTGTAAAGAACTACAGTGTTTGGCCTCCCATGGTGAAAAAATCGGTTCGTTCCGCTCTCCCACTTTCGGGAAACTTCTTTCTGGTTTACATTGTCAATTCGGGCTATGCCCGGGAAATTTTTGAATTGGCAAAAAAATACCCGGAAATAACCATTGAGGCCTTCTGGGATGCCGGAGAAATGCCACGTAGATACCAGCCATTGGCTAACCTGACGTTTCACCAAATTGACGATCGTTTGTTTGTAGAAAAGTTAAGCCAATGCAAAGCGTACTTATCCACTGCCGGATTTGAGTCGATCGCCGAGGCCATGTATCTGGGAAAAAAAACCTTAATGGTGCCGGTGGAAGGGCAATATGAGCAACAGTGTAATGCGTTGGATGCAGAAAAATCGGGTGCCGGCCTGGGTGCTAAAAACTTTGATCCGCAATTACTAGCGCGATTAACAGCATCCAATTCATCGTCTACCGATTCCTTCGAGCAATTTGCCGAATGGCAGCACTCTCTGGATTCCTGCTTTGCCGAATGGATGCAAGAAATGCAAGGATCTAAAATTCCGGTAGCAAATTAATGTATCCGGCATATTTTTATGGGTAACAATCCGTTTTTAGTAGTCAAAAATCAATTTGCCAGGCTAAAAAAAACAAGCGAAAATAAGTTTGGTAGCCAACACGAAGGTTTGGAGTGAGTGATTCAACCCTGAAGCAAAAAAATCCAAATAGAACCGGGAAAATTTGGCAATTTGAACCGTAAATGACTTAAATTCGCTCTTTGTTTACGTAGGACGGAAATACCCATGAATATAGAGTTAGAGCGATTAAAAGAAAACAGAGAGAAAATCCGTCATTGGAAGAAATGGGGACCCTATCTTACCGAAAGACAATGGGGAACGGTGAGGGAGGATTACAGTCCGGACGGATCTGCCTGGGAAAATGTCACCCATGACGATGCCCGGAGTAAAGCTTATCGATGGGGAGAGGAAGGTATCGGAGGAATCAGCGATCACAAGCAGAAACTCTGCCTGGCCTGGGCATTCTGGAATGGAAAAGATCCCCTGATAAAAGAGCGTTTATATGGACTTACCGGAAATGAAGGCAATCACGGAGAAGATGTAAAAGAGCTCTATTATTACCTGGACGCTTCTCCTACCCATAGCTATATGAAAATGCTTTATAAATACCCACAAGAAGCATTTCCGTATCAGCAATTATTGGAAGAAAACCAGTTGCGGGGAAAAAATGAAAAAGAATTTGAACTGTTAGATACAGGTGTATTTGATAAGAATGCCTATTTCGATATTTTTTTAGAGTACGCTAAAGCAGATGTAGAAGATATCCTGGGAAAAGCGACGGTCTACAATAGAGGGACAGAAGAAGCCACGCTTTGGGTGATGCCCACCATCTGGTTTAGAAAAACCTGGTTTACAGGAGATGAGCCTTTTATGCCCAGCTTGAAAAAGGAAGGGCCAAACAAGATCAAGGCTTTTTCTCCCAAATCGGGGAATTATCATTTTACATTTTCAGATGAACCCGAATTACAATTTTGTGATAACGAAACAAACAGGGAGCGACTGTATCATATTGGAAACCAGAAAAAGTTCCTCAAAGATGCCATCAATGACTACCTCGTACATGGGGAAAAAAAGCACCTCAACCCAAAATTTGTGGGTACCAAAGCGGCCGCTATCTATAAACTAACCATCCCGGCAGGGGGGAAAGCGGAAGTAACATTGCGCATGCAGCATGCGGAAACAGACGCTCCCCTGGAAGCGGCAAATGATATCTTTCAGGAGCGTATACAGGACACGGAGTCATTTTACGAAGGCTTGCAAGAACGGGTTAAGGATAAGGAAATGAAATTGATCCAACGCCAGGCTTATGCCGGGATGTTATGGAGCAAACAATTTTACTACTTCAACGTCGAGCGCTGGCTGGAAGGAGACCCGGGAAGGTATCAACCGCCCCAGGAAAGAAAATCGGGCAGAAACGGTAATTGGCGCCACTTGCAAAACTACGACATCATTTCCATGCCGGATAAATGGGAATACCCCTGGTATGCCGCCTGGGATCTGGCCTTTCACTGTATTCCCCTGGCCAGATTAGATCCTGATTTTGCTAAGGACCAACTGCTGTTGCTATTGAATGATTGGTACATGCATCCAAACGGGCAAATGCCAGCCTATGAATGGAATTTTAACGATGTGAACCCTCCTGTACATGCCTATGCGGTTCAGCGGGTTTATCAAATTGACAAGAAATACAATGGGAAAAATAAAGGCGATCAGGAATTTTTAGAGCGTGCGTTTCATAAACTACTGCTAAACTTTACCTGGTGGGTGAATCAGAAAGACGAAGAAGGGAAAAACATCTTTGAGGGCGGCTTCCTGGGACTTGATAATATTAGTGTTTTTGACCGAAGCCATGTAGACAAGTTGTTTGGGAAGCTGGAGCAAGCGGATGCCACATCCTGGATGGCCATGTTTTGTCTCAACATGCTGCGAATATCCCTGGACCTTTGTGAATTCAATAAGGTCTATCAGCATACCGCTACCAAGTTCCTGGAACACTTTCTGTACATTGCCGGTGCCATGAGCAATATTTCAAAAGAAAATATCAGCTTATGGGACGACGAAGATAATTTTTTCTTCGATGTGCTGCACCTTTCCGGTGAAGAGCCCAGGCTAATGAAAGTCAAGTCTATTGTAGGCATCATCCCCTTATTTGCGGTAGAGCCGATCCGGGAGGAGCTTTTTGACGATCTTCCGGAATTCAAAAATCGACTGGATTTCTTTTTTAAAGAAAAACCGAAGTTAGCTGCCCTGGTATCCAATTGGATACATCCAGGACACGAAAAAAGGAGGCTTTTTTCCTTGTTAAGGGGACATCGGATGAAAAGTATCCTTCACAAAATGCTCGACGAAAGTGAATTCCTATCAGATTATGGAATCCGTTCCCTCTCCAAGGATCATCTAAAAAAACCCTATTCCGTTCAAATCAACGGCAACCGATTTTCCGTCAAATATGCCCCAGGAGAATCCGAAACCACGATGTTTGGAGGAAACAGCAACTGGCGCGGCCCCATCTGGTTCCCCATAAACTTTTTGATCATCGAATCCCTTAAAAAGTTTGACTTCTATTATGGGGGCACTTTCTCCATCGAATATCCGACAGGATCAGGAAAATTTATCACGCTGGACTTGATTGCCAAGGAATTGTCCCTGCGCCTGATCAACCTGTTTCGAAAGGATGAAAACGGAAACCGCCCCATTTATGCAGACAATGAGAAAATGCAGCAGGACCCTCATTTTCAGGACCTCATTTTGTTTTACGAATATTTCCATGGTGACAATGGCAGGGGGTTAGGAGCTTCTCACCAGACCGGTTGGACGGGTTTGGTAGCCGAACTTATTCATAAATATTACAAGGAAAAGGAATTTTACCCCAATGCTGCTACCCTATTTAAAAGCTGACAGAACCGAAGCGGGTTGCGATGAAGTAGGCCGGGGCTGCCTCTCCGGACCTGTGGTAGCCGCAGCCGTGATCTTTCCACATCGTTACGCCAACGAATGGATCAACGATTCCAAAAAATTAGCAAAAACCCGGAGGGAAGTGTTAACGGAAGAAATTAAATCCAAGGCGTTGTGCTGGGCTATTGGCAGTGCGGATGTGGAAGAAATCGACCGGCTGAATATCTTAAATGCCTCCTTCCTGGCCATGAATCGGGCTGTAGCGGCGCTCACTATGAAACCGGATCATTTACTGATTGATGGCAACAGGTTCAAATCAACAAGTTCCATTCCCTTTGACTGCGTGGTCAAGGGGGATGGGAAATTTGCCAGCATTGCTGCCGCCTCCATCCTGGCCAAAACGTATAGGGATGAGTGGATGGCCCATCTCGCCAGGGAATACCCGGGGTATGGGTGGGAAAAAAATGTGGGATATCCTACTAAGGCGCATCGTGAAGGAATCCGGAAATTAGGTCCAAGCCCCTTACATCGGAAATCGTTCCGCCTGCTACCGGAACAATTGAAAATGGATTTATAAAAACATAACGCCTCGCATCAGGAACGAATGATTCGTACGCTCAGTTAAGTAATTGAAATAAACCAAAAAGCTTATGAACCCAAAACACGTTTTTTTGATACTCCTTTATCTGGGACTTACGCTCTCCCTGCAAGCCCAGGACGCTGTCCAAAAAGCCCAACCCATTCTGGGTGAATTACCCCAAAAAACCGAAGATGTCTTTTTACCAGAAGTTCCGGGAGTAAAGGTAGAAGTGTGGGTGGACAGCCTGACTATTCCCTGGTCTCTACGCTTTCTCCCCAATGGAGATGCCCTGGTAGCCCAAAGACCCGGTACGATCCTAAGAATTCCTTCCGGAGAAAACAACCCAACTCCTTATATGGAGGTTCCCGGCAGCGTGCACGAGGTGGACGCGGGATTAATGGGATTGGCTGTTCACCCCAATTTCGAAACCAACCATTGGATCTACATCATGCATGCCTACCGAAACGATGAAAATCAGCTTCTCAGCAGGATCGTCCGGCTAAACGATCTTGGTACCCGAGCCGTGGTGGACAAAGTGATTTTGGACAACATACCCGCATATGCCATCCACCTGGGTGGTAGAATTGCTTTTGGTCCGGACGGCATGCTCTACATTGGCACGGGCGATATGTCTCAGCCCTTTGTGGCGCAGGATGTAAACCACCTGGCGTCGAAAATCCTTCGCATAACGGAAGAAGGTGAAATCCCTTCCGACAATCCTTTTCCCGGATCTCCGGTTTACTCGTATGGACACCGCGTAGTGCAGGGCTTTGCCTGGGATCCCGATACGGGGGCATTTTTTAATTCCGAACACGGTCCTTCCGGTGCCGAAGTGGAAGGGAGCGTTCGCTACCGGGATGAGGTGAATAAGGTCAAAAAAGGCGGCAACCATGGCTGGCCCATAGTCGTAGGGGCTCCTGGAATGGCAACCTATGTGGACCCAAAAGTCTCCTGGAATAAAGCGGCCGTACCTCCCGCAGGCATGACGTTTTACAAGGGAGATCTGTTTGTCGCCTCTCTTGGAGGACAAGCCTTAATCCGCCTGGTTTTTGATAAAGAAAATGATTACGAAGTCAAGAAAGTAGAGCGTTGGTTTTCATATGCCCCTTCCAAAGGTGTCTATGGACGGATGCGCGACGTGACAGTTGGACCGGATGGAAACCTGTATGTCACCACCAGCAATACCGACGGCAGGGCAGCATTACGCATTCACGATGACAAGATCTTAAAATTGACCTTCGAATAATAATCATACAATCCCGTAATGCAGGAGGCTATCCGGGATTCTCTCGAGTATATCGGATGCCAGCGTACCCCTACCACGATCCGCACCTGCCAGTTCTCCTGCATGTCCATGATGAAAAACGCCACCTAGTACCGCGTTTTTCATCGAATAGCCTTGCCCAAGGAACGAAGTGAGGATTCCAGTGAGTACATCTCCTGAGCCCCCCGTAGCCATGTGAAGGGACCCTGAATTGTTAAATACCTGCTGCCCATCCGGAAAACTAATCAATGTGAAGGCCCCTTTCAATACCAGCGTGCAGCTGTATTTCCTGGCAAAGTCTCTGGCCTGATCCATACGGTGAAAGTGGTTTTTTGCAGCAACCCCGGTAAGACGCTCGAATTCTTTCAGGTGAGGCGTAAGTACCACATTGGAATGCAAGGAATTCAACCAGACAGGGTTTTCTCCCAAAATATTAATGGCATCTGCGTCCAATACCGTCGGTCCGGAATAGTGGCTCAGAAGTTGATAAACCAGTTTAGCAGCATTCTTGCCTTTTCCCAATCCGGGGCCAATACCTACGGCATCTATTCCTTCCGTATCCAACTTGTCCCCCACTTCCTGTTCACTTCCCGGCGACAAAACCATTGCCTCAGGAATACTGCCTTGAATAATTTCCACACCACAGGTAGGAATGTGGCAGAAAACCAGCCCGCTTCCGGTTCGCAATGCCGCTCGTGTACTCAAACCAATGGATCCCATTTTTCCATAACTCCCTCCTGCCAAAACAACTCTTCCAAAATCTCCTTTATGACTAGATGTAAGGAATTTCTTATGGTAGTTAATTAAATTTTCGCCGGAAAAGAAGAACCGATTCGATTCAAAGGAATCAAAATACCGTTGTTCTATGCCGATGCTTTGTACCGTCAGTTTTCCTGTACAGGCTGCATGTTCCGGAGCGAGCAAGGAAAGTTTTGGAAACTGGAAACTCAAGGTATAATCCGCCCGAAATACCTCCCCTTCCAGGGGACCGTCGGAAGGCAAGCCAGATGGCATGTCCACACTTATTTTCAATGAAGTCCTTTCATTTAAGTACCGAATCAATTCAAGGTATTCCCCTTCCAGGGGCCTGTTGATTCCGACACCGAAAACCGCATCAATGAGCACCTCTGATTCAGCTACCTTTTCCCAGTTGCTAACCGGTAATTTATCGGGTAACAAGTGTAGATTGTGCTGAAAGTCAGCAGAACCCTTATCCGGATTGCCTATATACCCTACCGCCACAGAATAGCCCATTTGGTTCAGAATCCTGGATATGGCAAGTCCATCGCCGCCATTGTTTCCGGTACCGCAATAAATCGATACCGATTTTTCTTTTGGTACCTGAGCCACAAACCAGTTACAAAAGGCATGAGCAGCCCGTTCCATCAATTGGTAAGAATGAATGACCTCTCCTTCTATGTATTTTTGATCCAGGGATTTTACCTGATTTCCTGAAAGTATCTTTTGCATGATGTTTCTATATTATTTAAGAAAATAACAGCGGAAGTAGCGGCTGCTTTCGAATCAGTTTCCTGATTTCGGATTCGGAACGGTTTCCATTAATCGAACAGACGAAATTACCCAGGACGCTACCAAAAACAAATTTGCTGGAACTTGCTTGCTTTCCTTTCGAAATAGAAAAGAATTTCGGGATTTTTAAAAAGATAACCTAATGAAATGCTGCTGAAATGATCATTAAAGACCACCAAAACGTTTCGAAGCTGTTTTGATGAGGGCGAACGTTCTGCCCCAGGTGTATGGTATGAAGGTTTTCTAAAAGATGAACGGCATTGTCACGCGCCTTCATTTTTCCTGAAAACGGGAAATAGTCGCCTTGCCCGCCAAAATCAATTTCAAACTCCTTTGAATCGACTCTATTTCACCAACCCTTACCCTTTTCGTAACAACAGGGTAATCTGGGATTCGTAGCTTTGATTTTAAATCCGTTGAAATCCAAATCTGATTTTCGTACCTTGTCCAACATCAGTCTAAAGCATACCCCAAAAAATGAAAAACCTTCTTTTAACCCTTTTACTAATAGCCGCCTGCCAGTGGAGCATGGCGCAGGAATACCGCGTATACAAAGCCCCCACCTTCCGGGAAGAATGGAGCAAACCTTCGGATTATCCTGATCGCGTCATCCTCAATTTTGGAGAGGACCCTTCCAGTCAGGCCAATGTTACCTGGAGAACCGATACCAGTATCGAAAAAGCCTTTGCAGAAATTGCCGTTGCCGATGGGGCTCCCAAATTCTGGAGAAATGCCCGGACCATGGAAGCAAAAACCGAATTGCTGGACGCTACAGACGTAGAAGTGGCAAATGTAAAGGCACATTTCCATTCGGTCCGTTTTAGGGATTTAAAACCTGGCACCATTTACGCCTATCGGGTGGGAGATGGAGAATCCTGGACAGAGTGGATCCAATTCAGCACCGCTTCCGAGGACAAGGAAAGCCCCTTTGCCTTTCTCTATGTGGGAGATACGCAGAACTATATTTTGGAGCTATGGTCCCGGCTGATTCGGGAAGGCTATCGGAAGGCACCGGATGCCAAATTCATTATCCATGCAGGTGACCTGGTGAATGTGGCACACAGGGAAACCGAATGGCATGAATGGTTTACCGCCGGGGGCTTTATTCACAGCATGGTACCGTCAGTAGTCACACCCGGAAACCATGAATACCGCAGCATCCCCGAGTTGGATGGAGAGGGCGCAGATCGTCGCCTTTCTGTCCAATGGAAACCTCAATTTACCTTGCCTGAAAATGGCCCGGAAAATATAACGGCATTGGACGAAACGGTCTATTACATGGATTACCAAAACACCAGAATTATAGTATTGAATAGCAATGTTCTACAGGCGGAGCAGATCCCCTGGTTGGAAAAGGTCCTGTCGGAGAACCCACAAAAGTGGACCATAGTCACCTATCACCACCCCTTATTTTCAGCTTCTGAGGGCCGGGAAAATACGCGGCTCCGGGAGGCCTGGAAGCCACTCTTTGACAAATACCAGGTGGACCTGGCCCTTCAGGGGCACGACCACAGCTATGCCCGGGGTAGGGTTTCTCCTGAAGACAATGTTTTGGATGGGGTCAATGCCAGGGATAAAACCGGAACCGTTTATGTGGTCTCCGTAAGCGGAGGCAAAATGTACGGATTGAAAAAGAATGCCTGGAATGACTATGAGGCAGAAAGGGACCGCGCTGCGGAAAACACCCAGCTCTTTCAGGTCATTAACATTGAAGGGGATAAGCTCAGCTTTGAATCGTATACCGCCATTGGAGAGCTTTATGATGCCTTTGACTTGGAAAAACAAGCAGATGGCACTAATAAATTTATTGAAAGAAAATCCGAAGCGGTAGAGGAAAAAAGATTCTCCAACACCATTCCCTACGAAGATCCCCTCCCGGAAAATCTTGAAACCATCCTGCTTTCCAACTATCCCGGACATGAAATCACCCGGGTGTCTGCAAGAAGAGAAGGTGAAATATTGCATTTCAATGTTCGCCTGGAAAAAGACGGGGAAAGGAAAGAAATCAGCATAGACGAGAAAGGTAATATCAGTGAGTAAGTCATGGTGAATTACTTGACATTTGCGTAAAAATCCACCAGCCTCCTTTGAGAAAGAGGGAGTTGGTTTCGTAGAAATTGTATAACTTTTCCAAAGTTCCAAACTTTGGAAAAGTTAGGAGTACTTGTGAAAGAAATCCCCCTTTAAGAGAAAGGGGGATTTCGCTACCGGTCGGATTTCCAGGTACTAAATTCCAGCCAGCTGCCGTACATTATGGGCAGTGCTGACCTCTTCCAAATCAGCGATATAAATATCGTATACATTAATTGGATTGTGAACAAATCCCTCCGCGGCGGAGGGCAAGGGGGATTTGCTCAAAATGTGATTTTTTGCTGAAGTTGCGTGATGTAGTTGGGCTGAATGACGGCAAGGGTTTTGGATATTGTAAATCCGAACGTTAACTAAGCCCTGACCGTTACGATTGTTTGATCCGCTCCAGAAAGGCATTTCGGAAGGTAGCCCCTCCAAAAAATTCCTGTTCTTTTTCCCAGTCATTGAATCGGGGAAAGGCTTTTTCCACCATTTCCCGGTGCCAGGGTTCTACGGAAAGCCCCCAATGCGGTATGGCTCCCGCAGCGAGTAGCTCCCGCTCCAGCCGCATGAATAAAGGCAGGCTGCCCGTAACCCCTTTGACGCTTACCAACTCAATCATGCACATATCAGACTGTTGCATCATGGACAAATGCGCCGGGCATTGTTTTACAAAACGCAGGGAAAACGGAGCGGCCAGCAGGTGATCGTAATGTTGGGACTCCTCGCATACCCGAATAATCAGGTCTACTGCCTCAAAAACCTTGTCCAGGGGAAACCCAAATTCGATGGCATACCCATAGAACTTCAGCTCTCCCAAACCCTGATCCAGAACGTTTCTGGCCAGGTCTTCGAAGCCTCCCCCCTCGTCTCCGGTATGGTCCACCAGTCTTTTAATGGAGTTGTTTGTCATCCTGGGGATCGATAAATGGTTCTTATTAAACACCCAGGGAGAAAGCCTTCCTGAAATGGCGATACCTGATATAAAAGTAGAAATGTAATTCCGCTCCCTTCCCGCATGGTGCTTTTCGTGTTGTTGCTGGCTGTAGTTTCGGGTAGTTACCAGGCATTTTCGCTTTCGCTCTTCTTCCGTTCCCGCTTCCATGTCCCGGTAGGGGTTGATCAGTACCTCAAAATGCCTGTGGGCATTAATATATCGATACATATCTTTTTGCATTTCCGCCTTTACTTCCTCCCAATTTCGCATGATTCGTTCCTCCATAAGCCGGTATTCGGGCTGGGCCTCCAGGATCATGGAAAAAATAATGCCCACCGAGCCAATGCCCACCATGACCGCATTGAATTTCTCGTCGTCCTGAATCAGAGTTGCTTTGTAATCAATAACCATTTTATCCTTGGCGAATAGCTCCGGATCGGTGATCCCATCGGTAGGTTCTACGCGTAATACCTTCCCTCCTTTTCCGACCAAGGTGATGGATTTTACAAATGCTGAAACCGGACCAATGCCGATTCCTGATCCATGGGTGGAGGTAGCAATGGCACCGGAAATGGACTGGATGCTGGATCCGCCCTGATTGATCAGGGCAAACCCATGATAGGTAAGTGCCTGGATCAGATGCCTGATCTTAGTTCCTCCCCCGGTTTCAAACAGGAAATGCCTTTCTTTGCGCTTCTTGTTTTCGTAATTAACCGTCACTTCAAAGCCAACCCGGTACTCGTCCTTAATACAGTCCTCGGCGGGCCGTTGGGTCATGTTCATGTGCTGGGTGCAAACCAGGTAATCCTCGCATTGTGCCACGGCTGTCAGCGCGTGGCCTGAACCTACCGCTCGGATTTTTTTATCGTTTTCTTCCGCCAGCTTGACCAATGCTACCACTTCTTCCAGGCCCTGGTAATCGTATCGGGTGCAGGCCTCATTTTTTGGGGAAAAATGTTCGTACTCACCATTTCCCGGTACAAAAAACCGCAGGGGTTCGGAAAAATGATTGCCGTACCAATTACCCCATTTTTGCCGAACTTTTTTATCTTTCGAAAAGATGTCCTCCTGGGTCAATTCTTTATCCAGGGACAACAACACCCGCTCGTGCTTTGCCATGTTTTTGTTCAGCCTGTTCTCTACCAACCTCCGCACAAACCGGGGAGTGACCAGAAAATTGATCGTCCTTACCCAGCGACTTCGTTTTTGACGGGAGCAGTGATTGGTCAGGGTATCATCCAGGATTTCGATGTGTTTGGGTACCTTGTCCCGGTTAAAAATTACCTGAGTTACCAAGCCTAATAATGCCCAGGAAACATGGGTATTTCCTTTTTTCCAGGAGAGAAATTTGGATACTACTGTCATGAGTTAAGGGGTTTCTTTTCAATGCTTTAGGAATAATAAGTATTTTCTGAAAGGATAAAAAATTGTAGGGGCATGTTTTTTTGGGTGAATCAAAAAAGAACGAGCCAATTGTTAAAAAAAAGCCAATTATTTGCTTCACCGGATAAATTGAATACTTTTGACTCTTGAAATAATCGCACGGGGTGCTTGGTGAAAATCAGGCTGAGATCAAACCCGAAACCTGATTTGGATAATGCCAACGTAGGGATGCCAGCCAGCCAAATTTCCATCGTGTTAGTTGCCGCTCCATTCCTTTGGCCAGTCCAATCGGATGGAATTTTTATTTTAATGCAACTATGGAAATAAAACAGGCAGGAGGAGAACTGATTCCCCAACAACAGCAAAACTGGCAAAACCGGCCGGAATGGTTTTTTAACCGGAAACATACCGATACCTACGAACTTTGGTACGAAGGCCGGTACAAGCGGGCCGAAATCTGGCAGAAAAAGGTAATGGAGCAGTTGGTCTCCAAAGATAAACGGATCCAAACGCTGCTGGAGTTTGGCTGCGGCACCACCCGATTTACCAGATGGTGGAAAGAAATTGGTATCGAAGCCTCGGGAGGGGACATTTCCCCACTAATGCTTTCTCAGGCCATCCACCTTTTTGACGGGGATCTGGTCATGGCCGATTCCCATTACATGCCCTTCAAGGACAATACCTTTGACGCCCTGGCCTTTATAACCACCTTCGAATACTACCGTGATCCGGTAAGGGTCATCCGGGAGGCGGCCCGAGTGGCCCGATATGGCATTGCCATGGGCATGATGAACCGCAATTCGCCAAAGGTACTTAGGCGCAGAGTGCAGCAGCTATTTGGAAAAAACCCTTTTTACGTGACGGCTACCTTTTATACCCCTGAAAAACTAATAGCGGTAATTGAGGAAGCCTTAAAAGGAAGGTCTTATACCATCGAATGGAGCTGCACCGGGTTGCCTAAGTGGTTTCCCGTGCAGCAGTGGCGAATACCTTATGGCGATTTCTTTGGTTTATACATACAACTTCATGACGAATGAGCAATACGATTGGAAAAATAGATGAAACGTTTCTGGAGACCTTTATCGCCTCACGATGCGGCGAAAAACGACCGGAAGTGCTGGTGAAACCGGGTTTTGGTCTGGACGTATCGCTGGTAGCCTTGCCAGGAAATCAGGTCATGGCCCTCACCAGCGATCCCTTATCGCTGATCCCCGGTCTGGGATTGCAGGAATCGGCCTGGCTATCCGTGCAATTGATGGCCAATGACATGGCTACCACTGGCTTTGCCCCCCAATACGGTCAATTTGTGTTAAACCTTCCGGCTGAGTTTAGCCAGGAGGATTTCAAAACCTACTGGGAGCATATCCACACTTTTTGCCAGAAAATAGGCATGGCCATCACCGGTGGGCATACCGGATTTGTTGCCGGACAAAATTCTACCATCGCCGGAGGGGGTACTTTTATTAGTATTCTTCCCGCTGATCAAGCGCTGACCGCTGACAAAGCGCAGGCAGGCGAGGTACTGCTGGTGACCAAATCAGCGGCCATTTCTTCTTCTGCCATTCTGGCAATGAGTTTTCCGGAAACGATCCAGAACCGGATAGGCCGGGAACGATACGTAGAGGCCTGCGATGCGTTCTATGATACTTCCTCTCTGCAAGATGGCCTGGAGGCAAAGGGAACCGCTAGTGACGTTACCGCTATGCACGATGTCACCGAAGGAGGAATACTGGGCGCCATTTACGAATTGGCAACCGCTGCCGGTTGCGGCGTGCATCTCGACAAAAACAAACTTCCGGTTGGCTCCGCGCAGGCTGCTGTCTGTGAGGTTTTTGATTTGGATCCCCTACATTGTATCGGGGCAGGCTCCATGATCATTGCCTGCAAAAAGGAAAATGCAGCATCGGTGGAAAACCGACTGGTATCCGCAGGTATCCCCTGCGCGGCAGTGGGAGAACTGACAAGTGCCAGGCAGGGCATGGTGCTAGCGGAAAATGGGCAAGACAAAGCACTTATTTATCAGAAAAAAGATCCGTACTGGGAGGCCTTTTTTCAAGCCATCAAACAAGGATGGAAATGAAAAGACTTAACCTAAGCTCCGAAAGAGGAATCTACCTGGTCCTTGATCCACAGGCAAAATCCGAAAAGGAATTGTTTCAGGATTTAAAAGGGGTGTTTCAGTATCCGCTCATTGCCTTACAAATTTGGGATCATTTTAGTCCGGAACAGGATGCAAGGAAATTCATTGAGAATGTTTGTGAGTTGGCCAAACCCTACCCCTTTCCGGTTTTGATCAATAATTCCTGGGAATGGGTGAGTAAGACGGCACTGGATGGGGTTCACTTTGATCAAATTCCTGCCAATTTCACTCCTATCAGACAGCGTTTACCGGAAAATACCGTCCTGGGACTGACCTGTACAAATGATTTGTCCTTACTTCAAAAAGCAGCAGCAAACGGTTTCGACTATATTTCATTTTGTTCGGTATTTCCTTCACCCAATGCAGAAGCCTGTGAATTGGTCAGCAAAGACACCCTTCGGAAAGCGGCCGACTCCAGCCACCTGCCGTTTTTTCTGGCGGGAGGAATCCGTCCAGAAAACCTTAACGAATTGGACGCTATTCCTCACCGGGGGCTGGCCCTGATCTCCGGCATCATGGGGCAAGCTAACCCGGCAAAAGCTATGGAACAGTTTTCATACCTACTTAAAACGAAAAAAAGCAATGAAGTTAGCAACGATTGAAAAATTATGTTGTCCCTTTGATAGATCGGATTTGGAATTGACGCGAATTACGGAAGACCTGGATGGTAATATAGCGGAGGGCTGGCTGCATTGTACGCAATGCAAACGGATGTACCCCATAGTCAAAGGCATTCCCATCATGAATCCCGATGAATACCGGGAATTTAGCTTGGAACAGCCCCTGCTCGAACGTTGGCAAAAACAATTGAAAGGAAAGCAGGTGAGAAATTTCAGGCTACTGGATAAGGCGCAGAAAGAGTCGGATACAGCGGATAATCCCTGATTAGATTAGCCCTCCGTGGTAGGACAGCTTATAAAGCTACTTCACCGCTATGGTTGGGCAGGAATTCGAGTTGAAAATAATGGGATTTGGGGTGGAACGAAATCGGGTGCTAAAAACCGATTCGTTTAATCTGATGAATTGGGTATATTGTGGCAGAAAAACCAACCACCTTTAACTACCCCTATGCGACTCAAAAAACTCCGTATTCGCCAAAAGATTCTTTTCACCCTTGAACGGCAATTGGTAAAAGGTGCCTCCTTCCAGCTACTGCTGGTCGCTGCTTTTATTGGGTTGATTTCCCTGGTCGGGGGACTACTTGTGATGCCTTCCGGACCTCCCACCTCCACCTTTGGAGAATCGGTTTGGTGGGCCTTTTTACGCTTGTCCGATCCCGGCTACCTGGGAGATGATGAAGGGGGCTGGCGGCGATTTATTTCGACGCTGATCACCGTCGCCGGATATGTGGTGTTTTTGGGCTCCTTGGTAGCCATCATTACTACCTGGATGAACCGTAAGATCCGGCACCTGGAACAGGGATTGACTCCAGTCACGGCAAATAACCACCTATTGATTCTGGGTTGGTCCAACCGGACCATCCATATTGCAGCGGAAATATTCCAGTCCGTAGGGAGAATCAAGCGATTTTTGATACGTTTTGGTGCCCGAAAATTGCAACTAATTATCCTTTCGGAAGAAGTTGGGCCGTTCCAATGGCAGGAGCTTAAAGACCATCCCATCATCAGGAACCGTGCAAATGAAATTGTGTTGCGTACCGGACTGGCCATAGACCGGGAACACCTACGCCGGGTAGACAGCCTGAATGCCTCGGCGATTATTATTCCCAGTTTGGCTTATGGCAAAAGAGAGCTGATCAGCCCTGACATAGAAACCATCAAATGCCTGCTTTCCCTCAATGCAGAAGCCAGCCTGCATCCGAGACATAAATTACCCTATGTGGTGGCAGAGATTCAGGATGAATACAAAGTAAAGGCTGCCTACAGGGCCTATTCGGGGCCATTGGAAGTGGTCGGTAGCAATACCATTATCAGCAGGCTGATGGCGCAAAATATCCGGCATCCAGGGCTCTCGGAAGTTTACAATGAGATCCTTTCCCAAATCGTAAACAACAACCTTTTTTGTCAACAATTTCCCGATCTCGTCGGATTTTCCCTGGCAAGTATAAAAAAGGCCTTTACCAAAGCCGTTGTCATGGGCGTGGTTAGTAATTCTGAAGATCAATACACTCCCAAATTGAATATCCCGGAAAATCACCTATTGGAAAAGGGAGAGCGGCTGGTAGTAATGGCCCGAAGTTCCGCGGACCTGGTCTGGAAAACTACTTCTCTTTCCAGGGAGGCACCTGATTCCTTCCTTCGGTCCCCATTTGCCCCGGAAGAAACGACCGACACCATCCGGGTGTTGATTTTGGGTTGGAATGAGCATGTTCCTTCCCTGATCAAGGAATTATGTTCCTATGAAGAGGAGACTTACTTTGTCCGCCTGGTGGCCATGCGGCCCATCATGGAAAGGGAAAAAGAATTGCAGTTTTTGAAAGAAAACCCGAATCGGGTATCGCTGGATCACGTGGTGGCCGATTATATCCGGGAATCGGAGATCCAAAAAACCGGAGCCGAAAGCTTTGACCATATCCTGATGATCAGTAGTGACCGCATGGAAGAGGAGGAAGAAGCCGATGCACGCACCATGGTAGGATATGTTTTACTGGAAGAAGTGTTGGAAAATGCCAAAAAAAGGCCTTCTGTGTTGCTTGAACTGGCAGATCCCAGCAATGAATCCCTGATCCGGCGCTATCAAAGTGAGGTGATTATCAGCCCGATGGTATTAAGTCACCTGCTGGCAGGTATAGCCCTGCAGCGGGAGCTGAGTAGTATTTATAGCGAATTATTTACCGTTGGCGGAGCGGAAATTATTTTTAGAGAAATCGCCACCTATGGTATTTCTCCGGGAGAAATCGCTTTCCATGAAATCGAAGCCCTGGCCGCCTCTCATGGTGAAACGGCTCTCGGCCTGGCACTGCAGCCAAAACCGCGCAGAAAAAATCACCTACTCCTCAATCCGGACAAGAACCGAAAAATCGTCCTTACTGAAAAAGATCAATTGGTGGTGCTGACCACGGTTTATTAGTGAGGGATAAACTGAGCGGCTACCGAAAAAAGCATACAGAAAGACTTTTTCAGCCCGATGCAACATTTTATACCCTATATGGTTACAAATGAGCACCCCCAAATCCATCAGTAAAGGTTAGTTTTACATTGTTGAAAGAAAGGATAGGATTCACAAAGCTATTTACCTTATCAATACCTATTTTACCTAACCTAACTACCGGTCTGCTGAACGATCGGTAGTTTTTTTTACCCACCCCCCATCACACCATCGCTTCAGCTCCGCTCAGGGACCGGAAATGGTCAATCTCTCCGCCTAACAGTCCCCTCCTCTCTAAGCCCCTTCGTCCCGCTATCTCCCATTTCCTTTGTAACTAAAAATTTCTCTTTATCAATACGTCTACCGATGATGTATATTTTTAACATTTTGATTATTAAATAGTTAATAAGAAATACTGTTATCCAGATTTCTGCTTTTTTTTAAATATTAGTTCCACCATCACATCCCCGCATCATCAAATCACCACATCCATCCCTAAGCCTTCGCAAACTTCCACCGCCCTTTTCGAAAAAACCATAACGCAATCACAGCATGAAGGGAATGACAAAAGGCAATCGTGCTAAAAATTCCCAGCGTACCCAACTGGAAGGTAATTGCCAGGACATAAGCCATGGGGATTTCCAGCAACCAAAATACCCCCACGTTAATATAGGCCGGGGTACGGGTATCGCCTGCACCATTAAACGCCTGCACCATGACCATGCCCACCGCATAGAAGATATACCCCAAAACGGTTACTTTTAATCCGGTAGCGGCAATTTCCCTCACTTCCTCTCCTTGCACAAATATGCCGGCAAGGCTATCTGCAAACAACAGGTAAACAAGGGTGACGCAGGCCAGAAAGATAAAGTTGTAGCGGGCTGTCAGGTAGGTCGCAAGTTCTGCCCGGAAGGCTTTCCCAGCCCCCAGGTTTTGACCCACCAGCGTGGCCGCAGCGGAGGAAAGCCCCCAGGCCGGCATCAGGCTAAAGAGCAAAATCCGGAAGGCAATGGTATATCCGGCCACCGCAGCACTTCCAAACTCCGCAGCGATGCGGGTAAGCACGATCCAGGCGGCCGAATCCACCAGAAACTGCCCCATTCCCCCGACGGATATGCGAATGATTTTTTGCAGGGTTATCCAACGTACTTTCAGGTTTTGCCGGCCAATGACCAGGCGGTGCTTGCCGTTTACCAGATGGTATACCTGGTACAGCACGCCCACACTTCTTCCAATGGTAGTGGCCCAGGCAGCACCTACCAGGCCTAAGCCTTCGAAGGAACCCAGGCCAAAAATCAACAAGGGGTCCAAGACAATGTTCAAGCCATTGGAAATCCAAAGCGCCCGCATGGCCAGATGGGGAGCACCGGCACCCCTGAAAATCCCGTTGATTAAAAACAAGAGCATAATGGCCGTATTTCCGGCAAAAATGATTTCCGTATAGGCCGTTCCAATTTCCAATACCTGCAATTCCGCTCCCATGATGGCCAGTATTTCCCGGGAGTAAAGGTATCCTCCTATGCCCAATGCCAGGGAGGCCAGCATGCCTACCAGCAGCAATTGAAAGGCAACGGTACCGGCCCGCTTGTAGTTTTTCTCTCCGAAACGGCGGGCCACCATGGCCGTTCCGGCCATACTGATACCCACTCCCAGCGAATAGATTATCGTGAGTACGGCTTCGGTAAGTCCCACCGTGGCCACGGCATCCTCTCCCAGCCTGCCTACAAAAAATATGTCTACCACGGCAAACAGGGATTCCATAATCATTTCCAGAATCATGGGAACCGCCAGCAGCACAATCCCCGTTTTTATGGGGATACGGGTATAGTCCTGCTCCTTACCCCGGATGGATTCCGCTATCAATTGCCCGAAAGGAATGCGCTTTTTCATCAGAAAAAAATTGAGCAGCAAATATCGGAATATTGTGCCGGATTTTTTCTTGTCATAGGAAAGGAAATTTAGATTAACTGGGTTTACGTCTTTAATTCCCTCCCCACACTGATCGGGACGGATTTTTTCACTAAGCCCATTGCAACTTGCCCTGCGAAACAGCAGCCAGGTTGGCGATGCGGTACAGGACACGTGCACCGACGTTGGCATCCCATTCGCCTCCATCCGTACCGGGTGCTACTTCTACCAGGTCAAATCCAATCAATTTCCTGCCGGATGTAACCAATAATTTAATTAAATGCATCAGTTGCTGGTAATCCAGTCCACCGGGCACCGGCGTGCCGGTATTCGGACACAACTGGGGAATCAAACCGTCTATATCGATGCTTAGGTAAACCTGCTCCGGTAAGTCCGCGATGATTTCCTGGCAAAGGGTATCCCAGGTCTTGCCCTGAAACAATTGCTCCTTCAAATTGCCGTCGGTATACATCCGGCAACGGGCATCGGATTGGCTGAGATTCCATTCCTGTTCGCAGAAATCCCGAATCCCCACCTGTACCAGGCGCTGCAGCTGCGGTATTTTTAGAAAATTGTGGGCAATCGAGGCATGGGAAAAATCGAAGCCTTCGTAAGCAGTCCGCAAATCTGCGTGCGCATCAATTTGCAGGATACCAAAAGCTTCGTTTCGTTCTGCCAGGGCCTGGACCAGCCCCAAGGGGGTGCTATGGTCTCCGCCCAGCAAACCTACCAGTTTGCCTTGTTCCAATTGATCTTTTGCCTGCTGGTACACCCAATCATTCATTTCCCGACAAGCCCCGTTGATAATTTCCGGAACAGCGGCAAAGCGTTCGTCCTGATCCGGCTGCGAACCCGCCTGCAACCATTGGATGTAATTGTCGGCCAGAAAGCGATACTTGTTATTCGCTGCTTCGATATCCTGATCCATCGGCAGCATGGAGATTCCCAGCTTCCAGGCATCGCGGATGTCCTCCTGAAACAAATCCACCTGAACGGAAGCTTCAAGAATGGCTGCGGGTCCCCGGGCCGTACCCGAACTGTAGGACACCGTCACCTCCCAGGGCACGGGTAGTATCGTCAATTGGCTGTTTTCGGGCTCGTAGGGAAGTCCAAATAAATTCCCGGCAATTCCCAAGCCATTCGGGTCAAAATTGGTAATAGCGGCATTTCTAGCTGACATGCGTGTATAAGGTTTGTTGAAATGAAAAATAAGTGTAAAATGATGGGAGAACGCTATTGGAGGATTTCCTCCAGGGTACCTGCCTCCTTGGATACCGCGGCCCAATCCAGCTCCCGAAAATGTATGCGGGCCATCATTCCGGGCGAGAATACCAGGTGGGACTCCCCGGTAAGGTAGGCCGCCATCTGGCTAATGGCAGGATTGTGCCCTACCAAAAGGACATGGTTGGTATTCGGAGGAAAATCGGTAATTACACGGAGCAATTCTTCCCGCCCGGCCCGGTAGATACTGGAAACGGATACCAGGGTTTTGACCTTCAATTGCCGCCCAAGGATCTCGGCCGTATGTCGGCAGCGCGTAGCGGGGCTGTGGACCAGGTAATTGCAAGGTTGACGGTTGATGGACAACAATTTCCCAAGCCGCTGCAATTGTTGCATCCCTGTAGGAGTCAGTTTCCGGTCTTTATCGTCCACCGCGAAAGAGGGGGCTTCCGCCTGCCCGTGTCGGGCCAATAGTAATTCCTTAACCATAAGCGTTCGTTGGTCTGTTCTTTGAAAATTAAATATGTAGATTTTACGCCGGCAATAAAAATTGGATGGGAGGAATATTTGGAAGCTAATTATATGACATCTATTTTTAGGCCTTAATTAGCGGAGATTTACCTGATCCCATGTATTTTTATCTTTAACGAAATCAACCATGCCAAAGAATTTAGTCATTGTCGAGTCCCCTGCAAAAGCCAAGACCATAGAAGGTTACCTTGGAAAGGACTTTAAAGTCACTTCCAGTTACGGGCATGTTCGGGATCTGCCGAAAGGGGAAAATGCGATTGACATCAAAAATAAATTCAAGCCTACCTACGAAGTCAGTCCCGATAAAAAGGAAGTTATCCGGGAATTAAAAAAATTAGTAAAGGAGGCAGAGACCATCTTCCTGGCAAGTGACGATGACCGCGAAGGAGAGGCCATTTCCTGGCATTTAAAGGAAGTTCTCAACCTAAAAGACGAAAATACCAAACGCATTGTATTCCGGGAAATCACCAAATCCGCTATCATCAAGGCCCTGGAATCTCCCCGCAAAATCGACCTGGATCTGGTCAATGCCCAACAAGCCCGACGTATTCTGGACCGCTTGGTGGGCTTTGAGCTTTCGCCGGTATTATGGAAAAAAATAAAAGCGGGCCTTTCCGCTGGCCGGGTGCAGTCTGTAGCAGTGCGCTTTATCGTGGACCGGGAGCGGGAAATCGAAAAATTTGAGGCCAGCTCCTCCTATAAGATTACTGCACAGTTTGATGTAGAAGGCAAGCAACTGCAGGCGGAATTGCCCAAGAAATTCGATACGAAAGAAGCGGCCGAAGCCTTTCTGAAAAATTGCCTGGAGGCGGATTTCTCCATCAAATCCCTGGAAACCAAGCCGGCGAAAAAAACACCGGCTGCCCCCTTTACCACCTCCACCTTGCAGCAAGAGGCCAGTAGAAAGCTATATTTCTCGGTGGCCCAAACCATGAACATTGCCCAGAAGCTCTACGAATCCGGCAAGATCACCTACATGCGTACCGATAGCGTGAACCTTTCCGAAGACGCGCTGAAAAGCGCCGAGGGCGAGATCAAGGGAGCGTTTGGAAACGAATACCATCATAAACGTAAATTCACCTCCAAATCCGAGGGAGCGCAGGAGGCGCACGAAGCGATCCGGCCCACCGATTTTTCAGTCACCGAAGCCGGTAAGGACCGCAACGAGCAACGCCTGTACGAACTGATCTGGAAGCGGGCCATTGCCTCCCAGATGGCCGATGCCCAACTGGAAAAAACGAATGTTTCCATTGCCATCTCCAATGCGGATCAGACCCTGAGTGCCAGCGGAGAAGTTATCAAATTTCAAGGATTCCTCAAGGTGTACCTGGAAAGCACCGACGAAGAAGACGAGGAAGAATCGACTGCCAAAGGCTTGTTACCGCCCTTGACCGTTGGACAGGAATTGCAGCTGATCGAAATGAAGGGCAGGCAGTCCTTTACCCGTCCACCCGCGCGGTACACGGAAGCCTCCCTGGTAAAAAAATTGGAAGAGATGGGTATTGGACGTCCTTCCACCTATGCGCCGACCATTTCCACCATTCAAAAACGAAATTACGTGCTGAAGGAATCCCGGGAAGGAACGCCCCGAAAGTACAGCGAAATGGTTATCAAAGACGGAGAATTCGTCTCTGCGGAGAAAACCGAAACCACTGGCACGGAAAAAAACAAGCTCTTCCCTACCAATATTGCCATGGTGGTCAACGATTTTCTGGTCGAACATTTTCCCAACGTCATCGATTTTTCATTTACCGCCAAGGTAGAAAAGGAATTTGACCACATTGCCCATGGAGAGCAACCCTGGGAGGAAATGATTCAGAATTTTTACGGAGCTTTCCACTCAAAGGTAGAGCAAACGGAAAACATCAAACGCACCGATGTCAATTCCTCTAAGGAACTTGGCATCGACCCCAAAACGGGTAAAAAGATCATTGCCCGCCTGGGCAAATTCGGCCCCCTGGTGCAGATCGGCGATCAGGAAGACGAGGAAAAACAATTTGCCAGCATGCTGAAAGGGCAGTTTATCGAAAGCATGACCCTGGAAGATGCGCTGGAGCTCTTCAAATTGCCCCGGGATGTGGGGCATTTTGAAGACAAGAAAATTGTAGCAGCCATTGGCCGTTTTGGACCCTATATTCGGCACGACGGGAAGTTTGTTTCCCTGGGAAAAGAATACGATCCCCTCTCGGTCAGCGAGGAAGAAGCGATCGAACTGATCAAGGCCAAGCGGGAAGCCGATGCCAAAAAGCATATCAAGTCCTTTGACGAAAACCCCGAACTACAGATCCTGAACGGTCGCTGGGGTCCCTATATCAAAATGGGCAAAAACAACTACAAGATCCCCAAAGATAAAGAGGCGGAATCCCTGTCTTATACCGAAACCATGGAAATTATCGAAAGCCAGGCAGATGCCAAAAAGGGAAAAGCCAAACCCAAAAAAGCCGCTGCAGCGAAAAAGAAGACGAAGAAATGAGTATTGGGAATAAACCCCGGGTTTCGCCCGGGGTTATTGTTGTTGAAGCCCTGCAGGCTTGGGAGTTGACTAGGGACTAGTTTCTTGGGGAGTGATGTGGTACTTCACTTCATCGGATTGGACTACAGGAAAATTCATTTCATTCAAAGCTGTTTTGGACTGTTGATGATTTTCTCAGTAAAGGCAGGCATGAAGGGCCTGAACGACACTAACCGTAGGTGCAGCCCACGGCTCATGGACTACCAAATACCTCCAACCCCGAAAGGGGTTGAACCTGAATGGCATGCCTCGCAAGAATAGCTCTTCTGGAAATTGGGTCATACTATTGATCCCAGAAGGGGGTACTCAAAGAAACCTTTGTGGACTGAGTAGACTATGTAACCTGTCCAAATGTTTACCCTGGCGAACCGCAAAAACAAAAAAACCGCCCCTAAACAAGGAAGCGGTTCTTTGATACATCAAGGGTAAGAAATCAAGCGAATTCCTGGAAAGACCCGTCTAGCGCGTTAAATAGTGCTACAAAACCGATACCTTCGCTCTCCACTTGAATACGTTAGCTTAATTAACCTCCATCGGACTATCGTCAGCAGGCAGGTCGCCCACTACGTATTGCATGCCATCGAGGAAAAACTGAAGCAACTCAGGATTGTCCATGCTTTGGGCGTTATGAGAAGGGGAAGTGTAAAATACCCTGCCCTTGCCATGCTTTTTGATCCAAGCCACGTAAATGGTATTGTTGCTGACTTCCGCTCTTTTACCTTCCAATTGATCGGCTTCGATGTACAAGAGCGGCCTGAAATTGTAATCAAAATAGGCATTCTTAAAAAAGTAGGGTTCGTCAATATGGGTAAAGCCATTGCCTTCAAAGGCTTGTACCAGGGGATGATTCGAGTCGACCTCTTTCACGTGCATTTCCTGTTGCTTGGGGTGGTAGTCAAAGCTCCCTCCTACCATGGCACTGAATTTTTCGGAATTGTTTTGCACGGTAATCGCTCCGTGCAGGATCATTAATCCCCCACCTTTGGCCACATAGTCCATTAAATTATTTTCGTACTGTGCGGACAACTCGGCGATGGTCGCCTCGTCATAACTGGAATTTTTTTTCAGGAGATCTGCAAAAAGATCCCGGTCCGGACCGGAAGGGTTGGAATTATTCAGTATGACGGCATCGTACTGCTTTAAATTCTTCTTGTCGAAACTATCAATATCCCGGGCGATGGTAATCTCGAAAGCACCTGTTTTCTTGGCCATTATTTTCAGCAGTTCATCATTATGGGGAATCGTCCAATGATAAAATCCGGTATGTTGGGAAAAAACCAGCACTTTTTTTACCGATGCTTGTATTCTTGTATCGGAAGGGGCCAATGATTCTATTTTCTCCAGCCATTCCTCGGTTACCGGAAAATCTTTTTGGCTCTGAGCAAACATACTGCCCGTAAAAAGAAAGAAAAGTAAGGTGTAAATTGTCTTGTTCATTGTCATTACCTGGTAAATCAATTGGTTATTTTGTTAGTAAATCTATTAATCCTGTGTAGAATAGAAATTTTGTAAGCCCACCCCCACCAACCCGAAAACGTGTTAGGAACCGATTTTAGCCTTTGGGGGAGCATCAGAAGGTGAAGATAGCTCAAAAAATTGATGGTCACAACGGAAAAAACCTGTTCTACGTTAAAATCATCCTCCTTCCGGCTGAAGATAGCGAAATTCCGGCTTTTATCGGGAGTAAAATGGGCCAGTGGCTCCGGAGAGTTTTACCTGGTTCGAGAAGCACTGTTTAAAGTGAACATTCCTGACCCTTTGAGGGCTTCGATTCATGCCAGGCTTGGTCAAGGACCTGGTAAGAACGGATTTCTAGCGGTACTCACGCTTCCTCCCACCAAATACATCGGTTCACCAAAACGAAAAGATTCTTTAAACGACATTTTTCATTATATTTGCAGCCAAATTGAAAACCAACTTTATATGAGAAAGGTATTCCTGTTATTTTTAGTATTTGGTCTTTTTTCAACGGCATATTCCCAGGTTCAGGTGGGCTTGTATCAGGGAGGGATTTTAAGCCATATTGGTGTGGGAACGGATCCTGAAAACCCCTTTTTCGGGGAGGCCCGTATCCTGGCCGGAGGCGAAATAAACCCCTACCTGGGCCTGGAAGCGCTGGGGCATTACAATCTGAAACAAACCGATTGGTACAACGTGCATGCAGGGCTTATGGTCGGCTATTCAGAAATGGATGAAGGTAGATTTGGAGTACCGGTTGGATTAAGCATCAAACCCATTGCCGAGCACCGGCAATTTGCCCTGGTACTGGAGGCAACACCGCTCTATGCCTTTCATTTTAGCTTTCGGGCACTGGTAGGCTTACGGTATACCTTTCGCAAGGAATATTAACCTGGATCACTGATACCAGTTTATCATGGGGTTACGTAATCGGATTAGAAAAATGGAACCAAATACACATGTAAGCAATACGAATAGGCTTATAGGAACCTAAAGTAGCCTGAAAAAATGGAACCCTATAAGGGATGGAAGGACATGTAAGGGATACTAGTACCCTGAGTTCGATTTTAATAAAGGGCAATTTGGTTCGCTTGAACGTTTTCGTATTAGGTACCGGGCTTTTTTGGAAAAAATTCAACCCACTCCGGGGTTGATGGAAGGATAGATTAGCACGCAAACCCCGGGTTTCGCCCGGGGTTATTGACATTAAAGCCCTTCAGGCTTCGGAGTCGAATAGGAGCTTATTTCCTGGGGAGGTATATGGGACCTCACTATGATGTGATTGGGCTAAAGGGAAAAAATTTCTACACGGTAACCCAGGCCTGAAGGGCCTGAAAAACCATAACCCTGGGTGCAGCCCACGGACAGCAAACAAAAAAAATACCTCCAACCTTAGATCCAACGTAGGTTAGTAAGCTTATAAAAACGTATATGCCCTAAATCATTTATAAAGTAGACCCACTTAATGTTAGGGCATTTTAAGATCCACGAACCGCTTTATCCATTTCCGGATTTAATGGTTAGATGTTGTCGATTGGGAGTGACCTGAGTAGGTCAGCCGGAAAAACTAATATCCGTATTTCTTTCCCCACAACTTTTGAAGCTGTTTCCTCAATTCATTTTCCCGGGGATTGTTTCCGGGATCGTAGAGTTTGGTATGGGCAATTTTATCCGGCAGAAATTCCTGAAACACAAAATTATTTTCAAAATCATGGGCATACCGGTACGATTTACCGTAGTCCAGATCTTTCATCAGTTTGGTCGGTGCGTTTCGCAGGTGCAGGGGCACGGGCAAGTCCCCTTCCTGCCTTACTAAGGTCTGTGCCTGATTGATGGCCATGTAGCTGGCATTGCTTTTTGGAGAGGAAGCCAGGTAGGTCACGCATTGAGACAGGATGATGCGGGATTCCGGGTAACCGATGACATTGACGGCCTGAAAGCAATTAGTGGCCAGTAGGAGGGCATTGGGATTGGCATTTCCGATGTCTTCGGAGGCCAGGATTAATAGTCGGCGTGCAATGAATTTTACGTCCTCCCCACCTTCAATCATCCGGGCCAGCCAATAAACGGCCGCATTGGGGTCCGAGCCCCGAATGGACTTGATAAAAGCCGAAATGATGTCGTAATGCTGCTCGCCGGATTTATCGTACAAGGCTACCTTCTGCTGGGCAACTTGCATGACCCCTTCGTTTTCAATGACAACCTTTTCACCCTGGAAGCTGTCGATGACAATTTCGAGCAGGTTGAGCAGCTTTCTGCCATCCCCTCCGGAAATCCGCAACAAGGCATCGGTTTCCTTTAACTCGACGGTAACTTTTTTCAACACCGGGTCTTTTTCCAGGGCCTGCCGCATCATGGCTTCCAGTTCTTCCCTGCCCAGTGGGTTTAAGGTGAAAATCTGGCATCTGGACAGTAAGGCAGCATTCACTTCAAAGGAAGGATTTTCGGTGGTAGCACCTATTAATCGGATAATCCCCTTTTCCACCGCCCCCAGCAAGGCATCCTGCTGGGATTTATTGAACCGATGGATTTCATCAATAAAAAGGACCACTCCTTGCTGAAACCGAGCTTTTTGGATGACTTCCCGGATGTCTTTGACACCGGAACTGATGGCACTTAATGTATAGAAAGGGACCTTTACTTCGTTGGCAATGATGTTGGCGATGGTCGTCTTTCCTACTCCGGGAGGACCCCACAAAATCAGGGAAGGTACAGCTCCGGAACGAATGGCATTGAATAGAAAGGTTCCGGGTTTGGATAGGTGTTCCTGTCCAATCAGTTCTTCCAGCCTTGTTGGCCGCATTCGCTCCGCCAATGGGGTTTGGTCCATGTTTTCTTTATTAATAGAATTGATCAAAAGGCATGCCCGATCCGGGAAATACCGTTTTTTGGCAACCTGAATTTTGCCTATCGGTAAAGAAGTGGCCTATATAAAGATCATAACCTGGTTTTCCAGGTTGAAAGCCGCTTTTCCAGTGCATGCAGATGCCTGTCTTCTATGTCCAGATGGGTGACCATTCGGATTTGGTCTTTTCCAAATTTCACTGCCCGGATATTTTTTTCAGCCAGTTGGTCCAGGAAAGACTCCGGGCTTATTTTCTCCAAGCGGGCAATTACGATATTGGTACGCACGGGTAGCATCTCCGTCACATTGGGAATTTTACCCAAGATCTCCCCCACTGACCGGGCACGTTCGTGGTCATCCTCCAGCCGGGCTACGTGATGATCCAGAGCGTAGATACCCGCTGCCGCCAGCATCCCTGCCTGTCGCATGCCCCCTCCCAGGGCTTTCCGTATTTTTCTGGCCTTTTTTATGTCTGCCTGAGTACCTAATAAGACGGAACCCACCGGGCATCCCAGTCCTTTGCTGAGGCATAGGGAGATGGTATCGCACATTTTACCCCAATCGTGGGCCCGCTCTCCGGAATGGATCAAGGCATTAAACAGACGGGCACCGTCCAGGTGTAGCTTCAGGCCGGTTTCCTTGCACAATTGCCGGATGGGCCGGATTTCTTCGAGAAAATAAACGCTGCCTCCCCCTTTGTTCATGGTGTTTTCCAGGGATACCAGCGTCGTCTCCGGCGCGTGATCGTCATCGGGATTGATGGCTTCCCGGATGGCTTCTGCATCTATCTTACCTGCTTCCCCCTCCAGTAATTTTACAGAGGCATGGCTATTGGACATGATTCCGCCACCTTCGTACAGGTAAATATGGGAATTTTTGTGGCAGATCAGCTCCGTTTGCGGCCGCGTGTGGAGCCGGATGGCAATTTGATTGGTCATGGTACCGGAGGGACAAAACAGGCCCGCTTCCATACCAAAAATCCCCGCCAGCTTGCCCTCCAGTTGGCGGACTGTTGGGTCTTCTCCAAACACATCGTCTCCCAGACTGGCCATCATCATGGCTTCTTTCATTTCCCGGGTGGGTTGGGTAAGCGTGTCGCTTCGCAGGTCTATGACAAAATCTTCCTGATCCATTCGTTTTAGTCTTTTTTGGTAAAGAATTGATCCAGTCCCGAGCCGGTCTTCCTACTGAGAACATCTTCCATGTCCAGCAGTTCCAGGTTCAACGCGTTGGTGGATATTTGTAGTTCAAGCAGGGAAATGGCCAGTGAAACCAGCAGGCAGAGCATGCTGCCCATAAATACCCAATTGGCGGCAGTGATGAATTCCTGGTACAGCAAGAACATGCAAATCACACAAAGTAAAAAGCTTAAGACGCCGAAAATCTGCATGTTTTTAATCATGTTCAGTCGCTTTCTCAGGTTTTTGATTTGCCCAATCAGCACCTTTTCCTGTCCGCTGTTTTCCAGGTATTTTTTATGAAGCCCCCGAATCAGGTTTGCCATGGCCAGAAAGCGGTTGGTATAGGCAAGCATCAACAGGGTAATGGCTGAAAAAAGCAGGCCCGGGGTAGATAATTGTAATTCCATGGGTGGGGTTCAAAAGGTTCCGCTTACAAGTTAAAACAAAATAAAAACCCCATCAAGATTCGACGGGGTCTCTGCAATTATTTTTACGTATCCGATCAGGAAATTTCTCCCAGCACCACTAGTTTTTCGAGGGTAGGACTCTCACTGCCTCCTTTGGGCTCGATGGTAATGGCAAAGGCCTGTGCGTCTCCGGCAGCCTGCATGGATTGCAGGTTTAACTTTGCCTCCGGATCAACCAATCCAATTCCCACCGGACCATCCTCTCCAATGGCCCAAAGTTGGTAATCGCTGTTCTCGTCCAGCTCGGCCAGTTGATTTACAGACAGGAACACTTCGCTGCTTTCCCTGTCCCAGAAGACGTCTACCCGGGCATCTTCCTGCATGGGAAGTCCTTCCCCTTTCATGGGGACCCGGTCAAAATTACCGGAAAGTAACTGTTTGGTATCCGCATCCAACTGATCCAATCTAAATTCGGTACGTTGGAGGTTTTCGGCCAGGGAAGCGTTCTGCTCCAATACCAGCAAAACGCGCTCTTCCGCATCATAGTAGCGGTACCCAAAGTATGCCGCAGCACCAATTGCTATTACGGCAGTCAGGGAAGCGGCAACGGCAAACGGTTTCCATGGGTTCGCTGCGGGATACAACTTCACTTCCTTCTCCAGGTACTTATCGGAAGGGCCTGCGGATTCCCGTTCCGCATCCAGGCTGGCAAAAATCTTATTCTTCACCGAAGGGGATGGCTCCGGACCTGATGCCTGGTCGAAGGCAAACATGGCCGCTTCAATTTCCTCAATCTCCTGTTGGATTTCGGGGTACTTTTTGGCCATGGACAACACCTCTTGCTGCTCTGTTTCGTTGAGGTCTCCCAAAACGAAGAGTTCCAATTTACCGGACGATATGTAGGCTTGGATATCCACTAGATTTTATCAGCTTTCTTTTTTAATACCTGTAGGGCCGAGCGAACCCGGGATTTTACCGTTCCCAGGGGAATGGCATGCGCTTCTGCCACTTCCGTATGCGTATACCCCTTAAAGTAAATGCACTCCATAACCAGCCGCTGCTCTTCATTCAAATCTTCCATAAGTTCTCTGACCCCGATTCCATCTACGGCTGCTGCCGTTCCGGATTCGCTTTCCATTCCATATACGTAATCATCGATGGTATTGGTCTTGCTACTTTTTGAAAATTCTTTGGACCGGGTTTTATCTATGGCTGCATTCCGGCAAATATTGGCCATCCAGGTATACAAGCGTCCTTTGGATTCATCGTAAGAACCGATCTTTTTGGTGATTTTGAGAAAGGCATCGTGAAACACCTCCTCGGCCAGCTCCTGATCGAAAATAATCCGACGGATGATGCCATACAGCGCCCTGGAATATTTCTCGTATAAATATTCCTGCACCTGTCGGTCACTGACCTGTAACCCCTTTATTAAATCCTGTTCTTCCAAAAAAACGTTATCCGTAGGTGGTAGTTAATCATTTTTGAATGCCGGCATTGAACCTGTTTTTACAGGTGGATCACCTCTCCATAGGCGGCCGCTGCGGCCTCCATCACTGCCTCTGACATCGTAGGGTGAGGGTGCACGGTTTTGATCAATTCGTGTCCGGTGGTCTCCAGTTTGCGGATGGCGACGATTTCGGCTATCATTTCGGTGACGTTGGAACCGATCATGTGAGCTCCCAGCAACTCTCCATATTTGGCATCAAAAATCAATTTCACGAACCCATCTTTGGCACCGGCGGCAGATGCTTTGCCGGAAGCTGAAAAGGGGAATTTACCAATTTTCAATTCGTACCCGGCTTCTTTTGCCTTTGCTTCCGTATAGCCTACGGATGAAATTTCCGGAATGCAGTAGGTACAACCTGGGATATTGTTATAATCCAGGGGTTGGGGATTTTGACCGGCAATTTTCTCCACGCAGATGATCCCTTCTGCGGAGGCCACGTGGGCCAAAGCAGGACCGGCTACCACGTCTCCAATCGCATAATAGCCAGGCATATTGGTGTTGTAATACTCATCCACCTTGATCTTGCCCTTATCCACCAAAATCCCTACGTCTTCCAGACCACAATTTTCTACGTTGGATACCACGCCTACGGCGGATAATACCAGGTCGCAATCAATTTTTTCTTCTCCTTTTTTGGTTTTGACGGTCACCTTGCAACCAGAACCTTTGGTATCCACCTGGGTCACTTCGGCACTGGTCATGATTTCAATGCCCTTTTTCTTATATATTTTTTCCAGTGCTTTGGACACTTCCTCGTCTTCGTTCGGAACGATGCGGTCCAAAAATTCCACGATGGTCACCTCCACCCCGATGGAACGGTACACGTAGGCAAATTCCACTCCAATGGCTCCGGAGCCTACCACAACCATCTTTTTAGGCATTTTATCCAGGGTCATCGCTTTGCGATACCCCACAATCTTCTTGTTGTCAATCTTCAATGCCGGCAATTCCTTGGACCTGCCACCGGTAGCAACGATGATGTGGTCTGCGCTGTATTCGGTTTTCTTTCCGTCCTTGTCTTCTACTTCAACTTTTTTTCCGGGTTTCACTTTTCCCCAGCCCAAAAGCTGCTCGATTTTATTTTTCTTCATCAAAAACTGCACGCCTTTGCTCATACCGTGGGCAACGTCGCGGCTTCTTTTGATCATGTCTTCAAAATTGACACTGGCCTTGTCTACAGAGATTCCATAATCGGCTGCATGGTTGATGTATTCAAATACCTGGGCACTCTTGATCAGGGCTTTGGTAGGGATACAACCCCAATTGAGGCAAATTCCTCCGAGTTCCTCTGCTTCCACCACGGCCACTTTCAGCCCCAGTTGTGAGGCCCGGATCGCTGCTACATAACCTCCTGGGCCGGTGCCCAGTACGATGACATCAAATTTTGTTGAAGACATATGATTCGATTTTGTTTTCTTTTTTGCTATGCAAATTTATAATAATAATGTTCAGAAAAAAATTTGGTTTTGATAATCAAAGCCGACAGAAACGCAATGATAACATAGAACAGAACAAAAATGCCAAAGAAGGCAAAAGCATTATTTGGGAGCTCCTTTCCGATGTTTTGGAATAAATACCTATTTTTGAAAAAGAAATAAACATAAAAATTTTGAATATGGGATTACTTACAGGAAAAAAGGCCCTGGTAACCGGGGCTTCCAAAGGCATTGGAAGGGCCATTGCCATTCGCTTCGCCGAAGAAGGGGCAGACGTGGCCTTTACTTTTTTGTCCAGTGTGGAAAAAGGTGAAGCACTGGAAAAGGAACTGGCGACCTACGGGATCAAGGCCAAGGGGTTTCGCTCCGATGCTTCTGATTTTCAGGCAGCAGAGCAACTTATTGCCGATGTCGTTTCCGAATTTGGTGGACTGGATATTCTGGTCAATAACGCCGGAATCACACGGGATAACCTGCTGATGCGCATGAGCGAAGAAAACTGGGATGAGGTCATTAACATCAACCTGAAGTCCTGTTTCAATACCGTAAAAGCCGCTACCCGCACCATGATGAAGGCCAAATCCGGCTCCATTATCAACATCACCTCCGTGGTGGGTATTAAAGGAAATGCCGGGCAAGCCAACTACGCGGCCTCCAAGGCGGGAATCATCGGATTCACCAAATCCGTGGCCTTGGAGCTGGGATCGCGAAATATCCGCTGCAATGCAATTGCCCCCGGTTTTATTGAAACGGAAATGACAGCCGTACTGGACGAAAAGACCGTTCAGGGCTGGCGGGATGCCATTCCCATGAAACGAGGCGGCAAGCCGGAAGAAGTCGCGGATGCCTGTGTCTTCCTGGGCTCGGATAGGAGCAAGTACATTTCCGGACAGACCCTTCAGGTCAATGGTGCCATGCTTACCTGATGGCACCCAAACGCTAATTAATAACGATTAAACCCAAAATAGCCATGCCCTTCCCGACCTTTCTGTTTCGGATATTTTTCGAAACAAGCCTAATCCATACTTGCTACTCTATGCCTGATGGGCCTGACTGACACTGGCCGTAGCACTTGACGTAGCAAACGAGAGCTATGCGCCTAAAGCTGCCAGGGCTTGGTGAGGAGCCGGACTATCCGACATTTGTAATGTCAAACCACAGCTGAACAGTATTGGCAATCCTGATTGTGGGATCGTTTTGGGGGTGGTGAGGACGTTATCGGGATTACAAATCTCTTTTATCTGTCCTCGAAATTGCAAATCCCGAGGAGCACTAGCTGTTCGATATTTGCAAGGTCGAACCACAGATGAACAGGATTGGCAATCCTGGTTACGGAATCGTTTCGGGGGTGATGGGGACGGTATGGGGATTACAAATCCCCCTTATCTGTCCTCGGAATTGCAAATCCCGAGGAGCCCTGAGTCCGGGCTGTTCGATAGTTGCCCTGTGGGATGAAAGCGGAACAGGGTTAGCGATCCTGGTTGCGGAATCGTTTCGGGGATGAGGGGAACGGTATGGGGATTGCAAATCCCGAGGAGCCCTGAGTCCGGGGATGATGAGGACGTTATCGGGATTGCAAATCCCTTTTATCTGCACCACGTTATTGCAAATCACGCGGTGCGGGAGAAATTATTTCTCCACTTTCTGCCCATCCAGAACTTCAAAGCGGGACATTTTGCTGATGTATTCGGGGACCATTTTTTTCATGTGCAACACCAGCTGCATTTCATCTTCGGGATCAAATAAGGTTTCAAACAATCGCATTTTTCTTTTGATTTCCTGAAAGTTGCCGGGGCGGACCAGGGCTATTTTTATCTTGGGATGGTGGGTTTCAACGGACTGTTCTCCGGAATCCAATACTTCCTCGTACAACTTTTCTCCGGGCCGCAATCCCGTAATTTCTATGTCGATGTCCACACCGGGCTTTTTACCACTGAGGTAAATCATTTTTCTTGCCAGATCAATGATCCTGATCGGTTCACCCATGTCAAAAACAAAAATCTCACCTCCCTTACCCATGGCTCCTGCCTCCAATACCAAGTCACAGGCCTCGGGTATGGTCATGAAATATCGCGTAACGTCGGGGTCAGTGACCGTCAAAGGTCCTCCATTTTTAATCTGCCGTTTGAACAAGGGAATGACAGAACCGTTTGATCCCAATACATTTCCAAAGCGGGTAGTGATAAAGGCTGTACCTGATTTGTGTTCCTCCTTTTGAGATTTGTCCAGGGATTGTACATACATCTCAGCCAACCTTTTGCTGGCCCCCATCACATTGGTGGGATTTACGGCCTTGTCTGTGCTGACCATGACCATTTTTTTTACGCCATAGGCCACCGCACAATCCGCCACATTTTTTGTGCCCAGGAGATTACACTGAACGGCTTTGACCGGATACTTTTCCATCATGGGCACATGTTTTAACGCCGCGGCATGGAAAACAAAATCGGGCTTGTAAACCTCAAACACCTTTTTGAGCCCTTCCAGGTTGGTCACATCCTCCAAAATGGCATGAAGCGGCAGCTCTTTGAATTCATTCTGGATAAATACCTCCTGATCATGCAGGGGAGATTCGGCCATATCCAGCAAGACCAAAACCTCCGGAGCGCACCTGGCTATCTGTTTGGACAATTCACTTCCTATGGATCCGGCGGCCCCTGTGACCAGCACCCGCTTGCCTGATATCAGCGCGGAAACCCTGCTGTTTTTCAGACATATGGATTCCCTACCGAGCAAATCCTCTATTTTTACATCTCTAAGTGCCCCGGGACTAAGGTTCCCCCCTATCCACTGGTTTACCGGAGGTATCGTCATCGCATGGATATCCAACCGGATGCAGGCATCAATGATTTCCCGCTTTCGTCTGGGCGGGAGGTCAATGATGGCGATGATCAATTCTTCCAGCTCATATCTTTCCGCCAGGTCCGCCAATTCGTCAACGTTACCGAACACGGGCAATCCCTCAAAATACTTGCCTTTCTTCCGGGGGTCATCATCCAAAAAACCGTAGACCAGAAACTGGTACTGGCTGTCTTTGACCACGGCCCGGTAGGTAATGCTTCCCGCCTCACCTGCTCCATAGATCAGTATTTTTTTCTTTGGCAAATCCATCCCTTTGAGCTTGTTTTTTCTGAAAAAATCCTTTACCAGCAGGCGGTAGGTAATCAGGAAGAACAAAGCGAGTACTCCGCCGATGATCAGCACAGCAAAGGGTACCACCCTGCCCCCACCATATAGCATCACCTTTAACAAATTAAGAACCGACACCGCCAATACCGTAAAGCCAACTGTACGCAGGATTAACATCCCATCCATGATACCGGTATGACGCACGATTCCGGTATAACTTTTTGTCTGAAACATTACAAAAAGGCCAATTAAAACAAACGTGAGGGTTCCCTGAAAAACCTGCAGGTCAGCCATCCGTAACCAATCGAAATTGGTAGCGAGGAAATAGGCAAAGAAAATGGATACGAAAAGAATAATACTATCAAGACAAGCGATAAGCCACCTGGGTAGAATGCTGATTTTTTTCGAAAAAAACATGAATAAAAACTTATGGTTAGGAGCTGCCAATAAATATATACCAAAGATAATGGTTTTTCACCTTACAAAAAAGCCAAACTTATTCTTTGAAAAATACTTTCTCAAAATGAATATAACATTCAGTAAAAGGCGCATACCTGGCTTTTGAATCGATTTTCACCAATGGTAAACCATTTGTACCTCCAAATTGAAATTAGAACGTAAGCCCGCTGCAGCCTGCCATTGGTAATGGTGGGAATGAATAAATTGCCCGGTAGCCGAAAAGTTGATGTTCGCCAATTTTCTTTCCCATAACAAGGCCAGGGCCAAATCGGTCCAGGGCTCCAAATCTGCATTTGCACCTGCTGCCGCATAATAAAAATCCTCATTTCGGGCCACCCGCTCCATTCGTATTCCCGTTTTTTTCCAGCCCTGTACATAGGCCAATTCCAAGGTTTGCATATTGGTACCGGAACCCAGGCCCACTCCCAGCGGCTCTCCCCTATGGGTAAATCCGCGAAGCCTGGAATGGCCGTGCCAGGTAAGGCCGGCGTTCCCGGAATAGCGGACCAGGCGGTTGATGGATTCCTGCTGCTGAGTCATCTCGCCACGGATTTGAAAATGTCCTTTTTCCAGGGTCCATAGTTTGGAAAATCCCAGCAAATAAGCCCGGGCATGTTCGGGATTGAGGATAAACTCCCGCCAATTCAATGCATGGTCCCGCCGTCCATATTCAAAATAAAGCTCTGATTGTGCCTGTGGCAACACCCACCTACCAAACACGGCTACCTGCTGGTCCCATTCCCCATTGGCATTGGTAAATCCGTAATTTTCCTTGATCAGGGGCATGATTACCGGCATCAGCGCCCTGAAGCCTGCCGGCCGATCCTGGTTATGGATCTGAAAAGTCCGCGAAAAACCCAATGACAAACCATTGATCCACTTGGGAGAGTAGGCAAGGATCAGTGCATTCAGGTAGCGCGGATCTTCCCGGTGCGGCCGGTAAAATTGCTGATTGAGTGCCTCCACCTGCAAGGGAGCATAAGCGGTGCTGGCCAGCCTACCCACCAATACCTGTCCTTCAAAGGTTCCCAAAAAGGTGGGCAGCGGTGCCCTGGTACCCAGGCTCAGGTGAGGAAACCCCGGAGCATGATGACTGAAAATAAGCGACTGAAACTGTCCCGGACCCCACCAGATATTGCTGGTACTGAGGCTTAATTCCCATTTGCGCCAGTGCGCGGCCAGTTTGGATTGCCCCCAGCCCAGGCGAAACAGCATTCCCTTACCAAAACGCTCCGGATAGTTGAGTGTATTGGGATAACGGAAATACCTGCGGTTGGTGGCCAGTCCGTAGCTATCCGGAAATCCCTCATAGGTGGTGTTTCCAGCCAAAACCAATTCCGGTTGAAAGCGGAATTCCAGCCAATTTTTACGGAATAGCAGCCCGGGATTTAACCAGAGCTGGGGTCCTCTGGCGGGTACCTTCAGGTAAGGATAGTAGCCATAGGGCCTGCTGGCGGAATGGCCCAGGGATGCCCTTACCGGTAACCATTTCCAATTTTCCCTGATTTCCTTTCCGGGAGCCAGGCTATCACCTTCCATCAGCTCCGCAAGTGGTAAATCAAAGGGACGGATCAGGTAACTGGCCCGGTGGTCTCCCTTGCCCAGGAGCTGCATTCTCCTGCCGGCTTCTTCCAGCATGGGCTCACCGGCAAAAACCTGGGCCTGCAAGGTCATGTGGTTTACACAAAGAAAGAGGATTGTAAAAAAGAGGGTTCGTAGCATTTGAGCCGAAAGATAAACTTTTTTACAAAAAAAATAGGAAAGAATGGCAATCTTATGGCTCGCCACCCGGCACCGCGCTGTTCGAAATTTGCAATGTCGAATCACAGATGAGCAGGATTGGCAATCCTGGTTGCGGAATCGTTTTGGGAAATTGGAGACGTTTCGGGGATTGCAAATCCCCTTTATCTGTCCTCAGGATACTTGCTGTTCGACATTTGCAATGTCGAATCACAGATGAGCAGGATTTGTAATCCTGGTTGCGGAATCGTTTTGGGAAATTGGAGACGTTTCGGGGATTGCAAATCCCCTTTATCTGTCATCGGAATTGCAAATCCCGAGGAGCGGGCCCCCCTTTATCTGTCCTCGGGATTACAAATCCCGAGGAGCGGGGTCCCGAGGAGCGGTACGCAAGCCATTTCCAATCCAGGTGCTGCCATCGGGTACGTTGCGGGTGACTACTGATCCGGCACCTATTTTGGCCCAGGACCCGATTTGGATGCCCGGCAAAACCGTACTGCCAGCACCAATCAGGGTTCCCTCCCCCACACGGACCCCTCCGCAGAGGATGGCTCCGGGAGCGATGTGTGCAAAATCCGAAATCCTGCAATCGTGGTCGATGGAAGCCGCCGTATTGACGATGACCTGCCTGCCCAACCAGCTGTCCACTTTCACCAGGCACCTTTCCATCACTACCGTGCCTGCTCCCATCGCAGCCCGCTTGCTGAAAATAGCGGAATTATGGATCAGGCGGCCAAAATCCGCCCTTTCCCGGTACCGCAGGTAAACCTTTTGGCGTGCGCTATTGTCTCCTATGGCTATCAATAAGGGATGATCAAAAATAAAATGATCGGGAACAGGCCCAAGCACCGGAAACTCCATCAGTCGGGTTAAGTGGGTATTGTCATCAAAGACACCATGCACCCGGTCCTCCGGGCCTAGCAGGTCAATGATTACTTTCCCATGGCCGGATGCTCCAAAGATATACATGTAATCAGAAAATTTTTGGTTCAGGCACTTTGCCGCTTTCCGCGGAATGGTGCTACCGAAAGGCTTCCTTCCGGATAAATATATTCCTTTCGGATCAGCGGCCTGATGGTCAGGTACAGGATTTTTATATCCAACAGAAAACAGCGATTCCGTACATACCAGGTATCATAGCGGAACTTTTCTTCCCAACTCAGCATGTTGCGGCCTTTGATCTGGGCGATACCGGTGATGCCCGGTAGGACTTCATGGCGGCGGTTTTGTTCTTCAGAATAGAGGGGGAGGTATTCCGGCAGCAGGGGCCGGGGCCCCACCAAACTCATTTCTCCCCGGAGCACACAATACAATTGCGGCAATTCATCCAGCGAACTTTGCCTTAACCAGCTGCCAACCTCGGTCATCCGTTCTTCATCGCTCAATAGTTTTCCCGACAGGTCCCGGGCTTCGGACATGGTGCGGAATTTCAGCAAGGCAAAGGGCCTGCCAGACCTGCCGGTACGGGTTTGCGTAAAAAACACCGGCCCCTCCTCTTTCAACCAGAGCAGAACCACCAAGGCTGCCATCAGCGGAGAAAGCACCGTCAACAGTACCAGGGCTACTAAAAAATCAAAGATTCGTTTTCCCACTTTCACGACAGTTTATCTGACACCTTCATGATGTCCTTGTGCAACAAAAAAACCACATCCAATACCCGGTCCATTTCTTCCTCCGTCAGGCCTGTGCTACTCGGAAGGCAGATGCCCTGAGAGAAAAGGGCCGAAGAGACACCTGTTCCAAAGAAGGGCGTGTTTTTATATAGGGGCTGCAGGTGCATGGGTTTCCACAATAACCTGGATTCGATTTCCTGATCCTGCAGGCTAATCATCAACTCCCTGGAAGAAAACCCTGCCAGAAGGGGGTCTATTACCATGGTGGTGAGCCAGCGGTTGGAGAAAAAACCTGCTGGTTCCTTCAAAAAGTGGATACCTGGGAGTTCCTGCAGGAATTGCTGGTACCTCCGGAAGATGGCCCTTCTTTTTTGGATCCGCTCCTCCAGGCTGTCGAGCTGCGCCAGACCGATCCCAGCAGAAATATTGTTCATTTTATAATTGAATCCCAATTCGGAATGCTCGTAATGGGGAAAATCCAGCTTTGCCTGAGTTGAAAGGTAGCTGGCTTTTTTGGCCAGAAATCGGTTGTCGGTAAGTAAGGCTCCTCCACTTCCGGTGGTGATGATCTTGTTGCCGTTGAAAGAAAAAATGCCCAAATCTCCAAATGTTCCGGCATACTGTCCCCCAATACGGGATCCTACCGCCTCTGCTGCATCTTCAATCACGGGTATTTGGTACCGTTGGCTGATGTCCCTGATTCGGGGCCAGTTGGCCGGCATGCCGAAAAGGTTGACTACCACGATGGCCTTGGGCTTTTTTCCCATTCGAAGCCGCTCCTGAATCGTTCGTTCCAGGGTATCCGGACACATGTTCCATGTTTCCCTTTCACTGTCCACCAGTAGGGGTTGGGCTCCCAGGTAAAGAATGGGATTGGTAGAGGCAATAAATGTAAAACTCTGGCAGAGCACCTCGTCTCCAGGTCCTACCCCCAGCAGGTGCAAGGCCAGATGAATAGCGGAAGTACCGGAATTGATGGCCACTACATGGGAAGCCTCAAACTTCCTGGACAATCCCAGCTCGAATGCGGTAATAAACCTGCCATGAGTAGCGATTTGCCCTTCTTCCATGGCCGCCATGACATGCTTTATTTCTGCACCCTGAAATTCCGGAAAAGACAGGTAAATTCTTTCTTTACATTTTTCCATTACTTCCCTGTAATTCGATACTACTTGCTAAAGATATAAATATTTGCAGAAAAATTAAATGATATTCCTTCCAGGTAAAGCAAATTTAACCCCCCATAATTCTTAAAAATCGGATAATTTTTTCACCAAAAAAATCAAGTACTTTTTCTTATGGGCTTGTGGCATTTTCCTGATAATTAAAACTATTTGATCCGTATAAGGCGGTTGGATCTCAGGAATTTTTTTTTCAATATTTTTTACGTTTTTTTTTAATTAGCCAATGCCGGAATCCCAAATAGCCCGATATCATCACCAAAACAAAGATCATGGCAGCGAACCAATGAAAGGTTTCCAGGCCTATACCATAGACCCATATCCCGTTGATCATCAACTGCAGTCCGGCATAGGCCAGGGAGACCTGCACATGGGGAATACCTGCCTCATTGGCCAGGTACTGGTAGAGGTGGCTGCGGTGGGGTTGGAAGATATTTTCCCTTCGGTAAAGACGCAGCAAGAGGGTGATCACGGCATCCAGGCCATATATGGTAAAGAAAAACAGGTACGCCGGATTACCTGTAAGGATAATTAGCTTGATCATCAGGTAGCCCAGCACCATGGCCATGCTGACAGAGCCGACGTCCCCGGCAAAACAGCGGGCTTTTTTCCGCACATTGAACCAGGCAAAGGCAAGGCAAGCCAGTGCCAGCAGCAGGAGCAGTTGCCTTTCCCCTGCCATTTCCGGAACCAGGGCAAAACTCCCCAGGGCTACCAGCGCGTAGAGCACGGTAATCCCATTGATGCCATCCATAAAATTAAACAGGTTGGTCCAGCCGATCAGCATGAAAAACAGCAGGGGTATCCAGACTCCCAGGTGGGTGCCCTGCCCCAGGTCCAGCAGCAGCAGTGCAGTGGCCAGGAAGTGAGCGCTGATGCGCGGCAATTGATGCAGGGGACGGATATCGTCCCACATGCTGATCCCACCGACCAGCAGTATGGCCAGCGCCAGTGGCCAGGAGGCTGCCCCCGTCAGCCAGGCCAGGATCACTGCCAGGACGAACACCATGCCCCCACCACGGATGGTACTTTGGGTATGGGAGGAGCGTTCATTGGGTTTGTCAATGATCCGGTAGCGTTCGGCCAGGCGAAAATAGAGGAGCAATGCGCCCAGAAAAAAAAGGAAGGCAATCAGGTAGTACATGGCTGTAAAAAAGGGTTCTGGCAAAGGTAATTAATTATTATTTATTTTAAAGAGGCATTTGGGGAAGACTGAGAGACGAAGAGACTTAGAGAGGGGGAGACTCAGTGACTGGGGGACGGATGGAACGTACAGGAATTTTTTAGTCACCAAGGGCACAAAGGGATGTTGTGAGGATGTGGTGATTTGATGATGGTGCGATGGTTTAATTGTTTAACTGATTAACTGAAAATCAATTAATCCAAGCCCCGACGGGGTGAAATATCACTAGCCCCGGGTAAGCCGACAAGGGAGGCGCAGCCCGGGGTAGTCGCGGTCTTGCGC
>NZ_WNKF01000014.1 GCF_010119225.1 Cyclobacterium roseum | reverse complement strand
TACCATCTGCCAGGGTTCCGTCGGTGGATTTGTTGGCACTGTTTTCCTTCAATGCGATATTGCTGGCATTGGTGGAAATATCAGTTGTGTTTTGAGCCACTTCCGTATTTAGGGTGCTGATATCCCCCGCATTAGTGGAAATATCTATGGCATTGGTATTTACCTGGGCATCCAGTTTATCATCCGAATCCTTCAGTGAGGTGGCGGCGGTCAGGAAATTCGATGCGGTATTGGCTGTGAAACTTCCGTCTGTTCCCAGTCCGGCTCCGCTCTGGGTAGCATCCAGTTCGGTTTGGATGGCTCCTGTCTCCGTATTGATTGTGGCTACTTCCCCGTCCACATAGGTCTTGACTGCTTTCTCTGTAGGGAACTTCGTGTCTGTACCGTCTGCCAGGGTTCCGTCGGTGGATTTGTTGGCGCTGTTTTCTTTCAATGCGATATTGCTGGCATTGGTGGAAATATCTGTTGTGTTTTGGGACACTTCCGTATTTAGGGTGCTGATATCCCCCGCATTAGTGGAAATATCTATGGCATTGGTATTTACCTGGGCATCCAGTTTATCATCCGAATCCTTCAGTGAGGTGGCGGCGGTCAGGAAATTCGATGTGGGATTGGCCGTAAAACTTCCGTCTGTTCCCAGTCCGGCTCCGCTCTGGGTGGCATCCAGTTCGGTTTGCATTGATCCTGTCGCCGTATTGATTGTGGCTACTGCTCCGTCCACATAGGTCTTCACTGCTTTCTCGGTTGGGAACTTCGTGTCCGTACCGTCTGCCAGGGTTCCGTCGGTGGATTTGTTGGCGCTGTTTTCTTTCAATGCGATATTGCTGGCATTGGTGGAAATATCTGTTGTGTTTTGGGACACTTCCGTATTTAGGGTGCTGATATCCCCCGCATTAGTGGAAATATCTATGGCATTGGTATTTACCTGGGCATCCAGTTTATCATCCGAATCCTTCAGTGAGGTGGCGGCGGTCAGGAAATTCGATGCGGTATTGGCTGTGAAACTTCCGTCTGTTCCCAGTCCGGCTCCGCTCTGAGTAGCATCCAGTTCGGTTTGGATGGCTCCTGCAGCCGTATTGATTGTGGCTACTTCTCCGTCCACATAGGTCTTGACTGCTTTCGCGCTGGTGTATTTAATATCCGATTCGCCATCCGTGTTAATGTCTGTGGACTTATTGGCGAGGTCTTCTTTTAAGGCTTCCGCAGCCAGGGCACGGGCAGTTTCGGTGGCAATGGCCGTTTCCAAGGTAGCGTCATTGGCGGTTCTTTCGGTGGTTTCAGTGGTCAGCGCAGTTTCCAAGGTGGTATCTCCGGATATTCGTGCCGCTGTTTCCGTGGTCAGATCGGCGATGATCATTGCTTCGGCTCCTTCCGCACGGGTTGTTTCCGCCGCAATGGCTGTTTCCAGTGAAGTATCTGCCGCTTGTCTTTCTCCCGACTCAGTGGCCAGGTCGGCGACAATCAATGCTTCTGCGGCTTCAGCCCGGTCGGTTTCGGCGGTAATGGCCGCGTCCAAATTGGTATCGGCTGCCTGCCGGGCACTGCTTTCGCTGGCCAGGTCGGCGGACAACAGGTTCTCTGCTCCCATGGCCCTCGTCGTTTCCGTTGCGATGGCGGCTTCCAGTAGCCCTTCTGCTGCCAGGGCACGGTCAATTTCTTCATTCAATGCGGTCTGATTGCCAGAAGATGAAGCGTCCACGTAATCTTTTACCGCTTTGGCACTGGTGTATTTGGTATCCGACTCTCCGTCCGCGGTAATGTCGGTGGATTTATTGGAAAGGTCTTCTTTTTCGGCTTCGGCAGCCTGAGCACGGGCCGTTTCGGTGGCAATGGCGGTTGCCAATGTACCGTCATTGGCGGTTCGTTCGGTCGTTTCAGTGGTCAGCGCAGTTTCCAAGGTGGCATCTCCGGATATTCGTGCCGCTGTTTCCGTGGTCAGATCGGCGATGATCGTTGCTTCGGCTCCTTCCGCACGTGAGGTTTCCGCCGCAATGGCTGTTTCCAGTGAAGTATCTGCCGCTTGTCTTTCGCCCGACTCGGTGGCCAGGTCGGCGACAATCCCGGCTTCTGCTGCTTCAGCCCGGTCGGTTTCGGCGGTAATGGCCGCGTCCAAATTAGTATCGGCTGCCTGCCGGGCACTGCTTTCGCTGGCCAGGTCGGCGGACAACAGGTTCTCTGCTCCCATGGCCCTCGTCGTTTCCGTTGCGATGGCGGCTTCCAGTAGCCCTTCTGCAGCCAGGGCACGATCAATTTCTTCATTCAGTGCGATCTGATTGCCAGAAGATGAAGCGTCCACGTAATCCTTTACCGCTTTGGCGCTGGTGTATTTAATATCCGATTCGCCATCCGTGTTAATGTCTGTGGACTTATTGGCGAGGTCTTCTTTTAAGGCTTCCGCAGCCAGGGCACGGGCAGTTTCGGTGGCAATGGCCGTTTCCAAGGTAGCGTCATTGGCGGTTCTTTCGGTCGTTTCCGTATCCAGCGCAGTTGCAAGCGTGCTATCTGCGGATTTTCGTTCGGTCGTTTCTTCAGTTAATTCATCAAGAGCTGCCTTATCATTTAGTAGAGAGGCAATTTTAGGAAAGGTAACATAAGGTAATAACATGGAGGCCGTGTCTTCCACAGTCAAATAATCCGGAACATTTTCCAAATCGTCAAATTGCCCGGAAAGGGCAATGGCAGCCAAATCAGGTTTGTTAAGAATGGCAGCAACACCGGCGTTGGCCTCCCAATCGGGATTTACATTTTCCCCGGCTTTTAATAATACCCAGGATACCCCATCAAAATAATAAAAACCGGATTCCTTATCCGTTTGAAAAATCAATAATCCTGTGGCCGGACTCAGTAATCCATTTCGTTGAGCTTCGATTAACCGCGGAATAAGCAAGCCCTTTTCAGTGGACTGAATTTCCAAAGCGGCAGAGGTATGAGGGCTTTCTGTACCAATCCCAACTTGAGCAAAAGCGAATTGAAAATTCGTTGCCAATAGAAAAAAAGCCAATAAAATTCTCTTCATTTTAACTGTAATTAATAGCGTTTACTAAAAGTGATTGCCCTCAAACTAAAAATGAAAGTTGGCACTCGTTTACAAATGAGCCGATTTAAACATCCTTAAGCAAAAAAGAAATGTCTCAACTTGTCAATATGAAACAACAAGACAATAAGTAGCTTTTTAAAGGAAGTATAATACAAAAATCCGACTTTAAAATATTCGTAAAATAAAATTTTTAACAAGCAGCTCAATTCCAGAATAGGGAATAGCACTACTTATTTGAATTCACTTTTTGCATGATGGCTAATTACCTGTCAAAAGATGACCTATAACATCCCCTTACGGATCAAAAAAAATAGCTTAACTATTGTATCACATAAAAATTCCTATCCAGCAACGGGAAAGGGGAAGTGGTGCTTCTGAATGGGCCAAATTTCTTAGATTTTTACCTTTCGATTAATGAAGATTATCGCTTCAATGCTTCAAATAAAATTTCCACCGGATGCAGGGCTTTTCTTCCCGTGCCATCTGCAATTTGATGCCGGCAGCTGGTACCCGGGGCAGCGATCAGGGTGTCTTCCCCCGCGTCCCGTACTGCTGGGAACAACACCATCTCGCCTATCTGCATGCTCAGTTTATAATGCTCTTTTTCGTACCCAAAAGACCCTGCCATTCCGCAACAGCCGGACGGGATGACATTTACCTGATAGTTGACAGGCAGTTCGAGTATCTTTTTGGAGTAATTGACCGATGAAAGTGCCTTTTGATGGCAATGCCCGTGCAGGTGAACTTGTTTGGATTCCGAGGTAAAGTCTTCGGGACGAATATTTCCAGCAATGATTTCCTTGGCCAAAAACTCATCCACCATTTCACAGTGAAATTTAAGCGATTTGGCTTTTTCCCGAAGCCTCTTAGTCACCAGCCGGGGATATTCATCCCGGAAACTCAAAATCGCTGAAGGCTCCAAGCCGATCAGGGGACTATCGGCATTTACTAATTCAGAAAACAAAGAGACATTCTTTTCGGCCATTTTCTGGGCGTAATCCAACAAACCTTTGGAAATAGCTCCCCTCCCACTTTCCGCGTGATCTATCAGTTTCACCTCGTAGCCCAAATGTCGTAACAAGGTAATGGCCTTTATTCCTGTAGCCGTATCGTTATGATTGGTAAACTCATCACAGAAAAAATACAGCGATTTGATAATAGGTTTACCGGATAACTTGCGGTATTCCTTTTTGTACCAATTCCTTAGCGACTGCTTGCTGATGGTCGGCAGGTTACGCTCGGAAGCCACTCCTAGAAATTTCTTCAGTCCTCCTCCAAAAGTGGCATTGGTCAGAAAGAAATTGGAAATTCCCGGTATGCTGCTTCCCAGGCCATTCAATTTATTAATATAGGCAAAGGCCCTGGAGCGCAAGGGTACCCCGTTTGCTTTTTGGTATTGGTATTGAAATTCCGCTTTTAAGGTAGACATGTCCACATTTGACGGACATTCCGAAGTACAACCCTTGCAGGAAAGACAGAGGTCCATGACCTCTTTAATTTCCGGGTGATCAAAGGGGTTTTTCTTATGGCTGTTGGTCAAAAATTCACGTAAGGTATTGGCCCGGCCACGGGTGGTGTCTTTCTCATACCGGGTAGCCTGGTAACTCGGGCACATGGTGCCTCCTCCGGAGTTGGGTAATTTCCGGCAATCCCCCGAACCGTTGCATTTTTCTGCCATGCGCAAAATACCTCCCACATTACTAAAATCAAACTTAGTAGGAAAATCCGGTGTTTTCATTTCCGGTTCGTAGCGCAGGGAAGTATTCATGGGTGGCGCGTCCACGATCTTTCCGGGATTAAAAATTCCCTTGGGATCCCAGGTAGCTTTTACTCTTTTAAACAGGTCGTAATTTTTTTGTCCGACCATCATGGGAATAAAAGCAGCCCTAACCCTGCCATCACCATGTTCACCGCTCAGAGATCCCCGGTATTTTTTGACCAGTTTGGCACTTGCTTCACTAATTTGGTAAAATTCTTCCACATCCTTGGCCTTTTTCAGGTCAAGGATAGGGCGAAGATGGATCTCTCCGGCACCCGCATGGGCATAGTAAACCGGCTCTTGTCCAAATTCCTTAATGATCGCTGCAAACTCATCGATGTAATTGGCCAGGTCTTCGATAGCCACGGCCGTGTCCTCGATACAGGCCACCGCCTTTTTGTCTCCCGGAATATTGGCCAGTAAGCCCAGGCCGGCGCTTCTAAGCTGCCAGGCACTACTGGTCCGTTCCGGACCTATTACCGGAAAGGCATATCCCAACCCCGCTTGTTTTAAGGCTTCCACAAATACAAGCCCTTTTGCCCTGGCTTCTTCGATATCTTGTCCCCTGAATTCCACCATCAATATGGCTTTGGGGTCGCCTTCGACAAAATCCCGATTCCTGCTTTGCTCCACGTTTTCTTTGGTACAGTCCAGGATAATTTTATCCATCAACTCCACCGCCGTTGGACTTTGTTTCATCGCCACCTGTGCGGCTTTCATGCTCTCATGGATGCTTTCAAAATGAGCCGCCACGACGATGTCAAACGGTTCCGGCAACCGGTCCAGGTGGATCTTGATTTCGGTAGTGATGGCCAATGTTCCTTCCGAGCCGCAAAGCAACTTGCAAAAATCAAAGGGATTAGGGGAGTCTGAAAAAAGCTGGGTTTCCAGCAGGTAATCCACAGCATACCCGGTATTTCTACGATGAATACTGGCCTTGGGAAAGTGCTCCCGAATATTCTTCTGGGTCTCAGGCTTCTCAAGTTCTTCCCGAATATGCCGGTACAAGGCTCCCTCCATGTCATCCTGCTTGCACTTCAATTCAAAATCCGAGGGGGTCATGGATTTGAATACCGCCTCGCTTCCATCACTGAGTAATACCTTAAGCTCCAGTACATGCTCCCGGGTGCTACCATAGACGATAGAAGTTGTCCCACAACTGTTGTTCCCCACCATTCCCCCTATCATGGCCCGGGTAGCCGTGCTGGTAATGGGGCTAAAAAAATACCCGTGCTCTTTGAGGTAATTATTCAATTCGTTCCGTACCACGCCGGGCTGTACACGAATCCAACCCTCATTTTTATTGAATTCGATCGCTTGATTCATGTACTTGGAAACATCTACTACGATCCCTTCTCCCACGCACTGACCTGCCAAGGAAGTGCCCGCTGTCCGGGGGATCAGGGAAGTTCCCTGCTCAGAGGCAAAGCGAATCAATTTTTTTATATCACTGGAATTTTTGGGCAAAGCTACTGCCAGGGGTAAGGAACGGTACACAGAGGCATCCGTGGCGTATAAGGTTTTCATCAAACTGTCAAAATGCAGCTCTCCGTCCAGTTCCCTGGCCAATTCATTCAAAAGCGGGGTAAAATCCTTTTTCGTACTACTCATGGCTCAAAAATAGAACAGATAAGGCTAGGAATGAATAGCTGCCTTGGATTTTATTTCAGAATGAATGGCTGCCAAACCGATTTTGGTTCTTATTTTTGAAATAGTAAGCGATCATCTAAACCCAGGACCGCCTGATATGCTACTAAGCGAACCAATAGACCAATATCAAACAGACCATCTACGAAAAAAGGGCTTGCTCCATCCGGATGAAGAAATTCTCGGTAGCGAAAAAGCCGGGGAGGGAAACATGAACGTGACGCTGTTGGTAAAAACCGATAAGCGGACGCTGGTTTTGAAACAATCCAGGCCTTTTGTTGCTAAATATCCGCAGGTACCCGCACCCCCAGAGCGAACCGGAGTAGAATTCAGGTATTACCAATGTCTGGCCAATAATCAGGTGTTGGAACATTATTCACCGAGGGTGTTAGGGTTTGACAGGGACCACTGGATTTTGGCCCTGGAGTACCTGAAAGAGGGAACAGACTTTCTCGGGATCTATCAAAATCCTGCTATGTTCACCGAGGAGTTGGCTCAAGAATTGCTTCATTATTTGAAGGAGCTGCACGGTTTGCCAAAACCGGACTTCCCCGATAACATGGCCATGCGAAACTTGAACCACCAGCATATTTTTGAACTTCCATTTCAGGAAGAAAACGGCTTTGATCTGGACGCTATCCAACCTGGCTTGCAGGAATTATCCCTCCTGGTAAAAAAGGATGCTTCCCTGATCACGAAAATAACTTCCTTGGGTGAGCGGTACCTTTCTACAGGCAAGCACCTGCTCCACGGAGATTTTTATCCCGGAAGCTGGCTCAGCAGCCCCAAGGGATTAAAAATCATCGATACGGAATTTGCCTTTTTAGGTGACCCTGAATTTGACCTCGCTATCATGCTGGCTCATCTGAAAATGGCCAGGGTACCGGAAGCTAGCATTCAACAAATTCTCCAACAATACTCGCTGGAAAAATCGTTGCTGGCTGCCTTCACCGGCGTGGAAATTCTCCGCAGGCTTTTTGGACTGGCCCAATTGCCACTGGATTTATCCCTGAAAGAAAAAGAAACCTTAGCTAAACACGCCATCCAACTTATCCTCCATGAACAGTTTTAATCCAACTTTTTGTCTTTTTTTGATACTATTGATTCAAGCTTGTACACCTGCTCCGGAAGAAAAAAAGCCGGTACGTGAAAAGGATGTATTGTCCATCAGCCAGGAAGAGCTGGCGGATAAAGTGAAGGGAATGCTGGTGGGCAGTGCTATCGGCGATGCGATGGGTGCCCCCACGGAAATGTGGAGCCGGGAGGCGATCCAAATGGAGTACGGATGGGTAGAAAACCTGGACTCCATGGTACGGGAAGTATCTCCGGAAGGTATCTGGAAGCTAAATTTACCGGCAGGAGGCACCACAGACGATACCAGATGGAAAAAATTAATGTTCGAGTACCTGGAAAAGCAGGATGAACCTGACCTGAACCCACGGGAATTTTCCTTACATATCATCCGTGAATACGAGCAGTACTTTCAGGATTTCAAATCCCTGAAGCCCGAAGAAATGGAAGCCTTGGAATTTGCCAATTTGAGGGTCTTATGGCTGCAGGAATGGTATAAGGTGTCCCTACCGGTAGGTGAAAATGATTTAATGGCCTACCAGCGGGCACTTGGGAAATTTTACGGGGGAGAAATGGTCTGCGCCGGGTTACTCTACTCCCCGGCCATCGGTGTCCGATATCCCGGGCAACCTGAAAAAGCCTATGAACAGGCCTATCACTTAAGTCTGTACGATATTGGGTATGCCAAGGACATCAGTGCCCTTTCGGCTGCCATGACCGCGTCCGCCATGACCGCTAATGGTGATAAAATGAAATTGCTGGATGTGCTTCGTTCGGTAGACCCGGAATCTTTCTTTAAAAGTCGTCTGGTCGGAAGAAGCAGTTACCGGGCACTGCAAACGGCCCTTTCCATCGCCAAGGAAGTAAATACGGGCAGATCGACGGAAAAGGAATTCTCCACTGCCGGTTCATCAAAGGAAAGCGCTATGAAAAGAGCCTTCACATTACTGGACCAGCACCTACAAGACATGCCTTTTCATGCCGGAGAAATCCACCTGCAGGTGTTAACGGCCATGCTGGTTTCCGATTTCGACTTTCAGGACAGTTTGACCTTTCTGGTAAACTTTGGAAGGGATAACGATACCACGGCAGCCATACTGGGAGCAATTCTGGGTGCCTTCCATGGCTACGAGAAACTTCCTGATGCCATGAAAAATCAGGTACTGACAGTCAATAAAAACCTACTAGATATTGATCTAAATGCGCTGGCGGAAAAACAAACCGCCCATATCCAATCCCTTTATGCCTGGCCGGAATAGTATCCCAAAATTGGCTCGTACTGCCGATCTCCATCCGCTAAAAATTTAAAGCACCGTGATTGCCTATGCCCTGCCGCAACCAGCAAGAAAGTAGCCATTCCTTCCTAAAAACCTGTTTTGGCCTTGACCAGACAAACGCATTACCCTCTATCAGCTCGATTTTAAGTTACATCGAAAAAAGATGTTTTTTCATCTATTACAGAATTATGATCATTAGTAAAAAATATTTGTTTTAATAATATAAGGATTGAAAACCCTTGATAAAAGAATAAAAATCATTAGTATGTCATTAACGCTCAAATTCATAGATAAAAATAATTCCGGTTTTTTTTCCACCGTAAAAGAACGGGTGGAACAATACTTCGAGACCAATGCCCTGTCAAAACGGGCCAACCGGTCCATGGTACTTAAAACCATCACTTATTTAGTATCATTCGTTGTTTTATATTTCACCATTTTACTGGAAGTATTTCCTACCTGGGTTTCCCTTCTTTTAGCCATTGGGTTGGGAATGAACATGGCATTTATTGGATTTAATATTTGCCATGATGCCCTTCACGGTTCCTATTCATCCAAGCCATGGGTCAATAAAACCCTCGGCTTCCTTTTTAACGTCATCGGTGCCAACGTTTATATCTGGAAAATCACCCATAATAAAATCCATCATACCTACACCAATATAGTGGGCCATGATGGTGACCTGGAGATCGCTCCTGGTGTGGTAAGGGTGTCTGCAAGGGAAACACATCGCCCCATTCATCGCTATCAACACATCTATGCCTTTTTCTTATATTCGCTGGCATCTGTGTCCTGGTTTTTTAAGAAAGACTATAAAAAGTTTTTCCAGAAAAAAATCGGCCAACATGAGAACAATCATCCCCGGATAGAATACATCAAGCTGTTTTCTTACAAATTGATGTATTACAGCCTTTTCATCATCATTCCCTTGTTGGTGATGAGCATTACCTGGTGGCAATTCCTTATTGGCTTTTTGGCACTAAATCTGGCTATGGGCTTGGTAATAGGCCTGGTATTCCAACTGGCGCATCTAGTGGAACAAACTTCACTACCGAACCCTGGAAAAAACGAAAATATAGAAGAAGCCTGGGCAGAACATCAGATGAAAACCACCGCTAATTTTGCAAGAAATAGTCGGTTAACTACCTTTTTATGCGGGGGTCTGAACCTACAGGTGGAACATCACCTTTTTCCAAAAATCTGTCACATCCATTACCCTCAAATCTCGGGAATCGTTAAAGACACTTCTCTTGAGTTTGGATTACCCTACCATGAAAATAAGAGCTTCGCTTCAGCCTTGAAATCACATTACAACTTTCTGAAAAAAGCGGGAAGAAAGTGATCGTATTTGATTGAAACAGGCTTACACCCAATTGTTGTTCTCATGAAAGGGACTTTTGATAAATTTAAGTATGTTTCAAACATTTTTCAATACTCTGTTTGCTAACTCTCATAGCCTGATTTGGTTAGGAAGAAGTATACTTCTAAAGAGACCCAAATGGAAAGTAATCTGATAACCTCCGCTTTTTTACCCTTAGCCCTGGCATTTATCATGCTGGGGATGGGGCTAAGTTTAAACCTTGGCGATTTTAAAAACATTTTTAGATATCCCAAGGCCATGGTCTTGGGATTGTTTTGTCAGTTGATATTATTACCGGTACTTGGTTTTTTTTTGATTTTGAGTTTCGGACTGGAAGGAACGATGGCGGTGGGGGTTATGATCATCGCTTGCTGCCCCGGCGGCCCCACCTCCAACATGATCACCCACTTGAGTAAAGGAGATACCGCTCTGTCCATTAGTCTGACCGCTATGAGTTCGGTGATAACCATTTTCACCATTCCCTTATTGGTTAATTTTTCCATTGTTTATTTTGGGGAAGAAGGGAGTGTTTCCCTCCCCTTTATCCCTACCGTACTTCGGATTACTGGAGTAACCTTGGTTCCTGTCGCCATCGGCATGTGGCTAAAAAACCGTTTTGCGGCAATGGCACAAAAGGCGGACCGCCCCGTTCGGATTGCTTCCATCTTATTTTTCGTTTTGGTCGTGGGAGGAGCTATCTTTAATGAAAAGGATCAAATAGTTAACTTCTTTGCCGTAGCTGGGCCGGTAACTTTATTGCTGAATGTACTCACGTTTGGACTATCCCTACTATTTTCCCGGCTATTGACACTTCCGGTGCCACAACAATTGGCGATCAGCATCGAATCTGGCATTCAAAATGGTACCTTAGGTATCATGATTGCTGCTACCTTATTGCAGAATTCAGCCATGGCCATACCCGTCGTTATTTACAGCTTGATCATGTTCGTAGCCTCTATCATGATTGTGTCCATCGCTGGGAAAATGGATAAGGGCAGATTAGTAAATGCGAAAGGGTAATACTCGATTTTTCAAGACTTTAAAAACAATAAATCTTTCTCCTGCAAAACAATCCCTATGCCGACTCAATGAAGTTTACCCCTTTTTCTATTTACAACCCAAACTGCCTGAGGTGGTGGTCCACATGCAGCCAAACCACCTTCCCCCATTCTTTGGTATTCAGGGGGCCAAAAAAAGGATGAGGTGCCGTAAAGCCCTGACCTGGTTCCGCAAATTGCTGTAAACAGGAGACAAAAAGTAATTTCTCCTCCTCAAATACCTCTGGTTTTATTTTTCCTTTGGTTTCAAATGGGGCAGCCGTTTTAACATTTTTAGGAAACGAGGGTAAAATATGAAGGATTAAAAATTTTAAGGCTTTTTGCTTAAAACTTCCGGGTAGGACCGGTTTATTCCAGGAAAGAATTCTTTGGTTGGCTAAATTACAATGGTGCAGCATTTCGGTAGCATTCATCCTACCCCAGGAAGGTTTGGTTTGGGCAGTCAGGAGAGCTACCCGCGCCATTAATCCGGCCACTGCTGAACTATCCAGGACGCTTCGCTGCATGGCTACACCAAAACATCCTTAATTACCCGACCATGCACATCGGTCAACCTAAAATCCCTGCCTCCAAAGTGATAGGTCAATTGCTTGTGGTCTACCCCTAATAAATGAAGAATGGTCGCGTGCAGGTCGTGAATGCTGACCGGATTTTCTTCCACCCGGTATCCGTACTCATCGGTCCTGCCATATATGGTCCCGCCTTTGATGCCCGCACCAGCCATCCACATACTAAAAGCAGAGGGGTTGTGATCTCGTCCGTCTTTACCTTGAGCAAAGGGAGTTCTGCCAAATTCTCCGGACCAAACGACCAGGGTCTCCTCTAACAATCCCCTGGATTTCAAATCCTTTAAGAGTCCGGCAATGGGCTGATCCACCGCGTGGGCATTTCGCTCATGTCCATCCTTTAGCCCCTGATGCTGATCCCAGCGGTCAATGCCTTTCTGGTACGGGCAAGTTAGCTCCACAAACCGTACGCCTCTTTCTACCAGCCTCCGGGCCATCAGACACTGCGCTCCATAACTTCGGGTATTGGGATCTTCGTCATACAAACCGTATAGCTGTTGCGTGGCTTTGGTTTCGGAAGCAAACTCACTGAGCTCTGGAACAGAGGATTGCATGCGATAGGCCAATTCGTAATTCTTGATCGCCGCTTCAACCTCATCCGATTTTGCCTGGCCGTTTTCATCCATTTTTTGGATAAACGCCAATTTATCCTGCTGGAAAGCTGCCATGCTGCTATCGGGTTGAATATTGGCAACAGGTTTTTCACCTGTTTTCATTATCGAAGCCTGGTAATCGGCAGGTAAAAATCCATTTTTGAAATTATCCACGCCTCCGGGAGGCACCAATCCGCCATCCAGGACCACATAGCCAGGCAAATTGCTATTTTCAGTACCCAATCCATAATTGATCCAGGCCCCCATGCTGGGTCTGCCCTGAAGGCCGCTTCCGGTATGTAAAAAATAATTGGCATTGGTATGCTCCGGAAAATTAGAGACCATGGACCGAATCAGTGCTAAATCGTCCACACAGCTAGCAATGTGAGGAAATAGTTCACTCACGGCCATCCCCGACTCCCCGTATCGCTTGAAATCCCAGGGGCTCTGCAAAATTTTGCCATTGTCGTTAAATTGCGTCGCATCGATTTTAAACGTGGGATCCATCCCGTTTTCTTTAGCCAACCTTGGCTTTGGATCAAAGGAATCGACCTGGGAAACCCCACCGTCCATATACAAAAAGATGACATTTTTGGCTTTGGGAAGGTAGTGTGGTGTGGTGGCCAACTGCGACAGAAAATCCACGGATTGCTTTTCCCGGGATTTGCAAGAAGAACCCAACATGCCCATAAAGGCCAGGGAACCAAATCCACACCGAGTTATATTCAACATTTCCCGACGGCTAATCCGCTGATTCAATAGGGGTTTGTGATGATGCATACGCCTACATTAAATAAATAAACGATTTCATATTAAATAGGGCATGGCAATATTCCTTCCAAGCCTGGAGGGCAATGGCCTCAGTGTCGGAATCACCGGTTGTTTCCTTGTGGATGGGCACCGATGCCAGAAACTTCTTCCCCTCCTTGATTTCAGATGCCGAAGGGGGTCTGGAAAACGCCCGTAAATAAGCTTCCATAATCCTCTCTTCGGTGGATTGCCCCTTACCAGCAAGAATTCGCGCTGCCATGAGGCCGGCCTGCTCGGCAACAAAGGGATCATTCATCAGGAAGAGGGACTGCGCCGGCACATTTGTTACATCCCGTTTACCGAATGTATTAAAGGGTGTTGGCCGGTCAAATGTGGTCATCATCCGGTCCAGAAAATTTCTGCGAACCTCCAGGTAGATGGAACGCCTGCCATCTCCATCCAACGGTCCTGACTGCCCGGGTCTTCCCCTACCCTGCATGAAATCTGTCAGGTGTACAGGAACGGGCGCTCCGAACAATGTGTTGTCCAATTCTCCTGATGCAAGCAACATGGCATCCCGGATCGCTTCCGCTTCCATCCTCCGAATCGGATAATGGGATATATACTTATTTTCGGGATCCTTGTCTCCATTCACCGAGGCCGTGCTTCGACGAAACGCATCCGTCATGACCATCGCCTTAATCATTGATTTTAAGGACCAGCCTTCCTCCCTGAATGTAATGGCCAGGTAATCCAGCAGTTCCGGATGACTGGGGAGTTTTCCTTGCAAACCAAAATTATCAACCGTTTCCACCAGGCCTTTTCCATAGACATGGTGCCACAGCCGGTTCACCATTACCCGGGCGGTAAGGGGGTTGTCCGGATGCAGGATCGTTTCCACCATTTCCCTCCTTCCGCTCCCAGCATTTTTGAAGGGATCCTGTGAATCCAGAATTTCCGGAAGAAAAGCCCTGGGAACTGCCTGCTCTTCCGGATCCATGTGATTTCCGCGGATAAAAATCGGGCTTTCCCGGGCGAACCCTTCTGAAACTCCCTGAATAAACACCGTATCCTTGATCGGTGCCAACAGCAGATCCATTCCCAAACGCATCTTTCTACTTTCCGGAAACCGACGCACAAGCTTACCCGAAATTAGCTGTTGGTTGAGGAAGTCCACATCGGCGGCCGTATGATCCCCCTCTTTCCAGCGGTAGACTGCCTGCGAAACGGATTTCACCGGGGCATACCGGGATCCTTCTTCCGGATCAAACCAATCCCTTTCAAATGCAGTCGCATAAGCCACTTCAATATAGGCATCTGGATCCTGCCGGTAAGTATGCCGCACATAGGAACCCGGCAAGAACTCCAGGTAAACCTCATGTCCCCTCCAGTCACTTACATCAAAAATATAGTTTTGCCAATCGGACTCGTTTACTTTCTGGTCCAAACCTCCATAAATAGGGTAACTGATCAATTGAAAATTGTCCATGATTACCCGGATACTGCCCCCCTTTCCACGGGCACGGACCCCCAGGTAGTCATGATCGATTTTAAAATCAGGTGACCGAAGGGCACCGTAAATTCCCTTTCCCAAAATCCTGCTAGAGGCCATACCCGTTTTCAGGCCGCTAAGCTCACCCGTAGGGACCTCAAATTCAGGTTCTCCCAGCGTAGTGCTCAGCCCAAATGCTCCTCCATCGGTCTTCCATCCCTGAAAATCCGGTCCCCTGAAATCCCCTAAAACGATCCCGCCGTTTACCCCTTTTTTTGCTTTAACGGGTTGCGATTGGTTAACCAGCAAAACCGGCACCGAATCGGCCGTAGGTTCTTCCCAAGCCCCTCCCACCATTTCCTTAAGTTGCTGCTTGAGTTGCAAAACCTCCTGTAATGCCGCCTTCTTTTTTTTGAAATTGCCCACGGGGATAGGGCTAAACCGGGTACTGCCCAATACGCCATATAAAGCGTAGTAATCGGAGGTGGGAATGGGGTCAAATTTATGATCGTGACATTTGGCACATCCAATCGTAAGCCCTTGAAAACTTTTGCCAATCACATCGGCCATGTTATCTATCCGGTCAGCCTCATCCTTTTTAGTATCCACGGGACTATGCGTTCCCTCTGTCATGGTCAAAAACAGGGTGCCCAGAATGGATTCATTCTGCCCGGTTTCCGGGTGGAGCCTGGGGGCTGTCATTAGGTCTCCCGAGAGTTGTTCCCGGACCAACTGATCGTAAGGAATGTCTGCATTTAATGCCCGAATCAGGTAATCTCTAAATCGCCAGGCCCCCTGAATCTCATAATCAAATTCATGACCCTTGGTTTCGGCATACCGCACCACATCCAACCAATGGCTGGCCCATTTTTCTCCAAAAGCCGGGTCGTTCAGGTACATGTCCACCAGCGATTCGTAAGCTCCCGGCTGATCAGCTTCCAAATAAGCATCTATCTCTTTCTGTCCGGGCGGCAAGCCCGTTAATACATAGGATAAGCGACGGATCAACTGGTACTTTTCTGCTGGTTCAGCCTGCGAAAGCCCCTGCTCCGTCATTTTTTCATCCAGAAAGGCATCAATTTGTTTGGGAGTGCTTGGTTGAAGGTTTACGTTGGAAATTTTTGGAGGTAAAAATGCCCAGTGAGGTTGGTATTCAGCACCCTGGTTTATCCATTTTTTAATCAGGCTTACTTCTAGATCAGTCAATTCAAGGTTGGATGCGGGGGGAGGCATTTTCAGCTCGGGATCAGAATTGGTAATCCGATGGTATACCGCACTTTTGGACAGGGAACCTGGAACGATGGCCGTTACACCGCTTTCCAGCAGCCGGGTGGCACCTGCTGCCAAATCCAATCGCAACCCGGCCTCCCGGCTGCTGGGATCAGGACCATGACAGAGGTAGCATTTTTGTACCAGGATAGGCTTGATATGGTAGTTAAAATCAACCCGCTCCGGTAAACTTGCTCTTTCCTTTGATTCACAGGAAACCAGTACTTGTCCGCTAATGATCGCTATAAGGAAAAGTTTTAGGATCCAAACCTTCCCCATAGTCTTTCCATAGGATCTTATTATATTTTTCACCAACACACCTGTTTTCAGTCAATTTACTTATTAATCCAGGAAATTCAATGGTTGACTATTAATTAATACAAATAATTGAGGTAAAAACGCGCCGAAAAGGGTATCGTAGGCCAGAGAACCACTAAAAAATATTGAGCTACTATTATACTATTATTTCTATTTTAATTCATTTATTTTTATTTATATATTTTTTTTAAAATTTTTAAACTATGAATAAATCTATTTTTAATCTTAAAACAGGTTTAATCCAATATGATATTACTTATTTGAAAAGCAGCGAATCATATAAATCAATACCAAATTTTGAATTTTAAGAAAAAAGGTTCATTCGGATTAAAACCTAAATTTTTATTATAAATTTTAAATAATTTTATTTGGTAAATAACTAATGTACTAAATTTTTAATATGTAATTTTTCCAAATATTGCATAGTTATACGTATGAAACCGATTGCATGTTATATTAAATATACCTATGTTAGAGCCGTATTGGTGAAAAGAAGACCTGATTCGTCACCGGTATATGGAAGTAAAGTGCTTTCCATCCTATAATAATTAAAACCCAAATAAAATGAAAAAAATCTTACTAGCGTATGATTTAAAAGGAGCTAGCCGGATGGGCTACTTTCTTTGGATCAGCCTGTGGATGATTTCGACCGGTTTTGCAAATGCAGCGGTGGATCATCCCAGTGGGGTACATCCCACAGGCCTGTCCTCTTTGGAGGAAACTGTAAATGCCGAAGACGTTACGGTTTCGGGTGTCGTTACCGATGAATCCGGAGAAGGAATTCCGGGTGTTACCGTTTTCATTGCCGGTACCGGAACAGGTACGGTAACAGACATCGATGGCAGTTATTCCTTATCCGTTCCTGAGGGAGCGGAACTAACCTACTCTTATGTGGGATTTATTTCACAGACCGTAGCCGTAGGAAACCAATCCGAGATCAACATCACCTTACTTATGGATACGGCTTCTCTGGAAGAAGTAGTTGTCATTGGTTATGGTACGGCAAGGAAGCGGGATTTAACAGGTGCGGTTTCATCCGTTACCGCTACGCGCCTGGAAAATGAAAACCCCAATTCCGTACAGGATGTACTCCGTGGAAACATTGCCGGTTTGAATGTAGGACTGAACACTTCCGCCAAAGGTGGTGGTAGCCTGGAAGTAAGGGGTAGAACCTCACTGAATGCCGGATCCAGTCCGCTGATCGTATTGGATGGTGCCATTTATTATGGGCAATTGTCGGATATTAATCCCAACGATATTGAAAGCATCGACGTATTGAAAGACGCCAGTTCGGCTGCCGTATTCGGGGCAAAAGCTGCCAACGGTGTCGTGTTGGTCAACACGAAAAAAGGAGCCTTGGGCAAGCCTCAGATAAAAATAAACACCAACTGGGGTGTGGCGAGCATGGCTAAGGACGAACCCGTGTACGGACCACAGGGCTTTCTATCCTGGAGAGAAGATGTAATGGAGAGTATCAATGCGGGCGGTTTTGAACCCTATCGTTTTTCCAATCCCAACACCCTTCCTTCAGATATTTCCCTGGAAACCTGGCTGGATTATGACGGATCAGACGGAGACCCGGAAACGGTTTGGTTACAGCGCTTAAACATGCAACCGCTGGAAATCGCCAATTACAAGGCTGGAGAGAGCGTCAATTGGTACAATATGATGTTTCAGAATGGCCTGCGACAAGACCATACTGTAAGCCTTTCCGGCAGAAACGAGGATTTTAGATACTACTGGTCCATGGGATACCTGGATAACGAAGGCCTGGTCGTTGGGGATAAATTTACCACCATCCGAAGCCGGTTCAACATCGAAGGCAATGTCAACGAATGGTTGACGGTAGGGATGAACACCCAATTTGCAGACAGGGATGAAAGTCAGATCCCTGTAGCCTGGGGAAACATGGTCAATTTATCTCCCTGGGGAGAGCCGTTCCTGGAAGATGGGGTCAGCCTGAGATTCCGACCCAATGAAGAAGTGAGTGGCGGTCGCCATCCTTATTATACGCCCCAATTTACCGATCGCCTTCAAAAAGAGACCACTATCAACTCTACTTTGTATGCGTCCATTGAACTCCCTTTTGGTATTAATTTCAGAACCAATTTTACCCCCCGGTATGAGTTTTACGAGCGGTACAATCACGAAATGGCTGCCCATCAGGATTTTGAAAACATGGGAGGAAGAGCAAGCCGTCGGCAAAGAAAAGTGTATTTCTGGCAAGTGGATAATATCCTGAGCTGGAATAAAAACTTCAACAACATCCATAATTTTGATGTGACGTTATTGGCAAATGCGGAAAAATTCCAGAGTTGGGACAATTCCATGCAAAATGTTGGTTTCGAACCACATGACCGATTGGGTTACCATAACATCGGTGCTGGTATCAATCCGATCATTTCGAGCAATGACCAGCAACATACTGCAGATGCCTTGATGGGAAGGTTGATCTATACCCTTTCTGACAAATATATCACAACGGTATCGGTACGGAGGGATGGCTATTCTGCTTTTGGCCAAAGTAATCCAAGAGCTACCTTTACTTCAGCGGCTTTTGGCTGGGTATTTACGGATGAAGACTTCGTCAACATCCCCTGGCTGGACTATGGTAAGTTAAGGGCTTCATGGGGAGTAAATGGTAACAGAGACATCGGTCGCTATGCGGCTCTGTCAGATTTACAAACCGGAAAATATTTTTACCAAAGACCCAGTGGAGAGTTGTACTTTGTCAGTCAGTTGTATGTAAACACCATGCAAAACGAAAATCTGCGCTGGGAAAAAACCACTTCCACCAACCTGGGTCTGGACTTCTCCTTGTTTAACAGCATCCTGGATGGTACCATAGAAGTGTACGATATGTCTACTACCGATCTTTTGGTGGAAAGAAGTCTTCCGGATATTCTGGGATTCAATTTTGTGTATGACAACCTGGGTGAAGTAAGAAACCGGGGAGTGGAAGTCAGCTTAAATAGCCTTTTACTCAATCGTTCCAACCTTACCTGGAGAACCAGCCTGAATTTCCAAATGAACCGCAACCGAATTGTAAGCCTTTATGGCGATTTGGATGAAGAGGGCAATGAACTGGACGATATCGGCAACCGCTGGTTTATAGACCGGGCCATTGATGCCGTATGGAATTATAAAACAGATGGGATTTGGCAAACACCGGAGGCCGATGAGGCCGCTGATTACGGTGTAAAACCGGGCGATTTTAAAATCGAAGATGTCAATGACGACGGCTTGTACACCAATGCGGACCGGCAGTTTCTAGGCTTTTCTGAACCCAGGTCTCGGTGGAGCTTAAGAAATGAATTTAAAATTTGGAAAAATTTCGATGTGTCCTTTATGATGTATGCCTATTTGGGACATATCGGGACCTTCAACCAGCGAAAGAACCGACAGGGCTTTTTGGATCGTTCCAATTCCTATATCCTCCCTTATTGGACAGCGGAAAATCCAAGCAATGAGTGGGCCAGGTTGTACTCTAGTGAAGGAGGAGCCGGTGGATTCAATGTCTACCAAAGCAGGTCCTTCGTACGATTGGAAAATATATCCATGGCCTATACGGTTCCACAAACCATTCTGGAAAGAGCAAAAATTGAAAATTTAAGGCTGTATATGAATGTTCGAAACGTAGGCTTCTACGCTCCGGAAATGAACTTTTGGGACCCTGAATCTGGAGGACCAACGCCCAGAATTTTTACCCTGGGACTCGATTTGACGCTTTAATGGTTGACTATTTAAAAGAATTAATCATGAAAATTAACATAAAAAGATCTTCATTTTACCTGGGCCTCCTGGCTTCAGGAATGATGTTAACGACGACAGGGTGCGATGAATCCTGGCTGGAACCCAAACCGCTTTCTTTCTACGCACCCGAAAATACCTTTAACGCTGCCAGTGGGCTCTGGGGTGCGCTGGTAGCTTGTGAGCGGAACATGCGCCATGAGTATACCGGTGATGGACCTCCTATATTAACCGAACATATCTTCACCGAAGTGGCTATAGAAGGTACCACGGATAAATCCGGACCGGCGCAGGACATGAACCTGCTGATTACCCCTGATGCCAACCTGAACAGTACCAACACCAATAAAATTGGCTGGTATTGGTATGAAGGTTTTAAAGGTATCAAATATGCCAATACGGTGATCTCCCGAATCGATGATCCCACAGACTACGAATCAGAAGCAGAACGTAATCACATTCTGGGGACGGCCTACTTTCACCGGGCTTTGCGCTACTACCGGCTAACCAATCAATTCGGGGATGTGCCTTTAATTCTGGAAGAGATCCTCGAACCCAGACTTGATTTTTATTCCACGGACCGGGAAGTCATTCTCCGGAAGATGAAGGAAGACCTGGAATGGGCAGAACCCTGGGTGCCGGAAGTAATGGACCGGGGACAGGTTCCAAAGGGTGCCATTCAGCATCTGCTGACCAAAGTAAACCTTGCCCTGGGAGAATTTGATGATGCCATTGCTTCTGCCAGCCGCCTGATTGACGGAGGGACTCATGCCCTGATGACAGAAAGATTTGGCTCAACCGGTAACGATCCCGACAGAAACCTGATCTGGGACCTGCACCGTCCTGAAAACAAATCATCAAATGCCAATACAGAGGCCATACTGATGGTAATGGACCGGTTGGATACGGATGGAAATTCCGGAGGGATGTCATCCATGCGTCAGGCTGTTCCCTTCTGGATCACCAACATTAACACGCCGAATGGAAACAGAGGAACCATCGATCAACCAGGCATCGACATCGACCATGTTACCAGATATGGAAGGGGAATTGGTCGTCTTAGAGGCACCTGGTACCACCAAAGCATGATTTGGGACGATGAAAATGACTTGCGTCATGCCCCCGGAAACTGGATGGATATGACCGACCTGGTCTACAATAATCCCGGTTTAATTGGGCTAAATGATGAATATTATGGTCAACCCCTTCAATTCCGAAATGATGAAGGAACGGTATTGGTAGTCGACACCATCCGTAGCTGGTTCTCCTGGCCACACTATAAATTATATATACCTGATCCACAAAATATCAGGCCAAGTGGTGGGCACAGTGACTGGTACATATTCCGACTGGCTGAAACGTATCTACTCCGGGCTGAAGCTTATGTATGGAAGGGGGATTTGGCCAATGCTGCAGCAGATGTAAATGCGGTTAGAACACGTGCCGAAGCCGCCCCGTATGGTCCTGAAGAGATGAACATAGGGACTATTCTGGATGAAAGAGCGAGAGAACTTTACTATGAAGAACCCAGAAAAACGGAACTGACCCGAATGGCTTATATTTTTGCCAATACCGGTATTCAAGCCTACAATGGAAAAACTTATTCCATAGATAATTTCTCCGAAGAAAATTTCCTTTATGACAGGATCATGGAATTTACGGATTATTACAACAAAGGCGTTTTTACTCGTCATGGTGATACCTATACCTATAGCCCGTACCATGTGCTTTGGCCCATTCCTGCCGATGCCATCAATACCAATACAAAAGGAATCATCAATCAAAATAAGGGATACTCAGGTTTCGAAAACAATGTGCCGCCCCTAACTACCGTGGATGGCAACCATACCAGCCCTATGGAATAAAATCACCCCTTTTATCTTTATAAAAGCCCGGAAGAAATTTCCGGGCTTTTTTTTATTCCTGAATCATCCGATCGCGGTAAATCGATGTATAATTCCACCCGATAAATATTCATAATTGGAAAATTGCCTTGCATATCCCAGGACTCGAAGGGAAAAGGCAGGCTATTTTTTGATCCAAGGTCGGCTCTTCATTCAATACCTCTATTTCCTCCATAAGGGTATTCAAATCTGAATCCGAGCTTTCTGACTGCGGTCAGGAATCAACCCCTCGAAAAACTGTGGTTTTTTCTGCTGGTTTTGTAACATTTATCCCACTAGTTTGCCTGCCAACATCTGAATAGAAGGAGAAAAATCGGCCGAGATAAGCCTGAATCATACTAAATTCAGGCATCATTTTTTACTTCATTTCAGTCCTCAAATGAATTTCAGGCATTTTTTAGAATCCCTTTCCTCTGAGAACCATTATAATGCTGTATTGGCACTGGCTTAATTGTTGTCTGAAATAGTAGGAATTAGACGATTTGATCTTAAACCACAACAACAAAACGTATGGGTGAGCTTGAAAAACGAAAAAAAAATACCGGGTCTGATAATCTAACCGAAGATGAAAAGAAAATTTTTGATCAGTTGGGTTTGAAGAACGGTGCTTCCCGAAGAAAATTTTTGAAGCTGGTTTCTTCTGCCAGTTTAAGTGTATATGCTTCTTCTTATGCTACATCTCCTTTATTTGCAAATACGGCAAAAGACCTTCCCCACCACCAAAGGGTTATGCTAAATGAGGTGAAGGTTAACCTACGGGTAAATGATAGGCTCAAGCCATTAACGCTGGACTCGCGAACTTCCCTACTGGATACTTTACGTGAACACTTGGCGCTTACCGGAACTAAAAAAGGCTGTGATCACGGGCAATGTGGTGCCTGTACGGTATTGGTGGACGGAAAACGTAAACTTTCCTGCCTCACCCTGGCTGCCACTTGCGAAGACAGAGAAATCACTACCATAGAAGGTTTAGCAGATGGTAATGAACCCAATGCCATGCAGCAAGCTTTTTTGAAACATGACGGCTTTCAGTGTGGATATTGTACTTCAGGCCAAATTTGCTCCTCTGTAGCCCTTCTTGAGGAAGCCAAAAATGGCGAGGCGAGTTACGTAACGGAAGATTTCAGAAAAATAGAAACCAATTTAAGACTTTCCGAAGAGGAAATTAGGGAGCGAATGTCGGGGAATATCTGCCGCTGCGGAGTCTATAATAATATTGTTCAGGCATTTAAAGAAGTGCATTCCGGTAATGATGAAATGCCCAGCTGGGAATTTGCTACCAAAGAGCAGATGAAAAAGGCGAAGAATTCTTAAACCTAATCCTATACCACCATAAAAGTCAGGATTTATTAATTATTTATTATGAGACCATTCACATACACAGGGGCAAAGAATACAGCAGAAGCCCTGCAAGCCGCAAGTTCCAATGCAAATGCCCACTACCTGGGAGGAGGTACCAATTTAATAGATTTGATGAAGGAGGATGTGGAGCGGCCCGATGAGTTGATAGAAGTAGCCAGTCTTGACTATAAGAAGATTACTTCAAATGAAAATGGAGGGTTGACCCTCGGAGGAATGCTCAACAATTCAGAAACAGCCAATCATCGTGACATCCGGACGCATTATCCCTTGCTTTCCATGGCGATGCTTTCAGCGGCCACGGGACAGCTTCGAAATATGGCTACCAATGGCGGAAACCTGCTACAGCGTACCCGTTGTCCGTATTTCTATGAAACCTCCATGCCTTGTAATAAACGGGTGCCTGGAACAGGCTGTGGAGCCATCAAGGGGATGAATGCATTACATGCTATTTTTGGCTGGAGCGAAGATTGTGTGGCGGTTCACCCTTCCGACATGTGTGTGGCATTGGCAGCCATTGGGGCAAAAGTAGAAGTGCGTCATCCCAATGGCTCCTCCAGAATGGTTGAATTTACTGATTTTCACCGCTTGCCCGGAGATCGGCCTGAAAAAGATAGCAACCTGTTGCCGGGAGAATTGATCACGGGCATTCATTTACCCAAACCTATATTTTCAGCGCACTATTATTATTTAAAAGTCCGGGAACGTTCCAGTTATGCTTTTGCGCTGGTATCTGTAGCTGCTGGTTTGCAAATTCAGGGTGGTATGATCACAAAAGCTGGACTTGCCATGGGTGGTGTCGCTCATAAACCCTGGAAGTTGGTTCAGGCTGAAAACTACCTTGCTGGGAAAATGCCCAATCAGGCAAATTTTGAAGCTGCTTCTGAGCTCGCAATGAACGAGGCAAGACCTCTGGAAGGCAACAAATATAAGGTAGAAATGGGCAAAAAATCCATTGTCAGTGCACTTACCCAGGCATACGAAAGAAAAGCATAAGCCAATCTCAAAAATTAAATCAAATGACGAACACATTAAAAGCCCCTGCAGTAGGAGCAGCCATTAACCGGGTAGAGGGAAAATTAAAAGTAATGGGAATGGCGAAGTATGCAACAGAGTTTTCTGTTGAAAATAAAGTATATGCCCAAGGGATCAATAGTACCATTGCCAAGGGTGAAATTATCGCAATAGATACTTCCGAGGCAGAAGCCTTAGCGGGTGTACTGGCTGTAATTACCCATAAAAATGCTGAAAAGTTAAATCATTTTGAGGAAGAGATGCCCCTATTGGCCACCACGACTATTGCCCCGGTACTTCAAAGTCCAAAAGTGAATTATTATGGAGAATATGTAGGTGTCGTAGTTGCTGAAACCTTTGAGCAGGCACAATATGCTGCCAGATTGGTGAAAATTGAGTATAAAGAAGATTCAGACCCAACGATTCAATTTGACGAATCGAAATCTAAAGCCATTAAACCCAAAGGGAATTCCGATTATTTACGCGGAGATATGGAGGCAGGATTGGCTGAAGCGGATGAAACCCTGGATGCCACCTATATCACCCCTATCGAACACCATCATCCGATGGAATTACACGCTATCATTGCCTCCTGGGATAACGGAAAGGTAACCGCCTATTCGAGCCAACAGATGGTAAATGAATCTACCATAGCCATAGCAGATACCTTTCAAATTCCCAAAAAGGACGTACGGGTAATTACTCCTTTTGTAGGTGGCGGTTTTGGCTCTAAATTAAATACCGAGCGTCATGTCACTTTAGCGATTATGGCTTCCAAAATGCTGGCGCGTCCTGTTCAAATGACCGTCACCAGGCACCAAATGTTTACCAATACGGGAATGCGGCAACATAACGCACAGCGCATGCAGCTTGGTGCCAAAAGGGATGGTTCGCTTACTGCTCTCTCCCACGACACCTTATCCCATACGTCTACTTACCAGGAGTATCAGGAACCTTGCGGAATGATCTCCAAGATGCTCTATAAGGTCCCCAACAACCAAATAACGTATCGTTTAATACCCATGAATTTTCAAACCCCATTTGCCATGCGGGCACCGGGAGAAGCAACGGGAAGCTTTGCCCTGGAATCTGCCATGGATGAAATGGCTTGGAAATTGAAAATGGATCCGGTAGCTTTTCGAATAAAAAACGATACACAAATCGACCTTGGGGCAGACAAACCCTTTTCTTCACGGTTATTGATAGAATGCCTACGCATAGGAGCCGATAAATTCGGCTGGGAAAATCGTCCCATGCAACCCCGCAGCAAACAAGAAGGAAACTGGCATGTAGGTTATGGTGTAAGTGCCGCTTCAAGAAAATCCCCTTACCTGAAATCATCTGCAAAAGTATTGCTGAAGCTAGAAAATGAAAAAGTGTATGCTACTGTTCAGATGGATGCTACGGATATTGGGACGGGAAGCTATACCATTATTGCCCAAACTGCAGCAGAATACCTCGGAATTCCGGTGGAACAAGTAACCGTGGAATTGGGAGATTCCAAGTTCCCCATCACACCTGGTTCCGGAGGTTCCTGGGGCGCAACTTCCTATTGCAATGGGGCACGAGCCGCCTGCCAAAGTGCTATTGCTACATTAAAAAAGAACAAAAATATTGGTGAAGATCAAGAGATAACCGTAGCCAAACTGCTAAAACAGAATAAATTGGAGAAATTTGAAGCTGAGGGTACCGCAGTACCATCTGAAGCATTTAAGGAACACTCCGTTTTTTCCTTTGGCGCTAATTTTTCAGAAGTGTGGGTAGATAAATATACGTGGATGTACCGGATCAAACGGATGGTAAATGTAGGGGCCGCCGGCACCATCCTTAACCCAAAAACCGCTTATGGCCAGATTATTGGTGGATTGACCATGGGCGTTGGGATGGTTTTGTCCGAACAGACAAGAGTAGAACCAAACTTCGGTAATTTTATTACGCGTTCGTTTGCCGATTATCACGTACCGGTAAGCCTGGATATGGCAAACGTAGAAGTTATTTTCCTGCCGGAAGAAGATAAAATTGCCAACGAGATGGGCATGAAAGGTATTGGGGAATTGGGAATTACCAGTGTGGCGGCATCCGTCGCCAACGCTATTTTTAATGCTACCGGCAAGCGTATGCGGGAATTACCAATAACACCTGAAAAATTAATTGAAGCACCGGTAGAACCTGGCGTGCTTGCATAATATTATCGTTTGTTTAAAGTGAACGCGACTATTCAGTATTGCAAGTAGGCCTTTTCCTTCTTACACATGCTAACAGAATAATAGCAACCTAAAAAAATGCATTTAGGGACTTTTTTCGTGCTACACAATTCTGGTAATAAAAAAACCGCTGCAATGGGGGGTCACAGCGGTTTTTTATTAAGAGAGGTCTATTATAATCCGAACAAACCAGGAAGCCAGAGTGTCAACTCCGGAATTAAGGTAATCACGATCAATCCGAGGATCATGGCCAGGAAAAACGGAAGTAAGGGCAAAAACACCTTGGCAATGGTGGTTTTGGCCACTCCCACACCGATAAACAATACCGATCCTACCGGCGGGGTACAGATTCCAATACATAAATTCAGTACCATAATGATTCCAAAATGGACCGGATCAATACCTATGGTCACCACTGCCGGAAGGAAAATAGGCGTAAAAATCAATACTGCCGGCGTCATGTCCATGAATGTTCCTACAAATAAGAGGATCAGGTTAATCATGATCAAAATAACGAATTTGTTATCGCTAAGTGCCAGCAAGGATGAGCTTATAGATTGCGGTATGTTTTCGCTAGACATGGCCCAGGACATGCTCATGGAGGTTGCGATAAGTAACATCACGATGGCCGTAGTTTCTGAAGATTTTAACAAAACTCCCGGTAGGTCTTTAACTTTGATCTCCCCATATATAAAGGAAAGCACCAAGGTATAGATTACCGCTATTGCCGAAGCTTCGGTAGCCGTAAACACCCCTATTACTATTCCTCCAATAACCACCACCAATAACATCAAACTTGGAAACGCAGCCAAAAACTTGGTGCCAAGCTCTTTTAAGGTAGTCACCTCTCCTGCCTTGAGATTGTGTTTTTTAATAAAAATAGCTGCCGTGATCATCAGAAACATTCCTACCAACAAGCCGGGAATGTATCCGGCTACGAAGAGTGCAGCTATCGAAACCCCCCCACTCGCCAACGAATATACGATGAGTACATTGGAAGGAGGAATGATTAATCCCGTCGTAGAGGATGTGATATTGACAGAAGCCCCGAGTTCTCTGGGATACCCTTCCTTTTCCATGCGAGGTCCAAGAATTCCACCGATGGCTGAGGCCGCAGCGGCTGCGGAACCTGCAATGGCACCGAATAGCATGGCTGCAATTACATTTACATAGAGCAAGCCTCCCGGTAACCTCCCGGTCATGGCTTTTGCCAGGTTAATTAAGCGGTTGGCAATTCCGCCTTTGTTCATGATTTCTCCTGCCAGAATAAAAAACGGGATGGCTAATAAGGCGAAACTATCCAGTCCCACTCCCATCCGTTGGGCGATGGTCGTTGCTGAGGGAACCGTGGCAATGGTTACGGTCAGCGTGAGAAAACTGGAAAATCCCAGTGCCCAGGCCACCGGCACTCCGATGCCCATCAGAATGATAAAACTGCTTACCAGAATGAGTATGCTTAAATATTCTTCCATTTCGATTTAATTTTGGGAGTCTTGTTTGAACAACAATGATTTCAGGTTTACAAACTGATAAAAAAGCACCAGCAAACCACTAAATGGTATCATCATATAGACATAAGCCAGCGGCAATTGTAAGGTAGCTGACTTTTGTTCCAGGGTATAAGTAATGTAAACCAGGTTAATTCCTCCTATTATCATCACTGGAATAACAAACAGCACAATGACAATACTGATCACGGCCAGCAATTTCCTTTTTGCCTCACCTTTAAGTTTGGTGGGCAATATATCAATGGCCAGGTGATTGTCCTGACCGGCTACATAGGCTGCTCCCAGCATGCCCAACCAGACCAGCAGGTATCTGGAAAGCTCATCCGTAAAAGAACTGGGAGCCTGAAGTACGTATCGGGAAAAAACCTGCCAACTTACATTAAGAACCATGAACGCCATAATGATCATCAGCATGATTCCGATTACTTTATCCAATTGTAATTTTATAGCACGCATAACTTAATAATTTCTGATTTCCTCGACCAATGAATACATTTCAGGATTCTCGGTTTTCATCAATTCGTACACTTTTTCAGCCTCTTTTCTAAAAGGTTCCTTATCCGGATAGGTGATCTCAACCCCGGCTTCTTCCAGGATGCGCATGGATTCTGCCACCGATTCTTCCCAGAGTTTGAATTGGTAAACGGCAGACTCATCGGCAGCCTCCTGCAACCAAATCTTTTCCTCCTCAGATAAAATGTCCCAAACCTTCGTACTCACAATCATCATATCCGGAATGGCCGTATGTTCGTTCAGTGAATAATAGTTGCATACCTCATAGTGTCTTGAAGTAACCAGACTGGGAGGATTATTTTCTGCGCCATCCACGATTCCCTGTTGCAAGGCCGTATACAATTCACCGAAGGAAACGGGCGTAGGGGATCCGCCAAAACTCTGTACCATATTGACGGCAGTAGGACTTTCCATTACACGGATTTTGAGCCCCTGGATATCTTCCGGCTTTTCTACCGGCGTGTTGATGGTGTAAAAACTTCTTTTGCCGGCATCGTAAAAACAAAGCCCCTTCAGCCAGTATTTTTCCCCGGCCGCCAGCAACTGCTCCCCAATGGGGCCTTCCAGAACCCTGGCCTGATGTTCATCGTCTCTGAACAAATAGGGCTGTCCCAGGATCTTTATTTCAGGGGCAAAACCCTCCATGGCAGCAGTAGAGACTTTGGTCATGGACAAACTGCCGATTTGCAACAGCTCGACCAATTCCCTTTCCGTACCCAATTGCTGGTTAGGGTACACCTGTACGATCATTTTTCCACCCGATTTTTCCTCGGCCTTCTCTGCCAGGTATAGCATGGCTTCGTGAACCGGATGGCTGGTATCCAGCCCATGTCCCAGCTTTAATATGCGGACACCTCCGGGTTTTGAACAACCGATCAAAATAGCCGCTATAAACAGCAGGCCCAGGTAATTTAGGGATTTAATCCGTGTGGTTATAAACATGTGTACGATGGTATTATTTTGGTTAATAGTAATTGACTCATCAAATAGTACGCTCTTTCGCAGATCATCGAAGCAATCTGCCAATATTTTCTCCGGAAACCAACTGATTTACCTCCTCCACGGTAACAAAATTCGCATCTCCGGGCACAGAATGTTTTAAAACAGATGCTGCCACCGCAAACTCCAGGGCTTCCTGCTCGGTTTTATGTAACAATCCATAAATTAATCCGGCCATAAAAGCGTCCCCTCCTCCGATGCGGTCCACAATGGCCGGCATGTCGTATACCCTGGATCTAATCAGCTTTTCTCCATTCCATAATATCCCGCCCAACCGGTTATGCGAAGCGGAAACCGAATCCCGCTCCGTCGTGGATACCAGTTGGATGGAAGGACTTTGTGCTTTTGCTTTTTCACAAGCCGTCACAAAATCACTTTCGTGAATGTCCATGCAATTTGCAAAATCCGACAATCCCGCAATAACAACCTGGCTGTAGGAAATCAACTCCGGCAGGATATCCAGCGGTTGCTTGCCGTATCGCCATAAATTTCTTCGGTAATTAATATCTCCACTTACCCTCACTCCGTATCTTTTTGCCTCTTTCAGCATCCGAAGGCAGAGGGAGGCGGCAGAAGCAGACAGGGCCGGGGTAATTCCAGACCAGTGAAACCAATCCACGCCTTTAAACACCTGCTCCCAGTCCAGGTCCTGCCCCTCGTAATGGGAAAAAACAGAATCAAACCGATCGTAAATGATTTTTGAAGATCGCTGCATGGCACCATTCTCCAAAAAATACAAGCCCATCCTTCCCTCTCCGATGTGGATAAAGGAGGTATCTATTCCTCCGGTTTTCAGGTAACGAAGGGCGGCGCTACCCAGATCGTTGGAGGGCAAGGCACTGATAAGCGCCACGTCCTGTTCCCAATAGGCCAGCGAAACGCCCACATTAGCTTCCGAACCACCCACCTCAGCATCGTAGTTGCCCGCCTGTATAAATCGTTCGTGCCCTGGCGTGGAAAGCCGCATCATTACCTCCCCTAATGTGAGTATTCGTTTACGCATTCGTTTTTTTGATACCGGATGTTAAACTGTCAAATTTAACGGTGATTTAAAAAAAAAGAAGCCCTTCGGCTCTTTTCTTTTAATTTATTTCTAAATTGTGCAATCGATTGCTCAAGATAATCAAATATTTGAAATGATACATAGAGTTTTACGAATTCATCCCGATGATAATGTTTTGGTTGCGTTAACCGATCTCAAAGCGGGTGAAAAAATACTTTTTGAAGGTCTGGAAATCAATTTGGTTAATAGCGTGCCTGCCAAACATAAATTCACCATGGAATCCATGGAAGAAGGTGCCATTATTTATATGTATGGTATCATCGTCGGAAAAACCATGAGGCCCCTAGAAAAGGGAGCGGTTATTACCACGGAAAATATCGTTCATCAAACCGCGCCTTTTACGGGCAAGCGAAAATCCTTTTCCTGGAATCCGCCGGAAGTCGATCGCTGGAAAAACCGGACCTTTGATGGGTTTCATCGCCCGGATGGGCAGGTGGGCACTGCCAATTACTGGCTGGTGGTACCCCTGGTTTTTTGCGAAAATCGCAACGTGGACATCATGAAGCAGGCCTTCGTGGAGGAACTGGGTTTTGCCAAGCCCAACCCCTATAAATCCCTGGTCAGGGAGCTGAAAGAGCGTTACCTGCAGGGAGACAAGGACAGTTTACAGCAGGTAGGCGTGGAAACGCTGGAGCAGCCCGGGGAGGAAAAGCTATTTAGAAACATCGACGGGATTAAATTTTTGACCCATAACGGAGGTTGCGGAGGCACCCGGCAAGACTCGGAAGCGTTATGTGCCCTGATAGCGGGTTATATTAATAATCCCAATGTAGCCGGAGCGACCATTTTGAGCCTGGGTTGCCAAAATGCTCAACCGGCCATATTACGAGAAAAACTGGCTCAAATCGACCCCGACTATAAAAAGCCAGTGATCATCCTGGAACAGCAAGAAGAGGGAACTGAAAACCACATGCTGAACAAGGCCATTCAATCCACCTTTTTGGCCTTAACAGAAGCGGATCAACTGCAGCGGAAAGCAGCACCACTAAGCCAATTGACCATTGGTCTGGAATGCGGCGGTTCGGATGGCTTCTCCGGTATTTCCGCCAATCCCAGCCTTGGGCAGGTCTCCGATATGCTGGCCGCCCTGGGGGGGAAAACCATTCTTTCCGAATTTCCGGAACTTTGCGGGGTGGAGCAAGAGCTGATCAACCGCTGTACTACGGATGCCAATGCCGACAAATTTGTTCGTCTTATGAGGGCCTATGCCGCTTCAGCAGAAGCCGTAGGTTCGGGTTTCGACATGAACCCCAGCCCGGGAAATATCAAAGATGGGCTGATTACCGATGCCATTAAATCGGCTGGCGCTGCCAAAAAAGGCGGTACCTCCCCCATTGTAGATATCCTGGATTATACCGAACTTGCCACGAAGCCGGGCTTGAGTTTATTGTGCTCCCCGGGGAATGACGTGGAAAGTACCACTGCCATGGCAGGCTCAGGTGCCAATATCATCCTGTTCACCACCGGCCTGGGCACGCCTACCGGCAATCCCGTTACGCCGGTAATCAAAGTATCCTCCAACCACAAGCTGGCGAAGAAAATGCCGGATATCATCGATGTGGATACCGGAGGCATTATTTCCGGTGAAAAAACCATCGAAGAAATGGGAGATGAACTTTTGGAGCACATCATCCAGGTGGCCAGCGGCAACATCAAAGCCAAAGCGGATATACTCAACCAGGATGATTTCATTCCCTGGAAAAGGGGCGTTTCTCTTTAATTAAACGATTAAAACGTATTTATTTATGTCTCAATTATTTTCAGTAAAAAACAAAGTCATTATTATTAGCGGCGGAACCGGCGTGTTGGGCAAAGCCATGGCCAAACATTTGGCAAAGGAAGGCGCACAGATGATCATTTTGGGGAGAAACACCAAAAAGGTAGAAGACCTGGTACAGGAAATTAAAGACGAGGGAGGTTTTGCTTTCCCTGCCGTTGCCGATGTAACCAAGGAAGATGAAATCATGGCGGTCAAAAAAGAGTTGGAAGCATCCTTTGACCAGATTGACGGCCTGATCAATGCTGCCGGAGGCAATATGCCCGGTGCCACCGTAATGCCCGATCAATTTTTCACCGACCTTTCCTCGGAAGCGGTTAAAAACATCATGGACTTAAATTACATGGGAACCTTCTTGCCCACCAAGGTATTTCTACCCCTACTGATTAAAACCAAAAAAGCTTCCATCATCAATATTTCTTCCATGGCGGCCAGCCGCCCCATGACCCGGGTAATGGGCTACGCTTCCGCCAAAGCGGCTATTGACAACATGACCAAATGGATGTCGGTCGAATTTGCCAAAAAATACGGAGAAGGCATTCGGGTCAATGCAGTGGCTCCGGGATTCTTTTTGACAGCACAAAATGAGCGCTTGCTGACCAATGAAGATGGCAGCCTGACCGAAAGAGGGAACCTAATCAAAGACCACACCCCGATGGCCAGATTTGGGAAACCGGAAGAACTTTTTGGAGCCGTACAATGGCTCAGCAGCGAAGCATCAAAATTTGTGACAGGAACCATAATCGAAGTAGATGGAGGCTTCAGCGCATTTTCAGGAGTATGAGCAAAGTCAATAACCCAATAATGATGGAACAAACCATGCGCTGGTATGGACCCAACGATCCGGTAAGTCTGGCCGATATCAGGCAATCCGGTGCTACCGGCATTGTAACCGCCCTGCATCAGGTAGCCAACGGCGAAGTTTGGACCCGGGAAGCCATTCGGGAACGGAAAAACACAATAGAAGAAGCCGGACTAACCTGGTCGGTGGTAGAAAGTGTTCCCGTACACGAAAACATTAAAACCCGCTCGGGAAATTACCAGCAATACATCAAAAACTATCAGGAAAGCATCCGCAACCTGGGGGCAGAAGGCATACATACCGTATGTTACAATTTCATGCCCATCCTGGACTGGACTCGTACCAATCTGGCCTATACCCTTCCCAATGGTGCCAAAGCCCTGCGTTTTGAAATGAAAGCCATTGCCGCCTTTGATGTGTACCTGCTGAAACGGCCCGGTGCTGAAAAAGATTATTCTCAGGAGATACTGACCAAGGCCAAAGCACATGTGGAGGCACTTTCGGACGAAGGAAAAGACAAACTGGTCGACACCATTATTGCGGGTTTACCGGGAGCAGAGGGAGGCTACACCGTAGCTGATTTTCAACAAGCGCTGGACACCTATAAGGGGATCGGTGCCGAAAAATTGGGCAAAAATCTAAACCTGTTTTTGGAAGCAATCATTCCGGTAGCCGAAGAAAGCAAGGTATACCTGTGCATCCATCCGGATGATCCCCCCTTTCCGATCTTTGGCCTGCCGCGGGTCGTCAGTACGGCCAGCGATTACGACCGAATCCTTAAAGGAAACAACAGTGAATACAATGGATTCACCTTTTGTACCGGTTCCCTTGGCGTAAGGGGAGACAATGACCTGCCCGCCATGGTTCGTACGTACGGCAATCACATTCATTTCATTCATCTGCGGAGCACGCAGCGGGATGAGGAGGGAAATTTTCACGAGGCCAACCACCTGGAAGGAGATGTTCCCATGGCAGAGGTCGTAGAAGCACTTATCGAACTCCAGCAAAGGCGGGGCAAATCCCTCCCCATGCGGCCGGATCACGGTCACCAGATGTTGGATGATTTGAGTAAGGTAACCAATCCAGGGTATTCCGCTATTGGAAGGCTAAAAGGACTGGCCGAAATCCGTGGTTTGGAATTAGGAATCGCAAGGAGTATTTTTGATAAATAAAAACAGAAAAAAAATTAAGTCTTAACATAAACTAACCCGATAATAATTATGAGTAAAGAGCAAGCTGGCAGGAGGGAATTTCTGAAAAAATCTGCCATGACCACCATGGGTATATCGGCATTGGGAGCGGTAGGATTTTCCGCCAAAAGTTACGGGAAAATTTTGGGTGCAAACGATCGATTAAACATCGCCATAGCCGGATTGGGACGAAGATTAGGTGCCTTTTACAATCCGATTGGATTAAAATCCAGTAATGTCAACCTGATGTATCTCTGTGATGTGATGCAGTCTCAAAGAGAAAAAGCGGCTAAAAATTTTGAAAAACACATTGATTACAAGCCAAAGCTGGAAAACAGCATCCTGAAGGTGATAGAAGACCAGGAAGTAGATGCCCTGATCAATGCCACCCCGGATCACTGGCATGCGCCGGGAACCTGGCTGGCCCTGGAGGCTGGCAAACACGTTTATGTAGAGAAACCTTGTAGCCATAATCCTTACGAAGGAGAACTACTGGTCGCCTACCAGAAACAATATGGAAAAGTGGTGCAGATGGGTAATCAACAACGCTCTGCTCCTGAAAGCATCGAAATCATCAAGGCCATACATGAGGGTGCCATAGGTGATGTGTATAAAGCCACGGCCTTTTATAACTCCGCCAGAGGTGAAGTACCCAACCAGACAAAAGCAGCCCCGCCGCAAGGTTTGGATTGGGAACTGTTTCAAGGGCCTGCCCCCAGGAGAGAGTACACCGACGACACCTGGAATTACAACTGGCACTGGTATGGCTGGGATTATGGTACTGCCGAAACCGGCAACAACGCCACCCACGAACTGGATGTAGCCCGATGGGCCCTGCAAGTTGACTTCCCGGAAAAGGTAATGGTCGATTCAGGTAAATACCACTGGCCGAACGACGGTTGGGAAATGTACGATACCATGGACGCTGTGTTCAAATTTTCCGATAACCGAACGATCCAATGGGATGGCAAAAGCCGAAATGGACACAATACCTACGGTCCCGGAAGGGGCACCATTATCTACGGAACCGATGGTTCGGTATACGTAGACCGCGGCGGATACAAGCAATTTGACAGAAGCGGAAAAGTGGTCAAAACCAATGAATCCGGTGGTAGCGAGGCCGGCACGGCACTTGGCGGTGGCGGCGACATGTCCACCCTGCACGTGGTTAACTTCTTTGAAGCCATTCGAGGCAAACAGGAGCAAAACAGCCCCATTGACGAAGGAGCCAAAAGTGTGCTGCTTTGCCACCTGGCGAATATCGCTTCCCGAACCGGGGAAATCCTGGAATGCGATTCCTCTAATGGGCATATCAAAAATAGCAAAAAAGCCAGTAAACTCTGGAAACGAGAATACGAAAAAGGCTGGGAACCGAAGTTAAAAGCATAACCTGCTTATTTTACCAAATAAAAACCACCAACCATCCCCGGTACAGCCGGGGATTTTTTTTTACCTACGCTCTCTGGTACCGTGGATGACAGCGCCTGCGAATTGCCGGGACCAATTTGACGACTCTCTCCTATTGTGGGACCCCGCACAAGGATCAGCCAACCCTATCAGCAAAACACACACCAGCAAAAGTTATCAGCAAGGAACAAGTGCAGTCAATGCAAATAAATCGCGACCATTTCAGCGCAAAGGAGCAGGGCGATTTCCCAGTTTCTGCAGGTACCGACCGTATCGGTTCATCACCCAGAGGTGCAGGCGGGCCTGTGTTGAGACGTACAGGTACCAGGGTATTTTGGGCACAAATTCGTGAATAGCGGTGATGATGTACTTACCTCCCAGCACTTCCCGGAATTCCAGCCATCCGTAATCCGGACGACCGACCAGCCAGCCCCCACTAATGTAAAACAATTGCCGCTTTTTCTCGCTTCGGTCTTTGATCCAGCTTAGTTGCAACATGGGAACGGTGATAAAAAAAAGGTAAAAACTGACCACACCTTCCCGATTTTCCCGGGCATTGATAATCGATTTGAAAAACGTTGACAACCAAACTTTGTACCGATTAGCAGCCCAATAGGCACTTTTACCAAAGGTATTGGAAAGCCGCTGTATGCTTCTTACGGTATTTTTCCGACGACCCAGGGGCATAAACGTTGGCAAACGGGGTTCCCATCCGGAACACAACGCAATGTTCACCGATTCCTCATACGACTGGTACGCAATGGGAAATTCCCGAAAGGCCAATTCATCCGAAACGGTCATGGTATGTTTGAGGCTTTCCACCAGTGGGGACACCAACTGCGCCGGACTCTCGCCAAAATAGCCTACCCAGAGCTTGGAGAGGCCCGGGGAAAAAAACGGCACAGAAAAAATATAGCGCTTTTTGCCCATCACTGCGGCGGTTTTCAGCATCATCTCCTGGTAAGACATGATTTCCGGGGAGCCAATTTCGATGGCCTTTCCAAATACATTCGGATTTCCCAGGCAGCCGTCAATGATGGTCAGTGTATCCTGTAGGGAGATGGGTTGGGTTTTGGATTCCGTCCATTTCGGGCAGATCATTACCGGTAATTTTTCGACGAGGTTTTTGATCATTTGGAAGGAAGATCCGCCGGGACCTACGATGATGCTTGCCCGGAGTGCCGTGAGGGCAGCAGTGCCGGAAGCCAGCGTTTTTTCCACTTCCAAGCGGCTCCTAAGGTGCCGGGACCAGGTGTTCTCCGATTCGTTTTTTGGCAGAATGCCTCCCAAATAAACCACTTGCTCGACCCCATTGGCCGACGCTGCCCGGGCAAAATTGTCGGCAAGCAAAAGGTCCGTATCCTCAAAGCTCCCCTGATTCAAACGGGTGGACGCATTCATGGAATGTACCAGATACAGCGCATAATCAACTCCCTCCAGGGCCTTTTGCGTAGAACTGATCGAATACAATTCCACCTGCCGCCATTCGATTTCCGGATGGGGATTTTCCTGCGCTTCCCTCCTGCTCAAGCCAATAATATGGTACTTGTCCTTAAATCGCTCCATAAACCAACGACCGATATACCCCGTCGCACCGGCGATGGCCAGCACCTTTTTTTTTCCTTTTTCCATTGCCTACCTAACTGGCGTTCATCCAAATTGTTGATGAAGAAATAAGGTAATGCGATAAATGTATTTTATTGCTACCGGGATTTATTTATCTTAAAAATTCGATTTCATCTTTCTTATAACTGATTCCCTTCTAAAATGACCCGTTTCTTATTGGTTGGCCTAATGAGCTTGATATTCACCTATCTCCCAGCCCAAAACCAAATTCAGACCCAAGCCAAAAATCCCCATTATTTCTCTTGGGGAAGCACGCCGGTATTTTTAATCGGGGCGGCTGGTTTCCACAGCTGGGCACCCGTCAGTCGTCCCGGAACCGTCCAGATGGAACAACAATTGGAAAGAATGGGCAATTTGATCGATGAAATCAACAGTCCGCATATCATGGGATTGGTCCGTTGGCTGCCCTATGACCCCATGAACCACCTGCATGACGGTACGGTAAAGCGCGTGCTGCAACCATGGAAAAAGGAAGCTGACGGCAGGTACGATTTAAGTCAATTTTCTCCGGAATGGGAAACCCGACTGAAAAAATTGTTGGAAAGTGCCCTGGAAAAAAGAATCATCGTCGTTCTCGAACTGTGGGATGATTGGTCCGTCACCCGTGGGCCGGAAGGGGCCTATGATCCCGGGGACAATTTTGGATGGAACGGACACCCATTTAACCCCAACAACAACATCAACTACGATGAGCAAAGCTTACCTGCCAGTACCCTGGCCTGTGCCGCACCCTTCTATCAGACCCTGCCATCAAAATCCAACAATCAGGAGGTATTTCACTATCAAAAATTATACATTGACCGGCTTTTAGGCATCATCGAACCCTATCCCCATATCCTGCTAAATGTGAATAATGAAAGCCGGGCAGATCTGGAGTGGAGTAGTTTTTGGGCAGGTTATGTGAAAGAGAAATTTCCGATGGTTGGTGACATGCCCTCTACCAATAGGAAAGATGGCGGAGGGGAATGTCAGGATGACTTCAACCCCATGACCCTGGCATTGGATAACTTGTATGGATTTGTGGATATTTCCCAGGGGGTTTCGGGGCATGAATTCAACAGTCCTCAAGCCCAGGCCATCGAAGGAGGAAAGCGAATCAGGGAGTACCGGGAAGCCATGAAGGCAAACGGCCAGGTCAAGCCTTTGCTGGTCTCCAAGGACTACACCCGGGATGAAAATGGCGGTGACATTGTCATTTGGAGTCGATTTATCAACGGTACCGCCAGTACGCGCTTTCACCGGCCCGCATCCGAAACCCCGGCTTCCGTAGTGGACTACCAGCATGCAGCCATGTTGCGCCTGGGTAAATTTGTTTCCGGACTACCATTCTGGGAATTATCCCCCCATCCCGAGCTCCTTTCCTCCTTACCCGATGGGATGGCTGCCAACGTACTCAGTAATGGGGTGGATGTTCTGGCGATTCAATTGCTGGATGGAAAAGCGAATGCCACCATGGACCTGGAGCTGCCTGAAGGTCGTTGGAAAATTTCATGGATCAATCCGTCAACCGGTTTGCAACTAAAGGAAGAAACCATCCAACATTCAACCAAACGGCTGGTAGTCCAGATACCTGCCGATTCACCTCATTTGATTGTCCTGTTGAAAAAAGTAGAGTAAATAACCGGTACTGAAGTCGGCTTATTCGCTAAATTCCGCACTTCATCGGAAAAAGCTAAATTATCAGATGCCAACCCTGTTTATTTGAACGAACTCTTAAAATCGAACCGTTATGAAACAGGTGTTAATTAGTTTAATTGTCATTCTGGCTGCATTCAATTCATTGCTGGCGAACCCAACCACAAAACCCTACGAAGAAACCACCTGGAATGTAATCAGGGAAAGACTTTTTAACGGAGAAAACGCGAATGCCTATCGCTTTGAAGAAGATGTTCGTTTGCAGTTAATTGGCGCAAAAACACATCAGGATTCGATAGTTATCATACAAATGATTAACGAATTAAACGGTCTGCTTGAAACCTCAAAAATAAAAATGGTAAATAAAGACCCCAACTTCAGCCTAATAATAACGAAGCAGTCAGGGGGTACTTCATCAAATTCTCGGAATCGAACTGTCGGTTCCCAAATAGTATCGGTTAATTTAGAACTCGGGATTCCAGGAGCTATTGCGGACACAGAATCCATTAGCCAAATTTACTACCATACCATTCGGAACTTAACACGACTTTTTATTCCCCAGCATGGTAGCACTGGTTACGGTGGTATTTTTGATTCCTCCGAAGCCTCCAACGCTGAATTCAAGGAAATAGATAAAGACTTACTAAGAAAGTTATACTCTACCGATTTTTATAACAACCTAAAAGAAAGTACCGTAGAAAAATTTGGCTACCATTACTATTTACATTTGAGGTACCAAAAGCTATTAAGAAACCTTTCTTATTCATTTAAGATAATTTTAATACTATTTGGATTTCTGTTTTTCCTCTCAAAAGAAGCTAAAAGGAAAAAAAACCCTGGCTTACTCTTGTATGTAAAACAACGAGCGATTATTCTGTTGATCATTCCCTTTTTCCATTCGTTTATCAAAACATCCGCAGTATCATCTTCACCTATATTAATTATTACTCCAGGTGATGTTATCGTTAACTTTTTAGGAACGGTTTTTTATGCACTTTTGCTCCTCGTATTTCTCTATTATACAGAACCTGTATTTATTAAAAAGATAGATAATTTCCTCGGAAAACAGGCTTTTATATTTCTGAGCACTTTTATTTCGCCTCTTATTGTCCCGGCAGTTTTAGTTATTCCTTTCTTTCTATTTTCAGATCCCAACCTAATGGCAAGTTTTACCCATTCTTCTTTCTTGCGCCAAAATTCCTCCTACATTTTTCTGATTGCATTAGTTGCGGCACTTCGCGTATTCTATAACTTTGTTACCTATCGCATCCAAAGCATGGTGAACCAAAAAGACGTAGAAATTGCCAAAATGAAAGAACTCAAAAACCAGGCAGAACTAAATGCGATTCATTCGCGGATTAACCCGCATTTTCTTTATAACTCCTTAAATTCAATAGCCAGCCTATCACATATCGATGCCGACAAAACCGAGAATATGGCTACGGGCCTTTCAGAGCTTTTCAGGTATTCAATTAACAAAGAAAACAAAACCTATGTATCGGTTGCTGAAGAACTGGAAATGGTGAAAAATTACCTGGAAATCGAAAAAACACGGTTTGGTGATCATCTCGAATACGAAATAAATGCTGAAGAAGCCACGCAGGAAAAACAAATTCCGAAATTTTTGATTCAGCCACTTGTTGAAAATGCGGTAAAACATGGGGTTTCACAAATAAAAGGCAGGGGTAAAATTGCAGTGGTAGTGAAAAAACATGAGAACGATCTGTGGATATCGATCTATGACAACGGCCCCGATTTCCCGGAAGAACCCATAAGTGGATACGGTCTGCAGAACCTTTATGATAAACTAGAAATTATTTACGGAAATAATGCCAAAATTAATTGGGAAAACGGAGCAGACAAACATTTGAAAGTCGCCCTGAAAAATCAATTCAAATCATGAAAATTAACCGCCCCTACAAAACCATTATTGTTGATGACGAAGCGTTAGCACGATTACGTCTTCAATCGTTAATGAAAGAATATCCAGGTTTTTTTGAATTAATTTCCGAAGCTGCAAATGGTGAGGAGGCCATTGAAAAAATCAATCAAATGAAGCCGGAGCTACTGTTTTTGGATATAAAGATGCCGGTAATCAGTGGATTTGATGTGCTGAAAAAATTGAGCTATTTCCCTAAAGTAATATTTTGTACTGCTTTCGACGAATTTGCTTTGAAAGCATTTGATTCCAATTGCATCGACTATCTGGTTAAACCACTCACAAAAAAGCGGTTTTCCAAAACTATCGAAAAACTTAGCCAACCAATTAGTGTAGACAATTCAGAAACGAACCTAAAAAAACTCATTGAACAGTTCAGCCAGGAAAATAGAAAAAGCGAAGCCTCCTCCATACCAGTAAAGGTTGGTGACCGTGTTATTTTTGTACGCCTTGATGAGGTCTCTTATTTCCAGGCCGATGAAAAGTACGTGTCTATTGTCACCAAAAATGCTAAGTCGTATATTTTAGATTCGAGCTTAAAGAAACTAGAGGACAAATTGCCCGAATATTTTATCCGGATTCATAAGTCCTATCTAATAAATAAAAACCTGTTAAAAGAAATAAGGAAACATTTCAATAGCCGTTTTATACTTATTATGGATGACTACACTCAAAGCAACATTACCAGTGGTCGAAGTTACTACCATGCCGTAAAATCTTTCCTCGAATATTAACTATTTGAAAAAACCGCAAAAAAACAAAATTACCAGATTTGTGGATTTTTGGCGGGACTTGCCAGGAAACTATACATTCTTATTGTTATATTCCTAAAAATAGTAACGGTTCCCTCCCCTTGTTACAATCAACGTTTTGACCTATATTTACCCATAGGTGAAGTGCAATTTAGGTACCCTTTCAGTTAAAAAACGTTTATTCAGAATGAAGGGTAATTAAACGCTAAATCAATGGAAATCAAATTGAATATAGGATATGAACAGCTGATTGCAATTATCAACCAATTGCCTGTTGATGAGGTGATAAAACCAAAAGCAGAAATTGAGAAAATCTCTCTTGAAAAAATGTAGTTCTATTTGGCCCTTCCGTGGCCTGATACGGTAGGTTAAGATAGTGAGCCTATTGATCGGTCCTCGGTGGACATGCTTTTGCTTTTTTGTGGCCGCCAGCATTTCCGGATACTGACTTTTTTTGCTGACGACTGATGACAAATACCGCCTAATCTGAAAAGTCTGTCGTTGGTTCAATGTTCATTCTGACGGGAGATTGGTTATCCTTTCATTTTTTCCGGGGACTGTCGGGTATCAAAAAAATCCGTAATAAATATCAGGCCGTCTTCTATAAGGTAAATGATCTTAAAATAGCCTTCCACCAACCTTCTGTGCCCTTTTCCCAAATGCATCAGATATTCCTCATATTGGCCCATGTGGGGATTGATGATCAGACCATCTGCCCTGTTCAGTAATTGTTTTCTAATCTCTAATGCTTTTTCTAAAGGAACCTTTTGGACCTTCAGCAAAAACTTTAGGGATTCCTCCAGGCTTTCCAGGGATTGGTCTGTATAAACTACCCTCATAGACCCAACCTGTCGTCCAGCTTCTTCTCTAACTCTTCCCTTGTATATACGCCACCTGTCCGGATATCTTCTTCGGCTTTTAATGCCCTGGAGGTCAGTTTCTCTTTAAGGACCGGATCTAAACTGGACTTAATAAGTAAGGTTTTAATCGCCTCCAACACATGAAGGTCATTTTCCTTTTCGATCAGCGTTCTTAATTCCTGTTTTATGTCTATTGCTCCCATAATAATTACTCCTTCCTTTACCTTATCCCACGAAGTAAACTTCATATCCCCGATTTCATACTTTCCAAGCCTGCTATCCAGCTCCTTATTTTGTTTTGCACTTGATTCAAAAGAACTTCCCTGCGCCTCCTTTAGACCTTGAAGTTCTTTAAGAACGGAGATGTCCTGAAGCTCGGTAAGCCAGTGGATAAGATCGATTTTAATAGATTTAACGTCCATACCTATCATCATTTTACACAGTAAAGTTAACGATTTATTTATGGATTTGATTCACCCCGGCGGGCAGTGTTGCCGCACCGCCCTTTTCCGTTCCTCCAAGTTCACCAAAAAAATCGCAGACCAGCATTTTCTCCTTATCTTTACCCTTCAAATCAATAATCCGGAATTTCATGCGTCGTATACTTATCAAAACAACTTTTATACTCCTATTCATTGCCTCCCCTATCCTGGCCCAGGAAGAAACCGACTGGCAGGTAGCCGCTCCCGAAGGAGACTGGGAATTTAAAAACGTGACCTTTACTACCGACGAAGGCACCTGGATGAACTTAGATGTTAGCCCTGACGGGAATACCATCGTTTTCGACCTGTTGGGAGACATCTACTCCATGCCGATCTCCGGAGGAACCGCAACTGTCCTGAGATCGGGACTGCCTTTTGAGGTACAACCGCGTTTTAGCCCGGACGGGAAATGGATTTCCTTTACCTCTGATGCCGGAGGAGGGGACAACGTCTGGGTGATGAAGCCCGATGGCAGCGATGCCCGTCAGGTCACCAAAGAGTCCTTCCGCCTGCTCAATAATGCGGTGTGGATGCCGGATGGCAACTACCTGGTGGCCCGAAAACACTTTACCTCCGGCCGATCGCTGGGTGCCGGAGAAATGTGGCAGTACCATATCTCCGGCGGAGAAGGATTGCAGCTTACCCAACGGAAAAACGATCAGCAGGATGTCAACGAACCCAGCGTATCCCCCGATGGCAGGTACCTGTATTTCAGTGAAGACATGGCCCCCGGGGGCAGCTTTGAATACAACCGGGATCCCAATGGGCAGATTTATGTGATCAAACGCTACGATTTTGAAACGGGCGAAACGGAAATCCTCACCGGAGGACCCGGAGGTGCGGCACGGCCCCAGGTTTCTCCGGATGGAAAAAAACTGGCCTTTGTAAAACGAGTCAGAACCAAATCGGTGCTCTACATCCACGACCTGGAAACGGGCGAAGAATGGCCGGTCTATGATGAACTAAACAAAGATCAACAAACCGCCTGGGCTATTTTTGGGGTATACCCCGGATTCGCCTGGATGCCCGACAACCAGCAGATTCTGATTTGGGCCAAGGGGAAAATCCAGAAAATCGATACCGAAAACCTGGACCAAAGCAGCATTCCTTTTACAGTAGAAGTGGCTATTCCGGTAGCCGAACGGGTTCATTTCAGCCATCCCATCGCAAGAGAGACCTTCACCCCCCGCATGATCCGGGATGCAGTCACTTCGCCGAATGGTCGGCAACTCGTATTCCGGGCATTGGGCTATCTCTGGATCAAAGACTTGCCAAATGGAAAACCGAGAAGAATTACGGAGGGTACGGACTTTGAAGCAGAACCTGCCTTTTCTCCGAGAGGGGACAGACTCCTTTTTGTAACCTGGAATGACCTGAACAAAGGAGCCATTAAAGAAGTGAATTTGAACAATAATCGGATAACCACCCTCAGCCAGGAAAAAGGAATCTACAGAAATCCCTCCTATTCTCCGGATGGGTTTCAAATTCTTTACCGGAAGGAACCGGGTAACCTGGACCAGGGCCGTACCTTTACCAAAAATCCCGGCATCTACCTGATGGATCGCGAATCCCGGGTGCCCAAAAAGCTGGTAGAAAATGGCGATTTCCCGGTATTTACCAAAGAAGGCAAACGGGTGTTTTTTCAGACCGGCGGAAAGTTCTTCGGAAACCTGACCAAAAGCCTGAAATCCGTAGACCTTAACGGACAGGACGAGCGCACACACATTGAATCCAAATACGCCAACCGCCTCGTCCCCAGCCCGGACAACCAATGGGTAGCCTTTATCCATTTGCACAAAGCTTACCTGGCACCGCTTGTGCTCAATGGCCAAACGGTCAACCTGGATGATAAAACCAAATCCCTGCCGGTGGCCCAACTATCCGAAGATGCCGGCTTAAACCTGCACTGGTCCCCGGACAGTGAGACCATTTTTTGGACGCTGGGGGATGCCTATCACAGCAAGCGACTGGACGAAAACTTTGATTTTATGGGCCAATCAGATAGGAAAGAGGAAAAAACCGAAAACGAACCGATAAAAATCGGATTGGAGGCTGCGGTAGATCGGCCGGAAGGTATCATTGCCTTTACTGGTGCCACCTTGATTACCATGGAAGGAGATGAAGTAATCGAAAACGGCACGGTCATCGTAGAGGGTTCCACTATCAAAGCAGCAGGTGCCTCCGCTGCCGTTTCCATCCCCGATGGAGCAGTTGTGTACGATATGGCCGGAAAAACCATTATGCCGGGCATCGTGGATGCCCACGCCCATATCGGCGCTTTTCGGGATGGGCTCACCGTGCAGCAAAACTGGCAATTGTACGCCAACCTGGCCTATGGCGTGACCACCGCCCACGACCCTTCGGCCAATACCGAAACGGTCTTTACCCTTACCGAAATGGTGCAAAGCGGTGCGCTGGTAGGTCCTCGGATTTTCAGCACGGGCTTTATTCTCTATGGAGCGGATGGCGATTTCAAAGCGGTCATTAACAAGCTGGAAGATGCCCGATTTTCGGTACGCCGCACAAAGGCTTTCGGTGCCACGGCCGTAAAATCCTATAACCAGCCCCGAAGGGATCAGCGACAGCAGGTATTGCAGGCTGCCCGGGAATTGGGGCTAAATGTGGTACCCGAGGGCGGTTCCACCTTTTTCCACAACCTTTCCATGATTCAGGACGGGCACACCGGTATTGAACACAACATCCCCATCGCACCGGTGTACAAAGACGTGTTGGAGCTCTGGGGTCAAACGGAGGTAGGCTACACCCCCACCCTGATTGTAAACTACGGGGGCATCAACGCAGAGTATTACTGGTACCAGAAAACAAACGTTTGGGAAAACGATAAATTACTTCGTTTCAGTCCCCGGGGAATGATCGATGCACGGTCCCGCCACCGAACCATGGTCCCGGAGGAAACCTATGAAAACAGCCACATCCTCACTTCCCGGCAGGTCACCGATCTGGCCAATAAAGGCGTCACCGTAAATCTGGGTGGTCACGGACAACTTCAAGGCCTGGGTGCCCACTGGGAATTGTGGAGCCTGGCCCAGGGAGGCATGTCCAACCACGAAGCGTTGAAAGCGGCCACCATCAACGGCGCCCGGTATATCGGTATGGATGCGGACCTGGGATCACTCAAGCCCGGTAAACTGGCCGATTTGATCGTTCTGGAAAAAAATCCGCTAACGGACATCCGCCACTCGGAAAGCATCAGCCATACCATGATCAACGGACGCTTGTATGAAACGGAAAACATGGACGAGATCGGCCACCGTAACCGGGAGCGGCCGCCCTTTTACTGGGAAAATCGCCTGTTTCAGGAAGCCTTTCCCTGGCACGAGAGCATCCAAACGTACATGCACAGCGGCTGCGGCTGCGGCGTTGGCAGGCACTAAGGCTCCTTTCGGTCTACAAAAAAATAGGGATCTTTCTTTAATTGGAGGGTCCCTTTTTCCCAAAGGCTCTGGGCATCCATCAGTAGCGATGCTGCCTGCAATACCTTTCCTTTTTGGCAGGAATCCGATCCCAAAAGCCCTTCCACCCGCTCGTAGCGCTGTTCAAATCCAGCAAAATCATGCGTAAAATACGATTTCGACATCTTCCTCCCTATCTGATCTTTTAAGGTATAATTTACCCTCGCGCCCAATAGATAAGGTGGCTTGATCCCTTCTTCCACGCCATGCATGGAGGTATTGGGGCGGGATCCGCAGCCCAGGAACAGGATTTTACCATGCACTTCAGGAAGTTTGGCAAAGGGTGAATGGGGACCGCAGGGCGTGTCATCCAGCAAATGCCCGGAGAGAAAATAATCGCTTAATTTTCCGATCGCGCAAACCGAGTGCGTAGGGTGCATGCTTCTTTGCACGCCTGGAAAGGTGCGGAAAAACTCCGCTAATCCACCGACACAAGCGGGTGTTTTCGCCAGATCAAAAATGGGATTTCCAGGAGTGACCGTTTGATAGGATAGTGCAGGCATCAACAAGGTTCCACTGGGTCCCAGCAGATCCAGAAGGGCATTAACGACGATTTTGGCCCTTTCGGGAAACTTTCCTAAGGAATTCAACGAGGCATGAACCAGCACCTGATCCCCCTCGCCTATCCCAAGCTGGCTCAGGTCTTTCTGAATCCGCTGTTTCCTATTCATGTGTTTATGATTTTTTCTTAATAGTCATAACTTGAGCCGCTCCGAAGGTCGGGATAGCCAGTTCCGATCCTCAACAGGAAACACCTACCGATGACGTTTTTGTTAAATAATTGTATTTCAATGAGTTAAGAAAGCACACCGTCATCCTGATTTCCGCGCTTTTTAAAATGTTAAGTCTACCGATAACGTATTTTTACCACCCCCTGTTTCCCCCTCCTGAAAACAGGAGGGGGCTGGGGGGAGGTGATTTGATGCCATTCTTTAATTTTTCTAATATGTTGATTTTTAAATAGTTAAAAATAAATTCCGTCATCCCGATTTCTGCGTTTTTTAAATATTAAGTCTACCATTGACATGTGAAAGGCACCTATTTCACGCGGCGAGCGCTGCGGATTCGCTGCGATCGCTGCGTGAAATCAGATGTCTTTTCATTTATTTTAAAACACCATATGTTGCTTGAGTTATCCCTGTCCTACTCAGACAGACCCAATTTTATGCCACTGAAAATTCAGTAGGTCTATTTTTTTAACCTTAATTGCTTAAAAGAACGCGTAAGATCCAGCAGGGATTGTTCCACACCCATACGTTCCAGGGAAGAGGCACCCACAAAACCGTGTACATCGGTGGCTTCCAGCACCTGCCGCACGTCCTCCGGCGTATTGATCGGGCCGCCATGGGTTAGGAAAAAAAGGTCCGGATTAATTGATTGGCAGGCATCCATTATTTCACGGGTTTTGTCAATCGCCTCCTCCATGGTGCAGGAAGCACCGGTAACCCCAACAGAACCCCCGACGGTGGTGCCAACGTGTGCAATGATGGCATCCGCTCCGGCTTCAGCCATTTTTATCGCCTCTTCCGGTTTGGCCACGTAAACAATGGAAAACAGGTCCATTTTGTCTGCTATACGCACCATTTCGACCTCTTTGTCAAAACTCATTCCGGTCTCCTCCAAAATCTGACGGAAATTTCCATCTACGATGCAGTGGGTGGGGAAATTATTGATTCCCGAAAAGCCCATGTCCTTCACTTTGAGCAAGTGGTGCCAGATCCTTCGCCGGGGATCCGATCCGTGAACGCCGCAGATTACCGGCACCTCTTCCACCACGGGCAAGACCTCAAATTCACCGATTTCCATGGCTACTGCATTGGCATCTCCATAGGCCATCAGGCCAGCCGTAGACCCGTGACCGGACATGCGAAAACGGCCGGAATTGTAGATAATGATCAAGTCCGCTCCGCCTTTTTCTATAAATTTGGCGCTGATACCTGTTCCAGCACCGGCGGCTATGATGGCATTTTTATTATCAATGGTTTTTTTAAGGCGATCCCGGACTTCCTGCCGGCTGTAGGGATTTCCTTTACCTGTCCACGGGTTGGGCATGTTTTACTTGGTTTGGTGATTTAGCAGCAAGATATTTCAAAAAGGGCAGTCATTCAAATCTAGATGACTAACTTTCCCAACGTTTTAGAACTTTGGGAAAGTTAAACGCAAGAGTTTCATTCCAAATCCCTATTCATCAACCATTCTTTTTTCATTTCCATCCTATTTTCTACATGCTCCCAGCCATCAAAGAAGTTTAAGTAATAATCATTGTTCAGCCTGCATGGCTGTGCAGGATTTTCGTAGGCATGCCAACTCGACCATTTCCAGTAAGGATGATTTTTAACGAAGCCATGTTTAACGGGATTTAAATGAATGTAAAGAAAAGCTTCCTGCCATTGTTGTTCGGTGAGGATGGGAGTTTTTTTGAAATTTTTGATGAACAGACTACCCCTTCTTTGGTAAACTTTATTAAAGGATTGGGTATAAGAACTAAAGAAACTGGCAAATTGCCTGGTGACTAACTTTTCCAAAGTTTGGAACTTTGGAAAAGTTAAACGCAACCTTTCTTCTGAACGTACCCCCACTAACAAATGAAAATGATTAGGCATCAGGCAATAGGCATAGGTATCTACCACCTGACCAAGGTATTTTGAATATTGTTGTAGAAAAAACCGATAATTGTCCTGCTCTTTGAAAAGGTTCTCCGCCCCGTTGGCCTGGTTAAAAATATGGTAGGACTGGCCGGGTTCCAATTCTATTGTGTTCTAAATTAATAGGATTTAAGCTTTCTAAACGTTTCAGCTTTCCCAAAGTTTTGGAACTTTGGGAAAGCTATTACTTTGGGAAAGCTCTCGATGAATCATTGGTAATCGGCTTCGGTCAGACTTTCCAATACCGATTGTTGCCAGGCCCTGAGTTGTTCTTCCATATTCTCCGCAACTTCCGTCTGGCTGTCAATCAAATTCTTTTCTTCGGCTGGATCGGAATGGATATCAAACAGTTCCCTTTCGGCATCCTCTCCTGTTCCCCCGTGAATCACCAGCTTGTATTGGTTGTCCAGCAAAGCTCTGGGGCCTGAAAAGTCTTCCTCCTGAATATCCCTTTGATGGTAATTTCTGAAATTTCTGGTGGCAATGCCATTCATCAGCTTGACCAGGGGGGTGGTCCCTTTCTGAAGCTCCGGATCGATATAGTCCTCCAAGCCCTCTCCCCCATTTCTGGGTCGGCCGTTCCAGAATCCGATGGGTTCGGGTCGTTGATGCATCCTGTTTTCCAACATGGGCAATAAACTGATACCATCTATGGGTCGCTCAGGCAAGTCCCCTCCAACAATATCCAATAAAGTCGGCATTACATCAGAAGAAACCGCATGGGTATCATTGATCATGGGCTGATTGATTTTAGCGGGCCATTCCAGTACCGCAGGTACCCGGATCCCCCCCTCATAGATATTTCCCTTCTGCCCCCGGAAGGGCACGGTGGCATTTCCCTCCTGTGGGGTACCATTGTCCCCAAAATACCAAAGCAGGGTATTTTCTCGTTGGCCCTTTTCTTCCAGGTAATCCCTCAATTGCCCAATGGAACGGTCCATAGCCGTAATTTCGGCAAAACGCTCCTGGAGCACTTCCCGTTGCAGGCGTTCTACCCGGGATCCCGTTTCGTTGGATGTCAACGAAACCATGCGGTCTCCAAAATCCTCCGGAAGGTCCTCGTACAGGGCCAGGTCCTCGGGCAAACCACTATACGGCTCGTGGGGAGAGCCGTACCAAATAACCACAAAGAACGGCTTGTCTTCTTCCATGGCTTTATCCATAAACTTCCGGGCTTCACGGATCAGGATTTCAGAACTCTCCCCCTCAAAGATGACGGGCTCTGCCCCATTGACCGAAAGCGGCGGGTCCATTTCAAAGAAATTGTCGTGGGACAGGTATTCTTCAAAGCCAAAGGCTGCGGGATTGGTAGGAGATTCGGATTTTACTGGACCCAAATGCCATTTCCCGTAATGAGCCGTGGCATAGCCCCTATTTTTCATCAGGCTGGCAATGCTGATTTCTTCCGGTCGGATGGAATATCCCGGAGTGAAGGTACCGTATCGATTGGGATGCCTTCCGGTAATGATGCTTCCCCGGGTAGGCGAGCAAACCGGAGAGGCGGAATAAAAACGATCCATTCGCAGTCCTGTGGCCGCCATTTCGTCCAGCACGGGCGTGTGGAGATAAGGGTGTCCGTTATATCCGGTTTCATCCCAGCCATGGTCGTCCCCCAAAAGTAAAACCACATTGGGCATATCAGAATTGGTTTGCTCCTGGCTTTCTGGTTGGCAGGAAATCAAAATGGGGAGGACAAATATCAGGAATAAATAGCTTAGGTTTTGGGTGATTTTCTTCATCAAATGCGTATCTTTTTTAGCGTTGAAAATTACGTTTCTTTTGCTCTCTTTCCAAATAGCTGTTAATTTCCGCTTCTGTCAGCCGATAGGGTTCCTCCATTTTTCGAACCAAATCGGGATGTGATTCAGCTAAATTCTTCGTCTCGGCCTGATCTTCTCTGAGGTTAAACAACATCCACGGATCTTCGGGCTTCTCCCTTAAAATCTTATAATCCCCCCATATCAGTGCTTCATGGGATCGGTATTTAAAGAATAAGGAAGCATGGGGCGAATGAATGGTCTGGCCTGTAAGTACCGGAATGGGGTTTTTGCCATCAATAAACCGATCCTGAGGCAGTTCTGCTGCTGCAAGGTCTGCCACCCCAACAAAAAGGTCCGGTGACCAGAGACGGGTGCTTATGATGGAGTTCGCCTTGATTTTTCCCGGCCACTTTGCCAGGGCAGGGACGTGGATCCCTCCTTCCCAAAGCGTGACCCCTGCACCATTAAATGGCGCATTGGATTGAATATCCAGGTAAGGGTAAAAGGCTCCATTGTCTGAGTAGAAAAACACGAACGTGTTGTCCGAAATACCCAATTCATCCAAACGCTCCATTAGCCTGCCGATCGCCCTATCAATGGCAGTGACCACAGCCTGAAATCTTTTTTTGGGATCCTTTACCTCAGGACCAAAATCATAGGGCTCAAAAGCATCTTCCGGTGCTTTCCAACTATTAGGCTCGCCGGGATCAACGTTCCTGTCTCCCGGATGGTGGGGCGCATCGAACGGAAGGTAAACCATCCAGGGGGTTTCCTGGGAAGATTTTTCTGTGATAAACTCCATGGCGGCATTGGCGAACAAATCCGTGCTGTATTCCCCATGCCGGTTGATGGCGGTGGTATTGTGGTACAGGTCTTTGCGACCGGCATATACATGAGTAAAATGATCGGCGTTTCCGGAGGCAATGCCCAGAAATTCATCAAACCCTCGTTCGGTAGGCCTGGACCCGGGGGCAAAACCAATGTTCCATTTTCCAAAAGCAGCAGTTGCATAGCCGTGCGGACTTTTTTTCACCAGTTGAGGTAAAATGATTTCCGAGTGTGAAAGGCCAATACCATAATTGCCTTCAAGGCCTACCAACTGTTCGGACAGCTTGTTTCGTTGGGGAATCCTTCCGGTAAGCAATGCCGCCCGTGAAGCCGTACAGGTAGGAGAAGCCGTGTAAAAGTTCGTCAACAGTGCCCCCTGGCTCGCCAACAAATTCAGATTTGGGGTGATTATGGTAGAAGCATCGTTAAAGGGTTTGAGATCTCCGTACCCAACGTTGTCAACCGTGATGATCAGTATATTTGGAGGCGGGTCAGTAGCGACACCAACACTTTCCGGCAAGGCACCTGCTATCCGGCCAGACAGCATTACCAAGGCTAACATCAGCCCGTATAGCATGCTGGATATTCTTTTTTTTGGTTTGTAAATTCCTAACATATCATTTGTTTCAGGTCAAGATAGTGGTTTTTTTCAGCTTGTCCAGGCAGATGTAAGGGACCAGTATGTGATAAAATACCATTGAGTCAACTCAGTATAAACTACAGGTAATCTATCATTTAACAAAATCCATTTTATGTTTTTTTTAGCCTCTTTCCGGCAGGTCGTTTTCCCGGATCTCCTGCAGTTTTTGGCGGAGGATGTCCTGCATGCGCTCCACCGTTTTCTGGTAGGCGGGAAGCTGAGCCAGATTGGTGTACTGCTTGGGGTCCTGTTCCATATCAAACAGCTCCATTCCATCCTCCCCTTCTTCTCCGTATTGGATAAAGGCCCATTTTTCATTTCGGATCAGAAAGGTATGGGTGCCCCTCCAAACATTGACGGAGAAAGCAAAATCCCTTGTATGATAGCTTGGATCATCCAAGGTTGGGGCGAAACTAATACCCTGAATTTCGTCCTCCGTTTCTATATCCGCAAGTTCGGCTATGGTCGGATACAGATCAATCAGTTCGACGAAGGAATGACAGACCTGCGCTTCTTTCCCGGGAACTTTGACAATCAAGGGAACCCGGGAAGACTCTTCTTTTAAACTGACTTTCATCCAAAAATCATGTTCCCCCAGGTGAAACCCATGGTCGGAAGTAAAGATCACGATCGTGTTCTTCTCCAGGCCTTCTTCTTCCAGGGTTTGTAGTATTTTACCTACCTGTGCGTCCATATAGGTGACGGAAGCATAGTAAGCTCCAATGGCTTTTTTCTGTTGCTCTTCCGTCATTTTCGCATTCAGGGTGGTAACGTAATTTATCCCCTTCTCGGGAATATCATCCCAATCACCCAGCACCTTTGGTGGAAGCACTACCTGCTCATAAGGATACCGCTCAAAATAATTTCTGGGTGCCACAAAGGGTACATGGGGCCGCACCAGGCCTACGGCCAGAAAAAAGGGCTCGTCTTTGAATTTCCGTATCAGTTCGGACGCTTTTTGCGCGGTTTTCCCATCGGAATGGACCAGGTCATCTCCATCGGCCTTGACAATGGTCATCACGTTTCCACCTTTTCTAGGCAATAAGCCATAGGGGTTGTTTTGAACCAGTTCAGCCTCCCCCTCGGCAGTCCATTCCGGCCCCTGACTATTATACCTTTCGTTCCACGAAGCTTCGTCATCCGTACCGTTGGAGCCCTTTTCGATATCGCCCGGCACTCCCATGTGAAAAATTTTGCTTACCCGGGCGGTGTGCCAGCCGTTTTCCTTGAAAAGTTGAGGCCACATCTTCTTGTCCGGGCCAATATTTTCCCGGCCACTGACGTAACCGAAAGTGCCGGTCGCATGCGGATAGTATCCCGACATCATGGAAGCGCGCGAGGGCCCGCAAACCGGATATTGACAATATGCCTGGGTATAGCGGGTCCCTTCGCTGGCTAGCCGGTCAATATTGGGCGTATATCCCGCACTGTTTTCATAGGAAGAAACAGCCGTAGTGGTCAGATCATCGGAGATGATAAAGAGGATGTTGGGTTTTTCGCTGGACTGTGCAAAGGTGGAAAAACAACCCATCAGGAGCAGCCCAACTAGTAATTTTTTTTTGATCATGGATTTATTATTTAGGGATTGTGAATTGCAAAAAAGACAAAAAATCCCTCCGAAAAAAGCCGGAGGGATTTTTAAATCAATAGCCTGCATTTTGTGTCAGATTGGTATTCAGTTCCCGCTCTCGCTGAGGAATGGGCCAAAGGTAATCCCTGGCTGGATCAAAGGAACGGTCAAATCCATCTAACCGTATTTGTTTCCATTCCCCATCTTCTTCATAATACCGGCCCATGGGCACACCCGGCATGACCTGTTCTGCCAGCTGCCACCTACGGATGTCAAACAATCGGAATCCTTCGTATGCTAGTTCTACCGACCTTTCCATCCGGATAAGTTCTCTTAACGCATCAGCCGTAGAAGCCATTTCAGGTGTGATGGCTGGCAAATCTACACTTTCGCGCTGCCTGACTTCGTTGATCGCTTCATAAACCGTCTGGTCTATTTCGGATTCTTTACGTAGGGAATGCTTTCTCACTTAATCCATTATCATAGCTAACGAGATTAAATTAAGCAAAAATTTACCATATTTTCCAGCTTTAGGTAAAACTTCATCCGGGATTTTAGAATTTCCCGTAATTATCCCTCAAACATCTCCGAATGCACCACGGCTCCCAGTACATCCCGGTGTTCAAACAGAATTTCAGGTTTTCCGGAATCGCGAGCTACCCGAATGCTTAAAAATCCTCCTTTGAGCCGCAAAAACCGATGCTCCGGACGCACGTCTCCTTCTTTCCAGCCCTGGGAATGGTAGTCGCTTACGGGACCCGATCCAAATTCCATCAGGCCAGTTTCGGTATCCTTTGAAACATATTGCCAGTGACGGTCCCCATTGACTACATACATATTGGGTTGACTCGAAAGAAAGCTCCTTAACCATTCTCCCTCGTGCTGAAAACTAGTATTGGCATGATTGTCACTTTTCTTTTCCCGGTCAGGGCCCACTACCGGGGTAGCGGTAAACAGGATCTTAAAGGTGGCATCCGAGGCTTTTACACTTTCCTGAAACCATTCCTTCTGCTCTTCTCCCCAAATGGTCTTCCCCGGGCCGTCTTCCATGGTGTTTTCCGAGCGGTATTCCCTTCCCTCGACCAGCCATACCTGCAGGTCTTTGCCCCAGCGAAGGGTTCGGTAAGGCTTACCTTCTATGGGCACGTTTTCGTACCATAGTTTCAGTCCATCGTCAAAGGTCAACTCTCCATAAGGTCCCTTGCCCCGGTACATGTCGTCCTTGAGCAGGTCGTGGTCGTCCTTGACCATATATACCGGCACTTCCTTGTAGAAATCCCGTAAGGAGAGCCATCCGTCCATGGCATGCCATTTATGCCGGGCCTTTTCCAGGTTTTTGGCCAGCGGTCCGGGCTTATCGTAATAGATGTAATCTCCGGTATGGATAAAAAAATCAGGTGCTAACCTTCGCATGCTATCATACGTTTGAAATCCCCTGCGCTCATCATCGAAACTCCAGAAATACTGGCAAGTAGAGGTGGTGAAAAATACCGGCACCGGATCTGTTTCGGAAGCCGGGGTACGAAAACTGCCGCTTTCTTTCCTGATGGTTTCGGTCTCCAATGGTTTCGCCTCCCATTCCACCTGATAGGCGGTATTTGGCTCAAGACCCTTTACGGGAATTTTTACGGTAAAATCAGCTGCCGACTCCGCCGTCTGCCAGGAAGAAATATAAACCGATCGACCACTTTTGGTGCTTACCTTTGCCCTGACCCGCCCCGGGGAACCCATTACCGCTCCATCCATTTCAGCTACCGGCTGCTCCTCATCAAAATCTATGGGGTGACGGAATACCTTTTCCTCCCGCTGATGACGTACCGGCTGGGGAAATTCCTGCCCACAGAGCCGGGTCCAGAGCATGGCGGATTCTTGTCCTACCTCAGCCATTTTAAATCCATTGGTAAAAAAAACACCGGTAGCTGATCTTGAAACCAGATTAAGAAATTTATGGAGGGGATGGGCAAGGAGTTTTGGAATGGCCATCAGGGAAAGTAGGCCTATCCCTGTTTTCTTGAAAAATCCTCTTCTGTTTGCTTTTTTCATAGATTGTTTGGTTTTAATTGGGTACATAGGACATCCTGTGCAAACTGGATCATAAGGTGATATAAACCATTTAAGGTGTTTACTCAACTGAACCTTAAATTCAGGCCAAATCTACTCTGATCAGGCTGTTTGCCTGACTTGCTGATGCCGATGCTTGAATTTAAATAAAAATCCTGTGATCTGTATGCGCTTTATACCTTAATTGGCTATTAGAACCTACTGCTTTAACAGCCTGGTATCAAACGTGGTCAGAATATTTATTTTATTGGATACATTTTCGTCCCTAAATCCTCCTTTCTCCCTTTGAAGGAGTGATTTTGTTTTTTCACGAATGTCTGGCCACGTAATTACATCGCCAGTCTCCCTATCTCTTAACGGAGAGCCGTTGAAAATAGGATTTGGATAACTGTTCAAGTGGCTCTTCTCTCAAGCAAGAACTTATTAGCTCAAGAATAGGTGAAAGCAACAAATCATACTAAAGCATATTTTAACTCAGGTTAAATGATAGCCTTATACCTGCATTGATTTTCTATCTGACACCAACCTCTTCAGCCCAACTAGCGTAATCTTTAACCATTTCCTCAAGAATTTGTGGATTTTGCCTGCCGATTTCGTTGAGTTCGGTGGGGTCCTTTTCCAGGTCAAATAATCCCCAGTCAAATTCGGGAGCTTTGGAAATGATTTTCCATTTCCCTTTTCGCATGGCCTGATGCCCAAAATGCTCCCAAAACAACTCCCGGTTTTGCTCCATTTGCTCCCCTTTAAAAACAGGTACGAGACTTTTCCCACGCAGCGGTTTTAGTTGGTTTCCCTGATAGCGTTCCGGATACGCCGTGTTACCTAATTCCAAACAGGTGGCCATGATATCCACCACATGACCCGTTTCTCTGGTAATTCCTTTTTGTGTGATTCCATTGGGCCAATGAGTAATCATCGGAGTGGTCATCCCTCCTTCTTCCAGCCATCGTTTGTATCTTCTGAACGGCGTATTGGAAGCGATGGCCCAGGGTTTCTTAAAGGCAACGTAAGAACCGGGGTAGCCTATTTCGGAATTGGGGTCATGCATGTTCCTTCCGGCAATACTTTCAGGAGAGGCCCCATTATCGGATAGGAAAACGATTAGCGTGTTGTCATACATTCCATTCGCTTTCAACTCCCGGACCAACTTACCGATACCCTGATCCATCCGGTCGACCATGGCGGCATGAACCGTCATTCGTTTTTCCCAGTCGGCTTTATCAGCCGCTGCTTCCCAGGAAGACACCCCCTCTTCTCTTGGCGTGAGACGGAAATCAGGATCTAATACCCCCAGGCGAAGCTGCCTTCCGTACCGCTCCTGCCGTAAAGAATCCCAGCCGATGGCATACCGGCCTTCGTACTTTCGAATATCTTCCGGTAAGGCGTGCAGGGGCCAGTGAGGTGCCGTATAGGCGAGATAAAGTAGAAAGGGATTCTCAGCTTTGCTTTCGCCGTGCTCCCGGACAAATTGCACCGCATGGTCCGAAAAGGCATCCGTCATGTAAAAGTCATCTTTGGGAGGTTCCCAGGGGTCGTCGTCCAAGGCCATTTGGCGTAGGCGTTCAGAGCCTTTGTCCAGCTCAAAATAGCTACTGCCGCCACTGATCAATCCAAAATACCGGTCAAAGCCCCGTGTTCTGGGCCAATGCTCCTTCTTCTCGCCAACATGCCATTTTCCGGACATATAGGTAGCGTAACCGGCTTCCCCAAGTACTTCCGCAATCGTAACGGATTCCTTATTCAGAAAGCCTTGGTAGGGTCCGGGTTCCGGGTCGCTGGACACCGAACTGACCATCCCTCCCATACCGGCTTCATGGGGATATAAACCCGTCAGCAAGGAGGCTCTGGTCGGGCAGCACCTGGCGGCATTGTAAAATCGCTGGAACATTAGACCATCTTTTGCGAGGCCATCCAGGTTTGGCGTAGCGATTTCGGACCCGTAGCATCCCAGGTCGGAATACCCCAGATCATCTGCCATAATGATGACAATATTAGGTCTTTCATCTCCCAGGGTTTCACCAGGCGTTTGACAGCTCAGAGTTAAGTACATCAAACCCAAAAACAGAAATGTCGGTTGGCTTTTCATTGGAAACGGTTGATAGGATGGTTGTGAAAATAGGTATGGTTATCCTTTGCCTCGAAATGGATATCTCATGGCGTTTAATATAAAGAGGCCCCGGATATGGTACCGGGGTCCTCCATTGTTAACTACTTACCTTAATTCCGCCGCATGACCCTAAATTCAATAGAAAGGGTACAAACGTATCTGGTTTCAATTACTCAACATTTGCTGTTGGCTGAATAGCAACAAAAACGGGACAGGTTTACGGATGTTAGGGATCCTCAATAACCAGGATTCTGAGAGTAAAAACCTGTCAGGTTTCAATTTCTTAACTTCAGTTATTGGTTAAATATTGACAAAAACCTGACAGGTTTGCGGATTTTAGGGATCCTCAATAACCAGGATTTTGGGGAAATTCACCCGGGTTCCCAACCCGGTCAATTTGGGTCTGGGGGATTGGCCTAACCAGGTGCATGTCTTGGATATTGGGAGCAGCATCCAAATTGTACTGCCGTACCCTTTCCAACAGGGTCCCCGTACGCTTCAGGTCATACCAGCGGTGCTTTTCGCCGATCAATTCCCGGGCTCTTTCTTCCAGTATAAAATCCAGATCAATGTCTCCGGGAGCCACCTGCATTTCTTCCTCCATTCCAGGCAGGGCGGCCCGGGTTCTCAGTACATTTATATAGTCTGCTGCACCAGCATTGTCATTCTGTCTCCAGGCCGCTTCGCAAGCAATCAGGTACATTTCTGCCAACCTTATCACCGGAAAGTCTCGCCGTCCCGCTGTTTCGTTGATGCTGGGTCGCAGGGGATCCAGAAACTTCAATAAGGAAGGGTAATTTCTACGTTGATTGGTACCGATTTCCTGATAAGCGCTGACATCTCCTATCCAGTTGCCTTTGTAATCAATGATCCAGTACGGGGCCGCCTGTTTTACTTCGTCCGGAACCGGCTCCATGACGATATGAATGGCCGTGTCGCCCGGGTTAACCTGATGGCCGTTGATTTCCCCGGGAATATTGGCATACCAAACGGTCTTAAATGAACCGTTCCAGCGGGCATCTTTTTCCCGGTCATACAGGCTAAAAAGATAATTGGTAGGCAAAAACCGCTGAAATGGCCTGCCATTTTCCGTATCCCGGACCATGGTGGGATTAAAGGTATAATCAAATATAAAATACAGGTGACCAGAATTACCCGGTCCATTCAGCAAGGGGTCGTCGGTAAACTGTACCGTCCAGATAAATTCACTATTATCCTCATTATTGATATCCCACAAGTCACCATAAGGGGTCACCAAATCAAAACTGTAATTGCTTATGACATTGGCGGCCAACCTTTCTGCTTCTTCCCAATTTCCCCGGGTTAACTGAACCCTGGCTAGCAATCCCTCGGCAGCCGCCTTGAAAGCTCTTCCGGGTTCGGATGCACTTTCGGGTAAATTGGCAACGGCGAATTCCAGGTCCGGAAGAATGCCATTTTCATAAATGGTATTTACCGGAGTCTTGTTGGCTTCTGTTTCCACCCCTGCCGTTTCATCCAGGGAAAAATGCACATCTCCCCATTGCTGTACCAGGTGGAAATAATACAAGCCTCTCAGGAAACGCGCCTCGCCTTCGATTTCTGCCTTTCTTTGTTCTGATAATCCGGTGGCATCCTGAACCCTGTTAACCACTGTATTGCATTGGTTTACGCCTATGTAAAGGTTATTCCAAATATTTGTCACTGTTCCACTAGTTCCCAGAAAATTGGGTGAATAATTATTAATGTGTGGGTTATTGGCAATGCCGCCAAAACCATTGGTGAAGATATCGGTTCCGGTAACGGTCAGGAAAAAGCCATTTTGCTGTCCATAAAAGCTCCTCAATCTGGTATAGGAAGCTTTGAGGCCATCCTCAATACCTGCTGCGGTGACATAATATCCATCTGCTGTGGCCAGACTTACCGGATCCTCGATCAGGACCTCCTCACAAGCGCTTAAACCAAGTAAAAACGTTAGTCCGAGTATTAATGCTATATTTTTCATTTCAGGAACAATTTAAAATTTCAGATTCAAACCAAAAATGTACGTAGCCGTGGTCAGGGGGCTTCCCCCTCCCACAATGCCATTGGACGTTTCAGGATCTACCGTTGAATAAGGTGAAAAAATAAATGCATTGTTTACGGTGGAATAAATCCTGGCAGAGCTCATGCCCAATTTACTGATCCAATTCGCATTGAAATTGTATCCGAGCGCAATGTTCCGGATCTTAATGTAGGATCCATCAAAATACCGCACCGCATCCGAGTAAAGCGGTGCCTCTCCTGCATTGGGTCGCGGGATAGCATTGCTTGGATTGTCAGTTGTCCAATAATCCATATTGATGGCATTGTACCTTCCCTGCCAGTTGTTTCCGCCCAAATTATGGTAGTCACTTCTTAGCATTTGGCCCATCCGCGCGTGAACTAGTACCGATAAATCAAACCCCTTAAAGGACACCCTATTGGTCAAACCTCCGGACCAGTTGGGTACCGTAGAGCCCAGGACTTTTCTGTCGTCCGCATTGATATTTCCATCCGGTTGCTTGGTCAGTTCTCCGTCCTCATCCCTTCCATTCACATCATTGATGCGAATATCTCCTGGCTGCTGTCCAAAGTCAGCTGCCAGGTCTGCCTCGTCAGACTGCCAGATACCCGCCTGATCAAAACTATAAAAAACATTGACCGGCTCGCCGATAAACCACTCATTGCCCACATCGTCACTTTGACCTTCAAACAGTTCCGTAATTTGTTCGCGGTTGGAAAAAACATTCATACTTACATCCCAACGGAACCCCGAAGGGCGGTTGAGCACATTGGCATTAGCCGAAAGCTCCCAACCCGAGTTACGGGTACTTCCAATATTTTGCAATACCGAATTGTAACCAGAGGTAATGGGAAGCAAGCGGTCAAGCAGCAAATCACTGGTATTGGTGATGTAATATTCCAGGGATCCGCTTATCCGGTCCTCCAAAAACCCAAAATCCAATCCGACATTTACCGTCTTCGAAATCTCCCACTTCAAGTCAGGATTTGGAATAAGGTTATTCCCGTACCCAAATCCAGCATTGCTTCCAAAAATATAGGTAGTGCGTTCCAAGCCACCCAAGGTCTGAAAGGGGTCAATGGCAGTATTGCCTACCTCACCGTAGCCAGCGCGAAGTTTGAGAAATGATACCTGGCTGCCTTGTAAAAACGGCTCTTCTGTCAGGATATAGCCTGCAGAAAACGCCGGAAAAAAGGCCCATTTATTTCCTTCTGCCAAGCGGGAAGAACCGTCTGCCCGACCGGTCAGGGTAAACAGAAACTTATCATCATAACGATAATTAACACGCCCCATATAGGACATCAGTCCCCAATCGCCCAGGGAACTGCCTATGCCAGTGATCGTAGAGGAGCTGCCCAAATCATAAAAAAGGGATTTCTCGATGGGTATATCTTGCCCGGATAAAGACGATTCTTCAAATCGACTGGCCTGAATGGAAAACAAACCCACCAGATTCAACGCATGTTTGCCAAAGGTTCGGTCGTAGGATAGAATGTTTTCCTGCGTATAGGCAAAGTCCAAGTCGTTTTCTATAGATCCCTGGTTAATATTCCCTTCAAGCCTACCCGTATACCTTCCCCTTCTGGCTATGTTAAAGTCAGGTCCGTAATTTACACGCAGTTTCAAGTGGTCATTGAACTGGTATTCGGCGAAAATATTAGCGAATATCCGGTTCCTGCGGGTCTCATCTACATATTGATAGGGTTGATAATTCAACAAAGGATTGGCAAGAAGCCCTTCCCGGGGATTGGGAAAAGCCAGGAAATTACCCTCTTCGTCCGTAGGTCCTACCAGGGGGGAATAGCCCAGGGAGTTGTTATAAGGCGCATTGGACATCTGGTTCCGTTCGCTAAGGCTGACCGTTCCGCTCAGGCCCAATCGAAGTTTATCTGTCAATTGCGATTCCAGGTTCACTCTTACCGAAGTTCGTTCAAAATTGGTACCCGGAATGTAGCCGTCTTCATTAAAAAAGGAACCGGACACGTAATAATTGATCTTATCCGTTCCGCCACTTACAGACACCTGATGGTCCTGCTGGCTTCCCGACTGAATAGCTAAATCCAACCAGTCGGTAAATCTGCCTGCCTGTAGGTTTTCGATTTCTAACGGTGCGAGAAAATTGCCGTCAAAACTGGAATCATCCCCTGCATGTCCCCTGGCAATTCTGGAATAGGCCGCAAACTCCTGCCCATTCATCAGGTTCAGGTCTTGAATGGGTTGCTTGACCCCATAATACCCATCGTAGCTGATGACGGCTTTTCCTGTCTTGCCCCTTTTGGTGGTAATCAAAACCACACCATTCGCACCCCTGGAACCATAGATAGCTACCGCACTGGCATCTTTTAATACTTCCATGGATTCAATATCGTTGGGGTTAAAATCACTGATATTGGCACTGGTAGGGATACCATCAATCACATACAGCGGATTATTTGAGGCATTGATCGACCGGTTGCCCCGGATACGGATTTGTACCGGAGAGCCGGGAGACCCGTTGGCCCGGACGATGTCCACCCCTGCCAGCCTTCCCTGGGATTGTTCCAGAAAATTCCCTGCCGGTGTTTCCTTCAGATCCTCGCTGGACACGGAGGAAATTGCTCCTGTGAGATCGCTTTTTCGCTGGGTTCCGTAACCGACTACCACCACTTCCTCCAGGTCCGACTGATCCTCCTCTAGGACAATATCCAAGTTGGTTTGATTGGCCACCGTTATCCTTTGAGATTGGTAGCCGATAAAAGAAATCAGTATTACCTCGCCTTCATCGGCATTAATAGTGAAATTACCATCGATATCGGTCACCGTCCCCTGGTTGGTCCCTTCCACAATTACGGTTGCTCCCGGAATGGGCTGGCCGGTTTCGTCCGCCACGGTCCCCGAAATTTCGATCCAGTCTTCCTCAAGCCCTCCATTGTTTGAAAGATAATCAGTCAGATTATTGAGTACCATCCCCTTATGTCGGGTCACAAAAATATTCTCATTGACCCTTTTAAAATCAAAATTCACCTGTTCGGTTAGTTTTTGAAGGATGGTTCTTAAATCTGCGGTCATGTTCAACGTAACCCTGGAATCATCCCTGGCTACCTCTTGGTTGTAGGCAAACACAAAATCGGTTTGCTTTTCCAATTGAGAAAGCACCCGGACCAGTTTTTGGTTATGGGCACTTAACGTGACCTGGTAATCCTCCAGGCCCTGACTGGAGGAGGGTTCTGCCATGATGGATTGAATGAGCAGCATCTGTAGCAGGAAATACTTCAAGGTTCGTTTGGAGTAAAACACAATTAGCCTTAGTAAATTAATTTTCATAATTTTAAATGTTTATTGTTAATCGTTGATGGGTACTACCCGTTGCCAGAATCCGGGGCTGTTACCGCAGCTCCGGATTCATTGCTGGTTATTTTTCCATAGGCATCTTTTGCGGTTAAAATTTACATCTCTTATAATATATTTTCATGCTTCTCCCTTCACCGGGTTCGTATTCAAAGTCCACTACGTTTTTAAGGCTATACAATACATGGTAAAGACTTCTATTGACATAGTTGGCCCTCACCAGACAGTCCCCTTCCTTATAGCCCTCCAATTCGATCTCCATGCTATACACCGCTTCCAGTCGCTCCACTACCCTGTCAAAAGGCAACAAATCAAAACTGATGGACTCGGAACGCCAAGCCAGGTACTGGTCTACATCTATGGATTCGACCGAAACGTTATGGTTAATTTTATCCACTACCGCCATTTGTTTCGGACTCAATATCAGGTATTGCTCCGTTGCCTCTCTGATATCATGGTTTTCCCTTACCCCCACACTGCCACTGGCCACAGCAATCTCCACTTTATCGTCGCGATAGGCATTCACGTTGAATGAGGTACCCAACACTTTGGTCTCTACCTCATTTACTTCAACTACAAAAGGACGGGACGCATCATGGGCTATTTCGAAAAAAGCCTCTCCTTCCAGGGAAACTTTTCTTTCCTCTGACTCAAACGGATCCGGAAAACTCAGTTTACTACTTACGTTTAGGTGCACTTTACTGCCATCTTTAAGGGTAATCGTCGCCTTTTGATTTTCATTGGTAATTCGCTCTTTCATTTGAGCAGAAGAAGCGGCATCTTCAGTAGGAAGCAAAACAAAGGCAATCATCATTATTCCAACGAAGCCCACAGCCACTATGGCCAACATCCTGGATACCGATTCATAGTTCTTTTGGGGCTTCAGTTCCAGCTCTATCTTCGCTTTGATGCTTTCCCTGATTTCCTCCTCAGTGGCATCCAGCTTCCGATGCAATCCCCTACGTTCCATCCGTTCAAAAATGGCATCAATTAGCCGGTCTTCACGTTCGTTTGTAAGACCACGGATCTGCTTTTCCAATAGTTCTAAAAATACGTGTTTACTCATGCCTAAGGGTCTATTTAAAAAGGTAGACACAAAAGGAAGCACTACTACGTACGCCTATGGAATATTTTTACCGGTTTCTTTGGTGAAAAATAAAATAAATTTTGGATGAAAAAGATGAATACGAAATAAAAATTAAATATTAAACCTAAAAATTAGTTTTTTCGAAGTATCCTTTCTCCTAAACGGGATTACCAAAAATAAATTTGCCCGAGGTTTTTTTTAATAAATTTCAAAGCCTTGTGGATTTGGGTTTCTACCGTTCGGACAGAAAGATTTAACTGGTGAGCGATTTCCTGGTTGCTCTGAAAATTATCCCTGCTCATAATGAAGACCTCCTGGCACCGGGAAGGCAAGCTGCTGATACTATCCCGAATGATGCGTTCGGTTTCTTTTTCTTCCATCAACAGGTTAGCATTCACTTCATCCACAAGATTAGAAACATGCTCCTCCAATGGAATTCTGATCTTCCGGTCCCTGATCAGATTGGAAACACCATATTTGGCAGATTTAAATAGATAATTTTCCAATTGATTGATCTTTTTGGCCTGCCTTCTTCGCCAAAGTTTTACAAAAACCTCCTGCACGATATCCTCACTTTGGTACCTATCATCGGTAAGTTTATAAACATATAAAAAGAGCCGTTTCCAGTACTTCTGATAAATGCCATCAAAAGCCTTTTTGTCGCCCTCATAAAGCTTCTGACAAAGCTCCTGATCGGTCATTTGTTATCGGGTTTAATTGACTTGTATTGGAAAAGATAATGATTTTTTTCCTTTAACCAAAGGAACAACCTCCTACTAAATCGTTAAAAAACCAGCACCCGAAAACAAAAAAACCTTCAGCAAGACATTGGAGTTCATCTCACTGAAGGCAAGGGAAATTTGATCAGTTATGATCCGGTTGGTACAGGCTATAATGCTTCCGCTCCTGCCTTTGCCACCTCGTGATCATCTTCCACCGTGCTTCCGGAAACACCGATCGCTCCCAGAATCGTCCCCTCTTTATTTTTCAAAACAACGCCACCGGGAAAAGTAATCAAGCCTTGATTGGAGTGTTCTATATTATACAGAGGGGCTCCGGGCTGTACCAAAGGGCTTAACTGCTCGGTGTCCATGGTGAAGTACATGGCGGTTTTTGCCTTTTTGATACTGATGTCTACCGAGCCCAGCCAGGCACCGTCCATGCGTGCAAATGCCGTAAGGTTTGCACCCGTATCGACGACGTATATATCCATCTTTGTATCGATAGCCGCCGCTTTCTTTTTTGCTGCTTCCATTACTTTTTCAGCTTGTTTCAGGGTAATGTTCATGATTTTGAGGGTTTTATAAATTAGTATTTATTCTTATTGGTGCGGCCTTAGAGGATAAAGATAACAAATATTCGCCATCAAACGATGCCATTAGGACAGATGTTCCTATTCTCCATTAGTTACCCATCATCCGGGATGCCGACGCTGAGCCACCAAAACTCCGGATATTATAGGTAAGCGTCATCATAAAAAACTGCTGCACTACCTGCGTCCGGGTATCCTCTACATACACATCGGTTACATTTCTATCAATACTGGTATTTTGATTGAGCAAATCAAATATGGTCATTTTCAGTTCAAATTGTTCCGTCGGTGGGAAGCGGTAACCCAGATCAGCGTTCATCAGCCAAACAGATTGGTCAAACTCCTCTCCCAGGCCTTTGTATAGTTGATTGTTCACATTGGTGCTGAAGAAAAAGCCTCCGGTGAAATTCCAATATAAATCCAGCCGGGTACTTTGCGTGTAATAGTTGTTGTTGAGATTTTCCTGCAAACTGCTGCGGACTACATTGTAATTCCCGCGGGTGGACAGGTTAAAATCCAGATGTTCTCCTAAATTACTACTAATCCCGATTCCAGGTCCGACATACATATTTCGGTTGTAGTTGGTTTGTTCATTAATCAGCCCGGGCCGATTGGTAATGCCAGCTCTGGCACTCAGATTCAGATTGCTTTGCATAAAATTGAGTGGAAAGCCAAGGGAAAAGTAACTTCTCAGATCCCAGTAATTGTCCAGGTTTTCCGGTCTGTTGAGCTGTCCTCCCTGCCTCAGCAAAACATCACCTTGTATCAGGGTGTCTCTGCTGGCAATATAAGTAGCATTGCCAAGGTAATTACTTGTCGTCCTAGCTCCCAGGTACATAAAGAAGGACCTGTTGGTCTCCGGGTTCATTTTCCGGATACGAGTGTACAGGCGGTGCTCGTATTCCTGGTCCAGATTGGGGTTACCGGTAGATATTTGAATGGGGTTGCTGTTGTCAATGACATCCTGTAGCTGTCTAACGGATGGGGCATCTGTATCTCCGCGGTAATAAATCCGGATGTTGGTGTTTTCATTCGGGTCGTAAATAAATACCATTCGGGGTACAAAGTTCCGGAAGGTGCGGTTCGTATTTTCAAACCCGGGAAAAACTCTGTCACTATCCAGAATTGAAATTTGGTAGTCGAATGAAGAAAAAATCCTGATCTTATCCTTATTGTACCGGTACCCCAAACCAATCTCGTGTTGCAGATAGGTGTTTTCGAACTCGTTGGAAAGGGTCGAGTCCAACTCGAAAAGAGTGGATTCCATTTCTCGCTGGGACACTTCCTGCAAGGTGTTGCCCAGGTCATTTCCCACCTCGTATTCCAGCCTTGCCTGTGAATGCTCTCCGATAGGCTCACTGTATTCGATTTCGAATTCATAATTAAAGGAACTGGATTCGCTAAGGGAATTTTGAATCAAACTATCCAAATTTTGGGTCTGAAAATCACGGTTGACAGATACCAGCCGGGAATCCCGATTGTCATTATCCATACGCGTATCAAACTTTGCTGAAAGCGTTCGTCCTTCTTTATTAAACTTATACCGATAGGTAAAATCACTTAAAAACCGAAACGATTCATTGTTTCCCGAGGTGGTGTTTTCAGTCTCGTTTATGGGAGTGCTGGGATTAAACAAATTTTGAGCCGATAGCAGGCTATACGAACTTCCTTTTTCATACCTTACACGAGGCCGCCAAATGATGGCATGCTTTTCAGACATGTCGTAATCCAGTCGAAGGTCCAGGCGGTGATTCTGGTTATTATTTTCGCTATTTCTGATTTCATCGTAAAGCTGCAAGCTATCACTGGGAAGAATATACTCCCGGGAGGAATTTCGGTTCAGAAAATTCTTACTTTCATTGAAAAAATAACTCCCGGTAATTTTGGCCCTTCCGTCATCAAATTTATCAGTAAAGTTTAATCCAATGGCATTGGTATGGGTAATGCCCGGCCTTTCCCGGGTGGTAAGGGGATTACCTCTACGACCTCTTCCACCCCGCCGGTTATCATCACCTCCAAAGGCTCCCGACAAGTCATCAGCCGAAAAGTTTTGCTGGTTGATATTATTGCTCAATCCCAGGGCGGTAATACGTTGCGCTTCATTAAAGAAATTCACGCTCCCACCTACCAGGTAATTGTCGTCTGTACCATACCCGGCAAACACACGACCAAATGTGCCGCCTCGTTTTTCTTTTTTGGTGATAATATTGATCGTCTTAATGGTTTCCCCATCGTCAAATCCTGTTAGCTGGGCCTGATCGCTGAGTTGATCTAAAAATTCTATCCGGTCGATTACTTCAACGGGTAAATTCTGCATGGCCATGGCTGGGTCATCCCCGAAAAACGGCTCTCCATCCACCAAAACACGCCCCACGGTTTCCCCCTGTACCTCAATGGTACCTCCCTGCATGACCACTCCCGGCATTTTCCGAATCAATTCGCCAGCACTGGCCTGGCCTCTTGTCTGGTAAGCAGCCGCATTCATGGATACCGTGTCTCCTTTCATTTGGCCTGCCATGGTCTGGGCTTCCAGCTCGTAGGTTTCCAGTAAACTTCCTTCCTCCACTAATTCAAACGTTCCCAAATTTCTCTTGTTGGTATTCTCGACTAGTTTACTCAGGTTCTCATACCCCACAAAACTGATCTTGATTTCCAGGCTGCTTTGAACCGGTCTATCGAATGTAAAGCGACCATTTTCGTTCGTGAACGTGGTGCTTAAGGTATCACCCTCGGTGGTAGTTACAAAAACATAGGCGCCGGGAAGGGTCTCTTTAGAAGCCTTATCCCGTACCTTTCCACTAAGAGTAGCCTGAGAATATACAGAACCACCGATTAGTAGAAAAATAAATGATAAATATACAATTTTTAACATGTTGGCTTAGGTAATATTTTATGGAAAATCGGTTTTTTCGATAAATATTACTCCTAAAATACGAAAAATTGTAGACAATTAAATTTTTATTCTATTAATGGGGTAAATTCCGAACGAGTGGACGGTAGATGGTTTCTTATTCAAATTCATACCTATTCCTTGATCAAATCCTCTAATGGGATGATCTGAAAAGCCAAATGGACCTGGCTGCTTTCATAAATGATACCGATGTGATCGCTGTCAATCATGGTCAGACAAGAATACCCGGCACTTTTCTCCTGATCCAACAATACCTGCATGTCCTCCGGCCAGCTGTTTCCCTGGTCCAAACTGGTCTTTATGGTAATATCCTGTCTGGCTTCCGTAGAGGCCGGGTTGGAGAAAAACAATACCTCCTCATTGAAATTGATCAGGCTGGCCATGCATACCGGCTCAATCAGGGCAGACCTGCTACTGGGATGCTCCGTCCAGGTTTTTCCCATGTCCGCTGTGACCGCCACAGATCGGGAACCTCCCCTGTTGTCTCTCATGTTTAACATCAGGTTTCCATCAGCCAATTCTACCACCTGAGCTTCCGTGGTATTGGATTTGGCACCTGTACCTACCTTCCAGGACGCTCCCCGGTCTTCACTGTAAATAATGGTACTGTAGGGCATTTTATCAGCGTCCTTATATTGAGCCGCAAAAACCAAGGTGCCATTCTTCATGGTAATTCCCTTTCCCGGGCCATTGAAAAAAAGGTTCCAGGAGGGGTCTTTCATAGGTTCTGTGATATTGATGGGTGCAGACCAGGTTTTTCCATCATCCTCCGATTTTACCAACATCATCTGCCCTGTTTCTTCCGGTTTCAGACCCGGACCGGAGCTATTCCAGGCTGCCGTGTTGGGTTTCCCATGCAACCATAAAGCCACTACCCAGATGGTGCCCGTCTCTTCATCTACCAATATGGCAGGATCTCCTATCCCATTTTGATCCTGGGGCAAGCCGCCCCACGCTCCCATATCCATGATGATTTTCATGGGTTCCCAGTTTTGACCTCCATCCGTACTCCTACTTAAGCCTACATCAATATCTCCCTGCAAATCAGCTCCCTGCTCACGACGCACATCATATACCGCCAGCAGTGTTCCCGCTTTGCTGGTCGCCAGACCTGGAATCCTGTAGGTATGCACCCCATCGTCCCCCTTGTTTCTGAGACCTTTTGCCAGGCGGTACGGCATCAGGTTTTCCTGCCCCTGAGGCCTGACACTTTCACCTGCCAAATTCACATAAGTCACCTTTAAATCTATTCTTTCTTTTATATCAGCGTCTTTTCCCGTAGTTATGGCGATATCGAGTTGCTGATTCCCTGCCGGCAAAACCGTTTCTGCCTCCAACAACCATCGGCCATCTGTAGCTTTGAAAGACCCCATTTTTTCCGGCTCATTATCCAGTATCCGGAAAAGGGAAACGTCGACTATTTCTATGTCGGACTCGAGGTCCAATCCCATCCCGTTAAAGCTTTTCTCCGTTTTTAAATTCATTTCCAGCCGGCCTATGGTGGTAGCTTTTCCTGTAATTACAGGAACATAGGTCTGCTTCCAGGCCATGTCTTCTGATAATGGCCAATTTTTTTCGCTGTGGCAGCCAGACAATATTAAAATCAGTAAGCAAATGTTAAGCAGTTTCATAGTCAATTGATTAATAGTTACGTTTTTTCTGTATTGGCCTGTTATGGTTTTCCCTAACGACCTCCTTATTACCTTTTTTGCCTTCAGGCCAATTCCTCTTTTACCCTTTTACCCATGGTTTTGAGGGTAAGGCCTGCCAGTTTTTCTTTGCTTGACCTGGGAAACCATTTACTGGCCAGGTAAGCCAGCACCATGGCACTCACCAAACCCGTCAATGCATAAAGGTGGATGCTCAGCTCGGTTTGATACTTGATCGCAACCTGAATGACCGCACTGCCAGAAATGCCGATCAGCGCTCCCCTTGCATTGGTGCTGGAGGAAAGTATTCCAATCAGAAAGATGCCTCCCAGCCCGCCAGCAAAAAGGCCGACCAGCATATTGAATTGGTCCCAGAGCGAAGGAATGCCCATATTGGCCATCACCAGAGCAAAACCTGTCCCCAATAAACCAACGATTACGGTAATGGACCTGGCAAAAAGGAGGGAATTTTTACCTTCCCCGTCGCGGGGATACCATTGATGGTAAAAGTCGGTGGTCACCACGGTAGCCACCGAATTCATGCTGCTGTCCAGGCTGGACATGGCCGCCGCAAAAACAGCGGCAATCAGTAAGCCTGACACCCCATTGGGCAATTGGGTAACGATGTACCAGGGGAAAATACTGTCGGTATTGGACATGACAGGTGATAATTCCTGGGGATGGCTGAGGTAAAACAAATACAGGGCCGTCCCTATAGAAAAGAAAATCAGGGCTGAGGGCAATGCCATCAAGGCCCCTGTCAAAATACTTTTGGCGGCTGAGGATTCGTCTTTGGTGGTCAAGTACCTTTGAATCACGGTTTGATCACTGCCATACTGTACAATATTTGAGGCCAAGCCTCCCAGTAAGATGACCCAAATGGCCGTTCCTGTGAAATCCAGCCGGGTATCAAATAGCTTCATTTTTTGATCCTCCATGATAAAGGTAGCCAATTCCTGCCAACTCAAATCAATGCTGAATACCATCAACACCAAACACATCAGGGCTCCCCCCAACAATACCACCACCTGGATCACATCTGTCCATATGACGGCTTCAATTCCCCCCAAGACGGTGTACAAAATACTCAACACACCCATTAACAGGATGCAGGTCATGACATCAATGTCGGTAATCACTGCAAGTGCCAGAGAAGGCAGCAACAATACGATGCCTAACCTTCCCAGCTGCAGGGCGATATAAATCAGGCTTCCCAGCAGGCGAACGGTTTTGTCAAACCTCATCTCCAGGTATTCATATGCTGAGGTGAGGTTAAGCCGTCTGAAAAAAGGCAAAAACCAAAAAATGATAATGGGAGAAACCATTATGATCGTCATGAGTAGCCAAAACAGTGTCCAGTCAGTGGCAAAGGTTTTGGAAGGGATCGCCATGAAAGTGATGGCACTGAGCTGAGTACCAAAAACGCTGATTCCCGCAGCCCACCAGGGCACCCTTCCTCCTGCCTTGAAAAAATCTGTAACAGAGGTTTGTTTTTTGGAAATGATAATCCCCATAACCACCAAAATTCCCAGGTACGAACCCAGAACTGAATAATTCACCCAGCCAAAACCTTCTTTTTTTGAAAGTTTCATCCCACGGATGGCAGGAGTTCTGGTTCCGGGGCTAATTTCTCCCGAAGGCAGAATAAGTTCCCCTTCCCAAAATACAGCAGTAGTGGTTACCGGGCCCTGGAACGGCATATCGGCCAGCCGGGACCAGGTGCCTGTCACCGCATGATAGGCCAATACCCTTTGACTGAAACCCGGGTGCGCATCCAAAATGCCATTTCTTTCTGCTATCAACTGTAAGGAATCTGACCTACTCAAAGTAGCATCCTCCAGATCAAGAGCAATTTGCTCCAGCTGCCGGTACAATACTCCTTCATCTCCACCCAACAGCAAGATGTGCCCGGAACCAAAAGCTGCTGCTGTGCCTGCTGCCAGAGGAATCGTCTTACCCTGTCCATCTTCTATGTTTCCCTGGCTTACCCATTCTTTCCTCATCGGGGAGTAGGACAGAAAATCGTCATAAAAGTAGGCAGGCGCATCTGTCTGCTTTCTTCTTCCACCGGCTAAAAATATTTTTTGCTCCCTGCCGTCATGCTGCACGGCCATCATCGCATGAGACCGGCCTTGTCCCGGAATAGGTGGTAATGCCTCCCACACCGCTCCGGGGTCATTGATGTCAAGCCGGTAAAATCGATTCCATACCTCCTGATTTTCACCTCCTGCCAGGTAAACATAACCTTCGACATAAACAGCTGATGCATTAGCCAGTTTCATGGGAAGAGCAATACCTTCTTTCAACGCAACTTTTTGATTATTGCTGTCCCAGGATATCCACCAGGTGCTGTTGTGGTACCCCTCTTCATTCTCTCCCCCTAAACAGAAAAGCCCTATGGGCGTACTTACCGATGCCCCATAGGCCATGTTTACCGGAAGCCGTATATCAATACCCTCCACCCATCTTGCCTTATCTTTTTCCAGCACGTGAATCCTATCCCAGAATTTTTTCTCCCCTCCCTTCCAGGGTTTTTTATCTGGAAAGTTAGCTCCCCCAGCCAGTATCAATGCCCCGTTGTGAGTACCGGCATACATTCCGGCATATCCCAGGGAAGCACTTTGCTCCGGCCAGGCCGGCAGCTCTGCTACCGTTTCCCAATTATAATCACCATAGGTCTTCGGTACTTCCTGTGCCCAGAGTTGGCTCCACAGAAATGGACACAAAATCAGGCAAAAAAGAATTGATTTATACACTTTTACCATAGCAGGGATTTCATGAATCTTGGGTATTTAGGTTTGAAAAATCAAAAAATCCCTGAGCCATCAATTGAGCTTTCAAGGTGTCCAGCATTTTCGGGTCCAGGTTTTTTACTGGTGCCCTGAAATCACCGCAATCGATGCCACAAAGCTTTAATATAGCCTTTCCAGCAGCCGGTCCCCCAAATCTTCCATACAAGTTGATAAAATCAATTGACTTTTCCTGAAGTGCCAATGCCTTTAACAAATCTCCCCCATCAAAGGCTTTTTTAATGCCCTGATAAAGGGGTGCTGCAAAATTATAGGTGCTGCCTACGGCTCCTTTTGCCCCCATGGCCAGTCCGGCTAAAAAGGTCTCATCCCAGCCCCAAAGCACATCATAGCTGCCATGATTGAAACGCAGGCACTGGTTAAATTCCATCAGGTTATGGTGGGTGTACTTGATACCCGCAAAATTTGGGATCTTATCGGTTACAGCCTCCAATAATCCTACCATGGGCAAATCTACTTTGGTGAGCAGCGGAATATGGTAGAAGTAAAAAGCCAGGTCGGGAGCTGTAGCAGCGATGGGCTGCATGTAATCCACCAATTGGATCACATTACCAGGCCTGAAATAATAGGGCGCTGTGACAGCCACCCCATATAACCCCAAATCCGCCGCTAGTTTACCCAGTATGATCGATTCTTTTTGGTTAGTTCCCCCAAGCATGGCCATGACCTTGAAAGCTTCTGTCTGCTCCCTGGCCCAGGCTTGCATTAAAATTTGTTTTTCTTCCAGATTCAGAGATGCCCCTTCGCCGGTTGTGCCATTGATAAAAACCCCTTTTATGCCATTGGTTTTCAGAGAATAGGCATAGTTGGATAGGATATTCGGGTTGATTTCCCCTTTTCCATTATAGGGAGCAAAAGTAGCGGCAATCAGCCCTTCAATTTTTTTAAATCTCATATTTTCTATTTTTAAATGGAAGCCAAAGATACTATTTGGCTTCCATTCTAGTTCCTCTCAATTCCCGTATCCCGGGTTCTGTTCAATTTTAGCATTCAAACTAATGGTGCCCAGGGATATTGGCCACAGCAAAAGGTGGCGTTCATTGCTCCTGCCTTGCAAAGAGGGGACCCGCTCAAATGCCTGGTCAAACCTCACCAGATCAAACCAACGCTTGCCTTCAAACGCCAACTCCAGCATCCTTTCCTGAAGAATCGCTTCATCGTTGGCTTCCTGGCCTGAATCACTGTATTCAACTGCTGAAAACTGATCGCCATATGCTCTTTGTCTTATATTGGTTGGTATTAAGCCTGGGGCTCCCATTTTTAACAAAATTTAAAATGAAGCCTTTCTTATTTAATATCCATTAGATCTCTTTTAAAGAAGAAATCGGCTTGATGTTTTCCATATTAATTATGGCTTTTTTTTATTGATATGTTTATAAAACAATTTTTATCACTTTTAAATGAAGATTAACATAAAAAAAGGAGTTTGATCATCATGGTGTCAATTCACTTATATTTATGGTTTTTTCAAATAGGTAGTTACCATCATCACTTATAAGTCGGAAGGTAACAGCTGGATCCTCCTTAGAAGGATGATAAGTTGTGATTTCCCAACCCCCAACGGTGAGGACAAGAACCAAAGGCAATTTTAACCTCTTGGTTTGTTCCCAATTCCGGCACGGTATTGATCACTTGATCGGTGCTGGGAGAAATATCCTTGTCGTTAACTATTAGTTGATAGGGGTAGCGAGAGGAAGATTGTAACCCATCAATCCTTATTTCAGCAGATAAATCCGTTTCATAATTGGAATATGCCGGACCAAAAACAACTATTCCATCTTCCTTTTCTATTTCCACTTCAATCTTTGCCGGTTCCAACGTTCTAACCCATACAGTAGCACCATCGGATTTGATTTGGCCAAGCATTGGGCCAGCCAAAATTTTTCTTCCCTGCCTTTCAACCAGTTGATTAAAAAAAGTTGATTCCATAAGGTCGGCATAGGAGCTATTTTTTCCCGATGATAAAATGGTATAAGCCGATTCATAAAATTTTTGATCAGCATCGGAAGTAGTGCCCCAATAGTTAAAGATCTCCCTGCTATCCGTGTTTTTATTCATTGGATGACCTTGTTCGCCGAAATCCTGGGCATGATTTTGAAAAGGCAATCCAAAAAACAGAAAAAATGTAAAGCATATGACTATCGTTAAAAAAGTATGTTTCGTCAAGTTCTGATGATTTTTTAAATAGCTGGTATCCATCATTAAGCTTTATTAACGTATTGATATTAAACAAATGATACAGACAATTATCCTAATAAGTAGCGGTTTATGACCGGATAAAAAGGAATACCAGATAGTATTTTTTTTATTTCATTCAACCTGTTTCCCGAACAGCTCAAATTGATTTCATCCCTAAGCTTCAAATTCCTCCTGATGCATAACCTCACCTTCTACATCGTGATGTCTGAATTCAATTTTTGGTCTACCAGCCTGATGAGATAGCCTGATGCTCAAAAATCCTCCTTTTACCCTTAAAAATTGATGTTCGGGACGCACATCGTCTTCTGACCAGCCCCCTGACTGCGCATCCGACACGGGACCTGCACCGAATTCCCTCAGGCCTGTTTTATCGTCTATGGAAAAATACTGCCAATGCCGGTCTCCATTAACCACAAAAACTCCCTCGATTTCAGACAATAATTGCCGCAACCAATTTCCTTCCTCATCAAACAGTTGATTGGCATGATTATCCATTTTTTTCTCCCTATCGGGACCTACCACAGGTGTAGGAGAAAAAAGGATTTTAAAGGTTGCGTCGGAGGCCTTGATGGTATTCACAAACCACCGCTTTTGTGCTTCACCCCAAATGGTCCTGGAACTTCCTGAAAGGCTTTCCTTCGGCGTCCGGAATTCTCTGCCCTCCACCAACCATATCTGCAAATTCCTACCCCACCTGTAGGTCCTGTACGGCTCACCCTTTAAGGGGACATTCTCCCGCCAGACTTGGAGGCCTTGCGCTAGCGTAAACTCACCCAAAGGACTGGTATCGGGATAAACATCATCTTTTAAGAGGTCATGATCATCCTTCAACATATAAAGGGGGACTTGCCGGTAAAATTCCTTTAAAGCGGGCCAGCCATCCATGGCATGCCATTTATGTCTGGCCTTTTCAAGGGTAGTCGCCATGGGTCCTATCCTGTCATAATACACATAATCACCGGTATGCACAAAAAAATCAGGTTGTAGCTTACGCATGGCATCATAGGTTTTAAACCCCCTTTCCCTATCATCATGATTCCAGAAATACTGGCAGGTAGAAGTAGTCAGTAAAAGTTCCGAAGGATCTGTCTGGCTTCCTGCAGACTTAAACGATCCGGTTTGGAAGGCCGTAACTTCACCCTTTTCCGCTTTACCTTCCAGCCGCACCTTGTATTCCGTAGCAGGATGCAAACCTGAAAAGGAAAGATGGACCGTAAAATCCCTTTCTGCCCTGGCCTCCTGCCAGTCGGACACCATCCTGTCTCCCTTGTTTTCTAGAATTGCCCGTACCCACCCGGGTGAACCGGTCAGGCCTCCATCCATTTTTTCTGCAGGCATTTGTTCATCAAAGTCAATAGGATATTCGTTGTTTTGACTGGGATGCTTTTCTTTCCGGTGGATAAGGGGATTGGGTTTGGCCTGAGTACCAAGACGGCTCCATACGATTACTTCCGATTGAGAAACTTCCGTCATCTTAAATCCATTGGTGAAATATACCGGTGCAATTGACCCTTTGAAAGGAACCTTGGCCCAGATAGCATTGACCGGAGTAAGCAAACTTCCCGCTAGCCATCCGATTTTGCTTAAAAATGTGCGCCTGTTTTCTTCCATATAATAGAATTATTAGTTTTTAGACTTTTCCTCTTTCCTTATCTACCCAAAAAACCCGAAAATGACCATTTTGAGGGATGGAAACTTAGTGTTCATAGGAGTACATCAGCACCAATTAAAAAAAGCAGGAAAAACCCCCGCCTTTTTTTAACTAATACTTTCCTTAACTATTGTTTGGAACCTACCTCTCCGGCCCACCACTTATCCAGGTCAGCCACAAGCTTTTTAACCACTTTAGGATGCTCATCCGCTAAATTCTCCGTTTCCATGGGATCTTTCAGAATATCATATAGAAGGACTTCCTGATTGTTGGGATTGGCAATACCCGGGTTAATCAACTTCCAGGAACCACTGATTATGATGCGGCTTTCCAATGTTTGCTCCGGTTGGTCCACGGCCACCATGTCATGAGAGAAATCCATGCTGTAAATCTGTTTTCTTTTCGACAATGCTTTTGTGTCCAGCACATTGACGCCTTGCATGTCTGGAAGCGGCTCCATACCTACCGCTGCCAAGGTGGTCACAGCCATATCGATGCTGCTGGTCAGGTTTTCGGTATCCATGCGGGGGCTGATTTTTGCCGGCCACTTGTAAATGATAGGTGTCCGAATGCCCATGTCTTGTGGGTCTTGTTTGGATCCGGGTGCATATCGGTTGGGCCGGTCAGGATCCTGAATCCAGCCATTGTCGGTTACAAATACCACCAGGGTATTGTCGGTCAATCCTTCCTCTTCCACCTTATCCAATAGCTGGCCTACCGTGATGTCCAACCATTCACACATGGCCCAATAGGCAGCCACCGCTTCGGTAGGAGCTTTGGGCAGGTATTTTTGCAAAAGAGAATCCGGTGGCGTATGCGGAGAATGGGGCAAAAAGGGAGCATACCAGATAAAGAACGGATCCTGATCGGCTATGGCCTGATCCATAAAATCAAAGATGGGGTCCATGCCTTCTCTTCCGATTTTCAATCCCTCATCCCCATGGCGGCCTCCCCTTGTGGGGTCTCCATGCGTCATGCCATCGGTGAAGCCACCCTCCTTCCAGTGGCCACCCCACCATTTGCCGGACTGAAAGGATACATAGCCGAGTTTTTGTAACAGCTGGGGTACCGTAGGGTGTTGTTGGAATTCGTCCAGGTAGTCTTTGTAAAGCCGGGACCTGGCTTCCTGCCAATCGGTTTGGTACCGTGGTTTTTCAAAGGTGAATTCCGGATCATTTCCCGTAATACCATGCTGGTAGGGATACAACCCTGTGATGATGGAAGCCAGGGAAGGACTGCAAAGAGGAGCCGTCACATAGCCGCGGGTAAAGGTGAGTCCCTCCGCTGCCAGTTGATCGATGCGGGGGGTCTCTATGTGCGGGTGTCCGGTAAACCCATAATCGGTCCAGGACTGATCATCGGAAAGGATGTATATGATGTTTGGTTTCGCTGTTTGGCTGAAACCGAAGCTGGCGGAAAGAAATAAAATAACAACTGTTAAGCTTATTTTGTAACTCAGAATAAAATTCATGGAAGGAGGTTTCATTGGGTTTTGGTCATTTTAAGTAGTCTTTTAAATATAGAAATTATTTACCTATTATTCCGGAAAACCCCACAAAAATACCCCGGGCTGCGCCTCCGCTGTAGGCTTACCCGGGATTACACTCCTTTCACCCCTACCGGGGTTTGGTTTTCATTTTCGTATCTACCATTCGATTTTGCCTTTCTGGCCGACCATAAAAGGAATCCGAATACCCCCTCTATTAAAATCTTTTTACCCTTATAACCTGATTTCCAGTTAAGAGCGTACTTAAACCCGGCTATATCGTTACTGCGAACCCTTTTTTGTGCGCACTATGGTGTGGCAGTCCCGTTTTACTAAAGATTCCCACGGCTTCCTCCGCACAAATCCACCCTAGGAGCCTCGGAATGACGGTTTTATTATGAATATAGGTCGAAACGTATGTTTATAATCCTTCCATTTAGTTGGTTGGGGTTTGTTGGTACAGGCTCAAGGGTTTGTCCTGAAAACCCGGTCCGGTCCATTTCAGCTCCAGCTTCAGGTTTTCCTTATCCTCCGGCTTTTTGACAACCCATTTAACGGGATGATACCCTTTCTCCAGAAACAAGCTGGACTTTCCGGATTCCTTTGCCAGGCTTGGATGATCGTTATCCACCACCAGCGCATCGTGGACATGCATCACCAGACCGCCATTGGTGTGAAAGCGGATTTCGTAAGCACCGGTTTGATCTACTTTTAGCAATCCCTGGAATACAAATACCTTAGCCTCCTCCTTGGGTACAAAGTCATCCAATTGGGCCAAAAGGTGAAACTCCGAAGGTAGGTCCTTTTCGGTATCGATAAAGGGCACCCATGGGAAATCCCCCCGGTAGCTGGCAACCTGCACCCCCATTTCAGGAATCCCATTCAGGTCCAGCGCAGGAACCGGCAAATCGTCATAGGGCCGTTCGGCCGAAGCATTGTACCTTCGCCAACGTAGAACAGCATTTTTCATTTCTTTTTGGAGCTTGACAAACTCCCCATTCGTTCCGGCGAGGTCATTGGCTTCTCCGGGATCGGATTTCGTATCAAAAATACGGAAATCATCTTCATGAGATAATATATTATATCGGATACCCTTATAGCCATCCAGGTACAACACCTGCATTTCACCCCGCTTTTTTCCCCTTTTGGATTCGAGGAAGGATTCGTAGCTCTTCGTGTTATTATTAACCTGGTACTCAATATAAACTTTACCATCGTGCTCATTATCCTCTCCGGAAAGTATGGGCCAGAGTGACCTGCCGTCGGTATTGGCTGGCGCTGGCAAACCGCTGATTTCAGCAAATGTCGGCAACCAATCATGGAACCCTGAGGGAGAGTCATTTTTCACGCTTTCCTGTATTTCTCCCGGCCACCTTACCAGTGCCGGCACACGGATACCTCCCTCCCAGGTATCGCGTTTGGTTCCATCCAAATTTCCGAAACTTTCAAAAAAAACAGGATCATAATCTCCATAACCATAGGATTCGTGATGTGGACCATTATCGGAGGTAAATACGATCAGTGTTTCCTCGTCAATATTCAGGTCCTTCAATAAGTGAATCAGATCTCCGATGGCGTTATCAATTCGGCGAACCATGCTGGCAAAGCGTTGCTGTACTTCCGGCCACTCTTCCTTGCGGTAATCCGGATGGATAAAACCATTTACCTCCCCCTTGGCGGTATTGATAAAATTATCTTTTTCTCCGATGAATTGCATACCTCCGGTTGCACCCCCACCCGAGGGATAGGGCATGCTGGGGATTTCCAGACCTGCATGCGGGGTATCGTAGGCCAGGTACATAAAAAACGGTTGATCGGGATGGCCCTTTTTATGGTCTTGAATGTATTTTTTTGCCCTGGCTGTAAAAAGGTCCGTGGTGTAACTTCCCTTTAATTGACTGGATATCTCTTCATTTCCGTCGTAGAACTCCATCGGTCCCCTATTTGCCACATCGTGTGACGGATAATGATTGTGTCCATCCCGGTGACGGACATATCCGAAGAAATAATCAAAGCCCCTTTTGGTAGGGTAGGCTTCCCAGGTAGCAGGACTGTCTCCCTGCAGGCCCTGAAGCCCGTATTTACCAATCAATGCCGTCGCATAACCGGCCTCCTTCAGCACGGTCGCCAGGTTATGGTTGGCAGGAAGGGCTTTATCAAATTGATTGTTTCTGATTTCGGCATGTCCCTGGTGTTGCCCCAGGAGCAAGGAAGCCCGGGAAGGCGCACAAACCGGTGCAGGTACATAATGACGGGTTAAGATCATTCCCTCTGCGGCCATTTTATCCAAATTGGGTGTACGGTGATAGGGTTTGCCTTCTGCTTTCCGTTGGTTTTGATACAATATCCCCAGGTCACCATACCCCAAATCATCGGTTAGAATAAAAATGATGTTGGGTTTTTTAGCGACCGGGCTGGTTCCAAAGGCAAATTCAGGCATCAAAATGCGGGAAACTACCAGCAACATTATTAAAAACAGCTTATTCATTCAATTTTTCATTTATAAGGTTCATTTCAAATGCTTTATCATAATGGGGATTTGACTGATTCGGAACAGGTGCATGGACTTCCTTCCTCCAGCCTTCGAGCATTTTAATCAGCTGGTCCCGGATTTCTGGCTCCCTTTCCGCCAAATTGGTTGTTTCTCCCGGATCTTCCTCCAGGTTATAGAGTTCATAATCATCCTCTTCGAAATAATGATGGAGCTTCCATTTCCCTTTTCTGACTACAGACCCCGGACGGGTTCTGAACAAGGGATCCCGGCCCCCATCTTCTTTAGGGTTATAGGCTTGAAGGTAGACGGGAAAATGCCAAAAGAGGGGCCTCTCCGCTTGCGATTCTTGCTTAAACAGGGGAGCCAGGTCCATTCCGTCCCAGTTCTCCTCCCCCACCTGCTCCACTTCAATGATACTCCTTATCGTTGGGTAAAAATCCATATGAGTCACGGGAACATCGGAGGTAGTTCCGGCGGGAATTTTTCCAGGCCAACGAATTACCAAAGGGATTCGGATACCTCCTTCATAATAGGAACCCTTTCCTGCTCGCAAAGGGTCCTGGTAGGAGATATCCCTGATCCCACCATTATCTGAAGTAAAGATCAAAAGCGTATTATCTGAAAGGTTTAATTCATCAAGGACCTGCAATAGTTTACCGACATTTTCATCTACCGAAGCTACCATGGCCGCATAATCAGCCCGGTCCTGTCCTTCCCTTCCCGGTTTATTCTTAAACTTTTCTATCAGACTTTCCTTGCCCATAATGGGAGTATGTACGGAATAGAAGGCTAAGTTTACGAAAAACGGTTTCGACTGATTGGCTTCAATAAATGCGATGGCCTCCCGGGTCAATCGGTCGGTCAGGTATTCGCCCTCAGGCCCATCTTCTATAAAGCTGATATTGTAGGGACTAAAATACCCATTTCTACCCGGGTTTCCATGGTGCGCCCCTCCCACATTGACATGAAAACCATGTTGCAAGGGATCCTCATTGATATGCCATTTTCCGAAAGTGCCATTCGTATAGCCATTATCCTTTAGCATCTTGGCCAGGGTATACAAGGAATCAGGAAGGAAATCCCGATTGGGGGTAGGAATGATTTTACGGGTTTTTGCATTTCCTCTTTCCGAATTGTCGACCGTATACACCCCATGTCTGGGGGTATTCCTGCCACTCATCAGGCTGGCTCGGCTGGGGGCGCAATTGGCAGCAGCAGCATAGGCATGGTAAAAAACCATGCCCTGCCCTGCCAATTGATCCAGGTTTGGGGTTTCATAATATGTACTTCCCATAAAGCCCAGGTCTTTATAGCCCAGATCATCTACGTTGATCAGGATGATGTTGGGTTTATTCTCTTTTCCACAAGAATAAAGTATAGGAATAGCCATCAAAATAAGACAGCTGCACATTAAATAATTATTTATTATTAGGGTTTTTCTAATTCCCATAACCATTATTAGAAGGGTCCGAATCCAAAAGTACAGGATTTAGAATGATTTCCTCTTCGGGGATAGGCAGTCGGATATGATGTGGTTGAATATTGTTTCCGGGGTCATAAGTACGGTACTCGGCATTTTTTACCGTTTCCACTAAAATGCCCCATCGGATCAAATCATACCGTCGGTGGCCCTCACCTGCCAACTCCCATCTTCGCTCAGCCTGTATGGCCGTTCGTAAATCGGATTGGCTCATTCCAGCATAAGGCTGATCGGGCTCATAGGCTCTTTCCCGGACGGCATTAATGTATTGGTAAGCATTACCGGGGCCATTCAACTCATTCTCGGCTTCTGCCAGCATTAGGTAGACATCTGACAATCTAAATATTAAGGTCGCCTCTCCGTGGTTTCCGCGGGGGGAATTGACGAAATCAAAGTTGGTGAATTTAGTCAGGTATTGGAACGTTAATTCAAAACCCAAATAGTGACTGAGTATATTATAGGGACGTCTTAAGTCATTTTCGGGAAATTCATCGATAAAGCTCAGAATAGGAACAGTCAAACCATATCCATTAAATTCTTCATTTCTGGCTGCCAATGCATCGGAAAGAGGCCCTCTGTCTGCGGGATTTTTTGGCTCATCCCTGAGTCTCGGGTTGAATCCGTCCGTGCGGTCTTGTGCATTCCCCGGAACGTCTTTTTGAAAATCAATGGCCCAGATAACCTCCTCATTAAATGGATTATTTACATCAAAAACTTCACCGAAACTTGGCAATATTTGATGCGGAGATTCGCTTATGATAGACAAACATTCCGACCTGGCATTTGTCCAGTCTTGTTGCCATAAATAAATTTTTGCAAGCAAGGTTTTGGCTGCCCAAACGGTGGGTCTTCCAAGATCATTGCCGGAATAGGAATCAGGTAATAGATTTTCCGTTTCGATGCGCTTCAAATCACCAACAAGGTTATTCCGGATTTCGTCGACTGGCATTCTACCCAAAGCGGCGGCATCGGCAATTGGGATTTCTTCGTCATAGTAAGGTACGTCTCCCCACAGATTACTTAGGTGGTAATACCCGAAACTCCGTAAATACAAAGCCTCCCCGATCGATTGATTTTTGACGGCATCACTGATGTTTGGACTGTTTTGAACATTTGTAATCACCGAGTTAGCATCCCCGATCATACGATAAATCAACTGCCACAATTGCCTGGCATTCGAATAGTTGCTTTGGGTCAGGGTGTAATTTTGCATGGGTTCATTGCCGCCAAATTGCCGGCTGGACTCCAATTCGTCTGCCCCTAATTGAGTGAAGGTATGAATTCCCTGCCAATTGCCATAAAATCCATTTTGCCTTAAATTCAGGTAAATGCCATTTACAGCAAGCACGGCCTCTTCATCTGATTGATAAAACGTACTGGGATCAATTATTCCCCGAACTTCCTCCTGCAAATAGCTCTCACAGCTGGTGGCAAACACTAAAGAAAATACAATCAGTAGGTAATTAGTTTTTATAATTTTCATGATGTGTAGGTTTAAAAGTTGGCATTTATTCCCAAAGTTACGGTTCTAGCGTTCGGGTATTCTGCACGAATGATTCCCCGAACCACACTGCCGTAGGTATTTCCTGATTGCGGTCCAATGCGGGTCGCTTCCGGATCGTATCCCCTAAAATTGGAAATCAGAAGAAGATTTGCACCACTTGCATACACACTAAAGCTGTTAAACAACTTATTATTTCGTAAGGGTACATTGTAATTTAGCATGACATTTCTCAACCGGAGATGTGAACCATCTTCTACCAATTCGCTATTGGACGGAATATCGGAAATACTAACAGTGCCACCTGCTCTCGGGATATAGGGGTGTGGATCGGATTCCGTCCAACGATCTCTCGCCACACCGTAAATGTTTTGGTCACTTCTACCAAAAAAGCCCCTTTGGGCGAATTCATTATAAACATCATTTCCGAATGTACCCTGAAGGAAAATATCCAAGGAGAAATTCTTCCATTGTATGCTGTTATTGATTCCCCCAAAGAATATTGGCTCAGGATTTCCAATGATCTCAAAATCATCGTTAAAACTGATCATTCCATCTCCGTTAGTGTCCTTGAATCTCGGTCCACCGACCACCGCACGAAGGCCACTATACCTAAATTGATCCAGCTCTTCCTGGCTTTGCCAAGTTCCCAAGTATTCTAGTCCAGTGAAAACCCCAACTGGTTCTCCGACTACCAGTTTGGCGGCCTGTCCCCCTTGGTCAAGAAAATGAATATTGATCTCATTTACACCTCCCAGATCCAACACCCGGCTTCTATTTCCGGATAAGGTAAGGCTGGAGGACCATCTAAAGTCATTTCTATCAATGTTCACGGACCTTATCATCAACTCAATACCCTGATTTTGCAGAGAACCAATGTTTTCCAGCCTTTGGCTAAAACCGGTTTGTCTGGGGATTTCCCTATTTAAAAGTAGGTCTTCAGTCTTTTTATAATAATAATCGAGTTCAACGCTTAATCGGTTATCAAAAAAACCAGCCTCCAAACCGATATCGAATTGAGAGGTAGTCTCCCACCTAAGATCCGGATTGGCAGGCCTGTCTCGTCTTACGCCAATCCCCTGACTTCCATTAAATATTACGGTACCAGGATTTAACACGGCCAAAGTGCTGTAAGAGTCTATGGCCTGACTTCCAGACCTACCAAAACTTGTCCGTAATTTCAGTTCGTCGAAAACGTTTAGGTCCCGGATAAATTCTTCATCTCCAATGCGCCACGCAAAAGCCCCTGAGGGGAAGAAGGCATATTGATTATTCGCTCCGGAAAATCTCGATGAGCCATCCACTCTTCCTGCCAGGGTAAAAAGATACTTGTCAGAAATGGAATAATTGGTCCTTCCTATCCAGGAAACTATCTGGAACGGATCATTGAAACTTGAGGTGAGCCTAAAGGTTTCTGGATTCCCTAACTGCAATACATCAAAGGAGACACCATCATTTGGTAATCCATCTGTTTGTGCCGTGAACCCTTCTGTGCGGGAAGTTTGCCAGGTAAACCCTCCGAGAATATTAATCTTATGGTTTGGAGCCAATTCTTTGTCAAAAGTAATGGTGTTTTCTTGTAATATCTGATTGTTGAAGCTATTAGTAATCCTTCCAAATCCTCCTCTTTGTGCAGCAGCTCTGGATGGCAAACTTCCAGATTGAAAAACATTCTGCTTCCGCCAATTTAATTGAGGCCCTATCGTAGATCGAATGGTAATCGACTCAATTGGTTTATATTCAATATAAAAATTGCCCAATAAATTATTGACCATGCTTTTATTGGTCTGCATTCGTAATAAAGCTTCTGGATTATCGAAAGGACCTCCCTGAACATAGTCTTCGTCCCAAAGCGATCCATCTTCCTGAAATACCGGAAAAGTGGTCAGGGCTCTCCTTGCTTGCCACAAACTGACTAAGTCATTATCGTTTTTTACAAATGACGTATTGATCCTTGTCCCTAAAGTAAGATTCTCGGTTAATTTAAAATCTAAGTTTGCCCTAAAGCTATATCTTTCAATCCCTGATTCCCGGATAATACCCCTTTGGTTCATATAATTTCCAGAAATAAAATAATTAACCCTATCTGAATTCCCTCTTACTGATAAATCCAGATTGGTAATAGGAGCAGTTCTGGTAATTTGCTCCTGCCAATCGGTATTTCCAATCAAACTTTCATCTACAAAAGGATTGGCTTCTCCACTGAATTCTGCGTATTCAAATCCATACGCCGCACGTTCGGGGCCGTCTAAAAAATCAATCTTCCTCGCAAGGTTTTGAAATCCTGTATAAGCATTCAGTGATACGGAGGGTTTTCCTCCAGAAACCCCTTTACCACTTTTAGTAGAAATTAGAATTACTCCGTTGGCTCCCCGTGTTCCATACAAGGATATTGCTGATCCGTCCTTCAAAATATCAATGGATTCGATATCGTTGACATTGATATTGTTCAGATTAAAATTGGTTCCCGCAATAAATCCATCTATAACATAAAGGGGTTCATTATCTCCCTGTACAGAATTTCCTCCCCTGATCCTGATGGACGCCCTTGCACCGGGGCTACCACTTACTGAAGTTACGTTGACTCCCGCTGCTCTCCCCTGAAGTAATTGATCGACCCTGGGAGCTGGTAAATTTGATAGTTCTTTGGCATCAATTTTAGAAACGGACCCTGTCAAATCAGATTTTTGAACAGACCCATAACCCAAAACTACTACTTCATCCAATGAGGATACATCCTCTTTTAAACTTACATTAATTACGCTTCGATCTCCAATTTCAATCTCTTTTGATTCATAACCAATGAATGAATATACTAGAGTAGCCCCATCCGGAACATTTAAACTATAATTCCCATCAATATCCGTAACCGTTCCTACCGAAGTGCCAGGAATTGAAACAGTAGCCCCAGGAATGGGCTCTCCGTTTTCATCTGTTACGGTCCCGGTTATTTCTATGTCCAACCAACTCCGGTCCTCGTCTACCGGAACCGTTTCTCCTTTTGAAAGGTAAACCACCTCGCTCCTTACCACATAAATCTGCTCATTTACCCGCTTGAAATCGTAATCCACCTGCTCCGTGATCTTTTTAAGCATGGTTTTAAGGTCCGTGGATAAATGGAGGGAAATTTTCGTTTTGTCTTTGGCTACTTCCTGATTATAGGCGAAGACAAAATCTGTCTGCTGCTCTAATGCTGCCAATACCGTTACCAGCTTTTGATTCTTGGCTTGTAACTGTACCTGATAATCTTCCATGCTCTGACTGGAGCCTGGTTCTGCCATAATCACCTGTATGACAAGCAATTGAAGTAAAAAGTACTTTAGGGTTTGTTTTGAATAAAGCACAATTAGCCTGAGTAAATTATTTTTCATAATTTTAAATGTTTATTGTTAAACAAGGTGGTTTTCCACCGATCCTGATCCGGGACTGTTGCAGCAGTTCCGGATATTTTTGATTAAAGGTTACACTTTGAACTTTTCACATAGGCTGTTAATTTTTATAGTTTACATTTTTTATAGGTTATTTTCAGTGCCCTCTCACCGGTATTTTCCACGTCAAACGCGACCAGGTTTTTCAGGCCGTACAATACCGCAAATAAGTTCCCATTGCCATAGGTCGCTTTGATCTGGCATTGATCCATTCCCTCCCCCACTAACTCAATCTTGTAATTGTAGATGGAAGCCAGCCGCTGTATCACTTCATCAAAGGGGTTCATATCGAAGGAAACGGAACCTGCTTTCCAATCCAGAAAAGAATCCGAATCCATTTCCGCTATCGCAAAGCCCTCAGCATTGGGAATGGCCGTGGCCATTTGCCCGGGCTGCAACTCCACACCACTTGCGTCGGCTGCGGAAGTTTGGTGAAAAACAGCTACCTTTCCGCTTTGCACGGCCACTTTTACAGGCAATTCCTGGTGTGCCCTGACATTAAACGCTGTTCCCAAAACTACCGTCTTTATCCCCTGGCTGTTTACTTCAAAAGTGGCTCCCTTGTCTTTTACCACTTCAAAAAAAGCTTCTCCATCCAATTCAACTTCCCTTTTTCCATTCACAAATTCCTTGGGGAACCTCAGCCTGGTGTTGGTATTTAAAAATGCTATGCTGCCATCCGGTAAGGTAATGGAAGCTTTCTGCCGCTCGTTGGTAATTCTTTCCTCCCAAACGACGTTCGGGGTTAATTGCTGGACTTGATACCCCAGATAAGCAAGACCCATCAATACTAAAAAGGAGGCAGCCCATTTCATCATCCCATAATAGGATGGTCGGGGAAGGGGTTTTGATTGGTGAAGGTTTGAATCAATTTTTGCCTTCATCTTGTCTTTAATTTCCTGCTGCTCCCGGCTGTCCATTTCCCAATCCAATTCCCTTCGCTGAAGGAGGTCCAAAATTTGCAGCAGTTTGGCCTCTTCTCTTTTATTCAGCTCTCCCCTACTCCTTTTCTGAAGCAGGTTCAGGAATTCTTTTTTCTTCATATCATTTACCATCTATAAGGATAGTACCCTTAGCCTACTGAAATACTTACGAACCAGGAGAAAAAAAATTGGAATGCGAGGTGAAAGCCAATTTTAGATGCCTAAAATTCGATAAAAAATATAATAAAAAATTAATTTAATTCGTAAAATCAAAATAAAAGATAAATAGCATCACCTAGCAGCAGCGATGTCCAAAAATAAATTTGGTTAAGATTTTTTTTGATAGATTTCAATGCTTTGTACAGATGGGCCTCTACTGTCCGGACAGATATATTCATTTTCAAGGCAATTTCCTGGTTGGACATCTCAGCTTCCCGGCTCAACTGAAACACTTCTTTGCACTTTTCCGGGAGGGCATGAACCGTCTTTTTCAAAATAGTATCCACTTCCTCATATTCCAAAAAATGATCCGCCTCCAGTTGTTCGGGAAGGTGAGAAAAGATACTTTCCAGATCTGTGGTTTGTTTTATATTCCTGACCAAATTCAATACCTGAAATTTTACTGCCCTAAAAAGATAAGCCTCCAGATGATTGATCTTTTTCTTTTGGGCTCTCTCCCATAAACCTAAGAATACTTCCTGAACCACATCCTCACAAAGCACCTGGTCCTCAAAAATCTTATAGGCATAACAATAAAGTCTTTTCCAATACCTGTCGTAAATGGTATCAAAGGCACTTTTGTCGTGGTGAAACAATGCCTCGCAAAGGGCTTTATCGGTTATTTTGGGTCGGGCCATTCTGTTCAAAGAATGTCAATTTAGAATTTTTTTGCCAATCAAAAAATTGGCAACGTAAAAAAATACTGCCCTTTACTGCAGATGATTTGCCCTGCTGGTTTCTTACTTGTACCCTCTTATTAAAGTAACTCTATACCTCCATGGTTTTTTAAGGCTGATTCTTTCTCCTGGGTTTGTAAAGTAATTTAAACACCACGGCAATCACGATAAATGATAGGATGATATAAAATACCACTCGAAGCGGAGAAGGATTCAACGGGTAGTCGTCCCCAGATTCCTCCCCTGTTTGGGCCAACAGATAGCGGAGTTGAACCAAAGAGAAAAAAAGCACCATCAATAGCTGCTTCCAAATATTAGTTAAACGTTTCATAATTTCATCTGTTTGTTAACAAATACCATCACAAAAATCCCTCCAATTAAGCAGAATGAATGAGATTATTTCACCAATCTGCGTAAATAGAATGTAAATCATTTAGCCATCCCCGATAGGGGACGCTAAAGCATGGGAGCCATTGCACATCAATTGGTTAAAGGGGTTCAGGCCAATTATGATACCATTTGGTATAAGGAAGTAGTGAAATGTAAAGGCTCCGGAATTTTTAATGGATTTTCAATAGATAGGTTTAACTGGTTTTAGACCATTATCGCCTGCCCAATCCATGGCTGCAGCAATGTCATTCACCAAAGGAAAATCAACCCCCAATTCAAAAAGTGCCTCAAAAACAACCGGATCATCGGTGCCAAAATAGTTCACTTTGATTCCTTTTTCATGTAAAACGCGGGCATAATCCTTAAATTCAGGAAAGATCTCTCCCCTTAGTTGAATGAAATTTGCCCCCATTTCGACCGTAGCGGCTACATAATCCGCACCTCCGGATAACCTCTCCATATTGCAAATTAATACCGAATCAGATGCCTTTCGAGCACCAAGGCGAGACTGCTCCTGCACCGCTAAGAATGCCTGATGGCTCCTGCCCGTTTCTTCCAATAACCGGACAACGCGCCTTCCCAGGGATTGCCCCCCTCTTAAATGGATATTTAGCCAGATATTCCGTGGCATGAGCTCCAGCACTTCCTCCAGTAACGGAATTTGGATGCCGGAAAATTGATCGCCTTTCCAACTCCCGGCATCCAGGCGTTTGAGTTCGGATAAGGTCAACGCAGCTACCGCTCCACTTCCATTGGTGGTGCGGTCCACCGTAGCATCGTGCATCAGCACCAATGCAGAGTCCCTACTAAACTGCACGTCCAGTTCGATCATATGAGCACCGACTCTTATGGCTTCCAGAAAAGCCGGGATGGTATTTTCAGGATGGCTGGCCATGGCTCCTCTATGTGCGCAAAACCCTTTTTCTGGCATTTCGAAATCCTGTGCCACAATAGGCACCGTACTCAGCACGAGAAGAAAAGTGAAGACGATTAGTTTTTGAATCATTTCAATTCAGCAAAACCAAGAATAGTTTTTTATTAGAAGTGCTTTTCCAAAGCCATTTCCAACCCCCTCAATTCTGCCAGTCCCTTTAACCGGCCAATGGCAGAATAACCTGGAATGGTTTGCTTTTGCAAATCGTCCAGCATTTGATGCCCATGATCGGGACGAAATGGAATGGGCTTGGCCCGTTTTTTATTGATTTTTACCAATCGTTTCATGACCTCAAACATATCCACATCTCCATCGAGGTGATCGGATTCGTGAAAATTACCTCTTTCGTCTTTCTTTACATTTCGGAGATGAACAAAATGGATACGGTCGGCCACGGCACTGATAATTTCGGGTAGGTCATTTTTGTTCCCGGCTCCCAAAGATCCGGTACAAAGACAGATTCCATTGAAAGGCTCGCTGATGGCATCCGTGATGAAAACCAAATCTTCCAGACCGGAAGCAATCCGTGGTAAACCTAAAATGGAATAAGGCGGATCATCCGGATGAAGGGTCATGGTCATCCCATATTTTTCGCAGGTACCTTGGATACCCCGCAAAAAGTACAGCAAATTTTCTCGCAATCCTTCCTTCCCAATAGATTGATAAAGCGAAATGCTCTTAGAAAGCCCCTCCAAGGTCATGCTTTTCTCGGTGGGAACTCCCATGAGAATAATATCCGCAAGTTCCTGCTTTCTTTTGGCAGCCATGGCCGACCATTTTTCACCGGCCTGATCCACAATGAGAGCAGGGTATTCCGTCTTGGCCCCTTCCCGCTTTAATACAAAAAGGTCAAAGGCGGCCAGATCTGCCCAGTCAAAATACAAAGCACGCGCACCAGACGGCAAAACCACGGAAAGGTCCGTTCGTGTCCAATCCAAAACCGGCATAAAATTATAACAGACCAGCCGGATCCCTGCCTGAGCGAGGTGATCCAATGTTTGTCGGTAATTTTCCAGGTACTGTTCACAGTCTTCTGCCCTGGTTTTGATGGACTCATGTACCGGAACGGATTCTACTACCGTCCAGACCAGACCGGCTGCTTCAATTATTTTTTTTCTTTCCAGGATTTCTTCCAGGGGCCAGACTTCTCCATGGGGAATATGGTGCAGGGCCGATACCACATCAGAAGCGCCGGCCTGGCGAATATCCTGCAGGGATACAGGATCATTCGGCCCAAACCAGCGCCAGCTTTGAATCAAAGACATATTTGTTTGCTATCCTTTGTTAAAATTATTTGCTCAAAGTACGTATTGAGTTCCATAAGGATGCCTGTTGGGTCGGGACAGCATGGCATTGGCCTCATCGTCATTTTTGAACTTTTCACGTACGGGATCCCAGTACAATTTTCTTGGTAGCTTCATGGCAATATGGGAAAGCAAACAAGCACTGCAGGATCTGTGCGCCACCTCTACAGGTGCAATGGGTTGTTCTCTGGAAACAATACAATCCAACCAGTTTTTATGCTGCTCTTCACTTGCATACAAATGAATCTCCTCCGGCCCTATTACGGAAGTAAGGATCTTTTGGTCGCTGGCTTTAAAAGCTTCGCTGGCTTTTCCACCTGGTACAGGATCACTGTCCGTTACACCTACATTCCCACGGGCTACGAAAATCCACCCTTCGGTACCCTCAAACCTTACCCCATTGGGATAATCCCCGCTGACTTCCATGATCACATCATTATCGTATTTGGCCGTTACTTTAAAATCACCATGAACCGTCCAAAGTCCTTCGGTAGGAAAGGAAGCAGAGGCTTCCAGCTCTATGGGACCGGAATACTCTTTACCCATTCCCCAATGAGCGATATCCAGGTGATGGGCACCCCATCCGGTAATCATTCCCGCTCCGAATTGTTCGCACCTGAGCCATCCTGGCCTGGAACGAAGATTATCCTGAGAATGCACCCTATCTAAGGTATAAGGCACCCAGGGAGTGGACCCCAACCACATGTCGTAATTCAAGTTGTCCGGTACCGGCATTTCTTGCGGATTTCCGCCCGCAGGATCTCCCGGCAATCCTACTAAAATCCTTTCTATTTTGCCGATTCGGCCGTTCCTTACCAATTCACAGGCCCTTTTAAACTGAGGCCAGGGATTCATGGAGCGCTGCTGACTTCCTATTTGGAAGATGGCACCGGTCCTGTGAATGGTATCACTCATCATTCTCCCTTCCTCTATGGTTAGGGAGGTGGGTTTTTGTAAGTAAATATCCTTTCCTGCCAGGGCAGCCTCCATGGCAGGCTGAGCATGCCAGTGGTCCGGAGTACTAATAATGACCGCATCCACGTCTTTGTGGTTGATCATTTCTTTATAGTCTTCAAAGACTTTTACATCCACGTAATTGCTACTTCCGGTTTTATCGGCGTATTGTTTTTCGATCCAGGTTTTGCCCTGGGCGGCACGATCGCGATCCACATCCGCCACGGCGACCACCCTGGCGATGTCATTTTTCATGGTCTCCGGCAAATCATGGGTCATGGCTATTCTACCAAAGCCTACCTGACCGATATTGATCTTATTGCTGGGCGCATTTTTACCCAAAACTGAAGCCGGTACGATGGTTGGAAAACCCGAAACGGCAAAAGATGCCGCCAGGGCCCCTTTGGTACTGGATTTCATAAAATTCCTTCTCGAAAGATTGGATTTGTTCTCTTTTTTCATGGAAGCATGCTTTTTGGTTATTCTATTTGGTTTTTTTCTTAATATATATTTCGCAATTTCTGTAAGCAATCGGTAAATTTTAAGGGACTATCTCAGAAATCGGCAGCTTCGATAAGACGGCCACTTTCGGAAACCTTTAGAGCCCATACCACCTTTTCTTACGATTCATTCTTTAATAATAGTCATTTTTGGGCTGCTAGCAAATTGTTTCCAGGCCGCCTCTGCGGCTTCGGGGCTTATTTTTTTTGAAGAAACCAAAAAACGGTAGTTTAAAACATAATTTTTACCTGCCTCCAAATGCCAATCCATGTTTTTAGTGGGGGCAAAATTGGCATACATGTCTCCCCGATCGTAAATATCCTCCGGCCAAATGCGCAGGGGTTCGGGGTGATTGTAATTTGTAGGCGAAGACATCATCACCACGGATGCGTAATCTGAGTCGATAGCTCCCTGCACAATACACCACCTGGCCAGGCTTCCATCCGCTTCCTTTCGATTCAGGCCCTCAGAGGTAATGACCTCGCTGTTATCTCGGTTCCATTTTTCAGTAGCCCTCCATCCCAGGCTTCCATACCGGTATTCTTTCAAGGTCACAGGATCCTTACCGGATGGGTTAAGCAGGATGCTGATGTCTGCCAGGTAATAGCTTTCATCTTCATCCAGGGCGTAAATGCGCGTGCCTTGCACTTCGGTCATCGCCACTTCCGGGGTTTCACGGTTTTGAAGTACCAGGTGTTCGTGAAGAACCCGGTACCCCGCAAAAACAGGACCTTCGCTTTTGGTGACAAAATTGGCGAAACGAACGGTTCCCTGTTTTTCTGCCAGGTTCCAGAAATCAATGGTTTCACCTTTATATTCCGCCCTTGTCCAGGGATTCCAAAGGCCATAATGGTGGTAATGGTCCGGCGGTTGGATGCGCGTAAGCGATTTTCCACTCGGAGACCACATGGGATGTACAAAACCACTTCGGGCATAAGCCGAATCCACCCCTTCCGGAGGATAGGCCATCCCAAAATTATACTGCCAGAGATCTTCTTCGTTTTTACGGATGACCAACGCTTTTTCCGTTTGCTTCAAGCCCAAACTACCGGTGTTTTGGGTAGCCTTCTTCTGATGAATTTCGTAGATACGGGTCATTCCCTTGTCTGTCTCAGGCGAAACCAGCCAATGAAGGGTTCGTTCCTTCATCGGGTCCATTTGAAAAGGAACTTCAATTCGCTCCCCTCCGGAAACCTCCAATAAAGTGAGTACAGAATCGGGAAGATGGGTGACGGTATTCAAATGCAAGGAGACGGGATAGGCATAGTTCGAAATTGCCGGTAGGGCTATCTCCACGGTAGCCAGTTTTTGAGCCATTCCTGAAATTGGCAACGAAAAACCTAGGAAAACACCTAAGAGTAGTTTAATTTTATTCATGCGTTGTAGCTTATCTTATTTCGAATTCCAATAACCGTAAACATATTAATATATTTATTTCAATACAACCGATTTCATATATATTTAAGAAGGTCACCCCCATTCTTCACAAGTCAATTAGACAAGCAAATAATGTTTGCAGGCATTGATTTGCCAAACAATTGAAAAGTCAAATGTGAAAAATGACTGTGAAATCAAGAAATAGATTATTAAAATTGCCAAATCATTCAATATTATTCTTCCTACTAAAAATAAATACCGGTAATGGGGTTAATTCAAAACTATAATTGCTTGGAAATCGGTTGCATCCATCTTTAATTTTATTTATTATTAGCAATCAATTGGGCTAAGGAAAATTAAATGAAAAAAGAAATCACCATTTACGATATAGCGGAAAACGTGGGGTTATCTCCTACCACCGTGAGCAGGGCCTTGAGTAATCATCCGAGAGTGCATGTAAATACCCGCAAAAAAATCATGGATGCCGCTAAATTGCTGGGATACCAGTCCAATATTTTTGCCTCTAGCCTTCGAAAGCGTCGGTCCAAAAGCATCGGTGTGATAGTACCCAAACTAAATAGCCCCTTTCAGTCTTCTGTCCTTGCCGGCATGGAAAAAATTGCCAGCCAATCCGGATACAACCTGGTCATCAGTCAATCCATGGAATCGTTGGAAAAGGAAATTTCGAACACCAATATCATGTACAATAGCCGCGTAGACGGTCTATTGGTATCCAAAGCGGGCACCACCGATAACATTGAGCATTTCCAGTCCTTCTTTAATAAAGAAATACCTGTGCTATTTTTTGACCGGGTTCCAGAGAATAATCATTCTACCGGAGTAGTGATCAACAATACCCAGGCCATATACGATGCAACCTCCCATTTGATCAAAGAGGGTTGTAAAAGAATCGTTCACGCTGTGGGTAATCTTCAAATAAACGTCTACGCAGACCGACTAAAAGGTTATAAGTACGCCCTGATGGATCATGGGTTTGTTTTCAATGCTGAAAATGTCATCAGCATTGAACTGGACGAAGATTCTGGAGAGCGAATTGTCAAAAAAATTCTAAAACTATCCCCCAGACCGGATGGATTGCTGGTATCTAACGACACCAGCGCAGCCAGTTGCCTGATGGCATTGAAAAAACGGGGCATACGAGTTCCGCAGGACATTGCGATTGTAGGATTCAATAACGACCTAATCTCCCGAATGGTCGAGCCTAACCTCAGTACAATCAACTACCCCAGTTATCATATGGGCGAGGTAGCGATGAAAAACCTCGTCAATCACCTGGGAGACGAGCAGCACGAAATCCTTCAGAAAACCAACACCATCACCTTGAGATCGGAACTGATTATCCGGGATTCTTCAAAAAGGCATTCTTAAAAATCAACCCTGCTGAAAAAAGCCTAAACCGTAATTTTTATAGAATTCGTTCGAGAAAACAAAAAAGTTGGGAAAAACTTTGACAAGTTAATAATAAAGACTGATCTTTATTTTGAAATCAACAATGAACCAACTCGAAAATGGATAAAATTTTAGATATTGATAATATCGACCTAAAAATCATTTCATTACTGAACGAGGATGCCAAAACCCCTTACACAGAAATAGCAAAAAAAGTGTTTGTTTCCTCCGGCACCGTGCACGTACGCATGCGCAAACTGGAAGATCTGGGGATTGTGAAGAGTGCGACGCTGAATATTGATTTCTCAAAATTGGGCTATGATATTTCTGCATTTTTGGGCATTTACCTGGAAAAAAGCTCCTTGTACGACAACGTAATCGAGCGACTCAAAGAAATTGCCGAGGTAATCAACGCCTACTACACCACCGGAAACTACAGCATTTTTGCCAAGATCATTTGTAAGGACACCAACCACCTTCGGGATGTGTTGAACAAAATCCAGAAAGTTGAAGGAATTGATCGCACCGAAACGTTAATTGTTTTGGAGGAAAGTATCAATCGCCCCATCCAATTATTGGAAAAGAAAAATTAATAAATTAGTTAATTATTAAGATTAAATCTAAATAAAATTTTTTTTAAGGATTTTCAATATTGAATATGGTTTTTTTAACAGATACCATTTCTTTTTTTTGGAATATTTTATTTTTAATAATTTGATTTACAGGTAAATAGAAATGAATTTGGCATTTTTTTTACTTAATTAGAATCCCCTCCGAACAATAAAAAATAGATTAATGTTGTATATTTGTGCATCAAAATATAATTAGTCTAAATAACTCTTTTTATGAGCAAGGACAATGAAATTTTAGAAGAATTCACCTCTAAAGAATATGAACACGGCTGGTCGGTAGACTATGAAGCAGATGAAGCTCCTATCGGTCTGACTGAAGACACCATCCGGTGGATTTCTTCCAAAAAAGAAGAACCTAAATGGTTATTGGATTGGAGGTTAAAAGCTTTCCGGCATTGGGAAACGATGGATGAACCTACCTGGCCGAACGTTAAGTACCCCAAGATCGATTATCAGGCCCTGAGATACTACTCAGCCCCCAAACAAAAATCGAAGCCCAGTAATATAAACGAGGTCGATCCGGAGCTGCTTAAGATCTACGATCGGCTGGGGATTTCCTTGAATGAGCAAAAAAGGCTTCAGGGAATTGCCGTGGATGCTGTGTTGGATTCGGTTTCTGTTGGCACCACCTTTAAAGATACATTATCTAAGTTGGGCGTTGTTTTTTGTTCGTTCAGTGAGGCGGTGAAAGAACATCCGGACCTGGTGAAGAAATACCTGGGTTCAGTAGTCCCATCTACGGACAATTATTTCGCTGCCCTGAATTCGGCGGTTTTCTCGGATGGATCTTTTTGTTACATTCCAAAAGGCGTGAGATGCCCCATGGAGTTGTCCACTTATTTCCGGATTAATGCGGCAAATACGGGGCAATTTGAGCGTACCCTGATCATCGCAGAAGATAAATCTTATGTTTCTTACCTGGAAGGGTGTACAGCTCCGCAGCGGGATGAAAATCAGTTGCATGCTGCTGTGGTAGAGATTTATGCGGCAGAGAACGCTGAAGTGAAGTATTCTACGGTACAGAATTGGTTCCCGGGAGATAAAAATGGTAAAGGCGGCATTTATAATTTTGTTACCAAAAGGGGCATTTGTGCCGGCAACCACTCGAAAATATCCTGGACACAAGTAGAAACCGGATCGGCTGTAACCTGGAAGTATCCTTCCTGTATACTAAAAGGAGATCATTCAATTGGCGAGTTTTATTCCGTAGCGGTGACCAATAATTACCAGCAGGCAGATACGGGGACCAAAATGATCCACATTGGAAAGAACACCCGCTCCAGAATTGTATCTAAAGGGATTTCTGCCGGAAAATCACAAAACTCCTATCGGGGGCAGGTTCAGGTAATGAAGCGAGCTACCGATGCCAGAAACTTTTCCCAATGCGATTCGCTGTTGATGGGGGATAAATGTGGTGCCCACACCTTTCCTTACATCGACATTCATAATTCGAGTGCTAAAGTAGAACACGAGGCCACGACTTCCAAGATTGGAGAAGACCAGATATTTTACTGCAATCAACGTGGCATCAGCTCCGAAGATGCCGTAGCACTGATTGTAAATGGGTATGCAAAGGAAGTTTTGAACCAATTACCTATGGAATTTGCTGTAGAAGCACAGAAATTACTTGCTTTGACATTAGAAGGAAGCGTCGGATAAAATACAATATACATGTTATCAATAAAAAATCTACATGCCGCTATAGAAGGCACGCCTATATTAAAAGGAATCAGTCTGGAAATCAAACCTGGGGAGGTGCATGCCATCATGGGTCCCAATGGTTCCGGAAAATCAACATTGGCTTCGGTGCTGGCAGGTCGGGAAGAATACGAAGTTACCGAAGGTGAGGTTTATTTTAAAGGAAAAAACCTGCTGGACCTTAGTCCTGAGGACAGGGCGCGGGAAGGTGTTTTTCTCGCTTTCCAATATCCGGTAGAGATTCCGGGGGTCAGTTCGACCAATTTTCTTAGAACTGCTGTGAATCAAGTCCGCGAATACCGGGGACAAGAGCCCTTGGATGCTGTTAAATTTCTTTCCTTGATGAAAGAAAAAATGAAGTTGGTGGAGATCGACCAAAAATTGTTGAGCAGAGCGCTTAACGAAGGATTTTCAGGGGGTGAAAAAAAGAAGAATGAAATTTTTCAAATGGCGGTACTTGAACCCACCCTCTCCATTCTGGACGAAACGGACTCCGGACTGGATATTGATGCGCTAAAAGTAGTGGCTAATGGAGTAAATCAGCTCAAGACCAAGGAAAATGCCACCATTGTCGTCACGCACTATCAGCGGTTACTTGATTACATCGTGCCGGATTATGTCCATGTCCTTTTTGACGGGAGAATCGTAAAATCCGGATCAAAAGACCTCGCTCTGGAACTTGAGGATAAGGGGTATGACTGGATCAAAGAAGAGATCTCAGGAACAACAGTTTAAAAAATTTGCACGGTTTCAATTACAAATGACGGTATCAACTAAGAAAGATCATAAGCTAGCAAAAATTTTCCTCTCAGGCACAGCGGCCATGCAGGATTTGCCCCTGTACTCCAACCTTAAAAAATCAGCAAAAGAGGTCTTGGAGGTGTCGGGCATGCCTACGCTTAAAAATGAGGAATACAAATACACTGCCATCAGCAAACGGATTTCGGATCAGCTGACGCGTTTCGGAACGCCTTCATCCATTGACAACCTGCAAAAGGAGATACAGGGGCAGCAAGAGCTGTTCCAGTTGGATCAGGGATATACGTTGGTATGTAACAACGGAATAGTTGATGCGCACCTTTCAAAAATAGATCCACAGCTTTTTCAGCTTCAAACGCTTAATGAGCTTAGTAAAGAAAAAGCGACTCAAATTGGGGCCATTGAAAAGAACGAATTCGATCCGTTCACGGCTTTAAATTCGCTGTGTTTTCGTGACGGAATTCGAATCGACATTCCGGATGGGAAAATCATTGAAAAGCCCCTATTGTTGGTTAATTTCGTAAGACCAGATGAAAATGGTGCTTGCATCCATCCCAGGGTTTTTATACAAGTAGGTAAAAATGCCCAGCTTACCCTGATCGAACAAACCATCTACCTTGGAGACGATCCGGTTTTTGTCAACTCTGTATCGGAATGGAAGGTGGGGCAAAATGCACACGTTCGTAGCTACAAACTGCAAGATGGCCACAAAAAAAACCTGGAAGTCAGCAACACCCGTTCGGAAGTCCAGCAAGATGCCAGCTTTACCTCCATCGTATTGAGTTTGGAAGGTGGAATGATCCGTAACAATTTAAGTCTGGATCTAAACGCCAGTAATTGTGAAGGAAATATGTATGGATTGTACCTGCTGAATGGTAAAACGCATGTGGACAACCATACCAACGTGGACCATAAAAAACCGCATTCAGAATCGAATGAATTGTATAAAGGCATTCTGGCGGACCAATCCAGGGGTGTCTTTAATGGCAAAATTTTTGTGCGGCAGGATGCTCAAAAAACCAATGCCTTCCAGCAGAACAACAATATTCTGCTGTCGGAGGATGCGACGGTGAATACCAAGCCCCAGCTTGAGATTTGGGCAGACGATGTAAAATGCTCGCATGGGTGTACCACGGGACAACTGGATGAAGAGGCCTTGTTTTATTTACGGGCCAGAGGAATCGGCAAAGATGCAGCCAAAGCATTGCTTTTGCATGCATTTGCCGGAGAGGTGCTGGATCAGCTAAAAGAAGAAGGATTTAAGGAATATTGTGAAAAAGTAGTACATGCAAGACTTGGCGGACATTACTGATCAAAAGAGAAAAGAATTGGATCTGGCACAGATTCGCAGGAAGTTTCCGGTACTTGACCAGAAGGTCAACGGGAAGCCTCTCGCCTATTTTGACAATGCCGCTACTACCCAAAAGCCTGATCAGGTAATTGATGCCCTGAAGCATTATTACGAAAATGATAATTCGAATATCCACAGAGGCGCTCATACGCTAGCCTCCCGGGCGACAGAGCTATTTGAAAAGACAAGGAATTCCCTAAAATCCTTCATCAATGCGCCCTCAGCAGAAGAGGTGATATTCACAAAAGGCACCACAGATAGCATCAATTTAGTGGCCAGTACCTTTGGGAAAAAGTTCATTAAGGCGGGCGATGAGGTGATCATTTCCACAATGGAACACCATTCCAACATTGTTCCCTGGCAGATGCTTTGTGAGCAGAACGATGCCCAACTGAAGATAATTCCCGTTTCCGATAGTGGGGAATTGGATCTTCAGGCCTACAAGCAACTGCTTTCAGCGAAAACAAAACTGGTAGCTGTGGTCCATGCATCCAATGCCTTAGGCACGATCAACCCGGTGAAAACAATGATAGATCTGGCCCACGAACAGGGAGCAAGGTTTCTGGTGGACGGTGCCCAAAGTGCAGCTCACCTGAATGTAGACGTTCAGGAATTGGATTGCGATTTTTTTGCTTTCTCCGCACATAAAATGTACGGGCCTACCGGCGTAGGCGTGTTATATGGGAAGCGTGAGCTTTTGGAATCCATGCCTCCCTATCAGGGAGGAGGAGAAATGATCCATGAGGTTACCTTTGCCAAGACCACCTACAATGAAATCCCCTACAAATTTGAAGCTGGCACTCCCAATATAGCGGATGTGATCGCTTTTGATGCCGCCCTTGCCTTTATTAATGACCTTGGGAAAGATGCCATTCGGAATCAGGAAGCCAAATTGTTAAATCATGCCTTCGAGAGATGTGCAGCGATTAAGGGCTTTGTGCCCGTAGGTACTGCCAGGGACAAAGTAAGCGTATTGAGCTTCACGATTAACAACATGCATGCGTTTGATGTAGGCATGATGCTCGATGCTTCGGGTATTGCCGTGAGGACGGGACATCATTGTACCCAACCTCTTATGAATCGGTTTGGAATAGAAGGAACTGTTAGGGCTTCTTTTGCTGTTTACAATACTATTGAAGAAATTGACAGGCTTTATGAAAGTCTGGCACGAATAGCGAAAAGAAAAAATTAAATGCCATCGATAGACGCGGTACAAAAAGACATCATTGAAGAGTTCGAAATCCTTGGCGATGACAAGGAATCTACCATTTTCTACATCATGGAGCTGGGGGACAAACTACCTGCATTTCCAGATAAAGAAAAGACCGAAGAAAACATCATCAAAGGGTGTCAGTCGAAAGTATGGCTGACTACCGATCTTCGTGATGGCCAGGTTTATTTTTTGGCGGACTCCAATACCGATATTACAAAAGGTTTAATAAGCCTGTTGATTCGCGTACTATCGGGGAGAAAAGCCAAAGAAATTCTGGACGCAGATTTATACTTTATTGAAAAAATAGGCATGGGCAATATAATCGGATCTCAGAGATCCAATGGCCTGGCAGCGATGATCAAGCAAATGAAATTATTCGCTCTTGCCTACCAATCTAAAATTGACGCCTAGAAAGTATGGAAAAGTCAGAACAAATTACCGATGAACAGGAAGAAAGCAAGCGGAAGGTGGTCAACGCCATTAAAGAGGTGTACGATCCGGAAATTCCGGTAGATGTGTATGAACTGGGATTGATCTATGAAATAACGGTCTATCCAGTCAACAACGTATACATTCTGATGACGCTTACTTCACCTAACTGTCCGGCAGCAGAATCCATCCCTTCAGAAGTAAAAGCGAGGGTTTCGGAAATTGAGGGAGTAAATAATGTGGAGGTAGAATTAACCTTTGATCCTCCTTATTCCCAGGACATGATGTCAGAAGTAGCCAAACTAGAGCTTGGGTTTTTATAAAATTTTAAATCAACAAACAAAAAAAATATGTATCCAGAGGAATTGATAGCTCCCATGAGAGCAGAATTAACCGATGTAGGATTTCAAGAATTCAGGTCTTCAGAGGATGTAGAAAACCATTTGAAGGACCACAAGGGAACAACTTTTGTAGTTGTTAATTCCGTTTGTGGTTGTGCAGCGGGAGCTGCCAGACCCGGTGTCCGATTTGCCCTGGATAAATCGGGGAAAAAGCCGACGGTGCTAGCGACGGTTTTTGCAGGGAATGATTCGGATGCAGTCGCCAAATTCAGGGAAAAAGTACTGCCCTACCCTCCATCTTCGCCGGCGATGGCTTTATTTAAGGATGGCGAACTGGTTCATTTCGTAGAGCGGCACCATATTGAGGGAAGAACAGCCCAGATGATTGGTGATCATTTAATCGAAGTGTTTGAGCACTTTTGTTAATCCAAAAGCCCTTCCGGGGCTTTTTTTGATGCGCTGTTTCTACTAATTGCGTGAGTTTAATTAAATTTCGAGTTTGGAGGCTAGGTCCATAATTTAAAATTATTTGTAACCTGTTTTTTTAATATGATCAGGTTATTTCTTCTTTTTACAGAATAAAACATTATTTAATCTGTTAGTTAAGAGTCGTTTTCAAGTACGTGTGTAAGTGAAATTTGATCAAATTTTACTACATTAGTGCCAAATTATATTTTGAATTGATCCAATTTGGAGTTTTATAATATATTTAATTAAAATAATATGTCCGAAATTGCTAAACTATCCTTTAAAGGAAAAGAATATGATCTACCAGTCATCGAAGGTACCGAAAACGAACAGGCCGTTGATATTGCCAAACTCCGTGGGCAATCTGGTCTGATCACGATAGACCCCGGATATAAAAATACAGGGTCGACAAAAAGTGCCATCACCTTTTTGGATGGGGAAGAAGGAATCCTCAGATACAGGGGATATAACATCGAAGATTTGGCAGAAAACTCTAATTTTCTGGAGGTCTCCTACCTATTGATTAACGGCGACCTGCCCACTTCCGCTCAGTACGAAAAATTTTCTAATAGAATTACCAAGCATACGCTTGTGCATGAGGATATAAAGAAAATACTGGACGGATTTCCATCGGTTGCACATCCCATGGGCGTTCTTTCCTCTCTTATTTGTTCCCTCACCGCTTTCTATCCCAATTCCCTGGACCCCAACAATACCGATGAAGAGATTCAACTCAGCATCGTTAGGCTAATGGCTAAAATGCCAACTTTCGCAGCATGGGCTTACAAAAATAAAATGGGGCATCCGGTAAATTATCCGGACAACAACCTGGATTTTTGCGGCAACTTTATGAAGATGATGTTTGCCTTGCCTTCGGAAAAATACGAGGTAGATCCGGTTATTTCGAATGCCCTGGATAAATTACTCATCCTTCATGCCGATCATGAGCAGAACTGTTCTACTTCTACGGTACGAATAGTAGGTTCCTCCCAAGCCAGTATCTATGCTTCTATTTCTGCAGGGATCAATGCACTTTGGGGTCCTCTCCATGGCGGAGCCAATCAATCCGTAATAGAAATGCTGGAGGCAATTAAAAACGATGGTGGGGATTCTAAAAAATACCTGGAAAAAGCTAAAGATAAAAACGATCCCTTCCGTCTGATGGGATTCGGTCACCGGGTATATAAGAACTTTGACCCTCGTGCCAAAATCATCAAAAAAGCTGCCGACGATGTCCTGGACAAACTTGGAATCGATGATGCGGTACTGGATATCGCCAAGGAGTTGGAAAATGCAGCGTTAAATGATCCCTATTTTGTAGAACGTAAATTGTACCCCAATGTGGATTTCTACTCCGGTATTATCTACCGTGCCCTGGGGATTCCTACCGATATGTTTACCGTCATGTTTGCCCTGGGTCGGCTTCCAGGCTGGATCGCGCAGTGGAAAGAGATGCGGGAAAACAACGAACCTATCGGGAGACCCCGGCAGGTATATGTGGGCTCAACTCAGCGAGCATACGTTCCCATGGAAAAAAGATAAATCAGCAGGAGTTATACCAAATAAAAAAGGGCTTTACAGCCCTTTTTTTGGTTATATTCGAAATAATATTTAGCAGTGGATCCGCTTAGTAAGTAATTATTTTTTGTTCCTTGTCAATTTCATTGCTTTGAAAATAATTTTTTCTTACCTTTGCAACTTATTATAATTTAATATTTTTCTCCTACGCCGTGGGGTTCCTTATTGTTGATCGACACTGGGATATTTAGGAATACCGTGGCTTTGAGAAGTAAGGAACATTTCATGGAAAACGAATTAACATTCTCAGACCTTGGGGTTTCGGAAGAAATCCTGAGGGCAGTGGAAGATATGGGCTATACCCAACCTTCCCCTATTCAAACACAAACCATTCCCCTATTATTACAAGGCGCCGATGTCATCGGTCAAGCTCAAACGGGAACCGGTAAAACGGCTGCATTTGGCATTCCGATCATCGACCGGATCGATACCAGCAAAAGCAAGCCACAAGCATTGATTCTCTGCCCTACCCGGGAACTGGCCGTGCAGGTAGAGGGAGAAATCGTCAAACTCACCAAGTACAAAAAGCAAATTTCTTCTACCTGTATTTATGGTGGAGAGGCCATTGACAGGCAGATAAGAAGTCTGAAAAGGGGTGTTCAGATTGTAGTAGGCACCCCTGGAAGAATCATGGATCACATGAACAGGCGAACACTAGACCTGAGTCAGGTGGAAGTGATTGTTCTGGATGAAGCCGATGAGATGCTGGACATGGGATTTCGCGAAGACATCGAAACCATACTGAGTTCCATGCCTAATGAAAGGCAAACGGTGTTTTTCTCCGCTACCATGCCGAAACCTATTCTGGAACTTACCAGAAAGTATCAGACGGATCCGGAGATCATCAAAGTACTCCGAAAAGAACTAACCGTAGAAAACATATCACAGGTATATTATGAAGTGAGGTCTGGTTTAAAAACGGACCTTATTAGCAGGCTGATAAACCTTCATCAATACAAACTCAGTGTTATTTTTTGCAATACCAAAAGGGTTACGGATGAAGTTACGGAAGAACTAAATGCCAAAGGAGTTCCTGCAGAGGCCTTGCACGGTGACCTGTCTCAGGCACAGCGTACCAAGGTCATGAATAAGTTCAGAAAAGGGCATTGCGCCGTGTTGGTTGCGACAGATGTCGCTGCCAGGGGCATTGATGTAGAAAATGTAGAAGCGGTATTTAATTTCGACCTGCCATTGGACGAAGAAAATTACGTTCACCGAATAGGTCGTACTGGCAGGGCCGGAAAATCAGGAACTGCCATTAGCTTTGTTTCCGGAAGAAGGGATGCTGGCAAAATAAATGATCTGGAAAGGTTTATCAAAACCTCAATCGATAAAGCAGCTCCCCCTTCAGTGGATCAATTGATCCAAATGAAGAAAGAGCAGCTTATCAAAGATATTCACCGACAGCTTGCCAAAACCGGAGACGATCAGGTATTTGAAGAAGTGATAGGCAATTTATTGGCAGAAGGGATATCCCTGGAGCAGGTTGCCATGGGGCTGGTGAAGTTGCATTTAGGAGAAGCGGTGGAAAAGTTCAAAGAAATGAATTTCACTCCCGATAAAGACCGGGCTTTCGGAAGGGATGACAAACGCCCCAGAAGAGATCGTCCGGATCGTGACCGGGGGGGCAAAAGTCACCGTGGAAGCGAACGAGGCGGAAGAAAGGGGAAAAGAGAAAGAGAGCCAAATATGGCCCGGCTATTTTTGAATCTGGGTAAAAAGGACCGGATTCGTCCCAATGACATCGTAGGTGCCATTGCGGGTGAAACCGGAGTATCCGGAGGAAGCATAGGCGAAATAGATATTTACGATAGCTTTTCGTTTGTGGACATTCCCAAAAAAGATGTTACGCACGTAATCAAAGTAATGAATACCAACACCATTAAAGGTAAACAGGTGAATTTTGAAATTTCAAAGCCCTGATTCACCTAGCATTTTTAGATGTTAAAACAGAAAGTCACCTTTAACCGGGTGACTTTCTGCATTTCATACGCTTTGGCCATCTGTCGGGGATGAACTTATTTACCTAAGCAGGTGCTTGTTCCCGAACAGAAAGGCCAATTATTTGCGGAATGCCTTTATTTTTGTGTCTATTAGTTCTCCCATTCTTTGATAGTTTAATGCTTCCAACCCGACTTGCCGGGACTTTTCGATGACATCCTCCACGAGTGTCGCTTTTTCGCCGGTTTTGCCCTGCTCTACATCGAGTTGAAAAGAAGATTTTGAGTCGTAAGGAAAATTTGAAAGCAGGGAGAGGGTAACTTCCAGGTCTTCATCGTTTAGTGCGATTCCATTAGCACGGGCCAGTGCTACTAATTCCTGCATTAATCCCCGCCAGTCTGCCATCAGTTCTGGAGAGTCCTTCACCTGGCCAAAACTCACCCCATACGCAGCACTAAGGCAACCCAAGCTCGAAATAAACAAAAATTTTCTCCACAGGTGAAGCTGGATGTCAGGAGTCAAATTGACTGGCACGCCAGAATTTTCCAGAAAAGAAAAAAACCACTGGAAATCATGTTGCGAAAGTACTCCGGCTACCACATTCCCCGGTCCTCCCAGATGTTTCACCCTTCCGGGGCTAACAACGTTGGAAATTAGATAGATACAGGTATCCAACACCTCAGCCTCCCTAACGAAGGGACGGATCCGGCTGGCAGCGTCCACCATATTCTGCAAGGGGATTACCAGCGTCTTTTCGGAAAAGAGCCCCTGATTTTCCTGTACGGCCGCAACCAATCCCGGTGCTTTCGTAGCCAGGATAACCACATCGCATGGCGTGGAAGGGCTGCCACTTTTCTGAATCCGATCGGGATGAATCACGGCTTTTTGTTGGTCGAACTCAAATACCAGTCCACTCTCCTGCAAAAATGCCAAGGTGTCCCCCCTGGCGACAAAGGTAATTTCAACTCCCGCCGGACGATCTGCGAGGAGCAGCTTTGCGCCCAAAAAGCCTCCAACTCCTCCTAATCCCAGTATAGCAATCCGTTTATGTTTCTTTTCAAATACCATGTCTCTGATATACCCAATTTAATAATAGTGCGACATTTGCTTCGCTCCCCGGACGAAATTAGAACGAAAATGGCATCCAACCCAATTTCAAATGCATTGATTTTCACCATCAGATATTTCGATACCTTTCTGTGTCCTAAAAATCGTCCCAGTTTCCATCGCCCTTATTGCTTAAAATTCTTAACGAATAGAAATAGTTTATTCCTACAGATACTACCCATCCATATTTTGATCACATTTGCAACTTAATATAAAGGAAAATAAAAAATGGAAATTTTTCTTCACACGTAAACGTGGATTGCCCTGCTTACCCTCACCTTTCTAGAAATCGTTTTGGGTGTAGACAATATTATTTTCATTTCAATTGTCTCCAACAAATTACCAGAACACCAGCAGCCATAAGCCAGAAAGTTAGGACTCGCCTTGGCTTTGATTTTTCGAATATTGTTGTTGTTGGGGATTAGCTATATTATTAAATTCACGCATCCCTTGGTGACGATCGCCGGATTTGATCTCAGCGCGAGGGATTTGATCCTTTTTCTTGGAGGCCTCTTTTTGTTATTCAAGTCAACATTGGAAATTCATCATAAAATGGAAGGCCAGGCTCAGGAAATCAAGCCGAAGTCCGCTACCAGCATGAAAAGCGTAATCTTTCAGATCATTTTTCTGGATATCATCTTCTCATTCGACAGCATTCTTACGGCGGTTGGTCTGGTGGATGAAGTGATTATCATGATTATCGCCGTGGTCATTTCCATCGCTATTATGATGGCCTTTGCAGGTGCCATCAGTCGGTTTATTAATAAGCATCCCACTTTGCAGATATTGGCCTTGTCGTTCCTAATGCTAATTGGGTTCATGCTACTGGTAGAAGGGTTGCACTTTGAAGTTCCTAAGGGGTATATCTATTTTGCTGTGTTCTTTTCACTGGGGGTAGAAATCGTGAACATGCGGATGCGTAAAAAGGGTAGCAGCGATACCGTTCAGTTAAACCCACGTATTAAAGAAAAAAGCTGACGTTGACAGCTGGATAATGTTCTCGTAAGCCTTCCAACCAGTTCATTTTATCCCTGGCTATCTTGAGCAGAAATCGGGATTTTGATAATCGAGCATGTATCCTTTTCCGGAGGTCTTATTTGCTACCTATTGGTATTCCAATTATTTTAGCTTATATAAATGCGATAAACGGAAATGGACTGGATCTATAACGAATTCAAACAAACGGGAAAGGACTATGCCTCCCAGGAGGAAGTAGAAATCTATGACCCCTCACACGATGACTTCCGGAACATCCGACAAGAAATTGCTCATGCTGAAAGTTGGATGCTGCCCGATCCCAACGCCTCCATTTTAGATATTGGTTGTGGCACCGGAAGTTTTTCGATACACTTTGCCAAAAGCTGCCGAAAAGTGTATGCCATAGATATTTCCCCTCCCATGCTTTCTTTTGCCCGTGCCAAATCAGTCTCGGAAGATTTGGACAACATTGACTTTATCCATGGGGGATACTTACATTATGAATTGCCTGATAATTCAATACATGGGGTAATCAGCTCCCTTTCCCTGCATCATTTGCCGGATTTCTGGAAGGAAAAGGCACTGGAGCGAATTTTTTCGGTGCTAAAACCCGCTGGAAAACTTTACTTGCACGATGTGGTAATCCCAAACGAATTTCCGGAAAAAGCCATTCAGGAATTTATCGATTTGCAGGGCGAAAGAGGAGGAGATTTCTTACGCGAAGATACTCTTATCCATTTTAAGGAAGAATTTTCAACCTTTGATTGGATCATGCAATCCATGTTGAAAAATGTTGGTTTTAAGGTCCGGGAAGTATCCTCCCGGGACCGGGTATTAGTAACCTACCTCTGTGAAAAGCCGCCGAAATCTTAAGTCCCGCAGGTTTTTTAACCTCTCCCATACCCAACAAAATGTAACTGCCTTTTTATACCTGGATTCCTTTCCGATTGCAGTAAATCGAAAATAGTGTTTACCTGCATCGCTCAGTTTTCCGGATAGTCAGGCCCTCCAGCCTGAGTCGCGACACACCCTAATACGCGGCAAGGAATTTGGACCTGAAAACCACAGGATCGTTTCCTTGACTCATCAAGGCCCACCATAGGGTAGCCAGCTACAAGGCAGATCGGATAATTTTTAATGTGAAGGTAAAAGCCGTTCTCGCTGCAAAAAAGCCTTCTCAAACAAGGTTTTCTTCGGGTTATATGGCTTCTCAGCTGCAAAAATCTCAGTTTTTTTGGTATCTTTGCCCATGGTTAGAAAAATTCCAGCGGTAATATTTCTAGTGCCTGGTTTTCTACTGGCCTGTACCAACCTTAAACCTATCCAACAGTTATCTTCCGAGGCCAGTCAGGGTCTTGATCACATGCATGAACTGGAATACAGTTTTACCAGCCACTGCAAGGACGATTGTTATTTTCAGAAAATTCAAACGTATACCATTGACCGGAAGCTCGATTGCTCCTGTACGGATTACCAGGAAGCCGACAGGGTAGTAAAGAATTTATTTCTGGTATTGGAAAATTATTGGAATGGACTAGAATCGTTGGGTTCACCCGGACTGGTGAATTATGATCTCTACTATCCGGTGAAAGGGTTACAAACCGCAAATCTGATTGACATGACTGAAGGAGAGGCCTCAGCCTTCCAAAGGCTCTCAGAATTGGCAGTAAATGCAAGTACGGGACAGTACCGAAAAAATCGGATCGTTTATTACATGAAAGAGGCCGATCCCCACCTGAGCCTGATCAGCAAAAAACTAGCTTTTGTTCTCGAGAAAAACCTGCTTGGGCTGCTGGAAATTCAAAAGGAAAGTTGGTATGCTTACTACAAAACACTCACTATCAATGATACCCTTAGCCCCTTGGAAAAAGAATGGGCTGTTGAAAAATACTACCGTCTATTGGAGGATTCGGATAACATTCATTTACGCGTACAATCAATGGCAGGTCTATTAGACCTGTTGGCCGTAAGCCATAGCGAGCTATCCAGGAAGAATCAAAAGGCGTCTCAAGATGGGTTTAAATCCGGGGTGATGAAATTATCAGAAGAGATCAGGAATTTACATTATGAATTTGAGAAATTAAACGAATGAAAGAAAGAGTGGATAGCGTTTTTTTGAGCCAGGTGGCAGACGATTTTTTGGAAATAGCCAAAAAATTCAATGATTACCGCTTTGAAAAAATCAGTCAGCAATTAATCAGCCAGACGACATTTGTCGAGATGGGCATAAAAGCCAACCAACTCATGGAAACGGCTAGGGAAATGAAATTAATATCCACCCTTATTGTGGAACCAGAGGCTGCGGAAGCACTCCAACAGCTACAAGCCATCAATCAGGAAATAAAGGCCAATATAACTTCCCTAAAAAGCATTCAAGTGGCTTTTAATTTGATTGGCACCCTGGGGGAATTAGCGCAGGCGGTAGTGGAAAAAAAGCCAGCTTCCATTGCTGAAAATATTCGGACCATTATGAATGTTTTAGCAAAAAAAACCGAGGAATAATGAAGAGTAAAATCGAAGAGAAAAATAGTCGCCCGGCGCCACATACTCCTGTAATCGAGCCTTCCTCTCCGGTGTGCTATCAAGATGATCCCGAAATTCAGGAGGAATATCAATTGCCGGTACCAAAACCGTCGCCATCAACCAAATAGGGATAAGGTGAGACCTGGAAAAGATTTCAGGTGATGCAGTGGTTTCACCTTTATACCGGTCAGTTACCGGTTAATTTACAAATCAACCTGCGCCTGGGATAATTGGAATAAATTTTAAAATGTTTCATAAATAATTTTTATTTTAGACCATTCGTTTAATTAAAAAATAACTAATGAAAAAAGACAATATGCCCAATGAGGCTAATTCCCGAAGGAATTTCCTGAAAACAGCTACCACAGCAGCTGCCGGATTCTACGTTGTACCCCGTCATGTTCTGGGAGGACCTGGATTCAAAGCCCCCAGCGACAAGCTTCGGATAGCAGGAATCGGAGCCGGAGGTAAAGGGCACGGGGATCTTCGCAGTTTTTACGAAAGTGGCAATGCAGACATTGTGGCCTTATGCGATGTGGATCCGGAAAGGGCTTCCAGAAGCATAGAAGCCTATCCTAAAGCAAATTTTTATCATGATTTCAGGGTAATGCTGGAAAAAGAAGGCGATTCCATTGATGCGGTATCTGTTTCCACACCAGATCATAATCATGCCGTTCAGGCACTTGCTGCGATGAAAATGGGCAAGCATGTGTATGTTCAGAAACCACTTACCCATACGATCCAGGAGGCACGAATGCTGACCGAAGCGGCAGAAAAGTACAAACTGGTTACTCAAATGGGAAATCAGGGTGCTTCCGGAGATGGCGTCCGCCAAATGAGAGAATGGTATGCCGCAGGATTAATTGGAGAGGCGACGAAGGTACACGTATGGACCAACCGGCCGGTTTGGCCTCAGGGAGTTCCCTGGCCTGGCGAATCCGGCAAAAAAGCCCCCAAGAACTTGGAATGGGATCTATGGCTGGGAACTGCTGAGAAGAAAGGGTACGTAGAAAACCTGCATCCTTTTAACTGGCGAGGATGGTGGGAATTTGGAACAGGAGCCTTAGGTGATATGGCCTGTCACCTCATGGAACCAGCATTCCGAACGCTGGATCTGGGCTACCCCACGGAAGCGGAATGTAGCGTAGGGTCGGTATACACTGGCGAATTTACGAGAGGGTATTTCCCTAAGAGTTGCCCTCCTTCTTCCCATATCACCTTGAGGTTTAAAATGCCTTCTGGTAAAGACCTTGAATTCCATTGGATGGATGGAGGTATTCAGCCCAGCAGACCGGAGGAACTTGGCGCCAACGAACAATTGGGAGATAATGGAAACGGCGTAATTATAGAAGGTACCCGGGGAAAGATGGTTTGCTCCACCTATGGAATTGACCCTAAATTATTACCGACCTCTATTAATGAAAGCATAAACGTGGCACCTACGCTGCCCCGGGTAGAAGGGGGTATCGGTGGCCATTATGCCCAGTGGGTTAATGCTTGCATTGCCGGACATGGCAGTAAGGAATACAGGGAACTAAGTTCTCCCTTTTCCATTGCTGGACCTTTGACAGAATCCGTACTGATGGGTAATCTGGCTATTCGAAGCTACGACTACCGGGAACCACAAGCCGACGGCGATGGATACAACTATCCGGGAAGAGGCATTAAGTTGCTTTGGGACGGAAAGAACATGAAGGTAACCAATTTCGAGCCTGCCAATCAATTTGTCAGCAAGTCTTACCGGGAAGGATTCGAGTTACCGCAAGTATAAATTCGGATCTTATCCTTACCTATACCAAACCCTGGAGCACATCTTCAGGGTTTTTTTATGCCTTTTACGATATAGCAAGACACCTATTGACAGAATAAACATCGTCGCTGGTTGGTATGTATCTAGAAATCAAAACAGGGTGCATTAGTCGGCGTTTTTGGGAATGGTAAAATAAAAGGTGGATCCAACCCCCATCTGGGATTCCACTCCTACCCTTCCGCCCCATCTTTCGATGGTTTTTTTCACGGTAGCCAGTCCGATTCCCGTTCCTTCGTAATCCTCTTTACGCTGAACCCTGACAAAAATATCGAATATTCGATCAAAATTTTCAGGGGCGATGCCAATTCCATTGTCGTTTACGGAGATTTTCCAAAATGCTCCTTCCTCTGCTGCTGTCAATCGAATTTCCGGTTTTCTGCTTTCGGAATGGTATTTCAATGCATTGCCCACGAGGTTTTGAAAAACCTGAATCAGCGGAAGGTAATATCCCTGGACCACCGGTAAGGCCGATACCTGAACCGACGCATCCAGGTCCTTAATCCGGTTTCGAAAAACCAACCTAACCTCCTCTACCACCTTGTTAAGATCCACCTTCTCCAGTTTCCCTTCATTTTTCCCTACCCGGCTGAATTCTAAAAGCCCCAGAATGATTTGCCGCATTCGGTCGGAGCCGTCAACAGCATAATAAATGTATTTTCGGGCCCTGTCATCCAGTTTCGGAGCATATCTTTTTTCAAGTAAGGTAAGAAAGCTACTGATCATGCGTAGGGGTTCCTGCAAATCATGAGAAGCGATATAGGCAAACTGTTCGAGTTCCAGGTTGGACCTGCTTAACTCCTTTGCTCGGTTTTCCAATTTATGATTCAGCACCTCAAGATCCTTCGTTTTATCCGATACCGACCGTTTAAGTTTGATGGGTTCTGCCGTTTTCTGATAAACAAATCCCGCCAAAAGCCCAGAAAAAATCAGTCCGAAAATAAAAAAAAGCCCCGCCTCCTGCAGATGCCTCGGTTTATTCAGGCTGACGTACAAATACCAATCTCCTTCCTCAATATAGGTTTTTTGGTAAAGACCATCCATCGGGATTTCGTTACCGGAAAAAGGAAAATACGTTTCAGATCCGTCATCATTCACCTTGGCCAGTTGAATACTGTATAACTCCCTGAAACTATCCTGACCCAGTTGCAAATTTTCAATCCAGCTTTCCAACTTGATTACCACCGCTGAAAAACCCCAAAACTTACCCTGCCTATAAACCGGTAGTCTTCCAACCAACCCCATACCTCCCTGTTTCAGCGCAAAAGGTCCCTCAAAAAACAAGCTGTTTCTGGCTTTCGCTTTTTCGGCCGCCCTTCGATGATACACGTCATCCATTAGGTTTAACCCAATAGCAGCCTCGTTACCTGCCAACGGATAGGTTCTTACAATTATCCCCCCCTCTACCAACTGCAACGCATCTATTGATTGGTTCTCTGCCAAAATTTGCCCTGCCAGTGACTCAAAATCAGATGCCACCAGGTCCTTTTCTACTAAAAATGCCAGTAATCTCGTAGAACTAACACTGTATTTCAGTGAGTTTTGAATTTTTTCTTTTATGCTTATCGCCTGTTCTCTGACCAAAAATTGATCATTACGCTTTCCAACAACATACACGCGGTTACTGATAATAAACGTTACCAGCAAGGTGCCGATAAAGGCAATCATACTATTTAACAACGGTCGGTTAGGAATTCTCCTCATCTCTCCTTCACGTTTTCCTGCCTATTACTATCCACGGAACTTAAGGTCCGGGGTATGGTAAAATAAAAGGTACTTCCTTTCCCTATAGTGGAATCCAGCCCTATCTTACCCCCCAAATTTTCAATGATTTTCTTCACAATCGCCAGCCCCATACCCGTGCCTGCAAATTCTCTGTCGCTATGAAGCCGGTTAAAAATAATGAAGATTTTTTCGTGATAGCTGGAATCAATTCCAATACCATTGTCCTCGACGGAGAATTTCCAGAAATCTCCTTCCGCCTCGGCATGAACGGCAATTCGCGGCGGAGTATCGGCCCGGGTGTATTTTAGGGCGTTTCCGATCAAATTTTGAAACACCTGCATGAGTGGTGCCCGATAGGAAACCACTGAGGGAAGCTCTCCGTATATTACCTGCGCCTTGGCTTCCCTAATCATTCTTTTTTGTAATACACATACTTCATCCACCAATTGCTTGGTCGAGATCAGCTTCAAACTTTCCTCATGTTTTCCAATGCGGGAAAATTCCAACAGGTCCAAAATAATCTGCCGCATTCGCTTCGCCCCATCAATGGCAAAACGAATGTATTGATGCGCCTTTTCATCCAGTTCCGGCCCGTATTTCCGTTCCAAAAGCCCCATAAAACTACTCACCATCCGCAAGGGTTCCTGTAGGTCATGGGAGGCCACGTAGGCAAATTGCTCCAGTTCCAGGTTGGACCGTTCCAGTTCTTTCGCATGCATGGTCATCTGTTGGTTCAGGGCTTCCAATGACTCTTCGTATTCCTTCCTGTAGGTAATGTCCGTCATGGCTCCCACCACGCGGGTAACCTTACCTTCCTGGTTTCGGATAAATACCGCCCTGTCCATTACAAAAGCGTAAAATCCATCTTTTTGCAAAAACCGGTACTCCTCAAACCAGCTCGTAAGCGTTTCACTTTTAAAAAATTGCTGAATTTTGCTGACCACCTTTTCCCGATCATCCGGGTGAATGAATTCCACCAAAAGATCCAAGGTAGGTTTAAGGGACTCCAGATCATAGCCAAATAAGGTGCTGAACCCTTTACCCCAAAATAACCGGTTATTTTCGACATCGAAATCCCAAATGGCATCGTTGGTCGCTTCGGCAATTTTTTCAAATCGCTCGTTGGAGAGGCGGACATGTTCAGAAGCCATTTTCTCTTTCGTTATGTCCTTAAAAAACACACTCAAGCCACCATCTGAGGGATAGGCATTTACCTCCAGCCAACTATTCAAAGGTTCAAAGTATTCTTCAAAATGAAGCGGAGACTGCGTGGCCAGGGCATGAAGGTATTGCCTTTTAAATTTATATCTCTTTATATCCGGAAACACTTCGAACAACACCAGTCCCAAAAGACTGGATCGGTTTAAGCCCATAAGCTGCTCTGCCCGATGGTTCCAATAACGGATTTTCCAATCCTTATCCAACGCAAAAAAAGCTTCCCCAATACTCTCTAATATGGCATTTTTTTCTTCAAAGGATTGCTGAAGTGCCAGTTGGCTGTTTCTCCGCTGAATGGCCGAGGAAAGATTGGAGGTTATGGTTTGCAAAAAGGACCATTCATTTTCAGACCAGCTCCGTTCTTTGGCGCAATCGTCAAATCCCAACAATCCATTTAACTCATTATCTATTATGACTGGCATGCCCAATGTGGAGACAATCCCTTGGTCATCAAGTAAGTATTTTAGTTTACCATCAGGTAAATCCCTCCGGTTAATTGCGAAAGGTTCTCCGTTTTGGAGCCGTTGATATATTTCAGGATAATCCTCCAGTGTCATATTTTGGAGATCCGGATTATGTAGTTGTGAAGGAATTCCTTTTCTGGACCATTCAGCTGTTTGACTGACTACCGGCTTTCCATGAATGGGCAGCGGGTGACGTTGAAAAAAATACACCCGATCGACGCTGATGGCCTTTCCGGTCAGCTCCAAGACCTCATTCAAAACCTGACTCCAATCCTCCACCAACAAGAACTTACCAATTACCTTGGAAATCACTTCCAATAAGCGGTTATTTTTGGTAAGCTGAATTTCATTGGTTTTTTGCTTGTGAATATCCTGAAAAGATCCGAACAATCGCGTACACTTTCCCTCTTCAAATTCGGCTTTTCCAATACTTCTTACCCATTTTTCATTCCCCGTATAGGTAATTAGGGGAAGTTGGACATCCCATGGATTTCCGGATTGAATGGTTTCATTAATGGTCTCCGTTAAATATTCCCGGACATCCGGACGATAAAAATGGATCGCTTCTTCGACGGTCGGAAATTGATCCTCCGGCAGTTCGTAAATTTCTCTGGAAGTCGATGAGAGAAACAATTTATTATTTTTCAAATCTATCTCCCAGCTTCCTACCCGGGAAAGCTTCGTAGCATTGTCCAGCAATTCCTGCAATTCCACCCGCTCAGTAATATCGTGGCCATAGGAAAATACCAATCCTTCTTCTCCAAAAACTTCGGAAGAATTCCAGGAAATCCATCGAACAGCTCCGGATTTGGTACGGTAGCGATTTACAAAATTCCGGGTTTGTCGTTCGCTCGAAAACATTTCCGGAATCTCACTCTTCGTTTTTGCCTGATCCTCGGGATGAACAAAATCCGTAAAAGGCCTGGAAACCAGCTCTCCGGATGAGTAGCCCAACAACTCGCAAAAAGCAGGATTAACTTTTAAGAAATACCCCTCGGGATCCGTGATGGCCAGAATTTCCGGTGCGCTCTCGAATAACAACTTCATTTCTTCTTCCTGCTGTTTACGCCGGATCTCAGCCCCCAAAAATACTCCCAGGGAATGGAACACCTGAGTATCGGTCAAAATGACCTCCCCCTGTTTCTCCCCAAAAAGCAACACCACGCCCACCACTTCATCTTTTTGAAAGAGTGGAACACCAGCAGCTTCCTTCATATTTCCCGAAGTGAGCAGCTTTTTCCGGCTAAAGGAAGAAACTTCCGATAAATTTTCGAAAACCTGCAGGATTCCATCTTGCCATATCTTGCCAGGAAGTCCGCTTCCATAAGAGAACGAACCGGTATTCCCAGCTATTTGAGCCAGTTTATCATTTTGCCAATAACTTTGAACCAAATTAATCTGTTTGCCCTTGATACCCACCATCCAGATTTCTCCGCCCGCATACCCGCCGTAGCGGGATAAATAGGCCAAAACGCCGAAAAGGGTTTCATTTAGGCTGACTTCACTTTTAAAGAAACTGGAAACTTCATACTCCATTTCCCGCAAAAGAGAAGCTTTTTTTACTTCCGAAACATCCCGCAATACGCCAATCATTCGAACGGGTCTTCCCGATTCGTCCCGAATCAGATGCCCGATCTCCTCGGTATATAAGTAGCCACCGCTTTTATGGCGAAAGCGAAACTCTTTATGCCAACGTTTTTGACCCGCATCAGCTAAAAAATAATCCCAGTCGCTCTGGTGATTCTTAGCATCAATGGGATGCATAAATGCTGGCCAATCGGAGATTTTTGCAATTTCCTCCCCCTTTTCAAATCCAAAAATTCGGTAAAAACCCTCTCCCCACAGAAATTCGTCAGCCACTACATCCCACTCGTAAATAGCATCCTTCGTAGCCCGATTAATGTATTCGTACCGCTCATTTGTTTTCCTCAGCTCTCGTTCGAATTCGACCCGCTCGCTGATATCAATGCCCATGCACTGGATCTCCTGAGGATTTCCCTGGCCATCCACCATACAAATAAAATCCCAAAGCGTAGTGACCGTGCCTCCCCCCTGCTTAGGCTTATCGATCTCAATTTTGAAAATTTTTTCCGGAAGGGCCATGCATTTTTCCACGATATCAATCACCCTTTGCTGGTCATGCGCACAAATAGAGGGCATGCAACTTTTCCCGATTATTTTCCCATCAGGATAAATCCATCCAAAATCGGTTATGAATTTTTTATTTACATACGTATAATTACCATCCAGGTCGGTTCTGATGACAAAATTGGTCTGGGATTCGTAAAATCCACGGTACCTCGCTTCGCTTTTCTTCAGTCGCTCCTGTGCCTCAATCAATTCTGTAATTTCCACACTATTTACCACGATGCCACCCACTACCGGATCATCGGAAAGATCCGTGGCCACGCTTTGCAACCAACACCAGGAACCATCCTTCCGCTTATACCGGTAAGGACTGCATTTTATCCGCTTTTCTTGAGCCAAATCCGCAAATTCAGCAATAACCCTTTCCCGGTCATCCGGGTGAAATTTTTCGATGGCATTGGAGCCTAAAATGTCTACCTCGTTATAACCCAAAAGTTGTGGGTAATTAGGGCTAACATACAGGTATTCGCCATCATAGGACAAAATGGCTGTCAAATCGGAACCCGCCTGTACTAATGCCTTAAATCGCTTTTCACTTTTTGCCAGCGCTTCTTCGGCTAATTTCCTCTCCGTTACGTCCAGCATAAAGCCTCTAACGGTCGCTACCTTGCCTTGGATTGTTTCAATATGAACCATATCATTAATCCATACCCATTTTCCATCTTTAGTTTGTATCCGGTATTCAACGGTATAATCTTTTCCATCTCGTATGTTATTACGAGACTCGGTAAGAACCCGCTCCATGTCATCTTTATGGATATGCTCCTCCCAAAAGTTTTCCGATCCCAGCAGTTCTTCTGCAGTATACCCTAAAATATCCTTTATCTGAGGGCTAAAAAATTTCATGGAATTGTTTTGAATAGCTGCTTCCCAAAAAATACCGTTAATATTCCGTACCAAGGCATTAACCCTGTCATTGGAGGCCTTTATCGCTTCCTCTGCGATTAATTGATCGATGGCAGCCCCCAAATGGGCAACCAGTGTATCCAATAACCGGACTTCCTCCTTGAAAAAAAAATCCTTTTCATTTACCTCAAAACCAATCGGATATCCCACTTTGAGAGAAAGCTTTTTTTCCTCAATAGTCGTGTAGGAGGCGTTTAGCGAGGTTGAAAAAGAGGTAAACCCGGAACTAAAAAAGTTCCTCTCTCCATAATGTATGGTAGCGATGGCATGTTCGGGGTAGCGCCAACCAGTCGGAAGTATCTCCACCGCTTGTTCAAGTAATGAATCCCACTCCGAAAGGGAATTACTTAACCGGGTGATGCGGTATAAGCACTCCTGTTCTTTAATCCGCTCCCGAAGCGAATCGAATGTTTTTTCAAGGTTTATTTCTGCTTCCTTCCTTTTGGTAATATCCAGGATAACTGCATCCCAGACAATACTGCCATCTTTCAATTTGCTTGGGTTTCCCGTACCTTTATGCCAGCGAGTACTGCCGTCCGGGTGAAGATAGCGCCACTCGTGAGTCCAGAAACTCAGGTTTTTTGCAGATTCGGCTATCGTTTCCAAATGGGATTTCAAATCCTCCCGGTGGTAGCGATCCCAAATTACCTGGTTATCATTCATTGCCCGTTCGGGAGTAACACCCCAAAGGCGCGAAGCCCCGTTGCTGACCAATTCCAGCGCATCCTTGCCATCAGGATACCTGCGATAGCGGTAAACTACCCCAGGTATATTGTCAGAAATGGATTGAAATTGAATTTCCCTGTTTTTCCTTTCGGTGATATCCGTATGGGTACCGGACATCATCAGCGGTTTGCCGTCAGCAGACCATTTGGTCACCTTCCCCCTGTCGTTGATCCAGATCAGATGGCCCTCCTTGTGAATCAAACGGCATTCTGTATTGTAAAAGTCCCTCTTTTTTTCAAAGCACTCTTCCAGAATCTTATCCGACACATTTCGGTCCTCGGGATGCACAAGGGAATACCAGGTTTCCATGGAAAATGGCGTTAATTCTTCTTTGGTGTATCCGGCCATTTCTGCATACCGCTCATTAATTACCACCTTATCTTTCACCATATCCCACTCCCAGATACCCACCCGCGTCGCCTCTAATATATTCGAAAGGCGGCTGGTTTCATTTTGAAGCCTATCGCTGGTTTTCTCGAGCTCCTGATGACTTTTTCGAAGGTCCAGTATGCGCTTTATCTGAGTCCCCAGGGCCTTCAGCGCGGCTAATTTATGTGACGCTACCCTTCTGGGCTTATGGTCGATGACGCAAAGCGCTCCTACAGGATGACCTTCGGGGGTGAAAATCGGAACTCCGGCGTAGAAAACAATTTTTGGATCGCCGGTAACCAATGGGTTATCCTTAAATCGGGGGTCTTTCCTGGCATCGGCTACTACCATCACCTCATCCGGATCTTCTATCGAAAACTTGCAAAATGATTCATCAATCGAAGTTTCCGTAAGTTCGATGCCTATTCGGGACTTAAAGTACTGCTTTTCTTCCGTTAGCACAGTAAGCAGGGATATGGGCGCATCAAATAATATACTAGCTAGTCGGGAAATGGAATCAAATTCTTCTTCCTTCCTAATGTCCAGCAAACCGTATTTTTCCAGTTTGTCTTGCACTTTTTGATGCTCCTTTGATCCCATAAAAAATTAAAAATCGTTTTTAATTCCTTCGATTCCCTGGCACTAAAGCTACACTTTTTAAAAGAAAATTTACATTAATTCTAGCTTTTTGTTATCAGCAGAAGAGCGGTAAATCCCCAAAATTAAATCCAGAGACCGTCGGGCATCCTCGCCAGTCACCATGGGGCTACGATCGGTTCGGATTGCTTCAACCATGTCTTTTATTTGCCCCTGATGCAATTTATAGTCAATCGCCATGGGGTCGGAAGCCCCGCTACCTCCCAAATCGGAATCCGCAGCAATGCCTGATTCCTCCCCTTTGATTGCATAAACCAGAATTTTACCTCCTTCCAGAATGATCGTTCCTTTCTCCCCATAAATTTCTAATCGTTCCGGACTGCCCGGATACAAGGAAGTACCACCGGTAATGGTACCAAGGGCTCCACTTTTAAAATTAACAATGGCTGCTCCGGTATCTTCCCCCTCAATGGCATGCACCATTGTTCGTACCTGACCGAATACGGCCTCGACATCTCCCATAATATCCAACAACAAATCAATGGTATGCACCCCTTGATTAATCAACGCAGCTCCTCCATCGCCCTCTTTGGTTCCCTTCCAGGAACTACTACTGTAATACGAGGGATCTCGATACCAATTAATGGCCGCCGTACCCATCAATAACTTTCCTAATTTCCCCGATTGAACGGCCTCTTTTAATTTCAGGTAACCCGGCTTAAGCCGGTTTTGAAAGATAACCCCCAATGTCACCCCTGCGTCCTTGCAGGCTTTTATCAGGGCATCGGCCCGCTCCAGGTTTACTTCTATGGGCTTTTCAAGCAAAACATGCTTACCTGCCCGAGCGGCTTCCAGGGCAGGCTCCAAGTGATTGCCACTGTGGGTGCAAATACAAACCACATCCACCTCTTTTCTGGAAAGAAAGGCCTTTCGATCCGCATCGGCCGGTACGTTAAATTTCGCAGTTGCCTTTTGGGCACGTTCCGGACTGGAACTGCATACCGCTATCAAGTTACTATCTTCACAGGCATTGATGGCTTCCGCATGCATCCCGGCTATGGCCCCTGTTCCTATAATCCCAAATCCTAAAGGTTTGTTTTGAGTCATCTTGTTCTTATTTTTTATAATAATTCTTCGTCATTTCCTCCATCACCCAATTGGTTCGTGCAGCGGTATCTCCCGTACTTGGGCTGGCATTTTCTTTGCCCAATAATTCCTCTACAATCGATTGAATCAAAAAATACTGAATATTTTCAGGCATGTCAAACGTAAATTCCTGCGCTTCTTTGCCGTCTTTACGGAGGGTAACCGACGTTCCCCAAAAACAGGGAAAACTGATTTCTCCAGCCGTACCAATAACCTTGATTTCGTCCTTTTTGGATGATTCTCCCGTGGTAAAACACCAGTTTCCACTGCCCAAAACCCCACTTTCAAACTTAAAATTAGCCAATACGATGTCTTCTGCGGGGTATTCACCCGCCTGATTACTAGCAATTCCACTGACTTCGGCTATGGGGCCAAACAAAAAATCAAGGTAATCCAGTTGATGAGAACCCAAATCGTAAAAATACCCTCCTCCGGCTATCTCGGGATCAATGCGCCAGTTGGCTGCCGTGTCCTCCTTCATATCCGGATGCCTGGGTTGGTTGATTGTAATGCTTACATAGCGGACCTCTCCTATTTCCCTTGCCTCCACCAATTCTTTTACTTTCAGAAAATTGGGTAGGGTTCGCCGGTAATAAGCAACAAATACCGGCACTTCCGCTGCCTGACACACTCGGATCATTTCCTTGCATTCCTGGTAATTCCGGGCCATGGGCTTTTCAACATAAACCGGCTTCCCCGCTGCTGCCGCTTGTTTAGTCAATTCCAGATGGGCATAAGGTGGGGTGGCGATGTAGATGGCATTGACCTCCGGATCGTTGATTAGTTTTTGGGCATCATCATACCATTTGGAGACTCCATGCCTTCGGGCATAATCTGCTGCCTTTTCCCCATCCCGACGCATGACCGCCACTAAGCGGGAGCCTTTTACCTTTTGCATGGCGGGTGCGCTTTTCTTCTCACAGACATCCCCCACACCAAGAACACCCCATTTGACTTCTTTACCTTCCAATTTCTTCATAAGGCTAAACTTAGGAAAAAGTTTTTAAATGTGTAACGATGGCAGCAGTAGATTTCTGCTAACTGCCAAATCTAAAGTAAGTACAAAATCAGGGAATCATCACTTCCCAAAAACGGGTTTTCTTATCCTTTCCACCTCTACCGGATACTTCCAAGGTAACATTGTAATGTACTCCGGATTCAGGATACTGATATACAGGATGTTGCTCTCTGGAATAATCACCATTTCCAAAATCCCAATACCATGCCTCCATTTCACCGACCGACTCATCTTTAAAAGCTACCGTTCTTGCTTTATTTTTTACCAATGAAAAGGTCCAGTCCGCTTTGATATCCGGCAATTGATCCTTTTCCAGGGGCATCAACCGAAAGGCGCACAAATAGGAAGCATCCGATACCATTCGGGTATCGTGAGATAAATTGTAATGCCCCTCTCTGTCTCCCCCATCAAAATCCAAAACAGACCAGGACAAGCCGATTACCTTGTTTTCATAAAGTTTCGATTCCACTGCCAGCTCCGCTCCCTCATAGGGGGCATGGTCATACGGCGTAATCCAAAATTCCAGGGTCAATTTTCCGGATTCCCCCTGTTTGAAATCAAAATCATAGGCCTGGTGAGCATGGGGAAAAGCAGCTACCCAGGGCTGGGACCCCCAAATCAGCACCCAGCTTCCGTTTACCGGAGGCGTGAAAATATGGTAATTCTGGGCGTGATAGCCACTGAATTCCAGGTGATTTTGGATATGAGCCGGATGATTCCCCCACTTTCTGGCTTCCGGCCGCAAAGGATTATAGATAAAAGGGCCTCCTGAGAAATCACCGTCTACCACAATTTCGAAAATGTCATTGAGGTAACCTTTGGGATTAAACCGTTTGAAATCCCAAAAATCGTCATAGGCCTCGTACAGAAAATAAAGACGATTCATCCCTTTGACCCACCCAACTTTTACGCGAACATCGATGTCCGTAGTGTCAATCTCAGCCCCATGCCCATCTTCGGTATCCTTTAGTAATGAGGTGCCATAGGTGTAGGAATCGGGTACCCTTTCCCAATCACCTGCTTTGCCATCTATATACGGCATGTTTTCCGGGGAAAACTGATAAATTTTAAATACCCGGCCCTCCCTGGCGGTCGCAAAGGAACCTTCCGTAGCTTTCTGAGACCAGACCAATGATGCACTGCATAACAGCATGCTCCACATCAAACCAAAACGCCATCGGTTTCTCGAATCCATCGTTATTCGTATGTCTTTTCTATCACCGGTATTTCATCGCCATGCCAGGGGAAGGCATAGCTGGGGGTATTTTTAAAACGGGACATTTCTATTTCCAGTTTAACCACCGATCCTGGGCCAAGCTCCGCCTGGAAAAATTTATGGTCCACGGTATCAAATTGATAGGGATAAATTTCAATCTGATTCACCCTTTGGATATGGTGCTCCCCAAACATGCCTCCCTGAATAATGACCTTTTTGGCTTCGGTGGGGTGAAGATTGACCAGGGTAAGGGAAATTCCGGCTTCCGTAATTTGTTCCACCAGGGCAGCCATATCCGCAGGAAGGCCCGACCGTTCATTTTCAGGATCAAAATAGCGAACGGAGGTATGCAGCAATCCCCCGTGATAAATATGGTTAGGTGCTCCCAGCATGGTTTGCACGATACCTTCCAGAATTACCGGATTGAGGTTCAGCCAATGATGAACGTCCTGCTGATCCGGAGTAGTGGTATCCGTTCTGATTTTTTCCAGTCGTTTTTGCATTTCCTGATAGGTGGCCTTTAAGATATCAACCGGATAGCTGGGTACCTCTCCTTCCAAATACCCCAACCAGGTGGCCGTATTCCGTTCCTCCCCTTTTCCCTTAACATAATTTAGCTGCAACATTTCATCCGGATCCAACATTTCTTTTACCCTTTCCCAGTCCCTTTCTTTTCTGGACATGTACCAGATATGGGTGGGGTACATGGCTTGTAAGGGTCTGTAATCATACCAGCCTCGTTGATCGTACCGATGGGGCAAAAGCTTTTTACCATCCTCCTCTCTGGCTTCCCGGCTGATGGCTTCAATGACGGAATTGGGCAGTTCCAGGTAACGCTCATCGCCTGATACCAGGTACGCATTGGAAGCTCCAATGGTGGTAGCCTCCAGTTTATTCCGGACACCGTGCGGCCACTTCCAACCGTAATAGCCTCCCCACCAATTGCCATCCATGTGTTCGCCGATCTCGCCGGACAATCCCACATTGTCCGGAATGATGCCCCCGTTTTTTTCTACCCGATCCATCCAGGCTTGTACATACTCCAACACCCATTTTTTGTATTTTTCATCCCCCGTATACATAAAAGCATTTAGCATTAAGCTGGTAGCGGCCAGGTTCAGCGGTACGTCCCCTTTCATCATCCTTTCGTTTAACGCTTCCAGGATATAAGCGAATTTTTCGTCGTTGTTCCAGTCTTTTCCTGAGGTGACATGGGGAATATCGTCGTAAGGAAGGGGGTAATTGGAAAGGATAGGCCTGTGGGTAACCCAATCTTCGGCGGTATTGACCATTCTGGGACCCAGGCTTCCATTTAAGGGGGAGCGGATGATTTTCAACTCACTGTCAAAATTGGAGTTTTCAGTCCCATCGTCGAAATACAGGGCCGCAAATTTCAGTGCCCTGTCCCTCATTTTTTTATCGGTCGGATCTGCCAAACCAAAAAAGTAAAAGTTGGTGTAGGCCTCGCCATGATGCATCCAATCGTAACCGGCATCAAATTCATCTACGACCTGACCATATTCGGTAAATTGCCGGGTGACTCCCTCCCATAATTTCCTGGAAAGCTTGTCCATTTCCTTAGGTCCTCCCAAGGCGTAATACAGCGGGAAATTGTAAAAACTTTCGTAACCATCGTCCGAGCCATCCATTCCCGGCCACTCATCCCGCCATATCAAGCTGCCATCCGGATGGGTGTATTTCTCCACGAATTCCATAGCCGCTGGATAGAGCGCATCCATTAATTGCCTTTGCAACAGGGCCCATTCCGGAGGCGGTGCCAGAGTATGATAGGGGACGGTTTTAAGAAAAGTAGTGTCCGATTGGGGAAGAGCATCAGGTGACACGAGCAATAAAATAATCCACAAGCCAGCGCTAAGAAAACAATTCATCATATAGGTTATTTGGGATTGGAATATAATAAAATAAGTATTTAAAATAAAAAGATATGACACAAAAATCCCTATTGCCCGACGCGGCCTTTTGTACGCGTTCGGCTTTACGGTATTTAATAACCGCACCGTCATTCAGCCCGATTGCATTTTTCAACTTCCGCAGCAAATGTCCGTTTCAGCAAATGAGGCTGTCCGAAAAGGGCAGCCTTTTTTATGCGGCTATTTTTCCGGAATATT
>NZ_WNKF01000013.1 GCF_010119225.1 Cyclobacterium roseum | reverse complement strand
GCTCCGTCTGATAAAGAGCCGGTACCGTCGCACTGCTATTGGTGTAGCTTTGTCCGCCGATAAAGTAATTATCCGCTTCAAAGGCCTTACCATCGTGGTTCAGTGCCGGGCCACCGGCATTGATGCGCAGTTCGAAGGAAGGGTCTACTGGTATTACAATATCTGGCGAGACGGTAACCACTAGTTCATCTGTATCTTCTGAACCCAGCGCATCGGTTACTGTCAACGTTACATTATAGGTACCTAATTGATTGAATGTGAAAACCGGGTTTGCCTGAATGGAAGTAAATCCATTTCCAAAATCCCACTGATAACTAACCGGACCTTCCACATCACTACTGTTGTCTCCGGTAAAGCTCACCGTTAATGGGGCGGTTCCGGAAGTAACGTTGGCAGTAGCCACCGCCACCGGAGGCTGGTTATCAGCTATTTCTATGCTAATTGTAGCCTCATCACTCGCACCCAATTCATCCGTCACGGTCAGCGATACTTCATAGGTACCGGCTGTGGCAAAGGTATACTCAGGGTTTGCCTGGGTCGTAGTTACCCCGGTTCCGAAGTCCCAGAGGTAGGTCACTTCTCCTTCTGCATCCGTGCTGTTAGTTCCGGTAAAGCTGACCGTTAATGGAGCAAAACCGGAGGTTACGTCTGCTTCTACCACTGCTACCGGTGGCTGGTTTTCCACCACTTCAATAGTAACGGTGGTGGCATTGCTAACACCCAATTCATCTGTGACTGTCAGCGATACCTCGTAGGTTCCCGAAGAGGCAAAAGTGTACTCAGGGTTTGCCTGGGTCGTGGTTACTCCGGTTCCAAAGTCCCAGAGGTAGCTCACTTCGCCTTCTGCATCCGTGCTGTTCGCACCCGTAAAGTTAACCGTCAGTGGGGCAAAGCCGGAGGTTACGTCTGCTTCTGCCACTGCTACCGGTGGCTGGTTTTCCGCCACTTCAATAGTAATGGTGGCGGCATTGCTGGCACCCAACTCATCCGTCACGGTCAGTGATACCTCGTAGCTTCCCGCAGAAGCAAAAGTGTATTCAGGGTTTGCCTGGGTGGAGGCCACCCCGGTTCCAAAGTCCCAGAGATAAGTCACTTCTCCCTCTGCATCCGTGCTGTTCGCACCGGTAAAGTTGACCGTCAGCGGAGCAAAGCCGGAGGTTACATCTGCTTCTGCTACCGCCACCGGAGGCTCGTTTGCCGTGGTTGCTCCCTCTATCGCGACACCTGAAATACTAGGTCTGTTCGCACTTGGATTTAGCGATATCTCCAATAATCCATCGGTTACCTCAATATTGGTAAAGGTCAATTTAACCGGCGTATTTCCTGATTCAAGGAAAAGATCCAGATCGTCTTTGACAAGCTGTCCTTCCATCAGGATATCAAACACCCTGCTTCCGGCACTACCTGCGACTACCTTACCGAAATAGAGTTCGTTATGGTAAGTGCTTACCGTATAGGTTCCGTTGGGAACCTCAATGCTTAGATTCAGTGGCGCAAGATTTGCACCCGACCCTCGTTCGGTCTGATAGAGGGGTTCTGAACTTGCAGAAGCATTCGTGTAGGTATGGTCCGTATCGAAATAGTCTGGTAAGTTAATGTCACCTATAAAGGTCTTACCTTCCAGACTTACATCCGCTGCGCTTCCGGTATTCAGATACAGGGTAAAGTCAGGTGCCACTGGTTCCTCATTTACACTGAGAATTTCAAATGCAGCTAACTTAGGTTGATCTGTTCCCCCAACCTCTGATAAGGCCGAGAAATCCATATTTAACTGACCATCATTGACCTCTACTTCAAATACTTCCGTTACCGGAGTTTGCGGTCCTACCAATGCGTTGATGTCAAAATTATCCAGCAACAGGGCATCTTCAATGCTTACATCAAAAACACGCTGACCTGCCGTTCCAGTACCACCGCCACCAGTAGCTCCGTGGTAAATCTCAGCGAAGTGCAAAATCACTTCGTAAGTCCCATTCGGCACCGGTATGTTGTAGCCAAACACTTTGGGTGTTGAGCTGCGTTCTGTCTGATACAATGCCGGTACGGTTGCGCTGGTGTTGGTGTACGTTTTACCTCCTTCAAAGAAGTTGTCGGCATCAAACACTTTTCCATCAAAGGAGACTTCCGGGCCACCTGCGTTTATACGCAGTTCGAACGAAGGTTGTACTCCCGGATCAGTCACCACCACTTCGAGTTGTTGCTCGTCTACATTCCCGTTTCCATCCGTTACGGTCAGGGTTACGGTGTAGGTTCCTGGTTGGGTAAAGGTATAGGACGGGTTTTCTTCTGTAGACGAGTCACCGTTTCCAAAATCCCAGAAGTAAGTCACATCATCCAGATCATCACTGCTGCCATCTCCAGTAAAGGAAACGGTCAACGGAGCATTTCCTGTGGTAACATTTGCCTCTGGCACGGCGACTGGCGGCAGGTTTTCTTCTACCTCAATTACCAGTGACGTTTGCGCATTTGCTCCATTATCGTCCGTTACCGTCAGGCTGACCGTATAGGTGCCTGGACTAGTGAAGGTATGCACAGGACTCACCATGGTAGAGCTGCTTTCATCATCGAAATCCCAGGCGTAAGCTACAATGCTGCCATTGGCTTCAGACTCGCTGGCATCAAACTGAATGGTCAGCGGTGCAATTCCTTGCTGCACATCTGCTGTTGCTACCGCTATTGGCTCTGCCAGATCCACTACCTGAATTTGCTGGGTAGCTGAATTCGACAGCCCTCTATCATCTTTAAGCGTAAGTTCTACCGTGTATTCACCTATAGTAGTGAAGGTGTGTGTTGGATTAGGCTCTTCAGAGCTGTTTCCATCTCCGAAATCCCAGTCGTAGGACACGATCTCACCCTCGTCAGTAGAATTATCACTGCTGAAGGCTACGGTGAGTGGCACTCTTCCCTCCGTTACATCTGCTTCCAATACGACTACCGGAGCTTTATTGATCAGCAGGTTCATTTCGGCATCTGCAGTCAATCCATTAAGGTCCGTCGCCGTAATCAGTAGGTTGTAATTATTCTCCTCGTCTTCTGGCACTGTTCCTGCCAACACTCCTTCACTGGAAATGGTCAGCCATTCCGGGAGCGCTGAGCCCCCTACAAGTGTAGCACTGTATTGAAGCTTGTTGCCAGGATATCCTTTGTCAAAGGATCCGGAAAGGTCCGTACTAAAGGTGTCTCCAAGGTCTACCAGGTAATCTTCCAGGGCAGCTGCAGTCGGAACTGCTTCCGGTCGGATATTGATAAAATAGAAGGTATTATCATTCCAGTCACAATTGGCCGAGCCGGCACCGCATCCGTTCTGTACAAAGTCCTGAAGAACAATGTACTCGTTGGGAATGATGTTGCCATCCTGATCAATTGCCTTGTAAATCCTCAATCCAAGTAAATCAGGACGATCCCCGTTGACGTTATTTCCTCCACTGGATAGGTATCCGGCAACCGAAATACGGAAGGCCTGGGAGATGCTGTTGGACACGTCGAAATTGATGGTCTCATTGTCTCCTGCTTTTGGAAGCAACGTTTGGTACCAATTCGCCTGATGGCTAAAACTCATACCACCTACCGTGCCGGTGCCATTTACTTCTACAAATCGGGATCCATTGCTGGAAGGTCCTCCATGAAGTGCTGATAATTGAATACCTATCACCGGTTTGGTCGGATCTGCCTGTACGAAATTGTCCGATAAGATCATGTCACCTTCGTAACCGGCATCGATATTTGCCGGAACCGGATAATTCGAACTCGGTCTGTATGTAATGTTATTAGGCGGATCGATGGTGCCATCGTCATTCACGATACTCAGCATGCTGGTTTTGAAACCGAAGGCATCAAATACCTGCTGCGCATCAATCTCCTTGCCACCTTCCGGCACCGGTACATAGCCGCCATGAAGCGTTGCCAGAGCATTGGCTCCATTGTCGGCATTACTAATGATTTCTATGGTCTCTTTCATCATGGTGGTATTGTTTCCATTTACACCTATGAATGTGATCGAAAGATCCCTTGAAGCGCCTGGCTGTATGGTCAACGGCAACTCAGTAGATTCAATACCCTGAGGTACGATGTTATAGATAAACCGATTTTCATCGGAAATATTTATTTCATCGATAACCAACGGTTCGGTGCCCGAATTAGTCAACCTCATGACATTATTGTCATGGAACCTCGCCCCGGTAGATCCGGTGTTATTGATTCTGTAGAAGGTAAAGTAATCCTCTGCCGGGAATCCCCTATCCGTGCCTGGAACTTTGGTCATGTTTTCCATATCCAACAATGCGTCGGAAGGTTCCTCTATACTGAAGGAGTAATTTCTGGAAGTGATATTGCCGTTGGCATCTTCCGCTTCTACCAGCAATTCGTAATCACCGGTTTCCTCCAGAACGAAAGGCCCATCAAAACTTGCGAAGGCACCGCCATTGATGCTATACTCCAATCGCTCTATCGCTCCGCTCTCACTTTGATCTTCGGCTAACAGACTGATAGAAACCGGACCTCTGTAAACGCCCTCTGTTGCCTGCAGACCTTCAAACTCAACACTAAGGGTTGGCGGAAGAGCAGCTGTATTGATAGGCGCAATCCGGATGTAATTTGGCTTGGCGTTTACACCTTCTGCAGCCAGACTCAACCGCAATTTTCCGTCGGTAACCTCCACCAATTCGGTATTTTCAGCAAAAATCAGATTTTCCGGATTATTGCCCTGCTGATTAAAGTCTATGACTCGTACACCATTCACATCCAATGCATGGTAACTATCTGCGAAATCCGGATCTCCAACACTGATATTTACATTGTACAACCCGTTTGGCAGTTCCACCATCCAGTCTCTTTGCGGATAGGTGGCCGTCGTACGGTGACCAATAATGGTGAAGGTATTCAGCAAAGGATCTTCATCGGCAGCCGTGTTACGGTTTCGCCCGTTAACGCTGGCATCGGCCGGTGTTTCACTACCTGGAAGTACCCACCCAAAATTCAACTGGCCCAAATCCGTGGTTTGCAAACCATAAGGCGCACCCAAGTCATCAATATACCCTTCAGGAGATGCGGATACTTGTTCCGGTGTCTGGAAATTGAACTGGTACACGTAGACCGCTTCCTGGGTAATATTCACCCTCACCTCCAGCGTTGCTGGCTCGTAGTTTGGCGCGTCTGCGGTAAGCGTGGTGGTATAGTTACCGATAGCCAACCCGGCCTTGTCAAAACTGATCTCAAATGGGGTACCCAATTCGAAGCTCGCAGGCAGACTGAGCCTGGTGTCCGAACTGCTCAAGCTTACTTCACCTGCGGTCAATCCCCCATTCGCTGAAAGGGTTACTTCCTGTACGACAGGATCCGAATCGTTTATGGTTCCGTTCAATGCCAGTACGTCCGGATCAAACTCCAATCGCAGGGTACCGTCTTCAAACGGAATCACATTTTCAATAACAAACATGTAATCCTGGTAGTCTCCGTTCGTTGCATCCTCAAAATTGATGATGTAACTGTTTTCTACCAGATTACCTTCCCTGTCCTTTACAGGGTAGGTCCTCACCCTTCTGGCTACGCCTCCGGTATTCAGGTCGTCTTCTGTGTAATTGGTTCGGTTAAATACCTGAGAGGTGACGTATACCCCAAAAACAGCTCCCTGAGGATCAAATGTATCAGTGCCTTCCGAAATTTCGGGATAAAGGGTTTGATGCTGTCCAAATTCTCCGGACATCACGCCTACTTCATTAAGCGTTACCGATTCGTTCCGGGTATACCAGCCAAAAGGAATTTCTTCATTTGGCGAATACCTACCGACCGGCGTGATTTTCACGTCCTCAGCACCCGCTTTCACCCACTGCTGTACCAGCACTTCCTCGCCTTTCAATACTGGCTGCGTGCCATCTGAAAGGGAAGTCCAGCCTACATTGATACCAATGCCAAGGGCATCTACCACATCTTGCAGCGGAGGCTCGTTTCCACCTTCATATCCGGTTTTCTTCAAGGCATGCAGCCCTACTTCCAGCACTGACTGGTCCGGATTATCGGTGGCAATTTCCAATACCGCTTCCTGATATCCCAGGTTGCTGGTATTCAAGTCGGGTGCATAGGTCACCGAATAGCTGATCGATTCTCCTGGTGCCAGGGTTGCCGTACCGGCAGGACTTACCGGATCGTACTGATCCGCAAAAGGTCCTGATACCGAAACACCCGTAATGGTCACGCCTTCGTTTCCTTCGTTGGTAATCTCTACCACTTTGGTCTGAGACTGATCTCCCGCAGTATTGTTGGTCGTTTCAAACAACAATTCCTCAGGCGCAGCTACCAGTTCTGGCTTCAATGTCGCTGGGATGGCGGCACGCAACAGGGTAAGTCTGGCGATGCCATTGTTGTCCCTGTCATATTCTGAAACATAAATGTTTCCTGTTTTGGGATCTTCCACCAAATCCAGCGGATCATCAAATCCACCCATTCCAGGAATTTGATTATAGACTTCAGCGATGTTTCCATTATTATTAGGATCCATTACCAAAATATCGTTCTGTCCGCTAAAGCGAACCACCATGAGTAACCCTTGAAGTTTGCCCTCAAAAGCATCACTTTTATATTCTATCACCCCGTTCGGAGATTTATTATTTCCGAAATCATAAGCTGGTGTTCTGTAATTCGGATCAGGGCCCAAAGTAGTTGGGTACTTCGCTACATCCCTGTAAGGCTCGGTTTCCTGGCCAGGCACACCGCTATACGGCATACCTCCGTGGTTCAGGATAAACTCTCCTCTGTATGGATTGGGATGTCCGTGATAACTGCCCCCCTGGGTTTTGAACAACCAGTCCTTCTGTGTTTCTCCACCTATAAGTGCAGGCGCAAAAGGAATACTGGTCAGCCCATCAATTCTCCTGGCAAGCGCATAATCCGCAGTTGTTGGAGAATTAGGTGAATTATTATTGTTACCGGCCGTACCATTTGTGGGCACATAGAGCCAACCGTTAGAGTGCCAGATCAAATCGTAGGCATTCCGGATACCGGTGGCAAATATAGTCACCGGAGAGTCTGCCGAATAGGGGTTATAGGTTGTTCCATCTCCCATCAATAGCCCATTTGCAGGAGCTGCATTGATCACTCCGATATCGTCCGTGGTATGCACGCTCAGCGGAAGATTTGCCGGCAATTTATCCAGGTCTACTCTCAGTACTGCAGCGGCAAGCAATCGCTCCGCCCGGTTGCCCCAGGCAGGATCGGGGGCTCCACCTGCAGAATTACTTCCCTGCGCAATGTACATCAGCCCCTCCTCGTCAAAGGCCAGGCTATTGGTCAGGTGATCTTTGGTAGAACGCGGCAAGTGAATCACCAAATCCTGCACGGTATTCAGATCGGGACCTGTCAATTTGGTCAGTTTTCCGTCCCATGCCGGTCCGTTAGTTAACGAGGCTGCACTGTGCGTTACATAGGCGATCAGGTTATCCGCAGTAGATGCAGGGTCAAATACCAAACCGATGATCAGGCGATTGTTTCCAGCCATCACGCCGGTCTCCGGATGCTGTGAACCGTTTAATTCCGGACTCAATACTTCCAGGTTACTCAAGGTACCATCGGCCTCCATATCCCAACGGAAAATCTTCCCGTCAGACTGGAAATCGCCAATCGTACTGGCGTACAGCTTTCCGTCAGGTCCGATTACCAAACTTGAGAATCGTTCGTTGACCGTACCGTCTCCCAGATCCGTTCCGCCAGGAACGGCCGTAAAGGCTACCCCTTCCAGATCCCTAATCGGAACCGGCAGGTCGTCTTCTGTACCTGTTGTAAACCTGGATTCAAAGGTGGCAAAGGTCAACCGATCCGATAAATCACCGGTGCGATTCGCTTCCACTCCAGAAATACGGAACAAGTAGGTGGTATTCTCTTTTAATTGCTCGATGGGGGTAAGCGTAATGGCATCTCCTCCACCGGTATCGTTGGAGTTACTTGGTACAAATACCTCTCCGTCCACGGTCAACTCGTACAAGTTGATGTTTCCAGCAAGCGTACCATTATCCAACTCGTATCCCTCCGGAGTAAGGATTTCCACGTTTACCTGAAGGTCATTCAGGGAAACATTTGTGGCATTATTCGCCGGTGTCACGTTGGTAAACAGCGGAACATTGGAATCGGTTTTTTGAACGATCTCCAACGAATGCACCTTCGTGTTAAATCCGCCATTGGCATCAATGGTTAATCGCCCGTCAAGTACGGTTGCCGTGACTGAAACAGAAGTCATTCTGCTTGGAGCACCGTCAGGCCCTGTTGGAACAAAGCCATCCACGGCATTGACCCCTTCTACGTTGATCGTATGGGAAGGAGTCGTACCTTCCTGCCCGTCTACCTCAGGGTCTCCTACTCCAATGGTTACTTCATAGGTACCATTAGGAGCATCCATTTCCCATATTCCTTCAGTTGTGACACCATTGGTGCCTCCTGCATCCCCATACTGCATGTGTATAAGGGTATTTTGGATTAAATTTACCCCGGCCAAATCCCTGTTTCGGGTATTGTCTGTCAGGTTAAGTCCCGTCTGACCATTGGTGGTCAACCAGCCATAGGTCCTTCCTTCTCCCCGGTCCCCGTAAGGAGCACCGCTATCCCTGATATATCCTGCTGGAATATCATCGATTGGTCTGGAGAAGTTTATCTTGATTGGATCAAAGTCCGTATCTGGCAACTGATCAGGAGTAACAGAGAACTCCGTAAAAGTGTACACTACCTCGGATACCGCTTCCCGTCGCTTGCTGGCAAAAATACCGGCAAAAGTCAGGTCCTGGTGAGCAGGGTTACCATTGAGATATACTGCAGGAAGTGCTACTGAACCCAATTCAACTTCTGCTCCTCCATTGAGGCTGTAGTAACCGGTGAGCAGGTTGTTTTCTACATCGACATACAATCGTAAGGTGACCGCACTGCTATGAATGGCCGAAACACCGTTTGCCTGTATATTATTCGCAACGTCTGCAGGAGCCAATCCATTGATCTCTCTCAGAATCTCCACTTTTCCACCATTGGCAACAACCAGTTTTACAAAGTTGTCTTCATTCAATCCAAACCAAATTCCTGCTTGTTCGGCATTATCGGACCCATCACTGTAAGGGTTTAAAATGGTAGTTCTAATACTGAAATTACCTTGTCCGTCCGCATCCATTCCTACACCAAGTGTATTGATTTGGGAATTAACCTCGGTACTGGTAGTATTCGTGCTGCCGTTGGTTCTGTAAGCGATTCCGTTTGCGGCATTCACCTCCAGATTTCCTCCTGTCAGGTTGAGTCTTCCAGGTTCGTATCCAGGTACATTCGAATAAGCCACCGGTCCATCTATTTCCAGACGGGCAGAAGGGTTGTCTGCCATGGTAAAGCCGGTACTGCCCAATCCACCTTCGTCTCCGCTAAACTGCAGACTAAATGGTAAGCCAACTTCCAGCTCGTCACAATCCAGCAAGCTTATAGGCGAGCATCCTGTGGTTTCTCCATCAAATGGCCTCACGTTTCTTGCAATGACCACAATGTCCTGATAATCAAATCCACTGACGTGTTCTTCCGTGGCTATGATGTAAGCGTTTGCTTCCCCGGGCAGGGCATATACCCTGATATGGTGAGGAATGGCTCCGCTGAACGTATTCAGGGCATCTTCACTGTACAGGAATCGATTTTCGAAGAATGGCCAACGGTTATAGAAACCGAAACTTCCGGTTCCGGGATCAAACGAAGTGTCGCCGTTGATAACCGGATTCAGCGTCTGTCCGTTTCCGGAAATGGTATTCTGTACCGTAAACAATTCCTGGGTAGAACCGCCATCCGTACTGTTGTACCAGCCGAATCCTACAATTGGATTGCTGCCTTGCGGACCATAAACGCTCAATACTTCCAATTCCACTGGAGCATCGGTAGCCCGCTGGAAGTACTGAATATCCAGTTCGTCTCCAAGCAGGTTGTTATACGAGCTTCCGGCAGGTAAATTAATCAGGTTGGTAGCCGGTTCGGTATCTCCCACATCAATCAATCCCTGTCCCAATTGGGTATCCAGGATCCACTGCAGAGATGGTTCTTCGCTTCCGCCAATACCAATTTTACCCAATCCACTCAAGCTTATCTGCACCGGATCGGCACCCTGACCTGAAATGGTCAATAGTGCGAACTTAGGTCCGGCGCTCGCTGGAGTAAATTCCACGGTAAAGGATGCCGAATTTTGAGCATTGACTACCGTAGGAAGCCCGGTCACGGTAAACTGAGCGCTATGGGTACCCGTTACCGTTGCGGTAATTCCTTCCAATGGTGCATTGCCCAGATTCGACAACAGGATCTCTTCTTCGAAAATAGATTCTCCAACAACAGCATCGCCCACTACCGCTTCGGTACCCACCGCAATGGATGGTGTCGGAGCAGCCTGGTTACTCGGCTTTAGCAGCACAATCTCGTTTCTGGCATAATCCGAAACGTAGATATTTCCGGTGCTAACATCTTCTATCAGGTCTAGCGGATCACCAAATCCGGTAAATCCGGGGATGCCTTCCTTGAAGGTGGAAATGTCTCCATTCGGTCCATCGGGTACCAGGGCAATGATATCACTGCCTCCGCTGTATCGGACTACCAATAAGGCACCAGTTAGGTTTCCATTTTCGGCGTTGCTTCGGTATTCAATAACTCCGTTTGGAGATTTATTGAATTCAAAATCAAAGGCTGCACCCCTATAATTCACGTCAGGTTGCACGCCATTATATACAGAATTATCCACATCTGCGTCCCCGCGATTCAGAACAAATTCCCCTCTGAATGGATTTGGATGGCCATAATAGCCTAATCCTGCTGAAGGGTTCATTCGGAACAGCCAGTCTCGCTGAACATTGTTATTATTTGAGGCAGAAATTGCAGGATAGTCGGCATCGGAATGGTCATAAATGGTGCCATCCGGTCTGCGGGTACCGCTGACAGAGGCAGGTGAGTTGCTACCCCCCGCAGTACCATTGGCAGGCACATATAACTGTCCATTGGAATGCCATACCAAATCATAGGCATTTCTTACCCCTGTAGCAAACAAGGTTATCGGGGCATCCACGTAATAAGGATTGTACATGCCATCCAGGGTGGGAGAATTTACGTCCACATTATTAATGGCCGACTGGTCCCGGGTGGTCATCGCGTCCAATGGAAGCGTAGCAGGAAGTTTTGTCAAATCCAATTTCAGCGTCGCCGCAGAAAGCAGGCTTTCTTCCCGGTTACCCCAGGCACCATCAGGTGCTCCACCGGCACTGTTACTACCCTGATTGAAATAAAGCATGTTTGGCTCTCCAGGCCGGAAAGCGATGCTGTTTGTCAGGTGATCTCTCAAAGATCGAGGCAGGTTGGTTACCAGTAATTCCTCATTTTCCAGATTTGCTCCCGTCAATCGGGATAGTTTGCCATCCCAATCCGGAGCACTGCTAAGTCCGGCGGAATTGTGCGATACATAGGCAATCAGGTTTCCGGCGGTAGCAGTCGGATCAAATTCCAGGCCTACTGCCGTGCGACCATCATACCCGGCTTTCCAGCCAGAAAGCGTCTGCTTTCCAGATAGGGTTCCATCCGCATTTATGGTCCAGCGATGAATATCCCCTCCAATGGTCAATCCGTACAATTTGCTGTCAGGCCCGATGGTAAGTGTGGTATACTTAGCCCCCGAAGCTACTGCACCTTGCTTGGTAAAGGAAACGTTGTCCAGGTCAGTGGTGGGTCCGGGGGTTCCTCCGGAACCAGTGGTAAAGGAGGAAGTAAAGGGCTCAAACGTTTCACCGGCAAGATCTTTTACCCCATCTACCTCAAAAACATAGGTAGTATTTGATTCCAATGGCAGGCTTGGTACCAGGTTAATGGCATCCCCGCCTCCGGTTCCGTTGACGGTGGCACCAATTGGGGTGCTATTACTTTGTTTAAACAACTTAACCGTACTGTTTGTAATGGTACTGTTGTCTACACTAGTCAATCCATTTTCATTCGGATTGGGTAGGAATAGGTTATTAGCGGAAACACTGGTAGTAACCGATACGTTAACAGCTCCATCTTCCGGATTCACCCCGAGGATTCGAGGGATTCGTACGCCTCCTTCTCCGGAAGTAATACGGACAAAATTAATTTTAGTATTGAATCCGGTTCCAGGGTCCAGGGTCAGACGACCATCTGCAACAACTACCTGAACGGTACCGGTAGTGAATCGGCCAGGCGCTCCTGTTTCCCCTTCGGGAACAAAAGCGTTAATGGCATTGGTACCTTCCACATTAATCGTATGGGAAGGCGTGTCGTCCACCGAGCCATCAATATTTGGATCACCTACACCTACCGTTACGTTATAGGTGCCATTTGGTACTTCAATTTCCCATTTGGCATCCGGCAAATAACCATTGGCTGCATTGGCTGAAACATCCCCATACTGCATGTGGGAAAGTGTATTTTCTAAAACAGATACTCCGGCTACTGCACGGTTTCTGCCGTTCAGGGTAAGGTCCGCAGGAGAATCATCAGTTGCATCCAGCCAGCCATAGCTGAAGCCGTTGCCTCTAGCTCCAAAAGTATCACCTGCATCTCGCACATAGCCAGAAGGGGCTGCCGTTTCGGGATCAGAGAAATTGATGTTTGCTTCAAAATCAGGTGTACCCGGATCGACGTTTGCTTCCGTGATCACCAGGCTTACCTCCATTTCTGCATTGCTATATCCCATATCCGGCTGGTCTATCCCCATGACCATGGTGGAATAGGTCCCCGGTTCCAAGCCTTCCTTCACACTGAATTCAAGTGTTCCCAAAGCAGGGTTGATGGGGAGCGTCAACCATTCGCCTGAATCCGGATCATCCGAAATAACGACGGTTGGATTTCCAGTACTGGAAGTCAATTCCACTGACTGAGCGGCAATACTCGCCCCTTCTTCACCGGAAAAATTCAACTGCGAAACGGAGAAATTCAGACTCAGCGGGGGAGTTTCCTGATCTACAGCGAAATAGGCAAAGTCCGTATCAAATGCCGTGCTTCCGTTTCGGTAGGAAGAATAAATACCGGCAAAAGCCAGGCCTGTCTCCTCTCCTACGCTCAAACCATTCAGGTATTCCTGAGGCAGGGTCATGGCATCCAAGCTCGCCTTGGTCAACTGGACAAAATCACCCGCACCGATGGCATAATACCCGGTGAGGGTCATTTCAATAGGATCGACGACCAGACGCAACGTTACATTCTGGCCTGAAACGCCGACATTATCCACCTGAATCTGATCCGGCGAATCGGCTCCGTTTACTGATAGGGCATTAAGCTCTTTGCGTAGTTCTACGTTATTCGCATTGACATTCAGTTTCACGAAATTATCCTCGTCCAAACCAAACCAAATACCGGCCTGTGCCGAATTTCCTCCTGTATTGATGTTCAGCAATTGCGTTTCTATCACCAATGGCTGAGACAGATCGGTAATTCCTACCCCGAGGCTATTTACCTGGGTGTTGGTATTACCACTCTGCCCGGGATTGAGATAGGCAATACCTTTGGAGGCGGTGAGGGTCAGATTGCCTCCACCTATCGAAATTTTAGAGGGTTCATACCCAATAACTTCCGGATAGGTCACCGGCAAATCAGCCGATAATCGGGCTTCGGAATGAGGATCTACCATGGTAAACCCGGTACCAACACCACTTCCATCTTCCAATCCACCTTCCGTACCATCAAATTCCAATCGCAATGGAAGGGCCTTGGGTATGCCGTCACAATCCAGTAAACTCCAAGGCGAACAAGGTAGCGGGTCTGCTACGGCCACTGTCACGGTCCATTCCTGCTCGCTGCCATCTGCTGCCGTCACCGTGTAAACCACCGGGTTGGTAAAATCCTGCACCTGCCCGCTTTCAGGGGAAGCACTGGCTCCTTCGGATAGGGTGAATTCAGGGGCAAGAGCCGTTACATCCGTACCAAACGGCACTTCTACATTCACTGCAAAATTGGTGGCATCTACCGTACTTTCCCCGATATCACCTGGAAATGCAAAAGTCAGCAAGGACTTCTCATCGCTCAGGGTAGTGGAAACGGTAAGACTTGCCTCCAGCAATGCTGGTGCAAATCCCTCTGCAGTGGCAATTATCGTATTGTTTCTGCTTTCCCCATCGCTGAGAGAGGAAGCATCCATAGCAAAATCAATGGCGCCAGCCGCTGCGCTTTCCGGCAAAGTCAACCAATCGTTGCTGCCGGTTATAAATTTGTCTTCGGCATTGATGTTGTCATCAATCACCAGACCGATGGTTCCTGCGCCAACTCCGCTTAAGCTGCTACTGAAGGTACCTGCTTCACCCGGATCCAGGCTGTTATTTACCGCTGCCGGCTCAAAGCTCAATTGCCCACTGGCAGCGGTGCCGCTACTGGCGGTTATGTCCAGGTAGGTGATTTTACTGTTGTATCCTCCAAGCCCGGTGATGGTCAGGAGTCCGTCGGTCACTTCCACCGTAATGGTTCCGGTTCTGGTTTCTCCTGCTTCCGGCACAAAGGCCGCAATGGCAGTATATCCCTCCACAGTGGCACTGTGGCGGCTATCCAGATCGGTTCCTGCATCTCCCAGGCCAACCGTTACTTCATATGTTCCATTGGGAATTTCCATTTCCCAGATCAGTTCATTGCCTCTGGGTTGCCCGGACCAGGATTGAACGCCACCAGTGGCATTCAAAATGTTGTCCCCCTGAAAATGGACCAGCGTACCTTCCAGTTTCTCCTGGTCGGTCGCGGAGGCGTAGGTACCGTCAATGCGGTTTCTGCCTACTCCAGGGCCGTTATTGGCTGCTTCATCCGAAGCGTCAATTGGAGTGCCGTCAGATTTCAGCTTCCAGCCATAAGCATAATCCGTTTCTTCAAACGTAACTGAGGCATGGCCAAACTGCTTGCCATAATCTACCAGGTAGCCGGCAGGAGGAGTCGTCGTGCGGTTCTGGAAGTTGATTTTGGCCGCAAAACCGGAGGCCACCGTTACCGATACCGTCCAATCAGCACTGGATCCATCTGAACCTGTGATCGTATAGACTACCGGATTAGTAAAATCCTGTTCCACTCCTGAAGCAGGGCTAACCCCTGAACCGTCAAAAGTAAATTCCGGAGAAAGCGCCGTAACATCGGTACCGAAGGGCACCAGAATCGTCACCTCCTGATCTACCTGATTGATATTTACCTCCCCTATTCCATTCGAAAGGGCAAACGTCTGAAAGCCTTTTGCTACTTCCGCTTCTTCGGTTACCGATACGGTCCAATCCGTTTCCGTCCCGTCTTCTGCTGTAACCGTATAAGTTACGGTGTTGGTAAAATCCTGGCTTTCTCCACTGGCAGGCAAGGAGCTAGCCCCTTCAGAAAGAGCGAAGGTTGGGGAAAGTGCAGTAAGATCGGTGCCAAAAGGAACAAGCACGGACACCGTACGATTTTCGACATCAATCGATGCCTCCCCAACTTGTTCAGCCAGTGAAAAAGAAGTAATGTCATTTCCTGTAAGTAGGGGTACCACAGTCAGGTCTTCGGTCACCACCTGGGCATAATCGGTACTTAAGCGCACCGGCCCGACTTTGGCATTATTGGTAGAAGCAGAACTGATAAACAGCCGCCCAATCTGAGGTGTTCCGGAAACCGTTTGGCTCCCGGCACTTGTCCAGGTATTGGCTCCTTCAGAAAGCGTTGGGGCCAGTGTCCATTCATAGGCGATGCTGTTAACACCATCCCAGACTCCTTTCACCAAAAATTGAATGGTTTCACCAAAGGGTACTTCTTGGGTGCCGTTGTCGGAGGCGGGTCCACCCAGGCCGACACGCGCGATCAGTCCCGTACTGCCCCCTTTGGCCATTTGTAATCGCACCCAAGGAGTAGCACCGGAGTTTTCATCGATCCGAATAGCTGTTCGTATTCTATCACCCGAACCCGTTCCGAATCCATCTATCTGAAAATAGGTAGCAAAATAGAAGGGAACGTTTGGAGTAAGGGATACAGGGTTGTCCGTAAGGGGAATCAGGTCATGGGCATGGTTGCCCAGGGAAAAATCCAGGTAATGGCTGGTATTATCACTTAGACCTTCGTTTACAACCGGAATGGATGCATCTCCTGCGTTTTCTTTTAGCCATTGCGTAGGAGCTATTTCGTGCAGGTTGCCTGTTCCGTAGGTATCAAAATTTTCAATAAAGGAAAAATCGGAAGGAAGGGCCGTAATGGTGACCGTCCAATCCTTACTGCTGCCATCTTCCGCCGTGACCGTGTAGGTAACCGGACTGGTGAAATTCTGAGTACTACCGGAAGCTGGGGTTACCGTTGCGTTATTTGATAGGGTGAAGCTGGGTGCTAAAGCAGTCAGATCTGTTCCCGAAGGCATCACTACTTCAATGGTGCCCGCTCCCAAATCTGTTTCTGCACTGATTTGGCCATCTACCGAAAAACCCAGAATATCCTTTTCCGAACTGGCGGTCAACGGTAAAATTTCAATGGCCTGGATCAGGGCATTATTGGTTGAGGCCAGGAATTGTAAATTCAGTTCTCCATCTGAAACCGTCACGTCATTTTGGATAATTCCCAAGACACCTCTGCCATAAAGTGCAAAGAGATCCAGGTTGTCCTGGGCCAATTCTCCTTCCATAAGGATGTCAAAAACTCGAAGCCCCGAACCCTGATGGAAATTCTCGACCATGTGGACCCGAACGGTATATTGTCCGTTGGCTATCGGGAAGTTGTAACCAAAATTTTCTCCGAACCTTCTGGGATAATAAAGGTCCTCATGGCCTCCTGGAACCAAATAAGGTTCCTGAATGGCACCAAGGGAAGCTGTCGTTTCTTCCGTTTCCACCAGGAAATCGGTATTTTCCTGCAAAAACAAGTCTCCATCTTTTGTGTAGTCAAATCCGGCCACGTTCATCCGGTAAGGGATGGCCACTAAATCCGGATCGGCTACCGGTGCCTCCTCAATCGAGAAGTCAGTAAAAAGTACTGTAATGGGTTCGTTCTCCGGCGCATTGCGATGTGACGTAAATATCCCGGAATAGGTCTGTCCTGAGAAATACGTTGCCGGAACCGCCCGAACGTCTCCCTCGGGACCGGTAACCAGTACCTCCTCTCCTGCTCCTAAACGGTAAAAACCCTGTACCGTATTGGCTACAGGGTCAAACTCCAGGCGCAGGGTTATGGGGCCGGTATTCGTAGATAAATTGGCCGTATTTATTTCCAGAAATGCCGTTTGCTGGGTGGTATTGTCCATGTTTTCCACCTGCAGCTGGATTTTTCGCTGGTTGGTGGTTCCATTTTTTACCACCACGAGTTTTACATAATGATCTTCATCTTTACCCAGCCAGATACCCGCCTGCTGGGATTGACTCACACCACTCACCTCAAAATTGGGATTGATCAGGGTGGAGGAAACACTGAACGTACCGGTGGGTACTTCCAATCCGACACCCAGCGCATTTACCTGAGAATTGGTATTATTACTGGAAGGAGTGCCAGAAGGCTGGCTGAAAAAGATCCCTTTCGTACTGGTAATGGTCAATCCGCTGGCATCCCGGCTGATCAAACCTGGCTCGTATCCGGGTACGTCCGGATCGCTAGGGGTGCTGAGGGGAGCACTAGGCTCCAATACCATGGTAAACCCGGATTCGGAAAGACCTCCCTGGTCTTGGGTAAAATCAAAATTTACCTGCAGTCCCTGTAGAATCTGGTTGCAATCCAGGGGACTGATACCAGGGCAGGGAGCCAGCAGGTTACGAATGCTTTCCGTAGCCTCCCTCCGGATTTCCGGCTGGGAATCTTCCATGGGAAGCACCTCACCAAGGGCTGGGGAATGGGAACGAGCTACGTTAATTGAAATTTCTGCCGTGTTAAAAAATAACAGCAAGAGAAAGAATGAATAAGACAGGTAACGGTGTTTCATTGTAATGAAAGTAAAGTGATAGACCTACTATTGGATTCGGAACCTAGAAATGAAAATTGCATCCTGTCAATATGGCGACCGTAGACAATTGTATCACTAGATCAGACCTAGTCCAAATTCAAAAACGTATATGTGTATTTAAAAAACAAATTTTTTGTTTTAAAAATATTTTATGGGGAAAAAATCCTACGATTTGCCCGTTTTTTAGACCCATTTTTCGCAAATAAAAAAATTTTAAATTCTATGAATATTCATATTATTTTAAGTTTTTATTTTTTTAGTCTGAAAACAACATGAATTAGTGACAAATTGAAAAAAGTTGAAAAAATATTTTTTTTTAATCAGTTGGTTAATAAAAATTAATTGCAGTAAGAAGGTATTGTTCTTTCTTTCTAGTGAAAAATATTCAGCTAAGCATTGAAACTATTTTCATTGTTTAAAACGATTACCATATTTTTTTATCTTTTATTGCTACATTCCGTTTTTATTTTTCAATGCCTGGCTGTTCAGATAGTACGCTGCTTACCGGGCTATTCAGGCGCCTCCATAGTAGGTGATAGGAATTGCGGACCAGAAAACAAAAGACTGGGAAAACTTAGAAAGAAAGAAGGATATTAAGGAATGGGTAACACTACGCTGCTTGATGGAGGATTAACCATTAGAAATTACTTCATGGAACGTTCTCGCTTTGCCGTTACAGATGGTTACACAGCTGTTTAATTTGTCCGTTAATTACTCTTATAAGCCCAGCAGAAAATCCTGAAACTCCTGATTGTCAAAATTACTCATGCCTTCCTGATAAAAGACGATTTCTCCTTCGGGATTGACCACCAGTGTGGTAGGGATGGCCTGGCTTTGCAAGGAAGGATTTAATCCATAAGCAGCGTGTACGATTGGAAAAGAAAACCCTTTGTCTTCCACAAATTGAATGCTTTTACTAAAATCTTCATCCAATGCTATCATTAGAAATTCAATGGAGTCGTTCCCCTGCACCTTTTCGTATAAGCTGGAAATGTGGGGCATTTCTGCCCTACAGGGAGGGCACCAGGTAGCCCAAAGATTGATAAAAAGCGTTTTACCACGATATTGGGAGAGGCCTACCCGGTCTCCTTCCGTATCCAAAAACTGTCCGCTAAAATCAAAAGCCTCACTGGATTTATCTTCCAAAAGCACTTTGGGTTTGATCAGGCCGGTGGACAGGACCAGTGACTGAATGCCCCCTATAATGGGTGTCACCAGCCCGGTAAAATACAGCACCGCAAAAATTCCCAACATAATCCCCCAACTCTTAACTTCTTTTTTCCAGTTCATAGACCTCGATTTTTGACAAAGCTAGGGATTTCTGTAAAATAGCACGGTGACTTTTAATACATAATCTCTCCTTGGTATTCGCCATTCCTGTTGAGCCCTTACCGATTAGCCATCGTTTTGGAATTCGCCAGGCTTGTCCGTGCATTAACCGATTGTGGGCCTTGCTATCATTCATTGGAACGGTCCAATTCTTACCTTATATCCATCTTTTAAGGAAAAAAACTTGTATTAGTGATAAGGTAAAAGGAAGCGGTTGGGATACCTTGGCTAAGTACCACACGAACCGATGAAAAACAGTTGACTGGTAACTAAAAAAACGCCACTACTGTAAAAAGTGTTAAAGTGGATAGCATTAGCCTGCTACTTTTGGTTAGCTATTGGAATCGTATTAAAATACATGATGCTATAAACCACCTACTTTACCTGAATCAGGAAGCTATTGAACAAAAATAGCTATATGGGATCCTAGGTGGCAAAATAGAAAATTCCGGCTGTTTTTTTAGAACTGGTTACCTTTACCGGCTTGCAGCTTCTGGAAGAGATCGATATATTATGTAACTTGTTTGCAAACCACTCCTGCATATGATACCCATAGTCAAAGTTGTTTTTTTGAAAAAGGCAAGTTGCCTGCTTTTGGTTTTAGTTATCTTTATTGCCTGCCGGCAGCCGGAGCCTACCATCCAATCGGATGTTTGCATCTATGGTAATTCCAGTGCTTCTATTTTGGCTGCCATACAGTTAAAAAAGCGCGGAAGGGAAGTGGTGATCGTCAGTCCGGATAAATACGTAGGTGGCATGAGCATTGAAGGCCTAGGCGGATCGGATATCAACAATCATGCAGGCTTCAAAAACGATGCTGTGATCGGCGGGCTTACCCTGAATTTTTACAAAGAGGTCGCTGGTTATTACGGGATTACCGACTTCGATTCAGCAAGAGCTCATGCCAGCACCTGGCGATTTGAACCCCATGTCGCTAAGGGGATCTTTGATCGCTGGCTGGCAGAGCTGGAAATCCCCGTCTACACGGAATCCCCACTACGCCTGGCATCGGATGCCGTAAAAAAAGAACATGGGAAAATCATATCCTTTGAGACCGGCAACGGAAAAACCTTCCTGGCTTCCCTCTTTATCGACGCTTCCTACGAGGGCGACCTCCTGCATTATGCGGGCATTTCAACCATTGTCGGAAGGGAACCAAACAGCCGGTATGGGGAAACCAAAAACGGCATCCGCGAAACCAATACCTACCGGAATTTTGAAGTTACGGTGGACCCCTATTTGGAGCCCGGCAATCCCGAAAGCGGGCTAATTCATACCATTCAGGAAGACACCCTGGGAGAAGCCGGTACCGGGGATCGGCGTATTCAGGCCTATTGCTTCCGGGCCTGCCTGACCAAGGATCCGGCTAATAAAGTACCTTTCGAAAAACCTGAAAATTACAACCGTGACTGGTACGAAATTTATCTGCGCTACCTGGAAGCAGGCGGTACCTTGTACAAACCCTCCTATTCCATACCTAATAACAAAACCGACCTGGGTGCCTGGCACGACCTCTCGCACAACCTCTACGGGATGAACCACGAATACCCGGAAGGGGATTACAAGAAACGGCAGGAGATTTACCAATACCACCTGGACTTTACCCGTGGCCTCTTCTGGTTTTTGGCCAACGACCCGGAGGTGCCCGAAACCGTCCGGCAGGCATGGAGCCAATGGGGCACGACCAAAGACGAGTTTACCGATAATCAGGGCTGGCCGCGAATGCTCTATATTCGGGATGGAAGAAGAATGCAGTCGGACTATGTGATTACAGAACATCATACCCGAAACGACACTTCCATCTTTATTGAGGATCCGGTAGCCATTGCCTTTTGGCCACCGGATGTGCATCATGTGCGGCGCATTGTCCGTGATGGAAAAGCTTACAACGAAGGCTTTGTCTTTGGAGGGGATAATTGGAAACCCTTTCCCATTCCTTACCGCAGCCTCGTCCCCCGGGAATCCGAATGCAGCAATTTACTGACCCCCACCTGCCTGTCCGCCAGCCATATTGCCTATGGAGCCATCCGGCTGGAATGGACCTTTATGCTGTTGGGTGAGGCTGTCGGTATTGCGGCGGACCTGTGCCTGGAGAAACAGCGCACCGTTCAAGATCTGCCTTATGAAACGTTAAAGAATCGCCTGGTGGAAAACTTGCAAATCATTGAAATGGACTAAATTGATGTTTTCGACTTTAAGGTATCAGGGTAAACACAGGAATTAAAACGACCGTGGCGCAATCGTCAACGGTGGAAATAATTTTTAACACCTGCCCGCTGGCAGGCACGAGAATCTCCCGACGTCCGGGACAGATTTATGGCCGCTTAAGAACATTTGTTTTCAAATGAAAGAAAGGGAAACACCAACTTTTTTATCATTGAACTATTCAATTGGGATCTTAATAAAAAAAATGAGTCTTTTTAAATACTCTTTTATTTCTTCATAAAAGTGAATCACAAACACGAGAACCATTGCTCATTCAATTTGTTTTAACTAGATTTTTTATTTTAATTAATATGTAAAATATTGACAATATGTGTGTTAAATAAATACCAGCAGCCATGGTTACTGAAAAAATAAAGGTACCGAACTCAATCCTTAGAATGACATTGGTTTTTTGGTGCTTCCTCACGGTATTGACTATTTCCAATGGTTCCCAAATTTATCATTACCATCCTTCAAAATTTCTTAGAACTGATTTTGATGACTTGATAGATCAACTAGACAAAGTTGAACTAAAAAAAATTGCGCAAAAAATAAGGGCAACAACTAGAGACTATTTCAATGAAGCCAAGAAGCAAGGATTGCCCGATGGAAACCTACACATCTTAAATTTACGTCGAATAGATGATATACTGGAAGCAGGGATCGTTGATGGTAGCAAGGAAGAACTAGCAAGTAAAATTAAGGAAGCAGTTGCAATGCAAGACAATGTGGTTGGCATCGCCGCTTTGAGAAGTATGCTTGAATACATTTCAACCACTCCCATTCCAATTTCAAAGGGCCTACCGGCATTCAAATACCTTTTAGGCTCTATAAAATCAGTGTTAAACGAAATGGAAGGGAGCATACTTGAAGAGCTTATCGAGGAGCGTTTAGATGAGGCCTTCCGGGAAGCAAAGGACAGTCTTGACAACGCTGCAAAAAGAGCATTGGAGAATAGTGAATAAATGTGCCAATTCATTTGATCGCGTTGATCGTCTCATTCACATTAGCAGGTTTTGGATTTTCATCCCTAACGTACAAAAACGTAGATATTCTTGTCATCCATGAGCTTTTCCCACACTCCGTTGCAATTAATTCTTGTTTAAACGATATTTATTTTCTTACTGCCTGCCAGTATGTAAATTGCACGCCATTTCCATTCTCCGGCCATCAAAAACCGAAATAAACCTTAAAAAAACAAATGAAAAAACTATCCTTGCTATTAGCCCTACTATTTCTAGCGCTTTTCACCAAGGGACAAGAGCTCCCGCTTTTAAAGGTCTCCCCCGATAATCGCTACCTCGTAACAGCGGACAACCAACCGTTTTTTTGGCTAGGAGACACGGCCTGGGAATTGATTCACCGACTGGACAAAACAGAAATCGACCACTATCTGCAGGACCGTGCCAACAAGGGCTTTACACTTATTCAAACCGTCATCCTGGCAGAACTGGATGGGTTGAACACACCGAATGCTCTGGGAGACACCCCATTGATCGACAACAATCCGGAGAAGCTTAACGAAGCCTATTTTGACCTGGTGGATTTCGTGGTGGAGAGAGCCGCTGAACTGGGCATGTACGTTGGACTCTTGCCTACCTGGGGAGATAAGTTTAACAAAAAATGGGGTGTTGGCCCGGAAATTTTCACTCCGGATAATGCAGAAACCTACGGCGAACTATTGGCCAAACGCTATCAACCCCACAGCAATCTGGTCTGGATTCTCGGCGGGGACCGACCCATAGAAAACGAAACCCATTATGAAATTATCCGCTCTATGGCTAAAGGAATCCGGGCCATTGACAAGAAGCATTTATTGACGTTTCATCCCGTGGGAGCGAAAAAGGCAACGGATTATTTTAGGGAGGATAGTTGGCTGAGCCTGGATATGTTTCAGAGCGGTCACAGCCGGCTGGCAACGGATTATCAATACGTACTGGATGCGCGAAGCGCCGTCCCCGCCCGGCCAGTGATCAACGGGGAGCCCCGGTACGAAAATATCCGGGATCGGTTCTGGGAAAATAAAGACTACGGCTGGCTGGATGATGCCGATGTCCGGGTTGCGGGTTATTGGAGCATGCTTTCGGGAGCTGCCGGCTACACCTACGGTTGCAATGATGTCTGGCAAATGTACGAAAGCGGCAGGGCGCCAATTATCAATGCCCGTACGGGTTGGCAAGTGGCCCTGGACCTGCCCGGCTCCTCCCAGATGGGCTACCTTAAAAAAATCCTTTCAGCGCTTCCCTGGCAGCAGTTGCAACTAGATCAAAGCCTGATCTTGGGGGATAATCCAAAAAACGAGTCCCACATGCTGGCCTCCAGAACAGAAAAGGCTGACCTAATACTTGTCTATACACCTACCGGAACGCCGCTAACCCTTGATTTAACCCGACTTAATACGGAAAGAGCCGATGCCTATTGGTTTAATCCCAGAAATGGTATGGTCCTGAAAATTGGCGATGTGGGGACCAACGAGTCTCGGACTTTCACGCCATGGGCCAGTGGTTGGGGAAGTGATTTTCTATTGTTACTTGTGGACAAAAAGGCCGGATACGATTTTTCAGATTTCATGAACTAGAAAAGGTTTGGAGAAAAAGCGAGTCAGAGAAACAGGAAAATATTGATTGAACCGAAGGAGTGGATAAAAAGTGACTGAAAATGCTTTTTTATTAACGGAAAAAGTCAGAGGATGTGTTTCCATTCACCAATTTGAGCTACAACCATTTAATTTAAAAAAAGAAGATTGCCTTCAGAAAACAAAAATACCTATAAAATCCCAGCCGGTACCGGCATCGGGCACGTGCACCTGAAAGTGGCGGATTTACAGCGCGCGCTGGACTTCTATTGCGGGATGTTGGGATTCGAACTGACCACCACCTATGGGGAGGACGCTGCATTCATCTCTGCTGGAGGTTACCACCATCATATCGGATTGAATACCTGGTTTAGCAAAGATGCTCCTCCAGCTCCTAAAAACAACGCCGGACTATTCCACACAGCCATTCTGTACCCAACCCGAAAAGACCTGGCTGCCATTCTTGACCGAATCCTGCAAGCCGGGTATCCCTTGACCGGTGCCGCAGACCATGGTGTATCCGAAGCACTTTACCTGAACGATCCGGACAACAATGGAGTGGAATTGTACTGGGACCGGCCCAGAGAGCAATGGCCTAAAAAACCCGATGGCTCCCTTGAAATGTATACCCGAAGACTGGATTTGGAAGGTTTGCTAAAAGAAATAAGGTTATAAAACGGTTTAAGTACTTCTAGTATATTCACGCCAGGCAGGCATAACGAATAAAACTCCCTTTTGATAAAATCAAAACGTTTAAGAGAACATACTATCCCTGATTTGGGGATTGGTTTTGAGCAAGTCTGGTTGATAACACGCTAAACATAATGTGATCTACGATAGGAAATTCCTCTTGCCTCCTTTCTTTTTGTTTTGTTTGGATGGTCGGATAGGTTTTTAACGGTGAATACCTACATCAAACCCAAACTATAAAGAAGTCACTCCGCCTAACTGGTGAATGGTATTCTGGATCAGGCCCTCGACTGTTTCGCCTTGCTCACTTTCCAATCGGTATTGGATTTCCATCACCCAGGTCGGTTCGATCTCGGGTAGTTTTAGCTTGAGCGATTTTTTATCCGGCCCCAGCTCAACAGCGGAAACTGCCAATTCTTTCTCGTTGTAATGCTTGGAACCGTACTTTCTGGACCGTAATAAATCCCAGGTGGCAACCGTGTAATTCGACAGCTCGTTTACGCTGCTTTCATCCAGCTTCTCCGTAAAGGTTAGCAATACCCCGTCTTTCTGGGCCTGAATGCCAACCGGTAAATTTACCGGGGAATCGGTCATTCGTATCCGGTATAGTCCTCCCAGTTGGGGTTGGGTAGAACCCCAGGCGGAAAGGCCACAAAGGTACAAATGACCATCTTCCGGATTAAATCTTCCACGCATCACGCCTGTGGCAAAGCGAGGTAAAGGCAGTTCCACGATACCTCCCTGAACCTGCCCGTCAATTTTTTCGAAGGGTACCAGGTATACTTTCCCATACCCATAGGAAAAATTCAGAAGTTTCCCGTTTAACGGACCCCATTTTTCACTGTCCACCCATAGCAGTTCGGAAGGAGAACGATCCCGCTCTCTTTCCACCCAAACCAGGGGCTGCTCCATGCCGGAATCGGTGCTATCTGCCGGTGGGTCAAAGCCAAACATGTTGCCATAAAAACCTCCCTCTTCTACCCAATTGATCCGGTTCATGGGATTCCAATGCCCTTCCTGGTCTGTCACAATAAAGGTCCCGTCCGGGTTGAGGCATACACCGTTGGCCGCCCGAAAACCGGTGGCAACAATATCCGTCTGTTGCCCATCGGAACTGACTTTTAATAAGGTTCCATGTTGGGGGACCAAGGCTTCCCGGGCATGCCGGGCACTTTTGGCATAATAAAGGTTTCCCTCCGCATCGGCTTGCAAGCCCATGGCAAACTCATGGAAATGATCGGTTACCTGATGATCGTTATTGAAACTCTCATAGAAATCCGCTTCCCGATCCCCATTGAGATCATGCAAGCGGACGATTTGGTCCCGGCAGGTGACGAAAATTTCCTCGTCGATTACCTTTATTCCGAGGGGCTGAAATAATCCGGAAGCGATCCGCTGCCAGGTCAGCTTTTCTTCATTTTCTGTAAATCCTTCTACCAGCCATACGTCTCCGTCCGTAGCACAAATCACGGCCTTGTTTCGGTCCTCGAAAAAATCCAACCCACTTAATCGCAGCTGATTTTTCCAGGGGCTGTTAAAGGGAGGATTCAGGACATCAACCTGGAAGGCCCCCTCCTGCTGTCCAGGCAAAATGGCCGTCTCCAGGGTTTTTGGGTACCGGGCAGGTCCTCCCTTGGTAAAACCTACAAGGGATTCGGCAGGAGCAGCCGCCTTTGCATGGGCATCCAGGCCCTTGACTCCCGGAGCTGCCAGAAATAACTTGATCTTACCCGGCCCCTTGCCGGTAAAGTTGACCACCAGGAAGTCGTCTTCTACTTCCAGTTCGGCCCCTGTCCCGGTCAGGGCCACCGATGTTCCGACCGGAGCCACCCGCATTTTAAGCAGGCCATCCGAAACCGTGGTATTTAAGGTGCGGGTAAAAACAGGCTGGTCTCCCAGGGAATCCAAGCCAAACGTTTCCAAAATTTCGGCTTCACCTACCGTATACGATAGGATTAACCGGTCCTCAAACGGATAAAGCCCCTTATAATGAGCCCAATCCCGGGGAAGGGGACCAAACCTTCTTCCATCCCTCGCTTGAAACCGTGGATCCTCAAAGGTTCCCGTCTGAGGGTGTGCCCAGCCTGGACCCGTCTCATTTTCAAAGTGAAGTTCACCGATGGTTCTGGGCGAGATGTTGTGTTTTTCGTTAAATAAAATGGCTTCCCAGTCGATAAATCCCTCTCCGGTCCAGGCCCCGGCTATACGCATCAGATCATGGTCGAACATCATCCAGGCCTTCCCGGCAGCCACTCCCCCGGCACCGGGGTCCAATCTTACTGCAATTCCCTTGTAAGCAAAATTGGCATCTCCAAAGTCTTCATCCGGAAGAGGCTGAACGGGTCCGGTGGACCTTTCCCGGGGAGGAGCGTCCGCATCGACCAGCTCATAGGTATTAATTAAAAAATTACCGTAATCCATCTCCGCCCAGGGCTTGTATTCCCTGGGAGCAGGTCCCTCGCTGGTACCGGCTGGCAAACTCGCCAGGTATTCTTCATTTAAATCAAAATACTGCGTCGGATTTTCCTTTGAGATAAAAGTCTCCCGGATGTAATGGATCACATCGTACTTCTCCACCGGAGTCAGATTTACCTGAGGCGGCATGGCACCATGCCCACGGGTCAGGGTTTGATAAATAGCATAGGGATCTTGACCCACCTTAAAGGTGTCCGTCCAAAATTTAAAAGCGGTGGGCAGGGAACCCTCTTGTTCCGGATTTCCATGGCAGGTGATACAGGTATTGGTATAGATATGTTCACCGGTTCGCATGGATTCTCCATGCCTGTCTCCCAAGGCCTCCAGCAGCCCCCTATGGTCAATGTTTTTTTCGTATTCGGGAAGCTCGGATTCCTGAAGAATAAAACCAGAAGCAACGGATTCATTCTGGGAGTGCTTTTCAGATTTGCTTTGGCAGGCAACGAAAATTAACAGGATTAAAATCGTTTGCCAGGGATAAAATTTCAACGTCATGTTATTTTACAAGTATTCTATTTTGAAAATATAAATCAAATAGGATTAATAAAAAAACTATTTCGACTGGTTTAATCGGGGATTCTTCCCCACCAGGGGCCTTCATCCCGGATATCCAGCCAGAGTTGCTGCATTTTGGGAATTAATTCCAGGAAGGTTGTGTATTCCTGCCGGGAAATATCCGTGGTTTGACCCGGATCTTTTTTGACATTGTACAGTTCAAAAGAATCCGGAATGGCTGTTTTTAGCCAATCAACGGCTGGAAAGGTACCGTCGTTTGAGATTCCATTGAAATTTTCCCGCTTGGGGCCCAACCTTCCCACGAGTACATAGTCCTTATGGCGCATGGCCATTTGAGCCATGCCCGGCATGTGGGAGGAATTTAACAGAAAAAACCAGATAGGTAAGACTTCTCTTTGGTATTGCTTGCCCAGAAAAGCATTGAACGCATCCGTGCCGTCAATGGCCCTATCCACCGGAATGGAAGCTCCCGCTAGTTTGCATAGGGTGGGAAGAAAATCCGTACCGTTAAAGAGTTGATCGCTGATGGTGCCGGCAGGAATGTGCCCTGGCCAACGAATCAACCCGGGAACGCGATGGCCTCCTTCGTAGGGATACCGCTTCATTCCCCGCAGGTTGCCGGGTGTACCAAAGCATTTATCCCGAATCGGGTCTTCCCATTCCCCATTCGATTCTTCCAGGGTCACCGGGTATTCCGGACCATTGTCACTGGTAAAGATAACCAAGGTGGCATCCCTTAATCCCTGATCGTCTATAAATTGCATAAAGGAACCAAAGGAATCGTCTACCTGCGATACGGTCCCGTAATATTCATTAGCATACTGGGATATATCCCTTTCCGGCCGGTTCACTCCGCCGTAGGAAACCTGTTGGATCGTCTCCCCAACTTCCCCTGTGTCGTATTGTTCGGCAAAATCTGTTGGAGGATCGATAGGAGTATGCGGCTCGTTGGTGGAGATAATGAGAAAAAACGGTTTTTCCGTATCACGTTTTTCGGCAATCCAATCGGCTGCCTCCCGGGAAACAATGTCTACATACCAGCCTTCCATCGGACCTTCGGGGACTCCGTTTCTAAGAAATTTATCCGGATTTTTGGGTCCGGTACCGAAGGCATTGACCGAGGTGGCCAGGGAGTAGTCAAAACCCATTTCGTTTACCGAGACTTCATGGGGAGACTCTAACTTAGAAAGGTGCCATTTTCCAAAAAAGGCCGTTTCATACCCTTCTTCCTGAAGCAATTGAGGAAGGGTGATTTCATTTTTATCCAGTGTGGTTCCAAAGAAACCGGCGATATTGTAAAAGCCACTCCGGTACCCGTTTCTTCCAGTAAGTATGGCCGCTCTGGAGGGAGAACAAACGGCCGCCGCTGAATGCATATCGGTCATTCGAACCCCTTCGCTGGCAAATCGGTCGAGATGCGGTGTTTTGATAAGGGGATGCCCGTAACAACCCAGATCACCGTATCCTAAATCATCTGTAAGGAAAATAATGATATTGGGGCGAGGCGGATCCTGGTTTTCGGCTACCGAATTCAAAGGAGAAAAACTCCAAAAAATGATCAGCCCGAGGGTCCAATATGTAGTAAAACGTAAAATATGCCTCATCTTCAAGTTAGTTGGTAACAAAATGCACGGGTTGCTACCTGATTTTTTTTAACAAAACCCAAAAGCTACCTGCATCTTTTGGGTTTTTGTTGGTGATCGTAGTCACTGATAAGAGAGGTGATTAAGCAACTTATCAGCAAACAGGTAGTACTCAACTATTGGACCTTACTATAGATCAGCTAATGGAAGCATCATCGGATCTTCAGCAGCCTGCACCTTTCTTTCCTGCCGGACCACAATGGGTACGTAGCCTACTTCCATTCCTGGAGGAGGTGTCAGGATTAGGGCAGGATCAATTTGCACCAGTTCCCCCGTTGTGGGAGGTGCCATGTAGTTTTTGTCAATGGTCCAGCTTTGGTGGATCTTTTCTACCAACTGCTGTAAGGCTTCTTTTTCGGCCTGGCTCCAGTCAAATTGCTGAAAGGAAGGTTGATCGATAAAGCGATACCATTTGTAGGTTACGGTAGAGCCGTCTTTCAGGTCGATGGTATAGGCCTTGGAAGCGGGTCCCGGACGAGTCCAGGCGCCTGATTCCGGAGTGGAATAAGGAAGGCTTTTATCAATGACAAAATTTCCAGGAACGATCTCGTTTCCATCCCTCCAATTGACGTACGCTTTCTCCGTCCCTGCCAAGGCAAAGGAGCTGCCTTTTAGTTCCGCCGGAACCTCTTCTTCTGAAACCGGGATGCGCTCCTCTCCTACCTGCTTGAAATATTGGGGAAATAAGCCCCTGGACCCATAAGGATTTTCCTGCCATTGCAAACCAAACGCATTGGATTCGTTGACGATGGTTTCCACCACGCTATCCAGCCCTCCCAAACGGGTTCCTCCAGCATTTAACCGGGCTCCCTGATCCAATGAGATTTTTCGGGGACTGATGGACGGCTTCCAGGAATGGGCTTCGCTAAATGCCCCGGACACCGGTTCTCCACCATTCTTCCATGCTTTTACCGGGTTAAATAAGGCATCTTTCGAATAATAGGTCACGTCCTGAACCAAAACAGAGCGGCCCTTTTCATCTACTGGAAATTGCAATTGCGGGATTTTGATGAACAACTCTCCCTGCTCTGTTTTCATTTCAAAGGAAGGCACGGTATTGATTTCCATGGCACCTCCCCCGCCCATGGTTCCTGGGCGGGCATCCAGCCCCATCCCCTCAATGGCAGGGTATTCTTTTGATAACCGGCTCCACATTTCCGGAATGTAGTAGGCCACGGGTCCCTTAAAATTGGCTGCATTGAGAAACAAGGTCCAGCTTTGATCCCCGGTGGGCGGTGGCCCCTCCCTTTTTTCGGTCAGGGGAAGCATCATGTGAGTGTAACCTAGAAATTTGCCCTCCAGATCCTCTACAAAGGTTATTCCATCCGGTGGTACCACTATCCGGTTGCTTAGCTGGGCAATTCCCAACTCGTCCTCCGGCAAGGCTTCTGCCCGGTAAAAGAACGGCCAGCCCGGAGAGGCAATTTCCGAATTGTAGCAATTCGGCACCCCGTTCATACTGAATTTGGGCGGGCCATAATGGTAGCGGTTTCCCCTCCAATAGCCCAACCCACCTTCCTGGGTCTGAAACACGCTGGCCCAGGTCGGCCCCCGGGGTTCCCAGGTCCGCGCAATGGTTCCTTCCGGACAGCAGGCCATGTCTTTGTTGTCCGGATTATCCGGAATGATCCAGTTTCCCGGCAATCCAATCTGAAAACCGGCTAGCGGCTGTTCCACCAGTGGCCAGACCGCTGTATAAAATCCGATTCCCGCTCCGAACCCCTCCGGCCGCTTCGGTGAACTGTAACCGATATAACCATGCAGTCCATTCGCTTGCTGAGAGAGCTCTGATGCAGGTGGGGACTTGCCTTTGTCAGGGTCAGAAGCATGGATTACGAGGCCACTTATTCCCAATAACAATCCACTTACTAAAATTCGTATATGCATAGTACTTTTAATTCTAAATCATGGGATAATACCGTTGATTCAACCATTTTGGCGTTTGAATTTTATGTCGTTCTTAATTATCCAAGGCACCCTATTCAACCCCAGTCCGGGTATCCCACCAAACCTGAATGCCATAGAAAATATCTTCCTCCACTATATCAGATGGAAAACGTTGATTGTGTGCAATTTCATTGGCTGGATAGGACATGCGAAAGGGAGGCCGGTTGTGGTTGGCAGCGTAATCGTTGGAAACGTCATCCAGCATCGGTACATCGGTCCGGCGCACCTCTGCCCAGGCCTCTACACTCTGCTTAAACAAGGCGATCCAATTCTGCAGCCGGATCTTTTCCAGATTAGTGGTAGCACCGGAATCCCAGGCAACTCCGGGGCTTTGGAGGTACTCGGTTATCATTTCCTGAGAAATCCCATTTTCTTCCAGGGAGACGGTAATCCCCATTTCATAGGCTTCCTGGCTATTTCCTCCCGAAACCAGGTTTCGTTCGAACGCTTCGGCTTTGATAAACCAAACCTGAGCGGCATTCATGAAGGGAGAAAAACCCATGTCATCGTACCCAAAACGGTCTCCGATATGGGAAACATTGGCCTGGGTATTCATGGGATCACTGGTCTGTCCGATCCCCATTCTGTATCCGTTGTAGACTCCGTTTTCATTCTCGTCCGCATATACTGGCAAACGGGGGTCATCCAGGTCTTTCAAGGTTTGGATCAATTCATGGTTCGTCCGGTATTGGTCCGTTTTATTGGTTGGTGCTCCCAGCCGCTGTCGCCAGGGTTCGATATTCGCACCGATTCCAGGCCAATCCATATAAGCATTGTCCGAATGATCCTCAAACACGGGATAGGTTGCGGGATTTCCAATGATCTGACTCAACACCGGGGCCGCTTCCTGCAGTGCTACAGAAGACATGCGCATGGCCACTCGCAACCGAATGGAATTGGCAAACTTTTTCCAATTTTGGATATCGCCATCATAAATGAAATCTCCCACTCCCAACGCTCCACCATTAGGATCAAGCATGGTGTTGGCTTCCTCCAATTCCGACAAAATCCGCTCGTATACCGCTGCCTGAGAATCGAATTCCGGGCTTAAGATTCCCTCCTCATCTAATAAGAAGGCTTGCGTGTAGGGGATATCTCCCCACATATCCGTTACCTGATGGGCCGTATAAGCTTTCATAATCTGGGCAACGGCTTCCAGGTTTTGGTTACCCTCTTCCCGGGCGATTTCAGCAGCATCCACAAAATAAGCCATGCCCCTGTACAGGTTGTCCCATTGACCGTTATTGATATCTACGCGGAATTCGTAATCTCCGGCTCCTATCGCGGCTAGCTGTCCTGACCATGTCCCGGCATAGTAGATCCCTATACGCTCCCCGAATAACTGACCAGCCACCACCGTCAGGCCAGCTCCCAATACATTGCTGGCCGGGACTTCAGAGGGCTGGTTTGGGTTGGTATTCATTTCGTTCCATTCTTCCGTACAGGAGGCAAAAAGCACTGCGGAAGCTGCCAGCAGCCCGAAGAATTTATATGTGATTGTATGTTTCATTTTTAGCATGTTTTAGCGAAGTAACATTTGTAGGATGTACCATTAAAGGGCTATCCGAAGGTTAAATCCATAGGATCGGTTGGTCGGCGGCATGAAGTTTTCAAATCCGGTACCGGCTTCTCCGCCCCCCATTTGGGAAGCAGATTCGGGATCAAGTCCCAGTTCCTTTGCCTTCGCGCTGCGGTGAAGGATGGCTAGATTCCGACCAAAAACAGAGAACGTAACATTTTGTAATTTCCAGATGTTGAACCGGTATCCAAAGGTTAGTTCCCGAAGTTTTACGAAAGAACCATCAATGATCGAATACTCGTGGTTGTTCCATACCCAGGATCCGTTGTAATAATCCTGCGCCGAGATCCGTATGTCGTTTGGAGACCCATCTCCCTGAACCCCTTCTACTACAATACCTTCTGCTCTCACGTCATTTTGCACGCTGTTTTCAAAGGCTCCGGTGGGATAGGAATGCCAGTAAGTGGTACTAAAGAAATCTCCACCCATGCGGAAATCAAGCAAACCCCCAAAGGTAAAATTACGGTATCGGAACGTATTCTGAATGCCTCCAATCCAGTCCGGGGTTACATTTCCCAGGATTACCTGCTGATTGGTAGTCATCGGTGTCCCGTTGGGGTTGATCATGATATTGCCTGCGTCATCCCGCACGTATGGCAATCCGCTGAGATCACCCCAGGGCTGCTCGGGAGTACCCACCAGGCGTACGCCACCAAATCCGGAACTGATGGTAATGTTCTCCAATCCTTCATACAGCGAAACCACCGTACTGGTATTCTTGGCCCAGTTAATCGTAGCATCCCAGGAAAAGTCTCCACGCCGCATCAGGCTGCCCCGTAAGATCAGTTCGATTCCCTTGTTTTCGATCTCCGCAGCATTGATCAACTGTGAGGCATAGCCGGTAGACCGAGCTGTCGGTACCTGCAAAATCATGTTTTCCGTCACCTGCCGGTAATAGGTTGCGTCCAGGGATAGGCGGTCCGAGAAAAACCTCAGATCGGCACCCACTTCAAAGGAAGTGGTCATCTCCGGCAATAGATTGGTTGGCGGCTTTACTGCCGTGGGCGTAAATAGGGAAATATTATTAAAAGTAGTCGTCCCATAGGTTCCCATGAGTTGGTAGGGATCCGTATCCGAACCTACCTGTGCCAAACTGGCCCGAACCTGGGCGTGGCTTAAAGTAGTTGAATTCAAATCCAAGGCTTCGGAAAGCGTAAGGGCCATGTTTACCGAAGGATAGAAGTACGAGCGATTTTCCTCCGGTAAGGTGGAACTCCAGTCGTTTCTGCCGGTAGCACCCAGAAACAGGTATCCTTTGTACCCCAGTGTCGCGGAAGAATACACACTGTAGGTTTCGCGCTGGCTTTCAGACATCCCGGTACCGGGGGTTCCTCTGACATTGGAAATATTAAACAGGTCCGGAACCGCGAGGTCCGGGGCACTCAGAGACAAGAAATCAGACCTATTTTGCCGGAAATTTCCTCCAACCAATGCCACCAGGGAAAAATCATTCATGAATTGCTTGTTGATATTCAGTCGGATATCGCTGTTAAACTCCTGCCGGCTCAGATTGGTAAGCGAAAACTGCCCTCCTCGGTCATTGTTGATATTGGCCCGGGTGCGGGAAAGGGTGATGGATTCCCTTTCCTCATTATAGTAATCCAAACCAGTGACCATATTGGCGGAAAGCCAGTCGTTGAGCTGGTAATCCAGATTAACGTTACCAAAAAACCGCTTCCGGTCCATGCTGTTGGTGTTTTCCAGGTCATAGTAGAAATTATTGGCATTCCTATTATAGCCGCTTCCCATTTCGTTTCCATGCTCCTCATAAACCTTCTTGACCTCGTTTAGGGGAATGTTTCTAAAAGCCCCCCAGGCCAGTTTTGTCATGGACCCGTAAGAAACCACCGGGATATTATCACTGTATCGATTGACATAGTTAAAATCGGTACTCACTTTCAACTTGTCGGTGGGCAGGAGTGTCAGGCTGGCATTGAAGGTATTGACCGTCTGATCGGTATTGAAAAAGGTCCCGTTCATTTGCCGGTTGGAAAAGGCCACCCTACCATAGGCATCCTCTCCCCTGGCCGTCACCGCCACCTGATTGATAAAGTTCTTTCCGGTCTGAAAATAATGGTCTTGTATATTATTTGGGATGGATTCCCAGGGACTATCGGGTCCCTTTACCCATTGGTCCAAAAGCAAGCCGGCATCGTATCGCGGTCCCCAAGAAGTGGCATTTTCATTGACACCTCCCCCGATGCCATCGACATAATTGTAACTGTTTTGCTTGGCGTATTCGTTGTAACTCAGGTTGGATCCAGGGTTATTTTCCAGGTACTGTTGCCAGTCGTATTCGCCACCCCGCTGACCGGGGCCGTATTCGTTCTGAAAATCCATAAAAAAACTGGGTACGTCAAAAACCATGGAGGTATTGAACTCCACGCCCAATCCGGCTTTTCCTTGCTTTCCTTTTTTGGTTTCAATCAAAATTACCCCATGGGTAGCCCGGTTGCCATACAGGGCGGCTGCATTGGCCCCTTTCAGTACGGTCAGGGAGGCAATGTTCTCCGGGTCGATATCTGCGGCCGTGTTGCCATAATCCAGTCCACCGGCTCCTCCCAGATTGCTGCTGGAATTATCGATGGGAATTCCGTCTACGACAAACAAGGGCTGGTTTCCGGAGAAGGAAGCATTTCCCCGAATTACGATTCGGGAAGACGCGCCTACCTGGGAACCACTGTTGGTTACCTGCACGCCGGCGATTTTTCCGCTCAGGGAATTGACCAGGTTAAAGTCATTGGCCGTGGTCAGGTCTTCCGGCTTCAGTGCCTGCACGGTGTAGCCCAGTTCTTTTCGCTCCCGCTGTACACCAAAGGCGGTGACCACCACTTCACCCAGGTCCTGCGAATCTTCCTGCATCACCACATCCAGGTTGCTACGGCCATTAAGATCCATAGTCTGGGATTCAAAACCGATAAAGGAAAAGGAAAGCCGTTGAGAGCCCTCGGGAACGGAAAGGGCATATTGGCCTTCAATATCCGTAACGGTTCCAATGGAGGTGCCCACCACTAATATACTGACTCCAGGTAAGGGCTCTCTGGACTCGTTGCGAACCGTACCACTGACCCGGGTCTGTGCGAATGCCTCAGAGGCCAACAGCCCCAAAAGCAGCATTGCCCCTATGCAAAGGAAAGTCCTGTGAAATAGGGGATGTAGGGTAACATTTTTCATAAGCGTTGATTAGATGTGAAAGGATAGGCTAATTTAGAATTCTGTATGGCGAAACCTATGCTACATCTTAGCCAAAAAATATGGTATCTTATCCCAAATGGAGATTGTTACCGAAAAAGTAAACCACTACGCTAGACAAAAATGGAAATGAGGCACATCCATGGGTCCTTTCCCGAGAGAGTGCGATGCCGTTTGGACAAGAAAAGCCATTTTCGTGCGAAAACAAGAAAAATACCTTTCGGGTACCATTCAATTTGGTCTACGATGGTATCCTGGTCGTTTCCTACCTACATGAAATCGGTTCGCTTTGTTTTTTGAATGGAATTGTTAACTTATTCCCAGCAATACCGGGCGAGGGAACATGAACATCATTCATTTACAATCGAACCAGCCTCTTAATTAAAAACGAATTTATCTTTTATTATCGATGCTTGTCCGTCCTAAAAACCCTAATTGACAACCGGACTGATGTAAAAGAAAACCCAAAATAAAAATAATGTTGCTTATACGGTGTCGGCTTTGATGAAAAGAACCACGCTTATACTAATCACGGGATTTGTTCTCCTATGGAATTCGGGATTTATCGGTGCCGTTTATGGGCTTCCCTACACCGGACCTTTCACCTTGGTTTTTTGGCGGTACCTGGCGCTAACGTTGGTAATCGTTTTATACTTGCTGCTAAGACAGCGTTTTCGATGGGTAAGTTGGAACCTGGCAGCTCCCCATATGCTGATTGGTATTTTGGCTCACGGCCTGTGGCTTACTTGTGTTTTGCTAGCACTGGATTACCAGGTTCCGGCGGGTATTGTAGCATTAATAGTGGCATTACAGCCTTTGGCTACTGGTGCACTTTCCGGAGTGGTTGTTGGCGGGGAACAAGCAAATTGGTATCAATGGTTAGGACTGGTATTGGGCTTTTTGGGCGTTGTTATCACCGTGGCTTTCCGAATTGATTTTGGGAGCTATTCATCCATTTTTGGATACCTTATTCCGTTGGGATCTGTTATTGGCATGACTGGGGCAAGTCTGATACAGCGACGGATGGAAGTAGAAAAAAGAAGTAAAAAATTACCAGTAGACCTCGCCTTGTTCTATCAAAGCCTGGCAACCACTTTGGCCTTGGTGTTACCCGCTATTTTTATTGAAAAATTAGCTACCCAATGGGAGGCCGAATTCATCTACGCCATGATCTGGCTAACGCTTGCTGTTTCACTGGGAGCCTATGTATTGTTATGGCTGTTAATCGAACGAATTGAAGCTACCCGGGTGGCCAGTTTGTTTTACCTGGGGCCTCCCGTAACCATGTTTATGGCCTGGCTTGCTTTTGGAGATAAAATCCAACCCATGGATATGGTCGGACTTGCAGTAGTATTTATGGGTGTCTATTTGTCTCAACTTAAGGCAAAAAACCCTTGATCCAACGATCTGATTTTTGGACTAAATGAGTTCAGGAGATGGATTCTGCAAGCAAAAATGAATTCAGGTCGGTAATGCCCGATCAGCTGGGACATTTTACCCGGCCACTAACCTGCGCTTGCAGAATGCTTTCGGTTAGTCAATTATGGAAATATAAAATTTAAAATGAACGGATCGTTTCGGCTGGGAATATCGGGCCAACCGGCAAGGGGTTATGGTTTATCCGGAAAATCAATTTTAGTGAATTCGGTGAAAAATAATTTTACACTTCACGATGACATTTTAATAATCCATACGATATTTAATAGGAAATAAAGAAACCACAGGAATAATGAGAAGAAAAAAAATCGAACCCGGTAACGTAAGGACCATTATTTTGGTAGCGATGTTAATTTTAATCTTTACGGCTTGCCAGGAGGAACCTGAATTAAGAAGCGAAGTTTTTCAGGTTCCTGCTACCGCCACTTTTCTGCGGTCGGACAGTTCAGACACCCCATCCGACCCACTGATCATTGAACTGGAAGCAATTGGTATTGCTCCCGGTACCCGTTTACGAATGCGGACCCTGGGCGAATTCATCAATAGCCCTTCGGGTGCAAGGAGAAACGATGCTATCGGGGTTTTTTCCAGTTCCATGCAACTATTAGGTATCTCTGAGCGAAGTCGGGTGGTGGATGCCATTGATGCCGGAGAAAATAGAGTCACTGACAACACCTTCGAAAATAACCACATTACGGACATTGAGGAAGATTTTAGAATTGACGAGGAACGTATGGAAATAGTGGTCCCAACAAATGCGCAATACCTGTTTGTAGGAAATGCAGACAGTAAACAGGCCGACAATTCCGAAACATCGCAAGGGTTTCGGGTAGAGATAAGCTATTAGTCCTCAAAAAACCCCATTTTATCAATACGATAGGGTCTGCTGAAAAACTCAAAAAAGACAAGTTCATATAACCAACCCAGAGAGCTCTCTGGGCTTGTTTTGTGCTTTCAGGTTTTCTATAATCTGGATTGTGATGCTCTTGATGATGTATTTCAGCTTTCTCCACGCTGAAAAACTCAGGCACGGGAGTGCCATCCCGGCCAATTTGACCAGGTTGAGCACTAGGATGATGGAGGCGATCCATGATTGGCTGGTGTTTTTGAGCCGTGCCCGGATTCGGTTCATACCGTATCCGTTTTTGGCCTGTCCAAACTTGCCCTCTATCGGATTCCTTTCCCCGGGTCTTACGTGTTTTTCCATTGCCTTGGCCGAGGGCCTTCCCAGGGGCTTGGCCGCCAGTTTGATGTTCTTTTCCTTCAGCCATTTCCGGTTTTCCCTGGTGCAGTACAGTTTGTCCGCCAGCACCTTTTCCGGATAAAACCCAAACCGGCTCCGGTACTCTTCTACATAATCTTTAAGATGGCTACCCTCATTGAAGGCATCCCAGGACAGTGTGTCCAGAAACGCAAAACCGTCTACCATACTCATATGTATCTTGGCTCCGCACTCGGTCTTTGCTCTTGCTTTCCCACGTACTATGGGCCGTACATGGGGTTCGTGGATACTTACGATGCGGTCGTCCACCTGATGGCCGCGGCATACCCACATCTTGAGCTGCTGTTCATAATCAGTCTGAATGATCCAGTATTTGCGCTGTAACTTGTGGCTCAGGGGAAAAACCTCAAAGCTGTCCAGCATTTTTTCAATGGTTCTGAAGTTTCGTCTCAGGTATTGAAGCTGGGATTTGATGCCTTTGCGGATTACTTTTTTTGAGGGGTTTTTATTCTGCGCCACCTTCAGATAGTTTTTTCGCGCTATTTCCCTGTAAGTCCGGGGCTTCTTTCCTGATCGGTCTGCCGCATGAAGCTCATCGATGATTTCCTCTGTGATCTCCCTGGATTTGTTGAGCAGTCCCAGATCTGTGGGATAGGCGATGTCCTGGGGACAGACGCTGGCATCGTAGATCACCTCCCCTTTGTTTCCATCTGTTCCCGACGGAGGCTCATCATCGTCTTTACGGCTTTTATCCTTTTTCACAGCCGTTCTTTCCAGGTAGAATCCATGGATCTTTTGGTTCATTTCCGCAATCAGCTCTTGCCCCAGTCGCTTCCTGATATCTACGAAAAGTGCAGCATCGAAAGGAGGTTGTTTGTTATAGGAACTGTACCCGAGAAAGTACAGAAGGTACCTGTTTTCGGTAATCTGGGCAATGGTTTCCCGGTCATCCAGATTGAGCATATGCTTCATAATCACTGCTCCGATCAAGACTCTTGGATTAAGGGCAGGCCTGCCGGTTGCTTTAAGGTGGGTTTCGTTTGTTGTACATGTTAACCAGGACATCCCAAGGAATTTGGTTACTGAGCACCACCCAGCAGTTGGATGGATCCAGTTGGTTGTAAACCCGCCTGCGGCAGTCAGGAAGGTGTCTCAAATCCCGAAAAGGAAAGCTGACTTGGGCTGGTATATTCGCTGCGTGGTGCACGCCTTTTAGTGGTCTTTCGCATAGTTGCTTGCACTTGTCCACCATTAAATTGTGAAAAAAACCGCTAAATATCCTTATAACGTCACTTTTTTATTTTCTAAGCAGACCCTAAGTAAGTTCAGAAGATTCGCCTAATAGCAAAAAGCCTCCGACTAGGTGATCAACGGCTGGCATCATCTTTTCCCTATCTGGAAACGGCCCCTTTTATTACTCACCTTAATCCTTTCTTCTGCTGAAAAACCCACTCATACATAAAACAGAGCAGAATTAAGCCAAGAAAAACAGATATAGAGAGGCTGTCTTTTTGCCATTGGTAATAAAAAAGCGCACCAAAAGCAAAGGTAGTACCTGAAATTCCCAGCATTACCGGCCAAATTTTACTTTTGGTTTGATGTCGCAGTTTAAAATTGGCCATATTCACAGCGGTATAAATCATCAAAAACACCAAGCTCCCTACCTCTGCAATCGATTCTAAATTTAACGTATTAGTGATCAGCAGTACAATTCCTCCTGTTATCAATAGTGCTATACCGGACTGGTGTCCAAAAAGATCTTTCGTAAAGAAATATGGTAACTGTTTGGCCTTAGACGTCTCCTGGACCATGTTCACTGGACCATAGATAGTGGCATTTATGGCCGATGCAGTCGAAAATAAAGCCGCAATAGCCATTATCTCAAACCCTAAACTCCCCAACAAAGGCCTGGCAGCCTCTGCCAGCACGTATTCTTTAGCGTTTACTATTTCAGGTAGAGAAAGGTTGCCCACCACAACCACTGTGGCCAAAATATAAATAAGCATGACAATGCCAACACTTAAAAACAGCGCTATTGGGAGATTCTTAGATGGTTTTCTTAAATCTTCAGCTGTATTTGCCACAAGGCCGAAACCCTCGTAGGACATGAAAATTACTCCACTGGCGAACACGACATCTGAAAAACGAAATGATGTTGCTGCCATCAGCTCTTCGGTCTGAACTGTAGTTAAGCCAACTGCACAAAACAACAGGAGAACCCCGGTTTTGACCAATACGGTAACTAATTCCGATTTACCTACCAATGAGGCACCTATAAAATTTATAAAAACAAAAAAAATCACAATGAAACTACTCAAAATGGGTAACAGGAATGAACTATTCTCCATTCCTAAAAGCGCAGTTCCGTATTCGCCAAAGGCTTTGGCATAGAGAGAGGTTACAATCAGGTAACCTAACCACATCGCGATATTCAATCCTCCTGCAAATGTACCTTTACCATAGGCCTTGTTTAAATATTCAACGGGCCCGCCTTTACTGGGAAATTTTACGGCAAGTCTGGACACCGAATAGCTGGTTAAGGCAGCAATTATTCCGGCTACTATAAATGAGAGATAGGCAAATTTTCCAGCAATTTGAACGGCAATGCCCATGAGGGCAAAAATCCCGGCTCCGATCATTGCACCTACTCCGATCGAGGTGGCTGTCCATAGGCCCATCGCTTTTTTATCATACTCTTGTCTGTGTTGCATTTCTAAAAAAGGTTTACTATTAAATCGGTAAAGTCTGCGCTTGTTTCTAAAAGGTTTTTAGCTTACTATTCATTTCGTTTTTGATAATTGGAAACTTTCTTTCTAACCCGAAATCGGTCCACACGTTTAAGTATTATTGAGCACTTATTTCATTTTATAACTGTACCAGTTTTTTTGTCGGGACCATTAGATTATGGGAAACCCTTACGGCTTTTTTCTATTCTGTCAGAATATGCCTGAAGACCTAACCTCGCGCCAACTTAACCTTATTGCCAGATTTTTACAAACCTGTCCAATACCTGATCAACAAAGACCTTAATAATTATAAATATTAAAACCGTACAAAACACAAAACAAAGTACTTTTTAAAAAATAAAAATCTGGGTAAATATTTAAAAACAAAATTTACATAAAATTGGTTTTATCTCAGTCTGGTCGAAGCTTTGCAGTATACAGAGAAACATTTCGTACCTTAGAGCCTATTAAAGTGCCTTTTGTCGTTTATTCAAAATCATTTTGATCCATTTGGTTGAAAAGAAAGCGCAGCATTTGCCTTGAAATAAACCAATTGAAACATGCTAAATAATTGAATCAGTAAAGAGCTTTAATTAAAACAATTATTTTGTTAAGTATGACATACAAATAAATGTTTTTATGCATGAATCCATCCCAATTTATTTTAAAGCTTTATTTCTCGCAACGGTTTTTGCACTATTAGCAGAATTCATTTTAAGTTTTGTTCCAATTCTAAAAAAATATCACATCCCAAGGGCCTTCTTGGGAGGGTTAATCGCTCTTCTCGCTGGTCCTCAGGTTTTTGGGCGAACTCTCGATTTAAATTTTATCTCTCAGGACATACAAGACTCATGGAATGAGTTGGCATTGTTTTTTGTCAATATAGTCTTTGCATGCATTTTTCTGGGAAGAAAAATCCCCAATTTTAAAACTTCAATGAGGTTGGCAATCCCACAAGCTTCATTAGGACAGACGCTCGCTTGGGGGCAGTATTTAATAGGAGGTTTACTCACATTTTTTGTATTGATTCCCATTTTTGACCTGGACCCAAGTGTTGCTAGTTTTATTGAGATAAGTTTTCAAGGAGGCGTGGGAGTTGCCGTAGGAATGGATGAGACATTTAGGTCTATTGGTCTAACTGACGCAAAGTCTATAACAGTAGCTCTTGCACCGTTGGCTATGTTAACCGGAATCTTAAGCGGTATTTTTTTAATTAATTTTAAAAATCAAGATAAAATAATCCATCTTGAACAGCAGGAAAGTAATAAAGAAGTAATAAAAATTAGCAGGTTTCAAAACACTTTCATTATACAACTGGCTATCATCGGAATCGCCATAGTATTGGGTCAGTTGTTATTGGACTCCCTTTACTATATCGAAAGTACGGTATTATTAAAGTTTTTATATAAAACCGAATTTGTACAGTACATCCCATTTTTTCCGTTGGCCTTACTTGGAGGGGCCATTCTACAAGTCCTAATTAATAGATTTATTTCGATTGATATAGTTAATAGAAGAACTGTGAAGCAAATTCAAACCTTTTCTCTGGATGCTGTCATCATTATGGCCATTGGGACCATAAACTTAACCGTTATAAAGGATAACATTATTTTAGTCTTTGTTTTGCTGGTTGCCGGTTTTTTATGGAATATATCTTGCTTTCTATTAACATATAGAATTCTTATTCCAAATTACGCGTTCGAAAGGGGCATCGCTGATTATGGGCAGTCGATGGGGACCACATCTATTGGCTTAATGTTTCAATCTATTGTAGACAAAAACAATAAAAGTAACGGTAAAGAAGCATTTGCATTAAAACAGCTTTTATTTGAACCTTTTGTCGGAGGTGGTTTAATTACAGGGCTTTCTCCACTTATTATACAAAAGATGGGGCTTATTTATTTTACAGGTATATCTTTTGCTCTTACGCTTACTTTTTTTCTTATAGGCTATTTTTACAATAAAAAGAATAAATCACAACAATGACTATTAAAAAAAATTTAACCCTATGAATGAAGTAGACAAGAACATAGGCTCCTTCCCAAAAGATGTTCAGGAAATTCTAAACAAAATTAGAACATAGGTGATAAATGCAGACAGCGAAATAACTGAAGATTATGCTTATGGAATGCCTGCCTATAAAACCAATGGAAGGCCATTAGTTTATTTTGCAGCATTAAAATCTTGACAGGAATTTTAACCGTCTCTCGAACTTTGAATTTATGAGTAAATTGCTTTAACTCTAAGGTCAACCCCTTCGCAAACCTTCGGATTGCAAGGCAAACCCCAGCACATTTGGTATGCTGTTTCCATGATGGTTTGGCTTTTTTTTTAGCTTATCCGCCAACCCAAAAGATCGGACTAGCCGCTAAAAACGAATGGTTGACTTGTGATTTGAGTTAGAAAGGTTCGGTCATCAAAATTGATAAAACCACTACCATTCAGGGTTTCCTTAAGGAGCTTAATCGTATCATAGAGGAGAGTATCGATAACAACAGCATGATAAGCTTGTTTGCTTATGTCTACCAGCGTACTACCTTTGAGATCGCTTGCGAAATTGCTTTGGGTCCTTTTGACGATAACAAACACCTGGAAAAATTTGACGTGGTATTTGCCCAATTATATCTGGATGCCTACAGCGCCTAAAAAAAAACTAAGAGATAAGCGCCGCCTGGGCCTATGCCTTTGATCAGGTGGACAAGCCACTGATAACTGTTCAACATGTTATGCTGGGAATGAATGCGCATATCAACCTGAATCTCGCTGTGGCAGCAGCACGCAGGAAGGAGTAGGGCTCCAGGGGCTGATAACGATTTGCTTCGGCCGATGGTATCCGGCAGCGAAAACCTGAAATACCAGTTATTGTCGGCTTTGAACTATTCCTCACAAAAAAACCTCCGTTTGGAGGTTTTTTTGTCATTTTTCAGTTCCAATTCCGTTGAAAAAGACGCGCCCAAATGCGGCACCTTTCTCTTAATTGAAGGCTGCCTTAAAGTTTTCCATTTTCTGGTCAACCTGCGTGTCCACCTCAAATGAAAACATGACATCGTCCCATTCAAAAACCACCTCGGCGACTTTGTTATCGGCGGCGGAAATGCTGTAAGAAAGTCTTTCTTTTTGCTTTCCGGTAATTACCGGACTCACACTAATGGCTACTGCATCGTCTTTCGACAGGGCGGCGGCATCTACCGTATCCCCCTGCATGTAAGCGTAAATAGCATTTCCCTTATTGTTGAAGTGGACGGTCCAGTCTCCTGTAACGGCGGGGGTAATGAATACAGAGTATTTTCCAGGACCGAGCGTTGTGCCTCCAATGCTGACAGCGGTACTGAATTCAATGGTTGTCGGTGCGTTGGCGCCGGCTCTCCAGGGAACACCATAGGGAACGAGCTCCCCGAATACCATCCTGCCTTTTACGCCCGGGGAAGAATAATCCATGCGGATGGTGGTAAACCCCACGGTTTGTGAGACAGAAGCAGCCGGACTGGGAGCTGGAGCCTGAATCTGGGAATGGGATTGGTAGACCACTGAGAAAAATAACATAAGGGTCAAGATTGCCGCTAAATTGAGGTATTTTGGATTTTTCATATATTTGAATTTTTTAGGGTTTGAAGTGGGAAAGATACAAAAGGCAAACGAATTTCCAGCATTTCGCAGCCCGAAGATTAAGATTGCTTTATCAGGTAGGCTGCAGCATGGCAACGCCACAAATGTGTACAATCCGGCCAATGCTGCTAATTTAGGTTATGGATTCAGATGGAAACCAAGCTACCAACGATTTGACCTCAACTCACCTGATTCCAATGGCATGCGTGGCAGGTGCAAGTACGACCATAATGAACGTTCAATCAATTTCTGCAGGAGACCCACGGAGTATCCGTTCAAAACCAGTCCGAAATGGTCGGTTCTATGCATTTTTTATGATTTTCTGTATTCGCTATCCTGGGAGCCGCTGGCTTTAGACTGACGGGCTGGCTTACCAAGTACGTCTTCGTTTATAGAATAAAGCTACCATCCACCGCATAGCACTTCCACCAAAATCCTCTAAAAAAGCCATCATGGGGCTTATTCCCGGATGCATCTGATAAACAATTACTGCACCGAATCATCCACCCCCACTCCACCTAATACCGATCGCAATTATTTTTATATAGACTATATCTAAACAATATGTATATATCTATAAGATGTAATTTAGTTCAATTATAAATTATTCTTATTCATGGTATACCGTGAACATTTCTTTATTGTTGCAGTATATATAAACAAACAAAGAAAAAAAACTATGGATAATGTATGTTCTAACTGCAACTATTGGGAGCCTAAAGCGCCGGTAGTTGCCAACAAAGAAAATTTTGGTGAATGTAACAAACTCAGTCACCTGGAGTCTAAGATGGATCCGGATTACATCATCCCGGTATTGAACGATGGGAAACCCATCGATCAGAATACCAAATCAATAGAATTCATTACGGGTGCCGGATTCGGATGCAATCAATTTGCCAGCGCATAAACATTTAAAACCCTATGGTTACCTGTTTAACTATAGGTTTTTTTTATAATTGTTATTTAGATTTGATCTTTATATAGATATTTTTTCTCCTATAACGTGTATCACAAAATGATTAAGATTCACCGATCCATCTATACTTGTTGTATTTTTTTAACCCTATCTATATTACATAAAAAAAGTTATTCGCAGATATTAAGGAGACTTCAACTAATTCTGATTGTTAAACTAATACCAATATACCCAAAACTTGCTTTTTGCCCCGTGTCTTCCAGAAATAAAATTGGTTATAAAATCCAACAAATACCAGAAAAAAGGGGTGCGGGACCGGCCCGCTTCCAGTTTAAATCTCGGAGTTAACGAAACAAGAAATTCTCATGCAAGATCGAAAGCAATTATTCTTGAACCATGTAAAGTCGGTTTGCCCAGAGTTCATTGATCGGTAACTTGGCGATTAACTATTTTAATCAACAGATTGATTAAATTAATACCTGAAGACTTGCTGGCCTATTGGTGATCCAAAAAAAATTATATAAATTAATACATGGAATCAGAAAAAAACCCTTTAGCCTGGCCTGTCTTGAATTTCGGAGAAATCCAAGATACCTTGGAAACCCTGCACCAGTGGATTCAAATTGTAGGCAAGATTCGTCTTCAAACCATGCCCTGGCAAAATCATTCCTGGCATACCACCTTATACCTGAGTGCGCATGGGTACACTACTCAGGTCATTCCCTATGAGGGAAGTTTTTTTCAGATCGATTTTGATTTCAGGCAGCACCAACTATTTATTTCCTGCGCCCATGGGGCAAGTCTGAGTATGGATCTTAGGCCCATGACGGTAGCTGATTTTTACGTGGAGCTGTTCCAGAAGCTTGCCAATCTGGGCATCCATGTGGATATCCATGGGAGTCCCAATGAACTGGAAACCGCCATTCCATTCCAGGAAAATACGATTAACCGATTCTATGATCCCACTGCTGCCCATACGGTATGGATGGCCATGGCCAGGGTACACGACGTTTTTAGCCGGTTCAGAAGTGCGTTTATCGGAAAATGCAGTCCGGTTCATTTGTTCTGGGGTGCCTTCGACCTGGCGGTCACCCGCTTTTCAGGAAGACCTGCACCGCAGCACCCGGGAGGCGTTCCCAACATGCCCTTGGATGTCATGCAGGAAGCCTACTCTAAAGAGGTCAGCAGTGCCGGTTTTTGGCCGGGGTCAAAAGATTTCCCCTCTGCTATCTTCTATTCCTACGCCTATCCTGCGGACCCGCAATTTGGGGAACAAAAGGTCCTTCCGAACGCCGCTTTTTACAGCACTGAAATGGGAGAGTTTATGCTGAAATACGAAGACGTGCAACAATCGGATCATCCGGAGGAAATGCTCCTGAGTTTTTTGCAAAGCACCTATGAGGCCGCAGCGATCACCTCAAAATGGAATAGAGAAGAATTGGAAAAGCTGCCGATTGATCAATAAAAAAGCAACTAGTAATAATCCGGGCGTTTTATCGTCCCAGGCTGCTTTGCTGGCGTTTTTAAAGGGACACCAGACGCCTAAGTGATAATAATCACCACCAATTCACCCGGATCGGTCTAACTTTATGATTCGAAAAAATAAGAAAATTAACGAGATTATATTCAATTTACGTTACTTTTGGATTTTAACGTTTAGCAATGTCCAACGAACTTCAAAGAGAGACAAATTTTTGGAAATCCCCCGCACTTGGAATTTTCATAGGTTTGTTTTTTTTAGGTTTTTTAGGTTTCCAACTAACCGATATGGTGGTGGAAGATGGAGGCATTTCATTACATCCAACCAGGGTTTCGGCCACCGATCCCTACGAAATCCCCGGAAAAACTGCGGATTTCTACATGGAGGAAGCGGAAGAAAAAGAGGAAGAGAATCAGGAAGAAAAATCATCTAAACATTCCCTGGGTACCGGAAGTACTCCTTTTGGATTTCATGGAATGAAACCGTTCCTGATTGCACAATCCTTTTTTAGTCCTGCCATTGTTATTTATCCCAAGGTCCCCTTTTACCTACTTTTTCAAAACCTCCGACTGGATCTGGCCTGAAGCCAATGCCTAAGCTGATTTTTTATCAGCCTTTTAAATTTTATCCTTCCACCTTAATTTTCGTTACTTATGGCGCATCGCGTGTCATCGGGCCTGGATCATGCTATCCACGAATTGGCCCATTACCTTCCTGCACAATCCCCGCTAAGGGATTTTGTGCACCACAATACGCTGCATGCATTCCAGCGGTTGCCTTTTCATGAAGCCTTACAAGATGCCGCTGAAAACTTCGGTTTCAAAGTCTATTGGAACCTTGAAAAATACAGGGCTCAATTTCACGAAAAGAAAATAAATGCAGAAATTCTGAAACGAGTAATCATCTCCCATAAAGGTGCAGATGATCTGGCCCATTGGACTCACCTGCTGCTTCATCAACCCGTCTCTGACTATCCTGAACCGCGAGTGGGCCAAATCCGAAAACTCTGGAGAAAAGCCTACAACCTCAATTTGGACAAGGAGGTCCATCAGACGTTATTTCGATTGGTGAGTTCCTACTTGGATCAGGGAATTGCTATCTGGAAATTCCCTGCCAAAACCAACGGGCTTTTAGCCGCAGTAAGGGATTTGGAAAAAAACAGTTTCAGTACCTTTATCAAAAGCGAGCGCGCAAGAAAACTCCTTCGTGACCCCCACACCCAATTGGAGGATTTGCTACAGCTATTGGTGGGTAATGACAAATACAACGGCCAGTACCTTTTCGACCAGCAATTTGCCCACCCGGGTTGGTCGGGGATGGTGGCCGCGTTGGAGCAAAATGAAAGCAGCCTGCTGGACAAAAGAAAGATTTGCCTCAAAGACCTGATTTTTCTGGAGTGTCTGCTGGAAATCGATGCCTTGGACAGAAGAAGAGGGGATCAATGGGGCACTTTGGCGGACTGGATCCCCACAGATTTACCCCTATTATTTGAAAAATCCAGGTATTCTGAATTTTTTGAAGTTCATAAATTATGGCAAGAAGCGCTGGAATGGACCTATTACGACCAGGTCATCAGGGGATTACAGCTTAGTCATGAGGAGGATTTTCAAAAAGCCGCATCCTTTCAGGCCATGTTTTGCATAGATGACAGGTGTTGTTCGATCCGGCGCTACGTGGAAAGGTTTGACCCGAATGCGCAAACCTATGGTACTGCGGGCTTCTTTAACCTCCCCTTCTACTTTCAGCCGGAACATGGGAAGTTTATGACCAAAGTATGTCCTGCACCAATCACTCCCAGACTTCTGATCAAAGAAACCGAATCCAACATCCGACATGAAAAAGATGTGCATTTCAGTAAGCACACCAAGGGGGTCTTCGGCGGATGGGCCATCAGTCAGACCATGGGTTTTTGGTCCGCGTTGAAAATGGCCAAAAGCATCTTTTTCCCAGCGGAAACGCCTGCCATGGTCTCTTCCTTCAAGCACATGGACCCCAAAGGTAAACTCAGTATCAAAAACCAGAAACAGCAACAACTTGGCCTTCAGGTCGGCTTTACCTTGGTAGAAATGGCTGATGCAATGGAAGGCTTGCTAAAAAGCATCGGGTTGGTGAAGGATTTTGCTCCCTTGATTTATGTAATCGGGCATGGAGCCAGTTCGGTAAATAATACGCATTATGCCGGATACGATTGTGGAGCCTGCTGCGGACGTGCCGGATCGGTCAATGCCCGCGTGGCAGCTTCAATTGGCAACAATCCTGAAGTAAGGAAAATACTTTCTGAAAGAGGAATTTCTATTCCCGACACGACCCAATTTGTTGGTGGGCTGCATGACACTACCAAGGATGAAATGGAGTTTTATGATGAGGAGCTGCTGCTCAAAGCTAACAGACGCTTACATGAAAGAAATAAACAGACCTTCGATACGGCATTGGATTACAATGCCAAAGAAAGGTCCAGAAGATTTCATACCGTCGACTCCAGTCAGGATGCCAGGAAGGTCCATGAAAAGGTGAAAAAAAGAGCCCTGTCCCTTTTTGTAACCCGGCCGGAATGGAACCACGCTACGAATGCACTCTGCGTAATTGGAAAACGGGAAAATAACCGGCACTTGTTTTTAGATAAGCGCGCCTTCTTAAATTCGTATGACCACCGCATTGATCCGCAGGGAAGTTACCTGTTCGGCATACTCAAAGCGGTAGCTCCTGTATGCGGAGGAATCAATTTGGAGTATTACTTCTCCAAAGTAGATAACGACAGGTTGGGTGCAGGAAGTAAGCTACCGCACAACGTAATGGGACTGATCGGTGTAGCTAATGGGATGGATGGGGACTTACGGACAGGATTGCCCTCGCAAATGGTCAATATCCACGACCCGCTTCGGATTTTGATCACCGTGGAGCACTATCCCGAGGTCGTCCTGAAAACCATCAAAACCCATGAGCAAACCTATGAGTGGTTTTTCAACGATTGGGTGAAGCTGGTTTGCATTCACCCGGAAAGCAAAAAAGCCTTTGTTTTCAAGGAAGGAGCGTTTGCCCAGTACCAGCCGGTTACACAAACAATCGAAGCGATTCAAAACCTGGATGAGCTCCTCGCCAGCACTGCTGAAAACCTCCCCGTTTACCAAATCTCCTGATACCATGGAACATCACATAATGATTGCTTTTTTCGTCTTGTTGCCACTGGTAGCTTTTGTTTTATCCCTGCTGATTCCGGACGGCCATGAAACCCGCTTTTCCAGGTTAGCAATGGGATCGGTAAGTTTGCAGCTATTGGGAATCACAGGCTATGTTCTCTACTGGATTTTCAGTGGGATGCACCCGGTGAACATCCGGGAGTGGGAAATCTACAATAATGGTCATTACCAGTTTTTGCTGGATTTCTATTTTGACAGCCTTACAGCGGTTTACCTCTGGGTGGGTGCCTTTATTACATTTCTGATAACCCGGTATAGCCGGTTTTACATGCACCTGGAAGAAGGGTACAAGCGATACTTCAATACCTTGCTCTTTTTCTACCTGGCTTACAACGTTACCGTGGTAGCTGGGAATTTCGAAACCTTATTTATAGGATGGGAAATGCTGGGAATCGCTTCCTTCCTGTTGATCGCTTTCTACAGGGATCGCTATTTACCGGTAAGGAATGCGGTAAAGGTTTTCTCCATCTACCGGATTGGGGATATAGGCATTATCCTCGCTATGTGGGCTAGCCACCATCTATGGCATGAAAACATCACCTTTATCAAATTATTGGATGGGGATCTGGTATCCGAACAAATGAGCGCTCACGGGGGTATCGGGTTGTTCATTGCCGTTTGTTTGGCAATTGCCGCTGCAGCCAAATCTGCTCAGTTTCCGTTTTCTTCCTGGTTGCCGCGAGCCATGGAAGGACCGACACCCTCTTCGGCCATATTTTATGGCTCCCTTTCGGTACATTTTGGGGTTTTTCTCCTGCTTCGAACCTTCCCCTTTTGGGAGCATCAACTGATGGCTAGAATATTAATTGCTGGTTTGGGCCTGCTGACAGCCTTGCTTGCCTATCCGATTGCGAGGGTGCAAACGACCATTAAAACCCAGATAGCCTACGCTTCCATCGCCCAGATAGGGATCATGTTTATCGAAATTGCCTTAGGGCTTCAGACGCTGGTATTGATTCACTTCGCAGGAAATGCCTTTCTAAGAACCTATCAACTACTGGTATCTCCTTCGGTGGTTGCTTATATGATCAGGGATCAGTTTTACCATTTCACGCCCAAACCAATCCGTCTAAAGGATTCTTTCTCCAAAAGACTGGCTTACAGCCTTTATATCCTATCTCTCAAAGAATGGAATTTGGATACGATGCTGAACAAGCTGGTCTTCAAGCCGGTCAAAAGACTGGGAACAAAAACTTGATTTCCTGACACCCAAAAATCTGTTACAGTATTTTTTACCCCTCTATCTACTCGGTTTGTTACTGTATTTCAATCAGGGTGTTATTCCTGAAACATCTCAGTACTTCATGCCCGGGCTTTTTGGGTTTTTAGGTTTGATGATGGTATTCAAGGCTTTTTCGGAGAGAAATCATCCCAGGCTGGCTTTGATGCTGGTGATGGCCAATCATTTCTGGATAGCCCTGGCAGTTTCCTTTAATGAAACCTTCGATTACAAGCAGACCTTGATTTACCTCAGTGGAGTGGTACTGGCGGGGGGCACGGGATATTGGATACTGAATCGGCTAAGGAAAAAGGAGAAGGATCATTTTGACCTGAATCAATATTATGGGCATGTATACTAGCACCCCAAACTTGCCCTGATCTTTTTGCTTGCCGCACTGGCGCTAATGGGTTTTCCTATCAGTCCTACCTTCATAGGAGTGGATTTACTATTCAGCCATATCCATGAAGACCAGTATGTCCTGGCGGCATTTAATGCCATCAGCTTCATCTTTGGGGGCATTGCTCTTATCCGGATCTATGCCCGGCTGTTCCTTGGCCCACATATCAAAAATTACCATACCACCGCTTTAAAATCTTCTTAAAACTACACTCATGAAAAATCGTCTATTGGAAGTTCCCAAGTCCGGATTGGCCGGACTTCGTGAAAACTGGAAATCAGATCTGGTATCGGGATTCCTGGTATTCCTTATTGCATTACCGCTTAGTTTGGGCATCTCCATGGCCTCCGGCTTTCCGCCGATGGCGGGGATTTTTTCTGCGGTTATCGGTGGATTGGTGGTGACCTTCCTGGGAGGTTCTCATTTGACCATCAAAGGTCCTGCTGCCGGATTGATCATCATCGCTATCGGGGCCGTTTCCGATTTAGGCCAGGGCGATGCCCTAATGGGGTACCGGCTGACCTTAGCCGTCATTGTGGTTGCCGGCTTATTGCAGGTCGTATTTGGCTGGGTTAAATCTGGCATCTTAGCCGATTTCTTTCCTTCGGCTGCCGTACATGGCATGTTGGCCGCTATCGGCATTATCATTATTGCGAAGCAATTATTTACCCTGGTCGGAGTTAAACCGGAGGCCAATGAAACGCTGGAATTGTTCAGGGAACTCCCTCATGCGCTGACAGCAACAAATCCGGATATTGCCATCATTGGTGGCATCAGTTTACTGATCCTCTTCTTATTTCCCCTAATCAAAAATAAATACCTGCGGATGTTTCCGGCACCGCTGCTGGTTATTTTGGTTGCCATCCCCATGGGGATCTATTTTGATCTGGAACACGAACATAAGTACCTGTTTCTGGATGGACACGAATACAGCATTGGGCCAAAATTTCTGGTCACCTTACCAGAAAACATGTTGTCAGCAGTGACCTTTCCTGACTTCTCACAGGTATTGACCATGACTTCCATTAAGTACATCATTATGTTTGCGTTGGTGGGAAGCCTGGAGTCGCTGCTCAGTGCAAAGGCGGTAGACAGTCTGGATCCATACCGCAGGAAATCAAATATGAACAGGGACCTGATGGGTGTGGGGCTGGGAAATGTCCTGGCTGGAATGATCGGTGGATTAGCCATGATTTCAGAAATTGTGAGAAGCTCGGCCAATATCAACAATGGAGCAAAAACCGCCTGGTCGAATTTCTTCCACGGCGTCTTTCTGCTTCTTTTTGTGGCCTTTTTCCCCTTGCTGATTCACCAGATCCCGCTAGCGGCTCTGGCTGCCATGCTGGTGTATACGGGTTATAAATTGAGTTCCCCAAAGGAATTTGTCAATACCTACAAAATCGGAAAGGAGCAGCTATCCATTTTCCTGACCACCCTGCTGGTAACCCTGGCTACGGATTTACTACTTGGAATTGCAGCAGGCATTCTGCTCAAACTGATCATTCACTTTGCTAATGGGCTCCCGCTGAAATACCTGTTCAAGCCACTATTTACCGTTAGTTTCGAGAAAGAAAAGGAGGAGTATACCGTTTTTGTACATCATTCTGCTGTATTCAGCAACTACATCAACCTTAAAAAATCCCTGGATACCCTCCCAAAAGGAAAAAGTATCCGGATTGATTTTACAAATGCCAATTTGATAGACCATACGGTGATGGAAAACCTACACCAGTACCAGCATGGGCAGGGGAAATTTACACTCTGTGGCATGAGCCACTTACAGCAACGATCCGATCACCACCTGTCTGGCAGGAAATTGCAAAAGATTAAAAACTAACTTCAAAGAGCCAGGTTTGTAAAATTTTATTTTTGCATAACATGTACCCAGACCACTCCAGCAAGCTTTTACCTATTTTCCATTTATCCAATGGTTGCCATTATACGTTCGATAATTGCAGGCCTGGTTCTTTTCCTGTTTGCGGTTTGTAGTTTATCAAAAATGCTGCAAAAAATTATTGAAGAAAGTGCTACTATCTGAATAAAAAATTCAACTACACTACCTGGAGCAGTTTAGGTGGGGGAGGTTTGTGTCCCTACTATTGGATTCCTGCTTTGCAGTCATCATCATCGGACTAATCCCCTTTCAAAAAATCTAAGCGGAAATACTTCTTCATCTGGTAATAGAAAATCGCTTTTTTTCATTTTTTATTTAGATAACATTTGATGGGTTTGGTGACTTATTTGGAGGCTATTTTACGATTTATATTAAAATAAAAACGAAATGTTTTTTTTTAAAAATATAAAGACAACCCCTTGTTTATTAGGTTTTTAAATATATATTTATGTATAATAAACCCATAAACATGTATGTCATGAAGAAATCCTACCACATTTTAAGCTTCATTTTTCTGCTGATTATGCTGCCAACCGTGATGGTGTATTCTCAGAACGAGATTCCCGATAATAAGGGAAAGGAATTTTGGTTAATGTTTAACCGAAATATTGATAATCTAGGCATTAACCTGGATCTTTTTATCTCCGGAGAAACGGCCACTTCGGGACAAGTTATTCTTCCTAATTCAACGGTGTTGAACTTCTCGGTGACTCCGGGGGTGGTGACCACCGTGGATATTCCCAGCTCGCTTATTGCCGTCCTGGCAGATGGCATTGACAATCGGGGAATTCACATTATTGCGGAAGATGAGATTACCGTCTATGGATTGAATCAACGTAGAGCCTCTACGGATGCCTTTTTAGCCTTGCCCACGGATATTTTGGGTAATGAGTACATTATTGCCTCCTATACTACGTGGGGATCCGGTAATACCTTATCTTCGGTGATCGGAGTGGTGGCTACGATGGATAATACCGTAGTAACGATCACCCCTGCCAGTAATACTAATAACAGGCAAGCTGGCGTACCCTACCAGCTTACCCTGCAAATGGGAGAAACTTATCAGTTGGCTGCAGGAATAGTCGGTTCGGATCTTACCGGAAGTATTGTTTCATCAAATAAGCCCGTGGCCGTATTTAGTGGTCACACTTGCAGTAATGTTCCGCAGAACACCACCTATTGTGACCATCTGATCGAACAGATTCCTCCGGCTAACTCATTGGGAGAAAGTTTTGTGACCGTTCCCCTGGCTTCCAGAAGGGCCGGAGATATTTTTAGAATCATCGCCACAAAAGATGGGACCAACGTGACAGTAAACGGAACAAATGGTTATTCGGAGAATTTTTCATTAAACGGAGGCGAGTTTAAAGAATTAGATATTCCAAGTGACGTTTACTCAAGAATTGTTTCTGACCAGGCTATTTTGGTGGCACAGTATTCCAAAGGGCAGACCTCAGACAATGTCATTTCTGACCCCTTTATGATGCTCATACCACCCTTTGAACAATTTCAGAACAGCTATACGGTCAGCACGCCCGCCACGGGTTTTAATAAGCATTTTATCAATTTAGCGGTTCCCATCTCTCAAAAAGGCCAGATAGTATTGGATGGATCCTTATTACCCGCATCTATTTTTACAGATATACCCGGATCAACTTTCGCCGGGGCACAAGTCGAAGTGTCTGAGGGTACCCACAATTTATCCGGAAACCTGGCATTTGGATCTTTTATGTATGGATTTGGAAGCTATGATTCGTACGGCTATCCTGGAGGTCAGGCCTTAGCCCGGGTTGAACAAGTTCGGAACATAAATCTGGATTTGGAGCAGGAGATTCAACAAGGAACCACCTATTGTTTTAATTCAACCGTCACGGATGACAATGGGGCTCCCATATTTGGAGTCAGGGTGGATTTTGAAGTACAGGGACCTAATGGAAAAGTGGGGTTTGCAGTAACCAATAACGAGGGTATTGCAAATTTTTGCCTGGATGCTGTGAACGAAGGAACGGATAAAATTGTCGCTTCCGTTGGTATTACTACTGCTGAGGCAACGATCGTTACTTCATTTCCAAGACCCGAAACGGTACTGCTAACCCCCTTGCCTGAAACGATTACCATAGGGGAGGAATTATGCCTAACCAGTCAAGTATTGGATCAGTTCGGAAACCCGATTGAAGGCGAAGAATTATTTATTGAATACATGAATACGGTATTGTACAATGCCCAGTCGGATGAAGAGGGGAAAATTTTCTACTGTTTCGAACCTGAAGACGGCGGGGACCTGGAATTTAGCAGCTACTTTGATGGAGGAGAGAAAGCAGAAACGATTGTTTCCGTTGCAATCCCGGCACCGATACCCTCATCAGTCGGCTTAACGCCCTCGGCAAATGAAGTGAATGCAGGGCAACAAATCTGCGTTACCGCCACTATCCGAGACCAGTATGGCGAGGTGATGGAAGGTGTGGAAGTCCAGTTGGAGATCAACGGAGAACCCGCCGGTTCTGAGATAACCGATGAAAACGGAGTTGCCGAATTTTGCAAAACGGCTGAGGGCGAAGACGGGGAAGTTATTGAATTCTCTGCTAACTATATAGGAGGTACCCCTGCGATCACCAGCGTTAATGTGGTAGTTTCCGGAGGCGGCGGTAACGGCGGCAATGGTGGCGGTGGAGTGCTGATTGCCAGTTCCATTTCGTTTACCGATTTGATAACCGAAGTGACTTTGGGAAGTGAGGCTTGCGTTCAAGCCCTGGTCTTGGATCAAAACGGAGATCCATTACCCAACACAGAAGTTTTCATAACACTGAATGGAGCTATTGTCGCTACGCTGACCAGTAATGATGAAGGAATCGTCGAGTATTGTTTGATTACAGACACCCTGGGCGAACTGGCGTTTTCTGCTACTTATGAAGGCGGGGTCCCTGCTGTAGGTACTATAAATGTAACTCAGGTATTACTCATACCTACTACGATTTCGGTTAATCCTACCAGTAAAATAATAATTCCCGGTGAGGAAGTGTGCATGGAAGTGCAGGTTTTGGATCAATTCGACAATCCACTAGGAGCAATTGAAGTTTTTGTTACCAAAAATGGAGAACCTTCCGGTTCCGTAATAACAGATGAGCAAGGGATGCTGACCTATTGCAACCTCCTGGAGGATCTTGGTGAATTTGAATACAGTTTCTACTATTCAAGCGACAATACCGTTACCGCTACCATTTCGGTCCTTGACCAAACCCCCGTACCAACCATTATTACTTTTGTCGACAACGAGGTGGAGGGCATGATTGGAGAGAAGGTTTGTCTGGCGGCCACCATTTTGGATCAATTTGGGATTCCATTAGCAGGCGTAGAAGTATCCTTTGATGTCAATGGGGTATTTTATGGAAAAGCTATTACGGATGAAAATGGTCGGGTAGAATTTTGCCAAACCCTTGAGCAGGAGGCTACATTAGCTATAACCGCCTATTTTGAGGGTGGCGAAGAAGAAAATGCCACCATTAGCATCGTTTCCGAGAACCAAGAATTGAAAATTGAAAGTTTCTGGCTAGTGGATGCCCTGACCAATACGATTATCCGTGAGATCAAAGACGGGGATATTATTCCCTACTCGCTTGTAAAAGACAAATCGGTCAACTTCATGGTAATGACTGACCCGGAAAAAGTGGGAAGCGTGAAATTGGAAATGGAATCCTTAACACAATGCCCAGATTGTCCTGTCAGCACTAGTGGCAGAACAGAAAATGTCGTCCCCTATGCCCTGTTTGGAGATACCAATGGGGATTATTTGGGCAAAACGATAGCACCTGGTTCGTTCCGCTTCAGTGCAACCCCTTATGAAATGAAAAACCTTTCAGGAAATCAGGGAAGCGAGCAGGCCGTCGATTTTGAAGTACTATTTGATGGAACGGTGGAAAAATTCACCTTGGTCAATGCCACCGACCATTCCGATATTACCGAAATAAAAGACGGTGACGTGGTGGACCTTTCCAGCTTCTATGGTAAAAAGTTCAACATTAGAGCATCTGTTCCGGATGGTCAGGAAGGTGGACTGGAAATGAGCATTGATGGTCCTGTAACCTTTGCAAGATTTGAGAAACTAGCTCCGTTCGCAATTTTCGGAGATAATGGTGGAGACTATCTCGGAAAAGACCTACCTGAGGGAATGTATACCCTGTCTGTTACCGCTTTTCCAACTACATCCAGTACAAACACTGGTATTGGCGGGGAAGAGGTGACGATCCATTTTGAAGTGATTCGAAACATTAAAGTTGGTGAACTGACGCTGGTGGATGCCGATACAGATAAAGACATCATGCCGCTAACAGAAGGGTCCTATATCGATTTGAATCAATTTAAAAATGTCAGGTTGAATATTCGCGCGGATGGTAAAGGAAACGGAATTTCGTCAATGACATTCCATCTCACCGGACCGATTAGCCATTCCTCCACGGAAAGGGTTTTGCCCTATGCCCTATTCGGTGACTATCCTGCTGGCAATTACAGTGGAAAATACCTACCAGAAGGAGAATATCAGTTGGTGGTCACTCCCTATGGTGGCGACAACATGAAGGGGGAAATGCTGACGATAAACTTTAAAGCCGGGTTTAACCACGGAGATAATTTAAGACTGAACACTCTAAATGTAAACCAGCGTGAGTCCGAAGCCGCTGAAAATGGGGCAGGCCGCATAGATCAGTTAGAAGATCTGAAAGTTTATCCTCAGCCATCCCAGGATTTTGTGAATATTCTATACCCATCCTTCTTAAAGGAAAATGCGAGGGTAATGATTTATGAAGGCAATGGTCGGTTAATTCATGGAAGTCAAATCGCAAATACGCCAGGCTTTAACTTTGGTAGTTTTGGCTCCGGATTGTATCTGATTCAAGTGATTGACAGTAATAAAATCCTGACAAAAAAGGTATTTATCTATTGATAAAACAGCCCCTATCCTAAAATAATAAATCGTCAAAGCGCTGGGCAATAGCCCAGCGCTTTTTTGCTGATGCTGGCCCGGGAATTTATTGGGGATGTAAGCACAAGGAATTTTCGGCGCTTCGTCCTCTTAAAGCTTCTTGATGTCTAAGAAGTTTCCCAAAACGCCATGGATTGTCCTCTAAATCCCAAAAACTCGTTTCTTGATAAAAGGTAAAAAGTTCCTCGTTCAGCCATCAAGCCATTGGCAAAATGGGTCAAGGGAGAACTAATCTTTTGTATGGGTTAGCGGCGTAATTACTGGCGGAAAGAACTTACGATTCGCCTACTATTTTCCCTTATTTTACCACCTTCATAATCCCTTGCATCACATACGCATGCCCTGGAAACGTGCATACATAGGTATACTCTCCAGGAACAGCCGGCGCTTCAAAATAGATGGTTTCAGAAGTTTCCGGGGAAAGAATGTTGGTATGGTAGAGTACCTTATCAGAATCGGGGATATAGTCGTTTTGGGAGCCTTTCAATCCCATCTCTAAGGCCATCTCTCCTACTTCGATGGCGGTATTTGGCTGTACGATCACCAGGTTGTGCATCATATCGTCATTATTATTAAAGGTGACCTTTACCTTGCTCCCTGCCTTTACTTCAAAATTATCCAGATCGTATTTCAAGCCGGGTTTTGTGCCCACCACAATGGTTTGGTCCGGCCCGTCCGACCAGGATTCAGGCATTTCTGTCATTCTTTTCGGAGAATTTTTCGTCCTTGCTGCCGCTGAAGTAGCTGCGCTTACCTCTTTTTTGGATGTACTTCCATCGCTATTTTGGTGGCCTTGATGGGAGTTGACAGGTGAATTATCTACTACCGAAAGCTTTACTTTTTCACCGGCCGGAATTTCATTAAGCGTATAATATCCAGCGGCATGCAATAAATCCATACCCGTTTCAGATTTGATCCCCGAAGCGTTAATTTCGTGAATATATCCTTTCTTCAGGTCATCTACCACCAATCTCACAGACAACCCGTCCTCAGCAACAATCGCCGCTCTGACGTCAAGGTCTTCCAACTCGATGACAGGGCTCCCGTAATTATGGTGGTACTTGTAGTTAAAACTGGATAGTTGATAGGAGTCCGGATTTTTGGCCACCGATTCCTTAACAGGAAGGGTGAATTCCAATTCAAATCCATCAGGTTTGGCTTTTACGGTTTTGATTTCAAAAGGTACTTTACCTGTCCAAACCAGTCGTTGCAATCCAAACGGATCCTTGCCCGTGGATCCCCAGCCTCTGCTCGTCATGCCCACAAATAAGGAAGCATCCTTGCCCCATACCATTCGCAGGATACCGGAAGAAAAACCTTCTCTAAAGGGGAAAGCCACTCCCTGGTAGACACCGTTTACTTTTTCCAGGTAGACCCTTACGATCTTGCTATGCCCCTGATCTCCCACAAAGAGTTGGTCTGTAAAGGGCCCAAATGCTCCACCGGATTGATCGGTAAGAATAGCGGAGGTGGAAATCCCCATAAGCCCATGAGGAAGCCAGACGGCTGGGGTCTTGAATCCGGGAATGTCGGCGGCTACCTTGGACATGGGTTGTCCCGTATCGGGTATATCTTCGGGCTTCAATTTAACGGGGGATTCTTCCAGATGACTCCAAACCAGGCCTTCCGGATTCCCCACAAAATCACCTTTCTCTACGTGGGTAATGCGGCCGGAACCCACCCAGTCCCCTTGGTTTTCCGTGTAAAAAACATCCCCTTCTGCATTGTAGCCAAAGCCGGCAGGAGATCTCATCCCGGACGCCACCGGAATCATTTCACCATCCGGAGCAACGTTCATCATCCAGCCGCGCCATTTTGCCAGGCTGGCCCCATGGCCTATCCAACCTAAATTCAAGGTGATCAGCATATCCCCCTCCGGAGTGAATAGGGGTCCATAGGAATACTCGTGGTAGTTTCCCGAAAGGGGCCAGGAAACGACCGTCTCGTAAGCATCCGCCTCCCGGTTTCCGGTTTTATCTGTTAATCTGGTCAGCTCGGACCGTTGGCTGGTATACAGACTTCCCTCGTGGTAGGCAAGTCCTAGCGGTTCGTGTAAACCAGATGCAAACCGGCTGAACCGGGGAATCCGCGAACCGGTCATATAGGGGTTTTCGATTAGCCAGACCTCCCCTCTTCGCGTGGCTACCCCCAAACTACCATCTGGAATAACGGCCAGGCCACCCACCTCAAGTTCAATACCATCAGGAATAGGGATATCCACTATCGAATAGTAGTCTTCTTCCTGGGCAATCAAATCCTCCGGGTCCGCTGCCTGTTGGGCAGGCAACGAAACCGAAATAAATAAGGAAAACCCAGCTAATAAGCATCCCAAAAACCGATTGGAATGCGATTTTTGGAGTAAAAAATTTAAGCTAGCGTTCCTGATCAACAATCCATTATCATCTAATTTCATATGCTTATTTTTCAATAAATTCTTTTTTTAAATATCCGAAACCCATCAGAAAATAATACTGTATTTCATTTGTCCGTTTTCTTCTGTTGAGTTAAGCGGAAATAACAATTCCTGACCCTTAGCCGTATTTCGTAACAAGGAACCCTCCAACATGGGTGCAGCTGTTTTTACGTAGTATTCACCTTCGTTAACCAGGTAAATTCCCTCGCCAAGATCCGCTATTTTATCCGCAGCGATAATCCGGGCCCAGACATCCGGCGTTTTTTGAGGATTCGTATAGCGAATGGTCCGGGTTAAAAATTTTCCACCCCTTTCCGGTTCAAAGAAGTCTTCAACAGCAATTTGCTCAAGGGCATAGTTAAAAGTAGGCCGTCTGTCCCGATCTAAGGTGTATCCCTGAATTTGAATCAGATCACTACTGAGAGAATCCGGCCAGGGGCTATTCTTGTTTTCTAATTTGGCCAGGAAGGGGCCGTCTGCCAATTCGACGACCGCTCCTGTGGGCAGCATCAACTGCGAGGTCCCCCTTTGTCTCCACATGGGTGAGGTGTCCAGGTAGCCTCCCCTCCAAACGCTCAAAATCGCTCCTTGTTGAAGATCATAGACAAAGTTTGAACCCGATGGTTCTCCTACCGCTACCGTATGCGTCTTTTTCTCGTCTTTATGCTGGAAAAACCCGCGGGTAATCATGGGTTTCTGCAACGGTTCTAAATAAATCGGTTTCTGGATAGCGGATTCTTTGTAAGAATTCGGATCGTGTAAAGGGCTTTTTTTGATCCCCGGACCTTCTATATAAACGCCGAGTTGTGGACTTCTGCCCGGATAATTATTTTTGTAAAACACCAACTGAAAAGGGATCGTACCTTTCTCTAGTGGTAAGGTGCTGCTCCTGGGAGGATTATTCGGGAATTGGATTTGATCGTCCAAAACATTTTCACCATCCAAATAAAGGCTGGTCTTACCGAAAGCAGTCAGGGAAAAGGTATAATCCCCCGATTTCGGAATTTCTAAATTCCCGGAATACACATATGCAAAATCAAGCACCCCATGGCCCAGGTCCCAGGTTATTTTGTTGAGTTGCCCGCTTTCGTTTGGGGTATTCGCCATGAACTCCTCATTTGACTGGAACTTTCCTTCATGATAGGCAAATTTCAAGTCCGATATTTCAGGAATCGGATCTCCGTAGGGTTTGTACTTTATATTTCTGATCGCTACCGGACCATGGTCCCCTTGAATCATAAGCGGGCCAAGCGGTTTTTCGTCTTCAAACAAAGCAGATCTGGTCGGTCCGGTCACCTCCACGTTTTCATGGACCAATACACCGTTCAAATACACCTGATTAAATTTCGCGTTCTTCACTTTTTTGCCCGCCGCATCAAACCTTGGCGCTTCAAAATCGATTTTTACCTTTTGCCACAAGCCAGGTGCCTTGCTCGCATTGGTCCGGGGCGGCTTTCCTTCAAAGCCCTGTTTTTTCTCTTCATCCCAGCGCTGGTAAATCCCTCCTGCATCTCCGGAATTGGGATTGATTTTACCCCAACTATCCAAAATCTGAATTTCATAGCGCCCTTGCAGGTAAATTCCGGAATTGGACCCTTTGGGAACCATAAACTCCAGTTCCAATTCCATGTCTCCATGTTCAAATCCTGAAATCAAATGCGGGCCGTTTTTTGACTTTGGTGGATTCACCAGAATGCCCGTTCCCGGATTTGTTGACAAAAACGAATCCTGCTCCCAATCGGTCGTCACCCCTCCTACCAATTCCCATGTTTTAGGGATGTCGCCAAATTGGTTCCAATCATCAATAACAATCACCTCTTGCGCAGAAAGGCTACCCCAAAAAACAAAGCACAAGGGCAAAAGGAGTTTTCTAAATTTTATGCTAAAGATCATATACAATATTTCTTAAGTAGTTTGTTCGTATTTCTCATTTACCAGACCTTATTCATCTTTTATCAGATACCCTTTGGCCTTGTTTTCCGAAATCAACTTGTCCATTTTTGCTACCAATTCGGGTTGCAACTCATACTTATTATTGCGCTGCCCGGGATCGATAGCAAGGTTAAAAAGCAAGCCCGGCGTGGTGTCGGTAACGTATCCCCTGAGTTTAGAAAAGGATTCCGGCATCATCGAATGTTGGCCCGTACTGTCATTGATATATAACCAATCTCCTTCACGAACCGCCCATCTATTTTCCATTGTATTATGGATCAAAACCGCTCTTTGAGATACGCTATCCGAATTTTGACTTAGGAAAGGAAGGAAATGATAACTATCCGGAGCAACACCATCCTGAAGTTTAATGCCGGTCAAGGCACCAAGGGTTGCCATGATGTCTATTTGGGAAACCAGCTTATCGGATATCCCTCCACCCTGTATGTGCCCGGGCCATTTTATTATAAACGGTACACGATGGCCTCCTTCCCAGATATCTCTTTTCAGGCCTCTAAAGGATCCCATGCTGAAATGCTCGTGCTTTTCAGCCCTTTCAAAGGCATACCGTTCCGGACCATTGTCGGAGGTGAAGATCACAATCGTATTCTCCTCAAAACCGTGGTCCCGAATCGCATTTAAAACCTGCCCCACAACCCAATCTGATTGATAAACAAAATCACCATATGCACCTGCCTCTGACTTGCCATCAAATTCGTCATTTGGAATAATGGGAGCATGGGGTGAAGGTAAGGGAAAATATAAAAAGAAGGGTTTATCAGCGGTTTGCTGACCGATCCATTCGGTCGCTTTCCCCGTAATCGTAGGTAATACATCGTAGGGATTCCAGCCTTCCACTTTAGGTCCGGGTCGAAACTCCCAATTTCCCTCTTTCGTGTCATAGCCAATCTCATGAATATCCATGACCTCTGTTGGCGCTTCAATCAATCGGTCATTCTCCATCCAGGCATACGGCGGAAAATTGATGGTCCCGTCCCCGAAATAATAGTCAAATCCGCGATCAAGGGGGCCTCCTGAAACGGGTTTGTTCCAATCGACATCTTCCGGGCGATAAAAAGCTACCTCTCTTCCCCATTGCATGACACTACCTGACGGAGGATTCTTAAATTCCCAATTCCAGCCCAAATGCCACTTCCCAATGCAGGCCGTGGCATAGCCGTTCTCTCGAAGTACCTGTGGAAGGGTTACATCGGAGGCATTAAAGAAGGGCTTTCCAAAAGCGCCGACGATTCCATGTTGCCGTCTCCAATGATACGTTCCCGTCAGCAAGGCATACCGGCTCGGAGAACAAATCCCGGAGGAACTGTGGGCATCGGTAAAGCGCATCCCTTCTGATGCCAGCTGGTCCAAATGAGGTGTCGGAATTTTCGAGTTGGGGTTTTGGACGTTGACATCTCCGTACCCCATATCATCCGCATAGATAATGACAACGTTTGGAGCGCTGTTCTCCAGTTTCTCGGAACATGAAAAAAATACCAGAACCAGGACTGGAAAGACATGGGGCCATCTCACTAAGAGATCAAGAATTTTAGCTTTTGGTTTCATTGATTCGTGACTCTTTTCTGGACTAATTGGTGGACAATGGAATCACATTTGGTTGAATAATAGGCTACTTTTTCAGCATATTTCTCCTCTAACGCCAGGTTATTGACCTCATTAACATCCGACTGATGATGATACAATTCGATCACATCACTGTCATCGTAACGAATAAATTTAAATTCCTCATCCCGGTAACCGGATGTCTTAAGCAACTTGGGATTGTTTTCAAGCCGATGTTCCAGGTAAACCCCCTTGCGCCATGAGTCGGGGGACCCCTCAAAGAACGGGGTGAGGCTTTTTCCCTGATAATCGTCCGGTATGGTTACCCCCGCCAAGGATAAAATGGTAGGTGTGACATCCACATTCAATACCATCTGGGATAGGGTCTTGCTTCGCTTGCTCTCAGGCTGACGGGGATCGTAAATGATCAAAGGAACCCGAATGGAAGTTTCGTGCAACAGCCATTTTCCGGCATAGCCTCTTTCCCCCATAAAATAGCCGTTATCCCCCATAAAGATGATAACCGTATTGTCGGCCACTCCCGCTTCGTCCAAGGTCAATCGAATCCTTGACAAAACGCTATCCACGGTGCTAATCATTCGGTAGTGGCCTTTTACCATTTTCTGGTGCTTCTCCGGGGTATCATATCGCCAATACCATCTTTCCCGGTTCAGGGTGTTTTGTAAAAATTCAGGTAGACTATCATAAAAAGAAGGATCGGCTGTTTCCGGCACCGGGATGCTCACATCCCGGTATAAATGATCCATATATTCCGGCCAAAAATATTGCTCTTCTGCCCCATCATCTGCATGCGGAGACCAAAAGGATAGGGAAAGGCAAAAAGGCCGATCCGCACTAGCATTAATAAAGTCAATGGCAAGGTCCCCATTGATGTCTGCCAGGTGAACCTCTTCACCTTCCACTTCTTTTAAGTAGGGCCAAAAGGTTTTGTCCATCTGGTGAAAAATGGAATCCTCAATCCCTTCATTGACCTTCACCCCAAACTTCCCCACGAAACCGGTACGATAACCGGCCTTTTTGAGAAGGTTTGGATAGCTATTGGCCATATAGGCATCCTGTAAAGGAGGTTTGCCAAACGTAAAATCATGTGTCCGCTCATACAGCCCGGTAAACAGAGAAGCACGGCTTGCCGCACAAATAGGCGTGGTGACAAAGGCATTTTCAAAATACAAGCCTTCAGCGGCCAATTTATCCATGTTCGGGGTATGAATAATGTCATTTCCGGCAAATCCCAAGGCATCCCATCGCTGATCATCGGTCAGGATAAAAATGATATTTGGCTTTTCGTCTTCGGTGGCACCCTCCTTTTCCGGAACCTGACAACTCCAGCAACCGATTACTAAAAGTAGGACTGCCAGGCTTTTTCCTCCTGGAAAAAGAACGTTCCTTTTCATTTGACTTTGCATGGGATAGAATGATCGTTAATTTTTGGAAAGCGATTGATCGATAAATTGCTGATTCAAGGCATCCGAATCGCCATATTGTTCCCGAAGCTCTTCCAGCCGCTTATGGAGCATTTCCTGCACCTCCTGGTAGTCGGGATCGTTATAAACACTATTCATTTCGTTCGGATCGGCTTCCAAATCATACATTTCCCATTCGTCAACATCGTAATAGAAATGAATCAATTTATACCTATCTGTCCGAACTCCGTAGTGCCGTTTGACGGCATGGGGACCCGGGTACTCGTAGTAGTGATAATAAATGGCATCCCTCCAGGGAATTTCCTCTCCGGCAGCCAGACCACGCCAGGATTCTCCCTGCATATCATCGGGCTTTTCCAATCCTGCATAATCGAGTATGGTTGGCGCATGGTCCAGGTTCATCACCAGATCTTCGACGACCGTGCCGGCTTTGATTTCCTTGGGATACCTCACCAGCAAGGGCGTGCTTAGCGATTGTTCGTACATAAAGCGCTTGTCATACCAACCGTGTTCGCCCAGGTAAAAACCCTGGTCAGAAGTGTAAACCACGATCGTGTTATCCAGTAAGTCATTTGCTTCCAGGTAGTCCAGGACCTCCCCAATGCCATCGTCTACCGATTTTACTACTTTTAGGTAATCCCGCAAATAACGGTGAAACATAAACTTCGCAAGTTCTTCCCCCCTGGGCAAGTCCTCCTTGAATTTTTCATTGGGTGGACCGTATACGGCGTTCCAAGCTTCCATTTGCTCCTCCGTCATGCGACCGAAAGGCGCAGCCAGGCGACTCTGCTCACCGGTGAAGGGATTTTCCTTAAATTTCATATCCCAGCCCCAATACATATTGTCGACAATTTCCATTTCCTGTTCCCGGGCAGCAGTCCCTCTCCCTTCATAATCATCAAAGAAATTATCCGGGAACTCAAATTCCTTATCTTCCAAATAAGACAGGTATTTTTCTTCCGGCATCCAGTCCCGATGAGGAGCTTTGGTATGGTAGTTAATGGCAAAAGGTTTGCTTCGGTCCCAATCCTTTTCTATCCAGTCGACTACAAACTGAGGGATCAGCGCCTCGCAGTGCCCTTCAAACTTTACTTCCTCTTCTCCGTTTTTTATGAATTCAGGATTATAGTAACTTCCCTGCCCGGGTAGGGTGAGCGAAAAGTCGTACCCTTGCGGTTTTCCTCCCAGGTGTATTTTTCCGATAAGTGCCGTTGCATACCCCGCTTCCTGCAACAACTTGGGGTAGATACTCTGATCCCAGTTGAAAGGACCCACGTTATCTACCTTCCCGTTGAGGTGGCTGTATTTTCCTGTCAGCAGGACCGCACGGCTGGGGGCACAAATAGAGTTGGTGACAAAACTGTTTTTAAAAAGGGCTCCTTCTTTCGCCAGGCGATCCATATTTGGAAAATAAACACTATCCAGCAACCCGTGTCCATAGGCATTTATGGCCTGCTGGGTGTGGTCATCCGTCATGATAAAAAGAATATTGGGCTGCTTCTCAGTCACTTCTTCTTGTTGACAACTGGTAAGAAAAAAACTTACTATAAACAATAAACTCAGCAAATTTCCGGAATGCTTCCGCAGCCTTGGTTGGATTAATAACAGGTGTTTTTTCATCATTTTTACTAACTATAGTTTTTGGTATATAGAGAAAGCCCGGTGCTATTCGTTCATAAACCGTTCTACAAATTCATCGTGAATGGGATCTGCTGTTCGTTTCATTTCTTTCCGGACAAGCTCCCGGAGCCGGACGATTTCCTCCCGATAGGCCGGATCATCAATTAAGTTTACCAGCCCATCGGGATCCTTTTTAAAATCATACAGTTCCTCCGGAACCCGATAAACGTACATGTCCAGGCGTTCTTTGATGGCTTCATCTTCTCGCGCCCCCTCCTTCATGGCCTGAAACGTTCGGCCACTGGCCGCATCGCCCCTGATTTCATGGTCCCCATCGCTCCAGAAATTGACAATATACCCAAATTTTTCCTTTTGGACAGCGCGCATTGAGTAGTCAATCCCGGCAAAAATTCGGTGAAATTCCGTAAAAACGGTGTTCCTATATTGCTGAGTTTGCCCCTGGAGTACAGGTAAAAAAGAAGCACCATCCATATCTGGCACCACCGGTAAATGCAAGGCATGAAGGACCGTGGGCATAAAGTCAATACCTGATATAAAATGGGTACTGTCCACCAGTCCTTCCGGTACGTTCCCCGGCCATTTAATGATCCAAGGGGTTTTGTTACTGTTGAGGTAGCAGTTTGATTTGGCAAACGGAACGGCCATGCCGTTATCACTAATAAACATCACCATGGTATTTTCGTCCATTCCTGCGTCGGATAGAGCTCGCAGCAGGGCCCCAACAGTTTGATCCAGACGGTGAACAGAGGTATAATACTCCGCAATCTCCTTCCGGATCTCCGGCAAATCGGGAAGAAAAGCCGGCACTTCTACCTCCGAAGGGAGAATGGTCCGGGTGACTTCCGGCAAGTCTTCTCCCCAAAGCCTTTTTTCCTGATCACTGCCAGCAAAGGGACGGTGGGGATCATGGCTGTTTGCCATAAGAAAAAAGGGTTTCGCTTCTTTCTTTGATTTCGTGAAAAATTCCAGGGCATACTGGTAATACAGATCCGGATCCCTTCCAATACCCAGCCCGGAGGCGAGATCTCCTTCCCGGATGTAATAATCCCAGAAAAACTTTTCCGTGGGTTTGAGGTGTATTTCCTTTCCCAGAATCCCATTCAGGTAGCCGACGCTGTGAAGCTGTTCCGGCAAGGTAGTGACGGCTTTATCGATGGGGTCGAAAGCGGGAGCCCCGTTATTATGCGGATACCTGCCCGTCAAAATGGACTGACGGGAGGGTTGGCATACAGCGATATTGACAAAGGCATTGGTAAACCGCGTGCCGCTTTGGGCCAGTTTATCAATATTTGGAGAAATTTGATCTATCGAATTACCATAGCAGCCAAGTGAATTATAATTCAAGTCATCCGCCGTTATCAAAAGTATATTGACCGGAGCATATTCTGCTTCTTTTGTTCCCGATTGATCACAACTTAAAAAAAGTAGGCTACTTAGCGTAAAAAAGAAAAAGAGGTTGATTTTTACCATGTGCGAAATGTACTTATTTTTTCCAGCTTGTAAAACAGAAAATAGATGACTACTCACCGTTCCCTTTTCTCTGCGGTGTTTGCGGTGGTTGGGGTCCGGCATCACTGTCGTTTGAATAGGGAATACTTCCATGGGGTGCCAATACCAACCCCCATTCATCAATGTAGGATTGGGCAGGTCTGAAGTCATCATTGATCTCTGCTAGCAAATCCTGAAGCCTTGCATCCAACTCCTGAACCAAATCCGAGTTCTCCGGATTCGAAACCAGGTTGTTCATTTGAAGTGGGTCGGTACGATCATCAAAAAGAAGCCAGGGGCCATCGAGGGACCGTACATAGGTATATCTGGCTGTTTTTACCGCCCGATACTCCCGGCTGTATTCCCCTCTTTCCCAGGGGGCGACTTGCATGTATAGGACGGCTCGGTCTTCCTTTTCCACCCCCTCTCGTACCACAGATGAAAGATCTTCTCCCTCAACCGTCTCGGGGATAGGTAAGCGGGCCAATCCAAATAAGGTGGGGAAAATATCAGGCGTAGTAATAGGCATGTCTACTACCATTCCTTTCTCTCCATGGATAGCCGGATACCGCAGCAAAAACGGAACGCTTGCGGATTCACCAAGGGGTACCTGTTTTGCCTTTGGCCTTACGCCATGAGCGCCGAGCATTTCACCATGATCCGAGGTAAATACCAGCAGCGTGTTTTCATCAAGGCCCATTTCATTCAAGGTGGCTAGCAAATCCCCGATACTTTTATCAAGGGCCTCACTATGTGCATAATATCCTTGTGCTTCCTGGAGTGCCTCGCTTTTTCTAGATTCCGGTACATTTGCGGGCAGGGTAATCTCATCCAACGGATAGCGGGATTTATACTCCTCAGGTGCCGTGTGATGAGGGAAATGCGGTGTGCCGTAGGAAAGAAATAAGGCAAATGGCTTATCACTGCCGGCATGATCCCGAATGTACTGCTGGGCATCCGCTGTCTGGGCAAAGGTGTCATAACCTTCCCAATATAATTGCTCATCAGAGTCGCCTGTATAATAATGCGAATGGTTGTAGTTATGATCACATTCGGCTGCCTTCCAGTACTGAAACCCACGACGGCGTTCGGGAGGGATAAAGGAATGTCGGCCCTGCCCGTCCAGATGCCATTTACCGATATAGGCCGTTTGATACCCTCCGGAAACCAGGGCATCCGCAATACATAATTCCGAGGCCGGAAGGTGAAGGTCATTTAAAAACATACCGGTGGAAGTAGGATAACGGCCTGTCATCAGGGACGCTCTATAGGGCGTGCAGATCGGCATCACAGAGACTGCATTACGAAAATTGAAACTTTCTTTTGCCAGTTGATCCAGGTTAGGTGTCCTTACATTCGGGTCTCCTGCATATCCTGTGGCCGAAGCCCGCCATTGGTCTGCCAAAATATAGATAATATTGGGCTTTTTTTCTTCTGTATTGGGAGCACAGCTAACTGACAAACAGATGGATGTACAAAATAAAAAGGTAACAAAGCGCTGAAAATGCTGCATAATCTTAGCGTAAAATAAACGGTATCGGTTTTTCATTATCATCTTATTTTTTTCTAATAAAACTGATGGCGGCTGTACCCAACAAGCCAGAGGGCAATAATGGGCTCTTGCTCGTAAATTTCCCCCGGGCATTTGTTTGGGTAAACGGGATTTTATCCGGGTTCCTCAGGTCCCCGACAATTCGGTTATTCCAGGTATTGATTACTTTTACGGTAATGGTATTGCTACCCTGCTTCAAATGCGGCGTGATACGGGTTGCGTAAGGAGGAAGCCATAAAATCCCACAGTCATTCCCATTAACAAATACCTTGGCCATTTCCTGAATGTCTTCAAATGAAACGAAAGCCTCTGCCTCGGCAGCTAGCACATCCGCATTGATTGTAAATTCCCGGGTATAAGTGGCGGAACCGGAATAGTAGCTGGCCCCTTCATCTTCCAACGCAGACCAACTAATAAGCTTGTCTAATTTCAGTGAATCCGGACCGCCCATTACGGGATCAAAGGCAATATCCCAATTGGTGGAAAGATCAATTGACCGGAGGTTCTCATTTGAATGGAGGTGTTCTATTAATCCATTCTGCAAGTCTTGGTGCAAGTCCTCATAATCTCTTCCATCCGTATCCCTCCGGAAAACCACGAATCTGGATGCCAGCGGATCCATCGTAAGCTCCATTTGCAATCCGTTATCTTCTTTTGTGAATTCGACCTGCCGCTGTATTAGTCCTGTTTCAGCATCCCACAATTCGGGTTTGCTGTCCGGATCTACCCTAAAAATACAGGTGATTTTTTCTTGTTGTTCGCTGCTATTGGACAGGAAAAAAATATCTTCATCCTCCGTCTGCCGGTGAACAAAATCGATATGGAGGTCCTGATTATTGATCCCGTTAACCTGAAGGTCCGGTGGTATGGACTGCTCCTCCAAAACTTGCTGCACCGACTTGCCCCAATAAACGATGCCCTTTCCGTACTCGTGGGAAAGGACCTTTTCACCATCACAATCGCCCCAAATTTTGTCCGCAATTTGCTTCACTTCCTGATCACTTGCCGGATAATTTTTTAAGGAGGTGCTTCTTTCGGGTTTTCTCCCAATCACCACTGCTCCGTCAGCTATCAATTTATCCAGCCGTTTTAACACTTCAAGGGATATATCCGCCCGGTCCGGGAGCACCATCATTTTATAGGCCGATCCATGCGGTAATACCAAATTTCCATTTTCGGTTTCCAGGGTTTTGGTAATCACGTCCTCATTGATATAATCGGATTGATAACCCGGCAGATTCCCGGGGTTGATCGGTTTGGGCCTGCCGCAGTGGGGACACTTACTTTCGTCGTAAAAATAAGGAGGGAAAATGCCCGTCATGTCGGGGGTATAGTTGGGATCCATCCTTCTGGGAGGCACCAAATTAGGTGCCTCGTCTCCGTAGTATAAGAGCACGTCGGCTACAAAATGGCCCTGGCGTAACATATAGGAACACCTGGCTATATAATCCATAAAAGGCCGGGCCATTTCCCACCAGGTAGCGTTGACATTGACATGTTCCCCAGCATGGTACACAAACCCGGGCTTTCCGGCAATTTCCGGATTATGGGAAAATGTATGAAAAACCACCTGATTCAGCCCTTCACAAAAGGCAATATCAATAAGCTGCTTAAAGTCTGTCGGGCCGTGTTGCCAATGATTCCAGCCCGTTAGCGATTCTGAGGCAACGATATTCTTTCCGTAAATATGCGCAGCACTGGCGGCTTCCTTCGTAACCCAGTGCCGTTGACGGTTCCAGAATTCCCCCATGGGAATGTGGGAATTCCCTAGAGCTTTCAGCGGTTCCACTCTCGGACTGCCTCCATGGCCCGCTTCGGTTACCATCTGAACGCCCTGTTCCTCTCCCATCTCCACCGTTTTTGCGTAGTGGTTTTCGATCAGTAAATCACTGACCAAACGCCTGTAGTCTGCTTCAAACCGGTCCTGGATCAAGGAATCGGAATGGTGAAATCCCTGCAATAAGGGTAGATAGGGCCGGGGATCGTAGGCGTACCGGTCTTCGAATTCCCGCATAAATGCCGGTGTCCAATCCGTCATTTCCCACACCTCATAACTGTCCAGAAAAATGAAATCCATCTGTTTCTGAGGCGTACTGACCTGGTCTAACCTTGAGAATAATTCTTCAAAATGATGCTCAGTGGCCTTTTCACTCAAGTGATCGATGATTAAACCTGATGAATTGGGACTGGGGACGACCAAAGGCTGCAGGGTATTGCAGCTGAAAAATGAACGGATTTCCCACCGTCCCTCCGGTACCTGCCATTCTATTGGCTCTCCTGCATTTTCGCTGATTGAAAGAATGATGGCATCCTTCGGATCATAAACCTTTGCCGAATTATGAGGAATCGCTATCACGGTGAGGAGTGCGCAATTCTCGGCTATTCCTCTGGATGATTCGGGATTCTTCAGGGCTAACTTCATCCTGGAAGGACCCCTTACCGAATCAGAGGTCGTTAATAACTCTTTAGAACCATTCGATATTTCAATCCATCCACCCCCCGAATTCCAGCTACTGGCCGAACTAATGCCCAGGTCAAGCCCCAATGAATGACTGGTATCTAAGGCTAACGAAATGTATTGTAAGGATTCAGGCCCGAGAAAGGCCGGACCATCCGGAATCAGGTCATCGGGATTGATCAGGGCACCGATATCCCAAATAATGGCGCCTCGCATCCCCTTGTCTTTCATTTCCCTTAGCTCATCCACCAGTTTTACGGTATCCACATACCCATTCATCCAGGTCCATAATGCCAGCGGACGGTATTCGGTAGCCGGATTGCGAAAAATTTCTTCCGAAAGAAGGGCATCCGGTTTTTCTTTTTCTTGCCGGGACGTACAGCCAGAGCCTGTAAAAACGAACAGCCATATTACCAGCAAAAGTGGGGATACTGCCGGGTTACGGAAAGAAATATCAAATATGTACAGGCCTGAGACTATGCGAACCAAGGGAATATAAATGGATTAAGACGAAAAGATTATAAATGTAAGGCCAGGCATCGGTTAAATCTTCCACGATCTTAACCAAAAGGCATGGTATGTTAACCCTTTTGCCTCACAGTGATGGCAGTTTCCGCCGGGATGAAGAAACCCATCATTGGTCCCTGAGCCTGTCGGGCTTCGCCAGGCTCAGCCTGAAAAGGGAGCAATCTGATCCGGAGCGAAAACGCGAGTCCTTCGTAGAAATGAATGAAGTAGAAAACGAGAATTGGATACGTGCAACGAAAGACTGCCGCGGGTGCTGTTGGCCCCCTACAGGTCCCTGAGCGGAGCCGAAGGAAGCGGAGATTCACAAAAATGCCCCAGGCAAATTGGGTATACTTATCTCAGGAGTGCTAAAAAACCCCTTATATTTCCTTAAATGCCTGATATGGTTCCATTATTTTTAAAGATTTTCCATTTGCCGAACAGGTACCCAAATTGCCTGTTTTAAAGGCCTGCTCGTTGGTTCTTTATCCGATTTTCCAATTCGATGACCCTTTGGATCAACCTGTCTGCTGTTTTTTCATGATAAGCATCAAAAGAAATCGCAGAATCGCGGACAAGATCGGAAGGGTACATTCCCTGACGGTAAAGCAGCCTTTTAAAAAAGGGAATGGAAATCTCCAGGTGCTGGTTGGAAAATGCCAGTACGGGAAGGATGCTTTCAAAAAGTTCCGCTGCCTCGGATGTTTTCCCTTTCATCCAGAGCCGGTGGATTTCCGTGTAAATCCAATGCATACCGGTGGGCATAAAGGCATGCACTCCCCTTTCCAGTCCTTCTATCAGTTGGGTCACCGCCCATCCCCCGCTTACATTCAAACGTCCGCCGGTCAGCGAAAGTATCCTGGAATATTTGTATCCAGCCGGCACCGTTTCGATCTTCAGGCATTTGAATGCCTCCACACTCTCAAATAATTCGCAAATCAGGCTTTCAGGCAGTCCATAGCCCGAAGCATCCCAATCCTGCAACATGATCATTTCCACGTCGATCTCGGCTAACCGATAAAAATCAGTTTTAAATTGTTGTTCGTTTTGATAGGGGATTTGAAACAGCACCTGCTTGCAGCCTATATCAATATAGGATTTTAGGAGGGATTTTGCTTTTGCCGGGTCCGCCTCCCCTGCCCCTGCAATGACCGGAACTCTTTGATTTACGGCTTCCAAAACGGTTTCCACTAGTTTGATCCGTTCCGGATGGGAAAGGGAGTACACTTCTGCAGCCATTGCCGGCACGAGGAATCCAGCCACCCCGGCCTCCAGCGCCTCCCGGACATTTTTCCGGAGGGCAGCATGGTCGATACCTCCGTCTGCTTTGAAGGGTGTGTTCAAAACCGTCACGATGCCAAAAAGCGGATACAGGGTTTTATGCATGTTTTCCCTTTACTAATGTGTGAAATTATTTCTCAATAAGGCACTACAATTTTTCTTTTACTATTAGGCAGCTTGCTTATTTATAATCCAAAGTTATCCATTGTCCTAAGTTAGTTTTACTCCTTTTTTCCATTTTCCTCATTTTTTGCGTAAACCAAATTCAGGACGAGTCACGTTAAAAAAGGTGATTATTTCCTCTTCATAAATAAGCTACTTATTTCTCCTGTTTATTCCTTCAGGGAATCTGAATTTTTGTTCCCTCCCACTCTTGGAGGAGACTTAGACGAGGCATAATACATAATATTCTTCTTTACGGAAACAAAAAGCACCTTACCATAAACCAACCGATCAATTTTTACACCAGCCTAATTTGAAGATGAATTTTTGATGAATAGATTCGCTTCCTGCTATCGGAGTCAAGTAAAGAAAAAACACCGTCCCATATTTATTGCGAATAATTTACAGAAAATTACTATATTCCCTTAGTGGTTTTTTTAGATTAATTCTGCTGGTCCTCGGCACTTCAGGTGTCGACTATTCAGTTCTGAACCGTTATTCGAAATAATCAGAACCATAAGAGGCGGTAAATTTAATAAACCCGCAAAAAGCTTTTATTACCCTCTACCTGCTTCTGTTGATGAATGTCATAGGATAACGGACTTCTGCTTTCCATATAGCATCCATTTTCCCAGCAGGTAGAAAAACGATATCAAATGACTGTAATTAAGAAAAACAACTTGTACGGGCATCGACTTAAAGGGACATGCCTATCCTATTTTAGTTGTAAGAATCCGGCGGATACCAGAACAGTGGCTATGGGACTTTCTATTATACTCTTGTTCTTTTTCACTGCTGTTACTGCACAGAATAATAAAGATAAATCCGACGCAAGTAAGATCCGAAAGGCAAATGTTGGCGGTTACATGATTACTCAAAGGGAAAAGGTTGATGAATCATACAATGCAGGCTACTCCATGTATGCAGCGGCCTGGCCTTTATTAAGGGAATATTCAGGAAGGAGTTTTCAATCAGGCTTGTTTGGTACCTGGATGCACCCGGAGCATGACGGGCCTTTGCCGGTAGAAAAGTTGTATACGGATATTGAAGGAGGTCTTGGCTGGTGGCGCGATACCGAGTTTGCAACAACAACGCCTAAATTTATAATGGGCGGTGTACAACTTAATTTTGCAGGATGGGCCAACGGTCCAGGGGCCGGTAGAGGAAGGGACTGGAGCGACCCGAAAGGGAAATACGGCGTAGCTCAACTGAGTCCATGGCTACTCTGGCCTCCTGATGGTCTGAATCTCAAACAAGGCACCAGTGGTGAGTTATTTGGTAGTGGATACCTGCCTTTACCGCTGACTGAGCCGACACCTGCCACCGCAGGTACAGCTGTACCCACTGGCAATCAGTGCTGGACCTTATTTTTAAATACCGGAAATTTTAAGGGCCCCGTGGCATTCTTCACTCCTTATTTTTGGAGTCAAGCATCAGTGGAGGACCCTCGTCTGAGTGGACTGTTTTTAGATCAACGTCCCTCAGAACCGAATAAACCTTTTCAAATGGAAACCCAGCATATTCACTCCTATGAAGCGACTGACTCCAAGGGTCAAACGTATGCACGTATGTCTCCGACACAATATCCGGCAGGTCCAGATGGCAACTCGGATCTGCTTCACCGCTTGATGGTCTATAAAAAGGAGGCCCTTTGGGACGATGTCGAAGCATGGTTTGACGGAGGTGATACTGTTGATGGTAAAATAAACGTGGAGCATGCGCTCATGCAAAAATTTAACAAAGGTGTCAGGTCTAACTGGAAGTTTTATGGAGAGCATATTCCCAAGGACAAACGTGCCTTAATGAATATTACTTCCTACATGGACGCAAATGTCACTGATTCGGCTACCTTAAGGGTTCGCTGGGAAGGAGACCTGATTACAAAAAGAAAAACAAATAGCCATGACCTGATCACACTTCCTGAATACTATAAAATGGAGAAATCCAGCGAGGACGATATGGGGCAATGGGTGGCAGTGGCTCCGAAAGAGGTCCCTTCTGAAACAGGACTCCATACTGTGAGCTTTAATAGGGCTGAAGACGACAGGCCCTCCCTTACTTATGTTACTCCTGAAGAGGGAGATAGTAGCTGGAAAAACCCAGGCCCGGCGGCTGGGCCTTTCAAGGCCAAACTGGGCGATGGTAGTACCCTTACCTATTACTGGTATCGATTTGCCGACCAACCTGCCTTGCTCAATGCCGACATGAGCAAAGCAGCACGTGAAGAAATGCAAAGAAGGGTGGAACTGTTGCACAAGCATTGGAAAAAAGACCAGGAATACCTGCCTCCACCGTTGATAGGAGAGCTGGCAAATATTGATCCGGCCTTGATCGTCAGTCCACCGGCGGGTATGGAGGTAGGGTATGTGCCAATCGTCACTCGACAGGGATTGGAGTAATCTGGCTATTAGAGCTCAATGATTTGAATGGAATACTGGCAAAAATGTAAGGGAGAATTCATGTAACAGGCCTATTGAGTAAGCTTTAGATAGAAATATATAGTTAAATGAAATGATAAAAAACTCATTATTACTTGTATTGGTTTTGCTGGTTCAGGCTGCTTTCCTATCGAACATCGGCTGTTGCCAGATTGTTGTCCCTGACCACACTAAAGAGAGATTGAAAGAAATTTATGACCAAAATATTTTTTCAGCAAAATCATTTAATGGCAGATGGCTTCCTGATGATTCGGGATACCTTCTACTTGAAAATCTACCGGGAGAGGATACACAGGCACTGGTAAATTATGATGTGCCCGGGGGCAACCGAACGGTGCTGATTTCCCCAGAGGATTTTGACAGGTTTGGTTATTCAGTCCCTTTTATCATTGAAAACTATGTTTTGTCTTCGGAGGGTGACAAAATTTTAGTAGAAATGTCCGGTAAGGACAACGATTTCACCGGGTCCGATTATTGGATGGTGGATCGGAAAACAGGTACCAATGAAAAAGTTGTGGCCGGAGCAAATAACCGTATTTCTCCGGATGGCACGCAAATTCTCTACGCCGAACGGGGAGATCTTTATGTGTATAACCTGATTACTAAAAATACTACCCGACTTACGTTTGATGCCCATTCGGAAACGGTTACCAACGGCAGGGCTGTTTGGAGTCCTGATGGTACGCATATCGCATTTGTTCAATCCGATGTGAAAAAGGTGAGAAAAAGGACTTCCTTGGTTCCGGGTGATCCTTCTTATCCGGAAATAAAAGAGCAGCGATTTGCTAGGGTGGGTGGAGATATCGCTGTATTGCGTGTAGGTGTGGTGGACACTTCAGGAAAAGCCATTCGATGGTTGCCAATACCCATACCAAAAGAAGGATATTATATTGGAGAGGTTAGCTGGGCAGGAAATTCGGAGGAGGTTCTTGTGGAAAAAAGAAGCCGATTCAGGGACCAAAGACAATTTTTGATTGCCGACATTGATAATGGAAGTATAAGCACTACTTACGAAGAATCTGATCCGGCATGGGTAGTGGCAAGTTATAGAACTAACGGAGGAGTGGATTGGATTACTGATACCCGCAATTTTATTGTCCTGACTGAAAAGGATGGTTGGAGACACGCGTATTTGGTATCTCGTAATGAAAAGAAAGAGGTATTACTAACACCAGGAGATTATGATGTCATCGGAAGGGTAGGGATGGATGAGCAAAAAGGGTGGTTTTACTATTATGCCTCTCCTGACAATGGGACCCAAAAGTATTTATACAGGGTACGGATTGACGGAAAAGGAAAAGCGGAAAGGATAACTCCAATAGATCAGCCGGGGACGCACAATTATACGATCTCTCCTGAAGGGAACTGGGCATTTCACACGTTTTCTTCTGCAAATACACCTCCTGTAACTGAACTTGTCAGTCTTCCGGAGCATAAAGTGGAACGTGTACTTGAAGGTAACATTGAGCTCCATGAAAAAGTCAAATTGCTGGTCCCACAGCCAAAAGAGTTTTTTAGCCTTGATATAGGCAATGGGGTGGTTATGGACGCCTGGATGATCAAGCCTTCCGATTTTGATTCGGCTGAAAAATACCCTGTGTTTGTTTACGTATACGGAGAACCTCACGGGCAAACTGTAATGGATTCCTGGGGACATGCCATGACTGAATATCACCGTGTTATCGCCGATCTGGGATATTTGGTAGTGTCATTTGACAACCGGGGAACCCCATCCCCAAAAGGAGCAGCATGGCGCCGGGCGGTAGCCGGAAGTTTAGGTCCCCTGTCAACGGATGAGCAGGCAGCAGCATTACAGGAGCTTGGGCGAAACAGGTCCTATGTTGACCTTAGCCGGGTAGGGATCTGGGGATGGAGCGGCGGCGGGTCAAATACCCTAAACGCCATGTTTCGTAAACCGGACGTATATGATGTGGGAATCGCTGTTGCCCCTAAGCCACAACCACACCTTTACAATGCCTGGTTTCAGGAGATATACATGAAAACTCCTGAGGTGAATCCTGAAGGCTACCGCAAATCGGCACCAATAAACTTCGCAGAAGGATTAAAGGGGGATCTTCTGATCATTCACGGAACAGGTGAAACCAACACCCACCTTGAAATTACCGAAGGATTGGTGGATCGCCTGATCGAGTTGGGTAAGCCATTTGACTATATGGCCTATCCCAACCGAAACCACGGTCTGAGTGAGGGAAAAGGCACTTCACTGCATTTGAGGCTTTATATGGTGAGGTATTTGCTTAACCATTTACCGGCAGGGCCACAATAAACTTCATTTAGACCAATATGCTGTGTCACAATTTTAAAAAAGCTACTTCAGGAATTTAATCTACCAGATAAACATGTCCTAATCCGGCAACTGAATGTGTTAGCCATCAGTTGACAATACAGGTATTTAATTAATTTTAGCCTCTGAATATAATGGAAAAAAAATCGGTAAATACTCCAGGAATTGGCCTTTTAGGGGTCCTAATTACCATCTTGCTATTTACGTCATTTACGCCAAAAGGCCCTGCCCCTCTGAAAGTGTTTATTCTTGCCGGACAATCCAATATGGTAGGTCATGGGGAGGTTGAAAAGGGAGATCGGGGAAATCTTAACTACCTGGTTGGAAATGATGAAAACGGAGAATACCAGCACCTGTTAGATGAAAAAGGCGATTGGAAGATACGGGATGATGTATTTATTTACTTTAACCATCAGGAAAAAATTCGTACGGGTGGATTGACCGTTGGCTATGGTGCCAATGAAAATACAATAGGCCCCGAATTACAATTTGGCCATGTTGTAGGAGATCATTACGATGGCGATGTTTTGATTATAAAAACCGCCTGGGGTGGAAAAAGCCTTGCCGTTGATTTTTTCCCTTCCGGTGACCTTACGGATACAAAACCACCTTTAGCTGCCGGAGATACCGGATACTTTTATGTTCAGATGATATCAACAGTTAATGAAGTTGTAGGCCATTTGGAAGATTATGTGCCTTCTTATGAAGGTCAGGGCTATGAAATTATGGGCTTTGGCTGGCATCAGGGATGGAATGACCGGATCAATCAAGAGGCTAATGATGCCTACAAGGAGAATATGATCCAGTTTATCAAAGATGTACGAAAAGACCTTGGTGTGCCGAAACTTCCGTTTGTCATTGCCACGACAGGAATGTCAGGCTGGAATGAAACCCATCCAAGGGCCTTATCCTTGATGGAGGCCCAATTGGCTGTAGCAGAATTCCCGGAATTCATGGGTAATGTCAAAGTGGTGGAAACAAGAGATTTCTGGCGTAAAGCGGAAGACTCACCCGCCAATCAGTCCTATCACTGGAATAGAAATGCCGAATCTTATTTTCTGATTGGGAAATTTATGGGTGAATCAATGCTCGATATTCTTAAACCCTAAATCGTGATCAGGATTGAAAACACATAAAATCAGGGCGATAGAAAGGTGAAATTGCAAATTACACCCAAGTGAGTGTATTTTTTCTCTGTATCAAACTTTTTTTGAATCGTATTTCTTGGTTAAAAGACAAGCAAATAGGCGCTAGCAAACAACACCTTTAGCATTTGTTTCGTATAAATAGAAACCATATTTTTGTTAAAAGCCTTTATTTCAGGTTTCTTATCGTTCCTTTTTATAACTTTCGGAGAATGAAGCGTAGCTCAGCGTTATCACAAAACCATACAGGTTTTTGTCACTAAATAATTGAGAAATGAAATCGATCACTATTGATATTATCAACGAAAAGGCCATCCATCTTTTACAGGATTTAGAATTGCTTAAATTGATTCGAATAAGGAAAGAAAAGGCTGGTAAAAAGGATGCTACAGACTGGGGCCGATACAAGGGAGCCATGTCCAAACAACCTATCGGCGAGGTTGACCAACAACTAAATGAGTTACGCATTTTTAAACGATGAATGATCATGATACTCCCAACAAAGTTGAAGAGCCATTTTCCGAATATGGAAGATACACCTATGCTGACTACCTGACCTGGCAGATAGATGAAATGGTGGAGTTGATTCGCGGTAAGGTATTCAGACAAGCCGCTGCACCTCGGGTAATCCACCAACGGGTTGCCGGGAACGTTTTTGTGGAGTTCTCTAATTATCTAAGAGGTAAAAAGTGTGAGGTATTCATTGCTCCGGTTGATGTCCGGCTTCCGCTAAAATCAAAACGAAACGAAGATATTGATACAGTAGTGCAACCGGACATTTGCGTGATTTGTGATGCTCGCAAAATCGACGAGGCCGGTTGCCTAGGTGCGCCGGATTTAGTAGTCGAAGTCCTATCTCCAGGCAATAACAAGAAGGAGCTGCAACATAAATATGAGGTATATGAAGAATCGGGTGTCAAGGAATATTGGGTGATACATCCGAATGAGTGCACTTTATTGGTGTATACCTTAATCAACGGACGGTATGATGCATCGAAGATTTTTACCCATGGAGACATGGTGTCTTCAAAAGCTGTTGAGGGATTTGTATTAAATTTGGAGGAGCTGTTTTCTGATTGCGTATGAGGAATAGGTGGTAAATGGGTTTGCGCTGGATGTGAATGATTACCTGATAAAGCCTGTTTCTTTTGAGCGGTTTAGAAAAACCATCGACAAGAAGGTTGACTATCTTTCTGCACAGGTGACTGGCGAAGAATTTGCTGACAAACCCAATCCCTTTTTTATCAAAACACCGTAACTGGATGCTGTCTGGTTTCGCCGAGCTATGGGTAAAATTTTAAGTTAGTTGCAAAAGTTGGCCGAGACAGAAAGCCTACATCAATACGTTGCCGCTTCACCCTTCAAGGGAATTGATTGTTGAATAAACTCCCGGAGATCATTGGTAGACGTTACCAAATCTTCCTCCCTCACATACATCATGTGACCACTTTCATACACTTTAAAATGCAAACGGTCTTTCATTTTACCGCTTGGATCTAGCTTCCACATGCCATTCATTTGTCTAAAATAATTGACCAACATATCGTAATATCCTGCTTGAAATAATACTTGAAGATGGGGATTCTGCATCATGGCATTACGCAATTTCTCTCCGGTCCCATCCGTAAATCTATCCCAGGGCCAGGGAAATACAGCACCGGAAACATGGTATTGCAGGTCTGTTTTAAAATTTAACTCATCTCGAAGATACGTATTAATTGCAGGAGTGAAGGCATTATCCCAGGCAGCTGACTCCGGTGCAGTTCCGGTAAAGGTATCACCCCCATCCATTTTATCGATACCTTTATACCGTGCATCCGAAAGACCCAGGAAATATCCTTCGTCCCTTAGTAACTCTTTTCTGAAAGCATTTCTGGAGACTGTCAGATTGTGGTCCAATATGAGTTCCTTTTTGAGACCTGTGTAACGGGCTAATTTCTCTGCAACGGCTTGTTTCTGATCTTCACCAATAAATCCACCTCGTTCGACTGCCGGTAAATATTCCTCAATGGCATACGCTTCAACTTCTGAGAGAACATCCGTAAGACTTTTTTTCTGTAAATCTTCAGGTAGCTTTTTATGATACCAGGCTACCGCAGTGTAGTTAGGCAACTGTAGTACTTCATTACTTGCGATAGGTAGTTCCATTTTAGTCCCGGAAACAATAACTACTCCGTTAAGGTAAATCCCATGGTCGTCTTGCAGTTCATCAGATAAGCCCGCTACACGTGTTGCCGAATAACTTTCCCCAATCAGATACTTTGGGGATCTCCAACGTTCTTGTCGTGATAGGAAATTGTCAATCCAGTCAGCCAGGTAGGTAATGTCTTGATACACCCCAAAAAAATCTTCCCGCTTGCCGTCATTCAATAGGCGGGAAAAACCCGTATTAACGGGATCAACATATACGATGTCTGCCACATCGATAATGGAATGGGGATTATCGACGATACCATAGGGTTGTATGGGATATCCCTCATCACTTATTTCCAGCCGTTTCGGACTTGTATAACCCAAATGCATCCATAACGATGCAGCTCCTGGCCCCCCATTGAATGAGAATGCAATGGGTCGATTTTCGACCTGATCGACATCATTTCGTTTGTAATAGGTATAAAACAGCGCTGCATCAGGCTCTCCATCTTCACCGTATACCGGCTGCGTACCTACGGTAACTTGATAGGGTATTCTTTTCCCGTTAACCGTTACTTCATTGGAAGAGACAAGAGAAGTGTCGGCCGGTAATTTATTCTTTTGGGCATGCACAGTAGTGACGCACCCAATTAAAAAAAGTAAAGGGAAGATTATTTGATGGCGAAATTTACTGGTTTTACTACACATAATAGGGTATTTATTTAGGGGTTAAATTTTTTACAATTATTCCGGAGATGCCGTAAAGCCTTGCACAAAAGTTATTTATATACTTCAAGCGCATTTCGCATGGCACTCAGTAGTGGTTTAGCACTTAAAGGCTCTCCCGTTGCTTCAATCATCCACAGATCCGGAGTAAGTTTTCCGATTTTGCATGTTCGTATCATTTCTGTCGCAAAATCCTTTCCCTCGAACTGCTCCTCCAATTGCATGACGACAATATTTCCAATGGGATAACTGTGCAAATAGAGCGCCCCGGAAATGAAATGATTATAAATGGCTAAGATAGGGACATCCCTAACACCAAAAATTTCTGCAAAATACTGGTTCCAGATATCCTTCGCAATCGTAATGGTTGCAGCCTTAAGCTCTTCAACCGTAGCATCCGGATGATCATACAGCCAATGCCAAACCCTGATCTCGTGAAGCGCTTCTGATCCCATTTCACAAACAAACCAAAATGCGGCCAATGCATTATCCTGCTTTTCCCGGGCACTGTATTCCTCATTTATTCCTAAGGCAATCAAGTTTCGGTAAGCAATAAGATCTGCCATCGCCTCTGTATACGGGCTGCTTGGGATGCCTTTCAGTAAATAATAATCCGACATGTAGGTGCCTACATTCTGCTGAATGGTATGGCCGATTTCATGCATCCCTACCCTGTAATTTTTGTAATCCAGGCCATCCTTTTCAAAACGGATACGCAAATGTGCTTTAGCACCTTTCATTTGTGGCGCATTGGCATGTCCTCCGGAGGGAATGGGATCAACAACCACGTGATTGCCAAAAAATTCAGCTTCAAAATCCGGGAAACCAATTCTTTTGAGGATGTTGGGAATATCTTGCTGGAATGCCATTGGGGTGGGATATTTTTCTTTGATCAACTGATCCAGTTCATCCATTTTATAATTCGTATTGTCGCTGAATCCCGTATACCATATATCGAAGGGTTCTAACTTTCTCCCAATCTTTTTTTCAATCACCGACGCTACGGCTTTCTTTTCTGTCGCGCTTAAAACGGTTTCCAACAATGATACAATTTTTTCTTCACTCAGCTGACTGTTTTTAAAGGTTCGGGTCAAATAGGTTGATCCTTCAGGATGGATTGAATCCTGTTGCATCTTGGATAACATGTTGTGATGCAACACTTTGTATCTATTATCAGGTTCAGCCTTAAAATCTGTTTCGACAAGCTTTTCTCCCTCTTTCAGATACACCTTATTGGCTATGGGTTCCCAATAATAAGCCGTTTCTCCTACCATGCATTCCGGTATGGTTTGATAGATGATATGCATCACTATGGTACTTATTACTCGCTGCTTTTCCAGTGGATTATCCCTGAAGTAGAGCCCTTTGATTTCATCTCGTAATCCATTGTGACTGTTTAACCGGGTTCCTTCAGGAAAAAGAACTTCAAGATCGGGTGATACCACATGATCCATTGATAGAATATAGCGGGTGGTGTAATCACGAAGCTCATCGGGGATCGGCATGGGGTCGGGCTCCTTATCCGGGTCGGACCTAAAATCAAATTTATCTCCCAATCTGACCATTGCCCACTTTTTCCGACTCCAGCCTGCTCCTAATGCCTCCTTTTCTTCATTGGTATAATAGGGGAAATTGAGGGCGATGGCGAGGGCAAGTTTGCTTTTGAAAAAATCAATCGTGATTTTTGAATCGCTGAATAATCTGTCGAGCTCAGTGATAGGTCTCGTCATTGTCACCAATGGGTAATCGAGCGCCAAAGAAAGTTCCCGCCGATACCCATTGATGGCACTAAATTGTTGTTCAGCAATGTTCAATGCATTATCAAGCTCCGGACCGGAAGGGATAAACTGCTTCAGACAAAACTCCTGAAATTCAACACCATTCCCATTTTCTTCAAACCAAAGATTAGAAAGGTGCCTGACACCACGAACGATGCGTTCTGAATTTTCTTCTCCATATTTCGTTAATAGTTTCTCAGTAACCTGATTTACATCGTTCTGTAAACTGTCTTTGAAAATCTCCTGCCCGAAACTACTATGTGAAACAAAAACAAAAGAGATAATAACTAAGTAATTAATGTTTTTCATTTTAATATTTAAAATTAACGCGATCGATTTAAGACCGTCCTTAAAACCGGCTGTATTCGTCACAGCGAACCCTTTTTTGTAGGAGCTATGGTAGGGCAGTCCCGTTTTACATGGCTTCCACCGCAGACCCCTCCTCAAAGCCTACCGATGCCGTATATTTACCACCCCCTGTCTCCCCCTCCTGAAAACAGGAGGGGGCTGGGGGGAGGTGATTTGATGTCACTCTTTATTTTTTTTTTAACATATTGTTTTTTAGATAGTTAAAAATATGTACCGTCATCCCGATTTCTGCATTTTTTAAATGTTTAGCCTCGGAATGACGGTTTTATTAGTAAATTTGGTCGAATTCATGTAATTAGTTTAAAGGCTTTTTAAAATCCTATTCAGGTTAAAATGCTTACCATTACTTCTGTTTCATATTCCGGATTGATTTCCCGGGGAATGGGCGCATCAATCTCCTCTTGCCACTTTATAAGATCATCAAGCAACTCATCCCGTTTATCAACCTGGACAGCTGCAAGGGTCGTTGTTTCACCGATATCCTCCGATAGGTTATACAATTCGACTGCATTATTTTCAAGTACATCCTCCCAACCACCATCAAGCACCCACTCCTCGTGAAACTGTAATAACTTCCAATCTCCTTTTCTGATTTACTCACCATCAAGCCAATCTTCCGGGAAATAAAGCGTTTGGATTAATTCAATTTGTTGTATCGATTGCGTTGCAAATTCTTCGTTCCAACTGGTATAAATAAATCCCATGTCCCGCTCCAGGTCATGACCATCCGGTGAAGGATGGCCCTCTTTTGGAAACATTAGCTTTGCATGGGCCCTGGCCTCGGATAGTGTTTTGGGAAGGATGGATTTATAATGCTCCAGCGTCTCAAATATTTCCCTGGATGGAGATAATCCTGCCACATCAAGGCTGTCAGCCAATGCCTTATTGTTTTCGGGTGGCCTGCCCCAAAAATGAAGCAATGGGCGGAGGTCTGCATTGGCGGCCACGGACATTCGTAAAATCCGATCATCGGTAGGATGGTGCGTCTTTTTAATGACAATTCCCCGGTTAAAATCCTCATTCACTTTTTTAAACATATTTCCCAGGGCATCCCATCCAAATAAGCGGACCACATCCACATATTTGGCATGCCCCCGGTGCTGGTAAGACATGCGGTCCCTGTTCAAGGGTTGATTGTTTCGGAAGGGTTCCGTTACCATTAAATTGATAGCTGCCACGTCCAGATCTACATCAAGCCGATTGCTTATCGACGATCCGAAAGCCGAATCCAGTTCCATACCAAATCCGTCATTTGCCACGGCTACATGCAAGAGGTTAACAATAGATTCCGTTTCGTCAACAAAAAAGGAAGGAACATGAGAGTGGCCCATTTCGTGGAAAATGACCCAGGGCTGCTTTACTGGTGACTGCAGCATGATATGATTTCCTTTTCCGTCCGATTCTTCCGTAGGGTCATACCTAACGTTGATCTCCGGATATCCCGGAGCATGAACCCCTGCCCGCATGATCGCATCTACCTGACGAAACATAAAGTGGGTCCCCTGTGGCAATGGCTTGCCCAAGAGATCGGCAACGGCATCCATCGCTGTATCGTACCGATTCAGCATGGTCTCCGGGTCATCAAAATCATCGATCCAACTTGTGGGCACCTGCATGAGAAATTTATCGGTTTCAAAATCGGCCCAGGCTCCGGGATGGTCGCGCTCGGTTTCTTTCCAATCTTCGAGGCTTGTTTTGTTATAATCCCTGGTCGAAAAATAGGGAGAACGGACGGCTCCGGTAATTTCCAGTTCAACGATACTCCCCTCTTTTCCCTCCGGAACTTCAAAATAGATGTTCCCGCCAAGGGGAGAACCTACCGTGATGGTTCCATTGACTACCGGATAGATGATGGTTGCCCTGTCGAGCCGGGCGATTCTGTTCCGGTACTTTAAATCCCAAAAATGAGTACCCACCCTGATGGTATATCCCTTATTTACAACTGATGGTGGTACTTTGATTTTTACAATAGTTCCAGGGGCAACATAGGCTCCTGTAGGACGTCGGGAATAGGCATCCTGGTGAAAATAGATCGGCGTCCCCCAGTTTGGAGCCTGTGATGCGTTTACCTTAACCCGGTAAACATTATCCGGATCCTTTGGTGGATTCACTTCTCCCGGAAAATAGGCAGCCGTCTTAAACATGGCCCCTTGATATACCTGCGGAAATTCTTCCAGCTTTGAAGCGCTGTAGCTGCGGGTAATGGCATCCATGATGTAAAAAAGTGCGTAATGAATCTCCATACCGGGCTGTACTTCCCGTGGTAACATTATTTTTTCCCCTTGGACATCAAATAGGGGGCCAGCGGTATTCTCGTAGGTACTCACCAGATCAAAAGCCTGCTCGATGATTTCCTTTTTGATGCCAATCGCTGAAATATTGGCTTGAATAATGGAGTCCTGTAGGGTAATCGCTTCTGGTGTAAGTACTGATTTCCCTGTTAAATGATTCTTTAGTTTTGAAAATGCCAGTTTAAGATTAGCGGAAGGGGTCTCCACATCCATTTCACTGATGGTTTGATACCATGCTTTTTCGACTTTTGCCGAACTCGGCCCTCCAAAAAACTGTCCCCGCGAAAAAACAATCGGCCCTACCTGATTAAACAGGTATTTGTAATTCCCATCGCTGCCAAAAGCAACATTGGTTGGCTCCTCAAAAGCGTGTTCCGCTTTACATTCCATATAACCGGCTGGTCCCTGAGCCAATGTACTTATCGCGATTGAAAAAATCGGAAGAATAAGTAACATGCCCTTTAGGGATCGTTGCGGGATAAGTAATTTAAATTTCATGTGTTTATAATTTGCTTTTCAAGGACCATAACTCGTTTCTACTGAATACTCCCGACCTTCGAGGGCATCCCTCTGTGGGTAGCCTTCATCATACCCGGTTTTTAGAAAATTTCAGACGATTATTATTTTGAATTACGAATGAGCTCAATCGACTTCTCAGCAGCATTTTTTAAGGTATTACGGGGCGACCTGACTTTTGCGGCTTCATTGAGAAATCTCAGATGTGATGCATTGCCATTTTTCCCGATGGCGATAAGTGCCTCCGCCCTAACCAGGAAACTATCATCCGTTTCGTAAATACGCCTGAAATCACCTATCATGGAAGGGTCTTTTAGTTGCCCCAAGGCTTTTATAGATGCAGCCCTGACTTTTGAGTTGCTATCGCTGATAGCATCTAAGAAAACTTCTTTACTATTGCTTTCATGGAATTCAGACAAGTGCTGAATAGCAGCTTCTCTGACGGCCCAGAAATTATCTCGCATGGCAAGCTCCGTCCACTTCTGAATCGTTTTCGGAGAGCTGCTAAAGGCCTTAAGTTGATCAATAGCCCATAATCTGCCGGGTACATCATCGTTTTCCACCTGAAACAAAAGTTCCTCCTCGGTTTTTTTAAATGTCCATTCTTTGAGCAGGTGGTTGCCTTCATCAAAACGGACCATCAAAGGGGCTGTATCGAATTTAAATTCAAATTTCTCGACACGATCTTTCAATGCTATTTTTTCAACCCGCTTTCCATCGGTATGGTAAAATCCAATATTAACGGGTATTGTATAGATTGGCACATTCTCCCACTTATCCTGGGTTTGTTTTATTTCCAACGCAAGGATCTTAGTGGATTCATCCCAGTTTTTGCTGACCTCAAATACGGCATGTCCCGGATGAAACAGAAATTGTTGGAAAAACAAATCCATGTTCAGGCCACTGACCTCTTTCGCACATCGCATAAAATCCTGGGTGCTTACTGCCTGAAATTCGAATTGATGCAGAAACTGACTAATAACTCTGAAAAACGTATCATCACCCAAAACGAATCGAAGCATGTGCAAGACATTGGCTCCCTTGGGATAGGCATGGCTGTCAAAATTCTGTCCCGGGTTTTCATAGCGGTTAAAGACAATGGGTCGCATATACCGGTTATTCGCTTCACGCAGGTAGGCATTTTTTTTCCGCAGCAGGTCATATGCCGCTTCATCTTCACCCCAATCAAATCGTTTATACAAGTAATCGGAATAGGTAGCAAAACTTTCGTTGATCCAGTTATGCTCCCAGCTTCTGCATGTAACCAGGTCTCCCCACCACTGATGCGCAACCTCATGGGCCAGAATCCCTTCAAAAGAAAAGTCGATTTCTTCTTCGCTGGTAGTTACAGCCCCTTCTCCAAGAAGGGTTGCCGATGTGGCTTCGGCTCCCCCACCCTGATGCGCAGAGACCACCTGGTCATATTTTTCCCAGGGATAGGGATAGCCATATAGCCGGGTAAAAAAATCTATCATATAAGGTGTCTTGGCAAAGGATCTTTTTGCGTCCTTCTCATGTCTTTCATAGACCCAATAATTTACCGGCAATGCGTCCAGAGAATCTTCTATGACCGTATAATCTGCAATGCTAAGGTTTGTGAGATAGGTGGAGTGCGGCAGGCTTTGTTTCCAATGGTAGGTGTGTTTACCATTTTCCTGATTTTCCGTAATGCTCAGTAGCTTACCATTTGACAATACCTTATAATTATTATCAACCGTCACGATCATCTCCTGAGTCACTTTGTCGTGGGGATAGTCGTAACAGGGAATCCATTGCCGGGCTTTGTTGGGCCAGCAATCGGAAGAAACCTGCATGGGATTGGTTTCCGTTTCATCTATAAATTTCAGGCCTTCTACCTGCTTGGAGAGATTGTACTTTATGGTAAAAGTCAGGGTGTCTGCGTAGGAATAAGTGCGGGAGAGGTTAATATGGACTTTCTCTTCTCCCTGAGTATACGAAAGCGGAAATCCCTTACTGTCGAGCACATCGCTTACATCTAGTGATACCGCATCCAGGCTGACCCTTTTCAGATCACTCCTGAGCGGTGTCAGGGTAACGGTATTTTGTCCCGTCAATTGCTTCCTCTCCATATCGATATCCAGCTTTATGCGGTAATGTAAGGCATCAAAATCCCTGTCCGGTTCTAGGGTAATCGGCCTTTGATAAATATCCATCTGTTGGGCAAACAGTCCGTAATGAGCCAATAAGAGCATTAGAAAACCAAAAAGATACTTCATGTTTCTTTGAATTAATTTAGATTTCTTATTGATTATTTTTCATAAATGCCTCTATTTCAGCTACCGTCCGTGGCAGTCCTTCCGATAGGATTTCAAAGCCATCTTCGGTGATCACCACGGTGTCTTCGATCCGGATACCGGTTACCTCATCCGCTTGTCCCATAATATCGCAGGCAAAGACAAAACCGGGTTTCAACGGTTCTCCCCGGTCGAAGTCGAGCATTCGGTCATGCACGGCCATGCCAATACTATGGTTGAATCCGCCGTCCCGAATCCATAACTTGAACCGGGGCTCGGTGGTGTCAAATCCCAATTTTTCAAGCTCTCCTTTAACGACCGCACCGATCTCTGTCAGAGAAATCCCCGGCCGGTAAAGGCTCTGGCATATTTCCCTTACAAAAAGGCCCAGCTCGTATATCTCCCGCTGAGTTTCGGAGAATTTTCCACTTGCCGGAAAGGTGGTTGAAACGTCTGACGCATAGTACTCCTTATTGGCCCCTCCATCCAGGATGATAAAGTCTTCTTCCTGCAATGTGCGGTCATATTGCATGTAATGGCCGTAGGCATGATTTTTATCCGACATGATAATGGTCCCGAATGCCAATCCTTTTGCCCCGCCGGACATGCAAACCTGCTGGAAAAGGGCAGCCAGTTTTACCTCTGCTACACCCGGCCTGGAATTTCTTATGACCGCTTTGTGTGCTTCTACGGAAAGTTGGGCAGCCTTACGAAGTACATCAATTTCAGCTTTCGACTTGATCTTTCGCAGTTCCCAGATAAAGGGCGTACAATTCAAAACCTGATTGTCAGGGAAGCGCTGGTTTAGAACCTCCACGAATTGCATTTCCCGCGTAAGTCTGCCATCCCATTCATTTTCGGTTACGGAACGTCTGAATTTATGGTATTTTTCCATGGAATTTTCGCCTATAAATTCCTCCGGGCTAAATGGCGTATAAATTACCGTACTGCTGTTTAATCTGTCTTTTAGCGCTTCAGAAAAATCTTCATAGGGAAAATAGTTTTCAATTCCGGTAACTTTTACAGGCTCCCTGACCAGGTCCAGGGATATATTTTCCCCATCGGCATGCCGCTCATCGATGGTGAAAAATAATGTGCTTTCCCGCCTTTCTCCATCCACTATAAGAATGGCATCGGGAATTTCAACCCCGGCAAAATACATCATGTTGTTGTATTGGCTAAAAGGCGTATCGCCCAGAGGTTCTGATGCACCCCGGATGATGGCAATTCCATCAGGAATACTTTCCATGAGTTGCTGCCTTCGGCTTGCGTATTCATCCTTTTCAAAGATTAGCTGTGCATTTACCTCAATTGCCGTGAAGCAAAGCAGCAGCGTTAGAAAGAAAGCAGATTTTATCATGTGATTATTATTGTTTTCATTGGATATATAGCCTGCAAACCTGCCAGACGGTTGGAAAACCGACAGACAGGTAACCTCTCATGGGTACATTAGTTGTTATTATTCGATCAAAACGAAAATTAAAACAATATAAACCTATTTTACTAGTTGTTTTGAAGCAGAGCCTATTTGCAATAATTCTTTAAAATTAACGGGTTTGCGCTGGTTAACCCTCAATCATCTTAGCCAAAAAATATGGTATGTTAGCAATGGGAAGGCTGAGTTCAAGCATTTTCTGTAACTTTCATAAAGACTTAAATGTGATACTCAAAAAAAATTTCCCAAAGCATCAATGGGTTCAGAATTCTATTAACCTGGCATTCGATGCTAAAAGAAGTTTATTTTACCATTCAGCTCCTTATATTCAAGCTTGCGGTTCGGAGGTGGGGCGTAGAACATTTTTACCTGAAAATTTCACCTTTTTTGGCAGTTCGTTTAAGTTCAAAGGCACTCCCTGGCGGAAAAAACCGACTGTCATACCGATCGTATTCCATCACCTTCTCCACAAAAGAAAGGGTGCCGTCACTCATTTTGGGCACCGTCTGCTGCTTGAAAAGGAAAGCCTAAGGGCATTTTTGTAGGTACTTAGTGTAGTTTTCAGGGTTGGCAAAGGCTCCCTGATAACCTGAAGAAAATATCCCGCCCCTGCAGGGCTCAGACCAATTGAGTCATTCAATCGAGCGATTAAAGGAAGAAGTATCACGCCTCTTCAGTGCTAAAGTGAAAAATTTAACAATATTTGAAGCGCATCGCCATCAATACATTCAATGAAGCTAAGCACAAATTACACTTTCGCCAACTCAGCCCTGACAGGGCGAAACACCATAGCACAGGGTGAAGCCCTGTGTGAAAATAATCGATAATGACCAATCCAAGCCCTATAGGGGCGCAATAAACCGACAAGAAGTTAAGAATCAACCAAATAAAAAGACATGAATCCTATTTATCATTTAGTTAATACTCAGCGGATGCCCTTCCTCAAACAAAACCGGATACCTCTTTTTGATCATTTCCTGTTCTTCTGGATAAAGCGCTTCTATTTTCATGGGCACATCCTGCGGTCGGGTACCCTTTTGGTTCAGGCGATTCATCAGGCTCCAGTTGCGGATTGGCTGCCCTGGTTTTGCGTCAGCAGGTTCTTTCGCCTCCAGGTCGTAACGAGTAAAATCGATCACTTTCTCAGGAGTCTGGGCAATCCAGTCGCTGAGCGTGGCCATTCGAAAATCCTTGTTCATAAACCAGCGAATCTCCAGTTCCGGTTCCGATCCACAAATGCCTGATCCCCGGTGGACGAAACGGTAATCGAGTTCATCGTTGTTTAAATAATCAAAATCGGGTGGTCTTTTATGAAACTGTCTATAAAATACAAAGCTACGCCCATGCGAAGTGGTTATTCGCAGGGACGTAGCTTTGCTAATTCAGGCTCCTTTCTTACACAAAAATGGTTTCGACTACCAACCCGGATTCTGGTCCAGGTTTGGATTTAAGGTGAGCTCATTGGTGGGGAGCGGTATCAGGTAATCTCTTTCGGGATCAAATCCATATCCCCCGTCCGGGCCACTTAACCGATCCCGAAACGGATCAAAGAATCCGTCCGCATTGATCGGAACATTAGATATTTCCTGTAATTCGGGCGTAGCAAAGATGCCTACGAATCGTTCTCCCATCCAATATTCATGTGCTCTCCAGCGCATCAAATCGTCAAAACGAAATCCTTCTGCGAATAATTCGACTACGCGCTCTCTTCTGATTTCATGTAACACGTCGGTCAAAGGATAACCGTAATCCGGCCAGTTGGGATCGGGAGTGATGTCGTTTAAGTTAAGGTGCGGCATTCCTACCCTGTCCCTGAGCTGATTAATGGTCATGTCAACATCCCCCTGTGTCAGGGTGCCCAGTTCTGCTTTCGCTTCGGCATAAATCAACAGTGCTTCGGCATACCGCATGAAAATATAATCGACATTGCCATTGTTAATCCCTACGGAAGGGTCTACTACGATGTGCCGGAACTTTTGTGATTCGATACCGGTACCACTATTGTCCACATCCGGAGCATCATAATAAAGGGTATCGGTTCCTTGTATTCTTCTGATATCCCCAGGTACCATAAAGGTCTGCGCAAGCCGTGGATCGCGATTCTGTTCGATCAGTTCTAAGGTCTCATCTCCCACAAAATTTGGGCTAACAGCGATGGGCATGCCATCATTGCTCAAATAAAATTTTGACGCATCGTAGGTATATCCGTAACCGTTTGGCCAGTTCCACAATTGATTACTAAAGCTGTCGCCGATTGCTCTGTCGAAATGTTGGTAAAAAATCACTTCCGGATTGCCGGCATAGTTTACCTGATTAAAGAGCTCAAAATAGACGCTGCTACTGTCTCCTTGTACCAGAGAAAAATTCCCCTCATCAATCAACTGCTTCGCAGCGGCAGCCGCTTGTTGGATGTATCCACTGCCATCCGTTTGTCCAGCAAAGACGGTTCCTTGGTGGTATTTTTCCCAGCTACCGGCGAATAAGGCGGCTCTGGCTTTAAATAACAACGCAATGTCTCTACTCAACCGAGTTCCGGGCGTTGCCAACTGATTGCTTGGGTCCATTTTGGAGATGGCCATATCGATGTCACTGAGAATAAAATCAAACACCTCCGTTCGGTTTGCTCGGGCACCGTACAAGATATCTTCATCTTCTGCTGTGACGGGAACCGTAATGATCGGCAAGGCACCAAAATCCTTAAACAGGTCAAAGTAAAACCAGGCCCGAAAGAAATGTCCTTCCCCGACATAATGCTCTCGCATCGCTCCCCCTTCGGGAACGCGGTCGACGTTGGCAAGGAAGTAGTTGATGTTTCGAATATTTCCCCAATTCCAGCCGCCACCAGAACCCGGAACGTTTAATACACCATCCATACGTTGCGTAAACGTGCCACCAAAGGCATTGAGGCCTTCTAGTGCAAAGTCTGTTCCCTCGTCCTTGGTGGGTGCCTTTCCACCACCAGACGCTGGCCATCCCTGAAAGGAGTCATAAAACGAGTTAAGAAATAGCTCCAGATCGGATTGGCTATTCCAGAATTCCGGATCGGATATCTGATCGAGTGGTGATCTCTCCAGGAAATCTTCTTGGCAGGAATACAGCAATGTGCTCGCTGCTAATGCTATTATTAGTATATAATATATTCTTTTCATGGTGTCTTTTTTTAGAAGTTAAGGTTTATACCTGCAGACATGGTCGTGCTCAAAGGATAAGCGTCCCCAGCACCATACCATCTTCCTGCAAGTGCCTCCGGATCAAAAAACATCAAATCGGTAAAGGTTAACAGATTCTCACCCGATACGAAAATCCTGGCATTGGTCAATAACACTTTTTCGGCAATTTTTTTAGGAAGCGAATAGCCAATCTGCAGATTTTTAAGCCTTAAATAGGCCGCATTTTGAATTAGGTGGTCGACCGGCCTGCCGTAGTTTTTCGCATTTTCGCCGAAGAACTGCGCATAAGGTCTTGGGAAATAAGCATCCGGATTTGCCCCTAAAACACTTGTTTCGTCACGCCAGTAATCCATATGTCCCTCTAAGACATTATTGTGCATGGGTCCTGCTGCGGGTCCCCTAAATACAGAACTGTTTCCAAATGTCCAATCCCTTTTGGCTACTCCCTGGAAAAACACCGAAACATCAAAATTCTTGTATTGGGCGTTTAAATTCAGCCCATAGGTATATCGTGGTGTCGTATTTCCTATGATTTCAAGGTCTCCAGGATTACCAACGGTATTATCTCCGATATCAATTTTACCATCACCGTTCAAATCTTGATACCTGAAATCACCTGTTCTCCACACGCCGGAATAGATAAAACTCTGATCTACCCCTTCGTTAATTTCCGCCTCTGTCTGAAAATGGCCGTCGTACCGATATCCCCAGATCTCATTAAGATCCTGTCCAGGGTAAAAGGTATTCAACAATCCATTTGGATTGTTATAATCCACCACGGTGCTTCTGTAATCGGCCAATTGGCCTCTGATTTCGTAACGGAAATCCGGGTTAACCTGATTTTTCCAGGAAAGCTCCAGTTCCCAACCACGTGTTTTGATCTCTCCTTCGTTCCTTTTTGGCACGGTGGATCCCAATACGGCCGGAAGGGGTTGTCCCGGTCCCACCAGATCGGATGTCCTGGTTTCATAGACACCAAAAGAAACGCCTAATCGGTTGTTGAGTAAGGAAGCATCGATTCCCAGATCTAAGGTAGATACGGTTTCCCAGGATAAATTCACACTATTCAGATTAGGGGCACGAACGGTCCAGGCCCGCTGATCACCAAATAACCAGTTATTGGTTTGACGAATCGGCATGGTAGGAATGAATAGATAATTGGCCACATCCTGATTTCCCAAGGTTCCGTAAGAACCTCTTAATTTTAACAGGTCGAATAAATCAGTCGATGATAAGAAGTTCTCTTCCGAAAGTATCCATCCGGCCGATACCGATGGGAATACACCCCATCGCTCAGCTTCTTCAAACCGGGAGGACCCATCCGTCCGCATGTTTACTTCAAGCAGGTACTTTTCGTCAAAAATATAATTAAACCTACCAAAAAAGCTTCGGGTAGACCAGTGCCCTACCCCGTCATTTACCAGTTGATCTCCCACAGCGGTACTGATCGATGGAATGGCATCACTCAGCAAGAAGAAGCTTCTTGCACCTAAATTACTGAACGTATACTCCTCTTGCTGGTATCCCAACATCAATTGAAGATCGTGTTTTCCTAATAGCCTGGAGTAAGAAGAATAAATATTTGGAGAGAGATACGTATTTCTTCTCAATTCATTGTGATATTCCGTAGATTCCCGGTTTTGCGGTATAAAATCAATATCGCCACCAGAAAAATTAGGACCATCACCAGGCCTGACCCATGGAAATTGTAAACCAGTTCTGGTGTCTTCCACCTGAGTGGACGTGTAATTCAGCTGTACAGTGGTCACCCAACCTTCTATCGGCTTTAACTCTATTTTTGGGGACAGGACGATCTGGTTATCCGTGATCGTTTGCCGCACTTTTCTCCATTCCTCCACGCGGGTCTGCTGGGTCCAAATATCGGTCCCGGGATACTTGGCTGGGGTACCAAATTTTATTTTGCCAATCCAGTTCATGTACCAGGCGCGTCCAAAGTTCTGATTCCAGGGAAAATCCTCATTTTCGGATTTGTATTTAACAAATAGATCCAGGTTCATCCAATCCGTGACCTTGGCACCGATTTTAGCATCCACATTAAATCGACTAAATGATTCATCCCCGAAACGCAACAGTCCATCTTCCTCATAGAAACCAGTGGATAAATAATAATTCACATTATCGTTTCCACCTGAAACAGACAGGTTGTGTTTCACTCTGAAAGAATTGTCCTTCATGATCAAATCTCTAATACCATCATTGGCCACGCCTCTGGTACCCGTATTCATTAGGTCCCAATTATCGCCCGATCCAAGGGGCAACATGCCCGGGGCACTACCCGGATTGGCCAGATTTTGCTCCAGGCGCTGAATGGCTTCTTCCGGATAAAACGGAGAGGCCCCAAAATTGGTCCTGGCATCGTTTAAGGCATGTGCCCAATCTGTTCCTCCCTGTAACTTTGGCCATATGGTTGGCGAACTAATCCCGGCATTTGTAGAATAAGAAATTCGGGACCCTTTACTCCCCTTTTTCGTAGTAATCAGAATAACCCCATAAGCTGCCCGAGCTCCGTAAATAGAGGTGGAAGCGGCATCCTTCAACACAGAAACAGATTCAATATCGTTGGGATCGATGTCGTTGATGCCCATCGGGACCCCATCCACCAAAACAAAGGGAGCCGTGTTTCCTTCAAACGAGGCTAAGCCCCGGATGGTCATGGCCATATCCGCCCCTGGCTCGCCTCCAGCGGTATTGGGCTGAATGACCAGGTTACTGACCAGCCCTTGCATGGCCTGCTGTACGTTGGTGACCGGACGATTGGCCATGTCTTCCCCGCTAGCCGTAGAAACGGCGCCGGTAAGGTTGATTTTCTTTTTGGTACCATATCCGACGACCACCACTTCATTCAGCGAGGATAGATTCGCTTCCAGGGTAATGTCAATCTGCGTCTGGTTGCCAACGGCTACTTCCTGGCTCTCAAAGCCAATAAAGGAAAAAACCAAGGTGACCCCCTCCTCTACCGACAGGGTATAATTCCCGTCAATATCCGTGACGGTACCCGTGGTAGTCCCAGCGACGGTGACAGAAGCTCCAGGCAAAGGCTCCCCATTGTCATCAGTAACAGTTCCGGAGACCTGGATTTCTGCTACCGGACCGTTCAGGTCTTCTCCCGAGTTGCGGATTTCAACAGGATCCGCTCCATATGGATTGGTACCGCTGCTATTAGATGCGGTAAATTTCCCTTCCGCTAATACGGGGGCACCTGCGATCACCAGCAGCAGCAATAACTGCAGGAAAAAATAACCACTCATTTTGAAAATAAAAGGGGCCATTTTTCTATCCAGCCTTTTATCTTTTACGTTAATTAATTCGGTATAAATTGTTTTCATAACAAATTGGTTAAATGAACAATTTTTAAATTTATTAAGATGTGCAGCAGAAAGCATCCAATATTTTAACCAAAATGTGTGGTATATTAACCACTCAAATAACCATTCTCAATCCATACCCACTATCTAAACCACTTGTAATAATAAAGGCGGACCTTACTTAAGCAAGATCCGCCTTTATTATTATATACTTGATTACCAAAATCTTAACTGCTGATCATCGAACATTTAATTCAATTGATAGCTACGAAGCGCCTAACTTCCCGCTCCCGAAAGGGTAATGAGATACGATCCCGACTCCAAGGTAAATTTTCCGGTATCCATTCCTACCAGTTGTCCGGCTTCCATAAGATTGCCGTTTTTCTCCAGGGAGATTTCTTGATTGATACGTAAAGGCAGGGTAACATTTGCTTTACTTTTCTGTGGAATTTCTATTTCAAACACCACTGATTGATCCGGTTTTCGTTGCCAATTGGAAACAATGGTACCCTGTGGAGCCTCGTAGTGGCAACTGATCTGATCCAGCCCTTCCGGAGTAGATGGCGCCAGCGTGAATTCGCTAAAACCCGGATGATTCGGATCAGGCCGGATTCCTCCCAGCCATCGGTAAAACCACTCGGTGACCGTTCCAAACATGGGATGGCTATTGGTAAAAGTGTTATCACTTTCTTTCCAGGTCTCCCAGATGCTGGTGGCTCCATTTTCAATCATAAAGCCCCAACCGGGAAATGCAGTGCTATTGACCACATCAAAAACCACATCCGGGGAGGCATGAGCCGAAAGCATTTCCAGAACGTATTTAGTCCCAAAAATGCCAGTATTAAATTGCCCGGAAGGACCCCTTTGGACGGCCATCAACAAGGAGTCCTTTGCCCTATCAAGATCCTCCTCCGGTATCACTTCATGAAAAAGCAGGGTTGAAAAAAGGGTTTGCTTATTGATAGGCTCTGCAACGGCTCTGTCCCAAAAATTCTTCTTTAATATATCTGTTAGGTTGGCTGCCAGTTGGGCATACTCAGCAGCACCTTCTTCATCGCCCATAAGACCGGCAAAGGTTTCCATAATCCTGGCACATTGTAGGTAATGGCCGGTACCGGTCAACTGAACGGGCGCTGGCTCCAATGACTCGTGGTCCGCCAGCCCTTCGTTTACCATTCCCTCCGGATGAATGCGTGCGGCTTTGTCCATCCACCGTTTATTCAAATCGTAAAGTTCGCTAACGATTGCGGTATCATTATAATAAAGGTAAAGGTAATATTGGGTGATTAAATAAGCAGACTCCCAACTAATCCCACAATACTTAATCCCTGCATAAGGAGCCGTGTCCACAAAGGTGGAATCATTCATCGCATCCACCCAGTCGTAAATGGTCTTTCGGTAAAAATCCTGCATGTCAAAATTATAGATAAACGACTCACTGGTCGCATTCAGATCTCCCCCATATCCAAACTTTTCCCGCACCGCACAGTCGGACTGCACACTTACCAGATTGGATCGAAAGGTTCGATGGACAGCATCTTGAATGTCATTCAACAGGGGATTGGAACTGGTAAAATTACTTCTATCGGGAATGTTGGAGTGGATAAACAAACCCTGAATATCTGAAAGCAAGGGAGCCTCTTCGAGTCCTTCAATTTCCATGTACCGATAGGTACGGTACACAAAGTCCGGCGTAAAATAAGCCTCTTGATCACCCATGATGTAGCGATCCGTTTGCCAGGCAATGGCTGGAGCTCCCGGACCACCAATCCCCTCTTTCTTGATTTGCCCCACCACCGTGGTCATGGGATTCAAGCTACCATCTTCATAGATGCGCTCCCCAAATCTAAACGTAAGGGTATCCCCTTCATTTCCTGAAAGCTTGATTCGATAGGTGCCGGTAAAATTCACCCCCATGTCTACGATAAATTTTCCGGGTTCTACCGCATGCACCGCTACGGGACTGATCTCCTGTGTCACTTGAACAGCCGGAAAAAAGGCTTTCTGTAAAGCTCCCCCTGGACCGGTTCCGGGAATGGCCGGTTTCCAGGCATCGTCGTTAAATCCGGGCAAATCCCAGCCTTCCATTTCCTTGGTTTGATCGTAGACCACCCCCAGGTAGGCACTGTTTTTTATCAGCGGTCCGAAGCTATGCTTCCAGGTATCGTTGCTTACGATTTCGGAGACAGTACCGTCTGCGTAGGTCACCCGTAGCCTGGCAATAAACGTAGGTTTGCCTACATTTAAATCCACCCGCGGGTTTCTTCTCCCCCACTTTCTCAAAGGGAGGGGGTTGTAAAAGCCATTTCCCAAGGTCACGCCTATGGTATTTTCCCCTGCTTCGAGGTGATTGGATACATCGTATTCGGTATAATAAACCCGTTTGGTATAATCCGTCCATGCCGGATCCAGGACCTTATTTCCCAGTGTATCGCCATTGATGGTTGCTTTGTAATAACCGGCAGCCGTAATGTAAAGCATAGCGCTGTCAATCTCGGAAGACACTGAAAACTCCTTTCGGAACAGGGGTGCGGGTCGCGGGCCATAAAAAAGAGAGTCCGCTTCAGGTAAGGGCCTGTCCGACTCCAGCCATTGGGCACCTGTTTCCGGGCATAACCCGCAATCAAGGGCATACTCCTCGGACCCTGTGCAAGAAAAGGCAACCCAAACCAAAACGATTAAAGTCAATTTTTTCATGCTTTCATTTTTCAGTAATACGTAATCTTTTTTCCAACTCATGGTACCATTTTTATTCGATCAGAAAAACAGGGCGATCCACCACCAGGGTATTATCCGAAAGTCCCCTCTCTTTAAGGTATTCCAATAGCTGCCCGGTAGACCAACTCACTTCAGCAATACTTCCTCCAAATGCGGTATTGGGGTGGTTCGTTTGCTGATGAAAGGCCTCCCGTGCTGCCACGGGAACATGAGGCATGGTATGGGAAAGGTAGAGAAAAAAAGGACCCTCGTTATGTTCGTCTATCCATTTAAGGGATGCTTCTGTATATTTTTGAGTTAAGGTGGCCTGATGCTCTCTGTTCTTCGCTCCTCCTTTGATTCTTTCTTCAACTTCTTCATTTTTCATCAAAGGAAGTATGGGTTCATCATTTACGCGTATCGCCATGTCATTGGAATAAGGCAGGCCATACCAAAAATCAAATCCATGTTTGGTAGGAAGGTATTGCGGTTGGTCCCCCAGATGCCATTTGCCTACAATGGCAGTGGCATATCCGGCTTCCTTCAAAATCTCAGGTAATATTTTTTCGGTAGGATTAATACCCTTTGAGGCATTGGGAAAAAGCACCCAACGGTTTTCTGCGTCCAGGTCTAGATCAACCCTTCTTGCCAGGGAACCCGTCATCAATGCGGCGCGTGATGGGGTGCAAACGGGTGCTCCGGCATAAAAGTTGGTAAACCGCAGCCCTTCAGTCATCATTTGGTCTATTTCCGGAGTTTGATTCCAGACCGAGCCATAGGCAGATAAGTCCCCATAGCCCAGGTCGTCGCAAAAGATAAGGATGATGTTGGGGGGAGTTTTTCTAGTTGGCACTTCGATTGAGATTGGCTTGGCTTGAAATGGTTTATTACCAACCAGTGATTCATTTGAATTTAATTGAAATGTGGATGGAGAATAGTGGGTTGAATTTCCCCTATTAAATTCATAAGCAAAAATGTGATTGCCTGGTAAAGACAAGATCATAATAGGTATTAACAATGTAATATAACGCATAGGCTATAGTAATGGTCATTTTTCCAGGGTGCCTTATCCCACACCAGTCAGTTAATTAACTAAAGGCGCTTTCGCCAGTAGGCTAATAGCAATTTGGATAAAAATCTTTTTGTTTAAATGTATTAAGATGTTCCAGGCAAGGCATCCACTATTTTAACCAAAATGTGTTGTATATTGACAAAGGACGCTTTTAAAAATACCGATAGGAATGAAATTGTCCCGATTTTCTAAAAAGTAGTCGAATGCAACTCGTAAAAATGGTCGATGACTCTCAGGCTTTTTCTTAACCCACATGGCAGCTAACCGCTCAGAAGTAGCTGTTTTTTCCATGGAACAACCTAAAACACGGGGTAATGGGTTTTTCCTATTAAATTACTTCGACTTTCGACTCCCCTTCTTTTCGGATGGCCGAAAGAAACATCCATACCGATGTATAAAGAACGATACACAAGACCACCCATTTGAGCATTAACAGTGGTAACGATTTAACAACAAAAGCGGCCAGAAACACGCCTATAATCCCGGCAATCGATAGCGATAATGAAACTTTCCTGTCATAGGCTCCTTTTTTAACAAACTGTGCCCCACCAGCCGCCATTAACATGGCAGTTGCGGTCATCATAATTGGAAAGGCAGTGAGCGGATGCATCCCTAGCGCATAGACCATTGCCATACAGGGAGCATAAAACCCGACTCCGACAGTTTGCAAGGCACCAAAAATAAAGCTCATACCAACAATAACAGCTAGTTTCCAACCTGTCAGTCCTATGGCCTCGCCGCCAACAGGCATCAAATCCAAAAAGCTGGCTATCATAATCAGGGCCACAGCCAGCAGGCCAAAACCAAGTCCCATCTGAATCCTGCGGCGTGACATCCGGGACACAATATCGGCACCAAGCAATGCACCCAGGGGTGCAGCTGTTGACATGCTGACCAGGGTAACGGGGTCCACCTGAACTACCGTCATGAATATAAAAGCCTGCGTTACAGTGGGAATTGTATTTCCAACATTCATTGTACCAGGAATCAGGCGGTCATCAACAAGCTTAAAAAACTTAAAAATAGCGGTCTGCTGTGCAAAACTTCCGATCCCCAGGGTGTCGAAAAAATTGGTGATAAATCCGGTTCCTAAAAGACCTGACCATGGTTTGCCGGAAAACATCTTTCTATTTCTAAAAACGTCAGTAATAAAATAGAACCCAAACGTTCCCGTCATGATCCCCAAAATTACTTTTAGAATGATACTCATAACCAATCGCTTTGGAAAGTAACGGCATGCCCAATTGATAATACCATTTTAATTATCGAACTTAAGTTGTCGATAAAAGTACTAAGATGACTCGTCTTGACTATTCAGTATTTTAACCAAAATGTGTTGTATGTTAACCTGCGGGTTTGGCTAACAAAATGGAGGAATACAACCGCTAAAAAATCATGGTCAGCCGTGCAGGACCAAAGAAATTTGGGAACATAATACGTTTTTTTATTTTATAGCAACAATGTAAATAGCTTACGTACTGCTCATCCTGCAAGCTGTCAGCCAATTCGACACCCTCGAAACCCGATCACGATTATTAAACAACCTGGCCTCCGCCGTTCGGGAGTATATGGTAAGCCTTCTGTTTTCGGAGGCGAAGCCGGAAAGAGCCGCTCCTCATCCCAACTCTTTGGGATTACTGTAAGCAGATCAGGGCAAGCTATCGATTCCCCCAATCCACCACCCCTACCCGATCTGCCCAGGTTTGGTATTTTTGAATCATGCTTTGGGCCACTTCGGGATACTCCTCCACCAAATTACGTTGCTCGGTGCGGTCGGTCTCCATATCGTAAAGCTCCCAGGAGAGCCCGGGATTTCTTCGCTCCACCAACTTCCATTTTCCATCCCTAAATCCCCTATTGCCTTCATGCTCCCATCCAATGGCCTGATGATCAAACCTTTGATTTCGGAACACCGGCACCAGGCTTTGTCCTTCCATCGCTTGGATCTTTTCTCCCTTGTATTCCTCGGGATAACTGGCTCCGGCTACTTCTACAATGGTGGGCATGATGTCGATGATATGTCCCAGTTGGTCCGTAGCACGGGAAGCTTGCTGAATGCCTTCCGTCCAGTAGGCGATCAGGGGTGTAGCAATGCCTCCCTCGTGGATATAGTGTTTGTACAGTCGAAAGGGGGTATTACTCACATTTGCCCACTCGGAAGCATAACTCATATAGGTACTCTCCGGACCGGGCATCTGACGGACATCATTGCCCCTGAGCAGGGGACTTCCATCCCGCTGAAACGCCGGAAAGTGAAGGGACCTGGGCCAGTTATCGGTCAGCACCTCGTGACAACCTCCATTATCCTGCAGAAAGAATATTAGCGTATTGTCCAATTGTCCGGTTGCTTCCAGTGACTGAATGATTTTTCCAATGCCCTGATCCATCCGGTCTACCATGGCTGCATAGACTTCCATGCAGGCTGCCCACCATTCCTTATCTTCGGTTGCTTCCCAGGAAAGGTTATCGGGATCCCTGTCACTCAATTTCCATTCGGGAGGAATCAGGCCCATGGCCGTCATTCTGGCCATGCGCTCCTCCCGTATCTTGTCCCATCCCTGGTCATACCTGCCCTTGTATTTCTTGATGTCCTCCGGCAAGGCATGAAGGGGCCAATGGGGAGCGGTATAGGCGATGTAGCCAAAAAAGGGCCTGTCATCCCCCTCCGCATCTCCCAGGTTTCTGATAAACTCCGATGCATGCTCACTAATGGCATCCGTATAATAAAAGTTTTCCCCGGAAGTGATGGGGGTATTGTTTCGGGTCAGGGTAGCCGGATTGTAGTAAGAGCCAGCTCCATGGATGGTACCGAAAAACTCCTCAAAACCCCGCTGTAAAGGCCAATTATCCTTGGATGTTCGTATTTTCTGATCTTCGGTCAACCAGGTCCTCCAGAAATCCACATGCTTGGTCACATGCCATTTTCCGGACATAAAAGTTCGGTAACCACTCTCTTTTAGGGTTTCGGCGATGGTCACACATTGCTTGTTCAGGTCTCCTCTGTAGGAAGGAACGCCCCGGTCGTTGGTCATGCCGCCTATACCTGCCTGATGGGGATACAGTCCGGTGAGTAAGGATGCGCGGGTGGGACAACACCTGGCCGCATTGTAAAACTGGGTGAATTTTATACCTCCTTCGGCCAGTCTGTCCAGGTTTGGGGTGGATATCTCTCCCCCAAAACTTCCCATATCGGAATAGCCCATATCGTCCGCCATGATAAGGAGAATATTGGGTCTTTTTTGAGCCCATACTTCAGGCAAAAGCCATACATTAAATAAACAGGCGAGTAAGACGGGAGCTATTTTTTTCATGATCATTGGGTTATGGGTTTTTCAGGAGCACTTTTCTTTTCGCCATGACCAAAATGGCCAAGAAGTAATCCGCCGTCCCGCGTTTTACTTATGGTCGAAATTTGGTATGGGTGAGGAAACATCAACCAATGTTCCATTTGGGTCTTTAAGCAATAATCTTCTTTGTCCGTAAAATGTGTCCGAGCAGATGTTTGTCATCATCCTGTTAATGGTGTTCATCTTTGGTTTTTCAATGTACGACAATGAATATACTACATTCACCCAGTCTTTTAATGACCTTCAAACCAGTATTCCTCGAATTCTTTGCGAATTTTTTCCAACTTCTCCGTATAAGCCGGGTCCTGGGTAAAATGGGTGGTCTCATAGGGATCCTCCTTCAGGTCCATCAGGCGCTCCTCAAATCCCGCTGCATCATATCGGATGTATTTGATACCCCCTTCCTGGATTACTGCCCTGCTGATTTCCCCCTCTATGCCCAGGCTTTCCCGCCAATCCACTTTTTCCCCCTCGAAAAGCGGGCGCAAACTACTGCCACGTGGATCCGTTTCGGCAGCGATGCCGGCGTAGTCCGCCAAAGTAGGTAATAAGTCCAAGCCCACCGACACCAATTGCCGGTCATTTACCTGCCCGGCGGGTATGTGTCCTTTCCACATGGCCGTAAACGGAACTTTAACCGACTCCTCGTACAGTACGTTTTTGTGCTCCAATCGATGGGAGCCGTCGTTGTCTCCGTGCTCGCTGGTGAAAAGGATCAGCGTCTCTTCTTCTTTGCCACTTTCAATCAACGCATCCAAAATTTCCTGAACGTGCACATCCACCATTTCGGTCAACCGGGCATAGGCCCAGCGGTGCATGCGCCACTGCTCTTCAGTATATTCTTCTCGGGCTCCCCTGCGAAAGAACCGGGGATCACGGTTCAAAAACAGCTCAATGGCCTTTGCCTCGTCTTCCTGGGGTTCGAAATTGGGAGGCAAGGGTGGGCAGTACTGTTCAAAAAATTCCTCCCGACTGATGCCCTCCGGCAACTCCAGGGCCTTGTCCAGCAGTGCGAGTTCCGTTTTAAAATTTCGTTGCAACTGCTGCTGGTAAGTGGAATCTGCAAAATCCCGTATGGCCATAAAGCAAATGTCATGCGGGTTAATTAGGGATACGGCCATAAAATAGGGCTTATCGTGATCGGCCCTGATGTAGTCGGCAGCCTTGCTTGCCAATTCCCCTCTGGCATCTTCGGTGAGCACATGAAATCCCACCAAATCCGGATCCAGGAATGCTGGCAGGTGCTGTTTGCCCCCATACACCAAATCGTACCCCGCTTTTTTCAGGAAGCTTGCCAGATTTTCACCCGATGCCTCCGGGCTGTTGGCCGGGATATCCATAGCCCCTGCATTGTTCCTTACCTGCCGGCCTTCAGCGTCTTTGTAAAAGCCAGGGAACCTTCCCGTCATCAAACTTACCCGGGAGGGAGAACATACCGGATTGGTAACATAGGCCCGGGTAAAACGAATGCCATTGTTGGCGATGTAATCCATGGCAGGGGTATGGAGGTATTGGTTACCCGAACTGCTCATCATGCTCTCGCTTTGCTGATCCGTGAGGATTAAAATGATATTGGGGTGCCTTGCCTGTTCCTTGCAGGAAAGGAGCAACAGCAGGCCAAGGAGAACCAAAACAGGCCGGGTAAAAGTCCCGATCATACTTCTCTTTTTTAAAGGTTTGGGCATAATGCTAAATTTATGATTTGTTTACCCCAAATTCATTACTATACATCAAATTTCGGACGGCAAATAAGTATCCTTTTCCTGCAGGTTGTTCGGTACACCTTTTTCGAATAAGTTTTATTGGGTAACAACCGTCACTTCTGCTTCCTCCAGGCCTTCTGCTTTAGCGGTTAAGGTAAGCTGTCCCGGTTTTCCGTTCGATTTTACAATAACCAGGCATTTTCCGTTAAAAACCTTACGTGAGGGGTTATCAAAGCTTTCCTCATTTAACGGATCTCCATTATCTACTGCGATAATGCTTGCCTCGCCATCTATTTTAAACTGAATCCTGTTGGAAGCATTGGGAACGAAATGGTTGTTATTGTCCAAAATGTTTACTTCCACATGAACCACTTGCTGCTTGTCGGCCTTTATCGTTTGCCTGTCGGCCAAAAGCTGAATTTTTGCCGGATCTCCTGAGGTCACCACTTCCATTTCCGAAACCACTTCACCATTCCGTTTGCCTTTAGCCACCAAAACTCCTGGTTCATAAGGAACCAGCCAAACCAGGTCCATCTTATCCCCCATTTCCTTTTCTCCTAACGATTTGCCGTTTAGAAACAACTCCACTGACTCACCATTTGAATAGGCCACCACAGGTATTTCCACGCCCTCCTTGCCTAACCAATTCCAATGAGGAAGGATATGTACCATGGGTGCATCGGTCCATTGGCTTTTATAGAAAAAATAGGTGTCTTTGGGGAATCCGGCCATGTCTATGATCCCATAATTCCAGAATCTCGCCGGCCACCCCATCAACGACTCTCCCAGATAATCAAACCCGGTCCAGCGAAACTCGCCTGCCATGTAGGGTAAATCACGTGTTCTCCTCCAGGAATCACGCGCACCTATCCGTACCATGGCATTGTCATAGGAAGAACTGTAATGTTTGGGCACGTCGGTAAAGACCTCCTCTTCCGTAAGATTCGGAACTTTCATTATTCCTCCCAGGGGATTTTGTCCCCGGTACCAGGAGTGGGTCCGGTACACTCCTCTGGTTTGAAAGGAGTGGGGAACTTCAGTCGCCAAAAATATTCTGTCCGGATAGGTCTCCTTATCTGCTTCATACATAAACGCAGAGCCACCTCCTCCATTATATCCGGTCACATCCAATTGGGAGGCAAATCCACTTTCGTTGGCCAGGTGCATGTGGGTTATGCCCGCGGTAATCGGCCGGGTCGGGTCTTCTTCTCTAACGACTTCCATCAATCGTTTCAATCGCTCCGTCCCTATTTCAAAGCAAGCGTCTGGAATTTCATTTCCAACACTCCAAAGAATGACCGACGGATGATTTCGGTCTCTACGGATCAGCTCGGTGAGGTCCTTTTCTGCCCACTCGTCAAAATGCAGGTGGTACCCGTATTTTGCTTTTCCTTCCGGCGGCTTTATTCCCCCAAAAGGCCAGGATTCCAGCCATTCGTCAAAGGCTTCGTCCATCACCATAAAGCCCATCCTATCACACATTTCCATCAATTCCTCCGAATGGGGATAATGTGCCGTCCGGATGGCATTGCAACCCATGTCTTTTAATATTTCCAGCCGGCGTTCCAACACCCGGTCGTTTAACGCTGTACCAAGTGCCCCTAAATCCGCATGAATGTTAACGCCTTTCATTTTCATCCTTTCTCCATTTAAGGAGAATCCATTGTCCGGTGAAAACTCGAAATAGCGTATGCCTACCGGTGTATGTAGCTCATCCATCGGGGAGTCTTTTTGACGCAAAAGGGTCTTAAGGGTATAGAGGGTAGGATCATCGGGAGACCATAAATCGGGCTCAAGGAGGGTTAATTTTTGGTCGAAGGTCGTGTCCTTCCCGGGATCCACCTGAGCCGTTATTTCCGATTGGCCAACCAGTTCATTGCTGGAAGTGTACAGTTCCTGAAACAGCTGAAATGGCTCGTCGTGCTCCCAATCATTCTTGATGGTGGTACGGATAGCTACTTGGGCACTTTCTGAGGTGACATGGGGAGTGGTTACAAAAACCCCATGTCGGGCAACATGCAATTTGTTGGTTTTAACCAGCCAGACGTGCCTGTTGATACCGCAACCGGTATACCAGCGTGCGCTTGGCTGTTGGGAATTGTCTACCCGCACGGCAATCACATTGTTTCCATTTACATTCAGGTATGGGGTTAAATCGTAGTTAAAACTGATATAGCCATAAGGTCGAAGTCCCAGGTAATGCCCGTTTATCCAGACCTCACTATTTTCATATACTCCTCCAAATTCGATGGAAATTTTGGACCCGGCAGCCTCTTCCCCTAATAAAAAGGTCTTTCTATACCATCCCACCCCTCCTGATGAAAAGCCCCCGGGCCTGCCCGTAGGATTATCTGGTGAAAATTCATCCAGAATTGCCCAATCATGGGGAACATCGATTTCTTCCCACCCACTATCGTCAAAATTCGGCTGCGAAGCTTCCGGAAAATCTCCCCTGGAAAACCGCCAATCAAAATCAAAGCTTTCTTTTTGCCTGCCGGGTTTTTCCGATTTATTGCTATTCCCACAGCCAAAACAAAAAGCAGTTATTAAAATAAAAAGGAAGTTCTGAAAATGCTGTCTCATGGTGACTATAATTGCTTCTTAACGATCATACGTTGTCCCAAACGAAAGGTCGTGATAACCTGTCTCGAACTTGATTCGGGAGAATTTCCTATGTTTAACAATGATCCCAGTGTGTGAGGATCTCGTCATGGTCGATTTCATATGTTTATAATTGTCTTTAAGTGGCCATATGGAATCTCGCATGCTTTATAATCATCCCTCTGTGTGTCGCCTCCATCATGCTCGATTTCATGGAAATAAATGTTAGGAAAAATCTCTTTTGCCTAATTGGTTGAAAAGGATATTCAATTTTAGGATTTTGTGCTTTAAAAGGTGTGCTTTATTTTGACAATATTATACAGTATGTTGACTGAAATACAACCTGTGTAACTGCCTAAAATTCATCGAAGCAGTTTACCACACTAAGTAAAAAGCGGAGCACTCGTCATGCTCGATTTCTAATATCAATTGCATGCTGAGCGTAATTTCGATACCATTCAATCGGGCAGTGCTGCTTGTAATTTTCAAAGGCCCGTATGATTTGATCTTCTTCCAGATGCGCTTGGGATAGCTCAACATCAGAAAGTTTGCGGCTCCAGATATGATGGGTAGTTCGAATGGCATTTACGGTCTCAATGGGATCGGTTAACGTTTCCGGAAAGCCCAAATCGGCAATTACATATTCAATGATTGGTTCGTAATCCTTGTTAAAGGGTTCGGTAGAGTCGTTCAACGCATCTACATATTCTTTCAGGATATTCAATTTCTCAAAGGAGGATGTAGTAGTCTCCTGATTCTTTAGGGCGGTTTCGGCCCAATTAAGTGCTTTGCGGAATTCCTGAATCTGCCGGTTGCATCGTATCAAAAGGCCTACTATCTGAAAGTAAAGGGAAGGATGGTGATGTGGGGCTAATTTGTTGGTTACTTTTTCAAAATGAACGATCGCTTGCCGGTAAATTCCTCCTTGCCAGTAACAATATCCAATTTGATGATGAAGTTTAATATCAAAAACCTCCCGATCCATGCTTGCTTTAATGGTCCCGGCGTAGCTGTTTACCAGATCAATTTGCTGTCGATAATCCCAAATAGGGATGTCTCGGTACAATTTGAACATTATTTCTTTTGGCAAAAAATCCTTGGCTAGTTGGTCTGTATCCATTTTCAAATATTCCCTCTGATCCGATCGAAACAATCTTTTCACTTTCCTCAAAAACAAATTGGGCTATCCTATTCCGATCACTTACGGGGATTTTGGACAAATCTTTTAAAAATTTTTTATTAATCCGGACAGTCACCCAATCAGGTTTTGTTTAATTGATCGTAATAGGCTTTCGCTTCATTTAAATCTAGATTTTCAGCAGAATCATTTTCCTCCATTAATTTTCCCAGTGCATGATCTTCTAATAGCTGCTCTATTTTTTCAAAATCGGCGATATCAATTTGTACGGCCACTTTTTTTTGGTCCTCGTCAACGATATATTTTCTTTTGATTTTTTTCATAACTCTTGCAGGTTGGTACAAATTGGTCAATATTTTAAAATAAACCAAGTTTGCCCGATATTTTATTACCATGTCCGAAACGATCCGGTACAAATACGGATTTGTCAAGTTTCAATGTTGATTTTTTATCCATGATTCATTATAACTAATACGTATAAATACATGAAAAAAGTACGTACTTAGCATGTCTTTTTCTATTTAGAACTAATCAGTTCAGGAAAAGGGGGAACACCCTTCCACCGGTACTTGCCGGAATGCGATAAAACTCGCATAAATACCTCCCCTTAAGCATGAATTCTCAAAAACAGCAGCAGCCATTTTGACAACCCTTCTGTATAGAAAGCTGCTCGATGCAACCTGTTTAAAGTCGGATTCCCACATCAGCATGTCGATGAGCTGTTCCAAAGCTCTGTGACCCCTTCAAGTCAGGCCTTATACATGCAGGAGCGGGTTTAACTTACTTTCGTTTCAATAAAATCACTAGGCTTAATTTTAAGTATAATAGTGTAATTTTATCTGCAAACCCGCTCCTGAGTTTAGGTGAGTTTATGGGGTAGTTTTAGATAATTCTAAGTTTAATTGCTATTAAAAATCAAATCATAGAAAATCAACTATTTTCCATGGTTTCAAACGTTTTAAAGCCAATAGAATTCTAAAACAGCTTTTATTCACCTGAAAAAGAGAAAAATTTATTATTCCCCAAACAACCAATTAGCATATGCTTGAGCAGCACTTGCGGCACCAGCCCCAATCAATGCTCCAGGACCTGTAAATGCCCCTGTAACTGCTCCGACAAAATCAGCTTTACAAACAGAGCAAGCTTGTTCAATTACATCTATTTCGCGTATAGAGTCCACCCACTGACTTTCATTCCCCAAAACTTCCTGATTATGCCAATATTGATGTGAATATCTCGAAACAGCATAAGATTCTAACAGAACAGCTTTTTGCTCTTCACTAAAAGAATCATTTTTTAATACATCATTTTCTAGTTCTTTAGTTCTTTCGATAAAATCTAATACTTTATCGGTATTGTTACCGGAAGTTATAAAATTAAAATCTGGTATTGGAAATGGATTGAAAGGGAAGAGATCGCATAATGTCGGAATATAATCACATCCAGTCGACGATTGATTGTCTAAAACTATTCCTACATCCACACCATCGTTTTCCATTTCTTGGAATACATCAAATGTTGCATTGATTTCATTCCCATTGTAGGGTAGGTTATTTATAGAATAAAATTCTCTAGTTATTTCCAATAAATTACTGCGAAAAGCACTATTTTCAAAATCATCACGAGTTATAAAAAAATCTAAAAAATCATTATGAAGTTGACCTGTTATGTCCCATTCATTACTCCGGTTTTCTGTTTCTGCATTTGTAATTAATCTTTCTGAATTTTCTGGTTTAAAATCATCTTCACTACAAGATATGACACCTAAGCATAGAAAAAATACCACTGAAAAATTTAATACTTTCATCTTTTTTAAAATTTAAATTATACTACTCGTTTGGCTTTTCGTTTCCGCCCCGTTTTTTTTAGTGGGTTCTAGACTCCACTTTTCCATTGCAAAAATTTCATTTGAACACCGCTGGACTACGACTCCGTAGGCTTTCTCGGACCTTCCTTGTTTTCTAACTTTCTATTAACCTATTTATTACGAGCACTTTAAAATAGATATTAACAGAACCAGGTCGCCAATTAACTCGTTTTATTGTTCCTATTTAAAAAGAATTAACTCCGTACAAGCTATTGGAATTCAACAATACAAAATTTCTTTTTCATTGCCCAAATCTCCGCTGCCCCTTTTTAACAAAACTGCCTCTCCGGGATATTCCTTCCACTTAAAAAGATTCTACAAAACATGATTCAGCGATAAGCAATGCGGGCAAGATAGTGGAAAAATAGGATTTCACCAACGGTTGCCTTGAGATTTAAGACGAGGGGATGCTGTTTTGAAGCTATATATATGCTACTGATAGGTTGGGTGTCTTCTGCTCTGCACTTTCGGCTTTCCCTGATTTCCATGTTTACTGCTTCGACAGGCACTTCACGAACAATCCACCTAAAACCTAAACGACACCTCCATGCCCAGGCCGGGTTTGTTGAGGCCAAATTTAAACTGCTTGTCGACAAAGGGTTCTGCGGTAAATTCATTGCTAAACCGGGTCTGTGTATAAGAGAATAAGGGGAAGTACATGCCCAGGTATAATCCCTTCCGGGGGTTAAATAGGATACCTGGCTCAATAGATCCCCCGAATCGAACGATATCATCCCGAATAGTTGACGAACCCCCAAAATCATTGGAATAACTGCCTATCCCGGCAAACAAATTTGCTCTAATGGCCGGCCTCCAATTCTTTTCGCTGCCCTCCGGGTCAAAGTAAGGAGATAGCAGAGGTAATCTCTTCATAGCCCTGTTGTTTAGTGTGGGGAAAACAGAATATATAGTTACCTACCTATCAGGAAGTTAAAACATTTAATTAAAAAAGTCAATAGCCAATCGGCAACCGATTTTCAATTCATCTAAAAAAACCAATTCCAACTTCAGGGAATTTGATTTAACTTGCGGGGTCATCCTTCTCATTCCTGTTAGCCTATGCCTTTTAGATTACTCCCCCTTTGCATTTTGCTACTCTGCGAAAGCGCTTCTTTTGCGTTTTCCGGGGAAAATCCGCTTATCAAAGTGACCGGGACCGTCACCGCAAGTTCGGCCGCAGCCAATGCCCCGGCACAACAAGCCATTGACGGCAATCTCAGTACCTCCTGGGTATCGGCCAATCCTTTTCCAAACCTTTATTTCAGCAATCCGGAACAAAATATTTTGTTGGGGCAAGCCCTGAACAGCCCCTCTGGCACCATATTGGCCAATGCCACCGATGGGAAATTAGGTACCTATACTCCTCAAATCAGCCTAGTCGATGGTAAGGCAACTGCAGCACTGCTCTTCTCCGATCCAAAAAAAATCCACCTGTTGGGCCTTCGTTTGGGTGGCCTTCAGGAAGATGTTGAAATCAACCTTTTTGATGCCTCCGGCAACGTTACCTTGCTGCTTTACACCGACATCCAAAATAACGCCACGATCCGTTACACGCCGGATGTAGAAAACATTGTCAGCATCAGCCTTTCCAGTACTGCCCCCTTTTTTATCTATGACCTGGCAGCCCTGGAGCAAGCCGCTGTGGAATACCTTACCATTGACCTGGAGCAGGACCGATGGATAAAGCAAATCCACAGCAAGCACTGGGCCGGCTGGGGCAATGCCACGGCAACATCCCTGCTGATGGGTACCCACCTGGACAGCTTGGTACAGGTAGGCAGCCTCAATCCAACAGACCTTTCGCTTGTTATTACCGAATTTCCGCAGGCCATAAAAGCACGGTACGTTAGAATTGCCCATACCCTGGTACCTGAAAATTATAAGAAGGTATCCGTATTTGAACTGGAAATTTTTGGGGAAAATGCCCCTAATCCCCCGCCCTCCGTTACATGGGATCCGCATGCCGGTCTCTACCCGGCCTTGTCCTCAGAGGCAAGTGTAGTTGCCAGTTCCACCGCAGCCGGAGCGCAAAATCAGGCCTCCAGGGTCCTGGACAACGATTTTTCCACGGCCTGGGTATCCGATAATCCCCTGCCTGACCGGTACGTTTCCAATCCCCTGCAAAATGTGCTCCTGCATCTGGCCGGAGAAGCATCCGGAGCGATCCCTGTCGAAAAAGCTACCGATGGTTTATTGGGAAACAGTACGCCCACTATTCCAATACCCGAGGGAGAAAACCTCGCCTGGTACCGCCTTTCTGTTCCTTCCCTGCCCATTCACCGTCTGGGATTGCGGATTTCGAACAATTTCAGCGAACCCATTAGCATACGCCTTACCACGGCCAACGGAGAAAGGAAAGAACTTTCCTATCCGGTAGGTACCAGTGGGCACCAACGGTTTACCGTCGAACTGGACCAGGTCACCGAAGTTTATTTGAGTTCTCCTTCGGCCTTCAGCATTCAGGAAATCGCGGCCTACAGCCAGCCCCTGACCGAGCACCTGACCATGGATCTGGGAGAGAAAAAGCAAGTTTCCTGGATCCGAACCCGGCAATGGAACGGTGCAGGCACCGCCATTTCGGCTACATTGCTCCTGGGAAACCATCCCGACAGCCTGGTAGGGGTAAAAGACCTGGACCCAAGCATCCTGGATTTCCAAACGATCCAATTGCCCGAACCCATTCCGGCCCGCTACCTGAGGATGGAAATACAGTTGGCCGATGAAAATTATAAAAAAGCCACCATACAGGAAATCACCGTTTACGACGAATACGGCAACTATGGCCCCCCTCCTGCCCCAGAACCACAGGACCGGAGTTTCGGGGAACTCTTTGGGCTGAATACCGTCTGGGCCTGGGGAACAAAGAAAGTACCGAACCTGCAGGGTCCCGACGAAGGTGCTCAAAAATTTATCCGGGCGGCTTCCCAGGCCAGAAATTATCACAACATCCACTGGGATACCCCGGATCCGGATCAGATCCCCAGCTATGATCCGGACAACCTGCAGGTGCACCTGAAATGGACCCAATGGGAACAGGAATATTCCGATTGGAAAAATAAGGGGTTTTCCGTGGATGCGACGTACACCTTCGACCGGTTTCGGGAGTCCGACTGGGATAGCCCCTACGAATCGGGGGAGGCCCTGGGACAGGCTTTTGCCGGCACCTTCGGACCTGGAAACCTGGATCTTATCCGTTCCGCGGAGATTGGCAACGAACCCTGGGATTACAGCAATGAGACCTACCGGCTTATCCTGGAGGGCATGGCAAAGGGTATGAAATCCGCCGACCCAGCCTTGACCGTGCTGCCCGCAGCGCTTCAGGCCTCCAATCCCGAGGCCGGGAATTCCGGAATCAGCAAAAATTACATGGGCTACAAACTATCGGAAGCCGCTGCTCCGTACCTGGATGGCATCAACCTGCACCTGTACAGCTATATCCGAAACGAAGCGGGAATTCGCCTGGCCGTGCACCCGGAGCATCCGGCTTCGGAGATGCGGGCACTCTTTGCCGGGCTGCGCTTCCGGGATCATAACATGCCCGGCAAGGAGGTCCACGTCACCGAATGGGGCTGGGATGCTTCCAGTGCCAATGAAACCGCTTCCAACAGCGAAGCCGTATCGGCCATTTCCCAAGCCGTGTATGCCGTGAGAGGACTGCTTTGGCTGAGCCGCATGGGCGTTGACCGGGCCCATTGGTATTTCTATGCGAATGTGGATTTGGAAAGTACGGACTCCCAACGAAACTACGACCGCTCCGGCCTTACGGAATCCCTCAACTTTAACTTTAAAGAAAAAAGGTCCTTTTTCGCTGCCGAAGCACTTCAAAACCGAATGGCCAGCCTACGTTTTCAAGAAGTATTGAAGGAAGACGATAAGGCCTATATTTACCTGCTGCGCAATGAAGCCGGTGAAGACAGCCATTTAATCGCCTGGAGACCGGTCACCGGGGATGATTCTGTGGCCGTAAACCTTGCCCTTCCCTACGAATTGCCTGCAGCATCGGCCTGGTACCTTTCCGGACTGGACCCACAGGGGGAAGTTGCTACTGTAGGCTATGAAAACGGCCAACTGCTGCTACCCCTGTCTTCCAAGCCACTGCTTATCCAACTGGGCAAATCTTCCCCAAGCAGCCTGCGGATGCGACAAGAGGCCAGCTTACGCGCAGAGGAAACAGATGGGAAGGTGAAATTGATTTTAAAGACCGGCAGCCCACTGCATGGATCGGAAAGCATCGCCTTAACGAAAGACCTAAAGTTGGGAAATATATCCTGGGAAAAAAGCGATGAACTTACCTGGCACAGCCTTCCGGAACAGCTCCGTCCAGGTTCCTACCAAACTTCAGCAATCCTGAAAGGAAGCGATGGTCAGTTGCAGACTACCAATGCAGTTCATTTTGTAATGAAAAGCCAGGTTAGCCTGAACCCCAATCCCTCAACAGGCCTGGCTGCCCTGGAAGTAAAACGCGCCTTTCCGGAGCCCAGCCAATTGACCCTGCTGTCTGTGGATGGGCAGGTGGTAGGAACCTATGTACTCCCCGCCAACGAGACGGTACTTACCTTACCGGTAGCCCACCTGAAAACCGGTTTGTATATTATCAAGTTGGAAAACAGCGGATTTACGGACCGGATCAGGTTTCTAAAAGAGTAGAAAAAAAAATCTGTGAGGTTTCAAAAACCTGACAACCTAATCTTGATCTATTTTCCGTAAAAAGATTCAACCCCTGCCGGGGTTGGAGCTTCGTTCTTGTTAGCTTTCCGCGGGTTGCACCCACGGTTATTGTTGTTCAGGCCCTTCAGGCCTGTTGCTATATGGGAATTAACAACGACCATGAAAGGTATCTAGAAAGATTAATCCAAATTGAGCCCAATCAGATGCAGTGAAGTTCCATATCACTTCCCAGGAAACAAGCTCCTATTCAACTCCGAAGCCTGAAGGGCTTCAACAATAATAACCCCGAGCGAAACCCGGGGTGCAGGAGCCAATCTATCCTTCCAGCAACCCCGAAGTGAGTTGAACACAGTCCTGCTTACACGGTATGCCGTCTTCTAATACCATTTCCCATGGTTCCCATGGGTCGATATAATGAATCGATTATAGAAATAGTTGTTTTTACAACGGATGCACAGTAAGTTCAACCCCTGCCGGGGTTGGAGCTTCGTTTTTGTTAGCTTTCCGCGGGTTGCACCCACGGTTATTGTTGTTCAGGCCCTTCAGGCCTGTTGCTATATGGGAATTAACAACGACCATGAAAGGTATCTAGAAAGATTAATCCAAATTGAGCCCAATCAGATGCAGTGAAGTTCCATATCACTTCCCAGGAAACAAGCTCCTATTCAACTCCGAAGCCTGCAGGGCTTCAACACTAATAACCCCGAGCGAAACCCGGGGTGCAGGAGCCAGTCTTTCCTTTCAGCAACCCCGAAAGTGGGTTGAATATTTTTTTCCAAAAAGCCCGGAATCAAATACAAAACCGTTCAAACGAACCAAATTGTCCTATATTAAAATCGAACTCAGTAACAGGGCTCTTTATCTTAAATAAATGGAAGTCGACCAAAGTCCGCACATGCTGAAAAATCGGATTATAAAAAAGACACTTAACGTATTAACCTAATTAATTCAAAATAAATCCATCTATTCTGGTCAGTATCCATCCAACCTTCAACATGCGCGTAACCTCAGTCAATTCTTTTCAGCAAGTTTTACCATCCGTGATGTTGAGGTAACAGAGCACCTATTTTTCACCGGGCAAATCCCTGGCAAACATACCTAAATTATTAGCAGCGTAAAACCCTACTTGAACTGGCTATTTTTAATTAAATTCAAATGAACAAGCTTATCCTGTATTATTTCTCTATACAATACAATTATTTAATTTGTTAGTAGAATTCAAAATTAAATCATCGGCAAAAGATTACTGTCCGTCATCTTATCAAAAACGTATGGTATCTTAGCCTGTTTTACTCGGATCTTCCAATGATAATCATCTTAATGGCTGCGGCATCCGAGCTGCTGATTTATAAGTCACTAAAAAATTATTTGATCAATACCCAGCTTATTACCTTTTTTCTGACTAGGAATAAAATACGAATATTATTTCTATTTTTACCAATTTTAAAATTTTTATTTTGAATAAACCTAAGATTATATCTTTAAATCAATTTTCTAGTTCCTAAGTAGCAACAGGAAAATGGTTGAGCGAAGCACTATAGATCTACCGATTTTTATTTTAGAAACGCATATTTTGAACCTTTTCCTCTCCCCATGCTCCGGAATAATCTAGTGCCACTCCATCCTCCCCGGGGGTGAAATACTCCCTTTACACCGAGGCGTTTTTTTCTTATATTTATCCAAATGTTCCAGAAGATGAGAAAAAGAACCTTTCTGAAAAACCTTTTAGCACTGGGTGCTACGGCCAGCCCCGGTGTCAATTCCTTTGGCCAGCTACTAACCCGTTTTGAGCATATACCCCCCGCTCAACTTGCCTCCAACGAGGACTTCTGGGCGGAAATCAGGGCCGGGTACCGGCTCAAACCCGATTACATCAACCTGGAAAACGGCTTTTATTGCTTTGTCCCGCAGGAAACCCTCGAAAATTTAATCGGGCACGTGCGGGAGGTAAATTATCAGGGATCCTGGTACATGCGAAACGAGCGCAAGGGAAACAAAGCGGCCACCACTGCCCGCCTGGCGGAATTGGGGGGCTGCAGCCCCGAGGAGGTGGTCATCACCCGAAACGCCACCGAGTCCCTGGATTTGATCATTACCGGCATTCATTGGAAGGAAGGAGACGAGGCCGTCATGGCCGAGCAGGACTACGGCGCCATGCTGAATCAGTTCAAGCTGGCGGCCAAACGGTATGGGGTGGTCAACAAGGTGGTATCTGTTCCGAACCTGCCCCAATCCGACGAAGAAATTGTGGAACTCTACGCTGCTGCCATTACGCCCCGGACACGGCTGCTGATGGTCTCCCACATGATCAACATTACCGGGCAGATCTTGCCCGTGCGGAAGATCTGTGACATGGCCCATAGCAAAGGGGTGCAGGTGTTGGTGGACGGGGCGCATGCCTTTGCCCATTTCCAGTTTAACCTACCCGATCTGAACTGCGACTATTATGGGTCCAGCCTGCACAAATGGCTGAGCACGCCGCTTGGTGCCGGACTTTTGTATGTAAAGAAAGGGAATGCGGAACATGTCTGGCCATTGCTTGCCGAGGGAGAGCGAGACCCCAACGACATTCATCGCCTGAACCATATTGGTACCTACCCTGCCTATACCGATCTGGCTATCAGTGATGCCATTGATTACCATCATGCCATCGGCGGAAAAAGAAAAGAAGAACGCCTCCGGTATTTGCAAACGTACTGGACCAGCCAAGTAAGGGATATCCCGGGAGTCATTGTAAACACGCCCGAGGATCCTGCGCGGCATTGTGGAATCGGAAACGTCGGCATTGAAGGCCTGAAACCAGCTGACTTTGCGAAAATCCTGATGGAAAAGTACAAGATTTTCACGGTAGCGATCGACGGCTCCAACGTGCACGGCTGCCGGGTCAGTCCCAACCTCTACACCACCCTGGAGGAGCTGGATGTGCTGGTAAAAGCCTGTACCGAACTGGCAAAAGCCTAAGCAGCCTACCACAAGCAAACTGCTTGGGGCGTGCCAAAGAAACCGATTGACAAGCGGTCAGCATGGGTTCTACCCCAAAGGCAGCAATTCTTTGTTGACCCGAAAAGGGGCGAATTCCGCAGTAGTTCCGGGTCCATTTTTCCAATCAGCAGTACCAACGTGGCGGGTATACTGATCCGTGCAGAGTAGAAATTGGCAAACACATCTGCATTAGCAAATGCTATCGGGCACCATGCGGGCTACAGGCTTTTCAGGTCGATCACCTCAAAATTCCTCGTATCAAAATAATCATCCAGTCCATAGTCCGTATTGATGATGATACCTCCCAATAAGGTTACCTTGTCCGCATGAAATTCATCTTTACAGGTTTTCAGGTATTGGCGAATCTTGTTGTCGATAATACCGTAGGTAGCTTCTGTAATGGCTTTTGGGGGATTTTCGCTGGCAAGTATTTCCGCTCTAAAGGGAAGTAAACTTTCTTCCAGCTTCATCTGTTGGTAATCGTCGTCATTGACGATGGGCGTGTACCCATCATGCTGTAAACGGTTCAGAGCAAGCATCAGCGCCCCGCATGAATTGCCCTTTTCCTCCATTCTTGGTCGGAACATTTTGCCCAATTCTCCATCTAAGGTAATGCCAATGTGAGGCCCATAAAAGATAAACGCACTTCCTTCATCCGGAATATGGTGGGCATAGGCCGCCATCCCGGTTTTTCCAACAAATGGAATACCTCCGAGTCCGCCCATTACGAAGGGGCCAAAAAGAACGTTGAAGAAGGTAGTCGATGGCACATTGATATCGTCCGAACAAACGGATGTTGCCATAAGAATTTTTGAGACATTCAGCTGATGCTCGATTTGCATTTTTCCTAAAAAATGAATAGACGTGTCTTTCGCATCCCTGGCATTTGGGAATTCCTTTTTTACTATTTGGTCAAATTTCCTTTGTAACATAGGTAGATGGTTTAGCTTACCCACTAATTAGCCTTTTAAAGGTAGGCAAAATTAACAAAATGAAAAATTACTGCAGGTCGCGTTGCATTGAGAACCGCTACCGCTTTGCCCGCCAGGATACGGTAAAGTCGATGTTGCCCGGTGACAGGAAGTGCCTCTGCTAGGGAACAATTGCGCATTCCGGACCATTGAAAGTGGCTATAGTCCTTTATTTTATTTCATTTTTGAAAAACTATTGTTTTTTGTCTAGCAATTAATTTGACCGTTTTTTGATTTACCAGCAAATGATACCGTCACCTTTCCTTTTTCACCAGCGGGTCCTTCATGAACACCTCCTTCAAATGAGCCGGTACCCGACTGCGTCAGGGCCAGGCAACGAACTCCGGATAGATCTTCCCCACCAAATCACCCTGTCCATTAGTAGGTAATACACGTAATTATTCCTTTAAAGATCATCGGAAGAAACATTTTTCTGCTATGCTATCAAGGCTACAAAATTTGAAGGAAATACCCTTTTCTCTGTTTCGCCGGAAAGACGATGCCTGTTTGGAAGGAGATCAGCGAGTAGTATCTAACTTCCCCGCTGCACATAGGCGGATCCAATGCCTCGATTGAAGGATTGCCTGTTTTGGAACGCGTCTCCGGTATAATCAGCCCCATCCGGGGTTGGAGATAGTTTTGCTGGCAAACAACCGTAGGCGGCACCCACGGTTAATATTGTTTAGGCGCTTCAGGCCGGCATTTACAGAGCGAAACAATACAGGCAATTCCTGTACCTTCTCCTACCAATATGTTTTCAGGAATATAGTCATCGGCAGAAAAGCGGATTGCATCCTTTCGACAAAACTATCGCCACAGGTAATTTCCCGTAAGCTAAAAAATGAGGCGGCCAAAGGCTTTTTTTTTAAAAATTTGTTGGCAGATTAGTAAAATTATTTGCATACTATCACTATTTTCAACAACAAATTGGCATTCGCTAAGATGTTTAACTTATCCATCAAGGCACTGGAAAACAAAAGTTTAACCTGGAAACAATTTCGGTACTATGAAAAAAATAACAGGAAAGATCCTGCTAGTGGATGATCAGCCCTATGAAGAGTTATTACTTAAAGAAGCATTAAACTTGATAGACCGTTTTCCTGAGGTAGAATATATTTCAGATCCTAAAAAAGCACTCGTGCACCTTAGAGATAATCGCGACAAGATTTTTCTTATCATTTGCGATATCAATATGCCGGAAATGAGCGGTCTGGATTTTAAAAAGGAAATTGAAAAGGACGCTTACCTGCGTGAAAAATCCATTCCATTCGTCTTTTTTTCCAGTGAAGATTCCAATGAAAGGGTAAAACAAGCCTATACGTATAATGTGCAGGGTTTTTTTAAAAAAGCGGATAGTATTGAAGCCCAGGGCGAACTTCTGAAAATTATTATTAGGTACTGGGCAACCTGCCTGCATCCGATTATGGGTGTTGAGAAGTAGCTATAGGAATAGCGGTTATAATTCATCCATATAATGGGTGACAGCTTTGCCTTAATGCGCTGAGGCTTGTTTGATTGCCTGAACCGCTGCAAAGGCCTATTGCCAAGGTCGGCACCTACTTCTTCCAATTCGAACCGTTTATACGGACGGTGTTTAGGACCTAGGGAATGTGGTCCTGCGGTCCATTGATAGGCAACGCAGATCCGATGTTTTGGGTTTCTGCCATTGGTGCGTGCACTGGTTTCCAAGGTCATTCAATGGTCTCTGCCATGCAAAGTGCCTCAAAGGCATAGCCGATACGTGTTATTGGCTGAACTACCTGTTTTTCCTCTGTGTTTTTCTACACTGCATCTTTCTGTTCTTGCCCATACTTCCGAGAAATTGGCCCATTTGGAAGGTTTTCCGGGCAATACATGCTTTCAGTAATCCGTCAATTTAAGTTGCGTTCTTTTAAAACCTCTTCCAAATCCTTGGTTTTGTTTGGACCTTTGAGCATCCGATAAATAAAAACAATGGGTATTACCATGGGAATAAAGAATCCCAAGTTTTTGTCCGAAGAGAGACTCCAGGAGACAATACCGAAAATGAGTATGCCTCCAAGAAAGCCAATCGCTGCTGCATTAAAGATCTTGGATTTATTTAGTTTCTTCTTCTCGACTACTAGTTCTTCGTCAGTCAATTGGTACAGGTCTTTCTTTTCCATAGTACGCTGTTTTAGGAGTTTTTGCTTGGCATGGAAGCCAACTCTACTCACTAACCACAATCGGCGCGGTTATTTCCCTTTTGGTCAACTACCCTTGCTCCATCAAATATAGGGAAATTAGTCAAAAATTAAACCAGCATTTTTCTATTCATTGAACGAAAAGTCACCGGGTAGCCGATCAAATCAAGCGGATTTGTGCCGCTCCCTTTCACCTTGGGATTGGACCAATAAAAGAGTCCTGGCAGACGATCCCAACAGAACCAATTCCCTTAGCATTTCTTGGTAAAACCAACCCAAAATCGGATTTCTATGCGATAGGCAAAGGCCAATGGGCCCCAACTGCCCCTTATTCCAAAACTGAAGGCGCAACCAGGTACTTGTCCCGTACGGCTTGTTACTCGTCCAGCTCCCGGGCGGTCCAGGGTTTGGTTCGTCCGGAGACCTCGGCCCGGGTTTTCGCAACCATTTCCGGAGCAACCGCACGTGATCCGTTACCAAATTCTTTGCGGATGTACGTGAGGACATCAGCGATCTCCTGGTCGCTCATTCCACCCATGGGAGGCATGGGAATGGACTGGGTTCCGGCACCGTATTGCTCTCCCGCTACGTCTAGGGGACCGGTAAGCCCATTGAGCACGATTTTGATAAGCTTCGTTTCGTCTCCGGTGACCCGCTTTGAACCCAGCAAGGGTGGATACACCCCTGGCAGACCCTTACCACCTGGCTGATGGCATGCCAGGCAGGCCTTTTCATACAAGGCTTCGCCAGCTGAAATGACCGCAGGTCCCTGATCCAGCAACTCCCGCAGAAAGTCATTCTGAACCTTGGATGTGGGGTTGAGTTCCCCCTCCTGAAAAGGAGTCTCCCAGAGAAGTTGAAGGGACCTCGCACTCTGCCTCAACGCGTACTGCAGAAAGGGGTCCAACTCGTATTCGAGCGCTGCGGTTACCACTTCGATCGCAGGGGTCTCCCGCAGGTAGCTGGCGGCTATCACGGCCTCCAGGCGGACCCTGGGGTGGTCGTCATTTACGAGTTCCCGTAGCCGACCAAGGGCTCCACCTTCCAGCCGGGACGCCCAGTCTCCCAGCACACGCGCACCATAAGCCCGAATCCGGAAATCCTTCGACTGCAACAGGCGATCGAGCAGCTCCGGTCGAACCGTCTCATGCGCCTGATAAACCCCGATCAATTCGAGGAGAAACCGGTCTTTTCGATCGTGAAGCTCCAACGCATCTGCCGCAGCCACAACCGTTTCCGTTGGCTGGTAATAAAGCAGGCGCTTCGCCTGGTAGCGCAACCATCGCTCCTGAGAATCCAAAAGTGCAAGCAGTTGGCCCTCATCCATTGCGGATAGCTCAGGGTAGGTTAAGGACGACCTGGCATCTGCGGTGATCCTCCAAATACGGCCATGTGACTTGTCGCGACGTGGATCGGCATAGCTCGCCTGGTAGTGACCGATGATCGGGTTGAACCAATCTGCTACATACAAGGCGCCATCTGGCCCCACAGAGACATCCACCGGGCGAAACGAATTATCGGCCGAGGTGATCAATCGGGGAAGCTGTCTGGTAGCAAACCCTGCACCTGCATCCTGGAATTGGTGCACTTCCACCACCGATCCGAAGTATCCGCCGATCAGTGCCGCGCCTTGTAGCGCTTCGGGCATGGCTGATGTGCCAATGATTTCCAGGGATGTGGTTTTGGGCGAGGTCTCAAAAAGGGGGCCTACGTCGTGATATTGCTCCGGATTGTTCGTTTGGTAGGCCTTGTTCGGATCCTCATGGTAGCGGGAACCGTCCTGTTCCGGAAAAGGAACCAATCCGGGCACGGTCCAATAGCCTTCCGGGCGGTCTCCGGTCTTGTGAAAGACCTGGCCGTAGTCATCAAACGCGACGCCCCAGCAATTGGCGCCGGCCATTCCTCCTCCGAAGAAACTATCCAATTTTAAGCGGCGGGGGTGATAGCGCCAAACCCCGGCCCGGTCCAGACGGGCAACGCCATGTGGGGTCTCCACGCGGGAAATGGCGTGGAGACCCTGGGTAAACCACAGCGTCCCATCCGGTCCATGCGTAATGCTGTTTACCAATTGATGCGTATCGCCTACGCCAAAACCGGAGAATAGTACCTGCCGCTCATCGGCCTTTTTGTCTCCGTCGGTGTCACGAAGATAAAGAATTCGATCGAAGTCGCACACGTAAAGCCCGTCTGCACCCGGTTCTAAGCCTTGTACCATTTTCAGGTTTTCGGCAAAGCGCCAGGAGCTATCTGCGACCCCGTCGCGGTCACGATCCTCCAGGACTTGAATGTAGTCCTGCGCAGGCATCCCGGCCAGGGTCTGCGGGTAGGAAGGTGAACATGCGACGTAGAGTCTTCCGTCCTCGTCCCAGGCGAATTGCACGGGATTCACGACTCCTTCCAGCTCTGAAGCAAAGAGATTGACCGAATACCCTTCGGCGGTCGTGAACCCGGCCAGTTGTTCTTCTGGTGTCAAGGCATCCATCTCACTGTACACCACCGGATCGACCGAGACTCCTGGTGCTTCTTTACCAGCGATCCGGTCGTAAATGACGGCATCTGCGTTTTCCACAAGGGGCAGCTGCTGCTCAAAAGCGACCTGCAGCGAGGGCTCAGCCCCGGCCCCCTGCCCATACAGCTGATTCACACGGTCTCCATAGACAAAGGACCAGTTTGCCGGCCGCCAAAAATCGAACCACAGGCGATTTTTTTGAACGATGGCGCGACGGACCTCCTCCGAAGGTAGCTCCCCGATTTCAACATCCAACTGCCGGGCAATTTCCTCACTCACCAAGCGTAGTCCCTCCGGTGTCAGGTGGATTCCATTTTCAGTGAGCCGATTCCCGTATGGCATCCTGGTCAAATCCACGAACAGCGCGTTGCGTTGGGAGGCGATCTTTTCCATCGATTTCACATACAACTGAAGATCGTCATTCCTTTCCCTAAGATCGGGTGCATGGGAAGCGAGCGGTTTTTCAAAACGGATGGGAGACACCAGCACCAACTTGTGGGTCCGGCGGGAAAATTGATCCAGCAACTGGTTGTAGGCTGCTTCGAAATCCGCCAGTCGGTCCGGTCCATCCAGTGCTTCCATCTGACCAAATTGAGCCAGGATCACCGTAGCGCCCACCGCATCCAGTTGATCGCTCCAATCGCCGAAGTTCAGGTCACGCCATTGCTCATAGACCACATCCCCTTCCCATGCCATCGAACGAAAACGGGGCCGTTTCCTGGCAAAACCTGCCGCCAACAGCGACTCCAATTCGCCCGATCGTTGCTCACGCACAAAATTATCCTGACCGACAAATACGACCACATCTTCTTCTAGCAACTGGAAGGTGCCGTCTTCGAAGGCGGGAACGGGTGCCCGGGTCTGTAAGGTTCCCAAACGACTCATGATAGCCTCATTGGATGGGAAGACGGTATCATCCAACTCCTCAATTTGAAGGTTACGGAACGAAATTTCTGCGTTGCTGTCGCCATGGATCTGCAAGGCAATGTGTCCTTCCAGCGGAATATCTTCCTCCTGCTCCCGATAGGTAATCGTCCTTTGACCATTGAGAAGGATCGTCACCTGCTTGCCACGGGCAATGACTTCGTATCGATTCCATTGGCCCACCCGCTCAATCGAAGAAACGAAATCAGAGTCTGCCTCCGCCAAAAAGCGATTGCGCCGAGACTCATCATAGAGGTAGCCCGTATAGCCTGCACCGATGTCTGCCTGGAAACCACTCATCTCATTCGCCGGATGGGTGGTTCGCCGGCTGTGAAACTGTACGCCACCATTCACGAATCCTTCTGTGCCAACAAGCCGGTACTCGAGCCGCAGGTGAAAGTTTTTGTAGACCTTGTCCGTCGCCAGGAATTCGTTGCGCGAATTCCCCTTCAAACTGCCACCCGTGATGACTCCATCCTTAATGCGCCAAACCGATTCTGTGTGGGCATTCCAGCCCCTGAATGACTGGCCGTCAAAAAACGTATCAGAAGGGACTTTGGACGGAGCACATGCGCTCAGCAAGGATGCGAAGAAAACGAGCAGTAAGCACCCAACGTTCCGGTAAATAAACGGAAAATCGTTTAATGGGAAATTTACCCGCGTCTGACTGGCTAAAGCGGTGATGGGGAATTCTGCGGATTCAATAACAGGATTGCTTTGCCGTTGGCATTTCCTGCTGGAAAAGGGTTTATTTTTTGGCATTATACTATCAGTTAACTAACTCCTTGGTAAAAATAAACTTCATTAAGACCGTAACTTTGGCAGCTCCTTGCTGGTCGATTGGAGGTATGATGCGAAAGCTGTAGGCGTAAACCATACAGTCAATCTTTATGCTCCTATTTGTCCATTATATAAATCAGAAATCGGGAAAATCAAGTCGTAATCGTTGCAGTTTAAGTTTCCATCTGTCAATGAAAAATCAGCGAACATATTTTCACCTATCTTATTATTTTTTACCATTTCAAATTTACAGAATCTCAACCTGAACCGAAAATCAAATTATGCTTTAGGTCTCTCACCATAAATCATTTCTTTTGGCTAAACCGCGTTTCAATGCAGTTTAGCTCTTGTTCGGCTTACGTTTATTTATTATTTATTTCAAAAATGGACTGAAAGTTCTCTTCAATTGATGAAATTTCTTCATCAGTGATATCGTCAAACTCCTTCTGTCTTATATTCTTTGGTAGCCTACCGTTATTCTGATTTAGCAACTTGATCAATAAATCCACCTTGGTGTCTGGCAAAGACAAATAATTGTTTATATAATTAGTTATTCGGTCATATTTTTCTAAATAATCCAGTTCCTCTGGTATTATTTGCTCGATGGTTTCTTCTAGACATTCGTATAAAAATTCCACCTGTTTGGTTAGGTCGTAATAACGATATAGATCAATTGTATTATTGACGATTTTAACATTATGATCTGGTGTGGGCTGCCATTCTACTAATTCTATTCTTGGAGAAGAGTATGATTCTAGAATTGACTGGTATTCATCAATCCGATTTAGTATGGCTGCTGATATTGGAAAAATCATGCCCCTTTTAGTATACCCCATTCGAGTCAATATATGATGAATTATGTATCTGTGGATACGGCCATTACCATCAGAGAAAGGGTGAATAAATACAAATCCAAATGCTATGGTGGCTGCTGCTAAAACAGGGTCGTACGCTGACTCTTGTAGAAGTTTATTCGTATCCAATAGTCCTTTCATTAAAGATGGTAAATCCTTATATTTTGCTGATATATGGTCAGGTAAGGGAGAAAAATTTTCGCGATCATGCTCTCCGATAAAACCTTCCTGCGTTCTTAACCCCATATTCTTCAGTTTTTTTGTCCCAATAACGATGTCTTGAAGCCGCTCTAATTCTTCTATGGTTAGTTGTTTTTTTCCTGATTGTCCAATTGCTTTTCCCCAATTCCTTGCTCTAAGGTTTGGAGGATATTCTCCTTCAATAGCAAAGGAAGCTTTTGAGTCTTTTAATAACAGAAATGCAGCAGTCCTTCTAATGATATCTTTGTCCCTGCCATCTAAGCCTTTTTCCATTGAACCAGATAAATCTTTAGATATGAAGTTTTCGATTTTATCTGTTTTATTAATCATGGGACAAAACGCTGGTGTCCCCGGTAGGTTATTTTTTATTCTGTGTCGGGTAGAGTTAATTGAAGAGCTTGTGTATTGAAGTTTGGGATTGACTATTTCGACATATGTTCCTGCCTTGAGATCTGGTACGTCAAGCACTTTATCCATTAGCCATTCATAAAGAAACCATACCTTTCTGCTGTATTGACTGGTTGGCTCTTTCTTTAGCATATGCAGAACAGGCTCGCTCCCCGTGTGTTGAAAGAATTTTTTTAGAATGTAGAGCTCTATTCCTTCGTATTTTAGTGCAAAAGCTAAATGACTGGTTATGTCATTGTCAGGTTTATGTCTGATTGTAAATACTTGCCATTGGTCGGTATTGTACCGTTGATGTTTTTCAGTAAAAATAGCAAGTCTGTCAGGTAAAGGAACGTTCACCCCCTTTTCCTCAATAATAGCTACTAATAATGCATATCCGGCAAGAAATCCAGGTTCAGGAGTAGATCTTCCATGAAATACAGTTACTTGTTGTGAAAAACAGTGATGCATTATCCCTTTTTATGACATACAAGTACAAATATACCATGAAAATCAATTACTTTTCATGAATTATGATTAATAATACGCTTATCTCATGAAATATAATTATACGAATGAAAATTAAATTGAAGCCTAACGGCCAAGGCTAAGAGCAGGCGGGCATTAAAATGCAATTCACTGCCTGCCACTACCTGGGGTTACTAAAGGTAACCACTTTCAATTTAACACTTTCCGCCCGCTTGCTCTTAGCCAATGTTTGGGCATTCGTGCTTCTGGTTAAATCTATTTCGCGTCAAATATTTTAAGTGTCCATTTGATACACTCAGCTTCGTCAACAATTGACCATGAATGAGGGTGTCTCATTCCGTTACTTCTGATACCCGGTTGTTTTGCTGTCATAAACTCAGCTCTTTCATTACCCATTAACATCAATCTGTTAATTAGCTCTGAAGAACTAAGTTCATTTGAGTCAAATAAGCTTCTTCGTCTTTGTTTCAATTGCCACTCTACATCTATATCATGGTAAACTCTAACTGCCATGTCTTTCAGGTACTTCTCATTACCTACCTCTGTCAGCCTGTGATTAAAAGGGGTCAATTCATTATATAGTTTTGGATGCGTCTCCGGTGTTCCGATTTCTTCCTTCATTTTTTCTGAAATGAATCTGGCTTCAAAGACTCCTGCTTCCGAATGATTCTTTTTAATCTTTCTCTGAAAATATTCCCAAATGTCAACAAGGTCTATTGGTGAGTCAACAGTAAATACGCCCTTTAAAATTATAGGAGTCTTTTCTGGATGCTCAATTGAATATTGTGCATATCTCAAACTAATTGTACCGCCCGCAGAGAATCCTCCAATTACAAATTTGTCCTTTGGAACATTAGGATTTCTTTTGATAAAGTTGGTAAGCCCCCTATTTATCTTATCAATTACTTTCTCGTCAGCATATATTTTTTCTCCACCAGCGATGGCTATTGTCCAAATATCATTTGCATATGCTGTGTTAAATAAATTAGAAGACGGAAATATACTTTCAGCATTTTCAGCGTAACCTGGTAACAAAATCAAAACGCCATTAATCTTTTCTGTTGGGAGTTTTAATTGAATGTAATAGTCTTCTATATCTTTGTCGTTGAAAACTACTTTTTCGAAATTCTGTCCAAATGCACTGCTTAAAATCAGAAGCGCAAACAATGTCATCAATATCCTTTGTCTCATGTATTCACTTTTTTTAAAGCATGTTGCACAACTATTGACTAACCGCAACCATTGCGGTTATTTCCAGTTTGGCCTGTATAGGAACCACTTCTAACTATCGGAAAATTACCAGTACCTTCAACTAACGTTCATCTTCATTGGCAGGAAAGTTACCAGGCGATAAGTAAAATCGAGTTGACGATTTACAGTCCCTTTTAACTTTGGGAATGGAAAAAAAGTGCAGACAGAACCTGCTCTTTGTTCAAATTGGGATAGCTCTTTAAAAGATCTGTTAGCGTAAATCCACCTGCCAGCTTTCTCATCAACAGTTCCACTGTAATACGGGTCCCTTTGATAACCGGCTTACCTAACATAATCTCTGGGTTCCTTTCTATATGTTGCTTATAATCCATCTTCCTTCTTTTTTAAAGTACTTTTATATGTATACACCCAATAATTGTTCCTATTAGCTTAAACATCAGGTATTAAGCTAAATGTTCCATCCATTACTCACCAGGTGATCAAAACGGCAATAGCATTATGATAAAAATACGAAAGCTAAGGAACATTACCAAAGTGGATTAAATTACTGGAAAACAATACCATTCCTTTCAAAAAAGTAGGGAGCCATCGAAGAATCCTGCTACGGGGTTTGGTCACCTACGAGAAAAGCCTTCAAAGGACCAGAGAAGAAAAATTGAGATTTCTTTCAGAGCAAGCCCAGGAATTGAACCTAGGTTACGAATGATTTATTCGTCCAACTTCATCGCTGAAAATGGCCAAAAGATTAAAGAACCCTCCAAAGTCTTACACCGAAGTTCTTGATACCCTTTCAAAATCTAACCTTAACGCAATAATTGAGAAATTAAAAGACCTGCATTAAGGCGGCAGCTACAAGCAAAACTCCCGATCCACCCTTTTCAAGCTAAATTACAATGGCCCCAATGACAACAGTATTGACGTGCTGCCGATTAACAGTTTGCTTGTCAATATATCGAAATTGAATATTCTTCTGGTTTTAGCAGCTCTTAAATGCGGACCAACAAGTCAGACATTCAGTCAAGGACAGCCTTTGTGGTGTCTGGGGCAGGCCGTTCATGTCAGCCTTGACGGGTTCCGGATGGCTGTTACCTTTGCATTACCATCAGGTTTTTTTTGATCGTTTTTTCGGGTAATCGCCTGGCTTCCTGCAATAAAAACCATGTAATTAAGAAATACAATTGTACATTTAAACCGTTAATGAATAGGTTCTAATATGCTCTCCCAAAATATCCGACCAATCGAATGAAAACAATCTTCCGATCTATCGCCCTGAACCTGCCTATCCCTGTGCTCATAATATTCCTGAGCCTTTTCTGCATGCAGCCTACTGCAGCCCAAAACGCCGACACCACCACCGTATATTGGGGCGGAAAAAAACGGGTACACGTTACGGATTGCATTCGATTTAGGCAACTTGGCAGCGATGAGCAGGCAGCGATGAAAAAAATGACCTTGGCAGCGGCGCGGGCACAGGGACTTGCGCTTTGTTCGAGATGCCCGGCTACCACCGCTGCGGAAACGATTACTGACCTTCCCGAGAGCTGGGTAAAGCCTGCGCCCACTACCATACCCATCCATACATTTGAGCCAGATCCGCTCCAGCCCCTGGTCTCCATGGGCGCTGAAGGAAAGCTCGTTTACAAATCCTATAGCGATCGGGGTGACCGTGTACTCGATTGGTCCCGAACAGGATACAAGCAGAGCAATGTTCCCATTCCCAATGTGCCTGTTGGAGAAACACTTTGGCCGCCTTCGGGTGAAAGCAGCCGGGATGGCACGATGGCTTATCCGAAAGGCCCTGACAGTCAGCCAGCGATTCAGGCAGCCCTGAACAAGATGGGAGACATGAAAGCCGATAGTCGGGGAATCAAAGGAGCCGTCCTGCTCAAGGCCGGAACCTACTACGTAAGCGGAAGTTTACATATCCCATCCGGAGTGGTCCTTCGCGGCGAAGGCAACGATGAAAATGGCACCAAACTGATCTTTCGGACTGACAAAGGAGGGGAGACGGCCATCACTATAGGCGAGGGTGAAATCCAGCAATTCCGGGAGGGTTCCGTTAGAATCACGGACGCATACCTGCCTTCTGGCAGTTACGAGCTGTCAGTAACAAATGCCGTTTCGTTTAAACCCGGCGACTTTGTATTTGTCCGGAAGACCGTAAACCAACAGTGGATCGAGGACCTTGGCATGGGCGAGCGGCTCCGTCACATTCGAGGTGGAAAAGAAGGCGCCAAGAAAAAACCCTGGAAGCCGGAATCCTACCAGTTTATGCACCTGCGAGAAATTGCAAAGGTGCAGGGTAACACCCTCACGCTTCAGGTAATGCTGCCTCAATCGATTGCGAAAGAACATGGCGGCGGAGAAGTTTTTAAAGCGGATGTTGGTTCTCTTGCGACGCATAGCGGCGTAGAGTCACTTCTGCTCGTCTCAAATTTTGACACCGGCGTCAAGGACACCGGCAAATCGGCTAACTTTATGAATTATAAAACGGCCGTGTCTATTAGCAATGCCCGGGATAGCTGGGTACGGAACGTCACCGCAAAACACCTGCAATTTGCAGCCGTTGCTATGGGAAATGGCTCACAGCAGGTTACCGTTCGGAACTGCGCGTACCTGGAGCCTATTGGCCCGAATCGCGGCGGTTTTCGATACGCCTTCGTGATGGGCGGCGGATCGGGCCATCTGGTTTATAAGTGTTATTCAGAGGATGCCCGCCATGATTTTGCGGGGGGTGCCCGGACGATGGGTCCTTTTGCTTTTGTAAACTCCACCGCAGTGCGGGGGCAGCAATCCGAACCGCATCACCGTTGGGGCACGGGCTATCTTTACGATAATATCACCACAAAAGACGGTAGCATTGCCGCGATCAATCGCGGGGATTCCGGCACCGGCCATGGATGGTCTGCCGCCAATACCATGATTTGGAATTGTGATGCACCCAGCATCGTCGTCTTCGATCCCGAAACGGAAGGAGAAAATAACTTCGCTATCGGCTACACCGGCCAACAAAAAGAAGGTTTCGATTCCAATGGAATCAAGTATGCGAACACCCGTTCCGGCTATTGGGGTACGCCACAGCAAGGTAAATTTTATGGCTACGCATTGATGGGCAGCGGCCATATCGAAAGCCCGGACGCTGCGGTAACACCCCGAAGCCTGTTTGTTCAGCAACTCATCGACCGTATCGGACAACAGCAGGCGATGCGGGTCCTCAACGAAGGCCAGGAAGCGGAGCCCCAAATACTTTTTGAAGACCCGATGACTGGGGACTGGCAGGAAAACTGGTTCCTGGATGGGAAACATGCCAGCCTGCGCAATTCAGCGGACGGTTTGTTTTTCGCAGGCGGGACCGTCACCAAAAACGACGATTCCCTGGAGTACCACGCCCATCACGCCGTGCTTTGGACCAAAAAGGAGTTTGAGGGCGACATCAACATCAGTTATGAGATGCGCAGGATCGACGATAGCGACTACGGTACCACGCTGCTTTACATACAGGCGCAGGGAATAGGCATCCCTCCCTATCTGGAAGATATCTCCACCTGGAACCACCTTCGTGAAATTCCCGACATGGGAATTTACTTCACTTACATGGACTTGCTTAGCCTCAGTTTCCGTGAAAATCTCCGTAGCAAGCGGTACCCCTGGCGGGATGAGCACCTGAATTGGTATCCCGGAAGAGGCCTGATCGAACCGATGGTGGACTATGGTAAAATCCTTCCGGGAAAAACCTATTTGGTGCAGGTGGAAAAGCGAGCCGCCTCGCTTCGGCTCCGATTGGTGGAAAAGGAGAGTGGCCATTGCATGATCGACCATACCTGGAACACCGACGCCATTGCTGCAGGGATCGAACCCAGGCAAATCCAAAAGGGCCGCATCGGCTTGCGCCACATGGCCACACGCCAATTTGTCTATCGGGATTTTAAAGTTGAGCAATACTGATTTCGGGAAAGGGCCCGGGAGGCAGTTGGACAGCAACGACTGATCAGCTTTTGCTACGCTTGATGTCCCCATCTCCAGGGTTCCATCATTTCATTCTTCTCAAACCGTAGTCACTTTGAATTAACAGATAAAAACCGCTTCTCAATAGGGAGGCGGTTTTTTTATTCTCAGATGGCTGTATAGGCCATTAGCCCAGAGCTTGTTACAATAATCATTCAAAAATCCTTATATCAAACGGAAAGTCTACTACACTGATAATTTTAATTTCTCTAAATGCCTTATGGTAAGGGTTAATTAAGATATTGAAATCTCCCTGTACTACCGCAGAAGGGACTTTTAATAAGCATTCGTCAGAATCGATAAATTCATCCCCAATTTTCTGTGTAGTCCGGTTGGGTGGATGGTTATTCCAATTGTCAGGAAGTTCCTTTATTTTAATTTCCTTTATTTTTATGGCATCTGGAATTTCAATTTCAATCATGGTATAGTCACTAGGCAAAGTAGCCAATGTTAAATGCACGGCAACTTCAGCCATGGCCAAGGCCCTACTTTCGGCAGTATAAATAATTTCCGTTCCTTTTGAATTCCACCTATTTCCAGATTTTGAAGCTCCTTTACCACTTAATGTGTTGGCATATTTTTTCTTTGATAGCCTAAATACCTTCATTAGGCAAAAATCCCCTGGTCAATTCGATTCAATTCTCCCATTACCAGTTCTTTTCCATAGGAGTCTTTCAGCAGTTCAGCTGGTTTTAAGTTACCTAAAGCGTAGGAGGGTATATTTAGCCACTGGTAGAATTGTTCTGTGGAATCAAAAACTTCCTTACCCAAATTGGTAACTTCGGCTAATTCAATAATTTTTTCTGTATGAATCGGTTTGAAAAAATAGTCAGCCTCATTGCTGTGTCTGTGTAAGGTTTTTTTAGATACATTCAAATATTCCGCCCAATCATCCTCTGTAAAAGGGGTGATATCCTTTATTTTACTAAATAATTTATAAGGCAAACCCTGTCTGATTACACCAATGATTAACATTTTATTTTCAAAAAATGCTGAATAGGTCAACTCTTCAGCTATCGTTTCTGGCTTGACATTAGCCACTTTTGAAAGTAAATCCCTCAATTCACTAACAATACCCGTTGAATCAGCAGAATATTTTTTTTGTTCTTCAGACATCATAATATAGACGTTTGTCTTCAAATATAGGACATTTGTCCAAGATTTGAAAATTTATGGAGATCTTTCTTTTACACCTGAGAAACACCAATAATTGCTACAATCTTATCTATGCACCGTAAGGCAAACAAAAACTGAACAAATACACGTAGGTTTCACGATAAAAATGAATGATTTTTGATAGGCGATGGTATTTTTAGCTTGGAGAACGTTTCACAGCGAATACCTGTCTGCTGGTAACGAAGTTAGCCACGAATTTCTGGTTTATATTTGGGTTTGTAGGAAATAACATAAAGCCCACTCTTTAGTGGTCTAATGATATTTTTGTCTTTGAGGTCATAGATTCTCCACTCGAAGGTGCCCTCTTTCAGGTCCAGTTCAAAGGATCGATAGAATTCAAAGAGATCTTCTCGGGTAGAATCCTCCCGGTTTTTTAAATTCATCAATCAGTCTATGATCTTTGGCGTTCAAATTTATACCAAACCTATGGATTTTTGGAAAATATTGGAAATCAAAAAAATGCCAGTAAAACGTAATACTGGCAAATATTGGGACAGTTCCTTTTCAAAAAATCAATGATTAGGATTTTATGAAACTCCTTTAGAATAGCTGTTACAAGATAATTGACATTGGCATTAAGCAGTGCTGAAATCATGCTGTCCGATTAATAGCCCAAGCCCATTTCCTGGGCCTCCCTGGCCAATTTATCCAACGTTTTTTTTCTGATTTTCCGTAGTGTTATTTCATATTTCCTGATATCTTCCAAAAGAACCCTACGGTGTGTACCCACTTTTTTATAGGGAATATTACCCGTTTCCAAAAGTTTTACCAAGTGAGGGCGGGAAACCTTCAACAGGTCAGCCGCTTCCTGCGTGCTCATTTCCTTGGAAAAGGATGCGATTTCCACCGTTTTCCCATCGGCCATTTCATCCAGCACTTTTTCCAGAAGCAAAACAGCCTTTCTTGGGACTGAAATGGAATTCCCCTCCACCTGAAAAACCACCGGGGCATGAGTTTTGGTGCCTGTGGTAATTCTTTTCAAGGTACCTACAGCATCCTTAGCAAATTTTTGATCTTTTTCCGTTAACTTGTTTTTGAGGGATATTGCCATGATAAACGAAATTACGTTGCTAATGTGAAGGTACTTAACGAAACAAACGAAACCAAGGTTTGAGAAGAAGTGGCGGACCTTTTCCAAGGTTTGAAACATTGGAGAGGATTTGGAAGTGAAAGTCAAAAAAACTGGAGGATTTGAAAACCTGGAATGTCTTTGCGCTTTATCTATTTTACATACAAAATAAAAAGCCCCTCTACAGTCCGTAAAGAGGCTTTTGGTGGGCCCACCTGTCCCCACTTTTACCATTATTAATAGGCTATAAACTAAACTAATGATAGCCTCAAAAATAGCTTCTAAGTCGATTTTAAGGGGTTTTTTGTGTTTTAGGTTAATGTTTAGTGTTTTTTATGTAGGTTTGTATTGGGTCATTACTGTTACATATTTTGTTACATATTTCTATGGATATAAATACTTACATCATCAAAGGAAGTGAAATTAAGCAAGGCAAAAATAAAGGAAAAGCCCCACTCAGGTTTTCATTTTTTTACAATGGCCTCAGAATTAATATTGGGGCAGATGAAAGGGCATTGGTAAAGGCATGGGATATTTCAGGTCAAAAGGTAAGTCGTAAAGACCCTGATGGTGTTGAAATAAATAAAAGGATTTTAAAGAAAAAGGGATTGCTCATTGAGGCTGTTCAAGAGCTGGAAAAAAAGGATGTGGAGCCAAACCAGAAAAACATTAAGGCCTTGTATCAAATTAGGATAGATGAAGAATTTAAAAATCTGAAGAGTGTAGCTCGGCCTTTAAAAAAGGAATCAATAAAATTACCTACCACGTTTTGGGAAGTAGTGGAGCATTACAGAAAGAATTCCAAAAATTCTAAGGAAACTATTAGAAAATTTAATCAGGTTGAGAAGCACCTGAAGGAGTATAACCCCAAAATTGATTTCAAGGATTTTACAGAGGACTTTTACAATGACTACTTCATTGGCTATTTAGTAGATGTACCGATATGTGACAACACAATAGACAAGCATATTGCGGAAATTAAGAAAATTTGTAACTATGCCATCACCAGATTCGACCATATTCGAATTCCTAAAGATTTTTTGAATTTCAAAAGGATGTATCAAAATCCCTTTAGGCTTTCTCTTTCTTGGGAAGAGGTGAAAAAAATCGAAGAACATAAGCCTATCCATGATCATTTAATTTTAGCTCAGGACTTGTTCCTAATTTCCTGCTATACGGGATTGAGATGGCAGAATGTCAGCAAAATAAAAGATTATAATATTGTGGAGGTAGGTGGCTCCTTTCATTTTCAGGGCATCACCTTCAAGAATAATAGATCTATTCAATTTGTGCTTTCTCCCAAAGTTGTTAAAATTCTAGACCGTTATAAAAACAATATTCCAAAATCTTATAATCATGATATTAATAATGATATCCAACAGATTGCCAGAGGGGCAGGATTGAAAGATTTGGTCTCTTTTACAAAGCTATACAATGGAAAGCCAAAGGTCTTTACCTGCGAGAAATGGAAAAAAGTTACAATGCATGTAGGTAGGCATTCTTTTGCAAGAAGATTTTTAGAAATGAATAAAGCAGAAGGGGCTTTGGCCCTACAATCTTTAAAAGAACTTCTTGGCCATAGCTCTACTGTCATTACTGAAATTTATATAAAAATGACAGATGACAAAAGGAACCAAATGCTACTTTCTGCCCTTGAATAATATTGGGTTTTTTGACATATTAAACTGGCTAAAAACAAAAAAGCAGGCAATTTGCCTGCTCTTTAAATATTAAATTTAGTTCTTAAATGTGCCTGTTCAAATAATCATTTATTGCGCTACGTTTGATCCTAAATTGGCCTCCCAATTTTTCATAACTAATTTTATCGCTCTTACACATATCCCTCACCGTGTTCTCCTTTACCCTTAAAATTTCAGCAGCCTCCTTTACAGTAAGCTTTTCTTCTGGATTAGATTTTTTTAGTAATTGTCCTATTGTTGAGTTTAACCTGGTTACTTCTAAGATTAAATTGTGAACCTGATTCTCAAAATATGAGAATTTTTCCGTGATCACAGACTCCATTGTTGACTGCATAATGTCTTCCATCGTCATAGTACCTCCTTCTTTCTAACATTGTTGTAAAAATTATAATATCTCAAACATTTAATATGTATTTGAATAAAATCCTTATACTTGGCTCACCAATTCAGGCTTTTAATTGATCAATAGATTTTTTCTTATTCATTGAAAATACAAAATCTTCTGGTTCATCTGATCTGAGAGAAAGAGATATTTGATCGGTAATATTTTCAGTTCCAATCAATTCATTTAAGACTCTCGATATTTGATAATTTCTGTAAAGTTTACTCGCTTCTAATTCATCCAAATAGAAGAGCATGAAACGAAGGAACCGCAGGAATGTTTCACCTGGATATTCGTCGAACGTATCCCCTGCCACCCCTGAATTTCCCTCCACTTGTTCTATTACCTCTTCTTTATGGAATGATAACATTATTATATTTCCTCCCATAGCTTCCTTAATAGGATTTTTTTCTATTAAATAAAAAAAATCCCCTGCCCTTTTTAATTCATATTTAGAGAATTCACTCTTTCCATCAATAATTCTTTCAATCCTTCCAAGTGTTGCGACTTTTGTCAAATCCATACCTCCTCCTTTTTTTCCTGTTAAACATAATTATTGCACAAAGATTAAAAAATATTATTTAAAATTTTTTATTTTGTTATAATTCATATTTACAAAATAATAGCTTTATTTTGTATTATAGATATAACAAATCATTAAAATTCAATTAGTTAATAATTCTTTCCAATTCAGACGCTGGAATTTGCCATCGGGTAGGCCTCAAGATCTCTTTTTGGGCTTTAAGGTTCCCATTTGCAATAAAATGACGAATCGCTTTTTCCGAGACATTAATGCCACGTGACTTAAGCTCATTTTTAAATTCTTTTACTGTGTAAAACTCCACCATGTTTTTCGATTTTTAGCGTAAATTATATTGTTTAAAATTTGGCCAATTAGGAGGGTATGCATAAATGCGACACCTGCCATTAACCTCAATCACTATAGTATAGGAAAAACGGGTGCTTTCGGTTTAAAAAACTCCTGTTTAATAAAATCAGTAATTGGTTCATGTGGTCTTGGGGGTTCATGTAAGCTATGGGACTTATATGGTTTAAAACCAAATATTAGTGACCTTTATTCATTTTTTGTTTTCCTGCCAATTCACCTTAAGAAGGGTAATATTTTTAGGAATACACATAATTCTCCCTTATACAGAGAGAACTAAATGAGAATCTATTTTCGAGGTTCCCACATACCTTAAGACAAATAACTAAAAATCTTAAAGGCTTGCGAATTGTAATGCGTTAAAGTTATTGCATCCTTACTCACCGCTTTCGCTTTATTCTCGGCTGTGACCCTGAGCACTTCTAGTCACTGGTAAGATTCATGAAGGAACTGTGTCTTTGGACTGATACATCATGAAAATATAGTTTTCAGCATAAAGCTAGGGCTCTATCCTCCTTTACAGAGTATAGGCAAAAATGGTGTTTTGGGTTTACCTGGGTATGAAAAAATTATTAAAACCTGAAAATTGACCAAAAAATATATACGCCCCAACAGCCAAAGGTAGGGGTAGCCCTCCTTTTTTCAAGATAAGGGGGCTTCAACGTTTCAATTTGGAACAATGGATTTATTTGGACAAAAAAGCCTAAAAGCTGAAAAATGCCAAGTTTGCAAATGTTTTTACCCCCGTTATGAGAAATCACCGGCCTTTCATAAATTATAGACATGGGATTTCGGCTACCTTTCTCTCGTCTCCCACAATTAACCTTTTTAATCATTATGGTTCATGGCTAAATCTACCATGTTTAGAAAAAATCAGCCCTCAAAGAGGCCTTCTAGCAATTGATAGCTCACGGGGGCATCAGTAACCATGGGGCCCTTAACAAACCCTTACAGGCCCTTAAAAAGCTTAATTGGATAGGTTTTAACCTCAGGTTTGGTTGTTATTATCAGAGGCTAAAAAAGGGTATGTTATGATTACGGGATCATGTCATCGGCGAACAGCAGTTATTTTTTTTGTTAAATTGCGTTTAAATTTCTTTAGGTTAGCCTCAATTTAAGATGTACTTGATTTTAAGCAAAATAGGGAAAGCGAACCACATCATTGACATGTACGAAAACGAGTACCTATTTTTCAGCAACATTAAAAATTTCAGAAGTCCTAAACCTGACAATACTGGTAGACTGGACAGAAAGGAATTAAACGTCAACAACAAACAAATAATCCGCCTAACCTTAAAGACTGAAGAAAAGGAAATCCATTTCCATAAAGTTTTTAGAAACTTTCAAGGCCAATTTTCTGAACACTTAGTAGACCCAAGAACCCATTGCTGCTCCCTACATTGGTTAGAATTAGAACTTGACCAAGACCTAGCTACCTTTGACGAAAAGTTATTAGAACTAGGCGACAAAACTCTTCTTATTTTGGACTGGGAACGGTTTTTCGAAATACTAGACAAAGCTGTGTCAGACCAAAATCTCGGGATTCAAGGGAGAAAAGTGAGTTATTATAATCCTAAAAAAGTTGACGGTGAAATATCCCTTTTTCACAAAGACGATCGATTCCAATATCAGAAGGAGTTTAGAATCTTGATTTATCAACTTACTACCCCATCATCTAAATTGAATCTTCAAGGACTGAAAGAAATTAGCACTGTGATCGAAACTAAGCATCTAAAGACTCTCAGAATAATGAAAGAAAAAAATTGACCCCACTACACAGCAAAACCATTACCCAACACAGGGAAAAAATGTGTCAACCGACATCTGAATGACTTAATATTAACTGCATAGGAAAGCATTAGCCAGAATAAGTACAAAAATTTCGCTATTTTACGGAGGAAAAATGAAATTATGAGATTTTAGTTAGTAGAAATCCAACGAAAATAATTCCAAAACAGAGGAAATTTCTTAGGGCAATTCTAAAAATGAGGAAGTATTGGTTTGTATATCTACAACAAGCACCTTTAAAACCCTTGCATATGAAGAAATTGTGGAAGAATCAAAAATTCCTGTAAAGGAACCGCCGAAGACTTACACACATTTCAGCACGAAAAAGATCACAGAAATCGTTCACCATTTGATGATATTTTAAATATTTAGTTTATCACAAGAACAATAAACTGGTTACAAGCCAGCAAAAAATGGCACATAGTGATGTAATCGGTAATTACAACTGCACCACTTTCGGTAAATAAGAATGCACCATATTT
>NZ_WNKF01000012.1 GCF_010119225.1 Cyclobacterium roseum | reverse complement strand
AAGAATAAAACTAAGACGGCTTTATCCGTCAATTTACGGTTAACATAACACTAGATAGTCCAATAGCTAAATGAAAAAATTTTGTGTTTTACCTTAAAATAAGAATTATGAAATAATCAGGGCTTGATTTGAATAGAATTATTTTTAATATTTATTGTTTTAAAGTCTAAAAAAATATATTATTAAATTAATTTACTATTTAATTGATTTAATTTAATATTTTTTCCAAACTATCCAAAAATAGGCTATTTATTTTATTCCTTATATTGCTTATTATCAGTATTTTATTTTGCTATATGGCACTCCGGTAAGCATTTTACCAACTCATCGATTTGCAACTCTGAAATAGTAAAAACAAAAACCGAATTTTTTGTAAGTGATTTTTGATTTTACAGAATTAAAAAAATTAACGATTTTTTAAAAATTAGATAATAATGCCGGACTCGGCTCACATTGAATTCATTAGAATATTTTTCCCTTTAAAATTTCATTAAATTAAATCGAAATTATTCTGAATCTGCCAGGAGAGAGGTGATTTTTTCAATAAAGACACCCGATGTACTGTCATGGATTGCCTCATAAACCGTGGGCGAATAAAGGCCATAATATCAGCCAGGTGCCCCTTTTTAATATCTCGAAAAGCGACGGTAAGGTGGGGATGGTAATTCATATCACTCAGCTCAATTTGCTGTCCCAGTTGTCTTTTTCCATAGGTAACCAACCGTTGTTGCAATGCCGGTAATTCAGGAGGGTATTTCACACGCAAAAAGACCACCCTTTCCCTAAAACTACCCACACCGTCAAGTTCCAAGGAAAAACCAGCTTCCTCCCCAAAAAACCCTCTCAATCGATTTTCCAGTTGCTTCTCTTTTTGCTCATTATATAAAAACGGCATTTTCAGCGTGATATGTGGAGGGGATTTGAGGGCATACTTGCAACCAAACCGCTCCTGGATGGCTAGCTTTAATGCAGTAATTTCCTGGCGCAACGGTTCATCGGGTACGATAGCTAGAAAATATTTTCTTAATGATTTTGCCATTCCTCCGTTCTTTTTAGGCTGCTCTTGGTTTCCATTATTACCGTTTATTTCCGGATAAACAGAAATTGAATAAAAAAACCTTTAATTAAAGTACTTCAAACGTTAAATTCATAATTTTAATCCAAGTTTTACATTATCTCAAGCTACCAAAAAAATAGAAATACCAATGAATTATTTCAAAAAAGCCATGGTGGGACTAGACTTGTCCGCTATAGATGAAATTATGATCACCCAAATCAAAGCCTTCGCTCCAATTTTAGGCATAGAAATGGTTTATTTTGTCCACGTGGCAAAAAATCTGATCTTGCCTGAAGAAGTCACGCAGGCCTATCCAGACCTAATCGCACCCGTGGACGAAACCATTGAATCCCAAATAGAACATGAAATAGAACATGTAAAGCCATCCCTTGATATTCCCTATGAAATCATCGTAAAAGAAGGCAATCCTCAGGAAACCATATTGCGATGGAGTAAAATCAAAAACATAGATTTACTGGTGATGGGTAGAAAAAAAAGCAAATCCCACTCAGATTCTCTCGTAAATAACCTTTCTCAAAAATACCCTCACCCCGTCTTGTTATTGCCGGAAAACCGTACTCAGGAAACCTTCCAAAGGCTACTACTTCCGATAGATTTTTCAAGACATTCAAAGGTAAGTATTTTACTGGCATCCGAAATTGCTGCTAAGACGGGCGGAGAAATCCTTTGTTGCCACTTCTATGAAGTTCCCAGAGGCTACACCAAAACCGGGAAGTCATTTGACGAATTTTCGGATATTATGCTGGAAAACGCTAAAAAAGATTTTGCCAGGTTTCTTTCTGAGAACAAGTTACCGGATCTGCCGTGTGAATTTATCCTCAAACATAAAAAAGACGAGGCCGATAATATCATGAAACATGCCAAAAGCTCCGGGACAGATCTACTGATCATAGGAAGCCGTGGAAGAACCAAATCGGCCGCCGTATTATTGGGGAGTGTGGCAGAAAAACTGGTCAACACCAATCACGAAATCCCCATGCTGGTAATGAAAGAGCAGGGTGAAAACATGAGTTTCTTCGAGGCCTTGTTCAAATTATAATCCCGATTTGTCTCTAAGCCTCGATTATCCGGGCTTACGGAAATAAAAAGCCGCCTGATCACCTTTTTGAAGGCTGTTTAGGGATATCGCCCTTTTTTCAAATTCCCTGAGAACCGCTGCTGAAGGGCTAAGGTCCTGACCGGATTGGTGTAAGGAATGCCCCTTCTGGTACTTCTGGCTTGCCCAAAACTGAAAGGAAGTACTATCGAATTCGGTTTGATAAAGTTCGAGCCCATGTCTTTCGGCTAACATTTTCATGCCTGCCACACTGGGTATGAAGTAATGGCGAGGGGCATCCAATTGCACCCAATTTTCCCTGTATTCGGTCCAGGCCTCTCCATCGGATACCGGTACCCTGATCAGGAGTTTGCCTCCTGGCTTCAAGATTCTGGCCAGTTGGGCAAAGGAGGTATCCGGCTGGGGCAGGTGCTCGAAGGCATGATGCAACATCACCGCATGGAAAGTGCCTTGAATTTCATCCAGACCCATTTTATACAACCTTAGACCCGATGCGATGGAACGGGTAGATTCCATAAAAGGATCAAATCCTGATAAATTCCGATAACCGGAGGAGTAGAGTTCATATAACAATTGTCCATTTCCACAACCAATATCGGCAATCTCCTGGTCCTTTTCAATATCCAGTATGCGCAACCATTTTCCATACACCGGCTGAAATAACGTAAACCCAAATTTTCGAAACAGAAAAAATCGAAGCCGTTTCATCCATCTTACCTGCACATTGGATAAGGACAAACCGGCAAAGGAGTAATAGGCTTTGGGGTAAAAAGCACTTATGTTCTGAGGTGGATTCAGCTGCTGAATAGTACCGCATTGAGGGCATTGGGTATAGACAAAGTGTTCTCCTGAACCAAACATCATCTCCTTTACCTGGTATGTGGGGCCCATTATATCATTATGGCAGATAAGACAAGAATAGCCCTCCATCAATAGACGTCACTTTTGCCGGTGATCAATTTTCCCATGGTTTTGTATACAATAGTTAGATCCAAAAAAAAGGACCAGTTGCGAATGTAAAAATGATCCAATCGCACGCGCGAACGAATTTGCCAGTGATTGGAAATTTCGCCTCGATAACCCAGCACCTGTGCCAAGCCGGTTATTCCAGGTTTTATCCGATGCCGATTATCGTAGGAGTCGATTTGCTTCTTAAATACCAGATTCATGGGTACCGCATGTGGCCGGGGCCCTACTACCGACATGTCGCCCTTTAGAACATTAATGAACTGCGGCATTTCGTCCAGGGAAAACCGGCGTAAAAATGCCCCCACCCGGGTCACCCTCGGGTCATTTTTGGTGGCCTGCAGGGTATCTGACCAGGGGTTAGCAACCATGGTTCGAAATTTTATACAACAAAACTCCCGGTTGTAAGCACCGGTACGCTTTTGGAGAAAAAAAACCGGTCCTTTGCTTTCCCATTTGATCAGCAACGCCAATAGGGGAATCAACCAGCTCAGTATAAATACGATTGCAAAAAGGGAAAAAAAAGTATCAAAACCCCGTTTTAACACCTTGTTAACTTCTTTGTCTAAAGGAATTTCAGTTAAGCCAACTGCAACAAACAGTAACGGGAAATACTTATTAAAACGTTTTTCCATGGGCCAACCTCAAATCCTAACTGAAAGCACTGACTTCAAAACCACTTTCTGGATTGACTCTCCCACCCAGGCTCTCCTCACAGGTAAACTTGCTTTTTTCGAATTATGTCCAGTCAATTTTTTGATATTCACCTCAAAGTGTACAACTTTGTCGTAAAATTAGAAATTTATTACCATTCAGCCATAAATACCTGGGAAAATACCCCCACAAACCCGGTAGCTATTTTTGCTAAGTTGGCTGAAAATACTAAAAATGAAACAAAAAATAAAAACACTTTTTGCTCCTTCCGACGAGCCACGCTCCATTGGAGGCAGATTCAGGCAGCGTCGTTTTCGATTTTTTGAACAGTGCTTCACGGAAACTTTTGGCAACCAGAAAACGATCAAGATTTTGGATGTTGGGGGAACCGAAAGTTTCTGGGCCAACCATGCCTTTATCCAGCCTGGCCGGATCAGCATAACCTTGCTAAACCTCGAAAAAGAACGTACGCAACTTCCTCATGTGAACAGTTTGGCGGGTACGGCCACCGATTTATCCCAATTTGAAGACCAATCTTTTGACCTGGTTTTTTCCAACTCGGTCATTGAGCATTTGTTCACGTTTACCAATCAGGTGAAAATGGCCGGAGAAATTCGGAGGGTGGGGAAAAAATATTTCGTTCAAACGCCCAATAAGTATTTCTTTCTTGAGCCTCATTACGCGCTTCCATTTTTCCAATTCTTTCCCTCCTCTCTTGCTTTCTTTATCTTGACACGAACCAAGTTCAGCAGGATGCAAAAGTGGGACCCGGAATTTGCTAAAGGCTACTTGAACGAAATTCGGCTGCTCTCCCTAAGTGAAATGAAGCAGCTCTTTCCGAAGTCTGAGATCTATTATGAAAAAGTATTGGGATTGAATAAGTCTTTTGTATTTCATACGTTGGGAAAAAAATAACGCCCGGGAAAACCGGGCGTTATTTTTTCAATAGTTTATTTCAACCAAATTTTCTTTTATTTTCCGTTTACAGAGCTCCTTAAATAAGGTTTCATATTCATCGGTCACGGCATCCCAATTGTATTTCTGTGTCAGCCCCTCTCTCGAGTGCTTTCTCAAATAGTCCATTTTGTCAGGCGAGCCCTCGGCCTTATGGATGATTTCCACTACCGATCCTGAATTTTTATCAAAATACCAGCCAAACTTGCCCTTTTGAAGCATCTCCTGATTGAATCGGGTATCCATAGCCAAAATTGCACAGCCAAAGCCCAGTGCTTTCAGCATGGCGGGATTGGTTCCTCCATATTCATGACCGTGAAAATAGGCATAGCAGTTATGATACAAGGCCGCTAGCTGCTCCTGATCCCTTACATAGCCCGTAAAGACGAGGCGTTTGTCCGGGATGCTCTTCATCTTTTGTGCAAAACGGTCATGATACGGCACGTCTCCTACAATTACCAACTTCCGTTTGGAGTCGGAGTTTACGAAGCCCTCCACTATCAGATCTGCATTATTATCTGGGATCAGCCGGCCCACAATCAAATAATAGGATTCTTTTTGCAAGCCCCACTCCTCTATTAAAGTGCTGTCGGAAGACAGGTTCGGATTAGCACCATAGGCAATCATTTTAGATGGCGCATTAAACTGTTCCAGGTAGATTTTCTCCATTTCATCGGAGTCGGTAATCAACTGATCGTAGAGCTTGGTAGCCAACCTGGAGGCAAAAAGGTAATACCTGGCTCCCAATCCTTTCCATTTTGGCCGTAACCATTCCAGCCCATCCACGTTAATCGCCGAAGGCTTTCCGAACATTTTCGTAAGGATTCCAAAAGGACCGTTGGCACTATTAACGACAAAGACCACATCCACCTTTGAAAAACATACGTGAATCATCGAGAGCAGTGAATTCGTCAATTGGCTCAGGGATTTGGTCTCCACACAGGGAATGTAAACCAAATTGATCCCATTTACATTTTTTGGCTTTTGCTCAAACAATGGGGCATGACAATAAACAGTCACTTCAATACCCCTTTGAACCAATCGCTCGCCCATTTCTTTTACAAAAGTTTCGTATCCTCCATATACATAAGGATAGCCCCTAGTTCCTACAATCGCCACGTGCAACGGCTTGCTGTTTTTTGACATACTGTTCCTATTTACTTATCAAGAAAAAATTTCTACCATATTCCTACCGTAAGCCGGTAATGAAAAATTTTCTAAAACACTATTCCTTGCATTTAACCCAATAACTTCTCTTTGGTTTTTGTTTTTGACAAGATTTCCAACTATTTCCGCTGCTTCAGACGCATTGTCCCAGGGAATATGAAACCCGGTTTTCCCATTGGAGATCATTTCCAAGGCTCCTCCCTGTGCCGTCGCCACCACTGGCTTCGCCGAAGCCATTGCCTCCAAAATCACCGTTGGGAAAGGGTCTGGCAAAATAGAAGGAAGCACAAAAATATCCATGGTGGCCAGTACCGGCGAAATACTCTTCCTAAAACCCAGGTTATGTATGCTATGTCTAAACTTCTTTTCCAATATCTTTTGTTCTAACCCTTCGAATAAGCGTTCTTCACCCGGAAATGCGTCTCCGACCAAAACAAAATGTAAATTTAAAAACTTTTTATTTAATTCTTCTGAAATTTCTAAAAAGTATGTTTGTCCCTTCCAACTGTTTACCCTGCCCACCATTCCGATTACACAAGCATCCTCGGGAATACCTAATTCTTCCCTTAAATCTGTTGTGTTCCAAAGATAGGGATTATAATCTATCCCATTATATACTAAATGGAGTTTATTACTTTCAATGTACCTTTCCCAGTGTAATTTCACAGCTCCGGAAACCACGATCACTTTATCCGAGGCATGCTGTACCATTTTACCGATCATTTTGGAAAACCACACAGGGCGCAGAATGATTTCATGCAAATGCCAGATATGCACATAGCCCTTCCGTTTCGCTAATGCTGCTCCAACCCATACCGCAGCGGTATTGGAATACACGTGCGTGGCACCCATTTTTTCTGCCAGGGAGGCGAGTTTCCGGTAAGCAGCCATCATTACCCTCAATCGGTTTAACAAACCTCCAACGCTAAAGTATTTTCTCCGTACAATTCCCAACTTAATCAACTCCACACGAATCCCCCGTTTCCGCAACTCCTTTGCCAAAATCCCCTCTCCAGATAGCACCACCACTACAGTAGCACCCTCCTCCTGCAAGAGGGAAGCCGTCAATAAGAAGATTTTACTTGCTCCATATAAATCCGAGGAGCCATGTAACATCAATACTTTACTTTTTTCCATTGACATATACGCAGCTTTATACGGAAGTGGTTTTTTGAAGCAGGTAAAAAGCACCCAAGTGACCTCCATGATCCGTAAACTCCACCTGCACCTCTTTTGAATAATCCGAAAACAGCCTGAATAACTTATCAGGTGAATAGTGATTCATCTGCATCACCGGCTCCTGGCAGAATTTACGGTGTTTTAAAGAGGAGTACAAAAAGTTGTATGGCTGAAACTTTGTTCGCAAAAAGAAATTTGCGTGGACGCTCCAGGGCAAACGGTGACCAAACGTTACCTGCACCTGAAAAATCCCCCCAACCCGGGTGTGCTCCAGCAATTGGCGCATTAGTCTCATTCCCAGTTTCGGCTCTATGTGTTGAAATACTATATACGAATGGACGAAACCAAAGGAGGGAAGGTGTTTCAATTCCCTTCCGTTGTAAGTGGTAAATTTTAGGTGATCCAGCCCAAACACTTGCTTATGGCCAGTGGCCCGGTCGATAATATCCTCTGAAATATCTATCCCCCAAACTTCCTTTTCAGTCATTTTTGCAAAAGGGATCGCCAACCGCCCCACACCACAGCCAAAATCCAATATGCTTTCCTCCGAAATATCCACGCCAAAGCACCGGAGGACTTTTTTCCTGCTTTCGGAAACATACGATTCTCCTGTTTCAAAAAATTCACCGATGGCCTGGTCTGAAAGGTGCTGTAGGCGAAATTTTTCTTCCGACAACACCCCGTAGTAGGGATCCTTTTTTCCCCATTCTTTCCAATTTCTGATCGATTCAGATTTCATGTGTTTATAATTGTTTCTTAATGGTCACATAGCCTGTCCCGATCTTAAATCGGGAGAATCTCGCATGTTGGATAATCATCCCCCCGTTTGACTTTCTCGTCATACTCGATTTCATGGTTCTTTCCGGGTTTTGATTATTTTTGCTGGATTACCCCCAACCACACTGTAGGGAGGAACATCTTTGGTCACAATACTACCTGCTGCCACTACGGATCCTTTCCCTATGGTAACGCCTGCCAAAATAACGGCATTCGATGCAATCCAGCAATCGTCTTCAATCTTGACAAAAGATCGACGGACTCCTTGCTTAATCATAGGCTGGGTTACATCCTCAAAAACATGGTTTTCGGAATAAATACTTACCCTGGGCGACATCATCACATTGTTTCCGATTTCTATGTATCCGGAACAGCCGATATAGGCATAAGGGCCAATACTGGAATTGTCTCCAACTTTAAGCCCCAACCCGGGCTCTCCCCCATATAGGTTGGTAGGACGAATGATCGCATAACTTCCCACCGTGACCTTATCCCCAAACACAATTCCTTTGGTGGAAAGGCAATTAATCTCGCAACGATCCTGAGCAACAAAATTCCTTCCTGCACTCAAATAGCCTGCCTGGCGAATGGTGACCCCTGTTCCAATCAAAACCATTCCCTTTACACTTTTCATCTGCCACTTCAGCCAGTACCCGCGACACCAGCACGCAACCATTCTTACCAAAACCCAAAAAACCGAAGCTCGATCCCATCCCGGACCAAAACGGTCCGAAAAGTCCATTTTGGTGATCTTGGAAAGGAGCCCCCCCAAATTAGTTGCCATGCATGATTTCTTTAAAATATGCCTGCAAAGATAGAAAAAACTTCTCTCCTCTAAATGCCTGCAGCCGTTTATAGCCCAGAGCGGCTAGCTTGGTACGCAGATCCGGGTCTCCTGCCAGCTGTTTCATCCTTTTGGCGAAATCAACCGGGCCGAAGGAATCGCTCCCTAACACGGCAGCGCCTCCCACTTCCATCAAGGCCCCCTGCGGTCCGATAATCACCGGTAAACCATAGGAAAAAGCCTCCAAAACCGGAAGGCCAAAGCCCTCATTTTTGGAAGGAAATACGTATGCCGTAGCAAAATGGTAATACCTTTTCAGTTCTTCATTGCTTAGGTATCCAGGCAAAATTACCTGCTTCTGTAATCCCAATCGCCGGATCTCGCCCACCACTTCCTCGTAGGCATCCAATGTAAGTCTGGGACCGCGCTGCCCCACCAACACCAGTTTGTATTCTTCATCGGACTGCTCACTAAACAAAGCAAACGCCTGTACCAGGACCGCCAGGTTTTTTCTTTTTTCCATCACCCCTACATGCAAAAAGTAGGGACAATCCAGCGGAGAATTCTGGAAATCCGGTTTTTTCTGAATCCCCACATCCAACCCGGTAGGTATGGCCTTTATGGGAAAAGGTGTTTTCAAAAATGGTTGGATCTTGCTTTTAGCATAGTTGCTAACGGTAAGCACCCTCGTTCCCCTTTGAATACTGCCCTTCACAAAAGATAGGTAAATTTTTCTCCATAGCGGATGGTAATGTTCAGGGCTTTCCCAAAAAAACGCATCGTGAATCACCGCAATCCGTTTTCCCCGTGACCACAGCGGGGCAAGTATATCGGGACAAAAGACCAAATCTGCCTGATAGCGGTAGCTCAGCCCGGGTAGTACTATAAGTTTGTGAAAGAAATAACGAAACTGAAACAACCAATTTTTCCAGCGCGCGGTCTTCCCCTTAAAAAAATTCCCACTGCTGATTTTTCTGGGTGAAGGGTAAACAATGAATCGATATTTTGTTCCCTGATAATTTTCTATTTGACGGACCAGACTATCAATGTACGTTTTGATCCCGGTCTGGGCCAGGTGAAGAAAAAAAACATCCACCAATACTACGATAGGCTTTTCCTTCATGAAGGCGTGCTAATTAAGGAATTATTTTTAAAGCGCAAAAGCTGGTTATAGATCGAGAGGGAATAACCCATGGCCCACCAGGAAACCAGGGATACGTAGGCATACAATTCGGCATTTGCTGTAAACAAGGGTAACAGTAAGCCGAATTTGGTGCTGGCGGCTATAAAAGCCACCCGGGCATCAGAGCTGTCGGATGTATGACGAAAAACCTGTAAAGATCGGTGAATGCCGAACCCCAGCGCTGCGATGTATAACAGCATGCCCAACACGCCCAACTGCACCCCGTAAATGAGAAATTGATTCTCTCCACCTACCCGAACATCATCCTCCACGCTGCCGGTATTGCCACTCATCGCCAGGCCCAACCCTTCCGGGTTTGCCACCATCGCATCCAAGGCCAGAAACCACTCTACCAAATGGCCGAGGCTGGAGGCATTCTGAAAGGTCAGCGTGTCGTAGACGAAATAGTAGAACTCTTCGGAGGCAAAATAAAGCACATAGAGTGCAAAGCCCAGAAGCATCAGGGCTCCGAGCTGAAGCAGTCGGTACAATCTGAAAACGAAGGCAATAAAAAAAAGCATCACAAAAAAAGCTCCAAAAGCAGCCCTGGATGCCGAAAAAAACAAACTCCCTACCGCCGCCAACATCACGAGCAGGTAAAACCAGCTTTCTTCTCTTTTACGAGTCAAATACCAGATTAACCCCGTGGCAAAGGCCAATAAGCTGGAGCTGGCCATTTCCAGGGGGTCAGAGAAAAAAGATGCCAGTCGCATGCCGGTAGTCTGAGTTTCAAAGGTCCAGGAAAGCCCGTAGTTTCCTGATGGCTCTATGCCATTAATGGCAAAATTAAACAAGGCATATCCAGTCAATTGCTGAAAATGAACCCCCAGTCCTTTTTCCAGGATATTTAAACAAAAAGCGGCTATAGCGATGACCATCACCCAGGAAAAAATCCGGTCTAATTGGTCGCTTGCCAATCGGGTATTCCTACCAAGAAAGTAAAAAGCTCCAATCAACAAGGTATTTTTTAAGTACAGCAGTTTATTAACGAATGAGGCCTCGCCCATGGGCAAAAATAAAAACAGGGTAGCCAATCCAAAAAATGACAGGAGTATGTAGTCTACCAAATTTAACCGAAATGGGTACGTCCAAATATCTTTTTGGAACAAAAAAAATCCCCCGATCGCAAGCAGCAATAACAGTTCTTTGATGTATTGAAAAAAAGCAACGGCGACTTCCGATCCGGTAGCCTGATATACAATGCTCAAAATGGATATGTAAAAGGGGAGGTACAGCACCATAAAAACAATGATAAACTCCCACTTCCCCTGAAAGACAATTTTTTTTACGCTGACCACCAGCAACGTCAACACATACACCACCACCAGAAAAAACAAGAGCATGCTAATCATTTTCCTATCATTATTGGTGTTTTGAACCCTGCAATTATCCCGTCTATCACTGCTTTTCGTTTTGATTTTCTACCTTTCAGGGTAAAGTAACCAAGGTAAAACCCGAATTTAAGCAAATGGAAAGGCCATGCCAGCCAATTTCCGGGGAACCTGCTATACTTTCTCAGTTGAAAGAGTTGGTTCCGAACATTCAGGAAATGTACCTTCGGATTCAGAAATCCCTCTTCTCCCTCCTGCTTACTTTTAGAGGCTGCTCCTGCTTCATGGAAAATAATTGATTCAGGAACAACTTTCAGCGTATACCCTTCATTTCTCATTCGTAAAGACCAATCTACGTCTTCAAAATAAGCAAAATAGTGCTCATCCAGGAGCCCAACTTTCTCCATTACTGATGCCCTGACTAAAATGGCACAGCCGGTAATCCAATCGGTTGGATAGGGTTGGTTTGCGTTGGGGTGGCGAATCGTCTGAGAGATACCAAGCCAGGACTGGTACTTACCTCCCGCATTCCATATTTTGGATTTGGGATGTAACAAGTAGATTAATGGCTGCACGGCTGCGGTCACCGGGTGGTTTTGCATTTCTTCCAATAGTGGTTTCCAAAAATCCGCAGCCACTTCGGTATCATTGTTCAGCAGCATGACATAGGCATATCCCTGATCTAAAGCGGCCTTGATGCCCAGGTTATTCCCCCCCGTAAAACCAGCATTTACCAGATGTAGAATCAACTGTACCCGGGGAAATTGTTTTTTGATTTCCCGATCAGAACCGTCATCCGATCCGTTGTCCACTACTATAATCGCTTCAGCAGGAAACCCAGATCGTTCCAGCGATTTCAGGCAGGCACAAGTATAGTCCCAACCATTCCAATTAAGAATGATAATGGCGAGAGAAGAATCCACGATAGTATTCAGTTAAAATGTGCGCCTTCGATTTCCATAATAAAACCGAAGTAAATAAGAAGGCTGCCAGTTCGGTTGTGAGTAGTGCCACGGCCAGCCCCGTTCCACCATAATAATGGGTTAACAAAACGGAAGCAGCAAGCATGTACACACAAAATCCCCAGGTGGAATGAAAAAGCGTTTTCTTCTCATCCGTGACTAGAATAATCAACATATTGACAATGTTAAGCCCTGCCAGCAACGGTAAAAAAGCCAGAATTTTTAAAATAGCAACGGCATCTCCCAGATCTTTCCCGGATACCAACTGAATGATACCGGGTGCGAACAGATTCACCAATACACCGATCGCAAGTCCCACTGCCAGGGAAGCCCATTGGACCTTGCGCAGGAACTGGTAGCATTTTCCAGAATCCTGGTAAAAAAGGACACTGGCTCTGGGGTAAGCGGCTTGGGTAATCAGGGTAGGGGCAATTCGCAAGACCATGGCCACCCGCTCTGCCATCCCGTAAAGCCCCAATACCTGGGCAGATGCAAAAAAACTCAAAATGATCACTCCCCCGTTAACAGCCAGGTGGGCCGTCATACCGGAAAAAAATAAGAGCAGGTTGTTTTTCCAGGATTGCCAGATGCTTCGGACATCCGGCCAACGCAGGCGAATATTCAAACCAAAATGAATGTAAGCCAATAGGATGAGGTTGGTGAGAATGGCGGTTGCCCCTAGAAAAAAGTTAGCCAGGTAACTACCGGAAGGGTCATTGATCAGCCCTATGATAAGTCCCAAATACAATAATTTCCCAAAAACATTGGCCAGGGAGGCCCAGTGCAAACTTTCCTTTCCCTGAAAAAACCAAATAGTCGCAGTGGCCTCGCTAAACAATAGAATGGTAGACCAACTCAAAATGAACAGGTATTCCTCAAAAAAGCCAAAGCCTGTTCCAAGTATAAAAATGAAAACCAGGGCAATAGCGGCTAAGAGGCTTTTGCTCCAAATGATTTCCGAAAAGGTCTGGCTTAATACTTCCGAATTGTCCGCTGCCAATGCGATATTCCTGGGGCCACTCAGGTTGTAGCCATAACTAACCAGCACATTGAACAACAGAATTACTGAAAACGAGAGGTTTACCAACCCAAATTCCGAGACACCAACGGCGCGAACAAGCACCGGCATGGCCAATAAGGAAATCAGGATATTGGAGGATTGGATCAGGAAAAGGAAAACAAAGTTCCTGATCGATTTATTTTGCAATAAATAAAAAAAAGGCAGCCTGGAAATTCTTTCTAACATAGAAACCCGGGCAACTTATTGCTTCAGATGCCGAAAATACAGGGTCTGTAGGTACACCCACACCAGGCCCAAAAGAAAAAAGAGAAAAGCACCCAACACGATTCCAGTGGCTAGTTTTATTTCGGAACGCTCCAGTGGGAATCGTGGTCGATCGATGATCTGGATTAGTGGGGTGTTGTTTCGGTGATTAATTTTGGCAATTTCCAGATTGGTAACGATTTCTTCATAAACCGCCGCCGCCGCTTGAATATCTACCTGCAAACTTTTGGAGGCAACGAGTCCCTCCTGTAAAAGCGGGTTCGGGTTGGGAACATTGTCCTGGAATCGGGCTAATTGCTTTATTTTCTCATCCAGGACGCTGCGGACACTATCGGCTTGTTGCTGTAGAACGGCCTGGTTTTCGGCCGTCTTTTTCGTTTTGGTTTTGAGGTAAAAATCATTTACGGTTTCCACCAATTGCTCATTAAAACTTTTCGCAAATTCCTGGTCCTTTGAAGCAACCGTTACTTTGATAATATTCAGCTTACGGTCCGGCTTGTCCACCACCAGGCTTTCCTTTCGGATTTCTTTTACCACTTCCCGCAGCACGCTATCCTGTTGAATCGAAAAATCTTCCCTTGGCAGGGAAAAATCCAACGCCCCAAAATCAACTTCACTTTCCCACTTCTCATCAAGATCATGAAAACGTACGTACCGGTTTATGAGCAGCTGTTCCTCCTCCGGGTCAAAGGGATCCAGCAAGGCCTGGGAAAGCATGGCATCCGAGCGATACAGTTCCAGTATATTATCTCCCTTAAATAACCCGCTCTCCGATCCGATGGATCCCAGGTTCAGTCCCAACATGGAAGCGATGCCCGAAATATTTCCGAGCCCTCCCATATCCGATTGTTCCAGCACAAACGTGGTATCCGCATGGTACACCGGCTTTTTGAGTAGGGAGGCAGCAATTCCCAACAGAATCCCAACGATCACAAAAGTACCCAGAACCCTCCACTTACGTAAAAAGACATTTATCCAACCGAAAAGCCTTTCAATAAGCTCTTTGAAGGTAATTTTATCGTCAAGTATGTGTTTGTTTTGCTGATTCATCGATTTAGTAGTTGGGTGATTACCAGGGCAAGCGTAGCCAATCCGGTGGTGATCCCCACCAGGTCTCCCGGTCGGATAGGAATTCTGGGGCCTTTGGTGGGTACGATGATTTCTGATCCAGGCGCTACGTTTGGATACACATTAAATAAAATAAAATTCTTGGTCCTGGCTACCTCCCCATTGGCATAAACTACATAAGTACTCCTCTTTTTTGCACGGGAATCAAACCCTCCGGCCCTGTCAATATAATAGGACAATCCTCTGAAATTTTCGTGCCTCACGGTAGTAGGATAAATCACATCTCCCCTCAACCGAACCGTCTGCAGTTGCCTGGGCACACTTAAAATATCTCCTTCCTCCAGGATCAAATCGTATTTGGATCCCGGATTGGCCAAAATGGCTTCCAGATCTATGGCTATCGCCTCCGTTTCTTTGATTTTTATAGGCGCTACTCCCTCTCTGGAATCGGAAATTTCACTCAGCAGGTTTTCCCTTGCCTGCATGACACGGGCTTCTGTTTCCATTTGTGAGGAATCCTTATTTTCAAATAGGTAGTTACTGATCCGGTCGATTAACTGTTGCTGTGATTCCGTGGGTACTAATTCTTCCCGATTCATCCGCTCCAATAGGTTTAGCAGGCTTCGCTCTTTTCGGAGCGTCTCGGACTCTGTTTTATAAAATTCTGTTCTCCGGATAAGCCTGGCTCCTTCGGCATAGGCGAAAGCTGTTAAGCCTCCCGCTCTGTTGATCAAGTCTGAAATTCGTTCTTCTGCATGCTTAATGGCAAAGGTGCCAGGTGAATTGACCTGGCCTTCTATATTGGCCATTCTGTCCAGACCAAAATTGGTTTTCCTTCTCACGGTAAGGTGATCAAAAGGCTCCAATTCGATTGGGTTTGCCGATAAACCAAGGTTCTCCTGAACCGAAACAGGAATGATTTGCGAAAACTCCCTTCCCCGCTGGTCGGTTGCTCTTCTCGCAAGTTCCACATTCTCTACCGATGCCGCTTCTTTCAGTCCCCCTGCCATTAAAATAAGGTCTTCGGGTGTCATTTCACCAGAATAGGGATAGGTACCCGGATACAGTACTTCGCCCGAAACTTTGACATATACCTCTTCAGCTAATTCGTATATAGAGGGAATCCGGATCAAATCTTCTCTTTTTAGGGGGATATCCGGCATGTTGCCATTAAAAATTTCTTCCAGGTTTACCTGCAACATCCGGGTACTCATGTCCTCGTTGGTTCTCAAGATACTTATTCTGCTCTGGTAAGCTTCCCCCCGGAGCCCTTCGGCCTTTTGTACCAATTCGGTCAGGGTAAGGCCTTCCTGGTAGGCATAATTTCCCGGCCGGTAGACAGCACCTCTTATTTGGATCCGATTGGTATAGCGGTCCAGCACTTCCCCCACCTGATAACGATCCCCGCCCTTTACCAAAAACATACGAAACTGATCCTGGTAGATGTCCGATACTGCTTTTTGCGTATCCGTGATGCGGGTTACATTCACTTTTTCTTTAAACGCATGGTCAGTAAAACCTCCTGCAAAGGAAAGAACATCTGCAAAAGTTTCCCCTTCCTTCACCTCGAAAATTTTGGGCCTTTTCACCGCTCCTTCTACTGTCACTCTCCCCAAATAGGGCGGAACCAAAATAATATCCTGATCTTGCAGCAGGTGGTTTATATTGGGATCGCCCTTCGTCAAAAAGTCATAAATATCAATTTCTGCAATTTCTTCGTTGTTGCGGATTAACCGAACCCTCCTCATGCTACCGTTTTGATTGGGGCCTCCGGCTGCATATAGTGCGTTGAAAACGGTGCTAAATGCACTAAGCGTGAAGGTCCCCGGCAACCTAACCTCACCTACCAAATTCACTTTTACGGTTCGGACATTTCCCAGGTTTAATTGTAAAAAGGTATTGGGATTGCTTCCCCTCAAACCCGTATAGTAAGTCGAGAGCCTGCTTTTAATTACCTGAGTGGCTTCCTCCAAAGAAAGTCCTGATACATTTATAGGACCTATATTTTCCAGTATGATCTGACCTTCGGGACTCACGGATGCCTCGTAATACTTCTCCGACTGCCCGTAAATATCAATATACACTTCATCCCCGGGTCCTAAAATATACGTTCGGGGCGTGGCCATATTCAAATTGGGTTCAAAGGTTAGCCTCCTATTTTTATTATAAAAGAGGTCCATGCCAAAATAGGGCTGCTCTTCCACCTCATTTTCACCCTCCTCTCCTTTAGGTGGTATGATGCCACGCGTAATCTCGTTGAACCCCATCTGTCTTCTGCCCTCCCTTTTTCCAATTCCTGAGTCTGAACGTGCTCCGCCCTGCAAGCCAAAAACCATTCCCTCCAGCCTATCTTTCAACTTATCAATTTCAGCCGCAGGAACTCCCCTTATCTGGGCCATTTGAAGCAATTCAGCCTCCGACAAGCCTGCTTCCGAGGCCCTGCTCATCAATTCCTGCAATTGTTGATCCGATAAATCGTCTACATCCAGAGAGGAAATGTCTTGTAATGATTGGGCCTCCACCATAAACGAGAAAAGAAGCGTCATTCCAATAAAAAATAACCGTTTCAGATTCAAATGCCTTAAAGAAATCATGCGACTGATTTTAATGTTTGTACACAGCTTCGCCAGGTCACCCACGGCCTGTTTAAGGTCGGGTTTTTAGGTTTGGATTTCAAAAAATCCGTAAAGCAACCGTAAAGATAAGTATTCCTTTCTTTTTGGAACCGATGTTTGGAGATTAAAGCTAATGTTTAAAAGTCTTGTTCCTTTTCTCTAAAAAGTTACTTTTTATGGGGTGAAACCACCTGTTTCGCATCAAAAGACTATCTTTGCATATATGAACCGATTCACATTTGCGATCTATGCCGGGCTCATTTCATTGGTTATTGGTAGTTGCTCGGAATCGAACGAACCTTGCACCCTTCCGGCCGCCTTTTCGGAAATCGAAATGGAGGTGGAGATAAACAGGATGGAGGAGCCGTTTTTTGAAGGACTGACGGAGGAGAAGCTTATCTACCTTCTGGAAAAATATCCGGAATTTGCTTCAGTCATGTTTGACAACATGGGATTTGAAAACCAGGAGCGAATGAGGGAAGAATTACTGCTCATCCATCAGGATACGGGCATGCAGGAACTGTACCAGGAAGTAAAAGCTCACTTTGAAAACCTTGACACGATCAGAAAAGAGTTGGAAAACGCATTTCGGGGCATTAAACACCACTATCCCGAATTCAAGATTCCTGAGGTATATACTTTTGTAACCGGCTTTGGTATCGACCTGATTGTGGAGGAGGAAATCATTGTGATCGGATTGGACTATTTTCTGCCGGAAGACCACCGGTTTCAACCCGTCGATTTGCCCCAGTACATCGCGAAAAGGTATAATGTAGACCATTTGGTTCCAACCATCGTCACGGCTATTTCCGCTCAGTTTAACCACACGGATTTGAGTGACCGTACGCTTTTGGCTGAAATGATTTTCTACGGCAAATCCTATCATTTTACAAAATCAGTCCTCCCCTGCACGCCTGATGAATACATTATAGGCTACGAATCCAAAGAAATACTTGGTAGTTACGCCAATGAAGAAATGATTTGGGGCCATTTTATCGAAAACGAGCTGCTTTTTGACACCAACCCTTTTGAAGTCAGGCGGTATACAGGAGAGGCTCCATTTACGGATGAAATCAGCCCTGATGCTCCCGGTAGGATCGGAAGATGGCTGGGCTGGAACATCGTGGACGACTACCGGATCAATAACGACTTAAGTCTACAGGAAGTCATGCAGCAAGACGATGCCCGGGAAATTTTCAACTTATCGGGATACAAACCGAGATAGATTGGGAGCCTACTTGCTAATCTGAATTTCCAGCATTTCCAGAATATGGCCTACTGCTGCCTCCTTATTAAATTGAGTTTCGGCTAGGAGACGTGCATTTTTCCCCATCTGCTCTAATAAGGCTGGTTGGTATTCGAGCTTTTCCAGGGCTTGAAGTAAAAGGGTACTGTCCTCGTGATAAAGGCCCATTTCATGCTGCTGTATCAAATCTCTAATCCACCCTTTAAAGTTAACAATAACAGGCATCCCCACAGCCAGGGCATCAAAAAATTTATTGGGACTACTGACTTCCAAAACGGGAAGTGGCAAAAAGGAAATGTAGGCCAAGTCAGCTTTTCTCATTTGAGCTTTCACTTCATTTTTATTTCCAAAGGGAATAAATTCGACTTGGGAAAGCTTGCGATTTGCGACCTCCTTTTTCAGGACTGGCAGGTACTTTCCTTTGCCCATGAGTTTGAACTGCCAATTTTTCCCACTTTTTTCGGCTGCTTCCGCGAGGTCCAGGTATTTATACAGTCCGTTGACTTCTCCGACTGCCCCTGCATACAATAGGGTCAGCGGCTGCTTTTCAAAACGCCTATTCCGGTATTTGCCCGGAGCCCGTTGAAAAAAATCCACATCTGCAAAGTTGGGGATTTGCAGGACTGGTTTGCCTGAAACCCGCTGCTGTATATACCGTTGCATCCCGGGAGAAAGTGCCACGATTTTCCAGGCATTTTGGTAGATCAAATACTCCATGCGGTACAATGCCTTTTTCAACAGCGGATTCCGGATCTTTTTTATTTCCAGAGGAGCTTTTGGCCAGAGATCGCGAACCTCGAATACATAGGGTATCCCCCATTTTTTCTTCGCCCACCTACCGATTAGTCCGGTAGAAAGAGGAGTAGAGCTGATGTAGAACAAATCCGGTAAGCTCAGCTTGGAAACCAGCTTCTTTGCTTCTTTTACAAACAGGTAAAAAGACCGAATACGTTGCCAACTGTTAAAGGTATTGTCATAATACACCGGCAAAAGGTGCACTTTTACCTTTCCATCCCACCGGGTTTGGTATCTTGTCTCATTGTGAGCAGAAACCACCTCCACCTCCACTCCGGCAGCAGCCATTCCCTGAGCCAAATGATACGATCGAATGGCACCGCCCTGCTCGGGAGTACAATAATACTGATGGATATAAAGAATTCTCATAGTTGGTTTTCCTTAATCCAGTCTGATAATACACAAAGATTAAACAACAATAAAAAATGACTCGCAATATACCGCTCCGGTCGCTGAACCAGAGGGCTCCATTCCTCCGGTACTATTTCCGCATACTGAGTACCCAAATCAATGACAGATGATAAAACCTTGTTTCTAACTCCCGCATGATCTATAAGCCACTCCTTTATCGGTAGGCCGAAACCAAATTTCTTTCGATTGGCAAAGCCGGTCAATCCTTCACGTTTCAGCAGCGACTTTATCCAAAATTTTGGTGCGGCATTCCTGGTTTCCAATTCCCCCAAGCGGAGGCTCCAATCCACCACCTGCCAATCCAGAAAAGGCACCCTCCCCTCGATTCCATGTGCCATACAGGCATTGTCATGAATTTTAAACAAATCGTAGACCAAATAAACCGTTCGATCCCATTCCAGTGCATTTTTAAAGAGCTGCTCACCATGGGAGTACCCGCTATCGAGCGCATTGGCCAATGAATCGGGCAGTACGGAAAGAGATGCAAAGTTCATAAAGGTTCTTTGAGGGGACGGATGAATGCCTGACAGAAACCGTTGGAAGCTTTTTCCCAATAAAGGAATTCTGTTGAATTTAGCAGCGACCCCATTCCAAAATAGCGGATGATGCACGTATTTTTTATAGGCCAGATGACGGTTATACCCGCCAAACAACTCGTCAGCACCAGCCCCGCTTACCAGGATTTTCACGGAATCCTTCGCTTTTTTAGCCAACGCCCAGGTAAGGTAACTGGCGCTATCGCCCACCGGATGGTCCAGGTCCCGGATGTAGGCAGGCCAGGTCTCTAAAAACCAATCCGGAGATATGATTACCTCCTGATGGAAGGACTTCTGAGAGGCTACTAGTTTTGAAGCAAAGTCTGCATCTTTAAATTTTTTTCGATAAGCGTCCTGAAAACCGATTGTAAATGTTGGCAAAACCCGACCTGTCTGCCGGTACCACAACTGATATAATAGGCTACTATCTGCGCCACCACTCAATATCAGGCCAATGGGCACATCCGCATGAATATGTTTCAGGACGGCATCCATCATGATTTCCTCAAAGCCATCTTCGGTCAATGCGGGCTTGGGAGACGGATTTTCTAAGGGGATTTTCCTGACATCCAAGCACTCCCCCCTGAGGTTCCAGGTTTTCAATTCTCCGGGAAGGAGTTCCTGAATCCTTCTAATAAAGGTCTCTCCGGGCAAGACATGGCGGAGGTAAAAATAGGGGGAAAATTGCTCTTGATGTAGCTCTTTTGGAACGAGGTCGGCCCGGAGCAGGCATCTAATTTCTGAGGAGCAGGCCAAAATCCCCTTTTGCTCCGTAAAATACAAGGATTTAACGCCCAGTGGATCTCTTCCCAGGATTATCTGATTTTTCTTTTTGTGAACGAAAGCAAAAGCGTACATGCCTTGTAGCCGCTTCACGCCTTCTCTGCCTTTTTGAATTAACCATCTCAGGAGCACTTCCCCATCCGAAGTGCTTTCGAACAGCACCCCATCCATCAGCAGCTCGTTTTTGAGCTCCTGGTAATTGTACAAAAAGCCGTTCCAGGACAGATAGGCTTCTTCCTCTTCATTAACCAAGGGCTGATTAGCCTGATCCCGGAGATCTAGCGTCTTCAAGCGGTTGGAAGCAAGGTATACACCTTCGGCAACTTCCCTCCAGGAAGAATGATCCGGGCCGCGGTGCCTACAAGCCTCCATCATGGCCTGTATCGATTCCTCGCCCTTCCCGGTGGAATTCACCAATAGGTGTACGCCACACATGCTATTTTTTTAAGGGTTTGGAAACCGCCCCTGGCTGTAGATCCAGCGAATCCCCAAATTTTTCAAAATACCGGCAAAGGTGGGTAATAGAACATTCCGCACATTTGGGTTTTCTTGCCAGACAAATGTACCGTCCATGGAGTATCAGCCAATGATGGGCTTTATGAACCACTTCTTTTGGCAGGTGTCGAATGAGGTGTTTCTCTACTTCGAGTGGGGTTTTAGCACTTTGTGGGACCAATCCCAACCTTTTGGAAACTCGGAATACATGGGTATCAACCGCCATGTTGGGTTGGTTCCAAATGACACTGGTAATCACATTGGCCGTTTTTCTTCCCACCCCCGGAAGCTTAACCAGATCGGCAACCGTTTCCGGTACCTCTCCATCGAATTCCTCCATCAACATTTTCCCCAGCCCCAGCAAGTGCCGGGTTTTATTATTCGGGTAGGAAACAGATCGAATATAGGGAAACAGTTGATCAAAATCACTCGCGGCCAAGTGATCCGGTGTGGGAAAATCCCTGAAAAGGGCCGGAGTGACCATGTTGATCCGCTTATCGGTACATTGAGCACTCAGAACCACTGCCAGCAACAACTGGTAAGGGGTCTCGTACTGGAGTTCTGTTTCTGCCACAGGCATGTTCTCGGTAAAATGATCGACAAAAGCCCGGTACCTGTCCTTTTTTAACATGTTCGCTATTTTTCAATTTCTTTTTCTGTCGACAGGTAGTGATACAACCTGTCCGAAGAAAACGATAATACAAAAAAAATCCTACCGCTAAGCTATAGCGGTAGGAAAATCATTTTTTTTGTTGGTGTTACACTTTTTCCAGTCCTCTGAACCGGGCCTTTTTCTTAATGGCATTAACAATTCTTTCGGAGGGTTCCGTTTGGAGCTGATCTAAATTTTGAATGGTTTCCAGCAAGTCCATGTACTCCTGCATTAAAAAGGGTTGGTGTCGCAGGGCTTGCACCATTTCTTCACGCTCCTCCTCCATCATTTCCTGATAGACATATCTTATCAGGTCACTTTGGGTAAAAGATTTGGTCATAGGCGATATTTATTTGTTTTAGTTTTTTCCTTAAATTAATAAGAGCATAACGCATTCTACCTAAGGCCGTGTTAATGCTTACACCCGTCTGTTCGGCAATCTCCTGAAAACTCAGGTCCATATAGTGTCGCATGATCAATACCTGCTTCTGACTTTCTGGAAGCTCGTCGATCAATTGTCTGACCAAGGCATAGGTCTCATCTTTAACTTTTAATTCCTCAACATTTTCTTCCGCAAAATGCAGGGTGTTAAACACGTTCGAACCATCCTCCATCACCACCGTAGGATGCCGCTTCATTTTCCTGAAATGATCGATTGCCAGGTTGTGGGCAATCCGCATCAACCAGGGTTGGAATTTACCCTCTTCGTTATACCGATCAGAGTTGAGTGTCTGTACAACTTTAACAAACACGTCCTGTAACAGATCCTCAGCTACTCCCTGCTCCTTCACTATCATCAGAATGGCGGTGTACACTTTGGTTTTGTATTTGTCTACTAACCGTTCGAATGCCACTTCGCTTCCATTCCTATATTGTGAGATTAACTCACTGTCTTTAGGTCCTACCCTTTTACTCATAAAACTGATATTTAGATAACGTAGAGTTTTATCCCATATTGTGGTGTTTAAGGTCAATAAATAAGTATCGCGTCATCAAATGTATAGAATAGGATAAAACAACGCAATCAATTTTGTATTTTTTTATGATAAATAGTATCGTTAAACTGATTGTTCAGAACAATATACTTTTTGTTAAATTTTTAGCCAAATACAATATGGGGATTATGACTCTTTTTCCGGATTAGATCAATAACAATACCAAAACCGAACATGGCACTTACTGATTTTCGGCTACGGGTGCCTTGGCAAACCCTTTTGCTAACAGACTGTAAAGGGTACCCACCAGGCCCAATACGCCACTAATATACGCAGATGTTTCATTCAGGATGGTCGGGTCGTAAAAGCTAATCAATGCGACACTGATTAACACAAAGCTGAAAACAGCTGCCTGTATCATTTTGGCGTTACCTGATTTTCTTTCGTCTTGCTTAAACCGTGCTACGTCTTGCTCACTGGCAAAAATGCATACGAAATTTCGAAAACTATTGGAAAACAGGACCAGGCGGTCTCTGTCAGCATTCATCCGGATGATTCCCTTCTGAATCAAAGCCGTCATCGTTTCCTTATTAAAAAAATTAATAAAACCTTCGGTAGCGTAGTTGTACACCATCTTCCGTTCCTTCAGGCTTAATTCCGCCCAAATATTCATGAAATAGGCTTTGTTGTACCGTTGAATGGAAAGAATGCATTTTTCGTACCGTTCTTTTGAGAGGCATTCGTCCCAATCATCTGCGGACAATTCCTCGGTAATCAGATTGGCAATCACCTCCGAATGGGGACTGCTGGCAATTTCAGCCGCCAGCTCCTGCGTTTTTTCGTCGTTAAATAACTTGCTTCCCATTTTTCGTTTGAATGCCTCCCGTTCTTCCGTTTCCAATAACTCCCAATCCACTCCTGAGTAAGGAAGGGTGATGGATCGGTTTTTAAAATCCAGAGGAACGTATTGAAATAGGTATTCTGAGAAAATCTCAGTAATCAACAAGCGCTTCTGTTTGGGAGTGTCCTGAAGGATGATCTCCTGAAGCGGCTTACCGGAGGTAACAAATAAGTAAACCGGCTTATCGTAATCGTATTTTCCAAAGGCCAGCATGGCCTTGAGCAATCCCTCCACACCCTCCAGGCAGTGGATATTTTCAAACACAACCGCCCGATGGGAGTTTGCCAATTGCGGCATATTTGCCAAATCTGTTTCCGCATTTACCAGCAACATTTCCGGGGCTGTAATGCCAAACTGGCTGCTGATCCAGTGCCGGCATTGGGCCGCATCTACTCCGATCACAAATGTCTTCCGTTGCTTTTTCGCTTTTGTGGGAAGGGAGGGCATGCCATGGGTAAAATGGTAATCAATCAGGTATATTTTATTTCCCAAACGCATGATCATATGAAAAAGCCAGATAAGCACCACGGCGAGAGCCAGTAAAATGGGGAAATTTCTTTTGATTATTTCTCCACCGTTTTTCCCGGAAAAAAAATTGGCCAGGTCGAAATTGGGAGGCAAATTAAAAGCGGCAATCATTACTTCGTAAGGTGGTGCTACAAAATTCCGAATCAATTCATCCTCATGGTTTGAAAACCTGCCAAAGTAAGTCCTTCTAAATTCCTCATGGATTTCTATCAGGCTTAAAAAGAACTCACTTAAATCTTCGGCATTTTCTCTTTCAACCAGTTCTTTTCGTTCCAAATTATCCCAAATGAATTTCTCCTGATTAAAAATCTGCCGATGAATGAAATAACCCGGCAAAAAGCCAATGATCATCAGCCATAGTAAAAAATTCAGGGCAAAAACCCTCTTGTCTACTTGCACACCGGTAAGTTTGTTCCAGAAATCACTTAGCCTCTTGTGAATACGCTGTAGCCCGGCATGTTGGGTCCAGCTATCCGGTGAAAGAGAGGGCAAATGATTGACCTTGGACAAATACCAGCACAGTACCTGAAGCAATGCCAACACCACCAGAAAAAAAAGGGTCAGAAAGGTGTAAATGGTATCGGCTTGCATCCCTGACAAATGAATTAGCCCATAAGCGGCTAAAAGCCATAGTGAAACCGAAATAACGAGGAAAGCCGTACTTTTTTTTAATTGCCGGTCCTTTTCAGTGGTAGAGAGCAGTAGGAAATTACAGGTGCCTGATTGAATGGCAAAAAGGGCTGACCAAAGGTAGATTTTAAAAATGCCTAAAGGTAAAAACAGGTAGACAGCGACAAATAGTATCAGGTCCAAAAACAAAACGCCATTTAACCAGAGGAACCGGTTTCGCTTAGCCGAAGAAGGACTGTACCATTCAAAGGAAAAAGGTTTGTAAGCCAGGTAGATACTGGATTTGCTTGTCAGCAGCGTTAATAACGCCAGCAGCACCAAGACCAATAAATAGGGAACAAAAACCGTGGATGCCTCTAAAGAAGACAGGGAGTGCAGGGCATGTTGCAGGTTCTGATTCTCGAGGTACAGCACCCAGTTTTCTGAAACAAATTCCTCAGAGGATATCCTGCTCAAGAGTGCCTCATATTCATGGCCATTTACATAAATCGGGGTTTTCCAGACCTGCTTTTCATCCGCATGCTGATTGTTTGCGATAAGGGTTTTGATCTCATCCCATTTTTCTTCCCCTATCCCCTCTTGCAGGTAATTGATGGGAATATTTACCTTTTGGCTTTTCAGTAGAACTTTTCCATCGGGTTTGAAAACGAAATAGCGTTGGTTCTTACTGATTTTAGGTGCCAGGGAATCCAATCGAAACGTCAATGCGAAACCGGATCCTGCTGCCCTCTTACTGATCACTCCTTCCAGATTTCCGGTAGATTTGGAAAAATGAGCACTGATAAAATGCTTGCTGGAATCCACTGGCAACTTCTTTACATAGTCCCGGTTGGCAATGGACACGAAGGGAAAATCCCCAAAATCAATCGGACCATCCATAGAATTGGTCCCTGGAATAAGCATGGTCAGAATATTTCCGTCAGGGTCGAATTCTAAAAATTCGTTGACGTTATTTTCCGGGTTGAGGGAATTCCTTTCGGTGCTGGATTTTAGTTTCCCTTGCTTTAAATCATCGCTAAAACGATCCAGACCATATGTCAGCCGATCAATCTGCCTGGAAAAAGCCGCTTTCAAGTCATGCACGTATTGATCTCCCGGAGAAGTACTTCGGTAATTCTGAACCAGGGAAAAGGAAAAAAAACCCAAAATCAGCATTACCAGAATTAAAGAAAGACCTAAGCCTATCACTCGCTTTTTGGTGAGTATATCGCCATTTCCCAGATTAAAGATGCTGATGATGGGAATGGACACGAAAATTAAAATCAATAAGGTGAGGAAGGTACTGAGGAGTCGGAAGTCTATCCGAAGGGCAACCCGTTCAAATTGTGCTTTTTCCTTAATTCCCAATAAATAAAACCCCTTATTCCCTATCAATGCCGGAGACAAAAATCCCTGGAAATCCGTTCCTGATAGCTGCAGGTTTAGCTTTCGTTCCCCCACCGAATGCAGCCCACCCAGTGTATCAGCAGGAATAACCGGCAACCCCGCCATGTCTCTGGGGTAAATGGCCGTACCCGAGCTATCCAAAACAAAGAGGCGATCAAAAAACATACTTTGGATGTTGTTTTCCATTAAGGTATGGATAGGTACCACGTGATTTACTTCAAATGCCCGTCCAGTCCCGGGTGCCGATTTAACGGTAATCCCCAGGTTTTCACGAACCTTCCGAACCAATTCGCTTTGATTTAAATCCGGTAGCTTTCCTGACTTGGTCGTATCATCCAAAGAAAAACGGAACCCATTGACCTCGATCAAATAAAGGGAATCCTTTTTTCTCAAAGAGATCCCTTGTTGATCCAGGACGGATTGATCAAAGGAGGGACCGGCTTCAAAGGCTTTAATGGATTTAATGCCGAATTTCGGAGTGCGGTCGATCATTTCCACCATTCGGGCAGCTGCATTTTCGACCTCTCCACCGGCCCATGTGTAGAAATTTCGTTTAAAATAGCCTTCCAACTGAATGTGGTAATTGTAAAAAGCGTCCACAAAATTTTGCTTGGCCAAAAAAATAGCCTTGATACCCTGGGATTCCAGTTGCTTTTGGTTGGTTTTCGAATGTTGGTAAAGGTAGGCACCAATCAACAACATCCCGCCAAATATTAAAATCCAGATACGTAAATCCTTGAATTTCATGGTCGTAAAACCCTGTTTTAGCTACGAAAACAAGTTAAGGAAATCGACGTACAATAAAAATTTTTATTTCGAATTCGAAATAAAAGCAGGAAGGTCTGATCTTAGTTTATCAGGCCTAGCTACAAAAAATGTCAAAAAGGTTGTCTTTTACGTTGCATTTATTCCTGACTAGCATCCTCCTGTCCTTTATTCATCCAGGAAGGAGCAGTCACAAACCAAAGGATCGTGCCCGCCAACATGAGCTGTTTACAGGTATCGGGTGTCATCTCAGCGGAAAACACCAACATTGCCGGGACAATATTCAGCCCCAGGCCTATAAAGGATAGTAGTTTTATTAGAAGTTTTTTCATTTTCGTTGGGTGATTTTACTGGCAATGACATATACCAAAACAGCCACAAACCATCCAGGCAGTCCAAGGAAGAAGATTTCCACCCCTACCATCAGGTTGAGTAGCAAACAAAAAGCCAGGGTGACCAACCAGGTGATGGCTACCGCACTGTTCAGACGTTTACCACTAACCTGGGCATAATTGGATGTAAGGCCAATTTTTTCAAGCAGGTACACGTCAATAAATATAACGGCCCCTACAGGCATTAGGATCAATCCGTAAAGGGCTACAAATTCCAGAAGCATCATCACCAAGGCCGGAAAACAGGCCGCAATAGTGGTAAATAAGCCTACAAATAAGGTGACTTTCCAGGTTTTCCAACGGGGATTGATGGATTGAATGGCGAGTCCGGCTCGGTATAGCGTAGGATTGGCAGTGGTCCAACCCGCTACCACTACACAGATGGCTCCCGCAACTCCCACCGCACTGTAGGCAATGGGTCCGGGAGCAAAGGTAAGACTCCCCTCGGATTCAATCAAAAACAAGGAATACAATATCCCGGAGGCTATCCAGGCGATAAAATGGCCCAGAAATACTCCGGTAGCAGACGAGAAGCCATACTGCCATTTTTTGGCGTAGCGTAGCAAGGAAAGGTCTGCCATGCCTATGTGCATGGCCATGTTACAAAACCAGGCAAAAAACAAAATATGCCAGAATCCAAACTTACTTTGGCCTTCCAGCGGAACCCCGGTCCAAATGGTGCTCTCGGCGACTGACCAGAACGAACCCGCATCAGTAACTCCCAACCGGGGCAATACAGCCAGGGCGGCAGCAATGAATATCATGATCATCCAGGGAGCTGCTACCATGGCAAATTTGGATACCTGATCAAAGCCAAACATGGCAATAATGGTGGTGATGGTTCCCACAGCAAAAACCGTAAGCACCCATCCCAAATTGTTGGGATAGACATCGGTCAACTGTGGCATGGCCATATCGAAGGGAATTCCCACGGCTGTCGCCGCTACCGCTATCATGGATCCGGCTAAAAAGCAAAACAATCCCGCATTTACCAAATTGTAAATGAGGGTAAACCTATTCCCTGCAACTTTTTCCAATAAATAATAAAGGGTGACCCGGGTTTTTACGGCTATTTTTGCTGTCAAAAACGCCCAGCTTAAGACGGCCAGGATATTTCCCAGAATCAACCCCGTAACCAAATCAATGGCACTGGCACCATGTGCCACGAATAAAGGACCGATTACAAATTCGGTACCTGCGGTATGCTCTCCGGCATAGGTTCCTAGAAAGCTCCTCCAACCTTTTAATTTATTGGCGGGTATGGCTTCCTGCTCGTATTCATTTACGGAATTCAAGCGCGCTACCAGACTTTTATTTTTTTCCATAGAATTTGGTTACTGAGAGAGTCAAAAGCTTGTTTTACTTACCTTGTTTGGATGTTGATTAAAAATGAAATTCGGCCAGGGATATGTGAACCGATGTAAGACATATGTATCTATAAATAAACCCATAAACTAAATTGGGATTGTTCGTTGATTATTAAACTGACCCCCGGTTTATAAATTTGAATACATTTTTAACCGATTCTTTTTTATTCTTTTTGATCATATAGGCAGCCGTCTCGCCCATTAGCCTAAAATCGGTTGATATGACGGTAATACCCAAAAGCTCCTTCAAAGGAGTATCATTGTAGGAAATAATCCCAATATCAACTCCCAATTTAAAGTCCTGTTCGCGTACCTGTTTTACCAGGTTTACCAAATCGTTTTCCTCAATCACGATGAAAGCATCCTTATGCCTCAATTCCATTTCGGCATATACGGTTTCCAGGATCTCAAAATCAAAATCAAAATCACGGCAAAACTTTTTAAAACCCTCCATGATTTCTTTGGGGTAGGGGTAAACGGTATCGTTTGGATATACCAACATCAACTTTTCGTAATGCTGCAACTGAAATATTCCCTCACAGAGGGCATTGTAAATATCATTTTTAAAATCCTGGTAGATAGCCGAAACCTCGTCTCCCAGTTGTGGTATTTGATTGTCCATCACAATCAATTTATCCGCAGGAATCTTTCTCAGACACTTCATTACCTCGGTATCCAAATTGTAATGACCCTGGTTTTCGTCTTTGAAATGGGGCATCAGTACGTAATAATCGTAGCCTCCCCGGTTTTCATTGAGAATATTCATTAGCAATTTAGGGTCGCAATGGTAAATATTTAAATCTACCTGCGCGTCCGCACCCATGCTGTTAATGAAAGAGTTGTAGGTTTTTAGCTTGTAGTTGCTGAGCTTATTGAGCAAAAACAATATGCTCACTTTGGAAGTGGAGATGTTCTTAGCTACATAATAGCCCTTCCCTTTTACAGAAAGAATAATTTTTTTTTCTTTTAATTGATTGTAGGCCTTCTCTACCGTATCCCTGGAAAGGTAATGTTCTTCACTTATTTCGTTGATGGAAGGAATCTTATCCCCTACCTGCAACTGGCAACCTTCAATATCTTCAATAATGGAATTGACAATTTGCTGGTATTTAGGAATTCGCGAATTTTCATCCAAGCGGATGAGGGTCTTTACTTCAATCATGGGATTCAGGTTATTTTAAGCAGCTACAGTCCTACACTTCTCAAACGAAGTACATTTAAAATTAATTAAATATTCCTCAATAGTAACATTTCACCTTATTTAATTGAATTTGGCAATCCGTACAACTACTATTTCTATCAAGGGTGAATTTCGATGTTGACCGGACCTGCGAGACCGGAAGGCATGATGTCCCAGCCAGAAGCATCAAAAGGCCCGTAATCGATGTTCACAAAATTGATTTCATGGTAATTTCTCCAGGTAACCCCCTGCTGGTCCAGGTAACGGATGCGATTAGCCATAAGATTGGCCACCTCTATTTTAATTTCATTCGTCCCATTTTGAAGGTAATCGCTTACATCCAGCTTAAAGGGTATGCCAAAGGCAAAACCTACTTCCTGTCCATTGATCCACACCCGTGCACTTTCCAATACCTTACCCAAATTCAATACGTATTTTGCGCCTTGACTCAGGTTGAGGTCTAATTTTGTTTCGTATAAAGCCTGTCCGGAAAAATGCAGGACTTCTTCATTTTCCAATTTGGTCCAGGGCTGAACTTCTTCCAATTGTTGCGCTTCCGGAAGCGTCGGACCCCCTGCTGTAAAGGTTAGCGTCCAGGGACCTTCTACCGGGATAAGGTCCGGCTCAGAATGGCTGTACTTCCACTCGGAAATGCCTTCGGAATCTTGCTGCAGCAAATGAACGATCAGCGATTTCCCCGGGTCCAGATTTACCCTTACTTCAAATTCCCCCTTTTCTCCACGGTTTTGTGCCAACCCTACCTTTCCTATTTCGGGATCCATCAGCACCGCCTCATTCGCCCCGTACTTCAGCGGGATATAGCTGTTTACTGCTTCAGCGGAATGGTTCACCAGGTAATAGTACCGCTCCCCCTTAAGATTTCGACGGATATACTGAAGCCCTTCATCCACCAGCGTTTCCCGTTCCAGGCCCGCCAATTCCATGGCCTGAAGCAGGTCTTCCGATAAGATTACCTGTCCACTTCCTACTTTTGCCAGTTGTGAGCCGGCAGTTGCTTCAAATGCCAACGACTCCCATAATGAATTCAATGCTTCCTTTCTGGAAGTGAAATCGTTAAACCCGGGAACTTCGGTGGGCACCTGCTGAAAAACTACTTTTGCCCCTTTTTCCGCCAGAGAAAGGATCCGCTCCAGCGTGGCTACCGGCATATACGTAAGCTTTGGCACCACCAAAACCTGAGCGCTGTATGTTCCATTGGCTGAAGAAAGGTGGCCATCCGAAACCTGTAAATCCCCAATCAAGTCATCTGAGACAAAATCCAATCCGAATCCCTTTTCCATCAGCATCTTGGAACCCTTATAAAATGGAGTGGGATGCAACCACTCATCAATCCCATGTACGGTCAACATCTTGGATAAGCCTTCCGGATCCGCCCACACATCATACACCGGCCAGTACATTAGCAGTTCGTTATCCGGCGTTCCGGACTGCAGCACCGACTGAACACGCTGTATATACTCATTAAAGCCTCTAAAATGGGGCCATAGGCTGTTATGTGTATTCAGATTCAAAGAAGCATAAAATAACCATCCCGGAAAATCCACCTCTTCGGGAGAGTAGGTCACTCCATGGTAAAACATATGGTTGATTCCCGCCAGAAAAGCCTGCTCCAATTCCGGTTTTGCTTGTGAGAAAGCAGATTTAAAATGCTCTCCCAGCCAGGTAAAGGTCTCCGTGGAAACCAGGTTTTTTCCGGTCAAATGTGCCGCAGAAGAGGCAAATTTTAGCATGATAGGATCGGGATCCACGTTTCGGATGTCTGCACTGTCCCTTCGAATACCGGGTATGGGAAAATAACTGGAACCGAAGGTTTCCCCCTCGGGTATGTCCACCCGGGCATACAGGTCCAGTAGGTTTCCCGGTGAACCGTGCGCTTGGTTTTTAGTTAGTTTGCCCTGCCTGTTGGCCCAGTCAGTCCATTGTCCGGTAAAGTTCTCCAGAAGCATGTCGTTGATCGTCTCCCGGTAATCGGACTTTAATCGGGCACTGCGTTCGTCCGGTTCTTCTGCCAGCAATTCCGGTAAATGATTCCGCAGGTCGTATCCTCGCTTTTCCTGAAAGAACTGAAAAAAATTCTCCGTGAAATCCGCCCCATACACTTCAAAGCTATCGTTATAAAATGCCCGTATCCCGGGAAAATCCTCTTTAAAGGCCTCTTCAAAATGCGAGAGGTAGTCATTGACGGACTCTTTGGAATAATGGTCCAGGGTAAAGCCCTGTCCACCGGGTGCCGCCCTTTTGACCATCTGACCGGTTTGCGCCATAAATACCGCCACCAGCTCCCATTTTCCGGAAGCGTCCCAGGACAATTCTCCGGAATCGTCAATTTGGCTGGTAAGGTTTACCGGAGTCTCGTTTTCCTTAAAGGCCATTACCGTGTGCAGCCCGTATTCAAAGCGGGTGGCGCGGGTGCTTTCAAGCAGGATGGGCCGGTCTAATCCCTCTTGGCCGGAATAAGTATGTTGCTGGATCACCATTCGCTGGGCAGCCATTTCCGGTTGGACCATCGGTCCGCCAAAGGGCCAGCCAGTGCCTTGCGTCAGGTCAATGCCCATGTTCAGGCTATCGGCTTTGGCCACGGTGTGATGAAGCATTTCCATCCACTCCGGAGAAAGGTAGGTCAAAAAACGATCTTCAAATCCTTTTGCTCCATAAATCGGGGCGATTTCCAGTCCGCCCAGACCTGCGGCTTCATAGGATTGGAGCAGGTTTGTCAGGTTTTTCTCGTCCACAGCATTGCCCATCCACCACCACCGCGTCCAGGGTTTTGCGCTGCGGGTCACTTCCGGCCATTCGCCAGCCTTTACGATTGGCGTAAACGGCTCTTCTTGCTGGCAGCCAGCATGTCCAAAGAGAAAAGCCAAAAAAAACAGGGAATATAGACTTAATTGTAACGTTTTATATCGTTTCATCATCGGTGGGAGGGTTCGCTTTTATTTTATAGGCTGAAGACCTTTTGGAGCGGCTGAACTTTCGGAGACTGGTCTTCATTGGTTTCCATCAAATCGGCCATATAGGCCCACCACTTTTGCATAATGGTATTGTCCGGAAGGTTATCGGTGTTGGCACCCTGTTCGTTTAGGTTTTGAAAAGCGAAAAGGGTATGACTGCCTGGATCAAGAAAAATATGGTATTCCGCTATCCCGGCTTCCCTCAGAAGAGAAGCCAATTCCGGCCAGATTTCCTTATGTCTCCGTTCGTATTCCGCTTCATTTCCCGGAATCAATTTCATGGTAAAAGCTACCTGCTTCATAGGCTATTTAGATGTGTTGGACGGATTAAAGGTAAAATTAACGCTTAAAATAAGCAAAACTTTCGGGAAAACTTGTGCGGGCTTAAGAGGTTCGGGATTTTGAGTTCAGAAAATTTCCTCGTCTAATTCTAAAAGTAATCAGCCCGACAACTAAAACAACGAGTAGAAAATACCACAAATAATTATTATTTGTTTTGGTGTTGAATGCATAAGACTTCCCTATCACTACTTCAGCTGCCCAAAAATAAGGCAGCTGATAATTTCCAGGATTATCCTTTATAAACCGTAATTTGGCTTCCTGCAGGGCGAGATCGGTTGGATTTCCTTGACCCAGGCTTTCATAAAACATTTCCGAAAGTTGAAATGTAGCTTTATTGTCTATGGGCCAAAGTGAAGTAATACTTGAAGGTATTCCGGCTGCTGCAAAGCCTCGTGCCAAACTAAAAACACCTTCTCCTGGCACATTTTTCCCTACCCCTGTGTTGCAGGCAGAAAGTATAATGAGTTGGGTCGGCAAATTACCTAACACTCGAAGTTCAGAAACCAAGATGGTGGAATCTGAAAAGTATAGCTTAGGTTCGCTCCCTGCATCATCTGCTACTGCATGAGAATACAAATGAACAATGTCATTTTTAGCTAACTGCCTCAGAAACTTTTCTTTGGTGGCCTCCTGGCCAGTGAATACCTGATACCTGGAAAAATGCTCCTTCAAACGGTTTAGGGATTGGCCGGAGCCCAGCAGGGAAGTCTGCTGCAAATGCGGTTGAAACTCTTCCGGGGCCATTCCTAGCAAGGCTGCGGTCTCATTCCGGTCCAATTTTTTGTTTTTCAGCAGAAAACCTGCCGAATACGTATAACTGAAAGCATGGTCAGCAATCAGGAAACTGAATGAATCCTCCGGGTCTTCAATCAACATTTCAAAGGGAATAAAATAGTCATCCGGGGAAATTAGAATTCGCTTACTTGACAATGCCAGTGGCTGAAAATAGGAAAGATACAACTCATGGGCGAGTTGCAGGTATCGGGAGTAATTTTGATTGAGGCTGCTTTGACTGGATGTTAGCAACAATAATTCTTCGGCCTGGTCCGGGAAATCCCCCACTGGCATTTTGTGGATAGTTGCTGAATCGGAATCAATGGTCAGTGCATATACATTTTTTTCTCCCACAAAATAACCAAGATAGGCCTGATCAGGCTCCAGCACCTTTTCTGTCATGTCTTCCAAAGAAACAACCGTGGTGTCGTATTTGTACTGGTAATACCTGGGGTATTTATTTTCCAGGGATTTTATAAATTTTTCATAATCTACCTGAACTTGAAATTTTTCGTTACCCAACTTTTGATAAAAAGGACTCGTTTGCGGGGTGCCGGACAATTTCCTTTCTAAGGAAACTAATTTTAATCTAAATTCTTCTTCTTTGGCAGCGTCCTCCGGATCCAAAAACTTATGCGCACCGAGTTCACTGAGTTTATCGTTTAGCAAAACTGCCCTGCTTTTTTCAAAAAAATACAGGGCACTTTCTGTGTCTTTTAATAGGTAACAGGTTTCAATGGCCAGTTCATACATTGATTTGGACTCTTCTCTCCAATAAAGTTTAGATTGGTCGTTCCGCTGATTCCAACGCATTAAATTGATGGATAAGTCTGCCAGTTTGAAGGTTTCCAGAGCGGCTCTAAGGTGCTCCTCTTTACCTTCACTTTTGAAATAATATAAAAACGTTTCCGCCTTGTTGAAGTTTAAACTAAAAGTAATATGTTCATTTCCAGCTCTCTTTATAGCACTTATTGAAGGATTTGTAGTAAGCAGTGTATCTTTAAAATCCATGGGTAAAGCAAAAAATCCTTTTTGAAAATACCTTAAGGCTTCCTTATAGTTTTTCTTTTGAAGATGAAGATATCCAATATTGTTAAAAACCGTAGCTAGCCCGATATTGTCCTTCAGCAATTCAAGAAACTCAATACTTTTTTCGTATGATTCCAGTGCCTTTTGGGGCTGATCTAATATCGTATTATAAATATTTCCGATATTGTTTAATGCCTTATAGCTATCCGTGTAATTTAAATTTTTTACACTGTAATCAAGCGATTTTTGGTAATATTCTATTGCCTGCCGGTAATTCCCTTCCATTTCCGAAAGATAGCCCATATTAAAATTTACCAAGCCAACATATTTCTCGCTTTCACTACTTCTAGACAGTATGCCGAAGACCTCATCCATATTATCCCTTGCCTCTTCAAGCAAATTATCCAATAACAACGCTTGGGTTTTCTGCAGGTAAAGCAGAATAACTTGCCCGTTTCCTTCTCTGTTGCCAGCAAATAACAGCCCTTGATCAGCCAATTGCAGGCTCCGGTGGTGCTCTCCGTTATTCAAAAAATGGAGTAATAATTTCTCGAAGGCATAGATGCCATTTTCAAATCTTTTTGGGAACTCTCTTGCAATGAAAATGCAACTATCCATGTACTTTTGAAACGTATCATGTTGATTCAATTTTTCATAATAGAACCCTAAGTTATAGTATAAAATTGCTGAAAAAGAGGGGTCAATATCGGTTTCGTCTGAATTTTTGCAGTATTTTAAACCTGATTCCAAAATAGCCAAACCCTGATCAAAATTTCCAGTTTTACAGTTCCAGTCACCCAGCCGGTTGATTAATTTCAGATAGGTACTATCTCTCGGACTCTGGGATTTTTCGTAATGAGAAACCAGTGACTGCAGTTCCTCTAAATGAACTATAATACTGTCTGGCATTTTTTCATGTTTCCGAACCAAGCCTTGGTATTCCTTTTCCCAGTCCCGATTACCTTCACTCGTCTGAGAAAAACAAAAAGGACTATAAAAAACCCAAAAGCATACGTATAAGGCCCTGTATTTCATCAAGAAATTAAAATTTTGAGATAGCTATCTTATGCTATTTCGGCACCATTCTCCCAATACCTACCGTCAATTATTTTATCAATTAATTGTTCATCTTCGCTCAATAGCGTTGCTGCCACCTCATTTTGAAATAAATAATGCTTTGTCTTGACTTTTGATTCTTCAAGGAAGATATCTTTAAAGTTTGCCCCTATCAATCCGGTGGCTTTGGCTGCAGCGAATGAGGAACCAAAAACCAGTGGATTGCTTTGACCATTTCCCTTGGCAAGCAAATTTTGCTTTGCTTTAAGTGGGACTTTGAACACCTGCTTTTCCAGCCCTCCTTCCGACTGGTCGGCCACGATACCCAAATCTACCACTTTTGAAGAATAGTTCTGTTTGAGACTGACCGATCGGGATTCCCCCTCCCGGCTAAGAGTTGTCACTACAATTATGTTTTTTTTATTCTCATCCAGGTCAAATCCGAAATATGCCGGAAAAAAATGATGATCCGATAGGTTTCTGGCATCCCCTCCTTTTTGGTTTAAATTTTGCAAAAATATATCGTCATCCAGGGGTGAGGCATTACCTGCTGCAGCTACAAAAACAACTCCCTTTTTCGCTAAAGATGCGGTAATCAACTCTTTCAAAGGCTCTAATACATCTAATTCGTTGCTGTAAAAACCCCAACTAGCATTGATAATTTTGGCGCCGTGTTTTTCTGCAAACCGAATGGCACAAACCATGGAAAATAAATTACCCTCTCCATTATAATTGTGGGTTTTTAAATTCATGATCTTAACCGATTTGCCGGCGGCTTTGAACTGCTCAATTATCATTGCATTCACCAAAGTCCCATGGCTACCTTTGTGATCGTCATTTATTTCGTACTTTCCGTACAGATTCTGGTCTTTATTCTGTTCTTCAACCAGGAAATTAACCCCCCTTACATATTGAAATTCATTGGTTTCGGGGTTTTCAATTTTCATTTTCCAAAGGTAATCTTCCGGAATAACTTCTCTGTTGACACCAGTATCCAACACCGCAATAAGTACCTCCTCCGGGTCCGTGTTTTGCCCGGCATGAACCCATAACGATTCATATTCTTTGTTTTCCGGTGCTGTTTCTTCATGGAAGCCATTTTTATAATTAAAAACGAAATCTCCTTCACGTACCCTGTTTGCACCAGTATGAGACCGTATCACCCTTCCTACGATATCTGGTTTGATGTTTTTCCAAAGCTCAATATTCTCTATGCTAAGACTGGGATCCCTTTCAAATGCGGCAAATTCATCCTCTGGTTTTTCCTCCTTTTTAAATTGCTCCTTTACTTCATTATTGATTTTCTCCCTTAAACATTCACAGTCGTAGTCATCAAGGGAATCTTTCAAAATCACCACCATTTTATTCTCTTCGTATTTCTGAAAGCTGTTGTCGGTGTTAGTATTTGATTCTTTCATAAAGAATATAGAGTTTATTAAATAATTAATTAAAACAAATGCTGAAATATGCTACTGATAGGGCCATAAAGTTGGTCTAGTATTAAAAAACATAATAAACATAGATATAAACTTTTACAATAACAAATATTATATGGTTAATTTATATCCAAATATTTTAATTAGCTTTTTCGGTAAATCCGATGTTATCGGGCAGAAAGATTGCCCCCCTTTCTATGAAAATCCAGGTCCCTGTTTAATTCATCGACTTTGTCTTTGAATTTTCTTAATTCTTCCTCCAAATATTCCACCCGGGATTGTTTTTCCTTTAAGGAAATAATTTGCTCGTTCATGACCGTATAGTCATACAAAAAATTAAAAATATTCGTATTGGTCGTTCCATAGAGATCCCCTTCTTTATGTCCGGGCTGGTTCATGTCCCGCAGGTGTTGCTCAATGGAACTTTTCACCAATGGGTTGATTTCCCCAATCTTCTGAAGGGAATCGGTCAACTCCTGGATCTTTTCCATGGCATCAATAAATTCCTTCTGCTCGAACTCCTGCAGTTCAAAGCTTTTTATTTCTTCCCTCAGTGCTGTATTTTCATTTTCAGGGACCAGGGTAAGGAAAAATACCGCACTCACAATGAGGGCCACCGTAACAATAAAGGAAAGGACAAAGACCATAAGTGCGTGGTTCCTCTCCCGGGCATTTAATACATGTTTCATGACTTTATGCTATTTAATGGTTTATTCGTTTATTCTAAGAAGAAACTTTTTCTTTTACCCGGCCGGTCCTCGGTGGTGGGTTGGTTTACATGGTCTTTCGAGGGGTTACCCGCCTCTTTTTGTACCATTTGTTCCTTTACAAATATTCCCGTGTCTTTCCGCTTACCGATATATTCCAGTTTGGCCAGATTCATCCATAGGTTTCCTACACATTTGGCCAGGTTTTCTACTTTTTCCATTGATTCAGCAATGTTGAGATGGTCGTAAGGCTGGTGTGCCAACGTAGTCAAGCTCCCTTCCAATTCTCCCTTCTCGACTCCACACCATTCCACGCAATAATTAATCAACTCTTCTTTTCCGGAACCGATGTAAAAATCCAGGCTGTTTTTTAAGAGCCTAGAGAAGGCGATGGTCCTGTTGATTAAATAAATAGGAGGTTGGTCCAAGCCCAATTGCTTAAAATCTCCCAAATGAAAAGAAGTAAATTGAATGACCTGTTCGCATAATTTTTGGACAATCTGGGCCATGTCATTTTGTTGCTTTTTTTGGAGGATTTTCTGAATGATCTGCAGGGAATTCAACTCCAGTTTTCCAAAAAACTGTTCCAAACCCGTATGGACATTGATCAACTCGAAATGACAGTTGGTCCTGGCACAAGGAGGAATGTAATTCTCATCCAAAACCAAATTGTTTTCCAGAACCCTTAATTTGCCTATAGGAAGCTGGAATTCGCCTATGGAATGAGAAGACAATTCTTCAATCGGTAACAGGTGCAGGGTGTAAGTCGGTCTGGAATACGGAAGCCTTGGCGGCAGTTCTGTCAGGTCTGCCTGCCCGCAGGGAGTTCGTTCATAAGGATGGATAACCAAAACGATATAGAAATCGGTAGATTTCCCTTTAAGCCGCTGTAAAGGCAGGTTCATTTCAGGCACCAAGGACCCCAACGCATCCGCTTTGGCCCCTTCACCTTCAACTATTTGTATCAAATGCCCCCCAGGAGTGATGGCCTGACAGTGATGAAGCCTCACCTGCACTTGCTGCTGATTGTCCACACTGACCCTTATCTTAGGTCCATTTCCAGAAACGGGCAACAACCCGTAATTGAATTCATTTATTGAGGTGCTAAAACCCATTGCCATTTGCATGAGATGCGCATTGCTTTGAGCAACAAAGTGGGACTTGCTGATTTTCATCCCATCGACCCAATTCACTGGTAAATATTCAAATTGATTGTTTAGCATGATCCAAGAATTTTAAGTTTACTGTATCCGGTTACAGAGAATGACATTGTTTTCCCTGATTCGATTATTATAGATGGTTTTTTCGGCATCTACATATTGGCTTGCCAGACGTAGGTATGGATTTTTCTTGTAAAAAAGCCAGCCATACGGTTCTCCTGAAGGATCCAAATAGTCTATTTTATCATTGGGATGCCTTTCGTTGTAATCGTTAATGAAATAATAGAAAAGCTCGCCCATTTCCATATCTATGGGTGCCTTGGCTCGAAAATGCGTTTCCTGATCGTCTCCCAGATGTTTCTGTATCACAAAACTAATAACCAGAAGATTTTTTAGTTTGTCTTCATCCGGTTCTTCCAATTCCTCTCCGCAGGGATAATACCACCTTTTGAGGATTTTTCCTGGAACGGATAACGCATTGGAAAACATCTGGTTAACCATCCATGGAACGATAAATAAGATCGTACTCGTGGACATAATCGAACCAATGGATATATTAAAAGCCAACAAATCTTCACTGAACCAACTGAACCAACTGAATACTGCCATAAATCCCACACCTCCTAACAGACCTAGCACCATGGTGAATAAAAATTCCGCTAATAACGACTGTTCATTTCCTGCCCATTTAACATATTCCTTCAGCCAATGCACATGCATGGTACCAAGAATCAGAAAATAGGCCTGAAAAATCAAATGAAAAAGCTGTTGGTTTTTAAGGTGTGACCAATACGAGAGCGAGGCAACACTTGACATCAATAGTATGGCTACCAGCAAATAAAGAATGGTGGCTTTAAAATACGGTTTGAAACTTCCCTGTACCCTTGCTATCAGCTTCACCATCACCCCCAATGAGCCTGCAGCCACCATTCCCAGGATAAGGATGGTTCTTGTCAATTCGTTTATGAGCATCTTTTCCATGTTTTTATTTTTTGAATTTCTATCCCTGTCAACAACTTTGGGTTCAGGCTACCAGCTCAAAAGAATACCCCAAAATGGGGGCTTGATGTGGCTCCAGTATATTTGTCATCTCCTTCTCCGAAACCTTAATTTGCGTCAGCTCACCTGCTTCTACCGGAAGAAAAAAATCATTGAAAACTTTTAGAAAGGAATGCTGAATACCCTTTTCCAGATAATCCTCCACCCTTGAATGCTGTAGTGGCCCAATACTAAAGTGGTAGCAGGGAGATTCCTCCCAAAAGAGATTACCCAGGGTCAGGTCCGAACCTAACCGGGAATGACCCAGTTCATTAAAACCATCTGATAACGTTTCCTGCCTTGCTTCATTGGTTACCTTAACCTCTACGGGCTCCTGTATGATCTTTTCCAAGCATTGAGCAAGGAGATCCGGATCACCATTGATTTTGTGAACCTGTGGAAGCATTTCGATAAAGGGGGTCACGCATCTGGACGGAAAGGCCGGATCAATTCCCCAAAATTCCATAAAGAAATCGTTCAGGGTTCCGGTATTCAACCCTTTTAAGAGCTGAAATTCCTCTGACTCAAGGGATACCCTTTCTTCATAAAACGCCTGCTCAAATGGCCTGAAAAACCGCCTGTTTTCCAATTCTATTTGCTTGTTTTGAACATATTCTGCAGCCATTTCCCCAGCTGAAAGTCCCGGTACTCCGGATTGGACCGGTTGATGAAACAAGCCCTCCGGCAAATGATCGTACCAACCGTCCCTACTCAGTTCCAGTTGTAAAAAGGCCTTTCTGTGACGGTCTTCTTCTAATCCAGGGGAAAGCACATCCTTACTGTAGGGACGTCGCCTGCTGCTCTCCGAAGCGATAGCAAAGTCTTCTTGTACCAATCCCTTCCCCATGGCCAGGACCACTATTGATTCTGCCTTGAGATCTGCGGGCCCATGATTAATTTCTCGCTGCAATGCCGGTAATAATTGGTCCTTGTTCATCCGTTTATTATTTTCTTTTATTGGTCAGATGCCTGCCTAAAGGTCGGCAGACAGGGAATCTTTGACGATTGCCTGTAATGGTCAGATGGAGTCTTCGCAAGATTAATAATCACCCCTCTGTGTGACGTTTTCGTCATGCCGGTCTGACTCCAGGCGGGCTCAATTTCATCTTTTCAAAATCACTTTTATTGGCATCCATATCATCATCTTTTCTTCCAATTCCTGAGTAAGGTAGGCCCTCCAGTAATCCAGTTCTCCGGATTGGTCCATGCTGCCATAGATTTCTTCACTCAGTGTAATGACTACATCTATCGTTTTTTGATACCCTTGCCTGGTATTAGGGAGTATGGAAATTCCTTTGTGAATTTCAATATCCCCTACCCGATGACCCATTTTACTTTCACAATAGGCTTTAATATCCGCCGCTGTTGTCAACCTGTCTTTGGATAAAAGGGCACTTTTATAAGCCATAACTTTTTCTGTAGCAGACAATTTATCTCTCCCACCTATCGTTTGACTGACCAGCATGACATTGTTGCTGATAAATGAACTTCCATTGTAGGGAAGTAACCTGGTGCCTGGTTTAATATGGTTGGCTAGCCTCCCGTAAGTACTGCTAAATTGAATCGTTAAATTTGGTTTGGTCTGGTGCTGTTCACGCTGAATAACCAAATAAGGCTTCGATCCTTTTTGTACACTACTGGCTTCTAATCTTTGTTCCAGTTTATTCATTACCTGTTTCAGGTTTTTCATTTCCTTATTTACAAAATCATTGTCCATAATGGCAAAAGCGGCCCGCTCATCCCTGAGCAATTGTAAAAGGTAATCGATGATGTCTGCTGCGTCCCGCTCATCAAATCGGCCAATGCCTCCTTGCCGCATTAATAGCACGGGAGACGAGGCATCTGAAATTCCATCTGAAAGAGAAGAAAGGGGCTGATTATCATCCGTATGTACTTTCTCCAGATCAAAAAACAGGTCCTCCGAATAAAGAGGGACGACGTTCATAATGTCTTGCATCCGGAAATTGATTTCATGCAGCTGCCGGTTAATCACCGGAAAACAGTTCATGGTACAAACGAGGTCTTTCAATAAAGTACCAGACACTATCTCAGGGAAGCGGATTTTTACCCATCGTATTGGCTCACTTTTCCATTCATCCACTTCCTTTCCCCGAAAGTTTTCTAAAACGTCTTCGGAAGGAAAATTTTCCTTGCAAACAGTTTCGCCTTCCGAGTCCAAAAGGGTTATAAAATAGGGCTGGTAAAATCGGTTGGTTTCCGCCATTACTTGCTTTAACAGCACCCCTTCGGCCGGGTCTGATTCTATCAATCCTCGCTTTTCTCCGGCCTTTTCTGCATGCTCCATTCCAGGGGAATGTGCTAAAGGAAGGTCGTTAAAATACCATTTGGCGTTCGGCAACTGATGGTAAAACAACTTTTTATCGGCTTCATTCCGGAAGTCAAAATAAAAAGCGGTTCGGTGAAGGCTTACCTCGGGTTGGTCGATACCTAACCAAACCGTGTCACTGGACTGTACCTGGGCTGCGGTAGCCATTACCTCTTTGTGATTGCCGGCGGTTTTGTACAATTGATTCCCAATGACCATTAACCGGACCGTAGCTTTGTTGAGTTGGTAGTGGGCTGTAGGGGAAAAGTAAATGTCTTTCCCCTGGGAATCCTGGTTTTCACCCCGACTGCTTAGTTTGATCCGGGTATAAAATTGCATGTCCGGGTCTGCAAGGGCAATGTTTTCTAAAGGTATGGCATTGGCCACCGCATGAGCAGGAAGTGCACCGGTAAGGGTCTCAGGAGACAGTAGGCTTACCAGGCGCTCCATGATCCTTGATCGGGAGGCCTGGATATCCGAAGACACCTTCTCCAATTCTGTCGCACAGGCCTCCAATAAGAGGCCCACCAGGGGGTCAAAATTACTCTCTACCTGGGTTTCAGTGTATCCCCACATTCTGGCGGCATGCTTCAGCATTCTGGTTTTGATATGTTCTCTGGATTCCAACATGGCGGATCAAATCAATTGGTAAGACAAAGGCCCCGTAAAAATGCTGTCTTCGTAAATGAATTTCTCATTCGTGGCGTGGAGCCATCCCGTAATGGTTATGGTAATCTTTTTCTTCACCCGAAATCCACTTTTTGGACTGGCCTGCTCCTCCTGTCCGATTTCCAGCTCTACCCGAACATTATCCAGGCGTCTTTCATAGCGGACGATGGCCTCGGAAAGGGATTCCCTGATATATTCCTTGATTTTATGGCTGCTGGTAATATTGTCAAAATCAAATTCCCAGATGCAGCAGCCATAATTTTCATCCACGGGCAGCTCACCGAACGCGGTGGTAATGATCAGGTGCAGGTGCTGGGCAATGGATTGCTCCAGGGTACAGGTCCGGTGATCTTTTTTCTGCATGATTCCGGCAAGAGACAGGGGAAGTTTGTAGAATTGGTTTTTCATTACAGCAATTTTGAACCTATATCCACCTACTGGCCTTACTGTTACCCGAATTGGAAAGAAATTATCGGTTTTTAGGAAAATTATAAATGAACTTCAAAGGACTAAAAATGAATAAGCCATCAAAAAGAGTTGCATTGCTATCGTGACCCGGGTTCAAACCAACTAGCTATTTGAATGGGATCTAGATAAAAAAACGACTAAAAAGATGAATTGAATTTTCGTGACTCCTCTACAAGGGAATAAGGTATGTATGAAAACGTCCACACAATGGTTGTTTTTTTATTAAAAAAGCCTTGAAGGTTCTAGCCTTCAAGGACTGCTTAAAAAAGTTCAAAAAATCTTGCCGTTTTGCATTTCTATTTTCCGGGCCCCACATTATTCCTCCAACCGTCTTTCGGTAGGTATGCGATTCGGAAGGTGATTTGGATTCGGTTTCCTGGTTCCCGGTTCTGGTGAAGTTACTGATGGTCGTTTCGCGGGTTGGGTGCTTCTCGGCTCCCTTGGTTCCAATTCTTCTATACAGCCCCATTGCAGGGAACTGAAGATGATAATAAGGGCCATTGCTATTTGATTACGGAGGTATGAGGCGGCATTTTTCATGGTTTTGATGGTTAATGTTAAAAATTCCTTTTCTTTGACTGCATATCCGGTTTACTCCTAGTTTGTTACCGATCCCAGCTAAAAAAATATGGGGTTAGGTTTATGGATCGGCTTCATAGAGATTTTTCAGTCAAGCTCATCAAAAGAGAAATCCTCGTTTGGTAAATGAAGGTTCTCGTAAGAAACAGCCGCTTTTTCCTTCTGCTCAGGACCTGGGCAAGCCGCTAACAAACCAATGGAACCTACAAAAGTCAATATCATTTGAATATCGCTGAACAGCCTTCTTTTATGAATACTGATTTGATTTTTGAAGGTCACATGGCCTGTCCCGAGTACGTTTTCGAAGAATTTCGGACGGTATATAATCATCTTTCTTTGTATCTCCTCCGTCAAGGTCGATTTCATGATGGATGTCGTTAGGGTTTGGATGATAAATAATTTTCTACTGGTAGATCGGGAAAAGCGTTCTGTTGTTACCCGCTAGTAATTGCAAGTTCAAAGAGAAAGATCAGTTGATGATAGCAATCTTATCTTCATTAGCTCAAAGGTTATTTTGATTATAACAAATGGGTTCCAAGTTTAGCTATCGCTACCGTATGATTAACCGCCTAGATACATCATGTTGAAAGGAAAGTTCGCTCCTGTAGACAGCAATTTAGCCTTGTCCAAATGTTGAAATTTTAACCAAAAAAGCCGTTAATCATAACGGCTTTTTACATAAATTTATAAGAGTCAATTTCAATCATTCTGCTAACCCTACTCCTCGAACGACTTGATTATAGTCCCTTATATCAACGGTAGGTAATACAGGGAGTTGGAATCGAACTGCTGGGGTGGTTTCGATTGCTATTACCTTTATTTCACTGTAGGTTTCTCCTACACCAGTTTCTACTACCCGAGATATACTTATCCTGGCCGAATTCCTGTTTTCGACATACCGGTGAAAGGTTCTGTAATAAGTTCTTCCCAGTAATCCATAATTCGGCAAAACGTACCAGTCAGCACCCCTCCGCATATAAGTATAGAAAATTCTATTCCTAAAATCACTTTGAGACATTGGAATAAGCATTTCGTAACTCTCACTTTCAGTGAAATCATGGCCATCAAAGGTATATTCCCTTACATTGGCATTTCCAGGAGCCCCTCTTTCACCCCTGGGGCCTTGAGCTCCCCGTGGTCCAACCGGACCAATTTCTCCGGGTTCGCCTCGCTGTCCCGGCTCCCCTCTCTCCCCCCGGGGACCAACCGGCCCCATTTCACCTTGTGCACCTCTCGGACCTACTTCTCCGGGTTCGCCTTTAGGACCTTCAAACAGGTCACATGACCAACATAAGCTTATTACAAGAGCAAAAGTCATAAAATTCCGTAATTTTTGATCGATGATTTCATTCATTTTCATGGGAATAAAATTTAAGTGATAAGATAATTGATAAAATGGTTTCTATTCTGCAGTTATATCCAATCTCCGAATAATTGTTACCTGGAAAATGCATTGACCTACCGAATCAAAAAAGGACGGCTTAATTCTCTAAAATGATTGAATGAAAAAAACTGTAAAAGAAACGGCAGCTATTATATCTAATTAGCAGCCTCGAAATAGCCTTTTAACAGGGGGAGGAGGAAAAAACGGTTGCCTGATTTGGGCCAGGCCCAACTACCTGGATATTTAACAGTAGAAATGGACTGATTCCTAAATGGATGCGGTTCGCTTTTTGATCTGCCGGTAGTGATTTGCTAAAAAAATCACCTAAAATAAACTGTATAATAAAATCATTTTTGATCCGGGTAAGGATTCCTTCGGATTCTGATAACTAACTTATATTAACTATTACTGGCAAACCTTTGCTGAAATTACCATTCACGTTCACAATCACTTCCATGGGATGGTGAACTACTATAAAACGCAAATATTTGCACGCCTTCCATGGATTATTAAAAAAGTCTTTTTAACTTAATGACACATTTTCGTATTTGTATTTCATTTGTTTTGTTATAAAAACGCTTAAATTCTTTATCGGGAGTCAGTTTTAGATCACTTTTTACCAACATGCATGCCTATGAAACGTTGTAAAACCTACTCAGAAAGTTTTACGAAGGGATTGTTCTCCGATCTCCACTTTACGCAAGCCAAAAATGATCCCGACTGGAATAAAATCTCTATTGAGTTATCCTCATTCATTCAGGCTTCACCCTGTGTCTGGATGGTCACGGACCTATTAAAAAACCAATGGGGATGGGTCAGCGAAAATGCAGAAGCTCTTTTTGGTATCCATCCGCGACACTTGCTATACCCGGGGCCATCCTGGTTTGTGCCGATGATACCGTCCATTTACCAGGACGAAGTAACATCCACCATCGAATCCATTTGGGAACATATTAAAAATCGATACAAAAGCGAAAATCAGTTGTGTAACTATAACCTTTGCTTTCCTGTAAAGCTGCCAAATGGTCGGGAAAAAGAAATTCTGCAACAAAACACCTTTTACTTACCCGAACGCTATCAATGCAGTTATTTGCTCAGCATTTATAGTGACATTTCTTCCCTACAAGTCAAAAAATCGATCCACGCAACCGTATTGCTGGGTTCCTATTCCCAGGATATCTGTCCGAAAGCCTGCCAATCCCATCAACCCCACTTCAGCAAAAGGGAACGGGAGATTTCTGTCTTGCTGAAAAAAGGTTATAGCAGTAAATGCATTGCTGACAGGTTGCACATCAGCTTTCATACGGTAAACAAGCACCGGCAGAACATGATGGAGAAATCCGGCGCAAAAAATACGGCAGAGCTAATGGCCATGGTAGAATAAATAACTAAAAATCAGTATGGTATAAGGAATACCCATTTTTTAACTTGCTCCGGTAAACAAACACTTATATGACCGGAAATGTAGCCCTCGATATTTTTATAGGATTGGTATTCGTATACCTGCTCTACAGCTTGTTTGCCACCGTTATCCTGGAAATTATCACCTGTTTTGAGCGATGGGTCACCCAAAACGTTATTCTAATAGTTTAGTGAGGTATACCTGTTCTTCTGTCATTTTTAAGGGTATTTTGATTGGTTGTTTGGAATCTGGAAGTGTTGTTTTTATTTGATACATGTTTTTGGTAAGGTCTACGGCTCTGGTAGCCGATATTTCTGCCTTTTTCTTTTCCAATATTCTTTCCAACTCTTTGTAAATGGCATAAGCTACAAAACAGATGCATAGGTGTGCTTTTATTCGCTTTGGTATCCTGTGATATATGGGTCTTATTTTTAGATCAGTCTTCGATATCCGAAATGCCTTCTCGATATGCCACAGGTTATTGTATGCGTCAATAATTTGGACGCGTTTTAGTTTGGTATTTGACAAGTAACCTTTAAGGCCATCCCATTTCGCATCCTGGGCATATTTGTCATAATCAATGCTGACCTTAACCTCTTTTTCCAGTTTAAGGTACTTGTTATAGCCACGGTTATTTATGGCTTTTTTGTCCAGCTTGCCACGCTTTACTTTTTCTTCCAGCCTCGTCAGTCCTCTTTCCCGATTGAACCTGTCTTTTGCTGCCCTTTTGGACGAATAACTCACAATCAATCGGTGGGTATCCTTGCGTATCTCGGAGGAGGAGGATTCATCGACTTGCAGTTCGCTTATTTGCTTTTTGATATCATCGGATTCATTTTTTATACGGCCTCCCAATATGAATTCATATCCCGATTTAATGAGAGCGGCAATGTTCTTATTGGACAGTAATCCGGCATCTGCTATCACAACAGGACGTTCGATATTGAATTTTTTAGCAACTTTTTCCAGCATCGGTATCAAGGTGTGCCCTTCATAGATGCTGCCTTCAAAAATGTCATAGCCTATCGGAAAGCCACTCTTACCGACAAGTACTCCTAATTTGATCTGCGGATGCTGATGCTTGCCATCCTTAGAGTAACCGATTTTCCGTAAATCATCTTCGTCGGGAGTCTCAAAATACAGCGTGGTCATGTCGTAAAAAACCATTCCAATCTTTCCGCCGAGTACTTTCTTGAAATGCTTAAATGTAAGCTGTTCAACCTGATCTTTGTAATGATTTTGAAGCTTATCCATGTAACGATAAACAGCATAAACGCTGATGTCAAGGCTCTTATACCTGCGTAAGTAATCAACGGTCTTGAGTTTACTCCCGGGATAGACCAGTCTGCTGATGACCAGTTCCTTGAAAAACTCACTGTCACCTACTTTATCATAACCTATCGAACAGTAGATGCCACCAAGGTATTTTTCGGGTCCGTAAAGTTCTACCTCGCTGTTGGCGAGTGAGGATAATGCCTCGAGCATGTCCCGGTCTCTTTTGCTTTCAAAAAGAGCCTTTTGACCTTTTATCTTGGAGATCTCTAAATGAGCCTGGCTTTCCAATAATCTGATTTGATCCGGGTCTATACCACTGCCGATGGTTTTGACTAATTGGTTATTTCGGCCGATTTTTTGAATAATCTGAACACTGACCGAGCCACTCTTATTTTTTTTCTTGCGCACAAACATACCCTAAAATAAGCCGGGTCACCCAAAATTGCGAATCAAAACCTATTAACATTTTGATAATCAATTAAATAAAAATCACCTAAAAGCATACCGCACAAAACAGGAGAAAATAACTGCTAGCCAATTTAATATCCTCCCTGGATAAAATGACTACCCGTTCCCTTACCTTAGTAACACTGCAAAGGAATCTGGCAGGACCGTCTATCCGATTAACTCTAGTTTTCGTTATTTTTTGATTTAAACCGCTCAGCAGCAACTATTGGAAATGTAGATTCAGAATGAATAATTTGAAACCTTTCATCAGGTTTCGGTTCCTGAGAATATGACCTTTTTTTCTCCAAATATTCTTTATTCCAAGCACTGTAATGAGTTTTAAGAAGTTCGGATTCTTCCCTAAGATCAAGTGGTATTAAGTCTTTTTTATTGTTTAATATTTCAATATTTTTTGCATTCAATTTATATAGATCGGTTGCATATTGATATTCGTATCCATCTTTGTATGATCGATAGATTTTTTCTGAGGAATTAATATTTGAACTAATTGGTTTAATCAATTCCTTCAAGCTTTGCTCGTTCAATTTTTTTACTGTTTTTGTCGTCTCATCAGCCTGCTGGGTGCTAAAAAATCCTTCTTCAACACTTAGTAATATAACCATTCGTTCTACTTGTTCGTTATCAAAAGCAAAAAGCATATAATCAATTAATCCCTGTTTTTGATCGGAATTAAATTTTTCGATTTGATCTCGCTTAGACATTATAAAATCAAGAAGATTAAGTTTTTCAGCTTGTTCTCGCGCTGTACGTCTTAAAGAGAGCCCCTGACTCTGAAATTCATTGTTGATTTTATTTTCATGCTTCCGCATATCTTCTTCATTCTTTGTTCTATTAACAGAATGGTGATATTCAAAGTAGGAAATAAAAACTGCAGCAACTGATATAATACCAGTGATTATTGCTGAAAAATGTTTATTAATGAAATTCTCATTACTACCCATAATATTAATTCTTATTGTTAATTTTAATCGTGAGTTAAGGCAATCCATTTTTACTATTTTGGCCTGCCAAATCTTATAGGTACGCGCATAGCAATTGGAATGTTTTCACCGTCCTCCTGGGCGGGTGTCCATTTGTGGGGGTAATCCCTTACTACCCGTAGGGCTTCTTCGGCAAGGGAGGGATAGACCTGTTCTGGATTCATAATTTCGGGATTTATGATGTTCCCCTCTTTATCCAAATGAAAATAAATGTAGACCGTTCCGCCCTTTCGCCTGTACAAGGCATTTAGAGGGAATTCCAGGTTCTTATCCAAATAATTATTCCAACCTACTTTCCCGCCGTAGGGGATAGGCATAACTCCTTTGGGGGGATCTGTAGGATTTCCCATCTCATCAAAAAATTCGGCTTTTACTTCTTCCCCTGACCGGGATACCTTCCTTGATCTCACAATACCATTGGGATAAAAACCAATTGTAAATTCATAATCCAAAACAGAATCTATTTCTCTATAGGTTTCTACGTTACCCAATGAATCATAAAAAAATACTTTACGCAGCGTTTCTTTCTTTTCCTCGTCAAAAAAAACAATTTTTTTACTAACAATAGTGTGGTCCAGGGTATATATCCCTGCCACCAGGCTGTCTTGATTGTCAAAAGATTGTTGATAATATTTTGGATGGTGTTTTGTCGTATCCAAAATAGGATACCTAAACTTGTTTAAATAGCTAAATTCCTGGGTCTGTGCACCCAATGACAACACCACACCCAAGGTAAAAATGGAAAATGTAAACGATCTAATAAAAAAACATATCATGGCCTGGAATTTATGTTTTAATATATTAACAGTATAAAAATACTAAATTGTACATAAAAATCAACTTTTTTCGATGACAAATTGTTGAATATCAAATCATTAATTCTAGTCAGGTTCTTTTAATTTATCAAGCACGGATGTAGGGGATTTCAGCTAAGCTTACTTCTCTACGTATACGATGGATTTCCATTGACTTCTTTAACTCTATATCCGTACCGCTGGCGAATGTTACCTATCACCCGAGTATGGAAACAACATATTGTGCTATTCCTCAATTCTACACATTCCCTGGGGAACAAGGGCTTTAGGTTTGCTACAATAAGCATGGTGAATAAACCAAGCGTGGACGAAATGTATGTGGCTGGTCAGAACAACCTTCAACAGGGATAGCAAAATTTAAAGCCACTTTTTGAGCGGATCTAAAAGCCTAAAAGTCCATTTACCAAATCTGAAAGCTAACAAATCAGGAAAGCAGAAAGTTAACTTCAAGCGGATGCACGGGGTAATTTATGATGTTTACAGCCTGGCTGACGGGAACCCACAATACTATTAAGTTATGCTTTTTGGTTTGTTATTTTAGTTTCAAAATGAAATAATTTTGATTTTCCCATACCGGTTTCAAGTATTTTATCAGGTTTAGGGCATACTATTCCTTACTCCTGAAGCAGGTGTCAATTTTTGGTGCGATATGTTGTATTTTCTTCTCTTTCCTTCCGCTTTTTGCTATTTATAGTATTGGTTAGTCCTTGCCGATTTTCCCAGACCCTTTCTAGAAAATTTCCTTCCCTTCTTTACTGCTACCAGCTTTTGGGCTATCTTGTTGACCAGGGTTTCCAGTATTTTTTCCACACTTTCTCTGCTGAACAACTCCACAATCCTTTTTCTGAGTTGTAGAAAAGATTTTTTCCAGTTGAATTTGCACATCAATTTCCGTTTCTTTTTGCTGTTTCTACTTTTCTTTTCGATCTGCTCAGTAGCAGCTAAACCGGCAAGTGCCACCAGGTTCATGGCCAGGATATGGGCATGAAACTCCTGATAGATCCTGTCCAGCACCAGCAGGTCATACGGCCTGGGTGGAATTTCAAACAGGCAGTCACCGAGTAAGCCGGATTCGCCGGTACTCATTCTTCCGAGTCTTGCCTGTAGCGTAAGGCCAGTAAGTACGTCATAGACAAGAAGTATCCTTGCCAGAGAGGTCTTTAAACTATTGGTTTGAACTCCAAAATACCCTCTGATCTGCTTGGATGCTGGCAGGTTTAGCGTACTTCCATCGCCGCCAAAGACCCTGTACCCCTTCCATCTGGCAGTGGAAAACCTATCATTATCATCTGAGCTGATAGCACAGAAATCAGAGAAAAATTGAAATTCAATTTTATAGCCTGCCTGATAGAAAGCACTTCCGGTAACTTCTTGTTTCCTCAACTTGGAAAGGACATCCTCGGTATCAGAATCGGCGGATTCTTTGAACAGTTGGAGCACCGAAAGTACTACAGTTTGGAAGTAGAGCAGGGAAGACCTGGAAAAATGAGCAGGATCCGAACAGTCACCGGTCTGATTTTCAGTCGATTGTAATTTTTCAAAGATTTTTTTTCGGACAATCCCAAGATATATCCGTCGTGTTTTGGTTGGTATTTTGTACCTTCATAGCTATATGTTTAAGACAAGATAATTTACTTAAAGTAGGCCGGTTTTCATAAGAAAAACCGGTTTATTTTAGCTCCTGAGGCCATTTTTTTCTTAACTTAATAGCATTGCCAGTAATGGCCGTTAAGCCACATTTATAGATACCAGGTGATTAAACTTCATTTCTCTTACAGCAGGAAGAAATCTTATGAGGACTTTTCCAGATCATTTTTGACATTACGACACTTGTAAGCCTAATTGATTGAAGCCTTAGGATTTAGATAAAAAATATTGGCATCCTGAATATTCCTGGAGTACTTCTCAAGTAAGTATTAAAAAAGTGTAGTCAAATCTTTACAAAGGATGGGGATTATAATTTTCCGCAAACTTCCTTCAAATTCCTCTTAACTTTGGTCACGCTTATATTTGGATTCATTTTGGGAGAAAAAAGCTTTCGCCCCATTAGTTATTGCCATACATAGCACAAAATATGACAAAAAACCAACTATATATGTCTTCTGCCTACAATATTTCTTCTACTGTACCTTCTCCAAGGGTAAATGTACCTTCCCCAAAGAGAAATGTTTTTCCAATATCAAAATCATTACCTAAGTAAACTTTGTTTAGAAATAATATTTCAACTTCACCTTCTTCCCCTGGGCAAAACTGTTCTCTATCTATCAAATCAATTCTACCTGATGTTTTCATTTCTTTAACAAAATTAAATAAAGGTCTATATCCACTGGTAAACGGTGTCTTTCGACCATTTTCATACAATTTTATATGTGCTTTTATCTTTACCACGGGCAATAGTTTAAAGGTTTAGCTTTTAACAAATTTAGATGATTTGCAGGAATTGCAATAGCGTTCATACCATCAGCAACAAATTTGGTGGCATCATCCATAACACTGTTAGGAACTTCTACTTTAATTATAGTGAAAGGTATTTTATCTAACCCATAATTGTACTTACCAAATTGAGTTGCTTCCTTAAGTGTTGGAGCAAATAATTTCCCTGTTTCATACCCTCCTGCCTTCGTTCTAAGACCAAATTTCGCAATGTCATCTATTTCTGCCTGTGAAACAGCTCTATAAATTGTGGTATATCCCTTCTTAGCGGCACTTTCACACATCAGACCCCAAATATCCATTTGGATATTTGGATCAAAAACATACCCATATATAGTCGGATTCCCCCCTCCCAACCCGATCGGATCCTGGCTCACATACATTCCCTCCTCAGGCGCATAATACCTGAAGCGGTTATAGTACAAGCCCGTCTCCATATCCTGGTACTGGCCCTGAAAACGGAATGGGATAAAACCTACCTCGCCATAACAAGAAGCTACCTCCCCGTAAGCCTTGTGCTTACAGTCCCAGACCATTTGACCTTCCCGGTCAAAGGCCTGCTTGGGTGTACCAAGATAATCATTTATGATGGAAAATGCTTCCCCTCCCGCCAATTTTGCAGCAGGCTTAAAACTGCCCTCATCAAATACCCAGGTGATCAGGTTTTCGATCGGTTCTTCCCGGTCTTTGGTCAACAGGCCATCAGCATCCAGTACGGATTTTGGCCGCTCCTTTAGCGAATACTGCCATTCATGCAAGGGCACATTCCCATCCCAAACCCATCGGGTAAGCTTGCCCTGAAAGATTTTTGCGGTTCTTCTGCCCAGGGCATCGAATTCAAAACCCACAGTTCTTCCATCCGGACGGAGTACTTCCCTAAGCGAACCGTTTCCGTTCCACTGGAATGACCAATCTCCTTCGGGGGTGGATTTTTTAATTAAATTTCCTTCTTCATCGTAATTGTACCGGGTAGCTCCCTTGGCAACCAGCTTACCCCCCTTGTCATATTTTCTATCGCTTCTGTCCGCCTTTTGGAAGATATTTCCAATTTCATCCCGGAAATAATTGTCCTCTGTGCCAAGACCTGTCAGGCTTTGGACAAGGTTGCCCACCGCATCGTATTCAAAGGCCTGCCAGCTGTGGTCCATCAAATCATGGATGCGCCGAAGCTTGTCATTGATCCCCCAATGGTACCTTTTGTGAAAGTGGGTGCTGCCCCTGCCAGAGGTTCGTTGTCCTGCCACCCGGCCAGCCTTGTCATAGGTAAATTCATTTTCCAGCGCCCCTATCTTCCGTGTCCGCTCCTGGCCGAGGTGGTTATGGGTCAGTAGGGCTTCCCAATCCTCCCCGCTTTCAGCATGGCGGGCATTCATTTGCTTTACGCTGCCTGCAGCATCCCATTCGGTCCGGATATCGGCACCCAAACTGCTGCTAACCGTTGTTCTATATCCCTTTTCGTTGTACCCGCTTTCCACGAGGTGTCCATCCTGGATCTCCTGAATCACACGCCCGGACTTGTCCCGAACAAAGACTACCTGGCTGTTTCCGTTGACGGCTTCTATCAACAGGCCTTCCCGGTCATAGCCATAGGCCTCCCAACTTCCATCCGAATACTCGCTGCGGATTACCTGTCCATTCAGGTCGTATTCGTAATCTGTCCAGCGGTCTCCGGGACTGTTGATGCGGAGCACCTTGCCGGCCCTGTCCCTAAGGTAGGATCTTTGGAGTCCGTCAAAGCCTATTTCCTCTGCCACCCTTCCCATAGGATCCAGCACAAACCGGTACCACTCACTGTGCTCGTTTCTCAGTCCGGTCAACCTATTCTGGCCATCGTAATGAAAAGATATGGCACTGCCGGCCTCCACCCTTCTGACCATGCTGCCCAGCGCATTGTAGACAAAATCTACCTTTCTTTGCTTGTCCCGTACCTGCACCAATTCATCATAGGCATCGTAAGACAGGGCTACCTTGTTGCCATCCGGTTCTTTGATCTGAATGACCCGGTCAAGGGGGTCAAATTCATAGGTTTTGCTTTGTCCCTCGGGATTGATTTCGGCGACACACCTTCCCCAGGGATCGTATTGCCATTGCTGTTCGCTACCACCCGGTAGCACCATTTTTATCAGGTTGTGGTCGCCATCATAATAAAACTTTAATACTTCTCCATCACTGGTTTGCAAAAGAGACAGCTGCTTGTTTTCATTGTAGCTCAGTTCTGCCAACCTTCCGTCCGGATAGGACATGGTTTTGATCAACTGATCCGCCGTATAGGTATACAAGGTTTGTTTTCCGCTCTCGCTGATCACGGCCTGAGGCTTTTGCTCTTTATCATATAGATAATGCTGAGTGGCCCCATCTGGTTTCCGGAGGGAAGTAAGGTTGCCCTGATCATCATAGGTAAACCCCGTAATCAGGCCTTCCTCATCCACCTCCCTGTACAGTTTCATGTCTTCCGTATAGATAAACTCCTTGACATTGCCCAGGGGGTCGACCATTTTGGTACACAGGTTGTTTTCATCGAAATAATAAAGGCTGGTTTCGCCTAAGGAATTGGTCACTTCATTGCAGCCGTCCCCATAGTTGATCCAACCTTCCATAAGGCCCTTATCTCCCCAGGTATGCACGCACCTGGCTTCCCTGCCTTCCCCCTCGTATTCCCAGTAAAAAATATCCCCGTTGCGGTCCTTCTTTTCCACCATCAGGTGATTCTCGTACCGAATGTCCGTGGACTTGCCCAAGGCATCCTTCACCTGAACCATATCCCCAGCCTCATTATAGGCATACTCTACCAACTCCCTCCGCAACCCTTTATAGGTGGCATATATATGGGAAATAAATCCCTGATCCGAAAACTCAAAGTGAATTTCCCTACCGACAGTATCTGTCAGGCCTGTCCATTTGCCTTGGTTATCGTAACGGTATTGAATGGAAAAGCCCTGCAGGTTAGTAATTCGGAGAGGTCTGAAATTGGCTTTACCGGATTGCTCAAAAATAAAAGTAATGTTCTTATCATGATCCTTCAGCTCGAATCCATCGATGGTTCGGGTCAGGGTCATCTTTTCCATGACATTATAAAAGGACTGCTTTTCCTCAGCCAGCCATTCAAAAATGGCCGGTCTTCCATCGGGTAAGGTCACCATCACGTAACCCTCATTCGGATGCGCTTCCAAGCCTATGTCATAGCTGGTATGCATCCCATGTCCGCAAGCACCCACCACAGTGGAATCAGAGTAATAGCTTCTCTCCCATTTCAGGGCAAAGGGCCCCGCAATTTCAAAATCTTCTGCCGTGAAAAATACGATTCCCGCAATGAGGTCCACCGGTTCAAATCCAAATTTACACAACACATCGGCCTTTTTATTTGACCATTTGGTGTTTTTTGCCCTTAATTTTTTGTTCCATGCTATACCTTTTTCTTTTATCCACTTTCCCATTGCCTTGGCCTTGTTCATAGCCCCTTTAAGTAGCTTTCCTCCGCCCTTCATCAAAGAACCCATACCAAAAGACATGACAATGGCCATCAACAATCCCTGTAGGTCCGGAACATAGGGTCCCCCTACCATGACCGGTTTGCCGGTAGGTATGGGAACACAGGCGGAGGTAGGTAAATAAGTGGTGGGTACGGGTTTAAAGTTTTTCCCAGGGGTAATGCTCATCGGCATGCCCACATCGCTGCATGACATCACCATAAAAGGAGATACCCCAATAAGATTTCCCTCCGCCTTGACCCGCAGGCTTCCAAAAAACTTATAGGCATCATGACCGATGGGCTTAGGGGTAAAGGCAGCGCCGGGAGGCATGGGAAAATGCTTCATTGTTCCCAACATGCCTGTAGTAAAGCTACAACCCCTGCATTTATAATTTACAGAAACCGTGGCGCCCAACATGGGAATCAAGTCTGCCGGATCAAACACAAAACCGATAAAGGGGTGCGGCAAAGGGGTGGGTATAGGCCCTGCCGGGCTGGGAACCATGACAATATGTATGTCCAGCCCTATAATGATGTCCTGATGGGTGCTTGCGAGTAACATGGCCTAGGCATAGTTGGGTTGGAATTCCTCAGGAACCGGTTCTTCTGCCATACTTCTCCAGGACGAACCAAAAAGTGATGTCATGTTGTTGTCCGCTTCAACCGCTTTTTGCGGCTCACCTTTGTATTTATGCCAATCACAATAGGTCTTGGCCAGCATCAAAAATCCACTCAATTTGATTTCGTCTTCATTCAAGTGGTCCTTCAATGAAAAGGCTTTTTCCAAAAATTCAGGAACAGCTTCGGCTTGGTATTTCTTCGCCAAATCTATGGCCAATCGAAAACTGTTTACTGCCTGCATATACTGCCCTGCCTCAATAGCGGCTTCTGCCCCTTTTCGGTAACTATTAATGGCAGGAAGGTACTTTTTGGACAATTGCTGACTGGAACCAAGAAAATTATAGTACTGTAACACCAAGGCCTGACAGGTAACATCCCCCTCTCTTGCTCCGTTTTGGGTGATGCTCAGCCCCTGCCTTAACAGGTCCTGAATCTGCAGGTGGGCTTTGAAATGAAACAACATGCCCGCATAGGCGATATGGGCAGTGGCCAACAATACTTTTTCCCGGGACTTGCGCATTTCCTTCAGGCAGGAGGTTCCCAGCTGGTTTAATTTGTCCAGGTTTTTTGCGGCAGTGGCCTGTGACATTTGATAGATGTAGCGCTGTAATTTGACTCCGGGCTGACTGGGATTACCAGACCGCATGACCTGCTGCACAGCACCCTGATAATCCAGGTCCGGGTCGAGCGTCTTGACATAGGTAGGATCCAATTGCTTCATCAACGGATCAAAAAATCGTTCCTCTTTTAAGTCAAAAATGCAGCATCTTAGATAAGTTGGAAACTCAGCTGAATACAGGGCTTCCAACCATTTACCATACGCCTGGATATCTGCAATCTGATAGGGCATCAAAACCACGTTCAGCAAAGTGTCTTCTATACCACTCGCCTTTCTAAAGGAGTCGATTAGTTCGAAAAATAGCGATTTGGCTTCCTCTTCCTTTACGGTTTTTTCTATATTGAATGGTGTCGTATCCCAATTAAACGGGTTTCCATGGGCATTCAGGGCTTCTTTGGTTTTCTGGTCCTTTTCAGCCATTTCCACCCAGGTTTGGATCAAATCCCGGGTAAAGCTGCCCTTAGAAACAAAAGGACACATCAAAACAATAAACACTTCGGGAATGGCACCCTGGGGAGTGGACTCCAAATGAACAAATCCTTCGTAAAGCCTGGCCTCTTCTGGTGAAATCATCCATCTTACCAAGGCCAGTTCTTCGTTGGAGGAAACCTCCTTTATCCAGGTTTGTTGAAGTTTGGTAACTAAATGGGCTATGGGATTGTGTTCGTTCATGATTAACAGTTTAATTGAACCATACCACCTTTTATATCCGTCATCATCGCACCTTCGACAGTTACCATTTTACCGGATACTTTGAAAGCGACGTCCGCTGTTTGTTCTATTTCAGAGCTATTCATGGAGATTTTGGCTCCCCCATTTACTTTTAGTTCCTGATCCGCTTTCGCCTCTACCGTCTTTGCCTCTGCCTTAATGAGGGAATCCGATTTGATCTCCACTGCCTTCTTGCCGGTGATGGATATCGTCCCATCCTTCTTCATTTCCAAAATAGCGTCTCCACAACTGAGTTTGATACTCTCTGAGGAAGAAATACTGATATTTCCCTTTCCATCAATCATCACCTTATTTCCCTCTGCATCCTCCACCATTACGCTTTTGTCCTTATCATTCAGCACCAGTTTATTCCCACTTTTGCTCTGAAAGGCCTTGACATCGTTGCCGCCGTTGCTGAAGGTGCACTTGGCTTTGCCGTGGTAGACACTGCCGATCACATAGGGCTTGGTGGGGCTGTCGCCCTCGAAGCCGACAATTACCTCCTCTCCTACCTCGGGCATCAAAAAAATCCCTTTGCCTTCACCGGCATGGGGGCTGGTGACGCGGAGCCAGGGGCTTTTTTCATTGCCTTCCATCCAGTGGAACTTTACCCTTACCCTGCCCAGGCCTTTCTCATCGTGGTTGTCGGTCACCAGGGCACTTTGGGTTTCACAGTAGGGTTCGGGACAGGCTGTTTCCGGCGGCATTTTTACCGTTGCAGGGATGGCGGTAAAATCGTTGGAATAATTTCCCTGCCCGTCACAGTGGTGATTCACGGAGATGATGGTGTATTCCCCAAAAGATTCATCGGCCAGGCTGAAGACGTTCTTTCCGCCCACCTTGATGGTGGCGCCCACCTGCACACCCGGATGGTTGCTGTTGCCGTTGATGCGCACCATATTGCTGCTCTGGGTGGCTGCCCGAGTGGCAATCCGATCGTCCAGTTGTTTTTTGCTGGTCAGAAAATGGTTGTGCCATTGTTTGGGCTGGTCGGTGTAAAATGCTTCACTTTTCTGCAAGGCATGTTTCCCAAGATCACTCAAGCCTGCTTTGTCGGCCGTGCCACTGGGGGAGCCGTTGTACACCTCATGGTTGATATAATCATAGGCCATCATCTTAAAGCCGGCAGGTTTTACCTGCATGGTCATGTTGAAGCTGTTCAGGCTGTTGCCATAGACCAGGCTGATGCTGTCTTTCTTTTCCAGGCCCAGCACCAATTTGGTGCCCTCATAATACAGCCATTCGCCATGGTCGGCACTGAGGCGCCTTAAAAATTGCCAGGCGGTTTCCCGGTATTGCACTGTGTAAGACAGCTTATCCGAAAAGGCTGGGTCCAGCTGGGTTTTCAGTAAGTTCTGCGGAAACGGTTGGAGCACCTCTCCTACAATGTCTTTGATGCCCTTTTTTTCCCAGGTCTGACAATGGGGGCCATTGTCCATAAGAATGGTAGGGCCAAAACCACTGATGATAAGGTCTCCTGCATGGCCTGCAAACCGGGAAGCCTCCACCTGGGTCACCAACCCGGCAAATTCCAGGCTGCCGGCAAGGCCAATTGCTTTCACCTGGATCAAAATGGAAGCCCCCACCCAATTCTTTGATTTTTCAAAGACGGCCCCTTTGGCCCCATCCACCGCTTCGGATGGACAGACCAGGGAAAAGGCATGGTGCGCAGAAATCTCCTGGCTAAGGCTCAGTGAAGAAAACTGCTTCAGCGGCTTTCCATCGATTTCGATGCTGGTGATTACAAATTGTGCCATGATAAAGTTTTAAGTTCTGACCTTTGAGGTTTCAAAAAACCTTGGAGCCTTATTTAACTTGATGATGAAAACCTTCGGGGTCTCAAAGACCCCAAAGGTTTGAAGACCCTGACCTTTGAGGTTTCAAAAAACCTCGAAGGTCTTTATCGTCCCAGACCATCCTTTGAAGCTTCAGAAAACCTCGAAGGTCTAATTCAAAAGAGGTTTAAACCCTCGAGGTCTCAAAGACCTCAAGGGTTTGGAGCCTATTATTCCGGCCAGTTGTTCTGGAATATGGAATCGTTAAGTTTCAATTCCCTGGCACTGAGTTTTAATTCGACCAACATCGGATTCTCCCCTTCATGATCAAAGGTTTCCCGGTATCGGATACAATGGGCATCAATAAATTCCAGGGTTTTAAGCTTGCTCATTTCGTCCCTGCGGAAAAAGGTGATGTCACCGCTTTTCACCTGGGTGGAACTGATCATCCAATCGTAAAAATTGGTTTTGCCATTGCTTTCAATTTTGATGGAAACCATGCCTCCCTGTGGAATGGAGGTGGGTTTTCCCGTGGCATCGGTGATTTTACGGAAAGCGTAGGCGCAATGGAGCACCTTGGACTCTTCTCCGTCTATTTTTAGTATGGCTCGGAATGACATGATTGGGGAGGTTGAATATAAGTTTACTTGATGATAGGGTTGAATCAAATACTTAAAAAGGGGGAAGGAAGCTGCCTTCCCCCTTACCTGCTGCTTATACCGGCCATTCGTTTTTGTGTTCGCCGTTCCCCAATTTTATGCTTTTGGCACTGATGGTGAACGTTTCCCTGACGGGCCTGGAACTCTCGCTGTCAAAACTTTCCGAATAAGAAACCATATAGGCCTCAGAGAAGGTAAGTTCTTTCATGGTCGCATCCGTGTCCCGCTTGGTGAAAGTGATGGTTCCATCCTTTCTTTCGAAGCTGTTGCACATCCATTCGAAAAATGGGGTCTCCCCGGTAGATTCTACGGTGATGGTGATTTTACCACCCCGAACATCCTCAGAGGGACGACCCGTGGCATCGGTATTCCTTTTTAACTCATAATGAGTGTCCAATACGGGCAGGTCTGCACCTGCCACTTTTAATCTGGCTTTAAATGACATGTTTTTTGATTTTAATGGATAAAAGATTACATATAACCTGGGCCCTACAGGTGATTGGCCTGTAAATCCCCAACTGGTTCCTTTTAAAAGAATTGAAACTCATGGCGGCCATACCAATTATTGCTGGGCATATTCGGAGTCCCAGTCGGTGCCATCATCGCCTTTTTGCCCGTCCAACTTGATCAAAAAGGACTTAGCCGGAAAATAGGGCTTCATATGAATGTCCAGGTAAATTCGGTCCTTCTGGACCGGGTCCTGTTCGAAGCGCTTGATGGAGAAGTTTTCTATCAGTTTGGTGGGGCCTGTGATGCTGTCCAGGAACTTGACGATCTGTCCCATCAATTCTTTTCTGGTGCTGGCGGTAAAATTTTCAAATGCCCTGCGGTTGAGGAAATCCATCATAACCTTGGACACATAATCGAAAACCCTCACCACAGAATAAGTCTGAAGCCCCAGGTTGTCCCCATTGAAGAGGGTCTTTGCCGAAAAGGCCATGACCTTACCATATTCCTTGACCATGGGCACCAGACCCAATTTCTCAAGCTTGGCGATCTCACTTTTTTTCAGGTCAAATTTCACCCCATCCACCTCATTGATACCGCCGAATTTCTTACCGGCAGTGACCTGAGACATCAGGGTATTGTAAATTTTCCCTCCCAGGGCGGCCGCTGGTGGCACCAGCAGGTCATCTTCTTCACCTACCTCGCTGAACCTGCCCCGGCCTACCAGCCAGTTGCAGGTCATGATGGTATTGGAGCGAAAATTATCCCCTCCTGTCAGGTTGGCAATTTCAAAGAGCTCCATCACATCATCCGGCTGGTCCAGGTTCTCAAAATCCGTAACCATTAAGACCTTGTTTTCATAGGCCAGCTTGGCCCACTTTTCCACGACCATATTGGAACCTAAATAGCCTGGAAGAATCAACAAACTGTAGTTGTTTCGTAGGTCCAGCCGATCGTAATTCTCCACCAGTTCGTTGTGAATGGCATCGATGAAACGGGTATTGTCAAGGTCCTTCAACTGGTCTGGTTCTGCATTGATCAGCGAAATATTTTTGACTTTGGTACTTTCCGTATTTTTATAAAACAGTGCCACTGACCGATAGGACCTTTCCAGCTCCTTGGTCTGCACGATGGCATTTTTCATGTTTTTCTTTAAAAGGGCCTCTGATTTTTCAGCGGCTTCTTCACAAGCCTGGATCATGTCGGAGATTTCGTCTGAACTCCCCAGCACCTGTACCCACCATTCCAATTTTTTCTTTAGCTCAATCCTTTCATTACGTTTGGAGGGCTCCGAAACGAAAATATTTTTTCTTGCTTTTCGGTCTGGGTTTACATTTTGCACCCCATCGATCATGGTTTCCAGCAGGTCGAAACCGCCGAATTTTTCCAGGTTATGGGTGGCCGTCTGAAGGGCTTGCTCCTGCTGGCGCAAGTCGGCTTGTGGGGCTGATGAGGAAGAAGTTGAAGTATCCATGGTTTGATTGGTTTAAGTGAAGCTTGTTATAGTTGGGTTATCCAGCGGATTCCAACTCTGCCACCAGTGCATTTAAAGCGGCGATCAGATTATCCTTATGGTCTTTGTCAGCCAGCACCTGCTTCAGCAGCTTGTTGGTCTTGAGTTGTTTGACGATTTTCAGGTATTGTTCCCTTTTCAGGGTCAGGTCATTGAGCAGCTTACTTTGAGGGGTGATCCCCCGAATGCCAAAATCTCCCAGGTTTCTGAAATGCATGGTTTCCTTTTGCTGGGTCCCTTCCTCCGTTTCCATTTCCAATTCCACCTTGGGCTTGAAATGGTCGAACACCTGGCCGATATTGGTCAGCCCGCTCACTATTTCCGGTTTAATGGGGGTGTCGGCTGAAAGTTTTTCTGCCAGCAGCACCCTGTTTTGGGGAATATCGGCAAAGGCTTCAAAAGCCTCGTTTTCCAAAACCGTTCCGCCTATACTGTATTTTTCGACTGCCATGATAATTTCCTTTTCGTGATGGTTTACTTTCTTATGCTATATCCACTGATCATTAGTTTGTTACCCTAAAACCCAGTAAATTTTCTATTTATTTTTCAGGTGCTTTCAACAGGCGCTGGGCAGGCATGTTCCATTGCAGGTTTTGATCATGGTCCAGGAATAGCTGGATCGTATCTCCGGCTTTCAGTTCTCCACCGATGAGTTTCTTCGATAAGGGTCTCCTCAGTTCCTTTCTGATAAGGCCGGACAGGGGCCTGGCACCAAAGCGGGGGTGATAACCCCTATGGGCAAGCACTTTGAGCGCTGCCTCTGAAATATCCAGTTGGATGGATTGCTTCTCCAAAGCGCTGTAAAGACTTTTCAATTGGATGTTTAGGATTTTAGCCGCCATGGATTCATTTATGGGGGCAAAGGGAATGATCTCGGTAATCCTGCCCAGGAACTCCGGACGGAAATGATTACTCATTTTTTCCAAAAGATCCTGCGGAGAAGGCATTTCTCCTTTCTGGAATTTTTGGGTAATAAACTCACTTCCGATATTGGAAGTAAAAAGAATAAGGGCGTTGGAAAAATCCCCTTCTTTACCGAGTTTATCATGCAGCTTTCCTTCATCCAAAATTTGGAGAAATACGTCAAATACCGAGGCGTGGGCCTTCTCAATTTCATCAAAAAGGACCACGGAATAGGGTTTTTGTCTGATTTTGTTGACCAAAAGCCCTCCCTCTTCGTAACCAACATAACCAGGAGGGGCTCCATAGAGCAATGCTGCGGCATGTTCTTCCTTAAATTCCGACATATCGAAGCGGATCATGGAGGTTTCGTCCTCGAAAAGGAATCCTGCCAGCGATTTGGCCAGTTCGGTTTTTCCAGTGCCGGTAGGACCCAGAAAAAAGAACGAGCCCACCGGCTGCCCGGCTTTGCCCAATCCCGATCGCGACTCCAACACCGCATCTGCTATGGAACAGATGGCATGGTCCTGACCCACCACCCTTTGACGAAGTGTACTTTCCATCTGTAAAAGCCTGTCCCGCTCCTGGGACTGCACCTTTCCTATCGGGATGCCTGTTTTTTGTGAGACAATGGCGGCGATATCACGCTTCTCCACGGTAGTATGCTTTATGGAAGCAGCCGTAGCCATTTTTTCCAGGGAATTTTGAAAATGTTCCTGGATTTGGCACACCTGGTGGAACGATTCGGGATTTTCTTCCGATGCGACGCTCTCCCAAAGTATAGGACTGATATCCTGACTTACCTGTTGGTAAAACCATTTCCAATCTTCCAATGAATGCCGGTTATCACTTTTCTCCACTTCGCACCAAGCCTGAAATTGTTTCTCGATACCTGCAATGGTCTTGGCACCATTGTCATTGACCAGGCGTAACGCCGCCATGGTCCTGTCCATAAGGTCCAGCCCGGCATCCGGGAGTTTACGCTCTTTGATGTATCTTTTGGCCAGTTGGATGGCCTCGTGAACGGTTTCATCTGGAACTGTTAGCTGATGGTGTTGCTCATAGTAAGGGAGTACCGCCTTCAGCATGTGAAAGCAATTCTGGGGGGAGGGTTCCTCCACCTTGAGCAGCTCAAACCTTCGGCTGAATGCCTCATCCGGCTCTATAAATTTTCGGTATTCGTCCAAGGTGGTCGCACCGATCACCGTGATCGCTCCCCTGGCCAGTTCGGGTTTCAGGAGGTTCGCACTGCCAGCTGCCGCACCCTGCCTGTCCAAAAGGCCATGGATTTCATCTATAAATAAAATGGCCCTGTCAAACTGCTTGATTTCTGAGATAATACTTTTCAGCCTTTCCTCCACCTCCCCTTTATAGGAGGCTCCCGCTACCAGGGAACCGGTATCCAGTTCAAAAAAAGGCACATCATAAAGGGATTGGGGTACTTTTTCCTGGATAATGGCCAAAGCAAATCCATCTGCCAGGGCCGATTTGCCTACTCCGGGTTCCCCAATGAGCAGGACGTTGGGTTTTGTGCGCCGGCATAAAATTTCCGCCATGATGCGGATTTCATTCTCCCTTCCCACGATGGCGTCTAATTTCCCTTCCCTGGCCATTAAGGTCTTTTCCCTGCAATACTTGAGCAAGGCATGTTTTACCCCTTTTGTTTTGGACTCCTGAGATAAATCTCCAATTGCCGGTCCCAGGGTGGATAAAAGCTCCTCCTCCTGGGCTTTGCGGGAAATCAGGTCCTCCCTTTTTAGTGGAAAGGACTTCAGTTGCTCGTAAGTATAGGCCACACCGGGGGTGCTGATCGCAGCCAAAACATGAACAGGTTCCAGGCTGTCTTTGGAAAGGATCAGTCGGATGCTTTCTGCTTCATTCATTACCTCTCCGACCTTACAATCGGCAGTAATCGCATCCTGAAACCCCGGGGTCTTGGGTTGGCTTTCCATTCTTACTTCTGCCCATTCCTCCAGGTAATAAATATCTTGTTCCAAAGATGCCAGGAGCTGGTGAAGGCCTCCATCTTTGTGAAGCAAAGCTTTCAGCAAGTGAGCCGGTTCAAATTTCGAATGAAGGTTTTCCCTGGCTATGGCCTGGGCAATTTTTATGGCATTTTTCAGGTCTTCTGATAAATGCAAATCTTCAACAATAGAAGTCATGGTATGGCATTTTGGTTAAAAAAACGGAAATCCTTTTTTCTCCAAGACGATGCTCATCGAGAAAATGCAATTGGTAGTTGGATTTTTGCTGAATTGTATGTCCAGACTTTTTATCTTCTTTATTTTCTTTACATCCCTTAATTCCATATTCAAATCAGAAAGATTTATCGTTGTACCATTATATGTAACCTGCATGCTTTCATCGGAACATAAATAAGGGTAAAATCCTGCCACAGTGCCCTCTCCTTCTACTATGCTTTTTAAGATGGCTTCCAAGCCCTGACGGTTGATTTCAGGGAACATCTTTTCTTCCTTGGTGTTGGCTTCCAATGGGTTTTGAAGTGGTTCTTGAACAGGCCTTTTGGGAATGACAATGGTCGGCTGTCTTTTGGGTGAAGGTCTGGTGCGTGCACCTGACTGTTGAGCTTTGGGAATAATGACTTCGATCATTTTTTCACCCACCTTATGACCATTTACCAGGAGCCTGACTTTTTTTGTGCCTGGGGTTTCGTAGGTGTAACGGGCTATTCGATCAGTCGCATCCACAAAGTTATTTTCCCCAAACCACCATTCCCATTGGGTGGCACCTGCTGTAGAGTCTTTAAACGTGACCGGTGTACCGACCTCTGCCAATTCCGGTCCGGAAAATTTGGCTACCAGGTTTTCGTCTACCAGCACCGGAGCTTCTCGAACATAGATCGTTCTATACCTTTTACAGGTGTTGTTTGTCGTTAAAACCACTTCGTACCTACCGGGTTCCTTAAACGTATGGTTAACCACGGAGCCGGTTTTATTGGCATCCTCATCTGATCCAAAATGCCACTCCATCCTTCCTCCTCCTGAATTGCTTATTGCTTTGAATTGGATGATCTCCCCGACATGTAATAGCCCCTGCTTAACAGAAATTTCTATCTCCTGACAAGGTTCAAAATGGTAGACCCTATATACCAAAACAAGTAGGGATGTGAATGCGGCAATACCCAGTGTAAGAAATACGCTGGGGTCAATAATGCTATTAAATGTAGTGGGTGCTTTCATGGTGTTCCGACTTTTTTCTATGTAGTCAGATCAGGCATCCTGTAAAAATGTTACCCCTCTTCTTTGAAAAATGGAAAAAAAGTCCTTAAATGTTAATTAAGGAAAAAACTTATAGGAAAGGATGGACCGGTAAAATTCCAATAATAATCAAGGGGCGAGTAAAAAAAGACCCTATTCCAGTTCTTCAAGCCATTCAGCGGCTTTTTGGCTTCCTTCAGATTGGGCTGCTACAACCTGCTCCAATTTGTATTTGGCCTGTTGCCGGTCTCCATCATCATCTCGAATCAACAGGGTTAATGCCTGAAGGAAAAGCCCGGGATTATTCAACAAATCACTCCTCTGAGCCAGCTGCTCAAAATGGACCAATGCTTGCCCATACTCCTCTTTTGCCAAATGGGTCAATCCAAGATTTTTCAATGCCTCGGCATTGGAAGGCTTCCTCTCGAGCAATTCGTTAAAATAGGTCTGGGCAAGGTCATAATTTTTTTCGTTGTAGGCAGCGATCGCCACCTGCAGACTGTCCTGACCATCACCCATGGTTTGACCCAATTGCTGGAAATTTAAGGCAAAATAGTCTGAGGCTTGTTGATTTAAATTGGCAGGACCTGGTCCGAGAAATACCACATAGGATACAATTATCAGCGCCAAAGCTGCTGCAATTCCCGCATAAAAATACCCTCCTTTTTTACCAAAAATAGAAATTGTTTTTACTGACTTTTTCTCTTCCTGTTTGAAGTGTTTCTCAGTGAGATCTTCCAATGTAGCCTTTAAATCTGCTGCCTCCTTTTCCGAAGATGCCAGATACCGCATATCTGTTTCTATGGATAAAAATAACTTAAAGGCCTCCTCCATTTCCTGATCTGAAGCCATTTGAGACTCAAAATCCTGTTTTTCTCCCGCCGTCATTTTATTCTGCAGGTAGTCTTCAAACTTCTCTATCCAGATTTCATTCATTCCCTTACCATTTTAAAGACTTGTACTTATCAGACTTTTTTACCAACTCGATCAGTTTTGCCATACATTCTGATTTCTTTTTCCGGGCATATCCATAGGAGAAATCCAGTAAATTTGCTACTTCTTCCATCGATTTTCCTGACCAGCTAAGCTGAAGGAGTTCCCTGCAAGATGTACCGATTTCATTTATTTTTTCCTTCAATAAAGTCATTCTTTCTTCTAATAACAGACTCTCTTCTGCCAGGAGAAAGCTATCCTCTCCTGGAATAGATCGGTCTTCTTCTGTTATTGTTACCTTGCCAATCACCTTTCTTTTGCTTAAAATATTAAGCCACTTTTTCTTACATATAAGATACAAAAAAGCGTCTAATGGACAGGTTAATTCAAAATCGTCTCTTTTTGCCTTATGATAAATGGTAATAAGTGCCTCCTGGAAAATGTCAGCAGCATCGTCTTCGCTCCCATTATTTTTTAGAACCATCCATTTGATTTTACCGGAATACTTCGCATAAAGTTCATCCAACAATTTTTGATTGTTATTTCTCAATGCATCGATATATTTCTGGTCAGGGTGTGGCATCGGCTGAATATAATTTTTTTTTACGATGGAAAAAAATTAATTCCTTAAAATCAATTGTACACATTCGAAGATACCATCATTTCACTACTCCCTATTTTATCTTACCTTTGCCCCATATTTTAAGCATATGAAAATCAACGAAAATACCGTCGTAGGGCTTACCTATGAGTTAAAAGTGACCAATGAAGCTTCTGAGGATCCTCCCTTTAGCGTGGAGGTAAGAGATGAATCGGATCCGTTTTATTTTCTTTTTGGCAACAGTGGCCTGCCCGAAGCTTTTGAAAAAAAATTAAAAGAAAAAACCATCGGAGATGCCTTTCAATTTGTACTGGAAGTAGCCGAAGCCTATGGAAAACCGGATGATGAATTGATCGTGTCGGTTCCCAAAGCCCAGTTCAATACCGAAAGAGGATTTCAAGAGGAGATGCTCCAGGAGGGCAACTTCCTACCGCTGGTAGACGAAGATGGTTATCCCATGCAGGCAAAAATTGTAAAAGACCTGGGGGAAGAGTTGTTGTTGGATTTTAATCACCCGCTAACCGGCATGAACCTGCATTTTGAAGGTGAAGTCTTTGAAGTACGGGAAGCGACGGACAAGGAACGGGATGAGGGCTTTATGATCTAAATTATTCAGGTAAATGAAGCTCCCGGGCTTCCTCCCAGGTCAACTGAACAGTATCTCCCTTCGAAAGACCCCGCTCCGGAAAGGCCACCTGCCAGGTTTGTTCGGCACCATCTACCTTGATGGTCAATAAATCAAACTCCGGAAAGTACCGGTTCATCAGTACTTCACCAGTTAATTTCCCATCCCTTTTTTTCACCTGAATGTGTGTAGGGCGCAGGAATTGGTTTTCTTTTCCAGGTAGGGCATTCAGTGGCCCAAAAAATCCGGCCACGTATGCGGACGGTGGATCCTGATGGATATCCTTGATTTTACCCTTGCTGACCAGCTTTCCTCCGCTGGAAAACACACAGAGCTTTTCCGTGAGCAATAAGGCATCCTGAATGTCATGAGTGACCATCAGCAAGGTAAGCTCCAATTCCTGAAAGATCAGGTTGAGTTCATCCAGCAAGTCTCTTTTCTGCATGCTATCCAGGGAATTGAACGGCTCGTCCAGCAACAGCACCTCCGGTTCCAGACTCATGGCCCGTGCAATAGCCACTTTTTGTTGTTCTCCTCCTGACAATTGCCGGGGGTATGCCTGCCGTTTGCTCTCAAGGCCGAACAGCTTCAACAAATTTTCCAATCGCTCCCTGGCGTAATCTTTATCGTATTGTAATAGAGGACGTGTGATATTTTCAGCAACGGTGGAATGGGGGAAGAGCCCATTGTCCTGCCTGACCAATTGTAGGGCATCGTAGCCAGCTACCAGCTTTTCCTCGGAGTTCAATATCCTTTCACCGTTTAGATGCACCTCGCCCGTATCCTGAACTTCCAAGCCGGCGATGAGTCTCAGCAGGGTGCTTTTTCCACTACCGCTGGAGCCAATTACTGCCCAGCGCTCCCCCTTCCCTATTTCAAGACTTACGTCCTGTAAGGCATGCACTTCTCCGGGGTAGGTTTTACCCAAGCCCTTGATGCTCAAAAAGGTCATTGGGAAAGTTGCTCTTTTACATTTTTGGGAAGCCCCGCATAGACCAGTTCGTACGAATGATCGACCAATTCCAAAATCAGGGAATCAGCGATGGACCCATCAAAAGACACTGTATTCCAGTGTTTTTTATTCATATGGTAGCCGGGTTGAATCCCTTCGTATTGCTCCCGAAGTAGCACTGCTCTTTCCGGATCGCATTTCAGATTTACACTTTCAAACAACTCAATATCAATGATCGCAAAAATTTTACCTCCCACCTGAAAACAGAGGGTGTTCTCATCAAAAGGGGTGGATTCAGTAGTGCCTGTTTTCTTCAGACAATAACTTCTGAAAAAATCAATTTTCATTAATACATGATTCGTTTGAAAATCCAGAAAATAAGTGCCGCAAGAAATACCACAATGGATATTTTGTTGATGCCATGCATCATGCGCAGATTGAAATTGCTTTTCTTGTTGGGATCCGGCTTTTTAAAAACCCGGATGAAATAGTTTCCTACCTCGCCTACCTCAAAGAACTCCTTTAATTTATTGGACATGATATTATTGATTTTAGTTTTAATGATGGGAATCGTTGGTTTCCGGCTCTATCCACTGCCCATCCTGCCGGATGATCTCTATTAGCTCATCCACCGCCCTTTCAGAGGGTACGGAGCGCTTGACGACCTCTTTCCCCTTATACAAGGTGATCTTGCCTTTTCCAGAACCCACGTAGCCATAGTCTGCATCTGCCATCTCTCCGGGACCATTCACAATACAGCCCATTATTCCAATTTTGACACCTTTTAAATGGTCGGTCCTTTTCCGGATCATTGCCGTCGTTTCTTGCAGGTCAAACAAGGTGCGCCCGCAAGAGGGACAAGAAATGTATTCGGTCTTGGACATTCGGGTCCTGGCTGCCTGAAGAACACCAAAACTAACAGAGTTGTGTAATTTGATTTGGTTCAGCAAGACTTGCCGCTGATCTAAGTTCAATCGATCCAGCCCGATCATGATGCCATCACCCAGCCCGTCGATAAGCAAGCCTCCCACATCCGTGGCGGCAAAAAGCATCGTTTTTTCAGTGTCTTCGTCCGGGTAACTCACCTTGGGCACCACGGGTAATTGAATACCGGCCTGTATCAGCGATACAAAAGCCCGTCTCAACGCCTGCATTTGATGGATTTTATTCGTAGCCAAAACAATCACTACCGGCATCTCATCGGATAGCAGGGGTATTGCCTCCTCCACCTGCTCACAGGGTAAAAAGAGGAAATTAACTTCGGGGTGTAGCTCCTGACTGGATTTCAGCGTCTCAAGGGAGATGGCCGGGCAACTATTTTTCCGGTCCGCATGCAATTTCCAGGCAGCGTGATCAATAATTTCTTTTACTCCGTTGGGAAGCATAAAGGGGACAGGGGTCGTACCCGAATACAGGTAGTCGCAACCCTGGTCGTTCATTTTCCACTTATCCGGTTCCGGCAGGTAAAAGTGACCGGTGCCTTTTAGCTCCTTGGGCTCCAATAGGTTCAACTTAGAAATATCGGTAATCACCCTGGGCACATTTCCACCTCCAAAATTTCCCACCTCTACCGTTTTTCTTTTGGTGTAGATAAATGGATCCAGGGGATAGGAATCCAGCCGAGGAATGCCTGATTTTTCGGGACGCTGGGCGTAGCGGTCGATGAGGGTTTTGACCACGGGGGATTCAAACTCCGGATCTTCCGTAAGGGAGACCCGAACGGTATCTCCAAGCCCGTCTTCCAACAAGGCACCAATACCTACGGCAGACTTTACCCTTCCGTCTTCACCATCTCCTGCCTCGGTAACTCCCAAATGAAGCGGGTAAGGCTTAAACCCTCCCTCATCCAGCTTCTGCACCAACAGGCGATACGCCTGGACCATTACCTGGGTATTGGAGGACTTCATGGAAATGACGATGTCATGGTAATTTTCATCCTCACAAATTCGTAAAAACTCAAGGGCTGACTCCACCATACCCAGCGGTGTGTCACCGTACCGGCTCATGATCCGATCCGAAAGGGAACCGTGATTGGTTCCGATACGCATGGCGGTACCATTCGCCTTGCAGATTTTTACTAAAGGCAAAAATCGCTCCCGAATCCGTTCCAATTCGGCCTGATAAGTGATATCGGTATATTCCAGCGTTTCAAATTTCTTTTTGTCGGCGTAATTTCCTGGATTTACCCGTACTTTTTCTACGATTTGGGCGGCAACTTCGGCTGCATTTGGCGTAAAATGAATATCTGCGACCAAGGGCGTGGTATAACCCCGCTTTCTCAATCCTTCTTTAATCTTTCGTAAATTTTCAGCCTCTTTGATACTAGGTGCCGTAATTCTTACCAGTTGGCAGCCACTTTCGATCATGCGAATGGATTGCTCAATGGATCCATTCGTATCCATGGTATCCACTGTGGTCATGGATTGAACTACAATGGGATTATCCCCTCCTATAATTAAATCACCCACTTTTACAGGGATGGTTTTCCTTCGGGAATAGTCAGTGAGGCTATTGCAATAGCTTGTCTTCTCTTCGATGGTTTTCAGTTCCATAATTATATATCACCTAATTGTGGCCGGATCACTATCTCTTCAACAACAGAACGGGGTGAAAGGTTATAGGCAGACCAAACTGCCTCCGCCACATCACTCGCTTTTATAAACCGATCCTCTGGCAAATCCACTCCTTCCCAGCTCGCAGTGTACGTAGCCCCGGGCAAAACGGAAGTTACCCGAATTCCATGAGGCAGGAGCTCCTGACGCAGGCATTTGGTAAATCCCAGCATGGCCCATTTGGATACCGCATAGCTTCCGCCATTGGCATAGGCGGTGAGGCCTGCAATGCTTCCGATGGAAAAAATATGGCCGCTTTTTCTATTAATAAACTCGTCCGTAAAGGCTCGGGTAAGATAGTAAGTGCTGAATAAATTCGTATGCATCGTTTTCTCGAAGTTCTCTTCCGGTTCCTCGTGAAGGCTCCCGGGAATAAAAATACCGGTATTATTCACTAAAACATCAGGAACCGTCGATTTTTTTACAAAGGCGGCAAATGCCTTGGCCTCATCCTTTTGGGATAAATCGGCTTCCATCACCTTCACGGAGGCTTCCGGATAAAGGCCTTCGACCTGCTCCTTGAGGGCGTTCAGTTCGCCGCTGTTCCTGCTGCAGGTAAAAATGGTAAAGCCTTCCATTGCAAATCGATGGATAATGGCCTTCCCAATCCCCTTGGTGCCTCCGGTGACCAATATACTTTTTGACATTAGTTTGTGTTTTAATTATTAGTATGACAACCAAATAATCGGTACAAAGTTACATTTTTTCCAGCGCTATGCCTAATTAGAATAAGGCGGAAACCTGCATGCGGCCGGTATGCACCAATCGCTCGAGTCCCTGAGAATTCCTTCCTTCATAAATCATGGTTAACTGCAGCCCCTCCCCAATCTTTTGAAGCCAATTAACGCTCCAAACGGTATTATTTCCCGGTGTAAGGGCCTGTAGCATTTCGTAACCGGTCGGGCTGTTTACCTTGCCGTTGTAGTCGATGAAGGTGTAGGCCAGCTGCGCGTTAAGGGTGGTTTGAATGGCCCTGGCTACCCGGACATTAAAGGTAGCTTCATGAATCCTTGCTCTTTCTTCAAACGCTTCATTGGCCAGGTTTTCCTTACTTGTCATCCGGTATTTCAACGATGCCCTGAAGGCTGGCGATGGCTGCAGGTTTATTTCCGGCCCCATGGTCTGCTGGTAAATGGTGAAATCGCGGTTATCCAGAAAATCCGAGGCCGAATTTCGAACCCCCTGGTTCCAGTACATCATCAGATTCCATTGGGAGTTTAACGAATACCGGGCATTTACCCGCCAATCATCCCGGGAAAAATCTTCAAATCCCCCGGTAAGCAACTGTTTCTGATGGGAATTGTAGAAGGATACGTCCATACCGTACACAGCTGAGGCCCGATTAAAAAACAGGGAAGAACGAAACGTCTGACGTAGCGATAACAAAGAAGTGTCGCTTGCATTGGCAAGTAGCGGGCTGATGCGTTGGAATATATCCCTGGAAGTAATCTTCTTTTCCACATTCCAGTTGGTCTGATTGGAAAACCGGGAAAGCCATTTTTTTAGTCCTCCCTCTTCTTTCCATTCGGAAGGGAATTTCGCATTCAGCCGGTAATTAAACAAGGTGGTATAAGCCTGCACGTATTCATCCGTGGGCACGAATAGTTTGATGTAGTTTTTTTCTTCCGGATTGATGGCCAGGTAAAATTCGTTTAGTTGCTGCACCCCATCTTCATTATCATCCCGCCAGGTGTGGGTTCCTTCGCCGGTAGGCACGGGAAGAAATACAAATTCCCTCCTCAATTCCCTCCCATTTCCCAGGGCATAGGTAAATTCATTGTTCAGGTTTTGGTCAAAGAGAAAACTCCGGTAATCCAGTTTTCCCATGACAGTCGTTTCCTCGGCCTGCTCCCGGCTCAGAAACGACAACTCCCGATACGTAAATGAGCCTTTGAGCGTATGCAAACCAAAGGTTCCTCTCAACCCATAGGTATTCACAAAAGCCCGGGTATCCGGAATCAGCTCACCATCGCTAACGGCTCTATCTTCCCGTAGGCTGGCTGTGGCATAGGCATGGAATTTTAAGGTATCATTGGTATGCAGGGAAACCTGATGTTCATTAAAGTTCATGGCCGTTCGGATTACCTGTTCCTTTTGAGGATTGGAAACGACGTTTCGATCTACCTGGAACCGGTAGCCCGGCACCAAAAAACGGGACCGGTATTTCAACTCGCCTTCATAACGCAACCAATCCGAGTTTAAGGTTTGAACATCACTGCTCAGACGAAAAAAGTCATTGGTTAAGAACCACCTGTTTTTGAAATGATGGTAAAATGCTGCTTTTTGCTGCATTCCTGCCAATACGCCCCTCCGCTCCCGGAGATCAAGGCTGTAGGCGATCCGATTGTTCGCATCTTTTGCCAGCTCTACTTTTGCCTGAAAAAGTTTTTCGGCCGCATTCGTTTGGTTTTCCTCAGGCTGCAGCCCCCAGTCTCTATCAAACTCAATGTACCGCAACCGATCGATAAAAGAAAAATGAGTGGAATTGTATTCCACCGTCGACTGTCCGTTGAACCGGTAGCCTTTCAGAGAAGAAACCGATCTGCCTTCTGAAATCAACCCTGCTTTGATGCCAAACCCAGCATTATCATCCTTATCCAGCGGAGAAAAGAGGTTTTCATCTTGGTCTGACAGGGCTACTTCTGAAAACACTTTTTCGTATGCGCCCAACCGGATTTCGGTTCCGGCCGTTACCATCTGTTTTTTATTCGGAGCAGGCAAAGGAGTACGAATCGAATAATTGCCTTGGGGGACCCCATCCACCGGGGGCACAAATTCATAAACGATCCCATTCGCCAGTTGCTTACCCCTTCGGTAATGTCCCATTCCCACTCCGGTTTCAGAAAATCCAATGGCATAAAAAGCCTCGTCCGGGTCAGTACTGTAAGCATAGTAGCTGAGGGGATCGCCCTGCTCATTTACCTCGGTCACTTTTTTATACAAAATCCGGTTTGGGTCAAAGGGGATACTATCTATGCGTGGAATGGTGGCAGCCGAGAGATCATCCCCCACTGCTGCCAACAAATTTTTGTCAGCATCAGAAAACTCCATAAACAGTGGCTGGTTGCGATCATCTTTTTCCCGGTAATAATTAAAATATACCAATACATTTTCATTTTGCTGCTGATGACTGGCGGTCAAGATGGACCTGGAAAAGTTTCTTTCCGAATATTCAAAGTCCACCCGGACCCGGGAATATTGCGTGATCAATACATCCGGAGTAAAGGTTATTTCCCCCTGATTGTAATCAATGGTGTAATCATTGTTGAATCCCCTGCTTAGCTGCTTACCATCCAAAAACACCTTTTCAGAATTGGCCATGATGATAACAAACCGCTCATTACCAGGACCTCTTACGCGATAAGGGCCGGAGACACCTTCCAACACATCGAGTAGTACTGAGGCAAATTTACCTTTCGCTATTGCAGCCCCGGTTTGCGTGGATGCCTTCCAGTTGGATCCGAGACTATAATCGGAGCTAAACTGAAGTCCCTGCACATTTTTATAATAACGAAGAAATTCCGACTTCCGCTGCTGCAAAACGACATCCCCCCCAGCGAGGTTGAATTGCTCGTTGTACAGTTCGATCAACACATTGTCAAAATCCTGAATCTGCTGGGTGTTTCCCTCCGGCTGAAAAGGGACGTTCTGATCGGTGATACTGGCCCGGATCTGCAAATTGTCTGTCAATTCCCCGTCCATTTGAAGGTTCAGGGCTGAATTGACAAAGACGTTTTGGGTGTTTCCAAAGGATATTCCCCGCGTAAGACTTCCCGATTGGTTGAGCTTATTGGAGGAAAACACTTCCTCTTTAAAGTCCATAATCGGTTTTTTATCCGGAGGGCTGTCTTTGAAATAGGCCAGAGAATCGTAATCTTCGGCCAGCGAGCGCTTTCGATACGTTTTGTGAAAAGCAAATGGCAGGGGATCGTAACAAACCTGCAGGGAATCGGGCAGCGGATTGTCTCCATTTCCTACCCTTATTTTACCGGTCTGGATTTGATATTCATGGGGTAGGGGATTTCCAGCTGGATCAGCCACACGGATGGTCCTGGGACGAACGCTCATGGAATCCAATAGGAACTCGGCGGAATTCGAGTTTGGTTTGATCCAGGTGCACGTTTCCTGGAGCGATTGGGCCATCACGGCCACCCCAAAAAACACCATTAAAAAAGTTAAAAAAAACTTCACCAACCCCATAGCACTGACGATTACCGGCCACTAAAGTAATAAATTCCGATGGAATAATTGAGCGCTTACCCGATAAGCGGGAAAAGTAGGTAAAATACAGTCCCTGAGTCCTTTGAGGTACTGAACCAAATTTTTCCTCCGGCCGTCTCCACACCACGTTTGGCAATGGCCAGGCCCAGACCGGATCCATCTGTTTTGGTGCTAAAATTCGGAAGAAACACTTTCTCTTTTAACGCATCGTCTATACCCTTTCCGTTATCTTTGATAGCCAACTGGATCATCCCCTTCTCCTCGTAGGTAAGACAAACTTGAATTATTGGCTTTTGACCATCCGGTACGGCTTGGATCCCGTTGATGATTAAATTGGATATCACGCGTCCGTAGAGTTTTTCGTCCCCCATTATTTTGGAAGAACTGCCCTCAGGAACGGCATCCTCAAATTCCAGTTGCAGATCCTCCCGGGAACTAAACAAGGAAACGCATTCGCTAACGACGGCCCTAAATTCCAGTTCCTGATTTTGAGGAAGCGGCATCTTGGCAAAAGTAGAAAAAGAGCTGGCGATTTCACTCAATGTATCTACCTGATGGATGATGGATAAAATCGGTTTTTCCAAGGCATCTTCCTGATCCAGTTTATTTTCCGCTTTCAGCCGTAATAAGTGCTGCAAGGTCAATTTCATCGGAGTAAGGGGATTTTTTATTTCATGGGCCACCTGCTTCGCCATTTCCCGCCAGGCCGACTCCTTTTCATTGGAGGCCAATACTTTTTTACTGGCTTCCAGCTTAAACAACATGTTATTGTATTCGTTGACCAACAGTCCGATTTCGTCCTTCGCGGGCCAAACCATGTATTCATTATTTTCCAGGTCGGTGTCTTTCAGTTTTTGCGTCAGCAATTTAAACGGATGCGTCAGGTGCCGCGACACGAAGTAGGAGATGATCAGGAAAACCAAAAACATCAGCACAAAAATCACCAAAATATTACTAAACACTTCTGTGATCATCGCATTTAATTCCTCTTCAGCTTCAAAGAAAGGGATGGCAATGATGGCTTGCAACTGTTGGTTTTCACCATTCTTCAATGCCAGGTAGACCGTCTTGAACTGCATGGTGCCCACCTTTTCGGTTTGCAGCAGCCTGTTTTCCTGATTTTCAATAATGGCCACATAGGCACCGGGATGCAGGTAACGTGTCAGAATTTTCTTATCAAAAATAGCGGGTTGGTTACTGCTCATAAGCAGCCCATTTGGCATATACAAATTGATATCGGCATCCGTAGCATTTGCGAGAGAAAATAATTCATCGCTGATTTCATCCCGATTCAGGCCGGAAAATTGGTCGCCTCCCAGGTTTCTATTTAAATTATCCCGAATGATCCCTGCTTTTTGAAAGTACTGCCGGTGTAAATCCTGGGTATACGAGTGGCTCAAAAACCCAACGGCAATAACGCTGATGATTAGCATGGGGAAGAAAAAAGCGAAATTCAGGTACAACTGTAGTTTGGTAGCATAGTTAAAACGTATGGTATTAACTCCTGCCACGGCCAGGAAGACGCATATAGAAACCAAGGTCAAAATCAGGTAGCTGACGAAAAAGAAAGCCATGTCCCCCAAAATGTAATTCCCAGGATATTGAGGAGAGGAGATGACGATGACTTTTTCATTGTATTCCACTCCATAGTGATGGTATTCGTTTTCGATTATACCTTCGGTGAACAGGTCGGAATCCGCCAACATCTCATCCATCGCTGAGCTTCGGTAGCTATAGACCCCTGAACTGTAATCTAACACTCCTTTATCAAAAATGGCAAAGTCAAAATTCGTTTCTATATAATTGGAGGCGTATTTATTGTCCATTAATAATTTAGGGAATGCCTTCCCCGACTCCAGCCGCTGTTGATTCAATTCAATGACAATGGTGCCCAGGAAATAATCCTCCCGGTGAATTTTAATAAATGCGACCAGTCGGTTTCCAGTGTTGGTCTCGGTGGTTTTTACATAATAAAGGTTGTGTACCTGTGTCGCATAATCACTATTCATGTACTTGTTTTTGTACTCGTCCAGACTCGGGCTTTCCGCACCATCCAGAATAGATTGCCCGGCTTGATTGAAGACCGATATTTTTTGATTATACTGGTCAAAATAGCCGGAGAGGTAGATCTTTTGTAATTTCCTTTCAATGGGATCCTTGGAAAGTAACGGGTCGGAGATTCTGGTCTTGATAAACAAGTCCTCCTCAATGCGGTTCATGATTTCCTCCAACAAAAATTCCCCCATCACATCCCGATCGAGCATAATCGTGGTAGCGAATTTTTGTTTGGATCTAATTTGATCATTTCGAAAGTGCTGGTAAGATGCGGTACTCGAAATAATCGCCCCAATCAAACAGGCGAAAAAGAAGGTCAGGAAGGTGTTGAATTCCAGCTTAAAGATTTTGTTATACAATCGAAAAGTGACAATCGCTATTAACAAAATTAAATGTGCCAAAAAAGAAATCAACCAAATAAAATCCACAAAAAACAGCACCACAATCAGTGGAAGAGCAAAAAGCATCAATACTCTTAAGGGGAAAAAAACGGGGTCCGAACGTTTGTACAATACCATATTCAACCCGATAATGGAGAAAAGGAGGTAAGCGGCTCCTCCCAGGAAAATGACGAATAGGCTGATTGCCTTTAGGTAGTCAAATGTCGGAATAGAGGCAATATTCAGATTCCACTGCGCATTTTCAACAATGTTTACATAAAGAAAGAAAAACAGAAACATTAGAAAGGTAGAAAGCAGGTATGCCGCCAACAATTGAATGCTATAGGCATACTTCTTTCGGAACTGAATAAAATTAAAAAGCAAGCGTTTACTACCCAAGATTGCTATGACCATACTCAAAACTACCAGGTAGCAAATTACATTTAGCAGCAAATCCCCCAGGCTGGGGTTCAGTTTGGACGAGGCATAAAGGCTAGGGTCAAAAATGCCTGTTTGGAAAAAATCATTCGGAAAACTGAAAGCAAGCATCAATATTCGGATGCAACCTAAAATTAAAAAAGTATAAAAAGTAGCAATACCCTTTTGCCCCTTTGTCCAGAGCGTGTAAACAAAGTCACCGCCAATAATCAACACAAGCCCCAAAAGGGAGAAGAAAAAAACCAGCAAGGTGTGATTAGTAGCCTTGCCAGCTGTATCGAATCCTACCCTAAAGAAAATAGAGAACAGGTAATCTTCTTCGAAATAAACTTCCTGGTATCCCTCTTTAGGCTGGTTAGAGAGAACAAACCGGTCATTACCGAAGGTTTGCCGGTCAAATCCGTCAGGAAGGTATTCATTATCAATGGTCAATTTATGCAGCAGCGGATATACATGGAGTAGCCGGTATTCGGTGCCATTTCGATTTAAGTGCCAGAGTTTTGCAAAGTAAATTCCCCTTTCATTCTCTATCAGCTGGTACTTTTTGGATAAATTCAGGTTGTCAAACTGCGGCACCATTTCAATGTCCGACCAGTACTGAAGATCTCCTTCTTTTGTAAAAATATAATAGGGATAGTGATGAGAAAAAGTAAGGGAAGAAAAGGTTAACTCACTAGTCGACGGATTGGCCGTTACGAGTTGAATATAGTCTTCATCAAATTGTTGGATTACTTCGGCCATTCGCTCTTCCAGCTGGGAGGTATAAAAGGCCATATCCTGATCTTTGTCGCTCCCCAGAAAAAAATTCAAGGACAAAACGATCCCCAACATGAGAATAAAAACGGCTAATAGTATCCTTCTTTTTTTTAGCATTGCGATTTGGGCATTCAGTAGGGCTAGGTGCTAACAAGCAAAATCTGTTCTACTTTAGTAAAAAAATAACCCAATAGAGGAAAAAATCAATACACTAGGGATTAGAACGAATCTAACAATGGCTGGATGCGATTTCTGCGTCAAAAGGTTAGCTTTTTCTTCCTTTTCGCTTTCTTATACCAAAAAAAGGCAATAACTGATAAAAGAAGGTAGGGGGCAAGGAATAAATAAAGAATACCCAAATTCAATCCGGCTCCTACCGTAGTATCACCATTGCTAACATTATTTTCAATGGTCGCCCTACACATGGCACATTGCGCCACGACCTGCGGCAGGGTCAAAACCAACATCAGTACAGAGGCTATCAGATATTTCACACCAGTTTTCATCATTTAAGTAACGGTATTTTTACTCACAAAGTTCTTACCCCAAAGGTAAAATATCAGTGCGAATAATAAGGGCTGATCATCAAGTAAACAATCACCCCACTGACGGTCACATAGAGCCAAATAGGAAAGGCATATTTTACCACGGCACGGTGCTTGTCATACTTTCCAGTATATCCGTAATAATAGGCCCACAAGATGGGAAACAATGCCACTGCAGCTAATATAATATGCGTAATCAAAAGGAAATAATACAACCCTCTGATCCACCCCTCACCGCCAAAAGAAGTGCTCTCCGCGGACGCATGGTACAGCACATAGCTAACCAGAAACATGGCACCCAACACGAAAGCAGTGGTCATGGATACTTTGTGCAAGCCCCTCTTTCCTTGTTTGATAAAATACACCCCAAGTAGCAAGGCAATGGTCGCCGCCGAATTGATAACGGCATTCAGATGAGGCAAAAAATAAACCCAATCTTGCCCAGTATCAATTTTGGACGGCATGAATAGCAGTATGGCTACCAGTACAGGCACCAATACGGAAATAAAGGTAATCCAACGAAACATGGAACCATCACTTCGGTTCCCGTCAATTTTTGTCTCCATCGTGCAATAATATTTTAGTTTCCAATACCAGTAAATCCACACTCTCCCTTTCAGTTCCGCTATAATACCCCCTGATCCTACCCATCTCGTCCACCAGTACAAATTTATCACTGTGAATGAAGTCTTCCGGTTCGGATTCGCCGTCTATGGTCGGCAAAACAAACCCGCACCTGGCCAGGTCATAGATATGCTCTTTATTTCCCGTGAGATAAAACCATTTGTCCCTTTCGGCCCGGTGCCGTTCTGCATATTCAGCGAGGACCTCGGGCGTATCGTAAGTGGGATCAATACTGATCGAAAATATCTGTACCTTGTCTTCATTCCGAAACGCATCCTGAACCCGCTCCATCTCCGAGGACATTACCGGGCAAATACTGGGGCAACTGGTAAAAAAGAAATCCACGATGGTAACTTTCCCACGCATATCCTCCCGCTGAACCTCCCGGTTCAACTGGTCGGTCAGGGAAAAGTCAGGAATATAATGCTGCCCCGAATTGCCTTCGTAATCACATTGCTGATAAGGGTCTTCCACCCCCTGCTCATAGAGAATGGGAATGGTATATTCGTTAGTAGTAAAACCTCTTAAAAACAGAATAATCAACACCGGGATCATTAACACACAGATCAAAACCATGATCTGAAGAAAGCGTAACATTTTCATACTATCTCATAACAAAAAAAATGGTTGAAGATTCCACTCCAACCATTCATTGATGTACAATTTTTGTTCCATGGCTACCAACGCATCAAAAAGATATCTGCTCCTTCTCTGAAAAGGGCAATAATAAGCCAAATAAGAAAAATTAATGGGACAATAATGGAATAAAACAATGGTTTCACTTCGTCACCAAGGTGCATGAATTCCATCATGATGTATTTAGCTTTGACAATCGTCAATACGATGAAAATGATGTACAATAACATCCCTCTTTCCATCGTAAATGCAAGCAGGAATTCTACGGCGGTCACCACCAGTAAAATCAATGCTGTCATCCAGATTTTTTTAATTTTTGCCGAGTCTCTGGGAATTACTTCTAACCCGTTTTTATTTTCTTGTGCCATAATTCAACGATGCGATTATTGTTCTATATCAGGTAGAAAAAGGTAAATACAAACACCCAAACCAAATCAACGAAGTGCCAGTATAAACCAATCTTTTCAATCATTTCATAATGCCCTCTTCCCTCATAAACTCCTACAGCTGCCTGATAGAAGGCAAGAAACAGGAGAAAAACTCCAATGGTTACGTGGAAGCCATGAAACCCGGTGATAAAGAAAAACAATTGCGCAAAAGGGGCCGGGCCGTATTCATTTACCAAAAGATTAGCTCCGTAGACAGTTTCGCTGACGACATTACCCACTGAATTCACATACGTTAGCATAGACCCTTCATCAGTACCATGGATAAAGTGGGACCATTCCCAAGCCTGGCAGCTAAGAAATGTAATTCCACCCAGTAGCGTCCAAAGCATCCACTTGACCACGTCTTTTCTATCATTCCGGTGACCGGCTTCTACCGCTAATACCATGGTGACGGAGCTCAATATCAAAATGAAAGTCATCAAGCCTACGAATACCAATGGAAAATGACCTCCATGAACGAATGGGATGGCATCAAAGATCATTTCCGGAATGGGCCAGTACTCATTAGAGCTGACAAAATCAGCCACTTCACCACCATAGGCAGGATAGCTCACCCGAATCGCCCCATAAGTAATCAAAAAGGCGGTAAACGTAAAAATATCGGATAACAGGAAAAACCACATCATCAGCTTGCCGTAGCTAGCTTTCAGTGGTTCGTTTCCTCCACCCCAGACGCCTCTTTTGGATTGGATTTCAATAGCAGTCGAAGACATAATCGATAAGTTAACTTAAATATTAATGATTTAATAGCAAAAACATGAACAAATACAACCAAAGGCCTCCCAGAAAATGCCAATAGGTAACACACATTTCCAACTGGGGCAGATTTTGGGAATGAATTTTATTTCTTAGCGACGAAATTAATACAATAATTAGAAAAATCACACCGCTGATGAGATGGAATGCATGTAATCCTGTAAAAACATACATAAAAGACCCTGCCGGATTACCTACAAAATAAACATCTTGCCCCACCAACGCCTCCCAGCTGTACCATTGCCCTATCAAAAAGGCAATACCTAACAGCGTCGTAATAAGCAATCCCAATTTAAGCGTATTAAAATCATCCTTCTTTGCAGCCACATAAGACCAATGCATACTCAAACTACTCAGCACAATGATCCCGGACGTGTACCAAAATACATTTGGTAAATCAAATTCCAACCAATTGCCTTCGGACTGACGAACAATATAGGCACTGGTCATGCCCGCAAATACCATTACCACACTTACAATAAAAAGCCACAAGGCAAATTTTTTGGGGTGCATGGATAAGGGCTGTTCCGCTCCTTCTACAAATGCTAATCTCTCTTCCATTCCTACTAAATTTTATCCAATAAATAAGCTATTTGTACGATTGGCAGATACAGAAATGAACCGAACATAATCTTTAACGCAGACTTCCGGGAACAATCCCTCATTAGCGAAAATGTCTGCGCCAGAAACAATACCCCGCAAATCGTCGCAACGATCCCCGAATTCAGGCCGGTAAAACCAAAATAGGTGGGCAACAATCCCAAAGGCAATAAAAACAAGGTGTAAATCATGATTTGAATGGCCGTATTCAAATCCTTCTGTCCTCCCGAGGGTAATAATTTGAACCCGGCTTTTTTGTAATCCTCGTCACTCACCCAAGCGATCGCCCAGAAGTGTGGAAACTGCCAGACAAACTGGATTCCAAATATGATCAGGGCTTCATAAGAAATCCCCCCTGTAGCTGCCGTCCACCCTAGTAGCGGAGGCATGGCTCCGGGAATGGCCCCTACCAGTACGGCGATCGGCCCAACTCTTTTTAACGGTGTGTACACAAACACATACAGAATCATGCTTAATACACCCAGTCCGGTAGTAAGCCAATTGGTGAAAAAAGCCAGTAAAAGTATCCCTAACAAAGCAGCGACGATGGTAAACCAATACGCCTCTCTTACCGAAATCAAATGCAAGGGAAGCGGGCGGTTCTGAGTCCTTTTCATGAGCTTATCATACTCTCTTTCCATTATCTCATTAGCAGCACCCGAAGCCCCGCTGACCAGAAAACCTCCCGCAATCAATCCAAAAAATGTAATCCAGGAAAAGACCTGCCCGGAATGCCCCAATATAAAACCAAAAACGGCCGAGAAAGTCACCAATGCCGAAAGCCTGACTTTCAGCAATTCCATATAAGCCCGGAAGCGAATTCTCCAGGCCTCTAAAATCAATTTCTCAGATATATCAATTGTACTCATACCAAAACGTTCTCTTCGGAGTGATATTTTGCTACTCCCAATTCCAACCAAATATAATATTGAAATCCAATTATCAAGGAACCAAGCAATAAATGCAGCGGCTGAACAAAAGCCGGAATGCTCAAATATGCCATCACAACCCCTGATATAACCACCGTAATCATCAGCCCTATCAGCCATTTAAATCGATTCATCAAGCCCCCCTTCCCCAATTCTGACAAGCTCATCCTGTAAAACAAGTAAATATGTAAGCCTATCAATATCAAAGAAAAGGATCGATGAATATAGAAGGTGGTCCCCAATTTGGAAATCCACAAGCCCCTGTTTTGGTATCCAAACTCAGCAGCAATGACATCTATATGTTCCCGTACCTGCGTACCCAAGACAATCTGCACAAACATAAGCAGCATCCCGATTCCCAACCAAGCTCTAATCCATTTTCGTTCCCCCAAGGAAATCACCGGGTTTTCTCCTTTAGAAGCCGAAACCAACGTTCCCGACCGGAAATAAATATATAATAGGAGGCAGACTAGCAATAACGCTACGATCATGTGCAGACTGATCATCCATTGCAACAGGTTGGTAGATACCACAATAGAGCCTAACCATCCCTGAAACACCACCGCAATCAATGCAAGTAGCGACAAAAGCGTAATCTTATAATCCAATTTACGCAAGCGGATGGATTGAACGAATGTCAGTATGATCAGAAGTCCTATCGCGACACCAATTAACCTGTTTACATACTCTATCCATGTTTTGGTGGCATTGAAAGGTTCGTGGGATAAAATAGACTCATCTTCTTCTATCTGTCGCGCCAGTGTCGGAAAACCCAGAACATTCAATAAAGAAACAAAGCGTTCATTTTTGTCTGCCCTTTTCTCAAGGTAGATTTCCGCATAATTTTCGGGGAGCTGATCTACCGAAGTGGGCGGGATCCAGCTTCCGAAGCATTTTGGCCAGTCGGGACAGCCCATTCCCGCTCCGGTACTTCGGACAATGCCACCTACAAGGATAAGAAAGAACACCGCCACCGTAGTAATATAACTGATCCTACGGAAGCGGTGTACCTCTTCTTTAAGATTCTTTTGTTTCATTCGCTACCAGCACCTCTCCTTCTTCCGCCATTATCTCTTTCTCTAATTGTACCAATTTATTTTCGTGAGGTAAATTTGATTCCGGAGTAGCAGATAAAGGAACTGTCTGCGGGATAAAATCTTCTTTTGCACCCGGCTTACTGTAATCGTATGGCCATCGGTATACGGAAGGAATTTCTCCCGGCCAGTTTCCATGTTTCGGATGAAGCGGCGTGGTCCATTCCAGCGTATTAGATTGCCATGGATTCAGCGACGCTTTTCGTCCCTTGTACATGCTGTAGAAGAAATTAAAAATAAATATGAATTGGGCCACAAAGGTGATAATGGAAGCCACCGAAACAAACATGTTCAAATCAGTATACATGTCGGTAAAGGAGAAATTAGTCCAGCTGTAATACCTACGTGGGAATCCTGCAATACCAATATAGTGCATGGGGAAGAAAACCATGTACACCCCTACAAAAGTTAACCAAAAGTGTACATGCCCCAACTTCTCGTCCATCATTCTACCGAACATCTTCGGAAACCAGTGATAAACACCCGCCATCATTCCAAAGAAAGAAGCGGCTCCCATCACCAGGTGAAAATGTGCCACGACAAAGTAAGTATCGTGCAATTGGATGTCAATAGCCGAGTTACCCAAGAAGATACCCGTCAATCCTCCCGATATAAAGAAGGACACCAATCCAATCGAAAAGAGCATCCCGGGCGTAAAGCGAAGGTTGCCTCTCCAGAGAGTAGTCAGGTAGTTAAACACCTTTACAGCGGAAGGAACCGCAATAATAAGCGTCAGGAACATAAATATGGAACCCAGGAACGGGTTCATTCCGGACACAAACATGTGGTGCGCCCATACCACAAAGGAAAGAATGGTAATCCCCAACATGGAGATAATCATGGCCTTGTACCCAAAAATTGGCTTTCTGGAATTAGTAGCAATCACCTCAGAAGTAATACCCAAGGCTGGCAATAACACAATATACACTTCAGGGTGCCCCAAAAACCAAAACAAATGCTGGTACAATACAGCACTACCACCTGTATTGGGAAGTGCCTCCCCTCCAATGTAAATATCGGAAAGGTAAAAGCTCGTACCGAAACTTCGGTCAAACACCAACAGCAAGGCAGCAGAGAATAAAACCGGGAACGATAACAACCCAATTACTGCGGTCAGGAAGAATGCCCAGATAGTTAAGGGCAGTCTGGAAAAGGACATGCCTTTCGTCCTGAGGTTAATGACAGTCGTAATGTAGTTGATCCCCCCCATTAACGATGAGGCAATAAAAAAGGTCATGGCAATTAGCCACAAAGTCATTCCCAGTCCGGAACCTGGAATAGCCTGTTCTAACGCCGACAGAGGAGGGTACACTACCCAACCACCGGCAGCAGGTCCTTTTTCAAGAAACAAGGAAGCAAACATGATCACTCCTGAAATAAAGAAGAACCAGTAAGACAACATGTTCATAAACCCGGAGGCCATATCTCTGGCACCAATCTGCAGCGGAATCAGAAAGTTGGAGAACGTTCCACTCAATCCCGCCGTCAAGACAAAGAATACCATGATGGTGCCGTGCATGGTTACCAGTGCCAGGTAGAAATTGGGATCCAATTTACCAGTGGCATCAATCCAACCTCCCAAAATAGGCCTGAGGAACGACAAGTCCATTTCTGGAAAACCAAGCTGCAGTCTGAATAGCACTGATAACAACCCTCCAATAAAAGCCCAAAACATCCCGGAAATCAGGTATTGTTTGGCAATCATCTTATGGTCAGTGGAAAATATATACTTCGTTATGAAGTTATCTTTGTGCTCATGGTCATGATGATCGTGATTCGAAACATCATGTGCTGAAACGTTTGCTACTGCCATGTTATATGTAATTTATCAATTAGTTTTATTCTTCGTTTATGTAGATGTCTGCCAATTCTTTTAATTCAGCAGGCAAGTCAGCAACCAATTCAGGATTCCTTTTAATAAATGGCTCCTGTTCGGCTACCCATTTCCGATACTCATCCGGCTCTACTACTTCAATCACTCTTCTCATGGAAAAGTGGCCATTTCCACAAACCTCGGTACAAGCGATTTCGAATTCAAATTCTTCGTCTCCCAACTCCTGCCTCATTTCGGCAGTAGTCTTATTAGGAACAAACCAAAAGCGCGTCGGCATGCCTGGTACCGCATCCATTTTCAATCGCATATGAGGTGCAAAAACCGAATGCAATACATCTCTCGCCCTTATTTTGAACAAAACCGGCTCTCCTTTTGGTATCACAACTTTCTGAGCTGCGAAGTCATCAAATGAATTTTTGTCAGTAAAATCGATACCCCTGGAATTAGTGGCCGTTGTTAATCGGTAATCATAATCACCCAACTGGTTATCGGGACCAGGATATCGAATATCCCAGGCAAATTGATACCCCATAAGTTCCACCACATGCGCATCCTCAGGTGCAGGACTGGTAATATCAGACCATGCTTTCCATCCCGACACAACCAATACGGTCAATACGACGGCTGGAACCAGTGTCCATATTACCTCCAATTTGTTATTATCGGGGTAATAGGCAGCTCTTTTATTCTCCTTGTACTGGTAATGATAACTGAACCAAAACAGCAAAATATGGGTAAGAATAAAGATAAAACCGGTAACGGCCGTAGTAATCCAGAATAGCCGATCGGTAACAACACCGTGTTCAGAGGCAATAGGCAATTGGTAATTATCAAATTCTTTGAATGAATACCAAAACATCAACCCACCTGCTCCGATAAGAAAAACCATGAATAAAATGGCGTTGACTTTATTGCTGGTAGTGGCTATCTTTTTATCAGAGCCTTTGGCAACCGAAATCAGGGTCTGAATCCGGTAAACCATCCAGATTACCAGAATCAGGAGTATTACACCAATTGAAATGAGTAGTCCGTACATAATTTATAACTGTTTCGGAATGTAATTAAATGTGATGATGATAGCTTTCTTCCAACATGGGATGGTTTTTGGCAATCAGATTATGTTTCGAGAGATTACTCAAAGCCACGAAAGCAAATGCAGATCCGTAAACGAGCAACATCCCCAATTCCATCAATCCAACTCCGCCATTATGCCCGAGTGTTCCCGGCTGTACCATCAGAAAGAAATCGATCCAATGTCCCAAAATAATGAGCGTACAAACCAATTTTAGGAAGATATTGTGCCTTTTTGCATCTCTTGTCATAAGAACAAGAAAGGGTAAAACAAAGTTTAGCCCAATGTTTACAAATATGTACGGTCCATACACGTCACTAGAAAGCCTTTCGATAAAGTATACTGACTCCTCCGGAATATTGGCATAATAAATCAACAGGAACTGGGAAAACCAGATGTAGGTCCAGAAAATGGAAAACGCAAAAACAAATTTTCCCAAATCATGAATGTGGTTCTGATTAACCATCTCGAGGTAACCCTGGTCCTTAAGAAACACGGTCACCAGCGTAATGGCTGATAGTCCGGCTACAAACCAGGAAGCAAATACATACCAGCCAAATAAGGTGGAAAACCAGTGCGTGTCAATGGACATCACCCAATCCCATGCGCTGATGGAGGAGGAAACGGCAAAGAAAACCAGGAAGATGGCTGACCATTTTCTTATCGTATACCAGTAGGAGGTTCCTCCTTGTAAATCTTCTTCGTAAGACAGGGATTTCAACTTATTGAAAAAGAAAACCCAAAAACCAAAAAACAGCACCATTCGCACGATGTAGAAGATGGGAAAGGTCCCTTTCTCCATCGGCCAGTAGAAAAAGCTGCCTTTTCCGTCAATAATTCGATCATATTCTGCGTTGGTCTTGTCAAACACGTAGCTATGCGTCCAGTGGAAAAGGTCATGGTTGGCAATGAAAAAGGTCACCAACATCAAAACAGCTGCTATGGGGAGCCAGTAACCAAAAGAAAGCATGATCCGTAACAGGGCAGTAGACCAGCCCGCCTGTGAGGCGTATTGAATAGCAAAGAAGAAAACACCGATGATGGCTATTCCTGTGAAATACACATTATTGATCCATAGATTGGCAAATAATCGCTGGGTCCAGTGGAAAGCATGCCCTCCTTCTTCTGCGTGATCCCCACCCAGTGCGGCTGCCAGTATCCCCAGAACTAAGAGTAATGCGCCAATGCCACCCAGAATGAAAATCACTTTTTTTACCGCATCGGTAAAATCAAATTTTTGATCCAAATTATAATTTTTTACCTGTGCCATTATTGCGTCTGAATTTCTTGTTTAACATAGTGTACAATTTTCCACCTTCTGTCAGCCGTAATCTGGGAACCATGGGCACCCATTCTACCTTTACCATGGGTAATGACATGAAAAATATGGCCTTCAGGTAAGTCAATATAGGCTCCTCCTTTTAAATTGGCAACACCACCAATCACCATTCCTACCTTGCCATCGCCTTCCCCTCCGTTACCATGGCAGGAAGCACAATATTGGATATAGAGTTCCTCTCCTTCGTCAAGCACCTGGTCATCCAGTTCGATGGGGTTCTCTACAAGAGCAGCCCCTTCTAAATCCGCTACCCTGAGCCGATAGGGCAATATGCCCCGTGGATCTCTGGGCACGGTGTTGGGAACAGGCATACGCATGTTCATCTTGTGTTGATTGTTGGGGTTGCTATTGTAAAACTCTCCCTTGCCATCTTCCCGGTTCGAAAGCCACATGCCTTCTTCTTCGTTCGGAATCTGGCTCAATGGCTCATAGGGTATCGAATGATACATCTGTGGGGCGTACTCAGTCCCGGGATAATCTCCTTCTGCAGCACAGGAAGCCATTCCAAGTGAAATCCCAACCACTGCGAGGCTATATATGGATGTTACTATTTTCATTTGATAGCGATTACTTAGTCAAAACTTTTACTATTCACTTCCGTGGCTCCGGATGTCTTTAATGCGTCCTTGATTTTTTCCAAATCCACGGAAGCGTTCGTTGCGATATCTATGGCCATGACGTGTTTATCATCGGTACTCCTCAAATCATAGATCCTTGGTTGTCCCCAGGGCTTAAGATTGCTACTGATCATAAATACACCTACCATTCCAAATGCTGCCAAAAGTACCGTCAATTCAAACGTCACGGGAATGAAGTCCGGAAAAGCAGCGTGGTCTTTGCCTCCAATGATCATGGGCCAGTCAAATTTCATCATGTAAAACTGCATGGTAAGGGCCAAAGTCGTTCCCAGTACGCCAAACAAAAAGGCCGCAATGGGTAAGCTACTTCTCTTGTATCCTAACTCTTCATCCAATCCGTGAACCGGATAGGGAGAGAACACTTCGTGGATTCGAATCCCGGTCGCACGTACCTCTTTAACGGCATTCAGCAGAATGTCTTCATCATCAAAGATCCCCAGGATAAAATGCTTGTCTCTTTCCATGATTAGTTAATTTTTTTTTCAGATGAGGATTTCAAAACTGCCTTTACTTCCGCCATGTTGATCACCGGGAAAAATTTGGCAAACAATAGGAAGGCGGTGAAAAAGAAGCCAAATGTAAAGAGATAGACGCCCACATCGGTGATCGTAGGATAGAACATCACCCATGAAGATGGTAGAAAGTCCCGATGCAGGGAGGTCACGATAATCACGAACCGCTCAAACCACATCCCAATATTCACTACCAGTGAAAGGATAAACGTAGCGGCAATAGAGGTTCGGATTTTCTTGAACCAGAATAGTTGTGGAGAAATCACGTTACAAGTCATCATGGACCAATACGCCCACCAATAAGGACCAAACATCCGGTTCACAAAAGCATACTGCTCAGCAGCTACTCCTGAATACCAAGCCATAAAAAACTCGGTGATGTAGGCAATTCCTACAATAGAACCTGTAATGATTATCACGATATTCATCAATTCGATGTGCCCTATGGTAATATAATCCTCTAGTTTGAACACCTTACGGGTAACGATCATCAGGGTGAGCACCATCGCAAAACCGGAGAAAATCGCACCGGCCACAAAATAGGGCGGAAAGATGGTGGTATGCCATCCCGGTATTACCGAAGTGGCAAAGTCAAAGGATACAATCGTGTGCACGGAAAGTACCAAAGGGGTGGCCAAACCGGCCAATATCAGGGAAACGCTCTCATAGTGCATCCAGGTTTTCGCAGCGCCATCCCAGCCAAAGCTTAGTGCCCCGTAGATGGTTTTACGCAAACCGGTTGCTCGATCACGAATGGTGGCAAAATCAGGAATCAATCCGATATACCAAAAGACCAGGGAAACGGAAAAATAGGTAGATATCGCAAACACGTCCCAAAGCAGCGGAGAATTAAAATTCACCCATAACGACCCATACGTATTGGGTAAAGGCAGGGCCCAAATCGCTCCAACCCAGGGTCTCCCCATGTGGATCAACGGAAAAAGGGCCGCACAAATAACCGCAAAAATGGTCATGGCTTCGGCGGCGCGGTTAATGGATGTTCTCCATTTTTGCCTGAACAACAATAGTACCGCCGAAATAAGGGTGCCGGCGTGACCAATACCCACCCACCAAACAAAATTGGTGATATCCCAGGCCCAGCCTACGGTTTTGTTCAGGCCCCACATGCCAATGCCTTCCCAAAGCGTAGCTACCAGGGCCAAACTGCCTATCAAAAGTGCACCTAAGGAGACCGCCAACCCAAGCAGCCACCCTACGGTGGGCTTTCCTTCTACGTGCCTGGCGATATCATTGGTAACGTCCTTGTATGTCTTACCGCCGGTGACCAGCGGATCGCGTACGGGTGAAGTAACCTGCATATTTTATCGATTTATTTTTTTAAGCTTCGTTTTTGTCCTTATTTCTGATCTTGGTAAAATACCAAACATTGGGGCTAACATTAATTTCCTCCAGCACATGGTAGGCCCTTTCCTCATTGACCTCCTTGATCGCTTCCATTGAATTTTCCTCAATCTTAAGCATTTTGGATACCTTGGAATTGGAATCGTTCATGTCGCCAAATACGAGGGCTTCGGTGGGACAAGCCACGGCACAGGCTACGTTTATGTCTCCATCCTTTACTTCTCTCTTTTCACGCTTAGCAGTAAGTTTACCGGCCTGGATACGTTGCACACACATGGAACACTTTTCCATCACCCCTCTGGCTCTTACCGTTACATCCGGATTCAAAACCATTTTACCCAAATCATCATTTTGGGCGGTATTCACACCCGCAAAATCTTTATTGTCGTGGTACTTAAACCAGTTAAACCTTCGAACTTTATAAGGACAGTTATTGGCACAATAACGGGTACCGATACAGCGATTATAGGTCATCTGGTTCAGCCCCTCGGAACTATGCGTAGTGGCTACCACCGGACACACCGTCTCACAAGGAGCATTATTACAATGCTGACACATCATCGGCTGGAACGTCACTTCCGGATTGTCGGCAGCCTCCTCTAACTCTTTATACGAATCGGCCGTTTCCGGTGAACTGTAGTACCGATCTATTCGGATCCAGGCCATTTCCCGGCGATTCAGAACTTCTTCTTTGCCGACCACGGCCACGTTATTTTCCACCTGACAGGCCACCGTACAGGCGGCGCAGCCAATACAAGAATTCATATCAATGGCCAGTCCCCAGTGGTGCATGCTGTATTTGTGCCCGGACCATAGGGATATTTTACTGGGCTTTACGAATTCTCCGTCTTTGTAAATTTCCGGATGGTACCTTCCGGCACTAGCATCCTCTTTGTACTCGCCCAAGGTCGCTTCCTGAATGACGAAATCCCTTCCCATGTACGTTTGATGGGTTTGGGTCTGCGCAATACGGTAGGACTCTCCGCTGAGACTAACGCTTACACCTTCCGTTACATCGTAACTAACGTAACCATTACTACTGTTCAGCAGTGCGTAAGCATTTACGCCCAACCCATCGGCCACCCTACCGGCGGCTGTACGTCCGTACCCCAGTGCCAGACCAAAAGTGCCTTCCGCCTGTCCTGGCTGCACCAGAATGGGGACTGTAAAAGAAACGCCATTGGCCGAAACATTGGCCATTTGGGTGGCTCCTTCTTTCATTTGCAATCCGTTATCGTTGGCCCATTTTTGGGAAACGGTAAGGTAATTATCCCAGGTAGCTTTCGAAATCGGATCGGGCATTTCATGCAACCAGGGGTTGTTGGCAAACGTACCGGAACCAATACCTACTTTGGCATAAATTGCCAACTCGGATCCTGAACCTTGTGCCTGATACGTCTTTCCGATCGCAGCAACCGCCGCTGAAATATCTCCTGCTGCAGAAACGGTTTCTTCTTCCCCTTCCATTCCTTCGGCTTCCGAAGCCTGATATACGCCGTCATGCAGACAATTATCCCAAAAGGACTGAAAATCACTGCCCTCTCCAAGCCCTTCGTGCAGGGCCTGCCAATCTTCTCTGATAAAGTCGTAATAAGAAGTCGAATTGCCAGCCCATTTTAAAAAGCTTTCCTGCGCCTGACGCGTATTAAATAATGGAGTAATGGTAGGTTGAGCCAGGCTGTATAGACCCTTCTTGGGCCTGAAATCATTCCAGGATTCAAGGTAATGATGATCCGGTGCCAGGTATTGTACGAGCGAAGCAGTTTCGTTCTTCACCTCGGAGGTGGCTACGGATACCTTGGCTTTGGCAATGCCGTCTGCCAGTGCCTGCCCGCCACCAAAATCGTATACCGGGTTGCAATTGTAAAAAATAACGGCCCCTACACTTCCACTATTCAATTCGCTAACCAATTGGTTCATGCGCTGATCGTCTCCCTTTCGGAAATAAACCGGATTTTGAAAATCTACCGTGGAGCCCGTATTCCCTAATAGTTCGTTGATGGCATGGATGATTACCTGAACATTCGGGTCATTCGAACCGGATACCACGAGGCTGTTTCCTCTGTTGGCCCACAATTCATCCGCTGCCCTGGACAGGTGAAGTACATCCAGGTTAGCTCCCCCGGCACTGCCAGCACCTGCCTTTCCGGCAATCATATTATAAAGCGACAATACCGCCAAACCACTCTGTGACGGGGCAAGGGGCGTTCGGTAATCGGCATTTGCACCTGTCAGAGACAGATTGGATTCAAACTGGAAATGCCGGGACATTTCCGGACTTTCTTTGGAAATTTTCCTGCCTTTGCTATACTGCCGTGCAAATTCTATAGGGGAAATCCAGCTTCCCAGAAAATCTGCCGCAAAACTTGCAATTACCTTTGCCTTATCAAAATGATAAGATGGAAGCGTCCTGGAGCCGTAATAGGTTTCACTCGCCCGTGTAATGCCATAATTGGAAATGGGATCGTAGGTAACCAATTCTACATCTCCATAGCGTTCTGCGAACTGCCGGATAGCCCGATCGGTACTTGGAGACAAAATGGTGTTGGAGACAATCTTAATGGACCCGGCAGCAGCCAACTTGCTTCCCAACTCTGCATCCAATGCAGGCCATTCGGCAGGCTGTCCATTTATCTGAGGGCCGGTCAGCCTCGCCTTGTCGTACAGGGAAAGCACCGACGCTTCTACGATGGCGTTGGTGCCACCCTGTGTGATGGGAGAAAGGGAATTTCCGTCGATCTTGATCGGACGACCTTCCCTTGTTTTCACCACGATAGACGCATAATCACCACCGCTGGCGAAGGTAGAAGCATAATAATTAGGAACGGAAGGGTTGATATCTACGGGCTTGTTTACGTAGGGGATGGCCTTTCTCACCGGTGCTTCGCAAGCTGCCAGGGAGGCGGCCGCCACACTGAACCCCATCATTTTCAGAAAATCCCTTCGGGAGGATCCACCGTCTTCCGATTGATTTTTCTTTGAGGTAAAACCCGGAAATTCCTGATCGGCGTGTTTTACAAACTCGGGATCGTTTGTCAACTGCTCTATGCCTTTCCAATATGTCTTTTTATTTTCTTTCATTGTATATTAAAGAAAAGAATGTTCGTAAAGATTTAATAGTGACATTTTGCACATTCCAGACCTCCAATGTCCTTGACCTTCAAGGCATCTTTGGATTCAGAATGCAACTGCACGAGTTTATCGTAATATTCATTGCCCCGGGTGGTGATCTCCGTATTACGGTGACAATCAATACACCAGCCCATGGTCAGTGAACTGTGTTGGTATACCACTTCCATTTCTTCGATCGGTCCGTGGCAGGTCTGACATTCCACACCTCCTACCGCTACGTGCTGGGAATGATTAAAATACGCCAGGTCTGGCAGGTTGTGCACCCGAACCCATTCTATGGGCTGATCGTTGTCCACGGCGGCATATATTTTAGCAATTTCCGGAGAAATGCCCTCCTGGCCGCCTACATTTTGTATGTGCATGTGGCAATTCATACAAATATTAGCGGAAGGAATATTGGCTGACTTTCCGATCTCGACGCCCGTATGGCAATACTGACAAGGGATTTCGTACTCCCCGGCGTGAAGCTCATGCGAATAAGCGATCGGTTGCGAAGGCGCATATCCTTCCTGAACACCAATGGTGTATAAGCCATCAACGGCCGTCTTGACTACAAAGGCCAACACAATGGTGGTTACAATCACTATAAAGCCATCACTTTTCAAGATGGACAGGTAGTCGGTCTTCTGGTTGATAAATTCTTTATCGTCTGCATCCAGCTTATCGCTGTTGTTCATGTACTTGGTCAGGACCGATACGATCAACCCCAAAACCACCAGCACCAAAATCAAAACGATTACCAACACTACCAGAATAATGGTCAGGTATTCGCTGGGAATGCCTCCTCCGGATCCTCCACCTGATTCCGCACCCGCATCGGCAGCAGAAGCAGCCGCTTCAGGTTCTGCCTTGTCGCCGTATTCAATGTAGGCCAATAGGTTCATCAGTTCACCATCGCCTAAAAAGTCCATCGGCGGCATGACGGTGTTGTTGTATTCTGCAAACAACTCCACGGCAATGGGATCCCCGCTTTGAATTAAGACCTGAGAATTGAGAATGAATTGTTTGGTCCATTCCAGCTCCCTACGCTCGGTAACACCTCGCAGGGCAGGTCCAATTAATTTCTGGTCCAGCCGGTGACAGGTTTTACAGTTGGCGTTGAAAATAGACTGACCCGCGGAGATAGCATCTTCGCTATCCGGTACTTCAGGGTCCACCGCATACGCCTGAAACCCCAAAACGAGGAAAAACAGGACCATCAGGTGGATAACGCGAAAGGAAACCCCTAATAATGAGCGTTTGATCGACATAGTTATATATACTTTTTCAGATTATCTCAGTGCAATTCAAATTCCCCACAAATGTACTACCCAAGTTCTATTTTTCAAACTTGCAGAAGAGGTGGGTATCTGATTGGTTAAAAATTGTAAAATGATTGTAACCTTTTGTATTCCAAAGTATTATAAAACAAGTGTTTGCATTTTAATTAATTTAGAACCGTTATAAATAACTCCGTTTCTTTATAATTTACGAAATAAAATTACCCGGCCGGGCGGTCATATTGGATGGGTGTGAAATTTTAGTTAAAAATCCAGGCCAGGTATGAAAATAATATTTTTTGCCCAGTTGATTTGAATGGGTAGCTTTTAATTCCTAAATTTGCGCTTCAATTAAGCAAAAGGTCGAGTGGCCGAGTGGCTAGGCAGAGGTCTGCAAAACCTTGTACAGCGGTTCGAATCCGCTCTCGACCTCCAAAAAGCATCCCCTGGGGATGCTTTTTTTGTTCCCCCTTCAGAAACTTCCAGTAGGTATCGGCGTAGCTAACTGAGCATCGTTCAGAAACGTTTCTGTGGTAATCCAAACGGATGCATCACAGGTTTCTCAGATTAACCCTTAAAAATAAATCCGTGGACATCAGTGGTGAAATAAAACCCTCAAGAACATAAAAAAAGCGCCAACCGTAACCGGAAAGCGCTTTTTAAATTTAATTAACAATCTTATTTTTTCGTCTGATCCATTTTTTCCTTCAAAGCAGACAGTGCGTCCAAATCTCCCAAGGTGGATTTTTCTCCTCCAGCACCGCTGTCGGTCCCGCCGGTAGCCTTTTTCTTGGCTCCTGTAGTCGGTTTCTTAGCACTCGCTTTAGGCATGGCCTCTTCTTTAAAGGTAGCCGTATGCGAAAGCACGATACGCTTATCATCTTTAGAGAATTCCGTTACCCGGAAGTCCAGACTTTCGCCAGCTTCTGCCTGCGTTCCGTCTTCTTTCTCCAGATTTTTGGCTGTCGCAAAACCTTCCAGTCCATAAGGAAGCTCCAACACGGCTCCTTTGTCATTCTTGGAGATGATAGAGCATTTGTGAGAAGAACCGATCGGGAACACACTCTCAAAGGTATCCCAGGGATTCTCTTCGAGTTGCTTGTGACCCAATGCCAGTCTTCTGCTGTCCAGATCCAACTCGAGCACAATTACGTCCAATTCGTCTCCTACTTTCACAAACTCGGAAGGGTGCTTGATTTTTTTGGTCCAGGACAGGTCGGAAACGTGTACCAGGCCGTCGATTCCCTCTTCCAATTCGAGGAACAATCCAAAATTGGTCAGGTTACGAACAATCCCTTTGTGTTTGGTGCCGATGGCGTATTTCTCACCCATCTCTGCTTTGGTCCATGGATCCTCGGTAAGCTGCTTAATGCCCAAAGACATTTTTCGCTCGTCCTTATCCATGGTCAATACAACCGCATCGATTTCGTCACCCACCTTTACAAAGTCGGCTGGATTTCTCAGGTGCTGTGACCAGGACATTTCCGAAACGTGAATTAGCCCCTCTACGCCAGGTGCCAGTTCCAGGAAGGCACCATAATCGGCCACATTAACAATTTTGCCCTTGACCTTGGAACCAACTTCCAGACTGGCTGAAAGGGAATCCCATGGATGTGGGGTCAGTTGCTTCATGCCCAGGGAGATTCTCTTTTTATCATCATCGAAGTCCAGTACCACGATCTGTACTTTGTCGTCCAGATTAAGTACTTCTTCGGGATGGTTGATTCGGCCCCAGGAAATATCGGTGATGTGCAATAATCCGTCGACACCTCCCAAATCGATGAATACACCGAAATTGGTCATGTTTTTGATTACCCCTTCGAGTACCTGGCCTTTTTCCAGGTTGTTCAGGATCTCGGCTTTTTGCTTCTCCAGATCTTTTTCTATCAACACTTTGTGTGAAACCACCACGTTGTCGTTGGCATGGTTGATTTTCACCACTTTCACTTCCATCTTTTTGCCCACGTAGATATCAAAATCCCGGATAGGCTTCACGTCAATTTGGGATCCCGGCAGGAAGGCCTCTACTCCGTAAATATCCACGATTAATCCGCCTTTTGTTCTGCGCTTTACCAGTCCTTCGATCACATTGTCTTCTTCCAATGCTTCCTCGATGGTCTGCCAGGCTTTCACCATTTTCGCTTTCTTGCGGGAAAGGACCAGTTGTCCCAATGAATTTTCCTGCTCCTCAATAAACAACTCCACCTCGTCTCCGATTTTAAGGTCTTCAAGGTCACGGAATTCGTTCAAAGGCACCAGCCCGTCTGATTTGAAACCAATATTGATGATCACGTCCTTGTCGTTAATGCCGACTACGGTGCCGGTAATAACTTCCTTTTCAGTGATCTCGGTAAGGGTCTTGTCGTACAGCTTTTCCATCTCGGCCCTTTCAGCCTTGGTATAGCCTTCTCCAAATCCCTTGGTTTCGAATTTTTCCCAGTTAAAATCTTCTTGATTTGACATATAATATAGTACAACCCTGATTTTCAACAGCCTTAGGGTCATCTGGCTGAGGTTTTATTTCGGATTTCCCTCCTTAGAGTGAACCGTTCACCCGAACGGATTGCAAATTTACGAATATTTTTGCCAATAGAAATGGGTAACCCACAAAAAATCAAGTTCTTTCCATTCCGGCATCGTAACTATCCCACCGGCTTGACCTCCAGAAAGGGCAACCACTCCGCTGCATGCCGTTCGGCATATTCAGCCAGGAAATAAGACAGGGTAGGACGAAAGGGCAAGCTACGTAGCTGCATGCCTGCCTGCTCGGGTGTTTTGTCACCTTTGAGCGTGTTACAGCGGTGGCAGGCCGTGACCAGGTTCTTCCAACTGCTCTTTCCTCCCTTAGAGCGGGGAATTACGTGATCCAGCGTCAGGCTTTTTTCCCCTCCACAATACTGGCAGCTGTGTTGATCCCGCTTAAAAAGATTGTTCCGGTTTAGCATCACCCCCTTATAGGGGATGTTTTTATATTCGTAAAGCCGGATTACGGCGGGGTAGGGAAATACCCGATCTACGGTTCGGATTTCCAGGTAATCGAAATGGACCAAAGGAGTCGCTTTTTCCAGAAAAGTCAGTACAAACGCCTTTTGAGCGTTGACAATGCCGATGGGTGTATGATCCAAATTCAGCACCAGTACCTTTTTTTCCATCCGCTCCTTCATTATTTTAAAAGATTTTTAACATGAAGAACCTGAGCATTGTGGGATTTGTTTTTGGATGCCGACCAATTTTCCGGATCAAATTTCAGGATTCGGACCTTCCCGTCTACCAGGAGTAGTTGCCCTTCTCCCATATACAGGCCGACTCCGGAGGGAATTCCGTGTTCATTGCCGAAAATCAGCATGTCCGCTGCCTGCATTCCAGCTAAACCCACCTCCTCTCCTGCCGTTAAAAAGGCAGAAAGGTAATTTGGAACCCGATAGCCCCCGATTTTGAAAACCAGCTGTAGCCAACTCCCTCCGAACAGGCCAAAAATACTTCTCCCTCCCGACAGGTAGGGGGCATTGAGGAAGCCGGTTGCAATAGAGACGAGCTGTTGTCGGGTTACTTTTTCAGAAAAAGGTCGGCTCTCTCCGTCGAATGAAAAGGATGCTGCCCAATCGAAAAGCTCATTTTGGTCGGCATGTAGTTGGCTTCCGGGAAGTAAATAAACGGGGGTTTTGTCCCAGATAAGTTTGCCAATGGTACTGGTGGTAACGTGGAACGCTGCCTGGCCAAAAAATACAAACTCTCTTTCTTCCAACTGCTGGTGTTGGGAGGTGAGTATCCATCCGGATCCGGCCTGGTTTTCGCCTTCGGCAAAGAGCCAATCGCCGTCTTTCGTCCGGCGGGAGATCTGGTACAGCTCCCCAAAAAGCAACTGTGAACTCATCCCGGAGCCAGGCACCGGTTCCCGGTACATGGGTAGGAGCGTTACCCGGCAAATTCCATAGGCACGCTCAGAAAGCCATTCGTTGGAGGTCCCGTTTTGCATCTTTTTCTTTTATAGATTGCCGTTTATCGTGGATTTTTTTGCCTTTTGCCAGTGCTATTTCCATTTTGGCGAGGCCCCTGTCGTTGATAAATATACGAACCGGAACGATGGAAAGCCCCTTTTCCGAAAACTTATTTTGAAGTTTTCGGAGCTCTTGTTTCTGTAGCAATAGTTTGCGCTCCCTTACAGGATCGTGGTTATAATGGGTGGCCAGGGTGTAGGGAGCGATGTGCATTTGCTTGATAAACAATTCTTCCCCTTTGAAATAACAGTAGGCCTCCGTGAGGGAAACCCTTCCTTCCCGGATGGATTTGATTTCGGAACCTCGTAAAACCAAGCCTGCCTTGAATTTATCTAAAAATTCAAATTCAAAACTTGCCTTTTTGTTTTTAATATTGATAATCTTATCAAATGTATTTTTTTTAGCCATGGTTTCCAATTTTCATTCTTGCCAACGGACTGATGTCCAGGTCGCAAAATATTCCCGCCCGATACTTGTAGTGTGCTGCCATTGCCACCATAGCGGCATTATCGGTACAATATTCAAGTTTGGGAAGGTAAATTTGCCAGTCGTTTTCGAGGGCTGCTTCTTTTAACGCATTCCGCAGTCCGGAGTTTGCCGACACCCCTCCTGCAATGGCCACCTCTCGGATTTGTTGCTCCCGGCTTGCCTTCACGAGCTTTTGCATCAACATTTTTACAAGGGTATATTGCACCGAGGCACAAATATCTTCCAGATGAGTCGCAATAAAGTCCGGTTCGTTTTTGATGTTCTCTTTCAGGAAATACAAAACAGCGGTCTTAATTCCACTAAAGGAAAAAGCCAATCCTTTCATATCCGATACGGGAAAAGAATAAGCCTTTGGATTGCCCTTGCTGGCCAGTCTGTCCAGGTGAGGGCCTCCCGGATAGGGTAGACCCAGGATTTTGGCGATTTTGTCAAATGCTTCTCCCACCGCATCGTCGGAGGTTTCACCAAGCACCTCCATGTCCAGGTGACTCTTTACCAGGACCAATTGGGTATGTCCCCCACTAACGGTCAGACATATAAAAGGAAAATTCGGCGATGGTTTTTCGATAAAATGTGCCAGCACATGCGCTTCCATATGGTTCACTTCGATCAAAGGAATATTCAGCGCATAGGCAAATGCCTTGGCAAACGACCCGCCTACCAACAGGGCTCCCATCAACCCGGGTCCCCGGGTAAAAGCCACTGCTGTCAGGTCTTTTTTGGAAATCCCCGAGGTTCGGAGTGCTTCCGCTACCACTGGAATCAGGTGTTGCTGGTGGGCTCTTGAAGCCAGCTCCGGCACCACACCACCATATTTCTCGTGGACAGATTGCGTCGCGACAATATTATTAAGTATTTTGCCATCAGAAATCACCGCTGCCGACGTTTCATCACAGGAGGATTCGATAGCCAATATAGTACAACTCATTTAGCGTCTGTTGGAAAATAAACCGAAAGTTAAGGAAATTTTGATGAAAGCCCTCAGGAGAGTATTTCTGTTCCTGCGGTACCTGCTGTTCTTTCTTATATTCCTGACCATATTGTTGCAAATCCCCTCCATTCAGACCTACCTGGCCGGGTTTATTACCAACCGCATCTCCACAGGTACCGGTTACCTCACCGATATTGGCCGGGTAAACATCCGCTGGTGGGATGCTGTAAGTCTTCGCGAGGTCCGGGTCTACGATCTTCAGGACAGCCTGATGGCCGACTTGGATGAGGTCTATATCGATTTTTCAGTTCGTGGCCTCCTGGACAAGGATCGGCCAGGCCTGGACGAGGTAAACCTGCGAAACGGAAATGTCAGACTACTGACCCACCCTGGTGGGGAGGGACTCAATATTTCCGTTTTCCTGGAAAGACTGCGGGAGACATTTTTTGTGTCTCCCAACAAACAAAAAGCGCCTGCCCCTACTTTTGGGATTGCTTCCATTTCCTTTGACCAAACTTCGTTGGACATCATTGACTACACCCAGCCGGAGATGGACATTAAATTCGACTATGCCAATTTGCTATTTCGGGACCTGGTGGCCAGGGCGGAAAACTTTTACGTGCGTAGAGATACCGTGGCTTTTAATCTGCGCTACATGAAAGGTGTCGAGTCTAATTCGGGCATGGTATTCCAGCAATTGCGAACCGATTTCACCTACTCCGGTACCGGGATGGAATTTAAATACCTGTACCTGAAATCCAACGAAACAGTGATCAAGAACTACCTCCGGATGGATTATGAAACGGTGGCCGATTTACGAGATTTTAACCGGAAGGTAGACCTGATCGCCCAACTGGATGAAACGGTACTCGATATTCGGGATCTGAGGTATTTTTCGGACAATATTCCTCCTATAAACGATCGAATTTCCCTCAGTGGAGAAATAATCGGTAAGATAAATTCTATTTTTTCGGAAGAATTGCTGTTGCGTTTTGGGGAAAGAAGTGCGCTTTTCGGAAAATTCAATATTGAAGGACTTCCGCAGGTCGATAACACCTTTTTTAGCCTCTCCCTGACAAATTCCGTGATGCTACCGGAAGATTTGTATCCCTACGTCAGTAATGAGGCCCGAAGGGAACTGGATAAGTTTGGGACGGTACGCTTTGATTCCGACTTTGAAGGATACCTGCGCGATTTTACTGCCAAGGGTGATTTCAGAACGGAAATTGGTCTGCTAAAAGGCCAAGTGAATTACCGTGATAATGGAGGCCCTCCGACCTATGAAGGCCAATTGGAAGCGGTGGAATTCGACCTGGGTGTACTGACCGAGGAGCCGGAAAATTTTCAGAAAGTCAGTTTTAAAGGTGATGTAAAAGGTACCGGACTCACGGTAAACACAGCACTCATCGAACTGGATGCAAGCATTAGCAAAATCGGCATAAACCAATACGATTTTACCCAGATAGAAACCAAGGCCACCTACGGAAAGGACTTGTTTCAGGGAACATTGAGTGTTAATGATTCCAATCTGGTGATGAGCGTGGACGGCACGCTGGATTTACGAAACAACAAAGACTCCGCAAACCTGATGCTACGGCTGGACACTGCATTTCTCAACCGCATTCGCCTAACCGAAAAGGATATTTTCCTGAGCGGGAATTTCGAACTGGATACGAAAGGGATACATTGGGATACCATAGAAGGAGTCACCCGATTCAGAGATGTGCTGATCAGCTACGATGGCAGGGATCTTTTTCTCGACTATTTTTTATTTCAATCCTTGTTTACCGAAGATTCCCGTGTCATTTCTCTCAATTCGGACTTATTGGTTGCGGGAATCAGCGGGGATTTTAAAGTACAACAACTAGGGCAGGACATCCAACGACTCTGGGAGGATTATTATGACATTCTCACGAATGATTATAATCCAGCCGCCAGGAAACAAGCCCTGAACGGAGACCCCTACCACATTGACCTGACCCTGGACCTGCAAGATCCGAATCCCATCTTGAACCTGATCGATCCCAGATTGTTTATCTCCAGCAACACCCAAATGGAAGGGGCTTTTTACAAAACGGAGCGCAATACAGTATTCAACTTTTATACAGGTATCGATACCATTTATTACAATAACAACTATTTTATAAATACTGACATTGACCTCAACACCTCTAAATACAAGGACAGTGACGAAGTATTGGCTTCGTTCTACGTGCTTTCCAAGGAGATTCAGCTAAATTCCGGGTTTAACTTTCACAATCTTTCCATGGAAACAATCTGGGATCAGTCCCAACTAAACCTCTCTTTTTACCTGGACCAATTGGAGACGGAAAGCTATGCGAATATTTCGGCAGGGGTAAACCTTTCCCGGGACCAGACCCGGATAGAATTCGCCCCGTCGGAAATCAAGCTTCTGGAAGATTTCTGGCAATTTGAACCCGGCAACAGCATTACCATCGGTGCGGCAGAAACCCATTTCCAAAATCTCAAGATCTTTCACGAAAACCAATACATTTCTGCCGAAGGGAAAATCAATTTGGATCCCGGGGATCAGATGGAAATAACCGTAAACGAATTGAACTTGAATTTCCTGAATTCATTCGGTATGCGGGATTACGAGGGTACCGCAAATGGCCGGGTCAGCCTTGCCGAAGGCTGGAATAAAGAAGGCATGCAGGGCAGCCTGTCGGTAATAGGCATCCGGATCAATGATTTCCTGGTTGGCGAAATTGAAGCGGAAGCCCTCTTCGCTGATCAAGCGGTCAACTTATCACTTCAAAACTACCGGGAAGGAAAGAAAGTAATCGAACTTTCCGGCAACCTGGGTTCTGATACACAGGAAATGGCCCTGAATGCTGCGTTTGAAAATGCGAATTTATCGGTTATCGAGCCCTTCATTTCCGATTATATTAGCCAGATCGATGGTAACCTTAGCGGAAACCTATCGGTAAGCGGCAGCATCACCCGGCCGATCGTCGAGGGTTTGGGAAGACTCGAAGGAGCTACGTTTCGGTTCAATTACCTGAATACTACCTATCTGATAGACGGAAATGTAATTTTCGAGCCCAATGACATTAGCTTCAGGGGGCTGGAGCTAAAGGACATCAATAATAATACCGCCCGGCTGAGAGGCGGGATCACGCACGATAACTTTGACAATTTCATTCTGGATCTGGACGCCTCCATCACCAATTTTCAGGTAATGAATACCAGTGCAGCCGATAACGACCTGTTTTTCGGAGTGGCCTACGCTACGGGAGACATTAATGTCTTCGGAGCTGCCAATAACCTGGACCTGACCGCAAATGCTACTTCCCAGCCCAATACCAGGGTGTACATTCCCATAGGGGACACCAACGGACAATCTCAGGAAGACTTCATCAATATCATCAATGTTCGGGATACCACGCAATCGGTTAGTTTTGAGGAAAGCGTAGACAAGCTGACCATCAATAACCTTCGCATGAACCTCAACCTGGACCTTACCCCCGATGCCTATGTGGAAATTCAAATTGACCCCAAAACAGATGAAAACATACAAGGCAGAGGAAGGGGAGTCTTGAATCTGAATATCGATACCCAGGGGAATTTCAACATGGTAGGAAATTTCGAAATCGTAGATGCTTTGTATAATTTTTCGCTGTATAACGTCATCAACAAAAAATTCCTAATAGAGCCAGGGGGTGTCATTAATTGGTATGGGGATCCTTATGAAGGGGTGATGGACATTTCTGCGGTTTATGAGGAAAATGTTTCCCTGACTTCCCTGCAAACCACTGCCAGCCAGAATCAATTTGAAAGCAATCAGTTGAAGCGGCGATTTCCGGTAAAAGTGATCATGGACCTGGACGGCCCCTTATTATCCCCGGATATTGGCTTTGATTTTGATTTTTCAGAGTTTCCGGAAGATAGCGAATTGCAAACTACCATATCGGCTTTCCGAAACCGCATCGCGAATGATGAGCAGGAAAAAAACCGCCAGGTATTTTCACTCATAATGCTACGTAGGTTTTCGCCCGAGGGGCAGTTTAGCGGGTCCGGCATTGGCTTTTCCAACCTCAGCCAGCTAATTTCTTCCCAACTAAACAACCTCATCGCTCAGGTAGATGAAAATCTGGAAATTGATTTTGACCTGGTAGGATTGGACGAAACGGCACTGGAAACGTTTCAGCTGCGGGTTGCCTACACCTTTTTCGATGGCCGCCTGCGGGTGACCCGTGACGGTGGTTTTACCGATCTGCAGGGAAATGCCGATTTTAACACCATTGCCGGGGACTGGCAGGCTGAATACCTGCTCACCGAAGATGGCAGGTACCGCGTACGGGTGTACAACCGCAACAATTTCAATACGCTAACGGCCCTTGGCATCAATAACCGGGCACCCAACACCTACGGCGTGTCAGTATCCCAAAACCTGCTCTTTAGTTCATTAAAAGAGCTATTCCAGAACTTTAGTAGAAACAGAGACCTGCCCATCAGCGATTCGGATGAATACCTGCGCGGCGATTTCACCATCCATCTGGACGAAGTGGCCCCCGAATTATTTCAACCTGATCCGCCAATCGATCCCTCAGGAATCCGCATCCTGGAAAAGGAACTGCCTGAAAAACCTTAAACATTTTTCGAATACCTGACTTATTAATTTATGGATAAAATAACACTGTTTTGGTTCCGAAGAGACCTGAGGCTGGAAGACAATCTGGGACTCTATTATGCCCATCAAAACGAAGCGCAGGTTTTGCCGCTTTTTATTTTTGACACCGAAATACTGGACAAACTGGAGGAGAAAAAAGATGCCCGCGTGCAATTCATTCACGAACAGGTACAAAGGCTAAGGGACGAACTAGCCTCCTATCAAAGTTCCCTGCTGGTCCGTCATGGCAAGCCATTGGATATCTTTCGCTCATTGACCCGGGAATACGCGATTCAGAACGTGTATACCAACAGGGATTACGAGCCCTATGCTAAAAAAAGGGATAAGGAGGTAGCGGCGTTTTTGCAGGAAGAAGGCATTGATTTTTACGATTTTAAAGATCAGGTGATTTTTGAAACGGATGAAATCACTACGGACAAAGGTGATTTTTACAAGGTCTTTACTCCCTACAGCAAACGCTGGCTGCAAAAATTCGAAGCGGCCCGAATTACTCCTGTAAGTCTGGATGGAAGGAAAAAATCCTTTTACCAAACAAAACCAATGTCATTGCCCAGTTTGAGAGCCATCGGCTTTGAGGCTTCGGAAACCACCATACCGCCGGCAGAGGTAAACAAAAACCTGATCCGTAAATACGACCAAACCCGGAATTTTCCTGCGAAAGGGGGTACCAGCCGGTTGGGCATCCACCTTCGGTTTGGCACCATCAGCATTCGTAAACTGGCACTGGAAGCAGCAGCGTTAAACGAAACCTACCTTAACGAATTGATCTGGAGGGAATTTTACATGATGATTCTTTACCATAACCCTGAAGTGGTGGAAAAGGCTTTTAAACCTGCCTACGACCGCATTCCCTGGAGAAATGATGAAAAAGAATTTTCCAGCTGGTGCGAAGGAAAAACCGGTTACCCCATGGTGGATGCGGGCATGCGGGAATTGAATACTACGGGCTACATGCACAACCGGGTACGCATGGTCACGGCCAGTTTCCTGACCAAACACCTGCTTATAGATTGGCGCTGGGGAGAGGCCTATTTTGCTAAAAAGCTACTGGATTATGAATTGTCCTCCAACAACGGTGGCTGGCAATGGGCAGCAGGCACGGGCACCGATGCTCAGCCCTATTTCCGGATTTTCAATCCCGCTTCGCAATTAGAGAAATTTGATAAGGACAGGAAATATGTCAAACACTGGCTGCCTGAATTTGGAACGGATAAGTACCCGGAGCCTATCGTGGATCACAAAGCAGCCCGGGAGCGCGCACTGGCAGTGTTTAAGGAAGCGCTTAATAAATAGGATCGGAAAATCAATTTAAAGATTTAAAATTCCGCACTTGGCTGCGACGTTTTGATTTTGGACACCTATATGATTTTAAAGTCAAGGTAGTGGGTTTCCTGCCGGAGCCTCAGGAGATCAGGTGCTGGTCAAAGCCCAGTGCTACCAATCGCTCAAATGCGGTCCACACTTCTTCCGGAATGTCCTGATGAATTTGAAAGCCTTTTTTCGGGTATTCCCTAATGCGCTGTAGGTCCCCCACCATGGATTGAATAATTATTTCCAGGGAAATGGAATCGGAGGGATAATCTTCAAGGGAAATGCGCGGACTGGTCACGAGCACGGATTTATCGGGCCAGTATTTTTTAAAGGTGGCATAGGCACGCCGCTCCATATACGGTTTCTGAACGATAATAAAGGAGTGGGGATCCAATCCCTTGCTTTTCAATAGTTCCTGGGTAAACCGGATGTTTTCCCCGGAATTGGTAGAACGGCTCTCCAGCAGCATGGCTTCATCCGGCACGCCCATCCGCCGGGCAATCCGACCAAAAATAACCGCTTCCGGATCTTCCCAAACACCTGCGGTAAAATTACCCAACCCCCCCGAAAAAATCAGAAGGGGAGCCATTTCTTCCAGCCAAAGTGCGGCGCCTCGTTCGGCCACCCGTGGATCATGACTACCCAACACCAGGATCGCATCGCTTTTCTGAATGGTATGGCGAAGCTGATGGTAATCCCATAATCGCCTGGCTAATTCCTTTACTTCCTGGGTGACTGGTGGTTGCTTATCTGTTAACATTCTTCCTATCGGCTGTCGTAAACCTTATAAGGTATATCCTTTCTTGTTAAAAATTCAATATACCGTCGGGAATGGTTAAATTCAAAATCCCAGTAGAAAAACATGCCTTCCAGACTCAAAGAAGTTCAAACAAGCCCATGAACCAAGCCCAACACCAGTCCTTATTCAATCTTTTTGACCGCTATGTTCCGGTCCTAAGTATTGCCGAGCCGACCTTTCCTTTTCAGCCCAATACCTATCGGGAAGCAATGGTGAAAAATAATTTTCAAACCGTGCTGGTGCAATCCGATGATGGCCTTCAGAAATTTGACAACGGAGATTCGGACCTATCTCCCGTCAGCAAGGCTGATCTGATGAATGGCAATACTCCTCTGGTCCGGGCCTTCGAAAAACTGCTCTCCAACAGGCGGTTCTTTATCGAGACGGAAGGGACGATTTCCCATATTGTCACCCAAAGCGATCTGGACAAAATTCCTATGAGGCTGGTGGTATTTGGGTATATAAGTACCTGGGAAACCTTTCTCAGGGAGCTTATCAAACATACAATCCCGGAATGGCAAGCCAGCCTGTCAGAGGAACGCTTGGCTTCTGCCCAGGCGCTATATCAACTCAAATTGCGAAGAAACGAAGAAATTGACCTGATTCAGTGCTTGCAATTGGCGGACCTGGGGAGTATTTTTTCCAAGCAAAAACGATTCAAAAGCCTGATGCCCGGGGCCAGCAGAGATCAATACGATGCCATGGTCCGGAACATTGGCAAACTGCGGGACGCGCTGGCCCACTCTCAGCCCAGCCTTCCCTTTTCCTGGAAGGAAATCCATGCGCAGCTTGCCTTTATGCGGCAGGCCATACATTTGAACTCCTGATGCTTTAACACCAGACACGGATCCACGGCAAGATAGGCAAGCATTGTTTATTCATGATCCGAATTTTGTTAATTTTGATCTTAAATCCAGCTTCCAGACAGTTTACACGTCCTAAAATTTTATTGGCGGCTTCCGTTTCGGTTTTAATCCTTGCCTTCCGACAACCTTTTATTGCCGGGACCAATGAATTTTGACATTCTATTTATATTATTGTATGTTTTTCTATGGCGAAACTACCCAACATACAGCGGGGCAAAATTTATATCATGCTGGCCATCCTGACATGGTTTGCGCTGCTATTTGTGGATCTGGTGCGATTGTTCGGTGAAATCAACCAAATGGAAGGGGGAATTTCGCGCGAAATAACCTGGATTCTGGAAATAATCTTTTTTATCGTCCTCTACCTCTATTTCGGCGATTCTATTAGTAAAAATGAAAACAGCAATTTCCTAAACCTGATCTGGAGGGCAGCTTCCACCGGATTGATGGCTACCATTACTTCTTTTTTAATTATTTATTTTTATTACCTACTGGATGGAAGTCGCTTATCAGAAGACCCGCTACTCAGAAATTTTTTCTACCACGTTAATTTTGCCCTGACCTCTTTGTTTTTGATCTCCTCTGCGCTGCTTTGGAAGCACCTGATCCTGTACCAAAAAAGCAAGGCCGTGGTGCAACAATGGCAGGCATACGAAGTCATCCTGCTTATTAGCATGTTTTTCGTACTCATCAATCAGGAAAGCTATGATTATGGCTTTATGTTTGGCCTGATATTCCTGATCATCTACGGCATCATATTATCGGTCAACTTAAAATGGATCCCCTACCTGACGTTTAGGGAAAAATGGAAGTCCATCCTATTTCTTGCCATTATCATAGCCAGTACCGCCTACCTGCTGGTACAATTGGTGTCGTATAATCAAAAAAACATTGATTTTGTCAATCTAAGCGAAAACCTCTTTCTTCTCGGCCTCTTTGCTTTTGTGTTGATTTATGCGGTGTTCAGTTTTCTGGTCACCTTATTCAACTTACCCACCTCCTCCGTTTTTGAACAGAAACTAACGGAGGCCATTAGTTTTCAGAAATTGAGCCAATCGATCCAGCCCGGAGAAAATGAGGAACAGGTGTTGGATATATTGATGGACAGTAGCATGAGTGCCGCCTATGTAGATGCCGCCTGGCTGGAGCTCCATGCCCAGGTGGAGGAAGATCAGCCTGGCAAAATCCTTCATCAAAAGTTCATTAGCAATGGCGAAAGACAAGATCTCATGGCAATATTGAAAAAAACAGAACCTTTTGCCAGTTATCTAAACGAGCAGGAAGGAGGCAAGTTGGAGTATATTTACGGTAAGATACCTCACGAAACCTTTCAATCCGTATTGATTATTCCCATCCGGGCAAACAAAAAGATATTGGGTGACCTGTTTTTGCTCAAAGAGGTAAAAGACGGGTTCAACAAAGAAATGATCAATATCATTTCTACTTTCGTGGGCCAAACCTCGATTTCCATAGAAAATTACCGCCTCCTGAACGAGGCCATCAAAAATGAGCGTTACCGTGAAGAACTGGAAATTGCCCAACGCGTTCAGCGGAGTCTTTTACCTTCGGAACTGCACCACAATGAATGCTTTGAAATAGATGGGTTTTCTGCCGCTGCGGACGAGGTGGGCGGCGATTATTATGAAACGTATCGCTTTGACCGGGATCATTTTGCACTTATTATTGGAGACGTATCCGGAAAAGGAACTTCTGCCGCCTTCAACATGTCCCAAATGAAGGGCGTGTTTCACAGCCTGGTACAACTAAACCTGGGCCCTAAAGATTTTCTGACAAAAGCCAACAGTGCCCTGAGCCGCTGCCTGGAAAAAAACAATTTCATTACCACTACGTACTACACGGTCAATACCCGTGAAAAGGAGATCCGTTTTGCACGAGCGGGACACTGTCCCACGCTGTTTTATTCCGAAGAGCGAGGAGCCTCCCGCTTCCTTGACATCAAGGGAATGGGCCTGGGCATCGTACGGAACCTCAGCTTTGAACAATATATCGAGGAAGGCAAAATGAATTACCTGCCCGGGGATGTCATGGTAATGTACACGGACGGAATCGTGGAGGCCAAAAATGAGAATGGGCAGGAGTTCGGGTACGATAATTTGCGAAATATACTGGACAGGAATTACCATTTGAGTGCCCGGGAAATCAGAACGAAAATAATTGAGTCTGTCTTCGCATTTGTGGGCAAGGAAATCCTTCCCGATGATGATTATTCCCTATTGGCGATCAAATTTAAAGCATAAACTTAATCATTTGTAAAGCGTATAATCGAGTATGTTATCAATCAATATGACGGCTGCCCGGGAACACCTGGTCATTGCCTTGAATGGGGAGGTCGATGCGAGTAATTCGGTCGAACTGGATGAGGTGATACAGGAGGCACTTTCCGGAAGCGTCCAGAAAATTCTGGTCGATGGCAGAAATCTGGAATACATCTCCTCTGCGGGGCTAGGGGTATTTATGTCCTACCTGGAAGACTTTCGGGAGAAGAACGTAGCCTTCGTCATTTTTGGTTTGAACGAGAAAGTGATGAACGTATTTCATATCCTTGGACTGGACCAACTCATCCATATTAAAAACACACAGGAGGAAGCCGAAGAATCGCTTTATGACGCATGAACTAAAGCTATATTGCGAAAAGAGCCGGTTGGCTGAGCTCCGCTCCTTCATTGCGGAAGCCCTGTCGGCTACCCAACTCAGCGCCATCAGTCAAAATCAATTGATTTTAGCAGTAGAAGAGGTCTGTGCCAACCTTATTATCCATTCTCACGATTGCAATCCACTAAGTCATATCTGGCTAACGATTCATTTAAATCCTGAGCGCATCATTTTTGAAATCAAAGATTCTGGAAAAGCATTCAACATCATCGAATATAAATCACCAGAAATCAATGCGGTAATCAGGGAGAAAAGAAAAGGGGGGCTCGGGCTGCTTTTGGTCCGCAAAATCATGGATAAAATCGAATTTGAAACCGACCACGCATTCAATACCTGTCGGTTGATCAAAAAATTGAAATCCAAATAAATGTTAAATCCGCTCACATATCCCTGCCATCCTCCCGTATTGTGGGGTAAAATTCGTAACATTGCGGATTAGAAAGCATCATTTGTCCTATGAATTTAACGCATGTATGTTTCCTTTTTTGGGGAATTTTATCTGCCAGTGCGGTCCAGGTTCCTGAAAAATTCAGGGATGATCCGGGCTCATCGGACTATCTGATCAAAATTGCCGATACTCCCTCTGACAAGGAGGAGTTTGTCTATATCCTAACTAAAAACCGGCAAAATCAGGAGGGAGCCCTAAGTCGAGCGGAATTTGAAGAAAACTTCGACCTGTTTATTGACTATAAACTAAAGGTAAAACATGCCATTGATCTGGGACTGGACCAATCGGAGGAGTTCCGGACCGAATTTGAATCCTTTCAGAAACAACTCATCAAACCCTACCTGTTGGAAAACGACTTGCAGGAAGGTGAACTAAGACGGGTTTACCACCGGATGCAGGAAATGGTAAAGGCAAGTCATATTTTACTTCAGTTCCCTCCCAATGCCAGCAGCGAAGACTCCATCGCTGTTTTCAGAATGGCAGAGAAACTCAAGGCAGCGGCGGAGAATGGGGAAGACTTTGCCGAACTGGCATCCCTTCATTCAGAAGACCCTTCCGCCCAAACCAATAAAGGCAACCTGGGGTACTTTACCGCCCTTCAAATGGTACTGCCTTTTGAAGAAGCCGCCTATTCGCTGTCCGTTGGAGCGATTTCAGAGCCGGTCCTTTCCGATTTCGGCTACCATATTATCCGGCTGGAAGACCGCCGGCCAAATCCCGGGCAGGTGCGGGTATCCCACCTCTTGCTCCGAGTTGATCCGGAGCAGCCCGAAAGCGAGGCACTCGCCCAACGGAAAATTGCAGAACTTTTCGAAAAAGTACAAAGCAACCCTGAAATATGGCCGGAACTGGTGAGTACCTACTCAGAAGATGCAGGAAGTAAGTCCAACAAGGGACTGGTACCCTGGTTTGGAGTGGGTTCCCTGGTTCCTGAATTTGAACAGGCCGCCTTTTCCCTGGACGAGCCCGGAACTATTTCCAAGCCCGTCAAAACCCAATATGGCTATCACTTGCTGAGATTGGAAGACCAACGGCCGGTACCTCCTTTCGAGGAGCTCATGCCCACAATAAAATCCAGAATCCTGCGCGACAGCCGCTCGGAGATGCTCCGCAGCCAGGTGATGGCACAGCAAAAATCAAAATTGGGGGTACGTGAAAATTCCAGCCTTTGGAAAAAAATCGAGGAAACAGTAAAGAGCAGCCAGGGAAAAGCGATCTCCGAATTATTGGGCAACCTCGAAACTGCCGAATGGAAGCAAGACAGCCTTATTTGGTCGGAATGGAAACAGGCAAGCCCTCAGGACTTTGCCCGGTTCCTAGAATCCCAAATTGGATCTGCTGATTCGCTGGTGCAGCAGCCCTTTGAGTTCTGGTACGAACGGTTTATGACCACGTTGCTTAGCGAATGGGAAGCTGCGCAGCTATATGCTTCCAATCAGGAATACCGGCAACTGGTAAATGAATACCGGAATGGCATGTTGCTGTTTGAGCTGATGAATAATGAGGTGTGGCAAAAAGCAGTCGACGACAGTCTGGGACAACGAGATTATTTTGGGGAACACCGGGAGAAATACCGCTGGGGAGAACGCCAACCCGCCTTTATTTTGAAAGCGGATGCAGGTAAGGACCTCTCGGAGGTCAAAAGCTGGCTCTCTACCCAGTCCTATAAGGAGGGTCTGGAAGAAACGGTAAAAAAGCAATTTCTTTCCGAAGACCCTTTAAAATTCACGATCGAACAAGGGGTTTTTGAGATTTCCGGGAAAGAAATTCTTTCTGACCTGAATCCAGCACAATCCTTTCATACGATTTCAAAAGATGGCGAAACGATACTGCTAGTCACTGGAGAAAAAATCCCGGCACAAGGGAAAGCCTTTGAAGAAACCAGGGGCAAATTGATTCAGGATTACCAGCAGTTTCTGGAAAAAAAGCTTATGGCTACATTAAGAGATACATACACCATCCAAATCAACGAGGATGAAAAAGAAACTACCTATCGGGAACTTACGAAGTAAAGCGGCTTTGGCCCTAAGTAGTTTACTGCTGCTTAGCTCCTCCTGTGACTTTTTTCGGATCAAGACCGAAGAAGAAGACCCGGACAACCCCGTGGTGGCATCGGTTGGAACCGCCAATCTATACCTGACCGATATTGATCATATCAGCAAAGAAATGGCCTCCGGCCTGGATTCCGCAGACCTGGTAAACCGGTACGTACAGAGTTGGATAAAAAAGCAATTGATGATCCGGGAGGCAAGAGAAAATATAACCCTGGACGAAGCCGAAATAAATCGCAAACTCCTGGACTATCGTTATGCACTGATTGCTTATGAATACGAAAAAAATTTCGTGGAGGAAAGTCTGGACAGAGAAGTCACTTCTGAGGAAATTGCAACCTACTACGAAGCCAACAAGCAGAATTTTGCCCTGAAAGAAATAATCGTCCGTACCAATTATATCAAATTGGAAAAATCCCTGCCCCAAAAACGGCAACTGGAGCGTTTGTTGGGTAATGACCGGGAAGAGCAAGGAGATGAACTAAAGGACTTTGCTATTCGTTATGCCAACAATTATTTCATTGAGGATTCTACCTGGGTTAAATTCGATGACATTATCATCAATACGCCCCTTACTCAGAACAATAACCAGGTACAACTGCTTCAAAACGAACGATTGATCAATGTAGATGACGAAACCTACTCGTACTATTTTAAGATTCTGGAGTACCGTTTGCAGGATCAGGTTCCGCCGCTTGAATTTGTCAGAGACGAAATTTCCAAGATTATCGTTAACAAGAGGAGGGTGGAGTTAGCCGACAAATTAAAAAGAGATATTTACAACCATGCACTTGAAAATAATGAGTTTACCATTTATGAATAACTGGTCCAGAAAATTAACCGTACTATTGCTTACAGGACTTGTATTCAATCAAATCACCTGGGCACAAGATACCGATAGCACCCTGGCGAGCAGTGAAAAACCGCCTTCTGAAGAAAAGCCCAGTGGGCAGGTGTTAGATAAAATTATTGCCAAAGTGGACAATTACATCATTCTGGAGTCCGACTTGCAGAAAGCGTATCTGGAAGCCATCTCTCAGGCCCAGCAAGGCATGGAAACACCCACGCGATGCCAGATATTTGAGTCCCTTCTTATTAATAAGCTGATGATGGCCAAATCAGAAATCGATTCGGTAATCGTGTCGGAAGCAGAAGTGATCATCCAAACCGACCAACGGTTCAATATGGTGCTTCAGCAATTCGGTGGAGACGAGGAGACCCTGATTGAAGCCTATGGCAAAACCGCCGATCAGCTAAAGAGTGAAATACAGGATGCGGTAAAAGAACAGATGGTGGTACAGAAAATGCAGGGAGTCATAACCGAAGGCCTGGAAGTATCTCCCAATGATGTCCGGAAATTTTACGGATCCATACCCAATGATTCGCTTCCCTTTTTCTCGGCTGAGGTCACGGTGGGCCAAATAGTCAAAAAGCCCGAAGTAAGCCAGGCTGAGAAAGACAAGGTGGTGGAGGAACTACTTTCCATCAAGCAACGAATTTTGGATGGGGATGCTGATTTTGCGAGCATGGCCACCCAATATTCCGAAGATCCGGGTTCTGCTGCTCAGGGTGGTGATTTGGGCTTTTTCAAAAGGGGGGAACTGGCTCCGGAATACGAAGCTACCGCCTATGAACTGAAACCGGGAGAAATCAGTGATCCGGTGGAAACCATGTTCGGCTTTCACATGATCCAACTGCTGGAAAGAAGAGGAAATACCTTTAATTCCCGGCATATTTTACGCATCCCTACGCCATCTGAAAGCGACATTGAAAAGGCCGAAAGGTATCTTGACAGCCTGCGACAATTGATCGTGGAAGAAAAAATCACCTTTGCCAAAGCGGCTAAAGAATACTCAGACGACAGGGAAACTTCTGACAACGGTGGTTTCTTTACCGATCCCGGAAACGGCTCCAATAAACTGACATTACGAACCTTGGAAGATCCGGTACTTTATTTTACCCTGGACAGTATGGAGGTAGGAACCCTCACTAAGCCTATACGCTATGAGGACGAAGATCCCCGAACAGGCCGATCCGAAGCGGGTGTGCGCCTTCTGTTTTACAAAGAGCGATTTCCCGCGCACAGGGCTAATCTTTCGGACGATTACGAAAAATTAAAAGCAGCCTCCCGTAGGAAAAAGGAAGAGGAGATATTATCCAATTGGTTTGTATTGGCCAAAGAGGAAGTATTTATAGACATTGATCCCCAATACGATCGCTGTGAAGTACTGACAGATTAGATTAATGTTCGATGCTGTATTGAAGGGATGAGCTCTTGCTCTATCAGCTCTATTCGGCGAGTTAAGAAAAATCAAGTGCCGCTGGCATTGACGAAAGGCCGGTTCCTTTGTTGGGCTTGCTGTCGGTTTTAAAAACACCTACGCTATTTTACTCGGGATCGTAGCTCTTGCGCTGGCCTACCCGGTGCCTGCCAACAGGGCATTCGGTTTTATTGCGTATTAGGCACGAAGAAAACCGTCGAGGTCTCGAAGACCTCAACGGTTATCAATATTGTTCTCTGTGTTCTCAGTGAAAAAATTACTTGTTGGCAAGTACCACTTTCTGCTTTAAAAATTGGCTAAAATCCCGGATTCTCTCCGAATCATGATACTTAAGGGCAGTGATGGAAAATTGATAGGCTACCAGCGGATTGCCTTCGTTAAAATACCGGATCGCCTGGTTAAAATATTGAAGGCCCAGGAGATTTTCAAGATTGATTTTCTGGTAAATTTCAGGGGAGGAAAAAGACGCAGCATTTTTAGATTCTTCCCACAACGTTTTATTCCCGGAATAACCGCTCAGGTATTGTTCTTTCTGGACCGGATCCGCAATAAAACCGCCCTGAGGGTCGGTCACTTCCAGCAGCAATTGCCTATCCTTCACGGCCACCTGTAAAAACACATGATAGGAAGTCTCGATTACTTCGTAAGAAAATTCGAAATGATCCAGCAGCGCCGCTAAAATGAGTGAACCGCTGACACAGTCGTAAAGCCCCTCGTTCAAGGCATCCTGATCCAGGGTAAATTGCCGGTATTTGTGAAATAAATGTTGGTGCGATCGATAAAAAATGGATCGTACCATCCTTTCCGAATTGCCAAAACGGTCAAAATCCCTTTCCAATTTCTGATACAGGGAGGCAAAGGGGTCACTTTCGGCTACCCAAGCTTGAATCAGGGGTTGCACGTTTTCTGGAGGAGTGGAGGTCATCCATGCAGACTCCTTCCCCTTCCCGGCAAACAACAGCCCCGGTATGCAAAACAGCCCTATACATAAAAGAAACCAACGCATTTCTATAGATTAATCCAATGTTAACATAAGTTAACAATTTCTTAATATAGAAACAAAAAAAATATCCCTTCTGTTTAGAAAGGATATTTTTTTGCGTGTTTTCGCTATTAGAGCGAATAGGAGAAGTTAAAATTAATCAGTGTTCCCGGATTGAGACTAGAGAAAATCTGATCTTCTGCCTGGTAAGAACGAAATACTTCCTGACGGGATTGGTTCAGTAAATTTTGAACATTCAATCCGGCTTTTATCCTTTCTTCCAGTCCAAAGGTTTTATTGATACTCAGGTTGACGGCATGGAATGGAACAGTATAGGTATCGGTACGGTTGCCGAAGCCTACGTAATTCAGCGTTGATCCCTGTACGTTGTAAAACAATCCCGCTTCCAATCCACTCACAAAATTGTTGTAGGCAATACCTGAATTGAGGATATACGGCGCCTGTCCCGCCATATCGCGTTTCGCTGAAATTTCCTGTCCTTCCCTGGCAGTCAATTGCCGGGATCTCAACTCCGACTCCGACAACTGAATGCTGGATTCGGTAAGGGTCCCATTAAAGGTGAAAAACAGGTTTTCTAATTTTGGGGCAAGAAAAGCCAACGACTTTCTCAATTCCAGTTCCAATCCTGCCACGGTACCATTTCCTACGTTCCGGGGCTGAAAGGCTCCGGGATCGGACAAGAACTGCACCATTTCAATGGGCTTATCAAAGGTTTTGTAGAAAGCACTTACCGAAAACAACTGTCCGGCGGGAAGGAATTTCTCCCATCTCAGATCAAAGTTATTGATCCGGGTAGCTTCTAATTGTCCGTCCCACAAAACTTCTGTACCTCCATTCGTGACTTCTTCGAATAAACCGCCAACAAAGGTCCGGCCGGTAATGGGATCAAGTATTTCGGCAAAAGACATTTCCTTAAAGGAAGGGCGGGCAATGGTACGGGAAAACGAAAAACGGATATTTTGGTCCTCTCTGATGCTGTTAATCAGATTGATGGTTGGAAAAAAGTCCATATCATCCAGCACTTTTTCGTTATCGAAAACGATGGTTTGCGTCTGATTGGTTCCGGTGTAACGCTGGTCAAATTTTTCAGCCCGAAGCCCAACGATTGCCTTTAACTTTTCCACAGGCGAGAACTCGCTGTGTACGTACCACCCCAGGTTGGTTAGGTTTGCCTGAAAACTATTCGGATTATTGGGAATAAACAGTGGATTGTACCGCACTCCATTGCGATTCGTCTCGGAAAAAAGATTTTCTTCCCGAAGGACCTGGTTCGGGTCCCCTGTGAAGGAGGTATTGCCAGTGGAAAACTGAAAATCCTGTATCACAAAATCCCTTTCTTTGTACACGTAAGAAGAACCAAATTTGAGTTTGGCCATTTTCCCAAAAAGCTGGTGATTATTGGTTAAATCTAGCTTTCCTACCAGGTTTTGTTCCTCCAGTGAACGCCAGATTCGCTGCGGTAACCCCACCTCTGTAGAGATGTTTTGAGTTGGTTTTCGGAAACGTAGTACACGAACATCGGGGTCATCAATGGTGGATAAGGTCGGCGAAACCTTCCAATTAACCTCCCAATCTCCGTCTTTCAAGTAATGGGCACCGGAGAGCATCAGATTGGTCAACGAGCGCTGGCTGTATTCGATGTTGTACTGATCGGCTTCAAATACCGCACCCAGGTTTGTGTTTTCAAAGTCAAAAATGCCGGCTTTGGATTCTCCGTTTTGCAACCGAATAAGATTTAGTCTGAATTTAGACAGATCGGTTTTGTATGCCAGGCCAAATAAACCTCCCAGCATCACATTATTGACACCAAAGCTACCCATGGATCTCTCCAGTGGTTGCAATTCCAATTCACTGTTATCCCTGGGTTTAGCATACAGGTTATATTCCGCATCTTGAAAGTATTCCGAGGCGTTTTTGTAGGTAAGGGCAAAATTATAGCCCAGGGTATTATCTCCGAGGGCCAGTTGATTCCCCAGTGAAATACCAACCCCAAAATTCATTGCATTCTGATCTCGCATTCCACCAAATTCAGGATTAAAATCCCGTAAAATTCGTTGGTACAACTGCCCTCTCTCTCCTGAAGGATTTCCAATGACGTCCACAAATTGGGGGATATCGTTCACTCCTTTTGTAGGAATGTCCCTGTATCCATTATCAAAACCCAGAAAATCGGTACTGCTGCTTCCGGCACGTAAAAAATCAGGGTTAAAATGCATGGAGGGATTATAGCCTCCACTGAGGGAAATCCGCAGCGTCTTTTCTTCCGGAAAATCTTTGGTTTCTATATCCACCACTCCTCCGGTAAAATCTGCGGAGAGGTTACTGGTAAAGGATTTGGAAACGATGATGTTATCTATAATATTGGTGGGAAAAATATCCATTTGGATACTGTTTCTATCCGGATCCAGCCCGGGAATATCCACTCCATTGAGTACTGTCTTGGTATACCGGTCCCCCAGCCCACGAATGTACACGTATTTTCCGCCTTCGATAGAAACGCCCGTTACCCGCTTAATGGCAGCAGCCGCATCTCCGTCTCCGATTTGCCGAAAGGCAGCCGAAGAAATGCCATCCATGAGTTGGGCTGCATTTCTCTTTACCGTCATTAGGGCCGCCTCGGTCGTTCGAATGGCTTCTGCAGAAATCGTCACGGTTTCCAGATCAGAGGTATACTCCGTCAATCTCAAATTATCCAGAATGGTCACTTCCCCCGAGGCAACGGTAATCCCCTCCAGGTTTAGGGAATTATAGGATATGAAGGAAGCCGAGAGGGTATAAGTACCCGGGGATAGTTGGATTTCAAAATCCCCATCAAAATCGGTTACGGCTCCTGTTTGGGTGCCTACTATAGACACCGCTACCCCAAATAAGGGTTCGCCGGATGCCTCATCATAAATAGTACCCCTGATGGTACCTGTTTGCGCCACCGCCGCGCCTGACAAAACCGCCATTCCAAAGAAAAGCCAGCTTATGATTAATGTTTTCATTGAATTAATAATTTTAGATATACAGCGACATATAGATAGATAGATAAAAAAGTAAGGAAAGGGATGGGGTATCCCCATCCCTTTCAAAAAATGATTTAGTGGTTGTGATTATAAATCATCCAGTTCTCCAGCCACAGCGGCCCAGGTCCAGCCGGCGAATACAGACTTATCTGCACCAACGGTATTTTCACCGAGGGCCACTTCACTGGCGTGTACGTCCGTTCCATTCCGGAAAACAGTAGATAAAGACACTCCCGCTGGCAGGGTAACCTCCAGGTTATTGAAGTTCAGAATGCCATTCTCGAAGTTTTCGAGGCTTGCATCCCCGCTTAGAGACAAATCTCCTCTTCCTTCAGCCTCGGGATCAGCCGGATCTGAGAATCCGAAGAAATAAATATTTTCAAAAGTACCCCTGGCACCGTCTCTGAAATCTCCTAACTCAGATTCAGGGTGTCCTCTCACAGTTCCGTTCCTGAGGGTGTGGGCAGCGTTGAATGATCCTTCGGGTCCATCAATTTCCAGCGCATGATCGGTTGTAGGACCGCAGAGCAGGATGAAATTATCCATGGTGCCAGCCCAGGACTGATCCGTATCCAATGCATCGTCTCCAGAATTCCATACCAAGGCATTCTTCACGTTTACAGTACCTCCAAACCATTCGATGCCATCATCCTGATTGGCAATGACCTCAACGTTTTCAATTATTGTGGTAGATCCTACGCCTCCCAGTGTCAGTCCATTGATCTCATTACCTTCACCGATATTGGATCCGCCATGCCGGATGGAGATATATTTTATTATTCCAGAATCATCGGCAGGATCATCTCCTCCATAAAGTCCATTGGTATCAGAAGGAGGAATACCTTCAATTTGCTTTTCCGACACATCCCCTTCAAAAGAACTTGGCGCTCTTCCCAAAACAATTAATCCTCCCCAAAAACCATCCAGATCGGCATCCAGGTTAGGACTTGCGATCATACCCGGCTCAATCTCATCGGCCACGGAAGTGAAAATAATGGGTTCCGTTTCCGTTCCCTGAGCATCTATTTTCCCTCCTCTGGCAATAATCAGGGCAGTAGCATTGGGTCCCGAACCTGCTTCACCCTTTACAACCACACCTGGCTCTATTTTCAAGGTAGCACCATCGGTAACCACAATTCGATCCCCCAATATATAGGTCTTACCTGTTTCCCAGGTTTGATCGGAGGTGATATTCTCCGCAATTCGGATTACAGTGGCGATCTCGCCCACTGTGAGCACGTGGGTAACCGTCTGGCTGTCCCCGTTGCTATCGGTAGCGACAAATTCGAACACCACATTTTTGTTGGCATCCTCATCAACAGAGGTATACGAAAACTCGTGTGTGGCGGAAGTCTCTCCGTTGAAATTTATGGTTTCTATGGTAGAACCATCCTTTCGGATAACCAGCGTGGCTAGCCCATCCGCTGCACTGATATTCGCAGTGACCGGGCCCACTGTTTCGCCAGCCTCAATGACAGCAGTTGCAGGTATTCCGGAAATGGAAACAAAGCTATTGGGTACTTCCTCTTCGCCACAAGCAGACAGCAAGCCAGCCGCTAGTACGAAAAACAACATTCCTTTGAAAACTCTTTTCATAATTTAGGTATTAGATTTAGTAAGTCAGATTATTTTACTGCTGCAAAATTGACTTATTTAATCGTAGTCCCTTCGGAAAAGAAATTATCAAATTTTAAAATTATATTTCGAAAATTAATTTTATGTTAACATTAATTTTAAAAATAGGTCCCTAGACCTCTATATCCACTTTTCGTGTTAACTCTTCCTTCAAAAATTGGGCGGTATAACTTCCGGGATGGTCCAGCATCTTCTCCGGCGTACCGCTATAAAGAATTTCTCCCCCCTTTTCTCCTCCTTCCGGTCCCAAGTCAATGATATGGTCCGCCACTTTGATCACATCCAGGTTATGTTCAATGATCAATACTGTATTACCTTTATCCACCAGCTTCTGCAACACTTCCAGCAAATGGCCGATATCCTGAAAATGCAATCCGGTAGTAGGCTCATCCAGTATGTAAAACGTTTTGCCGGTGTCCTTCTTTGAAAGTTCTGTCGCCAGTTTTACCCGTTGTGCTTCACCACCGGATAAGGTAGTGGCATGTTGCCCAAGGGTAATGTAGTCCAGGCCTACTTCATGCAAAGTCCTGATCTTGCGGAGGATCTTTGGCTGATTTTCAAAAAATTCTACAGCCTGCTCCACGGTCATGTCCAATACATCCGCGATCGATTTTCCTTTAAACCTTACTTCCAGGGTTTCCCGATTGTAACGCTTTCCTTTGCAGGTCTCGCAGGGAATGTGCACATCCGGAAGAAAATCCATTTCTATCAATTTCATTCCTCCCCCTTCGCAATCCTCGCAGCGACCGCCTTTGACATTGAAAGAAAACCGGCCGGGTTTGTATCCCCGAATCTTGGACTCTGGTAATTCGGTAAAAAGTGCCCGGATATCCGTGAAAACACCCGTATAAGTGGCCGGGTTGGACCGGGGAGTCCTTCCGATCGGCGATTGATCTACTTCTATGACCTTGTCCAAATGCTCCAGTCCTTTGATCTCCTTGTAGGCCAGAGGCTCTTTTCTGGAATTATAAAACTGCCGGTTGAGCAAGGGATACAGGGTTTCGTGGATAAGCGAACTCTTGCCGGAACCGGAAACTCCCGTTACACATACCATGGTGCCGAGAGGTAGCTCCAGGTTTACCTGCTTCAGGTTATGTCCACTGGCTCCCTTTAATTTCAATTTTTTCCCAGATCCCGCTCTTCTTTTATCCGGCACGGCAATGCGCAATGTTCCCTTCAGGTATTGGGCCGTCAGGCTACCTGCCTGTAGCAATTGTTCGGGGGTTCCGCTGGCCACAATATGGCCCCCATGCCTGCCTGCTCCCGGTCCGATGTCCACCACATGATCCGCCTCCATCATCATGTCCCGGTCGTGTTCCACCACGATTACGGAATTTCCCAGGTCACGAAGGTCTTTCAATGCCCGTGTTAACTTCACATTGTCCCGTTGATGCAATCCAATACTGGGTTCATCCAGTATATAAAGCACGCCAACCAACTGGGTTCCAATCTGGGTGGCCAGGCGAATTCGCTGGGCTTCCCCGCCAGACAAGGTCCGCAAGGGCCGGTTCAGCGAGAGGTAATCCAATCCTATATCCAATAAAAACCCGATGCGCTTCCGGATTTCTTTCAGCACCTCCGACCCGATCAGTTTTTGCCGATCCGTCATCCGTTCTTCAATGGTGGCAAACCAATCTCCAAGGCTGCGGATATCCATCTGCGCCAATTCGCCTATATGCCTTTCCGCTATTTTAAAGTGTAGAGCCTCTTTCTTTAGCCGGTACCCTTCGCAATCCGGACAGGTTCGGGTGGTCGTGAAATCGCTGATCCATTTCCGCAATTTGTCTGAGCCCCCCTCTTGCTGTTTTTGCAGAAAATTAAGAATGCCTTCAAAGGTCGTGTTCCATTTGGTCCCCGGATACTTAACGGAATCCACCGCTACCTCCATTTTATCTCCGTACAATAAGGTCTCAATCACCTTTTCATCCAATTTGGCAATGGGGGTGGCCAGACTTCCCTTGTACCGCTTGAGAATGGCTTCAATCTTTTTGAAAATCCAAATATCCCGGTACTCGCCCAGCGGAGCTATTCCTCCCCGACTGATACTCAGGGAAGGGTCTGGAATGATATTTTCCCGCGTAATTTCTTCTATTACTCCCAGGCCATTGCAGGTGGGACAAGCCCCGTAGGGACTGTTAAATGAAAAAGAATTAGGTGCCGGTTCATCATAGCTAAGCCCTGTCTGGGGATCCATCAGGAACTTGGAAAAATGATGGATCTGCCCGCCTTCCTCAAGCAGCATCACAATCCCCTTTCCATGTTGCAGGGCGGTTTTCAGGGATTGGGTAATTCTATAACGGTCCGCTTCATCTGCGAGAACCCGGTCCACTACCAATTCTATGTCGTGAATTTTGTACCGGTCCACCTGCATTTTTGGCAGCAAATCCTGTACTTCTCCGTCTATTCTGATTTTCGAATAGCCCATTTTTCGCACCTGCTCAAAAAGCTCCCTGTAATGCCCTTTTCTTCCTTTAACCACCGGCGCAAGAATGGAGAGTTTTTTCCCGGAAAACGCCTGAAAAATCTGGGCAATGATCTGATCTTCCGTCTGTCGCACCATTTTCTCTCCTGACTTATACGAATAAGCCTCGGCAGAGCGGGCGTATAACAGGCGCATGAAATCGTAAATCTCCGTGACCGTTCCCACGGTAGACCTGGGATTTTTGGAAGTGGTTTTCTGCTCGATTGAGATTACAGGAGACAATCCATTGATTTTATCCACATCCGGACGTTCCATTCCTCCTAAAAAGGACCGGGCATAGGCCGAAAAACTTTCCATATAGCGCCGCTGCCCTTCGGCATAAATGGTATCAAACGCCAGCGAACTTTTTCCACTTCCGCTCAAGCCGGTAATCACCACCAATTTATTTCTGGGTATGGTTAGGTCTAGGTTTTGCAGGTTGTGTTCCCGGGCGCCAAAAATCTCAATGTAATCCTGCGAAGGTGTTTTATCTGCTGACATACGAACGGCTTGCGCAATAATTGGTTTAATTAGACAAAATTAAGGAATCGATTGATAAAGCCTTAACCCAATTCAAATAAACTGAAAAATGGCAGGAAGGTTCATTCAGCAGTTCCTTCTTATTGCTCCCTCATATCCTCCTCTGTTTGACCTGTAATGGTAGACTTGAGACCGCTCAGGACCAGGTTCCACCAATAATGAAAAATAAACTTATGCTGCTCTCTCTCAAAATAAACCGGTCCCTTACTAAGATTGTCGGATTTATTGGGGTTTTGAGAGGGAATTACAAGCTTATTGGCCAGGAAGGCCCCAATTCTTCGTAACACATTTTGGTTATTCTGGTAATTTTTATCCAGTATCTCTATTTCCAGGTCTTCGTATTTGGCGATCACTTCTCCTGTACCCTCAGTATCATTGGCCGTAATATTGAAAAACAAATCATTCAGCCTACCGCTTTTAAGTGCCACCCGTGTCGCGGGCATGATCATATCATTCAGGGTCGGGAGGTCCATTTGTCCAATCTTGCCTTTTAGAAAAAACGTACCCTTATCGCTGCTGATTAAATGATTTGCCTGTAGGTCTATGAGCCCCTGGCCCATCAGCCGTCCTTTGGCACTCACTTGGAGCGTGTCATTTTTGGATAATGCTTCCGCCATATTCGTAAATCCGTTAATCTCACCACTCACCTGATCAAAATATATTTTGCCAGCGGAAAGAGCTTTGGTATCCGGTCTTTCCTCGTAAGTTATCGTTATGTCTGCCAGGGAAATGGTCTGTAAACGAACTTGCCGGGGCAGCTCCTCCAATATTTCATGGATCATTTTGGGCCGTCTGCTGGTATCTTCCACCTTTCTTTTATCCCTAAAGACTTCCAGCTCCAGGCCATCCAGGCGCATAGTATCCACTGAAATCAAGCCCTCTCTGAAATAGGACTGAAAATCCATCCCATCCAGTTGCAAGCGCGCATTGCTGAGTTCCATCCAGTTGGTTTCCTTCTCGTACCGATTGACAAACTCGTACTTGTCCAGTTTATTTTTAAAGGAAACCTGCTCCACGATCATCCTCTGGTCGGTGGTGTTAAAGGATATATCCCTGGCCTGAATGACATTGATGGCATTATTTACGTGTAGTTGCGTTTCGGCTAAATATCCCTCGATACTTTCTACTGAAAAAAGGGCATCGGGATTTTCTTTGTCCTCTTTACTTAAGCTAAAGCCATCTGCAAAAACAAACAAATCGGTCATGGATAAGCGTATCGAATCGGTTTGGCTATCCCGGTTTTCAAAAGACACGCCATTTACCCGCAGGTGATTTAAACCAATAAGTCGATAGTCCTTTCCTTCCTTTGGATTCGTGGCTGTTTGTCCTTCCTGCATTTCTTCCAGATCTGGAGTTACCGTTTCCAATACCACCTTTTCGATGTAGGCCGAGTCTAGCTGGATGCTGTTAAAAAACAAAAAATCAATCCAACGAAATCCGGTCAGGCTGGCCTCCTCAAAACTAAGATGAAACCGGATCTGATTATCTGCATCGAGATCCTGTCCCGGTGAAATATCCACTGATTCCATTTTCAGGAACGTACCGCGGTAATCATAATCCAGATGAATATTCCCAAACTGTACGTCATGACCGGCAAAATCGTTGGTCCTGGTAATCATATTGCTGACAATTCTCTCGGCATTTTGATTCAGGTAACTGTTTACAAAAAGGGGCAGTAGCTTAAACAGGGCAAAAATTCCAACTGCAATCACCAAGGAAATTATCAGTGTCTTCTTCATGAGGGATTATTTACCCTCAAGATAATCATAAAAATGCATCCAATAATTAAACAGGAAGTTTTATTACGTAAGTCCTGCCCCTTCTCACGTTCAATTGCCGGTTGATGAGCCAGGGGTTGTAGGTTTTGACTTCCTTATAAGTGCTTTTCTGCTCTTTGGCCCATTCGGCCAGGTTGGAAATGCTTTCGGTCACCTCTATTTCCCGGAGGGGAGGTAATTGGTAAAGATCGTCCTGTTGCAATTCAAAGCCATACTTTCCGGGATTTTCGAAGATCTCTTTGAGTGCCAGGGCACGGAAGAGGTACCTGCTGGTCTCTTCATTCAGGTACAAGTCGTAATAATCCGGACTCAATTGCTGGTTTTTTCTGCGGGTTATCCCGGCAATACCCATGTTATAACTGGCGGCTACACTGGTCCAGTTGCCAAATTTCCCATACGAGTCGCGGAGGTATTTGCAGGCGGCCAGGGTGGCTTTCTCGAAGTGGTACCTTTCGTCCACATCCCGGCTAACTTCCAACCCAAAATCGCCAGCGGTTCCTCTCATAAACTGCCAAAAACCTTTGGCCCCTGCTGGCGATGTCACGTTCATCAAGCCCGACTCTATCAATGCCACGTATTTAAAGTCTTCCGGAATGCCGTTTTCTTCCAGCGTCTGCTCAATGAAGGGGAAAAATTTCCCCGCCCGCTTCATCATCAGGACGGTATTGGATTCCCAGTAGGAATTGACGTATAATTCCCTTTCGTAGCGTTCGTATACTTCCGGGTCTTCCATAGGTACTTTTTCCCCGGCAAATTCCGGGGAGGAGGGCAATTCGAAAATCCGCACTCGGGGCAAAAGACCAGGCTTGGCTTCCTGGATTTTTGCCTGGGAATCCAGAGCAGGTCCTACGGGCGTTGTGCCCGTAACCCGATACCACAAATAACCTATCAAAAGAAACTGTAGGATCAGTAATAAATACACATACGGAAGGTGTTTGGTATTCATGGCTTAGTAATTTGGAGATAATAAATAGTTGCTGTAAAACTTATCAATGACGGCCACGGCTTCATCAGCCGTATCCACCAGGGCAAAAAGGTCCAGATCCTCTTCGTCAACATTTTCATATACTGACAGCATGGTATCCCTGATCCAGTCGATCAGACCTCCCCAATAGGCTTTACCCACCAACACGATTGGAAACCGGCCAATTTTCCGGATTTGGATCAATGTCAGCGCTTCAAACAATTCGTCCAGGGTGCCAAAACCACCGGGAAGGACGATAAATCCCTGTGAATATTTAGTAAACATCACCTTCCGAACGAAGAAATAATCAAACGTGATCAGCTTATCCGGGTCAATGTATACATTATTAAATTGCTCGAAGGGCAGTAGAATATTCAAGCCTACTGACTTGCCGTTTTGGGAGTGAGCACCTTTGTTGCCCGCTTCCATAATGCCCGGCCCCCCACCGGTAATAACGCCAAATCCATGCTGCACCAATTTGGCAGCAATGGCCTCAGTCATTTTATAATAAGGATTATCCGACTTGGTTCGGGCTGAGCCAAAAAGGGAGACGCAGGGACCAATTTTGGCCAGCTTCTCAAAACCTTCCACAAACTCGCTGATAACCTTAAAAACCGCCCAGGAATCAGCACTTTTAATCTCCGCCCAATCTTTCTCCTTGAATGCGTTGCGAATCTTGTCTTCCTCTTTCAAATACACCTTAAAATAATTTTAAAAAATCCCTTTCAGACTCATTGCTAGTTTGGCTGAAAATAGTGGTTTCAGCCAAACCAAGCAAATAACTTCCCAATTATTTAATCGACTGGAAAAATACAGCCCTTTCTTGACGGAAAAGTAGGCGTTTTTCGTTTTTTTTCTCTTAATTATAAAATGGTTTCCCTGGTCCAATCTTTTTACTGGCCCTTTCTGGTGCTTATGCTCAGCGTGGCATTGGTAGCCCTTTTGATTTCCAGATGGCGGTTCCATCCCTTTATCGCCCTGGTTTTAGCAGCGGTATTTGTTGGCTTGCTTAGCCCCGGAGTGGTGGGCGAGCAGGGCATGATGGCGGCGCTCGAACTGCCCATGACCGAATTGGGGATCATGGCCGGAAAAATTGCCTGGGTGATTGCACTTGCTGCCATTATTGGTACGGCCATGATGGAAAGCGGTGCTGCCTCTCAAATCGTCACCTATTTATTAAAAACACTGGGCGAAAAACAAGCTGCCCTTGCCCTTCTGGTCGCAGCGTTTATTCTCTCCATCCCCGTATTTCTGGATACCGTTTTTTTCCTGCTAATCCCTTTGGGCATCACCCTGGCGGCAAAAACCGGCAAAGATTATGTCCTTTACGTGATTGCCATTGGAGGTGGTGCCGCCATCACCCATAGCATTGTCCCTCCTACTCCCGGCCCCTTGATTATGGCCGAAACATTGGGAATAGACCTGGGGCTGGTCATCAGTGCAGGATTGCTGCTGGGTATCCTACCGGCTATCTTAGTCATCCTGATAGGCAAAAAACTGAATCAAAAACTATCCATTCCCCTGCGGATCGCTCCCGAAAATACCGCTAAGGTTAGCAAAAAACTTTCCTTACCCGCCTCCCTACTGCCCATCATTTTGCCGATAGTTCTGATCGGATCCGCCTCCCTGGTTGAAGCCATTGCCGGAAAGGTACCCGAATGGCTCGGATTTCTTGGAAATAAAAACCTGGCCATGGGGGTTGGAACAGGGGTGGCTATCTACCTCTGGGCCAATGCGCGTGAATTGAAATCCAACGAACTTTGGCAGAAAATCGGAAAGCCGCTGGAAATTGGCGGTCTGATTATTTTGATTACCAGTGCCGGCGGTGCCTATGGTGCCATGATCGGGCGTAGCGGCATCGGGGAATCCATTCGCCTGGCAACCGAAAACTTCCACATTCACTACGTACCCCTGGCCTGGCTGATTGCAGCGGTCCTGAAAACCGCCCAAGGCTCGGGCACCGTGGCCATGATTTCCAGTGCAGCCATCATTTCTGCGCTTATTGGTAACGGTGCCACACTACCCTATCATCCGGTTTACCTGCTGATGGCTATGGGCTTTGGTTCGCTTTTTGTATCTTGGATGAACGACAGTGCCTTTTGGGTAGTGGCTCGCATGAGTGGGCTGACCGAAAAAGAAGCCTTGAAAACCTGGACCTTTTTGTTGGCCATTATTTCGTTGACAGGAATGGTACAGGTTTGGCTATTGTCCTGGTTAATACCTTTGATCTAACAAATAAACCCATCAATCTATGCATGTACTGATTATCGGTGGAGGAGGCTTTATAGGCAGCCGCCTGGCGGTTGAATACCGCCAACAACATTCATCTTCCGCTACTACCCTAACCTTATTTGACCGCCAATTTCCAGAGGCCTTAAAAAACGATCCGGGCCTGGAATGTGTTCCTGGCGATTTTGGCAACCCCTCCCACATAGATCCGCTTCTCGAAAAAAAGCCGGACCTGATCTTTCACCTCGCAGCGATTGTAAGCGGGGAAGCCGAAAAAAACTTCGACCTGGGCATGCAGGTCAATCTGAAGGGATCTTTGCACCTGCTGGAAAAATGCAGGGAACTGGGACATCAGCCGCGAGTGGTGTTTGCTAGTTCCTGTGGCATTTTTGGCGGGGAGGTGGATCAGGTTATCACAGAAAATACAGCCCCGAAACCGAGGAGTTCTTACGGAACTCAAAAAGCCATAGTAGATCTTCTGATGAATGATTATAGCCGACGGGGCTTTGTGGACGCACGATGCCTCCGACTACCCACCATCACGGTGCGTCCCGGCAAACCCAATGCCGCCACCTCCTCTTTTTTAAGTAGTATTATACGTGAGCCGCTAAATGGTGAAAAAGCCAGCTATCCCGTCGATCCATCTTCGGAATTCTGGATCCTTTCTCCCAAGCAGGTGGTGAACAACTTTATCCATGCGGCCGCTCTGGAGGCAACCCACATTGGGGACGATCGTACCATTAATTTGCCGGGGCTTACGGTCACCGTGCAGCACATGATCGATTGCCTGGAAAAAGTGGCTGGTTCGGAAATAGCCCAACTCATTACCCACCAACCAGATGCTTTTCTGCAAAGCATTGTTTTGACCTGGCCTCCGCATTTTAACACCCAAAAAGCGGATACACTAGGCTTTACTGCAGACAAGGATGTAACAGAAATCATCCGAAATTACATACAGGAAGAAAACATAAAACTTTCAAGCCTATGAATAAAGATGTTAAAACCGCGTTGATCACCGGTGCGGGTTCAGGTATCGGCAGGGCAGTGGCCCAGGCTTTGGCCAAAGACAATTGGCACCTGATCCTAACCGGCAGAAGGAAAGCACCTTTGGAAGAAACTGCCGACCACTGCGAAGGCAATCAGCACCTGGTATTTCCGGCGGACATCACCGATCCGGCGGGGGTAAGGCAACTTTTCTTCACGCTGGAAGAAAAATTTGGACGGCTGGACCTCTTGTTCAACAATGCCGGAACAAATGCACCCGCAGTACCGCTGGAAGACCTGGCCTTTGCCGATTGGAAAACGGTAATCGACACCAATCTTACCGGCGCCTTTCTGTGTACCCAGGAGGCCTTTCGGCTAATGAAAAAGCAATCCCCGAAAGGAGGACGCATTATCAACAACGGCTCCATCTCAGCGCAGGTACCCCGACCCTTATCAGTAGCCTATACCGCAAGCAAACATGCGGTCACGGGCTTGACGCGCTCCACGAACCTGGATGGAAGAGCTCACGATATCGTATGTGGCCAAATCGATATCGGAAATGCCAAAAGTGACATGACCAAAAGGATAGAAAATGGAATCTTGCAGGCCGACGGTACGAAAAAGGTAGAACCCACCATGGACGTGGCAGAGGTGGGTCGGGCGGTCGCTTATATGGCCGGGCTACCCCTGGGTACCAATATTCCCTGGATCACCTTAATGGCCAACGGCATGCCCTTTATGGGCAGAGGCTAATAGCCCGATTTTCATCCTTCGGGGTAAAACCAGTAATAAACTACCTTTCAATTTCGTGATTATAGATACCCCCTCAACCCAAAATGCCATGTTAAGCCCATTTCAACCACCTCAAATCATTTTTATTTTCTGCCTGCTACTGATGGCTAGTTGTCAGGAACCGCAGCCAAAAGATGCAGCCATCCCCGCTGAATTCAACCGGGTTAACTATAATCGGCCGGATGCTACCGCTTACCTGGGCGTTGGGCTTTGGGCCTGGCCCTTGCCCATGGACTACGACGGCGATGGAGACATGGACCTACTGGTGTCTTGTCCGGACAAACCCTTTAACGGACTTTATTTCTTCGAAAACACCAGTGGAGAGGATTTTCCTGTATTTGCCCCTCCCGTAAGGTTAGGCGATGCCATTCCTAAAGTACAGATTTCCCATACCGGGCTGGCTGATCCGAAGGTTACCATTCCCGGTGCCTTGCTTCGAGATTTCCAGACCTCACTGGATTCCCGGCCGGAGGCTTTGTTTCCGATAGAAGAGCTCACCAAAGACCTGGGAAAAAGCCCCCGGTTCAACCAATGGAAAATGGCCGATTACGAGGGGGATGGAGATTTGGATATATTGGTAGGCATGGATGACTGGTCGGATTATGGCTGGGACAATGCCTTTGACAGCACCGGAAATTGGGTAAACGGACCCCTGCATGGATACGTGTACCTACTGGAAAACATAGAAGGGGAATACCATAATCGCGGGCGTCTTCAGGCCGGGGGAGCGGAAATCGACGTGTATGGAGCTCCTTCTCCCAACCTGGCCGATTTTGACGGGGATGGGGACCTGGATTTGATTTGCGGAGAATTTTTAGACCGGATGACTTACTTCGAAAACGTGGGTACCCGCGAAAAACCCGAATATGCAGCGGGTGTGTTTTTAGAAAACCAAGGTGGTACGATTAAAATGGATCTGGAAATGATCATTCCGGTGGCCATCGATTGGGACCGGGACGGCCATGTGGACCTGATCGTCGGAGACGAGGACGGTAGGGTAGCTTGGGTAAGGAATACAGGCAAACAGCACAATGGAATTCCTGAATTTTCCGCTCCCAGGTATTTCAGGCAAGCCGCCGATCATTTAAAATTTGGTGCCCTGGTCACTCCCGTAAGTGTGGATTGGGATCAGGATGGTGATGAAGACCTGATTGCCGGAAATTCAGCCGGGTACATTGCCTTTATAGAAAACCTTAGCGGCGGCCCCAATCCAAGTTGGGCGGAACCCGAGTTATTGGAAGTCGACGGAGAAGCCATCCGCATACAGGCCGGAGAGAATGGCTCCATTCAAGGCCCGGCCGAAGCCAAGTGGGGGTACACCACGCTCTCTGTGGCCGACTGGAATGGAGATGGTCACCAAGACATTATCTTTAACTCCATTTGGGGAAAGGTGGAATGGATTCAGAATACCGGAACAGCACTCAAGGCACCTCAACCTGTAAAGGTGGATTGGGGAAATCAGGCACCGCCCTATCCAAGCTGGAACTGGTGGAAACCGGCAGCGGACGAGTTAGTCACCCAGTGGCGGACTACGCCCTATGCCATTGACTGGAATGAGGATGGGGTGATGGACCTGATCATGCTGGACCAGGAAGGTTATTTGGCCTACTATCAAGGCGACAGCAAAGCGGGTGAAACCATCCTGCAGCCCGGAAAAAGAATCTTTTATGGAGAAAATGGAGCTACTTTTAATAATAAAAATGAAGTGCAGGATACCGGAAACGGACTTTTGAGGTTAAATATCGCCGAGGCCGGAAGCAGCGGCAGAAGGAAAATCAGTTTCGTAGACTGGGACAATGATGGGGATCTGGACCTGCTGGTGAACAGCCTTAACGTATCCTTATTTGAGAATATCAGTCAAAGCCCGGACAAGGTGGTCTTCGAGCACAAAGGCACCTTTACGGATCAAATGCTGGCCGGACACACCACCAGTCCTACCTTTGTAGACTGGAATGGAGACGGGGTTTGGGAGGTGCTGGCAGGTGCCGAAGACGGGCATTTTTACCACCTGCCCCGGTAATCGGAACCGATAACCCGATCGTAGAGGAATCCTCCCTTTCTCTTTTAAAGGGGAGGGCTTGTGCACAGCCTGTTTTTTCGATTGCGATTGGATGTGATTAATAATTCGCATATCTCCATGCGTCGAAATCTTCTTTTAGGTGGTAATTACAGGCTCCCCACCCCGCTTACTTCTCCCGGCACCGCGAAATGCATGGGATGCTTCGATGGTTGCCTTTTCTGAGAATTACCGATTCACATGGGAACGGAACGTACCAGATGGCAAGTATCTCAGGGGATTCGTACCGAACGCAGGTTAGCCGTTCGCTGGTCATTCGTCCGCTAAGAACAGACTGCGGGGATCACCATTTGCTTGTATTTCTTAACCGATAAACTTTTTTCGTCGCAGAAATTTCCGGTTTCATCGCAGTGCGTTTCCAGTTGGTCATCTTCCCCAAAAAGGGCTGAGTATTCAAGGTATGTTTGTAACAGAAATTATTTGTTACCTGTCTGTCAAACGGCAGACCTAAACATCAAAAACCATGAAAAATCTAATGAAAAGTACCGCAATAGCCGTTTTGTTTCTCTTATCGCTTACGAGTATGACTCCTGTACCCAAGCCTAACCTGGTGATTTCGGATGAGGGAAAAAATCTCTTCATTCAATTGAATTCCCAGTTACGGGGAACAACCATTGCAATCACCGATAACTCGGAAAACACCCTGTTTTTCGCCGATGTGTACGACGGAACATACGCGAAAAAGTTCAACCTGGAGCAACTAGGCGATGGCACCTATTACTTTACCGTAGACAATCCGGAGGCAAGCCTGGTTTACACATTGAACCTGAAGGATGGAAATGTAAATATCCTTCAAAAGGAGCAGAATGCCGCCCCTTCGGCCTTTAGAACAGATGGAAATAAGGTATTCTTTACATTGGAAAAAAAGGATCTGAAAAAGGTGAATATAAAAATCATCAATAGTAGTAACGCCGAAGTATTCTCTAAGTCTGAAACAGTCGATGGCAGCATAGACAAGGTATTCAACTTTGAAAAGGCTGTCAAAGACAGCTACACCATTACGATCGAAGATGGACAAACCACCTATTTTCAACAGGTGGAAGTAGCTTCCTAATTCCCAGCCAGGCATCCCCTGATTTGGCAAAAGAAACCGGTAAACCAATCGGTTTCTTTTTTTTGCCCGGGTAGTCCACCGACGGTGAGGGGCTTAAAAAGGTTCAAATACTATTGCTTATATTTATAAAAACAACGGATAGAATGAGACCCGCTTTTACTTTGATTCAAAAATACCAGTCCACCATTCTACATGTGCTGACCTGGTCTATTTTTTTCTTGCTGCCCATCATTTTGGATCAGGGTTATGGCGGCAGGGGGCCCAGATCGGCCCATGAAACTGATTTTCTTTTTTTGAATACCCTTACCAATTTCTTTTGGGTCATCCTGTTTTATTTAAACACACGACTGCTGATCCCTACCCTCCTGTATAAGCAAAAATTTGCGGGGTACCTGCTGACCCAACTGCTGTTGTTTGCCATCATTCTTTTTTTCCACCGGATGCTGTTCAGCTTGCTTTTGGCAGATTTATCTTTTTCTTTTTACCGGTCTGCGCTCTACAACGGCATTCCGTTTCTTTTTATTCTGATGGCGGCGATTGCCTTTAAATCCGTGTCTGACAAGATTAAATCCGACCTGGTGGCCAGCGAAAAACAACGTGAAAACCTGAAGACCGAACTGGCCTTTCTTCGGTCTCAAATCAATCCTCATTTCTTTTTAAATGTAATAAATAACACGGTAGCACTGGCGCGTATGAAAAGCGATGCCCTGGAACCAACCTTACTAAAACTTTCCTCTCTGGTGAAGTACATGTTTTACGAAACGGACGAGGAAAAAGTACTCCTGAAAAGTGAACTCGAATACCTGAAGGGCTACATTGACCTTCAGAAACAACGCATTGGGGACCGGTTAAGCCTGGTCATCGATTTGAACCCCAGCGAGGACTGGCATGCCATTGAGCCCATGCTGCTGATACCTTTTGTAGAGAATGCCTTTAAACACGGTACCGGGCTGATCCCCGATCCTGCCATTCACATTTCCCTAACCACAAGCGGTAACGACCTGCTATTTACCGTAAAAAACAAATACACACTGGCCGATGAGACCCGGGACGGTGGCTCCGGAATTGACCTTGCCAATGTGAAAAGAAGGCTGGAATTGCTTTACGGCGACAAGCAAAAGCTTAGCATCCATAAAGCCGATGGCTGGTACATCGTTACCTTACAACTAACGCTAACGCCATGATTAATTGCATTGCAATAGATGATGAACCCCTGGCCCTTGCCTTACTTAAAGATAATATAAGTAAGGTGCCGTTTTTAAAGCTGGTAGCTGCTTGTAGCGATGCTTTTGAGGCGATGGAAGCCTTGCGCAAAAACCCCGTGGACCTGATATTTTCCGACATTCAAATGCCCGGCCTGTCAGGATTTCAGTTTGTTTCCAGCCTTCAGCACAAACCCATGGTAATTTTCATTACTGCCTATAACCAATATGCCGTAGACAGTTTTGACCTGGATGTAGTGGACTACCTGGTAAAACCCGTATCCCTTGAGCGGTTTATCAAAGCCTGCAACCGGGCCAGGGAACGCCATGAATGGAAGGCGGCAAAACCCGTAGCAGCCGATAAAAATGCTCCGGATCATTTTTTTGCTAATGTGGATTACAGTCAACTAAAAATAAGATTTGACGATATCCTGTGGATGAAAGGCTATGGAGACTATATCAAATTTCATTTAAAAGGCCAGGAGCAGCCGCTGCTGGTACGCATGCGTTTTAAGGAACTGGAGTCGATTTTGCCTCCGGATAAATTTCTCCGTATCCATAAATCCTACGCGGTAGCCTTGGCTGAGATTACCGCCATCCGCAAAAACAGCCTTTTTTTGGGAGATCAGGAGTTTTCCATTGGAGAGGCATACCGGGAGGCTGTGGAAAAATGGATGCGAAGGGGGGGGTAGCGGAGCATCCTGAAACAACGCTAAGGAAACATCCTCTTTTGAAGTAAGGGTTTTCTTTCTGACAATTACAGGTAAAACAATCCCATTGATCGGTCTGATTCAGCTAACTGACAGTAGATTGCTAAAAATTAGAGCCAAGCAAACGTATTTCGTTACCTTGGCCATATTTGTGTGTTTTTTAATTAATTTTATGGTATTAATTACTTAATTTGATGTTTAAGTGAATTATGTTCGAATTCAACCCTAAAAAAGCGAGTCAAATAAAATCAAACATGGAATTGATTTTGAACAGGCTAAAAAATTATGGGAAGACCCAAATAGAATAATTATTGAAGCTCGGACAACAGATGAAAAACGCTTTTTACTTATTGCCAGATTAGACAAAAGTGTTTGGTCAGCCGTATATACTCATAGAAATGAATTTGTAAGGATTATATCGGTCAGAAAATCAAGAGGAAATGAAAAAGAAATCTATTACAGCTATTGAATTTGATGAAAAGTTTGAATTACAGGAGAATTTAGTCCCCTACCTTCAAACAGATAAAATTTCCAAACCTGGTTTAAAAGCCCGACGAGTAAGTGTTGATTTTCCCGAATGGATGGTTCAGGAGTTGGATCAAGCTGCTCAAAAATTAGGTATTTCCCGACAAAGTTTGATCAAAGTTTTTATTTCTGATAAATTAAAGGAAACTCATTAAAGGTTTAATAGAAACCCGCATGGTTTTATCACCGAAACAGCCTAAGCTACCAGCAGGTAAGCTCTGCAATCGCTGCCGTTAGGGATAAGCTATCCCATAGAGGTCATGACTCAACTTTTTAGGTAAATATTAAATTCCGACCCTTCGCCCGGCCTGCTTTTAAAAGTGATCCTTCCCCCCTCATTTTCAATGATCTTTTTGACAAAATACAACCCTATGCCGGTCCCTTCCACATCTTTGACAAGTCGCGTATAGGGAGTGAAAATAAGCTTTTGTTTCGCTTCATCCATGCCCCTGCCATTATCTTTTACGGAGATATGGGTGAACCCTTCGGCTTTTTCAATTTTTAAATGAATGATGGGAGGTGTATTTGGAATCCTATATTTTATGGCATTGCTTAAAAGATTATACAAGATGCTCCGAAGGTTTTTTCTGGAAAATTTGATTTTTGGCACCTGGATATCTACGTGAATGATGGCTTTGCTTTCATGGATAGCGTCCCGGACAACCAATTTAACCTGATTGATAAGGTTTTCAATTTTAACCAGTTCCACTTTTTCCTTAAAATTACTTTCAATCTTAATAATTTCGGAGAGTTCGTTGATCACATTTCTCATGGAAGCGATGGATTCCAAAAGTAAGGAGTTGGTTAATTTATGGTCCTCCAGGGCCTCCTCGTTCCATTCCGTGGTCGGACCCGCAGTATTGATCAAGTCGTTTACAAGTCCTTCAATATTGGAAAGGGGGCCTTTCAGATCATGTGAGACCGAATATATAAAGGTTTCATGGGTAGCAATAAGTCGTTCCAGGTCTTTCAATACCCTGATTCGATCCGTAATGTCCACAAAGGTAATGATAACCCCATTGGACTTATTTGTTTTATCAACCAGATAAGGTATAATATTCATCTGGTACCAATTGAAGTCAGATGTTTGAATCTCCTTCTCATAGATTTCGCCGGAGTCAATGACCATGGTCACATTTTCAACAATGGTAGAATAGCGGATGTTATCATTCAGGTCTTCCAGGGATTTCCCGAGATCCTCCTGGGAAAAATTAAATTGTTTCATGGCCGGAGGAGTGAATTTCCGCAACCTCAGGTCCGCATCCACAAAGAGTTGGGGGATGATGGTATTCCTGAAATAATTTTCCAGTTCATCGTTTAATTTAATGAGCTCATTAATTTTTTTCGTGGTCATGCTTGTTTTTACGTTCGTAGCTATCGGTAGGTGCTTGTAAAGAGTTGACTGTTTGCTTAATATCCCAATTTGTTGCGCATGAGCACCAATCAGCTCCTATCCGCAGGTGATATTCACGGTTTTGGGCATGGTAGCAGCGATTTTTGGTTTGTCATCCCTGAAAAGGACAATGTCTATGCCATAAAAAATTTTGTGGATAGAAATCTATTCTACTAAATATTATTTTGAACCTTTAATCAAAACAATAAACCATAAGGTGAATCTTACCACCAAATAAATTTATATCCATCTACCAATCCTACGCGCTAACTCTTTCCGGAATTACTGTCCTCCGCAAAAACAGCCTTTTTTGGGGATTGGCAGCTTTCAAAGGCGTCAAGGAATAAACGAAGCAGGAATTCCTTGCACCGAAACCCCATACGGAACTTCGGGAAATAGCGCCACTTGGGAAAAACCGACTAATTTGTGTACAGGCAGGACGGGTCAACTCCTTTACCCTTTTGGTAACCACGGTCCGTGAAATTAAGGAGCTGCATGCGGCTGCGGCATAGCTATGCGAGCGAAAGCAACGGAACAATGGTTATTTGTCGTCTGTCTGAAAGGTCCTAACGTCTGACCAACTACTCCAATTCAGGTTTTGATCGCGGTAACGAACCCGCCAATAATACGTAGTATTCGGAGCTAGCCGCTCCGTTTTTTCATCCGTTAAATCATCGTCCTTTTGCCGATTTTCTTTGTAATACCAGTTCTGGTATTGTTGCCAGCTCTCAAAATCCAATGTTTCGAAACCCATGGATGTTGACACTTGCCAATGTGAAGCTGCGTGAAAGGTACCCGAATAATCGCTGGTGAATTGCCCGGCTTTCAACACGGTCCCCCTGATAGAAACCCCTGCTCCCGTCGGCGAAATGGCTTCGGGGGTATTCGGTTTGCGTTCTTTTCTCCATACAGTTATGCTATCTCTCAATTCGTTCTCCCGGTGCTCCATGGTATTGCCACGGCTGATTCGTTTTATGGTGAATTTTGGGTCCTTTCGATCGCCGTCTATGGACACCATCACAAATCCGTACTCATCTTGCGTAACGGTAAACTCATCGTAATCCCTGCCTTCAAATTCGCCCCAGTTATCGATGGCCCCCCCTGCCGAGGCCACATTGATCCAAAGGTGTTTGTGGTCCCTGGATTGTCCCCTGGAATATCCGTGCGTGTGTCCAAAAAAGTGAATACTGGGCTTTCCCGTTTTGGTCGAAAATTGTTCCAATTCCTTAACGATCCGCCCGGTAAAATCTTCTTCGCCCGGAATCCAAAGTTCAGACTTAAACGGATGATGCAATTGCGCAAAAACGAAATCAATTTTATCGTCTTTTTCTGTGTCAGCTAATAATTCTTTTAGCCAATCCAATTGTTCCCGCAAATCCCTATACCCATCGTTTGAGTCCAAACCAATGACCCGGGTGTTTCCGTAATCTTTATACCACCAATGTTCTGCATAGGCAGGGGTGCCATTCTCAGGCAAACTAAAATACTTAAAGTAGTATACGGAATTGCGCTCATGGTTTCCGGGTACAGGATATACCGGCACTTGGGCAAATAATTTTTCTGCCGGGTTAAAAAAATGGTCTTTCCACTGAAAAAATTTAGCCCCATTTTCTACCAGATCTCCCGGTATCAGCACCATGGCCAGGTTATCGGGCAGGGATCCGCCAAACTCTTTTTCAAGATATCCGATCACCCCGTCGTTCAACACTTCACTAAATTTATCAGGTTGATTGTGGTCATACTGCATGTCGCTCATGGCAACCAGCTTAAAATCCTTACCGTCACTAGAAAAAGGAGGCGTTTTGAATTGAAAAATATCTGAACGCGCATTTCCGGTACGTACCCGGTAATAGTATTCGGTAAACCGTTCCAAGCCGGTAATTTTGACGGTATGAACCCGTACCTCGTCATAATTGATGGCTTCGGAAGTACCAGTAGCTTCTTCGCTTAGATTGGGACTAGTACCCCATTCCACGATACTTTCTTCTCCCTCGGATGTTTGCCACATGACAATTGCAGCATTCGGCTCAACATCCTGCAGGTAGGGTTTGATCTCTATGACCTGTGCCAGGGATTGAAAGCAAACCCCTGCAAACACTGTGAATAAAATTGCTTTGAATGCCATTTTCAATTTGATCGTTCCGTATTGGTTTGGTTACAAGAATAGCGCGCCAAAAAAATTCCAACCAGGAATTTATTATGCACAAGGCAAGGTACTATTTTAGGAATAAAAAAAAGTAAACCACCCTTGAAATTGGCGGATAATTCTACCGGGGCCTGCTTTCCCATTGGCTTCATGTTACCTCAGATAGCATCCCTTTCTCCTATTCGTAATGCGGGTCCGCATACGGTTGGTCTGACGTTGCGGAATGCAACAGTTAAATAGGGTAAAATAATGCTTGATGGATAGACAAGCCTGACCTCTGTTTTCGATAAAAAATCAAGGAAACCTAGGTTAAAAGCCCGTCGGGTGAGTGTTGATTTCCCTGAATGGATGGTTCAGAAACTGGATCGTGCTGCCCAAAAATCAGGTATTACCCGACAAAGCCTGATCAAAGTTTTCATTTCTGACAAATTAAAAGAAACCCATTGAATTACTTTACTCGGGACATCTGAGTATTCGCTATTACTTTCTCAAAGCCCTGGTTTTTGATTTGCTTCTCCATAACTATGGCATCCGCACGGTTTTTGCCTGGTTCAGAATGCACGGTTTTCCAGGGAATTCCTCCTTTGGTGGACTTGTTCCGGCCGGAGTTATGCCTCAGGATCCTATCATCCGGGTCTTTGGTCTGACCAACATAATATCGATTCAGAGTAGGGAAAAACAATATATAAACAATATAACTGTCCTGAATAGTATACATCCAGGGACAAATCAGCCCCTTGGATGTACCACCCATTTATTGTGCGCGCTCCTTGCAAGTTGTGTTTTTGTCTGACAAAAAACCTACCGGATTTTTCCTGCCAAAAACGAACTTGCCCCTCCCTTTTCCATCCATTTGGAAAAGGGAGGGGAGAGAAAAAACCTCGCAACTCGGATTTTTAAGTTTAGATCTTGAAGGAAAGAAACCACAATGATGGGGATAGCGTGGTAACCAAACTACCGGAAGCATTGAAAAAAAGAGACTTTAATTTATCCAGCCTCCAGGAAATTTTGGTTTGTTTGATTTTGGGGTCTCTTTAAACCTAATTCCTTTTTCATTCGCCAATTTGGTAACTTTGGCTTTCCACGTGTCACGAAGCACAGGCCAAGGAATGTTGATCGGGGAATTTTCCGTGAATATTATTCGGTTGCTTGAATTCTTTTTATCACCTGCATGATTGAAGTTACACAATGGACTAAGGTCTTTAGTCAGGTCAAAACCGACCCTTGACCCCATTGATCCAATATTGTCAAAAATATTGGCCGGAGCGTTTTTGTTTTTGGTGTAGAAACTGATCAGGTGCTCGTAATAGTGGGAAAGGGGTTTCATCTCTGTAAGTAAATGTAAATCATAAAAGTCCTTTTGAACGCCCCTACCTGCAGCAGATAGCAATTTAAGTGCTCCAATGTCGTCATCTTGAATCAACCGGATCCCTTGCATTGATTCGTAGGGAAATATATTTTTGAGGTTTTGGATGATCTCTACTTTGGTCTCATCTGGTGGTAGAATCGACCTAATAAAACATAAATTATCTTGGCTTTCATTTAGAACATTAATAAAGGCAGGATTGAGGCTGCCTTTAATAGTTTCTGCAATTAAAAGCATTGACTTGGTTCCAACTACATCTGCTGAAAATAGATCAATATCCGTAGAGACCCGGTGATTATATTTAATTGCAAGGCTTGTACCACCACCAAGGTTAAACCCTAAAAAGCATTCCAACTCCATTAAATATTTAATATGGGAAAAAAGAGAGTCAGATACACCTTTGGGAACAGTCATGGTTTACTTGACATATCTGGGAAACTGCTCTGGTTTTAGACCAAATTTGTTGGCCAGCTTCTCAATGTTTTCATTGCCAAAAATCTGTGCTTGATGCACGCAGTAATATTGAATCAAGTCTTTAGGGTAAAGTAATTCTAAATTATCCCAAGCGTTTTTATAATCCCCCCAATCCAACACCCTGGAAATGACAAAATCAGCATCCTTCTTGTAATCAAGTTCATTTAAATCAACCTCCCAAAATAAGGCCTTAGGAAAATAATCCGCAAGACGAACTTTTCCATTCTTTCCGACAGGGGATTTGGCTTTACTATTTGACGCTGAACTTTTCATTGTATCCACACAAAGATAACAAAATTTTGAAAGAATAATTCGAAAGAAGAATTGGACATTTGCACTTCGCCAGACTAAAACACAGGATTTTTCAAGTGAAACCCTTGGCAATTTTTTGTCTGTTCCCTGGTTCGGGTCTCACTGGAACCTCATTTTCCCAGTCATTTTGAAAAAGTAAATAATGCCCTGATTTAAAAATGGCCGATGATCAAAATAATATTTCCCATAAAATATTTGATGAGGTCCTAAAGTTGACTTTAAAAACCTAAAGTGAAAGAACCTGACCATTTGAAGACCACCCTTCATTGACAAAAAGGTAGCTGGCCCCTGGTCAAGCATATAGAGAGAAATAATTTTTAAATTAAAAAAAATTCTCAATGAAATGGCCCCACAAATAGCCCCATAACCAAAACAAAAAACCCTAACTATCTAATATTTAGATAATTAGGGTTTATTCCCGTCGGGGTGCCCTGACTTGGGTCAGGGTCCGCTCTATTTGAACCGATGACCTTATTGACTAATGTCAGGACACGCTACCTGGCAGCTGAGGGTTGAAATCTTTACCGATCATTTGAAGGTATCGTTTACTCCCAAGGTTCTTGATCTTTGTTTCTTTTCTGACCGCTTCAGTTCTGTCCACGCAGGTTTCAAAATGAACCATTTCCCAGGGGACACCTGCTTTGGTGGACTTGTTCCGGCCGGAGTTATGACGCTGAAGCCGCGCTTCAAGATCCTGGGTCTGGCCTACGTAGAAACGATCCAGCGAAGCGGAGTACAGTATGTATACAAAATTTTCCATAAAAAAGCCAGACTGGGAATCCAGCCTGGCCTAACTCTCGTCGGGGTGGCGGGATTTGAACCCACGACCCCTTGCACCCCATGCAAGTACGCTACCGGACTGCGCTACACCCCGAGATCTATTAATTACTATTCTTTATTTCAATTTCAGTCCGGGTTTTGAATCCACGACCCTCCTGACCTCAGTCAGGATACGCTACCGGACTGCGCTACACCCCGAGATTTTATTTAACTTTTCATTATTTCAATTTCCATCCCAGATTTGAACCAACGACCTTCCCGACCCAAGTCGGGACACGCTACCGAGCTGCGCTAAACCCCGAGATTTGAAATGAAATTTCTCCAAGATTGAAGAAGAAATGCTTTCTTGGACATTCCTTCCTTCAATGGACTCGCAAATTTATACTTTTTTCATGTAAAAAAAAGGGCTGGGATTTAAAAATTAAAAGAAATGAGGTGTGAAATGGCTGAATTGGAATTTCGTCATTTATGGGTTACCTGGTCTGGAATTTAAGTATCTGGTATTGAAGCGAAAGAATGAAAGGAGATAAAATTACTGAAAAATCCTTGGGCCCATATTTGGAAAAAAATAAGTAAGCTGTTATGTTTGCATCTCGTTTAGGGAAAAGCCCTTAAATGGCAACTATTCCTCCTTAGCTCAGTTGGTTAGAGCATCTGACTGTTAATCAGAGGGTCCTTGGTTCGAGCCCAAGAGGAGGAGCAGACGTAACTGAATATCTGTAAGTTATGCAAAATGTTGTACGGGTAAAGAGTATTATTTTTTATTATCTGTCATCATTTTAAAAACTAAAGAGAGCTACAGATTAATTTCTGTAGCTTTTTTTGTTTGCAGCCGCCCCTTGGAATCTAATCAAGTAATGAGTGTTTACATTGGCCCTACCCACTAGCTATAATATAGAATCCTCCTTACAGTAGCCCTGATTGCTAAGAAGCAAGGCTTGAGGGCTCTGAGAGATTTCAGACGGCCTTTGCTTTGCTTGACGGCTTATGGTCTTAATATGCCCTGGTATTGATGTGCATTTTTTTTAGGGTTCGGTATTAAAGTCAATCAATTCAAAGGTCTGACCTTGCTATTTTTGGATAGACGTAGTACTTTTAAAAACAAAGTTTAGAAAACACCAAACAATCTACGGGTAAAAAAATGAATGGACAAGAAAGCTGGTGAGGGAACCTAAATTTTAAAAACGACAAGAGATGGAAAATTCCGGCCTAGGTGGATTGATGTTTTTAGTTATAATTGGATTAATCTGGCTATTCCCAATAATAATCGTAATCAGCTCCAGTAAAACCACTGGAAGCGAAAAATTAGCTTGGGTATTAGCTGTGATTTTTATATCCTGGTTTGCCTGGATTTTTTATCTGTTACTGGCTCCAATCAAAAAGAAACAATGAAGTTTGCAATAGTAAATGGTACAAAAGCTGAAGCTACTAAAGGGTTTAAAGGAATTTGCCCCAGTTGCGGTGCAGAATTAATTGCAAAATGCGGGGAACGGAAAATTAATCATTGGACACATAAAGCATCTCGAAACTGCGATCCCTGGTGGGAGCAGGAAACCGAGTAGCATCGCTCATGGAAAAATAATTACCCTGATGAGTGGCAGGAAGTCTCGTTACTAGACGAAACGAAACTACAGGCGAAAAACATATTGCGGATATTCGAAGTGCTCACGGTCTTGTGATTGAGTTTCAACACTCCCCTACAGACCCAAAGGAGCGGGAGACCCGAGAAAAGTTTTACCGCAATATGGTTTGGGTTGTTGATGGCACCCGCTTAAAACGAGACTACCCTCGGTTCCTTAAAGGGAAAAAAGAATTTAGAGATACAGCAAATCCGGAATTTTTTTTAATTGACTATCTAGAAGATATTTTTCCGTCTGGCTGGCTTCGGAGTTCGGTACCAGTTATTTTTGATTTCAAAGGAATAGAAACCACCAATAACCAAAGCGAAAAGCATAAGCTTTATTGTTTGTTTCCGATACGAAAAGGTATGTACGCAATACTTGTAGAAATTACAAAGAGGGCTTTCATAATAACTACTATCAATGGAGAGTGGTCAAGGAGCGTGGGTAACTTCATTGATGATGAACGGCTCCATTCGGACTCGCTGGCGGCTCGCATATAACCCATTCGCCATTTTCTATCCCCTGCCCCGGGATCATCCGGGGTTTTTAAGGTTGCTGTACCAGCATGAAAAAATAAATGTGACCGGAAACTTTAATGTGGCATAGGTTTTTTCATCTCCCATGCAAAGGTAACAGCCAGCCAGAACCCGTCATAACGGCCTGCCGCAGGCGCAACACAGGCCGCCCTTGACTAAACCTGTCTGATTTGTTTGTATACATTTAAGAGCTGATAAAACCTGAAAAATATTCAATCCATTGAACTGCCCTATACTAGGCCAACACCTACGCCGGTACTTTCGTCATTTCCTTTTCCTAAACTAAAGCATGCAAATAATTGGCTGAATCAATCAGCCCATTATTACGAAATCGATCCAATATTTCAAATTCATCTAAATTGGGGTTAGTTCTATTCAATACCAATGCTCTAAAAGCTTCCAATGCAAGGTCAGTATTTAAATCAATGGTGTCCGTTATAAAATCGTCTGCTGTCTTTGCTGTTAATCCAAAACTTGCCAGGTATGATGCAGGAAAATCCTTAATATTATTCGTAACGATAATATTCGCATTGGTCTTAATTGCCGCTGCCAATACATGTCTGTCCTTTTCGTCGGGTAATTCTAATGAATTGACAAGTGGTTCATAATTATCAACCAATGCATCCGGGAAAGCAAGCTGGGCTTTGCTTACTCTCTTTTTAATCTCTTCGTCGGGAATGCCCTTTCGTTTCATTACGTTTTCCCATTCCCTGAATATTTGCCTACTCCATTTTGGAGTGAAAAGATCGTAGGAAGCAAACCAAAATAAAAGATCCCTGATATCAATCGGATAAATCACATTGGTATCAAGAACACAAGTAAATCTGACACTATGAATCATATAACCCTGATTCTTCGTCAGCCTTCATTATTTCTATAAGCAACTTGCGTTGTTTGGCCTTCATTTTTCTTTTATACTCTATTAAGTCTTGATATTTGATTCTTCTGTGCTTGCCGATTTTTGTAAAATTGATTTCCCCGCTTTCAAGTAATTTTACCATATGTGGTCTTGAGCACCCTATAAGTTCCGCAGCTGCTTGAGTAGTAATTTCTGTCGCAATTGGAACGATAGATACCGGTTTACCCTGGCTGGTTTCTTTTAGAATTTTAACTAAAAGTTGTAAAGCTTTCACAGGAATCTTTATTCTTTCCTTAGTCTCTTCTATCTCAATTTCAGGGTATTCGGTATGAACTTGATTCAATGCCGCAGCTAAAGCATTATAGGATTTGATGGCTGCTTTTTGTTCCTCTTTAGTAGGTCTTTCTATGTCGTCAATACTGTTCATGTCAATTTGCTTTGTTACAGCAAATATACGAAACATTCGAAATGTAGTTCGTTTATTTCGAAATACTTTAACCGAAGTACATCTTAAAATTTGGAAGGTACATGGATGCAACTTTATGTTGTCAATGGGAGGAAAGGTTGAACCGTCATCATTCCGAGACTTAACATTTAAAAAACGCAGAAATCGGGATGACGGTATTTACTTTTAACCATTTAAAAATCAACGTATTAAAAAAAAGAAAGAGCGACTTCAAATTACCACCCTCCGGCCCCCTCCTGAAAACAGGAGGGGGCCGGAGGGTGGTCATCGGTGACTGGGACTGAGCGTAAAGAAATGATCCCTTTAGCGAAGGGCCGGGGCCTGGGAGGCTACGAGACCCGCACCCTCGGTGGTGTAAGTGGCGCTCCCCGTTAGAGGAATCTGGCCAGCCCGTCTACACCATTAGCGGTATTTCTCAAATTCCATGATTTAAAACAATAGTTCTATTGGTGGTAATTGGTTTCATTTCAGCGCTTTTCATACGCTGTTCTAAAATCATTAAACATAGAAGTTACAATTTGTTTGGGGTCGCCGTCGGTCAAGCTTTCGAAAGAAATGTAACCGGTATAGTTTACTTCTTTTAATATTTTTGCAATTTTTTCCATATTAACAGGTTCCGCAACCCCATCCACATAAACCAATTCTTTAATAAACCAGTAATTTGCATACGGTGCCAATTTTTCAATTTCTTTATACGGATCGCCTCTTCTTAAACTACCAATATCCAAAATTAATCCAAACCAATCCGAGTCTACTCTTTTTAAAATATCGATAATTTCATCCGCTTCGTATAAAAAATCATTATGGTGCTGCATGCCTGCCATAACACCTGTTTCCTCAGCGTATCTGGCACACACCTTAAAGTCTGACACCATCCATTCTTTCACCTCCTCTCTGGAATACCCTTCGTGTTCTCCATTGCCTGCAAAAATGCGCATAATGGAAGCTCCAAGTTTTGATGATACTTGCAACCAATTTTTTATCAATTCAATATCCGATTCTCTTGAAGTTTTATCCGGATTTACAAAGTTATTCCTTACCCCTGTCCATGAAATATTTAATCCTAATTGTAATGCTTTCTTCTTTAACTGAAACAATGTTTTATCGGCTGGTATTTCAGGATAATCAGAAAAATAATAGCCTGTTAAGTCAACTGCATTCAAACCAAGCGTAGAGGCAAACGCCATCATATCAAAAAAGGTCATTTCACCGCTTCTTAGCAAGGAATTGAACGTATACGCATTGATGCTATATTGTAATCTGGACGGGGCTGGGGTATTCATTAATGGGCTTGCGAAGAGGCTGCTAGAACCTACTAAAATCGGTGCAAATGCCGCACTACGTAGGAAATTTCTTCTTTTCTTATTCATATTTACGGTTCATTTTAGGGTGCTAAGCATACATTTCCGCTAACGAGTAGTATACGAAATCAGGCGATTACGTAGCACCAAACCTTCTGTTAAGCACAGCGTTTGATACGAGCTAAACCCCTTGGATTTACGGATATTTCACCTATTTATTATGTACAATGTGTGTGCCTTCAATGGTGAATATAGGTCAAAAACTTGACCGTTCCAACGGGTGAAACCCGTACCGAAGCATTTTGCCGATTTCTCTCGGTATCCTTAAGCACGGGGATAACCTTGATGCTATCGGGGCAGCCTGGAGCGAAGCAAGTGGCAATGCCTTTCCATCGGGATCGGATTTTTAGTATCCGGGGACAATGCAATAGCACCGGCTCCCCCCTCATCCAGATTCATTTACCATTCAAAATTTGCAAATCCACATGTATTCCTATTGGTTTCCAACTTTCTTACCCCAGATCGAAAAACCTTCCGATGAGATGCCTGCATACGTAACCGTGGTACGTCTCGGAGATGCTTCCCAGTCCCAGGCACTGTCAACCAATAGTTTCGTGCCATTTAACGTGAGCGTTTGGGAGCCCTCATCAAAAGACCAGGTTCCATTCAGGTGCCCCGTTACTGAATAATCTTCATGTAGGGTGATCTTTTCAGAAAGCTGCATAACCTGGTATTCATATCGGAGGGTTATTTCTTCCCATTTACCAATGAGATCCGCTTCCGTTAGGGTAACATCCGGAACATCCGCATACCGTTCGGGAGCAACCAAAGGCCAGCCATCTTCCGTCCAGTATATTTCCCGCACATGCCCCATCATAACGGCATTAGAAACATTAATTCCTGCAATATCCGGGGGTAAACGCCCTTGCGATGCATAGAACCATTTTCCAGAATCCGGATCCTGAAAAATGGAGGGGTGTGAAATTCCAACCCATCCATAACTGCCTGCAAATTTATAGGGATGTGTGAGTATAGGATAGGCTTCCGCTCCCTCTGTGACATTTCCGCCATCCAAACCAAAATAAGGGCCGGTTATATTTTCTGACCGGGCCACGCGTGTATTATACGCCTCTGCTAACTCATCGTAGGACAGAAACAGGTAATAATACCCTGTATCCTCATTATAGATGATTTCAGGCGCTTCAAGTGCCTGCCACCTGTTAGAATGTACACGACCTCGGCCGGCTATTCGGACGCCAAAATCGGGAAGGGTATTCAGCTCCTTGGGCTTGCCCGTGACAGGGTCCACCTCTACTGCTGCCAACCCTGAATGCCAGGAACCGTAAATGAGCCAATGTTCACCTTCCGGAGTAACTACGTAGGAGGGATCGATCGCATTGAACTTAAAATACCCGCTCCAGTCGGAACCCCCATCACGCGCATACGTTTCTTCACCATCAGCCATCGAGTGGATCACCATTCCTTTATCCTCCCAATTATTGCTAGCGAGATCGGTAGATTCGGCAAGGCCGATAAAGGCACGTTCTGTCCAATATTCATTTCCGTCATTTCCCAAAATCGGGTTAAGAACCACTACACAGTAGTACAGCCTGAAGGTATTTCCAACTTTTGTGATGTGCGGAGCCCAAAACCCGTATTCCGGATTCTCAAGGGGTGGTAATGGCGGGTCCATAGTAGCCCTGATGGTATTCAGGGCATTTTTTACCCAGGCAGGATCGGAATCAAAGACAGCACCAAGATACTCCCAATTAACCAGATCTGTGGAACGCCGGACGGGATAATTCCCACCAGCCTCATGAACATTTCCATAGGAGGCATTTGTTTGATACATATAAAAATAGTCGTCATCCTTTATCACGGTTGGGTCATGAACATTTGCCAGGTTCCAGATGAAACGATCACTCCATGACGAAATAGGGGTATAATCGTCAGAATAGGTCGGACCCTGAAAATCCGGGATCAACCCTTCATAGGGTTCGTTCTGTTGTTCTTCATGGTCATCCGGACCGGGACTATTGAAATCGCAACCGGTTAAAATGCCAAGAGTTGTTAAAAGAATGAAAACAGGGTATAAGGTCTTGAGGCTTTTCACATTCCTAAAGATACTGATTTTTATATTTATTCGGTTCTGCCCGCCTGCGGAAGGCAGGCTGTATGCAAGGTGAAGTGTGTGCCCAGTATGGGCATCTAGTATCGAAGATACCAGAATATTCCAGCGGGTGCAAGTCCGCAACCTACCCCGAGGACCTTTCGAAAAAACTACCCAAACGACTTCGGGAATAACCTAGCCTCACCCAACGGCGTGAAATACTCGGTAGATGTTGAACACCTGGCGGTTTTTTTAGCTATTTTGCTAAGGAATTTACTAAAACCCATGCGTCGAATGCTATTGCTTTCTGGCCTCGTATGCTGCCTTTCCTGTAAGGTCACCAATAAGAACAGCATGATGGCACAAAATCCCTCCCCCATGGAGGAACATATCCGCCCGCATGAGCGGGTGGACGGATCGGGCTTTGAAGGGAAGAAAATCTCCCTACCGGGCATTTTTGAAAAAGACCCGCTGCTTTTGATGGGAAATGCTACTTCCCGGGATTCGGTAAACCTGTTGATTCATTTTCACGGGGACGAAAGCGTGGTGGCCCATGCGCTGGCTGAAAACGAAGGTTGGGTAGCCGTGGCGGTAAACCTGGGGAATGGATCAAGTGCCTATAGCGGACCGCTGACCGATACCGAGCGTTTTGACTCCCTGCTTCAGGCCGTCCGGCAACACCTGCAGCAGCCCATTAGGAAGCTCTACCTTTCCGGCTTCAGCGCCGGGTACGGGGCCATTCGCTCCATCCTGAAAACCAGCAATTACGAAAACATTGACGGTGTCTTGCTGCTGGACGGTTTACACGCCAGCTATATTCCGGCCCAAACACCACTCTCCATGGGCGGACGCATACAGGAGCAGGATCTGGCCGCCTTTGAAAAACTGGCGAAAGACGCACTATCCGGTAAAAAATCCTTTGTTTTTACCCATAGCAGCATTTTTCCGGGCACCTTTGTAAGCACCACCGAATGCGCCGACTTTCTGCTGGTGGCCACCGGAATCCCCCGCAAGCCTGTTCTGAAAGAAGGGCCACTGGGCATGCAGCAGGTAGGGGAATCGGCCCAAGGAAAACTAAATATTCTCGCCTTTGCCGGCAATACCGCTCCCGACCACATCGACCACCTACACGGATTGTACTACTTTATCCATCTGCTGCAATAAGAAAGAAATGGACGCAGGCAAAAAAAGAGATGGGATGTCGACTTCTTTTTGGGTATCGCCATAGCGCTTACAAGCAGCTGTTATACTACTGGTTCCGACCCAGATCCTGTTCCAATCACACCTGAAAAAGTTCCTAGTGAAGTCCGGAGGAGGTCAGGGGATATATCAACTTTTTCTATCGATTCTTTACCAAATTCTTTTTTTTGATCCATTTGTTGTTTTGAAACATTCTATATTGATTTAATTTCTAAACCAGCAAGCTTTTAGTGTTGCGTCATGTTTAGCCTTTAGGGTTGTACGTGATTTTTTGATTTTAAGACGGGGTTTGGTTTTGTCACGAGTCAACCTGGTACGATCCCTATTGGAAAACAGCATGCTGGATGCATGAAATGAGCAGTCTTCAATTAATGATGATACGGGTGTATGTGTTAGAGAAAAATCCGGTAAATGAAGGTATAATCCTGCCGGTGATGTATGGGAAAATTGTATTGGGAGTACTTGGAGCCCTTTTGAACATGCGGCGATCTTGGCATCTTTTGCAGAATCCAAGGTCGTCGGCTCTGACGGTGATTCGGATGACTTCAATAGACCTAAAATAAGAAATAGATTTTATTCTGGTCTGAGCCAAAAACGAAAAATCCCTTCTGTGAGTTTTTGTTGTACCAATAAAAAAACAAAAAAAGCTTCCCATTATTGAGAAGCCTTAACTAAGTGATAATCAGTGTACCAGGAGCGGGAATCGAACCCGCACGGCCTAATGGCCACAAGATTTTAAGTCTTGCGTGTCTACCTATTCCACCATCCCGGCAACAACAAGTCCAAAGTTAGGTAAAATCCGGGATTTTACCCTTACCAGAACCCGCAAAAGAAGAAAGCCCTGCATCAGGGCTTTTCTTGGAGCGAAAGACGAGATTCGAACTCGCGACCCCGACCTTGGCAAGGTCGTGCTCTACCAGCTGAGCTACTTTCGCTGATGATATCATTCACAAAATGGTTAAGTTTTCCGTGAATCTGAGGGCAAATTTACGCCATAATTTCTAATCTCCAATATTCCGGTGCAAATTTTTGCTCCCACACCCCTACTCCACTGAAACTAAAGCGGGTACATTTATTCCAGCATTTTCTTTACCTCATTCAATTTCAACAAGGCCTCCACCGGAGAAATGGTATTGATGTCCAGCGCATCCAATAGCTCTTTGGCCTCCTTAAATTTCGGATCCATTTCAAACAGACTCAATTGGTAATTGTTCTTCGGCATGTCCCGGATGTTGTCCTGGTGCTGCTGCAATTTCTTGTCCTTTTCCAGGTATTTCATAATTTCGGCCGCCCGCAATACCACCGGATTGGGCATGCCCGCCATCTGCGCCACGTGAATACCAAAACTGTGTTCGCTACCCCCCTTTTCCAGCTTGCGCATAAAGACGACCTTGTTTCCTACCTCTTTTACCGAAACGTTGAAGTTCTTTACCTTCGGGAAATCCGTGGCCAGTTGGTTCAATTCATGGTAATGGGTGGCAAAAAGGGTCTTAGCCCGGCACTTGGGATGGTTGTGCAGGTATTCGACAATGGACCAGGCGATGGAAATGCCATCGTAGGTGGACGTTCCCCTTCCGATTTCGTCCATCAATACCAGGCTTCGATCGGATAAGTTATTCAGAATACTGGCCGTCTCGGTCATTTCCACCATAAAGGTAGACTCTCCCTTGGACAGGTTATCGGAGGCCCCCACCCGGGTAAAAACCTTATCCACCATACCGATCCGAGCAAAAGTCGCCGGTACAAAACTTCCCATCTGAGCCATCAGCACGATCAGGGCCGTCTGCCGTAGCAATGCCGATTTTCCAGCCATATTCGGGCCGGTAATAATGATCACCTGCTGCGTGGAATGATCCAGAAAGGTATCGTTGGGCACGTAATCCTCCCCGATACCCAACTGCTTTTCGATCACCGGATGCCGCCCATCCCGAATCTCAATGGTATCCGAATCGGTAATTTTAGGCGCACAGTAGTTATTCTCGGAGGCCACTTCTGCAAAACTCAACAGGCAGTCCAGGGAGGCCAGCACCCGCGCATTTTGCTGAATCTGGACCACATAATCCCCCGCATCCTGCACCAATAGCTGGAAATACTTTTGTTCCAGCACCAGCAGCCTTTCTTCCGCATGCAGGATCTTTTCTTCGTAGGTTTTGAGCTCTTCGGTAATGTAGCGTTCCGCATTGACCAGGGTCTGCTTGCGGATCCATTCTGCCGGCACCTTGTCTTTGTGCGTGTTGCTCACCTCCAGGTAATAGCCAAAAACCTTGTTAAACGCTACCTTCAGGGAAGAAATGCCGGTTTTTTTGACTTCCCGCTGCTGGATCTGAACCAGGTAATCCTTACCCGAGGTAGCCAGCTTGCGGTATTCGTCCAAGTCCGGATCGACACCGTTTTTGATGATGCCTCCCTGATGGGTCAGCATGGGGGCATCCTCCAGCAGCTCCCGCTCGATTTTTTCCAGCAAGTAGGCGCAGGTATTCAGCCGGTCTGCCAGTTTTTGCAAAGGCCCGTTCTTCTGACCGGAAAGCAATTCCTTGATCGGGAGGGTGCTCTTCAAGGCCTTACGAAGGTGGTTCATTTCCCGGGGATTGATCCTACCTACCGCTACTTTGGAGATAAGCCGCTCCAGGTCTCCGATTTGCTTCAGGTGGGAAAACAATTCCTCCCTGAGCTCCGGTTTTTGGTAAAAAAATCGCACCACCTGCTGCCGTTCTTCAATGGGCTCCTTTTCCTTCAGGGGCAATACCATCCATTGTTTCAGCATCCGGCTGCCCATAGGGGTATGGGTTTTGTCCAGAATCTGAATCAGCGGCACCCCCCCGTCCTGTTGAGGATAAATTAGCTCCAGGTTGCGAATGGTAAATTTATCCAGCCAGACGTATTTTTCTTCCGCTATGCGGGAGATGGAAGCAATGTGTTTTACTTCCTTGTGCTCGGTTTCTTCCAGGTAATACAGAATGGCCCCGGCTGCAATGGTACCCAATACCTGGCTTTCGATTCCAAAGCCCTTCAGGTTGTTGGTGCCAAAATGACGGATGAGTTTTTCATAGGTGTAATCCTGCTGATACACCCAATCCTCACAGTGGAAGGTGGTAAAATCGTTTTTCAGGAGGTCTCCGGCAAGGCTTCTGGAGGCCTTGGAATGGATCACCTCGGAGGGGTTAAAACTTTGCAGCAGCTTTTCGATGTAGGATTGCTTTCCCTCGGCACACATAAATTCGCCCGTGGAAAGGTCCAGAAAGGCAATTCCCAACTGCTCCCCGGCGAAATGAATGCTGGCTAAAAAATTATTCCGTCGCTTATCAAGAACGTTATCGTTATATGCCAGGCCAGGAGTAACCAGTTCGGTCACTCCTCTTTTCACGATACCCTTTACCTCCCGGGGATCTTCGAGCTGATCGCAAATGGCCACCCGGTTGCCGGCCCGGACCAATTTAGGCAAATAAGCCTCCAGGGAATGGTGCGGAAATCCCGCCAATTCTATATGGGAAGCAGATCCGTTTGCCCGTTTGGTCAACACAATATCCAGGATTTTGCTCGCTTTGATGGCATCTTCCCCGAAGGTTTCATAAAAATCCCCTACCCGAAAAAGCAAAATCGCTCCGGGATGCTTCGCCTTGATGGCGTTGTACTGTTTCATTAAAGGGGTTTCCTTCACCGCTGCTTTCGCCATGTGAATGTGTCTTGTTTAAATAAACCCTGAATTTACTTGATCCTTCCCATAAACAAAAATACCGCTCCGAAATTAGGACTTTCTACTATTTCGGATAAGCCCTACCTTTGCAGCCCAAACCCCATCCGAACATGAGAAAACGAAGCATGGATGAACTTAACCGGCTATCGGTCGAGGCATTCAAGAAAGCCACAAAAAATCCCATTGTACTGATACTGGACAATGTTCGCAGTCTGAATAACGTGGGCTCGGCCTTTCGAACCGCAGATGCTTTTTTAGTGGAAAAAATTTTCCTCTGTGGTATTACCGGCACCCCTCCCCACCGGGAAATACACAAAACCGCCCTGGGTGCCACTGAATCGGTATCCTGGGAATACCGGGAAAACACCGTGGAACTGGTAAGGGAACTCAGGAAGGATGGTTATCAAATTTGCGTGCTGGAGCAAGCATCTCATAGCACCCCGCTCAATCATTTTCAACCCAAACCCGGTCAAGCCTATGCCCTGGTTTTTGGTAATGAGGTATTTGGTGTGGAAGAGGAAGTCCTGGAGCATGCAGATGAGGTGTTGGAAATCCCGCAATTGGGCACCAAACATTCCTTAAATATTTCCGTCTCCATGGGCATTGCCCTTTGGGACCTGGTCAATAAAACCCAGGGCCTGGATTCTTGATCTCGAAGCTGGACCCCGACATTTTTTCCTAAAAATACATCTTAATTTATAACTAATTCGTAAATTCAGTTGTCAATTATATCAGATGAACTTATGAAAAAATTCTTTTTTTTACTTCTTTTGGCGGGCTTGGGCTGGGTGGCAGGTTGTAAAACCCAACAGGCTCCTGTCACTGGGGATACCAGTGCCAACTCCCTGGACTGGGAGGGAACCTACGAAGGTACCCTTCCCTGCGCGGACTGCGAGGGGATCACTACCTCCATCAGCCTGGACCGGGAAGGAAAATACGTGAAAACCACCCGGTATCTGGGAAAGAGTGGGGAGGAATACCGGCAGGAAGGGCGTTTTGAATGGAATTCAGCCGGCAACACCATCAGCCTTACCGGCATTACAGATGCGCCCAATCAATACCTGGTAGGAGAAAACCAACTTTTTCACCTGGACAGTGAAGGCAACCGGATTACCGGAGCGCTGGCAGCCAACTATGTGTTGAAAAAGGTAGTAGCCAAAACCAACCACCCCTTGCTGGATGCCAATTGGGTGCTCACCGATATGGAGAAATTTCCGGATGAAGACTGGAATCCCGGGGAGATCTTCGTTTTTCTGGAGGAAGAGAGCAGCCGTCTGCACGGGTTTGGAGGCTGCAATAACTTTTTCGGCGTATATGAGCTTAAAACCGGAAATGGACTGGAACTGGGAAAGATTGGCAGGACCCAAAAATACTGTCAGGACGAAATGCAAGCGGAAAATTTCTTTTTCGCCTATTTGGAACAGGTGCGGTACTACCGGCTGGAGGGGGATACGCTGGAGTTAAGGGATGAGGACAACATGCTGCTGCTTACTTTTACTAAAAATCTCGGGGAGGATTAAAAATCCCCTTGATTTCTTAGGAAATTTAAAATTTATCGGCTAATTTTTTAGTCTCAAATTAAACGACCGATGAAAAACTCCTTCATTTTGGGCCTTTCTCTGGCCCTCGCTGCCTGCCAATCTTCTGGCAATGAATCCGGATCTGGCCAGGAATTTGACGTTCAACTGGACACGGTCATGATTCATCCGGGCGATGAGATCCTTTTTTTGAATTGGGGCCTGGGGCAGGCCAAGCTGACTCCGGACAAAAAATACCTCTACAACTTCAATTACCAGGAATACAGCATCGAAAAAATCGATCTGGATGAGCTGAAATTTGTCAGCAAAATCACCCTGGATAAAGAAGGACCCAATGGGTTGGGAGCCTACTTTCGAAGCCTTGAGCTCATAGGGGAAGACCGCTTTTTATTTTGCAGCTATGGGCAGGACAATATCATAAATGATCAGGGCAAAAAGCTGGAGCAGTTTGAGTTCGCTAAAATGGGTGCGGATGACGAAAAGCTGGAGGAGCGCGATAATATCCTGGCCCCACTGAGTATTGATGGAAAAGCTGAGCGCTTTGCGGGTATGGTGACCAACTGGGAAAAGAAAACCGCCAAACTGGTTTTAATTGACCGGGAGCAGAACCAAATCACCAGCTTTGCGACGCCGGAAATTGAAAAAGCCTCCAAATTTGAAATCATGCCCAATGACGGGGAAACGAGAATGGGGCTGGGCACCTACCGGTTTGGAAAGGTAGAAAACGGTAAGCTTATTTTCGGAACCGGGGTAGGGCATGAGCTTTATGTACTGGATCCAGAGGCGGAAGAATTCCGCCTGGTAAGCTATGCCAGTGAACTCCTCCCTCCGGAAAAGAGCGGAGATTATCCGGCAGAGGTCAGTAGTCAAAACGAAATGCGGGTCATTCATGAGAAAATCCAATCTGACATCAACTTTGCCGCTCCGGTTTGGGACGAAAAAAAGCAGGTATACTATCGCCTGGCTTTTCGGATGGAGTTCGATGACTCGAAACCCATTCCTGAAGGGAGCTTTATGCGGGAAACCAGTGGAGCAACTGTTTTCCTGACCGTTTTGGACAAGGATTTCAATCTTCTTAGTGAAGGGCAACTTACCACAATGAAAAAGTATCCTCCTTTTTATTTTGCCAAAGACGGTAAGCTATGGCTTTTCGAAAATATCGAGGATGAAATGGGCTTTGTCCGGATGGATATTTCCTGGTAAGGGGAATATGGAAAGGCATTTACCTTTGGGGTTTCCCAAACCCCGTCTTTCCGAAGAACGTATACGAAAAAAACCATCGAGGTCTCAAAGACCTCAATGGTCATAGATCTTATTGGAACACCGCATTTGAAAAAACACCAAACAACAGGCCCATCCATTTGGATTGCCTGATCAAATGGTGGGTAATTTCATAAACAATATAGGCTTCCCCTCCCCGGCGAATATGGCAATTGGAAAACTTTTTGATGAATCATATTTGGTTGGCTTTTTGATTTCCTTATACAATTGGACAGGATCAATAACCCTCAACTCATGAAAAATGGATGCTTCAAAATTCGGAGGTATGAAACGGGGAAGTTTCCCTTCTATTTTAGCAGCCTGCTTTAGCCAATAATCAACCTGGACCCTGAAATCGTTGGGATATTCAGCTTCAATAGAATGGACTGTTTTCCTTGATTGATAGTATTTCTCATCATAATAGTCATGGGTCATCAAGGTTACACTGTAGGTGGATTTTTTAAACAAACCCCCCGCTTCGGTTTCCCGTACGGTAAACTTAGCAAAATCAGCAGGCTGATAGTTTTCTATTTCAGCTTTTTCAATTTCCCTGTTATCAATGGTGAATGAAATTTTCCTTGTCTTTTTCCATCGCTCAAAAACATCATCCTGAATCTTCATTTTATCGGGTGGCCTTACAAAATAAATATTCGTTTTCACTTCCGGATAGGCTTGCTGCAAGGCCTCCAGTTTCTCAAATGCCAGGGCATCAAAAAAGGGAAATGATGTACTTTTCTGTTTCTCCTGCTCATCCATGGAGAGGTAAGCACTTCGAAGGGCCGGAAGGTCCAGTTTATTCAATTCCAATTCAAAGGGATTTCCTTCCTTGAATGCGCTGGCAAGAATTTGCTCATAATCGTTTACTGTATGGTTTTGTTGGGTCCTTTCAAAGGAGCTTTGGCCGGAGGACAAAAAAACCAACAGGAATCCTGCCACAATAACACTGATTGATTTGAACATCATGGTCTTAAGGTAGGAGCTGGATTGGCCCATCATGATTAACCTTCTTTTGGTGCCGGAGAAATTGAACGGACTACTGATCGATAAAGTAGCCTCGTTCCCTGAAATCTTATGGAATAAAAGCCACTGGTAGGCCGCTTTGTTGCGGAATTCGGCAATTACAGCTGCATCGGCCAGAAATTCATGATTCAGCTGCATCGCTTTTTTGTAAAGCAAAAAAACCGGGTTAAACCAAAAGACAACTTTTAGCACCTCCACAAACAATATGTCCCAACTGTGCCGCTGCCGAATATGGGTCAATTCATGAAATAAAATCTCTTTTTCTATGGTCTTATGCTGGAAGGATGCATTATCGACAAATAGAAAATGTAAAAAGGTAAAAGGCAGGGTATTTTCCCTCAATAATACGTAGGTACAATCATTTGCTTTCAGGGTAAGATTATTGCGAATCATCCGCATTAGCTGTACCAACTGAATAATAAACCGGACTAAAAAAAAGAAAAGGCCAGACAAATAAATCCCCATTAGTAGGGTATTCCAGGGGACAACAGTATCCGATTGTGCAGGAAGGGGAGCTTCCACTTTACCCTGTTGCCATCTTTGTGGTGGGGAGGTATCGTTTCCTGAACTTATTTCATTGCTGAATGCAGCAGGTACCTTTTCCGGAAATAAATCCTCCCCGATGTGAAAGCTAAAGGGTACCTGAAGAAAAGGCACCATCAGGGAAAAACAGAGCGCAAAAATCAGGAAAAAACGGTTGAAGCCAAACATGCGCTCCTTCATCAAAAAAAGTCGATAAAAGGCATAAAAGATAAGCAAAGCAATCGTAGCCTTTAGCATAAATGTGATCATGGCTTTTGGGATTTAAGTTGTTCCTCAATAATTTTTTTTAGTTCCTCCAGTTCTTTTGTGTCCAATGCTGTCCCTGTTGTAAGAAACGAAGCAAATTGGGCCGGTGAATCATTGAAAAATTTTTTGATCATGGTATTCACTTTTTTAGAAAAATAGTTATTCTTGTCTACCAGAGGAAAGTAAGCCCGGGAGTTGCCAAATACCTCAAAGCGTAGGGCCCCTTTTTCCTGCAATCTTTTGAGTAAGGTAGCAACGGTTGTGCTGGCAGGTTTGGGTTCCGGGTAGGAGGCGAGTATATCCTTCATAAACGCCCTGTCTTTTTCCCATATCAAATTCATAAGTTGCTCTTCGGCATTTGAAAGGTTCATTTTCTATATTTTTAGAGTTACTTCTACAAACATAGAATATAAAATGTATTTCACAAAGAGTTCTTGAATTTATTTTTATAGTTACACTTTGCTTAGAAAAAAAGATCCTGACCTTTGGGGTTTCCCCAGCCCCGAAGGTCTTTTCGCAAAACGTGCTCGAAAAAAACCGTCGAGGTCTCAAAGACCTCAACGGTTTAGGATGTCACCCCCCGGATCCACCCAGAAAGAAGCCGGTTCTTCCAGTGGAAATACATGAATCAATTGGGTGCTGAGCTCGGTGCGGTCAATTCCTGATACTTCAAACAGCACTTCAAAATACGGAGGTACTTCCCCCAACCGCACAGCGATTTCAGCTTCAATGGATTGCCGCAGTGCCGCATCGGTGAAATTCTTTAAGCTTTGCGTCGCTCCGGTATCCCAAAGTCCACCGAATAGGTAAACGGTATTCTGGTTGGGCCCCGGAAATTTGGCCATAAATCCGTAATCGGTATGGTAGCCATCCGGATCCCCGGCGGGAGAAAAAACCTGCCTTTCGCCACCATCCTTCCCTTCCAGAATCAATGATTCCCCTTCCTCGTCGAAGGCAAAATGCGAATACCTAAAATAATCTTTAAATAGGCCCAGGGTTTTGAGCATGCCCACCACCACAAAATTCTGATCCTGCAATTCCTTGGGGTTGAAACGGGAAATGGTCCGGATGGAAAAAAAATGCCCGGCTCCATCAAATAGACGGGTAAGGTCCTTGATCCATTGCAAGCTGCCCCGAATGAGCAGGCCATAGGACAAGGCGGTGGTTTGCACACCCTCCCGGCGATCATCCTTCCGAAAAAAAGCAAAATCAGACAGGCCGTTGATATCGGGATCACGGATGGTTCGGCTCATTCCGGCGAGACTGTCCTCCTCCAGGAAGATAAACAAGTCCCCCAAAAATACCGCCGTCGGAAAACCATTGTTGACCAAATCAGACCAGGTACTTTCCCGTAGAGAGCCATCCTCGCCCCGCCCCAGCTGAAACCAGGCCAGCAGCAACAGGCTGGTAAGAATCCCCCCGATCAGGCCGATCCGAACGGTTTTCTTCTGAACGTGGCGCAAAAGTCTGGTTTGATGCTTCGCCTTCTCAAACACGATACCATAGCTTCCCTTGGGTATGCGCAGCCGGTACGGATCCCCACTACCCTCCGCAGCGTAATAATTGCGCAATTTTTCCCGCAATTTGTACACATATACCCGTATGAGGGTACTTTCCGAAGGATCAAAATCCGGCTTACCAAACACTTCGGCCGCAATAATCGTCTCTTTGGGCGCATCCTCATCCAGGGAACAACGAACCAGAAACCGCAACAAATTGGCATAGGTAGTGGATCGCCCAAAACCCTTACTCTTGATGATCTTTTCCGTAAGTTCCAGAAAAACAGCCTTCTCCATCCCGTACTTTTCTTTTATTTCTTAAAGATAATCAATAACTTTAACAGTTAACAAAACGGTTTTTTGCCTTGCATTGCCCGGATTTTTCCAAGTATATTTGGAAAATACCCAAAAGTCAAAAATCGTATTCAAATTCCCAATAGCCATGAAAACTCGCCGCTTCAAACATCTTTTACCGCTCATCGCTTTGTCCCTGGGCTGGGTCGGTTGCGGCTGGGAAAAACCGGAGAAAATCCAGGAGGCATACCAGGAGCTGCCCGAAGCCATCGACTTCAATTACCACGTCAAGCCCATCCTTTCCGACAAATGCTTTGCCTGTCATGGTCCGGACGCAGCCAATCAGGAAGCCGATCTCCGGCTGGACCGGGAGGAATTTGCCTTTTCCGCACTAAAAAGCAACACACGTAATCATGCCATCGTGCCCGGTAAACCGGGCAAAAGCGAGCTGGTAAACCGTATCTTATCGGAGGACAAGGAACTCGTCATGCCTCCACCGGATTCCAACCTCAGCCTCAGCACGGAGGAAATTGCCATCCTCACCAAGTGGGTTGAGCAGGGTGCCGAGTACAAACCCCACTGGTCCTTTATCCCACCGGAAATAGCGAACCAGCCAAACCTCGAAACCGATGATTGGGCACGGAATGAAATCGACGCTTTTGTGGCCGAAAAGCTTCAGGCCTCCGGTTTGCAAGCCGCTCCTGAGGCAAGTAAAGAGATGTTGATCCGTCGCCTGAGCTTTGACCTGACCGGGCTTCCCCCCAGCCTGGAGGAGATCCGGCAGTTTGTTTCGGATACTTCCGAAGATGCCTACGAAAAACTGGTGGACCGGCTGCTCGCCTCCCCAGCCTACGGGGAACGCATGGCGGCCGACTGGATGGACGTGGCCCGCTATGCCGATTCAGACGGCTACCTGGATGACAAACACCGGGATTTCAGCCCCTACCGCGATTGGGTGATCGAGGCATTTAACCAAAACATGCCCTACGATCAATTTATTACCTGGCAAATTGCGGGAGACCTGATCGAAAATCCAAGCCAGGAGAGCATACTCGCCACTGCCTTTAACCGGCTGCATAAACGAAATTCCGAAGCAGGCATCGTCTTTGAAGAATACCGGGCAGAGTACGTGGCCGACCGCACCAATACCGTTGGGAAAGCCATTCTGGGATTGAGCATGGAGTGCGCCCGGTGTCACGACCACAAATACGATCCCATCAGCCAGAAGGATTATTTCGAGTTTTCCGCCTATTTCAATAGCACCAACGAACTGGGAACAGCCGTCTACGGCCCGGGACAGGTACCCGGTCCTTCCCTGCTACTGACCAATGAAGAGCAGGATAAACTTTTGGACTACCTGGACAAGCAAATTCACACGACGGAATCCGAACTGCAGGAATTAGCTGAAACGGAACCGGATGACCGGCAGTCAAGTCCCGAAGCCCTGCATGCGGGGCTAAAGCAGCTGCAAACCCAGGGCCTGGTGGCTTCCCACGATTTTGATAAATTAACGCCCCAGCCAGGTGGCAAGTCCTTTAAAAATCCCGGCTGGTCCGGAAACTCCGGACCGGCACTGATACGCGAACCCGATATTGCGGAAGGGATACGCGGTAAGGGCATCTTTATCAACGATTTTACCACCCTTTCCCTTCCCGAAAAAGTAGGCTGGTTTGACCAAACAGATCCCTTTTCCGTTTCCCTCTCCGTCTTCCCGGATACCGTTTATAAAGAAGCCGTCTTATTTACCCACTGCGAGGATATCCGACTGGGGCTGAAAGGTTACTCGCTGTTCCTGGAAGACAACCGCCTCAATTTCATCATAGCCTACAGCTGGCCCACCAATGCCCTGCAGGTAAAAACCCGGGACCCCATCCCGCCAAAAGAATGGTCCAATATCAGCATTACCTACGATGGCATGGGAAAGGCTTCCGGTATCGGCATTTACCTGAATGGAGAAAAAGTGCCGGTAGAAGTGGAAGCGGATCACATTTACAAGTCCATCCTGTTTGAACCGGATATCCATACCTATGGCTTTAGAGGCTTTGTACTGGGTGTGCGGGACAAGATGAAAACCTTTCTTAACGGTGGTCTGGATCAGTTGAAGATTTACAAGCGGGAGTTGACCGCGCTGGAAGTGCAATTTGCCAACGACCCGGAAAAAGCAAAAATGCTGATCGAAAACCCTCAGAATGAATCTGACCGGAAACTGATCCGTCAGCATGTTTTCAAATCTACCAACGAGCAGGCCAAAAAGCTTCGAAAATCGCTATGGGAATACCGGAAGCAACGGGCCCAGCACACCAACGACATCCCGGAAATCATGGTGATGGGAGATCTTCCCGAACCCAGACCCACTTATATCCTGGACCGGGGCCTGTACAGTGCCCCCACCCAACAGGTCTACCCCAACGTTCCGGAGTCGGTCATCCCCGGGGAAACGACCGACTACCCGCAAAACCGGCTGGGCCTGGCCCAATGGCTGGTCGATTCGAAAAATCCGCTGACCGCAAGGGTATTTGTCAACCGCCTCTGGCAGATGCATTTCGGTAATGGACTGGTAAAAACCTCGGATGATTTTGGCAGCCAGGGCAGCCTGCCCAGCCATCCCGAGCTGTTGGACTGGCTGGCGGTGACTTTCCGTGAATCCGGCTGGGACATCAAAAAAATGCACAAGTTGATAGCGATGTCGGCTACTTACCGGCAATCCTCCGGAACCAGTCCTGAATTGCAGGAGAAAGATCCTGAAAACGTTTTGTTGGCCCGGGGGCCCAGCTTTCGCATGACGGCAGAGATGATCCGGGACAATGCCCTGGCCATAAGCGGGCTTCTGGCCCCCAAAATTGGAGGTGAAAGTGCCTACCCCTACCAGCCGGAAGGGCTATGGGACGAAATCAGCACCAAGTCCTGGCGCTACCGCTACCTGCAGGAACCGGGGGAAGGGCTGTACCGAAGAAGCCTTTACACCATCTGGAAGCGAACTTCCGGTCCTCCTTCCATGATGATTTTTGATGTGGGAGACCGAGCCGAATGCACCGTAAAGCGCACCGAAACCAGCACACCTCTGCAAGCCTTAGTGCTGCTTAATGATCCTCAGTTTGTGGAAGCAGCCCGGGTGACGGCAGAAAAGCTGATTACAAAATATGGACCGGAACAGCGACTGGAAAACGCATTCCAATTGAGTACCGGCCGACAGCCGAAGCCCAAAGAAAAAGAGATTTTACAACAGTTTTATACCGAGGAGACCGAACGGTTTTCCCAAAATAAAAACGAGGCGCTGGCCTATTTAAGCACGGGGAGCCATCCCACCAAACCGAACCTGGATCCCGTTCAGGTGGCAGCCCTGGCTACCGTTATCAACGGCATCATGAATACCACGGACGGATACACCATCAGATAAACACGAAGAAAATGAGTCGATACGATCATACCGAATTTGGAGAAAGCAGAAGGGGATTCTTAAAAAAAGCTTCCCTGGGCTTTGGATCCATCGCCCTTTCCAGTCTCTTGGGGCAAACGGGTTCCCTGGCCGGCAGCCTGGGTACTTCCGGACCAGGAGGCATCCTGTCGGGTACCCATTTTCCCGCCAAGGCTAAACGCGTGATCTACCTTTTTCAATCGGGTGGACCCTCGCAGCTGGAAACCTTTGATTACAAGCCCTCCCTGGCCAAATGGCATGGGAAAGAAATCCCCCCGTCTGTACAGGGTACCCAGCGAAATTCGGGCATGGTGGCCGATCAATCCACCTTCCCCCTGGTGAAGTCGATCTATGATTTCAAGCAATACGGCCAATCCGGAGCTTGGGTAAGCGACTTGTTTCCCTACACATCACAGGTAGTGGACGAGCTCTGCATCGTCAAATCCATGATTACCGAAGCCATCAACCACGAACCCGCCGTCATGTTTATGCAGACGGGCTCTCAGCTAAGCGGCAGGCCTTCCATCGGATCCTGGCTGAGCTACGGACTGGGCAGTGATAACGAAAACCTGCCCAACTTTGTGGTGCTGCTATCCAAGAGTTCGGGCGCCCAACCGCTGAATTCTACTGCCTGGAGCAATGGATTCCTGCCTTCCCACCATCAGGGCATCCAATTCCGCTCGGGCAAAGACCCGGTGCTGTACCTCAACAATCCCCATGGCGTACAGGACCATGACCGAAGAAGAGCCCTGGACCATATCCGGCAGTTGAACGAGCAGCAATTTGATATCTGGCAAGACCCGGAAATCCAATCCAAAATCAGCCAATACGAAATGGCCTACAAAATGCAGAACTCCGTTCCGGATGCGGTGGACACCTCAAACGAACCAGATTACATCTACGAATTGTACGGAGAAGATGCCCGGATCCCTGGCACCTACGCCTCCAATTGCCTTCAGGCAAGGCGGCTGGCTGAGCGGGACGTAAAATTTATTCAATTGTACCACATGGGCTGGGATCAGCACGGCAACTTACCCAAAGGCATCAAAAGGCAGGCGCTCAGCACCGATCAGGCTACGGCGGGCTTGATCCAGGACCTCAAACAACGGGGATTGCTGGAAGACACCCTGGTGGTCTGGGGAGGAGAGTTTGGGCGTACCAGTTTTTCCCAGGGCAGGCTTACAGCCGACAACTACGGACGGGACCACCATCCGGGATGTTTTACCATGTGGATGGCCGGAGCCGGGGTAAAAAAAGGCATGGTCTATGGGGAAACAGACGAATTCAGTTATAACGTGGCCCAAAACCCCGTTCACGTGCATGATTTTCAAGCCACCCTGCTTCACCTGCTGGGGATTGACCACGAAAAGCTTACCTTCAAACACCAGGGCAGGCGCTTCCGGCTGACGGACGTTCACGGCCAGGTGGTAAATGATATCCTGGCCTAACCCATATACGATGCGCAGCCGAAGAAAATTCATTCAGCAAACAATCGCAGGAAGCACCACGTTGATGGCTTCGGGGCTACCCCTGTTTCATATCCTCCCCGGCCGTCCCAAACTGGAGGAAGAAGTATTGGGGCACGGCAATTTCCGGTACCGGGTAGAAAAAAACTGGAGTCGGGCCGAATCCAGCCGCTTCCCGGTCAAAAACTGTCACGAGATGGTGCTGGATCAGAAAAATCGGTTGATCCTCCTAACCGATCATCCCCAAAACAACATCCTGATCTACGAGCCTTCGGGAAGATTAGTGGATAGCTGGACCTTGGATTTTCCGGGTGCCCATGGATTGACCTTGTCCGATGAAGGAGGCGAACAGTTTTTGTTCATCACCGACACGGGCCAGGGAAAGGTAGTCAAGTGCAGCCTGGAGGGCCGGGTGCTCCTGGAACTGCCGCATCCGGCAGCAATCGGTTCCTACGATGAAAAAATGCCTTACCGACCAACGGAAACCGCCATCGGTCCTAACGGTGACATCTACGTGGCGGATGGTTACGGGGCGCAATTTATCTTGCAATTTGATGCGACGGGCAATTTTATTCGGAAATTTGGAGGCGACAGTTTTCTGCAACCCGATAAATTCAAACAGGCACACGGGGTAGCCATCGATTACCGGGCTCCCGGTGATCCCACGCTACTGGTTTCTGCCCGCATCAAAAATACCTTCAAACGATTTACCCTGTCCGGGGAGTATTTGGAAGAGCATTACCTGCCGGGAGCCTTTATCAGCCGGCCGGTGCTGGACGGAGAAAACCTGTATTCCGGGGTCTGCTTTGGCATGACGGAGGGCAATTATAACATGCAACTGAACCGCGGCTTTGTCACCATTCTGGACAAGGAAAACCGGGTAATCTCCAATCCGGGAGGTACCGAGCCTCAGTATGAAAATGGAAAATTGACACTCATGCTACAGGAACAACCGGTATTCCGGCATTGTCACGATGTTTGCCTGGACCGGGACAAAAACCTGTATGTCTGCCAGTGGAATGCCGATGGGGTGTATCCGTATAAATTGCACCGGGTATAAATTTTTCACCATTGCCACGCTCGACGTTTATTCTCGGGTATTTTACACAGGGTACCGTCGTTGACTTCAATTAAGGTCCACTGCTGGTTGGATGCCTTGCCTTGGGTGCCTGAGCGGAGTCGGGCTTCGGTAGGGGCAGCAAAAAAAGTGGAGGCTGATCATCTGATGGATTGATGGTAGGTTTTAATCGAACATCCCAATGGCGCTGGATTGTACACCAGGTGCCTTATCCTGTCGTAGGTAAGATGTGTTGATGCCTTGATTTCTAACTTACCACGGCGGACAAAATCCGCTACGCCATAGCTGCTTAAGATTCCACCATAGCGCTGCTGTGGCCCAATCTCCAAACAGACTGGTTCATGTAATCACAGCCTATCCCGCATGAAGTCCGAACTGGCACTACAAACCCAATACATAATTCTATCTATATGGGTTCGCAATCCTACGATTCACCCATTATACCGTAATTTTTCAAATTCGTCGAATCCAGATTTAAAATTACAAATTTTAAAAAAGTTATTTATATTTCTAGAATTCACCTAGCAATCGTAACTTTACCCCAACATACCTAAATGTATTGTATAAATTCATTTTGAATAATAGTGTATAAAACTTTGTTAGTCGGGTAGGATTAATGGGTAATTTTGTTATTTCCTTATTATTTTCTGACAAAATGGCAATAATTTTTTTCTGTAATACATTATGGTGCAAACCTCTATGCTTTTTATTAACAGAAAGTAAAATTTCAACGAGTTGTCTTGAATTGTATGGAGATTTAATTGCTTTATTTAATGCCAATTGTTCGGTCCGACCCTTGCTAAGCCAAATTCCCATCCGATCTTCCCAATACAGGAAATCCATCACATCATAACCTAACTTTTTAAACTCCGACGTATTCTTTAGCCATTCCTTGTATACTAACGTAGGGAATTTTAATTTCCCATACCCTGTAATAAAAGTCAAATCCTCAGCGGTAACATTTTCTGCATATCCAAAAACGCTTCTTGCGATTTCAAAGACATTACCATTGATGTACACCTGGCCTTTAAAAGCATCTTCTAAAACTTCACTTGGAGGAAAATCCAGGCTTTTTTGCACATCTAGTATATCCTTCATTTTTGGAATTTTAGAAGCATCTATAATGACGCGTTTTTTACCGTAAGCACGAGTTAATTTACCGGATAGGACAATATCATGATGATTATCAGGCATGTTTAAACGCTTCAAGACGTAATAGGTGCATTTTTCTTCAGGAATCTCTAAACTTGCTAAAAATAATATTCTACTGTCATAGCCTCCGGTGACTGCCAAGGCAATTTTTTCGTGTCTATTAGAGATTGCTTTTAAATAGCCTTTAATCATGGTCGCTGCTTTCCTCCCTGCATCATTAACAGACCTTTCAGGCAAATATTTATTGGGATAAAATCTTGTAACCTTTCCTCTTTTAAGATCAATAAAATGGTTACAATTAAAATGTTTAACATTCTTAACATGTGTCGAATCGCCAAGGAGAAGCTTTCGTTTCTTAAATACTTCTGAATTAAAAAATTCAATCGCATGTTTATCGTCATGAGGAATCAATTCCATTCCCTGAGCAAGCAAGGTAACTTGTGAGGCAACATTATCAAACGATAAATCATAATAGATTTCTCTTTGACCAGTCGCATCATGAAAAATAAATAATGATTCATCCGAAGAAAAAATAATGATAAACTCTCCGGTATATTTTGAAACCCTATCAAACAATGTTGACGCTGAACCTTTTGACAATTCGTCGATGATTTCTTGGTCAGTTAATTCAGGGAATTCCCAATCATATAGAGACCCAATTAAAAATAAACTTGGATTCCCCGTGGAGTTTTTAACCAGGTTGATGGTTGGATGGCAAAAAAGGGTAAAATCCCCATTTCCAATAGATTCCTTTTTCCAATTTAATTGGTTCCATTTTTCTTTAAAATTATGAGATCTGGTCAGTAAGAATTGATTTAGAAACATAATTAAGTCATTTTATGATTAAACCCAGATAATACAATGAATTATCCGCAACTTGGTGGAGCCACTTTAAAATAAACAGGTTCTTTGCTATTATCTACTTCATCACAAACTGGCTATGCCTTAGTCTTCAAATAGCATAATTTTCTTGGGATTACACCGCTTCCTGATAAAAAAAGGACAGACACTACAAATCCTATACTAATCCAGAATAAAGATATTGGAAAAAATTATAATATTATTGTAATGTTAATATAAAAATTAGCTTATCATTTTTGAAATATGGGTAAATGTCCATCATTGGTGCCTTCCCATGTAACATCCTTATTTCCTGAATTGAAAATTCGGTAGTCAAATAGTATATCCTCCCCTTCTCTAAACGAAATAGTGGGATTACCTGAAGCATCAAGCAGTTGGAATTGTGCCTCAAGAGGAGGTAAAGTCATGTCTTCAACACAATGTAGTCGGTAATTGAATATGCACCAAAAATGGTAATTAGGAATGCACCAAAAAT
>NZ_WNKF01000011.1 GCF_010119225.1 Cyclobacterium roseum | reverse complement strand
CTTGGCAAGGGGGATTTGGATACGGATGGATTAACGGTCACGGTATTACCGGAGAACTATCTCAGCCCGTTGCAATGGCTCCAATTCCGCTTTAAAAAAGCATTTCAGCAAATCCCCCTTTTTAAGGGGATTTGGGTACGTAAAATTTGCCAATTCAATCCAGGCATAGAGAACAGGTAAGGCCCATAGATTTTTTCAATGGATTTTAATTTTTCATAATTACAAATTTTGGTATCTTGTTGAAGAAAAAAGAAACAAATTTTATACGTCGTTATGGAAAACAACACAAACCCAAATGCAAAACTATCAGACTTCAATGAGAGCGTGGCGAAATGTCCTTTTCATGGAGGAGCCCTAAAACAAAGTGCCGGTGGAGGAACCAGAAACCGGGACTGGTGGCCCAACCAATTAAAGTTAAACATACTTCGCCAGCATTCTTCCCTTTCCAATCCCATGGGAGAGCAGTTTAACTATGCGGAAGAATTTAACTCCCTTGACCTCGCGGAGGTGAAAAAGGATTTACACGAAGCATTGACCACTTCACAGGATTGGTGGCCGGCAGATTACGGGCATTACGGTCCTTTTATCATCCGAATGGCCTGGCACAGTGCCGGTACGTACCGGATTTCGGATGGCCGTGGCGGCGGTGGCACCGGAACGCAGCGATTTGCTCCGCTTAATAGTTGGCCTGACAATGCCAACCTGGATAAAGCCCGTCTACTACTCTGGCCCGTCAAGCAAAAATACGGACGAAAGCTTTCCTGGGCAGATCTGATGATTCTGGCGGGGAACGTGGCCCTGGAATCCATGGGGCTCGAAACGTATGGATATGCCGGCGGCAGGGAAGACATATGGGAGCCGGAGGAAGATGTGTACTGGGGCTCGGAAGCCGAATGGCTGGGAGACAAGCGGTACAGCGGTGACCGGGAGCTTGAAAATCCACTGGGAGCCGTACAGATGGGGCTGATTTATGTAAACCCGGAAGGCCCCAATGGAAAGCCGGATCCGGTAGCTGCAGCCCGGGATATTCGTGAAACGTTCGGAAGGATGGCCATGAATGATTACGAAACCGTAGCATTGATTGCCGGTGGGCATACCTTCGGAAAAACACACGGTGCCGGAGACCCCACCAAATACGTAGGCCCCGAGCCGGCAGGCGCTGGAATCGAGGAAATGGGCCTGGGCTGGAAAACCACCCTGGGTTCCGGAAATGGAAACAACACCATCACCAGTGGATTGGAAGGCGCCTGGACGACCACGCCTACCCAATGGAGTAATAATTTCTTCGAAAACCTATTCGGTTACGAGTGGGAGCTATTCAAAAGCCCTGCTGGTGCCAATCAATGGCGGCCAAAAGACGGTGGCGGTGCCGGGACGGTGCCCGATCCGCACGATCCTTCTAAAAGTCATGCGCCGTTCATGTTGACCACCGATCTGGCCTTGCGCATGGATCCGGAATACGAAAAAATTTCCCGCCATTTCTATGAGAACCCGGATGAATTTGCCGATGCCTTTGCGAAGGCCTGGTTTAAACTTACCCATCGTGACATGGGACCTCGTGCCCGGTACCTGGGCCCTGAAGTACCTCAGGAGGACCTGATCTGGCAAGACCCTGTCCCTGCCGTGGATCATGAATTGGTGGACAACAAGGATATTGCCGACCTGAAAAAAAGAATCCTGGATTCCGGTCTTTCGGTTTCGGAGCTTGTCAGTACCGCGTGGGCTTCCGCTTCTACCTTCCGGGGTTCGGACAAACGAGGCGGCGCGAATGGTGCAAGAATCCAACTGGCACCTCAAAAAGACTGGGAGGTCAATAACCCGACACAGCTTGCCAGGGTACTGGATAAGCTAAAGGGGGTTCAGGAAACCTTTAACGGATCACAGGGCGGTAATAAAAAAGTCTCTCTTGCCGACCTGATCGTCCTGGGGGGATGCGCTGCCATCGAAAAAGCAGCCAAAGATGCCGGACAGAATGTGACGGTTCCCTTTTCTCCAGGGCGTACAGATGCTACCCAGGAACAGACTGACGTGGAATCTTTTGCAATTCTGGAGCCAGCCGCCGACGGCTTCCGCAACTACCAGGATGCTCAACATCAGGTAGCTGCCGAAGAGATGTTGGTAGATCGTTCGCAATTAATGACACTGACCGCTCCGGAAATGACCGCACTGGTAGGTGGAATGCGTGTACTCAATACGAATTTTGATCAATCCGGACACGGTGTATTCACCAAACAGCCCGGTGTGCTTACCAATGATTTCTTTGTCAACCTTTTGGACATGGGAACAAGTTGGAAAGCCGTGGACGATTCGGACAAGATTTTCGAAGGTAGGGATCGAAAAACTGGGGAACGCAAATGGACTGGAACCCGTGCCGACCTTATTTTTGGCTCCAATTCAGAATTACGTGCCATTTCAGAGGTGTACGGTTGCAGCGATGGTAAGGAAAAATTTGTCCGGGATTTTGTAGCTGCCTGGGACAAGGTCATGAACCTGGATCGCTTCGAACTGAAAAGCTAACCGTTATTTTTCATTCTGTAAACAGACAAAGGTGACTCGATCTCGGGTCACCTTTATTTAATTGTAGTTCAAATGATAGGATCTACCCGCTTAATCTTTAGAGAAGCGGACCAGCTTATGAACCAATAGGTCCGCCTCACACTCCCTATAAACCTGAGTTCGATTTTAATATATGGCAATTTAGTTCGTTTGAACGGCTTCGTACTTGATTCCGGGCTTTTTTGGAAAAAAGGTGTTCAACCCACTTCGGGGTTGATGGAAGGATAGATTGGCTTGTAAACCCCGGGTTTCGCCCGGGGTTATTATTGTTGAAGCCCTACAGGCTTCGGAGTCGAATAAGAGCTTGCTACTTGGGAAGTGATTTGGGACCTCATTATAATGTGATTGGGCTATTTCTACAGATGCCAATTTCGGCTGCTGATGATTCTCTCGGTAACCCAGGCCTGAAGGGCCTGAACAACAATAACCGTGGGTGCAGCCCTCGGAAAGCTAACGAATACGAACCCCCACCACGGATAGGGTAGAACCTATCGTACATACGTTTTAAAACAACTATTCCAATAATCGAGCCATTATATCCACCCATGCTCAGCAGGGGAAATGGTATTAGAAGATGGCATAACGTGTAGCCAGGACCGTGTTCAACCCACTTCGGGGTTGATGGAAGGATAGATTGGCTTATAAACCCCGGGTTTCGCCCGGGGTTATTATTGTTGAAGCCCTACAGGCTTCGGAGTCGAATAAGAGCTTGCTACTTGGGAAGTGATTTGGGACCTCATTATAATGTGATTGGGCTATTTCTACAGATGCCAATTTCGGCTGCTGATGATTCTCTCGGTAACCCAGGCCTGAAGGGCCTGAACAACAATAACCGTGGGCGCAGCCCACGGAAAGCTAACAAAAAAATACCTCCAACCCCGGATGGGGTTGAACATGTATTATAAGAAAAGATAACGTTCGTCGAATTCAATACCGTTTTCTTTTAACAATCGTTTGTATTCCTCTAAAAAGGATTCCTTTTTGTGATGTTCTTTCTGCCTCTTGATATAGGATGTAATACGGTCTTTTTCTCTGTATGTACAAGTAAATGCGCCGTACCCCTTTCCCCACGCGTTCCAGTAGGGAAAACTCGTGTGTTCCTTCATCCATAAGCTGCTTGCTAATTTAATATCTTTAATGAAATCGGATAAAGCCAGGGTGGGGTGTAAATCAGTTAAGAGATGAATATGATCTCCGATTCCGTTTATCTGGTAAAGCGTACAGCCTTTATTTTTAACGATACCCCCAATGTAGCGGTATAGTTCTTCGCAGTGCGTATTGGGAATTGTTGCGTTTCTGTTTTTTGTTCCTAATACTGAATGGTAGAGTATTTGTTTATAACTGCTCATTAGATCAAGGACTTAGCGTTCTAAGTAAGTTACGAAATAAAATTCTTTTTCGAAATATTCAACCCACTTCGGGGTTGATGGAAGGATAGATTGGCTTATAAACCCCGGGTTTCGCCCGGGGTTATTATTGTTGAAGCCCTACAGGCTTCGGAGTCGAATAGGAGCTTATTTCCTGGGGAGGTATATGGGACCTCATTATAATGTGATTGGGCTAAAGGGAAAAAATTTCTACAGATGCCAATTTGGGTAGGGAATACCTCTTACAATTAAAGTATCGTGAAGTAAATATGCATTTATAAGCGCAACCAAGCTCATCAAAAATACAGAAAACGAAACCTTTTAAACAACCATTAAATCACAATTGCCTTATTATCAGGAATTCAAGAAGAACAAAACCTCCGGGTTGGATTCTGCTTAAACGCTGAGGTGTTATTTCCAGATAAGAGGCAACGCGTTTTTTTATCTATATCTTTTCCGAGTAGTTGTCGTTTTCGCTGGTAATATTTATTTCATACCTTAAACAATAACATTTGAACCTTAATTACGTTCATTCATTTAATTAATGCAAGGGGGGCAACCATTTTGCCAGGGCTCCATGGAGAAAATAACCATAACCAGAGCTTTTTGCAGCGGTAGTCTCTTTTTCCTTTTTTAAATAGGAATAAACAGCTCCAACATCCAAACGGTTACTATGGAAAAAATAGCTGATTATATGTATGCCCTGGACGAATCGGCGATCGTCGCCATTACCGACCAAATAGGCATAATCACCTATGTGAATGATAATTTTTGCAAAATTTCAAAATACAGCAGGAAAGAACTTATCGGTCAGGATCACCGTCTCATTAATTCAGGTTATCATCCGAAATCTTTCATTCGAAACCTTTGGACCAACATTGCCAAGGGCAAGGTGTGGAAAGGTGAAATAAAAAACAGGGCCAAAGACGGTGCCTATTACTGGGTGGACACCACCATCGTACCCTTTCTTAATAAAGAGGGCAAACCATACCAATACGTAGCCATTCGCTTTGATATTACCGATCGAAAAAAAGGCGAGGCGGATTTGAACCGATCTCTAAAGGAGATTTCCGATTATAAATATGCCCTGGATGTATCGGCAATCGTTGCCATCACCGATCAAAAAGGCATTATCAGGCATGTAAATGAAAATTTTTGTAAGATTTCAAAATACAGTGCACAGGAACTAATCGGTAAGGACCACCGCATTATCAACTCCGGATATCACTCTAAAGCCTATATACGTGACTTGTGGACCACGATCGCCAATGGCAGGGTATGGAAAGGAGAGCTAAAAAATAAGGCTAAAGACGGAACCTACTACTGGGTGGATACCACCATTGTGCCTTTTTTGAAAGCAGACGGTAAGCCCTACCAATACGTAGCCATTCGCTCCGATATCACGGAAAGGAAAAAGGGGGAAGCGCATATAAAAAAGATCAATCATCAAGCCATTGAACACGGCAAAGTCCTGGAATCCAAAAACAGGCAATTGGTGGATTTTTGCAATATTGTCTCCCATAACCTTAGGGGACCGTTGATTAACATTTCCATGTTAATCGACTTTATGGATAATAGCGAGTCCGAAGAGGAAAAAAATGAGATTCAGTCCAAGATGAAACCGGTGGTAAACCACCTGATGGAAGTCTTTAACGAACTGGTAGAGTCCATTCAGGTAAAACAGGACACGGGTATTACCGCTGATAAGCAATACCTGGACCATTGCCTGGAAAAAACAGTTGTTGGTTTTGAAACACAAATTAAAAACTATCAGGCGAATATAAGGGCCGATTTCAGTAAAGCACCATGGGTCTTTTTTCCTCAAAAATACCTGGAAAGTATTTTTGCTAACCTGATAAGCAACGCCTTAAAATACAAATCCCCCAAACGAGATCCGGAAATATTCATTGAATCTACTCCGGTATCCGGAGCAACCTTATTATCTTTCGTTGACAACGGCATGGGTATTGACCTGGACCTTCACAGGCAGCACCTTTTTAAAATCCGCAAGACATTTCATAAGCATCCCGATGCCAAAGGTTTTGGTCTTTTTATGATCAAAACGCAGGTTGAGGCCATGGGAGGAGAAATTTGGGTGGAAAGCCAACCCGATAAAGGGAGTACATTTTTTGTAAAAATTTTAAATGCAGAAGTATGAGCAGTATAAAAAACCTAACCCTGATTGATGACGATGAGGTATTTATTTACCTAACCCGAAAAACCTTGAATAAGACCAATTTGGTAGACCACATCAGGGTATTTGAAAATGGATTGGAGGCATTGAATTTTATTAAGAATAACCTCGACAATCAGGATGAATTACCAGAAGTAATCTTTTTGGATCTAAGCATGCCGATCATGGATGGTTGGCAGTTTTTGCAGGAGTTTAGCAAGTTAAAACTGGACCCTAAAAAAACCATCACCATTTACATCTGCTCCTCCTCTATTTCCCCGGACGACGTAGCCCGGGCAAAATCCAACAGTGAGGTTTCTGATTTTATATTTAAGCCCATCACGGCCGAGAAACTCTACGATATTGTGGATCGCCTTTAACTACACCTATTCGCTCCCGCCGAATGTCCGTCTTTTGGCGTTTTTAGACCAGGAGCAAAAAGTTATCTCTTTTCAATTTCTCGTCCTGGTACTGAAAAGCGGTCATAACTGCTTTTTCCAACACCGTCTTGAGTTTACTAAAGCTACTTGGTTTGATAACGTAAATATTCGCGCCATTGAGGAAGGTTTCTTCCAAATCCTTCTTATTACCCGATGTTGAATAAATAGCGATGGATATTCCTTTTAGTTTTTTATCGCATCTGATTTCCTTCAAGCATTCCAATCCATCCTTGCGTGGCATGTTGAGATCCAGAAAAAGTAGATCGGGTAAAGGGATCGTTCTATCACGGAGCCTTTCCATGAGTTGCATTCCGTCCTTTACCGTGGCAACAACTGTCTTGATCTCTAATTCGGCAAATGCTTCCGTAAAAATAAGACGGTCGTTTTCATCATCATCGGCAAGAAGTATATGTAGCGGTTCGTTTTCCATATTGACTTAGGTTTATTAGGACCCAGACAGGCCCGCCTGACCGGTAGGCAAGTATATGTTAAAAGTGGCTCCTTTATTCAGTTCGCTGTTTGCGGTAATGATCCCATTGTGATTGTCAACTACTTTTTTTACGATGGCAAGTCCGATGCCTGTCCCGGCATATTCATCCTTGCCATGGAGCTTTTGTAATACTTCAAATATTTTGGTGCTGAATCGTTGTTCAAAGCCTATTCCGTTGTCGCTAAGAATGATTTGGCAGTATTCTTTTTGAGGATAAAGCCCCTCCAAATTTAATTCCCCGCTTTGGATAACCCGGCTCGTTATTTTTATGTGAAGCTGCCTTTTCGGGTGTGAATACTTGAGCGCGTTGCCAATAAGATTGTGCATCAGCTGACGAAACTGAAAAGGAATTACGTAAACTTCCCCGATTTCATTCACTTCTATTACCGCCTGCTTTTCATCGATCAGCTCTTTAAATTCCTTTTTTACTTCATCTATCACTTTGTTGAGGTCCGTGTTTTCAAATTTCCGTTCGCCAGCGCTGATACCCGAAAAGGCTAGCAAGTCCTGGATTAGTTGCCGCATTCTTACCGTTTCCTGTTGGATGAGATGGAAATAATTTTTCCCTTTGTCTGATAAATGCGGCTCCTCTTTTTCTAGAATGATGCCCGTGAACGTTTGTACTTTACGAAGTGGCTCTTGTAAGTCATGACTTGAAACATAGGTGAATGCTTCCAGTTCTTTGTTCATATTCAGCAGTTCTTTATTTCTGCTATCCAGAGATTCATTGGCTACTTTTAACTCCTCTGTTCTTTTATCAACCGCTTGCTCTAATTTCAATTTCTCTGCTTTTCGATCCCGAATTTCCTTTTTGAGAAATTCTTTATCCCGCTGTTCCTTTTCTACTATCAGGCGTCTTACTTCGGTAATATCAGAGATAATAAGGAGAATTAGGTCTTCCCGATGCGTTTTCTGGACCACACGGCTTGCATTGAGTGACATTATCTTTTCGCCTATGTCCAGAAAGGTATGTTTAACCTCGAAATCATGGAATTCAGCGTTATTAGGAATAATCTTTTCAAGCAATTTCCGCAGCTCGGGAATGTTCCATTGTTTGTTGCCCAATTCATAAAGCAGTACTCCCTCGGTTTCTGCTTCGGTCACGTCAAAGGTTTTGTAGAATGCCTTGTTTGCAGATTTTACCCGAAGGTCGTTCCCTAAAACAAGCAAGGGATCGTGCATGGTCGAGACAATGGCATTGGAATACTCATAGGATTCGTTAAGTAGGTCGATGCGTGTTTGCAACTCCTGATTGGTAGTAATGAGTTCTTCGTTGGTCGATTCTATTTCTTCCTTTGACGTTTCCAACTCTTCATTTACGGTTTGCAGTTCCTCGTTGCTCGAAACCACTTCTTCATGCGCACTTTGCAATTCTTCGGTAAATGCCTCCTGCTCCTGTGAGACGGAAAGCGCGTCCGCGCGCGCAGTTGCCAATTCCTGTTCCAATTTCTTGATCCTTCTGTCTTTTGCAGGCGAATTGTCATTTTTGCCATTGGCTTGCTTTGAATAAAGCTCAGCTTGTTCGTGTTCTGTAAAAATTATTAGGAGCAACGGCTCGTCCCATTCGATGTCAAGCGGAACTACTTCAAAACTGATCACTTTTACGCCCGAATCTACTTTCAATTCAATGCCGGTTTTGCGCAAGCGGTTTTCCGACTTAATGACCTTGGAAATGGCCGTTCGCAACTCAAACGAAATTTCCGGTCGGGCCATTTTTAACACATTGAACGTGGCTTTGCCTTTTGGGTGCGTCAGGAATAAATCGGTGGTGCCGCGAAACTGGAGGATTTCCAAGTGGTGATTGATCACCACGCTTGCCGGCAGGAATTCCGAAACAAGCACCTCATCAATGGCATCGTCCAACTCCCTTTGAGAAACAGAAACATTGACCTGAGCTTTTTTCCGATTGGCTGAGGGAGTATTTTTCTCAGCTACAGCACTCTGCTTCATACGCGGAGAAAGTTCAGGCAGCCTATGCGAGCCTGCATTTTTTTTGCGGGAAAATATTTTATACTTCTCCTTGTAGGGTGAAAAAAGATGGGTTGAGTGACTGATGTTTTCTGATTTGCCAAGCATCAAAAAACCATCGCTGTTTAACGCGTAATGAAAGGTGTTGATCGCTTTTTTTTGTGCGGCGGAATCAAAATAAATCAGGAGGTTACGGCAACTGATAAAATCGAGGCGGGAAAAAGGCGGGTCCCGCAAAACGTTGTGCGGAGCGAACACACACATATCGCGTACGGCTTTATTTACCCGGAAACTACCTTCTGCTTTTGTAAAGAAACGCTGAATACGCTTTGGCGAAACGGTTTCTAATTCCTGCTTGGTAAAAGTGCCAACACGAGCCTTATTAATAGCATCTACACTGAGGTCCGTTGCAAAGATCTGTATGGGTGTGTTGGATGACTGACTTTCGCTGATCTCAAGCAACATCATGGCGATGGAATACACTTCTTCGCCCGTTGCACAGGCCGGCACCCAAATCCGAAGCGACTCCCCTCCTTTTTTCCGTTTCAGCAATTCCGGGAAAAGATCACTTTGTAAATATTTGTGAGTATCGGTATCGCGAAAAAAGCTGGTTACGTTAATAAGTAGATCCTGGTAAAGAATATCCGTCTCCTTGTTTTCTTTGGAAAGCAGCTCCGCATATTCGTTGAGGTCTGTTAGCCTATACAACAGCATTCTGCGAACGATCCGCCGCTTGATCGTATTCATTTTATATTCGCCGAAATCAATACCGGTGGCTTTATATAGTTGAGTGAGAATCACTTTTAAATCGGGGTTGTCATTCTCAATCACCTCATCGCTAACGGGGTGCTCCCCTTTGTGCTTAACAAAAGGGTGTTTGCTGAGGCGCGCCAGTTCTTCGGCAATTTCCTTAGGCGATAAAATAAAGTCCACCATGCCTGCTGCGATGGCAGAGTGGGGCATGCTGGTGAATTTTGCAGAGTCGTCTTGCGCAAAGGTTAACCCACCTTCATGCTTAATGTCTTTTATTCCAACAGTACCATCGCTAGCGCTACCCGAGAGAATGATACCGATCACCCGTTCTTTTTGCGCCTGAGCGAGAGAGGAGAAAAGGACATCGATGGAAATCGCATTACTGCTGTCGGATCGGGGAATTAATTTTATTTGACCGTCTGTCACCTCAATACCTTTGTCATAGGGAATGACGAAAACATTATCGGGCTGTATCATCTCCATGTCGTCAATTTCCTGCACCTTCATTTTTGTCTTCTTCGACAAAATTTCAGTCAGCATGCTCTTGTGGTCCGGACTAAGGTGCTGCACATATATAAACGCCATCCCCGTATCTGCCAGCAGGTATTGTAACAATTCTGTCATTGCCTCCAAAGCTCCTGCAGATGCCCCTATGGCAACGATGGGGAAATGGCGCTTGGAAGCAGGAAGCGGTTTGGATCGGCTGGATGTTGATGGGTTCTTTTTCATTGGCATTCAGGTACTATCCTTATCTTGGAAAGCGAGCGTTATCTCACTGGCATGGGTTACCCTTTGTTTACTTTTTAGGATTATCGGGAATAACGATGGAAGCGCCTGTGATCATAAAGTTTTCTTCGAGCGGCAGGGAGTGATCCTTTTCCGTTACCAGGGTTAGCGCTTCGTAGATGACTTTTTTCCAATTCGCAAATTCAACCGGCTTGCAGATATAATAGTGTGCGGCATCTCTAAAAACCTTCTTTATCGATTCCAGGTCCGCAGAGGTAGAAAACATAATCACCGGAAGTTTCTGTAGCCCGGTGTTTCGTTTTATCTCTCCCAAGGTGGCAAAGCCACTTTTTCGCGGCATGTTAATGTCCAGAAAAAGCACATCGGGCAGCTTTTTCCCATTTTTGCTTAGTTCCTCCATGACCTCCTCTCCATTTTGCACGATGGTGAGACTTGCGGATACCGGCAACTCTTGCAGGGCAGCTTTAAAAAGAAGGCAATCGGCCTGATCGTCATCGGCAAGAAGGATATTGATGTGTTGTGAAATCATTCATCAATTTAAGAATGTTAAAATGTATTAGCAATTATTAACGCAATTACCTTTAATTGGAGGGAATGTGTAAGGTGACTGAGGGACTGAGAGACTGAGGGACGGAGGGACTTAGGGACTGAGAGACTTAGGGAGGGGAAGCGAGAATCGTCACTGCGAGGGGGCTAATCTGACCCCAATCGTATTTCATCAAGCACCCGCGGCAGTCTGTAGGAAGACGTAAACATCCGGCGTATTTAACCGACCATTTCTCGAACTCCTTGAATCAACGCTCCGGTTCAGATTGCTTCGCTAGCGCTCGCAATGACGCGGTGTGCGCACTGGAAACGCAGTCCGTCACTGCGAGGGGGCTAACCTGACCCCAATCGTATTTCATTGACCGCCCCAGCACCCGCGGCAGTCTGTCGGAAGACGTACACGTCCATCGTATTTTACTGCCCTTTTCTCGAACTCCATACGGCAAACGCTCCGGTTCAGATTGCTTCGCTGGCGCTCGCAATGACGCGGTGTGCGCACTGGAAACGCAGTCCGTCACTGCGAGGGGGCTAATCTGACCCCAATCGTATTTCATTAACCGTCCCAGCACCCGCGGCAGACTGTCGGAAGACGTGCACGTCCGGCGTATTTTAATGCCCTTTTCTCGAACTCTTTACGGCAAACGCTCCGATTCAGATTGCTTCGCTGCGCTCGCAATGACGACGTTGGAGTAACTGCGAACCGATGCCGTCACTGCGAGGGTGCTAACCTGACTCCATTCGTATTTCACTAACCGCCCCAGCACCCGCGGCAGTCTGTCGGAAGACGTGCACAGCAGGGGTATTTACCTGCCCTTTATTCGTAATACTTATGTCTACGCTTCGAATCAGATTGCTTCGCTGGCGCTCGCAATGACGGTATTCCCTTCCCGTCGAACGCTTCCCGTCACTGCGAGGGTGCTGACCTGACTCCAATCGCCTTTCACTGACCGCCCCAGCACCCGCGGCAGTCTGTCGGAAAACGTAAACATCCATCCTATTTAACTGACCTTTTTCGTAATCCTTACATCAACGCTTCGAATCAGATTGCTTCGCTGCGCTCGCAATGACGACGTTGACATCGATGCGACACGCTCCCGTCAATGGTAGACTTAACTTTTTTTAAACGCAGAAATCAGGATGACGATGTATTTTTGAAGTGATTATATCATATTGAACACCAAACACTTATAAAATACGTCATCGGTAGGATACTGACGAAAATTAAAAATGATACCGAAAACCGACCCAGCACCCGTGGCCGTCACAAGGATAATAGAGACACCGGAACCTTGAAAGCGTTAAACGAAAATCCATTATAAAAAGCCTTGAAATTTATTGTATCGAAAGGAAGAAAAATCACTTACGAAAGTGCCAAAAAACATTATATTATACCGGATTAATTCTATTTATAAGTTATTATGGCTTTCAAGCATAGTATTTTAACTTGATAATTAAACTCCAGCCAACTAAATGAAAGGGTTAAATATGAATTCAAAACGCATATTTAGCTATTTAAAATGCACTTTTTACGTTCTTTTTATTATGGTTTGTAAAAATCATTTGTATATTTGATTTCCTGTAGGAAATTTCAGGAACAATAAAACAGCGACTAATTTTGATTCCTGAAAGGATCAGGTTTTTACTTTCTTAGAGGATAACCTTAAAATGAAATTTCAACCAAAAAGAAATTTTACGACTAATTTAAATCATCCTGATTTTTATGCGAAAAGCAATTGCGCCTCTGAGAAAATAAACCTATTACAGGTAATATACAGCTAGTATAAAATAAACTTTCTTAACCCGGTTAAACAAATCACCTTACCAACGACCTACCCAAACCCTGTTTAACCTGCAAAAAATGAAGTTTTTGTGACTGACCGGGCGAAGCTGTGAACGATTGTAATCCATAAAAAAGAAAATGCGACTATACTTAATCCTGTAAATCCTGTAATTATATTTTTGAAGCCAATTACTCAGGCAGAAAGACTATCCAATTTTAGGGGACTGTAAGATGTAACTACTATTGGGTTCTGGATCAGAATAAAATCCATAAAAAAATACCAGCATATCTCAGCGCAGAATAAGATAATCATGGAAAATAAAATTCAGGAAAAAATTCTTAAAAAATTAAATAAAATTGAAGAAGGAGAAAACTTCGATCTGAATCAAATACTAGCTAAACTCTGGTATTACAAATGGCTATTTGTCTTTAGTTTAGCCATTACAATAAGCCTAGCCGTTTACTATTTACGGCAACAAACCATGAGCTATGAAATTCAAACAACCTTAATTATTCCGGAAGGGAACAACAAACCTGGAAACGAAGGAATATTAAAGGAACTTGAATCGGGACAATTACCAAAATCAGTGGAAAATGAAATTGAGGTTTTAAGATCGAGAAATATCATTTCCAAAATTGTAGAGGATCTTGAATTAAATGTGTACTACTATATATTGGAAGGTTCCGACTATTCAGAGTTATATCAAAAAAAACCAATAAAATTAGAAATAATTTCGTCTGAAATAATTTCAAACCAAGATATAGTACAAATTAAAATTAAAGACCAACATACTTTTTCGATAACAGATGAGAATGGGCAGGAAATAGATTATGTGTTTTCAGAAAAGGTAGAAAGTACGATAGGAGATTGGAGACTGGAACCGACTGAATATTTAAAAGACTATATTGGCGAAGTTATTTTTATATATATTTTTAATAAAGATGTCATCATCAATGGTTATAAAGAAAATATTCTAGTAGAACTATTAAATGAAGATTCTCCGGTGGTTGGTATAACATTAGTGGATGAGGTGCCCCAAAGAGGAATAAGCATATTAAATAGATTAATTGACAATTACAACCAGCTCACTTTGTTTGAAAGGAACAAAATAATTCAAAATACGCTTGATTTTATTGACCAAAGGTTGGCATCTGTTGCTGGGGATTTAAGCAATGTGGAAGGGGAAGTAGAAGACTACCGAAGTAGTATAGGCTTAACAGATATCTCATCCCAATCAAATATCTACCTTCAAAATGTACAATCATATGACCGACAACTAAATGAGGTAAGTTTACAAATAAATACACTGGAAGAAATAGAATCGTATATTTTAAACGAAGAGAATAGTGAAAACATCCCTACCATACTTGGAGTATCGGACAGAAGATTAATCAACCTTATCGAGCAATTATCCGAATTACAGCTGGAGAAAGAGGATTTAGCAGCAACAACTTCAGAAAATAGTCCATTGTTGATTCGTCTAATGCGTAGAATTAATTCCACCAAATCGGCCATTAAAGAAAGTGTATCCAATATTAAATCGAGATTGATCAGTACAAAAGAGGAACTAGAGGCCCTAAATGCCAAATATGAAGCCTCTATCAAAAACATTCCTGGACAGGAAAGGGAATTCATCAGTATCAAACGACAACAAGCCATCAAAGAAGGCTTATACGTTTACCTTCTGGAAAAAAGAGAGGAACTTTCACTAAATTTTGCTGCAACACTTTCAGAGGTAAGGGTAGTAGATGATCCCTATGTAAGTGAGGTATATTCACCTCAGAAGTATAAAATTGTTGGGGCTGCCACACTATTTGGTCTTCTTATGCCATTAGGATTAATATTTTTAAGAAGCTTGATGAATAATAAAATTGCTGGCAAAGCAGAAATCGAGGATTCGCTAAGTGTCCCCGTGATTGCCGAGCTGTCTTTTCAAAAGTTAAGAGATCCGTTAATAATGAAAACCCAAAAGAACAATGTCCTAACAGAACAATTCAGGATATTAAGAACGCAACTACACTTTTTACATCAAAAGCAAGCAAAAGGGAGGGTAGCCGTATTAACTTCAAGTATTGCAAAAGAAGGAAAAAGTTTCATAGCAGCGAACCTAGGAGCCGCTTTGGCCATTTCAGATAAAAAAACGATCATACTAGAATTGGACCTAAGGAGGCCAGAAATTTCAAATATGTTTGGATTAAATCAAAAGTTACCTGGTTTAACAAGCTATTTAAAGGGAGAGGTGAAATTGGAAGAGATCATCCACCCATCTGGGTACCATGAAAGATTATTCATCATCCCAAGTGGACAAGAGGTAACCAATCCATCCGAACTATTAGAAAAACAAGAACTGAAAATTTTAATAACTAGATTACGGGAGCAATTTGATGATATCATTTTAGATACGCCACCTGTTAAATTGGTGACAGATGCCTTATTGATCGGGGGATTAGCAGATTTATCCCTATACGTTATCAGGCAGGGACACACCCATAAATCATTGTTACCGCATATAGAAACCCTAATCTCAAAGAAAACATTTCCAAACATGAAGATCGTTTTCAATGGAATATTAGACAAAAAATACGGCTATAAAAATGACTATGGTAAAGGATATTATGAAAAGATAAATTGATGCAAATAAATCAAATAGCCATTTTATTTTATGAAAGCAGCAAGTAGGGTAGCCGTAAATACAAGTATCCTGTATGGTAAAATGGCAATTACTGTTTTTATCTCGCTATATTCAACTAGATTAATATTAAACGCATTAGGAGAAAATGACTATGGAATTTTCAATGTTGTAGCTGGTGCAATTTCCATGCTTGGATTTTTAAACGCATCAATGACTGCAGCTTCGCAAAGATTTATGTCATATGCACAAGGAGAAGGAACAATTTTGGAATTAAAAAAAATATTTAATGTTAGTTTAATATTACATATTGTCATTTCAATAGCAGCAGTTATTTTATTAGAAATAGTGGGCCATATTTTGTTAAACGAGGTATTAGAAATACCTGAGGAAAGACTATTAGCAGCAAAAACTATATACCAGTTTATGGTAATAAGCACTTTTTTCAGCATAATAGGAGTTCCATTTGATGCAATAATTAATGCCCATGAAAACATGACTTTGTTTGCGGTAATTGGAATTTTTGAATCTATAGTAAAATTTTTAATCGCTTGGTTTTTAACATATCAATCACTGTACGATCCTTTAATAGGTTATGGGTTGCTATTAACATTATTATCACTTTTTTTACTAATATCTAGGATAGGGTTTTGTTGGTGGAGATATGAGGAAACCAAATTCTCTTTCAAAAAATATTATGATCCTAAAATATTTAAAAACATGACAAATTTCGCATCATGGTCATTAATAAATTCCTCAAGCAGTATGATTTCAACTTATGGTCAAGGAATAGTATTAAATATGTTCTTTGGAGCGAATATAAATGCAGCACAAGCTATTGCGAATCAAATAAATGGTCAGGTAGGAGTGTTTTCATTAACTTTACAAAGAGCATTAAATCCTATAATCGCTAAAAGTGAAGGTGCTGGTAATAGGTCATTTATGAAAAAAGCGACATTAACAGGCAGTAGATTTTCATTTTATTTATTAATGCTAATTTCTATTCCATTAATAATAGAAATGGAGTTCATTTTTAAATACTGGCTAATTGACATACCTGAATATGCAATAATTTTTTGTAGATTATTATTAATAAAAAATCTAGTATCACAATTAGTAATACCAGTAAATTCAGCAATATTAGCAGTAGGAAAAATAAAACAATATCAGATTATTGCCGCAATAATAACATCACTAAATTTACCTATAAATTATATTTTGTTTAAAAACGGATACGAACCATATTATCTATATATTCAATTTATAATATATCAAATAATTATGAGCAACATAATTATCTATTTTGGAAAAATAACATTTGGTTTATCAATAAAAAACTTCATAAATAGTGTGGTATTAAAAACAGTAACAATAACAGGAATATATTTCCTTATATCAACATTAATATATATACTATTAGATGAAGGAATACTAAGATTATTACTATTATTAGTGTTCGGAACACTATTAACGTTATATAATATATGGTATTTTGGAATAATAAATTCGGAAAAAAATCTATTAAAGGAAAAATTCTACTACGCTATAAAATTAATCAAACTAAATAATAAATAATGAACATTGGAATAGCTTCACCTATTAACATATCCGAACTAAAAATCCATTTAAAAAATTTAAAACGAACGGAAGAAAATTTAGGCTTAGGTGGGACAGCGATAAATATAATAATTGATGGATTAATAAAAAATGGACATAAGGTCACAGTATTTACATTAGATCCAACAGTGAAGGAAAAACACATATTAGAAGGACCAAAGTTAAAAGTTATTATAGGGCATTTTAGATCTAGTAACAAAATAAAAACTTTCGATTTCTGTCGAAAAGAGATTAAACAAATAAAATTATTTATAAATGAGGAAAAAGAAAATTTAGATATAGTAAATGCTCACTGGAGTTATGAATTCGCTATAGGTACAATTTTATCAAAAGTTCCCCATTTAATTACTTTCAGGGATGATTCATTTAGAATCTTAAAATTAACTAAACATCCATATCGGCTATCTAGATTATTAATGGACCTATGGGTTAGAAAAAAAGGAAAACATTTCTCCTATAATTCACCATATCTGAAATCAGGTATTAATTTAGCTGGAGATATAATTCCTAATCCCATAAATGATTATGAAATTGAACAAAAAAGAGTCTACCCTACTAAAAAAGAAATACAAATTTGTTATGTAGCAAATGGATGGACATATTTTAAGAATCCTGAAACAGCTTTATTAGCATTTAATATCGCTAACACTAAAATAAAAAATATAAAACTAACAATGATAGGAGAAGGACTTGGGGAATCAAGTAAAAACTATAAACAAATATGTAAAAAAGGATTAAATATGAATGTAATTTTTAGAGGAAAATTACCACATAGAAAATTTTTAAAAGAATTACATAATTTTGATATAATGCTACATACGGCAAGAGAGGAAAGCTTTGGGAATAACATAATTGAAGCAATGGCAAAAGGCATCCCTGTTATAGCAGGAAAGAATTCTGGGGCAGTACCATGGGTATTGAACTATGGAGCTGCTGGCTGCCTAATTGATATTGAAAAACCAGAAATTGTAGCCAACGCTATTGCTAAATTGGTAAACGATAAATATTATTATGAAAAATTAAGCATAGAAGGTTTATCAAATGTAGTAAAAAGATTCTCACAGAAAGAAATTTGTAGAAACTATATAGAATTATATAAAAACATTGTATGCAAATGATACGCGTTTTACATATCTTTAATGAATTAAAATATTCTGGTGCAGAAATTATGTATTCAGATGCTATAAAATTCTTTAAAGAAAAAAATATTGAGATAATTATTGTAAGTACAGGTAAAAAAATTGGAGAATTTAAAAGCCAATTTGAAAACCAGAATATAAAGGTACTTCATTGGCCAATTAATAACATCTTTAATATATTTTCAAATTACAGAAAAATATATAATTATTTAAAAACAGAAAAGATAGACGTATTACACGTACATCGTAATAGCCTATATTTAATATTCTTAGTTGGGAAATTAGCAGGAATAAAGATAATTAAGACCCAACATAATAATTTCCAAAACAAATTACAGACTAGATTTTTTCAGATTTTTACACGAGCAATATTCAGAAAATATTGTAACACAACATATCAAACAATCGGGGAAAGTGTGTATAATAACGAGTTAGAAATCTATCATAATCCATCTAAAAAGATCAATAATTGGATTGACTTGAGAAAATTCTATCCGGAGACAACCAACAATTTAAAAAATGAAATAAAAGAAAAATTATCAATATCAAAAGATAGTTTCGTAATAATTTCTACAGGGGGATGTACAGATATTAAAAATCACGCAGATATAATTAAATCAATGCCGATTATCAACGAAAAAATAAACTGTGTTTATATTCATTTAGGAATAGGCGAAATGGAATTCTATGAAAGAAAATTAGCATTAGAACTTAATGTATTTAATTCGATAAGATTTTTAGGTAATAAAAGTAATGTAAGAGAGTTACTAATATCAGCAGATTTATTCGTTATGACTTCGAAATTTGAAGGATTAAGCATTGCATCAATAGAAGCAATGGCATGTAAGATTCCAGTTATTCTATATGACAGTCCAGGACTAAGGGACTTAATAAAAGATAATGACAATGGATTTTTAATAGAATCAAATTATAAAGTCCTAGCTCAAACCGTTATTTCGTGCTATTTTAAATATAAAGCTGCCAAAGAAAAAGCAGACAATGCCTTTAAACTTGTTTTAAATGAATATCGATTAGAAAAAAATATAAAATCAATTATTGATTTATATCAATAATTGATACAAAACAAAATGAAACGAGAAAAATTAATATCCAATATAATATTCTTAGGTATCTCAATAATTTCATTTATTTCAATATCAGTATATTTAGAAAATAGTTTAGGACTAAATCTAACAAATCCGATACTAATCTGGCCAATATCTTTATTAGCATTATCTATTTTCTTTGCTCAAAATATTCATTCTTCTAATAAATATAACAGAAAATTATTTATCTATATTAATATATATATATTATGGAATATAATTAGCATAATACGTGGGATATTCGAAGCAGAAACTTATTGGCACTGGAAAAGTTTGATATCAAATATTTTCCCTCTTATGTTGCCAATTATTACTGTAATATTTATAAAGCCAAAAATATTACAAATAACAATAAGCAATTATTTAAAGATACTATTACCGATATTTTTTCTATTCCTCATATTCTTAATACCAAGTCAAACTTATGGATTTTACCTTATTCCTATAACATTTTTAATTTTTTTTCTTCCAGATTACCAATATAGATGGATCGCTTTAATTGGGTTAATAACAATATTTATATTATTCTCTAATTTAGGAGCACGAAGTAATGTAATCAAATTTATTATACCCTATCTAATCTTGCTTTTGTATCCATTTAAAAGATGGATTTCAAAACACCAACTATTTATACTTTGTAACATATTATTTATTATTCCGGTTCTATTATTTTGGCTTGCTATAAGTGATGTATTTAACATTTTCGAAATAGACCAATATATCGAAGGAGATTATTCTGAGGTGAAAATTAATTCCAAAGGTGAAAATGAAAAGGAAGATCTAACAGCTGATACTCGAACATTTATTTATGAAGAGGTATTATCAACAGCCACTAAATATAATAGCTGGATAATTGGAAGATCACCTGCCAGAGGAAATGAAACTGAATGGTTTGGCAAGGAAATGATAGAAAATTTTGGTGTAAATGAAAGATTTAAGAACGAAGTCGCAATAGTTAATATTTTTACTTGGACTGGCGTAGTTGGTGTTTTTATCTACTTTATGATTTTCTATCAAGCCTCTTTTTACGCTGTAACAAAATCTAATAATATCTATTCGAAATTAATTGGAGTATTCATCGCCTTCCGCTGGGTATATTCATGGGTAGAGGATGTAAATAATTTCGATTTAAATTATGGAATGTTATGGATATTAATCGGCTTTGGTTTATCTCCATATTTTCGAAAAATGAATGATCTTGAAATTAAAATTTGGGCAAGAGGAATATTCGATAAAAACTATCGAAATTTAAACTTAAAAAATACTATTGAGGACAGTATTTTAATTAGTGAAAAATAAATTAAATTGATTTGAAAGCACCTAAATCAAATATATTATTTATCACATTTCCAGTGGATTTGGGTAATAAAACACTTGAATTAAATATACAAAAAATCTTTAATGGTGACGTGGACTTCATCTCTCTTAATGATAAAATCAAACACAAGGTCCTTGGAATTAATATAACTAATACTTATTGCAACCGTCTATTAAATGCATTGCATTTAAGAGAAATTATAAAATCTTATTCAAAAACCGATTGTACTATAATTTTCCAGGGAATTAGTCCAGCACTTTTTACTCTCGGTGCATGGCAAAAAGCAAATATAATTATTTCACTAGATTGGACCCGAACTCTATACGCTGCTTTGCTTCATAAAAAATTTGAGAAATCCATAATCTTTAAAATTCATCAAAAGCTATTGCTTCAATGTCCTAAAATAATATGCTTGACTGACGCTGTATATTCTAACCTTTTAAAAACATACAAGGTTGAAAAATATCAACTCTTCAGATGCCCAATGCCCTTTGATATTGATAGATTTAAATTTCCTTTTAGGAATACACCAAAGGTCCCAAGAGTACTCTTTATTGGCGCAGATTATCATAGGAAAGGTGGGGATCTTTTGGTGGAGGCATGGAAAAAGGAACTGAAAGGAATAGTGGAATTGACCATAGTAACGAATTGGCTACCGGAACATCCTGATGGACTTACCTTTATAAAAGGAATAAAATACGGTTCAGATATCCATAGAAATCTTTTTCTAAATCACGATATTTTCATTTTGCCTACACGATATGATGCCTATCCCCAGGTAATTGGGGAGGCTGCAGCTGCGGGATTGGCTGTTATTACCACCAAATTTGCATTAGGAGCAAGAGAAATAATCGAAAATGGAAAAAATGGATACATCTCAGATACACAGGCTTCATGTATACAGCTATTGCTAAACCTAGTAAATGATATAGATAAAATTAATGCCTTCAAAAAAGCAAGTAGAAATATAATGGAAGAAAAATATTCAGGAGATGTCATCAGATCAGAATTTTTTAGGGTAATAGATATTTAATTAGTTAAAATATGTATAAAATTGCCGTATTAATGACCTGTCACAATAGAAAAGAGAAAACCCTATTATGCCTTGAAAACTTGTTTAACCAAAAAGGATTGAATAGTAATATTGGTTGTCATGTTTACTTGGTAGATGATGGATCAATAGACGGAACAGCCATAGCGGTTAAAAAAAAATTCAGTGAAATCACCACACTTAAGGGTGATGGAAATTTATATTGGAATAGAGGAATGCATAAAGCCTGGAGCGAAGCTTCAAAAAAAAATTATGATTTCTATTTATGGTTAAATGATGATTCATTTTTGTATGATTTTGCCCTCACTGAATTGGTGGTATCATCGGAATCTTTTGATCACAAATCAATTATATGTGGAACCTTCGAATCTGCAAAAGAAAAAGGGACCTTTAGCTATGGTGGTAGATATTTCCTTAACAATAAGTACTATCCTAATGTTCCTAATGGAGAACTTAGCACCTGTGACCTAATCAATGGAAATTGCGTATTGATCCCGGATTTCGTATTTCAAAAAGTTGGGAACCTGGATCTTACATTTCGGCACGCCGTAGGGGATATAGATTATGGATTAAGGGCAAAAAAAGAGGGGATTGTTCTCTATTGTACCAAAGTATACGTTGGAACCTGTGAAAAGAATATTAAACTACCCAAATGGCAAATTAGCCAAACTCCTTTAAAGGAAAGAATAAGAAATTTGTACTCCCCATTAGGTTACAGTCCCCCAATGGAGTATTTTATTTTCGAAAAAAGACATTTCGGCTATCACATTGCAATTAAACATTTTATTTCAATACATATACGCCTACTATTTCCAAATTGGTGGAAATAGGGACTTTTAGTTTAACTTCTCATACTTAATCATGAAAATATTATTGTCTTCTTTTGCTTGCAGTCCCAACAAGGGGTCTGAACCCGGGTATGGATGGAATTGGGCATGGGAACTTTCAAACCAGGGTCATGAGGTACATTGTTTTACAAGATCAACAGAAAAAAACAACTTAAAATTAAAAAAAATACCTGAAAATCTTCATTTTCATTTTATAAAATTACCATTTCAATTGGAGAAATTATACTCAATTTCATATCAGGGGATGTACCTATATTATTTCCTTTGGCAATGGAATTGTTATGCTAAAGCTAGAAAATATCATGCAATTATTGATTTTGATATAGTGCATCATGTGACCTGGGGAAATATACAGATAGGCTCCTTTCTGTATAAATTAGGAGTCCCTTTTATATTTGGTCCAACAGGAGGAGGTCAGTCAGCTCCCATAATATTTAAACCATACTTTTTAAATGATTGGAAGAAAGAATTGATTCGGGAACAAATAAGTAAATATTTACAGAAATTTAACCCTGGCTTTAAATCCATGCTTAAGGAAGCAAAAGTCATATTGACCTCTAATTCAGATACTTATGATTTGGTTAAAAAGTACCCTCACAATAATGTAGCATTTCTTTTAGATTCATCCATTCCTTTAAACTTTTTCCCAATAAAATCAAAGCCCAAAAGCATTAAATCGGGCAAACTTAAGTTATTGTGGGTGGGAAGACTGATGCCGAGAAAAGGGGTATTATTGACCCTGGATGTAATGAAGGCTTTGTGTGATCATCCTGAAATTTCACTTACTGTAGTGGGAGATGGAGAAATGAGAGAAGAATTAAAGAGACGAATAAAAATTCACAAGTTAGAAGAAAAAGTAAACTGGATAGGAGAAGTTGGTTACGAAGAGGTTAAATCTTTCTATTTAAGCCATGATTGTTTTCTCTTTACATCTTTAAGGGATTCCTGCCCTGCTCAGTTATTGGAAGCTATGGCATTTGGCCTACCGGTTTTTACATTGGATTTACACGGTCAAGGAGAAACAATAACCTCATCAACGGGTTATAAGGCACCAATTACTAACCTGCAAGAAACGATTAATGAATTGAAAAATGAAATTATTTTTCTATCGGAAAATCCAGATAAATATCAGAGCATGAGTGAGCAAGCCATAAAGTTTGCGAAAAGTCAACTATGGAAAGAGAAGGTAAAGTACGTAATTGATAATTATTATCATTAATTAATAAAATTAAATGTTTGCACCCATTTGCTTATTCACATATAATAGACCAAAGGAAACCCTACGTACCCTTCAAGCACTAAAAGCGAATTCATTGGCAAAAGATAGTCGGCTTTTTATTTTTTCTGATGGACCAAAAAAGAATTCTTTGGCAGATGTTGAGAAAGTCAGGGAATTGATTGAGGATGTCAATGGCTTTAAATCAGTAGAGGTTTACCTATCCCAGGTAAATAAGGGATTGTCCCATTCCATCATTGATGGAGTCTCTACAATAATTGAGCAATTTGGAAAAGTAATTGTTTTGGAAGACGATCTCATAACCTCTCCTAATTTTTTGAATTTCATGAATCAGGCCCTTGATTTTTATTCCTCGGAAAATAAAATCTTCTCAATCTCAGGATACAGTTTAGACTTACCCTCCTTAAAGGATTATCCCAAAGACTGGTACCTGGGCTACCGAGCCAGCTCCTGGGGCTGGGGGACCTGGCAGAACAGATGGAAGGAAGTGGATTGGGAGGTCAAAGATTTCAAAAAATTCAAAAGGAATCCTTTCGGTCAATACCAATTCATGAGAGGAGGCAGTGATCTCCCCTGGATGCTTTATAAGCAAATGAATGGAAAAATAGATTCCTGGGCCATTCGCTGGTGTTATAACCAATTTAAAAATGACCAATATACTGTATTTCCCTCCCAGTCCAAGGTAATTTCCATTGGTTTTGGTGAAGCCGCCTCAAATACAAAAAAAACAACACGTTTCGACACATGTTTGGATACGACGCAGAAATCAATTTTTTATTTTGAAAAAAAACCTAAAATGGATACGAAACTCAACAAAGAATTTAAAAATAAATTTTCATTGATTAACAGAATTAAGAACCGTTTATTACAATTCATGTAACTTTTTTACACTTATCGATCAATGTTTTATGAATATGTCTTATGAAAAAATAATAAGCAGGGGCTATGATTTGATGGGAAATTCGACCATCGTTATTTGCTCTATAGTTAGGGATTGTGAAAAAAATCTTAAAAAAAATATTCCCCGCCTTAATCAAATCACCAAGAAATTCAAAAATTTTCAAATCCTTATCTTTGAAAATGATAGCATTGATAATACTAAAAGTATTTTACAAGACTGGCAAAAAAATAATGATAAGGTCTTTATTAGTTGCCATAAATTTAATGAATATCCTATCAATCATGATTTAAACAAGCGGATTAATAAGTATTATTCTTCCCACAGAATATCCAAAATGGCTGCCTATAGAAATCAATATATGGAAGAAATAAGAAGGAAGAAACAGAATTTTGATTTCATGATGGTGATTGATCTGGACATTAATAATTTTTCCCAGGCTGGGATTGCGCATTCTTTCGGGTTGGCGGATCAATGGGATGCTGTATCCGCCAATGGTATTTCTTATTCTCCACTATTGAAAAAGCGCTATCATGATAGCTATGCCCTAATAGAAATGGGAAATCAAGATGGGATTCAAAAGCTGGAACAAATAAAAGCTAATCAGTACAAATGGTCATTTTTAAAGAAAAAAATGCCCCTCATACCGGTATACTCGGCTTTTGGTGGACTGGCATTGTACCATTTTGATTGTATCAAAGATAAAAGTTATTTGGTTATCCCTAATGATAAAGAGGGAGTAGAAGTTAAATGTGAACATTTTTCCATCCACGATCAAATTCAAAAGGAAGTAAAACAAGGGATATTTATTAATCCAAATATGATTGTAAATTATCAGAGCATTAACAAGGAAATAATACTCAGATTTATTCAAGATAAGGTTATCCCTTACAAATAACAGTTAATTCCAATTCACTAACCCAAAAAACCCTTAATATTTATTTTACTACCACGTAAAAGGGAATGTTGTGCGAGGCAAAATGATCGTGGTTATCATAGGCAAAAACAAATAACCGGTAAGGCCCTTCATAGGCCGGGGTCCGAATCCTTATAGTGGAGGAATCCATGGGTGTTAACAGGTGTTGAAGTGTATTGTTAAAATCTCCGGATTCAATATAGTTCTTCCCTTCTGGTCTCAGTTCCCACCAATATCTGACAGTGTCCCCGTCCACATCTGATGCCATGACCCTTGCCTGGTAGGTAGAATCTGCCACCAGGTAAATGTTGTCTTTCCTATCATTAGGGGAAATTAAAACCGAATCAATGCGGGGAGCCCAATTATCAATGCTATCCCCTTTCCATTTGCTTTGAAGGATATTAACAGATTCAGACTCCAATCCATCGGAGGAAAACAAACTAAAAAAGGTATGGGTTACCTCATATTTATGGCCCCAATAAAAGGCATATCCTCCTAAAAAAAGTTCCTGGTCTCTGTGTATAATTTCCCAGTTTCTATCCATGAGTAAAGCCTTTTCCGAACTACTCTTTTCATAGCTTGCTCCCCATTCAGATTGACCAGATTCCCAATGCCCCTGGGGTCCCCATTCGGACAAAATATAAGGTTTATTCCATCCTAAGGGGCTTCGTATTTCACCATACAAATCCGGTATCCTTTCAAATCCATTTACACCCAAAAGATCTATATAGGGGCATAATATCCGCATCAATCCATATTTGGAGAAACCCGGGCCCATGGGAGTGGTAGTCATTACCGGGTGATTTGGGTCAGTGTCATGGATCATTTTTGCAATTTTGTTCAGGGTGAGCATGATCAACAGCCTGTTACCACCAAATACATGAACCTCGTTCCCCAAACCCCACATCAAAAGGGCGGGATGGTCTTTGTACTTCTCCACAATCATCCTCAAGCCTTCAATCTTTTCATTAACCTGTTTCAAATTCCAATATTGAAAATCCTGGCCCCACCACTCCCTGCCTACTTCCAGGCCCAGGGTTACGGTAAGCCCAAGTTGATGCGCCTGATCCAGAATTTCACCTGCATTTTCAGTGTTCCATGTCCTTAGGGAATTACCCCCATAATCTTTTAACTTTTCCAGTTCCGCAAACCCACTGGCACCTTTGATAAAATAAGGCTCTCCATGTCTATAAAGTTGAAACTGATTACCATCTTCTATGATCTCTACCTCAGGCTTAAAATCATTTTCGGATGGGTTACAGGAAGTAAAAAAAATAAGTAAGGTGTACAGGATGGGTTTTGACATGTTCGTTTTTTATTTTGCTACAAAAATATACCTAAAAATCCAATAAATGAAAAATGAAAATGGCAGATCATTTTAGTAACATAAATCCTATCGAAAAGAATCCGGAATATCACCGCTCAAATAATTAAAAAACTTAAAACTAAATTGTTATATGTTTAGAAAATTCAATTTTTTTCGGTTTTTGGTTTGGGGGGCCTTTCTTTCCCTGGGATGGTTTGTTTATAAATTCTTTGCAGAGGTAGGAATAGGTCACCGGTTATTGTATTGGTTATTGACAGTTGCACTACTTTTCAAACTATTGGAATTAATTTTTGAGTGGTACCACTTTGAGGGACTGTCAGGGGTAAAACCCAAATTGGAGCCCCCTAAGTTAAATAAGTCATACAAGGTAGATATGTTTACAACTGCCTGTCCGGGAGAACCATTTGAAATGATAGCCGAAACTTTAAAGGCCATGGTAGCAGTCAGGCATCCCCACAACAATTATCTTTGCGACGAGGGCGACGACCCGCATTTAAAGCAATTGTGCGGTGAATTAGGAGTTTACCATATTACCAGAAGAACTCATGAAAATGCAAAAGCAGGCAATATCAATCATGCATTGGCTCGGTCTAATGGCGAATTTTGCGTCATCCTTGATCCTGATCATGTGCCAGCACCTGATTTTTTGGATAAAGTGCTTCCCTACTTTCAGGATCCGAAAATCGGCTATGTGCAGGTAGTACAAGCCTATAAAAACCAATATGAAACCCTCATAGCCAAAGCCGCAGCAGAACAAACCTATACCTTTTACGGTCCCTATATGCGAATCATGGGCGAATATGGCACTGCACAAGCTATCGGAGCCAATTGCACCTTTAGACGAAAAGCATTGGAGTCTGTAGGGGGTCATGCACCCGGATTAACAGAAGACATGCATACCAGTATGCTACTCCATGCCGAAGGTTGGGAATCCGTTTATGTGCCTGAAATCGTATCGAAAGGTCTTGTGCCGAGCAGTTTATCAGCCTACTACCAACAACAGCTTAAATGGAGCAGAGGGACTTTTGACCTATGGCTAAACTTGTTCCCAAAGCTATTCGGAAAATTTTCCTGGAAACAAAAGATTCATTATGGACTATTACCCCTATACTATTTGTTTGGCTTCATCACGCTTATCGATGTGGCAGTACCTGTATATGCATTGTTAACCGGTACCTACCCCTGGCAGATGAATCCCTGGAAATTTTTTGGGTATTTCACACCATTGTTATTATTGGGCTTACTGGTCAGAGCAAAAAGCCAAACCTATTTGCATGATCCGGAAGAAAAAGGCATACACCTTTTGGGTGGTATTTTGCGGGTGGGAACCTGGTGGATCTATATCCTGGGTTTTTTCTACACGCTTATCAATAAAAAGGTATTGTATATTCCTACGCCAAAGGTTCATTCCTATAAAAATGAATTTTTATTAAGCATTCCAAACTTAGTTATTGGCCTATTTTCCATAGTTGCCGCAGTTTATGGATTGAACAGGGATTGGCATCCCTATAGCTTTTTAATGGCTGCTTTTGCGCTGACAAATGGACTGATCTTTTTGATTTCAGTTTTTATAAGTCAATCTCAATTGATTGACTATGTCAAAAATTTTCGAGATAGCCTAAAAGAAAGTCAAAATCCGCTAAGCCTAAATATTACTTATTCAAAAATAAATAAAATGGCCATTCCGGTAGTCATATTCTCTTTGGCAGCTACTTTGGTGTTATTGATTCCCGGCGGTTTTACCTCCGTCAAGGATGATGAGCAAGAAACCAAAGGGCAGGCAAATATTTCTGACAAGTTAGGAGGGTTTTACCTGGGTGCCTACTTACCTGTTTTAGATTTGGCTGAGGATATGGCTCGTGTGACAAAAACAGAAAAAGCCAGTGGATGTGATTGGGCCATTATTTCTACTTATTTGGCCTGGGGGGATGATCCCCTACCCATAAGTCGTTGGCAAAAAGTGATTGACCATGGTGCCATCCCAATGATCACCTGGGAACCATTTACCAATTTATTTGAGGAATACAAGAACCATCCCGATTTGAGGGAAAATAAAAAAGTATTGCAATACATCAGCAAAGGCCATTTTGATACCTATATTGATCAGATGGCTTTAGCACTGAGAGACCTTAAATCACCTGTATTTTTACGTTTTGCCCATGAGATGGACAACCCCATGTATCCATGGTCTGAAGCCGGTGGAAATTCCCCGGAAGAATTTAAGGCTGCCTGGATCTATATATACGAGCGATTTGAAGATTTGGGAGCTAAAAATGTAAGTTGGGTATGGAGTCCCTGGTCAGCCTCTAAAATGAAGGCTTATTTTCCTTATGGAGATGGCATAAATAGGGATAACAATGGATATGTTGATTGGATCGGTTTGACAGCTTTGAACTACGGCCAGGCCTATAGCGATCAAAAGGTTCGTGATTTCAGCGAAATATACGAGCCATTTGCCGATAAAATAGAAGAGCTGTCATTAAAACTTCCGGTAATGCTCGCAGAATTTGGCTCTACTTCTTATGGTATCGATCCAGTCCAATGGAACAGGGAGGCCTTAGTGCGAATCAAGAGTTCCCACCCAGAAATCAATGCCCTGGTTTTTTTCTACAGCAATAAAGATAAAAACTGGGTAAGTGATTGGCGTCCGGATGATATAACAACATTTATCGACTGGACATTTGATATTTCTGCCCTAGCTCCGATATTAAGCTCTTTTGATAGTCCTTTGAATAAAGATATCAACTCTGATTTCCTTTTACCAAACTACACATACAAAAGTAACGTGATTCAGGGCAAGTATGGAAATTATTCCTGGAATGTGGATGGCAAACCTTTTTATGTAAAAGGTATCTGTTACAATACCGGACATGACTGGCATGAGGGATTCTACCCCTTAACCAGAAATCAACTGAAGCATGATTTCAATCAAATAAAGGCTGCTGGTGCCAATACCATTAGAAGGTATGAACCTCAAATTTATGACAAAAATATCTTTTCTGTAGCAGGTGAAACAGGTTTAAAGATCATGTATGGATTTTGGTTTGATCCGTCCATTGATTATTATAAGGACAAAAATGCACTATTGAATTACGAAAAAAGGGTACTGGACTATGTGGACAAATACAAGGAAGAATCAACTATAATTGCCTGGAACATCGGTAACGAAACCTGGGGTCTTTTAAAAAAATTCTATGAAAAACCTTATTTGGACCTAAATAGAAAAGCCTACCTGCAATTTATAGAAACTTTGGCTCAGAAAATTCATATCGCAGATCCAACAAGACCGGTTCTGTCATCAGAAGAGCACGATCATTTTGATCTCAATACGGCAGTACATGCGTACAGAAAATATGCTCCATCTTTGGATGTTATCGGAATCAATTCTTACTACAAAGAAAACATTAGTGAATTGAAAAAGGTCTTCTCCCGATTAGATACCTCAAGGCCCTACATGATTACGGAATTTGGGCCAAAAGGATATTGGAATAAAGCCTACGGGGATTTTAGGAATGATAGTTTATTAATTGAACGTTCTTCTGTTTCAAAAGGTAAATGGTATAAAAAGCAATGGCAGGAATACATCCAGGCAAATAAAGGGTTCAACCTGGGAGGCATGGCCTTTAGTTGGAGGGACAGGTATGAGGGTACGGCTACCTGGTATGGTATAACTGACTATAAAGGAAGGTTAAAGCCTGCGTATTATTATTTAAAAAGCGCATGGAAAAATGAAGCTGTAAATCCGGATTATTTCCCCGAGTTGACCGTTGTCGGGAATTGGTATGCAGGAAATCCAGGATCCAACCTTTGGTTTTCAGCAGGTATCATCAATACCTATCAGAGGGAATTATCCTATGATTGGGAAATTTTGGATCAGGAGACCTGGAGAAAGGATAAACCTATTGTTAATTCATTAATGAATAATCAATTTGTTGAAATCCGGTTACCCGAGAAATCCGGCAATTATAGAATTTATGTTTATGCTACAGATAGAGAAGGAAATGTAGTGACTGCCTCCAGGCCGCTATTATTAAAATAAACTGTGGAAAAAGGCAAAACAAACATATATTAAGTTTATTCCATTATAATTAGAAATCATGATATTTCTATGCCCTTTACATTCTCTCATCCCGCGATAATATTTCCTCTAAAATGTTCTTTTGGCAGGTACCTTTCGCTAACCGGTTTAATCACAGGTAGTTTAGCCCCTGATTTTGAGAAATTTTTAAAAATGGAGGCTGAAAGTTTTTATAGCCACTCCTGGGGGGGCGTTTTTTGGTTTAACCTTCCTATGGGTATTTTACTAGCACTTTTATTTCATGCTGTCATAAGGAACCCTTTGATAGAAAATCTTCCAGAACACCTCAGAAAAAGACTTTACCGCTTTAAAGTAGTAGTGTTTGGGGAAATTTTTAAAAAAAATTATGGAAAGGTATTGATTTCCATATTCATTGGAGCAATCAGTCATATCATTTGGGATAACATCACGCATTCTCCTGATACCTTAATCCGAATAAGCCGTTTCATAGGCTTAACACATGAAACGACAGATTTAATACTTAACTATTTTCGATACTTTGATGACACAAGTTCCTTATTAGGAATCCTTTCTATTTACCTGATTATCTTATTTTTGGATAAAGATAAAATAGCTTCAGCCAATTACGTTTCAAAGTTAAAATTCTGGTCTATCCTTTTTCTTTCCGCAGCCAGTATTCTATTTACCAGGGTTTGGTTAGGGTATACGAAAATTGAATTTTTTGAATTGGTGTTTGCAGGAATTGCCTCCTGCTTATGGGGATTATTGTTTTCTTGCATTATCTTTCGAAGAAATAACTTCATCTGAATAAGTTATTCTCCAAGGAAAACTAAGTTAAAAACAAAATTGATATTTTGAAGCAAGAATCCTTTTCCCATTATTTAACGACAATTAGCTTTTTCCTTTCCACCAATTTTAACCCATCAAATACCGATAACAGGTATACTCCCTGGGATATAGCATCTAATGAAACCGTACACCCTTTATTATTTCTCGGAAGGCTATTCAGGTCAAAATGCTTTACTAATTGGCCTGCCATATTATGGATAAGAATCCCTCCTTCTGTGATATCAACCCCTAGTTCAACGGTTACTTCATTCCTCGCAGGATTGGGAAAAACCCTGATTGCTTCATTAAGGATAGGTTGCTCTTTTTCTATCCTGAAAACTTCGCTACCGATTGCTTCCCTATTCTCGGCTCCCTTAATTGAGCCACCCTTGCCATTTCGTACTATGGCAATTCCGGAAAGCGTAGCCCGATTTTGCCTGGCCAGTAATTCCAAATCCAGAAAACCATCACTTACCTGAATATCTATAAATTCCAATACCGTTGGTTTATTGCCATTCTCCGAAAAGATGTCAAAGCCATTTTTAACCAATTTCCCTTCCACGCTGATATCAAAAACCCTTCTTCCAGCTCTGGAAGAGGGTCCGGCATATCCGAAATACAATTCGTTATGCATGGTATAGACAGTATAAACCCCATCAGGAACCGGTATGCGGTAGTTGAGCTTTCCTGAATTGCGCTCGGTCTGAAACAATCTTTCGTCGGAAGCATTCCCGTTGGAATAGGTCCAGGAGTCAGTGTTGTAAACCCCTCCTTCTAAATTGGCTTCACTGGAAAATACGCTCCCATCAAATAATTCATCCGACTGACTACCTGTATTTACAAATAAGGTAAAATCCTCTCCAGCGGTATGGGTTAAATCCACCTCATTTTCATAAATGGAAATGGCAGAAACGGTTGCCCTATTGCTACTAGCCACCATGCCGATATTCAATACCCCATCGGTTACCGCGATTTGCTCAAACGTCAGTACCGTAGGTCTGTTTTGGCTTTCTACAAAAAGGTCAAATTCCTTTTTTACTGTTTGATTTTCCAGGGTAATGTCAAAGACCCTTCTTCCTGCCCCGGCAGACGGTCCCAAAAGACCGAAATAGAGTTCATGGTGATAGGTCTTTACCGTATAGATACCATTTGGAAGGGGAATTGCATAACTTAGCACTGATCCATTACGTTCCGATTGGAAAAGTGGCTGATCGCTGGCCTTGGTATGGCTATACGTAGAGGAATTGCCGTAATATTCCTTGAATTTTAAGTCTGATTCAAAGGTATCTCCATTGTACACCACATCAGAAAGCTGCCCTGCTTTAAGCCTCAGGACCGGTTCTATATCGTTTTGGGAAATCGCAAAGCCACTGATACTGGCATTATTGGCGTATGCCTTCAATCCCAATTCGAGCACGCCATTCGTGACCTCAATCTGTTCAAAAGTAAGTACCGTCGGCTGGTTATCATTTTCAAGAAAGAGGTCAAATTTCTCTTTTACCGCTTCTTGTTGCAGAATAATATCATATACCCGCTGCCCGAATTTGGCCTCCGGTCCACCCTTCCCGAACCAAAGTTCGTTATGATAAGTATTAACTGTGTAAGTACCATTGGGTACCGGAATAGCAATCGTAAACTCGGTACCAAAACGTTCCGTCCAAAAAAGCGGCGCACCAAAGCTGCTAGAATCCGTAAATGAGAGAGTCTTGCCTTTGATATAGCCGACAATAGCCTCTTCCCCTTTAAAAGTACGGGAAACCATGCTGACCTCGGCGAATGAGCCCAAATTAAAAAAAAGGCCGTTGCTTTCCGAAAGAATACGCTCATCAGGAAAAAGGGAGTTGTTTTGTTCAACTGAAATTTTTAAGGGATCAGAGACATTTTCGAGACCTTCATTATCGGTCACTTTTACTGTTAGGACATAGGTTCCCTGCGGAACGGCTTCCCAGGAAAAGTCAAAAGGACTTTTTTCGGTACGTCCAATACGTCCATTATTTGCAAAAAATTCAATCTGTTCAATCTCACCATCCAAATCCATGGCACTGCCTTTAATTTGCAAGGATTCTCCGGCAAAAATGTTAGTATTTTCGAAAGGCATATCCAAATAAATAATCGGTGCCTCATTGGGTTTCTTAACCTCAACAAAGATACTATCTGAAGTAATAGCCCTACCATATTTGTCAAGAGCTTCCACATGCAAGTAATGCCTGCCGAATGGAATATTCTTCCAGGTACAGGTAAAGGGATCCTCACTTTTTGTGGCGATCAGTGTTTCACAGAAATAATAATTTATTTTTTCAATATCATTAATATCACCAACGTCAATCTTAACATCAATGGACACTTGTTCGCCTTCCCTCCAAATTGTATTGTCTAGCGGATTAGTTAATTCTAAAGTGGAAATGGGCACCGGAAATAAGCTTAATTTTTCTTCAGGAACTTTAATCAGTAGTACAGAGGAATAAGGTTCTATTAAAATATTTCCTGAATGAATATTACTTTTTAAATCTAAATATACTCCGTCCAACTTTATTGATTTTTTAGAGGAAGAGTCATTATATTCAAAAATTACCATCTCTTCTCTATCAACAAACTCACCAGTAACTTCTTCTAAATACAAATTATCAATCCAAAATTCAGCTTCAGAATCTTGAGGTTCTAAAATCAAAACGGCATTTTCTTCACTTCCTTCTGATAAAAACAGTTCATTAACTTCATCTTCCAAGTCAGATACACTTAAATATTTAACGTCAGAAATTCGTTGATAAGGAGAGTCCTTTTTCCTCAAAAACACCTTAAGTGTCATGGATTGTTTCGAAAACGCAGAAAATTTTAAATTATACTTCGACCCCAGTTTTATTTCCTTAACATCGACAATTAAAAAACCTTTATCTGGGAAAAACCCTTTTAGTGCATTTCCATCAAGAAATTCACTGTTTTCAATGGTAAAATTACAATTACTGTTTGGGGACCAACAGCCTATACCTTCCAATTTTGAGTCAAAATCATTGTTTAAAAATTTATTGTTTCCAATCCTATCTTTAATAAAAAAATATGACAAAAATATTGGGCTACCCGTTGATTCACGGTCAACCTGAAATAAATTGCTCCATTGCTTCAGGTTAATATTTTGAATCAACATTCTATTTAATGAGTCAGGCATTCCTACTGAAATAGTATTCGCATTATTAAAAGGATTTGAATAATAATTATAATTGAAATCTCCCATTTCAGAAAGGTCATTTAATTTTGATCTAATTCTAACAAAATATTCATCAAAATTATTTAAGAGAATTTCATTTGAATTAACTTTAATGTTCCTAATAGGATTTCCACTGTTATCATGTATAAATGATATACCTTGACTTGTATCGTATATTTTATTTTTATTAATAGATAAATTGCTAGCATTATGGACAAAAATACCATTATTAGAGATTTTCGATATGCTGTTACCACTAATTTCTATTCCAGAAGAGTTATCATCAATATATATTCCTTCGGCAGCTCCGTTGTTTTTTTTATTGAAATCAGGCGTTCCTTCAACTGCTCCTACTCCATTTATTATAATATTTTCACTTATCTCACGATTAGTAAAGTCATACTGCAATGAACCAACATGAGTATAAATACCACCACCATCATCCTTGATAAAACAGAAGGTATCGATAAAATTGTTTCTTATTACGGTATTATCTCCATTTAAATTTATACCAACGTATCCAGTTTTGACAATTGTATTTCCTTCAATCAATCCGTTATGGGCAAGATGATCAGTTGAAATAGCCACACCTCTTCCGTTACCATTTCCACCCATTCCAGGAAATATTTGAGTCCTATGTATTTGATTATTTCTGATAGTATAGTTTCTGTTACCTCTAAGGAAAATAGCACCACTATAACTATCTTCTATTATTGAATTTTCAATTAGTAAGTTTAACCCCTTTATTGATTCAATTGAATTAATTCCAGAATACCTCAATTCACAATCTACAATGCTTATATCTGACGACTGAGAAATTTCGATATTATTTTCATTTGCTCCTAAAAAAATTAAATCTTGAACTAAAATAGAGCTCGACATAGGGTTGACTTTTAGTAGTCTATCTAATGTTGCTAACTCAATTTTTTCTGTGGAAACTAAACCTTCATTACTAAACAACAAAATTTTTCTATTAATTTTATCAAAATACCATTCACCTTCCTGATCCAATGTTTGAGGGTGGTTTTGAATAAAAAACCCGTAACCTACTGAGGGAGAATATGTACCTCCCGACGGATTAAATGAAATTTCGTTTCCACTTTGAGATGTAATATTAAGCCTATCTATAGTCCATCGTTTTTTCCTGATAACAATTTCACCTCCAGTAAAGTCCGGAAATGAATTCAACTCCTGGGATTTCACCGCATCGTTATTATTATGCGAAGAAATGGTCAAGTAGCCACCATTTTCTTCTGAAGCATTTGGATATCTCCCCATAGCAAAAGGGGTTCCGTCGATGGTTAGGACATTAATCATCTCAGAGAAACTTTCGACAGGTGCTTCAAATAGGTTATTCCCTTTGGCCTCCCAATCCGTTATTTGTACCATACTGGTGATGATCGGTTTTTCTCCTTCGCCATAAGCACCAATAACAATGGGACTTCCAACTGATCCGGATTGATTGATATTGATGCTACCAAAGAATTTTTCCCCCCTACGGAAGAGTACCTGGTCTCCCGGCTTCAGGGTATTAAAAATTTCATTTAATTTTTGGATGGACTTCCAGGGGGTCTTGGGGTCCTGTGCCTCCATAAAACTTCTGGAATCATTACCTAATTCTGTAGAAAAGTAATAATTGGCCGCCTGGCTGGGCTGTACCAAAAAAGTCAGCCCTAAAACGATAAACAATATATAAAACAGCGTTTTCATTGTGTTGAATTTAAAAAGGTTACTACTCACTTTAAGGATCTTTCAAGGTTTATTTTTTTATTATCTTCCCCGAAAATTTCTCCATTTGATTGGTGATAATTGTCGAAAATCCTATAAAAACCGTATTCTGAAAATTAAAATTATATTAATTGAATTTTGAATACATCAAAATGATATTTTGATAATACGGTGATCACGCTTAATAAACGGTTTATTATATAAAAAAACAAATTCGAAGGGCTTTAAATTAGTTGATTTTTTTTGAAAATATTTCTTTTATTCTATTGTGCATTTTGTCTATGAATTAGTGAAGGTCAGACGAATGATGAAAGAAAATATTTCATCTGGTTTTTAAAATTCCAATGTTTTTCAAGGTTGGCAGGTGTTTGTGGCCGTTCAAATCCCAGTTTTCATTTCCAAACAGACAAAAGACCTGACTGCGATTTTTTTACAAGGAGGACAAAAAACGCTGCAATAACTGCATACACCTTTTTTTATGATTTATTTGACACTTTTATGCGTTTTAATTACATATAAAAAAATAATATTTTTATATTTGAACAAGACCCGTCAATAAAATATGTTCTATAAACCTCTACCAAATTTTAAAATTTACTTATCAAACTATAAACAATGTTAAAAATTTCTTATTTAATAAAATATGTAATTATTAAATATTTTATTGAATAATAGCAAGATTAAAGCCCTGCCGTCTCTTATAAAAAAATGCCAACCCATGTCACCAACAGCCACCCTCAAAAATCAACTCCACGACTTCAGCCTATTTAGCCAGGAGTTAGTTCATTTACCCAAATCAGAGAAGGTATTGATACAAACCTTAAATCAGTACTCCTACTGTCTAACAAAAGAAGATCCCGAGTTCAGAACATCCCTTTTGGAAGCAGATGTAATCTTGCCGGATGGCATTGCCATTGTTTTGGCTAACTGGTTAATTACAGGAAAAAAAATTAAGAAAATTGCGGGGGCAGACCTGCATCAATACCTACTGGAAGACCTTAATAATAAAGGAGGCAAGTGTTTCTATTTGGGTTCTTCGGAAAGCACCTTAAATGCCATTAAAGCCCGGTGCAAAAAGGAGTTCCCAAATATTGAAGTAGGGTATTATTCTCCACCTTTTAAAAACACCTTCAGCGGGTCGGATTCCGAACAAATGATCAAAGCTGCAAATACCTTTCGGCCCGATGTGCTGTTTATCGGCATGACAGCCCCCAAGCAGGAAAAGTGGGCTTTTGCGAACAAAGAATTTTTGGAAGCCCCTGTTATTTGTTCCATTGGAGCGGTATTTGACTTTTACGCGGGAACGGTCAAAAGACCGGGCAAAGCCTGGATCAATTGGGGCCTGGAATGGCTGGTACGCTTCGCCAAGGAGCCCCGAAGAATGTGGGTTCGGTATGGCTACTACGGCCCTGTTTTTTTTAAGGACCTGTTTCTGGAAATCCTTAGTAGGATATCCTCTAAAAAACAGGAGAAAGGCCGCTTCAAAAGCATGAAGGAAATTTCTGAAAAAATGAATTAATTGGGGGAATAGCGGGTCGGGTAACCTATATGAAATCTGCCTGGTAAGCGTCTCAGCGAGTACCCGATTTACTTTTCTTTAAAGAAAATGAAGTCAACGTAAATTACTCATCGGCCCTTTTTCCCCAAATCTTCTACTTTAAGAAAACGAACTATTGAACGCAATAAGCAATCTCCCCAGGTGGCTGCCTTTTTCCATTCAATACGCATTCTTATTATCAAATAACAGCGAATAAACGGTCCAAACCAGAATTTTTACATCCAGCTGTAAATTCCATTTTTTAAAGTAAAACAAATCCAGCCGATACCGGAAGTACAAGTCCTGATAGCTTTTAATCTCCCCTCTGTATCCCCTGGATTGGGCCAGCCCCGTAAGGCCCGGCTTGATGGCATGGCGGTTCATATACCCTGGAATCCGATCCGAAAAGATTTCATTCATGGGCACTGCATGGGGCCGGGGACCGATGAGTGACATCTCCCCTCTTACTATATTGATCAATTGAGGCAATTCATCCAAACTGCTTTTTCTCAAAAAAGATCCGAATGGGGTGATGCGCCGGTCTCCTTTTTTTGCCTGTACCGTATCGGCTTTATCGTTTACGACCATGGTCCGGAACTTCAAACAATAAAACGGTTTGTTGTCCTTTCCGTGCCGTAATTGCTTAAAAATCACCGGCCCCTTCGAACCGGCTTTTATCAGCAGGGCAATGAGGGGAAATAACCAGGTAGCGATAACGATCAGGAAGGTAAACGCCATGAAAAAATCAAGACCATTCTTTATTCTCAAGGGAAGGCTTTTTTCACTCAGTCCATCTTTTGAGGTTTGTTTTTCCGCTACCCCTTGATGGAATGCATTATTTCTAAATAAGGTCTTATACATGGAACTACCGGTAATTCAATGGAAACTCTATTTTCTAACTATCCAGCATTAACAGACCAACCCATTTCCTTTTTTTCTACCGGACACCTAATCATTCCATCCAAGGGGTTTGGACTAATTAACATGGGTTTTTGATTGTAGTATACAGGCAATTCAATCGTTCCTGTTTACTACTTAATTTTAATTGTTGCTTAAATCTGAGCGCATTAGGTTTGCTTAGGTTATAAAATTGGATCTGCCCCTACAGGCGTTAGAGCAAAAAATTAAACCAAAAACAAGACGATTGTGAAACATTTTATTGTTTTTGAAATGCATTTTTTTTGCTGTATATGACTTAAAGATAAAAAAATAATTTTTATTCTGCCTAATTTCATTTCAAAAAATTTCTGTCCCATACCTATAAACTTATTTATTGAAATAATTACAGTTTAGAAGGTTACATTTCCAACCGATAATAATTTATTTGAGTTGTATTATTCGCTATTTAGTATTATAAATTCACTGAATTTCATTATAATTTCCAGACCTATTCGTTCGATTTAAAATTGATTTTATACCAGCGATTGGTTGGGATTTGCCGTATGCTTCTGACTAGCCTGTCACCTCCCTCCGAGCCCCCTCCTGTTTTCAGGCGGGGGAGAAAGGGGGTGGTAAAATTGTCGATTTACGGACACATGAGGCGTATATAAAACCTCATTTCTCGAACTCCTTACGTCAAACGCTTCGAATCAGATTGCTTCGCTGCGCTCGCAATGACGACGTTGGAGAAACCGCGACCCGATGCCGTCACTGCGAGGGGGCTAATCTGACCCCAATCGTATTTCATTAACCGCCCCAGCACCCGCGGCAGTCTGTCGGAAGACGGACACGTCCATCGTATTTAACTGCCCTTTTTCGTGATTCTTACATCAACGCTCCGGTTAAGATTGCTTCGCTAGCGCTCGCAATGACGACGTTGGAGTAACCGCAAGCCGTTCCCGTCACTGCGAGAATTAACATTTAAAAAATGCAGAAATCGGGATGACGGTATTTTTTTTAACTATTTAAAAATCAACATGTTAAAAAAATTAAGAGTGACATCAAATCACCTCCCTCCGGGCCCCCTCCTGTTTTAGGAGGGGGAGACAGGGGGTGGTAAAAATACGTCATCGGTAAACCTAACTTTTTTTAAACACAGGAATCTGGATGAGGATGTGTTTTTGCAATTCGTTGGACAGCATCGGTAGACGGAATCACATAGGGACAAAGAGAATGGGAACGAACAAAAAAGGGGACTCACAAAGCACAGCACGAAGTAATACCAAAAAAACTCCGTGCCCTTTGTGGCTCTTTGAGTCCTCTGTGACAATAAAAAGAGTTACGAAGAACAATGAGTGGTTCTGTTGTCACTTTCTATTGAATCCACGCTACTCTTGTGCCGCTTTGTAAATGGCATCCAGCAAACTGCCTTCCTCCTTGGTATCGTTGCCCAGTTCCCAAAACATAATGCCACCCAGGCCTTTTTCTTGGGCATAGTTGGTTTTTGCCCTTACTGAAACGGTATCGTCATAGGATACCATCAGGCTGTCTGCAGCATTGTACATATAGGGCGCTTGGGCCTGCTCATCCCAATAGCGCTGAAAGTTACTGTCTGGTTCATACTTCTCCCGGATTTGGTGATAGGCCATCCAGCCAATTTGGATGCCCCCACTAAGTTGATACAGTCCGTTGTTTTCCGGAGGAACGCCTTTCCAAACCCGGCCGTAAAACGCACTTCCTATGACTATCTGGCCGGGATCAACCCCTTCTTCGATCAGGAAATTCACAATTTTTTCCGCAGAGCGTGGGTGGGGATCTTTATTGGCTCCTATCCGGTACAAGCTATCCAGGTAATCATGAAAAGGCGTGCCCGCAATATCTTCACTCTTTACGTCTCCCAGCGGAGTATGGTGCCCGGTATATTCGGAGACCCCGGATACCTGATCATAGGTCATTACATTGGTGTAATCGGCATATTTCATGACCTCATTTAGCTCTATATGGTCGTAGTAACGCTTCCATCCCGCCGATGCAAAGGTCAGCAGCTTTGGTGTATCAAATTCGTCCAGCATCTTGCGTAGGCCTTTCATCAGCGCGGTGAAATGTTGCGTATCTTCTTCCCGGGCCATGGTACCGGCACCCGATATTCCCGGATACTCCCAGTCCATGTCCATGCCGTCCAATTGGTAGGCTTCAATAAAGGTAGCGGCGCTCTCAATAAATTTTGCGCGGCTCGCTTCCGTCAGGGCCATGTCCGAAAATCCATCCGCTCCCCAACCGCCACAGGCGATCATTACCTTGAGGTCGGGATTGCGCTCCTTTTGCTTCACTAAGGCCTCGAGCTTTGGACCGGCCTCCTCAGGGTTTCTGAATTTCATTTCCCCCTCAATCACATGGGTAAAGGAGTAAATAATGTGGGTAAGCTTTTCGACGGGTAGCTCCGCCGGCTTATAGTCACGTTCCGGCACGTAATAGGCCATCACCACAGGCCCACTTGCCGGGGAAGCTACCTCCTGAGTTTGCTCTCCTTGGTTGTTTGGCTGATTGGAACAGCCAAAAATAAAAAAAAGGGCCAGGAGATAAGGTAGGTTTGTGCTTTTCCAGGTAGGTCGCATGTTTGTTCGTTTTTAGGGACGTAGGTCAGGTAAGGTGTTTCATTAATCAATTAAATAAATTTTTTGTTAAAGTTAAAGCAAAACCTGAAAATTTTATTTTATAAATTGGGCATTTTGGGTGGCCCCTGCGTCGTCAGCAGCCACTTTTGAACTAATTAAAACCAGGGGGATGCCGTAGAAAAAGAGAAGTTTAAAAAAACGGTTATTCAAAAAGAGAAATAGCAACGGCAATGGCGGTTACAGTAAAAGTAAACAAATCCCATGCTGGGTAAATGCTTTCATGAAATCGAGCATGACGCAAGCGACCCACGGAGGGATGATTATAAAGCACGCGAGATTCTCCCGATTTAAGATCGGGACAGGCTATGTGGCAACTTAAAGAAAATTATAAACAGATGAAATAAAGAAAGAAAGGTCCGTTAAAAGGTCGCAAGGGAATCACAGGTTAAATTCCTGTTTTAAAGTATATTCGTTTTCCCGAACCTATTCCAACGCATCCCATTCTTCTTGGGTGGCCCGACTTTTTTGGTATTCCATCATCATTTTCCAGCTGCCCTCTTTTACCAACAAGCCATCAAAATGGATGTAATAGCCCTGCTTTTCTCCATTCAATTCAAAGGAATAGTGGAAAATTCCACTTTCATAGGCGGTGGTAGGGTCTCCTAATCGCCTGTTAAATCGAAATGCCACGGATGACTTCCTTACTCCGGATTGGGTATCGTCAAAATCTTTTTTCCATCCGGCAAGGGCCTTAGCGATCGGATAGGCGACCCCGCTAACACCGGAAACCAACGTAGCCTTTTCATGAAACGTGACTGCATAGCCTTCAAAGTCGCCCTCTTCGATCGTACGTGAAACTTCGATCCAGAACGCGTCTAATTCGGCCAATCGATCACGATCTTGGCTATCGCTATTTTGCGAAAATCCGTTCAGCGAGTATAGCAGAAGAAAGACTAACAGGTTGTTTTTTACATGCATAATTGATATACGGTTAAAGGTTTCACTTAATCCTCTGAAGGTTTTTCACATTCAAAAATTTTGGAGTGCCGCTTTGGGTAAATTGCACCTGGTACGTTATTTACCCAGTAACACTACCTCAATCTAGAATTTCTTTTGTTTTTTTGAAAGAATTTTTTTCACCAGGAGTGTGTACATTTGGATACATTTCATTTCATCATGCCCGAAAACCGCCTGGCCAGGCATGGGATGTACCGGTAACCGAACAATGTCAGGTATGGAAAAACCAATTATAAACGCATGAATCAGGTCATCAGAAAACAGAAACAGAACAGAAAAGTAAAAATGACTAAAATCTCAGATCGGCAACCGTACCTGTTCACCCTAGTATTGTTACTTTTCTCTTGCGGAGATTCAACACCGTCCCGACTCGCCATTCCTTCCATAGAAAGCGAAATAGTGGCAGACGGCATTATTGACGAAGATGCATGGGAACAAGCCAGGGTAATTAAAGGGTTGGTTTCTCCCTGGCCAAACGAAGAAAATGTCGATAAAACAACGTTCAGAGCCTTTGTTTCGCCAAAATATTTGAATTTCGTCTTTGATGTGCGGGACAATACCGTTACAACCGTTCCTTTTGAAAACGAGGCATCTGTAGAAAGGGAAGATCGGGTTGAACTCTTTTTTTCCAGCGATACAACGCTGGCAAGGTATTATTGCATCGAAATTGACCCGAATGGAAACGTGCTCGATTATTCTGCGGCCCATTACCGTGATTTTAACCAAAGTTGGGATTTTACCAGCAAAGAGCTGGCTGCCAAAATCACGGAAACGGGATACATGGTTGAAGGCAAGATCTCCCTACTCGAACTAAAAGAACTGGGGATCTCATCCCCCTTTTATCTTGGAATCTTTCGAGCCGACTATAAAAGTTTGGTAACCGAAGATGTTACCTGGTTTTCCTGGATAAGACCAGAAAGCCCAACGCCTGATTTTCATATCCCTTCCGCTTTTGGCAAAACGGTAATAAAAGAATAAATTAACTAAACGTACCTCCGCTGGGTGTGAAATTTTTATATTAAGGTGAAAACGGCATGGAGGCATTTGTAATGCCGGCTCAGATTGAACCCACGAAAAGGCGTTCCCAGGAAGGTTCACGGTTAGCTATTTCAAATGCTTTAATGGTAAAATAATCTATTCATGAACCGAAAAATGGAAGTGTGACGTTTCAAACTCACCTGGAGTGGGTACTGCTGGTAGATAGAAAAATTCGTAATAAATTTTTAGTCAGAGAGAGCCCAAAGAAACCACATAGGAGCTTGAAAAAAACCTTTGTGTTCTTTGTGGCTCCTTTGTGTCCTTTGCGACAAAAAAATTAAAGAGAGCACAGAGTAATGTTGGTTACCCTGGCTGGATGGAAGAACGTTCCACGCACCCGCGACGGTCTGTCGAAATACGTTCACATCCGCCGTTTTCAACTGTCTGTTCCGGTCAAGTCGGGAGGGATTATTTTGGAACCTGACACGATTGGACCGCAGACTTTCGCTTATTGCAGGACAGAGGCTGATGATGGTAGTTAACGCCAATTCCTTTCGTACTTTTGGCTTGATCCAAAAGTACCAAAAGATCAAGACACAAAAATCCTTCCCCCCACAGCCTCCCGCGCCCCCGGTTTTGTGTCGGCCCGCCCGCTTTTCATCTCTAGATATTTTATCAAAGCTAGTAATTGCGTCAAAATCGGCAACAGGAACGAATACTTGCGCTATATCCGATATGCCTGATTTCCGTCGCCTCGGCTAACCTAGTCCCAGCGAGATCTAACAATTTTAAAACGCAAAATTCAGAATGAAATAATTAAAACAGCAACACCGGCGGACTGCCATGTTAGTAGACCCGTGTATGCCGACGCAGGAGGTGCAACCCGGGGTATCTGTAACGTGGAATTTCTTGCATTAGCAGCAAATAACCTCATTCCTGAAAACGGCTTGTCGCTAGTGCCAGCGGCCCTTCACGCCTGAGGTTTGAAATCTGTTATCAGTAAGAGGCATTTGTGGACATCATGGCCTATTGAGAATCCGCTGGGTGTAGAATTTTTCTACACCCTTATATCTCTGCGGAAGCGTATTTGAGGCATTTGTAATGCCGGCTCAGATTGAACCCACGAAAAGGCGTTCCCAGGAAGGTTCACGGTTAGCTATTTCAAATGCTTTAATGGTAAATTAATCTATTCATGAACCGAAAAATGGAAGTGTGACGTTTCAAACTCACCTAGACGGGGTACTGCTGGTAGATCGAAAAATTCGTAATAAATTTTTAGTCACAGAGAGCCCAAAGAAACCACAGAGGAGCTTGTAAAAAACCTTCGTGTTCTTTGTGGCTCCTTTGTGTCCTTTGCGACAAAAAAATTAAAGAGAGCACAGAGTAATGTTGGTTACCCTGGCTGGATGGAAGAACGTTCCACGTATCCGCGGCAGTCTGTTGGTATACGTACACATCCCACGTATTCAAATGCCAATTTTCGAACTCCCTACATAAACGCTTCGATTCAGATTGCTTCGCTGCGCTCGCAATGACGGTCAGTACCGACTCCGCTCAGGGAGCGGACCGGGGAGGGAAACATCATATCTTCTCAAACACCGTCCGAAAACTACAGGCTTCCGACAACCTGCCGTGCAGATCGGATATTGCTACCCGCTCCTGTTCCGTGGTATCCCGGTGCCTAATAGTGACGGTATCGTCCTCCAGGGTCTGGTGGTCTACGGCGATGCAGAAGGGCGTCCCGATCAAATCCTGCCGGGCATAGCGCTTGCCGATAGAGGCCGCCTCCTCGTAGATAATGTTGAAATCATACTTCAATTGCTCAAAGATGGCCTTGCCCTTTTCTGGTAAGCCATCCTTTTTGGTCAAAGGCAAGATAGCCGCCTTCACCGGTGCGATCGCAGGGTGGAATTTCAGATATACCCTGCTTTTGTCCCCAGTTTGCTCTTCTGTATAGGCATTGCACAAGGTCATCAAAAACAGCCGATCCGCTCCAATGGAGGTTTCGACCACGTAAGGGATGTAGTTCTTATTTACTTCCGGATCAAAGTACTGCTGCTTCTTTTTGCTGAAATCCTGATGCGCCTTCAAGTCAAAGTCGGTGCGGGAATGAATGCCCTCCACCTCTTTAAATCCGAAAGGAAACTGGTACTCGATATCCAGCGCGGCATTGGCGTAGTGGGCCAGCTTGTCGTGATCGTGTCGCCGGATTTTATCTTCGGGGATTCCCAGGGCCAGGTGCCAATTTACCCGGGTTTTGGCCCAGTTTTGGTACCATTCCATTTCCGTACCGGGTCGAACAAAATACTGCATTTCCATCTGTTCGAATTCCCGCATCCTGAATATAAACTGCCGGGCTACGATCTCATTCCGGAAGGCTTTGCCAATCTGAGCGATGCCAAAAGGTACTTTCATCCGGGCAGTCTTCTGCACGTTCAGGAAATTGACAAATATACCCTGTGCCGTCTCAGGTCGCAGGTAGATGGTGGAAGAATCCTCCGATACCGATCCTACCTGGGTGGAAAACATCAGGTTAAACTGCCGGATCTCGGTCCAGTTGGCCGTGCCGCTCATGGGACAGGTAATGCCTTCATTGATCATCAACTCTCTCAGGGCGGCAAAGTCTTCCGCATCCAGCAATTTGCCCATGGCCGCCAAAAGGTCCTTTGCCCGTTCCGCTTCTCCTGCCTGCTCGTATTGGGCGGCTTTGTCTTCGATCAACACATCCGCACGGTACCGCTTTTTGCTGTCTTTGTTGTCCACCATGGGATCATTGAAGCTGTCCACGTGACCGGAAGCCTTCCAGGTAGTGGGATGCATAAAAATAGCCGCATCTACTCCCACTATGTTATCGTTCAGGCGGGTCATGGATTCCCACCACAAGCGCTTAAGATTATTTTTCAATTCTACCCCATAGGGGCCGTAATCGTAGACGGCCTGCAGGCCATCGTAAATTTCCGACGAGGGGTACACAAACCCATACTCCTTGGCATGGGCGATAATATCTTTAAGCAGATTGCTTTCCTGAGGTTGTGCTGATTTTGCCATGGGCGCAAAATTAACTAAAAACCGATAGTGTACAAGATTTTTACAGATCTCCCTGCATCAGATAGGCCCGGATATGGGCAATGTCCTGCGCCATCAGTCCCATTTCTGCCGGTTTGGGCATCAGGCTAAGCGGTACCTGGCGTTTCTCTGCTACGTCAGATGCCGGAATTACAAACCGTTGCCCCTGACTATCCAGCACCGTGACCACCGGACCGTTGGACTGCAACAACCCGTAAAGCACTGCCCCGTTTTTCAGGCGAACCAACCAGGATTCGGAACCGAAACCAATAGCAGCATCGGGCTGCACAATCGCATTTACCAGGGTAGGAGCATCCATCTTTTGCCAAATACCGCTCAAGTTGGGACCAATATCATTTCCCGACTCCCCGATGCGGTGGCAAGCCAGGCAGTTTTGAGCAGCCAATACCTTACCCGCCGCTGCATCGCCCTCAAGTGCATTAACTGCGGCCTCTTCCACTTCCTGTGGCCTGCCAAAAAACTGGGCCAACAAGTGCTTTACGGCAGGCCTGCCTTCGGAAGACCATTCCTCCGGGAGTTGCGCCTGCAGGGAATCGGGAATACTTCCCTTGACCGCCAATAGTGCCAGGTGCAACCTGCCCTCCGGGCTTTCGGCCAGTATTTTCAGTGCTTCCCGCTGCTGATCTCCGGTAGCCAGACTATCACCCAGCCTTTCCAGGGATGCCAGGAGTTCCGGTTGGGCAGATGGCAAATTGTCCAAGGGCGGCTCCCAATCTTCCAGAAATGCCTGCCATTCGTTGTATTTCCTGAATTGCAACCACCAGCGGGCCTGTTCGGCCAGGCTGCCTTCCTCCTCGGCTAGTTCCAGAAACACTTCTGCCGCTTGCTTATGAGGGATAAAGGCCAGGGTTTCCAGCGCCTGCATCCGTTCTTCGGGACTCAGGGTTTCGCTTTCCATCCGAAGCTTCAGGGCAGAAATCGCCGCTTCAGGATGCAGCTCCCATATCAGGGAAGCCTGTTCCGGGCTCCATTCCAGGGGATCCAATCCTTGCCATTCCGCTTCAAATACTTCATTGGCCCTATCGCTTAAAGCGATCCCCAATGCATTCCGGTACCAGGGATCTTTTCCATCGTAACCTTCGATCAGGTAGGCATAAATTTGGCTTGTTTTTTCATAATCCTCATGCCGCAACAATATCGCCAATTCCCGCCTGACCAGGGGGTCGGCATTTAACAGAACCCCTTCCGCTTCCCTCAGCAAGGTATTCGGAGCATGGGCGGCCAGGGCCCGGACCGTTGTGAGAACCAGTTCCGGATTTTTGTCTCGCAACAACGGTTGAATTTTTTGTATTCCTGGTGCTCCCATTCCAGCAAGTAACCAAATCGCCCGGGCCCGGTAAAAGGGATTGGCATGATCCAGCAGGGTTTCCAATTCGGGAATTACCGCTGCGCCTTGTTTTTGCAGTAATTGGGCTGCCCTGGCACGCACGTGTACGGCAGGGTTACGCAAGGCCGCTACCTGACCGGAAACGGTCGCGAAATCAATGCTGGCTTTGGGATAGTCCTGCCCCTTTTTGGTAATGCGGTAGATTTTTCCCTGCCCTTCCTTGTCCCGCATCTGATGTCCGCCCACAATGGGATCATACCAATCGGCTACAAAAAGGGATCCATCCGTTCCCAGGGTGGCATCGCTGGGCCGAAACCACTTGCTGGTATCCGCTTCTACCTGATGCCAGATGTAGCCTTCGTTGTCCACGTCAACGGAAGCGATAAAATTTTGTCTTTCTGCCAGGGAATACCCGGCTCCCTCCGGCCTGGGATGATAGCCAAAAATAATGTTTCTTCCCGCATCGGCAGCGAGCAACAAACCCCGGTATGCTTCCCCCAATTCGTCTCCTTCGATGCGCAGCATTCCGGTTGGAGAGCCTGCCCCGTAAATATCGCCTGCAGGCAACACCCCGGGGTCGTGTTGGTGCCAATGCGCTTCCGCTATGGTCTGACCCGGCCGTCGGTCCGCTTGCCAGGTACGGTCTCCTTCCTCGCTGAAAAAGCCGGCATTGCTTCCCTCCATCAGCCAGGTGCTGCGACAGGAGGCGGTCTGGTCATCATTATCGCTTTGCCACATATTGCCAAAGGAATCCACAAATACCTCGTAGGCATTGCGGAAATTATGAGCCATCACTTCCATGCCGCTGCCATCAGGATTGATCCTGATAATCAGCCCTCCGGTATACACTTTCCCATCATCACTTACCTGAGACGGCACGTTTTCGGTGCTGTAGGGCGTGTATTCATTGTAAACGCTGCCGGAGCGCAGGGTCCAACCCTCTTTGTCCCTAACCTGATGAGGCCCGGCATTGCCGGTAATGAAATACCATTTCCCATCAGGACCCAGTTGGCCGGCATGCAAACCGTGGTCATGGTCCTTTCCTCCGAATCCGGTCAAAAAAACCTCTTTATTATCGGGAATATCATCTCCATCGGTATCCGTATACACGATCACATTTGGAGAACAGGAAACGATTACCTGATTGCCTACCACAGCAATGCCCAAAGGGCTTCGTAAATCCTCATCCTGCACAAACACCTGTGAAGTGTCGGCCTTTCCATCTCCATCCCTATCCTCCAGGATCATGATCCGGTCTCCCGCTTCCCTTACCAGGTGCCCATCGGCATTGCGGAAATCACGGTAATTAACAGCCTCTGTAAGCCATACCCTGCCTTTGGCGTCCACATCCATGTTGGTGGGATTGTGAAACAGCGGGCTGCTGGCCCACAGGCTCACTTCCAGGTCATCCGGTACAAACAAAAGCGGAGCCTCCTCATCCCGGGTGCCAGGCCCGCAGGAGAGAAGACCCAAAAAAAGAGACAAGGAAAGCAGGTGGTAGGTTTTCATGGGCTAACTGCGTATAAGTTGTCGTACGAATTTTAAATTCTGTTGGTAGGCTGGCAAGATCTCCGCTCCATTGGGAAGCGCGCCTTCTATGATAATCCAATTTTCGTACCCGATCTTTTCCAGCGTGCTTTTCACCCGTTCAAAATCTACCTTCCCCTGCCCCAGCAGGTTTCCGTTTTCTTTAAAATGGATTTCACAAAGGTGCTCGGTTCCCAGCAGTTCCATTTCCCGGAAGATATCGTAGCCCATTTCCGTAGCGTTGGCCACATCGTAATAGACTTTCACATTAGGAGAGCCGATGGCTTCAATAAGCTTTAGGTGTTCTTCGGCGCTAAGCCAGGATTCAATGGCCAGGTTCACGCCCATCGCTTCCGCTTTGGGGGCCACTTTCCGCAGCCTGCGCACCACCTCTGCCTGTCCTTCCGGATCGTCCCGCAAATCGCCCTCACCAAAAAAAGCCAGCAAGACATTGGTACAGCCCAGGGCATTGGCCACATCGATGCTGTCACGCACCCAGGCCTCTGTCTCCGGAGCCGACTTGTAGGGCACCCGATTCAGTTCGCCGATGGCCAAACTGGCAATGCCCACCCCATGCTCCCGGGAAGCCTCCAAAAAAACCTGCTGAACGGCTGTCTTCCGTAGGTGCATGTCGTTTTGGGGGGTACCCAGGCTTACCTGCAAGCCGTCCAATCCGATTTCCCTGGCCAGGGCAAAGCCTTCCGGATCGGAGGTTTTGCCTATGGACCAGTCGCAAGCACCGATGGAAAGGGCGGGAAGGTATCTACCCATATTTCCATAGCCTGGATAGACCACTGTCATAACTCCCAAACAAGCCATGCTCTTGAGTACCTTTCTTCGGTCGAAATTTTTCATTGATCCGGAGGTAACGTTCCTGTCATCCGATATACCTTGCCATCGGCTTTGGTGAAGAGGTACATTTCTCCACCCTGGTCCCTTGCCAACCGCAAATCCACCCGGTTGCTGCCTGACATTTCGGAAAGGGGTCGGGAAATTCCTTCATAGCTAACTTTCCATTCGTAAACCGGGGCCTGCTTTCCCCGCTCCAAATCGGCCGTTTCCACGTAAAAAAGTCGGCCATGAACAATATCCCCAAAAAGATACTTGCCCCGCAATTCGGGGATATCGGTTCCCTGGTATTCATACCCTCCGGAAATGGCATTGCCTTCGTCGTGATCGTACATGGCTACCGGATAGGTGTAGCCCAGTTCGGCATCATTTTCCGGCAGGGGAAAAACCTGATTTAAATCCATTGCCGGTTCGATCACAAAAGGACCTTCCCTGACCGGCCAGCCATAGTCATCTCCAGGCTGCACGATATACAGGGATTCGATCTGACCCTGCCCAATATTGGTGGCCAGCATTTTTCCGTCAGCCGTCCAGGTAATCCGGTGGGCATTGCGAAAGCCATGCACATAAATTTCGGGTAGCCTTTCCTGCTGATCCACAAAGGGATTATCCGGGGGAATACCGTAGTTGCCATTGGTGCTGTTGGTTCCGGAGGGATCGATGCGGAAAATGGAGCCCCAGGCCTGCTCGGCTCCATGGGGAACCCAGGGATGACCGGCGCCCACACTGCCTCCGTCTCCGATCCCGATATACAACAGGCCGTAATCCGGTTCTCCTTTTTCGGCAAGGGGATTGAAAGTCAACTCTTGCATGCCATGTATTCCGGTAACCATATCGATCCGGAACAGCTCCCGGCTTTCTGCCTCCAAAGGCACCTGCAGGGGGTGCTCGGTTTTCCATTCGGTTACCACCCATTGCAAGGTAGACTTGATGCTGTCTCCGTAGGTGAAATCTGCGGGAGCGGTTCCCGGTTTTTCGGTATGAGAGGTGTACAGCAGGCCATTAGTACCAAAGTCCGGGTGAAAGGCAAAGCTGCCAAAACCAGTAGCCAGTCCGGGTTCGTTGATAAAATCGGGCATTTGCTGCTGCATGTCCAGGTACACTTCGGTTTCTTCCCCCTCCATGCGATACATTTTGCCCCGCAGGTCCATGATGTACAAATCGCCCGTTACAGGATGGTAGTCCATTTTGGCAATGCGGGTCCGGGGCTTATTTTCTGCGGAAGCAGGAATGGTGCTGATCCATTCCAATTCGACCAGCAGATCGGAGAGGGGAATGGCTTCGGGAATGGGATTCAAAATGGAATCGGCCCGTGCGCCCTCTACCTCCTCCGGTGCCGGAAACTGGTGCATGTAGGCAATGATCGCATCGATTTCCTGTTCTTCCAGGTAGCCAAAGGCCGGCATGTAGGTATTGTAACGCTCAAAAACAGCTTTGGCCCGCTCATCCCCGCTTTCGATTACTTCTGTGGGATTTTTGATAAAGCGGCGAAGCCAATCCAGGGGCTGTTCCCGGGTGATCCCTCCCAGATGGGGCCCAATTCCGTCCTGCTCAAATCCATGGCAACTGCTGCAGTGGGTATCAAATAAATTTTCGCCGCTTTCCAATGCCGCCTCGTCCATGGGAATCTGCTCCTCCAATTTGGGTTCCCCGGAAGAACAAGACCAGGCCAAAGCGATGGCTGGCAGAAAAAGGGAAGGGTAATATCGGTAGTTCATATATTCGTAGGCTTATTCTAAAACAATTGACCCGACTAATCTACTTTATTCTACCAAAATAAAAAAACAGGATTTGGAGGTGGTCCTTACGATTACGAATTTGTAATACTTATTTGGCTGGGTTGGACTAAAATCACCCTCAGGTTAACTTTCCCAAAGTTTAGAACTATGGGAAAGTTGCAAAAAATAAACTCCTTTGGTATACTTCTTTCGGCTTTCCTGTAAAAATTCAACTTTCCTACACATTGTATTTCTATCTTTGCGGATACCCAGAAAAAGAATTCATAACTATGAAAAAAATCTACCTGCCCGGAATAATCTTATTTTTTCTAATCAGCAGCTCCCTAATTGCCCAGTCCGATAATTTCGGAGGTATACGGGGAAAAGTCATCGATAGCGAAGGCAAAGCCCCACTGGGTTTTGCCACCATTAGCGTGTTTGATACGGAAAGTACCGAAAAAACACTGGTAAATGGGGGCATCACGGCAGAGGACGGCACCTTTGACCTGGATCTGCCACAGGGGGAGTATGCTGTACTCGTGGAATTTATGGGGTACCTGCCCATGGAAATCAACGACCTGGATATCAACCGGGATAACCGCAGGGTAAATTTGGGTACCTTCGAATTGAAAGCCGATACCGAAAACCTGGAAGAAGTGGTGGTGCAGGGAGAAAAAACCCTGATGGAGCTCTCCCTGGACAAACGAATCTTCAACGTAGGCAAGGACCTGGCCAATGCAGGGGGAACCGCCTCCGACATTCTGATGAACCTTCCTTCCATCAACGTAGATCCCGAAGGTGGGGTAAGCCTCCGGGGATCCAGCAATGTACGCATTCTGGTAGATGGAAAACCTTCCGGTCTGGTCAGCTTCAAGGGCAGCAGCGGCCTGCAACAACTCCCCGCCAGCATGATCGAAACCGTAGAGGTCATTACCAACCCTTCTGCGCGCTACGAGGCAGAAGGCATGGCCGGTGTCATCAACATTATCCTTAAAAAGGAAAACAACCAGGGCTTTAATGCCTCCTTTGAGGGAATTGCGGGAAATCCAACCAATTTTGGACTGGCCGCTAACCTGAACTACCGACACAAAAAAATCAATTGGTTTGTCAACTATGGGGTGGCTTATCGCCGGGTGCCAAGGGAGGGAACCATCCGCCAGGAAATCAGCAATGCCGATACCAGCTTTTACTCCTACCAGACCACTACGGGTACGGTGAATGGGCTGAACAACAATATCCGGGCAGGCCTGGATTATTTTTTCAACGAAAACAGCATCCTTACCGGTTCCTACCTGTGGAGAAGAAGCGATGCCCGACGCCTCACCAATATACGATACGACGATTACGCAGCAGAAGGGGCTCCGCTCGGCAGATACACGCTACGGACTCAGGATGAAGATGAGAAAGAACCCAATTCCGAGTTTAACCTGACCTATAAACGAAGCTTTGACCAGAAGGGTCATGTACTCAGTACGGCCATTACTTACCTGGATTATTGGGAAAATTCCGATCAGGTGTACACGCAGGATGCCTATTCTCCAAATGGAACGGCCATTCCAGGTGGTTCCCTGTATCAAACCTCTATTAACGACGAATTCGACAGGCAATGGCTGCTCCAACTGGACTATACCAAGCCCATCGGTAGCGAAGGAAACTTTGAAACCGGAATACGCAGCAGTATCCGAAACATGGAAAATGATTTTATCGTCAGCGAACGGACCGAGTCGGGAGACATGGTGGCGCTGCCCGGTCTGGACGATGTTTTCCTTTATGACGAAAACATCCATGCCGCCTACGCCATCCTGGGCAATAAGAGCAATAAATTTTCTTATCAGGGAGGTTTACGAGCAGAATACACCGATGTGAGCACCACCCTGGTAAAATCCAATGAGGTCAATCCCCGAGATTATGCCAACCTTTTCCCCTCTGCCCACCTGACCTATAACATCAGTCCGGATGATGCCTTACAGATCAGTTACAGCCGCAGGATCCGCCGGCCCGTTTACAACGATCTCAGTCCCTTTATGACCTTTTCGGATGCAAGGAATTTCTTTAGCGGCAACCCGGACCTGAATCCGGAATACACGGACGCATTCGAACTCGGCCATATCAAATACATGGACAAGGGCTCTATTTTCTCCACCCTGTACTACCGGGATACCGAGGACAAAATTGAGCGCATCCGTAGCGTGGATGAAGAGGGAAATGCCACCACTTTGCCCTATAACATAGTGGGCGAGCAGTCCATGGGCTTTGAGTTCACCACGGATTACTACCCCGTGGAATGGTGGAAGCTGGATGCCAATTTCAACTTTTTCTATGCCAAAATCGATGGCAGCAATATACTGGACACCTACACGGCCAACACCTATTCCTGGTTTACCCGGCTCACTTCCCGCTTTACCTTAGCCAATGGGCTGGACCTGCAGTTCCGAGGAAATTATGAGGGTCGCAGAAGGGTGGCCCAGGGGGTGCAAAAGGCCATTGCCTACCTGGACCTTTCCGCTAGTAAGGACATTATGAAAGGCCGGGGGACGCTCATTCTGAATGTAATGGATGTGTTTAATTCCCGCCGAAACCGGTATATTTTCGAGGGTCCGGGATTTTTGACCGAAGGAAATATTCTGCCCAGAAGAAGGCAAATCAACCTGACCCTAAACTACCGTATCAAGCAATCCAAAGCCCAAAGCAAGCCGACTATTTTGGGAGAGGATTAAGTTTTAAATAGACAAATTGGCCGAAAAATCAATGGCTAACATCTAAAAAAAGGGAAGGTGGCTTTAGGCAATAGCCGTAAAAATTGTAATCAAGAGCTTCATGGATAAAATTTTGGCTAAAGCCAAGGATGCATAAGATTACCCCCCTTACCCACAGCTAAAGCTGTAGGCTATTGATTGAAAGGAATCCTGATTTCTATTTTTGATCAATAATCGATTTCGAATCTTTCCTCAATAGGAAATCGCCCATTCCCTATTAATTGAATTTCAAATTCCTGGTTTTAGCCAAAACCACCTTTTTCTAAAAAACACTTTGGTTGAACAGGGAGTTTGATTACCGTATGCGATACGAAAAAGCACTTGTCTGGCTGAGAAATGACCTTAGGTGGGAAGACAACCTCACTATTAAGAAAGCAACCGAACTTGCCAAAACCATCCTACCCGTTTATTGCCTGGATCCCCGCCAATTTGGGCCGGGCGATTTCGGATTGCAGAAAACCGGTGTTCACCGGGCCAGGTTCCTATTGGAAACCCTCCGGGACTTGCAGGAACAAATCGCTGCAAAAGGAGGGAAACTCCTGTTCCTCCGGGGCCATCCCGAAAAGGAAATACCTGCCCTAGCCAGAGAAATCGGTGCCGGAGTAATCTGTTTTTCTCAGGAAGTTACCGGAGAAGAAATCCAAGTGGAAGAAGCCCTGGAAAAAGAAGCCTGGCAGCATGGAATAGCAACCGAAAGCTATTGGCAAGCTACCCTTTTTCATATCGACGACCTGCCCTTCCCGGTGAACCAACTCCCGGAAGTGTTTACCCGCTTTCGCAAAGAGTGCGAAAAAATGGCATCAGTAAGGCCGCTGGAAACCATGACCGAGCCGGTTCGCTTCGCTATCGTGCCAGAAACGATCAGTAATAAATTACCGGATTTGCAGGAGTTGGGCTACGACCAAGCTGCACAGGAACCGGCAGGCGACATGCCTTTCAAAGGAGGTTCTTCAGCGGCCTGGAAAAGGTTGAATCATTACTTCTGGAAAACGGCGGCCCTTGCCGATTACAAAAATACCAGAAACGGGCTGCTGGGAGCCGACTATTCCAGCAAATTCTCCCCCTGGTTGGCTCTGGGAGCACTCTCTCCCCGGCAAATTTATTGGGAGATCCGTCGCTTCGAATCGGAAAAAACCAAAAATCAATCTACTTACTGGTTGATTTTTGAGTTGATCTGGCGGGATTTCTTTCGCCTGATGGCGAAAAAACATGGGAATCGCATCTTTCAGCTTGCCGGTATTCAAGACAAGTCAGGGTACAGGAAGGAAGATCGCGAGGTTTTTTCAAAATGGTCAGCGGGAAAAACAGGAATTCCCTTTATCGATGCCAATATGAGAGAACTCAATCAAACCGGTTTTATGTCCAACCGGGGCCGTCAGCTGGTCGCCAGTTTCCTGGTAAACGATCTGGAAATCGACTGGAGGTGGGGCGCTGCCTATTTTGAGCAACAGCTTATCGACTACGACCCCTGCAGCAATTGGGGCAACTGGATGTATATTGCCGGAGTGGGCAATGATCCCCGCTCGGACCGGTATTTCAATATCCTGCTACAAGCTAAAAAATACGATCCCCAAGGGGAGTACATTGCCCGATGGATTCCGGAACTGGCAAAATTAACCGGTTTTGACCGGCACATTCCCTTTCAACTCTCTTCGAAAACCTTGAAAAAGAGGGGCGTAAAGTTGGAGAATGATTATCCGGTACCGCTGGTTTCTCCGGAAAACTGGAGCATCTAATCCGGCAGACTTTCTAAAACCAACTTTACCAGTTCGGCCTTTGAGGCATTCTTAATCCAACGGCTGACGATGACCAGGTCATTATCTTCATCCACATAGACCATATTAGCCCCTGCTCCCAGATGAAAGAAGGCGGATTCAGGGGCAGCGGGAATCTCCTGTTGCCCGGTATTCAAAAAATAATTCATAAAACCGTAACGCTCATGGGCTGGACCCGGGGTGCGGGATTTTGAAATCCATTCACGGGATAGCAGCTGTTCTCCGTTCCACTCTCCCTTATGCAAGGTCAGGTAACCAAACCTGGCCTGATCAAAGGCATTGATCATCATGCCTCCGCCCCAGTGAGAGCCTCCACTAACAGACTGCATGATTGGGAGTCAAATTTACCTGGCCATACGCTTGACTTCCTGATGCCGAAAGCATTGTACCAAATGATCGTTTACGATTCCAGTCGCCTGCAAATGGGAGTATATAATGGTACTACCTAGAAATTTGAACCCCTTTTGCTTTAGGTCGCGGGCTATTTGATTGGAAAGTTGGGTCGCTGCAGGAACAGACGAAAGACTTTTCCATTCATTCTGAACAGGTTTACCCTCCACAAAGCCCCATATATAATCGGTAAAGGTTCCGTAATGCTTTTGTATTTCCATAAACTTCCCCGCATTATTGATCGCTGCCGCTATTTTCAAACGGTTCCTTACAATGGCCGGATTCCCGATCAGATTTTCGATGTCTGCCTCGGTAAAATCCGCTACAACTTGGTAGTCAAAATCCTTGAATGCCCGGGCATACCCTTCTCTTTTCTTCAGGATGGTAGCCCAACTCAAGCCCGCCTGGGCACTTTCCAGTACCAGAAATTCAAAATGCTTACGGTCACTGTATACGGGCACGCCCCATTCTTCATCGTGGTACTGAATATACTGTTCGAATCCCAGACACCAAGGGCAACGAAAGGTGTCGGTTTGGTTGGGTGTAAAGTTGGTCATAGAAGCTGGGAAATTTCCTAAGAAATATAGGAAATAAATGGAAAAAAACGTTCATAAATTAGACCTACGACCGTTTTTTTCTCAATTCCCGGAAAGGAAGAGGGCATTGGCAAGGATCAACTTGCCATCTTCCCAGAAACTACGAAATACGGGGTTATCGGCCAGGTAGATCAATTGCCCCCGACCTTTGGGTTCCACACCAAAAACCAGGGACCGAGCCATGCCCGGTTTGATTTTATATCCTATAAACCCGGTGCGGTGGCTGTCCAGTCCGGAGATATAACCGGCATTGATTCCCTGATCCATCAGTGCATACCTATCGGAACTGTTTTTCAAGGTATAAAAGGTTCCATTTTTTCCATATCCCAAAGGGTGGGTGGGATCCAGTTGCACCTCAAATATCGCTCCGGCAGCATAGGTAGATATGTCTAACCGCTCCCGCTCAAGAAACGGAGCCGTTTTCTCCTCTTCCATCGCCTTGCTCTCAATACTGTCTTGCAGGGCTCTTTCGTCCTCACTGGCAAAGGTACGTAACATCCCATCCGGCTTGTCAGCAAATAGCTTCAGGGCATCATCCAGTGCCAGCAACTTTCCACCCGCTGTCACCCATTCAGTTAGGGTTTCGTAGAGCTCCTCGGGATAACTTCCTGAAGGCAGCACCATCACATCGTACCTGCTCAGATCAGCACTTGTTAATTGATCCTGCTCCAGGATTACCACGGGATATGCCAGCTCACTGTCCAGAAAATGCCAAATTTCGCCAAAATTCAGGGAAGAAACACCCTCCCCGCCTACCAGGGCAATGGAGGGCTTCCGGATCACGCGCACATGCGAGGAACCAAAATCCTTTCCGCTGTCCATATATCCTGTTCTTGTTTGTCCAAGGGGAATCTGAAACGAATTGGCCAGATCGGTCACCTTCTGGTGAAAGTTGGGTACATAGTCATTTCCTCCACGGGTAACGATAAGCGAACCAGTGGGATAGCTCTTTCCGCCCACTTCAAAGGGATACTCGTTATAGCGTACCCGAATGCCGTCCTGCAGCAATGCAGACAGGAATTTCACATGAAGGGTGGCATTCCAGGGAGCAATATAGGCAAGTGTTTCTGCATCAGGCTGGTTAGGCTCAAAGGCTACTGCCTCATATGGCTGTTTCGCATCCAGGCGGCTTTCCAGCGCATAGGCTTCCAGGCCATAGGCATAAGGAAGGGCCCAGGAAGTAATGTCATAGGTTATACTATCGTTTAGCACCGGCTCAGGCTCAAAAAGCACCTGGGTCAAAACGGATTTGGGCTGGTAGGCATTGACGACGATGTCATTTTCTTCCAGATTCAGGCGTTCGGACTGCCCGCTTCGATACGAAAAGCCGGTCAGGCTGGCATTCTTGCCGCTGAGACCGTAACGAATTTGGTTTTTGTCCAACAAATCCAGCAACGCCTGGACTTTCGCAGGGGGGTTGCTGCCCTTGATCACAAAACTTTTATACGGACCTGCAGGATCCGAGCTGCTTTCCTCAAAATAATTGGAATAGGCTTTCAATACCTGTTCTTTAAGGTCAAAGGTCGTCTGAATAGCGGAAATTCCGGTAGTATGGTGATGAATGATCCGGTCTTTAAGGGTAACGGTGTCCCCATCGGCCGTATATCCTCCTATTCCGGCCCTTCCCGAACCTCCCTGCTCAATGGTCATACCAATGGCCCCATTGTACATGGGGTAGGTATCGCCATAGCTGGGATAAAGTAAATCAAAGCGCTCCTTGGTGAAATAAAACCAATCGTTTGCATCGAAATAAGTAGCCGTATTCCGGCCAAAACGTTCCTGGTATTCCTGTTGGAAATCGGTTAGTTGTGCGTGGAGGGGCTCTGCTGCCGGTGCAAAATAATAAGGGGAGTTTATTCCCTGCTCGTGAAAATCCAGGTGTACCTGAGGCAACCATTCGTTGTAAAGTGCCAGGCGCTGCTGAGATTCCACCTGTGTCTGCCATGCCCAGTCCCTGTTCAGATCAAACAAATAATGGTTAGGCCTTCCTCCCGGCCAGGGTTCCCGGTGTTCGATGGATTGAAGGTCTGGCTGCAGCACCTGATTCATTTTTTGTTGGTACCAGTTGACGTACCGTTCCTGCCCATCGGGATTCACACAGGGGTCGAGGACGACCAGCATTTCATCCAGCCAGGACCTGTATTGGCTATTTTCAGGGTCCACAAGTGAAAAAAGGGTCATCATCGTCGCTTCAGAAGAAACCGCTTCATTGCCGTGGACGTTGTAACTCATCCAATGAACCGGGATGGAAAGCTCCGGACTGCCTTCCAGCATTCCTGTTCTCTTTAAGTTATCCGTACGGATGGTTTCCAAACGATCAATATTCGCTACCGAAGAAACAAAGGCAACAAGCAGCGGACGTAATTCATTGGTTTTACCATATTCACGCAGCACAACACCAGGATTTTCCGTTGCCACATGCTGAAAGTAGGCAACTACTTTATGGTGGGGCGTAAACCGTTCTCCTAACTCATACCCTAAAAACTCAGCCGGACTTTTGGTTTGGGCCAGCAACATGGTTTGGAACACGAGCAAAGCCACTAGTAGACAAAATTTTTTCATGATCAGGGGAATAGGTTAAGAAAAGTGCTTTTGCTGAAAGCAACGCCGAATTTCAATGCGAATATATAAAGTAAAGTTTAAAAAGAGGGAAACAAGCCAAGAGGTTATTTTACATGTTTTTCACCACTTCTTTTTTGGGTATGGAGATGCTCCACATGCCGCGTAACTCACCTACCTTGTAATGAGTGGCTTTATCGTTAGGGTAGAGGGAATTAATTTTTTCAAGGGTCGCTTCGCTGATGTCCTTGCCCGGCTCCCCGTGACAATTCAGGCAAAGTCCACCCGGGATGGTAATGGCTTTGGTAAACAACAGCACTTCGCCCTCCTCTGCTTTCTGAATATTGGAGCGGCTATTGATATCGTTTTCGACATTGTATTGGTAGGCATCTAATAAGGTTTTTTCCAATTCATTAGGTTGATTTTCCGGGTTCCGGTTTTTCGTGGAGACCCTCCTAATCCCTACCTGGTATTTTTCAGCTACCTTTTCGGTGATGGGCAAAGCTTCCACCTGACAAAAGTCAATGGCCCCCGGTACGCCTTTTTCTTCGATTGCCTGTTGAAGGGCACCGATCAGGGATGCCTGTGCATCCTGACTGATTTCGTCCCCCCATTCCATAGCTTGTGCAATGATTTCCGATTCGGCTACTTTTTTCACCTCATTGGCCTGGTTAACCTGTTCTACGATATCCCGGTCGATTTTTTTATTATTCCCACAGGAAACCAGAAAAAAAGAAAGCGCGCCAACCGAAAGAAATGCCTGAATACTATTCATAAAACCGTCTATCTATGTCCGTTAGTTAAAGATACACACTTGCCGGCAAAATTGTTCAATGGATGATTAAAATCATTAAAGTTCCTGTTTGTGAAGGATAATAGAGGTACAGGGGTAAAAGCGATAGAATTAGGCAATTTGCCGGTAATCGAAATTGGCAGGTGAACCAAAACACCTTTCTGCTCCCCCGGAAGGGTATTCGTCAACAATATTGTTTAATTTTGCCTTTTAAACCATATCGTACCATGCTGGATAAACTGGAAGCCATAAAAGAAAGATTTGAAGAAGTATCCCAGCTGATCATTCAGCCAGATGCCATGTCGGACATGGGAAAGTACACCAAGCTTTCCAAAGAATACAAGGACCTGGAAAAGGTAGTAAATGTCTATGAAACCTACCGACTGACACTGGAAAATATCAGTAGCACCAAGGCACTTTTGGAGAAAGAAAAAGACCCTGAATTCAGGGAAATGGCAAAATTGGAATGGGAAACGCTAAAAGAGCGAAAAGAAGACTTGGAGGAGGAGTTGAGAAAAATGCTCATCCCAAAAGATCCGAATGATTCCAAAGATTGCATTCTGGAAATCCGGAGTGGCACCGGTGGAGATGAAGCGGCCATCTTTGCAGGGGACCTGTTCCGCATGTATGAAAAATTTTGCGAAAAGCAAAGCCTGAACCTGAGGGTTTTGGATCTTACTTTTGGCACCTCCGGAGGATACAAGGAAATAATCAGCTCTGTCTCGGGAGCGGACGTGTATGGCATGCTGAAATACGAGTCTGGTGTGCATCGGGTACAGCGGGTACCAACCACCGAAACACAAGGAAGGGTTCACACTTCCGCCGCTACCGTAGCAGTGCTACCGGAAATGGAAGAGGTGGACGTGCAAATAGATATGAACGAGGTACGAAAAGACACTTATTGTTCCTCCGGACCCGGGGGTCAGTCCGTAAATACGACCTATTCTGCCGTAAGGCTTACCCATGAACCGACCGGACTGGTCGTTACTTGTCAGGATCAAAAATCTCAGATTAAAAATTTTGAAAAAGCACTGAAGGTACTGCGATCTCGCATATACGAAATCGAACTGGCAAAGCACAATGAAACCGTAGGTGCTCAAAGGAGATCCATGGTCGGTAGCGGGGACCGGTCCGATAAGATACGGACCTATAATTACCCCCAAAGCCGGGTCACCGATCACCGGATAAATAAAACCGTTTACAACCTGCCGGACGTAATGGAGGGGAATATAGAAGAATTCATCAGTGCCCTTCGCTTTGCAGAAAATGCAGAAAAAATGAAAGAGGGAGGAATAGAAGACTAAAAGACGATGATTTTTCGTTTATAAGTGGCTGTTCGGGTACGTATAACCACCACATGCAGCCCTTTGGGCAAGTCGGAAATAGGATATACGAATTGATCCTCTTGTGTTTGAATTTCTCTGATTTTTTGCCCGCTCGCATTGAATACTTCCAGCCGGACTAATGCTGGCAAACCCTGCACCTGAAGGTGAACATCTCCGAAAGAAGGGCTGGGAAACAGGCGAATATCCGCATCGGCACCGCTTTCCGGAAGGGATGTTATCAAATTCACATTCACCGGAAGAACCTGGCTAGGCCCTTGATTACAAGCATTCATAGGTGTCACTTCTAACTGGTGATCCCCTTCGCCGTTCCATCTGATCCGAACCGATGCCGTTCCCTGCCCCTCGATAATTTCACCTCCACCGTCCAGCGCCCACTGGTAGTTGATATCCTGAACTGCAGCTACTTCATAGTCTGCCTCCTGAAAACCTACTCTTCCGGGGCCGCTTATGGGTGCGGGCTGTTCGGGAATGGTAATCACGCGAATCAATTTTTCGGTGGTGGGACCCTGTCCACATGGATTCGTAGTGGAAACCGATATGGACTGGTTGTTTAAGTTGGTCCACTCCAGGGTAATGCGCGCCGTTCCCTGTCCGGAACGCACCACGCCGCCGGTCGTTTCCCAAAAATACTGGGTACCGGGAATGGAGTCTACGAAATAATCTTCCAGGGTATTGACACAAACTACTCCCTCGCCTTGAATGGCTGCGGTTTGCCGTGGTTCCTCAGACACAACCACTTCCAGGGCAGTAGTATTCCCATTTCCACAGTTATTTTGACCCCTGACCATGACGGCATTCCTTCCCGGCTCGTCCCATAGCACGACAATCCGGGTACTTCCCTGCCCTTCCAGTATTGTTCCTCCGTCTACCCTCCATTCATAGCTGGTACCATCCTCTTCCAGATCCTGAATCGTGTAAATCTGCTGACTCAAACAAATATCGTCCTCTCCAAAAATGGTAGCGATGTCTAACGGTACCTGACAGGTGTATTGATAAAATATCCCGTTTTCTCCGGCTGCGTATCCAACATTCAGATCACCGAAACTAAGCCCTGTAAAATCCTGAAAAGTGCCGGTAGAAAGCTTTTCCCAGGTTTCACCCGAATCAAAAGTCCGCAATATGGTACCCTCTTCTCCAGTAATAAACCCTACAGATTCATCCAGAAATTCCACATCACTGAAATCAACCGAAAAGCCGGTTTCCAGACGCATCCAGGAATCGCCTTTATCCTCGGTTTTGAATACGGTTCCTGCCCCCCCGACCAGCATGGCCGTATTTTCATCCATCCTCGTCAGGGAATGTAATCTCGTATTCTGATTCAAGTTCACCCGAGCCCAGCTCGTTCCCCCGTTTTCGGAACGAAGCAGGTATCCCTGATCCCCTATGATCAGACCTGTACCTTCATCGAAAAACAGGATGTCCCTAAAATTTACTTCGTTGTACCCAGAAGGAACCAGTTCCCAATTGACACCTCTGTTTTCCGTTTTGGTAATCAGCCCTCTGTCTCCCACAGCGAAGCCTCGGTTGATATCAAAAAAATACAATCCGTTCACATTGCGGTTGGTGCCAGGATTTAGAGTAGTCCAGGTAGCGCCTGAATTAGTGGTGCTGAGTATGTTTCCATTATTTCCCGATACATATCCGACGTTTCCTGAAACGAAGTAAAGACTATTAAAAGGAAGGGAAATGGGTCTGGACCGATCTAAAAACGAGTTGCCACCATTTCCTGTCAATAAAATTAACCCTTGATCACCAGCAAGATAACCTCTGAGGTCTGTCGTAAACTCAATGGAGGTGTAGTCATTGGCCCTTCCTGACAAACGAATGGTCCAGTTGCTCCCCGAATTATTGGAGGCTATTAGATTTCCGCTGGAACCAACCCCCAACACGCTATTGGTCTCCGGCCTGAATGCCAGGTCTTTGATACCTTGCAATGTACGGGAATTGGCTGCTGAAAAGGTAAGGCCGCCATTATCGGTTCTCAGAATGGTACCGTTATCCCCACTGATCACCCCAATATGAGGAAAAGCCGGATTGAATACCACCTCGTGAAGATCGCTATCAATCCCACTATTGATGTATTGCCAGTTTCTACCTCCGTCCACCGTCTTAATGATGGTCCCCAGGCTTCCTACTGCGTACCCGGTGGTATCATCGGTAAAATGAATCCCGTTTAAAGCTGCCTGAAATCCGGAAGGAAAACGCTCCCAGTCCCGGCCTGAGTTGGTAGATTTTAAGATCTCAGCATCAGAGGTAACGGCAAAACCCAGGGTCTCGTTGACGAACGTAAAGCCATTAATATCGGCAGCGGTAGGTGTCGGTACCTCCTCCCAGGAGAAACCCCGGTCATCAGATCGGATCATGGCTCCCGAACTGCCGGTGACTATCAAAACCTCGTTGTTTACAAAGCTGATTTTTTTCCAGGAGGTATTTTCTGAATGCCGGTAACTTGTCCAATTCGTTCCCCCATTTGTTGTCCGGTGGAGTCGTCCCTCATCGTCAATTACCAGACCAAATTGTTCATCATAAAAGGCGAGGTCCAGAAGCATTCCCTCGGATGGTGATTTGATTTCTACCCAGCTAAGTCCCCCATCAATCGATTTCAAAAAAATATTTTCTCCGGCAATGTACCCCACGTTCTCATTGACCCAATGTATGGCGGAATAGTCATTGCCCCAATCACCTACTCGTCTCCAGCTTTGACCAAAAATCTCCTGAATACCTACCAGCAGCACGAAAACTAAAAATAAAGCCCGCTTCATACAAATGCCTTAGTTTAAATAAATTATGCTTACAAAAATACTATTTAATTCATGATAACACAGCAAAACACCATTTATTGCCTTTGAGAATTCTCAAAGGCTTTTTTGTAGCTACCAAATAAAAAAAACAAGTCATAAAAAAAGGGGCAAGACGCCCCTTTATAAATTATTTCAAGTCATCTACTCCCGTTACCTGTCTTTACCGCCAACAGCGATCATGGCACATCTGAATCCTATGTGATTAGAAGAAGAATCCTGGTGCATAAACCTCCTGGTACCAGGGGCTAGCCAGTAGGCTACATCTCTCCACGAACCTCCTTTGTAGACCCGGTAGTTGTCGTCAATCAATGTGGTATTATAGGTATCTTCTTCATCGTAAACCCCATCTTTTCGAAGGGGATTCAGGTCGTCAAAATCCTGAAAGGATAGCGGACGGTACACATCCTGCACCCATTCGTTCATGTTGCCAGCCATATTGTACAAGCCAAAATCATTAGCGGGAAAATCATATACGTTAGTAGGAATAATTTCTCCATCGTTGGATACACTACCCGCGATACCGGCGTAATCTCCACGTCCCCGTTTAAAGTTGGCCAGAAAATCTCCTTGCCTCGACTTCCGTTTGATGTTATACGGATTTCTTGGCCCTCTACCATCCCAGGGATAAATCCGGCCATTTTCCTGATTCTCGTCCATGTACTGGGTACCAATCATCGCTTTCGCCGCATATTCCCACTCGGCTTCGTTCGGAAGACGGTAGTCGGGAAATACAGAGCCTCGCTCAATGAGCTGATCTTTGGTCAAAGCTGAATCCAGTTCATTTTTTTCTCGTTCCAATTCGTTTACGTAGACGGTTCGCCATTTGCTGTATGCATTGGCTTGGGTCCAACTCACCCCAGCTACCGGATAAAAATTAAATCCGGGATATCGGAAATAATACGTAGCATACACATCATTGTAAGACATGGTGCCATCCCATACCTTTTCATTGGGTTCCAACTTTTGAATAGAGTCCGCACTGACACCATCTCTTTTGGCCATGTTGAACAAAAATTCCTTGTAATCGACATTGGTAACTTCCGTCTCATCCATGTAAAAAGAAGCGATGGTAACCGTTCGTTCCACATTATCCCGAAAACCCATGATATCCTGTTCCTGAGAGCCTAAAACAGCCCTTCCCCCCTGAATAAAGACCAGTCGGGGACCAACCACTTCCGTAGGTAATCGAAACACCTGAAAAGAAGTGGAATCTTCTTCGTCAAAACTATACTGTGCACCTGTGGAGGCACTTACTCCTCCCGGATCACTCGCAGTTCTGCGACCGGATTGATTACCACAGGAAGTGAAGAAAAAACCCAGCATTGCCAGCCCGGCAAAAAAACTAAAATGAAAATTTTTGTTACCCAAATTCATGTGACAATTTTTTTGTTTTGCCCTATTGAAACGCTAATATAGGAGCAATAATATATTATACCAATATTCTTTTTCGACACCAGCCTCGTTCAAAAGAACGGAACGAGCCGATCCTGTGAAATACTACAAAAACGTTCATACCATTGCTATAAATGCTGGCATGAAAAATTTTTACCTATTTTTGCTTAATTCTTACTAAACCCCTCTTTTCCAAACGGGTACCGGAGGTTTTTGGATCAGGTCGCCAACATGTCTTCCAGCCATTTTTTTGCTTTCCCGATCGAGTCAACTCCCTTTATTACCAATAGTAAACGATCTTTGGTCTCTTTTATTTTACAATACCTCCCTTTGGACTGAATGAAGGTCATGATACCTTGAAATACGGCCGAACTGTAGTAGCTGTCCTTTTTTGATGAAACGAAGTAGCATTTCATTTGTTCGTTTTTCAAGGCTAGTTTTTCAAAACCCAGCCGCTCGGCCATCCAGCGCAATTCTACCGTTTCAAACAACGCCTGAACCCGGTCAGGAATCGGCCCGAATCGATCTCTGATTTCCTCCTTAAAGGAGGCGAGTTCTTCCTCTTCCTTAATACCGTCCAATTTGGAATACAATCCCAGTCTTTCAGAAATATTACTGACATAGTTATCAGGAATCAGTAGTTCCAGGTCGGTTTCAATAACGCAATCCTGAACCAAAACCGCCGTTTTTTCCTTCAGGTCGGATTCAAAAAGGGAAGCAAATTCGGTTTGCTTCAACTCGTGCACCGCTTCGTCCAAAATTTTATGATACATTTCAAAACCCAGGTCGGAAATAAAACCGCTTTGTTCGGCCCCCAACAAATTGCCCGCTCCGCGGATATCCAAATCTCTCATGGCTACTTTGAACCCATCACCTAAATCCGAAAACTCTTCCAATGCCTGCAGGCGTTTCCTGGATTCCGCACTCAAGGTGGAAGTCGGGGGGGTAAGTAGGTAGCAGTAGGCCTTTTTATTGCTTCGCCCTACCCTGCCCCTCATTTGGTGCAAATCACTCATACCAAACATATGTGCCCGATTGATAATGATGGTGTTGGCATTGGGTATATCGAGCCCGGATTCAATAATATTGGTAGAAACCAACACATCGTAAGCGCCTTCAATAAAATCAACCATGACCTTTTCGAGCTTCTTTCCATCCATCTGCCCATGGGCTCCTATTACCTTGGCATCCGGCACCAACCGTAGAATCAGGTTGGCAATGGAATCAATCTCACCTACCCGATTGTGGACAAAAAATACCTGCCCACCCCGACTCAGTTCGTTGGCTACTGCATCCCGAATGACATCCTCCCTAAACGTATATATTTCAGTGGTAACTGGTTGCCGGTTTGGGGGCGGGGTGGCAATAACTGACAAATCCCGAGCTCCCATCAGGGAAAAATGCAAGGTTCTCGGAATGGGCGTAGCGGTTAGGGTAAGTACATCCACGTTCACCCGCAGTTCTTTAAGTTGCTCCTTTACCTTCACCCCAAATTTCTGTTCTTCATCAATGACCAGAAGCCCCAGATCTTTGAACTTGATGTCTTTGTTTACGATGCGATGTGTGCCAATCAGCACATCGATTTCTCCACTGCTTACTTTTTGAATAATTTCCTTAGTTTCCCTGGCCGTTCGAAATCGATTAATGTACTCCACAGCTACCGGGAAGTCGGCCAGTCGCTCCTTAAACGTCTGATAATGCTGCATGGCCAAAATAGTGGTGGGTACCAACACCGCCACTTGTTTGCGGTCATTTACAGCCTTGAATACCGCCCGTACGGCAACTTCGGTCTTACCAAAACCCACATCCCCGCAGACAAGCCGGTCCATGGGATACGGCTTTTCCATGTCTTCTTTGACATCCGTGGTGGCCGTGGCCTGATCCGGCGTATCCTCATAGATAAAGGAACTTTCCAACTCCACCTGCAACACACTATCCTGAGAAAAACGGTGACCGGGAGCTGATTTGCGTTTGGAATAAAGGCGGATCAGGTCCTTGGCAATGTCCTTGACCTTTTTCTTTACCTTCTTTTTCTTGTTTTCCCATTCCTGAGAACCCAGCTTGGACATGGTAGGGAGGGTCCCTTCCTGACTGCTGTATTTGGATATCTTGTGCAGGGAGTGAATGTTGACATACAGCAGATCATCGTCACGAAAAACCAGACGGATGGCTTCCTGACGCTTTCCGTTTACATCGACCTTTTCCAATCCGGCAAAGCGGCCGATGCCATGATCTACATGCACAATAAAATCCCCGGGATGTAAGCTTTTGATCTCTTTCAGCGTGAGTGCTTTGGACTTACTGGTCCTTCCGGTGGTTTTATAGCGATGAAACCGTTCAAAAATCTGGTGGTCTGTGTAACAGGCAAGTTTCAACGAAGTATCGATGAACCCCTCCCTAAGGCTAATGGGCAGCGTTTGGATCTCAAGGCTTGGATCTACTTCCGAAAAAATATTCAAGAGACGGCCTATCTGCTTTTCACTTTCCGAGCAGATGATGTTACGGATTCCTTTGGCCGCATTTTCGTTCAGGTTTTGAACCAGCAGATCAAAATGCTTATTAAAAGAAGGCTGCGGCTGTCCCTGATATTGAAATTCGGGGACATCTTTCCAGGGAAACACATGTCCGAATGCAATTTGCCTGAACGGAGCGATGGCTTCTTCAAATGCCTCCTTTGACAAGAAAAGCTTTTCGGGATGCATCAGCAAACTTTTTCCCGCATCGCCACCATTCTGATAGTAATCCAGTCCCTTTTGGTATAAGCTCTCCAATACGCCCAGGCAATGCGCATAATCCTTCATCCAAAAACAGGTGTTTTCCGGAAAAAAATCCGTTAGCGGCTGTCGGGATTCTTCCTGCAAACTGGTCTGAATATTTGGAATGATACTGATTTGATCGATGGGTACGGTAGACAACTGCGTCTCCGGATCAAATACCCGGATACTGTCTATTTCCTTTCCAAACAACTCCAGCCGGTAGGGCATGTCATTGGCGTAGGAAAAAATGTCTATGATTCCCCCTCTTACCGCAAATTGGCCAGCCTCGTAGACAAAGTCTGCCTTTTCAAAGCCATAGGTACTGAACAACTCTTCAACGAAAGCCAAATCCACCATTTCACCGGTCCGAACGGTGAAGGTGCTTTCTTTCAGGCTCTTTTTATTGATTACCTTTTCGTAGATGGCCTCCGGGGAAGTGATCAGTACCCGGCCTGTCTCAGGGGACTGGGACAGCTGATTGAGTATTTCAGCGCGTAAAAGGACATTGGCGTTTTCAATGTCTTCGTGGTGATAGGGCTTTTTATAGCTGGCGGGAAAAAGATAAGGTCGCGACCCTGTCAGTGCCTGCCAGTCTCCGGCCAAATAAGCTGCTTCTTCTCTATCATGTGCAAGCACGACATGAAATCCTCCCGAAAGTTTGACCATTGCCTGAAGCAGAATCATATCCATACTTCCGGATAAGCCCCTAACTTGCATTCTATTAGGGTGGCCTTCCGTCAAGGCTAAAGCCAGGTTTCTGACGAAGGGATCTTCTTGGTAAAGTGACAAAAATGATTGTCTATCCAACGATATTTTATTTAATGGTCGTAAATTAATTGGCGCAATTTATTAATTTCCCCGCAAAGTAGGAGCCTTCCCTCCAGAATCCGATCGCAGCTATTTTCGGGATTTCAATCCCGAAAGAAATTTTACTGGTTTGAAATAACAAAGGGTAGAATTGTTTTGTTACCAGATTATATTGTATGCAAAAAGAAAAAAAAGCTCCCTGGTTTCAAAAAATTGAGAACATGCATCCGTACAGGACGATTCTGTACCTGGGCATGTTTAGCAGTGGGTTGCTGTTCTTCTTTCTTACCACGGCTTTTGTATTTTCACAGCCGGGAGCGGGTGTCTATGATCAGTTTATCATTCCAAAATCCTTTATTTTCAGCACCTTGATTATCTTGGTTAGTACCTACACCTCTGCCAAGATAATGCCGGGTTTCCTTTCGGATCAACCAGAAATGGCAAAGAAATACCTCTTTTATACATTTCTCCTTGGTTTATTCTTCTCAGCATCTCAGTTTTTAGGGTGGACAGAACTTTCAGAAATGGGCATAGACTTCCGGGGGCTTCCTTCCGGTAGTTTCCTTTACCTGTTGAGTGGTATTCACCTTTTTCATCTCGCTGGTGCCCTGATATATGCATTGGTGCTTTTGGTCCAAATCAGTAAAAAGGAGAAAGATCCCGTCAAATCCCTGATCCTTCTCACGAATCCTTATGAGAAAATGAAGCTGGACTTATTTTCGGTTTACTGGAAATTCATGGATGCAGTCTGGTTAATCCTGTTTTTGTTATTTCTGTGGATGTTTTAGGTTAAAATCCGGACAAGCTACTTCTAAATGAGTTCCCTCTCTAAGGTTACTTCCATCAATTAATCGTAAATTGCAAAAAAAATAAATACTATGTCAGACAAACAATTTGAGATCAACGTCAACCCGGATTGGATCAAGAAATATTTATCCAAGATCGTTTTGGTAGTGGCGGCTTTAATTGTGCTGTTTTCAGCCGTTAAAACCGTGGGACCGGAAGAAGAAGGGGTGGTGATTCAATTGGGGGAATACAACCGTACCGTTTTGCCCGGACTGAATTTTATTATTCCATTCGCGGAAACCATGTATAAAATACCGGTGCAGCGGCAATTGAAGCAAGAGTTCGGATTTCGTACCAGCAGTGCAGGTACCCGATCGGATTACGTGAAATCCGGGTACGGGGATGAGAGCATGATGCTCACCGGAGACTTAAACCTTACCGATGTAGAGTGGGTGGTGCAGTACCGTATCGTTAACTCCTACAACTATCTTTTCAAGGTCCGAAATGCAGAAAAAACGCTCAACGACATGTCGGAGGCTGCCATGAGAAAAATCGTGGGTGACCGCACGGTCAATGAAGTGTTGACCGTGGGCAGGCAGGAAATCGCTACCAGCGTCGAAGTATTGCTGCAAGAGCTGTGCGATGAGTATGAAAATGGCATCCGGATCGATCAGGTGGTGCTGCAGGATGTCAACCCTCCCGAGCCAGTAAAACCTAGTTTCAATGCCGTTAATGAAGCGCAGCAGGAAAGAGAAACACTTATCAATCAGGCGGATGCCGATTACAATCGTGTAATTCCCAGAGCCCGCGGTATAGCCGAAGAGACCATCCAATTAGCAGAAGCCTATGCCTTAAACAGGGTCAATGGTGCTAAAGGAGAAGCCGAGAGGTTTAATTCAGTGTACGCCGCTTATATCAAGGCACCCGAAGTAACCAGACAGCGTTTGTATTTGGAAACCCTCGAAAAAGTACTTCCCAAAATCGGAAATACAATCATTACAGATGAAGCGGGAAGCAACGTTTTGCCATTGTTGAATTTAAACAAGGCCATTCAAAATCCTACTCCCTGAGCCTAATCGGTACAATAAAAACATCAAGAAATGAAAAAAAGTAAAATAATATACATTGTATTGGTGGTAGTAGCATTGATCTTCGTTGCTCAGAGTGTGTTTATACTCGATGAAACGCAGCAGGCTATTGTCACGCAGTTTGGTAAGCCCGTGGGAGAGCCACGGACCAGTCCGGGAGTTAACGTCGTTATTCCCTTTATTCAAAAGGTACAGTTTTTTGACAAGCGCTACCTGGAATGGGATGGAGATAAAAACCAGGTACCTACCAAAGACAAGAAATTCATCTTTGTCGACACCTATGCTCGCTGGCAGATTACAGACCCCTTGCAGTTTTTTATCCGTCTGAGAGACGAACGTTCCGCTCAGTCCAGGCTAGATGATATTCTGGACGGGGAAACCAGGAATGCCATCGCCAGCCATGACCTGTTGGACATCGTTCGTTCCACCAATCGTGATCCGGAAGTGACGGAAGATTTCATGGAAGAACTGGAAGTTTTGGAGGACATTGATGTGGGTAGGGAAGCCATCGAAGAAATTGTTCTCCAAAAGGCCAACGAAAGGACTTCTGATCTGGGTGTACGGATTCTGGATTTCAAGTTTAAGCGCATGAACTATGTAGATGAGGTACGCGACCGGGTTTACGATCGAATGGTAAGTGAGCGAAACCGGATTGCGGATCAATTCCGGTCGGAAGGCCAGGGGGAAGCCCGAAAAATCCAAGGGGATAAAGAACGGGACCTGGCTCAAATCCAGTCAGAAGCGGTCAGACAGGCTGAAGAAATACGTGGCCGGGCAGATGCTGAAGCTACGGAAATATATGCTTCTGCATACAATAAAAACAGACAATCTATCGACCTGTATAAATTTCTGCGATCCATGGAAGCACTGGAAAATTCCCTGGATGAAAAGACCAATCTGGTGATCTCTTCCGATAGTGAATTGTTTCAGTACCTCAAGGACATGCAATAAAAAAGTAAATCAGAAGCGTTAGTTTCCTAAATGAAAATCAACCTTAGTACCCGGGTGGATCAATCCTATCTAAAGGTAAAGGAAGGGTTCACGGAGGATTTGTTTCAATCCTTGAACCCGCCCTTTCCTCCGGTAAAATTACTTCGATTTGATGGCTCCTCTACCGGAGACATCGTCAGTTTGGAGTTAAATTTCATCCTGTTCAAACAGGTATGGACCAGTGAGATTACCGATGATCAGACGGATGAGAACGAGTTTTACTTCGTAGACGAAGGTATAAAACTACCCTTTTTCCTCCGTTTTTGGAGGCATAAACACCGGGTAGTAAGCCAGGGGCCATCCCAGTCCTTAATCATTGATGAAATTAGCTATCGGGCTCCCAATAAAATATTGGAGATCTTCCTATTTCCGGTATTATATGCTCAGTTTGCCATGCGCAAACCGGTCTACAAAAAGTATTTTGGAAAACATAGACCCGTTTAGGACACCGGATAAAAGGTTTTCTTAGACTACGAATTGTAGGTTTTCACATTCCGGGATCTGACAATCCCCATAAAGTACCAGCGAATGGCTGGTAATGTGGGAAGAGAACTCCTTTCCCATGGCCTCTTTGATCAAATTGATCCGTTGATCCGAAAATTCCTTGATCTTTCTGCATTGATTGCAGACGTAATGGTCATGGTGCTTGTAGGTAAGTGCCTGTTCATACAGGGCCACCTTATCCTTAAACTGATGCTTCACAGCCAGCCCACATTCGACCAATAGGTCGAGGGTATTGTAAATGGTAGCTCTGCTGATGGAATACCCACTGTTTCTCATTTTCAAAAATAAGCCCTCCACATCGATGTGTTCATCCTGGGGCAGGGCATAGAGCTCATCGATTACGGAGAAGCGTTCGGGGGTTTTACGGCTCCCCTGTCGAATGAGGTAGTTTTCAAAAATTTTCTTTGCTTTTTCAATTATTGACTTTTCGGCCATGACGCTACAATTCTAAAGATTAAAGATGAGTTATTTTTTAGATTTATCAAACCGGTTAACTTTTCAATCCTCATTATCCATAGTTATTTTCAATCCTTCTAAATAAGCGGTAGGTATTTTCAAACAACCTCAAAGAATAGCCGTTTATGACAGAGTACTAAAATTAATTTTCTATATTAAAACGATAAATACGAATCCAGCATCTATGCACCTTGGTATCAAACCGTTTTTCTTTTTTTTCCTATTCTGTTTCATGGCCTTCTCGCTACAAAGCCAGGTTCCTGGTTTTTACATGAAAAAGGAAAAGAGAAAAATAAACCTTCCCTTTATTGATTCAAATAGCCTCATCATCATGCCTATATCCATTAATGGAGGGCCAGAGGTGAACTTTTTGTTCGACACGGGTGTGAAATCCAATATTTTTTTCAGCAAAACCATGGCGGATGAATTAGACATGCAATACACCCGGAAATTAAATCTAGTTGGTGCAGACGGAACGACCGTATTAAGTGCCTCCGTCTCGCCAAACAACCACTTCGATTTGGGTCCTATTGAGGGTATATTTCAGGCAATATTGGTACTGGACGAAGATTTTCTGGAATTGGAAAAAGTCATTGGTATTCCTGTTTTTGGGGTGATTGGTCACGAATTTTTCAAAAATAACCCGGTGAAAATTGATTATGATAATGGTATTATTAGTTTTTACAAAAGATCTGCCCTCAAATGGAGGCCTCTTGGGTTCCGAAAAACAGAAATTGAGATTTTAGGCAACAAACCATACGTTCAATCCACCATCCGCCAATCAAATGGCCCGGATCTGAGCTCTAAATTGTTGATTGACACGGGAGCAAACCATGGTTTGCTACTTAACAGGGAAACCAGCGATGAAATCGTTCTTCCCGAAGTCACGCTGCAAAGTGACCTGGGCCGATCCCTTGGAGGGGACTTGTTTGGTTTTGTGGGCCGGGTTAAAAGACTGCGTCTAAATGGACTAAAATTCAGAAATGTCATCACTTCCTATCCGGAAGAGAATGAGTTCTCAGATGTCATCATCGGAACCGGCCGAAATGGAAGTATCGGTTCAGATGTCCTGAACCGGATGAAAATCATAATGGATTATCCCCGAAAAAGAATGCTCTACAAAAAAGGATCTCGATTCAGTAATGAATTTAAATACGATATGAGCGGACTGATGGTTCGGGTCTATTCAGCTGAAAGCAAACGCTTCTATATTAGCCAGGTACGGGAAGGCTCTCCTGCCCACCAACAAGGCGTACAGGTATTCGACGAAATAATTTCGATCAATAAAATTCCTGCCCCCTTTTGGAAATTATCCGACATTACGGATTTGTTGAGATCGAAAGAGGGAGAGGTGATTTCACTCGAACTGCTTCGCAGAGATCCTGCTGATGAAACCGCCTCCACATTACACAAAATCACTTTCCTATTGGAAAAACAATTATAACTGTTTTAATACGTAGTTGATTATATGAATTTCGTATAGTTTATTTTGACTAATATAAATTTATTGTGTATTTTTTGAAATTTAGTTTAAATTTAGCTGATATTTGCTTGTATAGACTTTCGATATTCACTGAATGTGGCAAATGCCTGAGAAGAAATTCAATAACTTACTATTAACTTTTAGAAAATCAAATCACGGGGTTTTTGAGATTCTCTATGTTTCCAAAAACTTTTTTGGGATTTTTAATGAGCGATCAAAGTTTTACAGGACCGAATTTTTTGATGAGATTTTCCCTACGATCGAATCTCCGGTTTTTGAAAAACTATTTGATTTCCTGGGCAAGGCCGAAATCCTGGAGGTACCCTTTTTTGTAGGACATAATAAATTTACCTGGGTAACGATCGAAGGCTTTACCATGGCACAGGAAGAAAATAGCTATCTGGTCAATGCGATGATCGTACCCAGCAGACCCGCCGAAACCCAGTCTTCCTGGATTGTTCATCCCTTATCGAAAACAATTCTAGCCGATATTTCCAATCCTTCTGGTTTTGTACCAAAGGATATGGAAGAATTCTGTCAGCACCTTCACGATAAGTACCGGCTTTCGGACAAGGACAAATTAAGCAAGCTCTGTAAGGGAAATTTAGTGGGAACGGTTTTAGATTTAGATGTGCTTAAAATGCATAGCATTCCATTAAAAAATGGGTACCAGCTACTGGCTATAAAGAAGCAAACCAATCGTCCGGAATTCCCCAATCTAATTGAAGATAAACCCAATTATATCCCGCACAGTTTTTTAGATATCCTGTATTTTGAGTACCTCAGGGAAGACAAGGAAATGATCTGGTCCGGAGCCATCACTGAATTACTCGGATATGAAGAAACCCAGTTCAAAAAATATTCCGTATGGGACTGGCTGGAAATGGTGCATCCCAAGGACCGGGGTAAGGTCCAAGACTTGTTTTTTTCTGAAAGGTATGAGTTGGATTCCTACACCCTCACCTACCGGGTCAAAAATAACAAAGGAAAATTCCTTCATCTAAAAAATAGCTTGAAAGTATTTTACGATATTCCTTCCCAAAAAACCGTCCTGGTAGGGATTCTCAGGGATGTATCAGAAATAAACAAGGCCAAAAAAAACCTACTGGAAAAAGAAGGGATTATCCAGAATCTCAGCGAAAAGGAATTTATTCAAAAGACCCTCAAGGAGGTTTCCGAGATATCAAATTTATTTAGCGGAAAAGCGCTTTTTGATCAAATTGTCCTCTTGCTCCATAAAAGGCTGGGATTTACCTATTGCATGATTGCCAATACTGACCCCGACAATCAATCCCTGGAGATGGTTTCCCTGGCCATTGCTGGCAAACTGACCTCAGGATCTTCAGAAAAATGGCGAAAATTTCTAAACCAGGATCTTCCTGCACCCGCCAAGAAAAGGGATTTTTTGATGCTTTCCGCTGAGGATAGAAGTTCTTTAGAACCGCATCCATTTTTTAGAAAACACCAAATTGCCTCATTAATTCGCCTGGACTTGCTTGACAAAGAAAACCTTAAAATTGGTGCCCTTTGTTTTCTTCACCAGGAACCCCTTCAAAATCGCTCTCTGTACCAGGAATTATTTCGGATCTTAGCTGACTGGATAGGGAAAGAATTGCATCGATTCCGCTTTGAATCCCCCCTTCAGGAGACCAATTTCATGCACGATGCCATTCTAAATGGAACAGCCTATGCTATTTTTGCTGTAAATCACCAGTTTGAAATCACCCTGATAAATAACAAAACCTTACCCGTTTTCAACCTAAAGAGAAAAGATAAACTGTTGGAAACGGTATTAATTAACAATGGCACTAAACAAAATCTTCGGGAGGTTATTACGCAGTTTTCCCAGTCAAAAAATAATACGGCCTACTTTTTACTTCCCAACGGACCGGAGGATTATAAAGAACTTAAAATTTCTTTTACGCGCATTCGCTATGGAAAAAGAAACCGGGTCTCCTACGTCGTCTTTGTCGATGACATCACTGACCGTACCGTTTCTGAGAAAAGACTGATTGCTTCCGAGCAATTGTACCGAAGCATCGCAGAAAATTTCCCCGGCGGAACCGTAGATGTACTGGACAAATCCTTCAACTATATTTTTACTGATGGGGAAGAATACCGGCTTGCTGGAAAAGACCCCAAGTCACTCGTTGGCACCTCCCATCTGGACCAGTATTCGGGAGAAAACCTTGCCATCACCAAGAAAAACCTGAATAAAATCCTGCAGGGGCAACGGGTTTTCTATGAAACCCAAGCACAACAACAGCGATTCTTAAAAAGTGGTGTTCCCCTGACAAATGATGCGGGAAAAATTGATCGGATTTTACTGGTCAAACAAAATATTACCAAGGCTAAAAAGCTGGAATCCGAGCGCGAAAAATTAATTAGGGATTTAAAATCGCACAACGAAGAACTGCTGCGCTTTGCTTATATTGTCTCCCATAATTTGAGAGCACCCATTGTCAATATTTCCCTATTGATAGACCTGTTTAATGAGGAAAATCCAGCAGACCCTGAAAATAAGGAGGTGATGGAAAACTTAAAAATCTCCACCAACCTACTGGATGCAACGCTTCAGGATCTGATAGAGGTCGTATCCATTAAAAAACAAAAGATTCCAAAGGTAGAGCGGATCGATTTCAAGCTACTTCTTTACAATGTGGAAAAAAGCCTGTTCAATCAATTGAAGGAGTCGGGGATAAAAATTCACAAGGATTTTTCAGCCTTGGAAGAAATGAACTATGTGTACGCTCATCTGGAAAATTTCTTCATGAATTTCATGACCAATGCGGTCAAATACAAACATCCAGACCGAACTCCTGAAGTATACATTCGCACCTATAAAGAAAAGGATTATTGTATAATTCACTTTGAAGATAACGGGATAGGACTAGACCTAAAAAGGTATGGGGATCGCATATTTGGTCTCTACCAGCGGTTTCATAACCACGTGGAAGGCAAAGGCCTGGGACTCTATCTGGTAAGGGAGCAGATTCGCGTCAATGACGGTAAAATAGAAATCGAAAGTAAGGTGGGAAAGGGCACCATCTTCAAAGTATACCTTCGGAACCTGATCATGGGTAAAACCAAAAATACCTTTTCTTCCCAGGAACCCTTCCCCAGAGAGGCTACAATAGAGCGGCAGCTTCCTCGTCCAGATAAAGTGTGACATCCGCATGGTTTTGAAGGAGGGAAGCGGGCATCGATTCCGTAATGGGTCCGTTTACGGCATCTCGAATCGGAGCGGCCTTCTTGCTACCATAGGCCAGCAGCGCAATCTGACGGGCTTCCATGATGGTCTGTATGCCCATCGTAACAGCTTTGGTGGGAACTTCTTCCTTTCCTGAAAAAAATCGCGCGTTTGCATCGATCGTTTCTTCTAGTAGGTTGACGACATGGGTCCTGGAGTCGAAGGAAGTGCCGGGCTCATTAAATCCAATATGACCGTTGGTGCCCAATCCGAGTAACTGTAGGTCAATGCCTCCGCATTCCTGAATCTCTTTTTCGTACCGTTCGCATTCCGCTTCCAAATCTCCGACTCCTGCTGGTACATGCGTCTGTGGCATCGGGATATTGAGATGATGGAACAGGTGGGCGTTCATAAAGTATCGGTAGCTCTGCGGGTGGCTTCCTTTCAATCCCACGTATTCATCCAGATTGAAGGTGTGGATTTTACTGTAGTCCGTACCATTTTGTTGATGGTCCCGAACCAGGTTCGCGTAGGTATCCAGGGGCGAACTTCCCGTAGACAAACCAAGCACCATTTTGGGGTTAGCCTTAACCGCGGAAATAAACCTGTCGGCAACCGCCCGGTGTAGCGCTTCTCTGCTTTGAAATATTTGAATTTGCATGAATAAAAAAGAATGATTAGTGTAAATTTATTTTTAGATATACCTGATTCGCTGCCAAAATACCATCCCTTAAATCGGATCTTGAAAATTCAGCTACTTTAGGGTAGGCAAACTTAATTTAAATCGAACGGCTACCAGGCGTATCAGGATGATTAGCGAAATGGACACCAATAGGTTAATATTACGTTCCAGGCCGTAATAATTCAGAACAAGGTAAACCACTGCGCCGCTAAGACAGGCCGAAGCGTATACCTCCTTCCGGAACAATATGGGAATTTCGTTGGTAAGCGTATCCCGGATCACCCCTCCCATGACGGCACTAAACATGCCCATGATGGCAGCCACCTCTGGCCGAAAGCCAAGGGCCAGGGTTTTCTCCACACCTAATATCGTAAAAAAAGCAATGCCAAGGGTATCAAACAAGAACAAGGTCTTTCGCAATCGGGCTACCAGAGGAAAAAAAACAAAGGTGGTAATCAATCCTGCAAAGATGGCATACAGAAAATTAACATTGCCAATCCATACCAAGGGATACGCACCCAAAATAATATCCCGCAAACTTCCCCCTCCAATGGCTGTAATAAAACCTGTAAACCCTGCCCCAAATAAGTCATGTTCCCGGTTTTGAATCGCCAATGCCCCTGATATGGCAAAAAAATATGTCCCTATCAATTCCAAGGCATACTGTAAATCCAATGGTATCGCAGTCCCAAACATTGCCGTATTTTTTATTTCTCTTTTTGAAACAGATAAACCCCCATAGCTCTTTTGCCGTGAACCAGAACCGATTTTGCCGGTTCCAAAAGGGTAAGCGCATATTTTCTCATGGCTTCTTTCATTAATTTTTCAGTAAAAACAAACCTTTCGGTGCCATCCGGTAGTGCTTGCCTTCGTTCTTCATTCTCCGAAACCAACGAAAAACAACCTCCCGCATCCGTGCAGGTTCTTAACCAGAAAAGCCCTCCTTTTTTCAGCACCCGCATTTGCTCCTGTAGCATCGCTTCAAAATGGGTCCGATCATCCGCAAAATGCATGACGGCACTACTGATCAGTACGTCGAACGCTCCCCCATGAAATGGAAGCTCCTCTACCGGAGCCACCAAAAACCGTAAGGGATCGAAAGTGGGGTCCAGGGTCTTCGCCGTTACCCTGGCCATCTGAATAGCTATGGGGTTACTATCTACTCCCAGGATTTGATAGCCAGACCGGATAAAATAATGGGTATTCCTGCCTTCTCCACAACCTGCATCCAGGATAAGCATTTCCTTATTGAAACGTTCTTTTAATAGTTGGTCAAGCAAATAAATATCAATGTTGCCTAACAATTGGTTCAATGCTCTTATTTCCATTCGTTCTGAAATTAGAAATGCGCTGCTAGCTAGATTACTTCATTTAGTCCAAAATAAAAGGCTGGCTGATCCCCGTAGGCAAAATCAATTCTTAAATGCAGCCCTTCCTTATTTAATCGATACCTGAATCCAAAACCAGCCGCCATGCGAAGGTGGTGGTTCAGTCCGAAATCCGAAAATTTCCTTCCTACCTGTCCGGCACTTCCAAAGGCAACCATTCTCAGATTTCGGTAAACCGGAAAACGCCACTCGGCCTGATAGACCATGGCATGTCTGTCCCGGTACCTGCCTTCAAAATATCCGCGCATCAAATCACTTCCCCCCATCATCGCTAAATGCTGGAAGGGCACCTCTCCCTCTGAAACGCTAACCATTGCCTGCCCAACCAGTATCTGCTCGTTCCCAACCGGCCAATACTTCCTGAAATCAAAGATCCACTGTGAAAAATCAAAATTACTGCCAAAAAGAGAATGAAACTTCATCCAGGATAATTGATGGTAAACTCCTTTCGTTGGTTGGAAAATATTATCCCGCCTATCTAAATTCACTGCCAATCCCAGCCCGGACAAGCGCTGCCCGTTACTGCCCGGAATATCGCCTGAATCCAGCAGCCCCCCGGGAATTTTTTGGTAAAGATCATCGCCCCTAAACTCATACCGGGGGCCAAGGTAGAGACCCTTTGCGATTTTCTTCTCGTAATATAAGTGAAAGTAAAAATACCTGCTGGCATAGGGTTCGGCTTGTACGACCTCATTTCCTATACCTGAAAATTCGAAAGGATAGTCAGAAAATTCTATTCTTGCATTCAGAAAGGACTTGTTCTCATCCAACCATAGCTCCAGCTCACCTGTTAGAATTAACTGGTGATTGAACGTATATAGAAAAGTCAGTGGCAGGGATGAAGGTCGCGTGGATCCTGAGGAGCGGTCTTTGCCTGTGCGAAAAATTTTCAGGGCCCTCCCACCCACACCCAAGCTTGTTTCAGGCGAGTAGGTCAGGGCAGGAATGAAGGTCCACGAATCCGTCGTTAATAAGTCTATGGTCCGGTCAGCTAAGCCAAAAAGCTTCCCTGCAAAAGACTCCGCTTCTCCCAAGTCGGCGGTCTTACCCTGCTCCTGCGCAGGAGCAGAACACCAAAGGAGCAATTGAAGGATCAGTAAAAAAGTAGTTCTTCGCTTCATCAGGCCCCGAAGATACTACATTCGGGTCAAAATTCTATTATGAGACCAATAGTTGGTAATACTGTCCCGGCAGGATTGGGTACTTCGCGAAGAATGTACCGGCTGGGATCCTCCGGATTCACGACCAATTCATTTTGATCATTTCGCTGGGGAATCAATTCTGGCTGCTGCTCAGCCTGAAAGTTGTAGGCGTTTTGAACGTCAAAATACCAATTGAGATTCCACTTATCGAAGAAATATTTTTTATCTACCCGCAGATCCAATTGGTGAAAGCTGTTGAGCCGCTGATCGTTGATTCGGGAGTAATCAAAAATTCCCCGGTTAAATAAATCCCAATTGGACCGAAGGGAGGAAGCCTGAAAATCGTACGGGGTGTAGGGCGTTCCTCCCAGAAAGCGCCAGCGAGCTCCTACTTCCCAATCTTTCGGTAACCGTTTGCCCGCGGTGAGGCTTACGATAAACCGGTTGTCCCAGGAGGAGGGAAGGTAATCCGTGTTGGGATTGGTAAACTCGCTACGAACCAAGGTAAGCGCAGCGATTCCATAAAACCCCTTGTATAGCCGCTGCTGGGCCAACAATTCCAGACCGTAAGCACGGCCTTCCGCATCCGAGCTTACCGGCTCGTTCCCAATCACTCCAAAATCTGCCCCCAAATTGGCAAGGGCGATACCGTTTCGGATGGAGCTGGGATAATTGGCATATTTCTTATAAAATACCTCAGCGGAAAAGGTTCTGTTTTTTTCCGGAAACTTCCATTCTATTCCGGAAATCAGATGGGTAGCCCTGATAAACCGGACATCATTGTCCTGATTTACAAAGTTCCCCTCGTTGTTCTGAAAACCTAAAACAGTGTAGGGCGGCTTCTGGTAATAAATCCCGGCATTGGCATTCCAAAATAGATTGTCTTTTAACTGGTAGCTGGCAGACAACCTGGGGCTAAATTGATTCAACGGGTTACTGGCGGTCGCACCGAAATCACTTCCATCAAGCCGAAACCCAAAATTAACGAGCAGGCGTTCATCGTAGAATTTCTTACTTCCCATGGCAAATCCACCGTAGCCATGGAAAAGCGAAACAGAGGATATATTCAACTCCTGCCCGTCCTGAACCAGCACCTGTCGGTCAAGGTTTTCGATCAGGTACCTGCTGAATTCATAATTAACACCATATTGAAAGGTATAACCGTCCTTAAAAACGCTGTTTTCCGCACGGAACTTGTTTTCGCTCTCCTGAGACAAGTAGTCAAATAATAAGTTTTCTGGCTGGGACTCATCATTTTGGGCATATTTATAGGAACGGTTATTCAACATGTTTCGGCTTAAAATAAAGGTCCAGAACCCATTATCACGAAACCGCTTCAATTTCACTCCCGTGGCATAGTTCCATTGGGTAGAAATGGGAAGGTTGTCTAAGAGATACAGCCGGTTTTCCCTGTCCTCGGTGGTTTCTCCATCCGGAACGTCAAAATTCAGGGCAAATTGATCAATCGCACCCACTCCCAACACCGTCAGCTCTGTCTTATCATTGATTTTGGTTTTGGTTTTGAATGTAAAATCATTGAAAGTAGGCAGAAAAGGAAGTCCCAAAAGCCGAAACAATCCTTGTAAATAGGACCTACGGGCAGAAAATATATAAGTAGTTTTATCCCCAATGGGTCCTTCATTGGAAAAGGTCAGTTCGCTGGCTCCTACCGTAACCTGAGAGAACATCTTATCCCTTCGCCCATCTTTTAACTGAAATTCAAAAAAGGAACTCAGGGCGTTCATTCGATTGGCTGGAAAACCGCCACTGATAACGTCTACATTTTTGATCAGGTTTACGTTTAAGATACCTACCGGACCACCCGAGGACCCCTGGGTGGCAAAGTGATTGATCACAGGCACTTCGATTTCATCGATAAAGAACTTGTTTTCATTGGGAGCTCCGCCGCGAATAATGATGTCGTTTCTAAAGCTGGCGGTGCTGGCCACACCTGGTAGGGATTGGATCACCCTGCTAATATCCCGGTTACCTCCGGGATAGCGCTCGATTTCATTCGAATTAAGCTTTCTTGCAGATAAGGGGGTTTCCTCTGACCGGCTAAATTCCGAATCAACTACCACTTCGTCCAAATTAGATGCATCCTCTTCCAATTCAAAATCAAGTTGTACGGGTCTGGCCAGCGTCACCTGAACCTCATAAAACGTCTGGGATTTGAAGCCTACAAATGACGCCTTTACATTATACAGGCCTGGTTCAAGACCTGAAATACGGTATTGGCCCTGTTCATCGGAAACGGCCCCCTGGTCCAAGCCCTGAATAATTACATTGGCAAAAGGAATGGGTTCGTTATTGATGGGATTAACAATCTTACCTTGAATGACCCCATCCTGAGCCATCGTCGAATGAAAAACGAAAAATAGAAGGAATGCTAAGGAGAAGTGCTTCATCATGAACGGTAGTTTTAAAGAATAATCAAAATGAACAAAAAATGTTTGGTTGTAAAGAATAAATTTTCAGGTACGAACATTTTTTGTTCTCCAAAGGCGCCACCAGGGCGTATTCGGTGAGTCATGGTGTTCGTAATGATATCCAAAAAAATAACAGGATACAAATGCCCAAATATGATTGGCTGGCAAAGTACCCGAATGATGTTTATTGGCATGATCTCCTCTATGGGGAAGGTAGGTCCCAAAATAAAACAGCTGCAGGGTGGAAAGGATGGCAGGCAGCATCCAGAATAGAATTAGGTTGGGAACAGGAACCCAAATTTTCAACACATTGAACGTAACGGCCATCAAAAGGAACTGCCAGATATTCACATAGCTGAACAAAAAACTCAGGTACCAGGGAAGAAAACGGTTGGAAGAGTGATAATCGGGATCATTTTCCGTAGCAACATATTGATGATGTTTGTGGTGATTGGGAAAGAGTTTCCAGTAAAAATTATAGGAGAACAGCAGGGCGGCGAGCCAACCAATGGCATGGTTAAGCTTCTTGTTGGAAGAAACGACCCCATGCATGGCATCATGGGCGGTAATAAAAAGCCCGGTGTACAAATGCGTCTGGACCAAAATGCCTATATAAACCAACGGATTGGAAAAATCGACCGAATAGCCTAATAAGAAAATCAAAGAGATGCCCCATATTAACATGATGGACACCGCTATCAAAATACCCTTTGGATCGATTTTCTCAGATAGCTGGTGGACAGATCGCAAATTGTTCATGAGAAAGAAACAATGAAAAAAATGAAAACATTCAAAATTCTCTAATCCGATCCCTCACTTTTTCCATCAACCACATGGGGGTGGAGGTGGCCCCACAGATCCCCACGGTTTGACTATCTGAAAACCAGTCCTGTTCTACTTCCTCCGGACTGGACACAAAATAAGTATTCGGGTTTTTTTCTTTGCATACGTTAAAAAGAACCTTCCCATTGGAAGATTTTGTACCACTTACAAACACGATGTGGTCAAATTTGGAAGCAAATTCCCGAAGCTCTTTATCCCGATTAGAAACCTGCCTGCAAATGGTATCATTGGTATTGATGGTGATTCCATTTTCTTTAAGGATCTTATTAATTTCGTAAAATTTATCCGTACTTTTCGTAGTTTGGCTGTACAGCGTAATGTTTTTCGGTAGGGAGGGAATGTCCAATTCACTTATATCCTGAAAAACTACGGCTTTGTTTCTTGTTTGGCCAAGTAAGCCGATTACCTCGGCATGCCCGTGCTTTCCGTAAATGTAGATGGTTTCCTCTTTGTCGTAAGAATTTTTGATCCTGTTTTGTAATTTCAATACCACAGGACAACTCGCATCTACCAGGGTTAAGTTGTTTTTTATTGCCAATTCATAAGTAGATGGCGGCTCCCCATGGGCACGGATTAAGACTTTCTCATTTTTCAGATCGGTCAGCGACGTATGATCGATAATGATTAGGCCTTTTTGAGTTAGTCTTTTTACCTCTTCATCATTGTGTACAATATCACCCAAACAATACAAGCGTCCTTCATTATCGAGGATTTCTTCTGCCATTTCAATAGCATACACTACCCCAAAACAAAAACCGGAATGTTGATCAATATGTACATCCAAATTTAACATAGACTATAAACCATACTATTTTCGAATTGTTTTGCGTTTCAGGATTTTTTCGTAAATGCTGATATTTAAAAGCAAGAGCCCCAAGGAGTAAACACTATCTTCTACGGGAACGGTTCCAATTCGAATTCCCAGGTTCTCTTCATTATTATAGCCTACGATGGGCTCGTCTATCCAGGAACCTGTTAAAACACCATTTACAAGCATAAAAGGGATCAGGCTGACTAGAAACCCCGCCAGAAATCGACCCAATATCTTATCTTTAAATACCAGGTAGTGGCCGAGAAGTAGAAAGGAGGTAAAAATAAAATTTACCGAAGTGTACATTTTATCCCAATGGTACAGGCCGATGAATAACAGTACCGGTACTCCCAAAAAGACAAACGGTTTGCCCAAAGGGCGCAGCCAATCTTTCTCCATAAAGTAAATCAGCACTTCGTAAATAAATACACAGGCAAAAGGAACGATAAAGAAAAAGGATATTTCTTCCAGGGGAAGGTCGAAAAGGTACCAACCCAAAATGTATCGTTCATTAAACCACCATACCCCCTCTACGGTAAACCAATGGTCCCACAGGATATAAATAAAGGCTGAAACCAGGGTTGCCGGCCAGAGAGCGTGCCACTTTTTATAGTAGTATATCCGGGATTCAAATGACTGTGCCAGTGGATAGGAGATGGTGAAAAGCATCAGTCCCAGGTAATAAAATTCCTCTTTCATCATCCAAGTCCTGTTTTGTATCCGAAATAGGTCTTGGCGAGTAGTGCCATTTTTCGAATATTGGGTATGCGTATCCGTTGCCTGGTGATTACCTCAGGTGGCAGGCGCTTTATTTTAAGGAAAAGTTTCTGATAATACAAATAGGCGATTTTTACACCTAACATGGCTCCTTTGGGTAATTGATGGATGCCTTCTAATGCCTCTTTAAAATCTTTTTCAATGTCGCTTTCAATTTCCCTTTTTACCGTATAATCGAATTTTTTAAAATCAACACCTGGAAAATAGACCCGGCCTCTGTCTTCAAAATCACTCTTCAAATCCCTCAAAAAATTTACTTTCTGAAAAGCAGAACCCAATTTACAAGCAGCTCCTTCTAGTTTTTCGTACTCGGATGCATTGCCTTCGCAAAAAACCTTTAAACACATCAGTCCAACTACTTCCGCTGAGCCATAAATGTACTCCTTATACTTGGAATCGTTGTAAGTAGTAAAATCCAGGTCCATCTCCATGCTGGCCAGAAAGGCATCTATCAGCTCCCTGTCAATCTGATACTTATTCACCATTAATTGAAACGAATGGAGAACGGGATTCAGACTGATTCCGTCGGAGATGGCCTGATAGGTATCTTCTCTGAACGAATTCAGTAAAGCTTGCTTGTCCTTGTCATGAAACGTGTCGACGATCTCATCCGCATAGCGAACAAAACCATATATGGCATAGATCGGTAGGTGAAACTTCTTGTGCAAGGTTTTGATGCCCAGTGTAAAGGACGTACTGTACCTCTGGGTTATTAGTTTACTACACTCCAGTGCAGTCTCATCAAAAAGCTTTTGGTGATCGATCATAACCTCCTCAATATATAGATTTTATTTATTTTCCCAGGGATTTAATGACTTCTTTTGCTACCACTCCTCCCGAAATCAAAGAGGGGGGAACGCCTGGGCCCGGAACAGTCAACTGACCCGTATAATAAACATTGGAAAGTTTCTTGTTTTTCAATGAAGGTTTCAGGATAGCGGTTTGCATCAGGGTATTGGCCAATCCATAGGCATTTCCCTTGAAGGCATGGTAGTCGTCCTTAAAATCCTGGTGAGCATACGATTTTTGATAAATAATGTGAGATCGTATTTCCTGATGGGTTAATTTTTCCAACCGGTCCATCACCAGATTAAAATAGAACTGCCTGGTTTTCTCAGGGTCTTCCAGATCGGGAGCCAGCGGTATTAGAATGAACAGGTTTTCCATTCCTTTAGGAGCGACGGTCGGATCTGTTTGTGAAGGCACCGAAACATAAAACAAGGGTTTTTCAGGCCATTTGGGATTTTTGTATATCGCATCTGCATGCGGACCCAGCGGCTCGTCGAAAAAAAGGTTGTGGTGGTGCAGGTTTTGAAGTTTTTTGTCCACTCCCAGGTAAAAAAGCAAGGAAGATGGTGCCAAGGTCCGCTTATCCCAGTACGCCTCACTGTAATTGCTAAACGCTGGTTCCAAAAGCTTTTTGTCCACATGGTGGTAGTCGGCACCCGCTACCAGAATATCAAAATCGATGATTTCTCCATTGCTTAAAAGTAGGGATTCGGCTTTGCCAGCCCGGGCATTTATTTTGACCACCTCAGCATTTGCCCGGATTTCCACTCCTTTTTCCACTGCCAGACTTACCATTCCTTCAATGATTTGATGCATGCCCCCCATGGGATACCAGGTACCTAAAGCGATATCTGCATAATTCATCAAACTATAAAGTGCCGGAATATTTTGTGCCGTCTCTCCCAGAAACAACACGGGAAATTCCATCAGGCGAATGATTTTGTCGTGGGTAAAGTATTTCCGGACATGAGAAGACATGGACTGAAAAATATCCATTTTGAACAAGTCCTTTACCAATGAAAAATCGATAAATTCAGTAAGGGACAGACTTGGTCTATGTACGAGATCATGAATTCCTTTTTGGTATTTATAAGCCGCCTGCTTCAAAAATTCATCCAGTTTAGCTCCCGCTCCAGGCTCTAACTTTTCTAGTTCTTGCTTCAGCTTTTCCAGGTCGGCCGGAATATCCATTACATCATCCTGGCCAAAAAAAACCGAGTAAGAGGGGTCGAGTCGGGTAAGTTTGTAGTAATCACTAACCCGCTTCCCGAAAGTTTCAAAGTACTTTTCAAAGACATCTGGCATCCAATACCAACTCGGACCCATATCAAAAACAAAACCCTCGGCCTGGAATTTTCTTGCCCTACCGCCGAGGGTGCTGTTTTTTTCTAATAACAATACGTCTTGGCCTGCTGCTGCCAGGTGCGTGGCTGTAGAAAGTCCGGCAAAACCCGAACCGATAACCACAACTCTTTTATGAACCATCCTTTAGTTTTTGGTAATATAGACCTTAAGATCGTCTTTTAATAATTTCCGGGCAATATGAATTCTGTTTTTGACCGTTCCAATGGGAATGTCTAGCTTTTCAGCGATTTCATGATACTTAAAACCCTTATAATGCATGAGGAAGGGGGTTTTGTACACCGAGTCCAATTTATCGATTGCCTTGGTGATATCTTTCATGGCGAACTCTCCATAGGCACCATTTTCAATAACTACGGAACCTGAATTGATGAAATGCAAATTATCCGAGGTATCCACAAATGTCCCTCTTCTCACCATTCGCTGATAATTGGTGATGAAGGTGTTCTTCATTATGGTATATAACCAAGCTTTTAAGTTGGTTCCGTCGGTAAATTTATCTTTGTTGGTAAATGCCTTGACCATGGTGTCTTGCATCAAATCGTTGGCATCATCCATGTCGCGAGTTAACTTTAACGCAAATGGCTTTAATGATTTACTTAACTTATTTAATGAGTAGCTGAATTCAAGAGTTGTCATGGCTTTATCTTTTTGTTTAAACAAATCTACTTAATGTTAAACACACAAACAACTTTTTTGTAGAGTTTTTTTATTTTTTCTTTAAACAAAAATTTTAAAGGAGATATGTATTTACAAAAAAAGCCCCATAAATCGATTTTATGGGGCTTTTTCGTCCTTTATTCGTGAAACCCAAAAAGGGGTATTTGTTTAATATTTTTTCTAATTATTAAACAAATCAGCTCCAAGCTTTATGTAGAAACCGCAACCAGTTTCCATGCATGACCAATTCAATATCGGCAGTACTATAGCCACGCTTTTCAAGCATGCCTGGGATCCGGCCGATATCGGCGATGGTTTCCAGGTCATAGGGACTTTGTTCCCTTCCATACGCCCCATCCAGGTCGGTCCCGATCCCGATATGCCTTGCATTCCCCGCAATCTGGCAGATATGATCCAAGTGATCGATTACTTTTTCAAGATCACAATCCATTTCCCGAGGCTGAGAGACACCTTTAATCCATCCGGGAACCATCATCCAGGCATCCAACGCTCCTCCAATGACCGCGCCCCTATCGATTAAGGCCTTGATTTGTTCATCACTATACTGGCGGTTGTGATTTACAAGAGCCCGGCAATTATTATGGCTTGCCCAAACCGGCCCGTTAAAATGATCCAAGGCCTCCCAAAAGCTCTCGTCACACAAATGGGTAGCATCTAAAATAATCGATAAACGCTCCATTTCCCGAAGTAGATCCCTTCCCTTTGGCCCCAAGGGACCGCTGGCATCTGTTCCCTGGGCATACCGGCCAGGACCATAGTGAGCCGGACCTAATGCTCGCAAACCCGCCTCATACGACTTCTCCAAATACCTGAGATCAACAATGGAATCCGCTCCCTCCAGCGACAAAATATATCCTACAGGCTTTTTACCGGCATCGGAGCCATTCTTCCATAAATTCAGGTGATCCTCCAGGGCTTTCAGGTTATTTATTTGCACCATTTCTCCCTTATCTTCCATCGCCTGGTACCAGGCCAATTGCCCCTGTGTTTGCGCCCAGGCCTGTTCAGGACTATGCCAGCCCGGCAAAGCGTTGCCCGGTGCCACGTATCGGGCTATTTGGGTGGCTACCACCAATCCAATTTCCGCCTGTCTCAATGCAGGCAGCGAGACGGTGGCCTTACCCCGGTCCGGCTTATCGGTCATTTGCAATTCCCGTTCCCTTGCGTTAATCTGCTCAACAGTGAGGGTAAGGTCCCTGTTCCACTCCAGAGCATTCATGCTCAAATCCAGGTGTGCGTCTATAGTAAACATGTATCGTTGTCTTGTTAATCATTAAAATAAGATCCTCCGGTTACGGGAAATCGTTTTCCATACTGCTGTCTGCTCCCCATTTTCCACCACCACTGCCTCCTGGTGCAAGGCTACCGTGGGGCAAATATGGTACGGAACCCCATACAAAACGTCGCCAATCCGATAGGTATGATCGGGGGAAGTTTGCAATACCAAATGCTCTTCGCTTTGGCTTACCGGCGTAAGGTCCGTTGCATTTAGAAAACGTACTCGTTTATCAATGGGATTTTCGGAAGCTATGGCCTTGTGCCCCAGGTCCACACAAACCAAGTTCTCCGCCGGAAAAGATATCACCCGGCTCATCACCAGTGCGGCGTGCTGAAATTCCTGCTCCGGAAGCCCAAATCCATACCCATCGTCCCAATAAATAAATGTTCCCGGTCCGCAGGTGACTCCCTCACGGGCAGCATGAATCGGAAAGGTGGTCGTACCTCCGGCAATGATTTCCAGGGAAAATCCATAGCTTTTTTCCAATTCCTCTCGCATGGCGGCAATGGGAGCAAACCCTTCCTCGCACTCCGACTTACGAATTTCAAATACCGGATTCCGCAAATGTCCATCGTACAAATGAAATCCTTTTACCTGGAGATTTTTCTTTTGAACAAGCCCTTCAAACAAATCAATGGCGGCAGGACCGGGGGCAATACCCGTCCGGTTCGTTCCAGCATTGAGATCAATGTAGACCGATAGCTTTACACCTGCCTCCATGGCCTTATTATCCATCACATCCGCCGCAGACGAATGATCCGTCAGGCAATGGAAGTTGATTTCCGGGTATTTCTGAATGATAGATATCAGTCGGTCTATTTTTGGCCCCACAGGTTGGTACGCCAGCAGGATATCCTTAGCCCCTGCCATTATCAGCATCTCTACTTCTGCGATGGTGGCTCCTTTAAACTTTTTTATTCCGGCATCCATCATCAGGCGGCAGGCCTCAACGGACTTGTTTGTCTTCACATGAGGTCGCAGCCGGTCCGGCGAACCTACCTCTCGAATGGCTTTTTGGATGTTTTCGATTGCCCGCTCTTTGTATACCAATAAGGCAGGACTGTCGGTTCTCTCCGGATTTTGTAATTCATACCACTTATCTGTCATACACTTACTGGTTTATTTCGAAAGTAGCTTCTATTTCCACGGAAATATTCCCTGGCAAGGAACCGAAGCCTACGGCACTTCTGGAGCCAATTCCATTTTCCTTTCCCCATATTTCTCCGAACAGCTCCGAACAGCCATTGATTACATAGGGGTGTTCTTCGAAATCCAAACTGCAATTAACCATCCCCAAAACTTTGATCACACGTTTGATTTTGTTCAGGCTCCCAAGCTGAGTTTGCAAGGTAGAAAGCATGGTCAAGCCTACCTGCCGGGCAGCGGCTTTGCCCTGGTCCTTGTCCAAATCAATTCCCACCTTGCCCTTAATCAGGCTTCCGTCTTCCAATACCGGCCCGTGACCAGACAGAAACAACATGTTTCCGGTGATAACAATAGGTCGGTATACACCCCCCGGAGGTGGAGCAGGGGGTAATACCAGTCCTAATTCTTTTAATTTTCCTTCTGCAGACATGTTTTCCATAGCAATTATTCTTTTTTTATATAATCAAATCCAGTATCAACACCCCCAAAAGGCCTAAAATAGCCACCACCGTCTCCAATAAGGTCCACGATAAAAAGGTCTGTTTAATACTCAGGTTAAAATATTCTTTTACGAGCCAAAATCCGCCGTCATTGACATGCGAAAAAATAAGGCTGCCGCTACCAATGGCAAGCACCATCAGGTTAGGATCGACACTACCAGCAGCCACCAGGGGCGAAATGATCCCCGCCGCAGTAAGTGCTGCTACAGTGGCAGACCCAACGGAAATCCGGATAACTGCCGCAATCAACCATCCGAGGATTAAGGAATTGATCGGTAATTGTTCCAATGATGCTCCGATTTCCGTACTCACCCCGCTATCCATCAACACCTCTTTGTAGGCTCCGGCTCCGGCAATGATCAACAAAATCAGGGAAATGTCTTTGACGGCAGAACCGTACCCTTCCATGAGCTCGGCCACCCGCTGTCCCCTGCTAATTCCAAGGCTGAAGGTGGCCCAAATGAGCGAAATCAGCATGACCACATTGGGGTCACTAAAAAACTGAATCCACCCGAAACCAGCGCTATCGGGGGACATTTTCAAACTCGCTAACGACAAAACGATAAGTAAGAAAACAGGCAATAATGCGGTAAATAGACTGTTTCCCAACCCCGGCAACTCCTCCTCGGGTTTCGGTTTTGCACTGAAAACCGCCAACGGCCTAACCTGCATGGCCTTTAAATAGGGGAGCTTGCCCAATATGGGTCCCGCCAGTATCACCATCGGCACCGCCAATATCAAACCGTAAATCAAGGTGGTCCCCATATGTGCATCAAACTGAGCCACCAGGGCTACCGGAGCGGGATGGGGTGGCAACAATCCATGGGTAACCGAAAGAGCCGCCAGCATGGGGATGCCCACGACCATCGCCGGGATGTTATACTGATAGGAAACCGAAAACACAAGGGGCACCAGCAGCACAAACCCGACGTTAAAAAACAAGGGTATCCCTACTATAAATGCGGTCATCGCTACCGACCAGGGCAAGCGCTGTTGTCCAAAACGCTGTGTAAGAAAAAGGGCGATCCGCTGAGCGGCACCACTATCCGCCACTACTTTTCCCAACATTGCTCCCAAAACAATAACAATCACCAAGGCCCCCATCAAACTTCCAATCCCGTTCTGAATAGAACCGGAAACAGCATCCAGCGGAATGCCGAGACATAATCCGGCTGCAATAGAGGTAAGCAGAAAGGCAATAAAGGGCTCTACCCTCAACCAAACTATCAATCCTACCAGCAATAATATGCTTAATCCGACAATTAAAAAGGTCATCATGAATTCGAAATGAATCGAAAAAATACAGCATATTCCGCTGAATGCCTATTCAGAGCCAATAAACTTGGAAAAAATATTCACCCATACTTACCGTTTGATCCATTTTTTTACCTTTTTCTCGTCTTCAACTTGTACGAAAAGGATGTACATGCCTTTTGGTAATTGCTTTAAACGTGAGCGGAGGCTGCCCGCCAGGGACTGAAGCTCTCCTTGAACTGAATAATGGACGGTACCGAGATAGCTCTGAATTCCAATAGTGCCCATTTTACCCTTCCATCGAGGAGGAAAATTAACCACTAACTGCCCACCAAAATAAGGGTTGGGATAAACCTGGAAATCAGGTGTTTTCCTGATAGTCGTTTTTAGCCTGAAAACGGAGGTAGTGGAAATTTCCCCATCCACGTCTATCTGATCTATCCGGTAATACAAGGCATCTCCGGAAAAATCCACGGTATCCAGAAAGGCGTAACGTAGTGGTTCTGTACTTTCGCCCCTTGCAGGCAATTCTCCGATCAATTTAAATCCCTGTGACGGGTCTGATGCGCGCCAGATCCGGTACATTTTATTGTCTTTTTCAGAGGCGGTGTTCCAAATAACCATATTTCCTCCCGTTCCGGCTTTCGCTTTATAATCTAACCAGACTACCGGTAAGGCATACATGACTTCAACCGTAACGGTACCGCTGTCACAATTGGTGCTGTTCCCTATTTCACAAATATTGTAGACGATGGTATACGTCCCGGCAGGTGCCTCCGGAGCTACATCCACAAACCCATCCGATCTTAACACCACATACTCATTCTCCACCCCGGTAAGGGTAAAAATGCTGACATTAGCTACCGTTGCTGCCTGCTCCTTCAATTCATCATTATGCAGTACATTTATTATGGCAGTATCTCCAGAAAAAACAGGTTCTGGCAGGTCCGGGTTTACGTGTATGGAATTTCGGAAAAAAACAATCTTCCCATCAGCCCCGTCCAGATTGATCACCCTAAACCCGTATACAGGTGATTCCGTATCAAATAGTTGAGGTGAAATAACTACCAAATGCTGCGGCTGACTTGGATAATTCCCTTGATTTACTACCTGGGTATTTCATTCATAGCCCCTTATTTCCAGGGTTTTGGCTCCGGGGATAGGATCCCCATTGACATCCAAGGCCTGGAAATTGAATTTGGAATTACCGTCCCTTTCCGATACTATGAGATACCCTGACATTGGAACCTCCTGCGGGTACACAATATCCATGAACGTTTCTCCGGAAGGAATAGACTCCCCTCCAATATCCCAGTAGGAGCGTAGGTCCGGTGTGGAAACCACCTCTTCCAATGCCTGTTCAAAGCCCACGCTGCGATGACTTACCGTGCTACCATCGTATTTGGCCACGCCTACTGCATCAACTGCAATGGATGTAGTGCCAAGATCGCGATGCAAATTACCAACAAAGGGAGTACGAGTCGTAGCAAAAATTTCAGTGCCTTCGGCCAAAAGAATGGTTTCGATAATGACGGGATCTGTGGTTGGAGAAGGATTAGTTCGAGTCGAAACATCGGTGGTTTGTACGTGCAAGGTGCCTGCCACGCGCAATCGAACTTCTTCCACAGCAATATTATTCTGATTACCGGTTATTTGCACCTGGGCCGGAAGGGAAATTGCGCTTGCCATGAAAATCTGCAACGTCAGAAACCGATATAACATTCTTAAGACCATGTCCTCCCTCCCCGAGATCCTATCTCTAAAAATCAGGCTAACAAAAATAGCGATCTTTCAAAAAAGAAGGTTAGCCACCCCTCTTTTGAAGTATGAAAATACAAATAAATAAGAATATTTACAATGTTTTTATAGTATTTTCAATTTATTATTTTAAAAAAAGTTTATTAGTATATAAAATACAAATTTTATTGGTTGTGCTTCTGCCATTTGAGTGTGTGCACTTCCCTTACCCCTAAAAGCTGTATCAGGTAGTTTCCCGCAGGAAGTGATGCCAATCTATTTTCTAAAATTCCAGCATGAAAATCCTCTTTGAAATAAAGGGTTAGAAAATTAACTCCTTCCATATTCCAAACTTTGCAAACGGTTATTTCCTCCGAAGACATACTGCCCAGGACCAGGTTAAGAGGCCCGGAAATGTAGGGGTTGGGGTGTATTCTCGGACCTTGGTACCGAAAAACAGGATTCGTTACTCGAATCACCGGGCTGTAATGGAGCAGTCCATCCATCTCTTTGCCGACAATCTGGTAAAACCAGAAGGGCTCATTCAACGGGTAGTTGATATCTTCATACGACACCATTTGATTGCCCGGATTTACCTGAAAGCTGCCGATAGGTAAAAACTCCTTCCCTTCGCTACCCGACCGGGTAATGGTATAATCCACCGGCTCGTCGGAATCATCCTCCCAGGACAAGACCACCCTGTCAGTCACCAAATTGGCCTGCAGTCCGTTCCAATCCAGGGGCAAAACACTCAGCGAACTCGTACTGCCTATGGTCAGCAGACTACTTTGTGCATCTTCAAAATCAAAAACTCTTTTTGCCCAAAGCCAGCCACCTTTTTCTTCGGCAGGCAGGTGCATGCCAATAGCGGGCAGACCGTCTCCGACTACCCGCAGGTGATCGATATCCTGAACCGCCAGGTCCTCTGCGCTAATCCAGGCTATTAGCTGTCCGGGATCCGTTCCGTTAGTACTGATTTCAAAAAAGCTATTCAAATGATACACGACTGCCACCCCTTCATCTAAAAAACCCGGATCGTACGTCACACCGGGTGCTTCAACATAGCTCAAAACTAACGATTGGCCAACCGTGGACAAATTTCCTTCCAGTAGTAAATGCCTCGGTGCATCCAGGGATTGATCAAAAAATGGAAAAAGGGCATTTCCGGCATCTAATGTAAGCGGCAGGCTTTCATAGCGCAATTCCCCCAGATTAAACCAATTTCCTCCGGAATAGGTATAAGCACCCGTAGCATCAAAATCCAGGATAAGTTGGTGCTGTTGAAAATCAACGTCTCCACCCACCTGTGAATAGTTTTCCGTAACCGTCAAATCATCATTTATCGTTACCAGGCCTGCGACTTTGTCTATCAGCAAACCCGAAAGCACCAGGCCGGAAACATCCAGCTCCTGGTCCGTTGGGCCCGTGAGCTGCAGGTTGGTAGTGGAACCATCGGCAGCTCCCCCCCAGAGCAATATAAAATCTCCCTGAACCGGCAACTGATCCGGAAGATTTTTGGAAGCAGCTCCTTGCAGGTATAGGTTTTGGTAGCCGAAATATTGCTGTGCGCTCGCCATGGATGCCTTCAAAAATTCCTGGGTAGCTCCATCCGAAGCATAAAACACGTTTCCATCCAATACCACGTTTACCGCATCTATCTCCGGCTCCTGCCCGAGTAGAATCAGGTTTGCTCCTTCTTCCAGAATAAAGGAACTGGCTGGTTTATTTTCAGATCGTCGGATTAGTTGGTCAAACTCTTTAGTCGCCTCGGAAATTAAGGTGGCACCGGAGACAATCCGTAGTTCGCCAAAATCTCCTGTACCAAAGAGCTCTGTCGTTGTAAAGGAAAAAGTGGAAGTCGCCGGAGTACCGATTGTATTAACTGTTTGCCGGACCGTTCCACTTTGGATTAAAAACCCACTGGCTTTAAACACGGCATTAACCACCAATTCTTCTCCCGGATCCGGGTTAAAAACCACCAAAAACCTACTTGCCAGGTTTTGCCCGCTCCAGGAGCCCCGATCCACCACGGTCCTGGAGGTTCCCTTGAAAACAAGTCGACCCGTTTCGGGATAAATCCAGTCGTCCCCCAGCCATGCACTGCCATATAGTACATACTCCCCTCCTGCATTAACGTTAAAGCTATGTAAAGCCCCATACACCTCCAGATCAAAGGCCTGCAAATTCAATTTTTTCCCTGCATCCACTGCTCCAAAAAGGTAGAGATTGCCTACTTCCTGGTTCTGGGTTAGCCTGACTTCGTTTCCCTTGAGAATAAATACATCGTGGTTTCTATTGGGTGAAGCCCCTGCAGCTACCCAGGACACCCCATCAAAAACCTCCCAGATTCCGGCATCATTCCAGTCCCCAACGCCATCTTGGGGCAATTGGGTACGGTAGCTATTGGATGTGAGGGCTATCTGTGCATTTGTCCAAAAAACACAGGAAAGCAGCAGGAAAATGGTACCCATTGCCCGAATGCACGGTAGTTCGCGGTTGGTAATGCAAGGTTTCATTTTATAAAAAATATCCTGAATAAAAATGAATTCATACTAAAAATAAGGAATCATCCGCAAAAACCAAAGCATGTAATACATATTTTTTTATAGGAAACCCATTTTCACTTAGATAAATCTGCCTTTTTTGGGAATTACTTCTGCTAAGGATTTGAGTGGTGAATTACCCGAAAACAGAATTAATCCTGTAAATTTGCACGATCCATTACGCCCTAATCTCCAGTCATCTCCCGATTCCATGGAACATCCTTTTCACCTTTCATTTGCCAGGCTCTTTATTTATATAAGCTTGACCTTGTTTGTTGGACTTACCTCCATTCCTGATTCGGAGGCACAGCGTTTCAAAATAAGCCTGCTCACCTGCGATCCCGGAGACGAATTATACTCCACTTTTGGACATAGTGCCATTCGGGTCAGGGACTTGGATTCTGGCAGGGATCTGGTCTTTAATTATGGCACTTTTGACTTCAACACACCCTTTTTTTATGTCAAATTTATCCGTCGAACGCTGGATTATCAGTTATCGCTGACCACTACGGAGAACTTTCTCTACGAATACGATTATTTTAAGCGAAATGTACGTGAACAGGAGCTGGCACTTTCAGAGGCACAAGCCAGGGACTTGGTAGCCTTTTTGCAAAACAATTACCGACCGGAAAACCGGAGTTACCGGTATGACTTTTTCTTTGACAATTGCTCCACCAGAATCCGGGAAATGCTGGAAACCGTGTTGGGTTCTTCGTTAAAATGGAATCATCCCACTGATGTTCCTTCAAAATCCTTCCGGAATATAATAGACGAATACGTCTACCCACTGCCCTGGTCGGACCTGGGAATAGATCTGGCCCTGGGTGCGGTCATCGACCGTACGGCCAATGAAAATGAAAAGCTCTTTTTACCCGATTACCTGGAAGCTGCTTTTCAACGGGCCACCATTATCGGGGACGGTCCTGAAAGAGCACTGGTTGCTGAAAACCACACCGTCTACGATTTCCCGGATACCGAAGGACAACAATGGGATTTTTCCAGTCCTTATTTGGTTTTTTGGGCCCTGGCCATCATCGTGGGACTGATTACGTTTTTTGGATTCAGGAATAAAAGACTTTACTACGGCCTGGATATCGGGATCTTTACCATTTTGGGTTTGCTGGGACTGCTGGTTGTATTTCTTTGGTTTTTCACCGAGCATTCCCAGACGAAGTACAATTGGAATCTCCTTTGGGCCTTTCCCCTACACCTGATCGTAGCCTGGTACCTTTTGGTCAAACCGCTTCATCCATTGGTGAAAAAGTTACTTCTGACAAGCATGATCCTCACCGACCTGGCACTGGTCATATGGATATTGGGATTTCAGTCTTTTCACCCCAGCATTCTGCCCCTGTTGCTGATCATTTTGCTAAGAACGAATTTTCTGTATTATAACCTAAAGGCGTTCATCGGTTTGGATAAAAGGAGGTAACCGCGAAAACTATTCACCACCTATCCGACGTTGTATTTAAATAAATTAAAATTATATGGATTTTAATATCATTTCGGATTACGTGCCCACCGGAGACCAGCCAACAGCCATTAAAAATCTGGTGAGCGGGGTAAATTCAGGAGAACCAGCCCAGGTACTTTTAGGGGTAACCGGCTCCGGTAAAACCTTTACCATCGCCAATGTAATCCAGGAAGTACAAAAACCCACCCTGGTATTGAGCCATAACAAAACCCTGGCGGCCCAGCTTTACGGGGAATTCAAACAATTTTTTCCGGACAATGCGGTGGAGTATTTTATCAGCTACTACGACTACTACCAGCCTGAGGCCTTCATTCCCACGAGTGGAACGTACATCGAGAAGGATTTGTCGATAAATGAAGAAATCGAAAAATTAAGGCTTTCCGCCACTTCTTCCCTGCTTTCGGGCAGAAGGGACGTTATCGTGGTGGCTTCCGTTTCCTGTATTTACGGTATTGGTAATCCGGAAGAGTTTGGAAAAAACGTAATCAAAATCCAGGAAGGAGACCGGATACCCAGAAATCAGTTTCTGTTTAAATTGGTAGAGGTTTTGTACAGTAGGACGACGGGTGAATTTACCCGGGGAACATTTCGGGTAAAGGGAGACACCGTAGATATATTTGTCGCTTATGGCGATTTTGCCTACCGTGTTTTCTTTTGGGGAGATGAAATCGAAGCCATTCAGCGGGTGGATCCTGAAAGCGGAAAAAAAATCTCAGACGAACGCCTCATCACTATTTTTCCCGCTAATTTATTTGTCACGGGCCGGGATGTGATCGATACCGCCATTCATGAAATTCAGGATGACCTGGTCTCTCAGATACGTTTTTTTGAGGAAAACCGGAAATTGATGGAAGCAAAGCGGCTGAAGGAAAGGACTGAATTTGATTTGGAAATGATTCGGGAGCTGGGGTATTGTTCCGGGGTGGAAAATTACTCCCGCTATTTTGACCGCAGGCATCCGGGCACCCGCCCGTTCTGCTTACTCGATTATTTTCCGGATGATTACCTGATGGTGATCGACGAAAGTCACGTCACCCTTCCTCAGGTCAGGGCCATGTGGGGCGGTGACCGGTCCAGAAAGGTAAACCTGGTGGAATATGGCTTTCGATTGCCTTCCGCATTGGATAACCGGCCCCTGAAATTTGATGAATTTGAATCCCTGACCAATCAGACGATCTATGTCAGTGCCACGCCCGCCGATTATGAATTGACCAAATCCGAGGGAGTGGTGGTGGAACAAATTATCCGGCCTACCGGTCTGCTGGATCCCGTAATAGATGTCCGTCCCAGCGGCAATCAAATCGATGACCTGCTGGAGGAAATAGACCAGACGATCCAAAAAGGCTTCCGGGTGTTGGTAACCACGCTTACCAAACGGATGGCCGAAGAACTGGACAAGTACCTGGCCAAAATCGGCGTAAAATCAAGGTACATCCACTCGGAGGTAAAACCGCTGGACCGGGTGGAAATATTGCGAGAGCTTCGGCTCGGAATATTTGATGTTTTGGTAGGCGTAAACCTGCTTCGGGAAGGACTGGACCTTCCGGAAGTGGCCCTGGTTGCCATTTTGGATGCGGACAAGGAAGGGTTCTTGCGAAATGAAAGGAGCCTGGTGCAGACCATCGGCCGCGCCGCCAGGAATTCCGAAGGCAGGGTCATCATGTATGCCGATAAGGTTACGGATAGCATGCAATCGGCGATCGATGAAACCAACCGCCGACGAGTCAAACAGAAAGCCTACAACGAAGCCCATGGCATCACGCCAACAACGGTCATCAAATCCAGGGATAGGATTATGGGGCAGACGAAGGTGGCCGATAGCAAACGAAACGCGAAGATCTATGTAGAAAACAATCCCGAAGAGGTAGACGTGGCAGCGGATCCGGTGATTCAGTATTTAAGCCGGGAGAAATTGGAAAAACTTACCAAACAAACGCAGAAACGAATGGAAGCTGCCGCCAAGGAACTTAATTTTATGGAAGCCGCCCGTCTTCGGGACGAGTGGATGGGACTGCAGAAGCGACTTGAAACCCTGAATGGAGGTTCCTCATGAAAAAGTCCGGATTAATCGTTTTTTCACTACTGATGCTATCCCTTGGAATAAACCGGGTGCAAGCTCAGCAGGCGGGCGGTAGTTTCTTGGTCAGTGCGGGATTGGACCTGGTTCGGTCCGACCTGAACCAGGTGATGGAAAGAGCCCAATTCGGTGGGGAGGTCAATTATTTCTACCTACATCACCTTTCCTTTTCGGGAGGTTACGAATACAATTTAAACCGCTCCAATCAGGTTACCGGAGGAATTCGCTGGTATCCGTTGGAACCGGTATTCATCAGAGCCAGAGCCCTGGTCGGCAACGAGGCAGATATAGGAGTCGGGCTGGGATACACCCACAACTTTACCTACCGGATGCGACTGGAAAGCATGGTGGATTATTATATACATGAAAGCACCCTGGGGCTAAGGGTGGCCATTGCAGTATTGATAAATTAACGGGAATGACGGTTCAGGACATTGGGAAAATAGCACAGAAAGGAGAAGGCCTGCGCGTAGAATTCAAAAAGAAAGCAGCCCATCCCGAAAAAATCGTCAAGGAAATTGTGGCCATGGCCAATACGGAGGGAGGTCATCTGCTAATTGGTGTGGACGATGATGGCACTGTCAGCGGGCAACGGTACATAGAGGAAGAAGTCTATGCCATGGACAAAGCCATTCAGGAATTGATTTTGCCTGCCCTTCATTTGAAAAAATATGTGATTGATCTAAGCCCTAAAAAGGGGGTTGCTGTCTATGAGATCAGAAAAAGCAAATCCGCCCCACATTACATCCTGGAAAATCGGCGTAAAAAAGCTTTTGTCCGGGTAGCAGATAAAAGCATACAGGCCAGCAGGGAAATGTGGGAGATCATGAAACGCAAACAACGACAAGAAGACATTGTATTCAAATATGGCAAGAAGGAGGAACTCCTGCTGAAAGCCCTGGTCTCCCGCCCACACATCACATTAAAAGAGTACATGGCACTGGCCAAAATACCGGTTTACATAGCCTCCAGAACCCTGGTAAAGCTGGTATTGGCCAATGTGATTGACGTGATCCCACGAGAGTTGGAGGATCGGTATGTACCTAAGCATTAGCCAGGTCATCCACAATGTCCCGGATCAGGTCGGCTTCGAAGCCCCTGAAAGCTAAAAAGCGGGCAACTTTTGCTTTCTTTTTGTATAAATCCGGCTCTCCGGTCAACTTCCATTTCCTTTCGGCCAAAAATTTTAAGGTTTCCTGGTATTCCGATTCATCAATCGCATCCAGGGCCTCCCTTATCAATTCATTGGATATTTCCCGCATTTTCAATTCCTGTCGGATGCGTACCTTCCCCCATTTCTTGAGACCGAATTTTCCCCGCACATAACTTTCCACGAAGCGGCTTTCATTAAGAAAATCGTTTTCCACGAGTTTGCCGATGATTTTTTCCGTATCTGAGGAAGACAATCCCCATTCTTCCAGCTTATTCTGAACCTCCATAAGACAGCGTTCCTGGTAAGCACAATAAGAGGAGATTTTTTTTAGGCCCTGAGAAAAGCTCATTTTCTTTTTTGAGCCAGAAGCTGCATTTCCTTTTTCTGGAACTGACATTTTACGTATTTTTAGCTTTTGGTTTACCAACGGGATAATCCTGACCAAATATATAAATCTTAACTAATATATCATGCGAAAAAAAATTGTAGCAGGAAATTGGAAAATGAACTGTCTCCAGGAAGAAGGGCAAAAACTGACTTCGGAGATTGTGAATATGATAAAAGATGAACCGACAGCCGATGTAACCGTGGTATTGAACCCACCATATGTACACCTACATGCCGTAAATAAATTGATAGCAGGTGTGGACCGGGTGCATTTAGGCGGTCAGAATTGTTCGGATCAGGCATCCGGAGCCTTTACAGGAGAAGTCTCTGCGGGCATGTTGGCCTCTTTTGGCGCTAGCTATGTCATTATTGGTCACAGCGAAAGAAGGCAGTATTTCAACGAGACCAATGAGTTGTTGACCGCAAAAACCCGGCAGGCACTGGATAACGGCTTGCAACCGATATTTTGTTGTGGGGAACCACTGGAAATCCGGGAAGCCGGAACGCACGAAACCTATGTAAAGGACCAACTTACCGCAAGCCTTTTTAACTTCACGGAGGAGGAACTAAAAAAGATAGTCATTGCATACGAACCCATATGGGCGATCGGCACCGGCAAAACGGCTTCTTCAGAGCAAGCACAGGATATGCATGCCGCCATCCGAAGCCATCTGGCTGGAAAATACGGAGATGCCACCGCCAATGAAATTTCCATTCTCTATGGGGGCAGCTGCAAGCCTGACAACGCCAAGGAAATATTCTCCAAGCCAGATGTTGACGGAGGTTTAATAGGAGGAGCTTCTCTGAAATCCAGAGACTTTGTAGCGATTGTTCAATCCTTTTAGTATTCGGCACTCGTTAACGCCCGGACATCCTGTCCGGGTTTTTTTTAACCGGCTATTTAACCCTTTCATCTGTGGAGTATCAGGAATTTAACATCACTTGCACGTCTGAATACAAAGACATACTAATAGCCGAGTTGGCTGACATAGGCTTTGATTCCTTTCTGGAAACAGAAACGGGTTTTGATGCCTGTATTTTGTCAGGGACATTGGATACTTCCCTTTGGAAAAACTTTCTTGAACGGTACGAAAATCCCGCACAGATTAAGGTAAACGAAAGGCGTTTACCAAAAATGAATTGGAATGAAGAATGGGAAAAAAATTACGACCCCATTAGCCTGACTGACAAAGTATATGTCCGAGCGACTTTTCATCCGAGCAGGAAAGATGAATTCATTCACGAAATCATCATTAACCCAAAGATGTCTTTTGGTACCGGACACCATGCCACCACCTTCCTTATGTTGGAATGGATGCTTTCCCTGGACCTTCAGGCTAAGAAAGTCATGGATGCTGGATCAGGAACGGGTATTCTGGCTATTATGGCTAAAAAACTGGGAGCCAAAGAGGTGATCGCCTTTGATATAGACGAATGGAGCGTGGAAAATGGAAATGAAAATTTTGAAATAAACGGGCTAACCGGTTTGTATATGCAAAAAGGCAGCGTTACCACTGTGGAAGCTCCCGGGCAATTTGATTTGATATTGGCCAACATCAATAAAAACGTGCTATTGGATGAAATAAAAACCTACAGCACTAAACTAACTCCCGGCGGCCAACTTTTGTTGAGTGGCTTTTACGAAGGGGATAGCGAAGATATCCGCAGGGAGGCAGGTCTTTACAACCTAAAACCTGTCGGCCAGAAAACAAACCATCAATGGGCAGCGTTGCTTTTTACAAAAACGCCTTGATTGTTGGTATGTTGTTACCTGATTCTGGTATAATAAACTTTTAATTTAATATTTTCTTTCGGCAGCTTGAATTCCCGAAGCGAGCGCTTGAAGGCATCCGAGGTTACCGGATTTCTTTCTGTGCTGGGAATATTGGGGTAAAAGAATAAATCCGTTCGCACCAATCCGGAACGGTATATCGCATTTACGTAGGAAGTAATCTGATTGGCATACAACCGGTCTTCGGAATTATATATCAAGCCGGTTTGATTGTTGGTGGTAGGGACCACATTCCCTTCCGGATCCAGGCCTGTATGCCCCTGCCCTTCGGCTTGAATGGCTACTTTTTCCCCATCAAACCTACGGTAGATTTCATTATCTTCGGTGGCAAAATACATGACGAGGGGATTGTAGGGAGCTTTAAACTCAGGATATTCCTCAACGGGTCCTACCTCCAGCATGATCTGGTTGAAGGTTATGTTTTCGAGTGTATCCAAAAACCCATGTAAAGCACTCATGTCCAGTTTGACCATAAGTCCCAAACCGGCCTTCGTACCAACTCGTTCTCCAGGTACCTCATATGCTTCTCCTCTTTCTACAACAGAACTAATGTCCGAACCCTGCCGGTCATTTAAAATGCCGTTGAAATGACGGGATTGAATGGTATTGATTGGATACGCAGTGGACACCGTATCTCCATCGTAATGGTAATACAATACCATGCCCGTTCCGCTACCGGTAGCAAGAGAAAGCGAGGTGTTTTGCCCGGGATCACCCGTGATGGCAATGCCCGGAAAATAATCCCGAAAAGCAAATATATCATCGAATACCGGATCATCAGTAGTGAGTTTTTCAAAAAGTTCGGCAGACAGATCCGGAGAAACGTCCATTCTCAGTTGGTTTACCGTATCCGGTTCCAAGAGAAAGGATCCGGAGGCGATGGTTTTGTCCTCCTCAAATGAAAGGTGATTGAAGTTGTAATAGGCCGTGTCAAGGATTGGTTCGGTGAGCCGATGTACCCGGAAAGCTTTTTCTTCGTCAAAGTCTTCTCCTATCAAGTCCACCACATTCATGGTGAATACGGCGGAATCAAACAAGGCATCGGGCTCCGGGGGGATGCCGTTGGGATTAAAAGAAAGCCGGCTATATCCAATGGCCTGGGTGGTTCCAAAGAACTCGCTCTGGTCTCCCCCTACCAATAACCTACCCTGACTGGTGGTATTGAATGAATCGGCAAGAACCAAATAAGGAGAAAGGGGTATTTCTTCATAGAAAACCCCTATCTGGTTTGAATCCGGCTCCAGCACCAATCCTATTTCGGACGGGTCGGAGCAAGCACTTGTGAAAATAAGTAAGGCGATTAAAAATCCATGGACGTTAGCCAGCAAGGTCCGTGTAGATATTGTAATAACTTTCAAAAAGCTGGTCTTTTTCTTCACTGTTAATTTCAAACTGCTTGTCTTTTGATGATTCCTGTATCATGGTAGTCAGGCTTTCGGAAATATCCTCACCTTTAACAACGACATCAGCATATTCCATACCCAATTTTAGAAATCCTTCATAATCTTTGGACTTCAGGGGGGCCAGGAGCTTGTCGTCAATATCCACCATTTTTATTTTTTCAAATAAATCGTCCCCAAATTTATGACTAAATCCGTTATTATAGATAGCGAATACGGATTTTGTTTCCTTGAAAAGGGGCTCGTTCTTGTAGGTTGTTTTCAGGTACAAAGGTATCAAACTGGTCATCCAGTCGTTGCAATGCACCACATCAGGCGCCCAGCCTAGTTTTTTGACTGTTTCCAGTACCCCTTTACAAAAGAAAATCGCTCGTTCGTCATTGTCTGCGTAAAATTTATTTTGCTTATCAAAGAAAACGCTTTTCCGCTGAAAATAGTCTTCATTATCGATGAAATAAACCTGGAGCTTGGCATTGGGAATGGATGCCACCTTAATAATCAGCGGCTTTTCCTCTTCTCCAACAGAGATATTGATTCCGGAAAGCCTTACTACCTCATGCAACCTATTCTTTCTTTCGTTGATTAATCCAAACCTGGGAACCAAAATTCGAATTTCCATTCCTTTTTCCTGCATTGCCTGAGGCAAGGCCCTCACAAAATTGGCTACTTCTGAAGTTTGAAGAAAAGGATTGATTTCACTTGCTACGTAAAGAATACGAAGTTTAGACATATCTAGTGTGTTTTGTTAAAGGGATATAACGGGACTACAAAATTACAAAAAAAATCAGCAAATCCCATTGTTTTTATTCAGAATAATATACTTTTGCACCTATTTTCCTAAACTACCCCAACGCAGCACTTGGAGAAATTTGACACCATACCCGCTGTCAGACAGCATGTAAAGAGATTAAGAGGCCTGGGAAAGTCCATAGGGCTGGTGCCTACCATGGGAGCCCTTCACCGGGGCCATTTGGAATTGATTCGCCGATCAAAGGAGGAGATGGAGGTTACCATTGTCTCCATATTTGTTAATCCCATCCAATTTAACAGCCCGGAGGATCTGGCAAACTACCCAAAAAACCTGCGTCAGGACATGCAAATGCTCTCTGAGGAAGGAGTTGATCTGCTTTTTATCCCGGATGAAAAGGAAATGTACCCGGAAGCGGTCAGTACCGAATTCGATTTCGGCCCTATCGAACAGGTTCTGGAGGGGCGATTTCGTCCCGGTCATTTCAACGGGGTAGGCATCGTGGTTTCCAAACTCTTTCATATCCTACAACCTGATCGGGCTTATTTCGGTCAGAAAGATCTGCAACAAGTAACCCTGATTCGACGGCTTGTCAAAGACCTCTCTTTTCCTACCTCCATTGTAACGGTGGCTACCGTAAGAGAAGAAAGCGGACTGGCACTTTCCTCCAGAAATCTTCGGCTTTCGGAGAAAGGAAGAAAAACCGCTTCCCTACTTTACGAAACCCTGATTTCTTGCAAGGATGAACTATTGAAAGGACAAGATTGGTTATCCCTTAAAAATGAGGTAATTGAACGAAAACTCCGGCCGGCGTCGATTGAACCGGATTACCTGGAATTGGTAGAATTAAGCAGGTTTTCATTGATAAGCTCTCCAGTACCGCATGTCCCATTCGCCATATGCATTGCTGCTTACATAGAAAATATACGTTTAATTGACAATATTGTCATCAGCGAGAAGCAGAATTAACCATTGTCATGCACATTCAGCTATTAAAGTCGAAAATACACCGGGTAAAGATAACCCAGGCCGAACTTCATTATGTGGGCAGCATTACCATCGATGAGGACCTGATGGATGCCGCCAATATAATTGCCAATGAGAAGGTTCAGATCGTCAACATCAATAATGGGGAGCGTCTCGAAACGTATGTCATCAAGGGTGAAAGAGGCAGCGGGCAGGTTTGTCTCAATGGACCGGCTGCGCGTAAAGCCCAGGTCGGAGACGTTGTGATCGTCATTTCCTATGCCAGCATGGATTTCGAAGAGGCCAAAGGCTATCAACCGATCGTGATTTTCCCAGACGAACAAAACCGGCTGATTTGAATAGAAAATTAAAAAGGGGACTCCAACTGACCCTACCCCTGCTTATTGCCGTGGGTATTTTTTACTTTCTATATAAAGACCTGGAAAAAGAAACGATCCTCTCTGCCTTGAGAGAAACGGATTTGTTTTGGCTGGGAGCTTCGCTATTTGTTGGTCTCATTGGTTACCTGCTCCGTGCCTGGCGGTGGAAATTGCTGATTGCCACACGAGAAGCCGTTTCGGTAAAAACAGCCCCTGTATTTTGGGCACTTATGGTGGGATACCTGATCAATTTACTGGTGCCCAGAGCCGGAGAATTGGCAAGGTGCGGGGCAGTTACCCGGGTTTACCCCATTTCCACAGGCAAATTAATTGGAACGGTCGTTTTGGAACGAACCATAGACCTGGTTTTTATGCTCTTGATGGTCACCCTGGCTTTTTTGCTCCAGGGGGCTGTGTTTTTGGAGATCTTTGGCCTGCTGGTTTCTATTCCTGCTTTGACCCAGTTTGTTCAGAGCTATTTTGTGCTAGGGATGGTGATATTGCTCGGCATCGTGGTCGTTCTTTACCTGGGGTATATAAAATTCAAAAGCCACCGCTTGGCGGGGAAAATCAGACAGTTTTTGCGACAATTTGTCAGTGGCATCGAGACGGTTTACCAAATGAAAAATCAATGGGGTTTTTGGGTTGCTTCTTTACTCATTTGGTTTATCTATTTTCTAATGATGTATTGGATCGCGCTTGCCATGTCCGCTACCAACTCATTATCAATGGGTTCGGTGTTAATGGTATTGGTAATGGGCAGCATCGGCATGGTAGCACCGGTACAGGGTGGCATTGGCACCTTCCATGCCATGGTCGCCTTTATACTATTGTTTTATGGTATTTCAGAGGAGCAGGGCAAGATATTTGCAATGGTGGTTCATGCTTCCCAAATGATAACCATTTTGGTATTGGGAGGAATCGGTTTGCTTTATTTTTTACCAAAAAGAATAAGTAACCTTAGCGAAGAAAGAAACGTTTATTAGCAAGAAAATAATTAAACAAAAAAAATGGGAATTATATTAATAGTAGTGTTATTCGGAATTTTGGGTTACGTTGTAAGTAACAAACTCAAAAGTAAATTCAGGAAGTATTCTGAAACATCCCTGAAGGCCAATCTTTCCGGTAAGGAAATAGCGGAACTGATGTTGGCAGATCATGGTATCCACAATGTCAGTGTCAATTGCGTGGAAGGGCAGCTATCTGACCATTACAACCCTATGAACAAAACGGTGAATCTGAGTCCGGACGTGTATTATGGCCGAAACGCTGCCGCTTCTGCAGTGGCTGCCCACGAATGTGGTCATGCGGTGCAGCATGCCCAGTCGTATGCCTGGCTGAAGCTACGATCCGCACTGGTGCCGATTCAGAATATCAGTGGAAAGATTCTAAACTTTGTTTTAATCGCTTCGCTTTTCGGTGGTATTGCATTACTCGGTCTTCCTTATGAGGCCGTGGGCGTGATAGTCGTAGGTTCTTTTAGCATGCTGACCTTATTCAGTCTGGTGACCTTGCCCGTAGAATTCGATGCCAGCAATCGCGCACTGGCCTGGGTCAAGGAGCGTAATATCGTGACTCCTCAGGAATACGGCATGTCTAAGGATGCCTTAAAATGGGCCGCCATGACGTATGTGGTAGCTGCCCTTGCTTCTCTGGCAACGTTGGCTTATTATTTCTTTATTTTCTTCGGCGGAAGGGACTAAAAACCAATATTTTACCAAAACTTTAAAGGGGCAATGATTGCCCCTTTTTTGTTTTTAGCGTATTATTAATACCAACTAACCTTTAATCCCCTCGTCTATGGATTTCGATTTGACCGAAGAGCACCTGGCCGTAATGGAGGCTGCCCGGGATTTTGCAAAAACTCACCTGTTGCCCGGTGTCGTCGAAAGAGATATCAATGCCACATTCCCTAAGGAACTGACAGCGATGATGGGGGAAATGGGCTTTATGGGGATGATGACACGACCTGAATATGGCGGTGGGGGAATGGACACCATTTCCTACGTCCTGGCCATGGAGGAGATTTCCAAAATCGATGCTTCTGCCGGTGTAATCATGTCTGTCAATAATTCCCTGGTATGCTGGGGAATTGAAAAATATGCCAGCGAGCAACAAAAAAAGAAGTACCTGATCCCCTTGGCAAGCGGAAAATTACTGGGAGCCTTCGCCTTGTCCGAGCCAGAAGCTGGATCAGATGCCACTTCTCAAAAGACCACCGCGGTAGACATGGGAGACCATTACCTGCTCAATGGAACAAAAAACTGGATCACCAATGGAAAGTCTTCCGCTATCTGTTTGGTCCTGGCACAAACCGATCCATCCAAGGGACATCGGGGCATGTCTGTATTTATCGTAGAGAAAGGATGGGCAGGGTTTGAAGTGGGCATTAAGGAAGATAAAATGGGCATTCGGGCATCCGACACCCATTCGCTGATGTTTACCAATGTCAAAGTCCCGAAAGAAAATCGAATCGGTGAGGAGGGCATTGGTTTCCGGTACGCGATGGAAACCCTGGACGGAGGCAGAATTGGAATTGCAGCACAGGCACTTGGCATTGCGGCAGGAGCATACGAAAGGGCACTGGATTATTCCAAAGAGCGAAAAACCTTTGGCAAACCCATCTGTGAACACCAGGCCATTCAGTTTAAACTCGCCGACATGGCTACCGAAATTGAAGCGGCCAGACTGCTGTGTTACGAGGCTGCCTTTGCCAAAGACCGGGGAAGGGACTACTCAAAATGGAGCGCCATGGCCAAATTGTACTCCTCAAAGGTGGCGATGGAAGTCACCTCAGAGGCTATTCAGATCCACGGAGGGTATGGATATGTGAGGGAATACCAGGTAGAGCGCATGATGCGGGACGCGAAAATTACACAAATCTATGAAGGCACCTCAGAAATTCAAAAAATAGTTATATCGAGAAACATTTTAAGATAATTGTATAAGCTGTGGATTTTTAAAAATATATATTAATTTTCATATCGAAATTTAGTTTATTCTAATTTTTTATCTATAATTGTCATCACAAATCAGAAAAAAAATATACTTTTACAAAAATAAACCTAAAGGCACTGATCATGGAATATTACAATAAGGTGATTGAGTCGGTTGGGGTAAGGTACGTTAAAGGAAATAACTTCAAGATAGAGCGGCCAGTAACCATCACCGACTATGCAGATTCTGAAAACACAGCCATCCTGCTTCACAGGGGTTCGCTAAACTTCGGGGATGATCAAGAATCTGTTAATGAAGGGGAAATACTTTTTATACCTGCTGGAAGGTCTACTCGTGTTTCTTTTGGCACCGTAACCAAGAGAAATGAAACCAATAACGAAAGTTTTCTGGAGAATAAGAAAAAATACCTACAAACCATTAGCTTTAAAGACATCAAAAACGTGGAGGACGATTGCATCACCTCCGTTACATTTGAAGCAAAGGTTTTTGATGTAGTCAATTTCTTTAATTCATTGGGCATACCTGCCTTTGTCATTCGATTTAATGACCGAATTGCCTCCATTCTGGAAGATGTGGTAAAAGAATCCGAGCAGAATACACCCGGTAAAGAACGGGTCATCAAGCTGTACACGGAGCTATTAGTCGTAGAATTGGTTCGCCATATCCTGAAAAACAGGCTGTTCGTGGAAGAACTATCGACCAACAGCACCTACTTCAAGGACCCAAGACTCATCGACATGTTCAATTACATCAAAAAGAACATTGGAGGGGATCTTTCCAATAAGGTATTGGCAAAAGTGGCCAACGTGTCCGAAGATTATGTGGGACAGTATTTCAAAATGCTCACGGGGATCAACCCTCAGGACTACATCGAATACCAACGAATGGAAGCAGCGGTAGAATTGTTGCGGACCACCAAGAAAAGCATTCGGGATATTGGAAAAGAAGTAGGGTATAAGGACACCGCCTATTTCTGCCGAAGATTTAAAATGATGTACGGACTTCCTGCAGGGAAAATGAGAAGAAGAGAATCTCTAATTAACGTTCAATGAGGCGTTATAACATCGCAAAAAATGAAAAACCTCGGCTATCAATCCGGGGTTTTTTTCTGCCCCATTCCCTATGACCACCAAGTCGGCACCTGCTTCCCAGGCGTTTTGTGCTTTGGACAGGGAATTAATACCGCCTCCTACAATCAGCGGGGAACCAGTACTTTTACGCACTGCCCGGATCATTTCGGGCGGAACCGGAAGGTGGGCACCACTTCCGGCATCCAGATAAAACAGGGACAGGCCGAGGAATTTCCCGGCAAGTGCCGTCGCTACTGCTAAATCTTCTTTATCCCTGGGAATGGGTATGGTTTGGCTAATGTACTCTACGCTCGTGGGCCGCCCACCGTTTACCAGCATGTAACCTGTAGGCAGGATCTCTAATCCGCTCCTGAAAAGGGCGGGTGCCGCAAGAACGTGTTGTCCTATCAGTAATTCAGGGTTTCTTCCGGAAATGAGCGATAAAAACAAGATGGCATCTGCTTCTTCAGAAACCTGCATGGCACTTCCCGGAAAAAGCACCACCGGTACTCCGGATTCGTTAACCTGCTTTAATTTTTTTATACAGATTGCCAGCTTTTCCGGATTGACCAAACTGCCACCGACAAAAAAATAATCCAGCGGGAAGGCGGCATATTTTTCGGCTTGTATCAGCCAATAATCATGCCTGTCCATCTTTTCAGGATCGATCAGCAAGGCCAGACTTTTAGTACCTTCCTTGCTTCGCTGGTAAAGCAATTCCTTCAACTCAATACTCTCACTCATCCTCTTTGCCCATGTTGGCTACAAAATTCTCTACCAGCCGAGCTTTGCCGTAATCAAATGCCATCCAAAAAAGCCTGTTCCGGATGTTTCGAAAAAAGGAGTACCCTCTTTTCTTTTTCTTTTTGATCTTCTTTTTATGATCGTCACGCTTGCTGCTTCTGGAAAGCAGCTTAACCGATCCCACTGCCAGAAGCCCTCCCAGCAGTGCAATGCCCGCTACTTTCACATAAACTTGCGAATCCTGTTTCAGTAATTCAAGTTGTTTCTGAAGGGTCTGCTCCAGCTCCTCCGATTGCCTTTTTAATGCCTCATCCATTATCAGTCTCAGTCCTTTTTATTATCAAATAAAAACACGTATTTGGAAAGCGAATTTTTTAATAGCTTTTGAAAAAAGGAGGCATTTCTTAACAGGTACAAGACAATAAATAGTGCCAAATATATTCCCGTCAGTAACAAAAAGCCCACGGAACTGCTTCCATAAATCTCACTAAAATAAAAGGCCAGAGAGATACTGCCAAACAGCAGGATAAAAGATGCCGACAAGACCATCATCACCAATACCCCCACTCGGGCGGCCATGCTGCTGATCTGATCCGTTATTTCAGATTTTATGATATTAAACCTTACTTCAATTAGTTTCTTTAGGGTAGAAATGATTTCCATCATATCGATTTAGTGGTGAATGATCTCATTTACAAATTAAGTTACTATTTTACCTCACAAAAACCTTGCTATTAGTAATATAAAGAATCTTTTTCAAAAAAATAGATGAGAGAACCTACTGCAAAAATTCCCTTTACCCGAATGATCCGGGTATCCCGAGTGGTAAGATCTACACCGAAGTAAGAACCCATCCCAGCGGCAGGGTGTTATCCCTTTGATCGTAGAAAACCTGCAGTAGAGTTGTCTAAAACAAAATTATAATAATTCAATGACTATAGAAATTTGGAGTGATATTGTTTGTCCTTTTTGCTATTTGGGAAAGCGAAAATTAGAAAAAGCCATGGAGGGGTTTGAACATCGGGATTCCATCGATGTAGTTTATAAAAGCTATCAGTTAATGCCGCATGTAAAAACCGAACCGGGACTTTCTATCAATGCGTTTCTTGCCAGAGAGAAGGGAATGAGCCTGGACCAGGCCCGGCAGATGAACGAGTACGTTACCGAACAGGCAGCAGCCCTGGACTTACGTTATCGCCTGGACAATGCCGTGGTGGCCAATACCCTACGGGCTCACCGCCTGCTTCACCATGCAAAAAATCAGGGGAAACAGGTAGAAACGAAAGAAAAGCTTCTAAAAGCATACTTTACAGAAGGTAAAAATATCGATGATAGGAATACGCTGCTGGAATTGGCAAAGGACATCGGTCTCACTAATTCCGAGAAAGTACTTGATAGCGATGAATACGCGTTGGATGTTCGTGAAGACATCCTGGAATCCCGCCAGTTAGGAGTGAAGGGCGTTCCGTTTTTTGTCTTTGACAGAAAATATGCCATCAGCGGGGCCCAGGATTTGAGCGTGTTTTCCAAAACCCTGAAGCAGGCGTTTGAGAAATAAAATGATGCAATCGAAGAGAGATGAACTCTTTGGATTTCTTTTAGTTTTACCCTTATGAAAAACCAAGTAATCATAATTGGTTCAGGCATAGCCGGACTGGCCAGCAGCATCCGGCTTGCCAATAAAGGATACCAGGTCCAGGTATTTGAGGCCAATGCTTATCCCGGAGGAAAGTTGTCTGAGATTACGCAGGGTGGCTACCGGTTTGATACCGGGCCTTCATTATTCACCTTGCCGGAACAAGTGGAAGAATTGTTTGCCCTCTCGGGTAAAAACCCCCAGGATCATTTCAGATACATTAGGTTGCCCATAAACTGCCACTATTTCTGGGAAGACGGAACCCACATAAAAGCCCATTCCGATACCGGTAAATTTGCTGAAGAAGTAGCATCGAAATTGGGGGAAAAACGCGAAAATATTCTTCAGGCCCTTGAAAATGCTTCCTATATCTACAAATACCTTTCCCCCCTCTTTATGCACCGATCCCTACACCGGATCGGTACCTGGGTTGGTAGCAATGCGTTGAAAGCGTATATGCGTTTGGGGAAGCTGGGTCTATTTCAGACCATGAACGAGTCTAACCAAAAGCAATTTACCCATCCTAAGACGGTTCAATTGTTTAACCGTTATGCTACCTACAACGGGTCTAACCCTTACCAAACGCCCGCCACCTTGAATATTATTCCCCATCTGGAGTTTAACAGAGGAGCCTATTTTCCGGAAAAGGGCATGCATGCCATCACGGAAAGCCTTTACAAACTAGCGCGTGAACTTGGCGTTCAATTCCATTTTAACCAGAAAGTGGAAAAAATAGTGGTTGAAAAAAATCGGGCTAAAGGGATCCAGGTAAACGGTAAGGTCCATAAGGCTGATTTGCTGGTCAACAATATGGATATGGTAAATGCCTATAACACCCTTCTTAAAGACCAGCAACAACCTACGCGACTGTTACAGCAACCCAAATCAAGCTCGGCTTTGATTTTTTACTGGGGAATCAAAAAAAACTTTCCCGAACTGGACCTGCATAATATTTTATTTAGTGAGAACTATAAGGAGGAGTTTGACCATATTTTCTCAAAACAAACGATTTATGGGGATCCTACCGTTTACATTAACATCACATCTGTTTATAAAAAAGACGATGCCCCTGCCGACTGCATGAACTGGTTTACGATGATCAATGTCCCCAATAATCAGGGGCAGGATTGGGAATTGTTAACATCCAGGGCCCGAACAGCTATCATTGCAAAAATCAACCGTACCCTGAACACCGATATTGAACCATTGATTGAGGTGGAGGAACTACTGGACCCGATTACCATTGAAACAAAAACCGCTTCCGCAAATGGGGCCCTCTATGGAAACAGCTCTAATAATCGGTACGCTGCCTTTTTGCGGCATGCTAATCACTCCCGAATTAAGGGTTTGTATTTTTGCGGAGGAAGTGTGCATCCGGGTGGAGGCATTCCGCTTTGCTTGTTATCTGCCAAAATAATGGCTGACATGATTCCGGAAAATCAAGGATCAACCAAAACTTTATAGGATTCATACAAGCCATACACTTCCCGGACATAGCGTACGGTTACGTGACCTTTGGCATAACCGCTTTTCACCCAGGGATCACGGTAAATTTCCGGTTGGGATTTCCTTTCCAGGTAATAGGCCACATTTTCCCAGCGGCGCGTATCCTTCCCATATTTGTAGGCCAATCGCCACGCGTCCTGAACGTGACCATGGCCGACATTATAGGAGGCCAATATGAATTTTATCCGTTGGGTATTATCCGGCACCCTTTCCATCCAGAAACCATCCAGGTACTTCAGGTAGTTCACTCCCCCTCTTAAACTTTCATTGGGATTGTTAGGGTCGCTTACGCCAAAGCGTTGAAGGGTAACGGGCATGAGTTGTAATAAGCCTACTGCACCTGCATAGGATACGGCAGAAGTATTAAACCTACTTTCTTTGTAAACCAATGCAGAGAGAAGCCGCCAGTCCCAGCCCAGTTGATCTGCACCGGCTTTAATGATTTCATCGTAGGGAGAAATACTCCCTCCTGAGACCGATGAAAAGGCTGAAGAGGACCGGTAGAAACTGTTCTTTTTGTTGAGGAAATATTTATTGTAAAGAATGGCCTGGTAGCCTGTTCGCTTGATTCGCTCCACCCATTCGTTGATTTTTCCCAATAATTCAGGAGAAGTTTTCCTCACTGCCCAGGAAACGGGATTGGCGGGGCTGACCATGAGGCTGACATCAAGGTTGTCGTAATAAGTGGCATTTACCAGCGCGATGTCATCATCTACTACGGTATAATCAATTTCTTCCCGCACGACCTGGGTAATCAGGTTTTCGAGGCTAGTGTTTTCTTCCTGAAGGGCAAAATCCAACTGAAGGGAATCCTGCAGTGCCGATAACCGGGATTGGTAAACCGTTCCTTTTTTAATGAAAACTTCTTTTCCGTCCAATTGCTCCAAACTATCCAAATGTGTCTGATCTTTTCGTTGCACCAGAACGGTTTTCATTTGCCCCACCGGGTCTGTAAATGCAGCGTATTTTTTTCGCCGTTCATTCACTTCAAAATTAATGGCAACAATATCTGCTCTTCCTTTATTTAACAACCGAAAGGCATCTTCCAGATCGTGCCTGACAATCAAACGCAGCCCTACTCCAAGTTGATTGGCCAGGTTACGAAGCATTTCAAACTCGTACCCCATGGTCCTCCCCCGATAGATATAGTAGCTGGTGGATGAATTATCCACAATGGCCCTTAAGTATCCCCTGCTTTTAATGGCATCAAAGTCAATTTCAGCGGGTGACTCCCAAAATTCAGGTTCGGGATCGGCATTTTCAGTGGAATTGCAAGCGCTTAATCCGATGACCAGAAAAACCACGAACTGAAAAAAGAAACAGGTATTTGACATACAACAGGCAGTCCCAAAAGGACGTTGGTATATTCAATAATAGCTTTTTATCCTTAATAAAACAAAAAAGCCCGGAGGATTACCCCTGGCTCATCATTAAATACGTTTCAAACAAAATGTCTTAGTTTTCCGTGTCGGGGAAATAAATTTTCCCGGAAAGCCGCATTAATTCAATTTCATTTTCCTTGATTGCAAATAGCGACTCGATCAACCGGCTTTCTGCCTGCAAGCGATTTACCTGTGCGTCACGGAATTCCAGGTAATTGGTAATTCCCAGCCGAAAACGATCCAAGGTGATATCTGCATTTTCAATCGCCACTTCGTAGTTATTCTTTTCGATTTCCAGTAACCTTTTGCTATTTTGATAAGTGTTGAAGGTCCGCTGCAAATCCGAAAGCATCTGGTTCTCGTATTGTTCCATCAAATGCCGTTGGTTATTGATTTGAATCTTGGCTCCCTGAATTTGCCGGTTCAGAGAAAGACCACTGAAAAGATTTAAGCTAATGGTCGCCCCCAGGTTAATTCCCTGTTGTTCGTTGCTCAACAGGAATCCGGCATCTGAATTCAGCGTATTGTCATTGTAGGAACCATTTAAAGTAATGGTGGGCAAGCGTTGTGCTCTCAATTCCTTGAGCTGCAGGTAGGCTACATTTTCCATGCGCTGAGTCACCAAAAACATCTTGTTCTGGTTATAGGCATTTTCCCGCAACTCCTCCATGGATAGGTCTTCCTTGATGGTAATGGTATCTTTTACGGCAAAATTATCGTCCATACCCAAAGCCAGTAACTCATTCAGGTTTACTCTGGAATTTTGAATTACCTGTTCCTGGGTAACCAAAGCGGTAAGGTCGGCATTGTAGTCTACCTGAGCAGCCAGAAAATCCCGCTTAGATGCCCTACCAAATTCATATTGGGCTTTGGCAATTTCCAGCCGTTCGTCCGAAAGCTCCAGGGTATTGTTCAACACATCATACCTTTGCTGCTCCAGAACCAACCTGTAATAAGCCGTTGCGATTGCCGCTACTGTATTCTCAATCACCACTTTGGCCTCCAGTTCACTCACCTCTGCCAATTTTCCTAACCTCTGCAGGGCTACCACGGCATCCGCACTAAACCCGTAAATGGCTACCAGGCTGTAATTATTGGTTCTGGTTTGCGCTCCGGGAATGATCCTGGGGTTTTCCGGGTCGTTGACAAAGGCCTGCTCGGTATCCTCTCGTCGGTAACCCCTGGTATTGTTCAGGTCAAGGGTAGGCATCAAGACACTAGTCCCTATCCTCCGGTCATTTTCTGTCAACAAAACCTGGTTGGTGGCTATTTTAACGTCAAAGTTGTTTTCCAACCCGATCTCAACCGCTTTTTCAAAAGTCAATAACTCTTTTTCCTGCGCCAGCAGCCTGGAGGAAAAAACGATCCATATACTTAACAATAAAAATTTCTTCATACTAGACTCTTGCTAATCTGCCCTCTTTAGATGTCAAATAAGTATAAATGCCTGGAATTACAAAAAGCGTCAGAATGGTAGCCAATAGCAATCCGCCAATAACCGCAACGCCCATAGGAACCCTTCCTTCGGAACCGGCTCCCAGAGCCAAGGCAATTGGAAGAATTCCCAAAATGGTGGATAAACTGGTCATCAAAATGGGTCGGAAACGAGCCGCAGCAGCCCCTTCTATGGCTTCAGCAATACTCATCCCGGCCGCTTTCCGCTGGTTGGCAAACTCCACTATCAGGATACCGTTTTTGGTGACCAGTCCGATAAGCATAATGATTCCGATCTGACTAAACACATTAAGGGTAAAATCAAATACCCATAAGGAAAACAATGCTCCGAATATCGCCAGGGGAACCGTAAACATGATGGTCAGCGGATCCATAAAACTTTCAAACTGGGCCGAAAGCACCAGGTAAATCAACACAAGAGCAAAGATAAAGGCAAACACCAAACTGCTGGAACTATCCCGGTATTCCTTGGACAAGCCTGCCACATCAGTGGAATACGTTTCATCTAAAACTTCAGCCGCAATTTTATCCATTTCCTCCAATCCTGATCCCACGGTTTCGCCCGGTGCCAACTGGGCCTGAACGGTGGCACTGACAAAACGATTGAATCGGTAAAGCTGCGGTGGGGTGCTTCTTTCTGAAATGGTCACCAAGTTATCCATTTGCACCAGCTGCCCGTCTTCTCCTCTGACATAAAGCATTCGAAGATTGATGGGTTCATTTCTGTCTTCCAATCGCATTTCTCCCACCACCTGGTATTGCTTTCCATTCATGATAAAGTAATCAAAGCGCTGACCGGAATAACTTAACTGAAGGGTTCTGGCGATTTCCTGAACCGATACACCAATATTCCTGGCTTTTTCCCGGTCTATCTCCACTTCAATTTCTGGCTTGGTAAATTTCAGGTTGACATCCGAAAAGCTAAATGCCGGATTTTGCCCTACCCGTTCCATAAAGACTGGAATAATGTCTTTTAATTTCTCCAAGGTCTGTGCCTGAAGGACATACTGTATGGGTAACCCCGCCCTGCGGTCGCCAATAGAGGGTTCTTGTGCCCCAAAGGCCCGAACTGCCGTTTTGGTTTTCAGGTATTCCGAAACCTCATCAAAAATCTCCTGTTGGGACCTTGCCCGTTCATCCGCATCTACGAGCGCTACCCGCACAAAACCTGAGTTGGTGCTGGCCGTTCCAAATCCTGGGGATGTCACTGAAATTAATCCCGCTCTTTCCTCATCCGGCACCAAATTCATCAATTCTTCCGTCATTTCATCAATGACCCGGTCCATATAGCCAAAAGTAGCTCCTTCCGGCCCGGCAAGGTTGATCCTTATTTGTCCCCTGTCCTCTATGGGAGCCAATTCGGAAGGTATATCATTGAAAAGAAGGTACGTTCCAAAACCCATAATGGCTAATAACACGAAGGAAAGCCACTTTACTTTCATAAAACGGGATAAGGCTCCTGCATAAAGGTCATTCAACCATAAAAAGAAAGGTTCTGTTTTGGTATAAAGCCAATTTTTCTTCTCCCTTTTCTTAAGCAATTTGGAACTTAGCATGGGGGTCATGGTGAGGGCCACAAAAGAAGAAATGATCACCGCTCCGGCCACCACCACACCAAATTCCCTAAACAACCTACCAGTAGTACCCGTCAGGAAAATAACCGGCAAGAACACAGCAGCCAAGGCTACGGTGGTAGCAATTACAGCGAAAAATATCTCCTCAGCACCTTTTTCAGCCGCTTTATCGGGATCTTCTCCCCCTTCAATTTTTGTGTAGATATTCTCCAATACCACGATGGCATCATCCACCACCAATCCAATGGACAACACGATGCCTAGTAAGGTGAGTACGTTGATCGAAAACCCTGCAAAGTACATGATGAAGAATACGCCGATCAAACTGATCGGAATGGTCAGCACCGGTATGAACGTGGTCCTCCAATCCCGGAGAAAGATAAAAATGATCAGCACTACCAGCACAAAAGCCAAAAAGATCGTTTCCTGGACTTCACTGATAGAGCTTCGGATGTATTTGGTGGTGTCAAAGCCGATTCCCAATTTTATGTCCTCGGGCAAATCTTTTTGAATAAACTCCAATCTTCGGTAGAATTCATCCATGATTTCGATGCTATTCGAACCCGGAAGCGGAACGAGGGCAACCCCGACCATGGGCACTCCATCTCTTTTCAATACCGTTCGTTCATTGAGGGGAGCCAATTCGGCATTGCCAATATCCTGAAATCGTACTACATTGTTTTCCTCTTCTTTGATAATCAGCCGGTTGAATTCCTCAGGGGTGCTCATCCGGCTCCTGGTCCTCACCGAAAGTTCTATCGACTGGCCTTCAATACTTCCTGTAGGCAGCTCCACATTCTCACTTTGTACTTTGGTAAGCACATCCAGGGGAGTAATCCCATAGGATGCCATCCTCAGGGGATCCATCCTTAACCTGATCGCATATTCCTTTTCTCCCCAGATCCGTATCTCACTTACCCCGTCGATGGTCTGAAGCCGCTCTTTAAAAATATTGGCCGCAATGTCTGATAATTCCAGTAAGCTCCGTTGATCGCTTTGGATATTCAGAAAAACAATGGGCTGGGTGTCTGCATCCTGCTTGGTAACGATAGGGGGTTCGGCATCTATGGGGAGATTACGCCGGGCCCTGGAGACCCGGTCCCTGACATCATTGGCCGCCGCCTCCATGTCGGCTCCGACTTCAAATTCCACCGTGATGCTGCTTCCTCCATCGTTGGAGATGGACGTTAGGCTTTTGATTCCGGATATCCCATTGATCCCTTCTTCCAGGGGTTCTGTAATCTGGGCCTCTATTACATCGGCATTGGCTCCCACGTAGGTGGTCCTGACATTAACCACCGGAGGGTCCACACTTGGAAATTCCCTGACGCCCAAATAGGATATCCCTATAATACCAAAAATGATGATGGTTAAGGACATGACGATGGACAATACCGGCCTTCGGATACTGATAGTGGATAAACTGGACATGATGATCAATTAATTTGGTTGACGTTGACAGGCATACCTTCCCGGGCTTGCAATACACCGGTAGTTAACACCAGCTCTCCCGGAGCCAGACCATCTAAAACTTGAACCCTGGTATCCGTCCGTTGACCAATTGTCACCTTTCTGGATTCAATTTTTCCTTCATTGGCTATGAATACCTTATACCCCTCCAATTCGGGTATAAGGGATTCAGATGGTATCATGATCGCATTGTCTATTTCATTTAATACCAACCTTACCCTTACAAACATCCCAGGCAAAAATTTCTTTTCCTTATTAGGACTCCTTGCCCTGATTTTAAGGGTTCTGGTGGCGGCATCCACATTAGGCTCTATGGCATATACTTTTCCCTCGGCCTCCTCACTGCTGTTGTTTGCCCGAAAGTAAACGAGTGAACCCGGTTTGATTTCATTGACATACCGTTCCGGTATAGAAAATTCGATCTTGATCGGATCCACATTGACAATATTGGAAATCACGTCCGTAGTTCCGATAACGCTTCCCTCGGAAACCTGCCGGAATCCCAATTCCCCATCAAATGGGGCGCGAATAACCATCTTGCTTAATTGCGCCTCAATAAGCCTTAAATCAGCCAGATTGGTATTGTACTGATTTAGGACGATGTCATATTCTTCCTGGCTGATCGCCTCCCGGGACAACAATTCCTTTTGCCTGTTCTCCTGGCTTTCGTACAATTTTTTGGTATAGCTCAGCCTTTCCCGCTGGGCATCCAGCTCCTCGTCATTCAGGTAAAGTAAGGGGGTCCCCTTTCTGACAAACTGTCCTTCATTGAAGGCTACTTTTTCTACCAGCCCGGCTACTTCCGGCCTCAAGGTGACAATTTCATTGGGGATCAAGGAACCGGTAATATTCAGGTTATTTTCCAGCTTTTCCTGCTTAAGTTCTACCACGTTCACCGGCAGACTGGATTGATTTTCACCGTTTTGAGAAGTGGTCGCTTTTTCCTCCCCTCCGCTAAAAATATCCATTCTGGGGTAAAAAAATAAGACACCTATCACCAAGACGATGATAACTATCAAAATAATTTTGGTCTGTTTTTTCATTACGGGTGCTGGTATAAAATTAGGTTTAGTGGCTAAATGGGTACTATACAAGAATCAAATTTTCTCGCTTTTGTTTAACGTTTTGGAAATTAAAATTTTTTCATCTGCCTTCCTATATAGAAAAGCAACAGATTACTTCTGAAAACATTCCAACGAACTACTAAACTAACTGATATTTTTATTATAAGGAAATAAATAAACACGAGAGGCAAATCGAGAACACCAATGGCGGGTAATAAATGCCCCGTAATCGAGCAGGTATCGGAGGTTCTACCATATAAGCAGAAAATCAGGCCACCCTGCTTCAATCAAGGTGGCCCGATTACCATGTATTCTCAGTTGAAATTAGGGAATTCTATTTTAGTCAATTTCCCTAACGGGTAGCATCACCTTATCGATAATGTGAACAAAGCCAGTTTGGAAAATATCATCATTCACGGTCACCAGGGTAGAAGATGCATGGTCTTCCCCATAGGTAAGCATGACATTCCCTCCATCTATTGAAATCATGGGCATAACCTCTCCGGTAAACTGAGGAGTCAGAGTCTGATTATCGGAAACATTGGCAGAGTAGACCAGATCGTTTACGATATGGTACCTGACAATCTCTTCCAATGCTTCTTCGCCAACCATCTCCACCAATTCTTCCAACGACCCTGCTCCAAGTGCAGTCAATAAGTCTGCAAAGGCCTGATTGTCTGGAATAAATAACGTCCTGAAATTAGTAGATAATTGTGAGTTCAGCCCTAAAAGTTCAACCACTTGCTTAAATACACTCAGCTCCGGATTTTCATCCAGGAAGGCTGCCATGGCATTTGACCTCGGGAGCAATACTTCATCAATCAGGTGTACCGTTCCATTTCCACGTTCAGAACGCAGGATATTGACAGTCTGGTTGTTAAATCTCACCTCGCCTCCGGATCGGTTGACAAAGATATTCTGGTCGGCATTGGTTTGAATGAAATTATAATTGGTATCACTCAGATCAGATTGCCTGATATTCGGCTCTGCAATGTGATACGCCAGAACATTTTCCAGGCCTTCAATATCATCTGCCGATTCAAAACCATTTTCTGACATAAACGCCTCAATAGCAGCATCTGTAGGAGCAAAGACTGCCCGCTGATCCTGGGTTTGCCGACTCACCAACAAAGGCAGTAAGCCTTCGCTGTCCAGAAATTCATTGAAAATACTCAACTCTGATTGGGCCGCAACCAAGTTGCTGAGAAGTTGGTCTTCGGTTCGCCCTGCCACGGGCTCCTCGTAATTCGCATCGATACAGCCAGCCATCAGTATGCCCGCTGCCAGAAGAAATAGGATATTATTAAACGTATGATTCATAATAGGAATGTTTTCTTTGGACCACAGATTATTTGAAAATATACCTTAAGCCAACCTGGGCATTCCAGGTCTGGTTCAGGTTAAAAAGGGACTGGGAAACCTGGGTAGGATAAACACCGGACTGACCTTGAATACTATTTAAGGTAAACTGGGCATTGCCGTTGTCATCTACTCCATTAAGATCCAACAGGTTACTTTGTATCACCTGCCGACCTACTCCCCATGAATCCTTCAATAGGTTCCCGACATTTAAGATATCCAGGGAAATCTGAAGTTTATGCTGATTGGTATCCTTGGTCAGGTGAAGATCCTGTATCAACCTGAAATCAAATCGGTGCAACCAGGGCAACATGGCACCGTTTCTTTCGGTTACCTGTCCTCTATTGGCTCGTAAATAAGGATCATTTTCTATGTACTGATCCAAAATATCCCATTGCTCTGCAGCCGTCTGGGTGATTACCCCTCCTGAGACACGGTCCACTAACTGGGCATCTTCAAGGCTTTCAGGAACATACATCAAACGGATACCGCCGCCATCACCAAAATTACCGGAATAGGTGTAGCTGTATCTGCCTTGCTCTCCACCCTCATAAAAAAGTGAAATTTGGGTGTTGTTGTATTCATTTAATCCTTTGGTATTGAAAGAGATTAAACCTACTACCCTGTTCGGTTGGTCAAAGCGGTTGAAACCTTCCTCCGGATTATTTCTATCTGTCTGTACCCCCGTAGGCCACAAGGAAGCTGCCTGTGAGCCACCGATCAGGCCAAAATCTCTTTTTTGGCTTCTGGTGTATGCCAGGCTGGTAAAAATCCCTGATCCCCAATCCTTTTGTAAAGACAAGGTCAGCGCGTTGTAAGTACCCACATCGATATTGGTTAGTAAAAATAGCTCATTGATTCCCGTGCCATTGATTCCCTGACTGTAAGTTGGGTAAGCATTCCCTCCGATATTGACTGATTCACCGGTTGGGGTACTGGCCAGATTGGCTGAGAATGGCATGTTGTAGTCGCTGGAATGCATGGCTTCCAGGGTAAAAATAAACCCGTCTCCGAATTGATAATCTGCGGCCAAATTCGATCTCCAGGTTTGTGGCAATTTGAAGTTTTCATCCGTCACGTTTACAGAGCTGGAGATATCAGGCTCCTGCTCTGCCGGATTTGGTCGGTAGTAATTGATGTCAGACTGGAAGCCCTGCCATTCACCTTCTGCCCATTGATCTGGGGTTCTCCCCACAAATCCTCTGGTGATTCCATTGGCATTGATCTGATTGGAAAGGTGAACGAAAATAGGTCTAGCTGCAAACAATCCCGAACCCCCTCTTACCTGTAACGAACCATCACTCATGGCATCCCAATTAAACCCAAACCTGGGCGAGAAGACAGGATTTACCGGAGGAAACTGACTCACATCCGGGCTGATCATCTGACCAGGCTCCCTGGGGTTTTCTACTGAAATATTTAAAGCATCTAACCGGGGATTTCTGGGGGCATCAATGGGATAGAAAGGCAAGTCTACCCGCAAACCTCCGGTAATTTTCAAGTCTCTGGTGGCCTGATATTCATCCTGGATGTACATACCTACTTGGCCGAAACTTACCTGATCGGTAGGCAAGGTAAATGGATTGTCTGCATCATAAGTGAAACCGATGGCAAATCCATCAGGAATCACATCCGGGTTCTGATTAATCACACTCTCTACAAAACTGTCATAGGAATTGTACCTGTACCAGGAATCCCATGTGGGGTTAAAGGCATTGTCAAACGTCATGTATTCGAAATTAACCCCTGCTGTAAAGGTATGGTTACCCATAAAGTAGTTGAAATTGTTGGTCAGGTTGAATGTCTTGTTGTCCAGAAGATTTCCCCTGGTAAACAATTCAGTTCCCATAGAAAGATAATAGAGGGGGGTGTTCCCGTCAAATTCCAACACCTCGATCATCGGAAATTCCTGACCGCCCGGTACCCCTCTCTGTGTGACCGCACTGGTATAACCGATATTCAGGGAATTGGCCATGTTGTCTCCAAGGGTTGAATTTAGTTCAGCTACGATAGACGACACATTATTCTCAGAAGTGTAATGGGTGTTTCTGAACGTCAATGCCTCGATTCCGCCTCTGTTGGTGTTTCTATAGCGTAAGCTTCCGGGAAGGCCCCTGATACTGTTTCCATTTACCGTCACGTCTCTTAACTGCTGAAAACGGTTATACCTTACGGTCAATTTATTTCTGTCATTGACATTGTAATCCAGGCGAAGATTTAGTCTGGTCGCATCATCTGCGAAAGGTATGTTTTCGTAAGCACCGGTCTGGTATCCATACAACTGGTCTAGTTGCTGGCTGACAAATTCCGCTCTTTCAGCAGGAACTCTCGATACAATCTGATTGTCAGGAAGCAGCCCTTGTTCCGGTCGGGCGGCCAATCTGTTGTCGCCGGGAAGGTCATTGATTTCCGTTTCTGCACTTACGAAGAAAAATAACTTATCTTTGATAATGGGGCCTCCAAAAGCAATTCCATGGATATTAGTTTGCGACTCGGAAAACGGAACTTCACGGCCACCATTTACGGTGATTCCCTGCAGCCGGTCATTTCTAAATAGAGTGTAAGCAGTGCCCCTCCATTCGTTAGAGCCAGCTTTGGTAATCGCATTCACATTTGCTCCGGTGAACCCACTTTGGGTAACATCATAAGGAGCAATGTTTACCTGAACCTCTTCAATCGCGTCGAGCGATATGGGATTGCCTCCGGCAAACTGGCTGGAACCCAGGCCAAAGTTGTTGTTGTACAAATTCCCATCAATGGTGTAGTTGTTATACCTTTGATCTGCTCCCCCAAAACTGGTACCGTTACTTTGAGGAGTGAGCCGGGTGAAATCATTGATACCCCTGCTGATCGTAGGCATGGAGTTTATTCGTTCATTGTTTAGGGAGGTAGATGCACCTGTTCTGTCGGAGTTCATGATCCCGTCTCTTCTTCCGATTATCTCTACGGCTTCGAGCTCCACCCCATCCGTAAAGGTAACATCGATGGTGTATTTCTGGCCCAAAGAAAGGATAATGCCATCAAACACCTTTTCATCGAAACCTACGAAAGAAAAGGTAACCGTATACGGGCCTCCTACTCTCATGTTGGGAAGGTTAAATCGACCGTCAATATTGGTGACGGTACCATATCGCGTTCCGGAAGGTTCGTGGATCGCGACCACATTCGCTCCGGGCAGCGTTTCCCCGGTGTCATCAGAAACAGTTCCCTGCATGCTGGCGGTGGTCACTCCCTGCGAATAGGCTAAACCCGAGATCAATACAAGGGTTAGCATCGCAAAAAGACTTTTTCGTAGTAGTTGCCTCATTTTAATAGTAGTTAGGTAGAATTAGAAAACTTTCGTTAAGAAATCAGGTTATTAGGGCAGGTACAAAGGTAACCTTATATTAAGACTATCTTTTTTGCGAATTGTTATGTTTTCAATTTATCCCGTAAAAGTAGTTAACAATTCCCTAACTTTAGAATTAAGAAGTAAATTTTTTTAAGGCCTACAATTCTACTTCTAAAACGTGTTTTTATGCTGAAATTTTCAAAAATGCCCTATAAACTTCTAAATACCCTTTCAATTTGACAGGGTATTTGCCTAAAATTTCCGTTCAACAAACCCTTTTCAAAATCCGCTGTGGAAAATTTGCCGGCTACGACCCCCGGTTTGAATTTTTACCTATAAAGTCTTTATCTTTTGGACCGAAATAGAAATTTCCCACCGAAAACCAATAAAATGTATAAAAAAGGAATTGTCTGGCTCTATCTTTTTTTAGTTGCAGCTCTGGCAGACATGGCATTGATTGTCCACTCTGAAAGCCAATACCGCATTTTTAGCAAACCACTTCTTATGGCTTTCCTGCTGGGTTATTTTCTTCAATCCACCTCCCTTATCCGGGGAAGCCTGCTAAGAAAAAGTGTTTCTGCTGCACTGTTTTTTTCGCTGGCAGGCGATGTCCTACTCCTCTTCCCCAATTTGTTTCTCTATGGTCTTGGTGCATTTTTTATGACCCATATTTGCTATATCATCGCTTTCAAGCTTACGCAGAATCATCTCTTTAATCCCTTGAAGGTAAACTTCATCAAGATGTTTTTATACAACCTACCGGTTTACATTTTAGCAGCCTTCGTTTATTTTTTGATCCATAAGCAGCTAAATGAGCTAAAAATACCTGTAGTGATGTATTTACTGGTCCTGGTCATGATGCTAACGCTGGCCCGGGAACGATTTGGAAGAACCAATGCGGCCAGCTTTTGGCAATTGTTTCTGGGTGCCTTTCTGTTTTTTATTTCGGACGGCTTGCTGGCACTGGACAGGTTCTTTGAACCCATTCCAGATGGCGATGTACTGATCATGGGTACATACACCTTAGCACAGCTTCTAATCATCATGGGTATCCGAAGCCATCTGATTTCTCCGCGTTAGCACGTGTGCGGGGTAAGATGGCGATTTTGCCTAGTCTTTCTTCCGATGAATCGCCAGTGACAGTTCTGTTAACTGATCGTCTGAGATCCTGCTGGGAGAATTAATCATAACATCTCTTCCCGCATTGTTTTTTGGAAAGGCGATGTAGTCTCTGATCGAATCGCTCCCGCCAAAAATCGCGCAAAGCCTGTCAAACCCAAAGGCAATTCCGCCATGAGGCGGCGCGCCGTATTCAAACGCCTCCATCAGGAATCCAAACTGGGACTGGGCTTCTTCCTCTGTAAACCCCAAGTGTTTGAACATGAGTTGCTGTCGTTCCCTGTCGTGAATACGAATGGAACCACCCCCTATTTCTACCCCATTGATCACCAAATCATAAGCATTGGCACGTACTTTTCCCGGATCCGCTTCCAGCAAGGGAATGTCTTCCGTTTTGGGAGAGGTAAACGGGTGATGCATGGCGTGGTACCGGGCCGTTTCTTCATCCCATTCCAATAATGGAAAATCCAACACCCAAAGTGCTTTGTATACCGATCTATCCCTCAATCCCAAATCGTCTCCCATTCTGAGTCGCAATTCAGATAGCTGCTTTCGGGTAGCATCAAGCGCTCCGGACAAAACCAATAACAGATCTCCGGCGGCCGCTCCTGCCTTTTCAGCCCAGCTTTTCAAGTCTTCCTGGCTATAGAATTTATCCACAGAGGATTTAAAGGTTCCGTCTAAATTACACTTGACATAGACCAGGCCTTTGGCTCCAATCTGAGGCCTTTTCACCCAATTGGTAAGTTCGTCCAGTTGTTTTCGGGTGTAGTCGGCGGCTCCTTTGGCACATATTCCTGCTACCAGTTCTGCCGAATCGAAGACATTAAACCCTTTTCCCTGGGCCAATTCATTTAACTCAACGAAAGTCATTCCAAACCTCAGGTCCGGCTTGTCATTCCCATACAGCCTCATGGCATCTGCATAGCTCATGCGCTGCACTTCATCCAGCTCCATGCCTTTGACCTCTTGAAAAAGATGCCGCATCAAGCCCTCAAATAGTTCCAGGATATCCTCCTGTTCCACAAAAGACATTTCACAGTCGATCTGCGTAAACTCGGGTTGCCGGTCTGCGCGTAGGTCTTCATCCCTAAAGCATTTTACAATCTGAAAATAACGGTCAAAACCGCTGACCATCAATAGCTGTTTGAAGGTTTGCGGCGACTGGGGAAGGGCGTAAAATTCGCCGCCATGAATCCGGCTGGGAACTACAAAATCCCTGGCTCCTTCCGGAGTGGATTTGATGAGCACAGGCGTTTCTACTTCCATGAAATTGGCCAGATCCATGTATTTTCGGGTTTCCTGCATCATTCGGTGCCTCAGGTGCAATTTTTCCCGGATAATATTTCTTCTCAAGTCCAGATACCGGTATTTCATCCTCAGGTCTTCGCCTCCATCCGTATCGTCTTCAATGATGAAAGGAGGTACCTTCGCTTTGTTCAGTACCTGCAGGTCACTTACTTTTATCTCGATCTCCCCTGTAGGAATTTTAGTGTTTTTTGCCGTACGCTCAATGACTTTGCCATGGGCCTGCACGACAAACTCCCTGCCCAGAGACCCGGCACTTTTCAGCAGCGCAGCATCCGCTTCTCCTTCTTCAAATATCAACTGGGTTATTCCATACCTGTCCCTCAAATCTACCCAAATTAGGCCTCCTTTGTTTCTCACCCGTTGCACCCAGCCGGCAAGGGTTACTTTTTTATTCAAATCCTCCAACCGCAATTCCCCACAAGTATGTGTTCTAAGCATAAATAATTCTGTTTATTTGCAATTAATCGCCAAAGATAAACATTCAATGGAGAGATTGCTATTTTAGGTTAAAGATAAAGCAATAGAAGGGCTATTTTACCCGTTTGATGAAGCAATTGGCTGCTTTGAAATAAGTGAAAAAGCGTATATTTAAAAAGAAAAAGGCTATTGGATTGAAATTTATCAAGATAATTGACTTATTTTGTGTAACATTTATTATTTAATCTTGATTTTATGAAAAAATTTTGGACATACGGTGGAATCCTATTGATTATTGGGATGGGCTATTGGATAAGTCAGAAAAAGGAAATTCCTGCTTCGGAAGTAGAAACCGAAGAGAAAGTGCTGGTCGAAGAAATAGTGCCCGTAGAAGAAAACCTCCTATATGGCATCAATGTGGATGAGTTGGATATTATCGAAGGGATTGTTAAACGAAACCAAACGTTATCTACCATTTTAGCTCCTTTTAATGTTCCCTATCAGATAATAGACGAAATAGCCAGGAAATCTGCAGAAATTTTTGACGTTAAAAAAATCGCTTTTAATAAAAAATATACCGTCCTGACTCCAAAAGATTCGCTACAGGCACAATTTTTCATCTACGAACCCAATCCCACCGAGTTTGTGGTATTCAAGCTGGACCGGCCGGAAATTTATCTGGAAAGTAAGCCGATGGAAATTGTTAACAGGGAGATTGGCGGAACGATCAATTCCTCCCTCTACGTAAACATGACCCAATTAGGGCTGACCCCTGATCTCATTGACCAATTTGCTGATTTGTATGGCTGGGTGGTAGATTTCCAACGCCTGCAAAAAGGCGATAAATTTAAAGTAGTATTCAAAGAGCAACTGGTTGAAAACCAGACAGTTGGCATAGAGGACATTGAGGCAGCCTATTTTGAGCATATGGGACAGGGATACCATGCCATTCCCTTTGAGCAAAACGGGATCGTTTCTTATTTTGATCAGGAAGGGAATAGCCTCAAGAAGGCCTTTCTCCGGGATCCCCTGCGATTCACACGGATTAGCTCCCGGTACAGTCTAAGCCGATTCCATCCCGTTCAAAAACGCTATAAAGCCCATCTGGGCACCGATTATGCCGCCCCCAGAGGTACTGAAATCCGTACCGTGGGCGATGGCACGGTCCTGGAGGCCGGATACAGCCGTGGCAATGGAAATTATGTCAAAATAAAACACAATGGCACCTATTCTACCCAGTACCTGCACATGTCTAAAATTGGTAAGGGGATCCGAAAAGGCACTCGTGTAAAGCAAGGTCAGGTCATCGGATACGTGGGCAGCACGGGACTTGCCACTGGCCCGCATCTTTGCTTTCGTTTCTGGAAACATGGCAAACAGGTGGATTGGCTTCGGGAAGACATCCCCCCTGCGGAACCTATTGCACCAGAAAACCTACAGGCTTTTGAACAAGTGAAAGTAGAAAAAATAGGAAAACTATCTGCTATCCCTTATACCGAAAAAACAGAATTACTTACAAGTAGCTACTCGAAGTAGCCCGGTTTAAAAAATACCCGTTGGGATAAAAAATAGCATCTCAACGGGTGTTTTCAGTTTATTTTTTAACGCAGCTGTAAATTCATTTTTTATTTATAAACAGCCATTCTGATTAGTGAAATACTAATAATTCGGTTGAAACTCCATTGACATCAAACGTTTGACCCCATTCTATTATTATTCTGATTATTTTATATCTCCTTCTATTTAATTCTTCCTACCTTCCTAGTCTAAATTCGAAGGGGTTTATTTTAAACCACCGTTACATATAAAATATATTATTCTTTATATTATAGTAAATAAAAACTATAATATATTTAAAAATCATTTCTACAGATTTTAATTTCGTATTTTTTTATCCGTACCGTAGGGATTCATGCATTAATTTTAAGTTTTATGATTTTTTTATGGCGCCCGGATCGTTTCTCTTTTTAAATCCTACACCCCTTTTTTTCGCCTTTTAAAGCATTTTTTTTGTCAAAAGACCAAGTTTTGATCTCAAAATGGTTGATAATTTCAAACATTGATTAAATTCAATCTTCCACTAACAACTATAACATGAGAAAGAAATTACCAATAATTTTATTATTATGGTCTTTTGTGCAATTTTCTTTTGCACAGACCCAACGGATCAGCGGGACTATCCTATCCGCTGAAGACAATTACCCCATACCAGGGGTAAGTATACTGGTCAAAGGATCCACCACTGGAACCGTTTCCGATTTGGACGGCAACTACTCCCTTGACGTATCCTCGCAAGCTACCACGCTGGTATATTCCTTTATTGGCATGACAACCCAGGAAGAGCCTATTGGCGACCGATCCGTCATTGATGTAGTCATGGCTCCCAGTACGAATGCCCTGAATGAGGTTGTCGTTACAGCAATAGGCATAGAGCGGGAAAAGAAAGCCCTGGGCTATGCCGTTTCGGAAGTGGATTCCGATGACATCACTCAACGATCCGAACCGGATGTGGTCCGGGCCTTGAACGGAAAAGTCGCCGGCGTACTTATTCAGGGATCAGGTGGTGTCACCGGAGGAAATACCAACATTACCATCCGAGGAAGTTCATCACTTACTGGAAATAACCAACCCCTGTTTGTAGTAGATGGTATCCCCTTCGATAACTCCACCCAGGGTTTTTCAAACTCGGAAGGAAATAGCGTAACCAACCGATCTTTCGACATTGATCCAAATATAGTAGCTTCGGTCACCGTCCTGAAAGGAGCGGCTGCGGCTGCCCTGTATGGCTCAAGAGCGCAAAACGGTGTGGTAATCATTACCACCAAAAGCGGGAGCGGTGTCTCCCGCAAAGGAATGGAGGTAAGCTACAGCACCTCGTTTGGAGTAGAAGAAGTAGCCAAACTTCCTGATTATCAAAATGAATACGGACAAGGTGGTAATGGAAACGTGTATATTGAAAATTATTTCGGATCCTTCGGTGCTCCCTACAGTGCCTACGATTCAGTTCCCCACCCTTATACCAATCCCGCGCTTGGCCCTTACCTCAACACCCCTTCTTATCAAAACGTAGCCAGCAGGGGCGACAACGTACGCTACCAACCTTTTACCGACAAATACCGGAATTTTTTCAATTCCGGTAAGCTTCAGGAACATGCGGTATCCATCCAGTCAGGCGGCGAAAAAACATCCCTTTCTGCCGGTCTTTCCTGGATGGACAATTCGGGTATCATTCCCAATTCATCCATCAACCGGATTTCAGCGAACGTGGGCGGAAATGCGGAATTGGATAATGGATTGAAATTAAATGCCTCTCTGAATTATGTCAGTACGGTTCAAAGTAATCCGGCACTGGGCAGCGGAAATTTTGGAGGCTTCAATCAATCGGCTGCCCAACTGGTACTTTGGATGCCTACCAGTTTCAATCTGGATGGATATCCCTACCAGCGGGAAGAAGATGGGGGTGCTATGTACTACCGAACGGCAAATAATCCCTATTGGGTGGCCGATAATTCACTGAATGAAAGTAACGTGGATCGGTATTTTGGAAATATCAAAGCGAGTTACGATATCACTGACTGGCTGTCCGTTGCGTACCAGCTCGGCTACAATGCCTACACTGATCGTCGGTTTTTCATGATGGAGCCCGGAGGATTTGGGTCTGCCATTCAGCAATCCGGCTTCATGCGGCGGTCTACCTTTTCCAATGCGGAATTGGATGGAAACCTGTTGATCAATATCAACAAGGCCCTATCAGATGATTTTTACCTAAGAACCATTACCGGATGGAATATCAACCAACGAACGAACTCCACCAGTCGTTTTGGTGGCAATGGCATTATTGAAAGAGGCATTCGGTCCTTTTCCAATACCTCTGCCCAATTTATCATCGAAGATCGTTTTGTTCAAAGGAGATTTGCCGGCCTGTTCACCGATATTTCCCTGGCTTATCAGGAATGGGCGTTTGTTAATCTGACCGCCAGAAACGACTGGTCATCCACCTTGCCGGAAGACAATAGAAGTTACTTTTACCCTGGACTCAGTACCTCCATTATTCTGAGTGATGCGCTGGAATGGAACAATTCTTATCTGGATTATGCTAAAATCAGGGCCGGAGTGGGGCAGGTAGGAAACGATGCCGATCCCTACCTAACCACAAATAACTTTTTGCTAAATCAACCGGTAAACAGCTCCGGAGGGAGCACTCAGTTTCCCTTTGTGAATGGATACGGTACCACCAACGGCTCTGCAATCAATAGTAACCGGGGAAACCCACTACTGAAACCAGAATTAACAACCGAAACCGAACTGGGCACCGAACTGCTATTCTTCAATCAACGCATCGGTCTGGATGTCACCTATTACAACCGAACCACTGAAAACGGAATCACGGCAATCAATGTTCCTCCATCCAGCGGATCGGCCACACAGGTAGTAAACATAGGAAAGGTGCGGAACAGAGGTGTGGAAGTGGGGCTCAATCTAAAAGTCCTGCAACGGGAAAATGGCCTTAACTGGGACATTTTCACTGCCTTCACCCGGAATAGAAACGAGGTATTAGAACTCCAGGATGGGGTTGACCAGATTGTCCTCACAAGTAGTGCCGGTAGCAGTGAAATTGTTCAGATAGCGCACCGTACCGGACAACCCTTTGGGATCCTGATAGGGCGAAAAGCCCTCCGGGATGCCGAAGGAAATTTGCTTATTGACGGATTACCGGGAACTACCTACGGAAAATACATCGACAACCCCGAGCCACAGGTAATCGGTGATCCCAACCCCGATTTTGTGCTGGGCATTACCAATGATTTTTCCTACAAAGGCCTGCAACTTTCAGTTGTGCTGGACTGGGTTCAGGGAGGAGACCTCTACTCTAAATCCAACCGTGAAATTGTCGGTAGGGGTTTGACAAACGATGCTGGTGACCGGATGGTTTCCCGGATTATGCCGGGGTACATCGCCGCAAGAAATGGAGACGGAAGCCTGGTAAGGGATGAAAACGGAAATTACCTGGCTGCAGTGGATGCCAATGGAAACCGTATTCGGAATACGATCAATCTTACGAATTTCAACTGGTGGTATGACCGGGGAGGCTTCGGGTGGAACGCAGCAGAGGAGTTTCACACCTTTGATGCCACCGTCTTCCGGCTACGAGAGGTAGCCTTGAGCTATACCTTCCCATCACAATGGCTGGACAAAACTCCCTTTGGCACGGCCAGTCTGGGCATGTCCGGAAGAAATCTGTGGTTTGTTACACCCAATTTTCACGATGGCTTAAATCTAGATCCGGAAACCAGTTCGTTTCCCGGACTTAGAGGGATTGACTTTATCGGCGTTCCTTCGGCCAGAAGATACAGCATGAATTTATCCGTGACCTTTTAAAAAATCGCTAAGATGAACAGATATTTTAATTTTATTATAGTAATTCTTATTGGTAGCTGTCTGGGGGTCTTTTCCTGCAGCGAAGACCTGTTGGACATAAATAATGACCCCAACACCTCCACCCAATTGGCCTTGCCCACTACGCTGGCCTTTGCTCAGGTTTCCCTGGTATCCAATCTCTTGGAAGAGCCCAACACCAATGCAGGTTCTTTCAGCCGGATGTGGTATACCACGGCTATCCGTAACTACGAGCAAAATCAGGGAACGTATAGCGATTCATGGGTAAATATGTACTCCCGACCGTTGGCAAACCTACAGGCAGTGCTGGATGGCACTTCGGAACAGGAACCGGGTTACCGGGGCATTGCCAGGCTGCTAAAAGCGTACACGTTCAGCATCATGGTGGATCTCTACGGAGACGTCCCATATTTTGAAGCCTTGAACCCTGAGGTTACCTTTCCTTCAGTGGACAGTGGAGAAGCCATTTATGCTGACCTGTTGCTGGAAATTGATCAGGCGATTCAGGAATTGTCAAGTTCTTCTGAAAACATACAAGGAGACATGATTTATGGGGGTGATCTAACTAAATGGGTAAAAATGGGCAATAGCCTGAAATTGAAATTATTTGCCCAAACAAGAAAAGAATCCTCTATTAATTCCGTACAGGGCTTTACCGAGATGCTGAACAGCGATCTGATTTCAACCATTTCCGATGATTTTCAGTTAAAGTACGGCTCTCAGCAGACACCCAACCAAAACCGTCATCCCTTGCACGTAAACCATTACAATCAAGCTACTGCCTATTGGATGGACAATTGGACCATGGCCAATTTACTGAATGACGGTACCATCAGCGGTGTAACCGGCCTTCCTGTATCCTATCGAAACGTGGAAGATCCCCGGCTTCGGTATTACGTCTTCCGTCAGGTACCGGGAGATGGGGGCGGTTCGGTGGTGACTTGCGCCGGAGGGGGCTGCCCCATAGGCCTGATCGGCAACGGATATTTGGGAAGGGATGCTGGTGATCCTTCGGCTTTTTCTAATGAAGGTGCCCTTATCGCCACTTTTGGGGTATATCCCGTTGGTGGGCTGGTCGACACAGATGCCCCAAAAACCGTCACCGCTTCCGATGGTACCGGACGTGGGATTTTCCCCATGCTCACATCCTTTATGATCAAATTTCTGCATGCTGAAATGGCCCTGACCACTGCCGTGGAAGGAGACCCACTGGCCCTCTTAAGCGAAGGCATAGAACTGTCCATGCAGAAAGTGAAAAACTACGGCTCTGAAGAAATGCCTTCCATAGCCGGTAGCTCGTTTGAAATGTCAGACGCAGCTGTTTCTGCTTATATTAGCGAGGTACAGTCCCAGTATTCTGCTGCCGCCAGCGATGAGGAAAAACTCAATATCATCATGACCGAATACCAATTGGCATTATGGGGCAATGGAATCGAGGCTTACACCAATTTCAGAAGGACCGGGTATCCTGATTTTGCAGAAACTTCCCCGGTCATGGGAAGTCCGCCCTATCCGCAACGATTTATCATCCCCGTTTCAGAATTGGAAACCAATCCTTCGCTGGCAGACTATACTCCGGACCCATTTGAACCGGTATTCTGGGACCAACCTTGATCGATCATCCACTCACTTTAATCAAAAGAAAATGAAACTACATTCCTATATTATAATTGTTGCCCTGGCCCTGGTATTTAGTAGCTGCCTGGAAGAGGGTTCGATCAAAGAGCCTGATTACGAAGTGGGCATCATTGCAAATGCAACCCTGGAACCAGGAAAATACTGGTTTAATATTCAAGCACTCGAAGAATCTGAAGTCTCCTTTGATTTGAACTACGAAGGTTTTGGTGTTCACACGGCTTCATCCATTGAATTGTTTCTGAACAGAGGTTCCAATCAGGTTTCCCTGGGCAGCTTTACTGATTTTCCTTCTTCCATCTCCATGACCGGAGCGGAGGCTTATGCGTATTTTGGAGAGACACCGGCTTCGATAGCAGATGCTAACCTATCCCGGGATGAATTTCGGATTACGTATGAAATTACGACCAGCGAAGGCCTGCAATTTTCACAGTACGGTCAGTACTTCAATTACAATCCCTCCCTGGATGGCCGCTATACCGGTAGGTATGCACAATTTTATACCAACCTCCCGGGATTCGGTACCTTGGTGCTGGAGGTCAGGGCTCCCAATCCCCAGAATCCAAACGAGCAGGATTAAAATAGATCTGGAACTTCCATTCCAATTGACCTGAAACAAAAAAAGGAGCTGAATCAGCTCCTTTTTTTGTTGGTCAAAGAACTCGTCAAAACCTTAAAAAACATACTAGTTTTCTCGGGTGAGTAGAAAAAATTGAAAAGTAGCCACAGGTAGCCAAACACGTAACACCCGAACCATTTTCTTGCCTCATTTCCGATTTACGGTTTATCTGACTAGTCATTCCTGAGTGAATCGGGTTATTATCCAAGATTTTAATGGACTTCGATCGATCGGATGTTCAGTGCTCGAAACCCAACTACTAAAAATCCAGCCCGGTGAATTTAACCGGACTGGATTTCTGGAGAAGAGTCACCTGTTGGTATGCATCTACTTGTCAAGCTCTTCAAAACCGTCGGGAGCTCGTCTATGCTTGGTTTGCTGTTCATAGCCGTAGGCTATGGCAAATAGAACGCCTTCACTAAAAGGCCTACCCAGAAGTTGAAAACCTGCCGGATATTTTCCGTAGGAATAGCCCATAGGTACGGCTACGGCAGGGAAACCCGTTGGTGGCGACAGCTTGCCGCTGGTATCGCCCCTGGGCCCATTGAGATCGCCAATCAACCGGGGAGGATAGGTGAAAGCAGGGTAAATAAGGGCATCCAGGTTTAAACTATCCATCACTCCCAACACGCGTTCCCGGAGCGTTTGTCTCAGTGCCATATTTTTGTCCCAATCGGGATGTTCCTCCGGTATGTCCACTTCAGCCTGGGCATCAATTAACCTCTTTTCCAAATAGGGATGATAATCATCGGAGTCGATGATATCTTGAAGCGTTTTGTACTTCGAACTATCTCCCAAGCTGGCAAGATAGGCATTGTAGTCCCTTTTGAGTTGACGGATACGTGTACCTGATTCATTCAATGAATCTAGATCCCGGATCTCCACACTATCGAGTAAAATGGCTCCTCCCTTCTTCAGATCTTCCAGCGCGCCGGTCATCAATGAATAAACACTGCTATCGGAATCAGATTTTGGAAAAAGTTGATGGAGAACACCAATTCTCTTTCCCTCAAGGGCATTTGCATCCAAAAAAGGCAAATAGGAATCCTCTTTGGACTCGATACTAGCTTTAGTGACGGTATCTGCCTCATCATATCCGGCAATGACATCAAACACCCTCACCGCATCTTCCACAGTTCTCGCCATTGGGCCACCGATATCATTGGTCAGTGCCAGTGGAACGATGCCATCCCGGCTGGTTAAGCCCATAGTAGACCTGATTCCAACCAAGGCCTGGTGGGCAGAAGGCCCCCTGATAGAGCTTCCGGTATCGGTGCCCAAACCCACGACCGCCAAGCTTGCAGCAATGGATGCACCGGTACCCCCGCTGGAACCAGCAGTGGTTCTGCGGGTATCATAGGGATTACGGGAATAGCCAGGCAGGACAGAGCTCACCGAGAATTCACCGCTGGAGGCAAATTCTGCCAAATTTGCCTTGGCGATAATAATGGCACCAGCTTCACGCAGTTTTTTAACTTGAAAAGCATCATCAGGCGGGTAGGACGCTTTTAATGCGAGTGTTCCATTGCTGGTGGGCATGCCAAAAAAATCATAGTTATCCTTAACAATAATAGGGATGCCGTGAAGGGGACCTACCATACCACTCTCTGCATAAATGCTATCCAGGTATTTGGCAGTAGCCATTGCTTCCGGGTTGATTGAAATAATGGAATTGATGGAAGGTCCCTGTTTATCGTACGCCTCAATTCGCTCCAGATAGCCTTCGACTAAATAGTGAGCAGTGACATCGCCACGCTCCATGGCTGCATGGATATCCGCTATGGTGGCCTCAGCTAGAGGAAAATCGGTTGCCTCTTTATCCGGGGAAGTACAACTAACCCAAAACAGAAGTCCAACCAACGAGATTTGTATTAGTTTATTTTTGGTACGCATAGTTGATATTAGTGAGTGTGGAAGACTTCCTGATACAGTTTAATTTTTTCCTTGATGGCATCAAGTTCTTCTGGGGTAGGATTGGATGGGTCTTTTGCCGGCGGATAGGTTCCAAACCGAAGAATACAGGCCATTAGCAGTACCCTGCCTTTGGTGGAGGTGGTATTATGCCCCTCAATAAATAAATTGTCGGGGTTGGTATCCATAAATCCATCTGCATTGCCCCGGGCTGCCTTGAGAACCGGGTACCCATGAAGTGCCGCTAGTTCGAGTGCTGCATCCATTGGCGATATCATAGATCCATAGGGCGCCATTCCTTCTCCAACAAATCCCGCAAGCGGATATTTGCTGAGATTATCCTGTATTCTGGCAAGAATGTCCACTTCACTCGCAGGATCGTCGCTGCCGTCATCCTCTGTTTTCCAACGCGCGCTTTTATAGATCGTAACCATCGGCATGGACTCGGGAATTAAGTCTCCATTTTCATCCTTCACCGCAACCTCCGCATTTGAAAGCGACCCTTCATTCGATACGGTAATACCTGGAACGGATTCAGGTATCCGGTTGAAGTTCACTTCAGAAAGGTGCGTATGTTTTCTTAAGGGCAAAAAGGTCAATTTGGGGCCATAGCCCATGGATCCGATAATACCGCCATAACCACCTGTAATCACATATCCTCCAGGTCTTGCATCTCCCTTCTGTACTTCCCGGGAAGAAAATATTATCTGATCCTGGATCATTACCGAGCCAATCCGGCTAACCCCTTTTTCATCTGCCCAAACGCCGGAAGTAATGAAATGAATACCATCAATAATATTTTGATCCCCATCGGCACTCACCAGACCACGCATTCGCTGTGCGGCATTGAATACCAGAGGGGCTTCCGAATCGATAAGTAAGCCCATCCAATAAGAAGTATTTTCAATGCTGGGACTTCCTTCCAGCCAGATGGAGCCATCATAGTCACCGGACTCCATCACCCGCTGAACCATATTTGTGGCTTTTGCCAGTTGCATGCGGTTTTGTGAGGCACCATAGGGGCCATAAGTGAAAAAGTCTTTGCCCAAGGTTTCGGGTGGAATATCCCCTTCTCCATTATCTGTTCGCTCTTCAGCTGCTAATCCTTTGGTATATCCCCCAGCCGGAGCCGGCCTGTAAAAGTCAAAGTCTGCCATTCCATAGATATTCCCACCAGCCCGTTCAATCTCCTCGAATATTCTGGAAGCATTGGGATAAAAGGTCTGTCTGGACTCTGAAAACGGCGAGCCCGGGTAAGCAGAGGTAGCGTCCCAGGGTTTACCGTTGGTTTGAACCGCCATGTACGGCAATGGGTACAAACCGTCTTCCGGTTTTAATTCCACTTTTAGAACAGGCTTGTCTGAAGGATCCCTTCTGGTTTTTCGAAATTTTCGGTCTTTGCCGACGTACCCGTCAGGTGCCCCATACAATTCTTTGACATCACTTTCCAGGGGATGGGCGGTGAACATTTCTACATATACCGTTACCGGGGCGGCTATCCGTTGATAATATAATCGATCAAAAGGCATCTTTTCGCCCTCACTGCTGGTCAACAAAGGCAGTTCATTTTCCTCCCTCGCCTTGTTACTAGTGATCAGCGGATAGCTGTTCTGAATGGTCGCAGTGGGACCGGAAAAGATCGCCAAACGCGGCTTTTCCTGAGAATAACCTACTTTGTAGCAAATAAAGAGCAGAAGGAATAGTACGAATTTATTGCAAATACTAAATCGGTTGGTGGTTTGCATATGCTTAGTGGAGTTTAAGAGGAGTACCAGTAATCAAATTTGTGGTTGGTGAAAATGGATTTAGGGATCATACCGTGCACTCCCTCGGTACGATCAACAACTTGCGTAATTTCAAAATCTACCGCAGTACTTGAAATGGACATGGCCTCTTCATAAGTGAAGCCAAGTTTTTCATGGATGAAAACCACGGATTGCCGGAGTGCTTGTTTCATTGCCTCGTCCAAATCAGGATTAAGACCAAAAACGATGAAATGATCCGGCGTTTCGGCCACTGGCAGTTGAATGGTCTTTTTGTGTATAATGAATTCGGCCACGAGTATCATAGAAGTTTCTATGGCCGTGCCACTCACCTCCCCGTTGCCCTGTGCGCCATGAGCATCCCCAGTTGTGAAAAGTCCGCCTTCTACAGACACCGGCAAGGTGAGGGAAGTACCTTTTACCAAGTGCTTTAAATCCAGGTTCCCCCCAAAAAAATCAGGTGGAATGGAGCTTACACGTCCCGTCTCAGAAGGTGGCGAAAGCGCCATAACTCCCATGAAGGGCTTTAATGGTATTTCCACCCCTGGAAGCAACTCCGCACTGGTTCTTTTTTTATTGTATTTATAAACGAAGCTTTCCTGGTTAGTAATTTCCAGTGGGACATCATCCCGGCTGCCTGGCCTTACATGATTTACACCGAAATCACTTCTCAACCGAACATCATGGATACGTATTTCGATACTATCGCCTGGCATTGCACCCTCAATGAAGACCGGGCCTGTCAACATATGCCCTCTAATCCCTGAAGGCTCCGGAGCTACATTATGGATAATATCAATAAGTTCTTTCGCATGATCGTCCAAAGGCAGGTTGTTTTCCCTGAAAAAAGACTCCGGGTCTTCCCTGGAAACACCCGAGGTACTTATCGAATGAATTTCTACTATTTCTCCTTCTTTTACGGTGAGTTTTGGAGGTACATCCGCTCCAAAATAACCCCAAACCATATTTTCAGGAAACGAGCGAAGAATCTTATCGGGTTTGATCTTCCCGGTAGGTTGGTTTCCAATTTTATCGGGAAATTTATTGAGCCCTTTGCCAAGAACCAATCCAGGTAATCCGCTAAGGGCAAGGGTGCCTCCGAAGATCGACTTTTCTAAAAAATCCCTTCTTGAATTTTTAATTTCCATATTTTTATACAATTAATTTTATGTCTTTCGAATAACTGAAACTTCTAAATGACCTGGCTTTTTTTCAAACCAAAGCGTTGATTAACCCATCACCTGGCTATTGGCATATTTTATTTCGATAGGAACAAAATATTATTACGCCAATTCTAAACAGGTAATGACATCCGAACCGGAAATAATCAAGCAGGTCGGTTGTCAAATCATGGGTCTTCTCCAACCCCCTGATCTGCTTTCAAGGTATTGGGCTACCGCCAGGGAAACATCCTCTCTCCAGGGGTGGGCCACGCATTGCACCCCAACCGGCAAGGTGCCGTTGGTATCACCCCTTACCACGGTGACTGGCCAGCCGGTAGTATTGTAAGGACCACAGTAGCTTGCCCCGGGCTTGCTGCTAGTCCATTCGCTACCGATTCCTTGATCGATTTCTTCTGCAGGTGTAGAGGTAGTCGGACAAAGAATTACATCATATTTTTGAAACCATTGCAGCATCCTTGTCCTGTTTTTATCTTGAAGCGTCAAAAGTTCAGAGTACCGGTCTGCGGAGATTGGTGTGCCGTTGTCAAGTCTATTTTGGATGGATTCACTCAGGGTTTTGCTTCCGTGTAAATCACCTGCCCTTTTCAAAAACGCCCAGGCATCTCCAGAAACCAACTCCCTTCTTATCTCTCCCAGCTCGGTAAAAATTTCCAGAGGCATGTCCTCGGTGACTTCTGCTCCTGCCTCTTCCATCCACTTAGCCGCTTGTTTAATGGTATTTTGGGTTTCCTCGGCTGTATCTGCAATTAAATTAGAAGGGTAATAGGCTACCTTAAGCTTTTTAATGTCAATTTGCTCGGGATCCGGCCAGGGCATAGGTACCACCGCAGCGTCCATACCGTCAGGACCACTCATTAATGGAGTAAGCAACATCAAATCTTCTACCTTACGAGCCATTGGCCCTGGCTGTTGCCAGGAATCAAATACGCCCCCATAATCAACGATATGACCCGTACGCGGACAACGGACAGAGGTAGGCTTGAGCCCCGCTATACCATTGGTGCTTGATGGCAATCGCACACTCCCTCCCCAGTCTGTGCCGATATCGAACCCTGAACCTCCTGCTGCTACAATGGATCCCGCACCCCCGCTACTTCCGGAAGTGCCTCTTGTAAGATCATAAGGGTTTTTGCTCAGACCATAGATGATATTGCCCGTAGTACGCACACCTCTCATACCACCACCGGCCAGCGTAAATTCAGGCGTATTGGTTTTCCCCAAAAGAATGGCTCCGTTTTGTCTCATCCTGGCCAATACCGTAGCGTCCTTTTTACCCACATAATCGATCCTGCCAAGTGTACCCCCCGTACTGATTACACCTTCCGCTTCAAACGAATCTTTAAGAGTCATGGGTACTCCGTGCAATGGCCCCCTAATTTGCTTTTTCTTTAATGCGGCATCTGCGGCTTTGGCTTCTTCCAGTGCCCTATCAAAACACTGCATCACTACTGCATTGAGGTGGTAATTGACTTTTTCGATGCGATCAATATACGCTTGAGTCAGCTCTACAGACGAAACCTTTTTGGTTCGGATCATTTCTGAAAGTTTTGTCACAGACATAAATATCAATTCGTCTGTTTCATCCTTTGAGACACGGTATGGAGAATTGGATGATAGACTGGAGGCCGCAAGATTTGCAGGAGAAAACGTCATGGCCGCAGCACTGCTTGCTCCCATCAGTGCCAAAAATTTTCTTCTTGACGGATTGCTTTTGCCTTGTACAGATATATTATTTTTCATTTGGGTACAGTTTTAAATTATTAATCATTGAGATTGACTTGGAAAGGGTTGTTAAATATTTTCCGGTTTGGAATATCCTCCAAATGTTTCTTCCAGGTTAGCGGCCACTGCCAGAACCTTGTCTTCCGTCCAGGGTTTACCTACAATTTGGATCCCGAGGGGCAAACCATCATTGGAGGTGCCCGCTCGAACGACCGCTGCAGGCCATCCGGTAGCATTGTACTCGGAGGTATACCAATGTCCCGGGAACCTTTCGGCTTCTACTTTCATCGCTGCTGTCGAAGTAACCGGGCAGAGCATGATGTCATAATCATCCATAAATTGAAGCATTTGACTTTTTAAAGCATCAATCTCCTCAACCAGTTTCGTGTATTCTTTTGCGGAGACCACCTCACCGGATATATTTAGGTTCGGAGAAATAACTTTGGTACCGCAAGCCTTGATAAGTCGCTTAATGTGAGCCTTACCATCTGCGCTATTTAGTTCGGACCTTTTATCTGAAAGTGCCTTAAGCGCCGGTGGACGGGCTTCTGATACACTGCTCACGGATGGTTTGAGCTGATTGGCACAATCAACTACCATCTTTTTGATTTCAGGAATGGGTTCCGCCACATCGTTGGTTGTGTAATAGGCAATTCGCAATGTTGAAAGATCCACATCGGCGGGGTCATTGAGAGGCACCGGACTGATGCTGGCATCCATATAATCAGGACCCGAAAGAATGGATAACAACAAATACAAATCTTCCACTCTCCTGGCCATTGGACCAGGTTGTTGGTAGCTCCCGAATCGGTCACCATAATCCGGCAAATGACCCGTTTGTGGTATCCTGCCACTAGTGGGTTTTATACTTGCCAAACCGCAAACGTGCGCAGGTGCACGTACACTACCCCCGGAATCGGTACCTATGTCAAAATAAGCCCCCCCTGCTGCCAATATGGCCGCTGCACCCCCACTGCTCCCGGATGGGTGGGTAGTAAGGTCGTAGGGATTCAGCGTCTGACCATATATTAGATTAAAGGTGTGAGAAGACATGGTAAATTCGGGAGTATTGGTTTTACCTAGTAAAATGGCTCCTTCTTCCCGCAGTCGTTTAACCACCGTGGCATCGGTTCCGGGCATGTAATTTTTGCGTCCCATGGTGCCCGCGGTCGAAATAATACCAGCGGTTTCAAAGGAATCTTTGATCGTCATGGGCACACCATGTAGTAGCCCCAAGGTTTTGCCTGCTCTGACAGCTTCATCTGCCTTCTTGGCCTCCAGGAGTGCTCGTTCTCTGGCTATTTGAACCACCGCATTGATTTGGGGGTTAACCTCATCTATTCTAGCCAAACACAGCTCCACTACCTCCTGGCTGCTTATTTCTTTGTTTCTGATCATCCCCGCTACCTTTGTAGCAGACATGTATAAAAGTTCGTCAGTCTCATCTGAGGAGACAAATTGTTTCTGAGGAAGCACTACCCCCTTCGGCAGCTGCTTTCCAAAGGTTGGAAGCACCGTTCCCAGTGATCCCATACCTAGCGTAGTAATAAATTTTCTTCGGTTGTTGGTGGTTTGTTTTTTCATTTGGTTTTGGTTTGGGAGATCTTTACAGAAAGGGTTTGAATTTCAATCACATCCTGCTTACATCTCTGTTAATTTGTTTTGCCTTATTTTAAAAAGCACTTATCATTTTTATATCGGTGGCCTTTTCCATCCTCCTGACTTAGATTCAAGGTAACTGGCTACGGCAAGTGCTACATCCTCCCGCCAGGGCTGTGCCACTACCTGCACGCCAATGGGAAGACCATCCGCACTCTGACCACACCTGACCACTGCACCCGGCCAGCCACAGGTATTAAAGGGTTTAGTATAGCTCTCCCCGGGGTTATCCATGTACCTGGATTCCTCGTTATAGCCACTATTGATATCCCCTGCTGGCGAACTGGTGGTCGGGCAAATAATCACATCGTATTGAGAAAACCATTGGAGCATTCTGCTTCTATTAGCATCTTGCATTTCCAAAAGTTTAGTGTATTCCGCCGTAGAAATGACCGCTCCCTGATTCTCAAGTCGTTCTCTCAGGGATGCTCCATAGGTCTTGGAACCTGCTCGTTCCGTTGCTCTTTTAAGCCATTGCCAACCGTCTCCAATGATCAATTCCCGACGAATCGTACCCAACTCCACCAATAGCTCCCGTGGACAATCTTCCGTGACATCCAGTGCTACCTCATCCATCCACTTTGCTGCCTTTCTCACAGTCTCAATAGTATCTGGGTCTGTATCGGCTATTCCGTTTTCCGGGAAAAACGCGACTTTCAATTGGGAGATATCCACTTTCTGGTAATCCGGCCAAGGCATGGGCACCACAGCAGCATCCTTAAAATCAGGACCCGCCATGATAGGTGTGAGTAAGTCAAGATCCTTAACGTATCTGGCCATCGGTCCCGGCTGTTGCCAGGAATCAAAAAGCCCACCGTAGTCGACGATATGACCCGTCCGTGGCAACCTTACCGACGTCGGCTTTATACCTGCAATGCCATTGGTGCAGGAAGGTCCCCTAACACTTCCGCCCCAATCGGTACCAACATCGAAAGCAGCTCCACCTGCAGCGACAATCGCCCCGGCACCTCCGCTACTTCCAGAGGTCGTTTTATTTAGATCATAAGGGTTTTTACTGATCCCATACAGGATATTATTGGTAGAGTTGACTCCTAAAACACCGCCAATCAATGTAAATTCAGGCGTATTCGTTTTGCCCAACATCATTCCACCTGCATTCCGTAAACGGGCAACAACAGTAGCGTCTTCCTCCGGCACAAAATTCATTTTACCAATCGTACCCCCGGTGCTTACCACCCCTTCTGTCATAAAGGAATCTTTGATAGTCAAGGGGACCCCATGGAGCTTTCCCAAGACATTTCCTTTTGAAATTTCATTATCTGCCTTTTTAGCTTCTTCGATGGCCCTGTCGAAACATTCCATCACCACCGCATTAAGCTGGTAATTCACATCTTCGATTCGGGCGATATAGGTCTGCACCACTTCTAGGGCAGATACTTCCTTTTCCCGAATCATCTCTGCGATTGCCGTTACGGATTTATATTGTATCTCAGAGGGTTCGGCAGGTTTACCAAATTCCCGGATAAGCAAAGGCTTACTAGCCCCCCTGGCAATACCTGGTAAGCAGGCTGTGGCGAGGGCTCCTGCCGATAGTTTGCTCATAAAAGCCCTTCTGGAATGGCCCTTTATTACTTTTTTAGCGACACTTTTTTTCAGGTTTTCCATTAATTTTTTTTTTGAGAAATACTTGGTTAGGGTTGAAAAATCACATCGGTGGGGCTTGCCAGCCTCCCAATTGCGCTTCTAAATATTCGGCAACCGCCAATACTTTATGATCCTGGAACGGCTGTCCAACAATCTGAACCCCTATAGGCAAGCCTTCCTTGCTCGTCCCCGCTCTTACGACTGCTGCTGGCCAACCTGTAAGGTTGAAAATTCCCATGTAGCCATACTCGTCGGCAGACCAGGATGATTTCTCAAACACATCCGGATTAGGAGCTGCTCCGTCAAAATGAACCGGACAGATGACAATATCGTAATCTTGCATCCATTGCAATAGCTTGCTACGACAGGCATCCAGTTTTTCCACCAATTCTGTAAATTCTTCTGATGAAATGGCCGTAGACGGATCCGATAATCGAAGAAGCGGATGCGTTTGCGTAGTGCCGTATTTTTCAGTCAGCCTACTCACCCAGGCCCGCCCATCGGCACCGAAAAGCTCATACCGAACCTCCTCGGCTTCTTTGATTTCTTCAATAGGGGCATCTTCCTTTAGTTGTATCCCCGCCGACTCCAAAGAGGCAACAGCTTTTCCAATGGCTTCCACGGTTTCTTCGGCGCAATCCTTGGAGCTTCCATGCTCAATAAACCAAGCGTATTTTAAATTCTTTAATTGAACAGATTCCGGATCATTCCAGGGAACGGGATGAATGGCTGCGTCAATCTGATCCGGTCCAAGAATGATTGGAAGAATAAGTTTCAAGTCTTCCACATACCGGGCTAGTGGTCCAAGCACCTGATAGGCATCGAATAGGCCACCATAGTCTACTATATGACCGGTCCGGGGCACCAAACCCGTTGTCGGTTTGATCCCGGCAATCCCATTGAAGTGAGCAGGCCCCCTGATACTCCCGCCAAAATCCGATCCGATATCAAAGGGCGAACCTCCAGCTGCCACTACAGCTCCCGCCCCGCCACTGCTTCCACCGGAACTATATCCCTCCTTGTAGGGGTTACTCGTCATGCCGTAAATCAAGTTGGCGGTGGTTCCGGACAAGGTAAATTCAGGCGTATTGGTTTTACCCATAAGGATGGCTCCGCTGCCTCGTAGTCTGGCAACTATGGTAGCATCTTTAGCAGGAATGTAATCTTTTCTGCCCAGGGTACCTCCGGTGCTGATTATTCCAGCTGTCTCGAGGGAATCCTTAATGGTCATCGGAACGCCGTGCAACGGTCCCAAGACCTTTCCTCTAGCTAGAAGCTCATCCGCTTTCTTAGCTTCCTCAAGCGCTCGCTCTTTACAGGTCAATACAACTGCGTTGATCTGTGGATTGACTTCTGCGATCCGATTGTACATGGTAGTTACCAGCTCGACAGAAGAAATTTCTTTCTCACGAATCATTTGAGCCATCTGAACTACAGAAGCAAACTTGAGGTCTTCGGTGCGGTGATTCGATTTATAAAAACGAGCTGATTTTTTGTAAGCAGTTGCGGTAGTTACGGGAGGCTTCAACCCAAGCCCCCCGCTACCAAACAACATAAAAGACGAACTTATGAAATCTCTCCTGCTATTTTTCTTTTTTAATGTCATATCAACTATCTATTTTGGTTCAAACGATCTTATTACTTATCCCACCACACTCTGGTCAGGAGATCATCTGTACCTTGCCTGGCTACTGCAGCCTCATAGTTGGACTTATTCAAATTGATTTCACTTGGTGGATAGCCTTTCCTTCTAGGGATCCCATCAATTACCGCATCTCTTGCTATGTCCAACTCAGGGATTTGAAGTCTTCTCCATTCGCTCCAGGATTGCACACCCTGCATGAAAAGCGATATCCACTTTTGGTTTCCAATAGATTTGATAGGATCGGAAGTATCATAGACTACTTCTTCCTGAGCCAGATAAGCAGTAATAACCTCGGGGTCTGAAATCCCCCATTGCTCCATAGAGGCAGTGATGGCGGTGGTATAGTAATCAGACGCACTACCTGTTATCCAACCCCGTTCTGCCGCTTCCGCCAGGATAAAGCCGACCTCGGAATAGGACATAATAGTGAATATTGAAGTAGGTTGTAATATATTTTCGGCATCCGGCCAGGATACGGCAAAATCACTGATGGCACTACCTGAGGCTCGATCTAAACCCACAGGTTGTCCGATATATCCACCGCCTAAATTGCTATTTAAAGCTGGATCAGCAAATTTCTCAAGCCGTGGGTCGTCTAGTGATTTAAGCATGTCTACCATTGTACTTCCTATACCGTAATTGGGTACGCTCAATTCATATCTAAAATACCAGGGGTTGTTATTGGGTTGAGATTCCAAAAACTGGTAGAAAGCATTATCTTCTGCTGAAGTCATCGGCCCTGCTGAAAGTGCTTCCGAAAGGGAATTCGCTGCAACTCCTGGTGCCACATTTGATAACCGCAGGGCGACACGCATTTTAAGGCTGTTTGCAAACTTTAACCACTTTTCCATATCCCCGTTATAGATAATATCGCCAGCGATATCCCCATCTGCTACATCAATCATTTCGACTGCCTCGCTTAATTCCTTCAGCAAATCCATATAAATGAATTCCTGTGTATCGTAGATCGGAAGGGGAAACTCATTTCCCTGCAAGGTCTCCGTGTAGGGAACATCCCCCCATACATCCGTAATGTTCTGGAAGGCCCAGGCTTTAAGAATCCGGGCCACGGCTATCTGGTTATTATTTGGACCTGAGAGCGCTGCATTGGTCATCGTTTCGGCATTGGTGTTGAGTGCGATGATCTCTTGCAAATCCCTCAAGCCATTCGTGTAAAACGTGGAAAAATCTTCCTCGACTGTCGCATAAATATCGTCAAAGCCCCCTCTTAAATTGGCCATTTGCTGGGTATAGATCATACCTGGCAAACCAACTCCACCAAGCTCGTTATGATTCCCAAATATATCTGCCACCAATTCCCGCTGGGCACCGGTCAGCAGACTTGAAGTCGGCACTATTACAGGCTGATTGGGATCGATATTCAATTCCTCAAAGCCTTCTGTACAAGCAGACAGGAAAAGTGAACACCCTGCAGCCAGCACGATCAAATTTATATTGATTATTTTTTTCATTTCAGTGTTTCTTAGATGTTAAACTAGTGTTGTACAAGGGGATAGTAGAAAATCCCTGCACACTGCATCGCGCAAAAATATTATAGCTTTATGTTGATATTAAAACCAATCACCCTGGGAGCAGGTAAAGATGCTCCCTCTAGACCTTGCATATTACTCGACCCATAGGCTATCTCTGAGGGGTCAATATGAGGCACATTGCTATGTAATAATGCTACGTTTCGGGAAAAAACGGAAAGTCTAAGGGCGGTAATAAACATATTGTTCAGCATCCTGCTTGGTAAACTGTACCCTAATCTCACTTCACGTAATTTGACATAGGAGGCATCGTAGACATTTAACCCGTCCAGACTGTACTGCTGCTTTAAATAATTTTGGGCCTCCAGGTATACGGTATTGGGTTCTCCGTTTTCGAAAACAGCATCGGCTTTTATTCCTCCTCCCTCTGAAACGGGGTTTCTCATGGGAACACCTCTGTCATTATCCCCCACAGATTCGATAAACTGGCCGTTTGCAATACCATTTTGAACGGTTTCGGACCAAAAATCGCCACCGGACTGAAAATCTATCAGCGCACTAAGGCTAATCCCCCGATAGGTAAATGTATTGGAAAAACCACCCGTAACGTCCGGCATGATGTTCCCTACCACCTCTCCTGGATTTCGTAAGTAAAATCCATTGCTTCCTACGATTGGCTTCCCGGTTTCTTCATGATAAATTACGTTAGGCGTGATGATTGTTCCATAGGGTTGTCCCACCGTTGCATTGACCGAATTAGTACCGTCCCTGCCACCTAATTCAAAATTATCCTGACCTTCGGCGAGCTCCAAGACCATGTTCCGGTTTCGGGCCAGGTTAAGGTTTACATCCCAGGAGAAACTGCTTCGATCCACCGGGGTACCCTTAAGCATTACTTCGATTCCTTTATTCTCCATTTCCCCCGCATTTACAATCAGTGATTTAAATCCGGTAGTAGATGAAACAGGAAGGGCCAGAATCTGATTAAAGGTATTCACTTTATAAAGAGTAAAGTCCAACCCAATTCTGTTTTCCAAAAACCTTAAATCCAGACCTGCCTCAATATTCGAAACGATCTCTGGTTTCAGGTTACTGTTTTTCAATACGTCATCTACCGTGAATACGGAGGTATTGCCGTAGGGGTCGCCGTTTGCGTAGGTATTGATCAAACGATAGGGATCCGTATCATTCCCCACCTGAGCCCAGCCGATCCTCATTTTACCAAAGGAAAAGAAATCGGCTCCGGTCATCAAATTGGAAAAAACAAAGCTACTGGAAACCGCTGGATACAGATAGGAGTTATTATCGACCGGCAGCGTGGAAGACCAATCATTTCGAAGCGAGGCTTCGAAAAAGAGGTAGTCCCTGTAGCCGATATTACCGCTTGCATAGACACTCTGAACCTCTCGCTCAGATGTAAAGTCTCTAATCTCCGGGCGCTGAAGGGATGCCACCAGATTGTAAAAATTAGGCACGCTCAAGCCCCCTTGGGTTCTTGTATAGTTATTTTTGAAGGTGTTTTTCCTAATATTTCCACCAAAGGTAACCCCCAAACTAAAATCGTCGCCAAGGTCACCATTATACTGACCAAGTAGTTCAAAGTTATCCTCCCGAAAATGATAAAGATCTTTTTCATAAGCATTTTGAAGATACCCTCCAATCGATGCCCTGTCTTCTCTTGAGTCCGTGTAGAAATCCGTTCTGGCAAAAAGCGTCAAAGATAGCTCCGGCAGGATCTGATAGGAGATATTTATATTCCCAAACACCCTGTCCTTCAAGTCATTATTGTAGCTTTCATAAAGGGTAAAGTAGGGATTATTGTTATAACTCTGTTCCAAATGGCGTCCCAAACCTTGGGTATTCCAGGTCATATGGTAATACCTGTCTGATTTATAGTTTCGCAGTCTGGCCGGATCAATCTGTCGCTGTGTCCAGGCGTACCAGTAGGTTAATACATTCACAGGTCTCTCGGGAGACCAATCTCCTGTGGCAGGTCGTCCTAACGCCTCTGTTCGAATGTAATTGACTTTCGCCCCGGCTGAAAACTTATCAGAAAGCTGGCTATTCGCGCTTACAGCAATGGTATTCCTATTGAGAGAACTATTGGGCATGGTCCCCGTCTGGTCCAAATTGGTATAGGATAGCCTAAAAGAGCTTTTGTCATTGCCTCCACTAATAGACACATTATTGGATAAAGTGACTCCGGTCTCAAAGAAATCTTTAATATTATTGGGTGTAGCCACCCATGGACGAACTTCACCATAGTTGGGTTCTCCTGGGTACATGCTGTCCCAGTGCCGTACCAAGGTACCATCAAATCTTGGCCCCCAACTGTTATTTGCGTTGGTATTGACCACCTTATACGTTTGTCCATCTAGCGGGTCCACGGCTTCATCAAATGTAAGCGCAAAACCACCCCCGTACTCATTTTGCATTTCTGGTAGTAAAAACACATTGCTAAACATGGTGGATGAATTGATGCTTACACCGATTCCTTTCCTTGCCTCACCGCTTTTGGTCGTAATCAAAATGACACCGTTGGAGGCTCTGGATCCATACAGGGCTGAGGCACTTGGACCTTTAAGTACAGAAATTGACTCAATGTCATCTGGATTAATATCCTGAGCCGCATTGCCATAATCCCTACCACCATTTCCAGATACTTGATCGTCAGAATTGTAGTTGGAATTATCTATAGGGGTCCCATCCACTACAAATAATGGCTGGTTATTGCCGGAGATTGAATTAATTCCCCTAATCGTAATACGAGAGGAACCTCCTATGTTTCCCGAGGAATTTGATATTTGAACTCCAGCGATTTTTCCGGTAAGTGAGTTAACAATATTGGTCTCTTTGGCCTCATCCAGCCCCTGTGTATCAACTTGCTGCACGGTATATCCCAAGGCCCGTTCATCCCGCTTTACTCCCAATGCGGTTACCACCACTTCGGACAAAGCGGTCTCTTCAGAGCTGAGTGAAATGGTAATGTTGCTTTGGTTGTTAACCTTAACTTCCTTTTGATTGTAGCCGATAAAGGAAACTTCCAATTCATTTTCCGACTCCGATAAATTCAAGGTGAACTCACCGTTAATATCCGTTGCTACACCTTTCGTCGTTCCCTTTACCAGTACACTGGCCCCGGGAATCGACTCTCCATTTTCGTCAATTACTTTTCCAGTCACAGTCTTCTCCTGCGCGTGGAGTGAATTAAAAACGAAACATCCAATTAGAATTAGAATAGCCATCCCCAATGGTCTAATTCCAACGGAAGAATGTTTCCTTCCGTGAGTAAAATTTTTCATAATTTGTTAGTGGTTAGTGTTTAATAAAATTGCATTTTCCGGATTAGTCCGGATTTAGTATAGGCAATCTTGAGTTCAGGTTTGAACGATTATTCCGGGTAAGGTTAAATTGGGCTAGAAGGAAGGTGAGTTAATCAGATAACAAAAACAGTAGGATTGTAATGTCTGGATCTAATTAAATCTTTAGATTTGGGCAGCTGCTAAACCCTTCTTGATCAAATATATAGGCAAGAAGGAAAACAAAAAAATAAACCATCTATTATTTTTTTAAACTAAGATATCAATGATTTTTCTATACTAAACTTTAATTTAAATATTTTATTGCTTTTATTATTTTTTTAAATTATAAATATGCTATTAATACAATTAAAAAATGTTATATTTTATTAATTTCCTAATTATATTATTTTCATATTTTTGATATTAAAGGTGTTTTTTTACCCTACAATTACATTTTTATCGTTTTTATACTGTTATTAGGTTTTATTATAGACCTAGTTTTCTAATATTTATGTATTTTTGTTACTAACAGGTTATTTTTTAAACTATATAAATCACATTTAGTATATTTTCCTTATTTTGCTTAATTACGGATTTATATTCTGTTAAAATTTATTTCATATTATTTTATTCCGATTTTTAAAAGTTTAATTTTTGTCGATCAGGTTTTTTTACTTATCAAAGTTAAAATTAAGCTATTCAAATATTTTGAGCGTTTAAGACAGTTTTCTATCGGCCAATGGCTAAAATGGTATTCCAAATAATATGCGTTATTTCACTTTGAAGAATCCTGAATGAGGTATTAGGCCTGATCTTGTCCCAGGTATCGGGAAGGGCCGAAATATTTGAAAACCGACTTAAAAATGAGTAGTTGTAAACTGATTGGAAAGCGAAAAAAACAATGCATTCCCAGCCGATACATTAAAAGTTTTCGATGGGTAATTGGAAAAATCCCCAACCAATAATCCGAGAAACAAAAAAAGGAGCTGAATCAGCTCCTTTTTTTTATTTCAATAGATACTATGCTATTTCTCGATGGACCAACTTTTTTTCAAATTGGGGAGGCTGCTACTGGGAACCTGCAGTTCCGTCCTTCGGTTTTGCCGGTGCATCTCTTCGGTGCAAGGAACCTCATCACAGTCGTTCACGGGTTTGGTCTTTCCGAAAAACTCATACACCAACCTGTCGGAAGCAATTCCTTTCCCTTCCAGGTAATTTTTGACTACCAGTGCCCTCCTTTTGGACAACTCCTCGTTATAGGATGCCGAGCCTCTGGAATCGGTATGCCCAGTGATGGCTAGACGACGCTGTACCATGTTTCGTAACATCAGCGCTACCCTTTCCAAGGCCATCTTGTCTGCCAGCGAAAGGCCCGCCTCATCAAATCCAAAATAAATGGTGGGCAATTCGGTAGGCAGTTGCATATTGCTGACATCACATAAATCCACTTCCTGCAACTCCAGCGGCACCTGATAGGATTTACCCACTTCCGGAAAGGCCAATAACAATAACTCTGTCCTTCGATTGAGCTGATGACGATCCTCTGCGCAAGGAACTCCCTCTCCGCAATCCTCCGTCAATTCCGTTTCCCCAAGCCACTCTGCCTCTATCCTGGAACCGGCAATTCCATAGTTTCCCAGGTACTCCCGCACCGCATCGGCTCGTTTTTCACTCAACTTCTCGTTGTATTCGTCGCTGGCTCGCTCATCCGTATGGGAACGAACCACAATATTCAGGAATGAATAGGAACGTAACAATTCCCCTACCCGGTCCAAAGCACTTTCAGCATCTTTTCTAATGGCGGATTCATCCAGATTATAGTAAACCAAATCTACATGTACGGCTGTTTGGTAAGGAATTTTGATCAGTTGGTAGGTTTTCTCCAAGGTTCCGCTCTCCAATCCTTTGCTCGTAATCGTCTTATCCTGAACGGCAAAATAACCGGCCTTTGAAATTTGGATCTGCTGATCTTCCTCAGGACTGATTTTTGCCTGAAACAATCCTTCCCCCTGCTTCTCCACAGGTACATTGGTTTTATCCTCCCCTTCAGCCAACTTCACTTCCATAGGGCCTGCTACGGCTGTGCCATCACAAGCCAACACCCTGGCCAGAAAATCCAATTCCAACGTTTCCAGCTCAAATATATCATCCCAACCGGTGCTCTGGAGACGATTGGAGGAAATCAGTACTTTATCATCATTGGTCTCGAAAAAACCAAAGTCATCCTGGGGAGAATTGAATGGCAAACCCAGGTTTTTTACTCCCAAAAATTCATCTCCCTTGAAATCCGAAACAAAAAGATCCAGACCACCCATTCCCACGTGTCCGTCGGATGCGAAATACAGCTTCCCATCCTGTATATAAGGATCGATTTCGTTTCCAGGGCCGTTGATCAAAGGGCCCAAATTTACCGGAGTCTGGAATTCAAAATCCGCATTGTAATCCATATAATACAGATCGTAACCTCCCTGGCCTCCCGGCATATTGGAAGAAAAATACAGGCGGTTTTGCGCCTCGTCTACAAAAGGACTCTTTAGACCATACTCCAGCGGAGAATTCACCGACAAGCCTACAAAATCAAGGGGGTTTCCAGCCTCATCGAGCCGGCTGAAATAGATTTCGGATTGTACTTCGTAATTCTGCGGACGGCGTATATCCCGGGTCACGGCGTAAAAAAGCACCTCCTGCTCCTGAAGCGGAAAAGGATCGGTCGCATGGAAAACATCCGGCAACGGGGGATCAAAGAGACTTATCTTACCTTCCTCATCCACGGAATAGATATTCAAAAAATTTCTACCGGTCCAGTCTGAAGATTGGGTATAATATTTATAGCTTTTATCAATACGAACGCTGTTTCTACCACGATTTCCTGCTTCCCCTCTATCCGAAGAGAAATAGGCCCTTCCCTGAGCACCTTTTACCCATCCAAATTCAGTATTTGAACTATTGATCCCCTCCAACTTTTTCACGCCGGTATTTCCCCCGACAGCATACCAGTGTTGCAGGGAATCCAGGTGCAGGTTAGCGATGGCTTCGTGTTCTCGGGTTTCCATTGTATCCAGCGCTGCAAAGACCACTTCTTGCTGGCCAGCCTGATTTGCAGCCGCAATATATGCCAACAATTCTTCCTGTCCTGCCTCCTGAAAGGCCACGGTGTTTTTCCACCAGTCATAGGCTTTTTGGTAATCTCTCAAATTGCCATAGGCCCTTGCGGCACCCTTTGCCGCCTGAAAGGAGGGAGCTTTTGAATAGGCATCGACATAGCCCTGTCCAGCCTCAAAATAATTTTCTTCCGCAGCCTTTTTGTCAGCATATCTCAAAAGTCCCTGCTGGGCCTGAACGTGCAGGCCTAGCATTCCAAGGAAAATAGCGGGTATTAGATAGGTAAAAATCTTTTTCATATTTAAAACCATCTTGGGTTGTTCATTGTCACTTTTCTTGGGGAAATATAGTACCCGACTGAAAATTCATGCGAGTTATTTCGTAACCCACTGAGAGCATTCGTTTGTATATCGTACGCATAACCTACTCTCAAATTTTCAGTGGCAAACAATTCCAATATCAGGGCCACGGCGTTTCGGGCAGACAATCCGGTGGGCAACTCACCCTGACCCAATTTTACATTGGTTCGGTAGGAGGCTCCTGCCCAAATTCCGTCCATAAATAAAAACATGCCGTTTAAATCCATGTTAGTAGGTCCACTTCCCCCATGCCGGACCAGAAAGGAGGGTTTGAATTGTACCTCAGTAGAAAGCGGAACAAGGCCTCCGGCCGTCAGGTAATAGTGCACGTTATGGTAGGCCAAGGCAACTGCTTCGTTTTCCAGGACGTTTTTACCGATCAGGTTGTAGGCACTAAAGCCCGCATAAAATCCGGGATTATGGTAAAAGATACCCGCATTTAGGTTCGGAGTGAACACATTGATTCTACCCTCCGGTATCTCCGAATCGTCAAAATCGTTCGGGTCGAAGAGGGAGCCATCAATGGCATATTCAGAAACGCCTCCGCTGATACCAAATCCTAAGAAAGAGGCCTCTCCGGTCTGAATCCGGTAGGCATAGGTCAACAAAGCCGCATTGGTCTTTGCCGGTCCGAGTTGGTCGGATAAAATACTCGCTCCAAACCCCATCAGCCCCTCGTTGGCACTCAGGTCCGCTGTCACCGTGAAAGTGGTAGGTGCTCCCGGCAAATCAGCCCACTGGTTCCGGTAGGAGGATTGAATATAATGCTCCCCCTTGTACCCTGCATAAGCTGGATTGACATGCAGGCCGTTAAACATGTACTGACTGAATTGGGGCAGCTGCTGCCCGTTTGCCTGGCCAACAGTCAAGATCAGCAACAATGCCAGGTACCCATAAACGCTAAAAATATTTTTCATCGAATTAAATTTAAACCCTCCCTTGTTCACAACTTGTCTATTTCACTACCTGAACCCAACCTTTGTAGGTTTGGCTTTCCCCCTGACTATCGGTAATCACCAATACATAAAAATAGGACCCGGCATTAAGCCCGGCTGCAGCCCAATCGTTTTGGTAATCTTCTGAAGCAAATACATGGTCGCCATTTCTATTCAATACGGTCAGGGAGCTTTGGGCAAAGCGCTCGACTCCTCGGATTTCAAACCGGTCGTTTTTACCATCCGGATTCCCCGGTGTGATCACATTTGGAATAAAGAACGGATTGACCTGATTGGTGTCGCTATCCTCCTGAACCGGAGAAATGTTTTCCTGATCTTCAGGAAGCTGTACCCGGATGGTATTCGTGATGGTGCCGGTTTGAGTCGCCTGAACCCGAATCCTGAAAACCTGCTCCTCTCCCGCCGCAAGGCTTGGAATAGTCCAGCTTACCGTGCTACCAGATACATTCACTTCCGCATCACCGGAAAAACCCAGGTAAACCAAGCCGGTTGGCAATTGATCCTCAAGGAATATATTTTCTCCCGGACCGGTACCGTTATTACTTACCCGAATCTCGTATTCAAACTCGTTTCCTTCATACAAATCAATACCGAAAGAGGTCTTTTCTATGTGGATATCAACGGGTCTGGCCAATACCGTGACCGGCACCGCCTGCACCAAATCAGTGTAATCCCCCATACTAATGTTCGCAATATTTACCTGCTGGCCAAGCCCAACGCCCATCGCTTCGATCACTATCCGGACTTCAGTGCCAGCAGGTATTGTTTCAATAAGCCACTCGCTTCCTTCCGTCGGCTCCGGATCGGAGGAAAGCAGCATCAACCCATCCGGTAGGACTTCTTCCACCAACACATTTTCCAGGTCAAATTCCGAATTATTGGTAAGTGTAATGGTATAAATGGCCATTCCTCCTATGGGTAAATCTGTCAGATTAGGCGTTTTGGATACCTCCAGCGATATCGGTCTGACGGTAATGCTTACCAGAGCCTGATCACAAAATTGCCTGTCCGTATTTTCGCATATTTCATACGTGAAGCTATCGCTTCCGGAAAAATTAGCCGTTGGCGTGTAGGTAAACGTTCCATCTCCGTTAGGCTGTAAGGTCCCGTTTACCGGTGCGTCGATAATTTCCAGTGTTTCCACCTGCAGCTCTCCGGTATTAATAAAATCATTTGCCAGTACATCTAAGCTGATTTCCTGGTTTTGATTGGTGGTATATTCATCATCATTTGCCTCCAATTGGATATCCAGTAACGAAAACCGGATAAACGCCTGATCCCGGTTTCCGGGGTTGATGTCTTCCTGCATTTCATACTGCAATTCATAATCACCATTGGGAAGACCAACAGGAAGTTCTAATTCCCCGGTAGGCGAAAGGGTCACTCCGGACAAGCCGTCTGCATCCAGCAAGGAGACACTTACCCGATCCTCAGGCACCGCTTCCCCATTCAGGAGGTCATTATCCAGTACGTTTCCGATCAGTCCCCCACGGTTTAGATTTACATTACCGTACTCATCATCTACCGCCGTCAGCAGGGTTGGTGCCACGGTAACCGCCACGGTTGCCTGATCGCATTTACCCGGATCTGCTGCATCACAAATCTGGTAAACCAGGAGGTAATCTCCTGCGGAAATTCCCTCCGCAATATCAATAGATCCATCAGCTGTAAGGCTGATAAAACTGCCTGAATCATTACTTATTTCACTTAGGTTGACATTTTCAATGAGGGCGGGTAAGCCGTTCAACATGTCGTTACCCAGCACATTTAGAACACTATCCCTGGCAAAACTATCCGGTACTTCCACGGAATCATCAAAAGCCTCCGGCTTGTATTCAATTACTTCAATCCTGACCTCTGCCTGATCGGAATCCTGTCCCGCAGAAATTTCATAGGTCAGCGTATAAACCCCCGGAGGGGTATTGGGAGGTACATCCACCGATCCGTCGGGATTTAACACTGCTGTGCCTACCGGAAAATCCTCCAGAATCGTTAATTGGACATCTATAGGATTAAGAGCTGCTCCATTTAGTTCGTCATTGTCAAAAATATTCAGCACGGCTTCTCCGCCAAGTTCACTGTTTACGCGCTCGGCCAGGTCAGGGGTAGCGGAAATAGCGTTTACGAAGAAAATCAATTTGCCGTCAGGTTCATTTACTGCAATGATTCGAATACCAAATATCGGCTGGTCCGATTCAAAAAGGGAAGGCGAGAACAGCACCATTTCCTGCGATTGCTCCGGCACATTGCTCACATGATGGATACCTGTCTTCCATTGGTAGCCTCTGACTTCGATGGTATTTGCTCCTTCAATCGGTTCTCCATTCCTACCCAGAGCAATAAAATCGGTCGGCGAATTCCCATCCCGTTCGGTGTATAGCAGGAACCCGGATGTAACTACCGGATCGGAGTAAATCAGGTCAACAAAAGGTTCCCCTCTGGGAATGGAAGGCTGTGCATTAATATCCCAATAGGAGCGGATGTCAGGTGTTGAAACGACCGCTTCCAGGTTGCTAAAAAATTCCTGGTCTCTGTGTGAAATAATGCTATTGTCCGATCGGACGATCTGTATGGCATCCGGTCGGATTTCATTGCTCCCGATAGCTGGATTGGGGTTAGCGACAGAAGGATTTCGGGTGGTGGCATAAATTGTATTGCCCCCTTCTATTTGGATTCCACTGACGATCACCGGCACATTTTCCGGACTGGGGTTCTGGTTTCCCTCAGGTTCCGTTTGAATAAGCTCCTGCCCTTCTATGAGGTAGGTGACCCGTTCCATTGGAATAAAATTTTCATTTTCCGTGACCGTCACTACCTGAGCAAAAACGGCTGTAGTTGCCTGAAGCATAAACAAAAGCATGAGTGCCGGAATGAGGCCGCTTCTTTTAAAAAATATATGCGAGGCAGGCATATTCTGTACCATTAAATTTCCCATAATTCCATTCTATTAAAAACCATCCATCTACCATCATAAAAAACAACAAACATAAACAAAGTACTGCTAAAGTAGCCATTTCCTACTAAATCCAAAAAAATTTACACTTTATCCTTTCGTGTCAATCCCGCAAATTAAAACTCAGGTAGCCTTCGACTACCCGAGTTCCTATCTAAGATTCCTGCTGATGAGCTATCCCCAGATCAGCAGCATCCCATCTAAGACTAAACTTTCAGGGCTGTTTTGTCAGTGGGAAAAACTCTCCCTATCTCGGGACTCTATTAGATCCTCCACCCCTGACGATCGTGTCTCCGTGCATATTTGCGTTCAACATTAATCTTTCGTTTCGGAATCCGGCATTGTCCAGGTACCAATCCGGGTAGGACTCTCCTCCGGAAACAACCCATTCAAAAAACCGGGCATACCCTTCGGTGATCGGAGCCTTGTTAATCATATAAGGAATACTTACCGGCACGTTCATTCCCCAGGGCAATCCATTTTCTTTGTTGCGGTAATAGCTACCCGGTCCGGCAACGCTTCCATCTTCCTTTGTCCCGAAGATGGATTGGTCTGCATGCCTGGTTGGCTTCATCCCTGGCAAGTGAATCTCTACCCCCCTTTTTTGATTGACAACCAGGAAAGGATTGAAATTATCCAGTCCCAGCTCATTCAATTTTGTCGCCCCCTCTTCGGTGCTTTTGCCTTCTTCTTTCAATGTGATCACAATTGTCTGCAGCTCCGGTATTTGAAGCTTAAATTTCGGATCGGTATTGATACCCAATGCACCGCCACCGGGATGGGTGAGGACGAGGGAAACCTTATCAAAAGGAATGATTGTGGCAAACTCATTGTCCATTTCCAATCCTTTTTCGTCTATTTTGTGAATGCTTTCCGCACTGGATTTGGTTCCGGTTACCTGCATCACTTTCTTCGGTGATAAACCTGCAAACTCGATTCCGAAACCGTTGGTGAAACCTGCCCCTGCAGCCCTTGGCGACAGTTCGATTTTGATTTCTACGACATCACCCGTAGCATCCGTGATCCGGTTTAGCCTATAATCCACAACCAGGTCGTTGAAGTCATAGTCCCCTCTGGCTGGCCATAAGTCTTCAAACATCAGAGTACCGAACCCGGTAGCAGGTAAAAAATTATCAAATGCCCGGTAGGGATCTTCCGGATACGCATCTTCTTCATCTGCAATACCATCATTATCTTTGTCAGCTATCTGGCTCTTTGGCAAACAACCTTCTGAAGGATCGGCAGCGTAGGTACCTGGGATGGCCAGATCATCGATTCCTATTCGGGCACTTCCACCGGAACCAACCAAGCTAAGGTATATTTTAACCGTCTTTCCTTCGAGCGCATCAGGTACAGAAACAGTCACTTCGTGCACTTCCGTTTGGCGGTTTATGGGAGTAGGAAACTCAAATTCATCTATCTCAGTGACATCACCTTCACCAGTAGACCCATTCGATGGATCAAATGCTATGTACTGGACGATAATGCTTCTATTTCCACCGGCATTTCCATCCAAGCGGGTATTGAAACTTATCTTACCAGCCTCCATCATCATCCATGGCGATTTTAACCAGGTAGCCGTTCTTGACTCATTTGTGACCTGGTTGCTTCGAAGACTGTAATCTCCAGATATCAGGGTTTGCTCATTATCGCTTACTGCTATCGCTCCCATGGACCAGCAGGCAGCAAAATACCTATCCCGGTCACCCAGTTCGGCATCATTTTTCACCCAAATTTCCTGAGCTTGCAGGGAAAAGCTCATCATTCCCACTATATAGGTGAATACCAATACTTTTTTCATGGTCATCATTATTAAAAATTTAAAAATAATCGTTTCCTTCTTGCTGTTTTTGTTACCGAAACTTCTCAAAGTTCCAGATCTTCCTCGCTTCGTTCTTCCACAAAATTAAACGCCACCTGGTGTTGGCTGATCGCTTTCTTTTGTTCAATAGCACCGTACTTCATGGTGACTTCTGTTACATGCGCTGGCAGATCGAAGGTCATTTCAAAGTCCTCGTCCATGGCCTGGGCTCCGGCAAAAAACTCATCGCCGCCACCTGTTTCCAAAGTTAACTTTCTGATGACATCCACGTCTATTGCCAGGCCCTCAATTACGACGGTGATTTTTTCACTGGTTTTCCAGTCAAATGTGCCGGAAGCTTGCAAGGTTTCAATCGTTTCCACCTGACCACCAATGGGTCCTTCAATGGGCTCATCCACACAGGAGGCAAAAAATAATGTGGCAAATATCGCCAAGGCTCCCGCCATCATTTTAGAGTTGTTTCTGCTGTTTTTCATCATCTCTGTTGTTTAAAATTTCTATATCCTACTCGATATGTTTCTTGCTGTTTTTTGATCGATGCATCTAAATTCGGTAATTATAAATCCTCATTGGGATTTTTTCGATGAACCCGTCATACCAGGCGACAAAAGGGTCCTTTGAAAGGTTTAAATTTTCGTTATGAGTTGGTTTTCAGTGATAAAAGTAGAAATCAAAGTCCTGTCCAGAAAGCGCTAATGCATTTATTTTGCGATATTTTAATACAAAATTTTTTTTATTATACAAAAACCAAATTTTTCTATATGTATTTTTTTATACTACCTATTTTGTTGATTATAAGCATCTATTTGCCATATCGGTAATTCCCTTGTTTATTGAGACCTACGTTGCGTCCCTGCGCTGTTAACAGTTTCCTGACGAAATGCGGAAAAATCAGTTAACCTGCGGCTAAACAATCCATATTCCACCCGAGATTGAAATCAAAAAATCCTGAAATATGTGGTATATTCGGGTTTTAAAAGAAAAATGTAAGATGAAAAAAACAGATTTAACAAAGATAGTATTAGGAGTGGCATTGGTAGGCCTGGGTGTAGGCTGCGAGTCAGGCGTTCAGGAAAAATCCGCTCCGGATCCCTTCGCCGTGACTTCCGATCAGCTTACCTTTAAAGTAGATACCCTGTACGAAGGGTTGGAGAATCCCTGGGGAATGACCTGGCTGGCCGATGGTAGGATGTTGGTTACGGAAAGAAAAGGAGAAATCCTCGTTTTTCAGGATGACCAATTTACGGGCGAAAAATTAGCCGGTGTGCCGGAAGTTCATGAAGTAAATCAGGCGGGTTTACTGGATATTCAAACGCACCCGGATCACGAAAACAATGGATGGATCTATTTCTCCTATGCTAAGCCGGTTGAGGGAGGCGGAGCCACTGCTATCATGCGGGCAAAAGTGGACGGAAACAGCCTAACGGATCAAGAAGACCTGATTATAACCACACCAGCGGTAGAAGGTGGCCGGCACTTCGGCAGCAGAATTATTTTTGACAAGGATAACTACCTTTACTTTAGTAATGGAGAAAGAGGTGCCAACCCTGAGAATGCCCAAACGCTGAAAAATTCCCATGGAAAAATCCATCGGATTCATGACGATGGGCGGATTCCCGCAGACAATCCCTTTGTCGATGAGCCGGATGCCATACCTTCCATCTGGACCTATGGAAACCGAAACCCCCAGGGCCTGGTTTATGACTCTGCCAATGATCGGGTTTACGGCATCGAACACGGTCCCAAAGGTGGGGATGAAATTAACCTCATCGAAAAAGGCAATAATTATGGCTGGCCGGAAATAACCTACGGAATCGACTATGACGACAGCATCATCACTGAAGACACCGTAAAAGCAGGCATGGAACAGCCTATCCACTTCTGGCGGCCTTCCATTGCTCCCTGCGGGTCCATGATGGTCACCTCAGACCGGTACCCTGAATGGAAAGGAAATCTCCTCGTGGGCGCGCTGGCCAAACAACACATCGCCAGGGTAATGCTTAATGGCACGGAATACGAAGGTGAAGAAAAACTACTGCAGGACATCGGCCGTGTAAGGCAGGTGGCCCAATCTCCGGACGGATACATCTATGCCCTCACCGAGGGTACTGGCTTCCTGATTAAGCTTATTCCACAGGAATAAATAAAAAAACCGCTGAAGAAATTTCAGCGGTTTTTTTATTGCCAGATCGTATCTAAAATGTAAACCGAATGGAAAGTGCGACCTCATCGCCCCAGAACCCCACATCATTGATGATATTAAATGCAGGTTTATAGTCCAGGGATAAATTAATCGGCGCATCGGCAAACTTAAAATCGAGGCCGATGATTCCATCAATCCCTACAATAGTGGTACCACCGTAATCTCGTTTTATCGTGTTCCCGCTATTCCAGCTTCCAATATGCGCTCCACCACCATAAAACCAACGAAGTCCCCGGACTTCCCGGATGTCTTTATGGACCTCATATAATCCGGTCAGGACCAAGCCCCTCCAGCGTGAATGAAGGATCCCCTCCAAGGCCACATCGCTTTGAATAAAGTGTTTTACTGTCAGCCCATTGCTAACACCTGCCCTCAAACCTATCCCTGTGGCATACGTCTGAGCCCTGCTCTCGTTGAGGAGACCCAAGCCCATCATTAGAGCAAATACGAAAATCATTGATTTTTTTACCATACAACTATTATTTAGAAAAACTATTGATTAAAAACCATACTACCTTCCGGAAAAACACAGGCATCCAAGGGCACGTCGTGCCCTGCCGTAGGCAATTCGCCGGAAGGAAGGAAGTAGGACAATCCGACTTTAAGTACTCCCGGCTTTAGCATGCGAAAAAACCGGTCATAATAGCCCATTCCGTAGCCCAACCGATTACCCTTGGCATCAAGCCCTAAAAGGGGAACGAATACCAATTCGATGTCTTCATTGAGAGCTGATTCCGGATTTTGAGGTACAGGTATACCCATTTGATCATCCTGAAAAACAGTACTTTCATCAATTTTAACTGTATGAAGGCGTTGTGATTGCTTATCCGTAATGGACCCGTAGACCTTATATCCTCTCTCAAATAACAAAGGCAATAATAGTACCGTATTGATTTCGAAAAGCCGTTTGATAGGAAAAAAAAGGTGAATATGCCGGATTTTTTTCCGTTGGACTAAAAAATTCATGCATTCACGGGCAATTTTTTCAGACCGTAGAGCCCTTTCCTCTTTTCCCAGGGCTATTCTATCCGATTTGAACCTTCTCCTGAGTACTTCCTTCGCTTCCATTCTCCTGCAAAATTATGAAATTAAAATCCAATGGATCAAATTTTCCTAAAAGTTGTTCAATCATTTCCGGATCCTTAAGGTAAAATTCCAGAAAATTGACCTTTCTCTCTTGCAAGGTTCCGTTTGGAAAGAGATAAGCCTTGACTTCCCTTAGTTGCCGGATGGCATCCTTTTGGTTTTTTTCTTCGGCCTTCCTGAATTTAACCGCTACCTGGTCCAGAATTTTATCGCTTCTAGTGAGCGCTGCTTTTACCGCAGCCTCTAAGGTGGGGTCCAGCCGGCTTGCCCGCTTTTCCAAGGTCCCGAACAGTTGATTCAACTGCTCTTTTTCTGTTTTCAGAGAAAGGTCTTCAGGTGCGTGCTGTTTTACATAGGCAATCCTCAGTCGGTCAATAGACTGGAAAAGTTCTTCTGGTTTCATCCTCAATTTGTCGATTTTCCGCTGCACCTGTCCCGGAATGATCATGGCAAAATTCCTTGGCAGAAGAACGGGGAATGATACCTTATAATGGTCAAAAACTTTTTTTAATTGAAACCAGTAGGCCACCTCGGCAGGGCCTCCCAAATAGGCCAGATTGGGTAAAATCACTTCCTGATACAAGGGCCGCATGACCACATTGGGGCTGAACTTCTCCGGATGGGTCTCTAAAAAGGCCTCCATTTCGGCCTCTGTCCATTTGTTTTTACCATCGTGGGTACGAAATTCCGCGTCCTGCCGTACCAGCCTTTCCCTTCGCCCGGGTTCCATGTAAAAAAAATTGATTTCTCTGGGAAATACCTGAGTCTTGTATCCGGCAGCCTCAAGGGATTCGTTGCTCTCATTTACAAGTGTATTGGCCCGTTGATAAAAAAGATCATCCTTGATAATGGGTAAAAACTGCCTTTTCAGTGCCTGATGGTTGGCATCTACGATTACCAGCCCTTTTTCTGCAAACAGGTGATGAACGTATTTTCTGACAGCCTCTTTCAGGTACTTGCTTTGGGTATATGCTTCTTTAAAAAATGCGGGGACAAAATCCCATTGCTTCAATAAGTCTTTCAGGGTGTCGTCTATTTCAAACTCGCCTACCGGACCCTCCTGATTTGTTTCCCAGGTGTATTTCTTCCCGTCAAAATGAAAATGATTGATCTCTTCAAAATCATGATCTTCACTGGCCATCCAGTACACCGGAACAAACTGGTAATCCGGATACGCTTTCTGTAACTTTTCTGCCAGTCGCAGGGTGGAAACAATTTTATAAATAAAGAAAGAGGGTCCTGTCATCAGGTTAAGCTGGTGGCCTGTGGTAACGGTGAAGGTTTTCGGATCAGCCAGTTTCTCAATATTGCGGGTAACCGCAGATTCCCCGAATCCTTTATACTGTTCCCGTAACGCATCCACCAGTACCCGTCGCTTCGCTTCCGAAAAGGCTTTCTTTTCTAGGCTCGTTTTAAATCGGTTTAATTCCGGATATTCCTGATAAAATGGTGCTAGTGTATCCTTTTGCCCAATATAGTCTAAAAATAAATCTGAAAATAAGCCCGTACAGGCAGGATCTACGGTGGATTTTATCATGAAAGGTGCAATTTTGACTGGTTATCAGAAGTAAATAAAGTTTAAAAACTTGCGTACCAACGTTAAAGTTCAACATTTTTATCGATTTATCAGAAATGCCTTTATACAATTTTTTGAAAATTATATAACAGGTAGTGACCTTGTCCTGTGTAATTTTGGGAAACGTTAAGTTATGAGTAAAACCGTCGAAATTCCAGTATCAGGTATGAGTTGCGCTGCCTGTGCCGTAAGCGTGGAAACCATGCTGAAAGAAACTCCGGGTGTTCAATCTGCCAGTGTGAACTATGCCACACAAGCAGCCACCCTGGTTTTTGATGAAAAAATAACCGACCTGAATCAGGCCAGGAAAAATATACATGCCGTAGGCTATGAATTACTGATTGACCAGCAGGAAAAGGATAGCCTGGAAGAGGTTCAAAAAGCGGCTTATAAAAAACTGCGTAGAAACACCATTGCCTCGGGCATATTGGCCCTGCCGGTGTTTCTGATTGGCATGTTTTGGATGGAGATGCCCTATGGGAATTATATCATGTGGCTTCTGACAACTCCAGTCCTCTTCGTTTTCGGAAGGGCTTTTTTTACCAATGCCGTCAAACAGACGAAAATCGGTAAGGCGAATATGGACACCCTGGTAGCATTGAGTACCGGAATTGCCTACTTGTACAGTACTTTTGCCACTTTTTTTCCCCAATGGCTGGAAGGAAGAGGCATCGTCGCGCACGTCTATTTTGAAACGGCCGCTGTCATTGTCTTTTTTATTTTATTAGGACGAATGTTGGAGGCAGGAGCTAAGGCGGGAACATCGGAAGCACTGAGAAAACTGATCGGGCTGCAGCCTGACCGTCTAATCGCCATCCGGGATGGTAAGGAACTTAGCCTGCCTGTGAAAGAGGTGGAAATAGGGGAAGTCATTATGATCAAACCCGGGCAGCGGGTACCCCTGGACGGAATTCTGGAACAAGGCAATTCCTATGTAGATGAAAGCATGCTTACCGGAGAACCGATTCCCGTTGAAAAAAAACCAGGGGATACGGTTTATGCCGGTACCATCAACCAGAAAGGAAGTTTTATTTTCAAAGCCAGCGTATCCGCTTCAGAAACGTTGTTGGCAGCCATCATTGACCGGGTAAAACAAGCCCAGGGCTCCAAAGCTCCCATTCAGAAGACGGTAGATAAGGTAACGGCTGTTTTTGTGCCAGTGGTGCTGGGATTGGCTGTGCTTACCTTTTTTGTCTGGACATTCAGTGGTGTGGAAGAAGCGGTGGTTCGGGGGATGCTCTCCGCAATTACCGTATTGGTGATCGCCTGTCCCTGTGCGCTGGGCCTGGCCACGCCCACTGCCATCATGGTGGGAATGGGGAAAGCAGCTTCCTACGGGATTCTGATCCGGGATGCCGAAAGTTTGGAGAGAGGGAAGCGTACAGACAGCCTCATCCTGGACAAAACCGGCACCATCACCCTTGGAAAGCCCACAGTGAAAACGGTGAAGTGGAAAACAGGCGTGGATAAAACGCAGCTGAGCCGGGTTTTTCAGGCACTTGAGTCTAAAAGTGAACACCCCTTGGCTGCGGCTATTGCGCAGCATTTTACGCCTTCTGACAAATCGTTGGGAATCGAAAATTTTCAGTCTGAAACCGGGAAAGGCGTCAGCGCGCATTACGAAGGAATAACCTACCGTATTGGCACGAAAAACTGGCTGCTATCCTTGGGCGTAGGCATGGAAGACGACCTGATCCAGTCGGGAGAAAAAGCCCTGGAAGAGGGTAGCATTCTTGTTTATTTGGCTGTAGACGCTAGCCTGGTGGGTTGGATCGCCATATCCGATCAAATCCGGGAAGACTCCGCAGAGGCCGTCGCCACCTTGGAAAAAATGGGGATCACCGTGCACATGCTGACCGGAGATCAGGAAAAAACCGCCGCCTCTGTGGCGCAAGCGGTCGGTATCCGGCATTTTCAAAGTGGGATGTTGCCCCAGGATAAAGGAAACTACATCCGGGAACTTCAGAAAAAAGGGCATAAGGTGGCCATGGTCGGTGATGGTATCAACGATAGCGAGGCCCTGGTGCTCGCCGATTTAGGCATTGCCATGGGCGCGGGTACGGACATTGCCATGGAAACCGCCAAGGTCACCCTGATGCATTCATCCCTGAAAAGCGTCCCTCAACTGTTACAATTAAGCACGCAAACGGTAGGAACCATCCGCCAAAACCTGTTTTGGGCCTTTATTTATAATATCATCGGAATTCCCATCGCCGCAGGGTTGTTGTATCCGATATCGGGTTTTTTACTAAACCCCATGATTGCCGGTGCCGCCATGGCCTTGAGTTCTGTTTCAGTAGTGAGCAATAGCCTTCGATTAAAATTTACTAAAATCAAATAAAACCATGAATAACGAAAAATCCATGCAATTTAAAACCAACATCAAGTGTGCGGCGTGTATTGCTGCAGTGAGTCCGGCCCTGAATCAACTCGCTCCAAACCAATGGGAAGTGGATCTCAAATCCCCGGATAGAATTCTAACCGTAAACGAAAAAGTCGATCCCGAATCCGTCAAGGCTGCTTTGGAAAAATCAGGATACAAGGGGGAATCAATTTAGAAAAACAGGCTTCGGATGGGACAAAATTTTCTTACTTTTGACCCTATTCTATGATCGATTACAAAGAATTTACATTAGACAATGGCCTGCAGGTGCTGGTTCATGAAGATCCCACATCGGAAATGGCCGTTGTCAACCTACTCTATAAGGTAGGCTCCAGAAATGAAACCGCTGGTAAAACCGGTTTGGCTCACTATTTTGAACACCTGATGTTTTCCGGTTCGCAACACGTTCCTGAATTTGACAGCGCACTGGAAAGGGTGGGGGGCTCCAGTAATGCCTTTACCAATACGGACATTACCAATTATTACATTACCCTTCCGGCGGTCAATCTGGATACGGCACTTTGGTTGGAATCTGACCGAATGCTGCACCTGAACTTGAATGACCCGCAAGTGCTGACTCAGAAGCAAGTGGTCATGGAGGAGTTTAAACAGCGGTATCTCAACCAGCCCTATGGGGATGCCATGCACCATGTCAGAAACCTGGCCTATGAGCAACATCCTTACCGCTGGCCTACCATCGGACAACAAATAGAAGATATCGAGCTACTGGAAAAAAAGGATTTGCTGCAGTTCTATCAGCACCATTACTCCCCCAATAATGCCGTCTTGTGCATTGCCGGGAAAGTAACATTTGACGAAGTCCGGGATAAGGTAGCTCACTGGTTTGGTGAAATTCCGGCGAGTTTGCATCAGATTTCTACGCCTGTTTCCGAACCTCCCCAAAAAGAAAAAAGAAGCAAGCAGGTATTCGCAGAGGTACCTACTGAGGCACTATACAAAGTATACCGGATTCCCGGTAGGCTGGATGATGCCTACCTGCACTGCGATTTAATTACCGATATTTTAAGTTTCGGAAGATCCTCGGTATTGGAGCAAAAACTGGTGAAAAACAGCGCATATTTTGCCAGTTGCCAGGCGTACGTTTTGGGCAACATAGACCCCGGGCTCATGGTGTTTACCGGTAAAATGGAAAAAGGCATTCCGGCCGAAAAAGCAGAGGAAGAGCTGGATAAAATTGTCGACACCTTAAAGCAAAACGTTTTTCCAGAGCAGGTCCTTCAAAAGATAAAGAACCAGTCAGAGGCAATGACTACTTTCGAGTCGGTATCGTTGCTGGGGCGGGCCATGAAGCTGGCCTATTATGCCTCATTGGGCGATCCCTCTTTAATCCAGACGGAATTTGACCGGAAATTAGCCATTTCAGCAGAAGAAATCAGGGAGGCATCTACTGCCTACCTAAGCAATGATTTGGCTTCAGTAGTTTATTATAAATGTAAGAATTAACCTGGTCCGAGAAGTTCCGGGACTAACATACGATATCATGAATAATTTTCGAGTCGGTTTTGGTTACGATGTCCATCAACTGGAAGAAACCGTTGATTTTTGGTTGGGTGGAATTAAAATTCCCCATGACAAAGGGGCCGTGGGGCATTCGGATGCTGACGTGCTAATACATGTTATATGTGACGCCCTCCTGGGAGCGGCCAACCTGCGCGACATTGGCTACCACTTTTCAGATCAGGATCCCCAGTACAAGGGAATTGACAGTAAATTATTATTAAAAGAAGTCATGAGGCTGGTCGCGGGTAGCGGCTATGTTCTGGGAAACCTGGATGCCACCATTTGCCTTCAAAAGCCAAAAATCAATCCCTTTATCCCGGAAATGAAAAAATGCCTCTCGGAAGTAATGCATGTAACCGAAAACCAGATTTCCATTAAGGCAACGACCACGGAAAATTTGGGTTTTGTGGGCAGGCAAGAAGGAGTATCTGCCTATTGTGTGGCTTTAATTCACCAGCCAAATCAACCCATCAAATGAACAAGCAGGAACCCAAAATCATTACTACGGAAGACGGTTCCCACTCGGTATACCTTCCGGAACTCAACGAAAGCTATCATTCTTCCCATGGTGCCTATCGGGAGTCCATCCACGTATTTCTACTTTATGGCTTGGAAGCCTGGTACGCCCGGAACCGGGGTAAGTTTCCTATCCGGATTTTTGAGCTGGGCTTTGGTACCGGCCTCAATGCCTGGCTTACCTTGATTTGGGCAGAACAAAATCAGGTTCCCGTATTGTACCACACCATAGAACCCTTTCCTCTTCCGGAAAAAATCTACGAGTCCTTAAATTATACCCAGCTAGATGAAACCCTCACTCACTACAACGGCTATTTCAGAAAGCTGCACAAAATGGAATGGGACACCGGGAAGCCTTTAACGGACTATTTTAACATCAAAAAGGAGAGCATTTCCTTGCAGGATGTCCAACTTTATCCTACTGACATTGTCTACTTTGATGCCTTTTCTCCTAAAAAACAACCCGAACTATGGGAGAAACCGCTACTTGAAAAAATTCATGCCAGTATGAATCCCGGTGCTACCTTTGTAACCTACTGCGCAGCAGGCCATCTCAAAAAGAACCTTCAATCCCTGGGGCTAACCCTGGATGAGGTGCCTGGACCTCCGGGTAAAAAAGAAATGACCCGGGCATGGAAAAAAAGCTAAATAAGGTAGTTTTCCCGTTATTCCTGCTTTGCTGGCTGGGTACCTTAGGCTGTAAGCCAAAAAAGAAGGAGAAAACCTCCGAAAATAGCACAAGGAAGGAGATTATTATTCAGGATAACCAAGCTTCGGCACATCTTGACGGGTGGGTCGAAGTCAAAAATGGTGACAGTACCAGGCAACAATATCTGGATGACGAAATCACTGTTTTTGAAAGTTTATTGGTGGATGAAAAACGGATCTACAATGAATTTTATCCGCACATACAGGATGCCTTCCTATTTGAGGATAAATTCTATCTCAAAGCGCGGTTTCCATTGGCATATAGCGGTGAAATCGAATTTACTTTTCCGGAATTCCCCGATTACGTTCTCACCAAAATCGGGGAACAAGCTTACCAGGTAGTTATCAACAACGCACTGGATCTAAACCACGTGCTATTTGATTTACATTACCTTCCATCGGAAACGGACAGTCTGGTACGCACCGACTATTCCTTTACATATGTCGTGTTCGAGGAATAAAAAAAGGGACGGAAATATTCCCGCCCCTATACATATATCTAACCTTTTTTAATAAATCAACCCTTTTTTGATACGGTCTTAATTACGATACCAGGCATCCCGTTTCTTACAAAATAATTTCCAGTTACCTCCACATTTGCCGCAGCAAGTTCCTTTAATGATTGATATGGGCTGGCATTTTTGTGATCCTCTACCAGGAGGTAGACTTTGCCATCTGAGCCAAGCAATCCAATAGGCATGCCATTAGCCATGCATTTTTCAGCGCAGCCTTTGTGTCCTTCTCCTTTGGCACCACTAGCCATAAAGCAGGAAAGATCCAAAACCTCTCCGCTAACACTTATTTCTTCTCCATCGCCTTCTTTTTCAAAAGCTTCGGCCTGGAAGAAAACCAGACAGCCCATGGCCAACAATAGTAGGCCAAAACGAAATAACATTTTTGAATTTGCGTAACTTGTCATGATAAAACGGTTTGGGTTTACGAATATGTAAAACAATTTATCCATTAATAGCTATAAAAGCAACTTTGACAAAAATTTAACAGGTCAAAGACATTTATAACTTACAAGTTATCACGTGTTTTACCGGTCTTTATGCCTCTTGATCCGGCTTGAGCCGATCCAAGATTTCTCTGGCCTCATCCCAGGTAAGGCGGGGACCAAATTGGCTGACTATTCTGGAGGAAGCCATGCTGGCTAATTTTCCACTGGAAGCGTAGGAATGGCCATTGGTAATCCCATAAAGAAAGGCCCCGGCAAACATGTCCCCGGCACCATTGCTGTCCACAGCCCGGGTCGGGTAAGGTTCGATGTCTATAAATGTTTCGCCATCGTAGATCATCGCTCCATTTTTACCCTGGGTAATGACAAAACGGGTTGCCAGCTTCTTCATCGCCTCCCTTGCTTCAAGAAGGGTTTCTTCGCCGGTGTACAACATGGCCTCTTCTTCATTGGCGAAAAGCAGGTCCACCCCATCACCGATCACCTCCTCAAAACCGGCTCCAAAATACTTGACCATCGCAGGATCCGAAAAGGTAAGGGCTACTTTTACGCCGTTTTCCTTGGCTACTTGTTTTGCCTTAAGCATGGCCGCTTTGGCATCAGGAGAAGTGATCAGGTACCCTTCGATATACAGGTACCTGGAGTCTTTGATGGCTTCGAGATTCAGTTGGGATGCTGAAAAGGTTTGAGTAATCCCCAGAAAGGTATTCATGGTTCTTTCAGCATCAGCCGTTACCATTACCAGGCATTTACCGGTAATGCCTTTTTCCAACTGATAAGGATCCAGGTTATGGTTCACTCCGGATTCCCGAAGATCCTCCATAAAAAACCTACCCAGTTCGTCGTCTGCCACTTTGCAGCAGTAGTACGATTTTCCTCCGAACTGACTGAGAGCGATAACGGTGTTGGCGGCGGATCCACCACATTGCAGCTTGGAAGTTTTAGTATGAATGGCCGTCATTAGCGTTCCCTGACGTTCTTCATCGACTAGCGTCATCAGACCTTTTTCAATACCATTCGTTTCCAGAAAGGCATCGCTTACCTCAAACTCTATATCCACCAGGGCATTTCCCATACCCGTCACATCGTATTTTTTCGTCATGTTTTATGATTTATTTTTTCAAGCCAGCAAAGTGGCCAAATTTTAAGGATCAAGCGTCCAGCTCCTTTTAATTCTGATTTTCCAAAAGCCTTTTTCTCCTTCCGATAATTGCCTGCAGCGCAAAGAGAATTGCTGACAGCGTTAAGCCAAAAAATTCCCGATTTGTTTCCATGGCCGTGGTTTTCATGGACAGGTCTTTTTGTTGCCACTCTTCCCCTATCCATCCCAGGATATTATCCGGCCAGAAGAATACCGCAGCAATCAAATAACTAAAGGTGAAGAAGACCAGTAGGTTCACGCTAAATTTTCCAAAAAAAGCAAACCCGGAAGTTAGGGCGGCAATCAGGTACACGGGTACCCACCACATTGGGTCCGGATCATTTATCTGCCAAAAGGCAAACAATAAAAACAGCAGCGAACTGATACCGAAAAACCATTTCCAACCTTTTGTCATAGGATATGTAAGTTACTTATTTTAGAAATAAAACGTATCCAAAACAGTCATTTTCTCATGACCTGATCGTAAATCAAGGAATACACATCGATCGGACTGACTTCATCTTCCGTATCGGTGGAGTTTGCGGGTAGAATCAAAACGGGCCAGTCCAGGGGATTCTCGCTAATTCGTCCGTGGGAGCCTTTTACCAAGTCAGCCTGTAAAGGGATCACGTCCATCAGGTATCTGAATCCCAGTTTCTTTTTGAGCAAAATCCAACCTAATTTTCCTTTCAGAAAGGGAATTTCCGGATTGGCAAACATTTCGACCGGATCGTAGCCGGGTTTCCTATGGATATCTACCGTACGCGCATAGTCCGGTGCCTTTGCATCATCCAGCCAATAATAGTAGGTAAACCAGGAGTCTTTGTCTGCTACGGCTACCAGATCACCTGCCCGTTCGTGGTTTAGGTGGTATTCTTTTTTCCCTTCCTCATCCAGCACCTTTTCAACGCCCGGCAGGGAAGCTATCAGTTTTTTGACCGCTTCTTTTTCCGACGGATCATTGATATATATATGCGCCAACTGGTGGTCTGAAACGGCAAATGCCTTACAGGTGCCTGCATCCAGGGTCTCCAATCCCAACTCATCCTTTACCTGTATATAGCCTTCTTTTCTAAGGGCCCGGTTGATATGGATGGGCTTGTTTACGGAAGTGATTCCATATTCGGAGAGTAAGATAATCTCCGCACCTCGCTGCTCGTAATAGGTAATTAATCGCTCACACAACGCGTCTATCTCCTCCAGATCCTTCCCAATGAAATCAAAATCAGTTCCGTGTTTTTGCAAGCCATAATCCAGGTGAGGCAGGTAAATAAAGGTAAGGGTGGGATCATGCCATTCGTCTACTTTCATAGACGCTTCCGCTATCCATTTGGAAGAAGAAATATTGGCATTGGGCCCCCAAAAGGAAAACAAGGGGAACTGGCCCAGCTCTTTCTGTAGGCGATCCCGCAAATCCATGGGTTGACTATGAACATCCGGCAATTTTCGGCCATCGGATGGATACAAGGGTCTCGGCGTAACCCCATAATCCACCGAAGAATACATATTGTACCACCAAAACATATTGGAACAGGTAAAATCGGGGTTTTCGGCCTTCAGCGCATCCCAGATTTTGGATGACTGGACCAGGTGATTGGATTGCCTCCAGAATTTGACCTCACATTCATCCTTAAAATACCAGCCATTTCCCACAACCCCGTTTTCGGCAGGCCATTTACCGGTCAGGTAAACGGACTGCGCCGAACAGGTAACGGCGGGAAGTACCGGTTTAATAGACGCTTGTTTTCGTTTTTTTACCCACTGGCTGAGGAAGGGGGTGTGTTTTCCCAGGATCCTTCCCGATAGTGCCACTACGTTGAGTACAACTGTTTTCTTCATGTGATTTGTTTTTTCACCCAATCCAGCTCCCGGGTAATGGATTGTCCCAACGACAGGTGAATGTCTTCGGGTAACACCTCCCAGGTATAGGTTTCCACTTCAAGCTGCGCAGAATACTGCCCTTTTTCATTTAATTTTAAAACGGTAAGAATATCCTCCTGGGTGGATTGTAAGGTACCGTAACCGGATAAAAATACCGGTACATGGAAATGGATCCTCCATTCGACTTCTTCCGTTTCTGATAGCTTCAACAAGGCATCCGGTAAATCCGGATAAGCGTGTTGGGTGCCATCCCTTTCGACTCCGATGACCTGGTGCAAATAGGTAGATTCCACAAAGGGCAATAATGCCTTTTCTACTGTTTTTCGCTCCCCCATTTTTTCAGGTATCGATATTTTCAAGGCGGCACTGAGCTGGAATTTACCAATTTTGATGCCTTCTTCCTTAAACGTCTTCAGGACGGCATCGTGATCTTCATAAGCCACTGCAAAGTGACACACATCGTAACAAACCCGTATATGATCCAGAATAAGTTCCCGGGCAGCCGCTGCAGCCATTCCATATTTTTCACCGAACAGCCTCATCCCTCTTGGAAGCAACCAATTTTTATAAAACTGGATTAACCCTGCCGAATTCTCAATGATCCCGTCGGGTTCTGGTTCTATATCCAGGTGGAGCAACTGACCCTTTTCCTTTTTCAGGAGGTACAAACGGTCCACCACTTCCAACAGGTGATCGCAAGATTGGATCATTACCTGTTCCAATGCTTCCGGAGTTTTGTGCCAGTGTTTGTAGCTTAATGGAGAAGTGGAAATGCCCGCATCCATGCCGGAGGGCATAATGGCTGATAAGATATCGAATAGTCGGAGGGTGTAGGTGACCCGATCACGAGTAGTCCAGTCGGGATGATGCACCTCATCTTTTACGACCTGCCGGTGAAAGCCACCAAAGGGGAAACCATTTAGCGTGAACACGTAGCAATGATTCGCTTCCAGCCAGCTTTTGAGCTCGCCTAATTTTCCGGGCTCCATTAATTCCCTGCTTGCCTCGTCCGAAATCCTCAAACCGATTCCAAAGAGCTGTTTTGCGGACAGCCTTTCTTTTATCGGTGGAACGTAATCTTTGAGGTTGGTAAAGGTTGCTTCCCAGCTTTCTCCGGGATGAATATTGGTGCAATAGGTTAAATGATAATCGGCAATGCGCATGTTTCAGGTTCTACTTGATTAACTTAAAAATAGGGATTAGGCCCTGGAATTAGCTAATTGTAATTGATTTAATTTTTCAACGGCATTGCGTACCAACGCCGGGTCCATTTGATGAACTTCTACTCCGCTACCAATTTTATCCAGAAGCATGATGGTTAATTCTCCCCCCAGGTGTTCCCTGAATTCTTCCAGGCCCTTTAATAGGGAATCTCCGGACAATTCCGGAACATATAACTCAAAACCAAGTTTAACGATGACATCCAGCACCCTGTTCAGTTCGTTTTCAGAAATCATTCCCGCCAAAAAGGAATACGTGGTGTCCAGGGCAATACCTATGGCGACTGCCTCTCCATGACGTATTCGGTAATCGCTCAAATGCTCCAGTTTATGTGCAGACCAGTGTCCAAAGTCCAGCGGCCTGGAAGAACCCGCTTCAAAGGGATCCCCGGAAGCAATGTGGTCCATGTGCATCTGGGCACAGCGGTAGATTAACTCCTGCATGGAGGAATGATTTTTATCCATCAAATCCAGCGCCTGCTGTTCTATCCATACAAAAAAGGAAGCGTCTTTGATCAAGGCCACCTTTAGCGCCTCCGAAATTCCGGAACGCCAATCCCGCTCCTCCAGGGTCTGCAGGAATTGCGCATCGTTAATCACGGCATAGGGGGGAGCAAAAGCCCCCAGGTAATTTTTCTTACCATAAGCATTGATGCCATTTTTAACCCCAACGCCCGAATCATTTTGTGAAAGCACCGTGGTGGGAATGCGAATGTGGCGAATCCCTCGATGGGCTATCGTGGCGGCAAAACCGACCATGTCCAGCAGGGCCCCTCCCCCTAATCCAACGATATAGGAATGCCTGTCTATTCCGTATTCATGCGTGGCCTTTAAAACCTGCTGAAAATACTGCTGATCGTTTTTCACCTGCTCCCCACCAGGCACTACCAGGGGTTCTGCACACAAGTTAAATACGTCGCTGTTTTCAGCGGCATAGGTTTTGATACCAGCTAGCAGACCGGGATGATGTCGGACCACTCCTTCATCCAAAACCAGGTATACCTTGGGAACTTTGTCCCCTTTTACTAAATCTGTAAAAAGACCGTTAGCGGAAGAAAATAAATTTTCCGTAAAAAAAACCTGGTAGGTAAACGGGACACTGAAAACCTGCTCAATTGATTGATGCACTCTTTTTTCCATTTTTAACTAGACGATTCCGCCGAACGTTTCATTTCATTAATATAAGTAATTAATCCCCTTTTTGGTTCATCAGGTGACGGCAAATACCTTGGCCAATTGCAAGGATACCGGCAATAGTAACAAAATGATCAAACCCACCAGCCAACCGGAAAAAGCCGCCGCAAGAGAAGCATTTACAAGGATTAAGGCGAGTACTGCCGCCTTCACGGATTTGCCAATCAGTGCCGGTTCTTGCTTCTTTATTGCTTTCACCAAGGGAGGGAAAATAAAATAGGCCAGTAAGACCAGAAAGGGAAGGCTTTCCCAAAAATGATCTTTCTGAATGTAAGCCAACCCGGCGATAAATAAAAGGATGCTCGCGTACATGACCAACCCGCCATACAATGCACGGGTGTTTTTCCCATGCACTTCTCCGCGGCTGACCATGGTGATGGCGGCGACATAAACCAGCGGAACCAATCCAATGTAGGCAAATTGCTGCACCGCCCCTGGAACCAGACTCATACCCAAAAGCAGGTTTCCTGTTCTGCATAGGCCCATATTTATAGGCCCAAAAAGGGTTTGGTGTTTTCCCCAGACATCGTACAAAAGGGCCAAAAGGGCTACCGCCAGGGCCAGGACTCCGGAAAGCAAACTAACCTGCCAAGCGGCTAACACACCCATCAAAAGCAATAAAAAGGCCATCCAGCCCGCACTTTTAACGCTCGCCTGCCCACTGGGAATGGGGCGTTCCGGACGCTCCTTTTTATCCAATTCGGCATCAAAGACATCGTTAAATGCCACCCCGCCACCATAGAGACCAATCGTGGCAAGAACCAACCAGCCAAGATCGCCCCACCATTCTGACTGGCTTTCCTGTATAAGGAAATAAGCCGCACCTAAGATGGCCGCACCGGCCAAAATATCGGCTATTGCCGTGATAATATTAGCCGGGCGGGTGAGTCTGATGTGAGCAATTAAGGATCGCATCGACCGATTCAATTCTCTATGATATTCGAGGAATCATTGTCCACCCTGGGTTTTTGTCCCCCTCTCAAGACGGTACTTCCTCCATGTTTTTTGGTTTGATCGATGGGTTCTTTTTCCAGCCAGTCTTTTTCTTCCATCTGCCCGCTTTGTCCGTATGCCTTCAATGCATTTTGATAACAAACCATCCGCACATGCTCCTCCGGAATTCCTTTTTCCAACATCAAATCGGCCGTCTTTGGCACCGCCAGCGGATCGCTAATACCCCAATCCGCCGCGCTATCCACGATGATGCGGTCCGGCCCGTATTCTCTGACTATTTCCACCATTCGCTCACTTCCCATTTTGGTATGGGGATAGATGGTAAACGCCGCCCAGTAGCCTCTATCCAGCACTTCTTTCACCGTTTCTTCGTTGTTGTGATCGACGATGACCATTCCCGGATCCAGGCCGTGTTCCTCACTCACATCCATGCTCCGGATGGTTCCTTTCTTCTTATCCCGATGGGGAGTATGGATCATCACCGGAAGATCCACGTCTTTGGCAAGCTCCAGCTGCAAGCGGTAAAAGCGGTCTTCTGCCTCCGTTTGGTCGTCATACCCAATCTCACCAATCGCCACCACTCCCTCTTTACCAACATACAGCGGCAACAACTCCATGACTTCTTCCGCCAAGGCTACATTATTGGCCTCCTTGCTATTCAAGCCAATGGTACAGTAATGAACGATACCAAATTGCTTGGCCCGAAAACGTTCCCAACCTACCAGGCTGCTGAAATAATCCTGAAAGCTACCCACCTTGGTGCGGGGCTGTCCCAACCAAAACGCCGGTTCAATGACCGCTACGATCCCTGCCTTCTGCATGGCTTCGTAATCATCTGTAGTCCGGGAGGTAACGTGTATATGTGGATCGATGTACATCATAACGAATTAATTTTATTTGCTAACCTAATCTTTTTTTAATCCAATTCATAACAATCCCCGGTGAACGGGTCATTTCCTAAGGAAGCGGCAAATAAGAAAGCTGAACCTATCTTTCCGCATCGTATTCCTTTCCGATCCCCTCCCAGGAGAGGTCTCCTCTTGCGATCATTTCCTGTAAATCCGGATATTTGGATAGCAGAATCACACAACCAGGATGCTCACCGGAAGAACAGGCCAATGCAGCCGCCTTCCTTTCCAAATCATTTCCTTCCTCTAATACCTTTTCTAATAAACCCAAAACCTCTTCGTCCACGAAGGGTGCCAGAAAACGCCATAATTCCGGGATGACATTCCTCCCGGCTGACCAGCGTTCGTGCACGTAATCCACCAGCGTTTTCGCAAGCCTGATGTTTGCCCGCCGATCGGCACCCACTATCCGGTAGAGGGGTCGTTGCATAAAGATCGCCTTTAGCAGCAGTTGGTTCCAGGCTGGCTCATCCAAAAACTCCGAAGGGTAGGGGTTTTCCAATGCCACCGCATCAAAAACGGAGGTTATATTGGTTCGAATGCCCTCGGCAGCCCGATGGGTATGTTTTTCAGGAATGGGCAACAAGGGAAGCGCGGCATACAAAGCCTCCTGCTCATGCATATCCGCCGATTCGAAGAGCCGATCCAGTGTATGGATCCAATCCCCTGCTGTCTCAGAAGCAATTTCCAATACCAATAAGGTTCGGGCCGTTTGTAAAACCGTCCAGGAACCCGGCTGAAATCCAGCTCGGATTTTCCTTGCTTCCAGTTCCTTTTGTTCTGACAAATTCAGCACTTCCTTTGAGAAATGCCTGGATGCCTGGCTAAAAGCCAGGAAAAACTTCATCTGTCCATCTGCTTTTTTAATTTTTTCTACCTGGGTACTCAACCAATCCATGGCTTGGGCGGATGCCGCATCCGATAGAAGATCCTTTAGAAATTGCCTGGTAGCGCTTAGGTTATGCATAAGTCAAACGATCAGTTAAATTCTCGGTAAATATAACACTTATTCCATTTTCATTTTTTGAAACTGAGAATAATCATATTTTTTGTCAAAAGTATAAAGCAAGGAAAAAGAAAAAATCCAGACCTTTTGTTTTAAAAAAGGCCTGGATTTTAAACGATAACAAAAGCGTATCCGATCGGAGGGAAAACTACCAATCCACGCCGGTATCTTTCCATGTTCTGGAGGCTGCCGAATCCAACACGGCCTGACAAACCTTTTGGGTTTCGTAAGCATCCTTAAAAGTAGGCGAACACGGTTCGTCTCCTTCCAGGCTTTTAAAGAAATCAGCCACCTGATGAATAAACGAATGTTCGTAGCCAATACTGGTACCGGGTATCCACCAACGGTCCATATACGGCTGATCCGCATCGGTGACGTGAATGGATCGCCATCCTCTAACCACCGATTCATCCCGGTGATCAAAATATTCCAGGCGATTCAAATCGTGTAAATCCCAGCGAATGGACGCATGTTCTCCATTTATTTCAAAGGTATACAATGCTTTATGCCCTCTGGCATAGCGGGTAGCCTCAAACAGCCCCAGCGAACCATTGTCAAAATGGCAATGGAAGGTACAGGCATCGTCTATGCCAACTTTTTTCTTCTCGCCACTTTCTTGATGTACCCGTTCTTTAATGAAGGTCTCCGCCATACCGGACACATCTTTAATCCCCCCATTCAGCCACATGGCCGTATCAATGCAGTGCGCCAGCAGGTCTCCCGTTACCCCGGAACCAGCCGCATCGGCATCCAGCCTCCACAAAGCGTCTCCACCTTGAGGAAGGTCCGGACTGATGGTCCAGTCCTGAAGAAAATTGGCCCGGTAATGGAAAATTTTACCCAATTTTCCGGAATCTACCAATTGCTTGGCCAGGGTAACCGCGGGTACCCTACGGTAATTATACCAAACCGTATTTTTTACGCCCGTAGCTTCAATCACTTTGACCATCTCCTTGGCTTCTTCCAGGGTTCGGGAAAGCGGTTTTTCACACAAAATCATCTTCCCTGCCTTGGCAGCGGCAATGGCGATCTCGGCATGCGAATCGTTAGGCGTACAGATGTCAATGGCATCCACATCGTCCCGCGCAATGACTTTTTTCCAGTCGGTTTCGTAGGAGGCATAGCCCCACTGTTCGGCAAAGGCCTTAATTTTATCCTCCCGTCTGGAGCAGGCCACTTGCAATACCGGCCGGTATTCGTATTCGGGAAAAAAATCCCCTAATCGTTTATATCCGTTGGTATGAATTCTTCCCATCAAACCCGTACCGATCAATCCTATTCGTATTTGCTTTTTTTCTGACATGGTTAACATTTTTTGTTTGGAAAATCGAATCTATTCAAAACAAGAATCGGACTTAGGCTTTCCAGCCGTGCGCCTCTCTAACCTGAATCAATGCTGCTAGAATATTATTCCAGGTGTCCTGCTTGCTCATCACCGCATTGGGGAACATGCAACCATCCCAGCAAATGTGGTTAAAAGCTTTGGTGAGATTTCCTTTCTCATCTCGCAGCCAGTATCCTGCGTCTTCGGCAATATCCAATTTTCCATTAGGATCATTAGCCAGGCAATGCCTGCCGGTCTTATCATGAGATCCTGAACCAAAAACGGTGGCATCATTTTGAGCCACGTGAAAATCGATGGTCCAGGGACGCAAGGCATCGGTCATTTCCTTTAATGCCGCTTTCCATACGGATTTATCCTTCCAATCGTAGCCCTCCGGTAAAATTCTATGCTCCGGATAGTTGTAGCCCAGGGTATATAATAGGGTATGCGCCATGTCTGCCTGAAAACCCAGGTAGGGACTGTCTACAGACTCCAGTGTTTCCAGCATGGTCTTCCAGCTGTGCATGCCTCCCCAGCAAATTTCGCCTTCGGCAGCTAACTTTTCCCCGTAATTCTCAGCAATTTTACAGGCCTCCTTAAAGGTCTCTACGATGATCTTTTGGCTTCCTTTCGGATCTTTGGCCCATTGTTCCGGGCTACTGGCCGTATCCACCCGGACAATGCCATTGGGTCGGATTCCTGCTTCCCGGAGCTTTGAAGCTAGTTTACAGGATTTTTCCAGTAAATCCAGGTAGGTGGCCCGGTCTTCTTTGGAACCCAGTATGGGACCTCCCCAGATAGGAGCCACTACTGAGCCAATTTCCAGATTGTAGGAAGACACCTTGTCAACAAGCTTTTTTACCCCATCGTCGTCCATTTCCAGATCGATATGAGGGTCAAAAAGACCTATGTCCACTCCATCAAACTTTACTCCGTCAACTTCCGCTTTGGCGGTGTTTTCCAGCATCTCATCAAAGGAAATGATGGGTTCCGAATCCGGCCCCTTTCCTACAATTCCAGGCCAGGTGGCATTATGTAACTTTGGAAAATTATTTTGGGACATAATATTATTTTTTTTACTATGAATAATTGATTGAAATTAAAATAAAGCTCTGTTAAAGAGGAAGCCTCAGCATGTTACCGGAGATCTTCCTCCAAAAATCCCCTTCAATTTAATAAATAACTGAAAGAATCCCAGTATAAAAGAGGATTCTGCCCCTATAAATAAGGCGATACTTATAATTTAAGGTCTGGATTTCCGGGACCAAAATGTTTGAGCATCACAATCGGATCGGTTTTAGAGTGATTGCTGATTTTTACTCCTTCCCTGGCCGCTTTTTCCGTTACAAAATATTCGTCATGGGTCAATTGTCCGTATCGGATCAGGGCAGGGGTCTCCACATCCCATACGCCCATGGTCCCATGACCTTGCATCATGATCATACCATAAGCCGCATTGTCCTTTATCGTGACCGTTTGTCCGGGCATAACCGTCAGCTCTTTGGCACTGAAAGCATCTGATCGATAGCAAATCCAGTTTTCAATAAAACCTTCCGCTTCCATGGCAGCGGTATCCTTTACAGGAACAGGAGCCATGAACCGGGTCTCCAGGATGTTTGGATCCACATTCAAATCCCAGTCAATAACTTCCATCAGCTGATCGTAATCTCCCATCCGGTCCTTCGGTGTTCCTTTCCAAAGGAGTTCTTCGGGAATAATGGCTTCATTGACCAGAGACTGGTACATGGCAAAAACATCGGATGCCTTTTGGGGCTCGTAGGTACACATGCTACCGGGTGCATGCAGCATCCCCGGAGGCACATCCCAACCCGTTCCCGGATCCAGTTTAAATGCCTGGGAGAAACTGGTGATCTTGTTGTCCCCCTTATTGAAATTCATCAGACATTCCTTGATTTGCTCTCTCGTAGTACCCGGAGCGATCCCAAAAAAGGTATAGGGGAAATCTCCTCCGTGATTATTCAACTGCGGCGGGAAATAGTAGGCTTCCGGCTTTCCTTTCATCCCGATTTTAGCAGCGTGCTCATCGTTATGATGAATGTGGTGCGGCAGGGGCCCCATATTATCAAAAAACTTGGAATACATGGGCCAGCTTTGGTGCTCGTCCCAAATTCGGGATCCTATGATTTCACCTTGAAGTTCTTCGATTACATCCTTAAGCAGGATTTGTTCCTCCTTGCCCTCAGCCCCAACAATTACTTTGCTCAACCCTTCATCTTTCCCGGTAAGGGGTCCATTTTCGGCAGCGGTGGTGGAAGAAAGCCATCGTTCATCGATTCCTCCTCGTTCCCCACCCAACACGTAATAATCATCCGGGTGTAATTTTATCCTCCTTCCGGGAACACAAAAAGATCTGGGTACCCAAGTAGGTGCCAGGCGCAAAATCCCCTGTCCTTCTTCTATTGCTTTTTTTGCCAAACTCATAGGTTCTTATTTGATTTATTGTTTGTAATGCTACTTATTTCGTATTTGTAAAGGATTTAAGCCCTTTGCTGTCCGTCAAAACGTCCAGCATGAGGTCATAGGTACGTTTTTCACCTGGTTTGAGCATGATCAAGGAGCCGTCTTCTCTGGCTTTGGCCTGCCCTATCGGCGGATGGGTGCCAGGTTCCAAGGCAGTAACGTATTCATTTTTTCCCCAATGTTGCCAGTTAACCAGGCTGGGTAATTGGCGTTTATCAAAAGTCATCCTAAGGGCAAAACCCAGAGAGGAATTATAGATGCCCGCCCGACAGCGATTATCACTTTCTACCTCCGGATCGATAAATGCTACGTCTTCCCCAAACCCTGCATGATCTTCCAATGGGGGCGGGCAGGTTTTGAAGTCATTTTTGGGATTGAAAATCCGGTTCTGAGCATCTCCATCCCTGGACTTCCAGGAGCCCTTCCACACGATCCGGCTCCCCTCATCCACCAAAGGCCAGCCAAAATTCACATGGTAAAGCAACATATGGGGAACTTCCACATTGGACTCATTGATGACTTCATCCGTTATCTTCAAGTAAGGTTGTCCTAAAATCCCGGTAATGGTGCGCTTTAAGACCAAATGCGGGCCAAACACACTGCTTTCCCGAATAATGCCTGTTAGCTGCATGTTCAAGTCGCCGCCAAGAATATCCGGTTGTTTGATTTCGATGATTTCTGCCGGATTATTTGAAATCCTTCCGTGCAATCCCCGATGACCCTGCTCATCCTCCTCGGGGCCTCCTACATGACTCAACCCACAAGTCGTGAGCAAGCCTCCACCAAAGGTCCGAAGCCAATCCAGGCCCTTGTCCGAAAAAGGGGAAGGTGCTGTGATTCCGACCTGACTAAGCCATGCCAGACTTTGCGACCGAAAAAAAGCAGCACTGATATCCATACCTCGGTCAAGAACCACCTGGTAGCGCAATCCGGCCCCGGTATCGATCCAGGCCACACGAACACCACGTCCGGGACCGTTATCCAAAACGCTGGTTTCGATTCCGCCTATCTGACGAACACTACCTACTTTTCCATTCCAGGGATTGTATCCGGAATCCATAAATCTGTGTTTTTGTACAATATATGGCTTTAAGTTATCCTAACTATCCTGTTCTTTCTGGTATCTCTCCAGATAGGATAGCTTCACTACTAAAGTTCTTTCAAAAATATATTTCGGTAGGCTACCTGCATGGGAGGCCCCACATGTACCTGCATGCCCAAATATCCCTTCATGGACCTATTTGCAGGATCCTCGTCGGTTACATCACTCATCAGTGTGCCATTAATGTAATGTTGCAGTCTGTTTCCTTTGGCTACAATATGAATCTCATTCCAGTCATTGGAATTTACTACCTGCTTCATTTCTTCCCTGTCACCAAGTTCTTCTACTACTTCCAGCCCCAACCAGGCATTCCGCTCCACATTGGCTCGGAGATCGCCCTCCGTTTCCTGGGGGTTGATTTTCGTTTTCTGTCCGATGTATGCAAGCGTGGTCCGCTTTCTTTCTTCGTAATTTTGACCGGTGTAATTGTTTTTACCGTCAATATCGGCCTGATAGCCACGTAGTGCGAAGGGGAGATCCTCAACCATTTCGCTACGATAATTGACACCGGAATTGCCAGCCTCAGTGATTTTAAACTCGGCCTTGAATTCAAAATCTCCCGGTTGCCCCCCTTGCCAGATAATAAAATGATTTCTTTCCAACTTGGTTTCTTCGGTAATTTCTCCCACCAGGGTTCCGTCTTCTACGCGCCAATAGGTAGCATCGCCATCCCAGCCATTCAAAGTGCTCCCATCAAAAATTTGAACAAAACCATCGTTGTCATCCTCACTCTGAACGGCTTGGGCGACGCTTTCGGTCTCGGAATCATTTTGCTGCCCCGATCCACAAGCAAAGGCCATTGTGGAAAATGCAGCCAGGAAGGCTAATTGAGTATATTTCTTCATTGCATGCTGATTTAGGTTGAATGCTTTCAGGCCAAACAATTGCTGCCTGGCCTGAAAACAATTATATAAGCAATACTTATTGATAAACTTCGTGGTTTGGATTACCTCCTGAGACCAGATAAGCCATCAAATCTTTTAATTCTTCTTCGTTTAAACGGTTTACCAGTCCCGGCATCATCACGGATACTTCTGACTCCTTGATGCTGGTGACTTCATCCTTAGGCACCTCCTTGATCACTTCGGGAGCAAAGGGATTCTGGGACACGTAATAGGTGTCATCATCTTCCCTGATCAACCTACCTACTACAGAAGATTTGTCTCCCATAACGAATACCATCGCCGCATATTGATCTGAGATCACCGCACTTGGGTCAAGAGTAGCCTCCAGAATGTCCTTCGGAGTAAACCTATTGCCCAATTGGGTCAGGTCAGGACCTACCGCTCCCCCTTCTCCACCTATGGCATGACAGGAACTACAAAGGGCGGCCCCGTACATGGCCTTTCCTTTTTCCAAATCCCTGTTGCTCAAGTCTTCTACCAATGGTGCGGCCTCTTCTACCGTCCACCTTCTACCCGGACCCTCTGGTTGAACTTCGGATACGGCAATATCATTGCCCGAGCCGGTCAGAAGTTTGCCACCGGAAAGCTCATCGTATTGTTCAAATTTATTTTCCGGAACGGTACTCAAAGCCATTTTTCTGGCGCGATCAATAAAGCCCACATAGCTTCTTCCGCCCTTGTATTGAAAAGCATTGTGCGTCCAGTTAAAATACTTCTCGTAGGACTCCTCATCCCATCCTGCCTTGGCACCTCCCAATACGGTCGCATAGTAGGTCTGCTGGGCAGGTGGAACATTGGCCAGCATATTGGCTATATCCAACCCGTATTGGGGATTTCTCATGATCAGGTCCGAAGAAGCCGTTAGTGTCTTCTGAAAGTTCGGATCGTCCTCCGCGTTTTCTAACAATCCCAATAGCTGTGGTACCGCCGATGGGGCTTCCAACGCTACCATGACTTTACCCAGAACCCGATTTAAACTGTTGCTTTCCGCCGGGAAATGAGCGTCCAGGTAACTGATTAACTGGGTCCGCACGCCACCGGTTGGATTTCCATGCCGGGCGATGACCACTTCTACCGCCCTGGAAAGGTTCAGCCGGTCTTCTTCATTCAGGGATGCGTAATCGATTCCCATCAGCGACTGCAGCATGGCATTTCGCTGGGAAGCATTTCCGTGTCTGGCCAGTGCAATAATCGCCTGGGTAAGTGCTCTTGGGTCGGTTTCATTCAAGGCCTTACTTTGCCATTCGGAAAGGGGTTGGTGCTCTACCGCAATTCTCGCTGCATACTGAACAAATCGATCCTCATGACTCAAATAAGGCCAGGCAAAATCAATAGCACCTGCTTGTGGACCTTCATGATATGCCTCCAGGCTCCTTCGAATGTTGTGCGCTTCCGGCAAATCGGCCTCGGTCAGTCCTCCGTTGCCATCATCGCTTAAGTCTCCGGTATAATGCACCCGGTACAGGTCCGACTCCAACCTTCTACCTCCGGTCATGAAGTAAAGGGCCCCATCAGGACCAATCACGCCATCGGTAAGCGGAAGTGGCGATCCCGAAATAAACTCTTCACCGGTAGCGGCATAAGAGCCGCCCTCAGGTGTCAGATTAATTTTGTACATGATACCAAAACTCCAATCAAATGCGTAAAGCGCATTTCGGTATTCTGCCGGAAATTTGGCATTGGTCCCGTAGAACACATTCGTGGGGGACCCCTGACCAATATTCAAAATTGCCGGTAAGTTGTCGGTGTAGTTGGGAGACCACTTTTTATTACCGGTTCGCCAGCCGTATTCACTCCCGCTGGTCACGTGATTGATACGGGTAGGCCGGTACCAGGGCATTCCAAAATCCCACTCCATGTCGGAATCATACGTAAACAAATCTCCTACCTCATTAAAGGCGATATCGAAGGGGTTACGATAACCCACGCTAATCAATTCCCATTCGGTACCTTCGGGGTCAATTTTAGCGATCCATCCTCCCGGTGCTCCCCGGCTATTGGCGTGACCTCTGGGGTCTTTGATTTCCGGAATGAGGTTATCGTCTTCCCAAACCCGGGGAATTCGGTAATGATCCATTTCCGGAACGTCAATGTGATTTCCTACCACCAGGTAAATGGATTCGCCATCCGGAGAAACCACCATACTGTGCGGCCCGTGCTCACCGGGGCTACCGGTAAATTCTCTGAGCATGGTTATGGAATCAAATTGATCGTCTCCATTGGTATCCTGTAGCCTGTAAATGCCGGTGTTTTTGTCAAAGTCATCGTTTGCCCGGTGATTGACCATCACATAGAGACTATTAAAGGCATATAAGAGTGCCTGGGCATAGCCCATACCGATCTTACCGTCGCCGTTTTCTCCTATTATGAGTTTTTCTACTTTTGGTGTCAGCGAATCAGACCCGATGGCCGGAACCTCCAGCCGATAGATGGCTCCATATTGGTCCACCGTAAGCAATCGGTCCTTATCATCAAAGGTCATTCCCACCCAGGAGCCCTGTTCATTATCCCCAGGGCTGTAGAGATGCTCCGCCTCGAAGCCGGAGGGCAATTTCAACTTGGCAACTTTGGGGTCAACCTCTTTTTGGTCGCCGCCACCCTGGCCGCAGGATCCTGCAAACAGGAGGATCAATGCAGCCATCAGCCAGTTTTTCATTGAGTTTTTGGTATACATATAGTTATTATTAATTGGCAATTTCTCCTCTTAGGCATTTTAAAAGCCCGGGAAACAACTCTAAATTTAACCCAAATCCACTGCTTTATAAAGCCAGTAAAGTGGAATTTAAACCTTTGATCATAATTAACCAAAAAACAGCGGAAAGCAAATGGGCTTCCCGCTGTATCTATCAGGTTGGATTATTTCGTTTCCAAGCCTACAGCATTGTTAAAAGTGAGGCGTGATCTCTGCTTCGGCAGCTGGTAAAGCATAGTATTTGGTGATATTGGTAAAGGCATTGGATCGGAAGGTAGCTCCCTCAGGATAGTAATAGTCCTGTGGATTGGCTAAAGCCCTTTGCCCAAAATCGCCAATGATTTCCTGCACCCTGTCGGCACGGGTGATGTCAAACCACCTTTTGTTTTCAAAGGCCAATTCCACCCTTCGTTCGTTAAAGATGGCTTCTCGCATATCGGTCTGTCCGGAAGCATTGGTATCGTCCAATCCGGCCCGGCTTCGCACCTGATTCAGGTAGCCAGCAGCTTCTTCGGTTTTACCCTGCTCATTCAGTGCCTCGGCTAGGAATAACAAGACCTCCGCATAGCGGTAAATGGGCCAATTCATCCCGTGATTGCCATGCAAGTCATGATGCTTGGCATATTTTTTAATATAAGGATATACCTTATCGTCACGGTCACTACCCGCAATTTCAACGTAGGCGATGGAAGCATCCTTTCTCAAATCGCCCTCTTCAAAAGCAGCAATGATGTCCGGAGTAGGGATATTGTTTCCTTCTCCATCCAACGGTTGCGGATTAGAAGTGCCGGTGATGGGTTGCAACTCATCGGGAGAAATGGGACGTGGCATAAACGCATACAAAAAGTCACTGTTCAATCCTTCCGGACCTTCCAGGTATTGAATCTCAAACAGTGATTCTGCATTGTTTTTATTTCCCACGCTTTCAGAAAATACATCTTCGTAATTGGGTATCAACTCGTACTCACCGCTGGTCTCGATGGCTTTGAGCAGGGTTTCTGCATCTCCCCAGCGCTTCTGGGTGATAAACACATCCGCCAATAACATCTGAGCGGCTCCCTTGGATGCCCTTCCCACTCCCTGCTGGGATCGAACGGGCAATAAATTAACAGCAGACTGAATGTCACCGATCAAATGAGTATAAATTTCAGCTTCGGGTGTTAAAGGCAATGCTGCTTCCTCTCTGGAAGTAACCGGAGTAAGGTGCAAGGGCACACTTCCGAAGTAACGGGCCAATTCATAATAGGCATATCCACGCAAGAAAAGGGCCTGACCTTTCAGGTTATCCTTAGACGCCTGATCAAATTCTACATCGTCTATTTGAGACAATATTTCGTTGGTTCTCGCAATGATCAGGTAGTCCTGCCGGTATTGATTCAGCACGTGCGTATTGGAGGTGATCCCCTGTGCTTCTGGCAGGGCATGATCGGAAAGATCTTCCTGCTGCTCGGTAGCTCCAAAGTTGATATTTCGTGCATAAATCGTATTATCGGACCGCATTTCACATAGCAACCAGGACCGGTTATCGGCAATGGTTCTTAATGGGGCATAGGCTGCATTCACCGCTTGTTCAAAATCAGACTCTGTCTGATAGAAAGTAGCAGAGCTGAGGGCTGTTTCCGGGGCAATGGTCAAGAACTCTTCACAGCTTGACAGCATGATTCCCAAAAACGCCAGGATGATATTTATTTTTTTCATTTTTCAGTCAATTTTAGATGTAAAGCTTCTTTAGAAGGTAATATTCGCACCTACTGTAAAGGTTCTGGGAACAGGATAACCGGTAAGGTCAACTCCCTGACTAAGGTTTCCTCCGTCGCCATTTCCATTATTTTGCTGACTGACTTCCGGATTAGGACCTCCCCAGTAGGGAGTAAAAATGTACACATTTTGTACAGCAGCATAGACCCTGGCAGACTTAATTACATTTGCAATTGCCCCAAGATTGTATCCCAATGTGATATTCTTGATAGTGAAAAAGGACGCATCCCAGACAAAGTTGCTGTTGGCCCAATCTCGTTCAATACCCGTCACGTTTCCTCCACCCACAGTGGTTCCGAAGATTCCCTCTCCCGGATCTTCCGGAGAACGAAAACGCTCAGTGGCCTTTTGAACCATATTAAATACCCCATCCAGGTTCGCCGTACTGAAAAGATGTCTCATGTACAACTCATTTCCATAGGAACCAGATCCGATGATATTCAAATCCCACTTTCCATATCGGAAATTATTGGTGATTCCATAAGTGAAATCTGGAAATGGATTGCCTATGATGGTTCGGTCATCGTTATCGCCACCAATGGAGATGATGCCATCTCCATTGATATCTTCCAATTTAATGGAGCCAACCGTGGAGCGACCCGGTACCTGAGGAGAACTGTTCAGGTCTTCCTCATTCATGTAGTTACCAAGCTTTCTCAATCCATAAAATTGTCCGAATGGTTGCCCTACCTGTGTGATATGTACGTTACCATACACCCGATCGATGCCTTCAGCAAGATCCATTACCTTGTTGCGATTGAAAGAGATGTTGGCATTGGTGGTCCATACCAGTCTGCCTTGGGTGTTTCGCGAAGTTATTGCAAATTCATGACCCCAGAATTTGATCTCTCCAATGTTGTCCGTAAAGCTGCCGAATCCCGCTTCCTGCGGTATCTGCACGTTGTACAACAGGTTGGTGGTATTTTTGGTATAGAAATCATATACAAACTGGATGCGATCGTCAAATAATCCCAGGTCTAATCCGATGTCAAACTGCTGGGTGGTTTCCCATCCCAGAAAGGGATTCTGCAGGGAAGTAATGGCTGCACCCGGCACCACTGAATTATCAAATACATGATTCACCGTGTTATTCACCAGGGCATACTGAGTGTAGTTACCGATGTTGTTATTACCAGTCACTCCGTAGCTACCCCTTACTTTCATAAAGGAAACCTTGTCACTGGTGTTCAGGAAGCCTTCGTCAGACATGACCCATCCGGCAGACACAGAAGGGAATACTCCCCAACGGTTTTCGGAACCAAATCGGGAAGACCCGTCCGCTCGTATAGCCGCGGTCAATAGGTATTTACCCTGGTAGTTGTAAGTCAATCGGCTTAGGAAAGAAGTCAGGGCCCACTCTTGAACGTCTGAGATCGTGCTTCCTCTGTTGATATTGATGGCCCCCTGAACGGTAGGGAGTCGGTCATCCGCATAGGTATTGGCGGCCACCTGGGTCCGATCCAGTCTGAACTTCTGGTTGGTAAACCCTCCCAATAGCTGGAAATTGTGGTCGTTGATGGACTTGGTGTACGTTACCGTATTTTCATTCAACCAACTGAATATTTCGCGATTATCCCGAACGGAGGAAGCCACCGTAGGAATGGCCACGTTCATTCCCGGAGTGGCGGTAGAAGGATTGAAATAGAAATACTTACTATTCCTGATTTCAGCATTGATGGTGGATTTGATTTCAAGTCCCTCTATAGGCTCATATTGCACATACGCATTAGACAACAAATTGGTCTGTTTGGTCTCATTGGTGATTTCCAATGCTGACCTTACGTAGTTAGGATAGGCAAAAATATTACCCGTCTCACTTGGGAATCTATTAAAATACGTCAACTCCCCGTTATCATCGTAAATGGGCATATTAGGCCAGGTATGCAAGGCATTAAACAAAATCCCGGTACCTCTGGATCCATCGGTTCTGGGAGTGTTGTCTCGTACATAAGTAGGAGCCAGGTTAAAACCCATGGTTAGTTTATCCGAAGCGGTGTAGTCAGTGTTTAATCGCAATGAAAACCGTTCGTAATCGGTATTCAATACCACACCTTCCTGATCAAAATAGCCTGCCACCACTGAAGTTCGCATTTTCTCGGTGTTGGAGTTGATCGTCAGGTTGTAGTTCGTGATAGGAGCGGTCTGCAGCAAGGCATCGTACCAATCCTGGGTCTGTCCTTCGTATTGGGAAGGGTTCTGGAACATGTCTGGTACGGGTCTTCCCGCATCTTCAAAATATTCCTTCTTAAACTGAGCAAATTCCACCGCATCCATCATTTCCAGACGGTTGTAATGAGGTACATTTTGCAAACCGGTGTACACGTTCAAGGCAACGGAGGATTGCCCCGCTTTTCCTCTTTTGGTGGTTATCAAAACCACGCCGTTTGCAGCACGGGATCCATACAAGGAGGTAGACGCCGCATCTTTCAAAATGGTAATGTCCTGAATTTCGTCTGGATTCAATGTAGAAATATCTCCAGTAATCGGAAATCCATCAACTACATACAATGGATCACTACCAGCGGAAACAGATAACTGTCCTCTAATACGAACGTTCATTCCCTGTCCGGGCTTTCCAGTGGTTTGGTTGATCTGCACACCGGCCAGCTGTCCCTGAAGCTTCTGGGCCATTTGTGTAGCTGGTATGTCCATCAGGTCATCTCCCTGGATGGTTTGCACCGATCCGGTGATTTCCTTCTTCAACTGGCTACCGTAACCCACGACCACTACTTCGGTCAGGTCACTCATGGAAGATGCCAACACGATTTCATATTCCGTTTGGCCTCCCTGCACGGGAATTTCCCGTGTTGCGTATCCGATGTAACTAACGGTTAACACCTCACCGGCTGCCGCTTCTACCTGAAACCTACCGTCCAGGTCGGTAACCGTTCCGCGGGTGGTTCCTTTTACCAGGACGGATACTCCCGGTAACGTTTCATTGTCTCCCTCCGAGCGCACCACACCCGAGACGGTGCTTTGCGCATAAGATGCGAAGGTCAATAGCATGGCCGCCATGAAAGCAATCAGGCGCCTGCTATCCAAAATTGGGTAGCAATCTTTTTTCATAATAAATAGGTTAAATGAATGGATTTATTCTAAAACCTCCAGGTGTTATACCCGAAATTTTCCTAAATAAAAACGATATTCCTTCCAGAACTATCCTGCACTGTGCTGAATATGATTTCAATCAGTCCTTTTGAAAAAGCCAGGCTTTGTTAAACAACTGTTTGACAAAAAATTATTTACCAAAATTAATTTCTGTTTAAGGGTAAAATATAAGGATTGCTGGAAGCCGCTCCGGTAATCCCCCCAACAAAGGAAATTTTCTATGGATATTAAAAGATAGCGAATCAAAAAAGTCTTCCGAAATAAACTGTTTTCTACAGTTCATAACGGAAGACTTTTAACTTATCCATTTCTATTCTTAATAACCCGGATTCTGGGTCAGTTCCGAATTGATCCGGATTTGATCCTGCGGAATCGGAAACAGAATCTCGTGGGCTTCAAAGATAAAATCACCATTCGAAAAGGGAATCCCCTCCCTGGAAGTGGTTGGATTGGCCCGCTCCTGCAGGCCATAAGCATTCAGAAAATTCACCAACTCTTGGGTTCCCATAGTTCGTTTCAAATCAAACCAGCGATGATTCTCAAAGGCCAGTTCAATCCGACGTTCGTCGAGTACGGCCTCCCGGAAAGCATCCTGGCCTAACCCGCTCAGGGGATCCAAGCCTGCTCGTTCCCTTATCTCATTCAGATAACCATAGGCAACGCCGGTAGGGCCATCTACTTCGTTGATCGCCTCCGCTAACATCAGCAATACATCGGCATACCGGATTACGGGCCAGTTGTCATTGGTAACGCCCCGAATCGAATGGGGGTGATTGAATTTATTGATAAAAGGGACTCCTACGTATTCCCCGTCCAGGTTGGTATAGCCTTCTTTCAGGGAAACTACTTTTCTCAGGTCACCCTCTTCGTAGGCGGCGATGATGTCATTGCTTGGCGTGTTCCATCCACCGCCTTCCTGGCCCGGGAAATCTATTACTGCACCAAAGGACTCCCGGGGAGCGAAGGTGTAAATAAAGTTACTGTTTACACCAAACTGATTGTCTCCCTGGTACTGAATATCCCAGACAGACTCCTGGTGGTTTTTGTTTTGCGGGTCAAAAATATCCGCATAATCAGCTAATAAATCGTAACCCATTGAGGTGACCTGGTCCAGGGCATCGATCGCCAGTCCGTAATTTCCGCGTGTCAGATGAACCTTTCCCAACAGACTAAGCGCCGCTCCCTTGGTCACCCGACCTACCTGATCGGAATCATAACTGACCGGAAGCGCATTGACGGCCGTATTCAAATCCGATAGTATCTGTTGATACACCGTTTCCACGGGTTGCCGTTCGTATTCGAAAGCTTCCGCCGGAGAGTTTACTGGTTCCGTAATGATGATCACATCCCCAAAGTGCTGTACCAGGTGAAAATACAAATACGCCCGGATAAATTTCAACTCCCCTTCCGAACGGGTCTTAATCGCCTCACTGGCGAGGGATTCGGGCAATTTAGACAGGGTGGTATTCACGTTGACCATCACCCCATAAGTACTATTGTACAGGTTGGTAATATTTGGAGTGGCAGGGTTGTACTGCCAAAATTCCAAGGCTTCCAGGGAGGGTCCGGCTCCTCTGTTGCCTGGGTTAAAATGCAAGGTGGTATTGTCGGATATAAATTCCGTGTATTGCCATTGATTTAAGTGCAAGGGCCTAAGTTGTCCATACACCCCATTCACCGCCTGGATTACCTGCGTTTCGGTTTGGTAGAAATTATCTGATACCAGAACAGTGGGATCCGTTTTGTTCAGAAACTCCTCATCGCAAGCAGTAAAAGCCAGCAAGGAGCCCAGACAAATTAATTTTATATGCATGTATTTTTTCATCTCTTCGGTAGTTTACTAATTAGAATCTGATGGTCGCACCCAAGGTAAAGGTCCTGGGCATGGGATAGGCTTCATCATCCACTCCTATATTTATCCCGCCTCTTCGGTTGATCTCCGGATTGGTCCCAGGAAATGAGGTGAAAAGGAAGGGGTTTTCCGCACTGAAAAACACCCTGGCATTGGGTATCACCGGATTTTGAGGGATGGTGTAACCCAGGGTGATATTTCGTAACCACACATGTGTCGCATCATATACATACCTGGAATTGGATTCCCGCTGCCATTTCCAGGTATTGGTCGTAGCACCCCGGCCATCACCCGGATTTTCGGCAGATCGCCAGCGGTTGACACCTGACTGCAGAATGTTAAATACCCCGTCCATATTCATGGTGGTGGCTTCTATATTCCGGAACACATCGTAGTCGAAGGCTCCCGTAAACATGAAGTTAAAATCAAAGCTTTTATAGTCCCCTCCCAGGGTAAATCCCAATATATAAGCGGGATGTGGGTTACCAATTTCTATCATGTCCTGCTGGTCATAGGAAATTTCCCCGTCCCCATTTGCATCGAAATATTTGTAGGTACCGGGGATGGCTCCGTCCTGAGTTGGCCAGGCTTCGATTTCATCTTCGGTATCAAAAATGCCCATCATGCGAAAACCATGGAGCATGGAAACCGGCCTACCCACCTGAGAAACATTATAGGTGCTATAGAAACCACCCGACCAGATTTCGTCGTTTTCACCTCTGATTTCCAACACCTTGTTTCGATTGATGGTCAGGTTTAAATTGCTTCGCAGATTCAGCTGGCTGATCCGGGTCCGGTAATCCAATGCCAGTTCCACCCCCCTGTTTTGTACCTGCCCTACATTATCCAGCGACTGGGTAAAACCGGAGATGACCGGCATTTCTACCGACAACAGCATGTTGTCCGTTAATCGGTTGTAATACTCCGCTGTCAGTATCAAGCGGTTATCAAACATGGCCAGATCCAGGCCGATATCTGTTTGTTGGGATTGCTCCCAGCCTAGATTGGCATTTGCAAAATTGGACAATACCTGCCCATTGGCAATGGCACCTCCCAGAACATAGTTCGAGATACGCAGGTTGGACAAACTGGAGTAATTCCCGATGGCATTGTTACCGGTAATCCCATAGCTGGCCCTCAATTTCAGATCGGTAATCCAATTGGTCTGTGGCATGAAGGATTCTTCTGAAATCCGCCAACCGGCAGAAAAGGCGGGAAAGTCCCCCCACTTGTTATTGGCACCAAATCGGGAACTGCCTTCCCTACGGTAAGATGCCGAAAAGAGGTATTTGTCATTGAAAGAATAGTTGACCCGGGCAAAATAGGCCATAAGGCTCCAATCCGCCTCTCCAGAAGTTGAGGTTTGCCGAATGGCCGCGCTCAGGTATTGGACCTGGTCATTGGCAAATTCGTTTCCGTTGCCTTGCAGGTATTTAAAGGTTTCTTCCTGAGCTGAAAAGCCCAAAAGTCCTTCCACTCGGTGACTACCCATAATTTTATTATAAGAAAGTAACTGATCGGCTGCGATATTCAACACCTCATTTCTTCTCTGGTATAAGGTCGCCTCTCTGGGTGGAGCCTGGTTGAAACCGGTACCTGCCAGGGTGGATGGCCTGAATTCCTTCTGGTCAGTACCTTCCAGTCTGGCATTTACCGAAGTCCGGAATTTGAAGTTTTTCAAAAAGGTAAACTCCAGATAGCCATTGGTCAGAATGTTGTTCTCAGACCGGGTTCGTTCCATTTCGTGCAGTTCCTGTACCACATTGGCCGTTCCAAAAACGCCATGGGTGCCCCCGATAAAGTCATTAAAACTCCCATCTTCATTGTACACTGGATACCGGGGATCTGCCCAAAGTGACCGACCTATTAACGCACTTCTGCCGTCGGTAGAAGCATAATCCTCCCGGGAATGGGAAGCCGCAATGTTCCAGCCCATACTGATAAAATCATTGATCTTTCCGTCAATATTGGCCCGCACGTTAAATCGTTCGAAACCCGTCTCGATAACGGCACCTTCCTGATTGATATAGCCCACCGACACCAGGGAGCGAATATCTCCCTTTCCGGCCGTAAGGGTGGCGTTGTAATTTTGAAACCGCGCATTTTGATTCATGATCTCTTCAAACCAATCCGTCGAAACGGTGGTCTGTTCGGGAAACCGGAATTCCAATGGAATTTCCTCCAGATCAGGCTCTCGTTGCTCGAAATAGCGGATCCTGTCTACGAAACTATCGTGCTTGAACTGTGCAAACTCCGGTCCGTTCATCATGCGGGTTCTTCTCCCGTCAGGGACGTTCTGAATGCCTTGGTTGACGACGAAGTCCAGGCTTACCACGCCATCTTTAGCCGATTTGGTGGTAATCAGGATCACACCATTGGAACCCCTGGCACCATAAATGGCCGTTGAGGCCGCATCTTTTAGCACGGTCATGCTCTCGATGTCGGCTGGATTCAGGTTTTGTCCCAGGGAGGTTCCTACCGGAAATCCATCTACCACGTATAGCGGTTGGCTGCCTGCTCCCAGGGAGCCAATTCCCCGGATGGTTACTTCCATTTCCTCACCCGGCCTTCCACTGGTCTGCCTTACCTGAACTCCGGCGGCCTGACCTTGCAAGAGGCGGGAAACATTGGTGGTAGGTACTTCCCCAATATTTTCCATATTGATGACGGAAACCGCCGAGGTGATGTCCGCTTTTCGTTGAGAGCCATAGCCCATTACCACGACTTCACCCAAATCCCCCATGGAGGGCTCCATAATAATTTCGTAGTTGGTCTGGCCTCCGGTGACGGCTACTTCCTTGGTTTCAAATCCAATAAAACTAATGGTAAGTGTTTCTCCGGAAGATGCCTGAATGGCAAACTCTCCGTCCATATTGGTGACCGTTCCCCGGGAGGTTCCGTTCACCAAAATGGATACACCCGGTAGGGGTTCGGAATCCTCTGCTGACAGGACTCTCCCTGTAATCTGCCCTGTATCCTGGGAATACCCGGAAAAGGTAATTACTAAAAGAAAAGCCATAAACACCGTCCGAAACCCGATTAAGTGTGGTTTGTAACCTGTTTTCATAATCTTTTGTGTTTGGTTAAATTGATTTATGTCAATTAAATAAACCCAAAAGATCAAGCAATACTATCCTGCACTATCCTGCTTAAATAAAATTTTATAGTGGTAAAAAACTAACTTAAAAATACATTACTTGGTATATCTCTATTAAAAAAGATAAAAATGAAACGGTTAGTTACCTGGTTCGTCCCGGAAGTCAAACTGGCTCAGTGGAATTAATGCACAAAAAAAGAGGGCAAAAGCCCCCTTTTATACTATTACTAATAATTAATTCGGATAAACTTACTTTTTTACCCTGATCTTTTCCTTGATTTTTGCAGACTTGCCCTGTCTTCCTCTCAGGTAGAACAATTTGGCCCTGCGAACTTTACCTTCTCTCAGGACTTCAATTTTTTCTAAGCTTGGGGAAATGATGGGAAATATTCGCTCTACACCAATACTATTGGAAACCTTCCTTACTGTGAACGTTTCGCCATTGGTATTCACATTTTTCCGCTGGATAACCGTACCCTGAAACTGCTGGATACGTTCTTTGTTTCCTTCTGTAATTTTCACGTGAACATTGACCGTATCCCCGGCTTTGAAGGCAGGAAATTTGGATCGCGCGTCTTTGTAATCCTGTTCTACGAATTTAAGTAGTTCGCTCATTGCTTTACTATTTTGCTTATCGCTTTATCGGATACCGATTCTTGTATCCTTAATTATCTCAATTATCGTTTCGTGCTGTTGTGCTATCGCCTTTGCCCAGAGAATTATCCCCTTCCATCAGGTCGGGTCTTCTTTCTTTGGTTCGGCGTACCGATTCATCAAATCTCCAGGATTCGATGTTTGCCGCATGTCCTGACAGCAATACTTCAGGTACCTTCCAGCCTTTGTAGGTCGCTGGCCGGGTATAAACCGGCGGTGCCAATAGGCCGTCCTGAAAGGAATCTGTCAAGGCAGAAGTCTCGTCATTCAAAACTCCGGGGAGTAATCGAATGATGGCATCTGTCACCACCGCAGCGGCTAACTCTCCTCCTGAAAGGACAAAATCCCCTATGCTTACCTCTTTGGTGATCAAATGTTGACGAACCCGCTCATCTACTCCTTTATAATGTCCGCAAAGAATGATTAAATTCTCCGTCAATGAAAAGGAATTGGCCATGGCTTGATTGAAGGTAAGACCGTCCGGTGTCATGTAAATAACCTCGTCGTAGTCCCGTTCCTTTTTCAAATCCTCGATGCATTTGGCGATGGGTTCAATCATCATCACCATGCCTGCACCGCCGCCAAAGGCGTAATTGTCAACACTTTTCTGCTTCCCGATACCATATCCGCGCAAATCATGCACCTTTACGCTGGCCAGTCCTTTATCTTCCGCTCTTTTCAAAATGGAATGGGAAAAAGGCCCTTCCAGCAGTCCGGGCAAAACGGTGATGATATCAATCCGCATGTTAATCTTCCAAATAAATGTCAAGTAGGCCTTCCGGAAGCCTGCAGAAAACTTTTTTCTCTGCCTTATCTACCCCCTCCAGGATGCCATCCTGAATGGGTATCAATACCTCTTTGCCCTGGTAATCCATTCCGATCAGATCCTGCGTTTCCAGGTCATAAATCACTTTGACCTCTCCCAATTCCCCCAGCTCCTCATCGATCACGGTATATCCTACCAATTCGTGGTAATAAAACTGATCTTCTTTCAAGTCCGGAAGAAGGGATAATGGGAGGAACAATGCGGCTCCTACCATGGGCTTCACCTGATCGACCTGGTCAAATTCTTCAAATTTGGCCAGAAATTTATTATTGGGTTGAGGTACCATGTGCTCCAGCATAAAGGGTACCAGTCGGTTGCCCTTTTCCACGAAAACATGCTCCAACTCCTCATAATCCTCGGGAAAGTCTACATCCAGTACCAGTAATACCTCTCCATGTAATCCATGAACTTTGGCTATATGGCCCAATTGAAAGCAATTGTCTTTGTTCATGGTCGGTGCTGGGATTAGGCTTTTTCTTCGTCAGAAGCGGCCGCATCATCTGCAGGAGCTTCTCCTTCGTTTTCGGCGGGTGCTTCTGCTTTGTCCTCGGCAGGAGCTTCCGCTTCACTTTCGGCCGGAGCCTCTTCCTGAGGTGCTGCGGCAGCTTTGGCTTCCGCTTCAGCCGCCTCGGCCGCTGCAATCGCTTCTTCTTCTCGTTTCTTAATGGCATCCAGTCGGGCCTGATTTTTGGCCGCTTCCGCTTCCAATGCCGCTTTCTTGGCATCATCTTTCGCAGACTGGATTTTGTCCACCTTGCTGGCGATGTTTTTCTCTTTGGTTTCTAACCAGGCCTCAAATTTCTCATCGGCTTGTTCCTGGGAAATAGCTCCCTTCACCACCCCGATCTGCAAGTGCTTCTTCAGCATCACGCCCCGGTAGGAAAGCATGGCTTTCACCGTGTCGGTGGGCTGTGCTCCATTCATCAACCATTTTAACGCACGGTCATTGTTGATTGCAATGGTAGCGGGGTCGGTATTTGGATTGTACGACCCGATTTTTTCGATAAAGCGTCCATCTCGTGGAGCCCTAGCATCAGCAATTACTACATCGTAAATGGCCATTTTTCTACGGCCCCTACGTGCTAATCTGATTTTTAATGCCATAATATTTTGACTTTTAGTGAATTGATGGATCCCGTCCATCGATATTTTTTGGACTGCAAACATAAAACATTAAAATCAAAAAGAAGAATATGCCTCTCTTTTATTTGTGAAATAGTAAAATTATGGTTTAAATTGCGTTGTTTTTCGGAGGCTTGCTCGTTTAAGCAGCCCCAAAAAGCACCAATTACCTGGTTTACAAAAGGTAAATCTTACTCTTTCCTCAAGTTTAAATGGCCTCGTCGTTCAATGCCCGCCCGGCTGACAACGGTCGGACAGGGATAGAATACCTGCCGGCATACAGGAAAGTTCCCTAATATAATTTGGCCTCGTAGTTCAATGGATAGAATAGAAGTTTCCTAAACTTTAGATACAGGTTCGATTCCTGTCGAGGCTACAAAAAACCCCTTATACAAGCTGTATTTGGGGTTTTTTATTTTTGGGGGGACAGTTGTAGGCTAAATACAGCTTTTTCTGCTCCGTTTGCAACATGGTATAAAAGGATCGCAACAATGACTAAACAGGGTTTCCGATGGATTACTTACTTTTAACAACCATTAAAAAAAATAGCAGGGGCAACCCATAAACCTCTGAAAAAATAAAATTATTATCTCAGGGCTTTGTTCTTACTCCTTTTTATGCCCATTCTGTTGGATTTGAAATAGGTATCCCGGGCAACAGTCACAGCGGTAGTGGAAGTTTAAAGCTTTCATGAGATTACTCTAACAAATTTTATATGGTAAATTAAACATTTAATTATTATTATTTCCTTATTTAGTTATAAATAAAGAATATTAAATAAAATTAACTATCTTAATATTCATCTTATCATTTTAAACTGTATTCCCATGAAAAGAAATCGAAATATCAGTGAAAAATCTCTGGCCATAATGGCCATGGCATTTACAATGAGTTTATTCGGGTCATGTAGTTTGTTCGAAGGCCCACAGGGAGAGGCAGGTCCGGTAGGCCCACAGGGTGAAATGGGCCCGGTTGGTCCCAGGGGCGAGCGAGGGGAGCCGGGTCAGAAGGGCGATCAGGGAGAAATGGGTCCGGCTGGACCAAGGGGAGCTCAAGGTCCCAAAGGTGAACAAGGTGCTCCGGGAAATGCCAATGTAACGGTATATACCTTTGATGGACAGGACTTTGCTATAAATAGCCTCAAACAATTAGAAATTTCAATGTCAATTGACGATTTTAACAATAAACTTTTCTACACCTACATGAAAAGGGGTAACGTCTGGTACATATTGCCGAATTATGGTAATGCTGGACGGACATATTACAGAACCTATCATCAGTATATTTCAAACAGAAGTGCTGTCCAGATTACCATAGCACGGGTGACCACAACAGGACCGGGAGAAACTTACGAAGAAGTAAAAGTAGTAGCCATCGAAACCACGGAAAATTTGGTTCCAACGGCTATTCAACCTACTGCCGATATAAGGGACTTTAACCAGTTTAGGAAAGTTTTGGGAATTGAAGAATGATTTAAGTTGATTTATGCCAAACAGGAAAGCATTCGGAATGGTAGCTCCAAGCGACTGATGGTCAATTTTTCTTGGCTGCATTGGTCGTAGATGTTTGTAATTGTTTGGTAGAACCTTCTTTCACCGGCTCGTATCTCACGGATACGTCCCAGTAGTTCATCTAGGTAGTCTTTGCCAAAAAGTGCCGATCCTTGCTTTAGGTGCCAACCCTCCAGGACAAATCCTTTGATAATGTATTCCCGCAATGCCTTAGTAGCCCCTATACGGAACTGCGTACCTCGTTGAGACTTCACCCGATAGCCTACCGAAATGATTACGTCCAGGTTGTAATATTTTACGGTATTTCCCTCCGTTTTGTCCATAATAGCCCCATGTGGACTGGTGGTTCGGAAATCCCGAACTACCACTTCTTCGTCCAATTCTCCTCCCTCAAATACATTCTTGATGTGTTCTGATATGGTGGACTTGGCTTTTTTAAATAACTCCTGCATACCCTTTTGGGTAAGCCATTCTTCAACTAATACGCTGAATTAAGAAGCGCACCCTACACCAATTTTAAGGCTAAATTTACCCAGAAATAAAGTGGACCTGTTAATAGCATATGTTCATATTTATATATCTAAATGAACATATTTAAATTTTCAGTACATATATTAAATCGGTCTGTCAATCTGAGTTCGATTTTAATAGGTCGCAATTTGCTTCGTTTGACCGGTTTTGAACTTGATTCCGGGCTTTTTGAAAAAAGTGTTCAACCCACTCCAGGGTTGCTGGAAGGAAAGATTGGCTCCTAAACCCCGGGTTTCGCCCAGAGTTATTATTGTTGAAGCCCTGCAGGCTTCGAAGTCGAATAGGAGCTTTTTTCTTGAGAAGTGATCTGGAACCTCATTATAACCTAATTGGACTAACGGAAAAAAACGCTATAGATGCCAATTTAGGCTGCTGATGATTCACTCAGTAAAAGCAGGCCTGAAGGGCCTGAACAATAATAACCGTGGGTGCAACCCGCGGAAAGCTAACAAAAACAAACCTCCAACCCCGGACGGGGTTGAACCTTTTTACGGAAAATAGATCGAACTTAGGTTGTCAAGTACCTGACGCCAACTTCTTCGGCTTTAGTTTGACTACCAGATTTTCAGACAACCCCAATTCTCACATAAAGAAGTTGGACATTTGTTCAACCAGGGCAACATACTATCAACTACGGCACCTATCCGGATTTTTTTCCATTTGAAGGCCAAGCTTCCAATATCAGCCCTTCCCCAACCACTTCAACAAGGTATTGTACCTCCTGGACCAGCTGCGCTGAAATCGTAGCGGGCCCCTGAGCTCCCTTTCAAAAAAATCCATGTGTTTGGCATTCAAATAATCTATTCGCTCCCGCTTTTTCCGGCCGGTTCCGGTCTTCTTCCTTTTGCTATCCGGTGTCATCCGGTAATAAAAACCTACAAAGGGCAGCTGTACCACTTCCCCTCCATTTTTGAGCATTTTGATCCAAAACTCCCAATCTTCCCGCCCCATGTGCATGTCTTCCGAAAAACCGCCCACTGCCAATGCATCTGCTTTCCGAAAAAGGGCAGCCACAAAAATCATATTGTCCCTGGCCAGGGCTCGAAGGCTAAAAGGTTTTAATTTCCAGGGTTTCTGCCGTGCTTCGGAAAACTTTACTGCCCGGCAATACACTACTTTCACCCCGGGATCCTGATGGAGCACAGACACGCCCCGTGCAATATAATCCGGAGAAATTTTATCGTCCCCATCCAGCGGTAGCAGTATGCCACCCCTGGCGGCCTGTATCCCGGTATTACGGGCCTTGGCTACCCCTGCATTTGCCTGGTCTATGACGCTGATTTCCGGATGTTGCTTCTCCAGATCCAGGGCTGTTTCCAGGGAATTATCGGTGGAACCGTCATTAACGATCAGAATCTCCAGCGGGCGGTAAGTGGATGCCAATACCGACTGCACGGTCTCTGCCAGGTACTTTCCCTGATTATAGCAGGGAATAACGACCGAAACCAAGCCCTCCCTGCTCATTAAAAAAACGTTTTATAAATCTCCGCAGTCTTTTTTAAGGCCAGGGTATTGGGCCCGAACTTCCGGGTACCGTAGCCATTTTCCTGCAAGAGTGCCAGGCAGGCAACGTAATCAACTTCATTCAAACCCACGTTTTCGAAAACAATCGCCTCGGGGTTTGTACGTGGCAGGTCAAAAATCCGGATCACTTCCAGGTCATAGCCCTCTGCATCGATTTGCAAAAGATCAATTTTACGAATGTCATACCGCTTCATCAGGGTTCGCGGAGCAATTACTTCTACCTCTTCCTTACTGATCCACCGATCTTTATCCTTGGGGATCGCTATCCCAAATTTCGAACAATTGGCAGCAACGATACCGTCCTCAAATGCCTTTTCGATTTTTTCCCTGGAAAAGGAAGTCAATCCGGTCGCCCAGCGCATATCGGAAAAGCCAATTTTATAAATGTCCTGTGTGCCGTCCTTTTCACCGATGGCAGCGCATAGGGGGCTTATACCCTTATTTTTGGCATAAATTTTCTTCAAAAACCGATGATAGACCTCCGGCTGCGGCTCAAGCAAAACCCCGTTCCACCCATCCCTTTTGATGAATTTGTGGATGGGATCGTGGGTGATGCCGTCGTTTGCCCCAATTTGAACGACCGTAAAATCACCTTTTTTTGAAAGCGAATACCGGCTCAGAAAATCACTCAAACTCCCTTTCCCGGGCTTATAAAGATACTTGTAAAAACCAATAAACGCTGGATGATTCGACGCGCTTAATTGAAAACGCAGGGCCTTCCATTGGCTTTGAAATGTTCTCTTAAGAGGCAAAAATGGTGATTGCATATTCCTTATGTCCAAACCTAATATTCCCTGCTGATTTTGTAGCCTCCAACTATTTCGGGGCAGACTACTTTAACCCCTTTAAAGCAATCCCCTGAATTGCTGCAAGAAACGGATGTCATTTTCAGTAAATAACCTCAGATCATTGATCTGGTACTTGAGCATGGCAATTCGCTCAATGCCCATACCAAAGGCAAATCCGGTGTATTTTTCGGAATCAATTCCACAATTTTCCAACACATTGGGGTCCACCATTCCGGAGCCACCGATCTCTACCCAACCGGTTCCCTTACAGATATTACAGCCTTTTCCCCCGCATAGCTGGCAGGAAATGTCTATTTCTGCGCTGGGTTCCGTAAAAGGAAAGAAGGAAGGCCGAAACCGTACCTGTGTTTGCTTGCCAAACATTTCTTTGGCAAAATGATATAAGGTCTGCTTCAGGTTAGCAAAACTCACATTCTCATCTACATACAGGCCTTCTACCTGATGAAAAATACAGTGCGCCCGGGCCGAAATGGCCTCATTTCGAAACACCCTACCGGGTGACAGGGTACGAATGGGGGGCTTTTCATTTTCCATAACCCGCACCTGTACGGAAGAGGTATGGGTCCGCAGGGCAATATCCGGATCTTTTTCAATGAAAAAGGTATCCTGCATTTCCCGGGCAGGATGGTTTTCCGGAAAGTTCAGGGCCGTAAAATTATGCCAGTCATCCTCTATCTCAGGGCCTTCGGAAAGGTTAAAGCCTATCCGTTCGAATATCTCCACGATCCGTTGCCGGGTAGCGGTTAGGGGGTGAATCCCACCGACCGGCCAGGTGGTGGGCGGAAGGGTAAGATCCGGTAAGGGTCCGGTCTTTTGTTGCCGGCTTGTATTGACCGCTTCGATCAATTGTTTAAACTTCTCTTCTGCCAGTTGCTTTACCTCATTGACCTGTTGCCCGTATTCCTTTTTTTGCTCATTAGGGATGGATTTCATATCCGCAAACAGCGCCGCTACCACACTTTTCTTACTGATAAACCGCATCCGGTAGGCTTCTAACTCCTCCGTGGACTCGGCATTGGCAGCAGCAATTTCAGCTTTAATCTGGTCTATTTTCTGGCTTTGCATGGGCAATTGGTCTTTTTAAGGTCACAAATCTATAATAAATTATTGATGCCACCTACCTTTTAAATAGGGAAAGGCTCATTCCTCGCTTTCAAAGCCTTCCTCTTCTTCCTCTTTTGCAGGAATTCGAGGCTGCATCAAGCCCGAACTCCCCATCAATCCGGAAAAGGTAGCCTTCCACATGTAGTTAAAGACAAACTTATAGGGTGTACGCTCTTTGTATATGGGCGATGATACCAGTCGTTTAAATAAGGGCCGGGGATTATTTTTTCGCATGGCCAGGGCATTGATCACAAAGGTAAGGATGCCCTTTCGGCCTCCCGCCCTTTTGAGTGTCCGTTCTTCCAGTAAACGGACTTTTAAATCATTGTATTTCAGCGTCATTTCGCCAATGGCATGCTCTTGATCGGCGGTAAAATGCCATTCTCCTTCCCGAATTTTGCCCCTTTCGACCGTGACAAAGGCATTGGATTCCAATATGGAATTGATCACCGGCAGGTCAAAAGAACCTACGCTTGCCTCCACTGCAATGGGATAGGGAGGAGCAAACTTCATGGAAAGACTCACATCCAGATCCGCTGCGTCATTGATCAGAAAGGAGGCTTTAACAATGGCCTCTTCCCGTTCCTGATCCATTTTCCCCAGACTGAAAGGATACATGAGCCCCTCCATCCGGCTAAAAAGGATTTCACCGGGAACCATTCCTTTTTCCGGAAACTCCCTGTAGCGAAGGCGACCATTCTTCACGAGCAAAGTATCCAAAACCATCACCATACTCATGGCATCCATAACTTGTTGCGGCATTGGCTTCACCACGGTCGTGTCCTCAGGAATTCGTTTGTCACGGAATATTTCCACATGAGGGGAATTGACGGTCATGGACCGGGCGACTAACTTTTCTTCCGCAATAAATTTCCCGGCATCCAGACCATCCACCACTACCTGCGGGATGTACAACTCGGCCACATCGGTTTGCGTTCCTACCTGTCGGGTATACGCATACCGTCCCGATTTGGGAAAGAAACGAATATCATTGAGAACAAGTTGATTCGAAGAAATCAGCACCTGCCCTATCTGCAGCCGGTTCAGGCTGTCCGGCAGGTCAAGCTCGTAGTCTTTTAGTTCAAACTGGAAGTCGTTACTAAAAAAGAACTCGGAACTGATGGTTTGATTCTGAGTGAAATCAAAATTAAGATCACTAAGTATTAAACTCAGATTTTCAAACGCCGTCACCTTGGTGGTATCTGCTTTATTAATTAGGGCAAGTTTCCCTCCGGAGAGGTTGAAATCCCTGATCAGCAGGCTTTCCAGGACTTTTTGCACCACTTCTTTCTCTTTTTCCGGTTGCAGTAGGGTCAGGGTTTCGTCTTCGTCCAGGTAGATGCTTACATCCGGATCGCTGAATTGAAGAAGGGATACATCCAGGCTGCCGGTGCGTTGGAAACTCTGCAGGGATCGGGTATTGATGGTAACCCTGGGAACGCTAGCCCTCACCACTGGTACCCCTTTAATCCCTGAAATCTGACTGGGATCAATGCGGAGGTTGTCCACTAAAATCTCCTCATCTCCGGAATCAAAGCCAATTTTGGAGAAAGTCAGCGTATGGATACTGTCTTTTAGTGCCAGGGAAAAATCGTCCACTTCCAGACTGACATTGGAGAAAAAACTGGCAATATCTCCCTCCGAAAGACGTGCTGAATCCAATAAAAAAGCGGCAATGGATAGATTAATCCCCGTTTTTATCAAATCCAGGTCTTTCCCCTCCTGGTAATACGCCACGTTAAAGGAAGCATTGGAAGTAAGAATGGAATCTATCCGAATGACATCTATCCGTTTAGGCAGTTTCCGTCCCGCAGGCTTTTCCTCCTCCGGTTCTGCCTCGGTTTCCTCCTCGCCATAATCGCGGTTAATTGACAGCTTAACACCGGCATCGGTGAGCTTTAACTCCGAAAGCGACAGGGTATTATCAAATAAAAAGGCCTCTAGATCCACTCCACGAAAGCTAAGCTCGGGAATGGTCGCTGCTATGCTTACTTTGGAATCCAGGTACCGATTTGGATTCAGCCGGACATTAAACGTGTTGATTTCTTCCGTGGCAGAATTGAAGGTAATACGTTCGGCAACGATACTGTATTTCCCATTGGCAATATTAAACAGGTAATTGTTCAGGTTGACATCCACTTCCTCTGCAAAGAGCGTTTGGTTTTCGGCCGGATCTACCTTTTCATCCAGGTAAAAATTTCGGATGTTGACCTCAATGTCGTTTTCTGCAAAAGTACGAAAACGCTCATTGGCAAAGTTATCATACACAAAAGACCCTTCGCTGATACTCAGCGAATCAATGCTTACCACTTCGAAGTAATTGGTGATCAGGTTTAGAATATCTCCACGCTCCAGTTTAGCCTGCTCTTCCTCTCCAGATGGAATGTATTTGGTCCATTGGATATTGGGGCTAGGAATATCGATGTGGTTAATGAATAACTTTTCCTGAAAATAGGCCTGATTGATGTCCACCCCGCTGGCTAGAAATTCAGGAATGGTAATGTCCAGAACCGTAGTTCTGCCATACCGGTCCAGTAGTTGTAGCACTTCTTCCGGCGAATGGGGCTGCAAGCGGAACCCATTGATCATCAATTCCTCCCTTTTGGTATCTATGCGGATTTTATCAGCGGAAAACAAGTGCAGGTTATCGGAAAGCTTGAGGGCATAATCTTCGATTTCTAATTGCAGGTTTTCGGCCAGAAAAATTCTGGAAGACGAATCCATTAACTGCTGTTCATCCAACTGAAAATTTTCCAGGACAAAATCAATTTTTCCAAAGGAAAGGCTGTCCTGTCGAAGTCTCAGGTGGTTGTCCAGCACCAGGCTGCCTTCTTGCATTTCCAATCGCTGAATATAAATTGCGTTTAAAAATCCCTTTGTCAATTGCTGAAGTGAGGCCAGTTGGGTGCTTCGTTCAGGCTTTTCAGAATTGCCCAGGATATCTTTAATCACTACATCCGGCGAACGAATCATCAGTTCTCCGATGTCGATAATCTTCTCGTTGTATACTTTCCTGAGATTGGCATTGGCAAACTCCAGTTGGGGAACTTTGATCTCGAACAAGGAGATATCTGACAAACTGTCCTCGTCTACCAAAGGATTGATTTCTACCTCGTTTATGGTGACCCGGTCATCGTAGGAAGACAAATAGATTCGACGGCCGGTAATCCAATGGATTTCATCTGCCAGGGCAATCCTTGCCCGGTCTATTTCCAAGGTGGCATCGTTGGCATAAAAGAAACTGTTTGCTTTCAATGCCTCATCCTGTCCAATGTAAACCCCCTCCATGGAAAATCGGATATCATCAGCTTCAATCCGATTTTGGTTGGGCTCACTGACTCCCCTTTGAAGAAACTGTCCCTCGTTTATGGTGAGGTCCTGAATCGAAATCGAGGTAAGGACATCCCGGATTAATTCATAGAGATCCGTGGTCCTTCGTTCGTTTTCCAGGGTGGCTCGATCGGTATACAAAACAAATTCCGGTCCTTCCAGATTCAGGGATCCGACGTTTACCTCAGCGGTGCGAAACATTTCCATGATATCCGCATCTTCCAGCACCAACTGCTCCAGGCCGATTTCATAATACACATCGGCTGCTCGCTGCAGGTCCGGGACCACTTGCAGGGTCTGAGCACTGATGCGTTTTTCCAACGAAGACACCTGCACCTTTTCGGCTGTCACCCGGTGAATACTATCCGACAAAACGATGTCAAAATCATCAAAGTCCAGGCGGAAGCCTTCCAATCCAAAGGGTAGCTCACCCGGGTGTTCTCCCCCTACCTGGATATTTTTTACGTATAAGTTGGTGTTGGAAGCAGAGATTGACTTTTGGCTGATAAAGTTTTCGATCAATAAATTGGCCTGTTCTACATAAAAATCTTCCACTAAAATCTCCCGTAGACGCCCACCCAGGGATTTTTGAATTTCGTTTTCCAGCAACTGTAAGGGACTGGCATTGCTGGTATCTTCCGGGCTGGCATTTTGTCGGGACTGCACCCTGGGGGAGGTTAGTCGAAGCGTACCCACTGATAATTGGCCGGAGCTGCTAGAATAGCTAAGTCCCAGGAGGTCAAATTGGTCTATATCAATCCGGTAATAGGGAATTTTTTGTTCATCAAAAATAGCCGGATCGGTGGGGTTCAGGGAAAATCCCTTTACAAATAAGCCCCTTTGCAGCAAAGAGAAATAAATTCGATCAAAATCCACCTCATATTTTCCGTCAGACACGCTTTCTACCTGTTGCTTGATGAGCTCTCTAAACAACAGGTCCCCACCATAGTACAAGCCCGCTTGCAAAAATAAGGTAAAGAAAACCAGGATTCCACCTACTTTTAGCCAGCGTCTCTTCCTGTTTTTTTGCTGTTTCGTATGTAAACGTTCTTCACTCATTGCCAGATCAAGAATACAAAATAAAGTGGATATTATTCAAAAATCTGAAACAAAAGAAACAATTACCGCAAGGTAGCAACAAAAAAAATCCGGCAGGATACACTCAGGTAAACCCGCCGGATTGTTACTTATCGCTGTAGGAGAAGGATTCGAACCTCCACGGAGCTGTTAGGCAACACATTGAGCTCGATGTGTGCTTTATCCAGTACACCAGATAAATCCGGATTCCCCACCCCCGAGACAGGAGGGCTTGTCTGCCAATTTCAACATCCTACAAGTTGATACCAAAATATAATCCAAAACGATTGGCAGCACTACCACCCGTAAATACTTTGATGCTTCAAATGTAATGAAAGCTTACTTTTAAAGAAATAATTTCATAAAAATTTATCTATTTTTTAATACTATTCAATAAAAAGCTAAAATTTAAGGGTTATCATCAATCGTGACCCCTATTTAAATCTATCGGTTAACAAATCAATAACCATTAGGAATCAATCTGCACGTATTTTTCCCACTTTTCTATTACTGCGGCCATGTCTTCCGGAATTTCTGATTCAAAAAACAGATTTTCGCCGGTAATGGGGTGGACAAAGCCCAACGACTGCGCGTGTAGGGCCTGCCGGGGAATCAGTTTGAAACAATTTTTTACAAAAGAAGTGTATTTGGCATATTGCGTTCCCTTTCTGATTTTATCTCCTCCATAAACGGCATCATTGAACAGGGGGTGACCGATGTATTTCATATGAACGCGTATCTGATGGGTTCTACCGGTTTCCAGCGAACAGCTGATTAAACTCACATAGCGGAATCGCTGCAGCAATTTCCAGTGGGTAATCGCCGATTTGCCTGCGGTCCCATCGGGATAGGCCTGCATTACTTTACGATCTTTCATCCCTCTACCTATGGGTACATCCACCGTTCCTTCCTCTTCGATCGGCTCACCCCATACCAGCGCCAGGTAGGTTCGCTTGATGCTGTGATCAAAAAATTGAGCGGCCAGGTGCGCCATGGCTTGCTCGGATTTGGCTACCACCAAAAGACCGGAGGTATCCTTATCAATGCGGTGAACCAATCCAGGTCTGCCGGAATTTCCAGGCAATTCCGGAAGCTGATTGAAATAATAGGCCAATCCATTTACCAGCGTACCGGTCCAGTTTCCATGGGCCGGATGTACCACCATTCCAGCGGGCTTGTTAACCACGAGCAGGTATTCGTCTTCGTAGCGAATATCCAATGGAAGGGGTTCTGGAACCACATCCGTATCCTTCCTGCTCCGCTCCATTACAAAATAGACCTGGTCTCCGGCTTTTGTCTTGTAATTGGCCTTTACAGGCTGCCCGTTCACTTTTACAATACCAGCCAAAATACTTTGCTGGACCTTATTCCGGGAAGCATTGGCCACTTTGTCCGTAATAAATTTGTCTATACGCAGGGGCCTTTGCCCCGGATCTACCTGCAGCTCATACGGTTCGAAATAGGATTCTTCCTCCGGCAATTCTCCCTCATTGGATGTAGTCATGGCACAAAATTAGGATATGATGAAAAACAATCAGAATTTTAATCTAAAATCCCTAAATATAATTTCTTGGAAAGCGATAAATCTCCCATCTACCAACCACTTGAACTACCTCTACTTTCCGAAAAGAAGGTGCATGTAGTCGTAAAACGGCTGGATTTGATGCATCCGGGCATGCAGGGCAATAAGTATTACAAGCTTCGCTACAACATACAAGAAGCAAAAAAAAGCCGCCACACCCAAGTCCTGACGTTTGGAGGTGCCTATTCCAACCATATTCACGCCACGGCAATGGCTTGTGCTGAAGCGGGCATTCAGTCCATAGGCATTATCCGGGGAGAAGTGGATGATCCGCAAAATTCCACCTTGTCGGATGCCAGGGAACAAGGCATGCGATTGTACCCACTTTCCCGCTCAGATTATCGGGAAAAACAAAGTGAGCGGGTACTGGCACAACTCCGCCGTGTATTTGGAAATTTTTACCTGATCCCGGAGGGAGGCACCAACGCTTTTGCTATTCGGGGTGCCTCGGAGATTTTATCGCATGAGGATGCCTCCATGCAAGTAATAGCCCTTCCGGTAGGTACGGGCGGTACCCTTGCCGGAATTGCTGCCAGCGCACTGCCTCACCAACAAGTACTCGGCTTCTCGGCTTTAAAAGGTGATTTTATACGAAAGGAAGTACAACAACTACTGGAAGCACACCACATCAATCCTCCCAAACCCGTGGAAATCCAAACCGATTTTCACTTTGGAGGCTATGCCAAATTCACGCCGGAACTCATCGATTTTATCAAGCATATGCAAGTCCAGGCCAATCTGCCGCTGGATCCCATATACACGGGAAAGCTATTTTTCGGACTATTGGAACTGATCCGAAAAGATTATTTTCCAAAAGGAATCAAAATACTTGCCCTGCACACCGGTGGGTTGCAAGGAATCAGGGGATTTAACCAACGCTTTGGATTGGATCTATAAGAAATAAGGCGATCATATACGTAAACCCCTTAAATCTCTTATATTCCCTTTTTTTTTAAACCATATAAGGTATTTAAGTAAATATAAGGGCGATCGTTATCCCTTACATGTCCTTATATCTCTTATATGGTTCCCCTTTTTTTTAAACCATATAAGGTATTTAAGTAAATATAAGGGCGATCGTTATCCCTCACATGCCCTTATATCTCTTATATGATTCCCCTTTTTTTAAACCATATAAGGCATTTAAGTAAATATAAGGGGCGATCGTTATCCCTTACATGTCCTTATATCACTTATATGGTCCCCCTTTTTTTTAAACCATATAAGGTATTTAAGTAAATATAAGGGCGATCGTTAT
>NZ_WNKF01000010.1 GCF_010119225.1 Cyclobacterium roseum | reverse complement strand
TTTTGGAGAAAAAAAACAACTAAATTAGAGGCTGCCCGACTTTTCGGACAGCCTCTTCTTTTCAGACCATATTTAAGATATTTCATTGAAACATAGGCTGAAAAAACTTCCTCTTGCTATGCCAAACATGTGGCTTTCTCTTTTTAATTTTATTTTTAAAAGGAAAAAATGCTTGAAGATCTGCAAAAGCACCTGAATAGATTAATGAATGAACAAAATAACCGGCCAATCCCAGATTTTGAGGGGTATTCACCGGCAGAAATGCATTCGATTTTGCATTTTACTTTTGAAGTAAGCAGTCCGATTAGATAGCAGAAAATGGACGCTGCCGATTACAGGGAATTCCCATTGTCATACCAGGTTGCTTTCTGTTTTCTTATAGTAATTCTCATCGGGTAGGTGGTAGACAAATTGGCTAAATTGCGCTGTTTTATCGATATCAACTTCCCACTTCCACCAGCTCTAGAAGCTTAAACTCCAACCAATCTTCTTTAAGGTTGGGATTATCGGGATGATTTGCAGATATATATAGTCCCTCTTCCGCTACAAACACATTATTAGGTACCAAATGCCTCTCTGTGAGTCTGGTCTCTCCTAGAATATTTAGTTCGCTATCCAGGATCATGATGGAAAAATCCTTTGGGTATGCGCGCAATTGATTGATTTCTTCTTGTCCACTTATTTCGATAGAAGGATAACAAAAGCGGTAATAGATCTCCCGGTATTTATCGTATATCAACCCCTCGTAGCGTGGAGAGGTAAACAAATAAGTCATATATTCCAACTGAACGGCGGTTCGGGAAAGAGAAGGAAAAATTTCCGGCAAATACTGGCTTTTTGCAGCCACAGTTTTCGTTCCCGAAGAGACACCCTCTGCCACTTGCAATCGGTGATCGGCGAAAAAGGAATAAACGACTCGATCCGGAGACGCTGCCATGCTATAATAGGGTGCCTTTAAACCTTCTTCCAAATAGCCCTTTGGATATTTATGGGCTGAAAAATTCCCTTTTCCGTTATCCAGCGAAAATTCGGTACTCAGAAACTGTTGTGAAAGTTGGCTTTCTTCCATATCAGGGATATGAGCTGGAACGAGGACTTTGGCCAACATCTTATCTCCACGAATGATTGGATTTGCATTAAAAGGGGCAGACTGAAACGCTGGACCTACGTAGCCATCCGGAATTTCCAGGGTGATGGGAGAAAGGTAGCTTTGCTCCAAATCCGTAAGATACATCGTGCCTGGGGTATTAGTAAATATAAAGATACTGTCCAGGTCATGGACATAATACCCGGTGAGGCTACCGATCCCCTCACTTCCTTCCTTCTCAAACGTCATCTCCTTTGAAAGTAGTTTCTCTTGTATATCGTAAACTTGAATACACTTTTTGAGAGGATTGAAATTAAATAAAAGTGGTCTTTCTGATTTAAAATAATCTAATCCCATACTATAATGGGAAGTCTCCTCATCCAATGGAATTTGGATGCTATTTTCGTTTATACGAAGTTCCCCAGCTACATTATTGCTACTTTGGTCACTTTCTGAAATATTGCCACAAGAAAAACAAGCAAATAACATGATAAAAATCCCGCTACGAAAAAAGGGGGAGAGAGAAAAATGAATTATCATAGGATAAGTGGTTAATTTTAGATGAGATTGTATGGTTCGCTTAGTTCCATGTCAGATATTCCCATAATTGGGACCAATTAGTTTATTAAAAGTAGTAAGCAATAAATTTAAATCCTAAGTGGTTAGTGTATTTTTTAATTCCGGTGCCACGTTGCCTAAATTTGTTTCAAACGCAAATAAGGAATAATATTTTACTGTAAATAATTATTTTTGCAAAGATGGGGGCAGTGGTCCACCCGCCAAGGGTGGCTGCGGCAGATTGAAAATATAGCGTTTTCCAAAGACCACATGGTCGACTACGACGGCAAAGAATACCTGGTATTTGAAGTCGCAGCCCTCAAAGAGTCAGACCAATTTGGAAAAACCCATACGGCCTATATCAGCAAAAAGATAGCTGCTCCTAAAGCGGGAAAAGCTAGAAGATCGAAAACGTGATAAAAAGCCTTAAAGGGCTTTTTTTTGTTTCCTGGCACTGAGACAAATGAGAATTGTAATTACGTTTAGGGAAAGCTTGCAGGGCATGAAAAGCGGTAAAGTCGCAAAACTCTGACCGGTAATATAAAAAGCTTAAGTCATTGGCTTATTTTTTCATCACCTTTTAAAGATGTTTCAGTTTATAAATATTTTCATATTCTACAACAACTCCTTTGGAATATTATAAACCGCAATTCCAGGATCTTCGTCAGTAGTCAGTCCATAGATTTCATTGGATTCTTTATTCACTACAAAATTGATGATTGATCTATCCAGCATTAACTTCCAAAGAGGCTTTCCCTTGTGATCAAAAACCCAAATCTGCTACGCCATAATCGCTGTTTTGTTAAATTCAGAAGGGTTTACACCTGCATATAATGCAAAAACATATTTTTCAGTGACAACAGCGTCTCTATAGTGGTAACGAGGATCTGGACCAAGATACAAATGCTCCTTGCCATCTGCTCCAACTAGTTCAAATGGTGGCAATTCCATATCCGGTCCATCTATGATAATAAACGATTTGTCTCGATTGTCGAAAATTTCAAGTCTATCCCTTCTAAGTCCAACTCTAATAAAAAGACCTTCATCTGAATTACCTTTAAAAAAACTGCTGTTTAATTCCGCCAGTTGGTAATCATTAAGATCAGGTCGATCACTTACCTTCTCCCAATCTCCATATCCTCCGATTTTATTTCCAGCTTTATCAAATTCCAAAATCCGATTTTTATTCTCTCTCGATATTCCCAGATAGCTACTGTCAGTAGCCTGGGTAAAAAACAAAAGATCCATCATAGGCTCCGTCATTTTCCATTCACTTTTACCTAGAAGTGTAGAATCTGACATCGAATATTCAACTAATTTCCTCCTGTTCATCGAATACGTCCAAAAAGTATCGGAGTTTTTCCCTTTATAAAACATGCTGGCATCAATCACCTCTAAAGGACCTTCTCCAAATTTTCCCTTTGGTTTATCATAAGTCCAATCTTTAGAATCAATAATATGAATACGAGGATGTTCCTCTGGAACTCTCCATGCTTCAGAAATCAGAACTTTTCTACCAACTAAACCAATATTAGAAGGATTGATGATTTCCTCGAAATAATACTTTTCTGAAGTAATGGAAATTATTTCGAAATCCTCCTCCTTAATAATTCTGTAGTTATCTTCCTCAGGGTCCGTTTGACAAGAACCTAGTGCAAAAAGAAAAAGGACTAGAATAAATTTGTTCATTCTTAAAGATAGTTTAATTCTGCCAAAAATGACTGGGATTATTTACCAAAACTTAAAATTTCGGTCACAGCCTCAATTTCCCCGGGGAAAAAAGTTTGAATTTTGTCCGTTCCTACCAAAACCCAAACACTTTTCCCCTCCCCAAGGATACCCATGCATTCCGTCTTTCCGGATAGGACTAGCTAACCTCTTCGGTCGACCAAGATCCTATCCGACCACTCCATCCAAGCGTATCTAGTCCCATATCAGGAATCCATAGTGGAAAATGGTTGCAGGTGAAAAAAGGTAAATAGAATTTCTCAATAATTAGTCATGGATTTACAATATTTCGTTTAAATTATTAACACAAAAATGTTAATATAATAAACAATGAAAGACATCTCCATGATCGTAATGCAATTGAAAAACCGGCAAACCCAGATAGACCGGAAAATCAACCAGCTTATAGACCAGAACCTGGATCCCTTTCCATTTGAAAGGTTGGAAAAAGGTAAAAAGTTAAATGAGCTGATTCAAAAAATCCTGCAGGCCATCGAAGGGGATGACTTGATTCTGGCCGGTATGCATATTAAAGAATTGGAAATTGAGGGCTTGAAACTGGACCTTTGATTGTATTGCCGCTTTTGGTGTATTGAAAGAAAAATATTACTGGACCCGATTATTAGTGACCTCTTTGTTCCAGTTTCCTCATAAGCTCCTCGTTTCTGCGCTCAAGCTCCCTGATCTTTCTGTCGGAATTGTATTCGCTGGGTTTAGAAAGGGAATAGATAAACCAAACCCACACCGTAATGGCCACTATCAGACCCGGCCATTCGTTTTCGCTGCCCAAAGCACCAAACATGGCTACCAGGCAAATAAAGGAGACGATGAAAAGTTTGATCAGGAATCCCATTGTTGTTTTGCTGTTTAAAACGATGCCTTAAGTTACTAATTTTTGAGTTGAAATAAAAGTATTTTGGATGAAAATAATTTTATAAATTTCTTGTTGCACTAATCCTGCTTTTTTACTTTTTAAATGAATTCTGGTATCGGTAATTCACTTTTTGACCTGTCATGGCACCTTAAGCGACCCAAAAATACCGACTCAAACTCCATAAGCACTTCACCGGTTTCGCGCAACAGCGTTTTCATGCTTGGCTTTACAAGCCGCACGAAAACTTAGTTGTTATCAATAGTTTATAAATATGTACCATACAGGAAGTTGATTTTTTGATAGAGCATTTAAATAATTTAAAATGGATCAATCACAACCAATACTTAAAATACTTAAGACGTAGTGACGTGAGCAGGAGAGAATTTTATTTACAGCTATTATTGTTCTAGGTGGTCACGGGATGTCTTCATTTGACTTATTTTTTTAAAAATTTCGTAAACTTCTCAATATACAAATTCAATTCCGCCTTGCAGGTTTTGGCGTTAAGAAATCAGGACCGCGGGTTGGCAACGGCAGAGGCATGTTTGACGAAGGGTTTTGGGAAAGTTATTACCTAGATTAAAAGCTTCTTAAACCAAAACCGTGAGGAGTTTGCCTCTGTGCGGGGGGTGTCCGGATTTTAGCCAAAAGATGCACAGCGGCGGGGTTTTTGATTACTTTTTGACCTGCAGCAAAAAGTAATAATGACAAAATATATTAAGCAGCGATTATATTTTAAAAACCACCCCAACATTACACAGAAAAGGACTACAGAGGCAAAAAGCTTGGATCAAAGGATCAGGGCAGGGGAGAGGTTACCTTATTTTGATATATCTGATAAAGTCTATCAGATTACAGACTACTTCAGATAAATACAAAAGGGCTGAAACTTGAAGAGGCAACATTCATTCCTGGAGGATTTGAATGAGCAGAAATTTTAATTTATTAAGATTTAGGGTCTAAAAGATAAGCAAATTCGCCCCTGAATTCGCCCCTGATTAAAAAATAAAAACCCTAACTTACTATATTTCAAGTAGTTAGGGTTTTACTCAGCAGAGGAGGAGGGATTCGAACCCCCGGAACCTCGCGGTTCAACGGTTTTCAAGACCGCCGCAATCGACCACTCTGCCACTCCTCTAATTGTTTTATAACTCGTTCCAGCTCCTCAGCACAACCGCCCCAATCCGCCGGATTTTTACTCTCCCTGAACAATTTATCAGGTTTCGGTCTGCAAAGGTAGGTCATATTCTAGCTTTTACAAATATTTGCCGCTGAAAAAATAGCTGATTCAGTTATTTTTTTCTCTTTGCAACAAGACCTTTTTCGACCGCTTTTTGCTGCTAGCCTTGTCCAAACTCACATTGATCTCAAAACCAATCAATACCAGAATGGAAGTGATCCATAACCAAAACATGACCGCGATCATGGTGCCAATCGACCCGTATAATTTATTATAACTGTCAAAATTATTCAGATAGAAGGTAAAAAGGAAAAATCCCAGCGTAATCAATAAGCCAGCAACCACCGACCCGGTAGAAAAAAACTTCCATTTGTCATGCACGGCCGGCGCAAAACGGAAAATAAAGGCCGTGGCAATCATAAATAAGGTGAGCAACACGAAAAAGCGGAAAAAAGCCAGGGAATAGTAATAAATACTGTTGCTTACAAAGTCGAACTCAGAGATTCTTAGTAGTAATTCGCTGCCCACCAACATCACCAACACGGCCCCGCAAATGCTCACTACCAATACCAATATGATGCTTACCGCAATCAACCGGGTGCGGAAAAAACCCCGGTATTCCTTGGTCCGGTATACGGCATTAAAGGCGTTCATCATGGATATCACTCCGTTGGTGGATAGGTATAAGGCCAGGAAAAAACCCAGAGACAATAAACTTTGCCTGGGTTTGCTGACAATATCCATAATGGTGGGAGCGGCTTCATCGTAAATATTATCCGGTAAGATATCGCGCACAAATAACAATATGTTGGCTGTCGTTACCTCCGGAAAAAAAAACTGGATAAATGGAATGGTATTTAGCAAAAATAGTAGCAAGGGGAACATGGCCACTGTAAAATTAAACGCCATTGCACTGGCCCGTTCGAAAACATCGTCTTTTTGGAGATGGTAAAAAAAGATCTTCCCTACATCGTAAAGATTCTGGTCCGGATTGCCAAAATGGATCGGCCGGAGTTTTAAGGCCTGCTCGTGTAGATTATCCAGAAATCCGTCAATGCGCTTTTTCACGAGTTGTTTTTGACTGAAGTTTCAAAATAGGGTCGCATCATTTCCAGCAGCTTCTCCGGAGGACGGCAGGGGCGGTGCGTATCTGTTTTGAGAAATGTCAACAGGGTTTCTCCGGTATGGATCAATACCTGCTGCTCGTTGAAAATTTCATAGTGAAACCGGATGCGCACTCCCGGGATCTCCCGGATGCTGGTACGGATGGTCAGCTCTTCATCGTACTTTCCCGGCAAAATAAACCGACTCTGGTTTTCCAGTACGGGCATCATGATTCCGTTTTCTTCCATTTCTTTGTAGGAAAACCCAATACTTCTCAAGGCTTCCACGCGGGCTACCTCGTAGTAGGTGGCGTAATTGCCATAGTAGACGTAGCCCATTTGATCTGTTTCCGCATACCTAACCCGGAGTTGATGGTCTTTTGTAAACATTATCGGTAAATTTTTGAAGCATTTAGCGCGTTTTGGTATCGTCGGGCATTGTTGAGATGCTCTCGAAGGGTCCTCGCAAAGGCATGGTAACCCGAGAAATCCTCTTTGGCACAAAAATACAAATAATTGTGCTCCTGGAAATTAAGCACCGCTTCCAGAGAGCTGATTTCCGGAAGATTTATCGGGCCGGGAGGAAGTCCAGCATATTTGTATGTATTGTAAGGGCTTTCCACCTCTTTGTGCACATTCAATACCCTTCTGATGCTGAAATCACCCAAGGCAAATAGCAGGGTGGGATCGGCCTGCAAGGGCATGTTCCGGTCCAGTCGATTGATATATACGCCGGCGACTACCGGTCTTTCGTCAGCTTTATTCGTCTCTGCCTGCACGATGGAGGCCAGCGTGGATACCTCCAAAGGACTCATTTGGAGTTGTGCTGCTTTGGCTTTACGCTCCTCCGTCCAAAATTGATTGTATTCCCGATACATGCGATCAAATAATTCTACAGGACGCAGGTTCCAATAGACCTCGTAGGTATTGGGAATAAACATGGACATGACCGATAAGGTGTCAAAATCGTATTTTTCCAAAAAAGCTCCGTCCTCCAGCAAGGATAAGAAATCACCTTGCTCCATTTCCAGATTGGAAGTGATTTTGCCAGCCAACTCTTCCGGAAGCCGGATGTTGTTAAAGGTAATGTTTACGGGGGTTTGCATACCCGAACGCAGCAAGGTTACCAGCTCCCGGTTCGACATCTTCGGCTGAATGGTGTACCTACCCGGTTTTACGGATTCGGTATAGCTCATCACCTTCGCCACAAAGCTAAAAGTGATGATTTCATTAACGACACCTGTTGCTATCAGGCGATCCCGCACCTCGTCGAATGAACTACCGGTAGGAATGGTGAAGATTTCCGGATTGTCACGGTCTACCAAGGTGTTTGGCGAAAAAAAAGCCTGGTAAAAATAAAAACTCAGCGAAGTAAGTAAAACAGAAAATGCTACCAACCCCACCAGTAGGTATTTCTTTTTTTTGTCTGTAAGCATGTGATCCTTTGCTTGACCTGCTGGCATAGCGTCCTTATAGCAGGCAGGTCTTGTTTTCAATGTTTCCGACAAATATACTATTAAAACGGGGACTTGGTTTTCTGGACAAATAAAATCCGGATAAAAACACTGCTGTACTTTCATATTGAAGATTAAATGATTTATTTTATGGTTTTGTTTGGCATCGGGAAAAAGGTTGCCGGAAGGGCTTTATTATCCAAAAATTATGGCTGCGGCATTTATCAAACTTTATCCGGAAAATCCGGACCCAAGGAGGGTTAATCAAATAGTGGAGGTCCTTAGACAGGGGGGAATAATTATTTATCCCACGGATACCATTTACGGTATGGGTTGCGATATTTTCAACCAGAAAGCGATCGAAAGGGTCTGTTTGATCAAAGGAGTTAAACCCAAAAAGCAAAATTTTTCGTTTATATGCTATGATCTCAGCAATATTGCTGAGTATACCAGGGCGCTCAGTACCCCGGTATTCAAAATGATGAAAAAGGCCCTTCCCGGCCCGTTTACTTTTATTTTGGATGCCAATAATAAAGTGCCTAAAATGTTGAATAACAAAAAGAAAACCGTTGGTATTCGGGTGCCGGATCACAGTATTCCCCGGACATTGGTAAAGGAGCTGGGGCAACCGATCCTCACCACTTCCATTCGGGACGAGGATGATGTGATCGAATACAGTACCGATCCGGAATTAATCTACGAGAAGTACAAAGACTTGGTAGACCTGGTCATAGATGGTGGATACGGCAACAATGTAGCCTCTACCGTCGTTGATTGTACCGGCGATCAAATCGAAGTAGTGCGGCAAGGTTTGGGAGAAATGAATGAAATCGTCTGAGGAATATGTCGTTTCTTTTGTGATAAGCCTTACTTTGACCTAACTTTAGGGAAATCAAGTTGAATGAATCAGGAATCGCCCGAAGTTCTTACCGATGCCTTGTATTTACCGCCACTTTCCTATTTTGTCGCGATAGGGGATTGCCGGAAAATTATTCTACCGGGTGGGGATTTGATAAGGAGGCAATCGTTTGTAAATAAAACGGTGGTTTTGTTGGCAAATAAGACGGAGGTCCTAAGTGTGCCGGTGCATGGAGTCAGGAAAAAACAGCCGGTCAGGGATGTTCGGATCGACTACCAGCAAAAATGGTTGAATGTTCACTTAAAAGGAATACAGAGTGCCTATGGAAAGTCTCCTTTTTTTGAGTATTTTTATGCTGATCTGGAGCGTGTGTATTTACGAAAGCACCCGTATTTATTGGATTTGAACCGGGAACTACTGACACTTTGTCTCACATTTTTGAGATGGAATGTCATATTGGAGGTAAGTGAAAAAAAGGGGGAAGAATTCTCCTGTCGTGATATTCGGGGGCTTATTCACCCTAAACGGCTGAAAGATAGGGGAAACATCTATACGCCTTACCCTTATCAGCAAATATTTGGCGCAGACTTTGTGCCTGATTTGTCTATTGTGGATTTGTTGTTCTGTGAAGGTCCCGGTGCCAATCGCATTTTGAACTTGTCAGAAAAAAGTAATTGAACAATATGCAAAAGTATTGTGTTTTTAAAACAAATTCGATAACATTAGTCAACGATTTGAAATAATACCATAAGAAAGGATATAATGGAAGCAAAATTTTCAAACAGAGTTAAAGAGGTGATCTCCCTCAGCCGCGAAGAAGCTTTGCGATTGGGGCATGATTACATCGGTACAGAGCACCTCTTGTTAGGAATGATTCGCGAAGGAGAAGGTGTGGCTGTTTCCATTCTTAAGAAGCTTGGGGTCCCTTTGGACGAACTGAGAAATTCCGTGGAGCGGGCTGTAAAAGGTACAGCAAACCATAATGTTAAAAATCTGGCCAATATTCCCTTGACCCGGCAATCTGAAAAGGTGCTGAAAATAACGTATTTAGAAGCGAAAATATTTAAAAGTCAGCTGATAGGGACCGAACACCTGCTGCTTTCAATCCTGCGGGACGAGGATAATATTGCTACTCAAATACTTCAGAAATTTGATGCCACCTACGATTCGGTAAAAGAAATGCTGGAATTTCAAACCGATCAATCTCCCCGGTCCGGAACCGAGGCAGATGATTCGGATGAGGAAGGGTCCAAGTTGTTTGGTTCTTCCAGCGCGTCTACCGGAAGTTCGAAAGGTTCGGCGGAAAAGTCCCGTACGCCTGTATTGGACAATTTCGGTCGCGACCTAACCCGAATGGCCGAGGAAGATAAGTTAGACCCCATCATTGGTAGGGAGAAAGAGATTGAACGGGTAGCGCAAATCCTTTCCCGAAGAAAGAAAAACAACCCCATTCTGATCGGTGAACCGGGAGTGGGTAAAACGGCCATTGCCGAAGGCCTTGCCCTCAGAATCATACAGAAAAAGGTTTCCAGGGTTCTGTTCAATAAAAGGGTGGTAACCCTGGATTTGGCCTCTTTGGTGGCTGGTACCAAGTACCGTGGGCAATTTGAAGAGCGTATGAAAGCGGTGATGAACGAATTGGAGAAATCACCAAACGTAATCTTGTTTATAGATGAGTTGCACACCATTGTAGGTGCTGGCGGAGCTAGTGGCTCCCTGGATGCTTCCAATATGTTCAAACCTGCTTTGGCAAGAGGAGAAATCCAATGCATTGGAGCCACTACCCTGGATGAGTACCGGCAGTACATTGAAAAAGATGGTGCCCTGGCCCGAAGGTTCCAAATGGTGATGGTAGATGCTACCTCTCCTGAGGAGACCGTGCAGATCCTGGAAAACATCAAAGACAAGTACGAGGATCACCACAATGTGAATTATACCCCCGAAGCCATTCAGGCATGTGTAAATCTGTCGGACCGGTATATTTCAGATCGTTTTCTTCCGGATAAGGCCATTGATATTTTAGATGAAGCCGGTGCCCGGGTGCATATAAACAATATCCATGTACCGGAAAACATCCTGAAGCTCGAAGAAGAAGTAGAAAAAATCAAAGTAGAAAAAAACAGGGTAGTCAAGAGTCAGAAATACGAAGAGGCTGCCCAGCTCAGAGATAAAGAAAAGAAACTTCTGGAACAATTGGAAAATGCCAAAGCCAAGTGGGAAGAAGATAGCAAGACCAAACGGTACACGGTAGAAGAAGATAATGTAGCCGAGGTAATTGCCATGATGACCGGTATCCCCGCCAGACGAATCGCCCAAAATGAAGGAGCCAAGTTGCTCAACATGGGCGAGGAGCTGAAAGGGAAAGTGGTCGGACAGGATGAAGCCATTAAGAAATTGACCAAAGCAATCCAGAGAACCAGGGTAGGCTTGAAAGATCCCAAGAAACCCATTGGTTCCTTTGTATTCCTGGGCCCAACTGGGGTGGGGAAAACAGAATTGGCAAAAATGCTGGCTACCTACCTGTTTGACAAAGACGATTCGCTAATCCGTATCGACATGTCTGAATACATGGAGAAATTCTCCGTATCCAGGTTAGTTGGGGCGCCTCCGGGCTACGTGGGGTATGAAGAAGGCGGTCAGTTGACGGAAAAAGTCCGTAGAAAGCCATATTCTGTCGTTTTGCTCGATGAGATTGAGAAAGCACACCCGGATGTCTTCAATATTTTACTTCAGGTACTGGATGACGGGGTATTGACGGACGGACTTGGTAGAAGGGTGGATTTTCGAAATACGATCATTATCATGACATCCAATATTGGTGTCAGGGATTTGAAAGACTTTGGTGCGGGCATCGGTTTTGCTTCCAAAGCCAAAGAAGAGAACATGGATGATGTGATGAAATCCACCATTCAAAATGCTCTTAAGAAAGCATTCAGTCCGGAATTCCTGAACAGATTGGACGATGTGGTTATATTCAATTCCCTTACCAAAGAACATATTCATCAGATCATTGATATCAGTCTGAAGAAATTGTTCACCCGAATTACCGACTTGGGTTATGACATCGAGTTGACAGACAAGGCCAAGGATTTCCTTTCGGAAAAAGGCTACGACAAACAATACGGTGCCCGCCCCCTAAACAGGGCCATTCAGAAGTACCTGGAAGACGCGCTGGCAGAAGAGATTCTAAAAGGCGAGCTTTCGGAGGGAGACGTAATCATAGCAGATTATTCCGGAGAAGGGGATGAACTGGATATCAAAGTAACGAAGAAAGAGAAGGCCGATTAATTCGGTAAAGCTTATAGTGATACATCTTATTTGGGGCAGCCATTTTGGCTGTCCTTTCATTTTTATTTAAATGGAGCCGGTTTTAAAAACATGGATAGGTTTTTATTCGTAAAAATCAATGGTAGATTGATTCGTTTTTTAATCAGGTATTACCCAATTAGGCAATGAGCCTTAAGTTTGGGTATACAGGAGAACAATAGCTGGTGAACGCATTGTCGCTTATACCGCTCATCGCGATTAACATGTACGAAAATGAGTATTTTTATTGAAAAATTAATGAAGCTTTTCTTCCTGTTGTCAATCATTCCCTTTTTGCTATCCGAAAAGCTTCAACAGAAGTATGACCTAAAAATAAATCCTCAGGTAGCCTATTCTATTTTTACCGGGCCGAAAAAGGTTGCCAAGATTGAGGAGAACTTTATTGACGAAACCAGTGGTATGGCGGTGTCCCGAAGGTTTCCGGATTTGATTTACGTGCACAATGATAGCGATGGAGCTCCCGAAATATACGTGTTGGATACGCTTGGCAAGTATCAGGGGAAGATTCGGCTGGAAGGTGTGGTTAACCGGGATTGGGAAGACCTTGCTATGGGCCCGGGTCCCAAAGAGGGAGAATCCTATTTGTATATTGGAGATATTGGGGATAACTTCAGCAAATACGAAGAATTGATTATTTATAGAATTCCGGAACCCAGGGAGGTAAGTGCAGAGTGGGTGGTCGTTCCTGAAAAGATAACGTTGAGGTATCCCGATGGTGCCAAAGATGCGGAAACCTTACTAGTAGATCCTATCAGTGGGGATTTATTTGTGTTGACCAAAAGAGATGCCCGCAACACCCTGTACAAAGTGTCGGCTACTGACTTGAACGATGGTGATACCGTGGTATTGGAGAAAGTGATGGAATTACCCATAATGCTATCGGTAGGCGGGGATATATCGGAGGATGGTTTACAAGTGGCCATCAAAAATTATTGGGTAGTGTATTATTGGGAGAGAGTGCCAGGGATGTCCCTGGAAGAATGCCTGATGCAAAAACCCCGGCTCCTTCCCTACGATCCCGAACCGCAGGGCGAAGCACTCGCATTTAGCCCTGACGGAAATACTTACTTTACCCTTAGCGAAAAGAAATTGCGGGTGGACCCGGTTCTTTACCGTTACGAGAAAATGCAAAAAACAGATTGAAATTGACTGAATACGAAACCCCAAAAGGCCTGTCGGCCAAAGCGTACGATTCCGGTTTTGAACTGGCTCACGATTCCTACCAATCCCTAAGCAGGGCCAGTGACGGCAGGTTGTATTACGTGCTTTCATCCGAATCACTGGAAAAAGGCGGACAGCTTTTTCGCTTTGATCCCGCGACGGAGCAAATTGACCGCTTGGCTGATTTGACCGAAGCTTGCGGCGAATCCAAACTAAATGCCATCCCTCAGGGCAAAAGCCATGTGCCCTTTTTCGAAAGCGGAAAGAAGCTGTATTTTGGGACCCACGTAGGTCACTACGAAATGATTCAAGGTATGGAACGGTTACCGGAAAATCCTCCCAATGGCCTGAAACTGTATCCTGGCGGGCATTTTTTATGCTGGAATATGGAAACGGAAACGCTGGAAGACTTGGGAAAAGTTCCCAATGGAGAAGGGATCCTAACCCTGGCCATGGATACCCACCGCAACCAATTGTACGCCCTTACATGGCCCTACGGGAATTTCATCCATTTTGATCCGGAAAGCAAAGAAATCATACAGATCGGCTCCATCTCTGAAAAAGGGGAAGCTGGCTTTCCGGGCAAGGATTACCGGGTATTGTGCCGCTCCATGCTGGTGGATCCTGATAACGGAAAAGTATATTTTACCAATGCGGAAGGAGATATCTTCTCCTATAGTCCCTACCTGAAATCCAGGCCTGAAAAGCTCCGAAACGTTCATATGCGCCGGGATTACTTTGGCGAATACGATCCCAAAATACCCGGAGATATGGGATACAATTGGCGTAAAATTCTTTGGAACGGGTCAGAAAATACAGCCTACGGCATTCACGGAAACTCGGGTTACCTCTTCCGTTTTGATCCTAAAAAGGAACAGTTAGAGGTAATCGATCGCTTGTGTTCCCTGCCTTCAAAGAGAAGTGGCATGTTTGACCAGTTTAGTTATGGCTACCTGGGCTTTGATTTGGCACCCGACGGCGAAACCCTTCACTATCTCACCGGAGGACCTGTAGGAGACGGCCTGTACGAAAGCAAGAAAATTGCCAAAGGAGCCGCCAAAGCACTGGAAAACCTGCATTGGGTGACCTACCACCTTCCTTCCGGGAAGTATACGGATCACGGTCCTGTTTTTTATCCGGATGGCAGTATTCCTACCTATGTGAATTCACTTGCCCTGGACGAGGATCAGCAGGTATATGCACTCGCAAGAATGAAAAAACCCTGGGGAGAAATTCAGGATCTGATCAAATTGCAGCCCTTCGATACCGCTTAAGAAAAGCAGGGGAAGCATTTTAGAAAATTAAGGGTTTTCGCTCATTTGCAATCGAAGTACCCCACCCTTGACCAGGTCATTGTGACGAACGCCCATCTCCTGAAACGGTTTTCCATTGAAACGTTTACCATGGATATAATAGTGATCGGGTCCGTTGTTCTCCGCCCGGATGGTGATGGTTTTTCCCGGATAATAATCCGGATGTAACTGGATCACGGCTTTGTCAAAAATGGGACTTCCCAATTCATAGATAGGGTTTTCATCCGTTCCCGCATTCATCTGAAACAAGCCCAGCTTCATTAATACGGCCAGCGAACCCATAAGGCCCTGATCCTCATCGCCATTATAGCCCAGGTGTGGGGTAAGTGCAGAAAAAGCCTTGTCTAACACTTTTCGTGACCAATACTGCGTGAGATCCGGCCGGTCCAGGTAATTGAAGACATAGGCCATCTGCATGGAAGGCTGATTGCCGTAGTTTACCGGGATTCTCCGGTATTCGGGATGGGTTTCTACGGCATGAGAAGTGCCCGAGGTGAAGCCCAGTTTTTCTGCTGCTAGAAACTGTTCCTGAAGTTTTTCAACGGCTTTTTCTTTTCCGCCCATAAGTTCAGCCAGGCCAGGCAAGTCATGCGGCACAAACCAGGTAAACTGGGCGGCATTGGCTTCCACAAACCCCTTACCATACTCATAAGGGTCGAAAGGTTCCATCCATTCTCCTTCTTCGTTTTTGGGCCGCATCCAGCCGGATTCGGGATCGTAAACGTTTTGATAATGGTTTGACCGGGCCAGAAAATGGGCCGTATCTTCTTTTTTCGAAAGGGCCTTGGCCAATTGCGCCAGGGTCCAATCCTGAAAACTGTATTCCAGTGTTTGCCCCGCACCTTGCTCGTGCCCGCCAAACCGGCCCCTCGGATTGGGATAGGGGACGTATCCTTTATCTATATAGTCTTCCACATTGCCGCCCTTGGCTGAAAGGTGTTCGTATCCGGATCTGCCCATCATTCCCCCGGGGAGGTGGTTTTTCTTTAGCCCCTGATAAGCCATCTCCACGTCAAACCCTCGTATCCCTTTTTGGTACAGACCGACAAAAAATGGCGTGGAGGAAGCTCCGGTCATGACATTGGTATAATTGCCTCCGGAAGGGCCCCTTGGAATCAAGCCTCCATCCTGGTAATACTGCAGAAAACTATTGGCAAATTCCTCGGCAATATCCGGATAGACCAACGCCCATAACACACTAATGGTCCACTGCGCACCCCAGAAAGAGTCGGAATTAAAATGCCTGAAACGCGGGTTGCCGGCTTCGTCCAGCGGTACCTGTCCGATGCGCAGGCTGCTCCCCGTATGATCGGGATAGGCACCATTTACATCGCTGATGGTACGCCTTCCCTGCAAGGCCTTCCAGAGGTCGGTGTAAAATCGTCTTCGCTGGGCTTCGGTATTTCCTTCTACCTGAATCCTGCTGAGCATTTCGTTCCAGACCGCCCGGGTTTCCGACTCCACCTGCTCAAAATCCCAGTGGGGAAGTTCCTGCTGCATATTTTCCAAGGCATTGTCCGGATGGGTGTATGAAATACTTACCTTCATCTGCAGTGGTTTAGCCTCCAGGTTTCCGAAGCCTACAATGATATGAGGGGAATCCGGATGCTCCACCCAGCTCTGAATATCCTGGTCAAAGGCTACCTGAAAATGGACCGTGATCGGTTTGGGTCGTCTGGAGGTAGGAGCATTCGTGACACTCCCTACCAGCGTTCGGTTTCCCCTTTTTTCCAGGTGCCCATCCAACATTGCACTGGGTCCCAACGGCCCCCCCAGGTGGAACAGAACACCGGATTGCTTCCCGGAAGGAAAGTGGTAACGATGCATGCCTACCCGATGAGTGGCGGTAAGCTCGGCTTCGATGTCAAAGCGGTCCAGGTACACCTGATGGTAGCCGACGCGGATGGTTTCCTTATCATGGCTGTAAGGAGAATAATAGTCGTTTAGCAAGGCCTCTGGCGCATCCGTATAGCTCAGGGGCATCACCGAAACTCCAGACAGTTGCCAGGCATGAATGTGACTGAACCCCTTGATGCTGTCGGCATCGTAGCGGTAGCCACTGTTCCAGGCACCGTCTATTTCGTGGTCCGGACTTAGATTAACCATCCCAAAGGGACGGGTGGCCGAGCTAAAATAAAACCACCTGGAATTAGCGGCATCCAGCAGCGGGTAGACCATGTCTGCTGGCTGCGGGTCGGGTTTTAGCTGAAAGCTTAAAAGAGGTAAAAGAGCGATAAAGATGGCTAATCGGGACCAGCGGGTATTCATAAGGGACTATGGGGTTATGCGGGGTTTTTAGAAAGGGCTAACTGCCAATTCCAGCTGTCACGAAGGGAATCTTCCAGGGAATATTTGGCCTGCCAGTTAAGTTCACGATTTATTTTTTCGGTATCCGCCCATACTTTTTCCACATCTCCCGGTCTTCTAGGGCCAATTTTGTAATTCAAAGCCCGGCCGCTGACTTTTTCAAAAGCCCGGATTACCTCCAGAACGGTGTTTCCCGTCCCGGTGCCTACATTGAATAGGTCGTAGAGGGGAGCGGTTTTAGTTTTGAGATAGCTGATGGATTTTACATGTGCTTCAGCCAGGTCCATTACATGGATGTAATCGCGGACACAACTGCCATCGGGAGTGTCGTAATCATCCCCAAATACGGTTAATTCTTTCCGGATTCCTGCTCCCGTTTGAGTAACAAAGGGGACCAGATTGGATGGAACTCCGGTCGGCAACTCCCCGATAAGCCCCGATGGATGGGCACCAATGGGGTTAAAATACCGCAATGCGATGGCGGCCAGCCTGGCTTTGCTTTTAACCTGGTCGGTTAAGATATCCTCACAGATTTTTTTGGTGTTCCCGTAAGGGCTTTCCGCATCCTTTCTGGGAGTACTTTCTTTGACCGGTAGCGTGTCCGGCTGCCCGTAGACCGTACAGGAAGAAGAAAATACCAGGTTTTCCACCCCGTATATTTCCATGATTTCCAGTAGGACCAAAAGCGAAAAAATATTATTTCGGTAATAGTTAAGCGGATACTCGGTACTTTCTCCCACGGCCTTGTAAGCAGCGAAATGAATCACTCCGGTCAGTTCATTTTCCGAAAATATTCTTTCCATTAGGCGCTTATCGTTGCAGTCCCCCTCGTAACAAGGGATGGACTGGCCGGTAATTTTTTGCAAGCCATCCAAAACGCTTTTTTCGGCATTTGAAAAGTCATCGACAATGATGGGCTGGTAGCCAGCATCCACCAGAGCGACGGCGGTATGTGACCCGATGTATCCGGCTCCTCCGGTAATCAAAATTTTTTCCATGACCAAATATAAAGTTAAATCCCGTCGGGGAGAAATATTACCCGGGAAAAACCTGGTAAATGTACCGATGGTACCCATCCATTATTCTTTGGGATCCCGTTTTTCTTTGTATTTCCATTTACTTTATTTAACTTTGCGGGCTGAAAGGAGGTGTATTATATGATCGTAGTAAACGTAAAAGAGAACGAATCAATCGAAAAGGCGCTGAAGCGTTTTAAGAAGAAATTTGACAAAACCGGAGTCATCCGTGAGTTGAGAAGCAGGCAGCATTTCGAAAAGCCTTCCGTAAGCAGAAGGACGGAGGTAATTAAAGCCGCCTACAAACAAAGAATGCAGGAACAGGAAGGGAAATAAGAAAACCTTTCGTTTTCATAAAATTTATAAGCATATTGGTGTATTAAATCACCGATATGCTTTTTTCATTTATAAATTACCTGGAAAACGAAAAGAGAGCGAGTGCACATACCGTGCTGGCTTATAAGAAGGACTTGGAGCAGTTTTCTGAATTTTTAGAAACTGCTTTTGCCATGAATAGGCTGGAAGAAGCGAGCCATGCGGAAATCAGGGCCTGGATGGTGGATCTGATTGAGGAAGGACTTTCGGAGGCCACCGTCAACCGTAAAATGGCTACGCTCCGAACGTTTTTCACTTTTTTGCTCAAATCTGAAGTAATCAGCCGGGATCCCACGGTGAAAATACAGTCCCTCAAGAAAGGAAGAAAGCTCCCGACATTTATTCCGGAAAATGAAATGGCACTGCTGCTGGAGGCCGCAAATTTCGATGCGGGTTTCGAAGGGCAGCGTGATCGGATGGTGCTGCAGGTATTGTACCTGACCGGTATGCGGCTTTCCGAACTGATTGGTTTGCGATGGCATGCGGTGGACCTGGGAAGTGGGCAGCTAAAGGTACTGGGTAAAGGGAAAAAATACCGAATTATTCCTATAGCTACTCAGCTTCAAAAGAATATCCTTTCCTATAAAAAAGTATTCGAGGAAACATTTTCATTTGCAGACGGAAATGACTATTTTATCGTTAGAAACAACAAGGAAGCAGCTTATCCGATGATGATTTACCGAATTGTCAAAAGGTACCTTGATCTTTTTATTCAGACCACCAAAAAAAGTCCTCACCTAATGCGACATACCTTTGCCACCCATCTGCTGAATAAAGGAGCTGACCTCAATGCGGTCAAAGATCTTTTAGGCCATTCAAGCCTTGCCGCTACCCAGGTGTACACCCATAATTCGATCGAGAAACTGAAGGCTGTGTACGAACAGGCACATCCTAAAGCGTAAATAAAAGTCAAACTTTTAAACAGTGATTATTATGAAATTACAAATGCATTCAATTCATTTCGACGCCGATCAGAAGTTGATCAACTTTATCCAGAAAAAGGCTGACAAGCTGGATACCTATTACGATCAGATCATTGACGGAGAAGTTTTTATGAGGCTGGATAAAAATGATAGGAGTGAGAATAAAATCGTGGAAATCAAGCTGAATGTACCCGGAAAACAACTTTTTGCTAAAAGTCAAAACGATTCCTTTGAAGCCGCTGCCGACGATTCGGTGGAGGCATTGAGAAGGCAGATTAAAAAATTCAAGGAAAAGCTGGTAATCGCCAAGCAATAAGAAATGTTGTTCACGTAAAAAAAGCTGCTCTCGGGCGGCTTTTTTTCGTTTAAACCGTTCCGAAGCGCTTCTTTATGGAGCTAAACGCTCGACCCAATAATATTTTTTACCCCATTCCTTCTTTACGGCCTTTGTCTCTCCGCTGAAAATGGCCGCTATCATTTCCTGCCAGTGTTTTGGATCCCAATTCAGGCTGGCCAGATCGCTGGAAAACGCGCCGTTTGGCAGTTCCTTCTGGGGCTCGTCACAGATTAGGTACCGGTATTGTTCAGGTACTTCCGCCAGATTTTTAAACGTTTTCATCTTATATACCGGCCCCAATCCAATTCGGATTTTACTGGCGTAATGGGGATGGCCTAAAAAGGCGATTTGGCTGTTGCCGGGAATGGATTGTTGCTCCAGGTGTACGCGAAGCTGTACGCCTTGATGAGGGATGGAAAAGGGATGCGAAAGCAAAGAAAGGTTGAAAAATACCAGCAAAATAGAGGTACCCAATACCGGCAACCGGTAAGCAGGGACCGCAAGTTTGAAAGCCAGGAAGATACTGAGGCTTAGCCCGACTGCCCATTGAAAATATATGGGCAATGGATTTTTGAAGCCTATTACCGGCAACAGGGCTACCGTCAGCAATAGCCAGTTTATTCCCAGAAAGATCCATGCGGATACTTTCAGGCTGTTAGTTAGCGAATTTCCTTGTCTTTTAAGGAGGATTGCTGCCAGTCCAATGGCGGCTACAGGGGTGACCGGTAGCAGGTACCTTTCGTAAAAAGTGGATACCAATCCGGTCATGGCGATTATGGATGCAACCCAAACGGCTACAAACCCAAAAAACACCTTGTTTTCATGAAAAACGGAGAGAAAGTTTTTTTTCACGTTTTTAAGTGCCGGAATGAACCAGGGAACAAACAAAACCAACATTAAAAGCAAGGCCAGGGAAAAATGCCGGATAATCTGCCAGACCCTGCTGCCCATCCGCATGCCCAGTTGGTCCTCATAAAAGGAGTCCAGGTACACCGGCCCGAATTTATAGTACATGGCCACAAACCAAAACAAGCCAATGACGACACCACTTAGAAGAGCGGGAGGATAAAGCAGTTGCTTCAAGGATAGCGGCTGCCAGGGATTAAATCGCAGGTAGGCGATGGCGATCACTCCCAGTGCAGCAGCGGGAAGGCCTTTTACTTCAAACGCCAGTCCCAGGCTTAGGTAAAATAGCCAGAGGTATTTTTTTGGTGCCTGTTTTCCGTATCGGATCAATCCGCTCACCCCAAGGGCGGCAAGTGTCATAAAAAAAACCAGCAATATGTCTGGAATGGAACGGGTACTGCTAAAAATCACAATAGGATGCGTCGCCACTATCCAGGCAGAAATTTGAGGCAGTCGGCTGCTGTTGCTGATCAGGCTGGCAATCCGGTACACAAGCGGAATCAGGGATGCACCGGCGATCAAAAACAGGAGTCTGGAAGACAGGGCAGAAACTCCGAGGGTTTTGAATCCCACTAGCACCGTCCAGTAGGTAAGTATTGGTTTTTTAAAGCGCAAGTCACCATTTCCCAGATAGGTAGTCAGGTAATCCCCGTTTTGCATCATTTGGATGGCCGCATCCGTATAGTACATTTCGTCCGGATAATGCAAATGAAAATCCAGCGCAAACGGAGCAATTAAAAGCAGAAATGCCAGCAGAGGTAACTGGTAGCCTTCGTACCATTGTCGGGTTAGTTCCATATGATCAAAAAGAATGTACGAAAGTAGAAAAAAATACTGCTTTTGGGAAGGCATTTCTTCCCAAAAGCAGGCTTTCAATTAAATCGTTACCCTTCTTCCACTTTTGGCGGATTTCAAAATAGCTTCCACTATTTTAATATCCCTCAATCCTTCTTCTCCGGGAACTAAGGGGGCTTTATCTTCCAAAATGGCCAGGGCATCGTCATCCATCTGATTCGCCTGTTGCCAGGGAACCTGGTAGGGATGGTTGATTTCTCCAAGTGGGCTTTTGCCCTTCACACCTGCATAAGCCGAGTAGGGTTGCATTTCGATGTCTCCCTCTGCACAGTCAATGGTTAGGAAGTTGATGTTTTCCGCAAAACTGGTCTTGATGTCCGCATGCACGCCTCCGGGGAACTCCAATTTGGCTTCCACCACATCTGCCAGTCCGTCCTGGTATATTTCCGGACGCGTGGAGATGGCCTTAGCTGAAACGACCGCTATGGGCTCCATATTGGTACCCATGCGGGCACCTTGGATAGAATAGACACCCATGTCGTAGATGACCCCTCCGCCCATTTCTTTCTTTTGCTTCCAGTGGTCGGTTCTGTTTTCCCGGTAGCCGGCAGCACATTCCACATAGTTGACCTTCCCGAGTTTATTTTGCCGAACGATGGAGCGGTATTCCTGGGTATTGGGCTCATGTTGCAGCCGGTAACCAATGGTTAGTTGTACCTTGTTTTTCTCACAGGCATCGATCATATCCTGACATTCTTTGCTGGTCACCGCCATGGGTTTTTCACACCAGACATGTTTTCCTGCATTTGCAGCCCGTATGGTGTACTCCGCATGCATGGAAGGAGGGAGCACCACGTACACCACGTCGATATCCGGGTTGTCTGCAATACTATCAAAGTTCTCGTAGTTGTATATATTCTTCTCCGGCAGCTGGTACTTTTCCTTCCAGGCTACCGCCTTAGACGGAGTGCCGGTTACAATTCCTGCCAGGTAGCAGTGCTCGGTTTGTTGCAGCGCAGGAGCCAACAGGTCGGTGCTGTAATAGCCCAGCCCCACCAAAGCCACGCCGATTTTTTCTTTTTTGGATCGGGCCAAAAGTTGTAGGGGGTTGACCAGGGCAAGACTGCTGCCCAGCGCCATGGTTTTGAGGGCATTTCTTCTGGAATGCGTGTTCATTGGGTTTACTAGTTTGGTTTGATAAATAGAGTTTTCCAGGAATTCCTGGCTTTTTCACCATCAATATAGGGATTTTTAACCGATGGGCCAATAGCACCAAACGGGTTCAAATGGAGATATAGTTGGGAATGTTTTTAGGACTCCATTTGTCCCCGTTTTCAAAAAAGCGTAATTTTGGTAAAATTTTGTCCTATGGCCCACCCAGAGATTTCGGTAGTCGTCACCATTTTTAACGAAGAAGGCAATATCCCTCCCTTACTGGAGGCGATTTATGCGGCCCTTTCCTCCCTTAGCTACGAACTGATTTTAGTCGACGACGGCTCCACCGACCGATCCTTGGAAAAGATGAAAGCCCTGGTCAATGAGCGGACGAAAATTTTGGTTTTCAATAAAAATTACGGCCAAACCACCGCTCTGGCTGCTGGGATTGACCATTCCAAGGGGCAGTATATTGTGACCATGGATGGTGACCTTCAAAACGACCCCAGCGATATTCCGATGATGCTGGAAATGGCTAAAAAGGAAGATTGGGACGTGGTGGCCGGGAGAAGAGCTAACCGGCAGGATGGTTTTGTGCTCCGAAAACTGCCTAGTAAAATGGCCAATTGGCTCATCCGTACCACTACCAAAGTGTACCTTTCCGATTATGGCTGCAGTTTGCGGATCTACAAGGCTCAAATTGCCCAAAACATGGGCTTGTACGGAGAGCTGCACCGCTTCATTCCCGTCCTTGCCCGGCAGGAAGGAGCCCGAATGACCGAAGTGGATGTCAAACACCATCCGCGCATTCACGGAACCTCCAAATATGGGCTAAGCCGCACCTTTAAAGTGATCGCTGACCTCATTCTGATGCTATTCTTTCAGAAGTATTTTCAACGCCCCATCCATATTTTTGGTACCCTGGGATTACTGTCCCTGGCCTTGGGTGTTTTGGTGAACTTTTACCTATTGGTGGTGAAATTAATGGGAGGAGACATCTGGGGCAGACCCATATTGTTGGTAGGCTCCATTTTGGTGCTGGGCGGTATTCAGTTGATCACTACCGGCATTGTGGCCGAAATCATTGTCCGTACCTATTTTGAGTCACAGGATAAGAAAACGTACACCGTGAAAGCAACCCATCAAGGTGGTCAGGAAGCGAGTTAAACTTTTACTGAAAATACTCCTAACCGGAGCAGCGCTGTATTTGGTTTTTAACAAAATCGATACCAAGACCACCTGGCGAGTCATTCAGTCCGCACATATTGGCTGGTTGGCATTGGCCTGGATATTTTTTGTCGTCTCCAAAGTATTTAGTGCCTTTCGGTTAAACCGGTATTTTCAGGATATTGGCCTGAATCTACCCCAAATCAAAAACTTGAAATTATATGCCATCGGCATGTTTTACAACCTTTTTCTGCCGGGAGGCATTGGGGGCGACGGGTATAAGGTCTATCTGTTGAACAAAACCCATCAGGCACCCGTGAAAAAGTTAATTCATTGCGTGTTGCTGGACCGGGGGAACGGGCTTGCCGTACTCCTATGGCTGATGTTTGGGTTGATGCTATTTCTGGACCTGCCATGGGAATACCCCATTTCCTTATTCTGGGTGGGCTTGCTGGCCATGGTAGCCCTTCCTTTTGGTTTTTACCTGGTGATGTATCTTTTTTTTAGACCCTTTATGTCCTCCATTCCGGCAAGTACAGGGTACTCCTTTTTAAACCAGATCTTGCAGCTCTTCAGTGCCTACTTTATCCTGGCCGCGCTAGAGGTGGAACAACAATTCGTAACCTACCTGTTTGTCTTCCTGGTATCCAGCACGGTATCGGTTTTGCCCTTGACCATCGGTGGGGTAGGGGCCAGGGAACTGGTATTCGTGTATGCCCACGATCTGGTGGGTATCGATCGGAACGTGGCGGTTGCCTTTAGCCTGCTGTTTTTTCTGATCACCGTGTTGACCTCTCTAAGTGGGATTTTTTTTAAGTACCGGAAATAAAAAAAGTTTTTTGCTTTGAATGCATTGGTAGGGCGAAACTTTTTTTATGGACCCCATTTTGGGTAAAGATTGCACCATTTTTGAGGTATCGATTCTCTATACCAACGTATCTGCCCATGTACCGTTACGACTATCCCCGTCCTGCCCTGACCACCGATGCGGTGGTATACGATAAGTCAGAAAACCGTGTCTTGCTGATTAAGCGAAGGAATCCACCCTTCGAAGGTAAATGGGCCTTGCCCGGGGGATTTGTCGAGAAGTATGAATTACCCGAACAGGCCTGCAAAAGGGAGCTGAAAGAGGAAACATGCCTGGAATTGCCGGAAGGTGAAATGCTTGGCGTTTTTGCAGAAAAGGGCAGGGATCCCAGAGGCTGGATGGTAAGTGTGGCTTTCTTGTTCCCCATCGAACATACCCAGGCAGCCCGGGCCGGGTCAGATAGCAGCGAGGCAGCATGGTTTTCACTCTCCGAGCTTCCGGAACTTGCCTTTGACCATGGCAAAATACTTCAGCAGGCGGGGTTAATTTAAATCGTATGTTGTAAATTTTTTTCGTGACCAGTCAGCCTGTAATTGGAATGATAGAACCTACGGCTTTTTGATGCCGCTAATCCATACGTGCACAAATCCCCCTTGCTAAGGGGGTGAAGGGGGATTTTTTGTGTTTTGACCATTTATACGTTTACTGATTTCTGTAAATTTCCGGTAGGACTAACAATGAATAAAATTTAAATCTGTAAACTTTTTTCAGGACGGGGCTATTTTCGTCCCTAAATCCCCCAGCCCCCTTTGAGAAAGGGGGAATTGCTGAAAAGGAGATTTTTTGCTGAAATTAGGTAATGTAATCGGGTTGAAGGACCGTTAGGTTTTTGAATTCCGTAAAGCCAAACGGCTACAATTCCCTCCGCCGCGGCGGAGGGCAACGCCTGTCCCGACCAGAGTCGGGAGGGGATTTTTTTGTATTTTGACCAGTTTCAGGCCGGGTCACGCACCATTATCCTATATTAGGTTTACTCTTTTTTCCATTTACCGCATTTTTTGCGTAAGCCTATTTCAGGACGGGTCAATTTTTCGTCTTTTAATCCCCCAGCCCCCTTTGAAAGGGGGATTTGCTGAAATTGAGATTTTTTGCTAAAATTGGGTAATGCAATCGGGCTAATAAACGCCAAGGTTACTAAATTCCGTAAACCCGAATGCATATAGAATCCCTCCGCCGCGGCGGAGGAAAAGGGGGATTTGGATTCGTGCGGTTTACCGGGAACGGTATTAATGAGTAGCTTTTTCAGCCCGTTTCAATGATACTTATTCAGCTTTAATTGGGTAAACGTCCATTCGATTCACATGCAATAGTGGACTGCCAGCGCTTTCTGGTACTGTAACTAAATCCCCCTTTTAAGGGGGCAAGGGGGATTTTTATGCACATTTTAATTCACAAAAAATTTTATTTTTTTAAATTTAAATAATAAAATCCACTCATTGTTTAAGGACAAAATTGTTTAATCGAAGCGGTCAAGTACCTTTCTGATTTTTCGCATTTGATTGATTGGCTAGTTGAGAACGAAAAAAATCCCCCAGCCCCCTTTGAAAGGGGGATTTGCTGAAAATGGGATTTTTTGCAAAAATTAAAAAATGTAATCGGGCTGAAGGACCGTTAGGGTTTTGAATTCCGTAAAGCCAAACGGCTACCATTCCCCCTTATCAAGGGGGCAAGGGGGATTTTTTTGTATTTTGACCAGTTTCAGGCCGGGTCACGCACCATTATCCTATATTAGGTTTACTCTTTTTTCCATTTACCGCATTTTTTGCGTAAGCCTATTTCAGGACGGGGCTATTTTCGTCTTTAAATCCCCCAGCCCCCTTTGAAAGGGGGATTTGCTGAAATTGAGATTTTCGGCTGATTTGGTTTAGATTCATCCGCCTGAGCAAACAACTAAGGCAGGAAAGCATTCAGAAAGGATGAAATCCCGGTGCAGCGGAAGAACTCGATTGGGATTTTACCCGAAAACAAAAAAACCTGACCACAAAGGGCCAGGTTTTGATTTTATAATGGTTTGTTAAAGGCAATTAGCCAATGGAAATACGCTTGAAATCCACTACCGTCAGGCCTTTATTGACACTTTCCAGGTACTGGGCGATGGTCTTTCCGGGATCCTTTACAAAGGTCTGGCTAAGCAGGGTGTTCTCCTTGTAAAACTTATTCAATTTTCCCAGGGCAATTTTTTCCAGCATGGCTTCAGGTTTTCCCTCTTGCCTTGCCTGGTCTTTACCGACCTCTATTTCTCTTTCTACTACAGTGGAATCTACGCCGTCTTTGTCGATGGCGACGGGATTCATGGCAGCGATTTGCATGGCCACGTCCTTTCCTGCCTCCGTTACGGCATCTCCGGACTGGTTGAGTGCTACGAGTACACCTAATTTGCCATTGGAATGGATGTAAGGTTCTACCGCTTCACCGGAAACTTTCTCCAGATGAGAAACTTCGATTTTTTCACCGATTTTACCGGTCATTTCAGTGATTTTTTCGCCGACGGTGCTTCCGTCAAACGGCAAAGCCATTACCGCATCAATAGAATCCGCATTTCCTTTTACGGTGGCTTCCAATATGGAATTGGCAAAGCTGACGAATTCGTCGTTTTTGGCAACAAAGTCGGTTTCACAGGTAAGGGAGATCAGGGTACCGGTTTTGCCATCTGCACTGACATGCGTGGCGACCACTCCTTCTTTGGTTTCCCTGTCTGCTCTGGAAGCGGAAACCTTCTGTCCTTTTTTTCTCAGGATGTCAATAGCTTTTTCAAAATCTCCTTCTGCTTCGGTAAGGGCCTTTTTACAGTCCATCATACCGGCGCCGGTCTTTTGTCTCAATTTATTTACCTCTTGTGCAGTAATAGCCATTGGTCTATGTATTTTTTTGTTGATTGAAAATTAGGTACTGACAGTAAAACAAAAATTGAACACGAGGCCATTGCCCGTGTCCAATTTTATATAAAATGTCAAAGTGGATTATTCGTTGGTTTCAGCGTCGGCTGCTTTTTTTGCTTCTTCCTCTTCGGAAAGTTTGGCTTCGTCTTTATCTTTCTTTCGTTCAGACAAACCTTCTTCAATGGCTGCACCGAAGGCTTTCACCAGGAGTGAAATGGATTTAAATGCATCGTCATTGGCAGGGATAGGGAAGTCCACCTCGTTGGGGTTGGAATTGGTATCCACCAATGCAAACACCGGAATGCCCAGCTTTTTGGCTTCCGAAAGGGCAATGTGTTCCCTTTTGATATCTACGATAAACAGGGCCGCGGGAAGACGGGTAAGGTCGGCGATGCCACCCAGTACGTTTTCCAGTTTTTCCCGTTGACGGCTGATCATCAACCGCTCTTTTTTTGCCAGGTTGCTGTAAGCATCGTCCTTTGACATTTTGTCAATGGTGGACATTTTCTTCAGGGATTTACGGATAGTGGCAAAATTGGTCATCATGCCTCCCAGCCACCTTTCGGTAACGAATGGCATTTTGAGCCTTTTGGCTTCTTCCGTTACCAGGTCCTTGGCTTGTTTTTTCGTTGCTACAAACATGACTTTTTTGCCTGAGCGAACGATCTGCTTGATTGCGTTGGATGCTTCTTCAAGGCAAACGAGCGTTTTGTTTAGATCAATAATATGGATCCCATTCTTCTCCATGAAGATGTAGGGTGCCATTTTAGGATCCCACTTTCTTGTTAAGTGTCCGAAGTGAACACCAGCATCCAGTAAGTCTTTATATTCTATATTGGCCATTTAATAAAATTGTTGTTTTTATAGTTTGTGGAAAAGAATATCCGCAATTATCGTTTAGAGAACTGGAATCTTCTTCTTGCTTTTCTTCGTCCAGCTTTCTTACGTTCCACCATTCGGGAATCACGGGTAAGAAATCCTTCTTTTTTCAACGGTCCGCGGTGCTCCTCATTGATTTCGCACAATGCCCGGGAGATAGCCATACGGATGGCTTCGGCCTGTCCACTGATTCCTCCTCCGTCTACATTGATATTGATGTCGAAGGCTCCGTCTTCGTTGACCAATACCAAGGGTTGCTTTACCACAATTTGGTGCAACTCAAAGGGGAAATACTTGTCCAGCGCCCGTTTGTTTACGGTGATGTTGCCGTTTCCGGCCTTCATGTAAATTCTGGCTACGGATTCTTTTCTTCTTCCGATTTTGTTAATTACTTCCATTGATGGCTGGCATTAAAGTTTTACTTCTTTTGGTTTCTGCGCACTGTGAGGATGTTCTGAACCGGCATATACGTACAGGTTGGTGTACATTTTTCTGCCCAGCCTGTTTTTTGGCAGCATGCCTTTGACGGCTTTCTCTACCAAGGTCCGGGGGGCCTTCTCCATCAGGATTTTGGGGGTCGCTATGCGCTGTCCTCCCGGATATCCTGTATGACGAACGTACACCTTTTCGTTCCATTTCTTGCCTGTAAGCCTGATTTTCTCGGCATTGATGACAATCACGTTGTCACCACAGTCCACATGAGGGGTAAAGTTAGGCTTGTGCTTCCCTCTCAACATTTTTGCCACTTCGCTCGCAAAGCGGCCGAGGATTTGGGATTGGGCATCCACTATCACCCAATTTTTATCCACCGTGGCATCGTTCGCTGATATGGTCTTATAGCTTAAAGTATTCACTGTGTAAACGTTTAATAATTAGCTTGTTAAATACATTTCACCCTCAAAAAGGGACACAAAGATAGAAGTTAATTCCATCAATTGCAAAGGAATCTAAAGTTTACTACCTTATTTTCACAAGAATAGCGCCGCCGGAGAAGGCTTGTCCGGATCCAGACCTGTCCGGTTTCCAAAACCTGACAGGTCTACTCTCGCTAATCCATTTCCTTAAAAAGCGATTCCAAATCCAGCACAAATCCTTCGATGTATGCTGATTTGACGCTATCTCCACTGGTAAATAACCGGGAGGGTACATACTTGTCCGCTTTGAGTGTATACACCAGCAGGGTCTGCTCATTCGGATGAATGATCCAGTATTCCTTCACCCCACTTTCTTCGTAGACTTCGTATTTATATTGGAGTTCCTTTTTGTTATTCCCCGGGGAAAGAATTTCGATGATTAGTTCCGGCGCTCCCAGGCAACCGGCCTCATCCAGTTTTTTTTGGATCGCAAATCACACAAATATCCGGCTGCACCACGGTGAAAATTTCTTCGTTCTTCAATGATTTTACTGGTAAGCGCACATCAAAGGGAGCTTCATAGACTTCACAGGGCTTACCTTTTAAGAATTGGTACAATTCGGTGGCTATGTGCAGGGATATTTTTTGGTGCAGCCTTTTGGGAGCGGCATTCATTTTAAAATACCGCCCTTTGATGATTTCCATCCTCTCTTCCAGGTCCCAACGTAGGTAGTCGGCATAGGAATAGGGCCCGTATTCCGCTGCGGGTTCATTTACGCTGTTGGAGCGATTTTCGTCCATGTTGTAATTTACGAAAAAATGGGGGTAATGGAATTTGTTTTTCATCAAAGTTATGAAGTGGAGGTAAAAGGGACCAGGATGAAATGACTAACCTTTTACGATTGATCCCAGCCGCATATTTTAGGCAGCTCGGATGATATCCGCTTTAATATTAGGAAATCACTTACTCGTTAGGGTAGCTAGAATCCCGGTTACGCCAGTGCAAAACCTGCCAGGTCTCAATCATTTTGTAGGAAAGGATGGGTTGTATGTCTCGATAAACAACGAATATCATCCGGATTTTGATGAAAGTCAATTGAGGTTTAAGGTAATTCGATTTGATTGGGAGAAATGAATAGGATAGCTCTGCTCTGTGCAAGTCTTTCTTTCGGGGGCACAGCCCGGTGTGGATAGCTTTTGACACCCCTGAATCTGCGAGTCCAATTGCAAGTTGGGAGATTAAGTTGTTTCCGTTAATGCTTTTGTTCCCTCGTTTTCGAATTTTAAGTTCTGATTGCCTTGATTAGGGCTGCCGAAGGACAATGGTTCTATTTAGTGGTCGCTGATTCTTCTTCCTACTTTTGGGCCTGGAAATACCAAACCTGTAGGCAGGAGATCAAGATAAAAACCCTTCCCCTCGAAATCCCCACACCCTCCTGAGTAAATTCAGGACAGGCTCGCTTTTCTGCCGGCCTTTGCAATTGACTCTTTCCAAGCCGTTTCGTCAAAGATGGTAGCTACTTGTAATAAAGGGATCAAGGTTTTATGAGTTGGATTTGCTACACTAAACTAGATAGAGGAGATAAATTTCCGCCTTGCAGATTTTGGCGTTAAGAAATTCGGACGGAGGGAAGGGAAGGGCAGAGGCATGTTTGACGATGGTTTTGGTTTGTAATTGCCTTTCTTAACGAGCTTTTATTACCAAAACCTGAGGAGTTTGCCTATGCGCGGGGGGCGTCCGTATTTTAGCTAAAAGATGCACAGCGGCGGGGTTTTTGGTTACTTTTTGACCTGAAGCAAAAAGTGACAAAAGTTAAAAACCCAATTGACCGCCGAATTCCTTTTCCAGCCGGGCACCGTACCTTTTTAACACTGGCCTTTTTGAGTTTTGCAAAATGCTACCTAAGCTAATTAGCGGCTTTTGAGAGTAATTGTGATTTCCTTTAGTTAGGTGACCGCTTGAATTACCGGATTAGAAATAGAAAATCCGGTTTTCTGGAGACTCAATTCGCTCCCTTTATCGGTGCACTATCGTAGCCCTGGGTAATCAGAAGGCGCAGCCGGAGTATTTGTAACCGATTGTTCCTGGCATTAGCTTTCCAGCGGTATCCTGGACCCCACTCTTCCGTTAATCCCGCTGCTACTAACTGGTTTTCTCCAATTGCTTGATCAATACCGCGAAATCCTTGGGATAGGGGGCTTCCGCAGTAATGGGTTCACCGGATAGGCCCTCAAAGCTGATGGAATGTGCATGGAGGGAAACCCGCTGCATGATGGGCCGTTCCTCGGTGTCTTTTTTTAGGTTAAACTTGCGCTTGAGCTGGGACAGGTAGAGGGGCTTGCCGCCATACAGCGTATCCCCGCAAATGGGGGCACCCAGATAGGCCAGGTGTACCCGGATCTGATGCAGCCTGCCGGTGATGGGCTTACAGGCGATCAGGCTGTGGGTAAAATAGGTTTTTAGGGTTTTGAAAAGGGTTTGCGCCGGTTTTCCCTGTGCCGCAATGCGGGCGATCCCCTTGTTGCTGGCCGTCAGGTTGCGGTCCACCAGAACCCCGTCTAAATCGTGGATGCCCTCGGCTACGGCATGGTATACTTTTTCTACGGTACGGTTTTCGAATTGCAGGGCGATATGCCGGTAGGCTTCGGGGTTTTTGGCAAAGACCAGGCAACCGGAGGTTTCCTTATCCAGCCGGTGGCAGACCTGCAAGTCTTCCCAATACTCCTTCCCGATGGCAAGCATGTTTTGCGCTTCATGCCGGTCTTCCAGCGTGGCGAAGTAAGGAGGTTTGTTGACGATGATGTAATCCTCCGTTTCCAGCAGTATCAGTGATGTAAAGTCTATTTTTTTCATACCTCCCTATTTCGGCCCAAAGTTCCGAAATTAGCCGGTATAAAAAAACCAAAAGAAAAGAAAGGAGCGGGGTATCGCATGTTGCGTAGTATTTCTCGCAGCGGTCGCAACGGGTTCGCTACGCACGCAGCGGCTGGTTTCATTGTGCTTCGAATGCGCACAAATCTCCCTGCTAAGGTGTTGTAGCCGTTTAGGTTTACGGTATTTCAATAGCTTCACGGTCCTTCAGCCCGATTATATTTTTCAATTTTCGCTATAAAGCACATTTTCAGCAAATCCCCCTTTCTCAAAGGGGGCTGGGGGATTTAGGGACGGAAATCTGACAGAAAATTACGATCTTAAAAACGGAATACACGAAAAAATCCCCTCCCGACTCTGGTCGGGACAGGCGTTGCCCTCCGCCGCGGAGGGAATAGTATCCGTTCGGGTTTACGGTATTTCAAAAGCTTCACGGTCCTTCAGTCCGATTACATTTTTCAATTTTTGCAATAAATCCCATTTTCAGCAACTCCCCTACCTTCAATCATACCAACCCGGCAATGACCTTTGCCAGTCTTTCTTTTACTTCCCGGGCCAGGGGCTTGATTTCATCTTTGCCTACCGGGACCATAGCCGCTTCCGGGTCGATGGCCGACACCTCAAACTTGCCATCTGGTAGTTGGCGGATGCTCACATTGCAGGGCAGCATGGCGGTCATGTTGGGGTCGATGCTTAGAACCTTGTCAGCAAAACCAGGGTTGCAGGCACCCAGAATCAGCATCGGAGGATAGGTTTTGTCCAACTTCTTTTTCATCGTGGCCTGTATGTCTATTTCGGTCAATACCCCAAAGCCCTCTTCCTTCAGTGCGGCGGTTACTTTCTCTTTTACGATATCGATGGAAGCGGCTTCCAGTTGTTTATCCATGTGGTAACTCATATTCTACGTTTTTTTGGTTGAAATTTAAGTTAAAGCTACGCTAATTTCGTACCACTTCCTGTGACTTGGGTCACAGGCTATCTATAAACAGCTGGTCGCGTTAAAATGAGCATGCTGGCTCAGGTGATCATGCCCATAATGGCAATGAAATGCAACACCGTCCCTGCCAATACAAACAGGTGCCAAATCGCATGGGCATAGGGCATTTTTTTATTGGTATAAAAAATTACGCCAATGGTATAGGCCAATCCTCCTGCCGCAATGAGCAAAATGGTCTCCAGTTGGAGTTGGGCTACCAGGGGCCGGATGAAAAAGACGGCCAACCAGCCCATGCTCAGGTAGAGGATAAGTGAAAGTTTTGAAAATCGATGGGTATAAAAAATTTTAAAAACCAATCCGATCAGGGTAAGTCCCCAGACGACGCCTACATATACCCACCCCGAACTTCCTCCGAGGCCAATTAGTAAAAAGGGCGTGTAGGTTCCCGCAATCAAAAAATAAATGCTGATGTGATCGAAGGTGCGCAATAAAGATTTGACAGGGCCTTCGGGAAAAGCGTGGTAAAGGGTGGAAAAGGTGTACATCAGTAGGATGGTGGCCCCGAAAATACTGCAACTGACCACGTGGATCAGGGTTCCGTTTAAAACCGAAAAAACGACCAACAAGGCGATGGCCACGATACTGAACAGAATTCCAAAAAGATGGGTTATGCTATTGGCAAATTCCTCTTTCAGATGTTGGTTACTTTCATCGGGCCCAGGCATGGAGGTCTGACATTTGGTGTGGTTACAAATATCGGGTAGAAAATCAAGGGTAACCAGCGATTGCTTCGGAATTTATGAGAGGGAAGCTGAAAGCACCTTCCCTGGATACCCCGGCCTTAAAAAAAGGAAAAGGCACCGATTCTCATCGGGGCCTTTCGTAAAAATGTTGCAAGGAGTAATAAAAAAATTGTCGCTGTATTACTTTTTCAAAAGTAGGGGGAATTAATTTTTAACCGTACGAAGGGCGGTTAAGGATTCATTATAAAAATCGTTACCAATTAATAATATAATAACATCATCTATGACCGACCGGTAGCACTGGTTTTATGTCAGGTATATTTTGTACTTTTGCAGGAATTTATGAAAGCAAGAACCTTAAAAAAAGATAAAGTCAATATCATCACCATGGGCTGTTCCAAAAACCTGGTGGACTCTGAAGTGCTGTTAAGCCAACTGAAGGGAAATGGTATTGATGCCCGGCATGAATCCAATGCCCGGGACAATAACATCGTCATCATCAATACCTGCGGCTTTATCGACAATGCCAAGCAGGAATCGGTCAATACCATTCTGGAGTATGCTGCTGCCAAGGACAAGGGATTGGTGGACAAGGTCTATGTGACCGGTTGCCTATCCCAACGGTACAAAGATGACCTGGAGGCAGAGATCCCGCAGGTAGATGCTTTTTTTGGTACCCGGGAGTTGCCAGCTTTATTGAAAAAGTTTAAAGCGGATTACAAACATGAACTGGTGGGGGAACGGTTACTGAGTCATTCGGTGCACTATGCCTATATGAAAATTTCCGAAGGCTGCGACCGGCCCTGTTCCTTCTGCGCCATTCCGCTGATGCGGGGAGGCCATGTATCCCGGCCCATTGAAGAACTGGTAAAGGAGGCACAGCACAAGGCCGCTAACGGTACGCGGGAGCTGTTGCTGATCGCTCAGGATTCCACTTACTATGGACTGGACTTGTACAAAAAACGCCGCCTGGCGGATTTGCTGGAAGCACTTTCCGAGGTGCAGGGAATCGAATGGATCCGACTACATTATGCCTATCCGACGGGATTTCCCCTGGACATACTCGACGTGATGGCGGCGAAAGAAAATATCTGCAATTACCTGGACATCCCTTTGCAGCACGGCTCTACTTCGGTACTAAAAGCCATGCGAAGGGGCACCACTCGGGAAAAACAGGAAGCCCTGATCCACCAAATCCGGGAACGCATACCCGGTATTGCCATCCGCACCACCTTGATCACCGGTCATCCCGGAGAAGGGGAGGAGGAATTCGAAGAAATGATGGACTTCGTGCAGCGCATGCGCTTTGAGCGATTGGGGGTTTTTACCTATTCCCATGAAGAGGATACCCATGCGCATAGCCTGGAAGATCATGTGCCGGAAGAAGTAAAACAGGAGCGGGCCAACCGGCTGATGGAAGTGCAGGAACAGATCTCCTTCGAACTCAATCAGGAAAAGATTGGAAAGACCTTCAAGGTATTGATTGATAAAAAGGAGGGAGGCCATTTTGTGGGACGGACGGCTTACGATTCGGTGGAGGTGGATAATGAGGTGTTGATAGATGCGGCTAGTGGTTATTGCCGCATTGGTGATTTTGTTACGGCAAAAATAGTGGATGCTACCGAATTTGATCTGTACGCAGAGGTGATCGCAGCCAAGGCGAACTAAATTAATTTTCGATAAAAAATATACCTATGCAGTTAGTAGAAGTCCGTACCAAAGCCCATGAAAAGGAGTTTACGGAAATGGCCGTCCGGCTATACCGGGAGGAGAAGAACTGGATCCGGCCGCTGGATAAGGACATAGAAGACCTGTTTCATCCCGAAACGAATAAATTGTATAAGAGTGGCGGAAAGGCCATCCGCTGGCTGCTGCTGGATGATCAGGGAGAAACGATTGGCCGCAATGCGGCCTTTGTCAACCCCAAATGGAAAGAAAAGCAGCCCACCGGTGGCATGGGTTTTTTTGAATGTGTGGAGGACAAAGAAGCTGCCTTTTTGCTTTTTGACGCGGCCCGGGATTGGTTGCAGGCGCAGGGGATGGAGGCCATGGATGGTCCGGTCAATTTTGGCGAGCGGGACAAGTGGTGGGGCTTGCTGGTGGAGGGTTTTTCTCCTCCGAATTACAATATGTACTGGCATTTCCCGTATTACCGCTCCTTTTTCGAGGAATACGGCTTTCAGATCTATTTCCGGCAGTTTACCTACATGCGCAAGGTGCGGGGAGTGGTGATGGATCCCAAAATTGAAGCCCGGGCCAAAATCATCCGCGAAGACAAGAATATCACCTTCCGGTACCTGAAGGGGAAGGAGCTCTGGGACAAATTTCCGGAGTATTTTATGAAGGTTTATAATAAGGCCTGGACAGGCCATATGGGGAAGACCATTTCCGAGCGGGAGGCCCGGCTGATCCTGAAAAGCATGAAGCCCATCGTGGATCCGTACCTGGTCTATTTTGGCTTTTACAAGGAGGAGCCCATTTCCTTTTTTGTGAGCATTCCGGAAATCAATCAGGTCTTCAAGTACGTCAACGGAAAGTTGGACCTGATGGGAAAACTGAAATTTCTCTGGCACAAGGCCGTGCATCCGCCCGACAAGATGCTGGGATTGGTATTTGGGGTGGTGCCCGAGTTTCAGGGAAAGGGCGTGGAAAGCGCCATGGTGACCGAATACAGGGACAATATTGCCGAAAAGAAATTGTCCTACGAGACCATCGAGATGAACTGGATCGGGGACTTCAATCCAAAGATGATGCGGGTCTGTGAGCAACTAAACGCCAGTATCTATAAAACGCACCATACCTACCGGTACCTCTTTGACCGGGAAAAACCCTTTGAACGCCATAAGGTCTTAGGCTGATGAAGAAAAGCAACAGGTATTACATTCTCCGAATCCTTTTGATGGGATTGATTTTCGGGTATTTGTCCGAATCCGCCTTTGGGCAGCAGGTACAGTCTGCCGAGCTGCGGGAAATCCTGGACAAGGCAGGCCTCAGCGGGAGCATTCTGGTGTATAGTGCTGAAGCTGATACCTATTATTCCAATGATTTTGACCATGCCGAGAGGGGTCAGTTGCCCGCTTCTACCTATAAAGTCCCCCATTCCCTGATTGCCCTGGATCTGGGAATCGCCGAAGATGAGGCAACGGAATTTCCCTGGGATGGGGAAGCCCGGGCCATGTCCCAATGGGAGCGGGATTTGACCTTTAAGCAGGCCTTTCACCTGTCCTGCGTGCCCTGCTACCAGGAAATTGCCCGGAAAATAGGGCTGGACCGGATGAAGGACTACCTACGTCGGCTTGATTTCGGTCAGATGGATGTGCGTGCCAGCAACCTGGATCAATTCTGGCTGCGGGGAAATTCCCGGATCAGCCCGATGGAACAGATCGGCTTTTTAAAACGCCTGTACAGGCGGGATTTGCCCTTGTCTGCGGAAACCATGTCGATTTTTCGGGAGCTGATGGTCATGGAAGATACCGAAGACTACCGCCTTAGCGGCAAGACCGGCTGGTCAGTGGATCAGGGGGTAGACAATGGCTGGTTTGTGGGCTATCTGGAGAAGGGGGGAGCGGTGTATTTTTTTGCCAGCAACCTGGCCCCCGGCCCGGGAGTCAGTGATGCCGATTTTCTTCAGGCCAGAAAAGGGCTGACGATGGAGGCACTGCGGGTGCTGGGTTTTTTGTAGGGGGTATTTCGGAATTATTATTTCCAACTCCTTTATTTTCCCTGGCAGACACTATCACCCCTCTTTTTTGGTTTAGTCCGGCAGGTTCCGGCATCAGATACCCCTTCAATCCTGGATCGTGTCAATTCAAAAACAAACGTTTACAAACGTTTATAATCGTTTACAAACGGTTATTTTCCGGTTAATATACCCGTTTACTTTTTTATTTGGAAAAAAAGCCATGGAAAAGCTAATTCTTTACAAACCGAGCCCAAAATCCGGAAGATTTAAAGTATATATCCCCTATTCGCTAAAAGCGGAGCGAGCGCAATTTAAATCGATAAACGGAAGTTTTTACCATCCCAGCCAGCGTTTGTGGAGTCTGGTAAATACCGAAGAAAATATGGAAAGGGTTAAAAATATATTTGGTAAAAAGCTGGATATTCGTGATTCAGTGCGGCAATCGGCTAAAATGCCGGTTTTTGTCCTGAATGAAAAAAGTCAGCAGGAATTGGATCGGCTTCACCAGAAATTGGTACTAATGGGTTTTAGTCCGTCTACGGTAGGCAATTATAAAAGTGCCTTTTCTAAATTCCTGAAATTTTTTGAGTCCCGGGATTTACTGGATCTAAGCAAGGAAGAGATCGAAGGCTTTGTATACCATCAGGTAAGTAAATACAAGCTTTCCGAATCTTCCCAAAACAGCCTTATAAATGGGATAAAAGCCTATTTCGAACATGTATTGGGTAGGCCAAGGGAATACTATGAAATCCAACGCCCAAAGCGAAGCCACAGTTTGCCGAACGTGCTTAGCAAAGAAGAGGTGGTAAGCCTGATACAAAAAACTGAAAATCAAAAGCACCGCACGATCTTACTAACGATCTATAGTGCAGGATTGCGGATCAGTGAAGCCATTAGGCTACGGATTTGCGACATACATTCGGAGGAGGGATACCTTTTTATCAAAGGATCGAAGAACAAAAAGGACCGCAAAACAGTCCTTTCCCCAATTTTATTGCAGGAACTTCGGGCCTATTACAAAGCTTACCGGCCGTCTTACTGGTTATTTGAAGGACAGGAAGGGGGCCAATACTCGACGACAAGCATTCAGGCAGTATTCAGAAGAGCCGTTAAAGCCAGCGGAATCAATCCCTGGGCAACGGTGCATACCCTACGGCATAGTTTCGCCACTCATTTGCTTCAGTCGGGAACCAATTTACGGATGATACAGGTATTGCTTGGGCATAGCCGGTCCACGACCACGGAGATTTACAGCCATATCCTGGCCGTTTCCAATAAAAATGTGGTGTCTCCGCTTGATTCCTTATCCGAAATCCTTAATTTGTCCAATGAAAACCGGGAGAGGGATGATGGACATAGTACATATACACGCAACTCCCCCTCCAAGACATAGCTTTATACAATTGTTAGGCATAATTTAACGAAAGACCCATTTGAGACGAGACAGGATATATGAAGATTCGAAATTTACTGCTGATTTTTCAGTTGAAGATTGGAATGATTTAATAAAACTCAAACTCGAAAAATATTTTATAAGCAATACACTTTTTGAAAAAAACAAAGAAGTTTTAAGAACTGAATTAATCAATTATATTGGAATTTCTGAAAAACCTCATTACTTCAAATTATTTGAATGGACTTATGAGTTATATGCTGATTGCATTAAAATTGATAAACAAAAAACTATTAAGATAATTTCAGAATCTTTTCAAGACATATCCAGTACTGATATGAAATGGATGACTAATGTCTTAACTCAGCCTGATTATCAACAATTTTCTGAAAGAGATAAAATCAGTTACTACTTTAAAATAATTGATGAAACACTTGAAGGTGTATTTAAGCCAAGACTTAAGTTATTAGACAAACTAATAAGATTTAAATTAGGACAAAATGTAATTGACAATTCAAATTTTGATTTTGGAAAAATAATAAGAGAGTTTCCAACCGAATTTGAAAATGAAATATGTTTATTCTTAAAAGACCCTCTATTTTCAATATCGACAAATCAATGGAGAAATATTTCGGCACACAAATCTTATGTTATCAAAAAAGATAGCGTTGAAGTTAAATATGGTAGAAATAATATTCATTCTAAATCCATATTGATTGAAGAATTTTATAAAATTACACATTGGACTCAAGATATTTATAGAAGTATAAGACTTGGACAAGTATTTACGAACCTGAATTATATAGAAGAAATAGTAACGGAATTAGGCGGAACCGAAAATCTCAATGTACGATTTGAATCTGCATTATTACACATTACTCACAATATGCAAATTGTTGGATTTGAGTTTGTTTCGACTGAAGAACTTTCAGAGACTTTTTGTTTAAATGTAAAAGGTAAATTGAATCACGATTTGAAGTCTTCATTAATTCACGCTTCACAATGTTTAGACCAATTATCTTGTGCTGTTTATGATGACGAATTCACAAAAGAGAATTTTAAAAATACCAGAATAAGTATTTTGGATGATAACTTAAATATATTAGGCTCAGCGACAATACCAATTGATATTGCATTAAAGAAAGTGAAAAATGAAATAAGTCTAGAAGAATATTTAGACCATATGAAATTTGAATAATAAAAACTATGCCTAACAAAGGCTATAAGCAATTGGGGTTTAGGTGTTTAAATAAAAAATAGTTAATAAAATAAAGGTCAGTGCTTAACTGAAAAGTTAGGATAAAAAATCCCCAACTGCTCATAGCCACGACCGTTGGGTGCAACCTAAAAATAAAAAATACTTCAAAAATGGAAAATCAAGAAAACAAATCGTCAAGGAGAAATTTTCTCAAAACAAGTTCTTTAGGCGGAATAGGTTTGTCAACTGCTTTCATTTCTTCTACTGCACTAGCCAGTCAAAAAGTAAAAGAACGAGAGATTGGTAAATTAAACGAAAGCAGTAAAAAGCTTTTAACCCTATTCAATTTAAAATATCCATTCTTCCAAGCAGCACCTGGTGGTAGTAAATTAGCTGCAGCAATTGCAAAGGCTGGAGGAATGGGATGCGTCCAGCTTACATGGTCATCTGCCGATGATTCGTATGAATGGATTCAGGAATTGAATAAAGAGACCAATGGAAACTTTTTTGCGAATTATATTCTTCATTTTGAGCCTAAATCGATAGAAAAATTATTAGAAGCAGGTTGCCGGAACTTTCAGTTTTCATGGGGGTTACCAAGCCAAGAAATTATTTCAAAAATAAGAAATGCAGGTGGAAAATTTGGCATACAGGTATCAAGCAGAGAGAATGCAGTAAAGGCGGTCGAACTAAAGCCAGATTTCTTGATCTGTCAGGGTTTAGAGGCTGGTGGGCACATACAAGCAACACAATACAACAAATATGCTTTACCTCAAGTATTGGAAGTAGCTGGTGAAATACCTGTGTTAGTTTCTGGAGGTATCAGTACAGGGGAGGATATTCGGTCGGCTATCCACAATGGGGCTGCTGGAGTTGTTATGGGCACTCGATTTATTTCCACAAAAGAAAGTAACCTAACTGATGGTTACAGACAAAAGTTGCTTGAAGCCGGAGAGAATAGTACGGTTTATACCAATTGTTTCAATCAGGACTGGAATGCCATGCATAGAGTATTGAGAACTAGCACATTTTTGAATTGGGAAGCCGAAGGTTGCCCACTACAAGGGAATAAGCCAGGAGAAGGAGAAGTGATAGGAAAAACACCGTGGGGAGGTGATATTCTTAGGTATTCAGGACGCAGGCCTGTAGAAGGGGATACTGGAGATTTAGAGAGCATGTGTATGTACGCAGGAGAAGGAGTCGGGAAAATAAAGGATATTCCAAGTGCTGCTGAATTAATAGAGAGGCTTTGGAAAGAGTTTGAAAACAAATAAAAGGCAGCACCCAACATTTTGTATAAGTAATGGCAGGCAAAGTGCTAAATATAAAGGTTTATAACCTACTCAAACTGCATAGCGGTTTGATAGGAAACTACCACGCAATCTGCCACTACTCATACAATTTACCGTTGTGCGGCATACAAAGAAAGCCCACGCACAAACAGCACATTTGGTTTTTGCCGACACGCAAAGCCAACGCTGAAAAAACCAAAAGAGCTGTTTTTTGCCAACGCTCTGACAGAATGAACGAAATTTGAAAACGATAAAAAAGAACTTAAAATAAATGGCCAAACAGAAAGTAAAGGAAAAAGCGATTGAAGAAACATTGTGGCAATCGTGCGACAAGTTGAGAGGCTCGGTAGAGCCTGCCGAATACAAACACGTAGTACTCGGACTGATTTTCCTGAAATTCGCGAGCGACAAATTTGAACAACGCAGAAACGAACTGATTGCCGAAGGCAAAGAGAAATATGTGGAAATGAAAGATTTCTACGCTATGAAAAATGTGTTCTATTTGGAAGAAATTTCTCGGTGGAGCTACATCATCAAGAATGCCAAGCAAAACGACATTTCCTTAAAAATTGACACTGCTCTCAACACTATTGAGAAAAACAACCCTGCTTTGAAAGGTGCTTTGCCCGACAATTATTTTTCTCGTTTGGCATTGGATAAAACCAAACTTGCTTCCCTACTCGACACCATCAACGACATTGACACGCTCAAAGACAACGGACAAGATGTGATTGGACGTGTGTATGAATATTTCTTGGGCAAGTTTGCCTTGAAAGAAAGTAGTGGAAAAGGCAAAGGAGAATTCTATACGCCCAAAACCATTGTGAACTTGATGGCGGAATTGATAGAACCCTACAAAGGCATCATTTATGACCCTTGCTGTGGAACGGGCGGAATGTTTGTGCAGTCTATCAAGTTTATTGAAGCACACCAGGGAAGCAAAAAGGAAGTTTCCATTTACGGACAGGAAAATACGCCTACCACTTACAAATTGGCAAAAATGAACTTGGCAATTCGTGGTATTGCTGCCAACCTTGGCGACAAACACGCAGACACTTTTTCCAACGACCAACATAAAGACCTGAAAGCCGATTACATTATGGCGAATCCGCCATTTAACTTAAAGGATTGGCGAGGCGAAAATGAACTCTTGGATGACCCACGTTGGATGGGTTATGAAGTGCCACCCAAAAGCAACGCCAACTACGGTTGGATTTTGAATATGGTTAGCAAGCTTTCTGAAAACGGAGTAGCAGGTTTTATTCTTGCCAATGGCGCACTTTCGGGCGGTGGCGAAGAATACAAAATCCGTAGAAAACTGATTGAAAATGATATGGTGGAAGCCATTATCATCATTCCACGAGATACTTTTTATACGACTGATATTAGCGTTACGCTTTGGGTTTTGAACAAAAACAAAAAGCAACGCACGGACAATACCAAAGACAAACCTAAAAACTACCGAGACCGCACAGGCGAAATCTTGTTTATGGATTTAAGACGTTGGGGCAGCGAATACGAGAAAAAATACATTGAACTCACCGAAGATGATATAAAAGAAGTAGCCCTGAACTTTCACAATTGGCAACAAGCCGATTATGAAACCACCTACAAAGATGTACCCGAGTTTTGCAAATCTGCCAGTTTTGAAGACTTGAAAGCCAACGATTTTTCATTGGTACCGAGCAAATACATTGAGTTTGTGGACAAGGACAGCGGCATTGACTTTGACACCGAAATGAAACGCATTCAGCAAGATTTTAAAACCCTGCTACAAGAAGAAAAAGAATCACAAGCTCAATTGATAAACGCTTTTAAGATATTAGGTTATGAGTTATAAGCGTTTGGGCGATTACATACAATTGGTTGACAACCGCAATAAGGGTTTGAAGGTTACAAATCTCTTGGGCATCAACATTACCAAAAACTTTATGCCTTCTGTTGCCAATGTTTCAGGAACTGACTTGTCCAAATATAAAATCATCCAAAAAGGGCAATTCGCCTATTCTGCAATGCAAGTTGGCAGGGATGAAACCATTCGTCTTGCACTTTACACGAATGATGAACCTGCGATTATCTCGCCAGCCTATTTAGTCATTGAAAGCAAAGATGAAAACGAGTTGATTCCTGAATATATGATGATGTGGTTTCAACGCTCTGAATCTGACAGATACGGTTGGTTTATTAGTGATAGCAGCGTAAGAGCGAGTTTGGATTGGGAACGTTTTTGTGAAATTGAGATTCCTATTCCCGACATTGACGAACAACGCAAATATTTAGCCCTGTACAAAGGCTTGCTCACCAACCAAAAAACTTATGAAAACAGCTTGGAAGATTTGCAGCTGATTTGCGATACCTACATTGAGGATTTGATAAAGAAAGAACCGCTAAAAAGATTGGGAGAATATATTCAGCAATCGGATGAGCGGAATAGGGATTTACAAGTATCGTTTTTGCAAGGCGTTTCTACTTCTAAAGTTTTGATTGAAACTAAGGCAAATACAAGCGGAGTAAATTTCTCAAACTATAAAGTAGTTAGAACAGGTGAATTTGTCTATGTGGCGGATACTTCTCGCAGAGGAGACAAAATTGCTTTGGCTATGAATAGTGCAGAACCTTGCATTGTCTCAGCAATCTACACAGTTTTCAAAGTCATTAAGCCTAAAGAATTGCTTCCAGAATATTTGTATCTGTATTTCCAAAGAACGGAATTTGACCGATACGCTCGTTTCAATTCTTGGGGAAGTGCCAGAGAAACTTTTGATTGGTCAGATATGTGTGATGTAAAATTGCCCATTCCGAGCATAGAAAAACAAGAAGCTATAGTCACCATTTACCACACTTTAGAAACCCGCAAACGCATCAACGAGCAATTAAAAGAAAGCATCAAGCCGCTTTGCCCTGTGCTGATGAAAGGGGTTGTGGAGAGTATGGAAGTTGAAAACCTTAAAACAGAAGCCGTATGAATTTTATCCTAAGACTTTTTCTAACATTCAGTTCGGTTTCATTCTTTTTGATTGTTTATCTCATTCAAAATGAAGTGAATCCGTTTGAAACACAACTTGGAAATTACGCTTGGGTAACCTATGCAGTTTATGTGCTAATTCCGTTTTTGCTGACACTCATTTCACTTGGTATTTGTAAACTTTTAGCCAAGTCAACCATCAACAAAGTGGTGTCGCTTGAAACTTCCAACAATGATTTTTTGGCCAATTATTTAGCCTTCTTCTTTGTGGCATTAAGCGTAAAAGGACTTATTACTTTTTGGGTGGTTTTTGGAATGACCATCCTATTCACTTTTGTTTCTCGGGTTTCATATTTCAACCCAGTGTTTTTGGTGTTTAGGTATAACTTCTATTACGTCCATACAGGCGAAAACGTGAAAGTAATGCTGATTAGCAGAAAGAAATTAAAAAGCCCCCAGACATTCGAAGCAATGTCTGTAAGAAGAATTAACGATTACACCTTTATAGAAATCTAAAATATGAGCGAACTAATAGGAAAAGTACAAGGTGAGTACAAAAACATTTTAAACCAGACAGCAGACATCATTGCCGCCTTAGATATTACTGCTATTGAAGCCATTGATTTTACACCAAGCCATAAACTTGATGAAGACGAATGGTTTCGATTAACCAACTTTTCGCAGCAGGGTTTTTACATTGATGAATGCAATACAGCATATAGCACAGCAAGTCTAAATCAAATTGCGAATAATGAATACAAGAATATTGCAGCAATAGCGATTATTCAGAACGGACAAAAGCATTTTCAAAGAATTACACCTTCCTTATTTATCGCTCGGAAAACTATTCTTGACTATTCGGGTGCACCACAAATTGTAGAGCATAGAAATCAAATTGAAATAAGAAAGGAATCAGATGCCGTTTACCTTGCTGCAAGCGATACCCTATATTTTAAGACCATTGGAAAACTGAAATTGATATTCCCAGGAATTGAAGAACTGCACCGAGAAGCCACACAAGAGGAAGTAGATGCGTTTGTTGGCAATGATTTTATCAACTTGGATGGTGTTCAGGCTACTTCCATTGGAGCATTAAACAGAAAACGTATTGCAGATATTGGTGTAAAGTACAATGGTTTGACCGCTCAAAAGAAAACCCTTCTAATCAACTATGCAAAAGAAAAAGCGGGTGTTGATATTGAAAATGATGCATTTAAAGTTCAATCTGAAACCGACTTAAAAAAGGTTTTGTATGCAATGGACCAGCGATATTATTACGCAGATATTTATGAAGAAAACCGAGTAGCAAGTTCAGTGAGAGTAATTACAAATAACTAAATGAAATTCACAGAAGCGAAATTAGAGCAAGCATTTATTGAGCTTTTAGGAAATGAAGGCTATCCGCATTTTGTGGGCAGTAGTTTGGTACGTGCAGATGAAAGCGAAGTAATCATTGAAGAAGACCTAAAAACCTACTTGCTCACCCGCTATCAAAATGCCAATCTCACCGAGGTAGAAGCACAATCCATTATTTTACAACTCAAAACACTTTCTTCAGCAGACCTTTACGAAAGCAACAAAAAAATAATGCAGTGGTTGGCAGATGGTTTTATTCTGAAACGAGAAGACCGCAACCAAAAAGACATTCATATTTCGCTCATTGATTATGCAGGTTTAGACCGTCAGCGACAAAGTGAAAATTTAGACATCATTGCTGCTGAACCCGAGGAACAATATCCACCTGATACCAATGTTTACAAGTTTGTCAACCAATTGGAAATTGTTGGAACAGAAAGACGCATTCCAGACGGTATTTTATACATCAATGGTTTGCCTGTGGTGGTTTTTGAGTTTAAAACCGCCATTCAGGAAAACACTACCATTCACAATGCTTTTGTTCAACTAACCACTCGCTATAAAAGAGACATTCCTGAACTATTTAAATACAATGCCTTTTGTATCATTAGTGATGGCGTGAACAACAAAGCAGGTTCATTCTTTGCACCTTACGAGTTTTACTACGCTTGGCGAAGGATTGCAGGCTTGGCAAAAGACGTGGACGGCATTGACAGTATGTTCACCTTGGTTCAAGGTATGCTGCATAAAAACCGCTTGCGAGATATTATTCAGAACTTCATTTACATTCCCGATTCATCCAAAAAAGACGAGAAAATCGTTTGTCGCTATCCGCAGTATTACGCAGCTCGCAGTTTGTATGAGAACATCAAAAAAGCGGAGAAACCAGACGGTGACGGAAAAGGCGGAACTTATTTTGGAGCAACAGGCAGCGGAAAGAGTTTTACAATGCTTTATCTCACTCGCTTGTTGATGAAAAGCAAGCACTTTGAAAGTCCGACTATTGTACTTATTACCGACAGAACCGACTTAGACGACCAACTTTCAGGTCAATTTACCAACGCAAAACAATTCATTGGCGACAATGCAGTGGAAAGCGTAGAAAGCAGAGCCGATTTAAGAACCAAAATGCAAGGCAGAAATAGCGGTGGTGTATTCTTGACCACCATTCACAAGTTTACAGAAGACACCGAACTGCTCACCGAAAGAACCAATGTGATTTGTATTTCGGATGAAGCACACAGAAGCCAAACTAACCTTGACCAAAAAGTAAAAGTCACCAAAGATGGTGTGAAGAAAACCTACGGTTTTGCGAAATACCTGCACGATTCATTACCCAACGCCACTTTTGTTGGATTTACAGGAACGCCAATAGATGCAACTTTGGATGTGTTCGGAAAAGTAGTAGATGCCTATACAATGACCGAATCTGTACGAGATGAAATCACGGTACGAATAGTTTATGAAGGCAGAGCAGCCAAAGTTGCCTTGCACAACAGCGAATTAGAGAAAATTGAAAAATACTACGAGGAAGCAGCCGAAGCAGGAGCTAATGAATATCAAATAGAAGAAAGCAAAAAGGCAACGGCAACAATGAACGCCATTTTAGGCGACCCAGACCGTTTATTGAAATTGGCGGAAGACTTTGTAAACCATTACGAAAACAGAGTAAACGAAGGTGCTACGGTAAAAGGCAAAGCAATGTTTGTTTGCAGCAGCCGTGAAATTGGCTACGAGTTTTACAAAAATGTAATCGCTTTAAGACCTGAATGGGCTGAAGTACGAATAGCAGAAGAAGGAGCAGGTTTAACAGACAAGGACAAAAGGGAAATCAAACCAATGGAGCGTATCAAAATGATAATGACCAGAGGAAAAGACGACCCAAAAGAAATGTACGATTTGCTCGGCACTAAAGAATACCGAAAGGAATTGGACAGGCAGTTTAAAAATGAAAAATCCAATTTTAAAATCGCCATTGTAGTCGATATGTGGCTCACAGGTTTTGATGTGCCATTCTTGGATTCCATTTACATTGACAAGCCTATCCAGCAACACAATTTGATACAGACCATTTCGAGAGTTAACCGAAAGTTTGAAGGCAAAAACAAAGGCTTGGTTGTCGATTACATTGGCATCAAGAAGGCAATGAATATGGCTCTTGCCAAATACAACAAAGGCGAAAGAGAAAACTTTGAAGACATTCAAGAATCGCTGATAGTTGTAAGAAATCATTTGGACCTTTTAGCCAAAGTCTTCCATAAGTTCGATAGTTCAAAATATTTTGGTGGTACAGCTTTAGAACAGTTGAATGCCTTGAATATGGCTGCTGAATATGTTCAGTTGACCAAAGACTTAGAAACCCGATTTATGGGCTTGGTAAAACGCCTAAAAGCCGCTTATGATATTTGTGCAGGAAGTGAACATCTGACACAAAAAGAAAGAGATTACACTCATTTCTATTTAGCGGTTCGGTCAATCGTTTTCAAACTGACCAAAGGAAGTGCACCCGACACGGCACAAATGAACGCAAGAGTTCGGGAAATGATAAAAGATGCTTTGGAAAGTGATGGCGTTCAGGAAATCTTCAAACTCGGTGACGAAACACAAAGCGAGCAAGACCTTTTCTCAGAAGACTACTTGGCGAAGATTGATAAAATCAAATTGCCACATACCAAAATTAAATTGCTTCAACAGCTTTTAGCCAAAGCCATTGGTGAGATGAAGAAAGTCAACAAAGTAAAAGGAATTGACTTCTCTAAGAAAATGCAAACCTTGGTAGAACGCTACAACGAGCGGAAAGAAGATGACGTTTTGCGAAGCGAAGTGTACGAAGAAATGGCAGAACACTTGACAAACTTAATATGGGAAGTTCAGAAAGAGTTTTCCGCAGGAGACGAATTGGGAATTGACTTTGAAGAAAAAGCCTTTTACGACATTTTGAAAGACCTGTGCATCAAGTATGACTTCAAATATCCAGAGGACAAACTGATTGTTTTAGCCCAGGCAGTAAAAGACTTGGTGGACTCACAAGCAAAATATCCTGATTGGAGCAAACGCGAAGACATTAAATCTGCTTTAAAAGTCGGACTTATAATACTCTTGGACGAACACGGATATCCGCCAGTAGAAAGAGACGAAGTATATAAAGACATATTTGAACAAGCAGAGAATTTTAAGAAAAACAGAGTAATAACGAAATAATGCCAACGCTAAAAGCCATACACATTTGCAATTCGCACCAGCCCACGCTGCAACCAAAAATTGCAAAAGAGTATGTCTTTGCCAAAGCTCACAGACGACCGAAAAAAAAGTACGACCGCACAATAACTAAGCATTCTGACGGCTGGAACAGCCTAGTCTGAATGCAGTGTTGAACGAAAGGGTGCTGGGAATTAAAGGTACTATGGGGAATGGTTTTCTCCTTTTGCTTTTATAGTGCTGGGAGATTGAAAAAGTTACTGAGTTTAAGTTGTTCTTTGACCTAGGGTTGTTTTTCTATTAGCTATTATTCAATAGGTAAACGGTTTTGGAGCGAATTTTAAGCTGTTTTTACCATTTGGGCATACCTGTCCCATTAAGCTACCTGGCGCTTATTGTTTTGCTTGCTGATTTTGTTGAACCAGCTTGGCGGTGGCCCCCTTTGGTCGAAACATGCCACTGTATGCAGTTCTCCGTTCTTGCAATAAGGACACTTTTTGAGCAGGAGAGCTGGTTTTTCCCCTACTTCTATTATAACCTGACCGATCTGACAGTCGATATTGACTTTGTGGGTAGCCTTGAAGGCACTGGCCAGGATGCCATAATGCCTGATTCGGGTAAAGCCTTTGGGTAGGATATGAAGCGTGAACCTTCTTAGGAATTCATCTGCTTTTAGTGTGTAGGTTTCCTTTTTGCCTTGTTTCCGGTAATTCTTTACCGTAAAATCCACCTTGTTATTTTGGAATTTTTTGATTCGTTGGTTGCTGATGGCAATCTTGTGAGAGTACCTTCCCAGGTATTCGATGACCTGTTTGGGGCCAAAGAATGGTTTTTTGCAATAGATGACCCATTTCTTGGAGAACAATTGCTTTGCAGTTTTCGGGTCCAACAACTTCTTTTCCCTTAGTGCCTGCACCATTCTGGCTCTGAAGACGGTGGACATTTTCTTTACCGGAAAAAGGAAACGCCCCTTAGAGAGAGAAGCCTTCCATTTACCGGAAGGTGTTAGTCCACCAGCAGGAACAATACAGTGCAGATGGGGGTGTAAGCTTAGGTTCTGGCCCCAGGTATGTAAAACACTTACCATTCCAGTCCTTGCACCTAGCAACTTGGGATTGGCTGCAAAATCCCTGAGGACTGACCATGCGGTTTGAAAGAGCAGGTGGTAAAGTACATCAGGTTTGATCAATGCTAATTCATTGAGCGTATCGGGCAGGGTGAAAACGACATGAAAGTATGTAGTATTCAACAGGTCCTTTTCCCTGTCCTGGATCCAGCGTTCACGTAGGTGTCCCTGACAGCGGGGACAATGCCTGTTTCGGCAACTATTGTAACTGATGTGTAGCTTGTTGCAATCAGGATTGTCACAACGGTCGATATGCCCTCCCATCTCAGCGGTTCGGCAACGCATCAGCGCATAAAGCGTTCGGGCTTTCCACGTATTGGAGGCTATCGTTGGAATATCGGTATGGAAAGCCCTGATAATATCGGCAAGCTGACAGGCGGAATACCTATTGCTCATAAAGTTTCTCCAGTGGGCTAAACGGAGTCCTCCTGCCGACCCTTGCCACGTGGAGATAGACCAAGGTAGTATTAATATCCACATGGCCGAGGAGTTCTTTGAGTGTAAATATGTCAGTGCCCATCTCTAGGAGATGAGTAGCATAGCTATGTCGGAGAGCGTGAGCGGTGACTTGTTTCTGTACACCGCTAGCCCGCCGGGCTTCCCGGGCGGCCCACTGTACACCTCTGGCACTTAAAGGAACAGGTTTTCCAGCACTGTTATTTCCGTTAAAGAGATAATCGACAGGTCTTTCTACCTCCAAATAAGTTTTAATTCCTCTTGCCAGAAGATCGCAGAGAGGCACATACCGGTCTTTTCGGCCTTTTCCTTCCCGGATATGGAGCATTTTTCGGTCCAGGTCGATATCCGATATTTTGAGCTTGCAGCATTCAAAGTTCCGCAGTCCACAGCCGTAGAGCAGTGCCAGGATAAGACGGTGTTTGAGTAATTTTGGTGCTTTTAACAGTTCTCTGACCTCTTGCTGACTAAGGACGACAGGCAGTTTTTTAGGCCTTTCGATAGATGGAAGTATGACACTACTTTCCTTTCGGTCAAAGATTCGAAACAGGTAGCGCAGTCCGTAAACGGTGTGTTTGAAGAAACTATCGGAGGGAGTGTGGTGCTTACGCTTGAGGAAATGAAGGTAATCCTGTATGGCTTCGTCATCTAGTTTAAGCAGATCACAATTGAGATGAATACCCATATGAGCCAGACATCGGGCATAGTTGGTGAGAGTACTTTGGCTTTTACCGGAAATGGTTATAGATCTCCGGAGCCTTTTGAGCTGTAAATCAAAGCCCGGTACATTTTCACAGGCCTTTTCAATGATAGATTGCTTTTTTTTTCATAGCTTAAAATGTTTAATATTTATGATAAGTCTAATGTAGGAAGAAACGGCAATAATTGCCGGCTTCCTGCCTTAGCAGGATTCGTTCAACAATGGCTATACGTAATGCGGGAGAAAGTGCTGATATGAAAGTAATTACATTAAATAAACTAACTGCTAAACGGAAAGTGAAGTGCCTTGAAATCCCGCACTACGCATAGCCGAGGCCGTTAGCGGTCATTGAAAAAAACATAGAACTAGAAACAACAAACTTTACGAATGAAAAGAATTGAAGAAATAGACGCATTACGAGGTTTCGCATTATTTGGAATTGTAATGACCCATATGTTTGAAGGTTATTTGGCAAGTTTTACGCCACCTCAATATGTAGGATTCAATATTTTATCTTCAATAGATTCAGTTTCTAAAACTATTATTCAAAATTTATTTATAGGCAAATTCTATGCAATTTTTTCGATGCTTTTCGGATTAAGTTTCTATTTAATATTAGGTAGCAAGAAGGATTCGAATTCGTTAAAATTTGCTTGGCGTCTTATATTACTTTTCTTGATTGGGTATATCCATCATATACATTATCGTGGTGATTTTCTAACTGTTTATGCAGTCTTTGGTATGGCTTTAATTCCATTTAGAAAACTACCAACAAAGTTAATATTTGTCCTTGGTTTATTCTTTGCACTCAATGGACCAAGTATTATTTTAAAAACAATATCATTCATTCAGCCACCTTTAGAGATAAGCCAACCTACCACAATAAGTCCAAGTCCAGTAGAACAAGCAACTCGTTATTTTCAATTGATACTTGATGGAGAGTATAGAAAGCTAATTGTCTCAAATAGCACTATCGGATTTATCAATAAATACAACTATCTGAAATTTAGTGGCAGACTTTGGGTAATTCCAGGTTTGTTTCTTTTAGGTCTTTGGGTTGGAAGAAAAAAATGGCATGAGAATATCGAAAAAATTCCACTTATTAAATTAATTCTTGTAACGGCTGTAATCGGAATTCCATTAATCTTAATTAATTTCTATTTTTCAACGCCAATCTATTCTGAACTCGTTCGTTATTTTGCTTCAATTGCTAAAGATGCATCTAATATTTTTATCCCACTTCTTTATATAGGATTGGTTCTGCTTCTTTATAAATCAAGAATTACTCAAAAGTTTGTAAAACAGTTAATACCAGTCGGAAAAATGGGCCTTACAACGTATGTTCTACAATCTGCTTTCGGAATTTTCATTTTTTACGGTTATGGATTAGGCTTGTTATTAAAATTATCAGGAACAGGAGCACTTGGACTTGGGTTGCTATTTTTTCTCATTCAAATATTGTTTAGTAATTGGTGGTTCAGCAAGTATAAATTTGGCCCTTTAGAATGGCTATGGAGAAGTGGGACAAATGGAAGATGGCAATCATTAAAGATTACTGAAGAACAAAAAACAACGAACCGCTAATAACTAAGCATTCTGACGGCTGGAACAGCCTAGTCTGAATGCAGTGTTGAACGAAAGGGTGCTGGGAATTAAAGGTACTATGGGGAATGGTTTTCTCCTTTTGCTTTTATAGTGCTGGGAGATTGAAAAAGTTACTGAGTTTAAGTTGTTCTTTGACCTAGGGTTGTTTTTCTATTAGCTATTATTCAATAGGTAAACGGTTTTGGAGCGAATTTTAAGCTGTTTTTACCATTTGGGCATACCTGTCCCATTAAGCTACCTGGCGCTTATTGTTTTGCTTGCTGATTTTGTTGAACCAGCTTGGCGGTGGCCCCCTTTGGTCGAAACATGCCACTGTATGCAGTTCTCCGTTCTTGCAATAAGGACACTTTTTGAGCAGGAGAGCTGGTTTTTCCCCTACTTCTATTATAACCTGACCGATCTGACAGTCGATATTGACTTTGTGGGTAGCCTTGAAGGCACTGGCCAGGATGCCATAATGCCTGATTCGGGTAAAGCCTTTGGGTAGGATATGAAGCGTGAACCTTCTTAGGAATTCATCTGCTTTTAGTGTGTAGGTTTCCTTTTTGCCTTGTTTCCGGTAATTCTTTACCGTAAAATCCACCTTGTTATTTTGGAATTTTTTGATTCGTTGGTTGCTGATGGCAATCTTGTGAGAGTACCTTCCCAGGTATTCGATGACCTGTTTGGGGCCAAAGAATGGTTTTTTGCAATAGATGACCCATTTCTTGGAGAACAATTGCTTTGCAGTTTTCGGGTCCAACAACTTCTTTTCCCTTAGTGCCTGCACCATTCTGGCTCTGAAGACGGTGGACATTTTCTTTACCGGAAAAAGGAAACGCCCCTTAGAGAGAGAAGCCTTCCATTTACCGGAAGGTGTTAGTCCACCAGCAGGAACAATACAGTGCAGATGGGGGTGTAAGCTTAGGTTCTGGCCCCAGGTATGTAAAACACTTACCATTCCAGTCCTTGCACCTAGCAACTTGGGATTGGCTGCAAAATCCCTGAGGACTGACCATGCGGTTTGAAAGAGCAGGTGGTAAAGTACATCAGGTTTGATCAATGCTAATTCATTGAGCGTATCGGGCAGGGTGAAAACGACATGAAAGTATGTAGTATTCAACAGGTCCTTTTCCCTGTCCTGGATCCAGCGTTCACGTAGGTGTCCCTGACAGCGGGGACAATGCCTGTTTCGGCAACTATTGTAACTGATGTGTAGCTTGTTGCAATCAGGATTGTCACAACGGTCGATATGCCCTCCCATCTCAGCGGTTCGGCAACGCATCAGCGCATAAAGCGTTCGGGCTTTCCACGTATTGGAGGCTATCGTTGGAATATCGGTATGGAAAGCCCTGATAATATCGGCAAGCTGACAGGCGGAATACCTATTGCTCATAAAGTTTCTCCAGTGGGCTAAACGGAGTCCTCCTGCCGACCCTTGCCACGTGGAGATAGACCAAGGTAGTATTAATATCCACATGGCCGAGGAGTTCTTTGAGTGTAAATATGTCAGTGCCCATCTCTAGGAGATGAGTAGCATAGCTATGTCGGAGAGCGTGAGCGGTGACTTGTTTCTGTACACCGCTAGCCCGCCGGGCTTCCCGGGCGGCCCACTGTACACCTCTGGCACTTAAAGGAACAGGTTTTCCAGCACTGTTATTTCCGTTAAAGAGATAATCGACAGGTCTTTCTACCTCCAAATAAGTTTTAATTCCTCTTGCCAGAAGATCGCAGAGAGGCACATACCGGTCTTTTCGGCCTTTTCCTTCCCGGATATGGAGCATTTTTCGGTCCAGGTCGATATCCGATATTTTGAGCTTGCAGCATTCAAAGTTCCGCAGTCCACAGCCGTAGAGCAGTGCCAGGATAAGACGGTGTTTGAGTAATTTTGGTGCTTTTAACAGTTCTCTGACCTCTTGCTGACTAAGGACGACAGGCAGTTTTTTAGGCCTTTCGATAGATGGAAGTATGACACTACTTTCCTTTCGGTCAAAGATTCGAAACAGGTAGCGCAGTCCGTAAACGGTGTGTTTGAAGAAACTATCGGAGGGAGTGTGGTGCTTACGCTTGAGGAAATGAAGGTAATCCTGTATGGCTTCGTCATCTAGTTTAAGCAGATCACAATTGAGATGAATACCCATATGAGCCAGACATCGGGCATAGTTGGTGAGAGTACTTTGGCTTTTACCGGAAATGGTTATAGATCTCCGGAGCCTTTTGAGCTGTAAATCAAAGCCCGGTACATTTTCACAGGCCTTTTCAATGATAGATTGCTTTTTTTTTCATAGCTTAAAATGTTTAATATTTATGATAAGTCTAATGTAGGAAGAAACGGCAATAATTGCCGGCTTCCTGCCTTAGCAGGATTCGTTCAACAATGGCTATACGTAATGCGGGCGAAAGTGCTGAAATTCAGCATTTTTACTCCTGAGAAACTTCGCGGTGGGCGGACAGTGAATCGCTCCGAAACCCGCGCTACGCTTATACTTGACCGTTGGCTTTAATGTAAAACGACATTCTCGAAAACAAAAAAAAATGACCCAATCTGAACTCATAATTTTAAATTTTACAGAGATAAGGAGAAGAAGCATAAAACTTTGGAGGGGGCTTCCTGAGAGCTATTATAATTGGAAGCCAGACGAAAAGGCAATGACTGCCATAGAAATGGTAAGGCACGTTTTGGAAGCCGATTATTGATGGAATATCATAATCAATAATGGGAATATGACAAATTATCAAACCCCTTGGAAAAATCGACCATTTATTAGCGTCGCTGACGAACTTGAATTTGCTAAACCCTATAGAAATACTTTTTTAGAAAGTGTTCGGCAATTTTCGGATAGGGTATTAAACGAAACCGAAATCGTCCATCCAGGAAATGGAGAAAAGAAAATCCTTGGAAAATACTTATTGCGCATTGGATATCACGAATCTGTTCACGCAGGACAATTCCTTTCGTATTTAAGAGCAATGAAAATTAAGCGGCCGGAAATATGGGAATGAAAATGAAGAATTCGAAAGCACCTTTGTATAAGCGTAATGCGGGGTGAATAGCTAAAATTGTGGGTATTAGCTTCTTTTAAACTTTTCTTTAGGTGGGAAGGGAAATGCTTTGAATCCCGCGATACGCTTGTGTGTGCCGAGAAACAGTTCATCGGCAATTTTAATTTCGCTGCATGCTGTAAATGAGAAGATAGAACCGACTCATCAGGGTTGCTTTAGGAGGTTTGGGGTGAAACTTGCCTATCCGTGATTCTACCCATCGGCACAATTAAAAAAATCGTGATTTCAAGAAAATTTTAATCGAATCTATCATTTTTTTGTATTTTTGACTGAACAGTCAGTCAGTATGGAAAAGAAAGAGAAAATAATAGTATCAGCCTTGCATCTATTTGCAAAAAATGGTTATACAGAAACCTCTGTAGATACCATTGCGAAACACGCCAACGTATCAAAAGGATTAACCTATAGTCATTTTAAAAACAAAGAGGATTTATTAAGGGTCGTTATTGAAAGTACAATAACCGAAATGACTGCGAAAATGATGCAAATTGAAAATCATTCTATTTCATCATTGCTGCAAAATCTAAAAACAAGTCTTATAAAAGATAAGGATATGGTACGTTTGTCAATTCTTTTGCTAATTCATCCACAGACACCCGCTTTAGTAACAACAATGCTCAATAAGCAAAAATTAGAATTGATCGAATTACTCTCATCATTATTAGAAGTTAACTACAAGGAAAAAGCAAGAGTTGAAGCCGAATTACTTCTTGCAACAATTGATGGAATTACCATGGATTATGTATTGAATCCTGATATTGAAAATTTAGAGAATAGAATAGATTATATAATAAATAGATACGAATAATGATATCAAGAACCATTAAACCACCAAAATTTCTACACGATATTCACGGGAATTCAACTACTTTATTTGATATGATACTTACCTATATGGCTGGACTGATATCTATCGTGAGCATTTATATTTTATACCTGCAAAACAATCTGGATATCCCGGTTTGGAAGCTTGTTTTGCTACTCGCAATAAGTGCTGATATTGGAGCAGGTGTTGTTGCCAATTTTACAAAGGGAACAAATTCATACTATGGGGGAGAAGGTAAAAGCAAGTTAAGAATAGTGTTTATTCTATCCCACGTTTTTCATGCTGCAATTTTTCTTTATACCTTAGATTTATTTTTTATAAAGACAATAGGCTTGGCCTGTTTCGTCATTATGTCCACCTTATTAATAAACGCAATTAGAAACAAAGATGGTCAAAAAGTGGGTGCAGCACTTTCTATGGTAGTTGGGATTGGGGCAATTTTGATTTTAGAAATCTCCAATCCGCTATTGTTGTGGTTTTTTCCTTTATACATGACTAAACTTTTTATCGCATTCGGAATAAGACGCTATTAAACACCTATGAAACTAAATATCAAAAATATTGGAACTAGAGATATATATCTAGCATCTGAGCTGCTTACCAGGAATTTTGTTTCAGACCGAGGTGTCATGATGCTTTTTAAAGAGAACGACGCAAAGTATACTGAAAAAGTAAACCATTGGTTTAGAGCGACTCTGAAAATGCTAATCGATAATAAGCAAATCATAAAAGGTGCTTTTTGGGGAGATGAACTTGTTGGGGTTTCTATTGTAACACATGCTTCTTACAAACCATCCATTTTGTCATTATTAAAGTGGTCGTATTCTGTTTTTATGACCTGTGGAATGAAAACTATTCGGCAATCGGCCAAGCACGATCATTCCAGAAGAAAAACGTTTACAGATAAGAATCAATTAATTTTGGAGTTTATTGCTGTGAACCAGGAACACAGAGGTAAGGGCATTGGCAAAAAATTGTTTGAGAATTTAGCTGCTTTAGCCAACAGCAAAAATGCTTCTGTATGGTTAGAAACTACAAAGGATTACAACATTGAGATATTTAATAAGATGGGCTATCGTTTAGTTGATACAAGGAATGAAGAAACGGTTAGCTATTATGTTATGACCAATGGTAAATGAGTCAAACTCAACTCATGGCATCGTACATGCGGGTTTTTATGGTTGTCGAAGGTGATTGGACATTAAAATGTGAGGTGCATTCCGACAAGTTAATGGTTTCGTATCCGCGAGGCCCTGCCAAAAGCCGCAAAGGGAAGTTTTAGAATGTTGAATACTGAGGAAACCTGTTTACTGTCCGTAGGGGAGGCGTCATTCAGGCGGGCGTTGCCTGTTCCGTTGTCCGGCAGGAAACCCTGGCAGGGCTGATTTACAGAACTCGGGAATCCCTAAAAAATCAGTAGATGGACCTGCCCGCCCTAATGAGAATTTTCCTGTAACGGGATAGGAGTGAGGGAAGGGGCAGGGTTCTTCAATCCCATCACATCGACCCAGTTGAAAGAGAGGATGATTTTATGAATGGAAATCAGTACGATACGGATCAATCGCAAAAGTGCTAACTGACGCAACTACTTATAGTCGAGACCGTTGGTACAGATAAGCGCAAATGGATATAGTTTATAATTGAATGCTTATCATTCTAAAATAGATGTTCAATGGAAAGCGATGATATAAAATTTACAGCTAAACATTTAGCTAACAAACTTAAACTGCGAACTGGAAATTCTGAAGTAGTAAGGAGGCATAATAAACTGAAAGCAATCTATGACGATGATCCTAAGGAGGCATTAATAACGGATTCAGCAGTAGTTAAAGGTGAAAACCTGGAAGATCCCTTCCACTCTAACGTTTTCATGAACGATGAACTCAATGTACCTCTAAAAACCGGTCTTCATCGTGCTGTTGGAGGCGATCATGATTACGCCACTCCCGGGGACATTTTGTGTGCCGCATTAGCGGTTTGCCTGGAAAGTACTTTAAGAATGATCGCAGATAGGTTGGAAATACAATTAGATCAAACAAAAGTGTCGGTTGAAGCCGCTGTTGATGTCCGGGGAACATTACGGTTTGACAAATCTGTGCCGGTAGGTTTTCAGAAAATGAACTTAGAGGTAGTATCAGGTGCTAAAAATGCGGGAGAAAAGGTTTTGAATTCATTATTTGGTGCAGCCGTAAGAAGTTGCGTGGTTTATCAAACGTTAAAACCGGGAATTCCGATAACAAAAACGTTGAAAATAGTGTGAATCAATCTTAAACTGGTACGGATAGACAGGCTGGTTGACGGATCTGAATGCCGTGTGGAATCCTTGTACAGGACAACTTAAATGAACCGTTGAGCATGTGCCGGGAATTTGCGGAGATGGTTTTTTCCTTTTATTTTTAGAGCATTAGATAGTAAAAGTTGCTGTTTTTAAGTGGGTTATTTGTCCGAACTCCGGGCCCGTTTCATGTGGGTACTTTGGCTTTTTCCTTATGGGATGATAGGTTTAGCGTGAGCAAAATGATTCAAGCCAACTGCACCGTATAGATTCGAATGATGATGGTTGAAAAGGTATGTTTGATAACCGGAGGAAATTCCGGAATTGGTAAGCAAGCGGCTATTCAGTTGGCTCAAATTGGGTTTCATGTCATAGTCGGTGTCAGGAATCTGGAACGAGGAGAAGTCGCCCTGGCAGAAATCAGAGAGAAATCGGGTAAAAAGGACGTTGAATTATTACAGATTGATTTGTCATCAAAGAAATCAATAATTGATGCGTCAAACGGATTAAAAAATAGCCATGAGAAACTTGATGTTCTCATTCATAATGCAGCGGATTTTGATATTTCACGTAAGCGACCTGAAAAATCGGTTGATGGCATGGAGTCTATTTGGGCAACCAACCACATTGGCCCGGTGTTGCTGACTAATTTGCTTATGGATTTGATTAAAAAAAGTGAGCAAGGCAGAATCATTACAATTGCTTCACAGGGCTTGGTAATGCATCCAAAATTGACAGTGGATTTGGATGACCCTGAATTTGAAAATAGGAAATTTAGCGTTTCCAGTGCGTATTATCAATCAAAGCTTGCCCAGGTAATGTATACCTATTGGCTAGCCGAACAATTAAAAGATACTAACATCACCGTAAATGGTATTCGAGTAACCAATGTGCAGGTAGATATAAGCCGGTATCCAACTATTTCGAGATTGATGAAATTTCTTTACGCCATAAAAAGTAAATTTTCCATTTCACCTGAACATATGGCGAGAACCTATACTTACTTAGCAAGCTCTTCGGATGTAAGTAAAACGACTGGGAAATACTTCAATGAGAAAAACAAACCGGTTAGTTCATCCGCATACAGTATGAAAAAAGAAAATATTGATGCCGTCATGGAATTGACGATGAAGTACCTTAATTAAATCAACGCGTTCCGTTCAGTAAACCACCCATATAGTTTTGACGGTCTTCTGTAATTAGTGAAAAATTAAGTTCTTTCTTCCACATTCTGATCAGCAGAAGGGATGTTTTTGTCGATAGGCTATCGGGAATGGCAAAAAAAAGCCCCGCAACTGAGACCGTTACAGGGCATTGTAAATTGCATAAAGTGGAGGATAACGGATTCGAACCGATGACCTCTACACTGCCAGTGTAGCGCTCTAGCCAACTGAGCTAATCCCCCGAATGGGAGTGCAAATATAAATAGGTAAATCTATTCGCCAAATTATTCCGCCGAATATTTTATCCGCGTCAGGATGCTTCTTCCCAGCGTGACTTCGTCCGTGTATTCCAGTTCACCGCCCACGGGAATGCCCCGGGCAATGGTGCTAACGTGAATCCCTTTGTCTTGCAGCTTTCGGGTGAGGTAAAAAGAGGTGGTGTCCCCTTCCATGGTGCCGGGTAGCGCTAGGATCACTTCCGTAACCGCCTGCCCGGATGGAGGATGGTCGATTCTTTTGAGTAGGGATTCGATATTGATTTCTTCGGGTCCGATACCCTGTATGGGCGAGATCACTCCCCCCAGGACATGGTAAAGTCCAGTGTACTGATTCGTGTTTTCGATGGCCAGCAAGTCCGGCAAGTCTTCTACTACACAAATCAGGCTTTTATCCCGTTTATTACCCTCGCAAATGCTGCAGGTATCGCTGTCGGATACATTGTGGCAGATGGCACAATACCGGATGTCGGTACGCAACTTCAACAGCGCGTCTGTCAGGGACAGCGTAACGGGTTCTTTCTGTTTTAGGAGGTGTAGGGTTAAGCGCAGCGCCGTTTTTTTACCGATACCCGGAAGCCTGCTGATTTCAGTAACCGCGTCTTCTATTAATTTGGAAGGGAAATTCACCAAAGGCGGCGTTAGACAATGGTAGCCTGAATGCCAGCATCCAGGATGGATTCACACATGGGCTTTAACTTTCCGATGCTGCCTTTCTTTACGGAGCACTTGCCTTTGTAATGAATGATCATCGTACATTGTTCAGCTTGTTCCTGGCTGTGTTTGCAAACCTTAATCAAAATTTTGCTCACATGGTCGAACGTATTGAAATCATCGTTGAAAACAACCAGGTCGTGCTCCTCCTTGTCTACCTGCTCATCGAGCAGTAACTCTTCTTCGGTTTCCACTAAATGTTCTAAAGGTTTCATTTTGCAAAGTTAATAATTAATCACAACTTTATCGGCCTTTAGCCTGAAGCAATATGGATTCTAATTTAGTACTAATTGTCATAACGTCCTATTTTTTGTTGTTGTTCCTCATTTCCTGGCTTACTTCCAGAAAATTAACGGCAGACACCTTTTACACCGGCGACAGGCAGTCTCCCTGGTTTTTGGTGGCCTTTGGAATGATCGGCGCATCTTTGTCCGGAGTGACTTTTATTTCTGTGCCGGGGGAGGTGGGGAGTACCCATTTTTACTACTTCCAATTGGTACTGGGCTATACCGCCGGATACGCGGTGATCGCCAAGGTATTGCTTCCACTGTATTACCGTTTAAACCTGGTTTCCATTTACTCGTACCTGGAGAGACGCTTTGGGTTTTGGTCCTACAAGACCGGAGCCTTCTTTTTTATCCTTTCCAGGACACTTGGCTCTTCCATTCGTGTATTTCTGGTGGCCGGAGTGTTACAGTTGATACTATTTGACCGTTGGGGCATCCCATTTTGGGGCTCCGTATTGATTACCGTTTCGCTTATCTGGCTATATACTTTCAGAGGGGGGATAAAAACAGTCGTTTGGACGGATACGTTACAAACTCTTTTCATGTTGTTGGCGGTGGTGGTCAGCATGGTGCTGGTATCTCAGGAGCTGGGGATAGGGGGAATAGGAGATCTGGTGGGAGTGGTCGCCGATCAGCCGTATTCCCGGATCTTTGATTGGGATTGGAAGTCAGGGACGAATTTTTTCAAGCAGTTTTTTTCTGGGGCATTTATTGTAATCGTCATGACCGGTCTGGATCAGGACATGATGCAGAAAAACCTTACCTGCCGAAACCTGAAAGACGCGCAGAAAAACATGTTTTGGTTTACCAATATCCTGGTAGTGGTGAACCTGGTTTTTCTGGTTTTGGGAGTGCTGCTCTACCTGTATGCAGCGGAGAATCAAATTGCGCTACCGGAGCGGACGGATGACTTGTACCCATTGCTGGCCACTTCCTATTTCTCCACTTTTGCCGGGATTGTATTTGTGTTGGGGATAACGGCGGCGGCGTACAGCAGCGCGGACTCGACCCTCACAGCGCTGACGACATCATTTTGCTATGATTTTCTGGAAATAAATAAAAAATACGAAGGAGCCGCTGCGGTCCGTATTCGGAAAAAAGTCCATTTGGGATTTACACTGCTAATGTTTTTCGTTATTTTGGCCTTCCGCTGGATCAATGATCAGAGTGTGATCAACGCCGTATTTACCATTGCCGGCTACACCTATGGGCCCTTGCTTGGGCTTTATAGCTTCGGTTTATTTACTTCGTTTCAGGTAAAGGATAAGTGGGTTCCCTTTCTGGCGATTCTGGCTCCCTTGATCTCCTTTCTGATTTCCTTTCAATCCGAAATGTGGCTGGGAGGATACCAATTCGGTTTTGAACTGCTTATTTTAAATGGAGCGCTGATGTTTCTGGGACTGCTTATGGTCAGGAGCAAAGAAGTGGCCTGAGACTAAAAAGCAAAACACCGGTAAAGGTACTAATAGGCCTGATCCTTGTGCAACAATAGCGAAAGAATCGTCCAAACGATAATTTTCAGGTCCAATAGGGGGGACCAGTTATTGACATAAAAGATATCCAGTTTACACCTGGAATAGATATCGTAGAAATCCCTGGTTTCTCCCCGAAAGCCTTTGGCTTGAGCCAGACCGGTAATTCCAGGCTTTACCGTATGACGAAACATGAAGTTGTCAATTTCGGCAGAGAATTTATAGTTCATAGGTACTGCGTGCGGTCGTGGCCCGACAATGGACATGTCGCCTTTGATTACATTAAAAAACTGAGGCAGTTCGTCCATGCTTGTTTTGCGAAGGAATTTCCCTATCCAGGTGACCCGGGGATCGTCCTTGGTGGCTTGTTGGGTATCTGCTTGTTCATTAATGTACATGGTCCGGAACTTGTAACAATAAAAGGGAATATTGTCCTTTCCGTGCCGGAGCTGCTTAAAGATAATCGGACCCTCCGAAGTGATTTTAATGATAATCCCAATGATCGGAAACAACCAGGAGAATACAAAAACAACCAGGCCAAAACTGAAAAACAAGTCGAAGGTTCTTTTTAAAATTTGCTGGGATTCATCGAAAAATACCTCAGGAAAAGAGCGGTGAATCCCTCCTTTTCCATACATCGTTTTAATTCGTGGTTTTCTCTCTGTAAGTGTAGAGGCCATACGTGCTGGTTTTGATTCTTAATGAGTAAATTCCTTCCAAACCATTATCATGCCACAAAATCGATAATGTAATTTTGTCTTTTTAAAAATGCATTTCAAAACTAATTTAAAGGGTTTTAATTTCCTAATTTTCAAAGGTAATTTTTGATAATGGTAATATTAAAGCCTAAAAAATTAATAAATAGTTAATTTTAAACCTGTATACTTAAATATTTTGTAAAACAGATCTGCTCATAATTTGTTTCAAAAAACCACAATATAAAAGCAATGAATTAGCTGACATTCCGGTACCGGACCGGAAACTTAAAATCGGTGCTTTAGTGGATGAGGTGTTGGGTAGGGTCCCAAAAAACCCGTTCAAAATCTTTGACCTGATCCTGTTCGATAGCAACCCCTTCTTTTTCCAAGAGCCGTTGCATGGCGTTAATGTCTTGAAAGTGGTTTTTACCTGTTAGCATTCCAAATCGGTTTACCACCCGGTGTGCGGGAATGTCCTTCTGCTGATGGGAGGCATTCATGGCCCAGCCGACCATGCGGGCACTCCCTTTGCTACCCAAATAGGCTGCAATGGCCCCATAGGTACTGACCCTTCCTTCGGGAATTAGCATTACGACCTGATACACCATGTCAAAAAAATTGATCTTATCCTGCTTCATGTTCCAAATCAATGAGGGTTTGGTTGACAAGTCTTCTGATTTTCTTTTCAGCCAGCTTGGAAGGGGTGTTTAATTGGATTTGCAACTTTAATTTAACGGTGTCCTTCCTGATATCGAGCGCCTTCAGGTTTATTCCGTTTGCTTTTATTTCCTGATGAAAGGGTTTTAGGGTAAGTTTAAGTTTTTCTTCGGTCCGGTCCACGTTTAGGCTTGGGCGATTGCTCATTTCAAACTCAAAGGTGAGTCTTCGTACGCTTTGGCGACTGTGATTCACCACTTGGGAGGAAAGGATCAGGCTATTAGGAATCAATACCAGGTCGCCGTCATCATTATTTAGTACTACATTCAGTAGGGTGATGTCTTGGATGATTCCTTTTTGGTCGGCGATTTGGATGAAATCCCCTAGGGTAATCTGGTCTGAAAACATGATAATCAGCCCGTTAAACATATTGGTGATGTAATCTTTGGATAGAATCGCAATAGCCGCAGCCACCAGAGCGATGCTACCGAGGAACTCCATGGGTTTAATTTGGAAAAAAATCATTACGGCAAACAGAAAAAAGATCACATTTAGCATGTTGGCAATGTGATTGATTCCCAGTACAAAATTAGAATGCAATGATTCGGATTTCTTTTTTCTCAGGTAAAATCGAACCAGGAATAGCCTTCCCAGGGAAATCAGTATGTTTCCTGCCAGAAGAAAGACAAGGGCGTCCATCATGGAAGAAAATCGGAGCAGCAGGGGATCTCGCTCCCAATCAAGGATCTCCCGGAGAAATGCTAAAATAAGGTAGGCAAGAATTTTTAATACAAAAACAACCCGTCTTCTCCGTTCATTTGCCTCCAACTTGCTTTTTCCTAATTCGACCATGTTTCTTAAAAATAAATCTTAATTTTATGTTTTGGCTTTTGCCATGCAAAAGTACCGGATTGTAACCAAACTAAATAATAGCATGAATAGAAATATTATCATTACGGGAAGTGCAGGGAATTTAGGCGGGGCAGTAGTGAATAAGTTCAAACGAGAAGGGTTTAAAGTCATCGCTGTCATTGAACCGGACAGTGGGCATGAGGTGGAGGATGCCGACGACACCTACCAGGTGGATGTCTCCGATGAGCGTTCGGTGGAAGCCTTTAGCAAAGAATATCAGATGCAGTATGGAGACCTGGAATGCGTAGCCTTGCTGGTGGGCGGTTTTGGCATGGGGGGAATCGAATCCACCAGCACGAAGGATTTGGATAAGATGATCCGTCTTAATTTTTTCAGTGCATTCAATATGGTGAAATATTTTCTACCCATAATGAAAAAAGCGAATAATGGCACCTTTCTTTTTGTCGGGGCTAAACCTGCCTTGCAGCCCGAAGAAGGGAAAGACGTTTTGGCCTATGCACTAAGTAAAGGACTGGTGATCGATCTGGCGGAGTTTACGGCCAATGAAACAGCCGACCTAAAGGTGAGGTCGCATGTGTTTGTGCCCAGTATCATCGATACCCCGCAAAACAGGGAGTCCATGCCCAAAGCGGATTTTGGTCAATGGGTTAAACCTTCAGAAATAGCAGAAGCCATGCACTACGCAGCTACTAATGCTTCCCTGAGAAACATGACGTTTAAATTATATGGTGGCGTGTATTAATGAATAAATGGATATGAGTATGCAAGGATTTCTAGCAGTTGTTTCATTGATTCTGATCGGATTCATGGCGGAAGCCCAAACGGTATCGGAAACCAGAACCCTGAATGCATTTGATCAGTTAGTGCTGAGTAACTCCATTGAGGCGGAGCTGGTGCCGGGAGATAAATATGAGGTTACCATCACCGCATCCGGGATAGCACCGGAAAAGGTGCTGACGGAAATAAAGAAAAGGAAGTTGGCAGTCAGCATTTCCGGTAGTAATCCTAAATCCAGCGCTGTAAAAGTGGTGATCAGCTATAAGCTACTGGATGATGTGGAAGTGGATGCCGGTGCCAAAGCAATTATAAAAGGGGTGTTAGATCAGAAATCCATCCGGCTGCAGGTCGCCAGTAACGGCTATCTGGAAGCTGAAGTAAATGCAGACGACCTGTATCTGTGGGCAGAGACAAATTCCAAAATGTATGTCAAAGGCAATGCCAACAATCTGGATTATAATGCCTTTACCAATGCTGAAATAGATGGGGAAGGCCTCGTGGTCACTAATGCGGAGGTGCGCACCAATACCAACGCATCGGGCTCTTTTGAAGTGTTGGAATCCCTCAAAGGATCAGCCGCTACCCGGGGCCGGATCAAATATAAAGGAGATCCAAACGTGCTGGACATCAAAGAGAGTATTGGTGGTGCGATCGAAAATTGGTGACGCAGCATGAACGCCTGATTTGCAAACGGTTTTTTATCTATATGCCTATGGGCATTTCTAGTCTAAAAAACTTGTGTTATATAAAATTTGTCCTTAGAATTGTGCCTTCAAACAAAAACGCATGGTTTTCGCAGTAAGAAGTATTTTCAATCCCTTGGCAACCGGACCCGTTCCGCTTGCTGGCTGCAGCATTTTTTTGAGCCGTACCACCACCACTTCCATCACGGGGTAATCCCGTGTGCAGATCCATAGTGCCCTAATCCCAAAAAGGTCTTCCACCACCTTTTCTTTTACATTTTAACCGAAATAAGTAGCAATGAAAATAGTAAAATTCGGAGGTTCGTCAATCGCTGATTTGGATAGCATACAGAACGTGCTATCCATCATAAAAAATGCATCCCAAAAGGAAGAGTTGGCCGTTGTTTTTTCTGCCTTTGGAGGGGTAACGGAAAACCTGCTGATGTGCGCACATCTGGCCAGACAAAACGATCCCGATTACCAGCCACTGCTTCGGGGAATGGAAAAAAGACACCTGCAACTGGTCAAGCAGTTGATTCCTGTACAGAAGCAGTCCAGCGTGTTGACCTATGTAAAAATACGGTTCAACGAACTGGAAGATTTGTATCATGGGATTTTTCTGATCAAAGAGTTTTCGCCTCGTACCTCAGACTATGTCGTAAGCTTTGGGGAGCGAATTTCGGCCTTTATTCTGGCAGAGGCACTAAAGGAAATTGATTTGGACACCCATTTTGTGGATGCCAGAGACCTGATCCGCACCAACGATCGGTTTGGAAATGCCAAGGTGATTTTTCCGACCACCAACCAATTGATATACGATTTTTACTCCAAACACAAGGGGTTGCTGGTTATTACCGGGTTCGTGGCTTCCACCCATAAGGGCGAAACCACCACCCTGGGAAGAAGTGGATCGGACTATACCGCCGCGATCTTTGCGGCGGCGTTAAAGGCGGATAGCCTGGAAATTTGGACGGATGTGACTGGAGTCATGACCGCAGACCCGAAATTGGTGTATTCCGCCATCACCATACCTCAGCTCAGCTACAGCGAGGCGATGGAGCTTTCTCATTTTGGAGCCAAGGTGGTCTTTCCGGCTACCATGCAGCCAGCCATGAAGCGAAAGGTGCCCATTTATATTAAAAACACCTTTCACCCGGAAGAAGAAGGAACGCTTATTTGCGAATCTTCCGAAAACACCAAATTGATAAAAGGGATCTCTTCCTTAAGCCACATCTCTTTATTAAATGTACAGGGCTCCGGGCTGGTGGAAGTCGTAGGAGTGAGTAGCAGGGTCTTTGGAACCCTGGCCCAGGCACATGTAAACGTGGTACTGATCAGTCAGGCCTCCTCGGAACACAGTATTTGCATTGCCATAAAAAGCGATGATGCAGACATGGCCAGAGAAGTGCTCGAAAAGGAATTTCAATACGAAATCCTGGCCGGCGAGATGGATAAAGTTCAAATCATGCCTAATATGGCTGTTATAGCCGTGGTAGGAGAAAACATGAAGCATCATCCGGGAGCCAGCGGCAGGTTATTTCAGGCACTTGGAAGAAATAATATCAACGTTTCGGCGATTGCCCAGGGCAGCTCTGAATTGAATATTTCGGCTGTCATCAGACAGTCTGATCTTCAGAAAGGACTGAACGCCCTTCACGAGGCGTTCTTCTTGTCCGATAATAAGGTATTGCACGTGTTTCTGATCGGAGTGGGGCTGATAGGGAAAACACTCATAAAAATGATCCATAGCCAACTGGCCAAATTGCAGGAAGATAACATGTTGGATATCAAAATCCACGGCTTGGCCAATTCCCGTTTTATGGCTTTCGATGAAGATGGTTTTGACCTTTCCACCTTGCCCGTACCTTCGGAAAAAGATCTGCCCATGAATCTTCAGGTATTCCTGAATACCATGAACAGTATGAATTTTTCCAATTCTGTTTTGGTGGATTGTACTGCCAGCCAGGAAGTAGCAGATACCTATCAGCGGGTGCTGGAATCAAAAGTGGCCATTGTGACCCCAAACAAAAAGGCCAACTCCGGCACGCTGGAAAAATATAAATCCCTGAAAAGGCTTTCCGATCAGCGTAATATTAAGTTCTTTTACGAGACCAACGTGGCGGCAGGACTTCCGGTCATCAATACCCTGCATGACCTGATCTTGAGTGGAGACAGGGTGATCCGAATTGAAGGAGTGCTAAGTGGTTCTATGAATTACATCTTTAGCGAGCTTAGTAAAGGTACTCCTTTTAGTAAGGTAGTGGCACAGGCCAAAGAAAAAGGGTATACCGAACCGGATCCCAGAGATGATTTGAGTGGGATGGACGTGGCCCGAAAGATTCTTATTTTGGGTAGAGAAGCAGAGCAGGAGATGCATTTTGACGATGTGTCGGTTCAAAGTATGGTTCCGGAAGATTGTGCCAATATCGAGTCGGTGGAGGCTTTTCTGCAAAAGTTAGAGGAGCACGATGGGCATTTCAAGCAGCTATTAGACGAGGCAGACCAAAAGAATGAAAAACTCCGCTTCATGGCTGTCCTTGAAAATGGAAAAGCAACCGTCGGATTAAAGTCGGTAGCTAGCAACCACCCATTTTATTCCCTGGTAGGAAGTGATAACATGATCCTCTTCACCACGGAGAGGTACCATGAGTTTCCCATGATCATCAGGGGACCGGGAGCCGGGGCAGATGTAACGGCAGCCGGCGTATTTGCAGACATCATCAGGTTAGGAAATTATTCGAGATAAAATGGAAAGGCAAAAAGTCACCGCATTCGCACCGGCCACCGTGGCAAATGTTTCTTGCGGGTTCGATATATTGGGGTTTGCCATCGAAGACCTTGGGGATAAAGTCAGCGTGTACCTTTCGGATACCCCTGGTATTCGGGTGATCAGGATTGAGGGTGACAAGGGGAAGCTTCCCTATGAAGCCGATAAAAACACTTGCTCGGTAGCCATTCGCGCCATGTTAGATGCACTTGATTTCAAGGGCGGGGTGGAAATCGAACTTTTCAAAGGCTTGCCACTCGGAAGTGGAATGGGCTCCAGTGCCGCCAGTGCAGTCGCTGCTTTGGTGGCGACCAATACCTTATTGGGAAATCCCTTTGAGAAAAAGGATTTGTTGCCTTTTGCTATCGAATCGGAGCGGATTGCCTGTGGAGCAGGGCATGCGGATAATGTGTCACCAGCTTTGCTGGGAGGGTTTGTGCTGATCCGGGAATACCATCCCCTGGACGTGATTCCCCTGCACGTGCCCAGAGGCTTGTATTGCACGCTGGTCCACCCTCACCTGGTGCTGAATACCTCCGATTCCAGAAGTGTGTTAAGAAGAAATGTCTCCCTTCAGGATGCGACAACGCAGTCCGGAAACATAGCGGGGTTGGTAGCGGGTCTTTTTCAGGAAGACATGGCACTTATCAGCCGCTCCCTGAACGATGTCATCGCGGAACCTTCCCGATCTGTATTGATTCCGGGCTACGAAGAGGTTAAGGAAGGAATCAAGCCCGCAGGAGCCTTGGGTTGTGGTATTTCAGGGTCCGGCCCCACCATCTTTATTTTATCTCCTTCCGAGGAAATCGCCTGGGAAGTGAGCCGAATGGCACAGAAAATTTTTGATGCCATGCAACTGCCCATAGACCTGTATGTTTCAGCCATTAACACCAGGGGGGCTTACATCATTGACGAGGAAATTTGATCCACATGACACCCAGGTAGCGTTACCATGAACTATTTCAGTACCAACAATTCGAATCATAAAGTCTCCTTAAAAGATGCCGTTATAAAAGGCCTGGCTCCGGACCAGGGGCTGTATATGCCTGAAAGAGTACCGGAATTGCCCAAACGTTTTTTTGAGCAATTACCCACGCTTTCGTTCCGGGAAATGGGTTACGAAATCATGGGGGCACTTTTTTCCGACGACCTGAGCCCTGCCCAGATTAAGGAATTGGTAGACCATACCCTGGTATTTGATGCCCCTTTGGTACAGGTGGAAGAAGGAATTTACAGTTTGGAATTGTTTCATGGCCCCACCCTTGCCTTTAAAGATTTTGGTGCCCGATTTTGCTCTAAACTCATGAGCATGCTTCAGGACAAGCGGGAATTAAAAGTGCTGGTGGCTACCTCAGGAGATACCGGCAGTGCCGTAGCTAATGGCTTTTATGGGGTGGAGGGAGTGGAAGTAGTCATTCTTTACCCCTCTGGTAAAGTGAGTGAGCTTCAGGAAAAACAATTTACCACATTGGGAGGAAACGTTCGGGCCATAGAAGTAGATGGCGTGTTTGACGATTGTCAGCAAATGGTAAAACGGGCATTTCTGGATCCGGAATTGAACAGTAAGGTGTTACTGACATCTGCCAACTCAATTAATATCGCCCGGTGGATTCCACAGTGCCTGTACTACTTCTATGCCTGGTCCCGACTACCTCAGAATAATCAAAAAACGGTTTTTGCGGTGCCGAGTGGTAATTTTGGCAATCTTGCTGCGGGGATACTGGCAGAGAGAATGGGCTTGCCTATTGACTATTTTGTAGCAGCTACGAATATTAATAAAGTGGTGCCGGATTACCTGAATGGAACCGCTTTTTCTGCGAAGCCCTCCTTACAGACCATCAGTAATAGCATGGATGTCGGGAATCCCAGCAATTTTTACCGCTTGCTTGCTTTGTTTGGAAACGATGAATCCTTACTCAAGGAACGAGTAAAAGGATTTTTTTATACCGATGATATGACCCGGGAAGCGATGCGAAAGGTCCGGGCACAAACCGACTACATCATGGATCCCCATGGTGCGATTGCTTACCTGGGGCTGAAAGATTTTATGGAAGCTGCTTCTGAGCAATATCAGGGCGTGTTTTTGGAGACAGCTCATCCCGGGAAATTCAGGAATGTAGTGGAAGAAACCCTGAAAATCCAACTACCCCTGCCGGAACGTCTGCAGGCCTTTATGAAGCAGGAGAAGCAAGCGGATAAGATGGCCAATGACTACGAGGATTTCAAGCGGTATTTGCTTGAGAATTAAATTTAAAAAGTCCCTCAAGGCTTTTCAAAACAGGGAAGTATTCTCCGGGTAATTACGTAAAAAAATAGGAAGGGCAATTCGAAAAAAAGACCTGTCTCTAAGGGAGCTGAAAAAAGCTTCTACATTTATCCCTTACAAACCCTGTAATTTTGTACTTTCACATCTAACAAGTACAACAAAAGAACCCAACCAACTATGAAGTGGATACAAATGATTGCATTGCAGGGCCTATTGCTGGGCCTCCTGCTGCCGGCAAATGCCCAGGACTGGGAGACGCTGGAACCTGAAACAACTTGTACCGCCAGACACGAATGTGCTGGTGCGGCGGTGGGAGGCAAACTGTACCTGATGGGTGGAAGAGGGGAAAAACCAGTGGAAGAATACAACCCGTCTACCGACAAATGGGAAACTAAAGGTTACGCTCCCTTTGAAATGCACCACTTTCAGGCAGTACCTTATCAAGGGAAAATATATGTTATAGGGGCTTTCACCGGAGGTTACCCCCATGAAACGCCGGTAAGTCACGTGTACATTTACGATCCCCGGGACGATAGCTGGACCAAAAGTCATGAAATCCCGGAATCCCGTAGGAGGGGAGCAGCCGGAGTGGTAGTGTACCGGGACAAGTTTTACCTGCTGGGTGGCGCGCAAGATGGCCATTGGGCTGAAAACAGGGACTACTTAGACGAATACGACCCAAAGACGGGTGAGTGGAAAACATTGCCCTCCATGCCCAGGCTTAGGGACCATTTTCAAGCAGTAGTAGTGGATGACTTGTTATATGCTGTGGGTGGCAGGAGATCCTTTGCCAAAGAGGGGCATGGCTTTGAACTTACCTATGAAGAGGTAGATGTATACGACTTTGACAGTGGTAAATGGACGACCTTGGAAGACCATCCGCTTCCGACCGAGCGTGCCGGCAGTTCGACGATTGCCTACAAGGAGGGTTTTTTGGTATTAGGAGGAGAAAGCGATGCTCAGGTAAAAGCCCACGATGAAGTCGAATATTTTCATCCCACCGAAGGATGGATGCTATTGAATCGACTTGAAAGAGGAAGGCACGGGTTTCCTGTCGTGGATATTGGGGGAGATTTGTATTTGGCGGCAGGTTGTGGAAACCGGGGAGGCAATCCGGAACTGAACAGCTTGGAAGTAATGGCGAAAGATTGATTTTTTTTAGTTGATCCAGCAAGCCAGGCTGGATTTAGAATTAGGTAAAATTGAATAGAAAAAATGGTTAAGGGTACACATCAGGCAAAGGAAGATCCCAGAAACAAGGACATACAGATTTTTATTAATGGCACCTTCCATGCCCGGGATCAGGCTAAAATTTCTGTATTTGACAGTGGGTATTTGGTTGGCGATGGGGTATGGGAAGCTTTCCGGGTTCATGAGGGAAAATTAGTGTTTATAGAACAGCACCTGGACCGGCTGTGGCAATCGGCAAAAGTGACTGGTATTGACCTTCCGTTTTCAAGGGAAACGTTGATAGACGATATTCGAAAGACCCTTGAGGTGAATGACATGCATGATCACATTCACGTTCGGGTAATGGTCACCCGGGGGATTAAGAAAACACCTTCACAGGATCCCAGGCTTACGATTTCCGGTCCCAATCTGGTGATCATCGCCGAGCATAAACAAGCGGCAGCGGAAAGTAAAAATCAGGGAATTCGGCTTTTCACCAGTACCTTCCGAAGAGGAAGCCCCGATTACCTGGACCCACGGCTAAACTGCCACAGCAAACTTCATGAAGTGCAGGCCCTCATGCAGGCCATCGAGGCGGGCGCAGATGAGGCCTTGATGCTGGATGTGAATGGCTTCGTATCCACTTGCAATGCTACCAACTTCTTTATGGTAAAAGATGGGGAGGTGTGGACTTCTACCGGACAGTACTGTATGAACGGGATAACCCGCTCAAAAGTAATAGCCCTATGTGAGGCCAAAGAGGTAGTTTGCTATCAAAAAAACTTCTCCCTATTTGATGTTTATGGGGCAGATGAAGCCTTTGTCACCGGTACCTTTGGAGGGCTTACTCCGGTGGTAAACATTGATGGCAAATCTATTGGAGGTGCAGAAGCAGGACCTGTAACCCGGCAGTTGAGCACCTGGTATGAAGAACTTATTTTACAGGCAATTCACTCTTGAGTAACCCCATGTCTACCAAACGATTATTTTTATGGTCCGGCCCACGAAATATTTCCACGGCCCTGATGTACAGTTTTTCCCAACGGGAAGACTGTTTAGTGGAAGATGAGCCGCTGTACGCCCATTACTTAAGTCGATCCCCTGCCCGGCCTTACCATCCTGCTTCGGAGTTAATACTGCAGCAAATGGAAAATGATGGACAAAAAGTAGTGCAGCACATGCTCTCCAAAACAGGAAAGCCTTTATTATTTTTTAAAAACATGACCCACCACCTGATTGAACTCGATTGGTCCTTCATGAAGCAGGGAATGAACGTAATTCTAACCCGGAACCCCAGGGAAATGCTTTTGTCTTTCTCCAAGGTGATAGCCAAACCCGTAATGGAGGATGTAGGCTACGCCATGCAATGGAACCTGCTCCAATACCTGAGGAAAAATGATTTCCCTTTTGTGGTAGTAGAGGCCAAAAAGTTCCTTCTGGATCCGGAAACGCAACTTCGACAGTTGTGTATGGAGTGTAGTATTCCCTTCGATCCTAATATGCTTGCCTGGAAACCAGGGCCGCTTCCGGAGGATGGGTGCTGGGCCAGCTATTGGTACCAAAATGTCCACCGGTCTACCGGCTTTCAGCAGTATACTGAAAAGATAGAAGAGCTTCCGGTGCAGTTATTGCCTTTGTATCATGAATGCGAGCCCCTTTATCAGAAATTACTGGATTACTCCCTTTGATCGGTAGTAAGCTTGTTGAAAATAAAGGATAAGGCGTTGCTTATTATCTTCGTGAGGAAAGAATAGTCACGAAAGAGGGAGATTAGTAAGAAAAATCACCTGGAATCAGGGGTAATTTTATAATGCATGGGTTTCCCGCTTGCTTTGTCGTTTTATAAAACATAATTTTGTAGCATATTCCTTCCGCCCGGAAATTCAGGAGAATTTACGCTGATCATCCGGGCCTGCACATCGGTAATGTACACAACTAAAGTACATCCTCAAAATTGAAAATACGTACCAATGGAAAACGACCAGCCTGTTGAAGTTAATGTGATGCCCAAAGGATTGATTTACTTGCCAGAACCAGAAAAGGGGGCAACGTATATTAATGAATTTGATTTGGAATCTCATTATTATGCTCCCGAAAAGAACTCGGATGAGAATTTAAATTATAAATTTTTGCTTCCCGCTTTGGAAAAAATCAAGGGCCAGGATTATGATTTTGTAGTGGGATTCGATCATTCGCTCAACCGGACCATTATCGGATATCCCAATCCGGAAGGCAGGTTTCTGGTATTTACAGCGCATCAACAGGCAGCGCTTTTGGCCCACACCTTTTTAACGGAGGACGGATACCCTGAATTTGGGGAGGAAAAAGATAAGTTAGTGATCAAAGGGATTGTTTTGTCCCAACAAATAGATAAAATTGTCACCAAAAATAACGGAGCCTATAAAGAGTCTCACTCCGGGTACGAAGATCTGCGGGAAAGAATCATGACCATGGATGATGCGTATACTCAATTCCTTGCTTTTGATGAGCGAAACCATGTGCTCATGGATTTGGAGAAGGAGAAAAACGTGGCCAAGCAGTTGGACCTGATTTTTTCGCAAGTCAAAAAATTGAAACAGCAGGAAAAAACGTTGTTTGATTTTCACGTGGACCTTCAAATCAAGTACAAGCTGTATGGTGAAAAGACATTTAACATTACTTCTGAAGGGGAAAACAAAAAGATTTTTGACCGATTCCGCTCCAAACCTCCTTCCGATGCCATGCATGAGGAGTTGGTTAGTATTTCGGATTACAAAAAACAATTATTTTTCAATAAACTAACCGGAAGAAAAAGTGAGCCGGAGCTTCGGCAATTGGATATCGTACAACTGGAGTACAGCAGTGGTCTTAAAATCAGTGTGGAGCTGATCGACGGGGGAGATAAATTGCTCCTACACCTCAGTGATTTTACAGATTGTTACAACAAAGAATCGTTCGCTACTTCACGTAAGAATATCCACGATCGTTTGTTGAAAATAGTGGTATCTCTGGGCAAAATGGTCATTAACGTTACCTGATTTCTGATTATTTTTTGTTCAGAAAGGGTCGCATAGGAAAGTTAGGGTTTTACCGTCTGGTAAGACCTTTTCCTTAAATCTGGAAATCGGAGAAAAGCATTTAGTGCTTTTCTTTCGTTTTTTTATCTTTTTTTTCGGATTCGTTTTCCTGGTCAGGATATTCATTCCTTTTAGGTGGTCTCGGACCACTTCCAGCGGTGCCAGGGGTCTTTCTATTGGATCCTTTATCCACCTCATCTTTCGCTAAACTAAAATTGTAAACGAAAACCTGAAATTGCGTGCGGTGTTGCATGTTTTTTTAGTTTGATTCAAAGAAAAAGTTGTCTAAAATCATGCCGTAAAAAAATGGTAGCATCTGGTTTGATTCTTGTGGATTTCCTGTAGGGAAGGAAATCCAATATAGAACCTTTTCTTAAACCAGTTAAACGAATGTTTCTATGAAAGCTGACAAAAATAATACAGCGCAAAAACTTAGAAATACATTGAAAGAATTTCAGATAGGGTACCTATCATTTTGCTTATTGTTGCTTGTGTCTGGATGTGTGGAAGAAACACCCCAACCGGAACCCGACGAAGTGGTAATAGCAGATACCTTTGAGTCGGGTATGAATGGATGGGAAGGTGGATTTGCGGATTTGCCTGTTGATGCACACGATCGGTTTGAACTAGAAGTTAGTCTGGACAATTTGCCGGAGGAAACGGGAGAAAGTGGTCGGGCCATACGCGTACAGGGGCAGAACGGAAGCGATGATTTATTTATGTTTCTCAAAAAGGAAATAGGCGGACTGGATCCTGGAGCTACTTATGAGGTGGTTTTTGAAGTCACCCTTGCATCCAGCTATCCCGAAAGCTCCGTTGGCATTGGCGGAAGCCCAGGTGGCTCGGTGTTTTTAAAAGCGGGAGCGGTCGACCGGGAACCCCTACCCGAACCGGTGGAGGAGGCATCAACGACCTATCTACGGATGAACATTGATAAAGGAAATCAATCGCAGGATGGCGAAGACATGTATGGGTTGGGTACCATTGGCATAGAGGGAGATGACTTTGTCTATGAAATGATCATGCGGGACAATGGAAATCGTCCTCAGGAAGTTCGTGCTGACAGTAGTGGAAACCTTTGGTTGATCGTTGGTACGGATTCGGGGTTTGAAGGAATGACGGTTTTGTATTACCAGGAAATCAAGGTAACTTTAACCAAAAAGTAGACTAAAATAGCTGGTAGTTACATGGGGTGACGAACAAAATTCTTAAAATATGCCTAAAAATCAATGGGAAGGATTTCGATGGATGAATGAGCCTCGCAAGTGGTCTCTGAAAGAGGACCGTTTGATTTTGATTACCGATACGCAAACCGATTTTTGGAGGATTACTCACTATGATTTCGTCAAAAACGATGGGCATTTTTTTTATCGGGAAATCAACGGGCCCTTTACCTGCCAGCTTCAATTTTCCGGAACCTATCGGGATTTGTATGACCAGGCCGGACTTATGTTGCGATTGGATGATAGCAACTGGATAAAGGCAGGTATTGAGTACGTATCCGGCATGGCAAAGGCCAGTACCGTCTTAACCAGGGATTTCTCGGATTGGTCCGTACGGGAGTTAAAGGAAGTGCCCATTGATTTTTGGGTTAGAGTAAAACGGGGAGGGGATTATGTGGAAGTTTCGTTTAGTACCGATTCGGAAAATTTTGAAACCCAGCGACTGGCTTATTTCCCTCCTGGTCCTTCCCTCCAGGTAGGCATCATGGCAGCTTCTCCAAAAGGGCAGGGGTTTGAGACGAATTTTATTTCGTTGGAAATAAAGGAAGGATAAATCAGGAAAAGATAGCTTCCGTAAACCCCTGGAGTATTGCTAAATGGTCTCCTGTAGCCGGTCCTGAAATGAATGAATGGGGCCTATATCCATGCCAATCATCGTTGCCGCGGTGGTGAGGGTTTACGGGTAGCCTTAAGCCAAGGAGGTGCTTTCATCGACGGGATTTTCGCTGCTGACAAGAAATTGATTCTCTTCAACCAATGAAATCGCTCCTAGAATGGCAGAATCCTCTAGCTGGGATACATAGATGTTTAGGTTTCCAGATATGGGTTTGTAGGGAAATTGGTGAATGGTCTTTTGTAGGCCATTTCTAAAGAATGGGTAAGCTTTCCGAATGGAACCGCCAATCACAATGGCCTCAGGCGCGTAGGCTAGGAGAAGCCTATATATCAGCTGCCCGAGATGGCTACCATAGGCTTCAAAGATATCGAGTGCCTTTTGATCACCTTGCTCTGCTTTCACGGAAAGCTTTTTGGCACTTAGCTTGTATTCCCTTTTAAAAAACTTACTACTACAATAATCCTCGAAGGTCTGGTCCAGGTAGGGAACAGCCCCCCATTCGCCCGCTCCACAGAGCCTTCCGGTATAAAGGTGCCCGTTTGCAATGATTCCTGTGCCGATGCCCGTACCCAGGGTAATGGCAATAACATGCCGGTGCTGCTGCGCCGGCCCAAATTTATATTCTCCCAAAGCAAAACAGTTGGCATCGTTATTTATGGCTACTGGCACGTTAAATTTTTTCTCCAGATAGGCCTTTAAATTGACTTTTTGAAAAGATGGGATATTGGCCAGGTTGTAAACGATGCCTTCCCCGGGGTCTACCAGGCCTGGGATTCCGATCCCGATCGATTTAAATCCTGACGAAGTATAACTTGCGATTTGAGAAGATATTGCCTCTAAAATTTCTTCCTGAGGTAAACTGGCAGGAGTTCGGCTTTCTTTTCGCTCGATAATTTTCCCGTCGCGGACCATTCCAGAGCTGATTTTTGTGCCTCCGATATCCAATCCAAGAACCAATTTGCTTGCTTTCATTTTCTAAATGATTTTCGGGCATTGCCCGATTATACTTAATTGTGATGCCGGAATTTCCCGGCAGTATACCTGAACTGACCCAATCCTGAAACAAGCAGTTTGATCAAAAAAGGGAAACCATCCGCAAGGTTACTTCCTAACCTGCGGATGGTTCGTTTTATTACAAAACGCTTATAACATTCCTTCCGTGGATTTCTCCAGTTCCCTTGCCTCCATCAAAAATGATTCCACGTCCATTTCCCTGAAAAATATCAAGCCGTGACTGGAGCGGACTTTTGCCGTTTGGTGTTGGTAGAAGTAATTTTTACCGAGCAATAACTGCACGTCACTCAATTGATTTACCCAGGTCCTTCTTGCCAGGGTACTGAATTTTCCATTGTGAGCATAGCTTGGAAAGGAGGCATTCACCTGGCTTAAATAGCAATTGGCGAAAGAATCTTCCATAACAGACATGTCTCCCAATGAAACGGGAACGATTACGTTTGATTCTGCAGCATCAAACTTAAACCAGACGTTGCGGTAGCCAACGATTTTGAAATCGGATAAATCCTCTTCAAGACTCCATTGCCTGACGGCCTCGGCAGTTGCCTGCAATACCTTGTAATGCGTGTCGGGCCCACTTCCTTCCGGGTCCAGTGTAAGGCTCAATTTGGTGGGCTTTATATCCCGCAACATGTTCAATATGGGTTCCACATCTCGTTTTTTGTCCGGTTGTTCGGTAAAAATATCTCCAGTATAAAAACCGAGCCTCAGGTGATGAACATTTTTGACCTGTACCCCAAAATGTGCCCAGACCAATTCTTCCTCAAATTCCCGGATCATTCCTTTCAATGTCTGGATGTTTTTCGGATTCTTTTCTCCGTCGTAGGAGTTTTTTAGCACGGTAATGATCTCATTGATCTGATCCCGCAGCTGCATGGTGGTTTTAATACCGAAGGTGAAAACAATGGCGCGTACTACCCGGTGACATAATCCCCGCAACCGCTCTTCGGCATTTTCGGAGGCGACGTTAGTCAGGTAATGGTATACATCCTTATCCATTTTAAGCTTGTACCCGGATTCGTAAAAGTCATCAAATTTCACCATTTGGATGCGCCCTTCATCCAGAAATTTCTTGGTGCTTTTCAGGGTCTCGATGACAAAGGTGTTGGTCACTGCAGTAAACCCGGATGTTAAAACGGCAAAATGTGCCTGATTGCTGTTTTCATGGAGTTGTTTGGTGATTTGGGGGAGTATTCCCAGCGAAATATCATCGTGGTGTGGACCTGTGTGGAGAAAAACTTCATTTTTCTCTTCTTCCATTCCCTTGTCAATCTTCGCACTGATACTTTTAATGACCTCTTTAACGGTATTCTCATTCAGGTCAGGAATCTGACTTGTGTATTTATCGTTTTTCAGGTCCTCCAGGGTAATTCTATGCCCGTATTTTTGTAGCCTTTTACAAAGGTCCAAAACAGCTCTTTCCGTTTTGGTGTTATTCCAATTTCCGGTAAAGTAATACTGGTCGATACTGTCCGTAAGCTTGGAAGCGGCTCCTTTGGTCATGTAGAACCTTCCGTTTTTAAGTTTTTGCAGGACCGTTGCCGGGTAGACGTTGGTCATGGATCTTTCCAGGGATTGCTTCACGATGGGCGCTTTAGCCTCTCCTGCCGCAATGATAATGGCCACCGCCTCGGGATTGTGTACAATCGTGTCCAGGCCGATGGTAATCACCAGCCTATTGGCAGATATCTCAATTCCGCCCAAATCGCCTGCGGCTACTGCCTGGGTTTCAAAATTGGTCTCGGTGAGGCGTGTCGTTGAAAATATATCAGAACCTCTGGTATTAAAGGCAATGTGTCCGTCAGGACCTATTCCGCCTACAAAAAAACCAATGCCACCCTTTTCCCGTATTTTCGCTTCGTATTCGCCGCACCACTGGTCGATAAGGTAAATGGATTCCTGCTGTAATTTTTCCAGGGGCGTGGTGTATTCCCGGAAACGCAGTGATAAATCTACCTTGGAATCCGGGAAGATTTCCCGATAGGATTTCCCCTCCGCCAATGGGATTTCATCGGAGTTGATAAGCAGCGCTTTTTTAGGATCCAGTCCAAATCCTTCAATGTAAAACTTGTTTACGTAGTGGTAGAAACTGTTTTTCTGCTGGGAGGAAATGGGGTAAAACTCATCAATTTGTACAAATTGCAAATCCTTCAACACCGGTTTCTTACACTCTTTTAACCCGTATTTTTCCCGGATTTCCAATCCCTTTTTCTTTTCCCAATTCTCCAGTAAAAATTGGGTCCATTTGATAAAATACTCCGGTGTCTTACCGGTGGGTAAACTGATTACGCCGTCCGGGTTGGTAGAAACCCATTCTAAAAACCTACAGGCAGTAAGTAATCCCAGTTTTGGGAAATTATCGACGGTGAGGTAGGGAATTTTGGTAGTGATGGTTTCTGTTTCAGAATCCTTAAAAAACGCCTCTTCAGTCTTTGAAAGTGGGTAATTTGCTAACATATGCCTTTATCTTTATTGTTGTTTATCTAGTGAGAATTGATCGTGTCTTCAAAGATGTGCTCGTTTACGATGGCAATAGCTCCACGAAGTCCTACTTCCTTGCCGAGCCGGGATAGTTCAATGGATGTCTTTTCCCTTAATTTGGCCATGCTGTAAATGTTCAATGCCTGTTGGATGGGGGTGGTGATGTACTGATTGGCTTCGGCAATGGCCCCACCTAATATAATGAGCTCGGGATTGATTAGCTGTATGAGAATGGCAATTCCCCGCCCCAAATCCAGCCCTACATCGGATAAAATGCTGATGGCACGCTGGTCCCCAGCCATGGCCGCTTCCACGACGATGGAGGGTTCGAGGTTATCTTCCTTTCCTTCGGACATCCGGGCAAGTATGGAGTCTTTATCCAATGCAATCGCCTCCCGGGCGAGTCGCACGACAGCCCCTCCGGATGCCACCGATTCCAAACATCCCCTCTTGCCACAGCTACAGCTTATTTCCTTGGAGTCAAATAGCGGAGAATGACTAAACTCTCCGGCAAAGCCTGAGTACCCTCGGTACAGTTTTTCATCGATAATGATTCCAAGACCTATACCCCAATCTACAAATATTCCCAATACATTTTTATGGGTGCTTTTATTCCCGAATTTAAACTCGGCGAGGGTTTTAGCCCGTGCATCATTTTCTATAAAAACCTTTCGCTCAAATTTGGCTTCCAATTGCTCTTTCAGGGTTTTTTTTCCTGATTTTAAGTAGGTATGGTTTATCCCGGCAACGCTGTCTACCAAACCAGGCATGCTGATGCCCACCGCAATGACTTTTTCATCCGAAATCCCGGAAGACTGAATGACGTCCATGGCAAATTCGTGGATGCTGTCCAGCGTTGTTGCCTCGTTGTTCAAGGGAAGTTTAACCGTCTTTATCTTGGTAACCTTCTCATTTTTGGTATTGTATAGTGCCGCTTTTGCCCCATAGCGGCTTAGATCCATGCCCAAAATATAAAATGAATCCGGTGCAAGCCCGTAAAGATCCGGCTTTCTACCGCCCTGAGACTGTCCACGTCCCTCCTTAATAACGATGTTTTCTTCCAGCAGATCCGTCAGCAAAAGGTTTACGGTAGGTAAACTAATCCCTACGAGCTGGCAAATATTGCTGGCCGTATTGTTTCCCAAGGTGTATAGTTCTTTTACTATCCTCAGTTTATTGATGTAGTTTTTTATCTCAACCACACCCTCTTTTTCTTCCAATACTATGTTTGGGTCTATTAAATTCATATTGCGAATTTTAATGCAAGTTAATAAAAATTTTTATTTAATAAGCAAAACTTAATTCAAAAAAACAGTATCTTTTAAGTAGTATTGGCAACCAAATAGAATGAGATCTAATTTGTTTGGAAACCCTGGAAACTTACACCAATATGAATCATATTCTACCTACGTAGAAATTAAGTTATTTATAAAAATATATAAAGCCAAGCTATTTTTTGAAAATATTTTATCATGTTTGTTCTAAACTTTAACCTTATCACTTCAACTCACCAAAAACACCATGGAAGGAAGAAGAAAATTTATTAAATTATCGGTACTCTCCACCATTGCAGGTCTACCCCTGACGGGATATCCAAAAACCCCTTTCGCCAGCTCAGGGAGTGCTCCTTTGCAATACAAACCGCAGGTATTGTCTACCTGGAATCACGGGATGCCAGCTAATGACAAAGCCTGGGAAGTACTCGGGAGTGGAGGGACCATTCTGGATGCAGTCGAGCAGGGGGTAATGGTAACGGAGAACGATTTGAGTAATCTATCCGTCGGACTGCAGGGCTTACCGGATCGCGAAGGCATTGTCACCCTGGACGCTTCGATCATGAAAGGAGATGGGTCGTGTGGCGCAGTGGCCTTTGTGAGGCAAGTAAAACACCCAATTTCCCTTGCAAGGAAGGTAATGGAAAAGACGCCTCACGTAATGATTGTGGGCGAAGGTGCCCGGCAGTTCGCTAAATCTGAGGGAATGCCAATGGAAGCGGAAACGCTGAGTCCCAAAGCAGAGGAAGCCTATAACCGCTGGAAGGAAAAGGCCAAATACCAACCCATTATTAACATTGAAAATCACGATACCATTGGTATGATCGGGCTGGATAAAGACGGCTCCATGGCGGGATCTTGTACCACTAGCGGATTGGCTTATAAAATGCACGGAAGAGTAGGAGATAGTCCGATCATAGGAGCAGGCTTATTTGTCGATGATACGGTAGGAGCGGCCACCGCCACTGGGTTGGGCGAGGAAGTGATCCGCATTTGTGGGGCATTTTTGATTGTGGAGTTGATGCGACAGGGGAGAACTCCTCAGGAAGCCTGTGAAGAGGCGGTAAAAAGGGCGGTGGCCAAAAGTAAGGATCTGGACAATACTCAGATTGGCTTTTTGGCCATGAATAAGGAAGGAAGTTTTGGTGCTCATGCCATACGTCCGGGCTTCAACTTTGCCCAGCACCACCAAAATGGCAGGAAATTAATTGATTCCGGAAGTTGGTTCAAATAAATAGGCATGACTAAAAATAGGATCCTTTTTGAAGCGCCAGTTTATACCCATGAAGCAGCGATTTTGGCTGCTGCCAACGGAGTGGACCGCCTGGAATTATGCGCTGATTACGGAGAAGGGGGAACCACCCCGAGCGCTGGTTTGCTGAAGGTTATCAAAAGACAGGTTCCCATTCCGGTTTTTGTGATGATCCGGCCGAGAGGAGGTGATTTTATGTATGCTCCCCAGGAGCTGGAAGCCATGCAGGAGGATATTGAAATCCTTGGAAATATCGGGGCAGATGGCTTTGTTTTTGGCGCTCTTCGGCCAAGCGGAAAAGTCGATACTGAAGCTTGCAGAAAGCTACTGGAAGTAGCTCGGGAAAAACCATGCACCTTTCACCGTGCATTTGATAAAGTGCCGGATCAATTTGCTGCACTGGAAACGATTGTGAACCTTGGGTTTAAGCGGATCCTTACCTCGGGCGGCAAAAACAGTGTCTCAGAGGGGACATCCGCTTTGTTGGGTGTTTTGACACAAGCAGCCAACCGGATTACCGTCCTTCCGGGCGGTGGCTTAACTGGCAAAGACCTGGTATCCTTCAATCAGACGGGTTTTCTTCGGGAAGTACACCGTTCCTGCAAGTATTTCCGGTCCTCAGAGGGAGCCCAACAAAAAAGCGAGGTTCGCCTTTCCATGCTTGATCAAACCGAAGGAAAGGTATTGACAGTAGATCCGGAGCTGGTTCGGTCTTTTCGAAAAACCTTGGATAATCTGGGGTAATTTATTCTCACCTTTTTGGTGGGGAACCGCCGACAAAAGTAGATCCCCTTTTTCCCTGGGCTATTGGTGATTTCTACTCAAAAAAACCTGCTTTCAGAACCAAATTTGTGTTGAGTCTCAGAAGTTAATTATTCTTAAAATTTGTGAAAGCCATGATATTTGGGTATATTATTCGTTCAATAAATCCTATAACGATATGGTAAAAAGTTTTCAGGGGGTTCGGGAAGCCCCTATCAAACCAAGTAATCAGCCCATTTTGGTAAGTGACTTCATGTCCACCAATCTGGTCACATTCCATCCCGAAGATACCATAGACCATGTGATCAGAGTGCTGACAAGGAAGCGGATTTCAGGTGCTCCCGTTGTGGATGAGGCAGGTAAGCTGGTAGGAATTATTTCGGAAGGAGATTGTCTGAAAGAGATTATCAAAGGCCAGTATACCAATACACCTAAATTTCCTGCTGCGGTAGAAGAGCACATGACCAGAGATGTCATTACCATGCCTCCGGATATCACTATTTTCGACGCTGCGGATCGGTTTCTGACCTTAAAGATCCGACGGTTTCCAGTCGTCAGAGATGGTAATCTGATTGGACAGATAAGTGTCAGTGATGTGGTTCGGGCCATGCCTAAATTGAAGGCTTCTACCTGGTAGTTCACCTCTTTACCTGTCCGGAAAATCCAACTAGGTATAACCAGCTAATTTATAAACGACAATACCTACCCATTCCTTTACAAGTCTGTGCCAGGTGAAAATAGATTGGACACTGGGTTGAAAAACGGATTGTAAGGAAAGCCGCGGCTCCGATGCGTAATAGTCTACCGGGAACGTATCCGGATAAAGGCCTGTTTTTTGAAAACAGGCCTTTGCGCGTTTCATATGAAAAGCGGAAGTAATCAATAAAAGGTTGGCTTCCGCCATTGGTAAAAACCCAGCTTGGTCCAGAACTTGCCGTGTAAAAAGGGCATTTTCCCTCGTGTTGACAGCCTTTGTTTCCAAAATAAGATCTGATTTTTTCACCCCTGCCCACACCAAAAATTCGGCCAGGGATTCCGCCTCGCTTTTAGGGTGAATGGGATCGAATCCTAATCCACCTGAGATCAGTATTTTTTTTAATTTCCCCATTTTATATAATTGGAGGGCGTGGGTAACCCGGTCGGCCCCTTTGTTGAAATAGGTCCGGTCTTTGGGTAGTTTGTCGATGTTCGTGATTCCGGTGAGTACGATTCCGATCTCATAAACGGGCAACGTTTCCAGTTCCCTCGGTGCTGGCTCCCAGGCGTGCATGAGGCGATTGGAAATATAACTGTTCGAAAAAAAGAGGAACAATACCATGGCTCCGAAAATAAGACGTTTCCCAAATTTTCTGTGGATAAAAAAGAACCCTATCACCAAGGTCGCCAGGCAAATGGTGAAGGGCATAATTAGAAAACTAAATAGCTGGGAAAAATAAAAAAACATATTCGAAAATGGTTAAGTAGAAATTTGTCTGTTACCGGTCTGGGACAAAAATATCCAAAAAATAGCTTCGGCAGGCTATTTTTCTTTTTAACTTCAACCTCTCAATTGACTGCAATCAAATATTGCAGCTTCACCTGCGTAATTTGGTTTTTTTATGGCATCACAGACTCCTTTTCACATTTATAAATCCTCAGCAGGATCGGGAAAGACGTATACGCTGACGACTGCCTATCTAAAATTGGCACTGGAAAATCCATTGGCCTTTCGTCAGATACTTGCCGTGACGTTTACCAACAAGGCGACTCAGGAAATGAAGGAGCGGATCATTCAGGAGCTCAAACGAATAAAGAATAAGGCGGACGAAACCCAGCCCATGGATCGTGACTTGATGGGAAGATGGGATCTGAAGCCCTCGGAATTGTCCCAACGTGCGGCCATGGCGCTGACGGCTATTCTTCATGATTACGGCTCCTTTTCAGTCAGTACGATCGACAGCTTTTTTCAACGTGTGATTCGTGCGTTTGCCAGGGAGATAGACCTCCAAGCCAAGTACGATGTTGAGTTGGACCAGGAGAGCATTATGGAACGAATTGTGGACCGGCTGCTGATGCGGGTGGTTGATGAACCGGATTTGCATCGCTGGCTGGTGGACTTTTCCATTCATGAAATTCAGAAAGGCAATTCCTGGAATACCAAAAAGTCCATTCAGGATCTCGGCAAGAAAGTATTCCAGGAGGATTTTAAAAAGGTACAAAAAGAGATACGGAATTTCCTGGAGGAACCGGATAATCTGAAATCGTTGATTTCCCATCTGTATCAGCAAAAACAACTGGTGATTCGTCAGGCGGAAGAAATGAAAGCAGAGGCGCATCAGATCCGAAAAAATCTAGAATTGGAATGGGAGGATTTCAAGGGGGGGAGCAGGTCCTTTGTCAAGAAAATCGATCAACTGGGTAATCCGGAATCCCCCATACCCGAACTCACCGATCTCCAGAAAATATTTAGTAAGAATCCCGAGGATTGGTATACCAAAACGAGTAAAAAGAAATCGGCCATTGAAGCCGCGTTTCACGAAGGTTTGGGGGAATTATTTTCCAGATTTGAACCCCTGCTAAAAACATGGAATACGCTCGATGCCATGACAAAAAACCTGTACGTATTTGGGCTATTCGGGTATTTGCTGGAGGAGTTGGAAGGGTTAAAAGAAGAAGAAAACATGCTGCTTATTTCCGAAGCAAATGATTTTCTCCGCTCCATTACGGCTGAAAACGAGGCTCCTTTTATTTACGAGAAAGTGGGAAATCGCTTTCGTCATTTTTTGTTGGATGAGTTTCAGGATACCTCAGGCTTTCAATGGGAGAGCTTTCGCCCCCTGCTTCTCAACTCACTCTCAATGGGAAAGACTAATTTAGTGGTGGGAGACGTGAAGCAGTCCATTTACCGATGGAGGGGAGGTGAAATGCGTTTGTTAATGGACCAGGTCGAAAGTGAAACACGGCATTTTGGGCTGGAAGTTAAAAATCTGGACACCAATTACAGAAGTTTGCCTCAGGTGGTACTTTTTAATAATTCCTTGTTTTCAACACTGTCCCGGTTAGTAGCGATGTCATTAACAAAGGAACTGGGTTCAGATGAGGGGGAATTGATTTCCACGGCCTATGCCGAAATCAATCAGAAAGTTTCTTTAAAACAGGAATCAAAAGGACAGCCAGGAAAAGTCCGATTGGAATTTTTGGAGCCGGAGAAACCCCAAAATTATTCCGATGCGGCATTGGAGGCACTTCCGGCCATGGTGGATGAATTGATGTCAAAAGGATACCGGCAAAAGGACATTGCCATTCTGGTCCGAAAAAACGACCAGGCAGCGAACATCGCCGATGCCTTTATGGCCTATGAAATTCCAGGACAGGAAAAACGATATGAGGTCATTTCGGACGAAGCCCTGTTTTTACATAAATCAGCAGTAGTAAGGTGCCTGTTGGCGGCTTTAAAACTGGTGGGCAATCCCGACGATGGCTTGTCCGGAAAAAATCTTTGGGTGCAGTGGGCAAGAGCCAAAAACCTGCTCTTAGGGCAGGAATTTTTTCTTCACGGAACCTTGCCGCAGCCACATTCCGGATTGGAAAAGATATTTTTTGAACGGATCCACCAGCTAAGAAAACTTCCGTTGATGGATTTGTTGGAGGCATTGGTGGAGCTTTTAGGGTTGAACGGAGAACTTGCCGAGCGGGCCTATTTATCAGGATTAAAGGAATCGGTATATGATTTTGTGGGTAAAAACAGGGCCGACCTGGCGAGTTTTCTAGTATGGTGGGAGCAACAGGGGCATAAACGCACCGTAAAGCTTCCCGATACCCACGATGCCATCCGAATCTTAACGATTCATAAGTCCAAGGGCTTACAGTTTAAAGTTGTTTTGTTACCTTTTTTGGATTGGAAGGTCTTTGATACGGCAAAAGACCCAATTGTGTGGGCCCCATACAGTGGAGATGAGGCAGTACCTCCGGTAATCATGCCGCTTACCGTTAGGAAAGAATTGTTAAATTCCGCTTTTGCACCTGCCTACAGGGAGGAAAGTTTGCTGAGCCATTTGGATACCCTGAATATGCTATACGTAGCATTTACCCGGGCAGAGGAGGTTATCTGGGGTCTGGTGCCCTTCAAGGAACCCGAAAAAAGAAATGGTATTGGAAGAGTAGACGATCTGTTGTTTTTTGCCCTAAACCAACAGGTTGCAGAGGGAGAATTGAATCTGAAAGCCCACTTTGATTCCAAAACGCGTATCCTGGACCTGGGAAGCTGGCCAACTTGGGATTCCGGGGTCAAACCGGCCATTGACCGGCAGGAAATCATGGCCTGGAAATACCGCCCCTGGAGAGACAGCCTACAGGTTCGGCAGGTGTTTGGGGATTTTGACGAGACGGGGATGATTGCCAAACGCGATTTCGGCAGATTGGTTCATACCCTTATTGAAAAGTCCAGTACCAGAAAGGACTTTGTCCTGGAACTAGAGGCACTGTATTTTGAAGGGGCAATTAATAAGGAGGAAATGGTACTCCTGGAGAAGCAATTTAAAACCCTATGTGAGGTCCCTGAATTCAATAGCTGGTTTGATGACGGCTATCGGATTTTAACGGAGCAGGGTATTTTGATGCCGGGAGGAGGAAGTAAAAGGCCCGACCGGCTGGTATTCAAAAAAGGCACCGTGGAAGTTGTTGACTTCAAAACCGGAAAGGAGAGCCCATCACACAGGGATCAGGTACGGGGGTATATGGAACTTATCCGGCAGATTGAAAAAGATAAGGCTGTTACGGGCTTTCTCTGTTACTTAGAAACCGGATCAATAATCAGGATCAGTTAAGATGGATAGTTTTTTAAAAGAAACAGCAAAGACGCTTTTGCAATCAAAAGGAGACCTAAAGGGGGTAAAAGTGATTTTACCCAACCGACGGGCTGGCCTGTTTTTTGTCAAGTACCTGAGTCAGATGGCAGATAAACCGCTCTGGATGCCGGAAGTGATCACCATTGAGGATCTGTTTTACCAGTTCGCAGAAAAAAAACCGGCCGATAAATTAACCTTGATATATGAATTGTATCGTGTTTATCAGGCGTTAACGGAAAGAGAGGAAAGTTTTGACAGGTTTTTTTTCTGGGGGGAAATGATTCTCAAGGATTTCAATGACCTGGACCAGTTTTTGGTAAATCCTGAAAAGTTATTCACTAACCTGAAAGAACAGAAAGTACTCGAGAGCGATTGGAGTTTCCTGAGTCCCGAACAGGTGAAGTTGATCCGGGAATTTTGGGCTTCGTTCGAAGGAAGGGATCGTGCTCATCAGGAGAAATTTTTAAAATTCTGGGACATCCTTTATCCGCTCTATACGGGGTTTAATGCTGCTATAGAGAGCTTGGGAATGGCTTATGGTGGTAAAATATACCGTGACGTGGCGACAGGATTGGAAACGTTAAAACCAATAGAGGAGCAATTGGTCTTCGTAGGGTTTAATGCATTCACGACCACGGAAGAAAGATTGATTAAGCATTTGGTCAACCATTTTGGGGCCGAAATTTTTTGGGATCTGGACACCTACTACCTGAATCAACCGGAGCAGGAGGCCGGACTCTTTTTCAGGAGCTACCAAAAGGATCCCATCCTGGGACCTACCTTTCCGGAGCGAATTCCAAATTTCCTGCAGCAGCACAAAGCAATGATTAAAACCTACAACGTGCCCCTGAAAATCAATCAGGCAAATTTGGTGGCTGGGTTGCTGGAACAGGTAAAAGGCGAGGAAAACTGGGAGGAAACAGTAGTGATTTTACCGGAAGAGCAATTGTTATTTCCCTTATTAAACGTCTTACCGGAAAAGATCAATCGGGTCAATGTAACCATGGGCTATCCGGTCCGGCAAACACCGGTTTATACATTTCTGGAAGCTGTTTTGGAATTGCAGCGCTATGCGAAAATGGAGGACGGGGAGCTGCTGTTTTACCACAAACCAGTCAAGGATCTTCTGAGCAATGTGTTTTTAACCGAAATGGCTCCTGAATTCTCGAAGCAGGTTCATGACGAATTGCTGCGCACCAATGCCATCTATTTTCCTGCCGGGAAACTTCGGGAAGGAGGGGAAGTGTTTGCACTGGTTTTTCAGTTATATACAGCGGAGACCATTATGGATTACCTTTTGGAGCTCATCCGGGCATTAGCGGCTCCGTTGGAAGAGAAAAGCATGGAGCGAACGTATCTTTACCAATGTTTCAAGCAAATGAACAGGCTGAAAGCGGTTTTTGATCAAGAGATAAAGGAAGCGGTCAGCGTGGGCTTTTTTACCAGGCTTTTCAGGCAGGTATTTGCGGAGAGTAGGTTGCCATTTCAGGGAGAGCCATTGGAAGGGCTTCAACTGATGGGGGTTTTGGAAACCCGTAATCTTGATTTTAAGCGGGTGATTATCTGCTCTATGAATGAGGGAAGTTTTCCACCATCCAAATCCATGGATTCACTCGTCCCCTTTAATTTACGTCAGGCTTTTGGCATGCCCGTGCAAGAGCAGAACGATGCCATTTATGCCTACACCTTCTACCGTCTACTGCACCGTGCGGAGGAGGTGCACCTTATTTATTCCACTGCCGGATCCCAGGGACAGGTGGGAGAAAAGAGTCGGTACATTCACCAGTTGCAGATTGAAATGGAACACAGTGGGATACAGAAAGACGATACCCTGGTGCATGTTCCCGTAAACCTCACGCAAGCCAAGCCCATTCAGATTCAAAAATCTCCTTCCATCCTGCGGGTATTGGAGCGGTACACGGACAGTCCCGGAGAAGGCCAAACGGCCACCTCATTTTCACCTTCTGCGATAAATATGTATCTGGACTGTCGTCTTAAATTTTTTCTAACCTATATCGCCGCTGTGGAAGTACCGGATGAGGTGCAGGAAGCCGTTGATCCTGCTATTTTTGGTAATTTGGTTCACCAGTCTCTGGAAAATTTGTATGCAGGATTCATAGCCAGAAAAGGCAGGAATTGGGTGGAGGCCTCAGATATCGACGGGTTGATGGATTACATCAGTCCTGCGGTGGAAAAGGCCATTCGTGCACAATATTTTCTGGATGAAGATGCAACATTGAAATTAACTGGTCAACTGACCATCGCCCGAGACGTGTTGCAAAAGTACCTGGCAGGCGTGTTGGAACAAGACCGCCTCACGACTCCATTTGAAATTATTTCCCTGGAAGGAAACAAAAAATATGCTACCCAATTACCGGTTACTACCCGGTCGGGTGTCAGGAGGGTGTCCTTATCAGGTATTATAGACCGGGTGGATCGGGTTGGAACGACCATTCGGCTCATTGATTACAAATCTGGAAATGATAAGAAAGATTTTAAGGGAATCCCTGGTTTGTTTGACAGGGAAGATAAATCCAGAAACAGGGCAGCGATGCAAACCTTATTTTACGGGTTGCTTTATGAGGCCAGGCATCCGGAAAATAAATCACCTTTGAAACCGGCATTATTTAGTTTGCGGGACGTATTTAAAGAAGATTTCTCACCCTATTTGCGAGAGGTGCTGGGTCCGGGAAAAAGGCAAGAAGTAAATGATTTTGCAGATTACAGGGAAGATTTTGTGGGAGAACTTACCCGGATTCTGGAAGAAATAATAAATCCTGGCCAAGATTTCGACCAAACGGATGATTTGGAGAAATGCAGGCTTTGTCCTTTTTCGGAAATCTGTTCCAGATAGGTGTCTCACTTTAGATTTTTGATGAAATTGATTACCTTTAGCGCTTTGATGTTGAAGATGAAACCAACCATTCATTCTGTTTGGATAATTGGATTAACTGGCGGATTGGCATTGTTTGTATCGCCGTATCTGGTCAAGGGTTTGGATTGGATTTCCTTTCAGGAAAATGCCTGGCATTTCCTACAGCTATATGGTTTTATTTCCAGCGTGGCATTGATTGTCATTTCATTTACTTATAAGCAAATTAATGCCAGGGACATAGGGAATTACGGGGGAATGTCCCATCAGATTTTCAATAAACTCCCGAATTGTGTTTGGGTTTTTTCATTGGATAACCGAAGATTGGAAATGTCTAATGAGGTAGCCGAAGCCATCTACGCGATTAAGGAACGATCCGATCCATTTGAGAGTTTTAAGTTTCAATTTTTTAACAGCAGAATCGGAAATAAGGTACTTGGGGGAGAAAATTGTGTTTTCAGTAACATTGTCATGATCGACAAGCTATACGAACCCAGGTATGTAGATCTTTTTGGTATCCCATTTAGTAACAGGAAGAAGGAGAAAATGGTCTTGGTGATGGTGTTGGATCGTTCGGAGGTGCATCGTTCACTGGATCAGATCCGGAAATTATCTGAATCCCTGCAACAGCAAAATGAGCAACTCAGAGAGTATTCGTTTATGAACTCTCATACGATAAGGTCACATTTGACCAACATACTAGGATTGATCCAGGTAGGGGAAAAGGGAATATCGGGTGAAGCCCTCGGGATGTTAAAAGAAGCTGCCGAGCGTCTGGATTCTGAGATTCAAAACATGAACAAACTATTGATGGAAAAGGACCGAAACACAAAAAAAGTGGAGCAGAAAGAGCAAACGATCGTATTTGTAGATGATGATAAGGTGCAACACATGATCAACAAAAGGATCTTGCTCAAAGTAAACGAAGAGCTTAAGCTTGTGTTCTTTGAAAACCCATACAAAGCCTTGGATTGGTTGGAAGAAAATAGAGCAGATGTGCTTTTGCTGGACATCAATATGCCGGAGATGGATGGCTGGTATTTTTTGAAGTTGATGGAGGAAAAAGGAATCGAAATGGATGTAAAAATGCTTACCTCATCTCTGGATCCTGATGACTTGCAAAAGAGTAAAGCTTACCATCAGGTAAGTGGTTTTTTGATAAAACCGCTAAAAGATGAAAATATTGCGGAATTTTTGGCCAATTAGAAGTATTGGTTGAATTTTGTTGTCAAATTGCAATTCTAAATTAAACCCTCAGAACATGTCGGGAGAGTCCACAAAAAAAGACAAGGTAATCAGTAAGCGTATCGATCGGTTTTTTATGGGGCTGGAGAGTGCTTACCTTTTCGTCAAAAGGTTTTTCAAAGAAGTTTGGTTTCCCCCTTACGAATTCAAGGAAGTAATCAGGCAATGCTATCAAATAGGCTACAATTCCCTGCCGTTGATTTCCCTAACGGGGTTCATCGTTGGAGTAGTATTTACCAATCAATCCAGGCCCTCTCTGGCCGAATTTGGAGCCACCTCCTGGCTACCCGCCTTAATTTCCATTGCCGTCATCCGGGCCATGGGTCCCTTGGTCACTGCCCTGATTGCCGCCGGAAAGGTGGGGTCCAGTATTGGTGCAGAAATCGGATCCATGAAGGTCACAGAACAAATTGATGCCATGGAAGTGTCCGCCACCAATCCGTTTAAATTTCTGGTGGTATCGCGAGTTCTAGCCAGTACGTTTATGATTCCCGTATTGGTGCTTTACACGGATTTTGTGGCCCTGTTGGGAGCCTTTGTTAATGTTCATGCAAATGAAATGACAAGTTTAAGCACGTTTTTTGTACAGGTATTTGATGCCTTATCTTTTCTGGATATCACGTCTTCTTTAGTAAAGTCGGTTATTTTCGGGTTTACCATTGGAATCGTTGGTTGTTATAAGGGGTATAATTCCACCAAAGGTACGGAAGGAGTGGGTAAGGCAGCCAATTCCGCTGTGGTAATGGCCATGTTTTTAATTTTCATAGAGGAGTTACTCTCCTTGCAAGTAACTAATTTCTTTAGACAACTGTAACATGATAGAATCGGTAGTACAGGCAAGGAACCTGGTAAAATCATTTGATGACCTGCACGTCCTCAGAGGAGTGGATCTGGATTTGTTCCGAGGTGAGAACCTGGTAGTATTAGGTAAATCAGGTAGTGGTAAGTCTGTCTTGATAAAAATCATGGTAGGACTGCTGACTCAGGATGAAGGATCTGTGAAGGTGTTAGGGCAGGAAGTCAAAGACCTGAATTCCAAGCAGCTCAATGAATTGCGGCTAAAAATCGGCTTTTCATTTCAGGCCAGTGCCCTTTACGATAGCATGACGGTCAGGGAAAACCTGGAGTTTCCCCTGGTACGAAATGTAAAGAACCTGAGTAAACGGGAAAAGGATAAAATGGTGGAGGAGGTTCTGGACAGTGTGGGGTTATTACAAACCATTAATCAAATGCCTTCTGAACTTTCGGGTGGACAGCGCAAAAGAATTGGGATTGCCCGAACACTCATTCTTCAGCCCGAAATCATGTTGTATGACGAGCCCACCGCAGGTTTGGATCCCATTACTTGCATGGATATCAATAATTTGATCAATCAGGTGAATGAAAAATACAAGACTACTTCCATCATTATCACTCATGATCTTACCTGTGCCAAAGTAACCGGTGATCGCGTGGCCGTTTTATTGGATGGTACTTTTGGTGCCAGTGGAAAATTTGAAGAAGTATTCGAAAATGCCGAGGACGGCAGAATTAAATCATTTTATGACTATAATTTCATTAAGCAATGAGAAATGACAATAAAAAATCAGTTACTGTTGGCATTTTTGTGCTGATAGGTATCATCATTTTGGTTACCGGTATACTCACATTAGGAGCGCAGCAAAAAGCCTTTGTGAAAAGTATTCGGGTGTTTGCTGTTTTTGATGACGTTGGTGGACTCCAAACCGGGAATAACGTTTGGTTTTCTGGTGTTAAAATCGGCACCGTTAAGAAAATCAATTTCTTTGGGGAATCTCAGGTGGAAATTGAAATGAATATTGAGGCTTCAGCCGTAGATTATATCAAGAAGAATTCCAAAGCGACGATCAGTTCCGATGGTCTTATAGGAAATAAAATCATCGTTATTTATGGAGGAGCAGGGCAGGGGCCAGCTATTGAGGAAGGAGACCGGCTGACAGCGGTCATGCCATTGGACACCGACAGAATGATGGAGACCTTACAGGTAAATAATAATAATTTGGTATCCATTACCGAAGATTTGAAGGTGTTAACCGGAAAAATTGCCAACGGAGAAGGAATCGTAGGAGCCGTTCTTACCGATAGCATGTTAGTGAAAGATTTTAAGTTGATGATGAGCAATTTGCAGCGAGCGGCAGCAAACAGTACCCGAATGACTTCAGAACTTGCCACTTTTTCCGCGGGCCTTAATCAAAAAGGAGGGCTTATTGACGAGCTGGTAAATGATACGATTATTTTTGAAAGTCTGAGAACTACCATTCAAGGGCTGGAAGCGACTGGTGAAGAAGTAAATAGTGCCGCTGAAAGTTTCAAAGAAGTTAGCGAAAACCTGAATCAAACCGATAATGCCGTAGGAATGCTGCTTAATGACGAGGAATTTGCGTCTTATCTCAAAAATACCATGGTGAATCTAGATACCGGAACGGTCCGTCTAAACGAAACGCTAGAAGCCATGCGGTACCATTGGCTGTTTCGGGGGGCGTTCCGGAAAAGAGACAAAGCTCAAAATAAACCCGAGTAAAGCTGTCAAAATAGTAATTAGAAGTGTATCGGTTTTCCTTTGAAATTTGATAAAAAAACGTATATTAGAGGCAGTGGAAAATCGAATCCATTACACCATTTAAATCCTTTTTTTCATTAAACCAACACAACTCATGGCTTATGATCCGTATCAAATAAAAAAGAAATTAAAATCTTCTCAAGGGGATCTGACTTATTGGAGTCTGGAGGCCCTACAGAATCAAGGATACGCAATCAATAAATTACCCTTTTCCATCCGGATTCTTTTGGAAAATGCTTTGCGAAATTTTGATGATTTCGCCATCACCAGAGAAAATATAGAAACCCTGCTTAATTGGAAACCGGAAGTCTCTGATAAGGATATCCCCTACAAACCGGCGCGGGTGTTGATGCAGGATTTTACGGGGGTACCTGCAGTCGTAGATATTGCCTCCCTGAGGGCCGAGGCGGTAAGAAAAGGGAAAGACCCCGAAAAAATTAATCCACTAATCCCGGTAGATCTGGTAGTAGATCACTCCGTACAGGTGGATTTTTTCGGCACCAATTATTCATACAAAAGGAACGTTGACGTGGAGTACGAGCGTAACGGAGAGCGGTATGAATTTTTAAAGTGGGCTCAGAAATCTTTTAATAATTTTTCCGTAGTTCCTCCCGGGATGGGCATTTGCCACCAGGTCAATCTGGAATACCTCGCTCAGGGGGTTATTTCCAGGGATGGGAATGTTTTTCCAGACACACTGGTTGGAACCGATTCACATACGCCAATGGTCAACGGAATTGGGGTAGTCGGATGGGGAGTAGGCGGAATTGAGGCCGAAGCCGCCCTTCTAGGCCAACCCATTTATTTTATCATGCCGGAAGTAGTCGGACTTCGGCTTACCGGTGCCCTTCCTTTAGGGACTACTGCCACGGACATGGTGCTTACCATTACCGAATTGCTAAGAAAGCAAGGGGTGGTCGGCAAATTTGTGGAAGTATTTGGTCCGGGGCTAGACGGTTTATCCGTTCCTGATCGCGCTACCATTGCCAACATGTCTCCTGAATTTGGTTGCACGGTGACTTATTTTCCGATAGATGACCGAACATTGGACTATATGTCCCGGACTAACCGAACGGAAGAGCAGATTCAATTGGTAAGAGACTACACCAAGGCCAATATGCTTTGGCGTGCCAATGAAGATGATATCAATTATTCTACAGTGGTGGAACTTGATCTCAGCTCGGTAGAGCCAACCGTCTCCGGACCAAAAAGGCCACAGGATAAAATCCTCGTGAGAGAATTTAAAGATAAATTCGGCTCTTTGTTAAAAGAAATACATGGAAGAGATTACATTCCTATAGACAAACGCGATGTAGGAAGGTGGTTCGGTGAAGGCGGCGGAAATCAGCCGGTAGAAGGTGCGGAATCGCCAGCAGAAAAGCAGGTGGAAATCGAAACGGAAGTTAAAAATGGGTTGAAGACCGTTGTGGTCGAATTGAACAACGAAAAATTTGCCCTCCATGATGGGTCGGTTGTCATTGCTGCCATTACTTCCTGTACCAACACTTCCAATCCCAGCGTGATGATTGGCGCAGGCCTGGTAGCCAGAAAAGCACGGGAGAGAGGCCTGGATGTGAAGCCGTGGGTAAAGACTTCATTGGCTCCCGGTTCCAAGGTAGTCACGGATTACCTGGAACACTCGGAGTTATTAGATGATCTGGAAGCCCTGCGATTTCATGTGGTAGGCTATGGTTGCACCAGTTGTATTGGGAATTCGGGCCCTTTGCCTGCTCATATTGCCAAAGCTGTGGAAGAAAATGATCTGGTCGTTGCATCGGTGCTCTCGGGAAACCGGAATTTTGAAGCCAGGGTTCATCCTCAGGTGAAAATGAATTACCTGATGTCCCCCATGCTGGTTGTGGCCTATGCCCTTGCCGGTCGGGTGGATGTGGATTTGAACAACGAACCGTTGGGTTATGACCCCAACCTGGAACCTGTTTACCTGAAAGATATTTGGCCTTCCAACGAAGAAATCTTTGAAGTGTCAAATAGGGTGCTGTCTCCCAATGATTACAAAAAGAATTACGGGGAAATATTTGAGGGAAATGAACAGTGGAGAACGCTTCAAGCACCAAAAGACAAAGTGTACCAGTGGTCAGATAAATCCACCTATATCAAGGAAGCTCCTTTTTTCCAAGGAATCTCGGAGGAAGTTCATGAGGCCGATGATATTTTGGGGGGCAGGGTACTGCTCAAATTAGGAGACTCCATTACCACGGACCATATTTCCCCTGCGGGTTCTTTTTCTCCGACTTCACCTGCTGGTAAATACCTGATAGGAAAAGGAGTGGAGCAAACCATGTTTAACTCTTATGGCTCCAGAAGAGGGAATGACGAAGTGATGGTCAGGGGTACCTTTGCCAACGTAAGGATCAAAAATCAACTTGTTACAAAAGAAGGCGGACATACCTTGCACATGCCTTCTGGTGAAGAGATGACCGTATACGATGCTTCCCAACAATATCAAAAGGACAACGTTCCGTTGCTGGTGCTGGCCGGTAAAGAGTACGGCAGCGGTTCTTCCAGAGACTGGGCAGCAAAAGGCACGACGCTGTTGGGAATTAAGGGCGTTATTGCCGAAAGTTACGAAAGAATACATCGGTCTAATCTCGTTGGAATGGGAGTATTGCCCATGCAGTTTGCCAAAGGGGAGTCCTCTGGATCCCTCGGCCTGACGGGTAAAGAAGAAATCTCTATTGTAGGTATCGCCGACGGTCTGAGTCCCTTAAAAGTCCTGAATGCAAAAGCAAAAAAGGACGATGGAAGTGTGGTCAATTTTGACGTGATCGCCCGATTAGACTCTGCCATTGAGGTCGAATATTATAAAAACGGAGGAATCCTTCATTATGTCCTAAGACAATTCCTGAAATCGTAGGCAATCATGCCTAATTCGTTAAAGCAGCTGTATTTTTGTGCAGCTGCTTTTTTTTGGTCCATTCAATCCTGCTTCAAAAATCAAGATTTAATTTAAATCGGTTCCAGCCCTGCTTCGGGATAAACTTCTCGCCCACCAATACGTGGTTAAAAAAGAAAAACGTGTCCCAAAGAACAAGATTAAAGTAATTACAGACCCACCCTGCACCCTGGCCCAAGCCTAAAAATGTTCACTGGACATTTCCTTAACGGCTTGTCCTCCCGCTGGGGCTTCCCGATTGCCTCCTGGAGTCGGCATCGGGATAAACTTCTCGCCCCAAAAACGCGCGTAAAAAATAAAAACTTGCTCCGAAGAACAAGTTTTCTACAAATTGTGATCCCGCTGGGGCTTCCCGATTGCCTCCTGGAGTCGGCATCGGGATAAACTTCTCGCCCCAAAAACGCGCGTAAAAAATAAAAACTTGCTCCGAAGAACAAGTTTTCTACAAATTGTGATCCCGCTGGGGCTCGAACCCAGGACCCATACATTAAAAGTGTATTGCTCTACCAGCTGAGCTACGGAATCCAAACGATGTGATCCTGTCAGGACTCGAACCTGAAACCTTCCCGACTTAAAGTCGGGATGCTCTACCCAATTGAGCTATTGAATCGAAATTATGTGATCCTGTCAGGACTCGAACCTGAAACCTTCCCGACTTAAAGTCGGGATGCTCTACCCAATTGAGCTATTGAATCGAAATTATGTGATCCTGTCAGGACTCGAACCTGAAACCTTCCCGACTTAAAGTCGGGATGCTCTACCCAATTGAGCTATTGAATCGAAATTATGTGATCCTGTCAGGACTCGAACCTGAAACCTACTGCTTAGAAGGCAGTTGCTCTATCCAGTTGAGCTACAGGACCTCTGTGTTATTGATTTCTTTAATTTCAGTTTATGCCCTCGTAAACCTGAAACCTTCCGGACCCAAAAGTCGGGATGCACTTTCCAATTGAGCTACAGGACCAATAAATAGAAACAGGCTTTTCAGCCTGTTTCGGAGTGCTTTTTCAAAAGCTTGTGCAAATGTAAGGCGGTTTTTTTTAATTACAAACTCAAATTCACAATTACTTTTCTTTTACTCGGGTGTATTGATCATCTTTGCAAAAAAAGAGTTTTCATGTCTGAGGAGCCATTGACACCTATTGATGACTTTTATGTCAAAACTATCGGAGAAATACCGTTAAAGGAAATCCTGTTATGTTTACCCCACACTCCGGTCTCGAAAGCAGCCCGGATAATGCGCGATGAAAAGTCAAGTTGCCTTTTTGTGGGAGATAGTAAAGAGATGATTTACGGAGTAATTACTGACATTACGCTGCGAGACAACGTTGTGGCATCTGGGGTTTCTCCTGAGAGCTCTGTTAGGGAAATCATGGATCCCGCACTAGTGGCCATTTCCAAGGACACGTTGGTATATGAGGCGTTGCTACTCATGTTTCGCACGAAAACCAGGTACTTGCTAGTCAAGGAGGGCGGAGCCTACATTGGGGTAACTAGCCGGAATAAAATATTGACCGTACAGTCCCAATCACCATTTATTTTTATCCAGTCTGTCAAATTGGCTGTGGGCAGGGAAGAACTAAGAGAAAAATGGAAACAAGTGCCTCGGATTGTTGATCAATTAATTCAGCGGGGAGTACGGGCTGAAATCATCAATCAGATTATTTCAGCCATTGCTGATTCGATTGCGTTACGTGTCATCGAACAGGCAATTAAAGAGAAAGGCACTCCCCCGGCAAGGTTTGTTTTTTTTGTCTTGGGAAGTGAGGGACGGAAAGAACAAACATTAAAGACAGATCAGGATAACGCCATCATTTATGAGGACAAAGCCAATGAGCAAAGGGAATTGGTACGGACATTTTTTTTAGATTTTGCCAAGGGCGTTTCGGAGGATTTAGACTTTATCGGTTTTAATTATTGCAAGGGAGGGTTTATGGCCAGTAATCCCAAATGGACTCACTCACTTTCCCACTGGAAATCCAATTACGCCAGTTGGTTTCAGGAATCCAGCATGGAAACAGTAATGAGTTATGGGACTTTTTTTGATTGTCGACCCATTTATGGTGATTTTTCACTGCTGAAAGGTTTAAAGGACTTTATGGACGAGCAATTACAACATCCACTGGAACGTTTTTTTTACAATATGGCGCAAAATGCCTTGCAATACGATACTCAGCTAACTTGGTTTCGAAACATTCGAACCTTCAAAATAGATAAAGAACAGGTTTTTGATATCAAAAAGGCCATGACACCGATGGTAGATACCATTCGCCTGTACGCACTGGCAAACCGGGTATTTGAAACCAATACGGGAAAAAGGTTGAAGTTGTTAACAGAAAAAGGAGTCTTTACCAAAAAAGAATCCGAGGAACTATATCAGGGGTATTATTACCTGATGGGATTGCGGTTGGAAAAGCAGGCCATAGCCGTAATCCGGGAAAATAAAGATCCATTGAATTACATAAAAATAGCAACTTTGACCAAGGTTCAAGCAGTAACTATCAAGGAAATCTTTAAAGTAATCCGAGATCTTCAAATAAAAGTTAAAATTCAGTTCACCAAAACTTTTTAGTTACTTTGTATAATTGAAGTTTATCCATTGGGATAAAATCGGTACTTTGCCGGGATAATTCATTTTCAGGAATTCCTTGTTTTCAGGAAATCCAATTCCTATGGAAAAAAATAACCATTCTTTTGGTAAGGCACCTGTTGGTAAATTATTACTACAGCAAGCGGTTCCGGCGGCAGTTGGTATATTGGTTTTATCCATATACGGAATTGTGGACACTATTTTTGTCGGCCGTTTTGTAGGGTCACTTGGTATTGCTACCATTACGGTTGTCTTGCCGATTACGTTTTTGATTTCAAGTATAGGCATGTCCATCGGGGTAGGAGGAGCATCGGTGATTTCCAGGGCTTTTGGGGATGGCGATGATGTCAGGGCTTTTTCCACCTTTGGAAATCAAATAGGAATGACCTTGACCCTGGCCCTGCTTTTTGTGGGCTTGGGTTTTTTGTTTTCGGATGAGATTTTACAACTTTTTGGAGGAAAAGGAGCTGTATTGGAGCCCTCCAAAGAATACTTTTCTATTATTTTAATTGGAATTCCTTTCTTGGCCTGGGCGATGATGAGTAATAATGTCATTCGGGCAGAAGGCTACCCTAAAGTGGCCATGTACACCCTGATCGTTCCGGCCGTTTTCAATATTATTCTGGATCCCATTTTTATTGTTTGGCTGGATATGGGATTGAGGGGCGCAGCCTGGGCTACTACAATCTCTTACATTGCCAGTGCTGCTTACACCTTGTGGTTTTTCATGTTTGGAAAATCTATTATGAAAGTGAAAAGTGCCTGGTTTAAACCTGATTTCCAGATCGCCCGGGAAATTGCAGCATTAGGAGCAGTGACCCTTGCCCGGCAGGGAACGGTGAGCGTATTGGCGATCGTTTTGAATAACGAGCTTTTTATATATGGTGGAGAAATGGGCTTATCGGTTTTCGGAGTGATCAATCGGGTAATGATGTTTGCCAATTTCCCCGTCCTGGGGATCACACAGGGCTTTGTGCCCATAGCAGGGTACAATTACGGGGCTAAACTGAACGATAGGGTTCACCAGACGATCCGACTTGCCCTGAGGTCCTCTAGTCTAATAGCACTGCTTATCTTTGTTCTGATAATGACCTTTACAAGTTCTTTGGTTCAGGTATTTACGGAAGATGAAAAACTTATCATGGAGAGTATCCCGGCCATGCGAAAATCTTTTCTGGCCACCCCATTGCTTGCATTCAGTTTGATCGGAAGCGCTTATTTTCAGGCCATAGGAAAACCGAAAGCTGCGTTGTTACTGGCATTGAGCAAGCAAGGGATTTTCCTGATTCCGCTAGTAATAATCATGCCGCTGTTTTTTGGTCTAGAGGGGATTTGGTATGCCTTTCCCCTGGCAGATACCGGAGCTGCGGCCATATCCTATTTTTACCTTAAAAAGGGAACAAACGCCTTATAGAGGTCTTTCTCACATGTCAGATTAGAAGGCTTCCCTAGGATGTTTGGGGAAGGTTTACGAGGTCCCTGTTAAACCGATTTGAAAAATAAAAAATTCTGGTAAAAAAAAGCCCCGATCAAACGATCGGAGCCTTTTTACTAGACCTAACCAACTTTAATTTTTTTTAACCTTTACAGATAGGGTTCGGTGTTCATCATCCCAATCGTAAAGCCACTTGCGCCAATCTGGTCAATTTTCTGATTCAAAAAAAATCAGAAAGAACGTTGAGCCAGAAGTTTGCTTTATGCCTATTCTTTAATGCTGTACCTGTATTTATTTCAATAACAAGGTATGTATAAACCATCCCATTCTGTATGACAAATGTCACAGATAGGGCTGATTTTTATCAAAAAGCATTGGCGTTAATGGGAAATGATGCGTCCATCCTCCATCACGATGGTCCGATCGGTTTTCTCCGCAAAATCCGGATCGTGGGTAACGATAAGTAGGGTTTGATTGAAATCTGTGGCCAATTCTTTAAAAATTCCAAAAACAATATCGCTGTTTTTTTTATCCAGATTTCCAGAGGGCTCATCCCCCATAATGATCAGCGGATCATTGATCAGTGCCCTGGCTATGGCTACACGCTGTTTTTGCCCACCCGAAAGCTGGTTGGCCTTTTTAAGAGCATGGTCTTCCATTCCAAAAATCCGAAGCTTCTCCATGGCCTTTTCTTCGAGCTGCTCCCTGTTCAATTTTCCTAATTTCAGTCCGGGTACCATCACATTTTCCAATACTGAAAATTCGGTGAGTAAGTAATGAAATTGAAAAACGAATCCAATTTTCTCATTGCGGATGCGGGAAAGGTAGCTGGAAGATTTGTCGGTAATCATTTCCTGGTCTATCAATAGCTTTCCCTGGTAACTGGTATCCATGGTAGATAGAATGTAAAGAAGCGTCGATTTCCCACAACCAGATTTACCCATAACCGATACAAAATCCCCGCGATTGATCGAAAAGGAAATTTTTTTGAGTACTTGGGTTTTTACCGGGCTGTAGAAAAATTTATCAATATTCTGTGCCTCCAATACCGTCCTGTTGTCCATTTTATTTTCCTCTGATAATATCTACCGGGTCGACCCCGCTCGCTTTTTTGGCGGGGAAATAACCGGCAAAGTAAGTCGTGACTAAACTAAATATCCCTCCGATAAGGTAATAACGCGGGTTAAAGTCCACAGGAAAGGTCTTAATGGTAGGCAAAGCCTCTGTCTCAAATGGGAGCTGGTCAATACCTAGCCCTGCCAGGTAGCCAAGGCACAAACCAAGGGTACCTCCTGCCAACCCGATAATTAAGGCGATGTTGATAAAAATAATGTTTACATCCCTTCCAGAAAATCCGATTGCTTTTAAGATGGCAATGGTATCCATTTTTTCATAAATCATCATGTTCAGGATATTGTAAATACCAAATCCCGATACAATTAATAGCGTAATCCCGACGGCATAACTAATCAGATTCCTAATCTCTGTTCCTGTCTCAAATTGAGCGTTGACCGTTTGAATATCATCTGCGTTAATCTTAAAAAGGGCAGCATAATCTCGTGCCATGGAAGGAGCCAGATCCAATTCCCGTAGTTTTACCTGAATGTCCGTGATGTAGGAGGGGGGCTCGCCCAGTATTTTCTGGACCGTTTGAAGGGATGCATAACTTTGGATATTATCCAATTCGCCCAGACCTGATTGATAATACCCCACCACTTTCAATTGTACCTGGTCTCCACGGGAAGTCGTCGCTTGAATGACATCTCCAATATCCGCCAGCATGCGGTCAGCAGCCCCTTTCCCCAGGATGATGCTATTGTTAGTTTGAGTCAGGTCCATAGGTGTACCGACAGTAACATAATCGGATAATGCAAACAAGTCATTTTCTGCTGGTACGTCGATTCCACTTATCGTTCCGGAAATATCACTTGAACCAACATTAAAAAACACCTGGGTAGACACCTTGGGGGCAACGCCCAAAACCCGGGGATCTTCCTCCAGGGTTTGGATAATGGCACTGCTATTGTAAATACGCAACCGGCTGCTCGTAGGTTTGATTGACCGAATGGTATTGGTATAATTTTTATATTTATCCGATTGGTCTATGGGTTGATCCGGGTTAGGCTTGATTTCATTATAAAACCGAATATGGGGTGTACGATTAAGCACCAGTCCATCCAGCATCTGGTTTAGCCCATTCATAAAACCAAGCAGCGCAATAAACATGGTGATACTAAACGTGACACCAACAGCCGCCACCATGGTTTGCTTAAACCTTGCCAGCATGAGAGAACGCGCAATGTGTAATAACAAACCGTACTTCATGGTTTTAACAGTTCGGTGGTTTCGTCTATTCCGCTAATGATTTCTGTTTCACTGTAATTTTTAATACCCGTATTGACCTGCAAGGTATCACCGCTGGCAGTGATCACCTGATTGCCCTGAATAATGTAGGAACTGGGAATTAAAAGCGCATTTTCCTTTGCCTCTAAGATAATATTAGCTTCGAGTGTTAGGTTTGGATACAATGTCTTTGGTTTGGTCACCAACGAAGCCTCCACCACGAAACTTTTGTTTCCGGAATCCATCATCGGATTGATTTTGGAAATCCGGGCATCAAAAACCTGATCCTGGTAACTGTCAAAGCTTATCATTACCTCCTGGCCTAATTCGATCTGAGAAATATCGTACTCATCTACCAATAATTCCAATATAAATTCTTGTCCATCCCCGATTATGGCCAGGGTATTCTGGGCGTTTACCAGTTCCCCCTTTTCCTTTAGCACGGAATACACACGCCCGTTAATCGTACTCTTGATTTCCAGCTCATTGGCCAAAGCAGAAGCTTTTTCCAGGTTTTTTTTAGCAGTGTTTTCGTTATGATCTAATTCCCTTTCCAGAGTTTCTTTTTTGAGTTTCAGTGAAGCATATTCGGTTTTCCTCTGGGCATAGGACAGGAGGCGCTGCTCTAGTTGCAGGTCCGTGCCTATTTCCCGTTCATTTAGCCTTTTTTGTCTCTCCAACAAAAGCGAATCATGGGCCATTTGGGATTGAGCCAGGTCAATTTGCACTTCCAACTCCCGAATTTTTTCCGAGTTATTTTCTCTTTCCGAAAAGGATCTTGAAAGGGATGCAATTTCCCGGTTCAGGATGGCGGTTTCGTTGGACAGCGAAAACAAGCGCATTCCGATTTGGACAGAATCGCCCTCTTTTACATAAATTTCCTCGATATAGCCTGTAGTATTCGGCTTTACTTCGTATTGGTTTTTACTTACCACTTTCCCGGAAGCATAAACAGATAAGGTGATGTCTGCCCTAACCGGGCTGGTTTTTTCCGCCTGGGGATGGCAGGAAATCGTAATCAACAAGCCGCAAAAAATGGTACTCGTAACAATTCTATTTACACTAAGCATGGTTCAGAAATTCCTTGTTTCAGTAGTTTATAATGGTTTTTTTATGGACACAGAGCCTGTCCCGATCCTGAATCGGGAGAATCTCGCCTGCTTTCCCCTAATAGCATAGCTATCGGGGCATCCCACTGACTAACGTAATCGGCATGCCTGTCTCAGTCAGGCTCGATTTCATGGTAACAAGTTATGGGAATTTTATCTTCCTTTAATATAAATAAAAGAAAAATACTTGCTTACTTTGGATTAATTAAAGAACGAAATCAGAATCCAGTTGAATTTTGTTTTGTATTTTAACCGGAGGTTTTGACGATGGGAAAGAATTCAGTTTGAAGGTAACCACTCATTAAGATGGAAGCGAGTAAAAAGATTTCGATTATTTATGTGTTGGTCGGAGTCCTATGGATTTTTGGAAGCGATAAACTGATTCATTTTTTGTGGGGAAGTATGGATATGGCACAGTTGGGTTATCTACAGACCGCTAAGGGGGTTTTTTACGTGGTGCTAACGGGGTTTTTATTGTACTTATTGATTAACCGGCATTACCATTTTTTGGACAAGAAGGTAAAAGAGTTGGAGCTGGCTAATAGCAAATTAGAAGAAGAACGACTAAAATCAGAGCATTCAATAAACCAACTGGACCAGTTTATCCTGGTCGCATCCAATGACCTCGCAGAGCCTGTACGACAGAGTCAGGGTTTTTTAGAATTGTTTATCAGAAAAAATGAAAAAACATTGCCAGAAAAATCGATAGCTTTCTTGCGACTTACCTTAGATAACTTTATAAAAATAAAGCATGTAATACAGGATTTGGTTTCCTTTTCACAGCTTTCGGAAAAAGGAATCCAGGTAGAAGATGTAGACTTGAATGAGGTTCTTGAAAAGGTTATTCACCTGAATTCCAAAAAAATCAAAGAGGGGAATATTGATATTAGAAAGGAAGCGCTTCCCATTGTGAGGGGGGATTACAAACGTTTTACCCAGCTTTTTGACCATTTGTTAAATAATGCCATTAAATTTGGAGACCCTGAACGGGCATTGCGAGTAGCTATAAGTGCCTCCCGGAGAGAGGATAGGCTCATTTTGGCGATAAAAGATAATGGGAGAGGGATATCTCCTGAATACCTTCAAAGTATATTTTATATTTTGCAGCAATACGACCATGGGTTTATTAAAAGAGGTACGGGTATGGGGCTGGCCATTTGCAAAAAAATCGTAGAAGATGTGGGAGGAGAAATATGGGCTACTTCCGTACAAGGAGAGGGTAGCACGTTTTTCGTGGCGTTTAAGGACAAGTAAATTTTTCATGCGATGAAACAAGATAAAGGATACTCCATTAACCTGCTATCTGTTTTTGATGATGCCACTGTCGGAATTGCATTTATCGATCCGGTGGGAAATTGGGAACAAGGAAACTCAAATTTTTTACGTTTTACCGGATGTGATGAAGAATATTTTTCCCGCCTTGCCTGGGATGACGTTTTTGAGAAGGACGAAAATAATACCGGCTTTTCCAGTGCCATTAAGGCTGCGTCTTCCAGGTTTGCCCCTGTGGTGCTAAAAGTTTTGCGAAAGGATGGTAGGCAGGTATGGCTGAATGTCTTTTTGCTTCCGTTAGAAAACAAGCATTTTGCCTGCATTGCAGAAGATATTACAGAGGAAATAATCTTCAAGGAGCTTGATCAACTGGAGCGGGATGTTTTGGAAAAAAATGCCCTGCCTTATTACCGGTTGGAAGAAGTTTTGGATGAATTCATTCAGGGATTGGAACAGATTTTCCCGGAGACGGTCTGTTCCATTATGAAAGTGAGTGATGATAAAGTGTATTGCTGGTCGGCGAAGGGCCTTCCGGAAGATTACCTTCAGGAAATCGAAGGGGTCAGTATCGGTCCAAAAGCCGGGTCCTGTGGAACGGCGGCATTCTTCAAGTCTGCCGTGATCGTGGAGGATATTTCGAGCGATTACCGCTGGGAAGCTTACAAGTCCACCATTTTATCACATGGATTTAGGGCTTGTTGGTCCAATCCGATTCTTTCAGCTTCGGGAAAAGTACTGGCGACTTTTGCTATTTATTATAGGAAGGTTACCTCTCCGGAATCGATAGAATTAGATTTCATCAACAGATCTGGTAAAATCCTTGCCATCATTTTGGAAAACTACCAATCCGTTCAGTCTCTTCAACAAAGTAACCAACGGTTTCAATACGTAACCGAAGCGACTTCTGAGGCTATTTGGGACGCTGATTTAAGAAAAGGGACCGTCGTTTGGAGTCAAGGATATCATACCCTTTTTGGACATCCCCACCAGCAAGATGAGATGGATGGTAGTTCCTGGTCGGATTACATTCACCCCGATGATTATGATGCGGTTACCGGTAGTATCCAGCGCATAATTGATGGTAGAAAGAAAACCTGGACCCAGGCGTATCGGTTTCGGAAGGCGGATGGAAGCTACCTGAGAGTTGAAGACAAAGGCTTGGTCGTAAGGGACCCCGAGGGTAAGCCGCTTCGCATGGTAGGGGCTATGAGAGATATTTCTGCCCAATATGCTTACAATCGTTCGCTTAAGGAATTAAACCGATCCTTGGAAACTAGCAAGAAGCATCTTGAGGCCACCAATGCGGAATTAGAGCAATATGCTTTTATTGCTTCGCACCACCTTCAGGAGCCTTTGCGAACGGTGATTGGATTTATGGATAATCTTTACAAATCCTACGGAAATGATCTGGATGATAAGGCCCGCAGATACGTATTATTTGCAATGAATGATGCCAAACAAATGAGGCAGCAAATTCTTGATTTATTGGAGTACGGCACCATCGGAAAAGAGCAAAAGCAACCGCCATTTCAATGGCTTGAAACCTCCCGTTTAGTAGAAGATGTATTACGAATAAACAGCGAATTCATCCAACAGGCGGCTGCAAAGATCGAAGTCGGTACTTTGCCTCGCGTCTGGGGTGATAAAAAGCGATTGATTCAAGTGTTTACGCATCTGATTTTAAATGGAATCAAATACCAGCCTCCTTCTCAAAAAGCAGAAATTTTCATCAGTAGCCAACAGAAAGAAGGAGAAGTTGTCATTTGCGTTCAGGATAATGGGCTGGGTATAGACGCAGCCTATCATCAAAAAATATTTTTGCTGTTCCACCGGTTGCATGGAAAGGACGCGTTTCCGGGAACCGGAATTGGTTTGCCGGTCTGCAAAAAAATAATAACGCATCATGGAGGCAGCATTTGGGTGGAATCACAGCTTGGGAAGGGTAGTAGGTTTTATTTTACCATACCTTCAAAGTCAGAGTAAAATGTTTGGGATTATGTCCGATTCCCTATTCACTAACAGCCTGAACTTAAATTATTTAGAATATTGTTATTAAAATTTGTGGGGTAATCTTTGGATTTAAACTAGATTTGTTTTTTATTCAACTAGTCCGAAAGCTGCTTTCTGGTATAGTAGGCTGACCAACCATAACTTTAAAAAATGAAAATGCTAAAGCTTTTTTTAATAGAGGATAATGAAGGAGACATTCTGTTAATATCAGAGGCTTTGGAAGACCTGAGTTTTCCCCTTCAAATCACCTGCGCTAAAGATGGTCAGGAAGCCGTGGAGTTTCTTAAAACCTGCGTCCATGGAAGCCAAAGCGAAGTGCCTGACCTCGTTCTACTGGATATTAACTTACCCAAAAAAAATGGGCAGGAAGTGCTCCATTTTATTAAAAATTCGGAAGGATTGAAACGGCTTCCAGTAATCATGTTGACTACTTCATCTAGTCATAACGATATTCTGGAATCGTATCTAAACCATGCCAATAGTTACATTACCAAACCGGTAGGCTCGGAAAGTTATCAGGATATTCTGGAGAAAATTGAAAAGTTCTGGTTTTCCCTGGCTCAGCTTCCCTCAAAATCCTGACTCCATGTCACCTGCTTATGAAAATCTAAAACTTTTGGTTATCGAAGATAATGAAGGTGATTTTTTATTGGTGTCTGAAGCCATTGAGGAAAAATTCCCTACCGTTATCATCGATAGTGCGCCTACCTTTAAAAGTGCATCCGGAAAAAAAATGAGTGACTACCAGCTCATTTTGCTGGATTTGTCGCTTCCTGATAAAAGTGGAGAACAATTAATCAAAGAAATCCTTGGTCTGGCAGGGAAAATTCCGGTGGTGGTTCTGACCGGATATGCGGATCGAAATTTTGCAGTTAAGTCTATCGGTTTGGGAATGTCCGACTACCTTGTCAAAGACGAACTCCACCCGGATATCCTATCCCGAAGTATTATCTACAGCATTGAAAGAAAGAAGGTTTTCAATCGCCTGGAAGAGTCTGAACTACGATACAAGGAGCTTTTTCACCTTAGTCCGTTACCAATGTGGGTGTATGATAAGGTATCACTTGGATTTTTGGATGTCAATGAGGCGGCGATTCAGTCCTATGGCTATTCCATGGAGGAATTTCTTTCCATGACCATCGAGGATATACGACCTGAAAATGAAAAGGGAAAACTTTACAAGGCCCTTGAAGAAGGTAAACGAGTCGGTGGGCTAAGAAATGCAGGAACTTTTTTGCACACCAAGAAAAACGGAGACGTGATCACCGTAGAAGTGAGTTCAAACCTGATCAACTTTGATGGACAGCCCGCCAAACTGGTTTTGGCTAATGATGTCACCCTGAAAAAAGCCTACATAGAAACCATAGAACAACAAAACAAACGCCTGAAGGACATTGCCTGGGTCCAATCCCATGTGGTTAGGGCACCTCTGGCGCGGCTGATGGGGCTGGTGAATTTATTGGGAATAGAATTGAAAGACCTTTCCGAGGAGAAAAAAGAGCTGTTGGATCATATTTTGTTTTCAGCAGATGAACTGGATGAAGTGATCAAGGACATCAACGGAAAAGCCCGTGACATCGATCTCCCGGATAATGAGGGCTAGGAAACGTTCAAATGGGCTTTAGCAGTGAGTAATCATCCATCACAAAGCCTTTTCCAATGGGAATGACCTCTTCCCTGAATTTTTGGAATCCCATCTTCAAATAAAAATCCAATGCCTGTTTATTGTATTTATTAACGTTTAACTCCAGGTTTTTCATCCCTTCCTTTTGACCGGCCGTTTCCAGGGTCTTCAAAAACTTGCTTCCCAGACCTTTGCCCTGGGACTCAGGCAAAATGTATAGTTTGTGAATTTTTAGGTGTGGTTTGTTTAGGTAATTGGTTTCAAAGGAGGAAAATCCCAGCGCTTTTTGTTCCTCATATGCGATTAAAAAACGATGACCTTTTGCCTCTATTTGTTCCTTCAGAGCCGAGGTGCTGTACATTTTTTGCATCATGTAGGCCAATTGTTCCTGGCTGAGGATCTTTCCAAAAGCAGACGGCCAGGTTTCTGCTGCCATTTTCTGCACCAGGGGAATCTGCTCAATACCTGCAGGTAAAAGTTGAATCATTTCAATCGGATTGGATGGTGTGGGATTTTTCTCAAGAGCTAAACTTGTAATAACTGCCTGACAAAAATACCAACAATTTTTATTTTTTAAGAAATTTGTAAGATTTAGAAAAATGGAACATATGGCTTATTCTTAACCGAAGATCAGATTAAAAATTAGGGCTTGAATGAAGGGGATATCCCGTTTTTTGGTTAGCTTCATATCCAGCTATTGAAATTTTAACGCTATTTAAAATGATATTTCACGGGTAATTATGGAGTATAGAAAATTTGGAAATACCTCCCTTCGGGTTAGTGAAATCGGTTTTGGAGCCTGGGGAATCGGGGGGCCTTCCATGGCTGGGGACATCCCAATCGGTTGGGGAAGTGTGGATGATAAGGTGTCCGAAGAGGCAGTGAAAAAGGCTTTGGATTTAGGGGTGAACTTGTTCGATACCGCAGATTTTTATGGACTAGGGCATTCCGAACGGCTGCTGGGAAAAGTACTGGGCAATCGGCAAGATGTGATTTTGGCCAGTAAACTGGGGCATCGGTTGGATTCGAATGGGGCGATTTATACGGATTATTCCGCGAAGCACATTATTCGGTCTTGTGAGGAAAGTTTGCGCAGGTTAAACCGGGAGGTAATCGATTACTATCAGCTTCATACCGCCAAAGTCGCCGATTTGGAAAAAGGGGAATGCGTTTTAGCCATGGAAAAACTCAAAGATACGGGCAAGATCCGCTATTGGGGGGTGTCGTTAAATACCTTTTCGCCGGAGCCAGAGGCTGAATACTTGTTTTCACATAAGGTGGCTGACGGCATGCAATTGGTGCTGAATATTATGAACCAGCAAGCCCTGCCAATAGTAAAAAAATCCCAGCAGCTGGGTTATGGAATACTGGCGAGAATGCCGTTACAATTTGGTTTGTTGACGGGTAAATTTTCCAAATCCACCCGTTTTCCGAAGGACGATCATCGGGTTTTCAGATTACCACCGGAATTGCTGGGGACTGCTCTGGATACGCTGGAAAATGGCGTTTGGCACTTATGCGAAACCTATGGACTTTCAAAAACCGAGTTGGCGATGAGCTTTATTTTGAGTTTTAAAGGTGTCTCCTCGGTGATTCCCGGTATCAAAACACCCCGGCAAGCCCATCAGAATACGCAGGGTATTCGCCCGCTGACGAAAGAGGATCTGGACTATCTCTGTTCACTATATCCCTTGCCTTTTAAGTCATTACTTGGCCAATAAGGAAAAAGTCAGCAATCAGAATTATTGATTGAATCCCCTTAGCTTTACCTGGGTAAGTTTTCTTTTGGTGTCCAATGGAAAGTCTCCTTTCATCATCCAGTCATAATAGCCCGGCTCTTCCTTCAAAACCTGAGCCACGGGTTTGCCCTTTTGCTTGCCAAAATTAAAACACTCCTCGCCCTTGTCATTGAAAACGAACCGGCCTGCCAAATCCACCATTTTTTCATTGATCATGTTATGGATTTTTTTCATGTCATTTTCCATGGTACCCACGGTATTTCCCTGGAGATCCTCCATTTCTTCACCCGCATATCGGTTGATTTGGGCCTTGAAAACCTCATAGGTGGCCAGGGTATCGGCTTCGGCACTATGGGCGTTTTCCAGTACTTTCCCACAGTAAAATTTGTAGGCCGAAGCGAGGTTTCGCTTTTCCATCATAAAAAAGATTTTTTGGGCGTCGAGCAAATTCCGTTTTTCTATGTCAAAATCTATTCCCGCCCTCAAAAATTCCTCTACCAACAAGGGGATATCGTATTTTAGAACATTGAATCCAGCCAAATCAGCACCTTCAAAAAACTGGTGCAGTTCCCGGGCGACATCCTTAAAGGTTGGCGAATCTGCCACGTCCTTATCGTATATCCCATGAATAAGGGAAGATTCCAGTGGGATGGGTACCGTAGGATTGATCTGCATTGTTTTGATTTCTTCCCGCCCTTCAGGGTATACTTTTAAAATCGATATTTCGACGATTCTATCCGTAGATACGTTGATTCCGGTGGCTTCAAGATCGAAAAAAGCAATGGGTGATTTTAAATTCAATTCCATGATTGGGTGTTTATTTGGTACAGAAGAAGTTTCACAGGGGAATGAAGAAAGTCAGGAAACAAAAACAACCTGGTTTTGCGTCTGCTACATTCCTCGAAGGATTTCTTTAAAAATTATTTTCAAGGCACAAATATAGGGAATTTTATGGCTTTAAATACCTAACCGGTTTTGGTAAAGTGCCGTTAATTCATTTTTAATTAAAATTAAAAAGACTTTGGAATAGATGTTGGTGCCAAGTCGTTGTCTATATAGTGCTTAGCATTTTGTGGATAATAAAGTGCATAACTTGTTCAAAAACTTTGTACTGAAAGGGGTACTTTTGCAGATATGGCTGAAAACGACAGTAGTAAATCGGAGCGAAAAATGGGATTGAGGAGAAGGCCCTCTGAGCCTTATGGTGCCCTGGGGAAATTACCTCCGCAGGCCATTGATTTGGAGGAAGCGGTATTGGGTGCTCTGATGCTGGAAAAAGATGCACTTACCGCTGTGGTGGACATTCTTTCTTCGGATAGTTTTTACAAGGACGCTCATAAATTGGTTTATGAAGCCATTTTGGACTTGTTTAATGCCGGGGAACCCATCGATTTGCTGACAGTTACCAACCAACTTCGAAAGAACGGAAAGCTGGAGCTGGTAGGAGGTGCCTATTTTATCACCGAACTCACCTCTAAGGTTTCCTCCGCTTCCAATATTGAATACCATGCCCGGATTATCACCGAGCAGGCCATGAAGCGGGACATGATACGCATATCATCAGAAATCCAAAAGGAAGCATTTGAGGATACCACCGATGTGTTCGAACTGCTGGACAAAATGGAGCAGTCTCTTTTTGAAATTTCTGAGAATAACATCAAAAAGAACTACATGGACATGCGTTCCATCATGCGCGAAGCCATTGTGGAGTTGGAAAGCAAAAAGGGACAGAAAGACGGCCTTACGGGAGTTCCTTCTGGTTTTACCGGTCTTGATAGGGTCACCTCCGGCTGGCAAAAGTCGGATCTGGTGATCATAGCGGCAAGGCCTGCCATGGGGAAAACGGCCTTTGTACTTTCTGTCTTGCGAAATGCCGCCGTCGATCATGACCGGCCGGTAGCCATTTTTTCCCTGGAGATGTCTTCCCTTCAGTTGGTAAATCGACTGATAAGCTCGGAAGCAGAACTTGATTCGGAAAAAATAAAAAAAGGAAACCTTGCCGATTACGAATGGCAGCAATTGATACATAAGACAGGTAAACTTACCTCCGCCCCTTTGTTTGTGGACGATACGCCAGCCCTATCCATTTTGGAGCTCCGGGCAAAATGCAGACGGCTTAAAGCACAAAACGACGTGCAACTGATTGTTATTGACTATTTGCAATTGATGTCCGGGGATAGTAAAGGAAACCAGGGAGGTAACCGGGAGCAGGAGATTTCAAGTATATCCAGGGCCTTGAAAAAAATTGCCAAGGAGCTGAACGTGCCTGTCATTGCGCTGTCGCAGCTATCAAGGGCCGTAGAGACAAGAGGCGGCGACAAGCGGCCACAGCTATCCGATCTCCGGGAATCCGGAGCCATCGAGCAGGATGCAGATATCGTCATGTTTTTATACCGGCCGGAATATTATGGAATTACGGAAGATGAGGACGGCAATAGCACCTCCGGGGTAGGGGAAGTAATCATCGCCAAGCACCGGAACGGCTCCCTGGAAAGCGTCAAGCTCAGGTTCATTGGAAAATACACCAAATTTACCGACCTGGACATGAACGTTCCCTACCAGCCGCAGGATGCGCTTTATGGAAGCAGGTTTCCCAGCAGTGCCGGCGGGCAGGGTTTTGATGATGCCGGCATGGTAAGAATGGGGAGTAAGGCAAATGGAGATGCCCAGGGAGATAATCCCTTTCCGGAAGGGGACGACAAAGCTCCATTTTAGTAATCCCAAGCGAATAATCCGTTAACCTTAGATACCAAACTCATGAAATGCATTGTACTGGATAGTAGTCATAAAGATGGAATAACCTTCGTGGAGCTCCGGGAGCCCATACCTGAAGCCTGGGAGGTAAAAGTAAAAATCAGTGCCGCGGCTTTAAATCACAGGGACCAATGGTGTCGGGAACAAAAATACCCTAATTTAAAGGATGGTATTATATTAGGATCGGATGGAGCCGGTGAAGTGGTTGCGGTAGGAGAGCAGGTGGATAAATCCTGGATTGGGAAAGAAGTTCTAATCAATCCTGCAAAAAACTGGGGAGAAGACGCTGCAGCTCAGGGTCCGGATTTTAGCATATTGGGAATGCCCGAACACGGCACTTTTGCGGAGTATTGCTGCGTGCCGGTAGATAGGGTTCATCAGAAACCAGCCCATCTGGATTCTGTCCAGGCAGCGGCACTTCCCTTAGGTGGTGTGACAGCCTACCGGGCTACGGTCGTTCAGGGAAAGGTGAAAAAAGGAGATAAGGTATTGGTCACTGGGTTTGGAGGAGGCGTGGCCCAAATGGCGGTTCAATTTGCCCTCTCTAAAGGAGCCAGGGTGTTCGTTACCAGTGGTGCCGCCTGGAAGCTGGAAAAAGCAATAGCTATGGGAGCCGAGGCGGGCTATTTGTATCATTCCGATTCCTGGACAGATGAGGCAATGGCCCATTCGGATGGTTTTGATTTGATCATTGACAGTGCCATGGGGGCTACGGTCAACCAACTAATGGATGTCGTGCGGCCGGGCGGGAGACTGGTGTTTTACGGCGCTACGCTGGGAAATATACCGGAGCTGAATGCCCGAAAATTATTTTGGAAACAAGTGACCCTACAAGGGACAACCATGGGATCCGACAGGGATTTTGAAGAAATGCTGGCCTGGGTAACAAATCAGGAGCTTATCCCTGTGGTGGATGCTGTCTTTCCGCTAAGCAGTGCACTATTGGCATTTGAAAAAATGGAAAAAAGTTCTCAACTGGGAAAGTTGGTGTTGCAAACAGGAACGGAGTCGCAGGATTAGCCTGTTGGCGGGATGCCTTTGGGGAATAAAGTGATTTATCCGGTTATTGCCATGGAAAACAGGAGCTAATCGTTCTCAAATTGGAAATTTAGGTAAGCGTTTTGCAGTTCTTTGAGTGCGTGAGCATTGCTTTGGTTTTTAGCAAGTTCGATTCCTTCCAGGTAGGTGCTTTCTGCTTTTTCCATCAGCCCCAGGTCGGAAAACAACCGGGCAGCATGGTAATAAGAAGGAAGATAACTTTTATGTTCACGTAATAGTTTGTTAAAATAAAAAGAAGCCTTTTCTTTGTCTTGGTTTTGATATTCCAACGCCAAGGCATAAATATTAAATGGATTTCCGGGTTCCTCTTCCAGGTACATTTGCAGTTCCCGGACTCTGTCATGCTGATTCATGGTTTTGCGTTTAATTCCTAGTTGACAAATTTAATTAAAAATAATACATGAAAATATTGGTTTGTATCACGCATGTGCCGGATACCACTTCAAAGATTAAATTTACCGATAATAACACCCAATTTGATAAAACGGGCGTTCAGTTTATCATCGGTCCATACGATGATTATGCGCTTGCCAGAGCGGTTGAGCTGAAGGAGCAAAGTGGAGGTAGCATCACGGTTTTAAACGTTGGAGAATCGGATACGGAGCCTACCTTACGGAAGGCGTTGGCGATAGGAGCCGATGAAGCCATTCGTATAAATGCTTTTCCTAAGGATGCAGCGTTTGTTGCCAGTGAGATTGCCCGGTTCGCGAAAGAGGAAGCCTTCGATCTGATTCTTATGGGTAGAGAATCCATTGATTACAACGGAGGCATGGTTCATGGGATGGTGGGAGAGCTGCTGGGCATTCCTTCCGTTTCTCCGGTGATGAAATTGGATATTGAAGGAAATACAGCTACTATTTCGCGCGAAATTGAAGGGGGGAAAGAGTTTATTTCCGTAGACCTCCCGTTTGTTGCAGGTTGTCAGGAACCCATTGCGGAATGGAAAATCCCGAACATGCGAGGAATCATGTCCGCCAGAAGCAAACCTTTGAAAGCGATTGATTCGGAAACGCCTGGAAGCAAGACTGAAACGAAAAAATACGAGTTGCCTCCTGCAAAGGGAGCGGTAAAATTGGTGGATACGGTAGAAGAGTTGGTTGATTTGTTAAAAAACGATGCCAAAATACTTTAATTAACGAAAGAAAATGTCAATATTAGTATATATAGAGAAAGATCAGGGCCGAATCAAAAACTCTTCCCTGGAAGCCGTTTCTTATGCGGCCGCCCTGGGGGAAATAACCGGGGATAAGGTGCAGGTAGTAAGCCTTGGAGAAGCGGTGGAAGGAGAAGCGGAGCTGCTGGGCAAAGCAGGGGCTGCCGGAGTCATTCAGGTAACGGATGATCGTTTGGCTGCCGGAGTCATTCAGGCCCATGCCGAAGTGGTCGCTCAGGTTTTTGATAAGGTAAAAGCGAAAACGCTGGTTTTAGCCAAATCCTCTCTGGGGGATGCCGTGGCGGCGCGTTTAGCGGTAAGGCTGGAGGCTGGCATGGCCACCAATGTGGTAGGGTTGCCGGATTTGACCGATGGGTTTGTTGTTAGAAGGAGCATTTTCACCGGAAAAGCCTTTGTGGACACCGGTATTCATACCGAGAATAAAATACTGGCCATAAAGAAAAATATCCAGCCTGTGAAAACAGACGGATCGGCCGCTCCGGTTGAAAACGTTACGATAGATCTTCCCGGGGAGACTTTCTCAGCAAAAATAACAGGAACTGAAAAGGCCACTGGAGAAGTATTGTTGCCGGAAGCGGATATTGTGGTTTCGGGAGGAAGGGGACTCAATGGCCCCGAAAACTGGGGGCTGATAGAAGACCTGGCAGATGCACTGGGAGCTGCGAAAGGTTGCTCAAAGCCCGTCTCGGATTCGGGCTGGAGACCCCATCACGAGCACGTGGGACAAACCGGTGTGAAAGTAGCGCCTTCCCTGTACCTTGCGGTAGCCATTTCTGGTGCCATACAGCATTTGGCAGGGGTAAATGCTTCCAGATACATGGTGGTAATTAACAAGGATCCGGAAGCCCCCTTCTTTAAAGTGGCTGATTACGGGATCGTTGGGGACGCATTTGAGGTGGTCCCAAAATTGACTGAAGCGATTAACGCATTAAAATAATAGACCGTGGATAATACTGTTGAGTTAGAAATCTTGGGTTTATCTTCCAATAGCACCCAATCGGGATCATTTACCTTGGTACTGGGGGAGTCGGAGGGAAGGCGAAAATTACCAATTGTCATTGGAATGTTTGAAGCGCAAGCGATCGCCATTGAAATTGAAAAAATCATTCCCAACCGGCCGATGACACATGATTTATTCAAGTCGTTTGCCTCCAATTTTCAATTTTCGGTGGATCATATTTTGATTTCGGATATGAGAGAAGGGGTGTTTTATGCCAAGATCATGTGTAAAAGCTCCCTTAAAACGGTGGAAATTGATGCCCGCCCATCGGATGCCATCGCCATAGCTGTCAGGTTCGATGCACCGATCTATTGTGCCAGTGCGGTGATGTCCGAAGCAGCGATTGAATTTACCGAGGAAGATGAAAAAAGGGAACAGGAGGCCTCTGGAGGAGGCACTTCCAGAAAAGATTCCTCAAAAGAAAAAGGCAAATCCCAGGAAGCTTCCCTCAAAGACTTTAGTCTGGATAAACTAAATCAATTATTGGAAAAAGCCATTAGCAATGAGGACTATGAAAGGGCAGCGCGATTAAGGGATGAGATTAACAGAAGAAATTAATCGGAATAGTGCCCATAGCCGGCAGCCATCCCCATTTTTTTTTAAGGAAGGGAAAAAAAGGCACCGAGTTTTTGGGCTGACATCCTTCGTTTCGAGGCGTTTTTTTTCCTAAAAATGGCCGGATATGGATTACGCTAGAGGTGTATTGGGAATAGTGGTACTGGTAGCTATTGCCAGTCTTTTTTCAGCTAACTTTAAAAAGATCGATTGGCGATTAGTAGCCATTGGAATTGCCCTACAAGCCATATTTGGAATATTGATTACCAAGGTCACCTTTGTGGCAGGTGTTTTCAGCAAGATCAGTGAAGGATTTGTGAAATTCCTGAGTTTTTCAGAACAGGGAGCGGAATTCCTATTTGGGGAGTTAGCCAGCAATTCCTTTGGTTTTATTTTTGCATTTCAGGTATTACCGACGATCATTTTCTTTTCCACCGTCTCTGCAGGCCTCTATTACCTGGGGATCTTGCAAAAGGTCGTCTTTGGAATCGCCTGGCTAATGGCACGAACCATGCGGTTGTCAGGAGCGGAGAGCCTGTCGGCAGCAGGAAATATTTTTTTGGGTCAAACGGAAGCTCCCTTGCTGGTGCGTCCGTTTATCCCCACCATGTCCAGATCCGAACTGATGTGTTTGATGACCGGAGGCATGGCCACCATCGCTGGCGGGGTATTGGCGGGGTACGTAGCCTTTTTGGGAGGCGATGACCCGGTAGAAAAGACGCGGTTTGCGACCTATTTACTGGGGGCGAGCATTATGAACGCTCCGGCTGCCATTGTCATTTCTAAGATCATCATTCCGGAAGAGAATAAGGAAGTGATCAACGATCAGTTGCATATCAGTGGTCAAAACACGGATGTAAATCTAATTGATGCCATGTCGAGAGGAGCGACTGAAGGCTTAAAGCTGGCATTAAACGTAGGGGCGATGTTATTGGCCTTTATAGCTGTTATAGCTGCATTGAATTTCTTTCTTTCGGGGGTTATCGGAGATTATACCGGCCTGAACTCCCTGGTGGTTTCCTCTACAAACGGCACCTTTTCAGGGTTTTCATTGGAATATTTGCTAGGACAGGTTTTTCGATTGTTTGCCTGGGTGATCGGGGTGGAATGGAAAGATACCCTGGCTGTTGGCTCGTTATTGGGGCAAAAAACGGTCATTAACGAGTTTGTCGCCTATTTGGGATTAGCCGAAATGAAATCTGCAGGAGACTTGTCTGCCAAGTCTATCGTCATCGCCACCTATGCATTATGCGGGTTTTCCAATTTCAGCTCCATCGCCATTCAGGTTGGTGGGATAGGAAGCATAGCGCCTGAACAGCAGGGAAATCTGTCCAGGCTTGGTATGCGTGCGCTGCTGGCTGCCACCATCGCCTGCCTGATGACGGCCACGGTGGCAGGAGCGCTTTTTTGACTTTCTACTTATTCATGAATGACGATTTTATTGATCTTATCGCCCGCACGAATCTGATCGATGATTTCAAGCCCATCGGTAACTTTTCCAAAACAGGTGTGGTTTCGATCCAGGTGTTGGGTATTGCTGCGGTTATGACAGATAAAAAACTGAGATCCTCCGGTATTTCGGCCCGCATGCGCCATGGATAATACGCCCCGGTCATGGTGCTGTAATTCTCCATCCAGTTCGCAATCGACATGGTAACCAGGACCTCCGGTTCCATTGCCTTTGGGACAGCCTCCCTGGATCATAAAATCTGGGATCACTCTGTGAAAAGTCAATCCATCATAAAAGCCTTTTTGAGCTAATTGAATAAAGTTTGCGACGTTTTTTGGGGCATCTTCCTCGTAAAAGGTGATTTTCATGGTGCCTTTTTCGGTTTGTATTTCTCCGGTTTTCATGAAGTTATCGTTTGTTTTTTTTGCAATAATACTGATTTTATGCCAGGATCATGCTATACTTGTATTCATCGAGCATGTCATTTTAAGAAATAATCACCTTAAATCAATCAGACTTGAAAGAAGAGGACCAGTTTATAGGAAAACACAACGCTCCGGAGGATATTCTGGAATTCGAAGGCCCCCAACTTTTTGGGCATCCAAAGGGATTGATGACCTTGTTTTTTACCGAAATGTGGGAACGGTTTAGTTATTATGGGATGCGCGCCCTGCTCATCTTATTTATGACGGCGCCAATCGCTTCGGGAGGACTGGGTTTCGACGATCAAACTTCCGGTGCTGTTTATGGTTTGTACTCCATGGCGGTATACCTGCTCGCGCTTCCCGGAGGCTGGGTGGCGGACAGGCTGATCGGTCTGAAAAAATCCGTTTGGTACGGCGGAATTATCATCACCATAGGACATTTCACCATGGCCTTGCCAGGGGTTTTCGCCTTGTTTTCAGGAGATTCGGTTCCGGAAGGGCAGTTAGCGGCATGGGACCTGCCTTCCTTTTTTCTGGGGTTGATATTGATCGTCTTTGGTACCGGGTTGCTGAAACCAAATATCAGCTCCATTGTAGGGCAACTCTATCCTGAGAATAGTTCCAAACGGGATGCCGGGTTTTCTATTTTTTACATGGGGATCAACCTGGGTGCATTTATGGCCCCTATCGCTTGCAGTACCCTGGCCATTTACGATTGGCACCTGGGCTTTGGGCTTGCCGGTTTTGGGATGTTGATGGGATTGATTCAGTATAAGGGTACAAAAAAGTATCTGGAAGGAGTGGGGGAGCCGGTGGAGAGTAATAGCAGGGAGGAAAAACAAGCCTATCAGCGATTGCTGAAACGCGTTTGGCTGGTTCTGGGGCTGGTGGTTTTAGCCCTGGCGTTATTCTTTTTTCAGGTAATCCCCCTGGATCCGGTCGCCGTGGCCGGGGTGTCCAATACCGTTATCGCGATTGTAGCCCTGCTTTTTTTTGGGTACGTTTTGTTTTTCGGGGGATTGGATTCCGGTCAAAAGAAGAAGGTGCTGGTGATTATGATCCTTTTTGTTTTTTCAGCTATCTTCTGGTCAGGGTTTGAACAGGCGGGCTCTTCACTGAACCTTTTTGCAGAACGGTTTACGGACAGGATGGTTTGGGGTTGGGAGATTCCGGCTGGCTATTTCCAATCGGTAAACAGTATATTTATCATTATCTTTGCTCCTTTTTTTGGAGCGATGTGGGTGGCCCTGGGAAGGAAAAAACTGGAACCAAGTTCTCCTTTAAAATTTGCGATTGGACTTATTTTTCTCGGTATTGGGTTTTTGGTGATGTATTTTGCTGCCAAGATCGCTGCATCCGGAGATTTAGCAGCCCCTTCCTGGCTGGTGATTACCTATCTTTTCCATACGTTCGGAGAACTCAGCCTCAGCCCCGTGGGCTTGAGTTTGACGACCAAGTTGGCTCCAAAAAAGTTTGCCGGTCAAATGATGGGCATGTGGTTTCTATCCATTGCCATGGGTAATCTGATCGCAGGAAGAATTGCTGGAAGCGCAAGTGGAGGTACCTCAGAAGCCCTGGCCGAAATGCCGGATCAATACATGCTGATTGTGTATACCGTAATGGGTGCTGGTATCCTGTTAATGTTGATTTCCAAACCGATACGAAGTCTGATGGGGAAGGTACACTGAGGTGTGCCAGGAAAGAAAAAAGGCCGGTTTTCCCAAACCGGCCTTTTATTAGTCTTCTTTATCTTGTTTTTTGAAAACAGTACTTCTGAAATCAATGGCCGAAATGCCAGCTCCCAGGCCTACCAAAATGGCAACAATCAACCAAAAAATTTGTGCTCCGGAAGCAATTGGTGAACTGAATATTTCTAATAGCATACGATTATTGGTTATGACAATGTTTAAAGCCGCAATTTAGCATCCAAAATAAGGATAACAAAGCGAATAAATAAAAAGGATTAAATCAATTTCCTGAAGCGAGACTGATTAAACTAGAATGGCCCCTGATAAGAAGATCAATCGATCTCATCGTCGTCCTCCTCATCGAACTCATAGTCTCCTGAGAAATCATCACCGGTGTCATCGTAGCCATCGTCTTCGAAATCCATAAAGACATCGTCATCGAAGTCGGTGTCTTCATCCTCATCGTAAATGGAGTCGTTGAATTCATCACCGAAATCATCCTCATCGAAATCGTCTTCAAAATCTTCATTCATAAGCGTCAATTGTTAAGGGAATGCTGTTTTTTGCGCTAAGTAATGAAAATTTTATTAGTAACTCAATAGCTCTTCGGAAATTAATTTTTCTGGTACAGATTTCAGGGTATGTGGTTGAGCGGCAGCCCATTGATTCTCCAAAAGAGCGACCCATGTTTTCAGGTAAAGCAATAGGTCTTCCTTTCGATTTTTAGCCAAATTTTTCCGCTGTTCGAAAGGAATATGTTCCAGAATCTCCGGATCAGATAATCGCTCCAGATGGATCAAATCGGCTCTTTCCAACCCGATCTCAAGTAATTCGGAGATCATCAGATCCATAGGCAGGCCACTTCCGGGACAATAATCATTTAATTGCTCGCTCCAATCACCGCTACGCTGCATTGCAAAGCGATGAATGTCTCCTTTCGTAATTCTGGTGATTTCCTGTGCCAGGTTGCCACAGTTGCAAGCCCCCATATGCCCCCATTGATAAGGAGCTCCCTCTTTCAATTTTGTAATGGTTTTCCTCAGGGCCAGAATTAAATTTGGATTTGCTGTTGCCATTTGTTTTTGGTTTTATTTTAATAACCGATTTTGGCAAAAGTAGTTTCTAAAAAGTGAGATTATATGCCCCTGTTTAAGAAATATTCTCTCTGTATTTTCCAAAAATGAGATTGATATATTGTTTGATCAAGGGCTTGGAAAGGTATTTTTTTACCTGATCGTATTGATTGGCTTTAAGGATGTCTCGCTCGTCAACAGAGCTGCTTAGAATGTATATTTCCGGATCTGATTTGGCAGGGTTAAATGTTTCCAAAAAATCCCATCCCGTCATTTCGGGCATATTGAGATCTAGGAATAAATAATGGGGACTTATACGATAGATGTCCTTCAGCGCGTCCATGGCATTATCGAATGAGAAAACCTTGCAAGGTTGCATGATGTTTCTTTGAATCAGTTTTTCGGTTACAAAAATACTAATGGGATCGTCGTCTATAAGAACTATCTTAATCATTGAAATACATAAATCGTGTTTTGAAAAGCAAAATACAAGCTACAAAAGTAAATAAAAAATTTTACTTTAAACTTTTATTTGCTCTTTTTTTCTTAATCCAATGAAATTTCTGAATTAAAAAATTTAAATAGCTAATTTTGTGCCAGTTCCCCTAGTGGGGAAGTTATCTTCTGGTTTTACTTTTGAAGATGGCCGTGAATTTTACCAGGCAGCAAACCGAAACCCTATGAGCAAACCGGATTTTGATGATATTTTTATGGAGTTAGCCGTTAGCCTTGCCCAACGCTCTCACTGTATCAAGAAGCACGTTGGCGCTGTATTAACGAAGGATACGCGGATCATTTCCATTGGTTATAATGGCCCTCCGTCGGGCACGCATAATTGCGACGAAGAGTTCCCTGAGGAAGGCTGTAGCCGTGATAGCAAAGGCAGTTGCTCGCTGGCATTGCATGCCGAGCAGAACGCGATCCTATATGCTGTAAAAAACAAGGCAACTGTGGAGGGATCTACCCTATATGTGACGTTAGCACCCTGTTTGCCCTGTGCCCGAATCATTTATTCCATGGGTATTTCGAAAGTTATTTATTTGTATTCCTATGCGGCCTATAAGGGATTGGGAATCGACGAAGGGATCGTTTTTCTAGAAAAATTTGGCGTATCGGCAGAAAAATATCCCAAATCGATCCGAATTAAGGATTCTTTAATTTAAAAGTGCAGGAGCATAAGCTTAACTGGATCGACAAACATTTCCTTCCGGTATATCAATAAGTCCGGGCCAGAGTCCGATTTTGATAACCAGTATAACTTTATCACGCCTGAGAATAAAAGGGTATATCCATGCTTTCCTACTACCTAAAAATCTGACCCACCCTGTCGTCCAGGCAGGCGCAACTTGCAATACACTAAACTGGGGGGCTGATCGTAGAAAAAAGGATCGGTTTAGGGATTGATCCATTGCTGGGGAGAAATCAGGTTAACTTCCCTTTCCAAGGTGATACCGTACTTATCGTAAATATCAGCTTGTATTTTTTTGCTCAGGTCAATTAAGTCCGAGCCCTCTCCATTGCCATGGTTTACCAAGACCAGGGGTTGGTGCTCATGTACGCCTATGTTGCCAAAGCGCTTTCCTTTCCAACCGGCTTGCTCGATCAGCCAGGCCGCTGGTATTTTGACGGATTTATCCAAGGGGTACCCGGGGATCCCGGGAAATTTATTCCGGAGACGCTCAAAGGCTGCCACCGGGACCGTGGGATTTTTGAAAAAACTACCCGCATTTCCAATTTTGGCAGGGTCAGGCAATTTCCGTTGACGGATGCTTATCACCGCTTTGCTGATATTTTCGGGAGTAGGGGAGAGGTTCCCGAGTTCCTGCAAGGTACCTTGGATATCCCCGTAGTCGATGGTCGGCCGGGGTTTCTTGGATAACCGGAGGGCCACATGAGTAATGATATACTTGCCCTTCCATCTGTTTTTAAATATGCTTTCCCGGTAACCAAATGCGCAATCCGCTTTATAGAATCTTTTGGTCTGGCGACTCGCAATTTCGATGGCATCCAGGTGGTCAAAAACCGATTCGATTTCTACCCCATAAGCACCGATGTTTTGCATGGGGGCTGCCCCGACGGTACCGGGTATTAAGGACAGGTTTTCCAGGCCGCTTAATCCCGATGCCAGAGAAAAGGTGACCAAATCGTGCCAAACCACACCTGCGCCCGCTTTTAGCAAAAGAGAATCTGCATCTTCTTCTATTTTTTCGATGCCCTGAATGTTGATTTTAATAACCAAGGCATCGATGTCTTGCACGAGTAGAATGTTACTTCCACCGCCGAGAACAAATAATTTTTTACCCAAAGACCGGGCATGCGAAATGGCCTGGATGACCTCATCGGAGCGATTGGCTTCCAAAAATAATCGGGCTTTTTTGTCGATCCCAAACGTATTGTACCGGCGTAAAGAAATATTTTCTTGTATCTTCATCTTTTTAATTATGACACGAAATAAGGATTATTTGATCAAATAGAAAAAAAGACGGCTCGTTTTCTCCGTGTTCTTTTACCCTGAGCCGTTTTGGAGGAAAAGCAAAAGGAGTATTTATGAAAGAAATGGTGATCAATGGCATACGGATAAGACCCGGCCAATCATTAAACATAGAAATTGCCATTGCCAGGCTGCCCACCCATACCTTGATTGACCTTCCGGTGTTTATCAGGAGTTCAAGTAAGCCCGGCCCGGTGGTACTGATCAGCGGCGGCGTACATGGAGACGAAATCAATGGGATCGTGACCGTAAAAAGAATGCTGGAAGAAAACATTTTCGAGCCGAAGAAGGGCACGCTGATCTTTATTCCATTGGTAAATGTGTATGGTTTTTTGAGCAATTCCCGAACATTCCCGGATGGCAGGGATCTGAATAGAAGCTTCCCCGGTAACAGAAAGGGATCCCTCGCTTCCCAGATCGCCAATATTCTTACCAATGAAATTATCCCGCAAATAGATTATGGCATCGATTTTCATACCGGCGGTCGGATGCTTTCCAATTATCCCCAGGTACGCGTGGATTTTAAGGATAAAAAAGGGCTGAAGTTAGCAGAAGTCTTTGGAGCTAATTTTACGGTAAACTCTCCGCACATTGACCGGTCCTTTAGAAAAGAAGCTTACAAGCACAAGAAACACCTGCTGGTGTTTGAAGGGGGGGAATCCATGCGGCTGGATGAGCAGGTGATCCAGGAAGGCATTATGGGTACGGGAAGGATATTGAAACACCTTGGAATGATTGACGGAGCGTTTCCTTTGGTAAAGACCCTGAAAATTCAGGATAGCAGCTGGGTAAGAGCTAAAATTTCGGGCATATTTAATGCTTCGGTGTCTGCTGGAGATGAGGTAAAAAAGGGCCAGGTGCTGGCTAAAATTTCCGACCCTTATGGGCAGGTAAAAGTTCCCGTTAAGAGTACCTTTTCCGGACACGTCATCGGGATCAATAATCAACCGGTAGTCAATGCAGGCGATGCGTTGGTGCATGTAGGCAAATCACAAACAGCAGCGGAAGCCTCCGAAAAATGAAATCACAATTAGAGTAACCAATATCGGATTTTATCCATTCTGGTAAAAGGGGCTTCAATGGCGGGATGTAGAAACACCGGATAGTTTGTATCAGGGTTCCTTTTCCATGACCACCCCTTCTGCCAATCTAATAGTAGTTTTGGAGTCACAAGCTTCCTCTACAGAATACGTTAATTCGTGGGTGACTGGATTCTCCCCGGTCCGGTTGATGGTCCAAGTTTCGGTACCGGAGGCTGGCCGGAGTAGCGTTTTAGACAGGCAGGCTTCGGATATCTTTTTTTCAGGGTTCACCTGAACCGTAAAGCTGTTGCCACTCCAGTTCCGCCCCTCCATAGATCCCACGCTGGTAATTTCGCTTACTTTTCCAGATTGAATCCTTCCTTGATACGTGTACCTGGGGCTCAGGCGTGTAGAAGAACCTTCTGAACGGACCAGTAGCAGGGAGTCGGTTAATTCATTCATGGTCAGGCCTTCGACCTGTTTCGCTGAGAGTTGAAAAATCCGCTGCCCATTTACCTGACTGCCTTCGATTTCGTATCCATTAAAGGCCAAATGGAGGGAATCACCAATTCCGAGGTTGGCTTGCCCGTACTGGATGGTAATTTCTCCCTTTCGAATGGAAGCGTCCGTATCGCACTGTGGTTGATCGTAATGTAGACTCACGGAAAAATTGGCCGAATCCAGGGTAATACCGGGACAACCCGGCAACGAATCCGTATGGGAAGTATCGAGGAAATATTCCCAATCCTGAAAAACCAGGTAAAGGTGCTCGTCCAGGCTTTTGGAAGCCCAGTAGGCCTCTTCCCCTTCAAATGATTGATTGATCTGCAGGTCTTTGCTTACATCGGGCACGCAGGATATCAGAACCCATAGCAGTAAAAAAGGCACCTTATTTTTCATTCAAACTGAATTTAATGGGTGAAGCGTTTCAATGACGAAATTACTCAAAGTTAAATTAATATCCATGCCAAGGTTTAAAGCGTGTAAAAATATGTATTTTAAGGCTTGTAAGGACTAAAAAATAAGAAAAATGAACTACAAGGAAGGGATGTTGGTAAAAGGAGCCTTGGACAATCAAGTGATTATCGTAACTGGGGGCGGTACGGGACTGGGAGCCTCGATGGCTCGTTATTTTTTATCACTTGGAGCAAAATTGGTCATCAGTAGCCGGAAATTGGCCGTGTTGGAGGCGACTGCCAAGAAATTGGAGAAGGAGACTGGGGGGCAGGTTTTACCGCTGGCCTGTGATATACGGGATCATACGGCGGTGTCGGATATGTACGCTAAGGCTAAGGCCCATTTTGGGAAAGTGGATGCAGTGGTAAATAATGCTGCGGCTAATTTTATCAGCCCCACCCAGCGACTCTCTCCCAATGCCTTTCATACCATTTTGGATATTGTACTCAAAGGCAGCTCAAATATGACCTTGGTAGTAGGCCAGGACTGGATCAAAGATCAAAAGCCGGGTGTGTTTTTAAACATCGTAACTACCTATGCCTCTACGGGTTCTGCTTACGTGGTTCCCAGTGCTGCGGCTAAAGCAGGCGTATTGGCAATGACACGCTCCCTGGCAGTGGAATGGGCTCCCTACGGTATACGGAGTAATGCCATCGCTCCGGGTCCTTTTCCTACGGAGGGAGCCTGGGAACGTTTACTGCCAGGTCATCTGGCTGAAAAGTTTGATCCTGCCAAAAGGGTCCCCATGGGAAGAGTAGGTGATCACCAGGAACTAGCGAACCTCGCGGCCTATTTGATTTCTCCCTTTTCCGCTTTTGTAAACGGCGAAGTAATCACCATAGATGGGGGCGAGTGGCTACAGGGGGCCGGTCAGTTTAATGCCTTTCGGGATGTAAAGGAAGAAGAATGGGATGCCCTGACTAGCAAAAGGATAAAGGCAGATTAAAATTCTTCAGGCTTTAATTTAGCGTTTATCTTCTTTAAAGACCGGCGGCTTTTTAAATGGCAAGGCAAGCCTGAAATCCCAACTAGGCAGGACTTTCTGAATGTTATTTTCTTCCAGGGAGGTGGTTTCGATAAAGTACCAGTTCTCTCGGTTTTCGGTGCCTACGGCGATCAGATTGCTTTCCGTGATCAGGGTTCCCCCCGGCACTTTTGTGACTTGCTTTACAGGTACGATCGCATGAACTTCATCTTTTACCTGAACCGTCCGTATTTCCTCCCCAAATTGCATGGAGGCCAACCGCTGCCCCTGCCTCTTCTTGGTTTCCTGAATCTGCTTTAATAATTCTCTCATGGCTTCCCTGCCTCCTGCTTTTTCGATCAAGGATGGATAGGTAAAATCCAACAGGATTTCATGGTCGCCGTGTAACTGAGCGTAAGCGTAAATCTGACCGGCTGTTTTTATTTCTTCCACTACCTGCCCATGGGCCGTTTGAACTTGTACTCCCGTCCAAAAAATAAGACCAAACAGTAAATTTTTTATCATAGCTAAACCGTTATTTTACTTCTAAAATAGGTCTAAGAAAATGAAAGTCAAGCCAAAAAATCAGAAAATTTTATTGCTCCACACCAGATGCATTAAACCAGTGAAGTTCGCCATTTTCCATCCCATAACTGATCTGAATGGGATTGCAACACACTTCACAATCTTCGATATACTCCTGGTCCGAAACGCTGGGGTCAAGCAACATGGATATTTCTGAAAAGCAAAAGGGACATTGAAAAAAGTGTTCGATTTCCATTATTTTTCGTGGGATAGTTTTTTTTAGTCTACTAAAATCCGGAAACAAAGTTGCGAAATCCTCCGGTTTTTTCTTTCGGTTGGTTTTTTACCGGAAATGACAACGCCTTTTTCAGGATGAGGTTCCTCATACAGGTAGTCTTATTTCTAGCGGTAAAGAAAGGGAACTGGAAGGGGGGATGGTTCTCCTACAAACCGGTCCCACTTAAGGAAATGGTCGTCAGTTTGCTATCCAAAACCTGTCCTTTTTCACATTTCAGGATTCGGTAAGGATATTTTTTTAGCAGGTCGTAATTGTGAGTGGCCATAAGGATGGCGGTACCTTTCTTATTGATTTCCTGAAAAAGCTTAAAAATTCCATCCGATACTTCCGGATCCAGGTTTCCGGTGGGTTCGTCTGCCAGCAAAATGGAGGGTTCGTTTAGCAGTGCCCGGGCAATAACGACCCGCTGTTGTTCCCCACCGGATAGTTGGTGGGGCATTTTCGTGGCAGCTCCTCCCAACCCCACGCCCATCAGGACTTCAATCATCCTGTTTTTCATTTTGAGTTTGTCCTTCCAGCCAGTAGCACGAAGGACAAAATACAGGTTTTCGGCCACAGACCGATCAGGAAACAATTGAAAGTCCTGAAATACAATGCCCAATTTACGGCGTAAAAAGGGCACTTCTTTCTTTTTGATTTTTTCGATGGAAAAACCAGCCACTTTGGCCTCTCCCATAATTAAGGGAAGGTCGGCATACAGGGTTTTTAGCAGGGAACTCTTTCCACTTCCAGTTCTGCCAATCAGAAAGATAAATTCGTCTTTTTCTATGGAGAAATTTACATCCTTTAGAATGGTATTGATTCCCTGAAAAATACAGGCCCCCTGTACCTTGACTACCGGCTCATTTGAAAACACCATATCAGAGGCTGAGTTTTTTGAGTTTGCCAAAAGGAAGCTCCTTGATCAATTGCTCTAGTTCAGCTTCTTTTCCCTCCAGACCGAATTTTTCAATGTTCTTTAATGGCCGGTCGGCTCTAAAATAGGCCACCAATACAAAATTCTCATCCCGTATCTGTATGTAGTCCGGGATTTTTGCTTTCCCTTTTACTTTTATAATGTACATAGGCGGACCGGTTAATTTTTGGAGATAGGTGACCTTTCAGGTGAAAGATCACCTGCTATTCAATTATGCATTGGCCTTGGCATGGTCTGACAGAAACTGAGCAAGTCCCTTGTCTGTTAGCGGATGATTCAGTAATCCGGTGATGACTTTAAGCGGGCAGGTCACCACATCCGCACCTAGTTCTGCACATTTCACCAAATGCATGGTATGCCGAATAGAAGCGGCCAATACCTCGGTTTCGTAACCATAATTCTGGTAAATATGGACGATTTGTGAAATGAGATCCAATCCATCAAAAGAAATATCGTCGAGCCTGCCAATAAACGGTGAAAGGTAACTGGCACCTGCTTTGGCAGCAAGGATGGCCTGTCCGGCCGAAAAAACCAGGGTACAATTGGTGCGGATGCCTTCGCTGGAAAAATATTTGATGGCTTTGATTCCTTCCTTAATCATTGGAACCTTCACCACGATTTTGTCATCAATTTTAGCTAATTCTTTGCCCTCGCTGACGATCCCGTCAAAATCGGTAGCAATTACTTCCGCACTTACGTTGCCATCTACGATATCACAAATGGCTTTGTAATGATTCCTGACTTTCTCTGTTCCACTAATCCCTTCTTTTGCCATCAGCGAGGGGTTAGTCGTCACGCCATCCAATACGCCCAAGTCGTAGGCTTCCTTGATCTCATTTAAATTTGCGGTGTCAATAAAGAATTTCATGTGCGAAAATTAGGTTTGGTTTTATTACAAAATGGATAATAATTCAAAAGTAACAAAAAGAAGGGGAGCGTTTAATAAAAAGATAAAAAATAAGCGGCATCGCACCGCTACAACCGCCTACCCTTGCTTCCTTCCGGACCTGGGGGATTCAGCAGGAGCTGGTCGTGCCGCTCAATACAAAGGTAGGTAAATTTCTTTCATCAACAAAAGTTTTTCCTCCTCCATAGCTAATTCCTTTAGGGTCAAACCGATATTTTTTGGCAATATTATTGCAAGCCTTTTTTGCAAAGGATAACGAACACACGTTTTCCCAAAACCTTTTAAAATATGTTGACAAAATCGATTGGTATCATAAGTTTGATTTTTTTGATGGGTTCATGTGCCTTATTTCAGCCAAGAATTCCCTATCAGTTGGGCATGTCTGAAAGCAAGTTTCTCCGACAAAATAAAGAAGCTGTCATCAGCCAGCTGAATGAAGACCGAAAAGTATATCGCGTCAACAACGATGAGCGGTTTTACATACTTGCCACGTTTGAAAATGGGGAATTGGTGAGTTTAGAAGAAAAGGAATTAACTCCTCAATGGCCTCGCAAGCGAATGATGGATGAAAATGACTCCTACGAACAAAACTCCCAAAATCCCAACCAGCGCATGCCTTAAATAGACGAATGCTTTCCGCTAATCCGAAGGCCAGTTTTCCCTATTCATTACTTTTTGTCCCTGACAAATGAATTTTTAGAAAAGATAATCTAAAAAATTTACTAAGTTTGACTTATTGATAAAAATTGTACGTTACTGGTTGGGTGAGCTTGGCGTTACATCGTGAAAGTTACCCGAAAAACCGGGTGATAACCTCCGGGTTTTTCAAAATATTGCCCGGGGAAGGTTGTCGTTCGAACAGGTATTTGTTGCAGATCTCTTTTTCCGACGTACCCACCCTTATGGTTTGTTCAGGCAGGCATATTACCGGTAGCTGCAAAACCTAAGATTTAATTAGCGATCAGATCAAACTTAAAAAAATGGAAAACAACCGAAGGAAGTTTTTAAAGAGATTAGGGATGGCAGGTGCCGCCTCTGCTATTGCACCGACGGCGTTTGGGGCAGCCCATCCGGGAAAGGTGGAGTCAATGAAGCGCTTGGCCCAAAAACCTGCAGACAGGGAGCTGAAAATCGCACTGATAGGTGCGGGAATTATGGGAACTCAGGACATGAACACGGCGCTCCAACATGAAAATGTGGAGGTAGTAGCAGTTTGTGACTTGTATGATGGTCGATTAGAGTCGGCAAAGGAAAAGTGGGGGCAGCATCTGTTTCTTACAAAGGACCACAAAGAGATCTTAAAAAGAGACGATATCGATGCCGTATTGATTGGTACTCCCGATCATTGGCATAAGCAAATAAGTGTGGATGCGCTCAATGCGGGAAAACACGTGTACTGTGAGAAACCCATGGTTCATTCCGTAGAGGAGGGAAAGGCGGTGATCGATGCCTGGAAAAATTCCGGTAAGGTCTTCATGGTAGGTAGCCAGGGGATTTCCAGCCTGGGAAATGAAAAAGCAAAAGAGTTACTGGCATCGGGCGCGATCGGAGATATCAATTACGCGGAGGGATTTTGGGCTCGTCATTCTCCTGAAGGAGCCTGGCAGTACCATGTACCTGCGGATGCTTCTACGCAAACGGTAGATTGGGAACGTTACATTTCCAATACCACAGACAGGGAATTTGATCCGCTTCGGTTTTTCCGTTGGAGGAATTACCTGGATTACGGTACCGGCATGTCCGGGGATTTATTCGTTCACTTGTTTACCAGCTTGCATTTTATCACCAATTCCCTTGGGCCCAATAAGGTTTCCGCCATGGGCGGATTAAGGTACTGGGAAGACGGCAGGGAGGTTCCGGATGTATTGTTGGGGATGTTCCAATATCCTGACAGCAAGGAACACCCAGGCTTCAATTTGTCCCTGCGATGTAATTTTGTAGATGGTACCAGTGGGTCCACCTACTTGAAAATTGTGGGGAGCAAAGGATCTATGGATGTGAAGTGGGATGAAGTAGTGGTCAAAACCAACCAGCAGGCATCCAGCGACGATCCCTTTTTAGAAGCACAGGCACAAATGAGTGGCAGGGCTGCTGATCGCAAACGTATACTGCCTCCCAATGAAATGGTTTACAAAGTGGAACCCGGATATAAAGGAGCCCATTATGACCACTTTGGGAATTTTTTCGCCGCCATTCGTGAAAATGGAACGGTGACAGAAGATCCCGTTTTTGCATTTAGAGCTGCTGCACCGGCGCTTTTATGTAATGACAGCTACTTTCAGGATGAATTTATTGCCTGGGATCCGGTGGAAATGAAATTGGTGTAACGAAATAGCTTTTACCTAAAAACAAAAATAGAAGAATGATGAACACACTTGCAAAAAAATCCGGTCTGTTTCTGGCCATGGCAATGGGGCTGTTTTTGACCTCATACGGTCAAAAAGCACTTTTCAATGGAGAAGACCTTACCGGATGGACGATCTATGGCACCGAAAAATGGTACGTTGAAGACGGGATTTTAGTGTCCGAAAGTGGACCCGATGCCGAATACGGTTACCTGGGGACGAAGGAAAATTACGATGATTTCGAACTGACGGCACAGTTTAAACAGGATCAGGATGGAAATAGCGGCATTTTTTTCCGGTCCACCTTCGAAGGAACTAAGGTATCCGGCTGGCAGGTAGAGGTCGCCCCTCCCGGCAATGACACAGGTGGTATATACGAGTCGTATGGAAGAGGTTGGCTTGTCAAACCAGATCCGGAATTAGACAAGCATCTGAAGTTTGGTGAGTGGAACGATATTAAAATAAGGGTAAAAGGAGACCGGGTGAGAACCTGGCTGAATGGAAAGAAAATGGTGGATTACACCGATGAGAAAATCGGACAGGGTGAGGGACAGATAGCCCTGCAAATCCACAGTGGCGGAGGCTTGAAGATCTCCTGGAAGGATATTGAAGTAAAGGAACTTTAAATCCCATACCGGTTGCGCTTTCAAAAGCTAACCGCAAAAATGAATCAAAAAAGGCCCCTGTAACGGGGCCTTTTTTGGTATCAGGACTATTGTTTGACGAAAGGAAGGAATCTTTGGGGCATTTTTCGTAATTTGCACCCTGTTAAAAGATACTATATGTCTAAATTTGATTCCATAAGGCCTTTTTATGATAGTGAAGTCAACAATGCGTTAAAGGAAGTCGCCGATCATCCCATGATGAAGGCGATGATGAATTTTACTTTTCCGGATAAGGATGAAAGGGAATGGACCGAGCAACTTTTAAAAACACATTCCATCAGGGATTTTCAAATTAACTTTATTTATCATTCTGTTCGAAAAGTGCTGGACCTCACTTCTGATGGTCTTACCACTTCTGGCTTCGAAAAGCTAGAGCCGAATACAGCCTATTTGTTTATCTCCAATCATCGGGATATTATTCTCGACACTTCCCTTTTAAACGCCACCTTGTACGAGCATGGCTTGTTGATGACCACCTCAGCGATCGGCGATAATTTGGTGAAAAAACCATTTCTAAAGTCACTTTCGCGACTCACCCGTAACTTTATAGTCTATAGGGGGCTGAGTAGCAAAGCGATGCTGGAGTTTTCCAGATTAAATTCAGAATACATTCGAGAGGCTATCTTTTCCCAAAACCGATCTGTTTGGATTGCCCAACGGGAGGGAAGAACGAAGGACGGACTTGACCTCACGCAGAAAGGAATCCTAAAAATGCTATCCAAAGGATGTGAAAACCTTTCGTTGAAAGATTATTTCCTGAAACTTAAAATTGTTCCTGTATCCATTTCTTATGAAAATGATCCGACCGATGTCTTGAAAATGCCCGAACTTCTGGCTAAAGCAAGGGAAGAAACCTACGTAAAGCAGAAAAATGAGGATTTCCGAACCCTTATGAGTGGGATTATGGGACAAAAAAAGCGGATTCATATTTCCGTTGGAAAAGTTCTGGATGAAGAAATAAATACTATTTTTGAAAAAGAAAGTAGTGTCAATAAACAACTTCAGTTATTGGTAGAGGAGCTGGACAAGGTCATCGTACGAAATTATCGGCTATGGCCTACGAATTACATTGCCCTTGACCTGTTGAATCAATCGGACGAACACCGGCATCAGTACACTTCTGAAGAAAAACAAGAGTTTCAGGAACGGATTCAAAGAGGGGTAGAAATGGATAACCCAATGGCCGTAAAGAATTTCCTTTCCATGTATGCCAACCCTGTAATTCATAATGACAATTTGAAACAGTTAGCTCCCAAATAAGGAGTCCAACACAATAGAAAAGAAATCCACTAATTTCCACCACTAACTACTCGTAATCCCTTGAAAGAAAAGCGCGTAAAAATAGGTTTGGTACAGCTGAGCTGCAGTGCCGATACCGATCAAAACCTGGAAAAAACCAAGCTGGCCATTCGAAAAGCGGCCAGTGAAGGGGCACAGGTCGTCTGTTTACAGGAACTTTTCCGATCCCTGTACTTCTGTGATTTAGAGGAATATGAGAATTTCGCGCTGGCAGAGAAGGTTCCCGGACCCTCTACGGAAACCTTTTCCGTGCTGGCCCGGGAACTGGAACTGGTGTTGGTGGTATCCCTTTTCGAAAAACGAGCAGAAGGCATCTACCACAACACCACTGCCGTAATAGATGCAGATGGAAGGTACCTTGGTAAATACCGAAAAATGCATATTCCGGATGATCCGGGTTTTTACGAAAAATTTTATTTCACGCCCGGCGATTTGGGGTATAAAGTTTTTTCCACCAGGTTTGGGAAATTGGGCGTGTTGATTTGCTGGGACCAATGGTATCCGGAAGCGGCACGGATTACCAGCCTGATGGGTGCTGAAATATTATTTTATCCCACCGCTATCGGCTGGCATGAATCCCAGGATGCTGACACCAACGAGGAACAATACCAAGCCTGGCAAACCATTCAGAAATCACACGCCGTAGCAAACGGGGTTCCCGTAGTGGCCGTAAACCGAACTGGAATGGAGGGAGAAGTACAATTTTGGGGAGGCTCGTTCGTAACCAATGCGTTTGGAAAAGTGGTATACCAGGCCCCCCATTTGGAGGAACAGGTGGAGGTAGTGGAAGTAAGCCTGACCCAATCGGATCGGTACCGGACGCACTGGCCGTTCCTCAGGGATAGGCGCATCGATAGTTATGACCCCATTCTCAAGCGCTTTTTGGATGAAGATTGATCCGAAATACTTTTTTAAAGACCTCTCCGATAAAGATCCGCTTCGGCCTGCCGATTTGGGATACTTCTTTCCTGCGGAGTTTCACCCCCACGAGGCCACCTGGCTTAGCTGGCCCCACAAAGAAGCTTCCTGGCCAGGTAAAATCCAACTTATATACCCGGCCTACGCCCAATTTGTGGCCTATCTGGCCCAAAGCGAACGGGTAAACATCCTGGTTGCGGATCAAAACATGCAGCACTTTGCGGAAGGTCATCTTGACCAGGCTGGAGTGCCAATGGATCGGATTCAGTTTCATCATTTCCCCACGAACGATGCCTGGTGCCGTGACCATGGCCCGGCTTTTCTGATTCCCTCCCAGCCTGGCATGAGCAAGGCCATCGTGGACTGGGGATATAACGCCTGGGGAGATAAGTATCCCCCATACGATCTGGACAATTTAATTCCCGAAAAGGTGGCGCTTAAGTTAGGGCTTCCCTGTTTTCGACCCGGTATTATCATGGAAGGTGGTTCGGTTGATTTTAATGGCAAGGGGGCGGTTATTACCACGGAGGCCTGCTTGCTAAACACCAACCGAAACCCCCATTTGAGAAAGGAAGAAATAGAAACCTACCTGAGAGATTACTACGGGTTGAAACAGATTTTCTGGTTAAAAGATGGGATTGTAGGCGATGATACAGATGGGCATGTAGACGATATTACGCGCTTTGTTAGTGAAAATAAGGTGCTAACGGTCGTCGAGTCCAATAAAAAGGATGAAAATTATACCTTATTGCAAGAGAATTTGAAGCGGCTGGAATCTTTCCGGCTGTTGGATGGGCGTTCATTGGAGATTGTAGAATTACCCATGCCTTCTCCTGTGATTTACGAAGATACCCGCTTACCTGCCAGTTATGCCAATTTTTACATAGCCAATAAGCATGTGATTGTGCCCACTTACAGGGATAAAAATGATGAAAAGGCCCTGGATATAATCAGCGGCTGTTTTCCGGACCGAGAGGTGGTGGGAGTAGATTCCTGGGATTTGATCTGGGGGCTGGGCTCCTTCCATTGCCTCAGCCAGCAGGAGCCGGCGTATTTGTGATCCGGATTCATAAAACGGAATCCCTTTTAGCTCGGTAGGGAAATATATTTCGCCCTTGCAGGGCTTGATTTGCGGAAGTCGATGTTTCTCATAGGGCTACACCCTATGTTTTGATATTGCGCACTTTCAGTGCTTGGTTCCCGAACAATTTTCATTCTGGTAAGTCCTAAAAAAGCGAGGGATTTAAATTTAATTTACTGTTGGACCTACCGCATGAACTTACCTCCAGGCACGAAATCTCCTGCCAATGCAATTAACACAAAGTTTCATCGTTCATCAAACGTCAAGCAGTTATCAAAGAGACTTCTTGTCACACTACGGTGGTCCCGATTATCGGTATAAATCGTGGAGGGTGCTCCGCAGGCCTAAGGCCATCCACTCGGCTGGGGGCATGTAGTAGTTGAGGGAGTTGCTTTACTGGGTGATTATGGTTTCAAGCCAATCTATAAGTTCGTTTAGGTTATTCACAATTATTTCCCAGACAATTTCATTATCAATTCCGAAATAATCATGGACAATCCTATTCCTGAATCCCCGAATTATTAGTTCTGAAATCTGGATCTATTCTATTGGCTGCTTCTCCAATAATTTCAAAGTTCCGTACGACGGCATCAATAGTCTTTTCATCTTTAAGGAAATCTTCAAATGATAAATCTGCGGTATATCGCTTGATCTTTTTAGCTGATTCAAGCATGTCTTCAAGGAGTAAATTGACATCTCTTTTAGACATAAATAAGATCGGATGCGATTGATTTATAATATTTGTCTTTGATCCCTTTTCTTGAAATTAAATCGACTTTGAATCCGATTAAATTTTCCAGTTCATCAGCAAGATCAATGAATCGTATTCCAATTTTATCGTTGAATTCAACAATAATGTCCAGATCACTATCATCATCTTGTTCATTCCTGGCAAACGACCCGAAAATTGCCAAAGATTCAATGGGATAGCTTGAAAACAATTGATCCTTGTGTTCAACTAAAGTACCCTGAATGTCTTGCAATGACTTCATATTCCCAAAAGTACGAAATTATTGAAAAATCGTTTGTATTTCCGGTTTCAGCCCTGGTGCGGTTTTTTATACCATTGCCCCCAACGGCCCTGGCAAGTGTGGGTTTTGAAATCGAATCGTTGTCCGACCGACCTAATGTTGTGTAGTTGCGACATCTTCAATTTTAGTAGTCAGCTCCCCGCATTTGCTATCGCCAATGTGTGCGCCTTTTAAATGGTGAATATAGGTCAAAAAGTTGACCGTTCCAACGGGTGAAATGCCTGTACGGATCCCTAAGAGTAGCCTGTACCGATTTTAAGGTATCTCTTTACGTAGGGCTAACCCCGTGTTGTCGGGGCTGGCTGTCCCCAGAGCCTTGCCAAGTTCCACTTAGATTACGCATTGGATTCTGCCAATTTGCCGGGAGAATCCTATTTTTGTCGCACCCGGGTGGTCGCGATGGTCGGGATAAATTGTGAGGGGGGCTCCGCAGGCTTATGACTTGCGGCCATCCACTCGATTGCGTTATTCCTTTCATTTTATAGGAAAGTTAAACCAATTCTCCTATTAAGCCCTTGTTCGAAAATCCTGATCAAGGTCGACAGCTGTATGTTCCCTTTTCCATTTTCAAGTTTAGAAATATAACTTTTCTTCGTCCCAGCTTTTTCGGCCAACTGCTCCTGGGTCATGTTGGCTTCCTTCCTTGCCGCCTTCAACATCTCGCTGACGATAAACATCTGGGCGTTCTCTTCATATTTATTTCGGCTTTCGCTCCCGATTTTTCCATGCTCCAATTCTATCAGTTCATCGAATGTTTTGATATCCTTATAATCTTTCATGGTTTTGTTTCTTTGATTGAAAATATTCCTTCATTAACCTTTCGGCTTTCTCGATCTCTTTTTTTGGTGTCTTTTGGGTTTTCTTCTGGAAACCGTTGAAGAGAACCACCAACCTTCCTTCATCAAAACAACAAAATATCCTATAGATATTTGATTGGTATTCCACACGTACCTCAAATAGCCCATCAGTTCCTTTAATATGATCGAGGAACTTTTTGGGCACCCTTTCCACTTGCTTGATCAGTTCAAAAACATATTGAATCTTACTCTTGACCTTTTCATCCTGGTCTTGGTAAAACTCCATAAAGTGGTTTTCGTAAAAAATAATCTTCCTGACCATAAGCACAAAGTTATCTCAAAAGATAACATTTTCCAAGAACGTAGACTTATTTTAATGCACTCTAAACCTATTATAACACTGAGAAAATCAGGCATATCTTACCAAATCCAGTTGAATTCCCTCATAAAACGAACCTATAGTCAGGGTTTAATATTACTAATAATTTCTTTAATTTCATCGGAAAAGTATCCTTTCTGATGTCAAAACCTTGTTCAAACAAAGGAATGTACCGCCAATGGCCTGTTTCCGATCCGAAAATGGGGCGTATGCTTTCTTAACCTTAGGCAGGTCTTAGATTGATTATTCGTCCTTCCAATGGGAAAAGCAAAAAAAAATTCCTGCCGGCATTATCCGGCTGGAGCCATTTCTTTGTAGGTGCTACAACCACCGCCAAGGGCCCGGTACAAGCTGGCGATGCTTTGCAGTTGTTGTACCTTTAGGTTAGTGTAGTCCAGCTCTGATGACAAGGCATTGGACTGGCCTGTTGATCACATCCAGGTAGTCGGCCTATCCGTTCTTGAACTGACAGCAGGGTAAATTTAACTTCCCAGCCAGATATAAATCAACAAGGTCACCAGGCAGAGAACGGCGGAAACCGGTTTGGCATACTTCCAGGGTTTCATTTCCAGCACCGGTGGTCTGCTGACATAGGTATTGGGCTTTCCCGGGAAATAATGGCTAATGGCAATCATCAGTACCAGGTTCATCACGAATTCAATGGCCCATATATGGATGAAGTGAATACCTGTATCCAAAACAAAGCTGGTCAGCAGGTAGAAGCTCAGCCCCGTGATCAATCCAATTTTAGCTCCCCGGGCGGTTACTTTTGGAATGAAAAAACCGGCAATCAAAACGGAGGCAATGGGAATAAAGAAAATGCCATTGAGTTGTTGCATAAGTTGGTAAAGCCCTTCCGGAGCGTTTCCCACCAAGGGGGCGATGCCTATGGCAAATAAGGCCAGGACCAGGGAACTCAAGCGCCCCACCCGGACCAGTCGCTTGTCGGTACAGTCCGGATGAATCAGTTTTTTATAAATGTCGAGGCTAAAAATCGTCGCGGCGGAATTTAGTACGCTATTAAAGGTACTCAATATGGCACCCAAAACCACCGCAGCAAAGAACCCCAAAAGACCTACCGGCATCACCCGTGTGAGCAGTACCGGATAGATGAAATCCTGATTGTCATAATAGGTATCGCTGTAGTAATAGTAGGCAATGATTCCTGGCAACACGATGATCAGGGGGATAAAAATTTTGAACATTCCCGTTAATAGTAGCCCTTTTTGGGCTTCCGCCATGTTTTTTGCTCCAAAAGCCCGTTGGATAATGGTTTGGTTCATCCCCCAGAAATAGAGTTGATTGATCATCAATCCGGTGAAAATGGTCCCAAAGGGAAGCACCGAGTCTGCTTCACCGATCACATTGAATTTTTCCGGGGCATACGCATATACCTTGCTCATGCCTGTTAGGATATTGCCTTCTCCGATATCCCATAGTGCAAAAATGGGAACCATCAGCCCTCCGATAACCAGGCCAATGGCATTGATCGAATCCGATAAGGCCACGGCCTTCAATCCTCCAAAAATCGCATATACCGATCCAATGACCCCGATGGTGATGACGGTGATCCAGATGCCTTCGGATAAACTTACGCCTAAAACCTCGGAAACATTAAAAATGCTTTCTAAATTGATGGCTCCGGTATATAATACGATGGGCAGCAGGGTAACCACAAAGGATACCATCAGTAAAAAGGCTACCAAGGTCTTGGTGCTGCTGTCGTAGCGATTTTCCAGGTATTGGGGGATGGTGGTCAGCCCCATCTTTAAATAGATGGGCAGGAAGTACAATGCGGCAATCACCAATGCAATCGCACTGGTCACTTCCCAGGCGATGATGATCATGCCGTTTTTATAGGCAGAGCCATTCAGCCCTATCAGGTGCTCGGTAGATATATTGGTCAATATCATGGATCCGGCGATTACGCCTCCCGTGAGCGAACGGCCACCCAAAAAATAGCCGTCTCTGGAGCGAATATCGTCTTTTCGTAATTTATACCAGGAAAAAATAGCCACGAATAACGTGAATCCAACAAAGGTCAGGGCTGTAAGCATGGGTGAAAATTAAATTGCTGCCCGGGATCCGTTCCAGGCAGCAATGAATACGTTATTTTGGAAAAAAGGAAATCAAAATCTAAGGGTTGCCGGCAAATACTTAGCAACCAGATCTTCGTAATAGGGTCTTAGTGCTTTTGCATCCGGCGGTACCGGTACTTTCGAGTACAGGTCGTAAGGATTGAATTTATCTACCCATTTAAACATCTCCTTGTCGTGATCATTTAGAAGGTGATCGTAGGCACCTTCCCGGTGTTGGGCATAAAAAGAATGGTACCGAATCATGTACAGTGCCGGTTCCGGCAAGTAATCCTTTACCATTTGGTAAAGATACTCGTCATGTCCCCAGGACATTTTTACGTTATCCAAGCCGGTGTTGGGTTCATAAATCCCAAATTTGGTGTTAAATCTTTCGTCTGAAGCGTCGGGGTTTTCCTCAAAAAACTCCGGGTAAACAATTTTGTCCGAATGGCGACAACCCACCGGAAAAGTGTCACCCACAACGGCCCACTGGGGCTCCCCGAAGAGGCACAATACCTTTCCCATATCGTGGATAAAACCGGTCAGGACAAACCAATCCGGATGTCCATCGGCACGAATGGCTTCCGAAGTTTGCAAGAGGTGCTGCAACTGATCCAGGTTGATATCCGGGTCCGAGTCGTCTACCAGGGTATTTAGATAATCAATGGCCTCCCAAAAGGGCATTTCTTTCTTGTCAAACTTCAGGTAATCCTGCTGCTTTTGGCTTACAAAATCATAGGTTTGATACTGATGGTTTAAGCGGTAAAATTCCCGTACCGTGTCTACCCGCTCCGAATCGTGGTAGTTTCGGTAATCCTGTTTGCCTTTGGCTTGTTCGGCCTTGGGTTTTGGGTAACGAACTTTTAAATCGTCTTCCCATTCTTCTATATTTCCCAATGGGGCTTTTTCCTTATCCGTATATTGTTTGGTCATGATTCAGAAGATTTTATTCAGTGGTTTAAATTTAGAAAAAAACAACCTGTATTTTATTACCTAACTAATAATTTTCAAAATAATTGTTCACAAATTACGATCGGTCAGAAATTTTTGTATGGATTCATGAAGCATTTTCAGGGTACGGGTATTGCTTTCACTGCTACTTTCTATTTCTACGATTTTTGGGTGGAGTGATTTTTGGAAAAAGGTTTCCAGGCATTCTTCCAAGGCAGCGGTATCCCGGACCAACCGGTATTCGAATCCCATTTCCGCCGCCAGGTGTTTTGCGCTAAGCTTCTGGTGGGTTTCAAAATACTCTTCCAACTCCGGTTGTTCGGCCGGCCCCTCGATCATTCGGAAGATACCCCCTCCGTGATTATTAAAGAGCACCACCCTCAAATTTGTTAGTTGGTACTGATGCCAGAAGGCATTTCTATCGTAAAAAAACGCCATGTCACCGGTAATCAGGGTGACGTTTTCTTTGGTGGTGAAGGTGCAGCCAACCGCAGTACTTGAGGAGCCGTCAATTCCGCTGGTCCCCCGGTTACAGATAATCTCCAGGTCTTTTTCCGGCAGGCCCAGTCTATTCACATTCCGCACGGCCAGGCTATTGGCCAAATGTACCTTCCCGAAGGGAGGCAGTCTGGCTAACACCCGTTTCAGTGCCAGCAGTTCCCCGAAAGCCTGTTTCTCCAGCAGGCCCTGAATACCGTTTTGCAGGGCTTCGTTTTTTTGACTCCAGCTTTGAATAAAAACGGGATCTGCCGGTCCTTGTTCGTTTGAGAAATACTCCAGGAAGTATTCGGGATGCACGCGGATGATCTGCCCCAGTTTTTGAAAAGGATCCGGTACCCTACCGGCGGGTTGCACGTGCCAGTGAGTGGCCTGGCTCTTACGCAGAAACTGCTTCATTGCCTTTGATAGGATGGATTTCCCAAAACTAATGACAAGTTCCGGAGCCATTTCTTTTTGGGTTTCGGGGTCCTTAATAAAAAAATCGTGGTGGATGATGGCACCTTCCTGTACCTGGTTACTGATCACATCCGTCACCAGGACGGCCTGTTGTTTACGAATAATATCAGCCAGTAAGGTTTTGATTGCCCGATTTGGCCGCTGCTGGCCAGGAAGAAGTAGGATTTTCCGGTATTTCACCAATTGGGCCCGGATCTTCTGTATGGCCTCCTCCCCAAAGGTGCTGAGGCCTGTCTGTATTTCCAGCGGCGGTTCGAGGTCGGTCACTTCAAAAGCATACTTCTCCTCAGGCAAGGGGTAGAAAGGCTCCCTCACCGGAATGTTTATGTGTACCGGACCCATGGGAAGACTTTTGGAAAGGACCAGGGCCTCTTTTACGATGCGTTTGGCATGCCATAACTTGTCGGGAAGCTGTGCCTCGTCAGGAAAGGTGAAGCTTTCTTTTACATGTTGCCCATAGAGGTTTTCCTGCCGAATGGTTTGGCCGTCCCATTGGTCGATCCATTCTGGCGGACGGTCTGCAGTCAGTACCAGTAATGGGATTTGTTGGTAAAACGCTTCGGCGATGGCTGGTGCGTAATTTAAGGCAGCCGAACCACTGGTGCAAACCAACACCACGGGTTTTTGAAGTTGCTGGGCCATTCCCATCGCTATGAAGGCAGCCGATCGCTCGTCAGGTATGGTCCGGCAGTGGATTTCAGGGTGACGGATAAATGCCAGAGAAATCGGAGCACATCTGGAACCAGGCGATAATACCGCCTGCGTGACACCACTTTTGGCACAGATAGAGGCTAAATGAGTTAATTGAGGAAGTATCAATGGGGCTTGGTGGTTTGGATGAATTTTCCGATAATGTCACATTTTAGCTCGGTCTCCTCCCATTCCTTTTCCGGGACGGAATCTTCCGTAATCCCTGCACCGGCATAAAGAAGTGCCTGGTTGTTTTCCAATTTGGCGCAGCGAAGGTTCACGAAAAGACTGGTTTCCCCATTTAGATTTACGGGGCCAATGAACCCGGAAAAATAAGAGCGGTCAAAACCCTCTTCCGCTTTAAGAAAAGCCAGGGCATCTTCCTTTGGCATGCCACAAACGGCAGAAGTAGGGTGTAATAACTCCAACATGACCGATCCGAGTTGGGGGAAGTTGGTTGCCTTCATATCCACCAGGAATTCGGATTTTAAATGAAGTAAACCACCCGCTACGGAGGTTTTAGGCCCCAGTTCCTGGTATTCCCGAAGCCGGATTTTTTTAAAGCAGTTGACAATGTAACGACTTACCAGGGCTTGTTCTTCGATTTCCTTCTGCGTCCAGGCGGCGTTTTTTAAGGGGTTATCTCCCTGCGCTTTCTGGGTGCCTGCCAGGGCCATGGTGTAGAAAAGATCGCCCTTGGTTCGGATAAGGGTCTCAGGACTGGCACCGATCCAGCATCCACTGGTTTCACTATAAAAACAATTGACAAAGGCGCTGGGATAGGCTTCGCATAATTCCAGAAATACCCGGGCCAAGTCAAAATCCGGGGGGAGTTGTCGTTTTTTTAAGCGGGCGGGCACCACTTTGTAGAATCCTCCCGATTGAATACGATCAATGGCCTTTGCGACGGTAGCCAGGAAGTTTTCTTTGTTGGAAGGGGTACTGTTGGGTGCTTCCGGGAGAGAGGCAATTTTATTTCTAACAATAGTAGCGGATCCCTCCAGTATCGATTCATTGGAATTCCACTCCTCTTCGGCGGCGGGGGATGCTTCTCCCAGCATAAACCGTTCGTAGCGAGAGGCTTTTACGTATACTTGATCATGGATTTCAGAATTCTGGAACGGGTGTATCATAAAGCCCCCCGGCAATTCGTCCAGGTCCAGGTTTGGACGGGAATAGGCTTGTGGATCCTTATCCATAATCATCTCCACCAGTGGCTGGCCTGGTTTTTTCCACACAGCGAACGGACATCCTTCGCGAAAGGCTTCCGCCATAAAGGATTCCAGGAACAGCTCCCGGGTGGTATTTTTTGCAATGTTTTGTGTATCCATCGGATTTACTTTCGGATAATAGCCAGGGTGATCCGGCTGATACAGGTCAGGTTTCCCTCCTGATCGTTAATTTTTATTTCCCATACCTGTGTCCTTTTGCCAATGTGCAGGGGAGACACCCTTCCTGTAACCTTGCCTTCTTTTACAGATTTTAGGTGGTTAGCATTAATTTCGAGTCCTACAGGATAAGCACCTTCTTCATCCAGGGTTAGCAAGGCCGCTACTGATCCCAGGCTTTCGGCTAATACCACGTTTGCTCCTCCATGTAACAGGCCAAATGGCTGTTTGGTTTTGGCTTCCACCGGCATTTCTGCTTCCAGGTAATCCTCGCCAGCGGCCGTGTAGCGGATGCCCAGAAATCCGATCAGGTTGCCTTTTCCCATCTGATTTAAAAAATCCAGGTCGGGTTTTTTCTTAAATAGCATGTTTTATGGGATAAAATTTTTTTCTTTGAATCCAAATTCAAAAATAGAGAATCTTGAGCAGTAAAAAAATTTACGTGGTGCGCCACGGACAGACAGATTTCAACCTCAAAGGGGTGGTACAGGGAAGTGGAATAGACGCCCCGATAAACGAAACGGGGAGAAAGCAAGCGGAACTATTCTTTCAAAATTTCAAGCATATTCCGTTTGACCGGGTTTTTTACTCCTCCCTGATACGAACCAGGCAGTCCATTGAAAAGTTTTTGACTCCGGATATGTATCAGGAGGAACTTTCCGATCTGAATGAGATCTCTTGGGGAGATTACGAAGGGCTTCCTATGGATCATGACGAAAACCAATATTACCTCAACATGCTTGCGAAATGGTCCGCCGGGGAGCTGGAACATAAAATAGGCGGTGGGGAGTCGCCCATTGACGTGGTGCAGCGATTAAAACGGGCCATGGATCACATTCTGTCGACAGGGGGAAATAACCTGCTGATCTGCATGCACGGTAGAGCCATTCGAATCTTAATGACACTGTTGTTGGGCTATGATCTTAGGTATATGGATGTATTCAGGCACGAAAATCTATGCTGCTACGAATTGCATGTGGAGGAAGATGGAAGCCTGACCTTGGATAAATACCACCCTTCCCCATTAAAAAAGACAGCCCCTATAAGCTGAGTTTGATGGTTGCCACTTTTTTTTGTGATCCCTGGTCCTTGGATTCGGAAAGCAGGGCCTGAAAATTTTCCTGACACTCATTCATGTCGATGATGCGGAACGCAATGGATTCCAGCGGAATTTCGCTTTTGTCAGATAGGCGAACGAGCGATTTTCCCATCTCGCAAACGGTCCAATCCGAAAAGGGAACGGTAACAAACAAAGCGTGTTCTGAATTTCCCACGTATACCTTGGTTTTAAAGGCATCCAGAAAACTCAATTCCATCTTTTGGGCACTGGATTGATACAATTCCAGCTCGGCCTCATCAAAAATAATCAAAAAGGTTTTTTGGGGACCCTCCTTGGCGATTGAGAGATGCGTAAGGCAAACGAATAATAGGGTGTAGATCAGCTGTTTCATTGTTTGGAAATATATGGAATAAACATATACGAAACAACAAAAGTTTTTGGATCTAACCAAAAAAGAAAAAACCGGAGCATGTCCGGTTTTGGTATTTAGGAAATTTTAAGCTTTGCTTCGCTTTCTTTTTGGAGTTGGTTCTTCTACGATTTCATCTTCCACTCCTGCCAGAATTCGGCCACAGTGTTCGCAGACGATAATTTTTTTCCGTTCGCGAATTTCGGCTTGCCTTTGTGGAGGAACGATATTGAAACAGCCACCGCAGGCCCCTCGTTTTACCAAAACTACAGCCAATCCATTCTTAGCGTTGTTTCGGATTTTATCATACGATTTGATGAGGCGATCTTCCACTTTCTTGGCGGCTTTTTCCCGTTCGGTTTTAAGCTTCTTTTCGTCGGATTCGCTTTCTGCTACGATGGTATCTAATTCCCCCTTCTTTTGATCCAGGTCGTTTTGCCGATCGTCAAGGATTTCTTTCAGATCTGCAATATCTTGCTGCTTTTCTTCTATTCGTACCTGAGCTTCTGCGATTTTCTTTTTAGATACTTGAATTTCCAGATCCTGCAGTTCCAATTCTTTGGTGATGGCATCGTACTCCCGATTATTTCGCACGTTCATCTGCTGTTCCTGGTACTTTTTGATCAGCTTCTCAGATTCCTTAATGGCATCTTTATTCTTCTTAATCTCGGCCTCCTTCGCTTCAATATCGGTATTGAATTTGTTCAGTCGGGTTTCGTAGCCTACAATTTCATCTTCTAAGTCCTGGACTTCCTCCGGAAGGGCCCCCCTGACCTTAAAAATGGCATCTAGACGGGAATCAATATTCTGAAGATTGAGGATGGCTTCTAGTTTTTGTGCGACTGGACTTTCCATGTACTAAAGGTAACTTATCGGATTGGTAACTAAATTTGTCAAATAGGTTGCAATATTACTAAATTTTTGCGACAATAAATCTTTTAATAGTTCTTTTGTGTAAATTTCACTTTCGTAATGTCCGATATCCACCAGGAGAAGCTTTTGGTCGGCGTCGAAAAATTCGTGGTACTTAATATCAGCCGTGATAAATACGTCAGCACCTGTTTTCATGGCAGATCCCAGCAGAAATATTCCTGCCCCTCCGCAAATGGCTATCCGCTGCACTTTTTTATCTAAAATGGCAGTATGTTTAAGAATTTCCAGCCCCATTGCCGCTTTTAGGTGTAGTAAGAAAGACTTTCCGTCCATAGGTTCGGGAAGCATGCCTACCATTCCAGAACCTACCTCCTGGTGCTCATTTTCGAGGGATTGGAGGTAATAAGCCACCTCCTCGTAGGGGTGGGCTTCCTTTAGAGCACGAATGATACCCGTCCGGAGATATTCCGGAAACATGAGCTCTACCCGAACCTCATCCACGCTTGCCGCTTCTCCCCGGACTCCCAGGTGAGGGTCAGCACCATCTAGCGGCAAAAACGTACCTTTTCCCTGGATTTGAAAACTACAATGGGCATATTCCCCGATTGTCCCCGCTCCGGCCTGGTACAGGGCATTTAGGACCTCATCTGCGTTTTCTTTCGGAATGAAGGTCGTGAGTTTAGTCAAGATGCCCTTTTTTGGGGCTAAGATTCGTGTTTGCTGCAACCCGATTTTTTGGGCTATTTTTTGATTTACGCCCTGATAAACCGCATCCAGGTTGGTATGGATGGCGTAAATGGCAATGTCATTTTTAATGGCCAGTATAACCGTTCGCTCTACGTAGTTTTTGCCGGTAAGTGTTTTTAATCCCTTGAAAACAATAGGGTGATGCGCCACGATGAGATTGCAACCTTTCGCTATGGCTTCCGCTACCACTGCTTCGGTTACGTCCAGGCTACACAAAATCCCCGACACTTCGGCATCCCGGTCACCGGTAATCAGTCCGGAATTGTCGTAATTTTCCTGATAAACCGGCGGAGCAATGGATTCCAAATGAGATATGACATGCTTAATCAAATAAACCATATATTTGCTTTTGTTTTTCAATCAAAATTACAAAAAAATCCACAATGCGCTTTTCTGAATTATTGCTGTATCCCTTTGCCTGCATCTATGGGGCGGCTACCGCATTCAGAAACAGGCTGTTTGATCTGGGGATAAAAAAAAGTCAGGTTTTTGAAGTCCCCACGCTGGTGGTAGGGAACCTGGCCGTAGGCGGTACAGGCAAGACTCCTTTCGTTGAATTTCTACTCCGCCACCTTTCCTCCCATCACCGACTGGCGGTCCTAAGCCGGGGTTATGGACGAAAAACCCGTGGATTTATTTTGGCGGATGATAGCACCGGCCCTGAAGCGATTGGAGACGAGCCCTTGCAGATTTATTCCAAATTTAAGGAGAACGTAAAAGTAGCCGTAGGGGAGGAGCGGATCCTGGCCATACCCATGATCCTGGCTACAGGTGGAGATATTCAAGCTATTTTGTTGGACGATGCCTACCAGCATCGCTACCTGGAACCAGACCTGCGGATTTTGCTTACTACCTATTCCGAGCCTTTTTTTTCCGACCGTTTGATGCCCCTGGGAAGGCTCAGGGAAAGCCCTGCGAACGCGGTACGGGCAGATGTGGTAGTGGTCACCAAATGTCCCTTACCGGTATCTCCAGAACAAATGGAAAGATACGTTTCCAGCTTGCGTGAATTTACGCGAGCGGAAGTGCCCATTTATTTTGCTGGTTTGACTTACGGTAAGGCTTACCCCCTGACCTCGAAGCTGGCGGAATTACCAAAAAATCTGATTGTATTAACTGGTATCGTTGACCCCAATCCCCTGGTGGAAGAACTTTCCAAAAACCACAGCGTATTGGAAGTGATGTCGTTTCCAGATCACCACCGGTATCGCTTAAAAGACCTGGAGGGTATCCGGGCTGTTTACGATAAATACCAAAAATACCATCCTGCTATTTTGACTACCGAAAAAGATGCGGTAAAATTGAAGAACAGAAAATTTGAGCCGGTAATCGATGAACTCCCTATCTTTGTCATGCCTGTAGAGGTGCGGATGGACCCGCAGGATGCGGAACAATTAATACATCAGGTAGCCCATTTGATAAAAGAAAAACAATTTGGTGGTGATGCGTAAGAGAGGTTATTTTTTGGCAATTTGGATCGCTTTGTTGGCTTGGATTCCTGCGGCATTTTCCCAGCAACAAGATCAGCAACAAGATCAGGAGGAAGGAGAGGGGGCCAGGAGAGGATTGCTGGACGACTCTACTAAAATGGTCTACGGCCCCAATACTTCCCTTTACTTCTATGAGAAATTTGTCCGGAACAACCGGTTTGAGAAAATCGAACTGGATACCTCTTTGACGGGTTTTCACAATTACGAACCTGTGGCCGACACCTGGTACAAATACCAGGATCTGGGAAATCTGGGCACTGCCGCCAGACCGGTTTTTTACGATGTGCCCCAACAGATTGGAAGAACTTCTGGGTTTGCGGCATACGATCTTTACCATAATTCTTCGGACAGCATCCGTTATTTTGACACCAAGTCACCCCACACGCATATTGCTGCATTTTTCGGTGGAGGCAATCGCAACCAGCTGGATGTGGAATTTGTGCGAAACATCCGTCCGAACTGGAATGTTGGCATCGCTTACCGCACGATCCGGGCACGGAAAACGCTCAATCCGACCCGAAGGGACGATAATAATGTGGTCAACGACTCCTATGAGATTCACACGAATTACTCCTCTACTAATGGCAAGTACAGGTTGCTGGCTAATTTTACCCGGATGGAGCACAATGTGAACGAACAGGGGGGGATCATTCCGCCAGAGGTAGATACGACTTCCCTTTATTTTACCTATGAGGACTCCAAAGTGTGGTTACGAAATTCCAGAGCCAAGGATTTACGGCAGGAATACCATCTTTATCAACAATTCGAAATATTGAAAGGCTGGCAGGCCTACCATGTATTCGATAAGAAAAAACAAGAAGTGACGTTTTTTTCTAATCTGGGAACATCAGATGCCGATTTTTTTAATGAAAACCGCTTTAATTCCTCGGATACCAGCCTGGTCTTCAGTAAACGGGATACGACCAATAATCACAATCATTTTTCGGAATGGAGAAATGAAATTGGATTTAAGGGGGATTTAGGTCCTGTTTATTACAATGCCTATTTGAAATTCAGAACCGGCAGAATGGCCAGTCGCTTTTTTTCTTCCAACAACTCCTTTACCGAGTTATACCTGGGGGGTGCCTTAAGAGGGGAGATCAATGAAAACTGGGTTTTTGAAGCCGAAGGAGAGTACCTGATCCCCGACGGCTACCGGATCACCGGTTTGTTTATCTCTCCCTACCTGGATGTCCGGTATACCAAGGCCCTGTACAAACCTACGCTGGCCCAGGAAAGATACCGGGGCAATCACTACCGCTGGGACAATGACTTTTCCAATACCGGAGTGGATCAGATTCAGGGAACAATCAAGGTTAATGTAGGCGAAATTAGACTCAGACCCAACCTGACCATAAACAGGATCAATAACTATGTGTTTTATAACGAAGAACAGGTACCCGAGCAGGCAGCTTCTCAGGCATTTATGGTTATCCCCGGATTAAACAGCCACTTTGTCGTTGGAAAACGATTTCATTGGGTATCCGAAGCCCGCTATACGCTCATCACGGGAGGAGCCGCAGATAAATTCAGAATCCCCGAATTGTTTATCAATTCCCGTATTTACTTTGACGGCCCTTTATTTGACGAAAATATTTTTGTGCAAATTGGACTGGAAGGAAGGTACCGGTCGGATAACCTTGCTCCGGCTTACATGCCAGCCACTCAGCAGTTCTACCTACAGGACGACTTCAATGTGTATGCCTACCCGGTGGCCGATGCCTTTCTTAATTTCCGGATCAACCGCACGCGGGTGTTATTTCGGTACAATCACCTGAATGCCGGTTTTATGGAAAACGACGGGTACTTTGTCACCCCCGGGTATACCGGATTAAAAAACATGCTGGATTTGGGGATTAGTTGGTATTTCTTTGATTAACCGTTAGTATGGACTGGAAAGAATCTACGAAAAGCAAAATGCTGCACCTGCAACTGCCTACGGACCCGCGTTGGGTAGATATAGCTAAAATCAGTTTGGAGGCTATTTTGGTGGACCACGCTTATTGTGAGCAAAAGGCAGCTTCTTCCTGCATCTCTCTGATCATCAAATTCCCCGAGTTTGACACCATGGTGGATGTACTCAGCCCTGTGGTAGCGGAAGAATGGGCCCATTTCGAAGCGGTAATGCACCAAATCCGGAAGCGAGGGTACCGGTTCGGACATCCGCGGAAAGATGAATATGTGGTACAGTTGCAAGGGTTTATTCATAAAGGAGGCAGCAGAACTTATCAGCTTACCGAACACCTTTTAATGAACGCATTGATTGAAGCCAGATCCTGTGAACGCTTTAAATTGCTTTCCAAAAATTTACAGGATGAGGAGTTGAAACAATTTTATTATGATTTGATGGTTTCGGAAGCGGGGCATTATGTGAATTTTATCCAGTTGGCCAAGACCTATCAGGATTCTGATAAGGTGGAACGGCGCTGGAAGGAATGGCTGGATTATGAAAAGGAAGTTATGAAATCGCTGGAAGTCAGAGGGGACCGCATGCATTAAAGGCCCTAGATACCGTTAAAATTTCTGAAATTCTTTGCCCAAACTTATTTTATGATTAATATTATCAAAATAGTTTGTCCAGAAAAATTCTTTTGGCCTTATACAGACAAAACATGGATTTGATAGAAAATATCCGGGAGGCCTTCCGCTCCGTCAGAATGAACCTGTTGCGGACGATTCTGACAGGCTTGATTATCGCTATCGGCATCACCTCACTGGTGGGCATGTTGACGGCCATTGATGCCATGAAGGCGCAGATTGAGGAAAGTCTTTCCGGATTTGGGGCGAACAATTTTGATGTCAGGAGCCGGGGCTTTTCCGGCGGCAGGGCGACAAGTTCCGGCGTGGCACCGAAAAATTACTCCAATATTTCCTACAGAGAAGCAAGTGCTTTCAAAGAAAAGTACAATCAAAATGGCATTTCTACCATCACTACTACTGTCTCAGGCTCTGCTGAGGTTTCAAGAGGATCCAAAAAAACCAATCCAAATAGCCGGATTATCGGAGGGGATGAAAATTATTTTCTGATCAAGGGAATCGTATTGGAGGAAGGACGTAACTTCAGTAATGTGGAAATTGAGTATGGCAACAATGTTTGTATAATTGGAACTGAAATTAAGAAAACGCTTTTTGAGGAGGGAGAAAACCCCATAAATAAACATGTCACTTTTTATGGCAGGCGCTATACCATTGTAGGCATCATGGAGCGACAAGGGGGTGTTGGAGGAGATACCGGTCCGGACAGGGCCATCGTCGTTCCCATTCTGAATGCCCGAAACCTGGATCAAAGGGGGACCTTTCGGTATACGATCACGGTGGCTGGGCAAGACCCCCTTAAGCTGGAATACGAGATGGGCCAGGCCACTGGGGTCATGCGTTCCATCCGCGAGGATGGCATTGGTATGGAAGATTCCTTTGAGGTGGTCAAGTCCCAGACGCTGGGAGAAAGTTTGGAGGAGATTGCGGGCTTTCTCCGAATCGGAGGGTTTGGAATTGGATTCATTACCCTGTTGGGGGCAGCCATAGGGTTGATGAATATCATGTTGGTTTCCGTGACGGAAAGGACCCGTGAAATTGGCATCCGAAAGGCAATGGGGGCGACTCCTAAACGAATCCGGCAACAGTTTCTGATCGAGGCCATCGTGATTTGTGTGTTGGGAGGGATTTTAGGTGTGCTGATGGGCATTGGTATTGGGAACCTGGTAGGAAATACCGTAGGACCAGGTGGTTTTCTCATTCCCTGGGTTTGGATAGTTTTTGCTTTTGTTGTGTGCATTGTGGTGGGCTTGTTTTCCGGTCTTTTGCCCGCGTACAAAGCCAGCCGTCTGGATCCGATTGAATCGTTACGGTACGAATAGAAAAATGAATATGAAAGCGAATACATACGATGCCATCGTCATTGGCTCCGGCATTAGTGGAGGCTGGGCGGCAAAGGAACTTTGTGAAAAAGGATTAGAGACCTTGGTTTTGGAAAGGGGACGGCAAGTAACTCATAGGGAGGATTATCCCACCATGCATACCCCGCCCTGGGAGTTTCCCCTGCGAGGGCAATTGCCGCTGGAGTTGCGGAAAGAAAACCCCGTGGTTTCCCGTTGTTACGCTTTTAGAGATGATGCCGACCATTTTTTTGTAAAAGATAAGGAGCACCCCTACATTCAGGATAAACCGTTTGACTGGATCAGAGGGTATCAGGTAGGAGGTAAATCCCTTTTGTGGGCAAGACAGGTACAGCGCTGGAGTCCTTTTGATTTTGAAGGGCCTGGAAGGGATGGTTTTGCCGTGGATTGGCCGATACGCTATGAGGATCTGGCGCCCTGGTACAGCTATGTGGAAAAATTTATTGGGGTAAGCGGCAATAAAGACGGGTTGGACACCTTGCCTGACGGGGAGTTTTTACCGCCCTGGGAAATGAATAAAGTGGAAAAGCTGGTTCAGGAGCGAATCCTGGAAGCCTATCCTGACCGAAAATTTGTCATCGGACGCTGTGCGCACCTTACAGAACCCCAGGCCCATCACACCGCTCAGGGTAGGGGACAATGCATGGCCAGAAGCCTTTGCCAGCGGGGATGTCCCTTTGGGGCCTATTTCAGCTCCAATGCCTCTACCTTGCCGGCTGCTGCTGCTACAGGAAACCTGACGCTCAGACCCCATTCGGTGGTACATTCGTTGATTTACGACGATGCCAGGGGAAAGGTGACCGGAGTACGGGTTGTCGATGCAGGTAGCAAGGAAACAACCGAATACTTCGCCAAGGTAATCTTTGTAAATGCCTCCGCATTAAACTCCAACCTGATTTTATTGAACTCTAAATCTGACCGCTTTCCGGAGGGATTGGGTAATGACAATGGCTTGTTGGGCACTCACATTGCTTTTCATAATTATCGGGGTTCCCTTTCTGCCAGCATGGAAGGCCATTTGGATTCTTATTATTATGGAAGGCGACCCACGGCGGTGATGCTGCCGAATTTCAGAAACGTCAAGAAGCAGGAGATGGACTTTTTGCGAGGATACATGAGTTTTTACTCTGCTGGCAGGGGCGGTTGGGGCGGTGCCCGAAACGAGGATTTCGGTCCGGATTTTAAAGAGGCCAACTCGGAAGCCGGGCCCTGGGGGGTATACATGATGATGCAAGGAGAAACCATTCCAAAACGGAGCAATAGGGTTTACCTGGATGATACCCAAAAAGACGAGTGGGGCATGCCCCAGTTGCGGGTGGATGTGGGGTATGATGATAACGATGAAAAGAGCCTTCGGGACTTTTTGGATCAGGGGGCTGAAATGCTGGAAAGTGCAGGGTGTAAAAATATCCGTCAAAATGATAGCCGGCAGGCTCCGGGATTGGATATCCACGAAATGGGTGGCGTACGGATGGGGAAAGATCCCAAAACCTCCCTTCTGGGTAGGTTTCATCAAATGCATGCCTGCCCAAATGTCTATGTCACCGATGGGGCATCCATGACTTCCACCGGCACCCAAAATCCCAGTCTGACGTATATGGCCTTTACGGCCAGGGCAGTGGACCACGCGGTTGGGGCGTTGAAGCGGGGGGATTTGACTTAGTGGGTAATTTCCGGATGGAGAAAGTACATTCATTTTAAGATTTTTTATTACATATTGCTTTTAGTTTGATCAATTCGTTAAAAGGAAGATATGGCCATCTTGGGTACATTGCTTAAAAAGGGTATCAGGTTAAGGGAAACCCTGGAGCAGGAGTATAGCGCTCCCCGGGAACTGCAAAAGCAGGAGTTGAAAAAGCTAATGATCAAGGCTAGAGATACCGAATTCGGGAAAAAGTACCAGTTCAACGCCTTGCTCAAAGAATTCAGAATGGAAAATGAAAATTTTTACACCCAATTTTCTGCCAGGGTTCCCATTTACGATTACGAAAAGATTTATAATGAATGGTGGTACCGATTGAAGGACGGGAATAAGTACGTTACCTGGCCGGGTTCGATCCGTTACTTTGCTCTTACTTCCGGCACTTCCGGGTCGGCATCAAAATACATTCCCATCACCAAAGACATGGTAAAAGCCATCCGTAAAACAGGGGTGCGGCAAATTCTCACCTTATCCAAGTATGAGCTTTCGGATAATTTGTTTACCAAAGGGATTTTGATGTTGGGAGGGAGCACCGATTTAGACTTTAATGGCACCTTCTTTTCCGGTGACCTTAGCGGTATTACCACGGGAAGGTTACCCGTCTGGTTTCAGCGCTTTTACAAGCCGGGCAAGAAAATTTCTAAAAATAAAAACTGGGGCGACAAGATCGATCAAATTGTCAAAATGGCTCCCAAGTGGGATATTGGAATAATCGTGGGAGTTCCTGCCTGGTTACAAATTCTTTTAGAAAAAATTATCGCCACTCACCAGCTGGAAAGCATACATGACATTTGGCCCAACCTGCAGATTTTTGTCCATGGCGGGGTTTCCTTCGAGCCCTACCGAAAAGGGTTTGAAAAATTGCTGAACAAACCCCTGATTTACATCGAAACGTACCTTGCTTCCGAAGGGTTTCTAGCTTTCCAGGCCATTCCGGGCCGAAAGTCCATGCGATTAGTGCTGAACAATGGGATATTTTATGAATTTATTCCCTTCAATGATGCCAATTTTGATGCGAATGGAGAAGTCCTTCCGGATGCAGAGACCCTAAAAATCGATCAAATACAAGAGGGCATCGATTATGCCCTACTTATCAGCACTTGTGCGGGAGCCTGGCGGTACTTGATAGGAGATGTTATCCGTTTTGATTCAAAAAGGGAGAGTGAAATTCGTATTTCGGGGCGAACCAAACATTTTTTGAGTCTTTGTGGAGAGCATTTGTCCATGGACAATATGAATCGTGCCGTAGAGCTGGTTTCCGAAGAATTGAATGTAGATATCTGCGAGTTTACTGTGTTGGGCCTTCCCGCCGAATCGTTATTTATGCATCATTGGTTTGTGGGTACCGATGAGGAGGTAGATGAAACGGAATTAATGGAAAAAATTGATGGGAAATTGAAAGTCCTCAATGATGACTATGCAGTAGAAAGGCAACATGCTCTAAAAAAAGTGAGGGTAACCAAATTGCCTTCCACTTTATTTTACGACTGGCTCAAATCCCAGGGAAAGGAAGGGGGACAAAATAAATTTCCCCGGGTTTTAAAAGGAGCAAAGGCCGATGACTGGTTGGTATTTCTTCGGGATAATGGGATAGGTCAGTCGCAACAGGTATAGGCTATTGACATTGAGCTATTATTTGTTGGCCATTAATTGGGGCAGAGGCTTTTAAATTTACCTCCCCAACCAATCCTTAAACTCCGCCGTTTTCTCCGAACTGCTGATACATTCTTTGCTACAGGCTGGCTGCAGGTCCAGCTTGATCCTGCTGCGGGAGTAGGCATGCATCTGACGGATGGCATCTACCTGTACCATAAAACTGCGGTTTACCCGGAAAAACACTTCCGGGTCCAGTCCCTCCGATAGCTGATCCAGCGTTTCGTCCAGGACGTATTTACCGCCCGTTTTGTCTACCAGGTAAACCGCCTTGTTTTCCGCGAAAAAATAGGCCACCTCCGATATACCGATGGACTTGATCGTATTGCCATACGCAACCAGAAAACGCTTTCGGTAGGGTGATTCTCCCTTTCGGATTTGGGACAGCAATGCCTCCAGGGAGGCTACCTGCGTCCCGGATGCCTGTATGGCTTTCAACTTTTGCAGGCTTCCTGCCAAGGCTTCCGGACTAATGGGCTTTAGCAGGTAGGCGATGCCATTGACCTGAAACGCCCGCAGCGCGTATTCGTCGTAAGCTGTCGTAAAGATGACCGGGCAGCTCACCTGCACCTGCTCAAAAATCTCAAAGCCCGAGCCATCCGCCAGGTGAATGTCCAGAAAGATAAGTTCGGGTTGCTGATTTTTTAGAAAAGCTACAGCGGCACTTACCGAATCAACTTTAGCCTGCACCCGGATATCCGGAGCAATCTGTTGCAGCATCCGTTCCAAGCGGTCCGCCGCCAACTTTTCGTCTTCTACTAGTAGGGTGTTGTACATGGTTGCTTAATCAGATTCTGGGATCAAGGGAATTTCAGCACAAAAATATCCCTCTTTTTCATAAAATTTAGCTTCTTTGTTTGCGACTAACTGCAGCCGCTGCACCATATTCCGCAGACCCGTTTGGGTGGAAGCGGCAGGGTAACTCCTTTTTTGCAGGTTATTGCGCACCAATAAAGTGTCATTTTGTATCTCAAGACGGATGACCAGGGGACGGTCTTTCAGAATAACGTTGTGCTTAATGGCATTTTCCACCAGGTTTTGCAAAATCAGTGGTGGAATATGGTATCGGTCCAGGTGTTTTTCCAGTTGCTGCTCAAACTTCAGGTGCTCGCCAAATCGGATTTTGAGCAGGTAGACAAACGACGATACAAAGTCCATTTCCTCCCGGAGAGAAACAAAATTCCGGTCTTTCACTTCCAGCACATACCGGTAAATCCGCGCAAATTCCTGCACGAATTTTTCCGCCTTTACCGGATCCACGGGAATCAGGGAAGCGAGGCTGTTCAGACTGTTAAACAGGAAGTGAGGATTGACCTGGTTTTTAAGGCTTTCAAACTGTAAACGGGCTGCCGTTTTCTTTAGCCGCTCACTTTCCAGTAAAGAGGATTTCCAGAGGTCAAAATAGAAAATGGTCTCATACACAATGGCAATGATGGCGGTGATAAACAAGCCCATCAGCAGGATGCGCAAATGACAATCCCATTCGTAAGGAACCCAACCAACCAAATGCAATAGTATAGTTACGGCTGTACCACCAAGAATGGTGTATCCTATGGAAAGCCCGATTTGGGTAACGATTCGTTTTTTTGTTTGATGCATAAGCGGAAATCGCTCCCTGACCCATCCCACCAGCTGGTAATTTCCTTCCCAGAAAACGAAGGTGAATAGGATATTGACCAGTGCCAGGGGCCAGAACTGTGCCCCTGGTCTGATGCTGAGTAATATGGCCAGGCCCAGCATTAACAGGTACCGGTCATAGGGAGCTTTTAATTTCATTTTACATGCAGCTTTGGAGGCAATATAACCAAAGCCATTTAAAAGGTAAGCCGGTATTGGGGAATCGGAAAAATACCCAACTGATAACTATTCACAACAGACTCGGTAATGGGATTATAGGTCTGCCGAAATAAATTTTGGTGATTGGTCAGGTTTTGTATGTCCAGGGACCATTCGTGGGTCAGGTTTTTCTTATTCACCCTGTAATTTATTTTCAGATCGGACCGGAAATAATCGGGGTTTTTTACTGAATAGGCCCGCTCTTCCTGATAGACGGCCTGGTTTTCCAGGATGCTCCGCTCCAGATCGATGGGAGTGATGTATTGTCCGCCTGCAAAGGTTATTTTGAAGTCCAGGGATAAGATTCGGTTTGGATTTCCTATCTGCCATTCTTTGCCCAGCAATCCATTCAGCACGTATTGGCTGTTGAAGGCAGTGTTTCGCCACTGTCCATCACTGCCCCGGTATTTGGAATCAAATAGGGATGTGGTGAACAGAAAATAGGAGCCGCCGCTAAATTGTTTTTCCAGGGTAAGTTCGAGACCATAATTCCTGCCCCTTCCGCCATTGGTAAGGCTGTCCACATCCGGAATCCCAAAATCGGCTCCAGCATTGAGCATGGAAAAACTGCTGGGGGTTTCCTCTACCGCGATTCCAAATAGATGTTGGTAGTATATCTCGGATTTCAGGTGAACATCCGGACTTAGTTGATACCGGTATCCGGCTACAAAGTGATGAGATTTGCTGAAGTCCAGGTTTTTGTTCGTTCTTACAGGCTCCTGAAAAGGGATCTCGGATTCCAGAAAATAAATGGGTAGTGGCTGCAATTGGCTGTGCAGTCCATAGCCCAAACTAAAGGTATTCCTGTCGTTTAGTTCAAAGGAAAGACCGATCCGGGGCTCTACCTGTTGGGCGTTATTCAAGATAAAATGCTGGTAATGAATACCTGCGTTGGCTGTTAAGCTTTGGTTGAACCGGTGTTGCCATTGCAGGTGGGATTGAAACAGACCGGAATTGCCGGATTCATTTCTCAGATCCCGGAAGCGATTTTCATCGGCCTGATACAGGCTATCTCGTAGATTGAAATTCAGGTAGTCATAGTTGATTCCCGCACGAAAATTGTTTTTGTTGTCCACTTTCCGATGCAACTCATACTGCGCTCTGATTTTGCTCAAACCATAATGGTTGCGGTAAAGCGGTACGGCTTCCCTGTTTTCCATGCTCAATGAATCCACGCGGTTTCCTGAAAAACTATGGTCAGCGGACAGTGTAATCACAGCAAAGGTCTGGGGGTCATAATACTGCGTGTGGTTGATGCCAATCACGCCCATTTTTGCCCGGTTGTAGATGTTTTGGGACATTTCAGAGTACAAATCCGTAGTGCTGCTGTCCGTTTCCGATCCAAGCAGGTCAATGTTGCTTTTGCCACCCAGGGCAAACAGGGAGAATCGTCCCATTTTATCGGTTGGGATATCCACTTTCATGGAAAAATCCTGATAATACGGTACGGCATCCCCTGTACCGGCAGAAAAACCTACTTCCTGCATCATGGCAATGGTAGAGTACCTGTAATTAAGCAGGTAGGATGCGCCCTTATCCCCGCCCAGCGGGCCCTCGGTACCGAGTTCCAATCCATTGAACCCCATTTGCACCAGGTGCTCCCGGCGATAGGCATTGCCTTTACGAAGGTTGAGATCAAAAACCCCGGCCGTGGCATTTCCATAGGCGGCAGGAAAAGCACCCGTGATAAAATCACTTTTATCCAGAAGGTTGCTGTTTAGAATGCTTACCGGACCTCCGGTAGTACCCATGGCCCCAAAATGGTTGGGGTTGGGAATGTCCACTCCCTCCAGTCTCCATAGCACGCCAGTAGGTGAATTACCACGGATGATGATGTCGTTTCGGGAATCATTGGCTCCGCTTACTCCGGCAAAGTTCTGAGCCATTCGGGCCGGGTCATTTCTGCTACCGGCAAAACGGTTGGTTGCTTCCATGTCAAACCCCCTGGCCGAAACCGTTGCCATTTCATTCCGGGCTTCGCGGGAATCACCGGTAGCTCGGACGACCACTTCTTCCATCTGTTCCAGATTCTCCTGCAATTGAATGGTGAGCACCACCTCTTTCCCACTGGTAATGGGGATTTCACGCAAGGTGGTGGACTCGTAGCCTAAATAGCTGATTTGGATCGTTGCCCTCCCCGCAGGGACTTTTTCCAAGATAAACCCCCCATCCAGATCAGTGGCAGTTCCGATCAGGGGATCCGTATCCGGGATGCTTACCGAAGCTCCTGGTAAAGGAGATTGACTCACCTTGTCCAAAACCCTGCCTCGAACCGTTTGCGTATACGATGCGGTTTCCTGCGCCTGTGCCCAGGCGGATAGGCTGATTAGCATTGTCAGTAAAATTATTCGTTGTCTCATGTCGTTTGTGGTATAGGTTAACATACCTGCAAAGCAAGCCTCCGTCTGGGATTGGAGAAAATCAATCTGGACAGAACCGCTTAAGTTGGAGATGAATGCGTAAATTAATCGGATGAATTTTTGATCCCGATTTCTAAACGATAAAAGGGTTTTTCATTTGAAAATGCCTGATTACAGGATAATGCTTCTGTTTATGAACTGGTTGTTAATTGCTGATTACGCGCTTTTGATATTTCACACCGCCTTAATTCTATTCAATTTGCTGGGATGGATGAGTAGGTCTACCCGAAAATGGCACTTGTACAGTATTTCCCTGACGCTGGCCTCCTGGTTTTTGCTGGGGATTTGGTTTGGTTGGGGATATTGCCCGCTTACGGACTGGCATTGGGAAATCCTTCACCGTCGTGGCGTGAGGGATTTACCAAATTCCTATATCAGCTATCTTTTATACCGGCTTTTGGGGATACGGCCAGCTGCTACACTCATTGAAGTCTCCACCCTGTTGGTTACACTTATGGCGTTTCTGCTTTCGCTGTGGGTAAATTTCCGAAAGCGACTCGAAGGAGTAAAAAAGGAATTATAATAAAAGATAAAATTGTCCTTTATTATAATTTTCATTATATTTGTCCCATAGAAAGACAAACATAGGCTTAAAATAGACACACAATGGAGCAGTTAAAAGCAGAAAAAATAGGAACAATTGTCGCCCGGGATTTCAGAACAGCAAAAATTTTTACGGAGTACGGGTTGGATTTTTGCTGCGGCGGAGGCATTAGTATTTCCGAAGCCTGTCAGAAAAAAGGCTTGAATGAAGCAGATTTGTTACGGAAACTCGAAGGATTGGACAGCCGTTCAATAGATCTCCGGTTTTCCCAAATGAAACCGGGAGAACTGATCAACCATATTTTGGAAAAGCATCATCGATACGTGGAAGAGACCTTACCTTCCTTAACGTTATATCTTGAAAAGATCGAAAAAGTACATGGTGACCGACATCCGGAGCTGGCTAAAATCAATCAGTTATTTTCAGCAGCGGCTGCCGCCCTGACGGTGCATATGAAAAAAGAAGAACTGATCCTTTTTCCGTTTATTCAATCCATGGAAAAGGCGAAAAACGAAGGGGTCGATTTACCGAAACCCCATTTTGGTCATATTGACAATCCCATTTCCATGATGGAAGATGATCACGCAGCGGAAGGCGAGCGCTTTGTAGCCATTTCGACCCTCAGTCAGGGGTACACCCCACCAGCGGATGCCTGCCAAACATACAAAGTAGCATTTGCCATGTTGGATGACTTTGAAAAGGATCTGCATGTACACATACATTTGGAAAATAACATTCTTTTCCCCGCTGCACGTAAGCTGTATAAAGAATTAATGCCCGCTGCACAGGAGTTGAATCAATAAGTCCACGATATCGACTAAAGCCCGAATTTTTCGGGCTTTTTTTGGGGGCTTCAGGAAAGGAACCGTTTTTAAGCTGGGATTTAGGAAGATTTGTTTTAGCTTTATTCCTGAATGCGCTTTGCCAATTTGGGGCATGGCCGGATGCAGGAAGTGTGAGGCCATTTGATTCCAACAGCCGGGCTGCCTTTGAAATTTTTACATTCATTTTCTGACTGACGAATCCATCGTATGGGGCAAAATCGAAAAATTGTGGTGGTTGGGAGTTCCAATACCGATATGATTATCCAGATAGACCGGTTTCCGGTTCCGGGAGAGACGCTCCTAGGAAAAGACTTCAGGGTTCTTCCTGGAGGAAAAGGGGCCAACCAGGCTATAGCAGCCGTTAGATTAGGGGGAGATGTTGCTTTAGTCGCCAGATTGGGAAGCGATTTATTTGGGGATCAAAGTTTGGAGAATTTTAGAAAAGAGGGGTTAGATGTTCAGGGGGTAGTCCAGGATAAGCTGTTACCTTCCGGTGTTGCTCAAATCACCGTGGATGCTGCTGGCGAAAACACCATTCTCGTGGCAAGCGGGGCCAATAACGCATTGAGCACAGCGCAGGTATCGGAACATGCAGGACTCTTGGAATCGGCCGATTTTATCCTGATGCAATTGGAGATCCCTCTGGAAACCGTGAGGTTTATTGTTGAAAAATACGGTAATAACGGGAAAAAGTTGATTTTAAATCCGGCACCTGCTTTTCACTTGCCTGAGGAAATGTATGCCGCTCTCCATGCCATTATTCCCAATCAGGCGGAAACCAGGTTTTTGACTGGAATTGGGGTAACGAATGAGGATACAGCGGTACATGCAGCAGCGTTTTTTCACGAAAAAGGCGTGGAAGTAGTGGTGATTACCCTGGGGGCTGCCGGGGCTTTTCTTTCATCTCCCGGTTTTACCGGAAGCCTGCCCGCTCCGGAAGCCAATGCGGTGGATAGTACCGCTGCGGGAGACACGTTCATTGGGGCAATAGCTGCCGGACGTTGCTCAGGAATGGACTGGAAGGATGCCGTTATTTTCGCCAACCGGGCCGCGGCACTGTCGGTAACCAAATACGGGGCGCAGTCCTCCATTCCTTTTTTAGCTGAGGTGCAAAAGCATTTTTAAAGGAAGTTACTTTTTTTTGCTAGGAACGTCCAGAGTCCTAAGATACTAGTGGAGGTAGATGTCCGGGTGGCAATTACGTTCATTCCATTTCACCTAACAATATCGCCGATTCCTCGTTAAAAATGGAACTATTTGTAATAGGACCATCCAAAGATGAACATATCTGTTTTTAGAATACGGATCGAGGTTCTTTTCGAAGCTCTCTACTATCAGCTAGCTAATTTACCTGAACTCTTGAAACGTCGATTCGTCACATTACCCATCATAAGCTATAAAAGCTAATCATGTGTTTTTCTTTTCTTAATTATAGATCTATTTCGCACAAAACTGGCATATGGTCACTGAATCTTATCCATTTGTCCCTATGCCCGATTTCGATTTTCTTTAGGTTTTTAGAAAATTCTTGGGCTCCAAAAACATAGTCAATATGATAGGGTCTTTCGAGTTTACGTTGAAAATATAACGTCGGATTTGTCTCTTTTCCTTGTTGTTCGTTTTGAAATTTGTGGTAGAGACTTTCGATACCAAATTTCTTTAATTCATTCACCACGTCTGAATGGTTCCACCACCTATCCCATTGGTCCCAAATAGCATTACTGTTAAAATCTCCGGCAATTATGGTCCTATTTAATTTTTCTTTATTGACCTGTAAGTACTTCCATAATTGCCCAATGTACCCAAAATTCGGTGAGTTGTTGCGGTGTGTCCAAACTGTGAGTAGGTCAAAGTCTTGATTTATTTTACATGGTAAAAAGTGCTTTACAACATGATCATTGTACTTATTCGACCAATTTAATTGGTTTAACTTAATTTCAGGTTTAGCGAAAATTGCCAGCCCTCTGTTTTTAGTGTCACCAATCCATTGATAATTTTCGGCCCATTCTTGGTATTGTTTGTGTTGAGATTCGGCTGGGTTCTCGCATTCTTGAATTAGGTAAAGGTCAGCATTGAAGTCCGAAATTTTTTCGAACTTCCTTCTAAAAGCTCCATTGCAATTCCAAGTTACAATTTTCAATTTTATCTCGTTTTGAATGCACACTAAACAGCTAATAGATAAACAAATAATTTACTCGAAAATCTGTTATTATACAAGTCGACTACTTTCCATACGTTTCATAGGCTAGCTTCCCGATCTTAGCGATGATTTTCTCTGCTTCGGAAAGGTCACGAAAGTCCTCCACAAAAACGGAAATGACTAGTGGCCTCCTGCCAAAAATGATCCCGGCATCTCCCCTAACATAGGCGAGGGTTCCGGTTTTATGCGCTACTTCCAGTAAGGTCAGGAGTATGGGTATTTTTATAATGCTAGCCGATGGGATCTGCTTGTCAGGCTGTCTTTGCGCCAGTAGTTTGCCGGTTTCATCCTGGATTAAATAGGAAATAGTGCATTCAGGGTCGAGGCTTTCTAAATAATCCAATAGGGGATTTTGCGCCTTTGTGGTCGAGACACAAACAGACAGGGCAAGGATGGCAACCGAAATGCTGCGCAGAAAATTTGGCCTATGTTTCATGATTTTTTTATCATAAGTATCTACCTAATCCAATTCTGTTTTTATACAGGTTTAACCAACGTAGGCCTTAAATAGGTTTTCAAACGTTTCTTCCAGGTTGTGAGAAAGACCGGGGTGTGGCCGGGAGGTTTGAATTATGGAACTCCTAACCGCTGTCAGCCAGCGGAACCGGGACGCAACACTTTGAGTAGCGATGGGGCTACGTCCTTTTTTACCCTGGCACACCTGAGTAAATGCGTTCAGGTGATCTCTAATTGTTTCCGGATCGGCTTCGGGATCCAGGGCTTTCAGTTTTGATTCATTAAGCGTGGTGGTGCATTTTAAAAATTGTTGTTGTATGGAGCACAGGATGACACCCACATTGATAAATTCCTCCCGCTCTACCCGGGGAACTACCCGGATGATGGCATATTCATACAAGTGCTTTTCTGGCATCTTGGGCTTGGGTTACAAATGTTTCAGAATGTTTCAAACGGAGCAATAGAAAATCCAGATAGACTTGTTTCCATATTTCTACCGTACCTGGTTCACCCATGGCTTCCAGCCACTCCTCCGGCAGCGAGTTAACGATTCGCCAAAGTGATTCCGGGGAAAGGGTCTGTTTGAAGGCTGCATCTACCTCTTCCAGCTTTTCTGCACCGGGCAATAATACGTGGTCTTTGATTAAAGGGAAAGGTCCTTTGGCATGCTTTTCCCAATTGTCCCAGGTGTGGTGAAAGATAAACGATGCTCCATGATCAATTAGCCACAATTCGCGGTGCCACATAAGCATGTTGGTATTGCGGAACGAACGGTCTACATTCGTAATAAACGCATCCAGCCATACGATGCCAGAGGCCAGTTCTGCAGAAACGGATACTGCCGCCGGGTCAAAATTGACGGCGGCGGATAAAAAGTGGAGCCCCAGGTTCAGACCCTGGCTACTTTTTAGTAAATCCTGAATTTCTTCATCTCCTTCCGTTTGCCCAAAGGCAGGGTCCAGCCTGGCAAAGACCAATTCCGGTACTTTAAAACCTAGCAAACGGGCAATTTCGCCTCCCAGCAATTCTGCTAACAGGGCCTTTTCACGCTGCCCGGCACCGCGAAATTTCACCACATAGGTAAATCCATCGTCTGCCAGGGCCAGGGCGGGTAACGAGCCGCCTTCCCGCAGGGGCATCTTGTATTGCATGACATGAACCAACCGGAGGTCTAATTTATTCATTTCCTGTGGCCACCGGCCGGTTATTTCGGGACCATTCACTCCAGGATCCAACGTATAATTTGGGGATTTCAAGCCCTGCATGTGCCAGCGCAAGTAGTGTGTGACAGGCGGTCACTCCCGAACCACAGTGAACAAGGGTATTTTCTGCAGGTCCTGCGGCCAGCAGCTCCGAATAGTTCTTTTTCAAGGTTTCTGAGGGTAAAAAATGACCGTTTGAATCCAGGTTTTCTCCAAAGGGAACGTTGATCGCTCCGGGAATATGGCCGGCTATCAAATCAATGGGTTCCGTTTCGCCCAAATAACGGGCCGATTCCCGTACATCGATCACCTTGTAGGCCGGGTCTTTCGCTTTTTGGGCAACCTCTTCTAAATCTGCCAAAGGCAATTGCCATTCGCTAGCAGGGTAGGGGGCAGTAGGAGTAGCCGATTCCTCACCGGTACTTATGGGATAGCCCGCCGCTTCGGCGGCTTGTAGACCGCCATCCAGTACCTGAACGAGTTGATGCCCCATTGCCTTCAGCATCCACCAAAACCGGGCTGCTGACATGGCTCCTTGTTTGTCATCGTAAACAACTACCCGGCTTTCCGGAGTAATTCCCAAGTTGCCAAGGGTCTTACCAAAATCCACCGGATCGGGTAGGGGATGCCTGCCTCCTTCGGCCGGATTTTCCTTAATCGACGACAAATCGCGATTTAAGTCTACATAGAGGGCACCGGAAAGATGCTTTTGAAGGTATTTTTCTTTTCCAAATCCGGCATCAATCAGCACCAGAGACGGATCATCCTTTAGTTTTAGTAAATTAGTAGCAGGAATTAGCGGTGTCAATTCGGAATTCATGTTTTAGGTCGTTTGATGGTTGTCAATGAATCGTAGACCAAAGATAAAAGCTAAAACATATAAATCCGGAATAGCAGCAGCAAATTAACTGAAAAAGGACCCTGAATCGGTTACAACTCCGGTTGCCTGTCTAGGGAATCTTTGGCCTTTTTGAGGCTATATAGATACCCCAGTAAGGTAGGGGTGACCAAAGCAAAGACGATCAAATTCCCCACTCCTTTTGCTTTTTTCATGGACAGGGTCGCCAGGATGATGGACAGGGGAACGCCATATTTTAATCCGAAGTCCAGGTATTTTTGATAGGTATTCATTTGCAGGTCGTTTTTCCAAAGATTACTGCAAGATTGATGCCGAACCAATTCGGCATCAAGTTAATAAGCAATTCGTAATTGCTCCCCGGGATCATCCGGACGACTTAAATTGGAAAGGCTGACACCCAATAGGCGCACCGGACCGGCCAGAGGCTCTTGCCGGGCCAGACCGACGGCCAGACCTTCCATTTGATTTAAGGGAATGGCTTCTGCAAACGTCCGGCTCCGGGTATGCACAGAGAAGTCGTCGTATTTGATTTTCAGGGTAAGTGTCCTTCCTTTGGTTTGGTTCTGGTTTATCCGCCGAAAAAATTCAGGAAGAATTTTTTCCGTTAAGGTAGCGATCACCGCTGAAAGATTTGGTAAGTCCTTTTCGAACGTATTTTCTACACCTAGTGATTTCCGGATTCGGTCCGGCTTTACTTCACTGAGATGAATTCCCCGGACAATATTGTAGTAATGAAGGCCCGATTTACCAAACCTACGGGTAAGGAATTCCAGCGAATATTGTTTGAGATCCAGGCCGCAATGAATGCCGAGGTTCTTCATTTTTTCCGCTGTCACTTTTCCGATACCAAAGAATTTTTCTATCGGAAGTTTTTCTAAAAAAGCTTCCGCCTTTTCCGGGGGGATTACCGCCTGTCCGTTTGGTTTGTTGAGGTCAGAAGCGACCTTGGCCAGAAATTTATTGTAGGAAATCCCTGCGGATGCCGTGAGCCCGGTTTCCGAATGGATTCGATGCCTAATCGCTTTTGCTATCAGGGTAGCTGATGGAAGTCCGAAATGGTTGTGGGTGACATCTAAAAAAGCCTCGTCTAGGGAGAGGGGTTCGACCAAATCGGTAAATTCAAAAAATATTTTCCGGATCTTTCGAGAAATTTCCTTGTAGCGGTCAAATCTAGGTGGCACAAAAATAAGGTTGGGGCATTTTTTTGCCGCCAGTCTGGAGGGCATGGCCGAACGGACACCATATTTTCTGGCTTCATAACTGGCCGCTGCCACCACCCCCCTTTCTTTATTGCCTCCTACGGCAAGCGGTTTACCGCGAAAATCTGGCCGATCCAATTGCTCTACCGAGGCGAAAAACGCATCCATATCTACGTGTATGATTTTTCGGTTTGCGGCCATGGTTGCGGTCAGACGGTCCCCTGAGCATTCATGGATTTCGCTACTTTTTCAAAAGCTCCAATATTGGCTGCATTCAGGTAATCCTGTTCCTGAAGATCGTGTTTGGCGATCGTTTCCAGGCATTTGTCATGAATATCTTTCATGATGGTACGAAGTTCTTTCTCCAGATCACTTTTGGTCCAGTACCTGCCCACCCTGTTTTGGGTCATTTCCAAGCCCGACACGGCGACTCCTCCTGCATTGGATGCCTTTCCAGGACCGTACAGCACCTTTGATTCCTGCAGGTAATTGATAGCCTTAGGAGTACAGGGCATGTTGGCACCCTCTGCCAGTAAAATGAGTCCGTTTTTTTGAAGGGTCTTGGCATCGGCTTCTTCAAGTTCGTTCTGCGTCGCACAAGGGAAGGCACAATCGGCGGGAATAGACCAAATGTTTTTATCCCCTTTGGAGGTGAAACTGGCAGAAGGATACGTTTCGACAAATGCCGAAATGCTCTTTCTCTGACCATTTTTAAGCATCTTTAAATGTGCCAATTTTTCCTCGTTCATGCCTTCAGGATCATGAATGAATCCCGACGAATCCGAAAAAGCCACTGCTTTAGCCCCTTCCTGAAGGAGTTTTTCGATGGCAAACTGAGAAACATTCCCAGCCCCAGAAACCAGGCAGACCTTATCTTCTAAATAGTCATCTGCCTCTGTCAACATAAAATGGGCAAAATGAACAAGCCCGTATCCGGTGGCTTCTGGCCGCAGGTAGGAGCCACCCCAATCCAGACCCTTGCCGGTCAATACCCCCTGAAACTCATTTTGAATCTTTTTATAAGCGCCAAAAAGATAGCCGATTTCCCTTTCGCTCACACCAATATCCCCGGCAGGTACATCCGTAAAATGACCAATATGCCGGTAGGCCTCCATCATCCATGCCTGGCAAAATCGCATCACTTCTCCATCTGATTTACCCTTTGGATCAAAGTCGGCACCCCCTTTTCCGGCTCCCAGGGGAAGGCCGGTAAGGGCGTTTTTAAACACTTGCTCAAAAGCTAAAAATTTTAAAATACTTTGATTCACGCTGGGGTGAAATCGCAGTCCGCCTTTATAAGGCCCCAATGCGCTATTCATTTGAACCCGGTATCCTTTATTTACCTGCACCTTCCCTTGATCATCCGTCCAGCAAACGCGAAAGGATATGATCCGTTCCGGTTCACAAATCCGCTCAAATAACCGGGCATCGACATAGTTTTTATGAACTTTCAGGACAGGTAAAATGCTTTCAAACACTTCTTCCACAGCTTGGTGAAACTCCGGTTCGTGGGGATTTTTATCGATGATGCTTTTTAGAATAGGGTTGCGTGTTGCCATTTATGATATAATTGGGTTTGGTTGATATAATTTTTTTAATGTCTTTAGTATGGGAGCAGCCTTTAACTGGCATTCCTGGTATTCATCGGTAGCATTGGCGTCCAGGGTAATGGCACTTCCAACTCCGAAATAATAAGTGTTTTTGGATTGATCGATTACCAAACTTCGGATCACCACACAAAAATCAAAATCACCGGAGCTGTCAATATACCCCAGGGTGCCAGAAAACCAGGATCTTTTAAAGGACTCGTACCTTTCTATTAATTCCATGCATTTTATTTTTGGAGCTCCGGTCATGCTTCCCATAGGAAAAGTTTTGGAGATGATTTCCTCAAAGGTAACCTTGTTTTTCAACCGGCAGCTAATACTCGAAATCATTTGGGTAATGCTCTGAAACGAATAAATTCCAAATAACTCGGTTACTTTCACAGATCCAATTTCTGCCAACCGGGATAAGTCATTTCGCATCAAATCTACAATCATCAGGTTTTCGGCTCTTTCTTTTTCGCTCTCAGCTAACGATTTTACAAGCTGCGCATCTGCTTCCGGATTCGATCCGCGTTTCACGCTTCCTTTTATAGGCTGGGACAATAGGTTTTGCCCGGTTTTCTTGAGAAACCTTTCGGGAGAAGCGCAACAAAGGAATAGGTCTTTTGCTTTAAAAAAAGCACTAAAAGGCATGGGAGACTGGGAGCAGAGCTCCAGGAAAACCCGCTCCGGTTCCTGTGCAGGTAAAGAACCGTGATAATCCATACAAAAATTCAGTTCGTAAATAGTGCCTTCCAAAATTTGATCTCGGACCTGAGAAAAGATACTGCTATATGCCTGCTGGTTATGAGAAACCTGCATCGTCAGTTTTTCCCCAGGCAGCTGCCGAAGTACTTTCGTCGATTGAATGGAATCGGCAATTTCGGCTGGCCTTAGGGCTGTGATCTGTACAACATCCTCGCCAAGTTGAATGACTACTTCCGGACTAAAAAACACACTATCCGGGCAGTCTACCAAGGAGGTGTTATGGCTGTATAGCTTTTCGTACTTGTTTTTCTGATCGTATCCGATAATACCGATTTTGGGTTTTTCATCAGGTAATTTGCCAATGCGCTCTAAAGGCTCCGCCCGATTTCCTGCATAAAAGACGTGGTCAAATCCCCCTTGAGGATAAGGTATATTATTGGAATGGAAATACCCGAAATAGCTGAATCGCTGCCTGCCCCATACCAGCATTTGTTCAACCCAGCTTGGGTTCAGAGGAATATGGATCGTAGAATCGGTTTCAGGCATGGGTGCAAAATTAGCAAAATGGCAATAAAAAAAGGGGACAAACAGTCCCCTTCTTTTCAAACTTCAACTAAGAATTCGCTATTAATTCGCTTTTACATCAAAATTTACACTAACGGTGTTGTAAATAAATTGATCTTTTGCTTTATCCACTGCGGAAGCTTCATCACCATAAGACAGGCCCCAGTCGGTTCGATTGATGTTAAAACCTGCCTGAGCCGAAATGGTACCGTTGTCTAACGATACGCTTGCTGGGAACTTAATATTCTTTGTGTTCCCTCTCATGGTCAAGTTTCCACTAATCCAATGCGTTGGTGCCTCAGGAGCAATTTCCGAAGCACTTTGTGGCGTGTTTTCTGACTCGAATTGTTCCTTGTCCTCTATTTCATCACCAGAAGTGTAAGGGGTGATTTCGGTGATTACAAAACTCGCCTGCGGATGGTTGCCAGCATCGAAAAAATCGTCTGACTGAAGGTGGTTCCAAAGTTTGCCATGATCTTCGCTTCCTTCTTCCAAATCATGTATTTCCAGGCCGGTGATGTTAAACGTAAATTCTCCACCTGTGATGGCATCGCCCTCTACCGACAATTGCCCTTCGGTAACTGGGATTAACCCAAAATGCTGACCGGTTGGTTTGTATCCTCTCCAGTTTACTTTACTGGCGTTGGTATCCAGGCTCAACGTTTGCCCAGTGGCGACAGCCGCGTCTTGAGCCTCTGTGGTTTCAACGGTGTCCGAGCTTTTTCCACATGCAAATGTCAGCAGCGCTGCTGCCAACATAAATCCTGATAGTTTTAATGATTTCATACTAATACTGGTTTAATTTAGATTGGTTTAGATCCTTTAAATGTATAGACACTAAAACTGAATTTTCACAAAAAAGTTCAGTTAATCCGAAAATAAATTTCTTATTTAGAATATATTTTCCTGCTTTACTGAATTAAATTTTGAATCTATGGCATTAATTAAGAAAATCAAAGACAAAATTCCGCAGTTGGGAGAGGGTTGTTGGACGGCTGAAAATGCCACCTTGATTGGTGATGTGATTCTGGGCCGGGATTGCACGGTTTGGTTTAACGCCGTAGTGCGGGGAGATGTGCATTCGATACGTGTGGGAGACCGAACCAATATTCAGGACGGAGCGGTCATTCATTGTACCTACCAACAATGTCCCGTGCTGATTGGATCGGATGTTTCTATCGCTCACAAGGCCATCGTTCATGGATGTACCATTGAGGATCGTGTATTAGTGGGAATGGGGGCAATCATCATGGACAGGGCCTGGGTGCAGGAGGGAGCTGTGATCGCTGCCGGAGCAGTGGTATTGGAAGGTACTGTAGTGGAGAAAAACAGCATCTATGCCGGCATTCCTGCCAGGAAAATCAAAGAAACCGGGGCGGAAATGCAGGCCACCATACGCAGAATAGCTTCCAACTATCCCAAATACGCGTCTTGGTACGAAGAATAGGATCAGATTTTCTCTTCGGAACGAAAGCGCATGCTTTCCGGATAAGGATAGGCATGGATGAGTTCTCCTTTAGTGAGCTTCGTTTGTATTTCTTTCCAGTATTCAGGATCAAATAGCTGTGGGTTGGATGCGATAAAAAAGTCTCTGACATCGCTTCTACCTATCATAAACCGCTTGAAATCCTCCGGAAACACGTCATTTTCTCCTATATCATACCAGGGTGTGGAGGAATAAATCTGTTCATAGGTTTCCGGTTTGGGCTTGGCTCTAAAATTCATCTGTACCAGAAATTCAATTTCATCGTAGTCGTAGAAAATAACCCGGTTTTGGCGGGTGACCCCAAAGTTTTTGGTCATCATGTCACCAGGGAATATGTTCGCCTGAGCCATTTGAAGGATGGCTTTGGCATAATCGTTTACCACCACCCGGGCAAGTTCCAGACTGCAGTTTTCTAGAAATATATTCAGCGGAGTAAGGCGCCTTTCGATATATAAATGCCTGATAATTAACGTGTCTCCTTCGATTTTCAATAGGGAGTTAACCGTTTTCTTTAATTCCCGCATTAGATCCGGGTGGATGCGATGAAGCGGAAGTTTGAAATTTTCGAACTCATGCGTATCGGCCATCCGACCGACCCGATCATGTAATCCTACCAATTTGTATTTTTCCCGGACCTGTTGGCGGGTCATGTTTTTTGGCGGGTCAAAATGATCCTTGATCAGTTTGAACACAATATTGTAAGAGGGAAGGGTGAAGACGGTCATTACCATTCCTTTTATTCCCTGAGCGAGCACGAAATCGTCCTTGCTGTGCCGTAAATGGTTGGTAAAATCCCGATAAAAGGAAGTTTTGCCATGTTTGTTGAAGCCGATGGCATTGTACAGTTCGTAGGGACGTTTGTGCTGAATGACCGAATTAAGAAAGGCGACGGTTTGAGAGGGCGTTTGAATGGGTGCCATAAAATAGGAGCGGGTATAGCTAAAAATGCCACTCATAATATTGGGATCAAAGATAAGGGTATCGGCAAACACCCCTTTTTCATTATGAACAAAGGGGATGATGAAAGGCATCCACTTTTTTCCCAGAAAGGTTCTCCCGATCAGGTAGGCGGCCTTGTTTCGGTAAAAAATATCCCGCAACACTTGAGTTATGGTTTCAGAAGTGGCTGGGTACCGGCTAAAAATGACTTGTCGTACCTCCTTCTCCAAAAACGTAATATCCCCTTCTAAATCATAATAGGGGGCACCAAAATCAAAATCATTCAGTATTTTCCTGAAAATAGTTTGAATGTTATCACTGGCAGGATAGCTAAAAAACAGGCTTGTGTCTATCTTAGCTGGCAACTCATCAAAGGGAGCCTCCACAAACATCAATGCTTCCTGTATGCTGTTTCCCGGATAGGTTTTCCTGAATACAGAATTGAAAAAAGTAGCTGCCAGTTCTTTATCTGTTCTGGCTTTTATTTTCTCCAGGTATACGGATTTAAGAACTTTCCAGGAATCCGCATGGGCTATTTTTTCTCCAAGTTGATCCCGGCATTGAGGCACGATGTTTTTCAGGTGATCTTTATAGAGTCGAAGTCTTTTTTTATGATTTTCCTGAAGGGCTTTCCAGTCCCTATGGACGAAATTGGCCGGTATTTCCCGGGTGACCTGGTTAAAGTTGAAAATGTATTGGTCGTACCCATTTAAAATGGTCAGGGCCGTTTGGTAAAGGTCGTCTTTTGTCATGCGATATATTAGGAAGAAAATACGGAATTTCAGGTTGGATAATAGGGTATTATTTTTACCTGTCAAAATTTATTGCCTTTGGAATTGTAGATTTATTCATTAAATTTCGATGAGTTTGTTCATTTTATATGAATAAAACCCAATAGGTTTAATAGGTTTGATAAGTGAAAAAGGCCTGAATGGTATTCAGGCCTTTTTTCAGCTACCAAGTAAGGAAATACATGTATGGAATTGAGACACCTGGTTCGCGTTCTGGAGGATCTATTGAAAGAACCATTACCCGGCCGAATGGGGCAGCAGGCCATGGCACCCGTACCCTTGGAGGAAGAACGGTTTGATAGCCGAAGGATGGAAAGGGCCAGAAAAGGGGCCGTATTAATGTTGATTTGTCCGTTTGAAAACGGAATACGGATACCCTTTATCAAGAGGGCTGTTTACGAAGGCGTGCACAGTGGTCAAATAGCGTTTCCTGGTGGGAAAATGGATCCGGGCGATAAAAATCTGGAAGAAACGGCCCTTCGGGAAACGGAGGAAGAGATAGGGGTTGCCCGTGAAAAAATACAGCTTCTGGGAGTCTTGTCCGATTTGTACATTCCTCCCAGTAATTTTTCTGTCAGGCCGTTTGTGGGATTTACGCCTCATCCGCCAATCTTCAGCCCCGACCCCAGGGAGGTAGCGCGATTAATTTCCTGTGATTTTGACTGGCTACTGGATGAGAATAATAAAAAGGAGAAAGATTTTCCCCTTCCATCCGGTCAAACGATCCAGGCTCCCTATTTTGATATAGACCAGGAGGTCATTTGGGGAGCCACAGCCATGATATTAAGTGAATTTTTAACGATTTGGAAAAATAAATAAAATGGGGGATAGTGCGCTGATTCAAGACGATGCCGTGGTTTTTGGGCTATTGATGGCCGTATTGGGGCTGGTTTTTTACACCTCGGCAAGTGATCATCCCATTTTCAAAGTCATTTATCGATTTGTGCCAGTGGTATTGCTATGCTACTTTATTCCGGCCCTATTCAACACATTCGGCTTAGTCTCTGGTGCTGATTCCGGTTTGTATTATGTCGCCTCCAGGTATTTACTGCCCACCTCCCTGGTGTTACTGACCCTGAGTATTGACTTGAAGAGCATTTTGAAATTGGGGCCAAAAGCGTTGATCATGTTTTTGACGGGAACTTTTGGAATTATTTTAGGTGGGCCGGTTGCCTTGGTGCTGGTATCATCTTTATTTCCAGAGGTTTTGGGAGGCTTGGGTGCCGACGAGACCTGGAGAGGCTTAGCCACGATTGCTGGTAGTTGGATTGGAGGCAGTGCCAATCAAACCGCCATGCTGGAAGTGTTTGGTGCCAGCCCGACATTATTCAGCCAAATGATAGCGGTAGATGTCATTGTTGCGAATTTATGGATGGCTTTTCTACTTTACTGGGCAGCGAAACCGGCCCTACCTGACAGGTTATTGAAAGCGGACACGACTGCCATCACTCAATTAAAAGAAAAGGTTGAAAATTATCAAAATAGCATCCTCCGAATTCCACGGCTTTCAGACACCATGGCTATTCTTGGATTGGGGTTTGCGGTGACCGGTATTTCTCATTTTCTCGGAGGAAATATGGCGGCTTTTATTTCTGAAAATTATCCTTCGCTTAAACAGTACTCGTTGGATTCGCCCTTTTTCTGGTTGGTAATCCTGGCAACTACCGGAGGTTTGCTACTGTCTTTTACCCGATGGAGAAAGCTCGAAGGGGTAGGGGCATCAAGGATGGGTAGTGTCTTGTTGTACGTTTTGGTAGCCACCATAGGCTTACAAATGGACCTACGTGCCGTGTTGGATAATCCACTTTTCTTTCTTATTGGGCTTATTTGGATGGCTTTCCACATCTTTTTCATGCTACTGGTGGCATTTCTGATACGGGCTCCCTTTTTCTATGTGGCCATAGGCTCACAAGCGAATGTGGGAGGAGCTGCCTCTGCCCCGATTGTAGCCTCTGCATTTCACCCTGCCCTTGCTCCGGTGGGTGTATTGCTCGCCGTGTTGGGTTATGCATTGGGTACCTATGGGGCCTACATTTGCGGGCTGCTACTGCAGTTAGCTTTTGGGAACTAATTTATTGATAGCCGATGAAGAAAAGAAGAACATTTATCTTTGCCTGTACTGGATCGGATTGCAAGTCAAACGGAGGCAAAGCCTTTGCGGAAGCTATAAAAGAGACCATTAACGAGAAACCTTTTCGCGGAAAATTTAAATTGGTGAAGACAAAATGCATGGACTGTTGCAAATCCGGTCCCGTAGTAGTTATAAAAAATGAACTCATTAAAAAAGGCGATCTGGAACAATTGGTAAAAGAATTGGCGCAGGAATAGTAACTCGGTTTGCCCTATTTGTTTTCCTGTATAGGAGTGAAACTACGTTATGCCTATATTATTAGGATAAATTTGTGATGAAATTGATTTTTGTTAGTAACTTGAGGGATTGATAGTGAGAAGCAAAACCCGTGGCGTATCAGACTGATTTTCCTGCGGTTAAGAATAAATTACCCAGTTTTTAAAATGGAAAAAGGATTTGAGCAAAATCTATTTCAACGCTCTAAAAATGGAAGCGAACTATTTTTGGTTTTTAATGGAAATCAACTTCTTTTATCGGAAGGTGACTGGTCTCCCTATAAGAAGAACGGGACCGATTGGAAGGCCTATCTCGCGGGTTTTGATGGTCTGATCCCGGAAATTCAATCGTATTTCGAAAGTGAGCAGGAAAAGGGGTTGATGTTTGAGTATCTTTTTGATGGGGAAGAAAATAAGCCGCAATTAAAATTAAAAATTACAGGAAAACAGGCAGATGGTATAGGGAAAATCTGCCTGCTGACCGGGTTCAGGGAAGAAGGTACTGCAGGATCAAAGAACGGTATTGAAAGAGAGGCCTCGAACCCCTCGCAAAATGCAGAGCACTTGCTCCATCGCAAGGTAGAATTTGAGCGGATGATCAATTGGGTTTCCACGCGGTTTTTAAATGCTACCGATGATGAATGGGATCAGGTTTTCCTCAAGGCCCTGTCAATGATCGCCAACGCACAGGGTGCCGATCGGGCTAATTTTTTTCTGGTTTATCAGGAAATAGAAGTACTGGAATGTGTCTTTGAATGGGAAAAAGACACGGTCCATCCTTCAATAAAAATAGAGAAATCGCTCTCTTTTTCCGGGCAGGCCAGTTTTATGAAAAAACTGAAGGATTCCAGGTTTCGTGCCATCAATGATTTACAGGAGTTTCCAGACCTACATCCTTTTGAGGCAATGATGGCCGAAAGGTTTGGTATACGGGCCTTTATACTCGTCCCCATTTTTGCAGAAAATAAGTTATTGGGCCTCTATACCTTGAGCAGTTCTTCCCGGCAAAAGCATTGGGTACAAAACCACCGGGATGAATACATTCTCAAGCAATTGGGAGATGTGTTCGGGGCGGCATTCATTAACCGATCTACCAAATCCAGGCTTTTTAGAAACGAAAAACTACTTAGCTCTACGGAGATACTCGCCAAATCCGGTTCCTGGCGTTTCAACAATTCCGATCGAAAAATTTATTTTTCAAAAGGGATCAATCGGATCTTTGAAATGGACCCGGATACCGATGGCACCAGCATCCGAAATTTCTTGAACCTGATACGACTGAAAGATAAAGAAAGGGTGAAATCGATGGTTCAGAAGGCCATTAACCAGAGGAAGTCTGTTTCGGGCGAATTTATTTTCACCACGATCAATGGTAAGGAAAAATACATTGCTTACGGAGTTCAGGTAAATCAGTTAACATCTCAGGGGAACCTGGAGGTGTTCGGCTATTGCAATGACATCACCGAGAAGAAGACGGTAGAGCGAAAGCTGCTTTTTGAATCGCAAATCCTCGCTCAGGTCAACGAACCCATCTACGTTACCGATCTGAACCTGAAAGTGATTTATATGAATCAGGCAGCAATATTTGAAGGGGAACCTCAACCCAATGGACAAGGTAAAATAAGTGACTTTTTTAAGATTACCAATCCGCCATCCAAATCTTTTCAGAGCCTGGTTCGAAAAGCGGAGGACCTGGGAATCTGGGTGGAAGAATTACAGATCCTGGATAATTCCGGTCAGGTTCAGCCCTACGAGGTTTCGGTCAAGCCCATCAAGAATATAGAAATAGAAAAGATCGGTTATTCGTTTCTGATTCGGAATATCACCTCCAAAATTCAACGGGAGGAAATGGCGAAAAAGGCGAAGTTAATCGTTGAAAATAGTCCTGCCATTTTATTTGAGGTGGCGCCCAACCAGGGCTTTAAGCTTTCATTTATCACCGAAAACATCAATCAATTTGGTTATCAGGCCGAGCAGTTGATCGAACAAGCTGCCAGTTTGTTGGATTTCATCCATCCGGAAGATTTGGGTGTTTTTGAGAAAGAATTAAACCACCCGGAAAAAACCCAATATAACCGGGAATACCGGTTGCTTTCAGGGGATGGGACTTACCGCTGGGTGGAAGATAAAATACGACCGGTCTTCGACCAGCAGGGGAACGTCCTGCTTTATGAAGGGCTGCTACACGATGTCACCGAACGGAAAAACGACCGCCTGGAAATCGAAAAAATAAAAAACAGGTACCGGGTCCTGGCATCAAATATCCCTCATACCAATGTTTTTCTTATAGATAGACACCTGAAATACCTGGTGGCAGAAGGGTCAAATTTTAAATATTGGGGGCTGGACAAGACCTATTTCGAAGGTAAATCCATTCAGGAAGTCCATACCACCACCCTGGATGAAGTAGAGCCTTTGTTTAAAGATGCCTTGGAGAAAAAGAATACCGTCAGCAAAGTGATCCCCTACATGAGTCGGTTTTATGAGTTGACTGCCAAGCCCATTTATTATGGAGGACAATTGGAATATTACCTGGCAATCGTTCGTGATATTTCAGAGGAATACAAGGCGAAAAAAGAACTGAAAAAAAGCGAAATTAAATACCGAAATCTGGTGGAAGAGTCCACCGAGATTATTTTTTCGATCACGGCCCAGATGGAGCTGAGCTACGTTTCTCCCAATATCAAGCAATTTCTGGGCTACGAGACCTATGAATTTACGAGTGGGGATTTTACGGATTTTCTACATCCTGAAGACGCACAGGTTTTTTTGGACGGGGAAGCCAGTCCCATCAGTTATTTTCAGGAAAACCCGGAATTTGAATTCAGACTTCGGCATAAGAAAGGACACTTCAGGGTTTTTAGTTCCAGCGGAAAGGTGATCAAAGATGAAAAAGGAGAGGTCCGCTATTACACCGGAATTGCCAGGGACATTACCAAACTCAAAGAAACCCAAAAAGAACTTCGCAAAGCCAAGGATAAGGCAGAATCCGCACTCAATGCAAAGAGTCAATTTCTGTCTGTTATGAGTCATGAGATCCGAACCCCCATGAATGCGGTAATTGGGCTTTCGCACCTGCTCTTGGAGGATAACCCCAGGGAGGATCAGTTGGAGAATCTCCGAACCCTGCAATTTTCGGCTGAAAACCTTCTGGGCCTAATTAACGACATCCTGGATTTCAATAAAATTGATTCCGGAAAACTCATCCTGGAGAAAGTACCCTTTGAGCCAAAAAACCTGATAAACAGAATCATTCATTCCTATTCGTATCAAATTCGGGATAAATCGCTGGAGATTATTTATGAGCCTGATTTTGAACTTCCTAAATTGCTGATAGGCGATCCGGTCCGTATTGCCCAAATACTCAACAATCTGGTGAGTAATGCGATTAAATTCACAGACAGGGGTTACATAAAAATTACACTGGAACAGGTGAAACAAAAAGAGAACTGGGTGACGGTCCGTTTTGCTGTAAAAGACACGGGAATAGGGATCGCCAGAAGTAAGATTAATTCCATTTTTGATGCCTTTACCCAAGCCAGCTCCGATACCACCAGAAAATATGGAGGTACCGGACTGGGGCTTGCCATTGTGAAGAAGCTTACCAAACTTTTTGGGACCGACATTCACCTGGAATCCAAATTGGGGGAGGGATCTACCTTTTGGTTTGAAGTAGATTTTGAGATTCAGGATGAAGTGCAGGAATTGAAGGCAACGCACACCATTCATGAAAATGGGAAATTGGGAGAAAAGAAAATTTTGGTGGCAGAGGACAATCAAGTCAATCAGGTGCTTCTGAAAAAATACCTTTCCAAATGGGGAGTGGGAGAAATCAGCTTTGCCGCAAATGGAAAAATTGCCCTGGATTATTTTTTCAAAGATGATTTTGACCTGGTGCTTCTGGATTTGCAAATGCCCGAAATGGATGGGTTTGAAGTAGCTAAGATTATTCGTAAACTCGACCTGCTATCCAAGAGAAATGTCCCCATAATAGCCTTAACGGCTTCTTCCCTGATCGAAGTAAAAGACCAGCTGGAGGCATCGGGAATGGACGACTACATATCGAAACCGTTTACTCCGGAAAACCTCTATGGTAAAATCATCAAATACCTTTGATCCAGGCAGGATGAAATAGGTGAGTGGTATGGTTTTTCCCCGGTTTAAGTTCTACCTTTGCATCTTTAAACGGCATTATGAGAGGAATTTTATTTGTTTTGCTGCTCTTTCTAGGCCTGACTGGAAGTCTGCAGGCTCAGGAGAACCTATCCGAGCGGTCGACCCTTTATTTTCTTTTGGGAAGCTCCGGATCCAACATTCGGGAGTTTAATGACATGTTGGCCGAGAAGGGGATTTCCCCCCTTAGGGGAGGTTATAGAACATTTGGTCTGGGGTACCAGTATCGCCTGACAGATTTCATCTTGGGTTTTGAGCTTTTTCAGAATAACGGCACCAATTCTTATTTCCGGGATTACACCCTGGATCATCGTACCACCCGTTTTTATCTGAATATTGGGTATTCACTCACCGAGGAGGGCCGCTTTCACTTGATCCACTACATGTCTCTTGGAGCAGGGTACCTTAATTTTCAAATGCTCACCGATGACCGAAAGGTGACGGATTTGGGAAGTTTTCTGGATCAGCCGGCCCAGGGGTTTCTTATTCGTCAGCATGACATTCAGAGAGGCAGCTCCAATTTGGGTGGGTTTCTGACGGAAATTGGCTTTCAGTTTGGGTACGATATACCCCTACCCCTTTTCGAAGAGAATTTGGGGATTTTAGGAAAATTCGGGTATTCCTTCAGTCCTTTCGAAGGAGCCTGGAAATTGAACGACATTACCTTCGATAACCTGCAAAGTGGGGCCTTTTTTCGATTGGGAGCGGCACTCTCCATGCCAGATCAAAACTTGTTTTTTCCCGACGCAGGAATTGGAGTACATTTCTTTTATGGAAAAACCTTCCGGAACCCCGAGCGGTTAAATGCTTACTTGCAGGAAAATGGATGGAATCCATTGGGAAGCACTCCTTCTAACCTGGGGATGAAAATTCTGGGAGAAAACAGAAGGTGGATTTACGGAGTAGATGTAGTAAACGTCGCCAATAGCGGGCAAGCAAGTGAAGATTACCAACAGACGCTAAATAGTGTGCGGGTGTATGGAAATTATGGCTATCAGCTGTACAAGCGCCGCAATCTGGAAATGGGTGTCATCGGTGGAATTGGCTACGGTAATATCCGCTACACGCTTGAAAGTAAGAATAAACCCGATTTCCCCTTGTTGTTTGAAGAACCTGATTTTGACGGGTACCTGCGAAACAGTGGGATCATGAGTAAATCAGAACTTTTGATATCCTATTCCATGCCGCTTTCAAAAAACACCTTTCGGTTTGTTTATTCTCTTCATGCGGGATACGAAGTTCCGTTGAGTCGGTATCGTCTTGGTGAACTCTCCATGGCAAGGTATCTTTCCGGTCCCTATTTCCAGATAGGCCTGGGTCTTCGCCCCTAAGCAGGGTGGATCTCCATTTTTCTAATTCTCATTTTACCTTTCCAAAGCAAAGTTTTTTAAAAAAAGGGATTTTTTTTGCTGAATTCCTGTTACTTTTGGCATTGCTTATCGAGAAAGACGGAGGGTAGGGCCCTATGATGTCTTAGCAACCTGATGTGACAAGGTGCTAATTCCCGTTCCGGAAATGCCGGATAAAGATGAGCCGAAAAAGTTAGATAAACCTTTCTAGTTTTACGCCGGTTCATGCTCGTATAAGTTTTTTATAAATTACGACAACATGCCAAACAGAACCGAATTATTACTGCAGCAGTTACAGAAAAAAATCTTGATTTTGGACGGAGCCATGGGTACCATGATTCAGCGGTATGCCCTGCAGGAGGAGGATTTTAGAAATGAGGCCTTGTATGGTGTTAAAAAATCACTTAGAGGAAATAATGACCTGCTTTCCCTTACCCGGCCTGAAATAATCAAGGATATCCATAAAGCGTATTTTGATGCCGGTGCGGATATTGTTGAAACCAATACCTTCAGCAGTACCTCCATCGCCCAGGAAGATTATGGATTGGCCGACCTGGCTTACCAGCTCAATTTTGAATCGGCAAAACTGGCCAGGGAAGTGGCCGATGCCTGTACGGCATCCAATCCGAAAAAGCCCCGATTTGTCGCCGGAGCTATCGGTCCTACCAATCGAACTGCTTCCCTTTCACCCGATGTGAACGACCCCGGATTCCGGGCCATTAACTTTGATCAGCTAGTAGAGGCTTACAGTGAGCAGGTAGAAGGACTGCTCGATGGGGAGGTAGACATACTACTTGTAGAAACGGTTTTCGATACGCTTAACGCCAAGGCGGCACTGTATGCTATACAGGAGGTTTTTGAGAAGCGGAGCATTCCGTTGGATCCGCATGAGGGGGGGATTCCCATCATGGTTTCCGGAACCATTACGGATGCCTCTGGCAGGACCCTCTCGGGACAGACGACGGAGGCCTTCTTGATTTCGCTTTCTCATGTTCCCTTGTTGAGCATCGGTCTTAATTGTGCCTTGGGAGCAAAAGAACTCCGGCCGTACCTGAAAGTATTGGCAGAAAATGCCCCTTTTTACGTCAGTGTCTATCCCAATGCGGGTTTACCTAATGAATTTGGTAAATACGATCAGGGACCCGGAGAGATGAACGAACAGCTCGAAGCTTTTCTTGAGGAAGGTTGGGTCAACGTCGTGGGTGGATGTTGCGGTACCACTCCCGAACACATAGCAGCCATTTCCAACACAGCATCCAAATTTTCGCCGCGGCAATTAAAGGCATCTATTCCAGAAAAATAATTTCATGAGCGAAACGAACAACAAACCCACATTGAAACTTTCCGGATTGGAACCCTTGGTTTTTGGTCCGGCGATCAATTTTGTAAATATCGGGGAAAGAACCAATGTAACCGGTTCCAAAAAATTTGCCAGGCTGATCCTGAATGGCAATTATGACGAAGCACTGGAAGTAGCCCTGGACCAGGTGCGGGGAGGTGCTCAGATTCTGGACGTGTGCATGGATGAAGCCATGCTCGATGGCGAAGCCGCCATGGTAAAATTCCTGAATTTGATTGCTTCCGAACCCGAGATCTGCCGGATCCCGGTGATGGTAGATAGCTCCAAGTGGAAAATTATTCTTGCTGGCCTTAAATGCATACAGGGCAAAGGCATCGTCAATTCCATCAGTTTGAAAAATGGCGAGGAGGAATTCATCCAGCAGGCCAAAACCATCAAAAAATTTGGGGCCGCTGTCGTCGTCATGGCCTTCGACGAAAAGGGGCAGGCCGATAGCTATGAACGAAGGATACAAATTTGTCAGCGGAGTTACGACATTCTTACCCGGGAGGTAAGGTTTAATCCGCAGGATATTATTTTCGACCCCAATATTTTTCCCGTAGCCACAGGAATGGATGAGCATAGGACCAATGCGATCGATTTTTTCAGAGCAACCCGATGGATCAAGGATCACCTTCCGGGTGCAAAAGTCAGTGGAGGCGTAAGTAATGTGTCCTTTTCCTTTCGAGGAAATAACCCGGTCAGAGAGGCCATGCATGCGGTGTTTTTATACCATGCCATCAAAAACGGCATGGATATGGGAATCGTCAATCCAAGCATGTTGGAGATTTATGATGACATCCCGAAGGACCTATTGCAACACGTGGAGGATGTGATCTGGAACCGGCGGGAGGATGCCACCGAGCGTCTCCTGGATTTTGCAGAAACGGTAAAATCCCAGGGTAAGAAAAGTAAGACCGATGAAGCCTGGAGAAGTCAACCCGTAGAAAAGCGCATACAACATGCCCTGGTGAAAGGTATTCTGGACCATATTGTGGAAGATACCGAAGAAGCCCGGCTGTCTCTAAACGACCCTCTAAAAGTAATCGAAGGCCCCCTGATGGATGGAATGAATGTGGTTGGCGACCTTTTTGGAGAAGGGAAGATGTTTTTACCGCAGGTGGTGAAAAGCGCCCGGGTGATGAAAAAGGCGGTAGCCTACCTGGAGCCCTTCATGCCGCTCCCGGAAGAAAATGAAGCTGACGATGCAAAATCTGATAACATTAACCGGATCCTACTGGCCACGGTGAAAGGCGACGTTCACGATATAGGAAAGAATATTGTGGGAGTGGTTTTGGCCTGTAATAGTTACAAAATCATCGATTTGGGGGTCATGGTGGAAACGGAAAAGATCATTGACGAAGCGGTGGCCCAGCAAGTGGATATCATTGGTTTGAGTGGATTGATCACGCCATCGCTTGACGAAATGGTGAATGTGGCCTCAGAGATGGAAAGAAGAGGGCTTAAAATTCCCTTATTGATAGGTGGTGCCACCACTTCCCGAATTCATACGGCCGTTAAAATTGACCCGGTATACAGTGGTACCGTGGTGCATGTAGCAGATGCTTCGAAATCCGTACCGGTAGCAGGAGAGGCGATCAGCAAAGATACCAAGGAAAAATACCGACTCGAAATGAAGGCATTGTACAGCAAGTTGCGCGATGAACATGAGGCCAAGCAGCAGGTAAAGCAGTTGGTGACCTATAAGGAAGCCAAAACGAATCCGGTTCAATTGGACTGGTCTGCTTATCAGCCGCTTATCCCCAAAAAGCTGGGCGTACAAGTACTGGAACATCTGGACCTGGGCATTATTCGAAAATACATTGATTGGACCCCCTTTTTTAGTACCTGGATGTTGGCAGGTAAATTTCCTAAAATATTAAAGGATCCGGTAGTCGGTAAGGAGGCGTTGAAACTTTATAATGATGCCAACAACATGCTGGATCGGATTGTGAATGAAAGGTGGTTGAAAGCCAAAGCCGTCCTGGGGCTGTTTCCCGTTCACCGCTCGGGAGATGACTTATTGGTTGATCCGGAGTTTACTTCCAGCAAGCAGTTTGTGTTCCATTTTCTACGACAACAGGGACGAAAGGGCAAAGGGGTTCCCAACCGTAGCCTGGCGGACTACATCCATCCAAAGAAAAAGGATTATTTCGGGGGATTTGCCGTCACGGCTGGCCTTGGAATTGAAGCTAAAATTAAAGCCTTTCAGGAAGAAGGGGACGATTACAACGATATCATGCTGAAGGCCATGGCAGATAGACTTGCCGAAGCAGCAGCAGAGTACCTGCACGAACAGGTAAGGAAAGTGTATTGGGGCTACGATCCGGATGAATTGCTGGACAATGAGGGGCTGATAAGGGAATCCTATACGGGAATACGTCCGGCTCCCGGGTACCCTGCCTGTCCGGAACACTCGGAGAAACGCACCTTATTTGATTTGTTGGAGGTGGAAAAAAATATTGGAATGACCCTTACCGATAGTTTTGCGATGTATCCTACCTCATCGGTTAGTGGCTATTATTTCGGGCATCCGGAAAGCAAATACTTCGGGCTGGGAAAAATCGGGGAAGACCAGGTGGAAGATTATGCCCGGCGTAAAGGGGTCTCCAAGACCCAGGCAGAAAGGTGGCTTTCGCCGAACTTATCCTATTCCCCTCAGTTGTCCCACGAAGGTTAATGCCTGAGCATATCAAAAAAACGAAATGAAAGTAACAGAGTACATAAAAGCTGCAGAGAAAACATTATTTTCCTTTGAAATTCTGCCCCCATTGAAAGGGCAAAGCCTTAGTAACCTTCTGGAGGGGATCGCTCCTCTGATGGAGTTCCAGCCTCCTTTTATTGATGTCACCTATCACCGTGAAGAATACATTTATAAAAAACATGCCAATGGCTTGCTGGAAAAAGTGAGCACACGGAAGCGTCCGGGAACGGTGGGGATATGCGCCGCCATCATGAACCGGTTTAAGGTTGACGCTGTGCCGCACTTGTTGTGTGGTGGCTTTTCAAAAGAGGAAACCGAAAATGCCCTGATTGACTTGTATTTTATCGGCGTGGAAAATGTACTGGCCCTGCGTGGGGATGCCCCCAAGACGGAAGCGAACTTTGTACCCCACAAGGACGGGCACCGGTACGCCTCCGATTTGGTTGGCCAAATTGTCGGCATGAATCATGGCCGCTACCTAAATGACGAAACAGAAGTTGGCTTTCGAACCGATTTCTGTGTGGGCGTAGCTGGTTATCCCGAAAAGCATTTTGAAGCTCCCAGCCTGAATTTTGACTTGAAAAAACTACAGGCAAAGGTGGATGCCGGAGCCAGCTACATCGTTACCCAAATGTTTTTTGATAATAAAAAATTCTTTGCCTTCGTAGAAAAAGTGCGGGAGATGGGCATAGACATCCCCATCATTCCGGGATTGAAACCCATTACGACCCTTTCACAAATCGTCAACCTTCCCAAAATTTTCTACCTGGACCTACCCGATGACCTGTTGGCAGGACTGGAAAAGTGCAAGACCAATTCGGATGTAAAGGAATTGGGCATCGAATGGGCTATTCAGCAAAGCAAGGAGTTGGTCGCATATGGGGTACCCACCCTCCATTATTACACCATGAGCCGGGCCGATGCTACCTATCGGGTAGCTAAAGAGGTTTTTTAGTGGTTTTCTCACCTGCATTTCCTTTTCTAACCATTACATAATAAATCAATCCAGTGGACTACCGGGCGGCAAAAAACCAGTTCAAAGAAACAGAATCACTTACTTTTAAATATCCAAAAGGGAAGTGCTTTCGATGGGTAAAGGCTGGATCCTGGCAGCCCACAGGCAAGGGCGTATTTTTGATCCATGAGACCTACCAATTGCAAGCTTTGGTGGGGTCGTTTTCAGAGGTGGCGTTGGACCTGGTGGAATTTTCTCCGGATACGGTGATGTTTCATAGCCCCCCGAAAGGCTTTTTGGGGACTGAGATGATTTCCGAAGGATTGATTACATTTGCATTGATCAAATCACCTTATTGGCACCGGCTCCTGTTTGAATTGCGGGAAATCGTGTACATGGAGTGGATTCCGGAGTTGGTAACCCCTGACCTGATCGGCTCCGACCAGGCATTTCCGCTTGCGGAAAAGGGAGCCAGATCCATTGAACTTCATGCCGACGGAAAGGTGAAAATACATAACGCATGAATCTAGAAAAATCGTTAGATAAAATACCCATTTTTCGCCAGGTGGGGGCAGTAGCTGACCAATTGGAAATGGAAATCTACCTGGTAGGCGGTTATGTCCGGGATTTGCTATTGGACCGGCCGAGTAAGGACATTGATTTTGTGTGTATAGGAGATGGCATTCGCCTGGCCAGAGCGGTAGCCGAGTCATTGGAAGAGAAAACTTCCGTCAGTGTTTTCAAAAATTTCGGTACTGCCATGATAAAGGTAGGGGATTGGGAGGTGGAATTTGTCGGAGCGCGAAAGGAATCCTACCAAACCGATTCCAGAAAGCCCAAGGTGGAGGCCGGCACCTTGCAGGAGGACCAGGAACGTAGAGACTTTACGATCAATACCCTGGGAATTGCGGTCAATAGGCGAAATTTTGGGGAATTGGTGGATCCTTTTGACGGTGTCAGGGATCTGAAGCGAAAAATCATTCGCACGCCATCCGACCCGGACATCACCTTTTCTGACGACCCCCTTCGGATGATGCGGGCCATTCGGTTTGCATCCCAGCTAAAGTTTGACATTGCCCCGGATACCTTTGACGGCATCATTACGAATGCTAGCCGGCTTTCCATTATTTCTGGTGAGCGGATCATAGATGAGTTGAACAAGATCATCATGACCGACAAGCCCTCCTATGGGTTTAAGTTGCTATTTGTTAGCGGATTGCTGGCAGAATTTTTTCCGGAGATGGTGGCCTTACAGGGAGTGGATTCGGTCGGGGATAAATCACACAAGGACAATTTTTACCATACCTTGCAGGTGCTGGACAATGTGGCAGCCCGAACGGATTCCCTTTGGCTGCGTTGGGCGGCGATTATGCACGATATTGCCAAGCCCGCCACCAAGCGGTTTAATCAAAAAGTAGGCTGGACTTTCCACGGGCACGAGGACAAGGGAGCCCGTATGACTCCTGGGATTTTTCGAAGATTGAAACTTCCGATGGACGAAAGAATGAAATACGTTCAAAAGTTGGTAAAATTGCACCTGCGACCGATTGCGCTGGTAAACGACAAGGTAACGGACGCAGCGCTTCGTAGGTTACTGTTTGAAGCCGGAGACGATATTGAAGACCTGATGCAGCTATGTCGGGCAGATGTAACGTCAAAAAATGACCACAAAGTCAAACGTTTTTTGGCGAATTTCGATAAAGTAGACAAGAAATTACAAGAGGTAGAAGCCAAAGATCAATTAAGAAATTTTCAACCTCCTGTATCCGGAGATGAAATCATGGCTATATTTGATCTCAAACCTTCCCGGGTGGTAGGGGATCTGAAAGAGGAAATCAAAGAAGCTATCCTGGAGGGACAAATTCAAAACAATAAATCTGAAGCTTTGGAGTTAATGTACCGATTAGCCGCAAAAAAAGGAATTGAGAAAAAAACAAACTATTGATGATGAATATGAAATATGCTGTATTGATTATGTTGCTGTGTTTCAGTACACTTGGGGTATTGAGGGCGCAGGAAGATGCCAGACCCGACTCCACCATCGCTGCCGCTTCCGGCAGCAAGCAGGCTCAAAATGAGGTAGATAACCGGATTTACTCCCTGGCCATGAGGTATAACGACGTATCCGTGGCCAAAATAAAGCTTTATGAGCTCATGGAGCGAAATCCCCGGAATCTTTCCTATGCCGAAACTCTGGCTTCCCTGTATTTTGAGATGGAACAGTATGGTTCAGCGGCGCTGGTTTCGTTGGATATTCTGGAAAGAAACGATGAAAGCCTTACCGGTCTTAGAGTAGCCGCTTTTTCCCTGGAGCAACTTGGTGCCTTGGAACGCGCCTTGCCGCATTTTGAATCCTTACATTTACTTTCGGGAGATCTTTTTAGCTTGTACAAAACCGGATACCTACAATACACCCTGAAAAAATACGATGAAGCCCTGAATTCAGTTAACATGCTGATTAAGGATAAAAAGGCAGCCGAGCAAAATTTAAACTTTCCTATGGGTGATAACAACACGCAGGAAGTCAGCATGGTGGCAGCGGCTCAGAACCTGAAGGGATTGATATATAAAGACCAGGGAAGTGCTGAGGAAGCCAGAGCAGCTTTCGAAGAAGCGCTTGCGCTCAGTCCTGAATTTCAATTGGCAAAGGAAAATCTGGGAGAGTTGTAATTTTTCCAATAATTCTCAGTACGCAGCGGCCTGTCCCATAATTGTAGGGGCAGGCCATTGTTTTTTTAGGTCCTTACTTTTGGGTTTTATTCTCCTCTTCGTTTTCATTAAAAAGCGCTTTCATGTCCTTTTTTTAAGTGATGAAACAGTAGGCCGGCTACAATCATCCACATGCCTGGACCGATGTTTTCCAAATGACGCATAAGATCCATATGGGGATCTTTAACAAAAATGATCAAATGCAGGGCAAAATAGACACCGGCACAGCTCAGAAAAACGTATTTCATCAGGTTCAGTAGATTTTTCATGGTTTCTTTTTGTTCAAGCTTTATTTTCATCCGATTAGTCGATGAGGCAAAGGTATCCGCATTTTATGGCCAGTGAATTGACCTATGTTAAGGAATTACTTACCTTGAGGAGAAACTAATGGGTAAAAAATATTCTCGCAGGTATGTCATTACCACAACCGTCTCTTTCTGCTGAGGAATACAAGCAGCACCTCCAAACTGCCAGGGAGTTATTACATGCCTATTTACCGATGAGTGAGGAGCAATGGGAAGTATTTAAGCAGGGATTTAAAATCAGAAAATACAAAAAGGACGATTTCATTTTAAATGAGGGCGATACCGAAAAGTACCTCTCGATCGTACTTATTGGCAGCACCCGACATTATTTGATGGTTAAAGGGGAAGAAAGGTCCTTTGATTTTTCTTTTCAACATGAGTTCAGCTGTTCTTATTCCAGTTTTATTCAACAAGAACCATCGCAGTTTTGCATACAAGCCATGGAGGAAAGTGTGTTAGCTTCTTTACCTTACCGGTTTTTAGAGCATTTGTACGAGCAATATCCCGAAAGCAATTATTTTGGTAGGACAGCAGTAGAGCAATATTACCTTTGGAGGGAAAAAAGGGAAATTTCCCTGATGGTAGATTCTGCCCGGGAAAGGTATGTTAGACTGCTTGAAAAATACCCCATCTACCTGGAACAAGTGCCTTTGAAATACTTGGCATCTTATCTGAACATCCAACCGGAATCCCTTAGCAGGATTAGGAAAAAACTCCTGGAAGAGTCCTGAACGCTCAATCAATTCACAATAATATGAATACCCACACTAAAGATTTCAAAGACTGGTATGCCGATCAGGGAGAGGCCTTATTAGACCTATTAAAGCACCGGTTTGAAGAGCATCCGATCCGGCACCAGGGACATTCCTGGACACCAATTCAAAAAAGGCTGGAAGAACAGCCGGAAAAGCTCTGGTCGCTACAGCAGATGGAGGACACAGGAGGTGAACCGGATATGGTAGGCCTGGATTCAGAAACCGGCAGTATTCTCTTTTTTGATTGTTCCCCCGAAAGCCCCAAAGGGCGGCGAAGTGTTTGCTACGATAGGGAAGGGTTGGAGTCCAGAAAGTCCTATCCCCCGGAAAAAAATGCGCAGGACATGGCTCGCTCCATGGGGGTTTCCCTGCTGACGGAAGCCCAATACCAGTACCTCCAACAGTTTGGCCCGCTGGACACCAAAACCTCCAGCTGGTTAGATACCCCCCAATCCGTTCGGCTTCTGGGCGGAGCCTTGTTTGGTGACTACCGCTACGGTCGGGTGTTTATCTATCATAACGGGGCACAGTCCTACTATTCCGCACGAGGCTTTCGGGCAGCATTATTGGTTTGAATCAGGTTTCAGACTATTCACTGACGGGATAGGGCTCCAACAAATGTGAGAAAAGCATCGCTTATTAATGGAATCCTACGCTTTTTATTCCGTCCATTCGTGTAAATCGGGAGAAAGGTAGTCGGGATCAAACCGATTCATTCCGATTCCCCGACCAATTCCCAACCGGATCTATTATTTTACAAAACGATAGCAGATAGATCCCGGCATCGCATCCCACTGTGTTCGCTGCGGCTTCTTGGCAGTCTTGGCGTGAAACCGTTTTCCGAATTTTTTTACCCTCCAAAAATGGTCAATCACGATGCCATGTATTCAAGTATCTCATCCCGCTGCGTTCGCTGCGCCTTCGCTGCGGTCTTGGCGTGAAACCCTTAGCTAAAATACTTTTCCTCATATAAACCAACCTCCGGGAATCGATTTTCACTGCCAGGATAGCCAATAGGTATCGTCACCAAATAGCAATAGCGGCAGCCTGGTATCAAAAAACACCCGTTCACGCTTGATTCCTTATCCGAAATCCCTAATTTGACCAATGAAAAAGGGGGAGGGATGTTGGACATCGTACCTATACACGCAAACCCCTTCCAAGACATAGTTTTATACTGATGTTGTGGCACATGCAAAAACAACCAACAGTTAACAAAGCGGGAATTTTGTCGTATATTTAGTAATATTTTAGTGCTTTTGATTATGAACATTGACGCTATAAAAGTGGAACTAATTGACTGGATTGCCAAGCTCAATGACCAGCGGGACATCATTAAGCTAATGAATTTGAAAAAGCGACTCAGTGCCAAGAGTAAATCGAACCAGAAAATATTTGGTTCGGGAAAGCACTTAATTGAGTTCATCGATGATGACTTCAATGCTCCTCTTGATCAATTCGGAGATTATCAAAAATGAAATACCTGATTGATACTCATATACTACTTTGGTATATGGTAGGTGATAATAGAATAACTCAAGACACTCAGACCAAAATTGAGAATATTGACAATACAGTATTTCTAAGTAACGCAAGTTTATGGGAGATTGCCATCAAATTAAACATCGGCAAATTAAAATTAAAAGGCAGCTTGACTGATCTTGAGGAATATCTTAATCAAAAAGGATTTATTATTCTTGAGTTCAATTTTGAAGACCTGGAAACACTTCAAACGTTACCTTTCCATCATCAAGACCCATTTGATCGAATGATAGTATCACAAGCAAAATCCAAATCGCTGGAAATAATAACAAATGACATTCAGGTACTAAAATATTTCGGATAACCCGAAATGAATAATTAAATTGGGAGTCATTTGTCCCACCGCCACTTCTATCATTACCTCCAATCACCCTTCCGAAGCAGATAAATGACGATGCCACACACTCCCGGTTTGCATCCCGCCGCGTTCGCAGCGCTTCGTTGCGGTCTTGGCGTGAAACCCTTAACTAAAATACTTTTCCTTGAAAATAACCAACACCCGGAAATCGATTGTCACTACCAAAATATCCAAAAGGTATCGATACCAAATAGCAATAGCGTCCGCCTGGTATCAAAAAACACCCGTTTACGATTGATTCCTTATCCGAAATCCCTAATTTGACCAATGAAAAAGGGGAAGGGATGTTGGACATCGAACCTATACACGCAAACCCCTTCCAAGACATAGCTTTATACAGATGTAGGAAAATATTAATTAATAATTTAAAATAAGTAAAATTGATAATTATGGAAACCTATTACAAACCAGAAGATTTAAAAAAGTTCGGTAACATTGGAGAGTTTCAAAAGAAGCTGGCTGACAAATTTTTTGACTACTACGGAGAGGTTTTCAAAGAAGGTGCTCTTACGGGCCGTGAAAAGGCGCTGATTGCATTGGGAGTGGCTCATGCTATTCAATGCCCTTATTGTATTGATGCTTACACTTCGGACACCTTGGAAAAGGGCTGCACAGAAGAACAGTTAATGGAGGCTGTGCATGTAGCCGGAGCTATAAGAGGTGGCGCTTCTTTGGTTCATGGTGTGCAAATGATGAACCAGACTAAAAAGATAATGATGTAATATGAAGTCATTAAAAGCTCAGGGACATCTGTTCGCCAGCTCAGATGTGCAAATGGAAGTGCTGAATAAAAGCGATCATGAACCCTTCGACAGCAAGCTGAAGGATGCTGGTCTGTACCCGTTTAAACCAACCGGGATTGACATATTTCAGGTAAATCTAGGTAAAATGTGCAATCAAACCTGCAAGCACTGCCATGTGGATGCCGGACCCGACCGAAAGGAAATCATGACCCGCAAAACCATGCAGCAATGCCTGGATATACTTGCCGTTCATGACATTCCTAAAGTTGACCTTACGGGTGGTGCTCCTGAAATGAATCCGAATTTTCGCTGGTTTGTGGAAGAGGCAGCCGCTTTAGGAAAACACATTATGGATCGTTGCAACCTGACGATTATTACGGCTAATAAGAAATATAACGATTTACCGCAATTCTTCGCTAAACATGGGGTAGAAGTTATTTCTTCATTACCCCATTATACTTCCGTGCGAACGGACAGGCAAAGAGGTGATGGTGTGTTCGACCGATCGGTAAAGGCTATCAGAATGTTAAATGAAATAGGGTATGGCATTGAAGGAACAGGATTAGAGTTGAACCTTGTATATAACCCAACCGGAGCCATTTTGCCCGGCCCGCAGGAAACACTTGAAGCGGACTATAAAAGAGAACTTAAAAGGCGGTTTGGCATTGAGTTCAATAACCTCTATGTAATTACCAACATGCCAATCAGTCGTTTTCTTGACTATTTGTTGGTAAGTAATAATTATGAAAATTATATGCAAAAACTCGTTGAGGCCTTTAACCCAAATGCAGCCGGTAAGGTGATGTGTCGAAATACCCTCTCTATAGGATGGGATGGATATATCTATGACTGTGACTTTAATCAGATGCTTGACATAAAAGTTAAAAGTACAGCACAACACCTATCGGATTTTGACTTTGAAGGGCTTAATAGCCGGGAGATTGAGGTGAATCAGCATTGCTATGGTTGTACTGCAGGCCCGGGGTCCAGTTGTGGCGGACAAACATCCTGATAATTGAATGAGCGTTTGCAAACAATACCTATACGCAATGGGGGCTGAGGGAATAACCGAAAAGTCTCATGTTAGAAATTATACACATGCACCTCCTTTGTTTGCTATCAAAAATGGTCACGTTAGTAAAATTAGTAGTGGAATTAAAACCTCATACCTCTAAATGGGTGAAGACGCAGTAACAGGGTTGCAGGAAAGGGAAATGCCCCCTTCCTTCCTAACCGATTTGGTTATCCTGCCTTAATTCCACTACCTAATCCTATATTCAACTAACAAAGACTGTCAGGGTTCATCTACTCAACGTGTGTTGTTAGTTGAAATTCAATAAAAACCTGACAGGTTTGCGGATATTAGTTTTCCTGTATTTCCAACCCTGCCCGTTTGATTAAGGCATCGGTTTTGGGACCTCTTCCCCGGAATCTTTTGTAAAGTATTTCCGGGTGCTCTTTTCCTCCCATCGCCAGGATATTATCCCGGAAGGAGTGGGCCGTTTCGGGATCGAAAATGCCCTTTTCGAGAAACAGTTCGAAGGCATCCGCATCGAGGACTTCCGCCCATTTGTAGCTGTAATACCCAGCCGCGTATCCGCCTTGAAAAATATGCGAAAAGGAGGCACTCATCAGGGTTCCTTCGACGGGTTCCAGAAGCTCGGCCGGCTTGGTGACCTCCCTTTCAAAGCTTGCAATGTCCCCGATTTGGGAAGGATCGGTCGAATAATAGGCCATATCGAGTAATCCAAGACTGATTTGCCGTACGGTTTGATATCCCTGATGGAAATTGGCCGCTTTTTTTATCCGCTCTATCAGTTGTTGGGAGATGGGTTCCCCTGTTTGATAATGCCTGGCAAACAGATCCAGGCAGTCTTTTTCGTAGCACCAGTTTTCGAATATCTGCGAGGGAAGCTCCACAAAATCCCAATAAACGTTCGTTCCGGATAGGGATTCAAAGTTGCCATCTGCCAACATACCATGTAGGGCGTGGCCAAATTCATGAAAGAGGGTGGTTACCTCATTGAAGGTAAGTAAGGAAGGTTTGGTTTTGGTAGGTTTCGTAAAATTGCAAACGATGGACACATGGGGTCGTTGCTCTTGGTTATCTTTTCGCTTTTGACCGCGGTAGATGGTCATCCAGGCACCGTTTCTTTTGCCTGCCCGAGGGAAAAAATCAGCATAAAACACCGCCAAATGGGCTCCTTTTTCATCTTTCACCTCATAAGCCTTCACATCTTTATGATATACCGGGATGTTGGTGTTTTCCTCAAACGTAATCCCGAATAATTTCTGAGCCGTCTGGAAAACGCCCTGAATGGCACGGTTTAATTCAAAGTAGGGCTTCAGCAACTCGTCATCTACATCAAATTTCTTCATTTTTAGTTTTTCAGCGTAGTAGCCTACATCCCATTTTTGAAGCTTTTCCAAGCCATCCCTTTCCCTGGCAAAGGCCTCCAGTTCGTTTACTTCTGCAACGGCTTTTGGATGGGCTTTTGTAAGTAATTCATCCAAAAACGCCATGACCTTTTTCTCGTCTTTGGCCATTCGTTCTTCCAGGACGAAGGCGGCAAAATTGGAATACTGAAGAAGCTTGGCCCGCTCGTCTTTTAGCTGGACGATCTCCTTGATGATAGGCCGGTTGTCCAGGGCATCCCCTTTAGAAGCCTTGGTATTATACGCAATAAACAGTTCCTTTCTCAGCTCCCGGCTGGCAGCATAGGTCATAAATGGAATGTAGCTGGGATAGGCAAGTGTAAATACCCATTTTCCGGCTTTTCCTTTTTCTTCTGCCGTTTGAGAGGCGGCTTCAACCACTCCTTCCGGTAGTCCTTTCAGGTCTTCTTCCTTGCTGATGACCAATTCGTAGGAATTGGTTTCCTTCAGTACATTCTCTCCAAATTGCAGCCCCAGCCTGGAAAGTTTCTGGTCGATTTCCCGCAATCGCTTTTTGCCATTGGCATCCAATAACGCTCCATTCCGGATAAAGGATTTATAGGTTTTCTCCAGCAGGGTATTTTCTTCCGTGGTTAAATCCAATGCCGCCTTCTGCGAATAGGCCTGTTGGATACGGTCAAAAAGATCCTCGTCCAACAGGACATCGTTGCTGTGGGCAGATAGCAGGGGGGATATTTCTCGGGCCAGTTTTTGAATCTCATCAGTGGTTTCCGCTGCATTCAGGTTAAAGAAAATGGACGCAACCCTCGATAATATTTCCCCTGAATTTTCCAGGTGGACGATGGTGTTAACGAAATTTGGTTTCGAAGCTTCTTTTATCTGGGAGATTTCTTCCTTGGCCTGCTGGATGGCCTCTTTTATGGCAGGAAGGAAATGTTCATCTTTGATCAATTGAAAGGGAGCGGTTTCAAAAGGGGTATTGAATTTTTCCAGTAATGGATTCATATCGTATATTTATATTGAATTGCAAAATTAACAAAATAATGGAGACAAGTAAGGGATTGCCAGAACCTAAAGCCGGAAGTTACAAGCCGTTCTATAAGGGCTATGTCGCCCGGGTGTTGGGAATGGACCTGAGGAAAATTTCGGTAGAACAGGAAAATTTCATTTCAACTGTTTTCAAGGATTTGTCCCCTGCAGCAGCGTCCGCACGTTACCAACCGGGAAAGTGGTCTTTCAATCAGCTTTTGGGCCATATGCTGGACACCGAGAAAATAATGCACTTCCGGGCCTTGTGCATCAGTAGGGGCGAAAAGGCTTCCTTTCCTGGATTCGATCAGGATCTTTATGTGCATTCTGCCGATTTTGATTACCAATCTCCCCAAAAATTACTGGCGGCCTTTCTGCTTCACCGGGAATTATTATGGGAATTTATAGAGCAGATATCACCTGAAAAATGGCACCTGGAAGGACGGGTAGATAATCATCCCATGTCGGTATCTGCGCTTGTTTACATCATTTTTGGACACATGGAGCACCATATAGCACTTCTGAGAAGCCATTACCTTCCCTTGCTTGCACCCGAAGCTCCTTTGTGATTTTTATTACTGTTTCCAAACGGTACAAGAAGTACTTTTGTTATCAAATAAAACAGATAGAATTATGGCCAGTGGAAAAAGTTTCTCAGAAATCATCAATAGTGATCAACCCGTCCTGGTGGATTTTTACGCCACCTGGTGCGGTCCCTGTCAGATGATGCAGCCCATCCTTCAGGAAACAGCAGCCAAAGTAGGGGCGAAAGCAAAAATTATCAAAATCGATGTGGACAAAAATCCGCTAGCTGCCAGTAAATTTCAAGTACGAGGCGTTCCAACGCTGATCTTATTTCAACATGGGAAACCAGTATGGCGGCAGTCCGGAGTAGTTCCCGCCCATCAATTGATCCAGGTTATCGACCGGCAATTGGCAGAAACTGCCTGAGCAGGTTTTTATCTCGTCCTACCTCCTTTTGAAGGACCAGGTGATGGAAAAGGAGGTAGGACTTTCTCCGTTAGGAAGCTGACTGTTTACAACTACGGTGACGTTGGCGGTATCTCCCTTTTGTCTTAATCCGGCAAGGGTCTCCCGGATTTTGTTCCCATCCAGGCAGGTCATGGTGACCGTCTGATTGGCTTTTTTTGTAAATGTTGCTTCAAAATGAGTGACCAGCATGGAGTAGGAACCCTGGCCTTTCGTATGTAACAGGCAGAGGGCACCGCTAGCCAATTCAGCGGCACCTGCCAATGCCGAGAAATAAATGGATCGGAAGGGGTTGGTGGACCTCCAATTAAAGGGAAGTTGGGTCTGACATTGCTCCAGGTCCAGGCGGGAAATACGTATCCCCCAAAAAATCACCGATGGTAATTTCCGCATCATGTACCAAACAAAAGACGGCGCAGAAAGGAGGGATTTTTGGATTTTTTGTTGGCGGGTATTCATAACGAATGGGGCTATGGCAATTTCTTGCCAGTTTGGAGCTCGATCTCAATAGGTTTACAATATAAAAAAACCGCAGCCAAAATGACTACGGTTTTTTCTTTATAAACCCATACTAAAATTTAAAATACCCTTTTTCGGCTAAGCCGTACCTAAAACGGTAATTTTTCCTAAATCGTTGTTAATACATTGCTTCCTATGTTTCCCTGTGCGACGATGACACCGAGCTGATCTAAGGATAAATGGACATTGACATAGCCATCTATTGTTTGCAGATCTTCATAAGTTAGAGCCGTGCCATCGTCTAGCGCACGTAGTGTGGTTTGACTCATGCCGGTCGTTCCGTCCACCGAATTAAAAGAGACGATGATACCCCCACCTGTTGCCGCTGAATTGGCGTGAATATGGGCGGGGTGAATTCCTCCATCAGGTGTATTTTCCAGTTGAATGGTTGCCAGCGTAAATCCATTTTGTCGTTCACTAAAGGTAATGGTTCCACTGATGCCGGGCACGGCTAATTCTCCCAGATCATAGCTACTTGTTGTACCGGTTAATTCGTTTCCACCAATATCTCCCTGCGCCACAATCACTCCTAATTGATTCATGGACAAATGTACATTCACGTACCCATCGATGGTCAACAAGTCTTCATACATTAAAGCGGTACCGTCGTCCAAACTCCGAATGGTTGTTTTACTCATACCTGTGCTACCATCAACCGAATTGAAGGAAACAATAATTCCTCCACCTTCCGCGGCGGAATTGGCATGAATGTGTGCCGGGTGAATCCCTCCATCCGGCGTATTCATTAGTTCTATGGTAGCGAGTGAAAACCCATTCATTCGCTCTTCAAAGGTGATGGTTCCCTCTATCCCGGGAACAGCGAGTTCATTCAATGGATACATTTTCATCACGCCCGTTAGCTCATTTCCTCCGATATCTCCCTGGGCAACGATTACGCCCAATTCGCTCATGGAAAGATGAACATTTACATAGCCATCCATTTCCAGAATTTGCTCATAGGTAAGGGCTTCACCTGAATCTTGTGCGCGGACGGTCGTTTTGCTCATGCCGCTTGAACCATCTACCGGGTTAAAGGAAACCAAAATCCCCCCTCCCTCAGCAGCAGAATTGGCGTGTATATGTGCCGGATGTACCCCATCTTCGGGAGTATTATTTACCATAATGGTGGCCAGGGAAAATCCATTCTTCCGCTCCTCAAAAGTAATCGACCCGTCTATTCCTGGTACAGCCAATTCATTAAGCGGGTACATTTTACTCATTCCGGTCAACTCGTTGCCACCAATATCCCCCTGGGCTACGATGGTGCCAAGTTGATTCGTTGACAAGTGCACGTTAACATAACCGTCTATATCGAGAATTTGATCATAGGTCAATGGTTGTCCATTATCTAGTGCGCGAATGGTGGTCTCACTCATTCCGGTGGTTCCATCCACTGGGGTAAAGGAAACAATGATCCCGCCGCCTTCGGCCGCTGAATTTGCATGGATGTGGGCCGGATGAGAACCGTCTTCAGGGGTGTTGTCCAATTGGATGGTGGCCAGGGTAAAGCCGTTGATCCGCTCCTTGAAAATGATGGACCCCGAAATTCCCGGCACGGCTAACTCATTTAAAGAATATTCCTTAAAATTCTCGGTTAGTTCATTGCTACCAATATCGCCTTGTGCTACGATGGTACCTAAATCATTTGCACTCAGGTGGACGTTTACATAGCCATCCATACTGAGAATATCTTCATAACTGATTGGATTTCCCGCATCATCGGTTCGAATGATGGTTCGACTTGTACCGGTCGTTCCATCTACCGGGTTGAAGGAGATAAGGATTCCACCGCCTTCGGCCGCCGTGTTGGCATGTATATGAGCCGGATGCGAACCTCCGGAAGGAGTTCCGTCCAATTCTATGGTGGCTACGGTGAAGCCACCAACACTTCTTTCAAATAATATACTTCCGTCGATACCGTCTACATCTTTGGTTAGCAGGTTATAGCGTTTGGAATTTCCATCCAGCGCATTGCCTCCGATATCTCCCTGGGCTACCACTGTTTCTAACTTCCCGTAAGCTAAATGGACATTAACATAGCCTTCAAAAGCGATCAGGCGCTCGTAGTTGATATACGTTCCATCGTCGAGTTGATTGACCAGCGTAACGCTGGTTCCAGTCGTGCCGTTTATCGGTTCCAGGGAAATGGCAATATCCCCACCTTCGGCGGCAGAGTTAAAATGAATATGTGCCGGATGAGCACCTCCATCGGGCGTTCCGCTTAGATTTATCGTCACTTTGGTGTATCCGCCTTCTCCTTCTTCAAAAACCACATTTCCGCTAATTCCGGATCCATCTACCGCATTCAAAGGATACCCTCTGCTGCCACTCAATAATTCCAGCGCATCTGCAGGGCTTTGTTCATCTACACAGGATTGCAGGAATAAACTTCCTGTAATGCCCAGCATGAGAATCAAAAATTGATAATACTTTTTCATAACTTGATTAGGGACTAGGTTAAAATTTGTTTTCTTGTTAATCTGTTAACCAATTCAATGGTAATATGTTTTACGTATGTGAATATTTTTGGTTGATTTACAGTATGGCAGCTTTTATTTTTTTTAACTATGGATCGTTTTCTGGCATCTTTTTTGAACATTTGGAGAGGATTCTTTACCAATAGTAGTATGTATAAAAAAATTATTGCCCTTCTTTTTATAGGTCTTATAGCTTACAGTTGTGCCACCGTACCGCTTAGCGGCCGAAGGCAGTTGAGCCTTGTGAGTAATGCCGAAGTATTGCCCCTTTCCTACGATCAATACGATCAGGTGTTGGGTGACAGTAAGGTTTTGACGAATAGTGCCAAAGGAAAGCAGGTCGTAAATGTGGGAAGGAAGATTTCGGCTGCTGTTGAAAAATACCTGGAAGACAATGGGCAGTCTGAGATTACGGAAGGATTTTCCTGGGAGTTTAATTTGCTGGAAAGCGAGCAGGTAAACGCCTGGTGTATGCCTGGCGGAAAAGTGGCTTTTTATACCGGTATCTTGCCCATTTGTCAGGACGAAACGGGCATCGCGGTGGTCATGGGCCACGAAGTAGCGCATGCCATCGCCAATCATGCCCGCGAACGCATGTCACAGGGAATGGTGGCTAATGGGCTATTGGGCGGAGTTCAGGCGGCCATGGGAGAAAATCCCACTCTGACACAAACGATCTTTTTACAGGCCGTTGGTTATGGGGGGCAAGTGGGAATGCTCAAATTTTCCCGGGATCAGGAGTTGGAAGCGGATCAGCTGGGACTGATCTTTATGGCCATCGCTGGGTACAATCCACGGGAGGCACCCGCGTTTTGGGAACGAATGAATGCCCAGTCAGAAGGACCCAGACCACCCGAATTCCTTTCCACTCACCCGGGTCCGGAGCGAAGAATCGATCAATTAAACGATCAAATGGATAAGGCCATGGAGTATTACAATGAAAACCAACCCTAAACCAAAAAGCTTCACACTATTCGATTCCTTTTAAGGTAAGGGTTTGGCTGGCGGCTGTGAGGGTAACGGTTACGCTGGGAACAGCCGCACAAATCTGAAATTCATGTTCGCCGACGGGCAGGGGATCAAATTCCGCTATTTCGTCCAAAAAAGCGACATTGGTTCGATCCATCTTTACCCGATTTCCTTCGATCTCAACCAGCTGGTCCGGAAATCCATGGAAGTAGATCCTGGCCTGGCGATAATTACTTGAGTAATCGCCCTCTAAAGCTCCTATTTTTAGTACGCCGTGGTCATGGTCCATTTGAATGATCCGTTTGGCCCATTCTCCATTCTGGTGGGCATTGCTAATCCCATCGTCTTCGTACAAGATTTGTTCACGTACGCCTTTTCCCTTGAAAACATGCCATTTGATCCTGCCATCCGAGACCGCTGCGGTATGCTGCCCGACGCTTTGCATGGGTAAAATACTTCCGGCAGCCACAAATACAGGAAGGTAGTTCAAGGGGCATTCCCATAAAAGTTCGTTTCCGCCTTTCAACTTTTTACCTGAAAAGAGGTGGTACCAGTCGCCTTCGGGCAGGTATATTTTGGTTATGGTTTTATAGCTTTCTACCGGTGCGATCAATAGCTGCTCACAAAAAAGGTATTGGCTGTCATAGGCACCATTGTAAATAGTATCGTCAAAAGGATACTCCAGGGCCAGGCTTTTGGCTACCGGCAATCCGGTTTCCTGGCTTTTGTAAAATGCGGCATAAATGGCTGGCATCAATTTGTACCGAAGCCGTATGTAATTCCTTGCAATGGATTCCACTTCTTCTCCAAATGACCAGGGTTCGGAAGCATGGCTGTTGACCATGGTGTGTGCCCGAAAAAGCGGACAAAATGCAGCGATACTGATCCACCTGGCAAAGAGCTGCGGGGAGCAATTTCCCACAAACCCTCCGATATCGTAGCCTGCGAAGGGTACGCCGCTGATCCCCATGCTATTTACCAGTCGGATGCCAGCCATCATGTGCTCATCGCTGGACACGTTGTCACCGGTCCAGACGGCCGCATATCGCTGAATTCCCGCAAAACCGGAACGGGTCAACACAAAGGGTCTTGCATTGGAATGGGCCTTGATTTGACCTTCCCGGGTACTTCTGGCCATTTGCATGCCGTACATGTTTCGGGCCTTTCGGTGATTGGCACCGGTACCTTCGAAGTCAAATTGCACGAGATTGGGTACCGTCTGCCCCCAGGTAGCCGGTTCATTCATGTCGGTCCAAAACCCGTCCACTCCCAGATCGGTATAAAATTGCAGCTTTTCTCCCCACCAGGCCCTTGCTTTCGGAAGGGTGAAATCAGGGAAAGTGCACCAACCCGGCCAAACCTGTCCCTGGTAATGATCTCCATTTGGGTAGTTTAAAAATAAGGATTTCGATTCCCCCTCCAGGTAAATCGGATAGGAGTCATCGGCTTTTATGCCAGGATCAAGGATGACCACCACCCGAAAGCCCAATTGCTTTAAGTGGCGAATCAATCCCGCAGGATCAGGAAAGGTTTCTTTATCAAAAGTGAATACCTTATACCTTTCCATGTAATGAATGTCCAGGTAGATCACATCCCCCGGGATAGCTTTTTCCCGAAAGGTTTGCGCCAGGCGCATCACATCCTTATCCGGGTAATAGGAATAGCGGCATTGCTGATAGCCCAGTGCCCATTTGGGGGGAAGCGGCGTCTGACCCGTCAATCCGGTGTAGGCAGAAAGAACCTTCGAAACCGATTCGTCATGGATGAAATAATAATCCAGGTCCCCGTCTTCTGCCGAAAAATAGGAATACCGGTTGTTCCCTGCCCCGAAGTTAAAGGTGGTTTTGTGGGTATTATCAAAAAATATCCCATAAGCCAGTCCATGATGAAGGCCCATGTAGAAGGGAATGGAAAGATACAGGGGATCGGCATCAACGCCGTAGCCAAAGTGATCCGTGTTCCAGTGGGTGTAACTTTGCCCATAGCGATTCAGCCGACCCGTTTTTTCCCCCAATCCAATAAACTTTTCCCATTCCTGTAGCTTCTTATAACTACTGACCTCAGTGCCCAGCCAGTTGATCCCAATATCAGGATCGTCCTCAGATATAATTTGACCGGAACTCGTTTTGAAGATAAGAGATAAATTATCCTTACGAATAAATAAATGGATTTTGGCGGTTTTAAGAATCAGGTGCTGCTTGTCCTCATCAAACCCATAACTGTTTTCTATTGGAGAGGCCGTTACCGAATAGGGATTGCCGTCCAGTTCCTTTTGCTTACCAACCCTTATTCTAAAGGTATTTTCAGCATAAACTTGAATTTCAAAAGTACAATTGTCCGTGGTACCAAGCAGACCGGTGGGGGTTAAATGGAAAGAATCAATCTGTCCGGGAATTTGGGGTAGGGATTTGTTTTTTTTCATTTTTTTTAGCTACTATCCGCTTTCAATGTAAGCAGGATAATTAGCTTTGAAAAACCCTTTCGCTGTTCTGTAGTGGAAAAATCGATTCATTTAATGGAAGAATGAAGCCATTTCCGGTGGCTCCTATATTGTTCCGGTAACCTGAATTTGGTAAATTAGGTACATGAAGATAACCGTTATCATTTTGCTGGCCTTACATGGGTTCATTCATTTTTTAGGTTTCTTAAAAGCCTATGAATGGATGGAATTGAAAGAACTACCCCTGCAAATTTCCAGGGATGCGGGCATGCTGTGGTTGCTTGCCGGCATCGGTATATTAGCTGTCACGGTTGGGTATGCCTGGCAGGTACATTACTGGTGGTACCTCGGATTGGCGATGGCCATTTTCTCGCAGGTGCTGATAATCCTGTATTGGGGAGAGGCAAAGTTTGGAACCGTACCCAATGTGGTCTTATTTTGCCTATCCTTGCTGGCGGGAGCTGATGTGCGTTTTGAAACGCAGGTCAGGCAGGAAGTAAATACATTGTTTAGCCAATCCACAACGACATTCGAAAAGTCAGATTCTCCACCAGCTTCTTCCTACCCGGAGCCCGTCCAGCGATGGCTTGAACGATCAGGAGCATGGGATGCACCGGTACCTGGCAAGGTGAAGGTAAAACAGGATTTCCAACTAAAACTCAATCCTACCCAGAAAGATTGGTATCAAGGTACGGCCCATCAGTACTTTAATCCGATCCAACCCGGTTTTGTTTGGTCTTTAGACCTACAGCTTTACCCTTTGATTCAGGTAAGGGGGAGGGATAAGTTGCTGGGCGGAAAAGGTGAAATGGCGATTAAACTCTGGTCGCTGATTTCCATGGTTAATGAAAAAGATAATCCCAGAATAGATGAAGGTACGCTACAGCGTTTTTTAGGTGAAATAGTTTGGTTTCCTGCTGCTGCCAGGTGCGCCTACCTGAGATGGGAGGGCATTGATAAAAACGAGGCCAGGGCCATTCTGACTTTTCAAGGCCGTTCGGTGTCCGGCGTTTTTACCTTTGATGAGGTCGGCAGATTTGTGAAATTTAGCACCGAACGGTACATGGGTGGGGAGGAATCCGCCACCCGAAAGCCCTGGATCATAGAAGCCAGGGAATACCAAAGATTTGAAGGAGTGGAAGTCCCCTCCCTCTGTGAGGCAACCTGGATATTGGCGGATGGCCCCTGGAAATGGGCGCAAATCCGTATTCTATCCGTTGACACCCATTTCGGGTCTACTCGTTAGGCTTTGTATCTCTTTTGACCAAATAATGGCTGGCTGGTTTTTCATTCAGATCCTTGCGATCTATTAATTTCTGGCAGATTTCCTTCGGAAGGGTGATTTTAATGATTTTAAAATCCTGGTAATTACCCATCGGCGGTCCCGGGACGGGTGATTTTTGGTAGTTCAAATCCTTTGCAAGAAAAGTTGTGGTAGCAACCTCATCCGGACTCACGGCCTCGAACTGCAGGGCCTCAAACTCTTGAAAATGATAGGTGTTGTCTTTGGTATTTCGCTCGGTTTCCAATTCTTCCTGCGCTTGCGCCCGGATGGTAAATAGAAACACCATACAAGTAAGTAGTACAAATGGCTTCATATCATTTTGGCTTATTGTTCACGCAATCAAAGTAGCCAATTCCTTTTTTAATTCCCAATTTAATCAGTAAAATAAAGCAAATAATAGTAATTCGACCGGTTGGAAGGGAGTTGGGCCGGTAAAATGTTCATACAAATGGTTTAGGTTTTTATCGGATATACTTACTAATTCCTTTTCCAGCAAGTACGAATCCAATAGCGAGAAACAAAAAAAGTCCGCATAGGTATAAGCTGTTGATCAATGCGCTTGTCAGGCCTATTGAATTTTTCATTAACTTAGAATTTACCGGAAACGATTGGTTAAAAATAAGGTATTATGGGTAATCCTCAATCAATTTAATCCGGCTTAGTTTTGAATTCATCCAGGGGATATAGTTACTTTATAGAAAATAACTGCTTCCGGATGGCAAAACCCAGTCCTTTTGTCGCTTTCAATAATCTATACCTCTATCTGAAAATGAAATTTTTACTTTTTTTAGCGGTAGCTGTTTTCGTTTTGAACCAGGCTCGGGCGCAGGATTTCCCGCTTCGGGTTTATTCGCAAAAAGATAGCAGTTCGTATGCGGGGCTCCGTCTGACTGGCCAGGTGTGGATGCGTTACAATCAGAACAATCCCGGAACGCTAATCAACGGAGAGCCCTCTTCCTCTTTTTTTGATATTTCGGTGAGGAGGTTGCGATTCCAGGCCTACGCCCGGATCAGGGAAAAAACAAATCTGACCATGACCCTTGGTCAGAATAACATCAATTACCTCACCGCACGATCCGGGGAAATCCGTTTGCTGGACTTCTACATAGATCACCGGCTGCACCGGTACCTGACCGTAGGAGGGGGGCAATCCGGATGGAATGGTACCTCCCGATACGCGGCCCCACTAACCAGTAAGCTGTTGACCCTGGACTTGTCTCCCTTTCTGATTCCGACCGTAAATCAAACGGACAACATTTTGCGTAAGCTGAGCGCCTTTGCGGCGGGTCAGGCCGGTCCATGGGACTATCGGATCGTTTTCAGTAGGCCTTATGCGCCGGTAGCGAATAGCCAGATAGGTTTTGATTCAGGGTTTGCAAATGTCAAGCCGGGTATCCAAACAGCGTTGTATTTAAAATACCAGTTTTTTGATCACGAAAGCATCAGTCCGTTTCATGCCGGAACGCTGGATGGGCAAAAGAAGGTGTTGACCCTTGGGCTGGGTATGGAACGGCAAAATAAGGCCATGTGGCATCTAACTAATGCAGCCGACACACTGACCACTCCCATCACGTTGATGGCTGCAGATCTATTTGGGGAAATCCCCCTTCCTGGTAACAAGGCCTGGACCTTTTACTTGGGGTATTTTTACTATGATTTCGGCCCCAATTATCTGAGAATTATTGGGTTTAACAACGTGGGTAGCGGCTTGAACGCGCAAGGGACCTTCAGTGGTACCGGTAATGCCTGGCCCGCCATTGGTACGGGGCAAACCGGGTATTTTCAAGTGGGCTATACCTGGCCTATATCCAATAGGAACGAACGTATCCAACCCTTTATTTCCGGCCAATATTCCGGCTATAACAAATTACAGGAGCCGGTCACTTTTCTGGAAACTGGGGTCAATCTACTGCTAGATGGACAACGGTCCAAGTTGACCCTTGCTTATCAGAATCGGCCTGTTTTTGATGCAGATAGGACGGGTGATTTGGTGCAGCAAATGAGAAAAAGTTCCCTTGTTCTCCAATATCAGATTCGACTGGAATAGACCTTTATAACGTGAGTTCGACCTATTTTCAGAATAAAACCGTCATTCCGAGGCTCTTAGAGTGGGTATGTGCGAAGGAAGCCGTGGGAATCTTTAGTAGAACGAGACCGTCACTCCATAGTGCCCATAAAACAGAGTCGCAGTGACGATATAGCCGGGTATTGAGTACATTCTTAACTCGACCTCACGTTTACACAGTGTTAAAGAGATTCGTTTTTGTACCTGGCCGGATATTAAATCCCGGCCAGGTATTGTTGTTAAAAGCTACTCCCTAACCCAGTCATTATCATCCCTGTTAATGTCGGCTAGCCGAAGGGATGGATCGATGGACAAACTTTGGATAGCCGAGAGGGGTTCATCGAGGATTATTTCCGTACGGGTATGTGTCCAGGGCCATCGCTGGGTGCGGACCCTTTCGGGAAATCCGGCCTCTTCCACTTTGTTTCCCCGCATAATGGTAAGGGGCAGGTAAATGGTCTCTTTCCTGCCATTTTCATAGGTGATCACGAAATCAATGGGCATGGGCATCAATCCTTTTCTTTCAAGGGTCACTTTGGTTTGGCCATTTTCTTCGCTCACTGAGGAAATGGCGTAATCAATGGATTTGGTAGTGTAAACCCAATATTCCTTAAACCAATCCAATTCCAGCCCACTGGCTTTCTCCATTACCCGGGTAATATCATTGGCATTTGGGTGTTTGAACTTCCATTGATCCCAATAATGCAACATGGCCTCGTCCCGGACTTCTTCTCCGATGATATATCCTAGCTGGGCCAGGAAAAGGGCTCCCTTGGAGTAAGCCGCGACCCCATAGGCCGTGTTCGTATGGTAATGGTCCGCATGGGTGGCCATGGGTTCTTCCAGGCCTGATTTTGCCAGCTTTTCGTAACTGACATAGGCTCCGAGCTGGGGAAATCCGGAAGGTTCCTCAGAAAAGATGGCTGCCATGCAGCGGTTGCTGGCAAAGGTGGTAAATCCTTCGTCCATCCAGGGATATAAGGACTCGTTGGAACCTAACACTCCCTGAAACCAACTGTGAGCCAATTCGTGAACCGTCACCCCCACCAAACTACCCAGGGTACGCTGGCCGGTGATCAGTGTGGACATGGGGTATTCCATCCCTCCGTCTCCGCCCTGAATGACCGAAAATTGCTGATAGGGATATTGCCCGTAATGCTCGCTAAAATAGACCATCGCTTTTCGGGTATATTCCTGCAAGGCCTCCCAGTTTTTCTCCGTCTTCGAATTTTTTTCGTACAAAAAATGCAAGGTTATCCCGTTTTCCATCACCAACTTATCATGGGTAAAATCAGGGTCCGCAGCCCACATAAAATCATGTACCTGTGGGGCATAAAAATGCCAGGTTAGCCTGGATTCGTTGCTTTTTTTGGTACGCTCTCCGGGTGCTTCGTAGCCATGGCCGATTTCATGGGCATTTTGCAAGTAACCGGTTCCACCCAGGACATAGTTTTTATCGATGGTTATTTTTACATCAAAATTTCCCCAGGTCCCATAAAATTCCCTGCCTATATAAGGGTTGGCATGCCAGCCCTGCTCGTCGTAATTGGCCAGTTTTGGATACCATTGGGCCATGCTATACCGGATGCCTTCGGCGTTATCTCTGCCGGAGCGCCTAACCTGTAAGGGCACCTGTGCCTCAAATTCGGATTCAAAAATGACCGTGCTGTTGGGCAATATGGGTTCCTGAAGGCTCACTTCCAGCACCGAACCAACCTCTTCCATAGCGACCGATTGGCCGTTCATCTGCAGGCTGTTTACCCGCATGTAGCCGATTTCTTCGGGACTTAAATGGGCTATCCTATCCCCAACCCTCCGGTCCGGGTCGGATATAGTTCGGGACCTTTCGTCCATCATGCTGTTTGGTTGAAAGGCATTGTAATACAAATGAAAAAATACCCGGTATAAGGTGTCCGGTGAATGGTTGGAATAGGCTATGGTTTGGGTTCCCTGGTACCGATTCGTGGAAACATCCATATCCACTTCCATCTGGTAATGGATGGATTGTTGCCATCGGGATGATTGGGCCTGGCTATCATAGCCACTAAATGCCAGTAAAAGCCCCCAAATAAAAAAAAAGGTATGTTTTTTCATGTGTATCTAAATTTTTGCTCTAAAATAAATCAAATTCGGGGGCTGGCCAAACCGTTTATCCTTGTTGCCTGTTATGAGTAAACATTGAACCGGGGAAAGGAAATACAAACATGACTAAAAGAAAGGCTTTTTGGAGACTGGTAGGTGCCATCGCACTTACGTTATTTTTTGTTTATAGCTGGGAGGGACTTCGGTTTAATTATGATTTTGAAAACTTTTTTCAGCAAGGGGATGCGGATCTGGAATTTTATCAGAACTACCGGTCCACGTTCGAAAATGATAACGATTACCTTCTTCTGGCCCTGGGCAGGCAACCGGATATATACGATAGCATTTTCCTTGAAAAAGCCCTGCAACTGGAAAATAAAATCAGGGAATTTGACGGGGTAGAGGAGGTGAACTCGCTGCTTCGTATGGAAGCGCCGCGGATTGGTCCTTTTGGAGTGAGCTTCAGTCCATTGATGGATTGGTCTTCCTCCGAGGCCCTGATTCAGACATCCGAGAAACTTTCCGAGGACGGTCAGTGGCAGGGAAGCCTGATTAGCGAAGACCAGGATTACCTTTTGTTGGTGATTCAAAACCAACAACTTATCGGGAAGGAAGCCGGTGATTCTTTGTTCAGGTCGATTGAAAATGCAGTGCATAACGCAGGACTTCCTGAATCTAAAATGGCTGGAAAAATAAGGGCTCAGGGAGAATTTGTCAGCTTGCTTCAGGAGGAGTTTACGCTTTTTCTTGGGTTGGCGGGGATTTGGGTGTTGCTATTGTTATGGCTATTGTACCGCAGTTGGTGGGCGGTGCTGCTTCCCTTCCTAATCATCGTCCTGGGAGTCTTCTGGGCCGGTTCTTTCCTGCTGGCTACCGGAGGGCAGCTAGATGTCATGCTGGTCATGCAACCTCCGATCCTGATGGTCATTGGGCTAAGTGGTCTGGTCCATTTCTTAAATCATTATCAACAATCCCTGAGAGACTCCCTGCCGAAAGAGAAGGCGGTAGCCGCGATGTGCCAGGAGCTGACCCTTCCGGTGTTTTTGACAGCCTTGACGACTTCCCTGGGATTTCTTTCTCTTTATTTTACCGATATAGGAAGTTTGCGTTGGTTTGGGGTGTACACGGGATTGGGAGTTCTTTTTATGTTTCTGGCACTGGTCACCCTGCTACCCTGGGCTTTGCTGGTCTTTCCTGCCCTGCCATCGGCTGAAAATCAGGATTGGGCCCGGCGCTGGGATCGGGTATTGGGCTCGGTTTACAAGAAGGTGATCAACCGGGGAACCCGTATTTCCTTGATTTTTGTACTGGTCAGCCTGGGTGCCGGGTATTTGATGTCTCAGGTGAAGACCAATGGCTACATCGTCGATAGCTTACCGGAAGATCACCCGCTAAAGGAGGATTTTCGGTTTTTTGATCAAACCTTTGACGGGTCGAAGCCACTGGAAGTTTATCTGGAAGTGGGGGATTCGGAACAAGATTTATTTGACTACGCCGTCCTGAAGGAAATCAAAAAACTGGAGGATTTTATAGGGGATAATTACGGCACGGATGCTATTTTGTCACCCCTCTCCCTGGTGAAGGGAATCAATAAGGCACAGAACAGAGGAAATCCCAAAGCCTACACCCTCCCGTCTGAGGGCAGCTATGAACGCATGGCTCCGATGTTGGAGCGGTGGATAGATGAAAACGAATGGAAATTGTGGACGGAAAACGTAAAATCCGGCAGAATTTCCGCCCGCGCTAAGGATGTCGGAAGCTATATCGGATACCAACAGCACGCAAGGCTCAAGGCCTTTGTAGCCGATGAAGTGAACGAAGATTTGTTACAGGTACGGCTTACCGGCACTTCCTTTCTGATTGATAAAAGTCACGAACAGGTCACTCAGAAAGTTTTTTCCGGATTGGGATTCGCTTTTTTGCTGGTGGCTCTGGTGATTGGCTTGCTATATAGGTCCTGGAGAGTGGCACTTATTGCATTGCTTCCAAATATTATTCCCCTGGTATGGGTGGGTGGGGTCATGTTTTTACTGGGGGTTGATTTTAAATTATCCACTTCCATTGTATTTGCGATTGCTTTTGGAATTGCCGTGGACGACAGCATTCACTTCCTTAGCAGCCTGCGCATGCAACTGGCGAAGGGATTTCCGTTTGAGAAAGCACTCCGAATTACGTTTTTTACCACCGGAAAAGCCATCATACTAACCACCGTTATCCTTTCTTCCGGTTTTATGGTATTGGCATTCAGTGATTTGGAGATTCCCTGGTTTACGGGAGTCTTGGTGGGCTTATCCCTGTTTTTCGCTTTAGTGGCAGATCTATTTTGGCTACCGGTGCTGTTGACGTACCTCCAAAAATGGATTCAAAAGAAGACAAGGCCGGCTATTCAGGAAAAGCAAAAACGGCCGAAATAGGGTAGTGGTCGGAATAATCTACTTCCCGGTGGGTTCGAAATTGTTGGATTTCTAAGGGGGCATCGAAAAAAATATTGTCTATGCGAAGGAAGAAAAGCACCTTATTATACGTAAAACCGAATCCTCTTCCCATTTCCTCGAACGCATTTTTCAGCATCTCTTTAAAACTAAAATAGGTATAGCTATATGGAAGATCGTTAAAATCTCCGGCCAATATGACCGGATAGGGGCTATTTCCTATATGATCTTTAAGAATGCGTGCCTGAGTGGCCCTCATTTGTATTCCTTCTTTTAATTTCTTTATGGTGCTGCGGTACTGGCTTTTGATTCCTTCCAGATTATTCAGGTCAGCAGCCCGGATATTCATGGACTCCAGGTGGGTGTTGTACACGCGAATGGTATCCTGCCGGATTTTAATATCCGCAAACATGGCCCCATTGTTTTTCTTGTTGTCAAAAACCTTACCGCTATTGATGATGGGGAATTTGCTAAAAATGGCGATACCGTAGGCTCGTTTTTTTGGATTACCGTCTACCGGCAAAAAAGCATGTTCGTAAGCTCCGTCCTTACTCAATATTTTAAGAGCATTCTTGGAGGGAGTGGTGAAATCCTGATAGAATTCCTGAAAACACTTGATATCCGAAGGATTATCCCGAGCCCATTGTACGGAGTTTATAATCAGTTCTTCCCGATTAGGACCCCAATTGTTGTTGAATAACATTACGTTGTAACTTAGAATGGAAAAGCCTTCTGTGGTCGTGTCGGGAGTATTCCATTGGAAACTGACCGAAAGAAATTTCCATCCAATTACCAGCGCGAGAACAGGAAAAATGATTAATCTTAATCTGCCAAATAGGAGTAGCACAATTAAGAAGAGGTTTAGTAAAATAAAAACGGGTATCAGCAGGGAAAACAACCCCGTATAACCCCAGCTTTCGGGAGATACGTGAACACTGAAAAAAAGGAGCACAGAAACGAAAAAGAAAGTAACGATTATGAAACGCATAGGATAGCTGAAATTTCAACACAAATTGGTGAAAAAAACATACAAGAAACAACAAATTTGTTTTTTTTGCCGCCCAATCCCAAAATGGACTTCGAGTAAGGCTTCCATTCTGCGACCGGATAATGGTCTGATTCCCCAAATGTACTACCTTTTCTAAGGGGATATTCGAATATCGCTTCCATTTTGCTGCATTATTCTGGTAAATGAATATGGCAGGGCAGAAAAAAATACATAAATTAGAATAAAATTAAACAAGCATACCCATGCGTACGATGATAAAGAATTTTTATTACCTATTTGGCTCATTTCTGCTATTTTTCGTTTGGTCCTGTTCGGGACCTTCAACGAATGACTCCGGTTCGGAAGCGGCGGCGACCATGGAATCCGCTTCGGAAGAAGAGCGAGCCAGTCCACTAAAAACCACCTCCGGAGAAATCGGGAATAAGTCCATAACGGTGCAATACGGTTCACCTGGCATCAAGGGCCGGGAAATCTGGGGTGACCTGGTGCCCTACGAAGAAGTATGGCGGACTGGAGCCAATGAGGCTACCTATATCACGCTGGAAGAGAAGGTACTGATAGAAGGGGAGCCATTGGCTCCAGGAAAATATTCTCTTTTTACCATTCCCAGAGCCAATGATTCATGGACAGTCATCTTTAACGCTGAATGGGACCTGGAGCACGGGCATTTCCAATATGACGAGGAACAAGACGTGTTACGGGTTGAGGTAACTCCTACCTGGGTTGACGAAAGCCAGGAATGGCTTTCCATTGAGGTTGTTGCGGATGGTTTGGAAGTAAAATGGGAAAAACTGGTATTGCCCATCACGATTGAATGAAATACATCGGGTTCTTTATTTCGTTAATGATCACCTTGCTGATCGCGGTAGGGCTATCGATAAACCTGGCCGGTTTGCCTCCCCTTGCCAGTATATTTGATCCTTTTCGGGGATTTTGGCAAAATATGACGAGTGAAGACCGAAATCCGATAGAGGAACTGGATTTGGAAGGCTTAATGGCCCCTGTGCAAGTGAAATACGATACGAATCTGGTCCCCCATATTTTTGCAGAAAATGAGGCTGATTTGTTTCGGGTTCAAGGGTATGTGACCGCTGCCCACAGGCTGTGGCAAATGGAATTTCAGGTACGTGCTGCCGAAGGCAGGCTATCAGAGGTAGTCGGGGAAATTGCGTTGAATCACGACCGGGAAATGCGTCGAAAAGGGCTGGGCTTTGGTGCTGAAAACAAATTATCCTTCCTGGAAAAAACGGATCCGGAGACTTTGGCCCTCATGAAGGCTTACGCCGAAGGGGTCAATGCATACATACGAAATTTGTCCCCCGGGGACCTTCCCATCGAATACAAATTGCTGGACTATCAGCCCGAACCCTGGAGCCCGTTTAAGACCCTTATCTTTTTAATGAACATGGCGGAGACCTTGTCCGGCGACCGGGATCTGGCCTTTACCAATGTTAGAAATCTTTTTGGCGATACCTGGATGCAGCAGTTGTTTCCGGAGTACCCGGAAGGAACCCTTCCGGTGGTGTCAAAGGAAAACTGGGGCTTTCAACCGGAACCAGTTCCTGTTCCCGAACAGAATTATCCCGATTCTGGTTTGGTTTCCAGTGTATTACCGGACAAAGAACCCGGGTACGGGTCGAATAATTGGGCGGTGTCCGGTAGTAAAACGGAAAGTGGAAATGCGATGCTTGCCAATGACCCCCATTTGGCCTTGAACCTGCCCTCCCTTTGGTATGCGGTTCAGTTGAGCACGCCAGATTATTCCGTAAAAGGAGCGAGCCTTCCCGGTGCCATGGGAGTCATCATTGGATTTAACGAACGAATAGCCTGGGGAATGACCAATGCCGACAGGGATGTAAAAGATTGGTATAAAATTACGTTTAAAGACGAATCCCGGAAAGAATACCTGTACAACGGGCAGTGGATCCAGAGCACCATCCGGTTGGAAAGCATCAAAATAAAAGGTCAGCAAGATTATGTCGATACGGTGGTGTATACGCATTACGGGCCGGTGGTCTATGACAGAAACTTTCTAATGGAGGGGGGACCCACCGATTTTGCATTGAAGTGGACCGCGCATGAGGGCTCCAATGAGCAGCGGACCTTCCTAAGGCTGAATCAAGCAAGAGATCACGATGAATTTTTAGAAGCCATTGCCAGTTATGCTGCTCCCGCACAGAATTTTGCCTTTGCCGATATCGAGGGGAATATCGCCCTATCGGTTCAGGGAAAATTTCCCGTAAAATGGACCGGACAGGGAAAGTACCTGATGGATGGCAGTGATCCTGATTTTGAGTGGCAGGGCTGGATTCCGCAGGAGCATCAGGTTCGGGAATTCAATCCGGATCGGGGTTTCGTCATGTCGGCCAATCAGCATCCTGCTTCCGAAAACTACCCTTATTACGTCTTTGCAAACGAATTCGAATATTTCCGAAACCGGAGAATTCATGCGCGTTTATCGGAATTGCAGGCCATTTCGACAGCAGATATGATGGATCTTCAATTGGATAACTTTAACCTACATGCTTCGGAAATAGTCCCCTATATGCTGGAAAATCTGGATAGCAGTTACCAAACCCCGGTAAACCAAAAATGGATAACTCCCTTACAGTCCTGGGATTTTGATGCGGGGGCGGATATTTCGGCACCGGCCATTTTTACTTCCTGGTGGCGTAATTTGCAATCGGCCTTGTTCAGATCCTGGAATCCGGACCAACAGCCCCTTGTCTACCCCAATAAATACGTGCTTTCCCGCTTGCTGCGGCAGGAACCCTCAGGCCCCTGGTTTGATGACCCCTCAACGACGCAGCAAGAACAGGCTGGATATTGGATCGGTAGGGGATTTGAAAGGATGGTGAAAGAGATGGAGGTATTGGAAGTCCCTGTGGATTCCCTGACCTGGGCCGATTACAAGAGTACTACCCTTGCACACATCATCCCCAATCTGGAGGCATTTGGAAGAAAAAACATACCAATAGGGGGCGGTAAAAACATCGTAAACGCCACCAGCGACGACTGGGGGCCAGGTTGGCGAATGGTGGTGGAAATGGGGCCGGAAATTCAGGCCTTCGGAATTTACCCGGGGGGGCAGTCAGGAAATCCGGGGAGCCGTTTTTACGACAATATGATCGACAAGTGGGCTTCAGGTGATTATGTGAAAATGGACCTGAAGGGTGCGCAGGAGGAGGAAGAATTGCTTTTCAAAACACTTTTTAAACCGGAATAAGATGCGTCTACTCGTTCAATTGCTACTGAATGCACTGATCGCCTATGCCTTGGGCGGGCTGGTTCCCTATTGGGTCATCATGATCCTGATTGGGGCACTTGCCGTAGGCTGGAAAGGTCCGGCCTTAAATGCCTTTATAGCAGGCGCATTTGGGGTTGGCTTGGTTTGGCTACTGGTTCCGTTGATCACTTGGTCAGCCACCGATTCGGATTTTCCGGAACGGATTGCCGGGATCATGGAGATGGAAAATGGCGCGGTTCTGGTGGGAATTACGGCCGTGATGGGTTTTTTGATCGGCGGCTCAAGTGCCCTGACCGGCAATTTACTCTGGAAATTATTCCAGCGAAATCAATTTTATTAAACCCTTTAAGGTAGCAATCCTTGGTGCCGGAATACCGCATCCGGTTTTTTTTATCAAGGCATTTTCATTAAATTAGACGCTGTTAGAAGCGTTTTTAACGAACCTTACCGAAATACCTTTTTATACCAAGCAACCCACAGCCAGACATGTCCAAAACGATTATTGTTTCCAATAGACTGCCCATTAGTTTGCAACACAAAAATGGCAAGTTTGAATTTAAACCCAGTGCAGGTGGATTGGCCACTGGCTTGGGTTCCATCTATAAGGAAGGCGAGAATATATGGGTAGGCTGGCCCGGCAATGATGTAGCCGATGAAGACCAGCGAAATGAAATTGTCGATGAGCTAAAAAAGCTGAAAATGGCTCCTGTTTTTTTGACCAAAAAGGACGTAGAGCTTTATTACGAAGGGTTTAGCAACGAGACCATTTGGCCTGCCTTCCACTATTTCACCCAATACATCAATTACGAAGATTCTTACTGGGAAGCCTATGTACAGGTAAATCAGAAGTTCTGTGATGCGATATTGGCCAAGGCAAACCCGGATGATACCATCTGGGTCCACGATTATCAATTACTGCTCTTGCCAATGATGCTTCGGAATCACCTTCCCAATGCCACCATTGCTTTTTTTCAACACATACCCTTCCCGTCCTACGAGATCATCCGCATGTTGCCATGGAGAAAGGAAATGCTCGAAGGGATGGTGGGTTCCGATTTGATCGGTTTCCATACGTATGACGACATGCGCCACTTCCTCAGTGCGGTAGGGCGCATTCTGGGGCTTTCGAATGAAAGTGGGTTTATCCAGGCAGATAACCGCTTGATCAATGTGGATTCGTTTCCCATGGGCATTGACTACGAGAAATTTGCCAAGGCCGCTGTAAGTAAAAAGACGCTTAACCACGTTAAGAAATTTAAGGAAATGCTGGGGGATCAGAAATTATTGATCACCATTGACCGATTGGATTATTCCAAAGGAATTCCCCAACGTATCAAGGCTTTTACCCAATTATTGGAAGACCATCCCGAATACCATGGCAAGGTTTCCATGATCATGGTGGTGGTGCCTTCCCGGGATAAAGTAAGATCATACCAGGTACTAAAGGAGGAAATAGATACCCTGGTAGGGAGTATCAACAGTAAGTTCTCCACCCTAAATTGGGTGCCGGTGCATTATTTTTACAGGAGTTTCCCATTCAATGAGTTAAGTGCCTTCTATACCATGTCCGATATTGCGCTTGTCACCCCGCTCAGGGATGGGATGAATTTGGTGTGCAAGGAATTTGTCGCCAGTAAAACGCATAAAAAGGGCGTATTAATCCTTTCTGAAATGGCTGGTGCCAGTAAAGAGTTGGTAGATGCCATACTTGTTAACCCAAACAATCAGGAAGGGGTGGTAAAAGCCATCGTAGAAGCCCTGTCCATGGACGAAGAAGAGCAAGAGTTACGGATAGGTTCCATGCAATCCAGCCTGAAAAAATACGATATTTTTCAGTGGGTAAAGGTATTCATGGATCGGCTGACGCATGTCAAGGAAAAGCAAACCGAGTTGGAATCCAAATCCCTGGATTCTAAAATAATGCGGCAATTAGTTGATTCATTTAAAGCGGCAAAACGGCCCATCGTTTTTTTGGATTATGACGGGACCTTAGTAGGATTCAAAAGTCGTCCGCAGGATGCTTTTCCCGACGAGGAGCTGAAGTCCCTGGTCGCCACGCTCTCCAAGGTATGTCAGGTGGTCATTATCAGTGGACGGGATAAGGAAACCTTGGGCAAATGGTTTAAAGGACAACACGTGGATATGATCGCCGAACATGGCGTTTGGCTCAAAAAGAAGGACCAGCCGGAGGAATGGTCCCTGTATGCAGATGTAGACGATAGCTGGAAAGAGGATATCCGGCAGGTAATGGAATATTATGTACTGAGAACTCCGGGGGCCTTCATCGAAGAAAAACACCATTCCCTGGTTTGGCATTACCGGAAGGTGGAGAGTGGCCTGGGCGACCTGCGGATGAGGGAGTTATTCAGTCACCTTAAATACATGGCCCGGGGCCACAATTTGCAAGTGCTGGAAGGAAATATGGTTTTGGAAATCAAAAGGCCCGACATCAATAAAGGTCGTGCTGCCTTGTCCATGATGAGAGGCGAAGAGTACGATTTTGTGATGGCCCTGGGAGATGATTGGACAGATGAAGACACCTTTAAAGCCATGCCCAAAAGTGCCTATACCATACGGGTAGGATATGCTTACACGCAGGCAAATTACAATATCAAGAACCCTAAAGAGGTCCGGGTATTGCTGAATAAGTTGATTGATTAACTGGCTATCTCCAATGGTATCCCCAAATCGGGATACCATTGGTATTTACACCCGCATGTAATCTCCTTGCCAGTCCTTGATGGCCCTTTTAATTTCCCCGGGGCTTAGGTTTTCTTGAATAGCCCGGTCTATCAGTGGGAGGAGTTCCTTACTTCCGGCAAAGCGCAGGGCTATGAGTTGCTTCATATTCAGTTTCTTTTCCAGGTGCAAAAATGGTTTGCCGGAAAGCTGGAAATACCGCAACCTCATTTCCAGCCGGATGATGCGGTTTTGATTTTTCAATGCATATATTCGGGACATGACGGGCAGCAAAAAAAGGACCACCGCTCCTAAAGCCAGGTAAAGGCTGTGCAGCCAATCCCCACCCGCTGCAAATGCTTCTGCCAGGTTCCAAAAAGACCAGGAGAGTAAAATCAGCGTAAGCGGAGCCACGACATAATGATGTAAGGGGAAATACCGGCTATGGTTGGCGTAGTTTTGCATGGGAGATAAAAGTTTGTCTGTTTGATTGAACGCAAAAATAGGAATTCTAGAATCAGTTCGATTTTATTTTTATAGTATTCATTTGGAAAATGAAAATTTGTCAAACACGGCAATCAAGTGTCGAAGCAGCCATTTGTTCCAAATCTGTCATAATACCCAGATTTTACCGGTTATTAAAATAAATGATTTTCTCATTCAATTGTTTAAAATTTAGCTCTCCGCCCGTTTCCTTTAAATGAGTCATGATGGCCAGGGCCTTGTTTAGCTGGCTTTGTGGATTTTTCACTTTGCCGGTGAGGTAGACTAAACTTCGTTGTTTTCCTTTCGTGAGTGCATAAAAATGCATGCTAAATAGTTCATCCTGCTCCAAAAGGAGTTGCAGGGGTTCGGGCATGGAGTGACCAAACTCTGAAAGGTCAGACTCCAGACTAACCTGCACCTGTGATTCGGGATTCAGGCGAAGGGTCGTTTTTATCTTTTTGTTGATCAAGACAAACCAATAATCCTGGCATTTCATCAAGGCTGCCGAAAAGGTATGGCTATCATTTAGCGTGCAAATGATTCGTTTATTTCCTTCCCGCATGAGCTCACGGACCACTTCCTCCGGAACGGGCAGGTGATATTGCCACAAGTCCGAATGAAAATTTTTCAGCTCGGTTTGGAAGGCATGTTTCATGGGGAAGGGAGAGCTTGAGTTGGCGGCAGTTGAAGAATCCAGGTTCCCAGCTTTTCCATCATCGGTTCGTGCATGGTTTCCTCGATTTCGCCGTATTCGGACACGGCTCCGGTTGGAGCAGCTTGAAACAAATGGTTCAGATTCTCGAAACGATGTATCTCAAATAATGCCATGTCCATCGCCTCCAGGGCTAGGAAATGAAGAACTAATGGAAGTTTTTGGATACCCAAATCGAGTTCTCCTCTCCAGGAGCCACTAATTTCCTGGTTTTGGGCAAATAGTCCTGACGCCATAAAGGTAAAGACCCCTACACAGCCCCAGTACAACAGCAGAGAGGTGCCGGATGAAACAGCACCCGTTCTTTCCCGGGAGAAGAAGGGAAATTTATTCCATAGCGGCAGGCATTTCATTTTTGGGGATCAGGTTTAGCATGTTTTGACCATTGTCCTTATAAATGGCCTCATTAAGCGAGTAAAAATAGGCCCCTTTTTTGGAGGTGGATTTATCCTTTTCGTTTTTCTTTTTCAGGATATTGCTGGACAGTAATTTCCGGGTAAAATTTCGTTTGTCAATCTTGGTGTCGAAGAGTCCTTCGTACAAGGCCTGCAGCTGAGGCAGGGTAAACTTCTCCGGAAGCAATTCAAACAAGATGGGGTGAAGCGATGCCTTATAACGGAGGCGATTAAGTGCCATCTGCACCATTTCCTCATGGTCAAAAATCAGTTGGGGTAATTCTTTCATCAAAAACCAGCGGGCATGGAAATCATCGTTTATTTGCTTTTCGTATTTTTCGATATCGATCAGGGCCATGTAAACGACTCCCACCACGCGCTCTACCGGGTCTCGATCCGGTCGGCTAAACGCATGCATTTGATCCAAATAAACGTTTTCCAATCCGGTTAGCTGTTTTAGGATTCGCGTGGCCGCTTCATCAAGGGATTCTGTGGGTTGGAGAAACCCACCCATCAGGCTCCACTTTTCTTTTTCTGGCGCAAACCCACGCTGTACCAGTAATAATTTGTAGTCTTGACCATCAAATCCGAAAATAATGCAATCCACGGCTACCAAAACCCTGGTCTGACTGGAATATTTAATCATAATAGCTTTTAATCTAAGTCTACCGTTAGTCGTTTTTGTTTTGCCAATAATTACTTCCTAAAATAGCATATGGGCTATTCTGCGGGATTACCAAGACCTAATTACCTACCCGGAAATCATTCGTTGGTAATATCCGGTTTTAAGTTTACTTATTTTTTTTTCAAACGTCACTATTACGATTAAAAAAAATAATGGAATTCCGGATAGGCAGTCCAAAAAAAGGAAACAGGGATTAAGGCTGAAAAACCTTCAGGTTTGGGTACTGGGAATCATATTTTTTTTACAAAAGGATTTTTCTGATTTAAAACACAAAAAATTAGTTATAAAAAAAGATCCCCTATAATTTTTTTCTTGATAATAAAATCCATATAATTTGGAATAATTCAGATGAAATCACCCTGTTAAGATTAAAGATTCCCTTTGCTTAAAGGGAGGTTTCTTGTTAAGTAAAATATAATTTCGTTAAGGTTAATTAAAAGCTGTAAAAACAAAGCGATGTTTTGTTTTTCATGTATTAAAAAAACCGTTCATCAATAAATCAAGTGCCTATGGAAAACTGATTCGTGACAAGCGAAGAAAAACGATTAAGAAAAATCTAACAATTAACAACAATCCATTATGAAAAAACAAGTACTTAATTGTCGCCTGGTGAAATCGATTTCATGCCTGGCGGCAATCCTGTTTTACCTGGTATCCGGCAGCCTGATGGCGCAGGAACAGCAATTAGACAGGAATCTAGAGAATGTGGCAGTGAATGTGCCAGACAGAGCCTCCATCAGCAGCGTGGAGAAAACCCAAAATGAATTTGATATCACCGTATCCGGGACCGTGACGGACCAAAATGGGCAACCCATACCCGGTGCTACCGTATCCGTTCCGGGTACCTCCGTAGGTACGGCGACGGATCTGGATGGAAAATATTCCGTGACCGTACCGGAAGGAGTCTCCCTGGTATTCTCTTTTATTGGCTTTGAAAGTAAGACCGTAGAAGTCGGAAACCAGCAAACCATTGATGTCACCTTGGTAGAAAGTGCGCAAGCATTGGATGAAGTGGTGGTCGTTGGATATGGTACGCAGGAGAAAGTAAACCTAACAGGAGCTGTTGGGGTAGCTACTAGTGAGCGACTCGAAAGCAGGCCGATTGCGAATGTGGCAGAAGGGCTGCAAGGGGTAATTCCCAACCTGAACATTACCCCCCAAAACGGAGATCCCTCGCAGAGTCCGTCTTTCAATATTCGAGGATTTCAATCCATCAATGGGGGTTCTCCTTTGATTTTGGTGGATAACGTTCCCATGGACCTAAACAGGATCAATCCCAATGATATTGAGAGTGTATCCGTACTAAAAGATGCTTCCGCCGCTGCCGTTTACGGTGCCCGGGCTGCATTTGGAGTTGTTTTGGTCACTACTAAAAGCGGAAAAGCCGGTAAAGTAAGAGTATCCTTAAATAGCCAGTTTTCATTAGCCAAACCGATCTTCAATATGGATCCGGTCACGGATCCGCATGATTTTGTAAATGCCAGAAACACTGCGAATATTCGAACTAACGGCGTGCCTAGTTTTGATGATGACATGGTGGAAGGCACTCGCAGATGGTCTGAAAACCCAATCCCCGAAAACGAATGGGGCGTGGTAGATGGAAACCTTCGTTTTTACGGTTTTAACAATTACCAGAACAATATCATGACGGACTTTGCTCCCACGCAACAGCATGATTTATCCATTTCAGGGGGTTCAGAAAATTCGAATTATTTCGTTTCCTTTGGTCACTTGAATAAGGATGGGTACCTGGATTCAGAGCGCAATGAAAATTTCAAGCGATACAACATCCTGATGAAAGGGGAATTTAAAATAACAGATTGGTTGACCCTTGATGAGAAAATCGTGATCAACTCTCAGCAGACTGACAAACCTTATTTCTACAACTGGGATGTGAATATCAACTCACTGGCGAGGGTAAATCCAATTATGCCCATTCAATTTCCTGATTTGCCTCACTACATAGAGCCAGGTGACCGAGAGCAGTACGAACAATACATTGGGATGTATTTTGGCGGAACTAATTTCTGGCCCTATCTGGAAGATGGAGGAAGAAATACCTGGACAAATAACGATATTTGGTTGACGCAGGGAGCAACGCTCACGCCAGCGGAAGGCCTTACGATTAAGTCTAATTTCTCGTATAATTTCTTTCACAGAACACAGCAGGAAGTAGCCAGCAAAATTGATATTGTCGACAACAACCTCCTGGCCGATCAAATGATTAGTAATGGTTTCAGCGGTAACGATTTCATCGATGAAAGAAATACTTATAACCAGTATTATGTTTTCAATGCCTATGCGGATTACCAAGTTCCACTTCCGGAAATACACAATCTGAAAACCATGATTGGTTTTAATCAGGAGTGGGGTCAGAATAAATTCGTCCGATCACAAGCCAATACCTTGCTTACTCCCCTAATTACGGATTTAAATGCCACCATTGGGATGCAGCAAACAGCAGGAAGCAGTAGTCATGTTTCGTTGAGGGGAGCCTTTTACCGGGTAAACTATATTTTTGACGAACGATTCCTACTGGAAGCCAATGGGCGGTACGACGGTACTTCTCGTTTTCCTCAGGACAGTCGTTTTGGTTTCTTCCCTTCTTTCTCTGCAGGATGGAGACTTTCGAATGAAAACTGGATGGCGGGAACCAGCAGCTGGATGGACGAATTGAAAATAAGAGCTTCCTACGGAACCTTAGGTAATCAATTATTAGGTAATAATTTTTACCCCTATATTCCTACCATGGGAACCGGTCAATCTCCTTATATGATGAGTGCCGGTCAGCGAACACCTTATGTGTCTCCTGCCGGATTGGTAAGTCCGACCTTGACCTGGGAAACGGTTGTATCTCAGAATGTTGGTCTTGACTTCACCTTATTTGGCGGTAAAATTGATGCCTCTTTTGATGTATTTTCGAGGGAAACCAAAGATATGCTGATGAGGCAACAATACCCATCCATATTGGGAACTGGTGCGCCACAATCCAATGCGGCTGACCTTAAGACTACTGGCTGGGAACTGGCATTAACCTGGAGGGACCAGGTCAGAGACGACTTGAATTATGACATTACCCTGGCCTTGTCAGATTGGACGGCTGAGATTACCAGGTTTATCAATCCCGAGGGAGTGATTAATCAGTATTATGAAGGCCAACAATTGGGAGAAATCTGGGGCTATGAAACCGTTGGTATATTCCAGACGGAAGAAGCGGTAGATAACCATGCCGATCAGTCCCGCTTGGGAGCCAACTGGAGACCAGGAGACATCCAATATGCGGACCTGAATAACGATGGTGTGATTTCACCAGGTAACAACACGCTTTCCGAGCCGGGAGACAGAAGGGTGATAGGAAATAATACACCAAGATATAGTTTCGGTGTCAACAATAACCTGCAATGGAGAAATTTCAACTTGAATTTGTTCTTCCAGGGAGTAGGGAGAAGGGACCACTGGCCAACCTCAGGCAACTGGACCTGGTTTTTCCCTTTCAACGCCGGGCACGTGGAGAAATATTTTATCACCGATTCCTGGTCTGAAGATAACAGGGATGCTTATTTTGCCCATCCTCATATCTCTACCAATGATAAAAAGAATATCCAGCCTCAAACACGGTTTTTGCAGAATGCAGCCTATGTACGTCTGAAAAATGTCAACTTGAGTTATAATCTGCCCCTTAGTTGGATGGAAACGATCGGTTTTCAAAATGCCAATATTTACTTTGCGGGCATGAATCTTTGGGAATATTCTCCTATACGTAAGCCCTTGGATCCTGAGTCCATTTATTCAGGAGCTATTGAGTACCCGATGCAACGTGTGTACACGCTAGGTGCGAGAATAACCTTCTAATAAAAAACCGAAAATACTATGAAAAGCAATAAATATATTTGGATCATGACTTGCCTTTTGGCAGTGATGTTTTCCGCCTGCAACGATGAATTCCTGGAACGCTATCCACTGGATGAAGTGAGTAACGAGACATTCTGGAATACAGAAAATGACCTGGCTACCTACAACAATACACTGTACCACATGGCATTAAACGATAACGATGTGCCCATTATGATGGCCCATGATGATGGGTTTGACAGTCATAGGTATAGTTATTATTTCCAGGATGAATTTACAGATAACCTGGCTCCCAGGCACGAGCGGCACTTGTTTTACCAGCAGGTAAGAGCCGGGAGACAAATTGTACCCAATGGTGCCCAACCCTTTGGCTATAGGGGATGGCATTTTGTCAGAGCCATCAATATTGGACTGGAAAACTACCCCAAAGCAGCCATCCCTGATGCAACTCGTAATAAGTATGTAGGGGAAGCCAGACTGTTCAGAGGCTGGTTCTATGCTGATAAAGTTCAGAAATTTGGGGATGTTCCCTGGGTGGAAAAAGAACTCAATATCGATGACGAAGCCCTCTTTGCCGCAAGAACGCCAAGAGAAGAGGCGATGGATAATGTCCTGGCTGATCTGGAATTTGCCGCTACCCACATTCCTGATGACTGGGGAGATGGCAACGAGCCGGGCCGATTGAACCGTTGGGCCGCTTTGGCCATCATGTCCCGGGTTTGTCTGTTTGAAGGTACCTGGAGAAAATACCACGGTGGATCCAATGCCGAAATGTGGTTGACAAAAGCGGCGGAAGCGGCCAAGGAAATCATGGACAACGGCCCCTATTCGGTGTACAATACCGGGGATCCGGAAAACGATTTCAATGCCTTTCATCGACAGTTGGATGTAAGTGGCAATCCGGAGGTGATGGTGTGGAGAAGGTACCAATTGGGAATCTATACCAATCACGTCCAAAGCTATTTCAGCTATACAGGTGGAGCCACCAAAAGTTTTGTCGAAGATTTCCTGGCAACCGATGGCTTACCGATTTCTATGTCTCCGCTGTATCAGGGCGATGAGACCATTGAAGATGTCTTTGCTAACCGGGATCCTCGCTTACGACAGACGATCCTTCATCCGGATGATTCCGAAAAGTACAAATACCATAATAATGATGGAAGGGATTACCCCAGAATTGTAGGGATGCCCGGAGGCCTTACTACCACAACGGGTTATCACATTGTCAAACATTACAATGCAGATGATATGATCGGCAAGGCTTACAATACAGCGGAAACGCCCGGAATCATTCTTCGATACGGGGAAGTGTTGCTGAATTATGCAGAGGCCAAGGCCGAGCTGGGTGAAATCACCCAGGCCGACCTGGATATGAGTATCAATCTGCTTAGAGACCGGGTAGCCATGCCTCACCTGGATGTAAATCCACCGATGGATCCCCGATATGCCAATGATGGTATTTCCCCCTTACTAGTAGAGATCAGAAGGGAAAGAAGGGTTGAGTTGTTTTTGGAAGGTTTCCGATACAACGACCTGAAGCGTTGGAAGCAGGGTAAAAAACTGGAAAGCCCTGATTTGGGTATCCGGTGGACTGCAGACGCTGAAGCCAGGTACGCCGGTGCAGCCATACAGACCAGTGTAGATCCCGATAACGGAAATACCTATATCGATGTGTATAAAGGCACCGACTGGGAAAATCCGGTATTCGATGAAGGCAAGCATTACTTTTGGCCCCTTCCACTGGATGACCTGGCTCAAAATCCGCAACTGGAGCAAAATCCTGGTTACGAATAAAATATTGGTTTAGTTAGGTGACTTTCAGAATTGGAGTCATTAGAAAGACCAAGTTCTAAATATTGGTAAAAGGTCAGTTTTAATCTGGCTGTTAAATTTGATAAGACCTGTCAACAATTTTTCCCGGATCGTTTTTTCGGAGGAATTGTTGGCAGGTTTTTTCTTTATATTACATGGAAGGATTGAAAGGAATAGTAGAAAAATGTAAATTACCTTTTGTAAACAGCAGAATGAACGGCTAAATTCTTGTTTCGATACCTAAAATCGCCATTTCGACTAAACCTTTCCTACCTTACTGAATTCCATGTTGAATGATTGAAAATCCATAAAATAACTATGAAAAACCCAAAATTACTTCTGTGTATATTTCTGTTTGCAGGTATCCTTGCAGGACCTTCAAAGGGAACAGCGGTAGCCTCAACGATTGCTGTTGACCCGTTTTTAGATCAAGATCCCCCCAAGCTGGAAAATCCCATCACGGTAAACTACATCAAGCGCAACCTGCGCAAAAGAAGCCCGAAACTGGCCCTTACACCCGCCTGGGAACGAAACCTGAAGCGAGAAATTAAACAGGATCCGATGGTGGCCAATTACTACGAAGCAGTGAAAGCCAATGCCGAAGCAGTACTTAGTGAGCCGGTATTAACCCGAAAGGTAGTGGGGCGCCGGCTATTGGGAACTTCCCGTGACATGCTGCACCGAATGAACGTATTGGGGATTACTTATCGAATTGACGGCGATCAAAAGTACCTGGACAAGATAAATGAAGAGCTGCTGGCCGTTTCCAATTTTTCTGACTGGAATCCCTCGCATTTTCTGGATGTGGCAGAAATGGCAACTGCCGTGGCCCTGGCCATTGATTGGGTAGGGAAGGACCTGCCAAAATCAACCGTAGCTTTGGCCAAAACCGCTTTGATTGAAAAAGGCATTCAGCCCAGTTGGGAAGGCAACCACGGCTGGATCGATGGAACCAATAACTGGAACCAGGTTTGTAACGGAGGCATGATTGCAGCATCCATCATGATAGCTGACCAGGATCCGGAATTGGCCGCCAAAACCATTTCCCGTTCCCTGGATGGCATGCCCCATGCCCTGGAAGAGTATGGTCCGGATGGGGTGTACCCGGAAGGGTCTACCTATTGGGGCTATGGAACCGCCTTTTCGGTCCTGACATCCGCCATGCTGGAATCAGCCTTTGGAACCGATTTTGGCATAGCCGAATACCCGGCCTTCAAAGCCAGTGCCGATTTCAGGAAACTAAGCATTGCCCCTTCCGGCTGGTATTACAATTATGCGGACTGCGGAGATAAACATGGAACAAGCGGGGACATTATTTTGGCCTGGTTTGGGACCAAAACAGGGAATCCACTATATATCGAAAATGAAAAGTTCCTCCAGCCAACAGCGGATATGGGCAAGTTGCACCGTATAGCCGGTGCGGGCCTGATCTGGCTGGCACAATTTGAATCCACATCAGAAGAAGGTCTTCCTACTGCCTGGAAAGGAGATGGATCCAATCCAATAACCATTTTTCGGGATGATTCAGACGCTGCCGATGCGTATTATTTTGGCGGTAAAGGAGGCAAGGCCACCATCAGTCATGGCAATATGGATGCCGGTTCCTTTATTTGGGAATTGAACGGGGTCAGATGGGTAATCGATCCGGGAAACCAGCCTTACCACGAACTGGAAACAACGGGATTCAACCTTTGGGGAAGTTGTCAGGATTGTGAACGCTGGACTTTGCTGACTAAAAACAATTACGGTCATAGCACCTTGACGGTAAACAATGAATTGCATGTCAACGATGGTTTTGCCAGCCTGGAAAATTTCTCGAAGGGAGCTCAACCCGAAGCCCTGTTTGACCTGACATCGGTTTTTGGGGGTAATCTAGATAAGGCGCACCGGAAGTTTGTACGTCTGGATGATCATTCCTTACTAATAGAGGATCAGCTGGTCACCAATGAAAACACCGAGATGATCACCTGGCAGCTCATGACGCAGGCGGATGTGGAAATCGTTCCGGGCGGAGCGATCCTGAGGCAGGATGGAAAGCAGGTGAAATTGGAAAATTTATCCCATCCGGATCTAGCGGTTTCGGTCGTTTCTCTTGATCCCGCTCCGCTGAAATTGGACAGGCAAATTGATGGATTGAAGCGTATTGAAATCCGAATTCCTGCCTGGGCGCTGGAAAAAGAAACCACCCTGAAAGTGAAGTTAGAGGCTTTGTAGGGATGAGTCGATTTAAGACTTAGACACCGAGAAAAAAAATAGTGAACCATATAAGTGATATAAGGGCATTGAAGAATTTAGCTTAAACCCTGCTGTTCGACATTTGCAATGTCGAACCACAGATAAACAGGATTTGCAATCCTGCTTACGTATCCGTCCGGGGATTACAAATCCCCCGATCTGTGCCACGGAATTACAAATTCCGCGGAGCCGTGCTGTTCGATATTTGCAATGTCGAACCACAGATAAACAGGATTTGCAATCCTGCTTACGTATCCGTCCGGGGATTACAAATCCCCCGATCTGTGCCACGGAATTACAAATTCCGCGGAGCCGTGCTGTTCG